>NZ_JACIEH010000001.1 GCF_014196745.1 Sphingomonas kyeonggiensis
ACGGTTTCTCGCCTCGGGCGATAATCAGCAACCGCGGCTGGGCAATCCTCTTCGAGAGCGCAACCAAAGTCTGCGCGGTCAACATGGCGAGGTCCCATGTTACAGCGACGTCATCCTGCCCCACTGACGCGCAGACCGTCACCTATGGGACCACGGCGGGCGTCTATTCCGGACCGCTGCTCACCTCGGTTACCAAAAGTGGTCAGACGACCAGCTATTTCTACAATAGCAAGGACCATCTGAACTGCATCAAGGAGCCCGGCCAGTCGGTCTGCAAACTGCAGACCACCTATGCGGAGTGCGCCAACGATCCGACGGTTTCGGGCGGGCAGCGGGACCTGCATCTGCACGACTATGTGACGAACCAGGTCGACGCTAGCGGAAAGACCTATGCGTTCACCTATTCCGCGACCGGAGTTTATTCGGTTGGTTGCCCCAAATGGCAGCACGATACCGATCCGGATTATCGACCTTTCCAGCAGTCGACGACCATGCTGACCGAGAATGGCTCGGCTTCCAGTTCATTCGTGCTGGACATAAGCGGGCTGCCAGTCGCCATTGCCGATCCCCTGAATCGGGTCACTCATATCAGCCTCAAATTCAATGGAGGGGATTGGGGGCCATCGCTTCCGGATTCCACCGTTGTCGGTGTGTCCGCGGCGGAAGGAAATGGCGAAACCTACGACTATGACAATCGCGGCAACCTGACCTCGAAGACCGTCAAGCCCAAGCCGAACTCCGGCCTGTCCGACCTGGTGACCAGCGCGAACTATCCGGGCAACTGCGGCAATGCCCTGACCTGCAACAAGCCGACGAGCGTGACCGATCCGCGGTCGAACGCGACCAGCTATACCTATGACGCGACGCATGGCGGGGTGTTGACCGAGACGGCGCCGGCGGATGCGAACGGGATCCAGGCGGTCAAGCGCTACGCCTATGCGCAGCGTTATGCCTGGATCAAGAATGCGAGCGGCGGCTTCTCCCAGGCGGCGAGCCCGGTGTGGCTGCTGAGCGAGGAGCGTAGCTGCCGAGCGACGGCGACGGTGGGCAATGCGTGTGCCGGCGGCGCGGCGGACGAAGTGATCGTCGCCTACGATTATGGCCCCAATACCGGCTCGGTCGGCAACAACCTCCTGCTTCGCGGGAAGACCGTCACCGCACAGGACTCAGACGGCGTTATCCGCAGCCTGCGTACCTGCTACGGCTATGATCGGAATGGCCGCAAAATATGGGAAACGAGCCCGCGCGCCGGGCTGTCGGCCTGCTACTGAAGGGGGATGGCATGAACCGCATTTTGCTGGGGCTGCTCGCCTCTTTGACTCTGGTGCCGGCTACGGCGTTTGCACAGGCTTCGCCATCCGATTTCACCAGCGCAACACGCTATGACGCGGACGGGCGGGTAACCGGCACGATTGCGCCGGACCCGGACGGCTCAGGGTCGCTACATCATCTTGCCGTGCGTAACAGCTACGACCCAGCCGGCCGTTTGACCAAAGCCGAGAAGGGTGAACTCGCGAGCTGGCAGTCGGAAGATGTCGAGCCCAAGAACTGGACGGGCTTCACGATCCAGCAAACGGCAGAGACGATCTATGACGCAATGGACCGCAAGCTGGTCGAACAGGTTCGCGAAGGCGCGGCGGGGACGATCTATCAGCTGACGCAGTACAGCTATGACGCATTTGGCCGGCTGGAATGCACGGCGGTGCGGATGAACCCGGCGGCATTCGGCTCGCTGCCCGCGAGCGCCTGTACGCTAGGGACACAGGGTAGCCAGGGTGCGGACCGGATCACGCGCAACATCTACGATGCCGCCGGCCAGCTGCTGCAGGTGCGCAAGGCAGTGGGTACGGGCCGGGAGCAGGCCTATGTCACCTACAGCTATACGACGAACGGCAAGCAGGAATATGTCGTCGATGCCAATGGCAACAAGGCGCGGCTGACCTATGACGGCTATGATCGCAAGGTGCAGTGGCAGTTCCCCTCGTCCAGCGCGCCGGGCAGCTATGAGGGCTCGACCCCGGCCAATGCGCTGGCGACGTCGGGTGCGGTCAATACGAACGACTATGAAGCCTATGGCTATGACGCCAATGGCAACCGGACGAGCTTCCGCAAGCGCGACGCGCGGGTCTTCACCTATGGCTATGACGCGCTCGACCGGGTGACATCGAAGATCGTGCCGGACGCCTGTGTCGCTGGCTATGCCTGCACCAGCGTGAATTCCAGCGCGACGCGCGATGTCTATTACAGCTATGACTTGCGAGGGCTGCAGACCGCAGCGCGCTTTGACAGCGCGAGCGGTGCGGACGCCGTGACCAACGGCTATGACGGGTTCGGACGCATCACTTCCAGCACAACTAGCATGGTGGGGGTGAGCCGGAGCCTGGGCTACCAATATGACGCCGGTGGCAATCGGGCGCGTATCACCCACCCTGACGGCAACTACTTCACCTACGCCTATGACGGCCTGGATCGACCAAGCGACGCTTACGAGAGTGGGATATACCAGCGGCTGCACTTCGATTGGGACAGTCAGGGACGCCGGTGGGGTGAGTGGCGAGGTACGGTCTTTTCTTCCTACGGCTTCGATCAGATCTCACGGCTGGCGAGCATCAACCATAATCTGGCGGGCTCGTCGTACGATGTCACGACGAACTTCAGTTACAATCCGGCAAGTCAGATCGTCAGCAAGGCCCGTACGAATGACAGTTACGCATTCACAAGTTATGTGAATGTCGACCGGCCCTATACCCCGAACGGCCTCAATCAATATGCAGCCGTGGCCGGGAGCAGCTTCACCTATGACGCCAACGGCAACCTGATTGCCGATACCGGCACCAGCTATGCCTATGATGCCGAGAACCGGCTTGTGGCGACGTCAGCGGGCGTAGCCCTGGTCTATGATCCGCTTGGCCGCCTGTACCAGGTCTACCGGGGCGGCGTCAGCGATACCCGCTTCCTCTACGATGGCGACCAGCTCACTGTCGAATATGACGGAGCGGGCAATCTGCTCCGACGCTACCTCCACGGTACGGGCGAGGACGATCCCATGCTCTGGTGGGAGGGTGCAACGCTCGCGGACCAACGCAGCATGCAGGTCGATCACCAGGGCTCGGTCGTGTCGATCGCGGATGCCGCCGGCAACGCCACCGCAATCTATCGCTATGATGAATATGGCATCCCTGGCGCCAACCAGACAGGCCGCTTCCAGTACACCGGCCAAGCATGGATCCCCGAGCTGGGCATGTACTACTACAAGGCCCGCATCTACTCGCCGACGTTAGGCCGCTTCCTGCAGACCGACCCGATCGGGTATGACGATCAGGTTAATCTATATGCATATGTTTCTAATGATCCACTGAATAAGAATGACCCAAGCGGGTTAAGTGATCTTGATTTATTGTCTAGAAATTCGGAGTCAACCGAGGCCGAGAAGAGGCTGGCACGTGCTTTCGACCTCCCCGGAGTCTTCTCCGTTGTTGCGCATGGCGGAAATGATGGCCACGGTGCTTGGGGGGTAAACAAGCAAATTTCGCCCACCACTGGAATTCCGGTAAGAGTTGGCACCCTAGCGGCTGGCATAATGCAGGCTTCTGGGGGAAGCAGGCAGCCTATTGCTTTGATGGCATGCTGGGCGGCGCTTGGAGGTAAGGGTAGTTATGCGGCGGCACTGGCTGCGATAACCCATCGAGCGGTAATGGCTTCGACTGGCTTGAATCATTGGAGCCGAGAAACTGGATCGAATATAATTGTAATAACACCAAGTAGTGGCGAAGAATGGAAAGTTTTCCGTGGTAGCTTTGCTGATTTTGGTTTCAATATCCCTTCCAGGGCAAAGGTGAATGGTTCGATGACTTATAACACAAAAACCGGAGAGGCCACCTTATCATACTCTTATGTTCGTACTGGATCTAGGATAGCTACAACGGAAACGGCAACAGCTACTTCCACGAAGAAGGACGAGTAATAATGGAGGTGAAATTAAGAAAATATTTAATGTTATTTGTCGCGTCATCTATTATTTTTTTTGGCGTTCTTTTTGCCATTAGAGGCAGTGAAAATCGCGATCACACTAAGGCAGGATGCGCAGGCCCAGCGGGCTCATTCCGTTGCGATGGCAGTCGCATGTCGACTGAGAGCGTAGCCGATATGGAAAAAAAGGCCTTTAGGGGGGACAACAAGGCAGCATTCTATTTGTACGCATATTATACATCTATTGATCAAAGCGATAGCGCGGCGAAGTGGCTAGACATGGCGGCAAGAAGAGGTAGTTGTCGATCAATACTTGCGAAGATTTCTGAGTATGAGGATATAAAAGATAAAATTAAAATTCAAGAATGGAATGATATGAAAGAAAAATTCAAGTGTAATGATAAAAAATTCATAGAAGAAGTTGATTCATGAGCGAAGGTTTAAATATTGCTAAGGTAATTATGCGCGCCATACGACTATAATTTATTGAAGTAAAATCCTTTCAGGCAATAGCATGCCATCTTATATTAGGGATATTCTGGAGGTCTGTGGGGGCGTTGCTCGTTGTCGGCTTAATTGTGGCGAGCGCTCGTAGCGACTAGGATCGTCCCTGATCGGCATTTGGGTGGAGCCAGACGCTGCGGGTCATGGTTGGGCGCTGCGCTTGGCTATCTTCCCACCGCTAATTCCCCACAATGCCACCAATCAAGAAGGCGTTGGAGGCGTGGTGCGGTCAAATCTTCGCCGCTCCTTTCACATACTTGGCCCATGATTCCATCAACCGGCGCCGTCTTTCGAAGAAATCGGTACGCCGGTAGGCTGCCTCCACTCGATCGATCAACTTGTGAGCCAAAGCCTTGTCGACCACCTCTTTAGGGACCTTCGTCTTCTCGGCGGCCCAGTCGGTGAAGCTGCTACGGAACCCGTGAACTGTGATCTTTTCCAGACCAAAGTCTCGGAGAACCTTGGTCATCGTCATGTCGCTGAGCGGGCGAAGTCCGTCCGTCGAAAATGCCAGCCCATGGTCTTCCGACCGTAACCTCCAGCGCCGCCTCAATAGCTCTATTACTGGCGGTGTCAGAGGAACCACGTGCAATTTCTTCATTTTCATTCGGGCCGGCGGGATTGACCAGGTTGCAGCTTGGAGATCGAACTCCGGCCATGTCGCATGGCGCGTTTCTCCTGACCGGGCGGCTGTGAAGATGGTGAACATTAATGCATCGCGTCCCGGCGTTTCTGGCAAGGCTTGGAGGCGCGCATAGAATGCCGGAACATCTGCGTAGGGCATGGCTTCAAAATGCCCTTCATCCGCAGGTTGCTTGGGCAATCCCTTTGTTACCGAGCGCAGCGCTGCTTCATGTGGGCACCACCCCTCAATATGGGCGTAATCCAGCACGGTCCCGATGCGCTGCAACGCTCTGCGCGCGGTTTCGGGGGTTTTCATCCAGATCGGCGCGAGGGCATCTCGCACCATCACGCTCGTAATTTCATCGACCCTTCTGTCCCCGATCCATGGGAAGATGTGCCGATCGAGGGACGCAAGCCATGAGTCGCTGTGGCGCTTGTTCGCCCACCCGCCTTTGATGGCCATGTGGCACGAACGGGCTGTCTCACTGAAAGTGGGTACCGTCTTTGCAGCCGCCTTGGCCGTCCTGACACTCTCTCCACTCTTGAGCTTGGCTCGAAATTCCGACGCCTTCGCACGAGCCTGCGACAAGGACACCTTGTCAGCGGCTCCCAATCCGAAATCTTGGCGCTTGCCCTCAACCTGGGCTCGAAGCACCCATGCACGGGATCCGCTATCTCTGACGACGAGATAAAGCCCGCGGCCATCGGCATGGCGGCCGGGCCTGGCATTTTTAACCTGAAGCGCTGTTAAGCCAGACATTCTTTGATCCTTCCGTCCCACATTTCGTCCCACATTTCGCATTGGAAGATGTGGGACTGGATGGAGCAGCCAGAAATTGAGAATGGATCACAATCTTTTTAATTCAAAGGGTTAGGGATGTTCTGGCTTTTCCCGAGACGTACTATTTACAGACCTCAGCTCCACCAGCCGCCCTTTTCCCCCGACAGACTGAACCGACCAGCCATCGCTGAGCCGCGCCATTTTGCGCCCGGATATCGCCGTCCCGATTCGGGCGGCCGTCCCAAATTACGCAATTTCCTGGAACCAAAGCTTTCCCTGCGCGTTGCGCCGGGCGGCGTCGTTCGGCGCCGATCTGTGTTGCGATCCCCGGAAGCTGTTGGAATAACGCGGCAATTTCATGGGCTTGCCTTAGAAGACGGGGTTTGATGATCCAGCGGTCCGGCGCGAAGTACGAAATGCTGCTCTACGGCGTGCTCGCCGTCTTCCTCGCAGTCCCGTTCCTGGCGGATCTCGCCATCCCGCTCGGCACCTCGGTGTGGGTGATCTACCTGCTGCCGATCGTCTTCGCCTATCTCGCCCCGCGCCCGGCGGCGCCGGCAGCCGTGGCGATGCTCGCGACGATACTCACCATCGTGGGCTTCAAGCTTTCGCCTCCGGGCGGCGTCGATCCCAGCATCTCGCAGATGAACCGCACGCTCGGCATGTTCACCGGCTGGATCCTGGCGATCGTCGGTGTTCTGTTCATCCGCAACAAGCTCGCGATCCGCCGCGAGGAATGGCTGCAGTCGGGGCAGGTCGGGCTGGGCGAGGCGATCGCCGGCGACCAGCCGGTCGACAAGCTCGGCGGCAATGCGCTCCGCTTCCTCGCCGAATATCTGGGCGCCAGCGCCGGCGCGATCTTCATCCGCAACGGCGACGGCTATCTGCGCCGGGCCAGCTATGGTGTGCCCACCGGCGCGGCGGTGCCCGAGCGGGTGACGCCGGGCGACGGGCTGCTCGGCCAGGCGATCGCGGACCGGCGCGGCTTCACGCTCGAGACGGTGCCCGACGGCTATCTCTATCTCGGCTCGGCGCTGGGCCAGGCCAAGCCAGGCCAGCTGCTGATCGCGCCGGCGCTCATCGATGGCGAGGTCAACACGGTGATCGAGCTGGGTTTCATCGGGGCGATGCCGGTGGACGCCAAGCCCTTGCTCGACCGCCTCGCCGAGCAGTTGGGCATCGCAGTGCGCTCGGCCAAATACCGCGCCCAGCTGCAGGCGCTGCTCGAGGAAACCCAGGCCCAGGCCGAGGAGCTGCAGGTCCAGAGCGAGGAGCTGCGGTCGAGCAACGAGGAGTTGGAGGCGCAGGCGAGCGCGCTGCAGGAATCCCAGTCACGGCTGGAGGTGCAGCAGGCCGAGCTGGAGGAAAGCAACGCCCAGCTCGAGGAACAGACCCAGGCGCTGGAGGCGCAGCGCGACGACCTGTCGCGTGCCCAGACCTCGCTCGCCGGCCAGGCGCGCGAGCTGGAGCAGGCCAGCCGCTACAAGTCCGAATTCCTGGCGAACATGAGCCACGAGCTGCGCACGCCGCTCAACTCGCTGCTGATCATGGCCAGGCTGCTCGCCGAGAACCGGGCGGGCAACATGAACGCCGAGCAGGTCCGCCATGCGGAGACGATCGAGACTTCGGGCAACGACCTGCTCGCGCTGATCAACGACGTGCTCGACATCTCGAAGATCGAGGCCGGCAAGCTGGAGCTGCAGCCGCGCAGCATCCGGATCGCGCCGATGCTGGACAAGCTCCGCCAGGGCTTCGCGCCGGCCGCCGAGACGAAGGGGCTCGCGCTGCGCTGCGAGCTGCTGCCCGGCACGCCCGGTGAAGTGGAGACCGATCCGCAGCGCGTGGAGCAGGTGCTGCGCAACTTCCTCTCCAATGCGGTCAAGTTCACCGAGAAGGGCGAAGTGGTCCTCAGCGTCGGGCGGGCGAGCGACGGCCGGCTGAGCTTTGCGGTGCGCGATACCGGCGTGGGGGTGCCACCCGAGCAGCAGAAGCTGATCTTCGAGGCGTTCCGCCAGGCCGATGGCACGATCAGCCGGAAATATGGCGGTACCGGGCTCGGCCTGTCGATCTCCCGCGAGCTGGCGCGACTGCTCGGCGGCGAGATCCAGCTGGAGAGCGGCGCGGGGGAGGGCAGCATCTTCACCCTGCTGTTGCCCGAGACTTACGACCCCAGCCTGATCGAGGCCCCGGTTCCCGTCGAGGCGCCGCTGCTCACGGTCGAGCCCCAGCCGCAGCCCCGGCGCCAGCCGCGCCGCGCCGCGGTGCTCGACGATCGCGAGCAACTGAGCGGCGATAGCCGGGTCCTGCTCGTCGTGGAGGACGATCCGGCCTTCGCGCGTATCCTCTACGACCTCGCGCACGAGCTGGGTTTCGACTGCCTGGTCGCCGGCACCGCCGACGAAGGTGCGCTGATGGCGCGGCAGTACGTGCCAAATGCGGTGATCCTCGACATGGGGCTGCCCGACCATACCGGCCTGTCGGTGCTCGACCGGATCAAGCGGGATCCGCGCACGCGCCACATCCCGGTCCATGTCGTCTCGGTGGACGACAACAGCCAGACCGCGCTGGCCAATGGCGCGATCGGCTACATGCTCAAGCCGGTCCGCCGCGACCAGCTGGTCGGCCTGCTCGAGGGGCTGGAGGCGCACATGACGCAGCGCCTGCGCCGGGTGCTGGTGGTCGAGGACGATGCGCAGCAGGCGGAGAGCGTGCGGCTGCTGCTCGCCTCGCGCGATGTCGAGACGGTCGATGCGCACAGTGCGAAGGAAGCGCTGGAGAAGCTCGGCAGCGAGACGTTCGACTGCATGGTGCTCGATCTCAACCTGCCCGACATGGCCGGGCTCGACCTGCTCGAGAAGCTGAGCCTGGACGAGAGCGTCGGCTTCCCGCCGGTGATCGTCTATACCGGGCGCGACCTGTCGGCGGACGAGGAGCTGCGCCTGCGCCGCTATTCCAAGTCGATCATCGTCAAGGGCGTGAAGTCGCCCGAGCGGCTGCTGGATGAGGTGACCCTGTTCCTCCACCAGGTGGTGTCCGACCTGCCCGAGCAGCAGCAGGCGATGCTGAGCCAGGCGCTGAAGCGCGATGCGGCGCTCGACGGGCGGCACATCCTCGTGGTCGAGGACGATATCCGCAACGTCTATGCGCTCACTTCGATCTTCGAGCCGCACGGCGCGCAGGTGCAGATCGCCCGCAACGGTATCGAGGCGCTGTCGGCGCTCGACAAGGCGAGGGACGGCGGCACGCCCGTGGAGCTGGTGCTGATGGACGTGATGATGCCCGAGATGGACGGGCTCGCCGCCACGCGCGAGATCCGCGGGCGGCCGGAATGGCGCAGCCTGCCGGTGATTGCGCTGACGGCCAAGGCGATGGCGCGCGACCAGCAGGATTGCATCGCGGCGGGCGCCAACGACTATCTCGCCAAGCCACTCGACGTCGACAAGCTGCTCAGCCTGGTCCGCGTGTGGATGCCGCGATGAGCGAGGCGGAGGTGCTGGATCCGGTCGTGGAGATCGAGCTGGAGCTGATGCTCGAGGCGGTGTGGCGGCGCTATCACTACGACTTTCGCGGCTATTCGCGCGGATCGCTGCGGCGGCGGCTCGATCGGGCGCAATCGCGCTTCGGTTGTGCGAGCCTGTCCGAGCTGCAGGGGCGGGTGCTGCGCGATCCGGTGCTGTTCGGCGAACTGATGGGCTTCCTCACCATCCAGGTGAGCGAGATGTTCCGCGATCCCGCCTATTTCCGCGCCATCCGCGAGCAGGTGGTGCCGCATCTGCGCACTTTCCCCTCGCTCAAGGTGTGGATCGCGGGCTGCGCCAATGGCGAGGAGTTCTATTCGCTGGCCATCCTGTTCCGCGAAGAGGGGCTGGAGGAGCGGACGATCTTCTATTGCACCGACATCAGCCCGGCGGCGCTCGAACGGGCGGAGGCGGGGGTCTATGATCTCGACCGGATCGCGCTGTTCACCGAGAACCACCGTGCGTCGGGCGGCAAGGGCTCGCTCTCCGACCATTACACCGCCGGCTATGGCCGGGTGGTGTTCGACAAGAGCCTGCGCGCCCGGGCGGTGTTCGCCGAGCACAACCTCGCCAGCGACCAGGTGTTCGCCGAGGCGCATCTGGTCTCCAGCCGCAACGTGCTGATCTATTTCGACCGCGACCTGCAGGACCGCGCGCTCGGCCTGTTCGGGCAGAGCCTCGTGCGCGGCGGCTTCCTGGGGCTGGGATCGAAGGAGAATCTGCGCTTCTCGGCCTATAGCGACGCCTTTGCCGACTTCGACCCGGCCGAGAAGATATACCGCCGCAACATCATGCCGATAGCAGCGACGGGGCCTGCCCATGTCCTTGCCTGAAACCGTCAAGATCCTCGTCGTTGACGATGTCGAGAAGAACCTGATCGCGATGGACGCGCTGCTGCGTCGCGATGGGGTGGAGATATTGCAGGCGCCCTCCGGCCCCGCAGCGCTCGAGCTGCTGCTCCGGCATGATGTCGCGCTGGCGCTGCTCGATGTGCAGATGCCCGGCATGGACGGGTATGAGCTGGCCGAGCTGATGCGCGGGACCGAGCGCACCCGGCGGGTTCCGATCATCTTCGTGACGGCAGTTGCCACCGACGAGCGGCGGCGGTTCCGCGGCTATGAGGCCGGGGCGGTCGACTATCTGTTCAAGCCGGTCGATCCGCAGATCGTGCGCAACAAGGTCGACATCTTCGTCGAGCTTGCCCGCCAGCGGCTCGAGATCGCCCGCCAGCGCGACCAGCTCGCCGCGGCGCTGGGCCGCATCCAGGCGCATAGCGACAACAGCCCGCTCGCCATCGTCGAGTTCGACGCCGAGCTGCGCGTGATCGGCTGGTCGAACGGCGCCGAGCGGCTGTTCGGCTGGAGCGCCGCGGAAGTACTGGGCCGGCGCGCCGCGAAGCTCGACTGGCTCGATCCCGCCAATGGCGAGGCGGTGGAGACGGTGCTCGGCCAGATGATCGCGGGGCACGAGCTGCGCCGGGTCGAGACGCTCAGCGCGAACGACAAGCGCGGCAATCTGCTCGAGTGCGAATGCTATTGCTCGGCGCTGTTCGAGGGCAGCCGGCCGGTCTCGGTCAGCGTCCAGATCCTCGACGTGACCGAGCGCAAGCGCGCCGAGGCGACGCAGCGGCTGCTGATCGGCGAGCTCAACCACCGGGTGAAGAACACGCTCGCCTCGGTCCAGGCGATCGCGACGCAGACGCTGCGCCACACCGCCGGGCCGGCCGAGTTCGCGCCGACCTTCATCGGCCGCATCCATGCGCTCGCCCGCGCCCATTCGCTGCTCAGTGCGACGACCTGGCAGGGCGCCAAGCTGCGCGAGCTGATCGAGGGCCAGCTCCAGCTCGGCACGATCGATCCGCAGCGGCTGCGCTTCACCGGGCCCGAGATCGAGCTGTCGCCCGAACCGGCGCTGCACCTCGCGCTGGTGCTCCACGAGCTGGGCACCAACGCCAACAAATATGGCGCGCTGTCGAACGAGCGCGGGCAGGTGCGGCTGGAGTGGCGGCTGAACGGCACGATGCTCGAGCTGGAATGGGCGGAGAGCGGCGGCCCCGAAGTGGCGCAGCCGGAGCGGCGCGGCTTCGGCACCGCGCTGATCGAGCGCAGCCTGAAGGCCGAGGGCGGATCGGCGACGGCGACCTTCTCGCCCGAGGGGCTCCGCTGGATCCTGACCATTCCGCATGCCGGCGGCGCGGCGGGCCTGTCCACGCCGCGCGCGGCCGGTGAGGAAGAGCGCTGGGCCAGCGGCGCCGCTGCCGCCGTGGCATCGATCGCCGGCAAGCGCTTCGCGATCATCGAGGACGAGCCGCTGGTCGCGCTCGAGCTGGCATCGATCTTGGCGGATGCCGGGGTCGAGGTGGTCGGTCCCGCCGCGACGGCCGAGCATGCCCGGGCGATCATCGAAGGCGGAGCGATCGACGGCGCTCTGCTCGACGGGAACCTGCAGGGCGCCAGCGTCGAGGCGATCGCATCGGCGCTCGATGCGCGCGGCGTGCCGTTCGCGTTCGTCAGCGGCTATGGCCGCGACCATCTGCCCGATGGCTTTGCCGGGGTTCCGGCGATCGGCAAGCCGTTCAACCCCGCCGAGATCATCGCGGTGGCGGAGGCGCTGCTGCGCGGCCGGCCGGTCCCCGCCTAGACGAAGGGCGCGAGCAGTACCATCAGCGCGGCGACGGGCACCACGGCGCGGGGCACCGCCGGGCGGTAGGTCAGCCCGAGCAGGAGGATCGCGCTGACCAGCGGGACCAGGCCGAACCACAGGACGAGCGCCTGGCCACCGTCGTGCGCGAAGATCGCGAGCAGGGCCGAGAGCGCCACCAATGCCCAGCCCCAGCGTGCCGGATGGCGGAGCGCGGCAAGCTTCGCCTGCGCGGCGAGCAGCGGTGGGGCGTGGCGCGACATGCCGGCGGCGAGCGCGAACATGCCGAGATAGAGCAGGCCGGTGATTGCTAGGGTCATGCTGCCATGCGCCTCTTGCGTTCGGGGCGTTTCGCGGGGCCGCGCAGCTGCTTCCGGACGAGCAGTGCCAGGCTGGCGGCGGTGACGAGCAGCACCGCCGACATCGCGCTGATCGGCAGACCGATCAGCGCGGCGAGCGTGCAGGCGATGGCGGTGGCGCCGGTGAGCAGCGGCCAGGACCAGCGCGGCTTGAGCGCGGCACCGATCACCAGCGCTGCGGCGGCGGTCCAGAGCGCGGTCGATACCTCGAGCTCGGCACGGCCCTCGATGCCGAGCGGCAACAGGCGGTTGGCGAGCAGATAGGCGGCGCAGCCGAGCGGGACTCCGGCCAGGAAACCGGCATTGAGGCGTTCCAGGATATGATTTCCGAGCGAGAGCGGCGCGCGCTCGCGGCGTTTCACGATCCAGAGCACCATGCCCGTCGCGATCGCGAGCGTGAGCATCGCGCCGCCGAGGAAATAGAGCCAGCGCGTCGCGAGCGGGGCGAAGCGCGCCATGTGCAGGCCGTAGACGACATTGTAGGTCTGGATCGCGCCGCGATCCTCGCGCCAGGTGCCGAGCGGCTTGCCGGTTACCCCGTCGAAGCTGATCTGGGACTGGTTGAAGCCGATCTGGTCGGCATCCGAGCGATAGACGGTGACCATCGCGGCCTTGTCGCCGGGGTTGAGCACATAGACCCGGCCGATCGTGCCGCCCAGCTGCCGCTGCGCCTCACGCAGCATCGGCGCGACCGGGGCGAGCGCCACTTTCTCGCCGGTCGGCGCGCGCTGGGTGAAGCCGGGGGCGAAGTCCTGGTAGAATTTCGCCAGGTCGCTGCCGTAGAGCGCGGTGATGCCCCAGGGCATCGACAGCGAGGCGAGCGTGACCAGCCCGGTGAAGGTGATCATCAGATGGAAGGGCGTGGCGAGCACGCCCAGCGCATTGTGCCCGTCGAGCCAGGAGCGCTGGCCCTTGGCCGGGCGGAAGGTGAAATAATCCTTGAAGATGCGGCGGTGGGCGATGATCCCGGTGACCAGCGCGACCAGCATGAACATCGCCGCGAGCGAGGCGAGCAGCCGGCCCCAGGGATAGGGCAGCTCCAGCTCGAAATGCAGCCGGTAGAAGAACTCGCCGCCCAGGGTCTCGCGCGGGGCCGCCGCACCGCTCACCGGATCGAGCGCGCGATAGAGGAAGGCGCCGTCGCTGTCATAGGCCGCCTCGACCGTGTTGGTCCGCGCGTTCGGGGCGGTGAGGTACCAGCCGGTCGAGCCCTTGCTGTTCCGGGCCAGCCAGTCGGTCGCGGCCTGCACCGCGTCGGCCGGGTCGGCCGTGGCGACGGTCTCCGGGCGCATCCACTGGCCGATCTCGGGCTTGAACACGCTGAGTGTGCCGGCGAGGCACATGACGAACAGCACCCAGCCGAGCAGCAGGCCTACCCAGCCGTGCAGCCATGCCATGACCTGGCGGACGCCTTCGCGGATCGCGGTGCTCACGCCGGCGCTCCCACGGCCCAGGCGATCGCGGCGAAGAGCCCGCCGAGCAGGAGCACGCCGGCCCAGGCGCGCCACGGGCCGCGGGCGAGGAACGCCCAGATCGTCACCGCCGGCCCGATCAGGAAGGCCAGCAGGGTTGCCGGAACCACTGCCTGTGCCCGGCCCATCGGCAGGATGCGCGCGAGCGCCATGGCGAAGAGCGCGGCGACCGCATAGGCGCCGATCGTCCCCGCCACGACGCGCGCCGCGACATTGGCGCGATAGCGCCAGCCCTGTCTCGATTGTGCTGCCCCGGCCACGTTCGCTCCGTAGATCAGTAGGTAAAGCGAAGCGAGACGGTCGCGCTGTCGAGATCGCCGAACTCGATGCCCCGGAACAGCGGCATGCCGATGCCGTCGACCTGGAAGTTCGACACGTCGAAGCCGCGCGAGTTGAAATAGGTGCGGTCGGTCTCGACGCGCTCGACATGGATGCCGGGCAGCTGGGCGATCTGGTCGTTGACGTTGGTCAGCGCGAAATCGTCGATCCGGGTGCGATCGAAGATGGTGATCGACTGCGGGGTTTCCCTGGGCGTCGGTGCCAGGCCGGTGACGACGATCTCGTCGCGGCTCTTGTCCTGATCCTCGTCTCCTTCCGGTCCGGCAGCCCAGGCGGACAGGGGCAGGAACATGGCGCCGGCGAGCAGCGCGCTGCGGAGGAGGACCTTCATCCCGGTTTCCCTTTGAAGCGATCGGTTCGGGGCGCTGGTAGGGAAGGGCATATTGCGAGTCAATCGCATTAGCGGGAAGGCGGTGTTTCCGCCGTGTTCGCGAACGGAAAATGGGGAGCGGCCAGGCCGCTCCCCAAGGGGGTTTCGCTCGGGAGAATTCAGAAGTCGATCTTCGCGCCGACGCGGAAGAAGCGGCCGGTGATGTTTGCGCCGGCCCAGGCCGGGTTGAAGCCGAAGATGCCATAGGCGGCGTCCGGATCGAAGGGCGGCTTGATGTTCAGGACGTTGAGCGCGTTCACATAGACCGAGAACTGGTCGTTGATCCGGTGCGATGCGGTCAGGTCGAGGTTCCACACCGGCTTCGAGCGGCACTGATAGGGCGTGCCGTCGTCATAGGCGGCGGCATGGCTGCAATCGTCCGGCGAGGCGGCGTTCACGTCGAGCTGCGCCGACTTGTAACCGCTGGTGTAATAGGCCGTGGCGGTTACCGCGGTGTTGCCGAACTCGAGCGTGTTCTGCCAGCTGGCGCGCCAGCGCGGCGAGCCCGAGCAGGACGTGATGTTGCAGGGGCTGAGCGTGCCTTCGTACTTCTGCGGTTCCTGCGCCTCCCCGGTGGTCGGGTCGACGTTGGTCAGGTGGTTCTTGTCGAGATACGAGACTTCGAACGAGCTGGTCAGGCGCAGCCCCTTGGCCAGCTTGATCCGCGCGTTGACGCCCAGGTCGATGCCCTGGGTCAGCTGCTGGTTGGCATTGGCATAGGATGCCTGGATCGTGCCGATGTGCGGCAGGGCATTCGGGTTCGCCTGGTCGGGCGTGCCCTGGGTGACCGTGAAGCCCGGAATGTTGACCACGCCGTTGTTGCGATAATAGGCGTCGAGCACCGGCCCGATATTGGTGACGCCGACGATCTGGTCGCGGACCTTGATCCGCCACAGGTCGACCGTGAAGCTGATCCCGCGGATCGGCTCGAAGATCGCACCGAGCGTGAAGTTCTGCGACCGCTCCGGCTTCAGTTCCGGATTGCCGACATTGGTGAGGCCGACCGAGAAGGGCTGGGCGGCATAGGCATTGTTGCTGTGCGCCGCGCAGAAGGCGGCGTAGGTCGTGCAGAAGGTGCCGCCGCCGTTCGAGACGAAGCCCGTGGTGGGCAGGCCGAACGCCTCGTTGAAGCTCGGGATGCGGAAGCCCTTCGACCAGGTGCCGCGCAGGGCCAGCTGCGGGATCGGCGTGAACTTGGCGCCGACCTTGGGCGAGAAGCTCTTCTGGCCGGTCGAATAGGAGTCGAAGCGGCCCGAGAGGTTCAGCTCGAACTGCTTGACGATCGGGGCCTCGATCTCGCCGAATGCCGAGAAGACGTTGCGGGCGCCCGAAGTGCCGACGGCGTTGATGGCGTAGTAGCGATCATAGGGATGCGCGTCGTTCTGGGGATTGGCGCTGGGCGCGTCGATCGATTCGTGGCGATAGGCGATGCCCGCCGCCGCGTTGAGCGGGCCGCCGGGCAGTTCGAACAGGGATTTCGAGACGTTCGCCGAAGCCTGCCACAGGTTGGACACCGACACCGTGCGGCTGGTCGGCATGATGTAGTTCCACACGTCTTCCGGCGTTGCGGAGGGGTTGGCGAAGTTGAACGTGCCGCGCGCGACGACGTCCATGATCCGCTGCGGGATCAGATAGCCGCTCTGGTCGCGCTTGAGCTCGACGCGCGAGGCGACGAAGCTGGTCGAATAGTCCCAGTCGCCGAAGATCTTGCCCGACAGGCCGATCACGCCGCGCAGCGAGCGCGCCGAAGTGTGGTCGGAAGTCGCACGGTCCGGGCCGAACAGGATCTGCGCGGTCTGCCCCGAGGCGGCATAGGGGTTATAGGGGTTGAGCGTGCCGTTGGCCGCGGTGCAGCCGGTGTTCAGGCCATTGAGCGTGCCGGTGCCGGTCGCGCAGACATAGACCGGGGCGATCACGTTGTAGACCACCGCGCCGCTGCGCGGCGTGGTCGGCCGCTCGTTGAAGGCGCGCGGCGCGCCCGATGCGGTCGTGTCGGTCTGGTAGAAATTGCCCTGCACATAGAGCTGGTGCGACTCGCCGATATTGGCGGTGAAGCGCGACGAGATGCCGAAGCGCTCCACATCGGGCTGGAGCATCGCATAGGCGCCGGTGAGGTTCGCCTCGCAGACCTTGCCATCTGCCGGCGCGGCGGAAGAGCCGCCCTGGGCGGGATCGAGCTGCGCCGCGCTCAGCTGCGTGCGGGTCCAGCGGCCGCAGCCGAGCGCCGGGTTGAGATAGGAGAAGCGGCCGCTGCCGATCGCGCCGCCGGCCGTGGTGACCGGACGGACCGCGGCAATGCCGGGCACGCCCAGGAACGCATTGGCGCTGCCGTCGGGGCTGACGCCGTTCGAATTGAGGTTGGGAAGGCAGGCGCCGTCCGCCTTGCAGATCCGGCTCCAGTCGGTGGTGTTGAACGGATAGCCGCGATCGCGCGCCCAGAGCGCGTCCTGCTTCAGATATTCGCCGTTGATGTAGAAATTGAAGCCCTGCTCGCGCAGGTCGCCATAGCCCCAGGTCAGGTCGGCGCGGCGCTCGCCGGCGTCGCCATGCTGGGAGATGCCCGCCGAGACATTGGCGTGCAGGCCCCTGATCTCCTTCTTGGTGATGACGTTGATCACGCCCGCCACCGCATCGGCGCCATAGGTGGACGAGGCGCCGTCGCGCAGCACGTCGATGCGCTCGATGATCCCGTTCGGAATGGTGTTGAGGTCTACGAAGTTACGCTGGCCGTCATCGGCGAGCGGATAGGGGGCCATGCGCAGGCCATCGAACATGGTGAGCGTCGCCTGGACGGTGAGGCCGCGCAGCGCGACCGCGTTGGCGCCCGCCGCGAAATTGCCGCCGGCGTTCCAGCCCTGGGTGATCGTGCCCGCATTGCCCGCCGAGATGCGCTGCAGTGCCTCGGCGACGGTGTTGATGCCGCGCTGCTCGAGCGATTCGGCCGAAAGCACGGTCACCGGCGACGGCGTCTCGGCATTGGTGCGGCGGAACAGCGAGCCGGTGACGACGATCGATTCGCCGGGTTCTTCCTGGGCGACGGTAGCGGCTGGGGCGGCGGTTTCCTGCGCGGGAGCGGCGACAGGCGCGGGGGTGCCGCTATCCGGCGCCGGGGCGGCTTCCTGCGCTTCGGCCGGGGTCGCGAACAGGATCGCGCAGCAAAGCGCCGTCGTGCCCCGCAACAGGCGGGTCATGGTCTTGGTTCGATTTGTCATTGTCAGCCCTTTTTCTGGTGGGCCGCTCCGGCACCCCGACGCCGATGCTCGCTGGCGGGCCCACGCCCTCTTTTGCTCGCGGGGCGGGGCTGATGATTCCACGTGGGAATCCCGCTGGCCCGATCGCGCAGGCTATCGCCCGCAGCCCGCCCGCTGCGCCGTCTTCCCGATTGGAAGTACAGGCACGCGGGCACGCTGCGGGGGAGAAGGGCGGGCTGCCTGTGTTACGCGACCAAGGCAGCGACCCCTGCGACGAAGCCGGACCTGCCCGAACGCAAAGATGCCGGCGGGGCTGGCGCCGGCATCAGGAGATGGTGACGATTTGATCCGGGGCCCGGAAGGGAGGCCGGGCTCCGGATATCGGGTCAGAGTATCAGGCCGGCTTGGCGCCCGTGGTGCCGCACTTCACGAACTTGCCCTTGGCATCCTTGCAGCGAGTCGCCTTGGCCGGAGCGGCGGGCTTGGTCGCGCATTTCACGAACTTGCCGTGCGCGTCGCGGCAGGGTGCCGCGGCGATCGAAGGCGAGGCCGCAGCGAGCATCGCGAGCGAGGCGCCGGCGATCATCAACTTCCTGAACATGGGCATCTTCTCCGTTGTGGAGCCTGGAAATTGCGCCTCGCCGGGTGGCCCGGAGTTCTCCGCAACATGAACTTTCGGCAATATTCGGTGTGTCGATACCCACCGCGCGATTCTATTATTTCGGCGCACGGGGAAAACATCCTGGCGCAGGAGCGATTGCACACTGAGTGACTGGGAATAAGCTGGCGACTCGTTGAGCGTGCTTTCCCCAGCTCGAGGGAGTTAAGCGAATGCCCGAAAATGGCCTCTTCGATACGTCGCTTCCGACCCTGACGATCTATGATCGCGCCGATCGCCCTTCCCGCAATCTGCTGACCCATGCCGGGCAGATCATCGAGCTCGGCGCAGGCGGCGGCGGGCGCAACCTCTGGGCCGCGCGGCTCGACGAGGCGGTGCGCCTGACCGAGCGCCCGGTGATCCTGGTCGCGCATGGCATCGGCTGCTTCGCCGTGACCTGGTGGGCGCGGCTGTCGCCGGCTTCCTATGTCGACAAGGTGGCGGGGGCGGTGTTCGTCCGGCCGCTGGGATCGGTGGTCGGCGCCTCGCCCGAGCAGCTCTTCGCCGGGCCGCGGCTGCGCATCGCCTTCCCCTCGATCCTGGCCGATACCGGCGCGGATGCCGCGGCGCTGGCGCGGGACTGGGGCAGCCGCTTCCTCGAATCCTCGCCGCTGCGCTCGATCGGCGAGCTGCTCGCCTCGCTGCGCGGCGATGCGGACGATATGCCGGAGCCGGAGCGGAGCCCGTTCAGCCTGGCGCGCTGACGTACAAACAACTGGATTTCCGCAGCCTCGCGGTCTAGGGGCCATTGCGCTGCCCTTGGGCGGCACCTCGCTATTTGGGGAGTAGCCAGCCGCGCACCTGCGCGGGCTCCCGCGTCAACATACTTGGTCGAGAGGCCATGGCGCGGGAGGGACGGGATCACCGTTCGGGCGAGACCAATGGCGTCGCATCTCCGTCCTTGCCGGGCGGGGAGGTGCGATGTCGTTGGATTTCGTCTCCGTCCGGCCCGGAGTGTCCCTTGCTCGAAGCCCTGTTCAGCTCGACCGCGCTGGTTGCCCTAGCCGAGATCGGCGACAAGACCCAGCTGCTCGCCATCCTGCTCGCCACCCGTTTCAGGAAGCCGGTGCCGATCATCCTCGGCATCCTCGTCGCGACGCTGGCCAATCACTTCCTTGCCGCGCTGGTCGGCTCCGCGGCGGCCGAGCTGCTTTCGGGCGCCTGGTTCCGCTATCTGATCGCCGCGTCGTTCATCGCGATGGGCCTGTGGACGCTGATCCCGGACAAGATCGACGATCTCGAGGACAAGCCGGCGCGCTTCGGCGCCTTCCTGACCACAGCGATCGCCTTCTTCCTGGTCGAGATGGGCGACAAGACCCAGCTCGCCACGGTGGCGCTGGGCGCGAAGTTCCACAATGTCTGGGCAGTCACGGCGGGCACCACGATCGGCATGATGCTCGCCAATGTGCCAGCCGTGTTCCTGGGCAACGCGCTGCTGCAGCGGGTGCCGCTCAGGCTGGTGCACGGCATCGCCGCGGCGCTGTTCCTGGCCGCGGGCGTCTGGATGCTCGGCGAGACGGCGGGCTGGTTCTAGATCTCGCCCATCTCGGCCGTGAAGGTGACGCGCAGCGCCTCGGAAAGGCTGCGCGCACCGAGCTTCTGCATCAGGTTGGCGCGGTGCACCTCGACCGTGCGCGGCGAGATGCCGAGATCATAGGCGATGGTCTTGTTGGGGAAGCCGGCGGCCAGCCCGTCCAGCACCTCGCGCTCGCGCATCGACAGGCTGGCGAGCTGGCTGCGCGCGGCTTCGGTGCGCGACGCGCTGTTCCCGTCGCAGGCGCGGCCGAACGCCGTCTCGATCGCGCAGAGCAGCTGCTCCGCTTCGAACGGCTTTTCGAGGAAGTCGACCGCGCCGTTGCGCATCGCCTTCACCGCGATGGTGACGTCGCCATGCCCGGTCAGCACGATCACCGGCATGGTGACGCCGCGCGCGGTGAGCTGTTGCTGCACCTGCAGCCCGTCCATTTCGGGCATGCGGATGTCGAGCAGGATGCAGCCCGGCTCGGCGCTCCGAAGATCGCGCAGGAACGCCGCGCCCGATGGCCAGGTGCGCACGGAATAGCCCGTGGTCTGCAGCATGAACCCGATCGAGTTCCGGACGCTTTCCTCGTCATCGATGATGTGCACCAGACGCCGGTCGTTCATTCAGACTGCTCCGTTTCCATGCGTACGAGAGTGAAATGGAATGCGGTGCCCCCCTCGGGTCGCGCTTCGCTCCAGATCTTTCCGCCATTGGCCTCTACGATCGTCCGGCAGATGGAGAGGCCCAGTCCCATCCCGCCTTTCTTGCTGCTGTTGAAGGCGCGGAAGAGATTCTCCGCGATTTCGGGGTCGATCCCGGGTCCCGTATCCGTCACGGTGACGCGAACATAGCCCCCGGTTTCCGGTTGGCTCGAGACGGTCAGGCGGCGGACCGCGGATTCCGCCATGGCGTCCACGGCGTTGCGCATCAGGTTGATGAGCACCTGCTGTGTCTGGATCTTGTCGACCAGCACCTCCGCGCTTGCCCGATCGATCAGGAAGCGCGTCTCGACCCCGCTCTCGCGTGCGCCGATCAGCGCGAGCTGCGATGCTTCCTCGACCAGCGCTTCGAGATCCTCGACGCTCTTCTCGCTGTCGCCGCGCGCGACGAACTCGCGCAGCCGGCGCACGATGCTGCCGGCGCGCATCGCCTCGGCGGTGGCCTCGTCCAGCGCGTGCTGGATGATCGGAAGGTTGGAACGCTCGGCGACGCGCATCAGATTGCCGGCGCCGCGGACATAATTGACCACCGCGGTGATCGGCTGGTTGAGCTCGTGCGCCAGAGTCGACGCCATGGTGCCCATCGCGCTGAGGCGCGCGGCGTGGACCAGGTCAGCGCGGAGCTGCTCGATCCGTGCCTCGGCCCGCTGCTTCTCGGTGAGGTCGCGGATGAAGCCGGTGAACACGCGGACGCCGTCGGTGAGCGCCTCGCCGACCGAAAGCTCCATCGGGAAGGTGGAGCCGTCGCGACGCCGGGCGATGACCACCACGCGGCCGCGCCCGATCACCCGGCGATCGCCGGTGGCGAGATAGCGGGCGACATAGTCGTCGTGCCGGCCGCGATCCTGGGTCGGCATCAGCCGGCTGATATTGGTGCCGACCATCTCGGCCTCGGTGAAGCCGAACAGCCGCTCGGCGGCGGCGCTGAACGAGAGGATCCGGGCATGCTCGTCGATCACGACCATCGCATCGGGGACGGTGGCCAGGATCGAGCGGAACTGGTTGAGGCTCGCCCTGAGCTGCCGCTCGGCCTGTTGCTGCGCGTCGCTGGCGATAACCATCTGGCCGGCATGCGCCCTGGTGGCGAGCAGGAGGACCAGCGCCGCGCCGGCGAGGAAGAGCAGGAGGTCGACGATGCTGCCCGGCATGCCGCGCGGTGTCGCCAGGTTCTCGATCGCGATCGAGGACACCGTTGCGATCAGGCCGGGAAGCAGACCGCCGAGCAGCGCCGCCACCAGCACGGCGAGCAGGAAGATCAGATATTGCGGCCGGTCCCCGAGCCAGGGATCGAGCAAGGCACGCAGCGCGCCCGCGACTGTCGCCGCGAGCAAGGCGAGGAGAATTCCTCCCCAACGCTTCTGGAACGCCCCGACTGTCATCTCAGACGGTGGTGTCTCCCGACCTGCCGCAAGTGCGCGCACACCCATCCGCAACTTGAATCGCAAGCGTCGGATGCACGGGCCAATTGCCGAGTCGGAAAGCAGTAAACATGGTTACCGGGTAATCCGGCGAATGGATAAGTTCACACCCGTGAAAATACGGTGATCAATGGGCTGGAACGCAAAACCGATGCAAGGCATTGGACTTTCAGGCTCATCTACATTATGTACCGGTCATTATGGAAATCACCGCCTGCCACGTCGCCAAGGGGCGCCCCCGTGAATTCGACACCGACTCGGCGTTGACCGCGGCGCTGCGCGTCTTCTGGACCAAGGGTTATGAAGGCGCCTCGCTGAGCGATCTGACCGAGGCGATGGGGATCACCCGGCCCAGCCTTTATGCCGCTTTCGGCAACAAGGAAGCGCTCTTCAAGAAGACGCTCGACCTCTATCAGCGCGAGAAGCTCGATTACATGGGCAAGGCGCTCGACGCGCCGACCGCGCGCGGAGTCGCCGAGCGGCTGCTGACGGGCGCGCTCGAGATGCAGATGAGCTCGTGCGATCCCAAGGGATGCATGGGCGTGATCAACTCGGTCGCCTGCGGCACCGAGGCCGAGTCGATCCGCGCCGAAGTGCTCCAGCGCGGTGCGCTGGTGAAGCAGGGGCTGATCGACCGGTTCGAGCGGGCGAAGACCGAAGGCGATCTGCCCGGCGATACCGATGTGATCGGGCTCACCGCCTATCTGACCGCCTTGCTCCAGGGCATCGCGCTGCAGGCCGGATCGGGGACGTCGTGCACGGACCTCAAGGCGCTGATCGACACCAGCCTGTCCTGCTGGCCGAGCAAGTGACATTTTAATTCCTCCCCCAGCTCGCTGGGGGAGGGCGACCGCGCGACGCAGTCGCGTGGTGGAGGGGCCGCCGTCGAAGACGGCGACGGTCCCCCTCCCCGAGGCAAGCTCGGGGAGGAATGGAACGCGCCGGAAAGTTTTTTCTCTCCCATCTCGACAAAAAATACCGAGCGGTATAAAAAGTCCCTTGACGCAACGCAGCACGATTTCTATACCAGTCAGTATAGAAGTGAGGGAAGTTGCCGAAGCGAGGATGAGGGGCTGGGGCCCCGTTCCGAAACTCCAGCAGCGCTGAATTTTTACAGGACCGGGACGGTGCGCCGCAGACACGTGTGTCTGCGCGAAAGCCTCGTCTCGTGCCGGTTGGGGATGACCGGAAATGCCGGCGGAAATGGGTTCCGCGCGGCACGGGGAGGCTTTTGCCTTCCGCCGGGCAACAAGCAGGAGGAGACGATCATGGCTTATCTCAACTTTTCCGAGCTCCATGGCAGCCCGGTCGCGACGCCCGCGGACGTCTTCCCCGTGACCGGCTTCTCCGCGCTCGAATGGCAGGTCGTCGCGATCGCCCAGCACGACCGGCTGGCGAGCCTCGAGAAACCTGGCCGCCTCTCGGTGGCACTGGGCATGATCTTCGGGGGTGAGAGCCCCAATCCCAAGCTTGCGGACCTCAAGCTGGAGGCGCTGCGCCGCATGTCGGTGCTCGCCTGGCACAAGGGTTACACCGTGCCGCGTCACGAGATCCGCGCCTTCCACGAAGCGGGCTTCACGCCCGACCAATATGAAACGCTGCTCGCGAGCATCAGCCGCGGCCGGGCAGCCCTCAATCAGGGGAAGCGATTCCAATGAACATGATCTCGCGCATCGAAACCGAGACCGGTGACAACAAGCCGGGCGTCTCGGCCCGCATCCGCCGCATGCCGTTGTGGCAGCGCGGTAGCCTGGTCGCCCTGCCGGTGGTGCTGGTCGCCGCCGGTCTCGGCATCGCCAGCAAGGACGCACCTGCAGCAATGGCGGCCCCGCCGCCCCCGGTGGTGACTGTCGCCACCCCGCTGGTCCGTGACGTCAACGAATGGGACGACTATGTCGGCCGCTTCGAGCCGAGCCGTGCCGTCGAGGTGCGTCCGCGCGTCTCGGGTGCGATCACCGGCGTGCACTTCACCGACGGGGCGATCGTCCAGAAGGGCCAGCTGCTCTTCTCGATCGACCAGCGTCCCTTCGCCGCCGCGCTTGCCGAAGCCCGCGCCGGGCTGGCCAGCGCCGAGAGCGATCTCGCGCTTGCCCGTTCCGACCTGGGCCGCGCCGAGCGACTGGTCTCGGTCGAGGCGGTGTCGAAGAGCGATGTCGAGCGGCTCCAGGCCCGCGTTCGTGCCGCCGGTGCCGCGGTGTCGGCCGCCCAGGCTCGCGTCCGCAGCCGCGCGCTCGACATGGAGTTCACCCAGGTCCGCGCGCCGATCGCCGGCCGCATCTCGGACCGCCGCGTCGATCCGGGCAACCTGGTCGCCGCGGGCGAAGGGCAGGGCGGTTCGCTGCTGACCACGATCAACGCGCTCGACCCGATCTACTTCACCTTCGACGGTTCGGAGGCGCTGTTCCTCAAGACCAAGCGTGCGAAGGAAGCGGGCGCCCAGGAATCGCCGGTGGAGATCCGTCTCCAGGACGAGACCGACTACAAGTGGAAGGGCAAGCTCGACTTCACCGACAACAGCCTCGATCCCAAGTCGGGCACGATCCGCGGGCGTGCGGTGCTGAGCAACCCGGGCATGTTCCTGACGCCCGGCATGTTCGGCAACATGCGCCTCTCGGCCGGCGGCACCGCCCAGGCGCTGATGGTGCCCGATGCCGCGATCCAGACCGACCAGGCACGCAAGCTGGTCCTGGTCGTCGGCAAGGACGGTTCGGTCGCACCGAAGCCGGTCACGCTCGGCCCCGTGGTCGACGGCCTGCGCATCGTCCGCACCGGCCTCACCGCCCAGGACAAGGTCGTGATCTCCGGCACCCAGTTCGCCCAGCCGGGCGGCAAGGTGACCCCGAAGGCCGGCAAGATCGAGCCAACCGCAACCAGTCAGGCGCCGGCCCTCACGGCGCCGGTCACGGGCGAGGCAACTTTCGCCCGTTGACCATCAGCCGCCGGCTCTCCCCAGGGGCCGGCGGCTGAACCCTTTTCCGAACTCAATTCACGAGGAGTGGCCCGATGCGCCTCTCACGGTTCTTCATCACGCGCCCGATCTTCGCGGCTGTGATCGCGGTGATCATCACGATCATCGGCGCGATCGCCTATCTGGCGCTGCCGATTTCCCAATATCCCGACATCGTCCCGCCGACGGTGACGGTCACCGCTTCCTATCCGGGCGCCTCGGCAGAGACGGTCGCGGAAACCGTGGCCGCGCCGATCGAGCAGGAGATCAACGGCGTCGACGACATGCTCTACCAGTCGTCGCAGTCGACCGGTGACGGCAACGTCACCATCACCGTCACCTTCAAGTCCGGCACCAATCTCGATGCCGCGCAGGTGCTGGTGCAGAACCGCGTTGCGGTCGCCATTCCGCGCTTGCCCGAAGAGGTGCAGCGCCTGGGCGTCGTGACGCGCAAGACCACGCCGGACTTCCTGTTGGTGGTCAACCTGATCTCGCCCGACAACTCGGTCGATCGCGAATACATCTCCAACTACGCGCTGACCCAGGTGAAGGACCGCCTCGCCCGTGTCGAAGGCGTGGGTGACGTGCGCATGTTCGGTGCGCGCGACTATGCGATGCGCGTGTGGATCGATCCGGGCCGCGCCGCCGCGCTCAACCTGACCGCGGGCGACATCGTCCAGGCGCTGCGTGCGCAGAACGTCCAGGTTGCCGCCGGCACGCTCGGCCAGCCGGGCAGCACGCCCACCGGCAACGCCTTCCAGCTCAACATCGAGACGCAGGGCCGCCTGAAGGACCCGGCGCAGTTCGGCCAGGTCGTCATCCGTACCGATGCCGATGGGCACCAGGTGCGCGTGAGCGACGTGGCGCGCGTCGAGCTGGGTGCGGCGGACTATTCGTCCAACACCTATCTCTCGAACAAGCCGACCGTGATCCTCGCCGTCTTCCAGCGCCCGGGCTCGAACGCCCTTGCCGCTGCCAATGCGGTGCAGGACCAGCTGAAGCTGATGTCCAAGAACTTCCCCAAGGGACTGGAATATCGCGTCATCTACAACCCGACCGAGTTTATCGCCCAGTCGATCGACGCGGTCTATCACACGCTCGGCGAGGCGATCCTGCTCGTCGTGCTGGTGGTCATCGTCTTCCTCCAGAAGTGGCGCGCGGCGATCATCCCGGTGCTCGCCATCCCGGTCTCGCTGATCGGCACGATGGCAGTGCTGCTGCCGCTCGGCTACTCGCTCAACAACCTCTCGCTGTTCGGCCTGGTGCTGGCGATCGGTATCGTCGTCGACGACGCGATCGTCGTGGTCGAGAATGTCGAGCGCAACCTGGCGCGGGGCATGACCCCGCTCAAGGCGGCGCAAACCTCGATGGACGAAGTGTCCGGCGCGCTCGTGGCGATCGTGCTGGTGCTGCTCGCGGTGTTCCTGCCGACCCTGTTCCTCAACGGTCTGTCGGGCGCCTTCTACAAGCAGTTCGCGGTGACGATTTCGGCCGCGACCGCGATCTCGCTGCTCGTCTCGCTCACCCTGTCGCCGGCAATGGCGGCGGTGCTGCTCAAGCATCACGAGGGTGAGGCCAAGGGGCCGATCGGCCGCCTGTTCAAGCGCGGTGCCGATGCGTTCAACACCGGCTTCGAGCGGATGAGCGTCGGCTATGCCAAGCTCACCCATGTCCTCGTCACCCGTCCGAAGCGGATGATGCTCACCTATGTCGGCCTGATCGCCGCCACCGTAGGCATGTTCTGGGTGACGCCGGTCGGCTTCATCCCGCAGCAGGACCAGGGCTACTTCCTCACCGTCATCCAGCTGCCGCCGGGCTCGTCGCTCGAACGGACGGACGAAGTGATGCGCAAGGTCGTCGCCCGCATCCTGCCGATCCCGGGTGTGCGCGGCTCTGTGATGCTCGCCGGCTTCGACGGCCCGTCGCAGACGCTCGCTCCGAACTCGGCCGCAGCGTACGTGCCGCTGCTCTCCTTCGAGGAGCGCAAGAAGCTCGGCGTCAACATCGCCGACATCATGAACGAGGCACGCAAGCGCACCGCCGATATCAACGAAGCGATGCTGCTCGTCGTCCCGCCGCCCGTTATCCAGGGCATCGGTTCGGCCGGTGGCTATCGGATGATGGTCGAGGACCGCGCCGAGCATGGCTATGACGAGCTGGGCAAGACCGCGTTCGGCTTGATCGGCAAGGCCAACCAGACCCCCAGCCTGAAGCAGATCTACACCTTCTACAACACTGCCACGCCGCGCGTGTTCGCCGATATCGACCGTCGCAAGGCGGACATGCTGGGCGTGCCGCCGGAGCGGGTGTTCGAGGCGCTGAACGTCTATCTCGGCTCGGCCTTCGTGAACGACTTCAACATGCTCGGCCGCACCTATCGTGTGACTGCGCAGGCTGACGCGCCGTTCCGTTCGACCGAGGCGGATATCGCCAACCTCAAGACCCGCTCGAACAGCGGCGCGATGGTGCCGATCGGTTCGGTGTCGACCTTCGAGAACAAGACCGGTCCGTACCGCGTGACGCGCTACAACCTGTTCCCGGCGGTCGAAGTGGATGGCGATACGGCTCCGGGCTACAGCTCGGGCGCTTCGCTCGACACGATGGAGAAGCTCGCGAGCGAGCTGCCTCCGGGCTATGACGCCGAATGGACCGGCATTGCCTTCCAGCAGAAGATGGCCGGCAGCACCGCGGGTCTCGTCTTCGCCCTGGCCGTGGTGTTCGTCTTCCTGGTGCTGGCGGCGCAATATGAGAGCCTGACCATGCCGCTGGCGATCATCCTGATCGTGCCGATGTGTCTGCTCGCGGCGATGGCCGGCGTGAACCTCAGGGGCATGGACAACAACGTCCTCACCCAGATCGGCCTGGTCGTGCTGATTGCACTGGCAGCGAAGAACGCGATCCTCGTGGTCGAGTTCGCCAAGCAGGCCGAGGAGCAGGACGGACTGTCGCCGATCGAGGCTGCGGTACGTGCCGCGCAGGACCGTCTGCGTCCGATCCTGATGACCTCGTTCGCCTTCATCCTCGGCGCCGTGCCGCTGCTGATCGCGAGCGGCGCGGGTGCGGAGCTCCGCCAGGCGCTCGGTACCGCGGTGTTCTTCGGGATGATGGGCGTGACTGCCTTCGGCCTGCTCTTCACGCCGACCTTCTACGTCGTGTGCCGCGCACTCGGGGACCGCATCGCCAAGATGCGCGGCAACCGGAAGGCGCATGACGAAGATGGTCATGCACCCGAGCTGGTGCCGGCTGAATAACCAATGACGTCGCCCTCACCCTTCCGGCGCCTTCGGCGCCTCCCTCCCTCTCCCGTCGGGAGAGGGAAGGGGCCCGCCGCCGCAGGCGGTGGGAAGGGTGAGGGTCGTCAGAAAGGAATGCACGAGATGCGTATTTTCCTCGCAACCGCTTCGGCCCTGGCGCTCGCCGCCTGCGCCGCCGGTCCGAAATATATCGCGCCGACCCCGCCGCAGACCGCGGCCGGCAATTTCGTCGCCGCCAACCCGGCGGTCACCGCCGAGCCAGTGCAGGGCGACTGGTGGCGGCTCTACAATGATCCGGTGCTCGACCAGCTCGTCTCCGACGCGCTCGCCGCCAACACCGATATCCGCGTCGCCGTGGCGCGGATCGAGAAGGCCCGCGCCACCCTGCGCGGCGCCAAGGCCAACCAGCAGCCCCAGGCGACCCTGGGTGCCGGCGCGAACTATGGCCGCCTGCCGGAGGGGCAGCGCCAGCCCAGCATGCCGCTGAACGACTGGCAGATCGATGCCGGGCTGAGCGTCAGCTACGAGGCCGACCTGTTCGGCCGGCTGAGCCGCGGCACCGAAGCCGCACGCGGCGATGTCGGCGCGGCGGAAGCCGATGCGGACGCGGTCCGCGTGATCGTCGCCGCCGAGACGGCGCGCGCCTATGCCGATGCCACTTCCTCGGCCGAGCGGCTGGGCGTGGCCGAGCATATCGTCAAGCTGCTCGACCAGTCGATCGAGCTGACCGAGCGCCGCCGCGGCGTCGGTCTCGCCACCCGGCTCGACACCGCCCGCATCGGTGCGCTGCGCAACCAGCGCGAAGCCGATGTGCCGACACTCAAGGCGGCGCGTGACGCCGCGTTGTTCCGCCTCGCCACGCTCACCGGCCGCACCCCGGCCGAGCTGCCGGCGGTGGTGGGCGAGCGCAACACGACGCTGCGCCTCAGCCAGCCGATCCCGGTCGGCGATGGTGCCGCATTGCTCGCCCGCCGGCCGGACATCCGCGCGGCCGAGCGCCGGCTTGCCGCCGCCACCGCGCGGATCGGCGTGGCGACCGCGGACCTCTATCCGCGCATTACGCTCGGCGCTTCGGGCGGCTCGACCGGCACCGATTTCGGGGACGTGTTCGGCGCCGGGCCGCTGCGCTGGCTGGTCGGCGGGCTGCTCAACTGGGCGGTGAACCCGGGTCCGGCCCGCGCCCGCGTTGCCGGCGCCGAAGCGGATACCAAGGGCGCGCTCGCCACGTTCGACGGCACCGTGCTCAACGCGCTGCAGGAAACCGAGACCGCGCTTTCCGCCTATGGCCACGCGCTCGAACGGCGCACCGCGCTCCAGGCAGCGCGCAACGAGGCGGAGGCGGCGGTCAACATCGCCCGCGCCCGTCAGCGCGAAGGCGATATCGACTCGCTGGCGCTGCTCGATGCCGAGCGGACCTTCGCCGATGCCGAGGCCGACCTGGCCCGGGCGGACGCCTTCATCGCGGAGACGCAGGTCGACCTGTTCCGCGCGCTGGGCGGCGGCTGGCAGAAGAGCTGAGATTCTCACTCAACTATCTCACGTCTTCGTCATCTCCGCGCAGGCGGGGATCCAGAGCCAGGAAGGACAGCGCCTGTGACACTGGATCCCCGCCTGCGCGGGGATGACGTCAGCATGATGAGAGGTGAGGGGATCACCCAAATGGGCACTGGGCGAGGTTCGGCGGAGCGGCTAGTCTCCGGGGCATGACCAAAGCCATCGCCAGGATCGGGCGCGACGCCCCCTATGCCACCCAGATCGATTTCGGCACGAACCAGCTCGTCGCCGACGAACCCGCCGAGCGCGGCGGCGGCGATACCGGGCCGGCACCCTATGAGCTGCTGCTGGCTTCGCTCGGCTCGTGCACCGCGATCACGCTGCGGATGTATGCCGAGCGCAAGCAATGGGCGGTCGAGACTATCGAAGTCGCGCTGTTCCTCCACGGCCAGGGCGAAACGCTCAACATCGAACGTATCCTGACGATCAGCGGCACCGACGCCGAGCAGAATGCCCGCCTCGCCGAAATCGCCGAAAAGACGCCGGTCACGCTCACCCTGAAGCGCGGAGTCCCGATCGAGACTCGGCTCGGGTGAGTTTTGTTACAAACTAAAGCAACACTGCAGACGCAATTTGGCGTAGAAGCTGAAATATGCTTGCTTCCGCGACTCCGCAGGACGATTCGGCGACCTTGCTCGTCGTAGACGACGACCGTGACATCCGCATGCTCCTGGCCAACAGCCTGGGTTCGCGCGGCTACAAGGTCGAGACTGCATCGAACACGCGCGACATGGACCAGATCCTGTCGCGCACGCCCGTCGATCTGGTGATCATGGACATCATGATGCCTGGCGAGGACGGTCTTTCCGCCTGCCGCCGCATCGCGCGCACCGATGGGCCGGAGATCATCTTCCTGAGCGCGCTGGGCGAGGAGCAGGATCGCATCCTGGGCCTCGAGGTCGGCGCCGGCCATTATCTTCCCAAGCCTTGCAGCCCGCGCGAGATCCTCGCCACGGTGCGCGCGGCGCTGCGCAAGCGCGGCGCTGTGGCGGCCACCAGCGAGAGTGGCGACGTCTACACCTTCGAGGGCTGGCGGATCGATCTGGGCAGCCATGAGCTGTTCGATCCGAATGGCGTGCTGGTCGGGCTCACCGACGGCGAGTTCGCGGTGCTGCGCGTGTTCATCGAGCGGCCGCGCCGCGTGCTGAGCCGCGAGGCGCTGCTCGCCGCCGCCCGCGGGCCGGATTCGGATGCCTATGACCGCGCGATCGACGTGCAGGTCAGCCGCCTGCGCCGCAAGTTGCGCTCGGGCGGGGACGAGATCATCCGCACCGTGCGCAACGAAGGCTATCTGTTCGTTCCCAAGGTCGTGCGGGCGTGACATTCCGCCGCGGGGGAGCCGGGTCTCCCCTGTTCCTGCGCGTCTTCGCGCTGATGGTCGTCTGCGTCGCGGTGACGCAGCTGATGAACTTCGCGCTGCTGATCGCGGTCCAGACCCCGACCGCCAAGCTCTACACGGTGGGGCAGGCGGTCGATGCGCTGCGCGGCAAGCCCGGCGACGACGATTTCTCGGTCAGCCGCGAGGAGCATTTCACCGAACAGCCCTGGAACCCGCGCGGCGAGCGTACCGAGATCGCGATGGCCAAGGCGATGGGCGTGCCGGTCGAGCGGGTGCTGATCACCTTCCCCACGCCCTTCCTGACCCGCGAGAAGAGCTACGACCGCGCCAGCGTGCCGCGGCCGATGTCGCCTGCCAGCGTGCAGGCGGCGCGCGACGTGATCATTACCGGCGACTTCACCGCCGCCTATCGCGCCGATGACGGCCGATGGGTCATCGTCACCACCGTGACCGGCTTCGAGCCGTGGCGGTGGTTCGTGCTGTGGTGGCTGATCGTCTCGGCGGCGGCGGTGGCGCCCTTCGCCTGGGCGCTGGCGCGCCGGATCGCCAAGCCGATCGGTGCCTTTGCCGAGGCGGCCGAGCGGCTGGGCCGCGATCCGCGGGCCGCGCCGATCGCGATCGAGGGACCGTCCGAGATCGCCGATGCCGCCGCCGCGTTCAACCGGATGCAGGCGCGGCTCAACCGCTATGTCGACGATCGGGCCACCGTGGTCGGGGCGGTGGCGCACGACCTGCGCACGCCGCTGATGCGGCTGGGGCTGCGGCTCGAGGCGGCACCCGACGACCTGCGCCAGGCCTGCGAGGGCGATATCCGCGACATGGAGGCGATGATCTCCGCGACGCTCAGCTATCTGCGCGACACTACCAAGCAGGGCGTGCGCAAGCCGCTCGACCTGCGCTCGCTCGCCGAGACGGTGACCGACGACATGAGCGACCATGGCGAGCCGGTCACGCTGGCGCCCGGGGGGGCGGTGGTGGTCGAGGGCAATTCGCCGGCGCTCAAGGCGATGCTCAACAACCTGATCCTCAACGCGATCAAATATGCCGGCAGCGCCGAGGTCTCGCTCGCCGAAGCCGACGGACAGGCGCTTATCGAGGTGCGGGACGACGGTCCAGGCGTTCCTCCGGAAGATCTCGACCGGGTTTTCGAACCCTTCTTCCGCGGAGAACGCTCCCGCAACCGCGATACCGGCGGGATTGGACTGGGGTTGGCCAGTGCTCGGGCAGTCGCGCGGGCACATGGCGGAGATCTCGTCATCCGCAACCGGGAAGAGGGCGGACTCTCCGCACTTGTGACCTTGCCCGTCTAGTACGGCCACAAAGCGGAAACCTCCCGGCTACGAACCGAAATCCCGCCGACATTCATCCCGTCGAACTCTGCATCTTCAGTGAGGATGCATGCAGCGAGACGGGATTATCGACAGCGAAGACCGGGAAGGCAGTGCGTTCGAGCGGGTGCTCGCGCGACCGGTGCCGCTGTGGAGCCTTGCCCTGGTGCTGCTGCTGGTACCCCTCACCGCGATCGGCACCGGGGCGGTCGTCGATGGCTGGGAGAAGTCCGGCGCCGTCGGCCGCGCCGCGATCGCGCTGGCGCGGGTGCCCGACACGATCCAGCATCTGTTCCGCAGCAACGCGCCCTATTTCGGCGGCGGGTACGAGAAGCTGCCCGGCGGATTCACCCGCGACGGCAGCTTCACCGACAGCGGCTATGCACTGATCTCGCCCTTCGATCCGAAGCGCAAGCGCTCGGTCGTCCAGCTCGTCCGCCTCTCGGACGGGGCGGTGGTGCACCTGTTCGTGCCCGATGTGGACGCAGCCAATGCGCGCTCCCAATTCGCCTCGGCGCTGACCGATGTGCACCGCGACAAGAGCGCCGCGCGCAACCGGCTGATGCATCCGCTGCTGCTCGGCGACGGCAGTCTGGTGCTGCACGACAGCTCGCCGCTCGCGCGCTACGACGCCTGCGGCAAGCTGCTCTGGACCGTCGACGGCATCTTCAGCCACTCGACCGAGCTCGGCCCCGACGGGAATATCTGGGTGCCCTATCGCTACCCGGTCCCGCGCGAGCCGGGGGTGAAGGCCGATTTCTGGGACGATGCCGTGGCCCAGGTCTCGCCCGAGGGGCAGCTGCTCAAGGTCGACCGCATCGCCGAGATCCTCGAGCGCAACGGCCTCGCCCGGCTGTGGCGGGGGCGGCCCTATGTGCAGGATCCCTTCCATCTCAACGACATCCAGCCGGCGATGGCGGATGGGAAGATGTGGAAGAAGGGCGATCTGTTCCTCAGCATTCGCAACCTCTCGCTGATCGCGCTCTACCGGCCGGCCACGGGCAGGATCCTGTGGTGGAAGATCGGCCCGTGGCGCTTCCAGCACGACGTCAGCATCCTCGACGACCACCGTATCTCGGTGTTCGATAACAACACGCTGATGGGCTATCCCGACGAACGGGTGAACGGGCACAACCGCCTGCTCGTCCACGATCTTTCCAGCGGCGAGACCGGCTCGCCCTGGGAGAAGGGCTTCGCTGTCAACAAGATCGCTACCCGCGCCCAGGGCCGCGGCACCCCGCTGCCAGGGGGCGACGCGATGATCGAGGAGACCGAGCAGGGGCGTCTCCTCCGCATGTCGCCCGAAGGCGCGGTGCGCTGGCGCTACATCTCCGCCGATTCCGCCGAGCGGCGCATGGCCCTTAGCTGGGCACGCTATCTCGATCCCACCACCACCGATGGCCCGGCCATTCAAGCTACGGTGAACGCAAAATGCCTGTGAAAATCCTTCGATTCCTGTCGCTTGTCCTCGCGCTCTCGGCACCGCTCGCCGCCCAGGCCTATACCGGGCCGGGGCTTGGCCTCGGTGCGGTCGGCGTCGCCTTCGGGCTGATTGGGTCCATCCTGCTCGCGATCGTCTCGGTCGTCTGGTACCCGGTCAAGCGACTGGTCCGCCGCATCCGCGGGCGCGCCCGGTGATCCTGACCTTCCTGGCGATCATCGCGGTGCTCGAGCTGGCCCGCGCGCTGCCGCTTGTCCCGGCTTTCCAGGAGCTTGCCGCCTGCGGCCAGCACGCCATGCGGCTGCTCGCCCGCAAGGGCGTGTCCGACTGGGGGAAGGAGCGGGCGCTGCGGATCCTTTCGGGGCGGATGTTCGCGCGGAGCATGCGGGCGGGGGGGCTGCTCGTCGCGACCGCTTCGCCGCTGCTCGTGGTGCTGGCAGTGGACGCCTGGTGGCCGGAAATTGTCTCCATCCGGACGGAGTGGACGGCGAAGTTGGCACTGATGCCGTTCACGCTCGGCTATGCCGTGCTGCGCTGGCAGGTGATCCCGCGTGTACAGCGGGGCTGACAAGCTCCTCCATCGCATCGCTTTGGGTTCCCCCGCGCTGCTCGAAGCGACCTTCGACATCGAGCGTGCCGCCCAGCGCAGGAGGATCGCGGAGACGGAAATCCGGCGCCCGGTGTTCATCGCCGGGCTGGCGCGGGCGGGCACCTCGATCCTCACCCGGCTGCTGCACGCGAGCGGCGATTTCGCCGCACCATCCTACCGCGACCTTCCGTTTCCACTTGCGCCTAACAGCTGGGCGCGGCTGGGCGGCAAGAGGCATGTCGAGGCGCGCGAACGTGGCCATGCCGACGGTTTGACCCATGATCTCGACAGTCCGGAGGCGATCGAGGAGGTTTTCTGGCGCGCAATGGAGGGAAATCGCTACCTGCGCCGCGACGGACTGGCGCCCGTGGCACCCGATCCGGAGACGCTCGCCAACTTCCGCGACTATGTGTGCCTGGTGCTGATCCGCCACGGTGGAACCCGCTATCTATCGAAGAACAATAACAATATCCTGCGCCTGGCGGAGCTGGCGGCGAGCTTTCCGGACGCGCTTCTGATACATCCATTCCGCGATCCCTTGCAGCAGGCGCTGTCGCTCCTGTCGCAGCACCGCCGCGCGGTGGCGCTGGCGAGCGACGACCCGTTTCGCCGCCGCTTCATGACCTGGCTCGGCCATCACGAGTTCGGCGCCGACCAACGGCCCTTCCTGTTCGAAGGCGCGCCGGGGCCGGGCGAGGACGCGACGCGGGTCGATTACTGGCTGAAGCTGTGGGACAGCGTCCACCGCGCACTGCTCGCCGCGCCGGCCGGGGTGCAGGCGCGCCAGCTGTTCCTCGACTATGACGCACTGTGCGCCCGGCCACGCCACTACGCGCCCCGGCTGGCGGCGCTGGCCGAGGCGCCGATCGATGCAGCGGCGCTGCGGGCGCCGGATGCGCGGCAGGCAGAGGCCGATCCGGCGTTGCTGGGGCTGACGGCGGAGACGCATGCGCGGCTGCAGGCGCGGTTCCGGGGGGCGTTCGATTGAAATTCTCCCTCTCTCCGCTTGCGGGGAGAGGGGCGTAAGATGCGCTTTCCCTCATGCCCCTCTCCCCTGAAGGGGAGAGGGAGTAGGTTAGACCAAAGTCGTAGCTGCCTAGTCGGCCCACCCCATCCATGATAGCGCTAACGCGTCGAGCGGCGGGATACGCGCCGGCGCCAGTCGGAGAGGGAACCGGGCAATGAAGATCATCGGAACGCGGCGCGACGTGCTGGGCACGATCGGCGCGGGGCTGGTCACCGGCGCGATCGGCCTGCCGGCCTGCGCGCAGGGCAAGCGCAAGCTGGGCTATGCGATCGTCGGGCTGGGCAGCTATGCGACCAACCAGATCATGCCGCGGATCAAGGATTGCGAGTTCGCCGAGCTCAAGGCGCTGGTGAGCGGCACCCCTGCCAAGCTGGAGAAGTTCGGCGCCGAATACGGCATCCCGAAGACCCACTGGTACAACTACAAGAATTACGACCGGATCAGGGACAATCCCGACATCGACCTGGTCTATGTCGTGCTGCCCAACAGCATGCATGCCGAATATGCGATTCGCGCCAGCCAGGCCGGCAAGCACGTGCTGTGCGAGAAGCCGATGGCGACCTCCGTCGCCGAATGCGAGGCGATGATCGCGGCGGCGAAGAAGGCCAATCGCAAGCTGATGATCGGCTATCGCTGCCATTTCGAGCAGCACAATCTCCACGCGGTCGAGCTGGTGAAAACCGGGTTCATCGGCCGCCCGACTTTGATCACGTCCGAGCATGGCTTCTATGCCCAGCCCAACCAGTGGCGGCTCGACCGGCCCTTCTCCGGCGGCGGATCGATGATGGACATCGGCATCTACAGCCTGAACGCCGCGCGCTACCTGGCGGGCGAGGAACCGGTCGCGGTCAGCGCGATGGAATATACCGACAAGAGCGATCCGCGGTTCAAGACGGTCGAGGACCGGATCGACTGGCAGATGCGCTTCCCCTCGGGCGTGATCGCCAATTGCGTGTCGAGCTATTCCTCCAACCACAATGCCTTCCGCGTGACGGGCACCAAGGGCTGGGTGGGGATGGAGCCGGCCACCAACTATACCGGGCACCAGATGTGGACGCGCCAGGGCGGCAGCACCGAGCAAGTGACGCTGCCCCCGCCGGCCAAGAACCAGTTCGTCGCCCAGCTCGATCACCTCGCCGAGGTCGTGCAAACCGGCATCCCGCTGCGCGCTTCGGGCGAGGAGGGACTGCGCGACATGCGGCTGATCGAGGCGATCTATCGCTCGGCGCGCGAGGGGCGGACGATCAAGCTTGCATGATCGCCGGGTTATTCGCGATGACGCTGCCATGACCCCGCGCTCCACGGAGAAACTGCACATGATCGAGACGACCCGCCGCGCATTGCTGGGCGGCATGGCGGCGCTGCCCTTCCTGCCCGGCGTGGCGCTTGGCGAGACGGTGGGGGGCATCACCCGGCTCGATCCCGCGCTCGACGCGCTGATCGATGCGAAGAGCCCGATCGAAGTGATCGCTCGCGGCTTCAAATGGGCCGAGGGGCCGGCCTGGGCGAAGAAGGGCGGCTATCTGCTCTTCTCCGACGTGCCGGAGAACATCGCCTATCGCTGGAAGGCGGGCGAGGGGGCGAAGCCGTTCCTGGTGCCTTCGGGCCTGGCCGGGCCGATCCCGGCCGGGGTGCGCGAGGCGGGATCCAACGGGATGCTCGTCGATGCGAAGGGCGACCTGCTGATGGCGGATTCGGGCACCCGGGCAATCGCGCGGGTGAACCTGGCGACGAAGAAGAAGACGATCGTCGTCGGCGAATATGAGGGCAAGAAGTTCAGCAGCTGCAACGACCTGGTGGTCGGGCGGGGCGGGATCATCTACTTCACCGATCCGCCTTACGGCCTGAGCGAGGGCGATGAATCGCCGCTCAAGCAGCTTCCCTTCAACGGGGTGTACCGGGTGAATGCCGATGGCAGCGACGTGTCGCTGATCGACAAGAGCCTGAAGCGGCCGAACGGGATCGGTATCTCGCCGGGGTTCGACCGGCTCTATGTCAGCCAGTCCGATCCCGACAATGCGAAGATTTTCATCTGCGAGCTGGCGGCGGACGGGTCCGCGAGTTCGGAGCTGGTGCCGTTCGTCGATTTCTCGGCCGAGGTGGCGCAAAAGCTGCCGGGCCTGCCCGACGGGATGAAGGTGGCAAAGAGCGGGCATCTGTTCGCCAGCGGGCCGGGCGGGATCTGGGTGATTTCGCCGGCGGGCAAGAAGCTGGGCGTGATCGGTACCGGCAAGGCGGCGGCGAACTGCTGCTTCGGCGAGGACGGGAAGACGCTGTTCGTCACCTCGTCGGACATGGTGGTGAAGCTGCGGCTGAAGGTTTCCGGGTGGTAGCACCCTAATTCCTCCCCCCGCTTGCTGGGGGAGGGGGACCATTCGCACAGCGAATGGTGGAGGGGCGCGCCAGGCACCGGCGCGTGCCGCGCCGCCCCTCCACCACCGCCTTCGGCGGCGGTCCCCCTCCCCGAGACAAGCTCGGGGAGGAATTGATTTGGCCATCGCTCGGCGCACCACCTACACCCGTTCCATGACCGACGAACCCGCGATTCCCGCCGCGACCGTGATCGTGATCCGCGACGTGCCCGGCGGGGCACCCGAACTGCTGATGGTCGAGCGTGCCGCGGCGATGTCGTTCGCGGGCGGGGCGCTGGTGTTTCCGGGCGGGCGCGTCGATCCCGGCGACTTCGTGTTGGCCGGGCTGCACGGCGGCGGCGAGACCGAGGAACAGGCGGCGCGGATCGCGGCGATCCGCGAGACGCTGGAGGAAGCGGGAGTCGCAGTCGGGCTCGATCCGGCCGGCGCGATGACCGCGCTGCGCGATCGGCTCTATGCCGGCGAGCCGATGGGGGAACTGCTCGAAGAGGCGGGCGCCGCGCTCGCGCTCGACGCGCTGGTGCCGTTCGCGCGCTGGCTGCCGGCGGGGGTGCACCACAAGGTGTTCGACACGCGCTTCTACCTGGTCCGCGCGCCCGAGGGGGCCGAGCCGCTGGTGGACGGCAACGAGAATGTCCGCGTGTTCTGGGCGAGCGCGCGGGCGGTGCTCGAGGCGGCGGACCGGGGCGAGGCGCACATCATCTTCCCGACCCGGCGCAACCTCGAGCGGCTGGCGCTGTTCGGTTCGTTCGAGGATGTGGTGGCGGATGCCCGCGCACACCCGGTGCGCACCATCACGCCGTGGATCGAGGAGCGGGGCGGCGAGCGGCATCTCTGCATCCCCGACGATCTCGGCTATCCGGTCACCTCGCAGCGGCTCGACGAGGCGATCCGCGCGTGAAGGACCTGCGCCGGGCGATCCTGGCGACGGTCCTGTTCGCGGTGCTGCTCGGCGCGGGGTTGCTGGCCTGGGCGGCGCTGCGCGGGTGGCCGCAGGATTTGCCCTGGACGCGGCTCGACCTGGGCCAGCCGATCGGCCTCTTCACCGGGCGCAAGCTCGCCGGCCTGACCGACGATTTCGCCGAGTGCCGCGCGCTGCTTCGCTCGGCGGGGGTGCGCTACACGGTGCTGGCCAGGGTGGCGGGCGAGGATGCGCAGTGCGGCTATGCCGATGGCGTGCGGCTCGCGCCGGGCGGATCGCGGGGGATCGGGTTCAGCCCGGTGAACCTGGGCACGTCCTGCCCGGTGGCGGCGGCGCTGTCGCTATGGGAATGGGAGGTGGTCCAGCCGGCGGCGCGGAAGCATTTCGGGGCGGCGGTGACGCAGATCGAGCATCTCGGCAGCTATTCGTGCCGGCGGATGTACGGGCGCAGCGCCGGGGACTGGAGCGAGCATGCGACGGCGGACGCGATAGACGTGGCGGGGTTCCGCCTGGCCGATGGGACGCGGATCAGCGTGCTCAAGGACTGGGGTGAGGGCGGGGAGAAGGCCGCGTTCCTGCGCGAGGTGCGCGGCGGCGCATGCCGGCTGTTCTCGACCGTGCTCTCGCCGGACTACAATGCAGCGCACCGCGATCACCTGCACCTCGACGAAGCGGAGCGGGGCGAGATGGGGTGGCGGGCGTGTAGGTGAGGGGTCCCCTCCCCCGCTTCGCGAGGGAGGAGTTCTAGTCGTCAGTTCGGCAGGGCGGCCGAGTCGACCTTTTCCACCCAGGCCGGGTAGAAGCTCGGCTGGCGGTTCGACCAGCCCGAGGCGGTCGCCGCGGCTTCGCTGATCGACTGGAGCAGCTTGCGGCGCAGCTCGGGATGGAGGTGCGGCAGCGCGGCCGCGGCGCAGAAGGCCGAGGGGAGCCACGGGCGCACTTCGGCGCCGATCAGCCGCTCGTAGAGGAAGCGGAAGGCCGAGAAGCTGGTCAGGCGGCCCTGGCTGAGGTCGAAGGCGGCGATGGCGACGAGCGGGGCCATGAACGGCTCGATCGAGTCGAGGTCGCTGTCGTCGGGCATCAGGGCGCGGACTTCCTCGAGGCGCTCGTAGATATGCGCCTGGGCGCGGATGCTGGCGGCCTCGACTACGTCGCGCGACCAGCGCACCATGGCGTCGTCCCGCTCCAGGCCGATATCGAGCGAGCGGCGCACATAGCGCTGGGTCGCTGCGGTGAATCCCGCGAATTCCTTCATTTCTGCCAGCGTCATCGCGCCTTCGGCCGGCTTAGCTCTTGCTCCCATGGCTCAATACTCCCACCCCAATAATTACCCTCCGGGACAGATACTGCGCCCATATGGTTAACGGGTTGCTTAACCTGTCGTCGTTCCCCGTTCATCATAGGAACTTATGTGATTCCGCGGCGCAACATGGTTGCGATGAACCGAAGTCCCTTCTGTGGAAAACCTTGGCGGGTGATGGGCTTGGGGAGGGATATTGCCCATTCGTGGCGTGTCCGGGTCCGGGTTACTCCGGAGGAACGGAAGGGGTTTCCGGGCCGGGGCGTACGTAGTTTCCGGGCAAAGGTTCCCCAGGCAGCGGGGTTTTTTGCAGGTCATCGGCTCGTCGCAACGGTTCGTCGGATCGGCGAGCCGCGGGGGTGTACTTCACGCCTATAGTTTGGTCAGTCGCACTCAACACCTGACTGCTTCCTGACCGGGGGGTCCATGAATTTCCGCGTTTTTGCAGCGCGTTTCGCGCTGATGGCTGTTTGCACGCTGATGATGGCCGCTCCCCAGGCGGCTTCGGCCAAGGGCCGTACCTTCTGGCAGTGCGCGCCTTACGCTCGTGAGATCTCCGGCGTGAACATCCATGGCAATGCCTGGACCTGGTGGAACCAGGCCGCCGGTCGCTACCAGCGCGGCGAGGCCCCGAAGATCGGCGCCGTCATGTCGTTCCAGCGCACCTCGAAGATGCCGCTCGGTCACGTCGCGATGGTCAGCCAGGTCGTCAGCGACCGCGAAGTGCTGCTCACCCACGCCAACTGGTCGCGCGCCGGCGGCATCGAGCGCAACGTCCGCGCCATCGACGTGTCGCCGAACGGCGACTGGAGCGAAGTGAAGGTGTGGTTCGCACCGGTCGGTGGCCTCGGCACCTCGGTCTATCCGGTCAACGGCTTCATCTATTCGGGCGGCGCACCGCGCGACTTCAGCGAAGACGATTTCAAGCCGTCGCTCGACCTCGACCTCAGCGACCTGATGGCCGAAGCCAAGAACGAGACGCCCGACGCGGGCTGATCGGTTCGACGGTCAGGACTGGATTTGGAAAGGCCCGGTTTTGCCGGGCCTTTTCGCGTCTAGGCCTTGGGCACGAACGCCAGTGCCACGCCGTTCATGCAATAGCGCTTGCCGGTGGGGCGGGGGCCGTCGTCGAAGACATGGCCGAGATGCCCGCCGCAGCGGCGGCAGCGGACTTCGGTGCGGCTCATGCCGAGCGAGTTATCCGCATCGGTGGCCACGGCACTGGGCAAGGGCTGCCAGAAGCTCGGCCAGCCGGTGCCGCTGTCGAACTTGGTGGTCGAGCTGAACAAAGGCAGCGCGCAGCCGGCGCAGGTGAAGGTGCCGGCGCGGTGCTCCTTGTTGAGCGGACTCGAGAACGCGTACTCGGTCGCGCCTTGGCGCAGCACGCGATAGGCGGCGGGGCTGAGCCGCTTGCGCCACTCGGCATCGCTGAGCGCGAAGGGGAATTTCTGCGCGGCCTCGGCAGGCGCGCCCCCGCATGCGGCGGTAAGGGCGCCGAGACCGGCGATCGTGAGGAAGCTGCGGCGGTTGGTTTCCATGGGTGGGATGTGGGGAGGGACGGGGCGACCGTCCAGTATCCGTTGGTAGGGTGGGGCTCCCTTACTTCGCCATTCCCGCCTGCGCGGGGATGACGGGTATGGGAGTGGGAGCTCAATAGTGGCTCAGCTCGACCGGGAGCTTCTTGTAGCCATGGACGAAGCAGGCGGCGACGCGCTCGGGTTCGCCGGTGACGTTCACGCGCAGCCGGCGCTTGGCCATTTCCTCCATCAGCACGCCGATCTGCAGCTCGGCGAGGCGGGCGCCGACGCAGCGGTGGATGCCGTGGCCGAAGGCGAGATGCCGCCGCGCATTCTCGCGATCGACGATGATGCTGTCGGCATCCTGGAAGACGCTCTCGTCGCGGTTCGCCGAGATGTACCAGAGGCCGAGCTTGTCGCCCTCGCGGATCTTGTGGCCGTCCAGCTCGGTATCCTGGGTCGCGGTGCGGCGCATGTGCGAGAGCGGGGTCTGCCAGCGGATGATCTCCTGCGTGGCATTGTGGATCAGCCCGGGATTGGCCTCGAGCTTGGCGCGTTCGTCGGGGAACTGGTTGAGCCCCCAGGCATAGGCGCTCATCGAATTGCGGGTGGTATCGTTGCCGCCGACGATGAGGAGGATGAGGTTCCCGAGGAACTCCATCTGGTCCATGTGGCTCATCGCATCCGAATGGATCATCATCGAGATCAGGTCGGGCGTCGGCTCCTTGCCGACCTTGCCCTGCCAGAGATTGCCGAAATAGGCGGCGCACTCGAACAGGATCTGGCGGCGCTCCTCCTTGCGGACCGGGTCCTTGGCGATCTCGATGTCGCCGGCCCAGTCGGACCAATAGGTGAGCTTGCGGCGCTCTTCCCAGGGAAAGTCGAACAGCAGCGCCAGCATCTGGGTGGTCAGCTCGATCGAGACCTGGTCGACCCAGTCGAACTCCTGGCCGACCGGCAGCGAATCGAGGATCTCGGCGGTGCGCATCCGGATATTGTCGCTCATCCGCACCATCTCGCTGGGCGTGAAGGCGGGGGCGACGGTGCGGCGCTGATCGGTGTGCTTGGGCCGGTCCATCGCGATGAACATCGGCATCTTGATGTCGCCCTCCGCCATGTCGGCGATGGTGATGCCGCCGGCTTCGGACGAGAAGATCTCGGGCAGCGACTCGACCTGGACGAGCGGCTTGTAGGTGGTGATCGACCAGAAGGGGCCGAAGGCGCTGTTCTCGGTATAGTGGATACCGCCACGGGCGCGCAGCTCGCGGAAGGGCTCGTGCCAAGTGTCGTCGCGGTAGAGCTCGGGACGGCTGACGTCGAGCGGATCGACGCTCAAGCTGCCGGATGCCGCGGTTTCGGTCGCAAGCGTAGCCATGCTGCCTCTCCTGTATTCTGCGGGGAGGGAATACCTAATTGACAGTCGTGTCAATAGTGAGAGGTGATAGGGGGCTTCCCGGTGGTGTCGGACGCATCTCTCCAAAATCCTCCCCCGGAGGGGGAGGGGGACCGCCGGCGAAGCCGGTGGTGGAGGGGTAGCGCGCCACAAGCGACATAGCCCGTGGAGAATACCCCTCCACCAGCCTGCGGCTGGTTCCCCTCCCCCTCCGGGGGAGGATTTATTGAGTCGCCTCGATCTTCGCGCGGCGCTTGGGGCTGCCGGACTTGAGTACGCCGCGGCGGAACACCCGGGCGCCGACGGTGATGATGATCGCCACCCACAGCACCTGCCAGGCGAGCGCGAGCAGATGCGGCCAGATCGCCGGCGAGCTGCCCGCCAGCCCGATCATCGCGAAGGGCGAGCTGAACGGGAAGACCTGCGCCACCGTCTCGACCCAGGTGCCGGAGCGATTCGCTGCGCCCAGCGCCAGGCCGAACATCATCATCTGGAAGATGGTGATCGGCAGCGAGAGCATCTGCAGCTCGCGCTGGGTGGAAGTCAGCGCGCCGATGCTGAGGAACATCGCGCCGAGCAGCATGTAGGACATGGTGAAATAGGCGATGAACAGCAGCGCATAGGTGGGCGCCCCCATCGCCGCGACGAGGCTGGGGAAGCTGCCGGCGATTTCAGGCGGCAGCAGCCGGGTCGCGTTGATGATGATCGTCGCCCAGAACAGCACGAACAGCACCGCGGCGCCGAACATGCCGATCAGCTTGCCGAAGAACACGCTTTCCAGCGGGACGGCGGCGGCGAGGATCTCGATCACCTTGTTCGAGCGCTCCTCGGCCATGGTGCCGACGGCCTGCCCCGAAAGGAACAGGGTGAGGAAGAAGATCGCGAACACGCCGATCGAGGCGGCCTGGCCGCGCCCGGTGGGCGAGCCCTGGCCGCGACGCACCACCGTCTGGGTGACGGTGGCGAGCGGTTCGGCCTTGCCCAGCTTCTGGGCGCGCAGGCTCTGCTCGGCGAGCTGGGTGAGGAACTGCGCCTCGGTCCAGCCGCGGCGGGCATAGAGGACCTCGGGCTTGTCGAGCGGGCCGTAGAGCACGGCGGCGGCATCGAACTTGTCGCTGTCGAAATAGGCACGGGCCTGCGCTGCCGGATCGCCGGTCGGTGCTTCGATGGTGAGCGGCGGCGGCATGATCTCGCTCTTCCGGGGGAAGAGCTGGCGCAGCTGCTTGTCGGTCTCGATCAGGGTCGGTGCCTGTTCGGGCGGGGCGATCACCACCATCTTCATCTGCGAATCGTCGCCGACGATCGACTGGGCGCCGATCCCGCCGACCGCTCCGAAGCCGATCATCAGCACCGGCGCGAGCAGGAAGAGCAGGAAGGTGGGGGTGAAGACGGTGGCGGTGAAGTCGCGGCGGGCGACGGTCAGCGCCTGGCGCAGCATGCGCGCGAACTTGCTCATGCCGCTTCCTCCGTTTCCTGGTCCTTCAGGGCATCGGCGCCGACGATCTTGACGAACGCGTCGTGCAGGCCGGGCCGCTCGATCGACAGGCCGGAGACGCCGTAGCCGCCGTCGATCAGCTTCACGAGCAGCGCCTCGATGCCGTTTGCCGGCAAAGTGAAGCGCCAGCCATCGCCTTCGCGGACGGCGTCGGCGGGAAGCAGGCTGACGGCGCCCTCGACATTGTGGTGCGGCGTGTAGTGCGCCTTCATCGGCAGCAGCGCGCGGGCCTGGTTCACCGTGCCTTCGAAGCGGACCTTGCCGCCCGCGATGATCGACAGGTGATCGCAGAGGCGCTCCGCATGCGCCATGACGTGCGTGGAGAAGAGGATGGTGGCGCCGCGATCGCGCTCGGCCCGGATCAGCTTCTCGAGCTTCTCCTGGTTGACCGGATCGAGGCCGGAAAAGGGTTCGTCGAGCACCAGCAATTGCGGCTGGTGCACCACCGAGCCTAGCAGCTGGACGAGCTGCGCCATGCCCTTGGAAAGCTTGCGGATCTTCTCGTCCTTGGCGTGGCCGAGGCCGGCATTGTCCATCAGCGTGTCGGCGCGCTTGCGCCCGACCGACCAGGGCAGGCCGCGGAGCGCACCCATGAAGGCGATCGCCTCGCGACACTTCATGTTGGGATAGAGGCCGCGCTCCTCGGGCAGATAGCCGACCAGGTCGCTGGCGTCGCGCGGATGGGCATGGCCGAGCATGTTCCGGTCGCCTTCGTCCGGCTCGATGATGCCGAGCAGCATGCGCAACGTCGTGGTCTTGCCGGCGCCGTTGGGGCCGAGCACGCCATAGACGAGACCCTTGGGCACGGCGATGTCGACGCCGTCGACCACCCGCCTGTCCCCGAAATATTTGACCAGCCCCCGGGCGCTTACGGCCAATTCGCTCGTCAAATGAGAATCCCCTTTCATGGTGCCTCGGCTGCGCCGAGGACGGCACCAGCCCGCTCCCCCACCCGGCCTCCCACAGAATAATGCCGTTGGGAGGCCGGGTGGGGGAGCGGGCTGGTGCCGCGAACCGAATAACGTGGTAGCGGGCCTGCGTGGAACAGCACAAGCCACTGGAAGCACTAATAAAGGCCAAAGCCGCCGAAATCGGGTTCGGGGCGTGCGGGATCGCGCGCGCGGATGCGGCGCCGAAGACCGCCGAGCGACTGCGGCAATGGCTGGAGGACGGGCGCCACGGCTCGATGCTGTGGATGGAGGAGCGGGCGCATCACCGCGAGAGCCCGGCGGGGCTGTGGCCCGAAGTGAAGTCGGTGATCTCGCTGGGGATGAGCTATGCGCCGGCGCGCGACCCGCTGGCGCTGGCCGGGCATGGCGAGATCGGGCGGATCTCCACCTATGCCCAGGGCCAGGACTATCACGATGTCGTCAAGCGGCGACTGAAGGAGCTGGCGCGCTGGCTGGTCGCCGAAGCGCCGGGGACCGACCTGAAGGTGTTCGTCGATACCGCGCCGGTGATGGAGAAGCCGCTCGCCGAGGCGGCGGGGCTGGGCTGGCAGGGCAAGCACACCAACCTGGTGAGCCGCAGCCATGGCAGCTGGCTGTTCCTCGCGGCGATCTACACGACGGCGGAGCTGGTGCCCGATGCGCGGGTGCGCACCACTTGCGGCAGCTGCGACGCGTGCCAGACGGCATGCCCGACCGATGCCTTCCCGGCGCCGTACCAGCTCGATGCGCGGCGCTGCATCTCGTACCTGACGATCGAGCACAAGGGGCCGATCCCGGAGGAGTTCCGCGAAGGCATCGGCAACCGCATCTATGGCTGCGACGATTGCCTGGCGGTGTGCCCGTGGAACAAGTTCGCCCATGCGGCCCAGGCGAACCTGGCGTTCGTGCCGCGCGCTGAGCTGACCGCGCCGGCGCTGGCCGACCTGCTGGCCCTGGACGATGCGGGGTTCCGCGAGGTGTTCTCGGGCTCGCCGATCAAGCGGATCGGGCGCGACCGGATGATGCGCAATTGCCTGATCGCGGCGGGGAACAGTGGGGACCCCGCCCTGGTGGCGCCGGTGCGGGCGCTGCTGGAGGATCCGGACGAGACGGTGCGCGAAGCGGCGGGATGGGCGCTGGGGAGGCTGGCGGACGGCTAGCTGGTCCGGCGCCAGGCGTACATCCGCGTCTCATAGGGGAAGCTGATGGTGTCGCGGCCGACGAGTTCGGGCGTGGCGGCGATCAGGGCGCGGACTCTGGCGGCGATCCGCTGCTGCTCGGCGGGCGGCAGGGCGGCGACGAAACTGACCGAGAGGGTGCGATCGACGATCACCTTCTCGGGGTCGCCGACATGGGGGTGCGGCACGCGCCGTTCGGGCAGCGGCTCGAAACCGGGGGCGGGGAACACCGCACGCCAGGCACCGCTGCGATAGCGGGGGGCATCGCCGGCATAGGGTTCGACCAGGGCCTCCAGCGCGGCCATCCACGGCATGCTTTCGTCCCGCACATTCCAGATCAGGCCGAGCGTGCCGCCGATGCGGAGCACGCGGCGCATCTCGGCGAGCGCGGCGGTGGTGGCGAACCAGTGGAAGGCCTGGGCGCAGATCACCGAATCGACGCTGGCATCGGCGAGGGGGATCTCCTGCGCAGTGCCGGCGATCGCGGTCACCTCCGGATTGCGTTGGGCTAGCGCGGCGCGCATCGCATCGACTGGCTCCAGCGCGATCACGCGCGCGTTGGTTTCGACCAGGCGGGGGAGGAATTTGCCGGTGCCGGCGCCCACCTCGAGCGCGGTGCGGCCGGGACCCAGTGCCAGCGTCTCGCGTAGCCAGTCGCCTACCTCGGCGGGATAGCCGGGCCGGCCGGAGACATAGGTATCAGCGGAAGCCGTGTAACCAGCCACGGCGGCCGGGTGCACGGCGTCGCTCACCGCGCCCGTGCCCCGCTGAGCGACGCCACGCAGCTCGCCTCGTCGATCGGCCGGCCGTCGCGCTGGCGGGCGTCGACATGGGTGACCACCGCCTCGCCGCGGCTCTGCGGATAGAGATAGGTGTCGAGCACGCAGATCGGGCCGGAGAATTGCAGCTTGCGCGCCGTGCCCTCGCTGACGTCGAGCTGGGGCTTGCCGAAGCGCGCGATCAGGCGCGGGGCGGTGGCGCCCTGCACCGCGGCGAGGCCGCCGGGCAGCGGGGTGGCGGGACCCGGCGTGGGACGGGCGCTCGGCGTGGGCCGTGCGCTCGGCACCGGCACATAGCCGGCGCGCGGCGGCGGGATCACGCCGCCCTCGCCACAGGCGCCCAGCGCCAGGGTGCTTATAAGGATGAGTTTCTTCATGATGCCCGCCTCCCGCGGTGAAATACATGGGTGGCCATTGCGGCTCCCAGCACCGGGGCGACCAGGTTCAGGAGCGGGACGAGCAGAAGCCCGGTGCCGACGGCGCCGAGCGTGAAGCGGCCGATGCTGGTCCGCCGGCGCCAGCCGCGCAGGTCTCCGCGCGGCATGTGGCGGGCGGCGACCATGTCGCCAAGGTCACGGCCGAGCAGCCAGGCGTTGACCAGGAAGAAGGCGAGGGCGGTGCCGACGCCGGTGACCAGCAGGATCAGGTAGAGCGGCGACAACAGCAGGTTGATCGCGATCAGCCGCACCGCCGAGCCCAGGCCCATCGCGATCGAGCGACCGAGCGGCACGTCGATCGCCTGGGCATGGGCGGCGGGATAATGTTTCTTCTCCACCGCGGCGACGACTTCGTCGGCGAAGATGCCGATCACCGCGACGGCGATCGCGCGGAACATCAGCCAGTGGAAGAGGATGACGATCAGTATCGTGGTGATGTCGGCGAACGCCTCTGATCCGCTCCAGCCGCCGAGCCAGGCGGAGGTCCGGTCGGCGAGCGCATGCATGCCGAACCACAGGCCGACACTGGCGGCGGCGAACAGCACCAGGGTGAGCAGGACGGATTTGACGAAGACGGCGAGTATCGGCCGGTCGAACAGCTGCCCCAGCGACAGGAAGAAGGCCTGAATCATTGCATCCTCTATTGCCCGTCTCTACGGCGTGCGCGCAACCTATTGGAGCTACGAATTTGACCAGCCCGACCTATGACGTCGTCGCCATCGGCAATGCGATCGTCGACATCCTCGCCCAGGCCGAGGACAGCTTCATCGAGGAGATCGGCGTCGCCAAGGGCTCCATGCAGCTGATGTTCTCGCCCGAGGAAGCCGATGCGCTCTATGCCAAGATGGGCCCGGGCCGCGAGGTTTCGGGCGGCTCGGCGAGCAACACCGTCGCCGGCCTCGCCGCGCTCGGCAGCAAGACCGCCTTCATCGGCCAGGTCGCCGACGACCAGCTCGGCGAAGTTTTCGCACACGACCTGCGCGCCGCCGGCGTCCATTTCGACACCGAAGTGCGCCCCGGCCAGCCGACCACCGCGCGCTGCCTGATCTTCGTGACGCCGGACGGCCAGCGCACGATGAACACCTTCCTCGGTGCCTCGCAGTTCCTGCCGGCCTCGGCGCTCGACGAGACGCTGATCGCCAGCGGCGCGATCCTGTATCTCGAAGGCTATCTGTGGGATCCGGAAGAGCCGCGCGCCGCGATGCGCAAGGCGATCGAGATCGCCCGGGCGAATGGCCGCAAGGTCGCCTTCACCCTCTCGGACGTGTTCTGCATCTCGCGCCACGGCGACGATTTCCGCAAGCTGATCGCGGACGGGCTGATCGACATCCTGTTCGCCAACGAGAATGAGCTGCTTGCCCTGTGCGGCAAGGAGGATTTCGAGACGGCGGTGCAGCACGTCCATGGCCAGGTGCCGGTACTGGTCGTCACCCGCAGCGAGCAGGGCGCGATGGCGCTGGTCGGCGATGAGCGCGTCGAGGTTCCGGCCGAGCCGATCGCCAAGCTGGTCGACACCACCGGCGCGGGCGACAGCTTCGCCGCGGGCTTCCTGCACGGCCAGGCCCAGGGCCGCTCGGTGAAGGACTCGCTGCGCCTGGGCGCGCTGTGCGCCGCCGAGATCATCCAGCATTACGGCGCGCGCGCCGAGGTGGACCTCAAGGCGCTGGCGGCAGAGAAGCTGGGCTGAATCTTATAATTCCTCCCCGAGCAAAGTTCGGGGAGGATTTGAGATAGAAAAAGGGCCGGGGGATCGCTCCCCCGGCCCTTTTTCCTTGCCTGGAAACCGGCGCCCTTAATGGGTGCCGGGGACCGGCGGGTCCAGTTCCTCATAGGCCTGGTGCTCGGGCACATCGACGATGCCGCGGCCGACATGGCTGCGCGAGCGGCTGTAGCCGAAATACACCAGCAGGCCGATCACTGCCCAGATCAGGAAGAGGATGATGCTCTTGTGATCGAGGCTGATGAACAGATAGAGGCAGCCCAGGATCGCGATTGGCGCGGTGATGAACACCAAAGGCGTCTTGAACGGGCGCTTGCGGGTCGGGTCGGTCTTGCGGATCACCATCACAGCGATCGACACCGCGGCGAATGCGAACAGCGTGCCCGAGTTGGAGATGTTGGCGAGCTGGCCGACCGGGAAGAACGCCGCGAACAGCGCCACCGCCACACCGGTGATGATCGTGATCACGTGCGGCGTGTTGTACTGCGGGTGGATCTTCGAGAAGGCGGCGGGGAGCAGGCCGTCGCGGCTCATCACGAAGAAGATGCGGGTCTGGCCGAACATCATCATCAGGATGACCGAGGGCAGCGCCAGGCCGGCGGCGAGGCCGAGCAGGCTGCCGATCTGCGGCCAGCCGATTTCACGCAGGGTGAAGGCGAGTGCTTCCTTCGAGCAGACCACGTCCTTGAAGCCTTCGGCGGCGCGAGTGGCGCACTGGGCGGCGAGTTCGCGGCTGCCCGGCTCGAGGGCATGGCCGGCGGCGTCCATCACCGGCTGGGTGCTGAGGCCCGGGGCGCCGATCACGCCAGCGGCGACGAGCAGGTAGAAGATGGTGCAGATGGCGAGCGAGCCGATCAGGCCGATCGGCATGTTGCGCTGCGGGTTCTTGGTCTCCTCGGCCGCGGTCGAGACCGCGTCGAAGCCGACATAGGCGAAGAAGATCGATGCTGCTGCCATCGAGATGCCGACAAAGCCGGTGGGCGCGAAGGGCGAGAACTGCGCGCCGTTCATCACCGGCACGGCCAGCACGATGAACAGGGTGAGCGCGGCGATCTTGATCGTGACCAGGATCGCGTTGACCGTGGCGCTCTCCTTGGTGCCGATGACCAGCAGCCAGGTGACGAGGCCGGCGATCAGCATCGCGGGCAGGTTGATCAGGCCGCCGTCAAAGGGGCCTGCCACCAGCGTATCCGGTATGTTGAGGCCGAAGCTGTGCTCGATCAGGCCGATCACATAGCCGGACCAGCCCACCGAGACCGCTCCCGCGGCCACGGCATATTCGAGGATGAGGGCCCAGCCGACCATCCAGGCGATCAACTCGCCCATCACGGCATAGCTATAGGTGTAGGCGGAACCCGAGACCGGGACCATCGACGCCATTTCGGCGTAGCAGAGTGCCGCGAAGGCGCAGACGACGCCGGCGATGATGAACGAGATCATCATGCCCGGCCCGGCCTTTTGCGCGGCTTCGGCGGTGAGAACGAAAATGCCGGTGCCGATCACCGCGCCGATGCCGAGCATGGTGAGCTGAAAAGCCCCCAGCGAACGGTGGAGCGATTTCTTTTCGGCGGTGGCGAGGATGGCATCGAGTGGCTTTACGCGCCCGAAGATCATTGAAGGTCCCCTCTACGGCGGTTTTTCCCGCCGCCCCGTTTGGATGAAAGCGCGGAGCCTAGCCGCAAAACCGGGGGAGGCAATGCTTTAGTGGCCCCAAGCGTGGCTTTAGCGCATGAATGCGTCGAGCCGTGGGGCTCCTGCGCGTGGAAACGTACCTGGCCGGGGCGCCATGGCCGCTTTCCTGCACGGCCCCGGGGGATCAGTGCGCGGCGGCCCTGGAGAAGAGGTTCATCACCAGCACCCCGGCGATGATCAGCGCCATGCCCAGCATGGCGGGCAGGTCGAGCTTCTGGCCCTGGAACAGCCAGGCGATCGTCGCGATCAGCACGATGCCGACGCCCGACCAGATCGCATAGGCGATGCCGGTCGGTATCTCGCGCAGGGTGAGCGAGAGGAAATAGAAGGCGATCGCATAGCCGAGGATCGTGATCGCCGAGGGGACCAGCCGGGTGAATCCCTCGGACTGCTTCATGAACGAGGTCGCGGTGACCTCGGCGACGATCGCGATGGCGAGGTTGAGATAGCGCATGCCATTGCGGCAAGCAGGCCACGGGGCATTTTGCAAGCGCGTCGGGCCGGCCGTCAGTCGTGTGTCTGCACTTCCCAGCTCGCATGCACCACCGTGCGGGTCTTCGCGAGATGCGCCACGATCGCGTCGAGATCGGCATCGACCGCGCCGGTGCTGACCAGTGTCGCCCGAATCTCCACTAGGTCTTCCGCACGCTCGACGATCTCGGTATCGGCGACGGGATAGCGCATCAGTTCCAGGTGATCGACGAGCGTGTCGCGCAAGGCGGGCGCGTTGGCAGGATTCGCGGTGAGGGTGACCGAATAGGTCGCCTCCAGCGCGCCGCCAGCCAGCGGGATGCGATTGATCGCGTTGACGATGGGCCGAAGCAGCGTGTTGCCGACCACCACGAAGATGGTCAGCGTCGCGGCTTCGGCGGCCATGTCGGTGCCGGCACAGGCGCCCACCGCGGCCGAACACCAGAGCGTCGCCGCGGTGTTGAGGCCGCGGACGTTCATGCCCTCCTTCATGATCACGCCCGCACCGAGGAAGCCGATGCCGGAGACCGTGTAGGAGATCACCCGGACCGCCTCGACATCGCCGGCCAGCCGCTGGGCGAGATCGACGAACGCCGCGGCACCCAGGGCGACCAGCGCATTGGTGCGCAGGCCGGCGGTACGCTGGCGATATTGGCGTTCGGCACCGATCAGCGCGCCCAGCACGAGGGCCAGCGCATAGCTGACCAGCGTGTCGAGATAGGACGCCAGGTGGAAAGTGTGCAGGAAATGCATGACGGCCCCCGGACCGGAGACTTGGGCTAGCGCGCCAGCATCGGGCCGAGCGGACGGCCGGCGAAGATGTGGACATGGAGGTGCGGCACCTCCTGGTGCGCGTCCATGCCGGTATTGGCGAGCAGGCGGTAGCCCGGCGCGACGAAGCCGGACTCGCGGGCTACATGCCCTACGGCACGGACGAAGCCGGCGATCTCCGCCTCGCTCGCCCTGGCCGAGAAATCGTCCCACGAGACATAGGCTCCCTTGGGGATCACCAGGATATGGTGCGGCGCCTGCGGATTGATGTCGTGGAAGGCGAGGGCGAACTCGTCCTCGAACACCTTCTTCGACGGGATCTCGCCGCGCAGGATCTTCGCGAAGATGTTCTGGTCGTCGTACGGCTGAGTGGCGTCGATGGGCATGCGCGGCTCCTTTTCCCGACCCAAATAGCAAACCGTCCTCCTGGCGGAAGCCGGGATCTCGTGCGGGGATGCGATACGGCCTGAGATCCCGCCCCGGATCAGGCCCGGGGGCGCCGGGATGACGGTCAGGAGGGGCGGCTCGCCTTTTCCTCGATGCCCGACACCCCCTCGCGGCGGGCGAGTTCGGCGCGGACGTCGTCCAGCCCCAGGCCGGCATCGGCGAGCAGCACGAGCAGGTGGAAGACCAGGTCGGCAGCTTCCTTGGTCAGTTCCTCGCGATCGTCCTGGATCGCGGCGATCACCGTCTCGGTTGCTTCCTCGCCCAGCTTCTGCGCGATCTTGGCCCGGCCGCGATGCGTCAGCTTGGCGACATAGGAGCTGTCCGGGCTCGCCGTGCGGCGGGCGCGGATCGTCTGTTCGAGGATGTCGAGCGGATCGGCCATGGTTTCCGGCTGCAGGCGCCGGGCCCGCCTGTCAATCCTTGGGTGCGGACTTGCGGAAGCGGGCGCGCAGCTGGCGGCGGACGAACCAGATGCCGCCGGCGGCGCAGGCGGCGAGCGCCAGGTCCGAAAGCTCGGGCATCGAGCGGCTGCCCGCGCGGCCGGTGTGCGGCGGCTCGTCGGCGGCGAGGGCCGGGACTGCGGCGAGCAGCAGCAGAGGAAGCAGGGCGTTGCGCATGGCCCGGGAGCTTATCCGCAACGCCCCGACAAATCGTTAATTGCGGCGACGCATGCGGCGGGCGGCGATCACCCCCATCGTGCCGAGCGCGAACAGGCCGATCATGCCCGGCTCGGGAATCGAGGTCGGGCTGCCCGAGCCGCCACCGCTGCTGCTGGCGGTGCTGCCGCCACTGCTGGTGCCGCCGGGCGTGCCGGGATCGGCGGGCGGCGTGTCCATCGCAAAGGCGGGGACGGCGGAGACCGCGGCAAGGCTCAATGCCACGGGAAGGACAAAGCTACGGATCATGACAATTTCCCTCTTTATGGTGACAGAGGGTTAAGCAAGGTGCTGGCCGATATGCCGAAACCGGCAGAATTCGGCGCCTTGCGATGGTTAAACGGGCGCGCGCAAAGGCGACGGCTGTAAAACCCGCCGACTCGTTACGGAGCCGGCGTGATCGCGTCCAGGATCGTGATCTTCTTCCCCGGCGCGGCGCCGACCGAGGATTGGGTGACGAGGATGGTGGCGCCGGGCTGGAGCGTGGCCTTCACCGCCTCGTAGAAGGCACGCGGCACGCGCACGCGGTTGCGTGTCGCCTCGTCGAGCGTGCGGCCGGCATCCTCGCTGTGCCCGGGCAGGCCGACATAGATCCAATTGTCCCTGCCGTCCGCGCCGCGGGTGAGGGTGATGACGTGTGATCCGGGATCGTCATCGGCGATATGCGCGGCGCTGCGGCCGATCTCGACCCCGCCGCGCAGCACGACGATGCGCTGGTCGCCCTTCGAGACGATGATGGTGAGCGGCCCGTCGCGCGAAAGCTCCGGCCGCCAGCGATATTCCTCGCTGTCGAGCGGCTCGACATTGGTCGGCCGGCCCTTGGCATCGAGCGGGGCGAGCAGGCTGGCCTCGGTGGTGTCGATGTGATCGGCGGCATTGCCCTGCACCACCACCGTCACGCCCAGGCTGGTCGCGGCGAACAGCGCCCTGGCGAAGTCATAGGGCAGGTGCACGCAGCCATGGCTCTCCGGATAGCCGGGAAGCCCGCCGGCATGGAGCGCGATCCCGTCCCAGGTGAGCCGCTGGGTGAAGGGCATCGGCGCGTTGTTGTATTTGCTCGAGCGGTGCTTGGCGTCCTTCTGGAGCACGGTGAACACGCCGGTGGGTGTCTCGTGCCCCGCCTTGCCCGAGGAGACGGTGCTCGCCGCGATGCGCACGCCGTTGCGGTACACGGTGGCACGCTGAGCGGAGAGGTCGACATAGACCAGGATCGGCCCGGCCGGCGCGACTTCGGGTGCCCAGACCCACTCGCCGGGCTTGAGCCGGTCGATGTCGCGGGCGAGCTCGACGGCCGAGCTGGCCTTGGAACCCTGGGCCAAGGCGGGACCTGTCCAGCCAAGCGCGATCAGGGCGACAAGCAGGGTTGCCCGCATCAGAACAGCTCTACGGTCAGCGTGTAATGGGCGTTTTCAAGCCGTCGCGCGGCGTCGCGCATCAGATAGACGTCGATCGCATAGTCGCCTTTGGAGGGGATGGTGAAGGTGAAGCTGTTGCCGCTGCTCGAGCCGACGAACACCGCGGCCTGGGCACCGGGCGCGGTGACGTTGAAATAGTTGGAGGGGTTGCCGGTCTGAAGCCTGACCTTCAGCTTCTGCCCGCCGCGCGCGGCGAGAAGGTAGCGCACGGCGTCATGCCCCTTGATGGTACCGGTGATTATCTTGAACGAGTGACGCGGCGCGAACTCCACGCGCTCGGTGCGAGGGCCTCTCTGGGCGATGGCGGGTGCGACCAGGGCCAGGGCGGCGGCGGTGAGCAACAGGGGCTTGAGCAAGCGGCTTCTCCTCATGCGCCCGTGGCGGGCGGCACGAGTGTAGCCGGGAATGCTAACGAATTAAGACCGGACCGGTATCCCCGCCGCTGCCAGCGCGGCATGCGCGTCGGCGATGCTCGCCTCGCCGAAATGGAAGATCGAGGCAGCGAGCACGGCGCTGGCATGGCCCTGGGTGATGCCGTCGACCAGATGCTGGAGATTGCCGACGCCGCCCGAGGCGACCACGGGCACGGTCACCTGGTCGGCGATCGTGCGGATCAGCTCGAGGTCATAGCCGTCCTTGGTGCCGTCGCGGTCCATCGAGGTGATGAGCAGTTCGCCGGCGCCGAGATGGGCGAGGGCGATGGCGTGGGTGACCGCGTCGATGCCGGTCGGCTTGCGGCCGCCATGGGTGAAGACTTCCCAGCCATTGGCGGTGCGGCGCGCATCGACCGAGGCGACGACGCACTGGCTGCCCATCTTCTCGGCGATCTCGGCGACGACTTCGGGGCGCGAGACGGCGGCGGAGTTGACCGCGACCTTGTCCGCGCCGGCGAGCAGGAGCGCGCGGGCATCCTCGACGCTGCGCACGCCGCCGCCGACGGTTAGCGGCATGAAGCAGACCTCGGCGGTGCGGCGCACCACGTCGAGGATGGTGCCGCGCGCCTCGTGGCTGGCGGTGATGTCGAGGAAGCAGAGCTCGTCGGCGCCGGCGGCGTCATAGGCGCGGGCCTGCTCGACGGGATCGCCGGCATCGATCAGGTCGACGAAGTTGACGCCCTTGACCACGCGGCCATTGGCGACGTCGAGGCAGGGGATGACGCGGGCGCGGACGGTCATGCCCGGCCCACCTCGATCGCCCAGGCGAGGTCGAGACGGCCGTCGTACAGCGCGCGGCCGGTGATCACGCCTTCGACGCCGTCCTCGACATGCGGGCGGAGCGCATGGATGTCGGCGATGTCGGTCACGCCGCCGCTCGCGATGACCGGGATCGCGACGGCGCGGGCGAGGGCGACGGTCGCCTCGACGTTGCAGCCCTTCAAAAGCCCGTCACGGCCGACATCGGTGAACAGCAGCGCGGCGACGCCCGCATCCTCGAAGCGGCGGGCGAGGTCGACCACCGCGACGTCGGACACATCGGCCCAGCCGCGGGTGGCGACCAGGCCGTCGCGCGCGTCGACGGCGACGACGATGCGGCCGGGATTGTCGCGGGCGGCTTCGCGGACCAAGTCCGGATTCTCGAGCGCAGCGGTGCCGATCACCACGCGCTGCACGCCGAGATCGAGCCAGCGGTCGATCGATTCGCGGTTCCGGATGCCGCCGCCGAGCTGGATGTGCCCGCCAAAGCCGCTCTCGAGGATCGCGGCGACCGCCGCGCCGTTGACCGATTCGCCGGCAAACGCGCCGTCCAGGTCGACCACGTGCAGCCATTCGGCGCCGGCATTGGCGAACAGCTCGGCCTGGGCAGCGGGGTTGTCGCCATAGACGGTGGCGCGGTCCATGTCGCCTTCGGCCAGCCGGACGACCTGGCCGCCCTTGAGGTCGATCGCGGGGAAGATGATCAGGCCATTGTCTACGGACGCCACTGGAGGAACCTTTCGACCAGCGCGATGCCGTAGCGCTGGCTCTTTTCGGGGTGGAACTGGACGCCGATCATGGTGTCGCGGCCGATCGCCGCGGTGATCGGGCCGCCATGGTCGGTGGTGGCCAGCACATGCTCGCCGGTGAAGGCGAAGCTGTGCAGGAAATAGGCTTCCCCGGTTTCGATCAGCGGGTGGGGCTGGACGGGGATCACGTCGTTCCAGCCCATGTGCGGGACGTGGACGCCGGGAGCCGGCGCGATCGCGCGGACGGTGCCGGGGATCCAGCCCAGGCCGGGGTGCGTGCCCATTTCCTCGCCGGCATCGGCCATCAGCTGCATGCCGACACAGACTCCGAGAAAGGGCGCGGCCTGCTGGCGGACGCGGCTGTTCAGCGCCTCGACCATGCCCGGGATGGCGCGCAGGCCCGCGGCACAGGCGCCGAACGCACCGACGCCAGGCAGGACGATGCGGTCGGCCTTGAGGACGGCTTCCGGATCGGCGGTGACGGCGATGCCGGTCGCGCCGGCGGCCTTCAGGGCGTTGTGGACCGAGTAGAGGTTGCCGGCGCCGTAATCGATCAGGGCGATGGTCATTGCCGCACCGTGGTCACAGCACGCCCTTGGTGCTCGGCACCACGTCCGCCTTGCGCGGGTCGATCTCGACCGCCTCGCGCAGCGCCCGGGCCAGGCCCTTGAACGCCGCCTCGGCGATATGGTGGTTGTTGGTGCCGTAGAGCGTCTCGATGTGGAGCGTCACGCCCGCGGTCTGCGCGAAGCTGTGGAACCAGTGCTCGAACATCTCGGTGTCCATCTCGCCCAGGCGCTTCTGTGAGAACTCGGTCTTCCAGACGAGATAGGGACGGCCGGAGATGTCGATCGCGACGCGGGTGAGCGTCTCGTCCATCGGCGACAGGGCGTCGGCGTAGCGGCGGATGCCCTTCTTGTCGCCGAGCGCCTTGAGGATCGCCTCGCCGATCGCCAGGCCGGTGTCCTCCACCGTATGGTGCTGGTCGATATGGAGGTCGCCCACCGTCTTCACGTCCATGTCGATCAGCGAATGGCGGCTGAGCTGCTCGAGCATGTGATCGAAGAAGCCGATCCCGGTCGAAACGGAATAGGCGCCGGTGCCGTCCAGGTTGACGGTGACGTCGACGGCGGTCTCGCTCGTCTTGCGGCTTACGGTGGCGGTGCGCATGATCGCTCCCCAATAGCGATGGTTGCCGCGCATGCAATCTTGACCGTGCGGCTCCGTGCGCTACCCAAGGGGCATGACTGGCAACGTGCCCGATAGCTTGATTCCCTATGACGAGATCGTGCAGGAGGCCCTGCGCGCAGTCGTCGGCCGCGTGCTCGGCTCGGTTGCCGAGACGGGCAACCTGCCCGGCGGGCATCATTTCTACATCACCTTCAAGACGCATGCGCCCGGGGTCGACATCCCGCAGCGCCTGATCGACCGGTTCCCGGACGAGATGACGATCGTCCTGCAGCACCGATTCTGGGACCTGAAGGTCGACGAGGCGATGTTCTCGGTGGGGCTGAGCTTCAACCAGATCCCGGCGATGCTCCACATCCCCTTCTCGGCGATCACCGGCTTCCACGATCCGGCGGTGAACTTCGAACTGCGCTTCCAGGCGGCCGAGAATGGCGACGAGCCCGATCCGCAGCACGAGGAAGCGGAGAATGACGGGCCGGCGGCAAAGCCGGTCGAGGACGGCTCGAACGTCGTCTCGGTGGATTTCAAGCGGAAGAAGTGAGGCGGCGCGCCGTGCCGGCGCACCGCCCCCAATGCCTCATTCGAGCGGATATTTGTTGCCGTCGCGGCAGATCGCCGTGGGCGTGTCGATCACATAGGGTGTCCAGGTGCCGAACAGTGTACCGGCCTGCACGCCCTGCTGCGTGCATCGGTCGAGCTCGCGGCCGACCTGTTCGGTATAGCTGTCGTCGCTGAAATATTGGTGGACGTAGATGGTCTCGCCGCCCGGCGCCGCGGCAGCGAGAGCGGGCAGCGCGGCAGTGGCCGCCATCGCGATCAGCGTGCGACGCATCGAGAGTCTGGACATGACGGTTCTCCTCGAAAAGCCTGTATTCTCCGACGGATGCGACCCTTGTTTCCGTGCGGGCAGACTAAGTTGGCGATGCCGGTCCGGGCAATCGCGCGCGGAGGAGATTTAGCCCCGAAACGGGGATGCCTGCCGATAGTATCGGGAGGGGGATTGCCTAGCCGTCGTTGGCGCTGGACGGGCGGAGCAGGCGGGCGCGCAGGTCCTGCATCACGACGGCCTGGGCCGCGGCGCCGGGATCCTCGGCGCCGAGGATCGAGCCGAGATGCTCGAGGATCTGGCTGGCGCGGTCGAGATTCTGCAACGCTTCGAGATGCCGGGCGATGACGTGGGGGTCCTCGACCAGCCGTTCGCCCAGGCTGTTCAGCAGCTCGCGGACGAGGAACACCTCCTCGACGAGCCGCTCGCCGAGATCGGCCATGGCCGGTGCCGCCGGGTGCGGGGCAGGTTCGGCGGGGAGCGCCGCGCCGCCGCGCACGGCTTCCTGGATCGCATCGACCCGGGCCTGGCCGCGATAGCCGTCGAAGGTCGCGATGCGGTTGCCCGAAATCCATTCGTCGACGGTAACGGCGCTGTGATCGAAGGCGACGCCGCAGCGGCCCTCGCCCTGCCAGACGACTCGGGCGGGGACTTCGATCTCGGCACGGCGCAGTATCAGCGGGGTGCCGGTACGCGGCAGCACGGAGCCGTCGAGCATCGCGCCGCCTTCGGAAAGGTTGCGGATGCGCACCGGCACCTTCAGCGCATCGGCTTCGATCGCAGCCGCCAGGAACAGGTTCTTGCGCGGCGCGCGCTCCTGCGATCCGCTGGAAGATGGAAGATGTGCGCCGGCGTGCATGATTCCATTGTAAGAAGCCAGGCACGCATAGTTGGTTAACGCCGCTCAAAATTCTCACCTTGCCAGACACCTGCGCAGGGGTGCTGGAATCGCGGGGGGCAAGGCGGTAGAGCCGCCCCGACTCCGCGAGAGGCGGATCCAGAATGAAAGGCCTGATGTGACCACCCGGACCGAAACCGATTCGATCGGCGCGATCGAAGTTCCCGCCGACGCCTATTGGGGCGCCCAGACCCAGCGTTCGATCGAGAATTTCCCGTTCGGCGCGATGGAGCGCATGCCGCTCGGCATCGTCCATGCCCAGGCGATCGTGAAGCAGGCGGCGGCGCGGGTGAACCGGAAGCATGGGATGGATTCGAAAATCGCTGATGCGATCGAGGCGGCGGCGCAGGAAATCGTCGCTGGCGACCTCGACGACCAGTTCCCGCTGGTGATCTGGCAGACCGGCTCGGGTACCCAGACCAACATGAACGTCAACGAAGTGATCGCCGGCCGCGCGAACTTCGTGCTGGCGGGCACCAAGGGCGGCAAGTCGCCGGTCCACCCGAACGACCACGTCAACATGAGCCAGTCGTCGAACGACAGCTTCCCGACCGCGCTGCACGTCGCGGCAGTGATCGCGACGTACAAGACGCTGATCCCGGCGCTCGACCAGCTGACCGCCTCGCTGACCGCCAAGGCCGAGGCCTGGGATCACATCATCAAGATCGGCCGCACGCACACCCAGGACGCGACGCCGCTGACGCTCGGCCAGGAATTCGGCGGCTATGCGGCGCAGCTGATCAGCTGCAAGGCCCGGATCGAAGGCGCGCTGAACGGCAACCTGCGCAAGCTGGCGATCGGCGGCACCGCGGTCGGCACCGGGCTCAACGCGCCGGAAGGCTGGGCCGAGGACATGTCGGCGGCGATCACCGACATTGCCGGCACCCAGTTCGAGCCGGCGCCGAACAAGTTCGAGCAGCTGGCCGCCAAGGACGGGCTGGTCTTCTTCTCGGGCGCGCTGAACACGCTGGCGGTGGCGCTCAACAAGATCGCCAACGACATCCGCTTCCTCGGTTCGGGCCCGCGCTCGGGCCTGGGCGAACTGTCGCTGCCGGCGAACGAGCCGGGCAGCTCGATCATGCCGGGCAAGGTCAACCCGACCCAGTGCGAATCGCTGACGATGGTCGCGGCGCAGGTGATCGGCAACAACCAGGCGGTGACCGTCGGCGGCATGCAGGGCCATTTCGAGCTCAACGTGTTCATGCCGCTGATCGGCGCGAACGTGCTGCGCTCGATCTCGCTGCTGTCCATCGGCATGACGAGCTTCGCCGAGCGCTGCGTCGACGGGATCGAGGCGAACGAGAGCCAGATCAAGGCGCTGGTCGACCGCTCGCTGATGCTGGTGACCGCGCTGGCGCCGGCGATCGGCTATGACAATGCCGCCAAGATCGCCAAGAACGCGCACGAAAAGGGCCTGACGCTCAAGGAGAGCGGGCTGGCGCTGGGCCTGGTCGATGAGGCGACGTTCGACCAGTATGTTCGCCCCGAGACGATGATCGGGCGGTAAACAAATTCCTCCCCCAGCTCGCTGGGGGAGGGGGACCGCTCGCGCAGCGAGTGGTGGAGGGGCCGTCGCGAAAGCGACGGTCTTTTCGTATCTGCCCCTCCACCACCGCCTTCGGCGGCGGTCCCCCTCCCCGAGACAAGCTCGGGGAGGAACTTAGGGGCTTCCCGATCTTTCTTCCTTCGTAACCACTTACGCAGGAGCAACCATGATCGGGGACGCAATCGCAGGCTGGATCGGCAATCGCATCGACCGTGCGGACGGTGAGGGCGGGGCGCTCGGCGCAATCGCCGGGGTGCTGACCTGGAAGGCGGCGAAGAAGATCGTGCCCGCCGCGATCGTGATCGGCGGCGCGGCTTATGCCTATCATCATTTCACCCGTGGACGTGAAACCGCGGCCTGAGCGCCACGGATTCCCGAAACGGAAGGGCATTGGGTGCCGGTCCTAGCTTGACGGGGAGGGGACTCCCACGCCAAAGGCACCCATGCCCCATTCCACCGAGACCGATCCGCACGGCTTCAAGCGCAGAGGCGTGCTGTTCGTGCTTTCCTCGCCTTCGGGCGCCGGCAAGTCGACGATCGCGCGCAAGCTGCTGGCCGCCGACGAGCACCTCCAGATGTCCGTTTCCGTCACCACCCGGCCGATGCGCCCGGGCGAAGTGGACGGCGTCGACTATCACTTCGTCGACCTGGAGCGCTTCCGCGAGATCGCGAACAACCACGAGTTCCTGGAATGGGCGCACGTGTTCAACCATCGCTACGGCACGCTGCGCTCGACGGTGGAGGAAATCCTCGATTCGGGCCGCGACGTGCTGTTCGACATCGACTGGCAGGGCGCGCAGCAACTGTTCCAGCTCGCCGGCGGCGACGTGGTCCGCGTCTTCATCCTGCCGCCGTCCTTCGTCGAGCTGCGCCAGCGCCTGGTCAACCGCAACACCGATTCGATCGAAGTGATCGACGCGCGCATGAGCCGCGCGGCGGCGGAGGTCAGCCACTGGGATGGCTATGACTATGTGCTGGTCAACGACGATGTCGAGCAATGCTATCGCTCGGTCCACACGATCCTGAACGCCGAGCGGCTCAAGCGCTCGCGCCAGACGGGCTTGATCGGATTCATCCGCGGGTTGATGAAGTAACCTTCCCAAAGGGGAGGGTTATGATGGCTAGACTGTTCCTCGGCGGCGCGCTCGGTGGGCTCGCCATGTGGTTGGTGGGCTTCATCTTCTGGGGCACGCCGCTCAGCCTGCTCGCGCTTTCCAAGACCGACGATGCCGCCAGCGCGGCGCTGCACGCGGCGCTGGCCCAGCATCTCGGCCCTCTCGGCAGCGGCGCCTATCCGGTGCCCTGGCCCTATACGCCGGCGGGCACCGCGCTCTACGGCCAGGGGCCGGTGGCGATGATCCTGTTCAACCAGCACGGCTTCGCGGCGTTCGATGCGAGCGCGCTGGTCGGTGGCCTGATCCTCGCCATCGTCTGTGTGTTGGTCGCCGGCTTCGCGCTGCGCATGGTGGCGGCCACCCTCGGCTTTGCCGACCGGCTGAAGCTGGTGGCGATCACGGCCGTGGCGGTGACCGCCTATTCCGATCTCGGCCAGCCGATCTTCAACCACGCGCCGTTCGGCTATTTCTTCTATTTGTGGCTGAGCGACGTGGCGAGCTGGATCGCGGCGGGCGCGGTGCTCGCCTGGGCATTGCCGCGGCCGATCGTGACGCGGATCTGACCATGTACATCTGCGCGCTGGTGATCCCGGTGCCGGAGGCGAAGCGCGATGCCTATCGGGCATGGGCCGAGCGGGGTGCGGCGATCTTCAAGGCGCATGGCTGTCTGGAAATCACCGAGGCCTGGGAGGATTTCGTGCCCGATGGCTCGGTGACCGACTTCCGCAAGGCGGTGGCGGCTGAGCCGGGGGAGAAGATCGTTATCTCCTGGCAGGTCTGGCCCGACAAGGCGACGCTCGATGCCGCGGAGGCGGCGATGCATGTCGATGGCAGCCTGGAGGTGGAGGGGGAGATTCCCTTCGATGCGAAGCGGCTGATTCTGGGGTGTTTCGCGCCGCTTTAACTTAGTTCCTCCCCCAGCTTGCTGGGGGAGGGGGACCGCCGCCGAAGGCGGTGGTGGAGGGGCGCGGCGGGTTACCGCCGCATTGCGGCGGCCCCTCCACCATTCGCTGCGCGAATGGTCCCCCTCCCCGAGACAAGCTCGGGGAGGAATTAATTACAGCAGCCCCAGGAATCTGACCCCCGCCAGGAAGTCCGTCCGGCGATTGTCCCGTGCGGCCAGGGCAAGCTCGTCCTCGCCCCATTGCTCGGCCTGCCACAGCTCGTCGACATGCGCGGCCTGCCACAGCCCCTCTGCGGGAATCGCGCCCTCCAGCAGCGCCAGCGCGCCGACCAGCGAGCCGCTGATCGTCACCACCGGGGAGAGGCCCGCGATGTGGAAGGGGTCGAGCGCGTGCACCGCCTCGGCCAGCCGGGCGATCGTCGCCTCGGGCTGGGCCTTGTGGATCACGCCGGTCGCGGTCTCGAAATGCACGTCGTAGCGGCTGCGTGCCCAGTCGAGCAGCGGGTCCCAGGCCTCGGCCTGGCGCAGCACCAGCGGCTCGGGATCCTCGGCGCGATAATAGAGCAGATCGCTTTCGCCATAGGCGGCCAGGCCCTGGGCGAAGGGTGCGGGATCGGCAGAAATCTTGTCGATCGCGGCATTGGCGAGCCCGGTGAGCTTCATCGCGCGTGGATCGAGCGTCTCGCCCACGGCGCGCCATTCTTCCGCCACCCCCTCGGCCAGCGCGGGGGTGGGCAGGGCGAGCGGCGCCCGATCGGGGGTACGCACCGGCTTGCCGTCGAGCGCCACCTGGCCGTTCTCGACGCTGACTTCCTTCCAGAAACGCTTCATGCTTCGGGTGTGGCCTCCACGGGGGTCTTCCAGCGCCGGGCGAGGAAGCGCGGCACCACCGCCATGAAATAGAGCGATGCGAGCAGGATGGCACCCCCGAAGACGGTGACGCCGTAATTCGGTGCGCGTCCCGCGACGAGCAGGCCGAGCACGGCGCCGGCGGTGCCGAGCATGTTGACCGCGACGATGATGTAATAGCGCTTGCGTGCCAGCTGTTCGGCCTCGGTCATATCCGCTCCAGATGCGCGAAGAGCTGGCTGGCATGATCGGCGACATGGTGGGCGCCGGCGCCGAGCAGCTCCTCGGACGTGTGGTATCCCCATAGCACACCAACGGCATGGGTGCCAGCGGCCCGCGCCATCGCCATGTCGAAGCTGGTGTCGCCGATCATCGCGGTGGTCTCGGGCGCGGCGCCGGCCTCGGCAATGGCGAGCTCGAGCATCGCGGGGTGGGGCTTGGAGGGGTGGCGATCGGCGGTCTGCAGCGTGACGAAGCGGCTGTGCAGGCCGTGATGCTCGAGGATCAGGCGAAGCCCGCGATCGGACTTGCCGGTGGCGACGCCGAGCAGCCAGCCGGCAGCGTCGAGCGCCTCGATCGTCTCGATGATGCCGTCATAGAGCGGTTCGGGATCGAGCGCGGCGGAGGCGCGCATCGCGTGGAAGGCGCGCTTGTACTCCTCCGCCATCGCTTCGTGCAGCGCAGGCTCGGCCTCGGGCAGCAGCCGCGCGATCGCGGGGACGAGACTGAGCCCGACGATCCGGCGGATGGCATTGCGGTCGGGCGGGGCGAGGCGGTGCGCATCGAAGGTCGCCTCCATCGCGCGGCAGATGTTGATCTGCGAATCGACGAGCGTGCCATCGCAATCGAATACGGCGAGGCGGTTCATGCTCAAATTCCTCCCACAGCTTGCTGGGGGAGGGGGACCGCCGCCGAAGGCGGTGGTGGAGGGGCGCGGCGGGTTACCGCCGCATTGCGGCGGCCCCTCCACCATTCGCTGCGCGAATGGTCCCCCTCCCCGAGACAAGCTCGGGGAGGAACTTGACGGGGTGCGTTCATTTCGCCCCCCGCATCAGCGCGGCCATCGCGCGGCGGCCCTGCGTCTCCAGCGCGTCGGCCGCGGAGAGGCGCGCGGCGTCAGGCTTGTTCTGGCCGAGCTTGAGCGTACCGCGCCAGGCCTGGATATCGAGCCGGAAGCCGATGATCGCAGTCAGCAGCTTCGCTGTCTTGGCGGGATCGACCTTGCCCAGCGTCCATTCGGGCTTGGGGGCGAGGCGACGTTCCTGCTCGTGGCTGATCGCATCGAGGATCGCGACCAGCCCGGCCTCGTCGGTGCGGCTCACCCGGCCCTCGAGCTCGACCGCGACATAGTTCCAGGTCGGTACTTCGTCCGGGCCGGTGCCGTACCAGTCGGGGCTGACATAGGCGTCCGGCCCCTGCAGGTTGAACAGGCCGGTGGCGCCGTCGAGGTGCCGGGCGAGGCCGTTGCCGCGGGCGAGGTGGAAGCCGAGCGTGTCGTCGTCCAGCCACACCACGGGCACGTGCGCGACGCGTGGCCCGTCGGGCGTCGCGGCAAACAGCGCGCCGAAGCCGGTCTCACGCACGAGATCGCGGATCGCCGGGCGGTCCTCCCAGCGGAAGGCCGGATGCGGGTGCATCAGCGGCCCCGGGGCGCGCGGGGCTTGTCTCCGCCGGTGCGCGGGCCGGGACGGGCAGCGCCGCGCGGCGCCGGCTTGCCGCCGGGCTTCGCGGTGCCGGGCCGCGCGCCGCCCGGTTTGGCACCGACGGGCTTGCGGGCACCGGGCTTGGCGGCGGCGGTTGCCGGCGCCTTGCGCGTGCTCGGCTTGCCACCGCTGCGCGGTGCGGGCTTGTCGCCGATCGGGCCTTCGCCGCGACCGCGCCGTTCGCCGCGGCGCTCCTTGCGCACCGACTTGGCATGCGCGCGGGCATTGGCCTTGAGCTGCTCCTTGGTCATCGGCGGGGGACCGTCGTCGAGCGGAAGCGCGTCGCCCTCAGCCTCTTCGAAGCCGAGCGTGCGCAGCGATTCGGCGAAATGGTGCGGCAGCGCCGCGCGTACGTCGATCCGATCGCCATCGGGATGATCGACGCGGAGGCGGCGGGCGTGGAGGTGCATCTTGCGACTGATGCCGCCGGTCAGAAAGGCTTCGGGCCCGCCATACTTCCCGTCGCCGACGATCGGGAAGCCGATCGCCGCCATGTGGACGCGCAGCTGGTGGGTGCGCCCGGTGAAAGGTTGGAGCTCAACCCAGGCGGCGTGATTGCCGGCGCGGGCGATCACCCGGTAGCGGGTGCGGGCGGGCGAGCCCTCCTTCTCGTCGACCTGCATCTTCTCGCCGCCGGTGCCCGGCTGCTTGCCGATCGGCAGCTCGATCATGCCGTCCTCGATGCTCGGCATGCCGACGACCAGCGCCCAATAGACCTTGCGCGCGGTGCGGCTCGAGAAGCTCTTCGAGAAGGCGGCTGCCGCGCGGGCGGTGCGGGCGATGAGCAGCGCGCCCGACGTATCCTTGTCGAGCCGGTGGACCAGCTTGGGACGGCTCTCCATGTCGTACTGGAGCGCGTCGAGCAGCTCGTCGACATGCTCGGTGGTCTTGGTGCCGCCCTGCGTCGCCAGGCCCGGGGGCTTGTTGAGCACGAATGCCGCATCGTCCTGGTGGATCACCATCGAGCGGGCGAAATCGATCTGCTCCGCGCTCAGATTGACGACGCGCACGCGCTTCGGACGGGCGGGCTTGTCGGGCGACGGCGCCTCGGCCGGGGGCACGCGGATCACCTGACCCTCGCTGACATGGTCGCCGGGCTTGGCGCGCGCGCCGTCGACGCGAAGCTGGCCGGTGCGCGCCCAGCGCGAGACCAGGTTGAAGCTGGTGTCGGGCAGATGCCGCTTGAACCAGCGATCCAGCCGGATGCCGTCGTCATCGGGCTTTACGGTGAACTGGCGGACGGCGTCCTGGGCTTTCGGGGGGGTCATGGAATTGCTCGCAATAGGCTGAGGCCCGCGAACAGCGCGAGCGCCGAACCGAGGACCGAAGCGAAGATATAGCCGAGGCCGAGGCCCCAGTCGCCCCGCTCGACCATGTTCATCAGGTCGAGGGTGAAGGCGGAGAAAGTGGTGTAGCCGCCGAGCACGCCGACGCCGATCAGCAGGCGCCATGGCTCGCCGCCCTGGCCGATCCTGGCGAGGGTGCCCGCGAGCATGCCCATCAGGAAGCCGCCGATCAGGTTCACGGCGAGCGTACCCCAGGGATAGTCGGGCCCGAACCAGGCGAGCGTGAGCTTGCCGGTCAGGTAGCGCGCCGCGGAACCGAAGGCGCCGCCGAGCATGACGAGGAGAAGGGCTGGCATCCCGAGCGGTTAGCGCGGAATCGGGGAGAGGGGAACCTTCTCGTTAATTCCTCCTCGGAACGGGGAGGAGTTTAGATCCCGTTGTTCGCGACCATGTCGATGTCGGTCCCGCCGTCGGAGCGGGCGGTCAGGAACAGGACGTACGCCCCGCCATCCTTGTCGCGGGTGCCGCCGAGGATATGCTCCTTGCCGTCGACCTGGTGCTCGCCGGTGTACCCGGCGCGGACCGCCCTGGTGTAGTACCAGTCGAGCATCACCTGCATCGGCTGGGGCGAGGAGAAGCTCACCACGCGCAGCTGGCAGGCGCCGGCGGTGCTGCCCGCGGCTTCGGTGACGCGGGCCTGGGGATAGAGCGGCAGGTCCCTGGGCAGGCGCTGCGCCCAGCCCGCGGCATATTGCAGCGAGGCGGCGCACTGGTTGCTCTTCGGATCCTTCTGGCGCGCGGCGAGGCCGCCCAGCGTCACGGACTCGCGCGCCGCGGCGCACTGGGTGCACTCCTTGGTCGTCTGGGTCGGGGCCGGGGTCTTGAGCAGCTGGCCATTGTCGACCTTGCTGCCATTCGCCGCGACATTGTCGTTCGGCACGCCGCCCGAATAGGGCTGGCCGGGGGGACGGATCGCGTCGCCATTGGCCTGGCGGCCGAGCTGGGGGTCGACCATGATCTGGTCCTGCAGCGCGCTGGCCAGCGCCGGATCGGCGGCGTTGCCGCTCTCCGTGTCGGCGACGTCCCCCAGGCTGCCACGGCTGCCGCATCCCGCGAGTGCGAGGGGCAGGGCAAGCATCAGGAAGTAATTGCGGGCCATTCACACGCTCCTTTGGCGCTTTCTCATGCCCGAGGAAGGTTAAGGAAGGCTTTGGGAAAGGGTGGATTCCCGCCCGTTCCCGCGTTAACCATGAACGGAACCCCGGACGGATCGGTGCGTATTGCCTCGTGGAGTAAAGGGGTAGGCATGCATCTGAACGGGAAGTTGGTCGGTGCCGGCGTCGCTGTCGCCATTGCCGCGGGCATCGGATATGCCCTGCTCTTCAAGCCCGAGGACGAAGCGGAATTCGATACGGTGGCGCGCGACGGCGCGTTCAGCGTGCGCGATTATCCGCGGCTGCTCGTCGCCGAAGCGGTAGTGCCGGGGCTGCGCCAGGCGGCGCTCTCGGTCGGCTTCACCCGGCTCGCCGATTATGTCTTCGGCAAGGACCGCGCCGGCGGGCGCCTGCCGATGACCGTGCCGGTGCTGTCCGACGGCGATGAGGACGGGCGCGGCTGGCGCACCCGCTTCGTGATGCCGCCGCATGCGAGTATCGATACCTTGCCCGATCCGCGCGACGGCGTCCGCCTGCGTTCGCTGCCCGCTCGCCGGATCGCCGCGCTGCGCTTCAACGGCGTGGACAGCGAAGGCGCGCTCGACGCCTATGAGGCGGAGCTGCGCGCCTGGATCGGCGCCCACGGCCTGCGCGCCGCGGGGCCGGTGGAGCATGCCTTCTACAACTCGCCCTTCACGCCCGCGCGCCTGCGCCGCACCGAGGTGATGATCCCGCTCGCCGCCTGACTGTTATATGTTGATAACACACTTACGATGGGATATGACGACGGCATGCTGAACCTGCTCTCGATCCTTGTCGGGATCATCGCCCTGCCGCTCATGCTGATCGCGCTGATCCCCCTGCTCGGGTGGCTCAACTATCTGGTGATCCCGATCGCCGTGGTCGGGCTGGCGCTGGGTGCGCTTTCGGACTCGAATGCCGGGCGCAACCTCAACATCGTCGTGGCCGGCGTCGGCTTCCTCCGCCTGTGGCTGGGCGGCTTCATCTTCTGATCCCAACGAAAAGGGCCCGGCGTTTCCACCGGGCCCCTCTCTGCCTGCGTGGCAAGCTTTTGGGCGTGAGCCCTTAGCGGCAGCGGACGTCGCCGCGGTCGACCGACGAGCCGATCGCCGCACCTGCGGCCGCGCCGAGCAGCGTGCCGAGCGTGGCGTTGCGACCGTTCGACAGCGAATTGCCGAGCAGGCCGCCGGCGACGCCGCCCACGATCAGGCCGGTCGTGCCGTCCGAGCGGCGGCAATAATAGCGGCCGTCATTGCCGCGATAGACGCGGTCGTTCCGGCTCAGGCGGCGCTCGCGATAATAGCGGCCGTCGCGATAATAGTCCGACGGGTTGTAGTAACGCTCGCCCGGGGGCAGGCGGTTATAGTCGTAGTTGCGATAGCGGCGATAATCGCGGCGCCACTCGCGGTCGTTGCGCTGATCGCGGCGATCATAGCGGTCGCGGCGGTCGTGGCGGTCACGATCGCGCCAGTCCTGCGTCACACCCGCGCTGGTGGCCGCGATCGCGAGCGGCGCGCCGGAGGCGGCGACGGCCGGAACGGCGGCGAGGCCGGCGCTGGCGATGACTGCGGCTAGAAGGATACGCATGGAGTCTCTCCTTGTTTCCAGAAGACCAACGTACCGGAACGGGACGGGTTGCGTGAACGGAAAACTACCTCCCGTTCACGCACCAGCCATGCGTCAGATGCGCGTGTCGCCGGGATAGGCGAAGAGCAGGTCGCTGCCCGCCTCGGCATGCAGCTCGGCGCTGCCCTCGATCGTCACGCATTCGCCGGCCTGGAAGGCGACGCCGTCGACCACGCCTTCGCCGCGCAGCGGGATCAGCCAGCCGGTGACGCCCGCGGGCACGGTCAGGTTGCGCTTGCCGCCTTCCCAGCGCTCGAGCACGAACTTCGGGCCTTCGACCAGGATCACCCGGTCGTCGGCGACGCGGCCCGGCATCGGGTGCGGCACATAGGGCACCGGCTCGGACACCTCGATGCCGGCATCGAGGTGCAGCTCGCGCGGGCGGCCATAGTCATAGAGGCGATAGGTGGTCTCGCTGTTCTGCTGCACTTCGACCAGGGTGATCCCCGCGCCGATCGCGTGGATCGTGCCCGAGCCCGAATAGAAGAAGTCGCCGGCCTTGACCGGCTTCCAGTCGAGCAGATGCTCGATCGAGCCGTCGAGCGCGGCGGCGCGCAGGGTCTCGCGATCCGTGGGTTCCTTGGTGCCCAGCGCGATCGTCGAATCGGGTTCGGCCGCCAGGATCACCCAGCATTCGTCCTTGCCGCGCGGCAGCCCGGCGGCATGCGCCTGCTCGTCGGTCGGGTGGACCTGCACCGACAGCTTCTCGCTGGTGAAGAGATATTTGATCAGCAGGTCGGGGGTGCTGTTGCCCGGCGTCTGGAACCAGATCTCGCCCACCGGCTCGCCATCGGCGGCGGGATCGGCAAAGCCCGGCCACAGGGTGTGACGGCCCCAGGGCTTCTCGACGCGGTGGGTGGCAAGCAGGGTAGCGGTCACAAAATACCTCGTGAAAACGGTTCGGGGGTCAAACGCGCATGCCCCCTCGTGGCTCCCGCCGCAATTGCTGATTGGCGGTGCGTTCTTGTTGATTGGCCGCACCAGCCCGCTCCCCCACCCGGCCTCCCATCGGCAGTATCTTGTGGGAGGCCGGGTGGGGGAGCGGGCTGGTGCGGCAATGACACAAAGAGGCCGCGAAAAGGATTGTTTGAAGCCACGCGACCGCGCTAAGACCCCCGCCCATGCGTACTTCCACCACTCGCGCGCTCGCGCTCTCCCTGCTTCCGGTCCTCGCCCTCTCGATGGCCGGTTGCGCCAAGAAGAGCGGTGGCAAGGACCTTCCCTATGTCGCGCGCGACGTCGGCACGCTCTATTCCACTGCCAAGCAGAAGCTCGACCAGCACCAGTACAAGCTGGCCGCGGCGCTGTTCGACGAAGTCGAGCGCCAGCACCCCTATTCGGTCTGGGCGCGCCGCGCGCAGCTGATGGGCGCGTTCAGCTATTATCTGAACCGCGACTACACCGAATCCATCTCGTCGGCGCAGCGCTTCCTCGCCGTCCACCCGGGCAACCGCGACGCGCCCTATGCCTATTACCTGATCGGCCTGAGCTATTACGAGCAGATCAGCGACGTGCAGCGCGACCAGAAGATCACCCAGCAGGCGCTCGATTCGCTGGGCGAGCTCACCCGCCGCTATCCGAACACCAAGTACGCCGCCGATGCGCGCCTGAAGATCGACCTTGTCCGCGATCACCTCGCCGGCAAGGAAATGGAGATCGGCCGCTTCTACGAGACCCGCGGCCAGTGGCTGGCGGCGACGCTGCGCTTCCGCACGGTGGTCGACCAGTACCAGACCACCACCCACGCGCCCGAGGCGCTGATGCGCCTGACCGAAGCCTATCTCGCGCTCGGCGTGCCCGAGGAAGCGAACAAGGCCGCGGCGGTGCTCGGCGCCAACTATCCCGGCACCGACTGGTACGAGCACGCCTACAAGCTGATGCAGGAGAACAAGGGCAAGCTCCAGCAGGCCCAGACGGCGGCCAAGCCCGCGAGCTGATGCTCGTCCGGGCTTTCGTTCCCGTTAAGTTCCTGCGATAGAGGCGGCGCATGCTGACCGCGCTGGCCATACGCGACGTTGTCCTGATCGAGGCGCTGGACCTGGAGTTCGGCGCCGGTCTGGGCGTGCTCACCGGCGAGACCGGAGCGGGCAAGTCGATCCTGCTCGACGCGCTCGGCCTGGCGCTCGGCGCGCGGGGCGAGACCGGGCTGGTCCGCAATGGCGCCACGCAGGCGGTGGTCACCGCCAGCTTCGAGCCGCCGGCGCGGGACAGCGAGATCGCCAATATCTTCCACCAGAACGGGCTCGAGCTGGAGCCGGGCGAGCCGCTGATCGTGCGGCGCATCGTCAAGGCCGATGGCGGCAGCCGCGCCTTCCTCAACGACCAGCCGGCCTCGGCAGGCCTGCTGCGCGAGCTGGCGCCCCATCTGGTCGAGATCCACGGCCAGCACGACGATCGCGGCATGCTCAATTCGCGCGGCCACCGGGCGCTGCTCGACGCGTTCGGGCGCTGCGATCCGGGGCCGGTGGCGATCGCGCACCGGGCGTGGCGCGATGCCGAGGCGGCGCTGGCGGTGGCGCGGGCCGAGCAGGACGTTGCCGAGCGCGACCGCGAATGGCTGGAACATGCCGTCGCCGAGCTGCGCGCGCTCGCGCCCGAGGCCGGCGAGGAGGAAGCGCTGGCAGAGCGCCGGGCGAGCATGCAGCGCGGCGAGAAGATCGCCAGCGAGCTGCAGGGCATCGCCGAGCTGCTCGACGGTTCGGAAGGCGGGCTGAGCCAGCTCCGCCAGGCGGCGCGGGTGCTCGAGCGCATCGCCGAGGATCACGAGGCGCTGGCCGAGGCGCTCGCCGCGATCGACCGTGCGATCACCGAGGCGGCCGAGGCGCAGGACAAGGTCGACAGTGCGGCCGAGGCGCTCGCCTTCGATCCCGCCGCGCTGGAGGCGGACGAGGCGCGGCTGTTCGAGCTGCGCGGCATCGCCCGCAAGCATCGCGTCCAGCCCGACGAACTGCCCGCGCTGCTCGAGGAACTTTCGGGCCGGCTGGAACGGGTCCAGAGCGGCGGGGCAGGGATCGCCAGGCTCGAAGCGGCGGTGGTGGAGACGCACCGCGTCTATGCCGAAGCCGCGAAGACCCTTTCCGCGAACCGCACCCTGGCCGCGGCCCGGCTGGATGCGGCGGTGGCGACCGAATTGAAGCCGCTCAAGCTGGACGCCGCGCGTTTCCGCACGGTGGTGGATCCGCAGGAAGAAGCGAACTGGTCGAGCTTCGGCATGGACCGGGTCGAGTTCGAAGTCTCGACCAATCCCGGTGCGCCCTTCGCGCCGCTGGTCAAGATCGCCTCGGGCGGCGAGCTGTCGCGCTTCATCCTGGCGATGAAGGTGGCGCTGGCAGAAGAGGGTGGGGCGCGTACGCTGATCTTCGACGAGATCGATCGCGGCGTCGGCGGCGCGGTCGCCAGCGCGATCGGCGAGCGGCTCGCCCGGCTGGCGGACAGCGCGCAGCTGCTGGTGGTGACGCACAGCCCGCAGGTCGCGGCGCGGGGCGCGCAGCACCTGCTCATCGCCAAGAGCCATGACGGCACGGTAACCCGCACCGGCGTCACCCCGCTCGATGCCGCCCAGCGCCGCGAGGAGATCGCCCGCATGCTCTCGGGCGCCGAGATCACCGACGAGGCAAGGGCCCAGGCCGAGCGGCTGATCGCGGCCTGAACGCCCTCCCTTGAATGGGAATGGAAGCTAGGCGGCCATCTCACGTGCGATCGGGCGGCGCCCGCCAATCCAGCCGGCATAGCCGATCCCCGCGCCGGCCAGCCCCGCCGCCAGGGCAAGCGGCATCGGTGGCAGCCCGGCGAACTGGGCGAACAGCTGCCGCCATGCCGGAAGCGGCCCGAGAAACTGGAAGAGCAACCCGCCGAGCACGATCGCCGCACCGGCAAGGAAGAACGGGCGGCCATGGCGTCCGCTGCGCAGCGCCAGGCCGAAGGCGATCGCCGCGGTGATCGCATTGCCGAGCTGGAAGCCGATGCCGAGCTTCCAGAAATCCTCCGGCCCGCCGATGCCCAGCGGCGGCAGGATCGGGGCGAGCCGGCCGAGGATCGGGGGCAGCAGGAAGAGCACCGTCGCCAGCATGTAGCGCGCATGGAGCTGGACCTGCCGCCGCGTGCGCAGCGCCGCATAATAGCACCAGGCGAAGGCGGCGACCGAGAGGATATCGATCCAGGCCAGGCCCGGCGCGTACATCGGATAGAAGGGCGACGGCGCCTCGACATAGCGTTGCGCCATGCCGAGGAAGATCATCGATCCCCCGGCAAGGAACAGCGGGAACAGCGCCAGGCTCCAAGCCCCGAGCGCGCGGTGCAGCGCATTGTGGCCCGTATGGATCGTCCAGCTCTGCGCGATCAGGAGCAGCAGCCACAGCGTCGCGGTCACGCCGTGCGCGTGCATCTGCAGCGGAGCGGTGCCGATCGTGGCGAGATAGCCGGGCCAGAAGGCGAGCGCGGCGAGCGGGAATATCGCGAGCAGGAACCAGTGTGCGTGACGATACGGCATGCGACTGCTCCCCCTTGGTCATCTGCAGAATATCGCAGGTAATCGCGCAGTCAACGCGGCGAGGTCAGCCCTTGGTCAGGACGCGCATCATGTTGTCGCGGATCTCGTTCTGCTTCTCGCGGATCATGCCGGGGATCAGGAAGATGTCGATCAACACCCAGACGAAGCCGATCAGGATGAAATAGGACAGGATCTGCAGGATCGCCGAAACCGGGCGGCCCAGATAGAAACGGTGCGCGCTGACGAACCACAGGAAGAACCAGAACAGATAGGCCACCACGATGTTCGGCCCGTCATTGGCCACGCGCTGCTCGACCAGGCTCATTTCGGCAACCGAGATCGTCATCATGGTCCTCTTCGTTTCGTCCCCGGAATCTAGGGGCCGCCGCGCGCCCGTCAATCGATTCCCCCGGCCCGTTGCCGGCCAATTGCGCCGCTTCGGGTCATCGCATGGGGGACTCCATCCCTCGAAGATGAACGGAACTCTCCGCGTCGTCACAGCTTGCGACACAAAAGCACGGGTCCGGGGACAAGGCTGCGACAGGCCATGCCCATAACCGGGTTCAGGCCGCAGGGACGGCCCGGTTTTTTGAAGAGGAGCGTAGACATGAAGAAGTTCACCCTGATGCTCGCCGGACTTGGCATCGCCGTCTCGGCCGTTCCGATGACCGCCGCGATGGCCGCGCCGCACCCGGCGCCCGCCTTCCAGGCATGGCAGAGCATCAATTCGCGCCAGGCCAATCTCGATCTCCGGATCGACCAGGGCGTCCGCTCGGGCGCGCTGACCCGGGGCGAGGCGGCGCGCCTCCGTGCCGATCTCAACAGCCTGTCGCGGCTCGAGGCCCAGTATCGCCGCTCGCGTCCGGGCCTGACGCTCGCCGAGCGCCGTGACCTGGATCGCCGCTTCGATGCCCTGTCGGCACGGGTCCGCGTCGAGAAGCACGATCGCGACAATCGCCCTGGCCGTCCCGGTCGCTGGTAAGACAAGCTGACGGGTTCCCTTTCCGCCCCCTTTGGGGAACCTGACCAGGACGGGCCCCGCCGCAATGCGGGGCCCGTTGCTGTCTGGGGGAGGTGTAGCGGCATTCGAGAATCCTCCCCCTGGCGGGGAGGATCGATACGGCCAGCCCCTCACCGCAGCGGTTTGCCGCTGTCCTTCCACTTGTCGAGGATCTGCGATTCGCCCTGGTCCATCGGCGAGGCGCTCGGCGCGGCCCTGGGCACATAGCCGCCGATCGGCGTGCCGCTCTGGGCATAGGCCGGCTGGATGGTCTCGCGCGGGGTGGCGATGGGTGCGGCGCTCTTGCCGGGGACGGCCACCGGCGCGGGCATCGGCACCGGCATCGGCACCACCGGTGCGGCCAGCTCGGCCAGGTCCACCCGTGCATGCGGCTCGGGCAGCGGCTCGCCGCCGCGATAGGCCTGGCGGAAGGCGGCGGCGGTGCCCCACCAGCCCTTCCAGCGATGGAAGAAATGCGCGCCGAACACGCCGGTCATCACCAGGCTGCGGTTCCAGGACGGGGTGACGGCATAGGTGTGATAGTGCGTGGCCTCGCCCACCGCGCCGAACACCTGGCCCGAAAGCGCGGCGGCGGCGACCTTCGCGGCGCGGTCCCAGGCCGAGCGCATCGGCGCGCGCGCCATCGCGCCGTCACAGGCGAAGCTGAACTGGCAGCCGCGCTTCTCCGATCCCTGGAACACGACTCCACATACCGTTGCGGGAAAGGCGGGATGGCGCACGCGGTTGAGGATCACCTGCGCCACCGCGCGCTGCCCGTCGGTCGGCTCGTTCGCCGCCTCGTAATAGATCGCCGTGGTCAGGCACTGGAGCGCGCGCGACTTGTCGAGCCCGGTGCCGGCGAGGCGGAAGGGCTGGGCCGGCTGGATCGATCCGTCCACCGTGTCGACCGCATCGGCGGGAATCGGCAGATCGGGCAGGGTGGTGGTGCCGGTCGTGCCGGCGCCGACCGCGGCATCGTCATCGACGGCATAGTAGAAGGCGGCACCGGGGAAATGATCCTCGGCCTCATAGCCGACCGCGACCGGTTTCGGCTCGGCCTTGCGCGGCTGGGCGGGGGCGAGTGCCTGTGCGGAGAAGCCGGCGCCGATCAGCGACGCGACGATCGCCGCGGCGAACCCCCGCGCCTGCATCTTCGAGAAACGCCGCCAGAACAAAGTTACGCCACCCCATGGGCCCCTTGCCCGTGCGCGGCATAGCGTATTTCAGGACGAGCTTCGCCCCCGGATTCCACCGTGTCCCGCAGCGAAACACTTGATGGTAAAGGTAATTTTAACCCTGAGCGGTGCGCAGCGCGGGCAATGCGCTGCGGATCACGCTGAATGCCGAGCGCAGGAACAGGGCAGCGATGGCGGCGCCCACCAGAATATCGGGCCAGGGCGATGCGAACAGCGCCACGCCGCCCGCCGCCACGAGCACGCCGATGTTCGACACCACGTCGTTGCGCGAACATTCGAAGGTGCTGGCCATGTTCACATCCTGCGCGCGGAAGCGCCACAACAGGCGTAGGCAGAGCAGATTGGCGGCCAGCGCAAGCGTGCCGAAACCGAGCATCAGCGTGGAGGAAGGCGGAATGCCGCTTTGCAGCTTGATCGCGATGTCGATCAGGATGCCTATCCCGAAGGCAAGGATGAACACACCCTTGGCCAGCGCCGCGCCGCCCTTCCACCGATCACTGCGCGCCAGCGCATAGAGGCTGAGCCCATAGACCAGCGCGTCGCCGAGCATGTCGACCGCATCGGCCATCAGCGCCGCGGAGCCGGCGATCACGCCTGCCCCGAATTCGAGGAAGAACATCGCGGCGTTGATCACCAGAACGATGGTGAGCACGCGGCGTTGCTCGGCCTGGACGGCGAGCCGCTCGAGTTCCTTGCTCTTGGCGGAGCAGCAATGTTCGGCCATCTCGAACCTCCTGCGGCCAGCCTAGGCCTTCGTGCTGTAATAGGAAGCGCGGAAGCCGTTCGCGAATTCGGTCAGCCGGCCCGCGGCGATGGCGTCGCGCAGGTCCTGCATCAGCACCTGGTAGAACCAGATATTATGCTCGGTCATCAGCATCGCGCCCAGGATCTCGCCGGCACGGACGAGATGGTGGAGATAGGCACGGCTCCAGTTGGCGCAGGTCGGGCAGGGGCAGGCCGGGTCGAGCGGGCCCTGGTCCTCGGCGAACCTGGCGTTGCGGATGTTGATCGGGCCAGTGCGGGTAAAGGCCTGGCCGGTGCGCCCGCTGCGGGTGGGCAGCACGCAATCGAACATGTCGATGCCACGCTCCACCGCACCGACGATGTCGTCGGGCTTGCCCACGCCCATCAGGTAGCGCGGCTTGGCGGGATCGAGCTGGCCCGGTGCGAAGTCGAGCACCCCGAACATCGCTTCCTGGCCTTCGCCGACCGCCAGGCCGCCCACGGCATAGCCGTCGAAGCCGACGTCGAGCAGTGCGTCGGCGCTGGCCTTGCGCAGCCCTTCGTCGAGCGCACCCTGCTGGATGCCGAAGATCGCGTTGTGCGCGGCATGCTCCTCGGCGGCGAAGAAGGCGTCGCGGCTGCGCTTCGCCCAGCGCATCGATCGCTCCATCGCTGCGGCCTGGACCTCGCGGGTCGAGGTGGTGGGGACGAGCTCGTCGAACGCCATGGTGATCGAGCTGCCGAGCAGGCGCTGGATCTCGATCGAGCGCTCGGGGCTCAGCATGTGGCGCGAGCCGTCGAGGTGCGACTTGAAAGCGACGCCTTCCTCGCTGCGCGTGGTCAGGTCGGCCAGACTCATCACCTGGTAGCCGCCCGAATCGGTCAGGATCGGGCGATCCCAGCCCATGAACTTGTGCAGGCCGCCGAGCCGGGCGACGCGCTCGGCGCCGGGGCGCAGCATCAGGTGATAGGTGTTGCCGAGGATGATGTCGGCGCCGGCGGCACGGACGTCCTGCGGCTTCATCGCCTTGACGGTGGCGGCGGTGCCGACGGGCATGAAGGCGGGCGTGCGGATCTCGCCGCGCTGCATGGCGATGGTGCCGAGGCGCGCCTTGCCGTCGGTGGCGTGGATGGTGAACTCGAAGCGGGGCATGGGAGTTGCCTTGGCGCGAGAGAGGCGCGAAGTCCACTCTCCCTCTCCCATTGGGAGAGGGAAGGGGCCCGCGAGCGTAGCGAGTGGGAAGGGTGAGGGTGGCTCTGCCTCTCGATCCTCACCCTTCCGCCGACTGCGTCGGCTCCCTCCCTCTCCCAACGGGAGAGGGAAATTAGGAACAGGAATGACCGCCAATCTCCTCGCCGACCTGCCCGATGCCAGCGCGGGCGAAGTCTTCACCGAGCTGCTGCATCGCCCCGGCATCCGCATCGAGCGCATCGTCTCTCAGGGTCAGGTAACGCCCGAGGACGAACCGATGGTGCAGGACTGGGATGAATGGGTGCTGCTGGTGGAGGGCGCGGCGGGGCTGCGGGTCGAGGGCTCGGCCGAGGTCGAGCTACGCCCCGGCGATCACCTGCTGATCGAGAAGGGCCGGAAGCACTGGGTCACCTGGACGGCGAAGGATCGTCCTACGGTGTGGCTGGCGGTGCATCTGGATTGAGATCGAGCGACCAGGTCTCCCCCATGATCGGCTCGCCGAACCGGTCATGCTCCTCGGTCGAGACCAGCTCGAAGCCATGCGCCGCATAGATCCGCCGCGCGCTCGTCAATATGGTGTGCGTCCACAACTCGAGCCGCTGATAGCCGGCCTCACGGGCGAATTGGATGCAATGCTGGACCAGCGCCTCGCCGATGCCCAGCCCGCGCGCCCAGGACTCGACATAGAGCAGGCGCAGCTTGGCGACGCGGTCGCCACCATCGGCGAGCATCACCGATCCGAGCATCTCGCCGCCGCGCTCGGCGACCCAGCATTGCTCGCGCTCCGGCTGGAAGTCGCGCAGGAAGCGAGTGGTGACGTCGTTGAGGAGCAGCTCCATGGGCCGGCCCCAGCCGAAATGCTCGGCATAGAGGATCGACTGGCGGCTCGCGATCGCGCCCATGTCGCCGGGGCGTAGCGTGCGGATCGACCAGGCATCCGCGCCGCCCTCGATCAGTGCCCGCGCCGATTCGAGATAGTGACCGAGCAGCGCGCCGCCGCCCGGGCCGAGCGATTCGAGCTGGCGGCGGCTGTGCGCACGGGTCGCCTCGTCGAGCGCGTCGAAGGTCGCCTGGCCGGCGGGAAGCAGGGCGATCGGGCGCTGGCGGGCGTCCTGCGCGTCGCGCTCGCGGGCGATCCAGCCGCGATCCTCGAAGCGCTTGGCCGCCCGGCTGACATAGCCGGCATCCAGTCCGAGTGTCTCCTGAAGTTCGCTCGCCAGCACGGGCTGGCGCCGGGCGATCTCGTAGAGCAGCCGTGCTTCGGCGACGCCCATTTCCGAGTCCATATAGTGTGGAGCGAGCACCGCGGCGAAGCGCGTATGCGCCCGGTTGAAGGCGCGGAATTGATCGACGGCATGTTCCATGGGCAGGAAGGTGCACCGATATAGTTGATTGAGTCAAGTATATCGGTGCGATGAAGCATTCGCCGGCGCCACCTTAGCGAGCTTAGGGGACCAGAGTGATGAAGACGAACACCCCGAAGATGACGAGATGGACCACGCCCTGCAGCACCGTCGTCCGCGCGGTGGCGAGCGACTGGGTGGTGACCAGCAGGGTCAGCGACAGCAGCACGATGCCCTTGGAATCGAGGCCGAGCGCCAGCGGCAGGCCCTGGACCAGCGAGAGCATCGCCACTGCCGGAATGGTCAGGCCGATCGTCGCCAGCGCCGAGCCGAGGGCCAGGTTCAGGCTGGTCTGGAGCCGGTTGGCCATCGCCGCGCGCACTGCCGCGACGCTCTCGGGCAGCAGTACCAGGGCCGCGATCACCACGCCGACCACCGCATGCGGCAGGCCCGCACCGGCGACGCCATCCTCGATCGCCGGCGCCAGCGCCTTGGCGAGCAGCACCACTTCGACCAGGCAGGCGATTAGCAGCACGCCCGAGATCAGCGTCTGGCGGTTCGTCGGCGGTGCGGCATGTTCCTCCTCGGCGGCTTCCCCGCCTGGCGGGAGGAAATAGCCGCGGTGCCGCACCGTCTGGACCATCACGAAGGTCAGGTAGAGCAGCAGCGACACGATCGCGACGAAGGCGAGTTGCGACGGCGCATAATAGGGGCCGCGCTCGGCCGCCGCGAAATTGGGCAGGACCAGGGTCAGCACGGTGAGGGTGCAGAGCGTAGCGAGCGAGGCGCTGACGCCGACCTGCTGGAAGCTCTGCTCATGATGGCGCAGCGCGCCGACCAGGATGAACGCGCCGAGCAGCCCGTTGAGGATGATCATCACCGCGGAGAAGACCGTGTCGCGCGCCAGCGTCTCGGCGCCCGCCTTGCCCTGCAGCATCAGCGTGAGGATCAGCCCGACCTCGATCACCGTCACGGCGAGCGCGAGCAGGAAGGTGCCGAATGGCTCGCCCACCTTGTGCGCGATCAGCTCGGCATGATGGACCGCGGCGAGCACGGTGACGATCAGGACGATGCCGAGCAGCAATGTCGGAATGGAGGCCGCGCCTCCGAACAACAGGCTGGCCGCGCCCGCAAAGGGGGGAAGCCAGATCCAGGTCCAACGCAATCGCTCCATGCCCGTCACTCTACAGGTCGGGCAGGCGAGTTCAACGCTCGCTTGGTCCGCGCGATGCCCTATCGATGCGCGGCGACATACTCGATGATGTCCTGCGGCGTGCGGAACATCACGTCGGGCTGCATCGCGGTGAGCAGTTCCTCGGCCGCATAGCCCCACAGCACCGATCCGGCGCGCATGCCGACTTCGCGCGCCGCATCGACGTCGCGGGTCTCGTCGCCGATCGCCAGCACCTCGTGGGGCCTCACGCCCATCTTCTTGAGCACGCGGCGGAACTTGGGCGCCTTGCCGAACAGCGAGGAGCCGCAGGCGAAGCAGTCGATCCGCGCGGCGTGCACCGGGCCCAGGATCTTGCGCGCGTTGTCCTCGGCGTTGGAGGTGACCAGCGCGATCTTCACGCCGGTCGCGGCGATCTGCTCGAGCAGGTCCGGGGTGCCGGGAAACAGCTCGATCTCGTGCGCGTTGCGGCCGACCAGCCGGCGCAGATAGCGCGCGATCAGCGGCAGCTTCCACTTCGAGATGCCGAGGAACTCGATCACTTCGCGCGAGCTCTTGTGGCGCAGCATGTCGACTTCGTCCGGCCGGACGGTGCGGAACCGGAACTTGCGCGCCAACTCGTCGACGACCGACAGGAACCAGTCGCCGCTGTCGCTGAGCGTGCCGTCGAAATCGAAGATAACCAGGCGGATGGGCGACGCACTAGTCATGCGCGTGTCCATTCCCATGCATCCGACATTCGGCCCCGTCCCCCAATTCGATCTGGACGGTCGTATGATCGATCCTGAAGTCGTGCGCCAGCCGATGTTGCAGCGCGATGAGGAAAGCATCGCCCGGATGGCCGCCCGGCATGACCAGATGCGCGGTGAGCGCCGCCTCGGTGGTGCTCATCGGCCAGATATGGAGATCATGGACGCGACTGACGCCGGGCAGTGCGGCGAGCGCGGCCTCCACCGCTTCCGAATCGATTCCCTTCGGCACCGCCTGCAGCGCCATGGTCAGCGATTCGGTGAACAGTCCCCAGCTGCTCCACAGGATCACGGCAACGATGAGCAGGCTGATCACCGGATCGATCCAGTCGGCGCCCGTGAGCAGGATCAGCCCGCCGCCGATCACCACGCCGGCCGAGACCGCCGCGTCCGCCGCCATGTGGAGATAGGCGCCGCGGATGTTGACGTCGCCCTTGCGCCCACGGGCGAAGAGCAGGGCGGTCGACAGGTTGACGACGATGCCGGCGCCGGCGACCAGCATCACCGTCATGCCCGGTACGTCGCGCGGCTCCTGGAGGCGCTGGATCGTCTCGAGCAGGATCGCGCCCACCGCGACGAACAGCAGCACGGCATTGGCCAGCGCGGCGAGGATCGAGGAGCCGCGCAGGCCATAGGTGAAGCGCGGCGAGGCCGGGCGCTTGGCCAACTCGGCGCCGCCCCAGGCGATCAACAGCCCGAGCACGTCGGAGAGGTTGTGCCCCGCATCCGCCAGCAGCGCCATCGAATGGGTGAGGAAGCCCGCCGCGCCCTCGATCGCGACGAACGCCAGGTTCAGCGCGGTGCCAATGGCAAAGGCGCGCCCGAAGTCCGCGGGCGCGTGGCTGTGGCCGTGATGGCCGTGGCCATGGTGGCTGTGATTATGGTCGTGATGCGCGGCCATCGTTTCCGCTCTTAGCCGGGTCGCGGCATGTGATGCTAGGACATCAATTCGGGCGGCGGCCCTTCTTGCCCTTGCCCGTGCCCGGGCCGCTCACCTGCGGACGGATGGTGACGAGCTCCTTGCGCTCGAGCACGCCGTTCTTGTCGGCATCGAAGCGGGTGAAGAGCAGGTCGAAGCGCTCCGCGATCTCGGCGAAGCTGATCTTGTTGTCGCCGTCGCGGTCCACTTCGAACGGGCTGGGCACGGTGTTGCGGTCACCCATCCAGCGCTCCTGCCAGTCCGAATAGGCGATATAGCCGAGCCAGCCCTGGTGCCGGGTATCGATCGCGTCGAAGCTGCGCCTGAGCCCGGCATCGAACTCGGCGCGGGTGACCTTGCCGTCGCCGTCCGCGTCGAACGCGGCGATCATCATCGCGGCCGGCTCGACGATCACGGTGAAGGCGGGCTGCTGGCGGGTGCTGACGCCGATCTGCGCACCATCCTGTTGCGGCGTCGGTATCGAGAGCTGGCCCTGCGCAAAGGCGGGCGTCGCGATCAACGTCGCAAGGGCAAGCAGCAAACGCATGGAAATCCTTCCGACTCGGCAGTGAAGAGGACCGCTACCGCGCCGTCACCCAAGCTGCAATCTGTGGCGAAGGTGCGGCGCCGCATGTCCGATCTTCGCCACGTCTATTCCCGGAAGATCGGTCCGGTCGCCTTTGTCGTGCAATCCAGATCGAGCGGCGCGGCCGGATCGTGGGGGAAGGCCATCGCCAGCATGCCGCTGCAGCGATTGAACATCGTGCCATGGCCCTGGCCGAGTATCTCGACGAAGCGGGTATTGGGCATCGTATGCAGCAGGCGGCGGCCCCAGGCGGGGCGTTACCGCGTCGAATCCGCGGGCGCGACGCCCCAGGCGGCGGGCGCTGACAACACGCGCGCTCTACGGCTGGGGCCCGGTGACGGTTACGTGAGTTCGGTTGCCCGCCTTGTCGAAGCTGTAGATGCTGGTGACGCCATTCGGACTTCCCCCGGAATGACTTGTCTGAACAAGACGGCCGAGGGCGTCATAGGTAAATGAAGTCGTTTCACCGGATTCGACGAGTTCGACTGCATATGCGCCCGAATTGTCTCCGTAACAGCAATCGTTGATCATGCCGTAAAGGGGGCCGGACGTGCTTGCCGTGAACAAATAGCTGTCACTGATCGGAAAATAATCGGCATAGCTTTGGGGGCTCGGAGTAAACGTCCCCAGCAGCAGGCCGTAGAGCCTTTGCGGTCCGCCAACGCCGTAGGCCGCTGGCCCTTGGGACGGGTCATAATCCAGGCCGTTAGGATAAAATGGCGCATAGGGGGCTGCGAAGGGAGCGGTCGGCCTTCCGTCGGCAATGAAGGTCAGGCCCTGCCCGCCGTTGCAACTCACGCAGAGGTTCGCGACGCCGCTGGCGGTGATGCGGTACGCTCTTCCGGCCACGACGTTTCCGAGAAATGTCGGCGCGGTCGATCCGCTGACGCTGACTATTTCCTTGATCGTTACAGTATAACCGCCCGCATTATCTCCATCACAGCAATCATTGATCTTCGCATATAGATTGCCGGATGTGCTCGCGACGAAAGCAAATGAAGCCCCAATGGTGAAATAGTCGCCGGGGCCTGACGCGCCGGCATTGAACGTTCCGAGAAGCGCGCCGTAGAGTTTCTGTGGGCCGCCAATGCCATATGCAGTCGATCCCTGGGAGGGATCATAGTCGAGACCATTGGGGTAGAAGGGGGCATAGGGCGCGGCAAACGGTCCCGTTGGCCTGCCATTGGCGGCAAAGGTGAGGCCCTGCCCGCCGTTGCAGCCGGTGCACAGGTTCGCGATGCCGCTGGCAGTGATGCGATAGGCCTTGCCTGCCACGACTGCCCCGATCAGCGTTGGCTGTACCGACGTTGCGTTGACGGTCGCGGCCTTGGCGGGCTGCGACAATATCGAGCAAAGACCCAAAGCCAACGCAGCCGCGTATATCAGTATCCTGGTCATGATCGTCTCTCTGGGGGCGGTTCCCTTTCGGTGAACCGCTCCTCGAAGCTCTCTGCGGTCGGCGCGCTGGATGGGGCGCTGTGCGATGTAGCGGGCCGCTGGCGTTACCCTAGGTCGCAATCAAAATGTTCACGCCTTCGGTGTCGTTTGCGCCGCCTACGCAACTGCCCGTGCCTGCAACCTCCAGGGTGCGCTGCGTCGCATAGGCTGTGAGCACGATCGAGATTTGAGCCTGCCCAGCTGCTGTATTGGCGTCAATCTCCCATCTGCCGCAGCAATCGCAAGAAGGCCGAGCCGTCCGCGTTCCATTTGTGTAGAAGAAAAAGCGGTTCAGTGTCTGCTGCACAGATGTCACCTTTCCCGGCTTTTGATCGGAGGCGGTTGCAGTCCCAAGCGGGAGAAGGAGTAGGGCCGCGGCGGCGGCGTTCAGCAGGGTTTTCTTCATCTCGCCGTCCTCGTTGTCTGTTCCTTCGATGCTAGCAAAGCGAATGCGACAGGGGTATGAAAAATCGTTTCGTAAAAGAAATATTTGACACTCTGCGGGATGAATTGTTCCCCGGGTAGAGTGTGATAGCGTGTGCGGGCTCGCAATGCGTTGGGCGGAATCGGAGGTGGCCATGAAATTCTCATTGTCGATGGCCTTGTGTCTTTTGCCGGCAGCGGTTCATGCTCAATCGGTCGAGGAAAAGACCGTCTACGAGTATGATGTGTTGGGTCGCCTGGTGAAGGTGACTGTCCAGGAAGATGCGAGGCTCAAGACAAAGTCCGACTATCGCTATGATCCGGCAGGGAATCGCCAGAATGTGACGGTAGAGAGCCATCCGATCGCGATTGTCGTGCCGCTCAAGGGCTTGACCGTAATCCCGCTTCGCTAGTCCGCCTCTTCGCGGCTCCGGCCTTGGTGATGCCCCTGGCACCCCGCCTGAATCCGGTAACGGGCGTGCAAGAGAGGCCGATCTTGTCGACCTTCGCATAGGTGAAGCGGTAATGGCGGGTACGGATCTCGATGGCGTCCCATGGGCGCAAGCCACTTTCACGGCAGAAGCAGCGAGCCATCCCCGTAGGAATAGAACCGATACCCCTCGGCGATCGCATGCGCATACGCCGCTTGCATCCGGTCGAGCCCCATCAGCGCCGACACCAGCATGAACAGCGTCGAGCGCGGCAGGTGGAAGTTGGTGACCAGCCCGTCGATCCCCTTGAAGCGATAGCCCGGGGTGATGAAGATCGCGGTGTCGCCCTCGAAGGGGCGGATGATCTTGTCTTCGCCTGCAGCGCTTTCGATCAGGCGCAGGCTGGTGGTGCCCACTGCGATTACCCGGCCGCCGGCGGCGCGGACGGCGTTGAGGCGGTCGGCGGTGGCCTGGTCGATGCGGCCCCATTCGGCGTGCATCTTGTGGTCCGCCGTGTCCTCGGCCTTGACCGGCAGGAAGGTGCCCGCGCCGACATGGAGCGTCAGCGTGGTGTGGGCCACGCCGGCCGCGTCGAGCGCCGCCAGCAGTTCCGGCGTGAAGTGCAGCGCTGCGGTGGGCGCGGCGACGGCGCCGGGCTCGTTCGCGAACATCGTCTGGTAATCGTCCGCGTCGCGCGCGTCGGTCGGGCGCTTGGAGGCGATATAGGGCGGCAGCGGCATGCGGCCGCAGCGCTCGAGCAGCAGCTCGACCGGCTCGTCGCCCTGGAAGTCGAGCGCGAAGCTGCCGTCCTCGGCCCGGTCGCCGGCGATGGCCGTCACGCTCTGGCCGAAATCGATCGTGTCGCCGTCGCGCAGCCGCTTGGCGTTGCGGATGAAGGCGCGCCAGCGGCGCGGCCCCTCGCGCTTGTGGAGCGTGGCCCCGATCTTCGCCTCTCCGCGCACGCCCTCTAGCTGGGCGGGGATCACGCGGGTGTCGTTGAACACCAGGCAATCGCCGGCGCGCAGCTGGCCGGGCAGGTCGCGGACATGGAGGTCGCGCGTGGCCTCGGGGCCGTCGAGCACGAGCAAACGGGCCGAATCGCGCGGGGCCGCAGGGCGCAGCGCGATCCGGTCGTTCGGCAGCTCGAAATCGAAAAGGTCGACGTTCACCGGATTATTGCGGCAGCGTCGCCTTCACCTCGCCCGGCGGCAGCGCCTTGGGAGCGGCGGCCGGCAGGTTCGAATAGGGCGGGGGATTGTCGGACTGGATATAGGCGTGGACGATCCGCGTCGGGTTCGCCGGCGGCTCGCCGCGCTGGATCTTGTCGACCCACTCCATGCCGCCGACGACGCGGCCGAACACGGTATAGTCGTGGTCGAAGGCCAGCTTCGGCATCATCATGATGTAGAACTGGCTGTTCGCGCTGTTCTCGGCATCGGCCTTCTGCGCCGGCGTGGCATTGTCGGGCGCGCCGCGGCGGGCGGCGGCGACGGTGCCACGGGTGTGGGGCAGGTTGTTGAACTCTGCCGGCACGTTGGGCAGGTCCGAATCGCCGGTGCCGTCACCCTTGGGGTCGCCGCCCTGCGCCATGTAATAGGGATCGTCGACCACGCGGTGGAAGCTCAGGCCGTCATAGAAATGGCGGCGGGTGAGCGTCTTGATGCGCTCGACCATCTTGGGCGCGGCATCGGGGCGCAGGCGAATCAGCACCCGGCCGCCGGTCGACAGGTCGAGCACCCAGGTCTCGGCCGGATCGGCGGGGACCACGGCGGGGTAGATGCTGTTCACATCGGCCGCGCTCACGCCCTTGAGCGGCTCGGCAGCCGGCTTGGGAGCCTTTCCGCCACCACCCTGGGCCAGCGCGGGGGTAGCAATCATCATCAAGGCCGAAGCGGCCACAGCGGCAAGCAAACGCATCAAATTCCCCACTCGGAATACACCCTCGATCGGACCGTCTAGCCCAATAGCGGGGCGTCAACCACTCCCTTTGCGACCGATCGTGGCGATGCGGGCGACCATCTCGTCATTGACCGCCGGCGAGACGAACTTGCGGATGTCGCCGCCATAGAGGGCGATCTCCTTGACCAGCCGGCTGGCGATCGGCTGGAGCGAGACATCGGCCATCAGGAAGACCGTCTCGATCCGGTCGTTCAGCTGCTGGTTCATCCCCGCCATCTGATATTCGTACTCGAAGTCGGCGACGGCGCGCAGGCCGCGGACGATCATGCTGGCGCCCTCGCGCTCGGCAAAGTCCATCAGCAGCGAATCGAAGCTGACGACATGGATCTCGCCCGCGATCCCCTCGACTTCGCGTTTCACCATCTCCATCCGTTCCTCGACGGTGAACATCGGGTTCTTGGAAGGGTTGGTGGTCACGCCGATCACCAGCCGGTCGCACAGCTTCGCGCCGCGGCGGATGATGTCCATATGGCCAAGCGTGATGGGATCGAAGGTGCCGGGATAGACGCCGGTGCGGGTGGTCATTCTGTACCTCGTCGCAAGATCTCCCCGGACGTGCTGCGGGTGCGAAGCCAAGTCAAGGGTGGCGCTGCGCGCTTGCGGCACGACAGGCTTTCGGCCAGCCTGCGGGCATGATCGACGATGTGCGCAACAACGCGGTGCTGGTGCTCGAGATCGGCTATTTCGATGCGGCCGATGCAAGGACTTCGGGCACCGCGATCGAGCGGCTGGCCAATGCCTTTGCCCAGGAGACCCGGGCGGGGCAGAGCCGCTATGGCTTGGAGCTGGTCCGCGTCGAGATCGCCAGCCTCCATGCCTGGTTCGACCTCGGCAAGACCATGCTCGACCTGTACGAGCAGCGCGCACTGCTGGGTGGGTTCCTGCAGACCGTGGCGGTGGCGCTGGAGACGGTGATGAATGCCAGCGGCGGCAATGTGGGGCAGATCTCCGCCTCGGTGCGCAGCTTCCTCGTCTCGCTCGCCGGGCCGATCGTGCGCAAGCAGGCCTCGCACGCCAGGCTCTCGGTGCAGGGCGACAACAACACGATCATCTATATCGAGACCCTGCAGGCCGAGCGGATCGACCAGCTGTTCGACGCGCCGCGGCGGGTGCGGGGCGGGGGCGGGTTTGGACCCATCTATGTGGAGAAGGCGCAGGAGGCGAGGGCGAACCTGCCCGCGCCGGAGGAGACCAGCGCGACCCTGCTCAACATCGCCGGCGCCTGGTATGCGCGGCCGGCGGGGTTTCAGGGCGTGATGCTGCCGGTCGCACAAGGCAGCGTGGCGCTGGAGAAGCTGGCCGAGGCGCAGAGCTACACGGCTGCAGGCACGATCGTGCGGGAAGGCGGCAATCCCACGGCGTTCCGGGTGCGGCGGATGGAGCGGGGTTAGCGAAGGCAGCCGGCATCTCATACCTTCCCGTCATCCCGACGAAAGCCGGGATTTCGTGCGACTCCTGTCCCGCGCCTTCGCCTGAGATCCCGACTTGCGTCGGGATGACGATTTGGGGCGGGATTGCGCCGGCAGGTTCTAGCGATCGCGTTCCAGCGTGTAGCGGGCGATGTCGCGGAGGAGGTCGGCCTCGATGCCATAGGGCTTGAGATGGGTGATCGCCTGGTCGACCAGCATCCGCGCCTGTTCCTTCGCGCGCTCGACGCCGAGCAGCGAGAGGAAGGTCTCCTTGCCTGCCTCGCCGTCCTTGTGGAGCTTCTTGCCGACCAGCGCCTCGTCGCCCTCGGTATCGAGGATGTCGTCGGCGATCTGGAAGGCGAGGCCGACGTCGCGGGCATAGCCGCGCAGGCCGGTGCGCCCTTCCAGCGGGATGCGGCCGAGGATCGCGCCGCTCTCCACCGCGCAGCTGATCAGCGCGCCGGTCTTCATCGCCTGAAGGCGGGTGACGGTGGCGAGGTCGAAGCTCGCCTTCTCGGCTTCCAGGTCCATCATCTGCCCGCCCGCCATGCCGGCGGGACCGGCGGCCTGGGCGAGCGTGCCGGACAGTTCGATACGCACGAAGGGATCGGGATGGGTCCGCTCGTCGGCGATCACTTCGAAGGCGAGCGCGTGCAGGCAATCGCCGGCCAGGATCGCCGTCGCCTCGTCGAACGCCCTGTGCACCGTCGGCTTGCCGCGGCGCATGTCGTCATCATCCATCGCCGGCAAGTCGTCGTGAATCAGCGAATAGACATGGATGCATTCGAGCGCGAGCGCGGTGCGGGCGATGCAGGTGCGATCGACGCCGAACAGCTGGGCCGTGGCGGAGACGAGCAACGGCCGCAGCCGCTTGCCTCCGCCGATCGCGGCGTGGCGCATCGCCTCGTACAACCCCTTGCGGGGATCGCTGGGCACGGCGAGCAACAGGTCGAACTGGCGGTCCATCTCCGCCGAGACCTGCTTGAGCGCCGCCTGCAGCGCGAGGGAGGCTTGCGCCATGTCGGAACTCAGCCGGCGGCGAAGGGGGCGGTGCCGGCGGCGCGGCCCTCGGCATCGGTGCGGATCGCCTCGATGCGCGCCTGCGCCGCGTCGAGCCGCGCGGCACATTGCCGGCGCAGCCGGTCGCCGCGCTCGTACAGGTCGATTGCTTCCTGGAGCTGGGCCTCGCCGCTCTCCAGCCGCGCGACGATGCGCTCCAGTTCCTTGAGCGCTTCCTCGAAGGAAAGCGCGGTGACGTCCGCTTCTTCTGCCATGCGTGTCGCTATGCGCCGGGGTTGGGCCGGAAGGCAACCTGCCATGGTATGATTGCAACCGGGCATCGCGCTTCCTAGCTGCGCGTTATCTCGGTCGAAGGAGACACGCGCATGTTCACCAGCATCAATCCCGCCACCGGAGAGACGGTCGCCACCTATCCGGAACTGGACGCCGACGGGATCGAGATGGCGCTGGCCCGCGCCGAGGTCTGTTTCCGCTCGTGGCGCGATTCGTCGCTGGAGCGCCGCACCGAGCTGCTGACGAAGATCGCCGACGCCTGGGAGGCCAACAAGCAGCACCTTGCCGAGACCGCGACGAAGGAGATGGGCAAGACGCTGGCGAGCGCGATTGCCGAGGTCGAGAAGTGCATCAGCGGCTTCCGCCACTATGCCAAGGCCGGCCCGTCCTATCTGGAGGCGACGACCGTGCAGACCGCGAGCGGCCATGCCGTGGCGCGCTGGCTGCCGATGGGGCCGGTACTGGCGGTGATGCCGTGGAATTTCCCCTATTGGCAGGTCGTCCGCTTCCTCGCGCCGACGATCATGGCGGGCAATGTCGCGCTGCTGAAGCACGCCTCGAACGTGCAGGGCTGCGCGGCGCTGATCCAGCAGATGATGGGTGCCGCCGGCGCACCCGACGGGCTGTTCCAGAACCTGGCGATCAAGTCCGACAAGGTCTCGGCGATCATCGCCGACAAGCGGGTCGTGGCGGTGACGCTGACCGGCAGCGAAGGCGCCGGCGCGCAGGTCGCCCAGGCCGCGGGGCGGGCGCTCAAGAAGGTGGTGCTCGAACTGGGCGGCTCGGACCCGCTGATCGTGATGCCTTCGGCCGATCTCGACCTGGCAGCGAAGACCGCGGTGACCGCACGTACCCAGAATGCCGGGCAGAGCTGCATCTGCGCCAAGCGGATGATCGTCCATGCCGACGTCTATGACGCGTTCCTCGAGAAGTTCGAGGCAGGGATGAAGGCGCTGAAGGTCGGCGACCCGATGGACAAGGAGACCGGCATGGGCCCGCTCTCCAGCGTCGCCCAGCGCGACACGGTGCTGGAGCAGGTGGCGCGTGCCGTCAGCGAGGGCGCGACGCTGCGTTTCGGTGCCGAGAAGATCGAGCGCGAGGGCGCCTGGATGACGCCGGGCGTGCTGACTGACATGGATCCGGAGAGCGACGTCGCCAAGGAAGAGGTCTTCGGACCCGTCGCGGCGGTCTACAAGGTCGCCGATATCGATGCGGCGATCGCGCTGGCCAATGACGTGCCCTACGGACTCGGCTCGGCGGTCTGGACGACGGACGAGGCCGAGATCGAGCGGTTCGCGCGCGACATCCAGGCCGGCATGACCGCGGTCAATTCGCTGCTCGCCTCGACGCCCGAGGCGCCGTTCGGCGGCGTGAAGCTGTCGGGTCATGGCCGCGAGCTGGGGCCATGGGGCATGCACGAGTTCATGAACCTGAAGGCGGTGATGTTCGGCAAGGACGTGGTGGCGGGGGATTGATGCTTCCCAATCCTCTCCCGGAGGGAGAGGGGGACCGCGACGCGCAGCGTCGTGGTGGAGAGGGAGAGCCGCAAGCGAATCGCCTGCGGCAGGCCCCCTCCACCAGCTTCGCTGGTCCCCCTCCCCCTCCGGGGGAGGATTTCACTGTTACGAAACCACGAACTTCCCCGTCATCCCGAAGCTCGCATGGAGCAGGTGGGTGCATTTGATCGGGTAGCTGCCCGCCCTGGGCGCGGTGAAGTGGAGGTCGACGGCCGACTCGCCGTCCAGCTCGATCTTGCCGTCCTTGAGCTTGGCCCGGTCGGCCGCCGGCATCGTGGCCGCCGCGAAGAAGTCCTTCGCCGCGAAGCTGTGGCCGCCGCTGCTGGTCAGGTGCAGCACATAGCTCTGGCCATGGACCAGCGCGATCGTCGAGGGGGTGAACTTGAAGTTGGAGAGCGCGACGTCGATCCGCTGCTCGGGCGCTGCCGGTGCGGCCGCGAGAAGGGCGAGGGCGAGCAGCGCCTTCACCCCTGACGCTCCGCCATCACTTCGTTGATCAGGTCCTTGCGGCTGAGCTTGCCGATCATCGTCTTGGGCAGGCTGTCACGGACCACGACTTCGGACACGCGCTCGTGCTTGCCGAGCTTGCCGTTGAGCCAGGCGCAGATCTCGGGGCCGCTGGCCTGCGATCCTTCGTCGAGCGTGACATAGGCGTGGGGCAGCTCGCCATGATAGGCGTCGGGCAGGCCGATCACGAGCGCCTCCTTCACCGCCGGATGCTGGTAGAGCACCGCCTCGATCTGGCTCGGGAAGACCTTGAAGCCGCCGACCGCGATCATGTCCTTCAGCCGGTCGACGATCTTGATGTAGCCGTCCTCGTCGATCAGCCCGACATCGCCGGTGCGCAGCCAGTGCGGCTCGCCCTCGACGGTGACGAACACCTCGGCATCGGCATCGGGACGGTTCCAGTAGCCCTGCATGATCTGCGGGCCATGGACGACGATCTCGCCGGGCTCGCCCTCGGGCGGGGGACGGGTGGGGTCTTCCTTGTCGACCAGCTTCACGCGGGTGCCCTGGAGCGGCTGGCCGATCGTGCCGGGCTTGTTCAGCCCGACATAGGGATTGGTGCACACCACGCCCGAGCTTTCCGACAGGCCATAGCCTTCGATCACGCGCGCGCCGGTGATCTTCTCCCATTCCTCCTTGAGCTGAGCGGGAAGGGGGGCGCCGCCAGAGATGCAGTAGCGCAGCGAGGCGAAGTCGGACGGCTTCATGCCCGGCGCGTCGAGCAGCGCCTGGTACATGGTCGGCACGCCGGGCAGGGCGCGCGGCTGGGTGCGGCGGAGCTCGGCGAGCGCCTGCTTGGCGTTGAAGCGCGGCAGCATCACGATCTCGCCGCCGGTCACCACGGTGCGGTTGAGCACGCAGGTATTGGCGAAGACGTGGAAGAAGGGGAGGACGCCCAGCACACGGTCCTTCGCGGTCGCCACCTCGGGATCGAGCCGGGCGACCTGGCGGGCATTGGCCGAGAGATTCTGGTGGGTCAGCACCGCACCCTTGGGCGTCCCGGTGGTGCCCCCGGTATACTGGATCAGCGCGACGTCCTTTTCGGGATCGATCTTCGGTGCGTCGCACAGGCCGTTGTTGGCGATCAGCTTCGAGAAGGCGAGGATGCGTTCGTCCTGCGGGCGCTCGGTGACTTCCGAGCTCTTGAACAGGCGGTAGAAGAAGGACTTGGCGGCGGGCAGCGCACCGGCGACCGAGCCGACCACGAGCCGCTCGAGCCCGCTCTGGTCGAGCACTTTCAGCGCGGTGGGCAGCAGCGCCGTGGCCGAGATGGTGAACAGTGCGCGGGTGCCCGAATCCTCGACCTGGTGGCTCAGCTCCTCGACTGTGTAGAGCGGCGAGAAATTGACCACCGTCGCGCCGAGCTTGAGAATGCCATAATAGGCGGCGACATAGTGCGGCACGTTGGGCAGGAAGAGCCCGATCCGGTCGCCAGGGCCATAGCCCAAAGCCTTGAGGCCGCAGGCCACGCGGTTGGCGCCGTCCAGTGTCTCACCATAGCTGTAGTGCCGGCCCATGAAATCGAGCAGCGGCGCCTGGGGGTGGGCGCGGGCGCTCGCCTCGAACAGATCGACCATGGATTCGGGCGGGAACTCGGTGTCCCAGGCGCCGGGATGATTGTACGCGGTACGCCAGATCTGTTCGGGGTCAGTCATTGACACTGGTGTAAGCAAGCCTTTTCGGGGGTCAAGTCGTAAGCCGCTTGCTCCAGGTGACGAGCACGGAAATCGCGAAGACGCCGATATCGACGACAGCCTCGATCCGCTGTGGGGTGAGATCGTCGACGCGGTGCATGTGGACGGCGATGTCGGCGCGGCGATTGGGGGAGGCGAAGGCGAGCAGCGCGAGTGCCGCAAGCGCCCCGAAGGCAATCTTCTTCGCTCGTCCCGACATGGTGAATCCCATAGGCCCTGCCGGGCCGCCGGGCAAGCGGATCAGGCGGCTTCGCGATGCGCCGAGCGCGCGCGGTCGCGGCCGGCGGACTTGGCTTCGAACAGCGCGATGTCGGCGCCGCGGTAGAGCGACTTCCAGTCGATCTCGCTGGTCAGCGGGCCGGTGCAGGCGCCGATGCTGGCGGTGACCTTGAGGTCGAAGGGCATGCGCGTGGCGCGCAGCTTGGCCAGCAACTGCTCGGGCTCCGGGGCGGCATCGACCGAGGCCAGGATCGCGAATTCCTCGCCGCCCATCCGCGCGACCAGCGTGCCGGGAGGGGCGGCGTGGCGCAGGGTGCGGGCGAACAGGCGCAGCACCTCGTCGCCGCCGTCATGGCCGAGCGTCTCGTTGACCCGCTTGAAATGGTCGATGTCGGCGATGAGCAGTTGCTGCTCGCCGGGCCGGCCGATCGCCTGGGCGAGGAAGGCGCGGCGGTTGAGCAGGCCGGTGAGCGGATCGGTGTCGGCCAGGCGGCGCGCCATCACTTCGCTGGCGATCGCGTCGTCACGCTCGTCGCGCAGCAGCTTGATGCGATAGGCGATGGCCAGGCTCGACATCAGCGCCTCGAGCGCCATCGAGAGCAGGGTCGAATTGTCGAGCCAGAAGTTCCACTCGATGAGGTGGAAATTGGCCAGCGTCCGCAGCAGCGAGGTGAGGATCGGCGCGCCCCAGCCGATCGCGAACAGCCAGAGATAGTTGGAGCGCACCCGCCAGGCGCGCCACAGCGTCGGCCCGACCACCGCACCCAGCAGCAGGAAGACGGTGCTGAAGGCGGCGTCGACGATCTGGACGTTGAGCGGGGCGAAGCAGAAGACCAGCAGCCCGACGCCGACCAGCGCGCCGGCGACGACATAGGTGAAGCGGCCGAGCCAGCCGGCGAACACCTGCTCCTCGAAGAAGCTGCGGGCGAAGATCAGCGCGCTCGCGCCGGTGCAGCCGAGCAGGAGATAGTTGATGCGCAGGCGATCGTTGTTGGCGATGTCCGGAAAGGCCCAGGCGAGTGCGCCCGAGGAGGAGAAGACATAGCCGAGCAGGCCCAGTGCCATGATGCAATAATAGAGCTGGAACCGGTGGCGCAGCGCCCCCCATAGCGCGAGATTGTAGACGAGCAGCCCGAGGCACAGTCCCCCGAACGCCGCATAGAGCGCGGTGAGCGCGATGGTGGCGCGCTGGCTCTCCGTGCCGGTGACCAGCCGCGTGCCGAGCATGACACCGCGCATGTTGGCCGAACCCTGGACGTGCCAGAGCAGGCGCTCGACCCGCGCCTCGCGCCGCTCGATCTGGATCTCGCCGATCGCGCCGAGCTGGATCCAGGGGGTGATGCCGCGCGCGTCGGTGCGCTGGGTGAAGATCAGCCCGTCAGCATAGAGGGTGTGCATCGCCATGCCCTGCTGCCACAGGCTGGCGAAGCGCACGAACAGCCGGCTGCCGGGGCGGGAGCTCTGGTCGATGTCCCGGGAGATGACCCAGAAATCACCGGGGCCGAGCTTGTATTGCCGGGTGGTGCAATCGAAGCGCTCGGGGTGGCCGATCAGTTCGGCCGGGTTCATCCCGCCCGTGTCGCGCAGCACGCAGACGGGCAGTTCGCGTCCGACATTGCCCTGGGCTTGCGCGGGCATGGCGGTGCCCAGCAGCGCGATCAACGCACCGATGAGGACGGACAGCCGCAGGAGACGCAACGCCAGCATGCAGCAGGCCTACGCCAACATGACAAACAACCCGTAAAGATAACCCCGATCGGATCGGCTTTATGAAGTGCGCCAGCGGCTTATCGCGCAAAATGAAGGGGCGGCAAGAACGCCGCCGCCCCTTCGATACTATTCCGGTTCAGCAGCCGCTGCCCAGACCCGCGGCACGCTTGAGAAGACCGCCCAGCTTGGGCTTGCAGGGCTTGGGCTTGGGCTGCTCGGGTCGATCCCCCTCGGTGCCCGGCAGCTGGCCGCGCATCGCATCGCCCATGTCGGGCATGCCGGGCATGAAGGTGCCCTGCGACCGGTAGCGGACCTTGGCGGTCCATTTCGGGTGCCAGGCGACCTTCGGATCCTTGGGCCGTTCGGGGAAGGCATAGTTCGCCTCGGGGCCATAGGCGGTGAGGAAGCCCATCATCATCTCGCCCGCGGCGGCCTTCGCCTCGGCGGGTATGGCGCAGCTGGTCTGGCTCGGCGGCATCACCACCTTCTGGCCGATCAGCCGGCTGACCGCGCCCGGCGAGAGCCAGTTCCACAGATCGCCGCCGAACTGGCGCGAAGCGGACGAGGCCCACCAGACGATGTCGCCATTCCCGCCGCGATCGCCACTGCCCATCGCCCAGGCATAATAGCCGGTCGCCGCCGGCACCGCGCCCCAGTTGAGCGGGATCGAGCCGTCGCCGGCGCTGCCGGCCTTCACCCGGGGCGCCGCCATGAAGTCCTGGTTGATCGCGAAGCTGATCTCCGGGCTGTAGTTGCCGGCGATGCGGTGCTGGCCGATCAGCGAGGAATTGTCGCGCACCTGCGCGTTCGACTTGCCGTTCGGCCAGTCGCCATAGGTGCGGCTGTTGGACTGGCGCGGGCCGACCTCGGAGGCGATGCTCGCGGAGAACAGGTCGGGCGGCACCTGGCCCTTGGCGACCTTGGCGAAGTCGATGATCACCGGCTGGCCCGGGCCGGCATGCGCCCCGCAGCCCCAGAAGATCAGCAACCGGCCCTTGGGCCGCTCGAACGGCTGGGTATCGGTTCCGCCCTTGCTCGCCTCGGGCGTGATCAGCGGCACCGACGCGCCCATGCGCATGCCCTCGGGCAGGAAGTGATCGGCCTTGGGCGCACCGCCGGTGGCGGGCAGGCGCGAGCCGAGGCGCAGCATCACTTCGCGCCGATCGCCCTGGCCCATCATTCCGGCATGGGTGCCGACGTCCATCACATAGCGCGCCTCGGGCGCGGTATCGTTGCTGGTCTGCGCGACGACCAGGCCGGCTGCGAGCATGCCCGCCAGCGCCGTTCCCGCACCCAGTATCTTCTTCATCGGTCGCATTCGGATTCTCCCTGGAAAACCATGGCTGCGACCCGAAGCGAGCGTCCCTTTACGACATCGGAACGAAATTGCAAGGGTGTGTTATTTGCATATAACACATAGTCATGGCCGCCGCCATGCTCCCGGTTCGGCTGGCCCGACCCGCCGGCATGACGGCAGGAGCGCGCTAAATGGATGGCGGGAGGGGATCATCCGCTGCACGACGAAGCCCGTCGTCGCGGCGACCAAGGGCGAAGCGCGCGACGGCGCGGGGCTGCGGCGCAAACGAAACGGGCCGGGAGTTTCCTCCCGGCCCGATCGGTTGTTCAGGGCTGACGCGCCTTACTTGGAGGCCTTGGCGGCTTCCGTCTTCTTGCCCTTCTTGGGCTTGGGCGCGGCCGGCGTGATCTGGAAGTTCAGGGCATTGTCCTTGAGCTTCACATTGACCTCGCCGCCATGGACGAGCTTGCCGAACAGGAGCTCCTCGGCGAGCGGCTGCTTGACCTTCTCCTGGATCAGGCGGCCCATCGGACGCGCGCCATAGAGCTTGTCGTACCCCTTCTCGGTGAGCCAGGCCTTGGCCGCCTCGTCGAGCTGGATGTGGACGCCGCGGTCCGCCAGCTGCAGCTCGAGCTGGAGGATGAACTTGTCCACCACCCGGCTGACCACCTGCGTGGGCAGGTAATCGAACGGCACGATCGCATCGAGACGGTTGCGGAATTCGGGGGTGAAGAGCTTCTTCACCGCTTCTTCCTGGACGTCGTCGCGGCTGATCTCGCCGAAGCCGATCGACTCCTTGGTCATGTCCGACGCGCCGGCATTGGTGGTCATGATCAGGATCACGTTCCTGAAATCGACCGTCTTGCCGTGGTGATCGGTCAGCTTGCCGTTGTCCATCACCTGCAGGAGGATGTTGAACAGGTCCGGATGCGCCTTCTCGATCTCGTCGAGCAGGAGCACCGAATGCGGCTGCTGGTCGACCGCGTCCGTCAGGAGCCCGCCCTGATCATAGCCGACATAGCCCGGAGGGGCACCGATCAGACGGCTGACCGAGTGACGCTCCATATATTCCGACATGTCGAAGCGCTGGAGCGGGATGCCGAGCAGCTCGGAAAGCTGCTTCGCCACCTCGGTCTTGCCGACGCCGGTCGGGCCGGAGAACAGATAGTTGCCGATCGGCTTGTCCGGATCGCGCAGGCCCGCACGGCTGAGCTTGATCGCCGAGCTGAGCACCTCGATCGCCTTGTCCTGGCCGAACACGACCCGCTTGAGATCGGTTTCGAGATTGGCGAGCGTCTTGGTGTCGTCGGTCGACACGCTCTTCGGAGGGATGCGCGCCATCGTCGCGATGACCGCCTCGATCTCCTTGACCGTGATCGTCTTCTTCCGCTTCGACGGCGGCACCAGCATCTGCATCGCGCCGGCCTCGTCGATCACGTCGATCGCCTTGTCCGGCAGCTTGCGGTCGTTGATGTAGCGCGCCGACAGCTCCACCGCCGACTTGATCGCGTCGGGGGTGTATTTGAGGTGGTGATGCTCCTCGAACGCGGTGCGCAGGCCGGTGATGATCTTGATCGTGTCCTCGACCGTCGGCTCGTTCACGTCGATCTTCTGGAAGCGACGGAGCAGCGCCCGGTCCTTCTCGAAGTGGTTGCGGAACTCCTTGTAGGTGGTCGAGCCGATGCAGCGGATCGAGCCGCCCGACAGCGCCGGCTTGAGCAGGTTCGACGCGTCCATCGCGCCGCCGCTGGTAGCGCCGGCACCGATCACGGTGTGGATCTCGTCGATGAAAAGGACTGCGTGGGGCAGCTTCTCGAGCTCGTTGACGACCTGCTTGAGGCGCTCCTCGAAGTCACCGCGATAGCGGGTGCCGGCGAGCAGCGCGCCCATGTCGAGCGAGTAGATCACCGCTTCCTTGAGCACGTCGGGCACTTCGCCCTCGACGATCTTGCGGGCCAGGCCCTCGGCAATGGCGGTCTTGCCCACGCCCGGATCGCCCACATAGAGCGGGTTGTTCTTCGAGCGGCGGCACAGGATCTGGATCGTGCGATCGACTTCGGCGGCGCGGCCGATCAGCGGGTCGACCTTGCCGGCCTTGGCCTTCTCGTTGAGGTCGACGGTGAACTGCTTGAGCGCGCTCTCGCCCTTGCCCGACTTGGGCTCCTGCTTGGCTGCCTTGTCCTCGTCGGCCGCGCCCTTCGGCGTGGTCGATTCGGTGCTGCCGGTGCCGCCCTTGCCGACGCCGTGCGAAATGTAGCTCACCGCGTCGAGACGGCTCATGTCCTGCTGCTGCAGGAAATAGACGGCGTAGCTCTCGCGCTCGCTGAACAGGGCGACGAGCACGTTCGCGCCGGTCACTTCGTCGCGGCCCGAGGACTGGACGTGGAGGATGGCGCGCTGGACGACGCGCTGGAAGCCGCTGGTCGGCGACGGATCGGTGGCCTGCTCGACCTTCAGCGCCTCGAGCTCGGTGTCGAGATAATGCGCCACGGTATTCTTGAGTTCGCCCAGATCCACGCCGCACGCGCTCATCACCTTGCTGGCATGCTCGTCGTCGACGAGTGCGAGCAGCAGATGCTCGAGGGTGGCATATTCGTGGCGACGCGAGCTTGCTGCTTCGAGAGCCTTGTGCAGCGTCGATTCCAGGGCGGAGGCGAAACTAGGCATTCAGGTACAACTCCTGTGGGCCGGAAAGGATACACGGCCCCTGTCTCCCCTTATGTCGGGAGGCATGGGCCCCGCATCAAGCGCCGCGGCCCCGCACCGGAGTAGAATGGCGTTGCGCCCCATCTCCGGTGCCGTAACGCTCATTTCTTAAATAGAGCGTCTGCGCTTGCGCGGTGATTAATGGACCGTGAAATTTTGCTTCGAGTCCGATCTATCTCGGCCTCGAGCAATGCGATTCGTTCGGTAAGTTCCTCAACCGAAAGGGGATCGAGGTCCTGCTTCGCCAGCTGGGCGACAAGGTCGTCCTTGCGACGCGGAAGATTTTCGTCGGCGTCCATCGGGGCAGCGTTGACCCTGGCAGGGCCGATGTCAATAAGGCCACCGGTTTCTCCTGCGTTCGAAAGCGACATGGCGATGGGTCTTCCGGAAACGATGCTGGCAATCGATCCCGAGGCACCTGGCGGGCCCGAGGTGCTGGTGCCGGTCTCGCGCCCCGTGCCGAAGCCGGGCCGGGGCGAGGTGCTGGTCAAGGTTGCCGCCGCCGGCGTGAACCGGCCCGAGGTGATGCAGCGCAAGGGGCAGTATCCGCCGCCGCCGGGCGCGCCCTCGATCCTCGGCATGGAGATCGCCGGCAAGGTCGTCGCGGTGGGCGAGGACGTCCCGCGTGAGGCGCTGGGCACGCCGGTCTGCGCGCTGATCGCGGGCGGGGCCTATGCCGAATATGCGGTCGCGCCCTATGGCCAGTGCCTGCCGGTGCCGCCGGCGATCACGATGATCGAGGCGGCGGCGATCCCCGAGACGCTGTTCACCGTATGGAGCAACGTGTTCGAGCGCGCCTATGCGATGGAAGGCGAATCGATCCTGGTCCATGGCGGCACTTCGGGCATCGGCACGATGGCGATTCACCTCGCAAACCTGTTCGGGCTGACGATCATCGTCACCGCCGGATCGGACGACAAGTGCGAGGCTGCGAAGCGGATCGGCGCGGATCACGCGATCAACTACAAGACCGAGGATTTCGTAGCCCGGGTGATGGAGATCACCGCGGGCAAGGGCGTGAACATCGTGCTCGACATGGTCGGCGGCGACTATGTGCCGCGCAACCTCCAGTGCCTGGCCGAGGAGGGGCGTCACGTCTCGATCGCCGTCCAGCGCGGCATGCAGGCGACGATCCCGATCTTCGAGATCATGCGCAAGCGGCTGGTCCTCACCGGCTCGACGCTCCGCCCGCGCTCGCTGGAGTTCAAGTCGCTCCTCGCCGACGAGCTGCACCGGACGGTGTGGCCGCTGGTGGCCGAGGGGAAGCTGAAACCGGTGATCGACGCGACCTTCCCGCTCGCCGACGCGGCGGGCGCGCATGCCCGGATGGAATCGGGCGAGCATGTCGGGAAGATCGTGCTGACGATCGACTGAGTGCCGCACCGCAGCTCCCTGAAAAGATTCCGATTTCGCTAGTGGAACGGATGCCCAGCATTTAGGCTCCCGCCTCGAATCGGGGGATCCAGGGTGCTAGCGTTCCTTCTCGCAGAGGGGAATTTCGCGTTCGTCGTAGCTGTGGTGCTGATGTTGCTCATCGGCATCGTGCAGGCTGTCGGCGTCGGACATGACATGGACGCGGATCTTCATGCCGACCTCCACGGCGACCTCCATTTCGATTTCCTGTCCTGGCTCGGCGTCGGCCGCCTGCCGCTGCTGATGCTGATCGTGATCTTCCTGGCGATCTTCGGGATCGGCGGGCTCGCGCTCCAGCAGCTGCTGCGCGACTGGGCCGCCGGGCCGCTTCCGACGCTGGCCGCGGTGCCGGCGGTCGGCATCGCCGCACTGCCGGTCACCGGGCTCGCCGCGCGGCTGCTCGCGCCGATCCTGCCGCGCGACTTCACCACCGCCGTGCCGCTCGAGGTGCTGGTCGGCACCACCGCGCGCATCGTCACCGGCCGGGCCAGCATCGGCTCGCCGGCGCGCGCCCGGGCCGAGGATCACCACGGCCAGGTCCACTACATCATGGTCGAGCCCGACAATGCCGGCCAGGTCTTCGAGGAAGGCGAGCGCGTGCTGCTCGTCCGCCGCGAGGGCGAGTGCTTCCGCGCGATCTCGCGCGGCGATTTCCATTTACCCCGACTGGATGGCTGAACCGATGAACGAGATTGTGCCCCAAGGAGCGACGTCGATGATCCCCTATCTCGTCTATTCGGGCATCGCGCTGATCGCGCTGCTGATCCTCGGCCTCACCCTCGCGCGGCTCTACAAGCGCGCCTCCAAGGAGATCGGCTTCGTGCGCACGGGTTTCGGCGGCGAGAAGGTGGTGATCAACGGCGGCGCGCTGGTGCTGCCGGTGTTCCATGAGACGATGCCGGTGAACATGAACACGGTCCGCCTCGCGGTGGAACGCAAGAACATGGACGCGCTGATCACGCTCGACCGGCTGCGCATCGACGTGAAGGCGGAGTTCTATGTCCGCGTCCGTCCCGACGCCCAGGCGATTGCGATCGCCGCGCAGACGCTCGGCATGCGCACGATGAATCCCGATGCGCTCAAGGAGCTGGTCGAAGGCAAGTTCGTCGACGCGCTACGATCGGTCGCCGCCGGCATGACGATGGCCCAGCTCCACGAGCAGCGCGCCGATTTCGTCCAGAAGGTGCAGCAGGTCTCGTCGGTCGACCTGGCGATGAACGGGTTGGAGCTGGAATCGGTCTCGCTCACCGGTCTCGACCAGACCTCGATCGAGCATTTCAACGCCAACAACGCGTTCGACGCCGAGGGCCTGACCAAGCTCACCGAGCAGATCGAGCTGCGCAAGAAGGCGCGCAACGACATCGAGCAGGATACTCGCGTGCAGATCGAGACCAAGAATCTCGAAGCGCAGCGCGCGTCGTTCCTGATCAGCCGCGACACCGAGTTCGCCCGGCTGGAACAGGAGCGCGAAGTCGAGATGCGCCGTGCCGTGCAGGGCGCCGAAGTGGCGCGCGAGCAGTCGCTGCGCCAGCAGGAAGCCGAGCAGGCGAAGATCGAGGCCAAGAAGCTGGTCGACAGCCAGCAGATCGAGGCCGATCGCGCGGTGCAGGAGGCCAAGATCGCGCAGGACCAGGCGCTCGAGCTCGCCCGCCAGGAGCAGCAGATCGCGGTCCAGAACAAGAGCCGCGAGGAAAGCCAGGCCCGGGCCGAGGCGGACAAGGCGCGTGCCGAGGCGGTGGTCGCCGAGGAACGCGTCGGCACCGCGCGCGAAGCCGAGGTCGCCGAGCGCCAGAAGCGGATCGAACTGATCGATGCCTCCCGTGAGGCCGAGCGCGCCGCGATCGGCATCAAGGTGCAGGCCGATGCCGAGAAGCAGGCCGCGTCCGACCGCGCCGAGGCCGCGCGTCTGCAGGCCGAGGGCGAGGCGGAGGCCGCCAAGCTCAAGGCCGAAGCCGACCGGGTGCGCTTCGAAGTGGAAGCCGCCGGCCAGCGCGCGATCAACGAGGCGGCGAACCTGCTCTCGTCCGAGACCATGTCGCTGCAGACCAAGCTGGCACTGCTCAAGGTGCTGCCGGAAGTGATCCGCGAGGCGTCCAAGCCGCTCGAGGCGATCGATTCGATCAAGATCGTGCAGGTCGATGGGCTCACAGGGCGCGGCGGCGGCGCGGGCGGGGTCGCCAATGACGGCGGGGAGGGGGATCGCAACCTCGCCAATTCGGCGGTCGCCGCGGCGCTGCGCTACCGTGCCCAGGCGCCGGTGATCGACGGGCTGATGCGCGAGTTGGGCTTCGATGGCGGCACGCTGGACGGGCTGGTCGCGGGGGCGGCCGATCTCGGCACCAAGGGCATCGCCGCGGCGCCGGTTCAGGATGACGACGGCGACGACAAGCCGTCGGGCGCGGCGCAACGAAAGGCACGCTAAGGCCCAACCGGATCGGGCCGGCGCGCAGTCACCTTTGGGGGGGGGAGACGATGGAAGTTCTGCGGAAGGAATGGGCGCTCGCGCTCGTGTGTGGTGCGCTCGCGCTGGCGCTGCTCGGCGCGCTGATATTCTCGGATCGCTATTGGGTGGCCGCCAGCCGCCCGACGGTCGACGAGCTGGCCGAAGTGAAGGTGCCGCCGGAACTGGGCGACATGATCGCGGCGATCGACGATTACGGCGTCCATATCCAGCGCGTGCCGAACAAGGCCGAGCAATATATCGCGATGAAGCGCGCTCAGTACGGGCTGGGGCAGCCTGCCCCTTCCTATGCCAATATGAGCGCGCCCAAATTCGGCTATTCGGTGCGCGAGACCACCTTCCTGGGCATGCCCTTCTGGTACACGGCCGAATATGGCCATGTGCTGTTCTTCAGCTCGGATTGGGGCGTGGTCGCCGCGCCGCTCAACGATATCGGCCATGCCGCGCTCGACAAGGCCAATGGGCGAGACCTGCGCGCGACCAGCATGATCCCCTGGTGGAAGCATCTCTGGGGCTGGCTGTTCCTGGCCGGCGTGGGGCTGGCGATCTGGCTCTGGCACCGCCGCACGGTCCGCTGGCGGGCGGAGAACGGGTTCATCTGATCCCGGCGGCGTGCCCCGGTGCGGCGCCCGGTGCGGCCGCGGCGAGCAGCGTCCCGACGACCGGGAGCACTTCCTTCTCTTCCCACAGAATCCGCGCCTTCAGGGCGCGATACTGGCTGCGCACCGCCATGCGGAACTCGCGCGGGTCTTCCTTCACGCGTGCCATGGTCCAGGTGCCGTAATGCTCGCTAGCGCTCTGGCGCAGTGCCATCAGCTCGTCGGTGAAGCGCCGGCCGAGCGCGCGATGCCGGGGATCGGCGCTGTCCTGCAGCGTACGGGTGACGATGGCCAGCTTGCTCATCACGTGCCGGCTGCCGGCCTGGCCGAGCGCATGGCGCGCGGCGGCGATCTTGTCGAAGCTGGGCGTGATCTCGCCGGCGGCCTCCATCACGGCCTCGGTGAGCCGAAGCAGCTCGCGATGTTCCTGATGGAGGATGTCGAGATCGTGCACGCGGGGTCTCCGTTGTTCCCATCTTGCTTATAGAGGCGGCGGCCGGCTGAGGGCCGATGCGTGGCCGGATTGCCGGACATCGATAAGGTGTACTTATGGATAGGGTCGCGCTATTTGTTTGACCCCGGCCGCATCGCCGACCGAATGGGCGCATCGATCAGGGAGGGACGAATGGCCGCGCTGGTGCTTCACGAATATGCCGCCTCGGGCAATTGCTACAAGATCCGGCTGACCGCCGCGCATCTGGGGCTGAAGCTCGAGCGGCGCGAATACGACATCATGAAGGGCGAGACGCGCACGCCGGAGTTCCTCTCCCAGGTCAACGCCAATGGCCGGATCCCGACGCTGCAGGTGGGCACCGACGACTTCCTGCCCGAGAGCAATGCGGCCTGCTTCTATCTGGCCGATGGCAGCGACCTGATCCCGCACGACCGGTTCGAGCGGGCCGACATGCTGCGCTGGCTGTTCTGGGAACAGTACAACCACGAGCCCAATGTCGCGACGCTGCGTTTCTGGGCGAAATGGTTCGGCCTCGACAATCTGAACCCGGTCCAGCGCGCCAACCTGCCGGGCAAGCAGGCGGCCGGCGAGGCTGCGCTGGCGCTGATGGACGAGCATCTCGAGAAGCGCGACTGGTTCGTGATCGATCGGCTGACGCTCGCCGACATCGCACTCTACGCTTATACCCATGTCGCCGAGGATGGCGGGTTCAGTCTGAATCCCTATCCGGCCGTTCGCGCCTGGATCGACCGGGTGGCGGCCCAGCCGGGACATATTCCGATCACCGCATGAAAGCTAACCACCTGATTCGTCAGGGGGAAGCGCCCTATTATGCATATTTCTGTGACATCCGCGTGAAGCGGAAACGATTCGAAATGTCACATTACGCGGCCATTTAGCCGAGCCAGGCAAGGGCAGTTGCAGGGCTGGTTAAATGGCCACGATCACGAGGCTTCCGTTCGACGCGCAGCATGTCGCGGACTTCCACGCATCGACTCCGTCGATCCCCGAAAAGGCGGTCACGGAGCGCAAGCGCTATCGCACCGTGTGGATCTCAGACGTCCATCTCGGCACGCGCGGCTGCAATGCCGAGATGCTGATCGACTTCCTCGACCATGTCGATTGCGACCTGATGTACCTGGTCGGCGACATCCTGGACGGCTGGGCGCTGAAGAAGCGCTTCTACTGGCCCGATTCGCACAACGACATCGTCTGGCGTTTCCTCAAGCGCGCCAAGCGCGGCACCGAGATCATCTACATCCCGGGCAATCACGACGAGATGTTCCGCCAGTTCTCCGGCCTGAACTTCGGTGGCGTCCATATCCGCCGCCAGGCGATCCACACCACCGCCGATGGCCGCCGTCTGCTGGTGCTGCATGGCGACGAGTTCGACGCGATCACCATGTCGCACCGCTGGCTCGCGCATCTGGGCGATGCCGCCTACGAGATGATGATGGGCCTGAACCGGCTGGTGAACCGCGTCCGCCGCTGGATGGACATGCCCTATTGGTCGCTGAGCAAATACGCCAAGGCCAAGGTGAAGAACGCCGTCGAGTTCATCTCGAAGTTCGAAGAGATCGTCGCGCACGAAGCCGGTGCGCGGGGAGTCGACGGCGTGATCGCCGGACATATCCACACGGCCGAGATGCGCGACATCGAAGGCATCGCCTATTACAATGACGGCGACTGGGTGGAGGGTTGCACCGCGCTCGTTGAGCATTACGACGGTACGATGGAAATTCTCCATTGGGCCGAAGAGATGGCGAAGCGCGAAAGCGAACTAGCGTCCGGGGTCAGACTGGCGGCTGCGTGACGGCAACGGAGGTCGGACCGGTGCGGATAGCTATCGTGACGGACGCCTGGGAGCCCCAGGTGAATGGAGTCGTGCGTACCCTGCAATCGGTGCGCAACGTGCTCGAAAAACAGGGCCATCTGGTCAAGGTGATCTCGCCCGACCTGTTCTATTCGCTGCCGTGCCCGACCTATCCGGAGATCCGGCTGGCGCTGGCCCGCGTCGCCAGCGTCGGCGCGATGCTCGAGGAATTCGGGCCGACCGCGATCCACCTCGCCACCGAGGGGCCGCTCTGTGTCGCCGCGCGGCGCTGGTGCATCCGCAACGACATGCCTTTCACCACGGCCTACCACACGCAGTTCCCGGATTATGTATCGGCGCGCTCGGGTGTGCCGGCCGAGTGGATCTGGCGTTACATCAAGTGGTTTCATGCCCCGAGCCAGGCGATCCTGGCCTCCACCCCCTCGATTCGCCAGTCGCTGACCGATCATGGCCTGTCCCATGTGAAGCATTGGGGCCGCGGCGTGGACCTGACCAATTTCCATCCCGGCATCGCCCCGCATCCGGCGATGCAGGACCTGGAAGGTCCCGTGCAGCTCTATGTCGGCCGCGTCGCGATCGAGAAGAATATCGAGGCGTTCCTGAAGTCCGGCCACTCGGGCACCAAGGTGGTGGTGGGGGACGGCCCGGCCCGTGCCTCACTCAAGGCGCGCTTCCCGGAAGCCCGGTTCCTCGGGCCGATGTTCGGACCCGAGCTCGCCTCCGCCTATGCCGCGGCGGACGTCTTCGTCTTCCCGAGCAAGACCGACACGTTCGGCCTGGTGATGATCGAGGCCCTGGCCTGCGGCGTGCCCGTCGCCGGCTATCCGGTCACCGGTCCGATCGACGTGCTCACGCCGGAAACCGGTGCGACCGACGAGGACCTGACCAAGGCGATCGGCGAGGCGCTGACCAAGGATCGCAGCGCCTGCGCCGCCTATGGGCGTACCTTCACTTGGGAGGCGAGCGCACGCCAGTTCCTCAACGCGCTCTATCCGCTGTACGGGGATCGGGCGGCGGCGTGACCCGCCGCGGGGCGGGATGACGGATATGGTGGTTGTTTCGCCGGATCACCGACCCCTTTTTCTTGCTCTTCGTCCCGCATCGCATTAAGTCGAGCCCGTGACAGGCCACCCGTGAAGGGTGGCCCTTTCTATTTCTGGAGACTGAAAGTGGCCCAGCCGCTGATGCCGCATGCGACCGCTTCCTGGCTGGTCGACAACACTTCGCTCTCGTTCGACCAGATCGCTGAGTTCTGTGGTCTGCACATCCTCGAGGTCCAGGCGATCGCCGACGACACCGCCGCGACCAAGCTCACCGGCCGCGATCCGGTCCGTGCGCACGAGCTGACGATGGACGAGATCGAGAAGGGTCAGGCCAACCCGAACTACGTCCTGAAGATGCTCAAGGGTCCCGAGCAGGTCCGGCGCACCAAGGGCCCGCGCTACACGCCGGTCTCGAAGCGCCAGGACAAGCCGGACGGCATCGCCTGGATCCTGCGCAACCATCCGGAGATCTCGGACGGCGCGATCGGCAAGCTGATCGGCACCACCCGTACCACCATTGCCGCGATTCGCGACCGCAGCCACTGGAACATCGCCAACATCGTGCCGAAGGACCCGGTGACGCTGGGCCTCACTTCGCAGCGCGAGCTCGATGCGCTGGTCGCCAAGGCCGCCAAGGCCGCCGGCATTGAAGCACCGACAGACACGCGCCTGGAAGGCGATCGTGAGGCGCTGATCGAGCAGCTGCGCGCCGAGCGTCTGGCCGCGAGCCGTGAGGCCGATGCGGGCGAGGACGCACCTGCCGCACCGGTGGAGCACACCGCGGAAACGCTGTTCCGCACCAGCACCCCCAGCAACGACTAATCGTCGGGGAACAGTGCGGCGTGGCGGGCGCAGATCGCGTCCCATAGCCCTGCCGCCTCTGGCACCGTCAAACCGAAGCGCTGGTCGAGCCGCTCGATCAGCGCTTCTGCGTTCTGGAGGAGTTCGCGTGTCTCGCCCGCGGGCCCGCGCGTGATCAGGACCCGTCCGCGCAGGGTGCGGTGCGTGTCGCCGCGGCGCTGCTGGACGACGAGGTTCTGGACGAAGGGCGATTCGGGATCAGCCTGGAGCTCGGCACAGCGCCGGGCGAACAACGCCTCGTCGGCGGGGGCGGTGGTGAAGTCGTAGCTGAACGGCTTCCCCTCGCCATAGCGCTCCTCGAAGCGCCACCAGCCCTCGGTTTCCCGTACCGCGACGACATAGGGCGCCTGTGCATCCTCGCCCGGCGCGAGCGGAAGCGGCCCGGCCTGGGTGCCGCCAAAGCCGACATCGACCAGCCAGGACCGGCCTTCCAGCGTTACCAGCAGCGCGAGATGGTTGCCGAGCGACGCCTCGCCGATCACGTGCCGCATCACGCCGGCCGAGATCCGGCGCACGTCATAGCCGAGCGCGGCGAGCACCCGTCCGAACAGCCCGTTCTGCTCATAGCACCAGCCGCCGCGGCGCCGGGTCACCAGCTTGTCGAAGATCGCGTCGGGATCGAGCGAGACCGGGCGGCCGAGCTGCACGTCGAGATTCTCGAAAGGCATCGCCGCGAGATGCGCGCGCATCAGTGCGGTCAGCGTCGCGCGGTCGGGCGCCAGTGCGCCGTCATGGCCGATCCGCGTGAAATAGGCCTGTAGATCCATGCAACGCCCCCTCTCGACGAGAGAGGAATGGGGATCGTGAGGGGTGATGTCGAGACCCTCGGCAGGATGGGGCAGGGCGTGTAGCTTCCTGACCGCGACTCGGGAACCCGGGCGCGTGCGCAAACGTGGAGGGATCCCATGTGTGACGAGCTGACCGCCGCCGATAACGAGAGCTTCCTGATGACACGGCGCGAGTTCGGCGCGGGGGCCGCTGCGGCGGGCGCGCTGGCGTTGCTGCCGGTTCCGGCCAATGCGGCGGAGATCAAGGGACACGACGTCACCATCACCACGCCGGACGGCAGCTGCGACGCCTATTTCGTCGCGCCGGCCAAGGGCAAGCATCCGGCGGTCATCGTCTGGCCCGACATCTTCGGCCTGCGCCCCGCCTTCCGCCAGATGGCCGACCGGCTCGCCCAGTCGGGTTATGCGGTGCTGACCGTCAACCAGTTCTACCGCTCGACCAAGACACCCTTCGTCACGCCCGGCCAGGGCTTCGACGATGCGCTCAAGGCCAAGGTCGGGCCGTGGCGCGCGTTGCTGACGCCGGACGCCACCACGCGCGACGCCAAGGCGTTCATCGCCTGGATCGACGACCAGAAGGAAGTCGACAGGAAGCGCGGCATCGGCAGCACCGGCTATTGCATGGGCGGGCCGATGGTAATGTACACCGCCGCGGCGGCGCCCGCGCGCGTGCATGGCGGCGCGACTTTCCATGGCGGCGGGCTCGCGGCCGAGGGGCTGCTCGCGCTGGTGCCGACGATGAAGGCGCACTGGCTGATCGCGATCGCCGAGAATGACGACAGTCGCTCGCCGGACGACAAGGACAAGCTCAAGGCCGCCTTTGCCGCGAGCAGGCAGTCGGCCGAGATCGAAGTCTACAAGGGCACGATGCACGGATGGTGCCCGCCGGACAGCCAAGTCTACAATGCCGCGGAGGCCAATCGTGCCTGGGACCGGCTGCTGGCGACGTTCAAGGTGCTCTGACCTGCAACCGTCATCCCGGCGAAAGCCGGGATCTCGTGCGGCTCTTGTCCCGCCGCCCGCGCCTTCGCCTGAGACCCCGGCTTTCGCCGAGGTGACGATTGGGGGAGCTTGACGGCGCGGGGCATGAAGTTCACTTTATGTTCCGTCGATTCGGAGGCAGGCCATGGCAAACGAACTGATCTTCTACACCCATCCCCAGTCGCGCGGGCGGATCGCCCGCTGGGCGCTGGAGGAAGCGGGCGCATCCTATGAGACGCGTGTCGTCGAGTACGGCACGACGATGAAGGGCGAGGACTATCTCGGCATCAATCCGATGGGGAAGGTGCCGGCGATCGTCCATGACGGCCGGGTCGTCACCGAATGCGCAGCGATCTGCGCCTATCTGGCGGAGGCCTTTCCCGAGGCCGATCTGGCGCCGACCGCCGGGGAGCGCGCCGACTATTATCGCTGGCTGTTCTTCGCGGCGGGACCGGTCGAGCAGGCGGTGACCAACAATTTCGCCAAGTTCGAGCCCTCGGCCGATCAGGGCCGGATGTTCGGCTATGGCAATTACGACCTGGCGGTCGACGTGCTGGAGAAGGCCGTGTCGGCGCATCCGTACATCGCCGGCGACCGCTTCACCGCGGCGGACATCTATGTCGGCTCGGCGATCGGCTGGGGCACGATGTTCGGCACCTTGCCGAAGCGCCCGGCGTTCCTCGACTATTTCGGCCGGCTGAGCAGCCGCGAGGCGTTCCAGCGTGCGGGCGCGAAGGACGACGCGCTGGCGGCGGAACTGGAAGCGGCCAAGGCCCCGGCCTGACTGCTGCTACCCGCCCGGCGCCAGCTTGTAGAAGCGCATGGCGTTGTCGTGCAGAATGTCCTGCTTCTGCGTTTCGGTGAGGAAGCCGGCGCTCTCGATCCCGTCGATGGCGAGGCCGATCGCGTCGGGCCAGTACATATGATCCGACCCGAACATGATGCGCTTTGAGAAACCCGATTCGACCAGGGTGCGCAGCCAGGCATGGAAGGCGGGGCGGGGCAGCAGCCAGTCGACCGCGCCGGTATCGATGTTCACGTTCGGATAGAGCATCAGCATCGCGATCGTGTCGTCGAGATACGGCCAGCCGCCATGCATGATGTTGAGGCGCAGCTTGGGATGGCGGTTGAGCGCTTCCTCGACCAGCTCGGGATTGCCGAGGCGCGCCCGCGCAGTAGTGCAGCAGGGATCGAAGCTGGTCCCCGCGGGCATGGTGCCGGTGTGGAGCGCGACCGGCGCGTCGAATTCCTCGGCCAGCGCCAGATAGGGCTCGTACCGGGGATCGCTGAGCGAGAAGCCGGCATATTGCGAGGTAATCTCGCCGAGCACCTTGAGCTTGCCGTCCGCAAACGCCTTGCGGAGCTGGTCGAGCGGCGGCAGCGGCGTGTCCGCCGAGCCGCGGATGCCTGCGCCGGCGACGAACCGGTCCGGGGCACGATCGTGCCAGTCGATCGCGGCCTGAATCCGGTCGCCGTCGCCGCCGCTGACCACGCCCTTCACGACATTGTGCTTCTTCATCTCGGCGATACAGGCGGCGAGATGGTCCGCGCCGGTGCGGATCGGGCTTACCGCGCCGGTGATCGGATTGGTGACCGGAGTGGAGAGCTGCATCGTCGCCGGATAGGCGTGCATATGGACGTCGATGATCGCGCGCCCGGTCGGCGCGGCGACGGCGCCGCCCGCCAGGACATAGGCGGCGCTGGCTCCGCCGAGCTTGATGAATTCCCTGCGGCCGATACGCATGACGAGTCCTCCCTGAGCGCTCCGTGTCCGCCGGAGCCGCTTTCGGGATCGCAATCCAGGCGGGCCGCTGTCCATGTCACTGGTCCCGCTGGCGGCGCGTTCGTCACAATTCGGTGCCCGGACTGGCTACTGCCCGAGCTTTTCCATCCGCGCCGGCAGCAGGGCCGTCACCGCGTCGCGGTCGGCCTGGTTCGTTTCGCCCCAGCGGGCGATCTCATCAAGGGTACGGCCGCAGCCGATGCACCAGCCGGTCGCCTCGTCCATCACGCAGATGCTGACGCAGGGGCTCTCGATAATGGGGACGTACTCGATCATCGCGTCCAGCGGGCGAGCCAGTCGGCCATTTCCTGCGGCTGCATGATCCGGGCGTCGCCCAGGCCGAGTATGTCCTTGCCGTTGCGCAGCTTGCCCGTGCGCGGATCGACCACCAGGATCGCCGGCACTGCTTCGAGCCTGGGGCCGCCGAAGCGGCGGGGCAGGTCGAGATTGCGATCGAACTGGCCGATATCGACCTGGACCAGCACGAAGTTGCGCGCGACCCAGTCACGCATGTCGGGCAGCTCGAGCACGCCGGCCAACACGCGGCAATCGACGCACCAGTTGGCGCCGAAGTCGATCAGCAGCGGCTTGCCCGCCTTCTTCGCCTGAGAGAGCGCGGCGTCCACGTCCTTGCGGGCGTCGCGGCTCGAGTCATAGGGCGCGGGCAAGGGCAGCGAGAGCTGGCCGAGCGTGCGTGCCTTGAGCCGGGGTGCTGCCTGCTGGGCCAGCGCGGCACCGGGCAGCATGGCCGCCATCAGCGCCAGAGCCAGCCCGGTGCGGCGGATCATTCGGCGGCGAGCGTGTAGTTCAGGAAGTCGGGGATCGGGCCGTTCCAGCCCACATCCGGACCGTCGTCCCGCTCGTCGCGACGGCGGCTGCCACGATCGCGGCGCGGCTGCTCGTCGCGGCGGGTCTCGCGATACGGCTCCTCACGGCCACGCGGTTCGCGGAACGGCTCCTCGCGGCGATCCTCGTCCCGCTCCGGCTCGGCCTTCCTGGCCTTGCCGCGCGGGCTGCGCTCGGGGCGCTCCGCACCCTTGTCCTCGTCGGCCTTGCGCTTGCGGCCGCGGGGCGCTTCCTCGTGCTCGTCCTCGGACGCGGTGGGCGCGCCCTTCAGCTTCACCCGGTTGATCTTGTGGCCGGTGAGCTTCTCGATGTTCGCGATGTTCTCGGCGTCTTCCTTGGTCACCAGCGTATAGGCGGTGCCCTTGGCGCCCGCGCGGCCGGTGCGGCCGATGCGGTGGACATAGTCGTCCGGATGCCAGGGAGCGTCGAAATTATAGACGTGGCTGACGCCCTTGATGTCGAGCCCGCGCGCGGCGACGTCGGAGGCGACGAGGATGTTCACATCGCCCCGCTTGAACCGCTCGAGCTCGGCGATGCGCGCCGGCTGGTCCATGTCGCCATGGATCTCGGCCGAGCGGATGCCGTGGCGCTGCAGGCTCTTGTTGAGCTCGCGCACCGTGGTCTTGCGGTTGCAGAAGATGATGCCGGTCTGGACGTTCTCGGCCTCGATCAGGGCACGCAGCACTTCGCGCTTCTTCATCGTCGAAGTCTCGATGAGGAACTGCGTGATGTTGGTGTTGGTCGTCGCCGGGCGGGCGACTTCCACGCGCTTGGGATCGTTGAGGAACTTGTCCGCCAGCTTCTTGATCACCGGGGGCATCGTCGCCGAGAAGAGCAGCGTCTGCCGCTCCTTGGGCAGCTTGGTGCAGATTTCCTCGATGTCGGGGATGAACCCCATGTCGAGCATCCGGTCCGCCTCGTCGATGACGAGCAGGCTGCAGCCGTTCAGCAGGATCTTGCCGCGGCCGAACAGGTCCATCAGCCGGCCCGGCGTGGCGATCAGCACGTCGACGCCCTTTTCCAGCGCCTTCACCTGGTCGCCCATCTGCACGCCGCCGATCAGCAGGGCCATGGAGAGCTTGTGGTGGGTGCCGTACTTCTCGAAATTCTCGGCCACCTGGGCGGCGAGCTCGCGGGTCGGCTCGAGGATGAGCGAGCGCGGCATCAGCGCGCGGGTGCGCCCTTCGCCGAGAATGTCGATCATCGGGAGGACGAAGGCGGCGGTCTTGCCCGTGCCCGTCTGGGCGATGCCGATAAGGTCCTTGCCCATCAGCACGGGGGGGATCGACTGCTGCTGGATCGGTGTGGGCTCGGTATAGCCCGCATCGGTCACTGCACGCAGAAGTTCGTCAGAAAGGCCGAGATCGGCAAAGCTCATGCAATTTTCCGGAAAATCGGCGTGGCAGACCCACGCCGAAGCCTTCACGCGCTTGCGGATTTATCGGGGAAAGTCAAGCTTGGAGGCGTGTCTGTGCGCAGCTTGTGCCCGGGAATCGGACAGGGAAATGCGTGGGATGGCTTTGGAAAGCCGGTTTCTGCGCATTTTGGGGCGTGCGCCTCAGCGCTCCACCGCGAGCTTCCTGAAGTCCTCGACGTCGCAGGAGCGGCCGGCGCGGGTGCGGATCGAGTCGCGCCCGGCGCAGATCTTCTGGTCCTTGTTCATCTTCACATAGAAGCCGTTGTAGAAGCCCAGCGCCTGGCACTTGCGGCCCAGCTTGGCGCGCAGCAGCGATCCGTCGCGCAGCACAAGGTCGACGCTGTCCTGCGTGTTCACGCCCGCGAAGCCGGAGATGTCCTGCACCTTCACGCAGTCCTTGGCTTTCTTCTCGACCAGATGGGGGGCGCGGCGGACGATGATCGTGGCGCTGCTGGTGATGGTGACGCGCGGCACCTGAATCACCACGCGCTGCTGCTGTTGCTGGTCCTGCAGCATGAAGCGCGCTCCGGTCCAGTCGGGCGCGCCAACGGGCGCCGCGGCAGGCGCGGCGGCGAGGAGCAACAGGCTGGAGGTTACCAGGAACGGATTCGGCATTTCTTGCGGTTATGTACGACCCAGGTTTGAACAGTGGATGAACTGGCGGCCTGCGTGCTAGCCCAAAAATACCATGACACCAGCACAGCAGAAGCTCGTCGATACCGTTTTGGAGCGCTTCGGTTCCAAGGCGGTCACCACGGACCCCCAGGAAATCGCACCCTGGGAATCGGACTGGCGGGGCCGTTACCACGGCAGCGCGCCGGCGCTCCTTTCGCCGGGATCGACCGCGGAGGTGGCGGAGATCGTTCGGCTGGCCGGCGAGCTTGGCGTGAAGATCGTGCCCCAGGGCGGCAACACCGGCATGGTCGGCGGTGCCACCCCGCCGGCCGACGGATCGGCCCTGCTGCTCTCCACCCGCCGGATGAACCGCATCCGCTCGATCGATCCGGCCGCCAATCTCGCCGTGGTGGAGGCGGGGGTGATCCTGGCCAATCTCCACGAGGCCGCGGGCGAGCACGGGCGCCGCTTCCCACTGACGCTGGGCGCCAAGGGAAGTGCGACGATCGGCGGGCTGGTCTCCACCAATGCGGGCGGCACCCAGGTTCTGCGCTTCGGCAATATGCGCCATCTCGTCGCGGGGGTGGAAGTGGTGCTGCCCGACGGCTCGGTCCATGACGGGCTGTCGCCGCTCAAGAAGGACAATCGCGGCTACGACCTCACCCAGCTGATGATCGGCGCCGAGGGGACGATCGGCATCGTCACCGCCGCGACGCTGCGGCTCTACCCCGCGATCCTGGAACGCGCCGCGGCCTGGGTTGGTGTGGCGAACCCCGAGGATGCGCTGAAGATCCTGCGGATGATGGAAGCGCGCACCATCAGCATCGAAAGCTTCGAGATCATCCCGGGCGAGATCGTCGGCCATGTCGTCGCGCACATTCCCGGCATCCGGGCGCCGCTGGCGGGAGAACATGCCTGGCAGGTGCTGATCGAATCGGTCGCGACCGAGCCCGGTGCCGAGGCGCCTGCGGCGCTGCTGGAGCGGCTGCTCGTACCGGTGTTCGAGGCGGGACTGGCCCAGGATGCGGTGATCTCCACCAGCGAGGCGCAGGTCGAGAGCTTCTGGAAGATCCGTGATTCGATCTCCGAGACCGAGCGGGCGCTGGGGCCGGCGATGCAGCACGACATCTCGGTGCCGGTCGACAAGATGCCGCGCTTCATGATCGAGGCGGCGGCGGCGGCCGAGCGGCGCTTCCCCGGCACCACCGCCACGGCCTTCGGGCATCTCGGCGACGGCAATGTCCATTTCCACGTCCGCGCGCCCGACGGGGCGGACCGCGACAGCTGGTATGCCGGCGACGGGCCCGAGATCAGCTATTTCGTCTATGACCTGGTGGTGGCCGAGGGCGGATCGATCTCCGCCGAGCATGGAATTGGCCAGATGAAGCGTGCCGAACTGGAACGGCTGAGCCCGCCGTCGCGCATCGCGGCACTAAAGGCGATCAAAATGGCACTGGATCCTCGTGGAATCCTCAATCCCGGCAAGCTTGTAAGCCTTGCGCCGGAGGCTGACACCCCATAGACCCTCGCCCCGGGATTCCAGACATCAGCATTTTGTTCCCAGGAGATTTAGGATGGCTTCCGCCCCGCAGCAGTCGCTGCCTCTGTTTTACAATGAGCTTCTGCCGCTCTCGAGCCAGCAGCACGCCGAATTCAAGATCCGCGCCGCCGACAAGGCGCCGTTCCTCGCCAAGCAGCACGCGGTGCCGGTCACCGTGGAGGAATTCCCGCTGGTGCAGCGTTACCTGCCGATCGTCTTCTCGCAGGGCGAAGAGCCGGTTCCGCTGGCGCTGATGGCGCTGAACGAAGGCGTGAACACCTTCTTCGACGAGGACGGCACGCTCAACGAGCCGAACTTCTACGTTCCGGCCTATATCCGCCGCTATCCGTACCTGCTGGCGCGCCTGCGCCCGGACACGGACGAGCTGTCGCTCTGCTTCGATCCGACCTCGGAGACGATCGGCGCGTTCGACGAGGGCGATGCCCTGTTCGTCAATGGCGAGCCGAGCGAGACCACCAAGAACATCCTGCAGTTCAACGAGCAGTTCGAGCAGGCCGGCGCCCGCACCGCGCAGTTCATGAAGGAGCTCAAGGAGCTCGACCTGCTGATCGACGGTGAAGTCACGATCCAGCCGGAAGGCTCGGCGCAGCCCTTCGTCTATCGCGGCTTCATGATGATCGACGAGAACAAGCTCAACGAGCTGCGTGGCGACCAGCTGCGCAAGATCGTCCAGAACGGCATGCTGCCGCTCATCTACGCCCACCTCTTCTCGCTGGGCCTGATGCGCGACATCTTCGGTCGCCAGCTGCGCCAGGGCAAGATGCCCGAGCCGCAGCTCGTGTCGAACGCCTGAATGTGATCGAGCGCGGCGATCGGTACAGCCGGGGGGCGATCGCCTTCCACTGGTCGATCGCCGCGCTCGTCCTCCTCAACCTGATCATCGGCCTGTTCCACGACGCGATACCGCGGGCGTGGGGCGTGATGCCGATCCACAAATCGCTGGGCATCGCCGTGCTGGTGCTCACGCTTGGCCGCATCGCCTGGCGGCTGACCCACAAGCCGCCGCATCTGCCCGAGCTGCTGTCGGCCTGGGAGAAGGCGACCGCCCACACGGTCCACCTCATCCTCTATGCGCTGCTGCTGATCCTGCCGGTGAGCGGCTGGCTGCTTTCCTCCAATCCCGAGCGCCCGCGGCCGATCAACTGGTTCGGCCTGTTCGAGATCCCGGTGCTGCCCGCCACGCCCACGATCGCGCACAATGCGCATGAGGCGCACGAACTGCTCGGCTATCTGATGACCGCGCTGGTGCTGATCCATATCGCAGCGGCGCTGCGCCACCATTTCCTGCTGCGCGACAAGGTGCTCGTGCGCATGCTCCCGGGGCTTCGCCGCAACGGCTGATCGCGCGTGGAAAACGGTTTCACGCAGCCCCTTGAACTATCTGGCCCCTCACTTATATCTGCCTTGTACGGCTTCATGTCCCCCCTTTCGTGAGGCTGTACGGCACGCCCTCGGGCGTGTCTCCTCCCTGAACCTTGGCCACCTCGTGGGTAACCACGAGGTGGTTTTTTTATGTGCCGTCGAGGGAGTGTGCATGAGCCGGTTGCTGGGTGACGGATATGAGCCGCATGTCGATACGCTGGCGGAGGCGCTGCTATATTCGCTGCCCGTCGATTCCGGTTTCGTCAGCGCTGATTTCTCCTTCGTGATCCGCCAGGAAGACTTGGATGTCCTGCTGGCCGATCCCTATCGACGGGCAGCGCTGGAGGTCATCGCGCATACGTTGCTCCAGCAGTCCATGCTGCCAGGCAGCACCAAGGTCACGCAGGCGATGTTCGAAGCGCTGCTCGAAGAGGTTCTCCACGCCTCGCCCCAGGCGCTGGAGGAAAGCATTGTCCGGATCGGTCGTGCCCACAACATCGCCATTCCGGTGTTCATCGAGCAGATTCTGACGCGGCGAGCAGGCAAGGCCTAGATCGAGCTATTCCGCCGCGATGGCCCCCGGCAGCGCCTCGTCGGCCACCGCGTCGATGATGTCGCGCAGCAGGCGTACTGCGATCGCCAGGCCCGGCCCGCGCTGGTCGAGCGCCGAATCGAGATAGAGCGACCGGTCGAACTCGAGCTGGATCGCGTGCACGCCGCGGCGCGGCTCGCCGTGGCGTTCCAGGATATGTCCGCCCGAATAGGGGGTGTTGGCGGCGGTGCGGATGCCATGGGCACGCGCCACGCCTTCGATCCGGCCCAGGAAGCGTGCCGCGGACGCTTTGCCGAACCGGTCGCCGGGCACTAGCCGCGCCGCCGTCTCCGGGCTGCCCAGCGGTGGCATGGAATGGACGTCGAGCAGCACGGCCACGCCGAATCGCGCCCGTGCCGCCGCCAGCGCCGCGCCGATCGCCGCGTGCCAGGGGCGGTGATCGGCAAGGATGCGTTGCTGCACCTCGTCGGCGCCCAGCCTGCGCTTCCAGATGTCGCCGGCATTGCTCACCCGGCGCGGTACCAGCCCCAGTCCCGAGCGGATCTTGGCCGAGAGCGGGGCGCCGTGCATCCAGGCGCCGTCGTCGAGCCGGGGGTCGCGATCCTGCTCGGCGCGGTTGAGATCGATCCAGGCCCGCGGGCGGGTGGCGACGAACAGGGTCTCGTCGCGCCGGGCGGCGAGGGCGATGGCATCGGCATGTCGGTCCTCGAGCCCGCGCAGGGCATCCAGCGGCACGCGGAGCAGCGCCTGCAGCGCCGGCGAATAATCGCGCCCGGCATGCGGCACGGAAAGCACTACCGGGCTCAGTGGCTCCAAGGGGCCATGGCGGACGAAGGATTCTCCGGGCACGACGTCATGACTAAGGCGGCCATTGCGGCGCCGCAATGCCATGGGATAGGATAGGAACGGAAAATCTTAAGGCCTTTCGGTATAGGAATAGGCCTGTCGATTTCGAGTGGGGAAACATGATCCGAATTCTGCTGGCCGAGGATGACCGCGTGATGCGGGAATACCTTACGCGGGCGCTCGAGCGGTCGGGCTATGCGGTCAGCGCGGTCGATCGCGGGACCGCGGCTATGCCGCTGCTCGAGAACGAGCGCTTCGACCTGCTGCTCACCGACATCGTGATGCCCGAGATGGACGGCATCGAGCTGGCCCAGAAGGCAAGCGAGATCGCGCCGGACATGCGGGTGATGTTCATCACCGGCTTCGCGGCGGTCACGCTCAAGGCCGGCAAGCAGGTGCCGCAGGCGAAGGTTCTCTCCAAGCCATTCCATCTGCGCGACCTGGTTCTGGAGGTCGACCGGCTGTTCGAAGCGGAGAATGCCGGATTTAATTGAGGGCTTTGCTGGCGGTACCGCAAAAAACTGAAGAAGCGTGCTTGCGCGGTTCGAAAAGTCCCGCTAGAGGCCCGCTTCCCGTTTCGGCCGACAGGCCAACGGGCGCGTAGCTCAGTGGTAGAGCACTGTGTTGACATCGCAGGGGTCGCAAGTTCAATCCTTGCCGCGCCCACCATATAGAAAAGCCGCCAGGTCAGTGACTTGGCGGCTTTTTTGTTGTCCGGGTGGCAAGCGCCGGCCGATGCAGATTCCGCGCGCTAGGCAGCCCGCGGCACCGCATGTGAGGGCGCATGCGAGCATGGGATCGGGTGACGATCGGGCGGCTCCGAAATTTCGGCCTGGAAGGGCCTCAGAGGCGCAAAATCGATCCGTGGCACCGTCGGAGGCGGGATCGGGCAATAACGTCAGGAGAGGCCCGCTGGGTTCATTTCGTCGGGCGGTTGGGATCCACGGACGCGAAATAGGTGCGCAGGTCCGACAGCGTGCTGGAGATGTGGCTCTTGAGCAGGACCTTGAGCTGCTTTCCGTCGCCGGCCAGCCAGGTATCGAGCAGTGCCTTGTGCTCCAGATGCGCACGATCTCCGCGGCCTGCGGGCTGGAGATGCGCGAGCACATAGCGCTCGGCCAGCACTTCGAGCCGCTCGACGAGCTGCGTCGTCAGCAGCCGCCCGCCCGGGCGCACCAGCGCGACGTGGAATTCCCGGTTCCGCACGGCGACATTGCTGGGATCTTCGTGCGCGGCCGCGTCCAGCAGCTCGAACGCCTTGATCGCCGCCTGCTTGTCGGCCTCGTCGGCGTATTTGCATGCATAGGCGGCGGCGGCAGGCTCGATCGAGAGCCGCAGCTGGTAGATTTCCTCGGCCTGGTCGGCGGACATCGGGCGGACGAACCAGCCGCGATTGGCCTCGCCAGTCAGCAGGCCCTCATGCTCGAGACGGGCCAGCGCCTCGCGCAGCGGAATCTTGCTGACGCCGAGCTCGGCGGCCAGCGCGTCCTGGCGAACCGGTTCGCGTTCCGCCAGCGCTCCCGCGATGATCCGCTCGCGGATCACGTCGAAAATACGCTGCGAAAGGGTTCGAACGACAATGGTCACCAGGCTTCTCCACGAGGGCGAACCTTCCCGATAGCGTATATTATAGTTTATCGCGATAGGCCGCGAAGGCCCGTTGGCCGGCCATCAACAGACTTCTGCGGTACTCTTCGGTAGCGGTCCCGGCGGTACGCGTGCGGGATGCTTGTAGAAGGGGTCGCCGGGCAGATGATGCCGGTCGCCATAGACTGCCCGCAGCAGTTTCGCGAGCGTGGGATCATGGGCGCTCAGGTCGGCATCGGACAGGATCATCTTGCCGTCGATGACCGCCAATTTGTTCGAATTGAACCAGAACTGGGTGCCCTCGGCCCAATATTCCTGCACCGTGGTCGCGCCATATTCGCCGGTCCACAGGCCCTTCTCCTTCGCGGCGGCATAGGCAGCCTCGACCTGGGCGTAGAAGGCGGGGTCGGCGGTCTCGGCGGCGGAGAGGATCGCGTGCGAGAATTCGTGGACGAGGATCGTCTCGCCGAAATATTTGGTGCCCGGGATGGCGAGCAGATTCTCGGTCGCGGCGCTGGTGAGCAGGCCGCCCATGCCGCGGGCGCGGCGCGCCCAATATTCACGGTCGCTCAGCCGGCCGATGCGGTCGTCATAGAGCTTGCGCTCGCAGCGGGTGAGGCGGGGATCGTCGCGGTCGGGCTTCTTCCAGTCGCGCTGCTCCGGCACGTCGAGGGTCTGCTCGTTCACGCCCATGATCATCACGCGCTGCCCGGACTGGACGAGCGCGCGGGCGAGGTCGGGGCGCCGCTCGAGCATCGCGACCATCATCCGCCGCGCGACCTGCATCGCCTCGTCCGGAACCGCCGCGGAGGCCGAGATGGGAATGCCGTCGGCATTCACGTTCTTCACATAGAAGGGATCGAGCTTGAGCGTGGGCGGGGGCGGGCCGATGTGCGGCGTCGTTGCGCAGGCCGCCAGGGTTGCTGCGGCGGCGAGCGGGGCGAGGATCGCCTTCGCACGGGCGAAAGGTGGACGCATCATCTCTTTCAGTCCTGGGGCCGGGGCGTGAGCAGGCGGGCGATCGGCCGGCGCAGCAGGAGGATGGCCGCTGCGCCGGCAAAGCCGATCGCGGCGTCGAGCAGCCAGAAGCTCAGGTTGCTCATCTGGTCGTAGAAGCTGCCGACCCAGCCCATCGTCACCGTGCCGACGAACAGCGACAGGAAGGCGCCGCCCATCAGCGTGGCGTTCACCTTGGGAGGAGCGGCCTGGGAGATCAGGCCGAGCAGGATCGGCCAGAACCACATGAAGGCGATGCCCATTCCGAAATAGCCGGCAAGGACCCAGAGAACGCTCACCCGGCCCTGCGGGTCGGCGAACAGGCAGCCGATGGCGAGCAGCAGCGCCGATGCGCCGACGATCGCCGATCCGATCCCGATCTTGGTGATGCTGTTGGGCTCGGTGCCGCGCTTCGCCTGCCAGGCCCAGAGGGCGACCAGCGGGGCGGCCACGACGATGCTGGCAAAGGCGTCGATCGAGTTGAACCAGCTGGCGGGCACGGCGCCGAAGGGCGAGGCCAGGTCGACATGCTGGTCGATCCAGACGATGCCGATGTTCCAGATCATCGGATAGGCGATGTTCGCCGGGATGGTGAGCGCGACCAGGCCGATCAGCGTCCAGGTGCGGCCGCGCTCCTCGGCGGTCAGCGGGGGCAGGGGCTCGCGCTTCGCCTTGGGCGCGGTCGGCTGCGGAAGATGACGCTGGCCGGCCAGATAGATGCCGAGCGCGAGCAGCATCAGCCCGGCGGCCAGGGCGAAGCCGGCGTGCCAGCCATAGAGCGCCGCGACGCCGCCGGTGGTTAGCGGGCCGAGCACCGAGCCTATGTTGATCGCAGTCGAGAAGACGGTGAAGCCGCGTGCCCGCTGCGATTCCGCTTCCTTGGGATAGAGCGCGCCGACCTGGGCGGAGATGTTGCCCTTGAGGCAGCCCGAGCCGAAGATCAGCAGCACCAGCGCGATCAGGAAGCTCGCGTCGAACGACATGGCGAGATGGCCCGCGCTCATCAGCAGCGCGCCGAGGATCACGGTGCGGCGTGCGCCGAGCCAGCGATCGGCGATGAAGCCGCCCAGGATCGGTGTGAAATAGACGAGGCCCGCGTACCAGCCATAGATGAGCGACGCGAAAGCCTGGTTCGAGATCGGCCCGTGCACCTCGAACAGCTCGCGGAGCGCAGCCAGGCCGAGGACATTCTCGGCATGGCCCGGCAGCAGCAGTTGCTTGGCCAGGTACAGCGCGAGCAGCGCGGTCATGCCGTAATAGGAGAAGCGCTCCCACAGCTCGGTGAAGGCCAGATAGGCGAGCCCCCTGGGGTGCGCGGCGATCCCGCTCTTCCGCGCCTGCGCTTCATTCGTCATTCGTGCGTCTCCAGGTGTCAGCGCTTCGCCGGCGCGGGGTCGAGCGTCAGCGTGGCGCCGCCGGTGGCGGGCAGCTGCAGGGTCAGGCTGCCGCCGACCTGCCGCTCGGAGAAGGCGACCGCGTCCGGCTTCGCGCCGTCTGCCCAGATACGGGCACGGTAGTGCGTCCCGCCCAGCTGGGCGAGCGGCAGCGTCACCTTATGCGCGGCATCGCCGTTGAGCACGCCGACATACCAGCGCTCCCCCTTGCGGCGTGCGATCGCGATGTACTCGCCCACCTCGCCGGCGAGGAACCGGGTCTCGTCCCAGCGCGTCGGCACTTCGCGGATGAAGTCGAGGCCCTGGCCATTGGCCGCATAGGTGTCGGGGCTGTCCGATACTTCCGCCAGCGGGCTCTCATAGACCACGTACAGGGCGAGCCCGTGTGCACGGGTGGTCTGCACGAAGGGCAGCTCGTTGCGGATCTGGAAATCGGCGGGCGAGACGTTGCGGAAGCCGCCCGGCGTATAGTCCATCGGCCCGAGCAGGTTGCGCGTATAGGCCAGCATCACATTGTGCCCCGCGGTGATGCGGTAGGTCCATTTGTTGTACTCGGCCCCGAGCACGCCTTCCTGGGTGATGAAATTGGGATAGGTGCGGTTGAGTCCGCGCGGGACATAGGCGCCGTGCAGATTGACCATCAGCTTGTGGCGCGCCGCAGCGTCCAGCAGCTTGGCGTACCAGTTGACGATGCCCTGATCGTCCCGGTCCATGAAGTCGACCTTGATGCCGGCGATGCCCAGGCGGGAATAGAGCGCGAGCGCCTCTTCCATTTGCGCGTCGAGTGCCTGCCAGTTCACCCAGAGCCAGAGGCGGACGCCCTTCTCGCGGGCATAGGCGACGACCTGCTCGAGATCGAATTCCTTGCCCGGACGGGTGACGTCGGCGCCGGGCCGGACGAGACCGCCCCCGCCCGCGCCGGCATACCAGCCCTCGTCGATCGTGGCATATTCGAGCCCGTTTGCGGCGGCGAGATCGATGAAGGCGCGCGCCGTGGCGGTGTTGCTTCCCGGCCTCTCGACGGCGGCGACGGTCGGGCCGTTCCACCAGTCCCAGGTCGACTTGCCCGGGCGGATCCAGCTGGTGTCCGCCACGCGCGAGGGCGCCGCGAGATTGGTGACCAGCGTCGACTCGTTGAGCGTGCCCGCGCGGTCGGCGAGCATCACCACGCGCCACGGCGTGACGATCGGCGCGCCGACATGGGTGCGCACCGCCACCCGCTTGTCGTCCAGCACCGGCGAGAGCTTGGCGCGAAGGCCGAGGCCGGCATCCGCCCGCGCAGTCAGGTACATGCCCGAGAAGTCGAGGAGATCGGCCTCGGTCAGCGCGAAGGCCGCGGCGCCGGTCTCGCAGAGGAAGGGCAGATCGAACAGGTTGTGCGGGCGGATCTTCGTCGTGTCGACCGGGTCGTACTCGCCCTCGTGCGCGCTGTCGAAGCGGCCGACGTTGAAGCCCCAGCATTTGAACGCCTTGGGGAAGCGGAACTCGGTCTCCTCGCCGCGGACCAGCGCGGCGGCGGTCGCGTCCTGGACCGGCAGTACGGTGCGGAACGCCACGCCGTCGTCATAGGCGCGCAGGACCAGGTCCATCCTGCGCTTCGCACCCGTGGTCTCGGCGAGATGCAGGGTCAGCGCGTTGTAGTGGTCGCGGGCCTCAGCGGCCTTGCCCGCGACCAGCGGATAGCGGCTATCGGCGGTCGCGCGCTCCTCGCCGGTGATCGCCATCCCGATGCCGACCAGGCCGCTGTCCAGCCTCAGGCCGATGGGCGAGGGAGCGAGGATCGGCTTGCCGTCGCGCGTCACGCTATAGGTCGGGCGACCCTGCGCATCGAGCGTGACGGTCACGGTATTGCGGCTGTCCGGCGAGGACAGGGTGACGGCGTCGCTCGCCATGGCCGGTGTGCACAGCGCGATCGGCAGGCACGTCGCCGCAGTCATGATCCAGTTGTTCACGCTCTCGGTTCCCCAGGATTTTGGCCGGCATGGCCGTGTTCCCCGGACGAGAGCGGGAACACGGCCATGCACGGGCTCAGCGCGGGCTGAGCTTGACGATCGTCGGCGCGGTGCCGAGCGGGATCGTATAGGCGTCACGCTCGAGCGTACCGGTGGAGGGCACGAGCGGACGGGCGCCGGTGGTGGTGGTCTCGATCCGCAGGCGTGCGGCTGGCGTGGTCGGCGTCGCCGGATCGAGCGTCACGTTGATCGCGCCGCTGACCGGCGTGTAGGTGACGTTGGCGATCTTGCCCGCATCGAGCGTGATCCAGGCGCCGGCCGGGGCGACGAACAGCCGCGATCGCGCACCGTCCTTGGGCGCGATCTGCACGCCGTCCTTGCCCAGCGTCAGGTCGCCGCCGAAGCCGAGCCAGCCCAGGGTGGGATCGTTGACCAGATAGGTGCCCGCGGTGACGGCATGGCCGTAGAAGCCCATGCCGTAGTCGCCGCTGATCGGATCCCACTTCATCATGTCGGGCCAGGAGTGGAAGGCAGCCGAGCTGAACCCGTCCTGGGCGATGTTGGTGACCCCGCCCATCATGCCGCCATAGGCGACGCGCAGCAGGTGCAGGTCCTTGGGGTTCTGGCGATAGGCGGCGAACAGCGGCACGGCGTTGAGCGTCGATCCGTAATGGTGGATCTGCCGCTCGATCCGCGAATATTTCCCGCCATAGAGGAAGTCCCAATAGCGGCGGGCATTGCCGTTATAGCCCCAGCTCGGGATCGTCGGGTCATAGCCGAGGATCACTTCCTTGGTGACGTCGGCCTGGGGCTGGTAGCCGAAATAGCGCATCCAGGCATAAACTTCGGGCTGGCCGGTGGAATCCCACGGCATTTCCGACCCGAACGGATATTTGAGCGAGCGCCAGTGATCGGCGCGCTGCTTCATCAGCCGCTCCATCTCGGTCGCCTCGGCGGTCAGGCCCTCGCTCTTCAGGTCCTTGAGGATGTCGACGAACACATCGCCCTCCATCAGGCCGAATTCGGCATAATAGGGCGCGTCGCGCATCATGGCGACGGTGGTGACGTACGCCTTGTCGAGATACCAGCGCCAGTCGTGGCGGGTGACCATTCCCGGATGGTTGCGGGCGGTGCGGTAGAGTACCCAATGGCCGATCGCGACGTGCGGGTAGTTGTAGGCACGGCCGAGGTCGTTGGCGTCCTTCTCCTTCCACGAGGTCCAGGACTGCCACTTCTCCCGGTCCTTGTAGAGGTTCGGGAACTTGACCGGGTCGTAATAGAACAGGCTCTTCTTGACCGCGCCTGCCTGGGGACCGTCGGCGACCTGGAGGTTGCCGACCACGGTCTCGTTGACCAGCTGCTCGAGCTTGGCGATCTCGGCGGGATCGGGATTGTCGATCTGCTTCGACATCGCCGCGACCCAGGAGCCGCCGCCGCCCTCGTCGCTCATCCCGGCGACCCAGACGCGCGGATCCTCGTCGACGATCTTCTTGGTCTCGTTGTCATAGGTCAGGATCGCCGGCGAGCGGCCGAACGGATCGCCCTTGCCCTCGAACCACTGCTTGGTGGTCGAGAAGCGACCGAGATCCGCCATGGTCTGCTCGAGCGGCTTGGTGACGAAATAGCTGACCGTCTGCACCTGGCCGTCGGCATAGGTGAGGGTCAGGCGCGCCTGACCCCATTGCTTGCCGTGGACGCTGAGGCGGGCCCAGCCCTTCTGGGTGCCGGCCGGGATGGCCTCGACCGCGCCGGCGGGCCAGCTCTCGATCTTGCGGATCGCGCTCGGCGCCTTGACGAACAGGGTCGCGGTCTGGTCCTGCGGCACGACATAGCCGGGGATGCCGATGGCGACCGGGCGCTTGTTGGCGACCAGCGTGTCCTCGATCGCGCGGATCGAGGGAGACTGGGTCATGCGGACGCCGACCTCGATGGTCTGGCCGGGCGCCAGGGTGCGGCCGGTGGGAGCGTTCCACTGCTCGCCCGCATCCTTCCACTCGCGATCAGCATAGCCGATGGTGTGGATCGTCCAGTCGTAAAAGCCCTCGGAGGTCTGGCCGCGCTGGCTCTTGTCGGTGAAGATCGAGCCCTTGGCCTCGCGCGGGTTCTTGAGCGGGGCATAGGCCTCGAGCGGGCTGCCCTGCTCGGGGAGCACCAGCAGGGCCGGGCCGGCGCCGTTGAGGCGGGTGACCTGCAGATAGCCGGCGTCGCGGCCGATATAGGGATCGACGAAGCTCGCCTCGGCATGCGCCTGGTCGAGGTTGCGATCGGTGATGATGTTGTCGAACACCATCGGCAGGCCGAGCGCGCCGATCTCGAGCGGTGCCTTGCTGGTGTTGGTGATCCGGAAGCGCAGGCCGAGCAGGCCGGCCTCGTTCACCCAGCGGCGCTCGACCCTGAACGGCGCGTCGGCGCCCATGCTCGCAGTGATGTCCGCCGCGGCGATCACCTTGCCCGATGCCGGCAGCAGGCGGATCGGCTTGCGGGCATGGGCCGAGGCGAAGTCGCGCCATTCGCCACCAGGCGCGCGAACGCGCAGGTTGAGGTCGCCGATATGGTTGTAGCCGTCACCGGCGCGCTCGGGCTCGCGTGCGGTGGGCACGAAGCTGAAGGCCGGCTCCGCGGCGGGCGAGAGGCGCGCCAGCGTCTGGGTGTCGGCGCGCAGCTCGACTTCGAAGCTGCCGACCTTGTGGGCGGTCTTCTGGATCGGCGCATAGACCGGCTTGGGCTGCTCCTGCGCGATCAGCGCAGTGGAGGACAGGCCGGCGAGGAGGAGCGCGGCGGGCGCAAGGGTGCGGATCTTGGGCATGGCGGGTCTCATTTCGTGGCTGCGCCGATCGCCGGCGTGGCAGGGGCGGGTGCCGGCGCCGGTTCAGGCAGTGGCAGCACCGGCGGCTTCTCGTCCAGAAGGTTGCGGGTGAAATAGTCGCGAAGCTTGCGCCAGAAGAAGGGCTGGGCGACGCGGTGGGTGGTATTGGGCAGGATCACCAGGTCGACGTCGCGCCCTTCGGTGATCAGCGCATTGGCCAGGCGCAGGCTCTCGGTGACGGGGACATTGTCGTCGATGTCGCCATGGATGAGCAGCAGCTTGCCGGTGAGGTTCTTCGCCACCGACATGTTGGAGTTGCGCTCCCACACTGCCGGATCGGGATTGCCCATCGAGACTTCGGGCCACCAGGCCTTGTCGAGCCGCAGGTCGTGATTGCCCGACGAGGCGACGGCGACCTTGAAGAAGTTGGGGCGGCGCAGGACGAAGCGCGCGGCGTCATAGCCGCCGGCCGATCCGCCATAGACGCCCACACGGGTGGCATCGACGTACGGATACTTCGCCGCGATCTGACGGATCATCGCGATGTGATCATCCAGGCCGACTTCGCCGAGATTCTGGTAGGCGGGCAGGCGGAAGGCCTGGCCGCGGCGCGAGGTGCCGGTGCCGTCGATGCTGACCACGATCGCGCCGATCTGCGCGACGCTGCCGGCACCGGCGGTGAGCGTGCCGCGCCAGTCGGTGGGCACGTTGGTCGTCGTCGGGCCGGTATAGACCGCGTCGATGATCGGATAGCTGCGCTTCGGATCGAAGTTCGCCGGGCGCCAGATCATGCCGTAGAGCGGGGTCTTGCCGTCGGCGGCGACGCCCTGGAAGGGTTCGGGCGCGGTATAACCGGTCGCGAACAGCGCGCTGGCATCGGCGCGGGCGAGCTCGGCGACGATCCGGCCGTCCGTCGCGTCGCGCAGCACGGTGCGGGTCGGCACGGTCGGGCTCGACATCGCGTCGAGGAACCATTTGCCGTCGGGCGAGACCTGGACCTGATGGTCCAGCGGTTCCGGCGTCAGCAGCTTCGCCGGCGTCCCGTCCATCGCGATGCGGTACAGCGACTGGTAATAGGGATTGCGGTCATGCTCGCGGCCTACGCCGGTGATGAGCATGGTCTTCTGCGCGCCGTCGATATGGTCGACGCCCAGCACTTCCCATTCGCCGCGGGTGATCGCGATGCCGCCATCCGGATCCTGGGGGCGGACGAGATAGAGCTGCGCCCAGCCGGTACGTTCGGACACGCTGAGCTCGCCGCCGAGTTCGGGCGCCGAACGCAGGAAGCTCGACGTCACGGTGACGAGCGGCTTCACCGCCTCGCGCGCGGTGACCACCGCCTTGCCGGTCTTCGGATCGGCCTCGTAGACGACAAGCTGGCCATAGCCACGCTCGGTCCACTGCACGCGGGCCTTGTTGCCCGACCAGCCGAGATCCGGCGGCGAAGGGTAGAGGATCGATTCCGACGGGATGTCCAGCGGCACGGGCTTGGCCTTGCCGTCGCGGATCGCCGCCTCGACATCAATCGCGAGCCGTGTCGCCTGGGGCAGCTTGGCCGCGCCGGCGAGCGGATACACATATTTGAAGCTGCGCGGATAGAAGCTGCCCGGCGGGTTCTCCTGGGTGATCGAGAGCTTCTCGACCCCGCGTGTGTCGAGCCGCCAGGTGAGGATCTGGCGGCTGTCGGGGGACCAGCTCACCGATACCGGCATGTCCGGCTCCTCGGTGCCGGCCTTCAATATGTCGGCGAGCTGCGGGATGCTGCGGCCATAGGGCTGTTCGCGGGTGCCGTCCGTGGTCAGCGCGGTCTCGCGGCCCGATTTGCGGTCGCGCGCGAACAGGTTGAAGTCGCGGGCGATGACTTCGAACCGGCCATCTGGCGACACGGCGCCTTCGCCTTCGGGGTCGCCCTTGGCGGCCTCGACCAGCGTCTGGGCGGTGGTGAGGGTCCAGCGCTTGTCGGCCAGGCCGAAGCTGAGCGTGGAGTCCTTGGTGTTGTAGTCGAGCCCCTGCAGCCACAGCGCGGCGGAATCGACTTCCTTGCCGGTGGCCGCGGCGAGCAGCTGGGCGAGCTTCGCTTCATTGACGACGCTGCGCACTTCGCCGGTGGCGAGGTTGCGATAGATGATGTCGCGCTTGCCCTGGTTGCCGAGCCGGTAAAGGATGCCCGATCCGTCCTGGGTGAAGCCGGCGTCCAGGTTCGCGTTCACGATCAGCTTGTCGATCTGCGGCCGCAGATAGCGATCCGCGCGCGCATAGCGTTCGGTGACGGCCGGCGCGGGGCTCGGAGTCGGATTCGGTGTAGGGTCCGCGTTCGCCGTGACCGTGATGGCCAGCAGCGTCCCCGCCAGCAATCGTGCAGCAAATTGTCTGTTATGCATGTCGCCTCCCGGACCCGATGCATAACCAGCATGGTCGGCTGCCTCAACAAAAATTATACCGTATAATGTACGACGCTTGCAATCATTCCGGGTTGGGATAGGTTTCCCGACCAAGGAGAGCAAAGACGTGGCTTCGCCACCATCCCACTCGCACATCCGGACCGGCGCGCTGATACAGAGCAAGAGCGCGCAGCGGTTCAAGGGGTCCCTCGCCCAGCAGCTTGCGGTCCAGATTCTCTCGGGCGTGCTGCCGGAGGGGCATGTCTTCCCCAGCGAGATCCAATATGCCGACCAGATCGGCATCTCCCGCTCGGCCCTGCGCGAGGCGCTGCGCATGCTCGCGGCCAAGGGGCTGGTGGAAAGCTGGCCCAAGGCAGGCACGCGCGTTGCGCCGCGAAGGCAATGGAGTCTGCTCGATCCCGACCTCCTCGCCTGGCAGTTCGAGTCGGAGCCGAGCCTGAAGTTCGTCCGCGATCTCTTCGAACTGCGCATGGTGGTGGAGCCCACTGCGGCGTCGTTCGCGGCGGAGCGGCGATCGGATGCGCAGGTGGTGGAAATGCGCACCGCGCTCGCGGAGATGGCGCTGCACGGACTCGCGACCGAGAAGGGGCGCTTCGCCGACCAGCGTTTCCACATGATCATGCTCGAGGCGACGCAGAATGATGCAATGATCGCGCTGGCGAGCTCGATCATGGCGGCGATCGCCTGGACGACGATCTACAAGCAGCGTGATCGCGAGTTGCCGCGCGACCCCATCCCCGACCATCGCTCCTTGCTGGATGCGATCGCCGCGCGTGACGTTGCGGGGTCGCGCGGCGCGATGACCGAGTTGGTCCGGCTTGCCCTCGCCGATACCGAGGTTTCGCTGCGGGGTGGCGAGGGCGACTGATCGTCCGCTCTGGCCAGTGCTGTATTCTTCCGGTTGCACGCCAAGCTTCCAACGAGCGGGTTGACGGTGTCGGGGTCCTATTGCAAAGATAAGAATCGTATACGGTCGGGCTAAGGAGAGTATTGTGGTCGAGATTACCGGAGCCATTTTGATCGGGGCGGATGCGCATCCGGCGAGTGGCGGCACCTTCGATGCGGTGAATCCGGCGACCGGCGAGACGATCGCCCCCGCCTTTGCCGAGGCCGGGCCGGCTGATGTTGATGCGGCATGCGCGCTCGCGGCCCAGGCCTTTGACAGCTTCAGCGAGCTGGCGCCCGAGGCCCGCGCCCAGTTCCTCGACGCGGTCGCCGACGGCATCGCCGCGATCGGCGACGCCCTGACCGATCGTGCGATGGCGGAGACCGGCCTGCCGCGTCCGCGGCTGGAAGGCGAGCGCGGGCGCACGATCGGCCAGCTCAGGCTGTTCGCGAGCGTGGTGCGCGAAGGCGCCTGGCTCGACGTGACCATCGACACCGCGCTTCCGGAACGCGCGATCCCGCGCCCCGATCTGCGCCGCCGCAATGTCGCGCTGGGGCCGGTCGCGGTGTTCGGCGCTTCGAATTTCCCGCTCGCCTTCTCGGTGGCGGGTGGCGACACGGCCTCGGCCTTCGCGGCGGGGTGCCCGGTCGTGGTCAAGGGCCATCCGGCGCATCCGGGCACCGGCGAGCTGGTCGCGCGGGCGATCCAGCAGGCGGTGAAGGCCTGCGGGCTGCATCCCGGCGTCTTCTCCTATCTGCCGGGCACGACCAACGAACTCGGCGGCGCACTGGTGGCGGACCCGCGGATCAAGGCGGTGGGATTCACCGGCTCGCGCGGCGGCGGGCTCGCGCTCGTGCGCATCGCGGCGGGGCGCGAGGAGCCGATTCCGGTCTATGCGGAGATGTCCAGCATCAACCCGGTGATCCTGTTCCCCGAGGCCGCCCGTTCGCGCGGCGAGACGCTGGGCGCGGCCTTCATCCAGTCGCTGACGATGGGCGCCGGGCAGTTCTGCACCAATCCCGGGCTGGTCATCGCCTTCGAAGGCAGCGACCTCGACGCCTTCATCGCCTCGGCGGCAACCGCACTGGGCGCCAGCCCCGCCCAGCAGATGCTGAGCCCGGCAATCCACGCCAATTTCCGCAAGGGCGTCGATGCACTCGCGTCGCATTCGGCGGTGAAGATGGTCGCGCGCGGCCTGGTGGGCGAGGGTGTCAACCAGGCGCAGGGTGCATTGTTCGTCGCCGACGCGGATGCGTTCGAAGCGGACAGAGCGCTTTCGCATGAAGTGTTCGGTTCTTCGTCGATTATCGTGCGGATCAAGGATGCTGCGGAGATCGCGGGGCTGATCGCGGGGCTGGAGGGCCAGCTGACCGCTACCTTGCTGTTCGACGAGGCGGACGAGGCACTGGTCGCGCCGCTGATCCCGCTGCTCGCCGGCAAGGCCGGGCGCATCCTCGCCAATGGCTGGCCGACCGGCGTCGAGGTGAGCCACGCGATGGTGCATGGCGGGCCCTTCCCGGCGACCAGCGACAGCCGGACCACCTCGGTCGGTGCGCTGGCGATCGACCGGTTCCTGCGGCCCGTGTGCTACCAGAACCTGCCGGACCGGCTGCTGCCGGACGCCCTGCGGCAAGACAATCCCTACAAGGTCGCGCGTCGTGTCGACGGCGCGATGACCAAGGCCTGAGGCGCTTTCCTCGCGGCAGACCCGGACAGCCTGCCGCGAGGATTGACGCCCCCGATTACCAGGCGTAATCGTATACCATATCCATTGGAGAGCGTGATGCGGTCGATTTCAACCTCGCGACGGGAACTCATGATCGGCGCCGCGGCGCTGAGCTTCGGCGCCGGCTCGGCCGCACGGGCGGTTGCCGCCGCGGTGCGCGCGCCGGCCAAGGTGCAGCCGCTGCCGCTGGGCGACGTGCGCCTGCTTCCGTCGGATTTCGCGACCGCGGTCGAGGTCAACCACAAATATCTGCTCCGGCTGAGCCCGGACCGGTTCCTCCACAATTTCCGCAAATATGCCGGCCTCGAGCCCAAGGCGGCGATCTATGGGGGGTGGGAGAGCGACACGATCGCCGGCCATACGCTGGGCCACTACCTCACCGCGCTGGTGCTGATGTGGCAGCAGACCGGCGACGCCGAGATGCGCCGTCGCGCCGACTATATCGTCGACGAACTCGCCGAGGCGCAGGCGAAGCGCGGCACCGGCTATGTCGGCGCGCTCGGCCGCAAGCGGAAGGACGGCACCGTCGTCGATGGCGAGGAGATCTTCGCCGAGCTGACCAAGGGCGAGATCAAGTCGGGGGGATTCGATCTCAACGGCTCGTGGTCGCCGCTCTACACGGTACACAAGCTGTTCGCGGGCCTGCTCGACGTCCACGGCGCCTGGGGCAACAAGAAGGCGCTCGTCGTCGTCGAAGGGCTGGGCGGCTATTTCGAGCGCGTATTCCTGGCGCTGACCCCGGCGCAGGTGCAGGAAGTGCTGGGCTGCGAATATGGCGGGCTCAACGAGAGCTATGCCGAGATGCACCAGCGCACCGGCAACCCGCGCTGGCTCAAGATGGCCGAGCTGATCTACGACAACCGCGTGCTCGATCCGCTTTCCAACCGCGAGGACAAGCTCGCCAATTTCCACGCCAACACCCAGGTGCCCAAGCTGATCGGCCTGGCGCGGCTCTACGACATCACCGGCAACGAGAAGCGGCGGACCGCGGCGACCTTCTTCTGGGATCGCGTGGTGCACCACCACAGCTACGTCATCGGCGGCAATGCCGATCGCGAGTATTTCTTCGAGCCGGACACCACGTCGCAGCACATCACCGAAGTGACCTGCGAGCATTGCAACACCTACAACATGCTCAAGCTCACCCGGCACCTCTATGCGTGGGACCAGGACGGCGCGCTGTTCGACTATTATGAGCGCGCGCATCTCAACCACGTGATGTCGGCGCAGGACCCGGCGACCGGCGGCTTCACCTATATGACCCCGCTGATGAGTGGCGCCGAGCGCGGCTTTTCGAGCACCGACGACGACGCCTTCTGGTGCTGCGTCGGCTCGGGCATGGAGAGCCATGCCAAGCACGGCGAGTCGATCTTCTGGGAAGACGATGCCGGCGGCCTGATCGTCAATCTCTACATCCCCGCCGAGGCGCGCCTGGCGAAGCGCGGCGGATCGGTGAAGCTCGAGACCAGCTATCCCTTCACGCCGACTTCGACACTGAGCTTCGCCAAGATCAAGGCCGGCAAGTTCCCGCTGTCGCTGCGCGTGCCGGGCTGGGCAAACGGCAAGGCGGAAGTCACCGTCAACGGCAAGCCGGTCACCCCGGTGTTCGCGCGCGGCTATGCGATCGTCGATCGCCGCTGGCAGCCCGGCGACACTGTGCAGATCACCCTGCCGCTCGACCTGCGGATCGAAGCGGCGCCGGGCGACGACAGCACGATCGCGGTGCTGCGCGGCCCGATGGTGCTCGCCGCCGATCTGGGATCGCGCGAGACCAAGTGGGAGCAGGCCGATCCGGCGCTGGTCGGCGCCGACCTGATCGCCGGTTTCGTCCCCACGGATGCCGCCGCGGGACGCTATGCGACCAAGGGCGTGGTGCGGCCGTCGAACCTCGACTTCGTGCCTTTCTATCGCCAGTACAACCGCCGCAGCGCCGTCTATTTCAAGCGCTTCAGCGAGGCGGCGTGGAAGGTCGAGGAGGCCGCCTACAATGCCGAGCAGGCCCGCCTGCGCGACATCGCGGCGCGTTCGGTCGACGTCATGCACCTGGGCGAGATGCAGCCGGAGCGCGACCACAGCCTGACCTCCGAAATGTCCTGGCCGGTCACCTATCGCGGCCGCCAGGGCCGCGACGTGCGCTCGGGCGGTTTCCTCGAGTTCGACATGGCGGTGAAGCCGGGACCGTTGATGCTGCAGGCCAGCTATTGGGGTGACGAGCGCGGGCGGACGTTCGACATCCTGATCGACAACACCAAGGTGGCGACGCAGAAGCTCGACCATGACGCGCCGGGCAAGTTCTTCGACGTCGAATATGCGGTTCCGGAGGCGCTGACCCGCGGCAAGCAGAAGGTGCGCGTGCGGATCGTGCCCAAGGACCGCAGCACCGCGGGCCCGATCTTCGGGGTGCGGCTGTTCACCGCCAAGCCGGCGGCGGCGAATTGAGCGAGGCGCCGGCCGGCGTCGCGATGACGCTCGACAGCTTGCGGGAACTCGCCCGCGCCAAGCTGCGCGCGGCGGGGCTGGCCGGCGATCATGCCGATGCGGTTGCCGAGACGATGGTCTCGGGCGAGCGTGACGGCTGCGCCAGCCACGGCATCTATCGGCTGCTCGTCGCCGATCGCAGCATCCGCGCCGGCGTGGTGGTGCCCGATGCGGTGCCGCAGGTGAGCGAACCCAAGGCCGGGCTGGTGCGCGTGGACGGCGGCGGCGGCTTTGCCCAGCTCGCCTTCGAACGCGGCATGCCGCTTCTGGTCGAGAAGGCGCGCGCCAATGGCATCGCCGCGCTGGCGCTGAACCATGTCGTGCACTTCGCGGCGCTGTGGCCCGAGGTGGAGATGCTGGCGGAGCAGGGGCTGGTCGCCCTGGCCTTCACCCCCAGCCATGCCTGGGTGGCGCCGGCGGGCGGGACGAAGCCGGTGTTCGGGACCAATCCGATCGCATTCGGCTGGCCCCGGCCGGGGCGCGATCCGTTCGTGTTCGACTTCGCCACCAGCGCCGTCGCGCGCGGCGAGATCGAGCTGCACCGCCGCGAGGGCCGGGCGGTTCCCGAGGACTGGGGCTATGACGCGGAGGGACGCGGGACCACCGATGCCGAGGCGGTGCTGAACGGTGCGATGCGCACGTTCGGCGGGCACAAGGGCTCGGCCCTGGCAGCGATGGTCGAGCTGCTCGCCGGGCCGCTGATCGCGGACATGACCAGCGCCGAATCGATCGCGGCCGACCAGGGGCGCGGCGGATCGCCGATCGGGGGCGAGCTGATCCTGGCGATCGACCCCGCGGGCTTTCTCGGCGAGGCGGTGCAGGCGCATCTCGAGCGTGCGGAAGCGATGTTCGCTGCAATCGAGGGGCAGGGCGCCCGGCTGCCCTCGCAGCGGCGCTATGCCGCGCGGGCGCGCAGCCTGAGCGAGGGTGTCACCATCCCCGCGGGACTATATGCGGACATCATGGCAATCGGAGAGTGATCGTGGCGGGATGGCGTAGCGCGGCTTGGATGCTGGCGGGTGTGGCGGTGATGGCGACGACGGCGGCGGATGCAGGCATCCCCAAGGGCGCCGCCGATGCCCAGTTCCGCAAGCTCTACACCGAGGAATATGCCTGGCGGCAGCGCCAGCAGGGGCCGAGCGAGGACAGCCCGAAGAACGACAAGCCGGGCCTGCCCGATGTCGGCCCCGCCGCACAGGCGGCACGGCTGGCACGCTGGACCGCGACGCTGGCCGCGCTGAACCGGATCAAGCCCGCCACCCTCTCGCCGGCCGAGCAGGTCAACTACGCGGTCTACAAGGGCCAGATCGAGGCGCTGCTCAACGAGCAGAAGTTCCGCGACTATGAAAAGCCGCTCAACGCGGACAGCAGCTTCTGGGGCGACCTTGTAGAAGCCGGACGCGGCGACTTCGTGCGCGAGGCGGATTATCGCCGCTACCTGGCGACGCTGCGCGACATGCCGCGCTATTTCGACCAGCAGATCGAGAACATGCGTGCGGGCCTCAAGCGCGGGTTCACGCCGCCGCAGATCACCCTGAAGGGGCGCGACGCCGGGGTCGCCAAGGTCGTCGACGCGAAGACTCCCGCCGACTCGCCCTTCTTCACACCCTTCACCAAATTCCCCGCGGGGATGCCGGCGGACGTCCAGGCGAAGCTGCGGGTTGAGGGCGAAGCGGCAATCCGCGATGCCGTGGTGCCGGCCCATGCCAAGCTGCTGCGCTTCCTGCGCGAGGAATATATCCCGGGCGCACGCACCGTTCTCGCCGCCTATGACCTGCCGGACGGGCACGCCTATTATCGCTCGAAGGTCGCCGAATATACGACGCTCGACCAGACGCCCGAGCAGGTCCATGCGATCGGCCTGGCCGAGGTCGCCAAGATCCGCGCCCGCATGCACGACGTGATGCAGCAGGTCGGGTTCAAGGGCGATTTCCCCGCCTTCCTCAAGTTCCTGCGCACCGATCCGCAATTCTACGCCAAGACGCCGCAGGACCTGCTCGATCGCGGTGCGTGGATCGCCAAGAAGTTCGACGGCAAGGCGTCCAAATATTTCGGCCGGCTGCCGCGCAGCCGCTTCGCGATCATCCCAGTGCCGGACGACATCGCCCCCTTCTACACCAGCGGCCGGGGCGGGCCGGGCGTCTACCTGATCAACACCTACAACCTGCCGGCGCGGGCGCTCTATTCGCTCCCGGCCCTGACGCTGCACGAAAGCGCGCCGGGCCACGCCTTCCAGATGCCGCTCGCCGCCGAGAACAAGGACCTGCCGGCGTTCCGCCGCGACACCTATCTCTCGGTCTATGGCGAGGGCTGGGCGCTCTATTCGGAGGCGCTGGGCGAAGAAATGGGGATGTACGAAACGCCCTACGAGCTGTTCGGCATGCTCAGCTACCAGATGTGGCGCGCGGCGCGGCTGGTGGTCGACACCGGCATCCACGCCCAGGGCTGGACCCGCGAGCAGGCGCAGCAATATCTGCACGACAACACCGCGCTGGCCGATCACGAGATCGAGACCGAGGTGGATCGCTACATCGCCTGGCCCGGCCAGGCGCTGAGCTATTACACCGGCGAACTGGCGATCCTGAACGCCCGGACGCGCGCCGAGAAGGCGCTGGGCGGGAAGTTCAACCTGCGTGCCTTCCACGACGCCGTGCTCGCGCTCGGATCGGTGCCGGTTCCCGAGATCGACCGGCGTATCGACAAGCTCATCGCCGACGGCGGCAAGGGCCCCTATCCCGACGAGGAATGACCTGATGCGAATGATGGCTTTCGCCGCGCTGCTGGCGCTGCCCGGTGCTGCCTGCGCGCAAGGCGTGGAGGCGCCGGAGACGGTGACCTCGAAGGGCAATCCGATCCTTGCGGACGGGCGCTATTACACCACCGATCCGGCGCCTCTGGTCGATGGCGACACGCTCTACATCCTCACCGGACGGGACGTGGCCGATCCGGAGGTCAACGACTTCATCATGCCCGAATGGCAGCTGCTGTCGACGCGCGACCCGGCTTCGCACGTCTGGCAGCATAAGCCGGGCTTCATCCGGCCCGAGAACGTGTTCGCCTGGGCCGAGCCGGCGCGGGCCTATGCCGGGCAGATCGTGAAGGGGCCGGACGGGCGCTTCTATTTCTACGCGCCGGTGCTCGAGCGCGACAGCGACGCGAAGGACCGGTTCGCGATCGGCGTCGCGGTGGCGGACAGCGTGAACGGACCCTGGAAGGACGCACACCCCGCCGGGCCGATCGTCTCGCAGAAGATCCCGGTTCCGAACGACATCCAGAACATCGATCCCACGGTGCTGGTCGACGATGACGGGCGGGTCTACCTCTATTGGGGCACGTTCGGGCAGATGCGCGGCATGGAGCTGGAGCGCGACATGATCACGCCCAAGGGTCCCGAGACGCGGATCCAGGGGTTGACCGGCTTCTTCGAGGCGCCGTGGATCTTCAAGCGCAAGGGCATCTATTACATGCTCTATGCGGGCAACAAGGCGGGCCCCGACAGCGCCTGCACCCCGGCGGTCTATCATGCCTGCCAGGCCTGGGGCACGGCGACCTCGCCGCTCGGACCCTGGACCTATCGCGGCGTCGCGCTGCGTCCGGTCTCCTCGACCACCTCGCATGCCGGAATCGTCGAGTTCAAGGGCAAGTGGTACATGGCCTACCACACCGCCGATGCGGTGGGCGGCGGGCATTTCCGGCGCAGCGTCGCGATCGACCCGGTCGAATGGGACGACAGCGTCTCGCCCGCGGCGATGCGGCCGGTGGTGCCGACCCGCGCGCCGCAGCCCGCGCCCGTGGCGACGCGCAATGTGGCGAGATCGGCCTGGGCGTCGTCGTCGAACCAGGTGCCGCTGCAATATTGGATCGCCGCGATCAACGACGGCAAGGTGCGCGCCAATCCGCTGCCGCCCGAGATGTGGGGCACTTGGAACGGCAACAACCCGAAACAGCCCTGGATCGAGTATCGCTGGGACAAGCCGGTGACGCTCAACGGATCGCGCATCTATTTCTTTGCCGACCAGCCGGCGGGATCGGGCGTCGGCGTGGCGCCGCCAGCGGCCTGGCACCTCGAATATTGGAGCGGCGGCTGGAAGCCGGTGCCGGGCGCGAGCGGCTATGGCACGACGCCGGGCGCGTTCCAGGACGTCCGCTTCGCCCCGGTGACCACGCGCTGCCTGCGCGCGGTGTTCGATGCATCCAGTGCGGGCGGCACCTATGCCGGGGTCGGCGTGCAGGAATGGGAAGCGCTGGCGCCGGGTGCCCGGAAGCCCGTCTCCGCGCCGGCCGGCGCTCCGGCGGACTGCGGCAAGTAACGAAAAGGCGCACCGTCGGCCCGATCGCCGACGGTGCGCGTTGTTCGATCAGGCGAAGGGCCGGTCGATCGCCACCTGCGGCTCGGTGAACCAGGCGGAGCCGGTCTCGGTGACGTACATGTGATCCTCCAGGCGGATGCCGTAGCGCTCGGGCACGACGATCATCGGCTCGTTCGAGAAGCACATGCCCGGCGCCAGCGGGGTGCGGTCGCCGCGCACCAGATAGGCGGGCTCGTGGATCGCCAGGCCGATGCCGTGGCCGGTGCGGTGCGGCAGGCCGGGCAGGCGATAGTCCGGGCCCAGGCCACCCCGCTCGAGCACCGCGCGGGCGGCATAGTCCACGCTCTCGCACGACTCGCCCGGCCGGCACGCGTCGAACGCGGCGGCCTGGGCTTCCTTCTCCAGATCCCAGGTCGCGCGGACTTCGTCATCGACCCGGCCGAAGCCATAGGTGCGGGTGATGTCCGAATGATAGCCGTCGACCGTGCAGCCGGTATCGATCAGCACGAGCTGGTCTTCTTCGAGCGCCTGATCGAAGGGCAGGCCGTGCGGATAGGCGGTCGCGGTGCCGAACTGGACCGCGCAGAAGGTCGAACCGGCGGCGCCCAGCGCACGGTGCGCCTTGTTGATGAAGTCCTTGACCGTGCTGGCGTGCATCCCCGGCGCCAGGATGCGCGCGGCGCGGCGGTGCACCTCCAGCGTCATCGACTTGGCCTGCTGCATCAAGGCGAGCTCGGTCGGCGACTTGATCATGCGCAGCGCGTCGATCACCGGCGCGCCGGAAACGGGGCGGAACGCTGCGCGAAGCTGCTCGGACCAGAGGAAGGGGAGCAGCGGATCGATCGCGAGCACCGAATCGCGCGGCAGGGCATCCACGATCAGGTCGATCGGATTTTCGTCCTCCTGCCAGAGCAGCAGGTCGGCATCCACGACCAGCTCGGCCTCCAGCGAGCCGCGCTCGAACGCCGGGCAGATCACCAGCGGGCGGCCGTTCCGGGGCAGCAGCAAGGCCACCAGCCGCTCGGTCGGCGACCAGGCGACGCCGGTGAAATAGCGCAGGCTCGGGCCGGCGTTCACCAGCACCGCGTCGGCGCCGATCGCGTCGAGCCGCTCGCGGGCGCGCTCTATGCGGCCCAGCCGCTCCTCGACGGTGATGCGCGGCGCCGGCGCGGCCCAGGCCGCGAGCGAGGCGAGCTCCGCTTCGATCGTCGATCCACCGATGGTCATTTGCGTCCTCCTTTGCCGCCGAATCGCTCGAGGTCGAACGGCGTGATGTCGATATGGGGTTCGGCCTCGCCGGCCAGGGCCGTCACCAGCTCGGCGGTGATCGGCGCCAGGGTCAGCCCCAGATGCTGGTGGCCGAAGGCATAGAGCAGATTGGATGCCCGGCGCGACCGCCCGATCGCCGGGAGATAGTCCGGCAAGGTGGGGCGCGCGCCCATCCAGCGCGTGTACGGGCCCTGCATCGGCAGGCCGAGTTCGGCGACATGCGCCTCGAGTCGCTCCCATTTGCGCGGGTCGGCGGGCGCATCGATCTCGCCCAGCTCGACGAAGCTCGCCGCCTGCACGGTATCGCCATAGGGCGTGACGATCATCGAGCGGTCCTCGAACACCACCGGCACCGGGATCGGCCAATCCTGCACCTGCGCGCGGATATGATAACCGCGCTCGGCGATGATCGGGGCGCGGTGGCCGGCGGGCTCGACCAGCGCCCGGCTGCGCGCGCCGGCGGCGACGAGCACCAGGTCGCCGTCATGCCCCGGGACCTCTGCCTTTCCATCGCGGACGGTGAGTGCGCCGGGCTCGTGTACGATCACGCCGCCCAGTGCCAATATCTCTTCCTCGAGCGCCTGCGCGAGCCGGTCGAGATCGGTGACCTGCCCCGTGCCCTCGAACTGCACTGCACCCGCTATGGGCGCGCGGCTCAGCGCACGCAGCGCGGCCAGGTCCTGTGATCCGGCATCGTGGAGCCGCGCGGTGCCGGTGTCGCTGCCGGTCCAGGATCGCTTGCCCGCTGCGGCGGACGCGTCCGTCTCCCAGGCGACGAGATGCCCATCGGCCTTCACCAGGTCCGGGCTGGCCCAGGGCGCGCGCTGCCAGGCGGGTATCGCTTCGCCGAGCAGGGCACGCAGCGCAGCACTACCTGCTTCGAACCGGCTGGGTCGGGCGGCTGACATGAAGCGTATAGCGAAGGGCAGCCATTCGCCGATCGCGGTGAGCGGCAGGTCGAGCGCGCCGCCCGCGGCAAAGCGCCGGCGCCAGGCGGATTTCAGCGACGCGATCGACGCGAGCGGCGCCACCTGCTCGGTCGCGATGTGGCCGGCATTGCCCCAGGATGCCGCATTGCGGGCATGTGATGCCTCGAGCACCACCACCCGATGCCCGGCCCGCAACAGTGCCGAAGCACAGGAGAGCCCGACGATTCCGCCCCCGATGATAGTAATGCTCTTCACGCTCAACCTCTTGCAACGCACAAACCAGTATCGTATACGTTATCCGACTTCAAGGATTGGGGTAAGTGATGACGATCGGATGGAAGGGTGTTTTTCCTGCGGTGACGACGCAGCTGCGCGAGGATCTCTCGATTGATCTCGCCGACACGCAGCGGGTTGTGGACGATCTGGTCCGCGACGGCGTTACCGGAGTAATCGCACTCGGTACGGTGGGCGAGAATAATTCGCTCGAATATGAAGAGAAGGTCAGCGTGCTCTCGGCGATCGTCGAGGTCGTGGATGGCCGCGTGCCGGTGATCACCGGCGTTTCGGAATACGACACGCGCCGCGCGGCGCGCTATGCGCAGGCTGCCGAGAAGGCCGGGGCCGACGGCCTGATGCTGCTGCCGCCGATGGTCTATGTGCCCAAGGCCGCCGAGCTGGTCGCGCACTTCAAGGGCGTGGCCGAGAAGACGGCGCTGCCGATCATGCTCTACAACAACCCGCCGGCCTATCGCACCGTGATCGACCAGGAAGTGCTCGAGGCGCTCCGCGGCGTCGAGAACATCGTCGCGGTCAAGGAATCGGCTCCGGACACGCGCCGCTTCACCGATTTCCGCAATGCGTTCGGCGATCGCTACGTGCTGTTCGCCGGCCTGGACGACGTGGCGCTGGAGGGGCTGTTCCTCGGCGCGCAGGGCTGGGTCTCGGGCCTCACCAACGCCTTCCCGAAGGAGTCGGTCGAGCTGGTCGCGGCGTTCGAGCGTGGCGACTATGCCAAGGCGCTCGAAATCTATCGCTGGTTCATGCCGCTCCTCCACCTCGATGCGGAGCATGACCTGGTCCAGTCGATCAAGCTCGCCGAGCAGGTGATGGGCCGCGGTTCCGAGCGCGTGCTGCCGCCGCGCTACCCGCTCGAAGGCGCACGCCGTGCGGAAGTGATCGCGATGGTCGAGAAGGCCGCCGCCACCCGCCCGACGCTCGGCGTCGCAAAGGCGGCCTGAGCCCAGGATGCGCCACACCTTCTTCTGCATCGACGGGCACACCGCTGGTAACCCGGTCCGCCTGGTCGCCGGCGGCGCCCCGCTGCTAAAGGGAGGATCAATGTCGGAACGGCGCCAGGATTTCCTGGCCCGTTTCGACTGGATCCGCACCGGACTGTGCTTCGAGCCCCGCGGGCACGACATGATGTCCGGCGGGTTCCTGTATCCGCCGACACAGGCGGATTGCGACATCGGCATCCTGTTCATCGAGACCTCGGGCTGCCTGCCGATGTGCGGGCACGGCACGATCGGCATCATCACCTTCGGGCTCGAACATGGCCTGATCCAGCCTGCCGTCCCCGGCAAGCTCAAGGTCGAAGTGCCCGCCGGCGTGATCGACATCGCGTACACGCAGGAAGGCGACAAGGTTACCGCAGTCCGGATCGTCAATGTTCCGGCCTATGTCGCGGCCAAGGGGATCGAAGTCGATGTCGAGGGCATCGGCCCGCTGTCGATCGACGTCTCCTATGGCGGAAATTACTATGCGATCATTGAGCCGCAGGGTCGCTACACCGGCCTGGACGATCTCGGTGCGTCGCGGATCATCGATCTGAGCGGCCGTGTCCGCGAAGCGGTGCGGGCGAAGTTCGAGCCGGTCCACCCGCTCGATTCGACCATTCGCGGCGTCAGCCACATCCTCTGGGCCGACAAGCCGAAGGGTGAGGGCGCCGATGGCCGCAACGCGGTGTTCTATGGCGACAAGGCGATCGACCGCAGTCCGTGCGGCACCGGCACCTCGGCGCGCCTGGCCCATCTGTTCGACAAGGGCGTGCTCAAGGTCGGCGACCGCTTCGTCCACGAAAGCTATATCGGCAGCCGCTTCATCGGCCGGGTCGAGGCGGAGACGGCGCTCGGCGAGCAGAAGGCGATCGTTCCTTCGATCGAGGGTTCGGCCATCGCCACCGGCTTCAACACGATCTGGATCGATCGCGCGGACCCGTTCTGGGAAGGTTTCCAGGTAAAGTGACGCGGATGAGTTCGTTTCCCGGCGAAGCAGGCGCGCGCCAGGGGCGGGGAACGAGCGGCATCGTCGTGCGCACGCTGGCGGAACGGGTGTTCGAGATCGTGCGCGAGCAGATCGTCACCGGCCGCATGGTCGACAATGCGCCGATCCGTCAGGACGCACTCGCCACCGAACTGGGGGTCAGCAAGATCCCGCTGCGTGAGGCGCTGGCGCGTCTCGAGCACGAAGGCCTGCTGACCAGCCACGCCAATCGCGGCTATTTCGTCCAGCCGATGTCCGCCGACCGCGTGGAGGAAATCTATGCGCTGCGGATCAGCATCGAGCCCCGCGCCGCCGCCTTTGCCGCCGAGCGCGCGACCGAGGCGGACCACGAAATGGTCGTCGAGGCATTCCAGCGGCTCGACGGCGCCGCCGCGACCAATCTCGCCGAAGTGGCGGTCTGCAACCGCGACTTCCACACCGCGCTGGTGCGCCCGGGCGGGCGGCTGCTGACCACCCAGCTGATCGAGCGCCTGTCCATCCTGGCCGAGCGCTACGTCATCGCGCATCTCCAGCCCGCCGGCCGCGAGACGCGCGCCCATGCGGAGCATCGCGAGCTGCTCGATGCCTGGATCGCCCGCGATACCGACAAGCTCGTGTCGATGTTGACCGAGCATCTTCAACGCACGCTCGACGATCTGCGGCTGCAGTTCGGCTCGGGGGCATGACACGATAACGATAGAACGAGGGGGAATCGCCATGTTTGGCCCACGCAAGTCGCTAGCATCCGTCACGCAGCATGCGGAGGGCCACGCACTGGCCAAGACGCTGAGCTGGCCGCACCTGATCGCGCTGGGGGTCGGCGCGATCGTCGGCACCGGCATCTACACGCTGACCGGCGTGGGCGCGGAACGGGCCGGCCCGGCCGTAATCCTCGCCTTTGCCATCGCGGGTGCGGTCTGCGCCTGCGCCGCGCTTGCCTATGCCGAGCTGGCGACGATGATCCCGGCTGCCGGTAGCGCCTATACCTTCAGCTATGCCGCGCTGGGCGAGACCATCGCCTGGATCGTCGGCTGGAGCCTCGTCCTCGAATATTCGCTCGCCTGCTCCACCGTCGCGGTCGGCTGGTCGGGCTATCTGGTCGGCTGGATACAGTCGGCGGGAATACACCTGCCAGCGGCTCTGCTCGTCGGTCCACATGGCGGCGGCATCGTCAACCTGCCCGCCGTCGCGGTGGCGCTGACCGTCATGGGCATGCTGATCGCCGGCACGCGCGAGAGCGCCACGCTCAACATCATCCTGGTGATCATCAAGCTCGTCGCGCTAGGCGTCTTCGTCACTTTCGCGCTGCCGGCGTTCAACGCCGACAATCTCCATCCGTTCATGCCTTATGGCTTCGGCTCCACGGAGCTCGGCGGCGAGAAGCGTGGGGTGATGGCCGCTGCCGCGATCGTGTTCTTCGCCTTCTACGGCTTCGATGCCGTCGCGACTTCGGCCGAGGAAGCCAAGCGCCCCGGCCGCGACCTGACCATCGGCATCGTCGGTTCGATGCTGGTGTGCACCGTGATCTACATGGCGGTGGCGATCGCCGCAGTCGGCGCGCTGCCGTTCCAGCAGCTCGCCAACTCGCCCGAGCCGCTCGCGCTGGTGCTGCGCAGCCTGGGCCAGCCGCTCGCCGGCCACCTGATCGCCCTGGCCGCTGTGATCGCGCTGCCCTCGGTCATCCTGGTGATGATGTACGGACAGAGCCGCATCTTCTTCGTGATGGCGCGCGACGGGCTGCTGCCGCGCCGCCTGGCGGCGGTCTCGCCGCGCACCGGCGCGCCGACGCTCATCACCCTGCTGACTGGTGTCGGCATCGCGGTGGTCGCCGGGCTGTTCCCGCTCGACAAGATCGCCGAGCTCGCCAATGCCGGCACGCTGATCGCGTTCATCGCGGTCGGCGCATCGATGATGGTGCTGCGGCGCACCGCGCCGGAAATGCCGCGGCTGTTCCGCTGCCCGGCGCCCTATGTGGTCGGCACGCTGGCGATCCTGGGCTGCATCTACCTGCTGTTCAGCCTGCCGAGCTCGACGCTGACCTATTGCGTGCTGTGGAACGCGATCGGGCTGATCGTCTATTTCGCCTTTGGCCGGCGTACCAGCATCGTGCGCCGCAACGCGGCCGCCTGAGCGCCCCTCGACAAGGAACTGCATCATGAGCCGCAAGCTGTGGGCGCTCGCCCTCGCGACATCGCTGACCCCCACCGGCATGGCGCTGGCCAAGACGCCCTATGACGGGGTCTGGATCTTCGACCATGCCGATCCCCGGCCCGGCGTGACCATGGTCCAGGTGGCCAGCGAGGGCACGCGGATCACCGGCGCCGTGACCACTTTGTGGTACGGCCCGGTGACGATGCAGAATGCGCGGCTCGACAAGGGCGTGCTGACCTTCGAAGTGAAGAACCTCAACGATCGCGAGCATCCCGTGCAGACCTGGACGTTGCGCCGCACGGCCAAGGGCGTGCAACTGGGCGGGAAGATGTGGTTCTCGGACATCGCGGAAGGCGGCCGCCGCGGCACGGTCCGCGAGGCGGAGGCGCGCGCCTTCCGCGCCCAGGCGCTGCCGGCCTGGAAGGAAGTGGCGCAGCTCCCGCTCGCGCCGACTCCGCCGATGGGCTGGAGCAGCTGGAACAAGTTCGGCGAGAAGATCGACGACGCGACGATCCGCGCCATGGCCGATGCGATGGTCTCGACCGGGCTGCGCGACGCCGGCTATCGCTACATCAACATCGACGATGGCTGGCAGGGCACCCGGGATGCGGACGGCCGCATCCGCCCGAACGCCAAGTTCCCCGACATGAAGGCGCTCACCGACTATGTGCACGCCAAGGGGCTGAAGATCGGCATCTACAGCTCGCAGGGGCCGCGCACCTGCGCCGGCTACGAAGGCAGCTACGGCCATGTCCGCCAGGATGCGCAGAGCTATGCCGACTGGGGCTTCGATTATCTGAAGTACGACCTGTGCTCCGGCGAATATTTCTACGACAGCGCCGACACGGTGAAGCGCAGTTATGCCGAGATGGGCGCCGCGCTGGAGGCCACCGGCCGCCCGATCATCTTCTCGCTGTGCGAATATGGCCGGTTCGACGTCGGCAGCTGGGGGCGGCTGGTCGGCGGGCATCTGTGGCGCACCACCGGCGACATCACCGACGACTACAAGACGATGGCCCAGATCGGTTTCGACAAGAACGGCAAGGCCGAATATGCCGGCTCCAACGGCTTCAACGATCCGGACATGCTGGAGATCGGCAATGGCGGCATGTCCGAGGACGAATATCGCACGCACATGACGTTGTGGGCGATGTCGGCCGCGCCGCTGCTGATGGGCCACGACCTGCGCCAGACCCCGCCTGCGATGCTCAAGCTACTGGAGAATCGCGAGGTGATCGCGGTCGACCAGGACGCGCGCGGCATCCAGGGCAAGGCGGTCCGCAAGGACGGCACGCTCGAGATCTGGGCCAAGCCGCTCGCCGATGGTTCGGTCGCGCTGGCGCTGTTCAACCGCGGTGACGCCGCCGCGCGGATGAGCGCGACGGCTGCCGATGCAGGGTTCTCTGCGATCAGCGCCGTGCGCAATCTCTGGACGGGCGGCACCCACACCGCCGACGCACTCGGCTTCGACGTGCCGTCGCACGGCGTGGTGATGCTGCGGGTCGAGGGGAAGTAGGGAGCCGCCGGCTCCCTATCGGTCCGCCGGTCCCAGCGTGAACGTCCAGCGGATCGGCGCGAGCGGCACGCGATATTTGACGTGCGGCCTGCCATCCAGGCTCCAGCCCGTGTCGCCGCCCACGCCCGACTGGGCGGCATCGACCAACAGCGTACCCTCGCCGTGCGGGCGGATGTCCGAGCTGTGCGACTTGCCCGGCGGCTTGGGCATCAGGTCGGCATAGGGAAAGGCGAGCGCGTTGATCGCCAGCGGCCGATCCCCGGTCAGGCGCAGGCCGGCGCCGCGCGCGTCGTTGATCTCGAACCAGCGGACGTCCTGCTTGGTGCCGCTTTCCTGCGGCCGGGCATAGTCGTGATACTGGTCGGCGAGCAGGCCCTGCCAGCGTGCGATCAGCCCGCTGGTCTTGCGATCGGCATAGGTCTCGTGCGGCCCGCGACCGTACCAGCGGACATGGTCGAGCGCCGCGGGGGTTCGGAAGGCCAGGCCGACGCGCGGCGGATCGGGCAGGTCGTCGCGCAGCGGCGTGAAGGCGGCGTCCACCCGCACCGTGCCGCCGGCGTCCATCGTCCAGCGTGTCTCGAACTTCACCGAGCCCACGCCCATGTCGTGCGTGACGACGATGGCATTGCCGTCGACGCGGAGCGCATCGAGGCGGCGGCTGGTGCTGAACTGCTGCCAGGCGGCATGCGACTTGGGGATGCCGATACCGATGTCGTTGTCGTTTGGTGCCCGCCAGAAATCGGGCGCGCCGCCGCTGAGCAGGGTCTTCCCGTCACGCGCATAGCGGCGAACCAGGCCGGTCGCCTTGTCGATCTCCAGCACCGCATTGGCCGAGGCGAGGCGTAGCACCTCTCCGCTATCGGTGGGCGCGACGAGCGATGCGGGGGCGGGGAGGGCACGCGGCTCGGATAGCGGGAACTGCTCCCAGCCGACCACCTGCCCGGCCGGGACCAGCGGAATGGCGCCCGCCTTGGCCCGGGCACGCAGCACCAGGATGCGCTCGGCGCCCGGCGTGCGTGCCGAAGGCAGCCTGAGTTCGAGTGAGGCCTGTTCACCGGGCCCGACCTGCGGCGTCGGGATCGCGCCATGTGCCACTTCCACGCCGTCCTCGAGCATCTGCCAATCGAGGGTAAAGCGGGACAGGTCGATATGGTCGTGGCGATTGACCACGACGAAGCCCGGCCGCTGCTGCTCGAAGACGATCGGGGAATAGACCTTGGCCAGCTCGAAATATTCGGGATCGGGCGTGCGGTCCGACTGGATCACGCCGTCGCCGACCGGGCTGTCGTCGCCGCCCTTGTTCTCGAAATCGGGACCCTGCGCCCAGTAGCTGCGTCCCTCGGCGTCCTTGCGGATCAGTGTCTGGTCGACCCAGTCCCACACGAAGCCGCCCTGCAGCTTGCGATGGGCGCGGATGACGTCCCAATAGTCCTGGAAATTGCCCAGGCTGTTGCCCATCGCATGGGCATATTCGCACAGGATCAGCGGCTGGGTGAATTCGGGCCGCTCGGCATAATCGACCAGCTTCTCGATATCGTCGTACATCGGCGCGAAGATATCGACATAGGCGTTCACCGGGTGGCGCCAGCCGCTCATGCTCCAGCCGAGGAAGCTCACCAGCCGGCTGGGATCGCGTGCCTTCACCCACTTCGCCGCGGCTTCGAAATTCGACCCGACCCCGGTCTCGTTGCCCAGCGACCAGAAGATGATCGACGGATGGTTCTTGTCGCGCTCCACCATGCGGCTGACCCGGTCGAGATGCGCGGCGCGCCATTCGGGCTTGGTGCCGAGCAGATACTCCGACGCGTTGCCATGCTCCTGCGACAGGCTGAGATAGCCATGGCTCTCGATATTGGCCTCGTCCATCAGGTACAGGCCGATCTCGTCCGCCAGCGCATAGATCCGCTCGTCGTTCGGATAGTGCGAGAGGCGCACGGCGTTGACGTTGGCCGCCTTCATCAGCTCGAGGTCGCGCCGCAATGTCGCGTCGGAGACGATGCGGACGGTGTGGGGATCATGCTCGTGCCGGTTGACCCCGCGGATCATCACCCGCCGTCCGTTCACCCGCAGCTCGCCCTCGATGATCTCCACCGTGCGGAAGCCGATCCGGCTGCTGGTCGCCTCGAGGAGTTTGCCGTTGGCATCGATCAGCTCGACGAGCAGCGTGTAGAGTGCGGGATCCTCCGCGCTCCATTGCCGCACGTTCGCGACCGACCCTTCGATCCGCACGGCCCCTTCGCCATCCGGACTCCCCTCGCGGGTCAACACTGTCCGTCCGCGATCGAGCAGGGTGACGCGCGTGCGGACCGCCGCGGTGCCTTCGGTGGCGATCGCCAGGTTGAGCAGGCCGTCGCGATAGCTGCGATCCAGCCCGGCGCGGATGTCGAGGTCGCGGATATGCGTCTGCGGTGCCGCGTAGAGCGTCACGCTCCGCTCGATCCCGTTGACCCGCCAGAAGTCCTGGTCCTCGAGATAGCTGCCATCGGCATAGCGATAGAGCTCGATGGCGATGTCATTGTGCCCCGGCCGGGCGGCGGCGGTGATGTCGAACTCGGCGGGAAGCTTGGAGTCCTCAGAATAGCCGATCCGCTTGCCGTTGACCCAGAGATAATAGGCCGCGCCCGCCGCGCCGATGTTGAGCAGCAGCCGGCGCCCGGCGAAATGCGCGGGCACGACGAAGTCGCGCCGGTACGACGCCACTTCGTTGAAGCTGTGATCGATCCAGGGCTGGTTGCGCGGGAAGGGATAGCCGCTGCCGACGAATACCGGGCCGCCATGGCCGCTGGCCTGCAGGATGCCGGGCACCTGCATCGTTCCCCAGCCGGAGACGTCGAAGCCCGGCTGCTCGAAGCCGACGGGCCGGCTTTCCGGGTTCGGCGACAGCTTGAGCTTCCAAGCGCCGTCCAGCGAGAGATGGTATCGCGAGCGGCGCACATCGCCGCGCAGCGCGCCGGCGCGGGTGTCGAACCCGGCGAAGGTGGCGTGCATCGGCCGCGCGCCTTCGCGGATGATCTCCGGCCGTTCCCACTCCGCGGGCGCGGCGGTCTGGGCGGGTGCCGGCGCGGCGAGCATCGCCACGGACGCGAAGAGGAGCGAGCGGTGGATCATGCGGTAGCTCCCGGCGGTCATATCGGTGGCTTGGAAAACAATGCGGCTCCGGAAACCAGGGGTTCCGGAGCCGCGATCCTAGGGGCGAACCCGTCAGAAGTTTATCGTCGTGCCGAAGAAAATCGTCCGGCCGAGCGGGTCGTAGATGCCCGGATAGGTATTGCCGTTGCCGAAGGCGGACAGGATGCCCGCGGCGATGGCGGGAGGATCCTTGTCGAGCAGGTTGTTGACGCCAGCCCGGAACTGGAACCGGTCTGTCACCGAGAAGCCGACGGTGAGGTCGAAATAGTTATAGGCCGGGATCTTGGCGTTCACCACGCTCGGCGTTCCGGACAGGAACGAATTGCTCGACAGGCTGGATAGCGTCGTGCCGCCATAATAGCGCCAGGCGAGCGAGACCGAGGCGCTTTCCGGCAGCTGCCAGGTCGTGCGGAGCACATGGCGCCATTCGGGCGAGGGCTGGCCGCAGGTATAGCCGAACTGGCCCTTGCAATCGTAATTGCCGAGGCCCGGCAGCGGCTCGGAGACCTGCTCGGCCAGCCAGGTGCCTACCATGTTGAAGCTGAGCTTGCCGAGCGAACCGATGCCCAGCGTGTAATCGGCGGTGACGTCGATGCCCGAGGTCTTCAGATAGCCAGTGTTGAGCGTGGTCGAGATGACGTAGCCGTCGGTGCCGAAGATCGCGCCCGAGCGCGGATCGCGCTTGAACAGGCTGCAATAATAGGGATCGCTGGTGGCGACGCACTGGCTGATCGTCAGCGACGGATCGACGGTGGAGATGTAGTTCTTCACCTTGATGTTGTAGTAATCGACCGACAGCGAGAGGTTGCGGACGATCCGCGGCGTGATGACCATGCCGAGCGTCCAGGTGTCGCCCTGTTCCGGCTTCAGCGCGAGATTGCCGCCGCCCTGTGCCGAGCAGACGTCCGACGGGCAGGCGATGATCCGGCCATATTGCGCCGCCGTCACGCCGGTGAGCGCGCAGACGGCCGCGGTTGCGGTCGGGGTCGCGCCGGAGCAGGGATCCTGCGCCGCGACGTTGCCGATCGAGCGCGAGGCGAACAGCTCGCCGATATTGGGCGCGCGGATCGCGTGGTTGTAGCTGGCGCGCAGGCGCACGTCGCGGATCGGCGCCCAGGTCAGCTCGCCCTTGTAGGTGAAGGCGTTGTACTTCGAGCCGAGCCCGGTCGAGTTCTGCTTGTTGGTATAGGACGAGTAGCGCGCGCCGCCGTTCAGCGTCAGTGCGTGCGCGAAGGGCAGGTTCTGGAGCAGCGGCACTTCGAGCTCGCCGAACCCTTCGACGACGCTGATCGTGCCGTCGGAGTCCGTCGCGCCGCCCTGTTCCGCGATATCGTCGGCGGTGAAGCGCAGCGTTTCCTTGCGATGCTCGAAGCCGAACGCGACCGCAGCGCCGTTCTCCGCCCAGGGGCTGCGGATGCCGAAGGTACCAAGATCGCCGTTGACGCTCACATTGTAGATCGTCTGGGTGTTGCGGGCGCCGGTCTTGCTCGGGCTGTAGAGATAGGAGGCCTGGTCGCCGGTCAGGCCGTTGGCCTGGAACACGTTGATCGGCTTGCAGTCCGGATCGGTGCCGTTGACCACCGAGCGGCAGGTCGGCGTGCCGTTGACGAGGACGACGTCGAGCGCGCGCTGCGCCTTGGCGTTGTCCACGTTGTTCATATAGGTCTCGTCGTAGCGGACGAGCGAGCGGACAAAGGTCGCGTCGTAGCTGAAGCCGTGGCCGATATCGCCGCGCAGGCCAGCGGTGTAGCGATAGTCCTTGTGGCGCAGGTCGTCGCGGCGCGGCAGCGTGCCGTTGCCGCCCAGGCGGTAGCCGATCAGCGTGTCCTGCGTCGCCGCGGTGCCGGCCGCCGTGCCGCATAGCGCCGCCAGCTGGCTCGCGCTCATCAGCGGCTGGTTGCACGGCAGCGTGAACGGCGTCCCGAGGAACAGTGCCGAAGGCGCCGCCTGCGAGAAGGTATGGTCGTTCATGTACATGAAGCTGCCATAGAGCTCGGCTTCGGGCGCGAACTTGAACTTGGCGAAGGCGCCGGCGGTGTAGCGTTCGTCCGAGCGCTGGAAATAGTTGGTCGGCGCGTAATTGTACGCATAGGTCGAGTCATAGGGCACCCAGGTCTTGGTGCCGTCGCGCGAATTGGTCAGGCTCACGCCCTGGTTGGGGCCGCCCAGCGGAGTGAAGCTGCCGAACGGCGTGTTGCTCGATCCGCCGCAGTTCAGCCGGGTGCCGCGCGCATCGGCGGCCTGCAGCGCGCAGGCCGAGACGTCGCGGCTCGACTGGAGCACGGGATCGGCGTGGCGATAGCCGCCATAGACGGTGATGTTGCCGCGACCGCCGGCGAAGTTCTTGCCGAACGCCGCGTTGATGTCCTGCTTGCCGCCATCGACCACGCTGGTCGGCGGCACATTGTACTTCTGGTTCGCGATGATCGAGCGGACGTCGCGATTGTTGTTGTTGTGCTGGGTGAAGCCGGTCTGGGCATCGAGGCGGAAGCCGTCGAGATGGTCGCGCAGGATGAAGTTGACGACGCCCGAGAGCGCGTCCGAGCCATAGACCGCCGAGGCGCCGCCGGTCACCACGTCGATCCGCTCGATCAGCGCGGACGGCACGAAGTTGATGTCGACCGCCTGCGACGGCAGCATGCGCTGGCCGTTGATCAGGGTCAGCACCCGGTTCGAGCCGAGGTTGCGCAGGTTGATGTTCGCGGTGCCGTCCGAACCGTTCGAGACATTGTCGTTGGCGTCGGCAGTGAACTGCGGAAGCCGGTTGAGCACGCTCTCGACCGCAGTCGCGCCCTGGTTCCTGATTTCTTCACTGCCCACCATCGTCAGCGGGCTGTTGCTCTGCAGGTCGGGGCGGCGGATGCGCGTGCCGGTCACCGTGATCGCGCTGTCCGGCGCGGTGGTTTCGGTGGTCTCCGGCGCCGCGGCGTCCGGGGTGGTGGCAACCTGGGCGTAAGCGGTGGTCGACAGCAGCGATCCGAGCAGCGCGCTCAATGCCAACCGACTGCCGCTCCTGCGATGTGCACGAGTCGTCATGGCCGTCTCTCCAGTCAGAGTTTTAATTTGTGTCTGGATTGCAACATGCGTCGGCCGCGCTGTCAAATATAATATACTATATTAAATCCGATCGTGGAAACCTGTGTCCTTGCTGCCGCACTCGGGGAGGGAGAGCGGCGTGTCACGGGGGGGGGGGGCTGCCCGCAAAAGAAAACGGGCCGCGGCATGGCCGCGACCCGTCGAAGTTGACCCCAGGAAGGGATTTTAGAAGCGGAAGCGTGCGCTCGTCTGGATGGTGCGTGCCTGCTGGCGAACACCGGTCGGGAACGACTGGAAGGCGCCGAAATAGGTGTTGGCGTTGTTGTGCAGCAGGTTGGTCGCCTCGACGCTGAACGTGACGAACTTGAACGGCGTGTAGTTGATCGCCGCATCGAGCCGCGAGGTTTCGCGCATGTAGACCGAATAGGCCGGGTTCACATAGTCGGCGTAGGTCTTGTACTTCGAGCGATAATTGTAGGCCACGCGGGCGCTGAACACCGGCGTGTCGTAGTAGAGAGCGACGTTCCCCGAATATTTCGAGGTGTACGGCGCGTCGAAGACGCCCGGCACATCGGGGGTGCTGCCGTCCTTGTAGAGCTCGAGCCGGCCCTCCGGGATGTAGGTGAAGTTCACGTTCATGCCGAAATGCTTCGCGAAGCCGGGCAGGAAATCGAAGAAGGTGTTCGCCTGGGCCTCGATGCCGAAGATCTTGCCGGGGCCCGCGTTGCGCGGCTTGCCGACGATGTACAGGCCGTCGGCGGCGAGCGGATTGGGGGCCAGCCCGGGAACCGCCTCACGCAGCTCGGTATAGTACATGAAGCCGGTCTGGTTCTTCAGGAACGTGCCCAGCGAGATCAGGCCGCCCTTGCCGAAATAATATTCGAGCGAGGCGTCGTAATTGTCTTCCTGGACAGGCTTGAGGTCGGGATTGCCCGCATAGATCCGGCCCGAAGTCGTCGCGTCGAGGATGTTGATCGCCGAGCGCATGTCGTAGAACTGCGGGCGCGAGACGTTGTGCGTGTAGGATAGGCGCAGCTGGAGCTTCGGCGTGAAGTGCAGGATCGCCGTGGCGCTGGGCAACAGGTCGGTATAGTTCGCCTTGCTGCCGGTCGGCGAATAGGCGACCCCCTGGCCGTAGTCGGGCGTACCGTTGGGCAGGAAGGCCTTCCAGCTGGAGCGCTGGCTCACCGCCGAACCCCAGGTGTTCACATAGCGCAGGCCGATCGTGCCATCGATCGGGAAGGACAGGTCGAAGGCGTAGTTGAGCTGGCCATAGGCCGCGAAGGTGCGCTCCGTCTCCGCGAAGCTCTCGCCAGGATCGGTGGTGACCGGCTCGGGCGTGGTCCAGTTGCGGCCCGTGAGGTCGGCGCCGTTGCCGATGAGATACTTCCGCATCGCATCGAAGTTATCGTACAGGCTGGCACCGCCGAGATGATACCAGGTCGGCGCGCCCGAGATTTCCGGGGTGGTGGAATCGACGCCGATCCCGGTCGCCGCGCCCACCGCGTTCATCGTCGGCGCCGTCGCGGTGGTGAAGAAGAAGGCGTCACGATAGCCATAGTCGCGATACGCCGTACGCTTGGTGAAGCGCGTACCGAACTGGGCGGAACGCAGCAGGCCCGTGGTGCTGGTCTCCACCGTGATGTCGACGTTCGACGCGAACAGCGTGTCGTTGTTGTCGCCGCGCTGGTCGTGGACCTGGTAGAGCTTGTAGGCGGCCGGGTCGTTCATGTTGACCCCGGGGAAGGTGACGAAGGGGCCGCCGCCGGGGATGTTGGGCGAGTTGAAATCGACATTCGCCACGGTGCCGCCCGAGAAGCGATACTGGCTCTGGGTGAAATATTCGTGCCGGTTGGTCCAGTTGTACTGGGCGCCGAAATTGATCTGCACCTTGTCCGAGCGCCAGTGTGTCTCGAAATTGGTGTTGTAGGTGTCGGAATCCGCCTTGATGTAGAGGTTGAGCGGTCCGCCCGGTACGCCCTGGGCGCCGGTGTTGTTGATCGTCACCGAACGGATCGTCCCGTCCGAGTTGGTGACCAGGTTGGTGAACGTGCCCTGATCGTTGTTGGTCTGGATGCGCAGATTGTTCCGCTCATCGATCGACTTGGCGCCGAGGTACGAGCCTTCGAGCACGAAATCGAGATGCTCGTTCGCGCGCCACTGCCACGAGGCGTTCAGCGACGGCCGCTCGATCGATCCCTCTTCGACGCCATAGTTGATGGCGTAGGGGATGATCGTGTTCCGCTTGTCGACGGGGAGTGCCAGGTTCGAGGGGCTACCCAGGAAGAAGCCGATCTGCTGCGGCGATTCGCTGACGACGTAATTCTCGAAATAGTTGTTCTTCGTGTACGACCCGTTGAGCAGGAAGCCCATCTCGCCGATGCCGGTATCGAAGCGCGCCGCCAGCAACAGGCTGGCATAGGGGCTCTTGGTGTCGCCGAGATCCGAGAAGGTCTCGCGGAAGCTGCCGGCGACGGTCAGGCCCTTCTGGAGGTCCAACGGGCGGCGAAGCTCGACATTGACGGTGCCGGCGATGCCGCCCTCGATCTGGTCGGCGCTGCGCGTCTTGTAGACTTCGACCGACTTGAGCAGCTCGGCCGGAATGTCCGAGAGGTTGAGCGAGCGCGATCCTGCCGAGCTCGCCTCGGTGCCGTTGATCGTGGTCTGGACGTCGGACAGGCCGCGGATCGTGACGGACGAGCCTTCGCCGTGCGCGCGGTCGATCTGGACGCCGGGAACGCGGGCCAGCGCTTCGGGCACGTTGTTGTCGGGCAGCTTGCCGACGTCCTCGGCCACGACCGCGTCCACGATCTGCTTCGACTTGCGCTTCTTGTTGTTGGCGGAATTGACGCTGCCGCGAATGCCGGTGACGATGATTTGATCGGCCTTCTCGGCCGATTGCTTCTCCTGCTGCTCGGCCTCCTGAGCCCATGCCTGGGTCGCGCCCAGGGCAGTCAGGGAAACGGTTGCGAAGGCGATTGCCTTGGCGGCGGTGAAGCAGGTCTTACGTGTTTTCAGTCCCATGGTTACTCCCCCCAGATCGTGCCTTGTTCGAACACCTCACTGTATGATCGTATACGGTATCTAGACGGACCAGCCTGTCAAGGAAAAGAAACATATCGGTTTTAACGGCTTGCGGCCCGGCAGGCACGGTTCGTCGCGTGTGCAGTGCAGCAATTCGCGGCGAAGGCCCAGGCGAAGCACCGAATCGGTTTGATGTCGAAGGGCTGCCGGGCGTGCGGTTGAAAAGCGGGCAGGGCGCATTCGGGCGCCAGCGCCGGAGCCTCGTATCGCTACCGTCCAGATGCCGCCTGGGCTGTCCCGGTCCGGCGATCCCTTGCGCCTGCGACACGCGCGAAGCGCGAGCCGCTTCTTCCGCGGGCCATCCCGGCCAGGCGCGATGGCTAAAGCCTCTAGACAGCCCGTCCGCTGGTGATAGTCTATTCCGTATATCGTATACCACAACGGTGGCGATATGCATTGGAGGGGGACGATATGATCCAGAAGTTCAATTCATTATCCGGTGTAAGCGCGCTTGCTTTCGTCCTGGCAAGCGCGAGCATCCCTGCCGCTTCGGCGCAGACCGGAGCTTCGGCCGATACGGGAGCGGCCGTCGCGCAGGACCAGGAAGGGCAGTCGGCTGCGGCCGAGGAAGAGGCCCGCGAGGACAAGGGTATCGTCGTCACCGGCACGCGCATCCGCCACAAGGGTGCCGCGAGTGCCACGCCGACCACGGTGATCTCGGCCGAGACGATCCGCAATTCGGGCAGCCGGCAGATCGCCGATCTCGTCAACCAGATGCCGGCGCTGGTGATCAGCCAGAGCGACCAGACCTCTAACGCCAATCGCGACAAGGATTCGCTCGACAGCGGCCATCCCGGGCTCAACCTGCTCGATCTGCGCGGCCTGGGCAGCAAGCGCACGCTCGTGCTGATCAATGGCCGCCGCCACGTGCCGGGCGCGCCGGGCACGTCGGGCGTCGACATCAGCACCATCCCCAACGGCCTGGTCGAGCGCGTCGAGATCATCACCGGCGGCGCTTCGGCCCAATATGGCGCGGACGCGGTTGCCGGCGTCGCCAACTTCATCCTGAAGAAGGACTTCAAGGGCCTCGAGGCCAAGGTGAGCTACACCAACTCCACCTATGGCGACACGCCGGGCTATGACGCGGACGTCCTGTGGGGCACCAACTTCAACGAGAACCGGGGCAACGTCACCCTGTTCGCCTATTACGGCCAGTCGAACGGCGTCGTCGGCGGCCAGGACCGTCCCTCGACCCGCTACGGCAATCCCTGGTGGTATCGCCCGGCCGGCACCAGGATCAACACGATCCTCGATGACCGGCACAGCTTCAGCTATTCGCCCCGCGCGGTCGTGCTGCTCGGCTCGAAGCCCTATGTGTTCAACGACGACGGCACGATGCGCGCGCCGCGGCTGGGCTCGGCGGGCATCCTGCCCAACTCGCTCGACCTCACGCTGAACTCGGTCGTCGGCAGCCTGGAGACCAACAGCGGATCTGAGTTCGGCGGCCGGTACGACAATTGGCTGCTGTCGGTGCCGAACGAGCGGTTCATCACCCATGGCACCTTCGGCTACCAGCTCACCGACGGCATCCGCTTCTTCCTCGAGGCGGACTATGCGACCAACAAGTCGCACGGCGAATACGGCCTGTGGTACGAAGGCGGCGGCAACAAGATCTGGGACGGCAACCCGTTCATCACGGCGGAGATGATCGCGGCCAATGGCGGCCAGCCCTTCGGCGCCAACGGACTGACGTTCGTCCGCCAATATCCCGAACTGGGCAAGTCGCGCTCCGATTATCAGCGCAAGATGTACCAGGTCGTCACCGGCTTCGAAGGCGAGCTGCCGGGCCTGTTCTTCGGGCATGACTGGTCGTGGGAGACGCATTTCTCCTATGGCAAGACCACCGAGACGATCCAGGATCGCAACAACACCTCGAACGAGCGCTACATGCGCGCGCTCGACGCGGTGGCGGGCCCGGGCGGCGCGCCGATCTGCGCGGTCAATGCCGATGCCGATCCGACCAACGACGATCCGCGCTGCGTGGCGCTCAATCCGTTCAAGCCGCTCACCAGTGCGGTGAAGAACTATCTCCAGTACGACACCAGCAAGTCCTCGACCTCGCTCGAGCAATATGTGGTGTCGGGTTACGTCACCGGCGGCCTGTTCAACCTGCCCGGCGGCGAGGTCCAGGTGGCGCTCGGCGCGGAATATCGCAGCGAGGCCAACAATATCGGTGCGCGGGCCGAATATGACCCGAACAACCCCGCCTACGTGGCGGATTACGGCGTGGTCGAGAACCCGCTCAAGGGCCGGATCGACGTCAGCGAGATCTTCGGCGAGCTGAGCGTGCCGTTGCTCAAGGACCTGCCGCTTATCCACCGCCTGTCGGTGGAGAGCGCGGTGCGGATCGCGGACTATTCCACCGCGGGCAAGACCACGGCGGAGAAGTACGGCGTGCAATGGGCGCCCGTGCCGGACCTGCGCTTCCGCGCGACCTATGGCACCGCGGTGCGCGCGCCGAACATCAGCGAGGTGTTCACCGCCTCGTCGATCAGCGGCCAGTGGCTCAGCGATCCGTGCAACTATTACAACCTGCCGAACCGTGCGGACAAAACCCAGTACACCGCCGCCAATTGCGCCGCGGTGATGCCGGTGAACAAGAACGATTACTGGCTCTATCTGGACGTCATCAAGAAGGGCAATCCCGAGCTGAACGTCGAGAAGGCGAAGACGCTCACGCTGGGCGCCGTGTTCCAGCCGACCTTCCTCAAGAACTTCACGCTGACGGTGGACTATTACCGCATCCGGATGCGCGACGTGATCTCGTCGGTCGAGCCGCAGACGATCATCAACAAGTGCATGGACGCACCGACGCTCAACAACCCCTATTGCGCGCTCGTCGTTCGCGATCCGGTGACGCACAACCTCCTCTCGGTGGTGAAGCAGAACATCAACCTGTCGCAGCGCCGCACCAGCGGCGTCGACGTGGAGGTGGATTACTCCTTCGATCTGGCGGATCTCGGTCTCGGCAGCGGCCGGGTAGGCATCAACAGCGTCTTCTCCCGCCTGATCGAGAACAAGTACACACCGGACCCGGAGAATCCCGACAACGTCACCGACACCTTCGGCGTGTTCGGCTTCCCCGAGCTCAAGGGCCGGGCCTCGCTCACCTATGCCAAGGACAAGCTGTGGGTCGGCTGGACCGCGCGCTACTTCTCGGGGATGAAGCAGACCACCACGATCACCGAGGAGCTCTATCGGCCGTACAAGACGCCCGCGATCTTCTACCACGATCTGAGCGTATCCTATCAGCTCCGGAAGAACATCTCGATCGGCGGCGGCTTCAGCAACATCTTCAACACCCAGCCGCCGCGCTATCCGGGTGCCGAGGCGGGCGGTGCCTATTTCGGGGACGAGGGCTGGCAGGCCGGCGTCTATGACGTGATGGGCCGCACCGGCTTCATCAACCTGCGCTTCACGCGCTGACTAAAATCCTCCCCCTGCCGGGGGAGGATCGAAGTCCGTCTATCAGGCGACCCGCAGTTCGGCCAGGAACGCATGGACCTGGTCGGACAGCGCGTCGGCGCCGTGATGGAGCCGGCCCGCCACTTCGCGCATCGCCCGCGCCTGGGCCGATGCGTCGCGCGAAGTGCCGCCGATCGCCTCCACGTCGCGCTGGATGCCGGTGCTGGCATGCACTGCCTCGTCGACATTGCGGGCGATCGTTCGCGTCGCTTCTTCCTGCCGGGCCACCGCGCTTTCCACCGCATCGGCCAGCGTCGCCATCGCGCCGATCGCCAGCTCCACCCGGTTGTGCCCGGCGGCCACCTCGTCGATCCCGCCGCGGATCTCGCGGACATGCGCGGTGATCTTGTTCGCCGCGATGCCGGTCTGGGTCGAGAGCTGCTTCACTTCGTTCGCCACCACGGTGAAGCCGCGGCCGGCCTCGCCGGCGCGCGCCGCCTCGATCGTCGCGTTGAGGGCGAGCAAATTCACCTGCCGGGCGATGTCGCTGATCAGCCCGATCACCGAATCGATCGACTGGGCCGAATAGAGCAGGTCGCGCGTGCGCTCGCTGCCGGTCTCGACCAGCTGGGAGACCGCGGCCGCCGCCTGGCGCGCATCGCTGGTGTTGTGGGCGATGCCCGAGAGAGCGCCGGCCAGTTCGCGTCCGCGTGCGGCGATCTCGGCCATGTTGTCTGTGGTCTGCGAGGCCGCCGTCGCAACTGCGATCGCGCGGTCGCCCAGGCCACTCGCCCGGTCCGCCGTCGCCACCGCGCCGGTCTCGAGTTCGGTCGAGAGCTCGCCCATGTCGCGCGACAGCGCTTCGACCTGCGCCTCGAACCGCTTGCTCGCCGCCTCGATCCGCGCCGCCCGCTCCACCTGGGCGCGTGCCGTCGCGACTTCGCGCTCGGCGGCGAGATGGACCAGCCGGCGGTTGTTCACCGTCGCCTGCACCCGGCCGCCCCGCGTCAGGATCATCCCCTCGCTGCCGCCCGACGCACGATAGGCCTCCATCAGCCGGCCGAGGTCGTCGGTCAGCTCGGCGACGGGACAGGTGCGGACATAGCGTGACACCGCCGCGCCATAGCTGGGGTTGCGCATCAGCGCGTGGCCGAAGGGGTTGAGCAGCAGCCGACGCACGTCCTTCTCGAAGATCGCGCCGAGCGGGCGCTGCTTCTCGTCGACGATCGCGACCAGCCGCAGTTCCGGATCGCCGCCGAACATCTCCGCGGCCCGCCACATCGTGTCGGTGAGCGTCAACAGCGGCGGATCGAGCTCGCGCTCGGTGAGCCAGGTGCCGCGCGGGGCAAGCGGGGGATCGGCAGGGGACATTGCCACGCCGGATAGGATGCACTTGGTAAATGCGCGCTTAGCCCAGCGTTACAGTACCGAGACAAAGCGCATTTTTTCGCGGGTTACGCACGATTGTTGGCTAAAATCGCGCTTCCGGCTGTCACCGCCCTGTCACATGGCGATGCCTAGGGCTGGGGGATGAAGTTCGGCATCGACAATCTGGCCCTCGGCACCGGCAATCGCCGGGTCGTGGAGGGTGTCGAGGCGAAGCTCGAACCGGGTAGGGTGATCGCGATTCTCGGTGCCGGCGGATCGGGCAAGGCGCTGCTGCTGCGCGCGCTCGCCGGCCAGGCGGACGCCGATGCCGGGCAGGTTCGCCTGGGCGGCCGGCTGATCGGCCGGTTCACCAAGGCCGAGCGCAGCAAGGCTGTCGCATTGGTCGAGCCTCGGCGCGGCCTGTTCGCAAAGGCTCCGGACCTCGCCGCCGCGATCGCCGCCGGCCCGGACTGGCTGCTCGTCGAAGACCCGCTGAGCGGTCTCGATCCGGCCACCCAGTTCGCCCGTATCGCCCAACTGCGCGCCGCCGCGGGGCAGGGGATGGGCGTCATCCTCACCCTGGCCGACCCCGTCCTCGCCGCCCGCACCGCCGATGATGTGATCCTGCTCGGCCAGGGCCGCATGCTCGCCTTCGGACCCGCGCGCGAAGCGCTAGGGCACCAGAAGCTGCGCGATGCGTTCGGCGTCGAGGTAATGGTGATCGGTGATGATAGTGGTCGTCTGCTCCCCGTGCCGATCGGCTTCGCCAAGGCCTGACAAAGCCTGACGAGCGGCGCGTGACAGCGACCGTTTCTTGTGTCAGTGCGTAATTAAATTACACAGTGAGTCGGGCCGCAGAGTCCGCGGCAGGAGAGCGATATGCGTAACATCGACCATGTCATCGTCGGCCATTCGGGCGGCGCCGGTGCCCGCCAGGGCGAAGTGTTCAACCCGAACACCGGCCAGGTCCAGGCCCAGGTCCAGCTCGGCACCCAGGCCGATCTCGACAAGGCGATCGCCGCCGCCCAGGCCGCCCAGCCCGGCTGGGCCGCGACCAACCCGCAGCGCCGCGCCCGCGTGATGTTCGCCTTCAAGGCGCTGGTCGAGAAGAACATGGACGAGCTGGCCCATCTGCTCAGCTCCGAGCACGGCAAGGTGATCGCCGATGCCAAGGGCGACATTCAGCGCGGCCTCGAGGTGATCGAGTTCGCCTGCGGCATCCCGCACGTCCTCAAGGGCGAGTACACCCAGGGCGCCGGCCCCGGCATTGACGTCTATTCGATGCGCCAGCCGCTCGGCATCGGCGCGGGCATTACCCCGTTCAACTTCCCGGCGATGATCCCGATGTGGATGTTCGGCGTCGCCATCGCCTGTGGCAATGCGTTCATCCTCAAGCCGTCCGAGCGCGACCCCAGCGTGCCGGTGCGTCTTGCCGAGCTGATGCTCGAAGCCGGCGCGCCCGAAGGGATCCTCCAGGTCGTGCACGGCGACAAGGAGATGGTCGACGCGATCCTCGATCACCCGGCGATTTCGGCTGTCAGCTTCGTCGGTTCGTCCGATATCGCGCACTATGTCTATCGCCGCGGCGTCGAGGCCGGGAAGCGCGTCCAGGCGATGGGCGGCGCCAAGAATCACGGCATCGTCATGCCCGATGCCGATCTCGACCAGGTCGTCGCCGATCTCTCGGGCGCCGCTTTCGGCTCGGCGGGCGAGCGCTGCATGGCGCTCCCCGTGGTCGTCCCCGTCGGCGACAAGACCGCCGACGCCCTGCGCGAAAAGCTGATCCCGGCGATCGAGGCGCTCCGGGTCGGCGTCTCCACCGATGCCGATGCGCATTACGGCCCGGTCGTGAACGCCGCGCACAAGCAGCGCGTCGAGAACTGGATCCAGACCGGCGTCGATGAAGGCGCCGAGCTGGTCGTCGATGGCCGCGGCTTCCAGCTCCAGGGCCACGAGCAGGGCTTCTTCATCGGGCCGTCGCTGTTCGACCGCGTCACGCCGGACATGCAGGCGTACAAGGAAGAGATTTTCGGCCCGGTCCTCCAGATCGTCCGCGCGCCGGACTTCGAGACCGCGCTCAAGCTGCCGAGCGATCACCAGTATGGCAACGGCGTCGCCATCTTCACGCGTAATGGTCACGCAGCCCGCGAGTTCGCGGCGCGCGTCAATGTCGGCATGGTCGGCATCAACGTGCCGATCCCGGTGCCGGTCGCCTATCACACCTTCGGCGGCTGGAAGCGCTCGGCCTTCGGTGACACCAACCAGCACGGCATGGAAGGCGTGAAGTTCTGGACCAAGGTGAAGACCGTCACCCAGCGCTGGCCCGATGGCGGCGGCACCGGCGACAGCGCCTTCGTCATCCCGACGATGGGCTGAGCAACGCGCCGATCCGGGACGCCCGCACCGCACCAGATGGCGGGACAAGCGGGCCTCGGATCGGCTAGGTTGGCGCGTCCGCAAATGGGGGAACAGGGATGATCCGGCTGCTGCTCTTCATCGCCGCCTTGATGCTCGTCGTGCGCGCCGATCCCGTGTCGAACGCCGGAGCGGCACCGGTCCAGGCCGCGGCCAAGCGCATCGCCTTCAGCTTCGACGACGTGCCGCGCGGTGCCGGCGCCTTCCTCAGCGAGGACGAGCGCACGGCCAAGCTGATCGCGGTGCTGCGCTCGCGCGGGGTCAGCCAAGTCGCGCTGTTCCTCAATCCCGGCCGGATCGACAATGGCGCCGCCGGCAAGGCCGCGATGCGCCGCATCCGCGCCTATGTCGCCGCGGGCAACGTCCTCGCCAACCACACCTGGCTGCACCCGCACCTCTCCAAGGTCACCGCCGAGGAATTCCTCGATCAGGTCGACAAGGCCGAGGCCTGGCTGGCCCGGCAGCCCGGCCACCGCGCCTGGCTGCGCTTCCCCTTCCTCGACGAGGGCGGGCCGGACAAGGCCAAGGTCGCCGCCGTCCGTGCCGGGCTCGCCGCGCGCGGCATCCGCAACGGCCATGTCACCGCCGAGGCGTCGGACTGGCACATCGAGGGCCTCACCATCGCCGCGAAGAAGGCGGGCAAGCCGATGGACATGCAGGGCCTGCGCGACCTCTATGTCGAAAGCCATGTCCAGGCCGCCGATTTCGCCGACCAGCTCGCGGTGAAGACGATCGGTCGCTCGCCGGCGCACGTCATGCTGCTCCATGAGACCGACATCGCCGCCCTGTTCATCGGCGACCTGATCGACGCGCTGCGCCGCGACGGGTGGGAGATAATCACCCCAGACTTGGCCTATGCCGATCCGATCTACCTGAGCCTGCCCGACGTGCCCTGGACCAACGGCACGCTCAGCGAGCAAATGGCCTGGGAGAAGAAGCTCCCCGCGCCGCGCTATTACGACCGCAACGACCTCAAGATCGCCGACCCGCTCTTCGCCGAACGGGTGCTGCACGAGGGGGCGGGGAAGTGATTCTGCCGACCATCCTGGCCCTCCTGCTGGCGCAGAATCCGGAGCGGCCGGTCAAGCTCGCGGACGGCGGCTTCTGCGCGGGCATCGCCTGGGTCGATGTCGGGCTCGATGGTGACGTGATCGCCGAATGGGGGCCGGACTTCACCGTCTATCGCTATCGCGGCCCGAGCGAGCGCTGGGGCGTGTATAGCGGCATGTTCGCCCAGACCGGCAATGGCCGCGAGCGGCTGTTCGAGCGCGATGGCGTGCAGGTCGATCGGATCAGCCAGAACGGTCAGTTCGCGGGCTATGTCGCGGAGGACCGAGGCCATCGGCAGAACCATTTCTTCGGACCCGTTTTCAAGGGCAATCTAGGCGATCTCGCCTTCTTCCGGCGCGTGGATTTTGGCGCGTCGGGCAAGCAAAAATGTGAGAGGCATCCCGTTCAATGACCCAGTTCGATCTCACCGACGAGCAGCTCCAGATCCAGGAGATGGCGCGCCAGTTCACCGCCGATGCGATCACCCCGCACGCGGCCGAGTGGGACGAGAAGCATATCTTCCCGCGCGACACGATCCGCGCGGCGGCCGAACTCGGCTTCGCCTCGATCTACGTGTCCGAGGAGAGCGGCGGCATCGGCCTCGGCCGGCTCGAGGCGGCGCTGATCATGGAGGCGATGGCCTATGGCTGCCCGTCGACCAGCGCCTTTATCTCGATCCACAACATGGCGAGCTGGATGATCGACAGCTTCGGGTCGCAGGCGGTGAAGGACAAGTATCTCCCCTCGCTGATCACGATGGAGCGGATCGCCAGCTACTGCCTCACCGAGCCCAGCTCGGGCTCGGACGCCGCCGCGCTCAAGACCCGCGCGGTGCTGGACGGCGACCATTATGTCGTCAACGGCTCGAAGCAGTTCATCTCGGGCGCCGGCGAGAACGAGATCTACGTCACGATGGTCCGCACCGGCGAGGAAAGCCCCAAGGGCATCTCCTGCCTGGTGATCGAGAAGGACATGCCGGGCGTTTCGTTCGGCGCCAATGAGCGCAAGCTGGGCTGGCACTCGCAGCCTACCCGTCAGGTGACCTTCGACAATGTCCGCGTGCCGGTCGAAAATCGCGTCGGCGGCGAAGGCGAGGGCTTCCGCTTCGCGATGATGGGCCTCGACGGCGGCCGCCTCAACATCGGCGCCTGCTCGCTCGGCGGCGCCCAGCGCTGCCTCGACGAGGCGGTGAAGTACACCAAGGATCGCCAGCAGTTCGGCAAGCCGATCGCGGACTTCCAGAACACCCAGTTCGTTCTCGCCGACATGGCGACCGAGCTGGAGGCCGCCCGCGCGCTGCTCTATCTCGCCGCAGCCAAGGTCACCGCCGGCGCACCCGACAAGACCAAGTTTGCCGCCATGGCCAAGCGCTTCGCCACCGACACCGGCAGCTCGGTGGTCGATCGTGCGCTCCAGCTGCACGGCGGTTATGGTTATCTGATGGACTATCCGATCGAGCGCTTCTGGCGCGACCTGCGCGTCCACTCGATCCTCGAGGGCACCAACCAGGTCATGCGGATGATCGTCGGCCGGGAGCTTACCCGCCAGTGATGCCGCTATCAGGCCAGCCTGATCGAAAAGGCCTCCAGCCCGCGATTGCCCATCTGGGCATCGAATTCGAGGCGCTGGCCCTCGGCGAGCGTCGCGAGGCCCGCGGCGCGCAGGGTCGAGGCACTGACGATGACGTCCTCGTCGCTCCCGTCGGGGCGGATGAAGCCGATGCCCTTGTGCACATTGTACCATTTCGTCGTGCCGGTACCCGTCATGGCATCCATCTCCCTCGTGTGGCGGCCACGCTATGGCCCCGCATCCGGGCGGGCAATCGAATGAAGGACGGAAATGGACGCTGACGTCATCATCCAGGTGCAAGGCAAGGCCGGTCGCATCCGCCTCAATCGGCCCAAGGCGATCCATGCGCTCAACACCGGCATGTGCCGGGCGATGCTCGACGCGCTGGCGGCATGGCACGCCGATCCCGCCGTCGAGATCGTGCTGATCGATCATGCCGAGGGCAGGGGCTTCTGCGCCGGCGGCGACATCCGCATGATCGCCGAGAGCGGTGCCGGCGACGGCCAGGAGGCACGGGACTTCTTCCGCGTCGAGTATCAGCTCAACCACGCGCTGTTCACCTGTGCCAAGCCCGTGGTGGCGTTCATGGACGGCATCACCATGGGCGGCGGCGTCGGCATCTCGCAGCCCGCGAAATACCGGATCGCGACCGAGAACACCAAGTTCGCCATGCCCGAAACCGGCATCGGCCTGTTCCCCGATGTCGGCGGCGGCTGGTACCTCTCGCGCCTGCCTGGCCGGATGGGCGAGTATCTCGCGCTCACCGGGCATCGGCTCGACGGTGCCGAGTGTCTCGCGCTCGGTCTCGCCAGCCACTATCTCCCGGCCGAGGCGCTGGGAGACGTCAAGGCGCGCATTCTGGCCGATCCGGCATCGGTCGAAGCAATTCTCGCCGAGCTATCGGGCACGGCACCGGAGCCGCGCATCGCAGAGCACCGTGCCGATATCGACCGTCTCTTCGCCGCCGACACCGTCGAGGGCGTGTTCGCCGCGCTCGAAGCCGATGGCGGCGAATGGGCCGCCGCCCAGCTCGCCACGCTGCGCACCAAGTCGCCCCAGTCGATGAAGATCTCGCTTCGCCTGGTCCGCGAAGGCCGCGCCAGGGCCAGCTTCGCCGAGGAGATGGCACAGGAATTCGCCATCGGCGCCCGTGTCGCGCAGAGCCATGACTTCATCGAGGGCGTCCGCGCGCTGATCGTCGACAAGGACAACGCCCCGCAATGGAACCCCGCTACGCTCGAAGGCGTCAGCGAAGAGAGCATCGCCCAGATTTTCGCGCCTCTGCCCGCTGGCGAGGCATGGACCCCGGCCTGAAAGGAAGCCCATGAGCTACGAAACCATCCTAGTCGAACAGCGCGGCGCCGCGACGCTCGTCACGCTGAACCGCCCCCAGGCGCTCAACGCGCTCAACAGCCAGATCCTCTCCGAGCTGCTCGACGCGATGAAGGCGTTCGACGCCGATCCGTCGCAGGGCTGCGCGGTGATCACCGGCAGCGAGAAGGCGTTCGCCGCCGGGGCCGACATCAAGGAGATGCAGGCCCAGGGCTTTGCCGACATGTACGGCCATGACTTCTTCGCCGGCTGGGACGTGTTCACCCGCACCCGCAAGCCGATCATCGCCGCGGTGTCCGGCTATGCGCTGGGCGGCGGCTGCGAGCTGGCGATGATGTGCGACTTCATCCTGGCGGGCGACAATGCCAAGTTCGGCCAGCCCGAGATCAAGCTCGCGGTCTCGCCCGGCATGGGCGGCTCGCAGCGGCTCACCCGCGCGGTCGGCAAGGCCAAGGCGATGGAGATGTGCCTCACCGGCCGGATGATGGACGCCCAGGAGGCCGAGCGCGCTGGCCTCGTCAGCCGCATCCTGCCCGCCGGCGAGCTGGTCGAGGAAGCGGTGAAGACAGCACAGGCGATCGCCGGCATGGCGCCGCTTGCAGTGCTGGCCAACAAGGAGATGGTCAACGCCGCCTTCGAAACCAGCCTGGCTCAGGGCGTCGCCTTCGAGCGCCGGCTCTTCCACGCGCTGTTCGGCACGGCGGACCAGAAGGAAGGCATGACGGCATTCGTCGAGAAGCGCCCGGGGAACTGGACGGGGAAGTGAAGCAATAACGTCATCCGAAGGCACAACCGTCATCCCGGCGAAAGCCGGGATCTCAGGCGGTGGCGCGATACGGCCTGAGACCCCGGCTTTCGCCGGGATGACGACAAGGGCCGGGGTGACGATAGAAGAGAGGATTACGGAACGTGGCACGCATAGCATTTATCGGCCTGGGCAATATGGGCGGTGGCATGGCCGCGAACCTGGCGAAGAAGGGGCATGACGTCCGCGCCTTCGACCTGAGCCAGGATGCGCTCGACAAGGCCAGGGCCGCGGGTTGCCTGCCGGCGGCCAGTGCGGTGGAAGCCGTGGACGGCGCCGAGGCGGTGATCACCATGCTGCCCGCCGGCCGGCATGTCGAAGCGACCTATACCGACGTGCTGCTCGATCACGCCGCGCCCGGCGCGATCCTGATCGATTGCTCGACGATCGACGTCGACACCGCCCGCCGCGTCGCCCAGGCCGCCACCGAGCGGGGTCTCATCGCGGTCGATGCGCCGGTTTCGGGCGGCATCGCCGCGGCCAATGCCGGCACGCTCACCTTCATGGTCGGCGGCACCGAGCAGGGGTTCGGCCGGGCCGAGCCGTTCCTCGCCGACATGGGCAAGGCGGTGATCCACGCCGGCGCCAGCGGCGCGGGGCAGGGGGCGAAGATCTGCAACAACATGATCCTCGGCGCGACGATGGTCGCTACCTGCGAGGCCTTCGCGCTCGCCGAGAAGCTCGGCCTCGACGCCCAGCGCTTCTACGACATCGCCTCGGTCAGCTCGGGTCAGAGCTGGTCGATGACGAGCTATTGCCCGGTCCCCGGCGTCGGCCCCGAAAGCCCGGCCGACCGCGACTATCAGGGCGGGTTCGCGGCGCCGCTGATGCTCAAGGACCTGAAGCTCGCACTGGAAGCGGCGGCGAGCGTCGGCGCGCAGGTGCCGATGGGCACGCGGGCGGAGGAACTCTACCAGGCCTTCGTCGACGGCGAAGGCGCGGGGCTCGACTTCTCGGGCATCATCAAGACGTTCAAATAGTAGCCGTCATCCCGGCGAAAGCCGGGATCTCATGCGGCTCCTGTCCTGCGCCGTCGCCTGAGATCCCGGCTTTCGCCGGGATGACGGTGATGGGGCGTCGGGATGACGGCTGTAGGGCCGGGACGACGGTAAGGGGAGATTTAACGCCTCCGCGCGCATACCCTCCGCATGCGCCTGCCGATCCTTGTCGCCCTCGCCCTCATCGCCGCGCCCGCCACGGCGCAGCGGACCGCGCCCTTTGTCATTGCCGAGACCGGCCAGGGCTTCGCGCACCTGGACGATGCGGTGAACGCCGTCCGGGACGGCACAGCCACCATCCTGATCGCGCCGGGCACCTATCGCGAATGCACCGTGCAGACCGGCGGTAAGATCACCTTCAAGGCGGTTCAGCCCGGCACCGCGATCTTCGAGAACCAGGTTTGCGAGGAAAAGGCCGCCTTCGTGCTGCGCGGCCGCGGCTCGGCGGTGGATGGCATCGTCTTCCGTGGCTTCGCGGTGCCCGACGGCAACGGTGCCGGCATCCGCATCGAGATGGGTGACCTGACCGTCACCAATTCGATGTTCCTCGACAGCCAGGAAGGCATTCTCGGCGGCGGCCACGAGACGGTGCGCCGCATCACCATCGATCACACGACCTTCGCCGGCCTCGGCCAGTGCGAGACCGAGAATTGCAGCCACTCGATCTATCTGGCGGTGGACGGCGACGTGATCGTCAGCAATTCGCGCTTCGAGCGCGGCACCGGCGGCCATTACGTCAAGCTGCGCGCACGCCGGGTGACGATCACCGGCACCAGCTTCGACGATTCCAAGGGCAACAAGACCAACTACATGATCGACCTGTCCGAGGGCGGGACCGGTTCGATCACCGGCAACACCTTCGTCCAGGGCCCGCGCAAGGAGAACAGCTCGGGCCTGATCGTGGTCGCGGCCGAGGGCCGGACCTATCCGTCGACCGGCCTGCGCATCGAAGGCAACACCGCCACCTTGGCCCCCGGCGCACCGCCGAGCCCGGCCTTCGTCGCGGACTTCACCGGCCAGATCGGCACGCTCGGCCAGAACGACCTCGGTCCCGGCATCCGCATCTTCGAACGGCGGCGGTAATCTCATTTCCCTCTTCCCTTGTGGGAGAGGGAGGGAGCCGACGTAGTCGGCGGAAGGGTGAGGGGGACAGGGGTGTTGGTCCTACTCCCCCTCATCCTTCCCACTCGCTTCGCGAGCGGGCCCATTCCTTCTCCCACAAGGGGAGAAGGAGTTTAGCCCCTGTTCGAAATCTGGAAGCGATTGCCGTCCGGGTCGTGCCCGTCGCAGATCGCGGTCTGGTCGAACCGGTTGACCTTGCCCATGGCAACGCCGCGCGCGATCAGTTCGGCACGCACCGCCTCCACGTCCGCGGCGAAGAAGGTCACCTTGTGCGGCCCCGCATCGCCGCCATCGTTGCCGCCGCCCCGGCCGGCGTGGATCGCCAGCCGGATCGGGCCCGCGTCGAAATCCGCCCAGCCATCTTCCTCCTCGACGAGCGTCAGCCCCAGAACGTCGCGATAGAAATCGCGCATCGCGGCGAAGCTCGTCGTGAAGACGATGATCCGGCGGACTTCGAGCCGCATCACTTGCAGCTGTCGCCCTGGCCGGCATCCAGGTCGAGGCAGCGGCCGTCGATCTCGACCGGCACCGGCACATGGATCATCGCGGCCAGCGTCGGGGCGATGTCCACCGTCTCCACCGACAGCGGCTGCTCGAAGCCGGTCATGCCCTTGCGCCAGAACAGGATCGGCACGCGGCGGTCATAGTCCCAGAAGCTGCCATGGGTGGCGATCGAGCCGCCCTCGGTGCCGGCGATCGGGGTGACACGCGGCTTGAGCGCGATCACCAGGTCGCCCGAACGCTGCTTGTCGTACGAGGCGCGGGCGCGCTCGAGCAGGGTCCAGGTCTCGGGCGGAGTGTGCACGATCGGCGTCGCCTCGATCTGGGCGCGGGTGAACACCGCCTCGACCTGCGGATTGGCCATGTAGCGCTTGATCGCCTCGGCCTGCACGCGGACGCGGTCCGCCTTGCTCAGTTCGGGGGCGAAATAGACGTCGCCCGAATTGCCGCCGACCAGCACCGGACCCTTGAGGTTCAGCGCCGAGCCGATGTCCTTGCCGATCGCCTTCGCGCTGAGTTCCTTGGCGACGCGCGCGGCCATCGGCGCGGCGTGCTCGCGGTTGCGCTCGGGGAAGTCATGGCCGCCATGGTCGGCGGTCAGCACCACGGCATAGTCGATACCGGTCTTGTCGAGCACCGCGAACAGCTTGCCCAGCGTCTGGTCGAGCGAGAGCAGCTGCAGGCACATCTCGCTGCCCTCGGTGCCCAGCGTGTGGCCGACATAGTCGGTGGCCGAGGCGCCGACGATCAGCAGGTCAGTATGGCCCGACTGGCCGAGCTTCATGTCGGTCGCCAGGCCTGCCGCGGTCGCCACGATCGCCTCGTCGAACTCGGGCGAGGCGCGGAAGGCGATGCTGTTGCCCGCGGCACGCGCGAAGCGGCCGGCGCCCACGCTGCGACTGGGGTTGAGCTGGAAGGCGCGGCTGCGCGCCTGGCAGAAGGGCGGCAGCTCGAGCGGCTCCTGTGCCTCGCCGATGCGCTGGGTCACGTTCGCGTTCATCCGCGTGACCATCGCCGGCTCGGCGCGGCCGGCATAGGAGACGAACGCCTTGCCGTTCCACCACCAGATCTCGTCGGTCTTGTGGCCGCCCATCATCACCGCGGCGCGGTCCTTGCCGGCTACCGAGACGACGCGGCTGGCGGGATCGGCCAGCTTCATCCACTCGCCAAGCGTCGGCACCTTCAGATGCTTGTCCGACACGGTGTAGCTGTTCGAATTGCTGCCGGGCACGCTCTCGTCCTCGGCGCAATAGACGGTCTTGTCTTCGCGCGGGGCGCTGAAATCGGTCCAGTCATTGGCGATGATGCCGGTCTTGGCCGGGTGGTCGCCGGTCAGGATCGTCGAGTGGCCGGGGCAGGTCTCGGTCGCGGCATGGCTCTGATAGCCCGAGGGGAAGACCGCGCCGGTCATCAGCCGCGCGAAGCCCGAGCTGAACTGGGCGCGATATTCCGCGAACAGATCGGCCGAGAACTGGTCGACCGAGATCACCACCACCAGCGAGGGCGCGGCGCGCGGCGCATCCGACGGTACGGTCTGCGCGGGGGCCGCCTGCTGGGCCGAAAGTGGGGTGGTAGCGAGCAGCGCAGCGGCGGCTGCAAGCGGGCGGAACAGTTTCATGGCGGTAAGAGACCTCCGGCGTGTGCAAATCCTGCCGGGATGCTATTGGGCCAACAGCTCTTCCTCGGCAAGGACGCTCCATGGCGGCGGTTCGTTTCGGATTGATGGCGTTGATGTTTTGGTTGTTTGCCGGAGTCGCCTTTGCACAGGCGCCCGGACAACAGCATGTCCAGATCAGTCTCATAGCCGAGAGCGACCACCCGGCCCCGGGCGGCGAGGTGATTCTCGCGCTCGCCTCGATCCCCGAAAAGGGCTGGCACGCCTATTGGCTCAATCCCGGCGATGCCGGCCTGCCGGCCCGCGCCGAATGGACGCTGCCCAGGGGCGCCACGGTGGGCGAGTTCCGCTATCCGGTGCCGCAGCGGCTGACGATCGCCGGACTGATGAACTATGTCTATGAAGGCCCCTTCGCCCCGCTGGTGACGCTGAAGATCCCGGCGGATGCCAGCGGCAGCCTGCCGATCCGGCTCAAGCTCAGCTATCTCGTCTGCACCGATGCGATCTGCGTGCCGGGCAAGGCCGACCTGTCGACGACGCTGCAGATCGGCGACGGCAGCGTCGCTTCCGATCGCCGCGCCCAGTTCGATGCCTGGCGTGCCGCGCTGCCCCGGCCGCTCGGCGCCGAGGGCAAGTACCAGCTCCAGGGCAAGGCGCTGCGCCTGTCCGTTCCTTTCCCCGCCGCCGCAAAGGCGGAAGGCGAGGGCTATTTCTTCCCCGCCACGCACGGCGTGTTCGACTATGCCGCGCCCCAGAAGGTGACGCGTGACGGCGATCGCGTGCTGGTCGACACCACGGGCCTCAAGGCGGCCGGGCCGGTCGAGGGGCTGCTGGCGTTCGGCAAGCAGGGCTTCTGGGTCCGCGCCGTGTCCGGCACCGTGCCGGCGGCCAGCGCGGCGGCACCGGCCCAGGTGCCGTGGAGCGGGGCGATCCTGGCCTTTCTCGGCGCGGTGCTCGGCGGGTTGATCCTCAACATCATGCCCTGCGTCTTCCCGATCCTCAGCCTCAAGGCGCTCAGCCTGGCCAAGGCCAATGCCGAGGGCGGCAGCCCCCGCGCCGAGGCACTGGCCTATACCGCCGGCGTGGTGCTGGTCTGCCTCGCGCTCGGCGGCGGGCTGCTGGCGCTGCGGGCCGGCGGCGCGACGCTCGGCTGGGCGTTCCAGCTTCAGGATCCCCGCGTGATCCTGGTGCTGCTGCTGCTCGTCACCGGCATCTCGTTCAACCTTGCCGGCCTGTTCGAGCTATCGGCGCCGGGTTTCGTCAACCGTGCCGCGTCCAAGGGCACCGGCGGTGCCTTCGCCACTGGCGCGCTCGCTGCCTTTGTCGCGACCCCCTGCACCGGCCCGTTCATGGGCGCGGCGCTCGGCGCGGCCCTGGTGCTGCCCTGGCCGGCGGCGCTCGCCGTGTTCGGCGGCCTCGGCCTGGGCATCGCGCTGCCCTTCCTGCTGCTCGGCTTCGTGCCCGCCTTCCGCCGCCTGCTGCCCAAGCCCGGCGCCTGGATGGAGACGCTGCGTCGCATCCTCTCGGTGCCGATGTTCCTCACCGCGCTCGCGCTCGCCTGGGTGCTGGGCAAGCAAGCAGGCGTCGCCGGCATGACGATCGGCCTCGCCGCCGCGCTGCTCGCCACGCTCGGCCTGTGGTGGACGGGCCTGCGGCAGCGCCGCGGCAAGGCGCTCGCCTGGTTGCCCGCGGCGCCGCTATTGCTAATCGCTATCAGCGGAATCGCCTTTGTCAGCGCCGCGCCGGCGGGTGCCGAGGCCAAGGCGGTGGCCGGCGCCGAGCCGTTCAGCGAAGCCCGCCTCGCCGAGCTGACCGCCCAGGGCAAGCCGGTCTTCGCCTATTTCACCGCCGACTGGTGCCTCACCTGCAAGGTCAACGAGAAGGCGGTGATCGAGACCGATGCGGTTGCGAAGGCTCTGGCCGATGGCAAGGTCACGGTGCTGGTCGGCGACTGGACCAATGGCGATCCGCAGCTCGGCCGCTTCATCGAGAAGCACAACCGTGCGGGCGTGCCGCTCTATCTGTGGTACAAGCCCGGCGAGGCCGAGCCGCGGGTCCTGCCCCAGATCCTCACGCAGGACATGTTGCGGAGCCTCGCCAGCGGGGGCTGAAGAGGAGAGCGAAGATGATTCATCGCATGCTGGTCGGCGCCGCGGTCATCGCGGCCGGCCTCGCCGCCGCGCCGCTGATGGCCGAACCGGAACTCGCCGCCAACGTCCCCAATTTCCGCGCCTTCGACATGACCGGCAAGGTCATCGATCTCTCCGCCTATCGCGGCAAGACGGTGGTGCTCGAATGGAACAACCCCGGCTGCCCCTTCGTGAAGAAGCATTATGGCAGTGGCAACATGCAGAAGACCCAGGCGGCTGCCACCGCGCAGGGTGTGGTGTGGCTGACGATCAACTCGGGCGCGCCCGGCCTGCAAGGCCATATGACCGGGCCCGAGGCGCAGAAGTTCGTCGCTGGCGCCAAGGCGAAGCCCACTGCCTATCTGCTCGATCCCAAGGGGCTGGTCGGCAAGGGCTATGGCGCCAAGACGACGCCGCACCTGTACATCATCGATGGCAAGGGCCAGCTCGCCTACAAGGGCGGGATCGACGACAAGCCGACCGCCGACACGGCGGACATCGCCGGCGCCCGCAATCATGTTCTCGCCGCGCTGGCCGAGATGCGTGCCGGCAAGCCGGTCTCGGTGCCCGAGACGCGCCCCTATGGCTGCAGCGTGAAATACGCCGGTTGATCCCGCTCGCGCGTGCCGCGGGCCTGGCCTGCTTCGCCTTCCTGGCCGCCTGCCAGCCTGCGGCGCGTGATGGGCACGCGTCGCAGGCGCAGTCGAACGTCGCTGCCCGATCGGTTCCGCTGCTCGCTGCCGGGGACGCTCAGCAGGCCGTCGATCCCGGGAAGCTGCTGGCCGAGAACGACCGCGCGATCGCCGATAACAAGTGGATGATCGATGCGCTGCAGGGCTATGCTAGGCAGGATCCGGCCAAGCTCGCCCGCCTGCGGACTGCGTGCCAGCAGAAGCTGGGCGCACCCGTAGACAGGGAGGGTGCGGCCCGCATCTTCAACTGCATCCGCGATACCTGGTGACGGCGACGCGTTGAAAGGCCGCCCTCAGGCGAAGGCCGCGGCGCTCTGCGGTACCGGCATGGAAACAGCCATGTCCTCGTCTTCCAGCAGTGCCCAGCCATTGGGGCCGAGCGCTTCCATCGGGCGATAGCGCGTCTTGTACGCCATCCGCTCGCTGCCCTTCACCCAATAGCCCAGATAGACATAGGGCAGGCCGGCGGCCTGGCTGCGCAGGATGTGCTCCATGATGATGAAATTGCCCAGGCCCGGGCGGCTTTCCTCATCGGCCAGGAAGAAGCTGTAGATCATCGACAGGCCGTCGGCCTGCTGGTCGGTGATGCACGCGCCGACCAGCCGGCCGCGCTCGCCGTTCACCGACGGCTCGCGATATTCGATCACATAGGAGCTGACCGGCGACTGCTCGACCATGTCGGCATAGTCGCTCTCGTCCATCGCCGCCATGCCGCCGCCCGGGTGGCGGGCGCTCAGATAGCGATGGAGCAGGGCGAACTGCTCCTCGGTCGCCCAGGGCTTGCAGGCGGTGATTTCCAGGTCCGAATGGCGGCGCAGCAGCTTGCGCTGGCTGGCATTGGGCTTGAACTCGTCGGCGACTACCCGGACCGAGACGCAGGCGGTGCAGCCCGCGCAACTCGGCCTATACGCGACCGACTGGCTGCGGCGAAAGCCGATGCGGCCCAGCGCGTCGTTCAGCTCGCCTGCGTGCAGCCCCGAAAGCTCGGTGAAGATCTTCCGCTCCTGGCGGCCCGGCAGATAGGGGCAGGGCGATGGGCTGGTGACGAAGAACCGCGGAAAACGGGAAAGTGCAGTCACCCCAAATGCCCCTTTGCTCCGGCCGTACCCATGGCCTGACGAGGCTGACTATGCTGCGGTTCTCGAACGATGAAAAGCTGCTTTACCATGAAAGAGAGTTAACGATTCACCACTTCCTCGGAGAGGACGGGCGTTAACCATCGGGCCGCGCGATGCGCCGCCGATAAAGCGAGATTTGCCTGGTGCGTCGATCATATCGAAGGCGGTGAATCGTGTGAATCCGGCGACGACTCGGTTCGTCGCACGTGCGATTCGTTTCGTCGGTTTGTCGCGACTCGCGGACTCCTGCCGAGTCGCCCTGTTTTGGAAGAATGGCGGCCCGCTCAACCCAACCTGTCACCCCGGCCTTGTGTCGGGGGCCACTGTGCCGCGCTGGCTGTCCTTGAGGCTCTTATCCGGCACTGCCTCCCGGTGGACCAGGCACAAGGCCGGGGTGACGAGCGGTGGGAGTTGCAATGTAGGATTTCGCCTGCTCCATACTGGCGGATGCAGGCCATTCCTTCCTCGCGCGCGCTCCGCACCTATCGTGGGCACCCGCATGGGAGGGGAAGACAGCCCCCCGTATCGTATGCTTCGTAAACTTCCGCGGCCGTGCGCCGCCGGAAATCGTCCTACGCCAGCTCGACCAGCTGCACCTCGTACTGGGCGCGGCGCAGCGCGGTCATCAGCCGGTCGAGATGGTCGCGGTCGCGCGTCTCGCACTCCACGTCCAGGCTCAGGCCCTTGGCCGGCAGGTTGGTGAAGATGCGCTGGTGCGACAGCTCGAGGATGTTGACCGAGAGCTGGTCGAAGATCTGCGCCACCTTGTAGAGCGCGCCCGGCCGGTCCTGCAGGCGGATGCGCAGGCGTGCCATCCGGCCCGAGCGGGCGAGGTCGCGCAGCAGCACATAGGCGAGCAGGCGCGGGTCGATATTGCCGCCGCACAGGATGATGCCGACGGTCTTGCCCTTGAAGCGCTGGGGCTCGGAGAGCAGCGCGGCCAGGCCGGCGGCGCCGGCGCCTTCAACCACGGTCTTCTCGATCTGGAGCAGCAGGCTCACCGCCTCTTCCAGCCGGCGTTCGCTGACCAGCACGATGTCGTCGACCAGCGCCTCGACCAGCTTGGAGGTGACGCCGCCGGGCTCCTTCACCGCGATGCCCTCGGCCAGCGTGTCGCCGGCGCAGGGCATCTCGGTGTGGTGCACGCGGTTGTACATCGACGGGTAGAGCTCGGCCTGCACGCCGATCACCTCGATGTCGCGTCCCTCGGACTTGGCGACCGTCGCGCAGCCCGAGATCAGGCCGCCGCCGCCGATCGGGATCACCAGCGTGTCGATCTCCGGCACGTCCTCGAGCATCTCGAGCGCGACCGTGCCCTGGCCGGCGATCACGCGGGGATCGTCGAACGGATGGACGAAGGTGAAGCCCTGCTCGGCCTCCAGCTTGCGGCTGTGCGCATAGGCTGCGTCGAAGGTCTCGCCTTCGAGGATCACGTGCGCGCCATGCCCCTCGGTCTGCGTCACCTTCACGATCGGCGTGTTCTTGGGCATCACGATCGTGCTGGGGATGCCGAGGCGATTGGCGTGATAGGCGAGGCCCTGGGCGTGGTTGCCGGCCGATGCCGCGATCACGCCCTTGCTGCGCGCCGTCTCGTCGAGCTGGAGCAAGGTGTTGAGCGCGCCGCGCTCCTTGTAGGCGGCGGTGAACTGCAGGTTCTCGAACTTGAGATACACCGTGGCGCCGGTCAGGTTCGACAGCGTCTTGCTCACCAGCGTCGGCGTCCGCACGATCTGACCCGAAATGCGCGCCTGCGCGGCACGAACGTCATCGATCGAAACGGCGAGCGGCGTGTTCGCCGGGAGGGTCTTGGTGGCCATGATTCCGTTCGCCTAGACCATCTGGCGGCGAGGGGAAACCACGCTTCTGCGGGGAAAGCCATGTTCGTTGGGCATGAAGGCGCGCCATCTGGCGTGCGGCGGGAACAGGCCCTATGCCCTGCGGCCATGCTGAAGCGCCTCCTGCGGCCGGTCGCCGCGCTCGCCCTCCTCCTCGCTCCCATGGCCGCGCTGGCGGACGGGCTGATCGACAACGTCAACGGCATGACGCTGGACGAGAAGGGCGACGTGGTCCGCTTCACCGGCATCCTGTTCAACCGCGACGGCAAGATCACCCAGATCCTCACGCGTGAGGACAAGCGGCCCAAAAAGGTCGAGTGGAAGCTCGACATGGGCGGCAAGACGCTGTTGCCGGGCATGATCGACGCGCACGGCCATGTCATGGGGCTGGGTTCGCAGCTGATGCTGCTCGATCTGTCGGCCACCACCTCGCTCGACGAGGCGCTGGCGAAGATCAAGGCGTATGCGGATGCCAATCCGACCAAGTGGATCCTCGGCGGCGGCTGGAACCAGGAGACGTGGAAGCTCGGCCGCTTCCCGACCGCTGCGGATCTCGACAAGGTAGTGAGCGATCGCCCGGTCTGGCTCGAGCGGGTCGACGGCCATGCCGCCTGGGCGAACAGCCGCGCGATCCAGATCGCCGGCGTCACCGCCGCGAACAAGGACACCAATGGCGGCCGTATCGAGCGCGATGCCAAGGGCGCGCCGGCAGGTGTGTTCGTCGACGGCGCCATGGGGCTGGTCGACAAGTTCATCCCCAAGCCCACGCCCCGGGAGAGGAACGCCGCCTTCCTCGCCGCGCAGGACAAGCTGCTCTCGCTCGGCATCACCGCCAGCGCCGACATGGGCACCACCACCGACGACTGGCTCACCTATCGCCGCATCGCCGATATCGGCCAGCTCCGCATGCGGATCATGAGCTACGCGCACGGCGTCGAGACCGCGCTGCAGGTGGCGGGGCAGGGGCCGACGCCCTGGCTCTATGGCGACAAGCTGCGCATGGGCGGGATCAAGCTCTATGCCGATGGCGCGCTGGGCAGCCGCGGCGCCTGGCTCAAGGCCGAGTATAGCGACGCGCCGGGGAACAAGGGCCTGGGCTTCCTCACCGACGACCAGCTGCTCAACCTGATGGCGCGGGGCGCGATGGACAATTTCCAGATCGCCGTCCACGCGATCGGCGACCGCGCGAACCAGCAGGTACTCGACGCGGTCGAGGTGCTGTCGGACACCTACAAGGAGGATCGCCGCTGGCGGATCGAGCATGCCCAGATCGTCGATCCCAAGGACCTGCCGCGCTTCGCCAAGCTCGGCGTGATTGCCTCGATGCAGCCGGTCCACCAGACCAGCGACATGAACATGGCTGAGGCGCGACTGGGCAAGGACCGGCTCGCCGGCGCCTATGCCTGGAAGACGATGCTCAAGGACGGCACCCACATCGCCTTCGGTTCGGACTATCCGGTAGAGAGCCCCGATCCCTGGGCCGGCTGGGCCGTGAGCTTCACCCGCACCGACGCCAACGGCCAGCCCTTCGGCGGCTGGCGGATCGAGGAGGCGGTAACCCGCGAGCAGGGCTGGGCGGGCTTCACCACCGGTGCCGCCTGGGCGGGCTTCGCCGAGACCCTGATCGGCCGCCTGGCACCGGGCATGCGTGCCGATTTCATCATTATCGACCGCGACCCGCTGCTCGCCGCGCCCGCCGATCTGCGCCGCACCCAGGTGCTCGAAACCTGGGTCGGCGGCGCGCGGGTCTATGTGAAGAAGTAGGATGACCGCTGCCTTGCTGAAGCTCCGCCTCCTCGCAGGGGCCAATTGGCGTGAGCGGCTGGTCGCCGCGCTCGGCGCGACGCTGGGTATAGGCCTTACCGGCGCGGTCGCGGCGCTATCGGTCGGCAGCCACGCCGCCTTGCTGCTCGCCGCCCCGATCGGCGCCTCGGCGGTGCTGGTCTTCGCCGTGCCCGCTAGCCCGCTCGCCCAGCCTTGGCCGGTGGTCGGCGGCTGTGCGATCTCGACCCTGGTCGGGTTCGGTGTCGCCGCTCTGCTCGGGCACGGCGCGATCGCTGCGGGACTGGCGGTCGGCCTGGCGATCGTGCTGATGTCGCTGCTGCGCTGCCTGCACCCGCCCGGGGGCGCCTGCGCGCTGCTCGCCGTGCTGGGCTCGGCGGTGCTGGACCAGGGGATCGGCTTCGCGCTGGTGCCGATGGGGCTCAATGCGCTGCTGCTCGTGCTGGCCGGCATCGCCTTCCACCGCTTCTCGGGGCACAGCTATCCGCACCGCCCGGTGCCGGCACCGGCGCATCCCCGCATCCTGGCGGAGGATATCGATGCGGCGCTGGCGGAAGCGCATGAAAGCTTCGACGTCAGCCCCGAGGATCTGGCGGCGCTGCTCGAGTCCGCGGAGCGGCATGCGATCGCGCGGCGGGGGCGCCGATAAAGGAAAGGCCGCGATCCTTGCGGACCGCGGCCTCTTCTACCCCCGTAGAACGTGTCGCGTCAGGCGACGGCCGAAACCGGCTCGTGCGCTTCGACGCCGTCCGGCTCGCGCAGCACATAGCCGCGGCCCCAGACGGTCTCGATGTAATTGTCGCCCTCGCAGGCCATGCTCAGCTTCTTGCGCAGCTTGCAGATGAACACGTCGATGATCTTGAGCTCGGGCTCGTCCATGCCGCCATAAAGGTGGTTGAGGAACATTTCCTTGGTGAGCGTCGTGCCCTTGCGGAGCGAGAGCAGCTCCAGCATCGCATATTCCTTGCCGGTCAGGTGCACGCGGGCACCGTCGACCTCGACCGTCTTGGCGTCGAGGTTCACCGCCAGCTTGCCGGTGCGGATGACCGACTGGCTGTGGCCCTTCGAACGGCGGACGACCGCATGGATGCGCGCGATCAGCTCTTCGCGGTGGAAGGGCTTGGTCACGTAGTCGTCGGCACCGAAGCCGAACGAACGCACCTTGGAGTCCATCTCGTTGATGCCCGACAGGATCAGCACCGGCGTCTGCACGCGGGCGACCCGGACCTTCTTCAGAACGTCGTACCCGTGCATGTCGGGCAGGTTCAGGTCGAGCAGGATGATATCGTAATCATAGAGCTTGGCCAGGTCCAAGCCCTCCTCGCCGAGGTCCGTCGTATAGACGTTGAACCCCTCGGTCGTGAGCATCAGCTCGATCGCCTTGGCAGTGCTCGGCTCGTCTTCGATCAGCAGCACGCGCATCGTCAAAGTCCCCTTGCCCGCAGGCTGCCTTGCCCCAATGAAAGGCATGCCTCGGACGATTCATTAACCTAAGCGTGTCTGAAGGCAAAAGGTTAATTTCTTCCTAACCGGCCTATATCCACGAGTCGTAGGGAATCTACCTATGCGGGGACTCAGAACCGTTACGGAGTCGAGTCCTATCGGTGGAATTCTCCGCATGTCTTGCGCAGGCGGTCGGAGAGGAATTCGATCAGCGCCTCGACCCGCGCCGGGCGCAAGGTGCCCGGAGGGGTTAACAGATGCAGGCCGGCGGCACTGACCGACCAGTCCTCCAGCACGGCTTCCAATTTACCATTTGCGAGTTCCTGCCCGATCAGGAAGTCCGGCAGCCGGGCAACGCCCAGCCCGGCACACAGGGCGGGGATCATCGCGTCGCCGCTGTCGGTGCGGATCGGCCCGTCAATGCGTACCGCCGCTTCCTCGCCGCCTGCCTTGCGGAAGCGCCAGACGTCCGGATTGGCGGTGTTGGTGTAGGCGAAGCAGGCATGATGGGCGAGGTCGGCGGGATGGCGCGGGCGGCCGTGCTTGTCGAAATAGTCGGGCGCACCGACGATGTGCGACACCACGGGGCCAAGCCGGCGCGCGCGCAGAGAGCTGTCCGGCAGCTCGGCTATGCGCAGCGCGATGTCGATCCCTTCGCCGACGATGTCGACGAACGCGTCGGACAGGCGCAGCTCCACCTTGATCCCCGGATAGAGCTTCATGAAGTCGGCCAGCGCCGGCGCCACCGCCTGAATGCCGAAGGTTAGCGGTGCCGCCACGCGCACCAATCCCGCGGGCGCGCTCGCGGATTCGAACGCGGCTTCCTCTGCGGCGGTGCCTTCGTTCAGGATGCGCTGGGCGTGGTCCGCCAGGCTGCGGCCGCTATCGGTGAGCGTGAGGCGGCGCGAGGTGCGGTGGAACAGCGTGGTGCCCAGCCGGCCCTCGAGCCGGGTGATCGCCTTGGAAACGGTCGCCTTGGAAACCGCCAGCGCATCGGCTGCGCCAGAGAAGGAGCGGTGCTCGACCACCGCGGCGAAGACGGCCCAGGCCTCGAAATCCGGTAGCTTCATGCCGGATGCGTAACACGGAAACGATCGGTTTCCAACGTTTCCATTTACGGTGCGATCTGCCGCCCTATTTTCCTGCTCAACACAGGAGGTTCAGACCCCATGATCGACAAACGACCCTTTGCGAGCCTCGGCCATGCGGATCATGGCTGGCTCAACGCGCGGCACCATTTCAGCTTCGCCGACTATTACGACCCGAACCGCATGAACTGGGGCGCGCTCCGCGTCTGGAACGACGACGAGATCGCCGGCGGGGCCGGCTTTCCGCCGCATCCGCACCAGGACATGGAGATCATCACCTATGTCCGCCAGGGTGCGATCACGCACCAGGACTCGATGGGCAACAAGGGCCGCACCGGGGCCGGCGACGTTCAGGTGATGAGCGCGGGCAGCGGCGTGCGCCATGCCGAGTACAATCTCGAGCCGGAGACGACGACGCTCTTCCAGATCTGGATCATGCCGCGCGAGCGGGGTGGCCAGCCGAGCTGGGGTGCCAAGCCTTTCCCCAAGGGCGATCGCTCGGGCAAGTTCGTTACCCTGGCGAGCGGCTTCGCGGACGACAATGACGCGCTGCCGATACGGGCCGATGCCCGGGTGCTCGGCGCGACGCTGAAGGCCGGCGAGAGCGTCACCCATGAAGTGGGCGCCAATCGCCACGCCTATCTGGTCCCCGCGGTCGGCACGATCGAGATCGACGGCGAGCGTGTCGACGCACGCGACGGCGCCGCGCTGACCAGTGGCAAGACCTACACCATCACCGCGATCGAGGACGCAGAGATCGTCCTGGTCGACAGCGAATAACACGGAAGGGAGTTACCATGTCCAAGATCCTCGTTCTCTATTACTCGTCCTATGGCCACCTCGCGAAGATGGCCGATGCCGTCGCCGAGGGTGCCCGCAGCACCGGTGCCGTGGTGGATGTCCGCCGCGTTCCCGAAACGGCGCCGTTCGAAGTCGCCCAGGCTGCCGGTTTCGTCGCCGATCACAGCCATCCGGTGCTCGAGGACGTCAACGAGCTCGCCAATTATGACGGCATCCTCGTGGGTTCGCCGACCCGCTTCGGTCGCATGTCGAGCCAGATGGCGAGCTTCTGGGATCGCGCCGGTGGCGTCTGGTACCAGGGCCTGCTGAACGGCAAGGTCGGCGGCGCCTTCACCTCGACTGCCACCCAGCATGGCGGCCAGGAGACGACGCTCTTCTCGATCATCACCAACCTGCTGCACTTCGGCCTGACCGTTGTGGGCCTCGACTATGGCTTCCAGGGCCAGGGCGGCGTCAACGAAGTGAAGGGCGGTTCGCCCTATGGCGCGACGACCATCGCCGATGGTGACGGCAGCCGTCAGCCGAGCGAAGTCGAGCTGGAAGGCGCCCGCTATCAGGGCCGCAAGGTTGCCGAGCTGGCCAACAAGATCGCGGTCCCCAACCGCGAAACCGAGACCGCGTAAACTCCCCCTCCTGGCGCGGTTTCCAGGGACGGCGGCCGACCTTCGGGTCAGGCCGCCGTTTTCGTTTGGCTGAACCGAGCGTTCAAAAGCCGTTCAAGCGGAAAGCCCCAACGCAACCATGCGCATTGCTGAATCGTTGCGCAGCTGTGTCGATCGGGTCAAAAGGCCCGGAGTTGCAGCCAGGGGAGAATGAACCATGCTCGCACGAATTTCCTGTATCGCCTTGTCCGCCGCGCTGATGGGCGCCACCGCCTCGGCCGCTCCGGCACCGAATCCCGTTGCGCCCGCCGCCATGCAGCGGGTGGACGGCAACAATGCCGGCCGCGTCCGCCACTCGGGCGGTGGCGCCTTTGTCGAGACGCGTCCCGGCCGCTGGGTCGAGTTCGCCGACGACGGCACGCTGATCCACCGCTTCGACGAGACCAACCGCAATCGCGACGCGGTCAACCTCTATGATCCGTCGCGCGGCGCCCGGGTGCGCCTCGATATCCGCGGCGGCGTGATCTCGGGCATTCCGCGCACCGGCGGCCCGCGCCTGCTCTATCGCATCACCGATGTCGATCCGCGCCGTTCGAACGGCTGGGGCGACAGCGGCGGCTGGGGCGAAGGCGGCTGGGGGCGTCCGGGCGGTGGTCGTCCGGGTGGCGGCGGCTGGGATCGTCCCGGCGGTGGTCGTCCCGGTGACGGTGGCTGGGATCGTCCCGGCGGCGGCCGTCCCGGTGACGGTGGCGGCTGGGGCTCGGGCGGCGTGATCCGCGACATCGAGGTCGGCCCGATCTGGAACCAGCGCGACGCCGAGACCAAGTGCCGCAACAAGGCCCGCGACATGCGCGCCGAATGGACCGGCAACTGGCACACCACCGAGCAGGGCCGTCAGTCGGTCTGCTCGATCCGCTTCCAGCGCTGAGCTGAAAACCCACCACCGCTGGCGCTTCGGCGCCGGCGGTGGCATGGGCGGGCGATGTTCAAGGATCGCGTGCTCTTCATCGATGGCGAAGCTCTGATTATCGACAAGCCCGCGGGGCTGCCGGTCGATCGGCCGCGGGACCGTACCGAAAGCGTCGAGGACCTGCTCGACCAACTGACCTTCGGCTTCCAGCGCCTGCCGCTGCCGGTCCACCGGCTCGACCGCGACACCAGCGGCTGCCTGCTGCTCGCCCGCAATCCCAAGGCGATGAAGCGCTTCGCCCAGGCCTTCGAGGCGGGCGCCGTCACCAAGCGCTACCTCGCCATCCTCGACGGGGTGCCCGAGCAGGAGAGCGGCACCATCGACCTGCCGCTCGCCAAGGTCTCGACTCGCGAGGAAGGCTGGCGAATGACCGGCGATCCGAAGGGCAAGCCCTCGGTCACCCGCTACAAGGTGATGGAGCGCAAGGACGGCAAGAGCCTGGTCGCCTTCTATCCCGAGACCGGCCGTACCCATCAGATCCGCGTCCATGCCGCCGAGGGGCTGGGTTTGCCGGTGCTGGGCGACCCGGTCTATGGCCGCGGCGGCCCGGCGATGATGCTCCACGCCGTCGAGCTGACCGTGCCGCGCGAAGGCAAGCCCGACATCCACGCCACCGCGCCGCTGCCGGTGCGCTTTCACAATGCGGGCTTCGGCCGTGGCTGAGCTGCCCGACGAGGCGATCGTGGAGGAGAAGTTCCTCGCCTCGACCGGGCCCGGCGGGCAGAACGTCAACAAGGTGGCGACCGCCGTCCAGTTGCGCATCGACGTGTTCAAGCTCGGCCTCGCTCCCTATGCCTATCAGAAGTTCAAGACGCTGGCCGGCACCAAGCTGACCAGCGGCGGCGAGCTGGTGATCACCGCCCGCAAGTTCCGCACCCAGGAAGCCAATCGCGCCGACGCCCGGGAGCGGGTGATCGAGCTGATCGAGAAGGCGCATGAGCGCGACGCCCGGCGCATCAAGACCAAGCCGAGCAAGGCCGCCAAGGCCCGGCGGGTGGACGAGAAGAAGGGCCGGAGCCAGGTCAAGGCCGGGCGCGGCAAGGTGCGGCTGGACTAATCTGCCCGCTCCATCCAGCTGCGCGGGCTGGTGCCCGTCCAGCGCTTGAACGCGCGGGAGAAGGCGCTGGGGTCGGAGAAGCCGATCAGATAAGCGGTCTCGTTCACCGAAGTCCTGCCGCCACTCAGATAGTTCAGCGCCATGCGGTGGCGCAGCGCATCGAGCAGCGCCTCATAGCCCGCATCCTCCTCCTTCAGCCGGCGCTGGAGCGAGCGCTGGCTCAGCCCGAGCTTCCGGGCGACCGTCTCCATCGCCACATCGCCCTTGTGGAGCATCGGGATCAGCACCGCCTCGACCCGGCCGCGCATCGATTTCGCGCTCTCCAGCTCGCGCATCAGCCGGTCGGCCCGCTCGCTCAGCACACCGAAGGCGTAGACGCTGGGATTGTGCAGTTCGATGCCGAGCCAGGACGGATCGATCCGGATTGCGTTGTATGCGCTGCCGAAGACCACCGGTGCGCCGAGCACGGCCTCGTACTCGGCGGCATGTGCGGGCGCCGCGTGCGTGACATGGACCGCCAGCGCGAAGGGGGCGTCGGGGAAGTGGCGGCGCGTCTCGCCGATGAAGCGCGCCCAGGTTGCCTCGGTCATCTCCGGGAAGGCATCGGGATCGGCGCGGGTATCGGTGAGCCACATGCCGCCGTCACGCTGCTCGATCCGGAAGCGCGGCCCCGCCATCGCCAGATCGACCTCGGCGACCAGCCGGCCATAGCGGTTGAGCTCGGCCAGTGCCTCGCCCATCGTCGGGGCGGCGTAGCAGATCAGCCCGACCACCGAGAATTCGCGGAAGTCGTTGCCGGCGCCAAGGTGCAGTGCGAGCGCTGGCATGCGGCACTGTTCCTTCGCCGCGCGCATCAGTGCCTGGTAGCGGGCGAAGGGCACCCGGGTGTCGGGATCGGCGAGTTCCGCCGCATCGATCCCCGATCGAAGCGCAAGTTCGGTTTCGTCGGCACCCCGCGTCACGGCGAAACGCCACAGATAGCCGGCATAGCCCGCCGAGACGGTCGGTGCCGGCTGGCGCGCAGGATCATGCTTTCGGGTCGGCGCGGTCATGTCCGCGGCCAGTCTCGCCGGAGTAGGCCTGCGCTGGCAAGTCCGGGAGGGAAGATGGCCGATAAGACAGTCGCCGCTTGGAGCGTGAAAGCGCTCAGGGGTTCCGTCATCTTCTGGTTCGCGGTCGCCACGATCGGCCAGCTCGCCTTCGTCGCCTATATCGCCGGCTTCTATGGTCGCGCGGCGATGGCGGGCGATTTCGAGCGATGGAACAAGGTGCTGGTCGGCGGCTATGTCCCCGGCGGACTGGCGGGCAACATCGTCCTCGCCGCGCACCTGTTGCTCGCTGCGGTCATCACGCTGGGCGGGCCGGCGCAGCTCCTGCCGTGGATCCGCCGCCATCATCCGCGCCTGCACCGCTGGAACGGCCGAATCTACATGCTGACTGCGCTGCTGATCAGCCTGGGCGGGCTCTACATGGTGTGGACCCGCGGCACGGCGGGTGGGCCGTCGCTGCGGATCGGGATCAGCCTGAACGGGCTGCTGATCGTCGGCGCGGCGATCATCGCCTGGCGCTTCGCCCGGCTCCGCCGCTTCGCCGAGCATCGCCGCTGGGCGCTGCGCACCTTCGTGCTGGCGAGCGGCGTATGGTTCTTCCGCGTCGGCCTGATGTTCTGGATCCTCGCCAATCGCGGACCTGTGGGCATCGGGCCGGATTTCGACGGTCCTTTCGTTCGCGCCTGGGCGTTCGGCTGCTACCTCGCCCCGCTCGCCATGCTCGAGCTCTATCTTGCCGCCGAGCGGCGCGGGCCGCTCTCGCGTTTCGCCACCGCCGTGGGGTTCGGGTCGCTGACGCTCGCGGCCGGAGTCGGCATCTTCGGCGCAGTGATGGCGATGTGGCTGCCCCGCATGCTGCACTGACCCCTCCCGCTCGGGCCCGGGATCGCCTACATGGCGGTCATGTACGCCTTCGACATCGAAACCACCGACAAGACCGAGCTCTATCGCGACCTCGCCGCCGCGCTCGATTCGCTCACCGCCGACGAGCCTGACGCGATCGCCAACATGGCCAATGTCTCGGCGCTGATCTGGCAGTATCTGCCTGATCTCAACTGGGCCGGTTTCTATCGCAATTTGAACGACGAGCTCGTCCTCGGGCCGTTCCAGGGCAAGGCCGCCTGCATCCGCATCCCGTTCGGCAAGGGCGTGTGTGGTGCTGCCGCCACGACCCGAGAGACCCAGCTGGTCGAGGACGTCCACGCCTTTCCGGGCCATATCGCATGCGATGCGGCCAGCCGTTCCGAGCTGGTCGTGCCGATCGTCGTCCAGGGCGCGCTGATCGGGGTGCTCGACCTCGACAGCCCCAATCCGGCACGATTCGATGCCGGCGACGCGGCGGGCTGCGAGGCGCTGATGCGGATCCTGGGTCCCCGTCTGGTCGGCTGACCCGGATTGGGACTCCGTTAAGCATAGGCAAAAGTGGCGCCGGCGCCGCACGGGGTTTAATTCTTCGTCAACCATCGGAGCAACGCGAGCTCCGACATGGCGAAGGAGTGTAACGATGCGTCACCTGATCAAGCCGGCCCTGATGGCCACGGCGCTGCTGGCAACCCTGCCGGCGGCCGCACAGGTGACGTCGCCCGGCCCCGCATGGGGCGGCAGCCGCGGCCCGATTCCGGCGCCCGGCGGCACCTATGGCGGTGGCCGCAACGTGCCGATGCCGATGCCTCCGCGCGTTTCGCCCAATAATCCGCACATCCCCGGCCCGCCGCCCGTCGCGGGCGTGCCGACCGCCGGCCCGCGCGTCTGGCAGAATGGCCGCTGGATGGCGCTGCCGCCGCGTGGCCATGGTCAGGTTGCCCGGCATGACGGCAATCGCTGGGGCGGGATGGTCAATGGCCGCTGGTATGCCGGGGCCCAGGCGCCAGGCGGCTGGGGCAGCTATCGGCGGCTCGGCCGCGGCCATCACCTGCCCAATTACTGGATGGGCAGCGGCTTCCGCATTCCCGACTATCTGAGCTGGGGCCTTGCCGCGCCGCCGATGGGCTATTTCTGGGTCCGCTATTATGACGACGCCGTGCTCGTCGATGACGGCGGCGACGTGTGGGATTCGGTGAGCGGGATCGGCTGGTCCGATGCCGATGCCTGGGCCGATTCGAGCGGCGGCTATTCCAGTTCGTACAGCTATTCGAACGCGGGCGCCGGCTATGGTGAGCCGATCCAGTCCGTCGACCCGAACGACTATTATGACGGTTACTCCAGGGGGAGTCTGCCGCCGGCCGGTGCGATCGGTGCACCGCCGGCGGCAATGGTCCAGGGCTATTACGGCTCGGGCCAGGCCTATTATGGCGGCGGCAGCTATCAGGCGGGCGCGGCCTATTACGGTGCGCCGGTCGGCACGACCGTGATCGTCGTCCCCGGCGTCACCACGACCACCACCACGGTGACCGAGGAAGTGATCGAGAGCCGCGCCACCTATGTCCGCACGGCCCCGCGCCGCGTGGTGCGCAAGGCACCGGTGCGGCGCTACCGCGCGCCGGTGGTGAAGTGCTGCGTCTGCGGCTGCCGGTAAGGGCCGATTCGCGCGGCTGAACGCCGCGCGGAAGTTTACGAAACATACGATACGGGGGCCCCGATTCTCCCTCCCGCACGGGCGCACTTGGCGAAGGCGCTGGACGTGTGAGGTGCGCAAGGCTTGCATCCATCAGTGTGGAGCAGGCGAAATCCTACATTTCAATCGGTTTTCCCCGGCGAAGGCCGGGGCCCAGTCCTGAAAGTCACGTGCCTTGGCGCTTCTTCGCCGCGCACGCTTAGTCTGGCCCCCGGCCTTCGCCGGGGAAAGAAGAAGGAAGCGAGCGTCAGCGCCGGCCGAAGGTCACCAGGCTCTCGCTGCCATCTGCGCCGATCGCCGATACGCCGACGAAGCTGTCGTCGACCACCACGCCCTTGAGGCTGGTCTCGGTGCCGGTGACGTCGCGCTGGCCGGTCCAGTTCTGCGCGTCGGCGCGGCGCCAGTGGATGCGGTACTTCACCGCGCCGGGCACCGCGGACCACTTCACCGAGGTATCCGCGGCGAGCGCGCCGCCGATCGTCACCTTGTCCGGTGCCGCCGGTGCCGAGGCGAGCCGGCGGATCGTCGCGACGTTGAGCGCGGTCACCTTGGCGAGATAGGGGAAGTCCATCTTGTCGACCGTGTCGCCCTTGCCCGGGACGAGGTCCTGGTGCTGGGCGTCGTAATTCTCGACGCCGACCGAGAAGCGCACCGCCGGATAGCCGAGCTTGAGGAAGGGCGTGTGATCGCCGCCACGGCCGAAGCGATCGGGCCGGCGGACGAGGAAGGCGTCGAGTCCGGCGGGGATGGTGCCGGCGACCTGGTCGATCGCCTTGGCGAGCGCGCGCGAGGGGCCGTCATCCTCGCCCCCATCGGCACGCAGGCCCTTGAGCGCCTTGGGCTCGTCATTCTCGCCGAACGTCTCGGAGAAGATGCGCACCCGATCCGCGACCTTCTGGCCATTGGTGCCGACGGTGTTGCCGACGATGTCGTTGTTGAGGACGGCGGTCACCGTCCAGCCGCGCTCCTTCGCGGTCTCGGCGAGCAGCTGGCCGCCGTACAGGCCCTGCTCCTCGCCCGACAGCGCGGCATAGACGATCGTCGCCCTGAACTTCTCCTTCGACAGGATCCGCGCGGCCTCGAGCACCAGTGCGGTGCCCGAGCCGTCGTCATTGGCGCCGGGCGCGTCCGAAGTGGCGTTCATCACATCGGTCACGCGGCTGTCGATATGGCCCATCACGATGACGACGCGCTTGGGGTCGGTGCCGGCCTGGAAGCCGAGCACGTCGACGATCTGCACGCCGTTCGGGGCGCGATCACCGGTGAAGGTGCGGGCGATGTTGGCGACTTCGATGCAGTTGCACTGGTCGCCGATCCTGGAGAGCTCGGCACCGAACCAGCGGCGTGCGGCGCCGATGCCGCGGGTGGGGTTGTCCGGATCGGAAAGCGTGTGCCGGGTGCCGAAGCTCACCAGCTTCTCGACGTCTGCCTTGAGCCGGGCGGGGTCGGGCTTTTCCTGGGCCTGGGCGGCGACGGGGAGGAGCAGGGCGAGCGGAGCTAGGGCGAGGATGCGCATGGGGGAAGAGTGGCGGGGGAGGGGCGGTGGGTCAATCCAACTCAATTCCTCCCCGAGCTTGTCTCGGGGAGGGGGACCATTCGCGCAGCGAATGGTGGAGGGGCCGCCAGCGAAGTCGGCGGCTGCACCGCCGCCCCTCCACCACCGCCTTCGGCGGCGGTCTCCCTCCCCCAGTCAAGCTGGGGGAGGAATTAAAGGTCAGCTCAGCCGGTCGATCGCGTCCATGTCGAGCGCGCCGGGGATGATCATCAGGGGTACCGGCAGGTTGCCGGCGTCCGATCCGGCGAAGTGCGTCACCAGCGGGCCCGGCGGGCCGCTGGCGGCGGCGCCGAGCACCAGGGCGGCGATCTCGCGATTGGCGGCGAGCATCTCGCGGACGATCTTCGGGCCGTCGCCCTCGCGCACCGTGATCGAGGGCTGGAGGCCCGACTCGGTGAACAGGGTGCCGGCCGCACGGGCGACCAGCGCCTCGGCCCGTTCGCGCGCTTCCTCCTCGATCGTGGCCATCACGCCGCCCCACTGGACGAAGTCCGGCTTGGGAATCAGCGCGAGAATTTCGACGTTTCCGCCGGTCTTCACGGCGCGCCGCGCGGCGAAGCGGAGTGCGATCTCGGCCTCGGGGCTCTCGTCGATCACCACCAGATAGGTGCGCATGGATTGGTCCTCTTGGTCGTGCGTTACGTGCCCCGTAGCGTCATTTCCTGCAAGCGCGTCTCTTGACCCGGGGCGGGGGCGGCGCAAAGAGGGCCCGAACCTGTTCCGGGCTCCAATGACGGGAACCTTCATGTCGATCGAAATCAAGATGCCTGCGCTTTCCCCCACCATGGAAGAGGGTACCCTCGCCAAGTGGCTCGTGAAGGAGGGCGACACGGTAAAGTCCGGCGACCTCATGGCCGAGATCGAGACCGACAAGGCGACCATGGAATTCGAGGCGGTGGACGAGGGCGTGATCGCCAAGATCCTCGTCGCCGAGGGCACCGACAATGTGAAGGTCGGCACCGTGATCGCGATCATCGCGGGCGAGGGCGAGGATGCCTCGACCGCCGCTGCGTCGCCGGCCCCGACTCCGGCAGCTGCCCCCGCGACAGCCGCTCCCGCCCCGACTCAGGCCGCGCCTGCGCCGACTCCGGCACCGGCTCCCGCCCAGGCCGCTGCGGCTTCGGGTGACCGCGTCAAGGCGAGCCCGCTCGCCAAGCGCATCGCCGCCGAGAAGGGCGTCGACCTGACCGGCGTGACCGGCTCGGGTCCGAACGGCCGCATCGTCAAGGTCGATGTGGAAGGCGCCAAGCCCGGTGCCGCGCCGGCTGCCGCTGCTCCCGCCGCGTCTGCCGCGCCCGCTGCTTCGGCTCCGGCCGCTGCTGCCGCCCCGGCCGAGCACAAGCCGGTCTGGTGGGACGAATCGATCCCGCACGAGGCCGAGAAGCTCTCGAACATCCGCAAGACGATCGCCCGCCGCCTCACCGAGTCGAAGCAGACCGTCCCGCACATCTACCTCACGGTCGATATCCGCCTCGATGCGCTGCTCAAGCTGCGCGGCGACCTCAACAAGGCGCTCGAGGCGCGCGGCGTGAAGCTGTCGGTCAACGACCTGCTGATCAAGGCGCTCGGCGTGGCGTTGGCCCAGGCGCCGAAGTGCAACGTCACCTACACCGGCGAGCAGCTGATCAAGTACAGCCGCGCCGACGTGTCGGTCGCGGTCTCGACGCCGACCGGCCTGATCACTCCGATCATCCGCGATGCGGCGAACAAGGCGGTCTCGGCGATCTCGGCGGAGATGAAGGACCTTGCCGGCCGTGCCCGCGAGGGCAAGCTGAAGCCGGAAGAATATCAGGGCGGCACCGCGTCGCTCTCGAACATGGGCATGTTCGGCATCAAGCAGTTCGAAGCGGTGATCAATCCGCCGCAGGGCATGATCATGGCGATCGGCGCGGGCGAGAAGCGTCCGTACATCGTCGATGACGCGCTGGGCGTCGCCACCGTGATGTCGGCCACCGGCAGCTTCGATCACCGTGCGATCGACGGTGCCGACGGCGCCGAGATGATGAAGATCTTCAAGGAGCTGGTCGAGAATCCCTTCGGGATGATCGCCTGAACCGGAGGGCTGCGCCGATGCGCGTGCTGATCGAAGTGGTGCATATCGCGATCGGGCTGGTCGCCGCGGCGTTGATCTCCGCGGCGGCAGCCTGGTCCTATCCGCGCGCGACCGGTGACATCTGGCTGGTCGGCTATGCCTGCATGATCGCGGTGGTGATCATGGGCATCGGCCCGGTCCGCAAGGCCTTCGCCGCGGACAAGGCCAGGCTGGCTGGTACGGAGCCGCGTGCCGATGGTTGAGGGCGGCTCCACTCCTCCGCAGCAGCAGCCGGCGATCCGCGTGAGCACGATGCCGGCAGATGCCAATGCCTATGGCGACATCTTCGGCGGCTGGCTGATGGGCCAGATGGACCTTGCCGCCGGCCTCGTCGCCGCGCGGCATTCGCGCGGGCGGGCCGTGACTGTCGCGGTCGAGGGCATGAAGTTCCACGCGCCGGTGGCGGTGGGCGACGAAGTCTCGGTGTTCGCCGACATCGTCAAGGTCGGCCGCACCTCGATGACGATCGAAGTCCAGTCCTGGCGCCGCGCCCGCCATTCCGAAGAGAGCTGCCTGGTCACCCAGGCCCAGTTCGTGTTCGTCGCGGTGGACGAGCACAAGCGGCCGCGCCCTGTTGATACAATTTAGGCGCTCGATGAAATTCCGGGCTGACGCCCTATATCCGCATCATTCCAATTGAAGGATTCCCCCCTTGGCTGACTCCTATGACGTGATCGTGCTCGGTTCGGGCCCCGGCGGTTATGTGGCGGCGATCCGCGCCGCGCAGCTGGGCCTCAAGACGGCGATCGTCGAGCGCGAGCTGCTGGGCGGCATCTGCCTCAACTGGGGCTGCATCCCCACCAAGGCGCTGCTCCGCTCGTCCGAGATCTTCCACTATATGCAGCACGCCAAGGACTATGGCCTGGTCGCCGAGAAGATCAGCGCCGACCTGGACGCGGTGGTGAAGCGCTCGCGCGGCGTCGCCAAGCAGCTCAATCAGGGCGTCACGCACCTGATGAAGAAGAACAAGATCACGGTGCACATGGGCACCGGCGTGCTGACCGCGCCGGGCAAGCTGACCGTGACCGCCGAGGACGGCAAGAAGACCGACCTGGAGGCGAAGAACATCATCGTCGCCACCGGCGCCCGCGCCCGCGACCTGCCGTTCGCCAAGGCCGACGGCAAGCGCATCTGGACGTACCGGACGGCGATGACCCCGCCGGAGATGCCGACCAAGCTGCTGGTCATCGGCTCGGGCGCGATCGGCGTCGAGTTCGCCAGCTTCTACAACGACATGGGCGCCAAGGTGACCATCGTCGAGATGCTCGACCGGATCGTGCCGGTGGAGGACAAGGACGTCTCCGCGCACCTCGAGAAGCAGTTCAAGAAGCAGGGCATGGACATCCGCACCGCGACAGGCGTCGAGAAGATCGACGTGACCGGCTCGGGCGTGAAGGCATCGATCAAGGGCAAGGACGGCAAGGTTACCGTCGAGGAGTTCAGCCACGTCATCGTCGCGGTCGGCATCGTGCCGAACACCGAGAATATCGGGCTGGAGACGCTGGGCGTGAAGACCGAGCGCGGCCACATCGTCACCGACGCGGCGTGCAAGACCAACATCCCGGGCCTCTATGCGATCGGCGACGTCACCGCGCCGCCGTTCCTCGCGCACAAGGCGAGCCATGAGGGCGTGATCGCGGTCGAGGCGATTGCCGGCAAGCATCCGCACGCGATGGACGTACGCAACATCCCGGGCTGCACCTATTGCCACCCGCAGATCGCGTCGGTCGGCCTCACCGAGGCGAAGGCGAAGGAAGCCGGCTATGAAGTGAAGGTCGGCAACTTCCCCTTCATCGGCAACGGCAAGGCCATTGCGCTGGGCGAGGCGGAAGGCTTCGTGAAGACGGTGTTCGACGCCAAGACCGGCGAGCTGCTCGGCGCACACATGATCGGCGCGGAAGTGACCGAGATGATCCAGGGCTACACGATCGGCAAGACGCTGGAGACCACCGAGGCCGAGCTGATGGAGACGGTGTTCCCGCACCCGACGATCAGCGAGACGATGCACGAAGCCGTGCTCGGCGCCTATGGCCGCGCGCTGCACATCTAAGGGCCATTCACCCTTTGTTGCCGATCTCCTGCCATGTTCCGCGGAACTGGTGGGAGATTCGGCGTGCGTATGTTCAAGCTGGTCCTGTCGCTGTTGCCGCTGGTCTATGTCGGCGGCCTGCTTTTCTATTTCACCGGCTTCAACGGCTGGAACGACGGTGTGCTGGCGTCCGGGCTGGGGCCGACGGTGCTGGGCCTGGCCGCGGTCGGGCTGCTCCTCTGCATTCCGCTGATCTTCCGGCTGCTCAAGCTGGCGATCACGCCGCGCGGCCCGTCCGAATCGAAGGGCGGCGACCTGGAGGAAGCGGCGGAATCGAGTTTCGATGCGGATGCCGCGCTCGCCCGCTATCTTGCGCGCAAGGCCGCCGCGGGCGAGCCAATGCCCGATCCCTCCCAGGCGAGCTTCCCGCAAGGCGACGGCCAGCCGCGCCCGGTGTTCGGTCGCAAGATCGGATGACCCATGGTTGAGCCGGGCGCAACGGCGCTCCGGCGACTCTCCCCCGCGGCCCGGTTCGGGCTTGGCGCGGCGCTGCTCTGCATCCTCAGCCTGGCATTCTTCTGGCCGGGCGTCGCGCTGTACGACAGCGTCTCGCAATATCAGCAGGTCGTCTCGGGTTCCTATCATGACTGGCACCCGCCGATCATGGCCCGCCTCTGGTCGCTGTTCCGTGGCGCGGGCTGGCACGGCCAGTCGCCGATGTTCGCGCTGCAGCTGCTGCTCTACTGGGGCGGACTGGGGCTGATCGCCGCGGCGCTGGCGAGGGTCGGCGCGTGGAAATCCGCCATCGCGGCGTTGGCGCTGGGTCTGTGGCCGCCCTTCCTCGCCTGGGACGCCGCGGTGCTCAAGGACGGGCAGATGGCCAGCGCGATGCTGGCCGCGACCGGGCTGGTGGGATGGCGGCGGCTGACGGGGCAGGAGCTGCGCGGGATCGACCGGGCGGCAGTGATCCTGCTGCTCGGCTATGCGGTGCTGGTCCGTGCCAATGCAATCTTCGCGGTGGCGCCCCTCGCGGTCGGCCTGCTCGCCCCGTGGGAGTGGCGGCGCTGGCCGACGCGGTTCGCGCTCATCGCCGTCGGCACGCTGGCGGTGCTGGCGATGGCGCCGCGGATCAACCATGGCCTGCTCGGCGCCGACGCCAGTGGTGTGGAGGCGACCCAGCCGATCTTCGACATGGCGGGCATCGCGCACCGCGCCGGCCCCGATGCGGTGCCACTGCTGTCGCGCGGTACCTGGCAGAAGGTGGACGCCGAACGCTGCTATACGCCGGTATTCTGGGACGTCTTCGCCAGCGGCCGGCGCTGCGGCTTCATCCAGGACGATCTGGACGGGCGCCCGACTCGCGAGATATTCATGGGCTGGACGGGGGCGATCCGCGCCCATCCCGGCGCCTATGCGTCGCACCGGCTCGCGCACTGGAACATGACGATGCGCTGGCTGGTGCCCTGGCACCTTCCGCTGGCCCGGCCCGAGGCCGGATCGGAGCCCAATGATTTCGGCCTCGGTTCGCCCGCGCGGATCGTCGAGCCCTATGATGCGCTGGCCGGAGAGCTGATCGACAGCCCGCTCGGCGCGCCGATCCTGGCGCTGGCGACGGCGCTTGCCGTGCTGGCGCTGGCCCGGCCCGCCGCGAGCCCGGCCCATGCGCTCGCCGTGCCACTGGCACTCTCGGCGACCGCGATGGAGCTGAGCTTCCTCGTCGTCAGCATCTCGAGCGACTGGCGCTATCATCTCTGGTCGATGCTGGCCGCCTGGCTGGCTGCGATACTATTGCTTACCCGCCCGGTGCCGCGCCGGCCGGCGAGAATCGCTCTGGCGCTCATATTGCTGGTCGGCGTGACTTCGCTTGGAGGCAGGATATTGCTTCCGTCAATTGGCGATAATTACGAGGACCTCATTGGCGATTGAACCGTTACGCATGGGTAACCATGAAGATAACGGAGATACGGCTTGCCGCAGCGCGACGACCATGAGGAGATATGGCGCAAGTTCCACCAGGTGGTGAACATGGCGCCGGCGGAAATCGAGGATTGGCTGGAGACGAACGAGAGCCGCAAGGTGGGCTTCAAGCGGGACGGCGGAGAGAGCATCGGCCATGCGTCGGGCCGGCGGATCGTCGGGATATTGCGGACCAGGAAGGAAGATCTCGACGGCGGCGACTATGCCCATATGCGCAAGGTGATCGGCTTCGTCGCCCGCCACCGTGCCCAGGGGCCGCACGAGGAGTATCGCATCCCCACCTCGCGCTGGCGCTATTCGCTGATGAACTGGGGGCATGATCCGCTCAAGGATTGAGCGACGGGCCGATGGGGGCGGAATGGATATCGAGAGCAGGCTGAAGGCGACGGGCCTGCGGCAGCCAGTCACGGTGCTGTGGTTTTCGGTGCCGAGAGCCAGCGTCAGCGCGGTCTTCTTCGCGATTTGCGCCGCCATCGGCTTCTACATGGCCTGGAGTTTCCACCTTCATCCGGATCAGTTGCTGTCCGGGCGCAGCGCGTGGCTGGGGGTGGGCCACGGCATGGCGGGCTTCCTGCTCGGTCTGGTGCTCGGGGCATTGGCGCTAGGCTATGCTGTCCGCGCCCTGTTCATCCTTGCGACGTGGCGCCCGGCCATCGCCATGACGGCTTCGGGGATAGAGATCAGCCGGGCCGTCAGTCGGCACGCGCTATTGCGCTATGATCAGATCGTTCGGGTGCAGACCGAGCGTCGCGAGGCACGTCATCGCTTCGCGTTCCGTGTCCACCGAAAGCCGACCAGCTTCTATCTGGTCGTCCATCATAACGCCGTGCCCGATGCGAAACCCGTGCGGATATGGAGCCGCGACCTGCGCGGAGGTCATCGCGGTGCCCATCGTTTCGCAGGTACCCTTCGCCGCACGCTCGTGCTGCACCGTGAGGGACGCGTTTAGCCCTGCGCCGCATATTCCGTCGTCAGCGTCTCCCAGTCGTTCCAGTCCGGATCGCCCGGATAGCTGCGGGTGGCCCGGGTCTCGACCCAGGGGAGCTTCTCGCTGGCCCAGGTCTCGAGAAAGGGCGGCAGATCGTCGGGGGTGTCGAGCGCGGTCGTGCGAATGTTGACGAACCAGTCGATCCCTTCGGCGCGGGTGAAGACCCAGCTCTTGCAATGGTCGCAGTGATAATGGTGCGCGACCGGGCCGTGCAGGCCGCCGATCACCGGCTCGCCCTGCAGCAGGGCGAAGGCATCCGCCGGCACGGTCAGCGTCAGCGAGAAGGCGCTGCCGCTCATCTTCTGGCAGCCGGTGCAGTGGCAGGCGCTGCTGAGCATCGGCGCGCCGTTCAGCCGGAAGCGCAGTGCGCCGCAGCGGCATCCGCCCTCATGCGCTTCGGTCCAGTCGGTCATCACCCATCTCCCTCTTCGTTTCGCCGCATCCTGCCGCATGGGCCGGAACGGTGCCCCTATGCCCGCGTTCCTTTCTGCAAAACAGGAGAGGGAATAGCTGCATGCACAAATACTTCTTCGCGCTCGGGCTCGGCCCGGCGGTGGCGCTCAGCGCCTGCGGGGGCAGCGAGCCCGTGACCACGGTCGACAATATCGTCGCCACCGACACGATCATTCCCGAGAACAGCATCGACGCCAATGCGGCGAGCGGCACCGACGTCAACATGACTTCGGGTGCGGTGACGATGACCGGGCAGATCTTCGCCGACACCGTTGGGGCGAGCGACGTCTATGAGATCGAGGCGGGCAAGCTGGCCCAGCAAAAGGCGACCGTGCAGGCGCTCAAGGACTTTGGCGGGATGATGGTGACCGCCCACGCCGGATCGACCGCCAGGCTCAAGGTGGCGGGCGGCAAGGCGACGCCGGCGATCAAGCCGGATTCCAGGCTCAGCGCCGAGCAGGAAGCGAACCTCGCCACGCTGCGCCAGGCGACGGGATCGGATTTCGACACCGCCTACAAGGCCCAGCAGGTCGTCGCGCACGAAAAGGCGCTGGCGGCGGTGAAGGACTATGCGGCGAGCGGCACGGTGCCCGAGTTCAAGGCCTTCGCGGCCGAGGTGGCGCCGGTGGTGCAGTCGCACCTGGACAAGATCCGGGGGCTGTAGAACGCTTCCCCCTGGCGGGGGAGGATAAGGAAAGGGCACGCTCTCGTGGGAGAGCGCGCCCTTCCTGTTTTGCCGAAAAGGCGGGAGCCTATTCGTTCGCCGCCGTCGCGAAGGGCGAGGGGGCCGCCTCGACCGCGCGCGGGCCCGAGGGTGCGACCGGGGCCGCGGCCGGAACGGTGCTCATGTGCTTCAGGCGGCCGTCGATATGGCCACCATTCTCGATGGTGATGTTCTCGTACTCGACGTCGCCGGTGATCTTGGCCGAGCGCTCGATGGTGAGCTGGCGGACGCGCACCGTGCCCTCGATCGCGCCGGCGAGGCGGGCCGTCTCGGCAGTGACGTTGCCGAACACCTGGCTGTCGGCGCCCTGGGCGAGGCTGCCGCAATTGACGTCGCCTTCGATACGGCCGTCGATGTGGAGGTCGGCGCTGGCCGTGATATTGCCGGTCACGGTCACGTCCGGACCGATCACCGAAAACATGCCGCGCTTGCCGCCATTGCCGGCCTGCTGCGGCGGAGCCGGCGGCATTGCCGGACGCTCGTCACGATCGCGACCACGATTATTACCGTTGAACATTCACGCTACTCCCCAAATTCGGAACCCGAATCCCTTGGGATATCCCTAGCATAACGCAGGGAAACGGGCACCGACCAAAAGCGGGGCCAAAAGCGCGGCATGCGTTCCAGAGAGGGATTGTCGTTCGCTGCGGGGCTGCGGGCGCGGCAGAACCACGCGGCGGCGAGCATCGTTCCGCCAGCGACTCCCGCCGCCACCGGCCCCGCACCCAGCGCGGCGAGTGCGCCGATGAGTGCCGGCAGCGCGGCGAATCGCTCGCGCGGGAGCAGCGCGACGGCGAGGGTGGTCGGCACCAGCAGCGCGGCGGTGCCGATGTGCGGAAAGACGATCAGCGGGATCAGCGCGGCCGGCAGCGCTGCCTTGGCCGGCGACCCGGCGGGCAGGGCGGTGAGCTGGGCGAAGTGCCAGGCGAGGAAGCCGGCGCCGGCGACGATCGCCAGCCCGAACGCCTCCCAGCCGAGCAGCGTGGCGGGGCCGGACAGGGCCGGGCCGAAGGCGCCGAGCAGCAGGGTTGCCGCGAGTGCGGCCAGCGCCGCGGCGAGCGGCTTGAATCGGGGGGCGTAACGAACCATCTATTCGTTCTAGCCCGGCGTTGGTTGACGCTCTCTTATCCCGCCGGCGAGTCAGTTGACCCGCCAAGCCCCCCTCGCTATAGGCGCCCCCGTCCCACAAGGGACCGGCACGTCCGGTCGCGATTCCTTTTGGGGCAAGAGCTGAACGTTGCTGGAGACGCAATGGCCCGGGGGGTCGAGTACACCCGGGGCCTTTTCGTATTCTCAAACACAGGGTTCCAGCAAAGTAACCGCCGGCCCAGCCGGTAACATAAAGGTGAAGGGCTTCATGCCGACGATTAACCAGCTGGTCCGCAAGGGCCGCGAACCGCAGAAGGCCAAGTCGAAGGTCCCTGCGATGGAGCAGAACCCGCAGAAGCGCGGTGTTTGCACCCGCGTCTACACGACGACTCCGAAGAAGCCGAACTCGGCGCTCCGCAAGGTTGCGAAGGTCCGCCTGACCAACCAGCGCGAAGTCATCAGCTACATCCCGGGCGAAGGTCACAACCTTCAGGAGCACTCGGTTGTTCTGATCCGCGGCGGCCGTGTCCGCGATCTTCCCGGCGTTCGCTACCACGTCCTGCGCGGCGTGCTCGATACGCAGGGCGTCAAGGATCGTCGCCAGTCGCGTTCGAAGTACGGCGCCAAGCGTCCGAAGTAATCACAGCCATAGTAAGCCCCGGACGGGTTCCGGACACGCTGAAGGTTTAGAAGGAAATTCAAGATGGCTCGTCGTCGTCGCCCAGAAAAGCGCGAAATCCTGCCGGATCCCAAGTTCGGTGATATCGTCCTTTCGAAGTTCATGAACTCGGTCATGCTGGACGGTAAGAAGTCCGTTGCCGAGGGCATCGTCTATTCGGCCATGGAAACCGTCGAAGCGCGCGCCAAGCGCGATCCGATCGGTGTGTTCCATGACGCGCTGAACAACATCAAGCCGGGCATCGAAGTCCGCAGCCGCCGCGTCGGCGGTGCGACCTACCAGGTTCCGGTCGAAGTCCGTCCGGAGCGTGCCCAGGCGCTCGCGATCCGCTGGCTGATCACGTCTGCGCGCAACCGCAGCGAGAACACCATGTCGGCGCGCCTCTCGGGCGAGCTGCTCGACGCTTCGAACAACCGCGGCAACGCGGTGAAGAAGCGTGAAGACACCCACCGTATGGCCGAGGCGAACCGCGCCTTCAGCCACTACCGCTGGTAAGTCTTTCTCCAGCGCCGGCTCGTCTGGCGCTGGAAATTTTCGTTCCTACATATCGGGGAGCTGGATCGTCCGGCTCCCCACATCCTTAAGGAAACCAGGTCATGGCCCGCAGCCATCCGCTCGAGCGTTATCGCAATATCGGCATCATGGCGCACATCGACGCCGGCAAGACGACGACGACCGAGCGCATCCTCTACTACACCGGCAAGTCCTACAAGATCGGCGAAGTGCATGAAGGCACCGCGACGATGGACTGGATGGAGCAGGAGCAGGAGCGTGGCATCACCATCACGTCCGCAGCGACCACCTGCAAGTGGAAGGCTGAAGAGGGCAAGGGTGAAGAGCACCTGATCAACATCATCGACACCCCCGGCCACGTCGACTTCACCATCGAAGTCGAGCGTTCGCTGCGCGTGCTCGACGGTGCGGTTGCCTGCTTCGACGGCGTTGCCGGCGTGGAGCCGCAGTCGGAGACCGTGTGGCGTCAGGCCGACAAGTACGGCGTGCCGCGCATGTGCTTCGTCAACAAGCTCGACCGCACCGGTGCGAACTTCTATTTCTGCGTCGATACGATCGTCGATCGCCTCGGCGCGCGTCCGGCGGTGCTGTATCTGCCGATCGGCGAGGAAGGCGGCTTCAAGGGCCTGGTCGACCTGGTCGAGAACCGCGCGATCATCTGGCTCGAAGAGTCGCTGGGCGCGAAGTTCGAATATGCCGAGATCCCCGACGACCTGAAGGAAAAGGCCGCGAAGTATCGCAGCGACCTGATCGAGATGGCCGTCGAGCAGGACGACGCGCTGATGGAAGCGTATCTCGAAGGCAACGAGCCCTCGACTGCCGACCTGAAGAAGCTGATCCGCAAGGGCACGCTCGCCATGTCGTTCGTGCCGATCCTTTGCGGCTCGGCGTTCAAGAACAAGGGCGTGCAGCCGCTGCTCGACGCCGTTGTCGACTATCTGCCTTCGCCGCTGGACATTCCGGACGTGCAGGGCGTGAAGCTCGACGGCGAGACTCCGGACTCGCGTCCGGCCTCGGACACCGCGCCGCTGTCGCTGCTCGCGTTCAAGATCATGAACGATCCGTTCGTCGGCTCGCTCACCTTCGCCCGCATCTATTCGGGCACCCTCACCAAGGGTCAGTATCTGAACTCGGTGAAGGACAAGAAGGAGAAGATCGGCCGTATGCTCCTGATGCACGCGAACTCGCGTGAGGACATCGAAGAAGCACGCGCCGGCGACATCGTCGCCATCGCGGGCCTGAAGGAGACCACGACCGGTGACACGCTGTGCGACACCGCGAACCCGATCATCCTGGAGCGCATGGAGTTCCCGGAGCCGGTCATCGAGCTGTCGGTGGAGCCGAAGACCAAGGCCGACCAGGAGAAGATGGGCATCGCCCTGAACCGCCTGGCTGCCGAGGATCCCTCGTTCCGCGTTTCGACCGACCACGAGTCGGGCCAGACCATCATCAAGGGCATGGGCGAGCTCCATCTCGAGATTCTGGTCGACCGCATGAAGCGCGAGTTCAAGGTCGAGGCGAACGTCGGTGCGCCGCAGGTGGCGTATCGCGAGTATCTCGCGAAGCCGGTGGACATCGACTACACGCACAAGAAGCAGTCGGGCGGCACCGGCCAGTTCGGCCGCGTCAAGGTCAAGCTGACCCCGGGCGAGCGCGGTTCGGGCTTCGTCTTCAAGGACGAAGTCAAGGGCGGCAACATTCCGAAGGAATATATCCCGGCGATCGAGAAGGGCTTCCGCGAGACCGCAATGACGGGTTCGCTGGTCGGCTTCCCGATCATCGACTTCGAAGTGCTGCTGTATGACGGTGCGTACCACGACGTCGACTCGTCGGCCCTGGCCTTCGAAATCACTGCTCGTGCAGCGATGCGCGAAGCGGCCCAGAAGTCGGGCATCAAGCTGCTCGAGCCGATCATGAAGGTCGAAGTCGTGACCCCCGAGGATTATCTCGGCGACGTCATCGGCGACATCAACAGCCGCCGTGGCCAGATCCAGGGCACCGACTCGCGCGGCAACGCGCAGACGGTCGAGGCCATGGTGCCGCTGGCGAACATGTTCGGCTATGTGAACTCGCTCCGCTCGTTCACCCAGGGTCGTGCGCAGTACTCGATGCAGTTCTCGCACTATGACGAAGTGCCGCCGAACGTGGCAGACGAAGTGAAGGCGAAGCTCGCCTGACGCGCATAGCGCTTGGGCTGGCATAACTTGAAAACAGCCGCTATGGGGCCGCCTTCCGGCGAATCCCCTGGCGGCGCGGAATCAGAGATCAGAAGGTAGGAAAACAATGGCGAAGGCAAAGTTTGAGCGGAACAAGCCGCACCTCAACATCGGCACCATCGGTCACGTCGACCACGGCAAGACCTCGCTGACGGCCGCTATCACCAAGATTCTGGCAGAGAACGTTGCGGGTAACGCCGCCGTCGACTTCGCCAACATCGACAAGGCTCCGGAAGAGCGCGAGCGCGGCATCACCATCTCGACCGCGCACGTCGAGTACGAGACCGACAAGCGTCACTACGCGCACGTCGATTGCCCGGGCCACGCCGACTATGTGAAGAACATGATCACCGGTGCTGCCCAGATGGACGGCGCGATCCTCGTGGTCGCCGCCACCGACGGCCCGATGCCGCAGACCAAGGAGCACATCCTGCTCGCTCGCCAGGTCGGCGTGCCGACCATGGTCGTCTTCCTGAACAAGGTCGACCTGGTCGAGGACGAGGAAATCCTCGAGCTCGTCGAAATGGAAATCCGCGAAGAGCTGTCGCGTCGTGAGTTCGACGGCGACAACATTCCGATCATCCGTGGTTCGGCTACCGCCGCTCTGAACAACAGCGACGAGAAGCTCGGCAAGGACGCGATCCTGGCCCTCATGGCCGCTGTCGACGAGTCGATCCCGCAGCCGGAGCGTCCGGTCGATCAGCCCTTCATGATGCCGATCGAAGACGTGTTCTCGATCTCGGGCCGCGGCACCGTGGTGACCGGCCGCGTCGAGACCGGCATCGTCAAGGTTGGCGAGGAAGTCGAGATCGTCGGCATCCAGGAGAACGTCCGCAAGACCACCGTCACCGGCGTGGAAATGTTCCGCAAGCTGCTCGACGAAGGCCGTGCAGGCGACAACATCGGCGCGCTGATCCGCGGCGTTGGCCGTGACGAAGTCGAGCGTGGCCAGGTTCTGGCCAAGCCGGGTTCGATCAAGCCGCACACCGACTTCAAGTCGGAAGTGTACGTGCTGTCGAAGGACGAGGGTGGCCGTCACACGCCGTTCTTCGCCAACTATCGCCCGCAGTTCTACTTCCGTACCACGGACGTGACCGGCACGATCGAGCTGCCGGAAGGCACCGAGATGGTGATGCCGGGCGACAACGTCGCTCTCGGCATCAAGCTGATCGCGCCGATCGCCATGGACGTCGGCCAGCGCTTCACGATCCGCGAAGGCGGCCGCACCGTGGGTGCCGGCGTCGTCGCCGAGATCCAGAAGTAAGCTTCACCCTTTAGGGTAGAGTTCGAAGGGCCCGGTCTCCGCAAGGAGGCCGGGCCTTTTCGTTTGGGATTATCAAATCCGGACGATCTGTTGCGGAGCGGCCGCGTGGAGATCGATGATTGGCGGGTTCCACGACGGCAAGCCGGTGTTGGGATCCAGGGCCAGGTCGGTCTTTAGAAGTCGTCGATCCACAAAGGTGCGTTGCGTGTCCGAATGGGCAACAACCATCTCGGCTGCCTGTCGTACGCAGGCATCGTTGAGGCCTGTCTCAAGCGCACTTGGACGTTGCCGTCTAAAGCCATCGATCACGCGCTGGTCTCGTGCGGCGAGAAACACCTGCGTGGGGGAGGTGGCCAGGACGGCAAAGCTCTGACCATGGCCCAGTCCGTTGCTCAGCAGGAGCGGCTGATCGCTGCTGAGCAAGCCGAAGCGTGGATGCTCAAGGCTATGCATGCGCCAGTGCATCGCATTCAGGGCTCCGCCGATGCGCGGGCTATCAATCAGCAGTCTGATAAGGCGCACGCGAAGTTCTGGCGCCAGAGGTCCTTGCTCGGCTAGCCACTGGTCGAAATCCTCGGGGTCATCCGGCCCCCGGAGTGCCGTGTACTCGGCGCGCAAATTCGGATTGAGCTCGCCCTCTTCGTACTGCCTGACTCTTTGGGTCAGATACTCAACCCGCCTTGGTGAGCGGTGGATCAGCGACATCAGGAAACGCGACCATGCATCTCGAAGGGCGGGGTCGGTGGGCTTCTTCTGCGTCTGTGACATCTCGCGGAGCGCTTCGGCGGCTCCGTCGTCGACCCTTTGCATGAAGAGGGTCTCCAGTGCCTGGCGTCGAACTGGGTCTGCTTCAGCTTCATTCGCGTATAAGTCGATCAGGTATCCTGTCTCCGCCGGATACCGGAGCTTTCGGATCAGATCGTCCCGCGGCCGACGATACTCCACCACGCGCCCGTCCGCATTCGCCCAGCGCTTGATAAAGAACTGCGGGAGGTAGTGATGCTTGCGAGGGGCTGGCATATGGCCTCATGGGATCTAAAGGCTGCCAGAGATTACGCATCCGGACCGCATAAAAGGAAGTTCCTTCTCTGCTGCCCCTTGATCCGAATCGCATCTGTCTATAAGGGCCGCCCCTTCGGTTCAAACACAGCATAGAAGCCCGGCAACGGGCTCCGCTCTTTCGCATTGGTAGGGACATGGAAACGCAGAATATCCGTATTCGCCTGAAGGCGTTCGATCATCGAGTGCTCGACCAGGCGACCGGCGACATCGCCGACACTGCGCGCCGCACTGGCGCTCTCATCCGTGGCCCGATTCCGCTTCCGACGAAGATCGAGAAGTTCACGGTCAACCGTGGTCCCCACATCGACAAGAAGTCGCGCGAGCAGTTCGAGGTGCGCACCTACAAGCGCATGCTCGACATCGTGCAGCCGACTCCGCAGACCGTGGACGCGCTGATGAAGCTCGACCTCGCTGCCGGCGTCGACGTCGAGATCAAGCTGGCCTGAGCCAGTTGAAGGCCCCTGCGAAAGCGGGGGTCTTTCTCGTCCTGCCGCATACTTCGCAGGAATGCAGGTGTGGGGGTGGACAGGGAAGCGCTGCTGACGTAAAGGCGCGCCTCCACACGAGATTCGCGATTCCCTCATGGGGGATTCGCCAGGTTCCTCCACCGGATCGATCCCGATCCAACGCAAGGAACCGGAGGGCGCCACGGGCGCACTCGCATCGCGATAGGGATACCGCCGGCCTCTTCGGAGAACCGGGACTGCGTCCCCCGTCGCCTCTTCCTTCGGGAAGGGGTTCAGCCCGGACGGGGGCTCGCATCATATTTTCGGGCTGAAGCACGCACCTGTGGGAATTCCCCCTCGGGTGCCTATGCATAGGAGCAACTGGTCATGCGCACTGGCGTGATCGCGAAGAAGTTGGGGATGACCCGCCTGTTCCAGGACGACGGCCGCCACGTGCCCGTCACCGTCCTGGCTCTCGAAGGCGTGCAGGTCGTCTCCGTCCGCGAAAAGGATCGTGACGGCTATACGGCCGTCCAGCTCGGCGCCGGCACGGCGAAGAGCAAGAATGTCGCCAAGCCGCAGCGCGGCCACTTCGGCAAGGCCGAAGTCGAGCCCAAGGCTGTCGTCCATGAATTCCGCGTCGACGCGGACGGCCTGCTCGAAGTGGGCGCCGAGATCTCGGCCGACCACTATGTTGCCGGCCAGTTCGTCGACATCCAGGGTCGTACCCAGGGTAAGGGCTTTGCCGGCGGCATGAAGCGTTGGGGCTTCGGCGGTCTGCGCGCCACCCACGGCGTCTCGGTCTCGCACCGCTCGCTCGGTTCGACCGGTCAGCGCCAGGATCCGGGCAAGGTCTTCAAGAACAAGAAGATGGCCGGCCACATGGGTGACAAGTACCGCACCCAGCAGAATCTCGAGATCGTCGGCACCGACGTCGAGCGCGGCCTGATCTTCGTCAAGGGCTCGGTCCCTGGCTCGAAGGGTGGCTGGCTGTTCGTCAAGGACGCCGTCAAGGTCGCCCGTCCCGACACCGCGCCGTTCCCGGCCGGCATCAAGTCGGTCGCCAACAACAACGACACCGCCCCCGCGGAGACTCCGGCCGAAGTGACCGAGGCTCCCGAGGCGACCGAAGGCCAGGAGGGCTAAGTGAAGGTCAAGGTTCAAACCCTCGACGCCAAGGCTTCGGGCGACATCGAGCTCAACGACGGCGTCTTCGCTGTCGAGCCGCGCGCCGACATCCTGCACCGCGTCGTCACCTGGCAGCTCGAGAAGCGTCGCGCTACCGCGCGCGGCACTCGCGAGCGTGCTGACGTCGCCCGCTCGGGCAAGAAGTTCGGTCGCCAGAAGGGCGGCGGTACCGCCCGTCACGGCGATCGCCGCGCTCCGGTGTTCATCGGCGGTGGTAAGGCGCACGGCGCTCGCGTTCGCGACTTCAATCCGTCGCTGAACAAGAAGATCCGCGCGCTCGGCCTGAAGATGGCCCTCAGCAGCCACGCCAAGGCCGGCTCGCTGATCGTCCTCGACGCCTTCGGCACCGCCAAGACCGCAGAGCTCAAGGCGCAGTTCGCCAAGCTCGGCACCGGCAAGACCGCGCTGGTGATCGACGGCGAGGCCGGCAACGGCTTCCTCGCGGCCCGCAACCTGATCGGCGTGAACGTCCTCCCCGCGGTGGGCGCCAACGTGTACGACATCCTGAAGCACGACACGCTGGTCCTGACCCGCGCTGCCGTCGAGAAGCTGGAGGCGCGCTTCAATGGCTAAGAAGCAGGCAGCCGCGATCGACAACCGTCATTACGACGTGATTGTCGCGCCGCACATCACCGAAAAGTCGACGCTCGTCTCCGAGCACAACGCCGTTGTGTTCAAGGTCGCCGGCGACGCCACCAAGCCCGAGATCAAGGCCGCCGTCGAGGCGATCTGGAAGGTCAAGGTCACCGGCGTCAACACGATCGTCCAGAAGGGCAAGACCAAGAAGTGGAAGGGCGCCCCCTACAAGCGCTCTGACGTGAAGAAGGCTATCGTGACCCTCGCCGACGGTGAGCAGATCGACGTGACCTCGGGGGTCAATTCGTAATGGCACTCAAGAATTATAATCCGACGTCGCCTGGCGTCCGCGGCCTGATCCTGATCGACCGTTCGGCCCTGTACAAGGGTCGTCCGGTCAAGGCTCTGACCGAGGGCAAGACCAAGACCGGCGGCCGCAACAACAAGGGCCATGTGACCTCGCGCGGCATCGCCGGCGGTCACAAGCAGCGCTATCGTATCATCGATTTCAAGCGCCGCCTGTGGGACGTCGAGGGCACCGTCGAGCGGATCGAGTATGACCCGAACCGCACCGCCTTCATCGCGCTCGTGAACTACGGCGCCGACGAGGCCGGCAAGGATCGCGTCGCCTACATCATCGCGCCGCAGCGCCTCGCCGTCGGCGACAAGGTGATCGCCGGCAAGAAGACCGACGTGAAGCCGGGCAACGCCATGGAGCTTTCGTCGATGCCGGTCGGCACCATCGTCCACAATGTGGAGATGAAGCCGGGCAAGGGCGGCCAGATCGCCCGTTCGGCAGGCACCTATGTCCAGGTCGTCGGTCGTGACCGCGGCATGGTCATCGTCCGCCTCAACTCGGGCGAGCAGCGCTACATCCACGGCAACTGCATGGCGACGGTCGGTGCGGTGTCCAACCCGGACAACCAGAACACCAACCTCGGCAAGGCCGGCCGCAACCGCTGGAAGGGCATCCGCCCGCTGACCCGCGGTGTCGCGAAGAACCCGGTCGACCACCCGCACGGCGGTGGTGAAGGCCGTACCTCGGGCGGCCGTCACCCGGTCACCCCGTGGGGCAAGCCGACCAAGGGTGCGCGCACCCGCCACAACAAGGCGACGGACAAGATGATCATCCGCAGCCGTCACGCGAAGAAGAAGGGCTAACCCATGGCTCGCTCCGTTTGGAAGGGTCCGTTCGTGGACCTCCACCTGCTCAAGAAGGCGCAGACCGCGCAGGAGCAGGGCACCCGCGCCGGTCCGATCAAGACCTGGTCGCGCCGCTCGACGATCCTGCCGGATTTCGTCGGCCTGACGTTCAGCGTCTACAATGGCCGCAAGTTCGTGCCGGTCTCGGTCAACGAGGACATGGTTGGCATGAAGCTCGGCGAGTTCGCGCCGACCCGCTTCTTCCCCGGCCACGCAGCCGACAAGAAGGGTAAGCGCTAATGTCTAAGCAGGCAGCCCCCCGCAAGGTTGGCGACAAGGAAGCCCTTGCCGTCGCCACGCAGATCCGCGGTTCGGCCCAGAAGCTGAACCTGGTCGCGGGCCTCATCCGCGGCAAGAAGGCCGGCGATGCGCTGAACATCCTTCAGTTCTCGACCAAGGCGATGGCCGTGGACGCCCGCAAGGTTCTCGCTTCGGCGATCGCCAATGCGGAGAACAACCACAACCTCGACGTCGACGCGCTCGTCGTCGCCGAGGCTTCGGTCGGCAAGTCGATCACGATGAAGCGCTTCGCGACCCGCGGCCGTGGCAAGTCCACCCGCATCCTGAAGCCGTTCAGCCGTCTTCGCATCGTCGTCCGCGAGCAGGAAGAAGCATAATGGGTCACAAGAGCAACCCGATCGGCCTGCGTCTCCAGGTCAACCGCACCTGGGACAGCCGCTGGTTCGCCGAGGGCGCCGACTATGGCCGGCTCCTCATGGAGGATCTCAAGATCCGCCAGTACATCATCAAGACGCTGCCCCAGGCCGCGATCTCGAAGGTGGTGATCGAGCGTCCGGCCAAGCTGTGCCGCGTGTCCATCTATGCTGCGCGCCCCGGCGTGATCATCGGCAAGAAGGGCACCGACATCGAGAAGCTGCGCAAGACGCTGAGCGCGATGACCAGCTCGGACGTGAGCCTGAACATCGTCGAGATCCGCAAGCCGGAAGTCGACGCCAAGCTCGTCGCCCAGGGCATCGCCGATCAGCTCGAGCGTCGTATCGCCTTCCGCCGCGCCATGAAGCGCGCGGTGCAGTCGGCGATGCGTCTCGGCGCCGAGGGCATCCGGATCAACTGCGGCGGCCGTCTCGGCGGCGCCGAGATCGCCCGCTCGGAATGGTATCGCGAGGGTCGCGTTCCGCTGCACACGCTGCGCGCGAACATCGATCACGCCACTGCCGAAGCGCACACCGCCTATGGCGTCTGCGGCGTGAAGGTCTGGATCTTCAAGGGTGAGATCCTGGGTCACGATCCGATGGCGACCGATCGCCTCAACCTGGAGTCGCAGACGACGGGCGTTCGCCCGGCGCGCGACGACCACCGCCGCTAAGGGTTAGGACAGAGAAATGCTGCAACCGAAGCGCACCAAGTTCCGCAAGGCCTTCAAGGGCCGCATCCACGGCGACGCCAAGGGTGGCACTGCGCTGAACTTCGGGTCGTATGGCCTGAAGGCGATGGAGCCGGAGCGGATCACCGCCCGTCAGATCGAGGCGGCTCGCCGCGCGATCACCCGTCACATCAAGCGCCAGGGCCGTCTCTGGATCCGCATCTTCCCGGACGTGCCGGTTTCGTCGAAGCCTGCTGAAGTCCGCATGGGCTCGGGCAAGGGTTCGCCGGAATTCTGGGTCGCCCGCGTCAAGCCGGGCCGCATCCTGTTCGAGCTGGACGGCGTGCCGGGCCCGCTCGCTGCTGAAGCTTTCGAGCGTGCGGCGATGAAGCTGCCGATCAAGGTCAAGGTCGTGGCTCGCCTCGGCGATACCTCGCACCTGGAGGGTTGATAGAATGACCAAGGCTACCGATCTTCGTGCGAAGACCGAGGACCAGCTGGGCGAAGAGCTCGGCAACCTGAAGCGCGAGGCGTTCAACCTTCGCTTCCAGGCCGCGACCAGCCAGCTCGAGAAGCCGAGCCGCGTTCGTGAGGTCCGTCGCGACATCGCCCGCATCAAGACGCTGCAGAACGAGCGCTCGCGCTCGACTGCCAAGTAAAGGACGAAACCATGCCGAAGCGCGTGCTGACCGGGAACGTGGTTTCCGACAAGGGCGACAAGACCGTGGTCGTGCTGGTGGAGCGCAAGGTGAAGCACCCGCTCTACGGCAAGATCATCCGCCGCTCGAAGAAGTATCACGCCCATGACGAGGCGAACGAGTACAAGGCCGGCGAGACCGTGCGCATCGAAGAGACTGCGCCGATCTCCAAGCTCAAGACCTGGAAGGTGATCGAGCGGGTGAACACCCACGCGACCCCGACCAAGTCGGACGCCGCCGCCTAAATTTTTCAACTGGAACCGCCGGGCGCCTGTCCCGGTAGGCCTAACGAGAAGGAACCGGATCAATGATCCAGATGCAGTCCAATCTCGACGTCGCAGACAACAGCGGCGCGAAGCGGGTGCAGTGCATCAAGGTGCTGGGCGGATCGAAGCGTCGCTTCGCGTCCGTGGGCGACGTCATCGTCGTCAGCATCAAGGAAGCTGCTCCCCGCGGCAAGGTGAAGAAGGGTGACGTGCACCGCGCCGTCATCGTCCGCACCGCCAAGGACGTCCGCCGCGCCGATGGCTCGGTCATTCGCTTCGACGGCAACGCTGCCGTCCTGGTCAACAAGAACGAGGAGCCGATCGGCACCCGTATCTTTGGCCCGGTGGTCCGCGAGCTGCGCTCGAAGGGCTTCATGAAGATCATTTCGCTCGCCCCCGAGGTGCTGTGATGGCTGCTGCCAAGATCAAGAAGGGCGACCAGGTCATCGTCCTGTCCGGCAAGGACAAGGGACGGACCGGTGAAGTCGTCAAGTCGCTGCCCAAGGACGGCAAGGTCGTCGTTTCGGGCGTCAACGTCGCCGTGCGTCACCGCAAGCCGAGCCAGACCAACCCGCAGGGTGGCCTGGAGCGTTCGGAAGCGCCGCTGGCGATCTCCAAGGTCGCGCACGTGACCAAGGACGGCAAGCCGACCCGCGTCCGCTTCGAGGAGCGCGACGGCAAGAAGGTCCGCGTCGCCGTCAAGACCGGGGAGGTCATCAATGGCTGATTCCTACACGCCGCGCATGCGCAAGCTCTATGACGAGACCATCGCCAAGGCGATGACCGAGAAGTTCGGTTACAAGAACGTCATGGAAGTGCCGAAGATCGAGAAGATCGTGCTCAACATGGGCGTCGGCGAAGCGACCCAGGACAAGAAGAAGGTCGAGCAGGCCGCTTCTGAAATGGAGCTGATCGCGGGCCAGAAGCCGGTGATCACCAAGGCGAAGAAGTCGATCGCGCAGTTCAAGCTGCGCGAGGGCATGCCGATCGGCGCGAAGGTGACCCTTCGCCGCGAGCGCATGTACGAGTTCCTCGACCGCTTCATCACGATCGCGCTGCCGCGCGTTCGCGACTTCCGTGGTCTGAACCCGAAGTCGTTCGACGGCCGTGGCAACTATGCCTGCGGCCTCAAGGAGCAGCTGATCTTCCCGGAGATCAGCTACGATAAGGTCGACAACATCCGCGGCATGGACGTGATTGTGACCACCACCGCGAAGACCGACGAGGAAGCTCGCGAGCTTCTCCGTCTCTTCGGTTTCCCGTTCCCGCAGGATGCGGACGGCGAAGCCAAGGCCGCGTAAAGGAAAGAGAACTTAAGTCATGGCGAAACTGAGTTCCGTGAACAAGAATGAGCGTCGCAAGCTGCTGGTGAAGAAGTACGCCGGCAAGTATGCGAAGCTGAAGGCGATCGCGAATGACGAGAGCCTCGATGAGACCGAGCGTCTCATCGCGCGTCTCAAGATGGCCGAGCTGCCGCGCAACGGCAACCCGACCCGCATTCGCAACCGGTGCGAGCTCACCGGTCGCCCCCGCGGTTACTACCGCAAGTTCCGTCTCGCTCGTGTGATGCTGCGTGATCTGGCCAACAAGGGCCTCATCCCCGGCGTTACCAAGTCGAGCTGGTAAGGATCACGAAGATGGCAGTGACCGATCCCCTGGGTGATATGCTCACCCGCATCCGCAACGGCCAGCGCGCCCGCAAGGACTCCGTCCTTACGCCGGCGAGCAAGCTGCGTGCGCGCGTCCTCGACGTTCTTCAGCGCGAGGGTTATATCCGTGGCTACAGCGAAGAGCAGATGGGCCCCGCGGCCGGCATCCGCATCGAGCTGAAGTATTTCGAGGGCCAGCCGGCGATCAAGCACGTCGCGCGCATCTCGAAGCCGGGTCGCCGCGTCTACTCGGGCAGCCAGGAGCTTCCCCGCGTGCGCAATGGCCTCGGCATCACGATCGTCTCGACGCCGCGTGGCGTTCTCTCGGACGCGGAAGCGCGTGAGCAGAACGTTGGTGGCGAAGTGCTGGCGGAGGTGTTCTGATGAGCCGCATCGGCAAGAAGCCGGTCACCGTGCCGGCAGGCGTTACCGCCTCGATCGAAGGCCGCGTGCTGAGCGTGAAGGGCCCGAAGGGCACCCTGTCGCTCAACCTGCGTGACGAGATCAGCTACACCGTCGAGGACGGCGGCATCATCGTGAAGCCGGCGAACGAGACCAAGCAGGCGCGTGCCTTCTGGGGCATGCAGCGCACGCTGGTCCAGAACCTCGTCACCGGCGTGACCGAGGGCTTCTCGAAGAAGCTCCTGATCACCGGCGTCGGCTATCGCGCTGCGTCGCAGGGCAAGGTGCTCAAGCTCCAGCTCGGCTATTCGCACGACGTGAACATCGACGTGCCGGAAGGCATCGAGATCAAGACCCCCGATCAGACCACGGTCGAGATCTCGGGGATCGACAAGCAGAAGGTCGGCCAGATTGCGGCCGAGATTCGCCGCTGGCGCAAGCCCGAGCCGTACAAGGGCAAGGGCATCAAGTACGACGGCGAGTTCATCTTCCGTAAGGAAGGGAAGAAGAAGTGATCAGCACCAAGGGTCTCTCGCTTTTCGCGAAGCGTCGTCGCCGCAACCGTACTGCGCTTCGTGCGCGTGCCGGTGGTCGTCCGCGTCTTTCGGTCCATCGCTCGGGCAAGCACATCTATGCCCAGGTGATCGACGATGTCGCCGGCAAGACCGTGGCTTCGGCTTCCACCCTCGAGAAGGACGTGCGCGGCAAGACCGGCGCGACCATCGAGGCCGCACAGGAAGTCGGCAAGCGTGTTGCCGAGGCCGCCAAGGCCGCCGGCATCACCCAGGTCGTCTTCGACCGCGGTGGCTTCCTCTATCATGGTCGCGTCAAGGCGCTGGCCGATGCCGCTCGTGAGAGCGGGCTGGAGTTCTGAGAATGGCTGACGAAAACAACCAGGCGCCGGAAGGCGCGGGCTTCGAAGCCCAGGACGCCGGCGCTGCAGCTCCCCAGGAGCAGCAGGGTCGTGGCCGCGGCCGTGGCCGTGGTGGCCCCGGTGGCGGTGGTGATCGTGGCCGTGGCGGCCGTGACGGCAACCGTGGTCGTCGCGACGACCGCCGTGGCCAGAACGCCGAGGACGGTGGCGAAGAGCTGATCGAGAAGCTGGTCCACATCAACCGCGTCTCGAAGACGGTCAAGGGCGGTAAGCGCTTCGGCTTCGCTGCGCTGGTCGTCGTGGGCGACGGCAAGGGCCGTGTCGGCTTCGGTCATGGCAAGGCACGCGAAGTGCCGGAAGCCATCTCGAAGGCGACCGCCGCTGCCAAGAAGACGATGGTCCGCGTTCCGCTCAAGGAAGGCCGCACCCTGCATCATGACGGCAACGGCCACTTCGGTGCCGGCCGCGTGACGCTCCGCTCGGCGCCGCAGGGCACCGGCATCATCGCGGGTGGCCCGATGCGCGCCATCTTCGAGAGCCTCGGTGTGGCCGATGTGGTGACCAAGTCGGTCGGCACGTCGAACCCCTACAACATGATCCGCGCTACGTTCGAAGCGCTGGTGGAGCAGACTTCGCCGAAGTCGGTTGCCCAGCGGCGCGGCAAGAAGATCGCCGACCTGCTCGGCCGCGGCGGTTCGCAGACCGCCGAGGCGGATGCTGCGGCTATCGCGGAGTAATCGATCATGGCGAAGATCAAGATCCAGCAGATCGGCTCGCCGATCCGCCGCACCAAGGATCAGCGCGCAACGCTGATCGGCCTTGGCCTCAACAAGATGCACAAGGTTTCGGAGCTCGAGGACTCCCCCGAAGTTCGGGGTATGATCCGCAAGCTGCCGCACATGGTGAAGGTGCTCGAGGGCTAAGGCTTTCGATCGCTACCAGCGACAAACAGGGAAGGGGCGACAGGTGACTGTCGCCCCTTTTCGTTTGGCCGCTTGCCGGGCTTCGACCGCTGGTCCAGCCTGGCGGAATGAAAAACGAGGAAGTCTCGTCGTCTGGCAGCCTGCCATGGCCAGCGATCGTGGATCGCTACCGTACGCATCGGGACAAGGGGCATGACGGTGCCCTTGCGGGCGCACTCGAAGGGCTGGAGATATTGGCGACTGAGATTGCCAATGGGCCGCTATCCTCGGCGCTCTTCGGCTGGACCTCGATGTTCGATCTCTGCATCCAGCAGACGGACACCGCTCCCGCTTCTGGGCCTTATCTCCGGGTTCGTCCGGTCTCCACAGGGTGCGTGGAGTTTCGCTACATCGACACGGCAGTCCCCGAGCGGCAATGGCACCGCGAGGTGCCGCCCGAGGCGGTCCTTCCCCGTTTCAGAACCTTTCTCGAACAACTGCACTGGGTCGGCTGAGGAACGGCTCCACGGGCAATGGATTGAAGCTCAAGCCACCGCGCGCAGCGTGGGATCGCGCGGTATGGTGAAGCTGACCAGCGCGCCGCGCCGCAGATTCTCCGCCTTCAGCTCGCCGCCATGCACTTCGATGATGCTGCGGCAGATCGACAGGCCGATGCCCAGGCCCTGCGCCGCCTTGGTCGAGATGAAGGGCATGTTGAACTTGTCGAACACCGCATCGGGAATGCCCGGGCCGCTATCCTCGATCGAGATGCGCAGAAAATCCTCGGACGCGACCGAACAGGTGATCCGGATCGATCGCTGATCGGGCGGTAGCGATGCCATCGCATCCTCGGCATTGCGGATCAGGTTGACCAGCACCTGCTGGATCTGGACGCGGTCGATCAGCGCGTGGGCAGGGGGCTGCACGCCGGAATAGGTGATACGCGCCGAGGGGGCGACCTTGGCACCACGCGCCAGCTCGATCGCGTCGTCGATGACGTCGTCGATCGGCTCGATGCGCAGGTCGGCATCGCCTTTCGCCAGATAGTCGCGGATCCTGCGGATGATCTCGCCGGCGCGGGTGATCTGGCTGCGGGCCTGGTGGAGCTGCACCTGGATGGTCTCGCGCGGACCATCGTTCTTCAGCATGAACTCGCCCACGGTGAGGAAGTTGGACGCCGCGGCCAGGGGCTGGTTGAGCTCGTGCGCCAGCCCGCCCGCCATTTCGCTGAGCGAAGCGACTCGGGCGCTATGGGCGAACTCGTCGCGGATCACGTCGAAGCGGTGTTGCGCCTGCTGATAATTATGGACGTGACGGAAATAGAGCGCGAGCAGTGCTGCCACCACCAGGGTCAATGCGCTCGCCAGGGACAGGAACCAGGTCGCGCGTTGCCGCGCCGGTCCGAAGATATCGTCCTCGCCGATGCCGGAGGTGACGAAGATCGGATAGGTGCTGAGCCGCTCATGGCTGAACAGCCGGCGCTTGCCGTCGATCGCGCTCGGTGCCCAATATTCGCCGTTGGGATGGGCGAATTGCTGCAGCATCACCGCCTTGCCCTTCAGGTCCTGTCCCCAGCTCACCGTCTGGCCCTCGCGCCGGGCCAGGGTCATGCCCCGCAGCGAGATGATCGAGATCAGGTCGTCGGGCCGGTATTGCAGGCCGGCATTGAAATCGACGAACCGGTCCGTCGGGATGTCGACCGCCAGGGCGCCGGCAAAATCGCCCCGCGCATCGCGCCAGGAGCGCGCGATCAGCAGCACGGCAACCTGCGATCCTTCCGGTTCGCTGGGATTGGAGATGGCGCGGGCGACCCCGGGGGCGTCGTGCAGCTCGCGGAACACGCGCTTGTCGCGGACATTGACCGGCCCGCGCTGCTTGGTGGTGAAGCGGATATTGCCGTTCCGGTCGGCGATCTCCGCACCGGTGATCATCGGGCTGAAATAGCTGGGCAGGGTGATGAGCCTGGGTTCGCTGCTGTCGCCCTGGTCGATCTGCCCGCCATAGCGCTCGCCCAGGTACTGGGTGGCGAGGTCGGCCATCTCAAGCGTGCGGCGCACATATTGCTCGAAGGCGACCACGCGGCTGCGGTTCTCCCGCAGCGCCGATTGCATGGCGATGCTGTGATCCGCCCGGATCTGCCAGATCACCGCCACCCAGGCGATGAAGACGAAGAACAGCGCGCCGGCCACGACGATCCGTGCCGACGGCAGACGCAGGATGGCCAGGATGCTCTTCATCGCCTTCGACTGTTACTCCTCCGTTGGAAGCGCGACAGTTCGATCTTCTACGAATGGTATGGCCGGGATCGGCACGGGTTAAGGTTGACGCGCTGTCGGCGAAAACGGGGGGTGACAAAGCGCCACCACCCCGCTATGGGCCCCGCTTCCTTTTAACGCGCGACAAAAGCGAAAGCGAGTGCACGATCATGAAGCTTAACGAACTCACCGACAACCAGGGCGCCCGCCACCGCAAGATCCGCGTCGGACGCGGCATCGGCTCGGGCAAGGGCAAGACCGGCGGCCGCGGCGTGAAGGGCCAGAAGAGCCGTGAAGGCGTGTCGATCAACGGGTTCGAGGGCGGCCAGATGCCGCTCCACATGCGCATCCCGAAGCGCGGCTTCAACAACATCTTCGCCAAGGACTATGCCGAGGTGAACCTGGGCGCGATCCAGAAGGCTGTCGATTCGGGCAAGCTGACCGCGACCGACATCACCCAGGCCGAGCTGAACGCGGCGGGCCTGACCCGTGGCGGCAAGGACGGCGTTCGCGTTCTCGCCAAGGGCGAGTTCTCGGCCAAGCTGAACTTCACCGTCGCCGGCGTGTCGAAGACCGCCCGCGAGGCGATCGAGAAGGCCGGTGGCACCGTGACGATCCCCGAGATCGTTCCGGCCGCCGAGAAGGCCAAGGCCAAGCACCGCGTCGTCCAGAAGGCGCGTGCGGCCGACAAGGAAGCCAAGAAGGCCGCCGCCAAGGCGTAAGCATGCCGGTCCCCGGCCTTGCGCCGGGGCAAGCATGACGCCGTTCGGCGACTTGTCCCCAGCGTCTCGCCGGGGACAGATTGCCCTAAGGGTTGGACACCCTATATGAACGGCGGGGGGCGGAAACGCTCATCCGCCGTTTCTGTTTCCGGGACCTAATACGATATGGCCTCCGCCTCCGATCAACTTGCTTCCAGCATCAACCTGGCGAAGTTCGCCAAGGCTACCGATCTCAAGAAGCGCCTGTGGTTCACCCTCGGCGCGCTGATCGTCTTCCGCATGCTGAGCTACGTGCCCCTGCCGGGCGTCGATCCCACCCAGCTGAACCTGCTCGCGCAGCAGACCCAGGGTGGCGTGCTCGATTTCTTCAACAACTTCACCGGCGGCGCGCTCAACCGCATGTCGATCGTCGCGCTCGGCGTGATGCCCTACATCACCGCCTCGATCGTGGTGCAGCTGGCGACCTCGCTGTCGCCGACGCTGAACGCGATCAAGAAGGAAGGCGAGAGCGGCCGCAAGCGCCTCAACCAGTACACCCGCTACGGCACGGTGGCGCTGACCGCGGTGCAGGGCTATTTCATCGCCGTCGGCCTCGAGACCTTCGGCGCCAGCCAGGGCCTGCAGCCCGTGGTGGAGCCGGGCATGATCTTCCGCATCGGCGCGGTGATCAGCCTCGTCGGCGGCACCATGTTCCTGATGTGGATCGGTGAGCAGATCACCAATCGCGGCATCGGCAACGGCATCTCGCTGATCATCATGGCGGGCATCGTCGCCCGCCTGCCCACCACGCTCGTCCAGCTGTTCGAGAGCGGCCGTACCGGATCGATCGATCCGCTGCGCCTGATCACGATCATCCTCGGTGTCGCCATCCTGGTGCTCTTCATCTGCTTCATGGAGCGTGCCCAGCGCCGCATCCTGATCCAGTATCCGAAGCGCCAGACCGCCCGCGGCGTCCAGGCCGAGCGCAGCCACCTGCCGCTCAAGCTGAACACCGCCGGCGTGATCCCGCCGATCTTCGCCTCGTCGCTGCTGCTGCTGCCGCTGACCGTCACGCAGTTCGCCGGCAACATGACCGCGGGCGAGAACTGGTACAGCGACCTGATCATCAACTTGAACACGTGGCTGCGCCACGGTTCGCCGATCTACATGACGCTGTACGGCCTCGGCATCGTGTTCTTCTCGTTCTTCTACACCGCGGTTGTGTTCAACCCGGAGGAGACCGCCGAGAATCTGAAGCGCTATGGCGGGTTCATCCCGGGCATCCGTCCGGGCAAGAACACCGAGCTGTACTTTGATTACGTGCTCACCCGCATCACCGTGATCGGCGCTGCCTATCTGACGATCATCTGCCTCGTTCCCGAAGCGGTGTTCTCGTCGATGAGCATTCCGTTCCTGATGGGCGGCACCAGCCTGCTCATCGTCGTCAACGTGACGATGGACACGGTGACGCAGATCCAGTCGCACCTGCTGGCGCACCAGTATGGCGACCTGATCAAGAAGGCCAAGCTGAAGGGTCGCGCGCGTTAAGCGCGGCCCAGAGCCTAAGAGGGGACAGGCTTAGTGAACATCATCCTGTTGGGCCCGCCGGGAGCCGGCAAGGGCACCCAGGCCAAGCGCCTCGAGCAAGAGCGGGGCATGGTCCAGCTCTCGACGGGCGACATGCTGCGCGCCGCAGTCAAGGCGGGCACGCCCACGGGCATCCAGGCCAAGGCCGTGATGGATGCCGGTGAGCTGGTCTCGGACGCGATCGTCTCGGGAATCATCGGCGAGCGGCTAGACATGGAAGACACGCTGAAGGGCGCGATCTTCGACGGCTATCCGCGTACCGCCGCCCAGGCGGAATCGCTCGACGTGCTGCTGAGCGAGCGCGGCCGCCAGCTCGATTTCGTGATCGAGCTCGAAGTGAACGAAGATGCGCTGGTCGAGCGTGTCGAGGGCCGCTTCACCTGCGCCAATTGCGGCGAGGGCTATCACGACAAGTTCAAGCTGCCCAAGGTCGAGGGCACGTGTGACGTGTGCGGCCATCACGAGTTCAAGCGCCGTCCGGACGACAACGCCGAGACCGTGCGGACCCGCATGGCAGAGTATCGCGCCAAGACCGCGCCGATCCTCCCCTTCTACGAGGCCAAGGGCCTGGTGAAGAAGGTCGATGGCATGGCGGATATAGCCGAGGTCGGCGCGCAGATCGACGCGATCCTCGACGGCAAGGCCTGAGATACCCCTCCTTGTGGGGGCTGGGAGTTGGGAAAGGCCGGGCGTGATGCCCGGCCTTTTCTGTTTGGGGCAGGCTTCGGAAGGCCTTCCGTCAGATTGCCCCGTCATCCCCGCGAAGGCGGCGATCCAGAGCCACGGGCAACTGCGGTGAGGCTCGAGTGCCCGGTTCCGGCAATGCTGGGCGCGATTTCTTCGACTAACCCGAACTGCCCTGGATCCCCGCCTTCGCGGGGATGACGATCAGGGGTGCCAGCCCCAGCCACCGTAAGCCATTGTAATATATTGTTGCTCTAACCCCTGCTTAAGCACGGGGTGTGACGATCCCCCGGCCCGGCCATCTCGGCAGGGCCGGGGATTTTCGTTTGATGCTGCCCAGGCGTGCCTTGCTGAGAGCTGCCGGCCTCACCGGCCTGTCCGCGCTCGCCCGTCGCGCCACGGGCAGCCAGCTGCGCATCCTCTGCTATCACGGCCTCTGGCTCGCGCCTGGCGCGCCGTTCGGCAGCTGCCTGTTCATGACGCCCGAGATGTTCGCGGCCCGCATGGCGCGGCTCGCCCGTTCGGGCCTGCCGGTGCTGCCGCTCGGCGAGGCAGTCGAGCGGCTCGCTGCCAATCGCCTGCCACGTGCCGCGGTGGTGATCACGATCGACGATGGCTGGGCCTCGACTCACAGCCACATGCTGCCGGTGCTCGAGGCGCACCGTCTGCCCGCGACGCTCTATGCCACCACCTGGTATGCCGGCCGTGATCTGCCGGTGATCAACGTGGCGGTTGATTATCTGATCGCGGCCTCGGGGCGGGCAGGGGAGGATCGCGGCGCCGTCATCCGCCGGATCGAGGCACTGCCCGAAGGCGAGCGGCTCGCGGCGTTGCGCGATTATGGCTGTGCGCTCGGCGTCGGCGAGCAATGGCTCGAGCGTCGCCAGTTCCATCTGATGCGCCCGGACGAGCTTGCCGACGCCCATGATCGCGGGCTCGACATCCAGCTCCACACCCATCGCCACATCGACGTTGCCGGCCGCATCGGTCAGTTGCTCCCGGAGATCGACGCGAATCGCGCGGCGATCCTGGCGGCGACCGGCGGGGCGGTGCCCGAGCATTTCTGCTATCCGAGCGGCACCTTCCACCCGTCCGCGCCAGCGCTGCTCGCGGCCAGCGGGGTGCGCTCCGCCACCCTGGTCAGCGAAGGCCTGAACGCGCCGGCGGCCGATCCCTATGCGCTGCGGCGCTTCGTGGACGGGCAGCATGTCTCCGCCAGCGCGTTTGACGCGTATCTCGATGGCACGCTCCACTATCTGTCCCACGCCCGGCAGGCGCTGGAGCGGATCGAGGTCGAAGTGCCGCGCCGTGTCGCTGCGGCTTCTGGAATGCTGCTCTGCGCGCTATGATGCCCCGGCCTCATTAGGGGAGGGGAATATGAAGACCCGTTCGCTGATCGCGCTTGCACTGATGGCCGCATCGCCGGCTGCCGCGGAAGTCACCGCATCCACCGACACCAGCTTCACCGTTACGCAGAAGGTGACCGTTGCCGCACCTGCCGCGAAAGTCTGGGCCACACTGATCGCGCCTTCGGCCTGGTGGGGCAGCGAGCATACCTGGTCCGGGAGTGCCGCCAACCTCACGCTCGATGCGCGTCCCGGCGGCTGCTGGTGCGAGAAGCTGCCCGATGGCGGAGGGGTGGAGCATATGCGTGCCGTCTTCGTCCAGCCGGGCAAGATGCTGCGTCTCACCGGCGGGCTCGGGCCGCTCCAGTCCTTCCCGGCGAGCGGCGTGATGACCGTGACGCTCGCGCCGGCGGCAGACGGCAAGTCGACCGCGGTGACGGTGGAATATGCGGTGGCCGGCGCACCGGGCCTGGGCAAGATCGCCGCGCCGGTGGACGGCGTGCTCGGTGCGCAGGTCGCTGGGCTGAAGGCCGCGGTGGAGCGGTAGCCATTTTAATTCCTCCCCGAGCTCGTCTCGGGGAGGGGGACCGCCGCCGAAGGCGGTGGTGGAGGGGCCGGCGCAACGCGCCGGTGCCCGGCGCGCCCCTCCACCATTCGCTGCGCGAATGGTCCCCCTCCCCCAGCTTGCTGGGGGAGGAATGTACGGGTCTTCAACATTACCTTTTTGTCATGCCGCGGTCACCGCCCGGGGCGGCCTGCGCGCGTATCTGGGGTCCGTGGCCGGCGGGATCGTCGGGCACACGCAGAGGTCTTCAGCATGCGGTCGCCTCCCCGCGCTTTCCGGCTCAGGGCCGATCGCCGCCCCCGCGATCGTTGCCCGGGTGCCCGCCCCGCCACTGCCCCGGCGGGGCGGGTGTCGCCCCAGGCGCAGGAACGGCCACATGCGCCCTGAAGTCGCCGATGCTGCCCTGGCATCGACGCATGGCCGGCGGACACCCCCTTGTTCGCCGGCCAACCCTTTCTTGGAGCGGACACGGGCGGGAGCGACGGATGAGTCACCGGATCCTGATCGTTGAAGATGATGCCGCCGCGGCGGACTTCGTGACGCGCGGCCTTGCCGATGCCGGCTTCACGGTCGAGACCTGCGAGGATGGCCGTGCCGGCCTGGCCCGTGCCGAAGCGGGCAATTTCGATCTCTGGATATTCGATCGCATGCTGCCGGGCATGGACGGGCTGTCGATGCTCGGCCTGCTGCGCGAGCAGGGACGGCGAACGCCTGCAATCATGCTCTCCGCGCTCGGCACGGTCGATGACAAGGTCGGTGGCCTGGCCGCCGGCGCCGACGACTATCTCGCCAAGCCCTTTTCCTTTGCCGAGCTGCGTGCGCGAATCGCCGCGCTGCTGCGCCGTGCCGACCGGGCCGAGGCGGAAGCCCAGGCCACGCGCATCGTGGTCGGCGATCTCGAGATCGACCTGCTCTCCCGCACCGTCGCCCGGTCGGGCCGCTCGGTGCCGCTGGTCGCGCGCGAATTCCACCTGCTCGAATATCTCGCCCGTCATGCCGGCGAGGTTGTCACGCGCACGATGATGCTCGAGCATGTCTGGAATTGCCGCTTCGATCCCGGCTCGAACGTGGTCGACGTCCATATCGGCCGCCTGCGCCGCAAGCTGGAGGAGGGCGAGCGCCCGATCCTCCACACCGTGCGCGGCGCTGGCTATCGGCTTGCGGTGGAAGGCTGACGCTTGGATTTGGAGGGCGGCAGAGGCGCGAGTTGCCGGTCGAACAGCTTCGCGAGCAGTCCGCGATAATAGTCGGCCAGTTCGGGTTCGTCGCCGATGATCTCCACCGCACGGGCGATGGCAGCCCAGCCATTCGCGCCGTTGACGAAGATCGCCGCTCCGGTTCGGCGATCGGGCGAGAAATAGACCAGGTCTGTCTCGCCTTCGTCATTGCCGGTGTGCTGCAGGATCCGGTGGCGGCTATAGTGATGGATCTGCCAGCCGAATGCATAGCCGTAGCGGTCCGGACATCGACGCGTGAAACGGCGCTCGCAGCCGTAGCGCTCGTCGCCGTTCAGCGGCGTCAGTATCGTCTCGCGGACTGATCGCGTCCGTGAGGGGGATGCCGAGGCGGCGATAAGTCCTTCGAGGAGGCGCCCATAGGCACCGGTGGTCGTGAGCAGATCATAGGCCGCGCCGATGCTGCTGCCGTCGCGCAGGCCGGGATAGAGCGTCGTGAAGTCGAGATAGTCGCCCCGTGGGCCCACCGGCATTGCGAGCCTGCCCGTGCTCCAGGAAGGCAGCGTGCCGATCGCCATGCGGTCGATCCCCCAAGGCGACAGGACTGTCTCCTGCGCAAGCACGCGAAGTGGTTTCCCAGTCTTGGCCTCGGCATAGCGGGCAGCAAGTTCAATCCCCGCGCCGGAATAGCGGTAGCGCGTGCCTGGCGCCCAGTCGAAGGCGAGCTTGCCGTCCGGATAGTCGTCGGGCCAGTTCCGCAGGCCTGAGCGATGCGAGAGCAGGATACGGAGTGTGAGCTGCTTGTAGCGGGGATCGCGATCGAGGTCGTGGGCGGGCACATAGGATGCGATGGGCTCGTCGAGGCTGATCCGTTTCGCGGCTTCCAGCGCCAGCAATGTCTCGGCTGTCACCGTCTTGGCGATCGAGGCGGTGTTGAACACCGTGTCCGGGGTGATCGGTACGCCGGGACTTTGCTCTCCGTAGTGGCCGGACCAGATGAGGCGACCATCCCGGATCACCGCTATGCCGATGCCGCCGATCTTCTCCTCGCGCACGATCCCCGGCATCCAGCGCTGCATCGCCGCATCCAGCTTCGCCACAGAAGAGGTGACATCACGCGCGGTGGCGGGATGCGCGATTGTAAGGGCGATGCTCGAAGCAAGGATTCGGAAGATCTGGTGCATGTCGTTCTGCCTCCGTGATGATTTGTCGAAGGTGGAGCATTGCGCGGAACTGAACGGTAACTGGAGGATGTCGCGTCTTTGGCGCCAGCTTGGCGTCAGCCACGGATTCGTGTATAAGACGCTTTCCGGCGAAAGCCTTTCCCGCAGCGCTTGACTCAGCGTTGGCGGACGCATATGTCGCGCATCTTCCGAAAGATCGGTTTCACGGCGGCGCCTTGGCGTGTTCGTCGTGCCGCTGCATTTCGGAAGTCAACGCTACGAGATGGGGTGCGAGCTGCCATGCGGCACCCCGTGGAGCTGGGAGAACAAATTTCATGGCTCGTATTGCGGGTGTCAACATCCCGACCAACAAGCGCGTCGTCATCGCGCTGCAGTACATCCACGGCATTGGCCCGTCCAAGGCCAAGGAGATCACCGAGAAGCTGAACATCGCGGCCGAGCGTCGCGTTCAGGATCTCTCTGACCAGGAAGTCCTGCAGATCCGCGAGGCGATCGACGCCGGCTACACCGTGGAAGGCGACCTGCGTCGCCAGACCGCGATGAACATCAAGCGCCTGATGGACCTCGCTTGCTACCGTGGCCTGCGCCACCGCAAGGGCCTGCCCGTCCGTGGCCAGCGCACGCATACCAATGCGCGCACCCGCAAGGGCAAGGCCAAGCCGATCGCCGGCAAGAAGAAGTAAGCGCTAGGTCGGAAGGGACAGAAAAATGGCACGTGAACCGCAGCGCATTCGCCGTCGCGAGCGCAAGAACATCACCGCCGGCGTCGCCCATGTGAACGCCAGCTTCAACAACACGATGATCACCATCACCGACGCGCAGGGCAATGCCATCTCGTGGTCGTCGGCCGGCATGATGGGCTTCAAGGGCTCGCGCAAGTCGACCCCGTACGCCGCCCAGGTCGCCGCCGAAGACGCGGGCCGCAAGGCCGCCGAGCACGGCGTGCGCACCCTTGAGGTGGAAGTGAAGGGCCCGGGTTCGGGCCGTGAGTCGGCGCTGCGTGCACTGCAGGCGGTCGGCTTCCAGATCACGTCGATCCGTGACGTGACCCCGATCCCGCACAACGGCGTTCGTCCGTCCAAGCGCCGTCGCGTCTGATCATTCCTGCTTGTTGCCGCGGGCCCAGAGGCGGGTCCGCGGTCTTGCAGTAGTTACCTGGTGGGATATGCCTCTCGTCCCGCCCAACATGAGGAAAGCCCGTGTCGGTCAACGCTAAGAACTGGCAGGAACTCAAGAAGCCCAACGGCCTCGAGAAGAAGCCCGGTGGCGATCCCAAGCGCAAGTCGACTTTCGTGGCGGAGCCGCTGGAGCGTGGCTTCGGTCTGACGCTCGGCAACGCGCTGCGCCGCGTGCTGCTCTCTTCGCTGCAGGGCGCCGCGGTCACCTCGATCAAGATCGAGAACGTCCTCCACGAGTTCAGCTCGCTGGCGGGTGTGCGCGAGGACGTGACGGACATCGTCCTCAACGTGAAGCAGATCGCGCTGAAGATGCAAGGCGAGGGCCCGAAGCGCCTCCAGCTGTCGGCCACTGGCCCGACTGAGGTGAAGGCCGGCGACATCGCCGTGTCGGGCGATATCGAGGTGATGAACCCCGATCTCGTGATCTGCCACCTCGACGATGGCGCGACGCTCAACATGGAGCTGACCGCCGATACCGGTAAGGGCTATGTCCTCGCCGCGTCGAACCGTCCGGCGGATGCCCCGATCGGCCTGATCCCGATCGACGCGCTGTACAGCCCGGTCCGCCAGGTCTCGTACAAGGTCGAGAACACCCGCGTCGGCCAGGAGCTCGACTACGACAAGCTCACGCTTTCGATCGAGACCGATGGCACGATCACCCCGGAAGACGCCTTGGCCTATGCCGCGCGCATCCTCCAGGACCAGCTGGCGCTCTTCGTCCACTTCGACGATTCGGCGGTCACCCGCTCGGCTCCGATCGGCATGGCTGCGGCGGCTCCGGCTGCCGAGGGCGGCTCGGGCGATGCCTCGCAGATCAACCGCTACCTGCTGAAGAAGGTCGACGAGCTGGAGCTTTCGGTCCGCTCGGCCAACTGCCTCAAGAACGACAACATCATCTATATCGGCGATCTGGTCCAGAAGACCGAAGCCGAGATGCTGCGCACGCCGAACTTCGGCCGCAAGTCGCTCAACGAGATCAAGGAAGTCCTGTCGTCGATGGGTCTCCGTCTCGGCATGGAAATCCCGGGCTGGCCGCCTGAGAACATCGAAGAGATGGCCAAGAAGCTCGAGCAGGAGATCATGGGCTAAGGCCTGCGATCACCGCGAACCAAACGGAAGGGCCGTCCCGAAAGGGGCGGCCCTTTTGTCTGTTCGTTGCTTGCCAAGTGACACCGCTCGCCATAGCCTGATGCACAGGGGATATCGGGGGACATTTCCGTGCACTGGCAGTTGTTGCTGGCAAGCGTCGTGCTTGTGGGGGGCGCCATGTCCATGCCTGCGGTCGGGCAGGATGCGACGGTTGCTGCCGCATCTGAATGTGCCGCGTCGCTCACCATCCCGGCACTGACGCCGGTCAGGCTCGAACTGCTGGCTCCTCTGGGCAGCAAGATCAGCAGGAGCGGGGACAGCTTCCCGATCCGGCTCGCGGAGCCGATTGTCGTCGAGGGCGTGGTGCTGGTTCGGGAAGGGACGACCGGCATGGGCGAGGTCGTCCACGCCAAGAAGGCCGGGGGCAGCGGATCGGCTGGCGAGCTGGTGCTTGCGGCGCGCTATCTTGAGGTCTGCGGGCAGCGGCTTCGGCTGCGCAGCATGCATCTGTCGTCCAACGGCAAGTCGAGGACCGACACGGTAAACGCGCTCAATGTCGCCAGCGCGGCGAGCCCGCTGCCCGTCGGCCTGTTCGGCTTCATGATCCATGGCGGACAGGTGAACGTGCCCCAGGGCACGATCGCCGAGGCCAAGACTGCCGAGATCTTCCCGCCCGCTGCCACGGCGGACGCGCGACAAGTTCCATAACGAAGAAGGGGGAAACAGGATGTTCCAGAAGCTCAGCATCGCCGCTGCCGTCGCCGTGACGGCACTGGCCAGCCCGGCAATCGCCCAGGACAAGGAGGCGCCTGCGCCGATCGCCATCCCGGCACCGCCGGCGGGCAAGGGCCAGATCGTGTTCTACCGCCCCGGCGGCATGGGCTTCGCGGTCGGCTGCTCGGTCAACGAGAAGGGTCAGAAGGTCAGCTCGCTGGGCGCCGGCAAGTATTTCATCATGGTCACCGAACCGGGCCGCCACGAATTCAGTGTGAAGAGCGAGGCCAAGGACACGCTGGCGCTCGAGGTAGAGGCCGACGAGACCCAATATGCTTCCTGCAAGATCAAGATGGGCTTCATGGTCGGTCGTCCCGACATCCGTCCCGCGACCGAGGCCGAGTTCCGCAAGAGCAAGCTGAAGATGGTCGATGCCGACGACATGGGGCCGGGCGAGGGGGCGCTGCGTCCCGAACAGGTTGCAGCCGCGCTTTCGGGCGCGCCCGCTGCCGCCACTCCGGCCGCCGCGCCCGCGCCGGTCGCACCGGCTTCGCCGCAGCAATAATCGCATGAAGAGGGCGGGGGCGGTGTGTCCGTTCCCGCCTTCTTTCCATCGACAAGCTTGACTCCGCGCTCCAAATCCGCTTTGGGCGCGCCTTCGCGAAATTCGCACAGGGTTTTGGGTAGCGGCCCTTATCGCTGCCTGGTCCGGGGTACCTGATACGGCCCCCGAACGAACTGAAGGAAGTTACCATGCGTCATCGCGTTGGCGGCCGTAAGCTGCAGCGTACCTCGGCTCACCGTATTGCGCTGTTCCGCAATCTGAGCGCCGCCCTGATCAAGCACGAGCAGATCACCACCACCGTCGCCAAGGCGAAGGAGCTTCGCCCGTACGTGGAGAAGCTGATCACGCTCGCCAAGAAGGGTGGCCTGTCGAACCGTCGTCTGGCCCATGCCCGCCTGCTCGACGACGCGCAGCTGGTGAAGCTGTTCGACGTCCTGGCGACCCGCTATGCGGACCGCAACGGCGGCTACACCCGCATCATCAAGACCGGTCCGCGCGCTTCGGACGCGTCGCCGATGGCGATCATCGAGTTCGTCGACCGCGACGTCTCGGCCAAGGGCCAGGACTCGGGCCCGGTGCTGGTCGACGAGGACTTCGACGCCGTCGCCTGATCGGCCTCGAACATCGAGATAGGGAAGGGCGGTCGCACCAGGTGCGGCCGCCCTTTTCGTTTCAGCCCCGAAAGATTTCCTGCACTCCTGCCGGTTCGTGCAGGTCCCCACATTCCTGCCATGAACAGAAATCACTCCCACTCTGATATCGGTGCCTGGCTTTCGGCCGGCATGGCGCTGGCGCCGGTCCTCGGTGCCCTGGCCTGGGCCATTTCGGCGACATCCGTGCTCGGTTTCGCTTGAGCGCTGGCGGCGGGGCGCTAGCCTGGGGGCATTCCCATTCGGAGGCCCCATGCGTCGCTCTCTCATCCTTCCCTTGCTTCTCGCGACCCCCGCATTCGCCCAGACCCAGCCGGAGACCAAAGTGACCAAGCTTGCCTATCCCGAAACCCGCCGCGTCGACGTGGTGGAGGAGCAGTTCGGGGTGAAGGTGGCGGATCCCTATCGCTGGCTCGAGAACGACGTGCGCAACGACAAGGAAGTCGCCGCCTGGGTCGATGCCGAGAACAAGGTGACCAACAGCTATCTCGCCACGCTGCCCGGCCGCGACTGGTTCAAGGCGCGGATCAAGCAGCTGTTCGATTACGAGCGTTTCGGCGTGCCGCAGAAGCAGGGCGGACGCTATTTCTACATGCACAATAGCGGCCTGCAGAACCAGGCGGTGCTGTTCGTCCGCGACACGCTGGACGGCGAGGGCCGGGTGCTGATCGATCCCAATGGCTGGTCCAAGGACGGCGCCACCGCGCTTTCCGAATGGGCACCGTCCGAGGACGGCAAGTATCTGCTCTACGCGATCCAGGACGGCGGCACCGACTGGCGCACCGCCAAGGTGCTCGACGTCGCCACCGGCAAGGAGACCGGCGACAACGTCCATGGCATGAAGTTCGCGTTGAGCGCGGTCTGGGCCAAGGACGGCAGCGGCTTCTACTATGCGCGCTATCCGGACGTCGCGGCCGACGCCAAGTTCCAGGCGCTGAACGAGAACCACAAGATCTACTTCCACAAGCTCGGCACGCCCGACAGCGCCGACAAGCTGATCTACGAGACGCCGGACCACCCCAAGTGGAGCCACTACGCCCAGATCACCGATGACGGGCGCTGGATGGTGATCACCACCAGCGAGGGCACCGACGATCGCTACCGGATCTCGCTGATCGACCTGAAGGATCCGGCGATGAAGCCGCGGGTGCTCATCCCGGCGCTGGAGAACAGCTGGGGCCTGGCCGGCAATGTCGGCAGCAAGTTCTACTGGGTGACCAACAAGGGCGCGCCGAAGCACAAGATCGTGACGATGGACGTCGCGTCGGCAGACCTGGCGACGACCGATCTGGTGCCCGAGGACAAGGCGACGCTGGAAGGTGCCGCGATCGTCGGCGGCACGCTGGTCGCCAGCTATCTGGTCGACGCCAAGACCGAAGTGCGCCGCTACAAGCTGGACGGCAGCGCACTCGCACCGGTCAAGCTGCCGGGCGTCGGCAGCGCCTCGGGCTTCGGCGGCGAGCCGGACGATACCGAGACCTTCTATTCCTACACCAGCTTCAACGAGCCGACGACGATCTATCGCTACGACATGGCGACCGGCATCAGCACGCCCTGGGCGCGCCCGAAGCTCGATTTCAAGCCGGAGGATTACAAGGTCGAGCAGCGCTTCTTCGCGTCGAAGGACGGGACGAAGGTGCCGCTGTTCATCGTCCGCAAGGCGACCACGACGGGTCCGGCGCCGACCCTGCTCTGGGGCTATGGCGGCTTCAACGTGTCCTATGGCCCCAGCTTCTCCTCCTCGCGCCTGGCGTGGCTGGAGCAGGGCGGTGTCTTCGTCCTCGCCAACATCCGGGGCGGCGGCGAGTACGGCAAGGCATGGCACGACGGTGGAAGGCTCGCGAACAAGCAGAACGTGTTCGACGATTTCATCGGCGCGGGCGAGTATCTCATCAAGGAGGGGATCACCGGCAAGAACCAGCTGGCGGTCCAGGGCGGCTCGAACGGCGGCCTGCTGATCGGCGCGGTGGTCAACCAGCGCCCCGACCTGTTCGCCGCAGCGCTGCCGGCGGTGGGCGTGATGGACATGCTGCGCTTCGACCGCTTCACTGCAGGCCGCTACTGGGTCGATGATTATGGCTACCCGTCGAAGGAAGCCGATTTCAGGACGCTCTACGCCTATTCGCCCTATCACAACATCAAGTCGGGCGTGGCCTATCCGGCGATCCTGGCGACCACGGCGGACACCGACGACCGCGTCGTGCCGGGGCACACCTTCAAGTACACCGCGGCGATCCAGCACGCCGATATCGGCGACAAGCCGCACCTCGTCCGGATCGAGACGCGCGCGGGGCATGGCTCGGGCAAGCCGACCGACAAGATCATCGACGAGGCGGCGGACCTCTGGGCCTTCACGGCCAAGTGGACGGGGCTGACGGTCAAGACCAAGTGATCGTCCGCGCGCTCGCCCTTGCGGGCGCGCTGTGCGCCGCGGCTCCGGCCGCGGCGCAACAGGCCGTCACCAAGGCGGAGCTGCGCGGCGAGGCGCCGGAAATCACCGATGCGAAGCTGCGCGGCCAGCTCTGGCGAATGTTCCGCAAGGAAGACCGGCGCCGCGCCGAGCGGCCGGTCCGGCCGCTCGATAGCGTGGTCCTGCAGACGCCGGCCTATCCCACCGCCGTGCAGGGCCTCTGCCGCGCCGATATGGTGGTGATGATGCTCGCGCCCGTCCGGAGTGGGAAGGGCGATGCCGATGCGGCCACGCCGATGCGCGCCTATGGGCTGGAAAGCAGCAAGCGTTTCCGCATCCTCGATCTCACCCCCGATCAGCGCGGCGCGGCGTTCGGCGACAAGTGGCATGGCCCCTGTTCCCGGATTGCCGAGAATGACCCCCGCTATTTCCAGGCGGCGGACGAGACGGTGGCGAGCGAAGGGCATGCCCTGCTCCTGCGCGGTGCGGCTGCGGCGCAGGCCGGGTTCCTGGTCCCGAGCTGCGACGTCGTCTGGGAGCCTGGGCGTCGATGCATCGAGGCGCTGACGGCCTTTGCCGCGCAGCCGTTCGAGAGCGTCGACGATTGCTCGGATGCTCGGCGGGCCACCTGCTACAAGTTCGTCAGCGGAGACGATGTCGAGGTAACGCTCTGGCAGGATGCCGGCGGGCCGTTGCGTGCGAGCCTGGCCAGCCTGATCATCCTTCGCCACCCACGACCCGATTGAGCTTCATTCAGCCGCGCGACAGACTTGCCGGCATAGTTTTCGTTCCGTGAAAGTAACGGAGGCGGGCATGGGTGTTCTGAAGCTTGTCGGCGTCGCATCTGGCGCAGTGGCGATGGTCGGGCTGGCGGTACCGGCGCAGGCGCAGCAGCGCTGGCACCCGTCCCGGGACGTGAAGAAGGACAAGTTCGACGTCGGGGATGCGATCGTCGGCGGCCTCGTGGTCGGTGGCGTGCTCGCGCTGCTCTCCAGCGGCAAGAAGAAGTCGCACGACGTCGCGCCTGCCGAGGATCGCGTGCCGATCGATACCGGGCCGATGGACGACAGCCGCTATGGCGAGCCAACCCAGCCCGGCAGCGGTCCGATCGCCGAGACGCCGGCCCCCGATTCGGCGCGCTTCGACGGGCTTTATGACGAAGACGCCGCCGCGGAACGCTGCGCGATGGAGACCGAGACGCTGGGCGAGCGCTATGCGCGGCTGGCGCGTGTGTCCGACCTCACCAGCACGGTCTGGAACGGCAAGAGCTGGGTGATCAAGGGCCAGGTCGAGCTGGCGGCCAGCTACCGCGACACCAACAAGCAGAGCCGCGGCTTCCGCTGCGCGCTGCGCCGGGGAAGCGAGCCGGTCGTGACGATCGACGGGGTGGAAGCGCTGTAGATCGGGCGGGCGAGGTGCCTGGTTGTCCGCACTTGGCAGAATAATCTCCGCCCCGCCCTTGCCCCCTGGGGACTCTTCTGGTTAAGCGCGCTGGGCATGGACCAACATGCAGATTCCATCCTCATCGTCGATTTCGGCAGCCAGGTAACCCAGCTGATCGCGCGCCGCGTGCGCGAGGCCGGGGTCTATAGCGAGATCGCTCCCTTCACCACCGCCGCCGAGGCATTTGCCCGGATGAAGCCCAAGGGAGTCATCCTCTCCGGCTCGCCCGCATCGGTGCTCGAGGACGGAAGCCCTCGCGTTCCCCAGGAGATCTTCGACAGCGGCCTGCCGGTGCTCGGCATCTGCTATGGCCAGCAGGTGATGATGCACCAGCTCGGCGGCACGGTGCAGCTCGGCGACAGCGGCGAGTTCGGCCGCGCCTTCATCGACATCGATGATGGCTGCGTGCTGTTCGACGGCATGTGGCACGAAGGCGAGACGCACCAGGTGTGGATGAGCCATGGCGACAAGGTGACCAACCTGGCGCCCGGCTTCCGCCCCGTCGCGCACAGCTCGGGCGCGCCCTTCGCGGTGATCGCCGATGACGACCGCCGCTATTATGCGATGCAGTTCCACCCCGAAGTGGTCCACACGCCCGACGGTGCCCGGCTGCTCGCCAATTTCGTCCGCCATGTCTGCGGCCTCACCGGCGACTGGACGATGGCCGAGTTCCGCCAGACCAAGATCGAGGAAATCCGCGCACAGGTCGGCAGCGGCAAGGTGATCTGCGGCCTCTCCGGCGGCGTCGACAGCGCGGTCGCCGCGGTGCTGATCCACGAGGCGATCGGCGACCAGCTGACCTGCGTGTTCGTCGATCACGGGCTGATGCGCTCGGGCGAGGCCGAGCAGGTCGTCAGCCTGTTCCGCAACAGCTACAACATCCCGCTCGTCCATGTGGATGCCGAGGAGCTGTTCCTTGGCGGCCTTGCCGGGGTCACCGATCCCGAGGCCAAGCGCAAGTTCATCGGCAAGACCTTCATCGACGTGTTCGAGGAAGAGGCCCGCAAGATCGGCGGCGCCGATTTCCTCGCCCAGGGCACGCTCTATCCCGACGTGATCGAGAGCGTCAGCTTCACCGGCGGGCCGTCGGTGACGATCAAGAGCCACCACAATGTCGGCGGCCTGCCCGAGCGGATGAACATGAAGCTCGTCGAGCCGCTGCGCGAACTCTTCAAGGACGAAGTCCGCGCGCTCGGCCGCGAGCTGGGCCTGCCCCAGGCGTTCGTCGGCCGGCATCCCTTCCCGGGGCCGGGCCTGGCGATCCGCATTCCGGGCGAAGTCACCAAGGAACGCTGCGACATCCTGCGCAAGGCCGATGCGATCTATCTCGAGGAGATTCGCAACGCGGGCCTTTACGACACGATCTGGCAGGCCTTCGCGGTGCTCACCCCGGTCCGCAGCGTTGGCGTGATGGGCGATGGCCGCACCTATGATTCGGTGCTGGCGCTGCGTGCGGTCACTTCGATCGACGGCATGACCGCCGAAGCCTTCGAGTTCCCGGCAGGCTTCCTGCCGCGCGTGTCCACCCGCATCGTCAACGAAGTGCGCGGCGTGAACCGGGTGGCCTATGATTACACGTCGAAGCCGCCCGGCACGATTGAATGGGAATGATTTTTGCCCCTCCGACAGTATCCGATTGTACGCCAAGGTGCGACCTAACTATTTGAATAATCGGAATAAATCTGTCACCGTCTATCGCCATCTATCGAGGGGCATCGCTCCGATGTGACGGTATAGTGGACGGTATGGGAGAACTTGTTCGGTTAGAGATTTCGCTATACCGTCATGGCCAAGAGAGCTGCTGACGGTATAGTTCTCGGCCTTAAGGCATTGGAAGAGCGAATGAAATTCACTTCCAATGACCCCAGTTTTGGGCTGACGGTATAAGTGGTGCCTCTCTGCTGTTTTTGGACAGATTTGGAGGTCTTCATGCTCACGGACACAGCGATTAAGGCGCTGAAAGCACAGAAGAAATTGTACAAGGTGAGTGACCGTGACGGTATGTACGTCGTGGTCCAGCCGTCCGGGGCGATCGTGTTCCGGTACGACTATCGACTCAACGGACGGCGCGAGACGCTGACGCTCGGCCGATACGGCCCTGACGGCCTCTCACTTGCCAGGGCTCGCGAGAAGCTGATCGATGCGAAGCGGGCCATTTCAGAGGGACGGTCCCCTGCTCAAGAAAAGCAGCATGACAAGCGTCGACTGAAGGAGGCGAAGCGGTTCGGCGAGTTTGGCGAGAAGTGGTTCCAAGAGTCGCGTATGGCCGACAGCACGCGGGCTATGCGGCGCTCCATCTATGAGCGCGATATCCTGCCGACATTCCGAAACAGGCTCCTGACGGAGATCACGCCCGACGATCTGCGTATGATGTGTGGGAAGGTGAAGGATCGCGGCGCTCCAGCTACCGCCGTCCATGTGCGCGATATCGTGAAGCTGATTTTTGCATTCGCGATCTTGCATGGTGAGAAGGTCGCCAACCCGGCGGACGAGGTCGGACCCGCGTCCATTGCGACCTTTGTGCCAAAGGATCGGTCGCTATCACCCGCGGAGATCCGCGTCATGCTCGGCCAGCTCGAGCATGTGCCGACGCTGCCGACCATACGGCTGGGAATGAAGCTCTTCCTCCTGACGATGGTCAGGAAGAGCGAGCTCCAGGACGCCACTTGGGACGAGGTCGATTTCGAGAACTCGGTCTGGTCGATACCCAAGGAAAGAATGAAGCGGTCGAAGGCGCACAACGTCTACCTGTCACAGCAGGCCGTCGACATCTTCATCGCGCTGAAGACCTGCGCGGGCAATTCGCGCTATGTCCTTCCGTCGCGATATGACGCTGACGCGCCGATGTCGCGGGCGACGTTCAACCGGATTACGACCGCAGTCGTCGTTAGGGCGAAAAAGGAGGGGCTGCCACTCGAACCCTTCACTGTTCATGATCTTCGACGCACCGGCTCGACCTTGTTGAATGAGCTCGGCTTCAACAGTGACTGGATCGAGAAGTGCTTGGCGCATGAGGACGGCCGGTCCTCGCGTGGTGTCTACAACAAGGCGGAGTATGAGCATCAACGCCGCCACATGATGCAGGAGTGGTCTAATCTCGTGGACGCGTGGGTCGCGGGTCGGAAGTATGTGCCGACCTTGCTCCCGGCCACGATGGAGCTGCTGGAATTGGAGCCTAGTGTTTGACTGGCCGAGAGCGGCGCAATCTCACGTCGGGGCTTGGAGCGCGTTCGATAGTATTAGCCCGAGAGGCACGGCGTCGAGCGACGAGCCAGGCTTCGACTTCTGCCAGGTCCCAAACGACGCAACGCGAGGTGAGATAGAAGCGCTGCGGGAACTCTCCTCGCTGTTCCATGTCGTAGATCGTGCTGTCGGCGAGCGGCACGATCTCTCGTAGCTGCTGCCGGCGAATTGTTCTACGGACGGGATGCAGGTCGGCGCTCATGTTCTAACTCCACGTTTTTGCTCTCGTGGAGATAGAAGGCGATAGATCTACCAATTTGAAGCCTTGGCGTGAACGTGTGCGGCAGTATCGGGCTATAGCGTACAAATCGGAAAGGCCGTCTCCAAGGCAAGTGCGGTCTAGAAGCGTCGGCTAACTCTTAAGTTCTTGTCTGAAGCGCCGCCGCCCGGGGAATTTCAGCCCAATGGAACCCGCGACTCACTTCAAAATCCGGATCCGAAAGGAGTGTCGGTTTGATTCCGACCACCCGCACCATCCTTCTCCCAGCAATGTTAGACACGCATGTCTAGCATGATCCTGTCTGGTCGGATGGCATCGAGCCGGCAACGGCCATCTCTGCTTCGTCCTCAATATCCTCCACCGTCTCGTGGCTCCGACCGAGGAAGAGAAAGACGACTAAAGCTGTCAGCATGGTGAGCCCGCTCAGCAGCCAGAGCAGTGCGGAGAACCCGTCACTGTATCCTTGAAGAAGGGCCGCGCGCTTGATTGAGGGCGCAAGGGTCGCCGCGTCTGACAGGTCACCGGTGACAAGCCTCTGTGCGATAGCCGCTGCCTGGCCCTCAGCCACTTCGAGGTGGGCGGCAGTCAGGGCCGAAAGTCCAGCTGTCACGAGCGCAAGCACTACACCCTCGCCGGCGACGCGCGAGGTGCTGAAGATGCCAGTGGCCATGCCCGCGCGTTCCGTGGGCACGACGCTGACGGCGAGGCCGTCCATCAAACCCCAAGGCAGACTTATGCCCACGCCGATCGTAACCAACGGCGCGATCAGCGCAGAGGGATCGGAGCCAACCGGGTTTAGGCTGAGCCAGAAGAGGCCAATCGCCGCGATCGCAAGGCCCACGCCGCAAAGGGTCGCCGGAGCGAACCAGCGGGTTAGCAGCCCCGCCGCGATCGGTAAGACGAGAAACGGGGCGGATAGGGCGACCATCATCTGACCAGCGGCGATCTCGCTCATGTTTTCGATGCCTATGAACCGAACTGGCAACAGGACGAGCAGCACGACAAAGGCATAGGCCGGTGCCACAGCAAGGAGCTGAGCGCCGACGAAGCGCGGGAAGCGAAACAGCGACAGGTCCAGCATCGGCCGGGCCGCCCTCCGTTCTATCAGTGTGAAGGCGGCAAACAGCACGACGGTGCTCGTCAGCAAAACGATGACTAGCGGATCGGCCCAACCGCTTTCCGGTGCTTGCAGCACACCGAACGTCAGCGCAGTGAGCGCCAGCGTGAAGCTCAACGCGCCCTTCCAGTCGAGCGCGGCTGCGTCTGGATCACGCGTTTCCGGCATGAAGATCGCACCGAACAGCAGGCCCAGAAGCGACAGGGCAACAACAAGTGCGAAAATCGCCGGCCAGCCAAAGGCGGCGATCATCCAACCCGATGCGATCGGCCCGAAGGCGAGCCCGATGCCGAAGCTGGCGCCGACGATGCTGAACGAACGAAGGCGAGCACCGCCGTCAGCTTCCTGAGCAAGGGCGGCGAAGCCGCCGGCGAAGGCGGCGGCTGCACCGAGCCCTTGGATCGCCCTGAGCAAATCGAACCAGACAATGTTTCCTGCAAAGGCGAGAGCGGCCGAGAGCAAGGCGAAGACCGTCAGGCCGTAGAGAAAGACTCGCCTGCGGCCATAGCTGTCAGCGAGCGCCCCGCTCGCCATTAGTGTGCTGCCGAAAGTCAGCAAAAAGGCGTTTATGGCCCAGTTGAGTTCGATCGGACTGCCGCCGAGCGCTCGACTAATAGCAGGAAGGCCAACGGCGATACCGGTGAAGGCCAGTGGCGTCGCAACGGCACCCTCGGGCGGCGTCCAGTTCACAGTCTGATATTCGAGCGCCACGCCCTCGATCTCAGCCATGTGGCGGGCGGGCAGGGCGGCTGCCGCCCGGGCGAGGTATCCGCGAACGCTGCGCGGGGCCGCATCCGGCACGGCCCTCGGGAGCGCCACGGTCATGCGCGGCGGGATGTCCCGCTCGATCCACCCGAGAAGCGTCGCCACGTCCGGTGCGATCCCGGCGGATTCGGGGAAGCGAGTTGCATCGTCAGCGGGCGACTTGTCGATGACGGTCAGGCGCGTCTCAATGGTCGTGCCGTGCTTAGCATAGACCGAGCCGGCGATCGCGGCTGTGAACACGACGCGGCCGCGCTCCTGCAGCCGGACGAAACTGTCCCGCCATGCGGGTGCCTCGGGCGAGAAGTTCGCGCCGGTGATAGCGACCAGCCGGCCGCCCGGTGCGAGCCGCGCTAGCGCGGAGGCGATGTGGCGATAGGCGGCGTCGGCGACGCGACCGGAGACGTTTGCCATGACCGAGAACGGTGGGTTCATGATGACGACGCTGGGGATGGCGGTGCGATCGAGATGATCGTCGATCTGGGAGGCGTCGAAGCGCGTGACGGCAATGGCCGGATAGAGTGAGGCCAGAAGATCGACTCGGGTCTCGGCCAGTTCGTTGAGGATGAGACCGCTGCCGGCGATCTCCGCGAGGACGGCGAGCAGGCCCGTGCCGGCCGAGGGCTCCAGCACCCGGTCGGCCGACGTTAGCGATGCGGCGGTAATGGCCGCAAAACCCAGCGGCGTCGGCGTCGAGAATTGCTGGAGGGCCTGGGCCTCCTCGGAGCGTCGCGTATGGGTCGGCAGGAGGCCGGCGATCTTGATCAGCGCGGCGAGCCGTGCAGCCGGAGACGCGGATTTGCGGAAAAGCGGCTTTCCGTACTTGCGCAGGAACAGGACGGTCGCTGCTTCGCAGGCGTCGTAGGCCGTCTTCCAATCCCAAGCGCCGCTGACGTCGGAGGCATCAAAGGCCTGTTCCATGGCCGAGCGCAGGACCGCGGCGTCGATGACTCGCCCCTGTTCGAGGGGGGCGAGGAGATGGCCGGCGGCGGCGAGTATGGCGGCGGCCGGAAGCGCGTCGGGCGCGAACGGAAGTGAAGCCGCCGAAGCGGCCCCGGAGACGGGAGCATTGAGCATGGAGGATACCTCGAAAGAGCGGGAGACGGACGAGCCGGTCCGGCGCTCTCTCTCGACCGGACGGGCTCAAACCCGTCCCGGCCGACCTCTTGCTCTTGAACGGTCCGCGTGGGCCACCGCCTGCCGCGGGCATAAAAAAAGCCCGGCTTTCGCCGGGCCTCGTATGGGACCTGCCGCGGTTAGTGGGGCCGCTTCATTTCCTGCGCCATGGTCTCGACGACCACCTCAAACCGCGCGGGATCGCGAACCGCGTCCTTGAGGCGCTCTGTCCATTCGGGGTGGTCGTGGATCCAGTTCATCATCATACCGGGGTCGACACCGCGATGCTTGACGAGGAAGTTGTTGATCTTCGCCGGGATGAAGCTCGCGACGGAAGCGGCGTTGGTCGGCTTTGCGCGGGCCAAAATGATGAAGGCGCGCGAAAAGCTCTGGAGATCGTCCTCGTCGGCGAGCTTCGTCATCAGGTCGAGGACTGCGCCGGAAGAGTGAGTATAGGCGGCCGAGCCGTGCTCGGCGATCGCTTGGGCGATGCGGGTCTGGATTTCTAACGTCACTGTTTTCACCTCGTGGTGGAGGCCTTCGAGCGCTTCGGCTTTCTTTCGACGCTCATCGGCCAGGTTACGGATATCCTCGGCGTCTTTTTCGGTCGGGACCCAAACCTTCACCTCCTGCCATCCAGCTGCGACGCGGATCTCGCGTTGCTTCTGGACGCGGGAGGGTGGTTTCTTGTTGGTCATAGGTGCTCCTCGCGATTTTAGGACGAAGTTACTCGGCTTTTTGTATGGTGGTACGACGTAAGGTGGTACGGTCGGTCAGGATTGTCAAGGTCCCGAGCCGGGGAGAGTGAGCGGGGCGGCCGAAGCCGCCCCGCGAACGTCATTCCGCGGCGAGGAGGGCGACCGGGTCGTCCTCGGCGTCGGACGCCTCCGAGTCCTCCTCATCGGAGGAAAGGAATTGCGGCAGCTCGATTGCCGCGTCGGCCTCGCCCGTAGAGAGCTCGGCAGCGGTCGGCTCGTCGGCGGCCAGCCGCAGGGGCTCCGGCAGCCAGCCGGTGTCGGCCAGCAGGCGCTCGGCCTCCTTGGCCATGTCGCCCTTCTTCAGATGGTCGATGAGCTGCGCGGCCTGTTCCCCGGCGCCCTCGCGGACCGCTTGCAGGATGAGGGGCTTGGTGACCCGATTGAGGTAGTTGCCAAAGGTCGGGCGCCAGCCGGCCTCCACCAGGTCGAGGCCCGTCGCCTTCGTCAGGCGGTCGGCCTGGGCAAGCCGCATATCGAGCGTGTGCTGGGACACGCCGCCAGCGCTGTGTGGATTCGGCCGCTCATAGAGGGCATTCACGCCGTAGCTGATGCAATGCGCCAGCAGCGCCATCCGGCTGGCATCGTCCAGGCCAGCGAGCCAGTCCCACAGGGCATCGTCGTCCTTCGGGATGTCGCCGGCCCAGGCGGCGTGACGGTCCTGCACCGCGCGGGCGGGCGGGCTGTCCTTCAGCGTTTCGTCCTGCGCCGGGAAGAAGACGTGCTTCACTCCGGCCTCCATGGCGCCCGTGTACATGCGAGTCATGAAGGTGTCCGAAACCAGCTTGTGGAGCAGCGCCGTCATGGCGACGTGCGGGTTCTCCGCCACGGCGTTGCGCAGCGCGAGCGTGCGGTAGGCCGTCAGCTCGACGACCAGGCGTTCGGGCAACGGCTTGATCGCGTCGTCCTCGTCGTCCTCCGTCTCGACGGGCTGGCCGCCGATCGTGATGACGGCGCGCTGCACGGCCGGCGCACCAGACTCATCCGGGCGACCTTCGGTCTCGTCCCCATGCGTCTCGGCGCTGGGTTCGGGAGACTCGTCTTCGGCCCGGACATAACCGCGATCGATGGCGACGCTGCCGTCATGCGCAATGCTGACGAACACGCCGGCGCGGGCGATGTCGTCGGCGTCGAAACGGACCGGACGGGTCTCGAAGGCGGAAAGCGCCGTCTCAATCTCGCCAAGCCGCTGGTCGACCTCGTCGGGCAGTTCGTCGGCGCCTTCATATTCGGCCTCGAGCTTCTGGTACTCGGCGTTGAGCGCGTCGATCGTCGCTTGTTCTTCAGCGGTGAGGTCGAGCGGCTCGCCCTGCAACTCGCGCAGTCCGCGGGTCGTATCATAGGGGAAGCCGACCGCGACCTCGATCCACTTCCAGCCCTCGGCGGCGATCGCCTCGGCGCTGGTCTTCAGCTTCTCCGCCACCAAGCGGTCGAGCAAGGCGGGGTCCTGAAGCCAGCCACCATCGTCGGACTGAAACAGGTCGCGCATGACGATGCCGCCTGCGGCCTCATAGGCGTCGACGCCGATGAAGACGGCGCGCTTGTCAGAGGCGCGCACCGTGGTCTCTGTCAGCATGCGCCGGATCTGGTACGGCTCCTTCGACCAGGCATCCTTGATCGCATCCCAGACCTGCTCCTGACGGGCATGGTCCTGCGATACCGTGAACGCCATGAGCTGTTCCAGCGTCATGCCGTCCTCGGCATAGACGTCGAGCAACGCCGGCGAGACAGACGACAGCCGGAGCCGCTGCTTCACGACAGTGACCTGCACGAAGAAGGCCGCGGCGATCTCCTCCTCGGTCATGCCCTTGGCGCGCATGTCTTGGAAGGCGCGGAACTGGTCGAGCGGGTGCAGCGGCGCGCGCTCGATATTCTCCGCCAACGACACCTCCTCGGGGAGGATCGCGCCGTCACGGTCGCGGACGACGCAAGGCACGAGCGCGACCTTGGCGAGGCGCTTCTGCTTCACCAGCATCTCCAGCGCGCGAAAGCGGCGGCCGCCGGCGGGCACCTCGAACATGCCGGTCTCAACGCCCGCGGCATCGACAACCGGGAAGACGCTGAGGCTCTGGATCAGGCCGCGCCGGGCGATCGAGGCCGCAAGGTCATCGATCGAGACGCCGGCCTTCACGCGCCGGACGTTGGACTGGCTGAGCACCAGCTTGTTGAAGGGGATGTCGCGCGAGGACGACAGGGTGATCTTCTGAACGGCAGTAGCCATCGGGGTAGTCTCCGCGACGGGCGGCCGAGAGACTCTCTCTCAACCTCCTACCCGTCACGGAGCGAAGCGCCGCCCTCTTCCTCTAAAGGGGGCAGCGCCGCGGACCGGTGAACCGAGAGACACGGAAGCGCAAAGCCGGAGACACGGAAAACCGCATCGCCGGCGTCACGGAGATCAGGCCGCTCGATCGAGCAACTTCTTGGCCTTGGCCTCCATGTCGAGGCGGGCGTCCTGATGGGGCTTGTCGCGGGCGACGGCGGTGATGCCCTGAACGAAGTCGAAGATGCTCTCCGGCGGGCGGCCTTCCTCGGCCAGCACCGTGTCGATGATCTTCCCGGCCTCGGTCTTGGAGAAGCCGCGCCGCCGCAGGAAGTCGGTGCGGTCTTCATCGGTTTTCGCCACAATCCGCTCGCGCGCCGCCTTGATGCCGTTGACGAAGGGTAGCGGCGAGGAGTTCGCGAAGTTCAATAGCGCCGGGGCCGCCTCATGCGCAAACCGGTTGGCGGCGTATTTGCTGTGGCGGATGGTGATTTCCTCGAAATCCTCCACGCCCCACAAATTTCGATTTTGGCAGACCGCGCGGAGATAGAAGCTCGCCATGCCAAGCGTCTTGGCGCCGACCTCGGAATTCCAGCAATAGAAGCCCCGGAAATAGAGGTCGGGCGAACCGTCCGGCAGTCGGCCGGCCTCGATCGGATTCAGGTCATCGACCAGGAACAGGAAGACGTCTCGATCGGAAGCATAAAGCGTCGTCGTGTCCTTGGTGATATCGACGCGCGGATTGTAGACGCCGGTCGACCAGTCGAGCACGCCCGGCACCTTCCAGCGGGTGTCGCCCGTGCCGTTGCCGGCGATGCGCTGCACGGCTTCCACCAGTTCTGCGTCGAATATCCTCCCATAATCTGGGCCGGTGACGGCGCGCAGTTCCGTGCGGCCGTCATCGGTTTCCAGCGTCTTGATCTGCTCGGCGCGATTGGAAGTCAGGCCATATTGCAGGTTGATCCCGGCGAGTGCGGCCGGGAGCTGCCGTAGATAGGCGGCGGGTGCGCCGACCAGGCTGGCGAGCTGGCCGAAGGACCAGTGTGTCGGCGCAATGGCCGTATCGGTGCCGGGCAGGATCAGGGCCAACCGCTCCGGGTTGTTGCGGTTCGCCTCCACATGGATCAGGGCGCTGTCCACCACGCGGGCCCGGCTGCGGTCGGCGCGGTCGCGCACCGATCGCGCCAGTTCGGAGAGCGAGAGGTAGCGTTCGTCGGCCGGGCGCGAGAACCACTCAGACGAGACGCGGCCGACCCGCTCGCCGCGGCTGACATCCACCTTGTAACCGCCGGTCGTGTCACGGCGCGCATCGAGAACTTGCATGTCCATGGGACCAATCTCCACGACGGGCGCAGGAGCCTCTCTCCCAGCTATTCACCCGTCACGGAAACCGGTCCGCACTCTCACTCTCAGGGGGCGTTGCGGGGTCTCCCCGCAGAAGGGGTCGGCCGAGACGCGAGGCTCGGGCGCAGGGGAAGGCTTTCCCCTCAGAATCGTAAGGCCGGAATTACGTGTACTAGGATCGGCGTGTTCCCACCTTTCGGTCCGCTCAGGTCCGCTAGGCCAGTTTATCGCGCGTCAGCTCAGGGCTCAGTCTTCCGGGGACTCGTCATGGGGATCGAGCTCAGAAAAGTCGGTCAGCGTGTCGCATCGGATGCAATAGTACATCTGCGAGGCTTCCTGGAAATGCATGCCGCACAGGCATCCGCAGAACGGGCAGCACTCATCCATTTCCAGATCGGCCCATTCCCACACGCCCAGATATTCGGGAATGGCGTAGCGATCATATCCGACGATCTGGAAGGCGTCGGCGTTCTTGGCGACAAATCCATCGCGGCCTGCGCGCATGAGAATGGGCAGAATGTCAGCCGGCTCGATGGAAAACCACTCTCCGCGCACATGAGTCGCTGCAAAATGGTGATGCAGGTGTCGCTCAAGCTGGAAGGCGTCGGCCGTGTCGATCCACCCAAGCAGCCGCAAGTCCAGGGGGTTGCCAGTCTGGAGGTTGCGTTTGCGCGCTTCTATGTTCTTCGCCACCCCGATCTTAATCGGGGAGCATCCATTTTCGTCTTCACCAATGAAATAGACCGGCACGTCGCGCTCCTTGCGGCGTTACCGGAGCCGGTCGAGCAGAATCTCGACCATCTCCTGATTTGAGTTCGCGACGATGTCGAGCGGCCGGTTCTCCTGCCTCATGAGTGCGATCAGCAAGCAGGCCGTCAGCGGCCAGAAGGACGAACCGGCCGGCAGGCTGTAACCGCTGATCATCGCCGTAAGCCGCTCGGCGATCGGCGGATATTGCCGGTTGCCCCAATGCGCGTGGGTCGGCGTCATCGCATGGATGATCACGGCGGCGAGCGCCATTCCCATCGCACGCTTTTGGTGGACTTGGGGATAATGGTGCCCATGCTCCCTAGCGTAAGCGGCGAGGCCGCTCGTCATGTACTCGCGCGCCCAGGTGTCGCAGGCGATTTCCTCTTCGGGCAGTGTCGAAGGCGCGTCGTTGCCCGCGCAGTACATGACGTGTCGGAATTCATGCAGGAGCGCAAAGGCAAGGGCGAGCGCGACCAGGTCGAAGGCGGCCTTGTGCTGATTGTCCGCGAGGCCGTCGCGATCGGGGGTCGGCTCTGGGATGTCCGCCGGCCAGGAAATGTCGGCGGTCTGTTCGACTGCAATGAGCGATTGAGCGCTGGCGACGCGTTGTCTGTAGTCGAATTCGTATTGCCCACGCTCGGCGTCGACGTTGAGCGCTTGGTCGAGCGGCATCCCGGTCACAGTCGCGAGCACCAAGGCGGGCGAATAGACCTCGATCGCGCGCCAGGCGCTAAAACCGAGCAACCAGAAGAAATCGATCGTCTTGGTGTCGAACCTGATGCGGCTGGCGTCTGCATTCATTGTGACGCCTTTGCCGCTGGGTGCGACTTCGACGGCGTGGCCGTAACGGCTCCACAGACCGCTGATCTCGTCGGCGCGCTCGGGGACTGCGCCGCGCAGCAGATGGAGGATGATTGTCCGGTCGGATGGCTCGGTCGTCATGCGTGTTTGGTCTCCTCCGGAGGCGTCGCGGGTTCGCCGGACATGCGTAGATGGGTGATCGACGCCAGAACCGAGTTCGCCCAGATGGTGCTGCACTCGACATCGCCGTCGCGTTCAAACCAGTGGGTGGCGCCGGGAATGAGATCGAAGGGAATCGGGTGGGCCGCCTGCGGATTGTGGAAGACCTCCAACTCCTGGCACCAGGCTTCCCCCCAAGGCCAGAGCGATTGGTATTCGTCGCTGCCGACCGTCAGCTCGAAATCGATTGGCTCAAGTGCGCCAGGTGTCCGATCAAACAGGATGCCGCGCCGGATCATCTCCAGGCCGGGCGGTCGCCAGCCGGCGAGGAAGCCCATGCGGTTGAACTTGGCCAGCGTGCCGGCGTTGCTGAAGATGACTGCGGACAGATGCGCGAAGTCTGGGTCGCGGAACAGGCCGGCCGGAATGCCATGTTTGCCGGTGAGGTTGGCGATCGAGGTGCCGATCGCGCGGCGATGCGCGCCTTCGCCTTCGACGTCGGCGCGTAGGCCATAGAGATAGGTGGGGAGCGCCTCGCGGCTCCACACCATCGAACCGGATTCATGGAAGTCCGCGATGGCGATGGCGAAGGGGCGGCCCTCTACGTGCTCCATCTCATGATAGTTGCGCTGGAGCTTGCCCCGTAGCGTCTTGGCGAAACGTTCGGCGGGCGCGCCGGTAAGCCGCTCGCGGCGGTCCTGTGGCGCATGTACCCAGTCGCCGATCCCGCCGGCGCGCGGGGTTTCAGAGTTGGCGGTGACCGCCTCGATCCAGCACTCGGCGCCATCCTTTTCGATCCAGAAGTCTGGGGAGACGTGATCCTGCCGGACGATCAGCCCCTGCTCGCGGAAGCAGGCGAGCAGATAGAGCTCGAAAAGTCGCGAGGCGAAGTTGTTGGTCTGCAGATCGGTGACGAAATTGGCGTCAGGCTTGGGAAGCGCGAGATAGCATTCACCGACTGCCATGAGGGCGGGCACATGGCTCACCGTCCCGGCAAGAAGCTCAAACTCGGGCGAGACGCCGCGCGCGCCTGACTGCATTAGGGGTGGACGGCGCCGCGCGCCCGGCGGAAGCGGTTCGGGCGGCTCGCCGCCGCGCATGCTGATGCTGAGATGGTCGAGCGCTGCTTCAGGGGTAGAGAATGGCCCCGCTTCGTCGATGCGCACCCAAAGATGGTCGACGCGTCGACGCATGGCCAAGGTGGTGAACGCCCCGCGCTCTGGATCGAGAAGGATGCAGCCGCAGGCGCTGCCACGTCCAACCTGATAGGCGCTGAAGATGTGGGACGGCTCGAAGTTCGGTCCACGCTCAAGCGACAGCGCGTAGAGTTCGAACTGCCGCTGGCTGATGGGTTTGATCAGTTGCTGTTTATCGCCGGCGGCCATCGTCACCCTCGCGGCGATAAGAGCGACAGACAGCGGAGCGCGACCGAGGCCATGCGAGCGATGGCGTCCTCATTGCGCCTCCGCCACGGCCGCCGACGCCAAGATGTCGTTCGTCTCCCATCCGTCTCCCTGCGGCGTGGTGACGAACTCGCGATCCCAAACGCCCCAGTTCGTCGGCAGAGGAACCTGCGCCAGCGGATTGTGGACGTAGGTGATAGGCCGGACCTGGCGCGACAGGTTGCCGAGGCCAACGCGTGACCAGATTACGCCGGACACGTCGGCGAAACGCTCGTCGAGAAACGCTGTGCGCGGGATCGGATTGCGTTCGCGGGCGATCAGGGGCGCTGCGTGAAATCCTTCCTCGACGACATCTCCAGTCGCGCGATCGATGGTGATGTACGCATCGCCGATCGGGAAGAGCGTGGTCATGATCAGCGGCAGAGGCTGCTCGGCGACATAGACGCCAAAGCGGCTCGCGCTGATGGCGACGATCCGCGTGTCTTCGGGGGCGATCACGCCCTGTTCGATGTAGCGCGCGACCTTCTGTGCCTTGGTCCAGAAGGCGCCGGATGTCCGCAATTGGGCTTGGCGGATGGGAGCGGCGACGAGGCCGCCACCCTGGTTCATGGGAATGGGGCGCACGATCTGGTCGGGACCAGGCCCGCCTTCGTCGGGGGCGATGGCTTCGATCCAGATGCGGCGGCCCTCGTCGAGGACACAGAGGTCAGGTTGGCCGCCTTGGCGCTGACGGTCCGCGACGGGCAACAATGTCCGGCCCGCCTCGATCAGAGTGCAGCCGAGATACATTTCCCAGAAGCGGCCATCAACGTCGCGCGCGAAGCCCTGCGGAAAATCAGGGTCGGCATAGGGCTCGTAGGTCGCCCACAGGGCTTCGATCTGGTCGTGAAGCTGCTGCTCGGTCCGCGATTCCGCGGCCTTCAGGTTCATGAAGCCGCGATCGAGATTGGCGCCGTCCACATCGAAAAGTTTGGTCATCGTCAGGTCCCGTTAGGCGCGGCGGAGCATTCGCTCGATACGCAGGCGCTGATAGCCGTGCGAAAGCACATGCTGGCGAAGTTGGCGAATGTCGCGCACCCCGAACGCCACCGCCGCCTTCAACGGGCTGGCAAAGGTCGCGTAGTAGGTCCAGCGCACGTCGGTCGGTAACGGCGCGTTCTGGCGGCGATCGGTAATAACGATGTCGCGGGGATCGCTGGTATTGCGGAAGGCGTGGAACGTGATCCAGTCGGGCCGGCGATACCGCGCCGCCTTGCTGAAGGGCACCGACTGCACTTTCACGTCGCTCTGGTCGAGAACCCAATCGCGCTGTTCGAGGATCTGGCGCACCATGTGACCGACCATTTGCTTCACGCGGTCGGCCAGCACCTCCTCGCGGAATTCGGCGAGGAGCTGCTCCTCGATTCCCTCGACCGCCGGTTTGCTGAGCTCCGAGGCGGTCTCGAGGCGCGCTACGTTTTCGGACGTCGTGAGGAACGCCCAGATGCGCTGACCGAGTTCGGACGCGTAGAGCGATGCGAATTTTTCGGGACTGTAGGCGAGCATGACCGGGACTCCTTTACCGGGCAAATATGGCCGGTTATAAGTGCCTGTCAATGCTGGTGCGCGACAAGCGCTCCGATGCCGGAACTGGGGAGGCTGGGTTGGACTTCGAGGATCTCGTGACGGCGCTGGAGCCGCCGCCGAACCGCGTCGGCAAGTCCGATGGCGGCCATGAGCACCACCTGTACGAAGGCGCTGTGATGGTCGCTTACGCCATGCATCTTCTGCGCACGGCGAATGCGCCGCATGTGCGCATCCATCCGGACGGCGAGCATGGCAAGCAATTCGATTTTGCCGGCTGGCTGCTGCGCCGGGAATTTACGAAGGTTTCCAACCTCGGCACTACGACATACGGCGGTGTCTATCGGAACGCCGCGGGCCAGACGATCACCGTCCATCCGAAGTCGGGCCTGGGCGATGTCGTGGCGGAGGTCGGCGACCACATCATCTCGGCCGAGTGCAAGGGCGGCATCATCAACACGCGGCACCCGGGCCAGGTATCCCGCCTCTACAAAGGACTGTGCGAGACAGTGGGAATGCTGATGGCGACGCCGTCGCCGGGCCGACAGGTTGCGGTCGTGCCCCTGACGGAAGGCACCCGCCGCTTGGCCGAGCGCCTCGCGCCGCGTTGCGCGCTTGCGGGCATTGAGATCGCGCTTGTCGGCGCCCGTGGCGAGGTCATGGACGTCAAGCCTGCCGGCGACAACGAGCGGGTCACGGGAAGGAGAGACGAATGAGAAGGGTGCTGACGGTCGGGCTGACCTATACCGGCGATGCGATCGAAGGGGTGGAGATCGACAATCTAGGCCTTTGTCGGCCGGAAGTGGATCGCACGCGGGCCGCATATCCACTCTACGAATATGACACGATCATCATCAATCCCGAGAGCTATTCGCATTTCCTGTTCGGCTCGGCCGGCGAGTTCTCGAACGAGCTCTATGAGCTGGGCAAGCTGAAAGGACAGAACGACCGCTATGATCTCGATTCCGCTTTCGACGCGGAGGATCGGCGAAAGGAGATGGAGGCAGCGACCGCCGATGGCGCGACGGTCGTCTGGTGTCTGTCCGAGCCGAAGCGGGTGAACTTTTTCGGCTATCGCGAGACGCATCTGGGCTACGCGGCGCCGAAGGTGGCGAGTTTCGTAAAGCGCTCGGAACTCCTCGTGAAGAAGGGGCGCAGGATGGGTCACGTTGACCCGGATAGTCCGTTCGCACGCTATTTCGACGTGCTGTCACAGACCGGTGGCTGGACGCTCTGCCTGTCGGATCCCGGTGAAGGCTTCGCTTCGATCGCCGCGACGCCGGAGGGCTATAGCCTGGGCGGCCAGGTGACGATCGGGGCCACGACAGGGTGGCTGCTGACGCCGCCGACATCGCAGGAAGCGCAAAACCAGCTCGTCCGCGACAGCTTGGCGCTGGAGAAGGCGGACCCCGCGCACGAGAAGTATCAGGGCATCTTCTTGAGCCACACCGGTGTCGACAAGCCGTTCGTGCGCCAACTGCGCAAGGATCTCCTCGCCCATGGCGTGCCGCGCGTCTGGCTGGACGAAGCGGAGATCGAAATCGGCGACTCGCTGATCGCCAAGATCGATGAGGGCATGAAGCTCAGCCGATACATCGCCGTCGTCCTGTCGAAGAAGTCGATCGACGCCCCTTGGGTGAAGAAAGAGCTCGACCTGGCGATGAACCGGGAGATTTCCACCGGCGAAGTGGTCGTGCTGCCATTGCTCTATGAAGAGTGCGAGCTGCCGGGGTTTCTGAAAGGCAAGCTCTACGCCGACTTCTCCAAGCCTGAAGAGTATGAAGCCGTCCTGGGCAAGCTCCTGCGACGGCTTCGGATCGCCTGATGAGCGTCGTAGCGGACGGCCCCAGTTCAGCGATGCTTGGCGCGATAGCCGAGCTTTGGCGGCTCAGCCCGCCTGGCCCTGACAATATTCTCGCGCATCCGGCATTCGTGCGTCTGCGCGAGGCCTGCCGTGACGACTACTCCGGCACGGGGAAGGCGGGCCCCGCATTCGCGCTCTCGACGGCGTTGAGGGCGTTGGGGCTGCCGTGCCACCTGCAAAAGGACGCCGCCCATTTGGCGCTTCCAGTGGAAGAGGCGGCGGCGGGTCTCGACGCCGCGCTCCGTGCTACGCGTTCCACGCGGGTGCATCTCGCGCCGCTCGATCTAGCGGATGATTTGTCGCCGCTTGCATTCGGCCCGGCGAAGCTATGCCGGCTGACGCCGGACGAGTTGCGGGTGCTCTTCGATGAGCGCCGCCTAAGGCGGGCCTATCCGCGGCATGAACTGGACGCTGATCGGCTGTCGGAGTTTCACTGGCTGGTCGTCGAGGAGACGGTGGCGTTCAAGCACGGGCCGGAAGCGCGGGCGGTCCCGTTTTTCTCGATGGATCTCAGCCAGGATCTGGGGCGGATCGAGCCACACAAGGGACGGTTTCCAGGCGCCTTCGAGGAAGCGCTGTTCTTCCTCCTGCTGGCGCCCTGGGAGAGTTGGTCGACGATGCCGGAAGTGGATTGGCGAGGATTCCGCGTGCCGTGGGTTTACACCGTCGACAGCGACATCTTCGTGCGTCCAGGCTCGCCGCCATCACCCGACACGCTGAGCTGGGAAGATCGCATCTATGATGACGGCTATGGCGGAACCTACGAAGAAGAGCGGCCGGTCGAGCTGCGCCTTGATGACAACGCCGCGACCGAGCTGACTGTTTGGGACCAGAGCCGGTGGGTGATCGTTGAGCAGGCGAAGCAATCGGTTCTGTTTGAGACGCCGGTCGCCCATTTCTTGATCCGCGCCTTCCTTGCCGAAGGCGTGGATGAATTTCTCGCCCACATCACAACGATCGAGGCGGCGCTGGGGCTGCGCGCCGACTATCAGAAGAGTTTCCGTGTTGCGCCTGATCGCCATAAGGGAATGCGTGCGACGAACCGGATGCGAGGGCGTGTCGCCGGCCTGCTCGGTGACCGTAGCCATGCTGACCAGTATGAGCAGCTTTTCGACATAAGAAGCGCCTTCCTGCACGGCCGCGCCATGACGGACATCTCGACCCAAGAGCAGGTGATGGCTCGTTCGCTGGCTCGTCAGGTCGTCGAGGCGCTGATCTTGGCGACGCAATCGGGACAGATCTCGTCGCGCGAGGATTTTCTGGACAGCCTGCTCGATAAGGGCGCGCCGCTGATCTAGGGGCGCTGCCCCGCCACGCCATTGGTTGCAAACTGTCAGAAAACTGCGTATATTTCTGACAGGAGAATGGCCATGCAACGGTTAACCGAACAGATTCTTGTGCATGCCGGAGGGTTGCCGGAAGGCACGCCCGTGGCGGCTAAAAGCTTGCTCCATCTCGGTAATCGCGCCGCGGTGGATCAGGCCTTGTCGCGTCTGACCGAGCGGGGCCAACTCATTCGGGCCGGTCGCGGTGTTTATCTGCGTCCCATCACGAGCCGGTTCGGTACGAGGGCTCCCTCCGTCCAACAGGCAGTCGAGGCCTTCGCCAACCAACGCGGCGAGGTCATCGTCCCGAGCGGGGCGGCGGCGGCCAACACGCTTGGCCTCACGACACAGGTGCCGGTCCGATCGGTCTATCTAACCTCCGGCCGCAGCCGGACGATGAACCTCGGCAAGCAGGTCGTCGAACTTCGCCACGCTCCACGCTGGCAACTCGCCCTGGCTCACAAGCCAGCTGGCGAGGCAGTGCGCGCGCTGGCCTGGCTTGGACCGGAGAAGGCGGAAGCCGCCCTGAAAACATTGAAGCGGAAGCTCCCGCCATCCACTTTCAGCGAACTGGTCGCGGCAGCGCCGCAGCTTCCGACCTGGCTGGCGCGCAGCGTGGGCAAGGCCGCACATGGCTGATGCCTTTCTCCACCTTCCGGTCGCCGACCGCCGCGAGGCGTTGAGCGTCGCGGCCGATCAGTCGGGACGACCCGCGCACCTTCTCGAGAAGGACGTCTGGGTGGTCTGGGCGCTCGGGATCCTTTACGGCTCGGCGCTCGGCGAACATCTGGTGTTCAAAGGCGGGACGTCGCTATCCAAAGCCTATCAGGTCATCCGGCGGTTTTCCGAGGATGTCGACCTGACCTATGACATCCGGACGATCGCACCCGATCTGGTGGGCGACGATGGTGAGGCCCTGCCGAAGACTCGCAGCGAGGAGAAGCGCTGGTCGAGTGAGGTACGCAAGCGCCTGCCAGACTGGGTAGTTGGCACCGTACAGCCGATCATCACAGGGGCGCTCGCGGCTGAAGCTTTGGCAGCCACCATCCGCGTCGAAGGCGAGAAGCTGTTCATCGATTACGAGGCCGCGACGGCTGGCTCCGGCTATGTCGCCCCGAGCGTGATGCTCGAATTTGGGGCGCGATCAACGGGCGAGCCGGCGAGCGTGCGCGACGTGATTTGCGATGCTGCCGGTTTGGTGGAAGGCGTCGCCTTCCCGATGGCTCGGCCGCGCGTGATGCATGCGGAGCGGACCTTCTGGGAGAAGGCGACGGCCATCCACGTCTTCTGCCTGCAGGAGCGTCTGCGCGGCGACCGGTTCGCCCGGCACTGGCATGATGTCGCTCGGTTGGACGAAGCGGGCTTCGCGGCGGCTGCTTTCGCGGATCGCGAGCTGGCGAACGCCGTCGCCCGTCACAAGGCAATGTTCTTCGCGGAAAAGGCGGCGGACCGGTCGCCGATCGACTACGCGGCGGCTGTCAACGGAGGTTTGCAGCTCGTTCCGGCCGGCGATGGGGCGAAGGCCTTGGAAGAAGATTACGCCCGCATGGTTGAAGACGGCCTCCTTCTGGAGGACGCCGAGCCTTTCGAGACGCTCATGGAGCGCTGCGCAGAGATCGCCGCACGAGCCAATAGCGCGGCAGGATAAGAAAAACGGGCTGGGAGGCGACGGTGTACATTTCCGAAATCTACGCGAGCGGCTTCCGGTGCTTCGATCCGACCGCTCCGTTGCAACTGAAACTCTCGCCCGGCCTCAATATTCTCGTGGGGCCGAACGACGCCGGGAAGAGCGCGATCATCGACGCTGCCCGCTATGTCCTTTGGACACGCGGCGACGACTATATCCGTCCGGACGAACACGACTTCCACGTCGGCGCCGACGGCACACGGAGTAGCGACTTCGTCGTGCGATGCACTTTCGACGACCTCAGCGCTGATGAGGAAGCCCGCTTTCTGGAATGGTGCGCCAACGAAAAGGGGAAGCTTCGGCTGCACGTCTGCATGCGGGGCGCGCGGCGGGTTTCTCCCGGCGGCGGCAGTATCATCTCCAGCCAGCACCGTGCTGGCGCCGAAGGCGAAGGCCTGCCGCTCGACGGGGAATTGCGCGAGTATCTGAAGGCCACCTATCTCAAGCCTCTGCGGGACGCCGAGCGCGAGATGCGAGCAGGACGCCGGTCGCGTCTGTCGCGCATTCTCGGCGCGATGCCCACGATGGGCCCCCAGAGCAAGCCGGCCGCGCCGGGTGACAAGGTTACGCTTCACGACACGCTTGCCGCCGCTGACGCGGCGGTCCGGGGCAACGCTGCTGTGGGGGGCGTCGCCAGCAGCGTGAATACCGATTTTCTCGACAAGCTGTCGTTTGTGGATGATCGCCTCGTCGCGACGCTGGACCTCGGCGCGGGCGGGTCGTTCGATCAGATCCTTGAAAGGTTCGAGCTCTATCTGAACGCTAAGGCAGGCACCGAGCGCGTGCAGCGCGGGTTGGGCTACAACAACCTGCTGTTCATGGCGGCCGAGCTGCTGTTGCTACAGTCGCATCCCGATCAGGTGCCGTTCCTGCTGATCGAGGAGCCGGAAGCGCACCTGCATCCCCAGCACCAGACGCTGTTCATGGAGGTGCTCGCAGCCCGCGCCGCCAAACCGGATCCCAAGAAAGGCGAAACCCATCAGCAGGTCCAGGTTCTGCTCACCACCCATAGCCCGCAGCTCGCGGCCGGTGCCGAGCTTGAGACCTTGACGATGATCGTCGGTCACAGTGCCTTTCCGTTGGGCGCGGCGCATACCCGGCTCGAAGCCGACGACTATGAATTCCTGCGCCGGTTCCTCGATGCGACCAAGGCCAACCTGTTCTTCGCCCGCGCGCTGATCGTCGTGGAGGGCGACGGCGAGCACCTGTTGCTGCCCGCGATCGCCGAGAAGCTCGGGCGTCCGTTCAGCCGGTATGGCGTCTCGCTCGTCAATGTCGGTCACCGCGGCCTGTTCCGCTACAGCCGGATCCTGCAACGCAAAACTGGGAATGCGATCTCGGTGCCCGTGGCGCTGATCCCCGACAGGGATATCCCGCCCCTTGAGGCGAAAGGCCTCGTCGGCGACCGCAAGACAGAGAACGAGTTGACCCGGGACGAAATCGCCGCGCGACTGAAGACGCTCCGGCGCGACGTCGGGGATCCCGTCGACGCGTTCATCGCCGATAGCTGGACACTTGAGTTCGATCTTGCCCTTCGGTCCGAGCTCGCCGAGAGCGTTCATCAGGCGGTTCAGCTCGCCAAGACCAGCAGTCGCAAGCCCGAGTGGCTTGCGAAGATCGTGAAGAAGGCCAGCGAAACCTACGCAGGCTGGAAGGAGGCGGGGCTCTCCACGACCGAGATCGCCGTCAAGATCTACCAGCCCGTCCATGACAAAGAGGCCTCCAAGGCCGAGGTCGCCGAGCAACTTGCCGCCATACTGCGCAAACGCCCCGATACGCCGGAGCAGATGCGCGATCGGCTCCCGCCCTACCTGGTGCGCGCGATCGACTACGTGACGGGTGGCTATGTTCCCGGGGCGCCGGCGATCGCCCCCGAGCCGGAATCCGAGGACGAAGAGATCGGGGGCGCCGGGATGGAAGGCGCGGCGGCGGTGGAGGCGTAGCACCATGTTCGAGATCCTGCCGCTCACACCCGAACTGCTTGCCGAACTCGGCGACGAGCTGGGCGGCTGCGATTTTACTGATCCGAGCCAGACCGACTTCCTGGCGAAGGCCACCCCATGCGACGTTCAGGCGGCGCCCGGCAATGGCAAGACGACGCTGCTCGCGGCCAAGCTCGCGCTGCTTTCGCGCAACTGGACGACCCGCAGGCGCGGTGTCTGCGTCATCTCGCACACCAACGCGGCGCGGACCGAAGTCGAAGATTTGATCGCCCGTCACCCGACCGCGGCGCGGCTGATGGCCTATCCTCATTTCACCGGCACGGTCACAGCCTTCATCAACCAATATCTTGCTTTGCCCTATCTTCGAGGCTTGGGCTGGCACGTGCGCCAGATTGACGACGATGCCTTTGCGGCTGAGGCGTTGCGGCGGTATCCGGGGTGGCGCGTTCTCGACAACCTCGCGAAGAATCAAAAGCTCAAGTTGAAGCGCAGGCTCGAAGAGTGGATTGCCCTTCTTGATCTGGACCCCGCCTTCACCGACACAGTCGCGGAGCCAAGCGCGCTGGCCGTCCGCTGTCGTAAAGGGCAATGGGGCGCCCACACCGATTGTGGGAAAGCGCTCGAATCCCTCAAGGCCTCGATGGTCAAGAGCGGGCTCTATCGCTACGCCGACATGACCGCGCTCGCGTGGCGCGCGCTCCGCGATAACCCGAGCCTCGCCGAGCGGCTTCGCGACCGGTTTCCACTCGTCATTCTTGATGAGGCGCAGGACACGCATGGCGACCAGCTTCGGTTATTGGAGCACGTGTTCAAGCAAGATGGGGCGGCGTTCCAGCGTCTCGGGGACAGCAATCAAACGCTCTATGAGGACGATGGAGCTGCACCGGCCTATTGGACGCCGGGTCCCGGTTGCATCCCTCTCGATACGAGCCGCAGGTTCGGCAGGGAGATCGCCGGTTTTGCAAGCCGGCTGACCGCGCGCCAGGCTCAGACTATTGTGGGCCTGGGCGCACGGCCTGCGTCGCGGGTGATGTTCTTATTCGATGAAGCCACGATCGGTGGCGTTCTCGGTGCCTTCGCTGAAGAGGCACGCACGCTGTGGGGCGGCGATTGCAGCAGCCGCGACGTCTGGGCGGTCGCATCGCGTCACAATCTGCCCGGTAAGAAAGGGGCGTGGCAGCCGAAGAGCCTTGTCCACTATCATCCCGCATATCGCAGCGAGGGCGGGTCTCGATCGAAGGCCAACCTCCTTTGCCGGCAGCTTCAGAAGGCTGCGGTACACCACGCCGCGGCGCGTCCTCCCGCAGAGGTCAGCGAGATGCTCGCGGTCGGTGTTTCCGGGTTGGCGCGCGCGCATGGCTGGAAAGCGGCGAACGATCGTCCGATTACTGCGCATAATGTCTGGCCGGCTCTGTCGCATCGCGACCTTGCGTTGCCGCGCGCTGTACGTCGACTGCTCCGGGACCATGTGCTTACCGGTGATGCGGTATGGGACCAGGCGGCATGGCTGGCGTTCATGGCACAGCTGCTGCCACTTTTCAGTCCGCATCCTCAGGGCGCTGAGGCCGAAATCGCGGATTTGTGCAGCTTCGTCGCGGATCAAAAGGCCGATCTCGCTGACCCCGAGCGCCGCTCCACTAAGCAGATGCAATTCGACGATCTCACCTTGCGGCTGGGATCGATCCACTCGGTCAAGGGCAAGAGCGTAGACGGAATTCTCGTCGTCGAGAGTGAGGTATGGAAAGGCAGTGGTGCAGACGAACAATGTATCGACCTAAGCACGGTGCTGCCCCGTGCGTTCGGCGTTACCGATCAACCATTTACTGGGGTGGCTCTCACCGCCGCGACAAACGTCTTCGTCGGCATCACCAGGCCGCGTGAGTTGCTCGGGATCGCGCTACGCAAATCCGAAGCAATAATGCTGATAGAGCCCGCCCAAGCCCAGGGTTGGAAGCTGGTAGACTTGGTAGCCGGGGCTGCGAAATAGGTCCATCGCTCCAGGTCATCACTGAAGGGCGATTGACGTGCTAACTTTTTTCTGCTCATATGAGGGCGGAAAAGTTAACAGGGCAGATTATTCATGGCGGTCCTCGCGGAAGAATTTGAAGTCGCTCCTCGCCTTGAGCAGTTGGGCTTGACTAAGAACGAGCTCCTCCAGGTGGTTCGCGCCGCGGTCGGTGCCCGTCGGAACGCCACGCCCTTCCACCCTCTTAGCGCGGGCGGACTGCTCGCCTATCTCGCAGGCACGGAACATCTGCGCCGAGTATACGTGCCTCAGGGCTGGGAGATATGCCGCCGCGACAACATCGAGTCGATCTTTCATAAGGAGATCGGCATCAAGATCGTCTACCAGAATGCTGAGCGAGCGGGAGATCCCATTTCAGACCCGATCGCGGTTTCGAAAAAGGGCGCTGGCGCAGCGCGCGCTGTCGAGCTCGGTCAGTACGACCTGTTTCCAGAAGTGCGCGAGCTGGAAGTTGCAGAGATCACGGCGGCCACATGGTACTTGTTCGTCTACGCCGTAGGCCCGGACGTCCGGGCTGAACTTTCGTGTCCGGTGGCAATCAATGACGAGCAGTTCGATCAATTTCACGAGCGTATTCTGCTTGTGCAGAGGGGAGAATGGGACAGCCCTGACCCGCTCGCGGATGAAGCTCCGCCAGTCGATTTTGAGGTGAATGTCTCGCGTAAGATTTGACCGTTGTCATGTTTAATTATCGTAGGCTCATACTCGGCCGGAAGCGGCGAAAGATGACCGCGCGTTCGCTCGCCAATGCGGTGGGTGTCTCGCCGATCACGATTTCGCGGCTCGAAAACGGCGTGAATGAACCTGAGGAAGAAACCCTCAATGCGCTTTCACGAGTATTGGATTTCCCGCGTGAGTTCTTTTCCGCAGGTGATTTCGATGACCTGCCGGTCCAGTCGGCGAGCTTTCGGAGCCTGACGTCGATGACCGCGCGTGAGCGCGATGCGGCGCTGTCTGCCGGTACCATAGCGTTCCTCTTTAACGATTGGATCGAGGAGCGTTTTAATCTCCCCGCACCCGATGTGCCGGATCTTCGCGCCGACGCTACGCCGGAGGCGGCAGCACAGGCTGTCCGCGAATATTGGGGCTTAGGTCAGCAACCCGTTCCCAGCATGGTGAAACTACTGGAGGCCAAGGGTGTGCGCGTTTTTTCGCTTTGCGAGGACACCAAGACCGTCGATGCCTTCTCATGCTGGAGGAATTCGCAGCCCTTCGTATTCCTGAACACCTTCAAATCGACCGAGCGAAGTCGATTCGACGCTGCTCATGAGCTTGGACATTTGGTCATGCACCGGCACGGTGAGCAGCAAGACAGCAGGCAGGCCGAGAACGAGGCGGACCAATTTGCGTCACACTTTCTCATGCCTCAAGACGACGTCGCAAGCCGCATTCGCTACGTCACGGGGTTGGAGGAACTCATACGAGCAAAAAAACGATGGGGCGTTTCGGTAGCAGCTCTGACGTATCGACTGAACAAGATGGGCATCGTCAGCGAATGGCAAAATCGGACGTTCAATATCGAGATCTCTCGGCGAGGATATCGCTCCCAGGAGCCTGAAGGTCTGAAGCCAGAGTGCTCTGTCGTCTGGCCTCAGGTGCTGGGCGCCCTATGGAACGAGCGCACCACGCGTGACCATATTGCGGCGGCACTACATCTGCCAACGCATGAACTCGAAAGTGTTCTGTTTCGTCTTGTTGACGGTGTGATCCGTCGTGGCCCGGAAAATCGCGGTACGGACATTAGGCTGGTCAAGGCGTAGGATAATAAGAAGGGCTCAGCGTGGATGAAGGTACACCCGAACGGCTGAGGCGCATCTGGAATCAGAAGGAAATCCCTGTCCTGCTGAGGCGGGGGGCGGGCCACCGACTTCGTATGCGACTGCCATTTGATCCTGAGAACAGAGCCTGGATACGCCAGGAGCGACGATCGAACCCGGAGTGGGATCAGCAGCGCCGCTTTTGGGAAATTCCGCAGGCATGGTTTAATGCTCTCGTAGCGCAATGTCTCGAGAAGTACGGCAAAGTTTATATAGTCCAGCCGTATCGGGAGCAGGAGAAGTGCGCGCCCGCCTGTTGGAACGCGACCGGCGATGAATGTCAGTGCTCCTGTATGGGGGAGCACCATGGCATGCATAGCCCAGCAGGAAAGTGGAAAGTCGTGTCCGACACCTTCGCCACCTCCTGGGGAGATCAGGAGCTCGCATGTCGGCTGGTCGAGCGGAAGGCTTGAGCGACGCGGGCGATGGGCAGGCGGATGAAGGAGCCTCGCTTGCGTGCCGATAGATGGCGGAAGGTAGTTTTTGAGATTTGGGCGAAAAAAACCAATGTTTTCATAAGCGCCGTTTTTTGACAGGATGGCTGACGGTATGGCGGCGACTAAAAATATTTTTAGTGAGATAAATCAATTGATTACAAGTCTCGTAAACAATCGAATGGGAATAAAAACCCGCTAAGGTACTCGTTATGTTCCGCGGGTGCCTGGAGGGAAAAGAGTGACGAGCCTTTCGCTGAAACAGGCTCGTCGCGTCTTCCTCGCGGCCCAGGGTTTCGGTGCGCGCCATCCGGCATCGGTGGGCGCACCGCATCTCCGCCGCACCGTCGAGCGGCTGGGGCTCCACCAGATCGACAGCGTCAACGTGCTGGCGCGGATGCACTATCTGCCCGCCTTCTCGCGGCTGGGATGCTATGATCGCGCACTGCTCGAGCGCGATGCCTGGGGACCGAAGCGCAGCCGCAGGCTCTTCGAATATTGGGCGCACGAAGCCTCGCTGCTGCCGATCGATCTCCATCCGTTCTTCCGCTGGCGCATGGCGCGGGCCGAGCGCGGCGAGATCGGCTGGAAGGGCCTCCGGTCCTTCGCCCGGGAGCGGCATGGCGAGGCGAAGGCGGTGCTCGATCGCATCGCCGCCGAGGGGCCGCTGGCGGCTTCCGATTTCGAGAATGGCAGCTCGAAGAGCGGCTGGTGGGAGTGGAGCGAGGCCAAGCTCGCGCTCGAATGGCTGTTCTGGTCCGGCCGGATCACCACCGCCACGCGCCGCAACAGCTTCGAGCGGGTCTATGACCTGAGCGAGCGGGTGATCCCGCGGGCGATCTTCGATCTGCCGGCGCCCGATGCGGCGACGGCCCAGCGCGCGCTGATCGAGCGTAGCGCCCGCGCGCTTGGCGTCGCCACCGCGACCGATCTGCGCGACTATTTCAGGCTGAAGCCCGAGGAAGCCAACCATGCCATTCCCGAGCTGGAGGAGGCGGGCGTGCTGGTGCCGGTCGCCGTGCAGGGCTGGAGCCAGAAGGCCTGGCTGCACCGTGATGCCAGGGTGCCGCGCAAGGTGGCTGGCGATGCGCTGCTCGCCCCGTTCGATCCGCTGGTCTGGGAGCGGAGTCGTACGGAACGGCTGTTCGGCTTCCGCTACCGGATCGAGATCTATGTGCCCGCCGACAAGCGCACGCATGGCTATTTCGTGCTGCCCTTCCTGATGGACGAGGCGCTCACCGCCCGGGTCGATCTCAAGGCCGATCGCCAGAACGGCCGGCTGCTCGCCCATCGGATCACGCTGGAGCCGGGCGCGCCGGGCGACACCGAAGCGCGGCTGGGTGTCGAGCTGGCGCGGATGGCGGAATGGCTGGGCCTGGGCGAAGTGCGTATCGGCGAGACAGTGAGGGGAGAGTGATGACCGACGACCTGCGGCGCTGCAGCTGGGCGGTGAGCGACCCGCTCAATCGCTCCTATCACGATGCCGAATGGGGCGTTCCCGTGCGCGACAGCCGCGAGCTGTGGGAGACGCTGATGCTCGAAGGCTTCCAGGCCGGGCTCGCCTGGATCGTCATCCTGCGCAAGCGCGAGGCGTTCCGCGAGGCCTTTGCCGGCTTCGATCCCGTCAAGGTCGCCGCCTTCGGGCCCGAGGATGTCGAGCGGCTGATGGCCAATCCCGGCATCGTCCGTGCCCGGGCCAAGATCGAGGCGACCATCAGGGGCGCGCAGATCTGGTGCGAGATGCGCGATCGCGGAGAGGATTTCGAATCCTTCTGCTGGGCCTTTGTCGATGGCAAGCCGATCCAGCGCCCGGGCCATGGTTTCGTCGCCACCACGCCGCTTTCCGAGGCGATCTCGAAGGAGCTGAAGCGCCGCGGCTTCAAGTTCGTCGGGCCGACCATCGTCTATGCCTGGATGCAGGCAGTGGGTCTGGTGAACGACCATCAACTGGGCTGTTTCCGCCGTGAGCCGGTCGCCGCGCTCGCCTGAAATGATTGCGCCCGCCGCGCGATGATGAGAGAATCGCCGGGAACGGGCGAGGGGGATTTTGACGATGACGATCAAGCTGTTGCCGTGCGCGCTTGCGGCGCTGGGCATGCTCGCCGCCTGCTCGCCCGAGCCGAAGCAGCCGGCCGAGAAGAAGCACGCGGCCAATGAGTCCGAGATCATCGTCCCACCCGAGGCGAACATCGAAGCCAATGTCTCGAACGCCAGCGATGAGGCACCTGGCGTCGGGGTCAACCTCGCGCCCGATGAGCTGACCGTTGTCCTGCCCAATGGCGCCTCACGTCACGTCAGCTTCGGTACGGCCAAGGCGGATGCGATCCGGATGCTTGCCGCGCCGCTGGGCCATCCGATCGAGCAGGACGAGAACCAGGATTGTGGCGCCGGGCCGCTCGCCTATGCCGCCTTCCGTGACGGGCTCTCGCTCTATTTCGAGGACGGCAAGTTCGCCGGCTGGGACCTGGACGGCCGCGAGAACGGCAAGTTCGCTACGGGCAACGGCATCGGGATCGGCATGACCCGCAAGGCATTGGAAGCCGCGGCCGGCAGCATCGACGTCGGCGAGACCTCGATCGGCAACGAGTTCACCGCCGGCGGTGTTTCCGGCCTGCTCAGCGCGCTGACGCCGGAAGGCAAGGTGACCAATCTCTGGGCCGGCGTGACCTGCATCGCGCGATGAGCGTCGAACGGCTGCTGATCGAGGTCATCGGCTGGACCGGCGCCGCGCTGATCCTGGTTGCCTATCTGCTGCTCTCCTCCGGCCGGCTGACCGGCCAGTCGCGCCTCTACCAGTGGATGAACGTGGTTGGCGCGGCGTGCTTCGTGCTCAACAGCGGCTGGAACGGTGCGATCCCCTCGGCGACGCTCAACGTGGTGTGGATGCTGATCGGGGCAGTGACGCTCTGGCGCATCGCCCGCCGGCCGGCATGACGATCCGCGCGGCGCGCGCCGAGGAGGCCGGGGCGGTGATCGGGCTCTGGTATCTCTGCGGGCTTACGCGGCCTTGGAACGATCCGGCCCAGGACTTTGCCCGCGCCCTGGAAGGCGATGCCTCGACGATCCTGGTGGCGGAGGGCGAGGGCGGCGGGCTCCTTGGCAGCGCGATGGTCGGCGACGACGGGCATCGCGGCTGGGTCTATTATCTCGCAGTGGCGCCGGCGGCGCGCCGTATCGGTCTGGGCCGGGCGCTGATGACGGCGGCAGAGGAATGGCTGCGGGCGCGGGGTTGCCCGAAGGTCCAGCTGATGGTCCGCGAGGACAATGCGGAAGCGCTGGGCTTCTACGCGGCGCTGGGGCTCGAGCGGGAGGGCGTCGTCACGCTGGGGCGCTTCCTGGGGGACTAGCCTCGCGGCTTCAGGCGCTAGAGCTTCTCGCCAGCCAGCGCGCTCGCCTGGCGGATCCAGTCCGCCAGTTGCGCCTCGTCGATCGGATCCTCCTCGCGGATGTCGAGATAGCGGACGTCCGGTTGCTTCGAGGGGCCGGGCGGCACCGGATCGAGCGCGGTGCCGCGAAAGAAGGTGAGCTTCACATAGCGGTCGAAGCAGTGGAAGGAGAGGAACCAGCCCTCCTGGCTGGGCGCGCCATAGAAGGGCGAGTTCCACTTCACCGCCTTGCGCACGCCCGGCAGCGTGCGAACCACGAGGGTATCGACTGCGCGGCCGATGCGCTGCTTCCAGCCCGGCATGGCGGCGAGATAGGCGGCGACGGGCGCATCGCCATCGCCCTTGGGGATCTGCGGATTGCCGCCCGAGAGGAGCTTGGGCTCGGTCATTTCGCCGGTTGTGCCCTGGTTATCTCGGGAGCGACTTCCCAGCCGAAATCGGCGTACTTGAACATCGCATCATCCTTCACCCGGTGCGGGGTGAAGCGCGGTAGCGGCGCCGCCATTGTCGCCGACTCAAAATTGCAGAATGCGATTTCAGCGGCGAGTGTCGCGAGGATCAGCAACATGGCCGCAGCAGAACATCTTTTGCGCGGCCCCGCAATCGAAGCCGCTGTCTTCCGGCCGAAACGGCGCTATCGCAGAAGCAAATGAGGCGAGGACCCACCGTGACCATCACCATGTACGGCATCAAGAATTGCGACACGATCAAGAAGGCGCGGACCTGGCTGGACGAGCATGCCATCGCCTATGCGTTCCACGACTACAAGGCCGGGGGCATCGACGCCGCGCGGCTGGCGCGCTGGAGCGGGATGGCCGGCTGGGAAGTGCTGCTCAACCGCGCCGGCACCACCTTTCGCAAGCTGCCCGATGCCGATCGCGAAGGCGTGGACGCAGCCAAGGCGGCAGCGCTGATGCTGGCCCAGCCTTCGATGATCAAGCGGCCGGTACTCGAATATCCGGGTGGCATCCTGGTCGGTTTCAAGCCGGACATCTACGCCAAGGCGCTGCTGTAGGTTGCGGGTTCAGGCGAAGCCCTGAGCCACCACCGTCATCCCCGCGAAGGCGGGGATGACGAGGGAAGGGGATGGGTCCCAGAGGCTCAGAACCCCTTGCTGAACTTCTCCAGCACCCAGCGTTCCGGGCTGGGGACGACCGGCGAGAAATAGTCGCCGCGGCCGCACACCGTGTTGAGCATGGTCAGCAGCACGGTGCCGGGCTTGGCGATGGTCGGATCGCTCGGGCCCGGCTCGGTATCGAGATAGGTGCCGCGGATATAGAAGCTGCTGTCGCGCATGAAGGACGTCATCGCAGCGCAATCGGCCTGGCGGGTGAGCATCGAGCGATCGAAGTCGCGCGTCGGGCTGGTCGTCTCGTAGATGGTCTGCTGCTTGAACGTCACGACATTGCCGTTGCGCCGCACCGAATCGACATCGACGAAATAGGCCATTTTGGGCGCCTGGTCCGAATAGGCGGCGAGGCGCCAGTTCTGGGCTGAGGCCGTGTGCGGAATGGCGAGCGCGGCAAGCGCGAGCAAGGTGAGACGCATCCTGATTCCCCCGATCTGGTGTTAACCACGCTAGCGTGGATGCGTCTCCGTGCAAGTACCTGGCGCAAGAGCCCTCATTCTTCCCAGCGGAATACTTCCTCGAGCGGCTTGCCGAATATCTGGGCGATCCGGAAAGCGGCCTCGAGCGAGGGCGAATATTTGCCCTGTTCGATCGCTGCGACGGTCTGGCGGGTGAGCCCGATCTTCTCGCCGAGTTCGGCCTGGGTCATCTCGCCGGCCAGGAAGCGCAGCGTGCGGATGTCGTTGACGACGCGCCCCTTAGCCATGCCAGCCCCTCCGATAGCTGAGGAGGACCAGGACCTGATTCACCGTCTCGGCGATCACGATGGCGAGCAGCGCGCTGTTGACGATCCTGGGCGCGGGCTCGGTGAAGGGCATCGCCACGCCGACCAGGATCGTGCCGGCCATCAGCGTGTAATAGCCCGCCGACGCGCCGCGCCGGGCGATCGCCCTGTCGCGCTCGTCCGCGCGGCGGCCCTCGGGGCCGGCCAGGAGGGCTAGGACGACGTATCCGATGATCACCGCCACCGCTTGGGTCCCTGCGATGATGCCGAAGTTCCACAATATGTCGAACAGGGTGGGCGGAGTCTCGCGCAGCGCCATCATCGGGAAGTAGATGCCGTAGGCCACGACCATGCAGAGCAGCGTCAGCCAGGCGGTCTTTTCGCGATAGGCCATGATCAGCCTCCGATCCGGTAGCCGATGGCCTGGGTGCCGAACCGCACCGCTTCGCCAAGGATGAACACGCCGACCAAGGCGAAGATCACATTGGTGCCGTGCAGCCCCACATGCATCGCTACGATGACGGCGACGATGGCTAGCAGCACCGCGAGATAGGCCGCACCATTGGCCCGGCGGCCGATCGACCGGTCGCGCTCGTCGCGCGGGGCGTTCGCCTCGCTCGGCGTCAGGATCGCGATCAGCGTGGTGACCGCGGTCATCATCACGGCCTGGCCGATCGTGGCGGCGAGAAACAGGTAGAACAGCATCGGATCGTGCGTGCCGCCATTGGCCGCACGCGTGATCACGACGGCGAAATAGCTGCCCCATGCGAGCAGCGTCGTGATGAACGCTGCCCAGGCGATCTTTTCCCGAAAGGACAATTCGGCCTCCCATGTGTGTAATAGATGACGTGATGTTATGTATATATAACATTGAGTCAAGTGATTCGAACTCCGGGTGCGATATGCTACGCATCCGTCATCCCGCGAAGGCGGGGATCCAGGGGCGCGAAGGATATCGCTCGATCACTCTGGATCCCCGCTTTCGCGGGGATGACGAGGGGGCCGGGATGACGGGAAAGGGGCGGAGCCGCGCCACGGCCAATGTCGTTACACTGGCGACCGTCGCGGCAACCCGCTAGACCTGCGGCCATGTCGCACGTCACCATGGACACGGCCACGAGCCGCGCTAACCCGACTCCCGCTCCGATGAAGCGGCTCACCGTTCCGGCGATCCGGGACCGCAAGGGCAAGGATCCGATCGTGATGCTCACCGCGTACACGACGCGGATGGCGCAGCTGCTCGATCCGCATTGCGACGTGTTGCTGGTGGGGGACAGCCTGGCACAGGTGATCTACGGCTTGCCGTCCACCCTGCCGGTCACGCTCGACATGATGATCGCGCACGGCGCTGCGGTGGTGCGCGGCAGCTGGCATTCGCTGGTCGTCGTCGACATGCCGTTCGGCAGCTATGAGCAGAGCCCGGAACAGGCCTTCGCCTCGGCGGCGCGGGTGCTGGCGGAGACGGGCGCGGCGGGCGTGAAGATGGAGGGCGGCGAGACGCTGGCCCCGACGGTCGAGTTCCTGACGAAGCGCGGCATCCCGGTGGTGGGGCATGTCGGCCTGACGCCCCAGGCGGTGAACGCACTGGGCGGCTATGGCGCGCGCGGGCGCAGCAATGCCGAGCATGCCCAGATCATCGACGATGCCCGGGCGATCGCCGCTGCCGGCGCCTTCGGGATCGTGGTGGAAGGCGTGGTCGAGACACTGGCCAGGGAGATCACCGCTGCTGTGTCCTGCCCGGTGATCGGTATCGGGGCCTCCGCCGAGTGCGATGGCCAGGTTCTGGTGATCGACGACATGCTGGGCATGTTCGAGCGCACCGCCCGGTTCGTGAAGAAATATGACGATCTGGCTGGCCGTATTTCCGCCGCGGTTGAAACCTATGCCGCCGATGTTCGGTCCCGGACCTTTCCGGGACCCGATCAGGTCTATGCGCCGCGGGATTGACGGGCTACCGAGCGCTATCGATTCCCGCACGGCGCGGCTATAGGTCCGCGCCCGCAAGAGACGCATGAGGTAGATTTTGGCGCTTCCCCCCTCCGGCACGACAGACGAAGCCTTCCTGCGCGAAGTCGACGAGGAATATCGCCGCTCGCAGATGCTCGGCGTCTGGCAGAAATATGGGCGGCTGATCATCGGCGCCGTGGTGATCGCGTTCGTCGCGCTCGCCGGCTTCCTGTTCTGGCAGCACCAGACCGACTCCGCGGCCGGCACCAAGGGCGAGCAATATGACGCGGCGCTGCGCCAGATCGAGCAGAACCAGCCCGACAAGGCGAGCCCCGAGCTCGCCAAGCTCGCGGCCAGCGGCACCAACGGCTATGCCGCGATGTCCTCGATCGTCGAAGGCAATCTGCTGGTCCAGAAGAAGGATCTGAAGGGCGCCGCCGCCAAGTTCGCAGCGGTTGCGGGCAATAGCGGCTATGCCAAGCCGTTCCGCGACTACGCGCTGCTCCGCCAGACCTCGGTCGAGTATGACACGCTGAAGCCTGAAGTGGTGGTTTCGCGCCTCCAGGGCCTCGCCAAGCCCGATTCGGCCTGGTTCGGCAGCGCCGGCGAGCTGGTGGCGACCGCGCAGATCAAGCTCGGCAAGCGCGCCGAGGCCGGCAAGCTCCTGCAGCAGATCGCGCAGGGCGGTGAGAATGTGCCGGATACGACGCGGCAACGCGCGGTTCAGCTGGCGAGCGTATTGGGGATCGACGTCCTCGATCAGTCGAAGGAAAAGCAGGCTAAATGAACAATAAGCTGAGGGTGGCTGGGGCCCTTGCGGCACTCGCGCTGGTTAGCGGCTGCGGGGTCTTCAAGGGGCAGGGCAAGAAGACGCCCGTGCTCGGCGAGCGCGTTCCCATCCTGATGTCCGAGAATGACATCACCAGCGACAAGTCGCTGGCGAATGTCGACGTGATCGTGCCCGAGGCGGCGGTGAACGAGGACTGGACCCAGCCGGGCGGCAATGCCGCCAAGTCGATGGGTTCGCTCGCGCTGTCCGCCACGCCGTCGCGCCTGTGGAGCAAGGTGGTCACCAAGACCTCGAAGAAGGAGCGTCTCGGCGCGTCGCCGGTGATCGCGGGCGGCAAGCTGTACGTGATGGACACCGACGGCCAGGTCCACGCCATTGACGCAGCCAGCGGCAACACGCTGTGGACGGCGCCGACCGTGAAGGCGGACGGCAACAAGACCGCGCGCTTCGGTGGCGGCGTCAGCGTCTCGGGCGAGCATCTCTATGCCTCGAACGGCCTGGGCGACGTGGTCGCGCTCAAGATCGCGGACGGCAGCGAAGTGTGGCGCAAGCGCCCCGGCGGCCCGCTGCGCGGCGCCCCGACGCTGGCCAACGGCAACGCCTATGTCGTCACCCAGGACAACCAGCTCTTCGTGATGAGCCAGGAGACCGGCGACGTCAGCTGGACCGCTTCGGCCAGCCTCGAATCGCAGGGCGTGTTCGGCGTCGCGGCACCGGCTTCGGCGCAGGGCACGGTGATCGCCGGCTTCTCGTCGGGCGAGCTCAACGCCTATCGCTACGAGAATGGCCGCCAGCTGTGGAGCGACGTGCTGTCGCGCAGCAGCATGAGCACCTCGGTTTCGTCGCTGTCCGACATCGATGCCGAGCCGGTGATCGACCAGGGCCGCGTCTACGCCGTGGGCCAGGGCGGTCGCATGGTCGCGATGGACATCGCCACCGGCAACCGCATGTGGGAACAGAACATCGCCGGCATCTCCACCCCCTGGGTGGCTGGCGAGTGGATCTTCGTGGTGACCGACGATGCCCGCCTGCTGTGCCTGTCGCGCACCAGCGGCAAGGTGCGCTGGATCTCGCAGCTCAAGCTCTACAAGAACGCCAAGAAGCCGAAGAACCCCTATGGCTGGGTCGGCCCGGTCCTGGCGGGCGGCAAGCTGGTCCTCGCCAACACCCACGGCGAGATCGTCTTCGTGTCGCCGGCGGACGGCAGCATCAGCTCGACCATCGAGCTGAAGGATCCGGTCTCGCTCCAGCCGGTGGTGGCGAACAACATCCTCTACATTCTGGACGACAAGGGACGCCTGACCGCGTTCAAATAACCTGGTTCCCGGCCATGGCAGGCGGGCGGGGCCGAAAGGCCTCGCCCGTTGCTTTTTGTGTTACATGCCGTTCTGCTGGGCATCCCCCCGAGAAGAGTTTCATTTATGCCACTGCCCATCGTCGCGATCATCGGCCGACCCAATGTCGGCAAATCGACGCTGTTCAACCGGCTCGTCGGCAAGCGGCTCGCGCTGGTCGACGACCAGCCGGGCGTGACGCGTGACCGGCGCGAGGGCGAGGCGAACCTGCTCGGGCTCGAATTCCGCATCTTTGATACCGCCGGCTATGAGGATGAGGACGCCGCGACCCTGCCCGGACGCATGCGCCAGCAGACCGAGGCGGCAGTGCAGGATGCCGATGTCGCGCTGTTCCTGGTCGATGCCCGCGCCGGCGTGACGCCGCTCGACGAGGAGATCGCCCGCTGGCTGCGCTCGACCGACCGGCCGATCGTGCTGGTCGCCAACAAGGCCGAGGGCCGTGCGGGCGAGACCGGGGTGATCGAGGCGATGGCACTGGGCTTCGGCGAGCCAATCCAGCTCTCCGCCGAGCATGGCGAAGGCATGGCCGACCTGTTCGGAGCGCTGCTGCCCCATGTCGAGCGCGAGGACGAGGAGGAAGTCGAGGAAGAGGATTCCGAGAACCCCAACGCCCCGCTCAAGCTGGCGATCGTCGGTCGCCCGAATGCGGGCAAGTCGACCCTGGTCAACCGGCTGCTCGGCGAGGACCGGATGATCACCGGTCCCGAGGCGGGGATCACCCGCGATTCGATCTCGGTCGATTGGGAATGGGAGGATTTCGACGGCAACAAGCGCCCGGTCCGCCTGATCGACACCGCGGGCATGCGCAAGAAGGCCAAAGTCGAGGAGAAGCTCGAGAAGCTCTCGGTCATGGACACGCTGCGCGCGATCGACTTTGCCGAGGTCGTGGTGCTGCTGCTCGACGCGACCCGGGGCCTCGAGGTGCAGGACCTCAAGATCGCCGACCGCGTGCTGCAGGAAGGCCGCGCGCTGATCATCGTGCTGAACAAGTGGGACGTGGCGGAGAACGCCTCCAGCCTGTTCAACGGCGTGAAGGGCGCGCTCGACGAAGGCCTGGCGCAGGTGAAGGGCGTGCCCTTGCTCACTGTCTCGGCGGTGACCGGCAAGGGGCTCGACACGATGATCGACGTCGCCTTCAAGACGCGCGACGCCTGGTCGCGCCGCGTCTCGACCGGCCAGCTCAACCGCTGGTTCGAGCGGGCGATCGAGGCGAACCCGCCGCCCGCGCCCGGCGGCAAGCGGATCAAGCCGCGCTACGTCACCCAGAACAAGACGCGCCCGCCGACGTTCGTGCTGTTCGGCACCCGCGTCGATCTGCTGCCGATGAGCTATCAGCGCTATCTGATCAACGGGTTGCGCAAGGAGTTCGATTTCGGCGCGGTGCCGGTGCGCCTCAATCTGCGCGCGCCCAAGAACCCGTTCGATCGGGATAAGGAATGAGAATCCAAACGCTTCCGTAACGACCCTTATTCGAAATCAACGCTGTGTTTACAAACCGGCGATAGGGTCGATCCATGCTCTGGGGGTGGAGTAGGGGAATGAAGCGATGACCGGCAACGAACAGCTGGTGAACTGGAACAGTTTTTCGCAGGCCCGAGCCGAGCTCGGCGCCAATTTCGTGCGGATTCTCGGCTATTTCCGTGAGGACGGCGTCAAGTCGGTCGCACGGATCGAGGAAGCCATGCGCGCGAACAATGCCGCCTCGATGGTCATCCCGGCGCATACGCTGAAGGGCGAATCGCGCCAGTTCGGCGCGGATCCGCTGGCCGACCTGGCCGAAACGATCGAAATGACCGCACGCGCCTGCATCGAACGGCAGGACACCCCGACCGACGTCCTCGAATATGTCGTGGCGCTTCGCCCGCTGTTCGAAGAGACGCTAGCGCTGCTGGAGCGCGAATCGAACCCGTTGGTGGAGCGTCGTCCCGTGTTTGGACGGCGATCGCTGGCTGGGTGAGGGATTCCCCTCCCGCAAGCGGGAGGGGAGAAGAAAGCCTAGCTCGCTTCGGCAGGTTCGCTGTTGAGCTGGATGTAGTTCGCGATGCCCATGCGGGCGATCATGTCGAACTGCTTCTCCAGCGTGTCGACATGCTCTTCCTCGCTCTCGAGGATATCGGCGAACAGGTCGCGCGAGACATAGTCTCGGACGCTCTCGCAATGCTGGATCGCGTCGCGCAGCAGCGGGATCGCTTCCATCTCCACCGCCAGATCGGCCTTGAGGATCTCCTCCACCGTCTCGCCGATGCGCAGGCGGCCGAGCAGCTGGAAATTGGGCAGGCCGTCGAGGAACAGGATGCGCTCTGCCAGCTTGTCGGCGTGCTTCATCTCGTCGATCGATTCGTGACGTTCCAGCTCGGCGAGCTTGGTGACACCCCAATTGTCGAGCAGCCGGTAATGCAGCCAATACTGGTTGATCGCCGTGAGCTCGTTCTTGAGCGCCTCGTTGAGATAGTCGAGGACCTTGGGGTCGCCCTTCATTGCCGCCACCTGTTCTTATGATTGGATTTCGGGCAGCAGAATAGGCGCGGATGGCCGCGTTGGACAGTCAGAAAATGGCGGATTTCTGCGGTTTTTGGCTGTTGCGACTGTTACGCAGCAGCACGTTCCTCGGCAATGATCTCACGTGCGAACGGCACGCATTGTCCGCACTTCGCCTGGCATCCGAGCGCACGATAGGCCTGGCAGGCGCTGGTGGCCCCGCCACGCGCGGCTTCGCGCACATCCCGTTCCCGCAGAGCATTGCAAACGCAAACGACCATCGAACCCTCGCAACTCGCAGGAGCAGAGTTAGGGCTATTGACACTGATTCGCAAGGCTATTGCGAGGTACTCGCATTATTACCTAGGGTGCTTCCCCTGATCGGCTGGAAGCTGCCGCGGGCCAGGCTGCGCCACAGCCACTCGAACGGGCCGAATCGGAAATGGGCGAGCCAGAGCCTGGACCAGATCAGGATCGCCGCCCAGATCCCGAAAACTACGGGGTAGAGCTGCCAGCGGCTGAGATGCCCGTACAAGCCCAGGCCATAGCCGTAGAAGAGCGTGGTGCAGATCAGGCTGGTGGCAAGGTAGTTGGTGAAGGCCATGCGCCCTGCGGCGGCCAGAAGGGTGGTCAGCACGCCGCCGGAACGGGCGAGGAGCAGGATCAGGCAGATCCAGCCTGCGATCATCGGCGGGCGGACGAGCGCGGTCAGCGGCAGCATCGCGGCGACCACACGCATGTCGAAGCCGGAGGACCATTGCCACCAGGCGAGCACGGCATAGGCCGGCAGGGCGATCGCCCAGCAGACCAGCAGCCAGCGAAGGTAGCGCGCAGGCGCCCAATCGCCCCGCAGCATGCCGCTGCGCAGCGCCGCCATGCCGAACAGCATGTAGCCAAGCGTCTCGGGGCCGAAGAAGACCACCAGGCCGAACAGTGTGCCACCATCTTCGCGCAGTCGATCGGCGAGGAGCCCGGAATAGCTGCCCCGGTGCAGGGTGAGGTCCCTGGCGATGTCGGAGGGGGAGGGGACGCCGAACGACTGGGCAAAGCCGTGCAGCGTGTCGGAATTCGGGAACTGGGCCTGGAGCTGGATGATGTTCAGCGGGATGGTCGCGAACAGGATCGCGCTGGCCAGGGCAAGCATCGTGCCGAGCACCAATAGACGGGAAACCGGCAGCTCGCGCATCGCATAGGCGATCATGCCGATCAGCGCATAATGGGCGAGGATGTCGCCGTGCCAGACCAGGAAGAGATGGGCGAGGCCGAAGACGAGCAGCCAGGCCATGCGCCGGTAATGGACGTCGGCCGGGCTGCGCCCGCTCGCTTCGGCGCGCTCGATCACCAGCAGGGTCGAGGCACCGAACAGGAAGGAGAAGAGCCCGCGCATCCGCCCGTCGAACAGGACGAAGTTCACCGCCCAGGTGGCGAGGTCGGCGCCGTGCCAGCCGCCATAGGCGCGCGGGTTCACATAGGCGGCCTCGGGCAGGGCGAAGGACAGGATGTTGAGCAGCAATATGCCCAGCACCGCCACGCCGCGGACCACATCGAGGGAAGCGAGCCGCGAGGCGGCGGCGGGAGCCTCCATTCAGCGCCGCGCGGCGATCAGCGCGATCGGGATGCCGACCAGCACGATATGGCAGAAGAGCTGGCTGGCGATGCTGAACAGGTCGGTGTGCGGGAAAACGGTGGGCCAGCGTAGCGGCAGGACGATTAGGTTCATCACTGCCCAGGTAGCGATGCCATAGCCGATGCCGGCCAGGATCCGCTGCGCCTTGAGCAGCGGCAGCCGGTCGGCAGCGAGGACGTAGACCGCGGCCATCGTCGCCATGATCGCGAAATGCACCGCCAGGCCCAGCGCCGCGCCGCCCAGGCCCCAGCTCGTGGCATCGGGGAAGGGGCCGCTGGCGACGCCGCGCAGCATCTTGTCGGGGGTGCGGCCGGCCGAGATGGCGAGCAGCGATGCGGCGATGATGTCGAGCGTGCCGGCGACCAGCGTCGCGGTCAGGATCCTGCGTCCGGGCTGTGCCATGTCATGTCCCCTCCATGCCTGTGGCGGGACGCTACAGCCAGGAGCTGATCTCCTCCAGCGCCTTCTTCCGGGCCGTGGATGCCGGGATCAGCGCATCCTCGGCGGCGTGGCCGGCGACGATCAGCATCAGCGGCTTCTCATTGTCGGGGCGGCGGCAGACCAGATTGAGGAAGCGCATCGGGTGCGGGGTGTGGACCAGGGTGGCGATGCCCGCGGCGTGGAGCGTGGCTAGCATCAGGCCGGTGGCGATCGAGACGCTTTCGGTGACGTAGTAGTTGCGCGGCTGGGCCTCGTCCTCGGCATAGCGCTGGGCGAACACCGCGATCAGCCAGGGCGCGATCTCGAGATAGGGCTTCTCGGAACCGGTGCCGAGCGGACGCAGCGCGCTGAGCCAGGCCTCGGGGGCGCGGTTCGTGTAGAATTGGCGCTCCTCTTCCTCGACCGCGACGCGGATCGCGGTCTTGGCCTCGGCCGTCTCGATCGCGCAGAAATGCCAGGGCTGGCGGTTGGCGCCGCTGGGGGCGGAGCCGGCGGCCAGGAGCGCGGCCTCGATCACTTCGCGGGGCACCGGCCGCTCGCTGAACGCCCGGCAGCTGTGGCGGCTGGCCATTTCCGCAAGGAAGGCTCGGGCGCGTTCGATCCGCGCCGTGTCGGTCAGTTCGGGATAGGGCTGCCAGGGCAGCGTTTCATGCTCGGCCATATGGTTTCCGGGGGAGCATGCCATCCGCGCCCCCACGCGGGCACTCAGGGCTTTTCCTGAGATTTCAACGATTTTCCTTGCGAATCACCAACTTGAGCCCGGACCATACATCGTCCACCGCGCAGACCTTTATGTCCACCAATCCCTTGGGAAGCGCAACCTCGCGGATCACGTCCTCGGTCACGTCGGTCGGCACCCCGGCCGCCTTCTTGGGCCAGGAGACCCAGATGAAGCCGCCCCGGTCGATCAGGGCGAGCAGCGCGTCCAGCTCGCGGTCGAGCTTGGCGCGCTCGGTGACGAAGATGTGCGCCGCCTGGAGGCCGGCGGCAGCGGCTTCATATTCCTCGACGCCCAGCGCCACGGGGTCGATCTCGGCGCGGACGCTTGCCGGCATGCCGCAGAACCAGCTGCGCATGCCGGGCTTGAGCCCCAGTTTCCGGGCGAGCGGCGTGCCGGAATAGCCAGCGGACGGCATAACACCTCCATCATTGCCGGCCCGGCACGCGCAACCTCATGCCAGGGCGGCGTCTTCTCCCATCAGCTCTGGGAAGAAACCTTCGTGCGCCGCCTTGAGATCGGTCAAGCTCACGCAGAAATCGCCCTCTTCCAGCTCGAAGATGATGCGGTCCTTGATCGTGCGGCCGATCGGATCGGCGACCAGGCCGGCCTTGTCGGCGGCGACCAGGAAGTCGGCCAGGCAGGTGTCGCAGATCGTGACGACATAGAGGCCCTGGTCCTCGCCGAAGAACGAGCCGGCGATGCCGAAGGGCTGGGGCTGGTCGATGATCGCGCCGATGCCCGAGGCCAGCGCCATCTCGGCGATCGCCACGGCCAGGCCGCCGTCCGACACGTCATGGCAGGCGGTGATCGCGCCGGTGCAGATGCCCGAGCGGATGAAGGCGCCGGTGCGGCGCTCCATCATCAGGTCGACCTCGGGCGGCGGGCCCTCTTCGCGGCCGTGCAGCTCTCGCAGCCACAGCGACTGGCCGAGATGGCCCGAACGCTCGCCGACCGCGAGGATGATGTCGCCGGTGCCCTTGAACGCGATGGTCGCGCTCTTCGACCAGTCCTTGAGCAGGCCGATCGCGCCGATCGCCGGGGTCGGCAGGATCGCCGAGCCGCCGCCGGTGGCCTTGGACTCGTTGTAGAGCGAGACGTTACCCGAGACGATCGGGAAGTCGAGCGCGCGGCAGGCCTCCGACATGCCCTCGAGGCAGCCGACGATCTGGCCCATGATCTCGGGGCGCTGCGGATTGGCGAAGTTGAGGCAGTTGGTCACCGCCAGCGGAGTCGCGCCGACTGCCGAGAGGTTGCGCCATGCCTCCGCGATCGCCTGCTTGCCGCCTTCGACCGGGTCCGCGAAGCAATAGCGGGGAGTGCAATCGGTGGTGATCGCGATGCCCTTGTCGGTGCCATGGACGCGGACCACCGCGGCGTCGCCGCCCGGGCGCTGCGCAGTGTCGCCGCCGACCATGTGGTCATACTGCTCCCAGATCCAGCGACGCGAGGCGAGATCGGGGGTGCCGACCAGCTTGAGCAGGTCCGCTGCGGGATCGACGCTCTCCGGCACGTTCGCCAGCTCTGCCGGCTTCGGCGTCGGCACGTGCGGGCGGTCGTAGAGCGGGGCTTCGTCGGCGAGCGGGGCGAGCGGGATGTCGGCGACGGTGTCGCCCTTCCACTTGAGCACCATGCGGCCGGTATCGGTGACGTGACCGATGACGGCGAAATCGAGCTCCCACTTCTCGAAGATCGCCTTGGCGAAATCCTCGCGGCCGGGCTTGAGGACCATGAGCATGCGCTCCTGGCTCTCCGACAGCATCATCTCGTACGGCGTCATGCCGGTTTCGCGCTGCGGGACATCGTCCATCACCAGCTCGATGCCGACGCCGCCCTTCGACGCCATCTCGACCGACGACGAGGTGAGGCCCGCGGCGCCCATGTCCTGGATCGCGACGATGGCGTCCGAGGCCATCAGCTCGAGGCATGCCTCGATCAGCAGCTTTTCGGTGAAGGGATCGCCGACCTGGACGGTGGGGCGCTTCTCCTCGCTGTCCTCGCCGAAATCCGCGCTCGCCATCGTCGCGCCGTGGATGCCGTCGCGGCCGGTCTTCGAGCCGACATAGACGATCGGATTGCCGACGCCCGATGCGGCCGAATAGAAGATCTTGTCGGTATCGGCGATGCCGACGGTCATCGCGTTGACGAGGATGTTGCCGTCATACGCCTTGTGGAAATTGACTTCGCCGCCAACGGTGGGGACGCCCACGCAATTGCCATAGCCGCCAATGCCATGGACCACGCCGGCGATGAGGTGCTTCATCTTGGGGTGGTCGGGCCGGCCGAAGCGCAGCGCGTTCATGTTGGCGATCGGGCGCGCACCCATGGTGAACACGTCGCGCAGGATGCCGCCCACGCCGGTCGCCGCGCCCTGATAGGGCTCGATGTACGACGGGTGGTTGTGGCTCTCCATCTTGAAGATCGCCGCCTGGCCATCGCCGATATCGACCACGCCGGCATTCTCGCCCGGGCCGCAGATGACCTGGGGGCCGGTGGTCGGCAGCTTCTTCAGGTGGATGCGGCTCGACTTGTACGAGCAGTGCTCCGACCACATCACCGAGAAGATACCGAGCTCGGTCAGGTTGGGCACACGGCCCATCGCCTTCAGGACGCGCTCATATTCCTCGGGGGTGAAGCCGTGTTCGGCAACGATCTCAGGCGTGATCTCAGTCATGCGACGAGCCCATAGCGAGGGCGTTCGGCCACGTCACCCCCGAGCGATGCGCCGGCGGAAATGTTGAATCCCTTGAATCGCCTTCGCGTGCGCGGCGGGCGCGGAAGTTCACAAAGTTCACGACATGCACGCGCGGGGGACTCCAGCCCTTTCGGTCGAGGCCTGGGAGGGAGAGGGAAGGGGTGCGTGCCTGCATGGTCGGCAGTCAAGCAGATGGAATCCTACATTAAAAGACCGGATCGTCGCGGATGCGCGAGGGCTGGACTTTAACCATTTGAGGCGTAGCAAGGGTCATGGGAGTTGGGCCTGGGTGATCGCTGCGTGCCAAGCCACTGGATAGACCGAGTCGCAGAGCCGCTGGTCGGGCGCGTGCCGATGGGCTGGGCGCGCGAGCTGCACGTCGTCCCCTTCGATGTTCCCGTGGTGCTGGCGCCGATGCCCGCCGCCTGGGAGTGCGACCTTTCCGACGATTCGCTGCGCTGGACGCCGGGGGTGTTCGAGATATTCGGCCTGCCCGCCGACCAGCCGGTGCGGCGCGACGACGTGGTCGCGATGTACAGCGAGGAATCGCGGGCCGAGCTCAAGCGTCTGCGCGACGCGGCGATCGCGACCTGCGGCAGCTTCACCTTCGACGCGGAGATCCGCCGGCCGGATGGAGAACTTCGCTGGATGCGGGTGACCGCCGATGTCGAGGTGCGCGAGGGCAAGGCGGTGTATCTCTACGGGCTGAAGCAGGACATCACGCATCTGCGGCGGGATTAATTCCTCCCCCAGCTTGCTGGGGGAGGGGGACCGCTCGCGCAGCGAGTGGTGGAGGGGCCGGCGCAACGCGCCGGTGCCCGGCGCGCGCCTCCACCACCGCCTTCGGCGGCGGTCCCCCTCCCCGAGACAAGCTCGGGGAGGAATTATTGGATCGGCAGATACACCTCCGTCACCGCCTCGTTCGCCGGCACGTCCGGGAAGAACTTCACCCGCTGGACGAACATCGGGAAGTCGCGCGGTTCCTCGCCGCTGCGGGGGAGCCAGTCGGCATAGAGGAAATGCGCCGGCGCGCGCAGGTCGTCGCCCGGGCCGGTCATCCGCACCACCGCGCAGCGGCCGGCGGGGATCAGCCCTTCGGTGACGCCATGGGGATTCGTCGCGACCCGGTCCGCGGCGCAGGCGATGTCGATACGGTGCGCTTCGGGCGGCACGGTATCCGGATCATTGTGGAGGATGTTGAAGGTGGCGCTCTTCGCCGGCGGCAGGCCGTTGGCGCGGCGCCAGTCGATGAAGCGGCGGATCGTGTCGCCTATCGCCATGGGATCGCCGCGATGCTCGATCAGCGCGACCGGGGTGGCGGGGAAATCGACGATGCGGATATCGGCGTCGGTGAAGGTCGGTGTCATGCTCTGGCTCCTTGCCTGTTCGAGCGGCGCGAGGGCCGCGTTCCAGGGAGCCCATTCCGGCCGATCGCGGAATCGGCTCGGGCTCTGTCCGATCCGCTGCCGGAACGCGCGCGCAAAGGCCTCCGGCCCGCCAAAGCCGGAATCGAGCGCGACGTCGAACACGCTGGTCTTCCGATAGGCGAGGGCGAGCGAAGCCCGTTTGATGCGCGCGAGCTGGACATAGCGGTGGACGCTGATCCCGAAGAGCTCGGCGAACTGGCGGTGGAAATGGAAGGGCGAGAAGGCCGCGACGGCTGCCAGGGCTTCGGTACTCAGGTCCGCATCCAGATGCGCATCGACATGGTCGAGCACGCGCTGCATGCGGGCGAGATAAAGCTGGCGGGCGTCTGGCTTCACGGTTCCTGGTCTCCCTGGGGGGAGCGAATGCCGCAAGGGGGAGATGCGCGCCTGACGGATATTGCGGAGTTGGGGCTTACCGTCATCCCGACGAAAGTCGGGATCTCGTGCGGCTCTTTTCCCGCCATCGCCTGTTTCCCTCCATCGCCTGAGATCCCGGCTTTCGCCGGGATGACGATTTGGGGTCGGATGGACGATTTGCCGGATGACGGCTTGGCTTAAGCCGCCGACGCCACCTGGCTCGCGACGGTCGCCACCTGGTCCTTGCCGGCGCGCTTGGCGGCGTAGAGCAGCTCGTCGGCGATGCGCAGTGCGTCGGCGGAGTCGTCCTCGATCGTGACGACGCCGGCGGAAAAGCTGATCCGGCCGATCGGCAGGTTGGTGGTCTGGTCGCGCAGCAACCGGTCGCGCAGCGACTTGCGGCAGGCGTCGAGCGTATCCGCGGCATCCTCGGCATCGGCGCCCTCGAACAGGCAGACGAACTCCTCGCCGCCATAGCGGGCGACGGTCACCTTCCGGCCGAGATAATCGCGCAGCGTGCGGGCGACGAAGCGCAGCACCCGGTCACCGGTATGGTGGCCGTGGCGATCGTTGATCGCCTTGAAATTGTCGATGTCGCACAGCGCCAGCGCGAAGGGCGCGGCATTGGTCCGGGCGAGCGTCTCTTCCATCCGGGCGAAGAAGCCGCGGCGATTGGGCAGGCCGGTGAGGTGATCCTCCTCGGCCTCGCGCACCGCGCGCTCGAGATCGCTGCGCAGGCGCTTGGTGTCTTCGCGCGTGCTCTCCAGCCGGCCGCCGATCTTGCGAGTCGTCTCGGCGACCTCGAGCGTGACTTCGAGCAGGCGGCGATAGGTTTCGCCCGGCGCATGTTCCATCTCGCCGGCGGCCTGGCCGAGCGCGGTGGAATAGGCGCTGGTCGAGGCAGTGGCGTCCCCCACCGCGGCGAGGCAGTCGACCACCTTGCTCTCCAGCTCGCGGGTGAGCTTCTCGAGCTTGTCCGAGGTGTCGCCGGTGGCGCAGCGCTCCATGATCTTCTCGACGTCGCGGTCGGTCAGGGTGCGCTTGACGGCGATCAGGTCCTCGGCCGCCTGGATCAGCTGCAGCTCGCGCCCGTCGAGGAAGCGGCCGGCGAAGTCGAAATTGGTCGTGCTGGGTTCGAGGCCATGCTCGAACAGCAAGGCGCCGATCTGCTCGTAGCGCAGCCGGTGCAGCGCGGCGCGATCGGGCGCGTCGTCACCGCGCCGGAACCACGAGGTGAGCGAGTGGAGCGAGATGGGCGCGTTCATGCCTGCGCTCCGCCGCGCGATGCGCCGCCGATTCGCATGGGGCTCTCGCCCGTGCACCGCTGCCCGATCTCAACCGTGGTCCGCATCACCCATCCTATATTCCGGGATGGATGATTACGCAGGTGACCGTTAATTTTCGGGTTACCGCGTCGGCGGATTCGTCAAATTGGGTAACGGGGCGGGGCCGGGATCACATCCATTTCGGTGGCGACACGACCAGTGGTTTCCCGGGCTCCCGCTTGAGCAGGCGCTCGGTATGGCGAAGTAGCTGATTAGCTTGGGTTCCTGCTTTCGCGGGAGCCGGTGGCGAGTCGCAGGTGCCTATAGGATTTCACGGATCTTCTCGGGCGGGCGGCCGAGGCGAACGCCCTTTTCGGTGACGACGAGCGGCCGTTCGATCAGAATCGGATTCGTCGCCATCGCGTCGAGGATCGAGTCGTCATCGGCGCCCTTGAGCGGCTTGGCGGCGTCCTCGGCGATGCGCAGGCCTTCGCGGGCGGTCATGCCGGCGCGGGCGTAGAGGTCCTTCAGCGTCTCGCGGCTCGGCGGGGTCTTGAGATACTCGACCACCTCGACCTCGAGCCCCGGCGTCCCGTTGAGAATCGCCAGGGCCTCGCGCGACTTGGAGCAGCGGGGATTGTGGTAGATCGTGGCCTTCACGATCAGGCCTCGTCCTGCCGCGCCAGCCATTCCTCAAGCCACTTGATCGTATAGTCGCCCTTCTGGAACTCCGGGTCGTCGAGCAGCGCCTGGTGGAGCGGGATGGTGGTCTTCATCCCGTCGATCACGAACTCCTCGAGCGCACGGCGCAGGCGGCGGAGCGCGCCTTCGCGGGTGTGGCCCCAGACGATCAGCTTGGCGATCATCGAGTCGTAATAGGGCGGCACCTTGTAGCCGGCGTACAGGCCCGAATCGACGCGGACGTTCATGCCGCCCGGTGCGTGATAGCCCTTCACCAGGCCCGGCGAGGGGGCGAAGGTGCGGGGATCCTCGGCGTTGATGCGGCATTCGATCGCATGGCCGCGGAACTCGACATCCTCCTGGCGGAGGGTGAGGCCGTGGCCTTCGGCGACGCGGATCTGCTCGCGGACGAGGTCGAGGCCGGTGATCGCCTCGGTCACCGGATGCTCCACCTGCAGGCGGGTGTTCATCTCGATGAAGTAGAACTCGCCATTTTCCCAGAGGAACTCGATGGTGCCGGCGCCGCGATAGCCCATGTCGGCCATCGCCTTGGCGCAGATCCCGCCGATGCGGTTGCGCTCCTCGGTGGAGAGGACGGGCGAGGGGGCTTCCTCGAGCACCTTCTGGTGGCGGCGCTGGAGCGAGCAGTCGCGCTCGCCCAGGTGGATGGCGTTGCCGTTGCCGTCGCCGAACACCTGCACCTCGATGTGGCGCGGGTTGCCGAGATACTTTTCGAGATAGACCGTGGCGTCGCCAAAGGCGGCCTTCGCCTCGCTGCCGGCCTGGAGCATCTGCGCTTCGAGGTCGGCGGGGTTGGTGACGACCTTCATGCCGCGGCCGCCGCCGCCCGATGCCGCCTTGATGATCACGGGGTAGCCGGCGGCTTCCGCGATCAGCTTGGCTTCCTCGACGTCGCTGATCGCGCCGTCCGAACCGGGGACGAGCGGGAGGCCGAGCGCGCCGGCGGTGCGCTTCGCCTCGATCTTGTCGCCCATCGTGCGGATGTGCTCGGGCTTGGGGCCGACGAAGATGATACCGTGGGCCTCGACGATCTCGGCGAACTTGGCGTTCTCCGAGAGGAAGCCGTATCCCGGATGGATCGCATCCGCGCCCGAGATCTCCGCCGCGGCGATGATCCGGTCGATCTTCAGATAGCTCTCGCCCGCCGCCGGCGGCCCGATGCAGATCGCCTCGTCGGCGAGGCGCACGTGCATCGCGTCGCTATCGGCGGTGGAGTGCACCGCCACCGTCTTGATGCCCATCTCGTGGCAGGCACGGTGGATGCGCAGGGCGATCTCGCCGCGATTGGCGATCAGGAGCTTCTTGATCTCGGGCACTTGGGCTTACTCGACGACCACGAGGGGCTGGTCGAACTCGACCGGCTGGCCATTGTCGACCAGGATCGCCTTGACCGTGCCGGGCGCGGTGGCGGTGATCGGGTTCATCACCTTCATCGCCTCGATGATCAGCAGCGTGTCGCCGGGCTTCACGGCCTGGCCGACCGCGATGAAGTTCGGCGCTTCCGGGTTCGGCGCCAGATAGACCGTGCCGACCATCGGCGACTTGACGGCGTTCAGCGCGGCGGCGGGCGCGGCTTCGGCGGCCGGCGCGGCGGCGGCTGCGACCGGAGCGGCTGCCGCGACCGGGGCGGCCATCGGCGCCTGCAGGAGTGCCGGTGCGGCCTGCACGGTGCGTGCGACGCGGACCTTGCGATCACCGTCCTCGACTTCGATTTCGGTGAGATTGGTGTCGTCCAGCACGGCGGCAAGCTGCCGCACCAGGTCGATGTCGACCTGCATCGCGCCCGTCTTGTCGTTCTTATCTGCCATTTGATCTCGTTCTTCCGATGAAACCGCGCCCTTTGTCAGAGGAGCGCGGCGGCTTCAAGCGCAAGCATGTAGGACAGCGCCCCGAAACCGGCGATGGTTCCTTTGGCGGCCATGCCCACATAGCTGTGGTGGCGAAACTCCTCCCGCGTGTGCGGGTTGGAGAGATGGACTTCGAGTACCGGTGTCTTGATCGCGCGGATCGCGTCGTAGAGCGCGATGCTGGTATGGGTGAAGGCGCCGGCGTTGAGCAGCACCGCCTTCGCACCGCGCGCCTGCGCCTCGTGCAGCCAGTCGACCAGATGGCCTTCGTGATTCGACTGGCGCAGGTCGATCTCGAGATCGAGCTCCTTCGCGCGGTCCTCCAGGCGGCCCGCAATATCGTCGAGCGTGTCCGATCCGTAGATCTCCGGCTCGCGCAGCCCCAGCAGATTCAGGTTGGGACCGTTGAGTACGTAGATCGTATTGGCCAAGGCCAAGCCTTTCGGTTGCGGGCGCGGGAGCGGCTTCCCTATATGAGCCCGCGCTTCCGATCAAATTTCCAAGGACAGTTCATGCACAGCGACGGCACCGTCTCCATCACCGTAAATGGCGAACACAAGCGGGTGACGGCCGGCCTGACCATCGCCCAGCTCGCCGAGGAACTGGGGCTGATCCCCGCCAAGCTGGCGGTGGAGCGGAACCTGGAAGTCGTGCCGCGTTCGACGCTGAACGAAGTGATCGTCGAGGATGGCGACGAGCTGGAGATCGTCCACTTCGTCGGCGGTGGCGACCACGGCAGGCCGGTGGACGAAGATACCTGGACCGTGGCCGGCAAGACCTTCGGCTCGCGGCTGATCGTCGGCACCGGCAAGTACAAGGATTTCGAGCAGAACGCTGCGGCCGTCGCCGCCTCGGGCGCCGAGATCGTCACGGTTGCCGTCCGGCGGGTGAACGTAAGCGATCCGAACGCGCCGATGCTCACCGACTATATCGATCCCAGGAAGATCACCTACCTGCCCAACACCGCCGGCTGCTTCGATGCCGAGTCGGCGATCCGCACGCTGCGCCTGGCGCGCGAGGCGGGCGGCTGGGAGCTGGTGAAGCTCGAAGTGCTGGGCGAGGCGCGAACGCTCTATCCCGACATGGTCGAGACGCTGCGCGCCACCGAGATCCTGGCCAAGGAAGGCTTCAAGCCGATGGTCTATTGCGTCGACGATCCCATCGCCGCCAAGCGGCTGGAGGATGCCGGCGCGGTGGCGATCATGCCGCTCGGCGCGCCGATCGGATCGGGGCTGGGCATCCAGAACCAGGTGACGATCCGCCTGATCGTCGAGGGCGCCAAGGTGCCGGTGCTGGTCGATGCCGGTGTCGGCTCGGCGAGCGACGCGGCGGTGGGCATGGAGCTCGGCTGCGACGGCATCCTGATGAACACCGCGATCGCCGAGGCCAAGGACCCGATCCTGATGGCCGCGGCGATGAAGGCGGCGGTGGAGGCCGGGCGCCTCTCCTATCGCGCAGGTCGCATGGCCAAGCGCCGCTATGCCGATCCGTCGAGCCCGCTGGCGGGGCTGATCTGATGCGCGGTGCTGCCGTCGCGTTGGCCCTGCTCGCGCTCTCCGCCTGCCATCCCAAGCCGGCGAACGCGCCCAAGGAATCGCGCGCCATGTCGGCCGAGCCGGTCACGCTCACCGCGGCGGACGGCGTGAAGGTTGCCGGCGTCTATACCGCCACCGACAGGCCCAAGGCGCTGATCCTGCTGTTCCACCAGGCCGAATCGGGCAAGGACGAATACGCCACGATCGCGCCGCGGCTGGCGACCTGGGGCTATGCCTCGCTGCGCATCGACCAGCGTGCCGGCGGCGACCTGTTCGGCGTCAACCAGACGGTGAAGGATCTGGGCCGGTCGACGAGCTTCTACCAGGCCAAGCCGGACCTGGTCGCCGCGCTGGCCTGGGCGAAGGACAAGAAGCTGCCGGTGATCCTGTTGGGCAGCAGCTATTCGGCGTCGCTCGCCTTCCTGCTCGCCGCCGATTATCCCGAGCAGGTGCGAGCCGTGATGGCCTTCTCGCCGGGCGAGTATTTCACCGACAAGACGCTGGTCCAGACGGCCGCGGCCAAGGTGAAGGCGCCGGTGTTCGTTACTTCGGCGCAGGACGGGCACGAGATCGACGAGGCCCGCGCCATCCTCGCCGCCGTGCCGGGCAAGGACAAGGAGCAGTTCGTGCCCAAGCAGGGCGGGGTGCACGGCGCCTCGACGCTACTCCGCACCAAGAACAAGGACGGCGCCGAGCCGGCCTGGGCGGCTGTGATCGCGTTCCTGCAGAAGGTCGCGCCGTAACGCCGATCCCCTCCCTTTCCGGGGAGGGGAGTTTTCAATGCGGCTTGCGCACCAGCCAGACCGAGCGTCCACCGGTCGCAGCATCCTCGGGCTTGTACGCCAGTTCGAACAGCCCGGTCCTGGCGAACACCGCCCGATATTCCGCCGGATCGGCGCTGGCGTGGTGGATTTCCTCCCCGAACTGGCAGCCCATGGCGATGCCGCGCGCCGGCCCCGTGTTGAACAGCAGCGCGCCGCCCGGCGAGAGCCACGGCACCAGGCGCTCGATCAGCGCCAATTGGTCGTCGGCGGGCAAGTGGAACAGGCTGTCCCAGGCGACGATCCCGCCGAACATCATGTCCAGCGCGACGCCGCGCATGTCGGCGGCGATCCAGCGCTCGCGCGGGAAGCGGGTGCGGCACAGTGTGATCATCGCTTCCGACCCATCGACTCCGGTGATCGGATGGCCATGGTCGTGGAGATAGCGCGCGATCGGCTCGCCGGCGCCGCAGCCGAGATCGAGGACCGGCGCTCCCTTGGGCACGCCCAGCAGGAAGCGATCGAGCCAGGCGCGCTCCGCGAAGCGCTTGCGGCGTTCATTGTCGAACGCATGCGCATGCCGTTCATAATGCTCGGTAATCCGTTCTGGCATGACGGAACCCAATTCCTTCGCGGACCGTTGTTTCAGTCGAACGGATCACAGGCGCGGCCAAGCGCCGATCCGCGGTAGGAGATTGAAATCATGGGTGAACTTACCGACAAGATCAAGGGCAACGTCAACGAGTTGGTCGGCAAGGCCAAGCAGGCGATCGCCGGCGACCCGGCCGATCCGCAGCGCACGCATGCCGATGACAAGCTCGATGCCGAGGGCAAGCTCCAGGAAGCCAAGGGCAAGGGCCAGCAGTTCATCGGCAAGGTGAAGGGCGCGCTCGGCGACGATATCTGATCCGCCAGCGGATACTCAGGCGAGGCCGCTCCGGCAAACCGGGGCGGCCTCTTCGTTTGCGAGGCTTCCGAGCGTAGGATGCGCCATGGTTTCGAAGACGCCCCCACCGCCTGAGACCCCGGCTTTCGCCGGGGTGACGGTCCGGGCTTACGCCGCCACCGTCTCGCGGTAGCGCGGGGCGACGTCGCGCTTGGAGAGGTGCGGGCCCATCGCCAGGCGGGCATTGTTGTAGCTCTCGTACAGTCCCTCGTCGGCGAGCGGCGGGATCGTGACCGTCTCACCCTTGTCGAAGCCGAGCAGCGAGGCATCGACCAGGTCGTACACGTCCATCACCATCTCCGCCGGAAAGCTGTCGACATCCTTGCCCGAACGCTCCCAGATCTCGGTGCGGGTGGCACCGGGCAGCACGGCCTGGACGCGCACGCCCTTCGGCTCCAGCTGGCTGGCAAGCGAGAGCGAGACGTTGAGCACGAAGGCCTTCGACCCCGAATAGGTGCCGTCGAAAGCCTCGGGCGCCAGGGCGAGCACCGAGGCGAGGTTGATGATGCCGCCCTTGCCGCGTGCCTGGAATGCCTTGCCGGCGGCAGAAGCGAGCACGGTGGGGGCGGTGACGTTGAGGGCGATCAGCCGCTCGAGCGCCGGCGCTTCATTGTCGAGCAGCCCGCCGTTCAGCGACATGCCGGCATTGTTGACCAGCAAGGTGATCGCGGCGTCGCTGGCCAGGCGCTTCGCCACGCGATCGAGATCGTCGCCATCGGTGAGGTCGGCGCGAACCACTTCAATGGTGCGACCGGTCTCGGCGGTCAGGCGATCGGCTAGCGCCTGCATGCGCGCAGCGTCGCGGGCGACGAGGATCAGGTCGTGGCCGCGTTTCGCCAGGCGGTCCGCATAGACGGCGCCGATGCCGGTGGAAGCGCCGGTGATCAGGGCAGTGCCCAGGGTGGAATCAGTCATGGTTCGTCTCCGTTGCGGCCCGGAGATCGAGTCGCTTGCATTTTAATAGTAACTCACTATCATTATGCAATGGACGTTGACCAAGAAAATTCGCAGACCTGCTGTCCGGTCGCCCGCGGGCTGGCCAAGGTGGGGGATGCGTGGAGCATGCTGATCCTGCGCGATCTGAGCCTGGGGCTCAGCCGCTTCGAGGCACTACGCACCAGCCTGGGGATCGCGCCGAACATCCTGACCGCGCGGTTGCGCGCGCTGGTCGAGGCGGGGCTGGTGGCGAAGCGGCGCTACAGCGAACGCCCGCCGCGCGACGAATATGTGCTGACCGAAGCGGGGCACGATTTCCTGCCGGTGCTGCACGTGATCGGGGAATGGGGCCGGCGCCACAATGGCGAGGGCGGCACCAGCCGGCTGGTCGATACCGAGACGGAGATGCTGGTCGAGCCGGTGGTGATCGACCGGATCAGCGGCAAGCCGCTGGCGGGCGCGAAGCTGCGCCTGGCGCAGCCGGACGATCCGCTGGTGTCGGGAGCGCCGGCGAAGCGGTCCTGGTTGCTGGACTAATCGAGCCTGGAAGAACCCCGGCGATCAATCCGGGATGTAGAAGCTCCACAGCTCGCTCTGCAGCTTGTGCGCGGCGAAGCGCACCGGGCGCGTCTTGGGCCCGATTTCGCAGATCATGTGCGACAGGATGTCGGCTGGGACCATCGGATCGGGCAGGCGCACGGTCTCCGCGTTGATCCAGCGCCATTCTTCCAGCCAGACCCGGTGGTTCTGGATGGTCAGATTGTCTCCCTTGCGTCCGACGTGCAGATGCCGCCAGCCCATATGCCTGCCTCTTCGGTTGTCCCTGTTCCGTCATTATAGCGGGCGGGGGACCGGCAAAGCCGCGGACTGGCGGGATTATTTGCTCCGCAGGCCGGTGACGGTGAGCCCCGGGGTGATGAACTCGATATCGGTCTTGAGGTGGAGCAGGCGCAGGCCGGGCTGCTCCAGCGCACGGGCGAGGGCGGGGGCGAATTCCTCGGTCCGCTCCACCGTCTCGGCCCAGCCGCCATAGGCGCGGGCCAGGGCGGCGAAGTCGGGGTTCTTCAGTGCCGTGCCCGAGAGGCGCGCGGGATATTCACGCTCCTGGTGCATGCGGATCGTGCCATAGGTGCCGTTGTCGATCAGCAGGACGATCAGGCTCGCGTCATGCTGGACGGCGGTGGCGAGCTCCTGGCCGTTCATCATGAAATCGCCGTCGCCGGCCAGCGCGACCACGGCGCGGTCCGGGAAGCGGATCGCGGCGGCGACGGCGGCGGGCACGCCATAGCCCATCGCCCCGGCGGTGGGGGCGAGCTGCGAGGGATGGGCGGCATAGGGCCAGTAGCGGTGCCACCAGCTCGAGAAATTGCCGGCGCCGTTGCAGATGATCGTATCCGCCGGCATCGACGTCCGCATCGCCGCGACGCACTGGCCGAGATCGAGCGCCACGCCCTCGCGGGGCTTGGGGGTGGACCATTCGATCCATTCGGCGTGCGCCTGGGCTGCGTCGAAGCTGGGCAGCTCGACCTCGTCCTCGGCAGCCAGCGCGACCGCGAACTCGAAGGGGCGCGCGCAGATCGGCAGGTCGGCGAGATAGACGCGGTTGAGCTCGTTCGGGTCCGGGTGGACATGGACGAGCGTCTGGCCGGGATGCTCCGGGGTGATCAGCGTATAGCCGTCGGTGGTCGCCTCGCCGAGCCGCGCGCCGACCACGAGCAGCAGGTCGGCATCCTTGATGCGCTGGACCAGCTTGGGGTTGGGGCCATAGCCGAGATTGCCGGCCCAGACCGGCGAGCTGTTGGGGATCGCGTCCTGGCGGCGGAAGGCTCCGGCCACGGGCAGGGCGATCCGCTCGGCAAAGCGGAGGAAGTCCTCGCCGGTCTCGGCATCCCAGCCGGCGCCGCCGATGATCGCGATCGGGCGCTGCGCCGCGCCGAGCATCTCGTAGAGCTGGTCGAGGTCATAGGCGCCGGGGACCTGGAGGGGCGGGGCTAGCTCGGGGCGGTCGACCGCCTCGACCATATCGCACAGCATGTCCTCGGGCAGCGCGATCACCACCGGGCCTGGGCGGCCGGACGTGGCGACCGCGAAGGCGCGGGCGACATATTCGGGGATGCGGCGCGCGTCCTCGATCCGCGTCGCCCATTTGGCGATCGGGCCGAAAAAGGCGGGGAAATCGACTTCCTGGAAACCCTCGCGATCCCGCATGCCGCGGTCGACATCGCCGATGAACAGGATCATCGGCTGCGAATCCTGCATCGCGACGTGCACCCCGATCGAGGCGTTGGTCGCGCCCGGGCCGCGGGTGACGAAGGCGACGCCCGGCCGCTGCGTCATCGCGCCATCGGCACAGGCCATGAAGCCGACCCCGCCCTCCTGGCGGCAGGTCACCACATCGATCTGCGGCACGTCGTGCAGCGCGTCGAGCACGGCGAGGAAGCTCTCGCCCGGCACGTGGAAGATACGGTCGCAACCCTGCGCGACCAGATTGTCGACGAGGATCCTGCCCCCGGTTCGTTTCGCGGTCATGCTGCCTGTCTAGACCGGGCAGGGCAGGGAGCGTAACCCCTCGATCCATGCTGATCATTGGCAATCATGTGTCGCCCTATGCACGCAAGGTATTCGTCGCGCTCGATCACAAGGGCGTCGAATATGAGATGGATCCGATCGTGCCCTTCTACGGCACCGAGGACTTCACCCGGGTCAGCCCGCTGCGCCGCATCCCGGTGCTGATCGACGGCGACCTGGTGCTCAACGATTCGACGGTGATCGCCGAATATGTCGACGAGCGCTGGCCCGAGCCGCCATTGATGCCGAAATCGCCGGCCGACCGGGCCAAGGCCCGCTGGATGGAGGAATTCGCCGACAGCCGGCTGGGCGACCTGATCATCTGGCGGCTGTTCTACCAGCGAACCATCGTCCCCTATGTCTGGAAGCGCGAGCCCGATCATGCGCTGATCGAGCGGGTTACGACCCGCGACCTGCCGGAGGCGCTCGACTGGATCGAGGCGCGGGTGCCTGCGGACGGCTTCCTGTTCGACCATGTCTGCACCGCCGACTTCACCTATGCCTGCTTCTTCCGCAACGCCTCGCTCGCCGGGTTCGAGATCGATGCCGAGCGCTGGCCGCGCACCGCGGGCTGGCTGGAGCGGGTGCGGGCAGTGCCGGCGTTCGCGGGCACGATGCCCTATGAGCGGGCGATCTTCGGCGTGCGCTCGGCGGACCGCGCCGATGCGCTGCGTGCGGTGGGGGCCAGGGTGGCCGAGCACAGCTATGGCGGCCGCGAGCCCTGTCGTTCGATCATGCTGGACGACGGGCCGGGCGACCGGGAAAGCTAGAAGACGACGCTCTGTATCGGTTGCGGAATATGCTCGACGAAGTCCCAGCCCTTGCCGGTCTTCTCGAGCGCAATGACGTCGCGAGAGCTTTCGTCGGTCACTTCGACAAAGGCGAACGGACCGAAGAAGCTCGGCGTGGAAAGCGTGGCGCGGCGTTCGCAGTCGAGCTTCAGCGAATTGTCGATAACGCTTTCGAGGTCGAGCGCGAGCCGCACCTCCCGCGATTGCGACAGCGCGTTCGCGCGAATAAGCGCCGCGCCCTTGTCCTTGTGATCCCAGCGGACTTGACGGGCGGGATGGCCTGTCGTCTTCAGGGCGAGACAGGTCGTCACGGGCTGCGACTTTGCCACCTTCTCCAGGACCGCGCGCTCCTCCGCGGTCGCCGGCGGCAACAGGAACAGCAGGGCGCCGGCAATGCCCACCGCGGCGAGCGCCAGAAACACAAATCGGAAGCGCGGGCGCCTGCGAGAAGTCATGGCCGGAGATTGCCCGAAGCCGACAACGGGAGCAACGTCCGGCAAAATGAGGCGCCAGGGACCTGATCTCGCTCCATCTCGTTCCACAAAAAAGGGCCGCGCAGTTTCCCGCGCGGCCCCCTTGCTGTCCGGATTTGTCGGTCGCTTAGAAGCGAACGCCGACGCCCGCGACGACCTGGTCGCGGTTCAGGTCGATCTTCTCGTAGCGCGAGTAGCGATACTCGACCTTGCCGAAGAAGCGGCCGAAGTTGCGCTCGACGCCGGCACCCAGACGGTAGCCGTCGTTGTTCTGGCCGTCATTGCCGAAGCTGACGCGGGCGTTGGTGTAGCCGGCCTTGCCGTACACCAGGGTCGAACCGCCGACCACGAAACCGGCGCGGCCGCCGACGTACAGGTCACGGCCGGCTTCCACGCCACCCTGCTTGGTGGTCGCGCCGGTGATCTCGGCGTCAGCGCCGATCACGATGTTGTTGAACTGCTTGTCGTAGCCGATGGCGCCGCCATACAGGAAGCCCGAACGGCCATTACCCTCGGAGCCGACATGGTCCACACCGGCTTCTGCCTCGATGCGCGGGCCGCTGAACGGCGCGCTGTCCTGGGCGAAAGCGGGGGTTGCGGTGGCTGCCACGAGGGCGAGCGCGGACACTGCGAGAATTCGCATTATATTTCCTACCTTTGGACTTATTTACTCAGGTTCGGATGGCCATCCGGGGCTCTACGTAGGCCTCCGATTCCGCAGTGCAATATGGCAATTTAATTACAAACCTGCCGTGTTGCCATTGTGCCACACCACCGTTTTCGATCATCTTCTGTTCAGGTTCGCGGGAGAGCGGTTCCGGGTAATGCTGCGACGCGGCAAAGTTGAAAGCTGGTTCAGGTTTGCTTGACCGGAGCTTCGCTGCCGGACTATCGCCCCAGGCGAAGTCAGGAGAGAATCGCGGATGAAGAAGCTCTACCCCAACGCCGAAGCAGCGCTGGAAGGGCTGCTGTTCGACGGCATGACGATCTGCGCGGGCGGTTTCGGCCTGTGCGGCATTCCCGAGCGGCTGATCGACGCGATCCGCGATGCGGGCACCAGGGACCTCACCATCGCCTCGAACAATGCCGGCGTGGACGGCGAGGGCCTGGGCAAGCTGCTGCGCACCCGCCAGGTGAAGAAGATGATCTCGTCCTATGTCGGCGAGAACAAGGAGTTCGAGCGCCAGTATCTGTCGGGCGAGCTCGAGGTGGAATTCTGCCCCCAGGGCACGCTGGCCGAGCGCTGCCGCGCGGGCGGGGCGGGCATTCCGGGCTTCTACACGAAGACCGGGGTCGGCACGCTGGTGGCCGAGGGCAAGGAAGTGAAGGTCTTCGACGGCGAGGAGTATATCCTCGAGCGCGGCATCCGCAGCGACCTGTCGATCATCAAGGGCTGGAAGGCCGATGAGAGCGGCAACCTGATCTTCCGCAAGACCGCCCGCAACTTCAACCAGCCCATGGCGACCGCGGGCAGGATCTGCGTCGCCGAGGTGGAGGAAGTGGTGCCGGTCGGCAGCCTCGACCACGATGCGATCCACCTGCCGGGCATCTATGTGAAGCGGCTGATCGTGGGCGCGCCTTACGACAAGAAGATCGAGTTCCGGACCACCCGTCCGCGTCCTGAGGCCCTGGGGGCCGCGTGAACCGCATCCTTGCGATAACCGGGCTGGTACTGGCGTCGACGGGGCTTTCGGGCTGCATCGCCGCCGCGGTGCCGATCGCGGCCGCCGCGGGCGTGGTCAAGACCTCGCAGGACAGCAAGGCGCGCAAGAGGAGCAAGCGCCAGCAGACGGCGCCGGCCCCGCAGCCGGGCCAGGTCTACACGACCGAGGATGGCCAGAAGGTCCAGGTCACCAACCTGACGGCGCTGCCGACGCCGGGCGAGGCGGCGGTCGCGCCCGTTGCCGCGAAGCCGGTGCCGGGCAGCGTGCCGCCCGAGATGCAGTTCCTCTACGGTTCGGGCGAAGCCTCGGCGCTCAGCCTCCAGGCCTATGCGGCGCTGTGGACCTATGTGCATGGCGAGCTGCGCTTCCGCCGCGACAAGAGCCAGATCACGTCGGTGGTGATGACGCGCGATTCGACGCTGACCTCGCCCAAGTTCGGCACGTGCGGCAAGCGCCCGATGGCGGTGGTGTTCGACGTGGACGAGACCGTACTGCTCAACCTCGGCTTCGAGAGCGACGCGGCGCGGCGCGGCCCGGGCTATGACCAGGGTCGCTGGACGCGCTGGGAGGAGACCGGTGCGGACAAGGTGGAGGCGGTGCCCGGCGCCGCCGAGACGATCGCGGCGCTGCGCAGCGACGGCATCACCGTGATCTTCAACACCAATCGCTCGGCCAGCACGGCCCCGTTCACGATCGAGGCGCTCAACAGGGCCGGACTGGGTCCGGTGACGCTGGGCGACACGTTGATCCTGCGCGACGACAATGCGCCGAGCGGCAAGGACGAGCGGCGCTGGCAGATCGCCGAGCGCTACTGCATCGTCGCGATGGGCGGCGACCAGCTGGGTGATTTCAGCGACCTGTTCAATGCCAAGGACCTGTCGACCCCCGCGCGGCGCAACACCACCAGCAACACGCTGATCGCGCCGCTGTGGGGGCATGGCTGGTTCATCCTGCCCAACCCGGTCTACGGCTCCGGCCTGAAGGGCGGGATGGACGAGGTGTTCCCCAAGGACAAGCAATGGGCCGATCCGGCCGAGGAGAAGAAGTAAGATGGCCTGGACCCGTGACGAGATGGCGGCGCGCGCCGCGAAGGAGCTGCAGGACGGCTTCTACGTCAATCTGGGCATCGGCATCCCGACGCTGGTGGCGAACCATATCCCGGAAGGGGTAGAGGTCACGCTCCAGTCGGAGAACGGCATGCTCGGCATCGGCCCGTTCCCCTATGACGACGAAGTCGATCCCGATCTGATCAATGCCGGCAAGCAGACGATCAGCGAGCTGCCCCAGTCGGTCTATTTCGGCTCGGAGCAGAGCTTCGCGATGATCCGCGGCGGGCATATCGACCTGACCGTGCTCGGCGCGATGGAGATCAGCGAGACCGGCGACATCGCCAACTGGATGATCCCCGGCAAGATGATCAAGGGCATGGGCGGCGCCATGGACCTGGTCGCCGGCGTCAAGAAGATCATCGTGGTGATGGAGCACAATTCGAAGGACGGGGCGCCCAAGTTCGTGCCGGCCTGCGACCTGCCGCTCACCGGCAAGAACGTGGTCGACATGATCATCACCGATCTCGCCGTGTTCCAGCGGCCCGACCACAATTCGCCCTTCCGGCTGGTCGAGCTGGCCCCGGGCGTGAGCGAGGCAGAGGTCGCCGAGAAGACCACGGCGAACTATGAAGTGGCGCTCGCCACCGCCTGACAAGGTGGACGCGATTTAATTGGCGGCGGAGCGTGCAAAGGCGTAGGCCTAACGTCATGTTAGCCCGGTTCCGCCGCCGTTATCTCGACCTGCTGGGCTCGATCTATATTTATAACGAGCATCGCGGGTACACGAGCATCGACCGGGTGCTCGAAGCGGTGAAGGCGCGCGCCCCGGACGACCATGCGCTGATCGCCGCGATCGAGAAGCATCGCGCCGATGAGCGCAAGCACTATGTCATGTTCAAGCGCTGGTTCGAGCTGCAGGGCAAGATGCCGCTGATGGTCGACCGGACCTGCGGCCATATCGACCGGTTCGTCGAGATCATGTTCCGCCACACCATCGACGAGCTCGATACCCAGCGGATCATCGCCGAGGACGACCAGTTCGAGAAGCTATGCCGCGTGATCTCGCTCACCGAGCAGCGCGGGCACAAGCAGGTCGAGGTCCTGCTCCGCCACCCGCTGGTGACCGGCGACAAGGTGCTGATGAAGATCTTCCGGATCATCGAGAAGGACGAGCCGAGCCACTGGGCGCCCTATGACGGCTGGCTGAAGGCGAACGGCAAGCGCGATCCCAAATGGTGGGAGCGGGGGATCGACAGCTTCATCCACTCCGAGCTGCTGTTCCTGAAGCTGCCGGTGCTGTTCCTGAACTTCCGGGTGAAGCGCCGCACCGAATGGCAGGATGCGCACGAACCGGCGGAGATCAAGGCTTCGCCGGTGCCGGTGCTTCAATAACCCCATAACCGTCATCCCGGCGAAAGCCGGGATCTCGTGCGGCTCTTTCCCGCGCCTTCGCCTGAGATCCCGGCTTTCGCCGGGATGACGGTGGTAGGGCGGACGATTGTTGAGGCTGCGCGGCGCCTCAGGCATATCCGCTCCCCATGCGCATCCTCCTGACAGGCTCCTCCGGTTGGCTCGGCCGCTTCCTGGCGCCGCTGCTGCGCGCCAATGGCCACAGCGTCACCGGCCTCGACGTGGCGCCGGGTGCGGACACCGACGTCATCGGTTCGGTGGCGGACAGGGCGCTGGTCGATCGTGTCTTCGCCGAGCGCGGGATCGAGGCGGTGATCCACGGCGGCGCCCTGCACAAGCCGGACATCGCGCGCTATCCGGCCCAGGCGTTCATCGACGTCAACGTCACCGGCACGCTCAACCTGCTCGAGGCGGCGGCGAAGGCGGGGCACGACCGGTTCGTCTTCACCTCCACCACCTCGCTGATGATCAGCCAGGCGATCCGCGACGAGGCGGGCGACGCGGCGGTATGGCTCGACGAGGCGTCCGGCCCGCTCGAGCCGCGCAACATCTACGGCGTCACCAAGCTCGCCGCCGAGCAGCTCTGCCGGCTCGCCTGGCTGAACGACGGGCTCAACTGCGTGGTGCTGCGCACAAGCCGTTTCTTCCCCGAGGAGGACGACACGCATCGCGCGCTTTCGGGCGAGAACATGAAGGCGAACGAGCTGCTCCACCGCCGGCTGACGGCCGGGGATGCGGCCCGCGCGCACCTGTTGGCGCTTGAAAAGGCACCGGAAATCGGCTTTGACGCCTTCATAGTATCGGCGCCGACGCCGTTTGCGCGTAGCGAGTGTGCGGAACTAAAGCGTGATGCTCCCGCAGTAATCGCGCGCCATTTTCCCGATGCACTCGAGTTATACCATGCAAAGGGATGGGAATTCCCCAGGAGCATCGGTCGCGTATACGACGCCGGCCGCGCCGAGCGGAGACTTGGCTTTCGGTGTGAGACCGGGTTCGCTGAAGTCTTGGATGCGCTGCGCGCGGGGAGGCCACTGCCTTTCGCGCATGATCCTGCTTACATCTCGCCCAAGGAAGACGCGGCCCCGGCATGACTTGCCCAAAGCTGCGAAGTGTATTAGTGGCGTAATACACTACTGGCTTGGGAAGTTTTCAGATGCGTTGGATCGTTCGCGGACTGGCCGTGCTGGCCGGCCTTGTCGTGCTGTTGCTCGCGGTCGTCTATGGCGGCTCGGAGTGGATCATCCGCACGGGGCACAAGACGCCCGATATCGCCGTCACCGTGCCGAAGGACGCCGCCTCGGTGGCCGAGGGCGGTCGCCTGGCGAACATCGTGATGTGCCGCGACTGCCATGCCGGCAATGGGGAGGGGAAGGTGCTCTTCTCCGTGCCGCTGGTCGGCACGGTGGCGCCGCCGCCGCTCGCCGAGATGGCCGCGAGGATGAGCGACGCGGAACTGGCCCGAGTCATCCGCTACGGCGTGAAGCCCGATGGCACCTCCACCTTCATCATGCCCAGCCATTCGCTCGGCCGCATCGCCGATGACGACCTGGGCAGGATCATCGCCTGGATCCGCAGCCTCAAGCCCGGCCCGCAGGACAGCAAGGTGAAGACAGGCTTCGGGCCGATGGGCCGTTTCCTGCTGCTCACCGGCGCGCTGCCGCCGATGGCGACCGAGAACAACCTCTCGGTGGCGAAGCGCCCCGGCGATATCGGCCGCTATTATGTCGGCGTTGCCTGCCAGGCCTGCCACAAGCTGCACGAGGACAGCGTGATGGAGGACGGCAAGACCAAAGTGCCGGCGCTGGCGCCGGTCGCCGCGTCCTACGATCCCGCCGCCTTCCGCAAGCTGATGCGCACCGGCGAGGGGATGAGCGGGCGCGACCTGGGGCTGATGGGTGTGGTCGCCCGGGTCGGCTTCACCGCCTTCACCGACGACGAGATCGCCGCGGTCCAGGCGTATCTGAAGGGCGAGGCCGCGAAGGCGCCGGCGAAATAGGCGGTGACGCGGTGGGCGATGTGGAGATCGCCGCGCTCCCTTCCTATCTACCCAGCGAGGCCGTCAGGCTCGGCCGCGGACCCGGAGAATAGTTCAACTATGCGATGGAAAATTCCACGAACGCTTGCCTGCGCGCAAGAATCGACTAAAGCGCCCGCATGACCGTTCAACCGCGCACTCTGTACGAGAAGATCTGGGCCGACCATGTGGTCGAGCGCCGGGACGATGGAACCTGCCTGATCTATATCGACCGCCACCTCGTCCATGAGGTGACCAGCCCCCAGGCCTTTGCCGGCCTGCGTGCGGCGGGGCGGCCGGTGCGCCGTACCGACCTTACCCTTGCGGTGCCCGATCACAACCTGCCGACCACCGCGCGCGTCGATGCCGCCGGGCACGAGCTGCCGATCGCCGACGCGGCGAGCGCCGGCCAGCTTTCGGCACTGCGCGCGAACGTCGCCGAGTTCGGCGTGCCCTATATCGACGCGCTCGATGCGCGGCAGGGCATCGTCCATGTCGTTGGCCCGGAGCAGGGCTTCACCCTGCCCGGTACCACGCTGGTCTGCGGTGACAGCCATACCTCGGCGCATGGCGCGCTGGGCGCGCTTGCCTTCGGGATCGGCACCAGCGAAGTCGAGCACGTCCTCGCGACCCAGACGCTGCTCCTCAAGCAGAGCAAGACGCTGGAGATCCGCGTCGACGGTACGCTCGGTTTCGGGGTGAGCCCCAAGGACGTGGTGCTGGCGATCATCGGCAGGATCGGCGCGGCCGGCGGCACCGGTTACGTCATCGAGTTCACCGGCGAGGTGATCCGCGCCATGTCGATCGAGGGACGGCTGACCGTCTCGAACATGTCGATCGAGGGCGGCGCCCGCTCGGGCCTGATCGCGCCCGACCAGACGACCTTCGACTATATCCAGGGCCGGCCGATGGCGCCCAGGGGCGAGGCATGGGAGCGTGCGGTCGCCTATTGGAAGACGCTGCCGACCGATCCCGGCGCGCGCTACGACAAGTCGATCGTGCTGGAGGCCAGTGACATCGCGCCGTCGCTCACCTGGGGCACCAGCCCCGAGGACGTGGTGCCGATCACCGGCAGCGTGCCCGATCCCGAGAGCTTCGAGGATCCGGCCAAGCGCGTCGCCGCGCAGAAGTCGCTCGATTATATGGGCCTGACGCCCGGCATGCGGATGGAGGACGTCGCCATCGAGCATGTCTTCATCGGCTCGTGCACCAACAGCCGGATCGAGGACCTGCGCGCCGCCGCGGCGGTGGTGAAGGGCCATCATGTCGCCGATCGGATCCGTCAGGCGCTGATCGTGCCGGGCTCCGGACTGGTCAAGCGCCAGGCCGAGGCCGAGGGGCTCGACCGCATCTTCACCGAGGCGGGCTTCGAGTGGCGCGAGCCGGGCTGCTCGATGTGTCTCGCCATGAACCCCGACAAGGTCCCCGCCGGGGAACGTTGTGCTTCCACCTCGAATCGAAATTTCGTAGGGAGGCAGGGTCCGGGCGCGCGGACGCACCTGTTGTCGCCGGCCATGGCGGCGGCGGCGGCGATCCGGGGGCGCCTCACCGATGTCAGGGAGCTGATGTCGGCGGATGCGTGAGGGGATGAAGTATGAAGCGGGCGCTGGTGGCACTGATTGCGAGCACGGTGCTTTGTGGGCTGGCGGCGGGATACGCCGCAACCGGCAAGGGCATGGAAGCGAAGGCGGAGACTGCAGCCGCCCGCTGATCCGGGAGGTTGTGTAAAGTGGAAGCCGTTCGCAAGGTCGAGGGGCGCGCCTATCCGTGGGGCGCCAAGAATATCGACACCGACATCATCATTCCCGCGCACTGGCTGAAGACCACGACGCGCGAGGGGCTGGGCAAGGGCGCGTTCGAAAGCGTGCGCGCGCAGCCGGGCAACGTCTTCGACGACGAACGCTATGCCGGTTCGCCCGTGCTCGTCGCCGGCGACAATTTCGGCTGCGGCTCCAGCCGCGAGCATGCCGCCTGGGCACTCGCCGACCTGGGCATCAAGGCGGTGATCGCGCCGAGCTTCTCGGACATCTTCTCGGGCAACGCCTTCAAGAACGGCATCGTGCCGGTGGTGCTGCCCCAGGACGCCGTGGACCGGCTGGTCGAAGTGGCCAGGACCGACGAGATCACCGTCGATCTCGAGACGATGACCGTCACCACGCCCTTCCAGGACCGTTTCCCCTTCGAACTCGACGCCTTCCGCCGCCAGTGCCTGATGGAAGGGCTGGACGAGATCGGCATGACGCTGGCACAAGATACCGCGATTTCGAAATTCGAATCCGGGATGGCGCAAAGCCGCCCGTGGATCGCGGTGGAGACGGCGAATGAAGGCACTGCTCTCGAAGCAACCGGGCGGACCTGACACTCTAATTCTGGAAGAGGTCGCCGATCCGGCGGCCGGCAAGGGGCAGGTGGTCGTCGCGGTGAAGGCCTGCGCGATCAACTATCCCGACTTCCTGATCATCGAGGACAAATACCAGTTCAAGCCGCCGCGCCCCTTCGCGCCGGGCGGCGAGATCGCGGGCGTGATCGAGAGCGTGGGCGAGGGCGTCACCGGCTGGGAAGTCGGCGACCGGGTGATCGCGGTGACCGGCCATGGCGGGCTGGTCGAGAAGATCGCGATCGAAGCCTTCCGCCTGTTCAAATTGCCCGAAGGCCGCAGCTTCGAGGAAGGCGCGGCGCTGCTGCTCACCTATGCCACGACGATCCACGCGCTGCTCGATCGCGGGCATCTGCGCGAGGGGCAGAATCTGCTCGTGCTGGGTGCGGCCGGCGGCGTCGGCCTCGCGGCGGTCGAGCTCGGCAAGGCGTTCGGCGCGCGGGTGATCGCGGCGGTCTCCTCGGAAGAGAAGGCGGCGGCGGCCAAAGCGGCAGGTGCGGACGAAGCGCTGGTCTATGGCCGGGCGCCGTTCGACAAGGACCAGTCCAGGGCGCTGGCCGAACAGTTCAAGGCGGCGCTGGGGCCACAGGGCGCCGACGTGATCTACGATCCTGTCGGCGGCGACTATGCCGAGCCGGCGCTGCGCGCGATCGGCTGGGAGGGGCGCTATCTGGTGGTCGGCTTCCCGGCGGGCATCCCGAAGCTGCCGCTCAACCTGACTTTGCTCAAGAGCTGCGACGTCTGCGGCGTGTTCTGGGGCGCCTTCGCGGCGCGCGATCCCAAGGGTAACCAGGCGCATGTCGAGCATCTCTTCCGCCTCTGGGCCGAGGGCAGGATCGCGCCGAAGGTGACCGAGACGTTTGCATTGGCCGATGGTGGCCAGGCGATCGCGAAGATGGCTGCGCGCCAGGTGATCGGGAAGGTCGTGGTGACGGTCTAGAAATTCCTCCCTCGCGCAGCGGGGGAAGGGGACCATTTGCGCAGCAAATGGTGGAGGGGGCCTCTCCACAGGCCACCCGGCGTGCGGTCATCCCCCCTCCACCACGCGCTGCGCGCGCGGTCCCCCTCCCCCGGAGCTGCGCTCCGAGGGAGGAATTGGTGCGCTTGCCCTATGCCCGTCGCCCCCCTATCTCGGCTCCGAACGCCATATAGGGGACCATGATGACGACTTTCGACGATCGCGAACGGGCATTCGAGGCGAAGTTCGCGCGCGACGAGGACATGGCTTTCCGCGTCACGGCTCGCCGCAACAAGCTCGTCGGCCAGTGGGCCGCCGCGCAGATGAAGCTCACCCCGGAAGAGACCGACGCCTATGCCAAGGCAGTCGTCCAGGCCGATTTCGAGGAAGCCGGCGACGAGGACGTGATCCGCAAGCTGCTCGGCGACTTGCTCGCCGCCGGCGTGGAGACCGATGACGCCACCGTGCGCCGTGCGCTCGAGGAGCAGTCGGTCGAGGCCCGCCGCCAGCTGATGGGCGAAGCCTGATGCCGATGGCGGCCAGCGAGATCGAGGAGCTGATCAAGGCCGGCATCCCCGATGCCCGGGTCGAGATCACCGATCTTGCCGGTGATGGCGATCATTATGCGGCGCGGGTTGTCGCGCCGATGTTCAAGGGCATGCCGCGGGTGCGCCAGCACCAGGCGGTCTATGCCGCGCTCGGCGGGCGCATGGGCGGCGTGCTCCACGCGCTCCAGCTCACCACCGAAGCGCCTGTCGAGGAGTAAGACCAAGTGACCGACGACACCCAGGCCCGCATCCAGCAGCTGGTCGACAGCAACGAAGTGCTGCTGTTCATGAAGGGCAGCCCGCTGTTCCCGCAGTGCGGCTTCTCCAGCCGCGCCATCGCGATCCTCAACCATCTCGGTGCCGAGTTCGAGAGCGTCGACGTGCTCCAGGACCAGGGCATCCGCCAGGGGATCAAGGAATTCTCCGACTGGCCGACCATCCCGCAGCTCTATGTGAAGGGTGAGTTCGTCGGCGGTTCGGACATCATGATGGAAATGTACGAAAGCGGCGAGCTGGCCCAGCTCCTCGCCAAGGACGCCGCGGCATAAGTTCCGCCGGTCCGGCCTTGGCCGGATCGCGGGCCGTCGAAAGATCAGGTCGCCATCCCGGTTCGCCGCGGGTGGCGGCCTTTTTCGTGACGTCATGGCAGCATGGCGCCATGGCGTGACGTCACGGCGTCAAGCCGTCGATTCGGTGGATCTGGGGAAACCCGGGTCGGGTGGGTCGACGCGAGACCGGGGAAGTAGCGGTCGACCCACCCTGAAATGAAGCGTCGAAACGCTTGGGGTGCCCTATACTTTGCAGCCTGCGTGCCAGTTTGCACGAACCGCAGATTTGCGTGGGTTCTATTGGTTAGCGGGTTTTAACCAGGGCCCGCACTTGTAAGCGATTCCGACAGTTTTGTGCCCCTGGATCGGATTGCTTCGCCGAGCCCGTCAGATTCCGTTCATCCCGCATTCACCCGCTTGACTACAGACGTAATCGTGACGATTACAGGCGTAGTCATTCAAGAGGGACTCCGATGACGGAACGGATCAGCGACGCAGAGCACGCCGTGATGGAAGTGCTGTGGGAAGAGTCGCCGCTCACCGCCCAGGAAGTGGCCGAGCGCGTGCCTGCCGAGCGCGGCTGGAGCGCCAACACGGTCAAGACCCTGCTCGGGCGCCTCCTCGCCAAGAACATCATCGCGCACCAGGAAGAGGGGCGCCGCTACCTCTATCGTCCGCTGGTCGTGCGCGGGGATTATGTCGCCGGGGAATCGCGCAAGCTGATGGACCGGCTGTTCGGTGGCAAGCTGACGCCGCTGGTCGCCCACCTCGCCGAGCGGGACCAGCTCACCGACCAGGATATCGCCGAGATCGAGGCGCTGCTCAGGGATCTAAAGCAATGACCGGCTGGATCGTAGAGACCTTCGTCGCGAGCACGCTGCTGATGCTGCTGGTGCTCGCCCTCCGCGCACCCGTCCGCCGCGCCTTCGGCCCGCAAATGGCCTATGCGCTGTGGGCGATGCCGGTGATCCGGATGCTGATGCCGCCCTTGCCGGGCGACTGGACGCTCACCAGCCTGGTGTCGCCCTTCGTCCGCGAGGCGGACGTGCCCGGGATCGTCACCGGCGTGATCAAGCCCGAGGCGCTGCCCGCGGGGATCGACCAGAACGCGGTGACGATCGTCGAGCTCGGCACCGCCGGCCATTCGGTGCCGGCCGCCCTGGTCGCGCCGACCTATGCCGCAAGCGGCCCGAGCGTGCTGATCCTCGCGCTCGGCCTGTGGGTGATCGGGGCGCTCGGCTTCCTCGCCTATCACCTGATCGCGCATCGGCGGCACTGCGCCCGGCTGCTCAAGGCCGCGCGGGTCGATCGTACCATCGCCCAGGGCAAGGTGCGCGTGATCGAGACCGATGCGGTCCACGGCCCGCTCGCCTTCGGGGTGCTGCGCAAATATGTCGCCTTTCCGTGCGACTTCACCGAGCGCTACGACGAGCAGGAGCGCGACCTCGCGCTCGCCCATGAACTCGGCCACCATGTCCGCGGCGATCTGATCGCGAACTGGGTCGCGCTGTTCGTCCTCGCCATCCACTGGTTCAATCCGGTCGCCTGGAGGGCCTTCCGCGCCTTCCGTGCCGACCAGGAAATGGCCTGCGACGCCCTGGTGCTCGCCGGCCGCGCCCAGGCACTGCGCCATGCTTATGGCCGTGCGATCGTCAAGTCCGCGCATGGGGGTGCGGTCTCGGCGGCATGTCACTTGCACACGATCAACGAAGTCAAAGGGAGGCTCCGCATGCTTTCGAAGACCCACAAGAATTCCCCCGCACGCCTTGCTGCCGGCCTGGTCGGCACCGGTGCCCTCGGCCTGGCCGCGCTCGGCCTCACCGCCTCGGGCACCCAGGCCGCCGAGACCATCAAGGCCAGGGTCGAGACGGTCACCGGCGTGAAGCTCGGCCAGGACGTCCCGGCACCGCCCGCCGCACCGGCCGAGCCTTCGGTGCCCATGCCCGCCGCGCCCGCGGCCCCGGCTGCCGCACCGGAAGCACCCGAGGCCCCGGTCAAGGTCCGCACCTACACCTATACCACCAGCCAGGACGGCAAGGACAAGGACGGCAAGCGCATCACCAAGATCGTGATGGTCCACGCCGATGGCAGCAAGACCGAGAGCGAGATGCCCGACATCGAGGCGATCCGCGTCAAGGTGCCCGAGATCCGCCATGCCAACTGCGCCGAGACCACGGACGGCAAGCCGGTGGTCGAAAAGTTCGAGAAGGACGGCAAGAAGGTGATGATTATCTGCTCGAACCGGATCGAGAAGATCGCGATCAACGCCGAGAAGATCGCGTTCGACTCCAAGCGGATGGGCATGCGCTCGGCAGTGATGGGCCTGCGCATCTCCCGGAACGCCATCGAGAACCAGATCGATCTCAGCCCCGAGCAGCGCGCCAAGGCCCTGAAGGGCATCGATGAAGCCATCGCCGAAGTCGAGAAGGGCGCCGCCGAGGCCGAGAAGTAACCCGAGAGGGGAAGGGCGTTCGGATCAAGCCCCTTTCACGAACGCCCTTCTACGGGGCCGGCTGCTCTCCTTCGCGGCCGGCCCCGTTTCATTCGACAGGCTTGCGCCGCGGCGCGGCAAAGGCCATCTCGGGGGCATGGACATCCCCGTGGACGCTCCGACCGGCCTGGCCATGACGCTGGACCCGCTGGTCACCCGGATCCTGGCGCCCAATCCGTCGCCCTTCACCTATACCGGCACCCAGACGTATCTGGTCGGCACCACCGAGCTCGCCGTGATCGATCCCGGCCCGGACGATCCCGAGCACATCGCGGCGCTGGTCTCCGCGATCGCGGGGCGCAAGGTGCTCGCGATCCTCTGCACGCACACCCACCGCGACCACAGCCCGGCGGCGGCGCCGCTCAAGGCGCTGACCAGTGCCCCGATCATCGGTTGCGCGCCGCTCAGCCTCGCCGATGCCGGCCCGCGCGCCGATGCCTCGTTCGACGCCGGCTATGCGCCCGATCGGGTGCTGGCGGACGGCGAGCGCATCGCGGGGCCGGACTGGACGCTCTCCGCCGTCGCCACGCCGGGCCACACCTCCAACCATCTGTGCTTCGCGCTGGAGGAATCCGGCGGGCTGTTCAGCGGCGACCATGTCATGGGCTGGTCGACCACCGTGGTCGCGCCGCCCGATGGCGACATGGCGGCCTATATGCGCAGCCTCGACAAGCTGATGCACCGCGCGGGCGACCGCACCTATTTCCCCGCGCATGGCGAGCCGATCGCCAGGCCGCATCGCTTCGTGCGCGGGCTGATCGGCCACCGCAAGCAGCGCGAAGGGCAGATCCTGCGCCTGCTCGAGGCCGGCACCGGCACGGTTCCCGCGATGGTCGAGCGCATGTATGTCGGGCTCGACCCGCGGCTCAACGGCGCGGCCGGGCGATCGGTGCTCGCGCATCTGATCGATCTCCGGGATCGCGGGCTCGTCAGCGAGGAGGGTGACGCTTGGAAGAGGGCGTGAAGCAGGGCGGGGGTTGCCTCAAGCTGTTCGGCGTGACGCTCACCATCGTGCTGGCGGTGGTGCTGGTGATGGGCGCCGGCTTCTGGTTCCTCGGCAACACGATCAAGCAGCAATTCGCCGGCCCGACGCCCGAGACGGTGGCGCAGGCCAGCCTTGCCGGGCTGCGCGAGCAGAACCGCCTGTCCGCCTTCGCCGCCAAGTTCGTCGCGGTGGTCACCTCGAAGCAGAGCCAGCTCGGCCTCACGGCCCAGAAGACGATGATCATGCCGGGCAGCGTCCGCTACGAAGTCGACCTGTCGAAGCTCCGCCAGGAGGATGTGCGCTGGGACGCCGCGAAGAAGCGGCTCACCATCACGCTGCCCGCGGTCGAGGCGATGGGGCCGGACGTCGATCTCGACCAGATCCGACAGTACGACAATGGCGGCATCCTGCTGTCGGTCACCGATGTCGGGGGCAAGCTCGACGACGCCAATCGCAAGGCCGGCCAGCAGGAGCTGCTCCGCCAGGCCCAGTCCGGCCCGTACATGCGCATGGCCCGCGACGCGACCCGCCGCGCGGTCGAGCGCAGCTTCGCCATGCCGCTGCGCGCCACCGGGATCGCCGCCGATGTCGAGGTGCTCTTCCCCGACGAGGCCAAGCGCCCGACCGAACGCTGGGATGAATCCCGCCGGCCAGAGGACGTGATCGCCAACAAGTGGTGACTTTCTTCTCCCTCTCCTCTTCAGGGGAGAGGGAGAAATGTTTCCAATCCGTCCCAAACAAGATACCTTCCAACATTCGCAGGTTTGTCGGTGGGGGGACTGAACATGGCGACGATTGCCGAACCAATTCCGCGTGCGCGGCGCGACCGCTTCTTCCTGATCCTGTCGCTCGCCATGATCGCAGTGATCGTCGGGGGCTTCTCGCTCAACTTGGCGATGGGCCGGTCGAGCTTCGCGCTGCCGCTGATCTACCACGTTCACGCCCTGGTCTTCATGGGCTGGATCGCGATCTTCCTCGCCCAGAACCTGCTGGTCGCGACCGGGCATGTCGGGCTCCACCGCAAGCTCGGCTGGATATCGGTGGTCTGGGTGCCGTTGATGGTGGTGATGGGGACGGTGATCACCATCTACGCGGTGCGGCACCATGGCGGCCCGCCCTTTTTCGACCTGCCAGAGTTCCTGTTCGGCAATCCCGCCGGGCTGCTCTGCTTTGCCGGCCTGGTGTTCGCCGCCGTCTCGAGGCGGAGGCAGTCGGACTGGCATCGCCGGCTGATGCTCTGCTCGATGGCCGCGATCACCGGGCCGGGCTTCGGGCGCATCCTGCCGGTGCCCTTCATGATCCCCTGGTCCTGGCCGGTCGCGGCGCTGCTCGCGCCGTCGCTCTTCCCGGTGATCGGCATGATCGTCGACCGCAGGCGCACCGGCACTGTACATCCGGCCTGGATCTGGGGGCTGGCCGCGATGACCGGCTCCTTCCTGCTGGCCGAGGCGATCGCCTTCTCGCCGATGGGGGAGGGGATCACCCGCATGGTGGTGGCGGGCTCGCCGGGAGCGGTTCGACCCTTCGCCGCGCATTGGCCGCCCATTCAGCCTTGAACCTGCGCCTCCGCCGGGCCATGTGCGGCGCGGGCAAGGGAGTGCAGGAACATGGACGCGCGCAACGGCATCGGTGGGAGCCTGGCCGGGCTCGATCTCCGGGCGGAGATCGATCGGCTGCGCAAGGAGCGCAACGCCGTCATCCTCGCCCATTATTACCAGAAGCCCGAGCTGCAGGACCTGGCCGATTTCGTCGGCGACAGCCTCGATCTCTCGCGCAAGGCCGCCGAGACCGATGCCGAGGTGATCGCCTTCTGCGGCGTGCGCTTCATGGCAGAGACCGCCAAGATCCTCTCGCCCGAGAAGATCGTCGTGCTGCCCGACATGAATGCCGGCTGCAGCCTCGAGGACAGCTGTCCGCCGGAGCAGTTCGCCGCCTTCCGCGCCGCGCATCCGGATCACATCGCGCTGACCTACATCAATTGCTCGACAGAGGTTAAGGCGCTCAGCGACATCATCGTAACGTCGAGCTCGGCGGAGAAGATCCTCGCCCAGATCCCGCCCGAGCAGAAGATCATCTTCGGCCCGGACCGTAATCTCGGCGGCTATCTCAAGCGCAAGATCGGTCGCGACATGCTGCTCTGGCCGGGCGTGTGCATCGTGCACGAGGCGTTCTCGGAAACCGAGCTGCTCAAGCTCAAGGCCCAGCACCCCGGCGCCCCTGTCGCCGCGCATCCCGAATGCCCGCCGCACGTGCTCGATCACGCCGATTATGTCGGCTCGACCCGCGGTATCCTGGAGTTCTCGCAGGCGATGGCCGGCGACACGCTGATCGTCGCGACGGAGCCGCACATCATCCACCAGATGCAGAAGGCGATGCCGGAGAAGAACTTCATCGGCGCGCCCGGCGCCGACGGCAACTGCAACTGCAACATCTGCCCGTACATGGCGCTCAACAACCTGGAGAAGCTCTACCTCGCCCTACGTGACCTCACGCCGCGCATCGAGATCGAGGAAGGCCTGCGCCTCCAGGCCAAGAAGAGCCTCGACCGCATGCTCGACATGGCGAGCGCCACGGTGGGCATGGGGGACCTGGGCCCGGCGCCGACGATCGGCGGGGATCCGACCAAGGGGGATTGATCTCTCTCTTCTCCCCTCCCTTCCAGGGAGGGGAACAAGCAGCTCACCGCCACTTCGGCTGCACTCCCATCTCTGCCGAATAGAAGTTCACATATTGCGCCAGCCGCGGCTTCGTCGCGGCGTTGGGCGTCGCCCCGTGCGGCAGGTCGTGCCGCCAGATGATCAGGTCGCCCGCGCCCGCCGCCACCCGCACCGCGCGGTCGCTCAGGTCTACCGTCCGCGGATTCGCGTCGCCCAGGCTGTCCAGCCAGTCCGCCAGTTCGTGATGGAAGCCCGGCACCAGCTCGAACGCACCCTGATCTGCCGCGGTATCCGTGAGATAAAGGATACCCTGCGTCGCGAACGGGATGGGCGGGACAAGGCTCGCGTCCCAGTGCAGCCGAGGCGCCCCGAAGTTTTGATGCGGGAGGACCGGCGCGTTGAAGCTCATCCGGTCGATGCGCGGCCACAGGTCGCTGCTGCCCCAGAGCTGGGCGAAGGCCTTGTGCACCCGCGCCGAACGCCGCGCCGCCTCCAGTGCGGGATGCTGGAATAGCTGGACCATCAGCCCGTTGTTGCGCGGGCCGTACCAGGTCGCCGGATCGTCCGGGTCGGCGCCCACCGTTTTCCAGAGCAGCGCGGCGGCGGCTTCGGCTTCTTCCGGCGCGATCGCGCCGCGCAGGATCACATAGCCCTGCGCCTCCCAATGGGCGAGGGCGTCGGCATCCAGTACGTCCGGCATCGCATCGATCCCGGCCAGTCGCGCGGCGATGGCGGGGGGAGGCGGGGTGCCGTCCAGCGCGGCGTGGTAGCGCGCGATGGTCAGCCGGTCGGGCGCGCCGGCGGTTGCGACGATCCAGCGCCGAAAGCCTTCGAAATCGGGCCTTTCGCTGGAGATGAACTGCAACGTCTGCTCGAGGCCCAGTCCCAACGCGTCGAGCAGCAGCTTGTCCGACACCCATTCCTCCGGCGGCGAGGAGACATGAGTCAGCCGGCGGTCCCAATATTCTCGGAGACGGCGGACCTCGGGAAAGTTCAGGGGTTCGGCATCGGCCATGGCCCATCGATGACCGGGCGAACGGGCGCTTGCAATGTAGGATTTCGTCTGCTGCCATGTACGCATGGTGTCGCGCTTTCGGTTTTCACTCGATTCCCGCCATGGATCGGGGGCTCCGGGCAAAGTGAAACGATTTGCCTCTACTCCCTTCACTTTGCGGGCGAGGGTGCGGTTGCGTGATCGCGCCATTGCCGCCACCCGGCGCGGCTTTTAAGGGGCGACGCATGGCCTTCACGCTCGACCGCTTCGATCTCGCCGCCTTCGTCGCCGCCACCCTCGCCGAGGATCTGGGCGACACGGGCGACATCACCTCCGCCGCGGTGATCCCCGCCGATGCGATATTCGCCGGCGTGATGGACAGCCGCGATGCGATCACCGTCGCCGGGCTTCCCATCGCCGAGGCATTCTTCCGCGCGCTCGATCCCGAGGTGGAGATCGAGCGGCTGGTCGAGGATGGCGACCGCGTCGCCGCCGGCACCGATCTGATGCGCTTGCGGGGCAAGGCGCGCGCGCTGCTCACCGCCGAACGCTCGGCGCTCAACACCGTCCAGCATCTCTCGGGCATCGCGACGATGGCACGGACCTATGTCGATGCGATCCAGGGCACCGGCGCGACGCTGCTCGACACCCGCAAGACGCTGCCGGGCCTGCGCGTGCTCGAGAAATACGCGACGCGGATGGGCGGGGCGACGAACCACCGCATGGGCCTGTGGGATGCGGCGATGATCAAGGACAATCATGTCGCGGTCGCCGGTTCGGTGGCCGAGGCCGCACGCCGTGCAGTGGCGGCCGGGATCGAGCGGATCATCGTCGAGGTCGACCGGATCGACCAGATCGAGCCCGCGCTCCAGGCGGGCGCCACCCATCTGCTGCTCGACAATATGGGCCCGGAGACGCTGCGCGAGGCCGTGGCGCTGGTCGCCGGCCGTGTGCCGACCGAGGCTTCGGGCGGGGTGCGGCTCGACACGATCCGCGCGATCGCCGAAAGCGGCGTTACCTATATCAGTGTCGGTCGGCTGACCCAGTCGGCGCCCGCCGCCGATATCGGCCTGGATTTCGCGCAAGAGGGAGTGGCGTGATGCGCAAGCTGGTTCTCGGGATCGTCGGCACCGGCCTGGCGCTGCTGCCGGGTATCGCCTCGGCACAGGCGCTGATGTGCCGCCCTGCGGCGGGTGTCGAGCGTCCGCGTCCGGACCTGCCCGATGCGAAGCAGCCGCGCCGTATCCTGCCGATCGGCAGCTACACGCTGGCGCTCACCTGGAATCCGGGGCTGTGCCGTGCCGATGGCACCAATCCGGAGAATCGCTTCCGTTGCAGCCGGGGTGCCCGCTTCGGCTTCACCCTGCACGGCCTGTGGCCGGACGGCACGGGCAAGACCTGGCCGCAATATTGCGCCGACACGCGTATTCTCTCGCCGGCGCAGATCAAGCAGATGCTGTGCACCACGCCCTCGGCCCAGCTCATCCAGCACGAATGGGCCAAGCACGGCACCTGCACCAGCATGGCGCCGTCCACCTATTTCGCCACGGCCAAGCGGCTCTACGACCTGGTCCGCTATCCGGACATGGACCGGCTTTCGCGCGGCGACCTGACCGTCGGCCAGTTCAAGGCCCGCTTCGCCGCAGCCAATCCGAACATCCCGGCGGAGTCGATCCGCGTGACGGTGACCAGGGAGAACTGGCTCGACGAGCTGTGGCTCTGCCTCGACACCGGCCTGCGCTACGAGCGCTGCAAGCCGAACAGCGGCGGCGCGGCGGATGCGAATCCGCTCAGGATCTGGCGGGGCAGCGGGCGGCGCTAGATCCGGCGGTTGCAATGTAGGATTTCGCCTGCTTGGCTCCCGCGGCCCGCATGCGCTGGCCGCTCTTTGACGGTTGTTGGAACGATAGGATCAGCGTCGCGCAAGCATGTTGCGGGCAGCGAGGAATGGCGTGCTCTATTGGGTGTCGAGACTTTTGTGACCTTTCGCCGCCGACGATCCGGCTTCGGCGAGTCGGCGCTGCGTTCGGTGTAGGAAATCAGCTGTGGTCGACCGTGCTGGTGCCCGGGTGGTGCTTGTCGAGGTGGCGCTTGATCAGCTTGAGGTTGCGGCTGTTCGACTTGAACACGAAGTCGGCCGCGTCGCCGACCACGGGCACCAGGCCGATCAGCCAGTCGAAGCCGACATTGCCGATCATCCGGGCCATGGTCGTCTTCGGCATGTTGAGGTTGCGGGCTTCCCAGACGATGTAGAGGCCGAGCAGCGCCGCGATCACGTCGCCGCCGACGGGGACCAGGCCCAGCACCGCGTCGAGGCCGACCTTGCTCTTGAGGCCCGGGATGGGAATGCTGCGCTCGAGCAGATGCTCCATCATCTCGATCCGGCGGCGCACATCCTGTGCGTGCCGGCCCAGGGGCAGGGTCGTGGAAGCCATCCGCGTCGTCTTCGCCACGTTCACCTCGTTTCGTTGCGCAGGTGGTTCAACGGGTGCCAGGCCCGGGCGTTCCCCTGCCAGGCCTGGAGCCGCAGCGCGACGATAGACCATCGGAAGGGCTGGGCGATAGGGATGTATGCTCCGTCCGCTGCCAGCGCGGCATCCGCCTCGGCGATGCGGTGGGAGCGGGCATAGAGGTCGGGCGCGTCGCGGCCGGCCTCGATCAGCGTCCGGGCGTCGTCGGAGCAGGCCTGGCAGGCCGTGGCGACGAACCAGCGTGCGCTGTCATAGGGCGCGACGGCATCGATCAGGCGCAACTCCGCCGGATCCTCCGGGCCGGTGCGCACGGGCTTGATCCCGATCGCGTAGAGCGCCTCGGCCAGCCGCGACCAGACCAGCGTCGCGCCGGGGCCGGCGGGCAGGGCGATGCGCAGCGTGATCGTGCCAGGGTGCCCCCGGCGCCATGCCGCGACCGAATTGCGCGCGGTTTGGCGACGCTCGTCGAGGTCGAGTGCCGCCCAGGCGGGCTGGGCGGGCGGATTGGCCGAATCGAGCTGGGCCGGCAGCAATGTTTCGACCGGTGCCCAGTCCGGGTGCAGCTGGTGGGTCAGCGTGGCCCGGTCGATCGCCATGGCGATCGCTGCGCGATTGGCGGGGTCGGCAAGAAAGCCGTCGCGCGTTGCCACGGCGAGCCCGAACAGGCCCAGGGCGTTGTCGAGCCGCACATTGGCGGTGGCGATGCCCGCGGTGCCGACCAGTGGCCAGTCGACGAAGCTGCCGCCCAGGATCAGATCGGATCGGCCGTCGCGGAAACGGGCGAGCGCCACCGCCGCCCGCTCGCCATGGAAGAGCAGGGTCTCCTGCGGCCGGGGACCGGCCGTGTCGTCGGGATCGGTCGCGTCGGGCACGGGGCGGAGCAGCACGCCGGCGCGGTTCTGCGTCGGGCGGAACGGGCCACTGCCGTCGATCTTGTCGGGGTGGAACAATGCCATCTCGGGCTGGGCGAATAGCTTGAGCAGGTCCGGTCGCGGGCGTTTCAGCCGCACCTCGATCACTTGCGGCGTCATCTCCACGATCTCGTCGATCACGGCGAGGAAGGGGGACAGCGGGTTGCGCGAGCGGGGCGCGATGGCGCGGCGCAGCGTGCGCACGACTTGCTCGCCGGTGACCGGCTGGCCGTCCGGCCAGGTGGCGCCGTCGCGCAGGCGGAAGATGAAGCTGCGGCCGTCGTCGATCACGATCCAGCGCTCGGCGAGGCCGGGCTCGATCTGGCCGGCTGCATCGAAGCGGACCAGCCCCTGGGCCGTCGCGCCGAGCAGCACGCGCCGGGCGGGGTCGAGCGGGCCATTGTCCGGGTCGGCCAGGGCGCTGCCTGCCCCGATCGCGCTCACGACCACCGCCGTGTTGTCGCGTCGCTGGCCCGAGCTTTCGCACGCCGCGAGCGCTAGCAGGGGCAACAGGCAGAGAAGGCGAGGGGACATCAGGACAATCCGGCTGGTCTGCACCGGTGTATGGCCGCAAGCTGCGCCTGCCAACCCCGCATGGCGGCGGCGCTGCTGCACTGCGGGAACCATCGGCGGTTGCGGCGCATTTCATTCCCGTTCCTGAAAAGAGGGAGTGAGTTATGCGTATTCTTGGTCGGGCCGCGACTGCGGTCGCTCTCGTCTCGCTGGCCGTGGCGCCTGCGCTTGCAGCCTCCGAGACTTCAGCTTCGAAGTTGTCGCTGCGGGCTTCCACTGCGTCGAAGGACAAGTCCGACATCGCCGGCGCGCCGATCATCGCGGTCATCGGCATCCTGGGCATCGTCGCCGGCGGCGTGATCATCGCCACCCAGGACGACGACACGCCCGACAGCCCCTAGTCGGATCGACGACCGGTAGCGCCGGTGGCGATCGTCAACGACGTTTTCCGGTCAAGTCATCCCAGCTGGAACTTTGGCGGAGGCAGGGTCAGCTTCGTGTCGGCCAGTGCCTCGCCGCGGAAGAACCGCACCAGCAGGCCCTGCACATCGGGATGGGCCTCGAAGACATTGTGGCCGGCATTCTCGACGATCACGCGGGATTTGCGCTGGAATTGCGCCGCTACCTCGGCCTGTTCGGCCAGCGGTGTGCGGCCGTCCAGCGATCCGGCAACCAGCAAGGCGGGGTGACCGATGCGGATCGGTGCCCGGAAGGCCTCGCCAAGGTCAGCCGCCGGCACCGCGCCCAGCAAGTGCGGCATCGGGAAGTTCAGCGCGTCCCCCAATACGGCCGACCGGGCCTCGCGCTGCACCATCGCCAGCCGGGCGGGCGAGATCCCGGATGCCAGGTCCATGGCCTCGGGCATGCCGCTGATGCCCAGAAGACCGGTGAACTCGGACAGGAACGGCTCGAGCACATCCGTTCTGCCGGCGTCGAGCGCCCGATATATTCCCGGCAGCATGACCAGCGTGCGCGGATTGGCGATGAGCCCTCCCGACATGAGCTGGATGCCGAAGCCGCCCAGTTGCAGCTCGACCGGTGTGTTTCCCAGCTTGGCGGTCATCCTGGCGGGCGCTGCCTCGAGCCTGGCATGCACGCGGCGCATCAGGGCCGGCAGGTCGGGTATCTCCGCGCGGACCGCCGGGTCACTGGCCAGCAAGGCATCGACCTGATCGAGAAAGGCATCGATCCGGGCCGGCCGCTTCACCGTCTGATCCTGCCCTTCGAGACTGGCCAGGGCCACGCGGTTCACCCGTTCGCCGTGCCGCTTGAGCATGCTGAGCGCCAGATGTGAGCCGTAGCTGATGCCCCAGAGGTCGATCTTCTCCACACCGAGATGCTTTCGCAGATCATCGATGTCGTCGGCGTTCTGTTCGGTGTTGTAGCCGCGGATTGCGACGCCGGCCCGCGTCCAGTCCGCCCAGGCGCGCTGAAGGTCGTCGCGGAAATAGGCCGTCAATCCTTCCCGCGTGAACACGGGCAGGGGAGCTACGGGATCGGGCCTGGCAGGGATGGCGGCGGACATGCCCGTGCCGCGCTGGTCGAAGGCTATCACATCGGCGACTTCACGGAGAGCCATGAAGATGGGGAAGCGCGGCCCGGCCGCAGCCGTGGACCCCGCGCCGCCGGGACCACCCGCCAGGTAGACGATCGGCGGGCCGGGCCGGGCTGCGGTGGAAGGAAACCGGACATAGCCCAGCCGGATTTTTCGCGAGCCCGGATCGCGGCGGTCTTCGGGAACCTCGAAGAAGCCGCGCTCGGCGTCGGTCTCCGCGCCGCGCCAGCCCTTGAAGCGGAAGGGGCCGTCCTGTGACGGTGGCGTCGTCTGCGCAGAGGTCCGGGCGATCGCCAGGGCGGGATAAGCAAGGACGGCTGCGGCGAGCAGGGTGCGGCGATTGAGCGATGTGTTGGTCATGTAACCGGCTGACCCGTTTGGGGTGCACCCGGCTACACCGGCTCGGTCAATAGCGCCCGGGCATCGGCGAATGGCGGTGCATCTCGGCGAACTGCGTCCTAGACGGGGCGCATGTGGCGAATCCTGCTCTTCAGCTTCTTCCTGATGGGATCCATGTCCGCGGCTCATGCCCAGGACACCTCATGGCAATCCTGTCGCGGCATGGTCGGCCAGGCCGGTCCGGTAGTCAGCGACTGCCGTCCCATTGCCGGTTCCATCGATCCGCAAGGGCAGGAAATCTGGGTCCGGTCCATCGTCCATTCCCCGACGGATGCGCATGTGCGCGTGCTCTATGTGGCCGGCGTCGCGTCATCGGAAGCCTGGCTCAACGGTCAACGCCTCGGCGCGAACGGTCGTCCCGGCGCCACGGCGCAGGATGAGATGCCCGGGCGGTATCAGGCGATCTTCCCCATCCGCGAGACCGTCTGGCGGCCCGGCGAGAACGAGCTGGTACTGCGCCTGTCGTCCTTTCACGGCGGCCTGCGGTTCGCACGCCCGATGAGTGCCGTTGCCGTCTTGCCCTATCCGTATCCGCCGCGCATCGCGCCGCTGGCCATCACCTTCCTAGCAGCTGGTACGTTGCTGGCCGCGGCATTCGGCTTCGGGGTCATCCACGCGATGCGCCGCACCGGGACCAGTCTGATCCTGGCCGCGATGGCGGGCGTTGCGACGCTGCAGGCCATTGTCGAGAGCCTGCGGACATTGTTCGACTATTCCTATCCCCTGCACGGCTGGCGGATGAGCGCCATCTGGGTGCTGGCGGCGATCTTCGCGGTCCTGCTGGTGCGTTATGTCTCATCCCGGTTCCTGCCCGGGGCGGGGCGCCTGATGACACTTGCCTCGCTCGGCCTGGTCCCCGCCACGGTCCTGCTGCCGGGCTTCGATGTGAAAACGATATGGGCACTGATCCTGGGGGTTGCCCTTGCCGTCGTGCCAGCCGCGGCGGGGGTGTGGCGGCGACTTCCCGGCGCACGGCCTTCCCTTGCCTATCTGGTGCTGTTCCTCGCATTGGCCCTCGGGCTTCCCGAATGGTTCACGGATCTATCCTACTTCCTGCTCGCCGCGGCACTGGTCTTGCCGCTGCTGATGGTCGAGGTCGTGCGCCTGAGCCGTGACGATCGCGGCCGCGAAGCTGCCCTGACCCGCGCAGCCAGCCGGCCAGATCGCCTGACGGTGGCTTCGGCGCGCGGCGTGGAACTGGTGCCGATCGCGGAGATCCTGGCCGTGGTGGGAGCCGACGACTATGTCGAGTTGCGACTGGTTGGCGGGCGCGGCCTGCTGCATGCAGCACGTCTCGACGGCCTTGCGAGCCAGTTGCCGGCGAATTTCCTGCGCATCCATCGGTCGGTGATCGCCAACCTGTCCCGGGTGCAACGGCTGGAACGCGAGGGCGACCGCTGGTGGTTGCACCTGAACGAAGGCGTGCCGCTCCCGGTCAGCCGCTCCCGGCTGCCGGCCTTGCGTGAAGCCCTGGAAGACGTTCCCGTCGCGGCGGCGGCTTAGCTCGGAGCGATCCGCCTCGGTCTCGGCGGCGCCAGCCATGGCGGACGTTCACCGCAGCCGGAGGACATTCACCGCTCCAACGGGATATTCACCGATCCGCTATTGGGCAGCCGCTCGATCTAGGTTTGAGCGATGGCAAGTCATCGGAGAGTCCCATGCGCTCAATGCGTCTCGTTGCCCTAGCCGCTCTGTCATGCATTTCTGCCAATGTGGCGGGGGCCGCGGGGGATCCGCTACGCATCGCCGTCCGACAGGATCGTTCCGGAATCGACCTCGACACCGCCTTTGCGTCGATCTCGCCGATGGCGCCCGGCTGCGCGGCAGGCGTGGTGATCGCCGGGGCTGCTCCGGTGATACGCGGCTATGGACTGGCCGATCTCGAGCACCCGGCACCGATCACAGGGGACACGGTTTTCGAGACCGGTTCGCTTGCCAAGCAGTTCACCGCCGCTGCGATGCTACTCCTGGTTCAGGACGGTAAGCTCGCGCTGGACGACGATATCAGGCGCTATTTGCCGGAGATGCCGGACTATGGCGTGCCGATCACGATTCGCCACCTGCTGACCCATAGCAGCGGGCTGCGCGAGCAATGGAGCCTGCTGGCGTTGACCGGCAACGGCCCGGGTGCCCAGGTCCATACGCTGGGCATGATCCTTGACCTGGCCTCGCGCCAGAAGGGCCTGAACTTCGGCCCCGGCACCGAATATCTCTACACCAATACGAACTACGCCCTTGCAGCGATCATCATCGAACGCGTCAGTGGCACGAGCCTGCAACGCTTCACCGAGAAGCGCCTGTTCCAGCCGCTGGGCATGCGTCACAGCCGGTGGCGGGAGGATTTCCGCACGGTCGTGCCCGGACGGGCCATGGCCTATGCTTCGGGTAGCGAGGGCTTCATCGCCAACATGCCCTTCACCAACGTCTATGGAAATGGCGGACTCCTCACCACGATCGCGGACCTGCTGCGCTGGAACGCGTTCCTCGATCACCCTTCCGATCTACCTGGCGGCGAGGCGCTGGCGACGGCCCTGCAGACGCCGGGCAAATTGCGGAACGGCACGCCGCTCGAATACGGCCTTGGCCTCGAGATCACCCGCGCGCACGGATTGCGCCTGATCGCGCACAGCGGCTCGACCGCCGGCTACAAGGCCTGGTTGGGCCGCTATCCCGAGAGGCATGTTTCGGTCGCGCTTCTGTGCAACAATGGCGATGTCGATTCCGTGGAGCTTGGCGAGGGTATCGCCGAGCATGCACTTCGCGCCGCCGGCTATATAGAGAGAAGGCCCGTAGTTTCGGCCGCCAGGCCGACGCCTTCGCCAATCCGGCCGGCCGACCTGGACCCTGCTCAATATCAGGGGTTATTCCGCGATACCGTGACCGGTGAACTCGCGACGACACAAGTCGTCGAGGGGCAGCTAACGCTCCAGCGAGGGGCGATGCAGCAGCTGGCCCCCATGGGCAAGGACCGATTCCGGCGCGCGGATGGCGGCATGGCCCAGTTCGTCCGGGAGAATGGGAAGGCTGTCGAACTAATCCTGGGCGCCGACAGGCTCAGCCAGCGCTTCGTGGCGGTTGCGCCTGCCAATGCCGATCCTGCCGCGCTCGATGCCTATGTCGGAACCTATTACAGCGTGGAGCTGGACAGGCACATTTCAGTGGTCCGGAACGGCGGTGGTCTGGTCATGCGCCAGCCTTTTGCGGTGGACTGGCAACTGACGCCGCGTTTCGCCGATGGATTCACGACGCGCCTGCGCGGCACGACCAGTTTCGTCTTCTCGCGGGCGCCTGACGGCAAGATCGACGGGTTTGCGGCCTGGGTGAACGGCGCTCGCAACATAAGGTTCGCGCGGCAGCCTTGAGGGATTCACCGGTGGAACCGTCTGCACGCACATCCTCGTGCCATGCATCCCTGATCGCATCACGAGGCGGTTGTGACCGGCCGGCGACGGCATCCACGAGACCCCGACAATTGGCCGACGGATAGTGCACACTTGGCGAGCAACTGGGTCGGCGAGCGGAAACGAAGCGCTCCAGAAACTGAAAAGGACCAAGTTGTGAAAAGGCTGCTTACCCTCGCCACCCTCGCGTCGCTGGCCCCGGCCGTTGCGTTCGCCCAGAGTTCAGAGCCGAGCTTTACCGGACCGCATGTGGCGATCTCGGGCGGCTGGAACCAGAATCAGGACAAGAAGGTGCTGACCGGCACGAGCAAGGACAGCCGGTCCAGGGGCGGAATCGCGGTTCGCGGCGCCGCCGGGTACGACATCGGGATCGGCCGGATGGCGATCGTTGGCGGTGAAGTCGGTATCGCCACGGGCGGTCGCGACGTCGTGACCCGCAGAGGTACCAGCAGCTATCGCACCGATCCCCGGCTCACCCTCGATGCCACGGCGCGCGTCGGCATCAAGCCCGTCGACAATGTGCTGCTGTTCGGCAAGGCCGGCTGGGCGATGCAGAATGTCCGCACCCGTCTCGCCACCACGACCGGGAGCCTGTCCAGCAAGTCGACCGAGCACGGCTTTCTCTGGGGTGCCGGCGCGGAGTTGGCGGTGACCAGGAATGTCGCGCTGCGCGCCGACTTCGACCGCGTCTCCTTCAACGACCACTACAGGCGCAATCGCGTCCTTGCCGGCGTGAACGTTCGCTTCTGAGGCGATCGGTGCGCCGCATCACTTCCCTCACGATGCCTGGCGCTCCGCGATCCTGAGCGTGAAATCGATCACCGGCAACGCCGTCCGGAGGCAGCCTGGCCTGCGCCGGACGGCGCATGATCTACGACGGCCACGGCTTCGGCTGCGGCGCCGCCGTTCGGCCCATCCCTGGACAGCGCCCGGGGCCGAGCGGCGGCCTTCCACGGCCCGACACGCCAGCCCGAGCGCAATCGATCGGCGTGCGAGGGGCGCTTCCCGGACCAGCCCTGATGATCTGCAAGATATTCCTCGGAATCCTCCTCCTTTCGCTCGCCATCATGCTCTTCGACTGGCTGCGCTCCGAACTCGTGGATCCCTATGTGGCGGCGATCCTGGTCGGGACATTGGCGGTCACCCTGATCAACCAGGTGAAGATTCGCCGGCACCGATCCCGATAGTACAGGCGCCGGCCTCTATATCTGGGGACGGCAGGGGATCGTGAGGAGGAACGAGGCTCCACCGTCGATCCTTCGGTAGACGGCCGTGCCCGCGTGAATCTCCGCGATGGCGCGTACCACGGACAGCCCCAGTCCGCTGCCCTTGGGAACTATCCCCTGTTCCACGTAACGCCGGAAGGGATCGAAGGCATGTTCCTCGAAGTCGGGGGGAAGGCCGGGTCCGGAATCACGCACTTCCAGATGGACCTCGTCCGCCCGGCGCGCGAGCGTGACATGGACGGGGCCGGGATCCGCGTGTCGGCGTGCATTCTCCAGAAGCGCCAGCACCGCCTGGCGAACACGCCCGCTATCCGCAACGCAGTTCGAAGGTTCGATGGACGTGTTCAGGATCAGGCCCGCCTTTTCGAGCTCGGGCCGCATCAGCTGTATCGTGGTTTCCACCACTTCGGCGAGGTCGGTTTCCCGAAGGTCGGCGCGCAGCTGCCCCGCGTCGAAAAGCGTGACGGTGCGAAGATCGTCGATCAACGCCGAGAGTGAGGTAACCTGGGCCTCCAGCGATCGGAGCAGTTGCGGCTCCGGCTTGAAAACGCCGTCGGCCAGTCCCTGCAGACGCCCCCGCAAGATCGTCACGGGGGTTCGCAGTTCGTGCGCGATCGTCGCATTCCACCGGGTGACGCCTTCCGACGCAGCTTCGAGCCGCTCGGCCAGGAGATTGAAGTCGTCGACGAGCATCGAAAGGCCCGAGAGCGATCCATTGACCGAGACTGCCCGCGCGGTGAGGTCGCCGTCCGCTATGCGCCGCGCATTCTGGGCCACCGATACGACCGGGGCGACGATGCTGCGCGCGAGGCCGGTCGCGGCGATCGCGGCCAGGATCGCCGCAATCAGGCACACGAAACCGATGATGAACCACTCGATGCCCGCCGGCATCCACTGTTCGTTGTCGGGCAACACCAGCTTCGGCGCGACGCGGATCAGGATGCCGTAGATCAGGTACATGCTGACCACCGTCAGGATGACGGATGACATCGAAGTGATGACCACCGACCGGATGATCTGGCGGCCCAGGCGAGGGTTTATGTCGCTCATGCGTCCTGCGCCAGCCTGAAGCCGACGCCCCGGATGTTCCTGACGAAGCCATGCGCGCCGGCTTCCTCGAGCTTTCTGCGCAGCTTGCTGAGATGCGTATCCGCCGTCCGTTCGAGCGCTTCGCCGCCCGGCAGGCAGGCGTCGACCAGTTCCGCTCTCGAGAAGGCGCGTCTGGGTGCGCGTGCCATGTGCGCCAGGATACGGAATTCGGTGAGGGTCAGCGCGAGCGGGGCCTTTTGGCCGTCGCCGCCGATCACCGAAGCGGCATGGCTCTCCAGATCGATCTCGACGGCGCCCACGCGCAGCACCGAGCCATGGGAATTGCCGACCCGCCGCAGCACCGCGCGCGCACGTGCCGCGACCTCGACCGCATTGAACGGCTTGACCACATAGTCGTCCGCACCGACGCGAAGGGCCTGGAGCTTGTCGATGTCCTGGTCGAGCGCGGTCAGCATGATGACGGGGGTCGCTCCGCGGCGGCGGACCTCGGCCAGGACGTCCCAGCCGCTCATCCGGGGCAGATGCACGTCCAGGGTGATCAGATCCGGCTTCAGCGCCAGATGCAGATCGAGTGCGGTCCGTCCGTCGCTCGCCCGGACGGTACGGAAGCCCTCGCGTTCGAGATAGGCGACGATCACCTCCGCGATTTCATGCTCGTCCTCGACGACGAGGATGAGCGCGTTGCTCGAGTCCATGGCAGTTCACTCCGTTGGAGCCAATCTACACTCCTGGCCGGGGCACGCCATGCCGCTCCACAAACCCTCCACACAATCGCGACAGCTCCTCCACCGCACCCGGTCAGGAGGGGCGCGAAGGCAGCATCAACAAGCTGGAGCATCATGAGGAAAATCAGCCAGCAGCGCGGAATCGCGCTGCTTTTCGTCGCGTCCACCTCCCTCGCGCTCGCCGCGTGCGGTGCGTCCGAATCCGCTTCCGAGCCGCAGGCGGCATTGCCCGTGTCGGTCGTCACCGTCGGCACCTCCGACCTCGATATCGCCGACGAGTTGCCGGGCCGGGTCGTCGCCTATCGCGTGGCGGAGATCCGCCCCCAGGTGGCCGGCATCATCCAGCGTCGCCTGTTCCAGCAGGGCAGCGAGGTGCGGGAAGGGCAACCGCTGTTCCAGATCAATGCCATGCCGTTCCAGGCCGATGTCGACAGCGCCCGTGCCAGTGTCGAACGGGCCAATGCCACCCTGGCGCGCGCCCGGCTCCAGGAAGAGCGGCTGGCGCCGCTGATGAAGGCGGATGCGATCAGCGGCCAGTCCTATGACGATGCCGTCGCGTCACGCCGGACCGCGCAGGCCGAGCTCGCCCAGGCCCGCGCCGATCTTCGCCGGAAGAATGTCGATCTCGGTTTCTCGATCATCCGTTCGCCGATCAGCGGGCGGATCGACCAGGCGGTCTTCACCGAAGGCGCGCTCGCCTCGGTCAGCGACGCCAATCCGCTTGCCACCGTCCAGCAGATCGACCGCGTCTATGTCGATGTGCGGCAACCGGCCTCGCGGCTGGAAGCGTTGCGCGCGGCCGCGCGCGCCGGCGCCGGCAACCAGGGCGCGCCGGTCGAGCTCCTTTCGGCGGATGGGCGCAGCTACCCCGTGAAGGGGAAGCTCCTCTTCTCCGGCGTCAGCGTCGATCCCGGCACCGGCCAGGTGATCGCGCGCGTCGAATTCGCCAACCCGGATCGTCAGCTGCTGCCCGGCATGTTCGTCCGGGCGAAGCTGCCGCGTCTCCATGTCGCGGGCGCGATGACCGTGCCGCAACAGGCCGTGACGCACGACGCCGCGGGGACGGCTACGGTCAACGTCGTGGCCAATGGCGGGAAGGTCTCGCAGCGGACCGTCACGACGGGCGACGAGCAGAACGGCAGCGTCCTCATCACCTCGGGCCTCAAGCGTGGGGAAACCGTGATCGTGGAAGGCGCCGACCGCCTGCAGCCCGGGATCACCGTCAAGCCGGTCGCCTGGAGCAACCCCGCAGCCAAGCGCTGATCGCAAAAGCGAGACAATCATCATGCCCCGTTTCTTCATCGAGCGGCCCGTGTTCGCATGGGTCGTCGCCATCGCGATCATCGTCATGGGACTGATCGCCATCCCGCAGCTGCCGATCGCGCGCTATCCCACGATCGCGCCGCCCAGCATCAGCATCTACGCAACCTATCCGGGCGCCACGCCGCAGACGATGAACGACAGCGTCGTCAGCCTGATCGAGCGCGAACTCTCGAGCGTGAAGCACCTGCTCTATTTCGAGAGCTCGACCGACACCTCGGGCATGGCGACGATCACCGCGACATTCGAGCCGGGAACCGATCCCGAGCTGGCCCAGGTCGACGTGCAGAACCGCATCAAGTCGGCAGAGCCACGGCTTCCACAGGTCGTCCGCCAGTCCGGCCTCACCGTGGAGGCGGCGTCCTCCGGCTTCCTGATGCTGGTCTCGATCCAGTCGAGCAAGCCGGGTGTCGATGAAGTCGAGCTTGGCGACTATGCGGCGCGCAACGTCTCCGAAGAGCTGAAGCGCATCCCGGGCGTCGGCCGTGTGCAGCTGTTCTCGGCCGAGCGTGCCATGCGCATCTGGCTCGATCCGGCCAAGCTGGTTTCCTATGGCCTGTCCGCGAGCGAGGTCACCGCCGCGATCTCCGCGCAGAACCTCCAGATCGCCCCCGGTGCGCTGGGCGGTGCCCCGACGACCGAGGCGCAACGCGTGACCGTGCCGCTGACCGTCGATGGCCAGCTGCAAACTCCCGAGGAGTTTCGCCAGATCGTCCTGCGTGCGAACGCGGACGGCGCTGCCGTCGTCCTTGGCGACGTGGCGAAGGTGGAACTGGGGCCGCAGAGCTTCAGCTTCTCCACCCGCAACAATGGCAAGCCGGTCGCGACCCTGGCGATCCAGCTCGCGCCGGGCGCGAATGCGGTGCGGGCGGCCGAAGGCGTGCGCGCCCGCATGGACGAGCTGGCCAGGACGATGCCGGCCGGCATGAGCTACAGCACCCCGTTCGACACGGCGCCCTTCGTCAAGATCTCGATCGAGAAGGTGATCCACACCCTCCTGGAAGCGATGGTGCTGGTCTTCCTGGTGATGTTCCTGTTTCTCCAGAAGATCCGCTACACGCTCATTCCCGCCATCGTGGCGCCGATCGCGCTGCTCGGCACCTTCGCGGTCATGCTGATGGCCGGCTTCTCGGTGAACGTGCTGACCATGTTCGGCATGGTGCTGGCGATCGGCATCATCGTCGATGACGCGATCGTCGTCGTCGAGGCCGTGGAACGCATCATGGCCGAGGAAGGCCTGTCGCCGAAGGAGGCGACCAAGAAGGCGATGAAGGAGATCACCGGGGCGGTGATCGGGATCACGCTGGTGCTTACCGCGGTGTTCATCCCGATGGCGCTGTCCAGCGGCTCGGTCGGCGCGATCTACCAGCAGTTCACCATCTCCATGGCCGTCTCGATCCTGTTCTCGGCCTTTCTCGCACTCACGCTCACGCCCGCGCTTTGCGCGACGCTGCTCAAGCCGGTTCATGGTCACGCTGCGAAGAAGGGCTTCTTCGGCTGGTTCGACCGCAGGTTCGAAGCGATGACCCATGGCTATCAGGGCTGGGTCGCGGGGCTTCTGAAGCGTTCGGGCCGGGTGATGGCCTCGTTCGCCGTGATCCTGGTGCTCCTCGGCGTCGGCTTCATGAGCCTGCCGTCGAGTTTCCTCCCCGATGAGGATCAGGGCTATTACATCACCTCCTTCCAGATGCCGTCGGACGCCACGGCGGCCCGGACGGATGCCGCGGTGGCGATCCTGGAGAGGCACAATGCCGGCCGGGCAGGCGTCGCCGACACGACCGCGGTGCAAGGTTTCAGCTTCTCCGGCGCGGGGCCGAACGCCGCGATGGTCTTCACCATCCTCAAGGACTGGGGGCAGCGCGCAGGCGCGACCGCCGATGGCGAAGTGATGGCCGCCAACGATGCGACCTCGATCAGCCGGGAGGGCACGATCATGAGCGTCCTGCCGCCCTCGATCGACGGGATGGGCAACGCGACCGGCTTCTCGATGCGGCTGCAGGACCGGTCCAACCGTGGCAACGAGGCACTGATGGAAGCGCAGAACCAGCTGCTCATGCTGGCCGCGCAAAGCAATGTCGTGGTTGGCGTCTATCCCGAGGGCCTTCCGCCGGGCAGCAGCCTGAAGATGGAGATAGATCGCAAGAAGGCGCAGGCGCTGGGTGTCTCGTTCACCGCGATCGCCGATACGCTGAGCGCCGCGATGGGCTCCACCTATGTCAACGACTTCCCGAACCGCGGGCGGCTCCAGCAGGTGATCGTGCAGGCGGACGCGCCGGCCCGCATGAAGCTCGACGACGTCCTCAAGCTCAATGTCCGCAACGAAGCAGGCAACACGGTTCCACTGTCGGAACTGGTCACGCCGAAATGGGGCACGTCGCCGCTGCAGATGGTGCGCTACAATGGTTATCCGGCCGTCCGGATCGCCGGTGCTCCGGCACCGGACCGGTCGAGCGGCGAGGCCATGGCCGAGATGGAGCGGCTCGTGCAGCAGCTGCCGCCCGGCTACACGATCGAATGGACCGGCCAGTCGCTGCAGGAGAAGCAGGCGGGCAGCCAGATCTTCATGCTGATGGGCCTGTCGATGCTGGTGGTCTTCCTGGTGCTGGCCGCGCTCTACGAGAGCTGGGCGATCCCGCTTTCGGTAATGCTCGTCGTCCCGCTCGGCCTGATCGGCTCGGTTGCCGCGGTCCTGCTCGTCGGCATGCCCAACGACGTCTTCTTCAAGGTCGGGATGATCACGATCATCGGCCTGAGCGCGAAGAACGCCATCCTGATCGTCGAGTTCGCCAAGGCGGCGCGGGAAGGCGGCATGGGCCTGGCGGAGTCCGCCCTGCACGCGGCCCGCCTGCGCCTGCGCCCGATCATCATGACCAGCCTCGCCTTCACGCTGGGCGTGGTGCCGCTGATGATCGCGAGCGGTGCGAGTGCGGAGACCCAGCGGGCGATCGGAACCGGCGTGTTCGGCGGCATGCTGACCGCCACGCTGCTCGCGATCTTCTTCGTCCCCGTTTTCTTCGTCGCGGTACTCGGCCTGGTCGATCGCCTGCGCCGCAAGACCAAGCCCAACGATGCGGCCGGCCCCGACGCCCAGCCCGTCCCGGAGAACTGACATGCGCAAATTCGCCCTGCTGGCGCTGCTGATGACCGGCGCCTGTTCGATGAACCCCCGACTGGAGGTGCCCGCGGCGCCGGTGCCTCCGACCTTCGCCGGTGCGCAGGACATGGAGCCACCAAGTGCCGCGGCGATCGGCTGGCGTGAGATGTTCGGGGATGCCCGGCTCCAGCGCCTGATCGCGCTGGGCCTGGAGAATAACCGCGACCTTCGGGTAGCGACGCTCAACGTCGAGGCTGCCCGCTCGCAATTCCGCGTGGCGCGCGGCGCCCAGTTCCCGCAGCTGGATGCCAATGGCAGCTATACCCGCCAGCGCACGCCGTCCTCGACTGCTGCCGCAGGGCTGGGCGGCGCCTTGCCGGGCGGCGTGGGGGCACCGGCCGGATTCGAATTCGGCCAGTTCACCGCGAACGCAGCGCTGACCAGTTTCGAGATCGATCTCTTCGGCAGGCTGCGCTCGCAGAGCCAGGCCGCGTTCGAACGCTATCTCGGTACCGAGGAAGGGCGGAGGTCTGCGCGGATCGCCCTGATCGCCTCGATCGCCGACGCCTATCTGAACGAGCGCCTCGCCACCGAACAGCTGGCGCTAACCGAACATACGCTCGCCGACTGGAACAGCTCGCTCGACATCGCACGCCGGCTTCGCGAGGCGCGTCAGGGCAGCGGCCTCGATGTGGCGCAGGCCGAAGGTCAGGTGCGCCAGGCCGAAGCCGATCTTGCCGGGGGAAGACGCGCCGTGGCCGAGGCGGGCAATGCGCTCCAGCTCCTGGTCGGCGCGCCGCTCCCCGCCGACCTGCCTGCGCCCGCCGACCTGATGGCGATGGACATGCTGACGCATCTTCCCGTCGGCCTGTCGTCGGACCTGCTCACCAACCGGCCCGACATACGCCAGGCCGAGCGCGAGCTGCGGGCTTCGAACGCCGATGTCGGCGCGGCGCGGGCGGCCTTCTTCCCGCGTATCTCGCTCACCGGCCTGTTCGGTTTCACCAGCCTCGCCTTCGACAAGCTGTTCAAGGGCGACAACCACAACTGGTCCTTCACCCCGAGCATCACGCAGCCGATCTTCAACGGCGGCAGCCTGCGCGGCTCCCTGAAGCTGGCGGAGGTCCGGACCTCGATCGCGGTCGCCCAATATGAGCAGGCGATCCAGGTCGCGTTCCGGGAGGTCTCGGACGGGATAGCTGGCCGGGAGACGTTCGGGATGCAACTCGCCTCCCAGCGCCAGGCGCTCGACGCAGCCCGGAAGCGGGTCTCGCTGTCCACGCTGCGGTACAAGGCGGGGCTCGACGGCCGTCTCGATCTCCTCGATGCGCAACGGACCGAATATGCCGCCCGCCAGGCCATGCTCAACCTCCGCCGGCAGGAGCTTTCCAGCGCAGCGGGCCTGTATCGTGCGCTCGGCGGCGGCGATGCAGCGGCCGAAATCGAGGCCGCGGTGTCGGCAGGAAAATAGGCGAAGAGCAGCCTTCGTGGCCAACATGGGCAGTCCGTACATCGGAGAGCGTCGCGATTTTCGTAAAAGCCTTTGGTAAGATCCTGTGCTGTTAAGGAATCTTCTACCGCAGATCGTGGCGAGTCCTGATTTTGGTAAATAGGGTAAAGATCGCCCCGTTCTGCGCTGGATAAGTAATAAAATTATAGTCTATTTTGGTGACATTATTTACATGGAGTCAATTGACTCCTGTTCGCATTGTAATAACCTTCATCGACGTTTGAAATTCTGCGTCACAGAAACCTTATTCAAGTATTGGAACAGGTAATGGATCAGTCTATGAAGATAGATGCCGCTGGTACGGAAGATCCCAAAGCTTTTCTTTCCGCTCTAGGGATCGAGATCGACGCGGCTACCGAAGCGGTTCTCCAGAAGAAGCTCGCCTCCGCGACCAATGGCCAGCAAGCGGCTGCGATCGTTCATTTCGACGGTTGAGCGATCGATATTTCGCGAAGCCCGCACTTATTTCCAGAAAAGGGAAGTGATGTCATGGCGAGCCCAATCACCGTCGATCTGGACGCGGCCAAAGCGGCGCTTACGTCGCTGAAGGCGAATCCGCCGTCCCATGACGACATTGCGAGTGACCCCGAGGCGTTTCTTGCGCGGCTGGGGATTCAAGTCGATGCGGATACGCTTTCGACGATCCAGTCCAAGCTGTCCGCGCAGAAGGCTCTTTCCTCGGAGTCGGAGCAGGCTGCGATCATCCATATCGATAGCTGAGCAGGCGGGGCGGCGGGTTGCCGTCGACTCTCTTCTATCGGCGAAGGGTGGGGCATGAGGCTTTCCGCAAGTTCGCTCGACGCTGCAGCTGTCCACGTTCAGAACCCGCTCAAGACGCTGGTTCTGAACGTGACGCTGCAGTGCCCATTGCGGTGCGCGCACTGCTGCTTTTCGTCGGACATGTTTCAGGGCGGCTGCCTGTCGGCCGCTGACGTTGCGCTGGCCATTACCCAGGCGGCCCAGTCACCGACGCTGGAGATCGTGTGCTTCGTCGGCGGCGATCCCTTGCTGCATCCGATGCTGGTCGCCGATGGAATTGCACTTGCGGCGTCGCTTGGCCTGAAGACAAGCATCACCACCAGCGCTTTCTGGGCAAAATCCGCGGAGAAGGCGCGTGCCGTGCTCGCTCCGCTGCGCGCTGCGGGACTTACCGATCTCGTCATCTCCTATGACGACGCACACGCCGCTTTCGTGCGGGAGGCGTATATCGCCAATGCCCTGGCCGAGGCGCGCGCGCTGGATATCGTCGTACGCATTGCGGTGGTCGTCGAAACCGGCTCGAAGATCACTGCCGCCAGCCTGAGGACCTCGCTCGGGCTCGACGATGTGCCTTCCGTCAAGGTCTACCAGACGATCGCCAATTCCACCGGGCGTGCCGCCGAGCACCGGAATGGCGAGGATCCCGGTACGCCGATCCATCCCGATGCCTATCGCGGTCCGTGCCAGTCCATCCTCAATACCGTGGAAATCGATAGCGAGGGAGGCGTTCGACCGTGTTGTGGCGTCCTCCCGCACCACGATGCGCTCCGCGTCGGGCACATCCACGGCCAGGGCATAGTCCCTGCGATGCAAGATGCCGCGGCGGATCCGCTCTTCCGCTGGATCAGCCTCGAAGGCCCGATTTCGATCCTCGCCAAAGTCACCGCCGACGACCCGGAGCCGATCCGCGCCGAGACCTTCGACGGTATCTGCACCGCCTGCGACCGGTTGTTCGGCAATCCCGATTTGCTCGACAGGGTGCGCGCGGCCGCCGAGCAGCGCCGCGACTGGCTCGATCGTACGGAAATGCTGCTCCAGCGGATTTCGCTCGCGTCCGATTCCGCGGCGGCCTGATGAGCGTCGATCTTCTCCTTTGCTGCGCACCGGTGATGGCGGTGGTACGCCCGTCGCCTGCGCTGGGTCTTCTCCAGGCGACCTTCCACGACCGTGGCGTGGATGTGACGTCGCTCTATCTCAACCTGCTGTTCGCCGAGCGGATCGGCGTCGATCTGAACGAAGCGCTTGCGGAGGATATCCCGACGCATCTCCTGACCGGCGACTGGTTGTTCGCGCCGTTGCTGGGAGCGTTGCCGCAGCGGGAGCAAAGTGCGCGGCACGCGGCCGAACTCGAACAGACATTGGCGCGCAAGGGGCTGGAAGCGCTCTACCACGTACGCGACCATGTCGTGCGGCCATTCCGGGACGAGGCGGTCGAGCGAGTTCTGGCGCTCAGCCCGCGTATCGTCGGCTTCACCACGATGTTCGAGCAAACGGCTGCATCGCTCGCCATCGCGGCTGAGATCAAGCGGCATAGCCCATCGACCAAGATCGTTTTCGGGGGCGCCAACTGCCATGGGCCGATGGGCCCGACGCTGCTTCGGAACTATTCCCAGATCGACTATGTGTTCACCGGAGAAGCGGAGCTCGACTTCGCACCGTTCGTGGAGACGCTGCTGGGCCGCTCCGGAGCCGTGGCGACCCCGCGCGGCTATATCGGCCGAGACGTGCCGCCCGGACTGCCGGCATCACCCGTCAACGATCTCGATCGCCTGCCGATTCCCGATTATTCGGACTATTTCGAGCAACTGGCCCAGCTATCGGAACGCGATCGCATTCGCCCGTCCATTCCGTTCGAATCGTCTCGCGGATGCTGGTGGGGACAGAAGCATCATTGCACCTTTTGCGGCCTCAACCCGACGGGCATGGCCTACCGGGCGAAATCCGCCGAACGCGTAGTCGACGAGATCGAGGAACTCGGCATGCGCCACGGCATCGATCGCTTCTTCGCGACCGACAATATCCTGAGCATCGGGCATGTCGACAACGTCATGCGCAAGCTCGGAGGTCAGGAAGGGGAAGCACCGACGCGGCGCCTCTTTTACGAGATCAAGGCGAATCTGGACGAAGCGCAATTGCGGGTGCTGGGCGAGGCCGGCGCAACCTGGTTGCAGCCCGGCATAGAGAGTCTTTGCGACTCCGTGCTGAAGATCATGCGCAAGGGCGTGAACACGATCACCAATCTCAAGCTGTTGCGGAACAGTCGCGAGATCGGCGTGGGGATCATCTGGTCGATCCTCTACGGGTTCCCGGGCGAGCCGCCGGAGGATTATGCGCATCTCGCCACGCAGCTTCCGCTGTTCGCGCACCTCACGCCCCCCAATAGCTGCCTGAGAATCCGTCTCGACCGGTTCAGCCCCAATTACGATCAGGCTGAAACTATCGGTTTCAGGCATGTGCGCCCGATGCCGGCCTATGGCGCATTGTTCGACCTGCCCGAAGACGACCTCGCCGACGTGGCCTATTTCTTCGAAGGGGACGCTCCGTCATCGGCGAGCGACGAGGATCTGAAAGCGTTGAAGGCGGCGGTCGCGGTCTGGCGTTCGCATTGGACGCAGGGAAAAGTCACGCCGCAGCTGACCATGGCGGCGGCCGCGCACGGCAAACTGGTCAAGGATACGCGCAGTTGCGCCGTCGACCCGCTTCATTTCGTCAGCGGCGCCGAATTGGCCGTTATCGACATACTTCGCACGCCAATGTCGCGCGTGAAGCTGTTCGAGCAAATGGTTGATCACCATGGCCCCGACGAGACCGAGCTGGCGCTGGCCGAGATGCTGCGGCGCGGCTTCGTGGTCGATGCATGGGGCGTGCTCATGACACTCGTCACCGAGGCCGGTCTCGAGATTTTCGATGCCGCTGCGCGCGCGGACCAGCCCCATGGCTATCTCGTGCCGGTTGCGGGCTTGCCGGGCTCGCCGCCATCTGCGGTGCATCGTCCGCAGCACAATGCGTCGGTTATGCAGGCGAGCGTGGCGGCGTGACGGTCGAGGTTCGTCCGTTCGGCGACAAATGCAATATCAAGTGCCGATATTGCTATCAGGAGGGGATCCGTGCCGCCGGCAATATCCCGACCGGCTACGACATCGAAGCGGTCATGGGCCGGCTCGATGATCTCGCACAGCCCTTCACGCTGTTCGGCGGGGAAATCATGATGACCCCGCGACGCGACATCGAGCGCCTGCTCGCATTGGGGCTCGATCGTCACGGCGGGACAGGCCTGCAGACCAACGGTACGCTGATGGAGCCTTCGGACATTGATATGTTCCGCAGGTACAATGTGCGTATTGGTGTTTCGATCGACGGCCCGGGGCCGCTCAACGACGCGCGATGGGCCGGTACGCTCGCGGCGACGCGCCGTGCCACGGCGCGTACCGAGGCGTTGATCGAGACCCTGTGCCGCGAAGGTATCCCACCCAATATCATTGTCACCCTGAGCCGGATCAACGCCGGCGAGCGGCTCGACGAACTGTGTGACTGGCTTCGGTTTCTGGACGGTCTCGGCGTCCGGCGCGTCCGGCTTCACACGCTCGAAAAGGACGACACGGCAGGGGGCGAGGGATTGGCGTTGAGCGACGCCGAGAACATCCGCGCGTTGCGGCGCATGCGATCGATCGAACATGAGTTCCGTACGACGAAGTTCGACCTGTTCGGTGAGATGCGCGCGATGCTGCTCGGAGACGATCGCGAGGTGTCGTGCATTTTCCACGCTTGCGACCCCTATGCCACGCAGGCCGTGGTGGGCGTCGAAGGTGATGGCTCGCTGGGGAATTGCGGCCGGACCAACAAGGACGGTGTCGGCTATCTGAAGGCGCGGCACGCGGGGTACGAGCGCCAGGTCAGCCTTTATCGTACGCCCTGGGCCGAAGGTGGCTGTGCCGGGTGCCGATACTTCCTGATGTGCAAGGGTAATTGCCCCGGCACGGCGATCGAGGGGGATTGGCGCAAGCGATCGTCCGACTGTGCCGTATGGTTTGCGATGTTCGAGGACATCGAGGCGGAACTTGCCGCCGGCGGCGAAGTGCCGCTCAGTGCCGCCCCGGATCGGCTGGCGATCGAAGGGGCGCTGATCGATGCCTGGACGCTGGGGGCGAATCCCTCCATCCATTCGCTTCGTGAAGCCGGCGCAGCGTCATGAGCGAGCCGCGCCTAAGCTGGCCAAGGCCGCCATTTGCCGTCTCTCATCCCGAGACCTTGCTGACCGAAGCTACGCATCGCCGCCTCGCATTTGCCAGCGCACGGACCAGGGAAATCTGGGAGCCGCGGCTGGAGAGTCTGTCCGTCGCGGCGGTGGCGACTGAACTGCACCTGGTCACGACGGGAGCGCTCGATGCCAGTCTGGTCTGGTGTCCGTACGATAGCCTCGCGGCATTCGTCGAGCAGCTGAAGGCATCGCATTTGGAGTGGAAGGCCGGGCAGCCGGTGTTGCGCGCGATCGAACGCGCGGATCCGGAAGCTGCAGCACTCGACCTGCTCACGCAGATTTCCTATCCCCTCATGGTGTCGCTACCCGGTGGCGATGCCGCCAGCGTGTCGATCGATACGAACGATCCCACGGACACCGCCCGCATGTTCGGTTATCCGGCATGCTGTGCCGCGGCTTGGGCCGGCAAGCTTGCCGCCGGCACCGCCGATCCGCTTGCCAGCTTGCTTTCCGAGTCGAGTTGGGCCGGGAAGCCGTTGACGGCGGGCGTGATGCTGGGAGCGCTCGGTCTCGGTCCCGTGCGCCATCTGCCTTGCAACCCGGATTGCGCGCCGTCGGGCAACATGGCGCGTATATTCCTCGAGGCCATGGCGTCGATCGGCTTTACCGCCGAAGCGGGCTGGCTGGCGCAGATGGTGGAATGGCGGGTACGGGCTTCGCTCGTGGGCGGCATCGCGGAGGTCGAGACCGGCGCTTTCCGCTTCACCTGGCAGTCGGGGGATGCTTCGACGGCCGCGCCATCGGTGACAAGCGGCAACGGCACGCCGGAGGCCGCGCCGTCGGGCCTGTCGTCCATCTTCGCCAAGCCTTCGGTGCCAGCCCGGAAGCCGGTGGCGCCGGCGGCCGCTGTGTCCGCACCGGCTGGCGAGGATTTCGCGCGTGCGGGATTCGCCAATACATTCGCACATCGTTCGCGGTGGAGCACGGTCGTCTGGGAGCAATCGAAACTGCTCCGCAAGGCCCGGACAATCGTGCATCCCGCGTGCGGCGGAGGCCTGCTGCTCGAGTTGCTCCTGCAAAGTCATCCATCGCTGCGCGTCTGCGGGATCGAGGCCGACGTAACGCTTGCGGCTCGCGCACGCGCGCGACTGCGAGAGGACCGGTCGATGATCGTCGAGGCCGACTGGATGCTGGAACTGGAGCGCCGCGACGCCGAGCAGGCCAGCTTCGACCTGGCATTCGTCGATCCCGAACCTCTGCTCGATCTTTCCGGGGATCGGCGGGGCGTGATCGTCGCAGGTCTGGCGAAACTGGCGCGATCGACGGTGTTCATTGCCACCGACCGGGCATTGGGCCGTTTCGGGACCCTGGAGGCGATGGTGTCAACTCTCGGAGGCGTGCCGGTAGCGGGCCGTGCTCGGTATATCTCCTGCCTGTTTGCCGGCCCCGTGCCGGCGGTCATGATAGCGTAGTCGCGATATGCAGATCGACTGGCGACGGATGAGCGAACCGCAGCCCGACGGCTATGATACGGCGATCCTTCTCGAATTGGAGAAGGCACAGGGGCAGGGGGGCGTGGTGCTGCCGGACCAGGCACATCGCCTGTATGCCGGGGGCGTTCTGCTATCGAATGAAGATCCGCTCATTCCTGCACCGCGCTATGGACCTGTAGAGGGCGTGTCGCCTGTACTGGATCGCGCGATCGCCTATGTTGCGCGCTGGCCCGCAATGTCCCGGCAATGGCCGGCAATCGTGCGCACGATCCAGTGCTTTACCGACACGGAAACCAGGCGACCGCTATGCTCGTCCAGCCATTCGGTCGGCTCGCGCCCCGGTGTCATCGCGCTCACGGTCGATTGCCCCCTCGCAGCTGCGCAGGCGATCGTCCACGAGGCCGCGCATCTCAAGCTGCGAATGATGGGCGTGGGCAACGAATCGGCCGACCGGATCGTCGCAAATGCGCCGGATGTGCTCTATGAAAGCCCGATCGTTACCGAGATGCTTCGGCCGATGACGGCCGTGCTGCACGCGCAATATTCGTTCATGCACGTGTTGCAACTCGATCTCGAGATGCTTGCGCAAGAGGACGATCCTGTCGTCCGCGAAGATATCAGGAGTCTGGTTGCGCGCAACGCGCCGCGCATGGCCAAAGGACTTGCCACGCTTCGCCGCGAACTCCGAACGGATGCGGTCGGCGCGAAGTTCTGTGATGGCTTCTTTGGGTGGTGCGAAGCCGCACTGAAGGCGAGCCGGGATGTCGCTTAGATAGATGCGATGGCGCGTGATGCAGGTTTGAGCGACGGGATGATCGCAGTTCCGGAACGCAGAAGTCGCATAGCTTCGAAAGCGGCCTGAACGTCCCGATCTTTCTGAATTCTATGTATTTCAAAGACTTGCTGGTGCGGACGGCGGGACTCGAAAATTCTCGCAGGGGAATGGAGGAGAATGCAGGGGTAAGGTATTTAGATTTTACAATTTCTAGTCCCCTGAAAGACCCTCCATTCCCCTAATTGGGCCACGTAATTGGCCACGACGAAATTCTCTTTGGCGATGACAGCTTTGCGCCCCATTGTCGCCGTTCGAAGGCGATCGCGGCGGCACTAACAGCCGTCGTTCGTTCAGCTAGCCGCTCACTGTCCGGTCTGTACGACGGATATCATCACGCACGCCTGTGCCAGGCCGTTCTTGCTTCCGAGGTCAAGCGAGATGACGGATTGGAAGCCGGTTGGCGTGAGTGCTGCTAACCTGGTTATCGCGCCACCAGAGAGTGTAATCGTCGCGGGCGAGGTCGATTGATCTACCGAGATATCGTACCAATCGACGGTCTCGTCGATCCCGGTGCCGAGCGCCTTAGCGCAGGCTTCCTTGGCGCAGAAGGCGCGCGCGTAAAACGACGCCTCGGTCAGATTGGCGGCAACCCGTGACCGTGCCAGTTCTTCTTCAGAAAATACTTCTTCGAGATAGCCGCGCCCAAATCGAGCCAGTGAACGGCGAAATCTTTCGATCTGCAGGATGTCAGCGCCGATCCCGATCAGCACCGGCTACCACAGGGCCCGGATGGCTAGGACGCAAGCGAGAAAAGCGGCGATCCAGAGCAGCAGCGTTGCCGTCGCCCCTTCGGCGCGCAAACCCATGACCTGAATCATGGCGCCGCCGCCGATGCAGCGCGCAACGGCAACGATCGTGAGGCTAAGCAAGGCGGCCGCAGGAATCCCAACGATCGCAGGACCATGAGCCAAAACGAGCCTGAGAAGCTGGGCGTCCGGCAAGCGACGGACGAGCGTGACGATGCCAATGGTCGTCGTCGCGCAGGTGACGATCGCGATGACGAGTGCGCTTCCGCGGACCGGCCAGAATGCCTCGATCGCGGCTGGGGCAACGGCGGTCGATGGCATCGGGCTGGTTGATCCTCCCGTGCCTCCGCGCTGCGGCGAAGTGGTCGGGGCCGTGGGTGGTGGGGTTACCACGGTCATGCAAAAAGGCTTCGCTTGTGCATGCCGAGCGCTGGTATGGTCAGATCAGGCGTGGTCACGTCGAGCCCCCATTTCGGCGGAAACATCGGCGCAGGGATCGGCCTGAGCGTTGCCCGAAAACTCTGCTTGATGCGCGTCCGCCCGCTGATCCCCGCGAACTGCGGATGCGAGACGCGGGCATATTTTGAAATTTCACATAGTAGGTTCTGGCAGTCAATCGGCTGGAGCCTGCGTCCGTAGAGCGTCCGAAAGTCGATACCACGGGCTCCTAAGGCGCTTTCCTGCTGATCGCAGATCCAATGAATCACTTCCTCCGGGCTCTGGCCATCCAGATTCTCGAAACATTTGGCCAGACCGTCGAGCGCGCCCGGTCCCGCCACAACGAACGCGGCTTCGTCATGATCGAGTAACGCCGAATAATTGAGGTCGATCGCGTACTGGAAAGCGAGGAACGGGCCAATGCCGGACCAGCGGAGCAGCGCCTCATATACAGCTTCCAGCGTCGGCAATTGCTGCAGCCGTTGCGAAAGTCGCTGGTCCATCATGTCGGCAATGAGGGCGAGATGGTTGGCGTGCTTGCGTGCGTGGCCATAGCGCGGTGAGGGCATGATATAAGCCGCTGAATAGATGCGGCGCCCCGACTGCATCAGCATGCTGAGGGTCGCGTCGATGCGATTGAGATCGACATTGGCCCAGGTCAGCGGTCCGAACTTCGCCTCGAGCACTTCCCAGGTGTCGATCCGGTTGAAGATCTTGAACAGGATGGTGCGGAAGAAGAGCTCGTCGGGCGTGCTCGGCCGATCGGATCGGTATTGTACCTCGCGGATGAGGTACTGGCTCACACGGTCGCTTGCCCGATAACTGTTGGTGAACCGGTAGTTCGCCAGAACCTGGTCATCCGTCCACGGGCCTTCTGGGTCGGCCAGGCGCCTAAAGTAGATACGCTGTCGCTCGGCAGCGAATTTCCAATAAAGGTCAAATACTTCAGTTATTTGCATCGTGTACCAGGATGGTCGGAGCGATCGGGAGCCGCCGTCCACATCCGCATCGCGTCGTACTCGACAGCGCCCGATCCGGGCGGCCCTCGCTCTCTCCGGTCAGTTCGCGTTCGTCAAGCTGTTCTGGCCGGCACCGGTCGTGTTCGTCGCGCTTTGGCTGACATTCGCGACGATGGCCGAATTGGCGGGTTCAGGTGGGCGATCTATCCCGCATTGCTTGAGCCCCAACGTCAACAGCACACCCGCCGCCAGCCCGAATCCCCATTTGAGTACGGCCTGTTCGCGCTCGAGCGTCGTGACACGGTCGGTCAATTTCTTCTCGGTCTCGCTGATCTTACTCTCGAGTCCAGCAAAGGACTGGATGCCGGCGGCCAGCGGGCCTGTCAGATGCGAGGGAATATTGGCATAGCCGATCTTAGTCTGCGCCGGTCCCGCCTCTGTGAGATCGGCATACCAGATCAGAAAGCACTCCTCGTTGCGCGACAGATGCACTGCATTGGGCCCGGCGTTGAACACCGAGAAGAGCAGCTTGCCCTTGAAGCCTGGGTCAACGTGGAATCCGGAGACGTTGACCAATCCCGCAAACTTGTAGCTTGCCCGGATCGAAATGAGCGCGAGTGCTTCCGCGGGCACTTCGATCTCCTCTTCGGTCAAGATGAAACCGAACTGGCCGGGCGGAACCGTAAACCCCATGCCGGGGGTGAGCTGGGTCTTGGCCTTATTGCGTAGGTCGCCGGGCTGACCGGTTGGCGAGACATATACTTCCTCGCCGACGCTCAGCCGATATGCTGCGCCATCAAGTCGTATCGCGTCGTAGCTCGGGATAAGCTTTGGGAGCTCGCGAGCGAGCCTCTTGCTACCCCAGAACATTTTCGTTTCGGACCGGCTGGCGTTGCTGGATGAAATCGTCGAACGGCGAGCGCTTCTCGACGTCGCGCAGCCGCGTCTTGTAGGCGGGAACAATATCGATGCCGTGCACGCTGGCGCCGTGCAGCACAACCGCCGCCAAAGCTGTGTTGGCCTGTTTCATCAGCGCCTTAAATGGCAAGTCCTCGATATGGTCGAGCGATTCGCAGGCCTTAGCCAAAGCGCCCGTCTCTTTGATGAAGGCCCGCCACACCGGCACCGACCCCTCTTGGTTGTCGCCGCGAATATCGACGTTACGCCCCGCCAGGTCCCGCGACAGATCCTGCCCCAGCGTGTTACCAACCGCGAGGATGATCGCGAAAGCGTCAACCAACGCTCGTTCAGCAAGCGCCGAATCATTGCGATCATCGGCGTCGAGGAGATAGGCAGCATATTTGGCCATATGCAGGGCGAAATGCTTCATCCGCGTTGCCGGCGGCATCGAAGCGATATCACGGTGATAGGCGTCATCATGCACCAGTTGGTGCCATTGCAGATCGCGCAAAATGCCCGTTACGTCCGTCACGCCAAAGCTTCCCCATGTTCCCGCTCGCGGTCAAGACCACGCGTGCATTCGGCGATCAGCCCATCGACATCAGACTTCGTCCAATGACCACCACAGCTCCCGCCATCCCCACGATCGATTTTCGCATAGGTAGAATTGATCGTTAGACCGCCGATTGCCAAGCCGGTCTCGGACGCCAGGAAATATTGGAGTCTCCCAAGGCCAACGAGATTCCCGAACAATCGCCTAACATAATAATGCGATCGATAGGTAGCGTTCAGTCGAATCGTACCATCATGGACTTTGATGCTGAGATGGCTGAGACAAGGTCCGCCATAGAGCCGCCGGCGATCGGTCGTACCCTCGTAAATGGGAATGTCTTCCTCAAGCGGATGGCCCATGCCGAGCTCGAACGACGCCGTATATTTGCCGTGGGCGCGAATCTTCGCGACCATATCCTTGAGCGGATTGTAGATCTTTCCGTCCCGATCTTTCTGCCGCAACAGTCGATAGGCATAGGTACCCCAATTCCGATCAGATCGCGCGGCATGGATGGTCTTTATGCGCGGCGGATAGATCTCGAACACGGCTTCGCTGCCGCCCCGCATATATTCGTCGAGCGGGAAGATCGTCTCAGCGACGGTGTGGATGCTGTACGCGCCATGCCTTTTAAAGAACGCATCGACGATCTCGTAGATCGCGCGGTCCTCGGCCTCGAGAACCGTCGGCTCGCGAACGTGCAGAAAGACGTCGAAATCCTCGTTGCGCGGGCACGCATCTACATGCTGCACGGCCTTGAGCCACACCTCAGGGATCGTTCGGCCTTGGAGCAGTTCCATCCTTACCTCATCACGATTGCGGCTGTCTGATGCAGATGATGCTCGACATAGTCTTGCCGCAGCCAGGCATGACCATTGAGCCCCCAGTCTATGCCCCAGCTGTTGCGGACCAACAGAAAGCGTCCATCCCGATCCGCACCGTGCCCGATTGCGAGTAACGCATGCCCACCCCGAACGATGTCGCCGGCCTCGGCAACCACTCGACCATCGGCATCGGGCACATAGAAGGCGTCGCTGATCAAGAGACCAAGAACGACCGGACGTTCGGCATCAAGCTCAGCGACGATCTCATCGAACGTCAGCCTACCGACGCTGAGCGCACCGCGAAACGATTGGACGGCGAGTGACGGCGGCGCCCAGCCAGCGGGGATCGTGTCAAGATAAGGCCAGTGGGCTTCAACCGGCTGGCCATCGTGCATAAGCGCCTCGGCGGCGGCCTCCATCGTCGTGCCGGCATGCGGGCTCGCTCCCGGCGTGCGCGAGACGGCATGGAAATAGAGATACTCGACCGAGAGATGCTCATCGACGCGCGCAAGATTCTCGTTGGCGGCGGAGGTCGCGAAGGCAAGGCAGGTCGGCCGGTTGCCTTGAGAGCGGACCGCCAGCAACGTGGGCCGCAAATCCCGGACGGCCCGGATCATTGGTTCAATCCCAGGCGCTGCCGATCTATGCGCGAAAGGCCGGGCTGCTCCGGTCCCTGCAGGGCAATAGCGATCTCGAACGATGGGGCGTTTGGCAAACCCGTAGCCCAAGGCTGGCGCTCATTCAGCGCGACGCGGCCAAGCCCGCCATGGAGCGGGCGGGCGACGACAACGCGACGGGACGGCGCGCCGTACAGCACCGGAGAAGTCTGAAACTGCGACCGATCTGCGAGTAACTCCCAGTCTTGGTCGCCAAGCGCCTCGACGCCCCAACGCTGCCCGCTGCTCGGCGACTCATCAAGCTCGATACGAAGCAGGTCGTCGGGGTTGCCGACTAGAGTCGCACCATGATCGCGTTCGGTCACCTTCCAGACATCGGCCCATGAATCGCGAGGCTTGTGTCCTTCGCCGAGACCAACCTTTAGGTCGCCTAGCTTGACGCGGCTGAGCTCGCGGACCTGCTCATACGGGAGGATTTGGTGGCTCAGGAGGCCCCAGCAAGTCGCTTCGTAGCTCGCAACCATGCGCAACGAGAGCTGATAGATGGTTTCGGGGCGGCGCAGGTCGTGCGCGAGGGTCCACCCTTGCGCCTGGATGTGGTGCCGATAGAGCCACCTCGGTAACAGGAACTCGGCCGCGAACGCCTCTGCCGCGACTTCATGTAAATCCCGCCCATCGGTCGGCGAATTGGGGCCGCGTTCGAGAATCTCCTGATCGACGCTTCCCTCATGCCCTAACGTGTCATGACCAAGCTCATGGGCGGCGGTAAACCGTTGAATATGTAGGCCGCGTCTGGTCGTGACCATGATGCCACGCAAGGGGGCGGGCAAGCAAAGTCCGAGGGCGGAATCGAGCGGCTTGAATACGAGCGGGATATCGAGGTCGCCGATCGCTTCGAAGACATCCACAAAGCCTTGCCCCTCCGTCACCCGACGGCGCAGATCGAGATCTGCGTGGAGCCGGTTTGCGGCAGCAACGGCCTCAAGGCGTGCAGCGGCGGCTGGCGACCTAGCCATTGCCGCCCACCTTGGGGGAGCGGGCTTGCAGGAACTCGGCGAAGCGCAACAGTTCGTCGCGATCATTCGCCGATAACTCGGTCGCCGCACGGGCGAGCGCCTTAACGCTCTCCGGAAGCGGAGGTAGCTGCGACACACCGGCAAGCGCATCGACCGACTGGCCATATACTTTGGCGAACCGCGCCAGTTCCTCCGAATCTACCTTGCGGCGACCATGCTCAATCAATGAAAGCGCCGAGCGCGAAATCCCCACGGCGGTCGCCGCCTCTTCCTGCGTTAGCTCTAAGAACTCGCGCGCCTTGCGAAGGCGTTCGCCGATACCTCCGCTATTTCCCGTCTCTTCGGTCATCGGGCGTTCCTCAAGCCGGCTCGGCAACTTTGGCAGGGCGGCGCTTTTTCACCTTCAGCTCGCCGGTATAGACGCGCTCAAGTTTGGGCATCAGATCGTTGATCATTTCCTCGCAACTCTCATAGCCACCGCGCTTGATGATCTCGGGCGGAAGCTCGATTTCTAGTACCGCGCGCGTTACGCGGGCCGCATCCACTACTCGCTTGGAATCGATTGCCGGTCGCATACCAATGATCGATCCGCCGCCGCCGGCCGGCGCCGGTGGCGCAGGCGACCCGTCTATCGGCGCGGTTTCCTCTTCGAACCAAGCCTCCAGCTCCCGGATAAGGAGTGCCGACTTTTCCTTGAACCGTTTTCTCTTCTCTTCGATGTCCGCATTCATAACAGACCTCGCGTTCGATTATCTAACAAAGATGGTATGCGATGTCGGAATTGTCAACGGCCAATCAAGTGTCGCCAAGCGCCACGCCGCTACGGACTCCCACTGAAGGAAGGATCACCACATCACGAGGGGCTCATTTGATCGCGTTCCACACGGGGATCACCATAATCATGGCTTCGATTTCCTGGTCGAATAGCTGACACTGAGCGATGTTGGGTAGCTAGGCTTCAGGATGGGCGGCGTGCCAATTGTCCGCGCTGGCGTCGACGCCGCACCGCCCGGCGGCGGTATGACGCGCTCGATGGCGACCTGTTAAATTCGGCACGGGTCGCCCGTCTGGAGCGCGTCGTGTCGGAGATCGAGCGTGCGATCTGCATGTCGATCTCGCTCTGGAATGGCAGCCCGGTTTTGAATTCTTCATTGAACGCCGGATTCCAGCAAACGACGAGAGGATTCCATTCGTTGACCGGATCGATGCGCCTTGAGGGCCGATAGGCGCTGAACACTACAGCGCCAATATGGGCCGAATCGCGTGTCGCGAAGAAATAATTGGCGACCATCTGCAATCGTTCGGCGACATGTGGATAGAGAAGCTCGGAAAAGTCGAGATCATCGAACTGGACGGCTACAAAGGCTGTCTTATCGGTCGGCAGCTGCCGAGCTGCTGCCTTGAGTGCTTCGAGTTGCGGTTTGGTATGATCGTCCTCGACAAGGCTGCGCATCACGATGGTGAGGCCAGCATATTGGTCGGCAGTAGTTACGGCATGACAATTCGCACCAAACAATTCTTGCGCGCGTTCACGGAAGATTGTTCGATCGGTGATTGGATCAAATCCAAAATTCGCTGCGTAGCTGAGTTTCGCGACTTCGAAAAATGCGCCCCGAACCCTCGTCTCGAGCGGTTCGTTGACGATCTGCCTTACAGCCCCGGCGATCGCACGACGCGAGGCATCGGCGGCGGGCAGACGATCGTCGAGCGTGATCAAGATTATCGCGGGGACCGCCCGGGCGCTGCCGGGCGGCACCAAGGTGTCGAACAACTCGTGAATGATGCGGTAGAAATCCTTCTGGTGAATACGCCGTCCCGCGTCCGCGCTGATATGCTTGCACTCGATCGTGAAAACGGTGCCGTTTCTCTCTCCTTCGACATCGTAACGCGCGCTTTTTTCAAGATCGGGTAGATCTATCTCGAAGCCATGGCTGGAGAGCGCCGCAGCATGGAGTACCTCGATATAGAGGGGCGCAAACCCACCGTCCGATTTGAGCGCGTCGCGCAGGCGGCCACGCAGTTCGGCACGACCGCGAGGGTTCAGGCGTGCATCGATTTCCACGCAGGTGGCCGCGAAACGAAGCGCCGAAGTGCTGGCAGCACTTTCCATTCTAGGTGACAGACCGCCGGCTTTCTGTCGCCACCTCCTGAGATAGGCCAGTTCTAACTCAAGCCAGTGATAGCGCTCGACCACGTAGGACTGGAACGCCGTGCCACGTGCCTGTTGTAAGAGCGCGGTCGCACGCTTGTCCCACGCCTTGACGCCAATCATCGCGACAAATCGCGGCAGGTAGGTCTGTAACCGGCCGATATCGCTGTGTAGGGGGAGCCGCATTGCGAAGGACACTTTGGCGCAATGGCGCCAGGCTGTCACGGCCGCTTTCTGTCAGTTTGATCCTAGATCTTGCCGGTCGGCAGCCGGCCCAAATCACGACACAGGCGCATCCCGGAAATCCGACCGCAACCTTTGCCCGCAGATGGAGCCATCCCTCAATCATAGAGGGATTATCAATGCGACGTGGCAAGCCGGGTACGGGAGTTGAAGCGCTGAAATCGAGCATAAGGGTTCGATTCACACATGAAGGGGTGAGGCGCTCCGTCACGTTGAAGATGGCCCCCACACAAACGAATATCAGGTCTGCCGAGCGGTTGATGGTGCGGGTGCGTCGCGACATAGATTTGGGAATCTTCGATTATCGACGTCATTTCCCCAAATCATGTGAGGCAATAACCGGGACGTTCTCCGAATTCGCGAAAACATATCTCGGTGCCTTGGTGGTCACCAAGTCGACGATGGCCAGCTACCGTCAGGCGATCGAAAATATCTGGCTGCCGACGTTCGGAGAACGGCATCTCGCCGACATCAAGGCCTCCGAGATACGCTCGTGGGTTCGGGCACGGAGCGAGAGCGTATCTCCGAGGACGCTCAACAACCATCTCATTCCCCTTCGCGGGCTATTTCGGCTGGCAATCGAGGACGGTCTGCTAGACCGCTCGCCTCTGGCTTCCATCCGTAATTTGAAGATCCAACATTCGCTGCCGGACCCTTTCACGAGCGCCGAGATGGAGGCCATCCTCTCCCATCTTCGTTCGCGGGCGCCGGAGCAGGCGTGGAACTGGTACGAATTCGCGTTCGGAACGGGCCTTCGGCCCAGTGAACAGATCGCGGCACGCTGGAGCGATATAGATTGGCAAACGCCGGCGATACGCATCCAGCGCGCGAAGGTGAGGGGAGAGATCAAACCCACCAAAACCTACGAGATGCGTGATGTGGATTTGAACGACAGGATGATCGCGGTTCTGGAACGGCAAAAGTCGCGCAGTTTTGAAAACGGCTTGAATACACCGATCTTTCTGAATCCCGCGACCGGAAAGCCCTGGGCGGCATCGGATGATCAGCGAAAGTCCTATTTCCAGCCCGCGCTGGCGGCCCTCAGCATCCGCAAGCGGAATGCCTATCATACCCGACATACCTTCGCGACGATCGCGCTGATGGGTGGGGTCAATCCCGCCTACATTGCGCGCCAACTGGGGCACAGCAATGCGGGGACGTTATTCAAACACTACGCCCGGTGGATCGAGGATTCCGAACGCCGGAAGGAGGTTCGGAAAATGAATGCGTTGTTTGCCCCGGGCGCGGCGCAATAAAATAATTTGCCCAGGAATCTGCTTGCTAAAACAATAGCTTAACGGGGGTATTTGCCCACGCCCATAAAATACTCTATCTATTTCAATAACTTAACTGGTGCGGACGGCGGGACTCGAACCCGCACGCCCCGAGGGGCAGAAGATTTTAAGTCTCCGGCGTCTACCGGTTCCGCCACGTCCGCATGCGAATAGCGCGCACCAAGCGCATGCGTGGTGCGGGGTCAAGCATTCGTCGAAAAGCGGTGCGCCTGAGGCGCGCCGGCTCAGACGTTGAGCTTGATGCGCATTTCCTTGCCAGGCTTGAAATAGGGGACGCGCTTGGCGTCCACTTCGACCGTCTCGCCCGTGCGCGGGTTGCGGCCGGTACGCGCATCGCGTGCGCGGGTGGAGAAAGCGCCGAAGCCGCGAAGCTCGACGCGGCCATCTTCCTGCAGGCGCCCGACGATCTCGTCGAAGAAGACCGACACGATCTTCTCGACCTCACGGACCGAAAGGCCCGGATTGTCCTGCACCAGCAACTGAACCAGTTCCGAGCGGATCATCCGCAACCCTCCCTTTGCGCGCACGGGTCTGCGGACTTCTCCGCGCGAGCGCCAATCCCAGTTGGGGTTCTCTAGCCCCGTTCAGCAACCTGCATCAACCCGCAGATTGCTATTAACCTATGATATTCGGGAATAATCGAAAACGGGGAGCGGTTTTGCCGCTCCCCGTCCCGATGTCTTAGTTCTTCTCGTTGCGGGCCTTGAGGGCCTCGCCGAGAATGTCGCCCAGCGACGCGCCCGAATCGGACGAGCCGTACTGCGCAACAGCCTGCTTCTCTTCGGCGATCTGCATCGCCTTGACCGAGAAGGTCGGCTTCTTCGAACGATCGAAGCCGGTGACCATCGCGTCGAGCTTCTGGCCGACGGCGAAACGCTCCGGACGCTGCTCGTCGCGGTCGCGGCCGAGATCGGTGCGCTTGATGAAGCCGGTCGCGCCGTCTTCGCCAACCTGCACTTCGAGGCCCGCGTCGCGGACTTCGAGGATGACCACGGTGACGACCTGGTTCTTGTTCAGGCGATCGGCCGAGGCGGTCGAACCGGCAGCGGCAACGCCACCACGCTCGAGCTGCTTCATGCCGAGCGAGATGCGCTCCTTGTCCGGCTCGACTGCGAGCACGATGGCCTTAACCACCTCGCCCTTGCGGTGCAGGTTGAGCGCGTCTTCACCCGAGATGCCCCAAGCGATGTCCGACATGTGGACCATGCCGTCGACGTCGTTGTCCAGGCCGATGAACAGGCCGAACTCGGTGGCGTTCTTGACTTCGCCCTCGACTTCGGTGCCGACCGGATGGGCAGCCGCGAAGGCCTCCCACGGATTGCCCTGGGCCTGCTTGAGGCCGAGCGAGATGCGGCGCTTCTCGGCGTCCACCTCGAGCACCACGACTTCGACTTCCTGCGAGGTCGAGACGATCTTGCCCGGGTGCACGTTCTTCTTGGTCCAGCTCATCTCCGAGACGTGGACCAGGCCTTCGATGCCCGGCTCCAGCTCGACGAATGCGCCGTACTCGGTGATGTTGGTCACGCGGCCCGACAGCTTCGCGCCGACCGGGTACTTGGCGCCGGCGCCATCCCACGGATCGCTCTCGAGCTGCTTCATGCCGAGCGAGATGCGCTGGGTGTCGCGGTTGATGCGGATGATCTGCACCTTCACCGTGTCGCCGATGTTCAGCATCTCGGACGGGTGGTTGACGCGCTTGTAGCTCAGGTCGGTGACGTGCAGCAGGCCGTCGATGCCGCCCAGGTCAACGAACGCACCGTAATCGGTGATGTTCTTGACGACGCCGTCGATGATCTGGCCCTCGGCAAGGCTCTGGATGAGGCCCGAACGCTGCTCGGCGCGGGTCTCTTCGAGCACGGCGCGGCGCGACACGACGATGTTGCCGCGCTTGCGGTCCATCTTGAGGATCTGGAAGGGCTGCGGAATGTCCATCAGCGGGGTGACGTCGCGCACCGGGCGGATGTCGACCTGCGAGCCGGGGAGGAAGGCCACTGCGCCCGAGAGGTCGACGGTGAAGCCGCCCTTGACGCGGCCGAAGATGACGCCTTCGACGCGAGCCGACTTGGCGAATTCGGTCTCGAGCTTGTCCCAGGCGGCTTCGCGGCGGGCGCGGTCGCGGCTGAGCATCGCTTCGCCGTTCGCGTTCTCGACGCGATCGACATAGACTTCGACTTCGTCGCCGACCTTGAGGTCAGCCTTCTGGCCCGGCGCAGCGAATTCGCGCAGCGGCACGCGGCCTTCGGACTTGAGGCCGACGTCGATGACCGCGAGGTCGTTCTCGATGCCGGTGACGGTGCCGATCACGACGCGGCCTTCGAAGCCGTCCGCCTGACCGAGGGTCTGTTCGAGGAGGGCCGCGAAATCGTCGCGGCTCGGATTTGCCGTAGTGGCCATAAGAGGTTCAGTTCCTAACAATGTTTTTCCGGCCAGTCGGTTGGGTCCGACGGTCTTTGGGCCAGAGTCGCCGCGGCGGCCGATCGCCGGTCGCGGCATCCGTCGCGCAGGAGCAAGCGGAGGAAGGACTAGCCGCCGGTGAAAGCGAAAAGGGCGCGTGAGAGTCAACTCTCCGCGCCTTCCTCCGCGGGCACTGCCCGTCGGACGGGCGCGCCTTAGCGGAAACGGCCCTTATCCGCAAGCATTGCGGAGAGGCGAGCAGGGTGCGACGTGCAGGGTTTCGGACAAGGTCGCGAGGCACTGCAATGGAATATGACAACCAGACTTTCGAAGGCGTCGAAGTCACGCTCGACGGCAACAGCTACCGCAACTGCAGCTTCAATAACGTGACGCTGATCTATTCGGGTGGCCCGGTCGACATGACCGATTGCCGGATGGACCGCTTCCAGATCCGGTTCGGCGGGGATCTCGCCCAGGGACTGCACACGCTCTACCAGCTGTTCGGCACCGAGGGCATGCTGCAGATCATCCGCGGCTTCACCGAGCCTACCGCGGGCGAGTTCCAGATCGACCGATAGGGCGGATATCCGGCGCGCTGACCGCCCGCCCTCAGGCGGGCGTGCTGGCCGGGTTGGTCTTGCTCTCGACGATGGCGATCGCGCGCTGCACGGCGGCGTCGATCGAGAGGAAGCTGGTGTCGAGCAGCGCAGCGTCGGGTGCCTGGAGCATCGGCGCCTCGGTCCGCTTCGAATCGCGTTCGTCGCGGGCGCGAATATCGGCGAGCACCTTGTCGAGACTGGTGAGTACGCCGTTCTTGCGCAGTTCGAGATGACGGCGCTGGGCGCGGATCATCGGGGTTGCCTTGACGAACAGCTTCACGTCGGCGTCCGGCGCGATCACCGTGCCGATGTCGCGCCCGTCGAGTACCGCGCCGCCGGCCTGGCGGGCGAACTTCTTCTGGCGGTTGAGCAGGGCGGCACGGACCAGCGGGTGCGCGGAGACCACGGATGCGACCTTGCCGACCTCGTCGGTACGCAGCCAGGGGTCGTCGAGCAGATAATCCTCGAAGCTGCAGGCCGACACGGCATCGGCTTCGCGCGACGGATCGAGATCCTCGCGCAGCACCGCGGCGGCGACGGCGCGATAGAGCAGCCCGGTATCGAGATGCGGCAGCCCGTAATGCTGCGCTAGGGCGCGCGCGATGGTGCCCTTACCAGAGGCTGCCGGTCCGTCGACTGCGATGATCATATGCTTGAGCGTTCGCGGCACGCGGGCGCGGCGTCAAGCGATTCGCAAGATAATTTCGCCTTCAGGCGGCGTCGTGGCGCGCCATCCAGTCGCGCAGCAGGGCGAGATAGGCGTCGGGCTGGTCGGAAAGGATCGAATGGGCCGATCCCATCACTTCCCTGAAGGTCGCGCCGGGCACGCGCGCGGCGAACTTCGCGACGGTTTCCGGGCGGGCCTCGTCATATTCGCCGCAGACGAACAGGGCCTTCGGCCCATCCAGCTTCGCGAGCAGCGGCTCGCCGTCATAGTCCTTGAGTGTGCCGGTCGAGACGAACTCGGCCTTGCCCCACATCCGGTTGTAAAGCGTGTCGCCGGCATCGCGCGGCGCCCGGGCGCGATATTCGGCCACGCCATCGGCGCGCTGCGAGCGGATCACGTGGCGGCGGTAGAAATCCCAGGTCGCCGCCTCGCAGGTCGCCTCGGGAGGCGGGGCTGCGGTGTCGCACTTCTCCAGCGTCGTGCGCGCCTCGGCGGGCATCTGCGAGCGCAGCAGATTGGCGTCGGCGAGCCAGCTCTTCGTGGACACGAGCGGCGACTGGACGATCAGGCTGGCGGTATCGGGCCGGCGCCGCGCGCCATACTCGATCGCCAGCGTGCCGCCCCAGCTGCCGCCGCCGACATGCCAGCGGGTGATGCCGAGCGCGTTGCGGATGCGGTCGATCTCGTCGACGAAGCGCGAGACGTGCCAGTTCTTCGGATCGAGCGGTGCGTCCGAACGGCCGCTGTCGAGCTGGTCCCACAGGATCACCGCGCGCTCCTGTGCCAGCGCAGTCAGGGGCAGCAGGCCCGAATGATCGCCGCCCGGGCCGCCATGCGCATAGATCAGCGGCGGAAGCTTGCCCTTGAGGTCGCCATTCACCCGCACATAGACGCTGCCACCCTCGACCGGGACCATCAGCTCCTTGTCGGGCGCGAACCGGATGTCGCGGCCGGCAATCCGCGCCCAGGCGGGCAGGGCGATGGCGCCGGCCGCGAGGCCGCCGAGGAAAGCGCGGCGGCCGATCGGGGTCATGCGGTCAGGCTGTCCAATACGGTGAAGAAGGCGGGGTAGCTGGTCTGCACCGGGGCGACGTCGTCGATCGCGATCGGCGCGGCGGCGGCAAGGCCGGCAACCGTCATGCTCATCGCGATGCGGTGGTCGAGCTTCGACACGGCAGCGCCGCCACCCGGGATCGGCGCGCCGCCGGTGCCAGTGATCGCCAGGCCATCCTCGAACTCCTCGAGCACCACGCCATTGGCTTCGAGCGCGGCGCGCATCGTCGCTATCCGGTCCGATTCCTTGACGCGCAGCTCGTGCGCGCCGCGGGCGACGGTGCGGCCCTCGGCAACCGAGGCGGCGACGAACAGGATCGGATATTCGTCGATCATGCTGGGCGCGAGCTCGGGCGGGACCTCGATCGCCTTGAGCGGCGCGTGGCGGACGCGCAGGTCGGCGACCGGCTCGCCGCCGACTTCGCGCGAATCGACCGCCTCGATCGACGCGCCCATCATCCGCAGCGCCTTGATCAGGCCGGTGCGAGTGGGGTTCATGCAGACATTGGCGATGGTGATGTCCGATCCCGGCACGATCGATGCGGCGACCATCCAGAAGCCCGCCGAGGAGGGGTCGCCCGGCACGATGATGTGCTGAGGCTTGAGCTCCGCCTCGCCGCGGATCGAGATGATCTTGCCCTCGGGGCCGTCCTCGACGGTCAGCTCGGCGCCGAAGCCCTTGAGCATGCGCTCGCTATGGTCGCGAGTCGGCACCGGCTCGATCACCCGGGTGATGCCCGGGGTGTTGAGCCCGGCGAGCAGCACCGCCGACTTGACCTGCGCCGAGGCGACCGGGAGCGTGTAGGTGATCGGCACCGCCGGGCTGATGCCCTTGAGCATCAGGGGGAGCCGGCCGCCCGGGCTGGAGGTGATCTCGGCGCCCATCTGACTGAGCGGCTCGATCGCCCGGCCCATCGGGCGGCTGGAGAGCGACGCGTCGCCGGTGAAGGTCACGGTGATCGGGTGGCTGGCGACCAGGCCCATCAGCAGGCGGGTCGAGGTGCCCGAATTGCCCATGTCGAGCGCCTGCTCGGGCTGGAGCAGACCGCCGACGCCGACGCCGCTGACGGTCCACACGCCATCGTCGCCGCGCGTGATCGTCGCCCCCATCGCGCGCATCGCGGCGGCGGTGGCGAGCACGTCCTCGCCCTCGAGCAGGCCCTCGATCCTGCTTTCCCCGACTGCAAGTGCCGAAAACATCAGCGAGCGATGGCTGATCGACTTGTCACCGGGAACGGTGACTCGGCCCTTCAGCGGACCACGGGAGGAGACGGCGAGCGGGCGGGGCGTGGCAGTGGACATAACGCGCGGCTTTGACAGCGCCCTTGCGGCATGGCAAGGCGCGCCCCACTTTCCGGGACAACATCCCGAAATCCGAGATTTTGAAAGGCGAAGAGGCAACACATGGTGAAGCCGGAATGGGGCACCAAGCGCGCGTGCCCGAAGTGCGGTACGCGCTTCTATGATCTGACCAAGGACGAACCCGTCACCTGCATCAGCTGCGGCTTCGCATGGGATCCGGAACCCATCCTGAAGTCGAAGCAGCCGCTTCCCTTCGAGATGGTCAAGAAGGACGGCGACAAGCCCGAGACCGAGGACGGTGATCTCGGCGACGAGGATCTGGACATCGGCGAGGACGAAGAGCCCTCGGCCGACGACGACGTCGATCTGGGCGGCGACGACGACCTGGGCGTCGAGACCGGCGGCGACGACGAAGAGCAGTAATCTCCGGGAAAATGGCAAGGGTCGAAAAAAGGCCCTTGCCAGACCGGAAGGGCCCATCTAGAGGGCCCGTCTCCCGAGGGAATGGGGCCGTAGCTCAGCTGGGAGAGCGCTGCAATGGCATTGCAGAGGTCAGGGGTTCGATCCCCCTCGGCTCCACCATTCCTCCCGAAGAAGCCCGCAGAAATGCGGGCTTTTTTCGTTTTTGGACTGGGGGATTCGCTCGGCGGCGAACTCGATCGGGCCTGAGCCAGGCCGGTGTCAGTACCCCGCCGTCGCCTCCACCGGCAGCAGCAGGCTGAAGCGGGTGCCCGCCTGGCCCGATTCCATCTCCACCCGCCCGCCGATCACCTCGGCACGCCGTGCCTGGTTGCCGAGGCCGCGGCCGGGGCCGGTCGCGGCGACATCGAAGCCCTTGCCGTTGTCCGCCACGCCCACACACACGCAGCCGTCGCGCACGCCGGTGGTGACGGTGATCTCGGTCGCGCCGGCATGCTTGATGACGTTGGTGAAGGCCTCCTGCAGGATGCGCAGGATGTGGAGCGAATGGCGCTGGTCCAGCCAGCCGAGCGGCGGCACGTCGCGGACGTCCCAGCGCAGGCGGATGCCGGTCGATTCGAGCCGGGGCTGGAGGCGGAAGCGCAGCGTGCCGAGCAGTAGCAGCAGGTCGGTCTCGACCGGCTCCATCGAATCGATGGTGAGCTTGAGATCGTCGATGCAGCCCTTGAGCAGCTGGGCGATGTCCGCTTCGTCGATATGGCCGTGCTCGACCATGCGCAGCGTGCTGACCAGCGACGAGCCCAGCCCGTCATGCATGTCCTGCATCAGCCGCTGGCGTTCCTGGAGCAACACTTCGCGCCGCTCGATCTCGCGCAGCTTCTGGTGGCTGGCGGTGAGCTCGGCCTCGCGCTCGGCGAGGCTGCTCGCGAGCACGACGTTGGATTCGGCCACGGCCTTCATCGCCTTGAGATAGCGGCTCAGCATGATCTGGCAGAACACCACGATCAGCGAGATCTGGGCATAGAAGGAGACGAACAGGCTCTCGATATTGATGATGTTGTTCTGGAGCAGCATGTCGCGTGCGCCCAGGATGAACGAGAGCAGGCCGCAGATCGCGAGGCCGGCGCCCTCCAGCGTGCCGGCGCGGCGGCTCCAGTGGATGTGCAGGGCGAAGGTGACCGAACCCACCGCCACCATGGTGACGTACATCAGCGGGGAGATGATCGTCGCATCGGTCGTGCCTTCGAACAGCGGCAGGGTGATCCCGCCAAAGCCGATGCACATCAGGGTGATGATCCAGGTCAGCACACGGACGTGGTGATGGTGCAGCGCTGTGAGGAACAGGTGGGTGACCAGCACTGCCCAGCCGACCGAATTGACCGTGATCCAGCCGAACCAGGCGTCCGAGATCGGTAGCCGGTCCGCGCCCATATAGGCGTGCATGACGCGCAGGAACGTCACCACCGTCATCACTGCATAGAGCAGATAGAGCGATTCACTACGCGAACGTAGCCAGATCAGGAAGGCGAACACCCCGGTCGCGAGGAACAGCGCCGAGCTGATGTACGGCAGCTCGGCCTGGAAGAAGGCGCGCATGTAATAGGCGGCGCCGAGCTGGCGGTAGTCGCCGATCCAGACCGAGGAGAGCGCGCCGCCGATGCCGCGGACGTGGCGGATGCGGACCAATATGTCCCTGGGCGGGGTGCTCTCCGCGGCTTCCTCGAGCGGGATCCACAGCGGCCGGTTCGAGCCGTTCCACTGGAGATTGGCATGGGTCTGATAGAAGAGCCGGCCGTCGATATAGATGGCCAGCTCGCCATCGGTCTTCCAGCGCGGGATGTAGATATAGGCGCCGGGCGGGGCGACATGCTGGGGGCCGAGGGTGAAGTGATACCAGCTCGTCCGGGTGGGCAGCTTTCCGCCGTCGCCGGCGCCCGGCACCATCCTGGGCCGCGGCGCATGGGGCAGTGTGACCTGCTGCCACTGGCCCTGCAGCGCGCGCCAGTCCTGGGTGCGCGCAGGCGGGGGATAGCCCAGCGTGTCCTGTACCAGCAGCTCGGCGCTGGTCAGGTGGATGCCCTGGGGGCGCGATCCGTAATAGCAGGCGAGCAGGAAGAGCAGCGCCAGCCCGGAATAGAAGAGGGTGGCGCGCAGGGTCCTAGAGGATACCATGGTTGCGGGCCTCGAAGATCGCTTCGGCCTTCGAGGTGACCTCGAGCTTCTGGTAGATGCGGCGCACGAAGGTCATCACCGTGTTGCGCGAGACCTGCATCAGCTCCGCGATCTCGTCATAGCTGAAGCCCTTGGTGATCAGCTCCAGCGCTTCGCGCTCGCGTGGGGAGAGTGGCGTGGCCATGGGCGTGGCCGTCGCGATCGCAGCGGCGGTGGGTACCGGCTCGGCAGGACGGAAGCGCAGCAGGATCTGGCGGGCGATGCGCGGGCTGATCGGGCTGCCCCCGGCATGGAGCGCACGGATCTCGTCGGCGATCTTCTCGGCCGAGCTGTCCTTGAGCAGATAGCCCGCGGCGCCGGCTTCGATCGAGGCGATGACGTGCTTCTCGTCGGCGAAGGTGGTGCTCACCATGATCCCGCAATCGGGCCAGGCGGCATGGGCGGCGCGGATCACGTCGATGCCCGATCCGTCGGGCAGGCCGAGATCGACCACCAGCACGTCGAGCGGATCGCCGGCCAGCATCTTCTTCGCCTGGGCGACATTGTGCGCCATGCCGATCAGCTGGATGTCCGCCGAGCTGCGCACCGCCGCGGCGAAACTGTTCTGGAAGGCGATGTCGTCCTCGACCAGCGCGACCTTGAGCTGGGAGGGAGCGGAATCGGCCATTCGGACATCCTGGAGCGGCCCGCGCCCCGGTGCGCGGCCATCTGAGGAGCGCCTGGCGGCGCCCGGTTTTCGCGCTTTTACCATCGCTCAGGCCCCGAGCTTGTCCCTAGAAATAGCGACATACGCAATATTTCGGGCTCGTTACAATTTGTTCCGGAGCCTGGGCTGGGTTAATTGCGCATTGCCCAGGTCCGGCAAACAACGAGTCGCGCCATGCCAAGCCCGGAACCCTTGACCCCGATGTTGGTGGCAGAGCTGGTCGGCAGCATCTACGAGGCCGCGCTCGATGCACGCCTGTGGCAGCTGTTCGTCGATCGGATCGAGTCGGTCTATCCGGAGATGACCGTCGCGCTGTTCAGCCACGAGACCACCGTCCCCGCGGCGGCGCTCAACGTGGTCGCGAACTACTCCGATGCCGCGCTGCGCGACTATAAGGCGCATCACTTCTCCACCAGCCCCTATGTCGATTTCGTCCCGCGTAACCAGGTCGGCAGGCCGGTGCGGACCGAGGCGATCATCCGCGACGAGGAGCTGTACCGCACCGAGCATTACAACGACTTCATGCGCCCGCACGGGATCGGCCGCCACGGCACCGGCATGGTGCTCGAGCGCGAACCCGGCGGCTGGGCCTCCTTCTCCTTCGCCGATCGCTGGAACGACGTGGCACGGCGCGAGCACCAGATGCAGATGCTCCACCTGCTCGCTCCGCATTTCGCCCGGGCGTTCAAGCTGCGGCGCACGCTGATGGACATGTGCTCGGCGGGCATGGCCTCGCGCACCGTCTTCGACGGCTGGATGCACGCCGCCTTCGTGCTCGACCGCGAAGGCCGGGTGATGACGATGAACCGCAAGGCGGAGGCGCTGGTGGCGCGGGGCGAGGGCGTGCGGCTCAACCGCTTCGGCCAGCCGCGCAGCTTCGACGACAAGTGCAGCCGCGCGTTGGAGGACGCGTTCGCCAGTTGCCGGGCGGGCGCGGATTCGCCGATCGAGGGGGCAGGCGACCTGTCCGGGGTGATGCTGCCGCGGCGCGTGGACGGAGCGGCGCTCCACGCGATGGTCTGGCCGATCGCCAGTGCCGCCGAATTCGGGTTGCCGAGCCTGCCGGGGCAGCTGCTGCTGGTCATATCGGATCCCGACGACACCCCGCCGGGCGCGGTCGCCTGGATCGCGCGACGCTTCGGCCTGTCGCCCGCCGAGGAGAAGCTGGCCGATGCGGTGATCGCCGGCGTGCCGCTGAACGAAGCGGCGGAGAAGCTGGGCATCCAGCTCTCGACGGCGCGTACCCGGCTCAAGACCATCCAGGCCAAGACCGGCTGCCATCGCCAGATGGACCTCGTCCGGCTCGCCATGTCGGTGCCGACGATCCGGCCCGTCTGACCACCCCCATATGGGAGCTATTCGCTCCCGCCGGGCCTTCCTAGGCAACCAGCCTCGGGGTCGTGCGCGCACGATCGCGGAGGGGGGATTGCGTCGATGGAAAAGGGGTTTTCCCGCCGTGGCTTAGCTGTCGGGTGGGGTTTGGGGTCGAGGAATGTCGGCTTCCGTAACGTCGTTCCGTCGCTGTCACTATTAGTAGCGACAGACGGAAAAACCCGCCTCCGGTACATTACGGATGCAGGATCGCCCACCCGGGTCGTGGGGCAGGGCGGCCTTCCAGTTTCTTCGTTCCAGACAAAAAAAGGCCGATCGATGCCGAAGGTTGCCGTGCACCACCGCCCCAGCGGGCGGAAGACGCTTGCGCTGTTCTCGTTTCTCGCGGGCACGGCGCTCGCCACGCCCGCAGCCGCGCAGGTGCTGCCTTCGCGCCAGCAGCTCAACCCGGCCCAGCAATCCGCGGTCCCCGCCGCACCGCGCGGCGAACTGTTCCGCGACATGGAGGCGGGTCCGTGCCCCTTCGCGGGCAGCGACCTGAAGGTCACGCTCACCGGCGTCGAGTTCCAGGGCACCAACGGCAAGCTCGCCTTGTCCGACGACAGGCTGCGCCTCGCCTATGCCGATCTGATCGGCCGGGAAGTGCCGATCGGCACGATCTGCACCATCCGCGACCGGGTGGCGACGCTCTATCTGCGCCGGGGCGTGCTCGCCGCGGTGGAGATCCCGCAGCAGCGCATCGCCGACGGCAAGCTGGTCCTCTCGGTCACCGAGGCGCACGTCACCTCGGTCAACTATCACGGCGATGTCGGTCCCGCGCAGCGCCAGGTCGAGCGCTATCTCGACAAGCTGAAGGGCATGACTCCGTTCGACCTTAACGTCGCCCAGCGCTACCTGCTGCTGGCCTCGGACGTTCCCGGCGTGATCGTCCAGGCCTCGCTCAAGCAGGCGCCCGGCGGCCAGGGCGCGGTCGACCTGAACATCGAAGTCTCGCGCACCCCGGTCACCGCCAGCTTCGCGGCGAACAACTACGGATCGGAATCGATCGGCCGCGACCTGGCCACCGCGCGGGTCGACTACAACAGTTTCACTCCGCTCGGTGAGCGCACCACGATCGTCGGTTACGGCACGATCACCAGCCCCGAGCAGCGCGTCATCCAGCTGACCGAGAGCGTGAAGCTGGGCGGGGAGGGGCTGCAGCTCGACCTGTCCGGATCGCTCGCGCGGACCCGGCCGGGTGCGGCGCTCAAGCCGCTCGACCTGCTCGGCAACAGCTTCGCCGGCAATGCCCGGCTCAGCTATCCGCTGCTGCGCCACCGCCGCTACAATCTCAACCTGTCGGGTGGCCTGGAATGGATCGACCAGAAGGTCGATTTCGGCGGCGGCATCGCCACGCTGACCAACGACAAGCTCCGCGTGTTCTTCGCCAAGCTCGACGGCTTCTTCGCGCCGCGCGAGCTGGCCGCCCATTCGGTGGTGGCGACCGGATCGATCGAGTTGCGCAGGGGCGTCAACGGCCTGGGCGCTACGCCCTTTGGCAACCGGCTCGCCTCGCGCTTCGGCGGCCGACCGGACGCGACGGTGTTCCGCGCCGACATGTCGGTCGGCGGGCGGCTGTTCGGCCCGGTGACCGCCAGCGTCTCGACCAGCTGGCAGTACACGGACACGCCGCTGCTCTCCTATGAGGAGTTCTCGGCCGGCACGCTCTCGATCGGCCGGGGCTATGATCCCTCGGCCGCCTCGGGCGACCGCGCGCTGGGCTCGACGCTGGAGATCAGCACCGCACCCTTCCAGTTCGCCAAGCGATCGGTGTTCCGCCCCTATGCGTTCCTCGACGCCGTCCGGCTGACCAATATCGGGCCGGGTGCCGACCGGACTACGCTGCGCTCCGCCGGCTACGGCATCCGCGCCCAGATCGGCCCGTGGCTCTCGCTCGACGCCGCCTGGGCGCATCCGTTCGACCGGGTGGCGCCCAATGCGCCCAAGCCGGGCGACCGCATCCTCGTCAGCCTCACCGCCTCGATCTTCTGAGGGTTCAGATCATGTCCGCTCTCCGCCGCCGCCCCAATCGCCGCCTGCTCACCACCTCGGCCTTCGGCGCGCTCGCGCTCGCCGCGGTCTGGGCCGCGCCCGCGCATGCCCAGCTGGTCCAGGGCGGCACGCCCGCGCAGAGCAACGGTGCCGGGCCGGCGATCGACCAGTCGCTCCCCAACACCACCACGGTGACGATGGGAGCGGGTGCCACGCGCACGGTGATCGACTGGGACAAGTTCGACATCAATTCGGGCGACACGGCGAACTTCGTCTTCGCCAATCGCAGCGACATCGTGCTCAACCGGGTGAGCGGCGCGGGCAGCACGATCAACGGCAGTCTGAACGGCATGATCGGCGCGGGCGGTCCGACCGGCGGCAATATCTGGATCTACAACGCCAATGGCGTGGTGATCGGCGCCAATGCCCGGATCAGCACCGGCGGCCTGCTCGTCACCACCGCGGCGATCGACCGCGCGACCGATAGCAGCGCGGGCGGATTCCTCGACGGCGGCTCGACGCAGTTCGGCTTCACCGGGGCGGGGACCGGCAACATCACCGTGCAGAACGGTGCCCAGATCAACAGCCATGGCGGCGCGATCGCGCTGGTGGCACCGGTGGTCACCACCGAGACGGGATCGAGCATTTCGGCGCAGGACGGCGGTAATGTGCTCGTCGGCTCGGCGTCCAAATACCAGATCAGCTTCCGGCCGACCTCGACCGACGACATGGATCTGCTGAGCTTCGAGGTGGCGGACGGCGCCGGCACTTCCGGCACCGATGCGATCAACCTGGCCGGTAACATCGGCGGCAACCGCGTGTTCGTCGCGGCGGTCTCGAAGTCGGGCCTGGTGGCCGGTATCATGAACACCGGCACGATCAGCGCCACCACGGTCGCGACTGACGAGACTGGCGCGATCGTACTCAGCGCGAACCACGATATCGTGAACGGCGCTGCGGCGGCGGCACCGCTATCCGGCATCGGGGCGGGATACGTCACCACGTACGGCGGGTCGGTCGCGGGGCCCAAGGTGGACTTCGTCGCGTCCGAGAACGTGCTGCTGCGCGGCGATGTCGGCGAGAGCGGTGCCGTCGTCAATCTCCGCAGCGACAATACCGACGTCAAGCAATACGCCGGCGTGATCACGGCCGACACGCTCACCGCCAGTGCGCAGACGGGCATCAACTTCAACTCGTTCAGCGCCAACCGGGTCGACAAGCTCGGCGCGCTCAACACTGTCACGGGCGATCTCGCCTATATCGGCGACGAGGATGGAGTCATCCTCACCGGCGCGATCAGCGCTCCGGGCAAGGTCACGCTCGGCGCGCGCGGCTTCATGGATACCACCACTGGCTCGATCAGCGCCGGCAGCCTGGAGCTGTCCCTGGGCGGCGGCGGTTCGTTCAAGGTCAATGGCGACGCCAATATCGGCTACGGCCAGTCCCAGGGCGCGGTGACGATCCAGGCGACCGGCGGCATCACGCTGTCGAACGAGTTCGGGATGCTGCTCGGCGACCAGCTCTCGCTCACCGCGGATACCGGTGCGATCCGCGAGACCGGTGGCTTCATCTCCGGCGGCGGCACCGTCATCGCCAATGCCGCTGGCGAGATCGACCTTGGCGGCGCCAACAGCTTCACCAGCCTCACCGCTAATTCCGCCGATGGCGAGCGCGTCACGGTCAACGCGACGGGCAATCTCGATTTCAAGGTGAACACCTTCTCGCTCGCGCGGTTCACCGTCGGGGGCAATGCGACGTCTTCGGGCACGAACGCACTGAACTCCGGCGGGCTGTTCGTGACCGCAGGCGGTGCGATCAATCTCAGCTCGGACGGCGGCTACACCGAGTTCGGGGATCTGAGCGCGGGCGGCAACATCACCCTCGCGATGGACGGTAATCTCGTTCTCGGCGGCGTTATCCATGCGGGCAACGCGCTGTCGCTCACTTCGCGGGGCGGCGCGATCCGGCAGACCAGCGGCACGATCAGCCTGGGCACCAGCTTCACCCTCAATGCCGTCACCGGGATCGACCTGAACCAGACGGGCAACCATCTGGGCGACCAGAGCCTTGTTTCGGACGTCACCAGCGGCAACGGCAGTGCCGTGCGGATTCGCGGCGACGCGATGAAACTCTACCTCCACGGCGCGCTCGGCGACGTCAGCCTCTATGGCGAGAGTGGCGATGTCGTCGTGGGCCCCGGCCTCACCGCCAGTTCGCTGACCGCCGAGGCCGCTCGCGACATCCAGATTGGCAGCAATGGCAACACGGTTGCTGTCGACACCTATCATCGGCTGATCGGCACGAACGTCTCTGTCTATAACAACGGCGACTTCACGGTCGACGGGGATGTCGGCCGAGCGGACGTCGGTCGGGTGGAACTGGTCGCGCCGAACGGCACGCTCACCCAGGCCGCCGGCACGATCTTCGGCGCCGACATCTCCCTCCGCGCCACCTACGCGATCAAGCAGGACAGCAGCGCGAGCGTTCAGGCAAGCAATGGTGTTTTTGGGGCACTTGCCGGTACCGACCTGCTGTTAACCGGCGCGAACCGGTTAGGCGATTTCCCCTATTTCAGCTGGGGCACCAACGCCAACGTCACGATACGCTCGCTCGGCAATCTGTCCGTCGATACTAGTTTGGGCGCGTGGCTCGTTCCCGTCCACACGCTCAAGCTGATCTCGGACGAGGGTTCCGTCGGCGTGTACGGCGGCTTCACCGCCGACACGCTGAACGTTCAGGCGCATGGCGACATCATGCTCGACGATGCGACTTACATCGTGAGCAAGGTCGGCAGCGTCACCGGCCTGACGAGCGCGACGGGCAATATCAGCCTTAGAGAAGACAATGGCTTCACCATCGATGGCGATATCAGCGCGGCGGCGGGCAACATTACCCTCAAGTCCGGCGGGGCGATCGATGCCAATTCGGGCGCGCTTTCGCTCGGCGGCACGCTGGCGGTAACCGCCGGCGGCGGCGCATCGCTGACCGGGGCCGGCGCTATCAAGCTGGGCGCAGTGAGCACGTCTGGCGGCGGCAATTTCTACCTGGGCAGCGACGGCAATATCGAGCTGACCGGCGCGATCAACACCGGCACCAGCAACCTGATCCTGTCCACCACCAATGGCGCGATCACCAGCAATGGCGGCACGATCTCCGCCTTTTCGACGACGGCGGATGCCACCGGGGCGATCACGCTCGTCGGCTCCGGCTACGCTAATTTCTGGGCGATCTCGAGCGGCGGCGGCGCCATCCATCTCAGCAGCGACAATGATCTCGGCTTCGCAGCGAACACCACCGGCACCCTAACCGTCGAGACGGGCGGGCAGGCGAGCAACACCGGCGACGTGGTCGCCAGCTCAGTGTCGATCAGCGCGGGCACCGGGATCAACCTGGTCAACACGGGCTTCACGGTCGATATCGGCAGCTTCAGCCATCTCTCCACGGACGATGGCCTGGTCAGCCTCGACCTTACCGGCGACATCAAGCTCGACGGCGACGTCACTGCGGGCGGCACGGGCAACACCGTCAGCCTGATCTCGGGCGGGAGCATCCTCCAGAATTCCGGCACGATCACCGGCGACAACATCAAGCTGAACGGCGCCTCCGGCATCACCCAGGGCAGCGGTGCCACGCTGCACGGCGGCGCCCTGTCGCTCACCAGCGGCGGTAGCGTGGCGCTGGGCCAGGCCAATGACTTCACCAGCATCGCCGTTCTCTCGATCGGTGGCGACCTGACGCTGCGCAACCTGGGCAGCATCGATCTCGATCCGACCGTCGGCGGCGGCGCAACCCTGGGCGGCGCACTGACCGTGACCTCGGACACCGGCGACATCTCTGCCGGCAATGTCGTCACCACCTCGAAGCTAACCGCCACGGCGCTGAACGGGTCGATCCTGCTTGGCGGCGGCGGTCATCTGATCGGCTCGCTCGGCACGCTGAAGGCGGGCGGCGACATCGAGATCGGCACCGATCTCCCCGGATTCGCCCTGACCGGCGACATCACCGCCACGAATGTGACTCTGCTCGCGATGAATGGCGGGATCACCCAGAACGCCGGCACCAAGATCACCGCCGGCACGCTCAACGCCACCGCCAACAACAACATCACGCTCGACCAGGCGAATGCAGTCACCACGGTGGGCAGCCTCAACGCCAATCTGTTCACCAGCGGCCACAGCATCACCTTCCGCAACAATGGCGACATCATCCTTAACGGCCGGGTCGACGCCGCGGGCGGCACGCTCAGGCTGACCTCGAACACCGGCGGCATCAGCCAGAACAGTGGCGCGGGTATCTACGTCCTTGCGGACCAGCTCTTCCTGAGCGGCGCCAGCGACGTGACGCTCCTCAGCACCAGCAACAACATCGCGACGCTTGGCGGAGCGTCGAGCACCAATGGCGGCATCTTCTATCGCGATGCCAATGGCTTCGACATCGCGGGTAACATCACTGCGACCACAGCTGGCACTGGGGGCGTTTCGCTGCGCACCGCCGGTGCGGGTTCGATCACCCAGAGCGCCGGCATCATCGACGTCGACTATCTCGGCGTGATCACCGTCGGCGGCGGCTCGGCCACGTTCAACCAGGCGAACCGGATTCACCGGCTCATCGCCACCTCGGGTAACGGCACGCTTTCGCTCAACAGCACCACCGACCTGCTGATCGACCAGTCCGTCTATTTCAGCACGATCTCGCTGAGCTCGGGCGGGGCGATCACCCAAAGCAATGCCGCCACGTTTGGGGCGAATACCGCCAATCTGAGCGCCGTCACCGGCATCAACCTGCCGGGCGCAACGCTTTTCGGCGGCTACAACGGCATCCTCAATCTCGGCACGGTCACCAACACGACCAGCGGCGGCATCAACATCGTCAGCTATAGCGGGTCGCACACCAGCCTGACCGGCAACATCAGCGCGGCGGGGCAGACGGTGTCGATCACCGATGTCGCCGGCTACATTCTCCAGACCGGGGGCGTGATCACCGCCGATACGCTGAGCATGTCGGCGACCGGCGGGATCAATGTCGGCGGCGCCAACCAGGTCGCCAATCTCGGCGCGATGACCGGGCCGGGGGTGACCTTCGCCAATGCCGGCAACTTCAACGTCACTCAGTCGATCGGCGTAAGCGCCGGGATATACCTGACATCGAACAGCGGCGCGATCACCCAGAATGCGGGCACGACGCTCACCGCCGATACGATAGCGCTCAATGCCGGCACCGCGATCAGCCAGGGCACGGGCGCGAGCCTGCACACCACCAACCTCTCGCTGACCAGCGGCGGCAATACGACGCTGGGCGAGGCCAACGACTTCACCACCCTTACGGACCTTGCGGTGGGCGGCGACCTGACGCTGCGCAACCTCGGCAACATCGATCTCAGCCCGATCCTGGGAGGGACCGGCGGATATCGCACGGGTGGCGCGCTCACCCTGATCTCCGATACCGGGAACATCCTCAGCACCAACTCCGGTATCGACACCTCGCGCCTGACCGTGAGCGCGGCGGGTTCGATCAGCCTCGACGGTACGATCGCCTCGCTTGGCACCATCACCGCCGGCCAGTCCATCCTGCTGACCACCTACAATGGCAGCATGGTGCTGACCGGCAATGTCACCGGCCGGAACATCAGCCTCTACGGCAATACCGGGCTCAGCCAGACCGGCGGCATCATCGATGCCGACCGGCTCAACGTCATCACCAACGGCAATATCTCGCTGACCGGGGCGAACCAGATCGACGTGGTCGGCCGGCTCGACACCGACCAGTACGACAGCGGCACCGGCCACGACATCACGCTGCACAATGTCGGTGCCATCGTGCTCGACTATCAGATCGAGGCGCCGGACGGCACCGTCACGCTCACCTCGGACACCGGCGGGATCAGCCAGACCAGCTTCAGCAACCGCTTCGAGGCCGGTACGCTCAAGGCCAACGCAGCTGGCGACATCGTGCTCGACTATGCAGGGAACGCTATCGGCCATCTGGGCGCGATCCGCAGCCAGGGCGGCGGCGTCACCATCGTAGATGCGAATGCCTTCGACCTGACAGGTCAGGTGCGTGCGGCCGGCGCGCTTTCGCTCACCTCGGGCGGGGCGATCACCACCAATGGCGGGCTGGTCGTTGCGGGCGGCCTGCTCAACGTCTCGGCGACCAGCGCCAATCTGGTCGCCGGCGGCAACATCCAGCTCGGCACCGTCACCACCAACGGCAATTTCGCGATCGACACCGATGGCAATCTCACTGTCGCCGGCCTGCTCAACACCAATGGCGGCGACGCGGCGCTGACGGCGAATTTCGGCACGATCGGACGCGGCGCCAGCGGCACGATCTCGGCCAACAAGGTCACCGCCACCGCGCACGACAGCATCAGGCTCGATAGCACCGGCAACGCGATCATCTGGGCGAGTTCGAGCAACGGCGGGGACATCAACCTTACCGGCAATGCTGATATCTTCTTCAAGATCGACACCACCGGCGACCTCACCGTCGATGCCGGGGGCTATGCCGGCAACAACGACAGCGTGATCGCCAATTCGGTGGGGATCAACGCGGCCGGCGGTGTCTATCTGAACGACCAGACCGTCACCATCAATGTCGGCAGCTATCGCTATCTGACCTCGTCGGCCGGTGCGATTGACGTCGAGAATCAGGGTGACATCAACCTCGACGGCGATGTCACCGCAAGCGGCGGGACCGGCTCCAGCTATGTCCGTCTGAACTCGAGCCAGGGCTCGCTCCTGCAGTACAGCGGCACGATCAGCGGCTACAGCGTCGAGCTCGATGCCGCCCAGTCGGTCACGCAGGACGCCAGTGCCAAGGTGGTGGCCGGCGATTATGGCCTGAGCTTCCGCGCCACCGACGTGTCCCTGCTCGGCGCGAACGAAATCCCCTCGATCAGCATCTACACGGTCACCCACGACCTGGCGCTGCGCGCGGTCGGCACGATCAACATGAGCGGGTCCGCCAATCAGGCCGGCAGCAACCACTACACCACGCTGATTTCCGATACCGGCGACATCATCGGCGGCCCGATCAACGCCGACAGGCTGAGCGCCACTGCCAGCAACGGCAAGCTCGTCTTCAACTATGGCAACAATCACATCGGTTCGCTCGGCGACCTGACCGCCAAGAACACCGGCGGCACCGATATCGACATCTTCAGTGACTCGCTGCTGGCCCTGACGGGCAACATCACTGGCGGCGGCGTCAATATCTATGCCGTGCAGGGGATCAACCAGACCGGCGGTGCGATCACCGCGGACCGGCTCTATACGGGCACGAGCGGCGACCTGCTGCTCGGCGGCGCGAACAATTTCGGTCAGCTGCTCGATTTCGGCCATGGCAACGGCAAGAACGTCACCATCCGCAACCTCGGCAGCATCACGCTGCCGGGCACCGCCAACAGCTTCGGCACGCTCACGCTGACGTCGGATACGGGCAGCATTGGCCAGACGAGCGCGATCACTGTCGCTACGCTGATCGCGAACGCCGCCACCGGCATCAATCTGACCCAGGCCAACAACTTCACGACCCTGTCCGGTCTCTCCACTGGCGTGGGCGACATCCGGATCGCGGACACCAACGGCTTCGCCATCGAAGGCGACATCACCGCGCCCGGCACCGTTGCGCTCGCCAGCGGCGGCAACATCACCACTGGCACTACCACGGTCGGCGTGGTCACGACTCCGCATGGCAAGGTCGATGCCGATACGCTCACCGTTTCCGCGGTCAACGCCACGGTCTACACCGCCGGCGACATCAACCTGGGCGCGTCCTCGGTCAGCAGCGGCTTCACGCTGGTCGCCGATGGCAGCATCGATCTGACCGCGACGAGCAACTTCTTCGCCGCGAGCCTGATCGCCAATACCGGCTCGATCACCCAGAGCGCCGGCATCGTGACCGGCAACACCGTGCTCACCGGCGCGGCCGGCAGCATCACGCTCGACAAGGCCAACAGCCTCTCCAGTTTCGGCGGCACGTCGCAGGGCGGCGGCACCGTCACCTTCAACAATGCCGGCACATCCACGCTCGACCTCACCGTCAGCACCACGGGCAACGCGGTCGTCACCACGGCGGGCGGCGTGCTCGGAGCCTATATCCGGGCGGGCGACCTGTCGCTCACCGCAGGCGGGGCGATCGACCTCACGTTCAACACCGATGTGAACAGCGTCAGCAAGCTGGTCACGACGTCCGGGAATGTACTGTTCACCGACGCCAACAGCTTTCAGATCCTCGGCGACGTCACCGCCGGCACGAGCACGCTCGGCACCGTGGACCTGCGGGCGAATATGGGCGGAATCTCGCAGTTCGGCGGCACGATCACCGGCGACGACGTCCACCTCACCAGCGTGGGCAATCTGAGCCAGGTCGGTACCACCGCCCGGATCGTGGCCAATACCATCGCGCTGAGCGGTTACGCGATCATCTTCAACGGTGCGAACAGCTTCAATAGCACCGGCAGCTCGGTTTCCGTCGCCACGAACGGCGGCCTGATCCTGCGCAACGCCGGATCGATCGACCTCGACGCGCTGGGCGGCTTCACGTCGGGCGGCAACCTGGCGCTGACCTCGGACAATGGCTCGATCACCTCGACGGGCGCCATAAGCGCCAACGCGCTGTCCGCGATTGCGGAGCATGGCACCGTCAGTTTCGGCAACGCCGCCAACAGCTTCACCTATCTCGGCGCGGTCAGCGCCTCGGGCGACGCCACGTTCACGACGGGCAGCACGTCGCTCGGCCTGCTCAACAATATCAGTGTCGGCGGCAGGCTGACGCTCGGCGCCCAGGGCGCGATCACGCAGGGCAACAACAGCACGCTCACCGCCACGTCGCTCTATGCGACCGCGGGCGGCGCTACCGGCGCGATCACGCTGGGTGCTGCCAACGATATCGGTACGCTGGGCGCGCTCACCGCCGACGGCGACGTAAGCTTCCACGACATCAACGGCTTCCAGATCGCCGGCAATGTGCGCGGCGACCATGTCACGCTCATCGCCGATGCCGGCGCGATCCGCGAGAATAGCGGCACCGTCATCGCCAACCACCTCACCGCCTCGGCGGTCGATGGGCTGGTGCTCAACCAGATCGGCAACCAGATCCACACTATCGACGGCCTGACCAACAGCAGCAGCGCCGCCAATGTCGGGATCGCCATCGCCTCCGATGTCGAGATGCACCTCGCCGGCGACGTGACTGCGCCGGGCCAGTATGTCAGTTTCTTCGTCGGCAACGGCGCGCTGGTCCAGGACAGCGGCACGATCACCGGCGGATACCTGCGGCTCCGCCTGATGAACGGCAGCGCCACGCTGGGCGCGAACGCGCTCGACAATCTCGATTCCATCCAGATCGACAACGGCGACTTCACCGCCAATTCGAACCTGTCGACCGGGGCGCTTGGCCTGAACGGCAACATCGTGGTCAGCGGCACCACCACGCTCACCAATGCCGCCGGCATCACCCAGGGCCAGGGCGGGGTGATCAACACCTATAATCTGAACCTGAACACCGCCGGCACGCTCGACATGGGCAATGTCATCAACATCGTCGGCGGCCAGGCCAATATCACGATGGGCAGCGGCAGCTTCCTGTCCTATGGCGATCTCAACCTCCGGCTCAACGCCAGCGGCGCGGCCACGATCACCTCGCAGGGCAACATCAATTTCACCGGCGCGGGCTCGTCTTCGGCCGGCACGCTGACCCTCTCCGCCGCCAACGGCATCTATTCGGGCCCAGGCGCCGGCGGGCAGATCGCGGTCGACCATCTCGGCACGGTCACCAACAGCGGCAGCGGCGGCATCGCGCTCAACCTGCTGGGCACCGTCATCCTGGAAGGCGACATCACCGCCGCAGGCCAGACCGTCTCGATCACCGCGGAAGACGGGCTCAGCCAGGCGACCGGCAATGTCATCACCGCGAACCGGCTCAACGTCGCGACCACGGCCCCCAATGCCTCGGCCGTCCTCGACAACGCCAATCAGGTCGGCACCTTCGGGCTGAACGTCACCGGCGACGCGACGCTGCGCTCCGCGCTCGCCACCACGCTCGCCTCTGGCATGTCGGTCGGCGGCTCGCTGACCGTGAACACACCGGGCGACATCGTAGTGGCCGGCGGCACGGTGGGCGGCACGCTGGCGCTCTACTCGGGCGGCGCGGTCAACGGCACCGGCTATGTCAGCGCGGACCGGCTGACCGGCAGCGCCGAGGACAATTTCAATCTCGATTTCACCAATCTCAACACGCTCGACTCCATCGAGAGCGGCACCGACATCCAGATCAACACCTCGAGCTCGAACCTCAACATCGTCGGCGACATCACCGCGGCTGGTGGCATCGAGCTAAGCGGCCACACGCTGAACCAGAGCGCAGGCACGATCACCACGGGCGCCAATAGCGGCATCGGCCTGTCCACCGACGGCGCGATCACCCAGACCGGCGGGCGGATCATTGCCAAGTACATCTCGGCCGTTGGCGGCGACATCAGCCTGCTCGGCGCGAACCAGGTCGGCGCGATCGGCAACTATCTCAGCTCGGGCGGCACCTCGATCGCGTTCCGCAACCAGGGCAGCATCGAGGCGAACAGCGACTTCAGATTCTACAACGGCCGCGGTGCGCTAACGCTGATCTCCGACACCGGCGCGATCACCCAGTCCGTCGCCGTGGACGCCACCAGCGTCACGCTCAGCGCCGCGACCGGCATCGACTTCAGCAATGCGGGCAACACGATCGATGCGATCGGCGGGCTGAGCAACAGCACCAGCGGCGCCGGCGGGATCGCCTTCCGCAGCCAGAACAGCGTGACGATCAACGGCGACATCACCGGCGTCGGACAGACGGTGACGCTCGCCAGCGGCGGGGCGCTCACCCAGAATAGCGGCAGGATCGTCACCAGTCTGCTGGACGCCAGCGCCGTCACCGGCCTCACGCTCACCAGCACGACCAACAACATCACGGGCATCGCCGGGCTGAGCAACGCCACCAGCGGCGGCATCGCCTATACCGATGCCGACGGCTTCAACATCAACGGCAACATCAGCGCCGCGGGGCAGGCGCTTTCGCTCCGCTCGATGAATGCCACGACCGGATATATCCTCCAGGCCGGCAGCAGCCTGATCACCGCCGGTACGCTCAATGTGACCGGGGGCGCTTACGTCGAGCTCAAGGGACTTTCCGGCATCGGGAACGCGATCGACGCGCTCGGCAATGTCGATACCCAGCTCGTCCTGGCCGTATCGGGGCCGCTGGATCTGCGCGGCGACATTGCCACCAACTATGTCGATCTGACTGCAAACGGAGCGATCACCCAGAGCGGCGGCCGAATCGTCAACACCGGTCCGGCAGGCCAGCTTTCGTTCCTTGGCACCAGCATCAGCCTGACCAGCGCCACCAACCAGCTCGACAGGGCGAACCTCGTTACTGCGAGCGGCTCTGGTGACATCACCGCCGTCTCGAACGGCAACACCCGGTTCAACCGCCTCGAGGGTGGTAATGTCTCGCTCACCGTCACCAATGGCAGCATCGGCAGCCTGGGCGACAACGCCGATATCGACACGCTGACCGCCTCGGCGAGCGGCGGCATCAGCCTGGGCGGCCGCATCGGCCAGATCGGCGATGTCACGGCGGGCGGCGACGCGGCCTTCCGCTCGAGCTCGAGCTTCGATCTGAGCGGCAACATCAACATCGGCACGGGCCGCCTGTCGCTCAGCTCGGGCGTAAGCATCACCCAGTTCGGCGGTTCGATCACGGCCGGCGGGCTCGATGCGAGCGCGGTCAATGTGATCAACCTGCTCGGCTCGGCCAACACCATCGGAACCATCTATGGCCTGACCACCCAGTCCGGCGACATCACCTATACCGGCGCCAGCGGCGTCGTGCTGGCCGGCGACATCACTGCCGGGAACTCAGGCGATATCCGGCTGACCGTTGCCGCGGGCTCGATCACGCAGAATGCGGGCATCCTCACCGGGCGCATTCTGAACGCCAACGCGATCGGCGACATCACGCTGACCCGCGAGAACCAGCTCGTGCAGCTGGGCGGGCTGAGCACGGGCGGCGCGATCAGCTATACCGGGCATGGCGATTACGGCGTTGCCGGAAACCTTGTCGGCAGCTCGGTCACGCTCAATTCCACCACGGGCGCGATCACCCAGACCGTGGGCGCGATCGTGACGGCGAACCTCTCGGCCCATGCGAGCACCGGGCTGGACCTGTTCGGCGCCAACAATTTCGATGCCCTGGGCGATCTGAGCACGACCACCGGCAACCTGCGCCTGCGCAACTATGGCGAGCTCGTCCTGTCGAACCTCAGCGTGGGCGGAGACCTCACGCTGCTGTCGGACACCCGGATCATCGGCCAAAACCTGGGTACCACGCTGACGGTGGGCGGCACCGCCACGCTGACCGCCTTTGCCGGCATCAACCTGAACCGGGCCAATTCGGTCGCGCGCTTCGGTGAGGTCCGCAATGTTGGCGGTCTTGGCAGCATCACGCTCACCAATGCCGGTGACCTGGTCCTCACCGACAACATCAGTACGCTCAGCCAGCAGGTTTCGCTCTATTCGAACAACGGCGCGATCCTCCAGCAGGGCGGGGTGATCAGCACCGGCAACCTGGTCGCGCATGCGAACGGCTCGATCACGCTCGACAGCGCCAACAATATCGAGCCCGTGCTCGTCACCGAGCTGATCTCGACGACCGGCAGCATCAGCTATCGTTCGACGAACGCGATCCTGCTCGGCCCGGTCAGCGCGGCGGGCCAGCTCTCGCTCACCTCGGACAGCGGTGGCATCACCCAGAACGTCGCCATCTCGGCCGGGTCGCTGTCCGCGACCTCGCTCGACGGCGATATCGTGCTCGATCAGGCCAACACGATCGGCGCGGTCGGGAACGTCGCCACCGACGGCAGCTTCACCTTCAACACCACCGGCAATCTGAGCCTCACCGGCACGATCACGGCGCCCACGCTGGTTAAGCTCAGCGCGGGCGGCAACATCACCCAGGTCGCCGCCACCGGGGTGATCGAGTCGAGCCAGCTCCAGGCCACCAGCGGCGTGACTGCGGCCAATGGCATAAGCCTGCTCGGCCATAACGACGTCGCCCAGGCGATGCTCAATTCGAACGGCAAGGACCTGCGCTTCCGCAACACCGGCGATTTCGAGCTCGGCAACATCAGCGCGGCCGGCCATATCGTCGAGATGATCTCGGACGGCGGCGCGGTCACCCAACTCGCCGGCACCTCGATCCTCGCGGGCACCTTCTCGGCCACGGGCACCAATGTCGTGCTCGACAACACGGGCAACCAGATCAGCCGCATCGGCCTGATCTCGACTGGCTCGGACCTCAGCCTGCGCAACGGCGTGGCGCTGCAGATCGACGCGATCAACGCCGGCAGCCACAATGTCACGATCAACAATGGCGGCGACATCAGTGGCGGCAACATCACCGCCAACCTCCTGACCGTGAACCCGATCGGCGGCGGTGTCTTCCTGAACACCGCCAACCACGTCAATTCGATCGGCGGGTTCAACGGCTACCAGTTCGAGTTCGTCAACGACGGCAGCTTCGCGATTGCCGGCGCGATCCAGAACGGGATGTACCAGACCTTCCTGACCAGCCAGAGCGGCTCGATCTCGATGGCGGGCGGTGCGGTCAACAGCGGCGGCGTCACGCTTCAGGCGGCGACCGGCATCTCGATCACCGGCAATCTGAGCTATGTCTACGGGGCGACCACGACCACCGGCGACGTCTCGATCCTGTCGGGCCTGCTCGATATCCAGGGCGACATCCGCGGCGACACCGTCACGCTGGGCGGGACCGCGAATGGCGGCTTCATCCGCCAGACCTCCGGCTCGATCACCGCCAACCTGCTCAATGCCAGCGGCTATGGCAGCGTGAACCTCGATGGCACCACCAACCATATCGCCGCGCTCGGCACGCTGAGCAGCAGCTTCGGCGACGTCGTGATCAAGAGCCTCGACGCGGTCGCGCTGACCGGCAATATCGACGCGAGCGGCTATCTCAGCCTCGATGCCGGTGGCGCGATCGACCAGACCGGGGGGCGGATCAAGGCGGGTTGGCTCTACGTCAACGCTGCTGGCGACGTCACGCTCGATGCGGCCAATCTTGTCGATGCCGGCGGCACCGTCTCGCTGAGCGGCGACAATGTGACCTTCGTGAACGACGGGACCTTCACCGTCGGCGGGATCGATGCCGGGACCACCGGCGCGATCGACCTGACCTCGACCAACGGCAATATCTGGCAATCGGGCGTGATGAACGGCGGCTCGCTCACTGCCTCGGCGCATGGCTCGATCTCGTTCAACCAAAGCAATGTGATCGGCACTCTCGGCAAGCTCAGCGCCGGCACCGAGCTGACCTATTATGGCTCGACCGCCTATGCGCTGACCGACGACGTCACCGCCGGCATCACTGCCTCGCTGAACGGCGGCGCGGGCATCAGCCAGACCGGTGGCACGATCACTGCCCAGTCGCTGGCGGTCAACGCGGGCAGCGCCGACCTGCGCCAGGCCAATGTGGTCGACCAGCTCGGGCTGGTAACCACCAGCGGCGACTTCCTCTTCCGCAACGTCGGCGACATCGAGCTCTGGGCCAGCGGCAACAGCGTCGTGGGCGGCAAGTTCGGCCTCTATTCGGATACTGGCAGCGTCACCAACCCCGGCGCGCTGTTCACCGCCAACATCGTCGACGTCACTGCGGCCGGCGAGGTCAACCTGAACGGCGGCAACTTCAACTTTATCGACCGGCTGGTGTCGCAGAATGGCGACGTCACTGTCATCACCACCTCGAACATCTTCGGCGGCAACCTGATCTCGGCCGTGAACGGCACGGTCGACCTCACCGTCGGCCGCATCACCGCGAATTCGGTCAAGGCGAGCCTGCTCAACGTCGATGCCACCGGCCACGATATCGAGCTGACGGGCGACAATCTGATCGATCGTCTCGGCTATCTGTTCGGCGACAATATCTCGCTGGCGGTCGGCCAGACCGCGATCACCGGTTCTATCAACGCCTCGAACAGCATCGCCTTTGTCCGCTCGGGCCTGGCGACCGATTTCGCGCTCGGGATGGGCTCGAGCGGCGCGCTGCGGGCGCGGATGATCAGCCTCAGCAACACCGGCAGCGCGGGCACGGCGACGCTGACCAGCATCACCACCCCGTCGAGCCAGCTCGAGCTCAATTTCAACTTCAACGGCAATGCCAGCATCAACGCGTCGAGCAGCGCGATCTATCTGAACAACGCGGTCGTCGATGGCGATCTGTCGCTCCGCGCGAACGGCGCCATCACTGCCTCCGGCGCACCCAGCGCCATCAGCGGCACGATCAGCGCCCAGAACAATACCGGCGATATCAGCCTGAACTTCGGCACCGACAATATCGGCCATTTCGGCGATATCCTGACCGGCAGCGGCTATATCGGGCTTGGCGCCGCGTCGGTGGATCTCACCGGCACCGTCCAGGCGGGCGGCGGGGGCGGTGTATTCCTCAGCGCCACCAATGGCTCGATCACCCAGGCAAGCGGCTCGGTCATCGCCGCCGCGAACATCCAGGGCATGGCGACCGGCGATGTGCTGCTCGGCGGCAACAATACGATCGGCCGGATCAACGGGCTGACCGCCACCGGCGACCTGACCTTCAAGACCAGCGGCGCCCTCAACATCTCCGGCACGCTCACCGCCGGCGCGACCTCGGCCATGACGCTGACCGCGGGCGGCGACATCCGCATCACCGGCGCGGATCCGGTCAGCGGCGGCACACTGAACGTGTTCACCCCGGGCGCCTGGGCAAGCTTCTACGGCACGCCGATGAATCCGCGCACCGTCAGCTTCAGGGCGCTGGGCAATGTGAGCGCCGGCAACTTCGAGATCTACAATGCCGGCTCGCTCGATCTGACCGGCAACTTCGTCGCGACGATGGGCGCGGTGATCGACGTGGACGGCCAGCTCACCCAATCGGGAGGATCGCTGACCGCCGATCTGCTGACGCTCAACGGCTATGGCATCACCGCCGAGCGGCAGAACCACGTCAACCGGCTGCAGGGCAGCGCCTATGGCGGCACCGCGTTCAGCTTCACCAACGCCGGCGGCCTGACTCTGATCGGCAATCTCGGATCGGGCGACGTCACGCTCGATATCGGCGGCAACTTCATCAACAACGCCGGCATCGATACCAACGGTGACATCCGTATCACGGCGGCTGGCGGCTATATGCGCGAGCTGTGGGGCAACAGCGTCACCGTCATCGGCGGGGCGAACGACCTGACGATCGGCAACATCATCACCAGCGACGACATCTCGGTGACCGCCACCGGCAATGTCACGGTCGGCACGCTCTATCGCTCCAGCAACAACGACGTGGCGGGCGACGGCTACAATGCGCTGATCTCGGGCCATAACGTCATGCTCGGCGCCCCGGGCGGCTCGAACTCCGTCGACTATAGCGTCGGCGCGACGCCGGGCACGATCACCGTCCTGGCTACCGGCGACGCGACGCTGGCCGTCGACGCCATGTACAATACCGCGGTCAGCATCTCCGCGGCCGGCGACGTCCATGCGGAGTCGAACAACCAGCTGCTGCTGGGCAATGTCTCCGGCGCGAACGTCACGCTGATCGCCGGCACCGACCTGATCGCGAGTTCGATCACCACGCCCGGAGTCTATTCGGTCACCGCCGACGACATCGGCGGGGGCGCGTTCAACATCCTGGGCGGCAACCCGCTCGACATCCTGATCACCGACACTGCCGGCGACCTCACCCTGTCGGGCACCATCGCGGCCCGCCGCAACACCACGATCACCGCTGCCGGCAATGTGCTCGGCGGTACGGCGATACTGGGTGCGGGCCTCGCCATGGACGGCACGCTCACCGTCAACGGCGCCAACATCACGCTGGCCGAGGCGAACAATGCCTATGACGTGGTGCTCAACGGCACCGGCACGGTCGATGTCGGCACGGTCAGCGTCGGTCGCGATTACGCGCTGACCGGCCGCACCTTCCTGAACAGCGCGCTCACGCCGGTCGGCTTGCAGACAGGCAGCTTCACCCTGACCGGCCTGGGCGCCCTCGATCTGGGCGGCGCCACGGTCACCTATAAGGGCGATATCGACTTCAACGTCGCGGGCCTGCTCAGCAACGGTTCGATCAATTCGACCCATGGTGCCGTTACCGGCGGCGCCAATGCCATCAACCTGGACCAGATCACGGCCGCGACGGAGATTGACCTCTCCTCTACCATGGGCGGGCTCCAGCTGGTCCATGCCGGCGCTTCCACCGGCAGCGTGACGCTGCGCGGCCAGGCGAATCTCACCGTGACCGGCGGCGTCGAGGCGGGCACCGATGTGAACCTGACCTCGATGGGATCGACCACGGCCGGCTCCGCCAGCGCGGGTCGCGACATCAGCGTCTTCTCGCTGATGGGCAACGCGACGCTGCGCCAGGCGAAGCTCACCGGCACCACCGGCAGCCTCAGCGTGCAGAGCATCACCGGAACGGCGACGCTCGGTGCAAGCAACATTGGCTCGATCACCACCGACAACTATTTCGAGCGCGCGGCGGATTCCGTCGGGACCGTCTCGGTCACCGGTTCGGGCGGCGCGTTCGTCAACCTCGATCATTCGGCAGCGCTCGATCTGGTCCGGGCGCAGAATGTCGGCGTGAACGTCAGCTTCGGCGATCTGGCGATCGACCGGCTGGATGCCGGCACCGGCACTGCCGCGGTCCTTCTCGGTGGTGACGCGCTCACGGTGCGCACCGTCATCGCGAGCGGAGGCTTCCGCCTCGACGCGCAGGGCAATGTCACGCTCGGTGCCGATGCGGGCGTGACACCCGGCACCAGCAATACGGTCTCGACCGGTGGCACGCTGGGCGGCAACAGCGGTGGCGGGATCGTCGTCTCCCAGGGCGGGAACGTCTCGATCAACCTGTCCGGCGTTACCGGAGTGTTCGACGCGGTCCGCGCCGATGCGGGTGACGTCGCCATCGCGGTCGGCACTGGCGACCTGGGGATCAACCAGCTCCGCGGCCACAATATCAGCGCTTCGGTGGACGGCGTGCTGACGATGTTCGATGTCGGGAACAGCGGCGGCAGCTACACGCTGACCGCGGCGGACTTTGGCGGCGACGCGCTCCATCCCACGCTGTCCGGCGGCGCCGGCGCGTTCGGCGACGTCACGATCATCGACACGGCAGGCGATCTTGGCGCGAGCGGCGTGTTCATTTCCTCCGGCGACATCCATGTCGAGGCGCAGCACGGGGCGATCACCGGCCTGTTGTCGCTCGATGCCCAGGGCGACGTCACGGCGATCGGGCAGGGCGTCCGCCTGTACGGCGTGTTCGGCCACAACGTCACCATCGACGCGGGCACCGGCACCGCGGAGGTGGTCAACTCGGTCGGCGTGGACAACAACTACACGCTCACCGCCGGTGACTTTGCCGGCGAGACCCTGGCGCCCTGGTCGTCGAGGGCCGGCTCGCTGACGATCACCGATACCGTCGGCGATTTCGACTTCGGCGCGACCGACTTCCTGTTCATGGGAGCGATCTCGATCAGTGCCTCGCACGGACTGCTCAACATCGGCAATCTCCAGGCGGGCAGTGCGATCAGCCTGACCGCCGGCACCGACCTGTCGCTCGCCAGCGCCCGCTACTTCGATACCGGCGCCAACAGCCTGTCGCTCATCGCCGGTGGGGACCTGCGCTTCGGCGCGGCCGATGCGGCCTCGGTCACGGCGGGCAACGTCTTCACCAACTATGGCGCGAGCCTGACCGGCACCACGATACAGGCCGGCGGCAATGTCGCGATCAACCTCTACGAGGCCAGTGCGCTGGGCGCGATCGACGGCGGTACGGTGCAGATCTCCGTCAGGAACGGTGATTTCTCCGCCGGCAACATCGATGCGGTGGGCGCGATCGCCGTCCAGGGGCCGTCGGGCAGGCTCACCCTCGGCGATGTGACCACCAGCGCCGGCCACATCAATATCAGCGGCCAGGGCAATACCAGCCTGGGCGACGTCCGGGGCAACTTCGTCGTCAATCTCGCCGCGAGCACCGGAAGCCTGACCCTCGGCAACGTGACCGGCGGCGACGTGTCGCTCCAGGCGGCGCGCGCGATCACCGGCGCTAGCGTATCGGCCGCCACACTCGGCGTGGTGACGGTGAACGGCGATGTCGATCTCGATGCCGGCGGCACGGGCTCGCGCGTCGCCCGCCTGACGGGGCTGGCGGTTCATGGCGGCTTCGCGCTCCGCAACCTGGCCGATCTCGCCCTGGACGGTGCGATCGAAGTCGGTGGCACGCTGAACCTAGGGGTGACCGGGGCGCTCAGCCAGAGCAGCGGCTATATCGCCGCCGATCGCCTGCAAGGCCAGGTGACCGGCGCCGCGACCCTGGGTGGCGACAACCGGATCGGCGTGCTGGGCGATTTCTCGGCAAACGGGCTGAAGCTCAACACCATCGCGGCACTCGTGATCGATGGCCTGGTCCAGGGCAATGGCGGCTCCGTCACGATCGCCTCGCACGGCGGCATGGAGATCGGCACCGACGGCAGCATCGTCTCCTCGGCCGGCGGGGATGCGATCACGCTCGCCTCGGACGGGCTGTTCGCCAACTTCGCCGGCGCTTCGGCACTGAGCGCGTCGAATGGCCGCTGGCTGGTCTACACCCAGACCGGCGGCAACCCGGGCATCTCCGATCCGGGCAACGACTTCGGCGGGCTGGCGGGCATCAGCTATTATGGCGACGCCTATGATTTCGCCACCGGCAGCTTCGCCACCGCGCCGAATGCGGGCAACCGCTTCGTCTATGGCTATCGCCCGGTTCTGACGGTCACGCCGTCGAGCCTGCACCTGGTCTATGACGGCACCGTGCCCAACGTCACCACGACGATCACGGGCCTGGTCAATGGCGACAGCGCCGCCAATGCCTGGTCGGGCGCGGCCGAGATCAGCGGCGTCGGCCGCAATGCCGGCACCTATTTCGCCTATAGCGCGCTGGGCACGCTCGCCTCGGAGATGGGCTACACCTTCGCCTTCGTCCCCGGCACGGTGGTGATCGATCCGCGCGTGATCAGCGCGGTGCTGAACGCCAACGACAAGACCTATGACGGCACCCTGGGCGCCACCGGCACGTTCGGCCTGAACGGCGTGCTCGCGGGCGATACGGTCGGGGTGAACGGCGCGGGCCTGGCGTTCGACAACAAGAATGCCGGCACCCGCACGGTCACCGCCGGCGGCCTCACCCTGTCGGGCAATGATGCGGGCAACTATGTCCTCGCCGCCACGACGGTCACCGATCTGGCGGACATCCTTGCCAAGGCGATCACCGCGACGCTGTCTGCCAATGGCAAGACCTATGACGGCACCACCGCCGCCACGGGCGCGCTGACGCTGAACGGCCTGATCGGCAACGACCAGGTGAGCGCGAACGGCAGCTACGCCTTCGACAGCAAGAATGCCGGCACCGGCCGCACCGTGACCGCGAGCGGCATCGCGCTCTCGGGCAATGACGCGGGCAACTATGTGCTCAGCGGCACCAGCGTGACGGCCCTGGTGGACATCCTCGCCAAGACGATCACCGCGACGCTGTCGGCCAACGGCAAGACCTATGACGGCACCACCGCCGCCACCGGCACGCTGACGCTGGGTGGCGTGATCGGCAACGACCAGGTCAGCGCCAATGGCAGCCTGGCGTTCGACGGCAAGAATGCCGGCACCGGCCGCACCGTGACCGCGAGCGGCATCACCCTGTCGGGCGCGGATGCGGGCAACTACACCGTCAACCTGTCGGCGACGGCCCTGGCGGACATCCTCGCCAAGGCGATCACCGTGACGCTGACGGCGAACGACCGCAGCTATGACGGCACCACTGCCGCCACCGGCACGCTGGGCCTGAACGGGGTCGTGAGCGGCGATGCGGTGTCGGCGAACAGCACCGGCATGGCCTTCGACAACAAGAATGCCGGCACCGGCCGGACCGTAACCGCGAGCGGCATCAGCCTCTCGGGCGCAGACGCGGGGAACTATGTGATCGCCAGCACAATGGCTACCGACCTCGCGGACATAGTGGCGAAGGCGATCACCGCCACGCTGGCCGCCAATGGCAAGACCTATGACGGCACCACCGCCGCCACCGGCTCGCTGAGCCTGAACGGCGTGCTTTCGGGCGAGCAGGTGACGGTCGGCACCAGCGGCATCGCCTTCGACAGCAAGAATGCCGGCACCCGCACCGCCACCGCCGGCGGCCTGATGCTGGGCGGCGCCGATGCCGGCAACTACACGATCACCGGCACCACCACCGGCACCGCGGTGATCTCGCCCCGCGCGATCACCGCCACGGCGACGGCGGACGGCCGGGCCTATGACGGTACCACCGCCACCACCGGCCGGATTGCGCTGACCGGCCTGATCTCGGGCGACACGGTGACTGGTACGGCCAGCTACCGCTTCGCCGATGCCAATGCCGGCACCGGCCGCACCGTGCAGGTGAGCGGCCTGGCGCTGACCGGGGCCGATGCGGCCAACTACTCGGTCACTCTGTCCGGTACCCCGGTGACCGCCGACATCACCCGCCGCGCGGTGACCGTCACGGTGAACGGCACGACCAAGATCTTCGGTCAGCCCGATCCGGTGTTCGGCTACACCGTCTCGAACGGCTCTGTGGTGAACGGCGACGGCTTCACCGGCGCGCTGGCCCGTGCGGCGGGCGAGCAGGTGGGCAGCTATGCGATCGGGCAGGGCACGCTGGCGCTCTCCGCCAATTACCTGCTCACCGTGATCCCGGGCACGCTGGTGATCAGCTTCACCCAATCGGGCGCCGACGCTGGCGACGCCCTAAAGACGCTGCAGGTCGGTATCGGCGGCGGCTTCTCGCTCAACCAGGACCCTTCCCGGAATCTCGAGGGCGATGGCGAAGGCGAGGACCAAGCCGATAACGACAAGTAGCAAGAGAGCCCGCGTGGCTGTGCCGCGCGGGCTCTCGGCCCTTCGGGGGAGGGGTGGGGCGCCGTGGTGGGGGGACCGCGGCGCCCTTTGCATGGAAACCGGTTGCTGCAGGCCGGTGTGGGGCAGGTGGCAAAGAGGGCCCGCGCAGTCCCCCTGCACGGGCCCTCACGGCCCCCCCAAAGGGCCGGCGCCAGCAAGCGCGAGCGGGTAGGGATCCAGCCACCCCGCGTCGCGCCGCGGCTGTCACGCGGCAGCCTAGCGCAGGGAGGGCGCTTTCTCCTTGAATATCCTCGTCAGCGGCTTGAACGCATGTCGCATTCTCCCCTGTCCTGATCGCCTCTTCAGCCAATCGGCGCCCGGCTGACGTCGAGCCGCAGTGTCAGGTCCGCCCATTCCGCGCCATGGCGCAGCATGTGGCGGGTCAGCCGCTCGTAATGCTGGACGAAGCCGCGAACTTCGCCGTCGGTCATCGGCCCGCCCGCGTTGCGCTCCTGCTCGATCCGCCAGTCCGCCACGATCTCGAAGCCCGGCGCCTCGAGGAACACCAGCTGGTCGATCCGCGCCCAGAGCGCCGCATAGGGCCCGGCAAGTTGTTCGTTCACCCAGCGCCGCCAGCGGCCATCGGGGTCGCGGTCGCGCTCCAGCGCGTTGACCGGCGCTGCCAGCTCGGCCTCGCCCTGCGGCCGCGCGTCCAGGCACCAGCCCTCGAGGATCAGCATCTCGGCGGGGCCGGGGACCTGTTCGGGGGCGCCGGGTTCGTCGCGCGCCTTGTCGAAGCGGGGGAGGAGGGCGGAGCCGCGCGCCAGCGCCTCGATCGCCGCCAGTCCCGCCGCCACGTCGTGCGTGCCCGGCACGCCGCGGGTGCGCAGCAGCGGATGGACGGTCTCGGCGAGCCGCTGCCGTGCCGCGCCGTCGAGATAGAGGTCGTCGAGCGACAGAACCGGGCAGCCGAAGCGGCTGGCGAGGGCGCGGGCGATCGTCGACTTGCCGCTGCCCTGGGCGCCGGCGATGCCCAGCACGAAGGGCCGCCTTGTGCCCGGCCGCAGCCTTGCGGCGATCCAGTCCGCGGCGGGAAGGGGTGGAAGCGGGGCCATTGCCCTGCTTCTGTGCTTGCGCACTGCCAGCGCTGTCAAATAAGGCTGTCACGGGCCGGGGCTGCCTCCCGGTGGGGAAAGCGATGTCCAGTCGTCCGACGATCAAGGAAGTTTCGAAGATCGCAGGCGTGTCGTTCAAGACCGTCAGCCGCGTGCTCAACAACGAAAAGCATGTCAGCGAAGAGACGCGCCGCCGCGTCGAGGAAGTCGTCGCGCGACTCAACTTCCGCCCGAGCCACGCCGCCCGCACGCTTGCCGGGCGCAAATCCTTCCAGGTCGGGCTGCTCTACGATAATCCCAGCCCCTATTACATCTATCACGTCCAGACCGGCGCGCAGCAGCGCTGCACCGAGCTGGGCTATCGCCTGCTCCTCCAGCCGATCGACAGCCAGTCGCCCGATCTGGTCTCGAACGTGCTCGCGCTGATCGACGAGACCCATCTCGACGGCCTGATACTGTCGCCGCCGGTGACCGAGGCGACGGCACTGCTCGACGAGCTCGACCGGCGCAGCCTGCCCTATGTCCGGATCGCGCCGGGCACGCGCAAGGAAGCCGGCATGTCCGCCTCGATGGACGACGTCGCTGCCGCACGCGAGCTGACCGCGCACCTGATCGGGCTCGGCCATCGCCGCATCGCGATGATCCGTGGTCTCGAGAGCCACGCCTCCTCGGCCGACCGTCTCGCCGGCTACAGGGCCGAGCTGGAGGCGCATGGCATTCCCTTCGATCCGGCGCTGGTCGTCGCGGCGGAGAACGACTTCGCCTCGGGCGCGGCCGCCGCGCGCGAGCTGCTGACGCTGAAGGACCGGCCGACTGCGATCTTCGCCGGCAATGACGACATGGCTGCCGGCGCGCTCGCGACTGCGCACGAGAGCGACATCGAAGTGCCGGCCCAGCTTTCGATCGCCGGTTTCGACGATTCGGACCTGGCGCGCGCGGTCTGGCCGCCGCTCACCACGATTCGCCAGCCGGTGCACGAGCTGGCCTCGGCGGCGGCGGAGCTGATCCTTTCCGGGACGGCGCCGCAATCGCGCGTGACGCTCGAGCACAAGCTGATGGTGCGGGCGAGCACGGGGCCGGCGCCCCGGTAACCAAATGCCGTCCCGCAGTTGGACTCGGTTAACCAAAGCTGGTGCTGGCGGCAAAAGTTAAGAAGTCGTTAACTGCTGGCATGCAACGCCAGCTCGTCCTTGAGGGCTATGCCCCCCGCCGCCACCCGTTCCGCCGCTATGTCCGCCGCGCCGTGGCGCAGCAGCGCAAGTTGCGCGACGACAGCGACGTGAAGCTCTTCGCCCTGAGCTTCACCGCCTTCTTCGTCTGCTTCTTCACGTTCATTGCCTGACGGCGACGGCACCGGCCCGGTGCCGTCCAGCTTCAGCGTCAGCTGAACCGCATCAGGGAAGCACGTCCGGTGCGTGCGGCGCGTCCTCGGCCCTGTAGAGCCGGTTCGCGCACCAGGCCGAGGCCAGGCACAGCGCCACCACCACCAGCAGGCATTCGGCCACGCCGACTCCGGGGATGTTGCTGATCCCGAAGATGCCGACCGACCCGAACACCATGAAGCCCGAATTGACGATGTTGTTCGCCGCCACGGTGCGCGCGGTCTGCGACTTCTCCACGGTGGTGGTCAGGAAGGCATAGAGCGGCACCACGAACATGCCGCCGGTGGTCGCGATCGCCAGCAGTGTTCCCAGCACCGCCCAGCCGATCGGCATCGACAGGAAATCGGCAGTCTTGAGCAGCGGCCCTTCATGCACCGGCCAGAAGTGCGCGGTGAGATAGAAGCAGATCACGAAGATCATCATCGAGAGCACCGAGCGCACGGCATATTTCGCTGAGACATGCCCCTTCAGCAGCCGGTTGATGATCACTGATCCGATCGCGATGCCCACCGAGAAGATGCCCAGGAACACGCTCGCCACGTCCTTCTGGGCGTGGAACACGTTCTTGACGAGCGGCGGGAACAGCACGCCGAGCACCGCGGCGATCGTCCAGAACACGCTGATCGCGATGATCGCCAGATAGAGCCGGCGGATGTGCATGGTGGCCGAGATCAGCCGCCACGAGGCGCGGAAGATGTTGTAGTCGATCTTGAGCTTGGTCAGCGGCGGCGCGGAGGGGATGCGCTGCGAGGCCAGCCAGCCGACAAGCGCCACGCCGATCACCGCGAACGCGGCGGCCTTGGCGCTGATCACCCCGCCGGCGATCGTGCCGCACAGGATCGCGATATAGGTGCCGGCCTCGACCATGCCGGTGCCGCCGAGCACGTCGTCCTCATCCAGGTGCTGCGGCAGGATCGCGTATTTGATCGGGCCGAAGAACGCCGAGTGTATGCCCATGCCGACCAGCGCGGCGAGCATCAGCTCCAGGTTCTTGAGGAAGATGCCCGAGGCGCCGATCAGCATGATCCCGATCTCGGCGGCCTTGATGATCCGCATGATCTTCGCCTTGTCGTAGCTGTCGGCGAGCTGGCCGGCGAGCGCGGAGAAGAGGAAGAAGGGCAGGATGAAGATGCCCGTCGCGATCGCGCTGAACCGGGTCTCGTCCTCGACCGAGTTGAAGATCTGGTAGGTCGCGAAGAAGATCATCGCGTTCTTGAACAGATTGTCGTTGAACGCGCCGAGGAACTGGGTGACGAAGAGCGGCAGGAACCGGCGCTCCCGCATCAAACCGAGCGCCGCACCATGCATAAGCTAACCTTCACCTCTGATTGCGGTTTTTCCGCTGAATGTCGGGCGGGCATAGCCGAGCGGCATGCACGGCGGCAATCGGTTAATCGGTTTCCCCCGCGCCGGGCCTTCTTTGACCGTCATCCCCGCGAAGGCGGGGATCCAGGATTTCTCTGCTGTTCCGCTCCTGGTTCTGGATCCCCGCCTTCGCGGGGATGACGGGGTTCGATGGCAAGTTTCAACGCTCGCAGGCGCGCTCGTCGAGAGTCAGGGCCAGTCCGCGTGCAACGCCATGTACCGTGTCGCCGACACGGCAATTGAGGCGAGCAATCAACACTCGTTTCTCCCCGAACGCGCCACCCTCGCTTCGTGCCGTGACAACCACCTCGTCGGCGTTCCATTTGGGATTGGCATGCGGCGCGATGCTGACGACTACCGCCCACGCTTCGCGTTCAGGCTGTTGCGTACAAGCTGCCAGCAAGGCCAAGGGAACAAGGAGCGGGAGACGATTGCTTCACATTGTTACCTTCCTAGCTGCTCGGGGTGCTGCCGCAATTCGGTTCGTCTCGGAACCGGTTGCATTCAAGCCCCACATGATTCCCGTACGATCAGGTCGGTCGGCAACCGCTCGGCGCTGGGATCGGGGGAGGGGTCGAGGATACGCGAGACCAGCTGCCGTCCCGCCTCGAACGTATCCTGGCGGATCGTGCTGAGCGCGGGGGTGGACAGCCGGGCGAGCAGCATGTCGTCATAGCCCATCACCGATACCTCGCCGGGCACCGACACGCCCGCGCGGCGCAACGCGCGGATCGCACCCAGCGCGATCAGGTCGGACGAGGCGACGATCCCGTCGAAATGGACGTGACGGCGCAGCAGCCGGCTGATCGCGGCATCGGCCGATTCGAGCTCGAAATCGACCGGCACCACCAGCTTGGGATCGGCGGCGATCCCGGCCTCCTTAAGCGCCTCGTCATAGCCGCGCTTGCGCTGCATCGATTCGGGATCGGTGCCGCCCAGGAACAGGATTGCCTTGCGCCCCAGACGGGCGAGATGCGCGGTCGCGCGCCGGCCGCCCAGCTGGTTGTCCGATCCGATCGAGCAATAGAGCTGCCCGGCCATCTGCGCGCCCCACACCACGAAATTGGCGTTGGTCTGGGTCAGCTGGTTGAACGCGTCGTGCAGCATCGACTGGCCGAGGAAGATCACCCCGCTTGCCCGGCTGGTCGTGGTGGTGGCGACCAGGTCCTCGTAATTGGCCGGCGTGGTGTGGCTCACCGTGAAGTCGCAGTCGCGCGCACGCGCCGCCTCGCCGATGCTGGCGAGCAGCTCGAGGAAGAAGGGATGCGAGAGCGGCAGTGGTCGGCCGCGCATGAAGGGCGTGACGATCACGATCGTCCCCTCGGCGCCCACCGGCGCGGCCGGCATATAGGGACGGAAGGGATAGTCGTGCTCGCGTGCCAGCGCCCAGATCTTCTGCTTGGTACGCGCGCTGATCAGGGGATGATCGTTGAGTGCCCGCGACACGGTCGAGATCGACACGCCGGCCAGCTTCGCCAGATCCTCCAGCGTCGTATTGTTGTTGCTACTGCTGCCCATTGTGCCCAAGCTTGAGGAAAGCCGAATACGGCATGTTTAGAACGGTGAGGGGGGAGCATTGCAAGCAGGCCGGCAGAGCGAGGCGATCGACATCGCCTGCACGCCAGCGCCCGGCACGGGCCGGCTTCGCCTGCTGCAACTCTGGAACATGTGCTTCGGCCTGCTCGGCATCCAGATCGTCTGGGGCCTGCAGAACGTCAACACCAGCCGTATCTTCCAGACGCTGGGCGCCGAGCTCGACGACCTTGCCATATTGTGGATCGCCGGCCCGGCCACCGGGCTGCTCGTCCAGCCGATCATCGGCCATCTGAGCGATCGTACCCGCGGCCCTCTCGGCCGCCGTCGCCCCTATATCCTGGCCGGCGCGGTCTGCACGGCGCTCGCGCTGTTCCTGATGCCCAACGCCACCAGCCTGTGGGCGGCGAGCCTGATGCTCTGGGTGCTCACCGCCTCGATCAACATCGCGATGGAGCCGTTCCGCGCGCTGGTGGCGGACCGCGTTCCGGAGGCGCAGCGCACCGCCGGGTTCGCGATGCAGGTGTTCTTCATCGGCATCGGCGCTGTGTTCGCCTCCGCCTTGCCCTGGATGCTCGTCCATTGGGCCGGCCTCAGCGGTCAGCCCGAACCGCATCTGCTGCCGCAATCGGTGCGCACCGCCTTCTATATCGGCGGAGTGTGCCTGCTCGTCGCGGTCAGCTGGACGATCGTCACCACCCGCGAGTGCCCGGCGCCGCCGCGCCTGCCGGAAGAGGCGATGCCGCCGCATGTCCTCTCGCCCGAGCGCGCCGCCTCGCTGGTCCGCCACGGCGTCGCCTGGATGCTGGCCGGGGCCGGGATCGCCGGCGCCGCCGCGCTCGCCGGCTGGAAGCGCGAAATCTATGTCGTCGCCGGCATCTGCTTCCTGTTCGGGCTGCTCCAGGCGGTGGTGGTCCGGCTGCGCCGTCTCGGCCGCAGCTCGATCGGCATGCTCGAGATTGTCGAGGATATCCGCTCGATGCCCGCGCTGCTCAAGCGCCTCGCCATTGTCCAGTTCTTCACCTGGTACGGCCTGTTCGCGATGTGGATCTATACCGTGCCGGCACTGGCGCTGCGCCACTATGGCACCGCCGACCCCACCTCGCCGGGCTATAACGCTGCGGCCGACTGGGTGGGGGTGCTGTTCGCCGGCTATAATGGTGTCGCGGCATTGGGCGCGCTGCTGCTCCCCGGTATCGGCGAGCGGCTCGGCCGCCGCGCGACCCATGCGCTGTGCCTGGTCTTCGGCGCGGTCGGGCTGGTCGGCTTCCTGCTGGTCGAGGATCCGCTCGCGCTCTGGCTGCCGACGGTGGGGGTGGGGCTGGCCTGGGCGGCGATACTGTCGATGCCCTATGCCATGCTCGCCGGCAGCGTGCCGCCCGGCAAGGCCGGCGTCTACATGGGCATCCACAACATGTTCCTGGTGATCCCCCAGCTCGTCGCCTCGACGATGCTCGGTCCGCTGGTCGGCCATGTCTTCCACGGCCAGGCCGAATATGCGCTGATCCTCGCCGCCGCGGCGCTGCTGATCGCGGCCGGCTTCGCGCTCACGCTCCCGCCCAGCGCCGATACCGGCTCCCGGCAATAGCCCTTTGCGGGCGCAAGGCTTTGCACTGCTTTGCATAGCCGTGCCAAGTTGTGCAAAACTTGCATTGATTGCAAGGCAAAATTGCACGCCGCGACTCGCGGCGGCAGCCCTCTCTAAGGCCAAATTCACTCGGAATATGGCATAATATGGTTGTTTTATAACAGTATAACTCCAATAATACTTTCGAAAATTTCCCTCTTGCGGCTTTGCTCAATTTACGCAAAGTTACGCAAAGAGCTTCCCGGCCTGGGCGGCTCGCAGTGGATGGCTGCGCCGAAGAGCGCCGCCGGCACATAGGAGGGTGTCTTGGGGGAAGCGCGGCATAGCCGGCTTGCGATCATGCGCAGCAGCGTCGGGCTTCGCCCTGCGCGGCTTTCGCGCATCCGCCCCTCTGCACACCGACACGAAATCTGAAGCGACGTCGCGGGGCGGGGGCTCCGTGGCTGCGTGCATGCAACAGCGCCGCAAAGGCGCGACGGAGGGAGGAAAGATGAAGCAGACCACCATCTTGCGGGGCAGCGCCTCGCTAGCCGCCTTGGCCCTGATGGGCCTGGCCGGCATTGCCCAGGCGCAGACCGCGCCGGCCAGCGCATCCGAAACGGTGCAGGAAGACGATGGCAGCGGCGGCGCGATCGTCGTCGTCGGCGTCCGCAAGGCGCTCGAGACCGCACAGACGATCAAGCGCGATTCCGACACCGTCGTCGATTCGATCACCGCGACCGACATCGGCGCCTTTCCGGACACCTCGGTGTCGGGCGCGCTCCAGCGCGTGCCGGGCATCACCACCTCGCGCCTGCAGTCGACCGACGACTCCACGCACCCCTCGGGCGAGCCGACCAGCGTGCTCATCCGCGGCCTCACTTTCGTCCGCACCGAGTTCAACGGGCGCGACAGCTTCTCGGCCGACAGCTATCGCGGCCTCAACTTCAACGACGTCTCGCCCGAGCTGATGGGCGGCGTCGACGCGTACAAGAACCAGACGGCGGAGATGATCGAGGGTGGCCTGGCCGGCACGGTCAACCTGCGCACCCGCCTGCCGTTCGACCAGAAGGGCCTGGTGATCGCCGGCAATGCCAAGGCGACCTATGGCACCCGCTCGAAGGAGTGGACCGGCGAGTTCTCGGGCCTGATCTCGAATACCTGGGACACCAATATCGGCCGCTTCGGCCTGATGGCCAATTTCGCCCGCAGCCATGTCGTCACGCGCACCGAAAGCGTGATCATGGACAAGATCGACACCTTCTGCACCACCGGCTCGACCAACGCCCAGGGCAACGGCATTGTCGGTTCCGACGGTTCGGTCGCCTGCGCTTCGAATCCCTTCGGCGGCTCGGGCTGGGCCTATATCCCCGACGGCATCCGCTACTCGCAGGTCGATTACGACCGCACCCGTCGCGGCATCTCGGCGGCGGCGCAGTACGAGAACAATGCGGGCAATTTCCGCATGACCGCCCAGTACAACGACAGCGAATATCACAATGCCTGGCTCGAGCGCGCCAGCCACGTGATCTTCCAGGGCGACGCATACGGCAAGTCGGCCTTCTTCCCGCGCACCAGCTCGATCCTCGGCGCGGCGCCGGGCACCTCGGCCTTCGTCTTCGGTCCCGACGGTATGCTCCGCTCGGGCACGCTCACCCAGGCGCATGGCAGCTGGCGCGGCAGCTGGGACAGCACCCAGGAAGCGATCAACACCGGCTCGGCCGTGCCGGGCCAGCCCTTCGTCAACAATTGCGCCGCCCCGTCGGTTTGCACCACGCTGCAGGACGGCCTCTATTTCCAGAACGAGGCGCGCAACTTCGATCACCGCGAGCGGACCCAGGATCTCTCGGGCAACATCAGCTGGGACGTGACCGAGAAGCTCCACGTCAATCTCGACGTGCAGCACATCTGGGCCAACACGACCAATGACGACATCCTCGTCGCGGTCGGCTCGATGGCCAACATGCAGTACAGCACGAACAGCGACGGCACGCCCAATGTGAAGCTGCTACCGGGCTCGAACGTGAACTATGCGGCCGGTGGCCTCTCCAACCCGCACAATTACTGGATGCCGTTCATCCAGGCGCACATGGAGAACAACGACGCCAAGGAAACCGCCTTCCGCGGCGATGTCGGCTACGACTTCAACGAAGGCAGCTGGCTGGACTCGCTGAAGATCGGCGTGCGCTATGCCGATCGCAGCCAGACGGTCCGTTATTCGACCTTCAACTGGAGCCCGGTCGCGGCCTCGTGGAACTGCAACGGCCCCGGCTTCAACATCGACAACACCACCGGCGGTAATTATCCCGCCTGCAACGCCACCCACGCACCCTTCAAGGGCTATGGCGCGGGCATGTGGGAGTCGGTCACGCTCGGCGACAACTTCTACAATGGTGGCGTCTACGCCAATGATCCGCTGGTCTACATGAACCGCGACACGCTGATGGACCGGGCGCGCCTGGTGCAGGGCGTCAGCGGCACGACCACCGGTTCGCCGATGGGCTGGGAGCCGATCTGCTCGCGCACCGGCACGGTCGATGGCTGCTACCTCCCGTCCGAGATCATGCACGTCAAGGAGAAGACCAAGGCGGCCTATGCGATGCTCCGCTTCGGCGGCGAGGGCAAGGATATCGGCGGGGTCAACATCCGCGGCAATATCGGCCTGCGCTATGTCCGCACCGACATCAATTCGGACGGCAGCGTGGGGTATCCGCTGACCACCACCTTCAACAACTATGTCCCCTGCGGCGGTCCGCTGCCGGCGGGCTGGGTGGTCAACCCGATGTGCTTCGTCACCCCGGCGGTGTCGGCCTTCGCCAATGGCGCCGGTTCGCCGAACGCCTACAAGTCGAGCTACGAGAACTGGCTGCCCAGCTTCAACCTGCGCCTCGGCCTGGACGACAAGAGCTTCATCCGCTTCGGCTATTCGCGCGGCATGTCGCGGCCTGACTTCGGCCTGCTGCGCAACTTCGTCTCGATCCAGGGACCGATCCTCGATGGCACCGCGAACTCGCCCTATCTGGTGAAGAACGCGGGCGGCACGGTCACCGGCTACAATTTCGTGTTCCGCGCGGAATCGGGCTTCCCGGCGCTCAAGCCGATCACGGCCGACCAGTTCGACCTCACCTTCGAGCATTACTTCGGCCGCAGCAGCTCGTTCACGATCGACGGCTTCTACAAGAAGCTCAACGGCACGATCTCCTACGGCGAGTTCCTGCGCAGTTTCACCAACAACGGCTCCACCCAGACGGTGCAGATGCGCGGTCCGCGCAACTCGGCCGATGGCGGTACGCTGAAGGGCGTCGAGGTCGCGTTCCAGACCTTCTTCGATTTCCTGCCGGGCGCGCTCAGCGGCCTCGGCACCCAGCTGAACTACACCTTTGTCGACCAGTCGGGGATCAACAACTCGAACCTGGTGACTCAGGGTGCGCTTGATGCGGGCGGCACCGGCGGCTTCGGCGCGGGCCTCGACGTGTCGGGCGGCCGCGGGGTGGTGATCGACTCGCACCAGCTGGCGGGCATCTCGAAGCACACGTTCAACGCCGTCGCGCTCTACGAGAAGGGCCCGATCGGCATGCGTCTCGCCTATAACTGGCGCTCGCGCTTCCTGACCAACAACCTCGACTGCTGCATCGGCCTGCCGGTGTTCCAGAAGGCGGCGGGCTTCCTCGACGGATCCATCCGCTTCTCGCTGGCCAAATGGGTCGAGCTCTCGATCGAAGGATCGAACCTGCTCGGCACCACCACGGTGTTCCAGCAGCAGATATTCGGCGACTCCGCGGCAACGCCGGGTGCCAAGCCTGTTTACCGTGACGCAAACTGGAGCCGCGTCGATCGCCGCTTCCAGTTCGGCGCCCGGTTCAAGTTCTAACTCCCCTCGGCGCCGTCGGCTTCATTCCCCGGCGGCGCCAGTTTTTTCCTCTTCACGAGCGGGTGCCATGCAGCCCAGGTCGAACCCTAGCGCGACGCCCCTGCGCGTCGTCATCGTCGGCGGCGGGACCGCAGGCTGGATGTGCGCGGCCGGCCTGACCCGCCTGCTTCCCAATACCGATTACGCGCTGACCCTGATCGAATCCGACGAGATCGGCACGGTCGGGGTGGGCGAGGCGACGCTGCCGCACATCCGCGATTTCAACGCGATGCTGGGGCTCGACGAGGCCGAGTTCCTGCGCGCCACCCAGGGCAGCTTCAAGCTCGGCATCGAGTTCGTCGGCTGGGACAAGCCGGGCGGCCGCTATTTCCATCCCTTCGGCGTGTTCGGCGAGCGCTGGGGCGGCACCGATTTCCAGCACCACTGGCTGCGCGCCCGGGCGGCGGGCCACGATGTCGGCGACCTCGCCGACTATTGCTTCGCCGCGGCGATGTGCCGCGAGGGCGTGTTCGACCTGCCCAACGAAGACACCCGCTCGATCCGCTCGACCTTCGCCTATGCCTATCATTTCGACGCGGGCCTCTATGCCGCGTTCCTGCGCGGCTGGGCCACGCCGCGCGGCGTGCGGCGCATCGAGGGCAAGATTACCGAGGTCACGCGGAACCCCGAAAGCGGACTGGTCGAGAGCGTCACGCTCCAGTCCGGCGCGATGATCGAGGGCGACCTGTTCATCGACTGCTCGGGCTTCCGCTCGTTGTTGCTCGGCAGCACGATGGGCGTCGCCTGGCACGACTGGAGCGAATGGCTCCCCTGCGACCGCGCCATGGCATTGCCCTGCGCCAGCGTCGACGGCATCACCCCCTATACCCGCGCCACCGCCCAGGCCGGCGGCTGGACCTGGCGCATCCCGCTCCAGCACCGCACCGGCAACGGCTATGTCTTCTCCAGCACCTTCTGCTCCGAGGAACAGGCCCGCGAGACGCTGCTCGGCGCGATCGACGGCGCTCCGCCCGCCGATCCGCGCCTGCTGCGTTTCCAGGCCGGGCGTCGTGCAAAGGGCTGGGAAGGCAATGTCGTCGCGATCGGCCTGTCGTCCGGCTTCCTCGAGCCGCTCGAATCGACCAGCATCTTCCTGATCCAGGCGGCGATTACCGATCTCGCCAAGCTTATGCCGTTCCCCGGCTGCGCGCCCGATCCGCGCCTCGCCGCCGAGTTCAACCGGCTCTACGAGATCCATTACGACCGTACCCGCGACTTCCTGGTGCTCCACTACACCGCGAACGCCCGCCACGGCGAACCGCTCTGGGACCATGTCCGCACCATGGCGCTGCCGGACAGCCTAGCCCACAAGATCGAGCTGTTCCGCGCCGCCGGCCGCGCGCCCGACTACAAGCTGGGCCTGTTCTCGCGCGACTCCTGGCTGGCGGTGCTGGTCGGGCAGGGGATCGAGCCCCGCGCGCACGATCGCCTCGCCGATCGCCTGCCGCTGGACGAGGTGGTCGAGCGTCTCACCGACCTGAGGGAGCGGATCGCCACCAACGCGGCGTCGCTGCCCGCGCATGCCGAGTTCATCACCAGCTATTGTGCTGCGGGAGCCGACAAGGCCGAAGACCAGGCGGTGTCGGCATGAGCGGCTCCTTCACCGTCATCGTCGCCGGCCGCGACGCCCCGCTCTGGCTCGCCGCCGCCGCGCTGGCGCGCAGTCTCGCGCCGTCAGGCGTCAAGGTCGAAGCGGTAGAGCTGCCCAGCGCGCTCACCCCCGCGGACGTATACGCGACCTTTCCGGCGCTCGAGGCGCTGCACAACCAGCTCCGACTAGACGAGGCGGGCCTGCTCCGCGCCACCGTCGCCAGCCTCACCCTCGGCCAGAACTTCACCGATCTCGCCGGTGCATATCCGCCCTTCCTCCACGCTTATGGCTCGGCCGGCGCCCGGATCGGCGACAGCGACTTCTTCGCCCATTGGGTCAAGGCGCGCCGCTACGGCCTGAACGTCCCGCTCGATGATTTCTCGCTCACCGCCGCCGCCGCGCGGCAGGGCCGTCTCATGTTCCCCGACGAGGAGAACGCGATCTATGGCCGCTGCGACTATGGCTATCACCTGCCGGCCATCGCCTATGCCCGGCTGCTGCGCGAAGCCGCGATCCGCTACGGCGCGACGCTCCACGCCGCCGACCAGCTCGCGGTGGAGCACGACGGCGATACGATCACCGCGATCGAACTGGGCGAGGATCGCCATTTCACCGCCGACCTGTTCGTCGATGCCGGCAACGTCCTGGGCGCTGCCACCTTCCACAGCTGGCGCGAGTATTTCCCGGTCGACCGCGTCCTCACCGCCGCCGCACCGGCCTTCGCGAACATCCCCGTCTATGCCGAGAACCGCGCGGGCCCCACCGGCTGGACCGCGCTCTACCCGAGCCGCCCGGCGACCTATGTCACCCACGCCTGGTCGAGCGTCCTTGCCACCGACGACGAGGCCCTAGCGGCCGCCAGCACCGCCTCCGGCCTGCCGCTCGCCGGCGTCGTGATTCGCGCAGTTGAGCCCGGCTGCCCGGCCCAGCCCTGGACCGGCAACACCGTCACGCTCGGTGCCAGCTTCGATCCCGTCCACGGCTTGGACCTGCTCGGCTTCCAGGTCAGCCTGGTCCAGCTCCTCGCCGATTTCCCGGCAGGCACCGGCTTCGCCGCCGAGCGCGCCGAGTACAACCGCGTCACACCGGAAGCGCTCGATCGCCTCCGCGACTTCCAGTCCGCCCATTATGCGCTGGCCCGCTATGCCGGCCCCTTCTGGGAAGCCGCTCGTGCGACCGAAGTCTCCGCGGATCTCGCTCACGCCATCGCGCTGTTCCGCGCCCGCGCCGAGCTCGCCCCGTTCGAGGAGGAAAATCTCCCGCCGGACAGCTGGCGCGCCTTGCTCCTCGGGCACGGCGTCGAACCCGAAAGCTGGCCGCCGGCGACCGATCGTGTCCCGCCCGAGGAAGTGAAGGCCCAGTTCCGTCGCATGCTCGGCTTCGTCCGAGAACAGGTGCTGCGCCAGCCGACCCAGGCCGAGTGGCTCGCCCGTGCCTGAGCCGCTGCGCCGCGTGCCCGATCCCGAGCCGAGTCCGCTCGACGGCCTGCCGCGCGTTGCCGCGCGCACCGCGCCACCACCGGCCGATCTTGCCGAGCTGATCGACGCCGGCGTGCCCGTCGTCCTCAAGGGGCTGTTCGAGCATTGGCCCGCGCTCGCCGCCGGCCGGGCCGGGGCAGGGGAGCTTGCCGCCTATCTCAAGGGCCATGATCGCGGCGCGCCCGTCCCGGTGATGGAGGCGCCCGCGCGCACCGGGGGCAAGTTCGGCTATGGCGCGGACCTGCGCGAGTTCAACTTCAGCCGCCGCAGCGCTAGCCTCAGCGACGCGCTCGACCGCATCCTGCGCCTCGCCGGCGAGGAGAACGCGCCCCATGTCGCGGTCCAGATGCTGCCGCTGGCGGCGCAGATGCCCGGCTTCGTCGCGCAGAACCCGATGCCGCTGCTCCCGGCGGGCGTCGCCCCGCGCCTCTGGGTCGGCGGCCCGGTTCACACCCGCACGCACAACGATCGCGACCACAACCTTGCCTGCGTCCTGACCGGCCGCCGCCGCTTCCTGCTCTTCCCGCCCGATCAGGTCGCCAACCTCTATGTCGGCCCGCTGGACAACCCGCCGCCGCTCTCGCTGGTTGATCCGGAAGCGCCGGACTTCGTCCGCTTCCCGCTCTTCGCCGATGCGCTGGCCACCGCCCGCGTTGCGCTCCTCGATCCGGGCGACGCGCTCTTCATCCCGCGCACCTGGTGGCATCATGTCAGCTCGCTCGGCCCGTTCAACGCGATGGTGAACTATTGGTGGGGCGACGACGCGATCGGGCTCGATCAGCCCAACGACGTCTTCCTCGCCTCGCTGCTCGCCTACAAGCATCTGCCGCCGCACGAGCGCGCCTATTGGCGGGCGATGTTCGAGGCGCATGTCTTCGGCGACCACGGCGCCGACCATATCCCGCCCACGCAGCGCGGCACCCTCGGCGCGATGCGGCTCGGCGAGCGGGCATCGCTCCGCCAGCGCCTGCGCGCCGCGTTCCTCAAATCATGACCTCCCCACAAGAAAGAAACCGGATGCTCTCTCGTACCCTCGTCTCGCTTCTCGCGCTCGCCGCGCCCGGCACCGCCCTGGCGGCCGACCGCGAATGCGCCCAGTCGCCCGGCAAGGTGCTGGAGCTCTGCGTCTCGGTCGAAGGCGGCGCGGCGCGCTATGAAGTTAAGCGCGGCGACGTGATCGTGATCGCCGCTTCGGAACTTGGCCTCAGCTTCGCCGGCGAGCCGGCCGCGCGCTACACCGCGATCACCGATGCCCGCCGCTCGGCATCGGACAGCAGCTGGGAGCAGCCCTGGGGCGAGCAGCGCCTGATCCGCGACAACCATGCCGAGCTCGCCGTCACCATTGCCGGCGACACCGCGTTCAACAAGGCGATGCAGGTCACCTTCCGCATCTTCGACGACGGTATCGGCTTCCGCTACACCTATGCCGGCATTCCGGCGGGGCAGGCGGTCGGCGTCACTGCCGATCGCACCCAGTTCCGCACCAAGGGCAGCTACCAGGCCTGGTGGTACGAGGGGCTGGGCCAGGAGCGCGACGAGTATCTCTACACCCAGACCGACGCGCGCCGCATCACCCTGGCCGAGACGCCGCTGACGCTGAAGGGCGACAACGGCCTGTACCTCTCGATCCACGAGGCGGCGCTGGTCGATTTTCCGAGCATGCTCCTCCAGGGCGACGGGGCGGGCAAGCTCACCGCCTGGCTGATGCCCTGGCCCGACGGCGTCGGCGCGAAGAAGACCGGCCCGTTCAGCACGCCCTGGCGCACCCTGCTGGTCGGCACCACGCCCGGCGCGCTGGCCGACAGCCGGATCGAATTGAACCTCAACGAGCCGAACAAGCTCCCGGACATCGGCAAGTGGTTCAAGCCTGGCAAATATGTCGGCGTCTGGTGGGAGATGCATCTCAACAAGACCATCTGGGGCAGCGGCCCGACCCACGGCGCCAATAACGACAATGTGAAGCGCTATGTGGACTTCGCCGAGAAATACGGTTTCGACGGCGTGCTCGTCGAAGGCTGGAACCAGGGCTGGGACGGCGAGTGGATCAATAACGGAGACAAGTTCAGCTTCACCAAATCCTATCCCGATTTCGACCTGCCGATGCTCTCGGCCTACGCCAAGTCGAAGGGCGTCCACCTGATCGGCCATCACGAGACCGCCGGCGCGGTGGTGAACTACGAGAACCAGCTCGAGGCCGCGCTCGATCTGTACGCGAAGGTCGGCGTGCCCTCGGTGAAGACCGGCTATGTCCGCCACTCGGGCGATATCCTCGATCGTGAGGGCGGCAAGGAGTGGTTCGCCGGCCAGTTCATGGTCCAGCATCACCTCAAGGTGATCGAGGCGGCGGCGAAACGCCATATCACCATGGACACGCACGAGCCGGTGAAGGACACCGGGCTGCGCCGCACCTGGCCAAACTGGGTGAGCCGCGAGGGCGCGCGCGGGCAGGAGTTCAACGCCTGGGGCCGCCCGACCAACCCGCCCGAGCATCTGACGATCCTGCCCTTCACCCGCATGCTGGCGGGGCCGATGGACTTCACGCCCGGCATCTTCGACCTGGAGCATGGCAAGACGCTGCTCACCGAGCGCAACCAGTCGACGCTGGCGGCCCAGCTCGCCGAATATGTCGTGCTCTATTCGCCGATCCACATGGCTGCCGACCTGCCCGAGAATTACGAGAAGCATCTCGACGCTTTCCAGTTCATCCGCGACGTGCCGACCGACTGGGAAGTGACGAAGACCTTGGCGTCCGAGATCGGCGACTATGTCGTGGTCGCCCGCCAGCCGCGTGGCGGCGGCGACTGGTATCTCGGCGCGATCACCGACGAGATGGCGCGTGTGTTGCCGGTGAAGCTGGACTTCCTCGCACCGGGCAAGAAGTACGAGGCGCAGATCTACCGCGACGCGGCGGATGCGGATTACGTGAAGAAGCCGGTGGCCTACACGATCGAGAAGCGCGTGGTGACCAGCGCGGACACGCTCGATCTCGCACTGGCCCCCGGCGGTGGCCAGGCGGTCCGCTTCAAACTGCTGAAATAGGGGGGCTCTCAGTCTTCACTCCCAAATAACCGTCATCCCGCGCCCACTCCGTTATCCCGGCTTTCGCCGGGATAACGGAGTGGTGGTGAAGAGGGGTGGGACAGACAACACGAGCGGTGGGGATGACGACGGTGCAATTCCGGTGGTAGAGCAGGGGGCATGCTGACGCTGCCCAACATCCTCACCCTGTCGCGCATCATCACCGTTCCGCTGCTCGCGGCGTTCCTCTGGTGGCCCGAATGGCGGCTCGGCTACGGCATCGCCTTCGCGATCTACTGCCTGATGGGCGTCACCGATTATTTCGACGGCTATCTCGCCCGCGCCCAGGGCACGGTCTCGAAGCTCGGCGTGTTCCTCGATCCGATCGCCGACAAGATCATGGTCGCCGCGGTGCTGCTGATCCTCGCCGGGCGCGGCGTGATCACCGATCTCCATTTGATCCCGGCGCTGGTGATCCTGGTCCGCGAGATCGCCGTATCGGGCCTGCGCGAGTTCCTCGGCGGCATCCAGGTCTCGCTCCCCGTCTCGCGCCTCGCCAAGTGGAAGACGATGCTCCAGCTGGTCGCGCTGGGTGGCCTGATCCTCGCCGGCGCGCTGCCGCTCCCCTGGCTGTGGGGCGCCGCGCTCGCCGCCTTCTGGGTTTCCGCCGCGCTCACCCTGATCACCGGCTGGGATTATCTGCGCGTCGGCCTGCGGCACATGGACACCTGATGGAGCTGCTCTACTTCGCCTGGGTCCGCGAGGCCGTGGGAGTGGGGCAGGAGCGTGTCGACCCGCCCGAAGCGGTCTATAATGTCGCCGACCTGATCTGCTGGCTCGCCGGGCAGAGCCCCGGCCACGCCGCCGCCTTTGCCGACCCCACCAAGCTCCGCGCCGCGATCGACCAGCGCTTCGTCTCGCTCGACACGCCGCTGCACGGCGCGAAGGAAGTCGCGCTCTTCCCCCCGGTGACCGGCGGATGATCCGCGTCTCGATCGATCCCGCCCCGATCGAGCTGGCACTGGAGCTGGCGGCCCTCGAGGAACGCGGCGCGGGCGGGGTGGCAAGCTTCACCGGCGTGGTCCGCGGCGGTGACGGCATCACCGCACTCGAGCTCGAACATTATCCCGGCATGACCGAGGACGCGCTCTGCACCCTGGCGGAGCAGGCGATGGACCGCTGGAGCCTGCTCGGCGTCACGGTCCTCCACCGTGTCGGCCGCATGGAAGTCGGCGAGCGCATCGTCTTCATCGGCACCGCCGCCGCGCATCGTCGCGAGGCGCTGGCCGCCTGCGCCTATCTGATCGACCGGCTCAAGACCGACGCGCCCTTCTGGAAGCGGGAATGGCGGGGGGAGGCGGCGAGCTGGGTCGAGGCGCGCGAGAGCGACGCGGAAGCTGCTTCCAGGTGGTGAAACTCCCTCTCCTGCTTGCGGGAGAGGGAGAAGAGTTAAGGCCTGGCCTCTGCCAGCACGTCCGCCAGCAACCGGAAGTCCCGCTCCCGCGGCGAGGCTTTCCGCCACACAAGCGCGATCCGTCGCGAGGCATTGTCCGCGTCCAACGGCCGCGCGGCGACCTGGGTGTGGTCTAGGATTCCCGCATCCACCGCCATCTCCGGCAGCATCGTCACGCCCAGGCCGTTGTCGACCATCTGCACCATGGTGTGCAGCGAGGTGCCCATCATCGTCGCCTCGGCGCGCATCTCCGGCCGGTTGCAGGCCGCCAGCGCATGTTCCTTCAGGCAATGCCCGTCCTCGAGCATCAGCAGCCGCGTCTCGTCGATCTCGGCCGGGCGGATCGAGGCGCTCGGATCCATCTCGCCCTCGCGATAGGCGACGAACAGCCGATCGTCGAACAAGGGCGCCGTCTCCACGTCGCCACACGCATAGGGGAGGGCTAGCAGCACGCAGTCGGTGCGGCCATGGTTCAGCCCCTCGCACGCTTGGCCACTGGTCTCCTCGCGCAGGTAGAGCTTCAGGTCGGGATAGTCGCGGCGCAGCTTGGGCAGGATGCGCGGCAGCAGGAAGGGGGCGATCGTCGGGATCACGCTCATCCGCATCTCCCCCGAGAGCGGCCGTCCGGCGGCGCGAGCCAGGTCGCCCAGCTCGTCCGCTTCGCGCAGCACCCGCCGCGCCTTTTCTACGATGCGCTCGCCCAGCGGCGTGAAGCGCACCACCCGCCGCGTCCGCTCGACCAGCACCACGCCGATCAGCGTCTCCAGCTCGCGGATACCTGCCGAGAGCGTCGACTGGGTGACGTAGCAGCTCTCCGCCGCCCGGCCGAAATGGCCATGGTCCTTGAGCGCGACGAGATACTGCAGCTGCTTGAGCGTGGGTAGGTAGGTGGTCTGCGCCATTGATCGCCTGTTTCGATTGTATGGCGTTTATATAGTGAGTGGGACGATCAAGTCACCCCGCTACCGCATCGGCCCGCAAACACCGACATTGGGGTCGGGAACGATCACTCGCGGGCCCGTGCGAAAGCTCTTGAAGCTGCACCGGTTCAGGTCTCGCGCCACCACCGTCGCCGCGCGTTTCTTGAGCGCCTCGACGCCGACCACGAAATCGTCCCGCGCAGCCGCGAACTCGCGGTTCAACGCGCCCCTTCGCTCCGCGGAAACGCGCGGGCAGGCCTTGGTCAGCGCATCGAGCTGGCCGACCATGTCCCGCCACAACGCAGGCTCGCCCGTCCGCCGCGCATAGTGATAGAAGGTCGCCGCCTGCAGGCAGTCATGGCCGCGGACCCCGATCTGCAGGATCCGGCCATCGTCGAGCAGCTCGACCGACATGTCGCTCTCCCGCGCGTCCCAGCGCAGGTGGAGCTTCTTCCAGGCATTGGGCGCATGCATGATCGGCAGCTCGCCCGGATCGCGGGTCCATTCCTCCTGGATAAGTGTCATCGATCCGAAGGCGGTGCGATGCTCGGCCGTGCCGCTCCACGCAGCAACGGCCAGCATCAGGGGGAGAAGGCCTGCCATGCCGCGATCCTGCCCCGCGCCCGCGCAAAGGAAAAGGGCCGGGAACGCGTCCCGGCCCTCCAATTCGTCCTTAGGGAAAAGTTACGCTGCTTCGCTCAGCTCGTCCGGCAGCCGGATCATATAGTCGAACGCCGAGAGCGCTGCGGTCGAGCCCGCGCCCATCGCGATCACGATCTGCTTGTAGGGCACGGTGGTGCAGTCGCCCGCCGCGAAGATGCCCTTCTGCGAGGTCTCGCCGCGCGCATCGATCTCGATCTCGCCGCGCGGCGACAGCGCGATGCTGTCCTTCAGCCACTCGGTGTTCGGGACCAGGCCGATCTGCACGAATATGCCTTCCAGCTCGACCTGATGCTCGGTGCCGTGGTTGCGGTCCTTGTAGGTCAGGCTGGTGAGCTTCTGCCCGTCGCCCGCCACTTCGGTGGTGAGCGCCGAGGTGATCACCTTGACGTTCGGCAGGCTGCCCAGCTTGCGCTGCAGCACCGCATCGGCACGCAGCTGGCTGTCATATTCGATCAGCGTGACGTGCGCGACGAGACCGGCCAGGTCGATCGCGGCTTCCACACCCGAATTGCCGCCACCGATCACTGCCACGCGCTTGCCCTTGAACAGCGGTCCGTCGCAGTGCGGGCAATAGGTCACGCCCTTGTTGCGATATTCTTCCTCGCCGGGCACGCCCATCGTCCGCCAGCGGGCACCGGTGGAGAGGATCACGGTGCGCGCCTTCAGCGTCGCGCCATTCTCCAGCACCACCTCGTGCAGCCCGCCCTCATGCCTGGCCGGCACCAGCCTGGCGGCACGCTGGTGGTTCATGATGTCGACGTCGTAATCCTTGACGTGCTGCTCCAGATGCGCGGCGAGCTTAGGCCCCTCGGTGTGCGACACCGAGATGAAGTTCTCGATCGACATGGTGTCGAGCACCTGGCCGCCGAAGCGCTCCGCCGCGATGCCGGTACGGATGCCCTTGCGCGCCGAATAGATCGCCGCTGCGGCACCGGCAGGGCCGCCGCCGACCACCAGCACCTCGAACGGCTCCTTGCCGGCGATCTTGGCGGCGGTGCGCGCGCCGGCCGCGGTGTCGATCTTTGCGACGATCTGCTCCAGCTCCATGCGGCCGCTGGCGAACGGCTCGCCGTTCAGGAACACGCTCGGCACCGCCATCACCTGGCGTGCCTCGACTTCGGCCGGGAACAGCCCGCCGTCGATCGACGTGTGGCGGATGCGCGGGTTGAGCACCGCCATCAGGTTCAGCGCCTGCACCACGTCGGGGCAGTTCTGGCAGGTCAGCGAGAAATAGGTTTCGAACACATAGTCGCCGTCCAGGTTCTTCACCTGCTCGATCAGCTCCTGCGCCGCCTTGCTCGGATGGCCGCCGACCTGGAGCAGGGCGAGCACCAGCGAGGTGAACTCGTGCCCCATCGGCAGGCCCGCGAAGCGCACGCCGATATCGGTGCCGGTGCGGTGGATCAGGAAACTCGGCTTGCGGCTGTCGTCATCGGTGCGGACGACCGAGACCTTGTCCGAGAGCGCGGCGATTTCGTTCAGCAGCTCCTCCAGCTCGCGCGACTTGGCATCGTCACCGAGGCTGGCGACCAGCTCGATCGGCTCGCGGATGTTCGCGAGATAGCCCTTGAGCTGCTGGGTCAGGTTTGCGTCGAGCATGGCAGAAACTCCACAGAATTCAGATACAAAACGGCCCGGGACAGAAGGTGTACTGCCGTCCCGGGCCGCTGGGGGCGCCCGCAAGGGGGCTAGCGAGCGCCTGGGGGATCAGATCTTGCCGACCAGGTCGAGCGACGGAGCCAGCGTGGCCTCGCCCTCTTCCCACTTGGCGGGGCAGACTTCGCCCGGGTGCGCTGCGATGTACTGCGCAGCCTTGATCTTGCGGAGCAGCTCGGCCGCGTTGCGGCCAACGCCCTCGCTGGTGATCTCGACCAGCTGGATCACGCCTTCCGGATCGACGACGAAGGTGCCGCGGTCGGCCAGGCCCTGGCCCTCACGGAGCACGTCGAAGTTGGTCGACAGGACGTGGTTCTGGTCGCCCAGCATGTAATAGTTGATCTTGCCGATCGCGGGCGAGGTGTCGTGCCAGGCCTTGTGGCTGAAATGGGTGTCGGTCGAAACCGAGTAGACCTCGACGCCCATCTTCTGGAGCTGCGGGTAGATGTCCGCCAGGTCCTCGAGTTCGGTCGGGCACACGAAGGTGAAGTCCGCCGGGTAAAAGAAGAACACCGCCCACTTGCCCTTCGTGTCCGCGTCGGTGACCTGGACGAACTTGCCTTCCTTATAGGCCTGCGCGGTGAACGGCTTGATGGTGCTGCCGATGAGAGCCATTGCTTGGTATTCCTCCAGAACGGGGGTTGTTGTTGCAATGGCGAGATAGGCCCGCTGCATCGCAATGTGAAATTGGAATAGCCGGTCGTGTTGATCGGTTTAGTCGATCAGTTCCGATAAACTGATTGATCGAATGATATATATGCAATGCCGTGCAGTTATGCGCGTCACACCGCACTCTTCACATGGCGCGGGGAAGTGGGGTTCCGCGATGCACCCTGCTGCGCCGCAAGGTGTAAAGGACTATTTTGGCCGCTGTGCGGGGGGCAGCATGGGCGGGGGTGGCTCCAGTCGCATCTGAAGCTGGCAGGGCTTGAGGGCTGCGATCGCGGCAGTCCGCGCCTTCAGGAAGAGTGCGCTCGTCACGGAGTCGGCCGGAAGGCGCACGATGCCCGCGCCGAGAAGCTTGCCATCCCTGTCCCGCCGCTCGATTCGATAGGCACCGCCCCGATTGGCATGATCGACGATCGTGGTGCCGGCCCGGCCCATCGAGATCGAGGCGCTGGCAATGGTTGTCGGCGGCGTGCGGCGATGGACGATCCAGCCGGAGACCCGTCCTCCTTCGCCGCGCCTTCCGGGAAGGCCAGCAACTGCTCGACCGGGCCCTGGGCATCGCTCGCCAGCGCGACGAGGCTGGTGGCGAACAGCTCGGTGGGTGGGCCCAGCGCCATCCCCTCAGGAGAATAGACCGCGCCGAGCGCGAAGCCGTGCCCGGCATCGAAGGACTGGAGCTGAACGCGGGTGACGCTTGCCGGCAGGGCATCCTGCTGCACGGCGGCGACGGTCATTTCGAAATCGCCTTGCTGCAGCGTTGCGAATCCGCATTTCAGCTCCGCGCCCGCCATGGGCAGGTTCGCCAGCGCGATGGCCAGGCCGATCGTCCAGAACATCGAATGTCCCCCTCCGGCCCGCAGGGTCTTCCTATCCCGGCTGCTTGGCAAGGCCTCGCCGGAGGAGAATGGTCCGGATCCGGATCAGGGCATCACAGGGCCCGGGCGATCGTCGCGATCACGGTGATCACGATCATGCTGCCCAGGATCAGGTCGAGCGGCCGGCAGGCGCCGAGCCAGTCGACGATCCGGCCCCAGCGCCGCTGCCATCTGCTTTCCTGCGCGCCGACGCGCCGTATCCGCCCGTGGCGGCTGTTCCTGCTGCTGTCCCACATGCGCGAGGATGTGGGATGGATCGGCGTAAAGCTTCGAGAGGGAATGTGGGGCGGGGCGTAAGGAAGGCGTAAAGTCACCAACAGCCATCCTCGCGGCAATATTCGTCATCCTGCGCCCATTCCCGTCATCCCGGCGAAAGCCGGGATCTCAGGCAGAAGCGCGGAACAGGAGCCGCACGAGATCCCGGCTTTCGCCGGGATGACGGCTTGAGGCGCGGGACGGCCGTGAGACCCGTCGGGATGATCGCGTGAACCTACCGCCCCAACGCCAGGTAAAGATTGTACAAGCTGGTCAGCGTCAGCACGATGCCGACCAGCAGCATCAGTGTCTTTGGCTCCACCCGCTTGGCGAGCAGCGCGCCGAACGGTGCTGCGATCACGCCGCCGATCAGCAGGCCCACCGTCGCCAGGGTGAAGGCGCCCCAGCCGAGCTGGGTGATGAAGGTCGCCGAGATCGTCGTGGTGACGAAGAACTCGGCGGTGTTCACCGTGCCGATCGTGGTGCGCGGGCTCGATCCCTGGACGAGCAGGTTGCTGGTCACCACCGGTCCCCAGCCACCGCCGCCCGCCGCGTCGAGGAAGCCGCCGGCCAGGCCCAGCGGCTCGACGATCTTGGGCGACTTCTCCTTGGGCGGATAATGGCGGCTGCGCCACAGCAGATAGAAGCCGATGCCGGTCAGATAGGCGAGGATGAACGGCTTGGCGGTGCTGGCATCGATGTTCGAGAGCACATAGGCGCCAAGCGCGCCGCCGATCACCCCGGGCACGGCGATGCGCAGGAACAGCTTCCAGTTCACATTCTTGTGCACTGCATGGCTGATGCCCGAAACGGCCGTGGTGAACGTCTCCACCGTGTGCACGCCGGCAGAGGCTGCCGCGGGCGGCACCCCCAGGCTCAGCAACAGGGTATTGGAGATCACGCCAAAGGCCATGCCCAGCGCGCCGTCCACCATCTGGGCCGCGAATCCGACCGCGATGAACGGCAGCAGGAGCGTCAGGTCGATTCCAAAGATCATTCGTACCTTGAAGGTTGGGCCGGGAAGGAATGGATGACGGCCCCGGAACGTTCCAACAAGATACATACGCTTTACCGCGCCCAAGCCCAGAATGGGCCATTCTGGAATTCCGCCGGTTTAGCTATTATGTGGACTCCCGATAAAAGGGGACCGGCCATGTTCCAGCGCCTGGTGGCGTATCTAGATTCGATCAAGGCGCGCGATCCCGCGCCGCGATCGCGCGCGGAAATCCTGCTCTATCCGGGCGTCTGGGCGCTCGGCTATCACCGCATCGCGCACGCACTGTTCCGCAATCGCCTCTATTTCCTCGCGCGCGTGGTGAATCACTGGTCGCGCTTCGTGACGGCGATCGACATCCATCCCGGCGCGAAGATCGGCCGCAACTTCTTCATCGACCACGGCTTCGTCGTGATCGGCGAGACCGCGGAGATCGGCGACGACGTCACCATCTATCAGTGCGTCACCCTCGGCGGCACCAGCCCGGACAATGGCGTGGCCGGCAAGCGCCACCCGACCCTGCTCGACGGCGCGATCCTCGGCTCGGGCGCGCAGGTGCTCGGCCCGATAACCGTCGGCGAGCGGGCGCGTGTCGGCGCCAATGCGGTGGTCACCAAGGACGTCGCGCCCGGCGCGGTGATGGTCGGCATCCCCGCCAAGCCGACCCTGGTCGAGGCCGAGAAGTGGCAGAAGGATTTCGTGCCCTATGGCACGCCCTGCAGCGATGTCTTCGATCCGCAGACCCAGAAGCTCGAGCTGATGCGCTGCGAGCTGGAGGCGATGCGCAAGCGGCTCGACGCCGTCCTCGCCGAGCGGCGGACGGAAGGGGAGCAGCGCGACAGCGCGTAGATGGGCACCGTAACCCCGCTCCCCCTCGGACGCCCCGGCCAGGTCGGCTTCGAGCGCCCCGAGCTCACCCGCATCCTCGATCTCTACGGCCGCATGGTCGCCGCCGGCCATTGGCGCGACTATGCGATGTCGTTCGATCTCGACGCCGCGATCTTCGCCGCCTTCCGGCGCACTGCCGAGCGTCCGGAATTCCGCATCGAGAAGCGCCCGAGCCTGCGCAACCGCCAAGGCATGTGGGCGCTGGTCAACGAAAGCGGCACGATCCTCAAGCGCGGCCACGAACTGGGCCCGGTCCTGGCCCCGGTCGAGCGCCGGCTGATGAAGCTCGTGGAGGAATAGGGCAGCTGAATTCCCCTCCCCTGCAAGGGAGGGGAGAAGATTTGCGTCCTGGCTACCGCCCCAATCCCACCGGCACCGGGCTCATCCCGCCGGTCTCGCGGATCACCACCAGCGTCTCGAAGGTCCGCACCCGCTCGTCGGCCGAGAAGAGCCGGCGGACAAGGTCGTCATAGCTCTCCATGTCGCGTGCGATGATCCGCACCGCGAAATCATGGTCGCCGGTGACGTTCCAGGCTTCCATCACTTCGGGCTCGCGGCGGAAGATCTCGAACATCTCGCTCACCGTGTCCGCAGTCTCGCGCTCCAGCGTGACGAGCACGATCATCGACAGCGGCCAGCCGAGCGTCTTCGGGCGCACCACCGCGATCTCGCGTTCGATCACCCCGGTCTCGCGCAGCCGTCGGATCCGGCGGTAGCAGGCGGGGGCGGACAGGCCGACCTTCTCCGCCAGCGCCGCGACCGGCTGCTGCACATCGACCTGCAGCAGCTCGAGCAGCTTCAGGTCGAACGAATCGAGCGGTTCAATCTTCGTCATTCTGCGAGCCTATGCCGATAAAATTTATCACGTAAGCGCTAAAATAAACCACTCTTATCGCCGGAAAAACATATCCTCGGACCCGATAACAGCAACCTTCCGAGTACCAGATGTCCACTCTCGCCGCTCCGCGTGCCGCTTCCGCGCGCCTCGATCTCGTCGCCCTGGCCGCGCTGGCCGTCGCGGTGCTCTCGGTCACCACGGGGGCGACCTTCGCCAAGAAGCTCTTCCCCCTGGTCGGGCCGGAGGGCGCAACCGCGCTCCGCCTGATCTTCGCCGCCGCGATCCTGTCGGCGATATTCCGGCCCTGGCGGATCCGGTTCGATGCCGGCTGGCGCTCGCTGCTCGCCTACGGCCTGGTGCTCGGGGTGATGAACCTGACCTTCTACAAGGCCTTGTCCTATATCCCGCTCGGCATCGCGATCGCGATCGAGTTCACCGGCCCACTGGCGGTGGCGGTGCTCACCTCGCGCCGCCGGGTCGATTTCCTGTGGATCGGCCTCGCCGTGATCGGCCTGCTGCTGCTCCTGCCGATCTGGAAGGGCGCGGCGCATCTCGACTGGCGCGGCGTCGCCCTCGCACTCGTCGCCAGTGCCTGCTGGGCGACCTACATCCTCGCCGGCCGTCACGCCGGCAAGGCGCACGGCCCCGCCGCGGCGGCCGGAGGCATGCTGATCGCGGCCTGCCTGGCGGCCCCGGTCGGGGTGATCCATGCCGGAGCGGCGCTGCTCCGGCCCGAGGCGCTGATGCTCGGCCTGCTCGTCGGCATCGTCTCCAGCGCCATTCCCTATGCGCTCGAGATGATCGCGATGCCCCGGCTGCCCGCCAACACCTTCGGCACCCTGCTCAGCGTCGAGCCGGCGGTGGGCGCGCTGATGGCGTTCCTCATTCTCGGCGAGGTGCTGACCGGGATCCAATGGTTCGCCATCGGCCTGATCGTCCTTTCCTCGGTCGGCACCGCGACCAGTGCGGGACCGGGCGAGGCGGCCGAACAACCCGCATGAAAAACCCCTCCCGCGCCTTGGGGCACGGGAGGGGTCAGGGTCTGGAAAGCCGGGCTGGGGACCTTGCTTTCCGCGAGACGGCCTATGTCAGGTCAGGCCGTCACGATCTGGGTAGGGGGCAGCCGCTCCTCGAGCCCGCCGAGCAGGCCGACCACCGTGCGGCGGACCGGCTGCCAGAAGGCCGAGAGCAGCAGCAGCGCCGATCCGATCACCAGCGCGGTGAGCGCCGCGGCCAGCTCGACCGCACCGGTCGCCTGGAACAGCGCGTACATCGCCCAGAGCACATAGATCAGGCTGGAGACGAGCAGTGCGCGGCGGTCGACCGCCAGCGCCACGAAGGCGAAGGCGACGTAGAGCGCGATCACCACCGCCGCGACCGGGCCGGTAACTTCGCCGTCGAACACGCCGAGCATGTGGAACACCGGGTGCGCGATCAGCGGCGCCGCGGCGAGGTGAAGCCAGAAGGCCACGTCCGAGCGGCGGGTGCGGCGCTCCAGGTCGGTCATGTCCCAGCGCATCGCGAAGAAGAACATCGCCACGCCGGCGACGAGCAGCATCTCGTTCACCCAGTCCTTGGCCAGCGGCACCAGCGCCAGCACGATCGCGACCAGCATGCCGACCACGACCAGCGCGCCCGCGGCGACGGTGATCGGCACCATGAAGCGCTTCCAGTGGACGAAGGTCGCGGCGGCGGTCAGCAGGCCGACCACAGCGGCGATGCCGGCGCCAAGCTGCTGCTTCTGCAGGTCGCTCGCCAGATGCATCTGCTCCTCGATCCAGGGGATGTTGGCGGCGAAGATGCCCGAAAGGCCGGCTGCCACGCCGCCGACAAAGCCGAACAGCAGCAGGATCGAGGGCAGCGCCATGCGCCGCTTGGCGGTGAAATATTCGGCGAGCATCCAGCTCGTCGCGGCCACGGCGAAGCCCCCGCCGATCATGTTGCCGCCGATGACGCGCGGCTCCGGCCCGGCGCCGATCAGCAGCTCGCCGACATAGGCGCCGATGCGCCCGGCCGCGACCAGGATTAGCGCGGCGGCGATCGCCACGAAGATGTCGTTGAAGCCGGTGAGCAGCTTGAAATGCTCTTCGTCCACCGCGGGCGTCGATCGACGCTCGGCGACATAGTTGCGCAGCGCATTGGCGGCGGCGGGGGAAAGCGCCCCCGCTTCCACGGCACTGGCCAGATCGCTCTCGCTATACATGGCAGTCTCCTCCTGTGGGGGAGGATATACCCGATGTGTATTAGTGATGCAATACGGTGAGTCGGTTGGCTTCTGCCCCTTACACCGTCATCCCGGCGAAAGCCGGGATCTCAGGCGAAGGCGCGGGACAGGAGTCGCACGAGATCCCGGCTTTCGCCGGGATGACGAAAAGGGGAGGGGCGACGCTTACCCCCTCTGCAGCTTCCCCAGAATCAGCATCGTCTGCTCGCTGCCCGACCCCGGCACGATCTCCCCGGTCCGGTCGGTGATCTGCGCCCATTGCGCCTGCACCGCCTCCGGGGTGAGCGCTTCCAGCTTCGCACCCTGGGTCAGCGTCACATAGGCGGCCTGGACCACCCCGCCGCCGGCGCCGACGATCTGGTTGGTCGGCGCGTCCTCGCTTACCAGGAACAGCGCCGCTGGCGCCACATTCTCGGGCGCGAAGGCCTTGAAGGCTTCCTCGGGGAACAGGTCCTCGGTCATCCGGGTGCCCGCCACCGGGGCGATCGTGTTGACCTTGATCCCGTATTTCGCGCCCTCCAGGTAGAGCGTCTTGGTCAGGCCGGCCAGGCCGAGCTTGGCCGCGCCGTAATTCGCCTGGCCGAAATTGCCGAACAGCCCGGTGGAGGAGGCGGTCATCAGGATGCGGCCGTAATTGGCCTCGCGCATCGTCTCCCACACCGCCTTGGTGCAGTTGGCCGAGCCGATCAGGTGGACGTCGACGACGAACTTGAAGTCCTCGGGCTCCATCTTGGCGAAGCTCCTGTCGCGCAGCACGCCGGCATTGTTGATCAGGATGTCGATCCGGCCCCATTTCGCCTTCGCCGCCTCGACCATCGCGACCATGTGGGCATAGTCGGTGACGCTGCCGCCGTTCGACATCGCCTCGCCGCCCAGCGCCTCGATCTCCTCGACCACCTTCAGGGCCGCGTCCGAATGCCCGGTGCCGTCGCGCGATCCGCCCAGGTCGTTGACCACCACCTTGGCTCCGCGCTTCGCCAGCTCGAGGGCATAGGCGCGGCCCAGCCCGCCGCCCGCACCGGTGACGATGGCGACGCGGTCCTTGAAGTCGATGGTCATGCAGCTCTCTCCTTTGGAAGAGAGCTTAGGCAGGGCGGGGAGGGGGAGACAACCCAAACCGTCACCCGCCCCAAACCGTCATCCCGGCGAAAGCCGGGATCTCAGGCGATGGCGCGGGGAAGGAGCCGCACGAGATCCCGGCTTTCGCCGGGATGACGAAGGGGAGGCGAGCGCGCGGCCCGCCCCCCAGGCGCGTCAATCACCGCGACTGGCGGCAGTGATCCTTGATGGTCTTCGAGCAGCGCGGATAGCTCTTCGGGTCCGAGGGCATAGGCGCGGCAGCGGTCGCCGGGGCGGCGGGGGCCGCCGCGTCCGCGGTCGTATCCGGTGCGGGAGCGGCCGGCGGGGCGGGCGGCGTGGTCGTCGCATCCGGCGCCGCGGGCATGGCCGGGGCGGCGGGCGGCGGGTTGGTCGCGGGCGGCGGCGGCGCTGCCGGATCGGCCGGAGTCGCGGGTTCCGCAGGCGGGGTCGGGGCGGTCTGCGCGTCGGTCGGCGGCGGCGGGGGAGCCGGCGGCGTGGCCGGTGTCGTCTGCTGCTGCGGATTGGTCTGGGGCATGTCCTGCGCGATGGCAGTGCCGCCGATCGCAAGGGCGGCCGAGGCCAGGAGCATGAACTTCATCGAAAACTTCCTCTCTGTCGCTCCCCCTGCACCCCTCGAAAACGCATGTGCCGGGCACGACGTTGCGCGCCCGGCACATTTCGGTCCCGCAAAAAGGGGCGTCTGGCGCTCAGCCGCCGCGCTGGCGGCAGCCGTCGAACTGGCCGCGCTTGCACAGCGGGTAGCTTTCCCTGGGCGCCGGCGGCGGGAAGGCCTGGCTCGGCGTCTGGGTGCTCGGCACGAATACCACCTGGGTTCCGGGCGGCGGGGTGGTGCCGGTGCTGAACAGCGGCGCGGCCGGGGCATAGCCACCCAGCTTGCTGGCGTCGTTGTTGGTCGGCGCTTCGGCCTTCTGCGCGGAGGTCTGCGCGTGCGTGGCGCCGGCGACGAGCGTCAGCGCGGCTGCCATGGCAAGGAGCTTCATGGGGTGCGTCTCCTGAAACCGGGCGTGTTCGTTACGCCCGGTCCAGCAACGCGAGGGGGAGGGGTTGGTTTCGTGAAATCGAAGTCATCAAAAACCCGCGACCCCTCACCGTCATCCCGGCGAAAGCCGGGATCTCAGGCGAAGGCGCGGGGCAAGAGCCGCACGAGATCCCGGCTTTCGCCGGGATGACGGATATTAGTTCCCCGCGTCCAGCGCGTACCCGGCCGAGCGCACCGTCCGGATGATGTCCGGCCGGTTGCCCTTGTTGATCGCCTTGCGCAGGCGCCGGATGTGCACGTCCACCGTCCGGCTCTCGATGTCGCTGTCATGGCCCCACACCGCGTCGAGCAGCCGCTCGCGCGAGAAGACCCAGCCCGGATGCTCGAGGAAGTGCTTGAGCAGGCGGAACTCGGTCGGCCCCAGCTGCACCACTTCGCCGGCGCGGCGGACCTTGTGGCCCACCGTGTCCATCTCGATGTCCGAATAGGTCAGCGCCTCGCCGGCCAGCGCCGGTCGCACGCGCCGCAGCACCGCGCCGACGCGGGCAACCAGCTCGCGCGGAGAGAAGGGCTTGGTGACATAGTCGTCCGCGCCGGTCTCGAGCCCGCGGACGCGATCCTCTTCCTCGCCGCGCGCGGTGAGCATGATGATCGGCACGTTCGCGGTCTCGGGCATGCGGCGCAGGCGCCGGCAGACCTCGATGCCGCTCAGCCCCTCGACCATCCAGTCGAGCAGCACGATGTCCGGTGTCGCCTCCTTGGCGAGGAGCAGGGCTTCCTCCCCGTCCGGGGTGTGCTTCACCTCATAATCTTCACGCTTGAAGTGATAGGCGACCAGTTCCGCGATTGCGGCGTCGTCCTCGACGAGAAGCATCTTAACTCGGGCCATATTTTCCCCGTTTCCCCGCTTAGTTCGCTCCGGCCTCGCCGGTCTCGCGCTCGGCCATATATTCGCCTGTCGCCGCGAAATAGACCATCTCGGCCACGTTGGTGGCGTGATCGCCCACCCTCTCCAGGTTCTTCGCCACGAACAGCAGGTGCGCCACCTGGCTGATCGTCCTCGAATTCTCGACCATATAGGTCACAAGGGTGCGGAAGATCGAATCATAGAAATCGTCGAGCGCATTGTCGCGCTTGCACACCCGGATCGCAGCCTCGGGATCGCGCGCCGAATAGGCGTCGAGCACGTCATGGACCATGTCCGCGGCCAGCTGGCCCATCGACGGCAGGATCGAGACGACGTCGATCCGCTCCTCGCCCTCGGCATGGATCAGCGGCACGCGCTTGGCGATGTTCTTGGCATAGTCGCCGATCCGCTCGATCACCGCGGCGATCTTGAGCGCGGCGATCACTTCGCGCAGGTCGTCCGCCATCGGCGCCCGCAGCGCGATCACCCGGACGACGAGCTTTTCCAGCTCGGCCTCGATCGCGTCGATCTGCTTGTCCTTCTTGCGGACCTCATTGGCCAGCTCGGCATCGCCGCGCGACAGCGCCAGCATGGCGTCCTCGATCGCCTGCTCGGCCAGCCCGCCCATTTGCGAGATCAGCGCGCGCAGCTGCCCGATGTCCTGATCGAACGCCTTTACGGTATGTTCCTGGCCAGTCGACATGATGCCTGCTCTTAGCCGTAACGGCCGGTAATGTAATCCTTCGTCCGCTCCTGCTTCGGCGCGGTGAAGATATTGTCGGTGTCGCCATACTCGACCAGCTGGCCGAGATGGAAGAAGGCGGTCTTCTGGCTGACGCGCGCCGCCTGCTGCATATTGTGGGTGACGATCACGATGGCGTAGCGGCCCTTGAGCTCGTGGATCAGCTCCTCGATCTTGGCGGTGGCGATCGGATCGAGCGCCGAGCAGGGCTCGTCCATCAGGATCACCTCGGGGTCGACGGCGATCGCCCGGGCGATGCAGAGGCGCTGCTGCTGGCCGCCCGAAAGCGCGGTGCCGCTGTCGCTCAGCCGGTCCTTCACTTCGTCCCACAGGCCGGCGCGGCGCAGCGACTGCTCGACGATCCCGTCCAGCGCGCCCTTCGACGCCGCCAGCCCGTGGATGCGCGGGCCGTACGCCACATTCTCGTAGATCGACTTGGGGAAGGGGTTCGGCTTCTGGAACACCATGCCGACGCGGGCGCGCAGCTGCACCACGTCCATCGCGGAGGAATAGATGTCCTCGCCGTCCAGCGTGATCTCACCGGTCACCCGGGCGCTGGCGATCGTGTCGTTCATCCGGTTGAGCGTGCGCAGGAAGGTCGACTTGCCGCAGCCCGACGGGCCGATGAACGCGGTGACATGGTCCATGTCGACGTCGATCGAGACGTCGCGGATCGCCTGCTTGTCGCCGTAGGACACGCTGACGCCGCGGGCGGACATCTTGTGCCCGGTGCCGGTGGGAAAGGGAGTGGCGTCGGTCATTACCAGCGGGTCTCGAACTTGTTGCGAAGATAGATGGCGAGCCCGTTCATGGCGAGCAGGAACACCAGCAGCACCAGGATCGCGGCGGAGGTCTTCTCGACGAAGCCGCGGCTGACTTCGTCGGACCACAGGAAGATCTGGACGGGCAGCACGGTGGCCGGATCGGTGAAGCCGCTCGGCGGGGTGACGATGAAGGCGCGCATGCCGATCAGCAGCAGCGGCGCGGTCTCGCCCAGCGCACGCGCCATGCCGATGATCGTGCCGGTCAGGATGCCCGGCATGGCGAGGGGGAGGACATGGTGGAAAACCACCTGGATCCGGCTCGCCCCGATGCCCAATGCGGCGTCGCGGATCGACGGGGGCACGCCCTTGATCGCGTTGCGGCTGGCGATGACGATCACCGGCATGATCATCAGCGCGAGCGTCAGCCCGCCGACGATCGCCGCCGAGCGCGGAAAGAGCGGGCCGAAAGTGTGGCCGCCGATCTGCCAGCTGCCCAGGAACACCGCCAGGCCGAGCAGGCCGAAGATGATCGAGGGCACCGCCGCCAGGTTGTTGATCGACACTTCGATCAGGTCGGTCCAGCGGTTCTTCGGGGCATATTCCTCGAGATAGATCGCCGAGAGCACGCCGACCGGGAAGGCGATCAGGAAGGTCACCAGCATGGTCAGCAGCGAGCCTTTGAGCGCCCCCCAGATGCCCACCGCCACCGGATCGTTCGAATTGCTCGCGCTGAAGAAGCCCCAGTTGAAGCCGGTGCGCAGCTGCCCCGCCTGGCTGAGCTTGCGGGCATCCGCCTGGACGTTCGCCGGGCCTTCGCCGCGCGATCCCATCTCGAGCTCGGTCGAGGCGGGCACCCAGATGGTCGCCTTGCCGTCGAGGATCGCGGGATGCGCCTTGATCCTGTCGCGCACCGTCACCCAGGCGCTGTTCGAGGCGAGCGAATAGCCTGCCGGGCTGGTCGCCAGCGTCTCGACCTTGTCCTGCAGCCCGGCCCCGGCCAGCGCCAGGTCGGCACCCGGGGTCTTGAGGTGCGAACGGTCGATCTCGATGCCCAGCTTCGGGAAGTCGAAGTGCAGCGCCACTTCGCTGCGGGTGAAGCCGCGCGCGCCATTGGCCATCATCGTCGCGATCAGGAAGGCGAGGAAGGCGGCGGAGAGGATCACCGCCATCATCCCGAACAGCTTGAAGCGCCGCTCGCGCGCATAGCGGCGGCGGATGCGCTTCTGCATCGCCGCGCTCTTCCAGTCGGTCGGCGTCCGCTCGGGCGCGGGAGCAGGGGAGGCGACGCGCTTACTCATAGGCTTCGCGATACTTCTTCACGACGCGCAGCGCGACGATGTTGAGCAGCAGGGTGATCACGAACAGTGTCAGGCCCAGCGCGAAGGCCGCCAGCGTCTTGGGGCTGTCGAACTCGCTCTCGCCGGTCAGCAGGTCGACGATCTGCTTGGTGACGGTGGTCGCGCTCTCGAACGGGTTGAGCGTGATGTTGGCGGCGCCGCTCGCGGCCATCACCACGATCATCGTCTCGCCGATCGCGCGGCTGACGGCGAGCAGCACGCCCGCCACCACGCCCGGCAGCGCCGCGGGCAGCAGCACGCGCGAGATCGTCTCCGAATTGGTCGCGCCCATCGCCAGGCTGCCGTCGCGCATCGCGGTCGGCACCGCGGCGATCGAGTCGTCGGCAAGGCTCGAGACGAACGGGATGATCATCACCCCCATCACCAGGCCGGCCGCCAGCGCGCTCTCGGCCGAGGCGAAGGGCATGCCGAGGAACACCGCCAGGTTGCGCACCGCCGGCGCCACGGTCAGCGCGGCGAAATAGCCATAGACCACGGTCGGCACGCCGGCGAGAATCTCGAGCAGCGGCTTCATCCAGCGGCGCACGCGCGGTGCGGCATATTGGGTGAGGTAGATCGCGCTCATCAGGCCGAACGGGATGGCGACCAGCATCGCGATCACCGCGCCGATGAAGAAGGTGCCCCAGAACAGCGGCACCGCGCCCAGCGACTTGCCCGGATTGTTCGGGTCGATCAGCTGCGGGCTCCAGTGCGTGCTGAACAGGAAGTCCTGCGGCGGCACCATCGCGAAGAAGCGCATCGATTCCCAGAACAGCGACAGGAAGATGCCCACCGTCGTCAGGATCGCGATCAGCGAGGCGAGCAGCAGGATCAGCATCAGCCCGCGCTCCACCCGGGTGCGCGCGCGGAAGGTCGGGCTGGTCCGGGTGAAGGCGAAGGCACCGCCGGCAAAGGCGAGCAGGATCGCGATCCCGGTGCCGGTCCAGCCGTAGAATGCGATCGCCGCGCGCATCGGCTCGACCAGCGCGGTGGCGGTATCGTCGAAGGTCGCATCGGCGCGACCCAGCGCCACGTCGCGCGCTTCGCCCAGGATCGTGTCGCGCTCGAAGGCGAAGTCGGAGAGCTGGCTGGCCGCCGGCGACTTGAGCACCTGGTCCTTGATCAGCGCCGGGCTCAGCGCGCTCCAAACTGCGATGAACAGCAGGGCCGGCAGCACCGTCCACATCGCCACGTACCAGCCATGCTGCGAGGGCAGCGAATGGAGCCGCTTCTGTCCGCCGCGATCGAACCGCACGGCACGCGCACGCGCCGTCAGCCAGCCGATCAGGCCAAGGCCCACCACGACGAACAGGAGCGCGAAGACATTCACCGGGACGTCAACTCAGGTCGGGATTCAAGGAAATGGGAGATGATGTCCTCGTTCAGTGCAACTGGGCGGGGTCGAGCGCAATCCCCTCCGCGATGATTTTGGCGGACTGGTCCTGCACGTCGGTGGGTGCCGCGATCAGGCCGCGCTTGTTCAGCTCGCCCTTGGGCTTCCACATCGTGGCATAGAGATCGAGGAAGTCCTGCATCCCGCGCACCGCCTTGATGTGGCGCTTCTTCACATAGATGTAGAGCGGGCGGCCGCCGGGATATTTGCCGGTGACGATGTCGTTGTTGGTCGGTCCCACGCCCTCGATCTCGGTGCCGTGCAGCCGGTCGATATTCTCCTCGAGATACGAATAGCCGAAGATGCCGATCGCATTGGGGTTCTGGCTCAGGCCCTGGACGATCAGGTTGTCGTTCTCGCCCTTGTCGACATAGGGGCCGTCGTCGCGGATCCGCAGGCAGGCGTCCTGGAACTTGGCGGGATCATGCCCGTCCTTGATCGCCTTCGCCTTCGCCTTCGCCTCCGGCCAGGCGGCCAGGCAGCCCGGCTCCATCATCAGCTCGATGAACGCGTCGCGCGTGCCGCTGGTCGAGGGCGGGCCCATCACATAGATCGGGATCGCCGGCAGCGACGGATTGACGTCGTGCCAGGTCTTGGCGGTGTTCGGCTTGCCCATCGGGTTGGCGGCGAGCGCCAGGTACAGGTCCTTGCGGCTCAGCTTCAGCTTTGGCCCGTTGTTGCTCTCGGCCAGCACCACGCCGTCGAGCCCGATCTGCACTTCCAGTATCTCGCCGACGCTGTTCTTCTGGCACTGGTCATATTCGGTGCGCTTCATCCGGCGCGAGGCATTGGCGATGTCGGGATATTGCGAGCCGACGCCTTCGCAGAACGCCCGGAAGCCCGCGCCCGAGCCGATCGACTCGATCACCGGCGCCGCGCGGCGCTTGTCCTGGTTGACGAAGGCCTCGGCCACCGCGGTGGTGAAGGGGAAGACGGTCGAGGACCCCACGGCGCGGATCGGGCGCACCGCGCCACCGTCGCAAGCCGAGAGAGCCACTGCGGAAAACGCGAAAAGCGCAAGTCTGCCAAGCATCGCCGTCTCCTGTCCCTGGGTTGAGAGAATCACGGGGGCATGCGCCGGACGGTCGCCCCCCAGCGCGCCCTTCGGACTCTAGCGTGACAGGTTGATGACACTCGGCGTCATGACAGGCGCTGGACGGGAAGCAGCACGGTGACCGTCGAACCCTTGCCGACGGTGCTGGTGATGTCGAACCGCCCGCGGTGCCGCTCGACGATGTGCTTGACGATCGACAGGCCCAGGCCGGTGCCGCCGATCGTGCGGCTGCGGCCGGCATCGACCCGGTAGAAGCGCTCGGTCAGGCGCGGCAGATGCTCGGGGGCGATGCCGTCGCCCTGGTCGGTCACGGTCAGGCGGATCATCGATTCGCCCTCGGGCAGCAGGCTGACCAGGATCGGCGTGCCTTCCTTGCCGTACTTCATCGCGTTGCCGATGACATTGTGGAGTAGCTGGCTGAGCTGCGAGGCGTCACCGCGCACCGGAGGCACCTCGGCCACTTCGGTCACCACATCGGCGGCGCGCGGCACGCCCGAAAGCTCCAGGCAGACTTCGTCGATCAGCTCGTCCAGCGCTACGGGATTGTCCGGCGCGCGATATTTCTCCGCCTCGATCCGGCTCAGCGAGATCAGGTCGTCGATCAGGCGCTGCATGCGGCGCGCCTCGTCGTGCATGATCTTCAGGAAGCGCTTGCGCAGCCCCGGCTCCTCGCCCGCGCCATCCTCCAGCGTCTCGACATAGCCGAGCAGCGAGGCGAGGGGGGTGCGCAGCTCGTGGCTGGCATTGGCGACGAAATCGACGCGCATGCGTTCGCTGGCATAGCTGCCGGTGCGGTCGATCAGATGGACGATCCGGCGCCCGTCCGCGATCGCGGTCACCCGCATCTCCCAGCGCTGGTCGCGCGTGCCGAGGCCGACCAGGTGGATCGGCGCGCCCGGATTCTGGTCGCTGGTGTTCATCAGCCGCTCGGCGGCGGCGGGATGGCGGATGGCGACGCGGACGTCCTCGCCCAATATGTGCTGGCCGAGCAGGGTGCGCGCCGGCGGGTTGGCGGCGGTCACCCGGCGGTCGGCGATCAGCAGCACCGGCTCGGCGATCGCGTCGAGCACCTCGGCGATGCCCGGCCCCTCGCTGACGGTCGGCGCGGTATCGAACGTGCCCGGCGCCTCGGCGCCGGCGGTGGCGAGCAGCACGGCCGCGACGCCGCACACCAGCATCACCAGGCTGGTCTGCACGTCGCCGCCCAGCAACAGCCCCGCCAGCGCGCCGGCGGCGACGATGCCGAGCGCCACGAGCGCCTTGATACCAGGGGAATAGGGCATGTGGCGGCTCTTCTAGGGGGCGCTCAACCTTTCGTCACCCCGCTACTTCGTCGCCGTTCCTCTTCTTCGTCATCCCCGCTCTCTTCCTCGTCATCCCGGCGAAGGCGGGGATCCAGAGTCACGAAGGCCTTCGCGCTGTCATCCTGGATCCTCGCCTTCGCGGGGATGACGGTTTTTGGGACGAGAGGCACCGTCGATTTACGATTGCGAAAGAGGGCAGGGCGCAGGACAATGCGTCATGGCAGACGAAGATCAGGTTCCGAAGGCTAGCCGTCGTGCGCTGATGCTGGGCGCGGCGGGTGCGTCGGCGATCGTCTCGATCCGCCCGGCGCTGGCGCAGACCAATGCCTCGGTGATGAATTGCGAGATCCCGGTCCCCGATCCGGGCCGTGCCGGCCAATATGTCGCGGCCGATGGTAAGCTCGTGCCCGCCGGCACCCCGGGCGCCTTCCCCGCGGCTGGCACCCCGTTCAAGGCGCAGGACGTCAAGAACGCCCTCAACGGCGGCACGCTGCCCGGCACCACCTACGAACAGAGCCGAGCCTACACCAACTACATCCGCCGCCTCCAGTCGGGCACCAGCGGCTTCACCTGCTTCGCCTCGCTGCAGATGCCGCGCGGCTGAGGCCGTGACCGTTCGCCATAACCGTCATCCCGGCGAAAGCCGGGATCTCAGGCGAAGGCGCGGGACAAGAACCGCACGAGACCCCGGCTTTCGCCGGGATGACGGCCGGGATGACGAAGGGGGCCTGAAATGACGGCCCTTTACCGCGCCGCCGCGCCGGAAACCCTCCGCATCGTCCCCCTCGACGCGCTCACCCTGGTCTATCACCGCGCCTCGGGCGTCACCCATGTCGTCGATGCGCCGGTGCCCGAGATGCTCGAAGCGCTCGACCGCGACGATCTCACCGTCGACCAGCTCCTCACGCGCCTCAGCGATAGCTACGACCTGCTCGACGCCGATCCCGCGGCCCTCGCCATCCGCCTCGACGAGCTGGTCGAGGCCGGCCTGGTCGAGCGGCTGTGAGGCACGTCACCCATCTCACCATCGGTCCGGTCGGCTTCCGCATCGGCAGCGACTGGCGCGCGCCCATCGCCCAGCTCGAGGACCTCTATCGCGACTATCCCAAGCCGGGCATCCCGGACTTCAACGTCCACCTCTTCGCCGCGCGGCCCTGGCGGAAGATCCTCCGTCCCTCGGTGATGATCGGCGGCGACTATACCATCCCCGACGCCGCCCCGCTGCCGCTCGCCCAGGGCCTGCTCGCCGCCGAGATGGGGATGAACCTGCAGATGGCGCTCGCCCAGCGCCGCTATCTGCTGCTGCACGCATCCGCGGTCGAAAGGGACGGGAAGGCGGTGCTGATGACCGGCATCTCCGGCGCCGGCAAATCCACTCTCGCGGCGCTGCTGATGGCCAGGGGCTGGCGGCTGATGGGCGACGAGTTCGTCCTGATCGATCCCGCCACCGGCCTGGCCCATGCCTTTCCCCGACTGATCAGCCTCAAGAACCAGGCGATCGCGGTTGCCCAGGCGGCAGTCCCCGACGGCCGTTTCGGTCCGCTGCTCGCCGGCACGCCCAAGGGCGACATCAGACACCTGGTCCCCGATCTTCGCGCGATCCGGAAAATGGCGGAACCGGCCGAGCCCGCGCTGCTGCTCTTCCCGCGCTTCGGTTTCGATGCCGCCGAGCGCCCGGTGCCGCCCAGCGAGGCCTTTGTCCGCCTCACGCAAAGCTCGACCAATTACGTCCATCTCGCCGAGCGCGGCTTCGATGCGCTGACCAGACTCGTCCAGTCCGTTCCGGCACGTGCGATAGACTATCCGGACACGGATGGTGGCATCGCCCTGGTCGAGGCGCTGGCATGACCCCCGGCTGGCGCCTCGCCGCGGTGTTGCGCGATCCCGCTCGGACCGAGCATTTCTCGGCCCGCCAGTGGACGGAGTTGTTCGCCGTCGCGCGGGCGGAGCAGATGGCGGGAACGCTCGCCCACCGTCTGAACGGCCTCGATCTCGACCCGACCGTCCAGCGCCTGGTCGACGACGCGATCGCCTCGGCCGGCCATCTCCGCCTCGCCGCGCTGTGGGAGGCGGAGATGGCCAGGCGGGCCCTGGCGCCGCTCGGCGTGCCGGTGGTGCTGCTCAAGGGCACCGCCTTCGCCGCCGCCGGGCTCTCGCCCAGCCTGGGGCGCAACATCGGCGATCTCGACATCCTCGTGCCCCGTGAACGGATGGACGAAGTCGAGGCCGCGCTGCTCGCCGCGGGCTGGGAATGGGTGAAGCCCGATCCCTATGACGACGCCTATTATCGCCGCTGGATGCACGAGCTGCCGCCGCTCATCCATCGCGAGCGGGACCGGATGATCGACGTCCACCATACCATATTGCCCCTCACAGCTCGAATCCGTCCAGACGCCAGGGCGCTGCTCGCCGACAGCGAGCCGCTCGGAAACGGTCTGTGCACACTTTCGCGGACAGATCGTCTGGTGCACGCGGTCGCCCATCTCTTGGCGGACGGGGACCTGGCCGGCGGTATGCGCAATCTTTGGGACTTTCACTGTCTGGTGCAGGACGAAGGCACGATGGGCCTGGCCGAGCGCGCCCGCCATCACGGGCTGGGGGCGGAAATGGCCCGCGCCGGGCGCCTCAGCCACGCCCTGTACGGCACCGAAGTCCCCTTCGAATGGCAGGGGCTCAGGCTGCTCGACCACCTCTATCTCCGCCGCCTCACCGCACGGGATGGCTGGGGGCGGCAGGGGCGCAGGCTCACCCGGCTGGGCTTCTATGTCCGCAGCCACTGGCTCCGCATGCCGCCGCTGATGCTTGCCCGCCACCTCTGGACCAAATACCGCAAGGGCTATCGGCCCGTCGGCTGAAGGCGTTGAAACAAATAGAGAACAAATGCTTGCCTTGTAGGGGATCGGTACCTATCCTGCGCGGCGTTCAACGGGAGAGATCGGATGTTCCGCAAGGTTGCTTTCACCCTGTATCCGGTCATCGACCTGGACCGCGCCCGGGCTTTTTACGAGCAGACGCTCGGCCTGCCAGCCGCCAGTGCGGAATATGGCATTCCCTGGGTGGAATATGATCTGCCGGGCGGCGGCTGCTTCGCGATCACCACGGTCACCGGCGACAAGCCCGCCTCGGACGCCGGCGGCACCATCGCCTTCGAAGTCGAGGATCTCGACGCGCTCTGCGCCGATCTCGAAGCCAAGGGCGTCACCTTCAAGACCGACCTGATCCACTCGCCAGTCTGCCGGATGCGCGTGATCCAGGACAGCGAAGGCAATGCCGTGCTGCTCCACCAGCTGAAGAATCGGGATTAGTTCTCAACCCGTCATCCCCGCGCAGGCGGGGATCGAGGGTTTCTCTGCCCGGCCAGTCCTGCTTGGCTCTGGATCCCCGCCTGTGCGGGAATGACGGATAAGCGCTAAACCGCCGGCACCCCCAGCCGCTCCAGCACCGGCACCAGCTCGGCATAGCTGTCGATCACCGCATCGGCGCCCAGTTCCTCGATCGGCTGGGAGAGGAAGCCGAAGCTCACCGCGACGCTCGGCACCCCGGCGTTCTTCGCCGCCAGCGTGTCGTAGATCGAATCGCCGACGAACGCGGTCCGCCCCCCGCCGCAGCGCCGGATCATCTCCTGGATCGGCAGGGCGGAGGGCTTGGCATTGCCCTTGCCCATCGTGTCGCCGCCGATGATGGTGGCGAAGCGCGCGGAAAGCCCCAGCTCCTCGATCAGCTTCACGGCCAGATATTCGAACTTGTTGGTGACGATCGCCAGCGTCACGCCCCTGGCTGCCAGCGCGTCCAGCGCCTCGATCATGCCGGGGAAGGGCTTCGAATGGTCGGAAACATGGTCGCGATACCATTCGAGCAGCGCCGGATAGAGCCGCGCCATCAGCGCTTCGTCATAGCCGCCCGATGCCTCCAGCGCCTGCTCCAGCATGTGCTTGGCGCCGCGCCCCACCATGGTCATCACCGCCGCCATCTCCAGCCGCGGCCGCCCGGCCAGGTCGAGCGCGTGGTTGGTGGCGCCGAGCAGGTCCGCGCTGGTGTCGAGCAGGGTGCCGTCGAGGTCGAATCCGACGATATCGAAAGGGAAATCAGCCATCGCGGTGCTGCCTGCCAGCAGGCCTATGGAATTGGCAAGACTAACGTGGCAGGGGACTGGCCAACGGAGGGAAAATGACGGCACCGATCGCAGCAATCATCCTCGCGGCCGGCAAGGGCACGCGGATGAAGTCCGATACCCACAAGGTCCTCCATCCCATCGCCGGCCGGCCGATGCTGCTCCACCTGATCGACAGCGTGAAGGCGCTGGGCGCCGAGCGCGAGGTCGTGGTGGTCGGCGCGGGCAAGGAGCAGGTCGAGGCGGCGGTGCATCCCCTGGGGGTCGAGACCGCCGAGCAGGCCGAGCAGCTCGGCACCGGCCATGCCGTGCGCATGGCGGAGGCGGCGCTGGCCGATTTCCAGGGCGATGTCCTCATCCTCTATGGCGACGTGCCGCTGGTCACCGCCGAGACGATGCGCCGGATGCTCGACGCGCTGCACGGCGCGGGCGATCCCAGCGTGGTGGTGCTCGGCTTCCGCCCGGCCGATCCCGGCGCCTATGGCCGGGTGATCGTCGGCCCCGACGGCCGGCTGGACAAGATCGTCGAATACAAGGACGCGACGCCGGAGGAGCGGGCGGTAACCCTCTGCAATTCCGGCCTGATGGCGGTCCGCTCGGCAGACCTGTTCCGCCTGCTCGCCCAGCTGGGGAACGACAACGCCGCCGGCGAATATTACCTGACCGACCTGGTCGAGCTGGCCCGGGCGGATGGCCGCTTCTCGGTCGGCATCGAGACCGACGCGATCGAGGTCGCCGGGGTCAACAGCCGCGGCGAGCTGGCCGGTCTCGAGCAGGAATGGCAGCAGCGCCGGCGCACCCGCGCGATGGTCGAGGGCGCCACCCTGGTCGCGCCGGAGACGGTGTGGTTCGCCCATGACACGGTGGTCGGCCGCGACGTCACGATCGAGCCGAACGTGGTGTTCGGCCCCGGCGTCACCGTGGCCGACCGCGTCGTCATCCACGCCTTCAGCCATATCGAGGGCGCCGAGATCCTCTCGGGTGCCGATATCGGCCCCTATGCGCGCCTGCGTCCCGGCGCCAGGATCGAGCAGGGCGCCAAGGTCGGCAATTTCGTCGAGATCAAGAAGGCCGCGATCGGCCCCGGCGCCAAGGTCAACCACCTCAGCTATATCGGCGATGCCACTGTCGGGGCGGGGGCCAATATCGGTGCGGGCACGATCACCTGCAATTATGACGGTTTCTTAAAGTACCGGACAGCGATCGGTAACGGCGCTTTTGTAGGTAGCAACAGCGCGCTCGTGGCGCCCGTCACCATCGGCGACGGCGCGATCGTCGCCGCCGGATCGGTGGTGACCCGCGATGTCGAGAGCGATGCGCTGGGGATCGTGCGGGCCGAGCAGCAGGTGAAGCCGGGCTGGGCGCGGACGTTCCGCGAGAAGATGAAGGCGAAGAAGGAGGCGGCGAAGAAGTGATGCGAATGATGACCGTGATTTCCGCTCTCGCCCTGGCCGTCGCGGTGCCTGCCTTCGCGCAGACCGCGCCGATGAATCCTGCGCAGGCGATCGCGGCGGTCGCCGCCTCGAAGACCGGCGAAGTGGAAGGCACGTTCGAGTTCGTCGTCGCTTCCACCGGTGCGGGCGGCTTCAACGCCTATCTCAACTCGGCCGCCGATTATCGCGATCCCGGCAACCTCTCGATCGTGCTGAACACCACGGGGCGCAACGCGCTCAAGGACAAGCTCGGCGGCCATGCCGAGGATATGCTCAAGGGCAAGCGCATCCGCGTGAAGGGCATCGCCCGTCGCGTGCCCACCGGCTCCCATTTCCAGACTCGCATCGCCGTCGACACGGCGGACCAGATCGAAATCCTCGGCTGATCGCCGGGCTTAGGCAGGAACACCCAGAGCATGTGCGGAATCGTCGGAATCGTCGGCAAGGAAGACGTCGCGGAGCGGCTGTACGACGGGCTCAAGCGCCTCGAATATCGTGGCTATGATTCCGCCGGCATCGCCACCGATGTAGAGGGCCGGATCGAGCGCCGTCGCGCCTCGGGCAAGCTGGTCAATCTCGGCAAGGAGCTGGCGGCCAATCCGCTGCCCGGCACCACCGGCATCGCGCACACCCGCTGGGCGACTCATGGCGGCCCAACCACCAACAATGCCCACCCGCATGCCACCGGCGAAGTCGCGCTGGTCCACAACGGCATCATCGAGAATTTCAAGGCGCTGCGCGACGAGTTGATCGCCCGTGGCCGCAAGTTCGAGAGCGAGACCGACACCGAAGTCGTCGCGCACCTGGTCAGCGAGAAGGTCGAAGCCGGCATGGCACCGGCCGAAGCCGTCGCCGAAGTGCTGCCGCGCCTGCACGGCGCCTTCGCGCTCGCCATCCTGTTCCGCCAGCATCCGGACCTGCTCGTCGGCGCGCGCCTCGGCTCGCCGCTGGTCGTCGGCTATGGTGAGGGCGAGACCTATCTGGGCTCGGATGCGCTGGCACTGGCCCCGCTCACCCAGCGCATCGCCTATCTCGAGGAAGGCGACTGGGTCGTCATCACCCGCGACGGCGCCCAGATCTTCGACAAGGACAACAATCCCGTCGAGCGCACGATCACCATCTCGGGGGTCACCGGCGATCTCGTCTCCAAGGGCAACCACCGCCACTACATGCTCAAGGAGATCTACGAGCAGCCGATCGTCGTCGCCCAGACGCTGCGCTCCTATCTCCAGCGCATGGAAGAGCAGGTCACCCTGCCGATCCCGGACTTCGACCTTTCGGCGATCAAGCGCGTCACCATCGTCGCCTGCGGCACCAGCTTCTATGCCGGCATGGTCGCCAAATACTGGTTCGAGCAGTTCGCCCGCGTGCCGGTCGACCTCGATGTCGCCAGCGAGTTCCGCTACCGCGCGCCGGTGATGGAGGAAGGCGGTCTGATGATCGTCATCAGCCAGTCGGGCGAGACCGCCGATACGCTCGCCGCGCTGCGCCATGCCCGTAGCGAGGGCCAGAAGATCGCCGCGGTGGTCAATGTTCCCACCAGCTCGATGGCGCGCGAGGCGGACCTGCTGCTGCCGACGCACGCGGGGCCGGAGATCGGCGTCGCCTCGACCAAGGCCTTCACCTGCCAGCTCGCGGTGCTCGCCGCGCTCGCCGCCAATCTCGCCAAGGCGAAGGGGCGGCTGTCCGAGGCCGAGGAGAAGGCGCTGGTCAAGCATCTCGCCGAGGCGCCCGCTGCGCTCAACGGCGCGCTGGCCTATGACGAGGCGATCCAGGCGATGGCGCACGTCGTCGCCGCTGCCCGCGACGTGCTCTATCTCGGCCGCGGCACCGATTATCCGCTGGCGCTGGAAGGCGCGCTGAAGCTCAAGGAAATCAGCTATATCCACGCCGAAGGCTATGCCGCTGGCGAGATGAAGCACGGCCCGATCGCGCTGATCGACGATGCCGTGCCGGTGATCGTGATCGCCCCCTCGGGTCCGCTCTTCGAGAAGACCGTGTCGAACATGCAGGAAGTGCAGGCGCGCGGCGGCAAGGTGATCCTGATCTCGGACTATGACGGGATCGAAGCGGCGGGCGAGGGCACGGTGGCGACGATCACCATGCCCAAGGTCCACCCGCTGATCGCGCCGCTCGTCTATGCGGTGCCGGTGCAACTGCTCGCCTATCACGTGGCAGTGGCCAAGGGCACCGACGTCGATCAGCCGCGCAACCTCGCCAAGTCGGTCACCGTCGAATAGCGCCTCAGCGCGGCGCGGCGGTCCAGAGGAAAGTCACGTTCATGCCGTCGTCGCCGGGCAGGGGCTCGAACCCCTGCCGGCGATAGAGCGCCTGTGCCTGGGGATTGTTGATCCCCACCTGCAGTGACACGCCCGTCGCCCGGGCATCGCGCGCCGCTTGCTGGATCCAGCCGATCAGTGCCGATCCCAGACCGCGGCCGCGCGCTTCGCTGTCGAGGAGCAGGTCGACGATCCGCCATTCGCGTGACGACCGGTCGAGATAGAGCTTGCCCAGCAGGCCACTCCCTTCTGCGGGCACGATCACGCAGAAATCGGCCCTGGCCCGGTGTTGCACATAATGGCTGTGCTGCAGCCGGAACTGGTCGTCGACGAACGCCTGTTTCTGCGCGGCGCTCCAGGGCGCGAGCAGCAGGTCCTTCTGGCGCCACCGGCCATGGATGTGGGCGAGGGCGGGAAGGTCGGCATGTTCGGCGCGGCGCAGGCGGATGCCGTGCGCGTGCAGCGGGGCATCGTCGAGCAGTGTGCCGCGAGGGCGGGGGAAGGGCGGGAGCGAGGCGAGCATCCGATTACTGCTTCAAAGCGGGGGTATCCGCATCTTGCCCATGGTGGCACCGGCTGCAAGAAAGTGACGATAGGTCCGCATCTTGGCCGGGCTGGGAGGGGAATAGATCATGCAATTGCTCAAGGCGGAAGATTTCGAGCCCTGGGTCGGTCGTCAGGTGCGCGTCAACACGCTTCCCGCACCGGTGGAGATCAAGCTCGAGCGGATCCAGCGTCACGCGCCGCTCATCGGGATCGATACGCGCGAGCCCTTCTCGCTGTATTTCGAATCGCCGATCAACGTCTTCCTGCTCGACACCAGCTATCAGTTCGATTGCGGGAAGGGTGGTCCGCACGAGATCCACATCACCCAGCTGATGCCCTCGGCGAAGCTTCGCCACTATGAGGCGGTATTCACCTGATCCCGGGCACGAGACCCGGGATCGCGCCGTAGTGCGATCCCGGGTTCGTTGCTGCGATCAGTTGCGCGACGGGAAGACGCCCGACGTGCTGATGCAGGTCACCACCGCCAGATAGGGCTGCATGATCGAGAAGGGCTGGCTGCCACCGGCAACCGCCACCGTCACGTTGCCGTTCGTCAGGCCGCCGGTCGCCGTGGCGCTGATGCCGCCCAGGTTCACCGCGGTGCCGGTGGTCCCGGCCGGGACGTAGAAGACCGGCGTCGAGCCGACGGAGGACGTGTCCGCAACGGTGCCCAGCGTCGACGAGGCTGCCGGCGCTGCGGTTTCGCTCGCGCCGCCGCCGCGCCCGAGGACGGTGGCCTGCAGCTGCGGCGTCACCTGGATGGGCGTGCTGGTGGTCGGCGTGAACGTCGCGCCATGGGTGTGCATGGGCATCTGCGCCGTCGTGAGCGTGACGGACGGCGTGCCGGCCATCTCGCCCTGGGTGTAGAGCGGCAGGCCGGGGCCCTGGCCCACGCCGATGAACGCGCGGCCCTGCGCATTGGGAAGCCCGAAGGTGGTCTGGCCGTTGCCGCCATAGGTGGTGCCGAGCAGCGAGAACAGTGCCGTGTTCTGCGAGATCGCCAGAATCTGGCCCTGACAGGTCATCCAGCCACGCGGTGCGAAGCTGAAGCCGACCTGCATGATCTGCCCCATGTAATATTCCATGAACCCCTCCCGGTAGGTAATGATGCGCGGGCGGAATTAGGTCGGTCACAGGCATTGGCCCCGCCACGCAAGCGGCCGGCGCGCAGTAATGTTCCTTTTATTGGGATTGGCAAGTCGGATCGCTTCGAAATCCGTGCGGTGTCATGATTTGCAAAGATTGTAGGGGTCATTTGCGACGGGAATTTAAACCATAATGGACCAAATTTGCATTAAGTTCGGTTTAAGATTCAATCCGTTTTGAAGTCAATTGTCCCGTAAATGGCCGTAATGTCTGATCTTCTATATTTCCGGAATGTATTTCCATTTGCGTGCAGGTTTTTTGCGCGCTTATATTGATCTCCGCGCGAATCCCTCAAAAGCGGATTCGCCTGGGGGATACTGGAATGACGTCGATATTTGGCTCGCCCATGCGTGCCGCTAGCGGTTCTTTGGTGCTGCTGGCGAAGAAGCTCGTGCGTCTGGGCAGGTCTTCCGTTCCCGATATCCGCAGCAGCGCCCCGCGCCGCGCGGTCAAGTTCTTCGGGCGGGTGTCGATCGCGGCTTCGCTGTTCGGCATCGCGGCTACGCCTGCCGCCTGGGCCTCCACCGGATGCGACGCCCTGAATGCGGGGGCCGTTACCTGGAGCGGCGCCATCGATACGAGCGGCAACGACGTCAACGTGACGCCTCCGGCTTCCGGTTCGGCTGCCTTCACCGGAAATTCTTCCGACGAGCTGTACATGTACACCTTGTCGAACCTGTCCTTCACGGCAGGGGACAAGATCAAGGTGAAGGTCGTCCTCGGGACGAACATGCTGGGCTGGGCATTGATAAAGCCCAGCTCGTCGGATCCGGTCCTGAGCGTTCCGACGAGGGCGGGGCAGCCGAACGGCGAATTCAACAATGTCAGCAAGGAAGAAGAGTACACGATACTCGCCAACACCACGACGCTGGAAATCCGTTCGAAGCTCTCCACGAACAACTATCCGGGGGTGGGTGCCGGGCTTTCGACCATCACTGTAACCTGCACCCCGGGCGCCGGGCCCGCGAGCCAGCTCGCCTTCGGCACCCAGCCCTCGAACACCGTCTCGAATGTCGCGATCAATCCTTCGCCCACCGTGCGGATCCTCGACGCGTCGGGCGTGCTGACCAACAGCACCGCTGCCGTCACGATCGCCATCGGCACCAATCCGGGTTCGGGCGCGCTCGCCGGCACCGCCACGGTCAACGCCGTCAACGGCGTGGCGACCTTCAACGGGATCAGCATCAACAAGACCGGCACCAACTATACGTTGAGCGCCATCTCGAGCGGCCTGACCAGCGCCACCAGCGGTACCTTCAACATCACCCCCGGCGCGACGACGCAGTTCACGGTAACGGCGCCCTCCACGGCGACGCAGGGAGCTGCGTTCAACACGCTGAGCGTGACGGCGAAGGATGCGGCGGGCAACAACACGCCGGGCTATTCGGGCACGGTGCACTTCACTTCGACCGATGGTGCCGCGGTGCTCCCCGCCAACACCACGCTGGCCAGTGGCACGGGCACCTTCTCGGCCACGCTCAACACGGTCGGCGCGCAGACCATCACCGCCACCGATACCGTGACCGGCTCGATCAACGGCACGACCGGCACGATCACCGTGGTGTCACCGGCGCCCACCGCGTCGAACGCGAGCGCGAACGCCGCCTACAGCACCGGCTCGCCGGCAGTGCCCACCAGCATCGACCTCACCGCCTCGATCGCCAATGCCAGCTTCGTCAGCCCGGCGAGCAACCCGGCGCACGGCACGCTCGACGTGGCAGTCGGCGCGAACGCGGCGGGCAAGACGCTCGTCTACACGCCGACCGCCGGCTATCACGGGACGGACAGCTTCACCTATCGCGCGGTCGCGTCGGACGGCACGACCGTGTCGGCCTCGCCGGCGACGGTGACCGTCACGGTCGCCGATCCGGTACTCACCGCCAGCCTGACGGGCAGCGGCGCCGCGGCGGGCGCTCCGCTCAGCGGCTATTCCATCACGACGTCGGGTGGCCTCGGCACGCGGACCTGCGCGCCCGGCGCGACGGCGCCGCCGGCCTGGCTCACGGTCAATTCCGATTGCACGCTCACCGGCACGCCGCCTTCGGGAGGCACGGTCAACTTCAGCGTGAACGTCACCGACCAGTCGAACCCGGCCTTCACCGCGACCAACCGGCCGATCGGCTTCAGCATCCTGTCGAACAATGCCGACCTGTCGAACCTGGTGGTCAACAATGGCGCCGCGGTCGTGTCGCTGACGCCGGGCTTCGCTGCCGGCACCACCAGCTATACCGCCAGTGTCGCCAGCGGGGTGACCTCGGTCACCGTGACGCCGACGGTGAGCCAGGCGAACGCCACCGTGACGGTCAACACCACGGGCGTCACCTCGGGCAGTCCCTCGGCGCCGATCAACCTGGTTGTGGGCACCAACACGATCACGACGCATGTCACGGCGCAGGACGGCGTGACCGTCCTGGACTATGTCATCACGCTCACCCGTGCGACGCCCGCGCCGACGATCAGCTCGCTCTCGCGCAGCGGCGGCCCGACCGCGGGCGGCACCTCGGTCACGATCAACGGTACCAACCTGACCGGCGCGACCGTCACGGTCGATGGCACCGGCGTGCCGTCCAGCAACAATGTCGGGACCAGCCTCGACTTCGTCACGCCGGCGCACGTTGCAGGCGCGGTGGTCGTCGCAGTGACGACGCCGGGTGGCACCGCGACGACCAGCTTCGACTATGTCGCGCCGGTCAGCTTCTCGCCCGCGGCGGGCGCGCTGCCGGGCGGCACTTCCGGCGCCAGCTACTCCCAGAGCTTCACGGCCGGCGGCGGCACCGGACCCTATAGCTTCAACGCGACCGGCACGCTGCCGCCGGGCCTGACCTTCGTCGGTGGTGTGCTCTCGGGCACGCCGACGGGCGTCGGTTCGTACAGCTTCGACATCACCGTGACCGACAGCACGGCTGCCGGCAGCGGCGGCCCGCTCGTGCGGCTGCAGAGCTACACCCTGCAGATCGCCAGCCCGGTGATCATCCTCGCGCCGGCCACGCTGGCGACCGGCACGATCGCAGCCAGCTACAACGACACGATCAACGCCAGTGGCGGCATCGCGCCCTATGACCTGCAGGTGACCTCCGGCTCCTTGCCGCCGGGCCTCTCCATGAGCAGCGCTGGTGTCATCACCGGAACGCCCACCGGAGCCGGCATCTATAACTTCACCGTTACGGCGAGGGACAGCTCGACCGGTGCGGCCGCACCCTATAGCGGCTCGGCGGCCTATCAGATCACCATCGCAGCGCCGACGATCGTTCTGAACCCGGCCAATCCGGCCAACCCGACCGCGGGCGTCGCCTATACCGCGACGCTGTCCGCATCGGGGGGCACCGCGCCCTACAGCTTCGCGCTGGCGAACGGGACGACCCTCCCGGCGGGCCTCACCCTGTCGTCCACCGGCACGATCTCCGGCACGCCGAGCCAGGGCGGCAGCTTCAGCTTCGACGTCACCGCGACCGACAATTCTACCGGCACCGGCGCGCCGTTCACCGTGACGCACACCTATTCCTTCACCGTCGGCGCGGCCACGATCACGGTGAACCCGGCCAGCCTGCCGAACGGGCGGGCGGGCACGGCCTATAGCCAGACGATCACCGCGTCGGGCGGCAATGGCAGCTATACCTTCTCCACGACCGGCCCGCTGCCGGCGGGCTGGACGCTCTCGCCGAGCGGCGTGCTCTCGGGCACTGCCACGGAGTCGAACAGCTTCAACTTCACGATCACCGCGACCGACAGCTCGACCGGCACCGGCGCGCCCTATAGCGGCGCCCGCGCCTATACCGGCGTGGACGTGCTGCCGCCGAACTTCACGCTCACCCCGCCGACGCTCGCGGCGACCGTGGGCCAGGCCTATACCGGCAATTTCGTTGCCGGTGGCGGCACCGCGCCCTACACCTACAGCAAGACCGGCACGCTCCCGCCCGGCATGACCCTGGCCACCGACGGCACGCTGTCGGGCACGCCGACGGCCACCGGCACGTTCAACTTCACGGTCATCGCACGCGACACCACCACCGGGGCTGGTTCGCCCTTCGCTGTGGGCAGCAACTATAACTTCACCGTCAGTGCGGCCACGCTGGTGCTGTCGCCGGCGAGCCTGCCCAACGGCAAGGCCGGCGTAAGCTATTCGGAGACCGTGAACGCGACGGGCGGCACCACGCCCTATAGCTACACGCTGGACGCCGGGACGACGCTTCCCGTGGGCCTCACCCTGAATGCGAGCACCGGCGCGATTTCCGGCACGCCGACCGCCGCGGGGGTGTTCAACTTCACGATCCGTGCGACCGACAGCTCGACCGGAGCGGGCGCACCCTTCTCGACCACCCAGAATTATTCGGTCACGATCGATCAGCCGACGATCACGATCACCCCGGCGACGGTGCCTGCCGGCATGCCCGGCTCGGCCTATAGCCAGACGCTGACCGCATCGGGCGGCACCTCGGGCTATAGCTTCACCCTGGCGGCCGGGAGCACCCTCCCGGTGGGCGTCACCCTGTCGACCGGCGGTGTCCTGGCGGGCACGCCGACCAGTGCGGGTACCTTCGCCTTCACGGTCGACGCCACCGACAGCACGACCGGCACCGGGGCTCCGTTCAAGGGCAGCCAGGCTTATAGCCTGGTCATCGGCACCCCGACGATCACGGTCGACACCACGACTCTGCCTGCCGCGACCGTCGCGGGCGCCTATAGCCAGACGCTCGCGGCAAGCGGCGGAACTGGGCCCTATCACTACAGCGTAACGGGCACGCTGCCGGCCGGGCTCACCCTGTCGACCGCCGGCGTCCTTTCCGGCACGCCGACCGAGGGCGGCAGCTTCACCTTGACGGTGACGGCGACCGACAGCTCGGGCGGATCCGGGCCGTTCAGCGGCAACCGCACGCTCGGCCTCACGGTCAACCCGCCGGCCATCACGCTGGCCCCCGCCACGCTGACCAATGCAACGGTGGGCGCCGCCTATACCAAGGCGATCACCGCCACGGGCGGCACCGGCACCTACAGCTTCACGACTACTGATACGCTGCCGGCGGGGATCACGCTGGCGACGAACGGAACGCTTTCGGGCACGCCGACCCAGTCGGGCAGCTTCACCTTCACCGTGAAGGCGACCGACCAGTCGACCGGTACCGGCGCGCCCTATAGCGGCACGCAGAGCTATACGCTCATCGTCGGCGGGCCGACGCTGGTGCTCAGCCCTGCCACCCTCACCAATGGGGCGATCGGTGTTGCCTATACCGCCTCGGTCTCGGCCAGCGGCGGCACGGCGCCCTATCATTTCGAAGTCAGTGCCGGCGCGTTGCCGGCAGGCATCACCCTGAACGCGGCCACCGGCGCGATCGCCGGCACGCCAACCGCGGGTGGTCCGTTCAACTTCACGATCAAGGTGACCGACAGCTCGACCGGCACCGGGGCGCCCTATGCGGTCACCCAGGCCTATACGCTGACCATCGGCGCGCCGACGGTGGCGGTCACGCCCACGACCCTGCCCAACGGGCAGATGGGCGTAGCCTATAGCCAGGCGCTGACCGCGTCGGGCGGCACGGCCGGCTACACCTTCACCAGCACGGGCACGCTGCCGGCGGGTGTCACCCTGACCGCCGCCGGCCTGCTGTCCGGCACGCCGACCGTGCACGGCACGTTCAACTTCACGGTCTCCGCGCAGGACAGCTCGACCGGTGCCGGTCCCTATACCGGCTCGGTCGCCTATACCCTGGTCATCGCGACCCCGGTCGTGCCGGTCGCCAATGCCGCGACTGCCAATGTGGCTTACGGGTCCAGCGCCAATGTGATCACGCCGACGCTCGGCGGGGGCACCGCGACCAGCGTTGCCGTCGTCACGGCGCCGACGCACGGCACCGTGACGGTCAGCGGGCTGACCTTCAGCTATACGCCCGCGACCGGCTATCACGGCGCAGACAGCTTCACCTATACGGCAACCAACGACGGCGGCACTTCGGCGCCGGCGACGGTGAGCCTGACCGTGGTGCCGCCGCCGCCGCCCAATGCGGCGCCGGGCAACTCCACCGTCGCAGGCAGCACCACGACGACGGGTACCAGCGTCCAGATCAATCTCTCCGCGCTGGTCACCGGGGTCTATGACTCGATCCAGATCGCCGGCCAGCCGGCGCACGGCACCGTCACGCTGAGCGGCGGGGCAGGGCCCAGCCTCAACCCCGTCGCCGCGGCGCCGGTCTCGCCCTACATCGCCACCTACACGCCGACGCCCAACTATGCCGGTGCCGATAGCTTCACCTATGTCGCGGTCGGCCCGGGTGGCAGCTCCGCACCGGGCACGGTGACGGTCACGGTGGTCGGTCAGGTGCCGGTCGCCACGCCCAAGACGGCGACGGCGGGCGACGGCCAGCTGGTCTCGGTGATGCTCACCGACGGCGCGCAGCGCGGGCCGTTCACGGGCGCGACGGTGGTGAGCATGCTGCCTGCGAATGCCGCGACCACTGCGGTCGTCGCAGCGGGCAGCGGCGCCTATCGCCTCGATGTGACGCCGAACAACCGCTTCGGCGGGACGATCGTGGTCACCTATGCGCTGAGCAACACCTATGGTGTCTCGGCGCCGTCGACGGTCACGGTCACGGTCCAGGCACGCCCGGATCCGCGCAATGATCCGGACGTGGCGGCGATCAGCGATGCCCAGGCCGAGACGGCACGCCGCTTCGCCCGCGCGCAGGTGTCGAACTTCATGCGGCGTACCGAGCAGCTCCATAATGGCGGTGGCACCACCGGCCTCGCCATGGGCGTGACCCTCGGTTCGCGTGACGGCATGGCGGTACGCGAGCGGCCCGACGACAGGAACTGGGGCCTCGCGATCACCGAGCGCATGCGCGTCTCGGGCGAGGATCCGGCGCTCGGCCAGGTCGTGAACGATCCGCGGTCGCCGCTCTCGCGGGCGGACCAGCTCGGCTATGGCCGGTCGGTCGCCGCGACCGGCGGGACCGGGAGTGTCGGTGCCCGTGACCGCGGCAATGCCAGCGCGGCGGCGCCGGGCTCGGGCGGCTCGGGCAGCGTGGACGAGGACGGCAATCGCCGGGTCGGCTCGCTGGCCACCTGGGCCGGCGGCGCGATCGACATCGGCACGCAGGACAAGCGCACCGATCGCAGCAAGATCTCCGCCACCACCGCGGGCCTCAGCGCCGGCGCCGACATCAAGCTCGCCGAAGGCGTACTGGTCGGTGTGGGCGGCGGCTATGGCAATGATCTGAGCCGGATCGGCACGGCGGCGCAGGTGCGTGGCACCAGCACGCTCTATGCCGCCTATGCCAGCCTCCAGCCTGTCGGCGGGACGTTCATCGACGGCATGCTCGGCCGCGGCCAGCTCGATTTCACCACCCGGCGCATTGCCGCGGCGGTGAACGCGACGGCGCGCGGCAGCCGGGACGGCAGCTACACCGTCGCGGCGATCTCCCTGGGCGTCGATCGTTCCAGCGGCCCGCTGCAATGGTCGATCTACGGCCGGGGCGAGTATCTCGACGCCGATCTCGACGCCTATGCCGAGAGCGGGGCCGGGCGCTACAATCTGCGCTTCGATGCACGCCAGGTCCGCTCGGTCACCGGTACGGTCGGCGGTCGCTTCGAATATCGCCAGAAGACGGGCTTCGGTTCGGTCACCCCGCGTATCCGGGTCGAGTGGAACCACGAGTTCGCCGATCTCGATGCCCAGTGGCTCGACTATGCCGATATCCCGGGCGCCGCGATCTACGATCTGGCAGGCAGGAACTGGAAGCGTGATCAGCTCCAGCTGAGCATCGGCACCCGGTTCGACATCCTGAGCAGTGGTTGGTCGTTCGACTTCGAGACCGGCCTGCGCGCGGGCCAGGGCGAGAAGGCAGGGACGCTCCAGATCCGCCTGTCGAAGCGCTTCTAAGAGGGGGAGGGCCCGGGACGGCGGCAACGCCGCCCCGGGCCTGTCCACGCTCGCCACATCCGGGCGGAAGCCGGGATCTCCTGCGAAGGCGCGATCCGGCGGTTTGCAATGTAGGATTTCGCATGATTGCTTGAGCGAGCCGGTTTGCAGGCCGGCCGCTCTTTGACTTCGGTAGGAAAAATAGGATCCCGTCCGCGTAAGAATATTACGCGAACTCAGATGCGTAGCGTGTACGACCTTCGCGATCTTTGAAGGTTCGCCCTCAGGCCAGCAGCCGGCCGAGCGCCCCGGCCACCTGGGCCTCGCGATAGGGCTTCTCGATCATCGGCACCTCGGCCCCGAAGCCCTCGGGCGGGACCCCATAGCCGCTGGCAAAGGCGAAGGGCAGGCCACGGGCGCGCAAGGCCTCGGCGATCGGTGTGCTGCGCTCGCCGCCCAGGTTGATGTCGAGGATCGCCACGTCGAACATGCCCTGTTCGGCCAGCTCCAGCCCGTCCGCCAGCCGGCTGGCGGGGCCGATCGTCTCGCAGCCCAGCGCGTCGAGCAGGTCCTCGAGATACATGGCGACCACCGGCTCGTCCTCGACGACGAGCACGCGCAGGCCCTCGAACCCGCTCATTCGGCGCCCTCGGGCAGCGGCGCGTCCACGGTGCAGACCAGGCCCTCGGGACGGAACTCGATCTTCACGCTGCCGCCCAGCTCGGCGGCCAGCCCGCGCTCGATCATCCGGGTGCCGAAGCCGCGCCGGGTCGGCTCCTGCACCGGCGGTCCGCCGCTCTCCTCCCAGCGAAGGGCGAGCCGGGCAGGCGAGCCCGCGCGGATGCGTTGCCAGTGCACTGCGATCCGCCCCTCGGGCCGCGACAGCGCGCCGTGCTTGACGGCGTTGGTCGCCAGCTCATGCACCGCCAGCGCCAGGCTGATTGCGGTCTTGGGGAGGATCATCAGGTCGGGCCCGTCGAGGGTGAAGCGGCCGGCATCGCCGTGCGGGCGCAGCGCGTCCGCGATGATCTGGTGCATCGAGACGAGCCCCCAATGCTCGCGGGTGAGCAGGTTGTGCGCCTCGGAGAGCGCGGCCAGCCGTCCCTCGAACGCGGCGCGGGCCTGGCGGGGCGGGACGTCGTCCTTGAAGCTCTGCTGGGCGATCCCCTGGACGATCGCCAGCGTGTTCTTCACCCGGTGGTTGAGCTCGTCGATCAGCAGGCGGAGATGCGCTTCGGCCCGCTTGGCCTCGGTCATGTCGCGGCCGATCGCGTGCAGCGCCACCGGCCGGCCCTGCTCGTCGAGGCTGAGCCGCGAATTGACCTCCCAGATCAGCTCGCGCCCGTCCTTGGCTCGCAGCTTCACGGTCAGCCGCGTCGAGCCGCCATGGACGAGCTTGCGGTTGAAAGCGTCCATGCTGATCGCGAACTGGTCCTCGTCCATGAACTCGCGGATCGAGTGGCCGATCAGTTCGTCCTCCGCATAGCCGAGCGCGGCGATCACGGCGGGGTTCACCGAGGTCACGCGGTTGTCGAGCGTGGTGGTGATCAGGAAGTCGTTGGCCTGTTCGAAGATCGTCCGGAAGCGGATCTCGCTCTCGCGCAATTCCTCTTCGGCGCGCTTGCGGCCGGTGATGTCGAACGAGACGCCGACGAAGCGGCTCGGCCGGCTATCGCCATAGTCGATCCGGTTGCCATGGCTCTGCAGCCAGCGCTCGCTATTGTCGTCCGCGCGGCAGATCCGATACTCGATCGTGTAAGGAATGCCCCTGGTGAAGCAGCGCTCCGCCGCGGCGCGGGCCATCTGGCGGTCCTCGGGATGGACCCGCGCGATCCACTCCTCGAAGGTGCCGCGGCTGTCGGGCCGCCGCGGCATGCCGAGCAGGTCGAAGCGGTTGGGCGACCATTCGCCCTCGAGCGTCTCCAGATCGGCTTCCCAGGTGGCCATGCCGGCGGTCTCGGTGACGAGGCGCAGCGTCTCCTCGTTCTTGCGCAGCGACTCCTCGTCCTCGCGCCGCTGGGTGACGTCGAGCGCCACCGCCAGCACGCCGAAGGGCTCGCCGCTGGGCCGGCGGATCACCGCCACCGAATTGTTCACCCAGACGATCCGGCCGTCCTTGCGGATATAGCGCTTCTCGTGGGTATAGGGCGTGCCGTCGCGCACCGCCCGGGCGAACAGGGGCTGGTTGCGGGCAAGGTCATCGGGATGCGTGATCTGCTGCATGGTCATGCCGAGCAGTTCCTCGCGGCTCCAGCCGGCGATTTCGCAGAACCGGTCGTTGACCAGCGTGAAGCGGCCTTCCAGGTCGACCTGGCCGAAGCCGGCGGTGGTCTGGTTGATGAAGGCGGAAAGCTGCGCCTCGCGTTCCCGAAGGGCGAGTTCGGCAGTCTTGGCCTCGGTCACGTCATGCGCGACGCCGATGAAGCCGATATGCCGGCCCTGCGCGTCGCGCCGGGGCTGTGAGGTGGAGTGCAGCCAGCGCCATGCGCCGGCGGCGTTGCGGTAGCGCCCCTCCAGCGCGAAGGTCCCCAGGCTGGCCTCACCGGCGATCGAGGCTTCCAGAACCCGCGCGGCGTCTTCCGGGTGGATGATCCGCCGCCAGTCGAACTCCAGGGCTTCCTCATAGGAGACGCCGAGGAACTCGACATAGGCGCGGTTGACGAAGCTGCGTTTGCGGTCGAGGCGGGTGACCCATACCGCGACGGGGGCGCTGTCCGCGATCAGGCGGAACTCGTCCTCGCCAACCGGAAGGGGTTCGGCCGGCGTTTCGATCATCGGGTCCCGCTGGAATACATCCGGAATTTCATAGCCTTGTCACCGCCGCATCGCCAGCACGGCCTGCGCGCGCTTGAGGTGCGGCATGTCGAGCATCTCGCCGTCCAGGCCGATCGTGCCCACCCCCGGTGCTCCATCGAAGGCGGCGACGATCCGCTCGGCGCGCTCGATCTCGGCAGTGGAGGGCGAAAAGGCGCGGTTGATGACGGCAACCTGGTCCGGATGGATCGCGAGCATCCCGCGGAAACCCGCGCGGCGCGCCCTGGTTGCGACCTTCTCCAGTCCATCGAGATCGCGGAAGTCGCCATGGATCGTCTCGATCGGCGTGACCCCCGCCGCCGCCGCCCCGGCAAGGGCAAGGGCGCGGAACACCTGATAGGGGAAGTCATACTCCCCGCTCTCGTCGCGATTGTGCGTCGCCCCCAGCGCCGTCGCGCTGTCCTCCGCACCCCAGGTCAACGCAGCGAGGCGCGGGCAGCCGGCATAGTTGCCGAGTCCGAAGATCGCCTGCGCAGTCTCGGTCGCCACCACGATCGTGCGGATTCCGCCCTGAGGCAGGCCATGCGCCGCCTCGAGCGCGGTCAGGTAATGGTGAAGCAGCTCCGCCTCGGCGCGGGTCGCCTTGGGCAGCATGATCCCGTCGGGCCGGCCGGGCACGATAGCGGCGAGATCGGCAAGCGCGTGCGGCGTGTCGAGCGGGTTGATCCGCACCCAATGCGGCTGGGCACGCGTGCCGGTCTTGAGATGCTCGGCGACCAGCGCGCGGGCGGCGGCCTTGTTGGCCTCGGCCACCGCATCTTCCAGGTCGAGCAGCACCAGATCGGCCTCGCTCGCGCCCGCCTTGGCGAGCTTGCGCTCGGAATCCCCGGGCGCGAACAGCAGCGATCGGGCGGCCAGCGGGTCGGTCATGCATCCTCCTGTTGTGCGGGCATTGCTATCGCGTGGCGGCGGGCGGGTAAACCAACGCAGATCATGGCCGGGGTCTTAACCCTCTCTGTGCGCTTTTCCCCTGGGCGCTCCCGCGATTTTACCCCTCCTTAACGCTGTCCGCTTACCTCGTTTGAAGGAATGAGCGAGGGGATTTCGCAAGTGCGCATTTTGATCGTGGACGACGAACCGGCGATGCACGAGTCGTATCGCCAGGTGTTCGGGGCCCGGAGCGCCGGCAATGCCAGCGCGCTCAATGCCATGGCAGCCGAGCTGTTCGGCGATGAAGAGCCGGTAACCAAGGCGTCCGCTGGTGACCTGATCGAGTTCGACTGCGCGCATTTCAACCAGGGCCTGGACGCAGTCGAGGCGCTTCAGGATTCGATCGAGACTGGCGCGCGCTTCGCCGTCGCCTTCATCGACGTGCGCATGCCGCCGGGTATCGACGGCAAGGAAACGGCCCGCCGCATCCGTGCGCTCGATCCTGACATCAACCTGGTCATCGTCACCGGCTATTCGGACTTTTCGCCCCTCGACATCAGCCGCGCCGCCGGGCCGGCGGACAAGATCTTCTACATTGCCAAGCCCTTCCAGGCCGAAGAGGTGCTGCAGACCGCGACCGCGCTTGCCCATCGTTGGGAAGCCGATGCCAAGCTGCGCAGCGCCATCGCGCTGCTCGAGGAGCAGAAGCTCGAGCTGGCCGCCAATGAATCGCGCGCCGTCCATATCGCCAACCATGATTCGCTGACCGACGCGCCCAATCGTCTCGCCTTCCTCCACATGCTGGGCAAGGCCGTGAAGGGCGACCGCTGCTTCGCCATGGCGATGATGGACCTCGACCGGTTCAAGATCGTCAACGACACGCTTGGCCATCTCGCCGGTGACGAGTTGATCCGCATGGTCTGCGAGATTCTCCAGGACAATATACCCGCCGAAGGCTTTGTCGCCCGCCTGGGCGGCGACGAGTTCGCGATGCTCTATCCTGTTACCAGCGAGGACGAGGCCGAGATGGCCGCCGAGCGGATGCTCAAGGCGGTATCGATCAGCTTCAAGGTGTTCGGCCATTCGGTCCAGGGCGGTGCCTCGGTCGGCCTGATGGTCGTCCAGCCGGGCACGATCCACGATCCGATCGACGTGATGCGCCGCGCCGACCTGGCACTCAACGAAGCCAAGCATGGCGGTCGCGGAATCGTCCGCCTGTTCGATGAAGTGATGGACGAGTCGATCCGCTTCCGCCGCCAGATCGAGGGTGGCCTGTCCGAAGCGATCGCCAAGGGCGAGCTCAAGCTGGTCTTCCAGCCGATCGTCGCCCGCGACCAGCTCGAGATCACCGGCTTCGAGGCGCTGATCCGCTGGTGCAGCCCCGAATACGGCATGGTCTCGCCGGGCATGTTCATCCCGATCGCCGAGGAATCGAACCTGATCCACGAGCTGGGCGACTGGGTGATCGACCGCGCGGTCGAGACGCTCAAGACCTGGCCGGGGCAGTATGTCTCGGTGAACTTCTCGCCGCGCCAGTTCCGCCGCCACAATTTCGTGGCGCATGTGATGGAGCGTGTCGCCAATGCCGGCGTCGAGCCGGGCCGCTTCCAGATCGAGATCACCGAGACGGCAATCTTCGACGATGTCGAGCGCGCTGCCGAGACGCTGTTCAAGCTGCGCCAGATGGGCTTCCGCATCGCGCTGGACGATTTCGGCACCGGCTATTCGAGCCTCTACAATATCCGCCGCTTCGCGCTGGATTGCCTGAAGATCGATCGCAGCTTCGTCGACGGCATGGGCCGCGAGCGTGAGAGCGCGGCGATCGTCCATTCGATCATCCATCTCGGCCGCGCGCTGGGCATGGAAGTGGTCGCCGAGGGCGTCGAGACCGAAGCGCAGCTCCAGGCGCTCCGCCTAGCCGGCTGCAGCCATCTCCAAGGCTATTATCTCGCCCGCCCGATGGACGTCGAGGATGCGCTCGTCCTCGCCAACCGGGGCTATATCGGGGAAGAGCCGGCCGAGCTCGAGCTGGGCAACGGGACGCACGGCTGATGGCCCTCACCAGGCGCCTCAAGGCGCCGGCCTCGCTCGGCGCGAAACTGGTCCTGATCCTCACCGGCGTCGGCGTGATCGGCGCGGTCGCGCTCACCGTGATGCTCGCCACCGTCATCATGCCGAGCTTCAGCCGGCTGGAGCGCGACGCGGTCGACGCGCATGTCGCGCGCACCCAGGCCGTGGTCCACGACGTTTCGGCCAAGGTCGAGCTGGCGGTGCGTGACTATGGCGACTGGACCTCGTCCTACGACTATATGGCCAACCCGACGCGCGCGTTCGAGAAGGAGAGCTTCTCGACGCTCGCCATGGTCAATCTCGACGTCAACGCCATGGCCTATGTCCGGCCCGATCGCTCGATCGTGATCGCGCGATGGCTCGACCTGGAGAAGCAGACCGACGTGCCGGCGATGCGCGCGCGGCTGACCGATGCCATCGGGCGGCTCGATTTCGCGAAGGTGCTGGCCGCGTCGAAGGAGAAGAACTCCACCGGCTTCTTCCTGCGGCTGGGCGATACGCTCGTCGCCATGGGCATCGCCCAGGTGCGCCGCAGCGACGGCAGCGGCGATCCGCGCGGCTATGTGCTGATGGCACGCACCGTCACCGCCGCGCAGCTCAGCAAGCTGCTCGAGCTCCAGGTCAACCTGCCGCTCGACAATCCGGTGTCCGAGATCACCAAGACCCCCGGTGCCACCCGCACGCGCATCGCCGTGCCGATCCCCGGACCGGACGGACGCCCGGTGGCCACCGCGACCTATACCGTGCCGCGCGACCTTTCGACGCTGGGCACCCGCATGCTGGTGCTCGCCGTGGTCGGATCGTCGATCCTGTTGGCGATCGTGCTGCTCGTGCTGCGCCGGATGATCGCGCGGCTCGTGCTCGCGCCGCTGAAGCGGGTCGAGAGTCACATGGGCGTGGTCCGTGCCTCGGGCACGCTCGGCCTGCTCACCGACAAGCGGCGCGACGACGAGATCGGCAGCCTGGTCACCAGCTTCAATTCGATGCTCAAGCAGCTCAAGGACCTGCGCGAGCAGCTCGAGGTGCAGAGCTTCACCCTGGGCCGCAGCGAGAGCGCGGTGGCGGTGATGCACAATGTCCGCAACGCGCTGAACCCGATCAGCACCGTGCTGAGCCAGGGGCTGGGTGCCGGTGCACCGATGGATCGTGCCTTGCTCGACCGCGCGCTTTCCGAGTTGGCCGGGGAGGAAGTCCCCGCCGTGCGCCGCCAGAAGCTGGTCGCTTTCCTCGCCGCTGCGATCGAGAGCGTCGAGCAGGAACGGGCGGATCGCCGCGAACAGATCGGCATCGGTCGCCAGGCGTTGCACCATGTCCTCGAGATCATCGGCCAGCAGCAGGAAGCCGCGCACGAGCGCCCGCCGCTCGATGCCTGCGACATCACCGACATCGTCGCCCAGAACGCCACGATCGCGCGCTATTCGGGCGAGACCTCGATCGCGTTCACCTTCCCGTCCAAGGCGCATTGGGTGATGGCCAACCGGGTGATCCTGTCGCAGGTGGTCGGCAACCTCTTCGCCAATGCCGCCGAGGCGATCGCGGCGACCGGGCGCGGCAGCGGCTCGATTTCGGTGACGATCCGGGACAAGGGCGACAGCACCGAAGTCCATATTCGCGACGATGGGGAGGGATTCGATCCTTCGGTGGCGCCGACGCTGTTCCAGCGCGGTTTCTCGACCCGGGCGCACAAGTCCGGGGGGCTCGGGCTGCACTGGTGCGCCAATTCGATGCTGACGATGGAAGGCAAGCTGGAGCTGATCAGCGACGGCAAGGGCACGGGCGCCAAGGCGATCCTGACCCTGGGCGCGGCGCAGCTGGCCCAGCCGAGCGGGATCGCGGCCTAGCGGCGTTCTCCCTCCCCCCTGAGGGGGAGAGGGAGAAGCGAGCCTATGCCGCTTTCCGTCGATTGGGGCCGAACCGCATCCGGTTCGGACGCGCTTACCGCCCGCCCACGACCCGCTTGCCCGCCACCTCGTCCTTGCGGCGCAGATACGGCGCGACCAGGTTCCTGGCCCGGAACCATTCCTGGCGGTCCGGATCGAGGCTGTCGAAATTGCCGATCACGCGGCGGCAACCCTCCGAGCGGCACTGGCAGATCATGTGCCAGTTCGATTCCCGCAGCGTCGTGGAATAGTCCCAGGCGATCTCCTCGCCCGGCTGGATCGTGCGCACCGCGACCAGGAACACGCCGGTATCGGTGAAGCGCAGCCCGGCATTGGGATCGCAGCTATGGTTGACCAGGTCGTCGATCCGGCCGGACGGGCCCATATAATGATCGGGCGTCACCTGGACGAAGCGGTCTCCGCGGCCGCGCATCAGGCTCGGGATCTGATCGGCGCGGAAGCGGCGGCCGGTGAACTCGATCAGCACGTCGCCTTCGGCAAAGGCGCTCGCGGCATAGACGGCCTTGCCCAGATGGTTGTCGCCCACCTTGAAGAGATTGCTCGAAGGCCGGTAGCGATCGAACCAGAGCAGCCCGCCCCGGCGGGTACCGAACGAGCGCAGCGGGTTGATCGTCGCCAGGCCGATCAGGAACCACACGCTGGCATGGCAGAGGAACTCGACGATCACATAGCCCAGCTCGGCGACGCCCGGCTGGGTCGCGCGGACGGCGATCAGCAGTGTGGCGAGATCACCGAAGGTCCACAGGCCCCAGGCCGGTGAGCGTTCACGGTTGCGATCGGTCCATACGCTCGCCCAGGTCGGCCAGAAGCTCACCGGCACGGCGAGGACGACGAGCATGTGCGCCCAGAAGGCCTCGCGAAAGGCGAGCCACAGGATCAGCGCGGAAAGGCTGGCGGCGATGCAGAAGGTCTCGGTGGGCGAGGGTGCGGCCCAGGACGAGCGGCGCCAGATGCCGAGCGTGACCAGGATGCAGGCGACCGAGGAGAGCGCGAACACCCAGCCCTGCGGCGCGCCGGGGTTCACCGCGGCATAGGTCAGCGCCTCGAGCGTGGTCGCCGCGCTCCAGATCAGCCAGGACGCACGGTTCGGCTCCACCAGCTCGCGACGCAGCCCGATCAGGTAGGTCGCATAGCCCGCAAAGCTGAATCCGATCGCCAGAAAGAACCAGATATCGGCGGTCAAAACGCTCCCTCCCAAACGGAGCATTTACCATGTCCAGGATTCGCCGTCTACGCGCGACTCGCGGTAACTCCGCGAGTCGCTGGGAGTCAGCGTGAGTCACTTAGGGGCGGAATCTCACAAAACCCGTCCTCCCGGCGAAAGCCGGGATCTCAGGCGAAGGCGGGAAAGAGCCGCACGAGATCCCGGCTTTCGCCGGGAGGACGGAATGGGTTCAGGCCCCGCAATCCTTCACCGCCTCGAGCACGATCGGCGCCCATTCCTTGCGGCAGATCAGCAGGTCCGGAATGCTCGTGCTGGGCTGGTTGTAGACGATCGGCGAACCATCGATCCGTGAGCAATGCAGCCCGGCGGCGAGCGCGACCGCGACGGGCGCGCAATTGTCCCATTGGTGCTGGCCGCCCGAATGGAGGTAGATCTCGGCCTCGCCGCGGACCACGGCCATCGCCTTGGCGCCGGCCGATCCCATGCCGATGTGCACCGCGCCGATCCGCTCGCCGACGCCGGCGCAGAGCGCGCTCGGGCGGGTGCGGCTGACCAGCATCCGTGGCGGCAGCTCGCCTTCGGGGAGCGCCGGCGGGCAATCGCTGGAGAGCGTGCAGCCGAGCCGCGGCAGAGCGACCGCGCCCACCGCCGCCTGGCCGTCAATGGCGAGGGCGATGTGCACCGCCCAGTCGCCGCGCCGTTCGGCGAACTCGCGCGTGCCGTCCAGGGGATCGACGATCCATACCCGGCTGGCCGAGAGCCGCGCGGGGTCGTCGGCGGATTCCTCCGAGAGGATCGCATCGTCGGGCCGGGCCAGTGCCAGCGCAGCCAGGATCAGGGTGTTGGCCTCGCGATCACCGCGATCGCCGCCGGCGCACTCGTCCTGGATGCGCAACAGCAGCGCACCTGCCTCTTCGGCGATTTCGCGTGCCAGCTCAGCGTCGGTCATCAGATCACCGGACTCCAAGTACCCATGATCGTCTCGACGATCCGTTCGGCGGCTTCCTCCGGGGTTTCCTTCGTCGTGTCCACGCGGATCTCGGGCCGCTCGGGTGCCTCATAGGGGCTGGAGATGCCGGTGAAGTGCGCGATCTGGCCGTCGCGGGCTTTCTTGTAGAGGCCCTTCACGTCGCGCGCTTCGGCCACTTCGAGCGAAGTATCGACGAAGATCTCGAAGAACTCGCCCTCGGGCAGCATCGCCCGCACCAGCTCACGCTCCGCCCGGAAGGGGGAGATGAAGGCGGTGAGCACGATCAGCCCGGCATCGGTCATCAGCTTGGCCACTTCGCCGACGCGGCGGATATTCTCGATCCGGTCGGCATCGGTGAAGCCCAGGTCCTTGTTGAGGCCGTGGCGGACATTGTCGCCGTCGAGCAGGAAGCTGTGCTTCCCGATCGCGTGGAGGCGCTTCTCGACCATGTTGGCGATGGTCGACTTGCCCGAGCCGGACAGGCCGGTGAACCAGAGCAGGCGGGGGGCCTGGTGCTTCTGCCGGGCATGCGCCTCGCGGTTGATCTCGACCGCCTGCCAATGGACGTTCTGGGCGCGGCGCAGCGAGAAGTTGAGCATGCCCGCGGCGACGGTGGCGTTGGTCGCCTTGTCGATCAGGATGAACCCGCCCAGGTCCTTGCTGTCGGCATAGGCCTCGAAGGCGATGCCGCGATCGGTGTAGACTTCGGCCACGCCGATGTCGTTGAGTCCCAGCGTCTTCACGCTGAGCTCGGCCATGGTGTTGACGCAGATCGCGTGGCGCGGCGGCTGGACGGTGGCGCTCACCGTCTGGGTGCCGAGCTTGAGCCAATAGGCGCGGCCCGGCAGCATCTCGGCCTGGTCCATCCACACGATCGTCGCCTGGAACTGGTCGGCGACCTGGGGCGGCGCATCGGCCGTGGCGATCACGTCGCCGCGCGAGCAATCGACTTCGTCGGCGAGCGTGATCATCACGCTCTCTCCGGCCACCGCTTCCGCGCGGTCCCCGCCGAACCCGACGATCCGCGCGACCTGGGTGGTCTGGCCCGAAGGCAGGATGCGCACCTTGTCACCCGGCTTCACGCTGCCCGAGGCGATCATGCCCGCAAAGCCGCGGAAATCGAGGTTCGGGCGGTTCACCCACTGCACCGGCAGCCGGAAGGGACGGGCGGCATCGGCATCCGCGTCGAGCGCGACCGTCTCGAGATGCTCGAGCAGCGCCGGCCCGGCGTACCAGGGCGTGTTCGCGCTCGGCCCGGTGATGTTGTCGCCCTTGAAGCCCGAGATCGGGATCGGCGTGAACGCCGTGATCCCGATGCTTTCCGCGAACACGCGATAGTCCGCGACGATCGCGTCATAGGCGGCCTGATCGTAGCCGATCAGGTCCATCTTGTTCACCGCCAGCACGATGTGGCGGATGCCGAGCAGGTGGCTGAGATAGGAGTGGCGCCGCGTCTGGGTGAGCACGCCCTTGCGCGCATCGATCAGGATCACGGCGAGATCGGCGGTCGAGGCGCCGGTCACCATGTTGCGGGTGTACTGCTCGTGCCCCGGCGTGTCCGCGACGATGAACTTGCGCTTCTCGGTGGCGAAGAACCGGTAGGCGACGTCGATCGTGATGCCCTGCTCACGCTCGGCGGCCAGGCCGTCGACCAGCAGCGCAAAGTCGATCTCGCCACCCTGGGTGCCGACGCGCTTGCTGTCGGCCTCGAGGCTGGCGAGCTGGTCCTCGAAGATCATCTTCGAATCGTAGAGCAGCCGCCCGATCAGCGTCGACTTGCCGTCATCGACGCTGCCGCAGGTGATGAAGCGCAGCAGCGACTTGTTCTGGTGGAGCTGGAGATAGGCGGAGATGTCGGACGCGATGAGCGCGTCTGGGCGGTAGGAGGTCATCAGAAATACCCCTCCTGCTTCTTCTTCTCCATCGACGCCGCCTGATCGTGATCGATCGCGCGGCCCTGGCGCTCGGAGGTGGTGGTCAGCAGCATCTCCTGGATCACTGCCTCCAGCGTAGCCGCCTCGCTCTCCACCGCGCCGGTGAGCGGATAGCAGCCGAGCGTGCGGAAGCGCACGGAGCGTTCCACGGGGACTTCGCCGGGTGCGAGCCGGAAGCGATCGTCATCGACCATCAGCAGCAGCCCGTCGCGCTCCACTGTCGGGCGCGGCGCGGCGAAATAGAGCGGGACGATCTCGATCCCCTCGGCGAGGATGTACTGCCAGATGTCGAGCTCGGTCCAGTTGGAGAGCGGGAAGACGCGGATGCTCTCGCCCTTGTGCTTGCGGGCGTTGTAGAGCCGCCACAGCTCGGGGCGCTGGCTCTTCGGGTCCCAGCGATGCGTCGCGGTGCGGAAGCTGAACACGCGCTCCTTGGCGCGGCTCTTCTCCTCGTCGCGCCGCGCGCCGCCAAAGGCCGCGTCGAAGCCATATTTGTCGAGCGCCTGCTTGAGCCCCTCGGTCTTCCACATGTCGGTGTGGCGACCGCCATGGTCGAACGGGTTGATCCCCTGCGCCTCGGCCTCGGGGTTCTTGTAGACGATCAGCTCCATGCCGGCGTCGCGCGCCGCCTTGTCGCGCAGATCGTACATCGCGCGGAACTTCCAGGTCGTGTCGACATGGAGGAGCGGGAAGGGCGGGGGTGCCGGGTAGAAGGCCTTGCGCGCGAGATGCAGCATCACCGCGCTGTCCTTGCCGATCGAATAGAGCATCACCGGGCTTTCGGCCTCGGCGACGACTTCGCGCAGGATGTGGATGCTCTCGGCTTCGAGCCGTTGGAGATGCGTCAGCCGCGCAGCCGGAATCGTCCCCGCAGCGCCAGCGCTCGCCTGTGTCTCCGTCATGTTCCCGGAATGCAGCATGCCGGGCGATTTAGGAAGGTGCCTGACGGTGCGCGATCTAGTTTATGTTTAGCGGGGAGTAGGATGGGGGCTCTGATCAAATCCTCCCCCGGAGGGGGAGGGGGACCGCCGCCGCAGCCGGTGGTGGAGGGGTAGCGTGCCTCAAGCGACATAGCCCGTGGAGAATACCCCTCCACCAGCCTGCGGCTGGTCCCCCTCCCCCTCCGGGGGAGGATTGTGTTTGGTCCTGTCTTCGCGCCGCTTCCTTTGTCCTTAGCGGTTCTTGAACCAATTGCAGTGCATCTAGTCCCCCGGCGCATCTGGCGTCGTTGGGGAGGGCTGCGAAGCCATGGCGGGTTCTGGCGTGAAGGGGATCATCCTTGCGGGAGGGGCGGGCACGCGCCTGTATCCCGCGACGCTGTCGATCTCGAAGCAGCTGCTGCCGGTGTTCGACAAGCCGATGATCTATTATCCGCTGTCGGTGCTGATGCTTGCCGGCATCCGCGACATCCTGATCATCTCCTCGCCCCGCGACCTGCCGATGTTCCGCCTGTTGCTGGGCGACGGATCGGCGTTCGGTATCAACTTCGAATATGCCGAGCAGCCGAACCCGGACGGGCTGGCCCAGGCTTTCCTGATCGGCGAGAAGTTCCTCGACGGCGGCCCGGCGTCGCTGATCCTGGGCGACAACATCTTCCATGGCGACGGGCTCGCGGCGAAGGGCCGTGCCGCGGCCGAGGCTGCGGCACAGGGCCAGGCGAGCGTCTTCGCCTATCAGGTCGACGATCCCGAGCGCTACGGCGTCGCCACCTTCGATCCCGAGACCGGCAAGGCGACCAGCATCGTCGAGAAGCCTGCCGATCCCAAGTCGAACTGGGCGGTGACCGGCCTCTATTTCTTCGACAACCAGGTGACGGACATTGCCCGTGGGCTGAAGCCTTCCCCACGCGGCGAGCTGGAGATCACCGACGTGATCTCGGCCTATCTGGAACAGGGCAATCTCAACGTGAACCGGCTGGGCCGTGGCTATGCCTGGCTCGATACCGGCACGCATGACAGCCTGCACGATGCCGGCAGCTTCGTGCGGACGATCGAGAACCGCCAGGGCATCAAGATCGCCTGCCCCGAGGAGATCGCCTTCGACCTCGGCTATCTCGATGCGGCGACGCTGCTCGTCCGCGCCGATGCGATGGGCAAGACCGACTATGCACGCTATCTGCGCCGCTGCGTGGAAGCGGCTGCCGCATGACCTTCCACGAGCCGATCGCTTCGGACACGCCGAAGATGCGCCGCGTGCTCGTCACCGGCGGTGCCGGCTTCATCGGCTCGGCGGTGTGCCGGCTGCTGGTGGCCAAGCGCTACCGCGTCGTCTGCGTCGACAAGCTCACCTATGCGGGCAACATGGCCTCGCTGGGCAGCATCATGGGCCGGCCCAATTTTCGCTTCGTCGGCGCCGATATCGGCGATGCCGCGCAGCTCCACCGGCTGATGCGCGACGAGCGGATCGACGGGGTGATGCACCTGGCGGCCGAGACGCATGTCGATCGCTCGATCGACAGCCCGGCGGCGTTCGTCGAGACCAATGTCCTCGGCACCGTCCGCCTGCTCGATGCCGCGCTGGAGCATTGGCGCGGCCTGTCCGAAGGGAAGCGCGCCGCCTTCCGCTTCCACCATGTCTCCACCGACGAAGTGTTCGGCGACCTGCCGTTCGACAGTGGCGTGTTCAGCGAGACGACGCCCTATGCGCCGTCCTCGCCCTATTCGGCGAGCAAGGCGGCATCGGATCATTTCGTCCGCGCCTGGCACGAGACCTATGGCCTGCCGGTGGTGCTGTCGAACTGCTCGAACAATTACGGGCCGCATCACTTCCCCGAGAAGCTGATCCCGCTGGTCATCCTCAACGCGCTCGCGGGCAGGGAGCTGCCGATCTACGGCAAGGGCGCGAATGTGCGCGACTGGCTCTATGTCGAGGATCATGCCGAGGCACTGGAACAGGTGCTCATCCGTGGCCGGGCCGGCGAGACCTATCTGATCGGCGGCCGGCAGGAGCGCACCAATCTCCATGTGGTCGAGGCGATCTGCGACCTGCTCGACGCGCGGATAGGCGGCCGCAGTCACCGCGACCTGATCCGCTTCGTCGCGGATCGGCCGGGACATGACCGACGCTATGCGATCGATCCGTCGAAGATCGAGGGCGAGCTGGGCTGGCAGCCGCGCGAGAGCTTCGAGACCGGGCTGGCGAAGACGGTCGACTGGTATCTGGCGAACCGCGACTGGTGGGAACCGATCCGCGCCGGCACCTATCAGGGCGAGCGGCTGGGGGTCGTCTAGCACCCTCCGCAGCGATTTCGCTTTTCCCCGGCAAAGGCTCAGTCCGAGATGCCGCCGATCCAGCTGCGCGTGACTTCGATTGCCGCGTCCACCAGCACCATGTCGGCCTGGTAGCCCGGCGCGATCCGGCCGAGCTGCTTGCCCAGCCCCAGGAACGCCGCCGGCGACATCGATGCCATGTGCGCCGCGACATCGAGCCCCACGCGGCCCTGTTCCATCATGCCCTTCACCGCGCCCGCCATGGTCAGCGTCGAGCCGGCCAGCGTGTTGTCCGCGCCGAGCAGCCGGTCGCCTTCGCGGTGGATTTCGCGGCCATGGATCAGGAACACGGTCTCGTCGCTGCCGACGCTCGGCATCGCGTCGGTCACCAGCATGAGCCGTTCCGGTCCCTTGGCGCGCAGTGCCACCCGCAGCGTCGCCGGATGGAGGTGATAGCCGTCGGCGATGATGCCGGCATAGACCTCGGGATCTTCCAGCGCGGCGCCGACCATGCCGGGCGCGCGGTTGAGCAGCGGCGACATCGCGTTGAAGAGATGGGTGAAGCCGGTCAGCCCATTGTCGATCGCATCGCGGACGGTCTCGTACCGGGCGTCGGAATGCCCAGCGGAGACGATCACCCCGGCCGCGACCAGCCGGGCGATCTGCTCGGGTGTCGCCGCCTCGGGCGCCAGCGTCACCAATGTCCTGCCGCGCCGGCCAGATTCCAGCAGCGCGAGGAATTCGTCGCGCAGCGGCTGGATCTTGCCTTCGCTATGGATGCCGCGCCGGACGGGGTTGAGGAACGGTCCCTCGATATGGATGCCGAGCACGCCGGGGACGCCCGCCTCGATAGCCGCGTCGACGGCGCGGATGCCCGCCTCGACCACCGACAGGTCGTCGCTGATCAGCGTCGGCAGCAGGCCGGTGGTGCCATAGCGGCGATGCGTCTCGGCGATTACCCGGATCGTCTCGACGCTCGGATCGTCGTTGAACAGCCGGCCGCCGCCGCCATTGACCTGCACGTCGATGAAGCCGGGGAGCAGGGTGCCACCGCCCAGGTCGATCCGCTCGGCACCTGCCGGCGGTTCGGGCAGGATCGCCGCGATCCGGTCACTCTCGATCACCACACAGGCGTCGTCGCGCCAGCCCTCGGCCAGCAGCATGCGCCCGTTGACCAGGGCTTTCATGCCAGGATGTCCAGCACCTTGCCGAGGCTGCCCTGTGCCGCCGCAAGCCGGGTCTCCGCCGCGCCGGCATCCAGCCCGCGTGCGACGAGGACGGCCTTCTTGATGTCCAGCCCGGCCGCATCGAGCGCCGCCTCGGCTTGGCCTTCGCCGACGCCGGCCAGCGTCGCGACCATGCGGACTGCGCGGCCGCGCAGCTTCACGTTGGAGACCTGCATGTTGACCATAAGCCCGTGGTGAACGAGCCCGAGCCGCAACATGATCCCGGTGGAGATCAGGTTGAGCGTCACTTTCTGCGCGGTGCCTGCCTTCATCCGGGTCGATCCGGCCACCACTTCGCTGCCGGTATCGGCGAGGATCGCATGCTCGGCCGCGGTCAGCACCGGGGTGTCGGCATTGTTGGAGATGCCGATGGTCAGGGTGCCGGCCGCGCGCGCGGCTTCCAGCGCCGCGATCACATAGGGGGTGCGCCCGCTCGCCGCGATGCCGATCAGCACGTCGTCGGGGCCGATCTCCTCGGCAGCGACTGCGGCAAGGGCCGCCTCGCGGCTGTCCTCCGCGCCTTCCTGGGTGCGGGTGAGCGCCGCCGGACCGCCGGCGATCAGGAAGGCCAGCCGCTCGAACGGCCAGTTGAAGGTGGGAGTGAGCTCCACGCCATCCTGCACGCCGATCCGGCCGGAAGTGCCGGCGCCGGCATAGGCGATGCGGCCGCCGCGCCGCAGCCGCTCGGCGGCCGCGTCGATCGCTGCGGCCATCGCGCCGGTCTGGCTCTTCAGCGCGGCGATCGCGGCGATCTGCGCCTCGAGCATCGCCTCCACCGCGGTCTCGGTGGGCCAGCGGTCGATTTCACGGTAGCGGGGGTCGGCGGCTTCAGTGGGCATCGGGCTTCCGGGTCGGCAGGGTGGTGGCGGGCAGGCCGGCGAGCAGCAGCGCGCCGTCGAGCGGATCGGAGACGGCGTCGGTGAGTCGTGCCACGGTGCGGGCGCGCAGCCAGGGCTTCATCCGCATCGCAAGGCCGCCGGCCAGTGCGCAGCGCACCGCGCCACGGGCGAAGATCGTCTCGATGAAGCGCTCGATATGCTGGGCCGCGTCCTCGACGATCGATCGGGCGATCGCGTCGTTGTTCTCGGCATAGTCCATCACCAGCGGGGCGAAGGCGGCATAGTCCTTCGGCGTCGCCGCATCCATCCAGGCGACGGCGCGGGCGGTGTCGTGCCCGAAGCCGGCGGTGACGGCGTGGCTGAGCGGGGTCACTTCGCTCCGCCCGTCGAGCGCGCGCAGCGCGTGGCGCATCGCGCTGAGGCCCAGCGCGGCACCGCTGCCCTCGTCGGAGATCGGGAAGCCATAGCCGCCGATGGTGAAGCTGGTCGAGCCGACGCGCACCTCGGCGACGCTGCCGGTGCCGATGATCAAGGTCGCGCCCTCCGCACCGTCATGCGCGCCGAGATTGGCGATCGCGGCGTCGGTGACGAACTCGGTCGAGGCGAAGGGGAAGGGCAGGGCGGCGAGCTGCTCGCGCATGCCTGGGCGCGAGATGCCGGCGATGCCCATGCCGGCGCGGATCGTCGCGACCTGCGCCGCGTCGAGGCCCGCGGCGCCGATCGCCTGGGTCGAAACCTCGCGCAACACCGCGTGGAGCTTCTCGATGCCGATCCGCGTGTTGGCCGGGCCGCTCTCGCCCGTGCCCAGGATCACGCCGTTCGCGTCCACCAACCGGCTGCGGCAATGGCTGCCGCCTGCATCTATGCCGAGGAAATAGGCCATCTTCGCTCCCTACAGCAGCCGTGCCGGGCTTTGCCATGCCGAACCGCCCGGGGGCCATAATCCACAGATATGGCTGGCAGTCCCTGTCGGCGCCAAAATAGGTAAATTTACGAGTTTTCCCGCGCGCCGGGCGAGCGCAGAATCCGCGACGGTTCAGCGAGTAAAGCGGTCATGCAGGCGAGTGTGAAGCGTGGGAAGTCCGAGCCCGAACATAAGGCCGGCGAATGTGGACGGATGGTACTCCGGGACGTCGCGGTCCTTTCGGGCGAGGAACTGCTCCTGCGTTTCGGCTCTTCGACGCCGCAGCAGCTGATCGACCTCATCGTCGCCGCGATCCGCAAGGGTGACGACGACGAAGTGGCAGCGATCGACGGACGGCTGCGGGAAGTCGAGCGGATATCGCGTCAGTAGGGGGCTGGCCTTCCCGGCGGTGCTCCCTCGGGCCGGGAAGGCTAGAACCTAGAACCGCGCTTCCTCATAGACCCGGCGGATGTCGCCACCCCAATCGCCGTTGAAGCGATCGAGCAGCACCTGCGCCGGCACCTTGCCCGTGCGCACCACCTCGCGCAGCGGATCGAGGAAGCCGCTCTCATTGTCGCCCGAGGCGTTGAGCCGGCCGCGCGCATTCAGGCCCGCCGCGGCGATGTCGAGCACTTCGCCGGCGATGTCCCTGAGCTTGCCGCCGCCCGGCAGCGGCGCGTCGAGGGCGAGCTTCGGCACCGAGCTGCGCAGCGTCTCGCGCTCCTCCATCGACCAGCCCTTCACCAGGTCCCAGGCCGCATCCAGCGCGCCCTGGTCGTAGAGCAGGCCCACCCAGAGCGCGGGCAGGGCGCAGATCCGGCCCCAGCGGCCGCCATCGGCGCCGCGCATCTCTAGGAAGGTCTTGAGGCGAACCTCGGGGAATGCGGTCGAGAGATGGTCGGCCCAGTCGTCCATCGTCGGCTTCTGGCCGGGATAGGCGGGCAGCTCGCCCTTCAGGAAGTCGCGGAAGCTCTGGCCGGCGGCGTCGATGTACTTGCCGTCGCGGTAGACGAAGTACATCGGCACATCGAGCGCGTACTCGGCATAGCGCTCATAGCCGAAGCCATCCTCGAACACGAAGGGCAGCATGCCGGTGCGCGCCGGATCGGTATCCGACCAGATGTTCGAGCGGAAGCTCAGGAAGCCGTTGGGCTTGCCCTCGGTGAAGGGCGAGTTGGCGAAGAGCGCGGTCGCCAGGGGCTGCAGCGCCAGGCCGACGCGAAACTTCTGCGCCATGTCCGCTTCGGACGCATAGTCCAGGTTCACCTGGATCGTGCAGGTGCGCAGCATCATGTCGAGGCCGAGCGACCCCACCCGCGGCATGTGCTTCAGCATGATGCCATAGCGGCCCTTGGGCATGATCGGCAGCTCGGCGCGCGTCTTGTCGGGCCACATGCCCAGGCCGAGGAAGTTGAGGCCGAGCTTGTCGCCGACCTGCTTCACCTGCTCCAGGTGCCGGCCGGTCTCGCCGCAGGTCTCGTGGAGATTCTCCAGCGGCGCGCCCGAAAGCTCGAGCTGGCCGGCGGGCTCCAGGCTCACCGTGCCGTCGGGACCGGAAAGGGCGATGACGTTGTCGCCCTCCAGCACCGGCGTCCAGCCGAACTGGGTCAGCTCGCCCAGCAGGTCGCGGATGCCGCCCTGCTCGTCATAGCTGGGGGCGTGGAAGTCCTTGGTCGCGAACACGAACTTCTCGTGCTCGGTACCGATGCGCCAGCGCTCCTTCGGCTTCTCGCCCTTGGCGAAATATTCGATCAGCTGGGCGCGGTCCTCGATCGGGGCCGAAACCTTGTTGCTCTCGGTCTTGGTGCTCATGCGAAGGTCTCGACGGGAGGGATCGGGCGCCGGTGGCGCAGTACGGGAACGCGGGAACGGACGTCCTCGACGCGGGAAGGATCGATCTCGGCCGAGCCGAGACCCGCTTCCTCGCCCATGTCGAGCAGCACTTCGCCCCAGGGATCGATGACGAGCGAATGGCCATAGGTGGCGCGGCCATCTTCGTGCTCGCCGGTCTGGGCCGTGGCGATGAGATAGGCGGCGGCCTCGATCGCGCGGGCGCGCAGCAGCACGTGCCAATGCGCCTTGCCGGTCGGCCGGGTGAAGGCGGCGGGGACGGCGAGGGCGGTGGCGCCGGCATCGCTCAGTGCGCGGAACAGGTCCGGGAAGCGCATGTCGTAGCAGATGGCGAGGCCGAGCCTGCCGATCGGCGTATCGACCAGGATCGCGCGCTCGCCGCGATCATAGGTGTTGGACTCGCGCCAGCTCTCGCCGGTAGCGAGATCGACATCGAACAGGTGCAGCTTGTCGTAGCTCGCGCGGATCGCGCCGGCGTCGTCGATCACGAAGCCGCGGTTGCGGAACTTGTCGCCTTCGCCCTTCAGCGCCAGCGAGCCGAGATGCACCCAGATACCGTGCTTCGCCGCGGCTTCGCGCGTCGCGGCGAGGACCAGGTCCTCTTCCTCCGCGACGACATGCTGGCGCGCGCGCTCGCGATTGCCGTCAAGCAGGCCGGACATTTCGGGCGTGAACAGCATTGCGCTGCCCTCCGCCGCCGCCCGCGCAATCCCATCGGTGATGGTGCGCGCATTGGCGGCCGGATCGATCCCGCTCGTCATTTGCAGCAGGCTGGCCTTCATCGATTTCCTCCCCGCAGGCCGGGATCAGCCGCGCTTCGGCTTGCCGACGCCGACCAGCTTGAGCCCGGCGCGTTCCGCCTCGGAGGCGGGATAGACGTTGCGCAGGTCGACGAGCAGCGGCGCCTTGAGCAGTGATTTGATCCGGTCGAGGTCGAGCGCGCGGAACGCATCCCACTCGGTCACGATCACCAGCGCGTCCGCACCTTCTGCAGCGGCATAGGCGCTCTCGCTGAACTCGACGTTCGGCAGCAACGGCCGGGCCTGCTCAAAGCCTTCGGGGTCATAGGCCTTCACCGTGGCACCGGCATCTTCCAGCGCGGCGACGATCGAAAGGCTCGGTGCGTCGCGCATATCGTCGGTGTTCGGCTTGAAGGTCAGGCCCAGGATTCCGACGGTCTTGCCGCGGACGTCGCCGCCCATCGCCTTGATGACCTTGCGGCCCATGGCACGCTTGCGGGCGTCGTTCACCTGCACGGTGGCCTCGACGATGCGCAGCGGAGTCTCGTTGTCTCCAGCAGTCTTGAGCAGCGCCAGCGTGTCCTTGGGGAAGCACGAGCCGCCATAGCCCGGGCCGGCGTGGAGGAACTTGGCACCGATCCGGTTGTCCATGCCGATGCCGCGCGCGACTTCCTGCACGTCGGCGCCGACTTCCTCGCACAGATCGGCGATCTCGTTGATGAAGGTGATCTTCACCGCCAGGAACGCGTTCGCCGCATATTTGATCAGCTCGCTGGTTCGGCGGCCGGTGAACAGGATCGGCGCGCTCTGGTTGAGCGAGAGCGGGCGATAGATCGCGCGCATCACCTCGCGCGCGTCCTCGTCATCGGTGCCGACGACGACGCGATCGGGACGCTTGAAGTCCTCGATCGCTGCGCCTTCGCGCAGGAACTCGGGGTTGGAGACAACCTTGGCGCCGGAGTTCGGGGCCACTTCGGCCATGATCCGCTCGACTTCGTCGCCGGTGCCCACCGGCACGGTCGACTTGGTGACGATCACGCTCGGCTTGGTCAGGTTCTCGGCGATCTCGCGTGCGGCGGCGAAGACATAGCTGAGATCGGCATGGCCATCGCCACGGCGGCTGGGGGTGCCGACGGCGATGAACACGGCATCGGCATCCTTGACGCCTTCGGCCAGGTCGGTGGTGAAGGAGAGGCGGCCCGCCTTCACGTTCGAGGCGACCAGCGCGTCGAGCCCGGGCTCGTAGATCGGCATCACGCCCTGGTGGAGCAGCTCGATCTTGCGGGCGTCCTTGTCGACGCAAACCACCTCGTGGCCGAAGTCAGAAAAACAGGCGCCGGAAACCAGGCCGACATAGCCCGTGCCGATCATCGCGATGCGCAACGTGGATCCCCTTGGGAAGAAACTATGTGTCGCAGATAGCGACGCCTGCGCCCGGGGCAAGGGGCCGCGTGGCGCTCCTCTCCGGAGCAGGGGGCGAGAAAGGCGCGGGCAACAAAAAAGGCGGCCTGGGGCCGCCTTCATATTTGTCGTCCGGGCCGGTCAGCACGGCCTCACGAGAGGTCGCTCCACCGCCGGCCCGGATGAACGTTCCTAGTTAGAACGGACGGATGTCGTTGCCGCCGCCTTCACGGAACAGAAGAGTCAGAAACGCGAACATTGGTAGTCTCCCATCGGTGCGCACGAGTGCGCGATTCGCGTGGTTAAAGATAGCTTAACGATGAATCAATCCGGATTTCTGCGGAGGTGGCTTCGTCAAAAGCGTTTCGGCGGCGTGATTTAACCGTTCCTTCAAGGGTCTGGGGCTAGGCCTAGGGGGCATGTCGGCACGCAAAGAGCCTTTGGCGCCCTTGGCCATCACTGCGCCCAGCGCAGTCGTGAACTCCGCGGAACACGCGGAAATCGCGAGGGAATTCGTGCGGGTCCATGGATCGCGCGAAGGCATGGAAGTCAGCCTTCGCGAGCGTGGGCCCAAGGCACCCGGCAAGCGCGAATTGCACCGGGCAAGTAACGATCGCCATGTCGAGGGACGTTACTGGAGCGTCCTGGGGCTTTGCGAGATTGCGAATTTTGCCTCGCTTCGCCGTCATTTGGGCCGTGCACGCGCCGATTCGCTGGTGCTCGACGTAGCCCGGCGACTCTCGGACATCGTGCCCGACATACGCATCGCGGCAGCCGGCCGGGCGGTGATCGAGATCGCCTTCGAACGGGAATCCCCCGAAGAGGCGGCCGACGATATCGACCGGATCAGCAAGGGTTTCCTGCGCGCGCTCGACCTGGACGGGGAGCCGCACCAGCTCGATATGCATTTCGGCGTGGCCGCCGCGCCCCTGGTCGAGGACGACGAGGTGCTGCTCGCCGAGGCCGCCGAGTCTGCGCTGGACCAGGCGCGGATCGATGGCCGGGTTGTGATGCTCGATCTGTCGCGCGCCGACCTCGCCTTCGACAAGCTCACCCTCATGCGCGAGCTGCCGCGCGCGATCGCCAATGGCGAGATGTTCCTGCAATATCAGCCCAAGGTCCATGTCCGCCGCCAGGAGATCGCCAGCGCCGAGGCGCTGGTGCGCTGGCAGCACCCGACCCGCGGGCTGATCCTGCCGGGCGACTTCATTTCCGTTGCAGAGCAGGCGGGCGAGATCTCGACCCTGACGCTCTGGACGCTCCGCCAGGTGATCGAGGACCAGAAGAAGCTGCGTGAGGACGGCTTCGACATGCTGCTCTTCGTCAACATCTCGGGCCAGCTCCTCGCCGATCCCGCCTTTGTCGACGAAGTGTGCGGCATGCTGGCGACCGCCGACGCCAAGCTCGGCTTCGAGATCACCGAGACTGCGGTGATCCGGGATCCGGAAAGCGCGATCCGCCATCTCCAGTTCTTCGCCGACAGCGGGGTCACACTGGCCATCGACGATTATGGCGCCGGGCTTTCCTCGCTCGCCTATCTCAAGAAGCTGCCGGCGCGCGAACTCAAGATCGACAAGATGTTCGTCACGCAGCTGACCAGCAGCAACCGGGATCCGCTGATCGTGCGCTCGACGATCGACCTCGCCCATGCGCTCGAGATGGAGGTCACCGCCGAGGGCGTGGAGACGCCGTCCGCGCTCGCGCTGCTCAGCGTCATGGGCTGCGACATGGTGCAGGGCTTCCTGATCTCGCGCCCGCTGGGGCTCGACGCGTTCCGCAAGTTCCTCGCGGACGACGGCCATCTCGAAAATGCGAGCGGCCCCGCGTCGTTCGTCCGGCCCGAGAGCTTCTGGAAGCGCGCGTGATGCGCGGCATCCTTCGCAGTCTCACATGCCTCGCGCTGTTGCTCGCGGCTCCCGCGCTGGCCCAACAGCCCCCGCAGAAGTCCGCCTTTCCTGCGGCCATCGAGGCCGAGATCCAGGCCGCCAAGGACAGCATGATGACCGATCAGGCCGTGGCGCTGCGCCATGCGGCCATGATCGACACGCTGGCAAAGCCTCTTGCCGACCCCCGTCAGCGCATCCTCGCGATGGCGACGGCACGCTGGCTGGCGGCGGAGGCGAACCTGCGCAACGATCAGCCCGGCCGCGCCGCGCCGCTGCTTCAGGATGGACTGAATCTGATCGCATCGGTGCCCGAGCCGATCAAGCTGCGCGCCGACCTGCTGATGTCCCAGGGCGCGTTGTTCATGGCCCGCGACCAGGCGGTGAAGGCGCTCGACAGCTATCAGAACGCCTATCGAGTCTTCGGCGAGGCGAAGGAGCTGCGCGGCCAGGCGGTCGCGCTGCAGAATATCGCCTCGCTCTATTTCTCGGCGAACGACAATGCGCGGGCCGAGCAATATTACCGGCAAGCGGCCGATCTCTATGACAGCGATCCGGCACTGTCCCTGTCGCTGCACAATAATCGCGGCAATGTCCTCTTCGCGATGGACCGCAATGTCGAGGCCGGTCGCGAATATGAAGCGGCGATCAACATCGCGCGCACCATGGGCAAGCCGGTTCTCGAAGCGCGCATCCTGAGCAACTATGCCCGCAGCCAGGTCGCGCTCAAGCGCTTCGACGTTGCAAACCAGCTGACGACGCGCGGTTTCGAGCTGCTCAAGGGCGCGGATGCGGATACGCTGCACCGGCATCTTCTCGCGACTGCCGCCGTGCTCGCTTCGGAACGGGGTGACAATGGCCATGCCGTCCGGCTGATTCGCGAAGCCTTTGCCGGCCTCGACCTGACCAAGACGACCGTGGAATTCCGCAGTGACCACCTCTACGCCTATCAGATATTCGACCGTGCAGGCGCCTCGATCGATGCCCTCGATCACCTGAGGGCGGCAAAGCGCATCAGCGACGAGGCGGCCAAGGTGGCGACGACGACCAGCGCCGCGCTGATGGCGGCCAAGTTCAATTGGGCGAAGCAGCGGAACGATATCCTGGAGCTCCAGAACCGCGAGGTCGAGAATCGCGCCCGCACCCAGCTGACCATGTTCCTGCTGATCGGTGCCGCGACGGTGATCGTCATGGGCGCGCTCGGCTGGGGCCTCGTCACCATCCGCCGCAGCCGCAACAAGGTGCGCGCCGCCAACATCGTGCTGGGCGAGACCAATGTCGCGCTCGAAAAGGCGCTCAAGGCCAAGACCGAGTTCCTGGCGACGACCAGCCACGAGATCCGTACGCCGCTGAACGGCATCCTGGGCATGACCCAGGTCATGCTGTCCGATCCGAAGCTGGAGGAGCGGACCCGCGAGCGGATCGGCATCGTGCACGGCGCCGGCGTCACGATGCGCGCGCTGGTCGACGACATTCTCGACGTCGCGAAGATGGAGACGGGCAATCTCAGCGTCGAGGCGGCGCCGATGGACCTGTGCGCCACGCTCCGCGAAGTCACCAAGCTCTGGGAGGAGCAGGCGCGGGCGAAGGGGCTGTCGTTCAAGCTCGAGCTCAGCCACGCGCCGCACTGGATCGTCAGCGACGCCACCCGCATGCGCCAGGTGGTGTTCAACCTGCTCTCCAACGCGATCAAGTTCACCGAGAAGGGCGGCGTCACGCTGCGCGCCGTGGCGGAAGGTGAGGGCGACGCCCGCCGCCTGAAGCTCGCTATCGAGGATACCGGCATCGGCATCCCGCCGGAGAAGTTCGAGGAGATCTTCGAGAGCTTCCGCCAGGTCGACACCAGCACCACGCGCCGCTTCGGCGGCACCGGACTGGGCCTCGCCATCTGCCGTAACCTCGCCCGTGCGCTGGGGGGCGACATCATGGTCGAGAGCGAGGACGGCAAGGGCTCGCGCTTCATCGTCGACCTGCCGCTCGTGCCCGCAGAGGCGCCCGCGGCGGCCGCCGCCAGCGAGAGCGCAGGCGGGCTCGACCTGGTCGTGCTCGACAGGAACCCGATCGCCCGCTCGATGCTGCGCACCCTGCTCGAGCCGCGCGTCGCCCGGCTGCGCTTCGCCGGCTCGGTCGCCGAGGCGCTGCCGATGCTCGCGGAGGCGGGCGTCGGCCATCTGCTGGCCGACGAGGGCACGCTGAAGGCCGAAGCCGATGGCCCGATCCAGGCGCTCGCCGCGCTGCGTGCCGGCGCCGAAAGCGTGCCGCACACCATTCTCTGGCTCAAGCCCGATGCGGAGACCTCGGCTGAGCTGATTGCGGCAAGTGGCTGCAGAATAATCGAAAAACCCGTTACCGGGGCAGCCCTGATTGATGCTATTATTCCACCCGCGGAAGAAAATTCCGATAAGCGGAAGGGGGACCCGCTTGTATCTCGGGCGGCTTAGGGCGATAGCACACCGGACATGACAAAAACGGTCGCGCGCATCTCGGGGAAACCGGTCGCCACGGGCGGACGGGCATGAACATCCTCTTCATAGAGGACGATCCGATGAACCGTCGGGTCGTGAAGGACATGCTCGACGTCGCGGGGGCTACAATGGCCGAAGCCAGCTGGGCCGAGGAGGGCCTGGCCATGCTCGACGCCGAGACCTTCGACGTCGTGCTCGTCGATCTGCGCATGCCGGGGATGGACGGGTTCGAGACGATCGAGCGCATCCGCGCACGCGGCGACGCCAAGGGCGAGCTGCCGATCATCGTCGTCACCGCGGACACCGCCGTCGACCTTCGCGAGCGCTGCCTCGCGGTCGGCGCCGACGACGTGCTGTTCAAGCCGGTGGCGATGGACGCGCTGTTCGATTCGATCGGCCGCGTGCTTGCGATCCGCGGCGGCGGGGGCATGATCCTCTAGGGATCACGCCCGCCGCGCCGGTGCAGAACTACCGCGCGATGCCGATGACAGCGGTTGCCGTATAGCCGGCGGCGACGCTGCCGCTCATCACCGGGGTCTGCTGGGCGATCTGCGCGCTGCTGTTGTCGCCGAACACATTGTCGCTGCTCAGGCTCACGCCCGCGAGGTTGCGGACGCTCGTCGAATAGCCGCTCGCGCCGTTATAGACCGTGCTGCACGCAGCGCTCGGCATGGCGAGCTGCGAGACGAGCGTGGCGTAGCGCCCGCCCGTGGCGTTCGCCAGGCTCGAGAACACTTCGAAATGGATGTGCGGCCAGCGCCCGGCATAGCAGCCTGGGAAGATGGTGGTGAAGCGCACCTGGCCGTTGCTGTCGGTCACGCCGACGCCGCGCAGATAGCTCTCGGCCGGCAGGTCGTAGAGCGAGTATTTCCCGTCGCGGTCGCAGTGCCAGATATAGATGGCATAGCCCGCGAGCGGCGCGCAGGCGGCGTTCACGTCGACCAGGGTGAGCGTCAGCACCACTTCCACGCCCGCCGCGGTCGCGGTCGAGCTGCCGAGGAAGGACGAACGGATGTCGCTGCGCACCACATTGGCGGCGGTGAGCACGTTCGAGGTGACGCCGCTCGAGGTGTTGGTGCCGTCGGCGGGGTAGGGGCCGTTGGTCTCGGTCGGATCGACCACGCAGCTGCCGCTGGTGGCGGTCGCACTCGGGGTCGGGGTGGCAGTGGCCGAGGGGGTTGGCGTCGGCGTCGCGGTCGCCGTGCCGGCGCTGCCGCTCGTCGCGCTGTCGCCCGATCCGCCGTCACAGGCGGCGAGCATCGCTGCGCCGCTCGCGCCGGCGAACCAGCCCAGCGCGCGCCGGCGGCTGGCGAGTTGCGTCATTGCCTTCAGGTCATGGGCCAGGCCCAGGTCGTGCGCGTCTTGATGGTCCATCATGCCTCCTTGGTCGAAGGCCTTCAGTCACATGCCGGACACACGGCGGGATTTCGCGCGGTGGCGCAATGTTTCAGCCTTTTGCAGCTCAGGCCGGTAGACGGACCCGCGCGCGACCGCCGCCGGCGGCCCGATTCTCCAGCGACACCTCGCCGCCATGCGCCTCCGCGATCGAGCGGACGATCGCCAGCCCCAGGCCGGTGCCGCCGGTTTCCCGATTGCGCGAGGTCTCGCCGCGAACGAAGGGCGCGAACAGTGCCTCGGCCCGGGCCAGGTCGAAACCGCGGCCATCGTCCTCCACCAGCACATCCACCTTGCCTTCGCCCAGGCTCCAGCCGAGCCGCGCCCGCTCGCCGTAACGGATCGCATTCTCGATCAGATTGGCGAACAGCCGCCGCAGCGCCGCGCTGTCCCCGCGCACCACCGCGCGCGGGCCGGGTTCCACGGTCACCGGCTTGCCCGCCGCGGCGAGATCGTCGACCAGGCTCTCGATCAGGCTGCCCAGGTCGAGCCGCTCGTGCGGCGCCCCGTCGCGCCCGTCCCGGGTGAAGCTCAGCGCGGCCTTCAGCATCGCGCGCATCTCCTCGATGTCCGCCTCGGCGCGCAGCCGGGCGGCATCGGGCAGCTGCTCGACCCAGAAGGCGATCCGCGAGAGCGGCGTGCCCAGGTCATGGGCGATCGCGCCCAGCATCGCGCTGCGATTCTCCGCCTCGAGCAGGATGCGCTCCTGCATCGAGTCCAGCGCACGCGCCAGTTCGTGCACTTCGCGGGGGCCCTTGTGCGGGATCGGCTGGCGCGCGCCGAGCCGCACCTTGGTCGCCGCGCCGGCCAGCTCGCGGATCGGCCGCGAAATGCGCCGTGCCACGCCCCAGGCGAGCAGCGAGAGCACCAGCAGCACGCCCAGCATCCCCAGCAGCCGGGCAAGATGCCAGGGCGTGAAGGCGGGACGGGGCAGGCTGGATGCGACGATCCAGCCATTGGGATCCTCCAGCGCCACGGTGAAGCTGCCGTGCATGTCCTGGTCGGGATCGCGCGCCGGGAACTGGTAGAGGCCGTGGACCCGCTCGGCCGGCACGCCCAGCAGCCGGGCCACCGCCGCGTCGCGGGCGGGGGAGGGGCGCTCGTCTTCCCGTCCGAACTTGTCCTCGCTGGTGCGCCGCACCGTCATCCGGGCCTGCGCGGTGGGGGGCACGATGCCGGTGCGCAGCGCTTCGGCCACGCGGATCAGCGGCAGCGGTCCCGGCCCGGGCGGCGGGCCGTTGAACATGATCGTGAACTGCGTCGTCGTCGCGATCAGTGCGGCGGCGATGACGAGCAGGACGATGGGTGCCGTGATCGAACGCCGGGTCATGGGCAGATCACTTGGTCGCCACTTCGGTGACGAACATATAGCCTTCGTTGCGGATCGTGCGGATCAGGTCTTCGGAGCCTGGGCGGGCGAGCTTCTTGCGCAGCCGGCTCATCTGCACGTCGATCGCGCGATCGAAATGCTCGGCATTGGGGCCGCGCGAGAAATCGAGCAGCATGTCGCGGGTCAGCACGCGGCGCGGTCGCTCGACCAGCGCGAGCAGCAGCCGGAATTCGCCATCGGACAGGTTGATGATCACATCGTCCGGATCCCAGAGCTGGCGCGCCACGGGGTCGAGGCGCCAGCCGGCGAAGCGCAGGAATGCCCGGGTCGGCGTCGTCGCCGGCACGACGCGATCGGTCTGGCTGCGGCGTAGCACCGAGCGGATGCGTGCCAGCAGCTCGCGCGGATTGGCCGGCTTGGGGACATAGTCGTCCGCGCCCATCTCCAGCCCGACGATCCGGTCGATATCCTCGCCGATCACCGAATGGAGGATCACCGCCGGCCCGGTCTGGCGGTCCATCGAGCGCAGGATGGAGAGGCCGTCCTCACCCGGCATCATCACGTCGAGCACGACCAGCGCGTAGTCGTTCCGCCCGGTGAGTGCGCGCATCTCGGCCGCGCCCGATGCGGTATCGACGACATAGCCGTGCTGCGACAGGAAGGCCGCGGTCAGCTCGCGGATTCCGGGATCGTCATCGACGATCAGCAGGCGGGTCTCGATGTCCAAGGCTGGCGCTAAAGCTGCGAGTTGCATCCCATGGAGTTAAGGTGCGAGCCTAACGCCCGTATTGCATGGCTGCAACGCACGGAAACATATAGACGGAGCGGCGGGGCGTAAGCCGTAAGGGTATTTTGGCGCCTCCCTCTATTTCGTCATCCCCGCGCAGGCGGGGATCCAGAGTCACGCGGGACATCGCTCTGTTACCCTGGATCCCCGCCTGCGCGGGGATGACGATGAAGGAACGGAGGATTGATGCGCTATTGCTAATCAATAGCGCATCAATCCTCCAGGATCTGCGAATGTTTCGCGGTGTCCCGCATGCGCAGATAGGTGACCAGCGAGATGGCGATCATCGCGGTGACGTACCAGTAGAAGCCGCGTTCCCAGCCTTCCTGCTTGAACCACAGCGCCACCGTCGGCGCGGTGCCGCCGAAGATCGCATTGGCGAGCGCATAGGGCAGGGCGACGCCCAGGGTGCGGATGTGCGCGGGGAACAGCTCGGCCTTCACCACCGCATTGATCGACGTATAGCCGGTCACGATCACCAGTGCCCCGGTCATCAGCAGGAATGCGGTCAGTGCGTCACGCGCACCTTCCATCGCGACGAAGATCGGATAGCTGAGCAGCGTGCCGAACACGCCGAACGCCACCATGAGCGGCTTTCGCCCGACTCTGTCCGAAAGCGCGCCGGCCAGTGGCTGGATCGCCATGAACACGAACAGCGCGGCTGCATTCACCTGGGTCGCAGCCGCATCGGAGAAGCCGGCGGTCTTCTTGAGGAAGGCGATCGGGTAGATCGTATAGGCATAGAAGGCGAGCGTACCGCCCGCAGTGAGCAGCATCACCACCGCGGCCTCGCGCGGGTGCTCGCGCAGCAGCGCCAGCGCGCCCGATTTCTTGCCGGCTTCGCGCTTGGCGAAGCTCTCGGTCTCGGCGAGGCGCCGGCGCAGCCAGAACACGCCCAGCGCCAGCACGCCGCCCACCGCGAAGGGGATGCGCCAGCCCCATTGCTTCAGGTCCGCCTCCGACAGGGTCGCCTGAAGCGCCAGTAGCACGACCAGCGCGACGAGCTGGCCCGAGATCAGGGTGACGTACTGAAAGCTCGAGAAGAAACCGCGGTGCTTCCTGCCGGCCATTTCGGAGAGATAGGTGGCGCTTGCGCCATATTCGCCGCCCAGGCTGAGTCCCTGGAGCAGCCGTGCCGCCACCAGCGCGATGGTCGCCGTCACGCCGATCTCGCCATAGCTCGGCGTCGCCGCGATGATGATCGATCCGGCGCACATCAGCGTCACCGACAGGGTCAGGCCGGCCTTGCGTCCGTGCCGATCGCCATAGATCCCCATCAGCCAGCCACCGATCGGCCGCATGAAGAAGCCGATCGCGAATACGATCCACGCGCTGATGTCCTGGGAGGCACCCTTGGGGAAATAATGGGGGGCGAGATAGCTCGCGAGCACCGCATAGGCGTACCAGTCGTACCACTCGACCAGGTTGCCGGCCGATCCCCCCAGGATCGAGCGCAGGCGATGTCGGGGCGGGGCGGCGGTGTCGGCAGCGGTCATCGCGTCACTATGCCGCGAGGAATCGCGCTTGTCTTTGGTCGCGATATCGGCTGTGTGGCGCCACGATTTTGGAGAGGGATTTCCTGAAGATGCGTGCCATGCTGCTTCTCGGCGCCACCCTTGTTCTCGCTGGTTGCCAGTCTGCCGCGGAGCGGCAGGCAGCCGCCACGGGCGAGATCGAAGTGCACAATGCCTCGATGAAGGAAGTCGCCGCGCTGTCCAAGGCGGCCCATTCCAAGATGCTGATGCAGCCCGGCACCTGGGATTCGGGGATGCAGGTCCTGTCCGCCGATTTCACCGACGGACCGGACAAGGCGGACCAGCTGGCGGCGGTGCAGAAGCAGCAGCGCCACGCCACCAAGTGCCAGACGGCGGGCGATCTCAAGCCGCTCGACATCGAGAATCTCGAAAAGGTCGCGGGCACCTGCACCTTCCCGCGCTTCGTGCAGAAGGGCGGGAAGCTCGACGTCGAGATCCAGTGCACCCAGGCGAGCGGCTCCAGGACCACGCTGCTCTACGCCGGCACCATGGGCAAGGACGCCTATGACGTGACCGTGGACCAGAAGAGCGGCGAAAAGGGCCAGCCCGGCTATGCCGCGATTCGGATGCGGGTCTATGGCAAGCGGCTCGGACTCTGCCAGGGCAAGGCCCAGGGCTGATCGGTTTGCCGCGCCTGAGAGGGGGCAGGGCCTGTTCTCGCTTGAAAAAATGGATTCGCGCTGTTAGGTGGCCGGCACGACGCCGCAACCCCGCGTTCCGGCGAACCCTTTTCTATTGAATAGACCGGAGCACTGACGGGCTTATGCAGATCATCGTTCGCGACAACAACGTCGACCAGGCACTGCGCGCACTCAAGAAGAAGCTGCAGCGCGAGGGCGTGTACCGCGAGATGAAGCTCCGTCGTCACTACGAGAAGCCCAGCGAGAAGCGCGCCCGCGAGCGTGCCGCCGCGGTCCGCCGCGCGCGCAAGCTCGAGCGCAAGCGCATGGAGCGCGACAGCGCCCGTTGATTTCGCGATTCGGCCACGCGCGGTCCTCGCGCGTGGCTGTCGTGAACTTGGTGAACTTTGGGTAGCTGAATACCCGCGCCTGGAGCCTATCGCATGTCCGTGACCGCCGTTCCGCTCCAGCCCGTCAAGCGCAGCTACAAGATCTGGCTCTGGGCCGGTCTGGTCCTGGCGATCGCCATTGGGGTGGCGCTGGCCTGGACGGGCACGCGTGCGCCCGTCGCCGTCAAGGGCGACGACGCGCAGTTCCTGGCCTGGAACAAGAGCCAGCTCGGCGTGCAGACCACGGCTTCGGGTCTCCAGTATCAGGTGCTCAAGGAAGGCTCGGGCCCCAAGGCGCTCGAAGGCGACGGGGTGAAGGTGTTCACCACCGGCACGCTGCGCGACGGCTCGATCTTCCAGCCTGCCGGCGAGATTCCGCTCCAGGTCGGCGGCGCGATCCCGGGCTTCGACGAAGCGCTCAAGATGATGAGCAAGGGCTCGAAGCTGCGCATCTGGATCCCGGCGAACCTCGGCTATGAGAAGGCCGGCCCGCAGCATCCGCTGTTCGGCAAGCTCCTGCAGTTCGATCTCGAGATCAAGGATCTCATCCCGGCCGAGCAGCTCCGCCAGATGATGATGCAGCAGCAGATGATGCAGCAGCAGCAGGGTGGTGCGCCGGGCGGCCCGCAGCCGGGCGGTCCCCAGGGGCAGTAAGCTTCCTTCAAGCTTCCTTCTGTCGATTGAATACGAAAACGCCGGCGGATCGCTCCGCCGTCGTTTTTGTTTGGGCCTTTGCGGCGGCTCAGTCGGCGGTGTCGATCACCCAGCGCCGGTTGCTTTCGAATCCCATCGCCGTGAGCCTGCCGGAAGCATAGGCGCCGGTGTCGAGGCCAATGCGATGGGCGGTCATCTCCACGGCTTCGGTGATGGTGTGGCCGTGGACGATGATCTTCTCGAGCGCGCCCCTGTGCTCGATGAACTCGCTGCGGATCCAGCGCAGGTCCTTGCCTTGCTGGCGCGACAGCGCTTCCCCAGGCCGTATGCCGGCATGGACGAAGGCATAGTCGCCGATGATGATCATGTCCTCGAAATCGGCCAGGAATGCGCGGTGTTCCGCCGGAACGCGCTCCTGCAGTTCGGCGGAAAGCTCTGGGTAGTCGAGCGCGTCATATTCGGCTTCCGTGAAGCCATAGCTGAGGATCGTTTCGCGGCCGCCGATCTTCGTAAAGAAGCGCAAGGTCTTCTCGTCGCCATCGAGGCTGGACAGGAAGACCTCCTCGTGATTGCCGGCGAGGAAGCGCGTGCGGTCCTTTGGGCGCTCCAAGGCGAGCTGCCGGAGGAACTCTACCGTTTGTGCGGATTCGGGTCCGCGATCGATCAGATCGCCCAGGAAGATCAGCTGGGTATCCGCTGCGGTGCGCCCGGCTTCGTCTGCTGCAATGCGCGCAAGCAGATCCTGAAGCAGGTCTAGGCGGCCATGGATGTCGCCGATGGCGTAGATGCGCTGGCCATCGGGGATGCTGCCGCTTGGCTCGGCTTGAGCTGACGGGCGCGACCGAAAGAGCTTGGCGAACATGATGTGCAACAACCTGTGATTCTTGCTCGATCCCGCTGCCGGCTAACGGGCAATAAAAAAGTGGCGGCCGTTAGGCCGCCACTTCGAAACTCTGCTTGCGCAGTCCGATACTACGGGCTGTCGGGCGAGTCGTCGCTGTCGGCCAGAACCACGGCGCCGCCGATGATGGCGACAGTGGCGAGAACGCCGATCAGGATAGCCGGAGCCAGTTCGCTCTTCTTGCTGGTCGAGGTCGAAGCGCGAACGCCCGACAGCGACAGCTTCGAAGCGCTGGTCGGAGCGGCCAGAACAGGGGCAGTCGCCATCGACGCGATAGCAGCAGCCGTAAGAAGCTTAGTGAACACTCTTTTTCTCCCTCTTTCGAGCTCTGGGTGCTCTCGTCGGGTCGACCTATGGCACAGGACAAAACCAGCCGCAACACCTTAAACCTTGGTACCGGCGAGAAGATTCCCGCCGTGTCTCATCAGCAACACCGGGTTCGGTTGCCCCGAACCTCTCAGTCAGCACTCGGGCGACCCGCACCAAGTGGTTACGGGAGCGTCCTTAACGCGCTGCATCAATATCGCCAAGGGGGTTAATGAAGCGTCTCTGCCGAATTGGGCGTGTTTCTTGAGGGTTACAGGGGATTTTTTGTGACGGATTTGTTTCGATTGCACCGATGCAATCCTGGTTGCGATGCACAAGAGTTCGTGGCCTGACGTCGGGATCGGCGGTCCCTCAATGATTCGCGCTGGATCATCCCCCGATTTGGCAAGGACGATGTCGGCCCTTAAGGCGGTGTGATGCACCCTCCACATCGCATGCTTCGTCGTTTCGCCCTGCTGGTCGGAACCATTTCAGCGCTCGCGCTGCCGGGCGTCCATGCTCGGGCAGACAACGCGGATGCCAAGCTGCTCGAAGCGGTACGGGCAGCGGACCTGCGGGTGGCGGCAATCGGCTGGCGTCTGGCAACCGCGAACGTCCCGCTCTGCGACCAGATGGAAGCCGGGATGGGGGTGGTGGTGCATACGCTGGACCAATTCGATCCCAAGGCGCGGGATTCGGCCAGAGCGCATTTTGGCTTCGCGACTCCGGTGGCAATCGAGGGCGTGATCGCGGGCAGCCCGGCGGAGCGCGCCGGACTGCGCCCAGACGATTCCCTGGTCCGGGTCGGCCCGGTCGAGATCGCAAAGCTCGCCGGCAGGCCGGGGACCACCGACCGGCTGGTCGCGGCCCAGCTGGGCATCGCCGCACTGCCACAGGACGCGCCGATCGAGATCGACGTCATCCGCGCCGGTGCGCCGGTGCATGTCGCGGTCCAGCCGGTGCCCGCCTGCAGGACGCGCTTCGAGCTCGAGCTGGACGGCGGCTTCGGCGCCTCCGCGGACGGTGCCATGGTGCAGATCGGGTCGGGCTTCCTCGACGACTATCCCGACGACCAGCTTGCCGCGGTGATCGCGCACGAATTCGCGCACAACATCCTGCGCCACCGCGAGCGGCTGGAGGCCCGCGGCGTCGACTACGGCCTGCTGGCCGGCTTCGGTGCCAATGTGAAATATTTCCGCCAGACCGAAGTGCAGGCGGACCTGCTCTCCGCCTATCTGCTCGCCAACGCCAAGTACCCGGTGCGGGCGAGCGTGGCGTTCTGGCAGCATTTCGGCCCGAGCAAGGCAGGGGGCATCCTGCGCAGCCGCTCGCACCCGGCGTGGCGGGACAGGGTGGCGACGCTGGAGGCCGAGGCAACGAAGATCGACGCGCTCTCCACGCGGCCGCTGGTGCCCGCGCTGATCGCCGATCGGAACAAGCCGCTCGACGGCGATTGGCAATCGATCCTGGTTCGCCGCTAGGCGAGGATCAGCTCGCCAGCCGCAGCGGCTCGCCGCCCGCGAGGCGGGGCTGGTCCGGCCAGATCCCCCGCGTGTCATAGACCAGCTTGTCGGCGCGCTCGTCGAGCGGGACCGACTTGAACACGTCGTGGTCGACGAGCACCACGAAGATCTCGCAGCTCTCGATCGCACTATCGACGTCGATCAGCTCGGCGCCCGTGCCATCGAAGGTGGCGGGGAGGGCGTTCGCATAGGGCTCGACGATCTGGATGCGCTCGCCGAAACGCTGGGCAAGGGCAGCCGCGACCTTGAGCGCGGGGCTCTCGCGGAAATCGTCGATGTTCGCCTTGAAGGCGAGGCCCAGGCAGGCGACGCGCGCCGCCGGGTTCGATTCGATCATCGCGGCGGCGTGGCCGATGACATAGTCGGTCTTGCCGTCATTCACTTCGCGGGCGGTGCGGATCAGCGGCGTCTGCTCGGGCGCCGCGCTGACCAGGAACCAGGGATCGACCGCGATGCAGTGACCGCCGACGCCGGGGCCCGGCGACAGGATGTTGACGCGCGGGTGGCGGTTGGCGAGGCGGATCACTTCCCACACATCGACGCCCATCTTCTCCGCGACGAGGCTCAGCTCGTTGGCGAAGGCGATGTTGACGTCGCGGAAGGCGTTTTCGGTGAGCTTGGTCATCTCCGCGGCCTTGGCCGTAGTGGTGACGCAGGCGCCGCGCACGAAGCGGCGATAGAATTGCAGCGCCTTGCGGGCGCAGCGCGGGGTGATGCCGCCGATCACCCGGTCATTGTCGATCAGCTCGACCAGGATGCGGCCGGGCAGCACGCGCTCGGGGCAATAGGCGATGGCGACATCGGCGACGCCGACGCAGTGGCCGGGAATCTTGAGGTCGGGGCGGAGACTGGCGAGCAGCTCGGCGACCTTTTCGGTGGTGCCCACCGGCGAGGTCGATTCGAGGATCACCACGTCGCCGGCCTTGAGCACGATCGCGGCGTTGGTCGCGGCCTTGAGGACAAAGCCGATGTCCGGCGCGTGATTCTCGCCAAAGGGGGTGGGAACGGCGATGACGAACACATCGGCCTGCTCGACATTGAGCGAGGCGCGCAGGCTGCCGCGGGCGACCACGCCGGAGACCAGGCCGTCCAGATCGATCTCCTCGATATGGACCTTGCCCGAATTCACCGTGTCGACCACCGACTGGTGGACATCGACGCCCAGCACCTTGGCGCCGGTGCGTGCGATCACCGCTGCCGTGGGAAGCCCGATATAGCCCAGGCCGAGAACACAGACCTTGAGCTCAGAATCCGAAACCATGTGCGACGATCCCCGCAATCCGCTCAGAAGCATGGCCATCGCCGAACGGATTGTGGGCGCGGGCCATGGCCGAATAGGCGGATGGTACGTCGAGGAGGGTTGAGATTTCGGAAACGATACGCTCGGGATCGGTGCCGACCAGCTTCGCCGTGCCCGCGGCGACCCCTTCGGGGCGCTCCGTGGTCTCGCGCATCACCAGCACCGGCTTGCCGAGCGCGGGGGCTTCTTCCTGCACGCCGCCCGAATCGCTGAGCACGACATGGCTGAGCTCGAGGGCGCGGATGAAGTGCGGATAATCGAGCGGCTCGATGCGGGCGACGTTGGGGCGGTCGCCCAGCACCTTGTCCATTGCCGCGACGACATTGGGGTTGGGGTGCATCGGGAAGAGGATCGCGGTGTCGTCGCGATCGGCGATGCGGCCGAGCGCCCGGGCGATGTCCTCCATGCCGCCGCCGAAATTCTCGCGGCGATGCGTGGTGACGAGGACGATGCGCTTCCCGGCAAAGCGCGTCGCGATCGGATCGAGCCCGGCGGCGAGCGCCGGCTCGGCCTCGATCCGGGCGCGGGTGGCGAGCAGCGCGTCGATCACCGTGTTGCCGGTGACGTGGATCGTCGCAGGGGCGATGTTCTCGCGGCGCAGCGCCTCGGCGGCGGTCTCGGTCGGAGCGAAATGCTGGTCGGCGATCGGCGCGACGATGCGGCGGTTCACCTCCTCGGGCCAGGGCTGGTAGATGTCGCCCGAGCGCAGCCCGGCCTCGACATGGCTGACCGGCACCTTGCGATAATAGGCAGCCAGCGCGCCGACCATCGCGGTGGCGGTGTCGCCCTGGACGATCACCCGGTCGGGCTTCTCTTCGTCCATCACCTTGCCCAGGCCGGTGAGCAGGCGGGCGGTCAGCTGGTCGAGCGTCTGGCCCGGCTCCATCAGGTCGAGATCGATGTCCGGCACCAATCCGGCGATCGACAGCACCTGATCGAGCAGGCCGCGATGCTGGGCAGTGACGCAGGTGCGCACATCCAGGCCCGGCACGTCCGCCAGCGCGCGGACGACGGGGAAGAGCTTGATCGCTTCGGGACGGGTGCCGAAGATCAGCAGGACGCGGCGAGCAGGCGATTCTGTCATGCCCGTCGCGTAGCAGGTCGAGCTTAACGCGCCTCTAACCCTGCCTGACGTTCGAGCCAGTTCCGGCCAAAGGTGACGAGGCTGAGGGCGATCGCCGTGGCGACCAGATCATTGGCCCAATCATCCCATTCCGCCACGCGCCCCACATTCATCAGCAGCTGGGTGATCTCGATCGCCGCGCCGAACGCGGCATAGGCGATGAACTGCCAGCCCGGCTTCACCTGTGGCCACGCCAGGCTGCTGAGCACGGGGAGCGCGGCAAAGGCGAGCAGGTGGCGTACGGGCCCCGATTCCACCACTTGCCCCAAGGGACCGGGCGTCAGCGCCAGGAAGGTCACCAGAGCGACCGCGACAAGGAAGAACATACGGAGCATGATGTGCTGCATGTGCGTCCCGTGGCACATGTTGCGGCGCAATACGAGACCGCGCATCGCGGCTCTGGCGCATTGCGCCGATTGCACGAGACGCATTTGGCGAGTAGCAGCGCCAATATTTCGGAGATATGTTCGGGCTATGACCATCAAGCCGCTGCGCAAGGCCGTGTTTCCCGTCGGCGGCCTGGGTACGCGTTTCCTTCCTGCCACCAAGGCGCTGCCGAAGGAAATGCTGCCGATCGTCGATCGCCCGCTGATCCAGTACGCGGTGGACGAGGCGCTGGAAGCCGGCATCGAGCAGATGATCTTCGTCACCGGCCGCGGCAAGAGCGCGATCGAGGACCATTTCGACATCGCCTATGAGCTCGAGACGACGATGTCCTCCCGCGGCAAGTCGCTCGAGATCCTCGATGCCACGCGCCTGAAGCCCGGCGCGGTCGCCTATGTCCGCCAGCAGGAACCGATGGGCCTGGGCCATGCCGTATGGTGCGCCCGCGACATCGTGGGCGACGAGCCCTTTGCGGTCCTGCTCGCCGACGACTTCATGCTCGGCAAGCCGGGCTGCCTGAAGCAGATGGTCGATGCCTATAACAAGGTGGGCGGCAACCTGATCTGCGCCGAGATCGTCCCCGACGACCAGACGCACCGCTATGGCATCATCACCCCCGGCGCGCAGGATGGCGCGCTGACCGAGGTGAAGGGGCTGGTCGAGAAGCCGGCGCCGGGCACCGCGCCGTCGAACCTCTCGGTCATTGGCCGCTACATCCTGCAGCCCGAAGTGATGCGCGTGCTCGAAGGCCAGGAAAAGGGCGCCGGCGGCGAGATCCAGTTGACCGACGCGATGGCCCAGATGATCGGCGGCCAGCGCTTCCACGGCGTGACCTTCGAGGGCACCCGCTATGACTGCGGCGACAAGGCCGGCTTCATTCAGGCGAACATCGCAGTGGCGCTGGAGCGCGAGGACATCGCCCCGGCGATCCGCGATTTCATGACGAGCCGCTGCCCCGGCTGAGCCGTGCGTCCCGGTGCGCCGGACGCGTTGCAAGGCGTCGGCCGCGGGAGGCGGAGGCTAGAAGGGCTTGGCGACCACCAGCACGGCGATCGACGCAATGGCTGCGGCGATGAATCCCGCGACCCGAAGGACCGAGATGGGGCTGGACGGCAGATCTCCGCCACGCAGCCGCCGGAGCTTGCCGGACTGGATGCCGTGCAGCCCGGTCAAAGCGAGGACGAAGGCGAGCTTGGCCCAGAGCCAGGGGCTGGTGAACCAGCCGGCCTCGACGGCGATCGTCGCGCCGGTCACCCAGACGAGCAGCATCGCCGGGACGGTGACCAGCCGGTCCCAGCGGGCGAGCGGGGCCGTGGTCGCGGCATCCCCGCGCTGCGCGGCGGCGAGGGCGAAGGTCTGGGCGAACAGGCCGCCGATGAAGAGCAGGACGGCGGCGACGTGCACCGCCTTCAGCCAGAGATAGGGCATCAGGCGCGCGCCCCTGTCGGGGCGGCGAGGGCGGCGCGCTTGCGGCGCAGCAGCCCGGCATTGAGGAAGCCGCCAAAGGGGATGAAGGCCGCGAGGCCCAGCCTTGCGATCTCGCCCCGCGACCAGCCGCCGCCCGACACGGTGGTGACCAGGCTCCAGGCATAGGCGACGAAGGCGGCGCCGTGCACCGGCCCCATCAGCCTGACCGCCAGGGGATAGTCGAACAGGTGCTTGAGCGGGACCGCGACGAAGACGAGGACCAGGAGCGTGGTCGCCTCGACGAAGGACGCGAGGCGCAGGCGCCGGATCTGGGCGCGTTCCTCGGCGGCGGCCGGGGAAGGGGCGGGCTGCTGCATGCGGGGCGCTTGCGGCATCAGAGATTCGCGGGATCGGCGCCGCAGCGGCGCAGCAGGGCGACGAGCGCAACCTCGGCGCGGCGATCTGCGTCGGGATCGCGCTGGAAGCGCATCGTGCTGTGATGCGCGAGATAGATGCCGCGCAGTTCCCACACGACCTGATCGGCATCGGTCTCGGCATGGAGGTGGCCGAGGTCGATTGCCTGGCGGACATGGGAATGGAGCACCTGCCGCCATTCCTCGTCCAGCTCGGCCACGCGATCGCGCACCACGCCCGGCGTGTCGTCGAGCTCGAACATCGCGGCAGCGACGGGGCAGCCGCCGCGCAGGCCGGCGCGGGACGACCAGCCGAACCACAGGCCGACCAGCGCCATCAGGCGCGGCAGGCCCTCGGGATTGCGCATCGCGGGCTCGACGACGTTGCGCCAGGCCAACCGGACGGTCTCGTCGAGCAGGGCGAGTTCCAGCGCTTCCCGCGACCGGAAATGGGCGAACAGTCCGCTCTTGGAGAGCCCGGTCGCCTCTGCCAGCCGGCCGATGGTGACTGCCGCGAGCCCCCCCTGGCTGAGCGTCTGCAGGCCTTCTTCGAGCACGCGGATTCGAGTCGTTTCTGCTTTCATGTCGATTTGGTACGAACGGTCGTGCTATTTTGCAAGCGGGGTCATGGGCGTATCGCATGCGATTAAAGGCAGATGGTCGGGATGAGGACCATTCCTCCCCCGGAGGGGGCGGGGGCCGCCGCCGGAGGCGGTGGTGGAGGGGTAGCCTGCCCCAAGCGATCTCGTCCGTGGAGAATACCCCTCCACCAGCCTGCGGCTGGTCCCCCTCCCCCTCCGGGGGAGGAATGGTTGCTGCAAGCGGTAGCGTGCCTGGACGGAGTATTTGAGAACGGACAGGGAAGGCCAAGCCCTCCCTGCGCACCGGATCTCAGGCGCGGACGACCTTGTCCGACACCACGCCCGCCTTTGCGCAGGCATTGCGGGTGTCGACCACCAGCTTCGCCGCCTCGACGAGCGCGGCATAGTCCACCGCGTCGTGATCGGTGGCGATCAGCACCGCATCGTACCTGGCGATCTCGGCCTCGTCCCACGCGATGCCGTCCCGGAAGTTGAGCGTCGGGTGCTCGCGGGTATTGTCGATCTGGGCGACGTGTGGATCGAAGAAGTCGGCGGTGGCGCCGCGTGCCTCGATCATCTCCATCAGGCGGAGCGACGGGCTCTCGCGGATGTCCTCGACATTCTTCTTGTAGGCGACGCCCAGCACCAGGATGCGCGCATCGCGCAGGCCGCGGCCGAAGCGGGCGTCCATCGTGTCGGCGAGGACGCGGACGACATGCTGCGGCATGTCCGCGTTGATCTGGCCGGCCAGCTCGATGAACTTGGTGTGCTGGTTGTACTCGCGCGCCTTCCAGGTGAGGTAGAAGGGGTCGATCGGGATGCAGTGCCCGCCAAGGCCCGGGCCCGGATAGAAGGGCATGAAGCCGAACGGCTTGGATTTGGCGGCGTCGATCACTTCCCACACGTCGATGTCCATCGCGGTGAAGATGAGCTTGAGCTCGTTGACCAGCGCGATGTTGACGGCGCGGAACACGTTCTCGGTGATCTTCACCGCCTCGGCGGTGGCGGCCGACGAGACCTGGATCGCCTGGGGCACGATGTGGCGATAGACGCCCAGCGCCAGATCGGCCGAGACGGTGTCGTCGGCGCCGACCACCTTGGGGATCTTGGTGGTCGAGAAGGTCGGGTTGCCGGGATCCTCGCGCTCGGGCGAATAGGCCAGGAAGAAGTCCTTGCCGGCGACCAGGCCCTCGGCCTCGAGGATCGGCTGCATCACTTCCCTGGTGGTGCCCGGATAGGTGGTCGATTCGAGGATGACGAGCTGGCCGCGGCGCAGCGTCTTCGCGATCGCCTGGGTGGTCAGCTCGACATATTTGAGGTCGGGCTCGAGATGGCGGGTGAGCGGGGTGGGGACGCAGATCAGCACTACATCGGCTTCGCCCAGCCGGGCGAGATCGGCGGTGGCGCGCAGCTTCTCGTTTGCGACCAGCGGCGCGATGCGGGCCGCGTCGATGTGCTTGATGTAGCTCTCACCGGCTTCGAGCGCGTCGATCTTGGCCTGGTCGACGTCGAAGGCGAGGACGGGGCAGCCCGCTTCGCCGAAGGCCACGGCGAGCGGCAGGCCGACATAGCCCATGCCGATCACGCCGATGATGGCGCTGCCGCTTTCGATCCGCGCCTGCAGCTTCAGCCCGTGCGCGGGCCATTCGATGCTCATAGCTACCCTATCCCGGTGGAAAACACTCTCGCGTCTTCATGCCGGAAGAGGGGTTTCAGTTTCGATAATGCTCCAGATACCATTCCACGAAGGCGGGCACGCCCGCGCTCGGCGGGGTGGAGGGCGCATAGCCGGTCAGCGCCTTGAGCAGGGCGTGCGACGCCTCGGTCGCGGGCACGTCGCCCTGCTGCATCGGCATGAAGTTCTTGATCGCTTCCTTGCCGAGCGCGCGCTCGATCTCGCCGATATAGTCCATCAGCTGGGTCTGCTGGCCGGCGCCGATATTGACGGTGCGGAAGGGCGCGACGGGGGAGAGGCTGTCGCCTTCCACCGGAGTGTCGCCCGGCACCGCCTCGGTCAGTCGCACGATCGATTCGGCCAGGTCGTCGACATAGGTGAAGTCGCGGACCATCTGGCCGTTGTTGTAGATGTCGATCGGTTCGCCGGCGAGGATGCCCTTGGTGAACTTGAACAGCGCCATGTCCGGCCGGCCCCACGGGCCATAGACCGTGAAGAAGCGGAAGAAGGTCATGGGCGTCTTGAAGAGATGCGCGTAGCTGTGGCCCATCAGCTCGGTCGCGCCCTTGGTGGCGGCGTAGAAGCTGAGCGGTGTCGCGGTGCGCTGCGTCTCGGTGAACGGCATGTCGGTGTTCGCGCCATAGACCGAGCTGGTCGAGGCGGCGAGCAGGTGCTTCGTCTTGTGGTGGCGGGCCAGCTCCAGCACGTTGAAGGTGCCGATCAGGTTCGCCGCGACATAGGATTCCGGGCTGTCGATCGAGTGGCGCACGCCGGCCTGGGCGGCGAGGTGGATCACCACATCGGGCTGGAACTCGGCCCAGGCCTCGCCGAACGCGGCCATGTCGTCGATCGAGACGCGGGCGACCTTGAAGTTCGGATGGTTCGACAGGATGTCGTTGCGCGCTTCCTTGAGCGCCGGATCATAATAGGCGGTGAAATTGTCCACGCCGAGCACGGTGGCGCCGCGCTGGAGCAATTTGCTGGCCGTGTGGAAGCCGATGAAGCCGGCCGAGCCGGTGACCAGGACGCGCGTCATGGCGCGGGAGGTGCCCGAAGCGGGGAGGGAAGTCCAGTTCCTCTCTGGCGGTTACTGGCCGCCGCAGGAAGGGCAGCCCGGGTCCTTCGGCAGCGTGAGCGTGCGGAAGCGGAAGGCGAGGGCGTCGACGAGCAGCAGCTTGCCCGCGGGATCCTCGCCGAAGGGCGCGATCGCACGGATCGTCTCCAGTGCGGCGAGGCTGCCCATCACGCCGGTGAGCGCGCCGAGCACACCCTGTTCGGCACAGCTGATGCCCGGGCGTTCGGGATCATGGCCGACGAAGCAGCGATAGCAGGGCCTGTCCGCCTCCCAGCCACGGAACACACCGAGCTGGCCCTCGAACTCGGAGACCGCGGCGGAGACGAGAGGAATGCGGTGGCGGAGCGCCGCGTCAGCGACGGCGAGGCGGGTGGCGAAATTGTCGCAGCCGTCGAGGATCACGTCGGGCGCGAAGGTCTCGATCAGGGCGTCGGCGTTGCGCGCGTCGATGCGCTGGTCGAAGCCGGTGAACACCAGTTCGGGATTGAGCGCGGCGACGCGGGCGCGGGCCGCCTCGACCTTGGCGCGGCCGACATCGGCGGTGGCGTAGAGCGTCTGGCGCTGGAGGTTGGAGAGCGAGACCTGGTCGTCATCGACCGCGCCGAGCGTGCCGATGCCGGCGGCCGCCAGATACTCGATCGCCGGCGAGCCGATGCCGCCCGCGCCGATCACCAGCACGCGCGCGGCCTTGAGCCGCATCTGCCCGCCGCCGCCGATCTCGCGCAGCACGATGTGACGGGCGTAGCGCTCCAGCTCCGCGTCGGAGAGAGTCATTTGGTCCAGGTGAAGCTGAGGGTCGTGCGGTACCATTGATCGGTCGCGCCGGGGCGCGGGAGCAGGTTGTTGCGCGCGAAGCCGGCGGCGAGCGCGGCGGCATATTGCTCGACCGAGGGGCAGGCGATGGCGCGTGGTACGGTGGTGCGGATGGCCCCGTTCTCATCGACCAGCACGGCGACCGAGACTTCGAGCGTGTTCGGCTTGGGCGTGACGCAGCGACGCAGCTTCACTTCGCGCTGGACGAAGCTCTGCATGTCCGGCGTCACGATCGGAGGCGCGCGCCAGGGCAGGGGCGGCAGCGCGTCCCAATCGATCGGCGCCGTCTGCAGCGCCGCGGCAAGAAGAAGCAATCCGCTCACGTACCCGTCGATCCGAAGCCCCCAATGCCTCGCGCCGTTTCGTCGAGCGTCCCCACCTCCTCGAGCTCCGCGTGCTGGACAGGCGCGGGCACGAGCTGTGCGATCCGGTCTCCACGCGCGACGGTGAAGTCCGCGTCACCGAGATTGGCAAGGATCACCTTAACCTCGCCCCGATAGTCGCTGTCGATCGTGCCGGGGGTGTTGAGGCAGGTGATGCCGTGCTTGAGCGCGAGGCCCGAGCGCGGGCGGACCTGGACTTCGTAGCCGACCGGGATCGCCATCGCGAAGCCGGTCGCCACCGCATGGCGCGCGCCGGGAGCGAGCACCACGTCTTCCGCCGCGACCACGTCCATGCCGGCTGCGCCCGCGGTCGCATAGGCCGGCAGGGGCAGGCCCTCGCCATGCGGCAGGCGTTGCAGGGCGATACGGATCGGTGCGAGCATCAGGACTTTCCAGGCAGGGCGGCGGCGAGGCGCTGGAGCGCGGAGATCACTTCGGGATCGCCAAGCAGCTCATGGTCCTTGCCGGGGATGATACGATAGTCGGTGGCGATGCCGCGCAGCGACAGCGCCTCGGCATAGGTGCGCGAGAAGCGCACCGGTGTGGTCTTGTCGTCGGCGCCGACCAGCACCGCGGCGCGCAGGGTGGGTGCCATGCCGCCGACCAGCTTGACTGGATCGAGGCTGGTCACCGGTGCGTCCCAGAGCGGCGTCGGCGACACCTTCTTCATGTACTTGCGCCACTCGGGCAGCGCGCAGGGGCAGGAGACGAGGACGATGCCGTCGATCAGCCCGGGATGGGTCGCGGCGAGATCGGCGGCGATCGCGGCGCCGCCCGAATGGCCGACCAGCACGGTGCGGGCCAGGCCATAGCGATGCTGGAGGTGGCGGATCGTCGCGGCGACCGCACCGATCCGGTCGGCGGTGTAATTGTCGCCGGTGGTCTCGCCGCGCTCGCCGGGCGAGCGATGGCCCTGCGGATCCTCATAGCCCGGACGCAGCAATGCGACCGCGACGCTGTTCGGCACCGCTTCCGATGCCGCGCGGGCGAAGGCGTAGTGATAGTCCGGCTTGGTCGTCGGCGCGTCGCCGTGCAGCACAACGATCAGCGTGCGGACCTGCTTGGCCGGCGTATTGCCGAAGCTCTGGCTGTACAGGCCGTTCGCCGGCGCGGGCGGCTCGGCAGGGCCGCCGACGCGCGGCGCGCAGGCGGCGAGGCTCGCGCCGAGCAGGAGCAAGGCGAGGCTAGAGCGCATCGGCGATACGCTCCGCCAGCCGGCGGGCGACTTCTTCCTTGGGCAGTCTTTCCCAGTGTTCGACACCGTCGGCGGTGACGAGATGGATGGCATTGGCTTCACCGCCCATCACATCGCCCGAAACATCGTTGGCGACAATCCAGTCCGCGCCCTTGCGAGTCCTTTTCGCGACGGCATGATCGACGACCTGCTCGGTTTCCGCGGCGAAGCCCACGACGAGGCCTGGCCGGCGCGGGCTGGCGGCGAGCATGGCGAGGATGTCGGGGTTCTCCGAGAGATGCAGAGTCGGCGGGGCGCCGCCTTCCTTCTTGAGCTTCTGCGCGGCCGCCTCGACATGCCAGTCGCCTACCGCGGCGACCATCACCGCGGCATCGGCGGGGAGCGCCTGCGCCACGGCATTGGCCATTTCCTGCGCGGTCTCGACATCGACACGGGTAACGCCCGGCGGGGTGGCGAGGGTGACGGGGCCGGAGACCAGCGTGACCTTCGCCCCCAGCGCGGCGAGCGCGCCGGCAATGGCATAGCCCTGCTTCCCCGAGGAGCGGTTGGCGATGTAGCGCACCGGGTCGATCGGCTCGTGGGTGGGGCCGGCGGTGACGAGGATGCGCTTGCCGGTGAGGCGTCTGGGCGCGCCGGATTCAGGTGCAGATGCGCCCTGGATCGCGCGCAGGATCGCCTCGGGCTCGGGCAGGCGGCCGGGGCCGTACTCGCCGCAGGCCATCGGCCCCTCGTCGGGCTCGAGGATCGTCACGCCGTCGCCGCGCAGCGTGGCGACGTTGCGGCGGGTGGCGGCGTGCTGCCACATCCGCACGTTCATCGAGGGCGCGGCGAGCACCGGCTTGTCGGTGGCGAGCAGCAGCGTGGTGGCGAGATCGTCGGCGATGCCGGCGGCCATCTTGGCGAGCAGGTCGGCGGTGGCGGGCGCGACGACGACCAGATCGGCCTCGCGGCTGAGCTGGATATGGCCCATCTCGGCCTCGTCCTTGAGGTCGAAGAGGTTCGTGTAGACCTGGTTCTCGGACAGGGCCGCGAGCGTCATCGGCGTGACGAAATGCTGGCCGCCTTCGGTCAGCACGCACTTCACCTCGATCCCGGCCTTGCGGCACAGGCGGATAAGTTCGCAGGCCTTGTAGGCGGCGATGCCGCCACCGACGATCAGGAGGATGCGCTTGATCATTGGCGCCAGCTCCGGTGGCGGATGCGGAAGGCGGTTGCTCCGCCGACCAGTCCGCAGGTGAAGAAGAAGGCAGGGGCGAGCAGCGTGCGATAATCGAACTGCGGCGCGCCCTCGATCGGATCGCCCATATTGGCGAGGGCCAGGCCCAGCAGCGCAAGCGGGCTGCTGACCGCCAGCCCCGCAAGCAGCCAGGCGCGCAGCGACCGGCGCGTGCCGCTGGCCTCGGCAAAGCCCATGATCGCGACGAGCATTGCGATCACCACGCCGGAGGCAGCGACGGCATAGAGCAGGAAGCTCGGAAGGATGCTCAGCGACGCCGCCAGCGCATTGCCCGGGGTCATCGCTGCGATCAGGCCCAGATGCACCAGCACCGCGAACAGGGCCGTGGCGAGCGTGCCGCCCAGCCAGGCGTACGGCAGAGGCGCCAAGGGCGCAGGCCGATCATAGCCGCTCATCGCACCACCTTTGTCACGGTGATGCGCCGCCTGTCGAGCGCCTGGCGGACCAGGTCGCGCAGGGCATCGGGCACGAAGGCCAGGCCGATCAGCGAGAGCGGGGCGACCATCAATGCCCAATAGAAGGTATCGGGGCGGGCGAACAGGGCCAAAGCCAGGCCATAGCCGGCGAGGGTGAGGAACACGCGGCCGGCGGCCTGGTCCTTCCATGCCGCCCAGCCGAACAGGGCGAGGGTGAAGAGCAATACGCCCAGTGCCATCGGGAAGAGCTGCAGCGCGGTCGAAAGCACCATCGCCTTGGCGAAGAAGCCATAGCCGTGCAGGCCCGCCCAGCCGGGCGACGCGGGATCGGCGGCATTGGTGACCTGGCCCACCGCATGGGCGTGCAGCCCGAGCGCGACCGCCAGGCAGGCGAGCGCGATGCCCCAGCCGATCGCTTCGCGCTTCTGCCCTTCGAACCAGGCGGTGGCGAGCATGACGATGGCGAACAGGGCGGCGGTCTCGCGGATCAGCATGGCGAGCAGGCCGATCGCAACCGCCTCGATCCAGCGGCCCTTGCGACGAATGCCGAGCGCCAGGGCGATGAGCAGGCCCGCCCAGATCTCGTGGAACGCCCAGAGGTCGCTCTGGACGAAGGCCATCAGCCCGCCCGCGAGCAGGGTGAGGCCGATCGCGACGGGCGGCCAGCGCGTCATGCCGGCCCGCAGCTTCATGCCCCAGACGGCGAAGACCGAGGCGACCAGCGCGTAGAGCAGCGCCAGGATCGCGAGGCGCGGCAGATGTGCCTGGACCATCGCCAGGCCGGGGAGGCGGAAGGTGACGAAGGGGCGCAGCGGATAGTTGCCGGCCCGCAGCGCATCGGCGGTGACGGCATAATAGCCGCCGCCATGCGCCACGCCTGCGACGATGCTCTCATAGAGGACGACGTCGCTCTGGTCGTCGGCCCGCTTGGCCGGGTCGCCGCTCACCGGCGGCGGGCCGACGGTGACCAGCGCGGTGAGCGAGAGGAGCAGGAACAGGCCGAGAATCGCGAGCGCGATCCGGGCGCCGCCACGGTTCAACACGGCGAAGCGCGTCGGATCGGCCAGCCACTGCACCGCCGGCAGCTTCATGAGAGCAGGTACATCATGGCCGCCGCGCCGACCGCGCCCGAAAGCACTGCCACCGCCGCGTAGCGCCAGCCGCCGACCACGCGGATCCGCTCGATCTCCTTGAGCGGCGGCGCGGGCGGTGCGCCGCCGGGGGCCGGGAAGCGCAGCTCGATGTTGCGGATCAGGTCGGGCAGGCGGGCGAGGGTGCGGATGTCCTCGACCAGCCGGTCGGCGATCTTGGCCTCGGGGCCCAGCTCGGTGCGGATCCATTCGCGGACGAACGGGGCCGAGACATCCCACAGGTTAATGTCGGGATCGAGCCCGCGCGCCACGCCCTCGACCATCACCATCGTCTTCTGGAGGAGAAGGAGGTGCGGCTGGGTCTGCATGTCGAAGTCGCGGGTGATCGAGAACAGGCCGTCGAGCATCGCGCCCATCGACATGTCCTTGACCGCCAGCCCGCGCATCGGCTCGCCGACGGCACGCAGCGCGGTGGCGAACTCGGCGACATTGTGGTGCGGCGGCACATAGCCCGCCTCGAAATGGATCTCGGCGACGCGCTTGTAGTTGCCGGTGATCAGTCCGTAGAGGATCTCGGCCAGCCACACCCGGGCGCGCCGGTCGATCCGGCCCATGATGCCGAAGTCGATCGCGGCGATGCGGCCGTCGGGGAGGGCGAAGAGGTTCCCCTGGTGCATGTCGGCATGGAAGAAGCCCTCGGCGATCGCCTGGCGCAGGAACGCCTTGATCAGCCGGCTGGCGAGCAGGCTGGTGTCGTGCCCGGCCTCGATCAGCTTCTGGCGGTGCGACAGCTTTATGCCGTCGATCCACTCGAGCGTCATCACCTTGCCGGTGGTACGCTGCCAGTCGATCTGCGGGACCATGAAGTCCGGCTCGGCCTGCATGCCCTCGGCGAGTTCCGATGCGGAGGCTGCTTCGCGGCGCAGGTCGAGTTCGCGCGCGGTCCAGCGCTTGAACGTCTCGATCACCAGGCGCGGGCGCAGGCGCGAGGCCTCGCCGCCCATCGCCTCGACCTGGGCGGCGGCCCATTCATAGGTGTCGATCGCCTTGGTGAACTCGGTCTCGATGCCTGGGCGCAGCACCTTGACGGCGACCTGGCGGCCATCGGTGGTGATGGCGCGGTGGACCTGCGCGATCGAGGCGGCGCCGACGGGATGCTCGTCGAACTCGGCGAAGAAGGTCTCGAGCGGGCGGCCGAAGCTGCCCTCGATCCGCTGGCGGATCACCGGGAAGGGGAGCGGGGGCAGCGCGTCCTGCAGGCGGAGCAGGTCGTGCGCGGCTTCGTCACCGACCAGGTCGGGACGGGTGGCGAGCGTCTGGCCGAGCTTGATCGCGGCGGGGCCGATCGCCTGGAAGGCATCGGCATAGCGCGGCACAGCGGGCACGCGCGCGCCGAAGCGGGCGATGCGCGCCACGCGGCGGACGGGCCTGGGCGTGTGCGGGTCCTGCTCGATGCCGCGCAGGGCACCGTGACGCGCCAGGATGCGGCCCCATTTGAGCAGGCGCCAGAGATGGACGGCGGGTGCGGTCACGTGAGGTTAGATCTTCCAGCCGCTGTGGATCGCGACCAGCCCGCCGAGCAGCGGCTCGACCTTGGTCTGGGTGAAGCCGGCCTCGCGGATCATCCGCTCGAACTCGGGCATCGGCGGGAAGCGGCGGATCGATTCGATCAAGTAGCGATAGCTGTCCGCATCGCCCGCGAGCATCTGGCCGAGCTTGGGGACGAGCTTGTGCGAATAGGCGTCATAGACTTCGGCGAAGCCCGGCCACTGGGTGGTCGAGAATTCCAGCACATAAAGCCGCCCGCCGCGCTTGAGCACGCGGTGCGCTTCGCGGAGCGCCTTGGGGATGTCGGTCACGTTCCGGATGCCGAAGGCGATGGTATAGGCGTCGAAGAACTTGTCGGGCCATTGCAGCGTCTCGGCATTGGCCTCGCTCCATACCAGCCCGTCGATCCCGCGTTCGGCGGCGCGCTCGACGCCGACGGCGAGCATCTCCGGGTTGATGTCGGCCACCGTGATCGCCGCGCCCGAAGGGGCCATGCGGAAGGCGATGTCGCCGGTGCCGCCGGCCATGTCGAGGATGTGCTCGCCGGCGCGGGGCTTCACCCGGCGGACGAACTTGTCCTTCCACAGGCGGTGGAGGCCGCCCGACATGGCATCGTTCATCAGGTCGTATTTGGCCGCGACGCTGGAGAAGACCTCGCCGACGCGGCGGGTCTTTTCCTCGGGGGCCACGTCTTCGTAGCCGAAGGAGACGGTGTCGGTCATGCGATGGGCTCTAGCGGGGCATGTGCGCCGCGCAAAGCCCTGCCGCGCAAAGCCCTTCCGTCATCACAGCTTTCGCCGGGATGGCGGGAAGGGTACGGACGGGCCATGCCAGAACTCCCCGAAGTAGAAACCACCGTCCGCGGGCTGGAGCCCGTGCTCAAGGGCGAGACGATCACGCGCGTCACCCTGCACCGCGGCGACCTGCGCCGGCCCTTTCCGGAAGGGCTGGGCCAGCGGCTGACCGGGGCGACCGTGACGGGCATGGGCCGGCGCGCCAAATATGGGCTGATCGAGACGAATCGCGGCGACACGCTGATCTTCCATCTCGGCATGTCGGGGCGCTGGCGGATCGATCCGGGCGAGATCGGCAAGCACGATCACATGGTGCTGGAGACGCAGCACCACCGGCTGGCGCTCAACGACCCGCGGCGATTCGGCTCGGTCGACCTGGTGCCGACCGCCGAGGTCGCGGCCTGGGCGCCGTTCGTGGCGCTGGGCCCCGAGCCGCTGGGGCCGGACTTCAATGCCGCGCACCTCGCCCGCCTGTTCAAGGATCGAATCGCGCCGGTGAAGGCGCTGCTGCTCGACCAGCGCGTGGTGGCGGGACTGGGCAACATCTATGTGTGCGAGGCGCTCTACATCGCGCGCATCTCGCCGATCCGGGAAGCCGGGACGATCAGCAAGGCGCGGCTGGAGAAGCTGGTCATAGCGATTCGCGAGGTGCTGGAGAGCGCGATCCGTGCCGGCGGCTCGACGATTCGCGATTATGCCCGGCCGGACGGCGAACTCGGCTATTTCGCCAAGGAGTGGCGGGTCTATGGCCGGGAGGGTGAGCCCTGCGGCTGTGGCGGCCTCGTGGAGCGGCGCGTCGATTCGGGGCGCTCGACCTTCTGGTGCCCGAGGTGCCAGAAATAAGGGAGGGCGGACCAGGCTCGGGATAGGCGCAAGACGGTTGACCCGAATCGCCTGCGGGGTTAAGGGGCCCGTCTTTCCGGGCGTGGAGGCATGTTCCCCGCGCCCTAAACATTTCGAGCTAGGAACGACACGGCATGGCGAATACGCCGCAAGCGAAGAAGCGTATCCGGCGCAATGCGCGCCGTGCGGAGATCAACGGCACCCGCGTGAGCCGTATCCGCACCTTCGTGAAGAAGGTCGAGTCGGCCCTTGAGGCCGGCGACAAGACTGCGGCCGCTGCCGCGCTCGCCGCTGCGCAGCCGGAAATGGCCCGCGGCGTCGCCAAGGGCGTGCTCCACAAGAATACGGCTTCGCGCAAGTTCGCGCGTCTGAACAAGCGCGTCGAAGCGCTGGCATAACCGTAACTTTTCCGTAACAAAGCCCCGCGGGACCCCGGTTCCGCGGGGTTTTTGTCGTGTCCGAAAGGGCTTGAGGAACGAATCGGGTCGAGGTTCTGGAACCCTGAGATTCGCGCGAGTCGCAGTGTCTTGGACTTGCAATAATCTGAAGAAGCCAATGTTTTCATTGGCTTGTTAGATTGTTCCCACGGTTTTCCGTGGGTTATGGCGAGTCAACAAAACTATTTCAGTATCTTTACACCCGACCCCCTTGATCGACTCAGACAGGGGTTCCTAAAACAGACCTCCCAGGCGAGCTCTCGCCGGGGTGTTATCGAAGCCCGCTGCACAGGGACCGGGGATGTCCGGTGTCAGAGGGCCTCTTGTCGGATTGGATTGACGCGCGGGAAGTGATGCTTCCCGCGAGGGAGGGGTGCGTCAGAGTGACTCAGGTTCAGGCCTTGGATCGGGACGGAATGGAAGCAGCGGTTGCCAAGGCTTGGTCGCACGTGCGCGCGAACCTGCGGCGCTCTGCGGGCCAGCGCCTGTTCGACCAGTGGCTCAAGCCGGTGGTCCTGATCGAGGGCAGCAATGCCGATGTCGTGCGCCTGGGCCTGCCCTCGGCGTTCATGACCCAGTGGGTGAAGAACCACTATGCCGAGCGGCTGCTGCTCGAGTTCCGGGGCCAGATCCCGGCGGTGTGCGCGGTCTCGATCGAGACGGTGGCGGAGGAGCCCAAGCGCGTCCTGAGCGCGGCACCGGTTGCGCCAGTCGCCGATTCGGCACCGGTGGCGGCCGCCGCGGTTGAGCGCCCGCAGTTCGACCAGCGCTTCACCTTCGAGCGATTCGTCATCGACGCGACGAATCGCGTCGCCTGCAACGCCGCCAAGGCGATGGCGCAGCCGGGCGCGCCGCAGTTCAGCCCGCTCTACCTCCATGCCGGCACGGGCCAGGGCAAGACGCACCTGATGCACGCGATCGGCCATGCGTTCCTCGATGCGAATCCCGAAGCGACCGCGATCTATGTGACCGCCGAGCGCTTCATGTTCGAGTTCGTCCAGGCACTCCGCAACAAGGATACCCACGCGTTCAAGGCGCGGCTGCGCTCGGTCGATCTGCTGATGATCGACGATCTGCAGTTCATTGGCGGCAAGGACGCGACGCAGCAGGAATTCTTCCACACGGTCAACGAGTTCATGTCGTCGGGCAAGCGCCTGGTGATTGCTGCTGACCGTGCCCCGCAGGCGCTCGAAGGCTTTGAGCCGCGCCTGGCTGGCCGTCTCGGTTCGGGCCTGGTCGCCGACATCAAGCCGGCCGAGCTGGAACTGCGCCGTGCGATCGTCGGCCGCAAGCTGACGGACATGCCGGCGGTGAGCATGCCGCACGAGGTTATGGACCTGCTCGCGGCGCGAATCACCACCAATGTTCGCGAGCTCGAGGGCGCGCTCAATCGCCTGGTCGCCTATGCCCAGCTCAACAACGAAGTGATCACGATCGACTTCGCCACCAACGTGCTCGGCGAAGTGCTGCGCTCGGCCCAGCGCCGGATCACCATCGACGAGATCCAGCGCGCGGTCTCGGCGCATTTCGAAGTGAAGCAGATCGACCTGATCTCCGAGCGCCGCGCCGTGGCGATCGCCCGGCCGCGCCAGATCGCGATGTACCTGGCCAAGCGCCTGACCACGCGCTCGCTGCCGGAGATCGGCCGCAAGTTCGGCAATCGCGACCATTCGACCGTGATCCATGCGGTGAAGCGAATCGAGGATCTGCGCGCCAAGGACGTGGAGATCGACACCGCCGTGCGCACGCTGATGCGCACGCTGGAAGGCTAACGAGCTACAATCCCGCTCCTTTCAGGGGCGGGCGGGGTGGAGGAGCTGAGAGCGGGGCAACGCAGATCGGTCACGCCTCCACCCTTCAAAACGGAAAGGCCGGGGCTCCATGGAGCTCCGGCCTTTTTGTCTAGACATAACCGGGATGCGGTTTCCCTCGGTACGTCGTCGCCTTTTGCGGCTTACCAGCAGATCGTCTGGCCGATTCGCGGATCATAGACGCATCCGCCTTCGCCGCTTTCGAGCAACGGGCAATATTCGCTGTAATAGGTCACGCACTCGCCATAGCTGGCGAAGCCGCGCGCGCGGTAGCTGGTGCAGGTGACCGAGGGCGGGTTGGTGCATTCGAGGTTCGGCCGGGCCTGGAGCGGCTGGGCGAGGACGGCCTGGAATCCGGCCGCGGCGGCAAGTGAAAGCGATAAACCGATCTTCTTGCGCATATATGCCTCCCTTTCTGGGAGGCGCAGGCTAGGTTGCGGCGGCGCCGCAACCTAGTCGATCTGCAACGGAAATGGCGGATTTGCCCCGATCAGGGCACCAGTTTGAAATAATAGCTGTAGTTGCGCGCGGCACCGCTCACCACGACGTTGTTGATCGTCACGTCGTAGGTCGTGTTGTTCGTCAGTCCCGCAACACTCCATTGCAGGTTGTTGGGCAGGCCGAAGCCGTCATTGTCGAACGAGACATTCGATACGGTGAGCGCCGCGCCGCCGCGTGCGCGGACGGTGATCGTCGCATTGGCGAAGTTCACCGCGCTGTTCGCGCCGAAGTTCGAGCTCTTGTTGGCGATCACCCCGAAGGAAAGCAGCGCCCCGTTCTCGTAGTAGCGCGCCGGATAATCCTCGAACGGATAGGCGACGTAATCGGGCAGCGGACCGGCGGTGTTCTGGGTGGTGTTGATCACCTTGATCGAAGCGCCGTCCGCACGGTTGTTGGTCTGCCACACGCCGGCGACCCGGCCATAGGCGATGGTCGAGAGGAAGGGGTAGAGTAGCCAGCGGCGATGGCCGATATTGTTCGCCGTCACATTGTTGGTGTCGGTGAGGAAGCCGATCAGGATGTCGGCATCCTGCGAATAGCGCAGCCCGCCCATGCCCAGATAGATGTTGCTCTGCCCCGCGGCGGTGGCGCCGGCGGTGGTGTAGCAATTCCAATTGGTGGGCGGGAAATGGCTGAGCTGGCCATTGGCGGCCATCATCAACGCGGATTGCTGGGAGGCGGGCTCGTCCGCCGGGGCATAGGTGACCGCCGGCAGCTTGTGGCGGGCGCGGATATCGTTGAGCGCCGCCAGCACGCGCGCGCCGACCTCGGGCTTGAGCGTGCCCGCCTGGCAGGCGGCGATGTTCGGCTGGGCGCTGTAGAGCAGGGCGACCGAGCTGAGGAAATCGGAGCCCGTGGCCGGCTCGGTGCCGGTCGGGGTGGGCGTCGCCGTGGGCGAAGGCGTGGGCGTCGTGGTGGGGGTCGGGGTCGGGGTGGGCGTGACGACGGCGCCGCCATCCGAGCCGCCGCCGCTGCAGCCTGCGATCGCGCTCCCGAGGAGCAATACGGGAATCAGTCTACGCATGTAACGCACTCCGGAAGGCAAAACCCGATTCTAGTTATAGCGGTTCCCGTGCCTTTTCCGTGTACGAGGGCTCAGACCGGTCGCCGGGGTACCCGCGGCGTGCACGGATACCCCGGATTTCACGTCAGACCTGCAACCCGACCGCCTTTTGCGCGGCGAGCAGTGTCGGCGCGGCAAGCGTACTGGCGCGCTCGGCGCCCCTGGCGAGCTGCGCGCCCACCGCTTCGCGATCGACGAGCAGCTGGTTCAGCCGCTCGCGCACCGGGCCGAGTGTCGAGATGGCGAGATCGGCCAGCGCCGGCTTGAACGAACCGAAGCCCTGGCCGGCGAACTCGGCGACCACCGATTGGGGATCGCGATCCGAAAGCGCAGCGAAGATCGTCACGAGGTTCTTCGCTTCCGGACGCTCGGCGAGCGCGTCGAACGAATCGGGCAGGGGCTCGGGATCGGTCTTCGCCTTCTTGAACTTCTGCGCGATCGTGTCGTCATCGTCGGACAGGTTGATGCGCGACAGGTCCGACGGATCGGACTTGGACATCTTTGCGCTGCCGTCCCGCAGGCTCATGATCCGCGGCGCCGCCTTGGAGATGAACGGCTCGGGCAGGGGGAAGAGATCGACCTCGAAATCGGTGTTGAACTTGGTCGCGATGTCGCGCGCCAGCTCGAGATGCTGCTTCTGGTCCTCGCCCACCGGCACGTGCGTCGCCTTGTAGACGAGTACGTCGGCGGCCTGGAGCACCGGATAGGTGAACAGTCCGACGCTGGCGCCTTCCCGGTTCTTGCCCGCCTTGTCCTTCCACTGGGTCATGCGGTTCAGCCAGCCCATGCGCGCGGTGCCGTTGAGGATCCAGCACAGCTCGGCATGTGCGGGAACGCGCGCCTGGTTGAACAGGATCGCGCGATCGTCGATGCCCGACGCCATCAGCGTCGCGGCCATCTCGATCGTCGAATTGGCAAGCTCCTGCGGCGAGATGTTGCCCGTCAGCGCATGGAGATCGGCGAGGAAGAAGAGGCATTCCCCCTGGTCCTGCATCGCCACCCACTGCTTGATCGCCCCGAGATAGTTGCCGAGGTGGAGATTGCCGGTGGTCTGGATGCCGGAGACGACACGCATGTTCATTCCTTCCACGCCCGGGCTGACCGTTCGGCCTTTGGACGGGCCGCGGGTCCGAGACGGCGGGGACGCGGCCGCACAGCGATGTCAGGGACGGAGGCGTCCTAGTCGAAGGGTATCGCCAGGGTAAGACCCATTTCGTCATCCCCGCGCCTTCGCCTGAGATCCCGGCTTTCGCCGGGATGACGATTGGGGCGGGATGACGGTTTGGGGGTGGGTTAGGCGCGCCGCCTGCGCACCAGCGCCCTGAGGTCCGAAAGCCGGAAGGCGCGGGTGACGAAGCATGCAATGACGTAGATCGCCACGCCGGCACCGACGAGGACGATCAGCGCGCCGTACCGCTCGACGATATGCCCGTTCAGCCAGGGGTCGAGCAGGCCTTCGCACCCGAAGATCGCAGCGCCCATCAGCACCGCGGCGATGGCGAGGCGGGGCAGGCGGCGCTTGAGCTGGGCGTCGGCGACGAAATGGCCGCGCTTCTTCAGCGCCGCGTAGAGCAGCCAGACATTGACCGTCGAGGAGAGCGCCGTCGCCAGCGGCGGGCCGATATGGCCGATCGAAGGGATCAGCGCGAGGTTCGCCACGATGTTCACCACCACCGAGATCATGGCGAAGCGGACCGGGGTCTTCGTGTCCTGCCGGGCATAGAAGCCCGGAGTCAGCACCTTCACCAGCACATAGCTGGGCAGGCCGATCGAGAAGCCGGCCAGCGCCCAGGCGCATTTCACCGTGTCGTCGGCGGTGAAGTGGCCATACTGGAACAGCCCGCGCACGATCGGCTCGGCGGCGACGATCAGCGCGACCATCGCGGGCAGGGTGAGGAACAGCGCCAGCTCCATGCCGCGATTCTGCGTTTCCATCGCCTCCGCCTCCTTGCCGGCGCCGAGCAGGCGCGAGACGGTGGGGAGCAGGATGGTGCCCAGGCCGATGCCGATCATGCCGAGCGGCAGCTGGTTGAGCCGGTCGGCATAATAGATGAACGAGATCGAGCCCTCGCCGAGCAGGTAACCGGAGAGGGCAGTGGAGATGACCAGGTTGAGCTGCACCGCGCCGGCACCGAGCGCGGCCGGCAGGATCAGCTTCATCAGCCGCTTCACCTCGGGATCGAGCCGGGGCAGGCGCGGGCGCAGCGACACGCCCGCTGCGCGGCAGGCGAACCAGAGCCAGAGCAGCTGGACCACGCCGCCCAGCGGCACCGCGATCGCCTGCGCGCGTGCGGTCTCCTCGGGCGTGCCGTGGAAGACGAACAGCGCCGTCACCATCGCGATGTTGAGCAGGATCGGCGCCGCGGCGTTGACCCAGAACTTGTCGAGCGAATTGAGGATGCCGCCGAGCAGGGAGGCCAGGCAGATCAGCATCAGATAGGGGATGGTGATCCGGCTGAGCTCGACCGCGAAGGCGAACTGATCGTGCGTCGGCGCCTGCTTGTGGAAGCCGCCTGAGAGCAGGGCGGTGAGCGGCCAGGCGGCGGCGAGCATCACCACCGTCATCCCCGCCAGGATGGCGAACAGTACCGCCAGGGTGCGCTCGGCGAATTCGAAGGCCGGCCCGCGCTCGCCGTCATGCTCGGCGAGCTTGCGGTTGAACATCGGGATGAACGCCGAGGAGAAGGCGCCCTCCGCGAAGAAGGCGCGGAACATGTTGGGCAGGCGGAAGGCGACGAGGAACGCGTCGGACGCGAAGTTCGCGCCGACATAGCGCGCCTGCAGCGAATCGCGGACTAGCGCGAGCACCCGGCTGGCGAGCGTTAGCCCGCCGATCGAGCCCAGGCTACGCGCGAGTTTCACTTAAAAATTCCTCCCCCAGCTTGCTGGGGGAGGGGGACCGCGACGCGTAGCGTCGTGGTGGAGGGGCGGCGGTGGAACACCGCCGGCTTCGCCGACGGCCCCTCCACCATTCGCTGCGCGAATGGTCCCCCTCCCCGAGACAAGCTCGGGGAGGATTTGAGAACCGTCACCCCCCGATACTCCCTTAGGCTTCGCCGGCCACTTCGCCGATCAGGCCCGACTCGTTCGCCGCGCGCTGCTGGAGGTAGATGCCGCCGAAATCGATCGGCTCGAGCAGCAGCGGCGGGAAGCCGCCGTCGCGCACCGCGTCGGCCAGCACGCGGCGGGCGAACGGGAAGAGCAGGCGCGGGGCCTCGCCGAGCAGGAAGCCGTCGAGCGCCTCGCCCTCGGGCACGTTGCGGATGCCGAACAGGCCGGCATAGGACAGGTCGACGATGAACGCGGTCTGGCTCTCGGCAGTCGCGCGGACTTCGATCTTGAGCACGACTTCGAACACCTCGTCGGCGACCTTGCCCGAGCCGATGTTGAACTGCACGTCGATCGCAGGCGCAGTCGGGCTCTGGAAGATGGCCGGGGCGTTCGGGTTCTCGAACGAGAAGTCCTTCACATATTGCGACAGCAGGCCGGCGGCCGGAGCGGTGTCTTCACCGTTGGCTGCGGGCTCGCCGAATTCGGCGATCGTGTCGTTCTCGGCCATTACAAAATCCTCTTTTCGGAAAGTTTCGCGCTATTGAAGCGTTGGATCGGTTGCGCGCCTAGCAGGCGGGCGCATTGGTTTCAATTGCCCCCGGTTTTGGCCGGATTTGAAACCGGCGCCGCTTAGGCCTATGTTAACCGGCGAAGCGTTTGGAGGCGTAGTGTACACGATAATCCTGTTCGCAATGGTGGCCGGTTTCCTGGCACTCCGACTCTATGCCGTGCTCGGCAAGCGCACCGGCCATGAGCAGGCATTGCCCAAGCCGAGCGAGGAGCGCGTGGCCGTGCCGCCCGCGGCCCGCACCATCGACCAGACTCCCGAGGTTCGCGAGATCGGTGCCCGGGTGATCGGTACCGGCGCGGAGACGGGCCTGAAGGCCGTGATCGCCGCCGATTCCAGCTTCGACGTCGCCCAGTTCGTCGACGGCGCCAAGAGCGCGTACAAGATGATCCTCGAAGCCTTCTGGAAGGGCGACGAGGATACGCTGGCCTGGCTGGTGGAAGACGATGTCCGTGCCGGCTTCGCCCAGGCGATCGCCGACCGCAAGGCTGCCGGCCATGTGCTCGAGAATCGCCTGGTCGCGATCGAGCGCGCGCTGATCTCGGACGCCGTGGTCGAGGGCAAGGTCGCCCGCATCACCGTGCGCTTCGACGCCGATATCGCAGCGGTGACGCGCGATGGCGAAGGCAATGTGGTCGCCGGCTCGCTGAGCGACGCAGTCGAGACCCACGACATCTGGACCTTCGCGCGGAACCTCCGCAACGACGATCCCAACTGGAAGCTCGTCGAGACCGACGAAGCCTGAAGAAGGGCCATTCAATGCGAATCTGGGGGGGAGTCGCGCTCGCGGCGCTGTTGAGCGCCTGTTCGGGCGGGGTGGTGCCGCATTCGGTCGAGCCGGGGTACAGTCCGCCGCCGCGCCACGTGCCGCGCGAGACCCCGCGTGAAAATCCTCGGGTGTCCGAGCCGCATGGCAATCCCGCGGTGCGCCAGCCGATCCCGGCGACACCGCTGGCCGCCATCCCGGCGCCCGCTGCACCCGCCGGAACGCTCACCGCGTCCTCGGCCGGGCTGCTCGCCGGGCCTTCGCTCGACTCACTGCCGCTGAGCGATGCCGGCGCGGCGCGCGCGCTGACCGCCTATCGGCTGAGCTGCCCTTCGCTGGTGCGCCGCACCGATGCTAGCGGGCTCACCCAGGGACGCGACTGGCAGCCTTCGTGCGACGCGGCCAAGACCTGGCCAGAGCGCGATGCGCGTGCCTTCTTCTCCCGCTGGTTCGAGACGGTGCAAGTCGCCGACGGCAAGGCGCAGGCGACCGGCTATTACGAGCCCGAGATCGCCGGATCGCGGCATCGCCGGTCGGGATACGAGGTCCCGGTCTATGCCAAGCCGGACGACATCATCGAAGTCGATCTCGGCCAGTTCTCTGCCGACATGAAGGGCAAGAAGATCCGCGGCCGCGTCGCGGGGAAGACCTTCATCCCCTATTACGACCGCAAGGACATCGACCAGGGCGCGCTCGATGGGCGTGGGCTCGAGATCGCCTGGGCGGCGGATCCGATCGAGCTGTTCTTCCTGCAGATCCAGGGCTCGGGCCGGCTGCGCGGGCCGAACGGCGAAATGATGCGCATCGGTTTCGCCGGGCAGAACGGTCGCGAATATGTCGGCATCGGCGCGCTGATGCGCGAGCGCGGGCTGCTCCAGCCGGGCAAGGCCTCGATGCAGGGCATCATGGAATATCTGCGCACCCATCCCGAGGAGGGGCGCGACATCATGTGGGAGAACAAGAGCTATGTGTTCTTCCAGGAACTGAAGGGCGCAGGGCCGAACGGTTCGCTCGGGCTGCCCGTCACGGGGCAGGTGAGTGCCGCGGTCGATCCCAAGTTCATCCCGCTCGGCGCGCCGGTGTTCCTCTCGATGGACCGCGCCGAGGCGAACGGACTGTGGATCGCCCAGGATACCGGCGGGGCGATCAAGGGCTCCAACCGGGTCGATACCTTCTGGGGCGCCGGCGACGATGCCCGGGCGATCGCGGGCGGCATGAACGCGCGCGGCACGGCCTGGCTGCTGCTGCCGGCGGGGACGCTCAGCCGGCTGGGCGGTGCGCCGATCGCCACGGTGCCGGCGCCGACTCACCAGCGGTGAGGCGCCTCGCGCCCGAGGAAGCGGCGCTGTGGAAACGCGTGATCGCCAGCGTGACGCCGCTCGAGGCGCGTCCGGTCAAGTCGGTCGAGGCGATCGAGAAATCGGTGACGCCTGCGCCTTTGCCGATGCCGGGGGCGCCCAAGGTGAAGGGGCGGGTACCGCCGCTGCGTGCGCCCACGCCGACGCCTCCGCCAGCGCGCAGAGCGGCCGCCAACACGCTCGACGCTTCCTGGGATCGCCGGCTGGGGCGCGGCCTGGTCTCGCCCGAATCGACGGTAGACCTGCACGGTCACACTTTGTCCTCGGCCTATGACCGGCTCGATTTCGGGCTGGAGGTGGCGATCGCGCGGGGCGACCGGGTGCTGCTGCTCGTCACCGGCAAGCCGCCGCGGCCGGAATCCGAGCGTCCCCATGCCCGCGGCGCGATCCGCGCGGCGGTCGGCGACTGGCTTGCCGCGTCGCGCTTCTCGGATCGTATCGCTGCCGTAAGAACCGCGCATTCCCGCCACGGCGGCACCGGAGCCCTCTATATAGTCCTGCGTCGGCCCCGAGAGAATTCTTAACCTCTCTCTGCGATTGATCGTCCTCGGGTCGCCGCTGGATTGCACCGGCAGGCCAGGGATTCTGGGGGACGGGCGGAGCATAGTGGAAGGATTCTCGCTCAAGAGCCGTGCGATAGCCTTTGCGATGTGCGCCGGTGCGGTGGCGTTCATCCTCGCGCTGGCGGCTGCCTCCTCGCCCGGACTGATCACCGTCGAGAGTGCCGGACGCGCACTGATCGCCGCGATCGTCTGCGGCGTGATGTGCTGGGCCTCGGCCGAGCGCAGCATCGCTTCCACCGCCGAAGCCATCGACGCCGCGATCGAGCGCCTCCAAGGCGCCGCCAATGGCGATCTGCAGAGCGGCATCCCGCCCCAGGTGCATGAATCGGTGCCGACGCTGGCGCGGGCGATGGACGGGCTGTTCAGCCAGCTCCACGCCAATCTGGAGAGCGTCCAGCGGCTGGCGATGTTCGATCCGGTGACCTCGCTGCCCAACCGCACCAATTTCCGCCGCACGGCCGAACGCATGCTTTCGGAGCTGCCGACGGGCAATGTCGCGGTGCTCTATTTCATCGATCTCGATCGCTTCAAGCACGTCAACGACACGCTGGGCCATGCCACCGGCGACGCGCTGCTCGCCATGGTCGCCAATCGCCTGCGCGCCGTCGCCGACCGCTTCGCCGCCGAGGCCGACGCCCGGCCGCCGCTGATCGGGCGCCTGGCCGGCGACGAGTTCACCATGTTCTTCCCGACGCTGCGCAATGTGCGCGACGCCGAGCGGATCGGCCGCGGCATCCTCTATGCCCTGTCCGAGCCGTTCGACCTGGCCGACCAGGAAGTGTCGATCGGCGCCTCGATCGGCATCGCGCTGCGCCCCGAGCATGGCACGACGCTGCACGACCTGATGCGCGCCGCCGATGCCGCCATGTACCATGCCAAGGCGATGGGCCGCGGCCGCGCCGAGCATTTCACCGAGATCCTCGCCGCCGAGATCGCCGACCGCGCCCGGCTGGAGAGCGATCTGCGCGAAGCGGTGGACAAGGACCAGTTCACCCTCGTCTACCAGCCCCAGGTCTCCGCCGGCGACGGGCGCATCGTGGCGGCTGAAGCGCTGCTGCGCTGGCGCCATCCGGACGGGCTCAAGATGCCCGGTACCTTCATCCAGCGCGCCGAGGAGACCGGCCTGATCGTCGAGATCGGCGAATGGGTGGTCGAGAGCGTCGCCGAGACGATCTCGCGCTGGGGCCGCCTCGGCATCCAGCAGCGGCTCGCGGTCAACATCAGCCCGCGCCAGCTCGATCATGCCAGCTTCTTCCGCAAGCTGCGCGAGGCGATGCTGGCGGCCAATGCCCCGGCGCACCTGCTCGAGCTGGAGATCACCGAGACGCTGGCGATGCATTGCTCGAGCGAAGTGCTCGAAGCGATCGCCCTGCTGCGCCATGACGGCGCGACCATCGCGATCGACGATTTCGGCACCGGTTATTCGAACATCGCGCGCCTGCGCAAGCTGCCGATCGACCGCATCAAGCTTGATCGCAGCCTGATCGAGCATGTCGCCAACAGCGCCGAAGCGCGGACGATCGCCCAGGCGCTGATCGGCCTGATCCACGGCCTGAACTGCGAGGCGGTGGCCGAGGGCATCGAGAGCGAGGACCAGGCCACCGTGCTGCGCGTCATCGGTTGCGACATCCTCCAGGGCTATGCCGTGGCGACGCCGATGGAGGAGGACGCCTTCCTCGAATGGGCGCGCGGCATCGAGCCGCAGCGGATCGCGGGGTAACCCCCCATCATCCCGGCGAAAGCCGGGGTCTCGTGCCGTATCGCGCCGTCGCCTGAGATCCCGGCTTTCGCCGGGATGACGGTTTGGGTCAGGCGAACGCCCGCTTCAGGATTTCCGCATAGACGTCCGTCAGCGCGACCAGGTCGGGAAGCGCCACGGCCTCGTCGAGCTTGTGCATCGTCGCGTTGAGCAGGCCGAACTCCACCACCGGGCAGAGCTTCGAGAGGAAGCGGGCGTCGGAGGTGCCGCCGGTGGTCGAAAGCTCGGTCTCGACGCCCAGCCGGTCGCGGATGGCGCCGGAGATCAGCGTGGAGAGCTCCCCAGGCTCGGTGAGGAACGCTTCGCCATAGACCCGGCCCTTGACGATCCCCGCCGGCGCATGGCTCTGCACGATCTCCTCGATCCGGGCGATCAGGTCCGGGCCATATTGCTGGTCGTTGAAGCGGATGCTTATCCGCGCCCTGGCCTCGCCGGGAATGACGTTGGTGGCGGGATTGCCGACGGTCAGGTCGATGATCTCGATGTTCGAGGGTTGGAACCAGGCATTGCCCTGGTCGAGGGTGATCGCATCGATCTCGGCCAGCGCGCGGACGAGGCGGGGGACCGGATTGTCGGCGAGGTGCGGATAGGCGACATGGCCCTGCTTGCCCGGCACCACGATGTCGATAACCGTCGAGCCGCGGCGGCCGATCTTGATCATGTCGCCGAGCCGATGCTGCGAGGTGGGCTCGCCGACCAGGCACAGGTCGGGCAGCAGGCCGCGCTCGGCCATCCGCTCGATCAGCCGGGGCGTGCCATAGGTGGCGGGGCCTTCCTCGTCCCCGGTGATGATCAGGGTGGTCACGCCGCCCTCGACCCGGGCCGCGGCGGCGACGAAGGCGGCAATGGCACCCTTCATGTCCACCGCGCCGCGGCCATAGAGCAGGCCGCCGCGCACTTCCGGCTCGAAGGCGCCGCTGGTCCAGCCCTGGCCCGGCGGCACCACGTCGAGATGGCCGGCAAAGGCGAAGTGGCGGCCGCTGGTGCCCCGCACCGCGAGCAGGTTCTCGACCGGCCCCTCGGGCGCCTCGCCCTCGATGAAGCGCTCGACCTTGAAGCCGAGCGGGAGGAGGGCGGCCTCCAGCACGTCGAAGACGCTGCCGCGTGCAGGCGTCACGCTTTCGGCGGCGATCAGGGCCTTGGTGAGTTCGATGGCGTCGGGCAAGATGGTCTCCGGCATTGGTGGAGGTGGCATTGCCCAAGCGCGACAAGGATACAATCCCGGCACGGAGGGGCGGCGCATGATGGCACTGCTGATCGCGGCATTGCTGGCATCCGGGCAGGAGGCCGCAACCACGCCCGTGCCGACGCCGGGCCTGTGCCGGCTGACCGGCATCAAGGTGGAGATGCTCGCGGATTCGGAGACGCTCGCCCGCGAGCGATATCGCACCGCCGAGGAAGGGCGCATCGGCCAGGCGCGGAATGGAAAGCTCAAGGCGACGGCGGCGGTGCTCAATCGCCGGTTCGGCACCGTGCAGCCTTCTCGCACCGAACTCCAACTGAGCGACGGCCTGGACAACGAGGCGCTACTGCGGCTCGCTGATGCCTGCCTCCGCTGGCGCCAATAGGTTTCCCGATGCCCAAGCTCGATCTCGATGCCATCCCGCAGACCAATGCGACCGGCTATCCCCCCGAATTTGCCGGGCCAGTGCAGGGGCGCTGGTATCGCCGGCTGGCCCCGGCGAGCGGGATCACCGATTTCGGCTACAGCCATGTCACGCTCGAGCCCGGCGCCTGGTCCGCGCAGCGGCACTGGCACCAGGGCGAGGACGAGTTCGTCGTCATGCTGTCCGGCGAGGCGGTGCTGGTCGATGATGGCGGCGAGACGATCATGCGACCGGGGGACGTCGCGGCCTTTCCCAAGAATGACGGCAATGGGCATGTGCTGCAGAACCGTGGCGACACGCCCTGTGTGTACATCGCAGTGGGCAAGCCGTCCGTGACCGACTGCCATTATCCCGACATCGACATGCATCTGCCGGCGGGGCAGGGGTTCCGGCGGAAGGACGGGAGCGGGTTCTGACCGACCCGTCCCTCCGCCGATCAGATCAGTCGCAGCCGTAGTAGATTTCTTCGCTTTCGAGCGAGGGGACGCCGACGCGGACGATATGCCCGTCGCAATAGAAGACGTTCTGGCCGACGATGCTGGTGTGGCTCTCGTCGCTGTAGAACACGACGACATATTCCTGCCGGCCATGCATCGCCGCCTGGGCGGGAAGGGCGATGTTGGCGGCGAGCACGGCGAACAGTCCGGCGATCTTCAGAGCGGTTTTCATGCAACGACTCCTCGATTGAGAAGATCGAATAAGGGATTGATCCGACTGCCAAATCAATCCGGAACCCGGTCCGAAGTGGTTCAGAGGATCAGCGCCTGCATCCTGGTGTAACGGTCCTGGCGATCCGTCCAGCCATTGGGATCCTTGGTCGATGTGGGGCTGCCGCGGTTGATGCCGTTGGATACGGCCTTGAGGTTGTCCTGGTCCGCCCAGCCGTTGAGGCTGCAATTGTCCCAATAGGCGCAGAAGGCGAGCAGGCCGAGCGACCAGATCTCGAGCAGTTCGGGATTGCTCTCCAGATCGATGCCGAGCTTGCGGCCATAGAGCCGGTAGTTGGCGCGGCCGGTGAGCTGGCCGGGGCCGCGGCCGAGATAGCGCAGGCCGTCGCCCGGCTGGTCATTGCCCAGCCCCGCATGCATTTCATATTTCTTCTGCGCCGCCGTCGGCCCCCAGATCTCGCGATTGTACCGGAAGCCGCCGCTCTCGTGCGCGCACTGGGCCATGAAATGGGCGAGGCGCAGCCCGTTCTCGACCAGCCCATAGGTGCGGAAGTGGACATTGGCGGCGAGGCCGAGCTCCGGCGCGATTTCCGCCTTGGCGCCCGCCTTGAGGAACAGGGCGGTCAGCGTGTCGCGTCCCAATGCGCCATCGTCCGACACGCCGAGACGCTGCTGGAGCTTCTTCACATCGAACATGGGCCATTCCCCGGCTGATCCGCGCGACACGGTGGAATCTTGCTCGGGGGAAGCCTGCGCGCGGCGGCGTGGCCGTGCAAGGGGATCAGACCGTATCGGCTTCGAATTGCTGGATCACCCAATCCTCCTCCTGCGCCCCGGCGATCCAGTCCTGCATGAAGGGATGCTGGAGCACCGCGTTCATATAGGCGGGGGCGAAGCGGGCGACGGGGAGCGAATAGGTGACGAGGCGCGTCACCACGGGCGCGAACATGATGTCCGCCGCGCCGAACTCGCCGAACAGGAACCGGCCCTCGCCGCCGAAACGGGCACGCGCCTGGGCCCAGAGCTCCATGATCCGGCCGATATCCTGGATCACGTCGGTATCGGGCGTCTTGGGCGGATAGACCTGGCGCACGTTCATGCTGTGCTTGCGGCGCAGCGCTGCGAAGCTGGAATGCATCTCCGCGGCCATCGATCGGGCCATGGCGCGCGCGGCCGGGTCTTCCGGCCAGAACCTGGTGTTGCCGGTCTTGTCGTTGAGATACTCGACGATGGCGAGGCTGTCCCAAACCACCGCGTCGCCGTCCCACAGGATCGGCACCTTGCCCGAGGAAGGCGCGAACTCGTCGCCTTCGCGGCGCTGCTCCCAATCCTGGTCGTACAGCGGCACGACCACTTCCTCGAAGGGCAGGCCGGATTGCTTGCAGGCGAGCCAGCCGCGCAGCGACCAGGAGGAATAGGCCTTGTTGCCGATGTAGAGCTTCATGGCAGCCGGGATAGCGGGCGGTTGGCCGGGGGGCAATCGCATGCGGTGTGCCGAACTGGAAACGGTGACATCTTGTCTTGCCAACGTAACGAAATCGCTTGAATAATTGGGCCGCAGATATGGGGGGATCCATGCGCGGCAAGTGGTTCGGGTCGACGGCATTGGCCGCGGCGGCCCTTGGTATTGGTTTTCCGGCGGCGGTTTCCTCGCAGACCGCGCCGGCGGCATCGTCGGTGCCGACAGCTGCGCCGGCTGCGCGGCCGACCCGCTTCGACACCTCGGTCTTCGCCGAGCTGCCGGCGATCGAGGCGCCTTCGCTTTCCCCCTCCGGAAACAAGATCGCCGCGCGCATCGCGGTGAACGGCGTCCAGTATTTCGGCATCTATCCGATAGGGGGCGGGGACCCGGCGATCGTGGCGCTGGGCGATACCGACCTGAACTGGTGGCGCTGGGTCAACGACGACTGGCTGGTCATCGGCATCGGTCAGATGGTGCCGGTAGAGTCCGAGGAATGGTACCTCACGCGCGCGTTCGGCGTGAAGGCCGACGGCAAGAAGCTGGTGAAGCTCAACAAGGAAACCGCCGGCCAGAACGGGTCCGACCTGGTCTGGGTGGCGCGGGACGGCTCGCCGCGGGTCCTGCTGGCCTCGCAGAACTCGATCTATGGCGACAATGCCGATTTCTGGCCGCGGGTCGACGAGATCGACGTCACCACCGGCCGCGCGAAGCGGGTCCAGTCCGGCCAGTCCAGCGTGTGGAACTGGTATGCTGACGGCAATGGCATCGTCCGGATGGGCTATGGCCTGTCCGACGACGGGCGCAAGCGGCGGCTCTATTATCGCCAGCAGCGCGGCGAGCCCTTCCGCGTGATCGACAAGACGACCTCGATCGATGACTCGCTGGAAGTGCCGGCGCTGTTCCTGAACGACCCGACCAAGGCGCTGATCATCGGCGACGATGCCGAGGGCTATTCGGCACTGTACGAATATGACCTGACCAAGCTGGAGCGCGGCAAGCAGCTCTTCGCGTCCAAGGGCTATGACATTGGAGGCCTGTGGAGCGATCCCACCGGCGCCGGCTATCTCGGCATCGACGTGACCCGCGACAGGCCGGGCATGGTGTGGACCGACCCGGCGATGATCGCGCTGCAGAAGCGGCTCGACGCCATGATCAAGGGCGGGCAGCCGGAGATCATCTCGATGAGCCGCGATCACGGCACGGTGATCTTCCGGGCGGGCGCCGCTTCGGGGCCGGGCGGCTATTTCCTGTTCCATGCCGCCGATGGCACGGTCGAGATGATCGGCAGCGTCAATCGCACGTTGGGGATGAAGCTGGTCCATCCGGTGCGCACGATCCGCTACAAGGCGCGCGACGGGCTCGAGATACCGGCGGTGCTCACCCTGCCGAGCGGCGATCCGCACAATGCTCCGCTGATCGTGATGCCGCATGGCGGCCCCTTCGCGCGCGACACCGAGGAGTGGGACTGGTGGACGCAGTTCCTCGCGGATCGCGGCTATGTGGTGATCCAGCCCAATTATCGCGGCTCCTCGGGCTATGGCACCAAGTTCACCCGCAAGGGGCTGGGCCAATGGGGCCTGGCGATGCAGGACGACCTGGACGATGCGGTGACCGCGCTCGCCGGGCAGGGGATGATCGATCCCAAGCGGGTCTGCATGGTCGGTGCTTCCTATGGCGGCTATGCGGCGATGCGCGCGGCGCAGCGGGACGGATCGCGCTATCGCTGCGCGGTCTCCTATGCCGGCGTGTCCGACCTCAACCGGATGCTGCGCTTCAACAGCAACTTCCTGGGCGCCGGTGCGCGGCAGGACTGGCTGCGCCAGCAGGTGGGGGATTTGAAGGGCGTGTCGCCGCTCAACTTCCCCGAGCAGTTCTCGACGCCGATCCTGGTCGTCCATGGCAAGAAGGACCGCACCGTGCCGGTCTCGCAATCGCGGCTGATGGCCAAGCGGCTGAAGGATGCGGGCAAGAACGCGACCTATATCGAGCAGCCCGAGGGCGATCACCATTTCACCCGCGAGGCGGATCGGCTAGAGTTCCTCAAGGCGCTCGAGGCGTTCCTGGCGAAGTACAACCCGGCCTGAGCGGCGAGCATGGGCTTGATGCATATGCATATGCATATGCATGATGCATATGCATCATTGTTCGATCGGCTTGATGCATGTACATCATGTATATGCATCAAGAGTCGCTCCCTGCCGTCTGCGCCTGCACCATGCTGCGCAAGGCCGCCCGCACCGTAGGCCGTGTCTATGACGAGGCGCTGGCCAGCCATGGCATGACCACGGCGCAGTTCGCGATCCTGCGCCATGTCGCGCGCGAGGAGCCGCTGGCGCTCAGCCGGCTGGCCGAACAGCTCCAGATGGACCGCAGCTCGCTCTACCGCGCGCTGGCGCCGATCGAGAAGCGCGGCTGGGTGGTGGTGAAGCCCGGTGCCGGGCGCAGCAAATGCGCGACCTTGTCCGAGACGGGCAGGGCGGCGCTCCATGCCGCCGAGCCCGACTGGGCCGCGCTCCAGCAGCGAGTGGAGGACGAGGCGGGCTCGGCGCTCTGGTCGGTGATGAAGGCCGGGCTCAAGTCGCTCACCCAAAGCGTCGAGCGGGCGGGGGCGCAGGCATGATCGCTTTGCTGTCCCGCCTGCCGGTCGGCGGGCGCGGTTATGCCGGCATCGTCGCGGCGATCACCTTCGTGGCGTTGCTGGTCTCGGCGGGGCTGCGTTCGGCGCCGGGCGTGATGATGCTGCCGCTCGAGCAGCATTTCGGCTGGGACCGCGCGACCATCTCCGCCGCCGCCGCGATCGGCATCTTCCTCTACGGGCTGGTCGGTCCCTTCGCCGCCGCGCTGATGCTCTCCGTGGGCATCAAGCGGACGATGCTGGGCGGGCTGGTGCTGATGTCGCTGGCGACCTTCTCCAGCCTGTGGATGTCCGAGCCCTGGCAATATGTGCTGAGCTGGGGCGTGTTCTCGGGCGTGGGCAGCGGTGCGGTGGCGTCGGTGCTGGGCGCGGCGGTGGTCAATCGCTGGTTCGCCACCCGCCAGGGCCTGGTGATGGGCATGCTCACCGCCAGCACCGCGACCGGTGCTCTGGTATTCCTGCCGTTGCTCGCCTGGCTGGCCGAAGGCGGAGCGTGGCGGCCGGTGGCACTCGCGGTATCGATCGCCAGCGCCTGTGTTATCCCGCTCGTGCTGTTCTTCGTGCCCGAGCACCCGCAGCAGCTGGGCGTGCGCCGCTTCGGCGAGACCGAGGAAAGCGCGCCGCCGCCACCGATGAAGCAGGCCTCCACGCCGGCACTGGCCTTCACCGCGCTGTTCCGCGCCTCGAAGAGCATGACCTTCTGGCTGTTGTTCGGCACCTTCTTCGTCTGCGGCCTGACCACCAACGGGCTGGTCGGCACCCATCTGATCGCATTCTGCGGCGACCATGGCATCGCGCCGGTGCAGGCGGCGGGGCTGCTCAGCCTGATGGGCCTGTTCGACCTGATCGGCACCACGGCATCGGGCTGGCTGACCGACCGCTACGACCCCCGCAAGCTGCTGTTCGTCTATTACGGGCTGCGCGGGCTTTCGCTGCTGGCGCTGCCGTTCCTCGACTTCAGCGCCTCCAGCCTGTTGCTCTTCGCGATCTTCTACGGCCTCGACTGGATCGCGACGGTGCCGCCGACGGTGAAGCTGGCCAACGTCCATTTCGGTGAGCGGGACGCGCCGATCGTGTTCGGCTGGGTGATGGTGGGGCACCAGATCGGCGCGGCGACCGCGGCATTCGGTGCCGGTGCGGTGCGGGCCTGGACGGGGACCTATACCCCGGCGTTCCTGGTGGCGGGCGCCTTCGGGCTCGTGGCGGCGGTGGCGATCCTGGCGGCTCGGGCGGAGAAGCCGGGCACGCGGCTGGCGATGGCCTAGGCCGCGCGCAGCGTTCCCAGGAAGCGCTGCATCTCGCCGAGCAGGCGGCGGGCCTGGCCGACCAGCTCGTCGGTGGCGGCGTCCATCTCCGCAGTGGTGCGGGCCGCGGCATCGGTGGCGCTCTCGGCGCTGGCGACCCCGGCCTGGAGATCGGCGGTGAGCGAGGCGGCGGTACCGGCATAGCTCTGGATCGATCGGATCACGTCGCCCTGGCGAGTCATCGCATCGCCGACCGCGCCGCCGACTTCGCCGATCCGGTCGAAGCTGCCGCGCATCTCGCCGACGATCGAGGTGGTCGCCTGCACCGCGTCGCTCATCCGGGTGAGCTGGGCGCGGATATCGCCGGTGGCATGCGCGGTCTGGGCGGCGAGACTCTTCACTTCCTGCGCGACGATCGCGAAGCCGCGGCCTGCCTCGCCGGCACGGGCGGCCTCGATGCTGGCGTTGAGCGCGAGCAGATTGGTGCGCGCGGCGATCTCGGCGATCATGTCGGCGATGCTGCCGACGCTTGCGCTGTGCTCGACCAGGGTGGCGAAGCGGGCGTCGGCCGAGCGGGAAAGGTCGTGGAGATGCGCGGTGGTCTCGGCCTGGGCGCCGAGGCTGGCTTCGACCGCGACGAGCGACAGGCCGAGATTGGCCGATTCCTCGAGCAGGGTGGAAGCGCCGGTATCAGCCCGCGCGGCACGACCGGCCATGCCGCGGATCTCGTCATGCGTGGCGAGGGTGGAGGTCTTGAGCCCATCGGCCGAGACGCGGGTCTGTTCGGCGGCGGCGGCGAGTTCGCTGATCGCGGAGACGAACTGGCGTTCGAACTGGTCGGCGATGCGGGCGATCTCGGTGCGACGGTCGCGCTCGCTGTCGATCTGCGCGCGGTGGCGGGCTTCGGCGGCGGAGGCGACCTGCTGCAGCTCCTCGCGCTGGGCGGCGGCGCGCAGCAGGTCGCGCTCGCTGGCGGCGCGGGCAAGCGCCTCGCCCTGGGCGAACTGTTCGCTGACCAGCGCGGCCTGGCCGACCACGGTGCGGGCGAGGAGCACGACGAAGACGGCCAGGAAGACGAACACGCCTGCCGGGATGTTGGCGAAAATGGCGTAGAGCGCGCAGATCACCACGGCGATGCCGAGATAGGCGAGGCTGGCGGGTGGCAGCGGCGCATAGCGCAGCGCCCCGATCGCGGCGACGCCGGCGATGGTGGTCGTCGTGACGATCAACTGCTGGTCGGTGGCGCCGAGACCGAGCGTCGACAGGAACAGGAACCAGCCGAGGGCGACCGCGGCGGCTTCGATCACCGTGGCGCGCAGGGCGCTGGGAGTATCGGTCACCTGCCAGTCCTGTGCGCGGCCGTTGCGCCAGCGGACGAGCGCGGCGGTGCTGATCGCCAGATGGAGCGAGAAGGCGGAGATCTGCCAGGGCAGATAGCCATTGTCGTGGATCATCAGGATCAGCACCAGGCTGACGAAGATGCTGGCCACGAAGGAAACGGGATAGGCGCGCTGGATGGCGATGCCATGGGCGCGCATCAGGCTGGTCGGCAGCGCCGCCCATTTGCCCCAGAACGCCCCCTTCAGGGCCTCGAGTCTAGCCTCTCCCATCCGGCCCGCTGTAACCGTGCATGGTTACCAGCCCGTTTACAGTCGCATATGGATTCCACGGCGGTGGAGCGGGATGAGCAGGGCGATCACGAGCAGCAGCACCGCCAGCGCGAAGAGGAAGGAGGCGAGGAGGAGGTTGCCGGGGAGCAAGGCGGCAAGGCCGTCCCACGCCCAGGCCTGGAAGCCGGTGCGCATCGCGGCGAGCGAGAGCAGCAGCGAGAGGAGATAGCCGAGGATCGCGTTCATTCCCAGCACGTCGAGCGGCCATAGCGCCTTGCGCACCGTGGTGCTGCGCGACGCGACGATGCAGCCGGTGAACAGGATCGCCGACAGGCCCGAGGTCCACAGCGCGAAGCTGCTGGTCCACAGCTTCTTGTTGAGCGGGAAGGCGAAGGAGAAGGCATAGCCGAGCGCGGCGAGGACGATGCCGGCGAGCAGGATGCGCATCGTCGCGCGATCGGGCGCGGCCTTCCACCACAAGGCGGCCAGGGCGCCGAGCAGCACGTTGACCAGGGCGGGAAGGGTGGAGAGCAACCCCTCGGGATCATAGACCACGTTGCCCGCCGCATCGGTGCCCATGCGGTACATGTGATGGGTGGTGACCGCGATCCGGTCGACATAGCCGGCGAGATTGCCCTCGGGGCTCAGGTCGCCCGCGACATGATCGGGAGTGGGGACGAAGCTGAGCAGCGCCCAATAGCCGAGCAGGATGACGGCGCTGGCGATGCCAAGGGCAGAAGCGCTCAGATGGGCCCGCCCTTCGGCATCCTTGCGCGCCGTGAGGATCGCCAGCGTGGCGGCGAGCCCATAGCAAAGGCCGAGACGGGGGAGCACGCCGAACACCCGGAAGTCGGCCAGGCCGGGACGGGCGAGCATCTGCCACGCCCATCCGATAATGATTAGCAATAGCGTGCGGCGAAGCACGCGATTCCACAGCTTTGCGTCGACGATGCGCGGGAAGGACAGGCCGAGCGCCACACCCATCGCGCAGAGAAAGGCGGGGAATACCAGGTCGGTCGGAGTGAAGCCGTGCCACTCGGCATGATCGAGCGGCCACCAGACATGCGCCCAGCTGCCCGGCGTGTTGACGATCACCATGAAGGCAACGGTCAGCCCCCGGAACAGGTCGAGCCCGCCGAGGCGGGCGGGTGCGCTGGGCGCGTCGGTCATTGGCGATCCCCTCCGGTTGGAGGGGAGTTTGGCGCGGTTGGGGGGAGAGGTCAAAGGGCCGGGAAAATCCTCCCCCGGAGGGGGAGGGGGACCGCCAGCTTCAGCTGGTGGTGGAGGGGTAGCGCGCCTCAGGCGGGACCGCTGGTGGAGACTACCCCTCCACCAGCTTCGCTGGTCCCCCTCCCCCTCCGGGGGAGGATTTGGGAATCAGGCCTTCACATAGACCCAGGCAGTCGCGCCGCTCGCCAGCGGGGCTTCGACGCGCACGTAATTCTCGCTCTCGTACACGTCCGCCGCGGCCAGTTCCTCGGGCGTCAGGCGGAAGACCTTGCCGGTGATGGGCGGGGCGTCGGCATCGGGGACCAGGGCCAGGTGCACTTCGATGCCGCTGGCTTCCAGCACGTCGGGATCGCGGATCGTGATCTCGGTCTGGCGCCAGCCGTGGAGCGTGTCGTCGCTGCCTTCGAGCAGGCGGCCGAACTGGCTCAGTTGCACGCTCGCCAGCTGGAGCGTGCCATAGGAGAAGAGCAGCGCGTCGGCGCCGTTGCTCACCCGATCGCCTCGAGCACCGCGGCGCGCAGCTCGGGGATGCCCATGCCCTTTTCCGACGAGGTCGAGATGATGTCCGGATGCGCGGCAGGGCGCTTGCGTGCCTGCGCCTGGGTCTGCTCGAGGACCTCGGCGAGCTCGGTCGCCTTGATCTTGTCGGTCTTGGTCAGGACGATCCGGTAGCTCACCGCCGCCGTGTCGAGCATGTCGAGAATCTCGTTGTCGACGTCCTTGATGCCGTGGCGGCTGTCGATCAGCACCAGCGCGCGCTTGAGCACGTCGCGCCCGCGCAGGAAGTCGTTCACCAGGTAGCGCCACTGGCGCAGCATGTCCTTGGGCGCCTTGGCGAAGCCATAGCCGGGCATGTCGACCAGGCGGAACTTGAGCGGATCGCCCACGTCGAAGAAGTTCAGCTCCTGCGTGCGCCCCGGGGTGTTCGAGGTGCGCGCCAGGCCGTTGCGGTTGGCGAGCGCGTTGAGCAGCGACGACTTGCCCACGTTCGACCGGCCGGCGAACGCCACCTCGGGCACCACCGGGCTGGGGAGGTGCTCGAGCTTGGGAGCCGATTTCAGGAAGGCGACCGGGCCGGCGAAGATCTTTCGCGCGGCCTCGATCTGATCGTCGTCGAATCCGCTCACTTGGCCTTCGCTTCCTTCTTCATCGGCTGCTTCAGCACCGGGTGGCGCGAATAGAGCCACTGCTGCTGCAGGATGGTGATGCAGTTCGAGGTGATCCAGTAGAGCTGCAGGCCGACGGCGAACGGCGCCATCATGAACATCAGCATCCACGGCATGATCGCGAAGACCTGCTTCTGGATCTCGTCCATCGGCGCCGGGTTGAACTTCATCTGGAAGTACATCGACACGCCGAGCAGCACCGGCACCACGCCGATCGCCAGGAAGCCCGGCGGGGTGAAGTGGAGATAGCCGAACAGGTTGATGATCGTCGCGGGATCGGGCGCCGAAAGATCGCGGATCCACAGCGCGAAGGGCTGGTGGCGCATTTCGATCGTGAGCAGCAGCACCTTGTAGAGCGCGAACATGATCGGGATCTGGAGCAGGATCGGGAGGCAGCCCGCGAGCGGGTTCACCTTCTCTTCCTTGTAGAGCTTCATGATCTCCTGCTGCTGGCGCTGCTTGTCGTCCTTGTGGCGTTCCTGCAGCGCCTTCATCTTCGGCTGGATGACGCGCATGCGTGCCATCGACTCGAACTGCTTGTGCGCGATCGGGAAGAGCAGGCCGCGGATGGTGATCGTCAGCAGGATGATCGCCACGCCGAAATTGCCGACCAGGCGGAACAGCCAGCCGAGATAGTAGAAGATCGGCTTCTCGATCAGGCCGAACCAGCCCCAGTCGATCGCTCGATCGAACTGCGAGATGCCGAACTTCTCCTGATAGCCATCGAGCAGCTTCACTTCCTTCGCGCCGGCGAAGAAGCGGCTGGAATAGGTGACCTTCTTGCCCGGCTCCAGCGTCAGCGCCTGTGCGAGCTGATAATCGGCCTGATAGGTCTGCGCGGTGGTGCCGCGTTGCTGGATCGAGACCGGCACGCGCTGATCGGGGACGAGCGCGGTGAGCCAATAATGATCCGAATAGCCAACCCAGCCGCCGGTGGTGGAGAACTGGCTGGGCGTGCTCTCGACTTCGCTCCACTTGAGATATTTGGCTGCGCCCTGCGACACCGCCATGGGGCCGACATGCGCGGCCCACTGGTCGACGTCGGTGGAACGCTCGCCACGCGACACCAGCGCATAGGGCGTGACCGAGACGGGCGCCTGGCCCACATTGGCCACCGTCTGGCGGATCGTGAACATGTAGTTCTCGTCCACCGCCAGCTCGATGCGGAAGATCTGGCCGGTGGCGGATTTCGCGGTCAGCGTGACCGGCGTGGTCGGGGTAAGCTTGGTGCCGCTAGCCTGCCAGATGGTGTTCTGGTCCGGCGCCTGGACACCGGCGCCCTGCCAGCCGAACTGGGCGAAATAGGACGCCTTGGCGCCACCCGGCGAGAGCAGGCGGACCGGCGGCGAATTCTTGGCGACGGTCTGCCCGTAATCGACCAGGACGAGGTCATCGAAACGCGCGCCCTTGAGGTTGATCGAGCCCTTGAGCAACGGCGTGTCGATCGCGACGCGCGGCGTCTCCGCCAGCACGACATCGCGGTCGCGCATCGTGCTGGGCGAATCGGCGGTGGGGCCTGCGGTGCCCGGGGTCGGCTTCGCGACCTGCTTGCCGTTCACCATCTGGGTGGAGGCGATCTGCTTCTGCTGCGGGAAGAGCCAGTTGGTGACCACGGGCCATGCGAACAGCAGCACCCCCGCGATGACCGCGAACAGCAGAAAATTCTTCTGGTCTTCCTTCACGTACCGATTCCCCGGAAAAACTTATGGCACTGGGTCGTAGCCGTGCCCGCCCCATGGGTGGCAGCGGGCGATCCGCCGGACGGCGAGCCAGCTGCCTTTGACAGCCCCATAGCGGCGAAGCGCCTCGATTGCATAGGCCGAACAGCTGGGTTGATAGCGGCAGCTGGGCGGCAGCACCGCCGAAGGGCCGATCTGCCAGGCCCGCGCGAGCAGGATGAGGAGGCGCGCGATCAACGCTTCACCTTCCCCAGTGCCTTGGCCAGTTCGGCCTTGAGATCGTCGTACGGCCGCTCGACGCCGCCGGCCCGGCCGACCAGCACGTGATCGGCGCCGGGCAGGCCGGCTACGGGCAGGACTTCGCGGACGAGCGCCCGGAACCGGCGCTTCATCCGGTTGCGGATCACCGCGTTGCCGACTTTCTTGGATACGGTAATGCCGACCCGCATCAACGGATCGGCATCGTCGCGTACTCGGACGATCAGGACGAAGCCGGGCATGGGAGCCCGCTTGCCAGCGTTCGCCGCGAGATAATCCTTGCGCTGCGTGAGCCGGGTAAGGCCCACGACTTCACCGTCGGTGATTACGCCGACAGCTTCTTGCGGCCGCGAGCACGGCGGGCGCGAATCACATTGCGGCCGCCCGGGGTCGCCATGCGGCTGCGGAAGCCGTGCCGGCGCGCACGCACCAGGTTGCTCGGCTGAAAGGTCCGCTTCATCGCTCATCCTCGAGTATCTAGAACGTAAAATGGCCACCACAGGGGCGGCCGCGTGTCGGGTGCCCATAAGGGGACGATCCGGACGAGTCAACGCGTTCCGTTCCGCAAACCGAGCAGTTCGGCCTCAGCGCGAGCGATTTCGGCGTCCTTTTCGCGCTGGCGGCGCCGGCGGGCACTGCCGCGGCGAAGCGCCATGTCGGCGTAGCGGCCGAATCGCGGCCAGCGGCGCTTCATTCGCGCGAACACCCGCTGCGCCCAATTGGCGTTCTGGAGCACCAGCACCAGGCCGGCGGCGAACACCAGGATGCCGCCGGGGCCGGGGAGGATGCCGACCAGCGGCGACAGCGCGATCACGACGAACCCGGTGACGACCAGGATCGTGCGGACCAGCGGACTGCGCTTGCGTGTCATGGCTGGCAGGTGGGGAGTGTGTGTTGGTTGTGCAAGACACATGCGGCGCGGCTGGTCGCGCGCGGGGGTGGGTTCATCGTCCGCGGGGATGCATCCGATCCGGTCGCATCCCTCGCCGCATCGACGGAATCGGCCGCTATCGTCCGGCGCTTGCGGGGAGGGGGACGGGCTTGGTCGCGAGCGTTTCGACGGTTGCCTATCTGGGATTGGAAGCGCGGGCGGTGGAGGTGCAATGCAACCTCGTCGCCGGCCTGCCCAAATTCGTCGTCGTTGGGTTGCCCGACAAGGCGGTGGCGGAAAGCCGCGAGCGGGTGCGCGCCGCGATGGCGGCGATCGGGCTGGCGCTGCCCCCCAAGCACATCATCCTCAACCTTTCGCCGGCCGACCTGCCCAAGGAAGGCTCGCATTTCGACCTGGCGGTGGCGCTCGCGCTGCTGGGGGCGATGGGTGTAGTCGATGCCGAGACGCTGTCGGGCTATGTCGTGGTCGGCGAGCTGGCGCTGGACGGGCGGATCGCGCCGAGCCCCGGCGTGCTGCTGGCCGCGCTCCATGCTGCCGAGACGGGCAAGGGGCTGGTCTGTCCTGCCGCCCAGGGGCCGGAGGCGAGCTGGGCCGGGCAGGTCGAGGTCGTCGCGGCGCCCGACCTCATTGCGCTGCTCAACCACTTCAAGGGCAACCAGCTGCTGCCCGCGGCCGAAGCCGGCACGGTCGATCCGCCGGCGCCGGGGCCCGATCTTTCCCAAGTGAAGGGGCAGGAGACGGCACGCCGGGCGCTCGAGATCGCGGCTGCGGGCTCGCATAACCTGCTGATGTGTGGTCCGCCCGGCGCGGGCAAGTCGCTGCTGGCCTCCTGCCTGCCCGGCATCCTGCCGCCGCTCGACGCTGCGGAGGCGCTCGGCATTATGTAGCAGATGCACCAAGATGATTGCAGACATCATCGTATGCGATGCTTAATGTCATTGTATGACAGACTATGCGGTTGAGGCGCTTAAGCGGAAGCGCGGAGAGATCACGGGTGAGATAGCTCGGTGTCAGGCACAGCTTGGCAAGCTGGCCAAGGACCTTGAGCATGTGGACGGGGTGTTGGCGATCCTCGCTCCTGACTTTGTTCAGGAAGCGGTTCTGCCGAAGGTTTTTGTGCCGCCGTCGAGTTGGTCGAAGCGTGGCGAGATGAGCCGTGGGGTGCTGTCGATCCTGCGCTTGGCAAAGGCTCCCATGACCACGCGAGAGATTGCGGAGACGATCGTTCGGCAGCGCGGTTTGGAAGTTACTTCCTCGACATTGAACATCATGACGCGACGCGTTGCGCATTGTCTGCGGGATAAGCGCGAGCATGGCGTGGTGCGATCGATTGAAGAGACCGGATTGTGGTTACAGTGGGAGATGGTTCGATAGCGTTATCGAAAGAGGGTTGCTGTGCAGGATATCAGTGCAACCAGTTGCAACACGATTATCGCTATCAGTTCGATACGCAGGAATATGGATCGATAACGCATACGGAAATCATTTCCGACGTTGTTGATAGGCTCGATAACAGGAACACAATCAGAACCGTGTGATTTAAAGGCAACAATCACCACAAAAGTGACGATATCAGCAACGTTGGATATTGTGGATAACTCATACACGGGTTAGATGGAGGATAACTTAACTGTGGCATTATTGCCACACCTCCCCATATTTTCATGCGCGCAGGCGAATCCGAACTGGACTCTTATGATCCGGTTAACGAAGATTAGCGCCTGACGTGATGGGGCCGGAAGCTACCAACTTCCGGCCCGGTCACCCGCCCAACGTGTAACCGCTGGCGGACGATGCATTAAGTATGCGGGGGACAAAATGTCCCTTTTAGTGCCAAGGGTCAAGGCGGTTGCCGCTCCTCCCATCAAGGGAATTGCAGCATTATGGCCGCGTTTATCGTTACCTATGACCTTATGAAGCAGGGTCAGAACTACACCTGCATCACCAACAAGCTGAAGTCTTATGGCACGCACTGGCACTTGCAGGGCTCGGTGTGGATCATCGAAACCACGCAGAGCGCAGTGCAGATCAGGGATAGCCTGAAGCCCTGCCTTGATCAGAACGACAAGCTTCTGGTCGCCCGCCTTGAGGGTGAGGCTGCATGGCTCGGCTACGGCGACGAAGAAGGCAAGTGGCTGAAGGATCGCCTTCAGAAGCGCGCTTACTGAGCAGTCTCATTTCCGTGACGGGCATCATTTTGCCCGTCACGGCTTTGATTGGAGGTGACGATGAAGAAGCCCCCGAACCACGGAAAGCCGTGGACGGCTGCGGCCGATAAGCAGTTGAAGCAGCTTGCGGCGGGTAACACGCCGACGCGAGTAATCGGGATCAAGATGGGCCGCACGCCCGCTTCGATAGCCGGTCATGCGAGCAATGTTGGCGTATCGCTTAAGCCCACGAACCAGAGCCCTTACGGGACGAAGAAGAAGTAGCGGCGTATAGCGGCTCAGCGGGAAGCCTGCTGGGCCGCATGTCGTCAGCCTTCCGGCAGGGTTTCGGGAGCCTTCCCCCTCCTCAGAACAAGTCCGAGAATGGCTGGCAGGGAGGACCGCCAAGTAGGAGGTTCTGGATCGCCTCGCGTTGCCCGGATTATTTTTGCTCGACCGGCAAACCACTCGCGCAAAATGAGCGCTACGCTAACCCTAACCCAACCGATCCCGTTGAGATTCAAGCCATTAGCCAAGTGCTCGAACATTCTATCGCTCCAACCACGACCCTGTAACTTCGATAATAGACCGGCGTTCGGTCGATTACGGCGGATTGCATCGGGCTGGTGGGCTTTGCCTCTTGTGGGATTTCCTTGATCCCCTTCGGGGATGTGGGGCTGATCGCCTGAGTCGAGCAAGCGAAAAAGTATCGGACTATATTGGCCTGTATAACGCCAAATATTTCGAGTTGATTTTGCAGAGATAGAGCGCAGCTAAATCTCCATCACAAACTGCACCCGCGAGATGGGGACGAGAACGCCGGAGAATATCCCATCGGTATCGGGGTCAGCCATGTGGCCCGCAATGAAGCGCTCCCGCGACATAAGCGCGTGAAGCTCGGCCAGATCGATCGCTTCGACATCGAGCACGGGCGCATCCGTGGAGCCGATCAGGAAGAACTTGAACCGGGCCATTATGCAGCCCTCCGCTGCCAGTATCCCGCCCACTGCCGCGACACCGCCGAGGCCATGGCGCTCTCACCGACCAGCATGGCCTGCGACCCGTTGGAGATACGCCGGTTGTCTTCACGCCACGAAGCCTCGCCAGCATAAGCGTGGAGATACTGACCGGCGATGTGATGGTGGGTGCCAACTTCCATGCGACGAAGGCGCGAGAAGAAGCTCTCGGCTTGGTTCGTGCATGCGGTGTCGCTGGAATAGCGAACCGAATGGTTGATCCGCTTGGTTTCCCAGATGCCATACATGACATCCCAGCCCGTGCCCTCATCGGCGTGGATGATGGCTTGGGGGCTAATGCGCTGGCGCGCGATCGGCACCGCCTCACCTTCGTTGCGGACGACGAACGGGAGCGACTTGCCGCCGCGCTCGCGCATGACCACCACGCACTGCCGCTTACCGTTCCGGTTCTCAGCGAGGCGCCGATCCTTTCGCTCGGCCTTGACGTTGGCGGGTTTGACGTGCCCGCCAAAATACGCGCCGTCGATCTCGACCACGCCATCAAGTCGGCGGTTCTGCTGTTCCAGCGCCATGGCTTCGCGCAGCTTGTGCGAGAGGACGAATGCGGTCTTGTATTGCACGTCCAGATCGCGGCTGACCTGTAGCGCCGAGACGCCCTTTGCACCGTTCACGAAAATCACGATGGCGGCGAGCAGATCGACGAACGACAGCTTTCGGCTCGCGAAAATGGTGCCGCTCGTGACGCTGAATTGGTGGTGGCATGCGACGCACTTGAAGCGACGGCGCGAAGTGATGTTGTAGGTCTCCGCGCATCCGCATTTCGGGCAAACCGCTTCGCCATCGGTTTCCGGCCAACGTAGCTGGCAGAAGTGCTGATAGGCTTCGTCTTCCGACATCCGGAAGACGGTCTTTAGGCTGAGCGAGCGGGCCTGAGTGGAGAGTAAGAAGTGTTGCATTGCCATCGTTTCGAGTTCTAATGCATCGTATATGATGGCATCGGATCGTGATTGTCAATGGTTATAGTATCGCATATGATGGCATTTCGCATTATTGGAGCGATGAATGCCTTCGGATAAGGATTGGGAAAATCGGGTGAAGTCGCTCCTCAAGAGCGAACTGGTGCGGCGGAACGTGACCTATGCCGATCTTGCCGAGAAGCTGGCGGCGATTGGCGTGAAGGAGAACGAGCCCAACATCCGCAACAAGATCAGCCGGGGCAAGTTCACCGCCGTCTTCCTGCTTCAGTGCATGGACGCCATTGGCGCATCATCGCTGCGCCTCTCTGACGATTAAAGCCGATTATTCGGGCAGGCTGCTATCATCGAAATCGATGACACCGAACTCGGTAGCCTCATCCTCGAAGACATTCTTAGAGCCCTCAGCGACCGTCATACGGAGGACGTATCCGGCTTCGCTGTTCGCCTGCGCGGTGATGCTGAATGGCGTCGTGAGGCGAAGCTCTAACGTGTTCGAATTCTCACGCGCGAGATCATAGTCGGTATACTGTTTCACGCTTCCCGCGCTGGAAACCTTGAGGCTTCCGGCCGTGGTCTGGCCTCCGCCGATCAGGCATCCAGATACGCCGATGGGCGTGCCGTGCACGGTGCATGAAAGCGTAGCGGTTACGTGCCGTGGCGCGTCATCGACGGGGCGTTCGGCATGATTGTTGGCAGGAGCTTGGGCGCATCCCGTCATGGCGACGAGCGCGACCGTTGCGAGGATCGTGCGCATCAGCGAACCGAATTGACGATGCTGAAGGCGCGCCAGATGCCGATGACGCCGAAGAACACGAAGACGTAGATTGCCGACTCAAGGGCTTTCGAGAAGCCGCTTTCGCCGATCGATCCAGCAAAGCCGAGGATCGCCAGAGCGGCACCGGCAATGCTCCATTTCCGGAGCGTCCTGCGGAATGCGCCGTCTCGGCCGTGCGTCGCGACGTAGTGCTCCCGCTCCTCGATTGAGGCGAGATGGTTGCGCCGGGCTCGCTCTTGATCGTCGGCGTAGTCGTCGCGGGCCTTGGCGCGAAGGCGCTCTTCATACTGGATGCGCATGCGTTCCATGTAATCCATTGCTCGACACCTCCCCGCCACGCCACGTGCGCTCATATGCGAAAACTGCATATGAGATTTCTGCATGTAGTTCAACTTGCATGTCGAAATCGGCGTTCAGCGATGCGCACCAGTTGCTGATTTCGGCGCTGGCCGACGCACGCCGCGACGCAGGAATTCACCAAGCCGATCTCGCCAAAATTATCGGCAAGGATCAGAGCTTCATCAGCAATATCGAGCGGGGGCAGAGGCGCGTCGATGTCATCGAATTCTACGCGATAGCGCGCGCGTTGAACGTCGATCCCGTCCAACTGTTTATCGAAGTGGTGGCTGGGCTCCCGGCGAAGGTCGAGATTTAGCTCTCGCCCCCACTCATCATCGGTGAATGCGCTTCGGTGGGACCGGAGTCATCGACGGTAGCGGCTGATGTGGCCGTGGGAGCTTCGGCGTGCTGATGGGCAGGGAGCCGGGCGATACGCGGGGGATTTTCTGTTCCATGAAGCTATTTAGCTTCGCGGTTTGATCACCCTTCGAACGCCCCGCTTTTGCGGCATTTTCAGCGGGGCTATCGGTTCGGATAGGCCGCCAACTGACGCTTGAGCATCTATAGGTGTTATTGGTTCGAGGGCCTTACGGCGTTTGTGCAGATCGTTCTGGTTGGGCATCTTCCGTATTTATAACGGATGTGAAACCTTCCTCGGCCGAGGCCCAGACAGTCCACCCGTCATCATCCACAAGCCAAGCATGATCGTAGGGCAACGTTATCTGCTCGCGCAGGATTTGCTGAGCCTTGGTGATAGCCTTTTCTCGTGAAGACCCGGTTACGCGCATGTCAAGCAGCCGGGGTCCGATTTGGCCGGGCCATTGGCCATTGGCAGCCCGGAGATAATAAACCGCGCGGTCCACAACAGCCTCCAAACTAAATAGATTCATGGATTACGAGAAACAGGACGAAGCCGATCTGCGAGAGCTTATTTGGCGATACAGGCATGGTTATATGCGAGAGGTTTCCCGTTCGCGTTGAGTTCCACATTCACGTCCACGTCGAACAATGTGCGAAACACGTTTCCCTCAACCTGCAATTTCTCATGCCGAATGCGCTGCTCGGCCAGATCGGACGCATATACGATCGGAAGCGCCCTCTTATGCAGCTTCTCGATAACACCACGTTCACCACCCTTCTTTCCGGGCTTTCCCTTCTCCACGCTCGGCCTGACAAAGCGCAGTAGAACGCGCTCGTAATCACTGTCCGACTTGGCCTCTAACTCCCTCCGATGCTCGCTAATTTCACCTTGTGCGGTTCGAGCGTCGGAAGACGAGAATTTGAAGGCGGCGCGAACGTCGCGCTTCCCGTCTTCATATACCGCCGTTTCCAGATTCATCCGGCCTTTGGGGTCTCGAACCATCGCCGAAACCACCTTGTAGAAATCGGAAAGGTCGCTCTTGCTCGCCTTCGGATCACGACCGCCACGAATAAAATAAGGAGCGATCCGGTCCCGAAGGTCGCCCACGAACTTGGTGAGAATCTGCGTTTTATCGAGCGCGTCGATGAGGCCGGGAAGCTCCGGAAAGCCCGCCCCCGCACTAATAGCAGCCAATACGATCAAGTCGGCTTCAATAGAACCTTTCCTCACCTCCTTGACGAAGAACTCGCTCTCGCCGCGAAGGTCAGGACGTTGTGCCGCGATGAACTTCTCGAACTGGCTCTCGATTCCGACAAAGGTGCCGACGAAATCAGAAAGCGAAATCGGCTCGTCAGTATCTAACGTCAGCCGAACGTGTGCGCTGTCATCCCCCATAGTCCCACTATATGCGAGCTATTGGGCCAAGTCACTCACCTCAACCTGATCCCCTCGGTTCGTCAGCACGGGGATACCATTATACCTCATGAGTGATGGCTACAGTATCTCATATGATGATGTATGCAATCATCTTGGTGCATCTGCTACATAATGCCGGAGGCGCTGGAGGTGTCGATGGTCGCCTCGGTCGCCGGCACGCTGCAGGGCGGGCGGCTGACCCGCACGCGACCGTTTCGCTCGCCCCATCATTCGGCCTCGATGGCGGCGCTCACCGGAGGCGGGCTCAAGGTGAAGCCGGGCGAGGTGAGCCTGGCGCATATGGGGGTGCTGTTCCTCGACGAGCTGCCCGAATTCCAGCGCGCGGTGCTCGATTCGCTGCGCCAGCCGATCGAGGCGGGGGTGGTGAGCGTGGCGCGGGCCAATGCGCACGTTACCTTTCCGGCGCGCGTGCAGCTGGTCGCGGCGATGAACCCGTGCCGCTGCGGGCATCTGGGCGATCCTGCGCTGGCCTGTGCCAGGGCGCCGCGCTGTGCGGCGGATTACCAGGCCAAGGTCTCGGGCCCGCTGCTCGACCGGATCGACCTGCATGTCGAGGTGCAGTCGGTGACGGCGGCGGACCTGGTGCTCGACCGGCCGGCGGAGGGATCGGCCGAGGTGGCGGCGCGGGTGGCGGAGGCGCGGGCGTTGCAGGCTACGCGCTACCGGGACGTGGCGGCGCGGACCAATGCCGAGGCGGAAGGCGATGTGCTAACCGCATATGCCGCGCCGGATGAAGCGGGACGCAAGCTGCTGGCGCAGGCGGCGGAGGCGATGCGGCTGTCGGCGCGCGGCTATACCCGGGTGCTGCGCGTGGCCCGGACGATCGCCGACCTGGCGGGCGCGGACGGGGTAGGGCGGATCCATGTAGCCGAGGCACTGAGTTATCGCCGCCAGGCGCCACGGAGCTGAGCTGTCAGCCGGATGGTGTCAGCCACTCGGGCGGAATGGCGATCTCTTCCCAGTCCTTGCGGGCAGGGCTGCGCAGCTCGACCCGGACAGGGCTGAAATCGCGCAGTTCCGCTGCGGCATGACGCAGCTGCAATCCGGCATCATGGCCTTCGATCGCGATGCTGCCGCACCATTCTCCGTCTGCCCGGTAATAGACCGCAGTCCGCAAATCGCCGCCCAGCCATTGCTCGACCAGACGCTCGACCTGCGCCGCCGCTACGGCTGCATCCTCATCCGTGGAGCTGGTTTCCATATGCGGCAGAGTGTCTTCCCAATGGCCGAACATCACGGTCAGGCCGCTATCGGCGCTGTCGATGAAGATCGGTTCGATCTTCGCGTCGCCGGAGGTGTCGATCTGGAGCAGCAGATAGCCGGGATCCCAGCGCGTCCAGGTGCCGGCCTGGGCGATCGGCCACGGCGACAGCGTATCGAAGATCAGCCGGGACCAGGGATCGATGCTTTCGGGTGCCGTGCCGTCATAGGGGATGCCAATGGGTTCGCTTGCGCTCATGGCTTTCCCATGCGCGATTTCCCCGCGGATCGCCAGCAGCAGCGGCTTGCCCTGGCTCGCCCCATGGTCTAGCCAGCCGCTTCGCTGCGGGTGTGGCGGAATGGTAGACGCAGCGGACTCAAAATCCGCCGTTGGCAACAACATGTCGGTTCGAGTCCGACCACCCGTACCAATCTCCAGCCAGTAGAAGATCCCGCCGGCTCGCGCCGTGTGCGTTTTCGCGTGCGGGCAAAAGAAAGGGCCGCCGCATCGGGTGATGCGACGGCCCCCAAGTGGATCGCGGAGGCGATCAGAGCTTCAGGCGGGCGCCGAACAGGAACGTGCGGCCGAAGTGGTTGTACTCGTAGTTCCGGTTCGCCGCCGTGTCGGTGTAGCGGTCGCGATAGGCGTCGGTGAGGTTGGTGCCCTCGATCGAGAGCTCGATCCAGTCGGTGAGCTTGTAGCGCACCGAGGCATCGACATTGGTGATCGCGTTATAGCCTTCGAACACGTTGCCCGTGCCCGAGCCGGCGTCGACATAGGGACCGCGATAGCTGACCGAGGCGCGGGCGCTGAACTTCTTGTCCTCATAGTAGAGCGTCGCGTTGAACGCCTTTTTCGACACGCCGTAGAGCGTCGAGGAGAACACCTTGTTCGGCAGCGTGAGCGAGCCGTTGGCGTTGACCGCGGTGGCCGGTGCCGACTGGCTGTAGTTCGCGGTCGAATCGATGAAGGTCGCGTTCGCGATGCCGCCGAAGTTCTTGAGGAAGCCCGGCAGGAAGCGGAACGGCGCCTGGATCGCGATCTCGACGCCCTTGAGCGAGGCGCCGGTGCCGTTGACCGTGGTTACCACCGTCCAGATCGGCTGCGACAGCTGGGCCGGGTTGAGGAAGGCCGGCGACGAGGCGGCGAGCACCGAGGCGGGCAGGCCGGTCGAGGTGAAGGTCTGGCCCGTCAGCGTGGCGCTGACCGGGAAGCTCTTCACGTCCTTCTTGAACACCGCGACCGAGAAGATCGACTGGGGCGCGAAATACCATTCGGCCGCAAGGTCATAGGCGGTGGCACGGAACGGATCGAGGTTCGGATTGCCGAAGCTCACCCGGTAGTTGAAGCCGTCGGCCGAGCCGCCGGGAGTCAGGCTGCCGAGCGTCGGGCGGGTCATCACGTCCGCGATGGCGCCGCGCAGGATGACCTTGTCGGTCGGGAACAGCGCGATGTTCATCGACGGCAGCCAGTCGGAATAGTTGCGCTTCACGGTCACCGGGGTGGTGCCGTTGATGCCGGTCGAGCTCTGGTCGGTGCTCGCATAGCGGATGCCGGCGTTGAGCGCATAGCGCAGGCCGAGCAGCTCGCCCTTGGCATCGAACTGGAGATAGCCGCCCTTCACCTCTTCGGTGACGTTGCGGTTGTTGCCGACGTCGAGCGCGAGCGCGCGGTTGTAGAGGCCAGTGTACTTGGCCGCCGCGTCGATGTTCGCGACCACCCAGCTGGTGGTGGTGCCCGCCGGCTGGCCGGCATTGCCCAGATTGACCAGCTCGGTCAGCGCCGGGGTGGCCTGGAAGCCGTAGACCGCGCTGGGGCCGAAGGTGGAGGTGGTCGAGCAGGTGATCGTCTTGAGTACCAGGTCGAGCCCGCCATTGCCGCAGACCGCTGTGTCGCGCTGGAACGCCTTCACCGTGTAATCGAAGCGGCGATACATCGCGCCCGACTTGATCTGGAAGCCCTCGGCCACGTCCCACTCGGTGCGCAGCTGGGCGGTGCGGAACTTGTTGGTGACGTTCGACGGACGATCGCGGATTTCGGCGAGCTGGAAGTTCGCCGGATCGGTGACGCTGGTGCCGTAGCTCAGCACCGGCTGGCGCATGTTGGTATAGTCGTACTTGTAGTTCTGCGCGTCGCGGTCATCGAGGATGAGCGTGGTCTCGACAGGGATGTCCGCGTTGGACTTGGACAGACCGCCGAGCAGGGTGAAGCGGAAGCTGTCGCCCAGCTGCTGATCCCAGGTGCCGCCGATCTGGTAGAACTCGGTGTCCGACTTGCGCAGATAATGCTCGGTACGCACCCAGGCGTCGTTGAGCGTCGCCGAGATCATGTTGTTGTTGCTGTCGTAGACCGGGTTCACGACGTTGATCGAACGCTCGTTCGAACGCGCCAGCACCTCGAGCCACTTCTCCTCGCGGGTTTCCTTGAACCGCGAATAGAGGCCGTCGATCGAGATCTTGGTGGCGTCGCTCGGCGACCATTGGACACTGCCGGTGAGTCCCAGGCGCTCGCGGTCATGCTCGACGATGCCGTAGCGCGGGATGCGCGGGTGGAAGGCGAGGGCAGCCTTGGAACAGGCCGCGCTTGGGACATAGGTGCCGCCCGAGTTCGCCGTGGTCCAGCAGTTGGTGCCGTCGACCTGGTCGAAGGTCGCCTGCGCCCAGCGCACCGAATTGTTGCCGAGCTCGAGATTGTCGGTCTTCGAATAGGCGCCCGAGACCGCCACGCCGAACGTCCCGTCCGGCGACTTCCACGACAGCAGGCCGGCGACGCGCGGTCCCCAGTTCTTGGAGAGGTCGTTGTAGCTGCCCTGCACCGAGCCGACAAAGGTGAAGCCGGCCTTGCCCGCGAGCGGATTGCCGGTGTTGAGATCGACCACGGCGCCGAGCGAGCCTTCGTCGAGCGAGGCCTCGGCGGTCTTGTGGACGACGAGCGAGCTGAACAGCTCGGACGCGAACACGTTGAAATCGAACGCACGATCGCGATTGGCCGAGGCGCCGTCGGTCGAGGTGGCGACTGTCTCCAGGCCGTTGACGCGGACGCGTGTGAACTGCGCGCCGAGGCCGCGCACGGTGATCGCGCGGCCTTCGCCGGCGTCACGCTGGATCGAGATGCCCGGGATACGCTGCAGCGATTCCGCGAGGTTCTGGTCCGGGAACTTCGCGATGTCCTCCGCGACGATCGCGTCGACCGACGATACCGACTCGCGCTTCACGTTCAGCGCCTTGTCGAGCGACTGACGGAAACCGGTGACAACGATGGCGCCTTCGGTGGCCTGGTCCTGCTCCTGCACGGTCGTGTCGGCGGGGGCGGGCGCCTGCGCGTCCTGCGCCAGCGCCGGAGACGCGATGCTCGCGCCGGCAATCACCGCCAGCGAAGCGCCGGCACACCACAGATTCTGCCTGATTATCCCTTTACGCATCCCAATTCTCCCATGGTCAGTGTCCCAGGTCCCGCCGCGCACGCGGCTCGCCTGGTGTATTGGCCGGCTGATGCCGGCTCTCTGTTCGTCCTGGCCGGCTTGCGTCGGCTCTATCCGATCATCGCGAAGCGCTTGCGGCCGTCGGCCAGCACCTTGCGATGGAATTTCCTGAGCGATTCCAGGCCGTTGCGCTTTGCAGCGGCCCCCTTGCGGGCCAGTCCCAGCCAGGTGAGCGCCTCCGCGGCGCGCATGGCGGGTTCAATGCAGATTCGCTCGATATCCTGCGCCATCGGCGCGAAATAGGCTGCCTCTCCCTGCAATGTGGCGAGCTTCCCGCTCGTCTGTGCAAGGGTTTCTTGTCCGATATGGACACCGGTGTCAACCAGTCCGCGACCGATCCGGAACAGCAGCCAGTGCAAATGCCCCAGAAGGGCATGATCGTCGCCGGCAAAGGCGCCTTCAGAGGCCATCAGCTGCTCGGTGTAGATCGCCCAGCCTTCCGCAAAGGCGGGGGCATATTCGAGTCGCAGCGGGTGCGGGTTGGCCGCCACCTCGATCGGCAGCTGGATCATGTGGCCGGGCAGCAATTCGTGATGGACGACGGCGGGCAGCGTCCAGGACGGGCGATCGCGGATGCGCTTGAGGTCGGGATAATAGGCGCCGGGCGTGGTGGCGGTGGGGACGGTGCGATAGCCCTGCTTGCCTTCGGCTTCCTCGGCCCGCGTCATCCGCACCGTGGCGACGTTCAGGCACTGGGGCGGCAGCGGACCGAACAACGCGGGCAGATGCTCAGGGACCCTGGCGAGCGCCGCGTTCATGTCGGCGACCGCGCGATCGCGGCCGGCATCGTCGTCGCTGTAGAGGAAGCGCGGGTCCTTGAACGCCGCGCTGATCCGCGCGCCGACACTGCCCTTTGTGTAGCCCAGACGCCTGAGGACGCTATCGGTGCGGGCAGTGAGTTCGCGCGCCTTGTGGAGCATGATCCGGTGCGCTTCCGCCGGGTCGATCCGGCCGTAATGGCGTTCGAGCAGCAGCGCGAAATAATCGCGGCCGCCCGGGAAGCGTCCGGTTCCCGGCTCGGCGGGCGCCCTGGAGACAAGCTCGGCGAGCAGCGCTGCCTGTTTGCGCAAGGCCTGGGCGGCGGCACCGCCAGCCTTGTCGGCGGCCGCGCCGATACCAGCGCGCGTTTTCGCGAGCAGCGGCGCGGGGAGGATCACGCCCCGCTGGGCATCGGCCTCGATCTGTGTGGTCTCCGCCTCGACCCGTTGCGCAGACGGGACGGCTTCGCGCCAGGCGCCCGCATTGGGCGCGATCACATAGGGCGAACGGCCGAAGCGCCCTATGGGGAACAGCCGGATCATCGCGGAATCGGCCTCGAGCCCGGCGCGGACCGTCTCCAGGTCGATCCGGGACGAAGCGGAAAGGCCGTTCGGATCGAATCCGGAGACCCGGCCCAGCTTCACCGAAGGGGTGCCGGAAAGCCCGTCGAGCATCGCGCGCAGCTCGGCATCGCGATCGGGTGCGGCCAGTGCGATGCGCGGAAGCGCGGCGACACTGGCGGCGGCGAGGAACTGACGGCGTTGCATCGCGGTCCTCCGGATCAGTTGGGCAGCTTCACCACATTGTTCCGCTGCGTCACCTCCGGGGCATTGCCGGGGAGCGCAACGCGCACGCGTGCCGCCCCCCTGGGAAGCGAGAGGCGCACCGTCGCGGTCTTGGGCGTGAGGTCGAGTGGCGCGGCGAGGGCGGGGACGGGAGCGCTCGCCAGCGTCTTGCCCGAGGCGTCCTCGATGATGAGCGTGCCGCCCGCGGCGTCCTTCGCGCCAAGGCTGTGGACGGTGGCGGCGAGCCTGCCGCCCTTCACCACGATATCGTCATTGCCGATGCCGAGGTCCGCACGCGTGGCGACTTCTTCGCCTGGCGTCTTCAGGGTGAACTCGATCTCCGTCGTGGCGTGCGGCGCGAAGGTCACGCGGGTGGAGGCGCTGCGTTCGAGATGGAGGGGGGTGGTAGTGCCGTTCGCTACCATCTCCCATTCGCCTGCGGCTACGTTCCAGGTCGACATCTCCGCGCTCTGGGGCGTGTCGCCGCTATTGTAGGCGATGACCTTGAAGTGGGTCTGCGTGGCGCCTGGGACGAGGATCGCCGTCTTGAGCGCACCTTCGGGATCGTCGAAGCGCCAGCTCACCGCATTGCCCGGCCAGGTCTGGTTCCGGCGCAGCGCGATGCCGCCGAGACGCTCGCGCTGGAGAATCTCGTTGGGCTGGTCGACACGGTCGGACCACCAATGGCCCTCGGTGTACATGTACTGGCGCTGCGACTTGTCCTCGATTGCCGCGGCATGGAGCGATTCCAGGTATCTGGTGTCGCCAGTCGCGTCCCAGGCGGCCCATTGCTCGAAGGCGCCGCCCTTCTTCGCCCTGTCGGTGAGCGTCTTCGACCAGTCCTTGTCGCCGCCGAGCAGCTTGACCAGGTTCTCGTTGATGTCCTGCACCGAGGCCGGGCCGCTCTTGGTCGCGCGGGCGAGGATCGGGTTCAGGTACTTGGTGTCGCCGGTGAAGCGGTATGCCGACCACACCGCCTGCATCGGGGTGGAAGCGCCGCCGCCATCGCCCGCGCGCTCGGCATCGCTGCGCCAGTTGATCTCGTTGGGGTAGCTCCAATTGCCCTTGGCGTCCTGCTTGCCGTGCGCGAGCAGCCCGTCGACCGTGCCGGTGATCAGGCCGCGGGCATCGGGGTTGCCGTTATAGACGCCGATCAGCGTTGGGGCGTGGAGGACGACCCAGCTATAGGGCTTCTGCCACTCGAACGGCCCCTCGCGGTAGACCTTCTGCGCGCCGTACCAGTTGCTGGCGAAGTGCATATGGCCGGCGGGGTTGGGCAGGATGACGGTCTTCAGCGCCTTCACCGTCGCCATCAGCCGCTCGACCGATTTGGGCTCACCCCAGTTGAGGTAGAGCCGCTCGGCGTCCGAGTTCATGCCCTCCTCATAGGCGTGGAGCTCATCGGTGGTGATGTGGCCGAGGCCGTTCACCATCATGCCGTTGGTGTAGACGGCGTCCGAAAGCGCGCGGAGCGAGGTGTTGATCTTGTCGGGATCGACGCCCATCAGCGCCAGGCCCGGCCATTGCTGGGTCAGGTCGGTGTCGTCCGAGATGCCGCCGCCGAAATCGCCGTACGGCACCTGGCGATTGTCGATCCACCAGTTGACGAACTGGCGGGTGATCCTGAGGTCCTCGAGCTGGCGAAAGGCCCATAGCGGCATGCCCGCGGGGGCTTCTGGCTGCTTGAACTCGGGCAGGTTCTGCGCGCCATAGCTGATGTCCGCCCAGTAGCGGCGCCCCTCGACATGGTCGGGATCGACGCGCAGCAGGTCGCTCGCATCGGCGAAGACGCGGCGGTACAGCCCCTCGCGCTTCGAGGCGGTGTGTTCCTCGACCAGGAAGGCCCAATTGTCCTTCACCTGGTTGAACCGGTCGGCGACATGCTCGGGAAGTGCGGCGGCTCGGTCCTTGAAGACCAGGCGGATGTTCATCCCGTCGAGTGAGGCGGGGCCGAAGTCGGGCGCGGCGGAGGCTACCGACAGATAGAGGCTGTCGTTGGTGAGGATGCGGTCGCGCAGGTCGAGCCAGAGCGTGCGGGCCTCGTTCGGGCGGACCGAGACCGACAGGTCGATCATGTCGCGGCCCGGCCAGATCGGGTCCTTCACCTTGATGTTGAGCGGGATCAGCCCGTCCTTGCCGGGCGTGGCCTTGAGTGCCGGGATGTCGAGCGCGATGCCGTCGAGCCCGTCGCGGCTGTTCTCCCAGCCATAGTTCCAGGCGCGGGCGAGGGCGCGGCCGGCGAAGGCGTCGCCGAAGCCCGAGGGGATCAGGACATGGACGATCGGCATCGCCCCTTCGACATGCGCGGCAGCACCGGTCGAGGCGGCGCTGCCCGCGCCGGCTGCGGCCGAGCCTGCGCCCGGGGGCAAGGCCAGCACGGTGTTGCGCTCGTCGGTGGGATAGCGGCCGCGGATGAACTTGTTGAGCGGCTCGAGCGCGGCGAGATCGGCGGAAACCTTGGCGTCGACCGTGTAGCTCAGCTTGAAGCTGCCCTCCGGTTCTTTCGCGGTGCCGACGTCATAGGCCCAGATCTCCTGGATCGGCTGCTCCTGCATCACATTGGTGAAGCGGAGCGTGCCACCCTGCGCCTCACCCAGCGAGGTGACGCTGCGGACGACGCCCTGAGGGCGCTTTGCGACGGAGCGGAAGCTGGTGCCGTCAGGGCTGTAGTCGAGTGCGCCATAGGCTGCGCCGCGGATCTCGACGCGGTTGAACTTCTCGGCGGCGGGGACGGTCAGCGTGTAGGTCTTGCCGCCCTGCACATAGACGTTCCAGTCGGGCAGCTCGAAATAGTCGTCGCGGCCAGGCAGCTTCGAGCGGTTGTAGACGCCGGGCCAGGTGGTCTCGGCGATTCCGTCCACGCCCTTCCACATCCATTCCTTCAGGTCTTTGGCATCGGCGAACTCGACCTTGCGGACGCTGGTGACCTTGTCGGCGAGGACCGGCGGCGAGGCGGTGTCCCAGCCGAAGCGGTGGAGCCACGCGGGGCGCTTGCCTGCCGTATCGGCGGCGGGCTCGGGCGCGGGCTCGGCCTTGGCGGCGAGCGCGGCGATGCCGGCGCCGTCGAGCATGCGGTTGTAGACGCGCAGCTCGTCGACATCGCTGCCGCGCATGAAATTGTAGCGGCTCTGTACCTGGTGCGGCGACATGATCCGGCCGGCCAGGCCGAACTGGTCGAGCCCCGAATCGAGATCGGCCTTCTGGTCCTTGCGGGCGACTTCCTTGCCATCGACGAAGAGGCGCACGCCGACCGCTTCGTCCCAGGCGAAGGCGATATGGTGCCAGGCATTGGCGGCCGGGACTTCGGGCATGCGGAACGAGACGCGGACGCGAGACAGGTTCGCATCGGTCACGAAGGCGTCGAAGCCATGGCCGTTCCAGTCGATGCGCAGGAACGCCATGTCCCAGCTCGAATGATCCGCGAAGCCGGTGCGGAAGATCACGAAGGGCGCTTCGCCGAGCGGCTCGCGGGCGCGCCAGAAGAAGGAGAGGGTGCCGCGCTGCGCCTCGATGTTCCCCGGCGCGTTCCAGGCGATGTAGCCGTCATCGGCCCAGCGGAAGGCGCCGCCGATCGCCCCGTCGGCAACATTGGTGACCTTGGACTGGAAGTTGGGCACCGCATCGCCGCGTGCCACTTCCGCCGTGCCGTTCCGGTCGCCGGATGCGCGGAAGAGCAGGCCATCATCCGCCGTTTGCGCAAAGGCGGGGCTCGCGGCGAGCGCAAGTACCCAGGCCAGGGCGATGCTGGTGGAGGTGCGGATCATGACATGCCTCTCTGAACGAACAGGACGGTCTTTGCCGTCTCCGCTGTCAAGCATGCCTATGGGTGACACCGGTGGCAATATCTTTCTCGTTTCCGTGTTATTTCGATCTTCCGAGCCGAGGTGCGTTGACGCATGGCCCTGACACCGGTAGCATCGTAGCGACATTCCGCGGACCCGCGCAAAGCCGGGACGCGGCCACTCGGAGAGGAGATCGCGCGCAAGTTACTCGACATGGTCCGGCACCGGTTCCGGCCTGTCTTCTCCACAAATTCGCGGATCGCGGGAGGCGAGCGGTCCACGGATCAAGGCGAAGCGGGTGGAACGGCGATGTCGGGCGACGGCTGCGTTTGCGTGGTCGAGACATGGCGGGCGACTCTCACGCGACCGGAGCAGGGGATTTACCGTTGATTGAAGGACGTGAACCGGCCGAGGCCATCGCCCAAGCATTTGTCGCGGCCCGACAGGCAGGAAATGCACCGATCGACTATCCGGGCGAGCTGCCCGGTACGCTCGACGAGGCTTACGGCATCCAGGAGCGCGCGATCGCGCTGTTCGGCGACGAGGTTGCCGGCTGGAAGGTGGGCAAGATTCCCGCGCCGCTGGACGACACCTATGGCTCGAACCGCCTGGCCGGCCCGATCTTCGCCGATTCGGTGGTGACCGCCGACGAAGGCGACGTGCCCGTGATGCCGGTGTTCGAGCGCGGTTTCGCAGCGGGCGAGGCGGAATATCTGCTGCGCCTGGGCACGCTGCCCGAGAATTTCGACCGCGCCTGGACCAACGCGGAAGTCGCCGAATATGTCGACGCCGTCCATGTCGGCATCGAGGTGGCGAGCTCGCCCTTCCCAGGGATCAACGAGCATGGTCCGGCCGTGACCGTCTCCGATTTCGGCAACAATAACGGCCTGGTGATCGGTGCGGAGATCCCGCGCGGCACCGACTTCCTGGAATGGCCGGTTGCGCTGACGATCGACGGCGAAGTGGCCGGCGAGGCGACGGCGAGCACCATGCTCGATGGTCCGTTCGGCGCCGTCCGCTTCCTGTTCGAACTCGCCGCCAACCGGCAGCTTCCGCTCGCGAAGGGCCAGTGGATCTCCACCGGCGCAGTCACCGGTGTCCATCCCGTTCGCGTCGGCGAGCTGGTGGAGGCACGGTTCGCGAATGACTACAGCGTGAAGTGCCGTATCGTCGGCATTCACGACGCCTGATTCGGTGGTCGCGGAAGAAAAATAAAAGGGAGAGAATGATGGCGAGTAAGGGAGAGGCGGCAGTCTCCGGCGCGGTTTCGCGCGTCGGTCGCTACCGCTGGGTGATCGTGGGGCTGCTCTTCGCTGCCACCGCGATCAACTATGTCGACCGGCAGATGATTGCGGTGCTCAAGCCCGATCTCTCCAAGGAACTCGGCTGGTCCGAGACCGACTACGCCAACATAGTCTTCTATTTCCAGGCAGCCTATGCGATCGGCTATCTCGCCTTCGGCAAGATCGTCGACGCGATCGGCGCGCGCTTCGGCTACGCCATCGCGGTCGTGATCTGGACGATCGCGCACGTCGCGCATGGCGGCGTGCACAGCGTCATGCAGTTCACCCTGGCTCGCTTCGGCCTGGGCATCGGTGAATCGGGCAACTTCCCGGCGGGCGTGAAGACCGTCGCGGACTGGTTCCCGGCCAAGGAGCGTGCCTTCGCGGTCGGCCTGTTCAACGCCGGCTCGAACGTCGGCGCGATCCTCACCCCGCTGCTGATCTGGGCGATGGTGCCGGCCTTTGGCTGGCGTATGACCTTCGTGATCACCGGCGTGTTCGGCATTGTCTGGCTGATCGCCTGGCTCGCCATCTTCCGCGACAAGCCGGCCGATCACCCCAAGGTAGGCGCGACCGAACTCGCCTATATCACCCAGGACCCAGCCGATCCCGAGGTGAAGGTGAAGAACCTCTGGGGCAAGCTGCTCCGTACCAGGGAAACCTGGGCGTTCGCGCTCGGCAAGTTCTTCATCGACCCGATCTGGTGGTTCTACCTGTTCTGGCTGCCGAGCTGGCTGGGCAAGGAATATGGCCTGAACCTGACGAGCTGGGACACGCCGACCGCGGCGATCGCGCTGGGCGCCATCTACCTGATCTCCGACGTAGGCTCGATCGCGGGCGGCTGGCTCTCGGGCAAGCTGATGAGCACGGGCATGAGCGTGAACAAGGCGCGCAAGCTGACCATGCTGATCTCGGCCTGCTTCGTGCTGCCGGTGGTGTTCACCACCTTCTACGGCAACCTCTGGATCAGCGTGTTCGTGGTCGGTGTGGCCGCGGCTGCACACCAGAGCTTCTCGGCGACGCTCTACACCATCCCGTCGGACACCGTGCCGCGCTTCGCGGTAGGCTCGGTGATCGGGATCGGCGGCACCGTCGGTGCGGTTGGCGGCATGGTCTTCTCGAAGTACGCGGGGTATGTGCTCGACGTGATCGGCAGCTATGCGCCGCTCTTCATCGTCGCGGGTGCGGCGTACTTCCTGGCGCTGCTTTCGATCCACCTGCTTTCGCCGCGCCTCGAGCGCGCGGACGTCGCGTAAAAGAGAGGATTGAGAGATGCCCCGGCCCCTGAAGCTTGACCCTGACCGGCTGTTCCCGGCGGAGGAGAACACGCGGCGTATCGCGCGTGCGCTCTATGCCGAGGTGGCCGGGCTTCCGATCATCAGCCCGCATGGGCACACCGATCCGACCTGGTTCTCGACCAATGCCAACTGGTCGAACGCCACCGAGCTGCTGCTCTCGCCGGATCACTATATCTACCGCATGCTCTATTCGCAGGGCGTGGCACTCGACGATCTGTGCGTGCCGAGCAAGGCGGGCATGCCCGGGACTGATCCGCGCGAGGCGTGGCGGACCTTTGCCGAGCACACCTACCTCTTCCGCGGCACCCCTTCGGCGATGTGGCTGAGCCATGTGTTCGGCGAGGTGTTCGGCTTCGACGTGGCGCTCGATGCCTCCACCGCCGATCATTATTACGACACGATCAACGAGAAGCTGGCGACCGACGCGTTCAAGCCGCGGGCGCTGTTCGACCGCTTCAACATCGGCTTCCTCGCCACCACCGAGGGGCCGCAGGACGACCTGTCGCCGCACCATGCGATCCACAATAGCGGCTGGGAAGGCCGGGTGGTCACCACCTATCGCCCCGATGCGGTGATCGACGTCGAGCACGAGCAGTTCGCCGGCGCGATGAAGATCTTCGCCGAGAAGACCGGCGAGGACGTGTACAGCTGGGACGGCTATCTCGCCGCCCACCGCAAGCGTCGCGCCGATTTCCGCGCCGCCGGCGCCACCGCGACCGACCATGGCCACCCGACGGCCGCCACGGCGAACCTTTCCAAGGACGAGGCCGAGCGGCTGTTCCGCACGATCCTCTCCGATCGCTGGACCCCGCAGGATGCCGAGCTGTTCCGCGCCCAGATGCTGACCGAGATGGCGGCGATGAGCGTCGAGGACGGGATGGTGATGCAGATCCACCCGGGCTCGTTCCGCAATCACAATGGCGGGCTGTTCGAGAGCCATGGCCGCGACAAGGGCGCGGACATCCCGATGCGCACCGATTATGTGCACGCGCTCAAGCCGCTGCTCGACCGGTTCGGCACCTCGACCGATCTCTCGATCATTCTCTTCACGCTCGACGAGACCGTCTACGCCCGCGAGCTGGCGCCGCTGGCCGGCCATTATCCGTGCCTGAAGCTCGGCCCGAGCTGGTGGTTTCATGACTCGCCCGAGGGCATGCGCCGCTTCCGCGAGCAGGTGACCGAGACCGCCGGCTTCTACAACACCGTCGGCTTCAACGACGATACGCGCGCCTTCCTCTCGATCCCGGCGCGCCACGACGTCGCGCGGCGGATCGATTGCGGCTTCCTCGCGCGGCTGGTCGCCGAGGGGCGGCTGCTCGACTGGGAAGCGGCGGAGCTGGCGTACGAACTCACCAACGGGCTGGTGCGTGAAGCGTACAAGCTCGACCAACAAGCGCCGGCGCCCGTCGCCGCCGCAGCCTGATCCAACCAACGGAGTCATCCATGTTCGACCGTACCTATTATGCCACGCACCCCGACATGATGGAGTGCGTCTCGAACGAGGAGCTGCGTGACCGCTACCTGATCACGGACCTGTTCCGCGACGGCGAGGTCGTGCTGAACTACACCCATGCCGATCGCATGGTGATCGGCGGCGTCGCGGTGGCCAGCGGCTCGGTGAAGCTGCCCGACCAGACCGAGCCGGCCTCGGCCGCGGGTCATCCGTTCCTCGAGCGCCGCGAGCTGGCGGTGGTCAACATCAGCGGTGCCGAAGGCACCGTGACCGTGGATGGCGAGAGCTTCACGCTGGGCAACAAGGACTGCCTGTACGTGACGATGGGCGCCAAGGACGTGCAGTTCTCGGGCGACGGCGCGCGCTTCTATCTGGTCTCGTGCCCGGCGCATAAGGGCTTCCAGACCCGCAAGCTCGGCATCGCCGACGCCAACCGCCTCGATCGCGGCACGCTGGAGGAATCGAACGAGCGCTCGATCTACCAGCTCGTCATCCCCGGGGTGTGCGACAGCGCGCAGCTGGTGATGGGCCTGACCGTGCTCAAGCCGGGTTCGGTGTGGAACACCATGCCCCCGCACATCCATGAGCGTCGCAGCGAGATCTATCTCTACTTCGAGCTCGACGATCTCGCGAAGGACCGCGTGTTCCACTACATGGGCCAGGAGGATGCGCTGCGGCACATCGTGGTCCAGAACGAGGAAGCGGTGATCAGCCCGCCCTGGTCGGTTCATATGGGTTCGGGGACCAAGGCCTATGCCTTCATCTGGGCGATGGCGGGCGAGAACCAGGACTATACCGACATGAACGTGCTGGACATCTGCCAGCTGGTTTGATCGTCACCCCCGCGAAAGCGGGGGCCCATCTCCTACGCGATGATCTTGGTGCGACGGCGGGAGGTGGGTTCCCGCTTTCGCGGGAATGACGAGGTAAAATGACCAATCCTTTCGACCTCACTGGCCGCGTCGCGGTTGTCACCGGCGCCAATACCGGCATCGGCCAAGGCATCGCGCTGGCGCTCGCAGCGGCGGGCGCGGACGTTGCCGCCGTGGGCCGCACGCCGGCGCAGGAGACGGTGGAGAAGGTCCGTGCGCTGGGCCGCCGCGCCGAGATCATCTCGGCCGATCTCTCGACCATCGAGCCTGTGGGCAGGGTTGTGGATGAAGCTGTGGATAAGTTGGGCGGGCTGAACATCCTGGTCAACAATGCCGGCATCATCCGCCGCAACGACAGCCTCGATTTCACCGAGGAGGATTGGGATGCGGTGGTCGACACCAACCTCAAGTCGGTGTTCTTCCTGTGCCAGGCCGCGGGCAAGCACATGGTGGCCAATGGCGGCGGCAAGATCATCAACATCGCCTCGATGCTGACCTTCCAGGGCGGCATCCGCGTGCCGAGCTACACCGCGTCCAAGTCGGGCATTGGCGGGCTCACCAAGCTGCTCGCCAATGAGTGGGCGGCCAAGGGCATCAATGTGAACGCGATCGCCCCGGGCTATATCGCCACCAACAACACCGCGGCGCTGCAGGCCGACGAGACGCGCAACCGCCAGATCATGGAGCGCATCCCCGCCGGTCGCTGGGGTTCGCCCGAAGACATGGGCGGCGCGGCGGTGTTCCTCGCTTCCTCGGCGGCGGACTATGTCCAGGGCCATATCCTGGCGGTCGATGGCGGGTGGCTGGCGCGATGAGCATCGCCTTTTTCGGTGAGCTGATGCTGCGGCTCTCGCCTCCGGGGCGCGAACTGCTGCTCCAGACGCCGAAGCTCGAAGTGAATGTCGGCGGGGCCGAGGCGAATGTCGCTACCGGTCTCGCCTGCCTTGGCCATTCGGTGCGGATGATCTCCTCGGTGGCGGACAATCCGCTGGGTGGTGCCGTGATCGGCGAGTTGCGCCGGCGCGGGGTCGATACCTCGACGATCGCTTCCGAGCCCGGCCGGCTGGGCCTGTACTTCCTGACGCCTGGCGCCGGGCTGCGCGCGTCCGAGGTCGTCTATGACCGTGCCTACTCCGTGTTCGCCCAGCGGCCGGCGGAAAGCTGGGACTGGGACAAGCTGCTCGAAGGCGCCACGCGGCTGCACCTGTCGGGGATCACCCCGGCGCTCGGCCACAACACCGCCAGCGCTGCCATCGCTGCGGCCGAGGCGGCGAGCGCGAAGGGCATCCCGGTCTCGTTCGACGGCAATTACCGCGCGAAGCTGTGGGAGAGCTGGGACAGCGATCCCAGGGCGGTGCTGACGCAGCTGATCGGCCATGCCGACCTGTTGTTCGGCAACCACCGCGACATCTCGCTGCTGCTCGGGCGCGCATTCTCGGGCGACGGGCCCGATCGGCGGCGCGAGGCGGCGGAGGCGGCGTTCGCGGCCTTCCCGAAGCTGCAGACGATCGCCAACACCGCGCGCCATGTCGACGATGCCGACAGCCACCGCGTCTCGGCGCGGGTCGATACGCGTGCCGGCGGCTACCAGACCGACGAGATCCTGATTGCCGGCATCGTCGATCGCATCGGCGCGGGCGATGCCTTTGCGGCCGGCGTGCTGCACGGGCTGATCGAGAGCGGCGGCGATGCCAGGGTCGCGGCGCATGCCGGCCTGGCGCTCACGGCGCTCAAGCATTCGCTGCCGGGCGATGCGAGCCTGTTCACGCGTGCCGATCTGGCTGCGTTCGGCGAAGGCGGGCTCGACGTCCGCCGTTGAACCTCGCCCGATCCGAGGCGGGGATATTTGGGTCGGGAGAGAGTGATGCAGGTTTCGCGGCGTGGCGTGGTGGCGGGTGGCATGGCGCTGGCGGCGGCGCCGCTGATCGCGCGGGCGGCTTCGGGCGAAGCGGTGGTCGAGACACGGGCGGGGCGGTTCGAGGGCGACAGGCTCGACGGCGGCATGCTGCGCTTCCGTGGCATCCGCTACGGCAACGCGCCCCGTTTCCGCGCGCCGGTGCCGTTCGCGACGCCGGGAGTCAGCGTGCCGGCGCATGACTTCGGCGCGATCTGCCCCCAGGGGAAGGGCGGCCAGCCCGCTTCGGAGGACTGCCTGTTCCTCAACATCTGGACCCCCGGCGCCAATCCGGCCGCCAAGCGTCCGGTGATGCTCTACATCCATGGCGGCGCCTATTCGAACGGCACCGTCACCGTGCCGCTCAACGACGGAACGACGCTCGCCGCGACCGAGGATGTGGTGGTGGTGACGGTCAACCACCGGCTCAACGCGCTGGGCTATCTCTATCTCGCCCGGTTCGACCCGCGCTTTGCGGACAGCGGCAATCTCGGCCAGCTCGACCTGATCCTCGCGCTGCAATGGGTGCGGGACAATATCGCGGCGTTCGGCGGCGATCCCCGGCGTGTCTTCGTGTTCGGCCAGTCGGGCGGCGGCGCCAAGATCGCGACGCTGATGGGCATGCCGGCGGCCAAGGGCCTGTTCCACTCCGCCGCGACGATGAGCGGGCAGCAGGTCACCGCCTCGGGCCCGATCAACGCCACCAAGCGTGCCCAGGCCTATCTGGCAAAGCTGGGGGTGAAGGAGGAAAGCCTCCAGCCGCTGCTCGACATGCCGGTGGAGAAGCTGGTCGACGCGCTCGACGCGACCGATCCGATCCTGGGCGGCGGCGTCTATTTCGGGCCGGTGCTCGACATGAAGTGGCTCACTCGCCACCCGTTCTGGCCCGACGCGAATCCGCAGAGCCTGTCGATCCCGATGATCCTGGGCAACACCCATGACGAGACACGCGCCTTCATCGATCCCGGTTCGGCCAAGGTGAAGGGGCTGACCTGGGACAATGTCGCCGCGCGCATGGCGCCCGAACTGCGCATGGACCTGCTGCCCGAATGGGTGGTCGCCCGGTACCGAGAGCATTTCCCGTCGGACACGCCCGAGCAGCTCTTCTACCGCGCCACCACCGCCGGGCGGAGCTGGCCGGGCCAGTGGCTCGAGGCGGATGCGCGGGCCGCTGCGGGAGCGAAGGCCACCTGGGTCTATCAGGTCGATTTCCAGTCGCCGACCCAGCCCGGGCGTGGTGCGCCGCACACGATGGACATCGCGCTCGCCTTCGGGACGCTCGACGCGCCGGGCTCGTTCACCGGCACCGGGGCGGCGGCGCGGAAGCTTAGCGGGCAGGTGATGGGCGCCTTCGCGGCACTGGCCCGGACGGGACGGCCGGTGGCGAAGGGGCTGCCGGCCTGGGCGCCCTATACACTGCCCAACCGCGCGACGATGGTCTTCGACGTGCCCAGCCGGCTGGCCAATGACCCGCGCAAATGGGAGCGCGAGCTGTGGGGCAGGGTGCCGTACATCCAGCCTGGGAGCTGACGTCCTGATCGTAATCCTCGCGGACTAATCGTCATCTCCGCCCTCGCGGGGATGACTGCTGGAAGTATCTGACACCGGTTACCGAATTGCTGCGCACGCAAGCAGGTTTGTCTTTGTCTCGCGAGCCATTATGGTCGCGGGATGGAGAGAACCGGAAAGCCCACGATCAACGACGTCGCGCGTATCGCGGGCGTCTCGAAAAAGACCGTCAGCCGGGTGATCAACCGCTCGCCGCTGCTCAATAGCGACACGCGCGCCAAGGTGGAGCAGGTGATCGCGGACCTGGGTTATGTCCCCAATGTCCAGGCGCGCGCGCTGGCTTTGCGGCGCAACTTCCTGATCGGCCTGATCCACGACAATCCCAATGCCCAGATGGTGATGAACGTGCAGGCCGGCATGCTCGAGGCGATGCGCGACACCGAGTTCGAGCTGATCGTCCGCCCGATCGACCGCGGCAGCTCGACCATGCTCGAGGATGTCCGCAACTTCCTCGAGCGCCAGCGGCTCTACGGCGTGATGTTCCTGCCGCCGGTCTCGGAGAACGAGATGGTGGCGGAACTCTGCCGCGAGCTGGGCATCCGCTATGTCCGCATGGGCTCGGCGACGCTGGACAGCTCCGAGCACATGGTCGCCTCGAACGACAGCGAAGTGGTGACCGAGGCGGTGAACCACCTGATCGCGCTCGGCCATCGCCGCATCGGCCTGATCGCGGGGCCGCATGGCTTCCGCTCGGCCCGTGAGCGCAGGAAGGGCTTCGAGAACGCGCTGGAAGAGGCGGGGATCAAGCTGCCGCGCAGCCTGATCGCCGACGGCAACTACACGTTCGAGACCGGCCTGGCCGCCGCCGACCGGCTGCTCGACCTGTCGCCGCGCCCCACCGCGATCTTCGCTTCGAACGACGAGATGGCCGCCGCCACGCTCCACGCCGCGCGCCGGCGCGGGATGAGCGTGCCCGAGGACCTGTCGATCGTCGGCTTCGACGACACCGCCATCGCCTCGCACATCTGGCCGCCGCTCACCACGGTGCACTGGCCGATCATCTCGATGGCGCGATCGGCGGCGCTGAAGCTGCTCGCCGAGTTCTTCGGCGACGATGGCAGCGCCGTGGAGGAGCCGTCGCTCTTCCCCTCGACGCTGATCCACCGCGCCTCGGTCGCCCCGCCGCGCGAGGGGTAGCCTGCATTCCCCTCCCTTGCGGGGAGGGGAGGTGGAAGGGCGTGCCTAGGCTGGATTTGTGCGCTGCATAGCAGCATTTCCCCGATGTTGCTGAAATGCCGCAACGCCCGGAATGTGAAATTTTGTTCAATGACACCGGTTGACATCGGCGACTGGTAGCGTGATCAATAGGGTGAACAAGCGTGGCTGATACGCTTGCGCCCAAGCGGACGAGAAGATTCGCAAAGGGGGCGTGGGAGGGGGCAAGTCGCGACATGGCTGTAACTTGCGGAGCGACGGAGGTCGTTTTCCGAGATGCTGCGTCGCACCCTGATTCCAGGCTTCTCCGGGCGCATCGACCAGTGCTTGTCGATGAAAAGTCCTTGGGGAGGATAAGATGATTTCTACCGCTGACACTCTGGCGCTGCGCCGCGCCGCGCTCCGTGGCACGACTGCGCTCGGCGCGCTCGGCCTGGCGCTGCTGATGGCGACGCCGGCCTGGGCGCAGACCACCGAGGCTGCCGCCGCAGTCACCACCGCCGCCCAGGACGATCCGCAGGCACGGCCGCAGGACCAGACCGAGAGCGGCGATGCGATCGTTGTCACCGGTTTCCGCGCCTCGCTGGCCAACTCGGTCAACATCAAGCGCAACTCGAACCAGATCGTCGACGCGATCACTGCCGAGGACATTGCCGACTTCCCGGACGCGAACCTGGCGGAATCGATCCAGCGCCTGCCGGGCGTCTCGATCGACCGTGACAATGGCGAGGGCCGCACCATCACCGTGCGCGGTCTGGGCGGCGACTTCCAGGCGGTGCGCCTGAACGGCGCCGACGCCCAGAACGTCGCGGGCGGCAACCAGTCCGACGCCGGCGCCAACCGCTCGCGCGGTTTCGACTTCAACACCTTCGCCTCGGAGCTGTTCGGCGGCATCAAGGTGACCAAGTCGACTGCGGCCGAGAATGACGAGGGCTCGCTCGGCGCGATCATCGACCTGACCACCGGCCGCCCGCTCTCGTACAAGAAGAACCGCTTCGCCGTGGGCGCCGAGGCCGAGTATCGCGAGAACGGCAAGAAGTGGAACCCGCGCTTCACTGGCCTGGCATCGGTGCGGGTGACCGACAATTTCGGCATCCTGGTCTCCGGCGCCTACCAGAAGCAGGAACAGCAGATCGACGCCTATCGCCGCAACATCGGCGTGTTCGAATATGCCTATCGCAACTCGCAGATCGCCGGCATCACGCCGAACGTCTTCGGCTTCGCGCGGCCGAGCAACCAGGGCACCGGCGCGACCTTCGGCTCGGACCCGGCGGCCTATGCCACGGTCACGCCGACCACGATCATCCCGGGCCTGCCCTCGGTCGGTCGCCAGTATCTCGACTATGAGCGGATCGGCGCCACCGCCACCGCGCAGTGGAAGCCGGGTCCCGGCACCGAGATCACCGTCGACGGCGTCTTCTCGCGCTACGACCAGAACAGCAACAACACCGGCATCACGCCGATCGGCCTCAACCGCAACGGCACCAATGCCCGCGTCGTCAGCACCGGCACGGCCGGCCTGCGCGCGATCGGCACGACCAACGGCAATGCCGACCGCGTCGCGCTCTACGCGAACTGCGTGCCCAGCGCGATCATCGACTGCAACGGCGACCAGGCCGGCAACGGCGTCGGCCAGACGCCGCTCGCGGGCTATCTGAACAGCCTCAACCCCAACAACCTCAACCCGTTCGACTATTACAACAATCCGGCCTCGCCCGGGTACGTCGCGACGGCCAACCAGATCGGCTATTACAACGAGCTGCTCGGCCGCCCGAACACCAAGATCCGCCAGGCGCACGTCAACAGCGCCGGCCAGGCCGATTATCTCGTCCTCGACGACGTCGATTGGCGCAGCTTCGCCGACACCCAGTTCGGCCGCACCGACTTCAAGCAGGTGACGCTGAACGTCCACCAGGAGTTCGCGCCGGGCTTCTATGCCGATGCTACCGGTGGCTGGTCCAAGTCGGAATTCCGCGCCTATGGCCTGTTGGCGGAATTCAACGCGATCGACCGCGACGGCTATACCTTCGACGAACGCGCCGGTGGCAAGATGCCGGTGTTCAACCCGGGCTTCAACGTCGCCGACCCGAACAGCTGGACGCTGGTGAAGGGTCTCTCGACGATCCGCTACTTCACCAACACCGTCGACAACGAGTTCAAGGTGGCGCGGGTCAACTTCACCTATGAAGCGCTGCCCGAGATGTCGATCCGCTTCGGCGGCACGGCCAAGCAGTTCTCCTATGAAGGCGATCAGGGCCGCCGCAACCAGTCGATCGAGGCGATCAACCCGACGCTGGCGGAATCGAAGCTCAACATCACCGACCTGGGGCAGACCATCGGCTTCGGCCAGGGCCTGAACGTGACCCAGGGCACGCCGACCAGCTATTATGCGCCGGACATCCAGAAGTTCATCAATCAGTTCGGCATCAACTGCAATTGCGTGAACAAATGGGGCGACTATCGCGCCGTGGTCGACGGCCGCCAGAAGAGCGGCGTGACCGAGAATGACGTCTCGGGCTATTTCCAGGTCGACTACAACGTCAACCTGCTCGGTCGTCCGCTGCGCGGCAATGTCGGCCTGCGCGTCGCCAACACCCGCGTTTCGGGCTCGGGCAATGTCGGCGGTGCCGATGGCGTCGCCGGCCTGCCGGTGACCGCGAAGAACGAATATTGGGACTGGCTGCCCTCGATGAACGCGAACTGGGAAGTCGCCGACGACCTCCTGGTCCGCTTCGCCGCCTCCAAGGTGATGTCGCGTCCGCAGCTCTCCAGCCTGACGCCGGGCACCACCGCCTTCACCACCAGCCTGAACGCCAACGGCACCGCGCCGTCGCTGACGGTGGGCAATCCCTATCTCAACCCGTTCCGCGCGACCAATCTCGACCTGAGCGTCGAGAAGTATTTCGCCCATAACGGGCTGGTCGCGGTCAACCTGTTCAAGAAGACGATCGACAGCTTCCCGCAGCAGGTGGCGCTCGAGGCGCCGCTGGGCGCGGTGTTCGAGCCGGAAGTGTATCAGCAGGTGCTCGGCTTCATCACCAATGCCGCGCTGCTCAACTACACCACGGCGGGCGGCACCTGGGCCATCCGCCAGTTCAAGGACGCGCCGGGCGGCGACATCAAGGGCATCGAAGTCAATCTGCAGACCGACTTCTTCTTCCTGCCCGGCTTCCTGAAGCATTTCGGCGTGACCGCGAACTACACGCACATCGAATCGAGCCTGAGCTACCTGACCGGCACGGTGCTCAACACCAGCCAGACGGTGTCGGGCACGGCGGTGAACAGCTATGCCGAGGGGCCGTTCCTCAACACCTCGCCGGACGCGTTCAACGCGACGCTCTACTATGAGGACAGCAAGTTCTCGGCTCGCGTCTCGGGTTCGTGGCGCGCGCGCTACGTGAACCGCTTCCCGCTTTCGACCGGCACCTGCTCGGTGGGCACCACCACCGTCGGCGGCGGCCCCTGCAACTCGCCGGTGTTCGCGGACTTCGGCTATAACGAGGACCAGCTGAACATCGACTTCGCGCTGTCCTATGCGGTGACCGACTTCGCCAAGCTCTCGCTCGAGGGCCGCAACATGACCAATTCGCCGCAATACCGCACGATGTACGCGGCGAACCCGGTCTCGCAGACCTATGCCAGCACCGGGCGGATCATCACCGCGGGCCTGCGCATGTCCTTCTGACCTTCGGGGGGAGGGAGTGGGGCGGTGCCAATCGGCGCCGCTCCATTCTTCGCCCCGCGACGGGCACTATGTTGCTCACTGGCCGGCGCCAATGCCTCCTGGCGCCGGCCGTTTTGTGTGCGGATGGCCGTCATCCCGACGAAAGTCGGGATCTCAGGCGAGGGCGGGGATTGAGCCGCACGAGATCCCGGCTTTCGCCGGGATGACGATTGGGGGGAGGGGTGGGCTCAGATTTCCACCTGGCTGCCCAGCTCGACCACGCGGTTGGTCGGCAGCTTGAAGAACTCCATCGCGCTTTCCGCATTGCGGACCATCCAGGCGAACAGCTTCTCGCGCCAGATCGCCATGCCCGGCCGCGACGAGGCGATCAGCGTCTGGCGGGCGAGGAAATAGCTGGTCTCCATCGGCTTGAACGGCTCACCCGCCGCAGCGCCCAGCCCGCGCAGGGCGGCGGGGATGTCGACTTCGTCCATGAAGCCATAGTGCAGGACCACGCGGTAGAAGCCGGCGCCGAGCTGGGTCACCTGGTTGCGTGCTTCGGGCGCGACGTGCGGCACCTGCTCGATCGCCACGGTGAGGATCACCACGCGATCGTGCAGCACCTTGTTGTGCTTGAGGTTGTGGAGCAGCGCGGGCGGGATGTCGTCGGTGCTGGCGAGGAACACCGCGGTGCCGCCCACCCGCTGCACCGACTGGCCGGCGGACTGGATGAAGATCTCGATCGGCATCGCGCCTTCGTGCAATCGCGCGCGGACCAGCTTGCGCCCGGTCGCCCAGGTGGTGAGCAGGGTGAAGGCGATCGCGGCGACGAGCAGCGGGAACCAGCCGCCATCGGGGATCTTGGTGACGTTCGAGGCGAAATAGAGCCCGTCGATCAGCAGGAAGCCGCCGGTGACGAGGCCGGCCACCACCGGCGGCCATTTCCACACCGCGAAGGTCAGCACGCCCAGCATGCAGGCGGTGATGAACATCGTGCCGGTGACCGCGATGCCATAGGCCGCGGCGAGGTTGCTCGAGCTGCGGAAGCCGAGGACGAGCAGGATGACCATGACCAGCAGCAGCCAGTTGGCCAGCGGGACGTAGATCTGGCCGGCTGCCTTGGCGCTGGTGTGGAGGATGCGCAGGCGGGGCAGGAAACCGAGCTGGACGGCCTGTTGGGTGACCGAGAAGGCGCCCGAGATCACCGCTTGCGACGCGATCACCGTCGCCATGGTCGCGAGGATGACGAGGGGGAGGCGGGCCCAATCCGGCGCCAGCAGGAAGAACGGGTTCTCGACCGCTGCCGGGTGGCTGAGCAGCAGCGCCGACTGGCCGAGATAGTTGAGCATCAGGCAGGGGAAGGCGATGTAGAGCCAGGAGACCATGATCGCCTTGCGGCCGAAATGGCCCATATCGGCATAGAGCGCCTCGGCGCCGGTCACCGCCAGCACCACCGAGCCGAGCGCGAGGAAGGCGAGCATCGGATCGAGCAGGAAGAAGTTGAGCGCGTACCAGGGATTGAGCGCCCAGAGGATCTCGGGGTTCTTCGCGATGCCGAAGGCGCCGAGCACCGCGATCACCAGGAAGTAGAAGACCATCACCGGCCCGAACAGCCGGCCTACCCGCGCGGTGCCGTGCGACTGGATCGCGAACAGGCCGATCAGGATGACGATGCTGATCGGCAGCACCAGCTCGGACAGCGAGCTGTGCACCGTGGCGAGGCCCTCGACCGCCGATAGCACCGAGACGGCGGGGGTGATGATCGCGTCGCCGTAGAAGAGCGCGGTGGCGCTCACGCCCAGCGCGGCGATCCAGGGCGTCCAGCGCGTCTCGCCGAGCTTGCGCGAGATCAGCGCGAGCAGCGCCAGGCTGCCGCCTTCGCCCTTGTTGTCCGCGCGCAGGATGATGAAGACGTACTTGACCGTCACCACCAGCATCATCGTCCAGAAGACCAGCGAGAGCACCCCGAAGATGTGCGCTCGGTCCACCGCCAGCGGGTGGTGGCCGATGAAGCTTTCCTTGAGCGAATAGAGCGGCGAGGTGCCGATGTCGCCGAACACCACGCCGATCGCGCCTACCGCCAGGGTGCCGAGCCGATCCTGATGGCCGGGTTCGGCCGAGTGTGTGGTGTCCAAGGCGTAGCTTTCACTTCCGGCACCGCCCTCGGCGCCCTCGAACCCTCCTAGTATCCAGAGGTTCCCGCCCCAGCCAACGATTTTATGGAATCTTTATGGTGGGTACCAACTTCCCCGTGGAACCTTAACTCCCCCCCGGACCACATCGCCAGCCGACAATGTGGGAGTCTGACCGTGGGTTTGTCGTTGCGTCATCTGGAGGAAGGAACCGGCGGCTGGCGCGCCCAGCTCGGTCTCCGGCTGGGCGGCGTGCTGCTGCTCGGTGCCTGCGCGCTCGCGGTGTGGGCGCTGGTCGTCTCGATGCACCGCCCGCCCGAGCACAGCGCCAGCCCGGCCGAGTTCGGCGAGGCAGTCTCCTCCGTCGCGGCCTGGATGCTGGGCTGGGCGCTGCTGATCGAGGGGCCGGGCTTGTTCCGCCTGATCCCGGTGCCGCCCCGCCATATCCGCTTCGACAAGTCGCGCTTCGATACATCCCATTCGAAATAGGGAAGAAAACCATGAACGACCTGATCTGGCTGGGGGCACTCGCAGGGCTGGTCCTGCTCACCCTCGGCTTCGTCCGCCTCTGCGACCAGGCCTGAGGAGAACCGCCATGCCGCTGCCGCTCATCCTCGCCGGGCTCACCGCTTTGGGCCTGCTCCTCTACCTCGTGGCCGTGCTCGTCCGGCCCGAGCGCTTCTGATCGGAAATCTCCATGACCGTCCAAGGCTGGATGCTGATCCTCGTCTTCACCCTCATCCTCGTCGCGCTGGCAAAGCCGATGGGGCTCTGGCTGTTCGCCATCTATGAGGGGCGGCGCACGCCGCTCCACACCGTGCTCGGCCCCGTCGAGCGCGGCTTCTACAAGCTCGCGGGCGTCGACCCGAATGCCGAGCAGGGCTGGCGCCGCTACGCGCTGCACATGCTGGCCTTCCAGATCGCGACCTTCGCGTTCACCTACTTCATCTTGCGCTTCCAGGACCTGCTGCCGCTCAATCCGCGCGGGCTGGCCGGCCAGTCGCCCGACCTCGCCTTCAACACTGCGGTGAGCTTCGTCGCCAACACCAACTGGCAGAGCTATTCGGGCGAGACCCTGTCGATCCTGAGCAACATGCTCGGCCTCGCCATCCACAACTTCCTGTCGGCGGCGACCGGCATCGCGATCGCCTTCGCGCTGTTCCGCGGCTTCGCCCGGCGCCAGGCGAACGGCATCGGCAATTTCTGGGCCGACATGACCCGGGTGACGCTCTACGTCCTGCTGCCGATCTGCGTGGTCTATGCGACCTATCTGATCGCCAGCGGCGTGCCGCAGACCTTCATGACCTCGGTCGACGCGACGACGCTGGAAGGCGCCAAGCAGACCATCCTGATGGGTCCGGTGGCTAGCCAGGAAGCGATCAAGATGCTCGGCACCAACGGTGGCGGCTTCTTCAACGTCAATTCGGCGCATCCGTTCGAGAATCCGAGCGCGCTGACCAACTTCTTCCAGATGCTGTCGATCCTCGTGATCGGCGTCGGCCTGACCTATACCTTCGGCAAGGCCGTGGGGAACACGCGTCAGGGCTGGGCGATCCTCGCCGCGATGCTGACGCTGTTCGTCGCCGGCACCGCCGTCACCTATTGGCAGGAAGCCGCGGGCAACCCGATGCTCCACCAGCTGGGCCTCGCCGGCGGCAGCATGGAGGGCAAGGAAGTCCGCTTCGGCATCGCCGCCAGCGCGCTGTTCAGCGTGGTGACCACGGCGGCCTCGTGCGGCGCGGTCAATGCGATGCACGACAGCCTGACCCCGCTGGGCGGCCTGATCCCGCTGTTCAACATGCAGCTCGGCGAAGTCGTGATCGGCGGCGTTGGTGCCGGCATCTACGGCTTCCTGCTCTTCGCCATCCTCGCGGTGTTCGTCGCGGGCCTGATGGTCGGCCGCACGCCGGAATATGTCGGCAAGAAGATCGAGAGCCGCGAGGTCAAGCTCGCCGTCCTCGCCATCGCGGTGCTGCCGCTGATGATCCTGGGCTGTACCGCGCTCGCCTCGGTTCTGCCGGCCGGCCTTGCGGGTCCGCTCAACAAGGGGCCGCACGGCTTCAGCGAGATCCTCTACGCCTTCACGTCCGCGACGGCCAATAACGGCTCGGCCTTTGCCGGCCTGACCGCCAACACGCCCTTCTACAACGGGCTGCTCGGCGTGGCGATGTGGATCGGCCGCTTCTTCATCATCGTGCCCGTGCTCGCCATCGCCGGCAGCCTGGCCGCGAAGAAGGTGCACCCGGAAAGCGCGGGCTCGTTCCCGACGACCGGCCTGCTCTGGATCGGCCTGCTCGTCGGCATCATCCTGGTCCTGGGCGGACTCACGTTCCTTCCCAGCCTCGCGCTCGGTCCCATCGCCGATCATCTCGCGATGATCCACGGCCAGCTCTTCTGAGGTCCAATTCCATGACGACCGCAACCATGTTCAAACCGTCCCTGATCGGCCCTGCCATCGGCGACGCGTTCAAGAAGCTCGATCCGCGCCAGCTGGTGAAGAACCCCGTGCTCTTTACCACCGCGGTGGTGGCCCTCCTGCTCACCGTGCTGCTGTTCATCGGCGGCACCAACCTCTCCATGGCCTTCCAGATCCAGCTGATCGTGTGGCTGTGGCTGACCGTCCTCTTCGGCACCTTTGCCGAGGCGCTGGCGGAAGGCAGGGGCCGCGCCCAGGCCGCCTCGCTGCGCGCCACCAAGTCCGAGCTGACCGCCCGCCTGCCGAACGGCAAGACGGTTCCGGCCTCCCAGCTCAAGAAGGGTGATACCGTCCTCGTCCACACCGGGGACCTGATCCCGGCGGACGGCGAGGTCATCGAAGGCGTCGCCTCGGTCAACGAAAGCGCGATCACCGGCGAAAGCGCGCCGGTGATCCGCGAGGCGGGCGGCGACCGTTCTGCAGTGACCGCCGGCACCCGGGTGATCTCGGACCAGATCAAGGTCCGCATCACCCAGGAGCCGGGCCAGGGCTTCCTCGATCGCATGATCGCGCTGGTCGAAGGTGCCGAGCGCCAGAAGACCCCGAACGAGATCGCGCTGACGATCCTGCTCGTCGGCCTGACGATCATCTTCCTGATCGCCGTCTCGACCATCCCAGGCTTCGCCTCCTATGCCGGCGGCCAGGTGCCGGTGGCGATCCTCGCCGCGCTGCTGATCACCCTGATCCCGACCACGATCGCGGCTTTGCTTTCGGCGATCGGCATTGCCGGCATGGACCGTCTCGTCCGCTTCAACGTGCTCGCCAAGTCGGGCCGTGCGGTGGAAGCCGCGGGCGACATCGACGTGCTGCTGCTCGACAAGACAGGCACGATCACGATCGGCGACCGCGCCGCGAGCGACTTCCGTCCGCTGGGCGGCGTCACCACCGACGAGCTGGCGCGTGCCGCCCTGCTCGCCAGCCTGGCCGACGAGACGCCCGAGGGCCGCTCCGTCGTCACGCTCGCCCAGGGCAAGTACGCGGTGGATATTCGCGAGCTGCCCAAGACGGCGGAGATCATCGCCTTCACTGCCCAGACCCGCATCTCGGGCGTACGCATCGGCACCACGCTGATCCAGAAGGGTGCGGTCGACGCGGTCCTGCGCGCCCATCCGGGCGTGGGCGACACCGCGGTGGCGACCGACATGCGCCGCGTTGCCGAGGAGATCGCGCGCCAGGGCCAGACTCCGCTCGCGGTGGCCGAGGACGGCCGGCTGCTCGGCGTGATCGCGCTCAAGGACGTGGTGAAGGCCGGTGTGCGCGAGCGGTTCGGCGAGCTGCGCCGGATGGGCATCCGCACGGTGATGATCACCGGCGACAACCCGCTGACCGCCGCGGCGATCGCCGCCGAGGCCGGGGTGGACGACTTCCTCGCGGAAGCCACGCCGGAGGACAAGCTCGCGCTGATCCGCAAGGAGCAGCAGGGCGGTCGCTTGGTCGCGATGTGCGGCGACGGCACCAACGACGCCCCGGCGCTCGCCCAGTCGGACGTCGGCGTGGCGATGAACACCGGCACCCAGGCTGCGCGCGAGGCGGGCAACATGGTCGATCTCGACAGCGATCCGACCAAGCTCATCGAGATCGTGGGCCTGGGCAAGCAGCTGCTGATGACGCGCGGCGCGCTGACCACCTTCTCGGTGGCCAACGACATCGCCAAGTATTTCGCGATCATCCCGGCGATGTTCATCGTGCTCTACCCGTCGCTCGGCGTGCTCAACGTGATGCAGCTGGCGAGCCCGCAGAGCGCGATCCTGTCGGCGATCATCTTCAACGCGCTGATCATCCCGGCACTGGTGCCGCTGGCGCTGAAGGGCGTGAAATATCGTCCGATCGGTGCCGGGCCGCTGCTCGCCCGGAACCTCGCGATCTACGGCCTGGGCGGCGTGCTCGCCCCGTTCGTCGGGATCAAGCTGATCGATCTGGTCGTGGCGGGGCTGCACCTCGCCTGACCCGAACTCCCCTCCCGCGCGAGCCGGAGGGGCTGGGGGAGGGCCTGTCCCCACCTCTCGTCACAGGCCCTCTCCCGACCCCTCCCGCCCAGGCGGGAGGGGAGAAGAAGGAAGAACCAAGATGTTGAAAGACTTCACCACCGCCCTTCGTCCGGCAATCGTCCTGACGATCCTGTTCGCAGCCCTGCTCGGCATCGCCTATCCGGCGGCGCTCACCGGCATCGGCACCGTCGCCTTCCCGCACCAGGCGGGCGGCAGCCTGATCGTCGAGAACGGCCAGGTCCGCGGTTCCGAGCTGCTCGGCCAGAACTTCGCCGCCCCCGGCTATTTCCACGGCCGCCCCTCGGCCGCCGGCGCCGACGGCAACGACCCGACCGCATCCTCCGGCTCCAATCTCGGCCCGACCTCCCAGGCGCTGCACGACCGTGTCGCCAAGGACGTCGCGGCGCTCCGCACTACACCAGGAAGTTCGGTTCCCGCCGATCTGGTGACCACCTCCGCCTCGGGGCTCGACCCTGAAATCAGCCCCGAGGCGGCCTTTTTCCAGGTGGAGCGCGTCGCCAAGGCGCGCGGCGTGAGCGGGGACAAGGTGCGGCATATCGTCGAGACGCATGTCGAGCAGCCGCTGCTCGGCTTCCTCGGTGAGCGGCGCGTCAATGTGCTCGCGCTCAATCGCGACCTCGACAAGCAGGCTCCCCAGGGCGCAAAAGCCGCCGAGTGAGCGACGCCGAACAACGACCCGATCCCGATGCTCTTCTGCGCGCCGCCGCGCAGGAGGGCGTCGGCCGCCTGAAGGTATTTCTCGGCGCCGCGCCAGGGGTCGGCAAGACCTATGAGATGCTCACCGAGGCCGCGGCGCGGCGCAAGGCGGGCGTCGACGTCGTCATCGGCGTGGTCGAGACGCATGGCCGCGTCGAGACCGAGGCGCTGGTGCACGGTCTCGAGATCGTGCCGCGCCGGCCGGTGGAATATCACGGCCGCAGCATCGCCGAGATGGACATCGACGCGATCCTTGCCCGCATGCCGCAGCTGGTGCTGGTCGACGAGCTCGCCCACACCAATGCGCCCGGCAGCCGGCACGACAAGCGCTACCAGGATGTCGAGGAGCTGCTCGCCGCGGGGATCGACGTCTATTCGACGGTCAACATCCAGCACATCGAGAGCCTGAACGACGTCGTCGCCAGCTTCACCAAGGTGCGGGTGCGCGAGACGGTGCCGGACCGCGTGCTCGAGCTGGCGGACATCGAGATCGTCGACCTGCCGCCCGACGAGCTGATCGAGCGGCTGCGCGAGGGCAAGGTCTATGTGCCCGAGGAAGCGACGCGGGCGCTCGGGCATTTCTTCTCCAAGTCGAACCTGACCGCGCTGCGCGAACTCGCCCTGCGGCGCGCGGCCCAGGCGGTCGACGCGCAGATGCTCGATTACCTGCGCACCCATGCGCTGGCGGGCACCTGGGCGGCGAGCGAGCGGCTGGTGGTGGCGGTGAGCGAGCTGCCCGGCTCGGCCGAGCTGGTCCGTGCCGCCAAGCGCATCGCCGACGGGCTGCGCGCGCCCTGGACCGCGGTGCACATCGAGACGCCGCGCACCGCCCGGCTCAGCGACGCCGACAATGCCCAGGTCGCCGCCTCGCTCCATCTCGCCAGCCAGCTTGGCGGGCAGGTGGCGACGGTGCCGGCGGAATCGGTGATCGAGGGATTGAAGCGCTTCACGATCGAGGCGCGGGCGACGCAGCTGATCGTCGGCAAGTCGGCGCGCTCGCGCTGGTTCGAGCTGCGCCACGGATCGGTGGTCGACCAGCTGGTGCGCGGGACGCCCGGCGTCGCGGTGCACGTGCTGCCGATGGTGGAGGCGCCCAAGCCCGTCGCCGGGCATCGCCGGCCGGCGGGGCAATGGGGCTCGCCCACCGAATATGCCGCGTCGCTCGGGTTGGTGGCGGCGGTCACCCTGCTCGGCGCGACGATCTTCTCGCTCGGCAACATCACCAATATCGGGCTGCTCTACCTGCTGCCGGTGATGGTCGCGGCGACGCGCTACGGCGTGCGCGCGGGCGTGGTGACCGGGCTGATCTCGTCGCTCGCCTATAATTTCTTCTTCATCCCGCCGACCCACACCTTCACCATCCAGGACCCGCAGAACATCATCACCGTGCTGGTGCTGATGGGGGTGGCGGTGGTCTCCAGCCAGCTCGCCGCGCGGGTGCGCGCCCAGGCCGAGCTGGCCCAGCGTAGCGCGGCGCAGAACTCCACGCTCGCCGGCTTCGCGCGGCTGCTCACCGCGGTGAGCACGCAGGAGGATCTGGGGCAGACGCTGTGCGCGGAAGTGGCGCGGCTGCTCGATGTCAGCACGGTGCTGCTGCTCCCCCAGCGGAGCCAGTTGACCCTTAGCGCGGCCTATCCGCCCGAGGACCGATTGGAGATGATCGAGCAGGCGGCGGCGCAATGGTCGTTCGATCACAACAGCCCGGCCGGGCGCGGATCGGACACGCTCACCGCGTCGGAATGGCTGTTCCACCCGCTTGCCGCCGGCGGGCGGGCGCTGGGGGTGTTCGGCGTGGCGCGGATCGATGCGGGCAACCCGCTGCGATCGGACCAGCTGCCGCTGCTGCTCAGCCTGCTCGACCAGGCCGCGCTCGCCTTCGAGCGGATCGCGCTGGAGAGCGAGATGGCGACGGTCACCCAGCTCAAGGAGCGCGACCGGCTGCGGGCGGCGCTGCTCTCCTCGGTGAGCCACGACTTGCGCACGCCGCTGACCACGATCCTGGGCATGCTGGGCGAGATGCAGCCGGTGGGTGAGGGGCAGGGCGAGCAGCTCGCTGCCGCCCGGGCCGAGGCGGAGCGGCTCAACCGCTTCGTCGCCAACCTGCTCGACATGGTGCGGATCGAGGCAGGGGCGCTGCACCAGTCGATCGAGCCGGTCGACCTGGCCGAGGCGGTCGCCGCCGCGGTGCACGACCTGCGGCGCGTGCTCGAGGATCATCCGGTGCAGCTCGACGTCTCGCCCGAGCTGCCCTTCGTCTCGCTCGACCCGCAGCTATTCCACCACTGCCTGATCAACCTGATCGAGAATGCCGGGAAATATGGCGATCCGGGTTCGCCGATCACGATCGCCGCGCGCCGCCAGCCGGGCAGCATGACACTGAGCGTGATGGACGAAGGTCCCGGCCTTCCGCCCGGCGACGAGACGCGGATCTTCGAGACCTTCACCCGGATCGAGGGATCGGACCGCAAGGGCGGCACCGGACTGGGGCTCGCCATCGTCAAGGGTTTCGCCGAGGCGATGGGGCTGAGCGTCTCCGCCGCCAACCGCCATGATCCCGCGGGGGCGATTTTCACGATACGGTTTCCGGAGGCGCTGTTGCGCAAGATGAGTGCGAGCGATGAGTAACCAGGCGAAGATCCTCGTCGTCGATGACGAGCCGGCGATCCGGCGGCTGCTGAGCGCCGGACTGACCCGCGTCGGCTACCGGGTGGTCGAGGCCGGCAGCGCGCGCGACGCGCTGACCGCGGTGCAGATCGACAAGCCCGAGGCGGTGCTGCTCGACCTGGGCCTGCCCGACCGCGACGGGCTTGAGCTGGTGCCTTTGCTCAAGGCGGCGGGGGCATCGGTGCTGGTCGTCTCCGCCCGCGACGCGACCGAGCAGAAGGTCACCGCGCTCGACCTGGGTGCCGACGACTACGTCACCAAGCCGTTCGACACCGAGGAAGTGCTCGCCCGCATCCGCACCGCGCTGCGCCACCGCTTGTCCGCCGAGGCCGAGATGCCAGTGGTGCGGATCGGCGCGATCGAGATCGACCTGGGCGCGCGGCTGGTGCGCAAGGGCGGGGAGGAGGTGCATTTGACCCCCAAGGAGTTCGGCTTCCTCGCCGAGCTGGCCAAGCACCCCGGCAAGGTGGTGACGCACAGCCAACTGCTCCGCACCGTCTGGGGCCCGGGGCACGAGCGCGACGTGGAGTATCTGCGGGTGGCGGCGCGGGGCGTGCGCCGCAAGCTTGAGGACGATCCCGCCATGCCCTCGGCGATCCGCAACGAGCCGGGGGTGGGATACCGCCTGATGGCGTGAATGGTGCCGGTTGCAGGAATCGAACCCGCGACCTTCGGTTTACAAAACCGCTGCTCTACCAGCTGAGCTAAACCGGCACGGCCCCGCCCTTGATCGGCTTGGGCCGAGTGGTCAAGGCTGAACTAGGTGGGGCCGAACTAAGCGGGGCCGATCGGCGCGGGGCGGGTGACGATCCACAGCGCCGAGGCGGCCATCGCCGCCGCCACGCCGAGCGCGAGCCCGAGATGCGGGCGCGCCGTCACCCAGAACATGGCATAGCCGAACGCGATGCCGGCACAGGCGGCGATCTTGCCCTTGCGCGGGATCGCGCCCTGCTCGCGCCACTGGCGGATCGGTGGGCCGACCTTGGGATGGCCGAGCAGCCAGGCCTCGAGCCGGGTCGAGCCGCGGGCGAAGCAGCCGGCGGCGAGGATCAGGAAGATCGTCGTCGGCATGACCGGCAGCATCGCCCCGATCACCCCGAGCGCGACGAAGAAGAACCCCAGCAGCACCCAGAACAGGCGCATGGCGCGGTTGCCAAGGCGTGGCTCAGACGAGATGGCGGCAAGCCGATCGGGACGCGGTCACGGGGATCTCCTTGGTGGCGCGGTTCTGCCAGCGGGGCCGGCGCGGATCAATGCCGGCTGGCATGCCGCTCGGCCATGTAGCGGCCGGGCGAGGTGCCCAGCGCCTTGCGGAACATGGTGACGAAGCTCGGCACGCTCTCATAGCCCAGGTCGCCGGCGACCTGCTGGATCGAGGCGCCGCCGGCCAGCCATTTGACCGCGAGCATCACCGCCAGCTGCTGGCGCCAGCGCCCGAAGCTCATGCCGGTCTCGCGGTGGATCAGCCGGCCGAGGGTACGCTCGCTGAGCCCCGCGCGGCGGGCCCAGACGTCGAGCGTGCCGCGGTCGGCAGGGGCGTCCATCAGCAGCTCGACCACCCGGCGCAGGCGGGCGTCGCCGGGCATGGGCAGGTGGAGATCCTCGACCCTGGCGGTGGCGATCTCGTCGAGCAGGACCGAGACCAGCCGGGCATTGGCGCCGGTCTCCTCGTAGAGCACCGGCAGGGTGGCTGCCCGGGTGAGCAGCTCGCGCAGCAGCGGCGTGACCGAGAGGGCGCAGCAGCGCTGGGGCAGGCCCGCCTCGATGTCCGGCCCGACAAAGGCGTTGTAGCCCTCCAGCACCCCCGAAGCCTTGACCGAATGCAGGGCGCCGCCGGGGATCCAGATGGCGCTGCGCGGCGGGACGATCCACAGGCCGCCCTCCACCTCGCAGCTCAGCGCGCCGCGCTGGGCGAGGATGATCTGGCCCTTGGCATGGCGGTGCAGGTCAAGCTCGATGGCGCCGAAATCATCGGTGATGAAGCCATAGGTGACCACCGGCCGGGGCACCGCGTCCGGATCGACCCAATCCGCTTCCTTGCTGTGTACGTTGAGGATGGGCATCGGCACCGTCCGTTCGATTGGCGGGATTGGATAACATTCTGTCCAGGCTTCGCAATGACGCCGTTGTTGCGAGCCATTATCAGTTCATTTCGGAACAGTCGAGCCGGGAAGGGCCAGCGAAGTGGACACATTGCACACCGATATCGTCGCGCAGCTGCTCGAAAGGCTGCACCGCGAGGCGCATGCGGCCGATCATGCGCATTTCGAGAAGGTGATGGCCGAGATCGAAACGTCGGGCCAGACCGCCGAGCAATGGGCGGAAACCCTGCTCGTCGAGGAGAAAGCAGGGCTCCGCCCGGTCTATCAGGGCTATGCCGAGCATTTCCTGTCGGTCACGCCCGACTATGGCCAGTTTCTCTATGCGATGGCGCGGGCGAGCAGGGCCACGCGGATCGTCGAGTTCGGCACCTCGATGGGCGTATCGACCGTCTATCTGGCGGCGGCCCTGCGCGACAATGGCGGGGGCAGGCTGATCGGCAGCGAGCTGGAGCCGGGCAAGGTGTCCCGGGCGCGCGGTCATATCGAGGCGGCCGGCCTTTCCGACCTGGTCGAGATCCGCGAAGGCGATGCGCGCGAGACGCTGGCGGATGCCGGCACCGCGCTGGGCGGGCCGATCGACCTGGTGCTGCTCGACGGCGCCTTCTCGCTTTATCTGCCGGTGCTCCGGCTGCTGGAGCCGCAGCTTCGCCCCGGCGCGGTGGTGCTCGGCGAGAACGCCTTCGACCCCGAATACCAGGCCCATGTCCGCGATCCGGCCAATGGCTACCGCTCGCAGACGCTCGCGATCGACGAGGGGCGGGGCAATGAATTCAGTGTGAGGACCAAGTGATGCTTACCGTGGATTCCCCCGAACGGCCCGTGGCCAAAGCGCCCGGAAAGATCGGCCAGGCGCTGATCCGGCTGTTGATGAAGCGCGCGACCGTCACCGCGACCGAGCCGCTCGCCGGCCCCTTCCGGCTGATCACGCTCGAAGGCCCGGCGTTGGAGGGCGTGGGTTGGACGCCGGGGCAGAAGATCCAGATCGCGATGGGATCGGCGTTCACCGCACGCACCTATACGCCGATCGAGTGGAACCCGGTGACCGGGCGCGCCTGCATCCTGGGCTATGTCCATGGCGACGGGCCGGGCAGCGCCTGGGTGCGGGGCGTGGCGCCGGGCGACGTGTGCGACATCTTCGGCCCGCGATCCTCGCTCGACGCGAGCCGGATGGCTGGATCGCTCGCGGTGTTCGGCGACGAGACGTCGATCGGGCTCGCGCATGCGCTCGCCTATCAGGACCGCGGCCGCAGTGTGACCGGCGTCTTCGAAGTGGGTGATGCCGAGAGCAGCTGCCTGGTGGCCGAGCAGTTGGGGCTGGACCGGGTGGCGCTGTTCAGCCGCAGCGCGGGCGATGCGCATCTGGAGGAAATGGAAGCGCGTCTGGACGGGCTGGCGGCTTCCGGCGCTTCGTTCGTGCTGACCGGCAAGGTGGGGACGATCCAGCGGCTGCGCCAGGGGCTGAAGCGGCTCGGCGTGCCGGGCAGCCGGATCGCGGCCAAGGCCTATTGGGCGCCGGGAAAGACGGGCCTGGACTGAAGGATGCGGGAGCGCCGGAGGGGGAGAGGCGCTCCCGCAGCTTCCGGGGGCGGAAGCCTTGGCAAGGCCCCGATGCCGAGGGGGCTGAATGGGCATCGTGACCTTGCAAAGCCTTTATGGGCCCGATGACGGGTGGGCGGTATTGTACGTTGGTTTGGGGTGGTGACCGTCTCCACTCCGGAACAGGGAGATTCTCATCCCTTGGTAGCGTTGCCTGCGCGCCTCTCCGGACGTTAGGGAGCGCCATGCGCATTTCGCTTCCCCGCATCGCGACCGCCCCTTTCTGTCCGGCCGAGGTGCAGGGGAGCGTCGCGGTGCCCGCGGGCATGCCCGCCTGGCGGCGGCTGCTGCGCTCGGCGGGGCCGGGGCTGCTCGTCGCGGTCGGCTATATGGACCCGGGCAACTGGGCGACCGATATCGAGGCGGGCTCGCGCTACGGATACGACCTGCTGTTCGTCGTGCTGTTCTGCGGCGTGGCGGCGATGCTGCTGCAATGGCTGGCGATGCGGCTGGGGCTGGTCGCGCGCCGCGACCTCGCCCAGATGGCGCGCGACCGGTACAGCCTGGGGACCACCCGCACGCTCTGGCTGCTCGCCGAGCTGGCGATCATCGCCACCGATGTCGCCGAGGTGCTGGGGTCGGCGCTCGCCTTCAACCTGCTGCTCGGGGTCCCGCTCTGGCTTGGCGTGCTGCTCACCGGGCTCGACACGCTGATCGTGCTCGGGCTGCGCGGGCAGGGCTTCCGCCAGCTCGAGGCGATCGTGCTGGGGCTGATCCTGACCATCGCGATCTGCTTCGCGGCGCAGCTGGCGATCGTCGGGCCGAGCTTCGAGGGGCTGCTGCACGGCGCGATCCCCAAGCTGACGATCTTCCAGGATCCCCACGCACTCTATCTCGCGGTCGGCATCCTCGGCGCGACCGTGATGCCGCACAATCTCTATCTGCACAGCGCGGTGGTGCAGACGCGGGTGACCGCCAACAGCGAGCCGGCGACGCGCGAGGCGCTGCGCTTCGCGACGATCGATATCGTGGTGGCGCTGTTCCTGGCGACGCTGGTGAACGGCGCGATCCTGACGCTGTCGGCGGCGACCTTCCACAGCAACGGCTATACCGGCGTGGCGGAGATCGACGATGCCTACCGGCTGCTCGCGCCGCTGACCGGCGCGGCCGCGGCGGCGCTGCTGTTCGGCATCGCGCTGTTCGCATCGGGGCAGAGCGCGACCTTCACCGGCACGATCGCGGGGCAGGTGATCCTGGAGGGGTTCCTCAACCTCAGCATCCCCTGCTGGTTGCGCCGGGTCATCACCCGCGGGCTGGCGCTGATCCCGGCGCTGATCGGCGTGGTCTGGATGGGCGAGGACGGGGTGGGCCGGTTGCTGGTGCTGACCCAGGTGGTGCTGTCGCTCCAGCTGCCCTTCGCGATCTGGCCGCTGATCCGCTTCACCAGCGATCGCGGGGTGATGGGGGTGTACGCCAACGGGCCGGCGGTGAAGCTGGCCGCCTGGGCGCTGTTCGGGCTGATCGTCGGGGCGAATCTGTGGCTGATCTGGCGGTGGATTGGGTGAAGTTCCCTCTCCCGCTTGCGGGAGAGGGAGGGAGCCGCGAAGCGGCGGAAGGGTGAGGGTGTGAGTTGGCCGCGAGCGACGTGCGCGCCTCCCTTGCTCACCCTCACCCTGGCTCCCCCGGCCTTCGCCGGGGTCACCGTCCTTCATCAGGTAAACAGCGCCCCGCGCTGTTTAGGCCATGCCGGGGGCATGGCCGACCTGATGAACCCGCAGGCGGGAGAGGGAGAAGGACCTAGAAACTCCCCCGCACCGTGAACGTGAAGATCGGCCCGATCAGCTGGTCGTTGCGCTGGCGGAAGACCAGCGGGCTGGCGTTGCGGCGGCCGGCATAGACCGCGCGGTCGAAATAATGCCGGGCGCTGAAGATGTTGCCGACCTGGGCCCGCAGGGTCAGGCCGAACACGTCCTTGTGCTCGAGGAAGGCGTTGACGAACCAGGGGCCTTCATTCTCCTGGTTCACTTCGGTCAGATATACGTATTTCGCATAGTGATAGAGGCTGGCCGAGGCGCCCCAGGCGAAGTCGCTCTTCGGGATGTCGTGGCGGAAGTTGAGCTCGGCCCAGCGGTCCTGCGCGCCGCTGATCGGGCGCATCTCGCCGGTGAGCGGATCGCGGACCCGGGCGATCTCGAAGCCGAGCCTGGCGTCGAGCTTGGCGCCCGGCAGGCCCAGGGGCGCGAACTGGATCGTGCTGGTGCTCTCCATGCCGAAGCGCGTGGCATGCGGCAGGTTGCCGACGCCTTCGCCGTCCGCGCCGATCGGCACGATGTCGATGATGTCCTCGACCGCGTAATAATAGCTGCGCAGCCGGGTCTTGCCCGCGGCGCCCAGCGAGCGGCCGACCTCCATCTCGACTTCCCAGCTCTGCGGCGGGACGAGATCCGGATTGCCGCTGTTCTGCCGCTCGGACTTGAGATTGGGCTGGGCGAGGAAATCATAGAAGCTGATCTGGCCGACGCGGCGGCGCAGCTTCAGGCTGAGATCCCAGTTCTTGTCCGGCTGCCAGCCCAGCGTGAGGCTGCCCTTGGGGCGGAAGAAGCGGCGCGGGGCGAGGTCGCCGTCGACGCGCTCCAGCGTGCTGGTCTCGCCGCCGGCGGCGAACTGGAGGTTGAAGCCCGAGCCGAGCGGGCGGCTGAGCGTGGTCATCCCCTCATAGCGGACCTCGCGGACGATGCCGCTGCCGCCGGGAAAGGGGACGGGGACGAACGCGCCCCGGGGATCGAGCGTGGCGAGCGAACCGCGCTGGTCGAGTCCGTTGACCGCGCGCTCGAGCGAGACCTGCAGGTCGTTCCTGCCCATCTTCCAGCGATATTCGCCGCGCGCGATCGTCTCGGTGACGTGCGAGTTGCGCGAGAAGCGCGTGCCCTGGTCGGGCGCGCCGCTGGCGAAGCTGTCGACCTGGGTGGAGACCAGCGGCTCGTGATCGAAATGCCTGAGGCCGATCACCTTGAGCCGGCCGGGGCCGAAGGCGAATTCGTAATCGGCGTTGATGTCGTACATCCAGCCGTCGAGCTTCTGGAGACGCAGGCGGGTGCCGTTATTTCCGTCGGCGCGGAAGCGCTGCTCGAAATCATAGACCGGGTTCCAATAGGGCGAATAGCCGAGGGTGAGGTTGCCCTTGGCGGTGCCCGGGCCATCGAACGCCAGGCGCAGCTTGGCGGTGACGGTGTCCGATTCCTGGTGGAATACTTCCTCGCGCCGCTCGATCAGCTTGCCGTCCGGACCGTAGAACAGTTCGGGGCCGCCGATCGCGCCGCGGCCGGCCTGGTCCTCCAGTGAGAGCGTATAGTCGATCCCGCCGGTCTTGCCCGAATAGCTGAGGCTGCCGCGGAACAGGTTGGGGCGGGAATAATGGGCGCGGAAGTCCGGGCGCCATTCGAACTGGCCGCCGGCCTTGCGCGCGCTCTTCAGGATGATGTTGGCGACCTGGCCGGCGAGGCCCGCGATGCCGAGGCTGGAGGCGTCGACGATCTCGATCCGATCGACATTGTCGAAGGCGATGCGCTGAAGCTCGGAGATCGCGCCGCCGGTCTTGTTGGCGATGCGCTCGCCGTTGATCAGGACATTCTCCGATGCCTGGCCGAGCCCGCGCTCCTGGCTGGCCTCGCGGATGGTGAAGCCGGGGAGCTGGACGAGCATGTCATAGGCGGTCTTGGGCGCGAACCGGGCATAGTCGGCGGGCGCATGGACCTGCTTGGCGGTGGCTGCCGCGGGGGCGGTCTGGGCTGCCGCGCTCCAGGGGAGGAGCGCGGTGCCCGCGAGGAAGAGAGCGGCGAGACGCATCGATGGGGGGCTTTCCTGGCGCGCTTGCGATCAGTGGCCGAGCACGTGCAGCTGGACGAGCTGCTCTGCGCTGGGGTTCTCGATGCCGATCTTGCGGGCGCGGCGGATGTCCTCGCCGGTGACGCCGACGGCGCGCAGCTCGACGAGCTTGTTCGCCGGCAGGTTCGGATAGCCGAGCGTGGCGATCTCGCGGACATAGGCTGGGGTGACGCCGACGGCCTTGAGCTGCACCGCGTCGTCGGCGCTGAGCTTGCCGAGGCCGGCCTGCTTCATGCCGGCGAGGAAATCGGGCGAGACGTCGAGCGCCTTGAGCTGGATCAGGTCGTGCGGGCGCAATTCGCCCAGGCCGGCGCGGAGCATCTCGCCGGCATAGTTCGCGTCGATCTTGAGCGCGGTGAAGGCGATCAGATCCTCCAGGTCATCGGGGCGGATGCCCTGGCGGGCGAGGTCGGCGATATAGGTCGGGGTGGTGCCGAGCGCGGAGAGCGCGACGAGCTGGTCGATCGTCGGCTTGGGGTATTTGGCGTCGGCGAGCGCATCGACCAGCGCCTTGTTCGCGCCGGTCAGCGCCAGGTCGAACGACTGCTCGAAGCTGGGCGTGCCGATGCCGCGGCTGGCGAGATAGCGCGAGAAGCCGTCGTCGGGCGTGAAGCTGCACTTGCCGGTGGCGACGCGGCTTTCGGTGCTGCCGGCGCAATCGAGCTGGCCGGGTTCGCGGGCCAGGGCGAAGCGCAGCGGGCCGTCGGCCTTGAGCGCGCCGGTGTCGAGGCCGAGCTGCTCGGCCTTGATCTGGGTGTTCATGTTGCTGCGGGAGCCCATCGACAGCTTGATCTCAAAGCGGCTGCCGCTCGCTTCCAGCTGGAGGCGGAAGCTGATCGGGCTCGAGGCGGTGACGGGATCCCGGTCGCGGGCCCGGTCACCGGCGATCGCGGTGGTGGCGAAGAGGGCGAGGGAGGCGATGACGGCGATGGTGCGGTTCATGGCATTTCTCCTGGGTGCAAAAAGGCAAGCCGGGGGCGTTCACCCCGGCGGGGGTGTTGTTTTTCGGCGATTGGGGGTCGGGTTAGGCGGGGTTAGTCGTTGGGATCCGGGTCCGGCGACGGATCGGGATCCGGTCCGCGGCGGCCGCCATGCTTGATGAGGGCGAGGCTATCGACCCCGACCGGCATGCCGGCGCGCTTCAGGCGGCGGACATCGTCGGACGTGACGCCCATGCCGGCGAGGGCGATGTAGTCGTCCAGGTCGCCGCGGAAGCCGGCGGCGTTGATGCTGCGGACATAGCGGGGGTCCACCCCGACGGCGCGGGCGCCCATGATGTCGTCGAACGAGCGGATGCGCAGGCCGGTGGCCATCATCGCCTGGACATATTCCGGGGTGACGCCGAGGGCGCGGGCACCGGTGGCGGTGTCCAGGCTGATGCCGAGCTGCGGGGCGGCGCGGCGCAGGCCCTCGATATAGTCGGGCGTGACGCCGACCGCCTTGGCACCGATGATCGCATCCAGCTCGCGGTTCTGGTGGTCCTCGCGATCGGCGCGGCGGTCCTGGGGCGAGGCCGGCGTGGCCGCGGGAGCGGGGGCTGCCGGATCGGCGGCATGCACAGCGGCGACGGGGCGTGCCCGGGCGGGCGTGGCCGGGGTATCGGTGGTGCCGGCGCCCAGGCTCGCGCTTTCCGCGACGGTGGTCCTGGTTTCCGCGTGGCGCTCGGTGGCGCCGACGGTGAGCGCGGCGAGCGGGGCGGCCATCACCAGCATGCCGGCGCCGAAGCCCGCCACCCACGAGCCCTGGGCGCGGCCGCGCGGCAGGGTCGCGTCGAGCACGCGGCCGACGCGGCGCTTCAGGCTGCCCTTGCCGGGGGCGACGCCGTGCGCGCCGAGCAGCAGGCCCCTGGCCTCGTGCCGGGCGACGCGGACGAGCAGCTGGGCATAGTCCGGCGCGTCGATATTGGCGGCGAGCACCGCGTCGTCGGCGGCTTCCTCGCGCAGCTGGTGCGCCTCGCGGGCCAGGCGCCAGGCGAGCGGGTTGAACCAGTGGATCGCGGTGGCGACGCGGGCGAGCATCAGCTTGGCCCAGTCGAGCGCCGAGACGTGCGCCAGCTCATGGGCGATGATCGCCTCCGCCTCGTCGGTCGCCGCCAGCGCATCGGCGCTGAGCAGGATGGTCGGGCGGGCGAGGCCCCAGGAGATCGGCGAGGGCAGGGCGTCGCTGACCAGCAGCGCGGTGCCGCTCTTCATCCCCATGCGGCGCTGGGCATGGGCGAGCGCGCTCAGCCAGACCGGATCGACCAGCACCTCGGCACCGGCGCGCAGGCGCACCAGGCGGAGCAGCGCCACGGCGGTGAGCAGCAGCAGCGCCAGCACCGGCAGCGCATAGGCGAAGCGCTCCCAGCCCTCGGGCAGGGTGAACCAGGGCCCGGCGTCGGCGGCGGTGGCTACCGGCATCGTCGTGCTGAGCGCGGCGACCTGGCGTGCCGGCAAGGTCGTGCTCGGCAGCGCGGCGCTATCCGTGGCGGGGGCCTCGAGCCGGCTCTGGACGAACTCGGGCACCGGCAGCGGCATCGACGGCAGCAGCAGGGTGGCGAGCGGCAGGATCACCAGCCCGGCGAGGCCGAGATGCGCGATCAGAGAGCGCTCCGCCGCCGAGCGGCCGCGGGTGAGGCGCAGCAGGAGCAGGGTGATGCCGGCGATCACCAGCGACTTGAGCACGAGGCCGAGCAATACGGTCACGATCAGGCTCCCTTCTTGGCGCGCGCCGCGGCGATCATCGCCTCCAGCTCGTCGAGGTCGTTGTCGTCGAGCTTCTCGCTCATGCCGAGCAGCGCGCTGGCGGCATGGGTGGTCGATCCGTTGAAGAAGGTCCGCACGACATGGCCGAGCGCGGTGACGCTCGCCTTGCTTTCGGCCTCGACCGGCGAGAAGAGATAGCCGCGCTCGCTCATCGTGCGCTGTACCGCGCCCTTCTGCTCGAGCCGGGTGAGCATCGCGCGCACCGCCGAGGCGGAGAGCTTGTCGGGCAGGGCATCGCAGACGTCGGACACGGCCATCGCGCCGTGCACATAGAGCAGGTCGACGATCTGGCGTTCACGGGGCGGCAGGTTGTTCAGCATGGGAATCTCTCTAAGCTACATTTGTAGTTATGCGCTACATTTGTAGCGCGCGCAAGTGCCATGTTGCGCGAGAGTGGTTTCGGGTCAGTCCGTGAGCGCCGCCAGGTCCGCTTCCACCTTCAGCTCCCACGCATGTGCGCCCTGTTCGCGGGCGAGTGCCAGCGCATCCTCCAGCACCGCACGGCCCGCCCCGGGCGCCGAGTCGCAGCGCGCCAGGATGCCGGCCTTGAGGCGGAGCAGCTCGGGCACCGAATAGCGCTCGCCATTGGCGTTGCAGCGGGCGAGGGCGGCATCGATCAGGTCGAGTGCCTCGGGGCAACGCCCGTCGAGTACCAGGCCGCGGGCGAGCGCGATCGAGAAGGGCGTGGTCAGCAGCTCGTAGCGGGCGGCGCGCAGGCGCGAGAGGCTCTCCTCCACCGCACCCAGCGCTTCGCCACCCTGGCCGCGGGCGATCGCCAGCTCGCCGCGGAAGCCCGCCGCGGCCGCGACATAGGGGCCGAGCGCATTGACTTCGGCGCAGGCGGTGAAGGCGGCGAGGTCCTCCTCGGCGGCGGGGAAGTCCTCCATCCAGATATAGACCGCCCAGGACCAGATCAGCGCGATGCAATAGGTCACCGAATGATCGAGCTGCGCCGCCTCGCGGATCGTCTGGCGCGCCTGGCGGGCGGCCTGCTCGGCATGGCCCGACAGCCACAGGGTCCGCGCCAGTGCGATCCCGGAGCGGTTGCGATGGTCGAAGCCGTAATGGATCGTCCGGCTGCGCGCGGAGGGCGGGCTGTTCTGCAGCGACAGCTCCAGCTCGCGCCGCGCGCTCTTCTGGTCGCCGCCGAGATGGTGGGAGATGCCGAGCAGCGAATAGGCCACGCCGAGCGCCTCGGGCGCGCCGATCTGCTCGGCGACCTGCACCGCGTGCCGGGCATGGCCCGTCGCGGTGGCATATTCGCCGATCCGCTCATGGAAGATATGGAGGCGGCCGAGCAGGCGTAGCTGGTTCCAGCGATCCTCGAGCGCGGTGGCGATCTCCAGCGCGCGGGCGAGCGCGTTGCCCGCCGCCTCGCTGTTGCCGCGAGTGAACATCAGCGTGATGCCCAGCGCCGCCTGCAGCTCGAGCTCGATCGCGGTGCCGCGCTGGCCCTCCTCGATCTCGGTCAGCGCGCGGCCGCACCAGGTGCGGCACTCGATCAGGTGGGAGAGGTTGAGGAACACCGGCGCGCTGGCGGCGGCCAGGCGCACGGCGATCCGCCGATCGCCCTGCGGGCCGAAGCACCAGTCGAGCGCACTGCGGATATTGCCCAGCTGCAGGCGGAGCGGCCGGGCGTCCTGCAGCACGCCCTCGTCCTGCTCGGCCATCTCCAGCTCGGCGAGGAAATAGGCGGCGTGGCGGCGGGCGGTGGCGGCACGCGCCTCGACGCCGCGGGCGAGCAGCTTCTCGCGCGCATAGGCGCGGGTCATCTCGAGCAGGCGATAGGTGCCGGTGCGGCGCGAGCGATCGGGGGAGATCAGCGACTTGGAGACGAGCTCGTCCAGCGCGAAGGCGACTTCGTCCGATCCGATCTCGGCATCCGCCACCACGTCGAGCGCGGCGTCGATCGAGAAGGGGCCGACGAAGATCGACAGGCGCTCGAGCACGATCCGCTCGACGGCGGGGAGCAGGTCGTAGCTCCAGTCGAGCGTCGCCTGGAGCGTCTGCTGCCGCGGCTGGGCAGTGCGGCGGCCCGACCAGCCCAGGCTGAAGCGCTCGCCGAGCTGGCGGGCGGTGGCCTCGATGCCATGGGTCGCCACGCGGACTGCGGCGAGCTCGATCGGCAGCGCCATGCCGCCCAGGCGCTGGCACATCTCGGCGATCAGCCGGGCGGCCTCCGCATCGATCACCAGCGCGATGTCCGCCGCCATGGCGCGTTCGCGGAAGAGCTGCACGGCGGGATAGGCGAGGATCTGATCGACCGTCAGGCCATCCAGCTCCTCGGGATAGGCCAGGGCGTCCAGCCGCAGCACATGCTCGGCGCGTACGCGCAGCGGCTCGCGCGAGGTGGTCAGCACGCGGACATGGGGAGCCTCCTCGACAAGGCGCTCGACGACGCTGGCGACGGGCTCGATCACGTGCTCGCAATTGTCGAGGATCAGCAGGAAGGGCCGCTCGCGGACATGGCCGAGGATCACCGCGAGCGGATCCTCGCTCTGCACCGCGATGCCCATCGCGCCGGCGATCATCGACGGCACCACCGTCATGTTCTCGAGCATGCTGAAATCGACGAACGCAACCTGGTCCGCGAAGGCGGGCGCCAGCCGGTGGCCGATCTCGATGGCGAGCGAGGTCTTGCCGACGCCCGCCGCGCCGACGATCGAGAAGAGCGGCGTGTCGGTGACGCGATCGACCAGAAACTCGACGTCGCGCTCGCGCCCGATCAGATGGGGCAGGCGAGCGGGCAGGTTGGTGGTGCTGACCGGTGCCTTCAGGGCTTCGTCGGCGGCACGGCGCGGCGCAGAGCCGCCCTGGCGCTCGACCGGCGCGACGAATGCATAGCCGACGCCGACCTGCGTCGCGATGTAGCGGGCGCCATCGGTGCCGTCGCCGAGCAGCTTGCGCAGGCCGGCCATGTGGAAGCGGAGGCTCCCGTCCTCGACCACCACGTCGGACCAGACCCGCTTGAGCAGCTCGCGCTTGGACAGGACCCGGCCGGGCTGCTCGGTCAGGACGACCAGCAGGTCGAAGGAGCGGCCGCCGATCTCCACCGGCTCACCATGTTTCGTCAGCAGTCGCTCGCCCGGCGACAGGCAGAAGGGCCCGAAGCACATGCGTTCGCCAAGCTGTTGATCCACGTCCGCCACGATCTGCCATTACCCCATTTACGGTCGAGCGTTCCATGCCGCGCGGGGTGGCGCACCTCAATCCTACCAAAGTACTATTCTTTGCGTTCAGGCGGTTCGAGGCCTCTCTTTGGTCGTGCCGTCATCCCCCCGTTCCGTCATCCCCGCGAAGGCGGGGATCCAGGGTGGCAAAGCGCTGTCCTGCGTGACTCTGGATCCCCGCGTTCGCGGGGATGACGGGGTAGGGTGTGGGGACGACGACGTAGGACGTGAGCCTATTCCCTCGGAAAATCGGTGGACAGGCTGAGGGCGCGCCAGCGCTCCAGCTCTTCCAGCCGCGCCTTGTCGCTGCGTTCGATCGCACCGATCGCGTCGCTGCCCAGCGGCAAGCGGAGCGGCGGCTCGTCCGAAGCGACGACCTGCAGGATCGCCTGGGCGCCGCGGCGCGGATCGCCCGGCTGCCTGCCGTGATAGGCCGCCTGCATCCGCGCGGCATTGCCGACCACCGCGTCATATTCGGCGCGGCCGGTCTCCAGCGTGGTCGAGGCGCCGGCGAAATCGGTGCGGAAGCCGCCCGGCTCGATGATCGTCACGCGCACGCCGATCAGCTTCATTTCCTGGGCGAGCACTTCGGAGAAGCCCTCCACCCCCCATTTCGCCGCCGAATAGGGCGCGCGGCCCGGCGCGCCGAGTCGGCCGCCGACCGAGGAGAATTGCACGATATGGCCGCTGCCCCGCGCGCGCATGTGCGGGATCACCGCCTTGGTCATGATGATCGTGCCGAACAGATTGGTGGCGATCTGGCGGCGGAACGAGGCGAGCGGCGTGTCCTCGACCGAGCCGACATCGCCGTAGCCGGCATTGTTGACCAGCACGTCGAGCGTGCCGAACGTCTCGATCGCGGCCGCCACCGCGGCGGCGGCGTCCTCTTCGCAGGTCACGTCGAGCCGGGCGGTGGCGAGCCTGCCGGGGCGGCCGTCGCCCAGCCCGGCGAGCTGCTCGGGATCGCGCGCCGTCGCCAGCAGATTGTCGCCCGCATCGAGGATCGCTTCGCACAGCGCGCGCCCGAAGCCGCGCGAGCTGCCGGTGACCAGCCAGGTCCGTGTCATGGTTTCACTCCATCAGCCGAAGGTAAAGACATAGGCGCGCACGCCGGGGCGGGCGAACTCGATCGTGACGGTGCGGTCGGTGATCGCGCCGGGCTGGCGGACGAGCTGGTAGAGCCGGTCCTCCTTGACCTGGCCCCAGCCGGCCGCATCGACATCGACGCCGTGGCTGGCGCCGGGTGCCTTGCCGTCGATCGTCACGCGGAAGCGTACCGGCTGGCCGTCCTGTGCGCCGCCCAGCACGAGGTGCGTGTCGCGGGCATGGAAGCGGAAGCGGATCGTGCCGGGACCGCTTTCCAGCAGCGCATATTCGCCGTCGACCTTCCAGCTGCCGGCCAGGTCCCACTGGTTGAGCGAGAGGTCCGTCGCCGAGCTGTAGCCATGCGACCTGTCCTGCTTCAGCCCGCCGGGGGAGGCGAAGTCCACGGCCTTGTCATAGCCGATATACGCCTCGGGCGAGCGGAGATCGGCCCAGTCGGCCTGTGCCTCGACGCCCTTCGCCTCGATCGGGGCGAGGGGGATGCCCGACACGTCCTGGCCGGCTTCGGCCAGCAAGGTGCGGATCAGCTGCTCGCCTTCCGCATATTTGCCTTCGCCGAGCCGGTAGCCGCGCACCTTGCCCTTGGCGTCGATGAAATAGATGCCGGGCCAGCCCTGGTTGGCGAAGTCGCGCCACACGGCATAGTCATTGTCCTGCAGGTTCGCGTAGCGCACGTTCAGCTGGCTGGTGGCCAGGCGGACATTCGCCGGATCCTTCTCGAAGCCGAACTCGGGGGCGTGGACGCCGACCACTTCCAGGCCCTTCGCGCCGTAGCGCTCGCTCCAGGCGCGCAGATAGGGAAGGGCGCGCAGCGAGTTGATGCAGGAATAGGTCCAGAAGTTCACGATCACGACCTTGCCGCGCAGCGCCTTGGGACTGCCGGGCACGGGGGTCAGCCAGGGCGATGCGTCCTGCAGCACCTCGATCGGGCGCGAGGTCGTGCCGAAGGGCGCCGATCCGATGGTTTCGACCGGCTTGGCGGCGGAACGGACCAGGCCGAGCGCGTCGCCGAAGCAGATGGCGGTGGTGGCGGCCGCGGCCACGACTGCGGCGGCGGCGAAGCCTAGGGAGCGTTTCTGGTTCATGATGCCTGCCTCCTCTTGCGGTTGAACGCCGATGTAGGCCGCCTGCGCGCCGCCGCCCGTTAGCCCTCGCCGGGCGCGCGTTAGTTCCTGAAAGCCGCCGCCCACGCGCGCTAACGCCGCATCACTCCTCTTAACGAGCGTCGCGCCGCCATTTCCCTATCTGTGCCCCATCAGTTTGGAGGGAGTGCAAAAGTGTTCGGAGACAATGAAGCGACACGCCGCCAGTTCGTGGTCGGCGCCGCCATCGCGGGAGCGGTGAGCGCGATCCCGTCGCAGGTGTTCGCCCAGGCGGGCAGCGACGCGGTCCGCCCGTTCAAGGCCGCGATCCCCGAGGCGGACGTCCGCGCGATGAAGCGCCGGATCCTCGAGACGCGCTGGGCCGATGCCCAACCGGTCGCCGATGACAGCCAGGGCGTGCGCCGCCAGGAGCTCGAGCCGCTGATGCGCTACTGGGCCCAGGGCTATGACTGGCGCAAGTTCGAGGCGCGGCTGAACGCGCTGCCGATGTTCCTCACCGAGATCGACGGGCTCGACGTGCATTTCATCCATGTCCGCTCGCGCCACGACAAGGCGATGCCGCTGATCCTGACGCATGGCTGGCCGGGCTCGATCATCGAGTTCCTCGGCGTGATCGACCTGCTGACCAACCCGACCGCGCATGGCGGCAAGGCGGAGGACGCGTTCCACGTCGTGGTCCCCTCGATTCCCGGCTTCGGCTTCTCGGCCCGCCCGACAATGCCCGGCTGGGGCTCGGACCATATCGGCCGCGCCTGGAGCGTGCTGATGCGGCGCCTGGGCTATGACCGCTTCGTCAGCCAGGGCGGCGATTGCGGCTCGGTGATCTCGCAGCGCATGGCGCTCCAGCACGTGCCGGGGCTGATCGGCATCCATCTGACCATGCCCGCGGTCGTCCCCGCCGAGATCGCGCACATCCTCGCCGCCGGCGATCCGGCGCCGGCGAGCCTGTCGGAGAAGGAGCGCTTCGCCTTCGACCAGCTCGTCGCCTTCTACCGCGACAATTCGGCCTATGCGGCGATGATGAACACCCGGCCGCAGACGATCGGCTATTCGCTGGTCGACTCGCCGGTCGGCATGGCCGCCTGGATGTACGAGAAGATCGGCCAGTGGACCTATCCCGCCGGCGATCCCCAGGGCGTGCTGGGCCGCGACGCGATCCTCGACGACATGTCGCTCTACTGGCTGACCCAGACCGGCGCCTCTGCCGCGCGCATCTATTGGGAAGACCACACCAACAACTTCAACGCCCGCGGCGTGATCGACCTGCCCGTGGCGGTGAGCGTGTTCCCCGGCGAGATCTTCCGCGCGCCGAAGAGCTGGGCCGAGCGCTGCTACACCAACCTCACTTACTTCCACGAAGCCAGCAACGGCGGCCATTTCGCGGCCTGGGAACAGCCCCGGATCTTCGCCGAGGAAGTCCGCGCCGCCTTCCGCTCGCTGCGCTGAAACACCCGATCCCAAGGAGAACATCCATGTCCGACAAGACCCTGTACACCGCCAATGTCCATGTGACCGGTGGCCGCGAAGGCGCCGCCCGCAGCTCGGACGGACGCCTCGACATCCAACTCGCCGTGCCCGGCAGCGCCGGCGCGGGCACCAATCCGGAACAGCTCTTCGCCGCCGGCTGGTCCGCCTGCTTCGAGGGCGCGATGGGCATCGCCGCCAAGGCCAAGGGCATCACCCTGCCGGCCGACCTCGCGATCGATGCGGAGGTCGACCTGCGCCACGGCGACGACGGCTATTCGCTCGCCGCCCGCCTCAACGTCAGCGTCCCCGGCGTGGAGCCGGAGATCGCCCGCCAGCTGATCGAGGCCGCGCACCGCACCTGCCCCTATTCGAAGGCGATCAAGGGCAATATCGATGCCGTCGTCGCGCTCGTCTGAGCGCGGCGCTGTTGGGAGAATCATCATGAAGAAGCTCATCGCCGGCGGGCTCCTGCTCGCCGCCACCGCGCTGGCGCCCGCCGCGCAGGCCCAGACCAGGGCCGCGCCGGTCAAGCCCACGGTCGTCCTGGTCCACGGCGCCTTTGCCGACTCGTCGAGCTGGAACGGCGTGATCAAGATCCTCGAGCGTGACGGCTATACCGTGATCGCCGCAGCCAACCCGCTGCGCAGCGTGCGCGGCGACGCCGACTCGGTTGCCGACCTGCTCAAGAGCATCGATGGCCCGGTCGTGCTCGTCGGCCACAGCTATGGCGGCTCGGTGATCAGCGAGGCGGCCGAGGGTGCCGCGAACGTCAAGGCGCTCGTCTATGTCGCCGCCTTCGCGCCGGAAGCGGGCGAGAGCGCGCTGGCCCTCACCGGCAAGTTCCCGGGCAGCACCCTGCCGCCGACGCTCGCCCCGCCGGTCAAGCTCAGCGGCGGCGGCAACGACCTCTACATCCTCCAGGCGAAGTTCCACGACCAGTTCGCGGCGGACGTGCCCCTGGCCGATGCGAAGCTGATGGCCGCCGGCCAGCGCCCGATCGCCGATACGGCGCTGGGCGAGGCGAGCACCGCGCCGGCGTGGAAGCACATCCCGTCCTGGTTCATCTATGGCGACGCGGACAAGAACATCCCGCCCGCCGCCCAGGCGTTCATGGCCGATCGCGCCAGGTCGCGCGCCACGGTGGTGGTGAAGGGCGCCTCGCACGTGGTGATGGTCTCGCACGCGCCGGCGGTGGCCAGCCAGATCGAAAAGGCGGCGACCGCGCAATGAGTTGAGGCGCCGGCGGTCCCCAGCGCCCCCTGCGCCGGCGCCCCATGCCCACGGTCGGCTACCAGCGTCGCCGGCCGTGGGCACCTTCGTATCCGGGCGAGATGCATCCGCGATCGCACACGGCCGCTGTCCCTTCCGCGTCCATTCGGGCATGGCGCGTCGCTCTGGAAGAAAGGGATGCGGATGACTTCACCAAAGCCATGGGACGGCGCGCAGGTCCGGAAATGGCTCGAGCGCCGGTTCGAGGTCTCGCGGCTCGACCAGGCGGCGGCGGACCGGCGCGGCTATGAGGCCCAGGACGATTACGACAAGGCCGCTGCCGAGGAATGGGTCTGCCGCGCGCTGCAATCTGCGGACTGCACCGACGATCAGGCCGCCTTGGCCAAGCGCATCAAGGAACTGATCGCCCAGGACGAATATCGGGCGACCGGCATCTATGACGATACCAAGTTCGAGCGGCACGTTCGCGCGCACCTCCGCAAGATCGCCAAGATGACCAAGGCGAACGAGGGGTTCGAGAAGATGCTGCGCTATCAGTGAGGGCGGGGCCGGCCCTATCTTCGCCAGGACCCCTCGGGCAGTTCTTCGTCGCGCTTCGCCGCATCCAGTGAGGAGCGGAGCCCGGCCTGGTCGAGCGGGATGCAATAGGCCGGCTTGGCGCGCTCGAACCGCCAGCTGTCGGCGAGCGGTCCGGCATCGACGGTATCATAGCCAAAATCGGCCTGCAGCGCTGCCACCCGGGACCTGGCGGCGGCGTCATCGCCGGCGATCGGCAGCGCGCGCCGGTTCCCGCCCGGAAGCGTGACCGGATCGAGTAGGTCCTTCGCGAGGATGGCGTTGAACGCCTTGACGATGGTCGCGCGGGGGAAGTGGGCGGCGACCATCTCGCTGGTCGTCGTACGGCGCTGGTCGAGGGCGTCGATCCTGCCGTCCCGGTCGGGATAATAGTTGTTGGTGTCAATGACGATGCGGCCGTCGAGCAGCGCCGGGGAGAGCGCGAATACAGCGGTGAGCGGCACGGTGAGCACCACGACGTCGCTGGCCGCGGGCACGTCCACCGCATATGCCACATCGCAGCCGATCGCCTGCGCCAAGGCGCCGAGCGTTTCGGGGCCACGCGAGTTGCTGAGTATGGCCTGGTGTCCGTTCGCCACGGCCAGTCGCGCAATTGCCTGGCCGATATTGCCTGCGCCGATGATCCCGATCTTCAACCACTCTCTCCGGATGCTGGGTTTGGACCTGGGCAAATAGGCAGCGCCGGCTGATCCACAATTCCGGAGGCGAAATAGAATTGATCGGCGCCCGGGCCCGCGAACCCGGGCGCCGGCAAACCTCATTCCGAATAGTTGGTGAAGACCAGGTCCGCCTGCTTGTCGATCGCGTCCAGCTTGATGTGGCAGGCATAGCAGGACTGGATCAGCGGCACGCTCGGGTCGGCCACGCCCTTCTCGAACTGGGCATAGCCCCAGCCGCCGGTCTTGGCGAAGCGCTTCGAGTCCTTCTCGCTCACCTGCACATTGGTCGGCGCGCCCGCCACGAAGGACTGGGGGGCGGGGAACACGCTGTCGTTGCGCGGCGACGATTCATACTGCCACGCCACGCGGACGATGATCGCGCCGTCGGGGAAGGGGCGGATGTTCTGGCGATAGGCCTTCATCGCGATGTCGTTGCCCAGGATGGCGCGGATGTCGTTGTTCTTGCCGGCCTCGTGCGCGACGCTGATCACCTGCCAGTCGCGATAGCCTTTGGGCAGCTCCACGCCATAGATCGGCGAGCGCTGCACCTCCTGCTTCGGCCAGGTGGCCGCGACCCCGAAGACCAGGGTCGCGATCGCCAGGCCGGCGGCGGAAAGACGCTTGATCTCCATCGCCCTCACCCCGCCATCTTGGCGACGTCGAGCACTGCCTTGGCGAAGGCGGCCGGCGCTTCCTGCGGCAGGTTGTGGCCGATGCCGCCGCTGATCAGCCGGAACTCATAGGGGCCGGTGAACTTGCTGCGATACTGTTCGGGCGCGGGGTGCGGCGCGCCATTGGCGTCGCCTTCCATCGTGATCGTCGGCACGGTGATCGGCGGAGTGGTCGCCAGCTTCGCCTCGATCGAATCATACTTTGCCTCGCCCTGGGCAAGGCCCAGGCGCCAGCGGTAATTGTGGATCACCAGTGCGACATGGTCCGGGTTGGTGAAGGAGGCGGCGGTGCGCGCGAAGGTCGCGTCGTCGAACTGCCACTTGGGCGAGGCGAGCTGCCAGATCAGCTTGTTGAACGCATCGGTGTTCTTGGCATAGCCGGCCTCGCCGCGCGCGGTGGCGAAGTAGAACTGATACCACCATTGCAGCTCGGCCGCCGGCGGCAGCGGCGCGGCATTGGCGGCCTGGCTGCCGATCAGATAGCCGCTGACCGAGACGAGCGCGATGCAGCGCTCGGGCCAGAGCAGCGCCATGATGTCGGCGGTGCGGCCGCCCCAGTCGAACCCGGCGACGATCGCCTTCTTGATGCCCAGCGCGTCCATCAGCGCGATGCCGTCCAGCGCGACCGCGGCCTGCTGCGCGTTGCGGAAGGTGTCGGCCGAGCGGAAGACGGTGCTGCCATAGCCACGCAGATAGGGGATGATCACGCGGTAGCCGCGCGCGACCAGCAGCGGCGCGACCTCGACAAAGGCGTGGATGTCATAAGGCCAGCCATGGAAGAGCAGCACCACCGGGCCGGTCGCCGGGCCCATCTCGACATAGCCGATGCTGAGCGGGCCGGCATCGACCTGCTTGACCGGGCCGAAGCCGGCAGGGGCGGGCGCGGCACCGCGCGAGGCGCCGGCGGCCTGGGCAGTGGCGGCGCCGCCGAGCAGGGCGGCGATGGCGGCGGCGCCATGGACGAAGCCGCGGCGATCGGTGACGGTTTCGGGCATCAGGTTCGACATGATCGGTCCTTTCGGGGCAGCGTGGGTACGATTCCGAGATAGTCCGGACCGGCGGCGACCGCTCGTTAATCGCTATGATCTGCTGTGAGGGGCGGTTCGCGACGATCGGGAACTAACAGCGCCTAACTGGCGGGTAGCCGGGCCCGCGCGCCATATGCGCGGAGATACCCTGGAAGGCTGGAAGACCCGATGCTCCGATTCAGTCCGGCGACGGAATGGCATGTCCGCGATGCCGAGAATGCCTGGAACCTGCGCAACCTGGATGGGCTGCTGCTCAGCCACACGATCGATTGCCAGTGGCGCAACCGGGTGACCTTCCTGTGGGGGCGCGAGCAGATCCGCGGGTTCCTCGATCGCCAGTTCCGCCGCGAGCTCGATCTGCGGGTCCTGCTCGAGCCCTGGTCGGAAGGCGATGGCCGGCTGAGCATCCGTCACGCCGCCGAGTTTCACACCGACAGCGGCACCTGGTTCCGCGTCTATGGCAGCGAGGAGATCGAGCTGGACCATGCCGGCCTGATCCGGCGCAGGCTCACCGCCGCGAACGAGCATCCCATCCAGGAACGCGAACGCGCCCTGCGCTGGCCGGAGGGACCAAGGCCGGCGGACCATCCGAGCCTGACGGAATTGGGGTTCTAGGACTTCTCCCTCTCCCCGCAAGCGGAGAGAGGGAGAGAGGCTACGCCGCCACCAGCTCCATCCCCCGCGTCTCGCGCAGCAGCAGCGCGGCCACCAGCACCAGCACATAGGCCACCGACACATAGATCCCGATCGAATGCGCGATCCCATGGGTCGCGATGCTGCCCCCAACCGCGAACGGCGCCAGCCCGGCCACGCCGCGCCCGACATTGTAGCAGAAGCCCAGCCCCGAACCGCGCAGCCGGGTGGGGTAAAGCTCGTTCAGCACTGGGCCGATCGCGCTGTAGAGGCCCATGGCGAACAGCCCCAGCGGGGCGCCGAGCGCGAGCAGCGCGTCGTCGGACAGCGGCAGTTCGGTGGCGAGCAGGACCGTGACGATCCCGCCCGCCGCGAACAAGGCGAGCGTGCCCCGGCGGCCGATCCGGTCGCTGAGCGCGGCGCCGATCGCATAGCCCGCCAGCGATCCCCCGACGAGCATCGCCATGTGCGTCGCCGCCTGCGCCGTGGTCATGCCGCGCTCGAGCTTCAGCATGGTCGGCCACCAGGTCGCCAATGCCCAATAGCCGCCATGCGTGCCGATCGCGAGCAGCGAACCGCGCAGGGTGTTTCCGCGCAGCGGTCGTGCAAAGATCCGGTGCCAGTCCTGTGCGCGGGGACCGGAACCCGCCGGGCAAGCCGCGAGGAAGGTGGGGGATTCCTCCAGACGCCTGCGGACGAGGAAGATGGCACCGGCCGCCGGCAGGCTCAGGAAGAAGGCCGCGCGCCAGCCGGGCTCGGCGGGCAGCAGCGCGGTGGCGAAGGTGGCGCTCAGGGCAGCAAGCCCCCAGCCGACCGCCCAGGCGCTCTGTGCGGTGCCGACCAGCCGGCCGCGCGTCGCCGCCGCGGCGATCTCGCCCATGAACACGGCGCCGACCGCCCATTCGGCGCCGAAGCCCACGCCCTGGACGATCCGCGCGACGAGCAGTTGCTCGTAGCTCTGCGCCAGGCCGCAGGCCATGGTCGAGAGCGCCATCCACAGGATCGTCGCCTTGAGCACGCGGACCCGGCCCAGCCGGTCGGAGAGCATGCCCGCCAGCCAGCCACCGGCGGCGGAGGCGACCAGGGTCACCGTCGCCAGCAGCCCGCCGGCCGAGGGCGAGAGCTGCCACAGCGTCAGCAGCACGGGCAATATGAACGAGTAGAGCTGGATGTTCATCGCATCCATGCTGAACGCCGCATAGGTGGAGGCGAACGCCCGCCGGCCGTTCGGATCGAGGTCGCGATACCAGCGCGGTGCCATCATCGGTGTACGAACGTTCCGGTGTCCATTTCTTCCTGAACCACATCTTGAACGATCGTTCCAGTACATTATCTCCCCTGCATGGCACGACCCCGCGAATTCGACATCGATACCGCCGTCCAGGCTGCCGTGGAGGTTTTCCGCGCGCATGGCTTCGAAGGCGCGTCGGCGCAGATGCTCGTCGATGCGATGGGGATCGGGCGGCAGAGCCTCTACGACACGTTCGGTGACAAATGGGGGGTCTATCTCGCTGCGGTGAAACGCTATTCGCAGGACGAGGTGCGCACCCACGCCGAGCTGCTGACCAGCCGCGACCGGGCGATCGAGGGCATCCGCGCGATGTTCGATCGGGTGGTGGCGGAGGCGGACCGGGCCTGTCTGGGCGTCAGCTCCACGGTGGAGTTCGGCTGCGGCCGGCCGGACCTGGTCAAGCTGCGCGAGGAGTCCGGCGCCACGCTCGTCCGCGCGGTCAAGGCGGCGCTCGCGCTTGCCCGGGAGCAGGGCGATATCGCCGCGGATCTCGACATGGACAGCCTGGCCGCCTTCCTGATCGCCACCATCGCCAGCATCCGCCTCGCCGCGCGCGGCGGGGCGGGCCCGGCGCAGCTCTCCGCCCTGGTGGATCTTGCGATGCGCGCCCTGCGCTGATTTTTTTTGACCAATTCTGGAACGATCATTCAATTAGGAGTAAAGTGCATGAAGACCATTGCCATGACCGCGGTTGGCGGCTCGGAAGTTATTGAGATACTTGAGTTTCATGAGCCCGTGCCGGGTCCGGGGGAGGTGCTGGTCGAGATCGCCGCCGCCGGTGTGAACTTCATGGACATCGGCGTACGCAACGGCATGGCCTGGCACGAGATGCCCTTGCCCCGCGCCCTGGGTGTCGAGGGGGCAGGCAGGGTGCTGGCGCTGGGCGAGGGCGTGGCCGATCTGGCGGTCGGCCAGCGGGTCGCCTGGGTCTATGCGCCGGGCAGCTATGCCGAGCGCCTCGCCATCCCGGCGGCCGCGCTGGTGCCGATCCCCGGCGATATCGACGATCGCACCGCCGCCTCGCTGATGATGCAGGGCCTTACCGCCAGCCATTTCGCCACCGACTTCTACCCCGTCCAGCCGGGCGACGTCGCGCTGGTCCACGCGGCGGCGGGCGGGTTGGGGCAGCTGCTCACCCAGATCGTCAAGCTGCGCGGCGGCACGGTGATCGGCCGGGTCTCCAGCGAGGCCAAGGTCGCGGCGGCCAAGGCGGCGGGCGCGGACCATGTCATCGTCGATGCCGAGGGTGATTTCGCTGCCGAGGTGCTGCGGCTCACCGGGGGCGAGGGCGTGCACGTCGTCTATGACGGCTCGGGACCGGCGACCTTCGAGGGGTCGCTGGCCTCGCTGCGCCGCTCGGGCACCTTCTGCTGGTTCGGCCCGGTGCTGGGCGGGCCCGGCCGGATCGACATCATGAGCCTGCCGCGCAGCATCAAGCTGGGCTATGCGGTGTTCTTCGACCATATCCACACGCCCGAACTGCTGCGGGCACGCACCGCCCGGCTGTTCGACTGGGTGCGCGAGGGCAAGCTGCGGATCGCCCCCGCGACCGACTATGCGCTGGCCGATGCGGCCGAGGCGCATGCGGCGATGGAGAGTCGGGCGACCACCGGCAAATTGCTGCTCATTCCCTGAGCTTCGGCTCTTTGCAAAATGCCGGCGGCGGTCCATGATATGCGACGGACCGCCGCCGGCGAGCGACCGTTGCTGCGTATCGAATCTTCGCTTTTGTGCGACGTCTCCTAATATGAACCCGCGACGCGGGGATTGGGTCGATGAACAAGCAGCACGACTATTATCAGGCCCGTGCCGCGCGCCAGCGCGAGATGGCCGAGCAACTGAGCGGTTCCGCCCGCGAGCAGTATCTGACGCTTGCCGCCATGTACGAGGCGCTCGCCACCGAGCCGAAAAAGCCGGAGGAGTCGCCGCGCGAGGCGAAGGTACAGGTGCCGGAGCTCCAGCCCGAGCCCGAGGAAGACGAGACCGCCTATCTGCAGCGCCGTGCTCGGGAGGAGCGGGCGCGCGCGTCGAACAGCGACGATCCGGCCGTGCGGCGCATCCGCTTCGAGATGGCGGACGAATATCTCCGCCGCGCGGAGGCGGCGAAGGTCGCATAGAGCGTTGCATCGGGGCGGGCTGTCCCCATCTTGCCGGGAACACCGACAAAGGATTCCCGATGCCCCGTCCCCTCAAGATCGATTTCGTCTCCGACGTCTCCTGCCCCTGGTGCATCATCGGGCTCAAGGGCCTGGAAGAGGCGCTGGCCCGGACCGAGGGCGTGGTCGACGCGAAGATCCATTTCCAGCCCTTCGAGCTCAATCCGAACATGGTTCCCGAGGGCGAGAATATCGGCGAGCACATCGCGAAGAAGTACGGCTCGACGCCCGAGCAGTCGGCGGCGAACCGCCAGATGATCCGCGACCGCGCGGCGGCGCTGGGCTTCACGATGAACAGCTCGGCCGAAAGCCGGATCTACAACACCTTCGACGCGCACCGGCTGCTCCATTGGGCCGAGGTCGAGGGCAAGCAGGCGGCGCTCAAGCACGCGCTGTTCGAGACCTATTTCACCGAGCAGAAGGACCCGTCGAACCAGGACGTGCTGGTCGCGGCGGCGGAGAAGGCCGGACTCGACGGCGCGGCCGCGCGCGAGGTGCTGGCCTCGGGCCGCTACACGGAAGAGGTCCGCGCGGCCGAGCAGCTGTGGCAGAGCCGCGGGATCCGCTCGGTGCCGGCGATCGTGATCGAGGACAAATGGCTGATCTCCGGCGGCCAGCCGCCCGAGGCCTTCGAGAATGCCCTCCGCCAGATCGCGGCGGAGGTGGCGTAACTCTCCCTCTCCCCGAAGCGGAGAGAGGGAGTTAACCCACTCCGAACGTCCAACCCTCGGTGCGCGCCAGTTCCGGCGTCAGGCCTTTGGGCGCCCACAGCTCCGCCCGGTGCGCCACCGCGCGGAGCCAGGCGGCGCTGAGCATCGCGTCGGTGGCGTGGTCGTCGTGCCGGCTGAGGGGAGCGGCGGGCTCGGAGCCCAGCGCCGCGAGCATTGCATCGAGCGTCGCCGCGTCGCGGATCTTGGAGATGCCCTTGCGCATGCCCGCGGCACGGGCGGCCAGCGCGGTATAGATCTCGACCAGCACCGGGCCGCTCTCCGGCAGCGGATCGAACGGCCAGATCGGCAGCTTGCCCCGCAGCCGGTGCAGCACGCGCATGCCGGTGAGGCTCGACTTGCCGACCTGGCTCGCGCCGACCAGGTTGAAGCAGCTGTACGGCGACAGGCGCATCGCCGCCTGGCCATGCTCGCACACCCGGAAGCGGCCGCGGCCGGGCGGGAACAGGTCGCCGCAATCGCCCATCTGGCGGAAATGGCGGCGGGCATCCGGATGCTGCACGAAGCTGGTCGCGGCGAGGTGCGGATCGTCGGCGGAGAGTGCATCCACCAGCTTCCACAGCGCGGGGCCGTCGGGTGGGGAAAGGTCCCACCCGGGGAAGTATGCGCCCTGATCAACGAGCGGGAAGGCGGGGGACAGGTCGAGCCCGATCAGCGCGCGGGTCCCCTTGTCCGCCAGCGCGGCCAGCCAATCTTCGATGCCCTGGCGCGACCAGTTGCGCTCGACCAGCACAGGCGCAGCGGTGCCCGCCGTGGCGCGCGCGACGGCCAGCCCTCTGGGGCGCTCGACCGCCTGGCCGGACCAGTCGATCGCGATGAAATCGGTGAAGTTCAGGGGCGTTCCGCCATTCCCGCGGCGATGCGCTGGGGCTTCTTGGCGCGGTCCCACCAGGCACGCTGGATGTAGAGTTCGATCCGCTCGCGGCTGTCGGTGCCGTAGCGGACCAGCAGCATCGGATAATTGGCATAGTGGTCGGTCTGCCAGAAGGTGTCCGGATCGGTCTCGAACAGGATCTCCTTCTCGGGGTGGGTGACCATCAGCCCGAAGCTGCCCTGCTCGCGGCCGGGGGACATCAGGCCCTTGCCGTTGATCTTGGGACAGGGCGTGCCCCACCAGCTCTCCATCACCACATCGGGCAGGGTGCGGGCAAAGGCCGTGGCATCGTCCCAGTTCTTCACGCGTCAGTCCTCCCCAAGACCAAAGCCTTCGCTCCACGCGTCCCGGTCTAGCTCAGATCGATCGATCAGGAAGCCGTCCGGATGGTCACGAAAGCCGGGAAAGGCGAGTTTCCGGGCAATCGCCGCCTGCGCCTCGGCATGGCTGCTATAGACGCCCACCAGCTTGTCGTCGGTCTCGTCATTGCCGAGTTCTCGCGAGTGCCAGAGCAGGAACACCTCGCTCATTCGCCGTCACTCCGCCGCCGCTCCCGCATCTCGTTCCACCAGGCCAGCCGCTCGGCGATGCGCTTCTCGTGGCCGCGGTCGGTGGGGGTGTAGAAAGTCTGGGGCGCCATTTCCTCGGGCCAGTAATTGTCGCCCGAGAAGCCGCCCTCGGCATCATGGTCATAGGTATAGCCTGCGCCATAGCCGATCTGCTTCATCAGCTTGGTGGGGGCGTTGAGGATGTTCTGCGGCGGCATCAGCGAGCCGGTTTCCTTCGCGCTCCGCCACGCAGCCTTCTGCGCCATGTACGCCGCGTTCGATTTGGGCGCGGTGGCGACGTAGAGACAGGCCTGGGCGATCGCCAGCTCGCCCTCGGGCGAACCGAGGAACTCATAGGTGTCCTTGGCCGCGAGACATTGCACCAGCGCGTTCGGGTCGGCGAGGCCGATGTCCTCCACCGCCATGCGCACCAGCCGGCGCAGCACGTAGAGCGGCTCCTCGCCGGCGGTCAGCATGCGCGCGAGATAATAGAGTGCCGCCTGGGGATCGCTGCCGCGCACCGATTTGTGGAGCGCGGAGATCAGATTGTAATGCCCCTCGCGATCCTTGTCGTAGACCGCGACGCGGCGCTGGAGGAAGTCGCCGAGCGCGGCGGGATCGAGCGGCTTCTCGAACTGCACCGAGAACAAGGTCTCGGCCTGGTTGAGCAGGAAGCGGCCATCGCCGTCCGCGCTCGCCACCAGCGCGTCGCGCGCATCGGGGGTGAGGGGCAGGGGCCGCTCCTCGGCGGCCTCGGCGCGGTCGAGCAGCCGGGTCAGCGCTGCAGGATCGAGCCGGTGGAGGATCAGCACCTGGGCGCGGCTGAGCACCGCGGCGTTGAGCTCGAACGAGGGGTTCTCGGTGGTGGCGCCGACCAGGGTAACGGTGCCGTCCTCGACATAGGGTAGGAAGCCGTCCTGCTGGGCACGATTGAAGCGGTGGATCTCGTCCACGAACAACAGCGTCTTGCGGCCCAGCCGGGCATATTCCTTCGCCTCGGCGAACACCTTCTTGAGGTCGGCGACGCCCGAGAACACCGCGCTGATCGCGACGAAGCGCAGCCCGACGGCATCGGCGAGCAGCCGGGCGATCGTCGTCTTGCCGGTGCCGGGCGGGCCCCAGAGGATGATCGAGCTGAGCTTGCCCGCTGCGACCATGCGGCCGATCGCGCCCTCGGGGCCGGTGAGATGCTCCTGTCCCACGACATCGGCGAGCTGCTGCGGGCGCAGGCGATCGGCAAGCGGGCCATTGAGCGGCGCGGCTTCGGGGCGGAAACTCGGTTCCTGGGCGGCGAAAAGGTCGGCCATTCCGCCAAGATAGGCGCAGCGGACGATTTCTGCATCCCAAGCTTTGATCGAACGCAATTGGCGCAGCCGCGCGAAGGTGCATCCTGTCCGGCGAAGGAGACGGACGGTGGACTATGACGTCATCATCGTGGGCGGTGGGCCGGCGGGGCTGGCCTTTGCGCGGTCGCTGAACGACCAGGGGCTCGAGACGCTGCTGGTCGAGCGCCAGCCTTATGCGGCGCTCGCCGACCCGGCCTATGACGGGCGCGAGATCGCGCTGACCCATGGCTCGCGCGCGATCCTCGAGCGGCTGGGCGCGTGGGAGCGCCTGCCCGAGATCGCGCCGCTCCAGGCTGCGCGGGTGCGCAACGGGCGATCGGCCTTTGCGCTCGACTTCGAGCCCGGGCCGGCGGGGGAAGCGCTGGGCTGGCTGGTGCCCAATCATCACATCCGGCGCGCCCTGTTCGAGACCGTGGCCGGGCAGCCGGGCCTGCGGCTCGCCTGCGGGACCAGCCTGGCCTCCGCGCGGACTGGGCGGCGCTTTGCCGAGGTGGCGCTGTCGACCGGGGAGACGGTGCGTGGACGGCTGCTGGTCGCGGCGGACTCGCGGATGTCGCCGCTGCGGGACCAGCTCGGCATCGCGGCGGAAGTGAACCGGCTCGGCCGCTCGATGCTGGTCTGCCGGGTCGCTCATTCGAAATGGCACGAGCAGGTGGCGACCGAATGGTTCGGCCATGGCCAGACGATCGCGCTGCTGCCGCTAAACAACGGCATGTCCTCGGTGGTGCTCACTCTGCCCGAGCGCGAGATAGAGCAGCTCGCCGCCTTGCCCGACGCGGCACTGGGCGCGGAGCTGACCCGGCGATCGGCGAACCTGCTCGGGACGATGGAAGTGGCGGGGGAAGTGGCGGGATCGCGGCACGTCTATCCGCTGGTCACCACCTGGGCGAAGCATTTCGGGGCACGGCGGGCCGCGCTGATCGGCGACGCGGCGGTGGGGATGCACCCGGTGACCGCGCATGGTTTCAACCTGGGGCTGAGCGGGCAGGCGCTGCTCGCCGCGGTGGTAGGCGAGGCGGCGCGCCGCGGGCGCGATCCGGGCGGCGAGCGGGGTATCCGCGCCTATGAGGAAGCGCACCGCGCCGCCGCACGGCCGCTCTGGCTCGGCACCAATCTGCTGGTGAGGCTCTACACCGACGAACGCCCGCTCGCCCGGGCGGTGCGCCATGCGGGACTACGGCTGGGTGCACGGTTGCCGCTGTTCCGCTCGGGCGTTCGGGGGATGTTGATGGCGCGGTAGGGCGGGGCATCCAATACGCGTCATCCCCGCGAAGGCGAGGATCCAGGGCCAGGTGCGACGGCCGTTCGGCTCGCCTTGCCGTTTCCGGCGAGCATGTGCCCGATTGGGTCGCTCGTCCCAAGCTACCCTGGATCCCCGCCTTCGCGGGGATGACGGGAAATGGGAACGACGATGAAGTTGGCGCGGTGACATGGAGAAAGCGATTTCTCCAAACCCGCCTCTTGCCAAAACCCTTTCAAGATATATCTTGTGCGCATCAAGATTCGCACAGGAGATATTATGCGACATCATCATTGCGGCCAGCGTGGCATGCATTTCGGCCGCCGCGGCGGCTTTGGCGGGGCGGATTTCGCCATGGCGTTCGGTTTTGGCGGGCGCGGTGGCTTCGGCCATGGCGAGCGCGGCGGCCGTCGCCGCATGTTCGACGGCACCGAGCTCCGCCTCATCCTGCTCAAGCTGATCGAGGAGCAGCCGCGCCACGGCTATGACCTGATCCGCGAGATCGAGGAGCGTTCGGGTGGCGCCTATGCCCCCAGCCCGGGCGTGGTCTATCCGACGCTCAGCATGCTCGACGAGATGGGGCTGATCGAGGAAACCCGGAGCGAAGGCGCCAAGAAGCAGTTCGCGATCACCGCGGACGGCACGGCGCATCTCGCCGAGCGGACCGAGGAAGTGGAGGCGCTGTTCGAGCGGCTCAAGCAGCTTGCCGGGGCGCGCGAGCGCGCCGATGGCGGGCCGATCCGCCGGGCGATGGGCAATCTGCGCACCGTCCTCCAGGAGCGGCTTGCGGCGGAGGGCATCAGTGCCGACATGCTGCACGACGTCGCCGAGATCCTCGACGAGGCGGCGCGGAAGATCGAGCGGCTCTAAGCGCGGTGCCGCGCATTGAACTACTGCGGCGGCGGCTCGGGATCGTGCCGTCGCCGAGGGAGAAGATATCCATGACCCTCACGACCTTTTCGGCCGAGACGCTGGCGCCGACCGACCATGCCAGCCGCTACCTCCAGCAGCTGTGCAAGCATTGGGAGCACAATCTCCAGGTCGAGTTCACTCCGGAGAACGGCACGGTGATCTTCCCGAAGGATGCGCGCGGCGCCGATCATCCTGGCGATGCGGTGGTCACTTTCAACGTCGCCGAGACCGGGCTCGACATCCGCATCGACGCCAGCTCGACCGAGCAGCTCGAAGGGCTGAAGGGCGCGGTGGAGCGACATCTCGACCGCTTTGCCTTCCGCGAGGAAGGTCTGAAGTACGACTGGAAGTAGGTTCTCTCTCTCCCCGCCTGCGGGGAGAGGGAGTTAGCGATCCATCAGCCCCAGATACGCGTCGAGCACCTTCTGGTTGACGTCGTCCCAGATCAGCGCGCGGGCCCGGGCATGGCCTTCGGCGCCGGCGCGGCGACGGAGTTCGGGATCGGCGGCAAAGCGGGCGATCGCATCGGCATAGGCCACAACGTCGCGCGGGGGGACGAGAAAACCGTTCTCGCCATCCTCGACCAGGTCGATCGCCCCGGTCGCGCGGGCGGCGACCACGGGCACGCCGCTGGCCATCGCCTCCGACGTGACGTTGCCGAAGGTCTCGGTGAGCGACGGGTTGAAGAACACGTCCATCGAGGCGACCGCGCGGCCGAGATCGTCGCCGCCCTGGAAGCCGGTGAACACCGCTTCGGGCACGCGCTCGGCGAACCATTGGCGGGCCGGGCCTTCGCCGATCACCAGCACCCGGTGCGGCACGCCGCGCTCGCGGAGCGCTCCGATCACCTCGGCGAACACGTCGAGCCCCTTTTCCAGCACCAGCCGACCGAGAAAGCCGACCGCGACTTCCTCGTCGCCGATGCCGAGCGAGCGCCGCCATTCCAGGCTGCGTGCGCCCGGGTTGAACCGCGCGTGATTCACGCCGCGTGCCCAGGTGGTGATCGGCGTGGTGACGCCCCAGCTGCGGATCAGGTCGGCGGTCGACTTGCCCGGGGTCACGACGTGATCGGCGCGATTGTAGAAGCGGGTGAGCAGGCGGATCAGCGGCTTCTCCAGGAAGCCGAGATGGTAATAGGCCGGATAGGTCTCGAAGCGCGTGTGGAGCGAGGCGAGCGTCGCGATCTGGTTGCGCTGCGCCCATTTGAGCGCGCCGTGGCAGAGGAACTCCGGCGCCGAGAGGTGCACGATATTGGGCGCGAAGGCCTCCAGGTCCGCTTGGGTGCTGCGCGGCAGGCCGGTTGCGAAGCGATATTCCTCGCGTCCGCCGGGAACCGGCCAGGACGGGACGCTGATCAGATCGCCGGTGGGCGTGAAGGCGGGCGTACCGGTGGTCGGCGAATAGACGCGGACGGCCACCCCCCGCGAGAGGAGGTAGCCGACGAGCAGGTTGAGCGCCTGGTTCGCGCCGTCGCGGACATAATTATAGTTGCCGCTGAACAGCGCGACGCGGAGGTCGGTGGGCTTCATGGCGGGCGCATACATTCCGCGCGCGCGAGGAGCAACCTGCGGTGAGGATTTGAAGGCTTGTTCTCGTCCTGTTCTCGGGCTAGGTCTCGCGCCATGGCGAAACCGAAGAAGCGTTATGTCTGCCAGGCCTGTGGCTCGGTCACCGCGCAATGGGCGGGGCAATGCGGCGATTGCGGCGAGTGGAACCAGCTGGTCGAGGATGCCAATGCCAATGTGACGCCGTTCACGGCCCGGCATAACCTCCAGTCGGGCGGTCGGGCGATCATGCTCACCGGGCTCAACACCGACATCGCGCTGCCCGATCGCATGGCGACCGGCATCGCCGAGCTCGACCGTGCGCTCGGCGGCGGGTTCGTCGAAGGGTCTGCGACGCTGATCGGTGGCGACCCGGGCATCGGCAAGTCGACCCTGCTGCTGCAGGCTGCCGCCAAGGTGGCGCTGCGCGGGCTCTCAGTCGCCTATGTCTCGGGCGAGGAGGCGGCGGACCAGGTGCGGTTGCGCGCGCGACGGCTGGGCCTGGGCAAGGCACCGGTGCAGCTCGCCGCGGCCACCTCGGTGCGCGACATCCTCACCACGGTGGGCGAGGGCGCGCCGCCGGCGCTGCTGATCATCGATTCGATCCAGACCATGCATTCGGACCTGATCGAGGGTGCGCCGGGCACGGTGAGCCAGGTGCGGGCGAGCGCGGGCGAGCTGATCCGCTTCGCCAAGGAGCGCGGCACCGCGGTGGTGCTGGTCGGCCACGTCACCAAGGACGGCAGCATCGCCGGCCCGCGCGTGCTCGAGCACATGGTCGATACGGTGCTGGCGTTCGAGGGCGAGCGCAGCCACCAGTATCGCATCCTGCGCGCGGTGAAGAATCGCTTCGGCGGCACCGACGAGATCGGCGTATTCGCGATGCAGACCGAGGGGCTGGAGGAAGTCTCGAATCCCTCCTCCCTGTTCCTCACCTCCCGCGACGAGAACGTCACCGGCACGGTGGTCTTCCCCGCGCTGGAGGGGACGCGGCCGGTGCTGGTCGAGGTGCAGGCGCTCACCGTGCGGCTGGCGAGCGGGGCGACGCCGCGGCGCGCGGTGGTGGGCTGGGATTCGGCCCGGCTGTCGATGATCCTCGCGGTGCTGGAAGCGCGCTGCGGGCTGAGCTTCTCGACCTGCGAAGTCTATCTCAACATCGCCGGCGGCTACCGGGTGCAGGACCCGGCGGCGGACATGGCGGTGGCGGCGGCGCTGGTTTCGGCCCTGTCCGAGCGGCCGATACCGGTGGATGCGGTGGTGTTCGGTGAGATCGCGCTCTCGGGCGAAGTGCGCCCCGTAGCGCATGGCGCGCTGCGCTGCCGCGAGGCCGCCAAGCTGGGCTTCGGCCGCGCGCTGGCCCCGATGGCGCAGGTCAACGACAAGGGCGGGCTGCAACTCGCCGGGTTCAAGTCGCTCGTCCAGTTCGTCGATCACCTGCTGGGGCGGTGAGGCGCGGCTTCGGCTGGCCGCTATAGGGTTGTAATCGCTTACGGCGTGATGGAATATCGTCTCCAGGAGAGACTGCCGGAGCCCGTGATGCTGCGAGAACTGGCCGCCGACTGGGCGCGCCCCGGAATGCTGGTGCCGACCTTGTGTGCCGTTGTGCTCATGGCGGCGATCCTCGTGGCTGGCCGCGAGCCTGCACTTACGCCGCCATCGTCGCTCGCCTTTGCCGGGCTCCCGGTCAGCGGCACCGCGGAGGATGCACGCCGCGCCGGCTTCACCAAATGCGTCAAGATCGATGCGTTCCGCGCGCGCTGCCGCCGTGACCCGGTCCTCGTGATGGGGCAAGGCCCGTACGAAGCCGCCGTCGACCTGATCGGCAGCAGGGGGCAGGGGGGCTTCGACCATCTCACTCTGTGGAAGAATGGCGGGCAGGAGGAGATCTACCGGCTGGTCGAGGCCCTGCAGCGCCGGGGCTGGGTGCATTGCGAGACCGGCAACGAGCGCTGGGGGGACCAGGACATCTACACTCGCCCGGGCGCGTCGGTGCGCGCGTGGATGGACCTCAGCTATTATGGCAAGCGCCGGGTGCGGATCATGCCGCTGTGGAAAGACAGGGAGCGCATCTGCAAGCCCTATCATTGAGAGGGCTATCCTTTCCGCTACTTACGCCGCAGAGTGCGGGCCATGAAGCGTTCCACTGCCATTTCCATCGCCTCGGGCGTCGCAGTCGCCGCGATCGGCGGCATCTTCCTCTATTCGCGCGCCACGCGACCGCCGGTGATCAACAAGAAGGTGCCGGAGCCGGCCAAGCCGGTCGAGCTGAGCCGCTACCTCGGCAAATGGTACGAGCTCGCCCGCCACGAGAACCGCTTCGAGAAGGGCCTGGACGCGGTGACCGCCGAATATGCGCTGCTCGAGGACGGCAAGATCAGCGTGACCAACAGCGGCACGCACAACTGGCCGGACGGCGACCGCAGCGTCTCGGAAGGCAAGGCGATCGTCGCCGACGAAGCGACCAACGCCAAGCTCAAGGTCTCGTTCTTCGGGCCGCTCTACACCGGCGATTACTGGGTGCTCGACCATGGCGACGACTATGCATGGTCGATCGTCGGCGAGCCGAGCGGACGGTACCTCTGGGTGCTGTCGCGCGAGGCTGTGCCTTCCTCGGCCACAGCGCAGGCGATCATGAAGCGGGTCGAGGAACTCGGCTATGACCGCTGGGCGTTGCGCATCACCCGGCAGGGGTGAGCCATTCTCCCTCCCCCGCAAGCGGGAGAGGGAGAATGGCTTCCGCTCTCGATCGGCTTGAGGCATAGCCCGTCGCGGGAGGGACGTGTTCCAATGACTTTGACCGGGCTCGACATCATCGTGCTGCTCGCCATCGGCGGGTCGGCCGTGCTGGGCTTCATCCGCGGGTTCGTCACCGAGGTGCTGGCGCTGGTCGCCTGGCTCCTGATCGTGCTGGCGCTCAAGCTGTTCCACACCCCGCTCGCCGCGGGACTGGCAGGGATGGTCGGCACCGAGCAGGGCGGTGCGGTACTCGCCTTCGTCATCCTGGTCGGCGTCACCTATTTCGGCGGGCGGCTGCTCGCCCGCGCGATCGGATCGCGCACCCGCGAGAGCTTCCTCGGCCCGATCGACCGCGCGCTGGGCCTGGGCTTCGGTGCGCTGAAGGGCCTGATCCTGGTCAGCATCGGCTTCCTGCTGATCGTGCTGTTGTTCGACACGGTGAGCGGCGGCCCGGCCAACCGGCCGCAATGGATCACCAAGTCGACCACCTATCCGCTGCTCAACGCGACCAGCGCGAGCATCGCCGATTTCGTCGATCGCCGCCGCAAGGGCGAGCCGGTGTTCGGCGACAAAAGCGACAATGGCAGCGTCGCCAATCGCGTAGAGGCAAATTCTACCCGATAGGGGGTCGCGCATCGCGGCCCGGTCCCCTAAGTCGGGAGCGGAATGAACGCGCCCCTCTACAACACCGAAATCCTGCGCCTGGCGGCCTCCGTGCCGTTCGATGCGCGGCTGGAGGAGGCGATGGCCTCTTCCGAGAAGCGATCCCCGGTCTGCGGGAGCCGCGTCACCGTTGACGTGACCCTGGACGATGCCGGCCGGATCGCGGCGATCGGCATGGTGGTGCGTGCCTGCGCGCTGGGCCAGGCATCCGCGGCGCTGATGGAGGCGCATGCGCCGGGCCGCACGCTCGCGGAGCTGGAAGCGGCGCGTGACGGCCTGACCGCGTGGCTCGCCGGCGAGCGGGCGACGCCGCCCGACTGGCCCGGCCTGGACCTGTTCACCCCCGCGCTCGAGCATCGCGGCCGCCATGCCGCGATCCGGCTCGCCTTCGAAGCGGTGGCCGACGCGGCGCGAAAGGCGCAGGGCTGATGGAGCATTCGGAAGCCTCGCTACTCGGCGAATATGTACCGCTGCTCGGCTTTGCGCTGCTGTTCGTGCTGCTGTTCCGGCGCCTGGGGCTCGGTGCAACGCTCGGCTATCTCGTCGCGGGCGCGGTCGTCGGGCCGCAAGTGCTCGGGCTGGTCGGCGATGCCGAGAGCAAGATGGGCATTGCCGAGCTCGGCATCGCGCTGCTGCTCTTCCTCGTTGGCCTGGAGCTGAGCCCCGGGCGGCTGTGGCGGATGCGGCGCGACATCTTCGGGCTCGGCCTGCTCCAGGTGACGATCTGCGGACTGATGGTCGCCGCCATGGTGTGGTTCGCGACCGGCAGCTCGATGGGCGCGGCGCTGGCCCTGGGTCTGCCGCTTGCCTTGTCCTCCACCGCCCAGGTGCTGCCGCTGCTGCAATCGGCGGGGCGGCTGCGTACCCCTTTCGGTGAGCGCGCCTTCGCAATCCTGCTGTTCCAGGACCTGTCGATCGTCCCGCTGATCACCATCGTCGCCGCGCTCTCCCGCAACCCGCACGACCAGGGCGGACCGCCGGGGTGGCTGCTCGGCGTCTATACGGTGGCGGCGATCATCGGCCTGATCCTGGCCGGCCGCTACCTGCTGCGCCCGCTGTTCCGGCTGATCGGCAATCTCGGCGAGCGCGAGATGTTCATCTTTGCCGGACTGTTCACCGTGATCGCGGCTGCTGCGATCATGGAGATGCTGGGACTTTCGGCGGCGCTGGGCGCCTTCATCGCCGGCGTGATGCTGGCGGACTCGCCCTATCGGCACGAGCTGGAGGCCGATGTCGAGCCGTTCCGCTCGATCCTGCTCGGCCTGTTCTTCCTTGCGGTGGGCATGACGCTCAACCTGCACGCGATCGCCGAGCGGCCCTTCTTCGTGATCGGCATGGCGCTGGCGCTGATCGCCGCCAAGGCCGCGATCATCATGGGACTGGGCATGTTGTTCGGCATGCCGCGACGCCAGGCCTTTGCGCTGGGCGTGCTGCTCAGCCAGGGCGGCGAGTTCGGCTTCGTGCTGTTCGCCCAGGCCCAATCGGCGATGCTGGTGGAGGGGCAGGCGGCGAGCATCTTCGGCGCGATCGTCACGCTCTCCATGGCCACCACGCCGTTCCTGATGATGGCGACCAAGAAGCTGCGCACCGAGCCGGCGCCGAGCGCGGCGGGTCTTGACCTGCCGCGGCACGAGGGCTCGAACGCGGTGGTCATCGGCTATGGCCGGTTCGGCCAGACCGTGGCGCAGATGCTGCTGTCGCAGGACATTCCGGTGACCATCATCGATACCGATGTCGAGATGATCCAGACCGCCAACGACTTCGGCATGAAGGTCTATTATGGCGACGGCCTGCGCATCGACATGCTGCGCCAGGCGGGTGCTGCAGAGGCCGAGCTGGTGCTGTTCTGCAACGACGGCGACAAGATCGACACCGAATTCCTCGAGGCGGTGCACTATGCCTTCCCCAAGGCGACGGTATTCGTCCGTGCCTATGACCGGCGCAGCGTGATCAAGATGAAGGGTGCGCCGGTCGGTGGCGTGGTGCGCGAGCTGCTCGAGAGCGCGGTGATGATGGCGCGCCAGGCGATGCAGGCGGTCGGCGTCGACCAGCGCGAGATCGACAAGACCGAGGCCGAGTATCGCAAGCGTGACAACGCCCGGCTCGACGTGCAGCGCGAGACTGGCGATTTGCGTGCCGGCATCGACGGGATGATCACCCATGCCAGCAGGGCGGCGGCGATCGAAGTGGATCTGGAGAGTTCGGGATGATGCGTCTGGTGACGGTGCTGGCGGCGCTTTCGGGGGCGATCGCCGTGGCGGCGGGGGCCTTCGCGGCGCATGGCGCGAGCGGGCAGGCGGCCGAATGGCTCAAGACCGGCGGGCAGTACCAGCTGATTCATGCGGTCGCGGCGCTGGTCGCGGTGCGGATGGGCGAGCGGATCTCGCCCTGGCTGTTCGTGGCGGGCGGCGCGCTGTTTGCCGGCACGCTCTATGCGATGGCCTTTGGCGGGCCGCGCTGGTTCGGGGCGATCACGCCGATCGGCGGCGTGGCGCTGATCGCGGGGTGGCTGTGCATGGCGCTGACGGCGTGGAGGCGGGCCGCCTGAACATCGCGGCGTTCATCCGGGAGCGGCTGCCGCTGCTGCCGGTACCCGGGATTCCCGAGATAGCGCTGCACAAGGCGGTGCCTGCCAGCAGGCTCGGCCGGCTGGCGGCGGAGGACGCGGCGTTCGGCTCGCCCTACTGGGCCTATTACTGGCTGGGCGGGCTGGCACTGGCGCGCTTCGTGCTGGACCGGCCGGAGACGGTGCGCCGGCGTCGGGTGCTCGACTTGGGCTGCGGATCGGGATTGGTGGCGATCGCCGCGATGCGGGCCGGGGCGGCGAGCGTGGTGGCGGCGGATGTCGATCCCTATGCCGTTAGGGCGACCGAGCTGAACGCCGCGGCCAATGGCGTAGCGGTCGAGCTGGTGCATGGCGACCTGACCGAGGGGCCGGTGCCCGAGGTGGAGCTGATCCTGGCGGGCGATGTGTTCTACGATCCCGAGCCGGCGGCACGGGTCACGCCGTTTCTCACGCGCTGCCGGGCGGCGGGCGTGGCAGTGCTGGTCGGCGATCCCCGCCGGGCGCCGCTGCCGGTGGAGAGGCTGCGGGGGCTGGCGGAGTACCGGTTTGCCGAGACGGATAGCGGCGTGCTGCGGGTCAGCGAGGTGTTCGCGTTTGACTAGATTTTATCGTCATCCCCGCGAAGGCGGGGATCCAGAGTCACGATGGACGTCGTTTAGTTACCCTGGATCCCGCCTTCGCGGGGATGACGTTTAAGGGTCAGTCGTTCGCCCCCACGATCTTCGCCACGCCGGCTGCAGCGTTCGGGTGGTACCCTGCCTTGGCGCCTTCGTAGAACCGGACCGCGATCGGCTTGCCCCAGTCGCCCTGGGCCATCAGGTCCCTGTAGATCGGGTAGATCAGCAGGCCGCGGCCGACCCGTTTCACGAACGCCTCGATGCTCGGCAGCGCGGGCTCGTAGCGGTTGGCGATCGCCAGCTCCGCCCAGGCCGAGCGGACATAGGCGTTGTTCGACGCGGACAGGCCGAGCGTCTCGTCCAGCTCCTTGAGGCGGGCCGGAGTCTGCTGGCGGGGCAGGCCGTTGAGGAAGCGCAGCCATTGCTGGGTCGCCCAGCCGGTCGGCTGCACCGCGCTGGCAGGGCCGCCGGCGTTGAATGCGGCGAGCTTGGCATCGACTGCGGCGAGCGTCGCCGAAGTGACGTGTACCGCATTGTCGGGCAGGCCGGCTTGATAGGCCCAGCGATCGAGCTCGAGCTTCGCCTCGAGCGCCTTGTCACCCTTGATCAGGTTGGTGCGCAGGTCCGCCAGGAAGCCGGCGGTGGTCTGCGGCTGGAAGGCATGGCGATCGAAATAGGAGCGCAGATAGGCGTCCCACTTCGCCCGGCCGACTGCCGCCTCGATCGTGCGTAGGAAGGTCGAGCCCTTGAAATAGTCGAGCTGGCCAAAGGTCGCGCCCGGCTCGCCGTGCAGGCGGGTGGTCGGGGCGTCATTGCCGCCGGCATCCTTGATGTCGCGGACCAGCCCGTCCCAGTCGAGATCGGCGTACATGGCGGCGCGTTCCTTACCGTAGACCGCCTCCATGATCCGGTTCTCGAAATAGGTGGTGAAGCCTTCGTTTAGCCAGCTGTCCGACCAGGTCGCGTTGGTGACGAGGTTGCCCGACCAGCTGTGCGCCAGCTCGTGCGCGACCACGTCCGTATTCGAACGATCGCCGGTGATGATCGTCGGGGTCAGAAAGGTGAGGGTGGGGTTCTCCATGCCGCCGTACGGGAAGCTCGGCGGCAGGACGAGCATGTCGTAGCGGCCCCAGCGATAGGGGCCGTAGAGCGCCTCGGCCGCGTCGATCATCTTCTCGACATCGGCGACCTCGTGCGCGGCGGCATCGAGCTGGCTCGGCTCGGCCCAGACGCCCGAGCGGGGGCCGGTCGCCTTGAAGGCGAGGTCGCCCACCGCAAACGCGATCAGATAGGGCGGCACCGGCCGGTCCATCTTGAAGCGGAACTTGCGCTTCTGGTGCGGGACCAGTTCGCCCTTGTCGCCGTCGAGTCGATCGCCGCTCATCACCGCGACGAAGCCGTCGGGCACGGTGAGCGTCGCCGACCAGGTCTGGCGGATGCCGGGGCTGTCCTGGGTGGGGATCCAGCTGCGGTTGTTGATCGGCTGGCCCTGGCTGAACAGATAGGGCTTCTGCTTGCCGGCGGTCAGCTCGGGCGGGAGCCAGCCGAGCGCACTGGCGCCGGGTTTGGTCTTGTAGCGGACCAGGATCTGCTTGTTGCCCTCGAACTGCACGGTCAGGGCCGAGCCGAGGCCGATCTCGGTTTCGCGCGGGCCGATCTTGTAGGGGAGCGGCTTGCCCTTGGGGCAGGTGACCGAGACGATGTCGAGATAGTCGACGTCGAGCACGATCTCGGTCGCGCCCTTCGCCGCCAGCACGTCGAGCGTGGCGACGCCGGACAGGGTCTTGGTCGCGAAATCCACGTCGAGGTTGAGGTCGACATGGGTGACGCGCGCCGCCTCGGGCTCGGCATGGGTCCACACGTCCCTGGCTTCGGGCGTGGTGAGGATCGGGGCGGGCTTGCCGGTCTGGGCGGCGGCGGGTGCGGCGATCACGATCGCGGCGGCGAGGGCGGGAAGGATACGCATGGCGGAGTGCTAAGCGGATCGGCGATGAACGGCAACTGAGTGTGGACGACGCCGGCCCAGGCATAGACGAAGCCGGTCGGCGCCCGTCGGGTCACGCGTCGAGCACGTCCCGGACTTTTGCCGCCAGGTCGGTATAGGTGAAGGGCTTGGCCAGCAGTTGCACGCCGGGATCGAGACGGCCGTGATGGACGATCGCGTTGCGGGCATAACCGGTGGTGAACAGCACCTTCATGTCGGGCCGCCTGGCCTGGGCCTCGGCGGCGAGCACCGCGCCGGTCATGCCGCGGGGCAGGACGACATCGGTGAACAGCAGGTCGATCCTGCCCGGCTCGGCATCGAGCGCGGCGAGGGTGGCGGGGCCGTCGCCCGCCTCGATCACCCGGTAGCCGAGCTCGCGCAGCACCTCGACCGTGTAGGCACGGACATTCTCGTCGTCCTCGCACACCAGGACCGTCTCGTGGACGCTGCCCTGCGGCACCAGTTCGACCGGCGCCTGGGGTGCCGCCGTCCCGGTCGTACCGCGGAAGCGGGGCAGGTAGATCTTCACGCTCGTGCCGTGATCGGGCTCCGAATAGATGCGGACATGCCCGCCCGACTGCTTGATGAAGCCATAGACCATCGACAGGCCGAGCCCGGTACCGCGGCCGACTTCCTTGGTTGTGAAGAAGGGTTCGAAAACGTGAGCGAGCGTTTCCGCATCCATGCCAATTCCGGTGTCGGAAACGCTTATCAGCACATATTGGCCGGGCGTCACCTCGACGTCGCGGGCCGTGTAATGGCTGTCGAGATGGGTGTTCGCGGTCTCGATCGTCAGCTTGCCGCCCCCCGGCATCGCGTCCCGCGCGTTGATCGCGAGATTGAGCAGGGCGTTCTCGAGCTGGTTGGCATCGACCTCGACCGGCCAGACCCGCCCGGCCTGGACGATCTCCACCTCGATCGTCTCGCCCAGGCTGCGGTGGAGCAGATCGGACATGCCGACGATCAGCCGGTCGGGATCGACCCGCTCGGGCACCAGCGGCTGGCGGCGCGAAAAGGCGAGCAGGCGCTGGGTGAGCACCGCCGCGCGCTGCGCCCCGTTCATCGCCGCACCCGCCGCCCGCGCCAGCCGGGGCTGGTCCCCGGGCAGGTTGCGCTGGAGGATGTCGAGATTGCCGGTGACGATCTGGAGCAGGTTGTTGAAGTCGTGCGCCACGCCGCCGGTGAGCTGGCCGACGGTCTCCATCTTGTGCGACTGGCGCAGCGCTTCCTCCGCGGTCTCCAGCGCCTCCGCCGCCTCGCGCTCGGTGGTAATGTCGCGGGCGACGCAGTAGAGCAGGTCGCCCTCGGGCACCGTCGTCCAGCTGAACCAGCGATAACTGCCGTCCCGGGCGCGCAGGCGGTTCTCGAAGCGCCAGGTCGGCTCGCCCTGCTGGAGCCGTTCGAGCTCGGCGCGGGTACGGTCGCGATCGTCGGGATGCTCGATCCATTCGGAGGTGCGGCCGACGAGCTCGCCCTCGCTCCAGCCGAGTATCTCGGTCCAGGCCGGGCTGGCGTTGCGCCAGATGCCCTGGGTGTCGGCGATCAGGAAGGGATCGCGGGCCAGCGTCCATAGCCGGGTGCGGTCGGCCAGTGCCTCACGCTCGGAAAGGACGCGCGCGGTGGTCTCGCTGACGATGCACAGCACGCCGCCGACCGATCCGTCGTCGTCGAACACCGGCGAATAGCTGATGTCGAAATAGACCGTCTCGCCGCGCCCCTGGTCGCGCTCGATATAGAAGGGCCGGTCCTTGGCCCAGAAGGGCTCGCCGGTGTCGCGAACGCCCTGGAGCAAAGGCCCCAGATCGCCCCACAGCTCCCCCCACCAGGTCTTCGCCGACTGGCCCAGCGCACGCGGATGCTTGTCGCCGATCGTAGGCGCATAGGCCTCGTTGTAGAGCGCGCAGAATTCCGGGCCCCAGAACATCACGATCTCGGCATGCGAGGGCAGCATCAGGCGCACTGCCGCGGTGAGCGCGTTCGACCAGGAGCAGACCGAGCCGAGGGGAGAGTCGTCGCTGATCGCGGACGTCAGCCGGCCCAGTTCGCCAAAGGCGTCGAACGTGGTGGCTGGTGCGATCGCGGTGGCCATGCGGTTCCCGAAGAGATTCTATCGTTGCGCAGGCGAAATCGAGCCCGTTGCATGCACCAACGCGGGGCGCGTCATTCTGCTCCCGGAAAACCGTGGAAAAGCGCGGGTCAGTGGCCGAAAGCGGCGAGCGCGGTCCGGTAGCTGCGGCCGAGGGGCACGATCGCGCCGCAGCGGAGCTGGACGGCGGGGCGGCCACCCGCCTCGCGGTAGATCTGCGAGACATGGCGCTGGTTCACCACCACCTGGCGGTGCACCCGGACGAAGCCGAGCCCGGCGAAGCGATCGGCCAGTTCCGAGAGCGGCGCGCGGACCAGGTGGACGCGGCCATGGGCGAGGATCTCGCTGTAGTTCCCCGCCGAGCGGATCTGCGCGACGTCGCAGGCGCGCACGCGGAGGAACGGCGCCTCGGGCAGGTCGAGCCATTGCTCGCCTTCGGACCGGGCAATGGCCTGCGGCATCAGGATCGGCAGAGGTTCGGCGTAATCGTCTTCGTACGGAACGCGCCGGCGATCGGCGAGGTGGCGGCCCCAGGCCATCAGCGTCAGCAGCGCAGTGGAGCCGAGGATCGCCGAGCGCGGCAGGAAGCTGATCAGCGACGGCGGCAGGGCAGGGCCATGCGGTCCGCAAAGCTCATAGGGCAGGATGGCGAAGGCGAAGCGCGAGCTGGCCAGCTCGGCGAGCGTCACCGGCACGAAGGCGAGCGCACCGAGCAGCAGCGGCGACTGGCGGGGCGCCTGGAGCATCTCCTGCACCGGCTTGCGGCTGGCCCAGGCAATGGTGAGCATCGCGCCCCATACGAGCAGGCGCGCGAGCCGCGCCTCGTCCGGATGCTGGGTGGCGAAGCTGTCGGCACCGGACTGCATCCCGCCCATGCCGAAGCCGAGCAGGAAGGTGAACAGCGCTAGCGCCGCCGCTGCGCTCAGCGGGACCCGAATGTCCCAAATCGACTCGTTGGCCGCCCTCTCCATGCACGCAGGATAACCCGCGAACGCGCGCGCGCGAACTGCCGTTCGTCACATCCATGCGCCGTTCGTCCCAGCCCGCTCCACGCGCCGCCCTGCCAGGCGGCAAATCCGCGCCGACAGGGGTGTCAGGGAAGAGGGTTCCAGTCATGCGTCATTCGGTATTCTGTCTATCGCTTCTCGCGGCGCCCGCCGTTCATGCGCAGACCGCCAGGCCACCCCAGCCGCCGGCCAATGGCGATGTGGTCCGCGCCGCCGACGATGCTTTTGGCCGACGCGTGGGGATCGAGGAGGTCGGGCTCTATTCGGAAGGCGAGGTGCGCGGCTTCGATCTGCAGGCAGCGGGCAACTACCGGATCGAGGACCATTATTATGTCCGCGTCGCGGGGATGCTCCAGCCGCTCAATGGCGGCACCGCGATCCGGGTCGGCGCCAATGGCCTGCGCACCGATTTCGCCGCACCCTCGGGCGTGGTGCAGTACACGCTGCCGGCCGGTGGTGCGGGCGCGCGGGCGTCGCTCGAGGCCGGCTGGTGGGGCGGATCGGGCCCGGTGGCAATGCTGCGCGGGGCTGCTGGGACCGACAAGGTCTCGCTCGCCGGCGGCCTGCAGCTCGGCATCGGCCAGCGCTATACCGACGGGACGGGCGGCGATTTCATTGCTGTCGGCCTGGTCCCGCGCTGGTCGCCGGCGCCGGGCGTGCAGATCACCGGGCTATGGAGCCACAACTGGTTCCCGCGCGAAGGCGATACCTTCTTCGCCAATCCCGCCGGCGCCCCGCGCGAGATCGAACGCTGGACCAACCGGACCCAGCGCTGGATGCGCGGCTACAATGAATCCGACCTGGTCGGCGCCTTTGCCGATGTCGATGCGGGGGATGGCTGGAAATTCGGGGCTTCGCTGTTCCGCAACGCGCTTCCCTATTCGCGCAGCGTGTTCAACCTGCTCCGCTTCACCGGCAATGGCCGCGAGGCCCAGCAGAGCGGCCAGATCTATGGCGCGGATACGCGGGCGTCGGTCTCGGGCGAGGTGACTGCCGCGAAGCAGTTCACCACGGGCAATTTCACCCACCGGATCATCGCGATGGCGCGTCGGCGCGATTCGATGGTGCGGAGCGACCCGGGAATTCCCTATGCGCTGGGCACCTATGCGGATGTGAACGACATCCCGGAGATCGCCGCGCCGGCGATCGCGCGCGGCACGGCGCGGATGCGCGACGATGTCGGGCAATGGACCGGCGGGCTCGGCTATCGCCTGTCGATCGGATCGCTGGCCGAGCTGCGGCTCGATGCGCAGCGGGTCGACTATGCCAAGCGCATCCGCGGGGTGGATGGGCGGGTGACCGAGCAGACGACGCGGCCCTGGCTCTATGGCGGGGCGCTGTCGGTGGCGGTCAGCGACCGGCTCACCGGTTTCGCCAGCTATGCGCGGGGGCTGGAGGAAGCCGGCGTCGCGCCCGCCAATGCGACCAATCGCGGCGCGGTGCTGCCCGCCGCCATCTCGCGCCAGGCCGAGCTGGGGGTGAAGTACCGGTTCGAGGGCGGGCCGACGCTGATCGCCGGATTGTTCGACCTCTCCAAGCCGACACCGGGGCTGGATGCGAGCGGCGCGTTCGACTTTGTCGGCACGGTGCGCCATCGCGGTGCCGAGCTGTCGCTGGCGGGCCCGATCACCCCCAGGCTGAGCGCGGTGCTGGGGGCGACCTATCTGGATGCGAAGATCGAGGGCGAGCTGGTGGACCGGGGCGTGATCGGCACGCGCCCGATCGGCCGGCCGGAAGTGACGGCGCTGGCCAATCTCACCTGGCGGGTGCCCGGCGTGGAAGGGCTGACGGTGGACGGCGGGGTGAATGTGCGCGGCGAGCGCTATGCCGATCGCGAGAACCGGGTGTCGCTGCCGGGCTATGCGATGTTCAACCTCGGCCTGCGCCAGGCCTTCGAGCTGGACGGCCATCCGGTGACGCTGCGCGCGCGGGTGACCAACCTGACGGACAAGTTCGCCTGGAACCCGACGAACTCTGGGCTGATCACGCCGATCCTGCCGCGGACGCTTACGCTTACGCTGACGGGGGAGATCTAGGTAAGCTTTTCCCCGGCGAAGGCCGGGGTCCAGACTAAGCAGTGCGCGTCGCAGACGCGCCAAGGCGCGTAACTTTCAAGTCTGGGCCCCGGCCTTCGCCGGGGAAAGAAGAAGGGAAGCTTACCTCGGCTGCGTGTCCAGGAACTCGGCCACCTCGGCGAGGTCGACAGTCTTGTCGAGATAGGTCTGCCCGATCCCGCGGGCGAGCAGGAAGGGCAGGGTCCCGGCGCTCATCTTCTTGTCGTGGAGCATGTGCTCCACGAGCCGCGCACCGGAGGCGGTGATCCCCGCCGCCTTCAGCCCGTTTGGCAGGCCGACAGCAGCCAGGTGCGCGGCAACCCTTTCGGCGTCCTGGCCGGGGCAGATGCCCCTGGCCGCCGAGAAGCCGAACGCCAGCGCCATGCCCGCCGCGACGCCCTCGCCGTGGAGCAGCTTGTCGGAAAAGCCCGCCTCGGCCTCCAGCGCATGGCCGAAGGTGTGGCCGAGGTTGAGCAACGCGCGCGTGCCGGTGGTCTCGCGCTCGTCCGCCGCGACGATCCGCGCCTTGGCGCCGACCGAATGGGCGATGGCATGTTCGCGCGCGGCCGGATCCCCGGCCATCAGCGCGGCGGCATTGGCCTCGCACCATTCGAAGAAGGCGAAATCGTCGATCAGCCCGTATTTCACGACTTCGGCATAGCCGGCGCGGAGATCGCGGGCGGGCAAGGTGTCGAGCACCCGCGGATCGATCAGCACGACGCTCGGCTGGTGGAAGGCGCCGACCAGGTTCTTGCCGGCGCGGGTGTTGATCGCGGTCTTGCCGCCGACCGAGCTGTCGACCTGGGCGAGCAGGGTGGTGGGCACCTGGACGAAGCTGCAGCCGCGCTTGAGGATCGAAGTGGCGAAGCCGACCAGGTCGCCGATCACGCCGCCGCCCAGCGCAATGATATGGTCGCTGCGCTCGACGCCCAGCTCGAGCAGCCGGTCGAGCAGCGCCTCGAGCTGGCCCCAGCTCTTGGTGCCCTCGCCGGGCTTGAGCACGATCGCGTCGCTCGGCCCCAGGCTCGCCTGCAGCGTGGCGAGGTGCGGCAGGACGTTCTCATCGGTGACGATCACCCAGCGGCGGCCCTTGTCGAAGGGGGCGAGCGCTTCGCCTGCGCGGGCGAGGATCCCGGCTTCGATGCGGACGTCATAGCTGCGGTCGCCAAGCGCGACGGGGACATTTGTCACGGATTCAGGGCCTTCAGGATCGCGTCGACGGTGGTGTCGTGCGGCGCTGCTATGCTGGGCACCCGGATCGGTGCAAGCGCGTAATAGGGATTGCGCAGCGCGGCGAGCTCGGTGAGCACCACCTCGGGATCGCGTCCGCGCAGCAGCGGGCGGGTATCGCGGCGGCGGACCCGGTCGGCGAGCACCGCCGGCTCGGCATCGAGCCACACCGCGATGGCATGCTCCAGGATCAGCGTGCGGGTATGCTCGTTCATGAAGGCGCCGCCGCCGGTGGCGATGATCTTGGGCGCGCCATCGACCAGCCGGGCGATCACCCGCCGCTCCCCATCCCGGAAATGCGCCTCGCCGAAACGCTCGAAGATATCGGCCACGGTCATCCCCGCAGCCGCCTCGATCTCATGATCCGCGTCAACGAAGGGCAGGCGCATGCGCTGCGCCAGGCGCCGGCCGACCGTGGTCTTGCCTGCGCCCATGAGGCCGATCAGCACGATCGCCTTGCCCGTCCATGCGGTATTCGTTGCCTGAGTTTGTAACATGTTCGCAGGGGCTATACAGCGAGGGCGGTCGTCGGGCAAAAGGCCTGCGAATTCACAATTTCCGGACCAGTTTTCATGTCCCGCTTGATCGTTGCGTTGATCGTCATTCTCGTCGTCCTGGTCGGCGGCCTGTTCTTCCTCGCTGGCCGCGAGACGAAGAAGGAGCCGGTGCGCATGGAGAAGGTGGTCCCGCTTGAAAATCTCGCGAAGTAAGGGCCGCAACCTCGCCCTTGGGGCGCTGTTGCTCGCTGGCGCGGCCGTGCCCGCGCTGGGGCAGCAGGACAAGCCCGAATCGCTGTTGCCGCCGGGCTTCGACCAGCCCGAGCAGACGCCGGCTCCCGCGCCGCGCCCCGTGCCCGTTCCGGCTGCGACCGCGCCTGCCGCGAGCCCGGCGCCCGGTGCCGCGCCGATCACCAGCGTGCCGGTGCTGAGCGGCGACGGTGCGCTCTCGAACACCGCCGCGGCCGAAGAGACCCTGCCCAGCGGGCCGGTCGATCTCTCGCGCTACGAGCTGCCCGATTTCGCCAAGCACTCGCTGAACCGCACCGGCGTGCTCGCCGCGGGCAATGCGCCGTTCCCCGCCAAGGCGTTCGGCGCCACCGACGGTCGCACGCTCGGCGTGCTGATGCAGCGGCTGAGCGCCCCGGTCGCCTCGCGCTGGGTGTCGATCGCGCTGCGCCGCGCGCTGATGTCGCCGCTGGACACGCCGAAGCACATCAACGGCGCCGATTTCGCCGCCGAGCGCGCCTGGCTGCTGCTGCGCATGGGCGAGGCCAATGCCGCCCGCGCGGTGATCAACGACGTGGACGTGGACAATTATACCACGCGGCTGCTCCAGGTGGCGATGCAGTCCTCACTCGCCTCGGCCGATCCGGGCGGGCTGTGCGGGATCGCCGAGCGCGGCAACCAATATGTCCACCAGCGCGGCTGGGCGCTCGCCCGGGCGATGTGCGCGGGCCTGGCCGGCAAGCCGAACGAGGCGGGCCAGCTGCTCGACCAGGCGCGCGGGGGCACCCCCGCCAGCGACATCGACAACCTCCTCGCCGAGAAGGTGCTCGGCACCGGCGCGCAGGGCCGCCGCGCGGTCACGCTCGAATGGAGCGGGATCACCCGGCTGAATGCCTGGCGCTGGGGGCTTGCCACCGCGACCGGGCAGGAAGTGCCGGCGTCGCTCTACAACAGTGCGGGCCCGCAGGTCCGCTACTGGCAGGCGCTGGCGCCGCAGCTGACGCCGCGCCAGCGCGCCGCCGCCGCCGAGCTGGCCGCCACGGCAGGGGTGTTCTCCAGCGCCGGGCTGGTCGATCTCTATAGCGAGATCGCCGAGAGCGAGGACGCGAACAGCACCGAGGGCGGCGTCGCCCGCGACCTGCGCACGGCCTATGTCGACGTCCAGGTCGCCGATCGGCTCAAGGCGATCCAGACCTTGTGGAACGAGGCGACGACGCCGCGCACCCAGTACGCCCGGCTGATCCTCACCGCGCGCGCCGCTTCCTGGATCCCGGCCGATGCCAAGATCGAGGAGCCCGAGAAGCTGATCGCCTCGATGCTCTCCGCCGGCTACGAGACCAAGGCGATGGAGTGGCGCAACGTGGTGCCGCGCGGCAGCATCGGCTGGGCGCTGCTCGCGCTCGGCGATCCTGGTGCTCAGGGACCTGTCGCCTATGGCGATTTCGACGCATTCAAGGATGCCGCCGGCCAGCGCCGCGCGCAGCTCGCCTTTGCCGGGCTCGCCGGGCTCGGCCGCTTCGAATCGAGCGATGCGCAGCGCGGCGCCCAGGCGCTGAACGTGGCGGTCGGCGCGCAGAACGACTGGACCCGCGCGATCGACGCGGCCGGCCGGCGCGGCGATTCGGGCATGGTCGCGCTGCTCGCCGCGGTGGGCATGCAGTCGCGCGTCTGGGACAATGTGACCCCCGAGGCGTTGTTCCACATCGTCGCGGCGATGCGCGCGGCGGGGATGACCAGCTATGCGCGGATGATCGCCGTGGAGGCGGTCACGCGAACCGCTTGACCAGGCTTGGCAGTAGTGCCGCGCAAGGCGCGGCGGGCGAAGACCGCGCGCTGATCGAGCGTTTCCTCGAGATGATGCGGGCGGAGGCGGGCGCTGCCGCCAACACGATCGCCGCCTACCATACCGACCTGCGCCTCGCCTCCGAGTTCCTCGGCGGCGGGCTGGGCGGGGCGGGGCGGCCGGAGCTGGAGAAGCTCGGCGGCGAATGGCAGGCGCTCTCCCGCGCCACCGTCGCGCGCAAGTCCGCGGCGCTGCGGCGCTTCTACGCCTTCCTCGCCGACGAGAAGCTGCGCGCCGACGACCCCAGCGCCGCCTTGCCGCGCCCCGGAACCGCCCGCGGGCTGCCCAAGGTGCTGAGTGTCGAGGACGTCGACAAGATGTTCGCCGCGATCGCCGATCGCCTCGCCCGCGTGCCGCCCGATCCCAACGACCTGCGGCTCCAGGCGCTGATCGAGCTGCTCTACGGATCGGGCCTGCGCGCCACCGAGCTGGTCTCGCTGCCGAGGAACGCCGTGGCGCCCGACCGGCCCTATCTGATCCTCAAGGGCAAGGGCGGGCGCGAGCGGCTGGTGCCGATCTCGGACCGCGCCCGCGCCGCGGTTTCCGCCTGGCGCGCGCATGTCGATTCGGGCCGGCCCTTCCTCTTCCCCTCGGGCAAGGGGCACCTCTCGCGCGTGCGGCTCTACCAGCTGGTCCGCGCGCTGGCGGGGGAGGCGGGCATCCCGCCCGACCGGGTCAGCCCGCACGTGTTGCGCCACGCCTTCGCCACCCATCTGCTCGAGGGCGGTGCCGACCTGCGCGCGCTCCAGGCGATGCTCGGCCATGCCGATATCGCCACCACCGAGATCTACACCCATGTGGACAGCCGCCGGCTGGTCGAGCTGGTCAACCAGCGGCATCCGCTGGGCGAGGCGCTCTCCAAGCCCTAGCCAAAGCCTCACAACGGGATCGCCGGAACCCACCCGCTCGTTGACGTAGCCCCACGGCAAGGTTAGCCCCCGCAGCGATGACCACTTTCCTCGACTTCGAGAAGCCGATCGCCGAGCTTCAGACCCGCATCGACGAGTTGCGCCAGACCGCCCAGGGCGGCGCCGTCGACATCGACGCGGAGATCGCCCCGCTCCAGGCCAAGGCGGAAAAGCTCCTCAAGGACACCTATGCCAAGCTCACGCCCTGGCAGAAGACCCAGGTGGCCCGCCATCCCGAGCGCCCGCACTTCAAGCATTATGTCGCCGGGCTGATCGAAGAGTTCATGCCGCTGGGCGGCGACCGCGCGTTCGCCGACGACAATGCCATCCAGGGCGGCCTCGGCCGCTTCCGCGGGCGCCGCGTCATGGTGATCGGCCATGAGAAGGGCGACGACACCGCCAGCCGCCTCAAGCACAATTTCGGCATGGGCAAGCCCGAGGGCTATCGCAAGGCGATCCGCCTGATGGCGCTCGCCAACAAGTTCAACCTGCCGGTGATCACCCTGGTCGACACCTCGGGCGCATTCCCCGGCGTGCAGGCCGAGGAGCGCGGCCAGGCCGAGGCGATCGCGCGCTCGACCGAGGCCTGCCTCAACCTGGGCGTGCCGCTGGTCGCCTCGATCCTCGGCGAGGGCGGCTCGGGCGGCGCGGTGGCGCTCGCGGCGGGCAACACCGTGCTGATGATGGAGCATGCGGTCTATTCGGTGATCTCGCCCGAAGGCTGCGCCTCGATCCTGTGGCGCACCGCCGACAAGGCGGCCGATGCGGCGGAGGCGATGAAGGTCACCGCGCAGCATCTCAAGGAACTGAAGGTGATCGACCGGATCGTCAGCGAGCCGCTGGGCGGCGCGCACCGCGATGCCGGCGCTGCGGTCCACGCGCTGGGCGACGCGATCGAGGAATCGCTGGCCAAGCTCGACGGCATGTCGCCCGAGAGCCTGCGCCAGGCCCGCCGCGCCAAGTTCCTGGCGATGGGCCGGATCTAGGCCTTTTTGGGAAATGCGCGGAAGGGCGCATTTCCGGCGGTACCAGCCCGCTCCCCTACCCGGCCACCCATAGAATACTGCCGTTGGGTGGCCGGGTGGGGGAGCGGGCTGGCGCCGTAAAACAAAACGTGCCGGTTCAGCGAACCGGCGCGCTGTGTTCCGAGGCGGCGATGCCCGCGCCTAGCATGCCCAGGCCCTGGACGACTGCCAGCACCGCGCAGATCGCGAGGAACACGACCAGCGCCAGCTCCATCGGCCGTACGGCCTTGTGGGGGATAATCTGCTTCATCCTCTCCTTATAGAAGGGCCGGCCTGTACGCCGGGTGAAGCATGCCGTTCGGCGGGGTTCAGGAAAACTACTGGGTCTTCATGCTCGACGAGACGTTGGTGAACGTCTTCCTGAGCGCATTGCCGAGTCCCTGCATCGCGGCGATGGCGGTTACCGCGATCAGCGCGCCGATCGGGCCCTATTCGATCGCGGTGGCGGCGCGCGATTCGCGCAGCAGAGTCAGGAAGCTGTTAAGCATAAGTCTCGGTCCGGACATGAAAAAGGGCGGCGGGACCGTAAGTCCCGCCGCCCGATTTCGTTCCGTTTGTCGGACTAGGCTTAGCCAGCCTTCATGTTCGACGAAACGTTGGTGAAGGTCGACTTCAGCGAGTTGCCGAGGCCCTGCATCGCAGCGATGGCGGCAACGGCGATCAGAGCGGCGATCAGGCCGTACTCGATCGCGGTGGCGCCCTTGGAATTCTTCAGGAAGTTGCGGATCTTCATCATAACCGGTCTCCAGTGTTCAACAATTGCTTCATTCACCCGGCCTCCCCGGAGACTCCGGTTCGGCACGTTGAAATTACCGGCGGGAAGTAAAGAAACGCCTAAGGGCAAGTGTTACGCAGCCGTAACCATGATCAGGATCCGGTGGCCGTCTGCACCTTGTTGGAGACATTGCCCCACATGCCCGTGGTCTGGTTCGCCACGCTGCCCAGGCTGGCCATCATCGCAAGGACGATGAGCGCCAGGATGAAGCCATATTCCACCGCGGTCGCCGCGCGGCGGTCGTGCATCACATCGCGGATTGTGCGTACAAGGGCTCGCATCGGGGGCATTTCTTCTCCAGAATCGCCCGGAATCTAGCCAAAGAGGCTTAACGAAAAGCTGATGGATGCTTCTGGGATGTTGCTCGTCGTCGCGGCCGCACTGATCGACGGGGAGGGGCGGGTGCTCCTCCAGCAGCGCCCGCCGGGCAAGCCGATGGCGGGGCTGTGGGAGTTCCCGGGCGGCAAGATCGAGCCCGGCGAGAGCCCCGAGGCGGCACTCGCGCGCGAGCTGCACGAGGAACTGGGAATAACCCTTAGCGTGGAAGACCTGAGGCCGATCGCCTTCGCCAGCGAACCCCTGGCCGGCCGCCATTTGTTGCTGCTGCTCTACACGATTCGGCGCTGGGAAGGGGAGCCGGAGGCCCATCACGCGACCGAGCTGCGCTGGGTGGCCCCGGCAGCGATGCGCGACCTGCCGATGCCGCCGGCGGATGTGCCGCTGGTGGAGGCGTTGGTGGGGATGAGGTGAGGCGAATTGTGCTGGCTTGAAGCTAGTCCAGGTCCTCGTCTTCGAGACCGAAATCTTCGGGCATGTTCTCAACGGCTTCGCGGAAAATCCCATCATATTCTGGGGCAATCCTGCGGAAAGCGTCGCTCAACATTTTGCGCGATTCTGGGTCCAGGGCCTGCATATCCGCGCCCATGATCTCCTGAATCCTTACAATTTCATCCGAGTCGATGATCTCTCCAGAATAGTCTAGGGCGAGACTAAGGTTAGCAAGAACGCGTGCGATCTGATCGATCATCATGGCTTTACGATCCTCACCTTAATATTAGATATTCCAAGTTCGTCTAGAAGTCTAATTGCTCGTAGCATTTTGGATTTTGTGGGAACTTCCCAAATCCCAATAAGATTGTTATCTTTTAATGCCTGGGATTGTCTAATGGCCTGATCTTTTAGATTCTTTCTTGTAACTATCGACCATTTTCGATCAATCATAACATGACCGTAAATGCTATCGAAAGCTGTTCCGTCGAATTTGACCGGCCGCTTTGTGCTATCGGGCATTGTCCGTTCAATTGCCGGCGCTTGCCCCTTCTTTTTAAGAGCGCTGGATCGTGCTCCCGTCGCAGAGTCGTTATAAGCTCTTGCTTGTACTTTCGTTGGGCCGCTGAAGGTTGGTGTTTCGTCCACCCAGGTGACCTTGGGTGGTCCTTTTGGAACGATAATAGCTTCGATTTCGCCCGCACGCGCCACGGTCGAGATCTTCGCGGTAATCGCTCCCGGGATCGCTGCTAAGGTAACGTTGCCGGCAACCGCTCCGGTAGCATGGCCCCAGTCCTTGGCCGAAGCATGGGCCACGGAGGCTTTGGCACGTTCAAGCTGGATGTAGCCGGGCGTGTCCTCGGCTTTGATCGCCGCGTCGACTAAGCCAGCCGCGGCGGTTTCAAGGTTCCTGATCGTGATGGCTGGATTAGTTGTCGCCAGCGAGTATAGGCCCTCTGCCGCCCCTTTTGTGACATCATAAACACCTTCTCCGAATCCAGTGGTGAAGTCCTTCACGTTACTGAGGGCATTTTTGGGCGAGGCAGAGGCTGGAAGATTTTTTCTAAATTCTTGATATTTTTCTTCTATGGCCTCGGGGTAACCTTGCCAGTGTCCATGCTTCTTAAGCAGGTTCTCTTTCCAGGCATCCAGTTCCGCAATGGTAGTCATCTGCGGTAGTCTGGAATCTATTTTGAATATTTTCTTCTTCGGAGCCGGTTTGTCCTGACCCTTGGATCGGGGGCCTCCCGGCCCGAATGTAAAGCGCCCGTTCCGAGGATCGTGCCACGGATTGAACTTTACCTCGACGCTTCGTGCGACTTCGGCGCGTGGCCATCGCCCCGTCCGTAGCCAGACCGAAAACGCCGTCCGTCGATCCTTCGTTGGAGTGTTCATTGCGTCGCCCTTCGTCAATGCGACGAGAACATTTCAAGAACATTTTCCAACAATACAAGCGCAGTTCGCTCCGAACCGGAGCTAGATCTTGCTCGGCAGGTCGAGGCTGACCTTCACTGCTTCCCCTTCAAAGCCTCCGCCAGCGACACCGTAGCGCTCCCGCGTCGCGCCGGCCTGGGCTGGGATTCGTCCGGTGCCCAGCCGGTCAGGTAGACGATCTCGAAGCGCTCGGCGGTCTTGCCGTCCGGGTCGGCGCGCTCGGCAAAGCCTTCCGCCGCCCGGGCCAGGGTGCCGCGGGTCAGGGGCGGGGTGCCCGGCAGCAGGTTGGTCGCCGCCATGCCGCGCAGGTCGCTCAGCAGCGAGAACATGCTCGAATAGCGCACGGTCAGCGGCTCGACATCGGCCACGGGCAGCGCGAAGCCGGCGCGGCTGAGCAGGTCGCCGGCGGCGCGCACGTCGATCTGGGGGTGGAAGCGCGCCACCGGGCGCTCGCCCTCGGCCTTGAGGAAGACGCTGCGCAGGGTCGCCAGCGTGCCCGCGCCGAGGAAGGCGCCGAGGAACAGCCCGTCGGGGCGGAGCGCGCGGCGGGCAAGGGCGAGGGCGCCCGGCACGTCGTTGATCTGGTCGAGCACGCCGATGCTCACCACCAGGTCGAAGCTCGCCTCGGGGAAGGGGTGGCGGTCCTCGTCGGCATGGACGCCGCCGGCCTGGGCGGCGAAGGCCGCGCCCGCGTCGATCCGGGTGATGGCGGTGTCGGGCAGGGTGAAGCCGCCGCCGAAGCTGCCCAGGTCGAGCACGTCGCGGAAGTCGCGCTTCACGCCGACCAGCCGGTCGTGGATCCCCTCGAGCATGTGCTCGCGGACAAAGCCCTCGTAGCGGCGGGCGGCGCGGTCGCGGCGCTTGCGGCGCAGGGCGCGGTCGAAGATCTCGGCAGAATCAGTCGGTCCATTCTGGGGCATGGCGCGCTTGTGCGCCCGCGTGCCGCCGGGGACAAGGCGGGGATGGCGTGGAATCTGCCCCTGGGGCGTCCGCTGGCATGGCCGGTCGCCCGGCCGCTCGCGCGGATCGCCGATCTGGCGCTGCCGCCGCGCTGCCCGGGCTGCGGCGCGATCACCCCGGCCGACCATCGCTTCTGCGCCGCCTGCTGGGGGAGCCTGGCGTTCCTCGGCCCGCCCTGGTGCGCGGCCTGCCATCTGCCGTTCGGGCATGACCGGGGGGAGGGGGCGTGTTGCGCCGCCTGCATCGCCGCGCCGCCGCCGCATGACGGGATCCGCGCCGCGGTGGCCTATGGCGAAGTGGCGCGCGGGGTGGCGCTCAAGCTCAAATATGCCGGGCGGCTGGCCTGTGCGGAGACCATGGCGCGGGCGATGGCGCGGCTGATGCCGGGCGAGGCGGAGCTGCTGGTGCCGGTGCCGCTGCATCGCTGGCGGCTGTGGTCGCGCGGGTTCAACCAGTCGGTGCTGATCGGCGCGGCGCTGTCGCGGGCACACGGCGTGCCGCTCGAGGCGGAGCTGCTGCGCCGGGTGAAGGCGACGCCGGTGCTGCGCGGGCTCGGCGCGCGGGCGCGGGCAAGGGCGGTGGCGGGCGCCTTCGCGCTGGCGCCGGGCGCGCGGGAGAGACTGGCGGGCAGGACGGTGGTGCTGGTCGACGACGTCCATACCAGCGGCGCCACCGGCGATGCCTGTGCGCGGCTGCTCAAGCGCGGCGGGGCGGCGAAAGTGATCCTTCTGTGCTGGGCGCGCGTTCTGGAGGGAGAGGAAAGCCCGGATTGACAAGCGCCCCGGGCGACCACAGGTGTAAGGAGCAATGCCCAAGATCGAAATCTACACCAAGGCCTTCTGCCCCTATTGCGTCCGCGCCAAGATGCTGCTCGACCGCAAGAACGCGGCTTATGAGGAGATCGACATCTCGATGGGCGGCCCACGCCGCGCCGAGATGATCGATCGCGCGCATGGCCGCACCACGGTTCCCCAGGTCTTCATCGCCGACAAGCATATCGGCGGGTCCGACGATCTCGCGGCGCTCGATGCGCGTGGCGGCCTCGATCCGCTGCTCGCCGCCTGAGGGCGGGCGGGTGCGATGATCGTCTTCGACCTCAAATGCGGCCAGGGCCATGTCTTCGAGGCGTGGTTCGGGTCGAGTGCGGCCTGGGAAGGCCAGCGCGCCGCCGGGCTGGTCGCCTGCCCGATGTGCGGAAGCGTCGAGGTCGAGAAGGCGGTGATGGCGCCGAACGTCGGGGCGAAGGGCAACCAGGCGCCGGCGCCGGCTGCCGGGCCTTCGGGAGAGGGGCCGATCGCGCCGGAAGTCATCAAGGAAGCGATCGCGACGCTCGCCGCGCTCCAGGCCAGGGCGCTGGAGGGGTCACAATGGGTCGGCACCGGCTTTGCCGACAAGGCCCGCGCGATGCATCTGGGCGAGGCGCCTGCCGCTCCGATCCACGGCCAGACCAGCGCGGCCGAGGCCAAGGCGCTGATCGAGGAAGGCGTGCCCGTCGCGCCGCTGCCGCTGCCGGTGGTGCCGCCCGAAGCCTGCAATTGACCCGCCGGGCCGGGCTCGATACCACGCCGCCCGTGCCTCCGTAGCTCAGCAGGATAGAGCGACGGTTTCCTAAACCGCAGGTCGTGAGTTCGAATCTCGCCGGGGGCACCATTTTTGTTTGCCTCAAGCGCCGGCACGGGCATCCGCCCGCTCGGCTATCCTCGCATAGGCTCGGGCGGCCGTTCGGCCTTGCGAACCCTGACGGGTTCGATGCCGCTACCTTAGGGGCACCATTTTCGGCCATTTCGCCGCGCGATCGCGCCGCATTTCGCGATCAGCGCCCTTGCGGGTGCATGTCATAAACCTGTAACGCGCACGCTTGTCCCCTCGGGAGCCGTTGTCATTCGCCAGATTGCCGCCTTGCCCTATCGCACCGAGGGCACCACGATCGATGCGCCCGTGCGCGTCATGCTGGTGACGTCGCGCGAGACGGGGCGCTGGGTGATTCCCAAGGGCAATCCGCCCAGCGGCATCACCCTGCACAGCGCCGCCGCGCTCGAGGCGAAGGAAGAGGCGGGCGTGCTCGGCCTCGTCTGCCCGACGCCTCTGGGCACCTATCGCTATCGCAAGAAGCGCCCCAACGGGGCCTCGCTGATGTTCGACGTCGAGGTCTTTCCCCTGGCGGTCAGCGCCGAGCTGTCGTCCTGGAAGGAACAGTCGCAACGCGAACGCCGCTGGTTCAGCCTCGCCGAGGCCGCCGAGGCGGTCGACGAGGAGGACCTGCGCGACCTCATCCGTTCCTTCGGCCCGTCCGAATTCAAGGCAGCCACCCAGCGCATCGGCATCCTCGCCGCTGTCGCCGAAAAATCGAAAGTGAAGTCCATGTTCGCCTGGTTCCAGCGCCTCCTGCCCAAGACGGGCAATTTCTTCGAATTGTTCGAGGCGCATGCAGTCACCGTTGCGGCGGGCGCGGAGGCGCTCTCCCGCCTGGTGCAGGACGGCAACCGCGACCATGTCCTCGAAGTGATCGAGCGCGAGCACGATGCCGACGAGATCATCCGCGAGATGCTGCGCACCGTGCGCGAAACCTTCCTAACCCCGTTCGACCGCGGCGCGATCACCTCGCTGATCGGCTCGATGGACGATGCGATCGACGAGATGCAGGCCGCGGTCCAGGCAATCGACCTGTACGAAGTCGCCAAGTTCGAGCGCGAGATGCAGGACATGGTGGCGATCATCGTCGATGCCTCGCGCCTCGTCGTCGAGGCGATGCCGCTGCTGCGCGACGTCGGCCGCAACGCCAAACGCCTGCACGAGCTCACCGAGCGCCTGGTCCGCATGGAGAGCCATGCAGACGAGATTCATCGCGACGGCCTGAAGCGCGCCTTCAAGGAGCTCGGGCCCGTCGACGCGCTCAACTTCTCGGTCCAGCGCGAAGTCTACAAGCATCTCGAGCGCATCGTCGACGCGTTCGAGGATGTCGCGAACGAGATCGACGGCATCGTGATCGACCACGCCTGATAGAGGCCCAGAGCGATGCACGAACTCGCCCTACCGCTGCTCATTGGCCTGATCATCGTCGCGCTCGCGTTCGATTTTCTCAACGGCCTGCATGACGCCGCCAACTCGATCGCCACCGTGGTGGCGACGCGGCTGCTCAAGCCGGTCCATGCCGTCGCCTTCGCTGCGGCGTTCAACTTCGCCGCCTATTTCCTCACCATTGCCTTCCCCGCGCTCCACAAGGTGGCGGACACGATCGGTCAGGGCCTGATCGACAAGAATTTCATCACCCCCGCGGTGGTCTTCGGTGCGCTGGTCGGCGCGATGTTCTGGAACGTCGTCACCTGGCTCAAGGGCATTCCGTCTTCGTCCTCGCACGCCCTTGTCGGCGGGATGATCGGCTCGGGTGTCGCCCATGCCGGCCTCACCGGGGTGAAGTGGACCGGCCTCAACAAGACGCTGATCGCCATCGTGCTCTCGCCGACGATCGGCATGATCCTGGCGATGCTGGTGATGCTGATCACCAGCTGGCTGTTCATGCGCGCCACTTCGCGCGCCGCCGAGCGCAGCTTCCGCATGCTGCACCTCGTCTCCTCGGGCGCCTATTCGCTGAGTCACGGCCTCAACGATGCGCAGAAGACGATGGGGATCATCACCGTGCTGCTCTATTCGACCGGCTATCTGCACGGCGAGTTCCATGTGCCGCACTGGGTGGCGATCTCCTGCTATATCGCCATCGCGCTGGGTACGCTGAGCGGCGGCTGGAAGATCATCGAGACGATGGGATCGCGCATCACCAAGCTCTCCCAGCACCAAGGCTTCAGCGCCTCGCTGGCCGGCTCGATCGTACTGTTCGGCGCATCGCTGCTCGGCATCCCGGTCTCGACCACCCACACCATCACCGGTGCGGTGATCGGCGCGGGCACGGCGCGGCGGGCCTCGGCGGTGCGCTGGGGCGTGGCAGGCAATGTCATCACCGCCTGGATCATCACCATCCCCGCATCCGCGGCGGTGGGGGCGCTGTTCTACGCGCTGACCCTGTTGTTCTGATCCGGGGGAGGGGGCGTCGCGCCCCCTTTTCGCCTCAATGCAGCGCGAGCGTGCGCGACAGTAACGTCTCGGTGATCACGCCGAACCGGGCAGGCTCGCCGAATGCGCGGGCGGACAGCATCGCGCCATAGACTGCGGACATGAACGCGTCAGCTTCTTCCGCCGGCGAGCGGACCAGCGTCACACTGCCTTGGCGCACGCCAAGTGCCAGCAGCTGTGCCAGCCAGCTGGTCAGCTCGGCGAAATGGGCACGGACCGACACCGCGACATCCTCAGGCAGGCTCGGCAGCTCGGCGGCTAGCATCGCGGCGACGCAGAAGGGCGCGCTGTTGTCGAGGATGCAGCGCTCCCAATAGAGCGCATAGGCGCGCAGCTGGGCGCCGGCATCGGGCTCGGCCTGCGCGAGCGCCTCCACCTGCGCATGGATCAGCGACCGCGAGTGATCGACTACCGCCTTGGCCAGGTCGCTCTTGCCGGCGAAATGGTGATGGATGCTCGCCTTCCGGATGCCGATCGCCTCGGCGATGTCGGCATAGCTGAACCCGTTATATCCGCGCGTCATGATCAGGTGGCGCGCCTGGTCGACGATCTGCTCGGCCGTGCTTCGTGTCATTTTTCTACCTTCCAATAGGTAGGTATTCGCTTGCGGTGCGAGCGGCAAGGGGCTAACGACCTACCAACTGGAAGGTAGATTTAAGGAATCGCAATGTCCCGAGTCATCGAGCGTGATGCCGCCACTGTCGCGTCGCAGGCACCTGCGGGCGAGGCCATTCGGCTTCGCAATTATTATCTCCTGCGCGCCGTCGTCTCGGCAGTGTGGGTTGCCGCCGCCTTCACGGTCGGCAAGGATCTCGGCTGGGTCGCCGCGCTGCTGCTGATCGTCTATCCGGCCTGGGATGCGGTGGCCAATCTGCTCGACGCAGCTGGAAGCGGCGGGCTGGCGCGCAATCGCACCCAGGCGCTCAATACGTTGGTCAGCCTCGCCACCGCCCTGGCGGTCGCCGCGCGGATCGGCGACATGCACGCGGTGCTCGGCATCTATGGCGGCTGGGCGATCTTCGCCGGCCTGCTCCAGCTGGGCACCGGCGTGCGGCGTTGGAAGAGCTATGGCGCGCAATGGGCGATGGTGCTGAGCGGTGCGCAATCTGCGCTGGCCGGCGGCTTCTTCATCTCGCGTTCGCTGGGATCGCATCTGCCGGGCATCGTCGACATCGCGCCCTATGCGGCGTTCGGTGCCTTCTATTTCCTGGTCTCGACCATCTGGCTGACCTTCAGCCGTAAGGGGTGAACGGAACACGGCGCGTCCGGCCTAATGGGCATGGACGCGCGGATCGTCGTCGCGGTGCACATATTCGATGCCCAGCGGACCGGTGCCAGTCACCTGGGTGATATATTCGCCGGACCTGGCCCAGTGGAAATGGGGCGTGTTGCCGGGCAGGATGACCACGCTGCCGGGACCATAGGCAGTCAGCCTGGCGGGATCGAACGCCTTGCCGAAGCCGATATAGAAGACGCCGGAAATGACCGTGTAGACGCGGTCCTCCGGGTGGATGTGCGGCAGTAGCTTCACGCCGTCGGCCACCCTGACGCGAACTACATAGGGACCTGGCTTGGTCGGATCGCCGACCACTTTGGCGAGCAGAGCGCCAGCGGGGAAGGCATCGAACGGCGCGAAGCCGATCGCCTCCGCATGGACCGAGCCGACCTGCTTCGGGGGAAGCTCCTGCGCCGCCGCGGACGTCGCGACGAGGAGGGCAATGCCTGCCACGGGTGCGACGGCCCGGCGGTCCGGACGAGTCCTGGTCTCCATGAAACCTCCTCTGGTCGGTTGCTGAACCGCTCCAAAGTGTCGCGTCCGGCGCCGGTGCGCGATTGGACGATGGTATCGCCGAGACCTTGGTGTCGGCTCCGCTAGAGTGCCACGCCCAGCCCGCGCCCGATCGCGCGTACCCGGCCGATCAGCGGGGAGATCAGGCGGTCCGGATCGTTGCCAGGCAGGTTCACCCCCTCGGGCAGCACCGCCATCGCCTGGCGCATTGTCACCGCCCCCTGGCGCAGCGCGGGCCGGGCGACCAGCCACCATAGCCGGGCATGCTCGCCATCCACCTCGATCCGTTCCTGCGGCGTGAGCGGCGTGCGGGCGACATGATCGGCATGGAGCGCCGCCAGGATACGGGAGAGGCGGCCAAGCGTGTCCAGGTCGGGCGCCGGGTCGCGCTGCATGAAATAGCGCACGACCAGCTCGGCATTGCCCTGGCTCTCGTCGCCGAACACCGATTGGTAGCGCTCCGCGAGCACTCGCGCCGCGCTGGCGGCCATGGTGTCCGCGAACTTCTTCGAGGCCCCGCCGGGGTGGCAGCGATAGAGCAGGTGCGCCTCGTCGAGCCGGGCGATCTGCCCGAAGCGGCTGAGGCGGTGATAGAGGTCGAAATCCTCCGCATAGCGCACCTGAGGGCGCTCGAAGGGATCGAGCAGTCGTGCAGCCTCGGCGCGGAACATGACGGTCGACCAGACCAGCGGGTTCTGGGTCAGGATCAGCCAGTCGATCATCGCCGGGGTGAGCGGGCGGTCGGCAGGCCAGGGCGTGACCTGGCCATTCTCGAGCAGCTCGGCGGCGGTGGCGACGAGCATGGTGCCGGGATGGGCGTCGAGCCAGGCGACCTGTGCGGCGAAGCGGCCGGGCTTGCAGAGATCGTCCTGGTCGAGCCCGGCGATGTAGCGCCCGCGGGCAGCCGCGAAGCCGATGTTGCGGGCGACGACCGGGCCGCCGTTCACGCCGGCATGGAGGACGCGCATGCGCGGATCGGTCAGCGTGGCGAGCAGGGTGCGGGTGTCGTCGGTCGAGCAATCGTCGACGATCACCATCTCCCAGTCGGTGAAGTCCTGGGCGAGGACGCTGTCGATCGTCGCGCCGATCCAGGCCGCGCCGTTATAGGCAGGCATGATGACCGAGACGGTGGGGGCGGGCAGGCCGTTCATGCGGCGAGGCTCACGCTCTGGCCGAGCAACTGGTCGACGATCAGCTGGCCGACATCGTTCTGCCACTGCCACAGGCCGTTGGCCTTGCCCTTGAAGCTCTTCTCGCCACCCAGCCGTCCTTCGGGGACGAAGCCGGCGGCGAGCCCGATGCCATAGGCGCCGGGGATCGGCTGGCCCTCGGCGTCGGTGACGCGGCAGAGCTGGTCGGCAAGGCGCGGGCGGCCCGGGGCATGGGCGGTGAGCGCAATGCGATTGCCCGTAGCGTCGAGCAGCGGCAGGGCATGGGGGCGATAGCCGAGCGCGGCGACGACGACATCCGCTTCGGCGAGGAGCTTCGCGGTCTCCGGATCGGGACCGGCGAGCTGGTGGAGACGGACCCGCGGATCCGGCGTGCGGCCACCGATGCGGAGCATGCGCAGCACCAGCTCGCGCGCCTCGAGCCGGAAGCCGGCCAGACGATAGACGAAGCCCGAGAGCGGGCAGATGTCGTCGGGGCCGAAATCGGTGAAGCCGTCGGCATGGGCGGCTTCGGCAGAGGGGTACCAGGGGCGAAGGTCCTCGCGGTGGAGCAGGACCAGGCTCTCGGCGCCGAACGGAATGTCGGACTTGAGGAGGAGGACAGCGGAGGCGATGGCGGAAGTGGAGGCGCCGATGATCGCGATGCGCGGGGCGCGCTTGCCGGCGATCCGCTCGCGAAGGCGGTCGATGCCGCCGGTCCGCAGCATGTCGTCGCACAGCATCAGCCGCGTGCCGACCTGCTCGCCGAGCGGGGCGCCGGCGACAGAGGCCGCGGTGACGTTGCTCTCCGACTGGTACCCGCCGGTGGCGATGACGATGTTCTCGGAAAGCAGGTCGCGCTCGGCGCCGGTGGCGCGGTTGCGGATGCGGGTCTGCCAGAGACCAGCCGGAGTGCGGCGGCTGTCGAGCACTTCGTGGCCGGTCAGGACATGGCCGCCAGCCTCGGCAACGACCGCGCCGACGCGCTCGCCCATCGCCTCGAGGAAAGGGGCAGTGCGGTGGAGCGGTACGCCGAGCTTGCCGACATACTGGGCGATCTCGCGTGCGGCCGGGTGATCCGTCAGCGCGGCGATTGCGGGCTCGGGATTGTCCTTCACGGCGCTGAGGAAGGTCTCGGCGGTGCTGTCGGAGGTGATCGCATAGCCCGGCAGCTCGCCCGCGCCGAGGCTCGGGCCGCGCTCGACCACGGCGAGGCTGGCGCCCAGTTCGCGCAGCTTGCCCTTCTTGCTCGCCGAGATGAGGAAGGCGATGCCGGCGGGGCCGCCGCCGATCAGGACGGTGGAGAGAATCTTCTGCGGCGCGGCCGGCACCACGATCCGGGGCTTGCGCAGCGCGGCGTGGAGCGCATCGCAGATGGTGGCGACATCGGCCTCGGTCATCGCATCGGTGATCGGTAGCGACAGCATCCGGGCGGCCAGGTCGTCGGCCACCGGGGTCGAGGTGCGCAGGCACTCGCGCTGGAAATAGGGCTGCTGGGCGAGGTGCGGCGCGAAATAATGGCCGGCGCCGATGCCCCGTGCGGCGAGTTCCGCCATCACCGCGGCACGGTCGCTACCCTCGGGGAGGAGCATCGGCATGAACTGGGCGACCTGGCGCCGGGCGTTGGTCGCCTGAAAGGTGACGGTATCGCCCAGGCTGGTGCGATAGACCTTGTCGAGTGCAGCGCGGTGCCCGGCGACCGCGTCGATCTCGTCGAGCTTGGCGAGGGCGAGCAGGCCGAGGATCTCGGGCAGCTTGGCGTTGGTGCCGGGCTCGGTCGCCGAGCGGGGCGCCCCGAAGCCGAAATTGTGCATTCGGCGCAACGCTTCCACCTGATCGGCGTCCGCGCTGTAGATCAGGCCTCCTTCGGCGGTGGCGAAGGTCTTGGTGGCGTGCATCGAGAAGACGTTGGCGAAATTGGCGCCGGTAGCGAAGCCACGGCCCTCGGCGTCGAGACTGCCCAGCGACGCGGCGGCATCGACGACCACGCCGACACCGTGCTGCTCGGAGAGGCGGGCATAGCGGGCCAGGTCGATGCAGGTGCCGAAGGTGTCGTAGGGGACCAGCACCGCGACTTCGCCGGCATGGCGGGCCAGGGCGGCCTCCTCGGCTTCGGCGCTGGCGGCCCAGTCATTGGGGTCGCTGTCGACCAGGATCGGGGTGAGGCCGGCCCAGATCGCGGCATGGGCGGTGGCGGCGAAGGTGAAGCTGGGGAGCAGCGCGTACTTGCCCTTGCGGCCCTGGGCGGCCTGGCGGATCGCAAGGATCAGGCCGATGGTGGCGTTGTTCACCGCCAGCGCTGCGCCCACGCCGCCGAAAAGCTCGGCGACGACCCGGGCCTCGAACTCGCGGACGACCGGGCCGCCATTGCTGTAGATGCCGCGTGCCTCGATGGCCCGCAGCGCCTCGGTCATTTCGCTCAGGCGCGGCGGTTGCGGCGCGATCAGCGGTAGCTTGTGCATGTCCCCGGCAAGGTCCCTCGTCCCCAATCCGGAAATTATGCCTGCACGTCTACTAAGATTAGGTAAGCCGCTTCAACGCCACCAGTTCGCGGTCCAGCGCCTGCAGGAACGCCGAGCGATCCGCCGCCGAGAAGGGGCGGGGGCCGCCGATCTGGTCGCCGCCGGCGCGCAGGTCGGCCATGATCGCCCTGGTGGCGATCGCGTCGCCGATCGAGCTCATGGTGAACGGCTTGCCGTTCGGCGCCAGCACCTTCGCGCCGGCCTTCAAGGCCCGGTCGGCGAGCAGGATGTCGGCGGTGATTACCACCGCGTCCGCGCCGGCCTGCTCGGCGATCCAGTCATCGGCGGCGTCGAAGCCGTCGCTGACCACCTGCCGGCTGACCAGCGGGTGCTGCGGCACCCGGAGCCAGCTGTTGCTCACGATCACCACCGGCACCTCGTGCCGCCAGGCGACCTTGTAGATCTCGTCCTTCACCGGGCAGGCGTCGGCGTCGACGAGGACCCTCACCGGTGCGACGGGCCCCGGGCCGGCGGCGCCTTGCGATAGGGCTTGGCCTGGTGACGCGGGGCGCCGGGGCCACCCGCCGGACGGTTCGGACCGCCACGCTGCGGCCGGGCACCCTGGCCCTGGCCCTGGGCCGGCGGCGCATCGGACTGCTCGATGCGCACGTCTTCCTCACCCTCGGTGGTGCGGGCGACGGCGGCGATGAACTTGCTCGCCAGCGCGCGCGGGATCTGGAACGAAGTCTCGTTCGGCCCGATGCGGATCGCGCCGACTTCGTTCTTGGTGATGTGGCCGCGGCGGCAGATCAGCGGCAGCACCCAGCGCGGATCGGCGTTCTGACGGCGGCCAATGTCCATGCGGAACCAGACGACGTCGTCGAAACCCGGACGGTGCTGGCCGGCCTGGCGCTCCTCGCGGCGATCGCCCTGGCTGCTGAGCTCCTCGGGCGCCGGCAGCGCAGCGCGGTGTGCACGGACCAGCGCGGCGGCGATATCGGCGGGCGAGCGCTCGGCGAGCAGGCGCTCGGCGATGGCGGCGTCCTCCTCGTCGATCTCGACCGGCGCGAGCAGCGCGGTGATCAGGCGCTCGCGGTCCTGCTCGCGGATCGCCTCGGCGCTGGGCACGTCGACCCACTCGACCGGGATGCGCGCGCCCTTGAGCATCATCTCGACGCGACGACGGCGCTGATAGGGGACGATGAGCACCGCGGTGCCCTTCTTGCCCGCACGGCCGGTGCGGCCCGAGCGGTGCTGGAGCGTCTCGGCGTCGCGCGGCAGTTCGACGTGAACCACCAGGGTGAGCGTCGGCAGGTCGATGCCGCGGGCGGCGACGTCGGTGGCGACGCAAACCCGGGCGCGCTGGTCGCGCAGCGCCTGCAGGGCGTGGTTGCGCTCGTTCTGGCTATGCTCGCCCGACAGCGCCACTGCGGAGAAGCCGCGCTCGACCAGCGTGGCGTGGAGGTGGCGGACATTGTCGCGCGTCGCGCAGAACAGGATCGCCGTCTCCGCCTCGTGGAAGCGCAGCAGGTTGATCACTGCATGCTCGATGTCCGACGGGCTGACCGTGACGGCCTGATAGCTGATGTCGCCGTGGCCGCGGTCTTCGCCGACCGTCGAGATGCGCAGCGCGTCGTTCTGGTAGCGCTTGGCCAGCGCCACGATCGGCTTCGGCATGGTCGCCGAGAAGAGCAGGGTGCGGCGGGTGTCGGGTGCACCGTCGAGGATCGCCTCGAGATCGTCGCGGAAGCCCATGTCGAGCATCTCGTCGGCTTCGTCGAGGACGACGGCGCGCAGCGCGGTGAGGTCGAGCGCGCCGCGCTCGAGATGGTCGCGCAGGCGCCCCGGGGTGCCGACGACGATGTGCGCGCCATAGTTGAGCTGGCGGCGCTCCTTGGCAGCGTCCATGCCGCCGACGCAGGTGGCGATGCGCGCACCGGTGGGGCCGTAGAGCCAGATCAGCTCGCGGCTGACCTGCAGGGCGAGTTCGCGGGTCGGTGCGATGATGAGGGCATGCGGTTCGCGGGTCGGCGCGATCTTGCCATCTTCGCCGAGTAGCTCGGGATGCATGGCCAGGCCGAAGGCCACGGTCTTGCCCGAGCCGGTCTGGGCGGAGACGATGAGGTCGCGGCCCACGGCTTCGGGGGCGATGACGGCGGCCTGGACGGCCGTGGGCGCGGCGTAACCACGCGCTGCGAGCGCTTCGGCGAGAAGCGCAGGGAGTTCAGCAAATGACATGAGACCCCGCACATGGGCTCGAAGGGCCCTTACCGCAAGGGAAAAGAGGGTTGACGGCGAGCGGCGTCGCTTTGTGTCGTCGAAGCCGGTGGTTGAGCAACTAAATGGCGGATTCCGGCGGTTTTCGGTTGTCGCTTGTAAATTCTTTACAACGGAAACGTTGAATCCCTTGAATCGCCTTCGTGCGCGCGGGGCAAGGGACTCGGGCTGGAATTGCATCTCCGAGGGTAGATCAGACGAAATCCTATTTTGCCAGCCTTCACTCCCCCTCCCTTGCGGGGAGGGGGAGCGGAAGATCAGCCGATCAGCGCCTTGACGCCATCCGCCAGGCTAACGGTCGGGCGGCCGATGAGCCGCGACAGGGTGTGGCCGTCGTCGAACAGCGCGCCCTTGGCGATTTCCACGTCCCAGCCGGCGAGCATCTCGGCGAAGGGGGCGGGGACGCCGGCGCCGGTGAGGGCGGCGGCATAGTCGGCCGGGGCAAGGTTCTGGAACGGGATGTCGCGGCCGGTCTGGCGCGAGAGCTCGGCGGCGAGATCGGCGAGGGTGAAGGCGGTGTCGCCGGCCAGCTCGTAGATCTTGCCCGCATGGTCCGCGCCGGCCAGCACCGCGACCGCGGCATCGGCATAGTCGGCACGCGCGGCGGCGGCGATGCGGCCCTGGCCGGCGGCGCCGATCAGCGCGCCATGGGCGAGCGCGCCCTGCACGCTGGCGGCGTAATTCTCGACATACCAGCCGTTGCGCAGGAAGGTGTAGGGGATGCCCGAGGCGAGGATCAGCTTCTCGGTGAAGAGATGCTCGCTCGCCAGGCTGAGCGCGCTGGTGTCGGCCCGCAACAGGCTGGTGTAGACGATGCGGCCGATGCCGGCCTGCTTCGCCGCCTCGACCACCGCCGCGTGCTGGGCTTCGCGCTTGCCGACCTCGCTCGACGAGATGAGCAGCAGCGTGTCCACGCCGGCGAGGGCGGCCGACAGCGTCTCGGGCCGGTCATAGTCGAAGATGCGCGCGGCGACACCGAGGTCGGCGGCCTTTTCCGGGCTGCGGGCCAGGGCGACGATCTGGTCGGCGGGCAGCTTGCCCTTGAGCTTGTCGATGACGAGACGGCCGAGCTGGCCGGTGGCTCCGGTGATGGCGATGGTCATGTGTCCGTTCCTTCTTGGCGGGTGACGGACATCCAGATATTGGCCTTGCTTACTATTCGTAAGTACATACATCGAGGTAAGTATGGAAAAAGATCTCGAACCCTTCTCGACCCGGGTGCGCCGTGGCGCGGTGCTGGAGCGCAATTGCCCGTCGCGCGAGGTGCTGAAGCACGTCACCAGCCAATGGGGCGTGCTGATCCTGATCGTGCTGGAAGGCGGCACGCACCGCTTCAGCGAGCTGCGCCGCAAGGTCGACGGGGTGAGCGAGCGGATGCTGGCGCAGACGCTGCAATGGCTGGAGGGCGACGGGCTGGTCGAGCGGATCGCCTATCCGGTGGTGCCGCCCCATGTGGAATACAGCCTGACCCCGATCGGGCGCGAGGCGGCCGGGCATATCCGCGCGCTGGCCGACTGGATCGAAGTCCGGCTGCCGGACATCTGCGATGCGCAGGCGGCACGGGTGGCGGCGTAAGGCGCATTTCTCCCGCTCCCTCTGGGAGCGGGAAGGGGCCCGCGAGCGTAGCGAGTGGGAAGGGTGAGGGTAGCCTTACCTTACGACCCTCACCCTTCCGCTGCCTTCGGCAGCTCCCTCCCTCTCCCAATGGGAGAGGGAATTCAGCTCAGAAGCTTGCCCAATCCTCCACCGGCTTCGATGCCTTTGCGACGGGGGCGGCGAGCGGCTTGACCGGGGAGACATAGCCGCGTGGCTTGCCCGGCTTTTGCGGGCGCGCGGGCAGGCTGGTGCGGGCCGCGGCGCCGACATCGAACTTCGACGCCTGCTCGCTGAGCGCAGTGACTTCGCTGGCCAGGCTGCGCGCTGCGGCGGTGGATTCCTCGACCATCGCGGCATTCTGCTGGGTCGCCTGGTCCATCGTGCCGATCGCGGCGCTGATCTGGGTGATCGCGGTGGCCTGGGCCTGATTGTCGCCAGCCATCTGGCTGAGCAGCGCATGGACCTCACCGACGTCGCTCGAGATGCCTGCAAAGGCACCATCGACCTTCTGGACCATCGCGACGGCGGTGATGATGTCGGCCTGGGTATGGGTAAGCTGGTCGCGGGCGCGGCCGGCCTCTTCCTCGGCGCGCATGGCCAGGGCGGAGACCAGGTCGGCGACGACCGCGAAGCCGCGGCCCGCCTCGCCGGCGCGGCCCGCTTCCACCGCGGCGTTCATCGCGAGGACGCGCGTCTGGAAGGCGATCTTGTCGAGACCTTCGATCACGCTGTCGATGCCCTTGGCGCTGTCGGCCACGCGGGTCATCGCCTCCACGGCCTCTTCGGCGATCACCCGGCCATCGGACACGGTGGCGATGGCGCCATCGGCGCGTTCCACCGTGCGACTGGCCGCTGCGGCGGTTGCCTTGAGGCGATTGTCCATCTGGGAGACCGCGGCGGTGGTTTCCTCGAGGCTCGCGGCGTTCGCCTCGGTGCGGCGCGACAGGTCCTCGGAAGCCTCGGCGATCGAGCCCGAGCCGGTCTGGATCGCGGCGGTGCTTTCCATCACCGTGCCGATCAGCCCGCGCAGCGCGGTGAGCGCGGCGTTGAAGTTGGTGCGGAGCCCGGCATAGCCCTGCGGGAAGTCGCTGCCGATCTCGGCGGTGAGGTCGCCATGCGAGAGGCGTTCGAGGCTGGAGCCGAGACGGGTGACCGCGTGCGCCTGTTCCTCTCCCTGGCGGATCTGCTCGACGGCGTTGTCGCGGAAAGTGTGCATCGCCTTGGTCATGCGGCCGACACAGTCCTGATAGTTGGTGAACTCGATCGGGCTGTTCAGGTCGCCGGCGGCGAGTGCCTCCATGCGGATGACGGTGGAGACATAGGGATCGGCGATCGCGGCGCGATAGCGGACGCACTGGACCGCGGCGCCGCCGATCAGCAGCGCGACGAGGGGCAGGGCGATCATGGTGGGCGCGAGGAAGGCGACCAGCGCGACCAATGTCATGACACCGATCAGCGAAGCGAAGGCGACATAGAGCTTGAGACGTATGGGCGCGGTGGCCTGAAACCAGTGCATCGAAGTCCTCCTGAGCGGCCCCGGGAGGTACGCGCCCGGGAAACCTGGCGCCCGCGGGGTAGAGAACCCGTTGGACAAGCCCTTTTTAGGCGGCTCAGACGCGAAACGTTCGCAGCTGCACCAAATTCAATACGGGGATTTACGGAAGCGATTACTTCGAAATGGTGCAAGTGCATGGAAATGCAGGAAAACCGGAAAGCAACGGCTTAGTGGTCGTTCCTGCGAAATCTGGCTAGAGCGCCAGCCCTGCCGCACGGCCGCTCGCCCAGGCCCATTGGAAATTGTAGCCGCCGAGCCAGCCGGTGACGTCCACCGCCTCGCCGATCGCGTAGAGGCCGGGGACCTTGCGGGCCTCCATGGTCTGCGAGCTGAGTTCCGCCGTGCTGATCCCGCCGATGGTGACTTCGGCCTTGGCATAGCCTTCGGTGCCGTTGGGCAGGAACTGCCAGTCGGCGAGCCGGCGGGCGGCTTCGTCGAGCGCGCGGTCCGGCGTGTTGGCCAGTTCGGTGGCGAGCGCGAGCTTCTCGGCCAGCGCATCGGCGAGCCGGGCGGGCAGGGCCTCGCCGAGCAGCTTGCGCAGGGTGACGCGGGGCCGGGCGCGCTTGGCGGCGAGCAGCCAGCCGGGCTCGGCTTGCGGGAGGAAGTCGATGCCGATGGGCTCGCCGTGGCGCCAGTAGCTCGACACCTGGAGGATGGCGGGGCCCGATAGCCCTCGGTGGGTGAACAGCGCCGCCTCGCGGAAGCTTGCCTTGCCGGCGCGGGCGGTGACGTCGGTCGAGACGCCGGACAGTTCGCGGAACAGGGCTTCCTCGCCGCTCAGGGTCAGCGGGACGAGGGCGGGGCGGGGCTCGACGATCTTCAGGCCGAAGCGGCGGGCGAAGTCATAGGCGAAGCCGGTGGCGCCCATTTTCGGGATGGAGGGGCCGCCGGTGGCGAGGACGAGGGCCGGGGCCTCGGCGATACGCGCGCCGCAGGTGACGCGCCAGCGGGCATCGGCATGCTCGACCTGCGGGGCGTGGCCGAGCCAGATCTCGACTTTCCCCTGTGCGCATTCGTCGAGCAGCATGTCGACGATCTGGCGGGCCGAACCGTCGCAGAAGAGCTGGCCCAGCGTCTTCTCGTGCCAGGCGATGCGGTGGCGCTCGACCAGGTCGAGGAAATCCTGCGCGGTGTAGCGGCCGAGCGCGGACTTCATGAAGTGCGGGTTCTGCGAGAGGTAGCGATCCGGCGCGGTGCCGATATTGGTGAAGTTGCAGCGGCCGCCGCCGGAGATCAGGATCTTCTTGCCCGGGGCGTCGGCGTGATCGACCAGCAGCACGCGCTTGCCGCGCTGGCCGGCGGTGAGCGCGCACATCAGCCCCGCGGCGCCGGCTCCAAGGATGATCGCGTCGTACATTGGCCAGCGCCTAGCAGTTGTTCAGCCTGCGGCAAGCGGGCGTGACGGACGTTGCGCATCCGGAAGGAGATTGGGGATGCATCTTCTGCTTGGGATGGCGCTGCTCGGCGCGTCTTTCGTCCAGGACGATCCGATCTGCGCGGACGTGCGGCGGCTGTCCGCCGCGATTGCCGAGCCGGGCGGCTATGAGGCGCTCCGCAAGAGCGATTTCGTGCCGCACCTGCCGATGTCCTGCCACCGCGGGGCGGAGGGCTATTTCTGCCACCGCACCCTGTTGCCTGCCGAGATCACGCACGAGACCATGGCGGCGCGGATTGCGGCGTGCCTGCCCGGGGCGACGATCGCGCCCGGCGCGAAATGGCCCGGGCTCGAGCGCGCCGTGGTGACCGGCGGCGGGCTGGTGTTCGACCTGGAGGAAAGCGGCAGCGAGCGCGCCCATGTCGGGCGGATCCTGCAGATCGAGATGCGTCCGGCGCCGAAGCCCTAATGGAGCGTGGCCCTAGTGGAGCTTGGCGATGCTGAGCCCGTCGAGCTTCGCGCGGTCCTTCACCGATTCCTCGCTGCGGGTGAGCGCCTTCGCGATCGCCTTCAGCGCCATGCCCTTCTTGGCGAGCGTGTGGAGCTTCTGGATCTCGTCGGCGCGCCAGGGCTGGCGGTGACGTTCGAACTTCTCGGCCATTGGGGTCTCCTAAAGCAAAAGGGCGGGCCCCGTGGGGAACCCGCCCTTCGCGTTTTCAGCGGCGGGGCGCATCGCCCCGGCCCGGCTTACTTGACGTGCTTCGCGATGTGCTTGTTCATCTCGAACATCGTCACCTTGTCGGCGCCGAAGATCGGACGCAGCAGGTCGTCGGCGATGATCTCGCGCTTGTTCGCCGGGTTCTGCAGGTTGTTCTTCTTGATGTATTCCCACAGCTTGCTGACGATCTCGCTGCGCGGGAGATCCGCGGTGCCGACGATCTTGGCCAGCTCGGGCGAAGGGGTCACCGGCTTGGCGATGCCGCCGCGTGCTTTGGTCTCGGCCATAATGTTTCTCCTGTTCCTGCCCTGGACGGGCTATGCCTTCGTTAGCGCCAGCGGCGTGTGCGAACCCTTCCGCCGCCTTTCGCGCCTACGATGTACCGCGATGAGAGTGTTACTCCTCTCACCTGCAACCCTTTGATCGACACAAATCGCGTCTGTCTAGAGAGCAGATGCGCCGAGACGCCCTCGGAGAGCGACATTTTGGGGATAAGTCGGGTTAAACGGCCGGTAGGAGAGGGGAAAAGGCCATGCTAAGGGGGATTTTCACGAAGGAAGGGGAGAGCGGGATGCGCGTTCTGGTGCTCGGCGGACTGGTGATTCTGGCCGGCTGCGGCGGTGGCGGGACCACCGGCACCAACTATTCCGATCCGCCCCCCATGGCCGAGATCGTCGCCACCCCGAGCCCCAAGGCGAGCGAGACGCCCGCGGCCGAGGAGGCCGTGACCAATGCGGCGGATGCGGCCGCGACGACCGACGAAGCGGTCAGCAATAGCGACGCTACGGCAGTCACAAACGTAATGTGAGTGGACAAGGCTGCGCGGGCTTGTCTAAAGGCATGCCCAACATGATGACCCGCGCACTTCTCGGCCTGCGACTTATCCGCCCTTAGGGGCAGGACGCACATGCGCGCGCCCCTAAGGGCACTTCACAATTGAAATCGAAGTCTCCAGCCGAGAGAGAGCTGTCATGTTGCGCGATCCGTCCATCAAGTACCGTCCCTTCCCCCAGGTAAACCTGCCCGGCCGCCAATGGCCGAGCCGCACCATCACCAAGGCGCCCCGCTGGCTGTCGACCGACATGCGCGACGGCAACCAGGCGCTGATCGACCCGATGGACGCCGAGAAGAAGACCCGCTTCTTCGAGCTGCTCTGCAAGGTGGGCGTGAAGGAGATCGAGGTCGGCTTCCCGAGCGCCGGCGCCACCGAGTTCGACTTCATCTCGGGCCTGGTCCGGCAGGACAAGATTCCCGACGACGTGATCGTCCAGGTGCTGACCCAGTCGCGCCAGGACCTGATCGAGACCAGCTTCCAGAGCCTCAAGGGCGCGAAGAAGGCGATCGTCCACCTCTACAACGCGGTCTCGCCGGCGTGGCGCCGCATTGTGTTCGGGATGAGCCGCGAGGAGATCAAGCAGATCGCCATCGCAGGCGCCAAGGTGCTGCGCGACGAGGCGGCCAAGCAGCCCGATACCGACTGGCATTTCGAGTACTCGCCGGAGACCTTCTCGACCGCCGAGCTCGATTTCTCGGTCGAGGTCTGCGAAGCGGTGATGGACATCCTGCGCCCGACCACCGAGCGCCCGCTGATCCTCAACCTGCCGGCAACGGTCGAGGCCGCGACGCCGAACATCTATGCCGACCAGATCGAGTGGTTCTGCCGCAACATCCGCAGCCGCGACACGGTCGTCATCAGCCTGCACACGCACAACGACCGCGGCACCGGCGTTGCCGCGTCGGAGCTGGGCCTGCTCGCGGGCGCGGACCGCGTCGAGGGCTGCCTGTTCGGCAATGGCGAGCGCACCGGCAATGTCGACCTGGTGACGCTGGCCCTCAACATGTACACGCAAGGCGTTGATCCGGGACTGGATTTCTCGGACATCGACGAGGTCATCCAGACGGTCGAGTACTGCAACCAGATCCCCGTCCACCCGCGTCATCCCTATGCCGGCGACCTGGTGTTCACGGCGTTCTCGGGCAGCCACCAGGACGCGATCAAGAAGGGCTTCGCGGCGCAGGAAGCGCGCAACGACGAGTTCTGGGACGTGCCCTATCTGCCGATCGACCCGAAGGACCTGGGCCGCGATTACGAGGCGGTGATCCGCGTCAATTCGCAGTCGGGCAAGGGCGGCGTCGCCTGGGTGATCGAGCAGGACAAGGGCCTGAAGCTGCCCAAGCGGATGCAGGCAGATTTCTCGCGCCACGTACAGGCGCTGGCTGACGAGACCAGCCGCGAGCTCAACGCCGCGGACATCTGGGGCCGCTTCGAGCAGACCTATCTGCCGGGCGACAAGGATCGCTTCGTGCTCGAGGATTATGAGGAGACCGGCGCCGCCGGCAGCCGCGTGTTCGTCGGCCGTATAGCGGTGGACGGCGAGACGCGTTCGATCTCCGGGCGCGGCAACGGCCTGATCTCGGGCGTGATCGACGCGCTTGCCGGCACCACCGGCCCGGCGCTCGACGTGGTCGATTACAGCGAGCATGCGATCGGCCACGGCGCCGATGCGCAGGCGGCGGCCTATGTCGAGTGTCGCACGCCGGACGGGCGCACGGTGTTCGGCGTGGGCATCGACGCGGACATCGCGACCGCTTCGGTACGTGCGGTGCTGAGCGCAGCCAACCGGGCCTGAACTTTCGGCACCGTTATGGTGCCGTAACCATCCCCGCCGCTGGACCTGCTCCGCGGCGGGAGACCACATTCCCATCGGGCTTTCCAAACCGATGGGATTCGTGATGGGCATCAATCTGGGCTTTTCCGGCGCGTGCGTGATGGCGCTGGACGGCGGCTATTATCTGACGCTGGACAAAGACGGCAAGGTCGGCACCACCACGGACAAGGCGGATGCCAAATGGTTTCGCCGTGAGGGCAATGACGCCTCTTTCGCGCTGGCGCGGCTGGGCGGGCGGGACGACGGCGACAATCTGGTCGGCGCGGATACCACGCTCGAGCGGGTGGACGGCGCTTCCGATTGGCGCTGGTCGCTCCTCGGCACGTCGCTCCAGGACGAGCGGGGCAACGGGCGCTTTCTCGTCTTGTCGGACGCCATGCCGACCATGGCGTCCACGGGCACGCCGGCCAAGGTGTCGTTCGAATGGCCGTGGAGCGACCATTCCGCGTGGCTGACCGACATAAGCGCACTTCACCCCGAGTTCGGAGATCTCCCGCTGATCCAGCTCCCGCTCGCCGGATCGCATGACTCGGGCACCTATGGGATGAACTTCGCCGGCCGCACGCAGAACTGCACGATCGCGGAACAGCTGAAACTCGGCATCCGGTTCTTCGACTTCCGGGTGCAGGTGAACGATGGCTTGTTCTACACCCACCACACCTTCCCCAGCGCCAATCCCTTCGCCCGGTGGGAGCAGGGGAACAACGACCCTCTCAACGGCTGGCCTTGCATCCTGCTCGACCTGCACAGGTTTCTGCAGGACAATCCCGGCGAGTTCGTGATCCTGAAGTTCCAAACCTTCAATGCCGTGCCCGGGCAGGATTTCGACGCCGACGACCATGACCATTTCCGCTGGCTGCTCAACCATTATCTGGACGTGCTCGACGTCAACGATCTCGCCGGGCTGTCCCTCAAGGATGCGCGGGGCAAGGCGGCGATCTTCTACGAGAATATTGGCGAATATGCCGGGAAGCCGGGCGAGCCGGGCGGCAATTGGGGGAATATCGCGGCGTACAAGACCGCCGGGGACCAGAAGGGCCTCTCGGAATATATCCGCCTGTGGGATCCCTATTGGGACGACGAGAGCAGCTCGCTCGCCGATGAGGGGCCGGCGGGGAAAGATGGCGTCCCGACCGCGCTGACCGATCGCTGGAAGCTGTATCACACGAACAACCTGTGCTTCTGGCAGGGAATGGTCGCGGCGCGCTTCTTCGTCGCCCAGGCGCAGATGCAGGTCTGCAACGGGAACTGGAACGACATGGGCGTGCCGGTCTATTTCAGCAAAGCCGAGCGCTCGGCGGTCTACAACAACCATCTCAACGCGGCGATGTTCGTCGAGTGGATGGGCGGCCTGGACTGGGGCATGGGCGTGTTCCGGCCCAATGTGATGACGATGGACTATGTCGAGAATGGCAGCCTGACCGACCAGATCGTCGCCCGGCTGAAGGCCATCCCGGCCGGCAAGTTCAGCGCGGAATATGCGCCGGCCAGCAGCTTCCTCGACCAATGCTATTGCCGGATCGCCTTCGGATCCGGGAGTGGGACCTCCTATCTCGGCGAAGATGGTGGCTGGGTGCGCTACACCACGGCGCCGAGCGACGCGCTCCAGTTCCGGCTGCGGATGGAGCCGGGGCCGAGGTTCTTCTACATGGTCTCGGGCGGCGACTATGACGGCTATTATCTGTCGCTGCGCAAGAGCGATTCCGCGCTGGGCCTGTATGGCGACCACAAGGTAGAATCCTGGACGATCAAGGATGGCGCGCTGCTTTCGGACTATAGCGGCGAATATGCGCAGCCGGGCGGCCAGGACGACTGGGTCTATGCGAATGTCACGCTGTCGCAGGCGATGACCGGGTGCCGACAGGACTGGAGCTGAGCCAGTCCTGTCGGCTCGCCAGCCCTATCGGCTGGGGTCGATCAGATACTTCTCGCCGGTGGCCTTCTTGGCATAGGCGGCCACCACTGCCGGATCGAGCGCTTCGGCGAGCGAGATGGTGTTCGTGTAGTGGCTGGCGAAAGTGGTGGTCAGCTCGGCGGCGACGCGCGCGCGCAGGCGCAGCGTGCCTTCCAGCCCGAGCTTCATCAGGAACGGCGTGACCAGGAAGCCGCTGACGCCCCAGGCCAGGCCATAGCCGCGATCGAGTTCCATCGGCGACGTATCGAGCATGCCGTAGACATAGACCTGCTTCCAGGTCGACGAGCCATAACGGCTATAGGCGGTGGCGGTGCGGTTGGCCGCCGCTTCCATCGCGTGGAGGATCGTGTTGACGATCTTCCCGCCGCCGATCGCGTCGAAGGCGAGGGTGGCGCCGGTCTCGGCGATCGCGTCGGTCAGCTTCTCGCGGAAATCGGGGGCGCTGCTGTCGACGATGTACCTGGCGCCGATGTCGCGCAGGATCTGCGCCTGGGCTTCGCTGCGCACGATGTTCACCAGCGGCACGTCGTCCGCGATGCAGATGCGGTTGAGCATCTGGCCGAGGTTGGAGGCGGCGGCGGTGTGGACCAGCGCCTTATGGCCTTCCATCCGCAGCGTCTCGACCATCGACAGGGCGGTGAGCGGGTTGACGAACATCGATGCGCCATCTGCGGCGGTGGCGCCTTCGGGCAGCACGATGCAGTCGCGCGCCGCGATCTTGCGATACTGGGCGTACATCGCGCCGCCGAGCATGCCGACCTTCTTGCCGAGCAGCCCGGCGACATTCTCGCCGGCCAGCACCACGGTGCCGGCACCTTCGTTGCCGACCGCCATCGACTGGTCGAGCCGCGGCTTCATCGCCGGCATGCGCGCGGACGGGATCGCGGCGGTGAGCGTGGGGTGCTCCGCGGTGCCGCCGGCCTTGAGCGTCGCCATGTCGGCGGGGCCGAGCAGCAGGCCGAGATCGGACGGGTTGAGCGGCGCCGCCTCGACCCGGACGATGACTTCGTCGGGACCGGGCGCAGCGAGCGTCACCGGCTCCAGCGAGAGGGTGAGATTGCCGTCGCTCGAGACGGTCGAGCGTAGTTCGAGGCCAGTCAGCGGGTTTGCCATTGCACTCTCTCCTTCAATCACAGGTCAGTCGCGGCTGCGGACGATCTCGCAGCCGATGCGGGCATCGGGATAGATGTCGAGCTTCATCGAGCGGACGGTGACCCTGGCCACGCGCTCGTCTTCGAACGCCAGCGCGGCGACTGCTTCGCAGAGCGTCTCCTGCAGCTCGAAATGGCGGGATTCCACCAGCTTGCGGATACCGGTTCGCAGGAAGTCGTAATCGACTACCGCGTCGATCCGGTCCTCGGGCCGGGCAGCATAGCGGCAGGTCATTGCGACGTGGAGAGTCACTCGCTGTGGCGCCGCGCGCTCCTCGGGATGGATGCCCAGGCCCATCGCGACCTCGAGCCCGTCGAGCAGGATCGTGTACTCAGCCATGCGGGCGCTCCCGGCCTTCGAACATCACGTCGCCGTCGCGCTGCAGGAAGCGCTGGCCGCAATCGACGAAGATGTTCTGGCCGGTGATGCTGGGCGTGACGAGCAGCATCTCGACGGTGGCGGCGATGTCGCCCAGCGCGACCGGGCGCTGGAGCAGGTTCTGCCGGGCATGCTCGGCGAACTCCTCGGCGGTCTGGTCGAGGCTGGGCAAAGTGAGGCCGGGCGAGACGGCGTTGACCCGGATGCGCGGGGCGAGGCCGCGGGCGAGCAGCTCGGTGGCGGTGGCGAGCGCGGCCTTGCTCAGCGTGTAGGTGAGGAAGTCCGGGTTGAGGTTGGCGAGTTTCTGGTCGAGCAGATTTACCACTGCGCCCTGATCCAGGTCGTCCTGCGCCGCCAGCGCCGAGGCGAGGGCGATTGGGGCGCCGCAATTCACCCGCATGTGGCGGTCGAGCAGCGCGAAATCGGTGAGCGGCAGGGCGTCCCAGGCGAATTGCGAGGCGTTGTTGACCAGGCCGTCGATCGGGCCGCCAAGCCCTTCGCGCGCGGCGTGGAGCAGGGCAGGGGCGGTTTCCGCCTCGGCCAGCTCGCCGGTCACCACACAGGCGGTGCCGCCCTCGGCAGCGATCTGGGCGGCGAGCGCCTCGGCGTCCTCGGGCGCGTGGTGGTGGTGGATCGCCACCTGGTGGCCGCGCAGGGCCAGGCGGCGGGCGATGCCCGCGCCGATCCGCCGCGCGCCGCCGGTCACGAGTATTCGCATCAATAGCCCATCAGCTTGAGCACTTCCTGGCGGCTGCGCTCGTCGTCGCGGAACACGCCCATCATGCGGCTGGTGACCATGCCGACGCCGGGGGTGCGCACGCCGCGCGCGGTCATGCAGCCATGCGTCGCCTCGATCACCACCGCGACGCCCTGGGGCTTCAGCCGCTCCCAGATGCAGTCTGCGACCTGGGCGGTTAGGCGCTCCTGCACCTGGAGCCGGCTGGCGAAGCCGTGCAGGACGCGGGCGAGCTTGGAGATGCCGACGACGCGGTCCTTGGGGAGGTACGCGATCGAGGCCTTGCCGGTGATCGGCGCCATGTGGTGCTCGCAGTGCGACTGGAAGGGGATGCCGTTCAGCAGGACGATGTCGTCATAGCCGCCGACTTCCTCGAACACGCGGTTGAGGTGGTGCGCCGGGTCCTCGGTATAGCCCTGGCAATATTCCTTCCAGGCGCGGGCGACGCGCTGGGGCGTGTCGAGCAGGCCTTCGCGACTGGGGTCGTCGCCGGCCCAGCGGATCAGGGTGCGGATCGCGTCCGATACTTCCTGCGGAACCGGAATCTTGGGCGAAGGCGCGACGATGTCGCCGTCTTCGGGGCCGTCGTGATCATGCACCATTTTCGTCTCTTCCTAGCCGCTTGCGGGCTTTACGCTACGGCATCTGCGTTTCTTGCAGAAACCGGGTGTGGCTCAACTGTATCTCCCCGGGAAAAATGGCCGAAAACCGCGATGTTCCGGCCCTTATCCCCGTTGACGGGCTGAAAAATGCAGCGTTAGTTTCGCTGGCGATAAAAGCAACGCCGTGACCGGTATCAGCCGGCATCGGCGCCCAGAGGAGGGGATGCACCAGATGAAGAAGCTCGACCTGCTCGCGGCGACTGCGCTCACGCTGTTCCTCGCGACGCCAGCCTTTGCCCAGCAGACCACGCCGCCGACGTCGGACGACACCACCGGCCAGGAATATCAGTCCTCCAACGAGATCATCGTGACGGCCACCCGCCGTAACGAGACCGTGCAGGACGTGCCGATCGCGATCACCGCCATCGGCGCGCAGGAGCTGCAGAACGCCGGCGTCGACAATATCCGCGACCTCGAGCAGCTCGCGCCGTCGATCCAGAGCTCGACCGGCCAGTCCTCGGCGACCGGCACCACCATCTATCTGCGCGGCATCACCACCGGCGGCGACAATCCCGGCTTCGAGCCGGCGGTCGGCGTGTTCATCGACGGCGTGTTCCGCGCCCGCGCCGGCGTCGCCATCTCCGAGCTGCCCGAGCTGGAGCGCGTCGAAGTGCTGCGCGGCCCGCAGGGCACGCTGTTCGGCCGCAACACCTCGGCCGGCGCACTGAGCATCTACACCGCGCTGCCGCAGTTCGAGACGCACGGCTATGTCGAGGGCTCCTACGGCAACTACAACGCCTACGGCGTCAAGGGCGCGATCACCGGGCCGGTCAGCGAATCCCTCGCGCTGCGCCTCGACGGCAGCTACCGGAAGCGCGACGGGTACATCAAGGACGCCAACAGCAGCCGTCGCTTCAACGACGTCGACCGCTGGGCGCTGCGTGGCCAGGCGCTGCTCGACAAGGGCGACATCACCTTCCGCCTGATCGCCGATTACTACCAGACCGACGAAGTCTGCTGCGCCACCGTGTCGGTGGTGCGCGGCCCGCTGGCCCCGGTGATCCAGAGCATCGCCGCCTCGCAGGGCCGCACCGGCATCTACACCGGCCCGCCCAGCGACCGCATCCAGGCCGCCTCGCCCAACCGCAACTATGGCGAGAAGGTGAAGGACTGGGGCTTCTCGGGCGAGCTCAACTGGGACCTGGGCGACGTCAAGCTGACCTCGATCACCGCCTATCGCGACTGGCGCGCGCTGCGCAGCCAGGACATCGACTTCTCGGGCATCGATCGCGCCTATCGTGACGGCTATCGCACCGAGCTGAAGGACTTCACCCAGGAACTCCGCCTCCAGGGCTCGGCGTTCAACGGCAAGCTCGACTGGCTGATCGGCGGCTTCTACCTGAACGAGAAGAACGACCTGACCGACACGGTGCGCTTCGGCAACGACGCCAACCGCTATGTCGACACGATCTTCGCGGGCCAGCTCGGCGCGGCCTTCGGCACGCCGCTGCAGTTCTACGGCTCGCTCGGGCCGACGGTGCCGACGCTGGGCGGCGCGCTGCTCAACCCGGCGGTGCCGAACAGCCTGCCGGCACTGCAGGCGGTCTATGGCGCCACGCTCGCCCCGCTGGTCGGCTGCTTCCGCGCCCAGGCGGGCACGGCGCCGGGCAGCCTCTGCGTGATCCCGGGCTTCCCGTCCACGCCGATCCCGGGCCTCGCGGCGCTGGCGGCCAACCCGCTGCCGGGCGCAACCGCCGGCCAGGGCAACAACAACGACGTGTTCGGCGTGAAGACCGACGCGATCGCGCTGTTCACCCACAACATCGTCAACGTCACCGACAATCTGTCGCTGACCCTCGGCGCGCGCTGGAACCACGAGCGCAAGACGATGAACGCGTCGATCAACAGCAACACCGGCAGCTGCACCTTCTTCAACCAGGTGCGTGCGGGCAATGCTGCGGCGGTGGCCTATGCCAATGTCCTCAAGCAGGTGCCGGGGCTGTTCAACAACCTGTTCCTGCTGAGCTGCAACCCGGCCGTGAACACCGAGTTCAACGGCAACTATACCGACAGCTTCACCGACGACGAGATCACCGGCACCGTCAAGCTGGCGTACAAGTTCTCGCCGCACCTGATGGTCTATGGCAGCTACGATCACGGCTACAAGTCGGGCGGCTACAATCTCGACCAGGCGACCTTCGATTCGGTGCTGCTCGGCGGCAACGGCGCGCAGGGCCGCGACCTGCGCTTCGGGGCGGAGACCAACGATGCGTTCGAGATCGGCTTCAAGGCGAGCCCGAGCCGCGCCTTCTCGCTGAACGTCGCGGCGTTCTACATGAACTTCTACGGCCTGCAGTCGCTGGTGTTCTCCGGCAACAACTTCGTCGTCCAGAACGTCGACAAGAGCATTTCGAAGGGCGTCGAGGCGGAAGCGCAGATCCGGCCGGCGAACAACCTGACCTTCCAGCTCGGCTACAGCTATATCGACGCGCAATATGCCGACTCGAACAACTTCGCCGGCACGCCGCTGCAGGGCCAGGAGGGCCGGCAGTTCCAGAACCAGCCGAAGCACACGGTGACCGGCGCGGTGACCTGGGAGCCGCGGGTCGCGAGCAACCTGAAGGGCCTGGTGCACCTCGACTTCCGCTACAACAGCGAAGTCAACATCCCGTCGAGCAACCCCGACCCCATCACCGGCCGCACCGCGATCCGCAACGAGGGCTATGGCCTGCTCAACGGCGCGATCGGCCTGCAGACGAACGACGGCAAGATCCGCGGCGAGTTCTTCGTCGAGAACATCACCAACACCTTCTACTTCATCTCGGGCTTCGCGGTGCCCGAGCAGACCGGCAACTATAACGGCTATCCGGGCTACCCGCGCTTCTACGGCGCGCGCCTGCGCTTCGGCTTCTGATACCGGCGCCTTCGGGCGGGGATGGGGCGCTCCGGGAAACCGGGGCGCCTTTTTCTTTGGGGGATTTCCCTCTCCCGCTTGCGGGTTCGTCAGGTCGGGCATGCTCCCAGCATGGCCTAAACAGCGCGGGGCGCTGTTTACCTGATGAAGGAGGGAGCCGACGCAGTCGGCGGAAGGGTGAGGGTGCGTGCGGGCCGCATGCAATGCGCTCGCCTCCCTTACAGACCCTCACCCTGCCTCGCTGCGCTCGGCTTCCCTCTCCCGCAAGCGGTAGAGGGATAGCGGATCATCCCCCGAACAGCGCGTCGATCGGGCCCTTGGGGAGGAACCAGAGTATCGCGACCAGCGCGGCGCAGGCCAGGCCGGCCCAGGGCGAGACGAAGGTGAGGGCGATGCCGCTGGCATAGATGGCCGAGGCCACCATGCCCTTGCGGAGCGAATGCTGGTGATAGTCCTGCGCGGCGGCATCCTGGCGCCCGGTGCGGCGGATCACCGACTGGAGCCACACATAGGCGAAGCTCGGCAGCATCATCACGCACATATAGACGAGCGTAGCGTCGTGGCTGAAATGCTGCTCGCCGAGATAGGCAGTGGCGAAGGGCACCAGCGACAGGGTGAAGAGCAGGGCGATATTGGCCCAGAGCAGCGCGTTGCTGATCCGCGCGGCATGCGCGAACAGCCGGTGGTGGTTCACCCAGTAGATCGCGACATAGGCATAGCTGAGCACATAGGCGATGAAGATCGGCCACATCGCCCAGAGATGCTCGAGGCCGTGCTCCTCCGGCGCCTTCATCTCCAGCACCATGATCGTGATGATGATCGCGATCACGCCGTCGGAAAAGGCTTCCACCCGGTTGACGCCGCCACGGCCTTCTTCGGTCTCACTCATTCCAATACCCCTCGCATGCGCTTCCTGCATTCTTGTCGGGATCGCATGCGAGGGGAAGCCCCGTTCGAGTTACTGGGCGGTGAAGGCGGCGTTGATCTCGAGCGCCACCTCGTCCGAGACGAAGGGGACATACTTGTCCATGCCGAAGTCGCTGCGCTTGATCTTGGCGGTGGCCGAGAAGCCGAAGTTGAGCTTCTTGCTCATCGGATTGTCGCCCGCGCCGACGAACCTGGTGTCCAGCACCACCGGGCGGGTGACGCCGTGCAGCGTGAGATTGCCGGTGATCTTCGCGGTCGTGCCCTTCACGGCCACGCTGGTCGATACGAAGCGGATGTCCGGATATTTCGCGCTGTCGAAGAAGTCGGCGGTGCCGAGATGCTCGTCCAGCGCCTTGACCGTGGTGACGATGCCCGAGGCCGGGATGGTCACGTCGAGCTTGGCATCGGCGGGCTTCTTCGGATCGATGGCGAGCGTGCCGGTGGCGCCGCCGGCCTGGCCGGTGAACTTGCTGAAGCCGAAGTGATCGACCGTGTAGCTGACCTGGGTGTGGCCGCCGTCGACGGCATAGGTGCCGGCCGCGATACGGGCGGGATCGGGCTGGCCGGGAAGCTGGGCCGCCTGCTGGGCGGCGACGGCAGCGAGTGGGGTGGTGGCAAGCAAAGCAACTGCGAACAGGACGCGCATGGAAACTCCTCTGTGGGGGAAGAGCCCATGTGTGGCGATGCCGGCCCCGGGACGAAATCCCGAAGCCGGCAACGCATGGTTTCCGAAAAGGCTTAGTTCTTAGTCTGATCGACCAGCTTGTTGGCACCGATCCACGGCATCATCGCGCGCAGTTCGCTGCCGACCTGCTCGATCGGGTGGCGCTTGGCGGCGATGCGGCTGGCCTTCAGCTCGGGCTGGCCGGCGCGGTTGTCGAGCACGAAGTCCTTCACGAAGCGGCCCGACTGGATGTCGGCGAGGACGCGCTTCATTTCCTTCTTGGTCTCTTCGGTGATGATGCGCGGGCCGGTCTTGATGTCGCCGTACTCGGCGGTGTTCGAGATCGAGTAGCGCATGTTGGCGATGCCGCCCTCGTACATCAGGTCGACGATCAGCTTGAGCTCGTGCAGGCACTCGAAATAGGCCATTTCCGGCGCGTAGCCGGCCTCGACCAGCGTCTCGAAGCCGGCCTGGACCAGCGCGGTGGCGCCGCCGCAGAGCACGGCCTGCTCACCGAACAGGTCAGTCTCGCATTCTTCGCGGAAATTGGTCTCGATGATGCCCGAACGGCCGCCGCCGACGCCCGAGGCATAGGCGAGGGCGATGTCGTGCGCGTTGCCCGAGGCGTCCTGGTGGATCGCGATCAGGCAGGGCACGCCGCCGCCGCGCGCATATTCGCTGCGCACGGTGTGGCCCGGGCCCTTCGGCGCGATCATGATCACGTCGATGTCGGCCGGGGCCTCGATCAGGCCGAAATGGATGTTCAGGCCATGGGCAAAGGCGAGCGCGGCGCCGGGGCGGAGGTTGCCCTTGATGTCGTTCTCGTAGATCGCGGCCTGGTGCTCGTCGGGCGCCAGGATCATCAGGATGTCGGCCCAGGCGGCCGCTTCCTTGTTCGGCAGCACCTTGAAGCCGACGGCTTCCGCCTTGGCGGCCGAGGCCGAGCCGGGGCGCAGCGCGATCGCGACTTCCTTGACGCCGCTGTCGCGCAGGTTCTGCGCATGGGCGTGGCCCTGCGAACCATAGCCGAGGATGGCGATCTTCTTGTTCGAGATCAGGTTCAGATCGGCGTCGCGATCGTAATAGACACGCATTTCTCTATCCCTTTTCTTCTCTCCCGGTGGGAGAGGATACGGAGACTTGCCAGCTTGCTGGCTAGTCGGAGTTGGTGAGGGTGGTGGGGCTCGAGGACATTCGCCCTCACCCTCCCATGCTTCGCATGGGCCCCTCCCTCTCCCGGTGGGAGAGGGGTGAAAATGTCAGGCCGCCTCGGCCCCTCTCGCAATTGCCACGATGCCGGTGCGGGCGACTTCGACCAGGCCGAGGTCGCGCATCAGCTCGACGAACTTGTCCAGCTTCTCGGTGCCGCCCGTCACTTCGAAGACGAAGCTGCTGGTGGTCGCATCGACTACCCGGGCGCGGTAGACCTCGGCGAGGCGCAGCGCTTCGATCCGGTGGTCGCCGGTGCCCGCGACCTTCACCAGCGCCAGCTCGCGCTCGACATGCGGGCCGAAGGCGGTGAGGTCGGTCACCTTGTGCACCGGCACCAGCCGCTCGAGCTGGGCGATGATCTGCTCCATCACCGCGGCCGATGCCTCGGTGACGATGGTGATCCGGCTGATCAGGTCGTCGTCGCTGATCTCGGACACGGTGAGCGACGAGATGTTGTAGCCGCGCGCGGTGAACAGGCCGGCGATCCGGGCGAGGATGCCCGGCTCGTTGTCGACGATGACGGCGAGCGTGTGCCGCTCCTTGAATTCTTCCTTGATGTGCATGGGATCAGACCAGCGCCTTGGCTTCATCGTCCATCTCGCCCGAGACTTCGGCCGATTGGAGCAGCATTTCGGTATGGGCGGCACCCGACGGGATCATCGGGAAGCAGTTGGCGAGCTTGGCCACGCGGCAATCGACGATCACCGGCCCGTCATAGGCGAGCATCTCGGCGATGCCGGCGTCGAGCTGGTCGCGCGTCTCGATGCGGATGCCCTTCCAGCCATAGGCCTCGCCCAGCTTGACGAAGTCGGGCAGGGCGTCGCTGTAGCTCTCCGAATAGCGCGACTGGTAGGTCAGCTCCTGCCACTGGCGGACCATGCCCATGTACTCGTTGTTCAAGATGAAGATCTTGACCGGCAACCGGTACTGGGTCGCCGTGGCCAGCTCCTGGATGTTCATCTGGATCGAGGCTTCGCCGGCGATGTCGATGACCAGCGCATCGGGATTGCCCATCTGCGCGCCGATCGCCGCCGGCAGGCCATAGCCCATCGTGCCGAGACCGCCCGAGGTCAGCCACTTGTTGGGGTCTTCGAAGTGGAAGTGCTGGGCCGCCCACATCTGGTGCTGGCCCACCTCCGTGGTGATGATCGGGGCCTTGTCCCTGGTCGCCTCCCACAGCGCGCGGATGGCGCGCTGGGGCATGATGACCTTGGGATCGCTCTCCTGGAATTCGAGGCAGCCGACCTGGCGCCAGCCGTTGATGCGGCTCCACCATTCGGACAGGTCCGGACGGGGATGTTGGCGACGTTCATACGCATCGATCATCGCCTGGATCGCCCGGCCGACGTCCGCCACGATGGGCAGGTCGACGCGGACGTTCTTGTTGATGCTCGAACGGTCGATATCGACGTGGATCTTCGCACTGTTGGGCGCGAAGGCATCGAGCCGGCCGGTGACGCGGTCGTCGAAACGGGCACCGAGCGCGATGATCAGGTCGGCCTGGTTCATCGCCAGGTTCGCCTCGTAGGTGCCGTGCATCCCCAGCATTCCCAGCCACTTGTCGTCGCTGGCGGGGAAGGCGCCGAGGCCCATCAGGGTCGATGTAACAGGCGCGCCCGTTACATCGGCGAGCTTGCGCAGCAGACGCGCCGCTTCGGGACCGGAGTTTATGATGCCGCCGCCGGTGTAGAAGATCGGGCGCTCGGCCGCGGCCAGCATGTCGACCGCCTTCTCGATCGACGTCGCGTCGGGCTCGGTCTGCGGGCGATAGGTCTTGTGCGAGATCGGCCCGTTCTCGCCGCGGCGCGCGGTGGCGACCTGGACGTCCTTGGGGATGTCGATCACGACCGGGCCCGGGCGGCCCGAGGTGGCGATGTAGAAGGCCTCGCGGATCGTCGGCTCGAGCCGGGCGGGGTCCTTCACCAGGTAATTGTGCTTCGAGCAGTGGCGGGTGATGCCGACCGTGTCCGCTTCCTGGAACGCATCGGTGCCGATCAGCGCCGTAGGCACCTGACCGGTGATGACCACCATCGGGATCGAATCCATCAGCGCATCGGTAATCCCGGTGACCGCATTGGTCGCGCCCGGACCCGAGGTGACGAGGACGACGCCGGGCTTGCCGGTGGCGCGGGCATAGCCTTCCGCCGCATGCGTCGCCGCCTGTTCGTGGCGGACAAGAATATGTTTGATGCGGTCCTGCTTGAAGATCGCATCATAGATCGGAAGCACGGCACCGCCGGGATAGCCGAACACGACTTCCACACCGAGATCGCTCAGCGTCTCGATCAGGATGTCTGCTCCACTCTTCTCGGTCGTCACATCGGCCTCCGTTTGTTGCGGTGCGGGAAACACCGCCGAAGGGCGCTGCTACCCGCACGAAAACTACGCGTCAAGCCGTATTATAGTAATTTTGTTTCGAATTGCTCAACGAGTCTGTTCGTTTGTGTCTCATCCGTGCGCTCCCATTCGGGCGGCGGCTGGCGGCGGAACCAGGTGTACTGGCGCTTGGCATATTGGCGGGTCGCGAGCGAGCCGGCGAAATGCGCTTCGTCGAGATTGCTTTCCCCCGAGAGCGCGAGGCCGATCTCGCGCACTCCGATCGCGCGGAGCACGGGGGCGTCATCGGGCACGTCGGTGCGGGCGAGCAGCGCCTCGACCTCGCCCTGGGCGACCTTGACCATGTGGCGGAAGCGGCGGTCGATCCGGTCGGCGAGCCAGGTCTTGTCGGGAAGCAGGATCGTCGCGGCGACGCGGACCTCGCCGCCGATCCCGCCATGGCGTTCCTCCTGCCAGTCGCGCAGCGACTTGCCGGTGGAGCGGACGACCTCGAGCGCGCGCGAGATGCGAAGGCTGTCGATCGGGCCGAGCCGAGCGGCGGTCTCGGGATCGAGCCGGGCGAGCTCGGCGCGGGCCTCCTCGACGGGAAGGGCGCGGACCTCGGCGCGGATCAGGGAATCGATCTCGGGCACCGGCGCGATGCCCTCGAGCAGCGTGCGCAGATACATGCCGGTGCCGCCGACCAGGATCGGCAGGCGGCCCTCCTCATGCGCCTCATGGATCGCGGCACGGGCCTCGGCCGCCCAGCGCGCGGCGGAATGCGCCTCTGCGCCGTCGATATGGCCGAACAGGCGGTGTGGCGCGCGCTTCTCTTCTTCGACGGGCGGGCGAGCGGTGAGCACGCGGAGATCGGCATAGACCTGCATCGAATCCGCGTTGATCACGGTGCCATTGTGTTTTTCGGCGAGCGCGAGGGCGAGCGCGGACTTGCCGCTCGCGGTCGGCCCTGCGATGAGCGCCACCAAAGGCAGGTCAGGGGATCCGATGTTCATTGCAACGCTTATAGCAGACGGTTTGACCGCAGGGCAGCTTTCGGAAGCGGCCGACCGGCTGGCTTCGGTGCAGTGCGCTCCCGGAAGCTGGCGCTGGATCGACGAGGGCCGCGCGGCTGACCTGGAATTCGCGATGCATCCCGATACGGCGCGCGGCGCGCTGGAGGGGGCCTTCGCGGCAACCGATGTCGCGGTGCAGCTGGCAGAGGGGCGAGCGAAGAAGCTGCTCGTCGCCGACATGGATTCCACGATGATCACCGTCGAATGCATCGACGAGCTGGCCGACTATGCCGGGATCAAGGCGCAGATCGCCGAGGTCACCGAGCGGGCGATGCGCGGCGAGCTGGACTTCGGCGCGGCGCTGGATGCCCGGGTGGCGTTGCTGAAGGGGCTGTCCGAAAGCGCGATCGAGCAGTGCCTGGCCGAGCGGGTGAAGCTGATGCCGGGCGCCAAGGCGCTGGTGCAGACGATGCGCGCGCGGGGCGCGACCTGCGTGCTGGTCTCGGGCGGGTTCACCCGCTTCGCCGAGCCGGTGGGGGCTGAGATCGGGTTCGATACGGTGATCGCCAATCGGCTGGTGATCGCGGATGGCGCGCTGGACGGCACGGTCGAGCGGCCGATCGTCGACAGCGCGACGAAGCTGGATACGCTGCGGGCGGTACGCGGCGAGCTGGGGCTGGGTGCTTCGGACACACTGGCGGTGGGCGACGGCGCCAACGACCTGGCGATGATCCGCGAGGCGGGGCTCGGCGTGGCCTATCATGCCAAGCCGATCGTGGCGGCGGCGGCCGGCGTGCGGGTGGACCATGGGGATTTGACAGCGCTGCTCTATGCGCAGGGGATTGCGCGCGGGGAGTGGGTGGGGGCTTAGAAGAAGGCCCTCACCCAACCCTCTCCTGCAAAAGCGGGAGAGGGCTTTAGAAGTTACCGAACGCCCTTGCCGAAGGTGAGGCTGAGCCCGAGCCCGCCCGAGAGCTGGTCGCGGCTGCCATAGGCGCCATGGGTCAGCGGGGAGTCGGCGCCGTCGCCGGTCAGGCGGTCGTAGCGGGCATAGCCGTACAGGCCCCAATGCTTGCTGAACTGCCAGGTGGTGGTGCTGCTGACGCCCAGCGCGCTCACCGCGCTGCCGTCCGAGCGATAGACGGGGAGGCCGGTGCGGGCGGCCGCGGCGGGGGAGACGTCGAAATAGGCGTGGCGATATTTGGTGTCCGACAGCGTCACGCGCGGGCCGATCGAGACCAGCCATTTGTCGCCGTCGCGCATCACGTAGTCGAGCCCGGCGCTGCCGATCAGGCCCTTGTGGCCGTTGACGCCCTTGCGCAGCTCGGTGTGGAGGCGGAGCGACTTGGCCAGCCAATATTGCGCATAGCCGCCGAGCTCGACCGTGGTGCCGACCTCGTCGATCGCTGCATGCGATTCCCTGCGCTTGCGCGAACCCTGGAAGTTCGCGGCGGGGCCGAATTCGAACCCGCCGGTCTTGAGCGCCGGGAAGCCGAAGCTGTCATCGGCGGCCTCGAAGGCGAAGGGCTCGTTTCCGCGCGCGATCGCGACATCGACCAGCGGACTCAGCTGCACCTGGTCCGAACCCGGATAATTGGGCGAGACTTGCGGGCCGAGCGAGATGCGGTAGCGCTTGGGCGGCTTGCTCTCCCCCTCCTGCGCATGGGCGGGGAGGGCGAGGGCGAGCAACGGCGCGAGCGCGAGGAAGCGGATCATGGCGTCCCTAACGCCACGATCCGGAATTTGTTGCAACTGCGATATGATCGAAATGGGGGAGGTTTGCGCCGGAACGAGGGTGAGGTGGCGCCTCCCAAATATTCTCGTCATCTCCGCGAAGGCGGGGATCCAGGGTGGCAGAGCGATGTGCTGCTTGGCTCTGGATCCCCGCCTGCGCGGGGATGACGGATAGAAGGAATGGAAAGTAGGAAAGGCGTCAGTTGCTCACCGGCACGCAAGGACTGACGCCGCGGCAGGCGCCCGCCGCCTCGGCGCGGCTTGCGAAGGGGCCGACCAGCACCTTGGTGAGGGTGCCCGCCTTCACATAGCTGACCGAGCGGCCCGGGAAGCGCCCGCCGACCTGGCCCCACAGCTTGCGGGCATTGCCGGGATCGCCGAACGCGCCGAGCTGGAGGCGCCAGCCGCCATCGCGGATCGCGCTGCTCGCCGGGGAAGGCGCCGGGCTGGTGCGGACGGGCGCGGGCGTTGGCGTGGCGCGCGGCGGCGTGCGGACCGGGGGGACGCGGGGCGGCTGGGCGCTCGCGACTTCGATCGGGGGTGCCGTGCCGGGCAGGGGCGCGCGGTTCGCCTCCTGCTCATATTTGCGGGCGAGGGTGAGGGCCGCCTGGCGGTCCTGCACGGTCATGTACTTGTCCATCTGGGCGAGCGCGCCCGAGGCTTCGGCGAGGCCCGACTGCGAGGAGCGGGTGACCAGCGCATAGGCGCGGACCCAGTCCTTCTGGACCACGTCGCCGTTGAAATACATCGTGCCCAGCACATACTGGGCGCGGGGATCGCCGCGGCCGGCGGCGCGCTGGAGCCAGGGCGCCGCCTTGTCGCGCTTGCCATTGGCGAAGAGGGCGAGGCCATAGCTCGCCTCGGCCTGCTCATGGCCCTGGCCGGCGGCCTTGCTGTACCAGAGCTCGGCCTGGTCGAGATTGGCGGGCACGCCGCGGCCGAGCTTGTAGGCCTGGCCGAGATTGAACTGCGCGTCGGCATCGCCCTTCGTCGCAGGGCCGCGCCAGCGATCGACGGCGCCCTTGTAGTCGCCACGCTCCCAAGCCTCGACCCCGGCCTTGACCGGGTTTTCCTGTGCGAGCGCAAGCGGTGCGGCGAGCGCGATCCCCGCAGCAGCGACCAACCCAAGAAACTTCATGCGACCTTCGACTCCCACCCCGGCAACACTGGATAAATGCCCGTTTACCATCCTTTGGGAAAGAAATCCTTAGCCCGATCTCCTCAGGGGAATCCCGGGGCGGAACGCCGTTAACGCATTCTTAGACGACCGCATGGCATCTCCACGCTCGGGTAACTGGTATTTCGAGGGGGTTCATGCGCGTTCTCGCGATGGCATCGCAGAAGGGCGGATCCGGCAAGACGACCTTGTCGGGCCATCTGGCCGTTCAGGCGGAAAGGGCCGGCTGTGGCCCGGTCGTGCTGATCGACATCGATCCGCAGGGCTCGCTCGCCGACTGGTGGAACGAGCGCGAGACGGATTTGCCGGCCTTCGCGCAGACCACGGTCGCGCGGCTCGCCTCGGACCTCGAGATCCTGCGCCAGCAGGGCTTCAAGCTGGCGGTGATCGATACCCCGCCGGCAATTACCATGGCGATCCAGAGCGTGATCGCGGTTGCCGAGCTGATCGTCATCCCGACGCGCCCGAGCCCGCACGACCTGCGCGCCGTGGGCGCCACGGTCGACCTGTGCGACCGCGCGGGCAAGCCGCTGATCTTCGTGGTCAACGCCGCCACCCCCAAGGCGCGCATCACCAGCGAGGCCGCCGTCGCGCTGTCGCAGCACGGCACCGTTGCCCCGATCACGCTGCACCACCGCACCGATTTCGCCGCGTCGATGATCGACGGCCGCACCGTGATGGAAGTCGATCCCAAGGGTCGCTCGGCCGCCGAGGTCGAAGCGCTGTGGACCTATATCAACGACCGGCTCGAGAAGAACTTCCGCCGCACCGTGTTCGCGCCGCCGACCCCGGTCAACCAGTTCGGCGCACCGCGCGCCAATGGCGGCTTCGGCCGCAGGGTGGTGAGCTGATGTTCGGCACCCCCAAGCCCACCGCGTCGCTCTCCTCGAGCCTGCTCGCCCGCAAGGGCCAGGCGCGTCCGGCGATGCGCCCCCAGGGTTTCGTTGGCCTCAACCCGGCGACCGCCCAGGAAGATCTCGGCTGGAACGACATGGGCGACGACGCGCATGCGCAGCATTTCGTGCCCGAGCCCCAGCCGATCCAGCACCCGGTGCCCAAGCCGCAGGTGCTCCGCCAGATCGAGCAGCTCGACGAGCGGTTCAGCAAGCCCGAGCCGGCGCCGCAGCAGGGCGCTCCGCAGTCCGTGGTCGCGCAGCCGGCGGCCGAGCCGCAGCCGGTTCCCGCGCCCGCCCCGGTGGCGAAGCGCCAGGCGCTGCCGCCGATTGCCGCCGAGCGGCTCGCCCGGGAAGTGGCCAAGAAATCCAAGGCGGCGTTCACGCTCCGCCTCGACAATGACCGGCATCTGCGCCTGCGCCTCGCATCGGCGGTCACCAATCGTTCGGCGCAGCAGATCGTGACCGAGGCGCTCGACGCCTTTCTCGAATCGCTGACCGAGGTCGAGGCGCTCGCGCGCCAGGTCCCGGCCGGGAACCGTTGAAGGAACGGATGATGAAGACCCGTAGCAAGCTCGTGATCGGCCTGTCGGCGCTCTGCGCCGGCGGTACGCTGGCAGCCGGCATCGCGACCCAGGGCTTCGCGCTCTCGGCCTTCGCGACCGACGCGCCCAACGCCAAGAAGGCGGCGCAGGAAGCCGGTGCGGCCCGCAAGGCCATCGCCAAGCGCAAGGCGGGCGACGCGGTTGCCCATGCCGAGGCTGCGGTGGCCAATGATCCGCAGAATGCCGACTATCGCGCGCTGCTCGGCCAGGCCTATCTGCTCGCCGGCCGCTTCGCCTCGGCGAACCAGGCGCTGGGCGATGCGCTGACGCTCAATCCGGGCGACGGGCGCGTTGCGCTGAACCAGGTGCTGGCCAAGATCGCCGGCGGCGACTGGGCGGGTGCGCGGGCGATGCTCGACAGCCACCAGGACACGATCGCCGCCGCCGATCGCGGCCTGGCCTTCGCGCTGGCCGGCGATCCGGTGAAGGCCGTGGAGATACTGGGCCCGGCCGCACGCGCCGAGGACGCCACCGCCAAGACCCGCCAGAACCTGGCGCTCGCGCTCGCGCTTTCGGGCCGCTGGGCCGAAGCCAAGCAGGTCGCCTCGGTCGACGTGGCGCCCGACCAGATCAACGCGCGGATGATGCAGTGGGTGAGCTTCGCCCGCCCGACCAACGCCTATGACCAGGTCGCCGCGCTGCTCAACGTCACGCCGGTGCAGGACGCCGGCCAGCCGGTGCAGCTGGCGCTGGCCCAGCAGAACGTCATGCTCGCCGCCGCCGCGACCCAGCCGGTGCAGACCGTGCCGGCGCAGGATGCGGTCGACACCTATATGCCGGGCGTGCCCGCCAATGCCGAGGCGGTTGCCGCCGAAGCGAGCGTAACCGCGCCTGCGGCCGAAGCCGCGCCGGTTGCCCTGGCCGAAGCCGCGCCGGTTGCCCTGGCCGAGGCCGCGCCGGTGGCCGGCACCAATGCCGGCGTCGTGTTCGGCCCGCGCACGGAAGTGGTGCAGTTGGTCCCGGCCGCCGCGGTCCGCGCGCCGGTCGCCGTCACCAAGGTTTCGCTGAGCGCCCGCGCGCCCGCGCCGATCGAGAAGCCCGTCTCGGCCAAGCCCTCGCGCGGCAATTTCTACGTCCAGCTCGGCGCCTATGTGAGCCCGGCGGTGGCGCGCGACGCGTGGAACCGCATGGACGACCGCGTGCCGGCGCTGGCGGGCCAGACCCCGTACGGCGCCAAGGTCTCGACCAAGGCGGGCAGTTTCTATCGCCTTTCGGTCGGCGGCTATGACCGCAGCGGCGCCGATGCGCTGTGCCGCCAGGTGCGCTCCAGCGGCCAGACCTGCTTCGTCCGCGCCGGTGCGGGCGATGCGACCGCCGCCTGGGTGAAGCCGGGCGTGCGCATGGCTTCGCGCTGAACGAGTTTTCCCACTCCCATCGGGAAATAGGAAAGGCCGGGGCGGCGACGCTCCGGCCTTTTTCTTCGCGCTTGACGAACGCATAACTGGCTGGTTATGGGAAATGCATAGCCAAACGGTTATGCATTTGAGGGAGAGCGTGTCATGCTACGTCAGGTCCACCGCTGGAGCGGCTTCATCTTCAGCATCATGGCGATCGTGAACATCGTCGCGGTGATCCTGCAGGCCAATGCCCAGTGGCTCGGGCTGCTCGCGGTGCTCCCGTTGCTGGTGCTGCTGCCGACGGGGCTCTACATGTTCGCGCGGCCCTATTTCGCGAGGAACGCATGAGCGAGGACAAGACCGCAGCCGAGCAGATCGACGCCCGCATCGCGGCGCTGGACGACTGGCGCGGCGAGGCGCTCGCCAGGGTACGCGCGATCATCCACGAGGCCGATCCCGAGGTGGAGGAGACGTGGAAGTGGCGCGGCGTGCCGGTGTGGGAGCATGCCGGGATCCTTTGCACCGGCGAGACCTACAAGGCGGCGGTGAAGCTGACCTTCGCCAAGGGCGCGGCGCTCAGCGACCCGGCCGGGCTGTTCAATTCGAGCCTGGACGGGAATGTCCGCCGGGCGATCGACATCCATGAAGGCGAGACGATCGACGCGGAGGCACTCAAGGCGCTGATCCACGCGGCGGTGGAGGCGAATCTGCCGAAGCCGGCGCGGGGGAGGAAGTAGGGGGCGATCCGCCCGCACTCCTTCGCCATCCCCGCCTTCGCGGGGATGACGATTAAATTGGATTTCAGACTTCACTGCCGCCGCGCGGCGTCGGCTTCGTCATAGGCTGCGCCGATCCTGCGGCGGAATCCGCTAAAGCCGGCCTTGCCTGATGCGCGCTTGATGCAGGCCGCGAGGATCGGTTCGAGAGCGGGGAGGTCCTGCCTGGCCAGGGCGACGGCCTCGCGTGCTTCCGGCGTCGCGAGCGCGCCCTGCGGCACCAGCTGGCTGTACCAGGAATTGCCGACGAAAAGCGTGCGCCGTTGCTCGGCGGGGGCATTGGTGCGCTCGGCATCCTGGCCGGCGACTCCGAGCGCGACCGCGCAGTGCACGTCGTTCTTCGGGTTCAGTCCCTCTGCCGGGGCGGAGGTGCATCCCGTAGCGAGAAGCAGGGCCGTCGCCGACACCGGAAATTTTATAGGAATAGCCATGGCCCTGCCTAGGCCCGTGCAGATTAATGCATGGTTGCACCGCGCGCCGCCTGATAGAGCGCGAGCGTGAGTTCATAGGAGGTTCCAGGTGCAGATCGCGGTGCTGACGTTCGACGGGTTCAACGAGCTCGACAGCTTCGTCGCGGCGGGGATCCTCAACCGGCTCAAGCCGAAGGGTTGGGCGGCGCACATCACCTGCCCGAGCGAGCAGGTCACCTCGATGAACGGCGTGACGATCAGCCGGCAGAAGCCGCTGGAGTTCGCCGCCGAGGCCGATGCGGTGCTGATCGGCAGCGGTGTCCGCACCCGCGAGATCGCCGCTGATGCCGAGATGCTCGCGCGGATCCGGCTCGATCCGGCGCGCCAGCTGATCGGGGCGCAATGTTCGGGGACGTTGCTGCTCGCGAAGTTGGGGCTCATCGGCAGCCTGCCGGCCTGCACTGACCTGACCACCAAGCCCTGGGTGATCGAGGCAGGTGTCGACGTGATCGACGCGCCGTTCGTGGCGCACGGCAATGTCGCGACGGCGGGCGGGTGCCTGGCCTCGCAATATCTGGCGAGCTGGCTGATCGCGCGCGGCGCATCGCTGGCCGATGCCGAGGCGGCGATCCATTATGTCGCACCGGTGGGGGAGAAGGAACTGTACGTCGAGCGCGCGATGGGGGTGATCGGGGCGTTTGTGGCTCGGACACAGAGTGTTGCCGCCTGATCGTCATCCCGGCGAAAGCCGGGATCTCGTGCGGCTCCTTCCCAGCGCCTTCGCCTGAGATCCCGGCTTTCGCCGGGATGACGGATTGTGGTCGGGATGACGGTCTTGCGCGCCGGATGGCGGGGCAAGCCTACTCGATCTCCCGGCCGCCCTTGAACACGCGGTGGACCTTGCCCTGGACCGGCAGCGTGTCGAACGGAGTGTTGCCGGCGCGGGCCTTCATCTTCGTTGCGTCGATCGCCCAGGGCGTGTCGGGGGCGAAGAGGATGAAGTCGGCGGGCTTGCCGGCTTCCAGCGTGCCGGCGTCGAGGCCGAGGATGCGCGCCGGGTTGGCGGCGAGCAGCTCGAACAGGCGCTCCATGGTCAGGACTTCGTCGCGGACCAGGCCGAGCGACAGGGCGAGCAGCGTCTCGGCGCCCGACATGCCTTCGTCGGCATCGATGAAGGGGAGGCGCTTGCCCTCGGGCCCGCGCGGATCATGGCCCGAGGCGATCACGTCGATCGTGCCGTCCGCCAGCGCGGCGCGAACCGCCTGGCGATCGCTGTCGCTGCGCAGCGGCGGCGAGAGCCGGGCATAGGTGCGATAGTCGCTGATATCGATGTCCGACAGCAGCCAGTGTGCCGGCGTGACGCCGCAGGTGACCTGGACGCCCCGGCGCTTGGCCTGGCGGATCAGGTCGAGACCCGCGGCGGTGGTGACTTGGCGGAAATGGATGCGGGCGCCGGTATCCTCGGCGAGCATCGTGTCGCGGGCGATCGCCAGCGCCTCGGCGATGGCGGGGGCCGCCGCCAGACCCAGCAGCGTAGCGGTGAGGCCTTCGGTCGCGACGGCGTCGCGCGCCAGGTTGCCGTCCTCGGCATGGGCGATCACGGTGAGGCCGCAATCCCTGGCGTAGGCGAGGACCTTGCGCATCACCCCGGCGTCGGCGATCCAGCGGCGGCCGGTGGCGACGGCCTTTGCGCCAGCCGAGGCGTTGATCGCCATCTCGGCCAGGTCTGTGCCTTCGAGCCCGCGCGTGGCAGCTGCAAGGGGATGGACCCAGAGGTCCGGCTTGCCCATCAGCGCGGCGCGGCGGATGATGCCGGGATCGTCGAGGATCGGCGACTGATCGGGCATCAGCCCGACGCGGGTGATGCCGCCGGCGCGGCAGGCGGCACGGTCGACCGCGAAGACGCCGAGATCGACGATGCCGGGGGCGAGGTGTAGGCCCTTGCCGTCTATGCGCTCGGCATTCGCGGTGTCGGCGGTGATGGTTTCGCCGGAGAAGGCGAAGCTGGTGGCGCCGCCGACGACGCGGACGTTTTCAAATAGGCGGGTCACGCGTCTACTCCCGTCATCCCGGCGAAAGCCGGGATCTCATGCGGCTCCTGTCCCACGCTACGGCACGAGATCCCGGCTTTCGCCGGGATGACGGAATAGGAGTGAAGGCGGAAATGCATCATGCCCAGCCCTCCACGCCGCGTTCGGCTCGGGTGAGCACGTCGAGACAGGCCATGCGGACCGCAACGCCCATCTCGACCTGTTCGGTGATCGCGCTGCGCTCTGGATGGTCGGCGATGGCGCTGTCGATCTCGACGCCGCGGTTCATCGGGCCAGGGTGCATGACCAGGGCGTCTTCCCGGGCGCGGGCGAGGCGCTCCGGCGTGAGGCCGTAGCGGGCGTGGAACTCGCGGGTCGAGGGGATGAAGCCGCCGGCCATGCGCTCGTTCTGGACGCGGAGCATCATCACGACGTCGGCGCCCTCGAGCGCGGCGTCGAAATCGGTGAAGGGGGTGACGTAGAGCCCCTCGATCGCCGGCGGCATCAGCGTGGAGGGGGCGACGACGCGGACCTCGGCGCCGAGCGCGGTCAGCGCCAGCATGTTCGAGCGGGCGACGCGGCTGTGGAGCAGGTCGCCGCAGATCACCACGCGCTGACCGGCAACCGAGCCGCGACGGCGGCGGATGGTGAGCGCGTCGAGCAGCGCCTGGGTGGGATGCTCGTGCCAGCCATCGCCGGCGTTGAGCACCGGGCAATCGACCTTGTCGGCGATCAGCTGCACTGCGCCCGAGGCCATGTGGCGGATGACGATCACGTCGGCGCGCATCGCGTTGAGCGTCACCGCCGTGTCGATCAGCGTCTCGCCCTTCTTCACCGAGCTTTGCGCGGCGTGCATGTTGACCACGTCCGCGCCCAGCCGCTTGCCCGCGATCTCGAAGGAGAGGAGCGTGCGGGTGCTGTTCTCGAAAAAGGCGTTGATCTGGGTGATGCCCTCCAGCCGGCGGTCGTTGCGCGCGCGCGTCCGGTTTGCTTCGATCCATTGTTCCGCTTCGTCGAGCAGGAACATGATCTCATGGGGCTGGAGACCCGCAATGCCGGTGAGGTGCCGGTGCGGGAAGACGGCGCGACCCTGTATCTGGGCCGCGGGGCGATGATCGGAGGCTTGCATTAAAGCCGTCGCCTAGACCTGCCGAAGCGCGGGCGCAAGGAGTCTCGGGCCTGCCGCAAAACGCAGATAGCTAATGCGCCGCTTAGCGTTTCGGGGGGAGCGTTCGTGCAGGGCTTTTGGACTGCGTTTCTCGGCTGGATGACGCGCGACCCCATTTGGTGGGCGGCGTTCCAGGCGGGGGCGTTCTTCTTCATGGTGGGACTGGTGCTGGTACTCGTGCTGCTGCCCTGGTGGCTGGCGCGGGTGGAGCGGGCGCGCTGGCGGCCGATGCGGCGCATGCTGGCATTCGCCGCGCTGCAGGCGCACCGCGATTGCGGGGAGAATGTCGTGGCGCTGTCGCGGCAGTTCTTCCGGGAGAATGAGGGCGCGCCGCTCGAACGGCTGACCCGGGCGCGGCGGGCCATCGAGGCGCAGCAGGCGGGCGGGGCGCGGTTCGGGCGGGTGATGTCGGCCTATGCGCCGGCGGTGGATGCGCGACACGCGGCGTTGCTTGCCGACACCGCGGCGCTGGTCGAGCTTACCGAGCGGACGCTGACGGGGCTGGCACGGCTCTATCTCGGCCAGGCGACGGTGCGGGTAGGCGCGAACGCCGTGCATGGCGACGATGCGCTGGGCTATGCGCCGGCGCAGCTGGTCTCGCTGTCCTATGTCGCCGAGATGGAGGCGCTGGCCGACGGTTTCGTCGAGGTGGCGGGGGATCATCGCGGGCGGTTGGAGCGGGCGCTGGGCCGGCGAGCGCGCAAGGTTGCACGGGACGAGCTGGACCGGATCGGCGCGGACGTGGCGATGCTGGGTGCCGATGTGCGGCGCTTCTGCGCGCGGCTGCAGCCGGCGGACGCGGGCGACGTTGCCTACAAGATGCGGGCGCGGGGCGAGCGGGGTGCGCGGTCGCTCGATGCGCTGATCGCGCGGTTCGACCGGGGCTAGACGTTCACCAGGGCGTCGATTGCGGCCTGGAGGATGTGCGCGGCGGCCATGTTGTCGATCATCTCGGCGCGGCGGGCGCGGCTGAAGTCCTGCTCGATCAGCGTGCGCTCGACCGCGACGGTGGACCAGCGCTCGTCCCACAGCAGGATCGGCAGGCCGATATCGTCCATGTTGCGGGCGAAGGCGCGGGTGGACTGGGTGCGCGGGCTGTCGGTGCCGTCGAGGTTGAGCGGCAGGCCGATGACGATGCCCTTCACCTGCTGCGCGGTCATCAGCGCCTGGAGCGCGGCCTTGTCCTTGGAGAACTTGGTGCGGCGGACCAGCTCGGCGGGGCTGGCGAAGCTCCAGCCGGCGTCGCAGAGCGCGGTGCCGATCGTCTTGGTGCCGACATCGAGGCCGATCAGGCGGCCGCCGGCGGGGAGCGCGGCGCGGAAGTCTGCGGAGGCGGTGGTGATCACGCCTATCCTCTAGCCCCAATCGTCATCCCGGCGAAAGCCGGGATCTCGTGCGATGGCGGGGAAAGAGCCGCCTGAGATCCCGGCTTTCGCCGGGATGACGGCTCTTGTCAGAACGGCCAGAATTTCCGGCGCGCCTTGAGCCGGCGTTCGGCGTCGGCGCGGACGTTCGCCCAGAACAGGCTGTAGTCGAACACGTGATAGTTGTTCCCCGGCAGCACATAGGGGCCGAGGTCGGGCGGGGTGGTGCCGATCATCAGGAAGCCGCGGCCGTCGCAGCGCGCGGGGACGAGGTTCTTCTGGAGCACCGCGCTGGTCAGGTCCCGGCTGGGCATCAGGCCGCCGAGATTGGCTTCGACCGGAGCGCTGTCGTTCGGCTTGCCGGTGATCGGGTTGGTGCAGACCATCGGCGTGCCCTTGCGCGGCTGGCCGGTGAAGCCGTTGGTCTGGTCGAACGTGTCGATGATCAGCGACGGATCGGCGGGCTCGGCGAAGCTCTGCCAGGAGAGGATGCAGCCGCTGTCGTCGGGACCGGTGCAGGCGGGCAGGCCCATTTTCGGCAGGTCGGCGGTGATCGAGACCGGCCAGCCGACGACGTATGCCGCGACGATCCGTTTGGCGAGCGGCTTGCCGGCGACGCGATCGACGAGCAGGCGGGTGAGGTGGAGCGCGCCCTGCGAATGGCCGGCGAGGATGATCGGGCGGTTGCCGGCTTCCTCGAGGAACCGGTCGAACGCCGCGGCCACGTCGCGATAGGCGAAGTCGAGTGCCTGCTGGGCCTGGGTCTTGCTGGTCAGGAAGGCGCCGAAGGTCGCCTGGCGATAGCGCGGCGCCCAGACCAAGCCGGAGGAATTGAACGCGCTGGCCTGGCCGCGCAGGAACAGCTCCGCCCGGGCATTGGCCGCCACGTCGTTCAGCGGCGCGTTCCACTGCGTGCGGTCGAGGAACGAGGTCGGGTGGATAAAGAACACCGCCGCGGGCGGGTTTTCGGCCGGCGCGAAGCCATGCGGCGTCCAGAGCGCCGGGTTGCCGGGCTTGTCCGGGCGGGCGAGCCAGAGGTCCGGCTTCGAATAGTCCCCGGGCGCCGAAAGCTGCGCCACGTCGGTCATGGGGACGAGCGCCTGGCGGAGCAGTTCCGCGCCCCAGAAGCGGAAGGCGAAGGTGGCGGCTGTTGCGAGCACGATAAGTCCTACGATGACGTAGAGGAATTTACGGGCCAAGCCCCACTCTCCATTGTGCAATGCAGCATAGGGCCGCTTTGTTGCAATCGCATTCCCATCGGGCACGATTTCTCCGGATGCAACCGCGATTGCGGTCCGGGGCGTTCTGCACCGGAAATCCACTTTACCGCCCGGACCCGATGCGAGAGCATGTGAGCGAAGGGGAGATTTCCATGGACGAGACCGAAACTGCCGCGTCGGGCGAGGCCGGGGGCTGGACCTGGCGCCCGCTGCTGCTCGCCGGCCTGGGGCTGGCGACGGGCGTCGTGACCTATCTGATCGCGGGCGAAGGGGCGTTCTACAAGGTGGAGTGGACCGCCCTGCAGGCGGCGTTGCTGATGGCGGTGACGCTGGGCGCGGCGATGATCGGGTTCACGATCGAGCGGCAGCGCTGGTGGGCCTCGATCGTGTTCGCGGCGGTGGTCGGCGTGGCGGGCGGTTTCGTCACCTGGTGGAACGGTGCGCCGGGCGGGTGGAACGTCACCGATGTCTGGCGGACGTTCAGCCTGCTGCTCGCCGTGGCGATCGCCGCGCCGCTGTTCCAGGCCGCCCGCGACGAAGGGGCTCCCCGCGCAGGCTATCCGGCGGTCCACGACTATGCCTGGGCGAATGTGGTGCTGTGGTGCGCCTGCTGGCTGTTCGTCCTGCTCGTGTGGCTGATGGCATGGCTGCTCGGCGGTCTGTTCGAGTTGATCAAGATCCATTTGCTGCGCGAGCTGCTGGGGAAGGATTGGTTCGTCCATGCGCTGACCGGGCTTGCCTTCGGATCGGCGCTGGGGCTGCTGCGCGAGCATGACGCGATCGTGCGCCTGCTCCAGAAGGTGGTGACGACCCTGCTCGCGGTGCTGGCACCTGTGCTGGCGATCGGGCTGGGGCTGTTCCTGCTCGCATTGCCCTTCACCGGGGTGCAGGCGCTGTGGGACGCGACCTCGGCGACCACGCCGCTGCTGCTGACCTGTGCGGCCGGTGCGCTGATCCTCGCCAATGACGTGATCGGTGCTCGGGAGGCGGACGAACGGCGCAACCCGCTGCTGCGCTACAGCGCGATGGTGCTGGCGGCGGTGATACTACCGCTCGCCATACTCGCCGCGGTGGCGACCGGGCTGCGCATCGGCCAGTACGGCTATACCCCCGAGCGGCTATGGGCAGTGGTGTTCGTCGGTGTCGCGCTCTGCTGGGGGCTGGCCTATTTCGGTGCCCTGGCGATCCGCCGGCTCGGCTGGACGCGGCTGGTGCGCCGGGCGAATCTCGTACTGGCATGCGCGGTGTGCGTGCTGGGGCTGGTGTTGGCGACGCCGCTGATCAATTTCAATGCGATCTCGACGCGCGACCAGGTCGCCCGGCTCGAATCGGGGAAGACCAATGTCGAGAAGTTCGACTGGCGGGCACTGGCCTTCGACTTTGGCAAGCCGGGGCGTGAAGCTCTCGCTCGGCTGAAGAACTCGGGCAATGCCGTGATCCGGGCACGCGCGATCGACGTGGGCAAGGCCGAGAGTCCCTATACGTTCGAGTTGCGCGAGAACGATCGGAGGCGGTTCGCTGGAGCCTATGACCTGCATCCGGCCGGAATGGCGCTCCCCGAGGGGCTGAAGGAGAAGATCCTGAGCGAGCACGCTTGCGAGGATGACAATCTATGCCGAGTGTATGTGCACGACGCGAAGACCGTGACCGTGATCGACGATGACTGCATCAAGCTGCCACCTGAGAAGCGGACTGACCCCAAGGCGAAATGCTTGACCGACGTCCGCACCTATTTGCTCACGGGGGAGGGGTGGCGCGATCTTTCTGACCTCAGCGAACCTGTCGATCCGGAAGCAAAGCCGGTGCCCGAGAAAACACCCGGGGCCGAGGAACGGGCCATGCTCGAGCGCGAATATGGTGCGATTTCGGGTGGCGGTGTCGTCGTGCGCAAGGTCGAGATGCGGCAGGTTTTCATCGGCGACAAGCCGCAGGGGCGGCCTTTCAAGTAACCGATGCTTGAAGGTGGGAGGCGCCCCTGTTAGGCGCCTCCCATGTCCGTCGATACCGCAACCGTAAAGAAGGTGGCGAGCCTGGCTCGCATCGCGATCAGCGATGCCGATGCCGAGCGTCTCGCGCCCGAGCTCAACAACATCCTGGGCTGGATCGAGCAACTCGGCGAGGTCGATACCTCGTCGGTCGAGCCGATGACCGCCGTGATCCCGAACAAGCTGCGCCTCCGCGAGGACGTGGTGACCGAGGGCAACCAGCGCGACGCCGTGCTGCAGAACGCACCGCAGGGCGAGCACGGGTTCTTCACCGTGCCGAAGGTGGTCGAATAATGAGCGAGATTACCGATCTGGGCGTTGCCGCCCTTCGTGACGGCGTGCGCGCCGGCACCTTCTCGGCGCGCGAAGTCGCCGATGCCTTCATCGTCAAGGTGAGCAAGGCCAAGGCGCTCAACGCGTTCATCGTCGAAACCCCCGAGCATGCGCTCGCCGCTGCCACTGCGGCCGACGAGGCGCTGGCCAAGGGCGAGGCGCTCAAGCCGCTCGCCGGCGTGCCGATCGGCATGAAGGACCTGTTCGCCACCAAGGGCGTGCAGACCACCGCCGCCAGCCACATGCTGGAAGGCTTCAAGCCGGTCTATGAATCGACCGTCTCGCAGAAGCTGTGGGATGCGGGTGCCGGCATGCTCGGCAAGCTCAACCTCGACCAGTTCGCGATGGGTTCGTCGAACGAGACGTCCTACTTCGGCAATGTGATCTCGCCCTGGCGGCGTGGCGGCGGCGACAATGCTCCGCTGGCACCGGGCGGCTCGTCGGGCGGCAGCTCGGCGGCGATCGCGGCACGGCTGGTGCCCGGTGCCACCGGCACCGACACCGGCGGCTCGATCCGCCAGCCCGCGGCCTTCACCGGCATCAGCGGCATCAAGCCGACCTATGGCCGCTGCTCGCGCTGGGGCGTGGTTGCCTTCGCTTCGTCGCTGGACCAGGCCGGGCCGATGGCGCGCGACGTGAAGGACTGCGCGATCCTGCTCGAGAACATGGCGGGCTTCGATGCGAAGGATTCGACTTCGCTGAACCTGCCGGTGCCGAAGTGGGAAGAGCTGCTTTCGGGCGACCTCAAGGGCAAGAAGATCGGTATTCCCAAGGAATATCGCCTCGACGGCACGCCGGAAGAGATCCTGGCGCTGTGGGACCAGGGCATCGCCTGGGTGAAGGACGCCGGCGCCGAAGTGGTGGAAGTGAGCCTTCCGCACACCAAATATGCGCTGCCGACCTATTACATCATCGCGCCGGCTGAGGCTTCGTCGAACCTCGCCCGCTATGATGGCGTGCGCTACGGCCTGCGTGAGCTGGCTGACGGCCAGAACCTGCAGGACATGTATGCGGCCACCCGCGCGGCGGGCTTCGGCCCCGAAGTGCAGCGCCGCATCCTGATCGGCACCTATGTGCTGTCGGCGGGCTTCTATGATGCCTATTTCACCCAGGCATCGAAGGTGCGCACGCTGATCGCGCAGGATTTCGAGAATGCGTTCACGGTGTGCGACCTGCTGCTGACCCCGACGGCGCCGAGCGCGGCGTTTGCGCTGGGCGAGAAGTCGGCCGATCCGCTGGCGATGTACCTCAACGACGTGTTCACCGTGCCCGCCAGCCTGGCCGGCCTGCCAGCGATGAGCGTGCCCGCCGGGCTCGACAGCGCCGGACTGCCGCTTGGCCTGCAGATCATCGGCAAGCCGCTCGACGAGCAGGGCGTGCTGGGCGCGGGCCTTGCGATCGAGCAGCGCGCCGGGTTCACGGCGCGGCCGGAGCAATGGTGGTAAATGCCGTGGCTGGTTGAGATAGTCTTCGAAGTGATCTTCGAGCTTCTCACCTGGCCTTTCCAGCATGCGCTGGAACGCAAATGCACACGCGCCAAGCGGCGCAAGGCATACGGATCGAAGAAATGATTGAGTCTACCTACCGCATCCAGGGCGAAACCGGCGAATGGGAGGTCGTGATCGGCCTCGAAGTCCATGCCCAGGTCACGTCCAACGCCAAGCTCTTCTCGGGGGCGGCCACCAGCTTCGGCGCGGAGCCGAACAGCCAGGTGAGCCTGATCGACGCGGCGATGCCGGGCATGCTGCCGACGCCGAACCTGGAGTGCATCCGCCAGGCGGTGCGCACCGGCATGGCGATCGGCGCGGTGATCAACAAATGGTCGCGCTTCGACCGCAAGAACTATTTCTACGCCGATCTGCCACAGGGCTATCAGATCAGCCAGCTCTTCCACCCGCTGGTGGGCGAGGGACAGATCGACATCAGCCTGGACGACAAGGACCCCGAGGCCAACGTCAAGACGATCGGCATCGAGCGCATCCATGTCGAGCAGGACGCCGGCAAGCTGATGCACGACCAGCATCCGACGCGCTCGTACGTCGATCTCAACCGCGCCGGCGTGGCGCTGATGGAGATCGTGTCGAAGCCGGACATGCGCTCGCCGCAAGAAGCCGGTGCGTATCTGAGCAAGCTGCGTGCGATCCTGCGCTATGTCGGCTCGTGCGACGGCAACATGGACCAGGGCTCGATGCGTGCCGACGTGAACGTCTCGGTCCGCAAGCCGGGCGCCGAGTTCGGCACCCGTACCGAAACCAAGAACGTCAACTCGGTCCGCTTCGTCATGCAGACGGTGGAGATCGAGGCGCGGCGCCAGGTCGAGGTGATCGAGGCCGGCGGCAAGATCGTCCAGGAAACGCGCCTGTTCGATCCGGACAAGGGCGAGACCCGGTCGATGCGCTCGAAGGAAGATGCGCACGATTATCGCTACTTCCCCGATCCCGACCTGCTGCCGCTCGAGCTGGACGATGCCTTCCTCGAGGAATGCCGTGCCAGCCTGCCCGAGCTGCCCGACGCCAAGCGCCGCCGCTACGAGCAGGAGCTGGGGCTCTCGGCCTACAACGCCGCGACGCTGACCGCCGATGCGGATACCGCCCGCTGGTTCGAGGCGCTGCTCGCCGAGGGCGCGCGCATCCAGAAGAAGGGCGAGAACGAAGTCGCGCGCGCTTCGGCGAACTGGCTGCTGTCGGACCTGTACGGCGCGCTCAACCGCCTGAACAAGGATCTCGACACCAGCCCGGTGAGCCCGGAGCAGGGTGCCGAGCTGCTGGCGCTGGCCGCCGACGGCACGCTGTCGGGCCCGCTCGCCAAGCAGGTGTTCGAGATCATGCTCGAGACCGGCGACGCCGCGGGCAAGATCGTCGAGGAGCGCGGGCTCAAGCAGACCAGCGACACCGGCGCGATCGAGGCGGTGATCGCCGAGATCCTCGCCAAGAACCCCGGCCAGCTCGAACAGTATCGCGGCGGCAAGGAAGCGCTGTTCGGATTCTTCGTCGGACAGACGATGAAGGCGATGGCCGGCAAGGCCAATCCGGCGGTGGTCAACGAGCTGCTGAAGAAGGCGCTGGCGGGCTAAGCCGGCGCCGAGGGGGAGGGGAAGATGATCGGGTTTGCTTTCGCGCTGCTATTTCTTCCCTCGCCCGAGCCGGATTGCGGGCATGACCGCGCGGCGCTGCTCGCGCTCGACGAGAACAGCTTCGACCAGGATCTGCAGGGTGGCTGGCGGGCCTTGTCGGCCAGGGGCTGCGGGCGCGAGGCGGCCGACCTGATCCGCGACTGGCGCCTGGCGCACAAGGCGGAGAGCATGATCCTCTACTGGCACGAGGGCCAGCTGCGCGCCGAAATCGGCGAGACCGATGCGGCGATCGCGCTGTTCCGCCAGTCGTACAAGCCGGCCGACCAGGATCATGGCGGCAGCTGGCGCCCCTATGTGGACGGCAGCATCGCATTCCTGCGCCGCGACCGCGCCGGGCTGGAAGCGGAGCGGGCCAGGCTCGCCGCCCTGCCGCGCCCGGCCGATTTCGAGGAAGAGGCGAAGGGGCCGGACGGCAAGCCGATCCTGATGCCCGACGGCAAGCCCTGGCGGATCAGCTGGCCGCTAAACCTCAACGTGCTCGACCGGCTGCTGCGCTGCTGGGACAAACCCTATAGCCAGGCATATTCCTGCCCGGCGGGCAAGGCGGGAAGCTAGAATTTCGCGCGGCGCCCGGTAGGATCGTCCGAAACTCTGGAGGTTTCCGATGATCAGGACCGTGCTGGCCTTTCTGTTTACCCTGGGGGCTGCTCCGGCCCTGGCTCAGACTGCAGCGCCTGCACCGAGCCCCGCCGTCCCGCTGCCGCGCGTCGCTATCGTCACGTCGGCGGGGACGGTCACGGTCGAGGTGGACAATGTCCGCGCGCCGATCAGCGGCAACAACTTCCTGCGCTATGTCGATCAGAAGCGGCTCGACGGCACCGCCTTCTACCGGGTGGTGAAGGTGATCGACCATTTCGGCTTCGTGCAGTTCGGGGTGAACAATGCGCGCGGCAAGGTGCTGCCGCCGATCAAGCACGAGCCGACCACGCTGACCGGCATCAAGCATACCGACTTCACCCTCTCGACTCCGCGCCGCGCGCCCGGCACCGCGAGCGGCGACTTCACCATCGTGCTGGGCGACCAGCCTTCGTTCGACGCCGACCCGAGCAAGCCGGGCGACAATCTCGGCTATGCGGCCTTCGCACATGTCGTGGACGGCAAGGACGTGGTGGTGAAGATCTTCGACGCCCCCAACTCGCCCAGCGCCACGCTGGGCGGGTTCTTCAAGGGCGAGATCCCGGCGGCACCCGTGAAGATCCTGAGCGCGCGGCGGGTGAAGCCCTAGTTCACAAGATCTTGCGGGGATCGCTGCCCGAATTGGAACATCCGGATCGGACATAAAATAGTCACCGGTCCTTGCTCCCGCGAATTGCTTGGTTAATCTCCCGAAAAGGGGAAGCCGAATCGGGGGATTCGGTGAAATGGGGGGATGTCCAATGCTTCGGCTTTTGGTGTCGGCATTTGCCGGCATGCTGCTGTTGTGCGCGCCTGCTGCGCATGCCCAGTTCGGTGCGGAGGCATCGGCCTCCAAGAGCGGCTTCGCTTTCCCGAAAGATGGCGCGGTAAAGATCCTGGTCTTCCGCCCCGACGTTTCGGTCGGCGAGCAATCGACTGGCGGCATGAACGAGCCCAATGCCGAATGGACCGAAAAGGCGCGCACCCTGCTCGCCGCTGCGCTTTCCTCCGCGCAGACCAGGCGTGCGAACGAGCTGGTGATGATGCCGGAGCTGGAAGGCGACAAGGCGACCTTGCTCGCCGATTATCGCGGCCTGTTCCGTGCGGTCGCCAATTCGGTGATCGCCCACAAGCTGTTCGCGGGCAACCGCCTGCCGACCAAGCGCGCCGACTTCAACTGGACGCTGGGCGATGGGGTGAGCGCGCTGCGCGATGCCGGCGGCGCGGGCGCGCCAGCGGACTATGCGCTGTTCGTCTATACCTATGACAGCTACGGTTCGGCCGGACGCAAGGCAGCGCAGATCTTCGGCGCGATGTTCGGCGTCGGCATCAGTTCGGGCGTCCATATGGGCTATGCAGGGCTGGTCGATCTGAAGACCGGCGAGCTGGTCTGGATCAATGCCGATGTGAAGATGGGCGGCGACGTGCGCGAGGCCGATGGTGCCGACAAGCGCATCGGCCAGCTGCTCGAGGACTTCCCGGCCCGCGCGGGCGCCGTGCCCGCCGCTGTTCCCGCGCCGGCGACCAAGTGATGTCGCCGCGCGGGCGTTGCCCTGCGCTGCTCGCCGCCGCCTCGCTGGTTCTGTCGCCGATCGCGGCACAGGCACAGCAAGCCCAGGTGAAGCCGATCCCGGCTGCGTACCAGCCGGAATCGGCGGAAGAGCGCGGGCTGTGGATGGAGATGGACGAGGCGGAGCGCGCGTTGAAGACCTCGCGCTTCGTGGTGCGCGACCCGGCGCTCAACGCCTATGTGCGCGGCGTGCTGTGCCGCGAGGTCGGCGAGGACCGCTGCGCGGCGGTACGCATCTACATCATCCGCACCCCGCACTTCAACGCGACCATGATGCCCAATGGGGCGCTCCAGCTCTGGACCGGCACGCTGCTGAGGCTCCGCAACGAGGCGCAGCTCGCCGCGGTGCTGGGCCATGAGTTCGCGCATTTCGAGAAGAAGCACTCGCTGCAGAACTTCCGCAATTTTCGTGGCAAGACCGATGCGATGGCCTGGCTTTCCTTCTTCGGGCTGCTCGGGGCGCTGGCGAATATCGGCATCCTCGGTTCGATCTTCAGCTTCGGCCAGGACATGGAGCGCGAGGCGGATGTGACCTCGCTCGATTACATGCGCAGCGGCGGCTACACGCCCGGTGCGGCCTCGGCGGTCTGGTCCCAGGTGATCGCGGAGGGCGATGCCACCGCACTCGCCCGTCAGCAGAAGAAGCGGCGCCACCAGGGCGGGGGATTCCTCGATTCGCATCCGGCGACCGCCGATCGCATGGCCTATCTCGGCGAGCTGGCGCGCAAGGCGCCGGTCGGCGCGGCGGGGCCGGGGATCGAAGGTGTCGAGCCCTATCGTATGGCGATGACCGACTGGTGGGCCTCGCTGATCGACGACCAGGTCAAGCTCAACGACTTCGGCGGCACCGAATTCCTGCTCGGCCGGCTGGCCGAACATGGCTGGACGAGCGAGCTGCTCTACGCGCGCGGCGAACTCTATCGGACGCGGGCGGGCACGGGCGACTTCGAGAAGTCGGTCGATTTCTACCGCGGTGCGCTGGCGACCGAGCGACCGGTCGCCGAAGCCTGGCGCGGGCTGGGGCTGTCGCTGCTGCGCACGAGCGGCGCCGAAGAGGGGCGGCAGGCGCTCCGCCATTATCTCGAGATCCGGCCCCAGGCGCCGGACAAGTCCATGATCACGATGCTTGCTGGAGGTTGAAGATGCGCGGTTCCATGAAATTGCTGATCGCCGCGGCGCTGCTTGCCGCACCGACCGCAGCCGTGGCGGGCTGGAAGGTGATGGCCGCGGGGGCGCCGGTCGCCGTCGCGAAGAGCGCCCTCACGGTCACCCCGGGCCAGAACTGGAACCGGTCCTCGTCCCGGCCGTCCAAGAAGGGCGAGATGTGGACGCTCGACGGACTGCAGCTCAATGAGCTGAGCTTCTTCGCCGGCATCGCGCCGGGCGAGACGATCCTCAAGGACCGCAAGAAGAAGGACAGGCCGCTGCCGACCTTCAAGGCGCAGATGCTCGCGCCGGAGATCGTCCAGCTGTTCGAGGCGACCTGGCGCATCACGCTCGACACCTCGCTGTTCGAGATCGACAATGTCGAGCCGGCAACACTCGCGGGGCACCAGGGCGTGCGCTTCACCTATCATTATTCGGTGCAGGGCGACGATCTGCGCCGCAACGGCGAGGCGCGTGCGGCGGTGATCAACGGTCAGCTCTACCTGATCAACTTCACTGGGCCGGCGATCCATTATTTCCCGACGAGCGTCGAGGAAGTGCGCAAGATCATGGACAGCGCGAAGCTGTAGGAAGCCGCGAGCGGAGAATGTCGCCATTCCCGCCGAGCGGGGATGGCGACAGTGCTTCCGAGACGCTTCCTGATTGCCTGGCTAATTCGCCGGCCGGTCCAGATACAGATAGAGCGGGTCGAACTCGGCCAGCCCTTCCAGTCCCGGTCGGTCGTGGATCGTCACCCGACCGCCGCGGAAATCGGCCAGGCCCGCTTCGCGCAGCTCCCGCAGAACCCGGTTCACGTGCACGCCGGTCAGGCCCAGGCATTCGGCGAACTGATTCTGGGTGATCGGCAGGCGGAAGCTGTCGCCTTCCGCCGCGCCGACCACGAGCAGGCGCGACTGGAGCTCGCACAGCAGGTGCGCGGCACGCTCGATCGCCTTGCGCCGGCCAAGCGAGACTTCCCATTCGCGGTGGATGCTCGCATCGAGATTGGTCGAGAACCAGAAGGCGCGGGTTAGGTGGGGGAAGCGGTTGGTGATCGCCAGCAGCCCCGTGTGCGGCGCGCGCGCGATGCGGCACGGGGTGAGGGTGATCAGATTGTGGTCGAGATACCCCAAGGTATAGCCATGCAGGTCGGCGAAATCGCCGGGCACATGGATGTGGGTGATCTGGCGCTGGCCGTCGCTCAGGTCCTTGTACCGCGCGAGAAGCCCCTCGAGCAGCAGGATCGAGCTGTTCAGCCGCTCTCCGCGCCGCACGATCACCTGTTCGGCTTGATGGTCGAACGGGCCCTGGAGCACGGCGCGCAGCGCCTCCTCCTCCGACGCGCTGACTTCGCAGCGCAGCCGGAGCTTTTTCATATGTTTGTCGATCATGGGCGGCCGGGGGTTACTGCGCGTCCGCGTCCTGGTTCTTCACGTCGCCGGCGGTGCCGCCGACGCCGTCCGAGGCGCCGGGATCGTCCAGCGGCGAATGGCCGCTGCCGCCTTCGCCGCGCTTGACGGCATCGGCGCGCGCTTCGACGATCTGCTGGAGATCGGAGCGCGGGTCTTCACGCTTGTCGTCGTTCATCCTCTCTCTCCTTTCAGGCGATGGGTTGGCCCGGCGCGGGAACATCGGGCATGGCCGGCTGGGGTGCCGGCACGTCGATGTCCGGAGCGGGCGGATCGAGCTCCGGCGGAGGGCTCGTCGGCTGGCCGGGCTGCGGCGCCGGGGGCTGCTCGGCGGGTGGCACGGTCGGCTGGACGGGCGGCTCAACGGGCACGTTCGGTCTCCTTGTTTCGGAAGGACAACGCCTCGTGTTGCAATGAAGTTGCCTCGACCCTTGCGATGAAGCACCTGACTGCTATAGAGCCCGCCGACCGGCGGTGCCCTGTGCGGGCGTGGCGGAACTGGTAGACGCGCCAGATTTAGGTTCTGGTATCGAAAGGTGTGGGGGTTCGAGTCCCTTCGCCCGCACCAGCATCGCCGCTCGTTTCCCGCGTCACCGGACGCCGCGACTCCTATTCTTGAAGTTTGGAAGCCTGAGAAAAATGCAGACTGTCGAGACGTTGAACGAGGGCCTGAAGCGCGCCTACACGCTCAAGATCACTGCCAAGGACATCGACAAGAAGGTCGATGCCGAGGTCAAGCGGGTCGCCCCGCAGGTGCGCATGCCGGGCTTCCGCCCGGGCAAGGTGCCGGCCAATCTGGTCCGCAAGATGCACGGCGAGGCGATCGCGCAGGACGCGCTCAACAACTCGATCCAGGAAGGCGTGCAGAAGCTGATCGCCGACCACAAGCTGCGCCCGGCCGTGTCGCCGTCGGTGAGCCTGGAAGGCGAGTATGCGCCCGGCGGCGACGCCGAGATCAAGGTCGAGCTGGAAGTCCTGCCGGACGTTCCGACTCCCGCGATCGACGGCCTGAAGCTCGAGCGCCTGACCGTTCCGGTCAGCGAGGACGAAGTGAACGAGCAGCTCAAGCAGCTCGCCGGCCAGCAGAAGGCATTCACCGACGCCCCGGCCAAGCACAAGGCCGCCGAGGGCGACCAGGTGACCATGGACTTCGTCGGCACCGTCGACGGCGTCGCCTTTGACGGCGGCACCGGCGAGGGCATGTCGGTCGAGATCGGTTCGGGCCGCCTGATCCCGGGCTTCGAGGACCAGCTCGTCGGCGTGAAGACCGGCGACGAGAAGACGATCGACGTCACTTTCCCGGCGGACTACGGCGTCCCTGACCTGGCCGACAAGCCGGCGCAGTTCGCGCTCAAGATCACCGCGGTGAAGACGGCTGGTGAAACGGTCATCGACGACGATTTCGCCAAGACGCTGGGCCTGCAGAGCCTCGAGCAGCTCACCGGCCTGCTGAAGGGCCAGCTCGAGCAGCAGCTCAACGGCCTGACCCGCACCTATATGAAGCGCAAGCTGCTCGACCAGCTCGCCGCCGGCCATGACTTCGAGGTTCCGCCCTCGATGGTCGAGGCCGAGTTCGACCAGATCTGGCACCAGCTCCAGCACGAAGCCGAGCACGAGGCCGACCCGGCCGCTGCCAAGGCCGAGCTGGAAGCCGAGCGCGAAGACTATGTGAAGATCGCCGAGCGCCGCGTGCGCCTGGGCCTGCTCCTGTCGGAGATCGGCACCGCCAATGGCGTCGAGGTCACCTCGAACGAGATGAACCAGCTGATCGCCCAGGCTGCTGCCCAGTACAGCCCGAACGATCGCGAGCGCTTCTACCAGTATGTCCGCAACGAGCCGATGGCTGCCGCTCAGCTGCGCGCGCCGCTGTTCGAGGACAAGGTGGTCGACTTCCTGTTCGACAAGGCCGAGATCTCGGATCGCGAAGTGACCCGCGACGAGCTGGAAGCTGCGATCGAGAGCGATGACGGATTCGAAACCGGCACGCACAGCCACGATCACGACAACCACAAGCCGCGCAAGTCGAAGAAGGCCGAGGACGGCGAGGCCAAGGCCGAGAAGAAGCCGGCCAAGGCCAAGAAGGCCGATGCCGAGCCGGCTGCGGAAGCCGAGGCAGAGCCGGCCAAGAAGCCGGCCGCCAAGAAGGCCGCTGCCAAGAAGGCGGACGACGCCGAGGCCGAGGCCGAGGCCAAGCCCGCCAAGAAGGCTCCGGCGAAGAAGAAGGCCGACTGAGGCTTTCCACTTCGGACAAGTTCAGGCCCTCGCTCCCCGCGGAGCGGGGGCCTTTGCTTTTGTCCGTAAATTGCAGTCGAAACGCAGCCGTTTCGGCCCTATGGCTGGGGCATGACCATGCCCAAAGTCGCCGTTCTCCTGCCCTGCTACAATGAAGAAGCCGCGATCGCCCAGACGATCGAGGGCTTCCGCAAGGTGCTGCCGGACGCGGCCATCTACGTCTATGACAACAACAGCCGCGACCGGACGATCGAAGTCGCCCGTGCCGCCGGTGCCGTGGTCCGCACCGAGCGGATGCAGGGCAAGGGCAATGTCGTCCGCCGCATGTTCGCGGACATCGAGGCCGACATCTATGTGATGGCCGATGGCGACGCGACCTATGACGCGACCTCCGCGCCGGCGATGGTCGCACGGGTGGCGGAGGAGGGGCTCGACATGATCGTCGGCACCCGCGTGCACGAGACCGCCGAGGCCTATCGGCGCGGGCACGTCCTCGGCAACCGGATGATGACCGGCATCCTCGCCAGCCTGTTCGGGCGCAGCTTCACGGACATCTTCTCGGGCTACCGCGTCTTTTCGCGCCGCTTCGTGAAGAGCTTCCCGGTGCTCTCCGCCGGCTTCGAGATCGAGACCGAGATCAGCGTCCATGCGCTCGAGCTCAAGATGCCCGTAGGGGAAGTGGAGACCCGCTATTTCGCCCGGCTCGAAGGCTCCGAATCGAAGCTCAACACCTATCGCGACGGCTGGCGCATCCTGAAGACGATCGCGGTGCTCTACCGGATCGAGCGGCCGATGCTGTTCTTCGGCTGGATCGCCGGGCTGTTCGCGCTGCTGGCGATCGGGATGAGCATCCCGCTGGCGTTCACCTGGTTCGAGACGGGGCTGGTGCCGCGTTTCCCGACGGCGATTCTGGCGACGGGGCTGATGATCCTCGCCTTCCTCAACCTGTTCACCGGGCTGATCCTCGACACGGTGGTGCGTGGCCGGCGCGAGGTACGGCGGCTGGCCTATCTGGCGCAGCCCGGGCCGCTCAAATAATCCATTTCCACCGGGGCAATCGCAACCTGTTCCGATGATGCCAGTTCATCGGCCATATTCGTGTGCCTGGTTTTGTCGAGAATGGGTGTGTTTCAGGATTCGGGCTTAAAGATGGATTTTCATGTTGATATGTTCTCTGGTTTGCGTTGATGATATTGAGCAGAGTTACTTAATTGATACTTATGAATATTGTTAGATGAAACGAAAATGAAACCGTGATTACTATTAGGCTACTGTAAACGTAACATTAGTGCCAATTACTGTGCGTAGGGGCGGCCCCGATCAGGAATAAACCTGAGCTTCAGGGAAACCCCAAATGCCAAACCTCTCCCGCTTCCGTCTGTCGCTGCTCGCCGGCACGACGCTGCTCGCGCTGTCCGCGACGCCCGCGCTGGCGCAGGACAAGACGGCGACGTCGACCGTTGCCTCCGCCGACGCCCAGGACCAGGGCGGTCTGGCCGATATCGTCGTCACGGCGCAGAAGCGTGAGACCAACCTGCAGCAGACCCCGATCTCGATCTCGGTGCTGAGCAGCGAGAACCTGCAGGACCGCCACGTCCAGAGCCTGTTCAACCTGGCCGACGGCTCGGTGCCGTCGCTGCGCGTCGCCACGTTCGAGGCGCGCCAGTCGGCGCTGACCATCGGCATCCGCGGCATCGTTCCCTATGACCAGAACCAGACGGCCCGCGACGGCGGCGTCAGCGTCTATATCGACGGCGTCGCGCTCGGTAAGACCCAGGGCCTCAACGCCGCGCTGTTCGACATCGAGCGCATCGAAGTGCTGAAGGGCCCGCAGGGCACGCTGTTCGGCCGCAACACCGAAGGCGGCGCGCTGTCGATGGTCACCAAGGCGCCGACCGGCGTGTTCGACGGCCGCGTGACCGCCGGCGTCGGCAATTACGGCAGCCGCAACGCGGAAGCGCATCTCGACCTGCCGGCCTTCTTCAACATCGCGCTGAAGTTCGACGGCGTGTACCAGCATCAGGATCCGACGGTGAAGGATCCGCTCGCGGGCTCGACCGGCTGGAACTATTATGATCGCAAGGGCGGCCGCGCCGCCGCGCGCTGGACTCCGGTCGACGGCCTGACCGCCGACTTCTCGTATGATTACGCGAAGGACGAGAACACCCCGCAGTTCAGCCAGCTGATCAACTACAACCCGAAAAACTACACCGTCGGCACCTACACCAACCCGGCGACCGGCGTGGTCGGCAGCCAGCTGTACCTGCCGAGCACCACCGGTGTGGCCACGGCTTGCGGCGGCACCATCAAGGTTGGCGCCACCACGCCGATCTGCGTCGCGCCGCGCGCTCCGCTCGTCGGCGTGCACCCGGATCGCCAGTACACCGCCGATGTCGGCGTGCCGCAGCAGCCGAGCGTCGACATCACCCACGGCTTCACGTCGAACCTGAAGTACAAGGTCGCCCCTGGCATCGAGCTGCGCTCGATCACCGCATGGCGCGGCGTCAGCACCGACCAGTGGGACAATTCGGGCGGTCCGGAGCGCAGCACCTATGCGCCGAACGCGAACTTCAGCCGCTACAGCCTGTCGTTCCTCGACCAGCACCAGTTCAGCCAGGAATTCCAGGCGGTGGGCAGCTTCGACCAGTTCGATTTCGTTCTCGGTGCCTATTACTTCACCGAGCACGCGACCGAATATGCAGCGACCCCGCTGAGCAACCAGTGGAATGCCGCCGGCACGGCCTACACCGTCCGCAGCCCGATCATCGACAGCTCGGTGACCGGCCCGATCAGCTCGGCCAATTCGGGCTACCAGCCCTTCGCGCCGTCGTGCAACAACACGCTGGCCGCCACCGTGCCGCAGTTCACCAACAGCTGCCAGTTCATCACCCGCGCCAGCAAGGCCTGGGACCACAACTACTCGGCGTTCGGCAACCTGACCTTCTCGCCGGAAGGCACCGGGCTGCACTTCACCGCCGGCGGCCGCTTCACCAAGGACAAGCGCCACGGCAACCTGTACGTCGTGAACAACGCGGTGCAGGGCTTCGCCTTCGAGAACAGCATCAACCGCTTCGATCCGATGTTCAACATCGCGTTCGACGCGACGCCGGACATGCACTTCTACGCCAAGTACTCGACCGGCTTCCGTGCCGGCGGCGCCAATGACCGGTCGCAGACCTTCAACGCCTTCGGTCCGGAATCGGTGAAGTCGTACGAAGTCGGCGCGAAGATGGACTTCTTCGACCATCATGCCCGCCTGAACCTGGCCGGCTACATCATGGACCGCAGCAACACGCAGTTCGACTTCGATCTGTTCGACACCGCGGCGACGGTCACCCTGCCGAACGGCACCACCGTTCCCAATCCGACCAACGGCGCGCACATCGAGCAGACCCAGAATGCCGGCGACACCAAGATCCGCGGCATCGAGGCCGATCTGACCGTGAAGCCGACCAACGGGCTCACGCTGTCGGCATCCTACGCCTATACCTACTGGAAGGCCCCGTCGGCGGTGAACCCGATCACCGGCGGCCTGCCGCAGCAGCTGTACATCGTGTACACGCCGAAGCACGCGGCGTCGGGCGCGATCGACTATACGCTTCCGGTCACCATCGGGGACGGCGCCAGCCTGCGCCTGCACCTCGATGCCAACTATGCGAGCAGCCAGTACAGCTTCCAGCTCGAGCCGACCAAGACCGATGCGAGCTTCGTCGTGAATGGTCGCATCGCGCTGGCCGACATCAAGATGAACAACGACGCGGAAGTGACCCTGTCGCTCTGGGCCCGCAACCTGCTCGACAACACCTATATCTATCGCCGGTCGAACGCGAATTCGTCGCCGGTGCTCAACTACGGTGCCAACGGCGCTCTGGTGTCGACCAACTATGGCGGCATCCTGGGCGACTATGCCAACTTCAACCCGCCGCGGACCTTCGGCGCGGAAGCCAGCATCAAGTTCTGACGCCTGGCTTGAAGGGAAATGCGAGCGGCCCGGATGGCGACATCCGGGCCGTTTCGTTTTTGGGGCGCCGGCGTTCGTCCAAGGCTTTCCCCGGCGAAGGCCGGGGCCCAGTTCTTGAAAGTCACGCGCCTTGGCGCGTCTTCGACGCGCACTGCTTAGTCTGGGCCCCGGCCTTCGCCGGGGAAAGAAAAAGGGGGCGGGGCAGGGCTATTGGGCGATCGGCAGCCGGATGCGTACCGCCAGCCCCGGGGCGTTGTCCGCCAGTTCCAGCGTCCCGCGATGCAGCGCAGCGATCGCCTGGACCAGAGGCAGGCCCAGCCCGTGCCCGGGGCGGTTGCGGCTGTCCTCGAGCCGGCCGAAGCGGCGCAGTGCCAGGGCCTGCTCGTCCGGGGCGATGCCGGGGCCATTGTCCGCCACCGTCAGCACCGCCGCATCCCGGTCGCGTGCCACCGAGACCGAGATGGTCGAGCCGCCCGGGGTGTGGTTGACCGCGTTCTCGACCAGGTTGACGACGAGCTGGGCGAGCAGCCGCGCATCGCCTTCGATCGGTGCCGGTTCCCAGGGGCCGAGCTGCAGGACCTGGGCCTTCTCGTCGGCCAGCGCTTCGATCGACTCCGCGGTGCCGGCGACGATCCCGGCAAGGTCGAGCGGGCGGAACATCGCCCGGCGGTCGCCGCCCTCGACTTCGGTGATGCGCAGGATCGCGGCGAACATTGCCAGTATCTCCTCGCTCTGCGCCAGGGCTTCCTCGGCCTGCGGGCGCAGCGCGTCGGCGGCGGGTTCGGCGGCGAGGCGGGCAAGCTGGCCGTGCAGGCGGGCGAGGGGGGTGCGCAGATCATGGGCGACGTCGTTCGAGATCTGCGAGAGGCTGGTCATCAGCGCCTCGATCCGGTCGAGCATGTGGTTGAAGGCCTGGGCCTGGCGGCCGAACGCGGTGCCGGTGCCCTCCACCGGCACGCGGGCGCGCAGATCGCCATCGACGATCGCCTCCGCCGCGCCGCGCACCGCTTCGATGTTCCGGCGGATCGCCAGGCTGAGCGCGAAGGTGCCCAGGCCGACGAGCAGCAATATCGCGCCGAAGCCGAGTGCCAGGATGAGCAGGCGCTGCGAATCATGGTCGTCGATCGGCTCGCTTTCCGCCGCCAGCGCCAGCCTCAGCCCCTCGGGCAATGCGTGGACGAGCGCCCGGCCGCGGGTGAGGCCGGGGATGCCGGCACTCTCGTCGATCGTGGACAGGCCCGCCGGGAAGCCGTGCGCCGGGGCGATGTTGCCGGCCAGGCGCCTGCCGTTCCGGTCGGTCAGCAGGAAGCCGATGTCGCCGGTGTCGCGCCGCTGCGTGCCCTCGGTGATCCGGTGCATGAGCAGCGGCTGGTCCGGATCGTCGGCGAGAAGCTCGGCGGCCTCGCTCCGCAGCCTCCTGTCGACCTGGCGGTCGATCGCGCCCAGCAGCGCCAGGTAGACCGCGAGGCAGGTGAGCACCGTCGCGAGCGCGATGGCGGTGAGGAAGGCGAACGCGATCGCCCGCAGCGAGCGCGGCGCCGCCATGGCTCAGGCCCGGAACATGTAGCCGACGCCGCGCACGGTCACGATCGGATCGGGCAGGCCGGGCAGTTCGAGCCGTTGGCGCAAGCGCCGGATATAGGCATCGACGATGTTGGTGGTGGGGACGAAGTCATAGCCCCAGACGCGCTCGAGAAGCAGCGGCCGGGTGAGCACGGTGCCCGCCTCGCGGACCAGCTCGGCGAGCAGCTTGATCTCGGTCTTGTGCATCTCGACCGGCTGGCCGGCGCGGGTGACGCGGTGGCGCGACAGGCTGACCGTCACGTCGCCGGCGCTGATCGTGGCGCTGTCGGCGGTGCTCGCCTGGCGGCGGCGGAGCAGGGCGCGGATGCGCGCGTGGAGCTCGTCGATCTCGAACGGCTTGACGAGATAGTCGTCGGCGCCGGCCTCCAGCCCCTCGATCCGCTCGGGCAGGCGGCCGAGCGCGGTCAGCAGGATGACCGGGGTCATCACTTCCTGCTCGCGCAGCCAGCGCAGCACATCGACGCCGTCGACAAAGGGAAGCATCCGGTCGAGGATCATGATGTCGAACGGATCGTCCCCGACCGCGGCGATCGCTGCCCGTCCGTCGGCAACCGATTGCACTGCATAGCCGCGCTGTTCGAGCTGCTCGGCCAGCAGGCGGCGCAGCGGCTCGTCATCCTCGACCAGGAGGACGCGTACGGGTTCTTCGAGGGGGGATTGGCTGCTCAAGGTTCGCATCCGCGCGGGGTTCGTCTCCCTTTAGGGAGCCGCGCTGCAAAGGTCGATGCGAAAGCGCTCAGCGGGTGCCCTCGATCAGTCCCAGCTCGATCAGGCTGTGCGCGGTGGCGAGGATGGCTTCCTCGTTGCTGCGCGGCTGCCAGCCGAGCAGCGTGCGCGCCTTGGCGTTGCTGGCGTTGGAGCGGATGCCGAGCCGGGGCGCCGCCTCGCGCGCCATCGGGTTGAACAGCGCCATGATCCGCACGACCCAGCTGGGCACGCGGCGGCGGGTGATCCGCGCGCCAACCGGGCCCAGCCCGGTGCGCAGCACGTCCGCCATCTCGGGGATCGACATCGCCTTGCCCGCCACGGCGAGGAAGCGCTCGCCCGCGGCATCGGGATGCGTCATCGCCGCGATCTGCAGGCTCGCCACGTCGCGGACATCGACCACGCCGAACCACAGGTCGGGCAGGCCGGGCATCCTGCCTTCGATCATCGACTTGACCAGCCAGATCGACGTGGAGAGATCGTCGTTGAGCGCCGGGCCGAAGATGCCGACGGGGTTGACCACCGCCAGCTCCATGCCGTTGGCCTCGGCCGCGACGAAGTCCCAGGCCGCGCGCTCGGCGAGAGTCTTGGATTTCATGTAGGGCTGGACTGCCGGGCCGTTCACGTCGGTCCAGTCGGCCTCGGTATAGTCGCTGTGGCGCTGGCCATGCCCATAGCCGATCGCGGCGAAGCTGGAGGTGACGACGACGCGCTTCACGCCTGCGTCGCGCGCGGCACGCAGCACCCGCAGCGTGCCGTTCACCGCCGGGCGGATCAGCTCCTGCTCGTCCTCGGGCTGGCTCTGGGGGAAGGGGGAGGCGACGTGCTGGACATGGTCGCAGCCGGCGACCGCGGCGGCCCAGCCGTCGTCCTTCTCCAGATCGGCGGCGAAGAAGCTCAGGCGGCCGGTATCGGCGCCTGCCTTTTCCAGCGTCGCGCGTACCTCCGCCTCGCGGGCGAGGGTGCGGACGGTGGTGCGCACAATGTGCCCCGCCGCGAGCAGCTGGAGGATGACATGGCTGCCCACGAAGCCGGAGCCGCCGGTGACCAGGATCGTATGTGTCGTCATCGGGCCATCATGCGGCGGCCCCGTTGCAGCTGCAAGGCAATGCAGCCGCGCCGCGGAAGGCCTTGTCGAGGCTAACCATAACCAAGGCTTGAACTCCGCACGCCGAGCGCCGATGTTGGCCTGGGCAAAACAGACATAACGAGATTTTCACCCATGCATCCGCTTTCCGATCAGATGACCATTGATCCCGTCACCGGCGGCCTCGTGCCCATCGTGATCGAACAGTCGAGCCGCGGCGAGCGCAGCTTCGACATCTATTCGCGCCTTCTGCGCGAGCGAATCGTGTTCGTGACCGGCCCGGTCGAAGACCACATGGCATCGCTGATCACCGCCCAGCTGCTCTTCCTCGAGTCCGAGAACCCGAAGAAGGACATCTGGATGTACATCAACTCGCCGGGTGGCGTGGTGACCGCCGGCATGGCGATCCACGACACCATGCAGTACATCCGTCCGCGCGTCGGCACGGTCTGCATCGGCCAGGCCGCCTCGATGGGTTCGTTCCTGCTCGCCGCCGGTGAGCCGGGCCTTCGCGTGGCGCTCACCAATGCCCGCATCATGCTCCACCAGCCCTCGGGCGGCGCGCAGGGCATGGCGTCGGACATCGAGATCCAGGCCAAGGAGATCCTGCGCATCCGCAAGCGGATGAACGATCTCTACGCGAAGTACACGGGCCAGCCGCTCGAGCGAATCGAGCAGGTCATGGACCGTGACAGCTTCTTCGAGGCGGACGAAGCCAAGGCGTTCGGCGTGGTCGACGAAGTGTATGAAAAGCGGCCGGTTCCGACCGACGGCGAGGCTTCTGCAGCCTGATCGGCAGGACCTATTTAAGGAGTCTGGCGTAATAGCCAGATTCCGGTTTGCCGGAATATCGCCCGCGTGTAGGATGGCGGGTGGCGTAACGTGCGCGCGACGCACGAAGGATGGAAGTGAATGACCAAGCTCAGCGGCGGTGACTCGAAGAGCACGCTCTATTGCTCGTTCTGCGGGAAGTCGCAGCACGAAGTGCGCAAGCTCATCGCGGGCCCGACCGTGTTCATCTGCGACGAGTGCGTCGAGCTCTGCAACGATATCATTCGGGAAGAGACCAAGTCGGCACTCGTCAGCAAGAAGGACGGCGGGGTTCCGACGCCGCAGGAAATCTGCGACGTTCTCGATGACTATGTGATCGGCCAGAAGCGCGCCAAGCGCGTGCTGTCGGTGGCGGTGCACAACCACTACAAGCGGCTGAACCACGGCGCCAAGGGCGCGGACGTCGAGCTGTCCAAGTCGAACATCCTGCTCGTCGGCCCCACCGGCTGCGGCAAGACGCTTCTGGCGCAGACGCTCGCCCGCATCCTCGACGTGCCGTTCACCATGGCGGACGCCACCACGCTCACCGAAGCCGGCTATGTCGGCGAGGACGTGGAGAACATCATCCTCAAGCTGCTCCAGGCCTCCGACTACAATGTCGAGCGGGCGCAGCGCGGCATCGTCTACATCGACGAGATCGACAAGATCAGCCGCAAGGCGGAGAATCCGTCGATCACGCGTGACGTGTCGGGCGAGGGCGTGCAGCAGGCACTGCTCAAGCTGATGGAAGGCACGACGGCTTCGGTTCCGCCGCAGGGCGGCCGCAAGCACCCGCAGCAGGAATTCCTGCAGGTGGACACGACCAACATCCTGTTCATCTGTGGCGGCGCCTTCTCGGGCCTCGAGAAGATCATCGGCGATCGCCTGCAGGGCAAGTCGATCGGCTTCGGCGCGCATGTCGCCGCGCCGGACGAGCGCCGCACGGGCGAGACGCTGAAGCAGGTCGAGCCGGAGGATCTCCTCAAGTTCGGCCTGATCCCCGAGTTCGTCGGCCGTCTGCCGGTCATCGCGACGCTCGAGGACCTCGACGTCGATGCGCTGATGAAGATCCTCACCGAGCCGAAGAACGCGCTGGTGAAGCAGTATCAGAAGCTGTTCGACATGGAGCAGGTCAAGCTCGGCTTCAACGACGACGCCCTGGTGGCGATCTCGAAGAAGGCGATCGAGCGCAAGACCGGCGCACGCGGACTTCGCTCGATCCTGGAGGGCATCCTGCTCGACACGATGTTCGACCTGCCGTCGATGGACGGGGTGGACGAGGTCGTGGTCGACAAGGACGTGGTCGCGGGGTCGAAGGATCCGGTGCGCGTCTATGCCAAGAAGGAAAAGGCGGGCTGAGGCTCGGTCTTTACCGATAGCATTTTGGAGGCCCTTCCCGGCAGCGGGGAGGGCCTTCTGCTTTCGGTACCAGCGTCATCCCGGCGAAAGCCGGGATCTCGTGCGGCTCCTTTCCCGCGCCATCGCCTGAGATCCCGGCTTTCGCCGGGATGGCGATTGGGGTGGGGCGGGATGACGGGGGTCGGCGGCTCTGGCAGGATGCCCTGGATGGCGAAGGCAAGGAGCAAGGCGGACAGGCTGGGCGAGGCGCGCAACCGGCGCCGCAATGTCCACTTCTGGCATGCCTTTGTCTGGCTGCTGATCGGCGCGGTTCTCTATGCCATCGCACTGGCGGTGGCGGTGCTGCTCTATCCCGATCCCAAGGACGTGCTGGCGCCGGTGATCGGCCCCAGCCTCTATCTGACGCCGCTGTTCGGACTGCCCTATCTGCTCGCCAGTGTTCGTCAGCGTGGCTGGGGGCAGCGGCTGCTCTATTTCGAGGTGGCGCTACCGGTTGCGCATGTCGCGGCTAATTATCTCGCCTGGCGGCACGCGATGCTGAGCTTCCCGCTCGAGCCAGATCCCCAGGCCTATGTCCGCGATCTCGGCGCCGGCGCGGTGGGTGGCCTGGCGGGCGGCACGCTGGCGCTGATGCTCCTCGTGCCATTGCGCCTGGTGTCGCTCGGCGCCGGCAGCCGCGCGGTGATCCTGCTCGGCATCGTCACCCTCACCGTGCCGGGCGCGCTGGGCATGGCGCAGGGGCTGCTGTTCACCAACGCGCTCGAATATCCCCTTCAGTCGGCGCGCTTTGTCTTCTGGCTGGAAAGCGTGCATCTGCCCTGGCACATTTGCCTGGCCTTCTTCCTCGCCTGGCTCATGCGGCTTGGGCGGCGGCCCGGGGCTTGAGGCGCATCAGCCCGGTATAGACGACTAGCGCGATGAACAGGCCGACGAACCACGCCCAGGTGTAGATCGCCATCCAGACGGGTCCCACCGAGAAGGCCGAAGGCGCGACCGTGGCGAGGAAGCCGGGCAGGTTGGGCAGCGCGCCGGCCGCAAAGGCGATCAACGCCGCCGGGTTCCAGCCCGCGCGATAGCTATAGGCGCCGTCGGTCCGGTAGAGATCCTCGACCCGCAGCGCGGTGCGGCGGATCAGCCAGTAATCGGCGATCAATATGCCGGCGATCGGGCCGAGCAGCGCCGAATAGCCGGCGAGCCAGACGAAGATATATCCCCCGGTCGAGGCGAGCAGCTTCCACGGGAACATCAGGATACCGAGGATCGCCGTGATCATCCCCCCGGTGCGATAGCTGATCCGCTTCGGCGCGATCGAGGAGAAGTCGTAGGACGCCGAGACGAGGTTCGCGGCGATGTTGCACGAGATGGTGTCGATGCTGATCACGATCAGCCCGAGCAGCACCAGCGGCCCCTCGAACCGGCCCGACAGTGCGACCGGATCCCAGATCGCCTCGCCATAGATCACCACGGTGGCGCTGGTGGTGATCACGCTGGCCAGCGCGATCAGCCCCATCATCGGCGGCAGGCCGATCGACTGGCCGATCACCTGGTCGCGCTGCGAGCGGGCGAAGCGCGTGAAGTCGGGGATGTTGAGCGCCAGCGTCGCCCAATAGCCGATCATCGCGGTGAGCGCGGGCCAGAACACGGCCCAGAACTGCCCCTCCCTGGTGCCGCCGGGCGCAAAGGCGGACGGGGCGTGGAAGATCGGCCCGAAGCCGCCGGCCGCCTGTACCGCCCACCAGACCAGGGCGATGCAGACCAGGATCTTCACCGGCGCGGTCCAGGTCTCGAGCCGGCGGATGGTCAGCAGGCCCTTGCGGACGAAGAAGAGCTGGAGCGACCAGAAGATGAGGAAGGCGATCAGCTGGCCGATCCCGATGCCGAGCAGGGGCAAGGGCGTGCCGCGCAGGTCGGCCCCCAGTGCCACGCCGAGCAGGGTGAGCAGCGCCTCGCCGCCGATCCAGGTCTGGATGCCGTACCAGCCACAGGCGACCAGCGCCCGGGCAAGGGCGGGAAGCCGCGCGCCGGTGGTGCCGAACGAGGCGCGGACCAGCACCGCATAGGGGATGCCGTGGCGCGCGCCGGCATGGCCGATCAACAGCATCGGGACGAGCACGATCAGGTTGCCGAGCAGCACGGTGAGCGCGGCCTGGCCGGCGGACATGCCCTGCTCGACCAGGCCCGCGGCGAGCATCCAGGCGGGCACCGCCACGATCATCCCGATCCACAAGGCGGCATAGTGATACCAGGCCCAGCTACGCTGTTCGGGACCGGTCGGCGCGAGATCGGCATTCCAGAGTGTTTCGTCCGCCACGCTTCCCCCCAGATGCCGGCTCCAACAGGCTGGAATGTCGCGCGATCTTCGCTGCGCTGCAAGAACGACTTTTGTTGACGCGACTCAAGATGAGGCGCACCTTCGCTGTATTAGCCGGATAAAGGAGTCGTCCTATGTCTGATGCTGCAATCCTCGCGGACGAAGATCCCCGCGAGTATCACTCGTCGTTCAATCTTGCCCTCGACTCTGCCGCGGGCACGGCGTTCAAGTGGCTGATCCTGGGCCACCTGTTCTTCATTGCCGGACTGTGCGTGCTTACCCTCGCCAACGTCCCCAATGGGGCGGTGTGGATCACGCCTCTGCTTACCTTGCCCCTGGTCTGGGCCGGGCGTGGCCACAAGCTGGCGATGAAGGTCGCCGTGCTGATCGTGGGCCTCACCTTCGCGCACTGGGCCGCGGCGCAGCTGGCCAGCCAGGTCAACGCGGTCGCCAACCCGATGCTGCCGGGCCTTGTCGGCGGTGCGGTTGGCGCGGGTCTCGGGCTGCTGTTCGTGCTGGGTAGCGGGCTTGGCCGGCACGGGATCGCCACGGCGATCTTCGCGCTGTTCGGCATGGCCATGCTGGCGGGCCTCGGCGCGCTGGTGGTCTATCTCTACATGACCACCGGTACGAGCAACCAGGGCTTCCCGGGCAACTGGCTCCAGCTGCTCAAGATCTACGTGCCCTGGCAGATCGGCTTCGGCTTCGTTCTCGCCAAGGTGCTGCGGCCGGACGGCGGGCTGATCGAGGAGTAGGGACCCGGGCTCAGACGAGCCCGGGCACGAAGCGCTTCACGCGCGCGGCATAGGCGTCATAGGCCTCGCCGAACTGCGCGCGGAGGAGCGCTTCCTCGCGGGTGACACGCATCCAGGTGCCGATCCAGTAGAGCGGCACGCCGATGATCAGCCCACGCCAATGGCCGAAGGCCAGCGCCATGGCGAGCATGAAGGCGAACAGTCCGGTGTAGATCGGGTTGCGGACCCAGGCGAACGGCCCCCAGGTGACCAGCTCATGATCGCCGCGGGTGCGCGCCACGATCGCCCAGTTGCGTCCCATCGCGCGCGACGCGGTGAAGAACAGAGCGACCGTCAGCGCCATCAGCCCGAGCACTACCGCCGCCTCGCCGATCGCGAACGGGCTGCCGGGCTTGAGCGAAGTCAGGATCGGGCCGATGCCGACGGCGGCGAAGCCGATCGACTGGACCGCCACGCCCGCCATCGACCCGCCGTCGCGCCGGCCGCCCTCGCTCGGCGCCGGCTTTCCCGCCCGGCCCCGGGCAAGGCCCAGGCCGAGCAGGAACGCGGCGAAGCCCAGCGCCATCGCCCCCAGCGCAGCGACGCTGGTCGGCTCGGGGTGCACCAGTCCGATCATCCTTACCTCCGATAGGCGTAGCGCTGATAGGATTCGACGGCGGCCGAATATTTGAGGATGCGCGCGTTCGGATCGACGATCGCGTGCGCCCCTGCCGGCAGCTTCAGCGTCGCGGTGCCGCCCGGCATCTCGACCTTGCTGATCTTGCCGTCGATCGAGACTTCCACCGGCAGCGGGAAGGGCTTGTCGTTCGCCACCTTCCAGCGGAGCGTAAGCGTATCACCCTGGCGCTGCTCGACCAGCTCGGGCAGCGGCGCCTGGTAGAGATAGACGTCGAAGAACCACTGCAGGTCCTTGCCCGCGACCTGGTTCACGATCCCGATGAACTCGGGCGTGGTCGAGAAGTGCGGGGTGAAGTTGCCCGGCTTGGGATCCGGACGGCCATAGACCAGCCGACGGGTTGCCTCGAAGAACTTGTCGTCGCCGATCAGGTTGCGCAGCGTGTGGAGCACCCAGGCGCCCTTGACGTAGATGTCCTGGCCCGGCCCGCCATTCTCCTCCTCATAGACCTGCTCCTCGGTGCGGATCTGGCCGGAGACGATCGGGGCGTGGTTGGTGATCTGGAGGCGGAACTCGTCCATCATGATCGCGTAGCGGGCATCACCCTCGCGCCACTGGCCGTAGAGCGGCTGGAGATACTGGGTATAGCCCTCGTGCAGCCAGTAATCGTCCCAGTTGCTCGCGGACATCTGGTTGCCGAACCACTCATGGCCCAGCTCGTGCTGGAAGATCTCGTCGAAGCCCGAGGGGTATTGCTTGTAGTTGTTGCCATAGGCGTTGATCGTCTGGTGCTCCATGCCGAGATGCGGGGTCTCGGCCACGCCGACCTTCTCGTCACCGAACGGGTAGGGGCCGATCACGCTCTCGTAGAAGTCGAGCGTCGGGGCGAACTCGGCGAACAGCTTCTTCGCCTTCTCGTCGCGGCCCGGCAGATACCAATATTGCATCGGGATCGTGTTGCCGTAGCGGCTCTTATAGTCCGCCTGGAGCAGCTTGTAGGGCGCGATCTGCAGGGTGACCGAATAGGGGTTCGGGCTGCGGGTGCGCCAGTTCCAGGTGGTGCGGCCATCGGCCAGGGTATCGGTGCCGATCAGCTTGCCGTTGCCGGCGACCTTCAGATCCTTGGGCACGGTGATGTGCAGATCGACCATGTCCGGCTCGCCGCGCGGGAAATCGAGGCAGGGCCAGAACAGGTCGCAGCCATAGCCTTCGGCGGTGCTGGCGATCCAGGGCTGGCGATCGGCCCCCGGCGTCTTCGCCCAGACCATGCCGTCGTCCCAGGGCGCGCGCACCGCGACGTGCGGCGTGCCGCCATAGGTGATCTTCACCACCGCCTTGCCGCCGGCCTTGAGCGGGCGGGGCAGGGTGACCATCAGCCGGCCCTCGGGATTGGCCCATTCCTTCGGCGTCAGCGCCTTGCCGTCGACGGTGACCGCGGTGACCGGCAGGTTCCGGTCGAGGTCGATCTGCAGCACCTTCTGGGCGATCGCGCTGGTGATCGTCAGCGTCGCCACGCCCGCGATGCGCTGGGTGGCCGGGAACACCTCGATCGCCAGGTCGGCATGGTCGAGATGGAGCGCGGCGCGCTCGGGGCTGATCGGGCCGCCCGATTCCTGCGTGGTCGGGGTGATCGGCGGCTCGCCGGGCTTTACCGTCTGCGCGGCGGCAGGAAGGGCGGCGAGCGCCAGGGCCGAGGCGGCGAGGAACAGGGACGTGCGGATGGAAGCCTCCTTCAGGCGGGAATCACGGTGCAATCGTCGAGAGTGATGCGGAAACAGGACAGGCCCGGCAATGGCCTGATCGAATCGGGGGCGATTTTGCGGGCCGATCCTGCCGCATTCGGCGCGCCCATGTCCGCTCCAGGCGTAAAAATGCTTGCCCGTGCCGCTACGGCAAGCAACACTCCACAGCCTAAGAGCGTTCGCAGATTGATGCGGGCTCCGCGACCCCCATATAATGGAGGATAGGAGCCCTGTACGGGCTCAGGAGTATTCATGAAGCAGTCCTACCCCGTTCTTCCCCTTCGGGATATCGTCGTCTTCCCGCACATGATCGTGCCGCTGTTCGTGGGCCGCGACAAGTCGGTCGCCGCGCTCGAGGCAGCGATGGCCGACGACAAGGAGATCTTCCTGGTCGCGCAGCTCGATCCGGCAGAGGACGATCCCGGCCGCGAAGACCTGTACGATACCGGCGTTTCCGCCGAAGTCCTCCAGCTGCTCAAGCTGCCCGACGGCACCGTGCGGGTGCTCGTCGCCGGCAAGGAGCGCGGCGCGCTCGTCACGATGGAGGAGGGCGGCGCCTTCCTCACCGCGACCGTCAAGCCGATCGACGACGATGCCGTCGAGGGTACCGAGATCCAGGCGCTGATGCGCTCGGTCGTCGACCAGTTCGAGAATTACGCCAAGCTCAACCGCAAGCTGCCGGCCGAGACCGCGGTGCAGCTCGCCGAGCTGGAGGATGCCTCGCGCCTGGCCGATGCGGTTGCCGCCAACATCGCGGTGAAGGTCGCCGAGAAGCAGTCGCTGCTGGTCGAGACCAATCCGATGAAGCGCCTCGAGATGGTGTTCGCCTTCATGGAGGGCGAGCTCGGTGTGCTGCAGGTCGAGAAGAAGATCCGCAGCCGCGTGAAGCGCCAGATGGAGAAGACGCAGCGCGAATATTACCTCAACGAGCAGCTCAAGGCGATCCAGCGCGAGCTGGGCAATGAGGGCGAGGAAGGCGATGGCGACGAAGTCGCCGAGCTGACCCAGAAGATCGCCACGCTCAAGCTGTCGAAGGAAGCGCGCACCAAGGCCCAGTCGGAGCTGAAGAAGCTCAAGACCATGGCGCCGATGAGCGCCGAGGCGACGGTGGTGCGCAACTATCTCGACGTGCTGCTGGGCCTGCCCTGGGGCAAGAAGTCGAAGCTCAAGAAGGACATCGCCGAGGCGCAGGGCGTGCTCGACGAGGACCATTACGCGCTCGAGAAGGTCAAGGACCGGATCGTCGAGTATCTCGCGGTCCAGGCGCGTACCAACAAGCTGAAGGGGCCGATCCTGTGCCTCGTCGGCCCGCCGGGCGTCGGCAAGACCTCGCTGGGCAAGAGCATCGCCAAGGCGACCGGGCGCGAGTTCATCCGCCAGTCGCTGGGCGGCGTGCGCGACGAGGCCGAGATCCGCGGCCACAGGCGGACCTATATCGGCTCGCTGCCGGGCAAGATCGTGTCGAACCTGAAGAAGGCCGGCACCTCGAACCCGCTGTTCCTGCTCGACGAGATCGACAAGCTCGGCCAGGATTTCCGCGGCGATCCCGCCTCGGCGCTGCTCGAGGTGCTCGATCCGGAGCAGAACAACAAGTTCAACGATCACTATCTGGAGATCGACATCGATCTTTCGGACGTGATGTTCGTGTGCACCGCGAACTCGCTGAACCTGCCGCAGCCGCTGCTCGATCGCATGGAGATCATCCGGCTCGAGGGCTATACCGAGGACGAGAAGGTCGAGATCGCCGAGCGCCACCTGATCGAGAAGCAGATCGAGGCGCACGGCCTGAAGGAGGGCGAGTTCGTCCTCACCCAGGAGGGTCTGCGCAAGCTGATCCAGCAATACACCCGCGAGGCGGGCGTGCGTACGCTGGAGCGCGAGATCGCCAAGCTCGCCCGCAAGGCGCTGCGCAGGATCCTGGAAGGCAAGGCCGAGAGCGTGACGATCACGCCCGAGAACCTCCACGAGTTCGCCGGCGTGCAGAAGTACCGCCACGGGCTGGGCGAGGAGGAGAACCAGATCGGCGCGGTCACCGGGCTCGCCTGGACCGAGGTGGGCGGCGAGCTGCTGACCATCGAAAGCGTCACCGTGCCCGGCAAGGGCATGATCAAGACGACCGGCAAGCTGGGCGACGTGATGAAGGAATCGGTCGAGGCCGCGTTCAGCTTCGTCAAGGCGCGCAGCCCGGCCTATGGCATCAAGCCGAGCCTGCTCCAGCGTAAGGACATCCACGTCCACCTGCCCGAGGGCGCGGTGCCGAAGGACGGTCCGTCGGCGGGCATCGGCCTGGTCACGGCGATCGTCTCGACGCTCACCGGCGTTTCGGTGCGCAAGGACATCGCGATGACCGGCGAAGTGACCCTTCGTGGGCGCGTGCTGCCGATCGGCGGCCTCAAGGAGAAGCTGCTCGCGGCACTGCGCGGCGGCATCAAGACGGTGCTGATCCCGGAAGAGAACCAGAAGGACCTCGCCGAGATTCCGCAGAACATCCGCGACGGTCTCGAGATCGTGCCGGTCAAGCATGTCGACGAGGTGCTGCGCCTGGCGCTCACCGAACCGCTCGTGCCGATCGACTGGACCGAGACCGACGAGATGGCGACCCAACCCCCGGCCGGCACGGCGGGCCTGGGAGATGCCGTGCATCACTGATGCAGGTTGGTCCCGACTGTTCGGACACCGTAACCTTTTCGTCATTTCGAGGGAAAAGCGGGCCGAAACGTTTTGACAGTGGCGGCGGCGGCGTGCTGACGTGATCGCTCGGCCTGCCGCCGCGACTCACGTATTTGTGCGAATTTCATGAGGGGGAAAGTCACGAAATGAACAAGCAAGAGCTGATCGGACAGGTCGCCGATACCTCGGGCCTTGGCAAGGGCGATGCGAGCAAGGCCGTCGAGGCCGTGTTCGATGCCATCCAGGCCGCGCTCAAGAAGGGCGACGAGGTTCGCCTGGTCGGCTTTGGCACCTTCTCGGTCAGCAAGCGCAAGGCGTCGACGGGCCGCAACCCGCGCACGCGCGAGCCGATGACCATCAAGGCGTCCAACCAGCCGAAGTTCAAGGCGGGCAAGGGCCTCAAGGACGCGGTCAACTAAGACCGCAAGAATGCGGGTTTTGGGGCTGGACAGCTGGGGCTGTGCCGCCTAAAGGCCCGCTTCCCGTTTCGGCCGCAAGGGTTTCAGGACCTGGCCAGCGGGCGCGTAGCTCAGTGGTAGAGCACACCCTTCACACGGGTGGGGTCGTAGGTTCAATCCCTACCGCGCCCACCATTTCAAAAGCCCGTCGGTCCCGGTGACCGGCGGGCTTTTTGTTTGGGTTTGTCAGGGTGCGCGAGGCTCGCGGTCTAGGAATCCCGAGAAATGCGCGAGTCGCATAGGGGGTTCCCAAGTCAATCTTACAAGAAGCTAATCATATCAGATGGTTAGATATCTAGGGGCGCGCTTTTCCGCGGGATAAGTCGAATCAACAAAACTATTTCAGTATCTTTACATCCAACCCTCTTGATCGTTCGGGCAAGGGGTGGACAGAGTCCGTGAGGACTAACGCCATCGATTTCAGCGGAATTATCTTTTGCTGTGAGGTGGATTGTGAAGCCCGAAACACAACTCATTCAATTATTTCTGCGCGCCAAGCGCCACAAATCGGCTTTCGTTTTGGCTCTGCTTCATTCCCCGTGGATGCTGAGAGTAACCACCGTTGCCTGCATATTAGCATTAACTTGGTTGCCGCTTTCGCGATGACAGCCTTGCGGTTTTTTGTTTCTGCACGTTTCCGAACCTATCAACCGCGCGCAAGGATATTGCGTGGCTTCGGGCAGCGTGACACACCGGTGACAGACGCGCCTAACGTCTCAATTTCCGGGGGACCTCCATTGAAGAAATTTCTCCTGCTCGCATCGGCCGTGGCGGCGGTCGCCGTGCCTGCGATCGGTTTCAGTCAGCAATCCGCCGCACCCGTCGCCGCGGGAGCCGGCGCCGATGCCGGCGCGACCCGCTATGGCGCCTGGGGCTTCGACCTCACCGGCATGGACAAGCGCGTGAAGCCGGGCGACGACTGGTACCGCTTCGTCAACGGCGCCTGGGTCGATCGCACGACAATCCCGGCAGACCGCTCGTCCTTCGGGGCCTTCGCGGTGCTGCGCGACCTGTCGGAAGTGCGCATGCGCAGCCTGATCTCGGGCTATAGCGCCAGCGACACCGCGCATCCGGACCGGATGAAGGCGGCGATCCTGTACAATGGCTTCATGGACGAGGCGGCGGCCGAGAAGCTCGACGCCCAGCCGCTCACCGAGCGGCTCGCGCCGGTGAAGGCCGCGGCGAGCAAGGATGATCTCGCCAAGCTGATGGGCGCTTCGACCGGCGGCTTTGGCGGCAGCTTCTTCGGCATCGGCGTGAACGACGACGCCAAGAACCCCGACGTCTACGCCCTCTATCTGCGCCAGTCGGGCCTGGGCCTGGGCGACCGCGACCTGTATCTCGATGCCAAGTTCGCGCCGCAGGTGGCGCGCTACCAGCAATATGTCGCGCAGATGCTCGGCATGGCCGGCTGGGCCGATGCCGATGCGGCGGCCGCCAAGGTGGTCGCGATGGAGACGCAGATCGCCAAGGCGCACTGGACCCGCGCGCAGAGCCGCGACCGCGACAAGACCTACAACCCGACCAGCGTCGCCGAGCTCAAGGCATCGGCACCTGGCTTTGGCTGGGACAGCTTCTGGGCGGCTGCCGGGCTCACCAGGGCGGACCGGGTGATCGTCGCGCAGAACACCGCGATCCCGCTGCTCGCCAAGATCTTCGCCGATACCGATCTCGACACGCTCAAGGCCTGGCAGGCCTTCCGCACCGCGGACGATATCTCTCCGCTGCTGTCGAAGCGCTTCGTCGATGCGCAGTTCGAGTTCCGCTCGAAGTTTCTCAACGGCCAGCCGCAGCAGCGTGACCGCTGGAAGCGCGCGGTGGCGTTCACCGAGCGCGGTGTGGGCGAGGGCGTGGGCCGCGATTATGTCGCGCTCTATTTCCCGCCGGCTTCCAAGGCGAAGATGGACACGCTGGTGAGCAACCTGCGCGTCGCGCTCGCCGGGCGGATCAACGGCCTCGCCTGGATGAGCCCGGCGACGAAGGAGCAGGCCCAGGCGAAGCTCAAGGGATTCACCGTCAAGATCGGCTATCCCGACAAGTGGCGTGATTATTCGGCGCTAGAAGTGAAGAGCGGCGACCTGGTCGGCAATGCCGAGCGCGCCGGCCGCTTCGAATGGGACTATCGCCGCAACCGCCTGGGCGGCCAGGTCGACAAGGCCGAATGGGGCATGACCCCGCAGACCGTGAACGCCTATTACAACTCGGTGAAGAACGAGATCGTCTTCCCGGCCGCGATCCTGCAGCCGCCCTTCTTCGATCCCCAGGCCGATGACGCGGTCAATTATGGCGGTATCGGCGGGGTGATCGGCCACGAGATCAGCCACGGCTTCGACGACCAGGGGCGCAAGTCCGACGGCGAGGGCGTGCTGCGTGACTGGTGGACGGCGGAAGACGCCGCCAAGTTCGAGGCCCAGGCGACGGTGCTGGGTGCGCAGTACGAGGCGTACGCCTTCGAAGGCTTGCCCGGCGTCCATATCAACGGCCGCGCCTCGATGGGCGAGAATATCGGCGATCTCGGCGGCGTGCTGATCTCGCTCGACGCCTATCACCAGTCGCTGGGCGGCAAGAAGGCCAAGGTGATCGACGGCTATACCGGCGACCAGCGCTTCTTCCTCGGCTGGGGCCAGGTGTGGCGCACGCTGTTCCGCACCGAGGCGCTGCGCCAGCAGCTGGTCAGCGACCCGCACTCGCCGGGCCAGATCCGCGCGATCAACCCGCTGCGTAATGTCGATGCCTGGTATGCGGCGTGGAAGATCGGGCCGGACCAGAAGCAATATGTCGCGCCGGACAAGCGCGTGCGCATCTGGTGATGACAGGGGCGGGGCGCCTCCGCGGCGCCTCGCCCTTCGAACCCGGCGCTGGTCGCGTGACAGGGCGCCGGGTTTATTCTAGCTCGGTCGGATGGGGCCTGCCGACTGGACCGACGAGCAGAACGATGCGATCGTCGCGGATTATTTCGCGATGCTCGCAGATGACGAAGCTGGCCGTTCCTACAACAAGGCCGAGCATAACCGCCGATTGCAGGCGCGGATCGATCGCCCCCGCGGGTCGATCGAATACAAACATCAGAACATCAGCGCCGTGCTGAAGGGTTTGGGCGAGGACTGGATTCCCGGCTACAAGCCTGCCTTCAATTTCCAGATATCCCTGGTCGATGCCGTGGCACGCTGGCTCGCACGGCATCCGGATTGGCTCTCCCCGGTGAACCGTGCGGGATTGGGCGTGACGCGCTCCGTTCGCGAGGCCGCTCCGCTGTGGATCGGACCACCGCCCACGGTAAGTAATGCGCCACCCCCGGAGGAATGGGCGCAGATGCAGGCGGTCGCGCGACGCTTCGACGTGGCCGAGCGCGATGCGCGTAATCGGGCGCTGGGCAAGGCGGGCGAGGCGCGAGTGCTGGATCACGAGCGATCGACGCTGATTGCCGCCGGGCGCGGGGATCTCGCACGGGAAATTCGCTGGGTTTCCGATCTGGATGGCGACGGCGCGGGCTATGACATCGCCAGCTTCGAGTCGGACGGGCGCCCGCGCCTGATCGAAGTGAAGACGACCAATGGCTGGGAGCGGACGCCCTTCCACATCTCGCGCAACGAGTTGTCCGTTGCCGGAGACCGGCGCGAAGAATGGTGCCTGGTCCGGCTGTGGAACTTCGCCCGCGAACCGCGCGCCTTCGAGCTGAGACCCCCACTGGAGGCCCATGTCTCCCTGATGCCGACGGCATTCCAGGCGAGCTTCGGCTAGCGCCTGCACCTCCCCTGCACGCCGATTCCTCCGAAAGCTGGTTGGTGCTTTCACCCACCGTCCTGCACAGTCCGGCCATCCAATCAGGATGGCAGGCATGGCGGCGCAGAGGATGAGCGACCGCACACCGGCAACCGGCTGCGCATCGCGGCGTGGGGCGCCGCCGCCGGGCTGTTGATGCTATCCGCCATCGCGATGCAGTTCAGCCGGGAGGTCGTGTGGGGGCGATCGACTTCCTCGCCGCCGGTGTGCTGATCGGCGGCATCGGCCTGGTCTTCGAGCTTGCCGTCCGCACGCATCGCAGTAGCGCCTATCGCGCCGGGGCGGGGGTGGCGCTGCTGACCGCGTTCCTCACCATCTGGGTCAATCTTGCGGTCGGGATGATCGGGGACGAGGGCAATCCACTCAATCTGATCTTCGCCGGAGTGATCGCCGTCGCCGGGATCGGCGGCCTTCTGACGCGCTTCCGTCCAGGCGGGATGGTCCGGGCGATGCTCGCGGCGGCGGCGGTGCAGGCTGCCGCGATGCTTCCCACCCGTGCGGAAGGGCCCCGCACCGCGCCGTTGATCGGTGCCTTTGCGCTGCCCTGGCTGCTCGCGGCGGCACTGTTCCGCGCCGCCGGGCGGCAGGGCTGAGTTACTTCGCCTTGCCCGCCTTCTCGTCGGCCAGCCGCTCCGCCAGCGCCTTTGCCGATTTGGCGGCATAGGTGCGGCAGGCACTCGGATCCAAATAAGGGTTGGGCCGCACGCCCCTGGCGAAGCGCGCATATTTCTCGACGCCGCCCGAATTGTCGGGATGCGCGCTGAACAGTATGTCGCAGGGCAGGGCGCGGACCTTCGCCTGGGAGGCGCGGAAGCTCGCCACCACCTCGGGATGCCTGGTGAAGCGATAGCCGTCCGCCGCCACGGGATTGAGGCTCGAGCCGAAGACCATCGTCCGGCACACCCGCCCCTCGCAGCTGCGCCACGTCCAGCTCATGCTTCCCGGCGTGTGCCCCGGCGTGGCGCGGGCGGTGACTGCAACATTGCCGAGCCGGATCACCTCGCCATCCTTCACCGCACGCACCCGCGATACGGCGGGGAAGGGGACCAGCCAGGCGACCTGGGGATCGTCCGGCGTGCTCATCCCCTGCTTCAGCGCCGTCACCGACCACGCGCCGGCCAGCACCGTTGCACCGCTGTCGCGCGCCAGCGCCGCGAGGCCGCCGGCATGGTCGAAATGCGGCTCGGTGCTGAGGATCAGTTTCACGTCCTGGATGCGGTAGCCGAGCTTCAGCAGGTTCGCCTCGACCGAGCGGACCGATTGCGGCACCGCGCCGTCGATCAGGATCAGCCCCTTGCCGGTATCGATCAGCCCGACGTTCATGCCCTGGAAGCCGACCAGATAGCTGTTGCCGAACACCCGGATCGGCGCCTGGGGGACGATCCACTTGGCGGCGGCCTCGGGCGCGATCGGGCGGGTGAGCGGATCGTCCTGCTGCTGCGTGGCGGCGGTGGTGAGCAGGGCGAGGGCGGCGAGGTGGATCGGCTTCATCCGGAGTTCCTTGATTGCTGCCCGGACGAGATGATCCATGCGGCCCCCTCCGCACAAACCACCATTTCTCGGAAGAGCCATTAGCGGGATTGATGGCTCGCCCGGTGGTGCCTAAGCGCAACCCGGGTCTCGGGTGGGAGTAAAAGCGTGCTTTGGGCAGTGGCGACGGTGGCGGCGGCGGGGTTCCAGGTGGGGCGCAACGCGCTCCAGCGCGGCATGATGTCGAGCACCGGCCCCTGGGGCGCCACTTTGGTACGTTTCCTGTTCGGGCTGCCTTTCTCGCTCGTCTTCACTGCCATCGCCGTCGCGGTGACGCCGCATGTCGATCCGCAATTCGGCTGGGAGTTCTGGTGGCCGGCGCTTACCGGCGCATTGGCGCAGGTCGTCGCCACCGCCGCGCTGCTGCTCGCGATGCACCATGCCGGCTTCGCGGTAGGGACCGCGCTCCAGCAGAGCTCGGTCCCGCTCGCAGCCACGGTGGGGCTGGTCGTGTTCGGCGACAATCTCTCTGCGCTGGGCTGGACGGGCGTGGCGGTGACCACCTTCGGGCTCGCAGTGCTCGTATGGCCGAAGAAGATCGAAGGCGCACACCATCCGGTGCTCGGCATCTCCTATGGCATCGCCTCGGGCCTGCTGTTTGGCTTCGCGCTCAACGCCTTCCGCCATGCCGGGTTGCGGCTCGAGCCGCATCACCCCTTCTTCTCCGCCATGGCCTGTGTCGCGATCGTCCAGGCGGTGCAGGCGGCGGGGCTGGGGCTCTATCTGGCGATTCGCGACCGGGCGGCGCTGGCCGCGGTGATCGCCGGCTGGCGACAATCGCTGGGAGCGGGCCTGTTCGGCGCGCTGGCGTCGTCGGGCTGGTTCTTCGCACTGAACCTCGCGCCCGCCGCCGCCGTCCGTGCGCTGGGCGTGATCGAGATGCCGATCGCCGCGGCCACCGGCCACCGCCTGTTCCGCGAGGCGCTGAGTGCGAAGCAGATCCTCGGCGTCGTGCTGGTGACCGCCGGCGTCGCGATGACGGCGATGTTCTGAACCTTCTCCTGCTCCTCGCGGAGATCCGTGGGGCCATTGGTCAAAGGCTCCCCCTGCGCACTTTGGAGGCGCGCGGCCTCCTGCTTGTGTTCGCCGATTGCGAATGACATGATGGGTTCATGCTCGTTTCATGCGAGCAGGGCGCGCCGCCGCCCACCCGCGTTCAGCCTCGAATGGTGAACGCCCATGTAATCCAAATGTAATTATTAAGTCATCAAACTGACCCGCCAGACTCATGTCCGTGTCATTTAAGCCGCCTAGTTGCGGCCCGGGCGCAACAGGGGGTTACCGTTCTTCGGTTGCCAGGCGCCCGGATCAGCAACGATACGATCGGGAGTTTTTCCGCGATGGCGAGCTTCAAGCGCTACGGCCTCATTCTCATGACGACAGCCGCCTCCGCGGCACTCTCTGCCTGCAACGGCGCGAGCAACGTGGCATCGCCGGGCGCTGGCAGCGTCGTCGTTGTCACCCCTACGCCTACGCCGACTCCGCCCGCGCCGACTCCGACTCCGACGCCGATCACGGCAGCGCAGTTCGCGGCTGTCACGACGCAGAACAGCATCAGCATCACCGCCCAGGAGCAGCTTGACATCGTCAACACCGGCTCCAACAACAATGTGAACGGCACGAACGCGCTGAGCGGCATCTTCCCGACCGGAACGGCTTCGCTCACCACCGCCACCAATCCGGCACCGCTGAACCCGTTCCTCGTCAGCACCAACTTCGTCGGCGCGGTCAACGGCTCGACCGACACTTCGTTCGACGGCTGGTCCTGCAACTCGACCACCGCCAATTTCGGCGCCACCAGCGCGAACTGCACCGCGGTTCCGGCGATCGGCACCGGCGGCTCGACCGCGGCCTGCCCGACCGGCACGATCGACGACGGCCTGATCCAGACCTTCCGCGCTTGCCGCCTCCCGGCTGCGATCACGGCTGACCTGACGCTGCCGAAGATCGCCGGCGTGTTCTACCGCCTGCGCGGCCAGACCGAAGTCGGCACCGACCTCGGCGCGACCGGCGGTGCGGGCGTGACGCTCACCATCGCGGCCGGCGTCACCATCGCGGCCGACTCGAGCGAGGCGACCAACGACCTGCTGCTGGTCAACCGCGGTTCGAAGATCTCGGCCGTGGGCACCGTCACCGCGCCGATCATCTTCACCTCGCAGCAGAACCTGGCCAACAACGGCGTCAGCGACGTGACCCAGGGCCAGTGGGGCGGCATCATCCTGCTCGGCCGTTCGACCACTGCGGTCTGCGCCACCGGCACCGGCGGCAGCACCGGCACCCCCTGCCAGCAGGCGATCGAGGGCGTGACCGGCCGCTTCTATGGCGGCACCAACGAAGCCGACAGCAGCGGCCAGATGTCGTACGTCCAGATCCGCTACACCGGCATCGCCATCTCGGACGGCAACGAGCTTCAGGGCCTGACCCTCGGCGCCACCGGTTCGGGCACCGTGCTCGACCACATCCAGAGCCACAATTCGGCGGATGACGGCATCGAGATCTTCGGCGGCACCACCAACATGAAGTACATCGCCATCACCGGCGCCGACGACGACGGCTTCGACGTCGACAATGGCTGGCGCGGCTTCATGCAGTTCATCATCGCGGCGCAGAAGGTTTCGGGTGCGACGGCCGACTCGTTCTCGACCGAGATCGACTCGAACGGCGCCGAAGACCTGCTGCCCCGCACCTGGGGCCGCTACGTCAACTTCACCTTCATCCAGACGGCGCTGGCGCCGGCCGCCATCCGCATCCGCGGCGGCGCCGACTTCAACTTCATCAACGGTGTGGTGAAGAGCCCGAACAACGTCGCCTGCGTGAACATGGTCGCCGGCGAGAAGAGCGCCACCGACCGCTCGACGATCCGTCCGGCGAACGCGGCCCTCGAGGATCAGGGCCCGCCGGTGTTCAATTCGGTCTACTTCAGCTGCAACGGCCGCTGAGGCTCGTCGCTTAGCGCGAAAACTGTCGGGGCGGCGCATTTCCGCCGTCCCGACTTTGCTCATAATTTACACTGGGTGATACGGCCATGCAGCGACGCCTTGCTTACGCCACGCTTCTTCTCCTGACGTCCACACTCGTCTGCCCCGCAGCGCTTGCGCAGACCGCCGGCTCCACGCCCGCGCCGTCCACGCCGCCGCAGAGCAACGATCCGCAGGCCGGCCAGGATCAGCAGGAAACGCCTGAGGTCTCGGCGCCGGGCATGGACATGGAAGTGACCGACATCGTCGTCACCGGCCGCCATATCCCCAATGTGGTTCGCGCCACGCCGCAGATCGTCTCGGTTCTGTCGAGCGCCGACATCGCCCGCACGGGTGAAGGCGACATCGCCGGCGCGCTGAGCCGCGTCACCGGCCTCAGCGTGGTGGGCAACGGCTTCGTGTACGTCCGCGGCCTCGGCGATCGCTACTCGGCGTCGCTGCTCAACGGCCTTGCGCTGCCCAGCCCGGAGCCGCTCCGCCGCTCGGTGCCGCTCGACATCTTCCCGACCACGATCGTCGGCTCCGCGCTCGTCCAGAAGACCTATTCGGTCAACTATCCGGGCGAGTTCGGCGGCGGCATGATCAACCTGACCACCAAGGCGATCCCGGAAAAGGATTTCGTGACGGTGGGCGGCTCGATCGCGGCCGATACGGCGACGACCAGCGAGCTGGGCTACACCTATTTCGGCGGCAAGAACGACTGGCTCGGCTTTGACGACGGCACCCGAAAGGTGCCGGCCTTCATCCGCAATGCGCCGAACGGCTCGGGCCTGATCCCCGCCGCGCAGGTGCTCCAGCTCTCCAATGCCTCGACCACGCTGCTCCAGCGCAACGATCACCTGCCGGCCAACTGGTCGGCGGAGATCAGCACCGGCATGTCGTTCGATCTGGGCGAGGACCGGCTCGGCATCGTCACGTCGGCCGGCTACAGCAACACGTTCCGCACCCGCTCGATCCGTCAGCAGGACAGCGTCACCGAGACCGGTGCGATCCGCAACGATTTCCACACGCTGCTGACCGACAACCGTATCGTGGGCAATGCCCTGCTCGGCGTCGGCTATTCGTTCGGCGAAAACACGATCCGCTGGACCAACGTCTATATCCGCGACGTGCTCAAGCAGGGCCGCGGCTCGGCGGCGGAGATCTACAACAACGCCAGCGGCCTGCGCTTCCAGCAGAACACCAACTGGTTCGAGCGCCAGCTGCTCGAGAGCCAGCTGGTCGGCGAGCTCCGCTTCTCCGACGCGCTGCGCCTCGACCTGCGCGGTGCCTATGCCAATTCGAAGCGCAACGCGCCTTACGAGCGCCAGTTCGACTATCTCTGCTCGGCGACGACCACCAATGGCGGCCAGGCGAACTATGATGGCGGCAATGGCACGCCGGGCTTCCAGTGCAACGGCGCCTATCAGGTCACGCAGCGCTTCTCGCCCTTCGCCTCGGTCATCTTCTCGGACCTCGAGGAGAATCTCTGGACCGGCCAGGCTGACGTCATCTACAAGATGGATCCTGTGCCGCTGACCTTGTCCGCCGGCTATTATTATTCGGACACGGATCGCTTCTCGCGGCGCCTGCAGTTCAACTACCAGACCAGCGCGGGCGGCGGCACGGCGCCGGGCTTCCCCTACAACCTGCTGCGCCCGGACTATCTGCTGAGCCCGGATGTTGTGAACAACGCCTGCCCGCAGGTCGGCCAGCGCGTCTGCACCCTCGAGATGCAGTTCAGCACCCCGCTCGGCGCCTATGCCTATGACGCCAAGCTGCGCATCAACGCCGGCTATGTCCAGGCGGAGACCGAGGCGCTGAAGGGCGTGCGTGCCGTGGCGGGCGTCCGCTACGAAAAGGCCGAGCAGAGCGTGACGCCGATCGGCACTGCCACCACCCGGCTGAACAACGACTATTTCCTGCCGGCGGTGACGCTGACGTGGAACTTCGCGGAGAACCTGCAGCTGCGCGGCAGCTTCGCCAAGACGATCTCGCGCCCGCAGTTCCGCGAGCTGGCGCCGCAGCAGTTCCGCGATCCGGATTCGGATCGCCTGTTCTTCGGCAACCCGCTGCTCAAGGACTCGCAGCTCTACAATTTCGAGGGCCGCCTCGAATGGTTCTTCGCACGTGACCAGCGCTTCACGGTCGCCGGCTTCTACAAGAACATCAAGAACCCGATCGAGCAGGTCGGCTTCTACACCGGCGCCGACGATCGCCTGCAGACCGGCTTTGCCAACCTGCCCAAGGCGAAGCTCTATGGCGCCGAAGTCGAAATGCAGAAGTATTTCCCGCTCGACACGCTGGGCGGCGGCTTCTTCAGCACCCGTCGGGCGCTGGTGATCGCGAACTACACCTACACGCATTCGGAGATCACCGCCGATGCGAGCTGCGTGCCGAACGTGCTCAACCAGACGCTGGGCGGCTGCGCGACGGGCTTTGGCCCGGCGAGCCTGCAGTTCCGCGACGGCGCGCCGCTCACCGGCCAGTCGGACCATCTGGTCAACCTGCAGCTCGGCCTGGAGGACACGCAGAGCCTTTCGCAGTTCACGGTGCTGTTCAACTATGCCAGCGACCGCGTGACCAACCGTGGTCCGTCCAACCTTTCGGGCAACGGCTTCCAGCCGGACATCATCGAGCGTCCGGGCATCCGCCTCGACATCGTGGCCCGTCAGGGCTTCGAGATCGGTGGCGGCAAGTTCGAGCTCAAGCTGGAAGGCCGCAACCTGACCCGCACGCGGTTCAGCGAGAGCCAGACCTTCTCGAACGGCGCGATCGTCTTCATCAACCGCTACAACCAGGGCCGGATCTTCTCGCTCGGGCTCAGCACGACCTTCTGATCGAAGGTCCCGGAAAAGCAGCGGCCGGCCAGGGGAACCTGGCCGGCCGTTTGCTTTCAGACCCTGTCGTGCTGTCCGGGGCTCACCAGCCCCAAGGCTTCTGGCGATACCACTGCGTCACGACATATTTCAGGCCCGCGCGCACCTTCATCGCATGATGGATGGTCGAGGGGTTGGGAGTGCCGTCGGGCCGGAGGTTGTTCCAGGCGACCACCTTGCCCACCTCGGGCTGGATGATCTTGTCGACGGCCTTGAACCGCGTCGCGCCGCCGGCCTCGACTTCATTGAGGTAGAGCATCACCGTCCAGGTGCGCTGCCCCGCCACCGAGCAATATTTCTCATAGTCGCGGCCCTGCGGCTCGAAATAGTCGGTATGCGCCTTGAACTCCTGGCCTATATCGTAGCGCTGGCCCTGCATCGGCTCGCCATGCGTCGGATCGAGCCCGGTGAACGCGGTCATCCGCCGCTTGAGTTCGGTCGCCACCGCGTCCTGTCCGGTGAAGTCGCAGGTCTCGCTGGTCCGGAAGGCATAGTCGTCATTCGCATCGGCGATCGTCGAGGGGCGGCGCTCCGCGTCGATCTTGATCATCAGCAGCTGGCAGAGCTCGGGCTCCAGGAAGTTCTTGGCGATGAACATCTGGATCTTCGGGTGCGGCACGCGCTGCACGCCCGGCCAGCGCATGATGTGCTCGGCAATGGGTTCGGACGGATGGCCCGAGCCGAGATTGAGGAGAGGGGAGGCGAGATTCTGCATGGCGGGGTTCTGCCAAAAGCCCGGGCCCTGCGCCAGCGTGACCCGAAAACGTCACAAAATCGCAAGCGCGATGTCACATGCGATGCCTAGCGCAAGTCGCTCCGCAAGGGAGATCCTATGGAAATCGAAGCCGAAGCACTGGCACCGGTGGCGGAAACCCCGCAGCCGCTGTTCCTTGCCGGTGCTCAGCCTGGTTCGCCGGCGGAGGCTTTGATCGCGGAGGCGCGCGACCGTCGTGCTTCGCACATCCATCTCGAAACCGACGCGGCCGCCCTGGTGGTGCGCATGCGCATCGCCGGCCAGCTGACCGAGCCGCGCCATTTCCACGCCGATCCCGCGCTGGTCGCCGCATTCCGCGCGATGGCGGGTGTCTCGGTCCTGGCGCAGGAGGACGGCGAGCGCATCGTGCTGCGCGTCGATGGCGGCGAGCGGCGTGAGCGTGCGCTCGAGGCGATCGGGATGAGCCGAGGCCTGGTCGACGCGCTGCTTCCGGCGCTGCGACGCGGCGGGCTGGTGCTCGTCGCCGGGGCGGCGGGCTCCGGCCGAAGCACCACCATCGCGACGCTGCTCCGCCACTTCTCCGGCTCGCCGCGCCATATCGTGACGATCGACACCCCGGCGGTGGAGGGGGCTACGCGTATCACGGGGCTCACCGGCGCCGCCGCGATCCGTGCGGCACTGGAGCAGGATCCCGACGTGATCGCGCTCGACGGGCTGGACGGGCGCGAGGCCGCTGCCGCCGCGGCCGAGGCAGCCGAGAGCGGACACCTCGTCATCGCTTCGATCGATGCACCCGACGCGGTCTCGGCGGTCCGCCGGATGCGCGACTGGCGCGTCGAGCCGTTCCGCCTGGCTTCCACGATCGCCGCGGTGCTCGCCCAGCGGCTCGTCCGCAGGCTGTGCGCCGATTGCCGCCGCCCGGTGCAGGCGCAGGGATCGGTCTCGGCGCTGCTCGGCTTCGATTCGGGCGCGATCGTGTTCGAGGCGATGGGCTGCGAAAGCTGCCAGGGCACGGGCTTCACCGGCATGACCGGCGTGTTCGAGGCGATCGTCGCCGATGGCGCGATCCGTCGGCTGATCAACGATGGCGGCGACGAGGCGATCCTGGCGCGCCACGCCTTCCTCCGCGCACCCAATCTCGGATCGGCCGCGCGGGCGCTGGTGCGCGAGGGCGTGACCACCCCGGAAGAGGCCGTGCGCATTTCCCGCGGATAGTGCCAAAATTTCTCGGCAATTATCTTGCGCTTCGCATCGGCCCCGGCTAAGCGCGCCTTCTTCACGGCGGTTGTAGCTCAGTTGGTTAGAGCATCGGTTTGTGGTACCGAGGGTCGCGGGTTCAAGTCCCGTCATCCGCCCCATTTCTTCCCCTTGTGACCGCACGCGGCACACACTCGTGCGGCACTCTCCGCAGGAATGTAGCGCGTGATCACCGACTGGGGCTTCCCCGACTTCGACGACCATGAAGGCGTCCATCTGTTCAGCGACCGCGAATCGGGGCTGAGCGCAATCATAGCAGTGCATTCCAGCAAGCTCGGCCCGGCGGCCGGCGGCGTGCGCTTCTGGCATTATGCCGACCACCGCGCCGCGATCACCGACGCGCTGCGCCTGTCGCGTGGCATGAGCTACAAGAACGCGATGGCGAACCTGCCGCTCGGCGGCGGCAAGGGCGTGATCCTGGCGAGCCAGCCGGGTGCCACCGTCACCACCGAGCAGCTCCAGGCGTTCGGCCGCGCGGTCGAATCGCTGGGCGGCAAGTACGTCACCGCCGAGGATGTCGGCATGTCCGAGGAGCGGATGAAGGTCGTCGCGACCCAGACTCGTCACGTCTCGGGCCTGCCGGTCGCCGAGGGCGGTGCCGGCGGCGATCCCGGCCCGGTCACCGCGCGCGGCGTCTATCTCGGCGTGAAGGCGGCGGCAAAGCGCGGCCTCGGTGCCGATTCGATGGCCGGCGTGCGTGTCGCCATCCAGGGCGTCGGTTCGGTCGGCGGCGGCGTTGCCCGCCTGCTCGCCCGGGACGGCGCGAAGCTGGTGCTGGCCGACGTCAATGCCGAGCGCGCCAAGGCGCTGGCCGCGGAACTGGGCGGCGAGGCGATCGACGCCTCCGAGATCCTCGGCATCGAGACGGACGTGCTGAGCCCGAACGCGCTGGGTGCGATCTTCACCGAGCAGTCGATCGCGGCGCTGAAGACCACCGTCGTCGCCGGCGGCGCGAACAACCAGCTGGCGACCCGCCAGGACGGCCACCGCCTCCACGATCGCGGCATCCTCTACGCGCCCGATTACGTCATCAACGCCGGCGGCATCATCAATGTCGGCCTGGAGTATCTCGGCCAGGGCAACATGGCCGAGGTGCAGGCGCGCGTAGACAAGATCCCCGATCGCCTGATCGAAGTGTGGGACGAAAGCGCCCGCACTGGCGATCCGCAGAGCGAAGTCGCCGACCGGATCGCGCAGCGCCTTATCGGCCGCGGCTGAGACAAAGCCTCCACGGGCTTGCACGGGGGATGCGCGGCCAATAGCGTCGCGCATCCCCCTCGCATTTCTGCGGAGCTCCATGCGCACTTTCCTCCTCGCCACCGCTACCCTGCTGATCGCGGCGCCGGCCACCGCCCAGTCGATCGATCCCGCCACCGTCGCCGTGCTCGTCGACCAGGGCACCAATCATTCGGAGGTGATGCCCACCGCCGAATATCTCGCCGACGTGATCGGCCCGCGCATGACCAATTCGCCCTCGATGCGCGAAGCGGAGAAGTGGACGCAGGAGAAGTTCAGGGGCTGGGGCCTCACCGATGTCCACAAGGAAGGCTTTGATTTCGGCCGCGGCTGGTGGATCGAGAAGTCGAGCGTCCGCATGGTCGCGCCGCGCCCGGTGCAGCTCACCGCCATCCCGATCGCCTGGACGCCGGCGACCAACGGGCCCGTCACCGCACCGGTGATCGTCGCGCCGCTCCGCAGCCCGGGTGACTTCGCCCAGTGGAAGGGCAAGCTCGCCGGCAAGATCGTGCTGACCTCGGCCCCCGGCACCGGCTCGGAGCCCAAGGAAGCGCCGTTCCAGCGGCTGAGCGACGAGGACCTCGCCAAGCTCGACCTCTATGAGGAGCCGACCTGGGATCCCACGAAGCTCGACCAGTCGCTGAGCCGTGCGAAGTTCGAGGGCCAGCTCGCCAGGTTCCTCGCCGACGAAGGCGCGGTCGCCTATGTCACGCGTTCGCGGAGCGACGGCAAGCTGATCCATGGCGAGGGCTATCTCCATCATGTCGGCGAGACGCCCAAGGTGCCGGGCATCGAGATCGCGGCCGAGGATTATCGCCGCCTCGTCCGCCTGGCCTGGACCGGCAAGGCGCCGACGCTCGAGATCGACAGCAATGTCCATTTCGACGACAGCGACACCAAGGCTTACAACATCCTCGCCGACATCAAGGGCCGCGATCCCAAGGCCGGCTATGTGATGGCCGGCGCGCATCTCGACAGCTGGGTGGCGGGCGACGGCGCCGCCGACAATGGCGCGGGCAGCGCGGTGGTGATGGAAGCGGCGCGGATCATCGCCGCCAGCGGGATCAAGCCGAAGCGGACGATCCGCTTCGCACTATGGGCCGGCGAGGAGCAGAGCCTGTACGGCTCGATTGCCTATATCGAGCAGCATCTGGCCAAGCGCCCGGCCTGGGATCACGTCCCCAGCGCCGACGAATTCTACTATAGCTGGGCGACCCGCTTCCCGATCACCCCGCTGCCGGGGCACAAGGACCTCGCCGCCTATTTCAACCTCGACAATGGCTCGGGGAAGATCCGCGGCATCTATGCCGAGAACAACATGGCGGCGGTGCCGATCTTCAAGGAGTGGCTCGAGCCCTTCGCCTCGATGGGCGCGTCGACCGTGGCGATCCAGAAGACCGAGGGCACCGACCATCAGTTCATGCAGGCGGTCGGCATCCCGGCGTTCCAGTTCATCCAGGATCCGCTCGATTACGAGACCCGGGTGCACCACACCCAGCTCGACACCTTCGATCACCTGAAGGCGGCGGACATGCGCCAGGCGGCGATCATCCTGGCGGCGTTCCTGCTGGATGCCGCCAATGCCGACAAGCCGCTGCCGCGCCTGCCGATCCCGACCCAGCCGGCGGTGACCGATCCGTTTTCTGGGCCGGCCAAGGAGCAATAGTCCGGGCGGATGTCGCATCCGGCGAAGCGGGTCAGCCTTGTCGCCGATACGGACCGAAAAGCCGGCACTTCCGCGTTGGGCGTGCCGGCACGCGCCTGTATGCCGCTCGGGGCACGTATTTTGCCGGAGGGAGAACGTCTATGTCTCAGCATGACCTGTCGGGGATCAACGGCATTTCCAAGCAAGTCACGATCGAGATCGACGTGGGCGACCTCGGGATGCTTAGGGGCGGCAACTATTCGCTCTGCATCGCGAGGAAGGTGGAAGGCGGCTATGGTGTCGTCTGGGACGCGAGCCGGCAATTCATCCATACGAACCGGATATCCTGGAAGTCGGAATTTGAATTGTTCGGCGCCCACAAGTTCGTCGACGGCATCGGCGTGACCTCGGGGACCAACCGGCAGCCGGTCAGGCTTGGCGAGCAATGCGTGCTGGACGCAAACGGTCGGTTGGGGCGAGCCTCGCCGGGCGGGCCCGCAACGGAGATCACCCTGGTGAACCAATATGGCCCGATCCATGCCGGACTCAGCCAATCACTGGACGGGATTGGCGGCGGCCAACGGATGTTGCCGATACATGTCGCGCCGCGCGCCAGTGCCATAGGTCAGGTGGGCTTGACGCCGACCGATACCGTGCTTGTCTGGTTCGAGCAGAATATCTCGACTGCGACGATGTTCAGCAAGGCGCGCCCGAAAGCCGTGGAGATCGATCTGTCCCGCACCAACGCGGCTGCGCTGCTTTATCGCAACGGGTCCTGGAGCACTCCCGGCTGATTTTTTTCGGATTCTCCAGAAAAATTCCATCCCCATGTCACATCTCGCGCGGCGATCTCGTCATGCCTGCATCCAACCAAGGAGATGCAAGATGACCGGCCGCCTCGACCTTTTCACCGCCGCCCCCGCCGAGATGAAGGCGTGGTTCGAAATGTCGCTCAAGATCGCGCCGAAGCTCGAGCACAGCCTGCTCGAGCTGGTGAAGATCCGCGCCTCGCAGATCAACGGCTGCGCCAACTGCCTGAACATGCACACCGCCGATGCCCGCAAGGCCGGTGAGAGCGAGCAGCGCATCTATCTGCTCAGTGCCTGGCACGAGGCGCCCTGCTATACCCCGCGCGAGCGCGCCGCGCTGGCATGGACGGATGCGATGACTCTGGTATCCACCGCACGGGCGCCGCAGGCGATCTATGAGGAACTCGCCTTCGAGTTCACCCAGGAGGAACAGGTGCAGCTCACCTTGATGATCAACGTGATCAACGGCTGGAACCGCCTCGCGGTCGGGTTCGACCTGTTCTACGACGCCAAGCCCGTGGTGGCGGCAGCGTGAGCGGCGCGGACGCAGCGGCGAGCTTCGATCCGCTGCGTCCGCGGCTGGCGCGGGTTGCCTATCGCATGCTCGGTTCGGTCGCGGATGCGGAAGACGTGGTGCAGGACGCGTTCCTGCGCTGGCTCGACACCGACCGCGATCAGGTCCGCGAGCCCGAGGCGTTCCTGCGCCGCGTGGTGACGCGGCTGTGTCTCGATCAGCTCAAGTCCGCCCGGGCCCGGCGCGAGACCTATGTCGGCCCCTGGCTTCCCGAGCCGATCGTCGAGGAGGAGGACGAAGTGGAGGACGTGACGCTTCCGCTGATGATGGCGCTCGAACGCCTGTCGCCGCTGGAGCGTGCCGCCTTCCTGCTCCACGACGTGTTCGGGGTGAGCTTCGAGGAAGTGGGCGAGACGATCGGGCGCGAACCCGCCGCGGCGCGTCAGCTCGCCAGCCGGGCGCGCACCCATGTCCGTGCCGCGCGCCCGCGCTACGATCTGCCGAAGGAGAAGGGGATGGAGATCGTCGCCGCCTTCTTCGCTGCGTCGCGCAGCGGCGACATGACCGCATTTCGCGGCCTGCTCGCCGACGACGTCACCACCTGGTCGGATGGTGGCGGGAAGGTCCATGCGGGCCTCAAGCCGATCCAGGGTGTGGACGATAATATGAAGCTGTTCACCTCGCTGGCGCGCTTCTTCGCCAAGGAGATGTCGAAGATCGTGCGCTACGGCATGATCAACGGCCTGCCGGGCTTCGTCTCGATCGAGCCGGGCGGCGTGCTCCAGACCACCGCGCTCGCGATCGAGGACGGCAAGATCACTGGCATCTATGTGACGCGCAATCCGGACAAGCTGGGGCATCTCGGCGCGGTGCATTGAGGAATCCCCCTTCCTTCCAGGGAGAGGAGCGGATTTGTGCAATGTCTCCAAGCATTAACTCTCGCCGTTATGCCGCTGGAAACACCCGATGGGGCAGGCGGGTTGGCATGCGCGCCGCCCCCCTGTTGATCGCCCCGCTGGCGCTCGCCGCCTGCAACATGAGCACCGGCAGAGCCGACGAGATCGTCGGCCATCGCTGGGCGCGCGCCGCTTCCGAATGCGGCGACACCTATTTCTATTTCTCGCGCGACACGATCGACTTCGTCAGCAAGGGACGACCGGTGAACTCGCTTCCGGTCCGGCGCATCGTCAGCGATGGCTCGGATCCCAGCACGGTGATGTTCGTGATCGAAGTGGACAGCGCGCTCGCCACGAGGCCGGAGTCGCGGAAGGACGCCGCGGACGTGGCGATGGCGTTCCGGATCGAAGGGGACAGCCTCCGCCTGGTCGGCCAGGGCGCGCCGGACCGGCTGTTGCCGGTGTCGGTGGGAGAGGGCAGCTTCCCGACGATGGCGCTGCGGCGCTGCCCCGGCTGAGCGGCTCACAGGAACTCACCAAACCTGTCAATTCTCAGCATGGATTCCGCATCCGAACCCCGCTAGTCGTTGCGGGTGCCTGCCTTGCATGCCCTCGCCAATCCCGCGCGCTTCCTCAGAATTGCGCGGCCGCTGACGCCGATCCTGTTCTGGATCGGCGTGGCACTGGTGCTGTTCGGCTGCTGGGCGGGGCTGACGCTCACGCCGCCCGACGCAGTGCAGAAGGAGAGTGCGCGCATCCTCTATATCCACGTCCCGAGCGCTTGGCTGGGCATGGGCGGGTGGAGCGGCCTCGCCATCGCCTGTCTGAGCTATCTGATCTGGCGGCATCCGCTGGCCAGTGTCGCTGCCCGGGCGATTGCGCCGGCGGGGGCGACCTTCGCGGCGCTCTGCCTGCTCACCGGTTCGATCTGGGGTCGCCCGACCTGGGGTACCTGGTGGGAATGGGACGGGCGGCTGACCTCGATGCTGCTGCTGTTCTTCGTCTACATCGCCTGGATCGCGCTCGACCGTGCCGATGCCGAGCGCTCGGGCGACGGGCGGGTGCCGGCGCTGTTCGGCGTGGCGGGCAGTGCCCTGCTGCCGATCGTCCATTATTCGGTGATCTGGTGGAACACGCTCCACCAGGGTGAGAGCGTCGTGACCGGCAAGATCCACATCTCGCTGCTCTGGCCCCTGTTCTTCACGCTGGCCGGCTTCACCCTGTTCTTCGCCGGCGTGGTGCTGATGCGGATGCGCGCGATCCTGGCGAGCCAGAAGGTCGAGGCCCGGCTGCGGCGGATGGCGGCGGCATGAACCACTGGCCCTTCATCACCGCCGCCTATCTGGTCGTGCTGGTCGGCACGGTCGGGATTGCCGCGCTCAGCTATGCGGCTATGCGCCGGGCAGAGGCTGCGGCCGAAGCGCTGCGGAGTGGCCGCGCATGAAGGCGAAGCACCAGCGGCTCGTCCTTGCGCTGCTCGCCCTGGGCGCGATCCTCGGCGCCTCGGCGCTGGCGATGTCGGCGCTCAAGGACCAGGCTGCGTTCTTCTATGCCCCGGCCGATGTGAAGGGAAAGCCGTTGCCGCTCGACCGGCACGTCCGGCTGGGCGGGATGGTCGAGAGGGGTTCGATCCGGCGTGCTGACGACGGCGTCTCGATCCGTTTCGTGGTGACCGACGGCCAGGCCACGGTGCCGGTTGCGTTCAAGGGCGTGACGCCCGATCTGTTCAAGGAAGGCTCGGGGGTCGTGGCAGAGGGCAAGTTCCAGCCGGACGGCAGCTTCGTCGCCGACAACATCCTCGCCAAGCATGACGAGCGCTACATGCCGCCCCAGGCCGCCGGCAACATGCACGAGACGAAGACGCTAGCCAAATGAGGGGTGGGCAGTGATCGCCGAAGCCGGTCTCGCCGCCCTGTGGCTCGCGACGGGCTTCGCGCTCGTCCAGGTGATGCTCGCCTGGGGCGCGGCCAAGGGTGCCCTGCAGGGTACCGGCGCGATGGTGATGACCGCGCTGCGCCGCGTCGCCGTGGTCCAGGGCATGCTGGCGCTCGCCGCCTTCGGGCTGCTCATCACACTGTTCGTCCTCTCCGACATGTCGGTGGAGCTCGTCGTCGAGAACAGCCATTCGATGAAGCCGCTGATCTACAAGATCGCCGGCGCCTGGGGGAACCATGAGGGCTCGATGCTGCTCTGGGTCACCGTGCTGGCGACGGCGGGGGCAGGGGTCGCGCTGTTCGAGAAGCGCCTCGCCACCGCGACGCTAGCCGCGACATTGGGCGCGCAGGCGGCGATTGCGATCGGTTTCTACGCTTTCCTCGCCTTCGCCTCCAACCCGTTCGTGCGCGTGAATCCCGCCCCGCTGGACGGGCGGGGGCTCAATCCGCTGCTGCAGGACCCTGGCCTCGCCTTCCACCCGCCGACGCTTTATCTCGGCTATGTCGGGCTTTCGGTGGCGTTCAGCTTCGCGGTGGGTGCGCTGCTGATGCGCGATGTCGGCCCCGCCTTTGCCAAGGCGATGCGGCCCTGGGTGCTCGGCGCCTGGATCTTCCTGACCATCGGCATCACCGCCGGTAGCTACTGGGCCTATTACGAGCTCGGCTGGGGCGGCTGGTGGTTCTGGGATCCGGTCGAGAACGCCTCGCTGATGCCCTGGCTGGCGGCGACCGCCCTGCTCCATTCGGTGACCGTGCTCGCCACCCGCGACGGGCTGCGTGCCTGGACGGTGATGCTGGCGGTGGTCGCCTTCTCGATGTCGATGATCGGCACCTTCCTGGTCCGCTCGGGCATCCTGGTCAGCGTCCATGCCTTCGCGGTCGACCCGACCCGGGGCGGGTTCATCCTCGCCCTGCTGGGCATCTATATCGGCGGGGCGCTGGCGCTGTTCGGCGCGCGGATCGGCACGGTGAAGCAGGGCGCGACCTTCGAGCTGGTGAGCCGCGAGGGCGCGCTGGTGCTCAACAACCTGCTGCTCTCGGTCATTCTCGGCGTCGTCTTCATCGGCACGCTCTATCCGCTCGTCGCCCAGGCCGCCGGCGTGCAGCTGTCGATCGGCGCGCCCTTCTTCGAGAAGGCGGCTGCCCCCGTCGGTCTCGCGCTCGTCGCCGCGACTGCCGCCGGGCCGCTGCTCAAATGGCGCCGCGACCAGTGGAACACGCTGTTCGGCAAGCTGCTGGTGCCGGTCGGCGTCGGCGGCATCGCCTTTGCCCTCGTCTTCGCGCTGGGCGGGGCGCACTGGATGCCGTCGCTGGCGCTGGGCCTCGCCGCCATGCTCGCCGTCGCCAGCGTGATCCCGCTGATCCGCCGCAACCTGCGCCGCACGCCGCTGCACATCTACGGCATGGTCGTCGCCCATCTCGGCATCGCGGTGAGCATCGCCGGGATGGCCGCCGACGGCGCGTTCAAGGTCGAGCGGCTGGCGGCGATCACGGTCGGGCAGAACGTCACCGTCGGCCCGTACCGCGTCGAGCTGCTCGAGGTGCGGCCGGCGGTCGGCCCCAACTGGTCGGCGCTCGAGGCGCATCTCAAGGCGACGCGGGATGGCGATACGATCGACCTGTTCCCGCAGCAGCGCTTCTTCGCCAATCCGCCGACCAACACCAACGAGGCGGCGATCGCGACCCTGCTCGACGGCCAGCTCTACACCGTGATCGGCCAGGGTGACGGGCAGGGGCGCTGGCAGATCCGGGCGTGGTGGAAGCCGTTCGTCACGCTGATCTGGGCCGGCGGCTTCCTGGTCGCGCTGGGCGGGTTGCTCTCGCTGATCGGCCGCGTCCGGCGCGAGCGGCGCGACGCGGAGAACGACGCATGAGGCGGCTGCTGATCTGGGCGCCGCTGGCGCTGTTCGCCCTGGTCTTCGCGCTGGTCGCCGGCGGGCTGATCAAGCCGGCCGACCGGACGATCCATTCGGCGATGGTCGGCAAGCCGCTGCCGGCGCTGGCGATGAAGCCGTTGCTGGCGACCAAGCCGGGCATCGACAGCGCCGCGCTGAAGGGCAAGCCGCGGCTGCTGAACGTCTTCGCCAGCTGGTGCATCCCGTGCATCGCCGAGGCGCCGCAACTGCTCAAGCTCAAACAGGCCGGTGTCGAGATCGACGCGATCGCCGTCCGCGATACGCCTGAGGCCGTGCAGGGCTTCCTCCAGCGCAACGGCGATCCCTATGCGCGGATCGGGGATGACCCGACCGGCAAGGCGCAGATCGCGCTGGGCTCCTCGGGCGTGCCCGAGACCTTCATCGTCAACAGCCGCGGCGAGATCGTCGACCAGCATATCGGCGACATCCGCGCCGACGACATCCCCGGCATCCTCGCCAAGCTGGAGGCCGCGAAATGAGGCGCCTCGCGATCCTCCTCGCGCTGCTCGCCGCCGGCCCGGTGCTTGCCGATTCGAACCGGCCGGCGGCGCCGCTCGCCTATAGCCAGCTGCCCGATGCGACGCAGGAAGCGCGGGCCAAGGCGCTGATGGAGACGCTGCGCTGCCTCGTCTGCCAGGGCCAGTCGATCGCCGACAGCGATGCCGAAATGGCCGGCGACATGCGGGCGCTGGTCCGCGAGCGCATCGCCAAGGGCGAGCAGCCGGCGGCGATCCGCAGCTATCTGATCCAGCGCTATGGCGATTACGTCACCTATGACCCGCCGCTCAGCTGGGTGACCGCGCCTTTGTGGATCGCGCCGCTGCTGCTGCTCATCATCGGCCTGCTGCTCGCGCGGCGGCTGTTCCGCAAGGGAGCCGAATGATGGGCTGGCTGATGCTCGCGCTCGTCGCCCTGGTTGCGGCGCTGGCGCTCGTGCTGCTGCGCTATCCCCGCAAGCTGTGGACCGTGGCGGCCACCGCGATGATGCTCGGCGCGGCAGGCTATGCCTGGCAGGGGAGCCCGGCGCTGCCCGGCCATCCGGTTGCCGCCGATGCCCAGAAGAACCTGGTCAACCAGGAGATGGTTGACCTGCGCGACGCGATGTTCGGCAAATACGGCACCTATGCCTGGAGCTATGGCAACCTTGCCGACGGCATGCTTCGCCAGGGCGACCGCGAGCGGGCGACCAAGGTTTGGCAGGGCGCGGTGCGCCAGGTGCCGGGGGACGTGGCGCTGTGGACCGGCTTCGGCTCGGCACTGGCCGAATATGACGGCAACCAGATCTCGCCGGCGGCGCAGTTCGCCTTCGACAAGGCGCTGGCGATCAGCCCGACGCATCCCGGTCCGCCCTTCTTCTACGGCCTCGCGCTGGTCCGTGCCGGCCGCTACGCCGAGGCCAAGCCCTGGTGGGACAAGGCGCTGGCGCTGACCCCGGAAAAGGCGAGCTATCGCGACCAGCTGGCGGCACGCCTGCTGGTGCTGGACATGCTGCTGGCGGACGCGGCGCGGCAGCAGGGACAGGCGCCGAGGCCCTAGCGGACCTGCCCCAAAGATCGCGAACATCGTGCACGGCGCGCCAGTGCGCTGCGCAATATCCTTGCGCGCGGCCGATCCTATCTTTCCTACAAAGCAAAGAGCGGCCGGGACCCGAGTCCCGACCGCTCCACGCAAACATGCGAAATCCTACATTACAAGCGGAGAGGCGATCAGCCCGCCCAGGCCTCGTACGGCAGGTCGAGATCGTCGGCGACGGCCTTGAACGCGATCTTGCCCTTGTAGACGTTGAGGCCGTTGGCGAGGTGCTTGTCGGCCTTCATCGCACCCTCGGCGCCGAGGTTGGCGAGCTTGAGCACGAACGGCAGCGTCGCGTTGTTGAGCGCAAAGGCCGAGGTGCGAGCGACCGCGCCCGGCATGTTGGCAACGCAATAATGGATCACGCCGTCGACTTCGTAGACCGGATTGTCGTGCGTAGTCGCATGGCTGGTCTCGAAGCAGCCGCCCTGGTCGATCGCGATGTCGACCAGCACCGAGCCGCGCATCATCGTCTTGAGCATCTCGCGGGTGACGAGCTTGGGTGCCGCGGCGCCCGGCACCAGCACCGCGCCGATCACGACCTGCGAGGTCTTCACCGCCTCGGCGATCGCGGCCTTGCTGGCATAGGCGGTCTTGATCTGGCTGCCGAAATGCATGTCGAGCTCGGCCAGGCGCTCATTGTTGATGTCGTAGATGGTGACGTCGGCGCGCTGGCCGGTCGCCATCTGCGCGGCGTTGATGCCCGAGACGCCGCCGCCGAGAATCGCGACCTTGCACGGCGCCACGCCCGGCACGCCGCCGAGCAGTTCGCCGCGGCCGCCCTGTTCCTTCTCGAGATAGTGCGAGGCGACCTGGACCGACATGCGGCCGGCGACTTCCGACATCGGCTTGAGCAGGGGCAGGGCGCCCGAGTTCGAGGTGACGGTCTCATAGGCGATGCAGGTCGCGCCCGAGGCCATCAGGCCCTCGGCCTGGGGCTTGTCGGCGGCGAGGTGGAGATAGGTGAACAGCAGGTGGCGCGGCTCGAGCATCGCGATTTCCTGCGGCTGCGGCTCCTTGACCTTCACGATCATGTCCGAGCCGGCGAACACCGCGGCGGCGTCGGGAGCGATTTTCGCGCCGACGGCGGTATAGGCCGCGTCGTCGAAATCGATGCCCATGCCAGCCTTGGTCTCGACCAGCACTTCATGGCCGGCATGGACCAGCTCGGCCACCGAGGCCGGGGTCAGGCCGACGCGATATTCGTGATTCTTGATTTCCTTGGGAACGCCGATGCGCATGGAAGCCTCTCCTGAAAGCGATTGGCGCGCAGAATATCGCATGGCGGGCGATGAATCCCTGCAAAGATATGACAAGCGATGCGGCTGGACGCATGGAATTGCTGTAAATGACATGAAGATGCGCTATCCATGCAGGATGGACAGGATCGACGCAGCTATCCTCAAATCGCTCGCCGCCGATGCGCGCGCGCCGGTGAGCGCGATCGCCGGCGAGGTGGGCCTCTCGCAATCGGCCTGTACCCGCCGCATCCAGGCGCTCGAGGCGTCGGGGCATCTGCTCGGCTATGGCGCGCGACTCGGGCACCGGCGGCTGGGCTTCCGGATCACTGCGCTGGTCGACATCACGCTGGGCACGCAGGTGGAGGAGGACCTGGCGCGCTTCGAGGCGGCGGTAGCGCAGATCGACGGGGTGGTGGAATGCGCGCTGGTCTCGGGTGGACAGGATTACCGGCTCAAGATCCTGGCGCGCGACCTGGACGATTATGAGCGGCTGCACCGCGAGCATCTCGGGCGGCTGCCCGGCGTGGTGACGATCAATTCGAGCTTCGTGCTGCGCGCGATCCCGACGCGGAGCGAAGCGGAGGCGCTGTTCGGCGGGCGGTAAGGGGCGGCCGGCCGCCGGAAGAAGTGGTTCGGTCGAAAGGCAGCTACGCCCCTTCGATCGCGCCCATTTCAGGCGCGGCGGCCATCGCGCGAAATGCCGGGACGAGCCAGTCGCGGAACCGGGCGATCTTGCGCGTATGCCGGCGGTTCTCGGCATGGACGAACCAATAGGCGGTGCCTTCATCGGCTATGGTGGCGAAAGGACATATGAGGCGCCCGCTCGCGAGTTCCGGACGCCATAGCATCGGGGTCATCAGCGCGATTCCATGTCCGGCGAGTGCCGCCTGCCCCTCGGTCGCCTGTGAGTCCATGCGAATGCCGCCGCGTCCGAGATCGTCCCCGATCTCCACGCCGGCACTTCGGAACCATATCGGCCACCACCGATCCTGCGGGCTGATCCTCTGCATTTCCAAGGCCTTGCCGGCATCCAGCGGCAGTTGGTGCCCCTCGATCAGCGCCGGACTGCACATCGGAGTGAAGTCGACCGTCGCCAGATGCTCGGATTTCAGGCCAGGCCAATCCCCGCGGCCAGATCTTATGGCGACGTCGATGCGGGATTCTGCAAGGTCGATCACCGTACCGCTGACTTCGAGCTCGATCTCGATATCCGGATGCTCGGCCTGAAAGGTGCCGATGTTTCGCGCCAGCCAGTTGTTCGCGAAACTAGCCGTCGTGGCGATGCGCAATACCGTCTCGCTCTCGCCGGTGAGCTCGTCGAACGCCATTTCGATCTCGTCGAAGGCGATTGCCAGCCGTGACGCGACGCGGGCCCCACCGGCAGTCAGTTCGGCGCGTCTTCCCCGCCGCACGAAGAGCGGTTCGCCGACCCGCTCCTCGAGTATCTTGATCTGATAGCTGATGGCGGCCTGGGTCATCCCCAATTCAGCGGCCGCCGCCGTGAAGGTGCCCCTGCGCGCGATCGCTTCGAATGCGCGAACTGCGGGAAGCGGGGGGAGCCGTCGCATGGCGCTTGATAAAGCCTCTTGATAAGAGGTGTCGATCCTTTTGTTGGAAGCGTAAGCCGAAGATCCGCATCTCTTCCGGGCAAGCTTCTGATCCGGAGGGCAGCCATGATCGATGAGATGTATGATCGCGCCTGGGGTGAGCATCACCGGCGCTTCAGCCAGGATGTACACGCCCTGCTGCGAAAGGCCGGGCGCGCGTTGCGATCTGTATTCAGGCGCCGAATGTCTTCGGACGGGGAGGCGGATATTCCCGGCTCTGCACGGATCGGGGGCGACTGCGCTGGTGTGGCGGCGCGGTCCGGCGCAGCGGATACTGGATGCGCCATGGCGGGGGCCGGCCGCGCCAATGCGGACGGCCCCCGCCGATGATCGTGCCCGATCACTTCACCGGGCGGCAATTCTCCAGCAGCAGGCCATGGGCGTTCGGGTTGAAATTGGCATAGACGCCCGAGAGCTTGATCCGCTTGCCGGGCTTGAGCTGCAGCGCGAACACCGACTGGCCCTTGGCCAACCGGCAGAAGATGTCGGTCTTGAACGGCGCGGTGCCGGGCAGGCGGATCGCTTCGTTATAGGGCTCGGGGATGTCGTAGGTGACGACATAGGCGTCATCCATCTTGTCGATCGACTTCACCGTGCCGCTGACGATGAAGGTCTTGTCCTTGTAGCGCAGCGGAATGGCGGCGGCGTTGCGCTGGGTGTCCTTGGAGATCTGGTGCGAGATCGACAGCGCGTCCATGTCGAGCGGCGCCTTGTTGCCGGCCGCGTTCATGCCCGCGCTGGCTGCCGCGGTTCCCGCCCGGCCGGTCTTCAGCTGGTTCAGCATGCCGCACATCTCGGCCTTGGCGGGCTCGCTCGGGGCCGACATGCCGGCGCGCAGCTTTGCCTCCATCCGGACATTGCCGTCGGGCGTGGCGGTGATGGTGATCGGGAAGGCGCGGACCTTGCCGGTCTGCGGCTGCTCGATCAGCATGCTGCCGTCCTCGGGCTCGGCAGCCAGCACGTCATATCCCTTGGTGACGACGATCCCGCGCATCTGGCCGATCGCGCTGGCCGGCGTCAGGCCCGGCAGCGTCACCGAGGCGGCGAATTTCTGGCCGCTGATGAAGCTCCCGCTCTTGGTGAAGGACTCCTCGCAGGTGCCGGCATGCGCGAGCGCCGGAACGAGCAGCGCAATCGGTACGCAGATACAGGATAGACGCATTGTTTTCCCTCTTTTGTTTCTCGCCGTGGTGAGCAGGCAAGGCTGTATGGCCGCAAAGCGATGCTCCGCCAACGCGGGAAACTCTGCCGATATCGGCGGTCAGGCCGAGCCGACTAGTCGGCAGGGACCGGCACTGGCAGGATGGCACTCGATCAACCGGAGAGGCGTATGCTGAAGGGATCCTGCCATTGTGGCGCAGCGGCCTGGACCCTGAGCGGGGATCCGGGCTCGATCACGGCGTGCAATTGCACGCTCTGCCGTCGCTATGGCGCGCTCTGGGCCTATGATTTCGAAGGGGAACGCGTTGCCGTCACCGGCCCGACCTCGCGCTTCCGCCGGGTCGGCAAGGAAGATCCGGCGCTCGAGATCCTGTTCTGCCCGAGCTGCGCCGGGGTGCTGGCGTGGCGTGGACTACGGCTCGAGGAGGATGGCCGGCGGCGCATGGCGGTCAATCTGCGCCTCGCCGAGCTGGAAGCGGTCGCCGACCTGCCGATCGATCATTTCGACGGGCTCGACACCTTCGAGGACCTGCCCCCTAGCGGGCGCACCGTGCGCGATCTCTGGGCCTGATCAGCGCAGCGCCTTCATCCGGCGCCGGACATCCTCCCAATCGGTCATGAACATCGCCGCGGCGAGGCGGGCGACCGGGCGCTCCGGATCGAGCCGGTCGGTGCGCAGGGCGTCATTCTCCTGCGAATAGCTGGACACATGAGCCAGCAGCGGATGCACGCCCGGGGCGCCGGGCTGGTACCAGCTGCGGTCGTTCTGCAGCTGCGCCGCGAGCGGCCTGGGGTTCCAGGCATATTCGGATCGGGGATCATAGTCCGGCAGGCGATCGGCGACGTAGAGGCCGAAGGCGGAGCCGGTGCGGATCTGCAGGCTGGCGCCCTGGACACCCTCGGCCAGCACCTGGCGGTGCGCCAGCATGTCATAGGGATTGAGGAACACGCGCAGCACCGCGCCTTCCTCGGACGGCGTGATGTAGCGCCCGTCGCGCAGGATGGTGCCGGGCTTGCCCTCGATCACGCTCTTGGCGTTGATGCTGAAGGTCGCGCCGACCAGCCTGACCCCTGCCTCGGTTGGGACGACCGAGATGTTGATGTCGGCCTGGAGCGCGGTGCCGCGCACGTCGCGCAGCGACGGCTGGAGCATCAGTGCGTCGAATACCAGCATCGCGCGGCGGCGGAGCAGATCGATCTCGGCGACCGGGATGCGCGGGCCGCTGAGGGGCTGGTGGACATGGAGGTCGGGCGTCCTGGAATACCAGCCGGGCAGGCCGGCGCCGGGACTGGGCGTGCCGGTAGCCCAGCGCTGCATCAGCTTCTTCGGCGCCCGGCTGTCGCCCGGCGCGGCGGTGGCGGCGGCGGGAACCGATGGGGCGATCACGGTCAGGCCGAGCAGGGTGAACTTCAGCAGGGAATAGGACATGTCCCGGGCAATACCGGGTCGCGCCGCGTCTGGCGTCCCGATTGGCCGCAGGACTGTCCGTCTTGGTCGAGAAGTTCCGCTGCGAGTGGGGCGCCTATTTCGCGCCGGGGAGCTTGATGCCGAGCAGGACCAGCCGGTCTCCGGTGATCCCGAACCAGTGCGGCACGCCGGCAGGGACGAGGATGACGTCGCCGGGACCGAGCGTGCGGGTGGTACCGCCCTCGATGCGGCTGCCTTCGACCAGCCCGGGGTTGCGGGTCGCCGGGTCGGCCAGGGTGCCGCCCGAGACCAGGGTGCCGGCACCTTCCAGCACGATCGCATATTCCGCTTCGGCGGGGTGGACCGCCGGGCGGCCCGGCTTCTTCCAGATCTCGATCGCCGCCACGGTCGCGCCGTCGCGGACCAGCGGACGCCACATGAAGCCCTGACCGGGCTTCATCTCGGCGAGCATCGCGCGGGTCTGGGCCTGGACGTCTGCGCTTGCGGCGAAGCTGGTCGGATCGGCGGTCTGGGCGGAGGCGATGCCGGGCGAGCATGCCAGGAGGAGCGCGAGCGTCGTGCCTAGGGTCTTCACCGCGTCTCTCCTGCCGATCCGTCTGTGACAAGACATAAGAAGCGGGACCCCGGGTCAAGCCCCGGGGACTACGACCTTAGCCCTGCTTGCGGCGACGGAAGTTTCGCGCAACGCATGGGCCAGGGAGAGTCGAACGATGCGGATTGCCCAGCTTCTTTGTGGTCTCGCCCTGGCGCTGGTACCGCTCCCTGTTGCCGCCCAGTCACTGGCCACGGTCGAGCGCAACGGCGCCTTCGTCGCGGTCGAGCCCTATGCGCCGAACATCGTGCGCGTCACCATCTCGCTCGAACGGGCGCTGAGCGATGCGGCGCCCGGCCATGGCATCTCCGGCAAGGTCGATGCCAGGGGCTGGACCCACAAGGCGGACGGCAGCGGCGACGTGTTCGCCTCGTCCGCGCTGACCCTCACCGTCGATCCGCAGCCCTGGCCCAAGGCGCCGAGCCAGATGGAGCGCTATTTCGTGCCGTCGCTGCCCCGGGTGTCGCTGTCCGTGCGCGGGGCGGACGGGCGGCTGCTCACCCGGATGAACGGCTGGGAGCTGGCGCCGCACACCGTCAATGGCGAGAAGACGTTCAAGGCCGGGGCAAGCTTTGCGGCGCCGCAGGACGAGCATTATTACGGGCTCGGGCAGAACCAGGAGAGCACCGGCCCGCTCGACCTGCGTGGGCGGACGATCGACTGCCGGCATTATTACGACGCGCCGGCGGGCGAGACGGTGTGCATCCCGTTCCTGGTGACCAGCAAGGGCTATGCGGTGGTGTGGGACAATCCTTCCGCCACCATCGTCTCCCCCGGGCTGCACGGCAGCACGCATTGGCAGTCCGAAGTCGGCGAGCGCGTGTCCTTCTTCGTCATCACCGGGGCGACCACGGACGCGATCTATGCCGGCTATGCCAGGCTGACCGGCGACACGCCGCTACCGCCCAAGGCCGCGTTCGGGCTGATCCAGAGCAAGGCGCGCTACGAGAGCCAGAAGGAACTGCTGGGCGTGGCCGAGGGCTATCGCAGCCGCGGCTATCCGCTCGACGTGATGGTGCTCGACTGGTTCTACTGGACGCGCATGGGGCAGCTCGACATCGACCGGACCTATTTCCCGGACCCCGTGGCGATGAACAAGCAGCTCCACGACCAGGGCATGCACAGCATCATCAGCGTGTGGCCGCGCTTCGAGCGCGAATCGCGCTATTTCAACCTGCTGAGCGCCAAAGGCTGGCTGCTGAAGGACAAGGACGGCGGAGTCGTGGATGGCCTGCCGGTGCGCGCGGACCGGGCGGGAGCGTTGCTCGACAGCACCAATCCCGAGGCGCGCTCGTGGTTCTGGGAGAAAATCCGCGACAATATCGCCAGCCAGGGCTTCGACTGGTTCTGGCTCGACGAGACCGAGCCGGACCTGGTGCCCGACGGCAATTTCTATTCGATCGGATCGGGCGACCGCTATCACAATCTCTATCCGCTGGTGCACACGTCCAGCGTAGCGGAAGGATCGGCGCGCGACCGGCCCGCTTTCCGCAACCTGATCCTCGCCCGCGCCGCCTATCTCGGCACCCAGCACAGCGGCGCGCTGTTCTGGTCGTCGGACGTGCAGGCGAGCTGGGAGGCGCTGCGCCGCCAGGTGCCGGCCGGGCTGAACTTCACCGCCAGCGGCCATGCCTATTGGAGCAGCGATACCGGCGGCTGGCAGTGGCCGAGCGGTCCGCCGGCCGAGCGCCCGGTGCTGCTCGATCCGGCGGGCGCCACGGCGATGGGGGCGGAGTACAAGGACTATCCCGAGCTGTTCACCCGCTGGTTCGCCTACAACGTCTTCACCCCGACGCTGCGCATCCACGGCCAGCGGCCGGGCACCGCGATCTGGGAATATGGCACGGCGGCCGAGCCGGTGCTCGCGCAGTTCCTGCGGCTTCGCTACGCGCTGATCCCCTATCTCTATTCGCTGGGATACCGGACGCACGAGACCGGCGCGCCGTTCATGCGCGGGCTGTTCATGGACTTCCCGGACGATCCCAATGTCGCGAACCTGGGCGACGAGTATATGTTCGGGCCCGCCTTCCTGGTCGCGCCGGTGACCGAGCAGGGGGTGACCGCGCGGCGGGTGTACCTGCCGGCCGGCAGCGACTGGTATGACTACTGGACCGAGGAGAAGCATGCGGGTGGCCAGTGGGTGACCGCCGCCGCGCCGATCGACCGCATCCCGCTGTTCGTGCGCGCCGGATCGATCGTGCCGCTTGGGGCGCAGGTGCCGAACACTTCGGCACGCCAGCCGCTCGAGGCGATTCGCGTCTATCCGGGGCGCGACGCCAGCTTCACCCTCTATGACGATGACGGCGTGACCAATGCCTATCGCAAGGGGGCGGGGACGCGGACCGAGCTGCGCTGGAGCGACCGGGAAGGACGGCTCTCCGCATCGGGCAAGTTGCCCGGCGGGCAGGATCTCCAGGCGCTGGTCCGCCTCGCCGGGGCGCCGTCCGCGCTGAAATGACGGACGCGCATTTTCGTAGCGGAACCAGCCGGACCCCTTGCGCGTCGAGCCCTGCGTAACGACATTCGTTGATTGCCTTTGCTGCGCGTGCTAACGGCCCGCCCGCAATTAGAAGATCGAGAACGCAGGTCGCATGACCAGGTCCGTTTCCTTTCCGACGCGACACCCGCGCCCGTGAACATCCCCAAAGAAGGAGCCGACGAGTCGGCTCCAGCTCCGCTCGACGCGCATGCCGCGCATGGCCATAGCCATGACGCGACGTGGAAACTGGCGATCGGCGCGATCGGCATCGTCTTCGGCGATATCGGCACCAGCCCGCTCTACGCGTTCCGCGAAACCTTTGCCGGGCACCACAAGCTCGACCTCGACACGCTGCACATCATGGGCGTCATCAGCCTGATGTTCTGGTCGATGATGATCGTCGTGACGCTGAAATACGTCACGATCATCATGCGGGCGGACAACAAGGGCGAGGGCGGCAGCCTGGCGCTGCTCGCGCTGATCTCGCGCACCAGTGGCAATCCCAAGCGCTGGACGCAGGGGATCGTGTTGCTCGGCGTGTTCGCCACCGCGCTCTTCTACGGCGACTCGATGATCACCCCCGCGGTGTCGGTGCTGTCGGCGGTCGAGGGCCTGTCGGTCGCGGCGCCGGCCTTCGCCAAGCTGGTGCTGCCGATCGCGGTGGTCATCCTGGTGCTGCTCTTCTCGATCCAGCGGACGGGAACGTCGCGGGTCGGCGCGTTCTTCGGCCCGATCATGCTGTTCTACTTCCTGACGATCGCGACTTTGGGCACGCTGAGCCTGGTCCAGACGCCGACGATCCTCAACGCGCTGCTGCCGCACCACGCACTGATGTTCTTCGCCGCCGACCCGATCAAGGCGTTCCTGGCGCTCGGCTCGGTCGTGCTGGCGGTGACGGGCGCCGAGGCGCTCTATGCCGACATGGGCCATTTCGGCCGCAAGCCGATCCGCATCTCGTGGCTGTGGTTCGTGCTGCCGGCGCTGATCCTCAACTATATGGGGCAGGGCGCGCTGCTGATGCGTGATCCCGCGGCGCTGCACAGCCCGTTCTACGAGCTGGCGCCCGAAGTGCTGCAGTTCCCGCTCGTCATCCTGGCGACGATGGCCGCGGTGATCGCGTCGCAGGCGGTGATCTCGGGTGCCTTCTCGGTCACCCAGCAGGCGATCCAGCTCGGCTTCGTGCCGCGGCTGCGCATCGAGCATACCAGCGCATCGACCGCCGGGCAGATCTACATCCCGCTCATCAACTGGGCGCTGATGATCATGGTGATCCTGCTCGTCCTGACCTTCCAGACCTCGTCGAACCTCACCGCGGCGTACGGCATCGCCGTCACCGGCGCGATGCTGATCGACAACTGCCTGCTGGCGGTGGTGCTGTTCGGCCTGTGGAAGTGGAAGAAGCGCTATGCGATCCCGCTGCTCGCGCTGTTCTTCACCGTCGACCTGGCCTATTTCGCTGCGAACCTGACCAAGGTGCCCGATGGCGGCTGGTTCCCGCTGTTCGTCGGCTTCGTGGTGTTCACCCTGCTGACCACCTGGTCGAAGGGGCGCCAGCTGATGATCAACCGGCTGCGCGAGAGCGCGATGCCGATCAAGATCTTCATCACCTCCGCCGCCACCGCCGCGACGCGGGTGCCGGGCACCGCAGTGTTCATGACCTCGACGCCCGAGGGCGTGCCGCACGCGCTGCTCCACAACCTCAAGCACAACAAGGTGCTGCACGAGCGGGTGATCCTGCTGACGGTGAAGATCAAGGACGTGCCCTATGTCCCTGACGAGAACCGGATGATGATCGAGGACCTGGGCAAGGGCTTCCACCGCATGATCCTGGCCTATGGCTTCATGCAGGAGGCGGACGTGCCGGCGGCGCTCAAGTCGGTCAACGCCTGCGGCGCCGAGTTCAAGATGATGGAGACCAGCTTCTTCCTGGCCCGCCAGACGCTGCTGCCTTCGTCGCGGCCCGGGATGATGATCTGGCGCGAGAAGCTGTTCGCCTGGATGCTGCGCAACGCCGAAAGCGCGATGGAGTTCTTCCGCCTGCCGACCAACCGCGTGGTCGAGCTGGGCAGCCAGGTGGAAATCTGATCGAGCGCGCGGCGCCGCTGATCGTCACGGCGCTGCTGGGACGGCAGGACCAGGCCTGGTTCAACGCGCTGCGCCGCGAGCACTATCCGCCCGAGCGGAACGTGCTCGACGCGCATCTGACTCTGTTCCACCAGCTGCCGCCCTCGGTGGCGGACGAGCTCAAGCACCGGCTTTCGGTGGAGACCCGGGGGGTACGTGCGCCACGCGCGAAGGTGACCGGGCTGATGTCGCTGGGCGGCGGCGTCGCCTACCGAATCGAGGCGCCCGAGCTGGTGGCGATTCGCGAGGGGCTGGTCGATGCCTTTGCCGGGCTGCTCACGCCCCAGGATGCCGGCCGCTGGCGTCCGCACGTCACCATCCAGAACAAGGTGCGCCCGGTTCTCGCCAAGGCGGTGCTGGCCGCGCTCTCGCGCGATTTCGTGCCGCGCGAGGTGGAGATCGCGGGACTTGCGAGCTGGCACTATCGCGGCGGGCCCTGGGATCCACATTCCCGTCACATGTTCGCTTGACCTATTGCGAGGCCGGACCTATTGGGCCCCCTCGCTTGGCCGCAAAGCCCTTCGATGGGGCGGAGTAGCTCAGTTGGTTAGAGCACGGGAATCATAATCCTGGGGTCGGGGGTTCAAGTCCCTCCTCCGCTACCAAGCGAACCCTCCAGATCGATGCTGATCCATTTGGCAGCGTACTCGGTGCGTGACGCCATGATGCCCCATGCTCATGATGCGCCGTCGCGAATCGGGGGAGGCGGGGCATGCTGGATCGACGGGGAATATTGGCGGCGCTCGCAGCGCTGGGGGCCGCGCCGGCGCTGGCCAGGTTCCCCGATGCGCCGGCCCAGCCGCGTTTGCCCTGGGAGGCGTTCCGCCGCACCGCCGACTATCCGCGCTTCGTGGAGGCCGTGCGGCGGATGAAGGCCAATCGCGACGAGCAGGATCCGGGCAGCTGGGCCTTCTGGCCGCTGGTCCACATGAATCACTGTCCGCACGGCAAGCCCTATTTCCTCGCCTGGCACCGCGGCTATCTCCATTTGTTCGAGGCGAAGCTGCGCGAGGTCTCGGGCTCGGCGACACTCCGGATACCCTATTGGGACTATTTCGCCGATCCGCGGATCCCGGCCGAATTCACCGCCGGCAATTCCGCCACCAATCCGCTGTTCGAGCCGCGCATCGGCAGCGAGGTGGGCAAGGCGCTGGGCTATGCCGCCTTCGATCCGGCGGTGACCGGCTTCCAGCGCGCCGGCAGCGCCGAGTGCTTCGAGGCGAAGGTGGAGGCGTTCCACAACAACATCCACAATCTGGTCGGCGGGCGGATGGCGAGCATGCTCTCGCCCGCGGACATGCTGTTCTGGGTGCATCACGCCAATATCGACCGGTTGTGGAGCGCCTGGGCGGCGGCGGGGGCAGGGCGGAGCATGCCGGGGGCGGACGACGCCTATTGGGCGGGGCGCTTCGACTATGCCGAGGGATTGGGGCTGGACCGCAAGGTGGCGCTCGACGGCGTCGGGCTCGGCTATCGTTATGTCGATGTCCGGCTGCCGGCGCTTTCCGGTGAGGCGGCAGCGGCGCCGCCGCCGGTGCGCGCTGCGCCGAGGCCGGCCGCGCCGGTTCCGGTCGAAGCCGCGCCGCCCGGGGCCGCGCCGCCGCCTGTCGCTGCTGCGCCCGCGCCGGTGCCCTATCGTGGCATCTGGCTGGGCGGCGCCCGCTACCAGCGCGAACCGCTCCGCCGCAGCCGCGACGCCGGTTTCGTGCCCGATGAGGTGACGATCGTCCTCGACCAGATCTCGCTGAGCGGCGGCGGCCAGCTGGGCGGCTATTATTACGACGTCTATCTCGATCTGGACGGGGAGGGGCGGACGCCGCCCGCGTGCCTGCTCGGCTCGATCGGCCCCTTCCAGATCGCCGCGGCGCGCCATCACAGCGAGGACGGCATGGCGCGGATCGAGCTGCCGGTGGGCGCGATCGTGCGGCGCGAGGCGCAGGGGCTGGACCTCGCCGATCTCGGCGTGGTCTTCGTGCGGGTCGATGGCGGCAAAGCTGCGGAGGGCGACACGATCGGCATCGGATCGATCGAGGTGGCGGGGAGCTAGAAGCGCTTTCACGGCCCGAGCCAAAGCTGTTGTCCACAGCCATTGCGCACGCGCCTACACTACCCATGTTGCCTCGACCCTTGCGCAGCCCCTAGATGCGGGGCTCAGCCATTTCGCCAGCTAACTCTGGAAGCCATGATGACCGCCACCCATTCGACTCGCATGCTGATCCTCGGCTCCGGCCCCGCCGGCCTGACCGCCGCCATCTACGGCGCGCGCGCCGGCATGGCGCCGATCGTGGTGCAGGGCATCCAGCCCGGCGGCCAGCTGATGACCACCACCGATGTCGAGAATTATCCCGGCTTCCGCGACGTGATCCAGGGCCCGTGGCTGATGCAGGAGATGCAGGCCCAGGCCGAGCATGTCGGCGCGCAGATGATGTGGGACACGATCGTCGAGGTCGACGTCACCCAACGCCCGTTCCGCATGGTCGGCGACAGCGGCACCGTCTACCTCGGCGACGTCCTCGTGATCGCCACCGGCGCCCAGGCCAAGTGGCTGGGCCTCGATTCCGAGCGGCTGCTCCAAGGCAAGGGCGTTAGCGCCTGCGCCACCTGCGACGGCTTCTTCTTCCGCGGCAAGAAGGTCGCGGTGATCGGCGGCGGCAACACGGCGGTGGAAGAGGCGCTCTACCTAACCAACCACAGCCATGACGTGACCGTGATCCATCGCCGCGATTCGTTCCGCGCCGAGAAGATCCTGCAGCAGCGCCTGTTCGCCAATGAGCGGATCAACGTGATGTGGAACAAGAAGGTCGAGCGCTTCATCGGCGGCGGCCAGCCCGAGGGTCTGGTCGGGATCGAGCTGAAGGACATGGAGACTGGTGAGCTCTCGACGATCGACGTCGATGGCGGCTTCGTCGCAATCGGCCACCACCCGGCGACCGAACTGTTCCGCGGCCATATCGAGCTGGACGACGACGGGTACATCAAGGTCGAGACCGGCACGACCAAGACCAGCGTGCCCGGTGTGTTCGCGTGTGGCGACGTGATGGACAAGCATTACCGCCAGGCGGTCACCGCCGCCGGCACCGGCTGCATGGCCGCGCTCGACGCCGAGCGCTTCCTGGCCGAGGCGGACTTCGAGACGGTGGTCCAGCACGCGGCGGAATAAGGCTGATAATTCCCCTCCCTGTAAGGGAGGGGAATTAGAGTGCCTCCAGCACCTTTCCGGACAGCCAGTCCTTGTCGGCTGGGCTGGCGAAGCTGTGGCTGTCGCTGACGAGCTGCTCGATCTTCACCCTGTTGCGGGCCGCGTCGAACGCCGGGCCCTTGAACGCGTCGGTAAAGGCGATCGCGGTATTGTCGCCCTTTGCCAGCAGGACCGTCACCGGCACGCGCGCCTCGGCCAGGGCGGTGGCGAGGCGGCTGGCGAGCGAGGTCTCGGTCTGCGGGGCGCTCTTCGAGATCTTCGCCAGGCCCTTGGCGAGCTTGGCGATATTCACGCCGCCACGTGCCGCGCGCAGCCACTCCTTCGGATCGCGCAGCTTGGCGGCATAGTGCGAGCGGATGGCTGCTGCGGGCGGCATTTCGTCCACCGCTTCGACCGTCCAGGGATTGGCGAGGATCAGCCCGTCGATCCCGGCCTGGGCGTGGAAGAAGGCGAGCGCGGTGGCCGCGTCGCAATTGCCATAGGCGATGATCCGCTCGACGCCGGTCTCGCGAAAGGCCTGGGCGGCGGCGGTGATGTCCTCGCCGCTCGACTCGAACCCGCCATTTTCGCCGGTCGAATCGCCGATGCCGCGGCGATCGTAGCGCAGCACCGGATGATCTGCGCGGGCGATGCGTTCGGCGAGCTGCGCCATGCCGCGATGCGCGCCGATGCGGATCTCGTTGCCGCCCGAGACGATCAGCAGTCCCGTGGTCCCGGCCGCGTCATCGAGCGTGCCGACCAGCGTCTCCTCGCCACAGGTGAACTCGATCAGCTTGCGCATGCGCGGATCCAGGCGGCGATGTCGTCGGCGAGCAGGGTGGCGAGTGCCGGGTCATTGTCCGGCTCGGCGCGGCGCCAGAGCGGGCTGCCCTCCACCTTGAGCACAGCATCGGCGGAGTCGGTGACCAGCCGGACGATCCGGGCGTGCGGTGCGGGGCGCGCCGTGGGAAGCTCGGCGAGCAGCGCCGGGGAGAGGAGATTGCCGGCGATCTCGATCGGCGTGTCGCCGCCGAGGATCGGGGCATCGAGGTCGGTGCGCTGCGGATCGGCGGCGATCGCGGTGCGCTTCAGTTCGCGCAGGAGCTTCTCGCCGAGCATCGGGGCGAAGTGCCAGCGCCCGGCGACGGGGGCGAGCGTGTCGAGCAGCGCGCCGCTGCGGATGCCCAGCGCATAGCAGGCGCGGCCGTCGCGATCGAAGGTGTCACAGGCGAAGTTGAACGCGTCCTGCATCTTGAGCAGCGAGGTACGGTGGGTCGGCAGCATGCTCTCGCCCTGGCCGGGCAGGTCGGGGAGCGCTCCGGCGATCCCGCGCGCGGCGAGCAGGCGCAGGATCGTCACCACGAAGCTGCGGGTGCGGTTGGCTTCCTCGAACAGCGGCAGCGCCGCGACCACGACCGGGCCGGTATCGGGACCGAAGCGCATCATCGCCTCGCGCCCGCCCGCCCAGTCATAGCTGTCGATCACCCGAGCGCCTTGGCTGCGGCGAAGCGGGCGAGGGCGCCGAAGCTCTCGAGCATCTCGCCATCGACCTCGTCATCCTCGATCAGGATGCCGAGCCGGTCCTCGAGCTCGGTGAGCACACCGGCCACGGCGAGCGAATCGAGTTCGGGCAAGGCGCCGAACAACGGGGTATCCTCGCGGAATTCGGCGACACGCTCGGCACTTAGCCCCAGCACATCGCGGAGTACGCCGCGGACGGTGTTTTCGACTTCGAGCGACCCATCGGGCTGCAATGCTTTTCCCCTGAGAGGTTTTTTCGCCCCCGTAAGGGTTGGCGCCGCCGCTGCCAAGTATAAGGGTAATGCCGTGATACCGCTCGACCCCGTTCCAAGGCCCCTCGACAGCCTCACCCAGCGCGGCGCCCCTGACGCCGTGGCGCTGGAAGACAAGGCCGGGACAATGACTTACGCCCAGCTCGAGCGGGCTGTCGGCGAGATGGCCTTTGCCCTGAAGGCGCTGGGGCTGGAGCCCGGGGACCGGGTGGCGACCTGGCTGCCCAAGACGCGGACGGCCTGCCTGATGCCGCTTGCCGCGGTGCGGGCGGGGCTGGTGCATGTGCCGATCAACCCGGTGCTCAAGCGGGCCCAGGTGGCCCATATCCTGGCGGATTCGGGGGCCAGGGCGCTGGTTTCCCAACAGGCGCGGCTGGCGGTCTTCGAAGTTGGCGATGTTGGCGCCGATTGCCAGGTCCTGACCGATGCGGACCTCACCGCCGAGCGGACACTTCCGGTCTCGGATGTTGGCACCGATAGGCTTGCGGCGATCCTCTACACCTCGGGATCGACCGGCAGGCCCAAGGGGGTGATGCTGAGCCATGCCAATTTATGGCTCGGGGCCATCAGCGTGGCGCATTATCTTGAGATCGGTTCTGAAGATCGCGTGCTGGGCGTGCTGCCGCTCAGCTTCGACTATGGACAGAACCAGCTCTTCTCGACCTGGGCCGCCGGCGCTCGCGTCGTCCCCCTCGACTATCTGACCGCGCGCGACGTCATCAAGGCGGTCGAGCGGTTCGGCATCACCAGCCTGGCAGGGGTGCCGCCGCTCTGGGTGCAGCTGCTAGAGGCGGAATGGCCGGTTGAGACTGCATCCAAGCTTCGGCGGCTAACCAATTCAGGTGGTGCGCTTACCCCGCGCATGGTCCGCGATCTGCGGGCGCGCTTCCCCGCAGCCGACCTCTATCCGATGTACGGACTGACCGAGGCGTTTCGCTCGACCTATCTGAATCCTACGCTGGTCGACAAGCATCCCGATTCGATCGGAGCGGCCATTCCATTCGCGGAAATTGTCGTGGTCGGTCCGGACGGGGCGCCGGCCTCTCAGGGCGAACTGGTCCATGCGGGCCCACTGGTCGCCCAGGGGTATTGGCGCGACCCCGAACGGACGGCACAGCGGTTCCGGCCGGCGCCAGCCTTTGCGAAGAGTGGCGGCATGGCCGTATGGTCCGGCGACACGGTGCGGCTGGGCGAGGACGGGCTGCTCCGCTTCGTCGGGCGCGACGACGAGATGATCAAGTCGGCCGGCAACCGGATCAGCCCGACCGAGATCGAGGAGGCGGTGCTGGCCGGCGGCGAGACCGGCGAGGCGGCCGCCTTTGGGGTGGCGGACGCGCGGCTGGGACAGGCGATCCTGGTGATCGCCCGCGGCGACGGCAGCCGCGAGACCGAGCTGCGCGATCGGCTGCGGCGCGACCTGCCGAGCTTCATGCAGCCGGCGCGCTACGATTGGCGGGTGGAACTGCCGCGCAACGCCAATGGCAAGCTGGACCGCACGGCGTTGCGAGCGAGCCTGGGAGAGGGGAAATGACCATCACCGCGAAACCCTTTGGCCCGATCCCGCCCGAATTCGCGGACCTGCGCGAACTTCCGTGGCTGGACGTCCGCACGCCAGCCTATGTCTATGACTTCGCGCTGGTCGAGGCGCGGATCGCGCTGCTGCGGGCGGCGCTGCCCGCTCGGGTTGGCGTCCACTATGCGATCAAGGCCAATCCGTTCCCGCCGCTGCTCGAGCGGATCGCGCCGCTGGTCGACGGGATGGACGTGGCCTCGGCGGGCGAGATGGATCGGGCGCTTGGCGTCATGGCGGCGACGGCGATCAGCTTTGCGGGGCCTGGCAAGCGCGATGCCGAGCTGGAAGCGGCGATTCGCGAGGGCGTGACGATCAACCTCGAATCGATCGCCGAGGGGCAGCGGGCGCTGGCTACGGCCAAGGCGCTGGGCACGACGCCCCGGCTGGCGGTGCGGGTGAACCCCGATTTCGAGCTGCGCGGTTCGGGGATGAAGATGGGCGGGCGCGCGTCCCCCTTCGGCATCGAAAGCGTGCACGTGCCCGAGCTGGTCAGGATGCTGCGCGGCGAAGGCGCGGAGTGGCGCGGGCTGCACATCTTCGCCGGATCGCAGTCGCTCGACACCGAGGCGATCATCGCGACCCAGGCGGCGACCATCGACCTGGCCGCACGGCTGGCCGACGAGATCGGCGCGGTTCCGCCGCTGGTCAATCTGGGCGGGGGCTTCGGCATCCCCTATTTCCCGGGCGACGCACCGGTGGACGTCGGCGCGATCGGCGCGGCGCTGGCGGGAGCGGTCGGCAGGCTGGACACCGAATATGCGATCGAACTCGGCCGCTGGCTGGTCGGCGAGGCGGGCGTGTATCTCGCCCGGGTGATCGACCGGAAGGAGAGCCAAGGGGAGACTTTCCTGATCGTCGAGGGGGGGCTGAACCACCATCTCGCCGCGACGGGCAATTTCGGCACGGTGGTGCGGCGCAACTATCCCGTGGCGGTGGCGCACCGGATGCAGGACCCGGCGGAGGAAGTGGTGACCGTGGTCGGCCCGCTCTGCACTCCGCTCGACCGACTGGCCGACCGGGTGGCGCTGCCGAGCGCCGGAGTGGGCGATGTGATCGCGGTGTTCGCGTCAGGCGCGTATGGCGCGACCGCGAGCCCCAGCGCGTTCCTGGGGCATCCGCCGGTGGTGGAGATCGTGGTTTAGGGGGTACAGCTTTTCCGTCATCCCCGCGCAGGCGGGGATCCGCGGGGATGACGATGAATTGGTAAAAAGGGCAGGCCGCGGTTTGTCGTTTCGGGTGACGGATGAAGCGAGAATCACCGTCAGGAGGCGGTGGCCCGCCACACCCCCAGCACCGTTAGGAAGCGATCGGGCCAGAGGATCGACTGGCCGGTGCGCAGGCCGATCAGGGCGGCGCCGACGGGGGTGAGGATCGAGATCCGGCCCTGCGTGATATCGGCCTCCGCCGGATAGACGAGCGTGACGGTACGCTGTGTGCCGTTGCTGTCGTCGAGGAACTCCACCGTCGCGCCCATCGTCACCGTGTCGGGCGAGATGGCGGCGGCGCTGTGCAGCCGGGCGCGCTCGGTCTCGCGCAGCAGCAGTGCGCTGACCGCGGGGAAGCGGCGCGCGACGCTGAGCGCCAGGCCGGCGAGCTGCTCGGCTTCGGAATCGATCATGTCGATCGGCGGCCGGCTGGCCGCCTTGCGGGTCTTGCTCATTCTTGGATCTCCCAGGCAAAGGCGGCGTGCTGCCGCCGGGGCGCCGAAAGGTGGCGCGTTGCTTGGCCCCGGGTCTCCCGGACATGCCTTAGGAGAACCCGGGGCTAGTTGCCTGCCAGGAGCTGTCCCGCATGGACGCGGTATCGCAGCAAAGGTGCGCGAAACGTCATGCCCGGAGGATGGGGCCCGGGGTCCGGCTTGTCAAACGGCCCGGAGCCTGCGCGTCCCTATTGCCGGGCACCTGCGGTCGGGGCGAAGTCGAGCCGGGCGAATTCCCGGATGCGGCCATTGCCGAGCTTTCCCTCGACCAGCTCATAGCCCATCAGCGCGAACACCCGGTCGCCCAGGAAGATCGGCCGGGCATTGCCGTACCAGTCAACGCAGGACGCCTTGCAGCCATCGTCGCGCGCGGTTTCGGCATGGGCGGAGAGCTCGCCGGCGGGCGTGAAGCGGCGGGCGTCGCGACGCAGGAAGGCAACGGCCGAACCGCTGCCGAGGAAGCGCGCGGCGGGCGAGTTGCCGAGATCGCGGGTGACCGGCAGGCCGAGCGTGCCCGAGGCGCCGTCGGCGCTGCCCGGATCGGGGCGGTAGAAGAAGGCCTGGCTGCGGCGCTCGCCTTCGCGCGCGGCGGGGAGGAAATAGGTATCGCCGAGCCGGGGCTGGCTGCCCGCCAGCTCGACGGCGGAGAAGCCGAGCCGGTCCTCCTTGTCGTTGCCGATGACGACGGCGTCGCTGCCGATGATGTCGATCCGGTCGACTGCGTGGGGGGCGCTGATCCGGGAGATGAGGCCGCCGTCGAGCGGCACGGCGAACACGGCGGCGCTGCTTTCCTCGCCGGCGAAGCTGCCGGCCGAATAGACGAGGTGGCGGCCCATGAAGCGATTGTGGAACGACCAGCTCGCACCCTTGCCGAGCGGCAGCGCGCGATAGGTCCGGCGTGATGCGAGATAGGAGCCGTTGCCAAAGGCCGAGAGCGGCAGGTGGAGCAGCGCGGCGTCGCCGTAGCTCACCTCGGGCCGCCACATCCAGTCGCCGCCGCTGTCGGCGCGGACGACCACGTCGAGCGCGCGCCGGGCACGGTCCTCGCGGAAGGAGAATTGGTCGACCGGGCCGCCCCAGGCCTGGAGCGCGCCGGGACGCGAGCCGTCGAGCGGCATCCGGTAGAGCATCGCCCGGTCATTGCCGTTGCGGCCGGGCAGGGCCTCGCCGATCCAGACATAGACGGCGTTGCCGGACACGTAGAAGTTGCGCGATCCCGAGCCGAGCACTGCAGTGGCCCGGCAGGAAAGCCGGGGCGCGGCGAGATCGCAGACGGTGACGGTGTGGAGCGTGGAAATATCGGCATCGGGGGCGCGGCGGACGGGCTCGGGCACATAGACGCGCGCGGCGGGCGCGATCCGCTGGAAGCCGTCGTTGCCGGGATCGGCGTAGCGATCGAGGTCCTTGCCGGTCCAGCGGCGAAGCGCGGGCAGTTGCCCGGCGAGCGGCTCGCTGATGTCGAGGTCTAGCGGGGTGTAGAAGATCAGCTTCGAGCCGATCAGGCGCGAGGCATAGTTGCTCGAGGAATAATAGTCGTTCGAGCGCAGATGGTGGCTGTCCTCGTAGCGCAGCCGGCCATTGGCATCGATGCGGAAGCGGTTGATCTCGGTGCCGCCGCGCTCATAGCTGAAGCCGACGACGATGACATGGTCGCCGGATACGAGCATCTCGTCATACCAGGCGCCATCGCCGTCCGTGCCGGGCGGGAAGGCATCGACATGATCGACGGCGCGCATCCCGGCGTCACCGACGCGGATGGTGAACAGCCGGCCGCGGCGCAGCACCACCAGATGGTTGCCATGCACCTTGACGATGCCGCCCTCGTCGACATCGGCTTCCTGGGTGTTGGTGATGCTTGGAGACGGTGCCCGGGTGCCGGTGACGACCACGGCCTCGCTGGCGGCGCCTGGTGCGGACGGCGGGGCCATCACCATCGTGGGGGCGGGAGGCGGCAGGTCGGCCGGCATCGGCGCGGGGTGCTGGCGTGCGCGGCGCTTGAGGAAGGCCACGAGCTCCTGGTCGCTGGCGAAGGCGCGGAGCCCGGCGGTCTGCGCCTGGGCCCGCGGTGCCGGAAGGGCGCCCGCGCAGATCAGGGCCGCCAACAAGGATGTTCTCCACATGCGCATTGCCCCCTCTTTCGTTCGCGGGCAGCTTAGCGGCCGTGCTAGCGAGGGCAATCGCCCTTCTGGTCAGAGCCGTTCGGCGACCAGCAGGCAGGCGAGCATCGCCAGCACCAGCGCGATCAGCGCGATGCCGAGCGCCGGCCAGCCCCAGGCGGCGACGACCATGCCGGCGAGCGGTGGGCCGAGCAGCGCGCCGCCCGCGCCGAACTGGGTGATCAGGCCGTTCGCCGCCGCGATACGGGGATCGTCGGGCGCGGTCGCGCCGGACTGGGCGGGCAGGCGGGCGAACATCAGCGGCGGGACGAGGCCGCTGACCAGCGTCGCGCCCACGGCGAGCATGCCGCTCTCGACCAGGCTCGCCGCGGCGTGCTGGTAGAGCCAGAAGACCAGGGGCAGGGTGGCGAGCAGCGCCAGGGTCGAGACCAGCATCATCCGGCGGCGGCCAAGCTGTCCGCCCCGCATCAGCCACATGGCGGCGGCCGAGCCGGGCAGGGCCGCGAGCGACGCCAGGGCGGTGATCAGGCCGACCTGCCCGATCGGCGCGCCGTTGCGCTCGACCAGGAAGCTCGGCAGCAGCATGAGCAAGGCGCAGACGAACAGGGTGTAGAGCCCGAAGGCGAAGGTGGCGACCCAGGCGGCCGGGGCCGGGAGCGTGATCCGCTGGCCGCCGGCGCCGGGCAGGGGCAAGCGGGTGAGCAGCGCGGTGATCACGGCGAGCGCGACGGCCCAGAGCAGCATCACTCCGCGCGGGCCGGCCAGCGTGACCAGCGAGGCGGTGACCGCGCTGCCGAGCGCCAGGCCGACGGGGACGAAGGTGCTCCACAGCGCAAGCGCGCGGCCGCGGCTCTCATCGGTGGCGATGGCGGCGATGGCGGTGGGGGCGACGATCACCATCAGCAGATAGCCGACGCCCTCCACGGCGCGGGCGGCGAAGAGGATCATCGGAACGGGAACGATCGCCTCGATCAGGCTGGCGGCCGCAAGCGTCGCGCCGCCGGTCAGCAGGAAGGCGCGCATGCCGAAACGGGCGAGACCCAGGCCGGCGACGAAGCCGAACAGCGCGCCGCCGACCTCGAGCAGCGAGATCAGCAGGGCGATCTGGGGGAGGGAGAGGTGGAAGCTCTCGCGCAGGATCGGCGCGATGGCGGAGATCTTGGCCAATTGCGCGGCGGCGAGGATGCCGACCAGCCAGAGCGTCAGGATTCGGGGCCAGGGCGTGCGCATGCGGGCCCTGCTAGGGATCGCGGCCGCGAATGGCCACGAATAGATTATTCGGAGTCGGGCTCGATCGTGGTGGTGATGCGGCCGATCCGGCCGTCGGCGAGCGGCACCGTCTCCCAGCGCATCTTGCTGGGCAGCACCGCGATCACCGCGCTGCCATTGTGGCCGGTGTGGAACTCGAGCCGCTGGAACGGCCGGTCGTACCAGCCGCGATCGGCGAGGCTCTCCTCGGCGGCGACGATCTCGGGGCTTGCGAAACGCCAGAGCGAGCGGCCGAGGAAGCTGTCGGCGCTGTTTCCCCAGCCCTCGGTCCGGGCGGGCGAGGCGGCGAGCAGGCGGTGGGTGGCGTCGCAGACCAGGTGGACCGCAGCGGTGGAGCTCTCGATCAGCCGCCTGAGCGCCGCGTCGCCGTCATTGCCGGCATGGGCGGCGATCATCGCGAGGATACGGTCGCGCATCGCCGCTTCGGGCAGATGCGCACCGCTTTCCCAGCGCGAAACGCTCGCCTGGGTCACCGCCAGGCGCTCGGCGACATCGCCCTGCTTGATGCCGTTCAGCAGACGGAAACGGCGCAGCGCCCTGCCCAGGGGGAGATCGTGCAGCATGGTGCCCAGGATAGGCGCCGGCGCGCGCCGCTACAAGGACAGGCGCAGCGAGGCGCGGACGGTGCGCGGGGCGCCGGGGAAGATCCATAGCGGGCTGTACGAGCTCTGCGCATAGCGGGCGTCGAACAGATTGTCGGCCTCCAGCCGCACGCCGAGCCGGGGCGAGAAGGCGTATTCGACCGCCGCCTTGGCCTTCAGATAGGCGGGCAGGACCAGCCCGCTGCCGTCGATCGCTCCGGCGCGGTCGCCCATATAGCTGGCGCCGGCGCTGACCGACGGGCCGCGGCCCCCGGCATCCTGGAAGCGACCCAGGACGAAGAGCGTGCCGGCATGCTCGGGCACGTCGAGCACGCGATCGGTGGCGAAGGCCGCATCGTCGGTGCGGGCGTGCGTCCAGGCATAGTTGGCGACGACCTGCCAGTGCGGAGCGAGCTTGAGCGACGCGTCCGCCTCGATCCCCCGGCTGCGCAGGTTGCCGACGGGGGCGAGGAAGTTCGGATCGGTGGGGTCGTTGGTGAGGATGCCCTGCTTGCGGATGTCGAACCAGGTCAGCGCGACGTCCACGCCGGCCCAGGTGCCGGTGACGCCCAGCTCATATCCCTTGCCGCGCTCGGGCGCGAAGCCCTGGCCGAAGCGATCGGTGCCGGAGTTGAGCAGGAAGCTCTCGCCCCAGTTCGCGTGGAGCGCGAAGGTCTCGTCGAGCTTGTAGCGGGCGCCGAGGCGGAAATTGACCGGCTGATCGACTGCGCGACCGGTGGCGCCAGTGTTGTTGTTGTGGATGCGCTGGCGATAGGCGTCGATACGGACGCCGCCGGTGACGGTGAACCTGTCGGTCACTTCCCACATGTCCTGCGCGTAGAGCGTGCCGGACCAGCGCTTCTCGTGGTTGTTGGTGAAGGGAAGCAGCACGGGCGGCGTGCCGCCATAGACCGGATTATGGACATCGACCGCATAGGGCGCGGTGGCGCTCGGATTGCGGCGCATCCAGTGCTCGGCATAGTCGAGCAGATAGCCCTTGGCGCCGAAACTCAGCCGATGCGCGCCGAGCTGGCCCGAGAGTTCGATGCGGGCGGACAGGTCGTCCACCAGGAAATCGCGCGAGCGGCGCTGGCGCCAGAGGCTGGTGCCGACCAGGCGGGACTGATCGGAGGAGAAGCCCTTGAGCGAGCCGGTGCGCCAGGCGATGCCGGCGTTCAGGCTCCAGCTGCCGCCGAGATCGGCGAGCGCGGTTAGCTGGTGGCGCTCGTTGCGGAAGCGGGTAACGCCGTCGTTTGGCTCGCCATAGAAATTGGCGCGGGGCAGGGCATTGGCGTTGCCGTTCAGCGCCGGGATGCCGCGATCGAAGGGCGCGTCGAACCGGGTGATCTCGCCGACATAGGTGAGGCGGAAGGCGTCGCCGGGGCGCCAGGTGAGCGAGGGCGCGACGGTGCGGCGGCTGAGCGTGACATGGTCGCGCCAGCCATCGCTTTCCTCAGCCGCGACGACGATGCGGGCGGCGAAGCTGCGCGAGAGCGGCAGGTTGGCGTCGAGCTCGACCCGGCGGGTGTCGAACGAGCCATAGGTGAGGACGGCACTGGCCGAAGGGGTGAAGCCGGGCGTCTTGCTGACGATGTTGACGCGGCCGCCGGGATCCACGTCGCCGAACAGCGCGCCGGCCGGGCCCTTGAGCAGCTCGATCCGCTCGACCGTGGACGGATCGCGGGGCGGGCCCATGCCGCGATTGGCGAGGAAGCCGTCGACATAATATTCGGCACCGCCATCGGGGGTGCCGAGGAAGCCGCGGATCGCGAAATTGTCGAGCATGCCGCCGCGGTTGTTCTGGTTGCTGACGCCGCTGACCAGCTCGAGCGCGTCGGACAGGCGATAGGTGCCCGCCGCGACGAGCAGGTCGCGCTCGAGCGCGCGGCTCGACTGCGACATGCGCTCGGTGACCGGTCCCGAGGACAAGGTGGGATCGGCGCCGGTGCGGCGGGTGCCGAGCACGACGATCTCCTGGCCTTCCTCTGCGGCGGGCTCCTCCTTTTCGGGCTCGGCAAGGGCGGGGAAGGCGCAGAACAGCAGCGGCGAAAGCAGGGCTGCCGCCGGGAAATGTCGGAACAAGGGCTTGCCTTTCACGATATGATGTAACATCGCGTGTGGCGAAAGGAAGCCGATGCTGTCAACCCCGAACCCTGGCGCCGAAACAATTCCACACACGGCACCGAGGCATGCGCGGATCGCCTCGATCGACTCGCTGCGCGGGCTGGTGATCCTGCTGATGCTGGTCGATCACACGCGCGAGTTCTTCTTCCGCCATGTGCCGGTCAGCGATCCGATGGACGTGGAGGCGACCACGCCGGAGCTGTTCTTCACCCGGCTGTCGGCACATCTCTGCGCGCCGATATTCGTGCTGCTGACCGGGGTGGGGGCATGGCTCTACGCAGCGCCCCGGGGTGGTGCGCGGGCGGCATCGGACTTCCTGTGGAAGCGCGGGCTGTTCCTGGTGGTGCTGGAACTGACCGTGGTGAGCTTTGCCTGGAGCTTCGAGCTGCTGCCGGACCGGTTCTTCCTCCAGGTGATCTGGGCGATCGGGCTTTCGATGCTGGCACTGGCGGCGCTGGTGCACCTGCCGCGCCGGGCGCTGATCGCGGTGGGGCTCGCACTGGTGCTGGGGCATAATCTGCTGGACGGCGTGCAGGTCGCGCCCGGCGGGCCGGGGCATGTGATCTGGGCGGTGCTGCACGAACGGACCCTGCTGCCGCTGCCCTGGGGCGGCGATGTCCGCACCTCCTACCCGCTGCTGCCCTGGATCGGCGTGATCGCGCTCGGCTATGCGATCGGGCCGTGGTTCGCGCGGAGCGTGGAGCCGAGGTGGCGGTTGCGGGCGCTGGTGGCGACCGGAGCGGTGGCGCTGGCCGGGTTCGTCTTGCTGCGGGCGATCAACGGCTACGGGGATCCGACGGCGTGGCAAGTCGGGAGCGACGGTCTGCAAAGCGCGATGGGCTTCCTCAACGTCACCAAATATCCGCCATCGGCCGATTTTCTGCTACTGACCTTGGGTGTGGGCGCCTGGCTGCTGGCGGCGCTGGAGAAACTGCCGGCACGGCCGGTCGCGCTGCTGGCGGTGTACGGATCGGCGCCGCTCTTCTTCTACCTCCTCCATCTTTACCTGCTTCACGCGATCAACCGGATCGCGGCGCTGGCGACCGGCGCGGAGGGGCTGGCGACCCTGCCGGGCGTGGCGAGCCTGTGGCTGATGGCGGCAGCGGTGGCGGTACCCTGCTGGTTCGCCTGCCGCTGGTTCGGCGCGGTGAAGCGGGCGAGCGGGGCGTGGTGGATGCGCTATCTCTAGGGCGGGCAGCCCTATGCGACCTTCGCGCGGTCGCCCGGAATGTCCTCTCGCGCCAGCCTGGGCATGATTGCGCTGCGGGTCCGATTCCGGCCCGCGCGCTTTGCTTCGTAAAGCAGCGTGTCGGCCCGCTCATAGGGCTCCGCGAAACCCTCATCGCCGGCGACAGGGGTTATGCCCATGCTGGCGGTCACGGGGCGGTCGAGGCCCGGAACCGCATTGGCGACGACCATCGGAATCGCCTGGCGCCGAAGCTCGGCCTCCATGGCCGCGTTGTCGCCGCGCAGAAGCAGCACGAACTCCTCGCCGCCAAGGCGGTAGGCGCGAACATTGGGGCCTGTCTGAAACGCGCTGGCCACCGCCTTGAGCACGGCATCTCCGACGGCATGCCCGTTGATGTCGTTGATCGCCTTGAAATGATCGAGATCGAGGACGGCCAGTGCCGCGAAGCCCTGGGTCCGAAGCCGATCGAACTGTCGCTCGATCGCCCGCCGGTTGAGCAATCCCGTCAGGGGATCGGTCTCGGACAGGCGTTCGAGCAGATCGGCTTCCGTGCGTGCGCGGTCCCGCTCGCGCCGCATGGTCACGAAGCGGTCCGCCATGCCGAGCGTGGTGAAGAGGACTTCGCAGGTGCAGCCGACATAGAACAGGAGCATGGCGTCGGTGCTGGACGACCAGGGGAGTATGCCGGTCACCAGACGGATCAGCCCGACCAGGATCATCGGCGCGTATCCGACCGCCTGGAACTTCGCGGCGCGGCTTCCCCGACGCAGGGCATCCACCAGCGACAGGAGGAAGACGGTCATGATCGGTGCGAACGCGGCTGTGTACGCGCTCGATTGAATGGGCCGGGCAACGAACGGGAACGACGCATGAAGCACGCTCATGCAGATCGCCCAGCCCGCGCAATAGGGCAGCAGGCGCCGCAGGGACGGATGCATCAGCCCGGGTTCGATGAAGTGGTAGGTGAACATCGTTCCCGACGCGACCGTCATCCCGAAGATCAGCGTCGTCATCCAGCTCAGCGTCATCGCCGACGGATCGAAGAGCATGACCGACAGCCCGGACGAAACCAGGATGGTCATCAGCAGCGAGAGCGTGAGCGCCGAATGCCAGAGGACGAAAGGTTCGCGCAGGGCCCGGTAGAACGCCGCGTTGAAGATGAGGGGCATGACGAGCATGCCCGCCAGACCGGCCAGGACCAGCAGGAACCGCATGTCGTCGGCGCTGCTGGCGGGGTCGGTCGGCGCGAGATACGCCCGCTCCAGCGTCATCCGATGGGTCGGCAGGTCGACCGCGACGACGATCTGCCGCGTCGCAGGGGTCAGTTTCGGGAGGGATGCCTTGAAGTACCCGCCCGCCAGGGAACTGGGCAGGGCGGCGGCGGGAAGGGAGGTCTGCCGAATCGTGCCGTCCCGATCGATTGCAAGCAGATGGACCGCCTCGAACGCGCTCCGCCTCGACAGGAGATAGCGAGGGAGGACGGCGCCCGGGGCAATGTCGAAGCGAAGCAGCACGCGTTCTGCATCGATGGAGAAATTCCGGTCGGAGCAGGACCATCGCGCCGCCTGCCGCGCGATCGCGACCACGCTTTCAGATCGGCTCCCGGATGCCCAGCAGGAACTGTGAATATCGGCAGGAACCGCCGCGCTCGTCGATCCGGCGCCGATATATGCCAGCATCACCAGCAGGAAGGCTGCCAGGAGACCGTTTCGAAGGACGCGCGAACTCATGCGCCCACGTTAATGAAAAACGTTTTGATACCGTTAAGTGCGGCGAATCTGGCGGTTCGGGACAAGGAAAGGGCCGGGGGCGAGCCCGGCCTTTCCCCGATTGCGATCACGCTGCGATGGGCAGCGCCTTCAGGGCATCGTTCAGCCAGCCCCAGATCTCACGGTCGGCCGCGATCGGCGAGGATTCTCCCCGCAGGATGACGAGCAGATCGCGATAGCGCCCCAGGCGTCCGGCATAGGCGTCATATTGCGAGAGATGCCAGTCGAGCACGCCGCGGTCCGCAGTCTTGCCCATCGCGTGGGCCGATCCCTCGAACCAGGTCCAGGCGATCGCCCGCGCTTCGGCGCTGTCGGGGGAAAGCCCGACGCGCCAGGCCTCGGCCGCGGCGGTATAGGCTTCGATCGACACTCGCTGATAGACTTCCGGATCGAGCCCGTCGGTCCAGAACGCCCTGGTCCCCTCCTGTACTTCGCGGACGAAGTCGGGGTCGGCCAGCAATGTCGCCAGCTCGTCCCACGCCGCCAGCTGTTCGGGGGTCGGTTCGTCGGGCAGCTCCGGTACGCTCATGTCCAGAACCTGTTGCCGCCAATCCTCGTCGAGCGACGAACCGGTGGCGATGTCATCGATGAAGCGCTCGATCCGTGCCTTCATCTGCTGGTTGCTCAAACTGCTCATGGTCCAAATCCTCCTGAGGTCATCTTCGGCAGGGTCTGGGATGCGAAGCGTGGCACGCAGGACGGTGGCCGTCCGGCGCCTGGACGCGATCTCGGCATCGAGAATGTCGAGCCGGGTCTGCAGCACGTCCTTCAGCGTCAGGCGGCTGGCCAGCAGTTTCCGGATCACTGCCAGGCTGACCCCCGCGGCGCGGAGCGCCTGGATGAGGTCGAGCCGGGCGATGTCCGTCTCGCTGTAGAGGCGATAATTGGACGCGGACCGGAGCATCGGGGGCAACAGCCCCTTGTCCGAATAGAACCGGATGCGCCTGACCGACTGACCCGAAAGTCGGGCCAGTTCGCCGATCGAATATGCCGCCTTCACTCCCATGGCGACTCGATTAGGGCCTCCACCAGGTGGAGGGTCAACACCCAAAAAACGGGAGCGACGTCTTCGCCGCTCCCGAGCCCAGGGAACAGGCTTACCAGCTCAGGCCGAGGCGGGCGTAGATGTAGCGGCCGCCAAAGCCGAAGGGCGAGTAATAGGGGAAGCCGACCACGCCGGTCGTGTTGTTCGCCGGGATGGTGTAGTCGGGATATTCGTCGAACAGGTTGTTCACGCCGAGCGCGAACTGGGCGCCCTTGAGCGCCTGATAGCGCAGCTCGAGGTCGGCGATCGTGTGCTTGCCGGTCGGGATGTCGCCGGCCGGGGTCGTGCCGGGCTGGATGACGCTGCCATAATAGCTGGCGCGCGCGGTGATGCCGATCTTGTCGAGCGACCAGTCGATCGTGCCGGTGACCTTCTCGCCCGGCGTGCCCTGTTCGATCGAATAGATGCGGCTGCGGGCGAACAGCACCGGGGCCGGGTTGATCGCGCCGGTCGAGGTCGGGATTGAGCTGCGGTCGAGCTTGGTCTGGTTGAAATTGCCGGCGACGGTGAAGTCGAAGGTGCCGGCATCGTCGGTGGGCAGCTTGTAATGCGCGACCACGTCGACGCCGCGGACGCGGCTGCGCAGGCCGTTGATGAAGAAGCGCGCGGCCGTGGCACCGGTGCCGGTGCTGGCGAGCAGCGTGGCGACCTGCGGGCTGAAGCTCGCCTGGATGTTCTCCGACAGCGCGAGCTGGTTGCGCAGGCGGATCTGGTACGCATCGACGGTCAGGTCGAAATGGCCCGAGCGGATCACCGTGCCGAACGACAGGTTGGTCGAGCGCTCCGGCTCGAGCGGCAGGCCGCCCAGCGCCGCGCCGACCACGCTGACCGAGGGGAAGGTGCCGGTGAGGACCGGGGCGCCGTTCTGGATCACCGAGGCGATCGAGGTGAAGTACTGCTGCTGCAGGCTCGGCGCGCGGAAGCCGGTGGAGGCGGTACCGCGCAGGGCGAACCAGGGCGCGAAGTCGTAGCGCAGCGAGACCTTGCCGGTGCCGGTGTCGCCGAAATCGGTGTAATGCTCGGCGCGGCCGGCCAGGCCGACGAGGAACTTGTCGGTGACCTGGGCTTCGAGATCGACATAGCCCGAGACGTTCTTGCGGCTGCGCTCGATCGCGTTGCGCGGCGAGAAGCCGCCAAAGCCCTGTGCGCCCGGCGCCGCGCCGGTGCCGTTGGTCGGGTCGTTATAGGAGGCGAGCTCGCCGGGGGTGATCTTGAAGCCCTCGCGGCGGCCCTCGACGCCGAAGGCGACGTTGAGCGACTGGAACACGTCGAAGCTGCGGGTCACGTCGAGCCCGGCGACCCACTGGTCGTAGATCAGCGAGCCGTCATAGAAGCTCTTCGGCGAGGCGGCGCCATAGGCGTAATTGGCCGAATTGCGGGTGTAATAGGCGATCTTGTTGCGGCCGTACGCGACGTTCAGGTCGACGTTCCAGCCGGCCAGGTCGCCCTTGATGCCGAGCGCGCCGTTCGCATTGGTCGACTTGGTGTTGATGATCGGCAGGAAGCCGTTGGGATAGCCCGAGGCAGTGGTGGTGGCGCTGGCGAGACGCGGGAAGGCGGCGCTGCGGCTGTCGCGGTCCTGATAGCCGAACCAGCCATAGAGCTTGAAATTGTCGCCGATGCCGGTGCCGGCGTTGACGTAGCCGGTGTACTGCTCGACCTCGGGATCGCCGAATCGGCCGGTGACGCGGGTGGGGGTGACGCGCGGATCGTAATCGGCGCGGTTGGTCGGCTCGCGCTTGGTATATTCGCCGGAGACGGTGACATAGCCGTCATTGCCGAAGCCGAAGCCCTGCCAGGCCGAGGCGGTGAAGGTCGGCTCGCCGGTGACCGAACGGCTGCCGCGGGCGGTGTCGATGTCGGTGGCGTAGAAGCCATAGGTGGCGGTGACGCCGCCGCCCGAGCGTGCTTCCTTGAGACGGACGTTGATCACGCCGGCGATCGCGTCCGAGCCATATTGCGCCGAGGCGCCGTCGCGCAGCACCTCGATCCGCTCGAGCGCGGTGGCGGGAATGGTGTTGAGGTCGACGGCGGCCGAGCCGCGGCCGACCGAGCCGTTGATGTTGAGCAGCGCCGAGGCATTGGCGCGCACGCCGTTGATCAGCACCAGCGTCTGGTCCGGCGACAGGCCGCGCAGCGTGGCGGGACGGATCGCGTCGGTGCCGTCCACGGCCGAGGGGCGGGGGAAGTCGATCGAGGGAGCGATGGTGGAGAGCGCGGCGCCGAGCTCGGTGGTGCCCTGGTTGCGCAGCGCGGTACCGCTCAGCACGTCGACCGGCGAGGCGGTGTCGAGCCGCGAGCGGCCCTGGGCGCGGGTGCCGGTGACGACGATCTGGGTGTCCTCGGCGGCGGGTGCGGCCTGCTCGGCCTGCGGTTCTGCGGCGGGGGTGGCGCTGTCCTGCGCGAAGGCCGGGGTGGCGGCTGCGGCCAGGGTAGTGGCGATGGCGAGGAGCGAGGAGGTACGGAAACGCATGATGATGGCCCACCTTTTCTATGGTGAGCGAAATTTCTACCAATCCGATAGGAATTGGTAGAAAGGAAAGCTTGGCGAAGGCAAAAGCGCGTTTTCGCGGTGTTGCGCACAAGCAACACAGTTGGGGCGGAACGCGCGTGCACAGGAATGGTTCCCATCTTTTTGATCCCGTCCCACCCCGGCACGCGTGCCCAAGCGGGATAATCCCCGCGACCCCTAACCCGATGTTTACCTCTCAAGCGCATAGCTGACCCTGATCCTGTACGGGTTGCCGCCGAGACGTTGGCGGCTTCCGACCCGGCGGGAAAAGGAGCTCGGTATGCGTTTCATCGGTTTCGGCAGGACTGTTCTGGCTCTCGGCATGGCGGCCGTGCTGGCCGCGTGCGGCGGGGGTGGCGGTCGTCCCGAGCTGCCGCCGGCCGCGGCGGTGGCCGGTCGCGAAGTGCCGAGCGACGAATATGTCATCGGGCCGATGGACCAGCTCCAGGTCTTCGTCTGGCGCAATCCCGAGCTGTCCTCGAAGGTACAGGTCCGCCCCGACGGCCGCATCACCGTGCCGCTGATCAGCGACATGCCGGCGGTGGGCAAGACCCCCGCGATGCTCGCGGACGACCTGAAATACGCGCTCAGCGAGTATATCAAGGATCCGATCGTCTCGGTGATCGTCGAGAATTTCAACGGCACCTACAGCCAGCAGATCCGCGTCGTGGGCGCGACCGAGAAGCCGGCATCGATCCCGTACCGCGCCAACATGACGGTGCTCGACGCGATGATCGCGGTCGGCGGGCTGAGCGAGTTCGCCGCGGGCAACCGCGCGCGGCTGGTGCGCTACGACCGGCAGACCGGCAAGCAGACCGAATACAAGGTCCGCCTGGGCGACCTGCTCAAGGACGGCGACATCCGGGCCAACGTCAAGCTCGAGCCGGGCGACGTGATCATCATTCCTACGAGCATGTTCTGAGGTAGCGCGGGTGGGGAACCTCTACGAAGAGCTGCGCGGCGCACTGCACGCGGTATGGCAGCGGCGCTGGATCGCGCTGGCGGTTGCCTGGTGCATCTGCCTGGCCGGCTGGCTGGTCGTGTCGCAGATGCCGAACAAGTATGAATCGCGCGCGCGCATCTTCGTGCAGCTGCGCCAGATCATCCCGACCGATGGCACCACGGCGCTCAACCAGCAGAAGGACCTCGACCGGATCCGCCAGACGCTGACCAGCGCGGTCAACCTGGAGAAGGTGGTGCGCGGCACCGACCTGGCGCGCACCGTGGCGACCGACCGCGACGTGGCGGACCGGGTGGCCGGGCTGCAGGCGGCGATCAAGCTGACCGCACAGCAGGACAATCTGTTCGAGATCGCGGTGACGGCGCCGAGCGGCAAGCTGGCCAGGCAGATCGCGCAGAAGCTGATCGACATCTTCGTCGAGACCAACCTTTCCGACAATCGCGACCAGTCGAGCCAGTCGCTCGACTTCATGGACCAGCAGCTGGCCGACCGGCAGAAGCAGCTGCAGGACGCCGACACCAAGCGCGCCGATTTCCAGGCGAAGTTCCTCGGCTCGCTGCCGGGGACCGGTTCGATCGAGGACCGCGTCTCGGCAGCGCGGACGCAGCTCGCCCAGATCCAGGGCGACCTGGCGGCGGCGCAATCGGGCCTGAACGTGGTGAACGCGCAGATGGCGGGTACGCCGGCCAGCGTCGCGGGTGCCGGTGGCGGCGCGGTGGCCGGCCCGGCCCGGGCGCGGCTCCAGGCGATCCAGGGCCAGATCGCCGATGCGCGGGCCAAGGGCTATACCGACAGCCATCCCGACATGATTGCGCTCAAGAACCAGCTCGCCGCGGCGCAGGGCGCGGCGGCGCGCGAGCCGCTGGTCGGCGGCGGTGCGGGCAGTGCCTCGAACCCGGTCTATATCGGGCTGCAGTCGATGCGGGCGGACAAGCAGGCGACCGTCGCCGCGCTGGTCCAGCGCAAGGCGCAGATCGAAGGCGACCTGAACGCGCTGAGCGCCAAGATGGCGGAAGCGCCGGGCGTGGCCGCCGAGCAGGGCGAGATCGAGCGGCAATATCAGGTGCTCAAGAGCCAGTACGACACGCTGCTCGCCCAGCGCGAGCAGATGAAGATCTCGAGCCAGGCGCAGAATGTCGCCGATGCCGACAAGTTCAACGTGGTCGATCCGCCGACCCAGCCGCGCGGGCCGACTTCGCCCAACCGGCCGATGCTGCTCACCGCGGTGCTGATCGCCGGGCTGGGCGCGGGCGTCGCGGCGGCCTTTGCGCTGGGCAAGCTGACCACGACCTTCGCGACCGCCGCCAAGCTGGAAAAGGCGAGCGGCATGCCGGTGATCGGATCGATCGGCGAAGTGGTGACCGCCACCCAGACCGCGATGCGGCGCAAGATGCTGACCCTGTTCGCCGGCGGCGTGGCGGCGCTTGCCGTCGCCTATGTCGGGCTGCTCGGCGTCGAATTCCTCCAGCGCGGCATGGGAGCCTGAGATGAACGACCAGACTCCGCGCCGGATGAAGGGGTCGCTGCTCGAACGGGCGGCGCCGTCCTTCCATTATGCGCCCGCGCCGGTCGAGGAGGCGTCCGCGGCGCCGGCCCCGAAGCCGGTGCAGAAGCGTGTTGAGACGCCCGTCGCACGGCCGATCATGCCGCCGGTGGCAGCGCCTGCGCCTGCGCCTGCTCCTGCTCCTGCTCCTGCTCCTGCTCCGGTGATCGTGCCTGAACCGGTGGTGGTGCCCGAACCGGCCCCGCAGCCCGAACCGGCTCCGGTTCCGGTGCAACAGGCGCCGGAACCCGTCGTCGTTCCCGAGCCCGTCTTCGTGCCGGCGCCCGAGCCGGTCGTGGAGCCGGTGCTTGCGCGCGGTGTCCCGGCCGAGCCGGAGCCCCAGATCGCGACCCCGCGCACTGGCATCCGCCATGTCGCGCCGATCGACCGGGACGTGCTCGAGCGCGGCGGGATGCTGATTCCCGGCTCGGCGATCGGGCCGCTGGCGGAGGAATTCCGCATGGTGAAGCGGCAGCTGCTGCTCACCGCCCGCGCCGTTGCCGCCAAGGATACCGCCAAGGCCGCCGACCGCGCCCGGATGATCCTGGTCTGCTCGGCCCAGCCGAGCGAGGGCAAGACCTTCTGCGCGATCAACCTCGCGCTCTCGATGGCGACCGAGAAGGATGTCGAGGTGCTGCTGGTCGATGCCGATTTCCCCAAGCCGGACGTGCTGCCGCGCCTCGGCCTGCCGAACGGCCCCGGGCTGCTCGACGTGCTGGCCGGATCGGTGGCGAACGTCGAGGACTGCATCATCGACACCGACATTCCGCAGCTTTCGGTGCTGCCGGCCGGCGCGCGCTCGATCAGCGACACCGAGCTGTTGGCGAGCGACCGGGCGCGGGCAGTGATCGACGGGCTGGCCGCAGCCAATCCGCGCCGCATCGTGATCTTCGATTCGCCGCCCGCGCTGGCGGCGTCGCCGGCTTCGGTGCTGGCGCTGCACGTGGGGCAGGTGATGCTCGTCGTGCGCGCCGACCGGACCAGCGAGAGCGACCTGCGCCAGGCGGTCAACACGCTCGACGGCTGCGAGCACATCCAGCTCGTGCTCAACTCGGTCTCGTTCCAACCCGGCGGTCGCCGGTTCGGCAGCTATTACGAATATGGGGAGGAAGGCCGGTGAAGCGGCTGATCATCTTGACCGGCATCGCGGCGGGGGCCGCGCTGCCGGCGCATGCGCAGCGGGTCCAGGTCACGCCCTATGTCGAGGCGAGCCAGGTGGTCGCGGCCGACCTGAACGGTGGCGACGTGCTGACCTATTCGACGCTGGGCGCGGGGATCGACGCATCGGTGCAGTCGCGCCGGGTCGAGGTGCAGGTGAGCTATCGCTACGAGCACCGGTTCGATTACCAGAACAAGCTCAACAACGACCATACGCATAGCGGCCTCGCCACGGTGAAGGCGACGGTGGCACCGGGCCTGACGCTCGAGGCGGGCGGCATCGCGACGCGCACCCGCTCGGACATCCGCGGCAATGTGCAGAACAGCCAGGTCGGCAATTTCAGCAATTCGGCCCAGGTCTTCTCGGGCTATGTCGGGCCGAGCCTGGCCACGCATCTGGGGCCGATGTTCGTCAACGGCGCCTATCGCTTCGGCTATACCAAGGTCGAGGCGCCGGGGCAGACCGGCGTGGCGCCCGGCCAGCCGCGGCTCGACTATTATGACGATTCCAAGGTGCATGTCGCGACCGCCAGCGTCGGCGTGAAGTCGGGCACGGTGCTGCCGGTGGGGATCACCGCCAGCGGCTCGTACACGCGCGAGGATGCCGGGCAGCTCGACCAGCGCTTCGAAGGCAAATGGGGCCGCGGCGACGTGGTGCTGCCGGTCCTGCGCGGCCTCGCGCTGGCGGGCGGCATCGGCTACGAGCAGATCAAGATCACCCAGCGCGACGCGCTGCTCAACGGCGCGGGCCAGCCGGTGGTCGATCGCAACGGCCGCTTCCAGACCGATCCCAATTCGCCGCGCCGCATCGCCTATGACCTGGACGGCGTGTTCTGGGACGCGGGCGTTATATGGAAGCCCAGCCGCCGGACCTTCCTCGAGGCGCGCGTCGGCCGGCGCTACGGCTCGATGAGCTATACCGGCTCGCTCAGCTATCAGGCGGGGCCGGGCAGCGGCATCCAGGTGGGCGTGTACGACACCGTCCAGACCTTCGGCCAGCAGCTCAACGGCCAGCTCTCGACGCTGCCGACCGCGCTGGCCAGCACCACCGATCCGTTCGGCAACCAGTTCTCGGGCTGCATCTATGGCACCACGGGCGCGGCGGCGGGCGGCTGCATGAACGGCGTGTTCGCCTCGGCGGCGACTTCGGCCTATCGCGCGCGGGGCGTGACCGCGGTGGCGGTGGCCGGCCGCGGCGGCACCCGCTTCGGCATCGGCGGCGGCTGGGCGCGGCGCGACTTCATCGCGCCGAGCAACGGCACCGCCTTCACCACCAACGGCACCAGCGACACCAGCATCTATGCCCAGGCCTTCGCATCGACCGATGTCGGCGCGAACGGCTCGCTCCAGGGCAGCATCCTCGGCAGCTATTACAATAGCGACCTGCCCGGGAATGATGGCATTTACGGTTGGGGAGCGAATGCTGCCTATACCCATCGTTTCGGACGATTGGGCGCGACTCTCTCGGGAGGCGTGTTCGGGTTCGAGCGGGATGGCGACAGCTCGGCCAGCGCCCAGGCGCTGCTGGGTCTGCGCTACGGTTTCTAAGCGTCGGGACGAAAACATGTACGACGATCATTACGGATTGACCGGTCGGCCCTTCCAGCTGACCCCGGATCCGAAATTCTGGTTCGATACCGCCACGCACCGCAAGGCGATGGCCTATCTCGGCTATGGGCTGAGCCAGGGCGAAGGCTTTGTGGTGATCACCGGCGATCCCGGCGTGGGCAAGACCACGCTGATGGGGCACCTGCTCGGCGAGATCGACCGCGAGCGGCTGAACGTCATCAAGATCGTCTCGACCCAGCTGCGCCCCGAGGACCTGCTGCGGCTGGTCTGCCAGGGGCTGGGGATCGACAGTTCGGGCCTGAACAAGGCCGAGATGCTGGGCGAGATCGAGCGCGGGCTGCACACGGTCGCGCGGAGCGGCCGCCGCACGCTGGTCGTCGTCGACGAGGCGCAGTCGCTGCCGATCGAGAGCCTGGAGGAGCTGCGCATGCTCTCCAACTTCCAGGCGGGCGGCTATCCGCTGCTGCAGATCTTCCTGCTCGGCCAGCCCGAATTCCGTCTCACCCTGAGCGACCCTCGTCTCGAACAGTTGCGCCAGCGGGTGATCGCGATGCACCATCTCGATCCGATGCAGGCGGACGAAGTCGAACCCTATCTGATCCACCGCCTGTCGTGCGTCGGCTGGCGGGGCAAGCCGCGCTTCACCAACGATGCGGTGGCGGCGATCCATCGCTGGTCGGGCGGAAGCCCGCGCCGGATCAACCAGCTCGCCAGTCGCGTGCTGCTGTTCGGTGCCGTCGAGGAGATGGAGACGTTCGGTGCCAACGAGCTGGCGGCGGTGATCGCCGACCTGAACGAGGATACGCCGGTTTCCGCCTATCGCCCTGCGCCGATCGCGACGCCGGCGGCCTTCGCGCCGCCGCCGCCCGCGCCGGTCGCCGAGCCCGAGCCCTATGAGCTGACCGACGTGGCGCCGATGGCGATGGGCGCGCCGGTGCCGCCGCCGCATCCGCAGCCGCATCCGTCGGACCCGGTGCCGCTGCGCCCGGCCTTTGCCGCGCACCCGCCGGTGCCCGCGCCGGCGAGCGACGACACGCTCCAGCGCCGCATCACCGACCTGGAGACGCAGCTGCGCGACCAGGACGAGGCGCTGCGCCGCGTCCTGGGCCTGCTGGTCGACTGGGTGGAGCAGGGCGAGTCGCAGGGGCGCCGGCCCGATTTGTCGGCAGTCCGCGGGAACGTGGCCTGATCCGATGGTCGTCAACGCCCTCTCGGTCGATGTCGAGGACTGGTTCCAGGTCTATGCCCTGGAGCGTGCAGTCGATCGCGACAATTGGGACTCGCTGGAGCACCGCGTCGCCCGCAACACCGAGGCGGTGCTCGAACTGTTCGGCGCGGCGGGCGTAAAGGGAACCTTCTTCACCCTGGGCTGGGTGGCGGACAGGCATCCCGGGCTGATGCGGCGCATCGTGGCAGAGGGGCATGAACTGGCCAGCCATGGCTGGGATCACCAGCGCGTCTACAACATGGGGGCCGAGCAGTTCCGTGCCGATGTGACGCGAACCAAGCAGGTGCTGGAAGACGCCGCGGGCGTGGAGATCCGGGGCTATCGTGCGCCGAGCTTCTCCTTCGATACGCGAACGCCCTGGGCGCATGAGGTGCTGGTCGAGACCGGCCATGCCTATTCCTCGAGCGTCGCACCATTGGCGCATGACCATTATGGCTGGCCCGATGCGCCCCGCCGGCTCTACCAGCCCGTACCGGGCGCCGATTTCCACGAGCTGCCGGTGACGATCGCCCGGGTGCTCGGGCGCAGCTTCGTGACCGGGGGCGGCTATTTCCGGCTGCTGCCCAGCATGATCACCGATCGGGCGATCCGGCGGGCCAACGCCGAGGATCGGCCGGCGATATTCTATTTCCACCCCTGGGAGATCGATCCGGGCCAGCCGCGCGTTCCCAACACGTCGCTGAAATCGCGGCTGCGCCACTATAGTCGTCTCGAGGCCATGGCCGGCAAGCTCGCCAAGCTGGTACGCGAGCACCGCTGGGACCGCGTCGATCGGGTGATCGAGGCGGGAACGTGCCCGCGCCCATGAACGCGCCTTTGCTCGCCAAGCCCGTCGCGCTCCGCATCGCCGATCTGGGCGACGAGATCGAGCGCGCCCGCATCGGCGCGTTCGTCCACGATCATCCCGAGGGCACGCCCTTCCATCTGCCCGCCTGGAGCGTCGCGGTGGCGCGGGGCTGCGGGCAGAAGAGCCATTATCTCGTCGCCGAGGACGCCAGGGGCGAGCTGACCGGCGTGATGCCGCTGACCGAGATCTATTCGCCGATCTTCGGCAAGGTGCTCGCCTCGGCCGGGTTCGGCGTGGGCGGGGGGATCCTGGCGCACGATCCGCGCATCGTCTCGCAGATGGCGGAGCATGCCTGGGCGCTGGCGCAGACGCTGAAATGCCCGGTGATGGAAGTGCGCGGCGGCCCGCTGCCGGGTCCGGAATGGAGCGTGGACGACACGCGCTATCTGGGCTTCGTGCGCGACCTCGCGGCGGACGACGACGCCCAGCTGCTCGCTATCCCGCGCAAGCAGCGCGCCGAGGTACGCAAGGCGCTGGAGACCGACCTGCAGATTTCGACCGGCTGTCACGCGGATGACGTGGCGGCCCATTATGCCGTCTATGCCGAGTCGGTCCGCAACCTTGGCACGCCCGTATTTCCCCGGAGTCTGTTTTCGGAGGTTCTGCGGGAATTTGGCAACTCGGCGGACGTGCTGGTCGTCCGTCACGACGGAGTGGCAGTGTCGAGCGTTCTGAGCCTGTACTGGAAGGGGATTGTGTATCCCTACTGGGGCGGCGGCACCCGCGCCGCGCGCGCGCTGCGCGCCAATGACCGCATGTATTTCGAGCTGATGCGCCACGCCCGGACAAAGGGCTGCAAGCGCTTCGACTTTGGCCGCTCCAAGGTCGGCACCGGGCCAGCGGCGTTCAAGAAGAACTGGGGATTCGAACCGAAGCCGCTCGCTTATTACGACCGGGTCGCGGAGGGCGCCAAGCCGCGCGATGCGAGCCCGGTGAACCCGAAATATTCGCTGCAGGTGCGCGTCTGGAGCAAGCTGCCCCTGTGGATCGCCAATCGCGCGGGTCCGCTGATCGCGAAGGGCCTTGGCTGATGGGCGATATCCTCTTCCTGGCGCACCGCGTGCCCTATCCGCCCGACCGGGGGGACAAGATCCGCGGCTTCCACGTCCTCAAATACCTGTCGACCAAGCAGCGGGTGCACCTGATCGCCTTCGCCGACGATCCCGCAGACCTGAAGCAGAAGAGCGGACTGACCAAGTACACCGGCAACCGCTCGATCGTGTGGCGCGCCAAGTCGCAGCTGGTCGCGGGCATCCAGGCGCTGGTCCAGCACCGGCCGGTCTCGCTGACTGCGTTCGACAATGACGCGCTGCGCCACTCGGTGGAGAACATCCTCCAGCGGCACCGGATCGACACGATCTACGTCTTCTCCAGCCAGATGGCGCAGTATCTGCCGCCGCGGCCCCGCCAGCGCGTGATCATGGATTTCGTCGACATGGATTCGGCGAAGTTCGCGGCTTACGCCAAGAGCTCGAAGGGCCCGATGGGCTGGATGCTCGGGCGCGAGGCACGAATGCTGCTCGCGCACGAAAAGGCGATCGCAGCGCGCGCCGATGCCAATCTGTTCGTCAGCGAGGCCGAGGCGGAGCTTTTCCGCCAGCGCACCGGCGCCGACCGGGTGCACGTGCTCGAGAACGGCATCGACACGGAATATTTCGACCCCGCGGCGACCTTCAAGCGCGTCGACGTGATGGGATCGACGATCGTCTTCACCGGCCAGATGGACTATCGCCCGAACATCGAGGGCGTGACCTGGTTCGTCGAGACGATCCTGCCGCACGTTCGCCTGGCGCATCCGGACGCCCGCTTCATGATCGTCGGCCGTAACCCGACCGATGCGGTGAAGGCGCTGGCCAAGCATCCGGGCGTGGCGGTGATCGGCGAAGTGCCCGACGTGCGCGGCTGGCTGGCCCAGGCCGCGGTGGTCGTGGCCCCCCTCAAGCTGGCGCGTGGTATCCAGAACAAGGTGCTCGAAGGCATGGCGATGGCGCGGCCGGTGGTCGTATCCGAGGCCGCCGCGACCGGCATCGATCATGGCGGCACGATCCTGGTCGGCGCGACCGTGGGCGAGATCGCCGAGCATGTGACGCGCCTGCTCGCGAACCGCGGCAAGGCCGCCGAGCTCGGCCAGTCGGCCCGGCAGCGGGTGATCGATCGCTATAGCTGGGAAGCCCGGCTGAGCCCGCTCGACGCGGTGCTCGGCGAGCCGCTGCGCCCGGCCAAGGATGCGCGGGTGTCGCGCGTCACCGACGTGCCGAAGAAGCCGCGGCGGGCGGCTTGAGCAATCTACATTCCGTCATCCCCGCGAAAGCGGGGACCCATCTCCTGCACGTGCAGCGGAATGCACCGGTGCGCACGGGGATGGGCCGGGAGATGGGCCCCCGCTTTCGCGGGGGTGACGAAAGGGACTGAAGACGTGGCCGAAGCCGTGATGCCCGCTGCCGCGACGCGAGCCACCGCAACCTTCGACGCGCGCTGGAAGCGGCATGCCGCGATCCTGGCGGCCGTGTGGGTGGCGCTGCTCGCGGTCTTCCACCGGGACACCGCCGACCTGGCGACGATCTACTGGACCAACACCACCTTCGGGCATTGCCTGTTCATCGCGCCGGTGATCGCCTGGCTGGTGTGGCAGCGCCGCGTGGAACTGAGCGAAGTCGCGCCGCAGGGCTGGTGGCCCGGCCTCGCCATCGTCGCGTGCGGCGGGCTCGGCTGGATGATCGGCGATGCCGCCGGCGTCGCGCTGTTCCGCCATGCCGGACTGGTGCTGATGCTGCAGGGCGCGGTGGTGAGCGTGCTCGGGCCGAACGTCGCCCGCGCGCTGCTCTTCCCGCTCTGCTACATGGCGTTCCTCGTGCCGTTCGGCGACTTCCTCGAAGGCCCGCTGCAGGACATCACGATCACGATGATCATGCCGATGCTCCATGCGTTCGGCGTGCCCGCCAGCGTGGACGGGGTGCTGATCACCACTTCCAATGGCTATTTCGAAGTGGCCGAGGCCTGTTCCGGCGCCAAGTTCGTCATCGCGATGATCGCGTTCGGGGTGCTGGTGGCGAATGTCTGTTACGTCTCGTGGCAGCGGCGGGCGGCGTTCATGGTCGCGGCGATCGTGGTGCCGATCCTCGCCAATGGCCTGCGCGCCTTCGGGACGATCTATGCGGCGTGGTGGACTTCGGTCGAGGCCGCGACCGGCTTCGACCACATCGTCTATGGCTGGGTGTTCTTCGCGATCGTGATGGCCGCGGTGCTGGCGATCGGCTGGAAATGGTTTGACCGTGATCCCGATGCGCGCTGGTTCGATCCTGCGAAGCTGCAGGCGGCGCCGGCGAAGCGCCTCGACGCCCCGATCGCGGCGGTGCTGGTATTGCTGGTGGCGAGCCTGTTCCTCGGCTGGTCGAGCCTCAACGATGCGCGTGCCTCGAAGCTGCCGGCGCAGATCGCCTTGCCCGAGGTGCCGGGCTGGCACCGCGTCCCCGCAGCGACCCGCGCGCCCTGGTCGCCCAATTATCCGGGGGCCGACCATGTGCTGGTCGGTCGCTATGCGGACGACAATGGCCGCAGCGTCGACCTGGCGGTGGCGGTCTATGCCACGCAGCACGAGGGACGCGAGCTGGTCGGCTTCGGCATCGGTGCGATCCGCGAGAATGACCGCTGGGTGAAGATCGAGGACCTGGGCCCGGTCCGCCGGGGTGCGGCCCTGCGGATGACCGGCCCGGGCCGTGTCGAGCGCGAGGTCGTCACCTGGTACCGGATCGGCGGCGTGCTGACCGGCAGCGAGAAGCGGGTGAAGCTGGAGACGCTCAAGACCAAGCTGCTCGGCGGCAACCAGGCCGGGGTGGCGGTGCTGCTCTCGGCCGAGCAGGGTGGCGACAAGGGCGCGCATGCGGCGATCCAGGATTTCCTGGGGGCGCTTGGTCCCGTCGAGGGGTTGGCCGATCGCATGACGGGTACGCGCTGATCTTGCCAATTTCCGTCATCCCGGCGAAAGCCGGGATCTCAGGCGAGGATGCGGGGAAAGAACCGCACGAGACCCCGGCTTTCGCCGGGGTGACGATTAGAGATTTGGGGGACGCCCGGTAGCATGTGCGGCATCGCTGGCCTTTACTATCCCGCCATCCCCAAGCCGGTCGACCCTGCGCGGATCGTGCAGATGACCGATGCGCTGGTGCATCGCGGGCCGGACGGTTCGGGCGTGTGGGCGACCGCGGGCGTCGGGCTGGGGCACCGCCGGCTGGCGATCATCGACCTGGAGGGCGGCGTGCAGCCGATGGCGACGCCGGACCAGGGCGTGGTCGTCACCTACAATGGCGAGATCTACAATTTCCAGGAGGTCCGCGCCGAGCTGGAGGCCAAGGGGGCGCGCTTCGCCACCGGCAGCGATACCGAGGTGCTGTTGCATGGCTGGCGGGCCTGGGGGCCGCGGATGCTCGACCGGCTGAACGGCATGTTCGCCTTCGCGCTCTATGATGCGAGCGCGCAGAGCCTGTTCCTGGCGCGCGACCGGTTCGGGGTGAAGCCGCTCCATTATGCCGAGCTGTCGGATGGGGCAGTGGCCTTCGCCTCGGAGCTGAAGGGCCTGCTCGCGCACCCGCTGTTCCGCCGCACGCCGGACTTCAAGGCGGTCGAGGACTATCTCGGGCTCGGTTACGTGCCCGACGACACGTCGATCCTCGCCGGCGTGAAGAAGCTGCCTGCCGGGCATTTCCTGCTGCTCGAGCGCGGCAAGCCGGTGCCGCGGCCGCAACGCTGGTGGGACATCGATTTCTCGAAGCGCGCGACGGGCAAGGTGCGCGATCTCGAGGCCGAACTGCTCGACATGATGCGCAGCGCCGTGCGCGCGCGGATGATCGCCGATGTGCCGCTGGGTGCGTTCCTTTCGGGTGGCGTCGACAGCTCGGCGGTGGTCGCGCTGATGGCAGAAGCGAGCAAGGCGGCGGTGAAGACCTGCACGATCGGCTTCGACGAGGCCGATCATGACGAGACGGCGTACGCCCAGATGGTCGCCGAGCGCTTCGCCACCGCGCACCGGACGCGCAAGGTCGCGGCGGACGATTTCGCGCTGATCGATACGCTGGTCGATGCGTTCGACGAGCCTTTTGCCGACGCCTCTGCGCTGCCGACCTACCGGGTGTGCGAGCTGGCGCGCGAGAGCGTGACGGTGGCGCTGTCGGGTGACGGCGCGGACGAGGCGATGGCGGGCTATCGCCGCTACAAGTTCTTCGCTGCCGAGGAGCGCGCGCGCTCGCTGCTGCCGCAGGAGCTGCGTACGAGCCTGTTCGGCACGCTCGGGCGGCTCTATCCCAAGGCCGACTGGGCGCCGCGCCCGTTCCGGGCCAAGACGACCTTGCTCGCGCTCGCCGAGAATGGCGAGCATGCCTATCCCAAGGCGGTAGGCGTCACCGGGCCGGCGCTGCGGAACGCGCTTTACTCGGACGCGATGCGGAAGGCGCTGGCCGGGCACACGGCCGAACAGCGCTATACCGACACGATGCGCCAGGCGCCGGCGCGCGATGGGCTCGACCGGGCGCAATATGCCGATATCCAGCACTGGCTGCCGGGCGACATCCTCACCAAGGTCGACCGCGCGAGCATGGCGGTGAGCCTGGAGGCGCGCGAGCCGTTGCTCGATTACCGGCTGGTCCAGTTCATGGCGACGCTGCCGCCGTCGCTCCGGATCAAGGCAGGGCAGGGCAAGTGGCTGATGAAGAAGGCGCTGGAGCCCTATCTGCCCAAGGACGTGCTCTACCGGCCCAAGATGGGCTTCGTGACGCCGATCAGCGCCTGGTTCCGCAAGGCCCTGGCGGACGAAGCGGCGGGGCTGGGCCGATCGAAGCTGCTCCAGAGCACCGGCTGGTTCGACCTCCACGCGATCGAGAAGCTCGCGGCGGACCACAAGGCCGGGCGGGCCGAGCATGGCCGCACGCTGTGGCAGCTGCTGATGCTCGAGCGGAGCCTGAACCGGCTGTTCGGGTAGATTTCCTTCTCCCTCTGGGAGAAGGAGGGGCCCGCCGCCGAAGGCGGTGGGAGGATGAGGGCAGCAGGGCAGGAATCGATTGGTCGACCCTCACCCTCACTCTCCCAAAGGGAGAGGGGTTTAACGTTGCAGTACCGCCAGCCCCGCGTGCAGCGTCATCGCCACCAGCACCAGCGTCGAGAGCAGGAACAGAACGAAGCGGAACGCGACCCGGTTGATGGTCGACTGGATCAGGCTGTGGCCGATGCGCAGCAGCACATAGGCCCAGGCGAGCCACAGGTTGAGCCCATGCCCCTGACCGAGCAGCGCGAGCGTGAGCGCGACCGCGTAGAAGAGGGTCGGCTGCTCATGGAGATGGTTGTAGTTGTGCGCCTTCCACTGCGCCGCGGCGGGCAGGATCTTGTCGGCGTCCGAACCCCTGGCGCCGACCAGCTTGTTCAGGTCGATACCGGCCTTGCTCATCGCCGGGATGCGCAGGACGAGCATCCAGACCAGCATCACCAGGGTCCAGGCCACGAGCGCCACCACCGGCGCCAGGATTTCGCTGTGCATTGCAGTCCCCCTCCACTGCGTTCGATGGAAGAGAGGCTGCCGCAATCAGTTCGGAAATGCAACTAAACGGGCGCGAGCAGGCTTTCGAGCAGCAGATGCGTCGAGCGGCGCAGCGCCGCTTCGTCCTGCGCCGGCCAGACCGCGTTGCGGCAGAGCACGCCCATAACATGCGCCTGGACCAGCCAGCCCACCGCTTCGGCATCCACGCCTGTACGGGCCTTGCCGGCGGCGATGAGGCCGCGGACCGCCGCCTCGACCGCATGGCGCAGCCGTTCGAGATTGGCGGTGTTGCGTTCGCGCAGCCCGGAATCGCCGGCACTGGCGGCAGTCACCTCGATGCCGAAGCGCGCGTTCGCAGGCGGCAGGGCAGGGGCGATCTGGCGCTCGAACACCGAATCCGCCAGTGCCGCGATGCCGGTGTCCTCGATCGGGCCGAGCTCGGCGGAGAGCATGTCGGTGACCGCGTGGATCAGCGCCTCCTTGCTCGGGAAATGGCTGTAGAATGCGCCCTTGCTGATCCCGGCGTTGGCGCAGACGTCGTCGACCGACATGGCCAGCAGCCCGCGTTCGAAAAGGCAACGCGCGGCGGCTTCGAGAATGTGCATGCGGCGTTTGGCGGCCGTCGCTTCGGTCAGACGGGGCATTCAACTCTCACTGATGCGTTGACCATGACTGCACCGGGATTGCTGCCGGCATGTTGCAGCGCAGGAGCGCATAGGAGGCTGGGAGGTTCGTTTTCCCAAGGCGGGACAGTTTTGGCGGAGCCTATGGGCCGAACAGGGCCGGCGGGCCAGGGCAGGCGGGAACCTGCCTCGCGGCCAGCCTCATTTTCTCCGATCCAGCAGAAAGTCGCGAAGACGCAGCAAGCTGGCGCGTGCCGCACCACCATGTTCGGCCAAATTTCGCCGTGCCTTGGCTTCCTTGCGCGCCTGTGCCTGGGGATGGTCCGGGATAGCATCGCGGAGACGCTGCGCGGTGAGGGGCGGGGCGGTGGGGTCGAGTACCAGCCAGGGTTGCGCGCGCAGCCACTGGTAGAGCGTGTCGGCGAGTTTGCCGTCGCGCTTCTCGATCTCCCAGAAGCGATCGTCGAACGGATGGAAGAGCGCGCGCGCGGCTTCTTCCTCCTCTGCTTCGTAGAGGTCCGTCAACTGCTCGTCATTGGCGATCAGGAACTGGGTGAAATCGTCGATCAGCGCCTTGCGGTCGTCCAGTCCGAGCCGGCCGAAGAACCGCGAGGCGCGTGGCCAGGCTTCGAGTTCATCGCCGATGTCGAAACAGGCTTCGTGCCCGCCATTGTTCCACTCGCCATAATATCGCATGACGTCGAAGAAGTCGCCGGCGCCTTCGGGAAGCTCTTCGGAGCGATAGCCGGCCTCCCGCATCGCAATGCCGACATATATCTCGACCCAGTTGCACAGGTTATAGGGATGCTCGTCATCGAGTTCGGCGGACGAGATCCGGATTTCGGCGATTCGCGTGCTTTCCATGTATAGATGCATGACCGGCCATGCCGGCTTGTTCAACGGCCAAAAGAAAAGGGCGGCCGGGGATGTCCCCGCCGCCCTGTTTCTCATCCGATCGTCAGGCGATCAGGCGAACAGCTTCGCCCAGCCGCGCTTGACGCGCTCGCGCCAGTGGCCGCGGTGATAGGCGTCCGACGCCAGCAGCGGCATGACCGAGCCCGCTTCCGCGAACACCATCTGCTCGATGCCGGTGTTGACCTTGCCCCACGACGCCGCCTCCTGGAGGGTCGAGGACGAGCAGGCACCGTCGCGCACGTCGGCGACGGTGATCTGCACGGCGTACTTGTGCACTTCGACGTCCTCATGGCCGAGGATCTCGGCGCAGACGACGGTGTCCTGGATGAAGTTCTTCGGCACGCCGCCGCCGATCATCAGCAGGCCGGTGGTGCCTGCCTGGATCTTGATCTCGGTGAGCTCGCGGAAGTCGGCGATCGCGTCGAGCAGCAGGTAGGGCTTGCCTTCCTTGGCGCGGTCCACCTGGTGCTTGACCAGGCCGAAGCCGGCCGACGAGTCGACGAATGCCGGGCAGAAGATCGGCACGTCATGCTCGTATGCGAGCTTGACCAGGCTGTTGTCCTTCTTGCCGTGCTCGACGAGATACTTGCCCATCTCGCGGATGAAGGCGCGCGACGAATAGGCCTTGGGCTCGAGCGTCTCGGCGATCTCGAAGATCGTGTGGTCGACGTTCTGGAGCGCTTCCTCGTCGATGTACGTGTCGTAGATACGGTCGATGTAGAGCGAGCGCAGCGTGTCGTCGTCAGGGATCTCGAGCGCCTGATAGTGCTTGTGGCCAAGGCCCTCGAAGAAATCCATGTCGACGATGGTGGCGCCGGTGGCGACGATCACGTCGACCATGTTGTTGCGCACCAGCTCGGCATAGAGGTCCATGCAGCCGCCGGCCGAGGTCGAGCCGGCGATCACCAGGACGACGGTGCAGTCCTTGTCGGCCAGCATCTCGTTGTAGATCTTGGTGGCGCGGCCGAGGTCGCGGCTGGTGAAGCTCATATCGGCCATCGCATCGACGATCGGACGCGCATCGAACGACGTGATGTCGATGTGCTTGACCTGCTTCGACAGCAGTTCCGCCTTGCGGGTGTCGTTGATCGGGGCGTTGGCGCTCGCCTGCTTGTTGAGCGTGGTGGTGTCGGTCATGGGATCTCCCATATTCTTGCCATGCCGCCGTCATTCAAAGGGGACGCGGTAACCCGATATTCGGGGCCCTTAGACCCCGGAAACACATCCGTCATCCCCGCGCAGGCAGTGCCTGTGCGGGGATGACGGTTTAAAGCGTTGCGACGTTACAGCTTGACGACGTTCCAGGCCGGCTGGCGTTCCGTGAGCTCGACATACATCGAAGCCATCGGCTCGTCGGTCACGACAACGGTCGCGTCCGTGCCGAAGCCGTTGAACGCGGTGCGCATCGCCGAGCCATAGGCGCCCAGCATGCCGATCTCGAAATAGTCGCCCGAACGGGTGTCGGCCGGCAGAAGGAACGGGCCCTTCATGTAATCGAGATCGTCGCAGGTCGGGCCGTAGAAGCTGAACTCGACGTCCTTGGCGTTCGATTCCGGCTCGCGCAGCAGCTCGACCGGGAACTTCCAGTCGATGTGCGCGGCATCGAACAGCGCGCCATAGGCGCCGTCGTTGATGTACAGCTCCGCGCCGCGGCGACGCTCGACGCGCACCACGATCGAGCTGTACTCGGCGCACAGCGCACGGCCCGGCTCGGCCCAGAGCTCGGCCGAATAGGAGATCGGCAGGCTCTCGAACGCGCGGTGGATCGCATCGAAATAATGCTCGAGCGGCGGCGGGGTCATGCCCGGATAGGTCGACGGGAAGCCGCCGCCGACGTCGATGACGTCCACGGTGACGGCCGACTCGACGATTGCCGCGCGCACGCGCTCCATCGCGTTCGAATAGGCTTCCGGCGACATCGCCTGCGATCCGACATGGAAGCAGATGCCCAGCGCGTCGGCGACCTGGCGGGTCTCGAACAGCAGCTTGGCGGCTTCGCCCGGGCCGGCGCCGAACTTCGACGCGAGGCTCAGCTTCGAATGGTCCGACGAGACGCGCAGGCGCACGCAGAGCGTCAGGTCGCTCGCGGCCACGCCGTCACGGCTGGTGGCGCGGACGATCTTCTCCAGCTCCTCGAGGCTGTCGAGCGAGAAGGTGCGGACACCATGCGTGAAGTACGCCTCTTCGATCGCTTCCTCGGCCTTGACCGGGTGCATGAAGCAGAGCGTGGCTTCGGGCAGCGTGCGCGCGACCAGGCGCACTTCGCCGATCGACGCCACGTCATAGGTGGTGATGCCGTTGTCCCACAGGATCTGCAGCAGTTCGGGCGAGGGATTCGCCTTCACGGCATACATTGCCTTGCCCGGGAACTTCTCGACGAAGAACCGAGCCGCCCGAGCCGCAGCGTGCGGACGGACGAGCGTGACCGGCTGAACCGGACCCTGCTTAGCGATGTCGATGCCGGTCACGGAGGAGCCGGCGGTCGAGAGGGGCGCTAACCCCAGCGCGCGATGATGCTTGTGCAACTCAAGGGACCTCCAAGTGCCTTACGGCGATCGTTGACAAAAGCTGCCTTGCGGTTGGAAGTCCCATGGGGCAGCGGAAGGCGGCACATAAGGACGTTGGACCGGGGTGTAAAGTGATTCGGGGTCCGGATTTCTACGGCGGGGGTGAAAAGTGACAATTGTGCGACAGCCAACGCGGGCAGGGGTGCGGGACGCCGCCGCCAAGATCGCTAGCATCCTGCCGCAAACCCCTTTGTTCGTTCGGGAAATTCATGGTGTGCCGGTCTGCTTCAAGGCCGAGTGCCTGCAGCCGATCGGGGCGTTCAAGATCCGCGGCGCTTGGCATCGACTCACCGCTCTGGACGACGAAGTGCGCGAGCGGGGCGTCGTCGCCTTCTCGTCGGGCAATCATGCCCAGGGAGTCGCCTGGGCGGCGAAGAAGCTCGGCATCCCCGCGGTGATCGTGATGCCGGCCGACGCACCCAAGGTGAAGCGCGACGCGACGCTGGCGATGGGGGCGGAGATCGTCACCTATGACCGGATGACTGAGAGCCGTGAGAAAATCGCGGCGCATCTCGCCCATGCCCGGGGCGCGACTCTGGTGCCGAGCTTCGACGATCCCTGGATCATCGAGGGGCAGGGCAGTGCCGGGATCGAGGCGATGACCCAGATCGTCGAGGCACGACTGCCCGATCCGCTGAACGTGCTCGTGCCGTGCGGGGGCGGCGGGCTGGCATCGGGCATCGCGCTGGCGCTGCCCGACTCGGAGATCGTCACGGTCGAACCCGAAGGCTGGGACGATATGCGCCTGAGCCTGGAGGCGGGCTGGATCGAGCCGGTGGGCGAGAATCCGCCGCCGACCGCCTGCGATGCATTGCAGACGACGCGGGTATCGCCGCTGACTTTCGACGTGCTCTCGCGGCGCGGGGCCACGGGCCTGGCGGTGAGCGAGGCGGAGATCCGTACGGCGCAGCGCTGGGCCGCGGCCAAGCTGCGCGTGGTGATGGAGCCGGGCGGCGCGGTGGCGCTGGCTGCGCTGCTGGCGGGGAAGGTGGATTTCAGGCCGGGCTTGCTCGTCCTCCTTTCCGGAGGCAATGCCGATCCCGATGCCTATGCCCAAGTCCTTGCCGGGAAAGATTGATCCGGTGTCGAATCGCTTCGGATCCGTGATCGCCAATGTGCTGAGCGTCGGCACGCGAGGGCTCGGCTATTTCCTGTGGGGCCTGCTGCGCATCGTCTATCGCGGCGACCTCAAGATGATCGCGCTGTTCGGCGGGGTGATCGGCGCGATCGCGCTCGTCATCTGGCTGATCGCCCGCTGATGCCCGATCCCAGCCTCGAGCCGCTCTGGCTCAGCATCGCGGTGCTGGCGATGGGCGCACTGGTCTGGGGCGGCTGGAAGCAGTTCCGGGCCGACCGGACCAAGGCGATCCTGATGTGGGTCTGCGCGGTGGTGATCCTGGGCAATCTGTTGATCCTGCGGATCTGATCCGGCTGCGACATCTCGTTACACAAGATCGTTGGACGCTCCCATGGCCGCCACATATCCTCGGCGCCTCGGTTCGATGAGGTGTGCGATGCGCAAGGTCCTGATCCTGCTTCCGTTGCTGCTCGCCGGAATGCCCGCACTCGCCCAGTCGGTGCCGCCGCATGAGATCGCCTATGGCGCGACCCAGCTCCAGAAGCTCGACTTCCACAAGGGCGTCAGCGCCGGTGCACCACTGGTCGTGTTCGTCCATGGCGGCGGCTGGAAGCGCGGCGACAAGGGCAATGCCACCGGGGACGAGAAGGTCGCGCATTTCACCGGGCGCGGCTTCGCCTTTGCCAGCGTCAACTATCGGCTAGTGCCCGGGGTAACAGTGGAGCAGCAGGCGCAGGATGTCGCCGATGCGCTCGGCTATCTGGTGCAACATGCCCGCGAGCTGGGCTTCGATCCCGGTAAGGTCGTGCTGATGGGGCACAGTGCGGGTGCGCATCTCGCTGCGCTGGTCGCCACCGATCCCGCCTATCTGCGCAAGGCCGGCTGGGATCTGGAGCGGCTCGCCGGGGTCGTGCTGCTCGACGGTGCGGCATATGACGTGCCCGCGCAGATGGCCGATGGTCCGCGGGTCATGGGCGGAACCTATCAAGCCGCGTTCGGTAGCGATCCGGCACGACAGCGAGTCTTGTCGCCGACGCTGCAGGCCGGGTCACCGAATGCACGGGACTTCCTGATCCTGCACGTGCAGCGCGAGGACGGCGCTCGCCAGTCCGAGGCGCTGGGCCGTGCGCTCGAGGCGGCGGGCGCGCATGTGACGGTGCAGGGCCTGGAGGGCCGGGGGCTGCGGGGTCACATGGCGATCAACCGCCAGCTCGGGCATCCCGGCTATCCGGCGACGGCGGTGGTGGATCGCTGGATCGACGGGGTGCTGGCGCGCTGAGCATTGGCGAGCGGCGTGCGAGCCCCTAGATGGGCGCCATGTCGCTTATCGCCGAACTCCACTACGACGCGTCCGACTTCGACGTGATCCGTCCGGGCACCCATGTCGTCTGCGCCGTCAGCGGGGAGCCCATTCCGCTCGACCAGCTCAAATATTGGAGCGCTGAGTTCCAGGAAGCCTATCGAAGCGCGCAGGAGGCGACTGCCGCGATCCTGGCGGGCGGGGCGAAGAATTTGAAGAAATAGGCGGTCGTTTCGCCACAGCCATTCCGGCCCACAGCCGTCATTCAGCCCACGGCCGTCATCCCGGCGAAAGCCGGGATCTCAGGCGAAGGCGCGGCACAAGAGCCGCAAACCCAAACCGTCATCCCCGCGAAAGCGGGGACCCATCTCCCGGACTATCCAACAACGCACCGGTCGTACTTGCCGATCGCGCACGAGATGGGCCCCCGCTTTCGCGGGGGTGACGAAGCTATAGGATGGCGGGAAGGCTCAGCGGATCGGCGAGTTCGGGTCGAGCCGCATGTCCAGATATTTGTCCACGCTCTTCATCAGGTCGTCCATTTCGTTCTCGAAGAAATGGTTCGCGCCCGGGATGGTATCGTGGTGGATGGTGATGTGCTTCTGGGTGCGCAGCTTGTCGACCAGCTTCTGGACGGCGCCCGGCGTGACCACCTCGTCATTCTCGCCCTGGATGATGATGCCCGAGGACGGGCAGGGGGCGAGGAAGGTGAAGTCGAACATGTTCGCCGGCGGGGCGACCGAGATGAAGCCGCGGATCTCCGGGCGGCGCATCAGCAGCTGCATGCCGATCCAGGCACCGAAGCCGAAGCCGGCGACCCAGGTCGAGCTGGCTTCCGGGTGGAAGCTCTGCACCCAGTCGAGCGCCGAGGCAGCGTCGGACAGCTCGCCGATGCCGTTGTCGAAGGTGCCCTGGCTCTTGCCGACTCCGCGGAAGTTGAAGCGGAGCGTCGCGAAGCCGCGGCGCTGGAAGGTCTTGTAGAGCTCCTGGACGATGCGGTTGTTCATCGTGCCGCCCGCATTGGGGTGCGGGTGGAGGATCATGGCGACCGGCGCGCGCGGCTTGGGCGCGGGGGCGAAGCGGCCTTCGAGGCGGCCTTCGGGGCCGGGGAAAATGACTTCGGGCAAGGCGGGTCCCTGTAGAATTGGAGGCGCGCAGTGGAGCGCGGTGCGTTGGGCGCTATATAGGCACCGCGCCGTCTTACGCAATTATTACGAGAGCAACTTGCCCGATCGCATCTATCTCGATCACGCCGCGACCACTTCGATGCTGCCGGAAGCGCTTGCCGCCGTGGCGGAGGGGATGCGCCACTGGGCCAATCCCAGCTCTCCCCATGCCGAGGGGCGTGCCGCGCGCGCCGCGCTGGAAAGGGCCCGGTCGGACGTGGCCGCCGCCTATGGCTGGGCGCACGAGCTGATCTTCACCAGCGGGGCGAGCGAATCGCTGCACATGGCGCTGACCCGATCGATGGCGCCGCGCCGGCTGATCAGCGCAGTCGAACATGATTCGGTGCTGCGCCATGCCGAGGGCGCCCAGGTGCTGCCGGTGGATGCCGACGGCATACTGGACCTCGACGCGCTCAAGGCGGCGCTCGCCGAGGGGCCGCGCGCGCTGGTCGGCATCCAATGGGCGAACAGCGAGACGGGGGTGCGCCAGCCGGTCGCCGAGATCGCCAGCATCGTGCGGGCGGCCGACGGCATATTGCTGGTCGATGCCGCGCAGATGCCCGCGCACGCGGATGGGGAAGTGCTGCGACACGGCGACCTCGTCGCGGTCTCGGCGCACAAGCGCGGCGGTCCGCCGGGGATCGGCGCGCTGCTGGTCCGCGATTTCGGCACGCTGCTGCCGATGGGCGGGCAGGAAAAGGGCTATCGTGCGGGGACGGAGAACCTGCCCGGCGCGCTCGGCTATGCCGCGGCCGCGTCGGTGCCCGAGGACCTGGTGCGCATGGCGGCGCTGCGGGCCCGGCTGGAGGCTGTGGTGCTGGCGGAGGGTGGCGAAGTGGTCGGCGCCAATCGTCCGCGCAGCCCGTTGATCGGGGCCTATCGCATGCCGGGCACCTCCTCTGCCGCGCAGCTGATCCGCTTCGATCTGGCCGGCATTTCGGTTTCGGCGGGCAGCGCCTGCTCCTCCGGCAGCATGCGGCCCAGCCATGTGCTGACCGCGATGGGCTGGCAGGAACCCGCCCTGCGCGAGGTGGTGCGGGTTAGCTTCGGGCGGAATACCACCGAAGCCGAGGTGGACAGCTTCACGACGCTCTGGCGTCAGATCGCGATCGAGGCCAGAAACAGGGCTGCATGACCTATCTCGATTATCAGGCGACCACGCCGCTCGCCCCCGAGGCGCTGGCCGCCATGCTGCCGCTGTTAGAGGCCAACTTCGCCAATCCGCATTCCGCGCATGCCCCGGGCCGCGCGGCCAGGGCCGCGGTGGAGGTTGCGCGCGACGAAGTCGCCGGGCTGCTCCCACCCGGCGGCACGGTCAGCTTCACCAGCGGCGCGACCGAGGCGATCAACTGGGCGATCAAGGGCAGCACCGGCGGGATCGTGACGATCGCCACCGAGCATGCCGCGGTGCTCGACACGGTGGCGGCGGAAGCGCGCAAGGGCAGGGCGGTGACCGTGCTGCCGGTCGGCCCCGAGGGGCTGGTCGATCTCGCCGCCGCGCGGGAGGCGATCAGGCCGGGCGTGGGCCTGGTCGCGGCGATGCTGGTCAACAACGAGATCGGGGTGATCCAGCCGGTCGAGGAACTCGCCCATCTCGCGCATCAGGCGGGCGCGCTGTTCCTCTGCGACGCGGTGCAGGGTTATGGCCGGGTGCTGATTCCCGATGGCTGCGACCTGATCGCGGTCTCGGCGCACAAGATTCACGGCCCCAAGGGCGTCGGCGCCCTGTGGATCCGCGACGGGGTGACGATCGAGCCGCTGCTCCACGGCGGCGGACAGGAGCCGGCCGGGCGCTCGGGCACGCTCTCGCCGGCGCTGTGCGCGGGGTTCGGGGCGGCGGCGAAGCTCGCCAAGCAGCGCTTCGGCGCCGATCACGCCCATGCCGAGCAGCTCTATCGCGCGGCGCTCAACCGGATCGCAGGCGACTGGACGCTCAACGGTGCGCAGGAGGATCGTTATCGGGGCAACCTCAACCTGCGCCATGACGGGCTCGACGTCGCGCGGCTGATGTCCGACCTGCGCGACATCGCCTTCTCGGCGGGCTCGGCCTGTGCGAGCGGATCGGGGCGGCCGAGCCATGTGCTGGCGGCGATCGGGCTCAGCGATGCCGAGGCGCGCTCCAGCATCCGCATCGGCTATGGCCGCTATACCAGCGAGGACGAGCTGCTCCACGCGATCGACCGGATCGTCTCGGCTGCCCGCCTGCAGAGCCGCGCCGCATGATCCGCGTCACCTTCGTCAGCGCCGACGGGATGGATCGGCACGAAGTCGAGGCGGAGGATGGCCTGCGCCTGCTCGAAGTCGGTCAGAACGACGGCCAGCCGCTGGAAGGCACGTGCGAGGGGCAGATGGCCTGCTCGACCTGCCACGTGATCGTCGATCCGGAATATTTCCCGCTTCTGCCCCGCGCGGCGGAGGAAGAGGAGGACATGCTCGACCTGGCGGTGGGCGCGGTGCGGACCAGCCGGCTGGCCTGCCAGATCCTGCTCACGCCGGAGCTGGACGGGCTGGTCGTGCGGATGCCGGCCGGGCACCGCGACATGCAGGGTCGCTAGAGCGTCAGCGCGTAGAAGCGCGTGTCGACCATCATCCGGGGGAAGGTGGGCGGCAGCAGCGCCGGGTCGATCGGCTGGAAGCCGTTGCGCGCGTAGAAGCGGTGCGCGGCCAGGAAGCGGTCGGCGGTGCCCAGATAGATGCGGGACAGGCCCCGCTTCCGGGCGTGGTCGAGCAACGTGCCGAGCAGCGCGCGGGCCACGCCGCGGGCGCCGCGATAGGCCGGATGGACGAACATCTTGCGCAGGGCCGCCGCGCCTTCGCCAATGTCCCTGAGCGCGATCGTGCCGGCCATTTCGCCGTCCGGTGCCCGGGCGACCCAGAAATCGCCGGCGTCGCGCTGATAGAATTCGGGGATCTCCTGGAGGTCGGGCTGGTCTTCCGCGGTAATCGCGATGCCGAACTCCTCATTCTGGATCGAGACGATCAGCGCGGCCACGCCGCCCTGATCGGCGGGGTCGAAACGCCGTATTGCTACCTTGTCCATCGCTGCCGGCTAGCACCCCGGGACGGAGGAGGCGACGGTGGATGGTCCCATCGCCAGATTTAACACATTGCGGCAACGAACCGGACATTCAGCCCCGCGCAATCCGTCTCGTTTCAGGATCGTGCATGGAACCGAAACGATCGTTCCGGTTTCCGCCCATGCGGGTCTTTCCCCCGCCAGCAGGAGAGAGAACATCATGAAACTGCTTCCGATCCTCGCGGCTGCTGCCGCTGCGGCTCTCGCCATTCCGGCCGCCAATGCCGCCGCCGCTCCGGCGGCACCGGCCGTCGCGGCGAAGGCCGAGTTCCAGCACCACCGTCCGCATGCGCGCAAGCGCGTCTATTGGCGCAATGTCTGCAAGACCACCTGGCGCCATGGCCACCGCCAGCGTGTGTGCCGCAAGGTGCGTTACTACCGCTAAGTTCAAGGGGGCGGGAACGTGCCTGCGTTCCCGCCCTTGCCTAACCGCCTGACTTTGCCCATATGCGCCGCGGGAGTCGGGCGGACGCAGTCGTCGCCAACCTGGTCAGATCGGGAACGAAGCAGCCACAACGATTTCGCTGCGGGTCGTTCCGGCTCCCACCTTTCAATTCTCCGAATGGTCTCCGCAGCAGGCTGTGTTAGGCTCACCGCGTGAGCCAGGGGGAGAGTCTTGCACTGAAAATCTGGGTCGCGATGACGCTGCTTGCGGCGATCGCGATGTTCGCGCCCGGACTGGTGGCATTCCTCCTCATACTGATGGTCACGTTGCCGCTGGTGATGCTGATCGAAATGCTTCCCACCCTTTGGCTCTACGTCACGCCGGCGCTGCTCGTTTACGCGCTTCTGCGATTCGTGCCTGGCATTGGTCGGCGGGCATTGAAGCTTATGCCGTCGGCGGTACTCGCCATGACGGTGGCGGCAAGCTTTATCGTGCCAGTGCTGATGAATACCGAGAGCCAGCGCCGTGCCGCTATGCTGCTCAGCAGCGATAGCGGCACCGTGCCGCGCATGCCGGACGGCGTGTCGATCATGTATGTGAGCGACCATCCGCTTGCCGACACGAAATGCGAGGAAGAGTGTCAACGCTTCCTTTTCACGGGCGTCGCGCGGAGCTTCGGCGTGGCGAAGCCCGGAGCCTCCACTATCCGGGGTTCGATCGCGTCTCCGGCCGTTATTCATCGGATCGTCCCGCTGGCGCAGGGTTGCGATAATCGGCTCTTGCGAGACGTCTTCGCCGACGACGATGAAGTGGCGCGTGGCGAGCGGCGTTATCTGTCGGAGAAGCTCCGGCAGTTCCGGGTGAAGGGCCAGTGCTTCCGCTCGGATCCGGTACAGGATGTTCGCGCCGACTTCGTGCTGGTGGAGACCGCCAGTTCTTTAGAACCCCGCCGTGCGGAGAACTGGTCCGATCTGCGGTTCCATCGGATCACCTTCAGCCGGCGGGAGATATTCCGCCGGGATGGCGACGGGCTGGTGCCGATCCTGCGTCGTACTTATGCGGAATATGCGCCGCTGAAGATTCCGCTGATGTTCCGGCCGCCCTTTGTTTTCGATACGGCAACGCCAGGGGAGTGGATGCGGCACGAGTGGGTCGCGCTCGAGCGCGAGGAGCCACGAGGCATGGCGCGCTGGGCCAGCAACGATTTCCGTGTGACAGGTCTCTAGCCGGGTGCCTGGTGCTGTGAACACCATGGCAACTCGGGGCATCAGCCACTAGGTTGGCGTCAATGTCCGATTCCCTGCTTGGCCTCGACGAACCCGCGCAGCCGCGTGACAACGCCTATCGGGTGCTGGCGCGCAAATACCGGCCGCAGACCTTTTCCGAGCTGATCGGGCAGGATGCGATGGTCACCACGCTGGGCAACGCGATCAAGCGCGACCGGCTGGCCCACGCCTTCCTGCTCACTGGCGTCCGCGGGGTGGGCAAGACCTCGACCGCGCGACTCATCGCCAAGGCGCTCAACTGCATCGGCCCGGACGGGCAGGGCGGCCCGACCATCGACCCCTGCGGCATCTGCGAGCCGTGCCGGGCGATCGCCGAGGGCCGCCATATCGATGTGATCGAGATGGACGCTGCGTCGCACACCGGCGTGGACGACGTCCGCGAGATCATCGAGGCGTCGCGCTATTCGGCGGTCTCGGCGCGCTACAAGATCTACATCATCGACGAAGTCCACATGCTGTCGAAGAGCGCGTTCAATGCGCTGCTCAAGACGCTCGAGGAGCCGCCGGCGCATGTGAAGTTCCTGTTCGCCACCACCGAGGTGAACAAGGTGCCGGTGACGGTGCTGTCGCGCTGCCAGCGATTCGACCTGCGCCGCATCCCGGCCGAGCTACTCGCCGAGCATTTCGCCAAGGTCACCCAGGCGGAAGGCTTCGAGGCGGAGCCCGAGGCGCTGGCGCTGATCGCCCGTGCCGCCGAGGGATCGGCGCGCGACGGCCTGTCGATCCTCGACCAGGCGATCGCCCATGCGGGCCTCGAAGGCGAGGGCGTGAAGGCGGACGCGGTGCGCCACATGCTCGGCCTGTCCGATCGCGGCGCGATCCGCACCCTGTTCGGGCTGCTGCTCGAAGGCGATGCGCCGGGTGCGCTCGCTTCGCTGCGCGGCCAGTACGACCTCGGCGTCGATCCGCAGGCGGTGCTGCGCACGCTGCTGGAGACGGTGCACGCGGTGACGCTCGCCAAGCTCGGTACCCAGGCCAGCTCGGGCCAGTCGGCCGAGGAGCTGAAGGCGCTCGAGCGCTGGGCGGCGGGCCTGAGCTTCCCGGCGCTCCACCGGCTGTGGCAGCTGGTGCTGCGCGGCCATGACGAAGTGGCGAAGGCGGTGCTGCCGATCGAGGCGGCGGAGATGGCGCTGCTGCGCGTCATCCATGCCTCGCAGCTCCCCGACCCGGGCGAGCTCGCCCGCCAGATCGCCAGCGGCAGCGTGACCATTTCCGGTGGCGCGGCGCCGGCTGCGTCGCCCGGACCGAACGGTACGGCGACGCCGACCTCGCTGGGCCAGCTCGCCGACTATCTGGAGGAGAAGCGCCGCTTCCAGCTGGCGACGCAGGTGCGCGACTATCTCCGTCCGGTCAGCTTCGACGGTACCGAAGTGGAGTTTGCCGCGGCACGGCCGCTGCCGTTCGATTTCATGAAGGAGCTGGGCGCCGCGCTCAAGGAGCTGACCGGCACCAATTGGAAGCTGCAATGCGTTGACGTGCCGGCCCAGGCGATGACATTGCGCGAGGAGCAGGCGGCGAACGAGCAGGCCGAGCGCGATGCGGTGCTCGCCTCGCCGATGGTCGCCGCCGCGATGCAAGCCTTTCCCGATGCCGAGCTGATCGGCTGGTCCAAGACAGGAAGTTGAGTATGGATCTCGAAAAGATGATGGCCATGGCGCAGAACGTCCAGGCCGAACTCACCAAGGCGCAGGCCGATCTCGACAAGATCGAGGTCGAGGGGGCGTCGGGCGGCGGGCTGGTCAAGGTCCAGGCCTCGGCCAAGGGCCGGATCATCGGCATCCATATCGACGATTCGCTGCTCAACCCGAGCGAGAAGGGCATGTTGGAAGACCTGCTCGCAGCCGCCTTCAACGACGCCCGCGCCAAGGCGGATGCAGCGTCGCAGGAGTCGATGGCGAAGATGACCAGCGGCCTGCCGCTGCCCCCGGGCTTCAAGCTGCCCTTCTGATTTCCGGAACCATCGCAAGACCTTCTCGGTTGCTGATGCAATAGTTGAGGAGGATGCAATGGTTGAACGCGTAACCGAGCGTACCGACGGCGTGACTGCGGAGCGAGTGACCGAAACCGGTGGCAGCACCGTGGTGGTGGAGCGCGGCGGTGGCGGCACGGGCCTGATCATCGGGCTGGTGCTGCTGATAGCCGTGGTGATCGGCGCCGTCTATCTGTTCAACCAGAACAACCGCGAAAATGCCAAGACCGATGCCGTCACCCAGGCGGCCAAGGACGTCGGCGGTGCTGCCAAGGATGTCGGCGACGCCGCACAGGATGCGGCGAAGAAGGTGCAGTAAGGGCGGCGTTACCGGCGCAATTTCAGCGCGATCGGCAGAACATGGGTGCGGGTCATCGGGGCGAGCGCCAGCGCTTCGGCCTCGGCGATCGGCACCCACAGGGCCTCGGCGATCTCCGCGGCGGCGGCAGGCTGGTGCGCGGCGGTGAGGTGGAACAGTTCCGCCTCGACGACGCGGCCCGGCTCGTTGGCGGCAGGCGCTTCGAAACGGCCGAGATGGACGGGATCCTGTTGCGGGCGAAGGCCGATCTCCTCGGCCAGCTCGCGACGCAGCGCCTCGAGCGGCGTTTCACCCGGCTCGATCTTCCCGCCCGCTTGCATATAGGCCGAGGTCCCGGCCTTGCGGACCAGCAGCATGCGGCCTTCGCCGTCGTCGATCAGCGCGGCGGCAATGCGGATCGGCGCCATCAGCGGATGCAGGCGTCGAGCCCGTCGCCGCGCACCGTGCCGATACGCGCGGTGATCGCATTGCCGTAGCGTCGGGTGAAGCCGCGCGGATCGATGCCGGCGCGCTTCTTGGGAAGCGGCAGGACCGCGGCGATCTGGGCGGACTCGCGCGGGCTCATCCGCGATGCGTCGTGCTTGAAATAGCGCATCGATCCGGCATTGACGCCGTAGGTGCCGATCCCCGTCTCCGCGACGTTGAGATAGACTTCCATGATCCGGCGCTTGCCCCAGATATTCTCGATCAGGACGGTGAAATAGGCCTCCAGCGCCTTGCGGGCATAGCCGCCGCCCTGGAACAGGAAGACATTCTTCGCGGTCTGCTGGCTGATCGTCGAGCCACCGCGGATGCGGCCACCTTTCTGGTTGCGGGCATAGGCCTGTTCCAGCGCGGCGAAGTCGAAGCCGTGATGCGAGCAGAAGCGCGCGTCCTCCGCGGCGATCGCGGCGCGGGCCATGTTGGGATCGATGCGGTCGATCGACATCCAGCGCTTGGTGACGCCGTGCCCTTCGACCACGTCGCCGATCTGCGTCCAGGTGATCGGCGGGGGAACGAACTTGTAGATCACCACCATGCCGATCGAGACGGCGAGGAAGAGCAGGATCGCCTTGAGGATCCAGAAGAGGATGCGGCGGAGCAAGGGCTTGCGGGGCCTGGCCGGCTTCTGCCCCTCACGGATCTCCGGCGAGGGCCGGGGAGAAGCTTCGCCTCCTGGGGTGGAGGCGAAGGGATCCGGCTCCTCGCCGAGTGGTCTGAGGTCCGGCATCGGCGGCACGCCGAGCCCAGGCTGCGCCGTGGTGGCGCGCGGCGTCCAGTCGCGCGGGCGCGGCGCAGACGCGGAAGGCGCCGGCGGGATGTCCGCCGACGCCTCGTGCTGGCGCGGAGGTTCCGCGCCGGTATCGCGATCCTGATCCCCCACGACGTCCGTCAGGCGGTGAGCAGGCGCTTTTCGCCGGCGATGCGCATCATCGCCTTCTGCAGCTTCTCGAAGGCACGCACCTCGATCTGGCGGACGCGCTCACGGCTGACGTCATAGACCTGCGAGAGTTCCTCGAGGGTCTTGGGATCGTCGGTGAGGCGGCGCTCGGTGAGGATGTGCTTCTCGCGCTCGTTGAGGTCTTCCATCGCCGAGACGAGCATCTCGTGACGGACATCGGCCTCCTGCGCCTCGGCGACCTGCTCGTCCTGGAGCGCGCTGTCGTCCTGCAGCCAATCCTGCCACTGGCCGTCGCCATCCTCGCGCATCGGCACGTTGAGCGACGTGTCGCCGCCCATTGCCATGCGGCGGTTCATCGAGGTGACTTCCTCCTCGGTGACGCCGAGATCGGTGGCGATCTTGGTGAGGTGCTCCGGTGACAGGTCGCCGTCCTCGAATGCGTCGAGCTTGGCCTTCATCCGGCGCAGGTTGAAGAACAGCTTCTTCTGCGCGGCAGTGGTGCCCATCTTCACGAGCGACCAGCTGCGCAGGATGAATTCCTGAATCGAGGCGCGGATCCACCACATGGCATAAGTCGCCAGGCGGAAGCCCCGATCGGGCTCGAACTTCTTCACCCCCTGCATCAGGCCGATATTGCCTTCCGAGATCAGTTCGGAGACGGGCAGGCCATAGCCGCGATAGCCCATGGCGATCTTCGCCACGAGACGCAGGTGCGAGGTGACCAGCTGGGCCGCGGCATCCGTGTCGCCATGCTCCTGGAAGCGCTTGGCGAGCATGAACTCCTGCTCGGGGCTCAGGATCGGAAACTTCTTGATCTCGGCCAGATAGCGGTTGAGGCTCTGCTCACCACCGAGCGCGGGGATCGTCGCCGGGACGTTGCTTCCGCTAGCCATGATCTATTCTCCCTTTCATCAGGGCGCGCATAGCCGAAGCCAGCGCCGCCGGAAATCATACTATGAGGTTATCGAACAGTTCCTGCATGTCTGCAGGCATTTCGCTTTCGAACGCCAAAGCGAGATTATTGATGGGGTGAATGAACCCCAGATGAGCGGCGTGCAAGGCCTGGCGCCGGAAATTCAAGGTTTCCAGAAGTTCGCGATGCGCCTTGCGCGTACTGCCATAGACCGGGTCGCCGATCAGCGGATGACCGAGCGAGGCCATGTGCACGCGCACCTGGTGCGTGCGGCCCGTCTCCAACTTGCACTCGACCAGCGCGGCGTCGCGAAGTTCACGAAGCACGCGCCAATGCGTGACCGCGCGCTTGCCGTTGTTCACGATCGCGACCTTCTTGCGATTGTGCGGCGAACGCGCGAGCGGGGCATCGACGACGCCCTGCACGGTGCGCGGCTTGCCGCTGACGATCGCCTTGTAGCGCCGGTCGATCGAGTGCGCCTTGAACTGCGCGGCCAGGCCGACATGCGCCCGGTCATGCTTGGCAGCGACCATCAGCCCCGACGTGTCCTTGTCGATCCGGTGGACGATCCCCGGCCGCGCCTCACCGCCGATGCCTGAAAGCGAGCCCTGGCAGTGATGGAGCAGCGCGTTGACCAGCGTGCCGTCGAGATTGCCCGCGGCGGGATGGACGACCAGCCCGGCCTGCTTGTCGATCACGATCAGGTGCTCATCTTCATAGACGATCTCGAGCGGGATCTCCTGCGCCTCGTTATGCGCCGGCTTGGGATCGGGCACCTCGACGCTGTACAGCCCGCCGCCCAGTGCCTTCTTTGCCGGGTCGCGGACGAGCCCCTGGGGGCCGATGACCGCTCCGGACGAGATCAGCACCTTCAGCCGCTCGCGCGACATGGTCGGCACTGCGTCGGCGAGCGCACGATCCAGACGCCAGCCATCGGCCGTGTCTGCTATCCGCGCTTCAATGATGGAAACCCCCGGAACCATGTTTTATCGTAGATGGGCATGCGGTTGGAAATTTCAAGATATGTACTGATCGGTATTTCGCAGATTTCTGCGGCTGCGGCGCCACGCGAGGCCTGTGGATTGCTGTTCGGATCGGCGAACCGGATCTCCGACTGGCAAGTAGCTGAAAATGTAGCTGAAACACCAGAAATACATTTCGAGATCGATCCTCGCACATTGTTCACCGCGCTCAAGGCCGAGCGGTCCGGCGGGCCTCCGATTGCGGGCTATTGGCACTCGCATCCGAGCGGCGATCCGACGCCCTCGGCCACCGATGCGGCGATGGCTGTGCCGGACGGCAAGATCTGGCTCGTCGCCGGGGGCAGCGCGGTCACCGCATGGCGCGCCGTGGAGCGGGGGGCGCTCCACGGGCGCTTCGATTTCCTCGCGGTCGACCTGATCGATTAGTTGCCGGTGGGGGGCGGCGCGTCCGGGGCTTCTGCCGGAGCCGGGGTGCCGGGCGGGGGCGGCGGCGGGCCGAAGCGGCGATGGCCGCCTTCCGGGCCGCCCGCATGGCCGGGACCGAAGCCCGGACCGCCATGCCGCCCGCCCGGACCGCCATGGCCCCAGCCATGGCCGCGGCGCATGTGGCGATGCTCCTCGAAGCGGCCGAAACGCAGTTCCTCACGGGAAAGCTTGCCGTCCTTGCTCACGTCGAACTTCTCGAAGCGCGCGGCGGCGGCCTTCGTCCATTCGTCCTTGCTGATGAAGCCGTCCTTGTTGAGGTCGATCGGATTGTGCCGGGGGCCTTCGGCCTTCTCGGCCCGGGGCGGGGTGCGGTCCTGGGGGGCAGCCATGGCGGCCCCGGTGCCGAAGGTGAAGGCGCTGGCAGCGAGCAGCGCGGCGAGTTTCAGTTTCATCATGCCTTTTCTCCGCTCCAGTGATGTCTGGATGACGGAGAATTAGGCCGAGAGTGTCGCGCGGATTTCTCGTTGAGCAACCGAAATTGTCGCAACTTGTCGGCTCGCCCGGGGCGGTTCCTGCCCTGGCGGCGGACTTCGCCTAGGTCTGGGCGAAGTCCTCGCGGTCCAGCGTCGGCAGGGTGAAGGTGAACACGGCACCGCCTTCGGGGCCGTTCGTCGCCGAGAAGGCGCCGCCGTGCATCTCGACGATGCGCTTCGAGATCGACAGGCCGATGCCCATGCCTTCGCTCGCCTTGTTGGCGGAGAAGCGCTTGAACAGCTCGGCCAGCGTCGCGGGCGGCAGGCCCGGGCCATTGTCGCGGCACTGCACCTCCACCATCGCGTCGGGCGCGGGGCGGGCGCTGATCCAGATGCGCGGATTCTCCCGGCCGGCCTCGCGCAGTGCCTCGACCGCGTTGCGCATCAGATTGACCAGCACCTGCTGCACCTGGACGCGATCGACGAAGACCCGGAGGTTCGGCGGCTCGACATTGCACTCGACCTGGGCAGCAAGGCGGCCGGAACCCACCAGGACCAGCCGGGCGGCGTCCTCGATCATCGGCTGGAGCGGCTCGATGCTGCGTTCGGTATCGTTGCGCTCGGTGAAGCTGCGCAGCCGGCGGATGATCTCGCCGGCCTGCATCACTTGTTCGCGGGCATTCGAAACCATCTCGGGGCCCGGCCCTTCGGTGCCGCTTGCCTTGGCGATCATCGTGGCGGCGGAGAGATAATTGGCGGCGGCGGCCAGCGGCTGGTTGAGCTCGTGCGCCAGATCGGCGGCGGCCTCGCCCATCGCGCTCTGGCGGGCAAGATGCGCGAGCTCGGCGTTGAGCTGGGCGATCTGGTCCTCCGCGCCGAACTGCGCCGACATGTCGCGCACGAAGATCGTCAGGCACTGGACGCCCTCCGCCTCGACCTCGCCGGCACGCGCCTCGAGCGGGAAGAGCGTGCCGTCGTGGCGCTGGCCGACCGCGCTGAACGGTTCGCTGCTCCACGGATTGAACCCGCGGGCGCGCCGCTCCGACAGCTCGCGCGCATAGCGTTCGGCCTGGGTGTCGGGGGCGAGCAGGGTGAACGGCCGGCCGATCACCTCCTCGGCGCGGTAGCCCCAGAGCCGCTCGGCGGCGGCACTGAAATCGACGATCCTGCCGTCCTCCTCGGTCAGGATGACCGCATCGGGCACCATCGCGAGCACCGCGCTGAGCTTGGCCTCGCGGATGGCGAGCGCGCTGCTCTGCATGTCGGCGTGGCGGATGGCGCGCATCAGGACGACCGCCAGGATCAGCACGTCGCCGGCCAGGACGAGGAAGTTCGCGGCCCCGAAGCCGACCAGTCCGGTCTGATAGGCGGCGATGCCGATCAGCGAGGGGATGGCGGGCAGGATGATGATCGCCGGCGCCAGCTGCACCAGCACGGGCCAGCCCCGCTCCCTTGCCCCATGCCGCATCGCGTGCAGGGTAAGGCCGGCGAGGGGGAGCAGCGCGATCCCGGTCGAAAGCGTCGACTTGCCGAGAAAGGCGGGCGAGATCAGGCCCGGCCCGGTGGTGAGCAAAGCGGCAGCGGCAAGCAGGGTGAGCGCGACCGCGGCGCTCGACAGGAGCAGGGCAGTGATGCGGGGAATCCGTCGGTCCGAGGTGATGGCGATCGCGGCAAGGCCGCCGACCGCCTGCACCATGGTGGCGCCGCCGGGCGGCAGTCCGTTGTTGCGCACGCCCAGGCGCTGGACGGCCTCGCCGAAGAAGAGCTTCTCGACCGCGATCGCACCCGTGAGATATTCGAGGGTGATCAGGCTGATCAGGATCGCCGCGGGGGCGAAGGCCAGCCGTGCTGCCCTGGGAAAGCCGCTCACCGCCAGGAAGGCCGTGAGCGTCACGCTGGCCCCGTTGATCGCGCTGAGCGGCGCCACGGCATAATGGGGATCGCCGAAGCCGCGCAGGAAGGGGTTGCCGATCAGCCAGCCCAGCAGGGGCGCGGCGAGGATGATGAAGCCGAGGCCGGTGAACCATGCGGGCAGGCTGGCCGCGCCAAGGCTCGCCCAACGATGGTCGGGAGACGGCTTGCCTAATCTGTTCGTCACCACGCTCGTCATGGATCGTTCCCGGGGGTCGGGCCACGCCCTTTCCTGCGCGTTGTAGCAGGAAGCGGCGCGCCCGGCGAAATCCGGAAAAACCCCAGCCGGGGCGACGGAACGTTTCGGCGCCGCAACCCGTTGACGGGGAAACCCTAAACGGAGAGCCTGCCGATGCTTTGGACGATCGTCGTCATCCTGCTGATCCTGTGGCTGCTGGGCTTCACTTTCCATGTCGGCGCAGGGCTGATCCACATCCTGCTGGTGATCGCCGTCGTGGTCGGCCTGATCCAGCTCTTCACCGGTCGCAGGGTGGTCTAGGGGAGCTCCGGCTCCACATCGTAGAAGTCGACCTGCATCCGCATCGGCCCCTGCGGGGTGACGTGGTGCGGCTGCTGCGGCAGCACGAGCCCGGGTGAACCGGGCTCGAGCAGCTGCTCGCCGGGCGGGGCGGCCCAGGTGAGGAGGAGCTTGCCCTCCAGCACCCGGATCACGCCCCATACGCCGGCCTTGGTGGAATGCTCGCCCCGGAGCGCGGTGGGGAGCGATCCCTCGTCGAACACCGGGGTGGAGCGATAGGGCGTCGCCGCGCTCATGCGGCGATGTCCAGTTCGTCGGCATGGACGGGGTAGGGGGCGATCTTCGCCGCATCCACCGGCTGGCCGCCAATCTCGTTGGCGAAGCCGTGGTTGACGTCGCGGTGGTGCGCCTCGTCGGCCCGGACCACCAGCACCACGTCGCGCAGCGTCGCGCTGTCCGGCAGCTTCCAGTAATGCCTGGCGATCGCCGGGGCGGGGACGTTGGGCGAGCGGCCCTCGTCGATCTCGGCGAGATAGTGCGTGTAGCTGATCACCGCCTCCTCCTCGAAATAGCCGACCACGCGGTGCGCGGTCTTGGCGCTGATCAGGTAGAGCGCGAAGAAGGCGAGGTAGAACACCCACTGCACCGCGAGGATCACGAAGCGCTCGAACAGCGTGGGCTTCGCCACCTCGATGAACGTCATCAGGTGCATGCGCTCATTCTCCGCTTCCTCCATCAGGGTGCGGATCCACCCCTTGTCGTCCTGCATCCTGCGCAGGGCCTTGAGGTGGTTGATCGTCGCGCCGACCATGCCGGGCACCGCCGCCACCGTCTCGAGCACGATGGCGCGGTGGCCATAGCGCTTCGCGAAGAAGGTATCGGCGCAGAAGCGCAGCATCTTGGTGAAGCCGAGCGCGATGCGGTCCGAGAAGTCGACCGGCTTGTGGTGGACCGACAGGTCGACGAGCGGGGCGTTGGACATGGAACTACTCCTTCTGCGAAATCACGCGGGAACTTTGAAGAACAGGGCGAGCTGGAGGCTCTCGGCGATCCGGGCGGCCCGGTCCTGGAGCGCGGCGGCGGCGCGCGGCGCCATCAGCTCGTTGGTGGTCGCTGCCCAGAGCGCGAGCCAGCGATCGAACATCGCCGGAGTTATCCGCTCGCGATGCTGGAAATGGGCTGGCACCGGCCGGCCCTTGTAGAGCCCCGAGGTGAGCATCACCGACGACCAGAAGTCGCCGAGCAGCACCAGATGCGCGGGCCAGTCGTGGATCGCATCGTTGAATACCGGTCCGATCAGCGGATCGGTGCGGACCCGCTCATAAAAGGCATCCACCACCCGGCGCAGGCCGGGATCGTCGAGTTCGGAAAGGTCGGCCATCGCCGCGACTCCAAATCATGTCTTGAAAATGCATCTATTCACTCGCATTAAAACATGCAAGTAAAATGCATCTAATATTGACCGGGATCAAAAGAGGCTGAGGATGCGCCTGACGCGCTACACCGACTATGCGATGCGGGTGCTGCTCTACCTGGGCTCACGGCCCGAGCGGCTGAGCTCGATCGCCGAGATATCGGCGGCGTACCGCATCTCGCAGAACCATCTGATGAAGGTGGTCAACGACCTGGCCCGTGCCGGCTATGTGGCGAGCGTGCGCGGGCGCTCGGGCGGCATCCGGCTGGGCGCTGCTCCCGAGGATATCCGCATCGGCACGGTGGTGCGTCACACCGAAGATGGGTTCGACCTGGTCGACTGCGGCAGCTGCGTGATCGCACCCGCCTGCGGGTTACCCAGCATCCTGAACGAGGCTCTGGCGGCGTTCATGGCGGTGCTCGACCGCTACACGCTCGCCGACCTGCTCGACCGGCGGGTGTCGATGCGTTCGCTGCTGGGGATCGAGGATCAGTCGCCCGGCGGACCCAGATAGGTCTCGCCATAGACTGCCTTGCGGAAGTCGCGGTGGAGCGAGACCTGGAAGGGCTTGGTCTGGACGAAGAACACCGCGGTCAGCTTGTTGGCCGGATCGACCCAGAACAGGGTGGAGGCGGCGCCGTCCCAGAAGAATTCGCCGACCGCGCCGCGCTGCTCCTCGGGCGTCTGGGGCTGGCCGACACGCACCGCGAAATCGAAGCCGAAGCCGACATTGCCCTTGCCCGGCAGCCAGCTGCGTTCGGTTATCCGCGGATCGAGCTGGTTGGTCGACATCAGCCGCACGGTGGAGGGCTTGAGGATGCGCACGCCGTCCAGCGTGCCCTGGCCGAGCAGCATCCGGGCGAAGCGCATGTAATCGTCGATCGGCGCGACGATGCCCGCGCCGCCCATCGTCATCGCCGGCTTGGGGAAATTGCGCGCGCGGGTGACCGCATCGGGCTCGCGGGTGAGCTTGCCGTCGGTGCCCAGCAGATAGGTGGCGGCGAAGCGATCGAGCCGTTCCTGCGGCTGGGTCCAGGCCGCCTCCTTGATGCCGAGCGGGGTGAGGATGTGCTGGCGCACATAATCCTCGAACTTCTGGCCCGACAGCTTCTCGACCAGCAGCGCCTGCACGTCCACCGCGGAGCTGTAGCGCCATTCGGTGCCCGGATCGTAGATCAGCGGGCTATGCGCGAGGCGGCGGCCGAACTCGGTCAGGTCGTGATCGAGCCCGAGCGGATCGGCCGCGGCAAAGGCCTTCTCCGCCGCGCTCGGGCCATCGCCGTATGCGAAGCCGGCAGTGTGGCGCAGCACGTCGCGGATCGTCACCGGCCGCTTCGACGGGCGCCAGACCGGCTGGCCGTTCGCGTCCGTGCCGTCCTGCACCAGCATCGTCGCGAATTCGGGAAGATAGCGGGATAGGGGATCGTCGAGCCCGAACTTGCCCTGTTCCCAGAGCTGCATCAGCGCGGTGCCGGTGACCGGCTTGGTCATCGAATAGATCTGGACCAGCGTGTCGCGCTTCATCGGCCGGTTCGCTTCACGATCGGCCAGGCCGGTGGCGCCGAAATAGACTTCGCGTCCGTCCTTCCACACCAGCGCCTCGACGCCGGTCGCGCGTCCGCTCGCGACCATCTCGGCCAGCGCCTTGTCGAGGCGTGCCTTGTCGATCCGGAAGCTGGCGGTGGCGGCGGGCTTCTCCTGCGCGAAAGCGGGCAGGGGCTGCGCGATCAGCAGCGCGGCGAGAATGGGCAGGACGGGTCGCATGGCTCTCCACTCTATTCTGTTTTCCGTTGATGGTAACGCTAACTTCGTCGCCGGCAAGTGCGACGTTGGTCGCGCGTGGTGCTGTGCGCTTGCAGCATGGCGCGCCGTGGGCCAAAGAAGCAGGACCTGCCGGGGGAGCCTGCATCTTGAACATCAGTCCGACCGATTTCGCCAGCCTGCTCTGCTCGCGGCTCTGCCACGATCTGCTGAGCCCGGTGGGGGCGCTCAACAACGGGCTGGAACTGCTCGCCGACGAGCATGATCCCGAGATGCGCGCGCGCTGCCTGGAGCTGCTCAACGAGAGCGCCAAGGCCAGCGCCAACAAGCTGAAGTTCTTCCGCCTGGCGTTCGGCGCGGCAGGCGGCTTCGGCGAGACCGTCGACACGCGTGAGGCGCAGGCGGCGATCGAGGGGCTGTTCGGCGAGAACCACCGCGTCAATGTCGGCTGGATGGTCGAGGACCCGGTCCTCCCCAAGCAGGCGATCAAGGTGCTGATGAACCTGTCGCTGATCGGCGGCGACGCGCTGATCCGCGGCGGCCAGCTCGACATCGGCGCGGAGATCATCGACGGCCAGATCGAGATCGTCGTGCGCGCCGATGGCCCGCGCATCGTGCTTGATCCCGAACTGCGTAGCGCGCTGGCCGGGGGCAAGGACGACCTGCCGATCACGCCGCGCGCGGCGGCGGCATACCTCGTCCACGCACTGGTGACGCAGGGCGGCGGCATGCTCCAGGTGAGCCCGCCCGATGCCGAAGTGCTGCTGTTCGGAGCCTCGTTCCGGGTGGCTTAGCCCGGGCGCACCAAGGGCGGGGAGGACGGCGCATCGGCAACGTCGAGCACTAACGCCCTTTTAACCACCCATCCTGCACAAGAGCCCCGCAAATTTGCTTTCCGGGGCCCCATGGACGACCTGCTGCAGGAATTCATCGCCGAGACGCGTGAGACGCTCGAAGCGCTTTCGGGCGAGATCGTCGCGTGGGAAGCGCATCCGACGGATCGCGCGCGCCTCGATGCGATCTTCCGTTTCGTGCACACCGTGAAGGGCAGCTGCGGCTTCCTCGACCTGCCGCGCCTGGGTCGGCTCAGCCATGCCGCCGAGGATGTGCTGGCGCAGGTGCGCGAGGGCAATCGCGCGCCGGATCGCGCGCTGGTCAACGCCGTGCTCGCGGTGGTCGACCGGATCGGCGAGCTGGTCGAGGCGATCGAATCGGGCACCAGCCTGGACGATAGCGGCGACGAGCTGCTGATCGCGGCGCTGGCCGAAGGGGCCGAGGAAATCGCCCATGCCGGTCCGATCACGTCCCGCGCACCGGCACGCAGCGTGCGCCTGAACGTCGACCTGCTCGACCGGATGATGTCCGGCATGTCGGACATGGTGCTGGCCCGCAACGAGCTGGCCAGGCGCCTGCGCAACGGCGAGATCGACCCCGCGATCGAGGCCGCCCTTGAACGGCTGTCGCTCACCGTCGGCGAGATGCGCGACACGGTGACGCGCACCCGCATGCAGAAGATCGACGCGCTGTTCTCCGCGCTGCCGCGCATGGTGCGCGACACGGCGGCGGGGCTGGGCAAGTCGGTGATGCTCCAGGTCGAGGGCGCGGACGTCGAGCTCGACCGCGAGATGATCGAAGTGATGCGCGACCCGCTGGTCCACATCATCCGCAACTCGATCGACCATGGCATCGAGGCACCGGCCGAGCGCCGGGCGGGCGGCAAGCGCGAGAATGGCCGCCTGTCGGTCTCGGCGCGCCAGTCGGGCAACCAGATCATCATCGAGATCGCGGACGACGGCCGCGGCATCGATACCGAGCGGCTGATCCAGAAGCTCGTCATCCAGGGCCGCGACGAAGCCAAGCTGCGCAGCCTCTCGGCACGCGCCAAGCTCGACCTGGTGTTCGAGCCCGGCCTGTCGTCCAAGGACGTGGTGAGCGAAGTCTCCGGGCGCGGCGTCGGCATGGACGTGGTGCGTGCTGCGATCGAGCAGATCGGCGGCCGCGTCGAGCTCGACAGCAATCCGGGCAAGGGCCTGCGCATCGCCATCCATGTGCCGCTGACCCTCTCGATCATCTCGACGATCGTGGTGGGCGTGGGCGGCCAGCGCTTCGCGATCCCGCGCCAGTCGATCGAGGAAATCGTGACCGAGCGTGGCGACGCCATCCGCGTGGACGTGATCGGCGGCTCGCCGGTCGCTTCGGTGCGCGAGCGGCGGATGCCGCTGATCGACCTGGCCTCGATGCTCGGCGTCGCGGCCAGCACCGCGCGCGACGAGGGCAGCCAGATGCTCGCGATCGTCAGCGTGAGCGAGGGCAGCTACGCGCTCGCCGTCGATACGGTGCTCGACAATGAGGAGCTGGTGATCAAGCCGGCCTCGCCCGCGGTGATGTCGACCGGCCTCTATGCCGGCCAGACGCTGCCGGATTCGGGCCTGCCGATGCTGCTGCTCGACTGCGCCGGCATGGCCAAGGCCGCGAGCCTCGATTTCAGCCGCGACAACCAGCAGCTGTTCGAGGAGGAAGAGGAAGCCCAGGAGGCCCCGGGCCTGCCCGCTCTGCTGTTCCGCGACCTGGACGGCGTGCGCCGCGCGGTGCCGCTGGCGGCGGTCGACCGGGTCGAGCAGGTCGATGCGGCCAATGTCCGCTTCGCCGCCGGCCGCTTCCGCATCACCATCGACGAGCGCATCCTGCCGCTCGCCGCGCATGGCGACCTGGACGGGCTGGGGCGGATCAACGTGCTGCGCCTGAAGGACGGCACCAACGAAGTCTCCTATGCGATCGAGGAAGCCGCCGACATCGTCGTGCTGCCCGAGGAGATCGCGCCGGCCCGCGAGCCGGGGCCGATCGCCGGCGTCGTGCTGGTCGATGGCGAGCAGATCGAGCTGGTCGACATGCTGTGGATCTTCGACGAGCATGCCGAGCGCGAAGTCGACGACAGCCCGCCGCTTTGCCTGATCTCGGGCGACGAGGATGGCTGGATGGCCTCGTTCGTGAAGCCGCTCCTGGAAGCGTCCGGATATCGCGTGGTGCTCCGCCTGGCGCCGGGCGAAACCCCTGCCGTCGTGCTCTCCAACGAGGAGGCGCAGGCCGTGCCGGCAGCCCCCGCGCCGGTGGTTCGTTTGCGAAAGAAGCGTGCTTCGGGTGGGTCGGGCGACGACAGCGTCTATAGATATGACAGGGCGGGACTGCTTTCCGCGCTCGAAGCCCGGGTTTCCGGCAAGGCAGGTCGCTGATGTCGCATCTCTATCTCATTGCCCAGGTAGCGGGCCGCGCCGTCGCGATCGACTCCGAGCAGGTCGAGTCCGTGGTGGACATCGGCGAGGTGACGGCGGTGCCGCGTGCCTCGCAGCATGTCCGTGGGCTTGCCGCCCTGCGCAGCCGGGTGGTGACCGTGGTCGACACCCAGTCGGCGCTCGGCCTGGCGGGCGGCAGCCCGGCGCGCCGTGCGGTGATCACCCAGGTCGAGGGGCATCATTATGCGATGCTGGTCGACGCGCTCGACGATGTCGCGCCGTTCGACCTGCTGCCGCTGGCCCACGGCGTCACGCTCGATCCCGCGTGGCGCGGGGCAGGGCTGGGCATCGTGGAACGGGAAGGCGAGCCGATCCTGGCGATCGATCTCGCCAGCCTCGTCCCCGGCCATGCCGGGCTGAATTGAATCATGCGATTAACGTGGCGCTTACGCCTTTCGTGCACTGTCCAATCCCAACCTAGACACCTGAAAGCGGGGAACAGGGGAAAATGAAGACTTGTCTGGTCGTCGACGACTCCAAGGTGATCCGGAAGGTCGCCCGGCACATCCTGGAGACTCTCGACTTCGAAGTGCGCGAGGCTGGTGACGGTCGCGAGGCACTCGACTCCTGCCTGCAGACCCCGCCGGACGTGATCCTGCTGGACTGGAACATGCCCGTGATGAGCGGCATGGACTTCCTCCGCGCGCTCAAGGATTCGGGGCTCCCGCAGCGTCCCAAGGTGGTGTTCTGCACCACCGAGAACGGCATGGCCTATATCCGCGCGGCGATCGAAGCCGGTGCGGACGAATATGTCATGAAGCCGTTCGACCGCGAGACGCTGGAAAGCAAGCTGCAGATCGTCGGCGTCGCCTGAGCGACGCATAGGAGAGGCCCAAGTGGCGCACGCATCTCTTGCGGACACCGGGTTCGGCAGTGCGACTGCCGGGCCGGCGCAGGTGCTGATCGTCGACGACTCCGTCGTCGCGCGGTCGGTGCTGGGGCGCATGGTGGAAGGCACGCGGCGCTTCCGCGTCGCCGCCGCCTATAGCGACGTGCGCGCGGCGCTCGACTATCTCAAGACTCATTCGGTCGACATCATCCTGCTCGACATCGAGATGCCGGGCATCGACGGCCTCACCGCGCTGCCCGACGTGATCTCGGCGGGGCGGGGCGCCAAGGTGCTGATCGTATCCTCCGCGGCGGAACAGGGTGCGGCGGTGACCGTGCAGGCGCTCGCGCTCGGCGCGGCGGACACCCTGGTGAAGCCCGGCATCGGCGCGTTCGGCGGCCGCTTCGCCGAAGTGCTCGAGGAGCGGCTCTCGCGCCTGCTCGAGACGCACGCCCATCCGGCTCCTCCCGAACCAGCGGCGGCGGTGCATCCCGCGCCCGTGCCGGTCACCCCGCAGCATCATGGCGCAGTGCATCTGCCCGACGATTTCGAGCTTGTCGCGATCGGCGCCTCGACCGGCGGCATCCACGCGCTCAGCCAGTTGCTGCGCGCGATCCCGGCGAAATTCCAGGTTCCGATCCTGGTGACCCAGCATTTGCCGGTCTCTTTCATGAGCTATTTCGCCACCCAGCTCGCCGTGCTCGGCGGGCGGCCCTGCGATGTCGCCGCGGACCGGATGCGCATCCGGCCGGGCCGGATCATCGTGGCGCCGGGTGATGCGCACATGCGCGTGGTTCGTACCTCGGACGGTTCGGCGATCCGCCTCACCCACGAGAAGGCGACCAGCGGCTGCATGCCCTCGGTCGACCCGATGTTCGAAAGCGTCGCCCAGGTGTTTGGCGCGCGTGCGCTCGGCGTGGTGCTGAGCGGCATGGGGCGCGACGGCTGCGAGGGTGCCAGGGACCTGATCGATGCCGGCGCGCGCGTGCTGGCGCAGGACCAGGCCAGCTCGGTGGTGTGGGGCATGCCCGGCGCCGTCGCCAATGCCGGCCGGGCGAGCGCGATCCTGCCGCCGGACGAGATCGGGCGCCTGATCGCCCGCCGCGGAGGCGCGGCATGATCCCGGTTCCGGGCGCCGCGCCGATCGCCTCTGCCGGTGCGATGAACATGATCGCCGCGCTGCTCGAGCAGCGTGCCGGACAGCAGATTGCCGCGAACCGCACCTGGCGGATCGAGACGGCGCTGAAGCCGATCCTGCGCGCGCGCGGCCTGGCCAGCCTCGACGAGCTGGTCGCCCAGCTCATCTCGGCCCGGACGGGCGAGCTGGCGGACCTGGTCGTCGATGCGCTGCTCAACCAGGAAACCAGTTTCTTCCGCGATACCGCCGTGCTCGACATGGTGGCGGACGCGGCCGAGGCGATGCAGGCGGAGGCCGGCCATCGGCGGCTGCGCATCTGGTCGGCGGGCTGCTCGACCGGGCAGGAACCGTTGAGCCTCGCCATTCTCTTCTCCGAGCGCGGCATGCCCGATCCCGAGATCGTGGCGACCGATGTCTCGCCCGCCGCACTGGCACGTGCCCGGAGCGGCCGCTTCTCGCAGTTCGAGATCCAGCGCGGGCTTCCGGTCCGCCGGATGATGACCTGGTTCGATTCGGTGAACGCGGATTGGGTCGCCAAGCCCGAGCTGGTCCGCAAGCTCCAGTTCCGCCAGCACAACCTCACCCTCGATCCCGCGCCGGCGGGCGTGTTCGACATCATCCTGTGCCGCAACGTGATGCTCTATTTCTCGCCGGCGGTGCGCCGCAAGGTGTTCGACACGCTGTCCTCGGCGATGCGTCCGGGCGGGCTGCTCGCGCTGGGCGCGGGCGAGACGGTGATCGGCCAGACCGAGCATTTCACCCCCTGCGAACGCTATCGCGGCTTCTATCGCGGCGTCGATGCGCCCGCATCGGTGCGCGCGGCGGGTTGATCGCGGTGTCGTTACGGGTCTAGCGTCCCACCCATGCACAACGGCCTGGTCTTTCTCGACGCGCCCTCGCCCAATTTCGACGAGCGCGCGCTGCCGGTCACGATGATCGTGCTGCACTATACCGGCATGGAAAGCGGGGAGGCGGCGCTGGCGCGGCTGCGCGATCCCGAGGCCAAGGTCTCCGCCCATTACATGGTCGAGGAGGACGGTACGATCCACCGGCTGGTGCCCGAGGAGAAGCGCGCCTGGCATGCCGGTCGCTCGCACTGGCGCGGGATCACCGACGTCAATTCCGCCTCGGTCGGCATCGAGATCGTCAATCCCGGCCATGACCATGGCTATCGCCCGTTCCCGGCCGAGCAGATGGGGGCGCTGATCCCGCTCGTGGCCGAGATCAAGGAGCGCTACGGCATCACCCGCGGCAATGTCGTCGGCCACTCGGATGTGGCGCCGGCGCGCAAGCAGGACCCGGGCGAGCTGTTCAACTGGCATGCGCTCGCCCGCCTGCGCCTGGCCCTGCCGCGCCCTACCCGGAACCTGATGGACCCGGGCTGGCCCGATGCCGGCTTCATCATGGCGCTGGAGCGCTTCGGCTATGACGTCAGCGACGAGGAGGCCGCGATAACCGCCTTCCAGCGCCGCTTCCGCCCCGAGATGATCGATGGCGAGATCGACATGGAATGCCGCTGTCTGCTGCTCGCGCTGCTGCTGCCCAAGCCGCAGGGGGACGACTGACCGGTTTAGTTACGGAGCCGTGCACTAAATTTGTGCGGGGTTCTGCAAGTATAGGATGAAATACAGGAGGCGGAGGTTATTCCGTCTTGAGCAGCAATATCGGTTCTTCGACGTCGCTTGGCCCGGTCCAGGCTTATCTTTCCGGCGTGGCGCGCGCCGATGCGAAGGGCGAAGTGCCGTCCTCGGTCAACATTCCCACGGTGAGCGAGGCGGCCGCAGCGGTCGAGCGGGTCGCGAAGGTGCGCGGCGCGGACGGCGTGGTCGGGCTGGGATCGGACTATCGCAGGATCGCGCTGGCCTCCGGCCTCAGCGTGATGTGGAAGGTCGAAGTGATGGCCTGGGGCACCGCCGTGCTGCGCACCGCCGATCCCGACGGCGATCCAAACAGCTGAACCTCTTGCAGGATCGCGCCGCTTCGCTAGAGCGGTGCGTGCCAGAGGGTTGGGCGGCCGCGGGTGCGCAAGCACGCGAGGAAAGTCCGGGCTCCACGGAAACACGGTGCCGGGTAATGCCCGGCGGGGGCGACCCCAGGGAAAGTGCCACAGAGAGCAGACCGCCCACTGGTCTTTCGGGACTAAGGGCAAGGGTGAAAGGGTGCGGCAAGAGCGCACCGCGCGACCGGTAACGGAAGCGGCATGGTAAACCCCACCGGGAGCAAGACCGAATAGGGGCGGCGCATGGGCCTGGTTCCGGCCCGTCGCCCGGGTTGGTTGCTGGAGCGGCGGAGCAATCCGTCGCCTAGAGGAATGGTCGCACATCGCCGTCCAGGGATTCCCTGGGAAGCGAGGACAGAACCCGGCTTATAGACCCTCTGGCATTTCATGTAACACGGCGGTGCTAAGCTTGCGCCATCCGAACGAGTGGCTATCTGGACGGCATGGCAAGGCAGACGCGATCTTCAGACTGGGGCTTTCCACGCTGGCGCGAATATGGCGCCGAGCGCGAGGCCGTGAAGGTGCGCCTGTGCGATCGCCATGGCTGCGAGCAGCCGGGCGACCGGCCTGCGCCCAAATCGCCCAACAGCCCCGAGCGCTGGTATTTCTGCGAGACGCATGCCGCCGAGTACAACCGCAACTGGGACTATTTCGCCGGTCTGACCGCGGAGGAAGCGGCCAAGCGCGAGGCGGACGAGCGGCGCGACGCGTCGGGCTTTGCCGAGGCCAAGTACAATGGCTGGGCGGGGCCGGGCGACGGCAGCCGCTCGCGCGACGAGATGCGCGCGCTGGAGGTGCTGGAGCTCGAGGTCGATAGCGATTTCGACGCGGTGCGCATGGCCTATCGCCGGCTCGCCAAGGTCAACCATCCGGACGTGAACCCGAACGATTCGGAGGCCGCCAAGCGCTTCCACGCGATCCAGGCCGCCTATGACGTGCTCAAGGTCGCCGAGGAGCGGCGGACGTGGAAGGGCGATTGAAGCACCGCGTTCATTCCAACTGGGACCATACCGTCCTCGTCTGCGCGAAATGCTCGAAGAAGCTGGACGGCGGTTTCGGGCCGAAGGGCAAGCAACCGCTCGCCAAGGCGCTGCGCAAGCATCTGGGCCTGAAGAAGGGCCGCAAGGCCGAAGCCGGCATCGTCGAGGTCAAGTGCATGGGCGTCTGCCCGCGCGGGGCGGTGACGGTGGTCGATGCCGGCGGGCCGAAGGAATGGCTGCTGGTGCCGAAGGGCGCCGATCTGGACAGCGTGGCGGAGGAACTGGGGCTGGGAAAAGAATAGCCCGGTTCCCGTCATCTCGGCGAAAGCCGGGATCTCGTGCGGCTCTTTTCCCACTTTCGCCTGAGATCCCGGCTTTCGCCGGGATGACGGAAAGGGCCTAGCCCGCGTAGCGCTGCGCCGTGTCGCGCACCAAGGCGATCATGTTGGGGATGCCCTGGGTCCGGTTCGAGCTGAGCTGGTTCTTCAGGTCGAACGGTGCCAGCGCGCCTTCGATGTCGCTCGCCAGGATCTCGACCGGGGTCTTGTCCTGCACCGTGAGCAGCACCAGCGCGATGATGCCCTTGGTGATCGCCGCGTTGGAGTCGGCGAGAAAATGGAGCCGGCCGTCGTCGAGGCGGGTGGGGTAGACCCACACTGCGGCCGAGCAGCCGCGGACCAAGGTGGCGTCGGTCTTGAGCGCGTCGGGCATTTCTTCCAGCCCGCGGCCCAGATCGATCAGCAGGCGATAGCGGTCATCGGGTTCGAGGAACGCATATTCGTCCTGCAGGTCGGCGAGGCTGGTCATGCCTCGCCCGCTAGCCGGGTGGACCTCAGAGGTCCACCCCGGCCGCGATCGCTTCGAGCTTGCGGATGCGCTCCTTGAGATCGGCGATCTCGATCCGCGATGCCGCGGTGGGCATCGCGGGCGCCGATTCCGGCGCGTGGTGCGTATCGAGCTCCTGGCGCTTCAGGGCCAGCCATCCGCGCCAGCCCGAGAGCCCGGCGGTGGTGATCATGCCGAGGCCGGCGAGGCCGGAGACGGCGAGGGTGAGATACATAGTCGGATCCTGGGTCACGTCATGCCTCCCTTGGTCTGACGTATTCAGTTCTTGTCGCGCAGCGATTCGATCTCGCGGTCGAGACGAACACTGCCTTCGGTGTCGGTGATCACGCGTTCGAGCACCTGGACGCGCTCCTTGAGCGCACGGACCTCGTCGCGGAGCCGGGCATTCTCGATGGCCGAGGCGCTGTCCGCGGCATTGCCGCGATAGGCCTCGTTGCCACCCTTGTCCTTGTGGACCCCGAAGCGTGCCTTGAGCACGCTGCCGATCGTGACGATCACGATAATCGCGAAAACCATCTCGAACGGGTTCATTCCACTACTCCTTCAAACGCGCTTTGGCGGATCAGTTCTGCTGGGCGGCCCGGGCGAGCCGCTGGGCGCGGCGGACGGGGCGATCCCGCTTCTCGGCGAGGACAATAGCTCCCCCGCACAGTGCGCACAGCACTGCGAACACAACGATGGCAATCATGGTGGACTTCCTCATACTGGCGGCCCTTGCCGGTGCCGCGTGGGAATTTCAGTTCAGCGGAGGGGCATCCCGCAGCTGCTCGATCTCGTTGGCGAGATCGATGCCCTTGTCGGTGACGATCCGCTCCAGGACCCGGACCCGCTGTTCGAGCCTTTCGGTCTGGGCGGCGTATTGGGCGGCCTTTTCTGCGACCATCTGCGCCTCGAGCTCCATCTTGCGCTGCTGGAGCGCGAACCAGGGCTTGAGGAAGACGCCGCCGACGATGGCGACCAGGCCACAGCAGATGCCCAGGATGGGGATGAGAATGGGACTGATTTCCATCACCTGTCTCCTCAGTTACGCGGGCTGCGCAGCTTCTCGATCTCCTGATCGAGGATGTGCGAGCTGTCGGTCACGATCCGCTCGACATTGGCGAGCCGGTCCTTGATCGAGCCCAGTTCGGCGCGGAGCTGGGCGTTCTCCTGGCTCAGGAGCTTGATCCGCTCCATCGCTGCATCGTCGGTCTTGGGATAGACCGCCTGGCCCCAGGCCCCGTCCAGCGGGTAGCCATGCTTGATCCGAAGCCAGGTGGTGAGCACCCAGCCACCGACCACCAGCGCACCGACTATCACGGCGACCGGGGCGAAGGCTGCAAAGGGAAAGCTCATCTCGTCACTCCTCAGCGCAGGCTGTCGATTTCGCGGGCAACCCGCTCGGCGGGATCGGTGGCGATCCGTTCCAGGACCGCGATCCGCTCCTCGAGCCGGCTGATCTGGCCGGTCAGGCGCTCATTCTCCGAAGCGAGAAGGGCGATCTTGCGGTCTGCTTCGAGAGTGTCGCTCTTTTCGCCCTGGAAGCTGCGCCGGCCGCGAAGGCCGTGAATGCCTTCATTCTCGATCGGGTAGCCGTGCTTGGCGCGGACCCAGGTCTGGAAGGCCTTGGACGCCATCACCGCAGTGACGATCAGAACCGGTACCAACCACGCTAAGTCTTTCATTTCTTCCTCCCTGTTGACTTACCTGGCGATTGGCTCAGCGCAGGCTGTCGATCTCATCGGCGAGCCGGGTGTTGCGGCTCGTATAGTACATCTCGATATCGGCCAGGCGGCGATCGATGTCGCGGAACTTCGAGCGGACCTCGGCGGTCGAGCGCGTCGGGTTCGAGCGGACACCCTGCCAGAACTTGGCTTCTTCCGGGCCCTGATAGAGGCCGTAGGGCTTGGCCGGGGCCAGCCAGGCGATCAGCAGATAGGCGACCAGGCCCATCGGGAAGGTGCTGAAGGTGACCAGGACCATGCCGAGGCGGAGCCAGATCACGTCGATCCCGGTATAGTCCGCCAGTCCCGAGCAGACGCCCAGCCACTTGCTGTTCTGCTTGTCGAGGTAGAATTTCGTGCGGCTCGACATGATCAGTTCCTCCGCGAGATGTCGTAGGGGCTCTGTTCCGGACGGGCGTCGCGGACAGGGCGGAAATCGGGGTTGTCGGCGGCGATGATCCGCTCGACGGTGAGCAGGCGCTCTTCGAGCAGGCGTGCAGTGTAGTGCAGCTCGTCGAGCAGCTTCTCGTCCTCGTTGGTGATCGTCCCGGACTGCTTCCACTTGGTGATGTAGTGCATGATCACCCAGGGGAGCCCGATGAAGAGCATCCCGACGATGACGATCGGAAGGAAGACTTCCTCCATCGCTCAGGCTCCCTTGTTGAGGCGGGCCTTCAGGGCCTCGAGCTCGGCATCCACCTTCTCCGACGAGCGGAGTTCGGCGATTTCCTCCTCGAGCGTCTTGGGCGCTGCGCCCAGGCCGGCGGCATCGGCGCGGCCCTCGGCGAAGTCCACCCGGCGCTCCAGCACGTCGAAGCGGGAGAAGGCGTCCTGGACGCGGCTGCCGTTGGTGATCTCGCGCAGGCGAACCCGGTTGTTGGCGCTTTCCAGGCGCGTGACGATCGAGTTCTGGCGGGCGCGGGCCTCGCGCAGCTTGGTCTGGAGCTTGTTGATGTCCTCTTCCGCAGCCTTCAGGGCCTCGTCGAGCACCGAGATCTCCTCGTTCAGCTGGTCGCACATGTCGGCGGCCTTCTGCTTTTCGACCAGCGCGGCCTTGGCCAGGTCCTCGCGGCCCTTGGAGAGCGCCAGCTCCGCCTTCTCGGTCCAGCTCTCCTGGAGCTTTTCGAGCTTGGCGATGTGGCGGCGCATTTCCTTCTGGTCCGCGATGGTGCGGGCCGCGGAAGCGCGGACCTCGACCAGCGTTTCCTCCATCTCGAGGATGATCATGCGGATCATCTTCGCGGGATCTTCCGCCTTGTCGAGCAGGTCGGTGACGTTGGCGGCAATGATGTCGCGGGTTCGAGAGAAGATACCCATTTCGTCGTTACTCCTTCGTATTTTTGTTTCCTGCCGGGAGGGGCCTAGGGGGTGACCCCTCCCGTCAGGTTTCCGCTCGCGAGGGGAGGCGAGCGGGGGACCCTGTTCTTACGCCGTCATCAGACCGGCCGTACCGGCCATGATGACCAGGCTGGCGGCTACCGAAAGTGCCACCGAGAAGAAGGCGTTGCGGTAGTAGGCGGCGTTGGCGTTCATGATCTTGTTCCCTGAACCTTGGTGTTTTTCCAGGCCCGTCATTGGGCTTGCTCATAGCATTGCAGGGGGCGTGCCAATTTGTGAAAACCGCAGAAATCTGCCGTTTTTGCCGTTCATAAGGCGTTCAGGTGGCGGATTTAACTTGCCAAGTGTTGGGAAAATACACCAAGGATTTGGCATGGAGCGCGTAACCCAGGTCATCGGCCAATCCTCGGCATTTCTCGACGCGCTGGAGCGCGCCAGCCGGGCTGCTGCGCTCGACCGTCCGGTGCTCGTGATCGGCGAGCGCGGCACCGGCAAGGAGCTGGTCGCCGAGCGTCTCCACCGCCTTTCGCCGCGCTGGGACCAGCCTTTGGTCACGATGAATTGCGCGGCGCTGCCCGAGACGCTGATCGAGGCCGAGCTGTTCGGCCACGAAGCCGGGGCCTTCACCGGCGCGACCAAAGCGCGGATCGGCCGCTTCGAGGAGGCGCATCGCGGCACGCTGTTCCTCGACGAGCTCGGCACGCTCTCGATGGGCGCCCAGGAGCGGCTGCTGCGCGCGGTTGAATATGGCGAGATCACTCGCATCGGTTCGTCGCGGGCCGTGCAGGTCGATGTCCGCATCGTTGCGGCCACCAACGAGCATCTGCCCGAGCGGGTGGAGAAGGGCACGTTCCGCGCCGATCTGCTCGACCGGCTGAGCTTCGAAGTGGTGACCATTCCGCCGCTGCGGCACCGGCCTGGCGATGTCGAGGTGCTCGCCGAATTCTACGGACGGCGCATGGCTTCCGAGATCGGCTGGGCCGACTGGCCGGGCTGGGGGCCGCACGCGCTCGACATCCTCACCCATTATGACTGGCCCGGTAACGTCCGCGAACTGCGCAACGTCGTCGAGCGTGCCGTCTATCGCTGGGAACAGGACGGGCCGATCGACGCGATCGAGATCGATCCCTTCCAGTCGCCCTTCCGCCTGCGCACGATGCAGGGCAGCGCTTCGAGTGCATCGGGCCCCGTCGTTGCCGCTGCATCCGCGCCCGTGGTGCTGGAAGAGCAGCCTGCGCTCGCCGGCGCGGCCGATTTCAAGGGCCGTGTGGCGCGGTTCGAGAAGGAGCTGCTCCAGCGTGCGCTCGCCGATCACCGCTTCAACCAGCGTGCCACGGCGGAAGCGCTGGGGCTCACCTATGACCAGCTTCGCCACGCGCTGAAGCGGCATGAACTGTTGCAGGTGGGGAGCTGACCCGCTCCTTTCCGTCATCCCCGCGAAGGCGGGGATCCAGGGTGACAAAGCGACGTCCTGTGTGGCTCTGGATCCCCGCCTTCGCGGGGATGACGGAGGAAAGATTAGGCGTGCAAAAACAGGCTATTGATTAGCGTTTGCAATAGTAATTCTGCCAATCGCGCCCGATCGAAATTTTCATTTGCACGACGCAACGATTTTTCCGCGACAGCGATGAATTTTGCGGGTTAGGGGAGGGACCGCATCGCCCGGCGGTTCGTTGCCCGGGTGAACCCCCTGGTGATCCTGGAGAGACCGCATGGCTTTCGAACTTCCCCCGCTTCCCTTCGACAAGGACGCGCTGGCGCCGCACATGTCGGCCGAGACCCTCGACTTCCACCACGGCAAGCATCACAAGGCCTATGTCGACAAGACCAACGGCTTCATTGCCGAGAAGGGCCTGGAAGGCCGCAAGCTCAGCGAAGTGATCGGGCACGCCAAGGAAACCGGCGACAAGGGCCTGTTCAACAACTCGGCGCAGATCTGGAACCACAGCTTCTTCTGGCAGGGCCTGACCGGTGAGAAGACCGCGCCCAGCGGCAAGCTCGCCGAGCTGATCGCGTCGCAGTACGGCTCGACCGACGAGCTGGTGAAGAAGCTGGTCGCGGAATCGACCGCCCACTTCTCGAACGGCTGGGGCTGGCTGGTGCTCGACGGCGACCAGCTCAAGGTCACCTCGCTGCACGACGCCGACACGCCGGTGGTCTATGAGGGCATGAAGCCGCTGCTGACGATCGACGTGTGGGAGCACGCCTATTACATCGACTATCGCAACCTGCGTCCGAAGTATCTCGAGACGATCACCGCGAACATCATCAACTGGGACTTCGTGTCGCAGAACCTCGACGGTGCCGGCGTGAGCCGCGCCGACCAGGACAGCTGATCCTTCGCGGATAGCGACTTCTGGAAGGGGCGTCCGAGCGATCGGGCGCCCCTTCTGCATTCAGGGCGCGTTCAACCGGTGGAGGCGAGCTTTCACCGGACACTTCTTTGGGGAAAGTCGTGATGCGCCGCTATCTGATCCTCGCACCCTTGCTGCTCGCCGCCGTGCCGGCTTCCGCCCAGATCTGGGGCGGGCCGACGATGCAGGGTCCCTCGGGCAACGCGATGAGCCATGACCAGAGCGCCGCCGAGACGGCGAAGATCCGCAGCGACATCCGCGACGGCCGGGACAGCGGCCAGCTCACTCGGCGGGAGGCGAAGCGGCTGAAGCGCGAGGCCTGGCAGATCGATACGCTGGAGGCGCGCTATGCCGCGGGCGGCCTCTCGCCCTCGGAGGAAGCCGAGCTGTTCGCCCGGCGCGAGGCACTGCGTAGCGACGTGGTCGCCAAGCGCGGCGGCGCGAGGAAATAGCTCAGGCCTCGCCGTACAGCTCGCGCTGTGAGCGCTCCAGCTCTTCGGCATAGCGGCGCCGTGCATGGCGCTCGGTGATCAGCCCGGCGACGCGGCCGTCGGGCGCTACAACCGCGAGATCGTCTGCGGCGACCGCGTCGAACCGCTCCAGCACCTCGCCGATCCCCATGTCGGGCGTGAGCCTGGCCTGGGGCAGCCTAGCCAGCGTGCCGATCTCCGCCACCGGCTCGACATCGGGCGACCAGGCGGCCGCCGTCTCGACGATGCCGGCATAATGGCCCTTCACGTCGAGCAACACGACGCGCGTGGTTGAGCCGAGCGGGAAGCGGTCGCGAAAGGCCGAGACGCTGGCATCAGCGGCGAGCTGGGGCACGTCGCGGCGCATCATCTTGCCAGCGGTGAGCGCGCGCATCCAGCCGACGTCGCGCCCGCTGCGCAGCGTCTCGCCGCGCAGATGCAGCCGCCAGGTCGAGAAGCTGTAGCCGAACATCTCGCGCGCCACGGTCGAGGAGATCAGCGTGGCGGCCACCGCGACGCCGGTGATGTTGAAGTCGTGCGTCACCTCCAGCACGAGCAGCGACATGGTGATCGGCCCGCCGACCACCGCCACTGCCATCGCTGCCATGCCGACCACGGTGGCGTCGTCGGGTGCCAGCACGTGCAGGTCGGGCACCTGTGCCAGCACCACCTGGTAGAGCCGCCCGACCAGCGAGCCGAGGAACAGCGACGCGAAGAACAGGCCGCCGCGAAAGCCGAAGCCCAGCGACACGGCCGAGGCGAGCATCTTGAGCAGGATGGTCAGCGCCAGCCCGGCGATCGTCACTTCGGCGACCAGGTTGAGGTTGAGCGCGCCGTGGCCGCCCGACAGCGTCTGGGGCGTGGCGAGCGCCAGCGGGACCAGCAGCAGCCCGCCGGCCAGCGGTGCCCAGTGCATCGGCAGTTTCGATCGATGCACCGCGCGCTCGACCAGCGAGACCAGCCGCATCAGCGCGATGCCGGTGCCCGCGCAGATCAGCCCGAGCAGGCCGTAGAGCATGTAATCGGCGGTGCCGATCGGGTGCATGCCCCCGGCCGCGATCACATAGGGGGTCATGCCGAGGCTGCGGGCGAGCACCGCGGCGGCCAGTGCGGCAAGCATCACCGGGGCAACGGTCGCGGTGCTATAGGCGCCCAGCACCACTTCGAAGGCATAGAAGGCCCCGGTCAACGGTGCACCGAAGGCCGCGCTCACCGCGGCACCCGCGCCCGCGGCCATCAGCGTGCGCAAGTCGCTTCGCCGCAGCTTGACCTTCTGGCCGAGCAGCGAGGCGAGCCCGCCGCCCGCCTGGGCATAGGCGGCTTCGAGCCCCACCGAGGCGCCGAAGCTGTTGGAAAGCAGGGTGGTACCCACCACCGTTGCCGTATCGCGCGCCGGGATGCGGCCGCCGTGCAGCGCGTTCGCCTCGACGATGTCGATGGCCTTGCGGCGGCGCAGGAACCACAGGACCAGCCCGAGCAGCGCGCCGCCGATGGGCAGGGCGACCAGCCGCCACGGCGCGATCGCCTCGGCGGCGCTGAGATGCTCGCCCTGCTGCAATCCGAACAGCAGCCGCTGCGTGCCGCGGGCGAGCTGTCCCAGAGCTATCGCCGAGATCCCCGCGCCGATGCCGACGAGCAGCGCCAGCGCCAGGAACCACAGCGCATTCGACCGGAGCTGCCGGCGCAGCCAGTTGGCAGCGCGTACCGTGCGATAGAGCGCGTGCGACACCGCTTATTCTTGCGGCGGAACCGGGGCCTCGTCGGGGGTTTCGAGCTGCAGCCCGTGCTTGAGCAGCATCGGGATGTTGAGCATCGCGAAGGCCAGCGTGACCGGGATCATGATCCAGGTCTTGAACAGCACCCACTGGTCCCAGGTGACGAAATGGCGGACCGCTTCATTGGTGACTGCGGCGACCGCGAAGAATGCCGCCCAGTTGATCGTCAGCAGCCGCCAGCCCTTGGCCGAGAGGCCCGGATAGGCCTGTTCGAGCAGCGTCTGGAGCAGCGGCTTGTCGGCGATCAGGCCATAGCCGAGCACGATCGCGAACATCGCATAGATGATCGTCGGCTTGATCTGGATGAAGGTCTGGTCGTGGAAATAGAGCGTCAGGCTGCCGAATATGAGCACGAAGGCCGCAGTGATCCACAGCATCGGCGAGACGTGGCGGGTCTTCCACCAGCTCAGCGCGATCGCCGCGCCCATCGCGACCATGAACGCCACGGTCGCGGCGAACACGCGGGCGAGCACCGGCCCCTGCGCCAGCGAGTTGACCAGGAAGAACACCGCGAGCGGGCCATAGTCGATCAGCATCCGCACGCCAGGCGTGGCGGCTTTCTTCTCAGCCATTGGTCAGCTCCTCCACGCCGGCGATGATGCGCGCCACTTCCTCGGCATTGAACGGGCGCAGGTCGTCCACCTTCTCGCCGACGCCGATCGCGTGGATCGGCAGGCCGTATTTCTCCGCCGCCGCGACGAGCACGCCGCCGCGCGCGGTACCGTCGAGCTTGGTCATCACCAGGCCGGTGACGCCGGCAACTTCCTTGAACACTTCGATCTGGTTGAGCGCGTTCTGGCCGGTGGTCGCGTCGAGCACGAGCACCACGTCGTGCGGCGCCGCCGGGTTGAGGCGGCCGAGCACGCGGCGGATCTTGGCCAGCTCGTCCATCAGCTCGGTCTTGTTCTGAAGCCGGCCGGCGGTATCGACGATCAGCACGTCGGTGCCGATCTCGGTCGCCTTCTTCACCGCCTCGAACACGATGCCGGCGGCATCGCCGCCCTCGGCGCCCGAGACGATCGGCACACCGATCCGTTCTGCCCAGGTGCGCAGCTGGCCGATCGCGGCGGCGCGGAAGGTGTCACCCGCCGCGAGCATCACCGAATAGTCCTGCTCCATCAGCAAATTGGCGATCTTGGCGATCGTCGTGGTCTTGCCCGAACCGTTGACGCCGATGACCAGGATCACCTGCGGGCGCGGGAACGCCTCCACCTCGAGCCGCTTGGCGACGGGGGCGAGCACCTTGGCGATCTCCTCGGCCACCACCAACCGGATGCCGAGTTCCTCCATGTTGCGCTCGAACTGGCCGTCGGCCAGCCGCTGGCGGACGCGTGCGGCGGTGGCGGGGCCGAGATCGGAGGCGATCAGCGCCTCCTCGATCTCGTCCAGCGTCGCGTCGTCCAGCCGCGCCAGGCCGAGCCCGGTAAGGTTGCCGATCAGCCGGTCGGAAGTCTTGCGGAAGCCGCCGAGAAGGCGCTCGTGCCAGCTGGCGCCGCTCATGCGATCAGCTTCCCGTCCTGGACGTCCACGATCTTTACGCTCACAATCTCTCCGACTTCATTTGGGGCGAGGCGAACCTCGGCGAAATTGCCGGCATGGCCCCGGTCTCCAGGGCGCTCTACCAGCACTTGTTGGGTGCTGCCTACCAGGCTTTGCAGCCAATTGTCCCTGACGCGCGCGGCTTCGGCGCGCAGGCGGGCGGCACGGGCCTTGACCTGCTCGGGCTCGACCTGCGGCATCTTCGCGGCCGGCGTGCCGGCGCGGGGCGAATAGGGGAAGATGTGCGCATGGACGATGCGACACTCCTCGATCAGGGCCAGCGTGTTCTGGAACATTTCCCCGGTCTCGGTCGGGAAGCCGGCGATCAGGTCGGCGCCGATCGCGATGTCGGGGCGCGCCGCGCGCAGCCGCGCGACCAGCGCGACCGACTCGGCACGGCTGTGGCGGCGCTTCATGCGCTTCAGGATCATGTCGTCCCCCGCCTGGAGCGAGAGATGGACGTGCGGCATCAGGCGAGGCTCCCCGGTCAGCAGCGCAAACAACCGGTCGTCGACTTCGATCCCGTCGAGCGAGGAAAGCCTGAGGCGCCGGAGCTTCGGCACATGTGCCAGGATGCGCTCGACCAGCTGGCCCAGGCTCGGCGAACCGGGCAGGTCGGGGCCGTAGCTGGTCAGGTCGACGCCGGTCAGCACGACCTCCGCATGGCTCTCGGCGAGTGCCGCGACGCGGTCGATCACGGCGCCCGCGGGGACGGAGCGGCTGTTCCCCCGGCCAAAGGGGATGGCGCAGAAGGTGCAGCGATGGTCGCAGCCATTCTGCACCTCGACGAACGCCCGGGCATGGGTCGAGAAGCTGGCGGCAAGGTGCGGCGCAGTCTCGCGCACGGCCATGATGTCCTGCACCATCACCGGTGCGTCAGCCTTCCAAGCTGAATACAGCAACTTCTCGGCATTGCCGATCACCCGGTCGACCTCGGGCATCGCGGCAAAGGCCTGGGGATCGATCTGCGCCGCGCAGCCCGTCACCACCAGCTCGGCGCCGGGCCGGTCACGCCGCGCGCGGCGGATCGCCTGGCGGGTCTGCTTGACGGCCTCGTTGGTCACCGCGCAACTGTTGATCACGATAGTGTCGCGATCCGACAATAGCGTGCGGATCGTCTCGCTTTCGGCGAGGTTGAGCCGACAACCCAGACTGATGACGTGAGGGGATGACATTTGGCCGGTGATCTAGGCGCAGCTACACTGGATGTCCACGCGAAGGCCCGCGAAGTGCTGGGCTTCTGGTTCGCGCTCACGCCCGAGCAGCATTTCGCGACCTCCGCCAAGCTCGACGCGGAGATCAAGGCACGCTTCGGCCCCTTGCGCGATCTGGTGCTGGGATCTGGGGCGGCGGGCTGGCGCGACGATCCCGAGGCGTTGCTGGCGGCGCTGATCCTGCTCGACCAGTTCAGCCGCAACATCCATCGCGGCACCGCCGAGGCCTTTGCCGCCGATCCACTGGCGCTGCAATTGACGCTGGAGGCGATCGGCAAGGGCTGGGACGCGGAGATGGACAAGGACCGGCGCCAGTTCCTCTATCTGCCGCTCGAACATGCCGAGGATCCGGCGATGCAGGCGCTGAGCGTCGAGAAGTTCGGATCGCTGGGCGATGCCTATGTGCTCGACTTCGCGAAGAAACATGCCGAGGTGATCGCACGGTTCGGGCGCTTCCCCAGCCGGAATGCGGCGCTGGGGCGGGTGTCCACGCCCGAGGAGCAGGCGTTCCTCGGCGAGGAAGGGGCGGGGTGGTGACTTCCTGAAGCTGCCATCCCTTGCGGGAAGCGGGGTTTCCCGGGCTCAGCCCGCCCCAAGCTGCCCGCCGATCTCCACCGGGTGCCGCTCGAGGCGGATATCCCGCCGGGCCTCCAGCACGCCGTCCGCTGTCCGGGTCAGCCGGACGATCCCGCTGCCGCCGCGCAGCTCCTGCCTTGCCCGATAGGCGGCCGTGACGCCGAACTCGCCGTCGAACACCGCATCGTCGATATAATAGGGGCGCTTGCCCGGTTCTCCGATGAAGAGATGGACGTGCGCCGGCATGCTCCGGTCGGGATAGGGCGCTGGCTTGATCGTGTCGAAGACGTAGAGCCCGTCCGGTCCGGTCCTCGCCCAGCCGCGCAGCCGGCCATGGCGGCGGCTCCATTCGGTCTCGCGCGTGCCGTTCGCATAGAGTCCCTGGGCATTGGTGTGATGCGCATAGATGATGACGCCCGATGCGGGTCTGCCGTCCTGTGTGAGAACCCGTCCGGTCAGGACCATCCGCTCGCCCGGCTCCTCCGCCGAGGCGAGGCGGACGCGTGCGGCAAGCGCCTTCGCGTTTCGCTCGGCGACTGCCTCGCAGCCTTCGCAATTATAGAGGTCGGGGCGGGGGTCCGCATGGGCGTCGCCCGGCGATGGGGTAAGCGCCACCACGCCAACCAGGCCGCCTGCGGCGCCACCCAGCATGATCAGGGTCGTTCGTCGATCGAGCATCCCGACTCTCCGTCAGCACGCACTTCCACCGTAACGACATACAATATGTTGCGATCGTGGGAAAGCCGGTGGTCAGCCCACCAGCCGCTGGCCCGGCGCGGGCGCATCGGGCGCGGTCGGCGTCGTGCCGCCGGACTGGATCAGCCGGCGCTCGGCGAGCAGGCGGCGGACGCCGCTCATCGACAGCGGCTTGCCATAATACCAGCCCTGGGCCTTGGCGCAGCCGGCGGCGCGCAGCCGTTCCTCGACCGCCGCATCCTCCACGCCCTCGGCGGTGATCGGCAGGTTCAGGCTCTCGCCCAGGCTGATGATCGCGTTGACGATCGCCGCCGAGTCCGCGCTCGAATTGAGCGACATGATGAAGCTCTTGTCGATCTTGATCCGATCGAAGGGCAGGGCGCGCAGGTGCGCCAGCGAGGAATAGCCGGTGCCGAAATCGTCGAGCGCCAGCTTGGTGCCCTGGTTCTTCAGGCTCCCGACGATCGACTGGGCCAGCGCCAGATTGTCGAACAGCGCGCTCTCGGTGATCTCCACTTCGAGCCGGCTGGCCGGGAAGCCGGTTTCGGCCAGCACCTTGATGATCTTCTGCGCCAGCCAGGCGTCGCGCAGCTGCCAGGGCGAGATGTTGATCGACACGGTGAGCGAGGGATCCCAGTCGCGCGCGGTCAGGAATGCCTGGCGCATGATCGAGAGCGAGAGATCGGCGATCATGCCGGTCTCTTCCGCTATCGGGATGAACTGCTCGGGGCTGATCAGCCCGCGAGTCGGATGCTCCCAGCGCGCCAGCACCTCGAAGCCGTGCAGGCGGTTGGTGGTCAGGTCGATCTGCTGCTCGAAATAGGGGACGATCTCGCCGCGCGGGATCGCGGTGCGGAGGCCGTTCTCCAGCTCGTTGCGCATCTGGAGCTCGCGCTCCATCGAATGGTCGAACCAGGCATAGCGGTTGCGGCCCGATTTCTTGGCCGCGTACATCGCGATGTCGGCCGAGCGCGTCAGCGCGTCGATGCTCGCGCAGTCGAAGTCCGAACGAGCGATGCCGAGCGAGCAGCTGATGTGCAGACGGAGGCCCTCCGCCTCGAAGGGCTGGGCCATGCGGCTGACCAGCCGCTCGGCGATGCGCTCCACCACCCCGGGCTCGCTGGGGTCGAACAGGAAGCCGCAGGCGAACTCGTCGCCGCCCAGCCGCGCGGTGAGCGAGATCGGCGGCATCACGTGCGCGATCTCGGCGGCGACGGCGCGGAGCAGCGCATCGCCGACAGCGTGGCCGTGCATGTCGTTGATCGTCTTGAAATGGTCGAGGTCGAGCATGATCATCGCCATCGCCTTGCGGCGGCGCTCGGCCCGGACGAACATCGCCGCGCCTTCCTCGGCAAGGCTGCGGCGGTTGAGGAATCCGGTGAGCGGGTCGCGATTGGCGAGCTGCTGGGCGCGCTCTTCCGCGGCGGTGCGGATCATCACTTCCTGGCTGAGGGCGTTGTGCCGCCGCCAGCCGAACAGGATCAGCGCGACGTTGAGCAGCAGCGCGATCACCAGCGTGCGGTCCGCGGGTTCGCCGCCCTCGAAATAGAATTGCAGCGTCTTGGAGAGCACGGCGCTGCCGATGCCGACGAACAGCAGGATCGCGGCAACGCTGATTGCGCCCGAGAGCAGGCTCGGGCGCGGTGCGCTTTGCGATACGGCTTGTTCTTCGAAGTCCAGCGACATGCCGGCAGCGATCCCCAACTGTGATCGGGTTCGTTTCTCATGCGTACGGTATAGAACGGGTTAAACTGACGGCCGGCGGCGACAATATTTAAGCGGAAAACGCCCGGGCTTGCCTCCTCTTGCCCGATGGGCTAGTGGCCGCCGCGACCGTTCTCTTCGAACGCGAGACATTTGCCACCCCAAGGGGTGACGCCGGCCGACGAGGTTTCGTCCGCCGGCGTGTTTTGCGTTTGGCGAATCGCGGTCCTGATTTGGAGTGTTTGGTCCATGTTCGAAAGTCTGAGCGAACGGCTGGGTGGCGTATTCGATCGCCTGCGTGGCCGTGGCGCGCTGACCGACGCCGATGTCCGCACCGCGATGCGCGAAGTGCGGATCGCCCTGCTGGAGGCCGATGTCGCGCTTCCGGTGGCGCGCGACTTCGTCGAGAAGGTGACCGAGAAGGCCGTCGGCCACGAAGTGCTCCGCTCGGTCACGCCGGGCCAGCAGGTCGTGAAGATTGTCCACGACGCGCTCGTGGACATGCTCGGCCCGGACACGGCCGAGCTCGAGATCGCCGTAACCCCGCCCGCCGTGATCATGCTCGTCGGTCTCCAGGGCTCGGGCAAGACGACCACCACCGCCAAGCTCGCGCGCCTGCTCAAGAGCCAGGGCAAGAAGGTGATGATGGCGTCGCTGGACGTGAACCGTCCGGCCGCGCAGGAGCAGCTCGCGGTCCTCGGCACCCAGACCGAAGTCAGCACACTGCCGATCGTTGCCGGCCAGCAGCCGGTCGAGATTGCCCGTCGCGCGCTCAACGCCGCCAAGCTCCAGGGCTTTGACGTCCTGATGCTCGACACCGCCGGACGACTGCATGTCGACCAGGCGCTGATGGACGAGATGAAGGCGGTCGCGGACATCGCGACGCCGAACGAGATCCTGCTCGTTGTCGACTCGCTGACCGGTCAGGACGCGGTAAACGTCGCGACCAGCTTCAGCCAGCAGGTGCCGCTCACCGGTGTGATCCTCACCCGCATGGATGGCGACGCCCGTGGCGGCGCGGCGCTGTCGATGCGCGCGGTCACCGGCAAGCCGATCAAGTTCGCCGGCATGGGCGAAAAGCTCGACCAGCTCGAGGCCTTCCATCCCAAGCGCGTCGCCGGCCGTATCCTCGGCATGGGCGACGTCGTCAGCCTCGTCGAGAAGGCGGCGGCTGCGATCCAGGAGGAAGACGCCGAGAAGATGGCGGCGCGGCTGGCCAAGGGCCAGTTCGACATGAACGACCTGCGCGGCCAGCTCGCCCAGATGCGCCGGATGGGCGGCCTCGGCGCGCTCGCCGGCATGATGCCGGGCATGAAGAAGGCGCAGGCCGCGGTCGATCAGGTCGGCGGCGACAAGGTGCTGATCCGCATGGACGCGATGATCACCTCGATGACGCCCAAGGAGCGCGCCAAGCCGGACCTGATTAACGCCAAGCGCAAGATCCGCATCGCCAAGGGCTCCGGCACCACGGTGCAGGAGGTCAACAAGCTCCTGAAGATGCACCTCGAGATGCAGACCGCGATGAAGCGCCTGAAGAAGATGGGCGGCCTCAAGGGCATGCTGGGCATGCTCGGCAAGGGTGGTCCCGGTGGCGGCATGGGCGGCATCGGCAACGCGCTGGGCGGCGCCGGGCTCGGCGACATGATGGGCAAGCTGGACGGCCCCGGCGGCGGACTTCCGGGCCTTGGCGGCCCCGGCGCGCCCCAGATTCCGCCCGGTTTCGAGAATTTGCTGAAGAAGAAGTGATCCCCCGCCCAGCCGTCAGGCGGCGGGGCAACAACCAAAGCAGCGCCGGTCACGGCCGGGCTGACGAATACGAAGAAGGAAGATTGTAATGGCTATTTCCCTGCGTCTGTCGCGCGGCGGCTCGAAGAAGCGTCCGTACTACCGCATCGTCGTTGCCGACGCCCGTTCGCCCCGCGACGGCAAGTTCATCGAGAAGGTCGGCACCTACAATCCGCTCCTCGCCAAGGACGATGCCAAGCGCATCGTGCTCGACGGTGAGCGCATCACCTACTGGCTGGGCGTCGGCGCGCAGCCGACCGATCGCGTTGCCCGCTTCCTCGACGCCGCTGGCCTGAAGGAGCGCACCGCCAAGAGCAACCCGAACAAGGGCAAGCCGGGCGAGAAGGCCGTCGAGCGCGCTGAAGAGCGTGCCGAGAAGCTGAAGGCCGCCGAGGAAGCCGCTGCCGAGGCGAAGGCCGCCGCTGCTGCCGCCGCCGCTGCGCCGGCCGTCGAGGAGGCTCCGGCCGAGGGCTCGAACGAGGAAGCCGAAGCCGTGCTCGGCGCCGAGATCGAGGCTGCCACCGAGGAAGCCACCCCGGAGGCCGAGCAGGTCGCCGAGGCGACTGCCGAAGAGACCCCGCCGGCCGAGGCATAAGCCTTGTCGAGCGATCAGCCCGTTACGCTCGCCGTCATCATCGGCGCGCACGGCGTGACGGGCGAGGTCCGCCTGAAGGTCTTCGCCGAGGACCTGTCGACGCACCGCCAGTTCAATGGCGGTGCGCTGACGCTCAAATCGGTGCGCGGCGGGCCCAACGGCACGATCGCGCGCTTCGCCGAAGTGGCCGACCGCAATGCGGCGGAGGCCCTGCGCGGGACCGAACTCAGCGTCCCGCGCTCGGCGCTGCCCCCGCTCGGCGAGGGCGAATATTATCATGTCGATCTGCTGGGGCTTCCCGCCGTCTCCGATGAAGGGGAAGTACTGGGCAAGGTCGTGGCGATCGACGATTTCGGCGCCGGCGACGTGATCGAGATCGAGCGCCCGGTCGACGAGAATGGCAAGGCCAAGCGCTTCATGGTGCCGATGACTCCCGCAGCGGTGCCCGAATGGGATGCCGAGCGGCTCGTGGTGAGCGCCGCCTTCGTCGAATGACGAAGACCGCCGTCCTTTCCGACATTCACGGCAATCTGCCGGCCCTGATCGCGACTGTCGCCGATGCCGAGGCGCGGGGCTGCACGCGCTTCCTCAACCTGGGCGATATCCTGTCGGGCCCGCTCTGGCCGGCCGAGACCGCTGAGTGGCTGATGGCGCGCGACTGGCCGACCATCGCGGGCAATCACGAGCGTCAGGTGCTGACCGACACGTCCGATCGGATCAACGCGTCCGACGCCTTCACCAGGGCGGTGCTGGGTCCCGAGGTGCTGGCCTGGATGGCGGCGCTACCCGCCACGCTTATGCTCGAGGACATGTTCCTCTGTCACGGCACGCCGACCAGCGACGTGACGCCGCTAACCGATACGCTGGAGGGCGCTACCCTGCGCGCCGCCAGCGAGGCGGAGCTGGCCGGGCGGCTGGCGGGGCAGGGGGCTCCGCTCATCCTGTGCGGCCACACCCATGTTCCGCGCCTGCTGGCGCTTCCGGGCGGTCGTCGGGTACTCAACCCCGGCAGCGTCGGGCTCCAGGCCTATGATGACGACCATCCGCTGCCCTACACGGTCGAGAATGGCGATCCACTGGCGCGCTATGCGGTGATCGATGGGGAGGAGATCAGCCTCCACGCCGTGGCCTATGACCACCTGGCCGCCGCCCGGAAGGCGGAAGCCGAGGGGCGCGCCGACTGGGCGATCGGTCTCGCCACCGGGCGCATGGCCTGAGCCCTTGCCGGGGCCGCCGGGCCGGGTATCAATCTCCCGATCAAGGGGAGCCCAGGCACATGATCCGGTTCGGTATGGCGATCGTCGCCGCCATTTGCAGCATCGCCACGCCCGTCGCGGCGCAGACGGCGGCTGCGGCGCTCCAGCCGCAGTTCGACGCGATCGATCGCCAGTTCGAGGCGTTTCAGCGCGACACGCCCGCGCCCGGCCTCGTCTATGGTGTGGTTGCCGAAGGGCGGCTCGTCCATGTCCGCGGCTTCGGCGTGCAGGATCTCACTGCGAAGCGCCCCGTCACCCCCGACACGCTGTTCCGCATCGCCTCGATGACCAAGGCCTTCACTGCGCTGTCGATCCTGTCGCTGCGCGATGCCGGCAAGCTTTCGCTCGACGACTTGGCCGAGAAATACGTCCCCGAGATGCGCGGCTGGAAATACCCGACCAGCGACAGCCCGCGCATCCGGATCCGCGACCTGCTCTCGCATGTCGCCGGCTTCGTCACCGACGATCCCTGGGGCGATCGCCAGACGTCGATGCCCGAGGCGGAGTTCACCAGGCTCCTCCGGACCGGCGTGCCGTTCAGCCGGGTGCCCGATACGGCGCACGAATATTCGAACTTCGGCTATGCGCTGCTCGGCCACATCGTCGCGAACGTCTCGGGCATGCCCTATCGCGCCTATGTCGAGCGCACGATCCTCGAGCCGCTGGGCATGACCTCTAGTGGCTTCGAAGTGCGCGAATGGCCGATCGAGCGACGCGCCATCGGATATCGCTTCGAGAATGGCGCCTGGAGGGAGGAGCCGACCATGCCGAACGGCGCCTTCGGTCCGATGGGCGGGCTCCAGGTGAGCGCGAATGATTATGCCAAGTGGATCGCCTTCCTGCTCTCCGCCTGGCCGCCGCGCGATGGCCCCGATACCGGCCCGGTCAAGCGGGCCACGGTGCGCGAGCTGGCCCAGGGGCTGAATTTCGTGCGCATGACCCCGCGTATCGGCAGCACGGCAAAGACCGGCTGCATGCAGGGTACGGCCTATGGCAAGGGCCTGCGGGTCTCACAGGATTGCGAGCTGGGGATGATGCTCCACCATGGCGGTGGCTATCCCGGCTATGGTTCGCACATGCTGCTGGTGCCGGAGGCGGGGGTGGGGATCTTCGTCTTCACCAACCGCACCTATACCGGCGCGTCGGGTACCGCCTGGGACGCGATGTTCGCGCTCGACAAGGCGGGGGCGCTCCGCTTCGCCGAGACGCCGGTCAGCCCCGATGTCGCCGCTGCGCTCGATACCGCGCGCGCAATCTATGCGGCGGGCGACGTGACGGTCGCGCAGAAGGCGCTGGCGATGAATTTCCTGATGGACCGCTCGGCGGCGGACTGGCGGAGCGATCTCGCTGCGCTCCACGCCCAGCTCGGCGCCTGCATCGGTACGGGCGAGCCTCCGCATCCCACCGGCGCGCTGTCCTCCGCCTTCCGCTGGCAGTGTGACAAGGGGATGCTCGACGGCACGGTGCTGCTCGCGCCCACCACGCCGGTGACGATCCAGTCGCTACGCTTCACGCCCGTGCCGAAGCCTTGACAATTTAAACCTACCATGTTAGTGGGAATTATAGATGAGCAAGGCCCCTGGTCTCTCTCGAATCCCCACCGACCACCCGGTCTGGACCGCGCTTTCCCATTACGTCATCGGCCCCGAGGACGCGGAGCTGAGCTTCGCGCAGCGGCTGGCGCGCGAGAATGGCTGGAGCCTTGCCGAGGCCGGCCGGGTGATCGAGGAGTACAGGCGCTTCTGCTTCCTGGCGGCGACCGTGGACCATCCGGTCACCCCTTCGGACCAGGTCGACCAGGCCTGGCACCTGCACCTCACCTATACCCGCGACTATTGGGAGCGCTTCTGCCCCGAGGTCCTGGGCCGCCCCTTCCACCACGGTCCGACGGCCGGCGGGCGCGAGGAGGGGCATCGCTACTTCACCCAATATGCCGAGACGCTGCGCAGTTACGAGCGCGTCTTCGGCACGCCGCCCGCGGATCTGTGGCCCGACGCGGGGCGGCGACTGCTCGAGGACCACAAGGCGCGCCGCGTGCATCCGCGCGACGCATTCATCGTGCCCCGGAGGCCATTCCGGATCGCGCTGCCGGTAGCGTTCGCGGCGCTCTTCGCTCTGGTCCTGGGGCTCTTGTTGAGGAGCTAGGACTTTATGTCGCCCTTCGATCTTACCGGCGGGCCTTTCCTTCAACTCTATGGCGGGTTGCTGATCCTCACGATCCTCGCCGGTTTCCTCATCCCGCGCTGGCTCCGGCCCGAAGGCCGCACCCCGCGCCGCATCGACACCGATGATCTCGCCTATCTCGCCGGCGGCAGCACCCGCTTCGCCGAGGCCGTCGCCACCCGCCTGCTCTCGACCAACCAGCTGGCAATGGACGGCAAGAGCAAGTTCACCCCCAGCCATCTCGGCAACGGCACGCCCGTGGAGCGCAGCGTGCTCGCGCTGCCCGATGGGGCGGGCTGGAGCAGCGTAGAGGGGGCGGTCGGCAAGCATGCCGGCAAGATCCGCGAGCGGCTGATCGCCGGCGACCTGCTGATGGGCACCGGCGAAGCGCTGCAGATGCGCTTCTTCCAGACCTTGCCCTACCTTCTGCTGATCGGCTTCGGCTACACCAAGCTGCTGATCGGCGAGGCGCGGGGCAAGCCGGTCGGCTTCCTGACGATGTTCCTGATCGTCACGGCGATCTTCGCCTTCATCCGCTTCGCGACACTCGACCGGAGGACCCGCGCCGGGCACGAGGCGCTGGCCGAGGCGCGCGAGCGCAGCGACCGGCTCCGGCGCGCGCCGGCGGGCGGCGAGACCGATCTCGCGGTGGCGCTGTTCGGCACCGCAGTGCTGGTCGGCTCGGACTGGGGCGGCTTCCACCAGATGCGTACCGCCAGCTCGGGCGGCGACAGCGGCAGCAGCGGCGGGGGAGATGGCGGTGGTGGCGGCAGCGGCTGCGGGGGAGGTGGCTGCGGCGGGTGCGGCGGCTAGCGCCGGATCGGCTTCTGCTCGGCCAGCAGGTTGCGGATGGTGGTGGCGGCGACGCCGGCCTCGCCCATCGCATGGCTGATCTGGTCGAGCCCCCGCGCCACGTCCCCGGCCGCGAACAGGCCGGGGACGCTGGTGCGTTGGTGATCGTCCACCTCCAGGCAGCCATTCGCATCGGCGCGCGCGCCGACCTGGACGGCCAGTCCCGAGCGGATCACCGAACCCAGCGCCGGATAGACGCTGTCAAAGGCGAGCCGTCCCCTGGCGGTATCGAAAGCGAGCAGCTCTTCCTCGATCGCATAGCTGCCGCACGGCCCGTCGATCCGCGCGATCCCGGCTTCGTCGAGCTTCGCCGAATCCGCTTCCGACAGGTCATGCGCCTCGGGGGCGATCAGCGTGACGTCGGCGCTGTAGCCGCGCAGGAACAGCGCCTCGGCGACCCCGTGGCTGCCCGTGCCGATCACGCCGATCCGCTTGTCGGTCACTTCATAGCCGTCGCAGATCGGGCAATAGCGCAGCAGCCCGCGGGCAAGCGCTTCGTCATGCACCTCGCGCGGCATGGCCGGCCGATTGTTCACCACGCCCGTGGCGAGCAGCACCGTCCGTGCCGCGTGCTCGCGCTCGCCCACCCGTACGCCAAAGCCGTTGTCGAGCAGCCTCAGGCTCTCGACCTCGGCCAGCTCGCGCACCGCGCCGTATTTCTCCGCCTGGGTCAGCATCCGCACGAGCAGTTCCTTGCCCGAGATGCCCTCGGGAAAGCCCGCATGGTTGCGCGTGCAGGGAATCTGCGCCGCCCGACTCGATCCGCAATCGAACAGCCGGATGCGCAGGTGGAACCGCGCTAGATAGATCGCCGCGGTGAGGCCGGCAGGGCCGGCGCCGATGATGATGCAATCGTCCATTCCAGCCGCAGCGCTTGGCGAGCGGGGATGTTCCTTGACGTCCCACTTGCATGTATATACTATGTATATACAGGAGATTGTAATGGGCGAAGAATATCGCGCGAAAGTGTTCAAATCGGGCAACTCGCTTGCGCTGCGTTTGCCCAAAGCACTTGGCCTGAAAGAGGGCGCGGAAATGAAGGTGCGAGAGGAGTCGGGCCGCTTCGTGGTCGAGCATGCCGACGCCAAGCGGAAAATTACGGGCGAGGGCTGGATGGGGATGCTGCCCGGCCTGAAGCCGCTTACGCGCGAGGAGCGGGAATTTGAGGCTAGCCCCAGGCCTTGGGATGATCCCGACTGGAAATGGCCTTCGCAGAAGTGAGATATCTACTTGATACCAACATCTGTATTCTGCTCTTCGGCGTGGATCACCCGCGATTGCAGGAGCGGGTGCGCCTCTGTGATGAAGGCGATTTGGCTATCTCTGCGATAACCTGCGCCGAACTTGCTTTCGGCAGCGCCAATGGAAAAATTCCGCACCCTTTCGTACTTGATGCATTTCTGAGGCAAGTTCCCGTTCTTGACTTCGATCTTGCGGCAGCCAAAGGCGCCTATCCGTTCCTGCCATTCAAGCGAGCCAGTTTTGACCGACTGATCGCAGCACATGCGATCGCGAAGAGTCTTACGTTGGTCACCAACAATGAACGTGATTTTGCGGATATTTCCGAGTTGAGAATCGAGAACTGGACCCTGTGACCTTCGCTGCAACCGTTCTAACGCTTTACCCCGAGATGTTTCCCGGGCCGCTCGGCATTTCGCTCGCCGGGCGCGGCCTGCGTGTGGGGCTGTGGAGCATCGAAGCCGTCCAGATCCGCGACTTCGCCACCGACAAGCACCGCTCGGTGGACGACACCCCGGCCGGCGGCGGGGCGGGGATGGTGATGCGCGCGGACGTGATTGCCTCGGCGCTCGACAGCGTCGCGCCTGGTCGGCCTATCCTCGCCATGACGCCCCGCGGCAAGCCCCTGGCCCAGGACCGGGTCCGCCAGCTTGCCGAAGGGCCGGGCGCGATCATCCTGTGCGGCCGGTTCGAGGGGATCGACGAGCGGCTGTTCGAGGCGCGCGAGATCGAGCAGGTCTCGATCGGCGACTATATCCTTTCCGGTGGCGAGATGGCGGCGCTCACGCTGCTTGACGCTTGCATTCGCCTCATTCCCGGAGTAATGGGCGCGCCTTCCAGCGGCATGGACGAGAGCTTCGAAACGGGGCTGCTCGAATATCCGCAATATACCCGACCTGTCGAATGGGAAGGGCGCACGATCCCCGAAGTGCTGCGATCGGGGGATCATGCGAAGATCGAGGCCTGGCGACGCCAGCGAGCCGAGATCGATACACGGTCACGGAGACCGGATCTTTGGGAGCGCCATGAGGGCGCTCGGATCCAGTCTCCCTCTGGCGCGCGGCGACGTAAACAGGACGACACGAAATGAACCTGATCCAGACGCTCGAAGCCGAGCAGATCGCCAAGTTCAACGAGGCGAAGAAGATTCCGGAATTCCGCCCGGGCGACACCCTCAAGGTCGGCGTGAAGGTCGTCGAAGGCGAGCGCACCCGCGTGCAGAACTATGAGGGCGTGTGCATCGCCCGTGCCAACAAGGGCATGGGTTCGAGCTTCACGGTCCGCAAGATTTCGTTCGGTGAGGGCGTCGAGCGCGTCTTCCCGCTCTATTCGCCGAACATCGACAGCATCGAAGTGGTTCGCCGCGGTGTCGTGCGTCGCGCGAAGCTCTATTATCTGCGTGGCCGCACCGGCAAGTCGGCGCGTATCGCCGAGCGCCGCGATCCGCGTCCGACCGAGGTCGCAGCCGCAGAGTAAGCTTCGGCTTCACGCTATTGAAAAGGGCGCGGTGGCGATGGTCACCGCGCCCTTTTTCTATTCCCCCCTTCCTGCAGTCGAGAGCGGGAATTGAGGAGCCGCCCTATCAGCGCGCGGATCCCATCGAACAGCGCGTGCCGATGCTCCACCCAGTCGCGCCCGTAGAAATCGTCCGCCATCTTCACCCCTCGTCCAGCCGCCGCCAGATCGAATAGGCGGTGGTTCCGTTGCCCGAGGCGCTGGCCGGCACGGCGTAGCGCAGCAGTCCGTCCTGCAGCACATAGTCCCGCACCTGCCGGCGACCTTCCCAGTTGGGAAAGGACGCACCTTCGATGTCGAAGGTGAGCTGTTTTGTCGCTGCATCGATACGGAGCCGGCCGAAATGTGTGCTCGATCCGAGCGCGGCGGCGCGGAATTCCTCTGCGGTGCCGCGCGCCTTGTCGCCTGCGGCGAAGGCGGGGCGGTCGCGGCGGAAGATCTGCAGGCTGTAGCGCCCGGCCTTGTCGATGATCAGCAGCCCAAGCGGATGCGCGCCGTAATTGGTGGTGCGCTGCCCGTCGGCGAGCACTTCATAGGCTGAATCCATCACCCAGGTACCGGCCAGTCCCGGTGCCTCGTCCCCGCTGTGCGCGTCTCCGTTTCCCGCCGCGGCCAGCATGCCGGCGGCGGCGATGAGCTGTTTCACCATGTTCCATTCCTCCAAGTAACCTGTCGAATCGGTTACATGGATGTGTTGCGCCGGCGAATGTAACCTGTCAATTGGGTTTCATGAGCGATCCCGAGCTTCCCGAACTGCGCAACGGTTTTCACTTCCGGGGCGGGCATCCCGCGCTCGATCTGGTGGCGACACGCACCGGGCGCCTGAAGCCCATCCAGCGTGAGTTGCTCGCGGAGCCCGACGACCTCGCGCGCTGGCTGGTCGCGGCGGGTTTCACGGGATCCCCCCTCGCTGCGACAGCTGAGGATCTGGAGCGCGCCTGGACGCTGCGCGAGGCAATTCACGCGATCGTCGATAGCCGGCTCGCTGGCGGGCAGGACGCGCCAACCGATATCGCGCAGGTCAATGCGGCCGCGGCAGGATCGCCGGCAGTGCCCCAGATCGGCCCGGACGGGCAGGCGCGTCTGCAAGGTGGTGTGACCGCGCTGCTCACCACCCTGGCGGGAGAGGCGGCCCTGCTGCTCGGCGGCGATCAGGCCGCGCGCATCCGCCGCTGCGAGGCGGACGGATGCGCGATGCTCTTCCTCGATACCTCACGGGGCGGTGAGAGGCGCTGGTGCTCGATGAAGCGCTGCGGCAACAAGGCCAAGGTAGCCGAGTTCCGCAAGCGGAAGCGGGGAAATGCCTAGTCGGCCGCCTGCAGCAGGTCCCGCAGCTTCTTCGTCGTGTCGTGCCCCTTGAGCACCGACGTATAGCATTCGCGGACCACGCCGATTGCGCCCGGCGACATGCGCTCGTCCGCCAGCACCCGGTCGAACTCTTCCTTCAGATAGTCCTCGCCGCGTTCGATCTCGCTCAGGATCGCGGCGTCGCCCCCGCCCAACACGCGGCGGAAATCCTCCACCCGGCGGTGGATCGTCGCGGCGGTCGAGCCATATTCGGCCGGCGTGCCGCCCAGTTCGCGGCTCTTGGCCGAGAGCGCATCGATCACGCGGCGGCGCTCGTCGGCCATGTCCTCGAAGAACTGCACGAAGCGGCCGGCATCGGCATGCCTGGCCGAATGCTCGTAACCGCGCACGCTGTCGATGGTGGTGACGATCAGGTCGTCGAGCTTGGACACGTCATGGTTGGTGGTCACGCGGGCTCTCCTCGTAAATCCTTGCGAAGAGAACCCCGCGCACCGCCGCGGGTTGCGGAAAATGAAGGTTAGCCAGGTGTTTACGCGTAGCTGACGATCTCGAACTCGGTGCCGTCGTGGTCGAGGAAATAGAAGCGCCGGCCCGGATCGTAATCGGCATGGGCGAACGGGATCAGTCCCGCCTTCATCACCCGCCGCTCGATCTCGTCGAGATCGTCGACCAGGATACCGACATGGTTGAGCGGCTTGCCCTTCTCGAAGGTCGACTGGTCGGGAGCCTCGGGCGGGGCGTAGACCGCCAGATAGGTGCGCTCGTCGCCGACATGGATGGTGCGCCCGCCGTCGCGTGCCGGGCCTTCCCAGCGGATGTGCCAGTCGAACAGGTCGCCGAGCAGCTTCGCCGCGCGCTCGGGGCTGCGGACGGTGATGTTCACATGCTCGATATAGGGCTGGGACATGGATTTCCTTTCCTCATTGGATGCCATGCCGCGAGCAGCTACAACCTCAACCTAAGTTGAGGTCAAGCGGGAATTTGCGGTGCGCGGGAATGAGCTTCTGACGATCGGCGAACTGGCGGCGCGCACAGGCATCGCAGTCTCCGCCGTGCGCTTCTACGAGGGGAAGGGTATCGTCCATCCGATCCGCACCGGCGGCAACCAGCGGCGGTTCCTGCGCTCGGACATCCGCCGCATCTCCTTCGCGCTGATCGCCCAGCAACTCGGCCTCACCTTGCCACAGATTGCCGAGGAGCTCGGCAAGCTGCCCGAGGGGCGCACGCCGACCAGCGCAGATTGGGAGAAGATCAGCCGTGGCATCCGCAAGCGCATCGAAGTGCAGATCGCCCGGCTCCAGCGCACGCTCGACGATCTCGACGGCTGCATCGGCTGCGGGTGCCTGAGCCTGAAGAAATGCGCGCTCTACAATCCCGACGATCGCGCCGCCGCGAACGGCGCAGGGCCGCGTTTCATCCTGGTCTCGCGCAAGGCGGCGCTGGGGCTGGATTGAGGGCGTGGTTTTATTGCGAGCCGACGCAAGATTCCTCCGGCCTGCCGCTTTACCCCGCGCCCGGACCTCGCGATAACGCGGCCCCAAGGAGATCGGGGTTTATGCGGAAATACTTGGTTGGGCTTGCAATGATGGGAGCGCCGCTGATGGCAAATGATGCGCTGGCGCAGTCGAAGGACCTCACGCTCGAGCGCGTGTTCGCCAGCCCCGATCTGAGCGGCCCGCAGCCGCGCGCGGCCAAGCTCTCGCCCGACGGCAAGTTCCTCACCCTGCTGCGCAATCGCGCCGACGAGAAGGAGCGGTTCGACCTGTGGGCGATGGACACGCGCACCGGTGAATGGCGGATGCTGGTCGATTCGAAGAAGTTCGGCACCGGCGCCGAGATGTCCGAAGCCGAGAAGATGCAGCGCGAGCGGGCCCGCATCGCCGGCACCAAGGGCATCGTCGCCTATGACTGGGCGCCGGATAGCAAGTCGGTGCTCGTGCCGCTCGACGGTGAACTCTATCGCGCCGGGCTCGACGGCAATGTCGCGAAGCTCCCCGCCAGGGCCGGCTCCAAGCTCAATGCCGAGATCAGCCCGGCGGGCGGCTATGTCTCGTACGTGCAGGACCAGAACCTGGTGGTGATGGGTCTGGCGAACGGCAATCCGCGTGCCATCACCGATGACGGCGAGGGCACCGTCCATTGGGGCGAGGCCGAGTTCGTCGCGCAGGAGGAAATGGCGCGCTTCAAGGGCTATTGGTGGGCGCCGAACGATCGCTATGTCGCGGTCGAGCGCTTCGACGAGGCTCCGGTCGGCATCGTCACCCGCGCCGCGATCGGCGCCGAGGGTACGCAGCTCTTCCAGCAGCGCTATCCCAAGGCCGGCACGCCCAACGCCAATGTCGAACTCTACGTCATGGACCCGAACGGCGACCACAAGGTCGGCGTCGATCTGGGTGCGGACAAGGACATCTATCTCGCCCGGGTCGACTGGTCGAAGGACGGCAGGACGCTCTACGTCCAGCGTGAGAACCGCGAGCAGACGATGCTCGACCTCCTCCAGGTCGATCCCGCCACCGGCAAGTCGGTCGTGCTGTTCAGCGAAAAGGCGCGTGCCAAGAGCTGGGTGAACCTGTCGAGCGCGCTGACACCGCTCGGCGACGGCAGCCTGCTCTGGTGGTCGGAGCGGGACGGCCACGGCCATCTCTACCATTTCGCCAAGGGCAAGTTCAGCCAGATCACCAAGGGCGACTGGGAAGTCACCCCCGATGTCGTCGGCGTGGACGAGGCCAAGGGCCGCGTCTTCTTCCTCGGCAACAAGGACGGCGTGCTCGAGCGGCACCTCTATTCGGTCGACTATCGGAAGGGCGGGGCGATCACCCGGCTGACCGAGGCCGGCTGGTGGAACGAGGCGACGATGGATCCCTCCGGCACCCGCGCGATCGTCAAGCGCTCCAACCCCAACCAGCCGGCGCAGACCTATCTCGCCGACGCCTCGGGCAAGCGCATCGCCTGGGTGAACGAGAATGCGGTCACTGCCGCCGATCATCCTTACAATGCCTATCTCGCCGGACACCGCGAGCGGACGTTCGGCACGATCAGGGCGGCCGATGGCTCGACGCTCAATTGGGAGATGATCACGCCGAAGATGGAGCCGGGCAAGAAGTACCCGGTGTTCTTCCAGCATTATGGCGGCCCGCATTCGCAGACGGTGAGCCGCTCCTGGGGCGGCGCGCTCCAGCAGTATCTCGTCTCGCGCGGCTATATCTGGTTCCAGCTCGACAATCGCGGCTCGGCCAATCGCGGCGTCGATTTCGAGAGCCAGATCTGGCACGCGATGGGCACCGTCGAGGTCGAGGACCAGGTCGCGGGCGCCAATTATCTGAAGACGCTTCCCTATGTGGATGCGAACAAGGTCGTCACCTATGGCTGGTCGTACGGCGGCTACATGACGCTGAAGCTGCTGGAAAAGGCGCCGGGCGTGTTCGCCGCGGGCGTCGCCGGCGCGCCGGTGACCAAGTGGGAGCTGTACGACACCCACTATACCGAGCGCTACATGGGCGATCCGAACAAGGTGCCCGAGGCGTACAAGGCCTCGGACAATATCGGCGAGGCGGCGAAGATCGCCGATCCGATGCTGCTGATCCACGGCATGGCCGACGACAATGTCGTGTTCGAGAACAGCACCGCCCTGGCGGCGACGCTGCAAAAGGCCGAAGTGCCGTTCGAGATGATGTTCTACCCCGGCCACACCCACAAGGTCGGCGGCCCGGGCATCAGCGTGCACCTGTGGAACACGATCCTCGACTTCCTGGGACGGAAGACCTCGGCGAAGTAGGCCTATCGGGTGGCGAGACAAAAAGTTTCGTGCGGCGTCTCGCCACCGCAATTTTCTTCTGCTAGATGCGCCGCCATGCTTCGCACGAAACGAACTAGCAAACGAATTACCGCGCGCCCCTGATGGGCGCCGATGCGGTATTCTTGCCGCGAAGCACAGGAATGCACTGGCATTCCGACACTCTCTGACAGATAGGCGTCCTCGCGGAGTATCTGCGAGGTTCGGAAAGGATCGAAATGGGCTACCGTGTCGTCGTCGCAGGCGCCACCGGCAATGTCGGGCGCGAAATGTTGAACATTCTGGCCGAGCGGGAATTCCCGATCGACGACCTGGCCGTGCTGGCCTCGTCGCGCTCGACCGGGGACATGGTGGATTTCGGCGAGACCGGGAAACAGTACAAGATCCAGAACATCGAGCATTTCGATCCGACCGGCTGGGACATCGCGCTGTTCGCGATCGGCTCGGAAGGCTCGAAGCTCCATGCGCCCAGGTTCGCCGCCGCCGGCTGCACGGTGATCGACAATGCGTCGCTCTACCGCATGGATCCGGACGTGCCGCTGATCGTGCCGGAAGTGAACCCGGAGGCGATCGACGGCTACAAGGCGCGGGGCATCATCGCCAACCCGAACTGCTCGACCGCGCAGATGGTCGTGGCGCTCAAGCCGCTCCACGATGCCGCCAAGATCAAGCGCGTCGTCGTCGCGACCTACCAGTCGGTCTCCGGCGCGGGCAAGGCGGGCATGGACGAGCTGTTCGAGCAGAGCCGCAACATCTTCGTCGGCGACAGTGCCGAGCCGAAGAAGTTCACCAAGCAGATCGCCTTCAACGTGATCCCGCACATCGACAGCTTCCTGGACGACGGCTCGACCAAGGAAGAGTGGAAGATGGTCGTCGAGACCAAGAAGATCCTCGATCCGAAGATCAAGGTCACCGCCACCTGCGTGCGCGTGCCGGTGTTCGTCGGCCATTCGGAAGCGATCAACATCGAGTTCGAGGACGAGATCTCGGCCGCGCAGGCCAAGAACATCCTGCGCGAGGCACCGGGCATCATGCTCGTCGACAAGCATGAGGACGGCGGATACGTCACGCCGATCGAGTGCGTCGGTGAATATGCCACCTTCGTCAGCCGCGTCCGCGAGGACTCGACGGTGGAGAATGGCCTGTCGCTCTGGTGCGTCTCGGACAATCTCCGCAAGGGCGCCGCGCTCAACGCCGTCCAGATCGCCGAGCTGCTCGGCCGCCGGCACCTGAAGAAGGCGTAAGGCGACACGATACAGAAAAGGGGGGCGGTGGCATCGCGCCACCGCCCCCCTTTTCGCGCCAGTCATCCGGCCCCAATCCGTAATCCGGCCCAAACCGTCATCCCGCCGCTTATTGGCTGACGTCGTTTCTTAAAAGCTCGCCCAGGCCTCGGCATCGCCGACCGGCTTGGCCGGCACTGGCCGCGTGCTGGCCAGCGGCTTGAAGGTGCGCGGGGCAGGAGCGCCGCGCCCGTCGCCGATCCGGAACGTGCTCGCCTGCGCGTCGAGCCGGCCGACCTGGTCGGTCAGCGTGCGTGCCGCCGCGGAGGTTTCCTCGACCATCGCCGCATTCTGCTGGGTCGCCTGGTCCATCGAGCTGATCGCGGTGCTGACTTCGCTGATCGCCATCGACTGGGCCTGGTTGTCCGCGGCGATCGTACCGAGCAGCTGGTGCACTTCGCCGACCGTGTCGACGATGTCCGACAGCGCGGTATCGACCCGCTCGACCGCGCCTCGTGCGGTCTCGACCTCGGCCTGGGTGACGGTGAGCTGGTCGCGGGCGCGCTTGGCTTCCTCCTCGGCGCGCATCGCGAGGGCGCTGACCAGGTCGGCGACCACCGCGAAGCCGCGGCCCGCCTCGCCGGCGCGGCCCGCTTCCACCGCGGCGTTCATTGCGAGGACCCGGGTCTGGAAGGCGATCTTGTCGAGGCCCTCGATCACCGAATCGATGCCCTTGGCGCTGTCGCTCACCCGGTTCATCGCCTGCACCGCCTCGTCGGCAGTGGCGCGGCCCGATCCGACCACCGCGATCGCCGCATCGGCGCGCGTGACGGTCTGGCCGGCCGCATCGGCAGTGGCGCGCAGGCGCTGGTTCATCTGGGTCACCGCGGCCGAAGTCTCCTCCAGGCTGGCGGCATTGCCCTCGGTGCGGCGCGCCAGATCCTCGGAGGCGGCGGCGATCTCGCTTGAGCCGGTCTGGATCGCGCCGGTGCTCTCCAGCACCGTGCCGATCAGCTCTCGCAGGCTCGCCAGCGCCGCATTGTAGTTGCCGCCGAGCATCGCGAAGTCGGTGGGGAAGTCGCTGCCGACGTCGGCGGTCAGGTCGCCGCCCGCCACGCGCTCCAGCGCGCCGCCCAGCATCGCCATCGCCTTTTCGCGCTCGATCTCGCCGAGCCGATGCTTCGCCTCGGCCGCCGCCTTGTCGTTGGCGGCGACGCGGAAGCGCTCCAGCGCACGGGCCATCTGGCCGATCTCGTCGGCGCTGCGATGCTCGGGCACGGTGATCGCGGCATCACCGGCGGCGAGGTGCTGCATGGCTTCGGTCATCTGGGAAAGGGGGCGGAACATCGCCCGGCAGATCAGGAAGCCGATCACCGTGACGAGCAGCGTGATCAGCGTCGCGGCGATCGCCATCGAGCTGCGGACCGACTGAATGCCGGCAAGAACATCCGAGCGCGGGATGCCGACATAGAGCACGCCGATCACCTTGCCGCTGGCATCCTTGATCGGATCATAGGCGGTGAAGAAGGGCTTGCCGAGGATGTCGGCGGACCCCCGATATGGTTTGCCATCGCCGAGCACCGCATCCTTGGCCGGACCGGCCGCCAGGGGCGTGCCGACCGCGCGGCTGCCGTCGGGCTTGAGCACGTTGGTGGTGATCCGCGTGTCGCCCGCGAAGATCGTCGCGGTGCCGCCGACCAAAGTCTTGATCTCGTCGACCGGCTGGGTCCAGCCATTGAGCTTGTGTGCGCCGACATAGAGGTCGCCGCCCTCGGCCCGGAAGCCGTCGCCCTGGTCGCGCAGCACCTTCCAGGCCACGCGCATGTTGGTCTCCTGCCGCTCGGCCGCCATGCGCTCGGCATCGGCGGTGAGCACCCGGTCGCTCAGCACATAGGTGGCGAGCGCCAGCAACAACAGGCTGGAGATGGTGATGATCGTGGTCTTGGTGGCGAGGGGCAGGTTGGCAAGTTGCTGGCGCATGGGAAATCTCGTTGGCCGGCGCCGGGGGACGACGCCGAAAAGTCGGAATTTCCATCATTATAGGGCGGTTACCGTGCCCGATGCTGCAAATGCGAGATTACGCAAGTGTAACGTTTTTTTGCCCGCTCGCTCAGATGTCGCAGCTATAGTCAGGTGGGTAGATCGAGCGGCCGAGATCCTTGCGGACGCGCCGGGCCAGGCCGCTCGCCTCGCGATTGCCGAGCTTCTCGGCATGGTCGAGCATGTCGGCGAGCGGGCCGGAACAGCTGCCGATCGCATTGAGCATCGCGACCATCCGCGAGGCGCGGATCGCCCCGTCCTCCGGCCCTTCGCGCGCGGGGAGGAACCAGCCCAGCTCCAGCGCCGGAAGCACCCGCCCGTCCTGGCTGGAATATTTCTTGTCGAGCGGATCGATCACCTGGGTGCCGAGCAGGATCGCGCCGGCCGCCGCGGCCATGGTTCCCACCCGGGACGGGCTGGTGACCACCCGGTCGGGATCGGGCATCGCATAATAGCTGAGCAGCAAGGCGGCGAGGGCGCGGGCGCTCTGGCGGTCCTCGATCAGCGCCAGCGCATCGGGATCGACTTCGATCCGGTCTGCCCGGGCACGGGCGAAGGCGCCGCGCTCTTCCGCCGGGATCGTGGCGAGGGTGAATTCCGCGCCCTTGGGCGTGAGCTCGTGCAGCGCGACGTCGAGCTGCTCGATCGGGGCGGGGCGGGGTGGAGCGGCGGCCCCCAGCGCGAGCGCGGCGCAAACCGTGGCGAGCATCTTGATCCGCATCCCATCCCCCTCTTCGTCGCCCGATCCTATCCTGAATCGGTGCGCGAAACGAGATGGCACAGTGCGACGCTCTTTACCGGGAATTGACTGATCGAGGTTAGACAGGCCCGTTCACTGGGGTGGGTCGCGTCGGGTGGTGGAAACGGGCAATGCCGGATTGGCCCCGGTTCGGGGCAAGGCGCGCATCGACGTGCTCGACATGCTGCGCGGTATCGCGATCCTCGGCATCTTCTACATCAACGTGCCCTATATGGCGGCGAGCGTCTGGACCTTCTCGGCCGATGTCCGGCTGATCGGCTGGACCGCACCCGACCGCGATGCCTGGGTGCTGATCAACATCTTCCTGGCGGGCACGCAGCGCTGCCTGCTCGAATTCCTGTTCGGCGCCGGCATGATGGTGCTGGCGCGCAAGGCGATGACGCCGGAGGGGCCGGTCGCGGTCGCCGACCTCTATTATCGCCGCAACCTTTGGCTGCTCGCCTTCGGGCTGTTCGACGTGTTCGTGCTGCTCTGGCCGGGCGACATCCTCCACATCTATGCGCTTGCTGCGCTGTTCCTCTTCCCGTTCCGCACGCTGGGGCCGAAGACTCTGGTGCTGCTGGGGCTGGGCTGGGCGGTGCTGACCGGCATCGGCATCCCCGAATATGGCGCGCGCGAATATGCCGAGCGCTCGGTGCTGGTGCAGCAGGTGGCGCAGGGCGAGCCGGCCGCGCTCGCCGAATGGCGCAAGCTCTCCACCCATGTGCCCGACGCGAAGCTCGTCGCCCGCGAGCAAGCAGCGCATCAGGGCGGCTGGCTGCCCTATGCTAAGGAAGCGTGGAATTACTGGAGCTATCTCGCCAGCGAATGGCTGATCTGGGACGTGCTGGAGGCGTTCTGCACGATGCTGATCGGCATAGCGCTGTGGAAATGGGGGGTGATCCAGGGGCAGCGCAGCGCGCGCTTCTATCTGTGGCTGCTCGCCTGCGGCTATAGTTTCGGCATCGTCGCGCGCGCCTGGGGCATTTCCGAGACTTTGAGCTTCACGCCCGGCCCGCGCACCCTGTGGATCACCGGTGAGTTCGCCCGGATCGCAATCGGCCTGGGGCATCTCGCTCTGGTCAACCTGCTGGTGAAGGGCCGTGCGGGCGCCGCGCTGCTGGCGGTGTTCAAGGCGCCCGGCCGCATGGCCTTCTCGCTCTATTTCCTCGAGCAGGCAGTGGGGAAGTACATCCTGTTCGCGCCCTGGGGCCTGCTGCCCTGGGGCCGATATGGCTGGGCACAGTCGGCTTTGGTCTCGACGATCGGCATCGTCCTGCTGGTCGGATTCGCCAATTGGTGGATGCGATACTTCGTCAGCGGCCCGCTGGAATGGGCGTGGCGCAGCCTGGCCTATGTGAAGTGGCAGCCGTTGGTGCGGGTGAGGGGCGATACTTCCGGGACATCCCGCGCCGTTGCGGCTTAGTCGCTACCCTCCTTGAAAGGAGGGGAACGTTGAGGCCCTAGTGCCCAGCCGCAGCCGGGTCATTCTCCACCTTGCCGCCCGGCTTCTGCAGCAGCAGCACCAGCGGCACGCTGACCGCGGTCACGATCGCCATCAGCCAGAAGTCGTTGAGATAGGCGATCATCGCGGCCTGGCGGTTGACCTCGGCATCGACCATCCCGGTGATCATCGCACCCTGCGCGCCCAATTGCTGCAGGAACACGCCCATGCCGTTCATCGTCGTCGCGGTGACGTGCTCGCCCAGATATTGATGGCTGCGCTGGATGTTCTGGGCGAGGATCGCGCTCACCGCCGAGATGCCCACCGACGCGCCGATATTGCGGGTCAGGTTGAGCAGGCTCGACCCTTCGGTGCGGAAATGCGGGGGCAGGCCGGCAAAGGCGAGCCCGTTGAGTGGCATGAACACCAGGCCCAGGCCCAGGCCCTGGATGAAGCCCGAGACGATGAAGGGCGTGCTGCCCATCTCGATCGTCCAGCCCGACATCTCCCATAGCGATACCGCCGCGATCGTCAGGCCGATGCCCACCGACCAGCGCGGATCGAGCCAGCCGCGCTGGATCAGCTGCGCGCCCGCGAACATGGTGATCACCACGCCCACGCCGCGCGGCATCAGCATCAGCCCGGTGTCGAACACCGAATAGCCGTACAGGCTCTGCAGCATCGGCGGCAGCAGCGCCATCGTCGCCATCATCACCAGGCCGATCACCATCATGAAGAAGATGCCGGTCACCAGGTTGCGATGCTTCCACAGCTCGCGCTCGAACATCGGGTTCTTGCCGGTGAACAGGTGGACGAAGAACATCCACAGCGCGACGATCGATACCAGCATCTCGACCCAGATCTCGGTCGAGGAGAACCAGTCCTGGTCCTGGCCCCGGTCGAGCATCAGCTGGAGCGAGGCGATCCCGATCGCCAGCAGGCTGAAGCCGAACGCGTCGAACTGGCGCTTGCGGATCGGTCGCGAGGGGAGGAGCCACCACAGGATGGCGAAGCACACGACGCCGACCGGCAGGTTCACGTAGAACACCCAGCGCCAGTTGAAATTGTCGGTGAGATAACCGCCGATCAGCGGGCCCATGATCGGGCCGACCATGATGCCCATGCCCCAGATCGACATCGCCTTGGGCTGGTCCTCGGGCTTGTTGATGTCGAGCATCACCGTCTGGCTGAGCGGGTTGAGGAACGCCGCGGTAATGCCCTGCAGGATGCGGAAGGCTACCATTTCCTCCAGCGTCTGCGCCGCACCGCACAGGGCGGAGGCGATGACGAAGCCGACGGTGGAGATCAGGAACAGGTTGCGCGAGCCGATCCGGTCGGACAGCCAGCCGGTGATCGGGATCGCGATGGCCGAGGCGACGATATAGCTCGTCAGCACCCAGTTGATCGTGTCGCGCGTGGCGCCGAGCGACGCCTGCATGTGCGGGATGGCGACGTTGGCGATCGTCGTGTCGAGGATCTGCATGATCGTCGCCATCATGACGCCGAGGGTCAGCAGCCCCCTGTACTTTACCGGCAGTGCGGCACCGCCCGAAGCTTGCGGACGGGGAGGCGCAGAGGGAGGCGCCTCACCCGCCCTGGTGGCGCGGCCGGGGGCTGCCGTCGCCATGTTACTTGCAGGCGCCCTTGAAGATCACCTTCACGTCTGCCGAGATGCCGGCGATCAGGGCGCGCGGGCTCTTCTCGTCGATCGCGATGCGCACGGGAACGCGCTGGGTGACCTTCACCCAGTTGCCATTGGCGTTCTGGGCGGGAAGCACCGAGAATTCGGAGCCGGTGCCGGCACCCATCGATTCGACATGGCCCTTGAGGTCCAGGCCCGGATAGGCGTCGAAGCTGACCATCGCGCACTGGCCGACCCGCATCCTGTTGAGGTCCGTCTCCTTGAAGTTCGCGTCGACCCAGGCCGGCTTGTCCGAGACGATCGTCACGGCGGCGAGGCCGGTGATCATCTGCTGGCCCACCTGCAGGCTCTTGGTCTGGCTGACGATGCCGTTCACCGGTGCGACGACGGTGGTGCGCTGCAGGTCGAGCAGGGCCTTGTCGAGCTGGACGCGCGCGGCGGCGATCGCCGGGTTCTCGCCGGGCACCGCGGCACCGGTGGCGAGCTTGGCACGCGCTTCGCTTGCGCTCGCCTGCGCATTGAGCAGCTGCGCGCGCGCCTGCTCGAGCGCATGCTCCGCCGACTGGAAATTGGCGCGGGTGGTGAAGCCCTGCTTCATCAGCGCAGCCTGCCGCTCGTAATTCTCCTGGGCGTTCTGGATTGCGTCCTGCGCCGCCTGGATGTCCGCACCCTTGCCCTGCGCGCTCACCTGGTCGGTGTTGAGCTGCACCTGCGCCGCGGCGATTGCGGCCTGGGCCTGGGCGACGGCGATCTTGTAGGGCTCGGGATCGATGCGGAACAGCACGTCGCCCGCCTTGACCGCCTGGTTCTCCTTCACGCCGACATAGACGATGCGGCCCGCGACATCGGTCGAGACCGAGCTCTTGTCCTGCTGGACATAGGCATTGTCGGTGGAGACGCTGTTGCCGCCGGTGAAGTAGAAATAGCCCACGACCGCGAGCAGGATCGCCGGCACGCCGAACATCAGCAGCGGGCGCAGCAGGCTGCGCTTTGCCTTGGCCGGTGCCTCCGGAGCGGTGGTTTCCTCGGTCGGGATGGTGATCTTGGTCTCTTCGGACTTTTCGATCTTCGGATCTGCGTCAGCCATTTGCGGCCTCTTTGCCCTCTTGAACGTTGTTCAGATTGGCGCGGATCGCCTCCAGCGACCCGACCAGTTGTTCACGCTGCGCGGAGCTCAGCCCCTGAAGCGCGTCTTCGATCATCACCCCGGCCAGTTCCTGGAGGTCGTCGAGCACCGGGTCGGCCTTGTCGGTAAGGTGAATCCGCCAGGCGCGACGATCGGCGGGATCGCGGCGGCGCTCGACGAAGCCGGCTTCCTCCAGCCGGTCGATCATCCGGCACGCGGTGATCGGCTCTACTTCGAGCTGCTCGGCAAGCTGGCCCTGGTTCAGGCCCGGATGCCGGTGCAGCGTCTTGAGCATCCGCCACTGCGCCACGCTGGCGCCACTGCTGCGCGCCCGCTCGTCGAAACGGCGGCGCAACAGGCGAGCGGTATCGCTCAGAAGGAATCCAAGACTCTCGGTCATAGCGCGCACATAATAAGCACACTTATAGATTGCAATCTGCAACCATAGTGCATTGTGCGATGCAATAGTTGCAAGGCGTGCAACCCATCATATTCCGTCATCCCGGCGAAAGCCGGGATCTCATGCGGCTCCTGCCCCGCGCCTTCGCCTGAGATCCCGGCTTTCGCCGGGATGACGACCGGGGGTAGAATGGGAATAGCAACAGGGAGAGCGCTGACATGGCGGAGGAAATGACCGGCGGATGCCAATGCGGGCGGGTGCGCTATGTGGCGCAGGTGGCGGATGACGAGGCCTATCTCTGCCATTGCCGCATGTGCCAGCGTGCCACCGGCGGCGTCTCGATCGCGTTCAAGAACCTGAGCAGGGTCGATGTCCGCTGGGAAACGGAGCCCGATCGCTACGCCGCCTCGCCGATAGCGCTGCGGGGCTTCTGCCGGGAATGCGGCACGCCGCTCACGTACGAAGCGCATGGCCACCCCTATATGGACCTGACCGTCGGCAGCTTCGACGCGCCCGGCCGGTTCGTGCCCACCGAGCATTCGGGATGCGAAAGCTGGCACCGGGCGTGGCTTGACACGAGCCACCTGCCGGCATCACGGACCGACGAGAACCCGAGCCTCGTCAAACGCTGGATGGATAAAGTTGGCCGACTTCCCGATTGAAACGCACCGCTTCCAGAGCTTCGACGGCGTCGAGCTCGCCTGGCACGTGATGGGTGAGGGGCGCGACGCGGTGCTGATCCACGGCTATGCCTCCACCGCGGAGATCAACTGGATCCGCTACGGCCATGCCGCGAAGCTGGTCGAGAAGGGCTTCCGGGTGATCATGCCCGATCTGCGCGGCCACGGGATGAGCGCGGCGCCGCACGATGCCGCGAGCTATCCGCCGGACGTGACCGCGCGCGACGGTCTCGCGCTGGTCGCGCATCTCGGTCTCACCGATTACGATCTGGGCGGCTATTCGCTCGGCGCGCGCACCACGGTGCGGATGATCGTCGATGGCGGGGCCACGCCGCGCAAGGTGATGCTCGCCGGCATGGGGCTCTCCGGCCTCACCGCCGCCTCGCGCACCGGCACCTATTTCCGCCGGGTGCTCACCAATCTCGGCAGCTTCGAGCGCGGTTCGAGCGAATGGCTGACCGAGGCGTTCCTCAAGACCTCCAAGGCCGATCCGCTGGCGCTGCTGCCGGTGCTCGACACGTTCGTCGACACGCCGGAGGCGCATCTCGCCCGGCTGACCGAGGAAACCCTGGTCGTCGCCGGTGTCGAGGACGATCACAATGGCTCGGCGCACGAGCTGGCAGACATGCTGCCGCACGCCACCTTCGTCGAGATTCCCGGCAACCATATGAGCGCCGTCACCAAGCCCGAGCTGGGGCGTGCGATCGCGGATTTCTTCGCGGCTTGACCGGCTGGGGCGGCGCGCGCATCGTCCCGGCCATCCAGAAAATCAGAGGGGACTCCTTTACATGATCCGCACCGGCATCTCGATGCTCGCGCTTGCCTCGCTGCTTGCCGCCGCCCCGCTGGGCGCGCGCGGCCGCGACGGCGACACCACCCAGGCGGCACCGACCGCCGCCGAGGCCAAGGCGTTCGTCGCGGATGCCGAAGCGAAGTTGTTCGCCCAGGGCGTCGTCGCCGCGCGGACCGACTGGGTCTACAACACCTATATCAACCAGGATACCGAGGCGATGACCGCGCGTGAGGGCGCCAAGCTCACCACGCTGCAGGTCGATCTCGCGCTCCAGGCGGCGAAATACGCCAATGTCGCCGGGCTCGATTACGACACCGCCCGCAAGCTCGGCATGCTCCGCAACAAGATCGTGCTGCCCGCCCCGGTGCGTACCGGCGCGGCGGAGGAGTTGGCCGGTCTCTCGGCCAAGATCACCGGCATTTACGGCGCCGGCAAGGGCACGCTCGACGGCAAGCCGATCAACGGCTCGGACATCGAGGCGGCAATGGGCGAGAGCCGCGATCCGGCCAAGCTCAAGGAGATGTGGGTCAGCTGGAACGACAATGTCGGCGCGCCGATGCGTCCCGACTATGCCAAGCTGGTCAGCATCTCGAACCAGGGCGCCAAGGGCCTGGGCTATGCCGATGTCGGCGCGATGTGGCGCTCGGGCTACGACATGGATCCGGACGCCTTCGCGGCGATGACCGACAAGATCTGGAACGACCTCAAGCCGCTCTACATCGCGCTGCACACCTATGTGCGCCACAAGCTCAACGAGAAGTATGGCGACGCCGTACAGGCCAACAAGGGGCCGATCCGCGCCGATCTGCTCGGCAACATGTGGGCCCAGGAATGGGGCAACATCTACGACATCGTCGCGCCCGCCGGTGCCGGCAGCGTCGGCTATGACGTGGGCGATCTGCTCAAGGCCAAGAGCTACGACCATATCAAGATGGTGAAGGCCGGCGAGGGCTTCTACTCGTCGCTCGGCTTCAAGCAGCTGCCCGACAGCTTCTGGCAGCGCTCGCAGTTCCTGAAGCCGGCGGACCGCGAAGTCATCTGCCACGCCTCGGCCTGGGACATCGACAATGTCGACGATCTGCGCATCAAGATGTGCATCAAGGTCAATGCCGACGACTTCGTGACGATCCACCACGAGCTCGGCCACAACTATTACCAGCGCGCCTACAACAAGCAGTCGCCGCTGTACCTCGACGGCGCGAACGACGGTTTCCACGAGGCGATCGGCGACTTCATCGCGCTGTCGATCACGCCCGATTACCTCGTCCAGATCGGCCTGCTCGACAAGGGCCAGGTGCCCAGCGCCGACAAGGACATCGGCCTGCTGCTCCGCCAGGCGATGGACAAGGTTGCGTTCCTGCCCTTCGGTCTGCTCGTCGACAAGTGGCGCTGGGGCGTGTTCTCGGGCCAGATTCCGGAGAATGGCTACCAGGCCGGCTGGGACAAGCTGCGCCTCCAGTATCAGGGCATCGTGCCGCCGGTGGCGCGCGACGAGACCCGGTTCGATGCGGGCGCCAAGTTCCACATCCCGGCGACCACGCCTTACACCCGCTACTTCCTGGCGCGGGTGCTGCAGTTCCAGTTCTACAAGGCGGCGTGCGACCAGGCCGGCTGGAAGGGGCCGCTCCACCGCTGCTCCTTCTATGGCAACAAGGAAGTAGGCGCGAAGCTCGACAAGATGCTGGCGATGGGTTCGTCCAAGCCTTGGCCGGACGCGCTGCAGGAATTCACCGGCTCGCGTGAGATGTCGGGCAAGGCGATGGCGGAATATTTCGCCCCGCTGAAGAAGTGGCTCGACCAGCAGAACAAGGGCCAGACCCAGGGCTGGTAATCAATCGGGGGCGGGCCGCAGGGTCCGCCCTTTTCGTTCAGGGGATTCGAACATGCTCAGATATGCGCTCGCGCTGGCCGTGGTTGCACTGCCCCATGCGGCACTCGCCCAGTCCGCGCCGGTCGATGGTCCGGTGGCGGTGGAGATCGTCTCCGCCGGCCAGGTGAAGGTGCCCGCCAATCGCTTCCGCTTCTCGGTGAAGCTCACCGGCAAGGGCGCGGACGAGAAGGCGGCGGAGGCCGCTCTGGCCGCGAACCGCGCCAAGCTGGTCGCGGCGCTCGGTGCCCAGGGCATCCGCGAGGGCAAGCCGCTGGAAGGCGCCGCCTCCAATCCGCTCGCCAGCCTGGTCGGCGCCTTTACCGGGCGCGGCAAGCCCAGCTTCTCGCTCGACGATGTAGGGGAAAAGCCGCAATCGACCGCGACCGAGACGATCTTCTTCGATGCGCCCAGCCGCGCCGCGGCGACCGCCGCCAAGTCCGCGGCCGAGGCCAATGGCGGGAAGATGGAGGACGAGGTTATCGCGCTGCTGGACGACTATGTCGGCCCCACCCGTCAGGCCAAGGCGGACGCGATCGCCAAGGCGCGGGGCGAGGCGGCGGCCTATGCCAGCACGCTAGGCCTGCGCCGCACGTCGATCGTGCGGATCAGCGAGAAGCAGGACATGGTCGCCGGCTCGATGAGCTTCTTCCTCGAGCTGATCGGCATGTTCGCCAACAAGCCGGGCGCGGGCTCGGATACCGTGACGGTGAATGCCAATCTCTCGGTGGAATTCAAGCTCAGCAAATAGGCACACCGTCCCTGCGACCAATACCGTCATCCTGGCGAAAGCCGGGATCTAAGGCGAAGGCGCAGGGCAGGAGCCGCACGAGATCCCGGCTTTCGTCGGGATGATGGCCTAGTCCTGAGGCGGATCGCTGTCCGGGATCATGCCCTCATCGGCGATCTGGGCATCCCATTCGGCCGAGCTGTCGGTGCCATCGGCTTGGTGCGCATGCGGCGCTTCGGTTTCGGGCTGTTCCTCGGGATCGATCACGGGGGCTCTCCTTCAAGGTTGAACGCCGGACTCAGATAGGATGCCCGTCCGGTCCCGTCATCCCTGCCCAAAGGCGAGGGTGACGGGAGCGGGAGATCACCGGAACGGCGGCTCGTTGAACGCGCGCAGCTTGCGGGAATGGAGCTTGGCGCCTTCGCGGCGCAGCTCCTCGCAGGTCTCGATGCCGATCTTGAGGTGCTCGGCGATCGCCCGCTCGTAGAACAGGTTCGCCTGGCCCGGCAGCTTGAGCTCGCCGTGCAGCGGCTTGTCCGAGACGCAGAGCAGGGTGCCATAGGGCACGCGGAAGCGGTAGCCCTGGGCGGCCAGCGTCGCGCTCTCCATGTCGATGCCCACCGCGCGGCTCAGCGAGAAGCGCAGCGCCGATTGCGAGTAGCGCAGCTCCCAGTTGCGGTCGTCGGTGGTGACGATCGTGCCGGTGCGCAGCCGCTGCTTGAGCTCGTCGCCCGACTGGCCGGAGATCGTGCCGGCGGCGCGGGCCAGCGCAAGCTGGACTTCCGCGATGGCGGGGATCGGGATCTCGGGCGGCAGCACGTCGTCCATGATATGGTCGTCGCGCAGGTACGCGTGGGCGAGGACATAGTCGCCGATCCGCTGGCTCGGGCGCAGGCCGCCGCAATGCCCGATCATCAGCCACGCCTCGGGGCGGAGCACCGCGAGGTGATCGGTGATCGTCTTGGCGTTGGACGGGCCGACGCCGATGTTCACCAGCGTGATGCCCGAGCCGTCCTTGGCCATCAGGTGATAGGCGGGCATCTGGTGACGGCGCCACGCCGAGGTGTCGTGGAGCAGCCGGTCGGTATCGTCCCCGGCCTCGACCAGGATACCGCCCGCGCCGGAAACGCCAGTGAAGCGCGAGCCTTCACCCAGCTGGTCGACCGCCCAGCGGACGAACTCGTCGACATAGCGGTGATAGTTGGTGAACAGGATGTACTGCTGAAAATGCTCGACCGGGGTGCCGGTATAGTGGCGCAGGCGGGCCAGCGAGAAATCGGTGCGCAGTCCGTCGAACAATGCCAGCGGGCGGGTCTCGTCGCTCGAAATCCACAGGCCGTCGGCGATCTCGTCGCCGATATGCGCCAGCTCGGTCGCCGGGAAGTGGCGGCCCAGCTCGGTGACCGAGATCTGGTCCATCGCCGCGATGTGGCTCGGATCGAGCACGTACGGGAAGGGGATCTCCTGCCGCCCGGTGACGGCATGGACCTCGACGTCATAGTCCTCGATCAGGAAGGTCAGCTGCTCGATCAGGTAGCGGCTGAACATCGCCGGGCGGGTGACCGAGATGCGATACTCGCCTTCCTCGACCAGCCGGCCGAACGAGCGGCGCGGGGTGGGGCGGTTGCGATCCTTGCCGCCGCGATAGGTGACGCGCAGCTCGGGATAGGCGAAGCTGCCGTCGCTCCGGTCTTCCGGGCTCGGCGGCGTACCTTCGTTGATATAGCGGTTCAGGGCGGCTTTGAGGCGATCGACCGAGGCGTTGTAGAGGCGCTCGAGATCGGCGACGATGTCGGATGCTTGAGTCATCTTGCAGGGCTAGTGCCCAAAGATGACGCTGGCAAGACTGGCCAAATCAATTCCTCCCCCAGCTCGCTGGAGGAGGGGGACCGCCGAAGGCGGTGGAGGGGCGGCGGACGGAGTCCGCCGGCTTTACCGGCGGCCCCTCCACCATCGCTTCGCGATGGTCCCCCTCCCCGAGACAAGCTCGGGGAGGAACTAGCTTACTTCTTCGCCTTCGGCGCCGGTTCCTTGTCACCGCCCAGCTGGGTGGCGGCATAGGCGGCACCGCCCACGGCGGCGGCGACGCCTGCGGCGATTCCCGCTGCAGCGATCGGATGTTCCTTCACCGCGGTGACGGTGGCGTCGACCGCATCGCCGATCGCTTCCTGCGCCTGGGCGAGGAAGCTCTTGGCGGTCTCGGTCGCCTCTTCCAGGGTCGTGGGGGTGCTGGTGGCGCTGTCGGCGGTCGTGGTTTCGGTATCGGCCATGACGGTCCCTTTCTGAAGTGCTCGCCGAATCAACTCCGGCGAGCCTCCAGCGGTTCCGTTACGCCTTCGACGTTACAGCTGGCCGAGCAGATAATCGGCCGAGCTGACTTCGAACTGGCCCGGCGCCTCGACGTTGAGCTGCTCGACCACGCCGTCATTGACCAGCATCGAGAAGCGCTGGCCGCGCGTGCCCATGCCGAACTTCGATCCGTCCATGGTCAGGCCCAGCGCCTTGGGGAAGTCGCCATTGCCGTCGGCGAGCATCGTCACCTTGCCGGCGACGCCGCTCTGCTGACCCCAGGCGCCCATCACGAACGCGTCGTTGACCGCGGTGCAGGCGATCTCGTCCACGCCCTTCGCCTTGATCTCGTCGGCCTTCTCGACAAAGCCCGGCAGGTGCTTGGCCGAGCAGGTGGGGGTGAAGGCACCCGGCACCGAGAAGAGCGCGACCTTGCGGCCGGCGAAATAGTCGTCCGAGGCGATCTGCTCGGGGCCGCCCTCGGTCACCTTGACGAAATTGACGCTGGGGATGCGGTCGCCAACCTGGATGGTCATTCTTCTCTCCTGGAAATCGAGTCTGGAAATTCAGTGGAGCCGTTCAATCGGCGCGCCGGGGAGGATTTTCAAGCGTGGCGGAGCCGAAACGGTCCGGCTACGTTGATCGGCCATGGACTCGACGCGCTTCCTAACCGGCCAGTTCCTCCTCGCAATGCCGGGCATCGGCGATCCGCGCTTCGAACGCGCCGTGATCGCGATGTGCGCGCACGATGTGGAGGGGGCGCTCGGCATCGGCATCGGCGACACGATCGACGGGCTGACGCTGCACGACCTGCTCAAGCAGTTCGAGATCGAGCCCGGCCTCGCGCCGGACACGCCGGTGCATTTCGGCGGACCCGTCGAGCCGCGCCGAGGCTTCGTGCTTCACTCGCCCGATTGGGGTGGGCAGGATACGATCGACGTGGGCGGGCGCTGGGCGCTGTCCGGCACGATCGACGTGCTGCGCGCGATCGCGGAAGGGACGGGGCCGTCCAAATGGATCGTGGCGCTCGGTTATGCCGGCTGGAGCGAAGGCCAGCTCGACAATGAGTTGGCCCGCCACGGATGGTTCAACACCGACGGCACGCCCGACCTGATCTACGACATCGATGCCGAGGATCGCTGGGCGGTCGCCTTTGCCGGCGCGGGCATCGATCCGCGGCTGCTGGCGAACAGCACGGGCAGGGCATGATGCGGCTGCTGTTGCTGGCGGGTGCGGCGCTGCTTGTCGGCGGGGCTGCGGTGCCCGAAGGCAGGCAGATCGCCTCGGTCGACCTCGCCAGGCCGTTCGGCACGTCCTCGCCCTGGCGCCTCACCGCGACCCAGGGACCGGAAGGCGAGGGTGTGGCGGGCAACCAGGAACCCGGCAAGATCACCCTGTGCCTCAGCAGGGATGCGGGGCGCAGCTGCGACCCGGGCCTGGCAGGCCTGCTGCTCGCCGGCGAGCCCGATTACTTCTCGGATCCCCATTATCTCGAGGCGCCCGAGATCGTGTATCCCGCGCCCGGGAAGGCGCTGCTCCTCCTGCGCGTGGCGAGCGTGCATAGCGGCAATGGCAACCAGCGTGTCGCCACCCGGCTGCTCGCCTATGACCGGGCAGGGGATCGCTTCGTCACCGCCTATGCCCAGCGGACCGGCCGCAACAACAACGAAGAGGTCCGCTATGTCGCGCAGGGGCCGCTCAAGGGTGCGGTGATCTTCGCCGAGCCGACCGTCGACGCGCCGTTCGGCTATTGGATCAGCGTCAGCCGGCCCGATGCCGCCCTGCGCTATAGGCAGGCGCTGCGCTTCCGCAGCGCGACCATCTATGGCGACGGAAACCCGCTGGCGGTAATCGATTCCGAGATGCCGAACCTCCAGCAGCGCCTGGGACTGTGGCAGCCGGGCAAACCCCTGCCGCTGCCCGCCGGGCGCGCCTGCGCCAGGCCGCATCTGGTCAAGTCGGTCCTGTGGTGCGGCTGAGCCTATAGCCGCCTAGTGGGTCTCGTTCGGGTCGGGCTCGTCGTCGCCGCGGACATAGACTTTGCCTTCCTGCATCTTGATGCGGATCAGCGTGTCGTTGTGCGGCGAGGTGCAGAAGCTGGAGACGCCGTTGATCTCGGCCTTCTCCTCGCTATCGCGCTTCCGCAGCACGAAGCGCACCGGCATGCTGCAGGTGCTGAGCCCGCCGGCCTTGAAGCGCAGGGTCGCCTTGCTGGGCAGCAGCGGCTCGCGGAACTCGTTGTTGCTCCAGCGCGCCTTCTTGCCCGGCTTGGCATTGTCGACATAGAAGCCGACCACGTCATAGGTCGCGGTCTCGTTGACGATCAGCACGCAGCCGAGCTTCCAGCAATTCACCTTGATGTGTTCGGGCGCATTCATCCGTGCCCAGATCATCGATCGGGCATCCTGGTCCGCCACGCCGTGCTGCGGGACCGAGCCGGCAAATTCCATCTGGGCATGGGCGGGGGCCACCAAGGCGAGCGACAGAAGCAGCGACGGCGCAAGGAACCGGTACATGGCAAGGCTCGCACGGTTGGAGTGACGCGCGCGCACTCTGCCGCGTTCCGGTGATTCGGTCACGGCCGAAATGCACCGAAGGCGCTGTGCTAACGTTGTGCAGGGCGCTCGCGACCGCTCCGGTCGATCCGCGCCCAGCGGCCGCCCTCATACCAGCCATGCTCGCCGTCGCTGGCCGGGGTGCAGCCGGTGCAGACCTCCGCCGCGCCCCTGGCGAACGGCAGCGCCCCGTCATAGCGGCGGGGGATGACGAGGCGCAGCGAACGGTCGATGAAGCCGATCTTGCCGCCCAGCCGGGAGCGGGCGCGGTCCTGGACGAACGGGTCGGCGCCATTGTCCATCGTCATCACCGGCGCGGTGCGGCCGTCGCGGCGGACATAGTGGAAGCTCTCCCCGACATGGATCGCGGCGAGGCCGGCGCGGTCGAAATCGAGCTGGCGCAGATGCGCGGGGGCAAGGCGGATCGTGCCGTCGGGGTTGCGCGCCGCGCAGTCCTGGAACGTGTCGAGCTCGCCGCCGCGCGGGGCGTAGAAGCAGGCGAGGGGATAGTCCCCGGGCGCCGGCGCCGCGGCTGTGGCCAGCGCGAACAAGGGGAGGAGCAGCCGGCGCATGCCCCTGGCTATCATGCCGCCTCGCCCCGCGCAAAAGCCGCTCCGCCGCATCATATAAAGATATCTTTATATTCGGATTGCGCCGGCGCGGCGGAGCCTGTAGGGCGCGCCAATCGCGGCCGGACGATTCCCGGCGCGCAACTGATTCACATCTGGAGACAGCTCGTGGCTACCGTGCTCGACAAGGACTATGTCATCAAGGACCTCTCGCTTGCCGCCTTTGGCCGCAAGGAGATCGAGATCGCCGAGACTGAAATGCCGGGCCTGATGGCGCTGCGCCAGGAGTTCGGCGTATCGAAGCCGCTCAAGGGCGCGCGCATCACCGGCTCGCTGCACATGACGATCCAGACCGCCGTGCTGATCGAGACCCTCAAGGACCTCGGCGCCGAGCTGCGCTGGGCGACCTGCAACATCTACTCGACCCAGGACCACGCCGCGGCCGCCATTGCCGAGGCCGGCATCCCCGTCTTCGCCGTCAAGGGCGAGACGCTGGAAGAGTATTGGGACTATGTCATCCGCATCTTCGACTGGGGCCAGGACCAGACCTGCAACCTGATCCTCGACGACGGTGGCGACGCCACCATGTTCGCGCTGTGGGGCGCGCGCGTCGAGGCGGGTGAAGAGCTGTTCACCCCGTCGAACGAAGAGGAAGAGATCTTCGTCGCCACGCTGAAGCGCTTCCTCGCGGAGCGTCCGGGCTACCTCACCAAGACCGTCGCCACGATCAAGGGCGTCTCGGAAGAGACCACCACCGGCGTGCACCGCCTGTACGAGCTGTCGAAGAAGGGCAAGCTGCCGTTCCCGGCGATCAACGTCAACGACAGCGTCACCAAGTCGAAGTTCGACAACCTCTATGGCTGCAAGGAATCGCTGGTTGACGCGATCCGTCGCGCCACCGACGTGATGCTCGCCGGCAAGGTCGCCTGCGTCGCCGGCTTTGGTGACGTCGGCAAGGGTTCGGCCGCCTCGCTCCGCAACGGCGGCGCCCGCGTGCTGGTCACCGAAATCGATCCGATCTGCGCGCTGCAGGCGGCGATGGAAGGCTATGAAGTCGTGACGATGGAAGAGGCCGCTACCCGCGCCGACATCTTCGTCACCGCCACCGGCAACGAAGCCGTGCTCACCGTCGATCACATGCGCGCGATGAAGAACATGGCGATCGTCTCGAACATCGGTCACTTCGACAGCGAGATCGAGATCGCCGGCCTGGCGAACTTCAAGTGGACCGAGATCAAGCCGCAGGTCGACGAAGTCGAGTTCCCGGATGGCAAGAAGATCATCGTGCTGTCGAAGGGCCGCCTGGTGAACCTCGGCAACGCGACCGGCCACCCGTCGTTCGTGATGTCGTCGTCCTTCACCAACCAGGTGCTGGCGCAGCTCGAGCTGTGGACCGGCGCGGACAAGTACAAGAACGAAGTGTATGTCCTGCCGAAGCACCTCGACGAGAAGGTGGCCGCGCTCCACCTCGACAAGCTGGGCGTGAAGCTGACCAAGCTCTCGCAGAAGCAGGCCGATTACATCGGCGTGTCGGTCGAGGGCCCGTTCAAGCCGGATCACTATCGCTACTAAGCGATTGGGAAACCAATGAGAAAGGGCCGCGCTTCCACCGGGAGGCGCGGCCCTTTTCCTTGTCCGTCATCGCCGGCCGGCGTGTTCCGTTATCCTCGGCCCCCTTCGTCATCCCGGCGAAAGCCGGGATCTCAGGCGAAGGCGCGATACGGCATGAGATCCCGGCTTTCGCCGGGATGACGTCAATTTTCGCCCAGCGCGTCCTTGAGCGGCCCGAGCCACGGCGCGTAGTTCCGCCACAGATCGACCGCGTCGCGATTGATCGGGCGGCGGACCTGCTCCGAGCTGGCGGTGCGCACCGGCCGGTTGTTCTCGTGCGGCCGCAGGCAGCGTTCGTCGAAGGGCAGGCCCAGGAAATCGAGCATCCGGCGGATCTCGCCTTCGGAATCGTCGAGCAGGTCCTCGTGCTGCACCCGGTGGATCACTCCGGGCATCGCGCCGTCGAAATGTGCCATCAGCCGCACATAGTCGCGATAATAGCTGCCCAGGTCCTCCAGCGAATAGGCGAAGGTCTGGCCGCGGGCGAAGTGCTGCTTGAAGTTGGAGAAGCAGCAGGCCATCGCCGCGCGCCGCGCATCGATGATCCTGGCACCCGGCAGGATCAGGCGGATGAAGCCCGCGTACAGCCAGTTGTTGGGCAGCTTGTCGATGAAGAAGGGCGCGTCGCTCTTGCGGTGCCGCGCGGCGCTTTCGAGGTAGCGCTCGCCGAGCCGCCGGGCGGTGTCCGCGTCGAGCGAGGCGAGAATCTCCGGATGCGCCGCGCCCAGGTCGCGCCAGCGCGCCGCGACCAGCCCCTGGACCAGCTGGGGGATGTCGGGCAGTTCGGACGTGCCTTCCACCTGCGGATGGCTGGCGAGGATCTGCTCGAGCAGGGTCGAGCCGGCGCGCGGCATGCCCAGGATGAAGATCGGGTCGGGGGCAGGGGCGCCCCAGCCGGCGCGCTTCTCGAAGAAGTCGGGCGTGTAGAAGGCCGCCGCGCGATCCACCTCGGCGGAGACCAGCTTCGCGTCATGCGGCTCGATCCCTCGGCGCAGGCGGTTGCCGTCGGCGTAATGCGCGAACGAGGCCGCCCAGTCCTTCCGCTCCTCGAACGCCTTGCCGAGCGCGAAGTGCAGGAACAGCCGGCGCTGGTCGCCCGCTGCCGAAGCCAGCGCCGCTTCCATCACCTGCACATCGGCATCGGTGATCCGGCCGGCCTTCAGCTCGGACAGCGACCACCAGGCCTCGGCGAGATCGGGGGCGAGCTCGGTGGCGCGGCGATAGGCCGCGACGCTTTCGTCCTGCCGGCCCATCGTCTTGAGCAGATTGCCATACCATAGCCGGACCTCGGCATTGTCGCCGATCTGCGCGAGCAGCGCCTCGTAGGTCGCCGCCGCGGCATCATATTCGCCGGTCTGGGCGAGGATGTTGGCCTTGGTCCCGGCGGCGCGGACATTGCCCGGCTCGCGCGCGACCGCCGCGTCGAGCAGCGCGAGGCTCTCGTCCGTCCGGCGCTGGTTGAACAGCACGAGCGCGAGATTGACCCAGGCCTCGACATAGTCGGGAGCGAGGGCGATCGCGCGCCGCAGCTGTGCCTCGGCTTCCCCATGGATGCCCAGGGTCCCGGCGATCTCGGCGAGCATGACCAGCGCGACCACGGTGTCCGGCGCGACGCGCAGCACCCCGCGCACCAGCCCCTCGGCGGCGGCGAGGTTGCCCTGCGCCAGCGCGGCGCCGGCAGCGGCGAGCTCGCGGGTGCGCAGCGAAGCGTCGATCGCGGCACGGTCGGCCGCCGCCGCTTCCGCGTCCCGGCCCAGCTTGCGCAGCGCCCGCCCGAGCAGCGCCAGCGCGTCGGGCTGGCCCGGATAGGTCGCGAGCAGCGCCCGCGCCTGGTCTGCGGCCTGGGCGGGGGACGTGTCGAGCAGGCGGAGGGCGCTTGCCAGCGCGGCGCTCGTCATGCCGCGTTCCGGGAGGGGAGTTTCATGCGGTTCTAGGTGCCAGCAATTGGGGGGCGCAGCCATAGAAAAGGGGGCCGGAATCACCCGGCCCCCGATCCTTTTCAACGCCTTGTTCCGATCAGAACTTGGCGACGAAGCCTGCATAGAAGAAGCGACCGACATTGTCGTAGATCGCGCTGCCGAAGCCGGCGCCGGTGGTGCCGAGCGGCGGCTTGGTGTCGAACAGATTGTCGACGCCGAAATACAGGTTGTACTGCTTGCTCACGTCGAACTGGACGCGGGCGTTGTGGAGGAACGTCGTCGGATAGTAGGGGATGTCATAGTCATCCGGATTGGTCGGCGCACGACCCTGGACGGTGTGATGGTTCTCCCATGCGCCGACGCTCATCTTGCCGATGTAGCGCAGCTTGTAGTTGAACGTGACCATGCCGGTGGTGAAGTCGGCATTCCAGCTGGCTTCATCCATCGGATAGCCCAGCTCACCCAGCTGCTGGTCGCGACGGCCCGGATCGGCCGGGTCGAGATACGTGTCGTTGCGGAAGTTGTGGGTGTAGATCACGCGCGTCGACAGGTTGCCGAGGTTGCCGATGCTGTGCTGGTACGCCAGCTCGACGTCGATGCCGCGGACCTTGAGCTTCGCGAAGTTCAGCGGCTGCGAACGCATGCTGTTGGTCAGCAGATCGCCCGTCTTCTCACCGTTCGGACCCGGCGTAGCGCCGGTGTAGCGGCTGAAGAGCGCGCAATACTGGTTGTTGAGGCTCGCCGCATCGTAGCAGGTGTTCAGGATCGTCTGCGGATCGAGCGTCGCGATCGAGTTGTTGACCGTGATGTCGAACCAGTCGACCGTCAGCGAAAGCCCCGGGATCCAGTGCGGCTGCGCGACGAAGCCCAGCGTGTAGGAGTCGGAGGTTTCGGCCTTGAGCGCGTTGTTACCGCCCGACAGATAGCCGAAATTGCTGAGGTTCGGAGCGACATATCCGGTCGGAACGCCGGCGGCCTGGCAATTGGCCGCACGCGTGGGCGAGCCCTGGTTGATGCTGGCGAGCTCGCACGGATCGTCGATGAACGCGAAGTTCGCGCCATAGGGCGAGTAGAGATCGACCAGCGTCGGGGCACGGACCGCGCGCGAGTAGTTCGCACGGAAGCGCAGGTCCTTGACCGGGGCCCATTCGATGTTGCCGTTATACGACCACACGTTGCCGGTGCTGCCCTTGTAGTCGGCGAAGCGCGCGGCGCCGCTGACCGTCAGTTCCTTGAAGAACGGAACGTCCTTGAGGATCGGCACGCGGAGTTCGCCGAACAGTTCCTTCACTTCGAACGACGGGGCGACGAAGTTGGGGATCGCGTTGTAGAAGGTCAGGCCCGCCTTGGTGAAATCGTCCTCGGCGTACTGCGTGGTCTCGCGGCGATATTCCGCACCGACCGCAATGCCCACCGGGCCGCCGGGCAGGTTGAGGAACTTGCCGGTGTCGCCGCTGAGGAAGGCGTTCGCCACGAACTGGGTGATCTTGCCGTGGGCGATCGAGTCCTGGAGCAGATACTGCTTGGCAGCATCGCTGACATTGCCGGCGCCGAAGAGGTTCACCGGCTTGCAGTTGGCCACGTCGTTGGCGAGCTGCGCCGCCGCGAACGCCGGATTCACTGCGTCTTCAAAGGCGACGCGGCGGGTCGGGTCGATCGAGGCGCGGCAGACGATGTTGCCATTGGCAACGCCGTTCTGGAACTTGCCCTGGTCGACGGCGTCGATCGCGAGCAGGAAGCGCTGCATATTGACGTTGCCAAGGATCTTGTTGGTTTCCTTGAACTCGCCGTAGTTTGCCGAGACTTCGTAGTTCCAGCTGTTGCCCAGGTCACCGCGGACACCGCCGACGATGCGATAGGTCTCGCGCTTGAGCGATTCCTGGCGAACGGTGAGGCTGGTGGCGTTCTCGTTGAAGGTGAACGCCTGATGGGCGTCCGGCGCGACGCCGTAATAGTCGGTCAGGAAGTTCCGGGCCTGGGCGCTCAGATAGGGGTTGTCGGTGTAGAAGCGCTCGCGCGGCGAGCTGCTACCGTTGAAGAAGAACGGACCGCTCGCACTGCCCAGCACTTCGGTGCGAACATACTTGGCCTCGACGAACGGCACGAATGCCGGCGAGATCTCGAAGTGCGCGACCAGGTTCGCGCTGTAGCGATCCTGGCGCGGGATCAGGCCGAGCTGCTTGCCGTCGCGGAAATTGTCGCCATTGCCGCCGATATAGCTGGCGAACTGGTTGACCAGCGGATTGCCGACCTTCGTGCCGGTCTGCGGCACCAGCGTGCCGTCCGGACGGAACAGATAGGTGTTGACGAAGCCCGAGCAGGTGGGGTCGAGAACCGGATCGCCGCAAGTGGCGAAGGTGCCGCCGTTCGAATAGGAGCCGCTGCGGATGTCGTGCATGAACACGCTGTCCGGCTTCCCGTCGCTGTTGCCGGTTGCATCGACGTTGACGCGCACGAAGCCGTTGGTCGTGCGATAGTCCTTGCGGTCCGAAGCGTAGAAATCGCCCTGATGGGCATATTCCAGGTTCAGCGCGATGTTGCCGCGGCCGTCCGCGAAGTTCTTGCCGGCCAGGGCGCTCAGGAAATAGGAGCCCGCGTCGCCATGCTGGCTGACGCCGCTCTGGCCGCGCATCTGGATGCCGTCATAATGGTCCTTGAGGACGAAGTTGACGACGCCCGCGATCGCGTCCGAACCGTACACGGCCGAGTTGCCGCCGGTCACCACGTCGACGCGCTCGATCATGTCGGCGGGGATGGTGTTGACGTCGGGCGAGACCGCGTTGCTCAGGATGTCGCCGGCAACGTGGCGGCGGCCGTTGACCAGCACCAGGGTGCGCTGCGTGCCCAGGCCGCGCAGGTCGAGCAGGCTGAGGCCCGCGGTGCCGAGGAAGCGGGTCGAGTTCGACTGGCTGAAGGTGCTCGTGAGCGCCGGCAACTGGTTCAGGACGTCGCCCACCGAAGTGGTGCCGGTCTGGAAGAACTCATCGCCGCCGATCGAAGTCACCGGAACCGGCGAGTCAAGGTTGGGACGGCGGATGCGCGAACCGGTGACGACGATCGTCTCGCCCGTGCTCGCTGCTTCCTGATCCGTGCTCTGGGTCGAGGGGGCAGGCGGCGTCGTGTCCTGTGCGGCCGCAGGAACTGCGAGCAGCGCAAGTCCCACAAAAGCCGCCGAACGCAACGCAGTGCCGTTCAGCAGAGATAGTTTGACCATGTGGATCCCCTTTTTTGTTCGAGCCTGATTTCTAGAACCGCAGACTCTCGCCACTCAAGTGTTGATTGATATAAAATGTCGCATTGCGGCAACACTCTGTGTGAAATGTGTAACGAGGACATAACACCGTCTTAACGCGGAATTGCCTCGGACACATTTTCGCAAAGCGCGGTAACGATTGGACCCGGCACGCGTTCCTGCGATCGCGGCGCTTTCCCAATTGGGACGCTTTGCCTAGTAGATTCGCATGCGCTTCATTTTCCGCCGCGAGCGAGCGGCTTGATACATCTCACCCAATCCGCCGCGGTGCTCGCGGGCGCCGTGCTGGCGCTGCTCGTCATCGGCGGGGTGTGGGCGCTGTTCTCCGGGTTGCGCGCCCGGGCCGAAGCCACAGCGATTGCCGAGACCAATACCCAGCTCGCCGCCCTGCTCAGCGGCGCGCCGGCACAGGCGATGCTGGTCCGCGCCGATGGCCGCATAGAGCTGCCGCGCCGGCTCGGCGACTGGCTGGGTTTCCAGGATCTGCCGCGCGAGCTCGGCGATCTCAGCACTGCTGATGCCGGGTTGCTGCCCGAAGATGCCGATGCACTCGGCGTCCAGGTTTCCGCGGCGCAGAAGGCCGGCAAGCCTTTCACTCTTTCCGTGCGCGCGCGGGGATCCGAGCGTGCGCTGCTCGTGATCGGCGAGCGGGCGCCCCAGGCGGTCAACGCCCCCGGCGGCGTGGTGCTCTGGTTCCTCGACGCGACCGAGAGCCAGTCCGAGATCAGCCGCCTGCAGCGCGAAGCCACGCGCCTGCGCGCCGCCTTCGATGCGCTCACCGCGCTGATCGAGGCCGCGCCGATGCCGATGTGGTATCGCGGTGCCGACCTGCGCCTGCTCATGGTCAACAGCGCCTATGTCGAGGCAGTCGAAGGCAAGGATTCCGAGGACGTCGTCGCGCGCGGGCTCGAGCTGGTCGAGGGCGTCGGCATGGGCGGGCCGCTCGCCAACGCCGCGATCGCGCGTGATACCGGCGAGCCGCAGACCGCGGCGATGCCCGCGACGATCGGCGGCAAGCGCCGGATGCTGCGCCTCCACGACATGCCGCTCGGCACCGGCGGCGTCGCCGGCTTCGCGGTCGATATCGAGGAGCTCGAGCAGGCGCGGGGCGGGCTCAAGCGCTTCGCCGCGGCCCAGCGCGCGATGCTCGACCGGATTTCGGCCGGCGTCGCGCAGTTCGGCGCGGACCGGAGCCTGATCTTCTCCAACCAGCCCTTCCGCCGCATGTTCGCGATGAAGAACGAATGGCTGGCCGATCGTCCCGAGTTCGACCGCGTGCTCGATCGTATGCGCGAGGCCAATCGCCTGCCCGAGGTGCGCGACTATCCGGCCTGGAAGGTGGAGCGGCGCGAATGGTTCGTCTCGGCCGACGCGGTCGAGGAGACCTGGAGCCTCGGTGCCACCCACATGCGCGTCGTCGCGCAGCCGCTGCCCGAAGGTGGGCTGCTGCTGCTGTTCGAGGACCAGACCCAGCAGTTCGAGCTGCAGCGCGAGCATGGCGAGATGCAGCAGGTGCGCACCGCCACGCTGGAGGGTCTTGCCGAAGCGGTCGCCGTGTTCGGCAAGGGCCGGCTCCAGCTGTGGAACCGCAAGTTCCGCCAGGTCTGGGGCTTCGAGGACGCTTTCCTCGATGGCCATCCCCAAGTGCAGGCGCTGGTTCGCGCCTTCGGGCCGAAGCTGGTCAAGGCGTCGCGCGCGGAGATCATCGGCGACCTGATCCGCATCGCTGCGCAGGATCGCCAGTCGCGCGGTTCGAGCATCGCCTTTGCCGATGGCCGCCATTTCGACATCACCGCGGTACCGTTGCCCGATGGCAACGCGCTGGTGACGATGCTCGACACCACCGATCATCACCGCGCCGAGCGCGCGCTCAGTGCCCGCAACGAAGCGCTGGAGGCGGCGGACCGGGTCAAGACCTCGTTCCTCGCCAATATGAGCTACGAGCTGCGTACCCCGCTCACTTCGATCAAGGGCTTTGCCGAGATGCTCCATGGCGGCTTCGCGGGCCAGCTGAGCGAGAGCGGCACCGAATATTCGGAGGCGATCCTCGTCTCGGTCGATCGGCTGGGCACGATGATCGACGAAGTGCTCGACCTGACCCAGAACGAAGGCTCGCCGCTGGAAAGGGCGACGGTCGATATCGAGCATGCTGCGCAGAATGCCGCCGAGGCAGTGGCGCCGCTCGCCAAGGCCAAGCACATCGATCTGGTGGTGGAGAATGCCGGTACGGCCGGTGCGATCACCGGCGATGCGCGCCGCGTCCGCCAGGTGATCGAGCATCTCCTGCGCCACGCCGTCTCGCAGACGCCGGAGCAGGGCAGGGTGCTGCTCCATCTCGACGGCAACAGCCGGGTTGCCCGCGTGATCGTCTCGGACAATGGCCCCGGCATGACGCCCGAGCAGGTCGCGAGCGCCTTCGATCGCTTCGCCCAGTTCGGCAATGCCCGCGGCAACCAGCGCTCGCTGGGGCTCGGCCTCCCACTCGCCAAGCAGTTCGTCGACGCGCACCGCGGCCGGATCGAGCTGATCTCCGAGCCCGGCGAGGGCACGCTGGTGACGGTGGAGCTGCCACGGAAATGATCCTTGGCTCGCCCGAAGACTCGCTCGAACTCGGCCGCCGCCTCGCCGAACTGGTGCACCCCGGCGACGTGATCGCGCTGTCCGGCCCGCTCGGCGCCGGCAAGACCAGCATCGCGCGCGGTCTGCTCGCCGCGCTCGGGCTGGAGGAGGAAGCGCCGTCGCCCAGCTTCGCGATCGTCCAGCCCTATGAGCCGCCCGAGGTCCGTTTCCCGGTGCTGCACGTCGATCTCTACCGGATCGACGATCCGTCGGAGGCGGAGGAACTGGGCCTGGACGATGCCCGCTATGATTCGCTGCTGATCGTCGAATGGCCCGAGCGGCTGGGCGATGCGGCGTGGCACGATGCGCTGTGGTTGTCCCTGGATGTGGCACCGGATGGCGCGCGTGTCTTGACAGCGAAAGTGCCCGCGGCATGGAAGGACCGATGGTTCCTGACATGAATCCGCCCGCCGCGGCGCCCGACTTCCTCGTTGCCGCCGGTTGGGGCGGAGCCGAGATCCGCCCGCTCGCCGGCGACGCCTCGTTCCGCCGCTATTTCCGGGTGGTGGAGCATGACCGCACCGCGATCCTGATGGACGCGCCGCCGCCGCACGAGGATCCGCGCCCCTTCATCAACATCGCCCGCTGGCTGACCGGCCACGGCTTCGCCGCCCCGGAGATCCTCCACGAGGACCTCACCCAGGGTCTGGTCCTCATCCAGGACTTCGGCGACGCCCGCATGCGCGAGACCGTCGACGCCGCGCCCGAGAGCGAGCTGCGCCTCTACGAAGAAGCGATCGACCTGATCATCCGCCTCGCCGGGCATCCGGCGGCGGACCTGCTCAAGCCCTACGGTCTCGCCGAATATCACCGCGAGGCGAACCTGCTCCCCGAATGGTATTGCCCCGCGGTCGGCCTCGAGGTCGACATGGATGGTTACCGCGCCGCTTGGGACGAAGTGCTCGCGCCGGTGCTCACGGGTCACACGCCTGTCACGGTGCTGCGCGACTACCATGTCGAGAACATCATGCTGATCGACGGTAGTGCGGAAACCTTGGGCCTGCTCGACTTCCAGGACGCTCTGGCGGGCCATCCCGCCTATGACCTCGTCTCGCTGCTGCAGGACGCGCGCCGCGACGTACCGGTCGAACTCGAGACCGCGATGCTCGATCGCTACAAGCGCATCACCGGCGAAGGCGATGCGTTCGATATCGCCTATCACGTGCTCGGCGCACAGCGGAACGCCAAGATCGTCGGCATCTTCACCCGGCTGTGGAAGCGCGACGGCAAGCCGCGCTATCCGGGCCTCTGCCCGCGCGTCTGGACCTATCTCAATCGCGACCTCCAGCACCCCGCGCTCAAGCCGGTCGCCGACTGGTTCGAGGCGAACATCCCCGCCGACATGCGCGGCGACCCCCTGACGATCGCAGGTTCGGGCGCAGGCGCATGAAGCCTTCCGCTACCTATTCGCTGCGCCCCAATCCGGTGGTCGCGATGCCCGAGACCGCGATGGTGATGGCCGCCGGCCTCGGCAAGCGCATGCGCCCGCTCACCGTCACGCGCCCCAAGCCGCTGGTCGAGGTCGCCGGCAAGACCTTGCTCGACCACACCATGGATCACCTGCGCGAGGCCGGGATCAGGCGCGCCGTGGTCAACGTCCACTACCTCGCCGACCAGGTCGAGGCGCACCTCAAGGTCCGTGCCGGCGACGTCGAGGTGCTGATCTCGGACGAGCGCGCCCAGCTGATGGAGACCGGCGGCGGCATCGTCCAGGCCCGTGACCTGCTCGGCGACAAGCCCTTCTTCACGGTGAACAGCGACACGCTCTGGGTCGACGGCCCGATCGGCTCGCTCAACGCGCTCGCGGCCGCCTGGGACGATGAGAAGATGGACGCGCTGCTCCTGCTGGTGCCGCTTGCCCGTGCGTTCAGCCACCGTGGCCAGGGCGATTTCCGCCTCGATCCGCTCGGCCGCATCACCGAGCGCCGCAAGCCCGGCCGCCTCGCGCCGTTCGTGTACGCTGGCGCCCAGATCCTTTCGCCCCGCGTGATCAAGGATTGGCCCGAGGGTCCGTTCTCGACCAACCTCTTCTGGAACCGCGCGCTGGAGCAGGGGCGGTTGTGGGGCACGGTCCACCAGGGCCTTTGGTTCGACGTCGGCACCCCGGCGGCGGTCAAGGAAGCCGAAGAGATACTGGCGGAGATGTGACAGCGCGGCTGTTGACGCGCGGACTCCCTGATGTGATCCAGACCAGAATGAGTGGATTGCTACTGATCGTCGAAGACACATTCGACATTCCGAGCTTGGGCGGGCTCATTGTCGTGCCGGGTCCGTTGCAGCAGGATTATCATGGACCGCTGGAATTGTCGGTCGTGCTCAAAAAGCCGGACGGATCGGAACAGTTTGATACGCTACGTATGCAGCATGTTTTCCAAACGCCTCCGCCCAAGGAGCTTCGTTGGGTGTGCCGTTTGACGGGCGCGAGCAAGAACGACGTTCCAATCGGCACGCAGGTCTGGGCCGTTTAGGCCCATGCCCACCGCCCTCCATCTCTACACCATTCCCCCGCACCGTGCCTTCGCGGATGCGCTGGCGAACGGGCTGATCAAGCGCTTCGGGGCCGATCCGATGGCGCTCGCCCGCGGCATCGTCCTGCTCCCCAACAACCGTGCGAAACGCGCGATCCAGGACGCGTTCGTCCGCGCCAGTGGCGGCGGTCTCCTCCTTCCGCGCCTCGTCGCGGTCGGCGATCCCGAGCTGGACGAGGCGGTGTTCGACGCGGCGGGCGATCCGGAGCCCGTCGCCCCCGCGGTCGGCCCGCTCCAGCGCCAGCTCATCCTCGCCCGGCTGATCCAGCAGGCCGAGCCCCGTCACGACGCCGCCGAAGCCGTCCGCCTCGCCGGCGACCTCGCCGCCACGCTCGACCAGCTGCTGATCGAGGAAGTCCCGCCCCGCCGCCTCAAGGAGCTCGACCTCGGCCCCGAGCTTTCTGCTCATTGGGAGCGCTCGCTCAAGCTGTTCGAGATCGTCCTCGAACGCTGGCCGCGCGAGCTCGCCCGGCTCGGCCGCATAGACCTGGCCGATCGCCGCCGCCTGCTGATCGACAAGGTCGCCAAACGCTGGCGGACCAGCCCGCCCGAGGGGTTCGTCTGTGCCGCGGGCATCACCGCCAGCGCGCCGGCCATCGCCCGGCTCCAGCGCGTCGTCGCCGGCCTACCCCGGGGCATGGTCGTCCTCCCGGACCTCGCCATCGGCATTTCCGACGCCGAATGGGACATGCTCGGCCCGCACGCCCCCGATCCCGCTACCGGCCGGCGCCGGCGCAACCTCGAGACGCACCCGCAATTCCACCTCAAGCTCCTCCTGGAGCGGATGGGCGTCCACCGCAGCGAGTTCGATCCCTGGCGCGCGGCCAGCGAGCATGACGCCGCGCCCTCGCGCAGCAAGGCGATCGCCTCGGCGATGCAGCCGCCCGAGCTGACCCATGGCTGGACGACGCTGCCCGAGAAGGAGCGCAAGCTCGACGGCGTCCGCGCGCTCGAAGTCGCGACTCCGGCCGAGGAGGCCCAGGCGATTGCGCTCGCCCTTCGCCAGACCCTGGAGACGCCGGCCCGCACCGCCGCGCTCGTCACCCCCGATCGCGCGCTCGCCCGCCGCGTCGCCGCGCATTGCGCCCGCTGGGGGATCGTGGTCGACGATTCCGCCGGCCAGCCGCTGTCGATCCTGCCACCGGGCACCTTGCTGCTCGCGCTCGCCGATGCCGCCGCCCAGCGCTTCGCCCCGCTGCCGTTGCTGACCCTGCTCAAGCATCCGCTGGTGATGCCCGAGGCGCGCACCGAATGGCTCGACGGCGCCCGCCTGCTCGATCGCGCGCTGCGCGGGCCACGCCCCGCGCCCGATCTCGCCGGGATCGACCGCCATCTGACCGAGCAGGAGGGCAGGGACGGCCCGCTCCGCCAGGCGGCGCTCCGCTGGTGGCCCACCGCACGCGCGTTGCTGGCGCCGCTCGAAGCCGCATTCGGTGCCGGCGCCCAGCCGATCCCCGTCCTGCTCGCGGCCCTGCGCGAAGCCGCCCAGGCGCTGGGTGGCGACGGCCTGTGGAGCCGTGCCGAGGGCCGCGCCGCCGCGACTTTGCTCGACGATCTCGAGCGCGAGGGCGTCGACGGCCCGCACCGCGCCGATCCCGACACGCTCGCTCCGATGCTGCGTACGCTGATGGACCAGATCGCCGTGCGTCCGCCCCAGGGCGGCCATCCGCGCCTCGCCATCCTCGGCCAGCTCGAGGCGCGCCTGCAGACCGCCGACCTGATGATCTTGTCGGGGCTCAACGAAGGCGTCTGGCCGGGCCTGCCCGCGCCCGATCCCTGGCTCGCCCCGCGTATCCGTGCCGAGCTGGGCCTGCCTGGCCTGGAGCGCCGTATCGGCCTGGCGGCACATGACCTCGCCGGCGCGCTCGGTGCACCCGAAGTGCTGCTCACCCGCGCCCGGCGCGACGCCACCGCGCCGACGATTGCCTCGCGTTTCTGGCTCCGCCTCGAAGCGCTGTCGGGCGGCCTCGATCGTGCGCCCGATCTTGCGGCCTGGGTGCACGCGATCGACGATCCCGGCGCGCACGAACCCGCCGAACGCCCCGAGCCATTGCCCCCGGTCGAGGACCGCCCCAAGGCTATCTCGGTCACCGAGGTGGATCGCCTCAAGGCCGATCCCTATGCCTTCTATGCCCGCCGCATGCTCAAGCTCGGGCCGCTCGATCCGGTCGATGCCGATCCCAGCGCGGCATGGCGCGGCACGGCGGTGCACGACGTTCTTCAGAAATGGTTCGAACTCGACAGTTGCGATCCGGCCAAGCTGCGCGCCCGCGCCGAGGCGATGCTGGCGGACGAGCGCACCCATCCGATGATGCGCGCGCTCTGGCAGCCGCGCCTGATGGAGGCGATCGACTGGATCGCCCGCCAGATCGCCGAGAACCCGGCCCGCAAGGTCCTTGCGGTCGAGCTGGACGGCGACATCGAGTTCGCCGGGGTGAAGCTCCGCGGCAAGTTCGACCGGATCGATCGCATGCCCGATGGCAGCCTGGCGATCATCGACTACAAGACCGGCCAGCCGCCCAGCACCCGCGCGGTCCGCGCCGGGTTCAGCCTGCAGCTGGGCCTGCTCGGCCTGATCGCCGAGCGCGGCGGCTTCCAGGACATCGAAGGGGTGGCGCGCGCCTTCGAATACTGGTCGCTCGCACGGTCCCCGCGCACCGGCGGCTTCGGCTATGTCGACAGCCCCGTCGATCCGAAGAAGAAGGAGCCGATCCCGGCCGAGGAGTTCGTCGATCTCGCCGCGCACCACTTCGCGGAAGCTGTCGCGTCCTGGCTGACCGGCGACGCGCCGTTCACCGCCAAGCTCCACCCCGAATATGCGCCGTACGCGGAGTACGACCAGCTGATGCGGCTTGATGAATGGTATGGCCGTGAGTGAGTTGCGCTCGACCCTCACCCTTCCGCCGCCTTCGGCGGCTCCCTCCCTCTCCCAAAGGGAGAGGGATTTTAGCTCCCGCTCCCATTGGGAGCGGGAAGGGGCCCGCGAGGCGCAGCCGAGTGGGAAGGGTGAGGGTAGTCTGGAAATCGCGAATGTCTGAAGTCCGCCCCCTCCACAAACTCAAGGGCAACCAGAAGACCGCGTCCGATCCCGGCCGCCATATCTGGCTCTCCGCCTCGGCCGGCACCGGCAAGACCCAGGTGCTCGCGGCGCGGGTCTGGCGGCTGCTGCTGAACGGCACCGATCCCGGCGCGATCCTCTGCCTCACCTTCACCAAGGCGGGCGCCGCCGAGATGTCCGAGCGGATCACCAGCCGGCTCGCCCGCTGGGTCCGCGCGTCCGACACCGAGCTCGCCGCCGACCTCGAGGCGCTGGGCGAGAACATCTCGCCTGCCGGTCGCGAAAAGGCCCGCCAGCTCTTCGCCAAGGTGCTCGACGCGCCCGGCGGCGGCATCCGCATCCAGACGATCCACAGCTTCTGCCAGTCGCTGCTCGCTGCCTTCCCGATGGAAGCGGGCCTGGTCCCCGGCTTCCGCCCGCTCGATCAGCGCGAGGAGGCGGTGCTGGCGCGCGAAGCGCTGGCCGAGATGCTGGTCGATGCCGTGCGCGACGGGCGCGACTGGATCGTCGATGCGGTCGGTGCGCTGTCGCTGCGGCTGGGCGAAGGCAAGGCCGAGGATTTCCTCAAGGAATGCGCGCGGGCAGGGGAGGCGATGACCGACCTTCCGCCCGCGATCCAGCCTTACCTCCGCGAGGCGCTGGGCCTGCCCGAAGGCGATATCGATGCCGAGATCGCCCGGCGTTGTGCCGATGACAGCTTCGACCTTGGCAGCCTGCGCGCGCTCACCGTGATGAATGCCGATTGGGGCACCGCGCGCGGCCTCGAGCGGGCGGATATCGCCGCCGCCTGGCTCTCGAAAGGCCCGGAGGCACGCGCTGCGAGCCTCGCCGATCTCCATTCGATCTGGGCCACCGCCAAGGGCGAGCCGCGTTCCTTCGGCAAGGGCCAGGCCCCGCAGGAGCCGAGCTACGCCGATTATGCGATGCGGCTCCACGCCACCTGCGCCGCGCTGCTCGGCATGAAGACCCAGGCGGCCTATGCGGACCTGCTCGCCCGCGGGCTGGAGGCCGGCCGAATCTATGCCGAGACCTATCGCCAGGCCAAGCGCCGCCTCGGCGCGGTCGATTTCAACGACCTGATCCACGCCACCGTCGCGTTGCTCGCCGAGCCCGGCATGGGCGAATGGGTGCGCTTCAAGCTCGATCAGGCGACCGAGCACGTCCTGATCGACGAGGCGCAGGACACCAATCCCCAGCAATGGGCGATCGTCAGCGCAATCGCGGACGAGTTCTTCGTCGGCGAGGGCGTGCGCGCCGAGACGGTCCGCACCCTGTTCACCGTCGGCGACTACAAGCAGGCGATATTCGGCTTCCAGGGCACCGATCCGATCTTCTTCCGAGCGGCGTTCGAACGCTTCCTGGCCAAGTCGCAGATCCACCCCGATCTCGATTACGCGTTCGACGCGGACAAGCCCGAGCCGCGCGAGGTCGAGGAGCTGTCGCTCACCCACAGCTTCCGCTCGACCCGCCCGGTGCTCGAATTCGTCGATGCCGCGCTCGGCGCGTTGCCCGCGCCGGGCATGGGTGAACTTTCGGATCTGGAGGAACATGCGAGCGAAGTGCCCGGTCCCGGCACGGTCACGCTCTGGCCGCCGGTCACCGAAGGCGGCAGCGAGGCGGACGAAGAGGAATGGGTCAGCGATGCCACCCGCAAGCTCGCCGGCGATATCGCCAAGGCGATCAAGGGCTGGATCGGCACGCTCGAACTCGAGAGCAAGGGCCGCACCCTCGCGCCGGAGGATGTGATGATCCTGGTCAAGCGCCGGGGCGAGCTTGCCTCGCTGATCGTCGCGCGGCTCTATGCAGAGGGCGTGCCGGTCGCCGGCGTCGATCGCCTCCGGCTCAACGCGCCGCTGGCGGTGCAGGATCTGCTCGCCGCGATCCGCTTCGCGCTTCAGCCTGAGGACGATCTGTCGCTGGCCTCGCTGCTGGTATCGCCCTTGATAGGCTGGACGCAGCAGGAATTAATGGACGCCTGTGTACGCACCAGTGGCGGACTGTGGCGCCACCTGCGCCAGACCCAGCCCGAAGCACGCCTCGCGCCGCTCTACGCATTGCTCGCACGCGCTGACATCGCCACGCCCTATCGCTTTCTGGAAGAACTACTTTCTGGCCCTTTGGACGGTCGCCGCAAGCTGTTGCGCCGGCTGGGCGAGGAAGCCCGCGATCCGATCGAAGAACTGCTCAATGCGACGCTCAATTTCGAAAAGTTGGCGACCCCTTCCTTGCAGCGATTCCTCGACTGGTTCGATCGCGGCGACGTCGAGATCGTCCGCGATGCGGCCCAGCCCCAGGCGGCGGTGCGGGTGATGACCGCGCATGGCGCGAAGGGGCTCCAGGCGCCTCTGGTCATCCTCGCCGATGCGACGGTGGATCCGACACGGTCTCCGCGCGACTTTCTGGGTTGGGAACCGTCTACTGCGTCTGGAAAGATTCCGATCTTCCGTCCGCGCGCCTCCGAGCGGGGGGTGCTCGGAGAGGTGTTGGAAAATGCCGATGCGCGCGAACTCAGCGAGCATTGGCGTCTGTTCTACGTCGCTGCCACCCGGGCCGAGGAACGCCTGGTCATAGCCGGTGCCCTGGGGCCCATGGCCAAGGGCGTGCCGCCTGCGAAGAGCTGGTACGCCGCCAGTGCCGCGGCGCTCGACGCCCTGGGTGTGTCCGAGGGCGAGACCCGCGAATTCAAGGGCTTGCGCCCCCAGAACCCGGTTCCTGCCAGGGCGCGGACCGCCTCCGGCCCGGCGGTGGTGGCTGCCCTCCCTGACTGGGCGCGTCGCCCGGCTCCGGCGGAGGCCCGTCCGCCGCGCCCGCTGGCGCCCTCGTCGCTGGGTGACGACAGCGTCGCCGATCCGCCACCCAGCCCGGCGATGCGCGCCGCGGCCGAACGCGGCCGGCTGCTTCACGCCCTTTTCGAGCGATTGCCGTCGGTTAGCCCCGGCGACCGGGCCGCTGCCGCCGAGCGCTGGCTGGCCGGGGCAGGGGGCGTCACGGACGAAGCCCTGCGCGGCGAGCTGGTCTCTGCAGCCCTGGCCGTCACCGAGGATCCGCGCTTTGCCGACCTGTTCGGCCCCGGCTCGCTGGGCGAGGCGCCGATCGCTGCCGTGGTGGGGGAAGGCGTCGTCGTCTCGGGTACGGTCGACCGGCTGGTGGTCACCCCCAGCCATGTCCGGGTCATCGACTTCAAGACCGGCCGCCGCGCGCCCGCCGACCTGGAGGCGATCCCGCCCTATCATCTCCGTCAGATGGCCGCCTATGTCGCTGCGCTGGCGGTGATTTTCCCCGGGCGCACGATCGAGGCGGGTCTGCTCTATGCGGCCGGCCCGGTCCTCCACCTGTTGCCGCCGGATCTGCTCTCGGCGCACAAGCCCGGCTTCGCGGATATGGAGCAAAGCTTGGGCCTGCGCGCTTGACCCGGCGAGGTCGCACCATAGATTAGCACCCAACATCGTATCAGGAGTTTACCCATGGCCACCAAGGCGACCACCGACGCCCAGTTCAGCAGCGACGTTCTCGAGTCCGGCAAGCCCGTGCTCGTGGATTTCTGGGCGGAGTGGTGCGGGCCGTGCAAGATGATCGCCCCGGCGCTGGAAGAACTCGCCGAGGAGTTGGGCGACCAGGTCCAGATCATCAAGCTCGACATTGACGAGAACCCCGACGCTCCGACCAAGTACGGAGTGCGTGGCATCCCAACCATGATCCTGTTCAAGAACGGCCAGCCGGCGGCGACGCAGGTCGGCGCGATGCCGAAGAGCGGCATCAAGAAGTGGCTCGAAGCGCAGCTCTGAGCCTGTGGGCGAGCTGGTAGTCCTCGATGATGCCAGCTTCGACGGGGTGGTGCGCAGCCACCCCGTGGTGCTCGTTCACTTCGCTGCGGATTGGTCGCGTCCGTCCCAGCTCCTGAGCCCGGTCATCCGGCAAATCGCTCAGGAGCGGGACGACGCGCTGATCTGCCAGGTCAACGTCGACACCAGCCCCCTTGCGACCAGCCCCTTCATGATCCGTAACGTGCCCACGCTGATCTTCCTGAAGCAGGGCACGGTCGTGCTGCGCCATGTCGGCATGGCGCAGCACAATGTGGTCACGGCGATGCTGAACTCGCTGGTCTAGCCCGCGATCAGCTTCGATAATCGGCGTTGATCGAGATATATCCGTGCGTCAGGTCGCAGGTCCACACAGTGGCGCGTCCTTCGCCCAGGCCAAGCTCCACGCCGATCTCGATCTCGCGGCCCTTGAGGTGCGCCGCGACAGGGGCCTCGTCATAGCCCTCCACCGCCAGTCCGTCGCGTGCCACCTGGGTGGTGCCGAAGCGGATGGCCAGCCGGTCGCGTTCGGCGGGTTCGCCGGCCTTGCCGACGGCCATCACCACGCGGCCCCAATTGGCGTCCTCGCCGGCGATCGCGGTCTTCACCAGCGGCGAATTGGCGATCGACATGGCGATGCGGTGGGCGCTGGCGTCGCTCTCGGCGCCCTCCACCGTGATCTCGATCAGCTTCTGCGCGCCTTCGCCGTCGCGGGTGACGAGCAGGGCGAGCTGGTGGCAAAGGTCCTTCAGCGCGGCGCGGAAGGCGTCGGCACCTTCGTCCTCGTCACTCGCCAGCACCGCGTTGCCCGCGCCGCCCGTGGCGAAGGCGAGCACGGTGTCGCTCGTCGAGGTGTCGCCATCGACGGTGATGCACGAGAAGGTCTTGCGGTTGGCGTCGCTGAGCGCGGTCTGCAGGAAGGCCGGATCGACCGCCGCGTCGGTGAAGACAAAGCCGAGCATCGTCGCCATGTCCGGCGCGATCATTCCCGATCCCTTGATGATGCCGGCGAGCTGGACCGTCTTGCCGCCCACCACCGCACGCGTCACCGCGCCCTTGGCGAAGGTGTCGGTGGTCATGATCGTCGCGGCAGCGTCTTCCCAGCTAGCGGGCTCGGCGGTGAAGGCGGCATCGAGCCCGGCCTCGGCCTTGTCGATCGGCAGCGGCACGCCGATCACGCCGGTGGAGGCGACGAACACGTCCGAGGGCTGGCAGCCGAGATGCGCGGCGGCGCGGGCGGCAATCGCCTCTACGGCGGCGCGGCCGCGATTGCCGGTGAAGGCGTTGGAGTTGCCGGCATTGACCACCAGCGCCCGCGCGGTGCCCAGCGGCAGCGCCTTGCGGCACCATTCCACCTCGGGCGAGGGGCATTTGCTGCTGGTCAGCACGCCTGCCACAGCGGTGCCCGGCGCCAGCTCGATATAGGTCAGGTCGCAGCGGTCCCATGCCTTGTAGCGCGCCCGCGCCACGCGGGTGGTCACGCCGGGGATCATCGGCAGGGCGGGGAAGGGCAGCGCGAGCGGGGAGCGTTCGATGGACATGGCCAGACCTGTTGCTATTTTGGCGCTCGCTTCGGGCAAGTGGGGGAAAAGATCAATGGTTTTGGGGTTGGTCATGGCGCTGGCGATGCAGGCGGCGCCAGCTGTGCAGGACACTCCGCCTCCGTCGAAGGCGCGCAAGGCAAAGACGCGCGTCATCTCCTGGCAGACCGATGACGATTATCCGGCCGACGCCCTTCGGAAGCACCAGGCTGGCACGGTCAAATATCGCATGACCATCGACGCAACCGGCAAGGCGATTGCGTGTCATGTGACGGGCTCTTCCGGCTATTCGGCGCTCGATGAGAAGACCTGCCCTCTGATAGTCAGCAATTCGAGATACGAGCCGGCTCGAGATGATGCCGGAAAGGATATCGCGTCCGACCTCAATGGGACCTTCACCTGGAGTATTCCGGGCGGTGCGCAAACGCCGAACCCGGTAAGTGCGCTTGCCAGCGATCCGCTTGGCCTCACTATCGGGCTGCAGGCGGTGCCGAAGAGCTATGCCAATCCTGCCTTGCTGCGCCTGGTCTATGCCGGGGAGCAGCCCAAGGCCTGCGCGGTCGAGATCGGCACCGGCAATGCGAAGCTCGACGCGATCGCCTGTGACCAGGCGAAGGCGCAGGTGGGCCCGCTCAAGGTCGATGATGCCAAGCTGGCGCAGCCCGACAGCCGCACGGTCGAAGTGCAGTTCGAGGCGACGAAATAACGCGTATGGGCACTCCCGCATCGATTGTCTGCAATCGGATGTGCGCTAGGCTTTGCCGCGACGGACTTCCGGGAGAAGATGTATGATTGCGGCGGCGTTGTCGTTGGGCTGGGCGCTCTCGATGCAGGACGCGGGCTCGATGGCCGCGCGGCCTAGCCCGCGTGGCAGGCCTCAGGCCTGGGTCACCGACGAGGATTATCCCGCCGCCGCGATGTGGCAGCGTCAGGCGGGCGCCGTGGCGGCGCGGCTCGATCTCGATGCGCAGGGCGTGCCGACAGCCTGCAAGGTCACGCGCTCCAGCGGTTCGGTCGTGCTGGACGAGACGACCTGCGCGCTGATGCAGGCGCGTGCGCGGTTCAATCCGGCCCGCGATGGCACGGGCAAGCCGGTGGCCGGAGCCTATCCCTTCACCTTCACCTGGGTATTGCCGCAAGGCGAGGCGCAGTTCGGCTCCTGGCTGTACTTCAACCGGATCCGCATCACCGGCGACGGGCGTATCGCGGGTTGCATGTCGCAGAGCCGTGGCGCGGGGTTCAGCCGCGCCACGGGTGGTGCCTGCAACCGGCTGGGCGCGCCGGTATCTCCGGCTATGACGGCGCTGCTCGGCAAGTCGGGCGCAGGCGCGACCGTGCAGGTGATCGAGGCGCACATGGTCAATGGCGAGGCGATTCCGGCGATCGATCGCCCACTTTCGAAGCCCTTTTACGAGCGCAGGATCCGCTTCGACGTCGATGCCGCCGGCAATGTCGCGAACTGCAAGCTGGTGAGCGGCGCGGTGGAGCAGGATCCACTCGGTTTCGTCGTTCATCGGTGCCATTCGGGCGTCCGCTATCCGGCCCAGGCCAGCGGCAAGCGCAGCGTCGAGATGACCGTGTCGATGTATCTGACGCGTGAAGCGCCGCCCCCGCGTGATCCTGCCGAAGGACCCACGGTCTGAGACTGGCGACGATTTACGATTGGCGAAGCCGAATCGAGTCACTATGTCCGGATCACCCGCACGGATGACTGTCCGTGCAGTATTAGAGACTTGCCGTTTGGAACTGCTGCTTCTCCTGACTGCCTTCCTCGCGAGCCTGACCGGTGTCGGTCAGGCCGATCGCGGTGGAATCCGGCAGGTCCAGGGTGTCGCGGTGGTCCAGGCCGCGCAGGTGGCTCAGGCGGCGGTGCTTCCCGCGCGCCGCGCCGCACTCGCACTTCCCGTGCCGCTGCTGCGGCCCGAACAGGCCGCGCCACTCGCGACCGTGCAGCTTCCCCTTGGCGAACTGCGCCTGCCCTTCGAGCGCCGGCTCGAATGAGCTTTTCCACGGCCCGCTGAACCGCAGGGCCGTTTCCACCGTTCTCGCATCCAAACGGGCGCCGGCCGCAGCGGCGCGCCCGTCCGACCACCCTAGATTTAGACTGGAAAACCCATGCTCGGCGGCATTGCCAAGTCCCTTTTCGGCTCCTCGAACGATCGTTACGTGAAGTCGCTCGGCAGCATCGTGCAGAAGATCGCCGGCTTCGAGCCTGCGCTGCAGGCGATGAGCGACGAGGAGCTTTCGAACCAGACCGTCAAGTTCCGCGAACGCCTGGCGAATGGCGAGAAGCTCGACGCGCTGCTCCCCGAAGCCTTCGCCACCGTGCGCGAGGCGGCCAAGCGCGTGCTCGGCCAGCGCCACTACGACGTGCAGATGGTCGGCGGCATCGTGCTCCACCGCGGCGAGATCGCCGAGATGCGCACCGGCGAGGGCAAGACGCTGGTCGCCACGCTCGCGACCTATCTCAACGCGCTGCCGGGCGACGGCGTCCACGTCGTCACCGTCAACGATTATCTCGCCTCGCGCGACGCCGAATGGATGGGTCGCGTCTACCGCTTCCTCGGCCTCACCACGGGCGTGATCATCCCGAACCTGTCGGACCATCAGCGCCGCGAGGCCTATGCCGCCGACATCACCTACGGCACGAACAACGAGTTCGGCTTCGACTATCTGCGCGACAACATGAAGTACGAGCGCGCCTCGATGACGCAGCGCCCGTTCAACTTCGCGATCGTCGACGAAGTCGACTCGATCCTGATCGACGAGGCCCGCACGCCGCTGATCATCTCGGGCCCCACCGACGACAAGTCCGAGCTCTACATGGGCGTCGACGTCGTCGTGAAGCAGCTCGTCCCCGAGGATTACGAGAAGGACGAGAAGCAGCGCACCATCGTGCTGACCGAGGATGGCACCGAGCGCGTCGAGCGGATGCTCGAGGCGGCCGGCCTGCTCCAGGGCGCAAATCTCTATGATTTCGAGAACACCCAGGTCGTCCACCACCTGAACCAGGCGCTGCGCGCGAACGTGATGTTCAAGCGCGACATCGACTACATCGTGAAGGACGAGAAGGTCGTCATCATCGACGAGTTCACCGGCCGCATGATGGATGGCCGCCGCTGGTCGGATGGCCTGCACCAGGCGGTGGAAGCCAAGGAAGGGGTGGCGATCGAGCCCGAGAACCAGACGCTCGCCTCGATCACCTTCCAGAACTATTTCCGCATGTACCCCAAGCTGGGCGGCATGACCGGCACCGCGGCGACCGAGGCGCCGGAATTCTTCGACATCTACAAGATGAACGTCGTCACGATCCCGACCAACCTGCCGGTGCAGCGCGTCGACGAGGAAGACGAGTTCTACAAGACGCTCGAGGAAAAGTTCGCGGCGATCGCCAAGAAGATCAAGGAGCATTCGGCCAAGGGCCAGCCGGTGCTGGTCGGCACCGTCTCGATCGAGAAGTCGGAAATGCTCTCGGACTTCCTCAACAAGGAAGGCGTCGAGCACAGCGTGCTCAACGCACGCCAACACGAGCACGAAGCGCACATCGTCGCGCAGGCGGGCCGCATCGGCGCGGTGACCATCGCCACCAACATGGCGGGCCGCGGCACCGACATCCAGCTGGGCGGCAACCTAGAGTTCCGCGTCCATGACGAGCTGTCCGAGATGGAGGAGGGCCCGGCCAAGGATGCCGCGATCGAGCAGATCAAGGCCGAGATCGCGGCCGAGAAGGAGCGCGTGAAGCAGGCCGGCGGCCTGTTCGTGCTTGGCACCGAGCGTCACGAGAGCCGCCGCATCGACAACCAGCTGCGCGGCCGTTCGGGCCGTCAGGGCGATCCGGGCCTCAGCCGCTTCTACCTCTCGCTGGACGACGACCTGCTGCGCATCTTCGGCTCGAACACGCTGTTCGCCAAGATGATGCGCAACAACATCCAGGACGGCGAGGCGATCGGCTCCAAGTGGCTGTCCAAGGCGATCGAGACCGCGCAGCGCAAGGTCGAGGCGCGCAACTACGACATCCGCAAGCAGGTCGTCGAATATGACGACGTGATGAACGACCAGCGCAAGGTCATCTACGAGCAGCGCGCGGACATCATGGACGCCGAGACCGTGGGCGACGTCGTTGCCGACATGCGGGCCGAGACGGTGAACGCGATCGTCGGCGAATATTGCCCGCACGGCTCGTATCCCGAGCAGTGGAAGGTCGATGCGCTCAAGGAGAAGGTGCTCGGCACCCTCAACGTCGAAGCGCCGGTCGACCAGTGGATCAAGGACGAGGCGCAGATCGAGCCGGAGATCGTCGAGGAGCGCATCCGCGAGGCCGCGGACAAGCTCGTCGAGGCCAAGTCGGCCGATCTCGAGGTCGAGACCTGGCGCCAGGTCGAGAAGTCGATCCTGCTGCAGAATCTCGATCATCACTGGAAGGAGCATCTCGCGATGCTCGACGCGCTGCGCCAGGTCGTCCACCTGCGCGCCTACGCCCAGAAGACGCCGATCAACGAGTACAAGCACGAGGCGTTTGCGATGTTCGAGCGCATGCTCGGCCAGATCCGCGAGGACGTGACCCGCACGCTCGCCTTCGCCCAGTTCCGCATGGATCCGGCGCCGGAGCTGCCGGAGCTGCCGGACTTCCTGACCACGCACATCGACCCGCTGACCGGCGAGGACGATACCTATGACTATGACGCTGGCGCCGCCGGCCTGGTCACTACCCGCCTGTCGCAGCTGGGCATTCCCCAGCCTTCGACCGAGGATCTTGGTACCGATCCGTCGCAATGGGAAGGCGTGGTCAGCCGCAACGCCCCGTGCCCGTGCGGTTCGGGCAACAAGTACAAGCACTGCCACGGCCAGGTGGCCTGAGATCAGGGGCGGGCCTCAGGCCCGCCACTACTCAATATTCCGTCATCCCCGCGCAGGCGGGGATCCAGAGCCAAGGGCGACGCCGCCTGTAACCCTGGATCCCCGCCTGCGCGGGGATGAAGATTCTTGAGGCGAGCTGCCTTTCATATGCCCGTGCTCCCCGGCCTTCGCCGGAGAACCTTGCAATGTAGGATTTCGTCTGCTCGGCTCGCGCAGCTGGCCTTGGGGCTGGCTGCTCTTTGATTTCGTTGGAAAAATAGGATCACGCGCTCGCAAGAATGTTGCGAGATGCGCGGCGCTGCCGGGAATTGTGTCAACTTAGGGTGCCGCGAAAACCGCCATTGGCGTGAACTTGGTGAACTTTGACGAGTCGCACTTGCAGCTGGTGTTGGAAGGGCTTTGGGGAGGACAAAAGAAAAGGGAGGGCTGGTCAGCCCTCCCTTCCGTTAGTCTCTCCCACGCGTGCAGGAGGATTTCTGATGCCCGCTTACTTCGGCGACGGCATCTGGATCGACGGGCCGAGGCGATTGACCACTTCGTGCGCGTCGAAGGCGCGGACATTGTCGCTGGGCTTGGGGCCCTTGCCCATCACCACTTCGGCCATCGCCTCATATTGGGTGACGGTGCGATAATCCCAGTCGCGATCGCGCCAGAAGGGATCGTCATAGAAGGGATCCCAGCTGCGCCAGCCCCAGCGCGGGCCGCGATAGAAGCGCCAGGACGGGCTCCAATAGCCCCAGGGGCCACCGCCCCAACCCGGGCCGCCCCATGCGCCCGGCGTACGGACGATGTCGGTCTTCTTCTCGGTATCGCGATCCGCGAGCACGAAATAGTCGAAGCCCTGCTGCAGCGTCAGCTCGGCCGCCCGGTACAGCAGGTAGCGCTCGACCGTCTCACGCGCGGTCAGGCTGTTGCCCGCGAAGCTGACGCGGAAGCGATTGCCTTCGATCTGCGTGTCCGAATAGCCGTTGCGGCTGGTCGGGCCCGCGCCGGTCGCGGGCTGATAGGGGGTCGCGGTCATACAGGCGGACAGCGAGATGCTGCCGGCGAGGATGAGAGCAAGCGCTGCGAACCGAGGGCGCTTGGGAGTTCTCAACATGGTTCCTCCAAGTTTAAAAATTCTGGGCACTGCTATGACGGAACGAACGCGTGCCGTTGGGTATGTGTCCACGACGGAGCGTGTCATATCCGCGATTGACGGCAAGTGAATGAACTCGATTTCATGCGAGCCGCTCGGGGACTTCCATTGCTTCCACCGCGAGCGTCTCGCGTGGGGCCATGGCTTCCCAGGGGAACACGAACCAGTCCTTGTCGATCGATCGATCGATCTGGCGCGAGCGGTAATCGACCCGTTGCGAGGAACGGACATTGTCGAGCAGCACGGCGAAGCGGATGCGGTTGGCGATGGCGCCTTCGGCGGCGAGCGCGTTGCGGATTTCGCCGATCGTCCTGCCGCTGTCGTTGATGTCCTCGACGAACAGCAGCCGGTCGCCGTCCCGGGTCCGCCTCGCGAGCACCGCGACCAGTTCCTCGCCGAACTGGGCGATCTTGGTCGAATGGTCGATCGAGACCAGCGGAAGCCCCATGCGGTGCGACAGGAACACCGCCGGAGTCAGCCCGCCGCGGCCGATGCCGACGAGCAGGGTGGGCGTCCAGGGCTCCGCCGCTTCCGCAATGGCATGGATGCCCGCGACCATCTCGTCATGGGTGAAATGGGTGAAGACGATGCTCAAGCGTGTTCCTCCGCATAGGCGTCAACCCGGGCGAGATGCGTGGCGACTTCCTCATCCGAAAGGAACGAGCCGAGGAAACTGTTCCGCGCCAGCGTCACCAGGTCGCGCTTGCTGAGCGCGCGGCCCCTGGCGATCGCGCGGTAATTGTCTGCGACATAGCCGCCGAAATAGGCCGGGTCGTCGGAATTCACCGTGGCGCGCAGGCCGAGCTCCAGCATCCGGTCGATCGGGTGGACGTCGACAGAGGCGACGTTGCACAGCTTGACGTTGGACAGCGGGCAGACGGTGAGCGTCATCGACGAGCGAGCGAGCCGGGCGACCAGTGCGGGATCCTCGAGGCTGCGATTGCCGTGGTCGAGCCGGTCGACCGCGAGCAGGTCGAGCGCCTCATGGACATAGGCGGGCGGGCCTTCCTCGCCGGCATGGGCGACGCGCTTCAGGCCCATTGCCGCCGCGGCGGCGAAGACGCGTTCGAACTTGGAAGGCGGGTGGCCGACTTCCGAGGAGTCCAGGCCCACGCCGGCGATCCGGTCGAGCCAGGGCTGGGCCTGGGTCAGCGTCTTGAACGCATCCTCCTCGTCGAGATGGCGCAGGAAGCAGAGGATGAGCTTCGAGGAGATGCCCAGCCGCTGCTCGGCCTCGTCCATGCCGGCGAGCAGGCCGTTGGCGACCACGCCGAAGGGGATGCCGCGATGCGTGTGGGTCTGCGGATCGAAGAAGATTTCGGCATGGACCACGCCGTCCTCCGCCACCCGCTCGAAATAGGCGAGGGCGAGGTCGCGGAAATCCTCCTCGGTGCGCAGCACGTCGGCGCCGGCATAATAGATGTCGAGAAAGTCCTGCAGGTTCGAGAATTCATAGGCGGCGCGCACCTCCTCCACCGAGGCGAAGGGAATGGGGACATTGTTGCGCTGGGCGAAGGCGAACATCTGCTCGGGCTCGAGGCTGCCCTCGATGTGCAGATGGAGCTCGGCCTTGGGCAGCCCGGCGATGAAAGCGTCGAGATCGTGCATCGGCGGAACATCGCAGGCGCGGGGAGGAGTCGCAAGGGGAGCGGTGCGAGTGGTACGTCCGTTTCGGGGTTACGGATGCGGCGCATTGATCCCTGCTACGCCGGCCGGGGGAGGGGCGTCCTCCGGGGGCGGAGACGGCGGGGATGGCGGGTCGTCATGGGCCGAGCGGCGCCAGGCGCTGGGCGACATGCCGAACTCGGAGGTGAACCAGCGCGTGAAGGCGGCGGGAGAGGCATAACCGAGCATTTCGCCCACGGTCGCCACGGACTGGACGTTGTTGAGCAGGTGGCGGACCACCAGCTCGCGCCGCACGCCGTTGAGCACTGCGCTGAAACCCGTTCCTTCGGTCTCCAGCCTGCGCTGGAGCGTGCGCGGGGAAATGCCGATCTGGCGGGCAACGCTTTCTATCGAGGCATTGCCCGATGCGAGCAGGAGATACAGGCCCCGGCGGGTGCGATCGGTCTCGGTAAGGGGCGGGGCCGAGGGGAATTGCGCCTCGAAATAGCTGTTCGCATAGGCTGCGAGGTTGGAGCGGTACCCCGGATTGCGTGCCTGCAGCGCTTCGCGGTTGTAGACTACGCCGTTGACGTCGCTCCCGAAGATCACTGGGCAGCCGAGCACGCGGTGATGCACTTCGAGGGAGCGCGGGGCGCCGTGCATGAAGTGCAGGCATTCGGGTTTCCAGGCCTGTCCGCCGACCTCGGTGAAGGCGCGCGACAGGATCGCCGCCACCGCTTCATGGGCCTGGCGGGGCACGAAATCGATGTTGCTGACGATCTGGGTGCGTACGATCGCGCTGTCGCCCTCGACCTCCAGGTGGAAGGTGAGCAGGTCGCCGAGCAGGTGCTGGTAGCGGATCAGGACGCGGATCGCGTCCTCCAGCGTTTCCTGTTGCTGGACGACCAGGCTGACGGGGCCGAGCGAGGAGAGGTCGCGGCGCTCTGCGATCAGCATCCCGAATTGCGGGCAGTTTGCCTCCATCGCCGAACGCTCGAGGATGGAGGCGATCACGCCGCGGGGCAGCCGCTCCTCCGGATTGCGTAATTGCGATGGGCTGACGCCGGTGTCGGCGAGAATACGATAGGGATCGAGGCCAACTTCGAGGGCGACCGAGACATAGTTCGTCAGTATCGCTGCACGTCCCGAGGTCATGCAGGTCCCTCCCCATGCCCGGAGTGCATCCGGAACATTACGAATCTTATGCAGCGTGTCGTGAACTGCCAAGTGCTTGGCGTGAAATGCAAAGCAGCTTGGCGCAGCTCGTCATAAAGAGAATTGGGATACCGGTTTCCTGGGCAGGAACCGGTCGGGGCACGGAGAAAATAATATGGGGTTCGATGGGACATCGGCCGTTAGGCGCGATGTTGATAGCGGTAACAGGTTGAGTTCGACGACCGAGTCGATTCTTTTTCCCGCAAATGATTCGCCGATGGTTGGCTGCGCCCCGGGGCAGCCGGATGCCCGCGCCCGCCTGACGGCGATGAGCGCGATGGCGGCGGCGATGGCCCACGAGCTCAGCCAGCCGCTGACGGCGGCGAGCAATTACATGGAGGGTTGCGCGGCGGTGATCCGCCAGCGGATCCACGGGCTTGAGCAGCTGCTCGGCTTCATCGAGGATGCTGCGGCCCAGACGGCGCGCGCCTCCGACATTGTGCTGCGCATGCGCGCCTTCGTGAAGACGGGCGCGATCGACGCCCGCCCCGAATGCCTGGCCGAGATGCTCGACGCGGTGAGCGCGCGGCTGTCGTGTCTCGAGGATGTCGAAGTCGTCCGCAGCTTCGGGCCCGGCTCGACCTGCGTGCTGGGCGATCGCATCCAGCTTGAGATGGTCCTGTCGAACCTGCTGCTCAACGCGGCGCAGGCGATGTGGGACAGCCCTGTCCGTCGGATCGAGATCACCACCTGGACGGAAGGCGGCCGCATCCGCATCCGCGTCGCCGATACCGGTCTCGGCGTCGCCCCGGCGATTCGCGAGCATCTGTTCGAGCCGATGGTGAGTACCAAGGTCGATGGCACCGGCCTCGGCCTGGCGATCTCGCAGACGATCGTCGATGCGCATGACGGCACGCTGACCATCGAGCCGTCCGAGCCGGGCGAGGGCGCCGTCTTCGTACTGACGCTGCCGCGCGGCCCCGAGTTCATCTGAAGCCTTCCCCCCGAGGGCCTGTCCCCCAGGCCCCGAAGCCCCGCCCGTTCCCCCACGGGCGGGGCTTTTTCGTGCGAGTCCATGCCGCGGACATGACGAAGATCGCGTCCGCACAAATGCGTCACGATTTGGAAATTCTTTTATTTTCAGAGGGTTGTGGTGGCTCCCTGAGTAGGATTCGAACCTACGGCCGCTCGATTAACAGTCGAGAGCTCTACCGCTGAGCTATCAGGGATCACCATCTTTCCGCGCGGTGAACCGCGGCGGAGGCGGCGCTATGCCGCGGGTTTTCGCGGATTGCAAGGGGTCAGGCGACGAATTGTTCCATCGTTATGCGATCATCCAGCGCATGCTCGGGATCGAAGAGCAAGGTGAGGTCGCGGTGATGGTCGATTCCGATCTCGACGCGTGCCACGTCGCGCACTTCGCGCTGGTCGGCGACCGCGCTGACCGGCCGCTTGTCGGCTTCCAGCACGCGAATCGCGATGCGCGCCTTGTCGGGCAGGATCGCCCCGCGCCAGCGCCGCGGGCGGAACGGGCTGATCGGCGTCATCGCCAGCATTCCCGAGCCGAGCGGCAGGATCGGACCCTGCACCGAGAGATTGTACGCGGTCGATCCGGCCGGCGTCGCGACGAGCATGCCGTCGCAGACCAGCTCGGGCAGCACCACGCGATCGTTGACGGTAATCTCGAGCTTCGCGGTCTGGCGCGTCTCGCGCAGGAACGAGACTTCGTTGATCGCGGGCAGCTCGAAACGCTCGCCCATCGCGTTGACCGCCTCCATGCGGAGCGGGCTGACCTTGAACGGCTTGGCCCGCACCAGCCGCTCGTCGAGCCCCTCGCGCCGCCAGTCGTTCATCAGGAAGCCGATCGTGCCCAGGTTCATGCCGAACACGGGGAGGTTACGCCGACTCTCGAGCAGCGTGTGCAGCGTCTGGAGCATGTAGCCGTCGCCGCCGAGCGCGACGATGATTTCGGCTTCTTCGAGCGGAACCCAGTCATAGGCCTCGCGCAACTCGTCTGCGGCGAGCTGGGCAGGTTCGGTGGGCGATGCGAAAAGCGCGCGGAGCAGGCTCATCCGCCTGTGACGCTCATGTGGCGGCGCGTGGCCGGAGCGGCGCCGGCGGCGATGCGGAAGTCGTGGCGTGCGGGCTTGCGCCGCAGCGCACCGTCGATCGCGTCGTCGAGGCCAGTGGGGCCATGGTCGCGCAAGGCGGCCTTGAGATCCACGCCCTCGTCATGGCCGAGGCACATATAGAGCTTTCCGTCAGTGGCGAGGCGGACGCGGTTGCATCCGTCGCAGAAATTGGCGCTGAGCGGGGTGATCAGGCCGAGCCGCGTGGTGCTGCCCGCAACGCGCCAGTAGCGCGCGGGGCCGCCGGTGCGGTGCGTATCGGGAAGCAGCTCGAAGCGAGCGCGCAGATCGGCGAGGACGCCGGTGAGCGGCAGGAAGCGATCGGTGCGGTCCTCGTCGATCTCGCCGAGCGGCATCGTTTCGATCAGGGTGAGGTCCAGGCCCCGCTCGGTCGCCCAGGCGAGCATCGGGGCGATCTCATCCTCGTTCAGGCCCTTGAGCGCGACCATGTTGAGCTTGACCGCGAGGCCGGCGGCTTGCGCGGCATCGATACCCGCCAGCACCTTCGCCACGTCGCCGTACCGGGTGATGTGGCGGAAGGTCGCGGGATCGCGGCTGTCGATGCTGACATTGACGCGGCGCACGCCCGCATCGGCGAGCGCGCCGGCATGCTCGGCGAGCCGGGTGCCGTTGGTGGTGAGCGTGACTTCGTCCAGGCCCCCACCCAGATGGCTGCCGATGCGGCGGACCAGGTCGAGCGTGTCGCTGCGCACCAGAGGCTCGCCACCGGTGAGGCGGATCTTGCGCACGCCGCGCGCGACGAACCGATCGGCGACCAGCGCCAGCTCGTCGAGGCTCAGCAATTCGTTGCGCGGCAGGAAGCGCATGTTCTCCGACATGCAATAACGACAACGCAGGTCGCAGCGATCCGTGACCGAAATGCGCAAATACTGGATCGCGCGGCCATGTGCGTCGATCAAGGCGGGCGCGGCTGCCATGTAAGAGCAGGTAAGCTTGAAGATAGCGGCGGGCAAGCGTTCGCGTTATCGAGAGCGGAATGTCTGAAGATTTCACAGTCATCGAAAGCGCCAACGCTGATGCGGCACCGGTGTTCGTCCTCAGCTTCCGCCAGCGCGACGAGGTCGCGGCGGCCGCGGCGGGGGGCGGCTGGCGGGTAGTCGCGGCGCGGCGCTCCGATGCGCTGGAGCGGCGCTTCCTGGCGAGCGGCGCCGCCGTCGCGGTGATCGACGCGCGGGGCGCGCTGTCCGAGGGGCTGGATGCGTCCAAGGTGCTGGGCGCGACGATCGAGGCGCATGGCGCGGCGATGCTGATCCTCGTTTCGCAGAGCGACACGGTGCACATGCGCCATTTCTTCGATGCGGGGGCGACGCATTTCCTGTCGAGCCCGATGTCCTCGGCGGCGATGGCGCATGCGATTCGCTTCGCCCAGCGCCATGTCGAGCGGCTCTCCGGATGGCATGGCCAGGAGAAGGGGCCGCCCGAGCCGCTGGGCTGGCGCTTCGATCCGGGCATGCGCTCGCTTCAGCTCACCCCGGCGCTGGCGAGCCTGCTCGGCCTGCCCGAGGCGCCCGGCACCCGGAGCTTCTTCGCCCGGCTGGACCCCGCGGACCGGCCGTTGGCACGCAGCGCGCTGCGCCGGCTCGGTGCGGAAACGCCCTCAACCGCCTTTGCGCATGACCTGGCCGGGGTGGGGCGGGTGGTGCAGCACCTGCAATATGACGCGCAGACCAACAGGTTGCACGCGCTGGTGGAGGCGCTGGGCGTGGCGCCCGACGCCAATGCCGCGGTGCGCGATGCCCTCACCGGCGCGCGTGACGGGCCCAGCGCGCGGCGCTGGATCGACCGGCGTCTGGCCGAAGGCGGCAAGGTGGGCGTGATCCTGATCGGGCTGACGCGGTTCGAGACGGTGAACACCGCCTATGGCCGCAACGTGGGTGACGAGCTGCTGCGCAGCGTCTCGCGCCGGGTGGGCGACGTGGCGCGCGAGGCGCTGGGCAAGGGCGCGATCGTCGCGCGGATCGGTGGATCGGAATTCCTGGTCGCCAGCGACGACGCCGATGCGGCGCGGATGGGCACGGCGCTGGCGCGGCTCGAGGATGCGCTGGCCCGGCCGTTCGTCGCGGGGGGCGACATCGCCCCCCTCGGTGCGCGGCTGGTGACGAGCGAGAGCCAGGCCGGGGACAATGCCGCGGCACTGCTCCGCCGGGCGAGCGAGATGCTGCTCGGCGACGTGCCGCTGGAGAAGGGCGCACCGCCGATCGACTCGCTGGTCGACAATCTCCACCGCGCGCTGGAGCGCGGCGAGATCGGCGTGCTGTTCCAGCCCCAGGTCTCGATCGCCACCGGGCAGATCGTCGGGGTCGAGGCATTGGCGCGCTGGAACCATCCCGAGTTCGGCGAACTGGGCGCGGACACGCTGTTCGCCGCGGCCGAGCGGGCAGGGCTGGACGCGACGCTGTCCGACCATGTCCAGCGCCGGGCGCTCGCCGCGGCCGCCAACTGGCCGATGTCGCTGAGCAAGCTGCGCCTGTCGATCAACGTCACCGCCGCGGATGTCGCGCGGTCGGGCTTTGTCGACGCGCTGCTCGGCCGGATCGATGCGAGCGGCTTCCCGCGCAATCGCCTGACCGTGGAGCTGACCGAGAGCGGCATCATGTCCGATCTGGGCGAGGCGGCGCGGGTACTCACCCTGTTGCGTGCGGCGGGATGCCGGGTGGCGATCGACGATTTCGGTACCGGCTATTCGAGCCTGGCCTATCTGAAGGCGCTGCCGCTCGATTATCTGAAGATCGACAAGAAGCTCAGCCAGGACATCACCGGCTCGCACCGCGACCGGGTGGTGGTGCGCGGGGTGATCGACATGGCGCGGTCGCTGGGGCTCGCCGTGGTCGCGGAAGGCGTGGAGACGGCCGAGCAGCTCGATCTGCTCGCCAAGGAAGGCTGCCAGTATTTCCAGGGCTTCCTGTGTGCCGGTCCGGTCGATGTGCCGGCGCTCGCCCAGCTGGTGAGCCGCGCATGAGCGATCCGCGGGACATGAGCGGCGTCTGGTACGGCCGTTATGCGAGCAGCGGCGGCGACCAGGACAGCGGCTTCATCGCCGTCCTGGAGGAATCGGGCGGCGTGTTCTCGGGCTCGATCAGCGAGCCGGACGGGCGGGGCGGAGTCCGTCGCGCTTCGGTCGCCGGCCGGCGCAGCAGCGGGCTAGTCCAGTTCGTGAAGCAGTATCGCGGCCGCCGGAACCACGCGGTCTTCTACGAAGGCGGCGTGGACGACCAGGGCACGCAAGCGAGCGGCAACTGGAAGATCGACGACGGCACCGCCGGCGGTTTCAGCATGGAGCGGGAGAAATTCTCGATCGAGGAGCTGGAAGAGGAGATCGAGGAGCGGCTGGCGCTTTAGGCTGCATATTCCTCTCCCTGACGGGGGGATCGGAGCGGGGTTGCGCGATTGGGTGTCGCTGGCGACTAAGTCGCCGGATCGGCGCCGCGGCCTTCGGTGACGCGGCCCAGCGTGACGCCGGCATAGCGCGCCAGGCTGCCGAGCAGGGCAGTGACGGTGGGATCCGCCGGGCCGGCTTCTGCCCAATAGGCGCCCATCGCCATGCTGGGGCCCATCAGCCCGATCGGGAACATCGACATGCTGCGCACGAAGGTTGGGCGATAGGCGTCCACCGGCACGCGCGGATCCGCATAGATGTCCGGGATATGGATCGGCCGCGCCTCGATAATGGCGAGGCCGGAGATGCAGTTCTCGATCGGAAACCGCTCGCCGGTCCAGAGCGGGGTCAGCGCATCCTCGGCGATATAGGCAACGAGATTCCCCTCGCGCCGGATGACGGTCACGCCATCGCAGCGCGCGATCTTGCGCGCACATTCCCGCAATACGGTGACCAGCTCGTCGATCGAGGAGGCGCGCGAGAGGCGAGCCATAGCTTCGGTCAACAATCGGCGTTGGTCGAAACTATCCGGCTCCCTCAAGCCCAGCTCCCCACGAGCGGCCCCATTTGGGGTCACGCCAGATTCAATCATTTCCGTCACGGCCAAGTACGCAGCCCTGCTCTGATTGGTTCACCCTGAAACCTGCCAAATCGGGTCAGCTTCAATACACCGAAGCCACGCAAAGGCGCGGAAGCCGCCGGCGGACCGTCAAGGTTCCGCCAGAACGACCACGCACGCCGATCGACAAACTTTCCCCCGTATCCTGAACGCAGTTGCAGCATGCGCAACTACGCAAAAATACATGGGTCGTATCGCTCCCGTTCCTAGAGCGGAGCCCGCAACGCGGAGATCGCGGCGGCGGGAAGATTCCGCACTGCGCCACCGATGATCGGATGCCGGCCATTTGCGCGCGCGCGCCCGTTCGCGGCATCGGTATGGAAGGCGCTGGTGAGCTCGGCGAGGGTCTCGGCTTCCTGGCTCAGCGTGCGCGTGGCGGCCGAGGTCTCCTCGACCATTGCGGCGTTCTGCTGGGTGCCCTGGTCCATGGTGCCGATCGCCGTGGAGACTTCGCCGATCGCGATTGCCTGGGCGTTGTTGTCCTGCGCCATGGTGCCGAGCAGGGCGTGAACCTCGCCGACGTCGCTCGAGATGTTGGCGAGCGCGCCGTCGACCTTCATCACTGCCTCTACCGCGGTGACCACTTCGGCCTGGGTGTGGGTGAGCTGCTCGCGGGCGCGACCGGCTTCCTCTTCGGCACGCATGGCGAGGGCGGAGACGAGATCGGCGACGACGGCGAAACCGCGACCTGCTTCGCCGGCACGGCCGGCCTCGACTGCGGCATTCATCGCCAGCACGCGGGTCTGGAAGGCGATCTTGTCGAGGCCTTCGATCACCGCGTCGATGCCCTTGGCGCTGTCCGACACGCGATGCATCGCCTCGACCGCCTGGCCGGCGACGCTGCGGCCGTCATCGACGGTGGCGATCGCCTGGTCGGCGCGGACGACGGTCGACCGGGCGGCCTGGGCGGTGTTGCGCGAGCGGCTGTCCATCTGGGTGACCGCGGCGCTGGTCTCCTCGAGGCTGGCAGCATTGGCCTGGGTACGGCGGGCGAGATCGTCCGAAGCCTGGGCGATCTCGTGGATCGTGCCGTTGATCCGCTGGGTGCCGGCGGCGACCGCGGTGATCATCGCGCGCATCTTGTCGAGCGTGTGGTTGTAGCTGCGCTCGAGCGAGGCATAGGTGGCGGGCATCTGCGAAAGCTGGCGGGTGAGATCGCCCTCGGCGAGCGCGGCGAGCGCTTCGTCGAGCGTCTGGACGGCCTTTTCGCGGGCGACCTGCTCCTCCTCGATGTAGATCGAGATCGACAGCTCCATGTCGAGCAGCGCGGCCTTGACGAGGGCGGCGGGCAGGGCGGTGGCAGTGCGCGGGCGCAGGGCGCCGAGCAGGCGGCGCCACAACGGGGTGCGGGCCATCGTCTCGTGGAGCAGCTGCTCGAGCACCAGCGCATAGCCGCCGATGTACCAGCGCGGCTCGAGGCCGATGCGGGAATGGGTGGCGCCGATGCGGCGGACGCTCTGGTAATATTGCTCGTCGAAGCGCCCATCGACGATATGGCCCCAATGCTTCTCCTGGGCCGACTGGGCGCCGCGCATGTGATCGGGATTGGAGAAGAAGCGTGCGGTCTCGGGGGTGGCGCGGACGCGCTTGTAGAAATGGTCGAGGGCCTTGCCGATCACCGAGCGGATCAGCGCGCTGCTGCCCGAAAGCGTGGCGCGCTGGGCGGCATCCATCTCCATGAACGCGAGACGGGGCGAAAGATGATCGGTCACTTCTGAACTTCTCCCAAGGGGTGAGCTCCCATTCTAGGAAGAGACCCCCCAGGGCGTTGTGTTCAGGCCGTTTTACCGGGCCATTATTGACCGGGGTCAATCATCCGGCAGCCTTGGCGAGCCCGCGCGACAGCTGCAGCGCGCCGTTCAACCGGGCCTGGGGCGTGGCCCAGGCCCGGTTGATGACCAGCTTCATGTCCGGACGCAGCTTCGCCGTGCCTTCCAGCTTGTCGACATAGGCGAGCAGCCCCTCGACATTGGGGAACTTGTCGTCGTGGAAGGTGACCAGCGCGCCCTTGGGGCCGACATCGAGCTTGGCGATGCAGGCCTTCTTGGCGTTGAGCTTGGACTCGATCAGGGTGATGAGGTTCTCGGTCGCCTCGGGTAGCTTGCCGAAGCGGTCGATCAGCTCTGCTGCGAACGCCTCGATACCGGCGCGGTCCTCGACATCATTGAGGCGGCGATAGAGGCCCATGCGGAGATCCAGGTCCGGGACATAGTCCTCGGGGATCATGATCGGCGCATCGACGGTGATCTGCGGGCTCAGGTCGCGTGGGCGCTCGTCGCGCAGGCCGCCGGCCTTGGCGTCCATGATCGCCTCTTCCAGCATCGACTGGTAGAGTTCGTAGCCGACTTCCTTGATATGGCCCGACTGCTCGTCGCCGAGCAGATTGCCGGCGCCGCGGATGTCGAGATCGTGCGACGCGAGCTGGAAGCCGGCGCCCAGGCTCTCCAGGTCGGACAGCACCTTGAGCCGCTTCTCCGCCGCCTCGGTCATCAGCCGCTGGGCAGGCGTGGTCATATAGGCATAGGCGCGCGTCTTCGAGCGGCCGACGCGCCCGCGCAGCTGGTAGAGCTGCGCCAGACCGAACTTGTCGGCGCGGTTGATGATCAGCGTGTTGGCCGAGGGAATATCGATGCCGCTCTCGATGATCGTGGTCGAGACGAGCAGATCGTACTTGCGATCGTAGAAGGCGGACATCCGCTCCTCGACTTCGCCCGCCGCCATCTGGCCGTGCGCCACGACGAAGCTGATCTCGGGCACGTCGTTGCGCAGGAATTCCTCGATATCGGGCAGGTCCGAGACGCGCGGCGTGACGAAATAGGCCTGGCCGCCGCGATAATGCTCTCGAAGGAGCGCCTCGCGCAGGACGACCGGGTCCCAGGGCATGACATAGGTGCGCACGGCGAGACGGTCGACCGGCGGGGTCTGGATCACGCTCAGCTCGCGCAGGCCCGACATCGCCATCTGCAGGGTGCGCGGGATCGGGGTGGCGGTGAGGGTGAGGACGTGGACGTCCGCCTTCATCGCCTTGAGCCGCTCCTTGTGGGTGACGCCGAAGCGCTGCTCCTCGTCGACGATCACCAGGCCGAGCCGCTTGAACTCGACGCCCTTGGCCAGCACCGCATGGGTGCCGACGACGATGTCGATCGTGCCGTCGGCGGCGCCTTCCTTGGTCGCCTTCATCTCGGTGCTGCCGACCAGGCGGGAGAGGCGACCGACCTTGATCGGGAAGCCTTCGAAACGCTGGGTGAAGTTGTTGAAGTGCTGGCGGGCGAGCAAAGTGGTCGGGCAGACCACCGCGACCTGCATCCCGGCCATCGCCGCGACGAAGGCCGCACGCAGCGCGACCTCGGTCTTGCCGAAGCCGACATCGCCGACGATGAGCCGGTCCATCGGGCGGCCCGCCGCGAGATCCTCGAGCACGTCGCTGATCGCGCGGTCCTGGTCGTCGGTTTCCTCATACGGGAAGCGATCGACAAAGGCGGGGTAGCCGCCAGCATCGGGCTCGGCGATCTCGGCGGGGCGGGTGGCACGCTTGGCCGCGGTGGCGATGAGCTCGCCCGCGATCTCGCGGATCCGCTCCTTCATCCGGCTCTTGCGGCGCTGCCAGGCCTCGCCGCCCAGCTTGTCGAGCGTCGCGCCTTCCTCGCCGGCGCCGTAGCGGCTCAGGACCTCGAGATTCTCGACCGGCACATAGAGCTTGTCGCCACCGGCATAAGTGAGCGCGACGCAGTCGTGCGGGGCCTTCTGGACGGGGATCTGGGTGAGCCCGTCATAGCGGCCGATGCCGTGATCGACATGGACCACCAGATCGCCCGGCGAGAGCGTCGCCAGCTCGTTGAGGAAGGCATCGGTCGACTTGCGGCGCTTGCTCCGGCGGACGAGGCGGTCGCCGAGCATGTCCTGCTCGGTGAGCACCGCGACGTCGGGTGCGGAGAAGCCATGGTCGAGCGGCAGCACGATCATCGCGACGGCGCTGTCGGCGATGCCCATCGCCTCGTGCCAGCTCTCGGCCTTGCGCGCGGTCTTGAGCCCGTGGTCGGCGAGCAGGCCGGTCAGGCGCTCGCGGGCGCCGTTCGAATAGCTGGCGAGGATCGGCTTCTTGCCCGATTTGCGCAGCTTGGCGATGTGCTCGACCACTGCCTCATAGACATTGGTGTTCGCCGCACGCTCGGGCGCGAAGTCGCGTGGGCCATCGACGTTGAAGTCGAGGACGGTGGCGCTCTCCGGCTCGTGGAAGGGCGTGCTGGTATGCGCCGGCCAGTCGGCGAGGCGCTTTTCCCACTCGTTCGCGACGAGATAGAGCGCGTCGGCGGCGAGCGGGCGATAGCTGCCCGGATCGGCGGACTGGGCGCGGACGCGGTTGGACTGATAGTCGGCGATCGCCTCGAACCGCGCTTCGGCGGCACCGGCGTCACCGGCATCGCGGATCAGGATCGAGTCGTCGGGAAGATGCTCGAACAGCGTCTCCAACCGTTCCTCGAACAGGGGCAACCAATGCTCCATGCCGGCGAGGCGACGGCCGTCGCTGATCGCCTGGTAGAGCGGATCACCGGTGGCCGTGGCGCCGAACTTTTCCCGATACCTGGTGCGGAAGCGCTTGACCGACTCCTCGTCGAGCAGCGCCTCGGATGCCGGGAGCAGGGTGAAGCCGTCGATGCGGCCGGTGGTGCGCTGGTCAGAGGGATCGAAGGTGCGGACGCTCTCGATCTCGTCGCCGAAGAAATCGAGGCGCAGCGCCTGCTCGGCGCCGCTCGGGAACAGATCGACCAGGCCGCCGCGCACCGCGAACTCGCCGGAATCGTTCACCGTGTCGACGCGGACATAGCCGTTCGCCTGGAGCAGCACCGCGAGTTTGTCGAGGCCGATGCGCTCGCCGGGAGCCAGGCGGGCGACGAGCTGGCGGATGCGGAACGGCGTCAGCGTGCGCTGGGTGACGGCGTTGACCGTGGTGACCAGCAGGCGCGGCTTGTCGCTCCTGGCCTGGAGCGCGTGGAGCGTGGCCAACCGCTCGGCCATGACGCGCAGCGTGGGGCTGGCGCGGTCATAGGGAAGGCAGTCCCAGGCCGGGAAGCTGAGGACCTCGAGCTCGGGCGCGAAATAGGGCGCGGTGCCCGCCACCGCGCGCATCGCCGCCTCGTCGGGCGCGACGAACACGGTCATTCGTCCGGCGCGCGCCAGATCGGCGAGCATCCAGGGAAGGAAGCCGGTGGGTGCGCCCGCGAGGGTGAGGGGCTTTTGCGCGGAGAGGATGGTCTTGAGGTCGGGCATCTTGGCTCTTGGTTCGTCATCCCGGCGAAAGCCGGGATCTCAGGCGAAGGCGCTGGGAAGGAGCCGCACGATATCCCGGCTTTCGCCGGGATGACGGCTACTTGCTGATCGGCACGTAGTTCAGGGTCTTGAGGGCGGTCATTACCGTTCCCGCATAGCGTTCCGGCACGGCCGCGGTTCCCATCGCCCAGGCCATGATATCGACGTCCTGCTCCTCGAGCAGCGCTTCGAACAGGTCCATCTCGGCGTCGTTCCAGCCTTTGCCATGCTGGTCGAAGAAGCCGCCGATCAGCAGGTCGGCTTCCTTCACGCCGCGGTGCCAGGCACGGAAACGCAGGCGCTTGAGACGGATTTCGCGGTCCATTCGGTCCTCAACGACAAATGGCCGGCAGCGCGAAAGGGCGCAGTCGGCGAGGGGAATATGGTTGTGCAGATAGGCCCGCGGTGCCGGGAAAGCCAGTCCACAACTTAATCGCGCCATTCTCGCGCGATCGCACCCGCTTGGCCGGCGGCCTTCCTATGATGGGGGATATTCTACGTAGAGGTTGTGCCAAATGCGTTTCGTTATGCTCAAGTCGATCAACGGCGACCCGATCCTGGTGAACATCGCTTCGGTGCGTACCGTGGCGACGATCAACATGGCCGGCGACGATGTCGGCGTGCTTTCGTTCGACGGCGCGCACGAAGTGGTGGTCGGCTCGACGGTGACCGAGGTGCTCGCGGCGATCGAGTCGGCGGGCCAGCGCATCGCCACCCATTGATCGTTTCGCGCGCCCCCTAGCGGGGCGCCATTGCAGCGACTAGGTCGGGCATAATGCGGCCCGACATACTCAATCCACTCTTCGCCGAAGTCACGGCGCTCAAGGGGATCGGCGCCGCGCTCGCCAAGCCGCTCGAACGGCTCGGGCTGGCGCGCGTGGTCGATGTCGCCTTCCATCTCCCCACCGGCTTCATCGACCGGATACCGCGCAGCGAGTTGATGGCATCGGACGTGGGTCGGACCATCGCGATCGAACTGACCGCGGTGAGCTACCGTTTCGGCAGCAGCCCCCGCTCGCCCGCCCGGGTGCAGGCGGAGGATGGGCATGGCAACCATGTCAGCCTGGTCTTCTTCGGCGGCAATTCGGGTTGGGCGAAGAAGCTGCTTCCCCTGAACGAGAAGCGCTGGGTCTCGGGCAAGCTCGACCAGTATGGCCAGGAGCTGCAGATCGTGCATCCCGAGGTCGCCGTGCCCGAAGAGGCGGACGGCGGCGGGCGCGAGGCGATCTATCCCTGTTCGGAGGGCATCACCTCGAAGCGGATCGCGGCGATGGCTGCCCAGGCGATCGAGCGCGCGCCCGAACTGCCCGAATGGATCGAGCCGAGCCTGAAGGACCGCCACCAATGGCCGGCCTGGAAGGAAGCGCTCGCCCGAATTCATGCCGATCCGGCCGATGCCAAGGCGCGCGAGCGGCTCGCTTATGATGAGGTGTTCGCCAACCAGCTCGCGCTGATGCTGGTGCGCGGCGAGGCGCGGGCCAAGCGCGGGCGGCCGCTGACCGGCGATGGACGGCTGCGCGACAGGCTCCAGCTGCCGTACACGCCGACCGGCGCGCAGAGCCGCACGATCCGCGAGATCGAAGGCGACATGGCGCAGAGCCAGCCGATGCTGCGCCTGCTCCAGGGCGATGTCGGCGCGGGCAAGACTCTGGTGGCGACCATGGCGCTGCTGATCGCCGCCGAGGCCGGGGCGCAGGGCGCGATGCTGGCGCCGACCGAGATCCTGGCCCGCCAGCATTACGAGAACCTCTCGCGGCTGCTCGCCGGGCTCGATGTGCGCGTCGCGATCCTCACCGGGCGCGACAAGGGCAAGGCGCGCGAGGCGACGCTGATGGGACTCGCCGCGGGCGAGATCGACATCCTGGTCGGCACCCATGCGATCTTCCAGCAGGGCGTGACCTATCGCGACCTGGGGCTGGTGGTGGTGGACGAGCAGCACCGCTTCGGCGTGGCCGAGCGGCTGATGCTCCAGGCCAAGGCGCAGGTGCCGCCGCACCTGCTCGTCATGACCGCCACGCCGATCCCGCGGACGCTGCAGCTCGCCTCGCACGGCGAGATGGACGTGAGCCGGCTCGACGAGATGCCGCCGGGCCGCCAGCCGATCCAGACCACGGTGATCGCCGAGGACAAGCTCGATGCGGTGATCGCCGGGCTCGGCCGGCATCTGGAGGCGGGCAAGCAGGCCTATTGGGTGTGCCCGCTGGTCGAGGAGAGCGAGAAGACCGACCTCGCCGCGGCCGAACATCGCGCCGCGACTCTCACCGCGAAGTTCGGCGCCAAGGTCGGGCTGGTCCATGGCCGGATGAAGGGACCGGAGAAGGATGCGGTGATGGCGCGCTTCGCCAGCGGCGAGCTCGGCGTGCTGGTGGCGACCACGGTGATCGAAGTCGGCGTGGACGTGCCCAACGCCACGCTGATCGTGATCGAGGCGGCGGACCGGTTCGGCCTGGCCCAGCTTCACCAGCTGCGCGGGCGCGTCGGGCGGGGCGGGGGGCAGTCGCACTGCATCCTGCTGCGTGGCGACAAGCTCAGCGAGACGTCTCGAGCGAGATTGGCGCTGATGCGCGACACGACCGACGGCTTCCTGATCGCCGAGCGCGACCTCGAGCTGCGCGGCGCGGGCGAGATCCTCGGCACCCGGCAATCGGGCGAGCAGACCTTCCGGCTGGCGACGCCCGAGAGCCTGGCGACGCTGATCGCCGCAGCGAACGCCGATGCGCGATTGCTGGAGGACCAGGACCGCTCGCTGCATTCGCCGCGCGGCGAGGCGGCGCGGGTGGCGCTGTACCTGTTCGAGCGGGATGCGGCGGTGAGCTTGTTGCGGGCGGGGTAGGCCTGCGCCTTCGTCCGGTACCGGGTGGGGCGAGGGGCGGACTAGGCGAATGATCGTTGGCGCCTCACTTGCGAGCGTACCCCCGGCTGATCATAGTGCCCAAATGCCGACGGTCGAAGAGAATTCACCGCCTTACAGCGACGCGGATTATTACGGCTTCGTTCTTACGGGCCTGTTCGGCGTGATCGACGACGCGGAGGCGTCGCAGTGCGACCCCGAAGGAATTGCTTTCCCGCGCCAAGCCCGCGACCTGTTCTGGGCCGAATTTCAACGGCGGCACCCGGGCGCTTGGGATCCAAAGCCACCGGCCGGCTAACGCCCCAAAGTCTGCCATTGTGCTGCTCGGATCAGCGCCGGAAAGCGGACGCCTCTTCTTGATCAGGAGCGCCCGGGTTTGCATTTCCCGGTTATCGACCAACCGCCATCGAGACCGCCTCCGGAAGCTTTGAAGATCAGGCTCTTTCGATCGAGGTGGAAGACTGCCGTGTAACCCGGGTCATGGTGGGGAGCGCTTCGAACGTGAACCTGCACAACCTCACTGCTCATTGCGACGGCGCAGGTGGCCCCTTGAATGCAGAATTCATAGTCTCCGTCGCGAATGGAGACCTGCTGACCCTCACCTTCGATGCGATACTTGGTCTCACTGATCTTTCGAACGCCCTCATTGCCCTGTGATCTACCAGTTCCCACGCAGGTGAGCCTGAAGGATTCCGAATGAGCCGGTTTGCTGCCCGTAGCTGCGGCGAGAGCAGCAACAATCCCGATCAGTGTTTTCATTCACCCCTCCGCGCATCTGTGCGTCAGCTCGCTGCCGAGCATGCCCGGAAACGCTCTGTCTGCAAGCCACCCAATTTCTGCCGTCCGCAGTCGCGATCGAGCGAATAAATGAGCTTGTGCCTCAGTTGCGTAAAGCTCTTAACCCGGCGCCATTGGAACGCGCGAAAGACCGGCAATCATGCACGGTGGCACTACGTGCACCCATGCTGCGCCGCGATAGTCCGCAACTGAGCACTTCCCGCCTCGTAGTGGTTGGCATTGACGTTTCTGCAGAAATTCGCCGCCACACCACGCATGCGCAATGCGGCGGCATTTCCTCAGGGTTCGATCGCGCCGAACGCCTTCCATGTACCGGGGGATCCTCCAGTGACGCAGACCCACCCAACATGACCGCCAGCAATGGGCTGAGAATGCAGCCAGATTCCGCCGGCGGCAAAGCTCCCCGAAACGGGTGAAGTGGTACCAGCACCCAGGAAGCCGCACGCAGCGTCCGGCCCAACTACGAATCCATTAGGCATGAACGGCCGCTTGTAGCTGATGTTACCCGCAACAATTGTCTTCTGAGGAAAACTGATGACGGCGGTATCGTCATTGTAGATGTCGATATAGTTGGTCGATGCAAGCGACCTTATCTGGAGGCGGCAGCTTGCTTCCGCGTAAGGAAGATGCTCGAATCCATTCTTGCCGACGCGGGTGAAGGGCCCTGGCGAGACTCCCGCTCCCTGCACGTTGGCGACTGCTGCATTTTCGGCAAAGGTCAGGGCGCGTGCCGAATAGCCGTCGCCAGAGGGTAGGCCAGCAAGCACGAATCCGGAATCTTCATTCGCTCCAGCGTAGGGACTGCAACTGAGGAGTAGCGAGCGCGTGTTTACGGAGAACAGCGGGTTCTGATTTATCTCGGCATAGCAGAACAGATATACCGTAGTGTTTGGCATCGAGTTATCTGCGCCAAAACCACCGCCTGCGTTATTGTCTGCCTCGCACGAGAGATAAAGGTTGCCGAGAAAACCGCCTTCATAGAACCCCCAGCCACCATTTGCGAAAGCCCGACAAGCGTCGAAGCGACATTGACTGGCGTCCGAGCCCAAGGTTTCGAAGCCGTGCCCGCCATTGTCCATTGCGGTGCAGTTTGTCAGCGTCGATCCATTGGCATTGCCGTCCAACGGCGTGCTGTCGCCAGCGATGATGGAGAATCCAGCTCTCCCGAATGCGTTGACATCGACTTCGCTGAGGTAGCAGGGCGCATTCAGAACGATGCCGCGAAGGTCGGATGGCCCCGCCTCCTCCATCTCGACAGTGAAGCCTTGAAGTCTGGATCGGGTGGCATTCGCACCCGAGGGCACTGGGATGGAGATGTCGGGATGCGGGAAAAGCATCGCGACTTTACCCAGGCCGCCGCCGAGGTCTGTATACTCTCCGTTCGCCGCGAACAGAAACTTGCTCTGTTCCTTGGCTCCTCCGAGAATCACGATCGGCTTGGCGAAGATGAGGGTTGCGCTGATCCGGAAAGTCTTCCCGGTGCCAAGATCCAGCGCTTGTCCTGCCGCCATCGCGGCAAGCGCGGCCTGGAGCTCAGCCGTATCGTCGGCTACCCCATCGCCCACGACACCGAAATCCTCCACCGACACCGTTTCGCGAAGCTTCTCCATCGCGATTCGCGGGGCGGCGCCGGTGCCGTTCTGGATGAAGCCGACCATGGCTGCGCCCTGGCCGGCACCCGTCGCTGCCAAGTCGGTATCCGTTACGAAAGCCATATTATTCTCCTGTTCGCTCCGCGCTCACGATGAGAACAAACAGGAAACATTTGAAATCCTACATTGCAAGACGCGCTGTAACCTCGAACCAAATTCCGTCCGCATCGAGGGTAGGTCATCCAAAAGCGGTCGGACCGAAAACCGCCCATTATTGGCCATTCATTCCCCGAACTGCTTGGATCGGTCGTCGCATGGTGCCCGGGATGCGGCGGTGCGCTGCTGAGACGGAATGGCTTGGGTCGATGACGGAGCCGGTAATTGAAATACCGCATTGAACAAGGTGGATCACACATCGGGTAAATCCGATGCGTATTGACCCCCGAGAATCCATCGTCTATTCCCGATGCATGGAAACCGAAACCGCCTTGGCGGCGCTCGCCGCGCTCTCGCACCCGACCCGGCTCGATGCCTTCCGGCTGCTCGTCCGGCATGAGCCGGACGGCCTGTCGACGGGCGCGCTGGTGGAGGCGAGCGGGCTGAGCCAGAGTACCTTCTCGACCCATCTTGCCGTGCTCGCCAAGGCCGGTCTCGTGGTTTCCGAGAAGCGCGGCCGGCAGCAGATCCAGCGTGCCGGTATCGACACGCTGCGGGCGCTGATGACCTTCCTTGCCAAGGATTGCTGCCAGGGGCGCGCGGAACTGTGCGAGCCGCTGCTCGCCGAACTCACCACCTGCTGCTGAAGGACGGCACCGTGACCGATATCGTCATCTACCACAATCCGGACTGCGGAACCTCGCGGAACGTGCTGGCGCTGATCCGCAACTCGGGCGTCGAGCCGCATGTCGTCGAGTATCTCAAGACGCCGCCGGCCCGCGCGCTGCTGGCCGAGATGATCGTCCGCGCCGGGATGACGCCGCGCGCCCTGCTGCGCGAGAAGGGGACGCCGTTCGCCGAACTCGGCCTGGCGGACAGGACGCTCTCCGACGATGCGCTGCTCGATGCGATGATGGCGCACCCGGTCCTGATCAACCGGCCGCTGGTGGTCACGCCGCTGGGCGTGAAGCTCTGCCGTCCCTCGGAAGCCGTGCTCGATATCCTGCCCGATGCCCAGAGGGCGGCCTTCGCGAAGGAGGATGGCGAGCGGGTGGTCGACGCCGGCGGCAACCGCATCCGGCCGGCGTGAGTCGCCGGGCCGTCCTCGCCGAGGCGCTGGGCAGCGCGATGCTGTTCGCGACCGTGATCGGATCCGGCATCATGGCCGAGCGGCTTGCCGGCGGTAACGTCGCCCTCGCGCTGCTCGGCAACACGCTTGCGACCGGGGCCATGCTCTTCGTGCTCGTCACGATGCTGGCGCCGGTATCGGGCGCACACATGAACCCGGCCGTCACGCTGGTCCTGCGTCTGCGCGGCCAGATCGGCACCGACACGGCGATCGCCTATGCTGGTGCCCAGATCGCCGGCGGCATCCTCGGCGTCTGGCTCGCCCATCTGATGTTCGAGGTGTCGGTCTTCCAGCTGTCGGCGAAGATGCGCTTCGGCCCCGGACAGTGGCTTGCCGAGGCGATCGCCACTTTCGGGTTGGTGCTGACGATCCTCGGGACGGCGAAGACGAGGCCTGGCAGCATTCCGGCGAGCGTGGCGCTCTACATCACCGCGGCCTATTGGTTCACTGCATCCACGAGCTTCGCGAACCCCGCCATCACGATCGCGCGTGCGCTGAGCGACAGCTTCGCCGGTATCGCCCCGGCCTGCGTGCCCGGCTTCATCGCTGCCCAGCTCGTCGGTGCGGTCGCAGCCCATCTGGTCGCGGATGCGATCTTCACCGAACCCTCCGCGGAGCCCCTATGAGCCGCCTTCGATCCCTGTCCGATCCCGAGCATCTGCCGGCCCTCGATCCCGCCTTCGCGATCCGGCGCCCCGCGCTCGGCATGGGCGAGGACCAGCCGGCGCCGCGTATCCTGCTGCTCTACGGTTCGCTGCGGGAGCGCTCCTTCTCGCGCCTGGCAGTCGAGGAGGCCGCCCGGCTCCTCCGGTTCTTCGGTGCGGAGACCCGCATCTTCGATCCGTCGGACCTGCCGCTGCCCGATCAGGTCGCCGGCGACGACCACCCGGCCGTGCACGAGCTGCGCGAACTGTCGCTATGGTCGGAGGGGCAGGTCTGGTGCAGCCCGGAGCGGCACGGCGCGATCTCGGGGATCATGAAGGCGCAGATCGATCATCTGCCGCTGGAGATGCGCGGCATGCGCCCCACCCAGGGCCGGACGCTTGCGGTCATGCAGGTGTCGGGCGGGTCCCAGTCGTTCAACGCGGTCAACACGCTGCGCCTGCTCGGCCGCTGGATGCGGATGTTCACCATTCCGAACCAGTCCTCCGTCGCCACGGCCTACAAGGAATTCGACGAGGCCGGCCGGATGAAGCCGTCCAGCTATTATGACCGCATCGTCGACGTGATGGAGGAGCTGGTGCGGATCACCGTGCTGATGCGGCCGCATGCCGGCCAGCTCGTCGATCGCTATTCCGAGCGGAAGGCGGCCGGCGTCGTCGTGCAGGCGGAGGATCATTCGGCAGTGGCGATCGGATGACGGCTCGGGGAATGGCCAGGCAAGCTCCCGGCGTGTATGCGGTAGAGGCCGTCTGGGGAGCATGAAGGCATGCGGAATGATCGGAAGGGCCTGCTCGTTGCCATTGCGATGATCGTCGCTGGCCTGGCTGCGTTTTTTCTCTTTCTTTTCGTCACGGGACACGATCCCGACGAACGGCCCCTGACGCTTTTCGAATGGGTCCTCGCCGGTGCCCTGATCGCACCGGGATTCGGCTATCTGCTCAAGTGGCGGAACCCGCAGAACCGCGGCGGATAAGGCTATTTCGCCTTCACCATCACCGAGATCAGCTCGTAATAGCTGGCGAGGTCGATCGCGCGTTCGAACTGGCAGCCGATGCGGCCGCCAAGTGCCCAGCGGACTTCCGCGACCACCGTGCCGGCATGCGGCAGCACTACGCGGATGCGATCGCCGGTCTCGAACGGATCGTCACAGCGCGCCATCAGGCCGTGCGCCGAGATGTTGACGATGATGAAGTTCAGCTGCTTCGCATCGGGACCGAAGGCGCGCGCGCGGTAATAGACGTCGTCGCGTCCTTCCCGCCGGGGATCCGAATAAGCCAGGTTCGATCCAAAACTCACGCAACGCCCCACAAACGCTTGAGGTACGTCCATGGTAATAGCGTTACCGCGTGAAATTCCTTCCAACAAAGCTGCTTAACGGCAACTTATCGGCGGATCCGGAAGATTACGCAGGCGTGAGCAGGCCGTGCTTCTTCTTGCCGAAGCTGAGCTTCACCTGGGCGGTGACGGCGATCACCAGCGCCGGGTCGCTCACCACCTCGTCATCGACGCGGATCGCGCCCTCGGCGATCTTGCGGCGCGCCTCGCCCTTGGACGGGACGAGGCCGAGTGCGACCAGGCCATCCACAACGGCGATGCTGCCGCCCTCGACCACGAAGGTCGGCAGCGAGCCGCCGGCCGAGCCTTCCTCGAATACCTTGCGGGCGGTCTCCGCTGCTTCATCGGCGGCTTCGCGGCCGCGGCACATGGCGGTGGCCTCGTTGGCGAGGATCTTCTTCGCTTCGTTGATGCCGGCACCCTCGAGTGCCTCTAGCCGGGCGATCTCGTCGAGCGGCAGATCGGTGAACAGGCGCAGGAAGCGGCCGACGTCGCGGTCGTCGGTGTTGCGCCAGAACTGCCAGTAATCGAAGGCCGAGAGCTGGTCGTCGTTGAGCCAGACGGCGCCCGACATGGTCTTGCCCATCTTGCCGCCGTCCGCCGTGGTGATCAGCGGGGTGGTGACACCGTAGACCTCGGTGCCGTCGACGCGGCGGGCGAGCTCGATGCCGTTGACGATGTTGCCCCACTGGTCCGATCCGCCCATCTGCAGGCGGACCGCGGCGCGGCGCGACAGCTCCAGGAAGTCATAGCCCTGGAGGATCATGTAGTTGAACTCGAGGAACGACAGCGACTGCTCGCGATCGAGGCGCAGCTTGACCGAGTCGAAGCTGAGCATGCGGTTGACCGAGAAATGCCGGCCGATGTCGCGCAGGAAGGGGATGTATTCGAGCTTGTCGAGCCAGTCGGCATTGTCGACCATCACCGCGTCGGTGGGGCCGTCGCCGAAGGTCAGGAACTTCTCGAACACGGTCTTGATCGAGGCGACGTTCGACTGGATGACCTCGTCGGTCATCAGCTTGCGCGCCTCGTCCTTGAACGAGGGATCGCCGATCTTGCCGGTGCCGCCGCCCATCAGCACGATCGGCTTGTGGCCCGCCTGCTGGAGACGGCGAAGCAGCATGATCTGCACGAGGCTGCCGACGTGCAGCGAAGGCGCGGTCGGATCGAAGCCGATATAGCCGGGCACGATCTGCTTGGTCGCAAGGGCGTCGAGCGCCTCCGGGTCGGTGACCTGGTGGATATAGCCACGCTCGGAGAGCAGACGGAGCAGATCGGACTTGAATTCGGTCATGATGCGGCGGCGCCTAGCAAGAATTTACCCCGAACGCCAAGCATCGCCGCACGGCGCGTCAGAAGCTGGCGAGAATCCGCTGCTGGAGCGCATCCGGATCGCGTTTGGGCGTGAGGGTGAAGCGGCGCTCGCCCTTGGCATCGGGCGTCGTGTCCACGTCCAGCCCGGCATAGCCGAAGTAGCGGGCATAGTCGGGATCGTCGGTGGTATCGACATAGCGGAACAGATCGGCCAGCGAGGTGCCGGCGATGCGCTCGCAGGTGGCGCGGAACTCGGCATCGGTGAAGCCGCGGCCGGCGCGCTGGTAATAGTCGCGGTAGAGCGCGCGCATCACGTCGTCGAGCGAGCGCTGGTTGCCGGTGGCGTGGCGGATGGCGAGATCGAGCATGAAGCCGATCACCGGGCCCTTCTCGTAATAGGAGATGGTCTTGCCATCCTTGCGGCCGAACGGCCCATCCTCCCAGGTCTCGTAGCTCGCCTGGGATACCGACTGGAAGCGGTGGCCGGGGCCGTTCTCATAGGCGCGCATATTGCCCGAGAGATCGTCGAGGAACGCCTCGCGATCGATCAGCCCGGCGCGGCGCATCACCACGCCTTCGTAATAGACGGTGAAGCCCTCCGACACCCAGAGCAGCCGCGTGCGGTTCTCGCGCTCATAGTCGAATGGTCCGAGCTCGCGCGGACGGATGCGCTTGACGTTGTAGTGGTGGAAATATTCATGGGCGAGGAAGCTGTTGAGCCGCAGCCGTCCGCCCGGCGTGCGATTGTCCTGGCCGCTCAGGCCCACCGCCGTCGAATTGAGATGCTCGATCCCGCCCGGGGTGGGGCCGATGGCGAGGAATGTGTAGTCGCGATAGGGGATGTCGCCGAGGATCGCCGAGGCCGCGGTGACGATCTTCCGGGTGTCCGACACCAGCAGCGCCCGGTCGATCGTGCCGAATTCCACGCCGGCGAAGTGATGCGGCACGCCGCGCACCTGGAAGGAGGGCAGGCGCTCGAGCTTCCCCATCAGGATCGGGCTGTCATAGAGGATGTCGAAATCCGCCGCGCGATAGGCGTTGGCAGCCTTGCCGAGCGGTGCCAGTCCGGTGGCGATGGTCCAGCCCGCCTGCGGTGCAATGCGCAGCGTCACCGGCTGGCGCAGCCGGCCCTCCGGATAAGCGAACACGCCGGCGGGGGAGACATAGCCCTTGTTCGCATCGAGGAAGTTGGCGGCGACGAAGTCGCGATCGGCGAGCACCTGGTAGCGGATGCGCAGCTTCGCACCCCGGGGTGCGGCGATGTGCCAGCGATTGCCCTCCTGACGCACGGCGAGCGGGTGGCCGGCCTGGTCGGTGGCGGCAAGGTCGCGGACCTTCTCGGCATAGTTCATCCGCTGGTAGTAGCCGGGGGTCCAGACCGGCATGACGAGCGTGACGTCGCCGGACGCCGCGGTCATGTCGAGCGTCACGGCGAAGCGATGGCTCGCCGGATCGGGCATCGACAGCGTGTAGGCCGGGCCGCTCGCGGGTGGGGCCGAGGCGGTGCCCAGCGCCAGCGGCGTGGCGAGACCAAGGACGAGCGCGGGAAGCTTCGGCATGAACGGACCCCAGATGGCGTATATTATCGTATACGATATCTGAGTTGTAACGCTGCCGCAATCACCCGGAGCGCGTGGCCGGGGCGGCGGGGCGCGTCACCATCCAGATGCCGGCGCAGACCAGCAGCAGCGCGGCGAGATAGCTCCAGCGCAGGATCGATTCGCCGAGGAAGATCGCCGAGAGCGAGACGCCGAACACCGGGATCAGGAAGTTGAACGCGGCGATCAGGCCGACCGGGTTGTGCTTGAGCAGCAGGCTCCACAGCGCGAAGGCGACCGAGGAGAGCAGGGCGAGATAGAGGAGGAGCCCGGCCGACAGGGGCGTGGCGGGGGCCATGTGCCCGCCACCGATCAGGCCCATGGCAGTGAGCAGCAGGCCGCCGATCGTCAGCTGCCAGCCGGTCATCACCATCGCGTCCATGTCGCGCGACAGGCGCTTGCCATAGATCGAGGCCGCGGCGAGCACGAAGGCGGCGATGACGATGAAGCCCTCGCCGAGCAGGGTGAAGTCGAAGTCGAAATGGCCGCTGCCGCCCAGGTTCACCACCACCACGCCGAGGAAGCCGATCAGGCAGCCCAGTGCCCTGCGGCCCGCCAGCCGATCATCGGCATAGAGGAAATGGGCGAGGATCACGCTGAAGAACACGCCGGTCGCATTCATGATCGAGGACTTCACTCCGCTGGCATGGGCGAGTCCGACATAGAAGAAGACATATTGGATGCCGGTCTGGGTGAGGCCGAGCAGCGCCACCTGGCCGGCCTGGCGCTTGTCCGCCGGCAGCACCGGCTTGCGCATCGCGGCGGCGGTGGCGAGCAGGATCAGCCCGGCCAGCGCGAAGCGATAGCCCGCGAAGAGCAATTGCGCGGCGGTGTCCGCCTTGCCGATGCCGAACAGCGCATAGCCGTTCTTCACCGTGGGGAAGGCGCTGCCCCAGAGCATGCAGCACAGGGTGGCGAGGAGGAAGACGCCGGTACGCGAGCGGTAGAATGGAACGGACACGCACGGGCCACTAGCCCAGTTCGGAGTCGCGCGTCCCGCCCCATCTGACGGCGCGCGGAAGTTTACGAACCATACACTACGGGGCCCCTGTTTTCCCCTTCCCGCATGGGGCTTCGACCGGGGAGCGGACAGGAACAAGGCGCGATCAGGCTGCATCGATCAGGGTAGATCATGCGAAATCCTACATTTGAAGCGAAATCGCCTTTGTGCCCTTGCTGCGCTAGACCGAGCCTATGACCATTCGCGTTCCGCTCGTCCCGCATCCCGATCATCCGCCGCGTGCGGTGGAGGGCATCGACGTCACCGTTGATATCCAGCGTGGGGAGAGCCTGCTCGTCTGTCGCGTGACGGGCCAGCCGCCGCTGGTTCCGGGGCCCACAGCGCCGGTACGGACCGACGAGCTGTGGAAGCACACCTGCTTCGAGCTGTTCGTGAAGCCGGCGGGCGGGGAGGGCTATTTCGAGTTCAACTTCTCGCCTTCGACTGCCTGGGCCGCATATCGCTTCGACGGGTACCGCGAGGGCATGCGCGACCAGCCGCTCGACGCACCGCGGATCGAGCCGGTCGAGGACGGCGTTCGCGTCGCCGTCGATCTGGGTGGGCTGCCCGAGGGGAAATGGCGGGTGGCGATCACCGCGGTGATCGAGGAGGTCGACGGGACCAAATCCTATTGGTCGGCAGCCCATCCCGCCGGGAAACCGGATTTCCACGATCCGGCTTGCTTCGTGCTCCAACTCCCGGCACCCAGCGGCGCATGAAATTCGGCATCGACCGGCTCCTCGAGAGCCCTGAGCTTCGTCGTCCCCTCGAAGGCAAGCGCGTGGCGCTGCTCGCGCACCCCGCCTCGGTGACCGCGGACCTGACGCATTCGCTCGACGCCCTTGTCGCGACCGGGCTCAACGTCTCGGCGGTGTTCGGCCCGCAGCACGGCGTGCGTGGCGACCTGCAGGACAATATGATGGAGTCGCCGGACTATACCGACCCGACCTACGGGATGCCGGTGTTCAGCCTTTACGGCGAGGTCCGCCGGCCGACCGGCCAGTCGATGGGGACGTTCGACACGATCCTGATCGACCTGCAGGACGTCGGCTGCCGCATCTACACCTTCGTCACCACGCTGCTCTATGTGCTCGAGGCCGCGGCCGAGCATGGCAAAAGCGTGTGGGTGCTCGATCGCCCCAATCCGGCCGGCCGGCCGGCCGAGGGCACGACCCTGCTGCCGGGCTGGGAGAGCTTTGTCGGCGCCGGGCCGATGCCGATGCGGCACGGCATGACGCTGGGCGAGATGGGCCATTGGTTCATCAGGCAGTTCAACCTGGACGTCGATTACCGGGTGATCGAGATGGAGGGCTGGCAGCCCGATGCGGCGCCCGGCTTCGGCTGGCCGATCGAGCGCCCCTGGATCAACCCGAGCCCCAATGCCGCCAACGTCAACATGGCGCGCGCCTATGCCGGCACGGTGATGCTGGAGGGGACCACGCTTTCCGAAGGGCGCGGCACCACGCGGCCCCTGGAATTGTTCGGCGCGCCGGACATCGATGCGAAGAAGCTGATCGTCGCCATGTACACGCTCGCGCCGCAATGGCTGGCCGGCTGCACCCTGCGCGACTTCTGGTTCCAGCCGACCTTCCACAAGCATGTCGGCCAGCTCTGCTCGGGCGTGTTCATCCATGCCGAGGGGCAGGCCTATGACCATGCCGCGTTCCAGCCCTGGCGGCTCCAGGCGCTGGGCTTCAAGGCGATCCGCAAGCTCTATGGCGATTACCCGCTGTGGCGCGACTTCCCGTACGAATATGTCTTCGACAAGCTGGCGATCGACGTGATCAACGGCGGCCCGGACCTGCGCGAATGGGTCGACGATCCGGCGGCGCAGCCCGGCGACCTCGATGCGCGTACGCGGCCGGACGAAGCCGCCTGGGTCGAGGCCCGCGCCCCGCATTTGCTGTACTGATCGAAACCGCTTAACGGATCGAACATCATGCTGGCGGGGCTGATCTTTGCTGTCGAGGAGGCCGAGGGCCGTCCGGGTACGCTGATGGCGACCCTGCCGTTCGGCGGGATGACGCTGCTCGAATATCAGGCGCGGCTGCTGGTCGGCGCCGGGGCGGAGCAGGTGCTGGTCGCGGTAGGCAAGATGACGCCGGCGCTGCTCACCGCGGTCAACCGTGCCGCCAAGCGCCATCCGCGCATCGAGATCGTCCGTTCGGCCGAGGAAGCCGCCGAGAAGATCGCGCCCGGCGCGCAGGTGCTGGTGATGGCCGACGGGCTGGTCACCACCGATCCGGTGATGGACAAGATGGCGAAGGCGGGAGGCGAGGCGCTGCTCGTCACCGATGATCCCACTTCGCCCGCCGCGATCGAGCGGCTCGACATGCGCGACAGCTGGGCCGGCGTCGCCCGTATCACCGTGGAGCAGCTCGCCCAGATCGCGCAGATGCCCGAGGATTACGATTTCCAGTCGGCGCTGCTCCGCGTGGCCGCGCAATCGGGCGCCGAGCATGTCGGGCTCACCGCCGGCTGGCTCAAGGGCGGCCATGCCGTCGAGCGCAGCGTCGAGGGGCTGGCCGCGCGCAACACCGGCGTGCTCGCAGCGTTGACCGAGCGCCGCACCGATTGGGCGGACCGCTGGGTGTTCACCCGCGCCGCGCGAATCGCGCTGCCCGAGCTGGTCGGCCGCAACGTGCCCGGCTGGGCGCTGAGCGTGGCCGGCGGCGTGATCTCGGCGGGTTCGCTGATCCTCACCGCGCTGCGCTGGGAGGGGGCGGGCAGCGTCGTCGCCCTGCTCGGCACCGCGACGCTCGCCACGGGCGCGGCGATGGCGGTGCTGCGCGGCGAGGACAAGCGCGCCGGGCTGCTCGAATGGGCGATCTTCGCGCTGTTCGGGCTGATCGCGATTCTCACCGGATGGGCCGAATTCGCCAATACGGGCAGCACGACCCCGCCGGTGCTCGCGCTGGTCGGTGTCGCGGCGCAGCTGCTCGTCGAGCGCGTGCCGGCCCGGGCGAAGCGCTGGTGGGGCAGTCCCTCCGCGCATCTGCTCGTCCTCACGCCCTTTGCGCTGGCGGGATTCGCCACGCTCGGCCTTGCTGCGGTTGCGATATATTCCTTCGCCACGCTCGCTGCGGCGGTTGAGAGCACGCGCGAAAAAGCTTAGTCTCGTCTTAAGGACATTTCCGTTAGCTTGGGGTCGATGTCGGAGAATCCCGTCGGCGTGCGCGATGGCTTGGCTGTCAGCGCTGGGGAGCTGCTCGCACGTGCGGCGGCTGCGGAGCTGCGTGCCTATAGGGGTCTGATGGTCGCGGTCGAAGATTTCTTCCTGCCCGAAGAGGCACGCCTCGACGAGCATAGCCGCGCAGGCCTGGCCGCGCTGGTGCGTGGCCTCGTGGAGACGGTGGAGAGCGAGATTCGCGAGCATGCGGTGCGTGTGCTCACCGGGCGCAACGAATCGGAGCTGGTCGCCAGGCTGATCGAGCCGGGCGTCTCCGTGCTCGCCCGGCTGTGGAATTCGGGCCTGCTGCGCGACGGCGAGCTGATGGCCGAGCTGGTCGCGCGCGTCCGCCAGGAGATGCTCGGCGCGGCACTGCCGATGAACGCGCCGGACGATCCCGAGCGGCCCAGCCTGATCAACCGATTCGTCCAGCATCCGGACAGAGTGGTCGCGGCGAGCGCGATGGCGGTGCTGATCGCCGAAAGTCGTCGCCGGGGCAGTCCCGAAGTGGGACAATTCCAGACCGAGCTTCCGGCTGAGCTGCACCACAAGCTGGTGTGGTGGACAGCCGCCGCGCTGCGTGAACGCATCGACGGGCCGAACGAGATGCTCGACCGGGCGCTGTGCGACGCCGCCCAGCGCAGCCTTGCCGCCTATGACGAGGGCGATCGGCTCGAGGCTGCCGCGATGCGCTTCGCCGCCGCGATAGACGCCCAGCCGGGCGAGCTTTCGGGCATGCTGGTCGAGGCGCTGGGCGACCGCCGGATCGTGCTGTTCATCGCGCTGCTCGGCCATGCGCTGGGCGTGCCCTATGCGCTCGCCCGCGATCTCGTCCTCGATCCCTCTGCCGACCGGCTGTGGCTGGCGCTGCGCGCGCTGGAGATCGGGCGTGAAGGCGTCGCCCAGATCGGCTATGCGCTGAGCGAGGCGGATCCGCGCCGTGACCTGGAGACGTTCGCCGATACGCTCGACACCATTGCCGCGATCTCGCCCGTCGAAGCGCGTGCCGCTCTGGCGCCGCTCAAGCTCGACCCTGATTATCGTGCCGCGCTCATCGCGCTCCAGCGAGGAGGGGTGAAGTGAACATCATCGATCCCTCGCTGCCGCTGTCGATCGCCCGGCTCGATGCCGAAGGACGGCTGATCGACGCCGAGGCGCGTCTGTTCGAGCTCAACATGCGCGCCGGCGGTACCATCGGCGCGCCGCTTGCCGTGCCGCAGATCGCTACGCTCGCGCGGCTTTCGCAGCGGCTGGGCATCGCCATCTCGCGCAACGTCATCGCCGCCGATGGCGAGGACGACCTGGAGCTGTGGGTCCGCGCCGAGCCCGAACAGGGCGGCGTACGCCTCGAAGTCAGTGGCTGGCGGCTGCGGCCGGGCTGGCGCGCGCCGGCGAGCGAGCCCGAGCGCGACGGCGATTTCTTCCGTTCCGCTGCCGACTGGCTGTGGGAGACGGACGCGTCGCTGCGCATCACCTTCCTCTCGATCGAGGCGGGCGCGCGCTACGGGTTCGATTCGAGCGCAATGCTGGGTCAGCCGCTGACGCGGCTGTTCCGGCTGGAGCAGGACGAGGCGGGCGAGCTGCCGATCCTCACCGCCGTTGCCGCCCAGGGCAGGTTCGACGGGCAGAAGGCCGAGCTGCGCGGCACGGGCCGCATGGTCCGCCTCGCCGCGACGCCGCGCACCGATCCGGGCGGGCGTTTCGCCGGCTTCGTCGGTGCCGCGCACATGCTCGACCAGGCCGTGCCCGCGGCACCCAAGGTCGATACGCCGCTGCCCGAGGCGGCGGCGCCGTTCGGGGGATTCCCCGATTCGTTCAGCCAGCGGCTCGATCGCGCGCTGCGCGGGCCGCTCGGCAAGATCATCGCCAACGCCGATTCGATCAGCGCGCAGACCGAAGGGCCGCTCAAGCCCGACTATGCCGAATATGCGAGCGACATCGCCAATGCCGGGCGCCATCTGCTCGGGCTGGTCGACGACCTGGTCGACCTGCAGGCGATCGAGCGCGACGATTTCGAGACCGGGGACGAGGCGATCGACCTTGCCGATGTCGCGCGCCGCGCCGCCGGGCTGCTCGCCGTGCGCGCCGCCCAGGCGGAAGTGCGGATCGACCGACCGGCAATGGACGAGCTGGTGCCCGTGCACGGCGAGTTCCGCCGCGCGCTGCAGGTGATGGTCAACCTGATCGGCAATGCGGTGCGCTATTCGCCGCCGGGCGCGATGGTGTGGATCCGGCTCGAGCGCGACGAGCAGCACGGCCATGTGATCGTAGCCGATCAGGGCAAGGGCATTGCCCAGGCCGATCAGCAGAAGATCTTCGAGAAGTTCGGCCGGGTCGATCCGACGGAACCGGGCGGTTCCGGCCTGGGCCTCTACATCGCCCGGCGCCTTGCCCGCGCGATGGGCGGCGACCTGGTGGTGGACAGCGCGCCGGGCCAGGGTGCCCGCTTCGTGTTCAGCTTGCCGATTCGGCAATAGGGCGCCCGCCGGATCCCGGCGGACGCCCAAAGTTGCTTCTGCTTGGCGCCGGTTAGCGGCAGATCCTCACGCGGTGGCCACGGTGCCACTCACGCCAGCAGGTGCGACGGCCGTGATAGTAGCGGCGGTCCCAGCCACGGCCGCGATCCCAGCCGCGATGGCGGCCACGGTCCCAGCGGCGGCGATCATGATCGCGATAGCGATCCCGGTCGCGATAGCGCCAGTCCTGCGCGGCGGGCGCTGCTGCGGCGAGCGCGATCACGCTGGTGGTCGGCACCGGCGCGGCAGCGGCCGGCGTGACGGCGCTGGCGATGCCGACGGTGGCTAGCGCGGCCGCAGCGATCAGCTTGGCAAGGTTCATCTCAGGTCTCCATTCCTCTCTCTTCCCGCAAGGAGGAACGATAGGACGGCGATCGAGTCGCGTTGCTGAACCGGGTTGTACGCTGAGGTTAAGGTTAATCGCGGCCGGCTGCTCGCCGCGCAGCCTTGCGCTCGGCGCGGGTGGGGACGAGGCGGACGCCGCCGATCAGGATCGCGCTGAGCAGTGCGATGATCCCGCCGCGCACTACCCAGGTCTGGCTGCCGATCATCGGGCTGGTGACGGGTACCTGCAGGATGCCGAGCCCCTGGAGCATGAACACCACACCCGCGATGAAGCCGAGGATGCCGACGAGGATCAGGATGTTCTGGCGCATTCGGGCGACTCCGAGGGGATGGTCGCCGCAGCGTTAACCGAAAACGCCGCCCCCGCGAAGGCAGGGACGGCGTTTCTCGTCTCGCTCGGAGAGGAAGCTTAGCGCTTCTCGACCGGCACGTAATCGCGCTGCACCGGGCCCGTGTAGAGCTGGCGCGGGCGGCCGATCTTCTGCTCGGGATCCGAGATCATCTCGTTCCACTGCGCGACCCAGCCGACGGTGCGGGCAAGGGCGAAGAGCGCGGTGAACATCGTGGTCGGGAAGCCGATCGCCGAGAGGATGACGCCCGAATAGAAGTCGACGTTCGGGAACAGCTTCTTCTCGATGAAGTACGGATCGTTGAGCGCCATTTCCTCGAGCTGCAGGGCAACCTCGAAGACCGGATCGTTGACCTTGAGCGCGTCGAACACTTCGCGCACGGTCTTCTGCATCACGGTCGCGCGCGGATCGTAGTTCTTGTAGACGCGGTGACCGAAGCCCATCAGGCGGAACGGATCGTTCTTGTCCTTGGCGCGCGCGATGTACTCGGGGATGCGCTCCGGACGGCCGATCTCGCGCAGCATGTTGAGCGCCGCCTCATTGGCGCCGCCATGCGCCGGGCCCCACAGGCAGGCGATGCCGGCCGCGATGCAGGCGAACGGGTTCGCGCCCGACGAACCGGCGAGACGCACGGTCGAGGTCGAGGCGTTCTGCTCGTGATCGGCATGGAGGATGAAGATGCGGTCCATCGCCTTTTCGATGACCGGGTTCACCACATATTCTTCCGCCGGCACGCCGAAGGTCATGCGCAGGAAGTTGCCGGTGTAGCTGAGCTTGTTGTCCGGGTAGAGGAACGGCTGGCCGACCGAGTATTTGTAGGCCATCGCCGCGATCGTCGGCATCTTCGCGATCAGGCGATGCGACGCGATCATGCGCTGCTTCGGATCGGTGATGTCGGTCGAATCATGGTAGAAGGCCGAGAGCGCGCCGGCGACGCCGCACATCACCGCCATCGGGTGCGCGTCGCGGCGGAAGCCGCGATAGAAGGTCGCGAGCTGCTCGTGCAGCATGGTGTGGCGCGTGATCGTGTTCTCGAACGCGGTCAGCTCGTCCTGGTTCGGCAGCTCGCCGTTCAGCAGGAGGTAGCTGACTTCCATGAAGCTCGAATGCTCGGCGAGCTGGCCGATCGGATAGCCGCGGTGGAGCAGGATGCCCTCGTCGCCATCGATATAGGTCAGGCCCGATTCGCACGATGCGGTCGAAGTGAAGCCGGGGTCATAGGTGAACTTGCCGGTCTGCCCATAGAGCTTGCGGATGTCGATGACGTCCGGTCCGACGCTGCCCGAGAGAATCGGATATTCTACATCCTTCCCCGGAACCTGCAGCTTCGCGGTGTCGCTCATAAACGTCGTCCTATGTTTGGGCCGGGCCTGGGATCAGGCCGGCACGTTCATTTGATCTGCGATGCGAGCCAGGCTCTCTTCGCGTCCCAGCAGCGCTAGAACGTCAAAGATGCCCGGAGATGTCCGGCGACCGGTGAGTGCCGCGCGCAGGGGCTGCGCAGTCGCACCGAGCTTGACACCCGCATCTTCCGCGACGGTGCGTACCGCCGCTTCGAGCGCCTCCGTATCCCAGCTTTCCACGCCGTCAAGCGCGGCGTGCAACTGAGCCAGCAGGGCCCGCACGTCGCCCTCTAGCAGAGCCTTGGCGCCGTCGTCCAATTCCAGTGGGCGGGTGCGAAAAAGGAAGGCCGCACCCTCCGCCAATTCGAGGAGATTCGCGGCGCGCGGCTTCAATGCGGCCATGCTGCGGCGCAGAAGATCCTGCTGCGATTCCGAAAGTTCGAAACCGAGTCGCGGGGCCACCAGATCGGCGAGCCGCTCGTCGCTTGCCGCACGGATATAATGGCCGTTGAGGCTCTCGAGCTTCTTGAGGTCGAAGCGCGACGGGCTGCGGCCGACGCCGGACAGCGCGAACCACTCGATTGCCTGCTCGCGACTGATGATCTCGTCATCGCCATGCCCCCAGCCGAGGCGGAGCAGATAGTTGGACAACGCCTCGGGCAGGATGCCGAGCGCGTCGCGATACTCGTCGACCGCCACCGCATTCTTCCGCTTCGACATCTTGGTGCCGTCCGGATTGAAGATCAGCGGGATGTGCGCGTATTCGGGCTCTTCCCAGCCCATCGCGCGATAGATCGGCAGCTGGCGGAAGGCGTTGTTCAGGTGATCGTCGCCGCGGATCACATGGGTCACGCCCATGTCGTGATCGTCGACCACCACCGCGAGCATATAGGTCGGCGTGCCGTCCGAGCGGAGCAGAACGAGGTCGTCGAGCTCGGCATTGTTGACGGTGACCGGACCCTGGACATGATCCTCGATCGTCACCGCGCCTTCGCGCGGCGCCTTGAGGCGGATGACGAAGGGAGCGTCGCCACCCTCGGCCTCGTCGCGGTCGCGCCAGCGGCCATCATAGCGCAGCGGCTGCTTGTTCGCCTTCTGCTCGGCGCGCATCGCCTCGAGTTCCTCGGCGGTGGCGAAGCACTTGTAGGCATGGCCATTGGCGAGCATCTCGCGCGCCACCTGGGCGTGCCGCTCGGCGCGGGAGAACTGATAGACTTCCTCGCCGTCCCAATCGAGGTTCAGCCAGCGCATCCCGTCGAGGATCGCGGAGATCGCCTGGTCGGTCGAGCGGGCGCGATCGGTATCCTCGATGCGCAGCAGGAACTTGCCGCCGTGGTGACGGGCGAACAGCAGGTTGAACAGAGCGGTGCGCGCACCGCCAATGTGCAGGAACCCGGTAGGGGACGGTGCGAACCGCGTGACGACCTGTTTCGCACCCGTATCAGATGTTGCGCCCAACCGAGCTTGCTCCCAGAACTGTGTTTCGATGGCCCATTCAGCCACCGAGGGCGCCCCTAGCACGGGGTTTACCTCCCTTCAAATGGGGGGCGGGGCGGTGTTTCGCCAGATTGGCGGCGCGATCGAGCGCTGGCTGGAGGCGGAGCGGGGGCAGTTGCCGCTCTGGCTGCCGGTGGCGCTGGGCGGAGGAATCACCGCCTGGTTACTGCTTCCCGACGTGTCGCGCTGGATCGGATTTCTCCTCGCCTGCGCCGCGGTGGCGCTGCTGGGGCTCGCCTTGCCGGGGCGGCTGGGACGGGCGCTGCTGATCGGAGGTCTCGCCATGGCTGCGGGCTGCGGGCTGATCTGGTGGCGGGCCGAGCATGTGGCGGCACCGGTACTGGCGCGACCGGCGGTGGTGGAGATCACCGGACGCGTCGTGCGGGTCGAGCGGATGCCGGCGCGCGAGGTGGTGCGCGTGACATTGCTGCCGGGCCGGCGCGACCTGCCGCCGCGGGTGCGGGTGAACCTCGAGGCGCGGGACGTGCCGGCAGGCCTGGCGCCGGACGCCGTGGTGAAGTTGCGCGCCCGGCTGATGCCCCCGGCCGAGGCCGCGGTGCCGGGCGGATATAATTTCGCGCGCACCGCCTGGTTCGTCGGGCTCGGTGCCACGGGCAAAGGTTTTGACCCGGTAGAGGTGGTGACGCCGGCAAAGGCATCCGGCGCGGATCTGCGGGCATCGCTTTCCACACACATCCAGTCGCGAATCGAGGGGAGTGCAGGCGGCATCGCAAGTGCGCTGGCGACCGGCGACCAGGGCGCGATCGCCGAGGAGGATGTAGAGGCGATGCAGCGCTCCGGCCTTGCGCACCTGCTCTCGGTGAGCGGATTGCACGTCACGGCGGTGACGGCCGCGGCGATGCTGCTGGTGCTCAAGCTGCTCGCGTTGAGCCCGACGCTGGCACTGCGCTGGCGCCTGCCGCTCGTCGCGGCGGGAGCCGGAGCGCTGGCCGCCATCGGCTATACCTGGCTCACGGGCGCCGAGGTGCCGACGATCCGCTCCTGCGTCGCCGCGCTGCTGGTGCTGCTCGCGCTGAGCCTGGGGCGCGAGGCGATCACGCTGCGGCTGGTCGCGGCGGGCGCGCTGATCGTCCTGCTGCTCTGGCCCGAGGCGCTGGCGGGCGCGAGCTTCCAGCTGAGCTTCGCGGCGGTGACCGCGATCGTGGCGCTGCACGAGAGCCCCCGCATGCAGGGCTGGTTCGGCAAGCGCGAGGAAGGACGGGCGGCGGCGTTCCTGCGCGGTATGGGCTCGCTGCTGCTCACCGGTGTCGCCGTCGAGCTGGCGCTGATGCCGATCGGACTGTTCCACTTCCACCAGGCCGGCCTCTACGGCGCGCTGGCCAACATCGTCGCGATTCCGCTCACCACCTTCGTGATCATGCCGATCGAGGCGCTGGCGCTGCTGCTCGACCTCGTCGGGCTGGGCGGCCCGGCCTGGTGGCTCACCGCCCGGGCGCTCGACCTGCTGCTCTGGATCGCGCGGACCACCGCTGCCGCGCCGGGAGCGGTGTCGGCCTTTCCGAGCATGCCGAACGGCGCCTTCGGGCTGATGGTGGCCGGCGGGCTGTGGCTGGCGCTGTGGCGGACACGGCTACGCTGGGCAGGAGCGGTGCCGCTGGTCGCCGGCGTCGCCTGGATGCTCGCCACGCCGGCGCCCGACCTGATCGTCACCGGCGACGGACGCCATCTCGCGATCCGCATGCCCGATGGCAGCATGGCGCTGCTGCGCGACCGGGCGGGGGACTATACGCGTGACATGCTGGCAGAGACCGGCGGCAGCGATGCCGAACCGGTAGCGCTATCGGACCAGCCGGGCGCGCGGTGCAGCCTGGACAGCTGCATGATCGAGCACCGGGCCGGAGACCGGGTCTGGCGTATCGCTGCGACGCGCAGTCCCTATACGCTGCCCTGGGCCGAGTTCATCGCCCTGTGCCGCAGCGTCGACGTGATGATCAGCGACCGGCGCCTGCCCGCGGGTTGCACACCGCGCTGGCTCAAGCTCGACAGGCCGGCGCTCGCCAGGACGGGCGGCGTGGCGATCGCGTTCAGGAGCGGCCGCGTGACGATGGTGCGCGGAGCCGGGCAACACCCCTGGCTCAACCCGCCCAAGGTGCAGCCGCCCTACGTGCCGGCCGACTGACACCTTCGGAGGATCGGGAACCTCAATACTTGCGCAGCAGCCCTGCGAGGCGGCCCTGCACGCGGACCTGGTCGGGGCGATAGCGCTGGGGATTGTAGTCGCGATTGGCCGGGTCCAGCCGGATCATCGCGCCTTCCTTGCGGAAATACTTCAGCGTCGCCTCATTCTCCTCGATCAGCGCCACGACGATCTCGCCGTCGCGGGCCGTCTCGGTGCGGCGGATCAGCGCATAGTCGCCGTCGAGAATGCCGGCCTCGACCATCGAGTCACCCGCGACTTCGAGCGCATAATGCTCGCCTGCGCCGAGCAAGGCGGCGGGGACCGGAAGCATGGCCGAATCCTGCAGCGCCTCGATCGGGGTGCCGGCGGCGATACGGCCGTGCAGCGGGATCTCGATCACGTCATTGGCCGGAGCCGGCGGCGTCGCGGGCGCGGAAGTTGACGAAGTTGATGCCACGGGGCCCCCGGTCTTGGGGGCTGCGGGCTTCTTCACTGCCTCGCCGCCACGCTCGGGCATGCGCAGCACTTCGAGCGCGCGGGCACGGTTGGGCAGGCGGCGAATGAACTCACGCTCCTCCAGCGCCGAGATCAGCCGATGCACGCCCGACTTCGATTTGAGATCGAGCGCTTCCTTCATTTCCTCGAACGAAGGCGACACGCCGGTCTCGGCAAGCCGGTCGGCAATAAAGCAGATGAGCTCGTGCTGCTTGCGCGTGAGCATCAAGTTTCTCCCGGTCTGGAACAGACTGGGAACGTTTTTGCAATGTTCCGCTCGCTTGTCAAGCGATGTCGAGGATTTCCGCCGAGTCGCCCGTTTTCGCCTCCGGTACCCCTGCCGGGCGCACGATCAGGCAGGTCGCGCGGGCCAGGGTGCGCAGCATCGACGAGTCCTGGATCGTCGCGGCATGGGCGCGCCCGTCGATCAGCTCGGCCCGCAGATAGTCGGCGCGGGCGCCGGTGGCGGGCAGGGACTCGCCCAGCGGCACGGTGCGCGTCCCTGGCAGCGGATCGGCGGCACCGGCGAGATGCGCGATCAGCGGACGGACGAACAGCGTCGCGGTCGCGAAGACCGATACCGGGTTGCCGGGCAGGCCGAGCACCACGGCATCGCCCAGCCGGCCCGCCATCATCGGCTTGCCCGGGCGCAGCGCGACCTTCCAGAAATCGATCGTCGCGCCCACCGCCGCCAGCGCAGGACGGACGAGGTCATGATCGCCGACCGAGGCGCCGCCGGTGGTGACGAGCAGGTCGCAGTCGAGAGCGCGGAACGCCGCCTCGAGCGCGTCCTGGCGATCGGGCAGGATGCCGAGGTCGATCAGCTCGACCGGCAGATCGGCGAGCATCGCGGCGAGGAGCAGGCGATTGGTCTCGGGGATCTGGTCGGGACCGAGCGGCGTGCCGGGCGGGACCAGCTCGTCGCCGGTGGAGAGCAGTGCCACGCGCAGCTTGCGGCGGACGGGCAGCGTCGCGTGTCCGGCGATGGCGGCAAGGGCGAGGCGCGCGGGGGTGATGCGCTCTCCCGCCTGGATCAGTGCGTCTCCCTCGGCGAAATCGAGCCCGCGGGGGCGCACGCTGCTGCCCAGGCGCGGCGGGCCTTCGCCGGCGAGGGCGAGGCGATCGCCGTCATGCGCGGCTTCCTCCTGGACCAGCACGGTATCGGCACCCGTGGGGAGCGCGGCGCCGGTGAAGATGCGCACCGCCTGTCCGGGAGCGACTTGGCCCGCAAAGCTGCGGCCGGCGGCGCTCTCGCCGATCACTTCCCAAGGGCCGGGCAGGTCGGCGAAGCGGATCGCATAGCCGTCCATCGAGGAAAGGTCCGCCGCGGGCTGGGTGCGCAATGCGACGATGTCCCGCGACGCCCAGCGACCCGAGGCGTCGGCCAGCGGGCACAATTCCTCCGCCACCGGAAGGGCGAGCGCGAACAGGCGCTGCTGGGCTTCGGCGACGGGGAGGAGGGCGGCCATACCCCACTGCCTAGGGCAGGCAGGCAGGGCGCGCCAGTATCGTCAGCCGGCGATCCGCCCGAGATCGCCTGCCTTGAGCGGTAGCCGGAACTCGCAGAGGAAGCGGTGGCGATCGTCGGTCTCGATCACCGCGGCGGGGCCGCCGCCGATGTTGGGCAGCGAGATCCACAGCTGGGCGCCGTTGGCGAAGGGCGCGCGCGTCTCGAACTCGACGAGCTGGGGCGTGATCGCGCGCAGCTTGACGTTCCACCAGCGCACGCCCTCGCGCACCCGGGCGGGGACATCGAGGCGGATCGCCTTCTGGTCCGGGATCAGCCCGGTCTGCTCCTGGATCACCGCCATGCGGGTGTGGTGCGAGGGCTGCTGCTGGGCCTGGCGCAGCCAGGGCATCAGCACCTGCCAGGGCAGGTCTTCGTCGAACGCGACGCCGGCGAAGCTGCCCTGCGACCATTTCACCAGCCCGTCGAGCGGGCGAAGGCCGTCGAAATTGATCTGCACCGCATCGCCTTCCTGCAGGGCGATGTCGGTCTCGAAACCACAGCCACCTTGGGAGAGGTTGCGGCTGCGGGTGAACTCGACATGGTTGCCGCGCCGCACGCAGATCGTCTGGTGCAGCTCGACACGGGGCACCGAGCGGCGCTCGGCGGGCAGGGCGGCCAAGTTGCGGGCGAGCGTGCTGATCACGTCGATCGGCGTTTCGAACAGGAAGCCGGCCGCGCCCTGCTCGGTCCATGCGATGCGGCCGGATAGCGACTGGCCGTTGGCGAGTTCGAGCCGCAGCCCTTCCTCCTCGACCACTTCGTCCTCGATCTGCAGCATCGCGCCCGCAGCGCTCAGCTTGCGGATCGAGCAGGCGAGGCGGGTCGTCTCGCCTGCGAGGATCGCAGCGTCGAATGCGGCAGGGTCACCCGGCTCGGGCAGAAGATGCGCCGCCGGCGCCTCGCCCGAGAGGCTGAAAATGGTGGAGGACGCAAGTCCCTGTCGCATAAATGATTTTTCCCGCCCGGACCCCTCTCGATAGTGGGGACAAGGGTCTGAAGGCGGGGTTAAGTTCCAGGGTTGCGGAATCCCTAATGCAAGGCCGAAACGATCAGTCGCGATCGGGCGCGCCGAGCGGGAAATAATGGCGATAGGGCCGGGCATCCTCGACGCAGCGCACGACCGAGGGGCGGGCGAGCAGCCGGGCGCGATAGGCACGGAGGTTGGCCAGCGCCTCCGGGATCGGGTGGACCCAATCGGCATAGAAGAGCGACGGCGCGGCGGCGCAGTCGGCGAGGGTGAAGCTGTCGCCCACGGCCCATGTGCGCCCGGCCAGATGGGCATCGAGCCAGGCATAGACCTTGTCGAGCTTCGCCATCGCCTCGTCGAGGCCGATCGGATCGCGCCGATCCTCGGGCAGCAGCGAATTGAGCACGGGCCGCTGCATCATGCCCATCACATAATTGTCGAACACCCGGTCGAGCATCCGCGCCTGCACGGCGAGATCGGCATCGGCGGGGATCAGCGATACCGGGCCGGGGTGATGGACGTGCAGATATTCGATGATCGCGGTCGCCTCCAGGACGGTGCGATCGCCTTCGGCAAGGACCGGGAAGAGCTTGAGCGGCCAGCGGGCCTCCAGTTCCTCCGCGGCGCCGGGCTCCTCGAGGTTACGGAAGGTGAAGGCGGTGTCGTTCTCGTAGAAGGCGATCAGCGCCTTCCAGGTGTAGGACGAAAAGGGGTGGCCGAAGAGCTGAAGGGTCATGGCATCCTCAATAGTTAGGTTTTAAGCTAAGTATCTTGATGCGGCTGTGCTGTCACGCGAATTTTCGCTGCTGTCCTTCTTTCTCCCCTCCCTGGAAGGGAGGGGCTGGGAGTGGGTTGCGAGCGCAGCGAGCCCAACCATGTCCCTGGTGATAAAGAAAAGGCCGGGCATCGAGCCCGGCCTTTTCTAACCCACCCCTAACCCCTCCCTTGCAGGGAGGGGAATTTAAAGCCCCTCAGGCCACCCAGTCGCCCGACTTGCCGCCCTTCTTGGCGAGCAGGCGGATCTCGCCGATGGTCATGCCCTTATCGAGCGCCTTGGCCATGTCGTAGAGGGTGAGGAGCGCGGTCGAGACGGCGGTGAGCGCCTCCATCTCGACGCCGGTCTGCGCTTCGGTGGCGGCGGTGGCGGTGACGGTGACGCCGGTCTCGTCCGGAGCGAGATCGACCAGGACCTTGGTCAGCGGCAGCGGGTGGCAAAGCGGGATCAGCTCGGCGGTGCGCTTGGCGGCCATGATCCCGGCGATGCGCGCGGTGGCCAGGACGTCGCCCTTCTTCACGGCGCCCGCGCGGATCGCGGCTGCGGCTTCCGGAGACATGGTGATGCGGCCGGTGGCCACCGCCTCGCGCGCTGTGACGGCCTTGCCCGCGACATCGACCATGCGTGCGGCGCCGGTCTCGTCGAGGTGCGTCAGCTCGCTCACCCCACCAATGCCCGGGTAGCCGCCTCGACATCGTCCTGCCGCATCAGGGACTCGCCGACGAGGAAGCAGCGGATGTCGTGCGCGGCCATGGCATCGAGGTCGGCCCGGCTGTTCAGGCCGGATTCGGCGACGAAGGTGCAGTCCTTGGGGGCCTGGCCGACCAGGTCGTAGGTCTTCTGGACGTCGACCTCGAAGGTCTTGAGATTGCGGTTGTTCACCCCGATCAGGCGCGAGCGCAGCTTGAGGGCGCGCTCCAGCTCCTCGGCATCGTGCACTTCGACCAGCACGTCCATGCCGAGGCCCAGCGCGGCATCCTCGATCTCCGCCATCTGGGCGTCTTCGAGCGCGGCGACGATGATCAGGATCGCATCCGCCCCGATCGCGCGCGATTCGAGCGCCTGCCAGGGATCGACCATGAAGTCCTTGCGGATCACCGGCAAGTCGCAGGCGGCGCGGGCGGCGATCAGATAGTCCTCATGCCCCTGGAAATATTCGAGGTCGGTCAGCACCGAGAGGCAGGCGGCACCGCCGGCCTGATAGGCGCGGGCATGGGCGGGGGGATCGAAATCGGCGCGGATCAGGCCCTTGGACGGGCTGGCCTTCTTGATCTCGGCGATCAGGCCATAGCCGCCGGTGGCGGCTTTTGCGTCGAGCGCGGCCTTGAAACCGCGCGGGGGCGTGCGGGTGAGGGCCTGGGCGTGGAGGTCGCTCATCGGCACGGCCTTGCGGCGGGCGGCGACTTCGCCGTGCTTGGTGGCGATGATGGTATCGAGGATCGTGGACATCAAAAGGCGATCCAGCAGTCGAGCAGCGCCTTGGCAAGGCCCTTGTCGATCACCTCGGCGGCTTCCTCGGCACCTTCGCGCAGGTCGCCGGCCTCGCCCGCGATCACCAGGGCGGCGGCGGCGTTGAGCAGCACCGCGTCGCGATAGGGGCCCGGCTCGCCCTGGAGCAGGCGGCGGAGTGCCAGAGCGTTGTATTCCGGGCCGCCGCCGCGAATGGCCGTCAAGGGATGGCGGGGGAGGCCGGCATCCTCTGGGGTGATCCGAGAAGGCAGGCCCGAGCTGCCGATGCTCACCACCACGCTGGCATGCTCGGTGGAGAGCTCGTCCAGCCCTTCCTCGCCCGAGACGATCGCAGCGGCTTCGACGCCGAGCTGTTCGAGCGCCTCGGCATAGATCGGCGCGTAATCGGGGCGGGCGATGCCGATCAGCTGGCGGGTGACGTGCGCCGGGTTGGCCAGCGGTCCCATCAGGTTGAAGATGGTGCGGCGGCCGATGCGGCGGCGCAGCGGCCCGATCCGCGCCATCGAGGGATGGTGCGCCTGGGCGAAGAGGAAGGCGATGCCGAGCTCGTGCAGGCTCTCCTCCGCGCGCGCGCCGGCGCGGTCGAGGTCGAGGCCGAGCGCCTCCAGCGTATCCGCCGCGCCCGACTTGGACGAGGCGGCGCGGTTGCCGTGCTTGGCGACCGGAACCCCGGCCGCGGCCACGACCAGGCTCACCGCGGTCGAGACGTTGAGGGTGTGGTGCCCGTCGCCGCCGGTGCCGCACACGTCGATCGCGCCTTCGGGGGCAGTGATCGGGATCAGCCGCGCCCGCATCGCCCGGGCTGCCTCGGCGATCTCGATGCTGGTCTCGCCGCGCACCGACAGGTCGATCAGGAAGCGCTCGATTTCTGGCTCGGGCACATTGCCGTCGAGGATATCGGAAAAGGCCTGGGCGGCGGACTCGCGCGCGAGCGGGCTCGTGGGGTCGGGGAGGAGGGTAAAGGTCGTCACGCGGGCTCTATCGCCCTTCGTCCCTAGCGAAGTCGAGCAAATCCTGTTTGGGGCGACACGAGGCCGGCTTCAGGAAGCCGGGCGATGGGCGTTGCTGATCACGCGGGTCATTTGCCAATGGCCATGATCCTGGTGCCAGATCACCGTGAAGCCGGCGCGCGTGGCGAGCTGTTCGGGCTGGTCGCCTTGTTTCGCGTAGAAGAGATGCTCGCCCGACAGGATTGCGCCATAGCCCGGCACGCGCTCGACCCGGATGCTGTCGGGCACCAGCGCGCGGCGGATATGGAGGCCGGGCGTGCCGCAGGGGCCCTTCACGAGCGAGGCGACCACGCCGGCGCGCGTGCGGGTGACGCCGGTGATGTCATGGTAGAACTCGACATCGGCGGAGAAGAAGGGCGCCATCGCCGCGGCGTCACAGGCGTTGAACGCGCGCCAGAAATTGGCATCGGCTTCGCGCACCGCCTGCTCCTCGGCCTGGGCATGCGCGGCAACGGGCGCGGCAAACAGGGCGAGGGCAAACGCGATCGGCCGCATGGGCGTGAATCCGTGTTATTCGAATAATACAGTGCGCCGTGTCCGGCCGGCGGTCAACCCGCCTCGATCAGGTGGCGTCCCTCGGGGCTGATCGCCAGGTCGCGCCAGTCGAGCTCCTCCTGGAGCTGCTCGTACAGGTCCTGCCCGATCACGTCGGTGTCGCGCAGTTCGTCGAGCTTGTCGCGCTGGGCGGCGACGGCGGCGAGCTGGAGGCGCTGGCGGGCGTCGAACTCCGGGCAGATATTGTCGGCGCCGTTGCGATCGATCTCGAACTGGCGGCGGGTCTCGTCGGCGACCTTGCCCTGCTCGCCCTCCAGCGCCGCGAGCGCGGCCTCGGCGAGCTTGCGACGGGCCTGGTCGAGCAGTTCCTCGCCATCGCCCTTGCCGGCCAGGCCAAGCAGCCGGATCAACGGGGCGAGGGTGAGGCCCTGCAGCACCAGGGTCGCCAGCACCACGGCGAAGGCGGATAGCACGATCAGGTCGCGCTGGGGGAAGTCGTGCGGCAGCGCGAAGGCCGTGGCGAGCGTCACCAGCCCGCGCATCCCGCACCAGCCGACCACCACGCTCTGCGCGAAGCTGGGCGGAGGCAGGTTGCCGCGGATCATCGGGAAGGTGCGGACGAGGAGGTTGTAGGCGAGCGACCAGGCCATGCGCGTGACGATCACGCCGAGCACGACCAGTCCGGCGAAGATCGCGGCCTCATGCAGGCGCTCGGGGCTCATCTGGGCGACGATCTGGCGGGCCTGCATGCCCATCAGCAGGAAGGCGACGACGTTGAGCACGAACACGCCGACGCCCCATACCGCGAAGGACTGGACGCGGTTGCGGGCGCTGATCGGCACCGAGGGTGAATTGGAGACGTACATCGCGCAGGCGACCACGCAGAGCACGGCGGAGAGGCCGAGCCGCTCGGCGAGGATCCAGGCGATCCAGGTGTTGACGAACTCGAACAGGTTCCCGCCGAACGAACCGCGGGTGAAGGGCATCACCTTGCCCATCGCCCAGCCGCAGAACAGGCCGAGCGCGATGCCGCCGGGCACGGCGAGGCTCAGGCGGGTGGCGACCATGGTGTCGATCCCGCCATGGCTCTGCACCGCCAGCGCGGCGCCGAACAGCAGCAAGGCGGTGGCATCGTTGAGCAGGCTCTCGCCGGTGAGCACCTGAACGGTTCGACGCGGCAGGGCGGCGGATTGGAGCACCGTCGTCGCCGCGGCGGCGTCGGGCGGGGCGACGATGGCGCCGAGCGCGATGGCGGCAGCGATCGGCAGGCCGGCGAACGCCCAGCCGATCCAGGCGACCACGGCGGTGGAGAGCAGCACCGCGACCACGGCAAGCGAGACGAGCGGCCGCCACAGCCGGCGGATCGCGGCGAGAGGGAAGTCGAACGCGGCGTCGAGCAGGACGGGCGCGATGAACAGCGCCATCGCGGTGTGCCCGTCGAGCGCGATGTCGGGCGAGCCGGGGATCAGCGCGACGACCACGCCGGCGGCAGCGAGCATCGTCGGATAGGGAATCGGCGTGCGCCGCGAGACCTGCAGCAGCAGGACCGCCAGCGCGAGCAGCGCGACGAGGCTTTCGAAGAAGCTCATGCACGGGAGGCTAGCGCAGGCGGGCGCTGCTTCAAGCCCTACTTTCCCTCTCCCGCTTGCGGGAGAGGGCGGTCGAGCGAAGCGAGACCGGGTGAGGGTGTAAGCGATAGGCAAGTACTAAGCTCGCCTATCGCTTACACCCTCACCCTTCCGCCGACTTCGTCGGCTCCCTCCCTCTCCCAACGGGAGAGGGAATCAGTTCGCATTCCCCGGCTGGGACTGCTCCGGGGCCGGCGGGCCATCCTCCGGTCCGTCGAACCCGTGCGGCCCGTGACGGGGGGCAAAGTCGCGCGACGGCGCAGGCGGGACCTCGCCGACGACCAGCTTGCCGTCCTTGTTGGTGTCGAACTTGTCGAAACGGGCATTGGCCGCTGCGATCCATTCGGCACGCGTGACGACGCCGTCACCATTGGCATCGGCACGGGCGAAGGGGCCCATCCGCATGCCGTGGTCCATGCTCGCGAAGGCGATGCCGCCCGCTGCGACCGTGACGAGCACGCCCGCCAGCGTCGCTGCAACCAGCTGCAGTCTGTGGTTCATTGCACTTCTCCATCGGGCCCTGGATCGGGCCACGGCGGAGAAACTGGGGGCACGCTGTCGCGAAGCTATGTCACCGCGCAACCGAAATTGTCGCAAAGCTTTGCAGAATCAGGCGAGCGCGCGCGCCTCGATCCCGGCGAGCTTCAGGAAATTGGCCAGCATGGCATGGCCATGCTCGGTGGCGATGCTCTCGGGGTGGAACTGCACGCCGTGGATCGGCAATTCCCTGTGCCGGAATCCCATCACGTGCGCGTCATCGGCGGTGGCGTTGACCGCCAGATCGTCGGGAATGTCGGTGACGATCAGCGAGTGATAGCGCGTCGCGGTGAAGGGCGAGGGCAGGCCCTCGAACAGGCCGGTGCCGTCATGGCTCACCGGGCTGGTCTTGCCGTGCATCAGCCCGCCGCGCACCACCGATCCGCCGAAATGCTGGCCGATCGCCTGATGGCCCAGGCACACGCCGAGCAGCGGTTTCCTGAGGTCCGCACAGGCGGCGACCAGGTCGAGGCTGATCCCGGCTTCGTTGGGGGTGCACGGGCCCGGCGAGATCAGGAACGCCTGGGCGTTGCTGGCCACGGCGTCGCGCGCGCTGAGCGCGTCGTTGCGCACCACCTGCACTTCGGTGCCGAGCTCCATCAGATAGTGGACCAGGTTCCAGGTGAAGCTGTCGTAATTGTCGATGACGAGGATCATGGGAAAGGCGCTACCGTGTCTGAAGGGCTACGACAATCGGCCCGATCGGCGTGCCGCCGTCGAGCCGGTCCGAGACGGGATCCCAGAGCCGCGATACCGCCCCGTCGAGATAGAGCGCGTCGGGCGCGGCGAGCTTGTCGCGGAACAGCCGGGCGAAGCGGCCGAACGAGACGGCCTCGTTGCTGATCGCGAACCAGGCGCTGCCGTTCAGGCCGACGCCCACGGCATTGCGGATCGTCAGCGAAGTGCCGTTCTCGGCGAGCTTGGGGTGGAGCTTGCCGGCGATCAGCAGCATCGGCCCCGATTGGGTGGCGAAGCGGACGTGATCGGGCTTGTTGGCGGCGAAGTCGTCGGTGGTGGCGACGTGCCAGCCCTTGGCATCGCCCCAGAACACGCCGTTCGGCTGCATGTGGAAATTCCCCGGGCCCGGCCGGCGGTTGAGCGGCTTCTGTTCGGCGCCGTCCTCGACATAATAGCCGATCGGCAGGCCGGCGGCGTCGAACATGCCGGCGTTCATCGCGAAGGCGATGCGCGGATAGCGATCGCCGAGGCGCGGCTGGAGCCCGGTGAAGTCGCGCATCGGGCGGCCGTCCAAGCTCTTGTCGACGAGCATCAGGTCGTGCTTCTGCGGATCGGCGCGGCACACTGTGAAGCTGGTGCCCTCGAAGGTGATCTTGCGGCACGCGTCGTCGACGCCTCCGTTGGAGGCGCAGGCGGTCAGCGTCAGGAAGGCGCCGGCAACGGCGATCGGCCGGATCATGCCTGCCACTTAAGATGAAATGGCGTTCAGGCAAGCCATGCCCGTGCCTTGGGCTTGCCATAGTAGCGCGGCACGTCCAGCGGCGAGGGGCGTTGTCACGCCAGAAGGAGTGTTCATGATCGTTCGTTTGCTCGTTGCCGCCGCGTTGCTCGCCGGTCCCGCCATCGCGCAGGACAGCAAGCAGGCCCAGGATGCCGACCAGAGCGGCCCGCCCAAGCGGGTGCGCAGCATCCTGCTCTACGGCAAGGAGGAGTGCCCCAAGCCGCAGAACGAGGACGAGATCGTGGTCTGCGCCAGTGGCGGCGAATCGCCCTATCGCATTCCCAAGGAATTCCGGAACCAGCGCAAGGACGACGCCGCGTCGCAGGCCTGGACCAACCGGGTCGAGATGGTCGAGGAAGTCAACCGCGCCGGCCTGCCGAACAGCTGCTCGCCGGTGGGCACGGGCGGCCAGACCGGCTGCACCCGCTCGGCGATCCGCCAATGGTATCAGGAGCGCCTGGAGCAGAAGGCCAAGGACGCGGCGATTCCCTGAGGCTTCCAATTCCTCCCCGAGCTTGCCTCGGGGAGGAATTTTTGGAGCTTACTGCCCGAAGCCCGCTTCCCCGGCCTGCCGCACGGCTTCCCGCGCCGCGGCGAACAGCGCACCCGCCTTGGCCTCGCATTCGCGTTGCTCATATTCCGGCACGCTGTCCGCGACGATCCCCGCACCGGCCTGGACGTGCATCACCCCGTCCTTCACCAGCGCGGTGCGCAGCACGATGCAGCTGTCCATCGATCCGTCGGGCGAGAAATAGCCGACGCCGCCCGCATAGGGCCCGCGCGTCTCCTGCTCGAGCTCGGCGATGACCTCGCAGGCCCGCACCTTGGGGGCGCCGCTCACCGTGCCCGCCGGGAAGCCGGCGAACAGCGCGTCGAGCGCGTCCTTGCCCGGCGCCAGCTTGCCGACCACGTTCGAGACGATGTGCATGACGTGGCTGTAGAACTCGACCGTGTAGCTGTCGGTCACCTTCACGCTGCCCGCCTCGGCCACCCGGCCGACATCGTTGCGGCCCAGGTCGAGCAGCATCAGATGCTCGGCGCATTCCTTGGGATCGGCGAGCAGGCTGGCGCGGTTCTCCTCGTCCTCGGCCGCGGTCTTGCCGCGCGGACGGGTGCCGGCGATCGGCCGGATCGTGACTTCGTTGTCGCGCACCCGCACCAGGATCTCGGGGCTCGAGCCGGTCAGCGCGAAGCCCGGCAGGTCGAGATGATAGAGGAAGGGCGAAGGGTTGATCCGCCGCAGCGCGCGATAGAGCTCGAACGGCGGCAGCGCGAACGGCGTGGTGAAGCGCTGGGCCAGCACCACCTGGAAGATGTCGCCGGCCGAGATGTACTCCTTCGCCGCCGCGACCATCTCGCCATAGCGGCCGGGGCGCAGCACCGGGGTGAGCTCCACCGCGGCGGGCTCGGCACGGACCGGGGCGGGCAGGGGCGCGCTGGCGAGCTGTGCCGCGACTGCCTCGATCCGCTCGGCTGACAGGTCGACATCGCCGTCCGGCCACACCGGGGCGACGAGGAACAGCGCATCGGCGAGCCGGTCGAACACCAGCACCACCGTGGGGCGCACGAACATCATGTCGGGCACGCCGATCGGGTTCTCGGGCGGGCGCGGCAGCTTCTCGACCAGCCCGACCGTCTCGTAGCTGAAATAGCCGACGAGGCATGCCAGCGCGCGCGGCAGCTCGGGCGGCACGTCGGTGCGGCAGCGGCCGGCCAGTGCCCGCAGCGCGTCGAGCGCGGGCTCGGCGCAGGGCTTGAAGGCGTGGCGATCGGTCAGCCATTCGGCGTTGATCGCCGCCTCGTTGCCGGTCGCGCGGAAGACGAGGTCGGGGGCCAGGCCGATCAGGCTGTGACGCCCGCGGATCGAACCGCCCTCGACCGATTCCAGCAGGAAATCGCCGCGGCCCGGCTCGATCAGCTTCAATGCGGCGGCGACCGGAGTCTCCGTGTCCGCGATCTGGCGCCGCCACAGCAGCGCCGGCCGCCCCGCGGCATGTGCCGCGCGGGCGGCTTCCAGACCCTCGATCACGTGCTTAGCGGACGCCCTGGCGGGTCAGGTCCGCGCGGAGGCGGGCGATCGCCGCCTCGTTGCGGGTGACCTTCACGTCGGCACGGATCGCGCGGATGAACTCGCGGGCATATTCCGCGGGGATCTGCTGCTCCAGCGCGCTGCGCATCCCGGCCATGGCCATGGCGTCGCCCGAGGCGTCATGCGGCTCCACCTTGTCGAGCCAGACGATGTAGAAGCCATCGCGATTGGGAGCTTCGAGCATGCGCGCCTTCTTCGGCTGCATGCTGAAGGCCATCTTGATGAACTGCTCCTTGTCCGCGATTTCCTTGCGCTGGAAGTCGAACGGCTTGGCCGGCGGACCCTTGGCACCGGCATCGGCCAGCGCCTTGTCCATCGGCACGCCCTTGTCGAGCGCGGCGACCACCTGGGTGGCGATGACCTTGGCCTTCTCCAGCGCCTTGTCGAGCAGATAGTCGCGCTGGACCTGCTCGCGGATGCTGGCGAGCGCGCGCGGCGCGGCCTGGACGAGCTTGTCGAGCGTCAGGATCGCGAAGCCGCCCTCGGGCGAGGTCTGGACGATCTGCGGCTCGTCGCCGACATTCTCCATCGCGAAGCCGCCGCGCATGATCGCGACGATCGCCGGATCGGGCTTATAGGCTTCGTTGTCCGGATCGGTGCCGGTGGCAGTGAGCGCCGGGGTGACCTGCGCGGTCAGCTTGGCGTCGCCGAGCAGCTCGGCGAAGTTCTTGCCGTCGCCCACGCCGTCCTCGATCTTCTGGCGGAGATCCGCCAGCGCCTGCGCGGTCTTGCGCTGGGTGATCTCGGTCGAGAGCTCCTCGCGCGCCTGGTCGAGCGACTTGGCGGCGATCTTCTCGATCTTCTCGACGACCAGGATGTGCCAGCCGAGCTGCGACTTGATCGGACCGATCACGCCGCCCTGCGCCGCGGCGAAGGCGGCATCGGCGATCGCCGCGGTGGTCTGGCGGGCCAGCTCGGGCTTCTGGACGCCTTCGAAGTTGCTCGCATCGAGGCCGGCGGCCTTGGCGGCGTCGGCGAGGGGCTTGCCGCCCTTCACTTCGCCGGCGATCTTGTTGGCGGTCGCCTGATCGAGCACGACGAGCTGGCGCACGCCCCGCTTCTCGGTCGCGGCATAGCGGGTGCCGGCCTTCTTGTAGGCGTCGGCGATCTCCGCTTCGCTCGCGGTCTGCTGTGCGCGGATCTGGTCGATCGACACGGTCGCATAGCGGACGACGCGGCGCTGCGGCACCAGGTAGCGGGCGCGGTGGCTCACATAATAGGCGTTGAGGGTCTTGTCGTCGGGAAGCGGCGGGCGCTCCATCGCGGCGGTGTTGACCATGCCGATCAGGCCGCTGCGGCGCTCGAGCAGCAGCGAGGCATAGGGCGCGACCACGCCGTTGGGCACGTCGGTGCCGACCGTGGCGCGGTTGACCAGCCAGTTGCCGAAGCGCTCGCGCAGCATGCTGTCGCGGAAGACCGCGGGGGCGATGCGGTTGTCGGCGAGCAGCTTCTCGAAGACCTGCTGGCTGAACTTGCCGTCGATGCCGGCGAAGCTCGGGTTGCTGGCGATGTCGGTGTCGATCAGCTTCTTCGATACCTGCATGCCGGACTTGCGGGCGAATTCCACCAGCGCGGCCTGGTTGACCATCTCGTCGATCGCGACGTCGAGCCCGCCCTGGGCGAGGAACTGCTCCATCGTCACGTTCTGGCCCTGCTGCTGCAGGCTGCGCAGGAAACGCTCGATGCGGTCCTTCACTTCGGTGTCGGAGATCTTCTGCCCGCCCACGGTCGCCAGCGTGCTGTTCGACGCGCCGCTCGCGCCGTTGCGGATGCCGGTGATGTCACCCGCGGCAAAGGCGATGGCGATGAGGCCGAGGAACAGGAACACCGCGATCAGGCCGTAGCGCGACTTGGTGAAATTGCGGAAGAAGCTGAGCATGAAGCGCCGATCGTTGGAATGGTTTGCCCGGTGCTTTAGGGCCCTCATTCGCCGCCATCAAGCTTGTGCGAACGTCGCCGCCTGCTATCCGCAACCGAAATAAACAAAATCGGAGGTTGGGGTGATGCGGCGCAAGCTGGTGGCTGGGAACTGGAAGATGCACGGGCTGCGCGCGCAGCTGCCGGAGGTCGAGGCGATCGCGGCTGCGGCTGCGGCGAACCCGTCGGTCGATGTGGCGCTCTGCGTACCCTATACGCTGATCCACCCGGCGGTGCAGGTCGCGGGCAGCCTGCCGATCGGCGCGCAGGACCTGCATGAGGCCGACAAGGGCGCGCATACCGGCTGCATCTCCGCGCCGATGCTGGTGGAGGAGGGGGCGACCCTCACCATCGTCGGCCATAGCGAGCGCCGCGGCGACCAGCACGAGACCAGCCACGATGCCTATATGAAGGCTGCCGCCGCGCACCGGCACGGGCTCAAGGTGATCCTGTGCTGCGGCGAGCTGGAGGCCGAGCGCGCGGCGGGGCGGGCCGAGCGCATCGTCCAGTCGCAGATCGAGAAGTCGCTGCCCGACGATGCCGATCCGAGCTGGCTGACTCTCGCCTATGAGCCGCGCTGGGCGATCGGCACCGGCAAGACCCCGACGCCCGACGAGATCGTCTCGATGCACGCGATCCTTCGCGCCAAGCTGCGCATGATGATCGGCGAGGAGAAGGCGGAGGGCATCCGCATCCTCTATGGCGGCTCGGTGACCGGCGCCAATGCCGCGCAGATCCTGGCGCTCGACAATGTCGATGGCGCGCTGGTCGGCGGCGCGAGCCTGACCGCCGAGAAGTTCGTGCCGATCATCGAGGGCGCTGCGTCGGTTTCCTGACCTCGCCGAGAGTAAGGAACGCAGTCGCGCCCGAAAGCGCGGCTGCGGCGGCGCCGACCAGTGCGCCTGTGTGGAAGGCGCTGACCAGCCCTTCGCCTGCCGCCGCGATCACCGCGCCGGCAATGGCGGTGGCGATCAGCCCGCCGGTGCGCGCGATCGCGCTGTTGAAGCCCGAGGCCGTGCCGGTATGCGTCTCGTCGACCGAGGCGAGCACCGCAGTGGTCAGCGGCGCGGCGACGCTGGCCATGCCGATCGCGATGGCCAGCGCACCGGGGAAGACCGAGGTCCAATAGGGCGCGTCCTCATCCACCAGCAGCAAGAGCGCGAAGCCGATCGCGACGATCATCGGGCCGATGGTCAGCGGCCAGCGCGGCCCCACTTTGGCGGTGATCCTGCCCATGATCCGCGAGGCGATCCCCATGCCGAGCGGCATCGGCAGCAGCGCGAAGCCGGCATGGAGCGCGGAATAGCCGCCCGCCTGGATCAGCACATAGGGCAGGAGCAGCAGCACGCCGCCGAGGGCGCCGTAGAGCAGGAAGGTGAGCAGGGTCAGCCCGGCAAAGGCGCGCGAGCCGAACATCGCGACCGGCATCATCGCCCGGTCGCCGCGGCGATGCTCGACCCACAGGAACAGGCCGATGGCGGCCAGTCCCGCCGCGAGCCCGATCGCCACGGTCGCGTCGATCGCGTGATGGCTCGACCAGAGCGTGAGTGCCCAGGTGACGGCGCCCAGCGCCAGCGTGGCGGTGAACGCGCCCGGCAGGTCGAGCGGCAGGTCGCCTTCCGAGCTTTCCTCCACGTAGAAGAGCGCGATGCCGATCGCGACGAGCGCGACGGGCAGGTTGACGTAGAAGATCGCGCGCCAGCCGATCGCGTCGACCAGCCAGCCACCGAGCGGCGGGCCGACTGCGCCGGCGATCGCGCCGACGCCGGCCCAGGTGCCGATCGCCTTGCCGCGCGCCTCGCCGGTAAAGGCGTGGCCCAGCGTCGCCAGGCTGTTGGGCAGCAGGATCGCCGCGCCGATGCCCTGCAGCGCGCGTGCGGCGAGCAGCAGCGTCAGGTCGGCGGCGACCGCGCAGGCGACCGACGCCACCGTGAACAGGGCGATGCCGAGGACCAGCAGCTTGCGCCGCCCGAAATGGTCCCCCGCCGCGCCGCCGATCAGCAGCAGCGCCGAGAGCGGCAGCATGTACGCGTTGATCGTCCATTGCAGCTCGGCCGGCGTGGCGCGCAGGTCGGCCCCGATCGCGGGCAGCGCGACATTGGTCACCGATCCGTCGATGAACGCCAGGCTGGATGCCAGGATGCAGGCGGTAAGGGTCAGATTGGGATGCTTGGCCGCCATGGCGCATGGGTAGCAGAGCCCGGCACCGGCGGGGAAGGGTGGACCCAAGGATAGGCCGGCTCCACCCGAGGAATACGGTAATCTACTGAAATTGCGCAAAATCCGCATCGTTCGGCGCCGCGGCCGAGGGGGGCTTTGCTATAAAACCGATATGCCGAAGCTTCCGCTTCCTGCCGGCACCCTCGACAGCGAGCGGAATCAAGCGATTCTGGTCGAGCAGTTTCGCGCCCTGCGCAAGCAGGTGCCGCTGATGTACGCGATGATGTTCGTCGATTCGGCGTTCCTCGCCTTCGCGGCCCATGGCACGGTCAGCCCCTGGCTGGACCTGGGGATCCCGGCGGCGCTGGCGTTGCTGTCCGCCCTGCGCGCGGCCTTCTGGCTGCGCCGCCGCAGCTTCCTGCCCAGGCCGGAACAGATTCCCCAATATCTGCGCGGGACGATGATCATCTCGGCCGTGCTCAGCCTGGGATTTGGCGGCTGGGGTCTGGTCCTCTTCGCGGAGGGCGACCTGGTCCGCCGGGTCTGCATTGCGCTGTACATCTTCATCGGTGCGATCAGCTGCTGCTACTGCCTCCAGGCGCTCCCGCGGGCCGGCCAGTCGGTGCTGCTCTTCGGCGCGGCGCCGGTAACCGCCTGCCTGCTCTTCTCCGACGACTGGTTCCTGCGCGGGCTGGGCTTCAACATGGTGGTGGTGGCGATCGTCGTCCTGTGGATGACGCGCACCAACCATGCCGGCTTCATCGAGATGCTCACCTCGCGCACGCACATGGCGGCCGAACAGCTCCGCGCGGTGGGCGCCGAGCAGCGCGCGCACGACCTGGCCTATCACGATCCGCTGACCGGCCTGCCCAATCGCCGTGCGCTGGCCGAGGCGCTGGAGCGCCGGCTCGCGCCCGAAGGCGATGGCGCGCCGCTCGGCCTGCTGATCATCGACCTCGATCGCTTCAAGTCGATCAACGACGTGCACGGCCATCCCGCGGGCGACCAGCTGCTGCGCGACGTCGCCTTGCGGCTCGATGCGACGGTCGGTGCCTGCGGCGCTAGCTACCGGCTGGGCGGCGACGAGTTCGCGGTGATCGTCGACGGCGATGTCGAAGGCGCGCGCCGTACGGCCCATGGCATCGTCCATGCGATGCAGAAGCCCTTTTCCGGGGCCGAGCTCGTCCACCATATCGGCGCCAGCGTCGGCATCTCGCTCTATCCCCAGGACGCACTCGATCTCGACACGCTGATGCGCCGGGCCGACATCGCGCTGTACAAGGCCAAGCAGCTCGGCCGGGGCCAGCACTGCGCCTTCGAGCCGATGCTGGACGCCGAGATCCGCCGCCGCGCCGAGATCGAGCGCGAGATGCGCGAGGCGGTGGAGCGCGATGCCTTCGTGCCCTATTACCAGCCGATCGTCGATCTGCGCAGCGGCGCGGTGGTCGGCTATGAGCTGCTCGCGCGCTGGGATCGCAGCGACGGCGCGGCGATCGGTCCCGAGCTGTTCATCCCGATCGCCGAGGAATGCGGGCTGATCGACACGCTGATGCTCCGCCTGCTGCGCCGCGCCTGCCGCGAGACGCGCGACTGGGAAGTGCCGATCGCGATCAACGTCTCGCCGACCCAGCTCAAGGACCCCTGGTTCAGCCAGAAGCTGCTCGGCGTGCTGATCCGCGAGCATTTCCCCGCGCGGCTGCTCACCATCGAGATCACCGAGAACGCGCTGATCGTCGATGCGCAGAGCGCGCAGGAGGCGATAGAGTCGTTACGCAACCAAGGCGTCCAGCTCGCCCTCGACGATTTCGGCACCGGCTATTCCTCGCTCCAGCATCTCCAGATGCTGCCGTTCGACCGGTTGAAGATCGACCGGTCCTTCGTCACCTCGATGGACCGCGATCCGCAGGCGCTGAAGCTGATCCTGGCGATCATCGCGCTCGCCACCACGCTCGAGCTGCCGGTGGTCGCCGAGGGCATCGAGTCGCGCGCGATCGCGGAGACGCTCGCCAGGCTGGGCTGCGCGATGGGGCAGGGCTATCTCTACGGCCATCCGATGTCCGCGGCGGACATCGAGGCGATGCGGAGCGCGACCGCGGCCTGAGGGGCCTTTCGCACGGCGCCCACCCGGCATAGCATGGCGCGGTTCACGGGAGGGTCCGATGCCGCTTCTCGCCTGGTTCGCCTGCTTGCTCGCCCTGGTCGCCATGCCCGCTGCCGCCGGCACGCTCGAGCATCGACGGATCGATGCCGCCAGCCTCAGGGACAATGCCGCCGGCCTGCCGAGCGCGCGCGGTGTCACCGTCTATCTGCCCGAAGGCTATGCGGTGTCCCCGGCGAAGCGCTTCCCGGTGCTCTATTACCTTACCAATTTCTTCGAGGACGACCGGGCGCCCTGGGCGAACAACGGTGCGCAGGCGCTGTTCGACGCGGCGATCGCGAACAAGGTGATCGCCGGGGTGATCGTGGTGACGGTGGACTGCACCACCCCGGCGGGCGGCTCCTGGTACGTCAATTCGCCGGTGACCGGTAACTGGGAGGATTTCGTCAGCCGCGAGCTGATTGCCTGGATCGACGGACGCTACCGCACGCTGGCCTCGCCCAATTCGCGCGGCATCGCCGGAGACCGGATGGGCGGGCATGGCGCGATCCGGCTGGCGATGCGGCACCCGGAGGTCTTCGGCGCCGTCTATGCGCTCCATCCGATCGGCGCGGGGCCGGGGCTACAGACCATGTTCTCGCGTCCCAACTGGCAGCTGCTCCAGGACGCCAAGGCGTTCGAGGATCTGCGCGGCGACGGCTTCTCGCTGATCTTCACCTCGATCTTCCAGGCGCATCTGCCGAGCACAAGCCGCGCGCCGCTGTTCTTCGATCCGCCGGCACGGCTGGCACAGGGCCGGCTGGAGGTTGATCCGGCGCTGACCGAGAAGCTCAACGCCAGCTTCTTCCTCGAACGCCAGGTTCCGGCGCACGCCGCCAACCTCAAGCGCCTGCGCGGTTTCATGTTCGACTGGGGGCGGGGCGACACCAACCCCGATCACATCATTTCCCTCCAGGCCTTCGCGCGGACGCTCGACGCATTCGGCGTGCCCTATGAAGCGGAGGAATATCGCGGCGGCTGGGGGGATCGCCACTGGGGCGAGGACGGACGCATCTACACCGAGATGCTGCCGTTCTTTGCGCGGAAGCTGGTGTTCCAGGGCAACTAACTCCCCTCCCTGGAAGATAGGGGGAATGCTCGCGATACGGAAAAGGCCCGGCGATACGGTGTCCGCATCGCCGGGCCTCTACCTACCCCTCGACTGCCTCCCCTCCAGGGAGAGAAAGGGGAAGCTTACCGCCCGTAGCGGTCCTTCAACACCTTCCACACGGCGCGCAGGCTCACCGCCTCGGCGCCCTTGGGGCGGCCGGGCTTGTGGCTGCCGTTCCAGCAGAAGATGTCGAGATGCGCCCACTGCGCCTTCTCGGGCACGAATTCCTTGAGGAACAGCGCCGCGGTCAGCGCGCCGCCGAAGGGCGCCTCGGCCGCATTGACCATGTCGGCCACGTCGGACTTCAGCATCTCCTTGTACGGATCGTAGAGCGGCAGGCGCCACATCGGATCCGCCTCGGTCTCCGCCGCGGCCATCAGCTCGCTCGCCAGCGTGTCGTCATTGGCGAACAGCGCCTGGAGATCGGCACCCAGCGCGACGCGGGCGGCGCCGGTCAGCGTCGCATAGTCGATCACCAGCTCGGGGGTCTTCTCCTCGGCCTTGGTCAGCGCGTCGGCGAGGATCAGGCGGCCCTCGGCGTCCGTGTTGCTGTTCTCGACCGTGATGCCCTTGCGCGAGCGCATGATGTCGCCCGGGCGCGTCGCCTCGCCGTTGATCGAGTTCTCGACCGCGGGGACGAGCATGTGCAGCCGCACCGGCAGGCGTGACGACATGATCAGCTCGGCCGTGGCCAGCGCATGCGCTGCGCCGCCCATGTCCTTCTTCATCAGGCGCATGCCCGAGGCCGGCTTGATGTCGAGGCCGCCGGAATCGAAGCAGACGCCCTTGCCGATGATCGCGATCTTCGGATGCTCCGGATTGCCCCATTCGATCTCGATCAGCCGCGGCTCGCGGCCCTTGCCGGCGGCCTTGCCGACTGCCCAGAGCAGGCCATAGCCCTTCTCGACCTCGTCGCCCTTCACCACGGTCAGCTGGCCGCCATAGGCCTTGACCAGATCGGCGGCGGCGGCCTCGAGATCGGCCGGGCCCATGTCGTTGGCACCGGTATTGATGCGGTCGCGCAGCTTGTAGGTGGCATTGGCGATGCGCACCGCTTCCTCGATCCGGGCGACGTCGCTGGTCAGCAGCACGCGCGGGCCGGTCGGGGTCTTCTCGTCCTTCTTGTAGGTATCGAACTTGTACTGGGCGACGAGCCAGCCATGGATCGCCTTGCCGGGCTCGACGCCCTCGACGCGGTAGCTGCCCTCGGGCAGCGTCTCGGCCAGCTTGGCCAGGCACCAGGGCGAGAGCTTCTCGGCATTGGCGACCACGCTCACCACCGACCAGTCCTCAGCACCGTCGCCGGGCAGGATCGCGCTCGAATAGGCGCTGGGCGTCAGTTTCTGCGCGGCGGCCGCGGTGCGGTGGCGCGGCGGCTGGGCGGCGAGCCAGGCATCGAAGCCCTTGGCGTCGATCACGTGGATGGTGCGGGCGGACTGGCCCTTGTCGGGCTGAACGAGCGTGTTGGGATCAGACATGGAAGATGATCTAGGTAATGGGAACCGCGAGGGCTAGGCCTTTTGCGTTTCCCAAAATCGTCATCCGCAAATCCGTCGCCCCGACGAAAGTCGGGATCTCAGGCGAAGGTGCGAGACAAGAGCCGCACGAGATCCCGGCTTTCGCCGGGGTGACGGCAGCCACATGAATTTTCGTTCATGATGGAACGGTATCGTTTCGAAACCGGTTCTCGAAGGTCCGTGGGCTACAGGGAGCAGGCGATGACCGATACGCGCTACGAAGGGGAGCGGATTCCCTATCTCGAGCCGGTGGAGCCCGCCCCCCGACGCCGCAGCATCGCTGCAATGATGGTCGGCGGCCTCATCGCCCTGATCGGTCTGGTCCTCGCCGTCGGCGGTGCCTGGCTCGCGGTACTGGGCGGTTCGCTCTATTACCTGGTCACCGGCGGGCTGATGCTCTGGTCGGGCGTGCTGCTCCTCCGCGGGCGGATGAGCGGTGGCTGGCTCTATCTCGCCATCGTCATCGCCAGCGTGTTCTGGGCGTGGTGGGAAGCCGGTGCCAATCCCTGGGCGCAGGTGCCGCGCGTGATCGCGCCGGTGGTGCTGGCCATCGCGGTGATCCTGATCCTGCCGACCATGACGCCCGCGCCTGGCAAATGGCGGCTGGCGCTGGGGGGTGTCGCAGTTACGCTAGTGCTTGGCATTATCAACTTCTGGGCCGCCGCCGCCGGCATGCCCAACCCCGTGATGGCCGGCCTGCCCGCGCCGGGCACATCGGGCATGCTCGATCCCTCGGGCCAGCAGACCGGCGCCGACTGGCCCGTCTATGGCGGCACCACCAGCGCCCGGCGCTATTCGCCGCTCGTCCAGATCACCCCAGCCAATGTCTCGAAGCTCAAGCAGGTGTGGCTCACCCATACCGGCGACCTGCCGAGCTCGCCGATGATCCGGAAGACCTATGGCGCAGAGAACACCCCGCTCAAGGTGGGCGACAGCCTCTACATCTGCACGCCGAAGAACATCCTGATCGCGCTCGATGCCGCCACCGGCATGGAGAAATGGCGCTACGATCCCAAGGTGCCCGACGACGCGATCCCCTACACCGCGGCCTGTCGCGGCGTGGTCTATCATGCAATCCCGAACGCCCCGGCGACCCAGGCCTGTGCGACCCGCATCATCGAAGGTACGCTCGACGCGCGGCTGATCGCGGTCGATGCGAAGAACGGCAAGCCCTGCGCCGATTTCGGCACCAACGGCCAGGTCGATGCCAAGATCGGCATGGGCAAGGTCCCGGCCGGCTTTGTCTCGATCAACTCGCCGCCCACGCTGGTCCGCGGCGTGCTGGTCACCGGCCACCAGGTGCTCGACGGGCAGGACCGCTGGGCCCCCTCCGGTGTCATTCAAGGCTTTGACGTCGTCACCGGCCAGCTGCGCTGGGCGTGGGACATGATGCATCCGAGCTGGAATGGCGCGCCGCCCGCGGGCCAGGAATGGGCGCGGGGCACGCCGAACATGTGGACGCTGGCGAGCGGCGACGAGCAGCTCGGGCTGGTCTATCTGCCGATGGGCAATGCCGCTGCCGATTATTACTCGTCGCTGCGCCGGCCGGAGGAGAATTTCTACGCCACCTCGCTGGTCGCGCTCGACGTGACCACCGGCAAGCCGCGCTGGCGCTTCCAGGCGGTGCGCAACGACGTGTGGGACTATGATTTCGGCGCCCAGGCGACCCTGGTCGATTACAAGGGGGCGCCAGCGCTGGTGCTGCCGTCCAAGCAGGGCGACATCTACATCCTCGATCGCCGCACCGGCCAGCCGCTGACTCCCGTCGGCGAGATGAAGGTGCCCGGCGGCGGCGTCGAGCCGCAGCAGCGTGCCGCCACCCAGCGCGTCTCGCTCTGGCATACGCTGCGCAAGCCCGACCTGACCGAGCGGGACATGTGGGGCATGTCGCCGATCGACCAGATGCTCTGCCGCATCCAGTTCCGCCGGGCGAGCTACAAGGGCTTCTTCACCCCGCCCGAAGCCAGTCGCCATTCGATCGAATATCCCGGCTATAATGGCGGCACCGATTGGGGCGGCATCGCGGTCGATCCGCAGCGCGGGGTGATCGTCGCCAATTACAACGACATGCCCAACTATGTCCGGCTGGTGCCGCGGGCGGAGGCCGACAAGCTCGGCTGGGCACCCCGCGACCAGGCCCGTGGCAAGATCGGCGGCGCGGAAGGCGCGGGCGATCCTCAGGCCAACACGCCCTATGCGATCAACGTCAATGCCGGCTGGCGGATGCCGTTCACCGGGCTGCTCTGCAAGCAGCCGCCTTATGGTGGGATCCGCGCGATCGACATGGCGAGCGGCAAGACGATCTGGGACCGCCCCTTAGGCGAGGCGCGCACCAATGGGCCGTTCGGCATCCCCTCGATGCTGCCGGTGAGCATCGGCACGCCCAACAATGGCGGCTCGGTAGTCACCGCCGGCGGGCTGATCTTCGTGGCGGCCGCGACGGACAACCTCATCCGCGCGATCGACCTCAAGACCGGCAAGACGCTGTGGAAGGCAGTGCTCCCGGCCGGCGGCCAGGCGACCCCGATCACCTATGAGGCGAACGGGAAACAGTATCTGGTGATCTATGCCGGCGGGCATCACTTCATGGAGACGCCGGTGGGCGACGAGGTGGTGGCCTATGCGTTGCCTTGAACTCAAACCCAAATCGTCATCCCGGCGAAAGCCGGGATGACGATCAGGAGGCGGGATGACGGCTATTGGGGATTCGCCCTCACATAATCGATGAACGCCCGCAGCGGCGCCGGCACCAGCCGTCGTCCCGGATAGTATAGGAACGGCCCCGGGAAGCTCTCCCACCAGTCCTCCAGCACCGGCACCAGCGCGCCGCTGGCGAAGCTGGGCTTGAGCCAGTCCTCGAACAGGCAGACGATGCCGCTGTTCGCCGCCGCGACGTCGAGCAGCAGGTCGATCGCGCTGCCGACGGTGACGATCAGCGCGGGCGGCGGCTCGACCACCAGGATTTCGCCGTCCTTCTCGAACTCCCAGGGGATCAGGCGCCCGCTCTCGAACCGGCCGCGCAGGCAGCGATGGTCGAGCAGGTCGCGCGGATGCCCGGGCGTACCGTGTTTGGCCAGATACGCTGGAGCGGCGCCGGCGGCGAAGCGCTGGATACGCGGGCCGATCGGAACCGCGATCATGTCCTGCTCCAGCCGCTCGTCATAGCGGATGCCGGCGTCGCAGCCGGCCGCGAGCAGATCGACGAAATTGTCCTGCGCGACGATCTCGACCTGGATCTCGGGATAGGCGGCCAGGAAACCGGGCAGGATCGCCGGCAGCACGATCCGCGCCGCACCGATCGGCACGTTGAGCTTGAGCGTGCCCGCCGGCCGGTCGCGAAAAATGTTGACCACGTCGAGCGCGGCCTCGACCTCGCCCAGCGCCGGGGCGAGCCGCTCGATCAGCCGGGCCCCCGCCTCGGTCGGCGCGACGCTGCGGGTAGTGCGATTGAGCAGGCGCACGCCCAGCCGCGCCTCCAGCCGCCGCACCGCCTCGCTGAGTCCCGAGGCGCTGGCGCCGGTTGCCCGCGCGGCATCGCGAAAGCCGCCGGCCCGGGCTACCGAGAGGAACGCGTTCAGTTCGCCGAGGTCGAGTTCCATTGTTCGAAATTCCGCACGGCCCGTGCAGATTGTGCCTGATTATCGAGCGATACCGCAAGCCTTAGATGGGTGTCGTGCTTCGAGACTGGAGAATGACGATGACCGACTTTCCGATGACCTATCAGTTGGGCGACCGCACCGTGAACCGGGTCGGCTATGGCGCGATGCAGCTTGCCGGCCCGGGCGTGTTCGGCCCGCCGCGCGACCATGATCAGGCGCTGGCGGTGCTGCGCGAGGCGGTGGCGTCGGGCGTCAATCATATCGACACCAGCGACTTCTATGGCCCGCACGTCACCAACAGGCTGATCCGCGAGGCGCTGCACCCCTATCCGGACGATCTGGTGATCGTCACCAAGGTCGGCGCGCGGCGCGGCGAGGATGCTGCCTGGCTGCCCGCCTGGACGCCCGACGAGATCGAGTCGGCGGTGCACGACAACCTGACCAATCTCGGCATCGAGGCGGTCGACGTGGTCAATCTGCGCATCATGGGCGACATCCACGCCCCCAGCGAGGGGCCGATCGCCCCGCAGTTCGAGCGGCTGGCGCGGCTGCGCGAGCAGGGGCTGATCCGTCACCTGGGCTTGAGCAACGCGACGGCCAGGCAGGTCGAGGAAGCCCGCGGCATCGCGCCGGTGGTCTGCGTGCAGAACCAGTACAATCTCGCCCACCGCGAGGACCAGGCACTGCTCGATACGCTGGCAGAGGCGGGGATCGCCTATGTGCCCTTCTTCCCCCTGGGCGGCTTCTCGCCGATCCAGTCGGGCACGCTCGACGACGTGGCGAAGGGGCTGGGCGCCACCCCGATGCAGGTCGCGCTCGCCTGGCTGCTCCAGCGCTCGCCCAATCTCCTGCTGATCCCGGGCACCTCGTCGCTCGGCCATCTGCGCGAGAACCTGGCGGTGCGCGACATCCGGCTGCCGGCCGAGGCGGTGAAGACGTTGGATGGGATCGCCGGCTAGCGGCCGATCGCCTTCACCTTCGGCGCGCACATCGCGATCGCGCGATCGACCATGAAGCTCAGGCGATCGCGCGCCAGGGCGAGCTCGGCCGGGTCCAGTCCCCGGTCGAGCGTCTCGAAGTTGAGATAGGCGAGCCCGTGCAGGACGGCATAGTTGGAGAGCGACCCGTCGCTCGCCACCACGCGCTCCTGCACCACGTTGAAATCGGCGCCGACCATCGCGTCGCGGCAGTAGGCGTCGCCGGGCGGGTTGCGGGCGAGATGGGTGGCGAAGGCGACGGTGTCGTCATCGTCGAACGGATATGCCTTCGAAACCGACGGACTCGGGTTCAGCGTGTCGTCGCAATAGCGGATCGAGATGATTCCGCTGCCCTCCGGATCGCCCTTGTTGCACCGCGAGCCCGCAGTTTCGAATCCCTTCGCGTTGGTATGCAGCGCAATGATCGGCCAGGCGCCGCGGGCAAGGTCGGCGAGGATGCGGTGGGCATAGCCGGGCAGGGCGGTGTCGAAATTACGATTGGGGTCTACCGGCTTGCCGTAATCGACCGCGTTGTTGAGCCGCTTCCCGTCGTCGCCCGGCGACACGCCGGAATCGACCGCGATCAGCACCCCGCCATATTTGCGGACCGCGGCGAGCCCCGCCTCGAACCCGGCATTCTCGTTGTCATGGGGCACGAAGAACAACGGGCCCTTGGGGTGCTTGGTATTGGCGATCCGCCACAGCCGCCAGCGTGCGCGCTCCTCGCGGAAGGTGAGTTCCGATACGTGCAGTCCCTGCCACTCCACCGGATCGCGGTGCCGGGCGAAATCATCGTCCTGCACGGTCAGCGGATCGATCGGCCGCACCGTTACCGCATCGGGCGACGGGGAGGCGCTGAACAGCGCCGCGGCGGCGAGGGCGAGAAGACGCATCAATCCCTCGGCTGCACCAGGAACTGCTCGAACTTCCCCTCATAGCCGGGCTCGGCATAGGTGATCGCGATCAGCTTGCGGCCATCGGCATAGGCGATCTGGTAGTTGCGGTTGACGAAACCGCCGCGCAGCCGCGGTTTGCCGAGCGCGGTGAAGCTCACCGGATCGCCGAGTGGGGCGAGGCTGGCGTGATAGTCCTCGGTCGCCTGGGGCGTGAAATAATAGGCGGCATCCTCGGTCAGCTTGGTGCGGTCGAGCCTGCCGCCGCGCAGCTGGTCGAATACGATCTTCGCCAACTGGTCGCGCGCCTCGTCGACGGTCAGCGGCCGCATTGGCGGCGGGGCCGCGGGGAGCAGCAGATCGGTGATCCCCCCGGTGATCGCATCCTGGGCGCCGCCGAAATCGGCGTTGACCAGCGCGACCACGGCGAAGCGCTTCTTGGGGATGACGAAATTGTCGGAAAGGAAGCCAACCGCCTCGCCGCCATGCTCGACGGTGCGGATGCCGTCGCGCCCGCCTAGCGACACGCCCAGGCCGTAACGGGTGTTGGTGCCGTTCGCGAGCAGCACCGGAGTCTCCTGTGCCTCCCAATCCTCCGGGCTCAGGATCTTGCGGTCGATCCGGGCGATGTCCCACTTGGCCAGGTCGCTGGCCGACATGGCGAGCTCGCCCGCCGCCCAAAGCCAGCCATGCGCCGCCGGCGTCGCAGCGCGGACCGGGCCGAGCGCGAAGCGGTGATTGCCCTGCGGGAAGCCCTTGCCCACCGCATAGTCCTGATCCATCGCGTCGATGCCGAGCGGCTTGAGGATCTTCTTCTGGAGATAGTCGAGCAGCTTCATGCCCGACGCCTTCTCTATGATCATGCCGGCGACGACATAGCCGGTGTTCGAATATTGCCAGGCGGTGCCCGGCGCGAAATCCAGCGGCTTCTTCGCCCAGCGGTCGACGATCTGCTGCGGGGTGACCGGCTTGCGCATCGCTGCGAAGTCATAGTCCTGCGGCCAGTAATCCTGGATGCCGGCGGTGTGGCTGAGCAGCTGGCGGATGGTGATCTGGTCGGCGTCGGTGATGTCTGGCACCCATTTCGACACCTTGTCGTCGAGGCTCAGCTTGCCCTCGCCCTCAAGCAGCAGGATCGCCGCCGAGGTGAACTGCTTGGATATCGACGCGATCTGGTACTTCGCCGCCGGGCTCGTGGCCTTCATGCCCGGGCCCTGGTCGCCATAGGCCCTGGCGAACACGATCTTGCCGTCCCGCACGATCGCGACCGAGGCGGACGGCACGCCGGAGGACTTGAGCGCATCGGCGACGATGGTGTCGACCTTGGCGGTCTCGTCCGCGCTGAGCTGCTGCGCGGCGGCGGGGGTGGTGATCAGAAGGGCGGCGGCAAGGGCGGGACGGAACATCGGGCCTCCGGAATGGAACGGCGCGAGCTTAGGACAGGGATTCCCTATCGTCATCCCCTCCGCTCCCACAGCTGTTGTCTCGACCCCTTTCCGTCATCCCAGCGAAAGCCGGGATCTCGTGCGGCTGTTGTCCGGCGTCCCGCGCCATCGCCTGATATCCCGGCTTTCGCTGGGATGACGCCTGGGGCGGATAGCAGAAGGCCCTCCTCGCTCTCGCGAAGAGGGCCTCCCGAAATAAGCGGTTGGGGCGGGCCGATCCCGTGGGAACGGCCGCGTGGCGATCAGGCCAGCGGCACCCCGTAGAGGTCGTGCTCGTCGGCGTCCTCGATCTCGACCTGGACGATGTCGCCCTGGCTGAGATGGCCCGCGTCGCGCAGGAAGACTTCGCCGTCGATCTCCGGCGCATCGGCCTGGCTGCGGCCGGTGGCGCCGCCTTCCTCGCCGACCTCGTCGATGATCACTTCGAGCGTGCGGCCGATCTTGGCCTGGAGCTTGGCGGCGGAGATCGCCGCGGTCTTCTCCATGATCCGGGCGTAGCGCTCTTCCTTGACCTCTTCCGGCACCGCGCCGGGCAGGTCATTCGCCGCCGCGCCCTCGACGGGCTCGAAGCGGAACGCGCCGACCCGGTCGAGCTGGGCCTCGTCGAGCCAGTCGAGCAGATACTGGAAGTCCGCCTCGGTCTCGCCGGGGAAGCCGACCACGAAGGTCGAGCGGATCGTCAGGTCGGGGGCGATCTCGCGCCACTTCTTCAGCCGCTCGAGCACCTTGGCCTCGTTGGCCGGGCGCTTCATCGCGCGCAGCACCGATGGGCTGGCATGCTGGAACGGGATGTCGAGATAGGGGAGGATCAGCCCCTCGGCCATCAGCGGGATGACCTGGTCAACATGCGGATAGGGGTAGACATAGTGGAGCCGCACCCAGGGCGCGATCTTGCCGAGCTCGCGGGCGAGGTCGGTCATGTGCGGGATCACCTCGCCGCCCTTCCAGGCGCGCGGCTCCTTGCGGATGTCCACGCCATAGGCCGAGGTGTCCTGGCTGATGACCAGCAGCTCCTTGGTGCCTGCCTCGACCAGCTTCTCCGCCTCGCGCAGGATCGCATCGGGACGGCGGCTGACCAGGTCGCCACGCAGCGCCGGGATGATGCAGAAGGCGCAGCGATGGTTGCAGCCCTCGGAGATCTTCAGATAGCTGTAGTGGCGCGGGGTGAGCTTCAGGCCCGCATCCGGCACCAGGTTGACAAAAGGCGAGGGCGGCATCGGTGCCGCGTCGTGCACCGCGCCGACGACTTCCTCATACTGATGCGCACCGGTGACGGCGAGTACGTTGGGGAAGCGGGCGCGGATGACCTCGGCTTCCTTGCCCATGCAGCCGGTGACGATGACGCGGCCATTCTCCGCGATCGCCTCGCCGATCGCCTCGAGCGATTCCTCCTTCGCCGAGTCGAGAAAGCCGCAGGTGTTGACCAGCACGACGTCGGCGCCGGCATAGTCGGGGGACATCGCATAGCCGTCGCTGCGCAGCTTGGTGAGAATCCGTTCGCTGTCGACCAGATTCTTGGGACAGCCTAGCGACACCATGCCCACGCGGGGCGCCTCAGGAATTTTGGTTGCCATGATTGGCCGCGCACATAGGCTTTTTCGGCGAAAAAGCTAGTGAGGGGACCTCCTTGACCTGCAAGCACAGCTTCTTAGGCTCGGGTCATGCTCCGTCCGATCCTCAGCGCGCTCGCCCTTCTGCTCCTCCCGATGGCCGCGCAGGCCGCCGACTGGCCGACCAGGGAAGGCGATTTCACCGTCCGCGACTTTACCTTCAAGTCGGGGGAGAAGCTTGGCGAGGTGCGGCTCCACTACACCACGCTCGGCACGCCGCACCGCAACGCGAAGGGCGAGATCGACAATGCCGTGATGGTGCTCCACGGCACGGGGGGATCGGGCAGGAACTTCCTCGCCTCGGTCTTCGCCGACGAGCTCTACGGCCCGGGCCAGCCGCTCGACATCACCAGGACCTTCGTGATCCTGCCTGACAATATCGGTCATGGCGGCTCGTCCAAGCCGAGCGACGGGCTGCGCATGGCCTTCCCGCATTACGACTATGACGACATGGTCGCGCTCCAGCACAAGCTGCTGGTCGATGGGCTGGGCGTGAAGAAGCTCAAGTTGATCCTCGGCACGTCGATGGGCTGCATGCACGCCTTCGTCTGGGGCGAGACCTTCCCCGGTTTCGCCGAACATCTCGCGCCGTTCGCCTGCAACACCGTGGCACTTGCCGGGCGCAACCGGATGTGGCGCAAGATGGCGATCGACGCGATCAAGGCAGATCCGGCCTGGATGCAGGGCAACTACACCACCCAGCCGATCCAGGGACTGCGCACCGTCGCCGACCTGCTCATCCTCGCCGGTGCCAACCCGATGGCACTGCAGGCGCAGTATCCGACGCGCGAGGCGACCGAGAAGGCGCTCGATGCCTCCTTCGCCCGGGCGAGCAAGCTCGATGCCAATGACGCGCTATACTACATCGATTCGTCGCGGAACTATGATCCCTCGCCCGCACTCGAGAAGATCATCGTGCCCCTGCTGTGGGTGAATTCGGCGGATGATTTCATCAACCCGCCCGAGCTTGGCCTTGCCGAGCAGATGGTGAAGCGCATGCCCCGCGCGCGCTTCGTGCTGATCCCGGCTTCGGTCGAAACGCGCGGGCACGGCACCCACACCTCGGCGAAGTTCTGGAAGGCCGACCTCGCGAAACTGCTCGCCGAATAGCACGGACAGGCGTAGCTTCACTTTCCTGCACATAAACAGGGAGGGGAAGATGCAGATACACTGGCTGGCGATCCTCGCCGCGGCGGTGGCCGGGTTCGTGGTGGGCGGCATCTGGTACGGGCCGCTGTTCGGCAAGGCCTGGATGCAGGCACGCGGGCTGAGCGAGGAAGAGCTCAAGGTCGGCGCGAACATGGGCAAGATCTTCGGTACCACCTTCGCGCTGAACCTGGTCGCCGCCCTCGCGCTCGATCATCTGTACAACACCTATGACACGCCGGTCGGGCTCCACCATTCGTTGGTGATCGCCGGCATCGTCGGGGTGGGCTTCATCGCGACCTCGGTCGGCGTGAACTATCTGTTCTCGCGCCTGCCGCGTGCGCTGTTCCTGATCGATGCGGGATACTGGGTCGTGATGTACTTGGTGATGGGTGCGATCTTCGGACTGCTCGTCTGATCGTCAGGCGGGGGCCTTGAAGATGAACCAGGCGCCTGCCGCGATCAGGCCGAAGCCAATCAGGTGGTTGATCGTGATCTTCTGGCCCAGATAGAGGATCGAGAAGCCGACGAAGACGGTGAGGGTGATCACCTCCTGCATCGCCTTGAGCTGCGCCGCCGAATAGACCGCGCTGCCCCAGCGATTGGCCGGTACCGCCAGGCAATATTCGACCAGTGCGATGCTCCAGCTCGCGAGGATGACGAGCAGTAGCGGTGCGCTCTTGAACTTCAGGTGTCCGTACCAGGCGATGGTCATGAAGACGTTCGAGCCGATCAGCAGCAGGATCGGGACGAGGCGGGCGAAGAGCATCTCGGACATGGCGCGACCTTGGCCGGGATGGCATCAAGGTCAAGATGGAGATGATCTCGAGAGACGGGCTGGTCGAACAGCTGCGTGCGTTGGGCGTGCGCGAGGGCGGGGTGCTGCTCGTCCATATCAGCTACCGCGCTGTCCGCCCGGTCGAGGGTGGTCCGGAAGGGCTGATCGCGTCGCTGGTCGAGGCGCTGGGGCCGGAGGGCACGCTCGCCATGCCCTCGGCGACCGGCGACGACGATGTCGCCTTCGATCCGGCGACCACCGCCAATCGCAATGATCTGGGCGTGGTCGCCGACCTGTTCTGGCGCATGCCGGACGTGGTGCGTAGCCCGCATTTCGATGCCGTGGCGGCGCGCGGACCCAAGGCAGCGTGGATCACCGGCGGCCCCTTCGTGCTGCCACCTGCTGCGCCGGAAAGCGCGATCGACCGGATCCGGGCACTGGGCGGGCAGGTGCTGCTGCTCGGCGTCACGCATCACGCCAACACCATGCTCCATCTCGCCGAGCTGGTCGGTGGCGCGCCCTATCGCAGCGATTTCCACTATGTCGATGCCGAGGGACGGGAGGTCCATTATGGCGAGAACGACAGCTGCTGTGAGAAGTTCGAGCTCGCCGACGACTGGCTGCGCGCGGAGGGGCTGCAGCGCAAGGGGCAGGTCGGCCACGCCGAGGCCCGGTTGATGGATGCGGAAGCGCTGGTACGGGTCGCGGCGGAGAGGGTGCGCCAGGATCCGTTGGTCTTCCTTCACGGCCCCGAGGAGGGCTGTGAGGAATGCGACGAGGCACGGGAGAGCCTCTAGCCTGTGACGATCTCCAGGATCGTGTCGCCCGCCATCAGGGCCTGCGCCTCGGGCGTCTTGTGGCCATGGGGCACGCCGCCGCGATAGATTCGCACGCCGAGGCCGGTGGCGATTGCCGACAGGGGATGCCCGATCTCCTCCGGGCGGACCTTGCGTTCGGACAGTTCCACCTCGCCATGGATCGAGGCGAGGTCGGTCAGGTAATCGGCCAGATGCGGGCCCTGGCAAGAGCTGGCGAGCAGCAGCCCGGCAAAGCTCACCGGATTGACCACCGTGGTGGCGCCCGCCGCGCGCGCCGGGAGCTCATTGTCCTCGTTGCGGACGATCACGCTGATCGGCACGCTCGGCGCCAGATGCCGCGCGGTCAGCGTGATCAGGATTGAGGTATCGTCGCGTCCGGCGCAGACGATCATCGACTCGGCGCTCATGATGTGGACGTCCTTGAGCACCTGGTCGCGCGTCGCATCGGCCTGGAGCACGATGCAGCCGCACTCCTTGGCGCGGGCGATATTGGCCTCGCTCTGGTCGATCACCACGATGGTGCCCGGATTGCGACCGCGTGCGATCAGCTCGTCGACCGTTTCCGAGCCGGTGGTGCCATATCCCGCCACGATGATGTGGCCGGCGAGGGTCCGCTGGATCATTGCCATACGCCATTTGTCCCAGGTGCGCTTGAGCACGAAATTATAGGCGGTGCCGATGAAGAGCAGCACCACGAACACGCGGATCGGGGTGACGATGAACGCGTCGAACATCCGCGCCGAATTGCTCACCGGCACGATGTCGCCATAGCCGGTGGTCGTCACCGAGATCGACGTGAAATAGAGGATGTCGAGGAAGCTGACATGGCCGTCGGCCGTGTCCTTCAGCCCGTCACGCTCGATCCAGTGGACGCCCACCGCCAGGGCGAGGAGGGCAATCACCGCCAGCACCCGCCAGCCGATCGATGCCCAGACGGGCATGCTCGACTTGCGTTTGAGTGTGGCGGGCGGCTTCAGCGCCATCAGCGCGCGGGCAGTCTCGGCAGCGGATCTACGGGCAGGCGACCCTGGCGAATCTCGAAATGGAGCTCGGGGCGGTCCGCAAAGCCCGAATTGCCGGAGAGCGCGATCATCTGGCCTTTCTTCACTGCCTGGCCGCGCTGCACCAGCAGCTGGCCGGCATGACCATACACGGTCGTCCAGCCATCGCCATGCCGAATGATCACGAGCCCGCCCAGCGCCGGAATGTCCGAACCGACATAGGCAACCACGCCGTCTGCCGCCGCCAGCACCGGCGTGTCGAGCGGAGTCGCGATCTTGATGCCGTCGTTGCGCTCGCCCGATGCGCCGGGGCCGAAGCGCTTCACCACATTGCCCCGCAGCGGCCATTGGAAGCCGCCGGCGAGGCGCGCGGGTGCCGCCACCGGCGTGGTCGGCGAAAGGACGCGCGCCGAGGACGCGGTCGGTGCGGCCGGCTTGGCCTTCTCGGCGATGGCGGGCTGGCCGCCGGTGACGATGTCGTCCACGTCGAGATCGAGGTGGAAGCGTGCCGCGCGCTGCTCGATCGTCTCGGGACGGCCATTGGGAGCCGCGGTGTCCGGGATCAGCAGCCGCTGGCCGGTGCGCAGGATATAGGGCTCCTGCAGCTCGTTGACCGCGATGATTCTCGACCAGTCGACGCCATAGGCTACCGCGATCGCGATGCCAGTCTCGCCGTCGCGGACCAGGTGATAGCGCCCGCCGGGAATGGTCAGCTTCTGGCCGACGCGGATCACGAAGGGCGGGGGGATGTCGTTGGCGCGGGCGATCGCTTCCGATCCGGCGCCGGTCCTGGCCGAGATCGAGCGCAGCGAGTCCCCGGGCTTCACGGTGTAGCTGGTGCCGGCGATGACGCGCGAATCGGCCTGCACCTTGCGCGACTGCCAGGCATTGGGCGGGGCGGGGAGGCGGCGGACGTCCTGCTCGTTGCCGAGCGCGGGGCGCTCCCAGCGCTCTTGCTGCGGCTCGGGATGGCGGTCCTGGCGCTCGCGCGGCGGCGCGCGATAGCCGGGATCGTCATAGGCTCCGCCGCGCTGCGGAATACAGGCGGCCAGCAACAGCAGCGCCACCGGCGCCATCCGCTTAACCGCCATCGAAACGACCCCCGAATTAACCAAACTAGACCGTACCATAACGCGCATTTCCCGGCGCGTCAGGTACGTCTGAATGCGGAGGCGTTTTTCAGGCCGCCGGCTTGAGCCGCTCCAGGCCCTTGAGATACGGCTTGAGCACCTCGGGGATAGCCACCGAACCGTCTTCCTGCTGGTAATTCTCCAGCACCGCGACGAGCGTGCGGCCCACAGCTAGGCCCGAGCCGTTGAGCGTATGGACGAAGCGCGTGCCCTTCTCGCCTTCCGGGCGATAGCGCGCGTTCATCCGGCGTGCCTGAAAGTCGCCACAGGTCGAGCAGGACGAGATTTCGCGGTAGCGCGCCTGGCCCGGCAGCCACACTTCGAGGTCATAGGTGCGCGCCGCAGTGAAGCCCATGTCGCCGCTGCACAGCTTCATGCGGCGGAACGGCAGGCCGAGCGCGGTGAGGATGCCCTCGGCGCACTGGGTCATGCGCTCGTGCTCGGCTTCGCTCTGCTCGGGCGTGGTGATCGAGACCATCTCGACCTTCTCGAACTGGTGCTGGCGGATGAAGCCGCGCGTGTCGCGGCCCGCCGAGCCGGCTTCCGAACGGAAGCAGGCGGTGAGCGCGGCGAAGCGCAGCGGCAGCGCCTGCTCGGCGAGGATCTGCTCGCGCACGATGTTGGTCAGGCTCACTTCCGCCGTAGGGATCAGCCAGCGGCCATCGGTGGTCTGGAAGCTGTCCTCGGCGAACTTGGGCAGCTGGCCCGTGCCGAACATCGTCTCGGAGCGGACGAGCAGCGGCGGGATCGCCTGCTCATAGCCATGCGCCTCGAGCGTATCGAGCATGAACTGGCCGAGCGCGCGGTGCAGCTTGGCGGCGGCGCCGCGCACCAGCGTGAAGCGCGTGCCCGAAAGCAGCGCGCCGGTTTCGAAATCCAGGCCGAGTGCGGGGCCGAACGCGTCGTGCTCCTTCGCCTCGAAGCCGAGCTGGGTCGGCTCGCCCTCCGTCGCCATGACGACATTGTCCTCCTCGTCCGCGCCCGTGGGGACGTCGGCGAGTGGAAGGTTCGGGATCGCTGCCAGCAGCGTCGTCAGCTCGGCGCCGACGGCCTTCTCCTCGGCATCGATCTCCGGCATCCGCTCCTTGAGTGCGGCGACCTCGGCCATCAGGTCGGTCGGGTCGTCGCGGCGGGCCTTGGCCGCGCCGATCGCCTTCGAGGCTTCGTTGCGACGTGTCTGCACCGCCTGCGCCTCGGTGATCAGCGCGCGGCGCTTCTCGTCGAGCGCGACCAGCGCTTCAGCCTGGGGTTCCAGCCCACGCTTGGCCAGGCCAGCGTCAAAGGCGGTGGGGTTCTCTCGGATGGCGCGGATATCGTGCATGCCCGGGCGTATGACCGCGCTCCGTTTCGGGCGCAACCCTGCCGCGTCGGGCGGCGTTTAGGGATCAGGCACGAAAACAAGGAGAATGGATATGCAGGTTCCGCACGATACGGTCGTCGTGGTCGCCGATGGCGCAAGATGCTGTTCCTGAGGAACGCCGGCGACGCCTGGGCGCCGAACCTGCAGGTCGAGAGGAAGGTGGTCGACAGGCACAATCCCGCCCATCACGACCAGGCGACCGACCTCGCCGGCGGCGCGATGGGCACACGGACCGCGGGCGCCCAATGGGGCGGCGGCAACATGGAGGAAGTCGACTTCCACCAGCTCGAGGAGGACCGCTTCGCCGCCGAGACCGCCGCGCTGCTCAAGGAACGCGCGCTGCGCCAGGACTTCGAGTCGCTGATCATCATCGCCCCGCCCAGGACGCTGGGCGAGCTGCGCAAGCACTATCACAAGGAAGTGAGCGACCGCCTGAAGGCGGAGATCGCCAAGGACCTGACCGGGCACCCGGTATCGGAGATCGAGCAGGCGCTGGCGAAGGCGGAATAATCAAATCATTCGTCACTCCGGCGAAAGCCGGGATTTTAGGCGATGGCGCGGGAAAGGAGTCTCACGAAATCCCGGCTTTCGCCGGGATGACATTTAGGCCTCGGCCGAGTCGTCCGACTTCTTCTTGGCAAACCGCTTGCGGGCGACGAGCGCGGCGGCGGCGCCGCCGAAGAGGAGGATCATCGGCGGGGCCGGGACCGGCGCGGGGCCACCCGAGCTGCTGCCGCAACCGTGGCCGCAGCCGCTGCTGCCATGGCTACTCGAACCGTGCCAGCCGCTCGAACCCCAGCCGCTCGAATTGCTCCAGTGGCTGCTCGATCCGTTCGACGAGGACGAGGTCGACGATGAGTTGGACGAGCTGGTCGAGGAGCTGTTCGACGACGAGGTCGAGACATCGCCGCTGGAGCTGGTCGAGGAACTGGTCGAGGTCGAGACGTCGCCGCTCGACGAGGACGTCGAGCTGACTTCGCCGCTCGAGGTCGAAGTCGACGAGGTCGAGCTGATCTCGCCCGAAGAGGTCGAGGTCGACGAGCCGCCGGTCGAAGTGGACGTCGAGGAACCGCCCGTCGAAGTCGACGAACCGCCGGTGGAGGTGGAGGTCGAGCCGCCCGACGAGGACGAGTTGGACGACGAGATCTCGATGTTGATGCCACTCGAGCCGCTGCTGCTGCCCGAGGAAGAGCCGCCAAAGAAGCCGCCGGCGAAGAAGCCGCCCATGAAGCCACCGCCGCCCGAGCCGCCGATCACGCCCGAGGACGACGAACCGCTGCTGCTCGAGAATACGACCGGCATCTCGCCATAGGGCGGGGGCGTCGGAATCGGGGCGCCCTGCGCAGTGACGACGACGACCTGGGGCTGGCCCTGGGTCGTGGTGGTGACCGTGCGCTTGACGACTCGCTTCACGGGGCGGGCGACCGTCCGCTTGACGACGCGCTTCTTCGCGACAGTCACGTGCTTCACCACGCGCGGCTGCTGGATGCGTTCGGTGACATATACGCCACCGCCGCCAATCACCGCGCCCCCGCAAGTGCAGGCGCACAGTTTAGCCAAGGCCATGCGAACCGACATTGTCCCCACTCTTCCCGTTGCTGGCGTGCGCTCCTCACAGGACCGTCAGCAGCTTCACGCCCGTCAATGCGCGAAAAGTGCAAAACAAATTGTTAAGTGCAATGCCATTAACGGCCCTTAACCATATTTGAGGGCGTTTTTCCGCCCGCCGATTTCTGCCGTGATGGTTAATGTTCTACTTCGGTACGAATGCGGGGGTTCTTGGTAATCCGTTCGTGAACATTTGCGGTTAATTTTCGTGGCGAGGGGTGCCGGTTCAGCCGCCGCTAATTTCCCCCCATTTACGGGCTATTACACCTGTGGATTAAAACAACGGCGCGCTTGTTAACGCCTTCGCGCGTAAGTATAGGGCCGCGCAGGGCAAACGGTCACCGTACGGCTCGGGCCTCAGCGGGACCGGAGTGGAGAGTGGGGATGGCTACTGTTTTGGATCGCTTCGACGAACCGGGTAAACGCGTTCCTTCCGCCGCAAATGACGGCGACGACGGCTATCGGCCGAGCAACGACGAACCCTTCATGAACCCGCGTCAGCTGGAATATTTCCGCAACAAGCTGCACACGTGGAAGGACGATATCTTCCGTGAGGCCGCGGGAACGCTCAACCAGCTGCAGACCGACTCGCTGCGCGAGGCAGATCTCACCGATCGCGCTTCGAGCGAGACGGACTGGTCGATCGAGCTGCGGACGCGCGATCGCCAGCGCAAGCTGATCTCGAAGATCGACGCCGCGCTGCGCCGTATCGAGGATGGCGAGTATGGCTATTGCGAGGTGACCGGCGAGCCGATCAGCCTCGGCCGGCTCGAGGCGCGTCCGATTGCGACGATGACCCTCGAGGCGCAGGAGCGTCACGAGCGCAACGAGAAGGTGTCGCGGGACGAATAGCAGGGGGCTCAGGGCCTCCTTTTTTGTGCCTTCGCGGGACAGTCGCGAAGGCACATTTTCGTCTTTTGTTTACACTTTCGGCAAGGTTTGCTGGTCTATTCTCCGCGCGTAACCACTTGGCGTTTCGAGCGATACGATGGACCAGTTCTCCTTAGACCCTCTCACGACGCTTTCGGCGGACGATTTCGCCAGCCAGCGTACGGGTTCGCGCGACAGCCTGATGCTCGCCGCGCAGTTCCGTGTGGCGGGCCGCCCGGACGAGCAGGTGCGGGTGCGCAACCTCTCCTCGGGCGGGCTGATGGCCGAATATGCCCAGCCGGTCGATCGCGGCACGGCGGTGCAGATCGAAGTGCGCGGCGTTGGCTGGGTGAGCGGGCGAATCGCCTGGGCGACCGATGGCCGTGTGGGCATCGCCTTCGACACGCCGATCGATCCGATGCTGGCCCGCAAGCCGGTGGGCGGCGGCACGCACACGCCGGTCTTCGTGAAGCCGATCTTCACCCGCCGCTGAGTCGGCTCCGGGCGCTTTCGTCATTTTATGGCTCGTCATCCCCGCGAAGGCGGGGATCCAGAGCCAGATGCGCTGTGGATGCGGCGCGCCATGCCGTTTCCGGTCGTGCCCGAACTGCCCTGGATTCCCGCCTTCGCGGGAATGACGGGGGAGTAGAGACTCGCCGCTGGGACTAACTTTCCGATGATCACGCGCTGTCGGGGTGCGGCATGGGCCACACCCCTGTATGCGCGGCGCTGCCTAGGAGGGGCGCGCCATCTCTTCCTTGATTCGAAGCTTCTGCTTCTTCAGGGACGCCAGGACCAGCTGGTCCGGCTGGGGCCTTTGCGATTCGGCGGCGATACGCTGGTCGAGCACGGAGTGCTTGGCCGATAGAGCCGAGAAATGCGCGTTCTGCATCGAAGCAGTCTCCTTCATCGGGGTGGCCGGAACCTGCGAATAGATCACTTTTCCACAGCTTTGTCGCGGGGGAATCTTGCCTAATCGGCGGTTTGCGGAATTCGCGCGATGACCCGTTGCGGAGCCTCTCGGGCTGGTGCAGGGAAGGGGGCAGTACGGGGGCGTTCGCGAATGTACGATACGGAGATTGTGCGGCGGCTCGAGACGGTGCGGACCGAGCATCGCGATCTCGACGCGGCGATCGATGCGCTGCTCGCCACCGGCACGTCCGACCAGCTCCAGGTCGCGCGACTCAAGAAGCGCAAGCTCATGCTGCGCGACGAGATCGCGCAGCTCGAGGACCAGTTGATCCCCGACATCATCGCCTGATTCGCCGCTGCTTCGGATCGGGACGAAATCACCGCGAAATTAAGCATTTCGTTACCATGCGGGCTGTGGCAGCGTTGTTCGCATGGGGATTCAGGGCACTGCGCGCATTCATCGCAAGCTGATCGACTCGCTCTATGTCGAGGCGATGCTCCTGGCCGACGAGGCCCGGGGTTATTTCGATGAACTGGGCCGCAACGAGCGCGAGGCGCTGGAGGCGCTCAACCGGGTCGCCTTCTCCTGCGAGTCGCTCAAGGTGACGACGCGGCTGATGCACATCATCGCCTGGCTGCTGACCCAGCGCGCGGTGGACGCCGGCGAGCTCAACCCCGGCGACGCGCTGATGCCGTCACGCCGGCTGGGCGACGCGCCTGAGACCGGGGAAGCACTGCTCGACGCGATGCCGCCCCAGGCGGTGTCGATCATCAACACCAGCATCGACCTGTATCGCCGCGTCGCCCGGCTCGACGAGTCGCTCGACGAGGAAGTGGCGATCGAGAGCCCGGCGCGCAGCATGATGGACCGGCTGGCCGCGGCTTTCTGAGTAACTGAGCCTTCTTGAACGACGGCTTCTTCTTGCTCCCTTTCCTGCAAGGGAGGTGTTGGGAGTGGGTTGCGAGCGTGGCGAGCCCAACTTCTCGGCTGGCTGTAAAAGAAAAGGCCGGGCATCGAGCCCGACCTTTTCTTACCCATCCCTAACCCTCCCTTGCAGGGAGGGGGAGTTGAGCTCAGCCCCCGCACAACCCCGCCTTCGCCGCGGCGTACTCCGCCTTCATCCGCTCGATCTTTACCGCGGCCGGCTCGACCGCATGGACGGCGCCGATGCCCTGGCCCGAACCCCAGATGTCCTTCCAGGCTTTGGCCCCGCCGAAGTTCATCGCGCTCGGATCGCTTTCCGGCAGGTTCTCCGGATCGAGCCCGGCATTGACGATCGAGGCCTTCAGGTAATTGCCGTGCACCCCGGTGAAGAGGTTCGAATAGACGATGTCGTCCGCCGAGCCCTCGACAATGCCCTGCTTGTACTCGGGCTGCGCATTCGCCTCGTCGGTGGCGATGAAGGGCGAGCCGATATAGGCGAGATCGGCGCCCATCGCCTGGGCCGCCAGTACCGAGCGGCCATTGGCGATCGCGCCCGACAGGATCACCGGCCCGTCGAACCATTCGCGCACTTCCTGGACCAGCGCGAAGGGGCTCAGCCGCCCGGCATGGCCGCCGGCGCCGGTGGCGACGAGGATCAGGCCGTCCGCGCCCTTCTCCACCGCCTTGTGGGCGAAGCGGTCGTCGATCACGTCGTGCAGGGTGATGCCACCCCAGCTGTGGACGGCGTCGTTGAGCTCGGGTCGGGCGCCGAGCGAGGTGATCACGATCGGCACCTTCCACTTGGCACAGGCCGCCACGTCATGCTCGAGCCGCGGATTGGAGCGGTGGACGATCTGGTTGACCGCGAAGGGCGCCGAAGGCGTGTCCGGGTTGTCGCGGTCCCAGGCGGCCAGCTCTTCGGTGATCTGGTGGAGCCATTCGTCGAGCCTGGTGTCCGGCCGCGCGTTCAGCGCCGGGAACGAGCCGACGATCCCCGCCTTGCACTGGGCGATGACCAGTTCGGGCACCGAGATGATGAACAGCGGCGACCCGATGACGGGCAGGCGCAGGCGATCGAAGAGCGGAGGCAAAGCCATGGATCAGTTTTGTAGCGAAACCGGAATGGCCGTCCAGCCCGGTGCGGGGGACGCTACGGCAGCGCGGGGTGCTCGTCGGCGCGCTGGCCGGGCGATAGGGCCGACTCGGCCCGGCCGGCATTGAAGCGAGTCGGGCGCATCCCCATTCTCGGGCGATCCAACCGTCCTGGGGGAAGCCGCATGGTCACCAATGACGTCTACATCATCGTCCGCGACGCCATCCGGGCTGCCGCCGAGCAGAGCGGCAAGCTCTACGAGGTCGGGCAGGAGAGCCATTATCAGGCGCTCGCCGCGATGATGGCCCTGCGCAAGGCGGGGTATGAAGTGACGAAGCGCCTCGACAATTAGTCGAAGGGCCGCTGCCAGATCACGAAGGTATCGACATCGGTGGAGCGGATCGCCGCGGCGTACATGTCGTGGCGGAAGTCCGGCAGTGCGGCGATCCGCTCGACCATCGTCCCTTCGCCTTTCGCGCCCAGCGGCAGGGTGAAGGCGACATCCTCGTCCGCGCCGTAGAAGAGCCACCAGGCGCTGCGCCCGTCCGGTCCGCCATCGCTGGCCTCGATCGCGACGGCCATCAGGTCATCGACCGGCGTCGCCCGGCACTTGCCCTCGGGATCGATCGTCCACAGAAGGTCGGCATCCACGCCGGTCTGCCAGAGGCTCTCGGGCTCGGCGGGGGCGGCCGGGGCAGGCGGTTCGACGGGTGCGGGTGCTGCAACCGGCGCCTTGCTGCGACGCTTGAACCAATCGAACAACCCCATCGCCAACTCCCGGCCCGACTCGAAGGGAATATGGGCTAGCCCGGCAATGTGACGGCTCGGCGAGCGGTCAGTCGATCCGCTTCAGTCCGGTGGCATATTCCCGCTGCTTGGCGGCGTAGAGCGCGGCGCTGGCCTTGAGCAGCGCCTTCTGCATGTCGTCGAGCGGGCGGATCGCCTTGGCGGGCGAGCCGACGATCAGATGGCCGGCGGGAAATTCCTTGCCTTCGGTCACCAGCGCGCCGGCGCCGACCAGGCAGTCCTCGCCGATCACCGCGCGGTTGAGGATCGTCGCGCCCATGCCGATCAGCGTGCGGTTGCCGATCGTGCAGCCGTGCAGGATCGCGTGATGGCCGACGGTGACGTCCTCGCCCACCGTGCAGGGGGCGCCGGGGTCCGAATGGAGCATCGCCCCGTCCTGGATGTTCGAGCGCGCGCCGACCAGGATCGGGGTGTTGTCCGCGCGGATCACCGCGCCGAACCAGACCGAGGCGAGCGCGGCGAGATGGACGCCGCCGATCAGGTCGGCGCTCGGCGCGACCCAGGCGTCTTCGGCGAGGAGGGGGCGGTGCCCCGCGAATTCATAGAGCGGCATGCGCTCAGAATAGCGGTGCTTCGAAGCCCTGGGGAAGGGGGATATTGGCGCCGAGGGCGAGGGCCAGTGCGACGGTGCCGAGCAGCAGCGCCAGCGTCGAGGAGAGCGAGAACAGCCCCCAGCCGACCATGGTGACCATCTGCGAATTGGTACGCTGCTCGCGCTTGTTGCGACCCATCGACTGGATCACGAACATCGCCAGCATCGCATAAGCAAAGACAAGAAACTCGGTCATCAACCCACCCCGAAATCCCCCAGGCGATGTACCGGGCGAGGGTTAACGGTTCAATGCCGAGTACCTCCGGTCTACCGCAGTGCCGCAAGGATCCGTCGTCGGCGAAACGAGTTCAGTGATGGGCGGGCGCGGGGGCCTCTGCCGCCTTGCAGCTGCACGTGCAGCCGCAGGAAACCGGCAGGCAGCGGCAGGGCTGGGGCGTCGCGCAATAGCAGAGTTGCGCGGCCGGCGGCCTGGCCTCTTCCTTCTTCTTCTTCGGCTTCTCGGGCGGGTTGGGAAGTGGCAGCAGGTCGCGGGCGTTGCCGCCGGCATAGACGCTGTGCTGGCTTGCCCCGCAAGCCGGGCAGCCAGGGTCGTGATCGCCGTCCTCGTCCTGCCCGCCCAAGCCGAACCGGAAGCCGCCGGACTCCTTCTTCAGCACCTTCTTCGCTGCATCGCACACAGCGATGGCGTGGTTACCCAGGGTCGACACGGTCTGGCCCATCGCCACCTGCTCGGTGGCGTAGAAATGGACGAGCATCGCGTCGCCGTGCGCATCGGCGGGCTCGCGGACCGCGGGATAGCTCAGCATCTGCTGCAGGTCGGCGAGCTGCGATTCCATCGCGGCGATCTGGCCGCCCCAATTGTTGAAGGCGGCGAACAGCTCGTAATCCGGCCAGGTGGCGGGGGCGTGCGGGCGCATCTGCTCGATGAAGTTGACCGGTCCGGCAATGTCCTCGCGCAGCAGGCGGAGCAGCACGCGCAGCGTCACCACGTCGCGCTGCGGCTGGCGCAGCCGCTGGGCGAATATGTCGGTCACCGTGGCGGTGTGCTTCCACACCTGCCGGGCGAGCATCCGGGTGAATTCCTCGTCGCGCTTCTTCGGCCTGGCGAGCAGCGCTGCCTTCAGCGAGCCGAGCATGCCGATCACGATCAGCAGCGCGAGGAACACGCCGCCGACCAGGATCCAGGCCGGCCAGTAGATCGCCGCCGCGCTGATCGGCTCGGCAACGACGCCGGCCTTCGCCGCGCTCGCCGCCACATCGCCGGTCGAAACCAGAATGATCGCCACGCCTTCCCCCCTGAGTCGCGGGCGATATGGTTAACAGAAACCGCCAGCGCGCACAGTCATGACTCTTCCGTTCCGAAGCAGCGTGCCTAGAGCGTGACGCCGCGCTTCCAGATCGCGATCTCCCGCTCGCCATTGCGCTCGGCGGCGGTTTCCCTGCCCGATGCGATCGCCGCGATCGTGTCGAGCAGTGCATCGGCGGCGCTCTCCATTCCGTCCTCCAGCACCTGGCCGGCATCGAAGTCGATCCAGCCCGGCTTGCGGGTGGCGAGATCGTGGTTCGAGGCGATCTTGATCGTCGGCACCGGGAAGCCGAGCGGCGTACCACGGCCGGTGGTGAACAGGATCGCAGTTGCGCCCGCCGCCGCCAGCGCGGTGGAGGAAACCGCGTCATTGCCCGGCGCCTCGAGCAGGGTCAGCCCCTTGCGCCGCACGCGCCCGCCATAAGGGATCACGTCGGTGACGATCGCATGGCCTGCCTTCTGCACCGCGCCCAGCGACTTCTCCTCCAGCGTGGTGATGCCGCCGGCGATGTTGCCGGGCGAGGGGTTCTCCGAAACGGGCTCGCCGTGGCGGGTGAAATACGCCTTGAAGTCGTTGACCAGCTCGACGATCCCGTCGAACACCGTCTCGTCCTGGGCGCGCTCCATCAACAGCTGCTCGGCGCCGAAGATCTCGGGGATTTCGGTGAGGATCGCAGTGCCGCCGGCCGCGGTCACCGCATCGGCCATCCGCCCGACCAGCGGATTGGCGGTGAGCCCCGAAAAGCCGTCCGACCCGCCGCACTTCACGCCCAGCACCAGCTCGGAAAGCGGGGCGGGGGTGCGCTCCGCCTGGGCCCCGGCGACCAGTTCCTCGACCAGTGCCAGCCCTTCTTCGACCTCGTCGCTCGCCATCTGCGCGCCGAGGGTGCGCAGATTGGGATGGTCGATGCCTTCGAGCATCCCCTTGATCTGGTTGTTCTCGCAGCCCAGCCCGACGATCAGCACGCCGCCGGCATTGGGATGGTTGGCCAGCGCCGAAAGGATGGCACGGGTGCCCTGGAGGTCGTCGCCCAGCTGGGAGCAGCCGAACGGGTGCGGGAAGGCATGGACGCCGTCGACCTTGCCGCCATGCAGCTTCTCGGCGCGCTCGGCGATCTTCTGCGCGGTGCGGGCGACGCAGCCGACGGTGGGGATCACCCAGATCTCGTTGCGGGTGCCCACCCGGCCATTGGCGCGGCGATAGCCGAGGAAGCCCGGGCCTTCGATCGCCGCATCGGCGTGCGCGGCAGGGGTGAAGGCATAGTCGCCGTTGCCCTTCAGCGCGGTGGCGACATTATGGACATGGACATGCTCGCCCGGCGCGATGTCGCGGGTCGCCACGCCGATCGGGAAGCCGAACTTGAGCACGGGCTCGCCCGCAGCGATCGGCTTCACCGCGACCTTGTGGCCCTTGCCGATCGGCTCGGAGAGGGTGACGCCCAGCGCCGCTTCGCCGGCGGCCATGTCGCGCAGCGCGGTGGCGGTGCTGTCCTTGGGATCGATACGGAAAAGTGCAGGGATCATATCATAGGATATAGGATCGTGACCGGCGCATGGAAACCGGTTTCCATCATCCCGCCGCCAGCCAGGCGAAGCGCACCACGAACAGTCCGGCGAGCACCAGCAGCAGCCAGTCCGACACGGTAATCCTGCCTCGAATCAAGCGGATAAGCGCATAGGCGGTGATCCCGAAGGCCAGTCCGTTGGCGATCGAGAAGGTGAAAGGGATCATCGCGACGGTGAGGAAGGCCGGTATTGCGATTTCGGCATCGTCCCAGTCCACATCCGCGAGCGGGGCCATCATCAGCCCGCCGACCAGCACCAGTGCCGGCGCGGTGGCGGCGAGCGGCACCAGTTGCGCCCAGGGTGCCACGAACATGGCGAGCAGGAACAGCACGCCGGTCACCACCGCCGTGAGGCCGGTGCGCCCGCCTGCCTGCACCCCGGCCGCGCTCTCGACATAGGAAGTCACGGTGCTGGTGCCAAACAGGCTGCCGGCGATGCTCGCCACCGCATCGGTGAACAGGATGCGGTTGAGGCGCGGGATGCGGCCCTGTTTGTCGATCAGTCCGGCGCGGCGGGTGACGCCGACCAGGGTCCCGACATTGTCGAACAGGTCGACGAAGAGGAAGACGAACAGGATCTCGAACAGGCCCAGGCCATGGCTGCCCGACAGGCCGAACACGCCGGCGAGATCGAGATGAAAGGCGACCTGGCCGATCGCGGTCAGGTCATAGGGCTCGGGCTTGAACGCCACCTGGCCGGTCAGCCAGCCGGCGATCGTGGTCGCGGCGATACCGATCAGGATCGCCCCGCGCACCTTCCAGGCGGCGAGGCCCGCGGTGACCACCAGCCCGAACAGCGCCAGCGCCGCGCCCGGGGCGTGGAGGTTGCCCAGCGTCACCGAGGTCGCAGGGCTGGTGACGATGATCCCGGCATTCTTCAGGCCGATCAGCCCGATGAACAGCCCGATGCCGCCGGCCACCGCTGCGAACAGCTGGGGCGGGATCGCCGCGATGATCAGCTGTCGGATGCCCGCGAAGGTGAGCAGCAGGAAGGCGATGCCGGAGAGGAACACGCAGCCCAGCGCCACCGGCCAGGGCACGCCCATTCCCCACACCACGGTGAAGGCGAAATAGGCGTTGAGCCCCATGCCCGGCGCCAGCGCGAGCGGCACATTGGCGGTGATGCCCATCAGGATGCTCGCCAGCCCGGCGGCGAGGCAGGTCGCGGCGGCGACCGCGGCGACCGGCATGCCCGCCGCGCCCAGGATCGCCGGGTTGACGATGATGATGTAGGCCATGGTCAGGAAGGTCGTGCTGCCGGCCAGCACCTCGGTGCGCACGGTCGTGCCACGCTCGGTGAGCGCGAAATGGCGTTCGATCAGGCCCCGTTCGCTGGGATCAACCACGAGCATTCCCCCAAACTGCCCGGCGCGCGGCCGATTCTGGCCGGTGGCGGAGCGCGGAAGTTTACAAACCATACGCCACGGGGCCCCTGTTTTCCCTTCCCCGAAGGGTCCCGAGCGGCGCACGATCGATACGGAAAGGAAAGCCGGCCTGCATCCGCCAGTATGGAGCAGGCGAAATCCTACATTGCAAGCGTCCGGGTCGATCCCTGTCGCTGCCGTAGGAAGCGCGGCGGCGCCGTCGATCAGCGCTGATACTTGTCCTTCTTGCGCTTGCCGAACAGCATGCCGCGCTCCAGCCGCTGGCAGAGCGCGGTGTAATAGGCCTCGAGGAAGGCATGGTCGTCCCCGCTGTCCGTTGGCGGCATGCCGAGCCGCTCGCGGATCGTCCGCGCCACGACGATCATCGAATATTCGTCGTTCCGCCGCAGCACTTCCTCGAGCTTCTGTAGCTCGAACTCGCCATAGACGCTCAGCTGCGCGTCACTGAACGTGTAGCGGGCCTGCTCGGGCGCCGCGCGCGTCGCCACGCTGTCGCCCAGCTCGCGGCGCGGGAGCCGCACCACCCAGGTGCCGGCTATCATGTCGCCGACGCGCAGCCGGTCGCGGTTGAAGAAGGGGAAGAGCGCGAAGATGCCGGTCCAGAGCAGCCCGAACAGTCCGGTGAGGAAGTCGGCGGACTGGGAGAGGAGGAACATCGTCGGCAGGAACAGCTCCAGCTCGCGCATCGCGTTGCGGGCGACCACCTGATGGCCGCGCAGTCGCGAGCCGTCGCGGCTGATCACCCGCAGCTTCGTCAGCCGCTTGCCCGGCGTGGCGCCGCGCGAACTGAGCTCGAAAAGGGCGAAATAGCCGTTCCGGAACACGAAGAAGCCGAGCAGCCAGACCATCGCCAGCGCCTGGAACTGCGTCTGCCCCGCGCCGCGCAGGCCGAGGACCAGGAAGATGCTGAAGATCACCAGCGCCACGACGATGATCACCACGTCGATCATGAAGGCGCCGAGGCGCTCGCCGACCGGGGCGATGTCGAGCTTCAGGTCGACGCCCTCGGGGGTGATGAAGGTACGGCGGTTCTGGTCCTTGTCCTGCCGATTGTCCCGGCTGGCGTGTGCCTTAGCCATGGGCATCCTCGTCGCGCACCGGCATCACGTAGAAATAGAGCAGCCAGAGCAGCAGCGCGCCGCCGCCGATTGCCACGCGGATCAGGTCCGAGGTGACGATCTGCCGGCCGACGCCTTCGAGCAGGCCGGCCACGGCGAGCATCAGCACCACGCCGATCATCGCGAAGGCTGCCGTGCGTCCGGCCTTGGCGGTGGCGGCGGTGCGCGAAAGCCTGCCTGGAAAGGCGACCGCCATACCGATGCGCAGACCGGCGGCGCCGGCAATGGCGATGGCGAACATCTCGGTGGTGCCGTGGATCGACAGCCAGGCGGCGAGGGGGAGGCCGAGGCCCTTGGAGACGAACACCGCCATGAAGGCGCCGAGGATGCAGCCGTTATAGACGAGCAGCAGTATCGTCGGCACGCCAAAGGCGAAGCCCAGCGCGAAGCACATCAGCGAGATCTGGGCGTTGTGGGTGAAGAGATAGGTGGCGAAGACGCCGAGCATGCCGTCCTTGCCGCCGCCGTCATAGAGCCCGGCGCGCAGCTCGGCCGCGCTCGATTGCGGCCCGCGGCCGCCGGCCAGGTCCGCGGGCACGATCGAATGGTACCAGCTCGGATCGCTGGCGACGAGGCAATAGGTGGCGACGGCGCCGAGCAGCATCAGCAGCACCGCGATCACCGTCTCGCGCGCCAGGCTGCGCAGCGCGAGCGGCCAGCCCGTGGCGAAGTAGCTCGCGATGCGGCGGCGGAGCGGCGGCTGGACGCCGTAGAGGACGAAATAGGCTCGTGCGCACAGCGCCTCGAGATAGGCGACCAGATCGGCGTCGAGCGACGTCTCGCGGGCGACCGAGAGCGAAGAGAGGGCGGCGCGGTAGAGCACCGGCAGCTCGAACAGATCCTCGTCCGACAGGCCGGAGGCGCGGCCACGCTCGATCTCGCGGATGCGCTGATCGAGCTCCAGCCAGTCGATCGTGCGGGCCTCGCGGAAGCGGGCGCTGGCGAACTGGGACGATGCGGCGCCGCTCACAGCAGGTTCCTCCGCTTGAAGTCGAGATATTGGCGGACGAGTGCCGGGCCGACCTGGTCGTGGCGGGCCTCCAGCACATGGACGCCGGCATGGCGCAGCCGGGCCTGGACGATCCGGCGCTCGCGCAGCATCGAGGCGGCGATCACCGCGCGGGAGACGTCGTCGATCGTCGCCGGCTCGGCGGCAGCGAGGTCCTCCAGCTCGTCATCGGCGAGGATCACGAACAGCACGAGATGCCCGCCGAGCAGGTTCACCGCGGCGCGGATCATCAGCTCGGCGCCGGTGGGATCGGTGAACTCGGTGAAGATCACGATCAGCGAGCGCCGGGTGAGGTCGCCGGCCAGCGTGGCGAGGGCGAGCGTGTAGTTGGTCTCGGCGGTGCTGTAGTCGAGCTCGCCGGCGAGCCGCTGCATCAGCGGGAAGGCGCGCGTGCCCGAGACTGCGCCCGAGGCGATGCGCGGCTGGGAATCGAAGCCGAACAGCGCCACCCGATCGCCGAGCTTCAAGGCGGCATAGGCGCCGAGCAGCGCAGCGGTGATCGCCCGGTCGACACGGGGCAGGCCGTCGATCGGCTCGCACATCACCCGGCCGGCATCGATCGCGAAGACGATCTGGTTGTTGCGCTCGATCCGGTTCTCGCGGGCGAGCAGCTTGAGGTGGCGGGCGCTGTGGTTCCAGTCGATCGTCCGGCGTTCCATGCCGGAGCGCCACTCCGCCAGCGCCTCGAATTCGCTGCCTTCGCCGCGATCGACCCGGGCCATTTCGCCCATTTGCGCGTCGCGCAGCAGCAGATGGGCCGAACTGCGCACCGGGCGGATGTCGGGCGTGATCATCACGCTGCGATCGACCTGTTCGACGCGCTGGCGCCAGATCATCCCGAACGGACCGGTCCAGCGGCTCCACAGCGCCTCGATCCGGTCGGTGCCGCGGCGCACGGGGAGGAAGGCGATCTCCGCGTGGTTCTCGCCGCGTGCCAGCCGCACCCGGCCCTCGGCGCGGGGCGCGAGCTTTGCGCCGGTCGCCACGGCGATCTCCAGCCCGGCGACCGGCTTGCCCGCCACCGTCACCTCGACGAGCAGCGGCGCGCCGATCTCGATCACGCCCGGGCAGCTCAGCTTGAGCACCGGCGCGCGCGGCGCCAGCAGCGCGTCGATCGCGGCGAGCGCCAGGACCATCGGCACCCAGACCAGCCCGGCAAACCATAGCTGCGGCACGAACACGGCGACGAGCAGCGCCAGAGGCGCTCCCGCGGCCATCGCGAGCACGCAGCGGATGGTCGGTCGGATCAACGCGGTGCCTCGACCTGCTCGATCAGTCCGGCGATGATCGCGTCGGCGGTGCGCCCGTCGATCTCGGCGGCGGGGGAGAGGATCACGCGGTGGCGCAGCGCCGCGGGGGCGAGCTTTTTCACGTCATCGGGCAGCACGAAGTCGCGCCCGTCGAGCGCGGCGTGTGCGCGAGCGGCGGCGGCGAGCGTCGCGGCGGCGCGCGGGCTGGCGCCGATCTGCAGGTCGCCGGTCGAGCGGGTCGCACGGATCAGGCGGACGACATAGTCGACCACCTCGTCGGCGAGCCGGGCGCCGGCCACCGCATCGGCGGCGGCGCTGATCGTGGCGTGATCGGCGATCCGGGAGATGCCCCATTCCTCGGGCCGCGGCATGCCGAAGCGGGCGCCCTGTGCAGCGACGATCGCGCGCTCCTGCTCCAGGCTCGGATAGCCGACCTCGAACTTGAACAGGAAGCGGTCGAGCTGCGCCTCGGGCAGCGGATAGACGCCCTGGCTCTCGATCGGGTTCTGGGTCGCGACCACCATGAACCGGTCGGAGAGCTTGTGGTCGATCCCGTCGATCGTGACGGTGCGCTCCTGCATCGCCTCGAGCAGGGCAGCCTGGGTCTTGGGCGGGGTGCGGTTGATCTCGTCGGCGAGCAGCAGCTCGGTGAAGATCGGGCCGTGGGTGAGGGTGAACTGGCTCGTCTGGAAATTGAACAGGTTCGAGCCGAGGATGTCGCCCGGCAGCAGGTCCGGGGTGAACTGGATGCGGCCATAATCGAGCCCCGCGGCGCGCGCGAAGCACTGCGCCAGGAAGGTCTTGGCGGTGCCCGGCGGGCCTTCGAGCAGGATATGGCCCGAGGCGAACAGCGCGACGAGCATCAGCTCCACCGCTTCGTCGAGCCCCACCACGGCCTTGCCCACTTCGGCGCGGATCGCATCGCCCAGCGCCTTCACTTCCTCAATGTTCACGCGTGACGGTCCTTTTCCATTGGTGGAGGGCGCGGGCGGCGTCGAGCAGCGCGCGGGTATCCTGGGCATGGCCGGCACGTTCGGCCATGGCGGTGAAGGGTTCGCCGGTCTTGTCGAGCCGGTCGAGATAGCGGTCGAGCGCCTCGGCCGGCAGGTTGGACGGCGCGCCGGTGGCACCGGCAGCCGCATCGCGGATCAGCGCGGCATAGCGATCGCCGGTGCGGTGCCGCCGCTTGGCGAGGCGGAGCAGCGCCGCGCCATTCTCCGCGATCGCCCGCTTGCCGAAGGCGACGCCGCGCGCCTCGGGCAGGGCAGGGCCGAAGCGCAGCATCGCGTGCCAGCCCGCCAGCAACGCCGCGACCAGCAGGCAGAGGGTGAGCGGCAGGAAGGGCGGCTCGAAGGCGAGCTTGAGCAGGTTCGGGTTCTGTCCGAAACCGTGCAGTGTCAGGTCGAAGGCGACGCCATCCTGTCCGAACGCGTCCAGCAGCCGGATGGCGCGCTCGGCGCCGGCCAGCGTCTTCAGTCCCTGATTGTCGAGCAGATCGGGATCGGCGACGATGATCAGCTGCCGGTCCTTCACCCGCGCAGCGAGCATCTTGTTCCTGGCATCCAGGAAGTCCGGCAGGTACTCCTCCTCCCCGACTTCGGTCACCACCGGGACAAGCCCTTCCCCCGACAGGGTCCGCAGCCCTTCGGCGTTGTCGGATAGCTGGACCTTGGCGATCTTCCCGATCTGCTCGGCCACCTTGTCACCCGGAATCTTGCCGAAGGACATGACCCAGTCCGGCCGATCGCGGCGGGGCAGCACCAGCCATTTGGGCAGCACCAGCATGGTCGGCAGCTCGGCCCGGCGCTTGAGGATCTTGTCCAAGGCGGCCGGATCGGTGGTGGGGTCGAGCGTGATCACCAGCGTGTCGGCGGTGTCGAGATCGCCGTCGCCGCGCACCATTTTCACCGACCCACGGACGCGGCGCACCAGATCGGCCGCACCGGCGAAGCCCACCGCCGAAGGAGCGAGCGCATGCGCCCCGGGCCGCTGGGACGGCTTGAGGTCCTCGCCATAGGCGGTGAGCAGCAGGAACGCGATGAAGCCGACCACGCCGACGGCAACCAGCACCAGCACGGTGCGCAGCGCAAACGGGGCGGTGCCGTTGTCGGCGCTCATTTCCAGGCCTTTGGCAGCGCGAAGTCGCCATAGGCGGTGCGCGCCTCTTCCCAATCGGCAAGGGCGAGGCGACGGCCGCCGAACAGGCTGCGCTCCACCGGCGCGGCCATGGCGGCGAAGGCGCGGCGGACGATGTCGGGCATCCAGTCCGCGCCGGCGATCTCGCGGCTGGTCAGCGCGGGGCGCAGCAGCCGCGGGCGATGGCGCTGGATGTCCTCCAGGCTGCGCTGGAGCAGCAGGTGGACGGCTTCCTCGTAGCGGCCCTGTGCCGCCAGCCCCTCGGCATCGGCGAGCAGCGCCCGCGCCGCCTGCTCGGTCGGGCGCCAGGCGGCGACGTCCTGCTCCGGCGCGGCGTCTGCGTTGCGCGACGGGAAGGCGCGGATGACGTTGATCACGATCAGATAGAGGATGATCGCCGCCCCCACGGCGACACAGGTCCAGAAGACATAGGGCGCGACGGGCGCGAAAAATTCCAGCAGCCGGCCGACCGAGCGCATCCATTCCGGGATCTCCGGCGGTTTGACCGGAGCCATGTCGAACTGGATGTCGGAACGGGCGCGGAGCGCCTCGTGCGCCCCGGCGACGGACTGCGCAGTCGATGCCTGTACGGTCACGTCGAATCCCCCACGGCGCCAGTGCTACCGGAACGCAAGGCCGCAGGAAAGCCCGCCAACACTGGACTTTGCCACCGTTTTTGTTCAGCTTTTCTTCGAGGTCGTTCCACGTCGGCGAAGAGAGGGGATTATGGCTGAATCGGGCTTTGGCGGTGCGCGCTTCGAGATTGGTGCGGTGATTTCCCGCGCGTTCGAGACGATCGGTTCGAACATTCTTTTGTTCTGCGGGCTGGCGCTGGTGCTGGCGGGCATCCCGCAATTCCTGTTCGAGTTCTGGCGGGTGACGAATTTCACTTTGGCGTACAATGGGATGGATCCCTCCTATTACTTGAGTCCCTCCTATCTGGGGATGAGCGGCGCCACCTGGCTGGTGTCGATCGTCACCGGCGCCATCCTGCAGGCATCTCTCACCCGCGCGACGGTGATGCACTTGTCGGGCGAGACGCCGCGGTTCGGCCAGTGCCTGGCGGTGGGGATCAGCATGATCCTGCCGATGATCGCGATCGGCCTGCTTGCCGGCATTGGCGTCGGCATCGCCATGCTGTTCCTGATCGTGCCCGGCATCATCCTCTGGCTCGTCTGGGCGGTGGTGACGCCCGCCTACGTCCAGGAGAAGGTGGGAATCTTTGAAGCGTTCGGCCGTAGCGCGGCGCTGACCAGCGGCGCCCGCTGGCGGATCTTCCTGACGATGCTGGTGGTCCTGGTGCTGCTCTGGGTGCTCAGCATCCCGGTGGGCTTCCTGACCATGGCGATGATGGCGACCGGCAACGCGTTCCTGATCGCGCTCGTCACCGGTGCCCTGAGCGCGCTCAGCAGCATGATCCTGGTGGCCACCCAGGCGAGCATCTATGTCGAGCTGCGTCAGCTGAAGGAAGGGGTCGCCCCGTCCGACCTCGAGGCGATCTTCGCCTGATCGACAAGCGCCGGCGCGTGATTGCCTGCGCCGGCGCTCCGTCAGCCGATCAGTCCGGCAACGTGCAGGACGACGCCCAGGCCGGCGGTGGCCGCCAGCGTCACGATAACGCCGGAGCGGAGCAGGAAGATCGCCAGCATCGCGCCGAGCGACAAAGCGAGTGCCCAGGGATCGAGGCTGGCCGGCACCGGCGCATCGAACCCGACCGGGCCGATCGCGATCTCCGCCGTCCTGCGGAACAGCGTGTGGATCGCGAACCAGAGGGCGAGGTTGAGCACCACGCCCACCACCGCGGCGGTGATCGCCGACAGCGCGCCCGATACCGCCGCATTGCCCCGCAGCCGCTCGATGTACGGCGCGCCGAGGAATATCCACAGGAAGCAGGGCAGGAACGTCACCCAGGTGGCAAGCAGGCCGCCCAGCGTGCCGGCGAGCAGGGGCGAGAGCATGCCGGGCGCGCGGTATGCGCCGAGAAAGCCGACGAACTGCAGCACCATGATCAGCGGACCGGGCGTGGTCTCCGCCATGCCGAGCCCGTCGAGCATCTCGCCGGGGCTGAGCCAGTGATATTCATCGACCGCCTGCTGCGCGACATAGGCCAGCACCGCATAGGCACCACCAAAGGTCGCCACCGCCATCTTCGAGAAGAAGATCGCGATGCTGGTGAACACGTTGGAGGGGCCGAGCAGCAACAGCAGCGCCAGCACCGGCACGAGCCAGAGCACGAGGCAGGTCAGCACCGTGCGGAACGTCTCGCGCCACGAGGCGTGCGCATGGGCCGGCAGCTCCTCGCCCAGCAAGGTGTCCGCATCGGCGACGACTAGGCCACCCTTGGGCCCGCCATGGCTGCCCGCTTTGAACGCGGTGGAGCCGTTGCGCCCGGCCCACCAGCCAATCAGCCCCGCAGCCAGGATGATCAGCGGGAAGGGTACGCCCAGGAAGAAGATCAGTACGAAGGCAGTGGCGGCGAGCAGGCGCGAGGCGCCAGAGCGCAGCGCCCGGCCGCCGATCCGCAGTACCGCCTGCACCACCACCGCGAGCACGGCCGCCTTGAGCCCGAAGAACAGCGCCGCCACGAAGCCGAGCTTGCCATAGAGGACATAGACCCAGCTCAGCGCCATGATCGACAACATGCCCGGCAGCACGAACAGGGTGCCGGCGACGATGCCGCCCTTCGTCTTGTGCAGCAGCCAGCCGATATAGGTGGCGAGCTGCTGCGCCTCGGGCCCGGGGAGCAGCATGCAATAGTTGAGCGCATGGAGAAAACGCTGCTCGCCGATCCAGCGTTTCTCCTCGACCAGGATGCGGTGCATCACCGCAATCTGGCCGGCGGGCCCACCAAAGGAGAGTGCGGCGATCCTGAGCCAGACCCAGAAGGCCTGGCCAAGGGTGACGGGGGCGGGGCGGGGGAGTGCCGCCACCCCCGGAGCGATGGCGATCCCGGTCATGCCCGCACCTCGCGCGGCTTGTGCGAGGTCCAGTCATGCGTCTCGGAGCGCGCATCCCGGCACCAACGATAGAGCGCGTCGTAGATCGGCATGCCGGCCTCCAGCTGCTCCAGATCATCGGCATGGACGCGGGAGAGGCCGAGCGAGATCGCCAGCAGTCCCGCCGCCTCGGGCACGATATCGGGCCGGGCGGTGTCCGCGCCGCGCACGATCGTCGCGAGATGGTCGAGCGCCGGGAAGGCCGAGAGGCCGAAGACCTCGACCATCAGGTCGAAGGTGCAGCGTTCGCCGCGATGGCTCCAGAACACATCGTCATGCGCCAGGTCGAACGGCGCCGCGTCGAAGCGGCGGGCGGTCTCCAGCACATCCGCCGCGGGGACGAACAGGAAGCGCGCGCGGGGATCGACGAAGCGCCGGATTAGCCAGGGACAGGCGACGCGATCGACCTTGGGCCGGGCGCGCGTCACCCAGAGCGTCCGGCCCTGCGCGTCGCGACCGGGCAGATGGGTGGTCGAGAGCAGGGGCAGGCCGGCCTCGCGCCAGGCGGCGAAACCGCCTTCGAGCACTTCGCTGTCGATCGCCTCGCTGCGCAGCCAGGCGGCGAGGCCGGGGGCCGGGCCTGCGCCATCCTCGTCGATCACGACCACCGATCGGCCGGCGAGACCGGGCGACCAGGCCGCGACCGTGGCGGCGGGGACGGGCTGCGAGGCGGGGACCAGTTCGGTCCCGCGATCCTCGCGGATGTCGATGAGCACGGGAGCGGCGACGGTGCCGATCAACCGGGATAGCTTGTCGATGGATATGCTGTTCAGCGCGGGCATGGAGCGTCCCTCGTCATAAGGCAGGACGCGATGCTCTGGCTGGCGCCTCGTGGGGAGATCGCATTCCCCATGGCGCAAGAAAAGCCGAGCGGTCGGCGGCTGTCAAGCCGGCCGGCCGCTCGGATATGGTTCGCGTCAGCGGGGCAGCACGGCGCTTCCGGTGACTTCGAGCTCGGCCGCGACCCCCGCGACCGCCGGCAGGCCGGGGCGGGTCACCGGCTGTCCGCCGCCGATCCAGAGCTTGATGCGGCCGGGCACCAGCTTTCGCACGCCCTTGACATCGACCTGGCTCAGCGCGCGCGCGTCGAGCGAGAAGCGGACGGTGCGGGTTTCGCCCTGCTTGAGGTGGACGCGTTCGAACCGCTCAAGGGCGCGGACCGGCGCGCCGGTGGTTCCGGGGTGCGAAACATAGAGCTGGACGACTTCGTCGCCGTCGCGCGCGCCGGTGTTGCGGACATCGACCGAGACTTCGACCTTGCCGTCGGCGCCGACCTTCGCCTTGCTCAGCTTCGCCGGGGCATAGCCGAAGCGGGTGTAGCTGAGGCCGTGGCCGAACGGATAGAGCGGCTCGCCGGTGAAGTAGCGATAGGTCCGCCCGGCCATGCGATAGTCGGTGAAGGCAGGCAGCTGGTCGGCCGACTTGTAGAAGGTCACCGGCAGGCGCCCGGCCGGGCTGAAGTCGCCGGCGATCAGGCCGGCCACGGCATGGCCGCCTTCGCCGCCCGGATACCAGGCCTCGATGATCGCGGGGACATGCGCATCGGCCCAGTTCACCCCGAGCGCGCTGCCGTTCATCAGCACCAGCACCGTCGGCTTGCCGACTGCCTGGACGCGCTCGAGCAGTTGCTGCTGCGGGGCGGGCAGGTCGAGGCTGGTGCGGTCGCCGCCGGCGAAGCCCGGCGCCTTGACCTTCATCTCCTCACCCTCGATCCGGGCCGAGAGGCCGCCGACGAACAGGACGAGATCGGCCTGTTTCGCAGCGTCCACGGCATGCTCGGCATCGGCGCTGGGCGGGCTCCATACCAGCTGCTGGCTGCTGCGCTGGCCGCGCTGGAAGCCCTCGACCCGGATCGGGTAGCGCTTGCCCTTCTCGAGCGTGATGCGGCCCGAGAGGATCGACGGCGCATCGCCGACACCCCATTCGTCGACGACCAGCTTGTCGCCGACCCAGACGCGGTAACCATTCTCGCTGAGGAAGCGGAACCCATACTCGCCGCTCTCGGGCGCGACGAGCGTGCCCGTCCAGCGGGCCGAGGTCTCGCGTTCGCCGAGCCAGTCGAAACGGGCATTGGGTACGGTCGAGGTTTCGGTGACGGGCCCCTGCAGCTCGGGGCCCTTGAAGAACTCGACCTTGAGGCCCTTGGCGGCACAGCCGGCATCCACGCAGAACGCGTCGTCGGGTACCGCGATCTCCGCGGGACCGATCAGCCCGGTGCCCTGGACGAGCAGCACCTTGGCATTGGGATAGCGTGCCCGGATGCCGTCGACCACGGTCACCGGCTTGGACGGCGTGCCATAGTAATTGCCGACCAGCGCGTCGAAGCTGTCGGCATTGGGGCCGATCACCGCGATCGTCCTGGGCTCGCCCTTGATCGGCAGCAGGTCGCCCTGGTTCTTGAGCAACACCATCGATGCCTCGGCCATCTTGCGCGACACCGCGTGATGCTCGGGCGTGTCATAGTCCTTCGCGGTGATGTCGGCGAAGGGCAGCTGCGGATCGAACAGGCCGAGGCGAACGCGCGCCTCGAACAGGCGCAGCAGCGAGCGGTCGACCACCGCCTCGGGCAGCTGACCCGCCTTCACCGCCGCGACGATGTTCTCCGGATCGGTGGTCATGTGGTTGCGATAGTCGCCGCAGATCAGGTCCATGCCGGCCTTAAACCCCAGCGCGACGCCCTCGGGTGCGGTCTTGGTATAGTGGAGCGCATCCTCGCGGTAGATGTTCGCCGCCGCGCCGCAATCGGACACGACATAGCCCTTGAAGCCCCAGCTCTTGCGGAGGTGGTCCTCCATCAGGAAGCTGTTCGCGCAGCCCGGCACGCCGTCGACGGCGTTGTAGACGCACATGATCGATTCGACCTTGCCCTCGGTCACCGTCGCGCGGAACGCGGGGAGATAAGTGTCCTCGAGGTCATAGGCGCTCGGATGGACGTCCTCGCGGTGGCGGTTGCTCTCCGGGCCGCTGTGCACCGCAAAGTGTTTGGAGGTCGCGACGGTCTTCAGGAACTTGGGATCATCGCCCTGCAGCCCGGTGATGAATGCGATGCCCAGCCGGCCCGAGAGATAGGGATCCTCGCCATAGGTCTCCTGGCCGCGGCCCCAGCGCGGATCGCGGAAGATGTTGATGTTGGGCGACCAGACCGTGAGCCCGCGATAGAAGTCGCTGCCGCCATTGGGGTGGCGCCGCTCGACATATTTGGCGCGGAACTCGGTGGCGATCGTGTCGGCGACCTGGTGGAGCAGCGGCGCGTCCCAGGATGCCGCCATGCCGATCGCCTGCGGGAAGACGGTGGCGATGCCGGCACGCGCGACGCCGTGCAGGCCCTCGTTCCACCAGTTGTACTCGGGCACGCCCAGGCGCGGGATCGCCGGCGCGGTGTGGCCGAGCTGGTGCGCCTTCTCGTCCAGCGTCATCTTCGAGATCACCTCGCGGGCGCGCTCCTCGGGCGTGGCGGACGGATCGCCGAGCTTGCCGGGCGTGGTCTGCGCGTTCGCCAGCGGTGCCAGCGCGCTCGATGCGAGCAGGACGAGCGCAGTCTTCAATTTGTGATTCACCTCGGGCCTCTCCCTTTGTTTGGGTCGAGGCTAGCGCAAATATGGTAGCGCTACCAGATGCCGCGGACGTTTCTGTCGCGCATCTATTCTACGCGATAGGGGAGGGTGACCGTGAAGGAGGATCCCGGGGCGAGCTTGCCGCGTGGCTTCAGGCGGACCTTCTTGACCAGCCGCTGCGACACGACGTCGCCGGGGGTGGGGACATAGGCCCAGCCGGTGCCGTCCGAATAGAAATCGACATCGTCGCCACTGTCGCCGGCATTGGTGTAGCTGAAGGCGAGGGTGGAGCTCGGGTTCCCGTCGGTGAACACGATCGGCGCACCGCCGCTTGCCCCGTCGCCCTCCAGCGCGATCGACGTGCCCGTCTGGCTGGGGATCTCGACGCGCACCGAGTTGAGATCGGTCGCGACGATGTCCGGATTGGTGACGGTGACCGTCATCCGCTTCTTCGCGCCGATGATCGCCTTGGGGAAGGTGGTGCCGGCGATCGGATCCCAGGTGGTGACCGCGCTCATCGCCACCGTCACCGGCTTGGCGACGACGGTCATGGTGAAGCTGATGTCCGAAAAGCCGCTGCCCTGGTCGAGCGTGCCGAGCGTACAGGTGGAACCGATCCAGACGCCGGAGCAGAATTTCCATGCCCAGGTGACCCGGAACGCGCCGTTGTAGATGCCGGGGGTGAGCGCGGTGGCGCTCGACGGCTTGATGAAGAGCGGGATGTTGCTCGGGCTGCCGCCGAGCAGGCCGAGTATGTCGATCACCGCCGGATTGAGGAAATTCACCGCCACGCCCGAGGCCATGGCGCTGCTGCTCGTCGCGCTCGGGAATAGCTGGAACGCTCCGTCGGGCTGGCCCGCCGAGGTGAGCTTGAAACTGTTGGCGTTGCTGATCGTCGCGGTGAGGACGTTCCCGCCGAGCAGCGTGATGACACTGTTGGAACAGTTGATCCCGCCGAAATGGGATATCACGGGCACGGCCCCCGCCCGGATCGCGTTGGGCGAATAGCTGCCGAGGCTCGACGATGCCGGCGAAGAGACCGTGCAGGCGAGGGCAGGCGCCGACCACAGGGTCAGCACCAGCCATGCCAGGGCAAGGGTGCGGAGCGACGGGATCATCGGGGGCTCTCCGGCGCGACGCACGGCGCGGTCAGCCCAGCTTGCGTATCTGCTCCAGGCATTCGCGCATCTGCTCGGCACCGATTTCGTTGAGCGAGATGAATACCCGGCGCTGGTCGCGCGCGTCGCGCCGGCGATGGATCCAGCCGCGGTTCGAAAGCACGTCGAGCCAGCGAATGGTGGTCGCGGGCGAGGTGCTCGCGAAGCTCCCCAGATCGCCGATGGTGCGCTCCAGCCCGTCCAGATAGGCCTGATAGAGGCGGAGCAATATGTCCCAGGCCGGATCCGAGAACCAGTTCTCCGGCATGAACCTGGCGCGCGCCTCGCGGACGCGGATGATGCCTTCCACCATCGCGCGGTGATCCAGCCGTTCGCGCTGGAACATCAGTTCCTCGATGCTGTCGGGCTCGGTTGGGGGCGTTGGCCCGTTCTCCGTGCCGGATGCATCCTTCTTGTCTCCACGCATGGTTGCCCTGTTCATCCAGCCAACGATGCCACTGCGTTATTGTGCGCCCGAAGAACGCAGCAATTGCATAGTATAGGTTGGTTAAGAAGAAAAAGCATGCCGCGTCAAACGGCACAGGGTGTGCGGTGAAGTAAATCCAAAATGGATCAATTGAAGGATTCATTGCCTTCCTCCAAAAAGATCGCCCAGGTTCTTCAGTAGTGATTGGTCGAACTTCGCGCGCAAGGTGATATAGGGTCCCTGGCGCGTGTAACGGGCATCCTCGAAATCGCGATCGCGATAGCCGGTGACATTATAGCCGGCGCTGAACCACATGCCCTTGCCGGGCGAGACGCCCAGGGTGGGGCCGGCCGAGAAGGACGCAGTGCCATCGCTCCAGCTGTGCTGGACGCTGCCCTGCACGCCGATGTCGAGGTTGCGGCGGATATCCTTGCGAATCTCCACGCCGACCACGTCGATAAAGCCGTCCAGCTTCTCGTCGGCATAGCGGCCGCGGACGAATTTCGCGCCATAATAGAGGCTTGCCTCGAACCCATGAGATCCGCCCTCATCTCCCGAGCGATAGCCGATCGCGACATTGTTGATCGCCCGGAGCGTCGCCAGCGTGCCTTGGGCGAAGGTGGGGACGTTGAGCACATTGTTCCCGGTCACGCCCTGATCGGCATTCTCGTGGCGCAGGGTGAAGCGCTCGAGCAGCGACCAGCGGCTGTCCGCAGGGCGAAGCGCCAGCGCGAGATCGCCGGTGACCGAGGTGACCGAGCGGCCCCGGTCGTCGGTGGTGCGATAGGCGCGGAGGGAGGAGGCGAGCGTCTTGCCTTCGCCCAGGCTGCGCAGCAGGTTGCTGGTGAAGCCGAGCCGGCGCGATTCCTCCGAGTTGCGATATTCGGCGCGGCCGTTCCACGACCAGCGCTCGCTGCGATAGCCGGCCCCCAGCGTGACTGCGACGAAATCGCCTTCGCGGACATTCTGGCCGAGGATCGAGCTGCCGATCACCGGACGCGACAGGCTGGTCTCGGGCAGCTTGCCCGAAAGGGTCTTGCTCGAATCGAGCGTTGCGTCGATCGTCCAGTGCTTGCCGAGCGGCAGTGATTGGCTGAGGCCATATTGGGCGAAGGTGCGGCGGCCATTCTCGCCACCTGCCTCACCGAGCGCCTGGCGGTTGATCGTCGACATCAGCCGCGCGCCCGACCAGGGCGATACTTCAAAGCCGATGCGCGCATTGTGCGATAAGTAGCTGTCACCCTTGGCAATTTCATAGCCGCCGATCAGCCGGATGCCGTCGCGCACCTTCCAGCTCGCGCTGATCTGCTGGCGGGCGGGGAAATCGGCACTGTCATCGGCGCCGCCGATCGCCAGCTGGGCCTGGGCGGTGATCTCGAGCTTGTTGTCGAACAGCGACTGGGTGCCGCCCAGGGTGAGCAGGGTCGAGTTGCTCCTGCGGCCCAGGGCATCGCGATCGGCAGCGAGCTGCGCGCCGAGGAAGACCAGGCTGGAGCCCCGGCGATATTCGACGCGCGCGTCGCCCGCGGTGCGGCTGGCGTCGCTGGTCAGGTCTTCCTGGTGCCAGGCGGTGAGCACCGCCGACAGGCCGGTGGCGAGCTGCAGGCGCGCATCGACGCCGACCTTGCTGGTGCCCGCCTCGCCGCCATTCTGCTGGCCCACGCCGAAGCCGCTGTCCTGGCGGCGCATATAGACGAGAGCGTCGATGCCGCCGCCATGATGCTCGACCTCGGCGATGAAAGCCTGGGCGGAACGAAGGCCGTCGCGGCCGCCGGTGGCAGCCTCGGCGCGGACCTCGACGCCGGCGAATGGCCTGGCGCGCAGGTCGAGGCCGATGACCGTGGCGTCGGACTGGGCCTGGTCGTGCAGCACCGCGGCGCCGATCTCGACCTTGCCCTGTGCGAGCTTGAGCGCGCCCCGCGCACCGGCGGCCAGTTTCCGGCCGCGGCCATAGGTCTCGTAATCGGCGACGATGAAGATCGGGTTGGAGGCGGGATCGCGGCTGAGGATCGGCTCGCGGAAACGGAGCGTGCCGGCGATCGCATCGATGTCATAGTCGATGTGGCGGGTGAGCAGCTTGCTGTCGAGAATCCGCTCGGGACGCAGCCGGTCGCGGGTCTCCAGCGTGATCTTGTCGCTGTTGGGCACGATGTCGCGGCCCGAGAGGCGATAGGGGCCGGACAGGCCGTTGCCCTGGATCTCGTCGCGCCCGTAGCGATCCTCGTCCCGCGCGGCGAAGGCGCTGAACAGGACATGATCGCCCGAAGTCTCGGCCTTCACACCGTTCAGCGTGCGGCTGTAGCGGGTCAGCCGCGTATCGACGAAGCCGGTCTCGAAATCGCCGAACAGCGCGTAGAAGGTCTTGCGCTCGAGACGCAGGTAGAGCCGGCCGCGGGTCGGTGCGTCATAGGCCTGCTGGCTGGCATCGCCATAGACGGTGTAATAGCGGTTGGGATCGATCGTACCGAGCAGGCCGCGGTCGCGATCCTCCACCCGGTCGCTGTCATAGGCGAGGGTGAGCAGCCACGAACCCTTGATCCTGCCCTTGGCATAGAGCGCGATCTGGCCGTCAGTGGTGACGTTGTTGCGCTGCCCACGCGGCAGGTTCCTGCTTTTCGAGCGCAGCATGTCGAAGCCGGCGGTGCCGCGGGCAAAGCCGACGATCATCCAATCGCGCGCAGGAGCGGCGAGGAAGGCCTTGATTTCGCTGGTCTGTGTGAGGCCCTGGTCGGCGAGCTTGATCGTGATGTGGGCGCTGCCGGCCTGGGTGGTGGGCTGGAGCGCGACGAAGGCGAGGCCCTCGTCGCCGATCACGCGCGCGGTGGCCTCGGTCCGGTCGAGGCCGGCGAGCTGGCGGCCCTGCTGCGCCTGGATCTCCTGCGCGGCGGCATAGGGCTGGTCGACGCGGAAGGGCACCACGGTGCCGGCACGGACCGGTCGGCCGTCGCGATCGGTGACGCGGATCGCGACCAGCGGCCTGGTCAGGCCGTCGGCGACGAGGCGTGACTTGCCGGCCACCAGTTCCGCACGCAGCGGCACATTGGCGTAATGGACGGTGCGGCGCAGCGTCGCGACGGTCTTGCCGCCGGCATCCAGCACGCGCGCCTCGAGCAGATTGTCGCGTTCGGCCAGCGGCAGGCCGGTCCAGCGCGAGATGGCGACGCCGCGCTGGGCGTCGATGTCGGTGCCGTCGAAGCTCAGCGCATCGACCGCGCGGCCGTTGACGCTGAGCGCGACGCGCTGGCCCGGGGCATGGCGGATGACGATGCGCAGCGCGGGCGAGCGCGGGTTGTGGTCGACCTCGGGGAACAACCAGTCGATCCCCGGCTCGGCGCGCTCCAGCCAGTCGGCCCGGTTGCCCGCGGCGAGGGCGTCGTCGCTCTGCACTACCGGTAGCGCAGCATCGGCGGCGGCCTGCTTGCCGGTCAGCACCAGCTGGAAGTCGGCGCGCTGGAGGCTGCCACCCTGGCCCTCGACGAAGCGCGAGATATCGCTGCCGGCGCTGCGGGTGTCGCGGTCGCAACTGGCCGGGGCATGGGTGGCCGGGATGCTCGCCGTGTCGAGCTGGACGACATGGGTGCCCGGGGGCACGCCCTCGAAATGATAATAGCCGTTCGCGTCCGAAACGGTGAAGCTGCCGTCCTCGAGCACGATGCGGATGCCGGGCACGCCCTTGCGGCGGCGCATCGGATCGCCGCAGCCGCCTTCGGTCACCCGGCCGAGCAGCGTCATGGCGTCAGTCATCAGCAGCTTGCGGATGCGCACCGACGCGCTCGCCTCGTTGCTGGATCCGCTGACGGTGGAGGCCGTCGCGCGGTTGAGGGCCTCGCCCTGCGGCGCACCGGGAGAGACCGACAGGACATAGCTGATCGGCGCGCTGGCCTGGGCGCCCATGCGGGGCAGGGTGAAGGTGAGCGAACGGCCGTCGCGGGAGATTTCGGGCTCGGGCGCTCCACGCGTGGTGCCGGTCTTGTAGCGCAGGCCCGTCGGCAGCCGGTCCTCGATGCGGACCTGGCCCGGCGTCGCGCTGCGGGAAGTGTTGCGCACCTCGAGCCGGTACTGGACGAACTCGCCGGGCGAGGCGTCGCGTATCGAAGCGGTCTTCTCCAGAACCAGCGTCTCGATCCGCTTGGCGCGTGCGGCCGTGGAATCGACGGGAACGTCGATATGGACCGGCTCGGGGTCGGAGAGCTCGAACGGCGCACCATAGGAGGAATCGGTGATGCGGAAGGCGCCGGGAGGGCCGGTCAGATGGGTCAGCGCGGCGGGCTCGACCCGCGACGGGGCCGCATAGCCCCGGGGCGGTGTGACCTTCAGCCGATAGAAGCCGCGCGGGGCCAGAGGGAAGCGGAAATTGCCCGGCGTGAAGCTGTAGACCTGGCCGCTGGCATCGGTCGCGCTGGTGCCGGTGACCACGGTGTTGGGATAGGCGCTGGTGCCGTCGTCCCCGAACACCGCGGCGGCGGGCAGCCCGGTGGCATTGTCGATCAGCGTCACGGTGACGCCGTCGACGAGCTCGCCGGTGAGTGAATCGAACACATAGCCTTCGGGATCGACCAGCACCTCGGCATCGGACGAGAAGCTCTCGTCGCTGCCGTCGAACTGGGCGCGGATCCGGGAGCCGGAGACGCGCTTGGCGATGTCGCAAGCCGCGAACTCGGGGTGGGTGCCCGAGGCCGAGATGCCGCCGGCGAACACCCCGGTATTCTCGGCCGTTTCGGTGAGGGGCAGCCTGACCGACAGATCACCCGCCGAGACGGTGACCCATGCGGTTTCGCGCCTGGTGGCGTCGCGGTTCTCCGCCTCGGCGTCGAGTTCCATGATCAGCGCCTGGCCGCGCTGGATCGTCGCGAGCAGCGGCGCGGCGGCGAGTTCGGTGGGTGAGACCCGACTGGGGGTGAACTGCAGGACCGGATTGGTATCGCAGGCGAGGCCGGCATATTGATAGCCGGCGGGAATCTCGTGGAAGCGCATCGTGGTCGGGCGCTTGGCGAGATCGAGCGTCACGGTGTTGGAGGCGATCGTTTGCGACCCCGCGCTCGTCTCGAAACGCATCGACGCGGTGTTGCGAATCACCTGTGCCCCCGCCGTCGGGATCGACAGCGTGGCGATGGTGATCGCCAGGACGCTCCAGAAGGCGCGCAGGAGGGAGAGGAAGCTTCGCATGGAGCGTACCAGCCGGCGGGAGGGCGATGCCCGCCCGCCGCTGGTTCCTGCCCGGCTGGCGTCAGTTGATCGTCACGCGGAACGCGACGGACATCGAGGCCAGCGGCGCGACCGTAGGCAGCGTCGCGCGCACCGTGGTGCCGTCGAACGAGCCGCCATAGAGGTCGGTCTCGTCGGCGCCGGTGGCGTTGTCGTCCTCGGAGGTGCCGAGCAGGATGCAGGCGCCCAGCGTCCCCGAGGTGCCGACCGCGATCGAGCCGGGCACGAAGGTGCTGTTCGCCGGCACGGCGTCGGTCAGGACGATGTTGCTGGCGGTGCCGGGGCCGGCGTTGCTCACCTTCATGCAATATTCCACGACCGCGCCGGGGATCGCATGCGGGTTGACCAGGAAGTTCACGGGATCGCTGATCACCGTCGCGCTCTTCACCATCGTCACGACTGCGGTGGAGATGTGATAGGCGTCGAACGCGCGCTGCTGGCCGTTGCGCGGCTGATCGAGCAGGCCGGTGTCGTCGGCGAACACGATTTCCACCGTGCTCGGCGAATCCGCCACCAGCGTCGAACTGGCGACCAGATCGGCGCCCAGTGCGCCGCTGGAGCCGCCGGTCGCGACGATGGCGTTGAGGGAGACGATGGCGGTCTCGATGCCCGGCGTGTTGGGCACGTTGCCGACCAGGAAGACGGTGACGGTAGCGTCGGGCGCCAGCTCGTCGATATAGGTCTGGGTGTCGACGCCCGCGTCATAGGTGCCGTTGCCGTTACTGTCGACGAAGGCGCGCAGGTTGTTCATGTTGAAATTGTCGGTGCCCAGCAGCGGGATCGATACGGACTGCTGGTCGGCTTCCAGGCGGAAATCCTGCACCGCGTTGGTGAGGTTGGTGACTGTGAAGGTGGTCACCTGGTCGGTGGCGTTGAGCGCGGTCTGGGTCGGCGCGCCGCCCACTTCGGCGACGGCCAGGTTGACCTTCTTGTCGACCACGAAGGTGGCGACGTTCGACGAGACCGACTGCGTCGTGCCGCCGACCTCGTAGCTGACGGTCGCCTGGTTGTTGACGCTGGTGCCGGCAGGGGTCTGCTGGGCCTGGGCTACACCGGAGATGCTCATCGCCACGCTCAGGGCAGCGCCGCCGAGCAATGCGTTGTTGAACTTAATCCTGTACATGATGAACTACCCTTTTCTATTTGAAGTTACTTGAGAATTGCACGAAATGAGACCTGGCCCCGGGCGCCGGCGGCGACGGGCTGGGCAAGGCGCCAGCGAACGACGCGGATATCGGCGGCGGTGGCGGGGCGAAGCGTGGTGCCGCTGCGGATCTTGAGCGCGGAGAGCGGCCCGAAAGTCTGGCCGTCGACCGAGAGCTCGGGTGCCGGCGCGCCATCGGCGGGGCCGGCATATTGCAGGGCGGCGGGAACCGGATTGGCGATCACCAGTCCGGTCGCGGCCTGCTTGCCGTTGTTGCGATATTCGATGCGGTAGACGAGGCGGTCACCCGGCGTGATCCGGGCGGCTGGCACCAGCGTGACCCGGGTGGTGCCGTCGGTAGCCGGCGCGCGGGCCTCGGCGAGAACGCTGGCGTGGATCTCGACCTGGCCGGGTGCGGGCGCGGCATTGGCAAGCGCGGCAATAAACAGAAGATACGACATCGACATTCTCCTCAGAGGATCTTCACTTTGAAGCGGATGGTGTGGGTGGCGGCGCCGGTCAGGTCGCCGAGCGCGACGACGATCTGGCCATCGGCAAAGGTTCCGGGATCGCCATCCCCGGCGTCGGTGAGCGCGATGTCGTCGAGCGACAGGCTGCCCGCGACATAGCTGGTGCCGGGCGGGATCGGATCGGCGACGGTGATGGCGCGGGCAGTGCCGTCGCCTTCGAAGCGCGCGACGATGGCGTAGGTGATCACCGCGCCGCGCACGACCATGTCGCTGCCATTGGGGGCGACGACCGTCTGGCTCTTCTCCAGGCTGGCGCTGGGCACCGCACCGGCAGTGAGGGCGAAGCGCAGCGTGCTCTCTGCCCCGCTCGCGCCGACAATGGCATCGGTGCCCTGGTCGCCGCGGCCTGGATAGCGTGTCCCCGGCGCGCCCGAGCCGGTGGCGGCCCGGGCGAACAGTGCCAGCGTCGCGCCGGCCTCGACCGGGCCGGGATCGAGGATCGCCAGCAGGGTCAGGCTCTGCTGGGGGGCGAGCAGGGGCGTGAGGCCGGCGATCGGAGTGTCGGCCGGGTCGAGGACGCCATTGGCGTTCGTATCGATCGCGAACCCGCGCACCTGGCCGGAAATGCCGTCGAGCGTCGCCGCCAGGACGAAGCGCTCGTCGCCATTGCCGCTGTTGGTCAGGAGGAACGGAATGGCGCTGCCGGGGCCATCCACCGCAAAACTGCCGGTGGCGGCGAGGCGGAGGTCGAGCCGCTCGGCGATCCGCAGGGTCGCTGGGTTCGAGGCGATGCGCTCCGGTGCTCCATCGACCATCAGGTCGGCATTCGCGACGTTGCGCACCTCGCTGCCCGCGCGCTGGGCCATTGCCGTGCCGGCGATGGCCAGCGACGCGCAGGCGAGCGCCAGGCGCACGGCGTGACGACACCAGCGTGCGAGGGTGGCGTACGGCGGAAAGGCCAGGCGGGAAGTCATGCGCCGCGTCGCGCACTCGCGCGGCGCCGTGCCGAACAAATAAGGAAGTTCGCGCTGCACCGCGTCAGTGCAGTTGCAGTAAACCGACGCAATACATGTCCCCCATGTAAATACCATCGAAACTCAACTCGTCGGACTAGTTCCCGAGCGGCCAAGTCGTTCAAAATATTTATAGAAGGTCGTTCAGGAGCGTATTTGCGTATCTATCTCTAAACAATGTCCGTTTTGACTATGGTCATGATTTTGATTTTACGATATTTACGGATTTTCTAGGTGGAATTACAGTGGAGTCCGTGGAAGCCTGCCTCCGGCAAGTCTTCACAGGAAATCTCAGGAATTCTGCCCGCGTCCTCATGGCGCATGCCAAAATTTGCGATGTGCTATTTCGGGGTGCTCGGAGCGCCGGGGACATATCGCTGCCCGACCATTTCCCATTTTTCCGCAGCCGGGCGCGCCGCATTGATCACAAGAGAATGACGGACGCACAGGGGCAAACCTATCATTCTCTGACAGGTTATTTCTGTATCATATTAATTAACAACGATAATATATAATAGAATCGCGGGCTACCGAGCTCGCGGCCAGCCGGCGATCACGGCGGGTTCATGGTAAATCCGGAAAGTCCGAGGCGTGCGCTTCGCGAAACGGCCTTGGTGGATCCCTGTCCAATCACTCCAGGCCGATATCGCGCTTGATGGATATCGGCTCGTCTCGGGCTGGTGCCTGAATCGGCCCGGCTCAGACCAGGCTATGCACCGGGGGCTGGTAACTGCCATCGATGCAGAGCCACTGGCCCGTGGTCGGTCCCGCGCGTTCGGAGAGCAGGAATGCAGTGACGCTGGCGACTTCACCGGCGTCGGTCTGTGGTGGCTGCGTTGGCGCGGTGCGTCGGGTGCCCGGATCGGTGCGGGGGAAGGGGGCGGCTGGCGCTCCCGCCGGGATCACCGCATTGACGCGGATTCCGTCCCTTGCGAGCAGGGTGGCCCATTCCCGCGTAAGCCCGACAATGCCTGCCTTGGCCGCGACATAGCTGGCTGACTCGTCGAACTCGAGGCTGGCCTGGCTCGCGATGCTCACGATGGCGCCGCGCGTGCGGCGCAGATGGGGCAGGCAGTGCTGGGTCATCAGGTGGTAGTAGGCAAGGTTGCGGGTGACCGAGGCGAAGGCCGGTTCGACCTCCTCCGCTTCCGTCTCACGGCGAGCGCCATTGACCAGCGCGTCGATGCGGCCGAACCGGCTTGCGACCCGCTGGACCGCCGCGGCACAGGCCGCCGAATCCGCAAAGTCGACGATCTGCGCCGGGGCACCGGTGCGCGCGAGCAATTCGGCGGGAGGAAGAATGCTGTCCAGAATGAACGGGATCGCCCCTTCGCTGGCGAGGACGCTCACCACTGCCGCGCCGATCCCGCTGGCGCCGCCTGAGACGATCACCACCTTGTTGTCGAGGTCGAGGTTCATTGGGGGCGGATCTGCGCCACGGGCACCGCCGCCGTCCCGGCCATTCGGTTCAAAGCGCGATTCCTCGGTGAAAGCTGGAGCACATACGCATCGGTGCGGATATTGTAGGACTATTAATATTAGTTTCAAGTGCGACCTTCGTCGATATTATCCTCCTGCGGACTTAATGGTGCTTCCTGTGGCGACTCTCGCTTGACCGGTAATTTTGTCAGACTAGAATTTTGAACGAGACCGAGCGCTCGATACCGTTGTTCAGCGCCCGGCCATCGCCTGAAAACAGATCAGAACAGGGAGGATTAATGATCGACCTCGTCCGTCCGGGCGCAGCCTTTGCGCTCTTGCTGGCTTCCGCATCGCCGGCGCTTGCCCAGAACGACGCTTCCGCGCCCGTGGAAGTGGTGGTGGATACCGCCAAGCCCGGCAGCAAGATCGACCGCAACATCTTCGGCCAGTTCGCCGAGCATCTCGGCACCGGCATCTATGGCGGCGTCTGGGTCGGCAAGGACTCGTCGATCCCGAACGTGCGCGGCATCCGCAAGGACGTGGTCGCGGCGCTCCGGGCGATCCGCGTGCCGAATGTGCGCTGGCCGGGCGGCTGCTTCGCCGACGAATATCATTGGCGGCACGGCATCGGCGCTGCGAAGGATCGGCGGATTTCGATCAATTCGAACTGGGGAGGGGCGACGGAGCCGAACACGTTCGGAACCGACGAATTCATGGACTTTGTCGACCAGGTCGGCAGCGAGGCCTATATCTCGGTCAATATCGGCTCGGGCACGGTGGCCGAGGCTGCCGAGTGGCTCGAATACATGACCGCCGACCCCGCGACGACGGCGGGCAAGGAGCGCGCGGCGAACGGACACGCCGCGCCGTACAAGGTGAAGTATCTCGGCATCGGCAACGAGAGCTGGTCGTGCGGCGGCGCGATGACTGCCGATCACTATGCCGATGTGATGAAGCCCTTCGCCCGCTTCGTGCGCAACTACAACCCGGCCCAGGCCGCGGACAGCCCCGGCGCGATGCAGCGCATCGCCGTCGGCCCGGGCGACGACAACCTGTCCTACACCGAAAGCGTGATGAAGGCGTGGAAGGCGCATGACTGGGCGTGGAGCATCGAGGGGCTTTCGCTGCATCGCTACACCACCGGCGGCGGCTGGCCGGTGACCCAGCCGAGCACCGGCTTCGACGAGGGGCGCTACGCGCTCATGCTCAAGGAAACCCTGGGCATGGACGAGACCATCGCGAAGAACGCCGCGATCATGGACAAGTACGATCCCGAGAAGAAGGTCGGGATCGCGGTCGACGAATGGGGCGCCTGGCTCGCGCCCAATCCGGGCAGCAACCCGGGCTTCCTGCAGCAGCAGAACTCGATGCGCGATGCGATCCTGGCGGCGCTCAACCTCAACATCTTCGCGCGCCACGCGGATCGTGTCCGCCTGACCAACATCGCCCAGATGATCAACGTACTCCAGGCGATGATCCTCACCGACAAGGAAAAGATGGTCCTCACGCCGACCTATCACATCTACAAGATGTACCTGCCGTTCCAGGATGCGACCTATGTGCCGGTACGCTTCGATGCCGGCGCCTACACCCAGGGCGACATCAAGCTGCCTCGGGTCGATGCGGTGGCGGTGCGTGATACGGCGGGCAAGCTCTGGCTGGCCGTGACCAATCTCGATCCGAACCGGCCCGCGAAGATCGTGGCCCGCTTCCCTGGCGTGCAGGCGCGTGCCGCACGCGGCGAGGTGCTGACCGCACCGCGCGTCGACTCGGTGAACAGCTTCGAGGCGCCCAATGCCGTGGTGCCCAGGCCCTTCACGGGCAAGGCCGGCAAGGACGGGGTGACGCTCGAGCTGCCGGGCAAGTCCGTGGCGGTGGTGCAGATCGATCTCTGAACCGGCTGCCGGGCGGGGACAGCGTCCTCGCCCGGCACACTTGCCACAAGGCGCTAGCGGACCGCTGGACGCTGGCTCGCTCCAAACGCAACTTGCAAGCGCGGTCCCGTGCGCTGATAAGGCCGTTAACTCAGACAGGGACGGTTATTGGATGGGATCACGGGAAGAGAAGGCTTCAACGGACGCGGGAGTCCCTGCAGAACGATTGACCTCCTCTTCCAGGGGCACCGGCCGCCGCCTGCGCGGTGCGGTCGCCCATTATCTCGGTACCGCGATCGTCTCGGGTGAAATCGCCCCCGGCGAACGACTGACCGGTGAAGTGGCCAGCTCGGAAGCGCTCGACGTCTCGCGCAGCGCCTATCGCGAAGCGGTGCAGGTGCTGACGGCCAAGGGGCTGGTCGAGAGTCGGCCCAAGGCAGGCACGCGCGTATTGCCGCGCAGCCGCTGGAACATGCTCGATCCCGCGGTCCTGGCATGGGCATTCTCGGGGGAGCCGGACCCCGATTTCGTCCGCGACCTGTTCGAGCTGCGCGCCATCGTCGAGCCCAATGCGGCGCGCCTGGCCGCCGAACGCCGGGACAAGACCGACATCAAGACGATGAAGGACGCGCTGGCGGCGATGCGGCGTCATACGCTCGCCACCGAGGCCGGGCGCGCCGCCGACCGCGATTTCCACGATGCGCTGTTGCGGGCATCGCACAACAACGCGGTCATCGCACTGAGTGCCAGCATCGTCGCCGCGGTGACCTGGACGACGCAATTCAAGCAGCGGATCCGCGCCTTGCCGCGCGATCCGATGCCGGACCATGTCCGCGTGTTCGACGCGATCGTCGCGGGTGACGCCGACGCCGCGAGCGATGCGATGCGTGTTCTTGTCGACCTGGCGCTCGAGGACACGCGCTCGTCCATGTGACCCATGGGAGGTCAACGCCGCAGCGCTGCCTCCGCCCAGGCTACCGGATCCGGGAAGCGCGGCTTGCCCGGCGTGCGTGCGACCAGCTCGATCAGCGCCTTGCCGGCGACATTCGCCTCCAGCGGGGTCGCCGGTTCGCCGAAACGCATCGGGCGCGAGCGTGCGAGCAGCTTGCCGTCGCCATAGATCTCGAAGGTCACCGGCTGGCTGCGATCGCGCGCGGAATCGTCGATGCCGACCAGGGTGGTGAAGCGCGCATAGCCCTTGTTGCGCACTTCGAGCCGCGAGTTGGCGAGAATGCCGATCCCGGTGTCGAAGCGCTTGCCGGCGACGCCGATCTGCTCGGAATAGGGCGTGCTGTCCGGCTGCGCGCCGCCCCAGCCGCCATAGCGCGGCGGCTCGCGCGAGATGCGGGTGCCGGCCCAGGGCAGGATCGCGCGGTGGACCAGCGGATCGACTTCGGGCGCGACCACCCCATCGATCGCCGGGTTCACGCTGCCTGGCATCTCGGAGAGATAGAGCCCGTCGGGCAGCACCCGCTTGCCGGTGGCGCGGAACAGCAGGGTCTCGCGCGGCGCCAGCGTCAGGTCCTGCCGGTCGCGGAACCTGGACTGGGCGCCGGTCCAGATGTCGGTGAGCGAGATATCGGCGTCCGCCGCATATTTCAGGTGCGACGCCATCAACGAGGCGGTGACCGGATCTGAGGTGCGGTTGAGCACTGCGACCGCCTTGTCGCCATTGGCGAGCGTCTTCACCAGGATGCTGACATCGTCGGAATCATAGGCGAGCACCGCCTGGTTGCCGGCGGGATCCTGATCGAGCGCGATGACTTCGCTCTTGCCGAGGATCGCCATCAGCGCCGGCTCCGCGTTGCGCAGATCATAGCCGATCATCAGCGGCGCGTTGAGCATCGCCCAGAGGCTGAAATGCGAGCGCGCTTCGGTCAGGTGCTTCGCGTCGAAATCGCCCGTGCCGATATAGAGCATGTCCGGATCGTTCCACGAGCCGGGATGCGCGTAGAGCGGGCGGCGGATCGACGTGTCCATGTTGTGGAGCATCCGGCCCCAGATCGGGAAGATGTCCTCGCTGGTTCGTGAGATGCTCGCCATGCCCCGCGCCCAGGAGCGCACGTCCGCGGCACCCCACAGGCAGAGCGAGAAGATGAAGTCATTGTCCGGGTTGTTGCGCTCCAGTGCCTGGCGGACCTTGTCGTAGAGCGCCTTGGTCGCGGCGATGTCCGTCCGGCCCAGTGAGCCGCTGTCGACCAGCGGCGTCAGCGCGCGGAATTCGCCCGACAGCACCTTGGGCGAGTCGGGCCAGAGCCCGCGAATGCCGCAGCCATCGACCTTGATCAGGTCGAAGCCCCATTCGCCGAAATAGAGCGCGATGTCCTGGTCGACATGGCCGTACAGACCGACCTCGCGCTCGGCGACGGTGCCGCTCGGCTTGTTGGGGATGTCGTCGCTGTGGATCTGGCCACAGCTGTTGCGACCGATGTCCGAATAGATGCCGGCCTTGAAGCCCATGCCGTGCAGCTTGTCGGTGAGCGGGCGGAAGCTGGTTCGGCCGTCGGGCAGCAGGGCGGAGGGGAATTTGTCGGTGCGGATCACCATCCGGCCATCGGCGGCGCGGCGCGCCCACCAGCCTTCGTCCAGATCGATATAACGATAGCCCTTGGCGGCCAGCCCCGACGAGGCGATGATCTGGGCGGAACCGAGCAGCTTCGCCTCGCTGATGTCGAGTGCGAACGCATTCCAGCTGTTCCAGCCCATCGGCGGCAGTTGCGCGGCACCGCGCGTATAGGCGCTCCAGCGGCCGGTGGGTGCCAGCGGATCGGACTGGGCGGCGAGGGGCGTCGTCCAGAGCGCGGCGAGCGCGAACAGCGCGGTGGCGGCGGCGCGCTTCACTTGCGGGCCTCGAACGCGAGGTTCTTGCTGAAGAACGGGATCACATGGTCCTGGAAGCGCATCGCAACCCCGCTGGTATGATCGCCGGAATAGATCTCGAAGCTGTTGGCGATGCCGTAGCGATCGAGCGTCTCATGCAGCTTGCGGGCATCGTCCTTCAGCCCGTCGCGATCGCCGACATCGATCGCGATCGCCCGGTAGCGGCGCAGGTCGCCGACATATTGGTCGACAAAGGCGAGCGGGGCGTTCGCCGCCCATTTCGCCAGCACCTGAGGTTGCACCGCGCCGTCCTTCACCGGCAGGTCGAGGAAGAGCGGCGGGTTCTGCGGATTGGGCGACCAGGCCGCGGCGGTAGCGAGCTGGGCGCGTTCGCCCCAGCCGAGCTTCGTCGCTTCGTCGATCGACTTGAGCTTCTCGAGCGCCGCGCCGCTCGCTGCGTTGAACTGGGCGGGGTCGCGCGGTGACAGGCAGCAGGGGCTCATCATGTAGATGGCGCCGAATATGTCGGCATGCTTCATCCCGATCCGCGAGGTGCCGTAGCCGCCCATCGAATGGCCGGCCAGGCCGCGGCTCTCGCGTACCGACAGGGTACGATAGTGCGCGTCGATATAGCGGACCAGGTCGCGCGCCACGAAATTCTCGAAATCACCGGTGGTGGCCGAGCTCGAGTACATCGAGCCGTTGTGGACCGTCCTGCTGTCCGGGAAGACGACGATCATCTCGCGGGCGCCCTTGGCGAAACCGCCCTCGACGGTCTGGGGCACGTGGATTTCCTTGGTCCACTGCTCCGCGCCGATCGAATAGCCGTGCAGCGCGTAGAGCACCGGATAACGCTTGCGCGGGTTCTTCGCATAGCCCGGCGGCAGGAGCACCAGCACATCCCGATCGGCTGATTCGCCTTCCAGGTTGCCGGCGATCGCGGGGGAATGGACCTTGATCCACTTTGTGGTGGCGGGAAGTGCGCCTTGCACCGGCGCCGGTGCGTTGGTGGTGACCTGCGCCGATGCCGGTAGGGCCGCACCCATGAACGTTAGCGCTACCAAAATTGCCGCCGCATGGGCCGATATTCTTGCCATGATCCGGGATCCCCTCTTTGCGGATCGTTGTCCGCTTTGGCTTATTAGTCAGTTTAATGGTGCTGGAGTCAATTGCCGAAATCTCGGAGTGATGCGCTGATCCAAGGGTAATGGCAGGCGGAAATCGGCTGTTTGATCCAGCTATTTTGTCGTAAATAAGTACGAGTAATAGGCAGGCTAGCCACCGCGCAGGATCTGCATGATCGTGGCGCGGATCCGGCCGTAATTGGCGCGCAGCGGCCCGAGGATGCCGTGCCGTTCCTCCGGCAGGTGTGCGAGCGGATGGCCGTCGGGCCGGAACACATAATGGTCGAAAAAGGCCCGCCACGCCGCCCGTTCGGCAGCTGGCCGCTCGGCAATGGCGATCATCGCGAGCAGCATCGTCGTGTAGGGCGCGTCCGGCCCGGCGCTGAACCCGTCCCACCAATAGTTGACGAGCATGTTGACCGGTTCGGTCGCCTCGACCTGGTGCCACCACAGCTTGGGGATGTAGAGCGCATCTCCCGGCTCGAGCTCGACCACCAGCGCGCGCTCGCGTGCCGCCTCGAAGCGCGGATAGCGCGGATCGCCGGAAGCGGAGCCGGCGGCCAGGCTCGTCGGCTGGCCGGCCATGGTGTGGTCGATCGGGCCGACATAGAGGTCGCCGATCGCGTCGGGCGGGTAGAGGGTGAAGCGGCGCCTGCCGGCCACGACGATCGCGAGATTGTCATAGGTGTCGTAGTGGCAGGCCACCCGTGAGGCATTTCCGAGCCAGATGCGCGGCTGCACGCCGGGCGGGAGGGGGAGGGTGGTATTTTCTTCCGCGAAGCCCGGGAAATGCAGCTCCGCCGGCAGGGAGCCGAGGTAAAGCGAGGGGAGGTCGGGCCGGTCCGCGGCGGCGGCGATGCGTGCCAGTGCCTCGGACAGGGCCAGGGTCTCCCGGTCGAAATTGAACCCGCCGGCGCCATCGCCATAGTCGTATCGCCCGCCGATCGCAGGCGCGCCGACAAAGGCCTGGGCGGTCCGCCCGCTGTCGAAGCCGAGCAGATAGGTGAAGAGCGCCCGTCGCGACTCGCGTGCGGCTGCGACGGTGGGCCAATCCCTTGCGAGGCCGCGCAGCACCCGCGGTGCGCAGGGTTCCGCGACGGTGCGGGTGAAGGCTTGGGCATCGAGCATGCCGGCAGAAGCCATCTCGGGAAGGCCTTCAGTCATTAGTCTGAGTTAATGGCAAGTCGATGGTTGCGCAGATGCGCCAGGGCCGAGACCTGCTTGAGGGAATCGATCATGCAATAGGCGAGTTGCAGGTAGCCGCGACGGAACAGCGCGAGCGCTGCGCCGTCGTCGAGTTCGCCGAGGCTGTCGAGGCTGATCGTGTACAGCCCCTGCAGCGTGACGGTCTCGCCGTCGTCGAAGCGCAGCGAGATGTCGATCGGTTCGATCAGGCGGTGCTCGAGCATGGCCTGGATGAAGCGATCGGTCTCCTCGACGCCGTTCTTGAGTTGCCCGAGTATCTTCTGAACCTGGCGGAGGCGCTCCGCCGGCGTGCCGTCGGCCTCGAAGAGCGGCTGGCCTTCCCGGTCGCTAAAGCGCGGATTTTCGCGGTCGATCGCGATATTCTCGCCTGAAATGAAGAAGCCCTGGCGCTCGAGATCGAGTGGCCGATACGGGGCGGGGCCGGCAGTTTCCTGCAGCAGGTTCTCGCCCGGCCTGAAGCCGTACATCGCGCCCGCATAGAACTGTCCGGTCTCGGCGCTCTTGGTCAGCAGGATCGGGCAGCGTGTCGCCGCCGTCGAGAATTCCGCCGCGACGACCTGCACGAAGTGCGGCGTCTCCAGTCCGCTGGTCCGCACGCGCAGGGTGCGGTGCGCTTCCAGGTCGAGCAGTTCCAGTTCGCGTGCCATTCCTATCCCCTCCAGGGCTTGCTGCGCCGGCGCATTCGATGGTGCGCGCGTCCGCAGGTCAAGCCGCCATATTTGCCCGATAATTACACCGACAAAATATTCTTGATAGCGCTAACTTTCTATGATTAGTTGTCGTCAGATTCGCAGAAGATGAATCGGGGAGGATAGCCATGCCACCTTGGTGCAAGCCAAGGGTCGTTGAGCCCTGTTCCGGATAAAATAGCGGTATTTCAACCGCCTGACTGCGGATCACGCGTCGAGGGAGCTCGGCGTGGCAACGAGCCCATACTCTGGAGGGGGTTTCGAAATGAAGGCTTTTAATAAACGGACAAATACTATCCGGGCACGCAATGTGGCCAGGATGGCGCTCGTCGGCGCGACGAGTTTGGTAGCGCTCACAGTCGCTTCACCTGCCTTTGCGCAGGACCAGGGCGGTTCCGCACAGACCGGCGAGATCAGCGAGGCCCAGGGCCAGGAGATCATCGTCACCGGCATCCGCGGCTCGCTCCAGCGCAACCTCGACGCGAAGCGCGAGGCATCGGGCGTCGTCGACGTGATCTCCGCGGAGGACATCGGCAAGTTCCCGGATTCCAACGTCGCCGCGTCGCTGCAGCGCCTGCCGGGCGTCTCGATCCAGCGCGACGGTACGCGCGGCGAGGCCAATGGCGTCACCATCCGCGGCTTCGGCGGTGACTTCAACGAGACGCTGATCGACGGGCGCCGCCTGTCGACCGCGACCGGTGGCCGCTCGATCGACTTCAGCACCGTTGGCTCGGACTTTGTCGGCGCGCTGACCGTCTACAAGACGCCGGACGTCTCGGTGGGCGCCAACTCGATCGGCGCCACGATCAACATCTCCTATCCCAAGCCGTTCGACCGGCCGGGCTTCCACATCGCCGCTTCGGCCTCGGGCTCGATCCAGGACGACGCGAAGCGCGTCGTGCCGACCGGCGGCCTGCTGATCAGCCACACCTTCGCGGACGATACGTTCGGCATCCTGGCCGACGTGATCTACACCCGCCACGACACGCGCGTGAACAACGTCTTCGTGCACGGTTTCCCGGGCGGCAAATATGCGCCCTGCCAGCTGGCGGGCAGCACCGCGGCGACCTGCAACCCGACGACCGACACCACCGCGCCGGCCTCGCAGCAGCAGACCGTCATCGGCTTCTTCGAACAGCAATATGGCGCGCAGCAGTCCTACACCAAGGACGAGCGCATCGACGGCCGCATCGCGCTTCAGTGGAAGCCGACCGACGACGTGCTGCTCACGCTCGACAACAACTTCTCGGACCAGCGCATCAATGCCGACACGTTCGGCTTCGGCATCTGGTTCAACCAGGGTTCGTTGCGCAATGTGAAGCTGGACGCGAACGGCGTACCGCTCGACTTCACCCAGGCAGGTTCGCAGACCGATTTCACCGCGGCGCGCGACAGCAACTGGCGCCGCACCAACCAGACCGGCCTCAACGTGAAGTGGAATGCCACCGAACATCTCGAGATCGAGGCGGACGGCAGCATCTCGACCAGCTGGCTGAACCCGGATGGCCGCATCAACTCGCGCGGCGCCGATATCGGCTATGGCTTCGGCATCGGCCCGTCGCTCGGCATCCGGATCAACGGCGACAGCGACAAGGTATTCCCGTCGCTGGTGAACTATGGCGCAGGCGGCAATGCCAGCCGCTGGGCGGACACGTCCGTCATCGGCTCGCACGTGACGGTGAACATCGCCAACAAGAACACGGACTCGATCAAGCAGGGCAAGCTGCAGGCGAAATGGTCGCAGGACGACCTGACGCTGACCGTTGGCGGCACCTATCTCGACGACGACTTCAGGTTCCGCAGCGCCAACACCTTCGCCAACAATTACTGGCAGGCCTATTCGGGCTATGGCCCGGCATCCGGCACCACCGGCGGCGTGGCGATCCCGACCAGCCTGTACAACGGCATGGTGAGCACGGCGAACTTCATTCCGGGCTTCACCGGGGCGCTGCCGCCAACGCTGATCGACTTCTCGGCAATCGCCTATCAGGACTATCTGACCGGCCTGGGCAATCCCCAGACCAAGGTGATCCCGGGCTACAACACCGGCTGCTGCACCGGCTTCACCGGCGCGTTCGACGTGATGAACGACGTCGGCAGCTATCGGAACATCAGCGAGAAGACCTGGGCGCTCTATCTCTCGGCGCAGTTCAAGACCGAAGTGGCGGGCATGCCGTTCCACTTCAACGCCGGCGTGCGCCAGGAATCGACCAGGATCGCCTCCACCGGCGTCGGCCGCCTGCCGACCTCGATCACGCCGAGCTCGACCGACCCGACGCTGCTCACGGTGAACTTCGGTCCGTCGCAGCAGGTCACCACCAAGAGCGACTACAGCTTCCTGCTGCCCGCGGTGGATGCCAAGCTCGAGCTGACCAAGAACCTGATCCTGCGCTTCGATGCGTCGCGCACGCTCACCCGGCCGACGCTCAACCTGCTGACCCCGGTGCTCAACATCGGCACCGGCCAGCGCATCGGCGCGCTGACCGCGGACGGCGGCAACCCCGCGCTCAAGCCGTACCTGGCGGACAATTTCGATATCGCCGCCGAATGGTATTATCAGCGCAACTCGTACCTGGCGGTGAACTTCTTCCTGAAGAACGTCTCCAACTTCATCGTCCAGGGCACGCAGCGCCAGACGATCAACGGGGTGACTGATCCGTCGACGGGCCAGCCGGCGCAGTTCACGGTGTCGCAGCGGATCAACGGTCCGGATGCGACGGTGCGGGGCGTCGAAGTGGCGCTGCAGCATACCTTCGGCAACAGCGGCTTCGGCTTCATCGCCAACGGCACGATCGTAGGCACCAACAAGCCCTATGATCCGAAGGACATCAGCACGAGCGGCTTCGCCGTCACCGGCCTTGCCAATTCGGCCAATTTCGTCGGCTTCTTCGACAAATACGGGTTCGAATTCCGTGCCGCGGTCAACTGGCGCGACGAATATCTGCTCCAGTTCGGCCAGGTGCAGAACACCGGCGCCTTCGGTGCGGAGCCGACCTTCGTCAATGCGAGCACCCAGGTCGATCTGAGCGCGAGCTATCAGATCACCAAGGAACTCAACGTCTTCGGCGAAGCGCTCAACATCACCAACGAGACGATGAGCACGCGTGGCCGGTTCAAGAACCAGCTGCTCGACGTCTATGGCTATGGCCGGCGCTTCACTGCGGGCATCCGCTACCGCTTCTGACCTTCCTCCTCACCTGGGGATGTCGTTTTGACATCCCCAGTCCTTTTTTGCTGAAAATCGGAAATGATGCGCCCGGTCAAAAACATCGTGATCGTCGGCGGCGGCACCGCAGGGTGGCTGACGGCCGGCGTGATTGCGGCGAGGCATCGCAGCCGGATGGCGGCAGGCTTCACCGTTACCCTGGTCGAATCCCCCAACACGCCGATCATCGGCGTCGGCGAGGGCACCTGGCCGACATTGCGCACGACGCTGGCGAAGATCGGCGTTTCCGAGACGGATTTCTTCCGCGAATGCGACGCGGCCTTCAAGCAGGGCGCCAGGTTCGCGCGCTGGACCACGGGCGCCGAGGACGACGCCTATTACCACCCGCTGATGCTGCCCCAAGGCTTCCACCAGCTCAACCTGGTGCCGCACTGGCTCTCGGACAGCGGCGCACGCAGCTTCTGCGACACGGTGACTCCGCAGGGCCGGATCTGCGATGACGGGCTGGCCCCCAAGACCATCGCGACGCCCGAATATGACGCGGTCGCCAACTATGCCTATCACCTCGATGCGGGCAAGTTCGCGCCCTTCCTCCAGCGGCATTGCTGCGAGAAGCTGGGCGTGCGCCATGTGCTCGCCGATGTGCGCCAGGTCCTGCTAGCCGAGGATGGCGACATCCGTGCGATCGGCACCGAACAGGCGGGCGAGATCGAAGGCGACCTGTTCGTCGACTGCACCGGCTTCCGCTCGCTGCTGCTCGGCGAGGCGCTGGGCGTGCCGTTCAGGGATTGTGGCGACGTGCTGTTCTGCGACACCGCGCTCGCCGTCCAGATCCCTTATGAGCACGAAGACAGCCCGATCGCCTCGCACACCATTTCCACCGCCCAGTCGGCGGGATGGATCTGGGACATCGGATTGCCGACGCGGCGCGGCACCGGCCATGTCTTCTCCAGCAGCCATATCTCGGACGACGCGGCCGAGCGCGAGCTGCGTGCCTATCTCGGCCCGGCAGGCAAGGACCTGGACGTCCGCAAGATCAAGATCCGCTCGGGGCACCGCGAGACCTTCTGGAAGCGCAACTGCGTTGCCGTCGGCCTGGCCGCGGGGTTCCTCGAGCCACTCGAGGCGTCGGCGATCGTGCTCATCGAGCTGTCGGCCAAGCTGATCGCCGAGCAGATGCCGCGCTGTCGCGAGGTGATGGACGTGGTCGCGTCGCGCTTCAACGCGACGACCCATTATCGCTGGGGCCGGATCATCGACTTCCTCAAGCTCCACTATGTCCTGACCAAGCGTACCGACAGCGCCTTCTGGCGGGACAATGTGCTGCCGGAGACGATCCCCGCGCGGCTGCAGGAACTGATGCTGCTGTGGAAATACCAGTCGCCCTGGTTCCATGACGAGTTCGACCGGGTCGAGGAGGTCTTCCCGCCGGCCAGCTATCAATATGTCCTCTACGGCATGGGCTTCCGCACCGAAGTAGAACCCGAGGCGCTCGCCGGCGACGTGCGTCTGGCCGAGCGTGCGATGCGCGAGAATGCGGCGCAGACCGAGCGGCTGCGCGCGGGGCTGCCCCGGCACCGCGACCTGATCCGCAAGATCCAGGAACATGGCCTGCAGCCGGTCTGACCGGCCGGCCACCAGAAACAAGGAAGGCACGACAATGAACCGTTCCGCGGCTGCTTTCGGCGCACTCCTGCTTGCGGGCACTGCCTGCGTCTCGGTGCCCGCAATGGCACAGGGCAATGATCCGTCCCCGGTGGTCGTGCAGGCGGACAAGCTCGCGGCCGATCTGGTCGGCAAGATGACGACCGACGAGAAGGTTGATCAGCTGCTCAACACCGCGCCGGCGATCCCGCGGCTGCAAATCCCGGCGTACAACTGGTGGACGGAGTCGCTGCACGGTGCGCTGGGCTCGCTGCCGACCACCAACTTCCCCGAGCCGATCGGCCTCGCCGCGACCTTCGACGCGCCGCTGGTCAAGCAGGTCGCCGGATCGATCAGCACCGAGGTGCAGGGGCTGCACGCGCTGGCCCGCCAGACCGGCCGCATGGGCCGGATCGGCACCGGGCTCGACACCTGGTCGCCCAACATCAACATCTTCCGCGATCCGCGCTGGGGGCGCGGGCAGGAGACCTATGGCGAGGATCCGTTCCTGACCGCGCATATGGGCGTGGCCTTCGTCACTGGCATGCAGGGACCGAACCCGGACCTGCCCGCGGTGGTCGCCACGCCCAAGCATTTTGCGGTGCACAGCGGGCCGGAATCGACCCGCCACAGCGCCAATGTCTTCGTCTCGCGCCACGACCTTGAGGACACCTATCTCCCTGCCTTCCGCGCGGCGATCGTCGAGGGCAAGGCCGGATCGGTGATGTGCGCCTATAACCGCATCGACGGCCAGCCCGCGTGCGCCAGCGACGAGTTGCTGAAGGAGCATCTGCGCGGCGCCTGGGGCTTTGACGGCTATGTCGTGTCGGACTGCGATGCGGTGAAGGACATCAGCGACAATCATCATTATGCGCCCGATGCCGCCACGGCAGTCGCAGCGGCGTTGCGGGCGGGGGTCGACAATGAATGCCACAACGCGACGCTCTCCGACACCGCCGGGCTGGGCGATCGCTATCGCGAGGCGCTGAAGCGCGGTTTGATCACCGAGGCGGATATCGACCGGACGCTCGTTCGCCTGTTCTCCGCCCGCTATCGCAATGGCGATCTGCCGGGCGTGCGCAAGGCCGCCGGCGACCCCGCTGCGGTCGGCGCGCCGGCGCATGGCGCGCTGGCATTGTCCGCGGCCGAGAAAAGCCTGGTGCTGCTCAAGAATGACGGCATCCTGCCGCTCAAGCCCGGCCTGCGCGTGGCGGTGATCGGGCCGCTCGGCGATGCGACGCGCGTGCTGCGCGGCAACTATTCCTCGTCGCTTTCCGCCCCGCCGATCTCGGTGGTGGACGGCCTGCGCCGCGCGATGCCGGGCGCGCGGGTGGACTATGTGCCGTTCAGCGAGACCTATACCGACGGCGATCCGATCCCGACCAGCGCGCTGCGTTCGCCCGACGGTCGCCCGGGTCTGCTCGCGCGCTACTACAATGTGCTCAGCACGCCGCCGGCGCGCTTCGCACCCGGCGGGCTGGGCGAGTATGCGCGCGCCGCGAAGTTCGCCGACACGCCCGTCGCGAGCCGGATCGAGACGAGCGTCGATGGCCGCAGCCTCGATCTCGCGCAGGTTTCCGATCACCACCGCGTGGTCTGGACCGGCTTCATCGTGCCGCCGGAGACCGGCAGCTATCGTCTTGGCCTTTCGGGCTTCATGAGCGGCACCCTGAAGTTCGAGGGCAGGCTGATCGCCGATCTCAAGGACGCCCCCTGGGGCAGCCTGCCGGCGATGAAGACGGTGCGGCTGGAGAAGGGCAGGCGCTATCCGGTCGAAATCACCGGGGACGCGCATACCGGCACGACCGGGGTCGGGCTGGTGTGGAAGCGCGTCACCGCGACGCCGGAGCGCGATCTCAAGGCCGCGGCGGCGAGCGCCGATGTGCTGGTCGCCGTGGTCGGCCTCACCTCCGATCTCGAAGCGGAGGAATCTCCGGCCCAGATCCCGGGCTTCAAGGGCGGCGACAAGACCACGCTCGATCTGGCGCCTGATCAGCAGGCGCTGCTCGAACAGGCCAGGGCGACCGGCAAGCCGATCGTCCTCGTCGCAATGAACGGCAGCCCGATCAACCTGGCCTGGGCGAAGGACAATGCCGCGGCGGTGGTCGAGGCCTGGTATCCCGGCCAGTCGGGTGGCCTCGCGATCGGCAATGTCCTGTCGGGCAAGACCAATCCCTCGGGTCGCCTGCCGCTAACCTTCTATCGCAGCATCGACGACCTGCCGCCCTTTGGCGACTATTCCATGCAGGGGCGGACGTATCGCTACTTCACCGGCACGCCGGTCTACCCGTTCGGCTATGGGCTCAGCTACACCAGCTTTGCCTATGCGCCGCTTGAGGTGGCGTCCGTCGGCGGCAATGCGGGCAAGGGCATCCGTGTTACCACCACCGTGCGCAACGCCGGCGCGCGCGAGGGCGACGAGGTGGCGCAGCTCTACCTGAACTTCCCCGATGACCCCGGCGCACCGCGGGTCGCGCTGCGCGGCTTCCAGCGCGTGACGCTGAAGCCGGGCGAGGCGCGGACGATCCGCTTCGACCTCTCCCCGCGCGACCTGAGCGCCGTGACGGTGGACGGCGTGCGCAAGGTGCTGGCCGGCGATTACCGCGTCACGGTCGGCTCCGGCCAGCCGGGCACCGGCGTGCCGGGCCAGAGCGCCGGCTTCGCCGTTCCGGCAGCGGTGGTGCTGCCGAAATAACCGCTTACCGGCCCGGCTTCAGCGCCGGGCCGACAAGGCGCAAGGGCTGACCTGCCTTCAACGTCACGGCGACGCGCTGCCCGCCGAGCCGCACGATGCGCTTGCCGCCCAGCGGGCTCGCCAGTGTCGCGTGGACGAGCTGGCCATCCCGCCATTCGAGGTCGATGGTGCAGGCACCGGGCGCGCGCAGGCCGCGCACCGATCCGGTCGGCCAGGCCCGAGGCAGGGCAGGCAGCAACAGGATCTGGTCGTCATGGCTCTGCAGCAGCATTTCGGCGACCGCCGCGGTGCCACCGAAATTCCCGTCGATCTGGAAGGGGTTGGCGTTGAGCAGGTCGGGATAGACGCGCGCGCTGCCCAGCAGCAGCATGAGCTGACGGTGCGCGCGGTCGCCGTCGCGTAGCCGCGCCCAGAGATTGGCCCGCCACGCCGTGCCCCAGCCGCCGGTATCGTCCCCGCGTCGTTCGAGCGAGCGCCGTGCCGCCGCGGCCAGCTCCGGGGTTTCGTCGAAATCGATCTGGTGGCTGGGGAACACGCCATAGAGATGTGAGACGTGGCGGTGGTTCTGCTCGGGCGCTGCGGCGTCCCAATCCGCCTGCCATTCCTGCAGCTGCCCCTGCGCGCCGATCTGGTTCGGCGCCAGCTTTGCGCGGGTCGCGAGCAGTTCGCGCGCGAAATCCGCGTCGAGGCCGAGGGCCTTCGCCGCCTGTGCAGTCTGCGCGAACAGGTCGCGCAGCAATTCCATGTCCATCGCCGGCCCGGCGCAGATGGTCGGCCCGTTGGCGCCACCGGAATGCGAATTTTCGGGCGACATCGAGGGATTGGTGACCAGATGCCCGGTGTTCGGATCGCTCTGGAGCGTGTCTAGGAAGAACAGCGCCGCACCACGCATCAGCGGATAGACGCTGCGCAGATAGGCGAGGTCGCGGCCATAATCGTACCGCGCCCACAGATGCGTGCAGAGCCAGGCGCCGCCCATCGCCCACATGCCCCATTGCGCGCCGTCGATCGGAGCCGTCGCGCGCCACAGATCGGTGTTGTGATGCGCCACCCAGCCGCGCGCGCCGTACATCTCGCGCGCCGTCTTCGTCCCGGTCTCGGCGAGGTCGCGGACCAGCGCGATCAGCGGCGCGGTGCATTCGGCGAGGCCGGTCGGCTCGGCCGGCCAGTAGTTCATTTCGGTGTTGATGTTGATCGTGTACTTGCTGCCCCAGGGCGGCTGGCCGCTGTCGTTCCACAGTCCCTGGAGGTTGGCCGGCTGGCTGCCGGGTCGCGACGAGCCGATCAGCAGATAGCGGCCATAGTTGAAGTAGAGCGTGGCGAGCGCCGGATCCTCGGCGGTCCCGACCGCGGCGATGCGCGCGTCGGTCGGCTGCTCCGCCGCAGGGCTGGTGCCGAGGTCGAGCGCGACCGCACGGTAGAGCCGCCGGTGTTCCGCGGTGGCCGCCGCAGCGATGCCCGCGAAGCCGATCTTCGCTGCGGTGTCGATCTGCGCGTTGATGATCGCCAGCGGATCGCCGCGCAGATCGTCGTAGCGGCGATAGTTGGTGGCCATCGCGACCAATATCGTCACCGAATCCGCATCGCGAACCCCGATGCCGCCCGCGCGCGGTTCGAGCGTGCCGCCTTCGTGCAGCACCTGTACCCGTCCGGCGAACCGGAGTGCCGCGGCAACGCCGTGCTCGTCGCGATTGGTGCCCGTCACGATCAGCGTGTCGCGCTCCACCGCAAGCGAGCCCGGCTGGGCCGCGTGCAGCGTGACACCGCAGTCGATGCGTCCGGGCTTGTCGGCGCTGATCCGGACGGCGATCACCTGATGCACGGGGCAGGCGATCACCTCGCGGCGGAAGGTCGCGCCACCCACGGTGAAGACCGTCGTCGCGGTGGCGGAGTCGAGATCGAGCTCGCGCCGATATTCACGCGCCCAGAAGTCCGGGATCTCGGGCATGTCGATCAGCAGCTCGCCGAACGACTGGTAGCTCATCTGCGACAGCGGCCTCGCCATCAGCGCCGTATCGGCCAGCTTCTGCGCTTCGGCATAGCGGCCCGCGAAGACCAGCCGGCGGACTTCAGGCAGCGCGGCGCGCGCCGCCGGGTTCACCGACTCATAGGGGCCGCCGGTCCACAGCGTGTCCTCGTTGAGCTGCAGCTTTTCGTTGGAGATGCCGCCGAACACCATCGCGCCGATGCGGCCATTGCCCACCGGCAGCGCCTCCACCCATTCGCGGGCCGGCTTGCGATACCAGAGGCGATGCGCGCCTGTCGTCTGCGCCTGTGCGTGGCTCGCGGAAGGTAGCGAAAGCCCTGCGGCTGCGGCCGCCGAACCCTGCAGAATCTGTCGCCGCGTAATGTGCAAGCCGTCCGACAACGCCATTCCCGGATCCTCTCTGATTCCCGCGTCTTCAGCGGTTGCTCTTTGCTTTCTAGTCTGACTATTTAACCGGCGTAATGAGGTCAATGGCCGTAAAAACGTCATACAAATGGCGCGGACGGGAGAGGGATGATCATGACCAAATGGATGCTGATGGCACTTGCTGCCTTGCCGGTAACCCCCGCGCTGGCCGTCCCCCGGCTCGATGGGGTGCTGACAGATCATGCGGTGATCCAGCGCGACAAGCCGATCCGCATTTCCGGCAGTGCCGAGCCGGGCGAGGCGGTGCGGATCAGCCTGGCCGGCCAGTCGGTTGCCGTGAAGGCGGACCGCGCGGGCCGTTTCAGCGCGACGCTGGCGCCGCTTCCCGCGGGCGGCCCCTATGAGATGCAGGTCAGCGCGCGCAGCGGTCTCGCCATCGTCCGCGACCTGCTGCTCGGCGACGTGTTCCTCTGCTCGGGCCAGAGCAACATGGAGATGTCGGTCGAGCGCTCGCAGGACAGCTATTCCGTCTATGCCGCGGCCGACGACCAGCTGCGCCTGCTCACCGTGCCCAAGGCGACGGCCTTCACGCCGCAGACCGGGTTCGCCGCGCAGCCCGGCTGGGCTGCGACCACCCCGGCCACGGCCAGTCCCTTCTCCGCCGCCTGCTTCTACATGGCCCAGGCGCTGCGCAAATCGGCGAAGGTGCCGATCGGCGCGATCCATTCGAGTTGGGGCGGATCGCGCATCTCCGCCTGGATGGACGAGGCGGGACTGCGCGCCGCCGACATGGGCGACGGCGTCGAGGCGTTGCGCCTCTATGCTCGCGACGTTCCTGCCGCGGTCGCGCGGACCAGCGCCAAATGGGAGCAATGGTGGCGGGACCAGTCGGGCAATCGGCCGGGCGCCGAACCCTGGCAGCCCCAGGCGACACTCGACTGGCAGCCCGCGCCGCGGATCGGCGCGTTCAACCGCTGGGGTATCCCCGCGCTCGCCGACTATGTCGGCATGCTGTGGTTCCGCAAGGACGTGACGCTCACCGCCAAGCAGGCGCGCCAGGAAGCGGTGCTGTCGATCGGTGCGGTCGACGATGCCGACGTCACCTGGGTCAACGGCAAGGCGGTGGGCGGCAGCAGCAATGCCGCCACGCCGCGCAATTATCTGTTGCCGGCGGGCACGCTGGTCGCGGGCAGCAATGTGATCACGATCAACGACGACAATGTCTGGGCCGAGGGCGGCATGATCGGCCCGGTCGAGGCGATGCGGCTCAGCTTCGCCGACGGCACCAGCGTCGCGCTCGATACGGGCTGGCGCTACGCCGTTGCAGGCAAGCCGCGCACCAATGCGCCGCGGGCGCCCTGGGACGACATCAACGGCGCCGGCACGCTCTACAACGCGATGATCGCGCCGCTCGGCCCGATCGCGCTGGCCGGTGTCGCCTGGTACCAGGGCGAGTCTGACACCGATCTGGCCGGATATGACAAGCGCCTTGCCGCGATGATGCGCGACTGGCGCCGCCAGTTCGGCCTGCCCGAGCTGCCCTTCGCGATCGTCCAGCTCTCCGCTTATGGCGACACGGCGTCCCGGCCGCGCGAGAGCGGCTGGGCAAGGCTGCACGACACGCAGCGCCGGGTGGCCGAAAAGGACGGGCATGCCGCGGTGGCGGTGACGCTCGATCTGGGCGATCCGCTCGACATCCATCCTGGCGAGAAGCGCGAGGTCGGGCGCCGGCTGGCACGGGCGATGCGCAGCCTGGCCTATGGTGAGACCGTCGCGGCTTCAGGGCCGCGCGTCGTGCAGGCGGGCAGGGGTGCGGACGGCACGGTCACGCTCAGCTTTGCGGATGTGACCGGCGAACTGACGACGCGCGGGGCGGATCGGGCGATCGGGTTCGAACTGTGCGGGGCCGAGGCTGCAAGCTGCCGCTATGCCGATGCCTGGGTGAACGGCAATCAGGTGGTCCTTGCTGCAGATGGCCGTCCGGTGACCCACGTCCGCTATGCCTGGGCGGACAGCCCGACCGTCAATCTGTTCGACCGGGACGGGCTGCCGGTCGGCAGCTTCGAGATCTCCGTGCCCTGACCCAGAGGCCAGGGCACGGACGGGGCCTCGCTCAGTGCGCGCGCTTGAGCAGGCCGTGCATGCCGAGCCAGCGGGCATAGGCATCGAACCAGCCGGTGCTGGTGGTTTCCTTCGGATACATGCCGAAGCCGTGCCCGCCCTGTTCGTAGAGATGGAATTCCACCGGCCGCTTGGCCGCCTTCCAGCTCTCGATCAGCCCGAAGCCGCTATTGGCGAAGAAGGGATCGTCCGCCGCCAGCGCGACAAAGGCGGGCGGGGCGTCGGCCGGTACCGTCACCGAGGCGAGCGGACCATAGATCAGGCCGATAAAGGCAGGCTTGGCATCCTCTCCGGCCAGCGTGGTCGCCAGCGTGAGCATCGCGCCGGCCGAGAAGCCGACCATGCCGACCCGGTCGGCATCCACGTGCCATTCGCCGGCACGATTGCGGACCAGCGCAAAGGCGGCGCGGGCGTCTGCGATCTGCGGCGCGATGCCGGCCATCGCCTGTTGCGGATCCATCCGCGGTGCGGTGCGCGCCACGCCCGAGAACATCTCGCGCATCGACTGTTCGAAGGCCGGCATTTCCTGCGGCGTCGGGTTCAGGCGATATTTGAGCACGAATGCGGCCACGCCCCTTGCGGCGAGCGCCTTGGCGACGTCCCAGCCTTCATTCTCCATCGACAGGGTACGGAAGCCACCGCCGGGCGCCACGATCACCGCAGCGCCGGTCGCCTTGGCGGGATCGGGCAGGAACGGCGTGAGCGTCGCGACGGTAACGTTGCGCGCGAAGACGCTGCCATATTGGCTGTGCCATGCCTCGGGCGCGGTGGCGCCGGGCAGGGGGCCGGTGTCGAGCGTGATGGCCTTGGGCTGGGCCGGCACGGGGATGGGGGTCATCTTGTCGTTTTGCGCCTGGGCCGGTGCGGCCAGCGCAAGACCGGCGGCGATGCTGGCCATGGCCAGGCCCAGGCGCGCCGGTTTCAGAGCCTCCGTGAAAAGCTTCATTGCAACTCTCCCTTTCATTTCCTCTCGGCCCAAATCTAATTGTCTTACTAAATAATGACTCGGGCGCGGCTATCCATGCCATATTTAGGAGAGAAGATACCAATGATATCGCGGAATGATGGCAGATAAATTGTCTGTCTATTTATCTGCCCGAAGCGGCGGCCTCGACGAGGTGATCTCGGTCACACTCGCCTTGGTCCAGCACTCGGATGCCCCTGCGTACAGGTGCGAAATCTCGCGGCCGGCTGCCTAATGGGCTTGCCAAGCAACCCGCATTCTTCCAGGCTATGATAGCGCTACCATAAATAATCTTGTCAGTCTATATGGCGCGCCAGTGCTTAGAAAAAAACCGATAGGGCACTGTTTTAATTAAATAATTGTCTTGGCTTCCAATAGGAGGGGAGTTGCATGCACGAGATTCGCGGCATCGGGCTGTTCTTGGCCACATGTTCGACCCTGGCCGTAGCCGGCGCGCAGGCGCAGACGCTAAGGGTCAGTTCCGATCAGACGCTCGAAACCCAGGGGTTGAGCGTGATCGTGGAGCAGAACCAGTTCAGCCCGATCTTCTTCGACGAGAAGAATGCGGGCATTCAGATCGTCCTGCACGGCGAACGGATCGCGACCGATGGCGAGATTCGGCTGAACCCGACGCCAGAACAATGGGATCCGGTACCGACCTTCGGCGACCGTACGCTCGGGGAGCCCGGCCAGATCGTCGTGCGCTCGAGCTATCCCAAGGCCAATCTGAAATATCGCGTGAAGGTGACCGCGGAGGAGGGCGGGTTCCGCATTGCGGTCGATCTCGATGCGCCGCTGCCGAAGGAGCTGGTGGGCAAGGCTGGGTTCAATCTCGATTTCCTGCCGACCGCCTATTTCGGCAAGACCTATCTGATGGGCGAGCGTCCGGGCCTGTTCCCGCGCAATGCGAGCGGACCGATGGCGACGGACGGCTCGGGCGATCCGCAGCCGATGGCCTCCGGCGCACAGACCGTCACCCTGTCGCCCGAAGATCCCGCCACCCGCGTCACTATCACCGCCAACATGCCGCTCGCGCTCTATGACGCGCGCAACCGGGCGCAGAACGGCTGGTTCGTCGTGCGCTCGCTGATCGCCGAGGGTGCGAAGGACGATGCCATTGTCTGGCACGTCCGCCCCAATGTGATCCCGGGCTGGACGCGTGCGCCGGTCGTGTCGTTCAACCAGGCCGGCTACACGCCCGCACGCGACAAGGTGGCGCTGATCGAGCTCGATCCGGCCTTCAAGGCGCCGGGGGAGGCGACGCTGGTCAAGCTCACGGCCGAGGGCGAGAAGCCGGTATTCCGCGCGCCGGCCCAGCAGCGCGGCAAATGGCTGCGCTACAACTATGCCGCGTTCGATTTCTCGAGCGTGCGCGAGCCGGGCATCTACGCCATTTCCTATGCGGGACAGACGACCAATCCGTTCCCCATCGCTGCCGATGCCTATGCGCGGATCTGGCAGCCGTCGCTCGACACGTATCTCCCCGTGCAGATGGACCATATGACCGTTCGGGAGCAGTATCGCGTGTGGCAGCGCGCCTCGCACCTCGACGATGCGCGCCAGGCGCCGCCCAATATCACACACTTCGATGGCTACCGCATGGGGCCGAACCTCGATTCCCCTTTCAAGCCTGGCGAGCATATCCCGGGCCTGGCGGTCGGCGGTTTCCAGGATGCCGGCGACTATGACATCCAGACGCCGCAGAACGCCGATGTGGTCCGCGACCTGGTCTGGACACGCGAGCTCTTCGGGCTCGACTGGGACGAGACCAGCGTCGACGAAAAGGCGCGCGAAGTGGAGATCCGCAAGCCCGACGGCGTGCCCGACGCGATCCAGCAGATCCGCCACGGGACGTTGCAGCTGCTCGCCCAGTACAAGGTCTTCGGCCATGCGATCGTCGGCATCATCGATCCGAAGCTCCGCCAATATGCGCATCTCGGCGATGCCGGATCGCAGACCGATGGCAAGCTCTATGATCCTGCCCTGGGGCCGAACCAGATCAAGGGGGACTATTCGGGCATCGACGATGACCGCTGGGCGTTCACTACCGCCTATCCTGCGAACGATCTGAGGGTGGCGGGGAGCCTGGCTGCGGCAAGCCGTGCGCTCAAGGACTCCGATCCCGCCATGGCCGCCGAGGCGCTCGCCGCGGCCAAGGCGCTCTGGACCGCGCGACAGGGCCAGACTGCCAATGCCAGCGATGGCCGTGACGATAGCGGGTTCATGGCGCGCTTCCTCGATCTCGCCAAGGTCTCCGCGACCGTGGAACTGATCCTCACCACCAAGGGCGAGGCCGTCTATACCGATCGCCTGCGCACCCTGATGCCGGCGATCGAAGCGAATTTCGATCGGATCAGCGGCGCTGCAATCCTCGCGCTGCCCTATATGGATGCGGCCTATCGCGATCGGATCAAGGCGCTGGTGCGTGCCGCCAAGCCGAAGATCGACGCCGAGCTGACCAATCCCTTTGGCGTGCCGGTCGCCATGGGTTCCTGGGCAGGATCGGGGGAAGTCGCCAGCTTCGGCAGCAACATGTATCTGATGCACCGCGCCTTTCCGGATCTGATCGGATCGGAATACACGCTGCGTGCGCTCGACTACATGCTCGGCCGCCATCCGGCGAACAATCTGTCGCTGGTCTCGACCGTCGGAACGCGCTCGAAGCTGATCGGCTATGGCCATAACCGCGCCGATTACGGCTTCATCGCGGGCGGGATGGTGCCGGGCGTGCTGATCATCAAGCCCGATTTCCCCGAGCTGAAGGCCGACTGGCCGTTCCTGTGGTTCGAGAGCGAATATACCGTGAGCACCACGACGGCCTATATCCTTGCCGCCAAGGCCGCGATGGCGGTCACGGCGGAACAGCGCTAGCGCCTGCATTGATCCCTGGCACCTCCTGGGCGCCAGGGATCAGTTTACGGAGGGCGCCCTCGTTGCGCCTATCCTGAAACTGTCATCTGATGTGACTAACCGCGCCCCGGGTCGTCTCTGAATCGGGGGATATCTTGCTGTCGTCGATCAAAGCCCCGTCCCCCGAGGACGCGGCTAACGGTTATTCGTGGGACGCCATCCAGTCGGCGCTGAAACGCTATCTGCGTGGGCGAGGCACCCGGCTGGACGTGGTGGACGACGTTACGCAGGAAACGCTCGCGCGGCTGGTCGAACTGGCCCGCACGCAGCAGATCGGCAGCATCGTCTCGCTCGCCTTTCGCATTGCGGACAATCTCGTCATCGACATGCACCGCCGCGAAAGCCGCCTCGAGCCCGAGATCGAGGACGATGTACGCAGTGACGAGCCGTCGCTGAACCGCGTCCTCGATTCGCGGCGGGCGATGGACATCTTCAACCGGTGCCTCAGGAAGATGCCCAGGCTCCGGCGTGAGGTGTTGATCCGGCGGCGGATCAACCAGGAGAGCTGTCGCGCGATCGGCGACGACCTTGCGATGAGTGCGAAAGCCGTCGAGAAGCACATTACGAGAGGCATGATCGACCTGCGCCGCGCGCTCGAGCAGGCGGGTATCGATCTGGCGGGACAGGATTGATGGGCCAGGACACGCACTCCATCGACTGGCAGGCGGCCCAGTGGATCGACCGGATGAGCCGTCCGGTGCTCGATAGCGACACCGCCGCGGCCTTTGATCGCTGGATCCTGACGGACCCGCGCCATGTCGACAGCTATGCGCGGATGAGCGCGATCTGGCAGTCCAAGGGGCTGGAAGGGGCACTGGGCGAGCCCGCCCACCTCTCTGGCGCGAGCAACGACGATGATGCGGCACCAAACGGGGGATGGTGGCGTCTGGTACGGGGCGGGGCGGTGGCGAGTCTGCTGGCGCTGGCGTGCGTCGGCGGTGCGCAGCTGCTGGTCTCCGATGCCAGCTATGCCACGGCGCGGGGCGGGACGCGCATGGTCGCGCTCGCGGATGGATCGACGGTCCGGATGAACGGCGACACGCGGATCACGGTGCGCATCGCGCCCTGGTCGCGGCATGTCACGCTCGAACGCGGCGAGGCGTTCTTCGATGTGGCGCATGAGCGCTTGCGCGGCTTCTCGGTCGATGCTGGCGGCGCCAGCGTATCGGTGCTGGGGACGGCGTTCGACATCGATCGGATCGACAGCGATACGCGCATCATCCAGGTCTATCGGGGGCTCGTCAGCGTCGATGCCGGCACCGGGCGGCAGTGGCAGCTTCCGGCGGGAAGCGGACTGGAGCTCTCCGGCGAGCATGTGCGCAGCCTGAAGGGCGTTGCGGGCGCTCATCCAGGCTGGACGGACGGCTGGCTCGAGGCGAACGACATGCCGATGCTGCAGCTGGTCGAGCGGCTAAACCGCACCGCCGCGCATCCCGTCAGACTGGCGGATCCGGCGCTGGGCGATCTCCTGGTCACCGGCCGTTTCCAGACCAACGATCCGAAGAACATGCTCGAGGCGATCACGGCGATCCATGATCTGCGCTGGCATGATGCCGGGGATCACTATGTCGTGGAGCGCTAGCGATCGACCCGCGACGATCCGGGTGTGTCACAATGCTTCAACGGATAAGTCATTAAACTGAAACCAAAAAAACTTGTCGGGTTGTGATCCCGTGCGCCGTCCCTCGCTTGAACGGTTTACAAGTGTGGGGGAAGTTCTTCGATGTTCGTTATCAATCGGCCCGCCGTATCGGCGCTGGCCATCGCCGTCGCGACTCTGAACGCTGCGCCGGCCGCTGCACAAAGCTACAGCTTTGCCATTCCCGCGCAGGACCTGGCGCAGGCGTTGCAGCAATTCTCCCGCGTGACGGGCGTGCCCGTCGCTGCCTCACCCGAGGCACTGCGTGGCCGGCGTAGCCAGGCGGTGACGGGGACGATGTCGGCGCGCAAGGCGCTGGCCCTGCTGGTGCGCGGCGCAGGCGTCGACACGCAGGTTCGCGGCGGTACCGTGATCGTCAAGCCCGCGCCGGTGCGTGCCCAGGCCGCGGCGCGGCCGGCCCCGCGAACCGCCCCGGTGGCGCCCGTGCAGGTCGCGGAAGCGCCTGCCGAAGAAGCAGCGCCCGAGAATATCGTCGTCAACGGCTATATCGAGGCAGCGCAGGCCTCGGCCGAAGCCAAGCGCAAATCGGTGATGGTGTCCGACACGATCACCGCCGACGACATGGGCAAGCTGCCCGCCAACAACGTGTCCGAGGCGCTCGCCCGCATGCCCGGCGTCAACGCAGTGCGCGATCCGGCCACCGGCGAGGGCGACCGCATCACGGTGCGCGGCCTGTCGACCGAGTTGAACAACTACTCGCTGAACGGCGTGCGCATCGATGGTGCCGGTTCGCGCGACAATAATTTCTACCGGGGCGTGCGCCTGTCGGTCCTGCCGCCGGACGGCATCAAGTCGATCACCGTCTACAAGACGCTGACTCCGGACCGCGACGGCGATGCGCTCGGCGGATCGGTCGACATCACCACGCCGACCGCCTTCGACCAGAAGCCGACCTATATGCGCGTCTCGGGCGAAGGCGGCATGATCGACAAGTTCGATCACCGCAAATACGGCCAGGTCTCGGCGGCTGTGTCGCGCCAGTTCAGCGACCATTTCGGCGTCTTCGTCTCCGGCAACTGGAGCAAGCGCAAGTCGCAATATGAGCAGAATGGCGTCGATGGCGATAACCAGCCGGACAGCTGGTATTCGAACAGCGAGACTTTGGGCTGGGATCCGACCCGCTTCGTGATGCGGGGCATGAACCTGGGGCTGGGCAATACCGAGGTGAACCGCTGGGGCGTCAATACCAGCATCGACTACCGGTCCGACCACCACGATCTTCACGTCCGCGGGCAGTACAGCAATTACCAGAAGGAGCAGTTCCTCAACCGGCTGAACTTCCGGAACGACACGTCGAAGAACTCGACCCGGCTGGTGCAGGTCAACGCCAACGAGGCCAATCTCGCGCGTCCAGAGGACAGCATCCTGCGGACCGACAGCAAGCTCGGCCGCGTCTATAGCTACACCACCAGCCAGATCGTCGATCAGGACAAGGATGGCCTGATCACCGACGCCGATCGCAAGACCAAGTCCTTCTACAGCCTTTATGGCGCGTCGGGTAAATGGGACCCGCAGGGCTTCCGCCTGCGCCGCTTCTGGGAAGCGAACAACGAGAGCGGCAACCTGGCCACGGCCAATGTCGGCGGCGTCTCGCGGCTGGGGGAATTCATTGTCGATTACGACGTGTCCTATTCCCAGTCGCAGGACAATCTCGACGACGGCTACACGCTCGAATTCCGCAGCGACAAATATGGCTGGCTCGGCAACAAGGGCGTGCTGTTCAGTAGCGCGGAGGACTCGCGCTTTCCGAAATGGCTGCTCAATTCGGCAGGCATGAATGCCGTGCAGGATCCCTCGCAATTCGCGTTCAGCAGCCTCGAGGGAGAGATCGGCGGCAGCCAGCAGAAGCTCTGGCAAGGGCAGATGAACGTCGAGTGGAAGCCGGGCAGCACCTGGCTGCAGTCGATCAAGGCGGGCGGAAAATATTATGACTCGCGCCGCCGCACTTTCTCGGGCTCGTTTCTCAACCTGACCGCCAACGGTACGATGGCCGACTTCGCGCCCTATTATGGCGAGAACGTCACCAGTCTGTTCGGCGGGGCGTATTCGGGCGCCTACCGCCTCGGCCAGACGATCGACGACGACAAGATGCTCGCCGAGCTGCAGCGTGCGGAGAAGGGCAAGAGCAGCTTCTTCAAGGGCTTCGCGGTGGCTCCGGCCGATGCGACGATATCCAACGAGGACAGCTTCCGCTTCGACGAGAGCGTGATCTCGGGCTATGCGATGGCGACCGCCCGCCTCGGCCGCGCCCAGATCATCACCGGCGTGCGCGTGGAGGCGACGCGCAACCGCATCGAGGCGTTCAACCTCGATCCCGTGCAGGGCGAGCGCTACACGATCGACAAGTCCAGCTTCGTCAACGTGCTGCCGTCGGTGCACGTCAATTACGACTTCGACAACCGCACGAAACTGCGTGGCGCGGTGTGGACCAGCTTTGCCCGGCCGGACATCGCGCGCATGAGCTCGGCGCGCGAATATAGCTACGACACCGATCCCGACGGCGACGGCAAGGAGAATCCGAAGTCGCAATGGCTGCTGACCGGCATCAGCGAGGGCAATCCCAACCTGAAGCCGCTCCGCTCGCTCAACTTCGATGTGTCGCTCGAGCGGTACAATGGCCGCACCGGGGCCTATTCGGTGGCGCTGTTCTACAAGCGCATCAACAACTTCCTGTTCCGTTCCTCCTCCAGCAACATCCGCAACGGCACGACCGGCGAGAATGTCGATCCGGCCGGGGTGCTGATCTCGATGCCCAACAACGGCAAGCGGGCGGAAGTGTACGGCGTGGAAGTCAGCGGCCAGCAGGTGCTGCACTGGCTGCCGGGGATCCTCGGCTCGCTCGGCATCGGCGGCAACCTGACGATGCAGCGTTCCAAGGCGGTTACCGGCCTGTCCTGGCATCCGGAGGGCTACACCCTGCCGCTGATGGAGACGCCGGAGACGATCGCCAACGTCCAGCTGTTCTGGGAGCGCAAGGGCTGGGAAATCTATGGCGCCTGGAACTACCAGTCGAAGTTCCTCGGCGGCATCCAGGATTTCGGCAACAATCCCTATGAGCAGGCCTACAGCTTCGTCGACCTGACCTTCCGCAAGAGCTTCATGAAGACCTCGTCGGTCCAGCTTCAGGTTCAGAACCTGTTCGACGGGCCGACCTATTGGGAGACGGTCTCGTCGGGAACCGGCGCGAGCCGTGCCTATACCAAGAACGGGCGCACGATCTCGCTCGGCTTCAACCTCATCTTCTAAGGATCGACGATGACCCTTCGTTCCCTGGCCGGCGCCCTGCTTCTGGGCGCCGCCATTCCTGCCGCCGCGCAGGACGCGCCGCAGCCGCCGCTCGCGCCTGCGACCGTCCAGCCCGAGCGTATCGTGCTGAACCTCACCACCGATCCAGCGACCGAAATGGCCGTGACCTGGCGCTCGGCGCCGGGTTCGGCCGGCATCGTGCAATATGCCAGGGCGACCAATAGCCCGGATTTCGTCAAGGCGCCGATGACGCTCACCGCGACGACCGACGATGCGACGCTGCCGGTGCGCGAGAACCCGGCATTCCGCGCGGCCTATCATTCAGCGGTGCTGAAGGGGCTCGAGCCCGGCACGGTCTATGCCTATCGCGTCGGCGACGGGACGCACTGGTCCGAATGGTTCCAGTTCCGCACCGCGCGCAAGGACGCGGCGCCGTTCCGCTTCATCTATATGGGCGACATGCAGAACCAGATCCTGTCGGAAGCCTCGCGCACCCTGCGCATGGCATTCCGGCAGGCGGGCGACGCGGCCTTCACGATCCATGCGGGCGATCTCGTCAACCGGCACGACAGCGATGCCGAATGGGGCGAATGGTTCGGGGCGGGGGGCTTCCTCTATGCGCAGACCCCGCAGATGCCGACGCCGGGCAACCACGAATATGTGAAGGACGAGGCAGCGCGGGCGGGTTCCTCGATCACCGGGCAATGGCGGCGGCAGTTCACGCTGCCCGACGATGGCCCTGCCGATGTACCGGCGGGCCGGGAAACCAACTGGTACACCGATTATCAGGGCCTGCGCCTGATCTCGATCGATTCGATGCAGGTCGATCGTGACGAGACCGCGCGCGCATCGATCGTCGCCTGGCTGGACAAGCTGCTCGCAAACAATCCCAACCGCTGGACGGTGATGTTCCTGCACTTCCCGCTCTTCTCGAGCGAGCCCGGCCGCGACAATCCGAAGGTCCGCGCCGCGCTGAAGCCGCTGATCGACAAATACCATGTCGATCTCGTGCTGCAGGGACACGATCACGGCTATGCCCGCGGCGCGATCGGCCCGAACGGTCCTTCCGCCGACAATGCCGGGGCGACCTATGCCGTGTCGGTGGCCGGCCCGAAGATGTACGAGGTCAAGCCGGGCCCCTGGGCGCGCAAATCGGCGTCGCGGACCCAGGCCTACCAGGTCATCGAGGTCACGCCGAAGGCACTGACGTACCGCGCCTATACTGCGACAGGCGAACCGCTCGATTTCGTGCGGCTGAAGAAGCGGTAGGCGAAGCGGATCGGGGAAGGTCGGCCTTTGGGCCGGCCGACTCGAATGGCATCATCAATTGACCGAGTTCGACCCGGAACTCGTTTGCTGGTCCGCGACACCGCGAGAGGCCATATCGTCCCACGAGGCTGAGTTCGAGGACTGACCGGCTCAGGTCTTGTCGGCAGTGCGGGCTGTCGTGCAGGCCGGCGGAGGATGATACCGCCGCGGAAGATTGGGAGGCGCTACAGGGACGTCTACGAGGCCATGCCTGATACGGTGCGGGCGCCGGTGCGCGGGCGATGCGGCATAGGCAAGCCCATCGATACCTTGGCATATAGGGGGTATATGCAGGCATGTTTGAACCGGGCCCGGAACTCGCCGAGATGAACGAAACGGGCGAATCATTCATGCAATGGAAGTCATGGCTACAGGCGGCGGCGATCGTTGGGCTCATGATCGGCATCTTCGTCGCCGACACGGTCACCGACCTGGAGATCGCCGCCGCCGTCTTCTACATCGTCATCATCCTGCTGGCGGTCGGCCGTTTCCCCCGCCGCAATGTCATCGCCTTGGCGGGACTATGTATCCTGCTCACCTTGGTCAGTTCGACACTGACGGCCGGCGGATCGCGCGAAGCGGGCATCGTCAACATGGCGATAAGCACCTCCGCCATCGGCATCACCACCTGGCTGGCGCTTCGCATGGTGGCAGCCGAAGCTGCGGCACATGAAGCACGCGCGCAACTCGTCCGGATCGCCCGGGTGACCAGCCTGGGAGAACTGACCGCCTCGATCGCGCATGAGGTCAACCAGCCGCTGGCAGGTATCGTGACGAGCGGCAATGCGTGTCTGCGGTGGCTGGGCCAGGACCCTCCCAATATCGAAAAGGCACGAGCTTCGGCCGAGCGGGTCCTCAGCGATGCCAATCGGGCCGGCGCAGTGATCCAGCGCGTGCGGAGCCTTGCTCGCCACGAATCACCCAAGCGCGACAGGACCAACCTGAACGAAATCATCGTCGAGGCGGTGGCGCTGGCGCAGGCCGAGCTCGACAGGCATGATATCGGCATGAGGCTGGAGCTGGCCGAGGCATTGCCGCCCGTGCAGGCGGATCGCGTGCAGCTCCAACAGGTTATCGGCAATCTACTGCTCAATGCGATGGAGGCGCTGGCGCAGGTGCCGCAGGCGGAGCGACAGATCGTCATCGCCTCGACCCTGGAAGATCGGGACGTGCTCATTTCGGTCGCGGATACGGGCAACGGACTTGCCGCGAGCACCCGGGAACATCTGTTCGACGCGTTCTGGACCACCAAGGAAGGCGGTACCGGGATTGGACTGACGATCAGCCGGGCGATCGTTGAAGCACATGGCGGGCATATCCGGGCTGACGCGAACTCGGCGCGTGGCGCGATATTCAAGGTGCGCCTGCCAGTTGCGGGAGCTGCGCGATGACGAATGCGGCAGTGGAGGAGAAGGGGCCTCCAATCGTCTACATCGTGGACGATGATCCTTCGGTCCGCGCCGGCTTGGAGGATCTGCTGGCCTCGGTCGGCATCGAATGCCGCTCGTTCGCCTCGACGCAGGCCTTTCTCACCCATCAACTGTCGGACGCGCCGGGGTGTCTCGTGCTCGACGTCCGCATGCCCGGACAGGGCGGCCTCGATTTTCAGCGCCAGATGGAGAGCCTTGGCATCGGGTTGCCCGTGATCTTCGTCACCGGGCACGGCGATATCGCGATGACCGCACGTGCGATGAAGGCGGGGGCGATCGAGTTCCTGGCCAAGCCATTTGACGAGCAGGCGCTGCTCGACGCGATCAACGAGGGTATCGGCAAGGATCGCATTCGCCGCCGCGAGGCGGCCAGCCTGGCCGAATTGCGCAAGCTCCATTGCACCCTGACGATCGGAGAACAGGAAGTGATGGAGCTGGTGGTACGGGGGCTGCTGAACAAGCAGATCGCGGCACAGCTCGATGTGAGCGAGATCACGGTCAAGGTGCGCCGCGGCCAGGTCATGCGAAAGATGAACGCGCGCTCGGTGCCCGATCTGGTTCGGACCTATGACAGGCTATTCGGTAGCCCGCGAGAAGGGGCGGGCTAGGCGGGGCAGGGCCGCATATACGGAAGTATATTGGGCCTATCCGATTCACTTCTGTGCACCGCACAATCCCTGCTGGCGACATCAGCCCCGCCTTGGTATCGGCCCGCCACGCCTTCCCCGCATCCGCGGGCCGAGGGCCATTCGAGGAACGCTAGCAAAATGCCGAGCGACAGTAGTCGATCTAACGCGCCGTCGAGGGCGCCCGGCCGGGCCTAGTTTCTAGCGCTCGCCCGTGGCGGCCGAGACGGCCGGTCATGAGGTGAGCCATGGTCTTCATTTTCGAAGATTCCAGGGGTGCACGCCCGTTGGCGCGCTGGGTGCGCGCGGGCGGCGCGCCATCCTGGGCGGATTTTATCGTTTTCATCCTGCTTGCGGCGGGCGCGGTGCTCGTTTTCCGCGGGGCCGAGGATATGAGCGCGCCCTTGGCGCAGCTTCGCGGTACGCCTGTGGTGCTGGACGCGGCAATGCTGCCTGAATATGCGCTGCGCACCACGTTGCGCATGTTTGCCGCGCTCGGCGCGTCTCTGCTCTTCACGTTCATCGTTGCGACGCTCGCGGCCAAGAGCCGCAAGGCAGGCCTCGTCATCGTGCCCGCGCTCGACATCCTCCAGTCGGTGCCGGTGCTGGGTTTTCTCACCTTCACTGTCACGCTCTTCCTCGGGCTGTTCCCGGGAAGCCAGCTGGGGGCCGAGTGCGCGGCGATCTTCGCGATCTTCACGGCGCAGGCCTGGAACATGGCGTTCAGCTTCTACCAGTCGTTGCGCACGGTGCCCAAGGACCTGGACGAAGTCTCGCAACAGTTCGGTTTCTCGGCCTGGCGGCGCTTCGTCCGGCTCGAGCTACCCTTCGCCTTGCCCGCGCTCGTCTGGAACATGATGATGTCGATGTCGGGCGCGTGGTTCTTCGTCGTCGCGTCCGAGGCGATCACCGTCGGCAACACCACGGTCACGCTGCCCGGCATCGGCTCGTGGCTGGCGCTCGCGATCGACCGCGAGGATTTCGGCGCGATCGGCATGGCGGTGGGCACGATGGCGGTGGTCATCCTGCTCTACGACCAGCTCGCCTTTCGGCCGATCGTCGCCTGGGCCGACAAGTTCCGCTTCGAGCAGACCGCCTCGCAGCAGCGCCCGCGCTCCTGGCTCTACGACCTCCTCCGCCGCACCCGCTGGTTGGGTCGGCTCGGCAACCTGCTCGCCACGCCGTTGCGTTGGGCGGGAAGGATTCGCCTGCCGCATGTCGCCGCCGTGCGCCCGCTCCGGGTCGGGCCCGCCACGAGCCGCGCCTTCGATCGTGCCTGGCTGGCACTGGTTGCCATTCTTGCGCTTGCGGCGTTCTGGACGCTCGTCCGCTACATCGCCGCCAGCCTGAGCTGGCACGACGGCCTGACCGCCTTCGGGCTCGGCCTGCTCACGCTGCTGCGCGTGGTGGTGCTGATCGCGATCGCCAGCCTGATCTGGGTGCCGGCCGGCGTGTGGATCGGCCTCAGGCCAGCCTGGGCCGAACGGCTGCAGCCGGTGGCGCAGTTTCTGGCCGCCTTCCCGGCGAACGTGATGTTCCCCTTCGCGGTGATAGCCATCCTCGGCCTGCATCTCGATCCGAACATCTGGCTGTCGCCGCTGATGGTGCTCGGCACGCAGTGGTACATCCTGTTCAACGTCATCGCCGGTGCGAGCGCGATCCCCACCGACATGAAGGAAGCCTCGGCGATGTTCGGCATTCGCGGCTGGCAGTGGTGGCGGCAGGTCGCGATCCCCGCGATCTTCCCCTATTACGTGACCGGTGCGCTGACTGCCTCGGGCGGCTCGTGGAACGCCAGCATCGTCGCCGAGGCCGTCACCTGGGGCGACAAGCATCTGGAAGCCGCCGGGCTCGGCGCGTTCATCGCCAATGCCACGCGCACGGGCGACTATCCGCGCGTCGCGCTGGGCATCGCCGTGATGAGCATCTTCGTCATCGCCTTCAACCGTACGCTGTGGCGGCCGATGTACCGGTTCGCCGAGCGCCGCCTCCGCCTCGACTGAGCATCGGGAGTATCGTCATGAACACGCTCACTGAAACCCTTCCCCTCGTCGAAGTTCGCGATGTCCGCCACATCTATGGCAAGTCGAGCGGCTCGGGCCTGCTCGTGCTCGACGACGTCGATCTCACGCTCGGCGAGAACGAGATCGTCGGGCTGCTCGGCCGCTCGGGCTCGGGCAAGTCGACGCTCCTGCGCTCGATTGCCGGCCTGATCCAGCCCACCTCGGGCCAGGTCAATTTCCCGCGCGCCGATACGCGCGTCTCGATGGTCTTCCAGACCTTTGCGCTCTTCCCCTGGCTCACCGTGCTCCAGAATGTGGAAGTGGGGCTCGAGGCGCAGGGTGTTGCCGCCGAGGAGCGCCGCCAGCGTGCGCTCAAGGCGATCGACCTGATTGGGCTCGACGGCTTCGAAAGCGCCTATCCCAAGGAGCTGTCCGGCGGCATGCGCCAGCGCGTCGGCCTGGCGCGCGCACTCGTCGTCGATCCCGACATCCTCCTGATGGACGAGCCCTTCTCGGCGCTCGACGTGCTGACAGCGGAGACGCTGCGCACCGACCTGCTCGACCTCTGGTCGGAAGGGCGGATGCCGATCAAGTCGATCCTGATCGTGACCCACAATATCGAGGAAGCAGTGTTGATGTGTGACCGCATCCTCGTCTTTTCCTCCAATCCGGGCCGCGTCGTCAGCGAGATCCGGGTAACGCTGCCCCAACCGCGCAACCGCCAGGACCCCGCGTTCCAGGCGCTGGTCGACGACATCTATGCTCGGATGACGATGCGGACCGAGGCCGGCCACCCGCGCGAAGGGCTGTTCCCGGGCACCGGCATCGGCATGGCGCTGCCGCGCGTGTCGACCAACACGCTCGCCGGCCTGATGGAGGCAGTGGCGGCCGAGCCCTATTTCGGGAGCGCGCCGCTGTCGGACCTGGCCAGCGAGCTGCAATATGAGGCGGACGAGCTGTTCCCCGTTGCCGAAGTGCTGCAGCTCCTGCGCTTCGCCGAATTGGGTGGCGGCGACCTCAGGCTGCTTCCGGCGGCGCACCGCTATGTCGATGCCGAGGTCGATGCGCGCAAGCAGCTATTCGCCCAGCATCTGCTGCGCCACGTGCCGCTTGCCGGCCACATCCGCCGCGTCCTCGACGACCGGGCCAGCCACGAAGCGCCGGCAAGCCGTTTCCGCGACGAGATCGAGGACTTCATGTCCGAGGAGTACGCCCAGCAGACGCTGCGATCGGTGATCCAGTGGGGCCGCTATGCCGAGGCCTTCGCCTATGACGAAGCCGCGGACCGCTTCAGCCTCGACGATCCCTCATGAGGGAGGCCGGCATGGAAGACGACTCTAGACGACTCTAGTCGCAGCGCCGACGCGCTGCCCGCTCATCACACGATACCGACCAGCGGCACGCGGCCGACGACTTGAGCGCGTCGGGTGTGCCTCCGCACGCCCGTGGAGGGCCCCATGACCCTGACGATCCGCCCCGTTTTCGCATTTGCCCTGTTCACGCTCGGCCCGGTCCCACCCGCCTTCGCCAGCGGCAACGAGCATGTCGTCGATGACGCCGCCGTCGAGACTCCCGGCACCTGCCACCTGGAGAGCTGGATGACATTCCACGGCTCCGATCGTGGCCTGCTCAACCTCTCGCCTGCCTGCACCCGCAAGACCTGGCCTCGGCTCGAGATCGGCGGCGCGTTCCAACGCAGCTGGGACAATGGCACGGACCTGACGACGTTCGGCCCGGCGCTCAAGCTCAACATCCGTCCCGCCGAGAAAGGGTTCGGCGTCGGACTGATCGCATCCGGCGCGGTCGGACTCCACTCGGGAAAAGTCGAGACGGCCAGCCTGATCGTGCCGGTGACCATTCCGGTGGGCAGGGCCGTGCGCTTCAACCTCAATGGCGGCTGGAGCTATGCGCGTGCGAGCAGCCGGCAGCATGCCGCCTTTTACGGTGCGCAGGTCGAGGTGCAGGTCGCGCGGGATTTCAGCCTGATGGGCGAAGTATTTGGGCGCGGCGATGGGCCTATGGGATCGCAGGCCGGCTTGCGCTGGAATCCCGGCGGCGGGCGGCTCGATGTCGACCTTGTCGTCGGGCGTCTGATCGACGGGGTCAATCCACGCTCCGCGTCGCTCGGTATCACGCTGCGCAGCTGAGGGAGGACATATGAAGCACCTCTCCAACCTGCGCACGATCCTGATGCTTCGTGCTGCCGCCTGGATACTGGAAGTCGCCTGTGCGCTGGCGCGGGAGGCGGTGCGTCACGCGCCACGGCGAGGGCGGGAGGACCTGATCCGCAAAACGCTGATGGCACTCGCCTATGGCTTGCGGCGGCTCGCCCAACGGGTGATCCGGCTCACGCCCCCGCGAAGAAAATGACGAGGCCGCCCCAGCCCAGGATGCAGTCCGAGCTGGCGAATTCGCTGCGCTTGAGGTCTGCAAGATATGAGAAGGAATGGTGGACGCACTTGGGCTCGAACCAAGGACCCGCTGATTAAGAGTCGGGGGTCACTGACTGCGAGTTAGTTGATTTTACTAGTAAATTCTGCCGTTTCCATCCGCCATGCTACAAATTTGTCGCATTCTGCAGCGCTAGGATCCGCGCGCCGATCATCCGGATGGCGTCGGATCATGGTTGTGGGCGGCTGTATCCTCTTGCTCGTGCAGATCCTTCGCCAGCTCAGCCATCAGTGCGCTGTCAGAATCCGCGCTTTCGATGAGGTGGCCGTAGATGTCGAACGTGATCTGAATGCTAGCGTGGCCCATCCAGGAAGTGAGCTTTTTGAGATCGATCTTCTTATGAATCCACCAACTGGCAGCGGCATGGCGTAGATCATATAATCGATATTTGGCGACGAGTTCTTCGGACCCGTCAGGCTTACGCTTTACCTTAGTTACGCCGATAGCGACGAGGCGAGTTCGAAACGATCTTGCCAGATCGGTATGTATGACGATTCCACCATTCTGTGTGGGGAAGACCAAATCTTCATTCGAAGCAGGGCATTCCTTTCTCCACTCTATCAGTTTGGCTGCCATGCGGGGGGAGATAGGAATCTTTCGGTACGACGCCTTCGTCTTGCACGATCCGATTGTGCCGTCCTTTTTCACATCTCGCAAAACAATAATGTGAGCTTTTTCGAGATCCACTTGCGCCCAGGATAAGCCCCTAAGTTCACATGGCCTCACGGCGGTTTCCGCCATCAGGATATATGCAAGCGTATTTCTTCGGCGTGAATATTTCACAGCTTTATTTAGGTTGGCATCTTCGGGTGCCGTCAGAATGATCCTGAGTTCTTCCCTTGAAGGAATATTTGGACGTTGCTTGTGTCGAGATGCTATAGAGGACTTCAAACCGTCGGCTGGACTCTTTCTTATCTGATTCGTGTTGACGGCGTAGCGCAGGATCATCTTCGCGGTATGGATAGCGCGGCGGGCAAGCTCAGCCGTCTTGGCTGTTTTGATATCCAGCCGAAGATTGACTAACATTGACTGGTCAAGCTTTGCCAGTGGCACTTTCCCAAGTGCCGGCACGAGATAGTTGTCCGTCAACCATCGATAATTATCCATGGTTGATCGCTCCAGGCCCTCGCTTTCCCCCCGGGCGAGCCATGCCTGGACGGCGTCCGCGAATGTCTTCTTGTCGTTATCGCCATCCTGGGACGCTTCGAAGTCGGTGCTTCGCAACCATCTGGCGGCTTCATCTTTTGAGGTAAACTGCCTCGACTTACGCCTGCCGAGCTTGTCCCGGTAGTCCACGACCCAGGCCCGACGCAGTGCACCGTTCGGCGTCCGCCATTCGCGTTTCCTAATGTGCTCCACGACACCTCACCTGGCAGCAATGCGGCGCGATAATACGCGTCTATAAGATCTACCGAAGTTATTATCTCATAGTATAAGTGATTCTCAAAGTTATTAAGACGTACGTCTGGCGTATATCGTTTATCCATATTTATACTGGAAAAGAGATTTTTGAATCTATGGTGTTTAAATTAATGATCTGCGGCAAAATATTCAGGCAATCATGGATATTTTAATGCGATAATCGAAAATTAGCGTTGGTTATTCCGGATTTATCCTGCGCGCATCCTGAATGTTCCTGTCTCCGTCCGCGTAATGGTATGCACGGACTTATCCTGAGGAGTGCCTCAGACTTCCGCAGTCCACTATCTGTGGGCGGCGGCATAAGAGGACGTTCCTGCCCGTCCGTTGCGCCGAGAGGTCAACAAATCCACGGTCTTTGAGACGCGGATGCGTAGGTTGATACTGTGGCGCGCGTTTCGGCGGAATGTGCATTGACGGGTTTGCGCCGTATAGAGCCACGGTCTTTGGGGCTCACCTGAATCTGCTACGAGTGGGACGAAGGAGGGCCTTATGTTCGAACGAGTAGCTTCTGGCGCGACCTGCCGGTCGGCAAAGCGCCCCAATAACGGTCGTCCGTGGCGATTGCCGGGCTGCCCGAAAGCGGACGCTCATGCATGGCGGCAACGGATGTCCGTGAATGGGGTGGATTTCGGACTGGCAGCTATCGCACGGAACGCACGGCTAGCTGCCAGCCGCGTACATGCTATCGCGCGCTGTCGATCATCATCCCGCCATCGGGCGATAGGTTGTAGCCAGTGAGAAACTGCGCATCCCGGCTGGCGAGGAAGAGGACAACCGGCGCGACGTCCTCCTCCGGGTCTCCCAGTCTGCGCAGAGGCGTGTTGGGGGCCGGCACACCGGCCTCGGTCATCTCTTCATAGGTGTTGGCGACGGGCAGGACGTTGTTGACGGTAATGCCATATGCCCCCCATTCCCGCGCGGCGACGCGCGTCAATGCGCGGATTGCTTCCTTCGCCATCGCGTAGGGGCCGTACGGCACCATTCCGATGACGCCGGCCACCGACGCGAAGTTGATTATCCGCCCGGCCCCGCTCGCCTTAAGGTAGGGGAAGCAAGCCTGCATCATGCGAAGATGGGCGATCGGTCCGGTGTCGAAGTTTCGCTGCAGCTGTTCGATCGACAGATCGATGATCGGTGAACTTACCACGGACGGATCGAAAGCGTTGTTCACGAGGATATCGACGCCGCCATATTCGGCGGCGACCTGCGCCACGGCGGCTTCGATCTGCAGCCCGTTGCTGATGTCACAGGAGATACCGAGAGCGATGCCGCCAGCGGCTTCGATATCGGCGACCACCTTGGCGATGCTTTCGGCGGTGCGCGACAGAACTGCGACCTTCGCGCCTTCGGCAGCGAACAGCTTGGCGGTAGCGCGTCCGATGCCGCGGCTGGCGCCGGTAACAATCGCGACCTTTCCTTCAAGGCGACCCATGGGAGTTATCCTTTCGTGATGAGGTGATGCGCGCCGGATTGCGGCGCATAGGGGGAAGCGGCTTCACGGGCGGCGTTCTGCGTCGTGAACGAGGCCGCGAGCAGCGCGAGGCCGATGATGGCCGGGATGGCGCCCTTCGCCTTGCCGACGCCCAGATGCGCCATGCCTGACAGCAGCAGATGGTAAAGGATGCCGGCATAGGCGAGGTCGCTGAGCGGCACGCTGACACGCGACAGGATCGCCACCGGCCCCAGGATCTTCACCACCACCATGAACGGAACGAGATGCTCGGCACGATAACCGAGATCGGCCTGTGCCTGGCGCACAAAGGCTGGCTTCGACACATACAAGGCGGCTGACGACAGGTAGAGCAGCGACAATAGCGCGGTACTGATCCAGTATACGTAACTCGCAGGCATGATCCTCCTTTCCGCGGCACAGGCACGCGAAGTCGGGTCGTTGAATGACTATTGGTGGCCGGGCGTTCTCAGCGACGCCGGCTAGCTGTATAGAAGATGAGCTATTGGATGATTCGCCACAAGTAGGATGAATTATCAACCGCTAGTATGGAGAACCTGACTATTGGAAGACGGTGCGTTCACCATGCAGGATGAGATGCGCCGCGCGTTCGCGATGCTCTCGGGCAAGTGGAAACTGGAGATAATGTGGTTGCTCCACCAGCGGGTTCATCGCTTTGGCGAACTGCGCAAGGCAATCCCCGGCATCACGCAGCATATGCTCACGGCGCAACTTCGCGAGTTGGAGGCCGATGGGCTGATCTCTCGGACAGTCTTTGCCGAGGTGCCCCCGCGCGTCGAGTATGAGATGACAGCCAAGGCCCGCGGGCTAGGCCCCACAATGGAAGCGCTCGCCACTTGGTGGGCCGAACACGGTAAATCGATCCCGGCAAGGTCTGGCGGGCGCGGCCGGAAACCGCAATGAACGGCAGCTTTCAGGATACGGATCAATAAGCTCGCGCGGCTGGATTTGGGGCGTTTGCAGCCTGACCCGCTTTTGGATTGGCCGCCCCACCGCCAAACGGCCGACTATGGGTGGTTAGCTGCCATTCACCAGCTGGCATTTCGTGTATGCAAAACAGACGATCCAGCCCAAGGCCCATGCAATTGATGCGGGCACAAGGAGGAGCAATCCCCATCCAACCATTTGCGACGAGTGCCGAATGCCGGCATAAAGCGCAACGGTGGGTAACACGGCCACTGAGCCAACTGCCAGCCACGACCAAAAGCGCTTTTTGACGCTCTTCGCGACAATGCGGGCCGCGAAAAATGCAAGCAAAAAGGCGCCAATCGCGATGGCAAGCATGAGTGTCATACGCGCATTTTCTCACGAGACGCGAATGGGGGCAATTGGGGCGTGAGCTGCCCGACCGCTTTTGGATCGGTCGCCTCTGGAACGCACGGGTGGCGACGTCATCGCGTTCGAAGCACATCGCAGCGCGCAGATATGGATGTTTCTTCGGGCGGAATGTCTCGTCGATGGCAAGCTCGATCGAGGCAGGTTGAAAAGCGTGACCGACCGCGAGGTTGCGGCTGGACGGATGGCGGAGGGCGATAAGCTGCGATGCTATGCGCTGGGGGACGACAACGCATTTGGTGATGGATCGATGACACGGCACTGAATCTCAGCGCTACCGCCTTCTGGTGGGAGGACTGGTGCCGATATCGATCTACAGAGACTTGCCTACAATCGCTCTTTTAGCACAAAGCGAAAGGACCATGACCAAGGCTTGGAATCACGACGGGCCCGCATATCGCGGAAGCTCCAAGCACAAGCGCCGGCCTGGCGACGAGGTGAAGGGGACCCTGTGCCCGCAATGGTCGCACGAGACTTCCGAGAGTGGGCTTGGCACGGATATGTACGCACATAACTGGCAGGATAGCGAAGCGGCCAAAATGTTCGCACAGTCCGAACAGCATCCTGATGGTCTCCAGCGTCGGTTTGCGACGAAGAACGGAATCGCGTTCGAGGCCAAGCCGACTGCCGACGGGACTTGGCATGGCTATCCGGTGCCATGGCAATCGGTTCCTACGAGTTTGGTGCAGGCATGGAAGCGCGCTGGCAAAGTGACCTCGAAGGAGATCAGGAAATATCTGAAGGGCGAGGGCGGCATCGATTGGGCGATGGTGAGCGATCAATGAGCCAGCCAGTGTCCTTTGGCGTTCCCGAGCGCTTTCAGATCACGCTGGATTGGCTCGACGACCGGTCGCCGCTGACCTCGCGGCCACTCGGCTATGGCTTTTCGCTGGGATCATTGCGCCTGGTCGTTCGCGGTTTCCCGATAACCGCGCATACCTTCGGTGACGAGCAGCATGAAGCGGTTCGCTGGTATTTGCTCCCGGTAGCACAGTGGATCGCCGAGAATTGGGCGCATCTCTTCCATGAGGAGGATTTCCTGTGGCCAGAGCGCACTTTCGCGGCCGCAGCTACCGCGTGTAACGTCGCGCTTGAGCGTTGGCTGCCCGAGGACAATAGCAATCGCGCGGCCGTATATGACCAAGTGCGTCGCTGGTGGGAGCGCCATGCGTTGAGAGCGGGCGCTGCGGGGGGGCTCTTTCCGGACCTGTTCCTTCGCCGGCTTGGCGACGGCGTCGAGCTTTCCTGGTCGTCACGAGAAGCGGATTTTGCGCCGGAGGGCTTCAGTTTTGCGCTGGCGGCTGGCGCCGCGGTGCTGCGCGTGCAGGATGTTGCCGAGCCACTCTGGGATGCCCTTCAGTGGATCGCGGCAAACGCGGTTGCGCCGGATGACGCCGCCGCAGTCGAGATCGCAGCGTTGAAGGAGCGTGTGGCTCTCGTCCAGGCATCGACCGACAGCGAGATTCGCAGGATCTATCTTGGCGACCCTCTTGCTCAGAAGGTCGAGGCGGTTTTCGAGGATCTCGGCCGGCCCGAGCTTCTCGTTTCGAAATTCGACATCGCGGCCCCCGTTGCCGATCTGCTCGCTGCGCCGGTCGCAATGTTCGGCGGAGTCGATCCACGTCTGACGCTTAAGGACGTGCGAACGCTTTCGGGCATTCTCGTCAATCAGCTCCGTACCTATGACACGAGTGCGCTTGACGCTTTCGTGGATCGCACCGTCGGTTTCCCGCTCTCGCCCGCCCATGACGAAGGCTATGACCTGGCGGAGGCTTTGCTCGACGACTTGGAGATCGATACCAGTTCTTGGGTGGACATCGAGAGCATCGTGAAGCGGTTCGGTATCAAGCTGATATCCAGGCAACTCGATACCAGGAATATCCGAGGGGTAGCTCTGGCGGGGTCCGGCATCGTTCCTACCGTTATCATCAACAAGAATAGCCCCTTCTCGCAGAATGAAGCGGGACGGCGGTTCACCATGGCCCATGAGCTCTGTCACATCCTCTATGATCAGAGCCGCGCTCGCCGGGTCGCACAGGTTAGCGGTCCCTGGGCGCCCGGAGGGGTAGAGAAGCGCGCCAATGCATTTGCAGCGATGCTGTTGATGCCTCGCGCGCTGATAGAGCGGTACCGACGTCGTTCACAGGGTTGGTCCGGTCCCCATCTCGCCGAGATCGCCGAAGAGATGCATGTCAGCGTCAGCGCACTGATCGAGCACCTCTACAATCTTGGCTATATCGATGAGGCACAGCGCGAGGCCCTCAGAACCTCGCACTGAATGAGCTTGGGCATCGCGCTCGCGGCGCGATCCATGTTGGTGTCTTCTGATAGAAGTGCTCGTAGCCTGAAGCTGTGGTCCTCTGGTTATGGCGGGACGAGCATCGACAGGGTCGCCGAGGAGGCCGGGTTCAGCAAGGGTGCGGTCTACTCGAATTTTGGCAGCAAGCAGGACCTCTTCCTGGCGGTGATGGAGACGGAGTCCCATGCCGACCTTCCGAACCTGCTCCAACAGGTCGATCGGGCCGCGACAGTGCCCGAAGTCGTCGAAGTGCTCGCCGAATGGGCCGACGCCCGCGCGCGGGATGGAGACTGGGCACTTCTGGTGCTCGAACATATCCAGCATGCGAGGAAGGCGAAGACCTTCGGCGACCGTCAGGCGCAGCTATTCAGGGCGCACTGGAAGGCCCTGGGCGATACGCTTTGCGGGAAGATGCAGCTGGATGTCGATGCCGAGGCGCTTGGCGCGCTGATATTCGAGCTGGCTTTCGCTCCTGCAATGGGATTCACCTCCGGACCGAAATCCGGGACGTTGGTCCGGCTGGCACTGAGCGGCATTCTGGCCGGAGCCAACCCCCGGCACGATACGAAAAGTAATCCCGGATAGTTTGTTCAAGGGGCCTATGCGAGGCGGGATTGCCGGCGCTGCGCTGGTCACAATGTTGGGCAGCCAGGCCCAAGCTCAAACGCTGGCGACAGCGACGACCGACTGAGGCCGTGCCGTACGCGAGGACGCGCAGGCGCTGGACGACATCGTCGCCGGCTCACATCCTGCTCCGGTCGATACCGAGGATCGGGCTTTTCGACCCCTTCTCGGAAAGGGCTTGAAAGCAGCGTTGCGACGCGCCGTCACGACTGTGCTCTGACGAGAAGGTCGAATCGTCGATTTCGAGTTGTGAAGCGGGCATTCGATAGTTTCCATCAACCCAGCATCGGGCTCGGTTTCGCGACCGCACGGGCGTCGGCCGGGTTCCGGACGCTCGAAGGAAGCGACCGCCAGCATCTTCGGCTGCGACCGGTTCGTCGCATTCGCGGCGCGCCGGCTCTTCCATCCCGGTTCGTCGCCCCTAACTCCCGGAAAAGGAGAGAGCCATGATGCCCGGTCAAGCGACTATCGCGCCCGAGGTTGTCGCCTGTATCTCGGAGGGACGCGATCCCAGCGATGCGGAGCTGTTGCGCGTTGCCGGTCAAATCTGGACGGACATTCGCGGCGCGCGTTCCGCCTTTGCGTGGGGCGAGCTGACCGCGGATAGCTCCGAGCGCCTGCTAAGCCTGCGTGCGGCGCGTGGAGCGCTTGCCGGCGGCTGAACGAGACGTCCCGGGCGCGCTCTCTACAAGCCCGTCCGGATCGCCGCTGCATCGGATGTGGGTCTTTGTTAGCCCGGACGCGGTCTGCGCGACCGGAGGGAAGGGGGGAGTCTATGGCGTGCCGCCGGGTCGTGCGGAGAGCCGCTTCTCGAGGTGCGGTTCTGCGCATGCCGGATCTGGTGAAAAGCTGCAGCAGGCTCCGCCCCAACGGGAAGAAAGGCGAGGCCCACCATCCGCCGCCGCGTTCTTCACGCGGCCGCCCCGGCTTCCGCCCGGCGGTACACCCTGGCGGCGTCTCTCACGCGACTCTTTGCTGGCGCGCCACACCGAGCGCAGGGGCTCTCAATACACCGCAGCCCGGCTAGGCATCATCAAAATGCTCCGAGGTCCGCCGGCCGCGAACTTCGACCTCGCATCGCCATGATCGTCCTCGATTCGATCATTTTCCGCCGCGCTGGAGACGCGATCCCTGCCATCGACTTTCGCGCGATAGCAGGCGCCATCCGCCCGGCGCATAAGATCGACAAGGCTTTCGCCAAGCCGCCATTCGGCAATGCCCCCGCTTACGGTGGCGCGTGCGATCGACGCATCCAGCTGGACGGGAAAAGCGATCCGAAGGGCCTCCGCCTTGAGCCAAGCCATCTGACCGGACGTATCCGGAAGCAGCATTGCGAACTCCTCGCCGCCGATGTGAGCAACAACAGCCGCTTGAGGGGCCGATCCGCGCGATCCGGCCGAACGGCCGCTGGGGAAGCCACCGCGGGAAATCTATATTCCGGATCTCCGCCTCGGATCGGGCATCATCCCAGGTCAGCCGACCAAGGGCATCAAGATCAAGCCACGCGATTTCCGCTGACGGATACGCCGGGATGATCGTCTGAACATCCCGCGATTAACGAAGCCCGTCTCGATTCATCGATGCGAACCCATACGCCGACCCGCAGGACGGTCTGACCCATATAGCAGCCACAATCCTCTCGCGAACGACATCAACGATTCCTCCGTGGCTTCCTCGATCGAGACTTCGCCCAGGGTCGCCGTCTTTCGCCACGAGAGAACCGTCCGCGCATTTTCGTCGATCGCAAGTCTGGTTCCGCCGAGCCCTTTCACGGTTACGAAGACCACCCACGGGCCCTCGCGACCGAGTGTTCGCAGTTTGGCGATGCCAGCGGCAGTCATGCCGAGTATCCCCTGTTCGAATGCCTCCGGAGACACAATGCCAGCATGTTTCGACTGGCGGGATCGCTTCGCCTTGATCCCGTCTACGGCGCTCTCCGGCCTCGTGCCGATGGTCCATCCGATATCGAAATAGCCGCCCCAATGATTGAGGACATAAGAGCTCACGATGGTTGAGAACATGTCGTCGCCCTTGCCGTCGCGAAGCTCGGAATGCGCCAGAAGGCCCTCCAGGCTTGGTATGAAATCATATCCCTGGGAACGAAACGGCACGAGGGCGTTCCCTCGCGTGATCGGCAAATCCATCTGCTCGCGGAAATATCCACGCGGCACGAGCGTGAGGATGCATCGCGGCGCGCGCTCGATACGAAAGGGCATGTCGAGACCTCGGGACCTGGCGATAGCGAGCCGGTGGAGCTTGCGGAGGCGAGGGAAAAGCTGCTCGCCCGCCGTGAAGGCGTCCCGCAATTCTCCGACATCCATCTCGTGTTTCCCCGAGCCGTTGCGAACGAAGTAATTCCGGTGCGTACCCACGCGAACGGCATGCGGGGCCACGAGGCTCGCACTCACGCGAAAATGGATGACGAACCGGTCATCCGCGACCGGAATGAAGCGAAGCTGATATTTTGAAAGTCGCGGCTCGGTTCGATCGCGGATCATGTTTTCCAGTTCCAGCCGCTTGGCGTCGAGATTCGCAATCTCGACGCCGAGCACCGAATTGGCGACGCCTTCCTTGGATTGGCCGACGCCAATCAGAAAATCGCCACCCTGGTCATTCGCTAGCGCTGCCAAGTCCCGCACCAGCTCAACCTGTGCTTCGGTCTTGTTGGCGACTTCTCGTTTGAATTCGAGCGTACGGCTCTCGATCGCTTTCGAGGCGACAAGGGCCAAAAGATCAGCCTCTTCGATCAGGTCGAACTGCTTGTTGATCATGATCTCGAACGATCCTTGGTTTCTAGTCGGCGCTGATCCTCTTAGCTGTCTTCCCAGAGTCCGATAAATGCCTGCGAACGTCGCCGCGCGTTGTTGCTAAGTCGGACCTCTAGGACAGGCCAGCGCTCCGCGTTCGACCCGGTGGAACGACGGCCCGGGAGCGCTTGCTCTCGCTGGAAACCTTCCGTTTCCAATCTGCAGACCAGCTCGCCGATGCGCTGCGGTCCCTGGCAGCCTATCTCCCCGAGAGAATAGCTTCGCAGCCTATGGTAGCGATCAGCCTTGAACCTCGGGATGTCGCATGAAAAAGATCGGGTTTCTTTCCTTCGGCCATTGGTCGCCCGCGCAGCAATCTGCGGTCCGGTCGGCTTCCGACGTCCTTCTGCAGTCGATCGATCTTGCCGTCGCGGCTGAGGAGCTCGGCGCCGACGGTGCCTATTTCCGCGTCCATCATTTCGCCCAGCAGCTCGCATCGCCTTTTCCGCTCCTCTCCGCGATCGGCGCCAAGACCAGCCGGATCGAGATCGGCACCGGCGTGATCGATATGCGCTACGAAAACCCCTTCTACATGGCCGAGGACGCCGGCGCGGCCGACCTGATCAGCACCGGTCGCCTGCAGCTCGGCATCAGCCGTGGTTCGCCCGAGCAGGTGATCGAGGGCTGGCGCTATTTCGGCTATGCGCCGGGAGAGGGCGAGACCGACGCCGATATGGGCCGGCGCCATGCCGAGGTGTTCCTCGACCTCCTGAAGGGCGAGGGCTTCGCGACCCCAAACCCGCGTCCGATGTTCCGCAATCCGCCGGGCCTGTTGCGGCTCGAGCCGCATTCTCCAGGCTTGCGTGAGCGCATCTGGTGGGGTTCGGCTTCAAATGCGACCGCGCTCTGGGCGGCCAAACAGGGAATGAACCTGCAGAGCTCGACCCTGAAGGCCGACGAGAGCGGTGAGCCCTTCCATGTGCAGCAGGCCAAGCAGATCCGCCTCTATCGCGAAGCATGGAAGGAGGCAGGTCATGCGCGCGAGCCGCGCGTGTCCGTGTCCCGTTCGATCTTCGCGCTGATGAACGACCGCGATCGCGCCTATTTCGGCCGGACCGACTCCAGCGACCAGATCGGCGATATCGATAATATGCGCGCCGTGTTCGGACGCTCCTATGCGGCCGAGCCCGAGCGACTGATCGAGGAGCTACGTGCCGATGAGGCGATCGCCGAGGCGGATACGCTGTTGCTGACCGTCCCGAACCAGCTTGGGGTCGACTATAACGCCCATGTCATCGACTCCATCCTGACGCACGTCGCACCGGCGCTTGGCTGGCGCTGAACGGGCCGGGTCGATTCCTGTGGAAACTCGGCGGGCTCTAGAGAGGGAGCCTGCCCTGGAACGCTATTGCTTCGGGGCCTTCGCCTCCGCCGTCTCGGCTAGGAAGAGCGCAACGGCGCCGGCGAGATTCACCGCCAGATGCGCGTGGCGAGGCGCGATCTTGACCGGTCTCCTTCCACGCCCATGTGCATCGCCGACCCGGTTCCGGATTGCGCCAATGCTCTCGACCACGGTCGTGCAACCGCCGAGCAATCGCTTGAAAACATCTTCGGTGTGCTGTGACGGCGCCAGGTTGAGCTGTTCCGCGGTTGCGCGGTAGAGCTTGGGAAGGTCATCGCCGGGCGTGTAGAGCGGGGTCCCGCCTTCCGCCAGGCCATCGAGGATATGCATGCAGACGCTTTCCAGCAGCGTTCGCGCTGCGGTTACCGCGCCCTCGGGATCACTCGCACAGCGCGCGAGCGCTTTCGCCCAGATGCGATGGACTTCCCCTTCCTGCAGATTGCGCAGCGCGTCCGTGATGGCCTCCGCACCCGGCGCGGCGGCTCGCTCGAGATATTCGAGGAGTGGGGCGAACACTTCCCGAATATGCGCCCGCCGCTCAGCATAGGTGCTGAACTCCATCTTGATGTGCTGCCAGAAGTCGTCGGTGGTCTGACAGGTGCGCAGAAACCTTGGCAGCATTTGCACAACTTCGGCGTCCGCGATCAATTCGCCGCGAACCACTCTGTAGACGTCCGCGTCCATGCTCCCGTCGGTCGCGTGGCTGAGCAAGCCTGCGCGAAGCGCGAGAACTCTCTCATATCGGTCGACCGGAAGCGCGGCGACCGCCTCGCCTGTCGTGTTTTCCCAATCTGGCCATTTACTGGACACCGGCGAGATCCTCCGGCCAGCGATCTAGACTATCGGCGGTACTTCATAAAGTCGGCACCCCGACCGACGGCGGACCTCTCGGGTCAGAACCGGACGGGCTCGCAAGCCACACCATCCCCATCTCCGTCCATCTCTGGCCGATAGCCGGGCGAGCCGCGCGAGATCGGTGCGACGCCTGCTGCGCGTGCCGCGTTGCAATTGGAGTAATATGCTGAGCGCTCGATCGCCGCTTCGCGGTCGCGCATCGTGGTCGAGCCAATAAGCGCCTGCTCGATCCCTGGCGCGAAATTATACACCAGGATGCCGGTCAGGAGCGCGGTCGCAGCTACCCATTCGCCGAACGATGTCGGCCGCCGACGATGCCTGCGACGAGGAGCAGCGCGCTGGATCATTGGGCGCAGCCTGAAGCTGATCAGTTGGGAAATTCCTAACGTACCCGGAGATGCCGATCAGCGCGCCTTGCCGATCGCGTCCGCGCTCCAGCCGTCGCCCATTGCGCGATAGAGCGCGATCCTTGGATTGAGGGTATCGGCTTTAGCGAGGATCGATCCGCCGAAGCTTCACAGCGTGATCGGGTCCGGAGTGATCAGGTTGGAATGCCGCGCCCGCCGTTCCCGTCACGCGCGGAAGGAAATTCTTGCGAGCGGCTGCCAGCGGAGCACCCGAGGCGGTCAGCTCGAGTTCGGCCTGCGCGATATCGGGGCGACGGCGGAGCAGCCTCGGAAGGCGCCCATGCGCGGGTGCGATGGCCACGCTGCCTATCTTCGAGGGCAGCGTTGTCTGAGCGTTGGGTGCGCCCAAACGACAATGGGTTCACACGTTCGGGTGATTTCGCACCGTTTGATAGAGAGCGATCGCATGCGAGGCTATATTTCGCCGCGGCCGAGCCGGGGCGAGGGAAGGGATTGGGCCACAATGGCAACACGACGATTTCGCACCGAGGAGAGCATCGCCGCGGAGCGAGGCACCCGACAGCGCGTCGAGCCATTGCTGGAGCGTCATGGCATTGAAGTCACCGGGCGCCGGCTGATCGAGCGCGGCACCGCAGTCACCCAGGTGATTGAGGCCCGCCTCGATGCACTGCCAATCCGAATGCATGTGCGTCTTTGCTGGCGGCGAGACGGCAGAAATCCACGCGAACAACTCTATTCCGCCGCCCAGCTCAAGGCGCGGCTCGACCAGGGTGGGTGGGAGCAGACGCTTGCCAATGTAATGAACCGACATGTCCGCGAAGGGCATAGCCATCTCCTGCTGGTGCAGGACAGCAAGGAGGGGTTCGCCTTGGCGGCGCTGGTCCCGAGCAAGGCGCTAGGGGCGATATGGGAACGGCAGCGGAGCATCAGCGCCGATCTGATGGCGCGCGGGCTGAGCGGGACCCTTGTGCAAAACCATGCCACCAATGGCGCAAGTCCAACGCTCTGGCTGCAAGATGATCGATTTCGTGAAACGGGGGCGGTCGCGCGCGCGCTCTGGGACTGGCCGGGCGTCATCAATGTGCTGAAACTACCGCGCGTGCCGAGCATCGAGCGAGACACGGACACGCTCGATGACCTTGTCGGCCAGGAGGATCCCGGACGCGATGCGGCTGAGCGCCGGCCACAGCTTCGCTCAGGCTATCCGCGCAACCCAAAAGTCCGCGCCCTGGTGATCGAACGGTCGGGCGGGCAATGCGAGAGTCCAGGGTGCGGCGAAGGTCGAAGCTATCCCGGCTTCCTGGACGTACATCACATCCTGGGCGTGGACGTAAGCGACCGGCCATGGACCTGCGTTGCCCTGTGCCCAAATTGTCATAGGGAGGCGCATTTTGCGCCAGAGAAAGAAGCCATCAATGCGAGCCTGGCCGCGTTCGCGGTGCGATTTGGAGCTATCGGGCAATGACCATGAAGCATCTGGAGGAGCGGTGGTTTCGGACGGATGAGGCGAGCGATGTCGCGGGGTCCGTCCGCCATGCGATCCGCAGTGCCCCCCTTGTCCAGCAAGACCCACAGGCGATAAAATGGCTGATGCTCGCATTGCACTCGGCGCTGCAAGGTGCGTGTGTCTGCCATCTGACGACGACGGCGCAGCCATTCGGCGCGCTTGCAAAAAAGAGCGCGGACGAATGGTGGCGCTACCTCAATGGCGGCAACCGCGAACCCGATGCCAAGCAGCCGGCGATACAAATCATGGCCCTTCCTGATCTCCTCAAGGCAATCCGCAAGCCGAACAGCATCGGCAGTGGAGCGCAAGAGCCGGGGATCGTCCTCAGCGATGTCGAGCTGGCCTGGCTTCGCCGGCTTCACGACCAGATTCGAAATCAGTTCATCCATTTCGCGCCAATGGGCTGGTCGATCGAGATCTCCGGCGTCCCCGAGTTTGGGTCGCTGGTGGGCCGCATCATCGTCGCCATGCTCGACGGCGGATGGGCATTTCGCCGCCTCGAGCGGGACGAAGCGATCTCGCTGCGACACGATGCCGAGCATCTCCGGACGCCCGAGTGGCTGACCGTTACTTCAACAACCCCTGACAAATGACCGAAGCAGGGAGGATCGCATCCCGGACGCAGGCAAATTTCTCCCGCTCATCATAGATGCGCTCCCGCAGCCTTCTCGCCGAGCGGGTGTCCTTTACGATCACCGCATGGATCGTCTTCGGCAGGCGGAAGCTGCCCTTGCACCGCCATTCCCGCTCATGGACCCAGTTGATCCAGCCATCCTGGCTGCGCTCCAGCCGCACGACCCGCCAGAGTTCGTCGCGCGGGATGCCCAGCGTCCGGGTTTCGTCGTTGGACAAATGGAGCACAGGTCGGAGTCCTTTCTTATAGCCATGCTCCTTGGTCACGATGATGCCGAAAGGCTCATAGCGCGGATCGTCCGGGTTGGTGTTCTCCGGCGTCAGAACATATTTGAGCGACGCGAACGGAACGTCCATGAAGCAGGCCGCGCCATTCGGTCCCTTGATGAATCCCTTTTTGGTGTCGCTCGCGTCGACACGCCTTGTCTGCAAGATGCTGACGAGATTGTCATAAGCCGAATATTCATCGTCGCGCTTCGTGTTCTTCGTCAGGTGAATGAGATAAGGTGAAAGGTCCGGCCGCTTGTTGAAGGGCAGGTCATCGAGCGTGGGTAGATACATTGGGCCTCGCGGTTTGTCTTGAGCAGCTTGCATCCAGACCATGCTCCTCATCCGGTCCACTTATCCACTGAAATCCAGCTGGCGGCGATTGCGTCGCGAACGGGCAGCAACTAGAAAAAGACCAGCTCTTGGCAGGAGCGCGGCACCCGCCGTTCCGAAGCTGTTGACAGCACTGTCCCGAACTCAAAAGGCCTTTCAACAAGCGTTCAGGCTTGAGAGGCGGTTGGCGGGTGACGCTCGATACAGGCCCGGAGAACGTCTATGTTGAATGGTGGAGTCCGTCCCTCGACGATCGAGGGGGTCAAGCGCCTCGCGAATCAGCTCAAGAAGTCGCAAGGGATCAAGCATTCTCGAGCACTCGATCTCGCCGCACAGGCCGCCGATTGCCAGAACTACCGGCACGCCCAGCACGAGCTTCCGGCACGATCGACGCAGCCGGCCGGACACGCGATCTTCGTCACAGTCTATTGGCAGGATCGCGAGAACTGGGACGTCGGCCGCGAAACTCTAAAGCTGGATTTCGACAGGCCGATGCTCGAAATGTTCAGCACGGCCGATCTTCGACACGCACCGGGATTCAAGGGGATGCGCGCCGTTGCCGCTGATCATGTCGTTGCTGACCACCTGGCGATATCGCGAGATCATGCCCGCCGCCGCATCTGTGTCGCGGCAAGGACGCTTCGCTTCATGGAGCATAGCGGCCTGCGACCCTATGTCGGTCGGCACAAGCTGCATCCGGGCGGCGAGAAGGTAAGCGAGTTGCCCGACACCGATCATGCGACTGATTGGTATGATCCAGCCTCAGGGCAGTTCGTTCTCATCGACGAACCCTATGGCGACAAGCCGGACGACGAGGCCCGGGCCGAATGGGCGCGCAGGGAGAATTGGCACCTGCGCAAATCGAGTTGGCCAGGTCGATACAATCCCTTTGCCTGCGAGCTTTATGTCGCGACGGACGCCGTCAACGGGTTTGCGATCGACGCCCTCATGGGAAAGATCGATGCAATGCCGGATCCCGTCCTCGAGCGCGATTGGACCGGCGATTCCGCAGCCTCGCACGCGCTGTTCCTCAGTCCTGGCGCCACCAGTCCGCAGGATCGGCGACGCGCGCGAGCCAGAGGTATCGTTGTCCCGCGCAGCACCGGGACTACCGCGCCCTATGGCGCGACAATCGGCGGCCAGCGGAGGCGGCCGAACGCGGTTATGAGGCTATCCGACCATGTCGAGATCGGCCGCATCCTGAAGGCGGCGATGCGCTTCGGGAAGCTTCCTTTCCAGGCCTATCAACGCCTCAACCTCCTACGTTCGGCGCTGGAAGACTGGCTCGGAGAAGAACTGGAGTATCGCCGATCCAATGATTTCGACGTCGTCGATGTCTATTATGGGCATGACGAGCTCGACGCTCTTGCGGTGCGCGTTGGGTCGCCGGAGGGACTGGCGCAGTTGCTGAGCGAGGTACACGGCAAGCTCAAGGCAGCCTATCCGGATTGCGCTCCACTGCGTCGCGAGCTTCGCAAAATCGATGTGGCGGTCGATTACATCGTCCGCGCAGATCCCCGCGTGGTGAAGCCCTGACGGTTAAGGCTTGGGGGCGCGGCGGCTTCCGCCGTTTCCCCCGGCCATATTCCCCTTGGCCAGTGAATGATATTCTGGGCCAGGCTACTGTTTCCGTCCTTCAATTGCGGGCACGCCGGCCGCATTTTGCTGGCTTGCGCCTTACGGCTTCTTTCTGATCCTTGGCTTTTTCACCACTGCTTTGGCGGCAGGGACTGCCTTGGCGGAAGCCGTCGGAGCCTTTTTCACGGAGGGGCGCTTAGTCGACTTGGCCGCCGCAGCCGCGGGGGAAGGCGGTGCCGACGGAGTTGCCCAGCCCTTTATGGGCTCGAACCAATGGGCGAGGCGGAGTTCGCCGAACCGCTTGTACGGCGCCGGGAGGGATGTCACGCGCCCAGCGAGCTCGGCATGTAGGTTGAGGACCCATGGCTTCTCGGAATCGAGCGACTTTGCGCTCTGCGCCCGCTCGTATCGCTCCTTCAGGGCCGCCAGAAGCCGGTCGTTGAGCTTTCCGTCTTGCAACAGCAGGTCGGCGATTTCGCCGATCGCGACATGATGGAGGATTGCGATCCCTCCATAATTGCCCTCTTCGGGACCCCATTCATAGAGCATCGCGCCGCCCTCGGGATCGGCCTTGAGCCGGTCCACCAACACAGGCGCTTCTCGCTTGGTTTGCCGGTCCAGCGCGCGCCCGACTGCAGCGGCGACGAGCCCTCGGATTTCCTGAAACGCGGCGCTGTCACTTTCATTGTAGATGAGCCCGGCATAGCCGTCGCTGCCGAAGCCGAACAGATTGGTCGCTGCGATCAGCGTGTCCGCCTTCTCGACATCGTCCAGATAGGCCGTGAAGAAATCCTTCGGGGCAACGCCGCCGAGCAGATCGTCTCCATAGCCAAGCAGGCGCAGCGAGCTTCCGACGGCGTGGAGTAGCTGCCCCGGGTGTATCAATTCGCGGTCTGCGAGCTGCTTCGCATAGAGGTCGCGAACTTTCCGATATTCGGTCTCGCCCATATCATACCAGCTCCACATGGCACGCCATGCGGGTACCTGTTCGCGCCCAACCACCAGCGGGTGCTGATTGAGGTGCGCATCGACGGATACAAGATCGACGGTGCCGCTCGCGAACAGCTCGGCCAGCAACTCCGGCGGCACGACAGGATCGCCCCAGCTTACCAGCGGGTAGCGAGACCTGAACAGGCTCCCGCGCTGCCGGCCTGTGCTTTCCTCGGTTTTGCTGAGCCTGCCACGAAGCACGATGTCGGAGGTCAGCGTCCGGAGCCCTTCAACATCGATCCCGTCGCTGCGAAATTCAACGCCCACTGCGAGCATGTAGAGCAACAGGGCCTTCATTGCCGGCTCGCTCGCCTTGAGCTTGGGATCCGCGAGACTCGCGATCCGATCAAAATCGGAAAGGATCGCGCGAAGACTGCGAAAATTCGGCCTTCCCGCGGCGAGGAACGTCGCGAGCGCCTGCTCGCGATGCATAGCGATCGTGTCCCGAGCCTCTTTCCCGCTGAGCGCAGCAGCAAAGGCATCCAGGACCGTCGCGGGGTCAGACCCGACGCGGATCGTTTTGCCGATCAGCTTCTCTTTGCGTCGGCGATATTCCTTTGCTTCGTCGGTGTTGATATTCTCCTCGTCGGCGACGACGACGACCTTGACCTTGTCCTGTTCGACAAAGCGGTTGAGGAATCCCATCACCTCGACGGGCGGCAGCGGGCAGCGCTCGAAGTCGTCGAACACGAGCACTCGGTCCTGAAGATCCAGAACCATATCCTGGAGCAGCTTGGCGTTCTCGGTCGGGTCGAGCGAGCCGCCGAAAAAGGATGCTGCGCGCGACCCCAGAAGGTTGACGGCACGCACGGCTTTGCCGCCGAGCACTGGATGCGCCTTGGCGAAGATCTGGCTCATGATGTCGTCGAGTTCGCGCACGCCGAACAGCGTCACGCGGATCGCTTCCTTGGCTTTTTTGTCAGTCCGTAGCGCCTTGGCATGCCGGTCAGCGAAATACTGGTCGAGAAAGAAGCTCTTTCCCGACCCCCAGGGTCCTTCGAGCATGACCGCAAAATCAGGATTCCCCGGCTTGTCGAGATAATAGTCGAGATAGTCGCGGGCTGCAGCATCGGTGGTCATCGGGTACTTTCGAACTGCCTCTGTGGGCGCGGTGGTTTTGCAGAATTTGGTGGGTTCAGCTGGCCGTTCAACCGACGGCTTGCCGCGTCGATGGCAAGGGCAGCCAACGATATGCCAGTCGGTCCAGCCTTTCTGGCCTCGGCAACGGCGATGTTTGCCGGCTATATGCGGATCATCGAGTGGCCATTGCCGGGCTATCAGTCCAGCAGGTTCGGGTATTGGCTTGCCTTCCTTACGTCTTGGACCAGTGCCGCGACCGGGGGTGCCTTGCGGAGCACACGCGTGAAATCCTCATGCGTCCGTTTGTCCACGTAGAGCGTGTCCGCATAGGCCGCCAGCACCGCCAGATGCTCATCATGGACGTTGCTGCCGGGGCGTTCGACGCGCTTCTGACCATGGGCGCGAAGCGCGCGCGAGATCAGCCAGCTCGGGAGCAAATTACTGTCGATGTACTTGATGCGCTCAAACGAGAGACTGGTCTTTTCGGCGGCGATGTGGAGCTGGCTACGCAAGATGCCGAGCTCGGAGAGAGCACCGAAGGTCGCGTCGTCACGAACATCTTCCGGGTCGACGTGCTGGGTCGCATAAGTCGTGACGAGCAATTGTTTCAGATCGATTTGCCCAGGCGGCAGCAATGTGCGCATCCGCGCAACAAAGGCATCTGCCATGGCGAGCGCTTCGGCGTGGCTTCGCTTTGGGTCTGACTCCCGCGCTTCCCGATATTTCTCGGCATGTTTATGCGCGAGCGCGCGTTCACGGTCTTCCGGCGTATTCTGGTTCTTCGCCAGGAATTCTCCCACGGTAAGTTTTGGGTCGAGTGCGTCTCTGTCGGAAAGAGCGGCGACCATCCCGATATGCGGGCGTCGATTCAGCATGGCCAGCCGCGCCATTTCCCAGACCCAGCCGTCCGGGCCAATCGCCTCGGCCCCGGAGCCCGTTCGCATGAGGCGCGCGCGTACCTGGTCCCGAACCTCCAGCGCCGAGCTGCAGCCTTCGGTTATCGCGACGACCTCGGCTGCAAGAATATCGATAATCGCCCCGACGCCATTGGATTCGCCCGGCATCCGCGTCCACGCGATCAACGGCAGCGACTGTAGATAGGCGACGCGCTGCCGCGCGCTTTCCGCGCTCTCGACGCAGAGCAGTTCCTCGAGATGATGGAACGAAAGGAGGGGCACCTTGCCCTGATCGATTAGCTTCCCATGCATTGCGCGGCCCGCTTCGCGCCGACGCGGATCGGCGCTGACCGCATCGTCGAGCCATCTCGACCAATGCGCGGTATCGGGCGCGATGATCCGCGCGGCGACGAGGGACATGTTACGATCCTTCAAGAACCGGAGTGGCAGCCTTGAGGGCGCTCACCGCTCCAGGGAGACGGGCAGGCCTGGCGGCGCCTGCTAGGGAGCGTCAAGATCGAGCCCCGGCTGAGACGCTTCCGCACTGGCCGCAGGCGGGTAAACCCTCGTCGCGGTCAGGCTGCCCTTGGGAAGATATCTGAGGATCTCTTCGGCAGGGACCGCCGGATCCAGCCAGTCCGCCCAGCGATCGCGGGTGAGCGGGATGATCTGGCGGTGGTGATAGGGCGCGATGTCGGGTCCGGCCGGCAGGGTGAGCATGGTGAACGCTTCGCCGAGCTCGGGGTGCTTGCGCCAGATTCCCGCAATGCAGAACCAGCGATGGTCGGCGAGGGTGAAGAGCCATTTGTCGAGGCGCTTCTGCTTGGGCGCTTCGGGGTCGGTGAATTCGTAGAAGCCGTCGGCCAGGATCAGACATCGGTTTGAAGTGAATTCGCGGTTGTCGGCCTGGAAATTATAGACGGGCTTGCCGCGCTGGCCCGGCCAGCTCCAGCGCCGGTTCACCAGCTCGCCGATGCGTGGTCTTCCTTCCGCCGTTCGAACGATCGGTGCGACATCGGTGATCTTGATGTCTTCGCGTACCTCGACGTTCGGTGTTCCTTCAGGAAGCTCGATGGCGATCTCGAGCTCGTCGAAATCCTCCATGATCGAGGCGATATCCACTTCGAGACGATAGTCGTTACACATTCCGTCACACCCTCAAGTCCGCTTGCGACTCAATCGCGTTCCTATTATGTTCTCAATGCGATGGAACCGACTCCAACTCCGTTCGACCTCGATGCACCAGCAGGCGCTGGACGCCTGATCGTCCGGCGCAGCCCGGACAGTCCGCACAAGCCGCAGGCCATCGCCGCGCGTTGGGGCTCGGACCCGCGGTTCAGCGACGGGGTGGCATACAGGTTCGTTCGCTCGGAAGGGAAGAGCTTCCCGAGCCATCGCTGCCTCATCCCGGCGACCCAGTTCGAGATGAGGGTGGGCAAGAAGCGCTATCGGGCGCAACTCGACGGCGGCAATCATTTCTACCTCGCCGGCGTCTGGGAGCCAGCGCTGGCGGGATGGCCGCTGAGCTTCAAGATTATCACAGTCGACGCCAATCTCGAGGTTGCGCCCTATCAGGACCGGCACGGCGCGATCATTCATCGCCGGCAAGTCATGCAATGGCTCGACGGCCTTGTGCCCATAGGCGAGCTACTCGTGACACCGCCCGCCCGGACATTCGTGGTCGAGGAGATCGGCGACGCGCCAACCCAGGCGGCGCTCATATTCTAGGAGAGCGATGATGCTGGCAGAACCCGTTCGCAGCGCTGCTACCGAGGCCGACGACATTCTCGGCCTGCTCAACGCGGTGGCAATCACTGCCGGCCAGTTCCAAGGTGCGATGGAAACACTGGCGGCGCTTCCCGATCCCGCGCGGCGCGATCCCGCGGCACAGGCAATTGCGCTACAGGCATATGCGAGCGATGCCGGGTTGGGTGAGGATCCGCTCGTTTCCGCAGCGCTGCATGCGCGGATCACCGCGCTCGCCAAATGGACGACCGCCTGGGATCCGGACCGGCAATCGGATGTGCAGGCTGTGATCGACTCGGCGGTGCGCTTTCCCTTGAGCGCGGGCGTCAACGGTATCGCCTTCGAGCCAGCTGGATTTCAGGAGCTCATTCTCTTCATCGAGGCGCTGCCCTGGTAGGCCTGCCGGGGGCCGCGCCGGTCTTTCTCGACAGCGGATTCCTGAGCGGCACCGCAGATCCGGATGCAGCTCAGATATTGCCTGGGCCTGGGCATTGCGCGACTATCTCCTGATGACCGCCACCAAGGGGCTGGTCGGCGGCCCTGCGACCATCGCCGGCATCCTGTTCCAGATGTTCCGGTCGCTCGCGGCTGGGTTCGATGCCGTGGTGGAGCATGTGCGCTCGGACGAGGCTGGCGCAGAGGCGCTGCTGACTCTCGAGCCGCCCGCCGGAGATCTGCACCGGGAAAGTGACGAGATCATCATCGAGCAAATCAAGATGCGGCGCGGCATCAAGCCCTGGTCTGCGGGAGAGATTGCCGAGGAAGTATTTCCCGACCTGATAAAGGCCGTACCGGCAGCGCCGACGAAGCCGCAACTATACCGATTCACGACGGACCGCGACGAGGGTTTGACCGAGCTTCGCGACTATGCGGCGGCGATGCGGGGCAATCCCCTGGAGAGTCCAGACGCGCTCGACGACGGCGAGAAATGCTTTCGCTATGGCCGGGCCCGGCAGACGGCGCGAAGCATGTTCCTTCGGCTCGCTTATCGCGCGGGCGCGAACACGGCTGCGGCGCGGCGGCGCCTCTGGGCTGTGTTGCGGTCTTTCGAAATCGTAACCGTTGCCGAAGATCGGATGATCGGCGAGATCGACCGACTGATCGCCATCCTGGCGGACAACGAGGATCTTGTCGAATTTCATCGCGGAAAGCTGCTTAGCGACGTGCTCGGGCTGGCGCGCAGCAGCGCCAGCCTCCGGATGAGCACCTTGCTGCGCAACAACCATCTCGATCCCGAGCGCCTCCTGCATATCGCGCGGCTTCCCCGGATGCTTGCCGACACGGCCGCAAAGGACGCGACGACGCTGCAATATCGTCCGGGCGAAGAAGCGCGCGCGTCGACGCTGCGCATGGTGTCGGCGGTATCCCTGCTCGGCGGGGAATCCGGGCAGGGAAAGACCTGGGTCTTGTGCCGGGCGGCGCTCGCAGAGGCGAGCGAAGGGCGCCCGGTGGTGTTGCTGGCCGCACAGGGCACGGTCGCGGCGATCGAAGCCGAGATCGTCAAGCGCGTCTGGCTGCCCAATTATTCGGATCTCCTGCCGCTCGTGACCGTCGCGAAGCGGCTGCGGCCGGGCCTGGAAGATAAGGACGGCTACTGGCTCACCGTCTATCTCGACGATCTTCACGATCGCGCGCTTGCCCGGGAGCTGATCGCGGCCAGATGGAGCGATCTCGGTATCCGCCTGGTCCTCTCGGCACAGCCCGGCATCGAGGATCTTCTGTCGGCGTCCTGGGAGATTTCGGTCTACTCGATACCCAATTTCGACCGCGCCGAGCTTCGCGGTTTTCTGGAGCGCGCGGGGCGGGATCCGGCGCCCATCCCAGACGATGTGGTGGACTGGCTCGCCCGGCCCATTCTCGCCGCGACCTTTGTCCGTTTGCCCGAAACGACAAGCTGGTCGGATCCTGACGAATACCGGTTGATGGAAGCCTATTGGGCGTTTGCGACACGGCGCTATCGTGATCAGCCTGAGCACAAGTCGGATGGCGAGGGGCTGAAGGCGCTGGCGGGCACGCTTCTCGGTGAAGGATCCGCCTATCCGTTTCCGATCCGGCTCCGCAGAACGCAGCTCGACGACGAGGCGGTGCGGCGACTGATCCTGGTCGGGCTGGTCCAGGAAAATGACGACGGCTTGTCCTTCGCGCATGACCGGCTGCTCAACTGGGCGCTTGCGTGCGCGATTACAGATCGGGTGGTCGATAGACAGCTCGATCAAGCGGCGCTTGAGACCCTGGTTCGGGGGATCAGTGATTTGCGAACCCGGCAGGGTGATCCGCTTGGTAACCGCCTGGGCTATGTCCTGCTCGACCTGATCTGGAATCTGGCCGTAGCCGGAGAGACCGAATTGCTGGCAAGCTTCTTGCTCTCTCATGCGCGCGAAATCGCCATGCGGAGCGGTGAGGAGCTGTTTCTCTCGCATAATCTCGCGACGATCGGCGCTCCGATCATCCCCGCAATCCGGCGGATGGTCGATGATCCGATGGGCGGGGGGAATGAATGGTTGTGGCGCCCTTATCTTGCCCGTGCCCTGCGCAGCATCGCCCGCAGCGGTCCGCAACAAGTGCGGCAGCAGCTCCTTCCCTTGCTGGACTCGCCGCTAAAGGCGCAGCGCATTTTTGCGCTCAACGCGCTTCGCGCCGTGCCGGCCATAGCCGCGCTCGACCGCATGCTCGAAATTCATATCGAGCATTCGGTCATCCTCAAGCGGAAGGACGACGCGGACGCGTATGCGCAGCGTCACGCCAATCATCAGATCAGCTTCGCCGCTTTGACCACCGCAGCAAAGGCAAATCCGGACTGGATCGACGGCCGCGCGGAAGAGTCCAGCGACCCGGCGGTGCTTGAGCAGCTGCTGTGGATCCTGCTTAATATCGAGCAGCGCGACGCGTTGCCGATTTGGATGCGGCACAAGGCGAAACTGATCAACGCCTTGGGAATGGCGTCCTTTGCCGTGTTGCGCGCGATCCGCGAATTCGCGGATCATGACGAGATCGCCCGGCTCGATGTGCCCCTCGAGACCGCCGACCGCCATGCCATCGCGCTTCAGATCGACGCGCTCGTGCGCCTCGATCCCGACCGCGCGCTCGCCCGGATCGCGAAGACGGATATGGATGATCTGAGTGGGACCTCCTCCTGGTGGCTCGATGCGCTAGTCCATCGCACGGGCAAGCAAAGCACCGCGGTGCTCCGGCCGAGAGAACGGATCAAATATGAGCCGTTTCATTTGTCGCGAGGACTGTTTCAGCCGAGAATGGAGCTGGTCGACATCGGAACGCTCGATATCTTCCTCGACGAGTTCGAATTGCGTCTCAACGACCCGGTGGAGGAAGGCGAAGACCCGCTCGGAAATCACTGGCGAACGCTCGACTTTATCGCCTCGCTCTGCACTCCCGAGCAGATCGACTGCGTCTTACGGCGCCGTGGCACCGGTCTCGAGGCAAGCCTGGCGGCGCGTGCCTCGCAACGGCTCGGTCGTACCTCCCGCGTGATGGACACGCTCGGCAACAATGCCCGCAATGTGCTGGCCATGATGGCGGGGGACGGCTTCGATCAACTCGCGGTCGCGGAGATGCGTCGCGCGAGTGAAGAGGGGAAAGAGGATGGCCTGCTGACCGCGCTCTGGTCGGATTCGCCGGAAGTTACCCAAGCGCTGCGCCAATTCTCGAAACCTGACGAGGCACGCAGGTATCGCGAGGTGCTTCTCTACAATGCCCTTGCGGCGCATCGATCCGACGCCGGCCTCGCCGCACTCGTGGCCGCGGGCGGCCCGGTCTACAACAAGGCCGCGGAGATCCGCAGCTCGCGGCCGCCGATGGACGATGCCGAGGCAGCGACCTATTTTCGTTACCTGAAGACCGGCACGGTGGAGAAGGCTCGGCTCGCGATCAACATGGCTGCCTTTTCCGGGCGGCGCGATCTGCTCGACGCGGTCATCGAGGCTGTCCTGAAACGCCGAAACGGCGACTTGCTGCAGGAGGCCATCGGTGTGTTCCGGCACAATGGCCTGTATGACCCGAGACTGCTTCCGCGCCTCGCCCCAGGCCTGGACACCGATGAGAAGGGCGGGTTCAATGCATTCTACCTCGCCGCCTGTGGCGATGCGGAGGCGCGGCAAGCTGTCGTCCGCTGGTTGGAGACACTCCCCGAACGAGTCCTTCAGCATCAAGAATTTTCAGTCGTTGAAGAGCTGCTCGAGCATCAGGACAGCGCCGAGAGCGCACTGTCCTTCCTGCGGCGGCGATTGCGCGGGCGCGCGCGCGATCGCCAATCCCAGCTGCTGATCCGCCTGGCGGAATCAGGTGATCGCGAGGCGCAGGAAGCTGTACGTGATCTGGCATTCCGTAGCCCTAGCGATTGGGGTGACCACCCGATCGGTGCGATCCGTCACCTAGGCGTGACATCCCCGGCGGAGGCCTTCGCCGCGGCGGAGCGCCTGTTTGTCCGGCACCGCGAACCGATCGCGGCGCGCATGCTGCTGGAATTGGACAGCGTGCGTGCCCTGCCCATCGTTTTGACGGGCTATGCGGAGAGGAAGCAAGAGCTGCGTTGGTGGCTTGCCCGCCTGCTTCGGTGGTGGGCTCCGAAATCGGAATATCGCGCACTGCTTGAGGCCTGGGCGATATCGGCCAACCAGGCGGAACGGCTTCAGGCCGCCGAGCTAGCTCAATGGCTTCCCCATAGCGAGCCGGTCGATTTTCTTGAACTGCTGGCGGAGGATCGGGTTCGCGATATCGAAATGGCGGCACTCGCCGCGTTGCGACGACGATCGATGGAGGCTTCGGCCGCGGAACTGATGACCCAGTTGCAGGGCGCGCCGCGTCCGCTGGCCTGGAGCAAAATGCGCGCGATCATCCGCCTTGTCGATCCGTACCTGCTAGGCCACCCAGGCGACCCGCTCTGGCTCGGAAACGCCTTGAGAGATCTTCCCGCGGAGTTCCGGTTCGATGCGGAGGACTATATCGCCAAGGCCAAGAAGAAGGTCGCCGACGAGGGGAAGAAGCACGATAAGGCGCGCTTCTTCGATTGAACGAGGCGCGGCTGCGCGCACCGGCGGCGTGGCTGATCCCGCGTCGACCTTAAACCGATCGTTCCGCCACTCTCGGGTCCTTCGGAACACTTAAGCCGACCCGACTTAGAGGCGTTCGGTCAGTCTTTGCCTTTGGTGCGCCTCGGGACGGGCTTCTTGGCGGCAGGCTTGCGTCCTAGGCCAATTTTCAACGCCAAATCCTTGCGTTGCGCGGCGTAGTTCGGCGCGACCATCGGATAGGAATCGGGAAGGTTCCATTTGGCGCGATAATCGGCAGGTGTGAGCTGATATTGCGTCATCAGGTGCCGCTTTAGCATCTTGAGCTTCCTGCCGTCCTCGAGGCAGACCAGATAATCCGGCTTGATCGAAGCGCGGATCGAAACCGCCGGCTCCTGCTTCGCCTCGGGTTCGGCTACCTCGGTGCCGAGACTCGCCAGAGCATCATGAACGTTCGCGATCAGGACGGGCACGTCACCCAGTGCCACGCTGTTATTGGCGACATGCGAGGCGACGATCTCGGCGGTCAGGGTAATCAGCGTTTCGGCATCGGCCAAGGCATATCTCCGCAAGTCGCCGGACGAGGCCGGCTGGGAATGGTGCAGCGGCTTAGAAAGTTGCAGCCGATTCGGTCAATAATGGACGGATCGCACAGAGATCTTCCAAAACCATATTCTGTCAGGACACCCATATGATCTTGCGCCGATTTGGGCAGCTTGCCCGTCTGCAGCGCACGCGATAGCTGGAGATTCGAAGGGGGAGGGCGCTATGCTCAACACGAAGGTCGGTCCGGTCCATTTTGAGGACTTTGGCGGCACCGAATTCGAACGTCTCGTCTTCGCCTATCATCTCCGGGCCGGATGGACCGACCTGGCCTGGTACGGCAAGACCGGCAGCGACCAGGGCCGCGACATCATCGGCAATGAGATCCTGGAGGATGGGAGCCAACGGCGCACCGTCATCCAATGTGCCAATCGCGACGTGCTGACGCTCGATAAGGCGAAGCACGATATGACGGGCGCAGTTGGGGAGGAGGGCGACCATCTCAAGGCATTCAAGTTCGTCTGTCGCGGCGATGTCTCGGCTGCACGGCGAAGGGCGATCCAGGAAGCAGGCAAGAAACTCAAGCTGGAGCCGGTGACGATCTGGTCGGGAAGCGAGTTCGAGGAGAATTTGCGACTGCGAGGCGAATTCCTGCTGAGGCGGTTCATCGAAGGCGTCGCATTTCCCGACGATGGCGAGGGTCTTCGGCGCTTCGTGTCGTCTTTTGTCGAGCTGAGCGACGAGGAGATGCTGCGGGAAATCGGACAGATATTCGAACGCCCCGCTTTCTGGACACCCTTCTACGCGGAATGCAGTCTGTCGGGCTTCCAGCAGGCGATCGACGACACGATCGGTGCGCTTAACACGGGCGTCTGGCGCACCCGCGAGGGCGACGTGATCCGTCGTCTCCCCTCGTGGCGCGACGTCGGCGATCCGGCAATCCGCAAGCAACTCGAGGGGGTCGTCTTCGCGCTCGATGCCCTGCGCCGTCTCTTCAAGAAACGCATGCAAGAAGGCGCGATCCGTCACTGCGATTGCGAGGATGCCAGCTGTCCGACCTTCTTCCTCGACATGGGCGTAGGCGACGAGCTCGACGCGATACGGCACGACATTCTCGACGCGGCGCACCGGCTCATCCCAGGGTTCGCCGTCCGGATCGTATAACGGCACACGCGCGTGGACGGCCATGCCGCCGCACGCTCAGACAGCGAGTAGTAGCGCGCTGAGCGCCTCTATCGAGCGCATGGAGACGGGGAGGAAGATGCGCGTTGGGCGGGAACGAAGCCTTGTGAACAATTTTTTCGCCGAACTGCCCGTCATGACTTCGCCAGCGGCGTGACGCGGGGTTCGCCGCCTACTAGGCTCGCGGTTTCGTGACCGATAGAACGCCCCTTGACCCGACAGATCGCCGCGCGAGCCGCAGGGATAATTTCAGCGCTGCTACCCGCACGACGATCTTCAAGGCAGTCGGAGGTCTCTGCTCCTATCCTGGCTGTGGCGCCTTCACCTTCGGAGCGACATCTGATGGGACCGGCATCCTCGATATCGGCACTGCGGCACATATCTGCGCCGCGGCGGAGGGTGGTCCGCGCTACGACGCGTCCATGTCGCCGGCTGAGCGCAGCGCGGCTGGTAATGGCATCTGGATGTGCTCGGACCATGGCCGCGCCATCGATGGTGATGTGAAATTCTACACCGTCGAGAAATTGCGCCAGTGGAAGCGCGAGGCCGAGCTCGAGGCGTTCATGCGGGTGACGCGGCACGCGAACCGAGCGCTAGAGGTGACGCGACCCGCGTCCGACGGCCTGCATCATGCCGCGCGCGCCGACCTCGAGATATTGCGAAACCTGCCGAAATGGCCATCGAGCAATGTCTCGCTGACGCTCAAGGTAGAGGGGATCGACGATCCGGTCTCGACCAAGGCGCTCGCGGCGGTAGCGCTGCAGCTCGGGGATCTCATCCTCACCGCACCGCCCGGGATGGGCAAGACGACGACCCTCTTCCAGATCGCGGAGAGCGTGGCGTCGAGCAATGGAATCCCGCTATTTGTCGGCCTCGGCGACTGGGCCGCCGAAGGAGCGGGGCTGCTTGCTTCCATACTCGCGCGCGCGGCGTTTCGCGGTGTTGGCGAAACTGCACTCCGTGCAGCTGCGACCGAGGGCGATGTGGTGCTGCTGCTCGACGGTTGGAACGAGCTAGATGCCGATGCGCGGAAGCGCGCGCGTATTGAGCTCGAACGGCTCAAGGGCGAATTGCCACGGCTGGCGCTGATAATCGCCACGCGCCGCCAAGCGCTCGATGTGCCCTTGTCGGGAAAGCGGGTCGACCTTCTTCCGTTGAGCGAAGCGCAGCAACTCGCCATTGCGACGACGCTGATCGGCGACGCCGGCCCGGCCTTGCTCGACCGCGCCTGGCGGGCGACCGGGGTTCGAGACCTCGTCCCGATCCCGCTCTATCTGACGGTACTGCTGTCCCTTGGCGCCGGGCAATTTCCGGAAACGCGTGAGGAACTGCTCCGGCGCTTCGTACAGGCCCATGAGACCGATGCTGCCCGCGCCGAGGAATTGGAACGCGTCGCAAAGGGCCATCACCGGTATTTGCTCGGCAGCCTGGCCATGGCGGCCACCCGCACGGCGAATACATCCGTCTCGATCGCCGATGCCCGCCGGACGGTCAGCGCTTCGATCAGTGTGCTGATCGAGGATGGGCAATTGGCTGCCCCGCTTGATCCCGGCAACCTCATCACCGCGCTGGTCGACAACACCATGCTCGTGCGGTCGGGCGATCCTCCGGGAATCGCCTTTCAGCATCAGCAGTTCCAGGAGTGGTTTGCCTCGCACGAGGTTGCGTCCCGCATGATGGCTGCAGAGTCGGATCCCGACGCGTGCAAGGCGCTCAAAGCGGAAATCCTCGATCTTCCCGCCTGGGAAGAGCCCATTCTGTTCGCGGTCGAGCGCATGGCGCGCTCTGGTCAGGCCGAGATCGCGGCATGTGCGGAAGCAGTGATTGCTGCCTTCGACGTCGATCCCATGCTTGCCGCGGAGATGATCTACCGCGCAACCGACAAGGTCTGGGGTTTGGTCGAAACACGGGTGATGGCTCGGGTAGGACGTTGGCATGTACCTGGCGATGCCGACCGGGCTCTTCGTTTCATGATGGCGAGCGCGCGACCAGAATTTCGGGACATCGTGTGGCCGCTCATCACCGCAGCGGATGACCAGATGAGCTATCGGGCGCTCCGCGCCACGCCGAGGATCCGTCCAGCGTTGTTCGGGCCGGACGCGGCCTGGCGGATTCGCGCGCTGCCGGCGACCGTGCGGGCTGTCCTGGTCAGCGAACTCGCGATGGATGGGAGCGTCGAGGCGCTCGAGCTTGCAACCGAAGTCGCGACCGGCGATCCGGATCTCGACGTCCAGATCCAGGCTGCCGACTCCTTGAGCTTTCGCCTCGCGGACCGGCAATTGTCACGCTTGTTTGGATCGGCGCCGGACGGGGTGTTCGACCATATGGTCGCGCATGGTTTCGATCCGCCTCAGGGAGCCGACGAAGCGATCCGGGCACGCTTGGAGGCCGCGCGACAGCGGTTTGCGGCGAAGGCGTCGCCGCTCGACAGGCTTCGGGCGATCGCGTTCGACTATGTGCACGACCCCGATCTCGACGAACTGCGCGCGCTCGTGCGGACGGTCGACATCAAGAGCATTCAGGATGTCTCGACGAGCCTGATCTATCACGCTTTCGCGATCCATCCGCAGGCAGTGGTCGATGGCCTGGTTGCGCGTCTGCGCGACGGTGGAAGCTTCTTCTTCCGGGCGGCCGACCTCCTCGCGGGGTCGAGTTTGGCGATCGAGGATGAGGCGCTGGTTGCGATCATTCTCGAGGGGAAGCAGCGCGATGATCGGGCTGAAGCCGCGGCATCCGTCCTCGGGCCTGTTTCGGCAGGCCGCGTTCTCGACATCGTGATCGAGATCAGAAAACAGCAAGCGGACCGGTCAAAGCCCTATGACAACGCGTTGTCGGACCGCCGGCAGGCGCTCGAAACCGCATTGGCACATGTATCTGCACTGAGCTTGGTGGAGGCAGTCGCGCAGCGCTCACCAAAGGCGAGCGCAGAAGATCTCGGCCATTTCGCAGCGATCCTCGCGCGTCATAATCGGGATGAAGGGGACCGCGCACGGCCTTTCACCGTAGAGGCACTCGACGTCGCACGTGATCTCGCGCTGAACTGGGCGGAACGACTGATCTCGCAAGAAGCCTCTCGCCACGATATTGGCGAAGTCGCTGGCTTGATGGCCCGCATCCCGGACCCGCGGTTCCTGGATCCGTTGGGGCGCATGCTCGATAACAATTTGCGCCGCCTGCGCGACGCTCGCGCGAGCGCCCACGCCTCTGACTGGCAGAACAGCGTGGCTGCGAAGGAAGCGCAGTCGCCTTTGACCGAGATGTATCGGCGCGCATTTGCCGCGATCGTGGATCCGCGGACGACCGAGTTGATGCTCGCCTATCTCGATGATCCTGATTTCGGGCAGATGGCCGCGGGCGTGCTGGCCGAGCAGTGGCTGTCCGCGCACCGGCCAGTGATGGAAACGCGCTTCGGTGGCGGACCCGACTTCAGTCGGGTTCGCGCACTTCGCCGGGAATGGCTCGACAATCCTGCAGCGTCGACCGTGGAGGCGGACGCGATCCTGGCGGCCGCCGGGCGGATTCAGGATGCCGGTGCAGACGGCGCGGCACGCGCTCTCGCGTTCGCGACGATCGCTGCGCCGATACCACATGGCGGTCATGGCGCGCTGTTTCGAACTTTGATCGACTCCGCGCCGATCGAAGCGAGGGCACGATTGTTGTTGAACCTGATCCGATCGGGCGAGCCGGTCGCCATGGAAGATCTCGAGCGGGGGATCGACGACCTGTTCGCTGCCGCTCAAACCAAGCGATGGATGATCGATGAGGGCGATGGATGGCGGCTGCGGGACTGGTTGATCCTGCTGCCCTTTGCCGAAGACCTTTCTCGGCTGGTTCCCATCGTCATGGCAATTCCACCCCAACAGCGGGCCGACGATCGGCTGGACGGACTCTTTTCGGGATTGGTGCACTCTCCTTCCGCTGGAGCCGAGCAGGCGTTGTTCGCGCTTGGCGCGAGCCTCCCGGTCCGCAAGCGCTATCATGGCTGGATGAGCGCTGCCTTCAAGCTGGACAGCGAGTATGCCCTGCAAGAGCTGATCGACCTGACTGCCGTCACGATGGATATGGATGTTCGCGAAAGCTGGAATGTAACGCGCGATCTTGCGATCGGCCTGGAGGCTCACCCTCACGTTCGTGCAAGGCTCTATGCGCGCCTGCGGGGAAGCGAGCCTACCCCGGGACACATCGAGCTGGCATTGGCCGTGGCGCAGCAGCCAGATGTCGATGGTATCCTGCTCCTCGTCGATCTCGAACGGACATGGCGCAAGAGGCTGATCGACTTCCGGGCGTTGGAGGGACTTGTCACGGGTCGCGTTCCTTTGCCCGAATACAGCAACAGCTATTCGGTCGTCCCAGTGGCTTCGCCCGAACTACGTTGCCGGCTGCTCCATGAAACGACCGATGGCGGCCCAAACGACCCGGCCGCGGCCGCGCTGGAGTATATCGATCATCTACGCGACGAACATGGGCGCGCGATCGAGGAGCCCAGACACCCCGATCTTGGCTCCCGTAAGCCCTGGCCAATTCTGGCGAGGGATGTCGAAGGGGAAGTTTTTCCCACCTGATGGCGCAGGGGCGTGGGCGGTGCCGCTTCCTAGATACGGTTGCGGCGGCTCCCCGCCGGATGGCGGGGACCGGCGTGCTATCGGCCCTGCGGGTAACGCCCGCCTGCCGGAAGGGTAAAGGCGCGGGCGGGCGGAGCGTCGGTTGGGGTGGGTGCTATGCGGCGGGGCGCTTGCGGACGCGGCGGTCCTGGCGGTCGAACTCGGCGGCGGTGACTTCCAGATCGATCGCCAGCTGGGTGAGCGCGCGTTGCGCGCCGAGCCGGGCCATCCCGTCACCATGGTCGGCACCGTTCCGCGCGGCGCGCTTGCGCGCCAGCCCTGCGACCACCCTGAGCGTCTCGGTGTCCATGGGTGTCAATGTACCCGCCTGCGCTTGAGTCGGCCAGTGCCTGGCGTCTCGGGCCGGCAGGGCAGGCATGTCTTGCGATATAGATGCGCCGAAACCGCATCAACTGGGCCTAGATATCGGACGTGTCCAATGCAGCGAGGTCAGGTCGTCGTATCACATCTCTGCGACCCGAGGGGATCCGCTCCTGGAGGGGGTTCCTTGACTTTGGGCCCGGCAGCCTCGGCGGCTGGGCCATTTTCCTTCTCAATCGGCAAGCCGTTCGGCCAGCGCCGAAATGCCTTCGCCCTCGAAGCGATTGACCGGCGCACCGTCGATCCGCACCGGATGGTCGAGGATGAGGACGGCATGCGCGCGATGATCGGCGTCGAGTGCACGCCACACCCGCACCGCCTCGCGGAGATTGGTGACCTCCGCCATATCGTCGTCGCCGCGCACGACATTTTCGAGCGACGCGCTCATGGTCCAGCTTCGGTCATGTGCGCACGCTCATCGATCGAGATCGTTTTCGCTGACGACGATCAGCGGCCGGTCGGGTCCGTTGGATAGCGCCGAGAGCGCCGCTTCCCTGATGGTATCGACATGCTGGCGGAACCGGCTCTCGGCATCACCATCCGGCTGGTCGCCCGTCAGCGCCTCGAGCACGCTATATTGCACCGCGAACTGATATTCCTCGCCATCGACCTCCGCATCGAACTCGACCTGGCGATCATCGAGATTGTCGAACACGGTCGTGTCGTCGATTTCCAGCTGCTGTGCGGGCATTGAGGTCTCCATCGATGGCCGGATCGGCATTGTCGAAACAGAAGAGCCATGGCCGCAGTTCCGCTTCCGGCGGAGCACGGACCGACAACTCTTTGGCTTGCCGAGATTACAGCCTGGGGCGCATCAGCAGTCGATCCGCATCTGCGGCAGCGAGAGCGAGCAAAGGGATATGGGAGGCGATCGGCGTGCCGTCGGGTTGTGCGAGGCGTCGTTTCTCGAGGAGCGTTTCCCCGCATGCCGGATCTGCTGGAAAGCTGCAGCAGGCCACGCCCAAACGGGAAGGAAGGCGCGTCCCACCATCTGCCGTCGCGTCTCAGCGCGCGGTCGCCCCGGTTTCCGCCCGGTGGCACACCTCCGGCGCGTGGCTCAAGCGTCGAGCCGGTTCGTAAGAAATCCTTGGAGCGTCAGTGGTTTGAAATAAGTCCAAAATGGTTAATTCTGCTGACATGATCTTGAGTAGGCCCAAGAGAGACTTTCAGGCGGAGAGAATATTTCGTCCGATTCTATAGATTGACTCTCGCGCTCGCTGATCACTTAATCGCGGTGGGGGATAAGCTATGCGATTGAGGGGGATTTTCCTGGCGATGCCCGGCCTGTTGGTCGCGGTATCCTCGTATGCGCAGGAAGCCGATCGGATCGTCTTCAAGTTCGTGGACGCTGAAGTCGCACAGGGCGGCACGAAGGTGTTCCGTGGCGTCGAGGCTGATCCGCGCTATTTCCGGAACATCCTCGTCACTGACTTCGATCTCCTGAAAAAGAGTGACGATTACTGCACCGCGACGCTGGTTGGACCTGAGGCGGTGCTCACTGCCGCACATTGTATGGTCGACGGAAGCGGCGGGCTTCGCCCAGCCGCCGTGCAGATCGACGGGAAGAACTGGGATCTCGCCTGCATGCGCAGCGACCGCCAGAAGACTGACTGGAGCTTCGACTATTTGCTATGTCGGCTCAAGCCGCCCCCGAACGCCAAGCTCCTGCCGGGCGACATGTTCTTCGACTCGGTCGACACCCGGCCGGTCACCGAGGACGAGCCAGTGCTGCTGGTCGGCTATGGGTGCGAGTCCATGTCGCTCGACGCCGATCGCCAGATTGTTCCTGGACCGAAATCGCGTTCCTTCCGTATCGGCGACGAAAAGGTCGCAAAGGCGTCGGGGGCCTCGCTGGCGATCCTCATCAATTCCGACGGGTCGGAGCCCGCTCTCTGCCCGGGCGATTCTGGCGGCCCACTCATGACGGGCATCACCACCAAGTCGCAGGAAGCCGAGCGCAGTGTCCGCGGAATCAATTTCAGTGTGGCGGGCGGGTCCGGCAACGTGAAGTATCGCTCTACCGTCGTAGCGCTTTCGCACCCCGTCTTCGCCGACCTGCTCAAGGCCTGGCGTGCGGCCAATCCCGGCGCACTTGTCTGCGAGATCGTGGGCGATCCCGCCAAGGACCATAAGGGACGCTGCCTGTGAAGCCGCTCGCACCGACCGGGTTGCTTGCGATCCTCGCGATTGTCGCCACCGGCTCCGTAGGTATCGCGCAGAATGCCGACAAGTCTATCGTGCAGCCGGTTCCCGATCAGAATGTGGCGTCCGACATCATCACGCTCAGGGCCGTCCATCCCAATCTGCCCGACAATGTCGTCAAGCTGGTCGCCGAGGCCGCCGAGCCGACCGCCTTCGAGCCGGACAAAAGTCCGGAGCTTCGGCTCAAGACGCCGCGCGAGATTGCGATGCAGCTGTGCGGGAGCGTGACCGACGCCTATTTTGCGGCCTTGCACACCCTGAATGGGAAGAAGGCGGAAGGCCTTGACCCCGATCAGCCAAGTCTCGACAGGGCGTACAACCTGCATTGGCCGGCATGCCTCTACGTCAACAACATCAAGGGTACCTATACCGTCCTCGATAAGGACAATGTTCCCAGGCTCTATGAGATCTTCACGGGGAGCACAGGAAGTCCGAAGACGTGGAATGCGCTCTTCGCCGGCTCCGATATCGGCCCGAACAATGCGCTTAAGATCGGTCAGTCGCTGACCTACAACTGGAGTACGCGCCCCACGCGGTTGAAACTGCTCAAATCAAAAGACGATTTCCTGTCCCAGCTCAATGATGCGGTCGCGGTCGTGAAGGCCGAAGACGTCCGCAAGCTTCCCGTTCAGGACGTGACCGGTACGGTAGCCACGGCCACCATACCGATTTCCGCCGGAGCGCAGCTGACAGACTCCGAAGGTCGGATCAGCTTTGCAGAGGCGCCGGAATGCGTAGGCATCGAAACGCCACCGTTCGATCCGGTCCGCGTCTCGGCGACCTACCGGTTCCTGCGCGACAACATGGGCTTTCCCAATCCGACGCGATTGCTTGTCGTCGACAATGGGTTTTTTGGCGCGCGTAGGGTTGGCGGGCAGGCGCAGTTTGGTACCGCGTTCAAGGACGCCGGATCGCTCTTCCTCAAGAACGATCCCGACGGGCTCATCGGTCCGGTGCTGAAACCCGGTCCCAAGATGACCATCAAGCCGATCAACTACGAGAATGGCCTGACGGCTCCGGACCAGCTGAGCGGGCATGGCACGCATGTGCTTGGACTAACGCTCGGCGGACCCGGCTTCGACCGGAGCTTGTTGCAGAACTGGCTGACGATCGCGGTGGTCGCGGTTTCCCCAGGACAGGACAAGCTCGACGGCCTGTCGGTCTCGGACATCATCAGTGCCGTCGGCAAGGTGAATCCGCGCATCGTCAACATGAGCATCGAATATTCTCGCGAGCAGTTGCCCGACCTGAACCTGCTGACCTCGAACAATCGCGACAGAATTCTGTTCGTGGTCGCGGCCGGCAATGGCTATAAGAGTGTAGAGGAGCAGAATTCCTATCCCGCGATGCTGGCGGGCGGCTCCAAGACCCAGAACATCCTGGTGGTGGGTGCCACCAAGGGGCCCGCCGAACCACTGGTCGCCTTTTCCAATACGAGCGAGGAGAAGGTCGGCACCGCAGCACCGGGATGCCGGATCCGCTCCTGGATCGGGGAGACCGATGAGCTCGTCCGGATGAGCGGTACCTCCCAGTCGACACCGATCGTCACTTTCACGAGCGCGCTGGTCAATTCCATGATGGCGGAGGACGCGCCGCCCGAGGCGATCCGCTACCGGATCCAGGTCAGCGGCGACCCCAGTTCCGGCGATGCGCAGACCCAGGCTCATACCGTCACCAATGTCGAGCGGGCCCTCTTCGTGAACTATGACTATATCAGCTACCAGCCTTCGGCATCGGCGGCGGATCTTGCCGCACCGCCTATCGAACTGATCGGCGAGCTTCGCCTCGTGCCCAGTTGGAAGCCGTGCATGGGCATCGGCGGCGACCAGACCTGGAGCTTCGCCGGAAAGCCCAGCGAGACCGGACTCGGCGGCATCTCGATCCTCACCGGCTATCAGGACGGACTGATCATGCCGCCCGTACCGTGCAAGAAAGTGTCGCCCGCCGCCGGCAAGGGAAGAGTGCAGTTCCGCGCTGCCTGGAAGCTCAACGGAACCGACAAGCCGGAGCGGGTCACAGATCTCGACTTCAAGGACATCGATATCCCGCTCGTCAACCGCTTCATCCGGAAGGGGCCTGGCGCGCGGATTAACTGACAGGGGGCAAAGATGGGGAAGGCTGGGTTAGCGGGTCTATTGCTGGCGCTGGGCGCCGCGAACGGAGGGTGCACGACGCAGCTTCAGGGCGTGGTGCCCACTGCGGACGGCACGCTCCCGGCCAAGGGAAACGAAAGCGGAGTACCCAGCGGGTACAGCTATCAGCTGCCCGACCTGAGCTATACGATTCTGGTAACACGCACGATCTCGAAATGTCCGCAGGTCGATGCAAAGAACTTCGCGGCAACCAACGACTCGGCCGTGGTCGATACCCGGGCCATCGTGACCGGCGCGCTCCATCCGGGAACGCCTGTCATCATCGACTATCTCAAAATGGGATCGGCGATGAAGACGACCGCCTTTGATGCAGGCAATCACGACTCGGGGATGATCAAGTCGGTCAACGCTTCGATCGAAGATCATAGTGCCGCAGTCATTACCGAAGGCACCAAGGCCGTTTTCAATGTCGCCAAGCTTGCCATGACGCTGAGCAACCCGGTGACCTTGACCAGCGGCAACACCACTATCGATACCAAACCTCGCATTCTCTGCACCGAGGAAGCCGCGGCCGAGCGCGTGATCGCCGACAATGCGAAGGCTGAGCTCACCCAGAAGACCAAGGATCTCGCGGCGGCGCTCGTCGCGCTGGATGCGGCTACTAAGGCGGCAGACAAGGCGGCAAAGCCGGCGGCGCCAGCACCGGCCGCAACCCTGGCGGCGGGCACGCCCGCACCCGCGGCGCCCAGCGCTGCTGCGACCGCGGCGGCGGACGATCTGGAGAAGAAGAAGAATGCGGTGGACGCGGCAACCAAGGCACAGGCGGCGGCGCAGGAGGCTTATGATGTCCGGCTCAAGCCTTTGACGGCGGCGCAGGTCATTCGGTGGACGCCGCGCGCCGGGTCCCAGCCGGCAATAGCGAAGGTGGTTCGGCGCGACAGCACCGCCACGCTCATCGAGCATGGGCTCCAGCTAGTCTATCCCGATCCGGCGGCGCCGACCAAGCTCAAGATCAATGGTATCAATGCCGACCTCGACGCAGTCGGGGATTCGGCAACCTATGCCTCGAACATAGCTGACCTGATTGACACTATGACCGTCGTCGCTTCGTTCACCATTCCGGATGGCGCATGGCCCAAATTGACGCCGGCGACGGCTTGTCCAAGCGGCGCCAAACGGGGGTGCGGTATTCTCTACCGAACGATCGCGCGCGGGTCGCTCCGCGTCTGCAAAACTGTGCTGGTCGCGGACTGTGACGCGCTTGCCGACAATGACAACGCGCTGCTGGCACGTGACGATCGCGTCGTGCCCCAGGCGGGGATGCTGGTCTCGCTACCGCTGGTCAATGGTGCCTTTGTCAACAACACGCTGAAGGCCTCGTTCCGCGAGGACAGCACCCTCGCCACCATGACCTACACAAGCCCCAAGGCCGCAGCGGAGGAAGGGCTGAAAGCCCTGAACGACGCGCTTGGTTCGGGTCAGGCCTTCGCCGAGTATCGGCGTGATGAGCCCACCGCGGCGGCCGGACGCGAGACAGCGCTGATTAATGCGCTGGCCGGGAAAGAGAAGGCCATCGCCGACCGGGAGGCGGCGGCACAGGACCGGCTCAAGAAGAAGGAGGACGACCGCAAGGCCGCCGAGCGGGCAGCGGCACTCGCGGCGGTCAGCGGGGATACCGAGGCGACCAATGCCCTGGTTACCAACACCAACGCCCATATCGCGCTTGAGGAGGCCGAGAAGAAGCTCCAGGCGTTGCGTAACCCGCCGTCTCCTTGACGGTCTGGGCTGAGCTGCGCGGGGAGCGGACGGCAAGCTGCAGCGTCTTCATGCGAGGTGAGGGCAGGCCTCAGAGAAGAGGAGGTCTTTGGCGAGTGTCGCTTCGGGATTGGCCGGAGCGACGAACGTCAAGGAATTGTGTCATGAACATCGGTGAGTTCAAGCAAAGCAATGGTCGTCTGATGGGATCGATCGCGACCCGCACGATCGACCTGCCGCGTCTGGGTCTGCGTCCGGTCGAGAGCAGCAACGACCGGGCGCCGCTCTTCGAGATCGTCGCGCTCAATGTCGGCAATCGCTGGGTCCAGGTGGGCGCGCTCTGGGAAGCGGTGGCCAAGCATACCACCGGCGAGATCTTCCTTCAGGGCACGATCGACGATCCGAGCCTGGCGGAGCCGCTGCCCATCGCTCTCTTCGGGGACGACACCGAGGGCTATCGGGTGGCTTGGCGACGACCGCAGCGCCGCGACGATTTCGGTCCAGCGGTCCGCTCGGGACCGCGCGCGCCGGTCGATGAAGGCGGGTTCGGCGAAAGCACGGCGGGCGCGAATGGCGGCCTGGTGGGCGCCGGCGTCGAAGACGAGGAGCCGATGCCTTTCTGAGGCATCGCATGGGCCGGGGGAGCGCGTGCTTCCCCGGCCTTCTTCCCTTCAAGGCCGGGAGATCCGCCGGCGACCCGAATTCCGAAATGCGGATCGCCTACTGCATCTCCCACGCTTCCGCCGGGCGAGGGTGGCTCGAGAAGACGCTCTGGGGTTTCAGGGATCAGGAAGGGGGCTGGATAGGCGCGGAGGTCGCCAACCGGGACGGAACCCATGACCTCGGTCCTCTGCGGGTCAACAGCTGGTGGGTGCCGAAAATCGCGGCCCTGATCGGGCGCTCCGAGGTGCAAGTGCGGCAATGGCTGAAGAACGATGCCTGCTTCAATGTCGAAGCCGCGCGGTGGATATTCCTTTCGGGGCTCAGTACCGCCCGCGATTATTGGAAGGCGATCGGCATCTACCATAGCCCGAACGCGAGGAGGCAGCGGCAATACACGGACAAGGTGGTAGCGCATTTGCGGCGCCGATTCGGACAGCCGCCAGGCGCCCGCGACAGGCGCGATCTACGCCGCAACGAAGTCCGCTGTGGATGCAATCAGCCGCTCCCTTTCCAAGGAACTTGGTCCTCGAAAGATCCGGGTCAACACCATCAGCCCGGGAGGTGTCGAGACCGAGGGTACGCATGCCGCGAATATGATTGGCAACGAGTTCGAGGCCGAGCTGGTCCGCCAGACGCCGCTCGGTCGATTTGGTCGAACCACCGACATCGCCCCCGTCGCCTTGTTCCTGGCTTCGGAAGCATCGCAATGGATCAGCGGCGAAAACCTCTACGTTTCCGGCGGTCAGCCTTGATCGAAGTTCCGAGCTGATCACTTGCCGATTCCATTTGTTGGGCGGTCGATGGGGCGCTTAATCTGATCATTCGAAATTCTCGGGGCGATTATGCCCCGAGATGCGACCGCTGGTTATCGAGGACCCCTTAATCATGCTGGCTTATGATCCTCTGCTCGTCGACCAACTGGCAGCGGCGGCCGAAACAACGGTTCGAGATGTCCTGGACCAGGGCGGTCCTCGGACATTGCGGCCGTCCGGGGAGGTTGGTGCGGTGCGAGCGCTCACGCTTGACGGGTTCGATGCGATTGCGGCCGCTTGGGATCCCCTGCTGCGGCCGGCGTTGCACCGACTGGAATTGACCGCGGTTTTCACCCATTCCCGGCCGCATGTAAGCTTTACGCCGATCCGCTACACCAAGGGGACTGGGGTGTGCGAACTTGCCGACCTCCTCATCGTAATGGACCATCAGGATCAGGGCGGCGGGATTACCGACCGGCGCGCGGCGCTTGTCCAAGCCAAGCGATACAAGAGCCGGAAGATCAAATTGTCCGGCTCGGATTGGACGCAGCATGAGCTGCTGGCGGATCTGCGCCCGTTCACCTTTGTCGATCCCGGCTATGATGCTCGTGTTCGCGATCTGAATGGAACACCCTTGGTTGGAGATCCGGCGCTGTCGGCTGAATATGGCGGTGTCGAGATAGATCTGGCACCGCGCCACTGGTCCCACTGGCTGCCGGTCAGCCCAAACGGTCTCCGGGCGGAAGTCGCGATCGGAGACTATCTCGCCCACATGGCCATGGGTGTTGGAGGTTGTGGTCGAGAGGCACAGGCGGGCGCCAGTGACGATTGGTCTTTTACCGTCGACGAGTTGCTACGAGTGACCGGTGCCATTCCGATTGTTGCGAGTGATTCTGGCGTGCTTCGGCGGAATGGCAATGTAATTGGATTTATCCACGACGCGGCGCCGTACCTTTCGGTGCCGCCGGGATTAAGTGCCGGAGGTGGCCCCGAGAAACCTGAGAAGGACGAATATTGGCCTGAGGGTCCGATCAGCATCGTCCATCTCACACTCCGGCAGGATGAGCGGATCGGCTGATCTCGGGGCTTAGTATCGTTCGGAATAGCCCCTTGGTGATTGTATAATCTTTTGGTTGCGGGCATCAAATCGCGTTCAGGGGGCGTATACATGGTGTTGGCAACAGATCTCGTCAGCAAGCCTTTTCGAGAGAAGGCGGCGACCGGCGGCCGATATGATTTCCAGGCAATGTGGGGGCTCGCGCTGCTCTTTCAGCAGCACGGGACCAACGATGACTATGCGATCGTCTTCGAGTTTCACGATGACGTCGCCTTGCTCGATAGCTCAACCAATCCCACCAACGTCCGCTTCTATCAGGTGAAGTCAAAAGCTACCAACGGGGGCTGGACGCTGACCGCGCTTCTTAAGCGGGAAAAGGTAAAAACCGAGGAGGGCACCAAGGAGAAACCCTCCTATGTCGACAAGATGTTCGACAATATCGACAAGTTTCAGGGTGCGGTCCTGTCTGCCGATTTCGTTTCGAACCAGCTCTGCGGACTGAACGCCGGGAAGAGCGCTTTCCGTCTCAACGAATGCGATCCCGCCGATTTCAAGAAGATCGTCGCGTCGGTCCAGCAGGCTTATCCCGGAGCGACTGAGGCCCAGATTGGGCTGCTTGGATTCCAGCATACTGATCTCAGCCTGGGAGATGTGGCCTCTCACACAAGGGGCAAGCTCCAGACCTTCATTGCCGATCAACTCGGGACGGTGTGGTTCAGCCCGGAGGCTGTCTACCAGGCGATCGCGGACGAGTGCCGTAGGAAGGCGAATTTTTCTGGCGAGACCACTTCGCTCCAGCAGGCAATCAAGGAGAAGGGCCTGACCAAGGCCAATGTCCAGGAGTGGCTGGATGCTATCCAGAGCAGCAGCCGCTCGCCGGAATGGGGTACGATAGCACCAAGCCTGACCTATCCCTTCGCGGAACAGCTTCGCATCAGTCAGGAATATGCGGTCTATCGCGCCGCCGCCCTGAACTCTGCCGATCGCGCGGTCCAACGGATCCGCATGAAGATCGCGGAAGCTCTGCCGACCGTGATCGCGGATTCGAGCCTTAGCCTGGTCGATATGGTGGAAGCGCTTTACCTCAATGCTGAGGAAGTCGGAAAGAAGTATTTGTCTCCGTTTAGTCCCATGCGACTGAAAGCGATGATCATATATGAGATATACACGCATCATTAAAGCTGAGCAGTACAAGAGATTAATCCGAAGCCTCAGAAAGAATTCATATGAAAAACTTGAAGTTGCGAAGGCTTCTTCTTCTGTCCAGCCTCGAAGGGAAGGCGAGGCAGGAGAAATTTGATAGCGATACGACGGTAGTTTTCGGTGAGAACGACACCGGAAAGTCGCATCTCATCAAATCAATCTATGGCGCCTTCGGCGCGGTATCCTCGGTCGTGAACGAGAAATGGACCAAGGCATCGGTCGCCGTTCTGCTCGAATTTTCCGTAGACGGCACGATCCATTCGATCCTTCGCTTCGACGACCAATTCGCCTTGTTCGATGCCGCGGATAATCTCCTCTGGACCGGGACGTCGCTCGTTAAGGAGGTGGGCCCCAAAGTCGCCGAGCTGCTCGACTTCACGATTCAGCTGACCACCAAGTCCAATGATCTCGTGGTGCCTCCACCGCAATTTTGCTTCCTGCCCTTCTATCAGGACCAGGATCGAGGCTGGGACGACAGCTGGAGCTCGTTCAAGAGCCTCGCGATGATCCCCAATTTCAAGAAGAGCATCCTCGAATATCATACCGGCATCCGGCCGCGAGAATATTACAGCGCACAGGCAGAGCGTGCGGATGCGCAACGCGAACAGAACGAGCTGAAGGCGGAGCGACGTGCGCTGGATCGCGCGACGGCGCGGCTACGGAATGGACGATCGCCGGTGACGGCGACTTTCTCACCTGAGCTATTTGGGCAGCAGATCGAGCAGTTGCTGGCGGAGCTGAACGAGCTTCGTGCCATCTATGAGGGGGTGAAACACAAGATTTCCGAACTTCAGTCCCGTCGGGCAGTGCTCGTGGAAGAAATCGAGATTGCGCGCGTTGCCTTGGCGGAACTCGACGCGGACGTGAAGTTCACCCAGAGCTTGGCGGATGCTCAGGTCGTATGTCCCACGTGCAATACCGTCCATGAGAATGACTTCGCGAACCGATTCAATCTGATCAGCGACGCGGACGCGTGCAGAGGATTTCTTGCGAGTGCCCGGCACTCGTTGATTGAGGTCGAGGCCGACGTGGCGCGGCAAATGGCGTCGCTTCGGTCGTATAGCGATCGGATCGGCAGTATCGATGCGCTTCTGGAGGAGAGGCGCGGCGAGGTGAAGCTCCGCGATGTGCTCAAGGACGAGAGCGAGCGCATGGTCGACGCCACCATTGCGGCCGAGCGTGCCGTGATCGATGGGGGTATCGTCGAATGGCAGATCAAGGAGGATGAGGCTGCCAAGCGGATGAAGGCGCATAGCAGCGCCAAGCGCAAGGCAGAGATCGTGGCCTTCTACACCAAAAAGCTCAGCGCCTTCGCGGTGGAGCTCGGCGTCACCTTCGGAGCCGCGGCAAAGAAGAGCGTCTCGCCGAAGATCAACGAGACCGGTAGTTACGGCCCGAGAGCCATTCTGGCCTATCACTTCGCGTTGCTGCACACGATCCGCGAATACACTACCTCCTGTCTGTGCCCGATAATCTTGGATACCCCGCTTCAGCAGGACCAGGATGAAAAGAACGCCGCCGCGATCATTGCATTTGCGCTCAAGAACCGGCCGCGTGACATGCAACTGGTCCTCGGCACGGTCTCGCTACACGGCGCGGCATATGACGGTCATGTCATCAATCCGCAGGTGAAGGAGTCCCTGTTGCGTGAGGACGAGTTCGAGGCGGTCAACGGCTATATGAGGCCGTTCATCAACAAGATGCTCGGGCAGGATCAGGGCGAGCTGCTTTAGTCGTTACCCTCTCGGCGCCAAAATCCGAGGCAGTTCGCTCGCAGTCAAATCGGGACGCGGGCGGACAAAGCCTGTGCGCCAATTTGTGTCCTTGATCTTAGGTGGGGGTAGGATTATCAAGAAAAAACGGCAGTTTTCTGCCGTTTTCGCCGCTCGAATGTGGTGCTGATTTTTGCTTTGGAGACCGACGCTCTAGGTGGATGAGCTAAGCCATGTACAGGCAGGCCAATCCGTCTGCTTAGAGCAATCTCGCAGCGTTGGTTGGCACAACGGATGCTCCAGGGTTCTCAGCGTCCGCTTCGCGCCCCAAAAGCGGTCATTCAAGCTGATGCTGGATGATCCCGAAAGCGGCCCTTCGTCCGGCCGACGGCCACGCGGTTTGCGACGGACCGCACGCGCGCCTTGCGGGCGGTACGAAGGTTGACGATCGCTTGCTCCCTCGGCTCCGGTTGCGCCTCGCTTATCCGCCCGCCCCCGGCTCCGCTGAGAAATATTTCTCATATTTCCCCGCCTCGCCGCGATGCGCGTCCGCTTCCGCCGGGGTTTCCCCGCGCAGTGAGATGACCGGCCACACCGCGGACCAGCGCTTGTTCACTTCCATCCACGGCGCCGCTTCGCGATCGATATCCGGCACGATCGCATCGGCGGGGCATTCGGGAACGCATGCGCCGCAATCGATGCATACGTCCGGATTGATCACCAGCATGTTCGCGCCTTCGTGAAACGCCTCGACCGGGCATATTTCGACGCAATCCATGAATTTGCACCGGATGCAGGCGTCGGTGACGACATAGGTCATGGCAAAATGCTCCATCCTTCTGGAAGGGGCGCCCCGGATAGGCCATGCCATTCAACCGGAAAAACTGGAATTTTGGGCACTAATCATTGATAAACCGGGTTATGCGATTCAGCCTCCGTCATCTTCAGGTCTTCGCCGCAGTGGCGCGCGACGGGAATGTCTCGGCGGCGGCGGCCGATCTGGCGATGTCGCAATCGGCCGCGAGCGCGGCGCTGCTCGAACTCGAGCGGCGCTATGGCCGGCCGCTGTTCGATCGCGCCGGCAAGCGGCTGCGCATCAATGAAACCGGCCGCGCCCTGCTGCCCGCGGCGCGCGACCTGCTCGACCGGGCGAAGGAAGTCGACGCGCTGCTCGCCGGACGGAAGGGGCCGGGATCGATCCGGCTGGGCGCCACGCAGACCATCGGCAATCACGTCATGCCGCGGTTGATCGAAATCTATGCGCGGCGCTATCCGGAAAGCGCCGTCGCACTGGAAATAGGCAATACCGCAGGCATCGCCGCCAGGGTCGCCGACTTCTCGCTCGATCTCGCGCTGGTGGAGGGCGAATGCGCGCAGTCCGGCCTGACCCTGACCGACTGGATCGAGGACCGGCTGGTGCTGATCTGCAACCCCGCGCACCCGCTCGCCACACGCAATCCCTGCCCGATCGACGCGCTGCTCGCCGAGCGCTGGGTGGTGCGCGAAGCCGGATCGGGCACCCGCCAGACGCTCGACCATGCGATGCGCGCCTGGCGGAGCAAATGGCGGATCGGCATGGAGCTGCAGCAGCTGGAAGCCATCGTCGAAACCGTCGCCGTCAGCGGCATGATCGGCTGCGTATCCGAACTCGCGGCCTATGCGCCACTGCAACAGGGCCGCGTCGTCCGCCTGCACGCCCCCGACCTCGATCTTTGCCGCCGCTCCTATCTGGTGATGCATGCGGAGAAATACCGCAGCGCCAGCATCCGCGCCTTTATCGACATCTGCACGGGCATCCGGGTCGATGCCTTGCGGCGTCCGGCGAAGAATTGGGTGCCGGCGCGGCGGTGAGAGCGGCGGCCCGGAGGGACTGTTTTGCGCCTCAATTGCCGCCGTTCCCGTGGCTATCCCGGAGCCCTATAAGCGGACGGTCCGCTTTGGAAACGACGGCCCGCGCCTGGATGTCTGCAATTGGGTGGGGAGCGGTCTGGCAGCTTTTGCGAGCGTTCGTTCGATATCAGACGTCCTTTGATTGATTCTCGGCGGGAGTTGCAATGTCTATCGTAGATGCTGGGACCATTGATGCGATAGGCATCGACAAGGTGTCAGGGGACGTCGTTTTGAACATATCCGACCACTTGGACTGGTGCGAAGAGGCCAGTCACCTCAAGGCGCTGGAAGACAAGGTAAATGCGTATCTTGGCTATCTGGAGAGCGGTCAGATCGTTGAAGACGTGCCCGAAGCGAAGGGGCGGCGACCGGTGATTGCAGTCCATCAACAGTTCGTTCCAACCGAGACTGCCAAACTGGTGTTGGAAAGACTTCAGGTAGCCTTGGACTCACACGGCATTGGTTTCACATTCGGAGCGCTACCGGCCGGATATTAGTGATCTCCATAGCTCACTTCGCAGGGCAGCTTTTGGGGTATCTGGAGAACGCTGCTGAACGTCCGCAATTGGGGCGTTAGCAGCCCGGCGGCTTTTGGATTGGTCGCCGCACCGCCGAATGGCCGACTATGGGTGGGGAGCGGTCTGGCAGCTTTTGCGAGCGTTCGTTCGATATCAGACGTCCTTTGATTGATTCTCGGCGGGAGTTGCAATGTCTATCGTAGATGCTGGGACCATTGATGCGATAGGCATCGACAAGGTGTCAGGGGACGTCGTTTTGAACATATCCGACCACTTGGACTGGTGCGAAGAGGCCAGTCACCTCAAGGCGCTGGAAGACAAGGTAAATGCGTATCTTGGCTATCTGGAGAGCGGTCAGATCGTTGAAGACGTGCCCGAAGCGAAGGGGCGGCGACCGGTGATTGCAGTCCATCAACAGTTCGTTCCAACCGAGACTGCCAAACTGGTGTTGGAAAGACTTCAGGTAGCCTTGGACTCACACGGCATTGGTTTCACATTCGGAGCGCTACCGGCCGGATATTAGTGATCTCCATAGCTCACTTCGCAGGGCAGCTTTTGGGGTATCTGGAGAACGCTGCTGAACGTCCGCAATTGGGGCGTTAGCGGTCATCCGCGCTAGCCTGTCCCGCAACGGCAGCTATTGCCGCTTCATTCCCCGAGAGCAGACGGTCAGCAACCGGGAAAGCCTGGTCGTTGCGCGCGGGGATCCGGTGAGGATTCCGGAGTGCGTCCTGAGCTGCGCTATCGGACGTTCTCCCGCGAAGCGGGCTATTTCTTGCGGGAAGCGGGCTCCTTGCTGCTGCGTTCGGTGGCGGCTTTCTTGCCCAAGCCGAACTCAAGCGCCATTTCCCGGCACGCTTGGCATAGGGCCTCCTTCAAATCACAGATTATGCGCGGGGTCCCTTACCTGGTTGCCGAGGAGAAACGCCTGCGAGCCGACATAGCGCCGCTCTTTTTGTTTGACGCATCTGCCCGCGTGGATGGGGCATATTTGCTACTGATGATCTTGGCGCGCGTTAGCTAGTTACAACGAGTTGAAAGGCTGACCCCGGAAGGGCCAGACAAATGAGGGGCTGGATGATACCACAGATGCGGCGGTGAACCCGTGATAGGTATGGGCGGGCAGCAGAGCCCTTCACCAAGCATCGATATACGACGCGCGATGCAAAACCTTGCTCACTGGGTTTCGAACGTACTCAAAACCGCACCATTAGATTGGCAAATTTCAACATATCGAGAGCCGCCAATGGCACCTCTTCCCGGGCCGCTATCCTCGACAAGCCAAACGCCGTTCTTGATTTTAGCGGAGAGTGGAAAACGAATGGTGTCCTTACCGTAGATATCCACCAAATAAACTGCTCCTAACGCCATCGCGCGGTCCATGTTTTTTACGATGCCTCCTGCAATAGGAGCGGGCGGCCAGGAACCAAGCGACGGAGTACCGCAAGTAGAACCTTTGTTGATGCCGCTGCCGTAATTCGTCGTTTCCCGCGACATCAAGCTTGAAGAATTTTCGCTGTGAGGCGCGATATCGCCGCTACATGCTCCAGTCAGCAGAAGCGCGACAACAAATACTCTCATAAAGGCCCCCTACGGAGTTTATAGTATCAGTCTACAGATGGCTAGTTAGTAGCTTTAGACCTGCCATTTCGATAATAATACCAACCATAGTCACCTCCGCGACCTCGCGCGCCCGCGTATACGACGCAGAAGAATCCATACATACTGCAGGTCTGCTGATCTGTTCCGCTAAACCCCGGATATCCATACATGTATTGGTGAGTATGGAAGAAGACATTTGCGCCCGTGTCGGCAATGGCTTTGATTTGTTCTTTTGAAATAAACTTTCCGGCGTCAGATGAAATAAGGCCGGTTGTAGGCCGGAAATCGTCAAAGCCTATGCCTCCAAAACCAACCTCAACCTGTTCATCAATCGCCTTGCCCCAAGCAGCCGCAGCCATTTTCCTGAAGGTGGCATTTTGATTGAGCTTATTTCCTGGGTCTGAGACAAATTTGAACGCAAACTCGTCGCAGTTCCAAGCGCCTGCGCAAGGAACCACCGCCCCCTCCTGCACCAGTGTTGACACTACGGAACCGAGCGTAATGTCTCCTACAATGTATTTGGCAACAGCGTCGATTGCGGCGGTCTGAGCGCTCCCGGTCAACTCGGAGAATTTACGTGCAACATATCCCGTTGCCGTATCACGCCCACTGCAATCCGGGATACGACTCCCCGTAACGAAAACACATCCAGCTCGAAGTAATCCGCTCGGGTCGGCGAAATTAACCGGATCGTTCCCAACATAAGTGTATTGATTGAGGCCGTCAGCATACCCAGCCGGGTCAGCTTGCATGAAGCGCCCTAGCGTCGGAGAGTAGACGCGCGCCTTGTAATAATACATTCCGAGCTCAGGTAGCCACATCTGACCAGTGTATTGAAATCTCCCGAAATTTCCGTCCGCGGGGACGCCATATTCATCGTAGGCGTTGGTCCCGTTGCGATTACCAGCGCAATCAGCCTGAGCGATAACGGAGCCTCGCTCATCGTTGTGGAAAAATGTACTACCTGAGCAGTTCATCCCCCCCGTATCCGCGAAGACCGGCTCGTCTCGGCCAGCAAACATATATCGCCGCGTCAGAAGCCCAGAGCCGTTATATTCTCCCACCAAGCGGTCGCCGTCGTAGAGAAACTGGCTCGTTCCCCCGGCGCTGGTGACCGAAAAGATTCGGCCATATGGATCATATGTTAACGTCACGCCGCCGCTCTTCGAAATTAACTTGTTCTCAGCGTCATAGTTAAAGCTATTGCTGCCATCACTCGTAAGGTTGCCTCTCAGATCGTAAACGAAACTTGCCGGCCCGGCTGCCACGATCTGGTTTAGGCTATTGACGGCATAGGCGCGATCAACATTGTAATGTCCGACATAAGCATAGGAATCATTATCGCGGCTCTGGCCGGATATCTGGCCGACAGGATTGTAATCAAAGGTCTGGTTGAGATTTCCGACACCACCTGCAAACGCCTGCCCTAGACTCGAAAGGCGCGAAATCGCGTTGTACCCGTAGCTGGTAGAACTGCCCGACCGGGTGACCCCGGAGCGTCGCCCCATCGTATCGTAAACGATGCTCATAAAAGGCACTGTCCCGCTGCCGCTGCTCCACCATTTCAAAGCGCTCAGCCGGTTAATGCCGTCGTAATCGCTCGCGAAGTAGACACCGTCCGGATGGGTTATCCGCACCCGGTTGCCCGCAAGGTCATAAACGTAGCTCAGGGTTCGCGGACTACCGCTCATATCATTGCTGGTAGAGACTAGGCGGCCCAGAGCGTCGTAATTATTAGAAATTCCAATACCATTCGCCGAAGAGAATCGAGCATAGATTTGTTGGCCAAGCAAGTCATATCCGTAATACACATCCTCAACAGATCCGTCCGCAACATGTTTACGAACTAATCTCCCTGCAAGATCGTATGTAAAGTCTATTCTCTTGCTCGAATCTGCGTAATATCCTCGGAGATATTTGCTGGCTATTTTTCCTGCATTGTTATAGACAATTTCTTCGAAATCGGAAGTGGAGCTGTTTCCGCCGCCGACCGCCCCGATAGGGAAACGCGTTTTTGTGAGCCGATCAAACCCGTCATATTCGTAGCTAGTCTTATTGCCTTCGCCATCGGTGACGCTCGAAACCAGTCCGTTTCCGGTATAGGCATTGATTAGGATGTCCGCTTGATCGACAGTGCCATAGCCTTCCTGTAATTTCGTAGTTCGGCCCGCTCCATCGTAGACTGTGCGCGAAATACGGTCAGGCCCAAAAGCGCCTGCAGCCGTAACGGCGCAGGCGCCCGGGGAAGTTCCCCAGGTTGCAATATTCATCCTCAGCGCGGCACAATCTAGCCTTCCCGTCGCATCATAGCTATATTGCGTAACCCGATACGTATTCGTACCGGCAGCGAAGCTATCGACAGTCTTGAAGCCATTCGCATCATAAGTCATGGCGAGTTGAGTGGCAGGTGTAAATGCCGCCCAATCGGCATCGGAGACTCCCCCCACTGTTCCCGTTTCGATGAGCGTCGCTTGGTCGCTGCTGTTGAACGCAAGCCTCTGCGCAGAGCGCGGCAGAGGGCCAGCACCATCAGGGTCGGCGGAGATCACGCCAATCTGATTGCGCGCCGCGTCGTAACGATAGCTTGTGGTATCTGCACTGCCGGGTAAGGCTCCATCGACGGAAAGGAGGTCACCCGAACTATTATATAACATAGATTGCGTAGCGGTCAGGCTGCCGTCACCGGAGCCGTTGCTGACAGAGGTCGGCAGTAAATTGCCGTTATAAGCTATCGCAGTCTTCACTTCATCGGACCCACCAGCACAGTTGCTGGTAGTGCGACAGGCTGACACTTCGGTGAGCATCGACACACCTGAAATCGCAGAGTAGCTGAAGCGGGTCTGGCCACGCACGCCGCCGAGCACTGCGGCCGGCGCGGTGACCGACGTTAGCTGCCCGGTTGCCGGGTCGTAACTGTAGTCGGTCTGGTTGAGGCCGGCGTCCCTGGTCCAAATTGGACTGTTGCAAGTCACAACATTGCTGCAGGATGGAGCATAGTAGGCCCTGGTGACGATATCCGCGCCACCAACCGTCGGCTTGGCCTTCAGCGTGGTCGAGGTGACATTGCCACGGGCGTCATAGGCGTACTGAACCTTGTTGCCCTCGTGGTAGGTGACTTCGGTCAGGCGGCCGCTCGAGTCATGGTCGAACTGCGTGACAATGTTCCCGGACGCCAAGACCTGGGTGACCTTGCGCACCCGCGCCTTTGTGAGATCCGCCTCCACGATCTTCTGGTTCGAAAGCGCATCGGTAATGGTCGTAGTCGCTACCGAGCCCACCACTACTCGCGAATAATTGGTCGTCACGCCGTCGATCGTGATCGACGAGACATAAGCCGGGGTGCCACTATAGCTGATAATGGTCGAATAGGACGCGGCACCTGGTCGCTGAATTCCCGTGAGTTGGGAGGTGGTCCCGGTGAAGCGCCAAGTACGGCCCGCAGGATCAGTGTAGTCTCCGTAGCCCTCCGCGGGATTCAAATAGGTGATAGTTGGCGGAGAAGCGGCGGGTTGATTGGTGTTAGAAAATGCCACCGACGCCCTGTAATACCATGGCGACTGCGGCGCGGAGTAATTTCCGGCGATATCCGTCTGGTACGCGACATTGAAACCATAGCCGGCTGAACTGGCGACGCTAGCAAGCCGATAATAGGAAATCCCTGCGGTGCAGCTCGGCCCGGCGCCGCTTGTACACTTCTGCACCCAGTCATATTTGATACTGAACTTCATTCCGTTGGGCTTAGTAATGCTTGTCGGAATGCTGCAGGAGATAGAATATCCGGAGCAAGCGTAACCCTGTACCGGATAGAACCCGCTCAACTTGCCAACGCCACGCGAGGTGAATTCAATTTTTGTCCCGTCGGAGGTGGTGTAGGTGTAACCCGCGCCTGTCCCTACCAGCGTCGAGCCATTTCCTGTTAGGGAAGTATATGTGTTGCCACTGATGGCAAATGGGTCTGCTACCTTTCCACGGAGAACATAGGCCGTTGTAACACCACCAACAGTCCGAAGCGCAACGCCGCCGGTCCACTCGTCGAACCACCCGGTACCGCTATTACGCGTACGAGTGAAGGCAACCTGTCCCTCGCCACTACCTATTGCCCCCTCAGTCAACGTAGTGACGTAGCCGCCGCTGACGAAATCCACTCCGTTCTCGTCGACATCGACGTGCACAGGAGGCTCGGTTTGCGCTATAGCCTGAACCGGTTGGCCGGCACCAAGAATGGTCGATGCGCATAGCAGGCTGAGGCGTCGCGCGCGCGGCGTCAGAGTTGTGCGATTCATCATCTCTCCAAGAAAATGTGCAGAATGATTAACCGGGCACTTTCTCATAGACCCAGCATTCGACATTCAGCAGGAACGGGTGCACGTCAGGGTGCGGGGTTAGGGGACCCGCTGACCTTGACGTTCTTGCGGTTGTTGGCCTTGTCGAGGGTATACTCGGTCTTCACCCCATTATTCACGGTGCCCGAGCGCTCCACCTTCACAAGGCGCCCTCTGGCGTCATAGGTGTAAGTTACTGTTTCATTAGCCGATGCGTTTGATGCGAAACCTACGCTCAAGGCGACCCCGCCGATCAGGATGCTACGCATATGCCCCCTTCGCGACGGTGCGTTGAATCCCCGTCGTTCTTTTGTATCATGCTCAGTTCTACGAAATCCCAAAGGTGGAGATTGCACCAGAACGAAGGCAAGCCGGCTTCGCGCTCAGGACAGATCAACCTGGCAGAAGGTGGATTGTGCAGCCAGGCATGATGGCCTCCCGCCAGCCAGCGCAGCGGGTGGTGATCTAGATGTTCCTCGGGGAGGTGAGCATAGCATTGCCGGGCTGTTCGTAAGCAGAGCGGCGACAAAAGGGTGCGGAAGCAGCCCATCACTACTTCGCCCAGTGGGCGTCTGCTTTCTTGATGTGGACGCCTCAAAGCTGACAGTCCGGTAGCGGCCCAGAAGCGGCTGGGCGGCTTTCATCACAACATGCCGTCGGCAAAGCGACCTGAGTGCAATCGACTTGCGCACAGACTTTCTGCGGCCTAAACTTATGGTGCTTCGGAGTTTTATATGCGCTGCGTCGAAGACATCCCCGAAGGCTGACTATAGGCCGAAGCTCAGGTTCAGCGGTGCCCCGTTGCGTGAGAAATATAGATGTTTCCTGCACGAGATTGGTCACAATCTGCCGAAAGTTCGGTCAAAGCTATAGCGATCCCAGCCGGCAACGCGCCGCTCGACATTCGGATAGTCACGCATCACACGACGGACTTCGTCAGACGAACAACCGATGCGCCAGGCTGCTTCGCCTGTCGCCACGTGGCGCTTGGCAATGTTAAGCACGTGAATCCGCTGGGCGAATCGAGCCGTGCCTGCTTTTTCAAGGACGAGTTCTCCGGCTTCCTCGATCGGCGCCACCTGCGTCCACGTCATATTGAGCACCTCGGCGGCGTCGCAGTGCGTGAACTCAGCAGAAAAGCGGAAATTGGGATAGTTCGCTTCATCGAACGACGAACACGAGAAGCTGCGCAGGGTCACGGGATCAACTAGTAGTCTGCGCGTGAGCTTTGCTGAGACGCCGGCCCAACTCGGCACCGTCCGATCAAATATGGCTGCCAAGACGGGGCCCCATTGCTTGGTCGCTCCTACGGAAATGCGCATCGCAGCCGCCAGTGGAAGTACGGCGGGAGGCGGAAGTTTGACCTGGGTCGCGACCTCTATCTCCGCGAAGAAGTTGTCCACGCTGGCCCCGGGGGTTCGGAACTAACTATGGCTATGACGGCGTCTCGCGGCTGACGAGCTACAAGGATAACTATTCTTCAAGCGCGGCGATCGGGATTGTGTGGATGGACAAGCGGATGGTTCGATCCAGGCTATCGACCATTAGTGGCTGCCTAGTGCCCGATGCCGGATTCCCCGCCGAATATTCGACGATGAAGCGCGTTTTCCTTTGCTCTTTCATCCTCGGCAATGCGTTGGCAAAGCGGGGTTTCGGCCGCTGCACTGTCCCAGCACCCGTGGCGCATACCGAGATCGGTTGCCTTGCGCCGGATTTCTATCCTGCCCAACGCATAGTCCTTCTGCTTGTCATCGAGCTGGAGCAGCGCCGCTCCGACGGCGTCATGTGCCGCAAAGGAGAGGATCGCGGTGCCCCCGAGTGCCAGCAGAAGTCCAAAAAAGGTGGCGGCTTTCCGGCGTTGATCATTGGGAATGATCACCAGGCGATGAATGGATTTGGCGGCGAAGCCGCCGATCACTGCGAATTTGAGGATAAGCAGCCACGGGCTCTCGGTAAGGCGCTGCGCGAACTCCACCGCGGACAGGAGCAATACGAACTCGGCGGCAGAAAATGCCATCGAAGGAAATCGCTGGAAAACGGTCTCCATGAAAGCGTCGCTGAGAATCCCGTTCGGCTGCGTGTTCATTGTTCGGACTTCCCGGAATTGGCGCTGGAGAGGGGCCCTGCGGCATTCTGATTGGTCGCCGCAGGGCAGAAGGGAGAGCGGTTCCGAGCGGGTTCGTGGAAGCTCGACTGGTGCTCGAGATGCTCGGTTCCGACGCGCGTGCCATCCGTGCCGCCCGATCTAGCGAGCCTCACTTCGCGGCGTGACCGCGAGCTCTACTTCGACGGTGGGTAACTCGAGAAGGCGCCGGGGCAGGGAGCCCGGTCTGCCTTCGGCCTTTTCGACGAGTTCCGCGTAAGGGTCCCCGGTTCGCAGTGCGAGGGCATCGTAGGTCAGCCAGTCGGCCAGTGATCGTGACGCCGTGGCCACCACCTCGCGCGCCAGCGAATGGCCGGAAGCTTCATGGCGGGAGAGATCGGCTACGAGTTGGGTGGGTATCACCGGCACGCCGCGTCCGCCGAACGCCGGGCCGTGGAAGAAGTACATACTCGATCCCGTCTGTGCGAGGAGCGCGTCGACCTGCTCTTTCTCGATCCGAAACGAGGCATGCCATTTCGGTTGATCGGCAGCGGCATGATCGCGGTAAAGGCGCTTCGCCTGGACCAGCGTCACTCGCCGACCCAGAGAGGTGCCGTTCAGAACGGGATTCACAATCAGGCAGAGATCGGCCGAGAATTTCTTCACGCCCTTGATGCCTTTGCTGCCCTCCTCGGCGCGATCGACGTTACGATAGCGCATGGTCGCCGAGGCGCGGTAGGGCGCCGCGGTGGCACGCGCGAGGGCGTCCAGCGCCTGGTCCAGATCGGCGAAGCGCATCGCCAGCGCTCCGAATAGCGACGCGAGGAGACGATCTTCACCTTCGTCGCCATGATTTTCATATTCGAGCGCGAACCGCAGTTCCTCGCGGCGGATCGTGGTTTCGATCAGCTCTTCTACCGCGCGGTCGCCGAGCCAGGTCCGTGCCGGCTCTGCGGTTGCCTCACCGCGCAGCTCGAGCGCCGCGAGACTCTGCACGAGGCCAAAGCTGGCGGGTATTGGCGCGACGCTCAGCCGATCCCCTAACTTGGCTGCCCGGACAGCGCGTGCGGCAGATTGTACGGGCCGGTGCTGATGCTCCTCAAGCTCGATCAGCGTGTATCGATCTTCACCTTGGGCAAGCGCGGTTGCTGCGTAGTGGGCGAGATCCGTCCCGCGACCTTCCGCTCTCCACAGGAGCGCTTCGATCGTCGCCTGGCGCAAGGGGGCGTTATCACCGACGGCTTCAACGAGCCGGTCAACATATGCCGTACGGGTCTCGGCCGGACGGACGAGCACGCCTTGCTGTTCCCAATCCGGCACGATCAGTTCCAGCAGTATTGCGGCGACCAGGCGTTCCTGTGTCCGGGGCTCGATCTGGGTCGCCAGCTCGTAGACGTAGGGAGCGGCACGTGCGCCGTCGGCGTTCAAGGGAGCTCGCTCGAATACGGCGAGCCGGGCGGCATAATCAGGCCGGGCTCTAAGAATGGCCTGCAGGACTGCCCATGGCGACCAGATCAGGCCCCGACCGATCGCCGCGAAAAGCGGCGAGACGATCGAAGTGTCCGGATGTGGGGGACGTAGCCACGCGTCAAGGGCGTCGACAAGCAAGCGCGCACGGCTTTGGGTGTCGATCGGAACCTTTGCCAGAACTTCCAGGAGGTTCCCTGCATATATGCTTTTCGAAGCGATGGCTCTGGCCAGGTCGTTGATGAACAGATCTTCCCGGACCAATTGCGGAAACGGCATGAAAATCCGTCGGAAACTGTGCTCGTGAAGGGCCGAATGGCTCAATTGAGGTAGATACCTGCCCCAATGTCGGCCGACATGATCCTTGATCGCGGTTCCGATAGCATCGGCCTGCGTGCCGGCATGTTTCAGCCTCTCCGCCTCTCCGAGCAATTTCAAGACGACTTCTACGTCCAGATGTCTCTCGGCTGCCAGGTCGTCCAGTGCGGTGATCGCCAAGGCTAGGTCGTCTTCATCGAGACGCCCGTTCTCGGCAAGGTCGATGACGCGGCGTGGCCGCATCGCGACTGGATTCCAGCCTCTGTCCCGCGTCGGCAAAAGTGTTGCGATCACGTCGAGCAGGATATCGAGCGGCTGATCCGCTGCTTCTGTGTCGGTCTCGTCGTCAGGCGTTTGTGGCATGTCCGGCTTTCGCTGTCAGAGTTGCGGCGGGGGTTTGGAGCGCACGTCCGCGCCAAGGGAAGGATTGACGGGTTCAGCGCTGAGGGGCGCGGAGGCTCGAACGCGCGGGCAGTTATTGGCTCAGGGCCCAGCGGCGGCGATGCTGGGCGAGATAGCGACGTTGTGCGGCGCCCGGCGGCTTGCTGAGGGGGCGGGGCAGGGCGAACAGGCGTCGGTCCTGCTTCGACAGCTGGCCTGAAACGATCATCGCGCCGGCATCGTCGAAGGAGATCAGCCCGCGATCGAAGAGTGCATCCAGATCGGCGGTGAGAAACAGGCCGTTGGCTGGATCCAGGCGCTCCGCATCGTCGCTGTCGGACCAAGCCTTGATGTGCGACGCCCGCAATACCGCCGATTGCGTGCATCTGGAAACCGCACAACGTTCATCCCAACGGGCCGCGACGGCGGCGCGGAAGCCACCCTGGCCAAGGCGCGCATCGATGAGTCTCTTTCGCACGGTCGCCTTGCGGTTGGCGAGCTTAGAAAGGTCGCTGGCCAATCCATCTGAATCCGGCCCGGCGATTTCCGCCCGGATTCTGTGCCAGGCCATCGAGCGCTGGCCCGTCGGCACGAAGTCCATCATCTGCAAGCCCCGGGCCTCGTTGATGAGCGTATGGCCACCGAACATGGTGAGCAGCTTCTCCTTGCCGCGGAGCGCCTGGGGATCGAGCGGAGCCGGCTGGTCGAGCCAAAGAAATGTTTCGGCCGGACAGCGCCAGTTCGGGATCCACGCCAAGTCGGTCTGCCAGGCGCGGTCGAAGGCGCGACGGTCTTCCTCGAACCGCTCGCGCACCAACGACACCGCCCAGGCGTCCGCGCTGAACCGATCGAGGCCGAGTTTCTCGACCAGCCTGATCCGTTCGGGTTTGTCGCTATCCTCCATCATCGCCGTAGCGTTGCCCGCCACGCCGACCAGTTCCTGAACGCGGTCGTGCGACGCGTACATGAACACGAATACGCGGCCCGCATTCTCCGCCACTGGCGCAGAGCCGACCCCTTCGGTGTGGAAGACCCGCTGGTTCACGCCATCCTCGCTGAACGCCAGCGCCGGAGAAGCATTCCATTCCTCATGGCCGAAGCCATTCTTCTTCGGAAAGCCGGAATAGGCGCGGACGCCGGAAGGGGTGCGATAGCCGTTTCGGTTCCATAGGATGGGCTTGGCGATAAAGAGTGGCATGTGGATCTCCGGATCGGGAATGTGGCGGGCTGCCAGGGAGCACGAAAAGACGTCTCCGGCTTCAAAGCCAGATTGCGACACCCCCGGGGTGCGAGCAGGTGCCCCTGCGGCTCGCGCTGAAGCTGAAGGTTCCATCGCGGCATTGAGCCGAGGCGCCGTCGGGCATCTGGAGGACGGGCATTGCGCGGTGCCTGCGCTTCAGCTTGGGATGAGACCTCGCATGACCGGTCCCACCTTTTGCCTGTATCCCGTGTGCGAACGCACCAGGATTGTCCCAGGCGGGCGGTATCGCCAAGGCTAGCGCTGCCGCCGGCCAGACATATCGCATTGATTTTCCTCCCCTTCGCCATTGAGGTTAGGCGAGGAGGCTAGGATAGTTCCATCCGAAACGGAGCCGTAACGGAGCTAATTTACTCGAAACGAGGTGCTCGCATCGACTTCAACTGCGCTGCTACCTGTCTGATGGACAATTCAATCCATATCGGACTTGGTCGACAACATTGGAGCGTGGTTTGGCATATGCGGGGGTACAGCTCGCGCTTATCTCTCCCCGAAAATCGAAAAGGCGAGCTTTGCCAAAGCAGCGTTAGTCATCGTGATTGAAGAGTGACGCAAAAGGACTAAGAGGGCGGTCATCGCGAGGTTCGACCGTTCCTGAAGGCTGGACGGTCCAGCTTCCACCTTCGCTTCGTTGAACGTTGACCTGGCCGATCTCGTCCCCAAGTTTAACCTGAAGCCGAGCGTCGCCGGAGTGGACGATGCCATTGAGGTGGAGCCCGGTCACGCTGGTTACCCCATTCTCAGACAAGAAGTGACCTATGGCGTCAAACGCGTGCCCAAGCTGATCTGGCGTGGATGGTCCTTCGATAACAAATAGCACAGCTTTTCTCCGGTACGGTGGTTCACCTCGGCGGCAGTTGGTTGCATTGCATGCTCCGTCCCGAGTCGCGGCGATGGATCGCAAGACTTCGAGCGCCGGGGCATCGATACACGTCGGTGTCCGCCTCGCTCGTCCGATACGAGTGCAGGATGAACATCCACGATCTTCTATTGCTCATCCACACATAGCATGAAGGATTGGGACTTAAAAGCCGTGGCCTTGTGAGGCGTAGACCGAACCCTTGCTGCAGATTCAAGTGGAGGTGTGTATAAGCATGTTCAAAGGAAGGTCGGACTGACCATACGCCACGCGCGCATGCGGAAGGGCTATTCCCAGGAGCAGTTCGCGCAGGCCGCGAATATCGACCGGGCTCGCTACGGGCGCTTGGAGCGCGGCGAAATTAACTTCACCTTGCATACTCTGCTGGCGGTGGCAGCTCATCTCGAAATCACGCCCTCCGAGCTCCTTAACGAGGTCACAGCGGAGGACTGCGAGCCCTGGCAGGATGACACGGATCCAGATTGATCTGGGCCGGCAGCCATGCTGCATCCATGCTGCATCGCGCGTTCAAAAACTGAAGCTGACGATGAGGGCGCCGTTATCAGCCGTTAGTCAGTACCGGGGCGGGTCCGCATTGTGAGCGCGGGCGGCCCGAAGTATCTGCTTGAAATTTCTGGAATTTACCTCGGTCAACCCAGGAAGGGAATGGTGGACGCACTTGGGCTCGAACCAAGGACCCGCTGATTAAGAGTCAGCTGCTCTACCAACTGAGCTATGCGTCCATTCCGGGTCGTTTCGGCGCTCTTGGTGAGTGCGCCTCCGCAGTGGAGGTGGGCCTTTAGCTGCGAGGTTCGCGGCTTGTAAACCCCTTATTTTGAAAAAATCACCATCGCTGTACGCGGCGGCTCTGGCGGTCGATCGAAAGCAGGATTCCGAAGCAGATCATGAAGGTCATCACGGCGGTGCCGCCGAAGCTGATCAGCGGCAGCGGCACGCCCACCACCGGCGCCAGGCCCATCACCATCGCCATGTTGATCGCGCAATAATAGAAGATCGTCGCGGAAAGGCCCGCCGCGGTCAGCCGGGCGAAGCGGCTCTGCGCGCGCATGCTCACGCCGATGCCCCAGCGGATCAGCGTACCGAAGCCCAGCAGCAGGAAGAAGCCGCCCATCAGGCCCCATTCCTCCATCATCGTCGCCAGCGCGAAGTCGGTATGGCCTTCGGGCAGATAGTCGAGATGGCTCTGCGTGCCCTGCAGGAAGCCCTTGCCGAACACGCCGCCCGAGCCGATCGCCACCTTGGACTGGCTGATGTGATAACCGGTGCCCAACGGATCGCTCTCGGGATCGAGGAAGATCATCACGCGGTTGCGCTGGTAGTCGTGCAGGACGAAGTTCACCGCCAGCGGCGCCGCCACCGAAAGCGCCAGCGCACCGCCGATGAACAGCCTGAGCGGGATGCCCGCCAGGAACATCACGGTCACGCCGCCGAAGCAGATCATCAGCGCGGTGCCGAGATCGGGCTGGAGCATGACCAGGCCGGCGGGGATTCCGATAAGCACGCAGGCCGGCCAGATCGCGCCGAACTTCCGTATCTCGCCCGCGGGCAATATCTCGTAGAAGCGCGCCATCGCCATCACGATCACCGGCTTCATCAGCTCGGAGGGCTGCAATCGGATGAAGCCCAGGTCGAGCCATCGCTGGCTGCCGCCGGCAACCGCGCCGAGTAGTTCCACGCCCACCAGCATCAATACGATGACGATGTACATCGGGAAGGCGCCGAGCGCCCAGAAGGTCTCGGGCACGCGCGACAGACCGATCGCCATCGCCAGGAAGATGAAGAAGCGTAGCCCCTGGTTGAGCGCCCAGGGCGTCATGCTCCCGCTCGCCGCCGAATAGAGCACGACCAGCCCGAACATGCCGATCGCCACCACTAGCCCGATGATCCGCCAGGGCAGCTGGGCGAGGGGGCCGGGGACGATGCCCGAGGGGCCGAGGCCCGAGGATTGGAGCGTCGCCATTACTCTGCCTCCACGCTGCCGCGTTCGGCCGCGCTGCTGTCGATCGTGTTGCTGGTCGTGGCGTTGGCCGCCTCGGACGCGACGGTGCTCGCTGCTTCCACCGCGTCCTCCGGCGTCTCGGGGGGCGGGGCGCTCTGCGCCGCGCGGAAGGCCTGGGACTGCGCCGCCATCCGGGTCCGGTAATCGCCGCCCCAGGTCGGCTCCTCGGCATGGAGCGAGTCCATCGCGCGCTTCCGGTCGAACAGGAAGGTCATGATGTCGCGGCCGATCATCGGGGTGTCGAGGTTGCGGATCGTGTGACCATTATGCTCGAGCACGATGCCCGCGGCATATTTGGGCTTGTCCGCCGGCGCGAAGCAGACGAGCAGCGCGTGGTCACGCAGCTTGAACGGCAGCGAGGCGTTCTTGAGCACGCCCGATGCGCGCTCCGCCATGGTGATGCGGCGCACCTGGGCGGTGCCGGTCTTGCCCGCCAGGGTTATGCCGGGCACCTGGATGCGCGCCGCGCCGCCGGTGCCGCCCGAATTGATCACGCCGAACATCGCGTCGCGGATGATCGCCAGCTGCTCGGGCGTGGCGGCGAGGGGCGGGGCCTCCTGGCGCGGCGTGTCGGCGAGCAGCCGGGGGACGAGCTGGCGCCCCGAGGCTAGCCGGCTGGCCATCACCGCCAGCTGCAGCGGATTGGCCAGCACATAGCCCTGGCCGATCGAGGCGTTGAGCGAATCCGCCACCGTCCATTGCTGCTTGTAGCGCTTCAGCTTCCAGGCGCTGTCCGGCACCGTGCCGAAGCGCTGGGTCGAGAAGGGCAGGTCGAACCGCTGGCCCAGGCCCAGCGCGCGCGCCATCGGCGCCACCGCGTCATAGCCCACGCGGCGCACCATCTCGTAGAAATAGATGTCGCAGCTCTGCATGATCGCGTTCTTGAGGTCGAGCGCGCCATGGCCACCGCGCTTGTGGCAGTGGAACACGCCATTGCCGACGCGCATCGCGCCCGAGCAGACGACGCGGGCATGCGGATCGACGCCGGCGTGCATCAGCGCCAGCCCGTTCATCGGCTTCACGGTGGAGCCGGGCGGATACAGGCCCTGCAGCGCCTTGTTCATGAGGGGGACGTGATCGTCCTCGCTCAGCATCTTCCATTCGTTGCGGCTGATGCCGTCGGAGAAGCTGTTGGGGTCGTAGGCCGGCATCGAGACCATGGCGAGGATGTCGCCATTCTCCACGTCGATCACCGTCGCCGAGCCGGAGTTGGTGCCCAGCCGCCGTGCGACATATTCCTGGAGCAGCGCGTCGATGGTGAGCTTCACCGTCTCGCCCGGCTTGTCGGGCCGGGTGGCGAGCTCCTTGACCAGCCGGCCATGCGCGGTGACCTCGACCCGCTTGGCGCCCGGCGTACCGCGCAGGCGGTCCTCCAGCGTCTTCTCCAGGCCGTCCTTGCCCAGCTTGAAGCCGGGGGCGACCAGCAGCGGGTCCTTTTCCTTCTGATATTGTTCGGCCGAGGCGGTGCCGACATAGCCGACCAGGTGCGCCACGCCCGCCGCCAGCGGATAGTTGCGCGAGAAGCCGCGGGTCGGCTGCACGCCCGGCATCTCGGGCACGCGCACGCTCACCGCGGCGAACCGCTCCCAGTCGAGGCTGTCGGAGACCTGGACCGGCTGGAAGCCCGAGGCGCGCTTCAGGTCGGTGCGGATCCGCGCCATTTCCTCTTCGCTGAGGCTCAGGATCTGCTGGAGCATGCCCAGCGTCTTTTCCTTGTCCTCCATCCGGTCGGGGATCATGTCGACGCGGAACGCGGTGCGGTTGTTGGCGATGGGGATGCCGTTACGGTCGACGATCCAGCCGCGCCGCGGCGGCGAGAGCGTCATGCGCACGCGGTTGCTCTCGGCGGTGTTCCGGTAGCGCTCGTTCTCGAACACGGCGAGCCACGTCATCCGCCCCGCCAGTACGAGCGCGGCAGCACCCTGGATCCCGCCGAGCACCAGCGCGCGGCGGGAGAAACTATAAGCCTGCGCTGCTTCGGTGATACGGACCATTATTGTCGCTTCTTATCCCGATCGAGCCAGGCGCAGAACCGGGCAATTACGGGGTATAGTGCCGCCGAGACGACGATCTGGAGGAGCAGCGCGCTATCGACATGCGCGCTGAACGGCGATGCGATCAGCCGCCCCAGGATCAATACCATGCCGATCGCGCCGCTGGCGATCAGCCAGTCCTGCCAGAAGTCGCGCCACACCAGCCGGGTGTCGAGCACGTCGACCATCAGGATCGCCAGCGTCCACAGCACCATTGCGCTGCCCAGCGGCTGCCCGCTGAACATGTCGTCGACGAAGCCGAGCGGCACCGGCAACCAGACCTTCATCACGTCGCCGCGCACCAGCCGCCAGCCGAGCAGCATCATCAGGCCGAACGGCGGCAGGAAGGGCACGGTGGTGACGACCGGCAAGAGAGTCGTCATCGATCCCAGCACCACCGACAGCGGCGCCAGCCAGATGCTGCGCGGCATCTTCTCGCTTCGGCCGAGAGGGATATAGTCGGTCACGCCTATTTCTTCTCGGCCTTGGGTTTGGCGCTGGGTGAGGGGGATGGCGTGGGTGTCGGCTCGGGCAGAAAAGTCTGCTGGACCAGCGCAAAGTCGAGCGAGTCCGGGTTGGCCGAGGGTTGCGCGACGGCGATGTCGCGCGAAGTGCGGATGACGTTCGCCACCGGGATGTTCGGCGGGAAGATGCCGCCCGTGCCCGAAGTGACGAAGGTATCGCCCGGCTGGAAGATCATCGTCGCCACGCTCGCCGAGCGCACGTCGAGCAGCCCGTCGCCACGGCCGGTGGCGATCGCGGGCAGACCGTCGCGGGTGCGGCGTACCGGCACGATGCTCTCGGGATCGACGATCAGCAGCACGCGGGCGGTGTTGGGGCTGGTTTCGATCACCTGGCCGATGAGGCCGTCGGGCTGGCGCACCGGCTGGCCCGTCTTCACGCCCTGCCAGCCGCCCGCGTTGAGCGTGGCATAGCGCCGCGTGCTGCCCAGCGAACTCGCCACCAGCCGCGCCGCCACCACCGCGTCGGTGGAGACGTCGCGCAGCTTGAGCATCTCGCGAAGGTGGCGGTTTTCCTGGTTCAGCGTCCGCGCACGGCTGACCAGCAGCTGGTCATCGGCGATCTGCTTCTTCAGCCGGGCATTCTCGCCGCGGACGTTCCAGTAGCTGGAGACGCCGCCCGGCACCCCGGCCACGCTGCCGCGCACCCAGGTGAGCCCCGAGGCGACGGGCGTGGTGATCTCCGAGAAGAAACCGCGCACCGCCGCGAAGGCCGGCGGGTTGAACGTCGAGAGCAGCAGCAAGGCCACGCCGATCAGCATGCCGCCAACCGCGCCCACGTAACCGAGGAATATTCCGTACTGCGCCCGTCGCGAAAAACCCGAGCGCCGGTTGCGTGGCGGCGCCATTGCCCCCTGCCTTCCGAATTAGACCGAGATGAGCACGCCGCGGAACACCGGATCCTCCAGGGCACGGCCGGTGCCGAGCGCCACGCAGGTCAGCGGGTCCTCGGCGATCGTCACCGGAAGGCCGGTCTCGTCGCGGAGCACTTCGTCGATCCCCTGCAGCAGCGCGCCGCCGCCGGTGAGGACGATGCCCTGGTCGACGATGTCGGCCGCCAGTTCCGGCGCGGTGTTCTCGAGCGCGATGCGAACGCCCTCGACGATCGTGCCGACCGGCTCGGACAGCGCTTCGGCGATCTGGCCCTGGTTGATCTGGATTTCCTTGGGCACGCCGTTGACCAGATCGCGACCCTTGATGTGGATCGTCTGGCCGATGCCGTCCGCCGGCGGCTTGGCGACGCCGACTTCCTGCTTGATGCGCTCGGCCGTGGCTTCGCCGATCAGCAGGTTGTGGTTGCGGCGCACGTAGGAGACGATCGACTCGTCCATCTTGTCGCCGCCGACGCGGACCGAGGTGGAATAGGCGAGGCCGCGCAGCGAAAGCACCGCGACTTCGGTGGTGCCGCCGCCGATGTCGACGACCATCGAGCCGATCGGCTCGGTCACCGGCATGTCGGCACCGATCGCGGCCGCCATCGGCTCCTCGATCAGCCACACCTGCGATGCGCCGGCGTTCGACGCGGCGTCCCGGATCGCGCGGCGCTCGACCGAGGTCGAGCCCGACGGCACGCAGATCACGATCTGCGGCCAGCGCATGAAGCGCCGCTGGCCGTGCACCTTGCGGATGAAGTGCTTGATCATTTCCTCGGCGATGTCGATGTCGGCGATCACGCCGTCGCGCAGCGGGCGGATCGCCTCGATGCTGCCCGGGGTCTTGCCCATCATCAGCTTGGCGTCGTCACCGACGGCCTTGACGCGCTTGACGCCGTTCAGCGTCTCGACCGCCACCACCGAAGGTTCGTTGAGGACGACGCCGCGGCCGCGGAGGTACACCACGGTGTTCGCGGTGCCGAGGTCGATCGCCATGTCGTGGGACATGAAATTGAACAAGCGGGGAAATGCCATTTATGGTTCCGTCCTGCGGCGCGGGCGCCCGCCGCGCAGCTCTTCAAAAAATCTAGTCCGGCCCCTCCCGGGACGGACTGAAGAATCCGGCCTGGTGCGATGCGGTTGGGGTCGCGGGATGCCGTCGCTTGGGCTAGAGCAACGACCATGTCAATACGCCGTCTGCCCGAACATCTTGTCAACCGAATTGCTGCGGGAGAAGTGGTCGAACGCCCCGCCAGCGCGCTGAAAGAACTGGTCGAAAATGCAATCGACGCGGGTGCCACCCGGATCGCCGTGAAACTGTCCGGCGGGGGCACCGATCTGATCGAAGTGACCGATGACGGCTGCGGCATGTCGCCCGCCGAAATGGCACTCGCGCTGGAGCGTCACGCCACCTCGAAACTGCCCGACGACGAGATCGACCAGGTCACCACCCTGGGCTTTCGCGGTGAGGCTCTGCCCTCGATCGCCAGCGTCGCGCGGATGACGCTGGAGAGCCGGGTGCGCGGCGCCGAGGGCTGGCACCGCATTGTCGACAATGGCGCGGTCGTCTCTGAAGGCCCTGCACCGCTGCCGCCGGGCACGCGCGTACGAGTCGAGGAGCTGTTCGCTCGCGTCCCCGCGCGCCGCAAGTTCCTGCGCTCGCCGCGCGCCGAATATGCCGCCAGCCTCGACGTGATGAAGCGCCTCGCCATGGCGCGGCCCGACATTGCCTTCTCGGTCGAGCATGACGGCCGCAAGGCATTCCACGTCCAGGGCAACGAGACCGGCCCCGAGCGCGTTGCCGGCCTCACCGACCGTGCGCTCGCCGAGAACAGCGTCGCGATCGATTTCGAGCGCGAGGGGCTGACCCTCGGCGGCGTCGCTGGCCTGCCGACCTTCAATCGCGGCGTGGCCGACCACCAGTATCTGTTCGTCAACGGGCGGCCCGTGAAGGATCGCCTGCTCATCGGTGCCCTGCGCGGTGCCTATGCCGAGATGCTGGCCCGCGATCGCCACCCGGTGGTCGCCCTGTTCCTCGACGTCCCGCCGGACCAGGTCGACGTCAATGTTCACCCTGCCAAGACCGAGGTCCGTTTCCGCGATCCGGCGCTGGTGCGCGGGATGATCGTCTCGGGGCTCCGCCGCGCGCTCGACGAGGCTGGTCACCGCAGTGTCCAGCGCCCGAGCGAGGCGGCGCTCGGTATGTGGACCAGCGAGACGAGCGCGCCGCCTGCGCCTGCGCCGCAGCTCTGGGATGCCGAACCGGCCCATGCCCCGGCGCCGCAGTACAATCCCGCGCCGTCCTACAATTACACCAGCGTCCAGGATCGCCGCCCGAGCTTCAGCACCCCGCCGCCGCTCGCCCGTGCCGAGCCGGCGGTGCAGCCGGTGCCGCAGAGCGTCCAGCACCCGCTCGGCGTCGCGCGCGGCCAGGTCGCCAAGACCTATATCGTCGCCGAGGCGGAGGATGGTCTGGTCCTGGTTGACCAGCACGCCGCGCATGAGCGTCTCGTCCTCGAACGGATGCGCAAGGCGATGGCCGAGGGCGGCGTTGCATCGCAGGGGCTGCTCGTTCCCGAGGTTGTAGAGCTCGACGAGCCCGCCTGCGACCGGCTCGAGGCCCGGATCGCAGAACTATCCGAGTTCGGGCTCGACCTCGAGCGCTTCGGCCCGCATGCGATGCTGGTCCGCGCCGTGCCGGCGGATCTGGGCAAGGGCGACGTCCATGCGCTGGTCACCGATCTCGCCGACGAGCTCGCCAGCTTCGACGAGGCGCTGAGCCTCAAGGAAAAGCTCGATCATGTCGCTGCGACCATGGCCTGCCACGGCTCGGTGCGGGCGGGCAGGGTGCTATCGGTCGCCGAGATGAACGCGCTGCTCCGCGAGATGGAAGTCACCCCGCACTCGGGCCAGTGCAACCACGGCCGCCCGACCTGGGTGAAGCTGGCGCATGGCGATATCGAGAAGCTGTTCGGGCGGAAGTGATGGAAGTTGGCACCGAGGTGGTGTCAACTTCACAGCATTCGCGGCAATCCTTCGTCTAGCCTCGTCTTCTCGCAACAGAGGAGTCGACCATGAAGAAATTGATGATCGCGGCAGTTGCCCTGCTCGCCGTGAGTCCGGCGATGGCCTATTGGCCGGGGCAGGTGGAATACAAGGTCATCTATTACGCGAGCGGAATGAATCAGGATAAGGTCGGCGAGGCGTTGTTCTTCTGTGACGGCACGATTGAAACAACCGGCATGGTCACGGCCTATACGGACGAGGAATATTACGGCTGTACCAACTAATCGCAGCGCCGGGGGCGGCGGTGTCGTCGCTCCCGGCCTACCGCCGCACCTTCCCGAAATGCCACGCGATATAGCTCCCCAGTGCGAGCCAGCCGCCGATCACCGGCCACACGCCATAGTCGTGCAGCGAATAGCTGAGCAGCGACGAAATCCCGATCAGCAGGTTCGCCGTGCCCCAGTAGAAGTTCATAAGCGGCGAGGAGTGCCCTACGCCGCGCGGACGGGCGAAGGGGGTGGGGAAGGGCTCGCCGCGCAGGCCGGCGGCAAGGTGCGGGATCGCGTTGCACAGCAACGCCCCGGCGAGGAACAGCACGACATAGCCCATCGGGCGCGATCCTCACCGATATGGGAGCGTCTGGCAATGCGACTTGCGTCGGAAGCGTCTCAGCGCTTGGTCGTCGCCGGCATGCGGAAGACCTGGCCGCCGCGCGCCCTGGCCCAGCCCGGCACCACCGGCGAGCCATCGGCGGTGCCGCTGAAGTCGACCACGCAGATATTGCCGAAGCGCCGATGCGCGCCGCAGCCGACGCCGGCATAATGGAAGTCCGCCTGGAACAGCAGCGCACGGTGCCCGCGGCCGCGCACGCCATCGTCGACGATCAGGCTGCGCACCACCGCGCCCGCATCGCCACTGCCATACCAGATGCCCTCGCCGACATAGATGTCGCCGCCGCGCCGCTTCACCCGGTCGCCCGGCGTCAGCCCGCCGCGCGAGACGTGCCCGCTTCCGCCCGTTGCACCCTGGTCGTCGGCATGATCCTGTGCTGCCAGCACCAGCAGCTCGCCCCGGCTGAGCGGCGGCAGCGGCGCCTGGCGCTCTAGGAAGTCGATCGCCTCGTCGACCGCGGCGACACCCTCATTGGTGATCACGCCGTTCTGGTCGCCCGGGAGGAACAGCACGCGGCCATCGAAGAAGTCGCGATATTCGCGCAGCATCTCGGCATATTCCCGCGGGTTCTCTCGGGCATAGTTGATCTCGGCGAGCACGTCGCGCTCGAGGCGGGAGACGTCGTTGGCGCGCTCGCCGGCAGTGGCGGCGGCGCTCGAGAAGAAGATGGCGCACGCGCCCAGCGCGGCGGTCCAACGGGCCTTGATGATACGCACGAACACGCTCCCCCCGGAGCCGGCCCGGGCCCCGCGCCCGTCCGTTACTTCACCGGTAGCGATACACGCTTAACCGCCTGAGAAGGCAAGCGGATATTCGGGAGTTAACCGTATCGGCGCTCAGGGGTGCCCGTCCGGCTTGCGGCCGAGATCGGCGACGCACATCACCCGGTAGCCCTGGTGCGGCCCGCAGGCGACGCCGGCATAGCGCATCTCGGCCGCGAACAGCGTCTTGCGGTGGCCGCGCCCCGGCACTGCGTCGTCGACGATCAGCTGGCGCACCACCTCGACGGCGCTCGGCGGGCCATAGGTGATCACCTCGGCGACATAGCTCCCGCCGCCGCGCCGCTGCACCCGGTCGCGCGGATTGGCGCCGTCGGCCGAGTAGTGGCCGGTGCCGCCGCGCGGGCCCTGCTCGCGGACATGGTCGCGCGCGGCGCGGGCGAGCAGGGTGGCGGGCTCGATCGGCTCCAGCGGCGCCTGGCGCTCGAGGAAGCGGATCGCCTCGTCCACCGCCCGGGTGCCTTCCTCCGTGCGCAGCCCGTCGGGATTGCCGGGATACCAGACGATCTTGCCCTTGAAATGCCTGCGATAGGCGCGGAGCTGCTCGGCATAGTCGCGCGGCCGGGTGCGGGCGAAGTTGATCTCGGCGAGCACGGCGGGTTCGATGCCCGTCTGCGCGGGTGTGGCGAGCGCCAGGGCGAGGGGCAGGAAAGGCGGCATCGCGCGCCTATAGACCAGTTCGAGGTGAACGCTTCCCGAACAAAAGATTAACGCGTGCTGCAACCTTGCTCGGCCAGGCTCGTTTTATGCTCCGAACGACAAACAGAGGTTCGGGTTGAGATGAGCAAGGTTCTGCCACTGGTCCTGGCCCTGATCCCGCTGGCAGCGGTGATCGGCGCCTGTGTTTCGTGTCCGTAACGCGATTCGTTTCATGCGCCGGCTTCGATGAATGGATCGAAATTACTTGGGCCGGGTTGCGGATACATCGGAATACTGAAACCCCCAGGGGTCGCGCAAAGAAAAGGGCCGCTCCGGATATCCCGGAGCGGCCCTTTCATTTTCCCGTGCGGGGGCTGGATCAGCCCTCGGCGGTCTCGCCTTCGTCGGCGGCCGGAGCGTCCTCGCGGACCTCGGCGGTCGCGCCCGGCTCGGCGTTGGGGTCGTAGGCCTCGACGAAGCCCGCGGTGTCACGGCCTTCCTCGAACATCGCGGCCATCACGTCGACGCCCTGCGCCTGCATGTCCGCCTCTTCCGGCGAACGGGCGACGTTGACCTTGACGGTCACCGAAACCTCGGGGTGCAGCGCAACCTTGACCTCGTACACGCCGATCGCCTTGATCGGCTTGTCGAGGACGACCTGCGACTTGGTGATCTTGTGGCCGTCGGCGACGAGCGCCTCGACCAGATCACGAACCGCGACCGAACCATAGAGCTGGCCGGTGTTCGAAGCCTGACGGATCAGGGTCACCGAAACGTCGTTGAACGTGCCGGCTTCCTTCTCCGCGTCGGTGCGGCGAGCGGCGTTGTCCGCCTCGATGCGCGCGCGGTTGGCCTCGAAGACCTTGCGGTTGGCGGCGTTCGAACGAAGCGCCTTCTTGTTCGGGAGCAGGTAGTTACGGGCGAAGCCGTCCTTGACCTTCACCACGTCGCCGATGGCGCCGAGCTTCTCGACGCGCTCAAGCAGAATGACTTCCATGGGTCGAGCCTCCCTTACTTAACGATGTAGGGCAGCAGGCCCAGGTGGCGGGCGCGCTTGATGGCCTGGGCCAGCTCGCGCTGCTTCTTGGCGCTCACCGAGGTGATGCGCGACGGGACGATCTTGCCGCGCTCAGAGACGAAGCCCTGCAGCAGACGGACGTCCTTGTAATCGATCCGGGGAGCGTCCTTCGCGGAGAAGGGGCAGCTCTTGCGACGGCGGAAAAACGGGCGTGCCATGGTCTATATCTCCCTTATTCGCCGCCACCGAAACCGGTGTTGCCACCAGCTTCATCACGATCGCGACGGCCGCGGCCGCGCTCACGCTCGCCCTTGCGCATCATCACGGTCGGACCCTGCTCCAGCTCGTCGACCTTGACGGTCATGTAGCGGATCACGTCTTCGTTGATCTGCGTCTGGCGCTCCAGCTCTGCAACCACGCCAGCCGGCGCGTCGATCTCGAGCATCACGTAGTGCGCCTTGCGGTTCTTGGCGATGCGATAGGCGAGCGAACGAAGACCCCAGGTCTCGGTCTTCACGACCTTGCCGTTATTGTCCTCGACGATCTTGGTGGCGGCTTCCGCCAGAGCGTCCACTTGCGCCTGTGCCAGGTCCTGGCGCGCAAGGAACACGTGCTCGTAAAGAGCCATGTATTCTCTTCCATGTTGGCCGATCGCTGACGCCACCCCATGTGGCGCCCCTCCGGCTGTCGTCTCGTATTCAATGGTCGCGCGAGCGGGAATCGCGTCCCCACGTCGAACGAAGGCGGGCCCTTACCGGAGGTGGGGCAGGAACGCAAGCGCCGCGCAAATTGACGCTTGCAATGTAGGATTTCAAGATGTTCTTCATTTGTTCCATCCAAAATGGAGATAGATGATGGTCCTCGCTTCTACCTTTGGTTTTTCCTCGAGCGCGACGCCGGCCGCGAACAAGACGGCGCTGCAGAACGCGATCAATGCGGCATATGATGTCGAACTGCCGGACGACGGCAATGAAGTCTCCTTCGAGGGACCGATCACCTTGCGGCCGGGCACGCGCCTGCGCGGCGCCGGTGCGACCGCGTCGCGAATCCGTTGCACGACGGACCTCGCGTTCGTCTACCACGCGCCCAACGGTCTGACGCTGTACGAAGCCCCGGAGTTGGACAATTTCGGGCTCGTCTGCGCCGCGTCGGGCATCCAGCTCAACGATCCGGATGCGAGCTTCGTCGAGACCGGCGAAAATCTCGGCCAGAGCTATATCATGCGCCCGCGTTTCCGGCGCCTTTCGCTGCTGGGCACGAGCATCTCGATCGAGGGTTCGTTCGGCATCAACCTGAACAAGTGCTTCTCGGCGGTGATCGACCAGTGCACCATCGAGCGGTTCGAGCGCGGCTATTGGGGGCGTGGCAGCGATTTCGAGACGATCACCAATCGTACCCGGATCCTCGACTGCGATACGCTGATCCATACCGAGAAGGTGGACAGCTTCGGCAGCGGCATGCTGATCGACGGCGCGGACCTGCTGGTTCCGACCCGGACCTTCATCAAGTCGAGCAATCGGCATCTGATGGTGCGCGACAGCTATCTCGAGAAGCAGAATGGCGCACGGCTGGCCGGGCCGGTGCTCGATATCGAGCACAACTATATCACCAGCTTCGAGCGCAACCGGTTCGAGGTGCCCTATACGGACGGCACGGCGCAGGGCACCACCCTCATCTGCCCGGACTTCCTGAAGGTGCAGGGTGAGGGCGCGCTGTTCGAGTTCGTTGGCAATACGTCGCTGAGCTTCGCCTGGGGGGCGGTCGACTGGAATGGCGGGAACGGCTCGCTGTATCTGCACGATACCTATGTGCGGCAGAAGATCGCGGTGCGTGACAATCGCCAGGCGCTGCCGGTGCCGTTCGTCACCGAGGATTCGCCGCCGCTGCGCAACGAATATCGCGATCTCTGGGTACTTTCGCCCTCGACCAGCGGCCTTATCACGGCGAACTATGCCACGAGCTGCCGTGTGATCGACGGGGCCTTCGTGCTGCCAGCGCTGGCGAGCTTCGGGTCGCTGCTGCACTTCCGCGATGCAGACCGTCCGGCGAGCGGTACGGTCGTCATCCGCGTCCTGGCCAAGGCGAGTGTCGCGGGGCAGCTGCTCCATGTGCAGCCGCAGAATTTCGGTGGAAGCGGGCCGGCGACCTCGTTTGCGCTGACGACCGGCTATCAGTGGTACACGCTGAGTCCCTCGGGCTCGTTCACCGATCTGGCGATCTATCTGTGGAACGATGACACCGGCAATGGCGGCACTGCGCATGTGAAGCAGATCGTGGTCGAGCGCGCCTGATCTGAAGGGGGGAGGGCGTTCCGAAAGGGGCGCCCTCCTTTCGCTTCGCTGCGCCTAGGGGCTGGCGTCATTCCCGCTCGCGGGGGCGAGCCTGTCTATCAGCCAATGTGCGATGAGCGTTTCCGGGAACAGCCAGCGGCCGCCGGGCGGAGTGACATTGGGTGGCGCGTCTGCGGGGCGATAGATGAACAGGTGTCCAGCGCCGGGTACCTGGACCACCAGTGCTTCGGGATTCTCCGCCAGTGCTGCCGTCGCGGCCGCTGCATTGGCGTCGGGCGACTGGTCGCGGCCGGCCAGCACGGCGAGAACCGGGATACGCAGGCGTGCCAGTGCCGGGCCCGGTGCGGCTTCGTACATCGAAAGGATCTGCGCGGTGTCGAGCGTCCTGGCCGCGCCTTCCGCGGCATCCGGGGCAAAGCCTGCCTGCACGAATGCCGCGACCAGATCGCGCCGCCCTTGTGCGACTGCCTCGCCCGGCGCCGCCCGGCGGCGGGCCTCCATCCAGGCACGGGTCGCTCCGGTGACTCGATCGGTGGCGCCGATGGAGTGGCCGCTCTCGATCAACTGGTCGCGCATGCTGTCGAGGAACATGTTGCCGCTTTCCCCGATCGGCCCCGCGAGGAAGACGATGGCCGCCAGGCCGCCGTCGCGCTCGGCGACGATCGGTGCGGCCACGGCGGCCTGGCTATGGCCGAGGAGCGCGATCCGCTTGCCGTCGATGTCGTCGCGCAGGCGCAGCCATTTGATCGTGGCGGCAAGGTCGGCTTCCATCTCCTGCATCGTGTCGGTGAAGGTGCCGGTCGACTGGCCGGTGCCACGCTTGTCGAAGTCGATCGTCGCGATCCCCGCAGCGTTCAGCCGCTCCTGCAGCGAAAAATAGGCGCCGCGTTTCTGCACGCCCGAACCGCCTCGGAGGATGACGACGGGGAGGGGGCCTTTCCGCGCCGGCAGGCGCAGCGTCCCCGCCAGCGTCACCCCGGGTTCGGAGGGGATGCGCACTTCGGTGGTGGTCACCGCCTTCTCCGCCGTCGCGGCAGGGGCATGGTTTGCAGGGGCGGGAACGGGAAGAAGCGCGGCGAGCGCGATCAGGATTATAGGTGCAGCCATGATATCGGTTCTCCCCCAGAGGTCAGCCGAACGTCATCCCCGCAAGTCTGGCCGCCTCGGGGCGAGGCGGCAAGCCGCTCAATACCGCTCGCCAGTCCCCCGCGGCTTCGGTGCCGGCCGCGTGTCGCTCGGCACGATCGGCGCGGGGCTGCGCGAGAGCCAGCCGCCGTCATCGTCGAGGCGCGGCTTGGGGAAGTCGGCCGGCGGGTGGATCGGGCCGCAGCCCTCGTCGTCCCACTGGATGCAGCGAATGCGGTCGTTGAAGATCACGCCGCGGACATTGCCGGTGCTGCCGTCAGGCCGCGTATAGCTGCTGTCGAGATACCATTCTCGGTTCTTCCTGGGCTTGCCCGATTGGGTCGGCTCGGAGACGCGGCCCATGTCGATGCCCCGGAAATGGCGCGAGAAGCTGTCGAGCTCGATCGCGGCGCGGAAGCGGCTCTCCGGCGTTCCCGCTCCGTCGAGCCGCTGGGTCAGCCAGTTGATCCGCCGGTCGCGGCGCGCCTCTTCCTCGCCCAGCCGGGTGATCCAGCCGGTGTCGCGCACGAACATGCCGACGGTGGAGAAGGTCACTTCGGACTGTTTCGGGATACCCCGCACCGAGACGATCTGGCCCTGGAAGCCCTTGGAGCCGCAGGTCGTCGCCTGCCACATCGTGCCGTCCGCCTCGTAGAGCTCGCAGCCGACCGAGGTACGCCGGCCGATCAGCGTGCCTTCGCGCAGGCCGTTCGGCCCCTCGAACCCGCCGACGGAATAATAGAAGCCGGTGACGTGCTCGCCGTCGAAGCTGAGCACCACCTTCACGCCGCCGCCGACGACCTGCTGGTAGCAGCGCTGGTCGGGATAGGGGCAGGGGGTCTGTTCGCGGCGGCGCAGGTCGGCGGTGACCGAGGTCTTGCCGGTATAATTGCCGAAATAGGCGACCTGGCCTTCGAAATCGGGGGCGAGGCCACCGTCCTCACGGTCCGCCGCAAGCGTGGCGAACGGCATCAACACGGCCGCGGCAAGGGCCGTAAGGGCAGCTGCCCTGAACATCCTGCATTCCTCCCTGTCGACGCCCGTTAACCATAACACTAACGGACCCGAAACGAGGAGTCGGATTCTTCCGGCTGAACGTAAAACGGCAGGGCATGGCCCTGCCGTTTCATTCGTGTTTCGAGGGTTTGTCTTAGCGGATCGCGTTGGCGATCACCGCGGCGATGATGCCCGAGGTGATGCCGACCAGCACCGCGTCATTGCCCGACTGGACATAGCGATAGCCGCGCGGCGGAGCCTTCAGGCCGCGATAGTGGCGATAGTCGATCTGGCGATAGTTGCGGGCGTAGCGGCTGTCGAAGCGGTCGCCCTTGTGCCAGCTGCGATAGCTCGGCTTGGTGACCACCTTCTTCTTGACTACCACCTTCTGCACCGGCGGGCGGCGATCATGCTGCTGCGGGGCGGCGGCGAGCACCGGGGTGGCGACCATCGAGGCGACGGCTGCGGCGAGAATGAACTTCTTCATGACTGCACTCCTCTTGTCTGTTCTGGCGCCGGCTTGTCCCCCGGCGTTGATCTCAATCTGGGGGTGGCGTGTCGCAGAGGTTTGTCTCGCGGGTTGCGAAATGGTCGCAATGTTTCGCAATCCTGTCCGCAGCGTTCATGTTGGGCAGGGTTGCGTCGGGCAGGGCGCAGGCCTAACGCGCGGCCCCAATCGCACGCAGCCGCTGACAGGAGAGACACATGCGCGCCTTCATCTTCCCCGGCCAGGGCAGCCAGGCCGTCGGCATGGGTAAAGCTCTTGCCGAAGCCAGCGCCACCGCCCGCGAAGTCTTCCAGGAAGTCGACGAGGCGCTTGGCCAGAACCTGTTCAAGCTCATGAGCGAAGGCCCCGAGGACGAACTGACCCTCACCGCCAATGCCCAGCCGGCGATCATGGCCAATGCCATCGCGGTGCTGCGCGTGCTCGAGAAGGAGGGCGGCATCCGCCTGGCCGACAAGGCCGATTTCGTCGCCGGCCACTCGCTCGGCGAGTACACCGCGCTCTGCGCCGCCGGTGCCTTCGATCTCGCCACCACCGCCAAGCTGCTGCGCATCCGCGGCGACGCGATGCAGGCGGCGGTGCCTGTCGGCGTCGGCGCGATGGCGGCGATCCTCGGCGCCGACCGCGAAAAGGCCCAGGCGATCGCGGACGCCGCGGCCGAGGGGCAGGTCTGCACCGTCGCCAATGACAATGACCCCTCGCAGGTCGTGATCTCGGGCCACCGCGAGGCGATCGAGCGCGCGTTGCCGATCGCCAAGGAGATGGGCGCCAAGCGAGCATTGCTCCTGCCGGTGTCCGCGCCGTTCCACTGCCCGCTGATGCAGCCGGCCGCCGATGCGATGGCCGAGGCGCTGGCCGCGGTCTCGCTCCAGGCGCCGCTGGTGCCCGTCTACGCCAATGTCACCGCCGCGCCGGTCGCCGATCCCGACACGATCCGCGCGCTGCTGGTCGAGCAGGTGACGGGGATGGTCCGCTGGCGCGAATCGGTGCTGGCGATGTTCGCGGCCGGCGTGACCGACTATGTCGAGTTCGGCGGCAAGGTGCTCGGCGGCATGGTCAAGCGCATCACCCCGGACGCCGCGCCGGTCAGCGTCGTGTCGATGGAGGACATCGAGGCACTGGTGAAGGGGCTGTAATTTTGGCCGTCATCCCGGCGAAAGCCGGGATCTCGTGCGATGGCGCGAGATGGCCTGAGATCCCGGCTTCCGCCGGGATGACGAAATAGGAGAAAGACCATGTTCGATCTTACTGGCATGACCGCCCTCGTCACCGGCGCCTCGGGCGGTATCGGCTCGGCGATCGCCAAGGCGCTGGCCGCACAGGGCGCCAGGCTCGCGGTTTCCGGCAGCAACGCTGAGAAGCTCGAATCCTTCCGCGCCGAGCTCGGCGGCGACCATGTCGCGCTGCCCTGCAACCTGTCCGATGCGGCGCAGGTCGATGCGCTGATCCCGCAGGCGGTGGAAGCGCTCGGCAAGCTCGACATTCTCGTCAACAATGCCGGTGTCACCCGCGACAACCTCACCATGCGGATGAAGGACGAGGAGTGGGATCAGGTCATCACCGTGAACCTGGAAGCCGCCTTCCGCCTGATTCGCGCCGCCGCCAAGCCGATGATGAAGGCGCGCTTCGGGCGCATCGTCTCGATCACCTCGGTCGTCGGCGCCACCGGCAATCCGGGCCAGGCCAATTACGCCGCCTCCAAGGCCGGCTTGGTCGGCATGTCCAAGGCGGTGGCCCAGGAGCTCGCCAGCCGCAACATCACGGTGAACTGCGTTGCCCCGGGCTTTATCCGCTCGGCGATGACCGACGTGCTGCCCGAGGCGCAGAAGACCGCGCTCCTTACCCGCATCCCGGCCGGCGATCTCGGCACGGGCGAGGACATCGGCGCAGCGGTGGTCTATCTCGCCAGCAAGGAAGCCGGCTATGTCACCGGTCAGACCTTGCATGTGAACGGCGGCATGGCGATGCTGTGAGCCTGGCCGGGGGCTGGAGTTTGAAGTCTATGCGTCTTTTCGAAATTGCAGCCCTCGCAGCCCTGGCCGTCGCGGCCCCGGCCCATGCCGCCGATCTCGCGACGATCGATTGCGTGATCGGCAAGCTCAAGCCGGCGCTCCAGGCGCAGATCTCCAAGGATGTCACCCGCAACATGGGGGAGGGCGCCGCCGTGCGCCCCACCTATGATCCGGCGGTGGGCAGCGGCATTTCGGTTGCCGCCAAGGAATGCGCGAACGCGAACAAATGGTCCGAAGCGGCGCTGGATGCTGCGCGGGTCTACACGCTCGCCAAGCTCGGCCTGCCGATCGCGGAGACGTTCGTGTCCGCGCAGGGATTCGAAATCGGGGAGCTGGAATCGCAGTTCGACGGGCTGCCCGAAGACCTGCGGAATCGGCCGCTCACCACCGCGGACATGCAGAAACTGGTGATCGCCTCGGTCACCGACGAAGCGAAGCAGACTCGCGCCAACGCGGCGCTGCTCAACAAATATTTCCTCTTTCTCAGCACCGTCCGCTACGCGGCCTGGCAATTTTCGGAAGCCTGACCGTCCGCGCCGGTGCGCGCACCCTCTTGCAACGACACCATGTGCGATCTAGGTGCGTTCCAACGATATTGAGCCCCTAGCTACAAAGGAAAACAGGGACCATGGCCACTCAGGAAGAGATCACCACCCGCGTGACTGCGCTCGTCGTCGATCACCTCGGTGTCGACGCCAACGACGTCACGCCGACGGCGAGCTTCATTGATGACCTGGGCGCCGACAGTCTCGACATCGTCGAGCTGGTGATGGCGTTCGAAGAAGAGTTCGGTGTCGAGATCCCCGACGACGCGGCTGAGAAGATCAGCACCGTCGGCGACGCGGTCTCCTACATCTCCGAGCACCAGGCGGGCTGATCGCCCTCCAGGCGATCGCGCCCTTATGGGCCGAGCTTGAGAATCCAGCGGCTCCCCGTCCCGGGCTCGAAAAGAGTTGGGCGGGGAGCCGTTTTGTTTTGGCCGTGAAACCCGGTATTTAACCGGCTTTCATGCGCAATGTTGAGAAGTTGGACGGAGAAATCGGATGCGCCGTGTAGTTGTCACCGGCCTTGGCCTCGTCACCCCGCTGGGCGCGGACGTCGAGACCGCCTGGAAGAACATCATCGCCGCCAAGTCGGGCGCTGGCACGATCACGCGATTCGACGCGACCGATTTCCAGAGCAACTATGCCTGCGAAGTGAAGGGTCCGGACCATGAATATGGCTTCGACCCGGGCAAGCGCGTCGACCACAAGATCCAGCGCCAGGTCGATCCGTTCATCGTCTACGGCATCGATGCCGCCGGCCAGGCGATCGAGGATGCCGGCCTGCTCGACATGGACGAGGCGACCCGTTTCCGCGCCGGCTGCTCGATCGGTTCGGGCATCGGCGGCCTGCCGGGCATCGAGAGCGAATCGCTCGTCCTCGCCGAAAAGGGCCCGAAGCGCGTCAGCCCGCACTTCGTCCATGGCCGCCTGATCAACCTGATCTCGGGCCAGGTCAGCATCAAATACGGCCTGATGGGCCCGAATCACGCCGTGGTCACCGCCTGCTCGACCGGGGCGCACTCGATCGGCGACGCCGCGCGGATGATCGCGATGGACGATGCCGACATCATGCTCGCCGGCGGCTCCGAGAGCACGGTCTGCCCGATCGGCATCGCCGGCTTCGGCCAGGCCCGCGCGCTCTCCACCGGCTTCCGCGACGATCCCACCAAGGCGAGCCGCCCCTGGGACCAGGGCCGCGACGGCTTCGTCATGGGCGAAGGCGCTGGCGTGGTGGTGCTCGAGGAATATGAGCACGCCAAGGCGCGCGGCGCGAAGATCTATGCCGAAGTGGTCGGCTATGGCCTGTCGGGCGACGCCTATCACGTCACCGCGCCGCATCCGGAAGGCTCGGGCGCGTTCCGCTCGATGCAGATGGCGGTGAAGAAGTCGGGCCTGGCCCTGTCGGACATCGACTATATCAACGCCCATGGCACCTCGACGCCGCTCGGCGACGAGCTCGAGCTGGGCGCGGTCCGCCGCCTGTTCGGCAGCGACATCGGCAGCTTGTCGATGAGCTCGACCAAGTCGGCGATCGGCCACCTGCTCGGCGGTGCCGGCGCGGTGGAGAGCATCTTCTGCATCCTGGCGCTGCGCGACCAGATCGTCCCGCCGACGCTCAACCTCGACAATCCGAGCGAGAATTGCGCGGGCGTCGATCTCGTCCCGCACAAGGCCAAGGAGCGCAAGGTGAAGGCCGTGCTGAACAATTCGTTCGGCTTCGGCGGCACCAATGCCAGCCTGGTGATGAAGGCTGTCTGAAGACACGCCAACGCCGGCACCGGCCGCACAGCCTGCCAAGCCCGTCCGGAAACGGCGGCTTGGCGGCTGCGTGCTGCTCGTCGCCATCCTGGTACTGGTCGCGCTCGGCATGGGCGTCCTCCAGCTCTGGGGCGGGGCGGGGCCGGCCCGGCAGAATATCTCGGTTCTGATCCCGGAAGGTTCGAGCCTGTCGCGCGCCGCGACCGAGCTGGAAAAGGCCGGCGCGATCGGCTCGGCCCGCCAGTTCCTGATCCTCGCCAAGGTGCTGGGCAGCGGCGACCCGATCAAGGCGGGCGAATATCGCGTGCCGGCCCGGCTCAGCCAGTCCGACATCCTCAAGATGATGCAGGGCGGCAAGACGCTCCAGCGCTTCGTGACGATCCCCGAGGGCACGCCCTCGATCCTGGTCTACGAGACGCTGATGAAGGCGCCGCAGCTCAGCGGCGAGATCCAGGTCCCGGCCGAAGGTTCGGTGCTGCCCGACAGCTATGCCTATAATCGCGGCGACACCCGCCAGGCGGTGCTCGATCGCATGCAGAAGGCGATGGCGACCTATCTCGCCAAGGCCTGGGAAGCGCGCAAGCCGGGTATCGCGGTCAGCAGCCCGAACGAGGCGCTGAACCTCGCCGCGATCGTCGAGAAGGAAACCGGCAAGCCCGAGGAGCGCAAGACGGTCGCCGCGGTCTACTCGAACCGCCTGCGCCAGAACATGCCGCTCCAGGCCGATCCGACCTTCATCTACCCGATCACCAAGGGCAAGCCGCTCGGCCGCCGCCCGCTCCTCTCCGAAGTGCACGCGAAGAACGCGTACAACACCTATGAGAAGACCGGCCTGCCGATCGGCCCGATCACCAATCCCGGCCGCGCCAGCATCGACGCCGTGCTCGATCCGGCGACCTCCTCGGCGCTGTATTTCGTCGCCGACGGCACCGGCGGCCATGTGTTCGCCGACACGCTCGAGCAGCACAACGCCAACGTGCAGAAATGGTACGCCATCCGCCGGGCACGCGGCGAGATGTGATCCTTATTCCCTCTCCCGCCTGCGGGAGAGGGTGGTCGAGCGAAGCGAGACCGGGTGAGGGTGGAAAGGGGAGGCAGGCACTTCGCCCGCAGTATTCACCCTCACCCTTCCGCCGACTTTGTCGGCTCCCTCCCTCTCCCGCAGGCGGGAGAGGGAATTAGCTCAGCCCCCAGCTTGCCTCCCCCATCGCGGCATGTAACATTGTTGCGTCATCGCCACGAAACGGGGGAATTTCCGCATGCATCGCCTTGCTCTCACCAGCCTTTTGCTCGCCACCACCGCGCCGGCCTGGGCGCAGGACAAGGCCGAGCAACCGGCGGCGAAGGGGCAGGGCTATCGCGAGCAGATGAAGGCGGAGGTCGAGGCGGCCTGGGCGCGTCCGCCGGTAGAGGAAGCCAGCGCGGTCAGCCATGGCAGCGTGACGGTCGAGGGCCAGAGCATCGCCTATACCGCCACCGCGGGCACGCTCACCATCCGCGACGACGAGGGCAAGCCGACCGCCTCCTATTTCTACACCGCCTATACCCGAGATGGGGCGAAGGGGCCGCGCCCGGTCACCTTCTTCTACAATGGCGGGCCCGGCTCGCCGACGATCTGGCTGCACATGGGCAGCTTCGCGCCGGTGCGCGTGACGACGGCCAATCCCGAATATATCCGTCCCGCGCCCTATGGCTTCGGCCCCAATCCCCATTCGCTGATCGACAAGACCGACATGGTGTTCGTCGACGCGATCGGCGCCGGCTGGTCGCGGCCGCTCGGCGACAAGACGGGCAAGGATTTCTGGGGCGTCGACCAGGACGCCGACGGCTTCGCCCGCGCGATCCTGCGCTACACCAGCAAGTTCAACCGCTGGGCCTCGCCGAAATTCCTGTTCGGCGAGAGCTATGGCACGCTGCGCAACCCGGTGGTCGCTGCCAAGCTCGAAGCAGCGGGGCTCAGCCTCAACGGCATGGTCCAGTTCTCGACGATCATGAACTATGGCGTGCGCCAGCCGGGCTACGACCAGAATTACCTCACCCTGTTCCCGACCATGGCGGCGACCGCCTGGTACCATAACCGGCTGCAGAACCGTCCGGCGGACCTGCGCGTCTTCCTCGACGAGGTCCGCGCCTTCACCAGCGGCGCCTATGCCGCGGCGCTGGCCAAGGGTTCGACGATCTCGCCCGAGGAAAAGGCCGCGGTGGCGGCGAAGATGGCCGCCTATACCGGCATCAGCGAAGCCTATATCCTGCGCGCCGACCTGCGCCTCACCCTGCCGCGCTTCCAGACCGAGCTGCTGCGCGACCGCCGCGTGGCGGTGGGGCGGCTCGATTCGCGCTATCTGCTGACCGTCACCGACGCCAATGCCGACAGCCCCGAGGACGATCCCGCATCGACCGCGGTGTCGGGCGCCTTCGTCGCGACGTTTCAGGATTATGCGACCCGCGTACTCGGCTACAAGACCGACATGCCCTATCGCATGACCGCGCGGGGGCCGGGCTTCGACTGGGACTGGAAGCACCGCGCGCCGGGCGACGGCACCCATCTGGCGCCCGACAGCGCCGTCGACCTCGCCTATACGATGCGCACCAATCCCTATCTGAAGGTGCTGTTCATCAACGGCTATTATGATTTCGCCACGCCCTTTTACGGCGCGGAATTCGACGTCAACCACATGCTGCTCGACCAGCAGCTCCAGAAGAACATCCGCTTCACCTATTATGACGCCGGGCACATGGTGTATCTGAATCCGGCCACGATGCCCGAGATGCACCGCGATCTCTCGACCTGGTATGACGATGCGCTGCGTGCCGCGGCCTCGAGCACGCCGCCGGCGCGTCCGGAAGCGAAGGCGGGCAAGAACTGAGGCGTCGCGGCGGCTGCGGCGTCAGGCGAAGCCGTCGCCGGGCCGCAGCCCCATCTGCCCGTGGTTGTGGATCGAGATCCCGTTGAGGAAGCTGTTGGCGATCATCCGGGCGCGTTCATGCACATGCTCGGCGGCATCCCCGCCGCCGATTTCCGCCAGCGTCGCGGCGAACAGGTCCAGCCAGCGCGCGAACATCGGCTTGTCGAGGCCCGGAATGCCGAGATGGACCGGCATCGGTCGCCCCAGATACTCGCCGCTGCTGAACAGGATCGAGCGCCAAAAGCGCTTCATCTGGTCGAGATGCGGGCTCCAGTCCTTGATGCGTCCGGCGAACACCGGGCCGAGCAGCGGATCGGCCTGGATCCGGGCATAGAAGCGATCGACCAGCTCGGAGACGAACGCATCGTCGATCCCCATCTCGGCGGCCTGGCGCCTTTTCTCCTCGCGCATGGCCAGGGCGTGGGGGGAGGGCGTGCCGGTCTTTTCCATGGTGGCGATGTGGGGTGGAGGGAGCGGGATGGAAATGGGACATTCGGTCCCAGGATGGCAGCCCGTTCTGATGTATATCGTCATCCCGGCGAAAGCCGGGATCTCAGGCGAGGGAGGGGAACGGTGGCCGGCTGGACCTACATCATGACCAACAAGCCGCGCGGCATTCCCTATGTCGGGGTAGCTGCAAACCTTGCTCAACGCGTGCAACAGCACCGCGAGGGCAAAGGCTCCAAATTCTGCGCACGGTACAACCTCAAAATTCTCGTGCTCGCCGAGCACCACGACACGATCGACGACGCGATCCGCCGGGAGAAGATGCTCAAGCAATGGAAGCGCGAGTGGAAAATCGAGCTGATCGAGCGCTCCAATTCCGAATGGCGTGACCTCTTCTACGACATTCGGGAATAGAGCCGCCCGAGATCCCGGCTTTCGCCGGGATGACGATATTTATTGCAGGGCCGTCACCCCCGGCGAAAGCCGGGGCCTCAGGCGATCAGCCCTTCAGCGAGGCCGCTTCGCGGGCCAGCGTCTCGACCTGCTCGTAGCTCGCGCCCTTGGGCGTGACCCAGGAGCCGCCGACGCAGAGGATCGGATCGAAGGCCAGCCATTCCGGCGCGGTCGCGGCCGAGATGCCGCCGGTCGGGCAGAACTTGCACTGGTAGAAGGGGGCGGCGAGCGCCTTCAGCGCCTTGAGGCCGCCCGAGGTCTCGGCCGGGAAGAACTTGAAATGGGTCAGCCCGAGGTCGAGGCCGCGCATGATGTCGCCGGCATTGGCGACGCCCGGCAGATAGGGCACGCCGCTGCGGGTGATCGCATCGCCCAGGCGATCGGTCAGGCCCGGCGAGACGATGAACTCGGCATCCGCCTTCATCACCTGCTCGAACTGTTCGGTGTTGACCACCGTGCCGGCGCCGACGATCGCGCCTTCGACCTTCTTCATCTCGGCGATTGCTTCCAGCGCTGCGCCGGTGCGCAAGGTCACTTCGAGCACGCGCAGGCCGCCCTTCACCAGCGCCTCCGCCAGCGGACGGGCCGTGGCGGCGTCTTCGATCACGAGCACCGGGATCACCGGCGCGGTCTGCATGATGGCTTCGATATTCAAAGGGCGTGCTCCTGCGCGAATGCCGCGGCGGCGCCGTACAGGCCCGGCTGCGGGTGCGTGATGAGCTTCACCGGAATGGAGGACATCAGACCCTGGAACCGGCCCTTGGCGACGAACCGCTGGCCGAAGCCCGACTGCAACAGATGGTCCTTCAAGCGCAACCCCAGACCGCCTGCAATCACCACGCCCTTGGGCCCGTGGCACAGCGCCAGATCGCCGGCGACCGCGCCGAGGCTCAGGCAGAAGCGGTCGAGCGCGGCCACCGCCACCTCGTCCTTGCCTTCCAGCGCCAGGCTCCAGATCGCCTTGTCGTCGAGCCGGTGGACCGGCTTGCCCTCGAGCTCGGCCAGCGTCTCGTAGAGCGAGACGATCGCGGGACCTGCCACCACGCGTTCTTTGGAGACGCGGGTATAGGTCTTGCGCAGCCGCTTCACGAGCGCGTCCTCGATCGGGTCGAGCGGGGCGAAGTCGCTATGCCCGCCCTCCGTGGCGATCACATCATATCCGGCGCGGTGGCGGAACACCTGGGCCACGCCCAGGCCGGTGCCCGGGCCGCACACGGTGATCGCGCCCTTGTCGGGCAGCGCCTCGTCCGGGCCGCACAGGTGGAGGAAATGCTCCGGGCCCATCTGCGCCACGGCGTGGCCGATCGCCTCGAAGTCGTTGACCACCGTCCAGGTGTCGGCGCCCAGCCGATCGGGGATCAGCGCGGGGCGGATGATCCAGGGATTGTTGGTGAGCTTGATGATGTCGCCGCCGACCGGCGAGGCCACCGCGAGTGCCGCCGCCTTGGGCAGCGGCCGGCCGAGTTCCTCGCCATAGGCCTGCCAGGCGAGCTGCAGGCTGGGATGCTCGGCGACCTTCTGGGTCATCGGCTCGCTGATCGAGACGACGCGGCCTTCCGCTACTTCGGCAACGGCAAAGCGGGCATGCGTGCCCCCGATATCGACCGCGACGACTTCCATTGGGCTCCTGATCCTCTCGTCCGCCTGGGCCTGTCAACGTTGCCAGACCCGGCCGCGCCCTTCTTCCCGTGTGCGGCGCAGAAGTAAAGGATAACCGTCAGCCGGGGGCAGCCGCCGACACGCCAAAACCCGTCATCCCGACGCCCAACACGTCATCCCGACGAAAGTCGGGATCTCGTGCGGCTCCTTCCCAGCACCATCGCCTGAGATCCCGACTTTCGTCGGGATGACGGTTGAAGGTCAGAGCCCGGCTTCCGCCAGCATCGCCGAGGCGCCCTTTTCGGCTTCGTCGCAGTGGTTGCGCAGCATCGCGAACAGCTCGCGGCCGGTGCCGATCGCCGGCGGCGGGGCGGCGGCGTGCTCGCGGGCGTCCCATTCCGCCGCATCGACCAGCGCGGTCAGCTCGCCGCTCTCGGCGCAGACCCGCACCATGTCGCCGTCGCGCAGCTTGCCGATCGGGCCGCCGCCCAGCGCCTCCGGGCTCAAGTGGATCGCGCACGGCACCTTGCCGCTCGCGCCCGACATGCGCCCATCGGTCACCAGCGCGACCTTGAATCCGCGATTCTGCAGCACGCCCAGCGGCGGGGTCAGCTTGTGCAGCTCGGGCATGCCGTTGGCCTTGGGACCCTGGAAGCGGACCACGACGATCACGTCGCGCTCCAGCTCGCCGGCCTTGAACGCTTCCTGCACCTCGAGCTGGTCGGAGAACACGCGGCACGGCGCCTCGATCGTCCAGCGCTCGCGCTCCACCGCCGAGACCTTGATGCAGGCGCGGCCCAGATTGCCCTTGAGGATTCGGAAGCCGCCCTCGCTCGAGAAGGGATTGTCAGCGGTGCGCACGATCGTGTCGTCGCCGCTCTGGGCGCCATGCTCGGTCCAGACCAGCGTGTCGCCGGCCATCTCGGGCTTGCGGCCATAATCGGCCATGCCGCCCTTGCCGACGGTCAGCGTGTCGCCGTGCATCAGCCCGGCGTTCAGCAGCTCGCGGATCACGAAGCTCGGCCCGCCGGCGTCCTCGAAGCCGTTCACGTCCGCCGAGCCGTTCGGATAGACGCGCGTGAGCAGCGGCACGATGCGCGAGAGCCGGTCGAAATCGTCCCAGTCGATCGTGATCCCCGCCGCGCGCGCGAACGCCGGCACGTGGATCAGGTGGTTGGTCGAGCCGCCGGTCGCCAGCAGCACGATCGCCGCGTTCACGATCGACTTTTCATCCACCACATGGCCGATCGGGCGATAATCGTCGCCGTTCCAGCCGATCTCCGCCAAGCGGTGCACGGCGGCGCGGGTCAGCTCCTGGCGCAGCTTGGTACCCGGATTGGCGAAGGCCGCGCCCGGCATGTGCAGACCCATCGCCTCCATCATCATCTGGTTCGAATTGGCGGTGCCGTAGAAGGTGCAGGTGCCCTTCGAGTGGTACGCCGCGATCTCGGCGTCGAGCAGTTCGTCACGGCTCACCTTGCCCTCGGCGTAGAGCTCGCGGATCTTGGCCTTTTCCTTGTTGGCCAGGCCCGAGCGCATCGGCCCGCCGGGGACCAGCACCATCGGCAGGTGACCGAAACGCAGCGCGCCCATCACCAGGCCCGGCACGATCTTGTCGCAGATGCCGAGCAGCGCCGCGCCCTCGAAGGTGCGGTGGGAGAGGGCGACTGCGGTGGACAGCGCGATCGTGTCGCGGCTGAACAGCGACAGCTCCATGCCCTGATAGCCCTGCGTCACGCCGTCGCACATCGCCGGCACGCCGCCCGCCACCTGCGCGGTGGCGCCAGCCTCGTGCGCCCAGATCTTCATCTGCTCGGGATAGCGGTAATAGACCGCATGCGCCGAGAGCAGGTCGTTGTACGCCGTGACGATGCCGATGTTCATCGATCGGCCGGCCTTCATCTGCTCGCGCTGCTCGTCGGTGCCGGCATAGGCATGGGCGAGGTTGGCGCAGCCGAGCTTGGGCCGGTCGTTCCCCGATTCGCGCTCGGCGTCGATCAGCGCGAGATAGGCGCGGCGCCGGGCCTTGGAGCGCTCGATCACCCGATCGGTGACGGCGGCGATTTCGGCGTGAAGCTGGGTCATATACTCATTCCATTGGCACTAACTGCAGTCGCTGTTCCCCGGCCTGTGCCGGGGATCGGCTTCAGGCCGCCCAGTGGATGTCCACCGGCAGCTCGACATCGGCGAGCACGCGGCCGACCGGGTAGCTCGACGACGCGCCCTGCTCGATCGCGGCTTCCAGCACTTCCTTCTTCGCCTCGCCGGTGATCGCGATCATCAGCGCGCGGGCCGAGACGATGGCGGCGCGGCTCAGCGTCACGCGGGCGACCGGCGCCTCGGGCGGCAGCGGATCGGGCATCACGCCCAGCGCGCGGCGCTCCTTGGGGCCGTTCAGCGCTTCGTCGAAATCGGGGCCCGGGAAGATCGAGGCGCAATGCCCGTCGCCGCCCACGCCGAGCAGGCAGAGGTCGAGCGGCCAATGGACGTCCTGGAGCAGCGCATCGGCCGAGCGGCCCGCGGCCTTGTAGTCCGGCGCCTTGTCCGAGACGAGCGGGAGCACGCGCGCACCCTTGGGGATGAAGATCTTGCCGATCGCGGTGACGTTCGACAGCGGATCGCCCAGCGGCACGATGCGATCGTCGCCCGGGATGATCGTCACGCGCTTCCAGTCGATCTTGGCCTTGGCCAGCTTCTCGTAGATCGGCAGCGGGGTCTTGCCGCCCGCCAGCGCGATCACCGCGGCGCCGCGCGCATCGATCGCGCTCTCGATGATGAAGCCGATATCGCCGGCGACGGCCTCGGCCATCTCGTCGGCGCCCTCATAGTCCCACCATTCGATTTCGGTCGTCATGTTCGCTCCTTGGGTCTCTCAGGTGGGTATCTATCAACGGTTTCAAAGCGGCGTAGGTTCTAAAATCCTCCCCCAGCCTGTCTGGGGGAGGGGGACCGCCGCCGAAGGCGGTCGTGGAGGGGCGCGCCGGGCACCGGCGCGTTGCGCCGGCCCCTCCACCACGACGCTGCGCGTCGCGATCCCCCTCCCCGAGACGAGCTCGGGGAGGAATTGGGCGGTCACTCGTTCCACGTCACCCCGTCGCGCTCGGTCAGCGCGATCGCGGCGCTCGGGCCCCAGCTGCCCGAGGCATAGGGCTTGGGCTTCACCGCGGCCGTCTTCCAGCCTTCGCGGATCGCGTCGATCCATGCCCATTGCGCCTCGACCTCGTCGCGGCGGACGAACAGCGTCGGGTCGCCCTCGATCAGGTCGAGGAACAGCCGCTCATAGGCGATGCGGCGGCGGCTGCCGGCGAACTCGTGCTCGAGGCTCAGGTTCAGCGGCACTTCCTTCAGGTGGATGCCGTCACGGTCGAGGCCCGGCTCCTTCGCCATCACCAGCAGCTGGATATATTCCTCGGGCTGCAGGCGGATCACCAGCACGTTGGGCTTCAGCGCGCCGCCGCGATCCTCGAAGATCGAGTGGGGCACCGGCTTGAAGGTGATCACGATCTCGCTGCGGCGCTCGGCCAGGCGCTTGCCGGTGCGCAGGTAGAAGGGCACGCCGTGCCAGCGCCAATTGTCGACATGCGCCTTGATCGCGACGAAGGTCTCGGTGTCCGAGGGCTTTTCCAGGTCGGTGTCGTACGATCGCACGATCTCGCCCTTCACCGCGCCACCGCCATATTGGCCGGTCACGGTCAGGTTCGGCACGTCGTTGCCGGCGATCGGGCGGAGCGAGCGCAGCACCTTCACCTTCTCGTCGCGCACCGAAGTACCGTCGAAGCGGGCGGGGGGCTCCATCGCGATCAGCGCGAGCAGCTGGAGCATGTGGTTCTGCACCATGTCGCGCAGCGCGCCGACATCGTTGTAATAGCCTGCGCGGCCTTCCAGGCCCACCGTCTCGGAGACGGTGATCTGGACATGCTCGATGCCCTGCGCGTTCCACACCGGCTCGAACAGCGAATTGCCGAAGCGCAGCGCCAGGATGTTCTGCACCGTCTCCTTGCCGAGATAATGGTCGATCCGGAAGGTGCGGTCCTCCGGGAAGGCCTCGGCGACGATGTCGTTGACGACGCGGCTCGAGGCGAGGTCGACGCCCAGCGGCTTCTCCAGCCCGATGCGGACATTGTCGCCGGTCAGCCCCGCCGATTCGAGGCCCTTGATGGTCGGCCCGAACAGCGAAGGCGCGGTCGACAGGAAGATCGCCAGCCCCTTCGAGATGTCGCCCAGCTTCTCGGCCAGCGCGGCGAAGCCGTCGGTCTTCGACGCATCGAGCCGCTGGTAGAAGACGCGCTCCAGGAAGCTTCCGACAGCGCTGTCATCCTTGCGGTCGGCCGGAACGAAATGATCGAGCGCCTGGCGGGCGAATTCGCGGAAGCCCGCGTCGTCATATTCCGAGCGCGCGGTGCAGGTGATGGTCAGGCCTTCGGGAAGCAGTCCGTCGGCGTGCAGGCCATAGAGCGAAGGGAGCAACATCCGCTGGGAAAGGTCGCCGGTGGCGCCGAACAGGAGCAGTTTGCCCGCGGATTGTCGCATGCTTTGCCTCGCTATCATCGTTTCGGCCCGCGAGACACCAATGGCGCGCAAAGATCAAGGCCGGCCGGCCGGTTCTGGTCAGGGTAACCGGTAGCAATCTGCCATCCGTGGCCTGTCGATTATCCGTCATCCCGTCCATTATCCGTCATCCCGGCGAAAGCCGGGATCTCGTGCGGCTCTTGTCCCGCGCCTTCGCCTGAGATCCCGGCTTTCGCCGGGATGACGGTTGGGGGGGGCTTACGCTCCAACGAAAAAGGCCGGACCCGAAGGCCCGGCCTTTTCGAACCCGCAGGCAGCCAGGCGCTACAGCACCAGCCCTGCCGTCTGCTCGAACCCCGCCATGATGTTGAGGTTCTGCACCGCGGCGCCGGCGGCGCCCTTGCCGAGATTGTCGAGCGTCGCCACCAGCCGTGCCTGGCCGGTCTCGGCATTGCCGAACACCCGGAGCGACAACCGGTCGGTGCCCGCATCCTCCTCGATGCTCACCGTCGGGACGTCGCCCGGCAGCACGCGGACCAGCGGCGAATCCTTGTACGCCTCGCGCAATGCGTTCTCGATCGCCTCCAGCGAGGGCCGGCGGGTGAAGGCGTGGAGGGGCAGGGGCACCTCGACCAGCATCCCGCGATAGGTCCGCACCACCGCCGGCTGGAAGATCGGCGGATGCACGATGCGAGCGTGCTTGGTCATCTCCGGCACGTGCTTGTGCGCCAGGCTGAGCCCGTAATTGCGGAATGCCGTCTCGGTATAGCCCTCGGCGCCCTGGTCCTCGAACTCGGCGATCATCGACTTGCCGCCGCCCGAATAGCCCGAGACCGCGTTGACGCTCAGCGGATATTCGTGCGGCACCAGGCCGGCGCGAATCAGCGGGCGGACCAGTGCCAGGAAACCGGTCGGGTAGCAGCCGGGGTTGGAGACACGCGCCGACTCGGCGATCTGCGCCGCCTGGCCGGGCTCCAGCTCGGGGAAGCCATAGGTCCAGCCATCGGCCACGCGGTGCGCGGTCGAGGCGTCGATCACGCGGACCTTGGCCGCCTTGATCATGTCGACCGCATCGCGCGCGGCGTCATCGGGCAGGCACAGGATCACGAAGTCCGCCGAGTTCAGCGCGTCCTCGCGCTTGGCCGGATCCTTGCGGTCCTTGTCGTCCAGGATGATCTGCTCGATCCCGTCGCGGCCATCCAGCCGCTCGCGAATCTCCAGGCCCGTGGTGCCCACGGCGCCGTCGATGAATACGCGAATCGTCATGCCGCGGGGCGCTCCAGGATCGAGGCGGGGACATAGCCGACCAGATTCTTGCCCGGGGCGACGCCCCAGGCATGGTCGCCGGCCAGTTCGAGCACTTCGAAAATGTCGCCGCCCGCAAGCTGGGCGAGCGTTTCCGAATCGGATTTGGAGCTGGCGCGCAGGGGCACGGCTGAGGATATCATGCGGAGCATAGGCGCCGCATAATGGGGTGCGAACACGCGATCCGCCAGACGTACGTCTGCCAGGTCACGACGAACCGCATCGACCCTGGGATCGATGGGAACCGAACGGCCCTTCAGCGAGAAACGCTTACGCGCTGGCCCTGCGGGCGACTGGTTCGGCGATGTGCCCCCCAGCGAGGAAATGCCCGAATTCTGCAAGAAACTCTGCCCCTTCCGCGGTCTTGGCGACGAAGATGTTCCGCTTGTCGGTGTCGTCGCGCTGGCGGCGCAGATAGCCGAGCGTGCCCAGTCTATTCAAGGCACGCGTGACGACGGGCTTCGATACGTTCAAAGCCCGGGCCAATCCGCGCACGGTATGGGGGCCGGGTTCCAGATAGACGAGCATCAGCAAGGCCATCTGCCGGTTGGTCAGGTCCGGTTCTCCCGATCGCACATAGTCGATCAGCGTGTTCTTCCACGAAGAAAGCGAGCTGTCGGTCATTGCGTTCACGGCATCTTACTCTGTTGTTGTGCCCCCGATACGCCAGGGCCAAACCTCATAACGCGCGTGAACCGATCCGGTTTCAGTCCGGATGCGAAATGTTACAGCTTTGTTGAGCATCTGCGACGGGAAGGGGTTTCCCAACGGTTGATCGAAGCCGGCGGCTCCCCTATGTGCCGCCTTTCTCCAAGAGGTTCGCGCATTTCATGTTCACCTTCCTGCTCATCGTCCAGGCATTCATCGCCGCGGGTCTCGTCGGCGTGATTCTCCTGCAGAAGTCGGAGGGCGGCGGCCTTACCTCGAGCGGCAGCCCGTCGGGCCTGATGTCGGCGCGCAGCGCGGCGGACTTCCTGACGCGCACCACCGCGATCCTCGCCACCGCGTTCATCGCCATGTCGATCCTGCTCGCCTTCCTGGCCGCGAATCGCCACGGCGCGACGATCGACGCCTCGCTCCAGCGCGCCACGCCGGCCGCTGCGCCCCAGGCGCTGCCGACCACCGCCCCTCCGGGCGGCGCGGTGCCCTTCGCACCGGGCAACTCGACTGCCCCGGCGGCTCCGGCCGCGCAGGGCAACAGCGCGGTTCCGCTGGCCCAGTAAATCCGCCGGTTCCGGCCTGGTCCGGAGCTGTCCACATAAATTTGTGCCCGGTTGCGTGATTCGCACGCTTCCGGCGCGCGTCCATTCACGTTAGGCGTTTTCTCCCATGGCGCGGTATATCTTCATCACCGGCGGCGTGGTCTCCTCGCTGGGCAAGGGTCTCATGGCAGCGAGCCTCGCGGCTCTGCTCCAGGCGCGTGGCTATCGGGTCCGCATCCGCAAGTTCGATCCCTATCTCAACGTCGACCCCGGCACGATGTCGCCGCACCAGCATGGTGAGGTCTATGTGACCGACGACGGGGCGGAGACCGATCTCGATCTCGGCCATTACGAGCGCTTCACCGGCGTCGCCTCGCGCCAGAGCGACAACATCACCTCGGGCCGGATCTACAAGACGATCATCGAGCGCGAGCGCCGTGGCGACTATCTCGGCGCCACCGTCCAGGTGATCCCGCACGTGACCGACGCTATCAAGGCGTTCGCCCAGGCGGACACCGAGGATCTCGACTTCGTGCTGTGCGAGATCGGCGGCACCGTCGGCGACATCGAGTCGCTGCCCTTCGTCGAGGCGATTCGCCAGCTGCGCAACGATCTCGGCCGCAACCAGTCGGTCAGCGTCCACCTCACTCTGGTGCCCTACATCGCTGCCGCCGGCGAGCTGAAGACCAAGCCCACCCAGCACAGCGTGCGCGAGCTCGCCTCGCTCGGCGTCCATGCCGACGTCATCGTCTGCCGCAGCGAGAAGCCGCTGCCGGCGAGCGACCGCGCCAAGATCGCGCTGTTCTGCAACGTGCCCGCCTCGTCGGTCATTCCCGCGCTCGACGCGAAGACCATCTACGGCGTGCCGCTCCAGTATCATGCCGAGGGTCTCGACGTCGAAGTGCTCAAGGCGTTCGGCATCGATGTCGACAGCGCGCCCGATCTCACCCGCTGGGAAGAGATCGAGGACCGCGTCCTCAATCCCGAGGGCGAAGTCACGATCGGCGTGGTCGGCAAGTACATGGGCGTGCCCGACGCCTACAAGTCGCTCACCGAGGCGCTCACCCATGGCGGCATCGCCAACCGGGTGAAGGTAAACATCCGCTGGCTCGACGCCGAGCTGTTCGAGCATGGCGACGAGGCGGAGATCACCGCGGTGCTCGAGCCGATGCACGGCATCCTCGTCCCCGGCGGCTTCGGCGAGCGCGGCAGCGAGGGCAAGATCGCCGGCGTGAAGTTCGCCCGCGAGCGCAACGTGCCGTTCTTCGGCATCTGCCTCGGCATGCAGATGGCCTGCATCGAGGGCGTCCGCGCCGGCGGCATCACCGACGCCTCGACCACCGAATTCGGCCCGACCGAGGAACCGGTGGTCGGCATGATTACCGAATGGATGACCAGCGAGGGCCTGCAGAAGCGCGAGGAAGGCGGCGACATGGGCGGCACGATGCGCCTCGGCGCCTATACCGCGAAGCTCGGCGGCAACTCGGTCGTCTCGTCGATCTACGGCTCGGACGAGATCAGCGAGCGCCATCGCCATCGCTACGAAGTGAACACCGCCTACAAGCCGGTGCTTGAGCAGGGCGGCCTGGTCTTTTCGGGCATGTCGCCTGACGGCTCGCTGCCCGAGATCGTCGAGCGGCCCGACCATCCCTGGTTCGTCGGCGTGCAGTTCCACCCGGAACTCAAGTCCAAGCCCTTCGAGCCGCACCCGCTGTTCGCCAGCTTCATCGAAGCGGCGGTGCGCCAGTCGCGGCTGGTCTGAGCGGTACCGATCGGGAAACGGAAAGGCCGGGCTCGCTGCCCGGCCTTTTTCGTTCGCGCAGAGGCGCGGAGGGCGCAGGGAAGTCTCGCGCAACCAAAGCCGCAATGCGAGCGCCGTAGCCCTACAGCCGTCATCCCGGCGAAAGCCTGGATCTCAGGCGATGGCGCGGGGAAGGAGCCGCACGAGATCCCGGCTTTCGCCGGGATGACGGCTTTTCTCCGCGCCTCCGCGCCTCCGCGCCTCTGCGCGAACAAATCTCTTCTTCGTGGCGTCGTCGCGCGAACCATTTGCACCACCGAACCCCCGCAGGCTAACAGCCGGGAGGGGGACAATACCGCATGTCGGATTTCGAGTTCATCTTCGCGCTGTTCGGCCTGCTGCTCGGCCTGTCGCTCGCCGAGGTACTCGGCGGGTTGGCCAAGGCGATCGAGGCGCGCCTGCGCCCGGGCTCGACGATCCGCATCGGCTGGCTGACCCCGCTGCTCGGCGCCTTCGTGATCCTCGACCTGCTGTCCTTCTGGCAGGCCGCCTGGGTGGTGCGCGATGTCGTGCTGGTCTCGGGCAAGGCGCTGATGGCGATCACCGTCTTCGCCAGCGCCTATTATCTCGCCGCGCACCTCGTCTTCCCGCGCGAGGTGGGCGAGCAGCCCGATTTCGACGCGCATTTCTTCCGCGTCCGCCGCGTCGTCATCGGCGTGATGCTGGTGCTGCTGCTCAGCCAGCTCGCCTTCTACGCCAGCATCCCCACGATCGCCCCGCACCTGCTGCGCCCGCTGGCACTCGGCCTGACGGTGATCCTCGCGCTGCTGATGACCGCCGCGATGTTCGTCCGCGGCACGCTCTGGCCAAGGGTGGTGATGATCGCCCTCGTCGCGCGCTATGTGGTCGTCTACCTTCTCTAGCCGCATGCGCCTGCGCGATACTCCGGAAGACCTGGCGACGCTGAACGCGCTCCGCCGCGGGATGCTGCTCGTGCTGGCGCCGGGCCTGCTCTTCGTCTTCGTTCTGATCTGGCTGGTCATGCCGCCTTACGCGCCGCCGCAAGACTGGGCCAACGGCACCTATGTCAATGCCTGCTGTACCACATTGGTCCTGCGGGACGGTGTGGCGACCGCCGATGGACAGGCGACTCGCTATCTCGTCGCGGACGGGAAGTCCGGAACACAGATCGTCGTCAAAGTCGGAATCCGCGTCCGGCGCGGCAGGGTTGAATTCGGGGGAGGCCAGGTGTTCGTAGAGTTCGACCACCCGTCCTGGGCACCGCGCAACGAAGCGAAGGCGCTCCATCTGTACGGGAGCGACGACGGGCGCGACTATAGCTTCGTCAGGCAGAAATAGCCCGCACCGCCGCCATCTCCCCGATCCTCGCCGCCACCTCGGGCGCCACAGGGTTGTAGATCATCAGGTTGAGCTCCGGCCGGCCCTCCACCGCGAAGGTCGAGAATTCCAGCTCGATCGTGCCCATCTCGGGATGCCGCAGCCTTTTCACCCCGTCGCCCTGCTGCCCGGCGACGTCGTTGTTGCGCCACAGCGCGTCGAACTCGGCACTGGTCCGCGACAGTTCCTCGACCAGCGCGCTGATCTCCTGCGAGGCGCCGGCCCGCGTCACGTCCGCCCGGAACGAGGCGACGACATAGCGTGCCACGCTCAGCCAATCCTCCTGCGCCGCCTGCAGCCGCGAGTCGGAGAACATCCGCCGCAGGATGTTGCGCTGCTCCACCGGCACCGCGCCATAGTCGGTCAGCGCCACCGCGGCCGCCGCGTTCCAGGCGACCACGTCCCAGGTCGCGGTGCGGATCATCGCCGGCACCGGCATCGCGTCGAGCACGCGCTGCAATCGTGGCGTGATCCCCTCCGTCCCGCGATACCTGGCCTCCGGCGGATGCCCGAAGGCGAGCATGTACATATGCTCGCGCTCGGGTTCGGTGAGCATCAGACCCGATGCGATCCGGTCGAGCACGTCGGCCGAAGGTGCGCCGCCGCGGCCCTGCTCGAGCCAGGTGTACCAGGTCGGGCTGATGTTCGATCGCTGCGCCACTTCCTCACGCCTGAGGCCCGGCGTGCGCCGTCGTCCGCTGCCGAATCCGAAACTCGCCGGGTCGAGCCGGGTGCGCCGGTCGCGCAGGAACTTGCCAAGGGGAGTGAAGCTGTCCTGAGGCATAGCCTGTCAGTCGTTATACTAGGATAATGTCACTACTTTAACAGGAAATAGGCAGGGCCCACAACTGCTCCGAACAACGAACGGAGTATCCCATGCGTGTCTTCCTCACCGGCGCCACCGGCTTCATCGGCTCGCGCATCGTCCCCGAACTGCTCGCCGCCGGCCATCAGGTGCTGGGCCTCACGCGCAGCGACACCGGCGCCGCCGCGCTCGCCGCCCAGGGTGCCGAGGTGCATCGCGGCACGCTGGAGGACCTCGACAGCCTGCGCGCCGGCGCGGACGCCGCGGACGCGGTGATCCACACCGCCTTCGACCACGACTTCGCCAACTTCGTCGCCAATTGCGAGAAGGACGGCCGGGTGATTGCCGCGATGGGCGAGGCGCTCAAGGGCACCGGCCGTCCGCTGCTCATCACCTCGGGCACCGGCATGGGCAATGCCGTCGCCGGCCAGCCCGCCGACGAGGACGTCTTCGCCCGCGAGCATCCCAATCCCCGCATGATCTCCGAGCAGACCGGGCAGAAGCTGCTCGAAGCGGGCGTCGATGTTCGCGTGGTCCGGCTTCCCCAGGTCCATGACACGGCGAAGCAGGGCCTGATCACGCCCTATATCGTCAATGCCCGCGAGAAGGGCCTGGCCGCCTATGTCGGCGAGGGCGCCAATCGCTGGCCCGCCGCACACGTCCTCGACGTGGCGAAGCTCTATGTCCTCGCGCTCGACCGGGGCGAGAAGGGCGCGCGCTACAATGCGGTAGCGGAGGAGGGCATCGCCGCCCGCACGATCGCCGAGACGGTCGGCGCCGGCCTGGGCCTCCCTGTCCGCTCGCTCACCCCGGAGGAGGCCGGTCAGCATTTCGGCTGGCTCAGCATCTTCATGGGGCTCGACATGCTGGCATCGAGCGCCAAGACCCGCGCCCGCCTGGGCTGGGAACCGGTCGGCCCGGGCCTGATCGAGGATCTCGAGCGAATGGACTATTCGGCGGCCTAGACTGGCACGTTCGACAATTCCTCCCCCCAGCTTGCTGGGGGAGGGGGCCGCGGCCCAAAGCGGTGGGCGCGCCGGACACCGGCGCTCCCGCGCCAGCCCCTCCACCAGGAGACTGCGTCGCGCGGTTCCCCTCCCCGAGACAAGCTCGGGGAGGAATTGCGTTTCCCCGTCGCTTTCGACTAGCGGGATACCCCATGCGTATCCTGTTCGCCGTCCTCGCCCTTTTCCTCACCGCCGCCGCCGCCGCGCCGCAGGAGCCTGCCACGGTCCGCGTCCGGATCGTCACTTCGGCGGGGAACATCACCGTCGCGCTCGATGCGAAGCGTGCGCCGAAGACGGTCGCCAACTTCATGGCCTATGTCGATGACGGCCGGCTCGACGGCACGCAATTCTACCGCTCGGCTCGGCGCAAGGGGAATCCGGGCCAGGGCTTCGTCCAGGGCGGCATCGGCACCGATGCGCGGCGCATGCTCCCTTCGGTACCGCTCGAATCGACGACGCAGACCGGCATCCACCATCTCGACGCCACGATCTCGATGGCGCACGGTCCGAACCCGGACGGCGCGAATTGCAACTTCTCGATCATGGTCGGCCCCAATCCGGGGCTCGACGCCCGCGGCCCGTTCAAGGGCTTCGCGGCTTTCGGTAAGGTGATTTCCGGAATGGACGTGGTGAAGCGCATGCTGGCAATGCCCACCGGTGGCGGCCGCGACGCGATGAAGGACCAGATGATCCTGAAGCCGGTCCAGATCCTCCGCGTCGAGCGCCTCGACGGCAAGGCGAAGCCGACCGGCTATGTGAAGCCCTGGCTGATGGGCGCTCCACAGTCGCGCTAGTTTCGGCTTTCCGGAAAAGCGCGAGCCTCAATCCGGAAACAATCTGGAAAAATATTTCACTCCATTTTGAACCTATCATCCGGCCGCGTCCTATGACTTGGATGGGATAGATCGAAACGGCCCTCCGCTCGCAGGCTCCTCGTTTCTTGCCCGAATGACATTCGGATGCCGGCCCTCCTGGGCCGGTTGGGAGGAACAATGATTATTCAGGACATGCCGATACCGCGCAAGCTCGCGGTAGCCTTCGTCACGCTCGTCTGCATCTTCGCCGGGATCGGCTGGCTGCTCTTCTCCAGCCTCCAGACGGTGGGCGCCGCCTCCGAGGACAAGGAGCGCGCCTTCGACGTCACGGCCAGCGCCGGCGACATCATGAACCAGATCCTGGAGCAGCAGAGCGCGATCCGCGCCTATGTGATCCTGCGCAAGCCGGAATTCCTGGCCAGCTCTGTTGAGGCCCGCAAGAAGGTCGGCCTGGCCGCCGACGCCTTCCGCGCCAAGACCCAGATTCCGGAGCAGAAGGCGCGCCTGGACCGGTTGATGAGCGCGGTCGATGAACTCAACGGCAAGCTCGATCACATGGCCGATCTCGCCAGGAACCCGGCGACGCAGGGCGAGGCCCAGCAGCTCGCCGGCGTCAAGCAGCTCGGCAAGATCCGCGAGGTCATGGGCGAGATCGACAAGGTGCAGGACGAGCGCATTGCCTCCACCCGCAAGCTCGAGGCGGATGCCCGCGCCGGCGCCAGCACCGCGCTCGTCCTCGGCGGCGCCTTCGGTATCGCGATGGCGGTTCTGCTCGGCTGGCTGCTCACCACGATGATCGCGCGGCCGATCCGGAACATGACCTCGCTGATGGGCCGCCTGGCGGGTGGCGAGAATTCGATCGACGTGCCCGGCACCGAGCGCAAGGACGAGGTCGGTGGCATGGCCAAGGCAGTGCTGGTGTTCCGCGATGCCGCGGTGGCCAAGGAAAAGGCCGATGCTGCCAAGCTGGTCGCCGATGCCGAGCAGAAGCATGTCGTCACCGAGCTCACCAACGGGCTGGACAGCCTGGCGAAGGGCGATCTGACCGCCGAGATCCGCAGCGAGTTCGCTTCCGACTATGTTGCGCTCAAGGCCAATTTCAACTCGGCGCTGAGCGCCCTGCGTACGCTGATCGGCTCGGTCGTCGAAGGCGCCGCGAGCATCCGCACCGGCTCGGGCGAAATCGCCCAGGCTTCGGAGGACCTTGCCCGCCGCACCGAGAGCAATGCCGCTTCGCTCGAGGAGACCTCGGCCGCGATCAGCCAGATGGACGACCGCCTCAAGGCGACCGCCAAGGCCGCCGGCAACACGCTCACCCGCGCCGACCAGGCGATCTCGACCGTCGGCGATGGCCGTTCGGTCGCCGACGAGGCCGTCCAGGCGATGACCCGCGTCAGCGAATCCGCCAAGGGCATCGACAGCGTGATCGAGGGCCTCGACAAGATCGCCTTCCAGACGCGCGTGCTTGCAATGAACGCCGCGGTCGAGGCTGGCCGCGCCGGCGAGGCCGGCCGTGGCTTCGCCGTCGTCGCCGACCTGGTCTCCGCGCTCGCCATGCGCGCCGAGGAAGAGGCCGGCCGCGCCCGCGACCAGCTGACCGCAACCCAGACCGACATCGGTGCCGCGGTGGAGATGGTGCAGAAGGTGGATGGCGCGCTCGTCGCCATCTCGGGCGACGTCGACCAGGTGCATGACCTGCTCGCCAACATCGCCAGCGACAATGAGGCGCAGTCGGCTGCCGTCACCCAGATCGCCGTCGCGATCACGACGATGGACCAGTCGACCCAGCAGAACGCCGCGATGGTCGAGGAGACCTCGGCTGCCGCGCGCAACCTCAGCTCGGAAGTCCGGCAGCTCTCGGAACAGGCCTCGGCGTTCAACATCGGCTCGGGCAATGCAGCCCGCCGCCCGAGCGCGCCTGCGGCCGGCATTCGCGAGAAGGTCGCCCCCGGCTATGTCTCGCCGGTCAAGCCGTTGCCGGCGGCAGCAGTCTCCGCGCTCACCCGGACCGACGACTGGGCGACGTTCTGAACCGGGTAAATTGCGCGTGATTGGGTCGGAGACCTGATTTAGCGCTATATTGAACCCGCGAGCACAAGGAGAGGGGAAGGCGAAAGCCTTCCCCTCTTTTGCGTCATGGCGTCGCCGTCCACCCCAAACCGTCATCCCGGCGAAGGCGCGGGACGGCACATCGCGCGCAAACGCAAAGGGCGCCCGAACCGGAGTTCAGGCGCCCCCCGCTGCGACGTCCAAAGGGAGGAAGACGTCGCGAGCCGTGGTGGGGTGGGTCAGGCCGCGTTGGCCTCGCGATGCACGATCGGCGTCGGCTGCGTGCCGTTCACGGCGATCTTCTTGGGCTTCATCGCCTCGGGCACCTCGCGGACCAGCTCGATCACCAGCAGGCCGTCGGCAAGGTCGGCGCGCTCGACCCGGACGAAGTCGGCCAGCTCGAAACGGCGCTCGAAGCTGCGGGTGGCGATGCCCAGGTGCAGATAGGCGCCCTGGTTGTTCTCGTTCTCCTCGCGCTTGCGGCCGGCCACCAGCAGCAGGTTCTGCTGCGCGGTGATGTCGATCTCGTCCGCCTTGAAGCCGGCGACGGCGATCGTGATCCGGTAGCGGTCCTCGGCGACGCGCTCGAGGTTGAACGGGGGATAATTCTCGGAAGCCTGGGCCCGGGCGCTGGCCTCGAGCAGGTCGAACAGCCGGTCGAATCCGATGGTCGAGCGGCGGAAGGGAGTGAAATCGAACTGGCGCATATCAAGACCTCTATTCGTGAGCGAATTGATCAACTTTGCCGGCGTCCGGATGTCCGCGACGCCGCGGTTTTCGCGGCCCGTTACGGCGCCGCTCAACTCAGATCGTGTTGGAGATTGCGGCTTTCAAGGTGCGCCGAAACGAGGGGCGAAAGCGGCGATCAACCAGCGCTAGGCATGGCTAAACATCTCCTTGTTCGCTAATATCCATTAAATGAGTGGAGATTAGGCGCGACATATTGAGGGGGAAACCTGATGAGCCTTGCTTCGCTTTCGCTGCTACTCTTGGCCAGTACCGCTCCGGCACCTGCCGGGGTCCTGCGTGACGATCCGGTTCCTGCGGTTTCCGCCGACGAAGAGCAGGCCAAGCCGGCGCAGCAGAGCAGCGGCGGCGAGATCGTCGTCACCGCGCGCCGTCGCGAGGAAAAGGTGCAGGACGTGCCGATCGCCATCTCGGTGATCGGCGGCTCGACGATCGAGAACAGCGGCAACACCAACCTCAACCGGCTCCAGACCGCGCTGCCGGCGGTGCAGTTCTATTCGAGCAATCCGCGCAATTCCGCCATCAATATCCGTGGCTTGGGCGCGCCGTTCGGCCTCACCAATGACGGCATCGAGCAGGGCGTCGGCTTCTATCTCGACCAGGTCTATATCGGCCGCATCGGCGCCTCGACCTTCGACTTCGTCGATGTCGAGCGGGTCGAGGTGCTGCGCGGTCCGCAGGGCACGCTCTACGGCAAGAACACCACGGCCGGTGCGATCAACATCACCACCCGCGCGCCCAGCTTCACGCCCGAGGCCAAGATCGAGTTCGGCATCGGCAGCTACGACCAGATCACGGCCAAGGCCTCGGTCTCGGGCCCGCTCAGCGACAATGTGGCGCTGCGCATTTCCAGCGCGCTGACCAGCCGTGAGGGGACGATCGACAATGTCCGCACCGGCGAGGACCTGCACAAGCAGCGCACCAGCAGCTTCCGCGGCCAGCTGCTCTGGAAGGTGAACGAGGATATCGACCTCACCTTCGCCGGCGACTGGAACCTCCAGAACCCGCTGTGCTGCGTGCAATATTATGCCCGGGTCGGCGCCACCCAGCGCCCGCTCGCCCGCCAGTACGCCGCGCTGGCGACGGCGCTCGGCTATGCCCCGCCCAGCACCGATCCGTTCGATCGCAAGACCGATCTCGATGCAGAGATCAATTCGCGCCAGGAAATCGGCGGCGCCTCGCTGGTCGCCAACTGGAACCTCGGTCCGGCGACGCTGACTTCGGTCTCGGCCTGGCGCTATTGGGACTGGCAGCCGAAGAACGACCGCGATTTCATCGGCTTGCCGATCACCACCGTGTCGCAGAACCCGTCGCAGCAGAAGCAGTTCAGCCAGGAATTGCGCCTCGCCTCAAATGGTGACGGCCGGCTCGACTATACGCTCGGCGCCTTCTTCTTCCACCAGACGATCAACACCCAGGGGTCGCAGGTTCAGGGCCCGGCGGCGAGCCGATGGCTGCTTTCGGGTGCCGATGCGCTCAATCCGAACGTGCTCAACGGCCTGACCTCGACCAACACGATCAACTTCGACAACACCAGCTTCGCGCTGTTCGGCAAGCTCAACTGGGAGCCGGTCGACGGCTTCCACGTCGCACCGGGCCTGCGGCTGAACTACGACAAGAAGTCCGGCTATTACGACTCGGTCGTCAGCATCCGCAACGCGCAGTTCAACTTCACTGCCACCGCCGACAATGTCGCTGCATTGCTGGCTGCCTTCCCGAACCCGAGCGCGGGGCGCACGACCTTCCTCAACCAGACCAACACGTTGGCACCGCAGCGCTACAGCCCGCGGTTCAGCGACTGGAACGTCTCGGGCGACATCACCGTGGCGTACGACTTCACGCCCGATATCCACGCCTATGCGACCTATGCGCGCAGCTTCAAGTCGGGCGGCATCAACCTGTCCGGCCTGCCGCTGAACTCGACCAACACCGGCGTCGATCTCAGCACCCAGACGGTGAAGCCGGAAAAGGTCAATCACTTCGAGATCGGCCTGAAGACCCAGTTCCTCGATCGCCGCCTGACCTTCAACGCAGCCGGTTTCTGGACCGAGATCACCGATTACCAGGCGACGGTGAACAACAACGCGATCAACGTGATCCGCGGTTATCTCGCCAATGCCGGCAAGGTGCGCTCGCGCGGCTTCGAATGGGACGCCTCGTTCCGCCCGAGCCGGGCGGCGAACGTCTACTTCAACGGCGCCTATACCGACGCGAAATATGTCGACTTCAAGAATGCGCCGTGCCCGCCCGAGCTCTCCGGCGGCACTGCGCTGAGCGTCGACTCGAGCGGCAATCTCAGCGGTACGCCCTCGGCGCCGGGCACGCCCGGGGGCAACAGCCGGCCCTATTGCAACATCTCGGGCCAGGTGCTGCCGGGCATCTCGAAATGGTCGTTGAGCTGGGGCGGCGAGGTCCGCCAGCCGGTGGGCGATGGCGATGTCTATCTCGGCTATGACGGCAGCTGGCGCTCGAAATTCTCGTCCAACCCGTCGCAGTCCGCCTATACCTGGATCGACGCCTATTCGCTGTCCAACGTCCGGCTCGGCTGGCGGCGCGCGGACTTCAACATCTATGGCTGGGTCCGCAACGTCTTCGACAAGCAGTATTTCGAGCTGCTCTCGGTCCAGTCCGGCAGCACCGGCCTGATCGTCGGCCAGCCCGGCGACCCGAGGACCTATGGCCTGACGGTCAGCAAGAGCTTCTGATCTTTGCGAGACTGACCTCCTGCCATGGCCGGGGGAGGTTGGGGAAGGGAGGCGGCGCCCGCACCGCCTCCCTTCTTATTGTGGATTTGCCTGGCGCAATTTGAGAAGGTCTTAACCGACCCCCGATAGGATTATCACCTATATTGGGGGGATCATGCGCGTGTCGTCTGAATCCATGCCAAGCTTCAGCACCGCGGGCCTGCTCGCGGCGCTGGTCTCTGCCTGTCAGATTCTTGGCGGACTGATCTGGGTAAGTTCGCCGGCTTTCGTCTCGGGCGGTTACGTCAACGCCGGCCTGATCGCCTCACTCTGCATCTCGGTGCTGGTCCTCTCGCGGCTGACCCTTCCGAACGGCATCCGGGCGCTGCTGGTGCTGGGCGTCATCACCGTGCTTCTCGGCATTGCGGCGCGCGCGGACCTGACCGGGGTGAAGCAGGTCAGCGATGTCGTATCGAACGTCGCGCGCCAGGGGCCGGCCCTGGCCGCCCAGCCCGAGGATCAGGCGCTCGACCCGGCCAGGCGCAGCGGGACCAAGGCCGTGCTTGTCCAGCTTCGGCCAGGAGAGGGCGGCGACGGGGGCTGGGCTGCCCGCCTCAACGAGGCTGCCCGCGTGCAGATCGACGGCGCCGCGCCGGCGGAGATCCACGGCGTCGTCACGCTGGACGGCGGGAGCGACGCCCGGCCGCGCATCGGCTGGGCCGTCAACTGGGCGGGGGAGACCCTGTCCTGCGGCCGGCTGACGGCCGTGGTGGTGACCCGGCCCGACGGTCTCACCAACCAGGTGATAGGGACCTTCCGGCGCTCGCTGTCGCGCACCGCCGCGCTCAAGCGCCCTTCCTGCTACTGAACCGTCTCGCCCTGGGGATCGAGCGTGACGATCACGATCGCGCCTCCCACCGCATAGCCGCTGGCGAGGGGAGCGATCGAGATGCGCGCGCCGATCTCCTCGGACCCGCCGGATAGCAGCCGCGCATCGAACGCCTCGGCTTCGGAGCGTCCGCTCAGCACCTTCTCGACTGCGTCGCGGGCGACCGTGCGATCGGGCACCGCGAGCAGATCGACGAAGCGCAACCCGAGGATGCGCTCGCGTGGCAGGCCGACCAGCTTGGCGAATTCGATCTCGGCAACCGTCACCGTGCCGCGTACGCTCAGGCGGATCACTTCGATCCGGCCATGCGCGACGCGTGCCTTCTCCAGCGCGGTCTGCTCGGCGAGCCGCGCTTCCTCGTCATTCTCGTAGCTGACGCGGATGAGCAGCGCGACGCCTTCTACCCAGGGAACCGCACGGACACGCAGCCGTGTCCCGTTTCCCTCGTCCAGGGTGAGATCGAACTGCGCCTGTTCCCCGCTGCGTAGGACATGGCGCAAGCTGGAGAGCAGGGTGACGTGCGTCGAGGTCGGCAGGGCGTCGGTGATCGGCGCGCCGACCAGCGCAGTCTGGGTGTGCCCCAGGATCAGCGCCGCCGCGCTGGAGACGTCGGTGATCTTGAGCTCCGGATCGGCGACCAGCAGCCCGCCATCCATATGCTCGACGAGGAACTTGTACTCCAGCTCGCGCTGGTTGCTTTCTCGCTCGCCGACCGCATGCTCCGCATCCCAGCTCTCGGCCGCCAGCAATACATAGCGTGGACGGCCGTGATAGGTGATCGTGACGGGACCATGTGCCGCACGATCCTGCCAATATGCAAAGTTGCGCGTAAGTTCAGCAGACGAAACGGTTTGTGCAGAGGATCGTTGCATGGGCGAAACCCTCAAATGTTTTTCAGCCACCTACGATTGTCGTGCCGTTTCTGCGATAACCCGATAATTGTGCAATTTACCGAAATCCAGAGGGGAAAAGTATCACAGGAATGATACAAATCAAGCCTTATGGTAAATGGGTGTCATCTTGGACGTGTATGAAGATTAATAACCTCGTCTGATTCCGAGTGAATTGCTCGTTTCCCGACAGCGTACAGTTTACCGAAAATGCGAATATCGGACTCGCGCGGTCGCAAGCGATTTAGAAGTTATCTTTGTGCCAAATCTCGGGCATGTGCTCGCGGTCGCGAATTATGTATCCGAAATGGCGTAATTGGTGCGCAAGGCTGCGGCGTGACCGCCGCGGAGCCGCCGCGATCGAGATGGCGTTCTCGCTTCCGATCCTCTTGCTCCTGATCAGCGGGATCGTCACCTATGGCGGCTGGTTCCTTTGCGCGCACAGCGTGCAGCAGGCGGCGAACGAGGCTGCACGCGCTGCGATCGGAGGGCTGGACCCCAGCGAGCGAGCCACGCTGGCACGCACCGCCCTGGATGCCAATCTGCGCAAGACCGGAGCGCTGAAGCCGGAGCGCATGGACGTGCTGGTCGACGATGACGGCCGCACGCTGACGGTGCACCTCTCCTATGATGCGTCGAACGACCCGCTGCTCTCGATCAAGCTGGTGCCGCCGCCCGGCAAGGTGATCGAGCGCAGCGCGACCGTGGCGCTTTCCGCGCCATGAAGCGCCTGGCGTCGCTTTTCCCGCGCCTGAGCAGGCTGCCGGGCGATCGTCGGGGGAACATCACGATGCTGTTCGCTGGCGGCCTGGTGATGATGGCCGGGTCGGCGGCGCTGGCCGTCGATACCGGCTCGCTCTATCTCGAGAAGCGTCGGCTGCAGGGCGTCGCGGACGCCGCGGCCCTGGGGGCGGCGGGCAGCCAGGACGTCGATGCCGCCGCGCGCAACGCCATGGCGATGAACCAGGCGGGCGACGCGAGCATCGAGAAGCTCGAGCGGGGCGTCTATTCGGCCGACAGCAGCCTGGCACCATCCACCCGTTTCGTCGCGGGCGGGAGCGACGGCAATGCGGTCCGCCTCACCTTGGGGCGGGACGTCCCGCTGTTCTTCGGCAAGTTCCTGACCGGTCGCCCGACGGCACGCGTCTCGGTGATGGCGACCGCGGCACGGGTCGACCTGGCTTCCTTCTCGATCGGGTCTCGGCTCGCTTCGGTGGGCGGCGGGTTGCCCGGCCAGATCCTTTCCGGGCTGGCCGGAACGGATCTCGGCCTGACCGTCATGGACTATCAGGGGCTGGCGAACGCCGATATCGACCTTCTCGCCTTTTCAGACGCGCTGCGCACGCAGGTGAATTTGCAGGGCGCGACTTTTGGCGAGACGCTGGCGAGCGGGGTCACATTGCCAAAGGCCCTGAACGCGATGGCTGCGGTTGCGGGAAGCTCCAGCAACCAGACCGCGCTCCGCTCCATCGCTGCGCGGGTGCCGCCGGTCACCGTGCAGCTTTCCAAGCTGATCGATCTGGGGCCATTGGCGGGCGAGAGCAGCGCGGACCCGTCGCGCGCGATCAAGGCGCAATCCTATGCGCTGGTGCGGGAGATGCTGTCGCTCGCCACGGGCAAGCGGCAGGTGGACCTCGACCTTGGGGCAGGTGTGCCGGGCGTGGCCTCGACCAAGGTGAGTCTCGCGATCGGCGAGCGGCCGGCGCAATCGCCCTGGCTCGCGGTCACCAAGGACCGCAGCGTCAAGGTGCGGACCGCCCAGGCCCGCCTCTACATGGATACCAGGGTCGGCGGCACCGGCTTGCTGAGCGCGGCGTCGATCCATTTGCCGATACTCGTCGAGTTGGCCAATGCCGAGGCGTCGCTCCACAGCATCTCCTGCCCGACGCCATCGACCGCAACGGTGACCCTCGACGTCACTACCGCAGCCGGCCAGGTGGCGATCGGCGATGTCGATACCGGCGCCCTGGGCAATTTCAATGCGGCCCTCACCCCGCGTCGCGCCGCGCTCGTGAAGGTTCCGCTGCTCGCCGAAGCGACCGGCCAGGCACAAGTCTCGCTGGGTGGTGCGAGTGCCCAGCGCACCACCTTCACGGCGCAGGAGATATCCGCCGGCACGCCGCATACCGTCTCGACCAATGATCTGGTGCAGGGGGTGGCGGCCTCGCTGATCCGGAACATGGATCTGCAGGTCAATACGCTGGGGCTCGGGATCAATCTTTCGCTGGTGACCTCGGCGGTCGGAACCGCGCTGCAGGGCGCGGCGGCGCCGCTGGATTCGGTGCTTTCGGATCTGACCAAGCTGCTCGGGGTAGGAGTCGGGCAGGCGGAGGTTCGGGTGAATGGCTTGCGTTGCGGTAAGCCGATTCTGGTGGGGTAGGGGATAGGAGCTGGGGTTTCGGGAATGCGTGGCGATAGACGAGGATTGAAGATTACCCAGGGTGTGGACCGGCGCGAGGCGATGCGCTGGCCGGTGGCCCTTGCTGCGACGGTCAAGGAATCGCGGCTGTGCTTCCAGAACGTGAAGCTGGTCGAGATTTCGCGTGCCGGTTGCCGGATCGAAACCGGCTTCCTGCTGCCGACGGGGATGGAAACGGTGCTTCGGTTGCCCGGCTTCAAGCCCTTGCCGGCAAAGGTGGTGTGGAGCGATCGGACGGCAGCGGGGTTGCAATTCGCCGCGCCGCTGCATCCCGGTGTCGTGACGCACATCATGAGCCTGCCGACACCCGAAGAGCAATCGGCCTGGCGTCCGCTGTCGTCGCTAGTCTGAAACGGGGATTTCGGGGCCCTGAAACGGCAAACGCCCGGACCGTTTCCGATCCGGGCGCCTGCGTGACGAATGCTCGTCAGCCCCCTTTGTCAGGCCCAGCCCGCACACTCGTACTTGCCTACGAGCGGGGCTTGGAGCCTCCCCGAACCACGGCCTTTCGCCTGCGCTTCGACAGGAGTTTTGCTAGGCGCCCGGGCCGTGTTTGTCACTGGCATTACAAGGGATAGGCGCAGATTGGTGTCACCCTGTGTTGAATCGGCAACATAAAGGTTGGTGGTAGGAATTCGCTGCCATCTGCCCTAGATCAGAGGCCGAGCCGATTTCTGGGTGAGTGCCAAGACCCGCATGCTGCTGATTTCACGTTACGAGCGGATGATCGCCCGCCGCTATCTCCTGCCGGGGCGGAGCGAGGCGTTCATCGCCATCGTCGCCGGGTTCAGTCTGGTCGCCGTCATGCTCGGCGTCGCCGCGTTGATCGTGGTGATGAGTGTGATGAACGGGTTTCGCGCCGAGCTGTTCGACAAGATCACCGGCCTCAACGGCCATGCCGTCATCCAGGGCTATGACGGTCAGCTGCGCGACTGGCGCAGGGTGCTGGAGGAGGCGAAGAAGACGCCGGGCATCACCAGCGCCACGCCGCTGATCGAGCAGCCGCTCGTCGCGACCTATAATGGCCGGGTCAAGTTCATCAATCTGCGCGGCATGCAGATGCAGGACATCCTCGGCAACCCAACGCTGAAGGGCAAGGAGATCATCGGGTCGTTCAAGAGCCTGAAGCCCGGCGGCGATCAGATCGCGATCGGCTCGCGGCTGGCGCAGGGGCTCGGCGCGACGGTCGGCAGCGAGATATCGATCTTCAATCCCGCCGGCTCCTCCACGCCGTTCGGCACGGTTCCGCGCATCGTGAAGTACAAGGTTGCCGCGGTCTTCGAGGTCGGCGTCTACGATTACGACGAGGTCTACGGGATCATGCCGATCGAGGATGCGCAGACTCTGCTGCTGCTCGGCGACGGCGTTTCGATGATCGAACTCGAGACGTCCAATCCGGACAAGGTGGGCGAGATACTCCAGCCCCTCGTCGACAAGGTGAGCCAGGTCGGCCAGATCACCGATTGGCGGATGATGAATTCGGAGCTGTTCGACGCCTTGACGGTCGATCGCACGGTTTCGTTCACCGTGCTGTCGATCATCCTGGTCGTGGCGGCCTTCAACATCGTCTCGTCGTTGATCATGCTGGTGCGCGCCAAGACGCGCGATATCGCCGTGTTGCGCACCATGGGGGCGACGCGGGGCGGGTTGATGCGTATCTTCGTGACCGTGGGCACCACCATCGGCGCGCTGGGTGTGGCGGCGGGCGGTCTGCTCGGCTTCCTCTTCATCACGTTCCGCGAGGGAGTGGTGAAGTTCATCGGGCTGGTCACCGGCCAGAACATCTGGGACCCGCAGATGCGCTTCCTCACCGAATTGCCCGCCAAGACCGATCCTGCCCAGACGATCGGCATCTGCGTGATGGCATTGATCTTCTGCTTCCTCGCGACTCTCTATCCCGCCTGGAAGGCCGCGAGCACCGATCCGGTGCAGGTGCTGCGCTATGAATAGCTTTGAAGGACGCGCCGTGGACGGCGCCGGTCCGGTCCTGCAAACGCGCGGCCTCAAGCGCAGCTTCAGCCAGGGCGGCGAGACGATCGAAGTGCTGCGCGGCGTCGATCTCGACGTGCAGCCGGGCGAGATCGTGGCGCTGCTTGGCCCCTCGGGCTCGGGCAAGTCGACCTTGCTCCAGGCGGTCGGACTGCTCGAAGGCGGGTTCCAGGGATCGATCCGCATCGCTGGCAAGGAAGCGGCGCAACTGGACAGCCCGGGGCGTACCGCCGTGCGGCGCGACCATCTCGGCTTCGTCTACCAGTTCCACCACCTGCTGCCCGATTTCAACGCGCTCGAGAATGTCGTGCTGCCGCAGATGATCCACGGCGCGCTGCGGGCCGATGCCGACAAGCGGGCCGAGGAACTGCTCACTGCGCTCGGCCTCGGCCATCGGCTGACCCACCGGCCGAGCCAGCTCTCGGGCGGCGAGCAGCAACGCGTCGCCGTCGCCCGCGCGCTCGCCAACCGGCCCTCGCTGGTGCTGGCCGACGAGCCGACCGGCAATCTCGACGAGCTCACTTCGGACAAGGTGCTCGCCGAATTCCTCGGCCTGGTCCGCACCCAGGGTTCGGCTGCCCTGATCGCGACTCATAACGAGCGTCTCGCCGCGCGGATGGACCGGGTGGTGCGGCTGCACGAGGGGCATCTGGAGTGAACCCGTGGCGTGATGTCCCGACCTTGCCGGGCCGCCACGTCACGCTTCGCCCGATGGCGCGCGCGGACCGCGCCGGGCTGCTCCAGGCGTTCGACGGTCTCCGCCAGCTCTTCCACACCACCGTGCCCGATGACGCCAGCATCGATGCATGGATGGACAGGGTCGAGAATGACGTGGCGGCTGGGCGGGGCCTGCCCTTCACCGTGCTCGATGCCGAGGGGCGCATCTCGGGCGCGACCCGCTTCCTGCGGATGAGCAGGACGCATCGCCGCGTCGAGATCGGTGGCACGCTCTATGCGCCGCGCGTGCAGCGGACCGGACTCAACACCGAGGCGAAGTACATGCTGCTGCGCCACGCCTTCGAGGTGCTGGAAGTCAACTGCGTCCAGATCCGCACCGATTTCCTCAACCAGGCCTCGCGCCGCGCCATCGAACGGCTGGGCGCGCGTTTCGACGGGGTGCTGCGCGGGCACATGATCCTGAACGGCCATCACCGCGACAGCGTCGTCTATTCGATCCTCGCGCATGAATGGCCCGGGGTCCGCCGCAATATCGAGCTGCTGATGGCGCGTTACGAAGGAGAGGGTGCATGACCGCGATCACCGACATTCCCGTGACCCGGGCCGGCGGCGAGCAGGCCACGCTCGCCGATCATGCCGGCGAAGTACTGCTGATCGTCAACACCGCCTCCAAATGCGGCTTCACCCCGCAATATGCCGGGCTCGAGGCGCTGTACCGCAAGTACAAGGATCGCGGTTTCTCGGTGCTTGCCTTTCCCTGCAACCAGTTCGGCGCGCAGGAGCCGGGCGATGCCGAGGAAATCGCGAACTTCTGCTCGCTCACCTATGACGTGACCTTCCCGGTCTATGCCAAGATCGACGTCAATGGCGCCGATGCCGCGCCCTTGTTCGAGGCGCTGAAAAAGGCCGCTCCCGGCGTGCTCGGCTCGAAGGGGATCAAGTGGAACTTCACCAAGTTCCTGGTCGATCGCCAGGGCAATCCGGTCGAGCGGTTCGCGCCGACGACTAGCCCCGACGCGATCGGCCCCGAGATCGAGAAGCTGCTCTAGCGGGCCACGGCGCCGTCAACTGGGTCGCCTGCGATGTGGTCGGCCCGGCCGGGCGGCGCAGGCGATAGGCGATGCTGTCCAGCACGAAGCGGCCGGTGAGTTCCAGCAATGCGCTGCGATGCGGGCGTGCCCGGCGCTGGCCGCGAACTCTCTCCGCGGCGGGATTGCGCGGTTCGCGACGACGCGGGGCTGGGGGCGTCTGCATCCGGGCTGCCACGGCGGAAGCGGTATAGCCGACATCGCGACGCCGCCAGTCGATGGCTTCGCCCGCGGGTACTTCGGCCCATTCCTCACTGCCGACCGCGCGTTCCAGGTCGGTGCCGCAGCGGACGCACATCGCGAATTCGCGGCCTCCGTCGCGAAGCCGGCCGGGCATGGCGGCGTGCTCGAGCAGCCGGCAGCGGAGCGAACGCATCAATAGCGTGCCGAACGGTGGCGGCGGGTGCCTGCGCGCGGCGGATGGCGATACGTCACCGCCGGGAATTCATAGGGGCTGGCGCTGACGCCGTTCTGGGCGGCGGCGAGCTGGGGGTTCCAGATCTCGAACCGGTCACCGGCGCCAACGACAAGCGCGACGCTTTCGATCCTGCCATGTTGGCGCATGGCGGCGGGAAGGGAGAGCCCGCGCTCGGTGCGCGGTTCCATATCGACGATGCCGAGTATGCGACGCATGCTCGTGTCGGTCGCCTGCGCATCCACGCCCGAGCGGGTACGAATTTCCCGCAGATCGGCACGCGCATAGCCGACAAGGCACTGGTCGCGCTCATGAGCCGAAAGCACCAGGGGCTCGTCGGTGGCGGGTAGGCCCAGGGCCTGGGCGGTGCTTTCGGTCAGCAGCAGATTTCCATCCGCATCAACCTCGCAAAGTGCACATCCGCGAAACAGCGACCCCATTTTTTGCCCCTTCAACGCAACAAGTTACCTGTACTGTTCACAAACTTATGCACAGGGTTAATGCACATCAACCAAAATATGTGCGGTAAGGTGGTTAACGCGCGCGACCGGTCGTCGAAACATTTCCTTACGAGCGGAGGCGGAGCCTCCCTGTTAAAGACGCGTTCATCGCAGAACCGGCATCGGCTGCTGCGATCGGCTTGAACGGCGCGTTTCGGGCAACTAGAGGTGCCCCGAAAGCCCCCCGCTCTTTCCCCGTCTATGGAGAGTTTCGCATGAACTTCGCTTCCAAGCTCGCGCTGGCCGCCGTGCTGTCGCTGGGCACCACTGCGCTTACCGTGGCACCCGCCGCCGCGCAGAAGAAGGACGACAAGAAGGCAGATCCGAACGCGCTCAAGGTGAGCGACGAGTTCCGCAAGCCGGCCGCCGCTGCCGAGACTGCGGTCAAGGCCAAGGATTGGGCCACTGCCGAGCCGTCGATCACCGCTGCCGAAGCCGCGGCGAAGAACGACGACGAGAAATATTATTCGGCGTGGCTGCGTCTCCAGCTCGAGCTGGGCCGCGGAAACGAGAATGCGCAGATCCCTGCGCTCCAGATCCTGTCGGTCAGCCCGCGCACTGCGCCGGATGCCAAGAATGCCTATGCCGCGCGTCTGAACTTCCTGCTCGGCAAGGCCGCGGCATCGCAGAAGAAGCACGCCGACGTCCTGACCTACATGGCGAAGGCCCGCGAGCTCGGCGAGAAGAACCTCGACATCCCGCTGATGATGGCGAACGCCTATGCCGCCACCGGCAAGAACGTCGAAGCTGCCGCCGAAGCGCGCAACGCGATCGAAGCGGCCAAGGCCAGCGGCCAGAAGGCGCCGGAGGCCTGGTACCAGTTCGCGATCCCGAAGGCGGTCGCCACCGGCAATCGCGAGACCGCCTATGATTGGCTGGCCTATTACCTGAAGGACTATCCGACGGTGAAGAACTGGCGCTGGGCGATCGAGATTCTCGGTCAGGGCGCCAAGGGCACCGACCGTGCGGCCAAGACCGAGCGCATCGATCTCTATCGCCTGCGCCGCATCACCAATTCGCTCGCCGATCGCGGTGACTATGCGGATTACGCCTATGCCGCCCAGTCCTCGGGTCTGCCGTGGGAAGCGATCTCGGTGATCGAGGAAGGCCGCAAGAACGGCAAGCTGCCGGCAACCGACGCGGACGCGAACCGCACCTTCACCGCGGCCCAGGCCGGCGTGAAGAGCAGCCCGGCACTCACCGCGCTCGCTTCGCAGGGCGGCGCCGGCAATGCCGACGCGCTGCTTGCCGCCGGCGACAACGCGAACGCGCTCAAGCTCTATGACGCGGTGCTCGCCAAGGGCGGTGCGGACGCCAACGAGATCAACCTGCACCGCGGCATCGCGCTGCAGCGCCTGGGCCGCAAGGACGAGGCGAAGTCGGCGTTCCTGGCGGTGAAGACCGGCCCGTTCGTCAACGTCGCGCTGCTCTGGCAGGTCTCGCTCGACACGCCGCCGCTCAGCTGAGCGCGGCCAGGAGCCTGAAAAAGGAAAGGGGCGGCTTTCGGGCCGCCTCTTTTCGTTTCGCCGGTGGTGCGGCTTCAGGCGACCGGGACGCCCGGCAGCGCCTTGGAGGTGCGGATGGTGAGCGAGGTCTTCACATGCTCCACGTTCGGGGCCGGAGTCAGACGCGTCGTCAGGATGTGCTGGAAGCTCTGCAGGTCGGGGGCGACGATCTTCAGGATGAAGTCGATCTCGCCGTTGAGCATGTGGCATTCGCGGACTTCGGGAATGTCGGCGACCATTTGCTCGAAGGCGCGCAGATCCGATTCGGCCTGGCTCTTCAGGCTGACCATCGCGAACACGGTGAGATTATAGCCGAGCGCGGCCGGATCGAGCGCAGCGTGATAGCCGGTGATCGCCCCCTGCTGCTCCAGCGCGCGCACGCGGCGCAGGCATGGCGGCGCGGTCAGCCCAACGCGTTCGGCTAGTTCGACATTGGTCATTCGGCCATTATCCTGCAGCAGGCCGAGGATCCGCACGTCGATGTCGTCGAATCGCATTTATGTTCCTTCTTTCTTTTGATTCGTTTCCGTGTGTTGCGTTTAGACATAATATTATTACGCCGCAACGCAATTGTCCCACAATGCGACGTGCCGAAATGGACAGTTTCGAAGGGGCGTTCGGCGAGTTAAGGAATCGTTACGGCGTGTGTTGCTACGCCGGGTAAAGGGTAGGCACGCGTTGCGCTTTGACGACACTCTGGAGACCGTACTCGCGTCCGATCTGGGCACGCCGTACGGCGTCCAGTCGGCGTGGCGGCAGCTGGTCGATCTGATCGGCCGGCGCCGTGCGGCTGCGGGTGTCCGGGCGATGGGCGTGCTTCGGACGATTCGCGATTCGGTGCCCTTGCCGGTGCGTGCCGCCAGCGCTCGTGCCCTCGAATTCGCTGATCCGCCGCCGCCGCTCGTCCGCCTGTTCGCGCTCGATGAGCTGCAGGTCGCGCTGCCCGTGCTGCGCAGCGCGCGGATGAACTCGGCCGAATGGATCCAGCTGCTGCCCGAGCTGGCCCCTGCGGGCCGTGCGGTGCTGCGCAATCGCCGCGACCTGAGCCCGGTGGTGCGCCGCGCGCTGGAGAGCTTCGGGCCGATCGACTTCGTCCTGCCCGACGAGACGGTGAAGGAAGTGCCCGTCGAGGTGGCGGCGCCCGAACCTGAGGCGGTGATGGCCGAACAGGTCGTCGAGGTCATGGCGATCGACTGGTCCGAAGTCGTCGACGCCCATCCGGCCGAGCCGGCAACGGTCGCGGTCGAGGCGAGCGAACCCGAACTCGAGCCGGTCGAGGAAGTCGCCGAGGAAGCGCTGCAGCCCGAGCTCGAGCCCGCGGTGGAAGTCGAGGCCGAGGCGGAGGAAAAGCCGCTCATCTATTGGAGCGCCGCCACGCCGCGGCCGGTTTCCACGCACGATACCAGCCTTTCCGCGTTGCTCGCCCGGCTGCCCGATCCGGCTCTGGCCGCCGAAACGCCGGAGGATGCGCCGCTCAATGGCTTCGAGCCGGTCGACGCGGCCCTGGCGGAAGCGCCGGCGGCCATTGCCGAGCCGGAGCCCGCCGAGCTGGTCCAGGCCCTCGAGACGGTGCCCGACATGGAGGATCTCTCCTTCGTCGCGCTCGCCGGCCTTGCTCCCTCGCTGATCGGCGCTGGGGCGCAAGGGGCTGTAAGCCAGCGGAATCCGGTCCGCCCGGTCCAATCCGGGACAGACGAGTCAGCCTCCGTTATCGAACCGATTGCGCGGCTGGAGTCGGCGGCGCAGGGTCGCGCCATGGAGTATAGTGACAGCCTGGTCGCAGAAGCGCGGCAGATCGCGGCAGAAGCCGCGGGGGACGATGACGGCACCTTCGAGATCGCCGACGTCGTTGCGCGCATCGACGCGTTCTGGCGGCATCGCGAGGAGGTAGGCCCGCAGGCGCCCGCGCCGTTGCGCCCGGCCGACGAGTTCCGCTTCGAGACCGATGCCAAGGGAATGATCCGCTGGGTCGAGGGTGTCAGTCGCGCCCCGCTGGTCGGCGTGTCGCTCGACAGCCAGGCCGGGCCCGGCGCGTCCGAGAGCTCGCGGGTCGACGGTGTAGCCGCCGGTGCCTTCCGCCGCCGTGCCGGCTTCTCCAATGCCCGGCTTTCGGTGGAGGGCGAATCGGATGCCGCGGGCGACTGGCTGATCTCCGCCATCCCGGTCTTCGATCCCGGCAATGGCCGCTTCACCGGCTATCGGGGCACTGCGCGCCGTCCGCGCGTCGACGAGCGTGCCGAGCCGGTGCGCATCGCCGCCGGCCCCGCAATGCCTGCCGATTCGCTGCGCCAGCTCGTCCATGAGCTGCGCACGCCGACCAATGCGATCGCCGGCTTCGCCGAGATGATCGAGGCGCAGATGCTCGGTCCGGTGGGCGATGCCTATCGCGATCGTGCCCAAGTGATCCGCTCGCAGGCGCGCGAGCTGCTCGGTGCGATCGACGATCTCGATCTCGCCGCACGGATCGACAGCGCCGCGCTGTCGCTCGTGCCCGGCACGATCGCGCTGCGCCCGGTACTGGCCTCGATCGCCGATGATCTTGCGCCGCTCGCCGAACTGCGCGGCTCGGTGATCGCGCTGCCGATCGCGGACCTGTCGGTCAGCGGGGATCGTCGCGCGGTCGAGCGGCTGCTCGCGCGACTGCTCGCCACGCTCGTTTCGGCGAGCGGGCAGGGGGAGCGCATCGGCGTGCACATGGTGCCGGAGGGCGCCGAAATGGTCGCGATCACGATCGACCGTCCCCAGGCGCTCGCCGACTATCCCGGCGATTCGGTGCTCGACATCGATGACGAGCGCGAGGACATCACGCTGCTGGGCACCGGTTTCGCGCTGCGCCTGGCGCGCAATCTCTCCCGTGAGCTGGGCGGCGCACTGGTCATTGGCCGGGAAAGCTTGACTTTGCGGCTGCCGGCCGCCGTAAACGAGCAGGTGGGCCAGGCACATCTGAGCTGAAGTGGGGGACGGGGCCTCAGGTCGCGGCGGCTATCGCGTGCCTGCGCCCGGTGCGGGCGCGGGCGTCCATTGGCCCGATGATTTCGGCACCCGCTTCACGATCTTCGTCGATACCGAGGAAGAGTTCGATTGGGGCGCGCCGCTGAGCGCCGATGCGGATGGCACGCGCCATATGGCCGCGCTGCCGCCGGTCCATGCCCGCTTCGCCGCCGCGGGTGCAGCGCTCACCTATCTGGCGGACTATCCGATCGCCACGTCGCCGCTCGCCGTCGAGGTGCTGCGCGAAGTGGTGAAGGACGGCCGCTCGGCGATCGGCACCCAGCTTCATCCCTGGGTCAATCCTCCGCATGAGGAGGAAGTGAACGGCTTCAACAGCTTCACCGGTAACTTGCCGCTCGCGCTGCAGCGCGCCAAGCTGGCAGCGCTCACCGATGCGGTGACGCGGATCGCCGGCAGGCGGCCGCTGGTCTATCGGGCCGGGCGCTACGGGATCGGGCCCGACACAGCGGCGCTGCTCGCCGAACTGGGCTACCGGATCGATAGCTCGATGCGCTCGGCCTATGATTATTCGGACGAAGGCGGTCCGGATTTCTCGGCCGTGCCCAACCATGCCTTTCACCTGGGCGAACTGGTCGAGCTGCCCTTCACCACGGTGTTCACCGGCCGCTTGCGGCGGGGTGGAGCGCGGCTGCATCGCAATTTGGCGCATCTGCCCAGGGGCATTGGTATCGCATCGCGCCTCGGCCTCCTCTCCCGGGTGGCGTTGACGCCCGAGGACATGCCGCTGGACGAAGCCAGGGAAGCCGTCCGCGTCGCGGTGGGCGAGGGGTTGCGACTGCTCAACTTCGCCTTCCACTCGCCTTCGGTCGAGCCGGGGCACACGCCCTATGTGCGAAACGAGGCCGACCTGGCGGCCTTTCTGCGCTGGTGGGAAGAGGTGCTCGCCCTGCTCGACAAGCTCGGCGTGCGCTCTGCATCTGTGGATGAGATCATTGCGGCGGCTTGCAGGCCGGCCTGACCTTCCGCTAGGGGCGGTTTTGCTGGGGGCCTGTAGCTCAATTGGTTAGAGCTGGCCGCTCATAACGGCTAGGTTGCGGGTTCAAGTCCTGCCGGGCCCACCAGCAGTACTTTCTGCTCAAGCTTTGCGTTATCAGGAACCCTCGCAAATCAGGGGTTTGGAAGCGTTTTCTCTTCTCAAGCCTTATCATGACTATGCAGGGAAGCTGGCCACCCCGACTCGATCGTCCGCCTCGGTGCCAAGCTCTTCGACGCGACTCGGACCCGAGCTAGCGCATCCAGGCGACCAGCGCGTCGATGATCGCCGCCGTCTCGGCCGGGTCCCGTACGCGGATACTGTCGATGCCGGCGGATCGCACGGGTTCGTCGTTCCCGCCGGGATAGATTGCGTCGCCGAGGAACAGGATCGCATCGGGGGCGACCTTCGCATGTTCCACCAGCCTTGCGATCGCAAATGCCTTGTCGACGCCCGCCCGGGTTATGTCGATCGACGTGGACCCGCCGATCTTCACTGACAGGTCCGGCAGTGCCGCCGAGAGCATACGCTGCATTGCCTGGCGCTTGGACATGTCCGGGTCCCATGCCTTTTTCGCGTCGATCGGGGCTTCCTGACCCAGGGCCGAGAAGGTGATCTGGCTACCGCGGTCCTCGACCTGTGGCCCCCATATATGGTCAGGCGATCCTGCCCCTGCGGTAGCCCGGTCGAGCGCGGCCAGAATCCTGTCTCGTTCCTTCGGGGAGAAAGTCTCGGCATAGACCTGGTGCCAGGTCCCGTCCGAGAAGCGGAACAGCTTGGCGCCGGTGGTGGGCATGATGAAGAGCCTGTCCAGCCGCGTGTCTGGTCGCAACCGCGATACGAGCTGCTTCTCGAACTGGGGCCAGTCGCCGCCGGAAATGACCGCCGCCATCGCCACGTCGAGCAACGCCGAGAGGCTGGCGGCCATTGGCTCGTCCAGCGGCTGTTTGCTCTCTGCCAGCGTGCCGTCGAGATCGAAAGCTACCAGACGTTTCATGCCGCGCGCCTGCCAGGAGGCGAGCTTCGCCGGGAGTCGTCCCCCGGCAAACGAGCTTTCGCACGCACGGGTCTCCCGCTGATCGACTGCGTCTTGCCCGGGCAAGCGCAGGCGGGGATGATGTGTGGCATGGCCACTAGCGAACGCCTGCCGCTAGCCTGGGCATCAGGATTTCGTCGATCGCATGGGCTACGCCGTCCTCATCGGCGGAGAGCGAAACATGGTCCGCTGCCAGGCGGACGGCTTCGGGCGCCTGGCCCATGGCAATCGACAGTCCCGCCCGAGCGAACATCGGAAGGTCGTTGCGCTGATCGCCGATGGCAGCCGTCTCGGTGAGCGGAATGCCGGCTGCCTCGGCAAGCGCGGCAATGCCATGGCCTTTGTTCGCCTGGGCAGCGGTTATGTCGAGATAATAGGGCTGGCTTCGGATCACATTGGCTTCAGCGCCAAGCGTCTGCTGGAGCTGTGCTTCGAGCTGCGCCAGCAGTGCGAAATCGTCGCTGACCGCCACGATCTTGTCGATCGAATCCGCGAAGCCAGCCATGTCGTCGACAAGGGCCGGCTCCTGGTTGGTGGAGGCGATTTCGCGGGGCGTGTGAGGGTCCGCGAGCGACGAGGCATGCCAGAAGCCGCCGCGGAACAGCCAGATTGTCACGGGCAATCGTCCGAGCACATCGAGGCAGTGGCTGGCGGCGGCGGGCGGCACTACGAACCGCTGGAGGATGCTGCCGTCGGTTCGCAGAATGGTGCCGCCGTTGAATGCGCCGATTATGCCATTCAATCCCAGGCGTTCGGCCACCCAGAGCATGCCGCTCGGCGGGCGCGCGCTGATGAGGCTGAGGGCTGCTCCCGCTGCCGAAAGGCGCCGCATCGCCGCCACGACATTGTCCGACAGCGTCTTGTCGCTGCGGATCAGCGTCCCGTCCAGATCGGAGACGACCAGCCGGATCCTGCCGCTCACGCGTTCGCCTTCATTGCCGAAGCCGCGCCGTGATCGGTGCTGCGGTTCACTGCGGCATCTCGACATGGCCTCCAAAGCCGAAGCGCATCGCCGAAAGCAGCTTGTCGCCGAAAGTGGCGTCGACGCGGCTGCGGTACCGCGCGAACAGTGCCGCGGTCAGGACATTGGCCGGCACTGCTTCCTCCATTGCCGCATCGATCGTCCAGCGTCCCTCGCCGGAATCCGCGACCCGGCCGGTGAACTGTTCGAGCATGGAGTCGCGGGCGAGGCCGATCGCGCAAAGATCGAGCAGCCAGGAGGAGATGACGCTGCCGCGCCGCCAGACTTCGGCCACGTCGGGCAGGTTGATGTCGTATCGTTCTTCCGCCGGCAGCTTCTCCGACGCCTTGCCCTTGAGGATATCGAATCCCTCGGCATAGGCCTGCATCAGGCCATATTCGATGCCGTTGTGCACCATCTTCACGAAGTGGCCGGCGCCGTTCGGTCCCGCGTGGATATAGCCGCGTTCCGCCCGATCGTCGGTGGTGTCCCGGCCCGGCGTGCGCGGGATGGTGCCATAGCCGGGCGCCAGGGTATCGAAGATCGGATCGAGGAGATCGACCGTTTCCTTGTCGCCCCCGATCATCATGCAATAGCCGCGGTCGAGCCCCCAGACGCCGCCCGAGGTGCCGACATCCACATAGTGAATCTGCTTCTCGCGCGCCGCAGCGGCGCGAGTGATGTCGTCCTTGTAGAAGCTGTTGCCGCCGTCGATGATGATGTCGCCGGGCGCCGCGAGCTCGATCAGCCGGTCCACGGTATCCTGGGTAGGCCCGCCCGCGGGCAGCATTACCCAGAAGATGCGAGGCGTGTTCAGCCTGGCGACCACGTCTTCCAGCGAATCCGCCCCCGTTGCTCCTTCGCTGACCAGCTCGGCGACGGCGCCGTCGTCGCGATCGAAGGCGACGATCTCGTGGTTCCCGAGCATCAGGCGACGCGCGATATTGCCGCCCATCCGGCCCAGGCCGATCATCGCTAGACGCATATCATTTCCTTTCAAGAATTCTTCTGGAGGTGCTTGGGATTTCGGTCAGGTCATTCGGGTTGTCGCAGAAGCTTGCGCGCGACGTCGCAGACATGGTCGAGCGTGAAGCCGAACTTCTGCTGGAGCTTCGCGATCGGTGCCGAGGCACCGAAGGTCGACATGGTCACGGTTGCGCCCGCAGGGCCGACATAGCGGTCCCAGCCGAATCCGCCCGCCTGTTCGATCGCCACGCGCGCCGTGACGCCAGGGGGGAGGACGCTGTCGCGATACGCCCGGTCCTGCTTTTCGAAGAGATACCAGCTCGGAAGGGATACGACCCGCGAGCGGATGCCCTCGCCGCTCAGTCTTTCATGGGCGGCGACCGCCAGTTGCAGCTCGGAGCCGGTTCCGATCAGGATGAGCTCAGGATCCTCGTCTCCGCCGAGCACATAGCCGCCCCGCGCCAGACCGCTGGCGGGCGCATATTGCTGGCGATCTAGGGTGGGCATGGCCTGGCGCGAGAAGATCAGCGCGGTCGGTTCGTGCGTGTGGCTCAGCGCCGCCTTCCAGGCCTCCGCCGCTTCATTGGCGTCGCCCGGCCGGATCGTGTCGAGGCCGGGGATCGCCCGAAGCGTCGCGAGGTGCTCGATCGGCTGATGTGTGGGGCCGTCTTCTCCGACGCCGATGCTGTCATGGGTGAAGACGAATATGACCGGCAATTCCATGATCGCCGCCAGCCGCACCGGCGCACGCATATAGTCGGCGAATACCAGGAACGTGCCCGTATAGGGGCGCAGGTACGAGAGGGCCATGCCGTTGGCAATCGAGCCCATGGCATGCTCGCGCACGCCGAAATGCAGGTTCTTGCCCGCATAGTCGTCGGCTTCGAAGGAGGCCGCGCCCTTGATGTCCGTCTTGGTCGAGGGCGAAAGATCGGCGGCGCCGCCGAGCAGCGCCGGGATCAGGGGAGCGACGGCGTTGAGGACCTTGCCGCCGCTGTCGCGGGTCGCGAGACCTTTGGCATCGGTGGGAAAGTCCGGGATCGCCGCTTCCCAGCCCGGCGTCACCTCGCCGCGACGCAGGCCCTCGATTTCCCCGGCCTCCTGGCTGAACTCCTGCGCGTAGCGCTCGAACAGTGCCTCCCATGCCCGGCGTGCTTCCGTGCCCCGGCCAGCCAGCGCAGCACTGAACGCCTCAAGCACACCATCCGGTACAAGGAACTGGGCGTCCTCCGGCCAGCCATAGACGCGCTTCGTCGCCCGGACATTCTCCTCGCCCAGCGCTTCCCCATGCGCCTTTTCGGATCCGGCACGGGGGCTTCCCCAGCCGATGACCGAGCGAACGACGATGAGGGTAGGGCGGTCCCCGGTCGCCTTGAAGCTGTCCAGCGCCTGCGCGACCGCCAAGGTGTCATTGGCGTCGTCGACATGGATTACGTGCCAGCCATAGGATTCGAAACGCTTGCCCACGTCTTCGTCGAACGCGAGGTCCGTCGACCCTTCGATCGATATATGGTTGCTGTCATAGATCCAGCAGAGGTTCGAGAGCCCGAGATGCCCGGCTATCGATGCCGCTTCGCTGGACACGCCCTCCATCATGTCACCGTCGCCGCACAGCACATAGACGTCGTGGTCGAACAGGGGATAGCCGGGCTTGTTGTAGCGGGCCGCGAGTGCGCGCTCGGCGATCGCCATGCCGACCGAATTGCCGCAACCCTGGCCGAGAGGACCGGTAGTGGTCTCGACACCGGTGGTGATGCGGTATTCGGGATGCCCGGGTGTCTTGGAATCGAGCTGACGGAAGGCCTTGATGTCATCGAGGCTCACCGCCGGCGCGCCTGTCGGATTGCCGTCCGCATCGATCTCCCGAACGCCGGCGAGATGCAGGATCGCGTAGAGCAGCATGGACGCGTGGCCGACGGAAAGGACGAACCGGTCGCGATTGGGCCAGTCGGGCTTCTCGGGATCGTAGCGCAGGAAATCGTGCCACAGGGTATAGGCAACGGGCGCCAGACCCATCGGCGTCCCGGGATGGCCGCTATTGGCCTTCTGGACCGCATCGATCGCGAGCGTCCGGATCGTATCGATGGTGAGGCGTGGCAGTGCCTTCGGGGCGGAATTGGCATTCATGGTTTCGACCACGGAACTTCTCCAGACTGCAGCTCGGGAAGAGCCGGGCGAAACGCCGAACGCTCTTCGGTCATTTGGGCTCCCTCGGCTGGCGCTCGCGGCGCGAAACGCCATCGTGGCCGGCGACGTAGAGTGCGTCGATCTCGGTCAGGAACAGGCCATGCGCGAGTATTCCGGGACAGGCATCCAGCGCAGCGGCCAGCGCCCCGGGCGCTTCGATCGAAGCAAAATGTGCGTCCAGCACGAAATTGGCCTGGTCGGTGACGAATGGCGTTTCCGCCATGGTCCGGCGAAGTGCGGGCTCACCACCGAGATCGCGAACCCGGTGCTCTACGAACGCCTGGGCAAAGGGCAGAATCTCGATTGGAACCGGCCGGTTGCCGAGTTGCTCGGCCAGTTTCGAACTGTCCGCGACGGCGAGCATGCGGGTGGCGGCCGTGGCGACGATCTTTTCCCGGAGCATTGCGCCTCCCGCACCCTTGATGGCGCGCAGGGCGGGGTCGATTTCGTCAACGCCGTCGATCGCCAGGTCGATCGCGGCGAAGCTTGCGAAATCGCGTACCGGGATGCCCAGAGACGCCGCGAAATCTGCCGTGGCGTGGGAGGTTGCGACTGGTTCTATCCTGAGGCCCTCCGCGATGCGGCGGGCAATGGCTTCGATTGCGTGTCTGGCGGTCGATCCGGTGCCGAGGCCGACGATCATGCCGTCGCGAACTTCCTCGACCGCCGCGACCGACGCAGCGCATTTCATCTCATCGGTTCCCGCCGATATCTGTGCCACCGCGCGTTCGACTCATCCTGGCACCGCATTCTGTGTTCGCGGCGCTGGTTATCGCTGATGGTGTAGCCGAGGGGCACGGTACCGGCCAATACATCATCAGATATGGTCCGGTGCCAACGGTATGGGCCAGACGTGGACCAGGCGCGGTCGAGCTTCTCCGCCCGATTCCGCTGGAACACAATGTTGTGCGAGTGGGACGAAACCGACTCGGGGCCCTTGCCCCGGTCAGGCGGCGGAGCTGGCTGAGTGGCCGAGCCGCTCGAGCATGACCACGCCGAAGCTGAGAAAGGCGGCCATCATGTATCCGTTGGCGATCATCGCGTGACGCGGATCGCGGCGCCGGGGAAGGGGGCGCACCGCGTCCTTCGGATGACGCTTGCGGGCGGCCAGCCGGCTCTCGATGAGCAGACCCAGGCCGATGAGAACGTGCATCGCGACGAGGCAGATGAGCTTCAGGTCGAGGTCGTACGAAGATTCGACGAGTCGCGGTCCACGCTGCCGATCAACGCCGACAGCATAGGGGCGGGATCCCGATCGATTTGCCCGGTCTTGCGATGGACAGCGGATCGCGCGAAGGGGCGCTTCCGAACAGAGAGGATCTCGCAATCTTCGATCTCGCAAAGCAGGCTGCCAGCCTTCGCGCCGCCCTTACGGACAAGGGCTATGTGCATGTCGATGCCGGATCCTTCCGGAAGATGATCGGGGCGGCGCATCCCGATGCGCTCGAGAGCCTGGCTGCCCTTTGGGGAGATCTCGAGCCCGACAGCTTCATGGCGGATGGCGGACGGTATCGTCGCCGACGCCATGCGGCGTTCGAACTGCGCGGGGCGGGTGCGGAGCGAAAGCCGGACCAGCCGCATTTCCAGAGCAGCGCGTACAATCCCCTAAACGGCGATGTGGAGCGTTGGTTCGCGCCTGCCAGAGAGGAGCTTGTACGGCATCCTGTCCTGCAGAGCCTGTTCGCTCTCTGCACGCCTTTATTCTCCGCCCTGGAGAATAAGGGGGAAGCGGATCTCGACTGGGATGGTGAACTGCACCAGTTCCGCATCGAGGCTTTGGGCGTGGAGGCTGGATTGCCCACGCCCGAAGGCATGCACCGCGACGGCGTCGACTGGGTGCTCGTGATGCTGATCGACCGGTCGAATGTCGAGGCCGGCATGACGGAGATACTGGACGAGGCTGGGCGCCGGGACAGCTTCACCCTGTCGGACCCTGGCGAGGTCGTGCTGCTCGACGACCGGCGCATCCGGCATGGTGTCACCGCTATCCATGCGCTCGATCCGTCCAGGCCAGCATATCGCGACGTGCTGGTGATGACCTGGCGCCGGCGGGGCGGGCAGCCGGGTTGAAGATCCGGGATCGGCATCGCAGAAGGAATTCGAGGCCCGGTGTCGCAGGCCGGAAGCATCCTGCGGTCTTTGACCCATCCACGTCCCAGCTGGGCAGCACCTCCATTTCCCTCGGATAATCAGCGGCCTGCCGTTGAAATATCGCGTGCGGCTTTCCATCTCCACGCCATCGTCAACAACGGAAAGGAGGTGGTCAGATGTCTCATTGTCGCATGCCGCTCGCGGCTGATCTCTCGAGCATGACCTCCACCGCGGGGGTCCGGCTCGGCTGAGCTGTCCGCGTTCGGATGACAATGGAAGGGCCGCCCGGTGGGCGGCCCTTCGCATTTCGGGCCGGATCATGTTGGCGTAGGTATGGCGTGATGCTTGTCTTTCTCGATTTCGAAGCCTCATCCCTCGGCAAGCAGAGCTACCCGATCGAAGTCGGCTGGGTGTTCGAGGATGGCCGGGCCGAAGACCATCTGATCCGCCCGGCTTCAGGCTGGGAGGATTGGGACCCGGAGGCCGAGGCGATCCACAAGATCCCGCGCGCTGTGCTGCTGGGCGAGGGCGAGCACCATGAAGCGGTCGCGCAGCGGATGCTCGATGTACTGGCGGGTCATGATCTGCTGGCCAGCGCTCCGTCCTGGGACGGCAAATGGATGAGCGTGCTGCTTCGCGCCGCCGGATTCCCACGGCACAGCCTCAGGCTCCGCGACACCGACGCAGCGCATCGCGAAGCGGCGGTCTCGATCCTGACGCCGGTGCTGGCGCCGGAAAAGCTGGGGCCGGCAGTTGAGGAACTGCTCGTTCGGACCGCGGCGCGCGACAGAGGCGCGGCGTCCCACCGCGCGCGGGCCGATGCGGAAGCCGAGCGTTCGCGCTGGCTGGCAGTCCGTGACGCGGCAACCGCGCTGGCTGCGGCCGCGGGCGGACATGGCTGATCGCGGCCTTGGGGGGCGCCGGCGGGTAGACCGCAACCTTTGAGCTTGCGCAAGCGGTTCTGGGCTTGGCCGCGCGGCTCGGTCTTCGCCCTGGCTGCCTTCAGTCCTGCCTGACAGCAATCGGTTCGAGGCCGAGGGACACGCGCTCCGCCAGATCACCAATGCGCGCGAGATAGTGCTGGAAATGCGGAGAGCCACGATGCGCCGCGAATGCGGCTGCGTCGACATAGAGCTCGTCGAGTACAAAGCGGTTCTCATCGGCTTGGTCGCGCCAAAGATCATAGCGCAGGTTACCCGGCTCCGAACGGCTCGGTGCGATCAGTCCTTCCAACAGCGTCCTGAGCTCTGCTGTCTTCCCCATTCGGGCGGTGAGCAGGGCGACGGTCTTCACGCGATTTGTCACGAAGTGCACTCCCTCAAGCTGCCTGCCCGAAAGCCGCTTAAGCCGGCGCCCGACGCACCATGAGAGAGATACCGGCGCACTGGGGCGATGACGCGTTAAATCTGGTCAAAAGGCGTCGAAACCGATGCATTCGAGCGGTTTGCGCGTCACCAAGAAGCCGTCCCACGATCGTGAAGACCTTCCCCTTCCGCAATCGGCAGGCGCAACTGGAAACTCGAACCCGTGTCACACGGAAAGGGCGCCAGCGCGATTCCCGCTCTCAAGGCCAACTCGGCGAGCACCGCGGTACCCGTTCTCCCTTCCGCCGATTGCGATCCGATGCCGTTGTCGCTGACGAGGCATATGATTTCATGGTCCTCTTTCATGAGTTCGACTTGAACCAGGCCGCCCGGTTCGGTGAAGGCGTGGCGCGCGGTGTTGGTCAGCAATTCCGAAACGATCATCAGCAATGCCCAGCCGCGCGATGCCTCCAGCATGATGTCGCAGCTGCGCAAATGGATGAAGGCGCCCTGATCGGCGAAGCGGGCTTCGGCCTGGAGGTGGCAGAGCTCGCAAAGCTGCTTCCCCAGATCGATCGCTGCGGTGCGTGGCCGCTGTAGCAGGCACTGGATCGATGCGAGCGCGTGGAGCCGCGCGGCGACGGTCGCGAGTCGATCCCTGGCCTCGGCAAGTGTCGGGGATTTCGCAGCGATATGAACCTCTGCGCAAGCGACCGCCAGATCATTGGCCGAGCGATGGATGAGCTCTGCGAGCAAGAGATCGCCTGGGAGCGGGCCATCCGTGAAGGGGAAAGCCGGATCGTCCAGTGATCTTGCCTTCTCCACGCACTGCCCTCCCATCCGGATTCACGGCCCGTCGCCATGATTCCGGATGTCGAATAGCGCCGCGCCGATCAGGTCCGCGGTTAAGCGCGGTGAATCCCGGCGAAAATGCACGGCAAGTCGCGGCCGGCGTCCGGGCTGTCCGGGCGGCATCGTTTTACCGAAACTTACCAGAGCTGACGATCCGCCGAGCCCGTCCGGGAGTAGGGGTAGCCCGTCTCTTCTTCGGCAACCTGAAACGGCGGAGCACGATCATGAGCAAGGGAAAGGTACTCGTCCTCGGTTCGAACGCGACTCGGATCGAGACCAAGGGCGGCTATTGGGGCGATACCGGCCAGTATCTCAACGAGACGGTCGTGCCGGCCATGGCGCTGGTCGATGCCGGCTATGAAGTCGTCCTCGCAACCCCCGATGGCACTCCGCCGACGATCGATCGCGCGTCAGACGCAGCGGCGCATTTCGGCGGGGACGTGGCGGCCTATGAGCGCGCCAAGGACTTCTACGCCAACGATCCCTCGATGAAGGCCCGTACCCTGCGCTCGATCCTGGAAGAGGGGTTGGACCATTATGTCGGCCTCCACATTCCCGGAGGCCAGGCGCCGATCGTCGATCTGATGCAGGATCAGGAAATCGGCGAGATTCTTCGGCATTTCCATGAACGCTCAAAGCCCACCGCGATGTTGTGCCATGGGCCGATCTCGGCGGTGGCTGCGATGCCCTTCGCGCGGGAATTCCGCGCTGCGCTGATCGCCGGCGATCCGGACAAGGCCAGGGAATGGGCCAAGGGCTGGCAATATGCCGGCTACCAGATGACCGTGTTCTCGAAGACCGAGGAAAAGGTCATCGAGGATACGATCCTCCACGCGCAGATCTATTTCGACATGCCGTTCGCGCTGAACCTCGCCGGCGGCATCGTCAGCACCACGCCGGTCGATTTCGATCCCTTCGTGGTCGAGGACCGCGAGCTGATCACCGGGCAGAACCCGCGCTCGGATCATCCGATCGCCAAGGCGCTGATCGCGGCGCTGGATCGCAAGCACGTAGCCGCCTGAACCGCAATCTCGGCGCGATCGCCGAGCGCACGCCCACTGCCCGTGCCGTCACCCCAGGACGCCGGGCAGGGGCGCGCGACAGCCACAACTCTGGAGTGATCACCATGAAACACCTGATCTTGGGAGTCCTTGCCGTCATGACCACCATCTCTTCCGCGCCGGCGCAGACGCGCGGTGCCGACAAGCCTGTCTCGATCGTGCTGGTGCACGGCGCCTTTGTGGACGCTTCGGGCTGGAAATCGGTCTACGATATCCTCACCCGCGACGGTTATGAGGTGCTGGTCGTCCAGAACCCCACCGTCTCGCTCGAGGGCGATGTCGAGGCCACCCGCCAGGTGATCGCGCGGGCCAGCAAGCCGGTGCTGCTGGTCGGCCACAGCTATGGCGGCGCGGTCATCACCGAAGCCGGCACCGATCCCAAGGTGAAGAGCCTGGCCTATATCGCCGCGTTCGCGCCGGATGTCGGGGAATCGGTGTTCGAACTGGCGACCCGTCCGGTTCCCGGCGAGTCAGGCCCGCCGCTGCTGCCGCCGGCGGATGGCTTCATCATCGTCGATCCGGCCAAGTTCCCCACCAGCTTTGCCCAGGACGTCGATATCTCCGTCACCGGCTTCATGGCGGTCGCGCAGGTTCCCTGGGGCCTTGGTGCGGTGCAGCCCAAGCTCACCAAGGCGGCCTGGAAGGACAAGCCGCTGCGCTACATGCTGACGCTGAACGATCACATGGTTTCGCCGACCACCCAGCGCTTCATGGCGACGCGCGCCAAGGCCAAGGTGACCGAGATCAAGAGCAGCCACGCCGCGATGCTCTCGCATCCGAAGGAAGTCGCCGCCTTCATCGAGGCCGCGGCCACCGACGCCAACTAGGCCGAATGGGCCGGGGCGTCCGTCGCGCGCCGCCCCGGCCTCCGGCGAACCACGGGAGATATCATGAAGAAGACCGCACTCGCTCTCGCGCCCTTGGTGCTGGGCATGTTCTGCGCCGCTGGCGCCCATGCGCAACCGGCCGCGCCTGCGGCCACGACACGGCCGGCACCCCCCGTCATCCACTACCGGACCGAGACGATCGACGGCGTGAAAATCTTCTATCGCGAGGCCGGCCCGGCCGACGGCCCGGTGGTGCTGTTGCTCCACGGCTTCCCGACCTCGTCGCACATGTTCCGCAACCTGATCCCCTATCTCGCGGACAAGTACCGGGTCATCGCGCCGGATTATCCGGGCTATGGCCAGAGCGAGGCGCCCGATCCCAAGAAGTTCACCTACAGCTTCGCCCATTATGCCGACATCGTCGACACGCTGGTGCAGCGGCTGGGGGCATCCCGATACGCGCTCTACGTGATGGATTACGGCGCGCCGGTCGGCTACCGCCTCGCCCTCAAGCATCCCGAGCGGGTGAGCGGCCTGATCGTCCAGAACGGCAATGCCTATGAGGAAGGGCTTCGCGATTTCTGGAACCCGATCAAGGCCTATTGGACCGAGAACACGCCGGCGCGCCGCAAGGCCCTGGCCGGGCTGGTCACTCTCGACATCACCAAGTTCCAATATACCGACGGCATGGGCGATGTGAGCCGCATCAGCCCGGACAACTGGATCCACGACCAGGCGCTGCTCGATCGCCCGGGCAACAGCGATATCCAGCTGGACATGCTCTACGATTATCGCACTAACGTGCCGCTCTACCCGAAATTCCAGCAGTTCTTCCGGGATCGCAAGCCGCCGACGATCATCGTCTGGGGCAAGAATGACACGATCTTCCCGGCCGAAGGCGCGCACCCCTATCTGCGCGATCTGCCGGATGCCGAGTTCCACCTGCTCGACAGCGGCCATTTCGCGCTCGAGGACCGGCTGGCCGAGATGGCGCCGCTCATCCATGACTTCCTGGATCGGAAGGTGGCGCCGCGCTGATCCGCGCGGTTAAATCTGGTAAAAGCCCGCCCACGCGTCTCGCGCTGCGCAGTTTGCCCGGATAGGGGCTGCGCGCCGCACCAGCGCGGCTTGTCGGAGTATCGATATGACGAAGTCGGGTGGTTGGACGCGCCGTGCCGCGTTGCAGGGTGGTGCGGTGGTGGCGGGTGTCGCGCTGGGCGGCACCGCCGTCGCCCGTGCTTTCCGAGCCCCGGCGGAGGAGGGATTTGCCCGCGTGCCGGGCGGCAGGATCTTCTGGCGCAGGTTCGGGAGCGGAGGAAAGACCCCGATCCTCGCCCTGCACGGCGGCCCGGGCGCCGCGCACAACTACCTCCTCTCGATGCAGGCGCTGGCGGACGAACGACCGGTGATCTTCTACGATCAGCTAGGCTGCGGGCGGGCGGACGCGCCCGTCGACGAGCGGCTCTATACGGTGCAACGCTCGGTCGACGAGCTCGATGCGGTGCGCAAGGCGCTCGGCCTCGACCGGATCGTTCTCTACGGCCACAGCTGGGGCACGGTGCTGGCGCTGGAATATCTCTGCCAGGGCCGCGGCAAGGGCGTCGAGAAGCTGATCCTGGGCGGCGCGACGGCGAGCATCCCACAGGCGGTCGCCGGCATGCAGCGGCTGATCGCCTCGCTTCCCGACGGCTTCGCCGACAAGCTCCACGGCCTGGAGCGGAACGGCAAGACCGGTACGCCGGAATATGCCGCGCTGACCCAGCGCTTCTACGACAATTTCGTGCTGCGCACGGCACCTACGCCGGATGCGCTCGTCAGCTTCGACGCGCTCTCCAAATCGATCGCCTACCGGGTGATGAACGGACCCAACGAGTTCACCATCACCGGAGTGATCCGGGATTGGGATCGTCGCAAGGACCTTGGCGCCGTCACCCAGAAGACGCTGCTCGTCACCGGCGAGTTCGACGAGATGACGCTCGATTGCCACACGACGATCCGAGACGGGATAGCGGGCGACGCGCGGCTGGCGATCATGACCGGCTGCTCGCATCTGACGATGGTCGAGAAGCCCGATGCCCATCAGGCGCTGGTCCGCGCGTTTCTGGATCAGGCCTGACCGGCGGCGGGTCCGAAGGCATGCTGACAGCCGGGGAGGGGATCGCGTATGGCTGCGACATCGAACCTCCCACGCTTCCGGAGCCTGCGCCCATGTCCGGCGTCGCCACGCGCGCACCGATACGAGTCCTGATCGTCGACGATCATCCGATCGTCCGGGACGGCATCACGGCGCTTCTGTCGCGCCAGGACGACATGGAGGTCGTCGGCGAGGCCCGTGACGGTGCCGAGGCGGTACGCAGCTTTGCCGAACTGTCCCCCGACATCACGCTGATGGATGTCCAGATGGATGCGATGAGCGGGGTAGAGGCGACCCGCGCGATCCGCACGCTGGCTCCCGCCGCGAAGATCCTGATGCTCACCACCTATTCCGGCGACGTCCAGGCAAGCGCCGCGATCCGGGCGGGGGCGGCGGGCTATATTCTCAAGAGCGCGATCCGCAAGGAACTGCTCGACGCGATCCGTTCGGTCGATGCCGGAAAGCGCGTATTGAGCCCCGAGGTCGCCCACAATCTGGCGCAGCACGCGCTCGACGATCCGCTGACGCCCCGGGAACTCGACGTCCTGCGCCTGGTGGCGGAAGGCCATGGCAACAAGACGATCGCCGCCCAGCTCAACCTGTCGATCGACACCGTCAAGGCGCATCTGAAGTCGACCTTTTCCAAGCTGGAGGTCGATGATCGCACGCATGCCGTAGTGATCGCCTCACGGCGCGGCTATCTCGACATCTGAACCTGGTATGGCAGGTACGGGGTGGTGGGGGCGTACCGTGCGGCAGAGCGGTTCACTTGCGTCGGTGCGATGAAGCGATAGCCGCGCCCGACGACCGTCGCGATGAACAGCGGCGCGTCCGGCCGGTCGCCCAGGATGCGGCGCAGATGCGCGACATTGGTCTTGAGATTGCTCTCCTCGACACAGACATTCGGCCAGACCCGGGCCATTAGCTCCTGCTTGCTGACGAGTTCGCCCGGCCGTTCGGCGAGGACGGTCAGGATCTCGAGCGCACGCCCTCCCAGCCGCACCGGTGCCCCGTCCTTCAGCAGCAGCTGGCACTCGGGTCGCAGGACGAAGGGCCCGAATGCAAAGGATCGCGCGAGCGGCCCGAACCGGGTGCCCGTGCTGAGCACTACGATCGGGCCGATCGAGGCAATGGGCATGATCCTGGTGGTAACGGTCAGCATCTCTCTTCGCCTTCCGCCTTGCAGCGAGCCATCGGGGCAGGAGCCCTTGACCCCTCCCTCGAGCAATCGGCTCGACATCGTCGAATTGTGAGATACCTTGCGGTTCGGCGTGTCGCATCACTTGGGCAGGAAGTTTGAGATCACCTGATCGGGTGAGGCCGATCGCGATCCGCGCATTTATCGACGCTTGGGGGAGCGCAACGGATGATGCAGCTATTGCGGAATGGGCTGGCGGCAACGCTGATTGCGGCCGCGCTGGTCTGGATCGCGGGGCCCGGTCGCGCCGCCGCACAGCCTTCCCAGCTCAGCCTGTCCCAGTGGAAGCATGTGCAGTGGACGCGCAAGGACGGCGTGCCGACTATCGTGCACGGCCTTGCCGAGACGCCGGACGGTTTCCTGTGGATGACCAGCCGCGACGGCCTGTTCCGCTTCGATGGTCGCTCGTTCGAACAGATGGACGGCGGCGTGGACCGCGCCCGATACGGCCTGCCGCGCAAGATCGCGGTGGGGAAGGGGGGCTCGATATGGCTGTGGTACCCCAAGGGCTGGATCGCCGAATATCGTGACGGCCGCCTGCATTTCATCAAGGCACCATCCCCCGATGGCGAGGTCGGAACCCTGTTGCAGACCCGCGACGGCGCGATCTGGCTGGGCGTGGTGCAGATAGGCAAGCCGCTGCTGCGCTATTCGCAAGGGCGCTGGGCCAGGGTCACCGCGAATGCGAGCCGCGAGATGTTTCATGACGCGCTCGAGTCCGCCGACGGCGCGCTCTGGCTGAGCTACAACAAGTCGCTGCTGCGCATGCCGGCGGGGGCGACCCGTTTCGAGCGGGTCAGGCTCGATGTCAGCGAAGGCGCGCAGCTGGTCGCCGATATCGACGGCGCGGTATGGCTGGCGGGTCTGCATGGCGGCTGGCGCCTCACCGGGCCGGGCGGCGTATGGCGCGGTTCGCCGTCCCGTCCACTGCACTGGACCAGCACCGACCAGCGCTGGCTGCGCGCCGAGTTCGACCGCGACGGCAATTTGTGGACGATGGGTCGGGATTTCGGCCGGATACCCGGCCTGCGCCAGGCCGAACGTTCGGGCGCGACCAGCCTTTCCTACGAAGAGGGCAAGACCCCGCAGATGAGTTCGACGCGGCCGGCGAGCCTGCTCGTCGATCACGCCGGGATGGTCTGGTATGGCGGCCCCAGGAGCCTGGATCGCTTCAACGTGCCGGACGTGGTCATCGAACCCGCCCTGATCAACTCGACACGCTATGGCGATCCGCTGCTCGCGACATCCTCGGGCACGGTCTATATCGGCCAGAACGACGCGGTATATCGCGTCGATCCTGGCGGCCGGCCGGTCCGGGTCCTGTCGGTGACGACCGATCCCGAGGCGATGTGCGAGGATGCCGGCGGCGCAGTCTGGATCGTGCTCGGCGACCGCATCGTGCGATTGCAGGGCGGCGCGCAGACGATGTTTCCGAAGCCTCCGGCCGAGGCCGGTACCTATGCCTGCGGCTCCGACCCCAGCGGCCGCTTCTGGCTCACCGCCACGACCAGCGGAATGTACTGGCTGGACGGAACGACATGGAAGGCCGCGCCGCCGCCGGCCGGTGCGGGCGGGTTCGATCCGACCGAGATGTGGCGCGATACCGGCGGGCGGCTATGGGTGCAGACCGGGCCGAAAAGCCTGACCCGGCTCGACGGGGGACCGGGCGAAACGCTGTCGCTGGCCACCAATCCCGATCTGGGCGGCGTGACGAGGCTGTTGCCGACTTCCCGTGGCCTGCTGGTTTCCACTTCGAACGGCGCCGCTTTCCAGTCTTCGGGGCGGATGGTGCCGATGGCCGACAGGCAGACCGGCTCGTTGCGCAATGCCGCGGGACTGGTGCAGACGCCGCAGGGCGACACCTGGCTGTTCGGTGCGGCGGGACTGGTCCGGTTCAAGACCGCGGACCTGTACAAGGCTTTCAGCACGGCCGACTTCGTGATCCCCGAGCGGGTCTTCACCTATGAGGACGGCCTGCCCAACCAGCCCAATGCGCAAGGCGGCACTGCCATGGTGCGTGGTGGGGACGGACGGCTGTGGCTCGCCACGATCGACGGCATCGCCTGGATCGATCCCGCACATCTCGCTTCGAACCCGAAGCCACCCGGCGTGGCCATCACGTCGCTCAGCGCGCCCGGCTTGACGATCAAGGACCCCTCCGCGGCCAGGCTCAAGCCCGGTGCTTCCAACATCTCCATCGGATTTGCCGCGCTCAGCCTTGCGATACCCGAACGCGTGAAGCTTCTGTACCGGCTTGAAGGGCAGGACAGGGAATGGGTGGATCCGGGCGCGCGCCGCCAAGCGTTCTACACAAACCTGGGGCCTGGCGAATATCGCTTCCAGGTCATCGCCGCCAACGAGGACGGCATGTGGAACCGCGTCGGCGACATGCTCAGCCTGTCGGTCCCGCCGACCTTCCTCCAGAGCTGGTCCTTCAAGCTGCTATGCGCACTCCTGGTCCTGGTGCTCATCTGGATCGCCTACACGTTCAGGGTGCGGGCGATTGCCAATCGCATTCGGATCAGGACGGTGGAGCGCGTGCGCGAGCGGGAACGGATCGCGCGCGAACTGCACGACACGCTCTTGCAGTCGATCCAGTTGCTGACGCTGCGCTTCCAGTTCGCGGTCGAGGAATTGCCGGCACGGGCCAAGGGGCGTCCGGCGCTTGAAAGGGCGATCGACGAGGCGGACCAGGTGATCGCCGAGGGGCGTGAGCGCGTTCGGGATCTGCGGCCCCTCACAGGCGCGGCAACCGCCGAACAGATGATCCGGAATGTCGTCGACAGGCAGGGGTTCGCGCCTGATGTCGAGGTTTCCGTCACCGTCAGCGGCACGCCCCGGGATCTCGATCCGATCGTCTTTGACGAGATGAGCCGCATATCGGGGGAGGCCGTCTTCAATATCTGGCGCCACGCGGGGGCAAGCCATGTGGGGATCGAAATCGACTATCGGGGGCCGTTCCGCTTGCGCTTCACCGATGACGGGACGGGCATCGATCCGAATGTCTCTCTTGCCGGCGGCAGGCAGGGGCATTTCGGCATCGCGGGAATGCGCGAGCGTGCCCAGAAACTAGGGGGCGAATTCGGGATGCGTTCCTTGCAGGATCGCGGGACGGAGGTGCTGGTGACGATCCCGGCCAGCATCGCTTATGCCCATGGCAGACGAGATCCGATGGCGCTGCTGAAGTCGATACTCGGAAGGCGCCGCGATGTTGCCGGGCCTCCGATGGCGGCATCGGCCGCGCACTAGCGTCCTCTGGCTTTGCACGTGATGGTCGCCGGCAGAACGTATCGTCCTGCCGACGTGCCTATCGGCCAGGCGTCAGGCCGCCTTGCTGCCCGCCAGCGCATGACGGGCGATACTGGCCGCGAAGAGCGGGGTTTCACGATGATTGTGGTCGCCGCCGGCTTCCTGGCGCGCCGCTGCCGCATCCGCATAGGGGATATCGTGCGCGGCGATGAATTCCATGAACGCGTCGGTCGGGTGCGCGATGACGCTGTTGGTGTAGCGCGTTCGGCCACCCGCGATGCTCTCGGCCTTGAGTTCCCAGATCACATTGACCTGTGTCCGGCCCGCCGAAGTGAAGACATCCGAGATCGAGTTCATGCGGCAATAGGTCGCGGTCGCTTCCTCGGCGACATAGTGCTGGACGACCAGACCGGTGCCGATCATCTCGACGTTGATCATCATGCGCTGGCCATCGTCCGACAGGGTGTTGCCGCAGGCGATGTGGTCCGGAGGGCAGCAGCGCCGATATTCGGCCTCCGGAAGGTTGAACAGCCAATCGGCAATGTCGATCTTTTCGATCGGCACGTCGATCTCTGCCGAGAAAGCCGAACTGGAGAGGATGGTTTCGTTGAGAACCTTCACGGCGATTTCCTTTTACTGATGCGGTCCCGACGATGGTCTTCACCCCGACGTCAAATCGGTGCTGCGATAGTGCGCCCTCTGCACATCATCATCGTCATCCGGGATATCGGCTCGCCGCCGGCCGTCTGACATCCATATCAAGGTTTGCCGTCACGGCACGGATGGCCGTGGTGCGCCAACAGCGGCGTGCGGTTTAGCGCTCGCTTTGCGCAGGGGTGGTCTTGTGTCCGATGCATCTTGCGCCTAGGGCCGCAGTCCGCGTCGGGGAGTGGCGCAGTCTGGTAGCGCGCCTGCTTTGGGAGCAGGATGTCGCAGGTTCGAATCCTGTCTCCCCGACCATTTCAATCCATATCGGTTTCACTTGCAGTCCGCGCCGCGGGGCTTTCCACCTTGCCGTCGAGCGCGCGCTTGAGGGCGTCGCGATCGAGCCTGCCCTCCCAGCGTGCCACCACGATCGTGGCCACGGCATTGCCGATGAAGTTGGTGAGGCTGCGGCATTCGCTCATGAAGCGGTCGACGCCCAGGATCAGCGCCATGCCGGCGACCGGGATCGTCGGCACGACCATCAGCGTCGCCGCCAGCGTGGCGAAGCCCGCGCCGGTCACGCCTGCGGCCCCCTTCGAAGTGAGCATCGCCGTGCCGAGCAGGATCAGCTGCTCGCCGAGCGACAGATGCACGCCGGTCGCCTGGGCGATGAACAGTGCGGCGAGGGTCATGTAGATGTTGGTGCCGTCGAGATTGAACGAATAGCCGGCGGGCACGACGACGCCGACGACTTCCTTGTCGCAGCCGGCGCGTTCGAGCTTCTCCATCAGCGCAGGCAATGCCGCCTCGGACGACGAGGCGCCCAGGACGAGCAGCAGCTCGCCTTTCAGGTAGCGCAGTAGCTTGAAGATCGAGAAGCCGGCAAGCCGGCCGACCACGCCCAGTACGACGAGCACGAACAGGGCGGAGGTGGCATAGAAGGTGGCGACCAGGCTGCCCAGGTTCCATAGCGCGCCCACGCCATATTTGCCGATGGTGAAGGCCATGGCGCCGAATGCACCGACGGGAGCGGCCCGCATCAGGATCGTCACCAGGCGGAACACCACCAGGCTCAGCTGCTCGAGCAGGTCGACCAGCGGGCGGACGCGCTCGCCGAGGCCGGCCAGGCCCACGCCGAACAGGACGGCGACGAACAATACCTGCAGGATCGATCCGCTGGTGAGCGCCGATGCGAGCGTCGTCGGGATGATCGCCATCACGAAGCCCACGATGCTCGTGTCGTGCGCCTGCTTCTCGTACCCGGCGACCTTGGCCTCGCTGAGCGTATGCGGATCGATGTGCATGCTCGCGCCGGGCTGGACGACATGGGCGACGATCAGGCCGACGACCAGCGCCAGCGAGGAGAAGAACAGGAAATAGGCGAGGGCCTTTACCACCACGCGGCCGAGTGAGCCGAGCTCGCGGGCGCCGGCGATGCCGGTGACCAGGGTGAGGAAGATGACCGGGGCGATGATCATCTTGACCAGGTTGACGAAGGCGGTGCCCAGCCACTCCAGCGAGGCGCCGAAGGCGGGCCAGAGCGCCCCGACCAGCACGCCGGCGGCGATGCCGATCAGCACCTGGACGTAGAGCATCTGCCACCAGCGCTGCGGCTTGGATGGTCCTGCGGCATGGCTGGTTGCGATGGTGCCCATTTCACTCCCCCAATATCCGCACCGGCATAGCGGAGCGCGCGAAAGGCCCAAATGGAAAAGGACGCCCCCTCGCGGGAGCGTCCTTCCTATCTCTCGGTCCGGCCAGGGGCCGGGTGCCGAACAGAGATCAGTGGGCGTTCGCCTGAGCGGCGTCGGCCTTGTTCTCTTCCACGTTCGCGGCGTTCTCGAGGACTGCCTCGGTGGTCGCGTTGGTGGTGTTGTCGGCAGCGGCCTCATAGGCAGCGGCATTCGCTTCGTGCGAATCGGCAACGTTCTCGGCGGTGGTGTTGGTGGTGGCGCCACCGCAAGCCGCGAGCGACATCAGGCCGGCGGTCGCAGCAACAATGAGGATCTTCTTCATGTGGTGCTCCTAAAGGAACTCAAACGTTTCGCAGCCGGCCCGATTAGCCGTCGCGAACCGCTGGCATAGCGGTCGTTGCGTTTGCGTCAATCGCAAATTCACCAGCTGGCAAAATTTAGGACATTTTTTCGCCCAAATCTTGCCTGCTGGCCGCCATTAATGCGCGAGGCCGGTTTCGGTTCCCTTACTCGCCCTCACCCTTGGGGATCGGGCCGATGTCCTCCGGCGCGTTCGCCGTCACCGCGAGCATCGCGGTCCAGGCTGCCACATTCTGCCGTAGCTGCTCCGGATCGATCTTGTCGAGCGTGTCGTCGGGCGTGTGGTGATAATCGAAATAGCGCAGGCCCGACTGGCTGAGGTCGATCACGCCGACGCCGGTGTTGATGATCGGGCCGACATCGGTGCCGCCATGCGCCGTGCTGCGGCCGCGCGAGATGCCGAGCGGCGAAAGCACGGTGGCGAGGCGGTCCGCGATCGGCTTGGCACCCTCGGGCAGGTTCACTTCGAACTTCCAGACGCGATCGGCACCGAAATCCGATTCCTGGGCGAGCACGTGACGCTCATTGGCATGCGCCTTGGCATAGGCCGTGCCGCCGAAGCCGCCGACTTCCTCCGCCCCGAACCACACGACGCGGATCGTCCGTTTGGGCTGGCCGGCATCCATGATCCGCTTGGCGGCGGCGGTGGTGATCGCCACGCCCGAGGCATCGTCGATCGCGCCGGTCCCGAGATCCCAGCTGTCGAGATGGCCGCCGACCAGGATGATCCCCGCCGAGGGATCGCTGCCCGGCACGTCGGCGATGACGTTGCCTGATTCGGCCTCGCCCTTCATCCCCGCGGTGATCTGCACGCGCAGCTTCACCGGGCCGCGCTTGAGCAGCCGCTCGAGCTGGTCGGCATCGGGCAGCGACAGCGCGGCGGCGCCGATCGGCTTCACGCCCTGCGTCCAGCTGGTGACGCCGGTGTGCGGATTGCGATGATGATCGGTACCGATCGAGCGGATCAGGATCGCGGCCGCACCCTTGGTCGCGGCGATGTTCGGGCCGGCGCGGCGGGCGGCGCCGAAATAGCCATATTGCGAGCCGTCCTGCGTCGGCGTCATCGTGTTCCCGACATAGACGATCTTGCCCTTCACGGCGTCAGCCGGCGCGGCCTGGAGATCGGCGAAGGTCGGGAAGAACACCACCTCGGCTTCGATCGGCTTGGGACCGGTCGAGCCCGAATTGCCGAGCGCGGCGATGGCGAGCTTCTGCGACGAGGCGCCGAGCACCTCGGCGGTCTCGATGCCGCGCTCCCAGAGCGGCATCTTGAAGGTCTCGATATGGACGTTCCTGAAGCCGAGCGCGGTGAGCTTCTTCACCGCCCAGGCGCGGGCGCGCGCTTCCGCCTCGGTCGCGGCCAGGCGCTGGCCGACCTCGGTGGTGAGGCCTTCGGTGATGTCCCAGGCAAGATCGTCCTTCAGCGCGGCATCGCGCAGCGCTGCTGCGTCATGCGTCTGGGCGAGAGCGGGGAGGGGCAGGGCGAGGGCGGCGACGGCCGCGAGCAGGATGCGCTTGGTCATGGCCGGCGACGCTAGTCGCAGGCGAAACATTCGGCAATGCACCGACGGTTTCCGCGGCGTTTCCGATGCCATGCCGGGCCGATATTCAACCGACTGGTTTTGCAAATTCGTTGAATCCCTTGAATCGACTTACACGTGTGGCGGGCATTCAACCGATCGGTTGAATCTACGCCGCTATCGCCCGCCGGGCACGGGAAAAGGGCAACACAGGAAATCCTACATTGCAAGCGGGGCGCTCCGACGCGGCCGCGTTGCCAATTGGCCGTCCGCTCGCTACATCGCCGCCAAACTTCCTGCATATCCAGACCTGCGAACGGAGACCGCCACGTGGCCGCCCAATACGCCTTCGTCATGAAGGACATGACCAAGACCTTCCCCGGCGCTCCCAAGCCGGTGCTCAGCAACATCAACCTGCAATTCTATCAGGGTGCCAAGATCGGCATCGTCGGCCCGAACGGCGCCGGCAAGTCGACCCTGATGAAGATCATGGCTGGCGTCGACAAGGATTTCACCGGCGAAGCATGGCCGGGCGAGAACATCACCGTCGGCTATCTGCAGCAGGAGCCTGAGCTCGATCCGTCGAAGAGCGTCCTCGAGAACGTCAAGGACGGCGCGCGGGAGACCGCCGACCTGGTCGAGCGCTTCAACGCGATCTCGGCCGAAATGGGCGATCCCAAGGACGACACCGATTTCGACGCGCTGATGGAAGAGATGGGCGAGCTCCAGACCAAGATCGACGCCGTCGATGGCTGGACGCTCGACAACCAGCTCGAAGTGGCGATGGAAGCACTGCGCTGCCCGCCGGGCGACTGGTCGGTCGAGAACCTGTCGGGTGGTGAGAAGCGCCGCATCGCGCTCACCCGGCTGCTGATCCAGAAGCCGTCGATCCTGCTGCTCGACGAACCGACCAACCACCTCGATGCCGAGAGTGTCCAGTGGCTCGAGCACCACCTCAAGGAATATGCCGGCGCGGTGCTGATGATCACCCACGATCGCTATTTCCTCGACAACGTCGTCGGCTGGATCCTCGAGATCGATCGCGGCAAGTATTTCCCGTACGAAGGCAACTACTCGACCTATCTCGAGAAGAAGGCCAAGCGCCTCGAGCAGGAAGACCGCGAGGAATCGAGCCGCCAGACCGCGATCAAGAACGAGCTCGAATGGATCCGGCAGGGCGCCAAGGGCCGCCAGACCAAGTCCAAGGCGCGTATCGCCAAGTTCGACCAGCTGGTTGAATCGCAGCAGAACCGCAAGCCGACCGGCGCCCAGATCGTCATCCAGGTGCCCGAGCGCTTGGGCGGCAAGGTGATCGAAGTGGAGAACATCTCCAAGGCGTATGGCGACAAGCTGCTGTTCGAGAACCTTTCGTTCACGCTGCCGGCCGGCGGCATCGTCGGCGTGATCGGCCCGAACGGCGCCGGCAAGTCGACGCTGTTCAAGATGATCACCGGCCAGGAAACGCCCGATGAGGGCACGATCGAAATGGGTTCGACCGTCCGACTGGGCTATGTCGACCAGAGCCGCGACCATCTGGACGACAAGAAGAACGTCTGGGAGGAAATCTCCGGCGGTCACGATTACATGAAGATCAACGGGCACGACCAGTCGACCCGCGCCTATGTGGGTGCCTTCAACTTCAAGGGCGCCGACCAGCAGAAGAATGTCGGCAAGCTTTCGGGCGGTGAGCGCAACCGCGTCAACATCGCCAAGATGCTGAAGCGCGGCGGCAACGTGCTGCTGCTCGACGAACCGACCAACGATCTCGACGTCGAGACGCTGGGTGCGCTGGAAGAGGCTATCGAGAATTTCGCGGGCTGCGCCGTGGTGATCAGCCACGATCGCTTCTTCCTCGATCGTCTCGCCACGCACATCCTCGCCTTCGAAGGCAACAGCCATGTCGAATGGTTCGAAGGCAATTTCGAAGCCTATGAGGAAGACAAGCGCCGCCGCTTGGGCGATGCTGCCGATCGTCCGACGGCGTTGTCGTACAAGAAGCTGACGCGCTGATTAGGGAAGAGGGGCGGTTTTACCCGCCCCTCTCGATCAGATCAGCAAGAAAATCGCGAAAGCCAGCGATCTGATGATCGCCGATACATCGATCTTCATGTCAACCTTCACTTCGACCTGAAGTTTTGGCTTCATAAGGGCCTGCTCCGGGTCGCGACGCGCCGCAGACCCAAAGAGTTTGCGGGTTGGCCCCTGCGTTTCGGTTTGATCCCCGGTCGCAGGTTACGGACCCGCCGTCCACGTTCTAGACCGCTTCTGGCGGCAGCGTTTGGATTAGCCGGTCCTTGGGGAACCATCCGGAAACCCGAGGAGAGTCAGCACGCTGCTTTAGGCTAGCCGCTCAACCTTATTCGGTACCACCCGAGGGCGAGAGCGCGCCTAGAGATAGGATCATACTGTCAGCAAGGTTGGTCAATGACCTAGTTGCGCAGATATGCATAAGATTGTGGATAATGGATAACGTTTGAAACTGCGCTGAGAAAAAACCTGCTCCGGCAAGTTGCTGGAGCGGTTTTCTGACCAAGATCGAGATGCGCCCGGGTGGAAACGCCCGGGCGTTTTTCGTTGCGGTTCCGGGCTTCGTTCCGATTCGGCTCTATAAATTCCGTAATTTACGATGCCCCGGAGTTGAATCATGACCCTGAAGCAGAAGCTGCTCTCCGCCCTGGTGATGCTGGGACTCGTCCTTGGCGCCGTCATCGCGGGCTTTTCCTGGTCGGCGACCACGAGCCGCAATGCGCTGGGCACGGTGCTGGCGGACCGCGTGATCCCTCTGAAGGACCTGAAGCTGGTCGCGGACAATTATGCGGTGGGCATCGTCGACTCCGCGCACAAGGCCAGGAACGGCAATATCAGCTTCGCCCAGGCGATGCAGAATATCGAGAAGAGCAAGGCCGCGATCGACGCGGCGTGGAAGCGCTATGCCGCGACTGACGCCACCGAGAATGAGGAAGCGCTCGCCAAACAGGCCGAGGCCGCGATGGCCAAGGCCAATGAGGGCGTCGCCCGGCTCGAGACGATGCTGCGCACCGGCGACCGCGCTGGGTTGGACCGGTTCGTGATGGGGGAGATCTATGCGGACGTGGATCCGGTCTCGGACACGGTGGGCAAGCTCGTTGCCCTGCAGATCAGTGTTGCCAGCGACGTGACCACCAGCGCGCTGTCCAGCGCCAACACCGCGATGACCGTGGTGATCGTGCTCGGCCTGATCGCGCTCGGCGTGCTCGGCGGGGCTTTCTATATCGTCAGCCGCAAGGTCGTGGCGCCGATCAAGGGGCTGGCCGACGTGATCCACGGGATGGCGCGTGCCACCGGCACGACCAAGGTGCCACATACCGACCAGCGCGACGAGATCGGCGACATTGCCCGCGCGGTCGATGCCTATCTGGAATCGGTGATCGCCAAGGAGCGCGATGCCGCCGCTGCCGCCGCCGAGACCCAGCGCATCGTCACCACCGCGCTGAGCCAGGGCCTGTCGTCACTCGCAGAGGGCGACCTGACCGAAGAGATCTCGGTGGCGTTCCCGGATAGCTATGCGACGCTCAAGACCAACTTCAACAGCGCGCTGACCGCGCTGCGCAAGCTGATCTCGACGGTGAACGAAGGTGCCGCGGCGATCCAGACCGGCTCGCACGAGATCGCCCAGGCCTCGGAAGACCTGGCGCGCCGTACCGAGGGTAATGCCGCGAGCCTCGAGGAGACCTCGGCAGCGCTCGCCCAGATGGACGAGCGTCTGCGCGGCACCGCCGAGTCGGCGAGCCAGACCGTGCGCAGCGCCGACGAGGCGATCCGGGTGGTCGGCGACGGCCGTTCGCTCGCCGAGCAGGCGGTCACCGCGATGGGCCGGGTCAGCGACAGCGCCCGCGGCATCGACGACGTGATCGAGGGCCTCGACAAGATCGCCTTCCAGACGCGCGTGCTCGCGATGAACGCCGCAGTCGAAGCCGGTCGCGCCGGCGAGGCGGGGCGTGGCTTCGCGGTGGTCGCGGACCTGGTCTCCGCGCTCGCCATGCGCGCCGAGGAAGAGGCGAAGCGTGCCCGCGAGCAGCTGACGGTCACCCAGGACGAGGTCGGCTCGGCCGTGGAAGCGGTGCAGCGCATGGATACGGCGCTGGAGGCGATCTCGGGCGGCGTGGGCGCGGTCCACAAGCTGCTCGAGACCATGGCGGCGGACAACCAGGCCCAGTCGACGGCGATTACCCAGATCGTCACCGCGGTGAGCGAGATGGACCAGTCGACCCAGCAGAATGCGGCGATGGTGGAAGAGACTTCGGCGGCCTCGCGCAACCTGGCCGAGGAAGTCGGCAATCTGGCCGAGCAGGCCGGCCGCTTCCGCACCGAGCGGACACGTGCCGCCGCGCCGCGCGGGCAGGTGGTGCAGCTCCACAGCGTCGCCGCCTGAAACCTTCACCCCGGGGGATCGCTTGCCGCTCAGAAGCGGCGGGCGATCCCCATATAGAGTTCCACGTCCGGGCTGGCGTGATTGAGCCCGGCCACGGCGCCCATGTCGAGCTGGAGGTTCGATCTCGGCTGCCAGGCGACCGAGAGGCTGGCGAGCGCCTGGGTGGCGTGGCCGGCCGGATCGCGGTCGCGCACCGCCTGCAACTCGAACGCGCTGCTCACCGACGAGGTGAGGGCGGTGGTGAGGCCGATGGCGCTGCCATAAGCGAGGTGGCGGCCATGGCGGTCCTGGTCCACGGCGGCGTCGATCTCGGGTGTCAGCGAGAGGCCGATCTTGTCGGTGAGGCTGTAGCTGAGCGGCACGATCAGCCCGGCGCCCCAGTCGCCCGCGCCGATCGTCGCGCCGCCCACCGGCAGCGTGGCATAGGGCATGACCGCGGCGGCGAAGCCCGAACCGTCGGGATGCGAGAGGTTGCGGCGGACCGCTAGGGTTACGTCGCCGGTGCCGCCGTCGTGGGTGACGGCGCCGGTGCCGCCGTCGTGGGTGACGGCGCCGGTGGTCCGGTCGCGCTTGCGGACGGTGCCCAGCGCGGTCCAGCCGAGCTGGATCTCGGCATGCTGGGCGATACCGTAGCGGAGCAGCAGGTCGCCAAAGGTGAAGCTGTCGCTGCGCTGGCCGGCGTCGCGGTCGAGCGACCAGTCGATCGTGCCCATCTCCGCGACCAGATGGCCGGGATCGACGGTGCAGGCGGGCGTGTCGAGGCCGGGACGGTCGGGGCAGAGCGGGCGCAGGTCCTGCGCTTCGGCGGTGCCGATGGCGGCGAATGCGGCGGCCAGGGTCAGGGCGAGCTTCATGGCGGCGGCATAGACGGTTCGCAGGCGGCGCGGTAGCTTCCGTTGGAGGGGGAGCCGCATGCGAGAATGGATCAGGGAACGTGCCGGGCGGATAGTCCTGCTGGTCATCCTGGCGGCGCTGTTCCTGTCACCCTTCGTGGCGCTGCGCTGGATGACTTCGGTGCCAGGCAAGTCCTGGGAGGGGCCGCTGCCGCCGCTCAGCCCGGCCGAGCGGGAACTTGCAGGGCGGCTGCGCGGGCATGTCACGGCGATCGCGAGCAAGCCGCACAACATCGGCCATGCCACGGGCTATGCCGCGGCGCTCGCCTATATCGAGCAGGAGCTGACGGCGGCGGGCTACAAGGTGACGCGCCAGGCCTTTGACGAAGGGCTGGCGGTCAATCTCGAAGCGGTGATCGAGCCGCGCTCGGCCGGCGCGCCGACCCTGGTGGTGGGCGCGCATTACGACAGCGCGCGGGGTGCGCCGGGCGCCAACGACAATGGCAGCGGCACCGCCGCGCTGCTCGAGCTCGCCCGGCTGCTCGCCGATCTGCGCGGCAAGGGCAATGTGCGCATCCGGCTCGCCTTCTTCGCCAATGAGGAGCCGCCCTTCTTCAAGACCGACCGGATGGGCAGCCTGGTCTATGCCCGGGCGCTGGCGGACAAGGGGCAGAAGCCCGATGCGATGTTCTCGCTGGAGACGCTGGGTTTCTACGACGAAGCGCCCGGGAGCCAGCATTACCCGTTCCCGCTCGGCGCGCTCTATCCGGACACGGGGAATTTCGTCGCGTTCGTCGGCACCGTCTCGTCACGGCCGCTGGTGCGCAGGGCGGTCGGGGAATTCCGCGCGGTGGCGCGGTTTCCCAGCGTCGGCGGGACTGCGCCGGGCTTCGTCCAGGGGATCGACTGGTCGGATCACTGGTCGTTCGGCGAGATCGGCGTACCGGCGCTGATGATCACCGACACCGCGCCGTTCCGCTATCCGCACTATCACAAGCTGACGGATACGCCGGACAAGCTCGACTATGACCGGCTTGCCCGGGTTACGGCGGGACTGGAGCGGATGCTGCGCGGCTGGCGGTGAGCGGTCTATCGCTTGCGACGGACGAATGCGCCGCCGTCACGCCGGTCGACTTCGAAGCCGGGCACGGCCTCGAACAGATCCGAGAGGCGAGCGAAGCCATAGTTGCGGCTGTCGAAGCTCGAGCGATTGGCCGCACGCTGGCCGACCGCGCTCAGGCTAGCATACCCCTTGGCATCCCGCTGCGAAGCCTCATAGGCGTCGATCAGCAGGCGGACGACTTCCTCGTCGACGGAAGGCGCGGCAGGAGTCGATGCCTTGACCTGGGGCACGGGCTTCTTCGGCGCGGTCTCGAAGGTGCCGACATCGATGAAGCGGTTGCAGGCCTGGCGGAAGCCCTCGGGCGTTTTCGCTTCGCCAAAGCCGAAGACGACCAGGCCATCCTGACGGAGGCGGGTGACCAGCGGCATGAAATCGCTGTCCGACGACATGATCCCGAAGCCGGTGACCCGCCCGCCCGCGAGCAGGTCCATCGCGTCGATCGCCATCTTCATGTCGGTGGCGTTCTTCTGCTTGGTGATGTCGAACTGCTGCTGGGGCTCCAGCGCATAGCTGAGCGCCACGTTCGCCCAGCCATCGAGCCCTGGCTTGCGCCAATTGCCATAGATGCGGCGGATGTTGACCGTGCCGATTTCGGCCAGCACGGTCAGCACCGGATCGATGTGCTTTGCGGACGCATTGTCCGCGTCGATCAGCAGGGCGACGTTCCCGGTGGGGGGCCGCTCCTGCATCGATTCAGGCCTTCTTGGCCGTTGCCGCATCCGCGCTCCACGTGCCGCCGCCGGCGGCTGCGAGGTAGAGGAAGATGAAGCTGTAGAGCAGGATAGCCTCGCCGCCGTTCACGGCCGGGAAAAAGCCGTTCGGGAAGTGCGCGATGAAATAGCCGACCGCGCACATGCCCGAGGCGATGAACGCCACAGGACGGGTGAACAGGCCGATCACCAGCAGCGCGCCGCCGACCAGCTCGATCGTACCTGCGGCATAGAGCAGCGGGTTGAGCGGGTAGGGGAAGGGCGGAATGCCGAAGAACTTCGAGAGGCCGTGCTGCAGGAAGCTGAGGCCGGCGACGAAACGCAGGACGCTCAGCAGCTTGCCGGACCAACTAGCGGGAATGGGCATGAGGTTTTCTCCTCGACCGGCGCGCGTCCTTGCGTGCCGTTTCGAAGCTGAAATGTTTCACTTCATGTCCGATCGGTCAACCTGACGCCCCGGAAACCGAATGTTTCCGATCAGGCGCAGTGCGGGCGATGCCTCGCCTCAGCGCCGATCATCGCGGTCCGCCTCAGGCGGTGAAGCGCTTGGTAAAGCCCTTGGCGTGCTTGTCCTCGGCGGTCTGGAAGGCCTCGACATGGTCGACCACCGCCATGGGCGGACCTTCACGGCAAGCCTCGGTGAGCGAGTTCAGCGCCTCGTCATCGCCCTCGGCGAGCAGCTCGACGCGCCCGTCGTTCAGATTGCGGACCCAGCCCTTCACGCCAAGCTGCTTGGCGGTCCGTACCGCCCAGTCCCGAAAGCCGACGCGCTGCACGCGGCCCGACACATAAATACGCTGTGCCGTCATATGTCCCCACGCTCATTTTTGTACCCGGCCGCAACCCTTCGGCCTGGGCACAGTTCTATCATTTTGAAGATGCGAGGGAATCCTTTCGCGCGGCGGCTCGTCGCGCGTCAGGGGTAAGTGATCGCAATCACTTCATATTCGCGCTCGCCGGCGGGCAGGCTGACCCGGCGCAGATCACCGATGCCGGCGCCGCGCAAGGCACGGGCGAGGGGAGCGTTCCAGCCCACCAGGCCCTTGGCCGCATCGGCTTCGTCATCGCCAACCAGGGTCAGCGTGCGGTGGTTGTCGTCTTCATCCGCGATGGTGACCGTGGCACCGAAATAGGCGCGGCTCTTGTCCTCCTGCCGCGCCGGATCGACGACCTTGGCCGCCTTCATCCGCTTGGAGAGCCAACCCAGCCGCCGGTCGATCTCGCGCAGGCGCTTGCGGCCATAGATATAGTCGCCATTCTCGGACCGGTCGCCATTGCCGGCGGCCCAGGAGATCGTCTCGACCAGAGCGGGGCGCTCCCTGGAGAAAAGGGCTTCATACTCGGTCCGGAGCGCGGCGTAGCCGGCGGGGGTGATGTAGTTGGGGCGGTCCATTTCCACTTTCGTCATCCCGGCGAAAGCCGGGATCTCAGGAGGCAAGCGAGCGGCTCATGGCACGAGATCCCGGCTTTCGCCGGGATGACGGCTATAAAATCAGCCCGGCTTGTTCTTGCCCAGATACCAGCTGGTGTTCGCCGGCCCCCTCGAGCGCGAGCGCTCGGGATTGAGCAGGTCGTAGACCACTGCGTTCTCGATCACGCGCTGGACGTAGTTCTTCGTCTCGAAGATCGGGATCTGCTCGATCCACTGGACGATGTCGCCGCCCGGTAGGCGGGGATCGCCATTGGCGCGGATCCATTTGTTCACATTGCCCGGGCCGGCATTATAGGCCGCGATCGCCAGCGGATAGCTGCCGTAGAGATTGTACATCCGCTGGAAATAGGTCGAGCCGAGCTGGATGTTGTAATCGGTGTCGGAGTTAAGCGTGCCCGGGCTGTAGCTCATGCCGAGCTTGGTCGAGACCTCGCGCGCCGTGCCGGGCATCAGCTGCATCAGCCCGCGTGCGCCGGCATGGCTGACCGCGTCACGATCGAACTGGCTCTCCTGCCGCGCGATGGCATGGACGATCGTCCAGTAATCCTGCTGCGCCGCCGGCACCGCCACCGTGGGATAGCCCGCGGCGGTATAGTCGGAGAGGCCGTTCTGCAGCGCGCTCTTGCCGACCAGCACGCCCAGGTCCGGGCGGCCGATCGCGCGGCTCAGCTCGGCGGCGAGGATGTGATCGCTGTCCGACGTCGCGTCATTGGCGATCTGGCGGATGAACAGGCCCTGGTCCTGGCGATTGCCCATCGTGCCGAGCAGCTGCGCGGCGCGCACCGTTTCCTTCTTGAAGAAGGCGTCGCGCACCGCGGGATCGCTCACCTTCGCATTGAAATCGGGCGGGCGCTTGAGGGGATTGCCGAGCCGCTCGGTGGCGAGCTGGCCGTAATAGACATCGGGGAAGCCCGCTGCCTTGGTGTAGAAGCTGGTCGCCTTGGCCTGGTCGCCCGAAACCTCGGCGGCGCGGCCGGCCCAGTAGAAGCCCTTGGACTGGGTGGTCGGGGTCTTGGAGCCATGGCCGTAGCGATCGAACATGCCGACCGCGTCGCGGCTGCGACCGAGACTGTTGAGCGCCACCGTGCCCGCGAGCCAGGTGAGGCTGGTGTAATCGTCGCGTTCGCCGAGCGGCAGCTGGCTGATGTCGGTGCCGGTCGGGAAGGCATCGTCGACCTGGCTGGCGATCTGATAGGCGAGGCTGAACTGCCCGTCCGACTGGGCGCCGCGCGCCGCCGTCAGCAGTACCTCGTACCATTCCTCGGCATCGCCGGGATAGGAAGCGAGCTGGCGCGGCTGGGCGAGATAGGCGCGCATCGCCGGGCTCTGGCCGGTGTCGCGCAGCCAGGTGGCGCGATCGGCGATGAAGCCTGGATTGGTGCGGCCGGTCGCAAGCGCGTTGGAGCCCTTCACATCGGCATCGGGCGCCTTGGTACGGAAGGCGATGCGGGCATCGAACACCGGGCGCATCGCCGGCGAGACATAGGAAAGCTGGCGCTGCGCGGCGCTGAGCGAGCCCGCCCAGAGCAGCATGTCCATGCGCGCGTCGTGATCGGCCGGCGTGAGCGCGGAGGCGAAGCCGGCAAGCAGCGCGGTTTCGTCGCGCGGGCGCAGCACGCCGTGGCGCCATGCGCGGCGAGCCTGTTCCTCGGCCTCGGCACGCTTGCCCGATGCGGCGAGCGCCTCGGCATAGCGGGTGCGGCCGGCGGCGGTCAGCGGTGGGAAGCGCTCGAAGAAGCGTACGACCAGGCCGGGCGCCCAGGTGCCACTCTCGAGCACGGTCTCGGCGGCGGCGCGGCGGCTCTTCTCGCCGGGCCAGCCCGGGTGGAGCAGCAGGAAATTGGCATAGTCGGAAAAGGGGTAGTTATCCGACTGCTGGAGCCGCTTCCATTCGACCAGGGCATCGCCGAGCTGATCGGCCTGGATATAGGGCGGGGGCACGCGGGGAACGCCGGCTTCCAGCGCGACCTTGTACCACTGGATCTGCTGCTGCGTGAGCTGCGACGAGGCGGCGAGCCCGGAGACGCCCGCGAACAACAAAGCACTTTTCAACAGCGGAGCAAGCATACTGGACATGATAGATGACCCGGGCCTATCTGCCAGCCCCGATTTGGGGATTTAAGGAAGATTTTCGGATCATGTTCTCGGGCTCCATTCCCGCGCTGGTGACGCCGTTCCGTAACGGCAGCTTCGCGGAGGAAGACTATCGCGCGCTTGTTGAATGGCAGATTGCTGAAGGCTCTGCCGGGCTGGTGCCGTGCGGCACCACCGGCGAGGCGGCGACCATGCCGAAAGACGAGCATTTCGAAGTGGTGCGCGTCTGCGCCGACCAGGCGAAGGGCCGCGTGCCCGTGCTCGCCGGGGCCGGCTCGAACGACACGCTGGTCGCGATCGAGAATGTGAAAGCCTCTGCCGACGCCGGCGCCGATGCGGTGCTGATGGTCCCGCCCTATTACAACCGCCCGAGCCAGGAAGGCATCTTCCAGCATTTCGCGGCGATCGCCGAGCAGGCCGATCTGCCGATCGTGCTCTACAATGTGCCCGGCCGCACGGTGACCGACATCCAGCCCGCCACCATGGCGCGGATCGTCAAGGCGTTTCCGGGCAAGTTCATCGGGGTGAAGGATGCGACGGGATCCCTCGCCCGCGTCTCCGAGCAGCGCGCCGGCTGCGGGCACGACTTCATCCAGCTCTCGGGCAATGACGAGACGGCGCTGGCCTTCAACGCGATGGGCGGCACGGGCTGCATCTCGGTCACCGCCAACGTCGCGCCGAAGCTGTGCGCCGAGTTCCAGGCGGCCTGGGCGGCGGGCGATCATGCGCAGGCGCTGGAACTGCACGACCGGCTCTATCCGCTGCACCTCGCGATGTTCACCGATGCCTCTCCGGGCCCGGTGAAATATGCGCTGGGCCGGGTGCGGGAGGGCTTCCCGCAGGACCTGCGCCTGCCGATGACCCCGGCGGGCGAGGCGAGCCGCAAGGCGGTCGACGCCGCGCTGGCGCATGCCGGGCTGATCTGACCTCAATTCCCCTCCCCGCGGGGAGGGGAAGAAGGCGGACGATCAGGTCCGCTGCTCGCCGCCACCATAATAGGTCGGCACCTGGCCGCGGATCCAGGCATTCTCCCGGAACCATTTGGTGACGACGTACTTGGTGCCCTCGAGCACGCGCATGCCTTCGTGCAGCGTGTCGTAATTGGGCGTGCCGTCTTCCATCATGTTGTTCCAGATCAGCAACAGGCCCTTCTTCGGCTTGAAGCGGACCCCGGCGCGCGGGAACCAGGTGGCGCCGCCTTCCTCGACATCGTTGAGATAGGCCATCGCGGTCCAGGTGCGCTGGCCGCCGAACTCGAGCATCTTCTCCCAATATTCCGCGCCCTCGTGGAAATAGTCGCAGTGGGCGCGGAACTGCTGGCCGGGGGCATAGCGCTGGCCCTGCAGCGTCTCGGCATTCTCCGGCGGCAGGCCGAGCAGATGGGCGATGCGGTCGTCGATCTGCCAGACCAGATCGGACCAGCGATCGAGATCGGTCGAGCTGCTGGTGCGGAATTCGGGATCCTCGTGCGCGGCGAGCAGGGTGGAGGGGCGCGCCGATTTGTCGATCAGCGCGACCAGCGCGTCGCACTCGGCTTCGCTAAGGAACTCGGGATAGGTGTAGAGCTGCGCGGTCTCCACCTTGGCCCGCTTGATGCCGGGCCGGGCCTCCAGCCTCGCGGTGACTTCGCGGGCGATCCGCGCGCGATTGGGCGAGGGGGATCCCGATACTTTGCCGATATTCTTGCTCACAAGGGCCAATTTGCGCCTGAGGGCCTCGCGGTCAATAGGGTGGTGCTTGCCGCCAAAGGCAAGAGGCCCGGTCCTGACGGGCCGGGCCTCCCACTTCTGGCAAGGTGCGGGCGGGCTTACCAGAAGATGTCGTAGATCGTGTCGACCACCTCGCCGGTATCGACATCGACGAGCAGCGCGTCGTTATAGTAGCGCACCCAGCGATACGGGCCATAGGCCTCGGGCAGGCGGTAATAATAGGGATCGTTGATCCAGTATTGCGACGAGAACAGGATCGAATTCAGCGTGAAGCCGATCCCGAAGCGCCGATAGCCATAGCCCCAGCCCGACGGCGCATAGTAGCGCGGCAGGCGGTAGATGCCGCGATTGGAGCCGCGATAGCCGCGCCAGTCGTAGCGGTGGTCGTTGCGCCAGCTGTTGTTCCAGCGGCCACGGTCGTTCCCGCCCCAGCCACGGTTGTTGTCCCAGCGGTTGCGGTCGTTGCCGCCCCAGCCACCCCGGTTCCAGCCGCCATTGTTGCGGTTCCAGTCGTTGCGGTTGCGGTCGTTGTTCCAGTTGCGGTCGCGGTTGCGATCGTTCCAGTCGCGGTTGCCGCGATCCCACTGGCCGCCGCGATTGCCGTCGCGGTTCCAGTCGCGCCGGCCGTCGCCGCCGCGATTGCCATCCCAGCGCTGCTGCGGGGGCTGCGCCTGGGGCGGGGAGACCTGGCCGCCGGACTGGCCGCCATTCCATTGCGGACGCGCGCCGCGGTCGCCGCCATTCCAGCCGCCACGGTTCCAGCCGCCGCCATTGTTGCTGCCGCCATTCCATTCGCGGCGCGGCTGCTGCTGAGGCTGCGCCTGCTGCTGGGGTTGGCCCGAGGACTGGCGCCAGCCGCCGCCGCGATTGCCGCGGTCACCGCGATCGCCACGGTCCTGCGCCGGCTGCGAGGCGCCCGAATTGCCGGAACGGTCACCACCGCCCCAGCGATGCCCGCGATCCTGCGCCAGTGCCGGCGGGACCAGGGCTGTTGCGGCGATGATCGCCGCGAGCAAGGTCTTCTTCATCAAGTGTCTCCGCTGGGACCGGCACACGCGCCGGGCTTCGAGGGTAGCACCTCTCTAAAACCCGGCGGCTGACATGACTCTGAATTCATCTGTCAGCCAATTGAAAGCATCTGAAGCACTTAGGGTTCCGACTGGGCCGGCGTCGGCGCGTCCTGGCCCGGTTCCGGCGCGGGCGCGTCGCCACGGGCAATGCGGGCGGCGTTCTGGACCGCCTCGATCAGCCGCGGATAGATGCCGCAGCGGCAGAGATTGGGGATCGCATCCTTGATGTCCGCCTCGCTGGGATTGCGATTGGCGCGGAGCAGCACCGATGCGGCCATCACCACGCCGGGGATGCAATAGCCGCATTGCGGCACGTTCGCGGCGATGAAGGCCTGTTGCACCGGGTGGCTGCGATCCTTGGACAGCCCCTCGATCGTGGTGACGAAAGTGCCCTCGAGCGCGCCGATCGTCTCCTGGCAGGCGAGGCGGGCGGTGCCGTCGACGTCCACGGTGCAGGCGCCGCAATCGCCGGTACCGCAGCCATATTTGGTGCCGGTGAGGTTGGAGGCGTCGCGCAGGGCCCAGAGCAGAGGCGTGCGCGGATCCATCTTGTACGCGACCGGCTGGTTGTTGACGGTGAAGCGAGTCATGCGCCGGGTGTAGCGGGAAACGCGGCGTTTCCGAAACCGGCATTGTGCCGGGGCGCTCCGGGCGCGACATCAGTCGCATGACACTTCCCACGCTCTTCATCCCGCATGGCGGTGGCCCGTGCTTCTTCATGGACCCCAACGGCGGCCCGGCCGATCCGATGTGGCGGCCGATGCAGGCCTATCTGGCAGGACTGATCGACTCGCTGCCGGAGAAGCCGAAGGCGATCCTGATGGTCTCAGGCCATTGGGAGGAGGACCAGGTCACCGTCCATGCCGGCAACGGCCAGCCGCTGCTGTTCGACTATCATGGCTTCCCCGAGCACACCTATCGCCTGCGCTGGGATGCCCCTGGCTCGCCCGAAGTCGCCGCGCGGGTGAAGGCGCTGCTCGAGGACGCCGGCTTCCCTGTGGGCGAGGAGCGCGAGCGCGGCTGGGACCACGGGGTGTTCATCCCGATGATGGTCGCGGTGCCGGGCGCCGACATCCCGCTCGTCCAGCTCTCGCTGCGCAAGGACCTGAACCCCGCCGACCATATCGCGCTGGGCAGGGCGCTGGCGCCGCTGCGTGACGAGGGCGTGCTGATCGTGGGCAGCGGCATGAGCTTCCACAACCTCCGCGCCCGCGGGCCGCAGGTGACGCCGGTGGCCAACGAATGGGACGACGCGCTCACCGCTGCGGTGACCGACGCGGATCCTGTGCGCAGGGCTCGGCGGGTCGCCGCCTGGGACCAGTTGCCCCATGCCCATTTTGCTCATCCGCGCGAGGAGCATCTGCTGCCGCTGATGGTCGCGCTCGGCGCGGGCGGCGAGGGGCCGGCGGTGCGCGACTACCGCGACCATGTGATGGGGTGGACGGTCTCGGGCTACCGGTTCGGGTGACTAGAGTTCGCGATCCTGATAGCGAAAGATCCCGAGGATCAGGATATAATTTGCCTGGACCGAATACGCGACCTTGAAATGGTATCTGCGTGTCACGAGCCGGCGAAACGGACGATCTTGCACGGGCACGCCGATGCGCGGGAAGTGGGTGAGTTGATCGATGGAACGGTGGATATCGGCGAGGATATTGGCCAACGCCTCTGGCGCCACTTCCTCATAGTAAGCGATGATCGAACGCAGATCGGCGGCGGCCTCTGCACGGAAGAGCAGCCTCATTCAGAGAAGGGCTTGCCGAACAACTCGGCGATTTCCGCGGGATCGGCAAATGACGGCTTGGGTTCGGCCACCCGACGATCGAGTTCGGTCATTTCGCCTTCGGTGAATGCGTACCGCTCGGAATAGGCCTCCATCAGCGCAGCCAGCGCCGCCTCGACGGATTGCAGACGGTCTGCGGGCAGCCCCTTGGCGAACGAAACGAAGGAGTCGAGTATCGTCATGGGGGCGTTATAGCACAGGAAGGGTTGGCCAGAAGGCTCCCCAGCGCAGGGCCGGGGAGGTTCAGGGTGGCTACTCCCGCCAGCTCTTGTCCGTGCGGTCCACCAGCCGGACCATCGCGGCGAAGTCGGCGGCGCCCGGGCCGCCGGGGACCTGGGCCATGTAGAGGTCGCGCTGGTGCACCGCCACGACTTCGTCGGATACCACAAGCGGCTCGCCCATCGAGGCGGTGGCGATCTGGATCTCGCAGGCGCGCTGGAGCGACCAGTGCTTGATGAACGCCTCGGGCAGGGTGCGGCCCATCACCAGGATGCCGTGGTTCCTGAGCAGCATCACCCGCTTGTCGCCGAGATGCGCGAGCAGCCGCTCGCCTTCCTCGTCGCGCACCGTCACGCCCTCGAAGTCGTGATAGGCGATCTGGCCGGCGAAGTTGCAGGCGTAGAAGTTGGTCGGGCGCAGGCCGCCTTCGACGCTGGCGACCGCCATGCCCGCCGTGGTGTGGGTGTGCGCGATGCAGTGCGCGTCGGGCAGGTGGCGGTGGAACAGCGCGTGCTGGACGAAGCCGGCGCGGTTCACCGGATAGGGTGAGTCGTCGAGCTTGTTGCCGTCGATGTCGATCTTGACCAGGTTCGACGCCTTCACCTCGCTGAAGTGCAGCCCGAACGGGTTGATCAGGAACGCGCCTTCCTCGCCAGGCACCTTCAGCGTGATGTGGTTGTAGATCATCTCGGACCAGCCGAGCATGTCGAACACCCGGTAGCAGGCGGCGAGCTGCTGGCGCGCCTCCCACTCGGCTTCGGTCATGGTCTTGGTTGCCAGCGCGGTGGCCATTTTACCTCTCCCAAGGCTTTTTCGTAATCACGGTATGCCACGAGCAAAGGGGCCGCGGCAACTCTCTGCGGGATCGAATGCGGGCGCAGTGCGTTTCGCCGGCGCAACGGTTGAGGGGTGTTTTCCGCATGCTGAAGTTGAAGATACGCCAGGGTGTCGTCCTGGCGGGATTGTTCGCGCTGGCCGCCTGTGGCGGCGCAGGCTCGGGTGGCGGCAACGGATCAACGGCGGTGGCGACTTCGCCCGACGCCACGGCCAAGATCAGCGCCTATACCGAGGCGTATAACGGGCTGATCGACACGTTCGGCCTGCCGCGCACGGCGGAGGACTATCGGAAGGAAAATATTGCCAGCCGCTCGCCGAGCGACGACATCTCGATCAGCCAGGGCTGGATCGAAACCGCGCAGGGCAAGCTGAAGACGGCGCGCGCGCTGCCCGGCGCGCTCGGCGCGCTCGATGTCAAGGCCGAGGCGCTGGAAACTGCGCTGACCAATCTGCTGGCCCGGCTTGGGCCGCTCTACAGCTACTACAACACCAAGGCCTATCGTGCGGACGCACTCAAGCGCGGCAAGGAAGAGGACGCGGCGATGACCGCCGAGTTCGATGCGGCGCTGAAGGCAATGGAAGATTTCAACACCGCGCTGGTCCAGCAGCGTCGTGCCGGCGCCGATGCCGAGCTCGCGAAGCTCAAGTCGGCCGGCGATACGGTCGGCTACAACAACAAGCTGGCGATGCAGCAGGCCGAGGAGCTGGTCAGCCTGTTCAACAAGCCCGAGGATCTGAAGGATGCAGCGATCTTTGCGAAGGGCGACGTGATCGCCGGTTCGCTTGAGAAGCTGCTCGCCGAGCAGCAAAAGGCGATTGCGGAGGCCAAGTCAAAGGCGACCGAGCCGGTCCAGAAGAGCCAGTTAGGCGTATACGGCCTGGTCGGCGATATGCTGGGCACGATGATCGGCCAGTATCGCCAGCTCAAGCAGTCGCATTCGGGCAACGACATGAACTCGATGGTGGACAGCTACAATCGCGTCGTCGGCATGGCGAACGACATCAATTGAAGCCGTACGGCACCACGCTGCGCCGGTCCGGATCGATCGCGATCGCCGATGCCGCGGGCGGGAAGGCGCGCTGGTCGCAGTCCACCCGCGGGCAGATGCGGCAGCTCGCGCCGATCGGCGTGGCCGCACCGCCGGGGCGCAGATCGTCGGCATAGACGAAATCGGCTGCGTGCAGCTCCTCGCAACCCAGCGCCACCGCATAGCGGCGCGAGGGGCGGGCATAGCTGCCCGAGGGCTTCACCAATCCCTTGGCCATCGAGACATAGCGCGTGCCGTCGGGCATCTCGGCATGCTGGACGAGGATGCGATCGGGGATCGCCACTGCCTCGTGCACCACCCAGAGCGGGCAGGCGCCGCCCAGTGCCGCGAATTGCAGGCGCGTGGCCGAGTGGCGCTTGGTGATGTTGCCCGCCATGTCGACCCGGCAGAAGAAGAAGGGCAGGCCGGCGGCGCCCGGGCGCTGGAGGGTGGAGAGGCGGTGGCAGGCCTGCTCGAAGCTCACCCCGAAGCGCTGGCGCAGGCGATCGATGTCGTGGCGGACGTCGCGGGCGGTGTCCTTGAACGGCGTATAGGGCATCAGCAGCGCACCCGCGGCATAGTTGGCGAGGCCGATGCTGAGCAGTTCGCGCGCCGCGGGAGAGGCGAGGCCGGACTGCTCGACCACCTCGCGCATCTCGTTCTCGAACTCGTAGCGGACCAGCCGATGGGCGAGCAGGAAGGCGCGGCTCTCGGGCGGCAGCGCGCTGTTGACCGCGAGGGTGCGGTCGCGCGGATCGAAGCGGCTGAGCTGGCTGCCATCGCCCTCCTCGCCGGTGACGCGGATGCCGTGCCAGCGCAGGCGGTCTTCCAGGCCGCGCGTGGGGCGATCGGGATCGAGATCGGCGGAGAGCGTCTCGGCCGAACGGTCGATCACGTCGATATAGTTGCCCTCGGCCTGGAACCAGTCGCGCACCTCTTCCCAGGGGAGCGGGGCGGTGCCGGTCGAGCCGCTGTCGAACCGGTCGTCGAGGACGCGGAGCTGTTCCTGGCTGCGGCGCCAGGCTTCGTGCAGCGCGACCATCCGGCGGGCAAGCAAAGGCTGCTGCTCGAGGCCGCGGCGGACATCGGCCTCGTCGAGCCGCCCGGCGGGGACGCTGGCATCGGTGGCGGCGTCGATCGTGCGGAGCAGCGAGGTGCTGGCCTCGGCATCGCCGAATGCCTCGAGCGGGAACTCGCGGGACAGCGCGACGAGGACGATGTCGGTGATCGGGCGGTCGTTGTTCTCGATCTGCGAGAGGTAGGAGACCGAGATGCCGAGCCGGGCCGCCATCGCCGCCTGGCTGATTCCGGCGCGCCGGCGCAGCTCGCGCAGGCGGAAGCCTTCGAAGACGCGGCGGCGGGGGGCGTTGCTCATGCGCGCAGTATATCTGCAAACCTGCACGCTGCAACTTTGCAACATTGCATTTGCGAAGGACGCATGTCCCGATGCAGAGGCAGCCAATTCCAAGGGGAACCGCATGTCGTCGACGATCGAGGAACTGGAACGCCGTCGCGCCGCCGCCCGTGTGGGCGGGGGGCAGAAGCGGATCGACGCGCAGCACGCCAAGGGCAAGCTCACCGCAAGGGAGCGCGTCGAGGTGCTGCTCGACCAGGGATCGTTCGAAGAGCTCGACATGTATGTCGAGCACAACTGCGTCGACTTCGGCATGCAGGACCAGATCGTCCCCGGTGACGGCGTCGTCACCGGATCGGGCACGATCAACGGCCGCCTTGTCTTCGTGTTCAGCCAGGACTTCACCGTGTTCGGCGGTAGCTTGAGCGAGCGCCACGCGCAGAAGATCTGCAAGATCATGGACATGGCGATGAAGGTCGGTGCGCCCGTGATCGGCCTCAACGACAGCGGCGGCGCGCGCATCCAGGAGGGTGTCGCGTCGCTCGGCGGCTATGCCGAGGTGTTCCAGCGCAACGTATTGGCGAGCGGCGTGGTGCCCCAGCTCAGCCTGATCATGGGCCCCTGCGCAGGCGGGGCCGTCTATTCTCCCGCGATGACCGACTTCATCTTCATGGTGAAGGATTCATCGTACATGTTCGTCACCGGCCCAGATGTAGTGAAGACCGTTACCAACGAGATCGTCACGCAGGAGGAACTGGGCGGAGCTGTGACGCATACCACGAAGTCGGGGGTCGCTGACGTGGCCTTCGATAACGATATCGAGGCGCTGCTCGCGGCCCGCGACTTCGTGGACTTCCTTCCCGCCTCGAACCGCGAGGCTGTCCCGGAACGCCCGAGCGACGATCCCTGGGATCGCCTTGAGCCCAGCCTCGACACCCTGATCCCGCCGAGCGCGAACCAGCCGTACGACATGCACGAGCTGATCCGGAAGACGCTCGACGAGGGCGAGTTCTTCGAGCTGCAGCCGAGCCATGCCGGCAACATCCTGATCGGCTTCGGCCGGATCGAGGGGCGCACCGTGGGCGTGGTCGCCAACCAGCCGATGGTGCTGGCCGGGTGCCTGGACATCAACAGCTCCAAGAAGGCGGCGCGGTTCGTGCGCTTCTGCGATGCGTTCGAGATTCCGATCGTCACCTTTGTCGATGTGCCGGGCTTCCTGCCGGGTGTCGGCCAGGAGCATTCGGGCATCATCAAGCACGGCGCGAAGCTGCTCTTCGCCTATGCCGAGGCGACCGTGCCCAAGATCACCGTGATCACCCGCAAGGCCTATGGCGGCGCCTATGACGTGATGGCTTCCAAGCATCTGCGCGGCGACCTCAACTATGCCTGGCCGACCGCCGAGATCGCGGTGATGGGCGCCAAGGGCGCGGTGGAGATCATCTTCCGGGGCAAGACGCCGGAAGAGATCGCCGAGCGGACTGCCGAATATGAGGCACGCTTCGCCAATCCGTTCGTTGCGGCTGCGAAGGGTTTCGTGGACGAGGTGATCATGCCGCACTCCACCCGCCGCCGCATCGCCTTGGGGCTTCGGAAGCTGCGCAACAAGCAGCTCGAGAACCCTTGGAAGAAGCATGACAATATTCCGCTCTAGTCTGGTCGATCCGGAGCTGCTGACTTTTCAGTACGTCTCCGCGAACGATCCGGACACCATCGGCGTCGAGGTCGCGCTAGGTGGTAAGGTATTGATCGACATGTCGATAGACCAGCATGGGCGGACAAGCGTCCTGTTCGATACAGATGGTGGGCAATTCGAGTTCGATCTTACCCAGCTTCGGGGCCTGCTCGATAAATGCGATGCTGAACTTGCAGCCTGGCGCGAGCGGTTGATGGAGCCGGGCCGGATTTGGGAGCCTTCTGCATGAAACTCGGTCGCCTCAACCATGTCGGCGTCGCGACGCCCTCCATCGAAGCGTCGATCGCCTTTTACCGCGAGGTGATGGGCGCGGAGGTGATCCGCGAGCCGTTCGACCTGCCGGCGCAGGGCGTGAAGGTGTGCTTCGTCGATACGCCGAACAGCCAGATCGAACTGATCGAGCCGCTGGGCGAGGCCTCGCCGATCCATGGCTTCCTGGCGAAGAACCCGGCCGGCGGGCAGCATCACCTCTGCTATGAGGTGCCGGACATCCACGAGGCCAAGGCCTGGTTCGAGGCCAAGGGCGCCAAGGTGCTCGGCGAGCCGCGCATCGGCGCGCACGGCACGCCGATCTTCTTCGTCCACCCGAAGGACATGGGCGGGGTGCTGACCGAAATCATGGAGACGCCCCATGACCACTAAGGGCGTGGCGAGCACTGAGGACTGGAAGGCGCTGGCCGATAAGGAGGTCAAGGGCAAGAACCTGACGTGGCACACGCCCGAGGGCATCGAGGTCAAGCCGCTCTATACCGCCGAGGACGTGGCGGACATCGACCCCGGCCTGCCGGGCTTCGCGCCGTTCACCCGCGGCGTGCGCGCGTCGATGTATGCCGGGCGGCCCTGGACCATCCGACAGTACGCCGGCTTCTCGACTGCCGAGGCCTCCAACGCCTTCTACCGACGCAACCTCGCTGCCGGGCAGAAGGGACTGAGCGTCGCCTTCGACCTCGCCACCCACCGCGGCTATGACAGCGACCATCCGCGCGTCACCGGCGATGTCGGCAAGGCGGGCGTGGCGATCGACAGCGTCGAGGACATGAAGATCCTGTTCGACGGCATCCCGCTCGACAAGATGTCGGTCAGCATGACGATGAACGGCGCGGTGATCCCCGTGCTCGCCTTCTTCATCGTCGCGGGCGAGGAGCAGGGCGTCGACAAGAGCCTGCTCGACGGGACCATCCAGAACGACATCCTCAAGGAGTTCATGGTCCGCAACACCTATATCTACCCGCCCGAACCGAGCATGCGGATCATCTCGGACATCTTCGCATATACCAGCGCGAACATGCCGAAATTCAACAGTATTTCTATCTCCGGCTATCATATGCAGGAGGCTGGCGCGACGCAGGTGCAGGAGCTTGCCTTCACCATCGCCGACGGCATGGAATATGTGAAATACGGCGTCGCCAGCGGGCTGGACATCGACAAGTTCGCCGGGCGGCTGAGCTTCTTCTTCGCGATCGGCATGAACTTCTTCATGGAGGTGTCGAAGCTGCGCGCCGCCCGCGTGCTCTGGCACCGGGTGATGACGAAGCTGGGCGCGCAGGACGAGCGCTCCAAGATGCTGCGCACCCACTGCCAGACTTCGGGCGTGTCGCTGACCGAGCAGGACCCGTACAACAACGTCATCCGCACCACGATCGAGGCGATGGCCGCGATGCTCGGCGGCACCCAGAGCCTGCACACCAACGCGCTCGACGAAGCGATCGCGTTGCCGACGGATTTCTCGGCTCGCATCGCGCGCAACACCCAGCTGGTCATCCAGGAGGAGACCGGCATGTGCAATGTCGTCGATCCGCTGGGCGGCAGCTACTATATCGAGAGCCTGACCCAGGAGCTGGTCGACAAGGCCTGGGAGATCATCGAGCGGGTCGATGCCGAGGGCGGCATGGCAAAGGCCGTGGCGGCGGGCTGGCCCAAGGCGATGATCGAGCAGGCGGCGGCGGCGACCGCGGCGCGGATCGATCGCGGCGAGCAGGTGATCGTCGGCGTCAACAAGTACCGCAAGGCAGAGGAAGAGCCGATCGACATCCTCGATGTCGACAACCACGCCGTACGCGAGGCGCAGATCGCGCGGATCAAGCGGGTAAAGGCAAGCCGCGACGAGGCGGCGTGCCAGGCGGCGCTGTTCGCGCTGCAGGACGGCGCGCGGGGCGGCGACAACCTGCTCGCGCTGGCAGTCGAGGCAGCGCGTGCGCGTGCGACGCTGGGCGAGATCAGCGCGGCGATGGAAGCGGGCTTCGGCCGCTACGCCACCAAGCCGACCCCGGTGCAGGGCATCTATGGCGGCGCCTATCAGGACGACGTCGTGTGGGAGCGGCTCAAGGACGGGGTGACCGCCACCGAACGCCGGCTTGGCCGCAAGCCGCGCATGCTCGTCGCCAAGATGGGGCAGGACGGGCATGACCGCGGCGCCAACCTGGTCTCCTCGGCGTTCGGCGACCTCGGCTTCGATGTGGTGCCGGGACCCTTGTTCCAGACCCCGCAGGAAGCCGCCGCGTTGGCGATCGAGAGCGATGTCGACGTGGTCGGCGCCTCGAGCCTCGCTGCCGGCCACAAGACGCTGATCCCGGAGCTGATCCGGGAACTGCAGGCAGCGGGCAGGGCGGACATCAAGGTGATCGCCGGCGGCGTGATACCGGCACAGGACTATGAGTTCCTGCGCGAGGCGGGCGTGCAGGCGATCTTCGGGCCGGGCACCAACCTTGTCAAAGCTGCCGAAGAAGTGCTGAGACTCCTCGGGCACAACATGCCGCCCGTGGAGGAAGCAGCCGAATGACGGAAATTGACGAGGAAGTGGTGGCGGTGGAGACCGGCGACGCAACGCTGCTCTACGACTATTTCAAGCATCTCACTTCGCTCTGCATCGTGTCGCTGGGCGGCGTTCTCGCGCTGTTGCCCAATGCCAAGGGCTTTCCCCCCGGGTTGATCGCCGCCGTGCTCGTCGTGCTCAGCGGCGCGGCGCTGCTGTCCTTCAGCGGCGCTGCCGAGATCGTGCGCACGCGGTTCAAGGGGCTTCCCCTGGGCAAGGGCGTCGATTTCTACCGCATCACGGCCCCCATGCTGCTCGCCGTCGGAGTCGGCATGTTCGTCTATCTCTTTACCTGGACCCTGAAAGCATGACCCGTACCGACTGGACCCGCGACGAGATCGCCGCGCTGTTCGACCTGCCGTTCACCGAGCTCGTGTTCCGCGCCGCCGAAGTGCACCGGGCCAACCACACGCCGAACGAGGTGCAGCTCTCCACGCTGCTCTCGATCAAGACGGGCGGTTGCCCGGAGGATTGCGGCTATTGCAGCCAGTCGGTCTCGGCCGAGACGGGCCTGAAGGCGACCAAGCTGATGGACGTGCGCCAGGTGCTGCAGGCCGCGGCGCAGGCCAAGGACCATGGCTCGTCGCGCTTTTGCATGGGCGCCGCCTGGCGCAATCCCAAGGATCGCGACATGCCCGCCATCGTCGAGATGGTGCAGGGCGTCCGCGCGATGGGAATGGAAACCTGCATGACGCTGGGCATGCTCAGCGAGAAGCAGGCGCAGATGCTCGCCGATGCCGGGCTCGACTATTACAACCACAATATCGACACGTCCCCTCAACGCTATGCCGAGGTGATCACTACCCGGACGTTCGAGGAGCGGCTCGATACGCTCGAACATGTCCGTGAGGCGGGGATCAATGTGTGCTGCGGCGGCATCGTCGGCATGGGCGAGACGCGGCCGGACCGCGTCGGCTTCATCCATGCGCTGGCCACCCTGCCGGTGCATCCGGGCAGCGTGCCGGTGAATGCGCTGGTGCCGATCAAGGGCACGGTGCTCGGCAACATGCTGGCCGACACGCCGCTCGCCCAGATCGACGACATCGAGTTCGTCCGCACGATCGCGGTGGCGCGGATCACGATGCCGGAGAGCATGGTCCGCCTCTCCGCCGGGCGCGAGAGCATGAGCGACGCGACCCAGGCGCTGTGCTTCATGGCGGGCGCCAACTCGATCTTCACCGGCGACAAGCTGCTGACCGCGGGCAATGCCGGCGACGACAAGGACGCGGCGCTGTTCGCGCGGCTGGGCGTGAAGCCGATGCAGGCGGAAGTGAAGGTGGAGCTGGAGGCGGCGGAGTGAAGCTTGGCCGTGCGCTTCTGGTGACGATCGGCCTGGCCGTCGCGTGGGCAGTGCTCACCGTGGCGATATGGTTCGCGACCGGCTTTGGCAGCACGGCTTTCTTCGCGCGGATGGATCATCCGATCCACCAGTGGTTCAGTACGTTCACGATGGTCCTGGGATGGGTGAGCCTCGGCTCGTACCTGCTCGTCACCGGCCTCATTCTTCGGAAGATGCTACGCTGATGTTCAAGAAGATCCTGGTCGCCAATCGTGGCGAGATCGCGTGCCGCGTGATGCGCACCGCCAAGAAGATGGGTATCGCCACCGTGGCGGTCTATTCGGACGCTGACGCCCGTGCGCCGCATGTGCTGATGGCGGACGAGGCGGTGCGGCTCGGGCCGGCGCCGGCGGCGGAGAGCTATCTCAAGGCCGAGCTGATCCTGCTCGCCGCCAAGGAGACCGGGGCGGATTGCATCCATCCGGGTTATGGCTTCCTCTCCGAGCGCGAGAGCTTCGCCAAGTCCTGTGCGGAGGCCGGGATCGCTTTCGTCGGTCCGCCCCCCGGCGCGATCGCGGCGATGGGCGACAAGATCGAGTCCAAGAAGCTCGCCAAGCAGGCGGGCGTGAACGTGGTCCCCGGCTATGTCGGCGAGATCGACGATACCGAGCATGCCGTGCGGATCGCAGGCGAGATCGGCTATCCGGTGATGATGAAGGCCTCGGCCGGCGGCGGCGGCAAGGGCATGCGCCTCGCCTATGGCGAAACCGACGTCCGCGAAGGCTTCGAGGCGACCAAGCGCGAGGGGCTGGCGAGCTTCGGCGACGACCGCGTGTTCATCGAGAAATTCATCGAGCAGCCGCGCCACATCGAGATCCAGGTGCTGGGCGACCAGCATGGCAACATCGTCTATCTGGGCGAGCGCGAATGCTCGATCCAGCGCCGTCACCAGAAGGTGGTCGAGGAGGCGCCGTCGCCGTTCGTTTCCCCTGAGATGCGCAAGGCGATGGGCGAGCAGGCGGTCGCGCTGGCGCGGGCGGTGGGCTATTTCAGCGCGGGCACGGTCGAGCTGATCGTCTCGGGCGCCGACGAGACCGGCGCGGGCTTCTACTTCCTCGAGATGAACACCCGCCTGCAGGTGGAGCATCCGGTGACCGAGGCGGTCACGGGCCTCGACCTGGTAGAGCAGATGATCCGCGTGGCGGCGGGCGAGAAGCTGGCGTTCGGCCAGGACGACATCAAGCTGACCGGCTGGGCGATCGAGAACCGGGTCTATGCCGAGGACCCCTATCGCGGCTTCCTGCCGAGCACGGGGCGTCTGGTGCGCTACCGTCCGCCGGCGAGCGAGGAGACGCCCTATGGCGCTCCCGGGACCCGCGGCGACCATGGCTATGTCCGGGTCGATGACGGCGTGACCGAGGGCAGCGAGATCTCGATGTTCTACGATCCGATGATCGCCAAGCTGATCACCTGGGGCGAGACGCGCGACGAGGCGGCGGACCAGCAGGTGGCGGCGCTCGATCGGTTCCGGATCGACGGCATCGGCCACAATATCGATTTTCTCTCGGCGCTGATGCAGCATCCGCGTTTCCGTTCGGGCGAGATCACCACCGGGTTCATCGCCGAGGAATATCCTGAGGGGTTCCATGGTGCTCCGGCCTCGGAGGTTCTCAAGCGCAAGCTGGCGGCGCTGGCGGCGGTCATCGACATCGAGCGCGCCGAACGGGCTGCTGGGACGTCCGGGCAGCTCAATGGACCAGTCGCTGTCGGCGACGAACGCGTGGTGCTGATCGATGGCGAGCGGTTTGCGGTCGTAGTCGATGAAGAAGTCACGGTCGATGGTCAGCCGATCGAGATCGACGGCGAATGGCAGGCGGACAATCTGATCCTCACTGCCGTGGTCGATGGTGCGCCGCTCAGCGTCGGCGTCGCGCGCAAGGGCGCGACCTGGAAGCTCACGGCGCACGGTGCCTCGCACCTCGTCGAAGTCTATCCGCCGCATGTCGCGCAGTTCCGGCACCATATGATCGAGAAGGTGCCGCCCGACATGAGCAAGTTCCTGCTCGCGCCGATGCCTGGCCTGCTCACCCGGCTTCATGTCGGCCCCGGCGACAAGGTCGAGGCCGGCCAGCCGCTTGCCGTGGTCGAGGCGATGAAGATGGAGAACATCCTGCGCGCCGAGCGGGCCGGGGTGGTCAAGGCCGCCAATTTCGGTGCGGGCGACAGCCTCGCCGTGGACGCGGCGATCCTCGAATTCGAATGAGGGGCGGGCGGCGCCGCGCGGGATCAACTACGCGGCACCGCCCTGTCTCCGCCCGGGGCGCGAAGGCTCCGCCGGGCCGGCGGGGTCCTTGCCTGCCCGGTGGTTTGCACAGCCTTCGTACAGGCGTTCGACACGGGCCTGATGCTGGCGGGCCGATTTTCCGGCGACGTCGCTGCGACAAAGGCGTCATCTTTTGCGACCGGGCGGACGGGAATGGGCGGGGCTGCCAATTCCGGTGCGGGCGAGAGCCTGGAATTCGAATGAAGCGGCGGGGCGGGGCGCTTGACGGTTCCGTCGGCAGATGATGGAACGAGCCTCGTGAGCGAACTTCCTTCCCCGCCCGATCATCCCGCCCAGACTCAAGCCGAGGAAAGGGCCGAGGCGCGTGCCGCCGAATCCGCGGCGATCCGGCGCCGGTGGATTACCCTGGGCGAAGTGCTGGCGGTGATCGCCGTCGTCATTTCGGCGCTCACCTTGTGGAACAATTGGAGCGAGCGGAGTGACAGCAGGGCTGCGCAGAGCGCCGACGCCCGGCGTGCCTCGACGCGCGCGGCCACGCTGGTTCTTGTCGTCGCGGACGCTGGCAAGCGCACTCTGGTCCTGAAGACCGCTTCGGCGGAGCAATCCGTCCAGAGCCAGACCCTGCTCTTCCCGGCCGCACTAGGCGCAGCATCCGCGCAGACCACCGGCGAACCGCGGATCGAAATTTCCTGGTTCGAGCATGCCCTCGAAAAGGCGCGGGAAGCCGCACATCTTCCCGACAATAGCCGGGGGGACGAGCGGCTGCCGGTCGTCATCGTCACGCGCTTCCTGGTCGATGGCGAGCCGCACGAGGATGTCGCGCTATACGATGTCGGCTATACGATATCCGGCCGCCTGCTGGGTGGGCACAGCGTGGCGCTGCGGGGGCTCTCCTTCGTCTCCAAGGTGAAGAAGGACGATGCGCAGGCGAAGCTGGATGGCCGCTGGAAGGCGCTGTTTCCCAAGGCCTGACGCGGCCTCGGCTCTACAGGTACGATATCGGGAAGCGCCGCTGCTGCAGACGGTGGATCGTCGCAGGCGAGATTTCGCCGCGTCCGCGCTTCGTTCCAGCAAGATGATTTTGTGTACAAGATTTCAAAATATCGGCAATAAGCGCCGGAATCGGAAATTGTCTTTGGTAGTTGATGCGAGCGAGTGGCTCGATTCAGCTGCGATCGTCCAGAGTGATCTGCAGTTGAGCGTTCCGGCGTCGCGAAACCAAGTGCGGGAGGAATAGGGCGAATTGGCGAATGTCCTGTCACAAACGCACACGACCGAGCGGAAGGGGCGGGCCCTTCGTGCCGCCCGGACCAAGGCGAAAATCGCAAATGCGGTCATAACGGTACTCGCGGAGTCTGGATCTGGCAGGTTGACCCATCGCCTTGTCGCAGCGGCTGCGGGCGTGCCGCTGGCCGCGACGACGTATCACTATGCAACCAAGCGGGACATGATCGCCGATGCATCGCAGCGCCTGCTGGATGGATTTGTCCGTTCGTTCGAGCGGGCGGCCCAGCGCCAGCGAGAAAGTGGAAGGGCCGTCGACCTGGGGGGATTCGTCACGAACCTTCTCGCGAACGCCGCGGGCCGTAATCGTACCGCCGCGCTCGCCTGGTGCGAGATCATCCTGGAAGCGGCGCGCAGTTCCGAAGGGCATGCGATCGCGGGGGCATGGTTTGGCAGGCTGATCGAGGCGTGGCGGGATCTGGCGCGTGCGATCTATGGCGAGCTCGACGAAGATGCGGTGATTTCCGGCATCGATACGGCGATCGGCCTGTTGTTCATTACCTTGCCGCTCAAGCTGTCGGCGGACCAGCTCGCAGCGGTATTTTCGGCCGGTGCCGATCCGGTGACGCAATGGGCACCGGCCGCCGCAGCGCCCGAGGAACCCGGGGTTCCGGCAAGGCGCACGCCAAAGGCGCGCGAAACGCGCGCGCGCATCCTGCAGGGCGCGATCGACATACTCATCGCGCAGGGAGCCGGCGCAGTCACCTACAAGGCGGTGGCGGCCGAGAGCGGACTCACCATCGCGGCGCCAGCCTATCATTTCGGATCGATCGACGCGCTGCTCAAGGCCGCCGAGGCCGAGCTCTTCGCGCGCTCCAAGGACCGGTATCGCGATATGGTGGCGTCGACGGCGGTGGCGGGGCGGCCGCTCGACATTCTTGCCGATCTGACGGCGACCGTGTTCGTTCGCGAAGTCACGCAGCACGGCCGCGCCGCGATCGCGATCTATTCGATCGGCCTGGAATCCTCGCGGCGGCTCGATCTGCGTCCGGCGGTGTGGGAGGTGATCACCGACCAGGCAGTCGCATGGCAGCGGCGATTGGAAACGGTATTTCCCGCGATCGGCTCGTTCGATGCAATGCGGATGCAGGCCGTCTTCATCGGCAAGCAAGTGCGCGTGCTGGCGACGGGCAGCCGGCTCGACCAGCTTGCGCTCGCTCGCAGTGCATTTCGAAGCGAGATCGCCGCAACCGGGCAAGGTGATGCATAAAACGGTACATTATTTTAAAAATATTGACGCGGCCCTGACCCGTCCGTATTGAGTTCCTGTGCACGAGCCGTCTCGAAGAAGCGGCGCACAGCTGGAGACGATCGAGGCCCGGCCTTCATGACGCTCCAGCCCACCAAAAGTGACCGCAAAGCGGCGCAAGGGGAGGATGTAATGAGGGGCGATTTCTTCGCATCGAGGAGCATTGGGTTTCGGTCGCTGCGCCGTGGTGTCTCGGCCTTGGCGATGGCGGGAGGATTGTACTGGGGCGGCGCCGCGCAGGCGCAGGCGCAGACTTCGTCCGGTCAGCCGGACCCTCAGGAGCAGGGTGTTCCCGTTGATTCCGGTACCGAGCAGGACGCCGGCGACAGCAGGGACATTGTCGTAACCGGTACCCTGCTGCGCGGCGTGGCGCCGGTCGGCACCAATGTCGTCAGCGTCAATCGTGCCGATGTACTGGCCACCGGCGCGGCGTCGGCAAATGATCTGCTGGCGTCCGTTCCGCAGGTCGGCAATTTCGGCACGGTACCGGTCGGCACCGGCAGCTATGCATTGCCGATCATTCGCCCCAATATCCGCAATCTGGGCGCCTCGGGCGGCTCGACGACGCTGGTGCTGATGAACGGCCACCGGCTGGTCGGCGCGGGTGTGTTGCAGACCTCGGTCGATCCTTCGGTCATTCCGCCGGATGCAATCGAACGGGTCGAGATCATTCCCGATGGCGGCTCGTCGATCTACGGATCCGATGCGATCGGGGGCGTCATCAACTTCATCACGCGCAAGCGCTATGATGGCTTTGGCGCCAATGCGCGCTACGGGATTGCCAACCAGTATCGTGCGTTCGACGGCAGCGTGATCGCGGGCAAGGATTGGGGATCGGGATCGGTTTTCCTGTCCTATGCCTATGCGTGGCACGACAATATCCTGGGCATCGACCGCGACTATGTGACGGCCGACAATCGCGGTGGCGGTGGCAATGACAATCGTGGAACGGCCTGTTCGCCGGCGAACCTGATCATCGGCGGCATCCCCTATGCACTGCCCGGCCGGGTGCCCGGCTCGCTGAACCGCTGCGACCAGACCGATTATGCCGATATCGTCCCGCGCGAGACGCGGCACAGCGTGTTCGGCGGATTCACGCAGGAGGTGAACGATCGCTTCAGCCTCGCCTTGACCGGCTATTGGTCGCAGCGCGACACGATCACGCGATCGGCGCAATCGAGCCAGAGCGAGACGATCACCGCGCTCAATCCCTATTTCACGCGGGTGGGTACCGAAGTCTCGCAGACCGTGGCGCTCTCCTTTGCGCCGGTGTTCGGTCCCAGCAATATCAGCCCGGCGAAGTTCACCTCCTGGGGGCTCACGCCCACGGCGGAATTCGAACTGGGCGGCGGCTGGCAGATTCGCGCGCTGGGCAATTATGGCCGCAGCACGAACGAGACCACCGAGGATTCGATCAACTCGGCGGCAGTCACCGCGGCTTTTGGCGGGACGACCACGGCTACTGCGCTCAATCCCTATAACCTGTCGGCGACGGCACCAGGCGTGCTCTCGAAGATCAACGATTTCGTCAATTACGGCCAGGCCGACCAGAAGATCGCCGAAGGGCGCATGATCATCGATGGTCCGCTGTTCGCACTCGGGGGTGGCGATGTTCGCCTCGCCGCGGGCGCCGAATATCATTACGAGGACATCCGCTCGTTCACCGGAAGCGGCCCCGTCGCCGCGATCACCGGCGGCCGGGCCTTCGCCAAGCGCAACGTCAAATCGCTGTTCGGCGAAGTGCTGATCCCGATCTTCGGGGAGTCCAACCGGACCGGGGGCCTGTATGCGCTCGAGCTGTCGGGCTCGCTGCGATATGACGACTACAGCGACGTCGGCGGCACCACCAATCCCAAGATCGGGCTCACCTGGCGTCCGGTCCGGTCGCTCACGCTTCGCGGCAACTACGGCACGTCGTTCCACGCGCCCAGCCTCGCCGATCTCGGCAATTCGGTGGATTCGCGGGTGCAGGTCATCCCATTCAGCCCGTATCGCGCGGCGAACAGTTCGCCGTTCGATATCTTGCGGCCCACCATCGCGATCGCCGGTGGCAATGCCAATCTGAAGCCGGAGACGGCGGACACTTGGTCGCTTGGCTTCGATTTCAAGCCGGAGGCGGCACCGGGCCTCGTACTAAGCGCAACCTACTTCAACGTCCGCTTCGAGGATGCGATCGCGGTACCCCCATTCACGTCTCCGGTGCTGTTCTCGGATCCCAATTATTCGAGCTTCTACATCCTCAATCCCACGCTGGCACAGGCGCAGGCCGCAGCGGGCAGCCTGCGAATTGATGGCGTGCCCAGCCTGGCCGCGCTCTATGCTTTCAGCGCACCCTATGTGCTGTTCCTCGCAACCCGCGCAAATCTTGGAGCGGTCCATACCGATGGGATCGATTTCAACCTGGCCTATGCCCGGGAAACCGGCTTCGGCGCGCTCAGCGCCAGCTTCTCCGGCACCTATACGCTGGGGCGCAAGACCCAGACGATCAAGGGCGGGGCGTTCAGCGACGATCTGAAGAACGGCACCGGCCGGCTGGCGTTCGTCGCCAATCTGGGCGGGCGCTATGGTGACCTGAGCGGGCGTGTGTCGCTCAACCATCGCAGCGGCTTCCCGCTCGCCGGCGTGCTGCCGCAAACGCGCGTCTCGTCATTCGATACGGTCGATGTGTTCCTGTCCTATGATCTGAGCGATCTGCTGAAGGGCGCGGCGCTGACGCTGAATGTCGATAATCTGTTCGATCAGGATCCGCCGTACCTCAACAATGCGCCCGGCTACACCAACGGCGGAACATTGGGCCGGCTGGTCTCCTTCGGCATTCGCACGAAATTCTAGGGACGACGGTTTTGCTGTCTGCAATGGTTCCCGTTAGAAAAGCGCAAGGCGGATCCCATGCGATCCGCCTTGCGCTGGTGCTGCTGGCAGGATTGATGGCCCTGTGGCTGGGATCGGCAGGATTTGCCGCGTCCGACCCGGCGCCGACCGGCCTGAAAGTCGAATATGCCGAGGCGCCGCTCGGGATCGATGAACCTGCACCGCGCCTTGCCTGGCGTTCGCCGGTCGCGCGGCAGACCGCCTATCGTATTCGGGTCGCGACGAGTCCGGAGGCGCTCGAAGCCGGACGCCATGTCTGGGACAGCGGCAGGGTCGCATCGGATGCCAATGTCCAGATTGCCTATGCCGGGCCCGCGCTGGCGGCGCGGCAACGCTATTGGTGGCAGGTCCAGGTGTGGGACGGCGAGGGGCGGCCTGGCGGCTGGAGCGCGCCCGGCTGGTGGGAAATGGGTCTGCTGTCGCCATCGGATTGGCGTGCCGGATGGATTTCGGGGCCGGAGCGGCGCGATCATGACTGGAGCGATGTCACCCTCGATGTCGATCTCACGCTCACCGGTACCTCGCTCGATCTGCTGTTTCGCGCGCTGCCGCACGGCAAGACCTATGGCGACGCCTATGTGTGGACGCTGAGCGACGACAAGGATGGTCCGGCGCTGATCGCCGGCAAGCGCCTCTATCCGGGGGGCACCAGTTCGGCGGTGAACCGCGTGGTGCTCAAGCGCGTGCCGCTCGCGGTGCCCCTGAAGAACCGGCGCCACCGGCTGACGATTCGCGCGACGGGAACCCGGATCGTCACCCTGCTCGACGGCGTGATCGTCGATACGCTGGAGGATGACGCGCATACGCACGGCACGATCGGCTTCACCGCGAAGGATGCGAATGCTGCAGTGATACACTCGGTTTCGGTCGACGGCGTGGGAAGCCCGGCGGTCCGCACCAGCTTCGCGCACAACGACAATATGTTCACCGGCGGCAACGTTTCGGCCGCGGGGCTGGAGGTAGCGAGCGGCGTCAAGAATATCGATCTGGTATTGCCGATCGAAGCACCGGCGCCGCTGCTCCGCCGCGGCTTCCGCGTGGCCGGCAAGCCCATTGCGCAGGCGCGGCTGTATTTCGCCGCAGGCGGCATGCCACGCATCGTGCTGAACGGTACGGCGGTCGGGTCTCCACTGGGGGCGGGCTATACCGCCTATGATCGCCGCGTGCTGGTCTACACCCACGATGTCACTGCACTGATCCACTCCGGCCAGAATGTCATCGGCGCCGAGCTCGGGCGCGGCTGGTACGGCGTTTCCGATCCCAATGAATGGTATTTCCACGTCGCCCCGTGGCACGCCGAACCGGCGCTGAAGGCGCAACTCGAGATCCTGTACGCGGACGGCACGCGGGAAACTGTCGCGACGGATGCAGACTGGCAGACCGCGTCTGGCCCGACGTTGGGCGATTCGATCTATCGCGGTGAGCGCTATGACGCCCGGCTGATGCCCGCTGGATGGGATCGGCCGGCGTTCAAGGCGGATGGGTGGTCCCATGCACGCCTGGTGGCAGGGCCCACAGGCACGCTGGTCGCGGCGAATTCGGAGGCGGTAGCGCCCGTCGAAACGCTCACGCCGGTATCGGTCAAGCAGGCTGCGCCCGGCATCTGGGTCTATGATTTCGGCCGCATCATTGCGGGCTGGCCGGTTCTGGAGGCGATCGGAGCGCGCGGCCGTACCGTGTCGCTGGTCGGCAGCGAGCAGCTTGGACCAGATGGTCTGGCGATCCCGGCATCCGGGCTGATCGACGCGCAGTTGCAGACCGACCGCTACACGCTGGCTGGCCGTGGGCGCGAGCGGTGGGAGCCGAGCTTCGGCTATCGGGGCTTCCGCTATGTTCAGGTCGAGGGGCTCGTCCGCGCGCCCACAGTGACCGTGAGGCTGGTGCATTCGGCAGTCGCGCGCACGGGCAGCTTCGCCAGTGCCAATCCGCTGCTCGACAGGATCGACGCGGCAGCGATCGCGACCATCCTCAACAATCTGCACGGTTTCCAGACGGATACGCCAACCTTCGAGAAGAACGGCTGGACCGGAGATGCCCAGGCATCGGCCGGCGCGGCGGTGCGCAGCCTCGACGTGGCGCGGGTCTGGACGAAATGGCTCGGCGATTTCCGCGACGCGCAGTCCCCGGCGGGGGAAGTTCCCGAGATCGTGCCGGCGACACCCTATTACGGCTATGACAAAACGCCGGGCTGGAGCCTGATCTGGGGGCCGACCACGCCGTGGGACGTGGCGACGATGATCCTGCCCTGGGAACTCTACACCAGCTATGGCGACACGCGGATATTGGCGCAGAGCCACGACATGCAGCGCAGGCTGGTCGACTACACCGCGACCTTCATCAAGGCGCCCGATTATCGTCGCGCATCCGGGCTCAGCGAATGGGTGCCGCCCGGCAGCATGGATTTCCTCAACGCCCGCGGCGGCGGCGTCGATGCAGTGACCACCGCCTATTTCTTCCATGAGGCCGATCTGCTCGCCAGATCGTCGCAGATCATCGGCAAGGCCGAGGACGCGGCGCGCTATCGCTCGCTCGCCGAGGCCATTCGCGCTGCCTATAATGCGCGATACTGGGACGATGCGAACGGATGGTATCGCACGGTCGATGCCAAGGGCGTGGCGGGGCCGCCGCTGCAGATCCAGAATGTGCTGGCGCTTGCGTTCGGCATGGCCCCCGACGGCCGTGCACAGGGCGTCGCCGATGCGATAGCGCGCGATGTCGAGAAGCAGGGGCTGCGCACCGGGGTGTTCGGCACACGCTATCTGCTCGAGATATTGAGCGACCATGGCCATGCCGACCTGGCTTACAAGGTCGCGACGCGCACCGATGAGCCGAGCTGGGGCTGGTGGATCGTCAACGGCCATTCGACGATGTTCGAATCCTGGGGCCTAGGCAGCCGGTCGCGCGATCATCACTATTTCGCGTCGATCAGCGACTGGATGCGCCAGCGGCTGGCGGGGCTGCGGCCCGGTGCGCCCGGGTACAAGATCGTGCTGGTCAAGCCGGAGATCCCGACGGGATTGGCAAGCGCCGAAGCGGCGATGGAAACGATCCACGGCCGCGCGGCTTCGGGCTGGCGGGTCGACGGTACGGGGCTGACGCTGAGCGCGCAGGTGCCGCTCAACACCCGCGGCGAAATCTGGGTGCCGACGCGCTTCGGCGCAGTGACGGCGCCAGCCGGAGCGAACCTGGTTCGGCGCGAGAATGGCCATGCGGTCTATGACACGGGGCCCGGCAGTTTCGAATTTCATGCGGGAGGTCCAGAATGATCCGTACCCTGATCGCGCTGTCGCTCCTGGGCACGGCCGTTCCCGCAGCGGCGCAGCAGGTTCGCACCGAATCCGGGCCGGTACGGGGCGCGGCCGATGGCCGGGTCGTTGCGTTCAAGGGCATTCCCTATGCCGCGCCGCCGACAGGGGCGCTGCGTTGGCACAGGCCGGAGGCTCCCGCGCCCTGGAACCTCGTGCTAGAGGCCACCAAATTCGGCGCGGATTGCCTGCAGAACGCGACGCCAGGTGTGGCTGGCAGCGATCGGCCGGCGAGCGAGGATTGCCTGTTTCTCAATGTCTGGACGCCCAAAGCCGCCGGGAGTGCGAAGCTGCCGGTGATGGTCTGGATCCATGGTGGCGGTTTCGTCAGCGGTTCCAGCGCCGCCCCGGAGACCGACGGGGCCCGGCTGGCGGGCAGGGGCGTGGTGCTGGTGAGCTTCAACTACCGGCTCGGCCGATTCGGCTTCTTCGCGCACCCGGCGCTGACGGTCGAGGCCGGAGGCAGGCCGACCGGCAATTGGGGTCTGATGGACCAGATCGCTGCGCTGAACTGGGTGCAGCGAAACATCGCGGCATTTGGCGGGGATCCTTCGAACGTGACGATCTTCGGGGAGTCGTCGGGTGGGGAATCGGTCGCGCGGCTGATGGCTTCGCCGGCCGCCAAGGGCCTGTTCGCCAAGGCGATCACCGCATCCGGCGGCGGGCGCGATAGTTGGCCGAGCCTGGCGCAGGCCGAAGCCAGGGGAACCGCTTTCGCCAAGGGCGCCGACCTCGCCGCGCTCCGCGCATTGCCCGCCGCGACGGTTCTCGGGGGTATCAACATGATGAACAAGGAAGAGCAGAGCTATTCCGGCCCGATCACGGATGGCGAGATCGTGCCGGACAATGCCGATCGCATTTTCGCAAAGGGCCAGCAGGCGCATATCCCCTATCTCATCGGCAACAACGACGACGAGCTGAGCTTCGTGCCCGCCGCGTTCCTGCCGGTGGTCAATGGACCGACGCTCGCGACGCTGGGGAATGGCGCGGATGCGGTCCTGGCTGCCTATGGCTCGCCTGCCGCGGCGACGCGCCACGTCGCTGGCGACGTGATCTTCGCGGAGCCCGCCATGGCAATGGCGGGCCGCCATGCGCGCTCGGGTGCGCCGACCTGGCTCTATCGCTTCGGCTATGTCGCGCAGGCGAGGCGGAAGGACGATGCCGGCGCCGGCCATGCGACCGACGTGATCTTCCAGTTCGACAATCTGGCGAAAGCCGACTTCGCGGCGACGCCCGCGGATCAGGCGACGGCCGATCTGCTGGCAGCCTACTGGACCAATTTCGCCAGGACCGGTGATCCCAATGGCAAGGGTGTGCCGGCCTGGAGCAGGTTCGATGCGGCTGCACCGGCCGCGCTCGCGATCGGCATGGCCGGGGCGGAGATGCAGCCCGCGATCACGCCTGCGCTCACCGCGATCTCTGCTGCACGGGATGCCGCAAAATGAGGAATATCCGCATGCGTGCCGTTCTCGCCATCATGGCAATGTTCTCGCTGGCATCGTCCGGCTGTGCAGTCGCGCAGGTCAATGACGCGATCCCGTTGTGGCGCGCCGCTGTGCCGACCGCGGCCGCAATCCACCCCGAAGTCACGGAAAACCGGCTTCCGTTCGGAACGATCACGCGCAACGTGTCCCAGGCGTCGATCATTCCCTATCCGGCCGATCCGGCGATCGCGAACGGGACCGCGGTGATCATTGCGCCGGGCGGTGGCTTCCACATGCTGTCGATCGACAATGAGGGCGTCGCCGTGGCGAAATGGCTCAATTCGATGGGCGTGACGGCATTTGTTCTGCGCTATCGGTTGCTTCAGACCGGCGACGATTTCACTTCGGTCTTCATCCGGCGCCTGACGCATTTCCCCGAACTGGTGACTGCGGTCGAACCGCTTCGGCCGATGGCGACGGCCGATGGCGAGCAGGCGGTGCGGTATGTCCGCGCCAATGCCGCGCGTTTCGGGGTGCGGCCGAACCGTGTGGGGATGATGGGCTTCTCGGCCGGTGGCGCGGTCACCGTCTGGACGATGATGGCGGGGCATGCCGACAGTCGCCCTGATTTCGCCGCGGCCATCTATCCCGGTCTGCTGCCCGATCCGATCGCCGTGCCGAAAAAGGCGCCGCCGCTGTTCGTGCTGGTCGCCGATGACGACAAGCTGGCGCGCGGTGACAGCGGACGGCTGGATGCCGCGTGGCGGTCTGCCGGCGCAAAGTCCGAATTCGTGACCTATCCCAATGGCGGCCACGGCTTCGGCATGGCGACCAAGGGCAAGCCGACGGATGGCTGGACCGTCCGCATGCGGGACTGGATGCAAGCCCTGGGGGTGCTGACCAAATGAACGATCTCCTGCGTGTCGCGCCGGGCGCGGCTCTTCTTCTGCTCGTAGGCAGTTGCGCGGCGGACGAGCGGAAGGCGCCATCGCCGATTGCCGCACGAACCGTCGATAGCTGCGCCGCACTGACCGGAATGGCATTGCCCAACGGGCGTATCGACGCGGCCGCGCCGGTCGCCCAGGGTGCCATGGTATCGACCGGCGGAGAGATGCCGGCGCTTCCTGCAACGTCGGTTTTCTGCCGGGTTCAGGCGGTGCTCACGCCGGTCGCCGGCTCGTCGATAAAGGTCGAGATGTGGCTGCCCGAGCGGAACGCCTGGAACGGCAAATTGCTCGGCGCCGGCAATGGTGGGTTCGGCAACAACATCGCGATCCCGGCATTGCTGATGCGCGGTGCGGTGGCGAAAGGCTATGCCTCGGTCGGCAGCGACATGGGGCACACCGCAACCAGTGACGTGAAGGCGGAGTGGGCGCTGGGCGCACCGGAGCGGATCAAGGATTTCGGCTGGCGGGCGAACCATCTCGCCGCCGAGGCCGCCAAGCGCGTGATCGCCGCCTATTACACTGCGCCGCTTGCCGCGAGCTATTTCCATGGCTGTTCCGACGGTGGCCGCGAAGCGCTGATGGAAGCGCAGCGCTTTCCCGACGACTATGACGCGATCATCGCCGGCGCACCCGCGATCCCCTGGACACGCATGACGAGCGCGTTCGCAGCGAACCATCTCGCGGCCTTCGGCAGGCCGGAGTCGAGCATTCCCAATGCGAAGCTCAAGCTGCTGCAGAACGCATCGCTGGCCCAGTGCGACAAGGCGGACGGAGTTGCGGACGGCGTGATCGACGATCCGCGCTCCTGCAAGTTCGATCCCGTAGTGCTCCAGTGCAAGGCAGGGGACGCTGCCGATTGCCTGACCGCGCCGCAGGTCGAGACTGCGCGGGCAATCTATCGCGGGCCGCTCGGCACAGACGGCAAGCCCTTCTACCATGGCTTTCAGCCGGGCGCCGAAGCCGTGGCCGGCACCTGGGATCTGTGGCTGACCGGGCCGGATTCGCAGCATGGCAAGTTCGCAACCGAATTCATGCGCTACATGGTGCATTCGGATCCGAACTGGCAGATCGCGAACTTTGACCTGGCGCGCGACTATCCGTTGGCAAAGCGGCTGCAGGGCAGCAATCTCGATGCCGACAACCCTGATCTGCGCGGCTTCTTCGCGCGGGGCGGCAAGCTCCTGATGTATCATGGCTGGCAGGATGCCGCGATCCCGCCCGAGAACAGCATCGCCTATTTCGAACGCGTCCAGCGCGCCAATCCCGCACAGGCGCGGGCTTCGACCAGGCTGTTCATGGTGCCGGGCATGTCGCATTGCCTGGCCGGTCCGGGGCCCAACGTGTTCGATGCGCTGGGCGCGCTGGATAGCTGGCGGCAAGGGGGGACGGCGCCCGAGCGGATCATCGCGACCAAGTTCGACAACGACATGCTGGGCTATCTCGGCTTTCCCGCAAAGCCGGTGCGAACCCGGCCCCTTTGCGCCTTTCCGCAGGTGGCGCGCTGGAAGGGTAGCGGGTCGACCGACGATGCCGCGAACTTCAGTTGCGTAGCACCGGGGCGCTAGCATGACCGCAATTGCCATCAGCCATGTTCGGGGCGCCGGGAGTCCGCCCTTGCTCGAGACGACCATCGGCGAGGCGCTGGCCCGCGCGGCCGCTCTATGGGGCGAGCGCGAGGCGCTGGTTTCGGTGGAGCAGGGCATCCGCTGGACCTTTGCCGACCTGCTGGCGCGCGCGGATCTGCTCGCGGGCGGATTGCTGGCGCTGGGGCTGGTGCCGGGCGACCGGATCGGCATCTGGTCGCCCAATTGCGCCGAATGGGCTTTGACCCAGTTCGCGGCGGCGCGTGCCGGACTTATCCTGGTAACGATCAATCCGGCCTATCGACTGTCCGAAGTCGAATTCACGATCAACCATGTCGCGCTGCGGGCGATCGTGGTGGCCGAGCGCTTCAAGACCAGTGCCTATCTCGACATGATCGGGGAACTGGCGCCAGACGGGTTTCCGTCCGCGCGGTTGCCGTCCTTGTGCCACGCGATCCAGATCGACGGATTGCCGCGCGCGGGCTGGGTGCAGTTCGGCGATCTGGCAACCTCCCAGCCCGAGCTGCTCGACCGGATCGGCGCGGAACTGCGTGCGGACGACGCGATCAACATCCAGTTCACCAGCGGCACCACCGGTTTGCCCAAGGGGGCGACGCTTTCCCATCGCAACATCCTCAACAACGGGTATTTCGTCGGTATCGGCATGGGCCTGACGCCCGGCGATCGGATCTGCATTCCGGTGCCGCTCTATCATTGCTTCGGCATGGTGCTCGGCAATCTCGCCTGTCTCACCCATGGCGCGGCGATGGTCTATCCGTCGCCGGCCTTCGATCCGGGCGCGGTGTTGAACGCAGTCGCGGCGGAACGGTGCACGGCGCTTTACGGCGTGCCGACGATGTTCATCGCGGTGCTGGCGCACCCCGAATTCGACCGCTTCGATCTGTCGACCTTGCGCACGGGCTGCATGGCGGGCGCGATCTGCCCCGAACCGCTGATGCGGGAGGTGATCGGGCGGCTGAACATGCACGACGTCACCATCGGCTATGGCATGACCGAAACCAGCCCGGTCAGCTTCCAGACCGGACTGGGCGACCCGCTCGAGCGTCGCGTGGGCACGATCGGCCGGGTGCTGCCGCATCTCGAATGCAAGGTGATCGACGGGCAGGGTGCCGTGGTGCCCGCGGGCCAGCCGGGGGAGCTGTGTACGCGTGGCTATTCGGTGATGCTCGGCTATTGGAATGATCCGCAACGCACGGCCGAGGCGATCGACAGCGAGGGCTGGATGCACAGCGGTGACCTCGCGACGATCGATGCCGAGGGATATGGCAATATCGTCGGCCGCCTGAAGGATATGGTGATCCGCGGCGGCGAGAATGTCTATCCGCGAGAGATCGAGGATTACCTCTATCGCCATCCCGCGATCGAGGACGTCGCGGTGGTTGGCGTGCCCGATGCGAAGATGGGCGAGGAATTATGCGCCTGGGTCCGCGTGCGCCAGGGCGAGATGCTCGACGGCGAGGCAGTCCGTGACTTTTGTCGCGGCCAGATCGCCCATTACAAGATCCCGCGCTACGTTCGCATCGTCGATGCATTTCCGACGACGGTGACCGGCAAAATCCAGAAATTCATGATCCGGGAGGCGATGATCGCCGAACTCGGGCTGCACATGATCGGGGCCGATTTCGCGGCCAATGCCGATAAGGAGAGACTGTGATGTTCCTGCGTTCGTTGATTGCGGCTGCCGTCGTCCCGCTTGCCCTGCCTGCCATGGCGTCCGCACAGACGGCACCTGCACAAACGGCACCGACCGCCGCCCAGCCGGCAGCTGCGGCGAAGTTCTCGCTCGATACGGCGATCCAGGACCTCTACGCCGACAAGGATGCCAAGGCGGTAATGGACAAGCACCTGCCGGGCCTGACCGCACTGCCCCAGTATGAAATGATCAAGGCGATCAGCCTGCGTCAGCTCCAGCCCTATTCGGACGGCAAGCTCACCGACGCAATGCTCGCCGGCGTCGATGCAGATCTGGCGAAGATCAAGTGAGGGAGCCGGGCCGGTGGATGGTGGCCACGTGCATGACACTGATTGCAAGCGCCTGGCCGGTATCCCCGGCTCTGGCCCAGCACCGGGGCGAGCCGGTGTATCGTGATGCGAAGGCGCCGCTGGAGGATCGCGTAGCCGACCTGCTGGCGAAATTGACGCTCGACGAGAAGATCATGCTGCTCGCCGGCGAAGGATCGATGACGACACATCCGGTGCCTCGTCTGGGCATCCCCTCGGTTCGGATGACCGACGGCCCCACCGGCGTGCGCTCGCCCGAGGGGCATCCGGCAACTGTCTTTCCCGTAGGCGTGGCCCTGGCTGCGACCTGGAATCCGGCGCTTGCCCAGCGGGTGGGCAAGGCGATCGGCCAGGAAGCCCGCGCGCACGGCGCCGACGTGCTGCTCGCGCCGACCGTCAACATCGTCCGGACCCCGCGATGGGGGCGCAATTTTGAGACCTATTCCGAAGACCCGTGGCTCACGGCCCGCATGGCAGTGGGCTATGTCCGTGGGGTGCAGGGCGAGGGAATTGGCGTATCGGTGAAGCATTTCGCGGCCAATAATCAGGAAACCAGCCGCTTCTTCGTCAACTCGATCGTCGACGAGCGCACCTTGCGCGAAATCTATCTGCCTGCGTTCGAAGCCGTGGTGAAGGAAACGCACCCCTGGTCGGTCATGGCTTCGTACAACAAGATCAACGGCGTCTATGCAGCCGAAAATCCGTGGTTGTTGAAGACTGTTCTGAAGGGGGAGTGGGGCTTCGATGGCTTTGTCGTGTCGGATTGGGGCGCGACGCACTCGACCGCCCCGGCGGTAAAAGGCGGCCTCGATCTCGAAATGCCTGGTCCTCCGACGCATTTCGGAGACAAGCTGAAGGCGGCAGTGGCGGCGGGCGAGGTTACGCCGTCGCAGATCGATGAGAATGCCCGGCGCATCGTCCGCCTGCTGTTCTGGAGCGGCGCAATCGATCGCGGCGCGGCGCGCCAGCCCGATGCGAAGCCGATCCGGCATCCAGCGGTTGCGCGTGAAGCGGCCGAGGAAGCGATCGTGCTGCTCAAGAATGCCGGCATGCTGCCACTTGATCCTTCGATCAAGTCGCTTGCCGTCATCGGCCCCAACGCCGACGTCTCGCGGATTCAGGGTGGCGGCAGCTCGACCGTGGTACCGTTTGATGCCGTGACGCCGCTGCAGGCGTTGCGGGCGGCGTTGCCTGGCGTGCGGGTGACCTATGCCCAGGGCGTGGACAATGAAGAGACGCCTCCGGCAGCCAATCCAGCGTTGTTCAGCCCAAAATCGGATCGCGCCGCACACGGTCTGAACGCGACTTATTATGCCACGCCCGATGCATCCGGCGCGCCCATCCGCAACGAGATCGCGACGAGCTTTCTCAAGCGGATCAGCGGCAATATCGCCGGGCCGCAGGTCACAGGGTACAGCTCGCTACGCTGGGAAGGCGTATTCTGGCCCGAGAAGTCCGGTCGCCATGAATTCAGCGTGCGCGGCACCGGGAACGCCACGATCATATTCGACGGCAAGACCGTGCTCGACAAGGCATCGCCTTCCACCGCGGACATCCGTGACGTGCTCGGCTTTCCGATTCCCCGGCGCACTATCTCCCTCGAACTGGTGGCGGGGAAGGGCTATCCCTTCCGGCTGGACTACAAGGTCGGCCAGACACCGTACGAATATCTCAGCTTCGGCGTGCGCGAGCCGGCGCCATCGATCGACGATGCCGTGACGGCGGCGCGATCGGCGGACGCGGTGCTCGTCATAGCCGGTTCGTCGTCGACGACCGAAGGGGAGGGGTATGACCGGACGTCGCTCGATCTCCCGGGCGACCAGAACCGGCTGATCGATGCGGTTATCGCCGCCAATCCGCGCACCGCGGTTGTCATCAATGCCGGCGCGGCGATGACGATGCCCTGGCACGACAAGGCCAATGCGATACTCCAGACCTGGCTGCCAGGCGAAGGAGGCGCTGCGGCGCTTGCGGACATCCTGACGGGCCGGGTGAACCCGTCGGGCAAGCTGCCCGTTTCGCTGCCGGCCAGCACCGAGGACGACGCCGTCGATCTGAAGGGTACAAAGAGCAATTATCTCGAAGGGCTTCAGGTCGGATATCGCGGCTATGCGGCACGCGGGCTGAAGCCGTTGTTCGCCTTTGGCCATGGGCTGTCATATGCGCGCTTCGCCTATGCCGGCATGCGCGCGCCAGGGCGGACACGCGGCGACGCGCCGGTCAAGGTCCAGGTGACGCTGCGCAACGGCAGCACCCGATCGGGCAAGGAAGTGGTCCAGCTGTACGTCGCGCCGGACGTGCCGGTACCGGGCGAGGCAGGGATTGCGCTGCGATCCTTCGCAAAGGTCGACGTGCCTGCCGGAAAGGCGCGAGAGGTGACGCTGACGCTCGATCGCCGGGCGTTTTCCTTCTACGATGTCGATAGAGCCGGATGGCGGGTTCGTCCGGGCAGATACAAATTGATGGTCGGAAGCGCTTCGGACGACATTCGGATCACTCGTGAAATCCAGGTGCTTGAGTGATCGGAGCGCATTCTGCGCTTATCGAAGGAGCGATTTTCGCAGGGCGTACACCGCGGCCTCCGGCGTGGTGATGACGGGCCGCCGCACGCGGAGTTAGACCGCGGCGGCGGCTCGCGCCAGTGAACGATATCGCCCCTGGTGTTTCCCGCTTCGCCGCCACTGGCCTCGGCATGGTCGCTCTCGAAATATCTGGACGCGACATAGGTCTCAAATAGGCGCCGCATGCGTGGCGATGTCCGCTGTCGCTGAGCGATATTCAGCATCGGTGCTGTTCAGATTCTCAGCCAGAGGCAGCCACTCACGGGCGTCAACCCGACGGATTCCCAAAACTGCCGAGCGCTTCGTACCAGACGAGGAATCCCCGCGGCATGGAAGCTGGAGGCCCTCGATCGGTGGGGAAGCAGGCTGGGCCTCCCCACCGATCGGATCCGCTCTCACCTGAATAGTTCAGGATCGATCGACGTGTCCCCTCAATGGCCGAAACGATAGGAGAGCGATAAGAAACCCAGCGGCTGGGTTTTGTGGGCGACGATCGGGCTGTCCTGGACGTTCCCGAGTAACGTCGTGACGCCGCCGGTGGCGCCGAGGCTGATGCGATCGGTCAGGCGATACTGGACGGTCAGTGTGGCCGAAGCGTCCTTGAAACCGCTACCCGCACGGAATTGCGGCAGGCCCGAGGCAACGGCTTGCGCCGCATTCACCCCGAAATAGCGGTCGTTGTGCTTCCCGTCCGCCCAGGTCGTCCCGATCGAGGGAATGAGCATGAAACGGGACGATACGAAAACCGGCCGGGAGAGGCTGAGGTCCGCGACGAGGCCCTTGGTATTCCCGGCGAAGCCCTTGGTTGCGCCGATCGTCGCGACGAAGCCTGCTGCCTTGAGGTTCATGAAGCCACGGGCACCGGCGCCGAACGTCAGCTTGCCGATCCCTTGCGGGGCATCCTTGCTGCGATAGCCCGGCATCACTGCCACGCTCGCTCCGATCGTGACGTGATCCGTGTCGATGGCGTTGACGCCTATGCCGTTACGCAAATTGGCAAAAAATGGTCCCCACGCGATATCGATCACGGGAAGCGGCATGACGCGATAGTCTTCGGCGCCTTGATATGCCGGAGCATAACCCGCGCCCACACCGATCACGACATGATCCTTGCTCTGCTGCTCAGATCCGGACTGACCTTGCGATTGCGCCAGGGCCGGAGGGATCGAGAGCGTCGTAATGACGGCAGAGATTGCGAGGCAGAAGGAAGTGCTGATTGGATTGTTCACGGATACTCTCACAGAAATGGCTCCGCGGGGCTCGCGGGAGCTGTTGGGGATGGAATGAAGGGGGCTTCGGAATCGGGGCCGTCGCCAGCTCGCAAGGACGGTTCGCCAACGCCGGACGACTCTCGTGAGGGCGCTTGTCGCGCTGTCTTTCCGGAACGATGCTCGCGTGACGAAGGCTCGGATCGCGTCGATCTGTCGCGGATCATAGCCGGCGCCGCAGATGCGTTCGTGCTCGGCCAGTGCCAAGGCGCGTCCGTGAAGACGATACAGGATCGCGAAGCGGCGAAGCGCTTCCAGACGGGGATTCGCCAATGGCAGATGGGCGGACGCGCCGAGCAGGGGGAACGAAAATCGCTTCTTCGGCAGAATGCTCGACAATGGGTCCCGGCAGGCGAGTGCGAGCACCGTGACTTCGAGGTCCGTCAGCGTTTCTTTGCGCACCGGTTGTCTCCTTTCCTGCCTGAGACACCGGCGCCGTCGACCATCCTCATCAAAAAAGGCATGGTCGCTCGCGGCAGTGCAATGGACATCACGAAAAGGGGCTGGGCCGGGCGGCAATCGGCGCCACCTGTTCGTTACGCCCTCGGCACCGGATTGTTAGAGGCCGGCTCCGGGGCTAGTACCACGGCATGTCGGAGGACGAGCGCGATGAGCAGGGTCTTGCCAGTGGCGGTCTAGTCGGGGCCTTCACCGCGGCGCGTCCTGCGCTGTTGCGCTATCTCACATTGCGGGGGGCCACCGCGGACGAGGCGGACGACATCCTCCAGGAGGTTCATCTCAAGCTGCTCGTGGAGAAGATCGGCCCCGTCGCGGAACAACGCGCCTATCTCTATCGCATGACCAACAACCATTTCCTCGGGTTGCGCCGGACCGCCGGACGACGCGCGCGGCGCGAGGAGGACTGGGTCGAAGCGCATAGCGGGCAGGAGCGGGAAGTAGACGAGCAGCCGTCGGCCGAGACGCATCTCATCGCTCGCGAGCAACTCGCCCTCCTGCAGCGCGTGCTGGACGGACTGCCTGATCGGACCCGCACCATCTTCCGCCGCTTCCGGATCGATGGTGAGCCCCAGCGCCGGATCGCCGAGGATATCGGCATCAGCATCAGCGCGGTCGAAAAGCACCTCGCCCGCGCCTATGAGGCCATTGCGGCCGCAAAATTCCGTCTTGATGGGGATGGCGGCAATCCGCGGCATCTCAGGATCGAGAGAGGTCGTCATGACATCTGAGGCACAGGACAGCGCTCGCGCACAGGCCATCGAATGGCACATCCGCCTTCGCCACGGCGACGACGCGGCATGGAAGGCGTTTGCGCAGTGGCTGGCCGAAGACCCGCTTCATGCGGTGGCCTATGACGAGATCGAGCAGGCCGACCTCGCCATAGAGCCGCTATTGCCCGCGGTAAGCTTCCGGGAAGCTGCGAATGATGCCGATATCGAAACCGGGCAGCATCGTCCGCGATGGCACTGGTGGGGGCTCGGCGGTGGCGCGGCTGCCGCGGCAGTCGCGGCGGCGCTCCTGTTCGTGCCGCAGGCCTCACCCAGTCGCTACGAGGTGGCGACCGGTCCCGGGCAGCGAAAGATCATCAGCCTGGAGCCAGGCACCCAGGTCACGCTCAACGGCTCGACCCGCATGCGCTTCGATCGTGCGGATCGGCGCTTCGCATCGCTGGAGGCGGGCGAAGCGCTCTTTCAGGTCCAGCATGACGGCGCCAAGCCGTTCACGCTCGAGGTCGGCGGCAGCAAGGTCGTGGATGTCGGAACCGTGTTCAACGTCGTGCGCGATGCCGCGGCAGTGCGCGTCGCCGTCGCCGAGGGCAAGGTTCTCTACAAATCCGGGAGGCAGACGCTTTCGCTCGACGCCGGACAGGCGGTGCTGGACTCATCCTCGACTGGTCCGCTTCGCGTGACCAGGACCACCATCGGTGCGGTGGGCGCCTGGCAGCGAGGACGGCTGGTCTATTCCGGGGAACCTCTTTCGCAGGTGGCAACAGACCTCGGCAGGGCGCTCGGCATGCGGATCACCGCATCCCCCGACATCGCGGACCGTCCGTTCTCCGGCGCGATCGCATTGCGCGGAACCGGCCCCGACGAGCTTCGGCGTCTGACACCGGCCCTGGATGTGACGTTCGCACAGAACGCCGAGGGCTGGACGATGACCGCTGCCGGTGCGGAACGTTAAGGGGGCGGCACTTGCCGCGACTGCCATGTTCGGCATCGGCACAGCCCATGCCCAGAGTTTCAACGTCCCGCCCGGCCGTCTCGGTGACGTCGTGGCTGCCCTGGGCGAACAGAGCGGAACCACGATCGCGGTAACCGATCCGGACCTGGCCGCCCGCCGATCCCCCGGAGTGCGAGGCAGTTTCCCCTTGCGCACCGCGCTCGAGCACGCGCTGCGGGGAACCGGCACCGAAGCCTTGTTCTATGACCGCAATACCGTTCGCATCGTGTGGAAGCGTCCGTCGAAACCGAAACCCGTGAAGCGCGCGCCGCCGGCTGCACCGGTGATCCAGCCTGACTGGTCCCCGGAAATCGTCGTCACCGCCAGCAAGCAGGATATCCCGATCGACTCCTATCCAGGATCGGTCAAGCTCGTCGAGTTCGATCCGGGCTGGGTGGCGCGCAATGCCGCCGGAGGCACGGCTGCGATCACGAAGCTGCTTCCCTCGGTCGGGTCCACCAATCTCGGTTCCGCGCGCAACAAGCTGTTCATCCGCGGTATCGCGGACAGTAGCTTCAACGGCCAGACACAGGCCACGGTCGGCCAGTATCTTGGAGATGTCCGGCTCAACTACAATGCGCCGGATCCGAACCTGAACCTCTATGACATGAAGCGCATCGAGGTGCTGGCGGGGCCGCAGGGCACACTCTACGGCGCGAGTTCGCTCGGCGGCATCATTCGCCTCGTTCCCAACGAACCGGACACGCATACGCTGTCGACGACGATATCGATGGGCATCAGCGGGACCCAGTCAGGCGGCGTGGGCGGCGACGGCGCCGCGATGCTCAATCTGCCGATAGCAGATGGTCGGGTCGCCGTTCGCTTCGTCGGGTTCGGAACCCGCGAAGCGGGGTATATCGACGCGCCCGCGCGCAAGCGGCGGAATATCAACAACACGACCAGCTACGGGCAGCGGATGGCGTGGCGTGTCGAGGATTTGTGGGGGCTCACCGTCGATTTCGGTACCGCCACCCACAACACCTCCACCCAGGACGGGCAATATACGGTTCGGGGCGATCCGCCGCTGACCCGGGACAACGCGATCGCCCAGCCCTTCAAGAACACCTATTACCTGGCCTATCTCACCGCCCGGCGGCCAATCGGGCGCGCCGAGTTTGTTTCGACGACGTCGATCGTCCGGCATGACCTGAAGACGGTCTTCGATGCGACGGGCCATGACGGTTCGGCGTCGCCCGCCCGCTATGAGGAAAACAACAACATCGCCCTCATCAGCCACGAAACGCGGCTGTCGGGAGGGAGCAGGAATTACCCTTGGGTCCTGGGCGTTTCGGCCATCTACAACATCAGCGCATTGTCTCGTTCGCTCGGGGCCCCTGACGCCCCAACGCGGATCGCGGGCGTTGTAAATCGGCAGGCGGAGGCGGCGGTCTTCGGCCAGCTATCGAGGCCGTTGCTCCATCGCCTGACCGGCACGATCGGTGGACGACTCACCTTCGCTCGAAGCGTCGGCAACCTGCTCGACAGCCCCGTGGAGAAGTCAAAGGAGCCGTTCAGCAACGAGCTCCGGTTCTCGCCGACCTTGGCGTTTGACTGGCACCCCAGCGCGAAGTTCTCGACCTTCTTTCATTATCAGCAGGGATATCGGGCCGGCGGCCTGGCGGTCGCTCCGGCGGGATCGGCGCTGGAATCGCGTAAGTTCGCGACCGATGACCTGATCATGGGCGAATTCGGCATTCGACTTGGCCGCAAGGAACATGGACGTCTGTCGATCCGCGCCGCAATCTTCTACGCCGACTGGAACAATATCCAGGCCGATCTCATCGATCGCTCTGGTCTTCCCTATACGGCCAACATCGGAAGCGGGAGAATCTATGGCCTGGATGGCGACATAGTCTGGCGCCCCTCTCAGACCTTGGCGATCACGGCATCGGCGTTCCTGAACAACAGCGATCTGTATGCACCCGAGGCGGAGTTTGTGGCAGCCGGCGAGCGGACCCTGCCGAATGTGGCGCGCACCGGCGCACATGTCGTTGCTGCATGGCGCCGCGAGATCGCATCCGGCGTTACGCTCAGCAGCGAGGCTTCGCTGCGCCATGTGGGCTCGTCGCGATTGGGAGTCGGGTCGCTACTCGATATCCCGCAAGGGGATTATGTCGTCGGCGACATCGGCGGCCAATTGAGCTTCGGGAGGTTCGTCGTTTCGCTGGACCTGACGAATCTCGGCGATGTTCGCGGGAACAGCTTCGCCTTTGGAAACCCGTTCGGCCTGACCGAGCGCAATCAAATTACTCCGTTGCGACCGCGGGCCATTCGCCTAGGTCTCAGCGCTCGTTTCTGAGCGAGGCAAGCCGGCACCGCGAGTGATATCAGCGCAGCATCGTCCTGCTTGGCGATACGGGGAAGCTGGCCGCTGTCGCTGCCTACGAAAGTGCGCTGAAGGCTGCGAAAGAGGCGGTCGAGCTAAGTCGCAAGCTGGCCGAGGCCGGGGCACCAGGGCAAGGTCCCTACCGTGCGTGAAGCGATCGAAGAATACATCAGTACCGGAGGTACGGATTTTCAGTTCGATCTCGCGATCAAATTCTTCATCCGGCTCCCTGAATTTGTATTCTACCTCGAACATGATTTCCGCTCCTGATTTCCTGGCATTTCCGCGGGGGGTATCGGGAGAGCCTATTCGACGCGTCCTAGAATTCCTTCGACATACGGAGTTGCAATGTGCCGGCCTTCTCTCCCTGGCCTGCGCGCAGGCCGGTCTCGAAGTCGAACGACCAGCCGCCCTTGAGGATATCGAAGCGCGTACCCAGGCTCAGCTGGAGCTGCTCGCGTTTCCAGCCATTGCCGGAGAGGGCGTAGATCGCGCTGCCCGGGATATCGGCATAGTCGAGCCACTGGGCATCGACATCGGCGAACTCGTGGTTCCACTCCGCCCGGATCCGCGGCGTCACCGAGCCGAAGCCGAGCCTTTGGCGATATTCGATGCGACCGCCGAGCGTGCCGGTAATCGATTCCACCTGGCGCGCGGCGAAGCGAAGATTGTCGCGTCCGGCCCCGGTCTCGGCATAGGAGTCGAGACCAGCGCCCATATATTCGCCGCGCCCGTAGATCGACCATATCAGCGCGCCACTGTTCTGGTCGATTCCCGCGGAGATCGCACCGACCGTGTAGTTGCCGCCACGATTGCCAATGGCGGCGCTATTCACCGTCGCGGCGACGCGCCGGGTGGTGAAGTCCAGCCCGCCACGGCCGATCATGGCGTCGATGAACGCGTTGTCGATCGGCTGGACGCTGGCATAGGCGGCATAGAGCGTGCTCTTGCTGCGTACCTGCGCCGCCGATCCGATCCGGCTGAGGTCGTTGCCATAGCCGCCGCCCGCGCCGACCAGCACATTCTCGGCGAGCTTGATATCGACGCCGGCGCTGAGGCCGGCGGTGGTGGCGGTCACCTTCGCGCGGTCGGTCGTCGCATCGCGCGTGCCGATGTCGATCGAGCCGCCCGCCCAGGTCGCGACCGAGCCGATGCGGCGCTTGCCGTCATCGCTCGCGTCGCGCGCGAGGGATGACGGGGCGCCTGGCGCGGCACCTACCGCATGCGGGTCGGTGGCGAGCATCCGGCCGTTGCCGAGCGTATCGCCGTGCGACAGCGGCGACTGGGCGTCGTTGGCGTAACGGCCGATCGCTGGATCCTCGCCCGACATGCGCATCCGCTCGGTTATCGCCAGACCCCAATTCCTGTCGTCGGGGCGCTGCATCGTCGAGGAGGCGTCGCGCGCGGCAAGCGTGAGGCCCATGTCCATGCCCGTATAGCCGCCGCCATGATGAAGCTGCTCGTTGCGGCGCATGAAGTTGGACACCTGCGCCCGGGCGAAGCGGCGCGCCGCCTCGGCCTGGGCATCGCTGATCGCGCCGACATTAGGATCGCCCCGCGGATCCGGACGGGCCTCGACGGTGAGCGTCACGGTCGCCGGCGCCGAGGTGCCATGGATATTGCTCAGCGTGTAGGTGATCGCGATTGCTCCGCCGAAGCGGTTGTTCGGCGTCACGTCGAGGCGATAGGCACCGCTGCCGCTCGCGACGATGCTGGTCGTGGCTGCGTTCGTCGGCGACACGCTCACCACCGTCGCTGCGGTGAACGGGCCCCCGCGCGCGCCGTCGGTCAGCATCACCGATACGGTCTGGCCGTCGCCGGTCTTCGCCGCCTTGGGCGCCGCCTCCGGCGCCTGGCCGGTAACGGTGATCGTCACCATGCCCGGCGCCGAGGTGCCGCCCGGACCGACCGCCACATAGGTGAAGCTGTCGGTGCCGGTATAGTTCGCCGCAGGGGTGTAGGTCGCGATGTACGGGGCGGGGGCCGCCAGGGCCAGGGTGACGGCGCCGGGCGCCATCGCGGTGCCGCCGCCGCTCAGCGTCACGGTGCCGTGCGCCGATACGGTGTCGATGCGGATCGTATCGTAGACGCCGGACACCAGCGAGGACAGGTCGATATTGACGCTGGTGCCCGCGCTGGTGCTGCTGCCGGCGACCGAGCCGGCACCCGGCGCCGCAACCGGCGGCGGCGGGGTCGCCACGGTGAGGCTCACCGTCGCGGGGGCGGAGGTGCCGCCGGGGCCGGTGACGGTGTAGGTGAAGCTGTCCGCTCCATAATAGCCGCTGGCCGGCATATAGGTGACGATATCGCCGTTCACCGTCGCGGTGCCATGGCTGGGCGCCGTGCCGATCGCCAGCGCGCTATGGGTTCCGGTGATCGAGCCGGCGAGATCAATCGCCGTGCCGGTGCTGCCATAGGCCACCGAGGTGCCGCTCTTGTCCGACGCGGTGGGCGCGGTCGGGGTTGCCACTGTCAGCGTGACCGTCGCGGGCGCCGAAGTGCCGCCCGGGCCGGTCGCGGTGTAGGTGAAGCTGTCCGCGCCATAATAAGCGGCGGCCGGTGTGTACGTCACCACTTCGCCGGCAATGCTCACCGTGCCGTGCGCGGGCGCGGTGCCGATCGAGAGGCTGGAACGGACGCCGGTGATCGAGCCCGAGAGGTCGATCGCCGTGCCGGCGCTTGCATAGGGCACCCCCACGCCGGACTTGTTCGCCGCGACCGGTATCGCCGGCGTCGCCACGGTCAGGTTCACCGTCGCGGGTGCCGAGGTGCCACCCGGGCCGGTCGCGGTGTAGGTGAAGCCGTCCGTACCGAAATAGCCGACACTCGGAGTGTAGGTCACTATATCGCCCGCGATCGTCACCGTGCCGTGCACCGGTGCCGTCCCGATTGCGATGCTGGTATGCACGCCCGAGATCGTGCCCGACAAGTCGATCGCCGTGCCCGTGCCCGCATAGGGCACCGCCATGGCCGTGTCGGCAGCGATCGGCGCCACCGGCGTGGCGACCGTGACGCTCACCCTCGCGGCGTCCGACGTGCCGCCTGCGCCGGTCGCGATGTAGGTGAAGCTGTCGGGACCAGAATAGCCGGTGGCCGGCCTGTAGGTGACGACATCGCCTGCGACGCCGGTCGTACCGTGCGCCGGCCCCGTCGCGACCGCGATCGCGCTGTGCGGACCGCCGGTGATCGAGGCTGCGAGGTCGATCGCGGTGCCCGTGCCGTTGTACGGAACCGCCACGCCCGGCTTATCGGTTGCGACTGGCTTGTCGATGAAGGTGTAGGTGACGCTGCCGGGACTGGTCTGGCCGTTGACCGTCACGGAAACGGGGACCGTGCCGCCGCCGGTGGCGGGGGCGGTGACGGTAAGCGAGGCCGCGCTCGCCGCGGTGACCGTGCCGGTGGCACTGCCGAAATGGACCATATTGTCCCCCGGCGTCGTGCTGAAGCCGGTGCCGCTGATCGTCACGGCCTGGCTTGCCGGACCGGTGGCCAGCGAGATCGAGGTGACCGAGGGCAGCACGGTCGCCACGTTGCTGGTCGCACCTGGTGTCGCGGGATAGCCGGAAGGTGTGAAGCCGTCGAAGGCCCAGCTCGCGGTGCCCGGCGCCGCGCCCATATAGGGCAGGGTCACCGTGCAGGTCCCTTGCGGGATCTGGATGTTGGTGAAGCTAACCTGCGACGTCGACGGCGCTGAAGTCCTGCTCGCCGGGATACCGCAGCTGCCGCCCAGGCCCGATGCGCGAGTGAACACGATATTGTTCGAGTGCAACTCGCTGCTGAACGCCGGCGTGACGGCGGCATTGGGGTTGCTGAAGGTGAGCGTCAGCGTGCCCGACGCACCCGAGGTGATCGGCGTCGGCGCATAGGCGACGCTGAGGCTGACTGCTCCCGCCGCGCCGATCGCGAAGCTCTGCTGGACCTGCGGTGCGGCGTTCCAGTTGGTATCGCCCGCCTGGTTGGCGTCGATCACGCAGGTGCCGGTGCCGGTGAAGGTCACCGTGCTGCTCGAAAGCGCACAGCCCGTACTGGCGCCGTCGAGCGAATAAACGACGCCCAGGCTCGAACTCGCGGTCGCGGTGACAGTGTAGGGCGCGCCGCCCACGGCCGCGCCGGGGGCGGCCGACGTAAAGCTGATCGCCTGGCTACCCTTGGCGATCATGCCCGAGACGGTCGAGCCGGTGGCGGTGACTGCCGGAACCTGGCTATCGGTCGCCTGAATCGCATAGCTGAATGCGCCTGCGGTGGTCGGTGTGCCCGTGACCGTGCCTGAGGCCGGATCGAGCGCGGTGCCGGCCGGAAGCGTACCTGAGGCGAGGGCATAGGTGTACGGTGCGACACCGCCCGCGGCCAGGTTGCGCTGGTCGTAGCTCGCACTGACGACGATGTCCGAAGGCGTGCCTGGGCTGATCGCCAGGCTCGCCGGGGTAACGGTTAAGCTCCGCGAGACCCGCGACGCGGCGGCGTAGCTCGCGTCGCCTGCCTGGTCGGCATCGATCGTGCAGGTACCGGTCGCGACCAGCGCGAGTGTGGTGCCCGAGACGGTGCAGACCTCAGTGGTGCTCGTGGAGAAGCTGACCGTCAGGCCCGAGCTCGCCGTGGCCGACAGCATGAGCGGCGTGGGCGATAGCGAGGTGTTGGAGAGCGCGGCGAACTGGATGGTCTGCGTGCCCTGGTTCACCGTCAGGCTTGCCGTCGCGGGGGCCGAAATGCCGCCCGGCCCGGTCGCCGTATAGGTGAAGCTGTCCGCGCCGACATAATTGGCGTTCGGTGTGTAGGTGATCACGTCGCCAGCGATGCTGGTCGTGCCGTGCGCCGGCCCGGTACCGATCGCGATGCTCGTGTGGCTGCCGCTAATGGCGGCTGCAACGTTGATCGTCCTGGGCGTATTGAAGAGGACCGTGATGCTGGAGAGGTTCCCGGCCGCCGGCCGGAGGACATAGGTGTAGCTGGCAGTCGCCGAGCCGCCTGCGGTCGTCACCACGACGGGGACTGAACCGGAGAGGTGGGCCGGAGTCGTGAAGGCGAGATTGGTGCCATCGTTCGAGCCGATCGCCACGGACGCACCGTCGATGGTGAGCGTCGCGTCGGTGAGGTCGGTGCCGGTCAGCGTCACGGCCTGGCCGCCCGCGGTCGGACCGCTGTCCGGCGACGCCGCGCTGAGCGTCGGTGCCGCGACATAGGTGAACACGGCGCTAGGTGAAGTCAGGCTGGTCCCGCCGGGGCTGATGACGGTGATGTCGACCGTGCCTGCGCTACCCGGAGGTGCTGTTGCGTCGATCCTCGTATCGCTGAAGACCGTATAGGACGCGCCGACCGCGCCGAATTTGACTGCCATATCAGCCGACCTGCCAAAGGCGCTGCCGGTGATCCTCACGCTGGTGCCCCCCCCAACCGGGCCGCTCGCCGGCGAGCTTGTGCTGACGACCGGCACCGGCACATAGGTGAAGACGCTCCCCGCGCTCGTCGCGCTGGTCCCGCCGGGCGTCGTGACAGTGACGGTGGCCCCGCCGCCGATACGCGCCGGTGTGATGGCGCTGATCTGGTTGTCGTTGAGGACCGTATATGTGGCTTCAGTGGCTCCGAACTTGACGGCATGCTGGGGGGCGGCCGCCGAAAATCCGGTTCCGGTGATCATCACCACGATGCCGCCCGCACCAGGGCCGACTTCCGGCGAGACCGAGATTACCGTCGGCACGTCAGCCGTCCGCGTCACCGTGATCCCATAGTCCCTGGTCGCGCCGCTCTGCGCAGTGACTCGGACGGTGATCGCGTTGGCGCCGAAGTTCAGAGCGACGCTTGTCGGACTGCCCGAGGTTGCGGGGTTGCCATTGACCGTCACCGTCGTGCCTGCCGGGCCTGCGACGGCGGGTGTGACGTCGAGCGAGGTTATATTGGCGGCGACGGACGCGGTGTAGGCGGTCGTGCCGGCGCTGAAACCCGGGTTAAGCGTGCCCTGCGACAGCGCCAGATTGGACAGATTGGCGTTGGTCGAACTGGCGACGGTGAGCCCCGTCGGCGTGGTTGCGGTGTCGCCGGGGAGCGCGAAGCCCGTCGTGTTGGCGCCGGTCGCCGCGATGGTGCCGGTGGTGTAGCTGTAGGTGTTCGGGGCCGTCGAAGTGACCGTGACGATCACCGTGCAGTCGCCGTTGGCGCTCAGGTTCGTAGTGTTCAGGCTGACCGCATTGCCCGAAACGGCCCCGGCGCTGCAGGTGCCCCCGGCCAGGGAGCCGGTAAGGCCTGACGGCAGGACCCGCGCCGCGATCGTGATGCCGCCGAGCGGGACCGGGTTCGGGTTGGAGGCCGTCAGCGTGAGCGTGGTGCTGCCCCCGTTCGCGATCGAGGTCGCGCCGAACGTCGCGACGACCTTTGGCGGCTCGACATAGTAATAGCCGCCCGGCCCGAAGGTCGACTCGCCGCCCGCGTTGGTAACCCTGACGCTGACCGAGCCCGCGGCATGATCGGGCGGCGTGACGGTGATCGACGTCGGGCTTTCCGCCGTGATGGTGCCGGCGACGCCGTCGAAGGTGACGCTGTTTCCCGATGCGCTGAAGCTCGTGCCCGTGATCGTCACCGCGTCCGGATTGACGGTCCGCCCGATAGCGGGCGAGACGGAGCTGACCGTCGGCGTTGCCGCGAGTGCCGCGCCCGGCGCGATCACGGCCATGACGACGGCAAGGATCGCGAGGATCCACCAGGATCGCGCTGCCTGCTTCCGGCTCGGCGAATATCCGCCCGCACACGCCGTGCCGCGATCATTGCTGCTGCTCATCTTGCCCCCGTCGACCTTGGCGGCAAGACTCGCTCGCGAGCCGCCGGTATCGTGGCGATGCGTTGCGCAGACCGCGGCAAAAAGTGATGCCTGGTGAAGGGTAGGTCAGTCAGTTTTTAGGGTAGGATGCCCTCACCGGCCGGGTTGGGGACCGGCCTGATGTGCGAAGCGACGGCCGCCGCCATCGCGCGATTGTCCACGCCGAGCTTGCGGAAGATATTCTTCAGGTGGAATTTGACGGCGTCCTCGGAGAGATCGAACGCGCGTGCGATCACCTTGTTCGAACGGCCCTCCTGCAACGTCGCCAGGATCTGCTGTTCGCGACCCGTCAATTTCCGGTCCACGTCCTTCGCACAATCGGCGGCGATGACCCGGGGAAGCAGGTCCGATAGCAAGGCGCCCTGAGGCGAGGCCTGCGTCATCGTCTTCGCGAAACCGGGCGTCAGCAGAAGTGCGGCCAGATCGACTTCGAGGAATGGCTGCAGCATCTGCTCGTCAGCAGCCAGCACGAGCGCTTCGCTCAGGGCGATGTCGGCGCGCTCGCGATCCCCGCGTGCCGCGTGCGCCAGCGCCAGCAGGAGGTGCCCGCGGATTCTGGCGGGCGTCCGCCTTCCCGCCGCCGACCGCTCCGTCAGCACCTGTGCAAGACGCAGCGCCTCGCCGTCATGCCCTTCGTGCAGGGCGAGCAGGCAGAAAGCGGGCGTGAAGAAGTCGAGCTCCATCCAGCCGTCGCCTTCTGCCGAGGCGGCGGACATGCCGATCTGCCCAGCCTTGCGCGATGCAGCTTCCCATTGACGATCGTCGATGAGCAACTGGAGGTGCAGGCCCTCGAGCAGCGCCTCCATGCGCGGCAGGCCGTGATAGCGGGCGAGCTGGCGGCCACGCTCGACCATGCGCATCGCCGCCGTCATGCCGGCTGTGGCGAAACTGGAGCGTGCCGCGACATAGGTGGCGATGAAATATTGCTCGAACGAGCCTTCGGCGAGCTCCAGGCCGGTGAGCGCCTGCTCGGCGGCATTGGCGGCCTGCGCCAGGGCATTGCGCTCATAGAGAAGCCTGGCTTCCACAGTATGGCCGATCGCCCCGAAGGCCGGGCTGTTCTCCAGCTGTGCCTTCAGCACGATCCGCGCATCGGCCAGCAGGACTTCGGCGGACGACAGCCTGCCCAGGAACAACTGGCTCACTGCCTGATGGGTCAGCATGATGAAACGGGCCTGGCCGGTTCCGCCGATATCGAAAATCTCGAAGGCCTGGCGGAGCGACGCCAGCGCCGCGTCGAACTGGCCGCGCAGCATCTCCCCACGGCCCTGCACATTGTGGAGCAGCCCCTTCAACCACCAGTCGCGCTCCGCGAAATCGGCGAGGGTCTTGCGCTGCGCGCCGCGTGGGTTGGGGGGAGGGGCCTGGTCGATGAAGCACAAATGCAGCCCCTCGACGACGGCGAGATCGCGTTCGAGGCCGGGATCGATATCCTTCCCGACCAGCGATGTGTTCAACGCGTGCAGCGTCTGGCCGGCTTCCGCGATGCTGCCGAGCTTGAAGGTCATCGCGACATGGCCGGCCCGCAGCCTCGGCCGTTCGTGGACCACCTCCGCCGGAAGGTGCAAGAGCAGCGCGCGCACGGCCCGCGCGCCGACCTGGATGCAGAGATCGACGCAGCCGGCATTCTCGACCAGCTCGATCGTCCGCTGCTGGTCGCCGCTCAGCAGCGCATGTTCCACCGCTTCGAAGAGCAGCCCTTGCCCTTCGAACCAGTCCGCGGCGCGCGCGTGCAGTGCCGCCAGCCGCTCGGGAGCCAGCTTGCGGCGCTCGCTCTCCAGGAACTCCGCGAAGATGGGATGATGTCGGTGCCATTGGCGGCTTTCGTCCAGCGGGCTCGTCAGGCCGTGCAGCGCCTTCAGCCGTTCCACGAACGCTGCCGAATCGGTGCGCCCCCGGATCGCGTCCACCAGCGTGCCGTTGAAGCGCGGCGAGATCGAGCTTTCGCGGAGGAAATCCTGGAGGTCGCCCGGCAGGGCGTCGAATATCTCGGCGGCGAGATAGTCGGCCATCCCCTCGATCGAAGTGATGAACGATGCCTTCAGCGATGCCGGTGAGCGATCGCCGGCGAACCAGAGCTGCGCCAGCTGAAGGGCGATGGCCCAGCCTTCGGTGACCTGGCTGAGCTCGGCCAGCTCATCGGCCGACAGTCCGGCGGATGCCATGAGCGCTGCCGCCTCGTCCGCGCTCAGCCGGAGGTCCTCCTGGCCCAGTTCGATGAGCTGGCCCTGTGCCTTCAACGCGATCAGGTTGAGCTTTGGACGCACCCGGCTGGAAATCGCCACATGCCAGTTCCCCGGCATGCGGCGGAGCATAACGTCGACGAGCTCGGATACCGGCCCATCGTTCAGCAGATGCCAGTCCTCGAGGAACAGCCAGGTTTCCTGGCGAGCTTGGTCCCCCAGCACGAGCATGGCCTCCAGCAGCACCGCCGGCCCGAGCTGGTGTCCAGGTGCGCAATATTCGGGAGGAATGTCGAGGCCGGCGTGGCGGAGCGCCGATGCCATGCCTGCGACGAAACGCTCCGGATCGGCGTCATGCGGCTCGAACCCGATCCAGGCCACGCAAGCGCCGGAGTCGAGCAGGAGCTTGCGCCACTGCGCCAGGAGAACGGTCTTCCCGTAGCCGGCGGGAGCTTGAACGACCAACAAGCGTCTGGAGCGCTGCCGTTCGATCGCCTGCAGAAGCCGGTTACGCTCGACCAGCTGCGTCAGACAGGAAGGCGGTGCATGCTTGGCACTGCTGAAGGCGTTCGTGATCAGAAGGACCAGCTTTCCATTGGCGAAGCGCGCGCCGTGCATGTGTGTGAACGGAGTGGCTGCGACGCCCCGCTTTGCGGCGACACCGACCGGGTTCCAGAAGCTAGCGTAACACGTCGTTCCTTTAAAGATGCGGCGTTCCTCGCATCTACTCGCCACGTCTCGGCGGGGCGCGGACAAGGCCCCGGTCATCAGTGGCGCAAGACCGATCCCCAAGAGCAATACCCGGTCACACTGGATTGCGGATGGGTCCCCGGTGCAATCGGTGATTGGCGGCTATGGTCATCGCGCCCATGAAAGCCGTCGGACAGTTATCGGCCCGGAGGCTGCCCTGTATTGCCCGAGATTGGGTGTCGAATGGGCAAGATTCGGGACTGGCGCGATCGCCAGCGGCTGGCAACATCGCCAGATGAGGCTTCGAGACTTTGAGCGTGAACAAGCGCAGAGTGGCGGACGATCCCGTTGAACATAGCCTCAATATTAGGCGGAGGGTATGAATGCACGGAATTCGGAGCCGAGAGGTTTGAAAATTGACGACCAGATGGTACCCGGCCAATCACTCTCCGTCGCAGTCAAACCCTAGGTTGTTCGAGGCGCGGAACCAAGATTTGATGGGCGTCCAATGAGTACTTCACCTAAAGAAGAGAATGCCTCCCTAGATAGAGACGCTGGCTGGACGCCGGAACGCGTGACGCGGCTGCGCGAGATGTGGGATTCAGGCCTCACGGGGACGCAGATCGGCGAAGAGTTGGGAATTTCCCGAAATAGAGTAATCGGGAAGGCACATCGTCTCGGTCTTCCTTCAAGGCCGTCTCCAGTGAAGCCCAATCAGGCGTCACCGAATGGGAAGGCGACGATTTCGGAAGCCTCTGGTGAGCTTCCACCTGACCCCTTCGAGGCTCTCGTTGGCGCGTCGGCTCGGCTCGATCAGTTGAACGAGCGATCAAGCGGTAGCCGCCGCCTGCTTTCACCCGGTGTGGTTGCCGTGCTCGAGGAAGCTGCACACAGACTGGCTAACGAACCTGTTCCGGACCCCAAGCCGACAATAGTCGATGCCGAAGCTTATTTTCGGACGGCGCTCACGTCGCTCGGGAGCCCATTCGACGGCGCACTGCGTGATAGGCTGTTCGCGTGGAGCGATTTCCGCTTGCCGCCGATAGAACCCGCGTCAGTTGGGGACCCGCGCCAATTTGGTTTGGCGTCGCAGGTGATCCTGAAATGGGATCTCGTGGAGGTCTTGGCGACGGCCTCGCGTTTGCAGCGCCGGACACGCTCGCGCGCGGGAGCGGTTTCCGCGCAATTCATGTGGGGTGGTGCGCTTTCCACGCGTGACGGCCAAGCTGCCCTCCAATCGCTCGGCCTCTTTGTGGACGGGTTCGAGCAGTTCCGTTCTGCACTGCTTGAAACACTTATCGCTGCGACATCGGCTGCAGACCGCAGGGAGTTCGCCGATTACATCCGGGATCTGCCGGACCTCCGCACTGAGCGAAGAGTTCGCCCGGAGTATATTGATGATCGCGCGCTTGCCGGGCGTGATGCGCTCGGATCAGGTGACGACTCGCGGGCGCTTGCCGGTCTTCTGACACTTGAATCTGCCGGGCCGCCCATGGCGGTGGGCGTGTTCGGCGCCTGGGGCAGCGGCAAGAGCACGCTGCTGAAGCAAATTCAACACCAGGTCACACTAGCTGTTGATCGGCAGCGCCGGACTGACAACGCGACAGCCACGGCCGATGGGACCGACCCTGCGGACCGGCGGATACGCAACATAATACAGGTGTCGCTTAACGCTTGGACGTTCGCGGACAGCGCTAACCTATGGGCATCGATCACATCAGAGATTTTCGATCAGATCGCCTCCGGCGGGCTGGATCACGCCGAGGCGCAGCGGGGCGCGAGCCTCGTAGCGGAAGTTGCGAAGCGAACCGGCGAAGAAGCCGAGCATCTCCGCTCGACGCTCAAGACCCAGTCGGAATCTCAGGCAGCTGTTACCAAGGCAGAGCAGCAAGTCGAGAAGGCCCGGAACGCAAGGCAATCTACCCTTGCGGATGCTGCCGGACAGGCGGTCCTGGCTCTACTTGGCGAGGAAGAGAAAGCCGACAAGTCGGAGGCAAGCAAGAGCGAAAAGAGCGCCATCATGGCGCTCAAAGACGCGGTGTTCGACGAAAGCCGCGAGCCTAGCGAGAAGGCGGTACGCCGTTACGCAAATGCTGCGGGCGACATGACGCGCGTCATCCTGATAGCCATCGACTATTTTTGGAAGGCGGGGTGGCGGAGATGGGCGGCGCTGCTCGCGGTCCCCGTCATAGGCTTTACGCTATGGTGGGGCTGGGCTCTGCTGCTCCCTCACGTATCCCCAGCTATCGGCTGGGTCGTCCGATGCGCATCGCTGCTCGCGTTCCTGCTGCCGGTTGCCCCGTTTCTCTTGCCGGCCCTGCGGGTCGCGGGAATGTTCAATCGGGAGCTCGCGGCGCGGCAAAAAAAGGCAGATGAAGAGCTGCTCGCCGCCAAAGAGCAGCTTGCCAGGCATAAGGCCGCATTTGAGGCGGCCGCTGCGGAACGCTCCAAGCGTGAGGCCTATCTCGCCAAATATCGTGGTGCCGCGGAGGCGGGCCTTGCTGGCGCGCCCAGTCTTATGCTCGAATTTCTGCTCAAGGATTCGGCGGATGTCGCTGCGGTCCGTGCCCAGCTCGGCTCGTTAGCGGCCGTACGCCGCAGCTTCGAGCAATTGAGCGCGGTGGTTGCCGCCGGTCGGCGCAAAGAGACGGGCGAGAGCGTAGAGCGAATCATCGTCTACATCGACGATCTGGATCGTTGTACCGAGGCACAGGTTGTCCAGGTCTTGCAGGCTGTGCACCTGCTACTCGCCTATGACTGCTTCATCGCAGTCGTCGCCGTGGATGCGCATTGGCTTCAACACGCACTTGAGACTGTCTACGAGCAATTCAAGGGATCGGATGGAAGCGCCAAGGCCGCCGATTATCTGGAGAAAATCTTCCAGATTCCCTTCTGGGTGAAGCGCCTTCGGGACCCTGAGGCGGAGAATGGCAAGCAGTATCACGCATATCGGAGCTTCGTGGCTGCGATGATTGGTTCGACCTCAGAGGCCCAGACGGTGCCTCTCGCCCGGCCTGCCGATCCGACCGCCGCCGAGCCCGCAGTTTCTAGAGACTGGCTCGAGCGTGTGGAGCCGTTTGCGCCGCGCGATCGCGAGGAAGTCACCGACCTACTGGCCTTGACAGTAGACGAGCGGGAACTGCTGATGTCCTTGGGCCCGATAGCTGCAAAATCACCGCGGGCGGTTAAGCGTTTCGTCAACCTCTATCGCCTGATCCGGGCTTCGATGGGACAGAGTGATATTGAGCGCTTCCTGTCTGCTCAGTTGTCGAATGTTCCATCCTTTGCCGCTGTCCAGCTCATGCTCGCGATCGAGACAGGTTTTCCGAGTGCAGTGGTGCCGATCTGCCTCGACGGCATCGGTCAGACTCCCGACGAACTCTGGCGGCGTATCGTGGAAGGTGTAAGCCTCAACGCAGATCCGCTGGCACCGCCGTCGGCGCCGGCCTGGTTGACTGCATTGACCCAGGCGGGTCTGCGAAATGCCTTCCTGGAAGGCGTGCGGGAGGCCGTCCGGGTTCTGGGTCGTCCCATCGAACCGCATGAACTACGCTTGGCTCGGCAGATCGTGGCCCGATACTCCTTCCATCCCTGAATATGACACGCGCTTCGGAGTGAAATCGGGCCATTGAGCATGTCCTGCCGAGTGTTTGACTCGAGGCGCGCTGTAGAGAGCGACACGGCGCTTCCAGGACAGATTTCAAAGGTCGTGAATGCCGCGCAGCATCTGACCAACTCAGCGATCAGCAACGCCATCAAGTTGGCAAATTGCAGCGCCAGGGCGCGGTAGGCCTGTCAGCGCGACGCCCGGCATTGCGCGCGATCGAGATCAGCATCTGAATGTGGGGATCGGAAGGGAGGGGTTCCCTCTTCGCGCTTCCTGGAAAACGTTTCTGATCCGAATCGGTTCATGAAAAATGCGGTAAAACATCAGCTTCCTCGGAACTCCTCCTAAAATTGCAAGGGGAAGCCCATAGTTCCGGCCGACGCCGGCGACCTCATGGGCATTGGGACATGAGGAATCGATGCATCAGCTCCTTGAGCTTCAAGGCTCTCAAACCGTGCGCACTGCGCCGGAACTGCAACGCGCTCTGCTCGCTGCGTTGGACGCGGGTGCCGATGTCGCGCTCGATATCTCCGATATAGCCGAGCTGGATCTCAGCTTCGTCCAGACCGTCTGCTCCGCGCGGCACCATGCCGTGCTTGGAGGCAAGACGCTTCGTCTCGCGCGTCCTGCGCCGGGCCCGGTGGCCGCGCTGCTGACGCGCGCGGGTTTCCTCACCGACATCACCCCCGATGATCTCGATTTCTGGTTCCATGGAGTGCTCGCCCAATGACCGCCTCGATCCTAACCGTTGACGATTCCCCGAGCCTGCGGATGGCGATCCGTATCGCACTGACCGGCGCGGGCTATGCCGTTACCGAGGCAGGCGATGGTGTCGAGGGGCTGGCAGCAGCCAATGCGGCCAAGTTCGATCTGATCATCACCGATCTGAACATGCCCAACATGGACGGGCTGACGATGATCCGCGAACTGCGCAAGGATCCCGCGCAGTGCGGTACGCCGATCATCTTCCTCACCACCGAATCCGATGATGCGATGAAGCAGCAGGCCAAGGCCGCCGGCGCGACCGGGTGGCTGGTGAAGCCTTTCGTTCCCGAGCAGCTCATCAAGGTGTCGCGCAAGGTTCTGGGCCGGTGATCGGGCAGGATCCGATCGCGGCATTCCGCGTCGAGGCGGGCGAGTTGCTCGAGCAGATCGAGCAAGGCCTGCTCGATCTCGGTCACCGGCTGGACGATCGCGATCTGGTCGATGCGGTGTTCCGCGGCCTGCACACCCTCAAGGGCTCGGGCGCGATGTTCGGCTTCGACGCGCTGGCGAACTTCACCCATCATTGCGAGACGGCGTTCGATCGGGTTCGCAAGGGGCTGGCTCCGGCCACGCAGGAACTGGTGGCGGTGATCCTGTCCGCACAGGACCATATGCGCGCGCTTGTCGATGGTGATGGCAAGGGGCTCGAAGCCACCGGCGATGCGATCCTCGCGCGCCTGCAGGCGGCCATTGACGGCGCAGCGGGCACACCCGTCGCCGCCGTTGCGGAAGCGCCCGCCCAGGGCTGGCGGCTGTTCTTCCGCCTGCCCCCCGAAGCGATGGCGAACGGCTCCAACCCGCTGATGCTGCTCGATGAGCTCCGTGAGCTGGGCGAGTGCAAGATCGTCGCACGCACCGACGCCATTCCGCCGCTCACCGATCTGGTGCCGGTCGAATGCCATATCGGCTGGGACGTCGAGCTGCGCGGCGACATTTCGCGCGACGATATCGACGATGTCTTCATCTTCGTGATGGACGACATGGAGCTGAAGATCGAAGCGCTGGCGCCAGAGCCCGCCGTCGAAACCGTCAGCTTGCCGGTTGCCGCCAATGACGCGCCGCCGCCGGCTGAAGCCAATCCGGCGTCTGGTCGCCCAGCCGCCAAGGCAGGCGAAAGCGTCCGCGTGCCGGCCGAGCGGCTGGACGAACTGATGGACCGCGTCGGCGAACTCGTCATCGTTCAGAGCCGATTGTCGCAGCTTGCCCATGGCAGCGCGGTGGGATCGGAAATGGCGCTGCGCTCGATCTCCGAGGAAATCGAGCGGCTCGCCAGCGAATTGCGCGACACGATGATGGTGCTGCGCATGGTGCCGGTCGCCACGTTGTTCGGCCGCTTCCGCCGCCTGGTCCACGACCTTGCGCGTGACACCGGCAAGACCATCGACTTGGTCACCGAAGGCGAAGCGACCGAAGTCGACAAGACGGTCATGGAGCGGCTGGCGGACCCGATGGTCCATCTGATCCGCAACAGCTGCGATCATGGGCTGGAAACGCCGGAGGAACGCATCGCCGCCGGCAAGCCCGCCAGCGGGCAGGTGCGCCTGTCCGCGCACCAGCAAGGCGGAGAAGTGGTCATCACCATCCGCGACGACGGGCGCGGCATCGATCGCGAGCGCGTTCGTGCCAAGGCGGAAGCACAGGGGCTGATCCAGCCGGGCCAGGTGCTGGCCGACCAGGAACTGCTCCAGATGATCTTCCATCCGGGCTTCTCCACGGCGGCGGCGGTCACCAATCTGTCGGGGCGCGGCGTCGGCATGGACGTGGTCAAGCGCACGATCGAGAGCCTGCGCGGCGCGATCGACATCAAGAGCGCGCCGGGGGAGGGATCGACCGTCACGCTGCGCATTCCGCTGACGCTGGCGATCATCGACGGCCTGCTCGTGCGGGTAGGCGAAGGGCGCTATGTCATCCCGCTCGCCGCCGTCGAGGAGTGCATCGAGCTCAGCCTCGAGGACGATCTCCGATCGCGTGGCCGCAGCTTCATCACCCTGCGCGAGCGGCTGGTACCCTTCCTGCGCCTGCGGGAAATGTTCGAGACGGGCACGCGCCCCGATCCGCACCAGAAGATCGTCGTCATCGCAACCGGAGCGGAGCGTGTCGGCCTGGTGGTCGACCAGATCATCGGCAGCCACCAGACCGTCATCAAGTCGATGTCGGCGCTGCACCGTGACGTCACCACCTTCGCGGGTGCCACCATCCTGGGCGATGGCGGGGTCGCGCTGATCCTGGACGTCGTCCAGCTCGTCACCCTCGGCCAGCATCAGGAGGAGCGGCTTCGCGCCGCCGGATAAAGCCATGCAGGAACAAACCACTACGCAATGGGGCGCCGACGGTGCCCTCGAAGTCCTGACCTTCGATCTTCAGGAAGAGACGTTCGCGCTGGAGGCCATCATGGTCCGCGAAATCCTTGACCTGTTGCCGGAGACCATCGTGCCCGGTGCACCGTCGCTGGTCGGCAGCGTCGTGAATTTTCGCGGCAAGATCATCCCGATCGCCGATCTTCGGCTGGCGTTCGGCATGCCTGCCGCTGAAGCAACGGTCGACAGCCGCATCGTCGTCATCGAGCTCGAGACCGAAAGCGAGGCGTTGCAGCTCGGTATCCGCACCGACAAGGTTCACGAGGTCGCGACGCTGATGCGCGACAATAGCGAGCCCGCGCCTGCGGTCGGCCTGCGCTGGCGCCGCGACTATGTCCGCGAACTGGTGCGGACCCAGGACGGCGTGATCGTCCTGCCCGATCTCGCCACGATTTTCCGCACGTTCCTTGGCGCTGGCGATGCCGCCGCGCTTTCCACCGTTCATTGAGCCAGGGGGCTTAACATGCACGCATCCATCAAGCTGAAGCTGGGCGCCACCTTCGCGCTCCTGCTCATCATCATGACCGCAGTCATCGTTATCGGTGTCTCGCGCCTCGCGTCGCTGAACGACGCAATGGGCACCGTCATCAACGGCCCGGCCAAGCAGCTCGATCGCGCACGCGCCATCGACGGCGGCGTGAGCATGATGATCCGCGCCGAGAAGAACCTGACGCTGAGCGACGATCCAAAGTTCCGCCAGGAGATGGAAACGTCGCTCGCCAACTGGCGTGGGCGCGTGGAGGAGGCTCTGGAGCAGGCCAACGCCAAGCCTTCGGAACGCACCAAGGATATGTGGAGCGAGCTGCGCGACGACTATAACAGCTTCAAGCCGGTAAACGAGAAGGTGGCCGCGCTCAGTGGCACCGACAAGCCGGCGGCGGTCGCGCTCAGCATCGGCGATTCACGCGACAAGGCCGGCGTGCTGACCAAGAAGGCCGAACAGCTGGTCAAGCTGCAGCAACAGATGATGGCCGAAGCCGAAGATAATACCGAGGCGCTCTACGGTTCGGCGCGCGTCACCATGCTGGTGATGGGTATCGCAGCCTTCGTCATCACGATCGCCGCCGCGCTTTATCTGTCGCTGCTGATCGCACGGGGCCTCAAGTCTGCCGGCGATGCGATGCGCCGCGTTGCGGAGGGTGATCTGACCCGAACCGTCGAGGTAAAGAGCCGTGACGAGATCGGCGCGTTGCTTGGGCTGGTCAACAGCATGATCGAGCGCCTGCGCGGCGTGGTCGGCGACGCCAACGTGGCGGCCGAGAATGTCTCGGCGGGCAGCCAGGAACTGTCGGCCAGCTCGGAGCAGGTGTCGCAGGGCGCAACCGAACAGGCTGCCGCCGCCGAGCAGGCTTCGGCTTCGATGGAAGAGATGGCAGCCAACATCAAGCAGAACGCCGACAACGCAGCGCAGACCGAGAAGATTGCCCGCCAGTCGTCCAAGGACGCCGAGGCCAGCGGTGTCGCGGTCGAGAAGGCCGTCGATGCGATGCGCACGATCGCCGAGAAGATCGGGATCGTTCAGGAAATCGCCCGCCAGACGGATCTGCTGGCACTCAATGCCGCCGTCGAGGCGGCGCGTGCCGGCGAGCATGGTCGCGGCTTCGCGGTCGTCGCTTCGGAAGTGCGCAAGCTTGCCGAGCGCAGTCAGACGGCGGCGGCTGAGATCGGCGCTGTTTCCACCGACACCGTTCGCGCTGCGACCGAAGCCGGCGAGATGCTCACCAAGCTGGTGCCGGATATTCGCCGGACCGCCGAGCTGGTCTCCGAGATCAGTGCAGCATGCCGTGAACAGGATATCGGCGCGTCGCAGATCAACGAAGCGATCCAGCAGCTCGATCAGGTGACCCAGCAGAATGCGGGCGCATCGGAGCAGATTTCGACCACGTCGGAAGAGCTCGCTGCGCAGGCCGAAGAGCTTCAGGCCAGCATCGCCTATTTCCGCATCTCGGAGAACTCGAGCGGGCGCAAGGTCGCGCCGATGACCGGTCGTATCCCGGTCGCCACGGCGCGCAAGCCCGCCGCTCCCGCGGCCAGGAAGCCGGGCGCCACGCCCAATTCGATCGCCGATCAGAAGGCGCGGGTGAACGGCTTTGCACTTGATCTCACCAGCGGCGGCCCGGACGCGGACGACGCGGCGTTCGGCAGCCAGGCCGCCTGACGGCGGAAGTCAACAATCACGGCGGCCGCGGAGAAAGTGCCCGCGGCCGCACGTGAAGGATACAAAGGGGTCGTTAGAAGATGCGCGCAACGATAAAACTCAAACTCGGCATAACCTTCGGGGTGCTGGTCGTCATGCTGTTCGCGGTGGTTCTGGTCGCCAATTCGCGGCTGAGCACGCTGAACGATGCAATCAGCGAGACTATCAGCGGTCCGGCCAAACGGCTCGAGATGGCGCTGACGATCAATGGTGAACTGGGCAAGCTGCTGCGTTCCGAAAAGAACCTGCTGCTGACCACTGATCCGCAGCTCAACAGCGAATTCTCCGCGGCGATCAACAAGGGCCAGACTTCCGTCGAAGCCATGATCAACGAGGGCGCGGCGCTGGCAAGCACGCCGGAAGGCAAGGCGCTCTGGTCGCAGGTGCGTGAACAGTGGAGCGCGTTCAAGCCGCTGAACAGCCGCGTTCGCGATCTGGGACTGGCGAACGAGAATGAGAAGGGCGCTGCGCTGTCGGTTACCGAGTCACGCAAGGCGGCCATGGCGCTCACCGACACGATCGACAAGATCGTCGATCTGCAGAAGCGGCAGATGCAGGAGACCGACGCGGAGACCACGGCGCTCTATTACGCGGCGCGCAACACGCTGCTGATCGTTGCGGGCATCGCGCTGCTGCTTGCGGTCGGTGGTGCGGTCTGGATTTCGCGTATCGTCTCTGGCGGCCTGCGCCGGATATCGGTTGCGATCAACGCCGTTGCGGTTGGTGATCTGAACCAGGAAGTTACTGTCAACTCCAACGACGAGATCAGGGATCTGGTCACGACCGTAAACGGCATGACTGCAAATCTGCGCATCAGCGCCGCCCTGGCCGACAAGATTGCTGATGGTGACCTGACCGTCCACCACCAGGCGCTTTCGGACAAGGACACGCTGGGTCTTGCCCTGATCCGCATGGTCGAGCGTCTGCGCGGCGTCGTCGGCGATGCGATCGTCGCTGCCAATAACGTCTCATCGGGTAGCCAGGAGCTCTCGTCCAGTTCGGAGCAGGTGTCGCAGGGCGCGACCGAACAGGCTGCTGCTGCCGAGCAGGCATCGGCGTCGATGGAAGAGATGGCCGCTAACATCAAACAGAACGCGGACAATGCCGCGCAGACCGAGAAGATCGCGCGCCAGTCGTCGAAGGACGCGGAGGCGAGTGGTGTCGCGGTCGAGCGTGCCGTGGTGGCCATGCGCACGATCGCCGAGAAGATCGGGATCGTCCAGGAAATCGCCCGCCAGACCGATCTGCTGGCACTCAATGCAGCTGTCGAAGCTGCGCGAGCCGGCGAACATGGCCGGGGCTTCGCGGTGGTCGCATCGGAAGTCCGCAAGCTCGCCGAGCGCAGCCAGACGGCGGCGGCGGAGATCGGCGCGGTTTCCGGCGACACGGTGACCGCGGCCACTGAAGCAGGCGAGATGCTGACCAAGCTGGTGCCGGATATCCGCCGTACCGCCGAGCTCGTCTCGGAAATCAGCTCGGCATGCCGCGAGCAGGATATCGGCGCGTCGCAGATCAACGATGCGATCCAGCAGCTCGATCAGGTGACCCAGCAGAATGCGGGTGCGTCCGAGGAAATCTCGACCACATCCGAGGAGCTCGCTGCCCAGGCCGAGGAGCTTCAGGCCAGTATCGCCTATTTCCGGATCGACGAGCGCGCCGGCCAGTCCACTGCGAGGGTCGCGCCTGTTGCGCAGCGCAGCGCTCCGGCTCGCAAGCCGGCGTCGCCCGCCAAGACCAAGACCCGGCCGAACTCGATCGCCGATCAGAAGGCACGCGTGAACGGTTTTGCCCTCGACCTGACCAGTGGTGGTCCGGACGCGGACGACGCATCCTTCGGAGCGCAGGCAGCATGACCGACACGCAGGAAATCCAGACCGTAACCTTCGGGCTGGGGGCGGAGATCTTCGCGGTTCCGGTGACATTGGTTCGCGAAATCCTCGATTACCGCGAGACCTTTCGCATCCCCAACGGCCCGGATTACCTGCTCGGGCTGACGGACATGCGCGGCGAGGGAATTGCCACGATAGACTTCCGCCTTCGGCTCGGCATGCCGCATGTCGAACCGACGCCCAACACGCGGATCCTGGTCGTGGACGTTCCCGTAGCCGATCGCGTGCTCGTGCTCGGGCTGGTGGTGGATCGCGTGCTGGAAGTCAGCACCTTTCGCGGTGACCAGATCGGCGCCGCGCCCGACATCGGCGTGCGCTGGCCGTCCGAATATATCGCCGGGGTGGTGAAGCGGACGGAGGGCTTCGTCGTGCTGGTCGATGTCGCGCGCATCTTCTCGGCTGGGGAAGCCGCTCTGTTGCTTCCGATTTCCTCGGCGGCCTGACGAAACGGCCCGGCTCGCCCCTGTGGGGAGTCGGGCCTGATCGCCCGAACTCCCTCTTCCGCCCGTGTTCCCGCAACCGGGCCTCCAGTCTATCGGAGCAGGTCCATTGGCTACCGCCGCAACGACCCTTAGCGCCCCGTCCTCGGGCACCGACCAGATGAACCGGCGCAACTTCGCGATGCTGTCGAGCTACATCTACGATTACTCCGGCATCAAGATGCCCGAGAGCAAGAAAACGATGCTCGAAGGTCGTCTGCGCCGCCGCTTGCGCGCTACCGGCTGTCGTACGCTCGACGAATATTGCGACTATGTGTTCAAGGGTGATCACAGCGCCGATGAAGGGCTGCACCTCATCAATGCCGTTACAACCAACAAGACCGATTTCTTCCGCGAGCCGGCGCATTTCGATTATCTGACCGAGACGATCCTGCCGGCCTTCAAGGCCAGCGGCATGCGCACGATCCGCGCCTGGAGCGCGGCCTGCTCGACCGGGCCGGAGCCCTATACGGTGGCGATGGTGCTGGACGATTTCGCCGATACGCAGGGCGGCCCTTCCTATGGCATCCTCGCCACCGATCTGGATACCGAGGTGCTCGCCGCAGCCCGCGCGGGCATCTATCCGGTCGATCTGGTCGAGCCGGTGCCGGCAGACCTGCAGCGCAAATATGTGATGCGCTCGCTCGATCCGCGCCGCCGCGACATCCGCATGACGCCCGAACTGCGCAGCGCGATCGGCTTTGCCCGACTGAACCTGATGGACGATCGCTACCCCGTGGGGGAGGCGATGCACCTGATCTTCTGCCGCAACGTGCTGATCTATTTCGACAAGCCCACGCAGCGGAAGGTCGTGACGCGGCTCGTCGATTGCCTGGCGCCGGGCGGTTATCTGTTCCTCGGTCATTCGGAATCGATCACCGGTCTGGACCTGCCGCTGACCCAGGTCGCCAACACCGTGTTCAAGCGGAGCTGACCGGCATGCCCGCCGCCAGGAAAATCCGCGTGCTCGTCATCGACGATTCCGCCAGCGTGCGCCAGACAATGACGGCGATCCTCCAGGAAGATCCCGAGATCGAAGTAATCGGCGCGGCATCCGATCCCTTCACCGCCGCCAAGCGGTTGCAGGAGGAAGTGCCCGACGTCATCACCCTGGATGTCGAGATGCCGCGGATGGACGGCATTACCTTCCTGCGCAAGCTGATGGCGCAATGCCCGCTGCCGGTGGTGATGTGTTCCTCGCTCACCGAAGAGGGATCGGAAACGCTGCTGCAGGCGATGGAAGCAGGTGCGGTGGACGTGATCCTGAAGCCGCGTGTCGGCGTTGCCGATCACCTCGCCGAGCACAATCTGCAGATTCGGGATGTGGTGAAGGCGGCAGCCAAGGCACGGGTGCGTGGCCGCCCTGCCTATCGGGAGCCCAGGTCGCAGCTGCCGGAGAAGAAATTGACCGCAGATGCGGTGCTGCCCCCGCCGAACGGCCGCGCGATGAGCCGCACCACGGAGATGGTGGTGTGTCTGGGCGCATCGACCGGCGGAACCGAAGCGCTGCGCGAGGTACTGGAGGCACTGCCGGCCAATTCGCCGGGCGTCGTCGTGGTGCAGCACATGCCGGAGAATTTCACGCGAGCTTTCGCCTCGCGGCTCAATACGCTGTGCGAAGTCGACGTGAAGGAAGCCGCGGACGGCGATCCGGTACTGCGGGGCCATGTGCTGATTGCGCCTGGCGGCAAGCACACGATGCTGGAGCGGCAGGGCGCGCGCTATCATGTTTCGGTCCGTGACGGGCCCTTGGTATCTCGGCATCGCCCCTCGGTGGACGTGCTGTTCCGGTCCGCCGCGCGGGCCGCGGGATCGAACGCGGTGGGCATCATCATGACCGGCATGGGCGATGATGGTGCGCGGGGCCTGCTCGAGATGAAGCAGGCCGGTGCGCGTACCTTCGCACAGGACGAGGCCACCTCGATCGTGTTCGGCATGCCGAAGGAAGCGATTGCGCGTGGTGCGGCCGATCGGGTGGTGCCGCTGGGCATGATCGCTCGCGAATTGCTGCAGGCGACGTCGCGATGAGCGTGCATTCCACAGGAGTCGGGCGTTGAGACCGACAAGGCATGTGATGCTCGATGACGGCATCTCCGAGCTCGAAGTCAGGGCGTGGAACCCGATCCGCTGGTCCGACGACATGAAACTATATCACGGCCGCATCGGCCATACCGGAGGACAGCGTGTATCTTTCGAAGATAGCTGATCAGCATCCCGAGCCCGTGGCGGCACTGGAGGAGGTGCGCCTCGCGCTTGGCGGCGTTGCCAGCAACCTGGACGCACGCTTCGTCGAGGCGGGCACGGCGCTTGCCCACACCTATGACATTGTCGAGAAGCTCGTTTCTTCGCTGGAGCGCGTCACCAATGCGCTTGATCGCGAAGGCACTGATGCGGCGATCGGGAATATGCGCAGCACCGCGGATCGTCTCATGCGCCTGCCCGATGTGCAGGCCGGACGTGAACAGGCGCTGGGCGCCATCCTGCAGGCAGGCAACGCGCTGAAGTCGCAGATCGCGCAGGTCAACCGGACGCTACGCTTTCTTCGTATCTGCGGCCTGAACATCAAGGTCGCAGCTGCCGGAATGGGCGAGTTTTCGGACTTTTCCGACGGAATGTTCGCCAGGCTCGATATCGCGGAAGCCGAAATGCAGGGCATCGCGCGCGAGGTCGAGCGGCTGGCGGAAGGTGTACCCGATGTGCTTGCCGTCGAGCAGCAACTGGCGGCCGAATGCGCGGCGGTGGTGCCGCATGTCCCCGCACGCCTCGCCGATGACGCGGTGGCACTACAGCAGCATCAGGCGGAGCTGGCGAAGCGCGCGGCGCAGATCGCCGATGTAGCGCGTGACGTGCGCACCAAGGTCGGAATCGCACTCGGCGCGTTACAGATCGGCGATATCACCCGCCAGCGTATCGAGCATGTGGTCGATGGTGGCCGGTTGCTCGATACTTTCCTGGGGGAACGTGGTGAGATCAGTCCTGCCGTGGCTGATGCCGTTCGGGGGCACATGCTGGCGCTGCTGGCTGCGCAGGCATTCGAAACCGTGACCGATTTCAAGCGCGAGACCCGCTTGTTGTCGCAGAGCCTTCACGACATCCGCCCCAACACCGTGGCATTGCTGGAGCTCAAGGATACGGAGGGCTCCGATGGCGGGCAACATGAAGGCTCCTTCCTCAACGTTCTGGAGCGCAGTGTTGTCGAGGTCGAAAGCGTCACCGGGCAATTGCGCGAAGCCGATGCACGGTCGCAGCAACTGGGCAACGCCACATCGGAAACGGCCCGGAATCTGGGCGAGCGGCTCAAGAATGTCCACCGCGTCAAGAAGGACGTCGAGCATATGGCGTGGAATACCGATCTACGCTGCTATCGCATGGGCAACGAAGGTCGAAGCCTGGCGGTGATTGCCAGCGAGATCCGTGGATTTTCTGCGACGCTGGAACGCATTTCGGCGGAGATTGGCGGATCATTCCAGCAGATTGCCGGAGCGGCCGAAACGATAGTCGATCCGCAGTCGGATAGCGAAGCCGGGCAATCGCTCGGGGAGTCGCTCGAATGCATTCGCGAAGGCGGGCGAAAGATGCGCGACGGCCTGTCAGGCCTTGATGACGACGCTTCGCAGATCGCGGACATATTGCGCGAAGCGACCGAGAAGGTCGACTGCGAGGAAGTGAGCGAAATGCTCGCTAGCCTGGCCGCCCAGCTTTCCGCCTTCGCACGACCGCAGACCGAATTTGCCGATGAGACTGCGCTGCTGCTGTCCGAACTGCTCGCGGTGCTTGCCGGGAGCTATACGATGGCGAGCGAGCGGGTGATCCACAAACAATTCGCCGTCACCGAGGAGCCCGAAGCGGAAGTATCGGTGACCTTCGATGCAGACGAAGACGATGATGATGGGCTGTTTTAGAGGGGGCTCCTCGAGGGGGTCGGGGATGCTGGCATCGGCGGAGAAGAATGCTCGCGGTAACGCTGGAGAGAGACACGATGCGCGCGCTGTTGCCGCTTCGCAGCAGCGGCAGCAGGCCGGCGGTTAGCGCAAAATGGCCGAGATAGTTGGTGCCGAACTGCAGTTCGAAGCCGTCGCTGGTCTCCTGACGTTCTGGTGTACGGCACGAGCAGACCTTGTTCGCAGCGCTGCGTGAGAAATGGCCGGAGCCCGAGCGCGAGACGGCCCTCAGGATGATCGCGATGTTGTCGATCGGCGCCGTGCGGCTGTCTTTGGACACGTTGGGCCGGGAGGACGGCAAGCGCCCGCTCGCCGAGATATTGGTGGCCGCATTCGACGCGCTGGAGCGCGAGATCTAGACCGGCTGGCGACGCCTCGGTCTCGCTTGCGCATCCGGATCAGCTGCCGCTCGCGCTTTGGGAGGGTGCAGGAGGAGACGTCTGTTTCGGATCAGTGTTGCGCGGTTACTGGCGGGCGGCATTCTCGCCAGGCGACTCTTACGGCGTTTCTCTCGCGGCCGTTCAATGCCATTGACGTCAGCCAATAGGCGCTGGTGTCGTTCTCGCCGAATTCGACCTGCGCGGAAAGATTGCCCAGGTGAACGATGTCGGCCGCCAACGCCTCGGACGGATAGAGCAGGATATGGGCCCACCGCGCGTCGGCGAGCAGGCGGACCTGAGGTGCTTCGAAATTCTGGTGCGCGCCACCTTCGACGAACAGCCTTACCGCGCCAATGACGCTGCCGTCGGTCACCGCGAAATATTCGTCAGGCTTCTTCTGATAGTCGCTGAGCAGCGTCATGCGGACGGAATGCGGATCCTGGATCAGTCCCGGATAGTCCGACAGTTCGAGAGTCTCTTTCGGCTTGGTCAGGATAACGACCGGCCGGACAGCTCCGCCCCCTGCAGATGAGCATTCGAAGCTCGTTTGATACCGGAAGTCCGTGCCGGTCTCGATACCCACCGCGAGCAGATGGTCGCCCTCGGCGAGCAACTGCACGTTCCAGCCCCTTTCGTCGCCGAGCGCGACGCGCAGCTCCTCAAGCGTTTTCAAGTCGGGGAAGCTCATATCGCTGGGCGTCGCCGAGGAGGCCAATTTCAGGATCCCGGCATCCACGCCCATATCGGCAACATATTTGGCGAGCTCGCTTGAAGTGACCTGCGACTGCCCGGACAGGTCTGCGCTAAAGGCTTGCGCCTTCTCGGGCGAACTCAGAAACGCGGCCGCGAGCGGTCCTTCGAATTGATGAAACCCAATCCGGACTTTGTTGTCCCGCCCATTATCGAGTGCGTTCGGGAAGGAGATGTAGCGGTGCGGTCCGCCCAGAAACGCATAGGCGCAGGCACTCAGGCAGATGCCATCCAGATTGGAGTCGATCTTCTCGCCGCGTATCATGCGGCCGAACCGCAAAGCCCCGTCGAGATTGCCTCCCGGGCTGTTGAACCAAAGCGATCGAATCCGCAGTTTCTTCTCGCTCATAAGCTTGAGATAGTCGGCAAAGTCCCGAGGTGTGTCCGGTGTGATGGTCCCTATGGCCTTCACCTCTACCGATCCGGCTTCTCCGTAATAGATCGCGAACTTCATCGGCGCTTCCAGCTGCTCCGCTGTCGGCACCGGCTCTTCTTGAGGTCCGCCGGCCAGCGCGGGCGCAAATGCTGAGCCAGTTATCAGGGCAACACTAAGGGCGAAGCGGGCCATCGCGTGCGCGCTGACGGTGAAGCGGCGGGAAGCTTTATTGATCATCCTCAGCCTTCGCCTCCTTCTTCCGCTTGTTCTTCTTCTCCCTCGGCAACGCCACCCGGCTGTAAGGGTCCGAATCTTCGTCTTGCGGTCCACTCTCGATGAAGGGGCATTGAGCAATCGCCGTCATCAGATCCTTGAGCGGCCGGGCAGGAATCTCGCTTATCCTGATCCAGTGATCGGAGGATTCCTTGCCGTCGGAATTAATGGTGAACTCGACCCCACCGCTGCGCTGAAGCAATTCGAAGAAGTATGGGCCGGGGAATGCGACGATGTTCGCCCATTCTTCATCGGCGTAGAAGGTAATGCCTATGACATTCCAAGTTTCAGTGCTGTAATATTCCTGCTCGCCGTCCTCTACCGCTTTGTAATCATCACCAGATTCTTCATAGCGATAGGCTGGTCCGATCCATTTCATGCCCACATCGATTTGCTGTAGAGAATCGCCCTGATCTGGGAAAAAATAGCCGTTCGGCTTCTCGTTGTAGGAAGATCCGTTCAGCTTTTCCCATTTAATCCAATCGCCGATCATTAGTGGATAGGAGGATGCTGGGTAGTCTCCCTTGGGGAGCGACAGGACGATCGCCGGCTGATTCTTGTTGTTGGAATCAGGGAAGCAACCAAAGGTAACTTGCTTCCTGTGGTTCGTGTCGGCGGAGAGCCCGATCGAGACGATCCGTCCCAGGTCGGAACTCATCGTGAAGGTCCATTGATCGTCCCCTTCGAACAGGACGCGAAGGTGCTTCAACGTCGCGACATCTGGATAGACCATGGTTCCGGGAAGCGCCCGGGAGGCGATGCGGATGATCTCGACGCTGACCCCCATCTCCTCGACATAAGCGGCCAGCGCGCTTGTCGATCCTTGGGCATGCCCCGAGACGTCGTCGACAAGGGCGCGCTTCTTCGCCATCGACTGCAAGCCGGCCGCGTTCAGGCCGGCAGAGAATTGGTGAAAGCCAAGCACATCCTGTTGGCCGCCGCTCAATCCTGCAAAGCGCGTCAGCCCACCCAGAAAGGCATAGGCGCAGGCGCTCCTGCAATAGCCGTTTTCGAGCGCGAGCCCGGTCGAAATACGGCGGGATCGCAGGATTCTCCCCAGCGCAAGCGCCGGGTCCAGATTACCGCCGTCGCTTCGGAAGAGGACGTCCGTGATCGGCCTGCCTGGGCCCAGGCGCTCCTCGAAGGCGAGGAAGGCGGCGGGTGTGGACTCGTCTATCGTCCCACTGGCAATGACAACGACGCCAGCCGGAGGCTGAAACTCCGAAAGCGTGAATTGCATCGGTTTGGCGAATGCGACCGTTGGCCACGCTACCAAGGCGGTGAGCAACGCCGCGAAGACCCGGCTCATTTTTTCGGGCTCGAAGCGATGAACCTCTCCAGCCCACGCCCGATCTCCGGCGACATGGTCCTGCGCATTACCGAAATCGTGCTGGCATAGGTCTTGTGGAAATCGGTGGCGCTCGCCTTCAGAGCGGCCTGCAATATCGTTGCGTCGCAGGCCGCAACCTCGATGCAGGTCTGGACCTGATCGTAGAAGGACGAAATCTCACCGACCGATAGGGTCGCGGGTTCGTTCGGGTTCTTCTCGTCATAGGCTGCGATGGCCTTTGAGATGAACTGATCGGCCTGTTGGTCACGCAGTCCGTCGGCCGCGTTAATTCTGTCGATGTCCGCGGCATAGGGCAGCCAGACGCGATTGAGATTTTGCCGGCTCTTGCTCACCTCGCCGGTATTGAACTGCTCGATATAGTTGAGTGCGTTCTCCGCGCGTTTGGTCGAGGCATCGTCGCTGAGTTGCTTCCAAAGCAGGAAGAGCGCGACGACAGCCGCCACATAGGAAACGGCCTCCAGCAGCTTCAGGACTGGGCCGATCCAGAGTTTTGCCTGTTCTGCTACCGCTCTCACGGCGCAATGCAGGCGCTGCTGATCGATACCGCGCGTTGGCGTGCGAGGTTCCGCCGGGATTGAAGATCCCTGATGAGACACCCGAACTCGCGCTTACTCAGCACCAGCACATTGCGATTTCTTGCCGTGTTGCCCCGGTGAATGTTCACGCTCTGGTTGGTGTTGAGCCGGCTGAGCTCGGTCTGTGTCGGCCGGGCGATCGGGCAAAGATCGAGATAGATCACCAGGACGTCCCGTGCGTCGGCCTCATAGGCGCGCCTGTGGTTGAGCAGGCACGCGGCCGCTCTTCCGTCGATGGTGATTGTTTCTTTTTGCGGCTCGGTGGCAGCGCCAATCGGCCCGCCATGCAGCACGGAAAGCAGAAGAAGAACGAAAGACACCGACTTACCCCCTAAATTGGTGTTCCTAAGCTTAACTTTGCCTAGCGCTGTGGGGAAGGGTGTAGCTCGGAATAAAAACCCCGCGTTGCAAATGATATGCGAGATTTTCTTTTGCCGTGGCGTCGATGCGACGCCCGGTTCGGGCGGCATTTGGGGCTCGATTCTCCAGGTGTTCGGACATGGCGCGGCCACAGCTCGCGGAAGCCCTTATTCGACCTGCAAGGGGCTGATCACCACGACTGGTACAAGGGCCCGTGCGAAAACCTCAGTCTTGCAGAGGACCAGCTCTTCCCACCGCTCTTCAACCTCTGGATGGCGAAGCCGGGCAGCGAGGAGGCCGATGCACAAGCAATTTCCGAAATTCCGGCGGCCCTTGAGCGATGGGGAGGGAAGGCATTGGCGCTTCCCGCCGATCCGCCTCAGGCGGCGCAAACCCTGTGGCCGAAGACGCTGAAGTCGGCCCCAATGTCACAATGTAGGGTTGGCGGCCGTAGAGCCACCTCGCGAGGCCAGATAGGGGCGGCTGCCGTGATTCGCTCCCGCGAATGATCGCCGAGATCCGAGACGGCCTATTTGACGTATATTAGACGGCCTGCTTTGCCACCGCAGCCAAGCCTTTGAAATCGCTGGTGACCCCTACGAGAATCGAACTCGTGTTTTCGCCGTGAGAGGGCGACGTCCTGACCGCTAGACGAAGGGGCCGTGCAGCGGAAGCGGGCAATTACGGGTAGCATCTCTCCCCGTCAAGCGCCTTCCGGAAGGTTTGGCAATTTTATTGCGATGCCGCGTTTTTCAGCCGGTGATGGGCAGGCGGAGCGAGCCGTCGGGCTCGTAGCCGACTTCGCTGTACGCGGTTACCGCCACGAGCGGCAGGTCGGCATAGAGATGCGGGAAAAGCTGGCCGCCGCGCGACGGCTCCCATTGCACCGCGTCGCCCATCGCCTCCAGATCGACAGCGGCGAGCCACAGGCCGGTCTGGCCCGCGAAATGCTTGTCCAGCGTCTCCTCGACCTGCGCGGCGGTGGAGAGGTGGATATAGCCGTCCTGGAGGTCGATCGGCGCGCCCTTGAACACGCCCTCATGCTCCAGGACGTGCATCTGGTCGCTGGTGAGGATCTTGTAGGCGGTATTGTCGGGCATCGACGCGCTTCCCGTTAAAACCCTCTCCCGCAAGCGGGAGAGGGTGCGTGGCTCTTACTGCCCGTCCTCGGGCCCCTGAGCGAGGTCCTCGGTCGTGGTGCCGTCGGCGGTGGCGTCGCCGATGGTGGGGCCGTCACCCAGCTCCGCCTCGGCATCGCCTTCGCTTTCCTCGATCCGCGCGGCGGAGACGACATGCTCGTTCGCGCCGACGTTGAACAGGCGCACGCCCGCCGAGCCGCGGCCGATCACGCGCAGGTCGCCCAGCGACATGCGGATCATCTTGGCCTGGTCGGTGACCAGCATCAGCTGGTGGCCCTTGCTCGCCGGGAAGCTCGCCACCACCGGGCCGTTGCGGCCGATATTGTCGATGTTGGTGATGCCCTGGCCCCCGCGGCCGGTGCGCCGATACTCATAGGCCGAGCTCAGTTTGCCATAGCCATTGGCGCAGACGGTGAGGATGAACTGCTCGCGGTTCTTGAGGTCCTCGAAGCGCTCGGCGGGCAGATCGGGCTCGCCTTCCTTCTCGGCCTTCCACGGCGCGAAGCGGAGATAGGCCTCGCGCTCCTCGCTGGTGGTGCCGACGCGGTGGAGGATCGACAGCGAGATGACCTCGTCACCGTCCGCCAGCCGCATGCCGCGGACGCCGGTGGAGTTGCGGCTCTGGAACTCGCGGACGTCGTCGGCGGCGAAGCGGATCGCCTTGCCCTGGCGGGTGGCGAGCAGCACGTCGTCACCTTCCTCCAGCAGCGCGACGCCGATCAGCCGGTCGTCGACATCCTCGCCTTCGAACTTCATTGCGATCTTGCCGTTCGAGGGCACGTTGTTGAACGCGTCCATCGCATTGCGGCGCGCCGAGCCCTTGGCGGTGGCGAACATCACGTGGAGGTTCGCCCATTCCGCCTCGTCCTCGGGCAGCGGCAGCACGGTCGAGATGGTCTCGCCCGCCGCAAGCGGCAGGATGTTGATCATCGGCCGTCCGCGGGTGGCCGGGCCGCCCTCGGGCAGCTTCCAGACCTTCATGCGATAGACCTTGCCGAGGGTCGAGAAGAACAGCACCGGCGTGTGCGTCGAGGTGACGAACAGCTCGGTGACGGCATCCTCGTCCTTGGTCGCCATGCCGGCGCGGCCCTTGCCGCCGCGGTTCTGGGCGCGGAAGGTGTCGAGGCTGGTGCGCTTGATGTAGCCCTGCACGGTCACCGTGACGACCATGTCCTCGCGCTCGATCAGGTCCTCGTCCTCGATGCCGTCGGCAGCGGGGGCGATCTCGGTGCGGCGCGGGGTGGCATAGAGGGTGCGGACCGTGGTCAGCTCCTCCACCATCACTTCGTACAGCTTTGCGCGATTGCCGAGGATCTCGAGCAGCTCGGCGATCGAGTCGGCCAGTTCCTTGAGCTCCTCGCCGATCTCGTCGCGGCCGAGCGCCGTCAGGCGGTGCAGGCGCAGGTCGAGGATCGCGCGGACCTGGGCGTCCGACAGACGATAGACGTCGCCGGTGACTTCGGTTTCGACCGCTTCGACCAGCTTGATGTACTGGGCGATCTCCGCGATCGGCCATTCGCGCGCGAGCAGCTTGTCGCGGGCATCGGCCGGGCTCGACGAGCCGCGGATGATGCGGACGACTTCGTCGAGGTTGGTGACCGCGATCACCAGGCCGAGCAAGATGTGCGCGCGCTCGCGGGCCTTGGCCAGCTCGAACTTCGAGCGGCGGGTGATGACCTCCTCGCGGAACTTGACGAAGGCCTGGATGATGTCCTGCAGGTTGAGCAGTTCCGGGCGACCGCCGCGGATCGCGAGCATGTTGGCCGGGAAGCTCGACTGGGCAGGGGTGTTCCGCCAGATCTGGTTGAGCACGACCTCGGGGGTCGCGTCGCGCTTCAGGTCGACGACGATGCGAACGCCCTCGCGCGACGATTCGTCGCGGATGTCGCTCACGCCCTCGATGCGCTTGTCCTTGGCCGCTTCGGCGATCTTCTCGACCAGCGCGTTCTTGCCCTGCTGGTACGGAATCTCGGTGAGCACGATCGAGCGGCGATCCCCGCGCTGCTCGAACTCGTGGCGCGAGCGGACCATGATCGAGCCGCGGCCGGTCGAATAGGCGTTGCGGCAGCCGGTGCGGCCAAGGATCAGCGCGCCGGTCGGGAAATCCGGACCGGGGACGATCTCCATCAGCTCCTCGAGCGTCAGCGCCTCGCGCTGGCCGAGCATGCTCTTGATGTGCTCGAGGCAGGCGTCGATCACTTCGCCGAGATTGTGCGGCGGGATGTTGGTCGCCATGCCGACCGCGATGCCGCCGGCGCCGTTGACCAGCAGGTTGGGGAAGCGCGCGGGGAGGACCGCCGGCTCACTCTCAGACCCGTCATAGTTCGGGACGAAGTCGACCGTGTCCTTCTCGATGTCGTCGAGCAGCGCCGAGGCGACCTTGGCGAGGCGCGCTTCGGTGTAGCGCATCGCAGCGGGCGGATCGGGGTCCATGGAACCGAAGTTCCCCTGGCCGTCGATCAGCGGCACCCGCATCGCCCAGTCCTGGGCCATGCGCGCCATCGCGTCGTAGATCGAGCTGTCGCCGTGCGGGTGGTATTTACCCATCACGTCACCGACGAGGCGGGCCGACTTGCGATAGGCGCGGCCGGCGACATAGCCGCCTTCCTGCGCGGCGTAGAGGATGCGGCGGTGGACGGGCTTCAGGCCGTCACGAACGTCGGGGAGCGCGCGCGCCACGATCACGCTCATCGCGTAATCGAGGTAGCTCGTCTTCATCTCGTCGACGATCGAGATCGGCGTAATGTCGGAGGGGTCGTCGGCGAGGATGGTCTCGTCGGTCAAAGTGTTCACCGCTTTCGGGTTCTTGAGTGTGACCTACGGCTCTAGCGGTGCCGATGCATCCTGCCAACCCCGCCCGCGCGCGTGCGCGTACGCGAGGAAAGCTGGGGATAAGTTGACAGCGAAGGCAGTTAATGAGAACAAAAGGAGAATATCTGCGCATGGAGAAGGGTGGGGGCACACATGATCTTGCCGGTCGCAATCGCACTGTCGATCCAGACTGTTCCGCTGGCGGCGGATCAGCATGCTGCTGCCACGACGTGTATCGCAGTCCTCACTTCGCAGGACTCGCCAGCGGACCTCGATTGGTTCGTTAGTTTCAATTACCTGGGTCTCGTGGCGGCTTCTGAAAAGCCGGATCGGAGTGTCGAAAGCGAAATCGCGAATGCGGTGAACGCGGCAAGCACGGAGAAATCTGTTCTGACGAATAGGCGCGGCAAGTTGCTGAAAGCATGCCGGGCTCGGTTTCCTCTCGCGTGGTCGAGTTCAGCTACGTTACCGCAGGACGACTTTGAGCGACGGTTTCTATGTTCGACGATTTCCGGCAGTTATGAGGGCTTGCTCGACGCCATCGCTGAGAAGTTCGATGTCTCGGCGGAGTTGACTCGGGTTCGAAGCAAGTCGGTGCATTTTAGAGCATTGGCGACCAGCGCCGATTCGGCCAAACATGGTCTTCGCAGTCAGGCGAAGCGTTATGCGGCGGTCCAGGACGTGTTTCGGAAGTCGGTCGTCTATGGGAACGCCAGAGCCTTGCATCGTGCCTGCGAGGCGGCTTTTCCTTCGTAAGGCAAAGGACTGAGATGGCCGGTGGCGGGGCGGGAGGAGGTGCACCCCGCCACCGGGCCTGGGACCGCGCCTACGGCCGGTACGCTAGGCGGATGCGCGGTCCTTAATGGGTCGAGCCGGCGTGCGGCAGGCGGATGACGTACTGGCCGCTGGCCTCGATCCCGGTGGTGTCGTCCTCGGCCTCGCCGCCGACCAGCTTGCCGAGGCTGGCGAGCGCGCCGACCATGCCGAAACCTGCCGAGAACGGGCGGCCGCGCGCATCGCGGCGGGGCTTGGGCCGGGCATTTCGCGGATCGCGGCGGCGGGGCGGGGGTGCCATGCGGGCCATGCGCTCGGCGACCGAGGCGGCATCGCCGGTGCGGCCGAACTCGCGCCACACGACCTGGAAGCCCTCGGGCACTTCGCTCCACTCGCCGCCCTCGGGGCGGATCAGGTCGTGGCCGCAATGGTGACAGACCGCGAAGTCGAGTCCCTGGTTGTGATGATGGGTGGTGCCGGCGGTGTGGCCCATCATGTTGCAGCGGATGCTCATCTCAATGCACTCCCTTGGTCGTCTTGCTGCCGCGCGACCGCAGCCGGAATTCGGCCAGGGCGCGGAAATGCTCGTCGTCGCTTTCGAGCGCGAGCACGGGGTTCCAGATTTCGAAGCTGTCGCCGGTGCCGACGAACAGGGCGAGGTCGTCGATGCGGCCGAGATGGCGCATTGCCGCGGGGATGCGCAGGCCCTTGCCTTCGCGCTTCATCCGCTCGGAAAGGCCGAAGGTGCCGCGCATGCGGTGATAATGGCTGCGTGCTTCCTCGCCGCGATCTTCCTCCGCGAGTCGGCGGCGCTCGGCGCGCTCGGCAAGCGTGGTGAGGTGCTCGCGACCATAGCCGATCAGGCAGGCATCGCCCTGATGTTTGGCGACGATGATCTCGGGGCTGGCTTCACCGGGCATGGCGGCTTCGAGAAAGGCCGGGATCGCGACGTTTCCGTCCGCATCGACCTCGCAAAGCTCGCTACCGTGGTAAAGGGTGTTCATGGTTACCTGCTGTCGGAATCTCGCGGCGCGCCCGGTTAAGGTTTACCGCCGTTAACCATGGTTCTGGACCAGCGCGGCGCCGCTCGCCATTCCGGAGACCACCCGTCCGAGTCCGTGCGTAGGGAAGAATCCTGAGCCCAAACGCTTGAAAATTGTGGAAAACGCTCCCCACGGGTAGCGCCACGGAGAGCGGGACCCTACAATCGCCGGATGCATTCCGGCTTCGTTCCGCTTCGGGTCTTCTCGTCCTTCACCATGCTGGAGGGCGCGATTGAGCCGAAGGCGATCGCCAAGCGCGCGAAGGAACTGGGTTTTCCGGCAGTTGCCGTAGTCGATCGCAACGGCCTCTATGCCTCGATGAGCTTCGGCGATGCCTGCATGAAGGCGGGCATCCAGCCGATCATCGGCACATTGCTCGCGGTCAAGCGGCCCGACATGCCCGACGGAGTCGCTGCGCCGATCGACTGGCTCGCGCTCTATGCGCAGGACGAGAAGGGCTATCTCAACCTGTGCGACCTCGTCTCGATGGCGCATCTCGATCGCCCGCTCGAGGAAGAGGCGCACATCCCCTTCGATGCGCTGGATGGGCGGACGGACGGGCTGCTCTGCCTTACCGCCGGCGCCGAGGGTGCGCTGGCGCGTCTCTATGCCGAGCAGCAGGATTCGGCAGCCGCGGCCTATGCGACTCGGCTCGAGGCGATGTTCCCCGATCGGCTCTATATCGAGATCGTCCGGCGGCTCGACGAGATCGAGGGCAAAGCGGAACCGAGGTTGCTCGACCTGGCCTATGACCGCAACCTGCCGCTGGTCGCGACCAATCCGAGCTGCTTCGCCGAGCCGACCTTCCACGAGGCGCACGACGCGATGCTGTGCATCGCCAACAGCTCCTATGTCGCCTCGGACGATCGCCCGCGTTCCTCGCCCGATGCCTGGATGAAGCCGGCAACCGAGATGAAGAGCCTGTTCTCGGACCTGCCCGAGGGCATCGCCAACACGCTCGTCGTCGCCCAGCGCTGCGCCTATGCCGCGCCGAAGCGCAAGCCGATCCTCCCCAGCCTCGCAGGCGACCGCGAGGGCGAGGCGAAGATGCTGCGCGATCTCTCGTGGGAAGGGCTGGAGAAGCGGCTGGAAAAGGCCGGGATCGCCGATGCCGCCGAGCGCGAGGTCTATGAGAAGCGGCTCCAGTTCGAGCTCGACATCATCATCCAGATGGGCTTCCCGGGCTACTTCCTGATCGTTGCCGACTTCATCCAATGGGCGAAGGCGCACGACATTCCCGTCGGCCCGGGCCGTGGTTCGGGCGCAGGCTCCGCAGTCGCCTGGGCGCTGACCATCACCGATCTGGACCCCTTGAAGCTTGGCCTCCTGTTCGAGCGCTTCCTGAATCCGGAACGCGTCTCGATGCCCGACTTCGACATCGACTTCTGCGAAACCCGGCGTGGCGAGGTGATCCGCTACGTGCAGCAGAAATATGGCTCCGATCACGTCGCGCAGATCATCACCTTTGGTACGATGAAGGCGCGCGCGGTGATCAAGAGTGTCGGCCGCGTGCTGCAGATGAGCTATGGCCAGGTCGATCGCCTCGCCAAGCAGATCCCGAACCACCCGACCGACCCCTGGACGCTCGAGCGCACGCTGAACGGCGTGAGCGAGTTCCTTTCCGAGTATAACGCGCACCGCGAGATCAAGAATCTCGTCGATCTCTCGATGCAGCTGGAAGGCCTGCCGAGCCACTCGTCGACGCACGCCGCCGGTGTGGTGATCGGCGATCGCCCGCTGTCGCAACTCGTTCCGCTCTACCGCGATCCGCGATCGGACATGCCGGTCACCCAGTTCGACATGAAATATGTCGAGGGCGCCGGGCTGGTGAAGTTCGACTTCCTGGGCCTGAAGACGCTGTCGGTGCTGAAGAAGGCAGTCGAACTGCTCGCCGATCGCGGGCTCGACGTCGATCTCGACGCGCTCGCCTGGGACGACACCGAAGTCTACGACCTGCTCCAGCGCGGCGACACGGTCGGCGTGTTCCAGCTGGAATCGGAAGGCATGCGCCGCACGCTGACCGCGGTGCGGCCGACGAACTTCGGCGACATCATCGCGCTCGTCTCGCTCTACCGCCCGGGCCCGATGGACAACATCCCGAGCTTCGGCCACCGCAAGGGCGGACGCGAGGAGATCATCTATCCGCACGACCTGCTCGAGCCGATCCTGAAGGAGACCTACGGGATCTTCGTCTATCAGGAGCAGGTGATGCAGGCCGCCCAGATTCTGGCCGGCTATTCGCTGGGCGGCGCGGACATGCTCCGCCGCGCGATGGGCAAGAAGATCAAGGCGGAGATGGACGCCCAGCGCGAGACCTTCGTGAAGGGCTGCGCCGAGCACAACGGGATCAAGCCGGCCAAGGCGAACGAGCTGTTCGACTTGATCGACAAGTTCGCCGGCTACGGCTTCAACAAGTCGCACGCGGCCGCCTATGCGCTGCTCGCGTACCAGACGGCGTGGCTCAAGGCGCACCATCCGCACGAATTCTTCGCCGCGTCGATGGCGTACGACATCCACCAGACTGACAAGCTGGCGATCTTCGTCGACGACATGAAGCGGCTCGGGATCAGCTACCTGTCGCCCGACATCAATCGCAGCCAGGCCGATTTCTTCGTCGAGAAGACCGAGGAGGGGCTTGCCGTCCGCTATGCGCTGGGCGCGCTCAAGGGCGTCGGCGAAGGCGCGATGGAGGAGTTGGTGCGCGACCGCGAGGAGCGGGGCGTCTACAAGACCCTCGACGACTTTGCGCTGCGCACCAATCCCCAGCTGATCAACAAGCGCCAGCTGGAAACCCTGGCGGCGGCCGGCGCCTTCGACTCGATTAACGACAATCGTGCTGGCGTGTACGGCGCCGCGGAGCGGATCATGGCGGTTTGCCAGCGCTCGCATGGCGAGCGGAACAGCTTCCAGGCGTCGTTCGACATGCTCACCAAGCCGGCCGGCGACGAAATTCGACTTTCCGAAGACGTCTATTGGTCGACGTCCGATCGGACCGGCCATGAGCGCGAGGCCTTTGGCTTCTATTTCCAGGCGCATCCGCTCGATCGCTTCCAGCACCTCGCCAGGAGCTTCGGTGCGATCGATATCGTCTCGCTGGGCGAGGTGGACGTGCCGCCCGGCACCCGTGTGGGCGCTACGCTTGCGGTGCTGATCGAGGATTGCCGCCCCCGCACCTCGGCGCGCGGCAACAAATATGTGATGGCTTCGATCTCGGACAAGTCGGCCCAGACCATCGCCAGCTGCTTCGAGGATAGCGCCGTCCCCGATCTGGAGCGCTGCGCGCGCGAAGGCGGTTGCGCGGTGCTGACCGTGGAACTCGACAAGCGTGCCGGCGAGGATACGCCGCGCGTTTCGATCAAGCGTGTCCAGAGCATCGAGAGTCTGGCCAACACGGCGCGGCTCGTGCTCGATGTGACCATCGACGACGTCCACGCGATCCCGATCCTGGCAGGCATCATCGGTGACCAGCGTGGCGGTCGCGGCGAGGTGCTGGTCCATGTCGGCATCGCGGGCGGCGTGGCCGAGATCGTGCTCGGCCGCGACTTCCGGCTCGACGGAGAGCTGCGCCAGAAGATCGAGAATGTCCCAGGCATCCGCTGGGCCTCGCTGAAGAGCGCAGCGGCGAAGCTGGCCGAGGCGGCCTGACACAATAACCGTCATCCCGGCGAAAGCCGGGATCTGGTGCGACTCTTGTCCCGTGCCATCGCCTGGGATCCCGGCTTTCGCCGGGATGACGGACAGGCGCGACATCCTTCCTTACACGGCCCACTCTCGACACCCGCGCCATCCGCAGGTTACGCTCCTCGAAAAAGCGGTATGGAGAGCAAGGATGCTGGGTGGAATGCAGGATTTCGAGCTGCGCGTGACCACGCTGCTCGATCACGCGGCGCGCGAGCATTGGGGACGGGAGCTCGTCACGCGCTGGGCCGATGGCAGCGAGACGCGCACCACCTGGGCCGGTATCGCCCGCGATGCGCGCAAGCTAGCCCAGGCGCTTGAGCGGCTCGGGGTGAAGAAGGGCGACCGTGTCGGCACGCTGGCGATGAACCACAGCCGCCACCTCGTCGCCTGGTACGGCACCGCCGGCATGGGCGGGCTGGTCCACACGATCAACCCGCGCCTGTTCGACGACCAGCTCGCCTTCATCGGCAACCATGCCGAGGACAAGGTCCTGTTCTACGATCGTGCCTTTGCGCCGATCGTCGAGCGCCTCAAGCCGCACTGGACGACCATCGAGCATTATTACTGCTTCGACAGCGACGGGCCGGACGGGTTCGAGGCACTGCTGGCGGCCGAGGACGGCAATTACGAATGGGTGAAGGGCGACGAGCGCGAGCCCTGTATGATCTGCTACACCAGCGGCACCACCGGCAATCCCAAGGGCGTGATCTACACCCACCGATCGAGCGTGATCCACGCGATCGCCGAGATGCAGCCTGATGTGTTCGACTTGTCGGCGCGGGCGGTGGCGATGCCGATCGTGCCGATGTTCCATGCGGTCGGCTGGGGCCTGCCCTGGGCGGGCGCCGCGGCGGGGATCAAGTTCGTCTTCTCGGCGGTCAACGACCCGTTGGTGCTGTGCGAACTGATGAACCGTGAGAAGGTCACCCACACCGCCGGCGTGCCTACCGTCTGGTTCGCGATGTTCCAGTATATGGACGCGACCGGTGCGAAGCCCGAGCATCTGAAGATCGTCACCATCGGCGGCTCGGCCGCGCCGCGCGCGATGATCGAGCGGCTGATGAAGATGGGCATCCGGGTCAATCATGCCTGGGGCATGACCGAAACGAGCCCGATCGGCACGATGGGTGCACCGTCCTGGGACTGGGACGATCTCAGCTTCGAGCAACAGGTCGACCAGGTCTGCAAGCAGGGCAAGGTGCCCTACGGCGTCGAGCTGCGGGTGGTCGATGACGAGGGCAATCTCCAGCCGCGCGACGGCAAGAGCTCGGGCCGGTTGCAGGTGCGTGGGCCGTGGATCGTGCAGAGCTATTTCAAGGCGGAGGAACCCGCGGTCGATGCCGACAACTGGTTCGATACCGGCGACGTCGCGGTGCTCCATCCCGACGGCACGATGCAGATCACCGATCGCGCGAAGGACGTGATCAAGTCGGGCGGCGAATGGATCAGCTCGGTCGAGCTGGAGAATGCCGCGGTCGGTTGCGCGGGCGTCGCCGAAGCGGCGGCGATCGGCGTCCATCACCCGAAATGGGAGGAGCGACCGATCCTGCTGGTGGTCCGCAAGCCCGGCAGCGAAGTGACGGCGGAGGAGGTGCAGGCGCATCTCGCCCAGCACGTCGCCAAATGGTGGCTGCCCGACGAGGTGCACTTCGTCGAGAGCCTGCCCCACACCGCCACCGGCAAGCTGCTCAAGACCGCGATCCGGGCGCAGTACAAGGACTTCAAGCTGGCGGCGGCTTGAGAGGAACCGTCACCCGGCTTTCGCCGGGATGACGGGTGCCATCACATCCCCGCGAACGCGGCCGTGACCTCACCCGCCTTGGCGTCCTTGAAGCGGGCGCAGTTGCGGATGCCTTCCACCGCACGGTCGATCGGCAGGTTGTTGCCGCCTTCGGTACGCAGCTTGGCGTCGACCATGTCCGCCGCGGCGAGCGAGCATTGCGTCTTGAAGGTCTGCGCCGAATTGCCCGAGAAGATGCCGCCGCCGCCGGTGACTTTCGAGAACTCGTCGAAATGGGCGATCATGTATTCGAGCGCGGCGTCGCGGGTGTCGGCGTGCTTCAGGAAGGTCGACGCGGCGAACAGCCGCTCGCGCGGCGTGTAGCGCGGGTCGTTGAACTCGGTGAAATACCATTTGGCGACATCGGCATTGCCCGAAGAGGCGATAGCGCGGAACGCGGCCTGGCGCAGGCCCGGGGTTTTGCCCGCCAGCGCCGCCTCGGCGAGCGTCTTGGCGAAGGGCACGCCGCGATCTTCGACCGTAACGGCCAGCGCCAGCGGGGCGAAATCACCGTCCAGCGCCTTGGTGTCACCGGCCAGCCAGGCATCTGCGGCGACGCTCAGCTTCGCGCGCAGCGCGGCATCATGGCCATTGTCGGCGACGAAGCCGACCAGCTGCTCGCGCAGTTCGGCGGTGTCGGCATTGTCGTTCTCGTGCGCGCCGGCCTTGGGATCGAAGCCGATCTTGTCGAGCATCGGACCGTAGATATCGACGAACAGCTTGCGATAGGCGGGCAGGGCTGCCGCGCCGATCAGCCCGCGCTGGCGCAGGCCGACGAGCCGGTCGCCATTGTCGAGCTGCATCTTGGTCTTGGGATGCTTCGCCATCGAGCGGGCCAGCGCGACGATCTGCGCGGTATTGGCCTTGCCGGCATAGAAGCTCGCCCACAGGCTGTCGTCCACCGCCAGCGCCTCGCCGGTCGGCAGGGTGGGGGCAGCGGCGATCAGCGCGTCCCAGTCGGCGGGATCGAGGTCGAAGCGGTAGTAGCCCCAACCACTGGCGTTGGGGACGAGCGTGCCAGTGCCGTTCGAGATCACTGGCGCGCTCGGCTTGTCGAGCAGCATGCAGTTCTTGGCGTCGCCCTGGCGGACGCAGAGCGGGACGATCCATTGCTGCGCCGGCGCATTGGTGCCGAAATATGCGAAGCGCTGCTGGCTGGCGGTGAGAATGCCGTTCTGGCGGTGGAAGGTCACCACCGGTACGCCCTGCTGGTCGACGAAGCTGCGCAGCGACGCCAGCACGCGCGGATCGTGCGCGGCATCGGCGAGCGAGCCGAAGAACTGGTCGGTCGAGGCGTTGCCATATTCGTGGCGCTTCATGTGCAGGCGCACGCCTTCGCGGAACTTCTCGTCGCCCATGTACGCTGCGATCATGCCGACGACCTGGCCGCCCTTGCCATAGGTGATCTGGTCGAACGCCGCGTCGATATCGGCGTCGTTGGTGATCTTCTGGTGGATCGGCCGGCCCGCGATCAGCGAATCGAGGTCCATCGCCTCGAAGCCCTCGGAAATGGCGTCGACGCCGATATCCAGATCGGGGCGCCATTCATTGCCGATCCGGTAGCCCATCCAGTTGGCGAAGCTTTCGTTCAGCCAGATATCGTCCCACCAGGCCGGCGTGACGAGATCGCCGAACCACTGGTGCGACAATTCGTGCGCCACGACCATGCCGAAGGTCTGCTTGCGCGAGGTGGCGTCGCTCTCGTCGACGAACAGGATGCCGTCGCCATAGATGTCGGCGCCCGCATTCTCCATCGCGCCCGGCATCACCGGCGAGCCGATCTGGTCGAGCTTGGGGAACGGGAAGGGCTGGCCGAAATATTTCTCGAGCAGCGCGACGATCGGGCCGGAGTTGTCCAGCGCGAACTGCATCTCGTCCTTGTAGGGCTTGGTGCCGACGATGCGCAGCGGCAGTGGAGCCTTGCGCTGCGCGGTGGCCGGCACCTTGCCGGCAAGGGATTCGAACGGGCCGACGACGAAGGCGACCAGATAGGTCGGCAGCGGCTTGGTGGCGATGAAGCGGTGCTTTACCAGTTCGCCGACCTTGACGGCCTTGCCCGTCTCGGGCGCATTGCTCAGCGCGACGAATCCGGGCTTGGTGGTGAGCGAGACGGTGAAGGGCGTCTTGAACCCCGGCTCGTCAAAGCCCGGGAAGGCCGCCCGCGCATCGATCGACTCGAACTGGGTCCAGCTGTACCAGTCGCCGGCGACATTGATGCGGTACGGGCCCGAGGCGCCGCCGCCGAACGCCGCGTCATACTCGAACTTCAGTGTGACCTTGCCCGGCTGCACCGTCTTGCCGAAATCGATCTGGGCCAGGCCATAGGGGCTCTTCTGCGCGAAGGTGAGCGGCACTTCCTTGCCGCCGACGATCGCCACCGCCCGGGTCACGTTCAGGTTGCGGCCGTGCATCCACACCGTCTGCGCCGCCTTGTTGAGCTGCACGTCGATCTCGGTGTGGCCGGTGAAGCGCGGCTTCTCCGGTACGATCGTCAGGTCGAGCCGATAGGCGAGGGGCGTAACCGTGTCCGGCAGCTTGCCGGTCGGCTGGGCGTCCTGGGCATTGGCGATGGCGGGAAGCGTGAGAGCGAAAGCAAAGGCAAGCGCGCGCATGGAGGGTCCTTATGGTCTGTCGCCGGGCCTAGGCCCGCCGCAATGCCCGTGCAATCCGCTAAAGGTTTCGGACTCGCTTACCGTATGTTTCCGTATTATGTCTGCTTCGACGATGCAGCTATTGTGGCGTCAGGTCTCAGGACCCGGGCAGCGTTTGGATCCCTCTTTCCGCTGCCCTTATTAACTTGGCAGGCCACCGCTGCGATGCGGTGGCCGCTCTTTTTCCAGCCCCCCGGCAGATCTTTTGGCCATTGCGCGATGGTATGTCCGAGCTATGGTAGCGCTATCATAATGATGGACTGCAGGAGAGGAATATGGGGCTGATCGCGCGCCTGCTGGCGCTGGTCCTGTTGCTGGGCGCCGCGGCCACGCCGGGTGAGCGCTGGGTGACGGCCTGGGCGACTTCGCAGATGATCCCCGGGAACAATGCGCTGCCGAGCGAGGACCTGAAGGATGCGACGATCCGCCAGATCGTCCGCATCCAGATCGCCGGCACCAGGCTGCGCGTACGCCTGACCAATGCCTATGGTACCCAGTCGCTGCGGATCGGCAGTGCGACGATCGCGCACTCTGCTGACCCAGCCACGGCGAAGATCGATCCGGCCAGCCTGACCGGTCTGCGCTTCGGTGGGGCGAAGAGCGTCACCATTCCTGCGGGAGCGGATTACTGGTCCGATCCGATCACCCTTCCGGTGAAGGCGGGCGCGGACCTGGCGGTCACGCTCTACTTGCCCGAAGCCCCGGCGCAGCAGACCGGCCATCCCGGCTCGCGCGCGACCAGCCACATGCTCCACGGCGACCATAGCGGAGACGCCGACCTGCCCGGCGCCAAGACCGCCGATCGCTGGGTGCAGATCGGCGCGATCGAGACCGTGTCTGCAAAGGCCTCTGCAGTCGTCATCCTCGGCGACTCGATCACCGACGGCTATGGCGTGTCGACCAACAGCAACACGCGCTGGACCGATGCGCTGCAACGGCGCCTGCGCGCCACGCCTGCGCTGGCCGACATGGCGGTGCTCAATGCGGGCATCGGCGGAAATCGGCTGCTCAACGACGGGCTCGGACCCAATGCGATGGCGCGGTTCGAGCGCGAGGTGCTGAGCTATCCCGGCGTCAGCCATCTCGTGATCTTCGAAGGGGTCAACGATCTCGGAACGCTCACCCGCGACGCGCCGGCAACGCCCGAGGCGCATGCCGCCCTCGTAGAGGGGATGATCGGTGCCTATCGCCAGATGGTCGCCCGTGCCCGCGCGCACGGGATCAAGGTGATCGGCGCGACGATCACGCCCTATGGCGGCTCGGCCTATTATCACCCCGATGCGCAGAACGAGGCGGACCGCGCCGCGGTCAACGCCTGGATCCGCGCGCCGGGCAATTTCGACGGGGTAATCGATTTCGACGCCGCGATGCGCGATCCTGCCGCGCCGATCAGGCTGCTGAAGGCGTTCGACAATGACGGGCTCCATCCTTCGGTCGCCGGCTATCAGGTGATGGCCGACGCGGTGCCGTTGTCGCTCTTCTCGGACCGGGTGAAGGACAAGGGCAGGGTGGCCACCGCGCCTGCCGCGCCCGCGCCGATGATCGCCTTCACCTTCGATGACCTCACCGCCCATGCGCCTCTGCCCCAGGGCTATACCCGTGTCGGCATCGCCGAGCAGATCATAGCGGCGCTGAAGGCGGGCGGGGCGCCGGCGACCGGCTTCATCAATGGCGTCCAGCTCGAACGCGAGCCGGCCTCGGCACCGGTGCTCGACAAGTGGCGCGGGGCCGGGCTGATGCTCGGCAATCATGGGTGGAGCCATGCCAATCTGAACGACCTGAGCGACGCGCAATTCCTCACCGAGCTGGAGAAGAACGAGCCGATCCTCAAGGCGAAGATGGGTGCGGCCGACTGGCGCTGGTTCCGCTATCCCTTCCTCTCCGAAGCCTCGGCCGACCCGGCGAAGCGGACGCGGGTGCGCAAGCTGCTGGCCGCACGCGGCTACAAGGTCGCGGCGGTGACGATGGATTTCTCCGACTGGGCCTATAACGACACCTATGCCCGCTGCGTCGCCAGGGGTGATACCGACGCGATCCTGAAGATGGAACATAGCTGGCTCGGCAACGCCGCGGTCCAGGCAGACAGGTCGCGTGCGATGGCGCAGGCGCTCTATGGCCGCGACATCCCCTATGTGCTGCTGATGCACTTGGGCGCCTTCGACGCGCACATGATGCCCAGGCTGATCGCGCTCTATCGCGAGAAGGGGTACCGGTTCGTCAGCATCGAGGAGGCGGAGAAGGACCCCTATTACGTGCCCGAGCTGAACCCGGCGCTCGCCCCGCAGCCCCAGGGGCTGAACGGCGCGATGGCGGCCAAGGGGCTGAAGGAGCCGCAGGCGCCGGCGCTGCTGCCGCTGGAGACGATGTGCATGTGAGCAATAGCCCCTTCCCCTCCGGGGAGAGGGAGTTTGAGACCTAAAACAATTCCCCCTGCGCGCCTCTTGGCGGACGGAACAGGTCGGTCCTGAGCCGCAGCACTTCCTGGTCCAGCCCGTAGCGCTTCGCCGCCATCCGGAAGCGCGTGCGCAGCAGTTCCGCCCAGGGGCCATGCCCGCGGAAACGCGTGTGGAAATTGGGGTCGTTGTCCTTGCCGCCGCGGATCGACTGGATCGTCGCCATCACCTTGCCGGCGCGATCGGGGAAATGCGTGTCGAGCCAGGCGCGGAACAACGGCGAGACTTCGTGCGGCAGCCGCACCGGCAGGAAGAAAGCGGTTCGCGCCCCGGCCTCGGCCGCGCGCTCCAGGATATGCTCGAGCTCGTGATCGGTGACGTGCGGGATCACGGGCGACAGCGAGACGAACACCGGCACCCCGGCATCGGCGAGCTGCTTCACCGCCTGCAATCTCTTCTCCGGATGCGGCGCGCGCGGCTCCACCGTCATCGCGATCTTCGGGTCGAGCGAGGTGACCGAGACCATCACCGCCGCCAGCCCCTTGCGTGCCATTGGCGCCAATATGTCGAGGTCACGGGTCACCCGGTTCGACTTGGTGGTGATCGTCAGCGGATGATCGTGCTCGGCCAGCACTTCGATGCACTGGCGGGTGATCCGCCATTCCGCCTCGATCGGCTGATAGGGATCGGTGTTGGTCCCGAAGGCGATCGGCCGGCAGACATAGCCGCGCTTGCCCAGCTCGGCGCGGAGCAGTTCGGGGGCATCGGGCTTGGCGAACAGCTTGCTCTCGAAATCCAGCCCCGGCGACAGGTCGAGATAGGCATGGGTCGGCCGGGCGAAGCAATAGATGCAGCCATGCTCGCAGCCGCGATAGGGATTGATCGAGCGATCGAAGGAAATGTCGGGTGACTGGTTGCGGGTGATGATCGTCCGCGCCCGCTCCACCGTCACCGTGGTGCGCAACGGGGGCGGGGCGTCGTCCAGCGCCGCGCGCATGTCGAGCCATTCGCCGTCCGCCTCGCGCGCGGGCAGGTTGAAGCGGCTGCTGCCTTCATTGAGCGTGGCGCCGCGCACCGGACGATTCTTCGCCATTGCCAATGCCTAAACCTGCCACTAGAACATAGCAAGAACATTGGAGGCGAACATGGCACGAATCAGCTATCTCGAACTGCCCGCGAAGGATGTGGCCGGCACCCGCGATTTCTATGCGAAGGCGTTCGACTGGAAGTTCACCGATTTCGCCCCGCATTATGCGGCGACCACCACCGGCGACACCGATCTTGGTATCAGCGGCAGCACCGACCATGTGATCGAGCAGCTGCTCCCGATCATCGAGGTGCAGGATCTCGAGACGGCGCTCGAAGCGGTGAAGGCGGCGGGTGGCGAGATCGTCGTGCCGATCTTCAGCTTCCCCGGCGGGCGGCGCTTCCATTTCCGCGATCCGGCGGGGAACGGCCTGGGTGTGTTCGTCAACGAACCGGAATGATTGCCGCGCCGCGGCGGCGGGGATAGGATCGCGCGCATGGGGGATTCCAATGCGCCCGATCCTGTCGGTAGCTGACGCCGGGGCAGGCGGATTTCCTCATCACAGGGCTTGAGACGAAGGGGGAATGATGCGGGGTATCACGATGGCGGCCGCGCTGGCGGCGAGCATTTGGGCGATGCCGGCGATGGCGCAGAGCGCCGATCCGGCGCGCATGGTCGATCTGTCGCGGCCCGAGCAGGTGGCCAAGCTGCTGCAGGAAGCCGGCTACAAGGCCGAGCTCAAGAAGCACGACAGCAGCGGCGATCCCTATATCTCCAGCGCCGCCAATGGCTCGGCCTTCACGATCGAGTTCTATGATTGCAGCGCGGCCAAGGGCTGCACCTCGATGCAGTTCTTCTCCTGGTACAAGAAGGAACCCTATTTCAGCGTCGCGATGGCCAATCGCTGGAACGCCACGAAGCGTTTCCTGCGCATCGTGATCGACAAGGATGGCGACCTCTCGACCTGGATGGACGTCACCACGATCGGCAAGGTCAGCTTCGCCAATTTCGCCGACACGGTGGACTGGTGGCAGTCGATGACCGGCGACCTGTTCGATTTCATGGAAGAGGAAGAAAAGGCGGCCGGCGGGAAGAAGTGAGGCTTGAAGTTCCCCTCCCTGCAAGGGAGGGGAGTTAGGTGGTCAATCTACCGCTCCCCCAGCCGCGGCAGCAATTCCACGAAGTTGCATGGCTTGTGCCGCACATCGAGCTGGCTCGCGAGGATGCCGTCCCAGGCGTCGGTCACCGCGCCGGTCGAGCCGGGCAGGGCGAAGATATAGGTGCCGCGCGCCACGCCGGCGGTCGCGCGCGACTGGATCGTCGAGGTGCCGATCGACTGATAGCTGAGCCAGCGGAACAGTTCGCCGAAGCCCGGGATTTCCTTGTCCCACACACGCGCCAGCGCCTCCGGTGTCACGTCGCGGCCGGTCACGCCGGTGCCGCCGGTGGTGAGCACCACTTCGACCTGGGGATCGTCGATCCATCGATGGAGCCGCGCGACGATCAGATCGGCGTCATCGGTCACGATCGCCCGGTCGGCAAGGACATGCCCCGCCGCCGTCAGCCGCTCGACCAGCCGGTCGCCCGAGCGATCGTCGGCCAGGGTCCGCGTATCGGAGACCGTGAGCACCGCGATCCGCACCGGGCGGAAGGCGATGCCGTTATCGATTGGCATTGCTGTCCTGGTGGAAGGCGAGCTTGCGCGCGCTGAGCCGCACCGCGGACGGGCCCTGCATGCCGGGGAATTTCGGCCACATGCCCTGGGCCAATGCCTCGCGGCTGCTCGACTTGCGGCCTTCCTGGTTCTCGTACATCCAGTAGTTGCGCAGTACGGTCATCACGTAACCGCGCGTCTCCCAGTACGGGATGCTCTCGATATAGAGCAGCGGATCGCCGCCGTCCTTGATCATCGCGTTCCAGTTGGCGACCGGGGTGGGGCCGGCATTGTAGGAGGCGATCACCTTGGGCAGCAGGCCGCCGGTGAAGGGCTGGTCGCGCAGCTGCTCGAGATAGGACTGGCCGATCTCCATGTTGACCGAGGGCTTGGTCAGGTCGCTGGCGGCATAGGTCATGCCGTTGCGCCGGCCGATGTCGATCGCGGCGCCGGTCTTCACCTGCATCAGGCCCATCGCGCCGGCGGCGCTGCGGATCTCGGAGTTGAAGCGCGATTCCTGCAGCGTGTGGGCGAACACCAGCGCCTTGTCGACGCGCCAGCCGCCGGCCGGGGTCCAGTTCGGCGCCGGATAGCGCGCGGCGGTGAGCGGCTGGGTGCCCTGGGGGCAGTTATGGGTGAGCCAGAGCTGGGTGGATGGCAGGCTCAGCCGGCCCGCGAGGCGGGTGAGTGCGAGGTGCTCGGAAGGGCTGCCGATCTTGGCCTGGTAGCGCAGCACCTCGTCGGCCAGCCCGTCCTCGTCGATCTCGACCAGCGCGGCAGCGACGCGGACGTTCGGGCGGCGCTCCAGCGCGCGCCAGTCCTCGGCAACGAACTTCTCGCCCTTGCCGGCCTTGTCCTCGATGCCCAGCGCCGACTTGGCGAGCAGGCCGTAAAAGGTCTCGCCATATTGGGTGGCGGCGCGCAGCTTCACTTCGACCTTGTCGGGATGGCCGCACGCCATCTCGGCCCGCGAGCCCCAGTAAAGGCCGGCGGAGCGCAACTCGGTGTCGGCGGCGCGGGTGGCGACGCGCTCGAAGGCGGCGGTGGCGCCGGCGCAGTCCTGCTCGCGCCAGGCGGCGAGCCCGGCGACCCAGTCGGCCTGCGGGGCCCAGTCGCCCGAGCCGTCCTGCGCCTTGGCGGCGACGCGGCGGGCATTGTTGTCGTCGCCCGCGACATAATAGATCCAGGCGACCTTCTGCTGCCACTCGGTCCTGGCCTCGGGCGTGAGGTCGGCTTCGAACTTGCCCACCACGCCTTCGGCCTCGAGGCCCTGATCGGCCTTCACATAGGGCTGGATGGCGAGCGCGATCTCGGTGGCGGCGGCATCGCTCCTGATCGAGCGGGCGCGCTGGCGGACCGGGGCGCCATCGTACCAGACGAGGCGCGCGGCGGCCGGAATGACTGGGGTGGAAACCGCGCCGCGGGTCTTCGCCATGCGGCTGAGCTGGTCGGCCTGGGGCAGCTCGGGCGCGTCTCCGATCAGCTGGAGCAGCGGGGCGAGCTCGACCTTGGGCGAATTCTTGGCGGTGTAGAGCTCGGCGCGGGCGATCGAATGGAGCGGGCCGGGCTTCATCGAATCGAGCTGGAGCTGGGCGTCCTGCCAGCGGCCGGTATGGATCGCGGCGAAAACCTTGCGGTATCCGGCCTTCTGGTCCGAATCGAGCTGCTCGGGAATGCCGTCGCCTTCGCGCGGGGCAGGGGCGGCGGTGCCGTCATCCGCCGTGTTCGAATTGGCGCTGCCGGCCGGAAGATCGGCGGCATGGGCCAGCGCCGGCGATGCGATCAACGCGGCGGCAAGCAGGATACGCATGGTCACAGGGTCCCCCGGGTCAACTGCAGCAGGTGCTTCCAGGCTTCGCTCTTGGCGGCCGGGCGCTCCAACAGGAAGCGCGGGTGCAGGCTCGCTACGGCCGCTGTTTTGCCACCGAAATGGTTAACATCAACTAAACCATTTGCTGCGCCGCCGTCATTCGTCTCAGCCAGGACACGGCTTGCCGTTTGTCCCAGAATCAACAGCTTAGCGGGCTGGAGAAGCTTGAGGTGATGCTTGGTGATCTCGATCAGCCGGCCTTCCTGGTCGGGCGGGATCCGCCCGGCGAGCGGACGGGCGACGGCGAGCGGCAGGAAATAGACCGAATCACGCGCGATCCCGGCGGCGGTCAGCATGCGCGAGAACAGCTTTCCGGCGGCGCTGTCGGCGAGAATTTCACTCTGGTCGTCGCTTTCCGGCATGTCGGTGAGCACGACGATCTCGGCGTTCACGGGGCCGCTCGGAGCGATCTTCGGGGTCATCCAGCCGGCCTCGGGTACCGTCTCGCCGGTGCGCCATGCCGTGAACGCGGCGAGCGTATCCGGCAGGACCTCGGGCTGCGGCGACGTTACGGCAGCCTGCGCCACCTGCACGGGCGCGGGCCGCGCGAGCCAGTCGCGAGCCTCATCCTCCTGAAGGGTTTCGACACCCGCATCGCGCCACCACTCGAGTGCGCTCGCGAGGGTACGCCCCCAATCCGCTGTGTATTCGCCTCCCACCGCTCCTAAGAGTCACGGCTTGACGGGCGGGTCAATCTGCCTTCATCGACCAAGGGACAGGACGTTGCCAGCATGCGACGACAAGCGGTGCGGCGCGTTCAAGGCCAAGATTATGAAGGATGCGATGATGAGCGAACGGGAGTCGATGCCCTATGACGTCGTGATCGTCGGCGCGGGCCCCGCGGGCCTTTCGGCGGCGATCCGGCTGAAGCAGCTGGCCACGGAAGCGGGCAGCGAGCTTTCGGTGTGCATCCTCGAAAAGGGCTCCGAGGTCGGCGCGCACATTCTCTCCGGCGCGGTGGTCGATCCCAAGGCGCTCGACGAACTGCTGCCGAGCTGGCGCGACGATGGCTGCCCGCTGGCGCGGACGCCGGTGACCGAGAACCACCACTGGATTCTCAGCGAGAAGGGCCGCTCGGGCTTCCCCGAGTTCATCACCCCGCCGTTCCTCCACAACAAGGGCACCTATACCGGCAGCCTGGGCAATCTCTGCCGCTGGCTGGCCGACAAGGCGCAGGAGATGGGCGTCGAGATCTTCCCGGGCTTCGCCGCGGCCGAGATCCTCTATCACGACAATGGCTCGGTGAAGGGCGTCGCCACCGGCGACATGGGCGTGGCGCGCGACGGCGAGCACAAGCCCGACTATCAGCCGGGCCTCGAGCTGCACGCCAAGTACACCTTCTTCGCCGAAGGATGCCGCGGCCACCTGACCAAGCAGTTGATCCGCAATTTCGAGCTCGACAAGGACAGCCAGCCGCAGATCTACGGCATCGGCATCAAGGAGCTGTGGGACATCGATCCGGCCAATCACGTGCCGGGCCGCGTGATCCACACCCAGGGCTGGCCGTTGACCGACGGCGCCAATGGCGGCGGCTTCCTCTATCATCAGGCCGACGGGCAGGTCGCGCTCGGCTTCGTCACCTGGCTCAACTACAAGAACCCGTATCTCTCGCCCTTCCAGGAGATGCAGCGCTGGAAGACCCATCCGGAAATCGCGGCGATCCTCAAGGGCGGCAAGCGCGTGTCCTATGGCGCGCGCGCGATCTCGGACGGCGGCCTGCAATCGGTGCCCAAGCTGGTGGCGCCCGGCGCCGCGCTGATCGGCGACGCGGCGGGCTTCCTCAACGTGCCGCGCATCAAGGGCACGCACACCTCGATGAAGAGCGGCATGATGGCGGCCGAGGCGGCGTTCGCCGCGGTCGGCGCCGGCCGCGAGGCGGACGAGCTGGCCGCCTATCCCGAGGCGTACGAGAAGAGCTGGGTCTACAAGGAGCTGCGCGGTGTTCGCAACGTGGCGCCGCTCGTCAAGAAGTTCGGCGATACCTGGGGCACCTTGCTCGCCGGTGCGGCGATGTGGAGCGAGCTGATCGGCCTGCGCTGGCCGTTCACCATGAAGCACAAGCCCGACAATGAGGGGCTGTGGCACGCATCGGTCGCGCCGAAGATCGACTATCCCAAGCCCGATGGTGTGCTGACCTTCGATCGTCTCTCCTCGGTGTTCATCTCGAACACCAATCACGAGGAGGACCAGCCGGTCCATCTGACGCTGAAGGACCCGGAAATCCCGATTAACTATAATCTTCCGGTGTACGCCGAGCCGGCGCAGCGCTACTGTCCCGCCGGTGTCTACGAAGTTGTCGGCGAGGGCGACGATCTGCGCTTCCAGATCAACGCGCAGAATTGCGTCCACTGCAAGACGTGCGACATCAAGGATCCCACCCAGAACATCAACTGGGTGGTCCCCGAAGGCGGCGGCGGCCCCAATTATCCGAACATGTAGTTTGACGCTCGCGCTGCTGCTGGCCTTGCCGGCGGCAGCGCAGCAGCGGACCGCGCCGCCGCTCGACCTGCGCGACTATGCTCGTGCCCGTGCCGCCGATGCGGCGGGGGAGCCCGGCCTTGCCGCCGCCGGCTATGCCCGCGCGCTGACGGCAGTGCCGGGCGACCAGCTGCTCGCGATGCGCGCCTATCGCCAGGGGCTGGCGGCGGGCGACTATGCGCTCGCCACCCGCGCCGCCGCGTCGCTGGTCGCCGCTCGCACCGCACCGCCGGACACCGATCTGCTCGCCTTCGCCGTCGCGCTGAAGGGCCGCGACCGGCTCGGCGCCGAGAAGGCGCTGGAGCGCATGTCCAAGGCGCAGCTCGATTTCATCGTGCCCGTGCTCGGTGCCTGGCTCGCGCTCGATCGTGGCGAGGATCCGCTGCCTCTGCTCGACACCGCGCATGGCAACGCGCTCGCCTCGCGCTTCACCGGTCGCCACCGCGCGCTGCTGCTGATCGCCACCGGCAAGCCCGACCAGGGCCTGCTCTCGCTCGCGGCGTTCAGCGGCACCGAGGATCCGGCCGACGCGCGCATCGACGCCGGCATAACTTTGCTGCGTACCGGCCAGGTGGCCAGGGCCGACCAGCTACTCGGCGACCTCGCCGGCGCGAGCAAGGCCTGGCGCAAGCGCGAGGCAAAGGGCGGCAAGCCGGATGCCGCGTTCGGCGCCGCCCATGTCTTCCTCAGCCTCGCCGCCGATCTGAGCGGCGAGGAACTGGCGCCGCTCTCGATCCTGCTCACCCGCGCCGCATTGCTGCTCGATCCGCAGGAGGATCGCGCCCGGCTGCTGCTCGCCGACGCGCTGTCGCGCACCGACGCCACCGGCCTCGCGCTGCAGACGCTCGCCGAGGTCCGCCCCGACGGCCCCTTCGCCCGCAGCGCCACCGCCGGCCGGGTCTCCGCCCTTCGCAGGGCCGGGCGGCTCCCCGAAGCGCTTGCCGACGCGAAGGCGCTCGCCACTGCCGAGCGGGCCAGCCCGCAGGAGATCCGGGCCTATGGCGAGCTGCTCTTCCAGACCGGCAGCTATGCCGATGCCGCGGAGGCCTATGCCCATGCCCAGGTCCGTTCCGGCGACGAGAGCGGCTGGGAGCTCTATTATCTCCGCGGCGCCGCGCTCGATCGCGCCGGCCGCTGGGAAGAGGCGCTGCCCGCGCTGCAGCGCGCGGTCCAGCTCGCCCCCGAAGAGCCCGAGGCGCTGACCTGGCTCGGCAATGCCCAGGTCGAGCGCGGCGTCGACCTGCCCACCGCCCAGGCGCTGCTCGAGCGTGCCCGCAAGCTCAAGCCGGGCGATCCCGCGATCACCGACTCGCTCGGCCGCGCCTATTATGCCGATGGCCAATATGGCAGGGCGCTGCCCCTGCTCGAACAGGCGGTGCGTGCCGATCCGGGCGGGATGCGTCCCAACGAGCATCTCGGCGACACCTATTGGAAGCTCGGCCGCCGGATCGAGGCGCGCTACGCCTGGCGCGCCGCCGAGGTGAGTGCCGAGCCGGGCGACGTCACCCGGATCCAGGCCAAGCTGGCGAACGGGCTGAACTGATGGTCACCGAGATTGCCAAGGCCAAGCTCAACCTGGCGCTGCACGTCCGCGCGCGGCGCCCCGATGGCTATCACGAGCTGGAGACGCTGTTCGCGTTCGTCGAGCATGGCGATCTCCTCCAGGTCGAGCCCGCCGAGGCCGACAGCTTCGCCCTGACCGGCCCCTTCGCCGCGGTGCTCAGCGAGGAGGGCGACAATCTCGTCACCCGCGCTGCCCGTGCATTCCGGGAAGCGTTCGGCGGCGGCGCGCACGCTATCACGCTCGACAAGCACCTGCCGGTTGCCTCGGGCATCGGCGGGGGCTCGGCCGATGCCGCCGCGACCTTGCGCGCGCTGGGCCGGCTGCACGGCGTCGCGGTCGAGGACATGTTCGCAATCGCCGACGGCCTGGGCTCAGATGTCCCGGCCTGCCTGTTCGGCCGCACCGCGATCGGCAAGGGCAGGGGCGAGCAGCTCGAAGCGGTCGCCGGCCTGCCAGGCACGCCGGTGCTGCTGGTCAACCCGGGCGTGGCGGTCTCCACCGCGGAGGTGTTCCGCCGCTGGGACGGTATCGACCGCGGACCGCTGCCGGCCGATCCGCGCCAGGGTCGCAACGATCTGGAACCGCCCGCCCGCGCGATCGCGCCGGTGATCGACGCGGTGTTGGCACTGCTCACCGCCCAGCCGGGCGCCGGGCTCACCCGCATGTCCGGCTCCGGCGCGACCTGCTTCGCGCTGTTCGACAGCGAGGCGAAGCGGGACGCGGCGGCCGAAGTACTGGCGGCGAAGGACTGGTGGGTGCTGCCGAGCCGGCTGACCTGAACCCGGCCCGTTCCCCGGCGAGCGGAAGGGACGGTTAACCAGTCCATTTAGCGAGATGTTGGTGGCTCGAGGCGCATACGACCCTCAGCGGATCGACTGCCGGGAGCAGAACGTCTGTCGGTGGCGCGGGCGCGGAGAGTCTCCAAGTCCCGCCCCATCCACCCCTTGACAGCGCGCCGCCATTCGGGCCGATCCGCGCCATGATCCATCTCACCCGCACCGGCAATGTCGCCACCATCGCGCTCGCGCGGCCCGAGGCGAAGAACGCGCTTCCCACCGCCGCCTGGCGGGCGCTCGCTGCCGCCGCCCGCGATGTCGGCGATGCCCGCGCCGTGATCCTCCGGTCCGACGTGCCCGGTATCTTCTCCGCCGGCGCCGATGTCCGCGAGTTCGAGCAGCTCCAGACCGATCCCGCGCTCCGCACCGAGTTCCGCGAGGCGATGCGCGAGGGGATCGAGGCGATCGCCGCGCTCCCGATGCCCGTGATCGCCGCGATCGACGGCGGCTGCTTCGGCGCGGCGGTGGCGCTGATCCTCGCCGCCGATATCCGCATCGCCGGCAAGCTCTCCGAATTCGCCATCACCCCAGCGCGACTGGGCCTTGGCTACCCCCGCGAGGATGTCGCCCGGCTGGAGGCGCAGGTCGGGAAGGGCATGGCATCGCTCCTCCTCTTCACCGGCGACAAGCTCCGCTCCGACGAGGTCCACAAGATCGGGCTGGTCGAGCTGAAGACCGCCAAGGCGATCGACACCGCCACCGCCATGGCGGGTGCGATCGCCGGCAACGCCCCCCAGGCGATCCGGCTGCTCAAGCGAACCCTGCACGGCGAGCAGACCGACCAGGGCTTCGAGGACGCATTCGGTGGTGCCGAATTCGCCGAGGGCCTTGCCGCGTTCCGCGCCCGCCGGAACCCCGTCTGGTGAGCACCGCCGAGATCCTCGAGGGCGGTGTCCGGGACGTACTCCTGCTGTGCGACCACGCCTCCAACGCGGTGCCCGCCGATATCGACCTGGGCATCGCGCCCGGCCTGCTCGACAACCATATCGCGATCGACATCGGCGCCGCCGCCGTCACCCGTGGGCTGGCCGCCAGGCTCGATTGCCCCGCCATCCTTGCCACGGTCTCGCGCCTCGTGATCGATCTCCACCGCGAGCCCGATCATATCGGTCTGATCCCACACCGCAGCGACGGCCATCTGATCCCCGGCAACGAGACGGTCGACAAGGCTGCGCGCATCGCCCGCTTCCACGCGCCCTATCACCGCGTGCTGCGCGACCGCATCCGCGCCCAGCGGCCCCGGCTGATCCTCTCGATCCACAGCTTCACGCCTTGCCTGGAGCATGGCGGCACCGACCGGCCCTGGCAGGTCGGCGTGCTCTACAACCGCGACACCCGCGCCGCGCACCCGACGGTGAAGTTCTTCGAGGCCCGCGGTTTCGTGACCGGCGACAATGAGCCCTATTCGGGGCGGCTGCTCAATGCGACGCTCAACCGCCACGCCGAAGCACAGGGCATTCCCTCGGTCGCGATCGAGATCCGCAACGACCTGATCCGGGATGCGGCGGGGGCGGAGGAGTGGGCCGGGGTGCTGGCGGATCTGGCGGCGCATCTGCTTCCATAGTCGTCGTCCACGTCTCAGACCGTCATCCCGGCATTGATACGTCATACCGCCCCCAATCCGTCATCCCGGCGAAAGCCGGGATCTCGTGCGGCTCCTTCCCTGCGCCATCGCCTGAGATCCCGGCTTTCGCCGGGATGACGGCTATAATTTCCATCCCCACATAATTTCTTTACGCAATAGTCTTGCGCAAAACGGCCTTCTCGCGACATAGGCTTGCGCATCATGACCAACCGATTCGACAAGTCCAAGCTCCCCAGCCGCTACGTTTCCGTCGGCGTCGAGAGCGCTCCGCACCGCAGCTATTATTACGCCATGGGCCTCACCGAGGAGGAGATCGCCCGGCCGTTCGTCGGCATCGCCTCGGCGGGCAATGACAGCGCGCCCTGCAACACCACGCTCGATCAGCAGGCCGACTGGTGCCGCACCGGGGTGAACGAGGCCGGCGGCATGCCGCGCCGCTTCAATACGATCACCGTTACCGACGGCATCGCCATGGGCCATCAGGGGATGAAGTCCTCGCTGGTCAGCCGCGAGGTCATTGCCGACTCGGTCGAGCTCTCGGTGCGGGGCCACTGCTACGACGCGCTCGTCACCTTCGCGGGGTGTGACAAGTCGCTCCCCGGCATGATGATGGCGATGCTCCGCCTCAACGTGCCGTCGATCTTCGTCTATGGCGGCTCGATCCTGCCCGGCCGCTACCAGGAGCGCGACCTGACGGTCATCGACGTGTTCGAGGCGGTTGGCCGCTATTCCGCCGGCAAGTGCCCGCTTTCGGAGGTCACCGCGATCGAGAAGGCGGCCTGTCCGGGCCACGGTGCCTGCGGTGGCCAGTACACCGCCAACACCATGGCGTGCGTCGCCGAAGCCATCGGTTTGTCCTTGCCGAACAGCAACATGGCGCCGGCACCTTACAAGTCGCGTGAAGAGATCGCGATTGCCGCGGGCCGTCAGGTGATGACGCTGATCGAGAAGCAGATCCGCCCGCGCGACATCTGCACCCGCGAGGCGTTCGAGAACGCTGCCCGCATCGTCGCGGCGACCGGTGGCTCGACCAATGGCGCGCTGCACCTGCCGGCCATGGCGAACGAGGCCGGCATCGAATTCGACCTGTTCGACGTCGCGGAGATCTTCAAGACCACCCCGTACATCGCCGATCTCAAGCCCGGCGGCCGCTATGTCGCGCGCGACATGCACGAGGCGGGCGGCATCTACATGCTGATGAAGACGCTGGCGGCAGAGGGCTTCCTGCACCTCGATTGCCTGACGGTGACCGGCAAGACGCTCGGCGAGAATATCGACGAGGTCACCTGGAACCCCGACCAGAAGGTGATCTACGACGCCAAGGCTCCGATCACCCCCACCGGCGGCGTCGTCGGCCTGCGCGGCTCGCTGGCGCCCGAGGGCGCGATCGTGAAGGTCGCGGGGATGAAGCGCCTGCAGTTCACCGGCACCGCCAAGGTGTTCGAGCGCGAGGAGGATGCCTTCGCCGCGGTCGAGGCCAATGCGATCAAGGAAGGGACGGTCGTCGTCATTCGCTATGAGGGGCCCAAGGGCGGCCCGGGCATGCGCGAGATGCTATCGACCACCGCGGCGCTCTATGGCCAGGGGCTGGGCGAGAAGGTGGCGCTGATCACCGACGGCCGCTTCTCGGGCGGCACCCGCGGCTTCTGCATCGGCCATGTCGGCCCCGAGGCGGCCGAGGGCGGCCCGATCGCGCTGGTCCAGGACGGCGACGAGATCAGCATCGATGCCGAGGCCGGCACCGTCGATCTCAACGTGCCCGAGGACGTGCTGGCCGAGCGCCGGGCCAAGTGGCAGCCGCGGATGAACGACTATCAGGCGGGCGCGCTCTGGCGCTTCTCGCAAAATGTCGGCCCGGCTTATAAGGGGGCTGTAACGCATCCCGGAGCCAGCGCCGAAACCCATGTATTTGCCGATATCTGATCGAGTTCGCCCTCTCCCCGGTCGGGAGAGGGTTGGGGAGAGGGGAAGGGCACGCGCCGCGCTCACGCTCGCGGCCCTTCTTTCCCTCCCCGCCTGTAACACCCAGGTCCGTGACAAGGCCGCCGAGGCCCGCAACGAAATCCACGCCGAGAAGATGGAAAAGGCGGAGGGGCGCATCGAATGCGCCCCGCCGGGCGCCGAGACCTTCGCCTTCGCCTGTGCGATCGACCGTACCCAGTCGCAGGACGGGCTGTTCCTTACGCTCCGCCACCCGGATGGCGGCTTCCGTCGCCTGCTCGTCACCACCGATGGTCGCGGTGTGATCGCGGCGGACGGTGCCGAGAAGGCCGAAGTCACCATCCTCGCCCCCGATCAGGTCGAAGTCGCGATCGGTGGCGCGCGCTACCGCTTGCCTGCGACCGTGCGCGGGGCCAAACCGGGCAAATGATCCCGCCCGGCGCACCGATCGTCACCGCCGCCCAGATGCGCGCCGCCGAGGAGGCGGTGTTCCGGCGCGAACCCCAGCTCGACGTGATGGAGCGCGCGGGTGCCGCCGTGGCGCGCGAGGCCGCCCGCTTCGTCCATGGATCGCCGATCCTGGTCCTCGCCGGCCCGGGCAATAATGGCGGGGACGCCTATGTCGCCGCGCGCCTGTTGAAGGCAGCTGGCCATGACGTCGCCATCGCCGCCTCGGGCGAGCCCGGCACTCCGGCGGCGCGCGAGATGCACGCGCGCTGGGGCGGGGAGGTGGGTTCGCTCTACCAGGCCCGCCCGCGCCCGGTGCTGGTCGACGGCCTGTTCGGCACCGGCCTCACGCGTCCCTTGGAGCGCGGCATCGCCCCGGTCTTCGCCGAGCTGGTCGCCGCCGCGCGCTTCACCCTTGCGATCGACCTGCCCTCGGGCCTCGAGACAGACAGCGGCACCGATCTCGGCGTGCCCCGCGGCATCAGCGCGACGCTGGCGCTCGGCGCGCTCAAGCCGGCCCATGTCCTTGGCGCCGGACTGGAGCGCTGCGGTCATGTCCTGCTCGCCGATATCGGTATTCCGGTCGAGAGCCAGTGGCGCACCGTCACCCGCCCGAAACTCGTCGCGCCGGGCCCGCGCGCGCACAAGTACAGCCGTGGTCTGGTCGTGGTGGTCGAGGGCGACATGCCCGGAGCCGCGCGGTTGGCGGCGCATGCCGCGATGGCAGGCGGTGCGGGCTACACGATCCTGGCCTGCGCCAGCGACGGCGGCGGTGGACCCGACGCGCTGGTGCGCCACAAGATCGCGAATGGCGACGATCTGGCGGACTTCCTCACCGAGAAGCGTATCGGCGCCGTCGTGATAGGCCCCGGCCTGGGTCGCGATCGCCGTGCCGAGGGGCTGCTCAAGGCGGCACTCGGTGCCGATCTCCCTCTCATCCTCGATGGCGACGCGCTCACGCTTCTGGGCAAGTCTGCGGGCGCCTGGCTCCAGCGCCGCAATGCCGCCACCTGGCTCACGCCGCATGCGGGCGAGTTCGAGCGGATGTTCGAAAGCGATGGCGACAAGATTACCCAAACCCTTGCAGCAGCATCGGAAACCCGCGCGACGGTGATTCACAAGGGTGCCGATACGGTGATTGCCACGCCGCGCGGCGTGGTTCGCGTGCTCGCCCAGGCATCGTCCTGGCTCTCTACTGCCGGCACCGGCGACGTCCTTGCCGGCACGCTCGCCGCCCAGGTCGCTTCGGGCAATAAAAATGCCGCGGAAGCGGCGGTCTGGCTGCATGCCCGTGCCGCAGCCCTTGCAGGACCGGCCTTCATCGCCGATGCGCTGCCGATGCATCTCCCCCAAGCGATTTCCGAATGTCTCTGAGCACCGTCCTGAAAGTCGCGGGCCGTGGTGAGGGTATCACCGACGATGGCCGCTACATCCCCTTCACCGCGCCCGGCGACCAGGTCGACGCGCACGGTGCGATCACCCGCGGTCCGCATCATCAGGAACCGCCCTGCAGGCACTTTCCCGAATGCGGGGGCTGCCAGCTCCAGCATCTCGACGACTTCGCCTGGAGTGCGTTCATCGTCGACCGCATCACCGGCGCGCTCGCCCAGCACAAGCTCAAGACCGAGATCCGTCCGCCCTTGCTGTCGCCGCCCCGGACCCGCCGGCGCGCCACGCTCCATGCCGAGCGTCGCGGCCGCCAGGTGCTGCTCGGCTTCACCGGGCAGGGCAGCCACACGCTGATCGACCTGAACGAGTGCCACGTCCTCGATCCCGCGCTGTTCGCGCTGCTGGCGCCGCTGCGCGGCCTGCTCGCCGCGCTGTTGCCGACGTCGCGGCGGATCAACGTCCATCTCGCCAGGGCCGATCAGGGCATCGACGTGCTGCTCGACGGGCTCGAGGCCGAAGGCCTCGCCGCGGCCGAGGCGATCACCGCCTTCGCGCACCGCCACCAGCTCGCCCGCTTCTCGATGGACGAGGGGCTGGGGCCGACGGCGCGCTGGGAGCCCGATCCGGTGACGATCACGCTCGGCGGCGTGCCCGTGCCGTTCCCCCCGGGCAATTTCCTCCAGGCGACGCCCGAGGGCGAGGCGGCTTTGGTCGCCGCGGTGCGGGAGGTCGTCGGCGATGCCGGCACCGTCGCCGATCTCTTCGCGGGGCTGGGCACCTTCACCTTCGCCTTTCCCAAGGCCAAGGTCTATGCGGCCGAAGCCGCCCGGGATTCCATCCTGTCGCTCAAGGCCGCTGCGGGCAGCGCACGGCGCATGGTCTTTGCCGACCATCGCGACCTGTTCCGCCGCCCGGTAACGGGCACGGACCTCGACAAGTTCGATGCAGTGGTGATCGATCCGCCCCGCGCCGGTGCGCGCGAACAGGTTGCCGAGATCGCCAAGGCGCGTGCGCCGCTCGTGGCGCATGTTTCCTGTAATCCCAACACCTTTGCACGAGATGCGGAGATCTTGTGTCAGGGCGGCTATCGGCTCGACTGGATCCAGCCGGTCGGCCAGTTCCGCTGGTCGACCCATGTCGAGCTGGCCGCGCGGTTCAGCCGTTAGGGCCACCCTCCCGCTTCTGCGGGAGGGACATCAGGGATAATCCGCCCGCAGGAAGAACAGCCCGTCCGACGGCGCATTGAGCCCCAGCGCGGCGCGGTCGCGGGCTTCCAGCGCCGCGGTCATGTCGTCGGGCGTCCAGCGGCGCTGGCCGACCAGCACGATGCACCCGACCATCGAGCGTACCTGGTGGTGCAGGAACGAGCGGGCCGAGGCGAAGACGCTGATCCGCTCGCCCTCCGCGATTACTTCGAGCCGGTCGAGCGTGCGCAGCGGGCTGTCCGCCTGGCAATGCGCCGAGCGGAAGGTAGTGAAGTCGTGCCGCCCCACCAGCCGCGCAGCGCCCTCGGCCATCAGGCCGGCATCGAGCGGGGGGATCACCCGCCAGGCGAGCCCCTTCTCCCAGGTGAGCGGCGCGCGTCTTGTTGAGATTCTGTATTCATAGTGGCGTGCAACACACGAGAAACGCGCATGCCAATCATCCGCCACTTCGACGCAATCGAGGATCGCCACCGGATTGGGCCGCACCCGCGCGTTGAGTGCCTCCATCAGCCGGAATGCGGTGATCGGCTTCTCGATGTCGATATGCGCGCGCATGCCCAGGCCGTGCACGCCGGCATCGGTGCGGCCGGCGGCCTGCACCGAGGCGCGCTCTCCGGTCACCGCGAAGGCGGCATCCTCGATCGCCTGCTGCACGCTCGGGCCGTGGTCCTGCCGCTGCCAGCCCATGAAGGGCCGGCCGTCGAATTCCACCGTCAGCGCGAACCGCGTCAAAGCCGGGTTCCCCTGGGGATATCCAGGCCGCGCAGAAGCTCGCGTGACGTCATGACACCGCGGCCGGCTCGCTGGACCATGTCGGGGCGAATCGCGCCGACGCAGCAGCCGATCGCCAGCTGATCGTCCAGGATCAGGCCGGGAATGCTCTCGAAGTCCGCACGGAGTTCGAGATCGGTCTGGACGTGCGCGGTCAGGACCTTGATGCGTTCGCCCTGAAACTCGAAAAAGGCACCCGGGGCGGGATTGAACGCCCGAACCTGCCGCTCGACCTCCACCGCGCTTCGCGTGAAGTCGAGCCGCGCCTCCGCCTTTTCGATCTTCGAGGCGTAGGTCACCCCCTCTTCGGGCTGCACCACCGCAGGATGCCCGTCCAGGTCCGCCAGCACTTCGACCATCAGCCGGGCGCCCATCGCGCTCAGTTCGACGGTCAATTCCCCCGCGGTCTTGCCACCGATCGACGTCCGCTCCTCCAGCCGCACCGGCCCGGTATCGAGCCCGGCTTCCATCTGCATGATGCCGACGCCCGTCTCCGCGTCTCCTGCGAGGATCGCGCGCTGGATCGGCGCGGCGCCGCGCCATCTCGGCAGCAGCGAGCCATGGACGTTCAGGCAGCCATGCTTCGGCGCATCGAGCACCGCCTGGGGCAGGATCAGGCCATAGGCAGCGACCACCGCGACATCCGCCTCCAGCGCCTGCAGTGCCGGAAGCGCGTCAGGGTCCTTCCGGAACGAGAGCGGCGTGCGCACCTCGATCCCCAGTTCCTCGGCCCAGGCATGCACCGGCGAAGGGGTGAGCGCCTTGCCCCGCCGCCCGCCCGCCCGCGGCGGCTGGCTGTAAGCCGCCACGACGTCGTGGCCGGCCTTCACCAACGCATCGAGCACCGGCACGGCAAAGTCGGGCGTTCCCATGAATATCACTCGCATGCCGGGCCTTTAGCCCCAACCGTCATCCCGGCGAAAGCCGGGATCTCATGCGGCTCTGGTCCTGCGCAATCTCCTGATATCCCCGCTTCCACTGGGACGACGGGCCGGGGCAGGGGTGTTTGCTTTCCGTTCCGCCTCGCTTATCTCTCCCGCCATGGCATCTCCCGAGATCGAAGCGCTCACCCAGGCCCTGTCGCGACTTCCCGGCCTCGGCCCGCGTTCGGCGCGCCGCGCGGTGCTCCATCTGCTCAAGAAGCGCGAGACCGCGCTCGATCCGCTGCTCTCGGCGCTGGGCGCGGTTAGCCGGAACCTGGTCACCTGCGGCACCTGCGGCAATGTCGACACCAGCGATCCCTGCCAGATCTGCGCCGATCCGCGCCGCGACGTGCGCTCGCTCTGCGTGGTCGAGGAAGTGGCGGACCTCTGGGCGCTCGATCGCTCGCGCCTCTTTCCGGGGCGTTTCCATGTCCTTGGCGGCCGGCTCTCGGCGCTGGAGGGCGTCCGGCCCGAGAATCTTCGCATCGACAGGCTGGTCGCGCGCATCGCCGCCGGCGGCATCGACGAGGTGGTGCTGGCGATGAACGCCACGCTCGAGGGGCAGACTACCGCCCATTATATCGCCGAGCGGATCGAGACCTATCCGGTACGCGTCACCCAGCTCGCGCACGGCCTGCCGGTGGGCGGAGAACTCGACTATCTCGACGAGGGCACGCTCGCCCAGGCACTGCGCGCGCGGCGGCCGGTGGCCTAGAATTATTGATTTGAGCGCCCCACTGGCCTAAATTGGCGCCATGGCCATTCTACCGATTGTCGAAGTACCCGATCCGCGTCTGCGTCTCATCTCCGAACCTGTCACGGAGGTGACCGACGAACTGCGCGACCTGATCGCGGACATGTTCGACACGATGTACGACGCGCCCGGCATCGGCCTCGCCGCGATCCAGGTGGGCGTGCCCAAGCGCCTGATCGTCATGGATCTCCAGGAACAGGAAGACGAGGAAGGCAAGCCGATCCGCGAGCCGCGCGTCTTCATCAATCCCGAGATCCTCGATCCGGCCGAGGAGCAGTCGATCTATACCGAGGGCTGCCTGTCGATCCCCGAGCAGTTCGCCGATGTCGAGCGCCCCGCGCGCTGCCGCGTGAAGTGGCTCGATGAGAAGGGCGTCGCGCATGACGAGGTCTTCGAGGGCCTGCTCGCCACCTGCATCCAGCACGAGATGGATCATTTGCAGGGCATCGTCTTCATCGATCACCTCTCGCGCCTGAAGCGCGACATGATCCTCAAGAAGCTCAACAAGGCGCGCAGGGCCGCCGCCTGATCTCCGGCGCGCGGCCCCTTCGGTGCCGCGTCAGCCGATCACGATCGTTCCGGTCGACGAAGCGGACTTGTATTGCTTGCCGATCTGGGCGACGAAACTGCTAGATGCCGCGCTGACGCTGCCCAGGCCGTCGCCGCTGTTGAAGTCGTGCGAGCCGTGCAGCGTGATGTTTTCCGGCGGGATCTTCGTGTCGGGCAGCTTGCCGAAGAACAGGGTGATCCAGACCTGGGCGGTGTTGAACGCCTGGGTGCCGCAGCTTATCCGCCGTACGATCGAATAGGTGCCGACGGGCTGCTTCTTCGCGTCGCTGAGCTTGCCGCCTTCGATCTGGAAGCGTCCGGCGGCGTCATCGACATTGTTGAGGCATTCGCGGGCCAGATGATAGGTGAGGGCCATGTGCGTGTTCCTTTTTCGCTGGTGCGATGGGACGATGGTGAACGCGCGACCCCTGATTCCCCCCGATCCGGGTGGGTGGCCCATAGTCGGGCAGTGCATATATTCAAACAAGTGAAGATATGTCGGAACCGGACCCTAAATTAACCCTGTCCTACTCAGACTGTTCAAGTTATGTTCCGCGCTTGAGCATCCGCGCGGGCTGTGCGCCTGGTCCGGCCTTTCTCGCGCGTGCATGTCGTGAACTTAGTGAACTTCCGGGAGGCTTGTGTTGGAATTGCTGGCGCTAGGAGTTGCGGTCGCCGCGCTCGTCATCGGGCTCGGCCTGGGCATGTTCCTGGGCGGGCGCCCGGCGGCGCAGATGCGGGCCGAGCGCGATGCGCGGGAGGCGCAGTTCAAGGCGGCGATCACCGATCTCGCCGCGGCAGAGGAGCGCGCCAGCCATGTCGAGGCGCTGCGCAGCCAGGCCGAAATGCTCCGCGACGAGCGCGACGATGCCCGGCTCCAGCTCACCGAGCTGCGCACCAAGGCGGAAGCGTTCGAGGAGCGTCTCGCCGAGTTCAAGGGCGCGCGGGAGGCGATGGCCGGCCAGTTCCGCGAGCTCGCCGGCACGATGCTCACTGAGACGCAGGAAGCCTTCCTCAAGCGCGCCGAGGAGCGGTTCAAGGAATCCGAGCAGACTTCGGGCCAGAACCTCAAGGCGCTGCTCCAGCCGGTCAACGAGCGGCTCCAGCGCTATGAGGAAGGTGTCGCCAAGGTCGAGGCCGAGCGGCGCGACGCGTTCGGCGACCTCAAGGGCCAGATCGAACAGATGCGGATCGGCCAGGAGCGGGTGAGCAGCGAGGCGGCCAAGCTGGTCAATTCGCTGCGCAACGCGCCTAAGGCGCGCGGCCGCTGGGGCGAGCAGCAGCTGCGCAACGTGCTGGAGACCTGCGGCCTGTCCGAACATGCCGATTTCGAGACCGAAGTGAACGTCGCGGGCGAGGATGGCGGGCGGCTGCGCCCCGACGTGATCGTCCATGTGCCGGGTGGCAGCGCGCTGGTGATCGATGCCAAGGTCTCGCTCAACGCGTATCAGGACGCGTTCGGCGCAGTGGACGAGGAGGAGCGGCGCATCGGCCTCGCCGCGCATGCGGCCTCGATGAAGGCGCATATCAACGGGCTGGGCAACAAGGCCTATTGGAACCAGTTCAGCGAGGCGCCCGACTATGTGATCATGTTCGTGCCGGGCGAGCATTTCCTCTCCGCCGCGCTCGAATTCGATCCGACGATGTGGGATTTCGCCTTCGAGAAGCGCGTGCTGCTCGCCACCCCGACCAACCTGATCGCGATCGCGCGCACCGTCGCTGCGGTGTGGCGCCAGGAGAAGCTCGCCAAGGAGGCGCGCCAGATCGGCGAGCTCGGCAAGGAGCTGTACGACCGGCTGGCCAAGGCGCTGGGCGATCTGCGCGTTGTCGGCTCGGGGCTCAACACCGCGGTCAAGAATTTCAACACCTTCGCCACCAGCCTCGAGACCCGCGCGCTGGTCTCGGCGCGCAAGCTCAAGGAACTGAACGTCGAGACGGGCGCACGCGAGATCGAGGCGGTGCCGCCGGTCGAACTGCTCGCCAGCCATGCCGGCGAGCCCGAGGCGGAAGCGGCGGAATAACGCGATGCCGCGCTACCGGCACACCAGCCTGCCGCCGCCCTATCTCAAGCGCATCTGGCTCGATCCCGAGGCCGAGGCGAACTGGGCCGCCTATCCCTGGTGCCTGCCGCTGTTCCGCAGGCGCGAGTTCGAGCTAGGCTTCGACCGGCCGGTGACGATCATCGTCGGCGAGAACGGCGTCGGCAAATCGACCCTGCTCGAAGCGATCGGGGTGATCGCCGGGTTCGACGAGAGCGGCGGCGGCCCGGGCTATCTCGCGGTGGACAACAGCCGCGCGCTGGAGAGCAGCGGCGGTGCGCTCGCCGGCACGCTCAAGGCGAGCTGGCTGCCCAAGATCGGGCAGGGCTGGTTCTTCCGGGCGGAGAGCTTCTTCTCGGTCGCCCGGTATCTCGATACTGCCGCGCGTGAGGGCGGTGCTGCGCCGCCCGACTTTCTCTCGCATTCGCATGGCGAGAGCTTTGTCCGCTTCTTCGAGGAGCGCTGCGCCCGTCCGGGCATCTTCCTGTTCGACGAGCCCGAATCGGCGCTGTCGCCCAATCGCCAGTTCGATTTCCTCCGCCTGCTCCACCGCATCCAGCAAGAGGGCAAGGCACAGGTGATCATGGCCACCCATTCGCCGCTGCTGATGGCGCTGCCCGATGCAACGCTGCTCGCGATGAACCGTTACGGTCTCGAGCCGGTCGATCTCGAAGACACGCTGCATTTTCGCCTGCAGCGCCAGTTCGCGCTCGATCCGCACGGCATGGTGCGCGATCAGCTGGAAGGACAGGCCGGGGACTGATCGATGTGGTGACGGCGGCGCCGCTGCGGGATAGTCTGGCGCGCTATCGAAAAGGAGGGGAATTCGATGAAGCTTGCTTTCGCACTCTTGCTTGCCGCCGCGCCGATCGGGGCCGCCCAGGCCCAGGAGTCGACCAACGACGCCAAGCTCGGCGAGATCGTCCAGCTGATCCAGGGGGGGCAGCCGCAACAGGCGGTGGACAAGCTCAACCCGCTGCTCGCCGATTACGAGCGCCGCTATGCCGGCAAGCCGAAGCCGCTTTGCGATGTCGAGCCGGCCGAGACCAAGGCCTATGCCGGGGTGGCCGGCAAGGATTATACCCTGGCGGACGGCGGCTGGTGCATCGCGCTCTGGGCCAAGGGGTTCGCGCTGATCGACCTGAAGCAGCTCGATGCCGCGGTGCCCTTCCTCGAACGCTCGGTGGCGCTGGCGCCGTTCCATCCGCATTATCTGTCCGAGCTCGGCTATGCCTATCAGGCGCAGAAGAGCTGGCAGCGTTCCTATGATTTCTATGCCCGCGCCGCTGATGCCGCGCTCCGCCAGGAAGGCGATCGGCGCAACAAGTCGCTGCGCCGCGCCTGGTTCGGCATGGCTTTCGACATGATCGAGATGGGTCGGCTCGACGATGCGGAGAAGCTGTTCCGCAAGTGCCTGGAAGTGTCGCCCAACGACGAGGCCGTGAAGAGCGAGCTGCGCTATATCGAGGAGCAGCGGGCGAAGAAGAAGACCAGCTGAGCGGTACGCGGCTAGGATTCGGTTGCTTGGCTGGTGTGGCCAGGCGGCCGGCCTGGCAGCTCCTTGCCCTGTTGGAAAGACAGGATCCCGCCTGCGGGGCCCGTTCCGGTTACCGCTTCCGGAACTTCAGCGAGGGGGCGCTGCGGCATGCGATATAGGCGCGCGGGGCGATGGTCTCCATCGCCCCGCGCGTCAGGTCAGGGTCGGCTGCGGACCAGGGTCAGGCTGCGGCCGCGGGGGCCGGTCAGCACCAGCTTGCCGGCCCGGTTGGTCGAGACGGTCAGCCGCTCGCCGAGCAGCCCGAGAATGGTCTGCTCCTGCAGGTTCCGGGCGCGGTCGATACAGGCCATCTTGGTGCTCGCCACGCCGCCGGTGCTGATCTGGCCACGGGCGAACGTATAATTGCCGGTGAAGCGGTTGCAGCCGGCATTGCCCGAGACCCGGCCCTTGTCGAATGCGATCGAGGGGCGGGAGCCCGGCGCCACCGGGCGTCCGTTCAGTGCGGTGATCTGCCAGTTGCCGTCGACCAGGCCGGTACCGGCCTCGGCCCGCGGTTCACCGCCGCAGCCCTCGAACCGGCGTCCGTCGACGGTGACGGTCACAGTGTCGGGATGGACGCGGTCGCTCATCCCGTCGCGGCACGGGCGATGGTTGGTGTTCACGTTGATCCGGCGGGTCTGCCACATCTCGCCGGCAAAGCCGTGGATCACCTTGGGCGTCGGCACGCTCACCGGCCGGCGACCCGGCGCCTCGAAGCGCATGGTCCGCGCGCCGATCGTCAGGCTCCAGAACGGCTCGGTGCCGCCGGCGCGATAATCGGCCTGGGCCTGCGCCGCGGCGGGCAGGGCGGTCAGCGCGATCAGGCTGGCGGCGGCGATGGTCGAAAGTCGCATTGATTCACTCCCTCTATGCGGAACACAATGCATGGGACGGTCTGAACCGACCATGGCCGTAACGATTAGCTGGCGTTCAGCTTCGCTGCTGGCCGAGCACCTCATAGGCCATGACGGCGGTGGCGATCGCGGCGTTCAGGCTGTCCGCCTTGCCGAGCATCGGTATCTTGACCAGCAGGTCGCAGGCTTCGGCCATGAAGCCGGGCATGCCCTGCGCCTCGTTGCCGGTCAGCAGGAAGGTCGGCGCCTCGTAGAGCGGCGCGCGATAGTCATGCTCGGTATCCAGGCTGAGCCCGACCAGCTGGCCCGGCCCCTTGCGCAGCCAGACGAGGAAGTCGCCCCAGCTCGATCGCGCCACCGGCACGGTGAACAGCGCCCCCATGCTGGCGCGCACGGCCTCGACCGAGAAGGGATCGACGCAGTCGTCGATCAGGATCAGCCCGCCGGCGCCCACCGCATCGGCGGTGCGCAGGATGGTGCCGAGGTTGCCGGGATCGCGCAGCCGCTCGGCGACCAGCCAGATGCCTGCCTTGGTGCGATCGAGATCGGCCAGGGTGACGGCGAAGTCGGGATATACGCCGACCACCGCGCCCGGATTGTCCTTGCCCGAGAGCTTGGAGAGGATGTCGGCATTGGTCTCGACTGCCCAGCCGCCCGCGCCCTCGGTGGCGTCGACCAGCGAACGGACCAGCGGATGGCCGGCCATGTCCTTCGAGTAGAAGAGATATTCCGGCACCCGCCCGGCCTCGTGCGCCTCGGTCAGGATGCGCAGCCCCTCGGCGAGGAACAGGCCTTCCTCGCGGCGATGCTTCTTGTCGCGCAGGTTGCGGACGCGCTTGATGAGCGGATTGGAAAAGGCGGTGATTTCGCGAGGCATCGGCGGCCTTTAGCTACTCCGCGCGGACGAGGCTATTCCTCGTTGAACCGCGCTTCGACCAGCTCGACCAGCGCCTGCACCGCGCCATCGGCGCCGGCGCCCTCCGCGCTGATCGAGATCGTGTCTCCCTTGGCGGCGCCAAGCATCATCAGGTCGAGGATCGACGTGCCCGAGGCGGTGTTGCCGTCCTTCTCGACGGTAAGTTCGACCGGTTGGGCGGTGGCAAGCGTCACAAAGGCCATGCTGGCGCGCGCGTGCAAGCCGCGCTTGTTCGAAATCGTGACGTTTCGGATCGTGCGACTCAAGCGGCAGCCTCTCCCAGGACTTCGGATGCGACGGTGATGTATTTGCGGCCCGCGTCGCGCGCAGCGGCCACCGCTTCGGTGACCTTCATCGTCTTGCGCGCGCTGCCCAGGCGGATGAGCATCGGCAGGTTGATCCCTGCGATCACCTCGACCCGGCCTGCCTCCATCAGGGAGATGGCGAGGTTCGAAGGCGTGCCTCCGAACAGATCGCTCAGCACGATCACGCCGCGACCCGAATCGACGCTCTGGATCGCCGCGGCGATGTCCGCGCGGCGACCTTCCATGTCGTCCTCGGGCCCGATGCAGATCGATGCGATCTGCTCCTGCTTGCCCACCACATGCTCCATCGCGACTACGAACTCCTCCGCGAGTCGTCCGTGCGTCACGAGCACCAAACCGATCATTTCAAACTCCGCCCCCTGCCGTGGTCACCGGGGCCCCCTCCAGCGAGTCCTGCGGCGCGGTCTTGGTATCACGATGCGCCACCGTGGGCGAAAAACCCGCGGCGCGCAACCGCTGGGCCATCCGTTCGGCGACATGAACCGACCGGTGGCGGCCGCCCGTGCATCCGAACGCTATCGTAACATACGCCTTTCCCTCGGCCTGGTAGCGCGGGACCAGCAGGAGCAGCAGCGACTCGATCTGCGCCATCGCCGCCGGATAGGCGGGATCGGCGGCGATATAGGCGGAGACATCGGCATCCCGGCCGGTCCCGGGCCGCAACTCGGCCACCCAATGCGGATTGCGCAGGAATCGCATGTCGAACACCAGGTCCGCATCGCGCGGCAGGCCGCGGGCGAAACCGAAGGAAACGACCGAGATCACCGTCTCACCCAGGCCTTCGCCGGAGAAGGTCGCGCGAATCTGCTGGGCGAGCTCGTTCGAGCTGAGATCGGTGGTGTCGATCAGCCGATTCGCCCAGCGGCGCAGCGGCGTGAGCAATTCGCGCTCGTGCGCGATCCCGTCCCAGGCCGGACGATCCTGCGCGAGCGGATGGCGGCGGCGCGTCTCGGAATAGCGCCGCTCCAGCTCGGCACCCGAACATTCCAGGAAGAGCGTGCCGATGTCGTGGCCATGCTCCTCGCGCAGCTTCTTGATGCGACGGACGATGCTCTCGGGGTCGAAACCGCGGGTCGTGCTGCCGATGCCGATGGCCAGCGGACGATCGTCATCCGCTTCGGCCGGTGCGGTGTCGAGCAGGCGGTTGAGCAGCAGCAGCGGCAGGTTATCGACGACTTCCCAGCCGAGATCCTCCAGCGTGCGCAGCACCGTCGATTTGCCCGCACCGGACATGCCGGTGACGAGCAGGATCTGCTTGGGGCGCGCCTTGCTCATCGTGCGAGGGCCCTTAGCGCATATTCCACCTTGATGGGAGCCGCGGGCTCGCTCGGCCCCAGCGCGAGCACCGGGATCTCGATCCCCGCGATGCGGCGCGTGCGACGGTCCTCGGGCAGGCGTGGCGCGTCGTCCAGCACCACCACGGCCAGCGCGACGGGCGCTTCGTCGAGGCTGGGCAGCGGCACCGCGCCGATCCCGCGAATCTCGATGCGCCCGCCGGTACCCGCAGGCACGGTGGCGCACAGCGCCTTGCCGCGGCGCACGCAGACGGTCCGCGCATCGACCACCAGCATGGCGCCACGGTCGATCAGCCGGAGCAGCAGATCGGTGCGCTGGGCATCGTCCCGCGCCTCGATCAGCACGCCCTGCCCATCGATCGCCACACAGGCGGCCAGAATGGATTCCGAAGAAATTTCAGCCATTCAGCTTCGTCCTGCCAGTGGCAGACGAACGACGAATCTTGCCCCGCTCAATCGATCCTCCCGCGATTCGACTGAAATGCTCCCCTGGTGGCCCTCGACGATCGTACGGGCGATGGCAAGCCCCAGACCGGAGTGCTGGCCGAACGCCTCCTGCTGCGGCCGCACCGAATGGAAGCGGCGGAAGATGTTCTCGCGGGCTTCCTCCGGCACGCCGGGGCCTTCGTCCTCGACGCGGATCGTCAGGTCTTCCTCGTCGCTGGCCGCGGAAATGGCGATCAGGCCGCCCGACGGCGAAAAGGAGATCGCGTTCTCGATCAAATTCTCGAACACGCGCTCCAGCCTTGCGCCTTCGCCGAGCACGGTGAATTTGGTCCCGGCGGCACGATCAAAGGCGATGCGGATGCGGTTGGGGATACCGCGCGTCTCGCGCTGGTCGAGCAGCGCCCGGATCATCGCGCCGATATCCACCGGCTCGAAGGTGGCACGGCTGAGTTGGGCGTCGAGGCGCGAAGCCTCGGAGATATCGGTGATCAGCCGGTCGAGCCGCAGCACGTCGTCGCGGACGATCTCGAGCAGCTGGTCGCGATGCTCCTTCTTCTTCACCGCAGCCATCCCGTCGACGGCGGAGCGCAGCGAGGCGAGGGGGTTCTTCAGCTCGTGGGTGACGTCCGCGGCAAAGGCCTCGGTCGCGTCGATCCGGGCGCGCAGCGCCTGGGTCATGTCCGAGAGCGCCCGGGCGAGCAGGCCGATCTCGTCGCTGCGGTCGGGCAGGCGGGGCACCACCACTTCGCGGGCGCGGCCCAGCCGCACGCGGATCGCTGCGCGGGCGAGCAGGCGCAGCGGCCGCACGATCGTCCGCGCCAGGAAGAGCGAGAGCAGGATCGAGAATACCGAGACGAACAGCAGCACCATGCCCAGCCGGAAGCGTTCGGCGCGCACGGTCTGGGTAATGTCGCGGGCGTTTGCCGTGGTCATCACCACGCCCAGCTCGGTGATCGGCGCAGCGGCGGTGATCACCGGCGTGCGATCGGGCGCACGCCATACCGTCGCCGGCGTACCGTGCGCGGAAAGGGCGGTGCGCACATCGGGCCAGTCGAGACCCTGGTCGACCGGGCGCTCGCGGTAGAGCGGCGCGCGGTCGGCGCCGGCCACCGTATCGATCACGGCATCGAGGATGCGCGCCGCCTCGAGCCCCCAGGGATCCTTGTCCGGATCGCGCAGCACCACGTTGCGCAGCCCCAGCGTCTTGCTGTCCGCCAGCGATTTGCCCTTCTCGTCGAACAGCCGGATGCGGGTGCCGGTGTCGCGTGCCAGGCTCAGCACCAGCAGGTCGCGGCGCTTCTCGTCCTTGGCCGAGGCCAGCGCCTGGGCGATCAGCCGCACTTCGCGACCGGCCTGCTCGACGCGGCTGTCGACCATCCGGCTCCGGTAGGAGTCGAGATAGTAGAAGCCGCCGCCCAGCAGCGCGAGCGCGACGATGTTCACCGCGAGGATGCGCGGCGTCAGGCTGACGCGATTGGACCATTTGAGCGCGAGGTCGCGCTCGTCCCTACTCGTCCGAGAACCGGTAGCCCGCGCCATAGAGCGTCTCGATAGCATCGAATTCCGGATCGACCTGCCGGAATTTGCGGCGGACGCGCTTGATGTGGCTGTCGATGGTTCGGTCATCGACATAGATGTCGTCCTGATAGGCGGCATCCATCAGCTGGTTGCGGGTCTTCACGATCCCCGGGCGCTGCGCCAGCGTCTCGAGGATCAGGAATTCGGTGACGGTGAGGGTCACGTTGGTGCCGTTCCAGGTCACGCGGTGGCGTGCCGGGTCCATGGTCAGCCGGCCGCGCTCCAGCGCCTCGGCGGTGACTTCCTCGCCACCCTCGGCGCTCGGCTGCGCGGCTTCGGTCCGGCGCAGGATCGCGCGGATGCGGGCGATGAGAAGCCGTTGGGAGAAGGGCTTGGCGATATAGTCGTCCGCGCCCATCGCCAGGCCCAGCGCCTCGTCCAGCTCGTCGTCCTTGCTGGTCAGGAAGATCACCGGGATCGTGCTCTTCTCGCGCAGCTTCCGCAGCAGCTCGAGCCCGTCCATCTTCGGCATCTTGATGTCGAGCACCGCCAGGTCAGGCGGATTGTCGATCAGCGCCTTCAATGCGCTCTCGCCATCGGAATAGACTCGCGTCAGGAAACCCTCGGTCTGCAGGGCGATCGAGACGGAGGTCAGGATGTTACGGTCATCATCGACCAGCGCGATCGTAGCGGTCATGCGTTTGCGACACTCGGAACCATTGATTGGACGGCGTAACCGAAACTTCTTCGCCGCTCAATCGGCTGACAACGTTTACTCGGGTTGACCCCCCTTTCGGCAGGGGCTTATGGCCACGCAATAATATTGCACTGGGCGGCAACAGCCCGGGCAAATCACCCCCAGGGTGTTTGGAGACGGAGGCAAATTTGACCGAGCGCACGCCGCGCCACGGTCTCGATGTCATGGGCATCGGGACGGGCGCCGATATTTTCTGGAACCTCGAAACCGCCCAGCTCGTCGAGCAGGCCGTGTCGCGTGGGGAGGGCAAGCTGGCCAAGGATGGCCCGCTGGTCGTCACCACGGGCAAGCACACCGGCCGCAGTGCCAAGGACAAGTTCATCGTCCGCGACGCGACGACCGAGGACAGTGTCTGGTGGGGCAAGGTCAACAAGGAGATCAGCCCGGCGCATTTCGCGGCGCTCAAGGCCGATTTCCTCGCCGAGATCGCCAACCGCGACACGCTGTTTGTGCAGGACCTGTATGGCGGCTCGCAGCCCGAGCACCGCGTCAATGTCCGCGTGATCAACGAGCTGGCCTGGCACAATTTGTTCATCCGCACGATGCTGGTCCGCCCCGAGGGCGCCGAGCTAGCCGGCTTCGTGCCCGAATACACGATCATCGACCTGCCGAGCTTTCGCGCCGATCCCGATCGCCACGGTACCCGCAGCGAGACGGTGATCGCTGTGAACTTCACCGAGAAGCTGATCCTGATCGGCGGCACCGCCTATGCCGGCGAGATGAAGAAGAGCGTCTTCGGGCTGCTCAACTATCTGCTGCCCGTCGATGGGATCATGCCGATGCACTGCTCGGCCAATATCGGCCCCGAAGGCGACACCGCAGTGTTCTTCGGCCTGTCGGGCACCGGCAAGACCACGCTCTCGGCGGATGCGTCGCGCACGCTGATCGGCGATGACGAGCATGGCTGGTCGGACACCGCCGTCTTCAACTTCGAAGGCGGCTGCTACGCCAAGATGATCAACCTCTCGGCCGAAGCCGAGCCGGAGATCTTCGCGACGACGAAGCGCTTCGGCACGGTGCTCGAGAATGTCGTGATGGACGAAGAGAGCCGCACGCTCGACCTGGCGGACAACAGCCTCGCGGAGAACAGCCGCGGTGCCTATCCGATCGACTTCATTCCCAATACCTCCGAGCGCAATCTCGGACCTGTCCCGCGCAACATCATCTTCCTGACTGCCGACGCCTTCGGGGTGATGCCGCCGATCGCGAAGCTGACGCCGGACCAGGCGATGTATCATTTCCTCTCGGGCTACACCGCCAAGGTTGCCGGCACCGAGATCGGGGTGACCGAGCCCGAGACGACCTTCTCGACCTGCTTCGGTGCCGCTTTCATGCCGCGCCACCCGGCGGTGTACGGCAATCTGCTCAAGGAGCGGATCGCGAAGGGCGGTGTCGATTGCTGGCTGGTCAACACCGGCTGGAGCGGCGGCCGCGCTACCGATCCGGGCATCAAGCGCATGCCGATCCGGGTGACTCGCGCGTTGCTCAACGCCGCGCTCGACGGCAGCCTGGCCCAGGCCGAGTTCCGCAAGGACCCGAATTTCGGGTTCATGGTGCCGGTCGCGGTCAATGGCGTGGACAGCGCGATCCTCGATCCGCGTGCGACCTGGGACAACAAGGCGGATTATGACGCGACCGCCGGCCGCCTGGTCGACCAGTTCGTCGAGAACTTCGCCCAATTCGCGGATCACGTGGATCAAGGCGTCCGCGAGGCCGCACCGCAAGTGACAGCTACCGCATAACCGGCCCGGTCATCGATCGGGCGACAGGAGCCCGATCGATGACCGAGTTCTCGCCAAGACTGTTCGCCACCGACGCCGAGATCGTCCATCTCGGCGAAGGCCTGCTCGCCTGTTCGCTTGCGAAGGAGGAGTGGACCCATGAGGCGCATCTCGCCGCATGCCTGTATCTGGTCGCCGAACGTCCGGACATCGATGTCGATGCCGAGATCGCCGGGCTGATCTCGCGCTTCAACGAGAGCGTCGGCGGGGTGAATGACGACAAGGGCGGCTATCACGACACGATCACCCGCACTTATGTCGCCGGCGTGCGTCTGTTTCTTGCCCGGACCAGCGAGACCGGACTTGCCGCGCGCGTCAATGCGCTGCTGGCATCGCCGATGGGCCGGCGCGACTGGCCGCTCGGTTTCTACAGCCGCGAGCTGCTCTTCTCCGTCCCGGCGCGTCGGGGTTTCGTTCCGCCGGACCGGGCACCGTTGCCCTTGGGCTGAGCCGCGCGGATATGCTAGATACGCTCCCGTTCCGAACCCCATCGTAACAGGAGCAGATTATGAGCATTCTCGACGGTATCCTCGGCCAGGTCACGCAGAACGCGGACATCGCCAATCTCGCAGCCAAGGTCGGGCTCTCGCCCGAGCATGTCGAGCAGGCCGTGCAGGCGCTCGCCAAGTTCCACCCGATGGACGTCGACACCGCCGAAGGCGCGGCGGAGCACACCGGTCTGCCGGTGGACAAGCTCCAGGAGATCATCGGCCATATCGGCGGTGAGGGCTCGCTCGGGCATTTCGCCGACCTGCTCAAGGGCGACGCCGGCGGCGTGCTCGGCCAGATTGGCGGCCTCGCTTCGGGCCTGCTCGGCGGGAAGCAGTAAACCCGCTATCCGCCATCCCCGCGAGAGCGGGGGTGGCGGTCATCTATGGATGAAGCGCTCCGCCGCCAGCGCCAGCAGCGCTCCCGCCGCATAGGCGACGAAATCCAGCCACTCGAAGCTTCCGCCCAGCACGACGGCGATGACCGGGTTGCCGCGCAGCCCGATCAGGTCGAGCAGGTTCACCGCCTGGCCGAACTCGATCAGCGCACCGATCGCGAAGGCCAGCACCGCCGCCGGGAGAACCCGTAGCGGCAGCACCGCGCGCAGCCCGCAATAGACCAGCACCACCGCCAGCACGTCGCCCAGATAGGGCCGGACGAAGCGATCGCGCACGAACAGCGCGATCGCCACCTCCACCGCGAACAGCAAAGCCGCGGCCAGTGCGTAACGCGGGCGCCCGCTCAGGCCTGGCGCTCCGCGACGTGCCGGTCGATCACATGGCCCAGCACGGTCATCGGCACGTTTCCGCCCAGCACCACCGCGTCGTTGAAGGCACGGAAGTCGTAGCGGTCGCCCAGCGCCGCCTTCGCCTTGTCGCGCAGGCGGTTGATCTCGCTATGGCCCACCTTGTAGCCGCAGGCCTGGCCCGGCCAGGAGCAATAGCGGTCGACCTCGCCCGAGACTTCCTCGACCGAGGAACCGTTGGCGGTGACGAACCAGTCGATCGCCTGCTGGCGCGTCCAGCGCTTGGCGTGGAGGCCGGTATCGACCACCAGCCGGCAGGCGCGGAAGCCGAGCGACTGGAGATAGCCGAGCTTCTCCGCCGGGTTCTCGGCATAGACGCCCAGCTCGTCGGCCAGCTGCTCGGCATAGAGCGCCCAGCCTTCCGAATAGGCGTTGAACGCCAGGATGCTGCGGATCAGCGGCATCTTGTTGGCATATTCGCCCTGCCAGACATGGCCCGGAATGCCCTCGTGATAGGCGAGGTCGGGCACGCTGAAGCGCGTGTGCAACGCCGTGGTGCGCAGGTTGAGCCAGATCTTGCCGGGGACGGTACCGTCGATCGATCCCGGGCCGCCATAGGCGCCGGCTGCCCCCGGTTCCTCCTCGAGCGGCAGGCGGCGCACTTCGAGATTGCCCTTCACCAGCGTGTGGAAGGCCTGGGGCATGCGGCCGCGGATATCGTCGACGCGCTCCTGCATGAACTTGATGATCTCGGCGCGGCCGGCGTCATTGTCCGGGAAGGTGAAGCGCGGATCCTTGGCGAGCGCTTCCATCCGCGCGCCCACCGAACCCTGGCTATAGCCTTCCTTCTTGAGGATCCCGTCCATCTCGGACTGGATCTTCGCCAACTGGTCGAGGCCCATCTGGTGGACTTCGTCGGGCGTCATGCTGGTCGTGGTGCCCGCGCTCAGCGCCCAGGCGTAATAGGCGTCGCCGTCCTTGAACTTCCACACGCCGGCATCGCTGGTCGCGCGGGCGCGGTGCTTCTCCAGCTCGGCGATCTGGCGGTCCAGGGCGGGGGTCAGCTTGTCCTTGGCGAGCAGCCAGGCGCGCTCGCCGAAATCGCCCTGCATCCCCGCAGTGCGATTGGCGACCGAGGTCACCACGCCCCAGCCCGCCGGATTGCCGCTGCGGACCAGCTTGATCTGCTTCAGGCACTTGTCGAGCAGGAAGTCGGGGGCGATCACGCCCTTGCGCGCCGCCAGCTTCAGCCGCTCGGTCTCGCTGTCCAGCTGCTCGGCATAGCTCTCCAGCCGGTCGAGATAGGCTTCGCCGTCCTCCGGGCTGGCGATCTGGTGATCGCTGTCGAGCATGCGCGGCGTGTCGATATAGGCGCCGACATTCTGCACCACGACATAGGGCGTGTTGCGCCAGCTGCCGGTCGCGACGTCGCCATAGCCGAAGGCGAAGCCCTTCAGCGCGTTGGAATGGCTGGCCTGGATCACGTCGATATGGGTGCGCATCGCCGGGCTCAGCGCGTTGAGGTCGAGCTTGGCGATATCGGCCAGGACCTGCTTCAGATTGGCGGCGATCTTCGCCTGGCCCTTTACCGAGCGGTCCATCAGCTGGTGCTTCAGATTGGCGCGCTTGTCCTTGTCGACGCCCAGAGTCGTCGCCGTCTCGGGATAGTCGCGCAGCATCTGCTCGGCGGCACGGTCGATCAGCGCCTGGGCGGGGGCGTCGTTCGGGGCGAACAGGGCGCGGGCGGCGGCGGGAGAACCGGCAAGCGCGAGCGTAGAGCCCGCGCCGAGCAGCAACTGGCGGCGAGTGGTATCCAACTTCAAACTCCCAAAATCACCCCGCGAAGGCGGGGATGACGAACAGAAAACTCAGGCGGGCTCGACGTCGAGCGAGCCGCTACGGGCACCGGTGATGCGGACATGCGCGCCGACGGGGGTGTCGGGGCCATGGGCCGGCCATTCGCCGTCGCCCACCTTCACCCGGCCCTGGCCCGCGACGATCGGCTCGACCACGGTGACCACCTGGCCGATCAGCCGGGCGACGCGGTCGTTGAGCAGCGGGTCTGCGCTCGGCACCGGGTTCTGGCGGTACCAGCGCCGCCCGACCGCCACGGCCGCAGCCGACGCCGCGGCGAACAGGAACACTTCGAACACCAGGTCGAACGCGGGCACCAGCAACGTCGCCACCCCGGTCACCGCCGCGCCGGCGGCGATGAAGACCAGGAAGATGCCCGGTGCCAGCAGCTCGGCGATCGCCAGCACCGCGGCAAGGATCAGCCAGGCCAGACCCGGCACGGCGAGCAGTTGGTTGAAGTCCATCTCACCCCTCCTTGGGTTCGAACGGCCGCGGGCGCGGCGGGGCAGGGGGCGCCGGGGGACGCGGCGCGCCGCCATTGCCACCACCACCCAGCGCTTCCTTTGCTAGCTCGCCGATGCCGCCCAGCGTGCCGATCAGCTGCGTTGCCTCGACCGGGAACAGGATGGTCTTGGCATTGGGCGAAGTGGCGAATTTGCCGACCGCCTCGACATATTTCTGCGCGATGAAATAGTTGAGCGACTGGCTCGATCCCGCCTCGATCGCGTCCGACACCAGCTGCGTCGCCTTGGCTTCCGCCTCGGCCGAACGCTCGCGCGCCTCGGCGTCGCGGAAGGCGGCCTCGCGCCGGCCCTCGGCCTCGAGGATCTTGGACTGTTTCTGGCCCTCGGCGCGCAGGATCTCCGAAGCACGGGTACCCTCGGCCTCGAGGATGTTGGCGCGCTTCTCGCGCTCCGCCTTCATCTGCCGGCCCATCGCGTTGACGATGTCGGCGGGCGGGCGGATGTCCTTGATCTCGACACGCGTGATCTTCACGCCCCAGGGCGTCGTCGCATGATCGACCACCGAGAGCAGCCGCGCGTTGATCTCGTCGCGCTTCGACAGCGTCTCGTCCAGGTCCATCGAGCCCATCACCGTGCGCAGGTTGGTCGTGGTGAGCTGGAGCAGCGCGATATAGAGGTCGCTCACCTCATAGGCCGCCTTGGCCGCGTCGAGGACCTGGAAGAACACCACGCCGTCGGTGGAGATCATCGCATTGTCCTTGGTGATGATCTCTTGGCCGGGGATGTCGATCACCTGCTCCATCATGTTCACCCGCCGGCCGACCCGGTAGAAGAAGGCGGGATAGAAGTTGAAGCCCGGCCCGGCGACGCTGGTGAAGCGGCCGAAATGCTCGATCGTGTACTGATAGCCCTGGCGGACGATCGTCACGCTGGAGAAGAGGTAGAGCACGACGACCACGGCCACCGCGCCCAGGAAAACATTGAGTACGAGCATTCCGACTCCCCCTTCACGATTTGCTTCTTGCTAGCATAGAGAGGGGCCATGACCACAGCCCGTCTCGCACCGCGCACCGCCCTGTTCCTGCCGGCCTCCAATCCGCGCGCGATCGAGAAGGCGCGGGGCCTCTCCGCCGACCTGGTGATCCTTGACCTGGAGGATGCCGTGAAGGACGCGGACAAGGCGACTGCCCGCATCGCCGCGGTGGAGGCGGTGGCACAGGGTTTCGGCCCGCGTCTCGCCGCGATCCGGCTGAACGGGATCGAGTCGGGCGAGCATCTGGAGGATGTCGCCGCAGTCGCCGCCTCGCGCGCGGACTTCGCAGTACTGCCCAAGGCCGAGAGCGCGGCCGATGTCGCGCAGGTCGCCAGGGCGCTCGGCAAGCCGCTGCTCGCGATGATCGAGACTCCGCTCGGGGTGCTCGCCGCGGCCGATATCGCCGCGGTGCCCGGTGTGTCGGGGCTCATCGCGGGCACCAACGATCTCGCCGCCTCGCTCCGCCTGCCGCCGTCCAGCGGCCGCGCCCAGATGGGCGTGGCGCTCCAGACCATCGTCCTCGCCGCCCGCGCCAGCCAGGTCTGGGCGCTGGACGGCGTGTTCAACCGGCTCGACGATCCCGAAGGGCTTGCGGCCGAATGCGGCGAGGGCCGGGCGCTCGGTTATGACGGCAAGTCGTTGATCCATCCCAACCAGATCGAGATCGCCGCCCGGGTCTTCGGTCCCAGCGAAGCCGAGCGCGCCGATGCCCGGGCGCTGATCGCGGCGGCGACGGGCGGCGCCGAGCGCTACGAAGGGCGGATGATCGAGACGATGCACGTCGATCAGGCCCGTGCGCTGCTCGATCGCATTTGAGATACCGCCACTACGGAACATTTCGCTGCCTAAGGGCGACCACGTAGGCCTGACTTATCCTATGATAAAAGCATGCCCGGCTTACCCATTTTGCACCGTGACTTGCTCGCCGCGCTCGACGAGATCGAGATGCTGATCGCACAGCCCGAGCTCGACCAGCTCCGGCTCTCGCGCGTCCGCCTCTACATCTCCAAGGTCAATGGTGAGCGCCGCAACAAGGTCGATCAGCTCTGCCAGGAGCTCGAGCGCCAGGCGACCGGCGTCCTTGCCGATCAGCTCGCGGCGCTTCGCCAGGCGAATATCGAGAAGCGCATCGAGTACACGATGCACGTCGGTTCCTGGGGGCCGCGTGAGGTCGCGGCTGACTGGCCCGGCTATTGCCGTGCCTCGGTGGCGCTCGCCCGCAGCATCCGCGAGCAGGTCGCGATCGAGCAGGCACTGCTTTGCATGACGTCAGAAAACGCCGACCCCCTAGCGCTTTCCAACCCTCGCGGTTACATGGGCCGCCAACTTCCGAATCAGGACATTGGCGCACCCCATGGACATCCCCCTCGGCCTCACCTTCGATGACGTTCTCCTCTATCCGGGAGAATCCGAAGTCCTGCCGAGCATGGCCGACACCCGCACGCGGGTAACGCGCGGCCTTTCGCTCAACATTCCGATCCTCTCTTCGGCGATGGATACCGTCACCGAAGCCGACATGGCGATCGTCATGGCGCAGCTCGGCGGTATCGGCGTGCTCCACCGCAATCTCGACATCGAGGAGCAGGTGGAAGCGGTCCGCGCGGTCAAGCGCTTCGAGAGCGGCATGGTCGTCAACCCGATCACCATCGCCCCCAACGGCACGCTGGCCGAGGCCCGCGCGCTGATGGCCCAGCACAAGATCAGCGGCGTTCCCGTGGTCGAGGCCAGCGGCAAGCTCGCCGGCATCCTCACCAACCGCGACGTCCGCTTCGCCGAGCGGCTCGACCAGCCGGTCGCCGAGCTGATGACGCACGAGAACCTCGTCACCGTCCGCGCCGGCGTCAGCTCGGAAGAGGCGCGCCGCCTGCTCCATTCGCGCCGCATCGAGAAGCTGCTGGTCGTCGACGATGCCTATCGCTGCGTCGGCCTGATCACGGTGAAGGACATCGAGAAGGCAGTGAACTATCCGTCGGCCACCAAGGACGCCGCCGGCCGCCTCTGCGTCGCCGCCGCCACCACCGTCGGCGACAAGGGCTTTGCGCGCACCGAGGCGCTGGTCGATGCCGAGGTCGACCTGATCGTGATCGACACCGCGCATGGCCATAATGTCGAGGTCAGCCGCGCCGTCGAGCGGGTGAAGAAGCTCTCCAACCGCGTCCAGGTGATCGCGGGCAACATCGCCACCGCCGAAGCCGCCAAGGCGCTGATCGACGCGGGTGCCGACGGCATCAAGGTCGGCATCGGCCCGGGCTCGATCTGCACCACCCGCGTCGTCGCGGGCGTCGGCGTGCCGCAGCTCACCGCGGTGATGGAAGCCGCCAACGAAGCAGCAAAGCACGACGTGCCGGTGGTCGCCGATGGCGGCATCCGCACCTCGGGCGACGTCGCCAAGGCGATCGCCGCCGGCGCCTCGACTGCGATGATCGGCTCGCTGCTTGCGGGCACCGAGGAAGCGCCGGGCGAGACGTTCCTCTACCAGGGCCGCGCCTACAAGTCGTACCGCGGCATGGGCTCGGTCGGTGCGATGGCGCGCGGCTCGGCCGATCGCTATTTCCAGCAGGACGTCAAGGACCAGCTCAAGCTGGTGCCCGAGGGCATCGAGGGCCAGGTCGCGTTCAAGGGCCCGGCGAAGGACGTGATCCACCAGCTGGTCGGCGGCGTGAAGGCGTCGATGGGCTATGTCGGCGCCGCGACGATCCCCGAATTCCAGAAGAAGGCCCGCTTCGTCCGCATCACCAATGCGGGCCTGCGCGAGAGCCACGTCCATGACGTGACGATCACCCGCGAGGCGCCGAACTACCCGACGCGCTGAGCGCCGGGTCCCGATCGAGGACGGGCGGGCAGGCGGGCCCGCCCGAAGCGATTGCGCCCGCGCGCCAATCCGCTATCCATGGCGGATAGTGCCAAGTTTCGATCGCGCCCGGCCGGTGCCGGGCAATGCCCTGTTTCGCCCGCTCCGTGCAGCGCCCGAGATTTCCGCCAACCCCGTTTCGGACCATCGCCTGCTTTCCTCGACCGGCTTCTCCACGATGCAATTGTGGGGCGCGCTGGGCTTGAGCGTCGCGATCTGCACGCTGCTGCTGTGGAAGGCCGGGCTCCGGATAGACCTGTTGCGGCCGAGCAATGCGCCCTATTTCATCGGGCTCGCGCTCACCTTCGCCGTCCGGCCCGCGCTTGCCCGGACCGGCTTGCGCTGGAAGCAGCCGCTCTCCGACGGCGCGGAATATGTCGGCCTGTTCACGGCGATGGCCCTGCTCGGCGCCGTGAGCACCTATCCGCTGGCGGCGCTGTCGCATGGCTTTGCCGATGCCCCGCTCCAGCGCATTGACGAGGCGCTGCGCTTCCACTGGCTCGCCTGGTACGAGATGGTCGCGGCACATCGCAGCCTCCAGATCCTCGGCGTGGCGGCCTATCAGTGCATCTATGTGATCCCCGCCGCGCTGCTCGCCGCCTTCGCGATCCGCGGCCAGCGGCGCGAGGCGCACCGTTTCCTCGCGAGCTTCTGGCTGGCCGCGATGATCACCCTGACCCTCTACCTGTTCATGCCGGCCGTCGGCCCGCTATCCTATCTGTGGAAGGGGCCGATCCCCTATATGCCGACCAGTGCGATCTGGCAGGAGCAGCTCATTCCGGCGCTGCGGGCGCATCAGATGACGCAGATCAACCTGAACGAGCTGCGCGGCCTGGTTTCGGCGCCGAGCTTCCACACCGCGTCCGTCGTCCTGTACATTGCCGCCGCGTGGCACAGCGGGCCGCTGCGCTGGCCACTGATCTGCCTGAGCCTCGCGATGCTCGTGTCCGTGCCCGTCGAAGGCACCCATTATCTGACGGACATGCTCATCGGCGCGGCCGTTGCCCTGGTCGGGGTGTTCGCCGCATCGAAGCTGATCGATCGGTCCGGCACCGCGGCGCCTGTGGCCCGGCAGGAGTAAGCGTCTGGAAAGACATTTGCTCCATTGTGAAGCAATGTCCCGGCGTCTCGATATCCTCTCCCGCCATCATGATCGCCTGATCGAGATCATGGTCACTGCCCGAAGCCAGATCACCGATTCCGTGAAGGATGCGGATCTGGACGCCCTGCGCCATCTGCGCCGCGAGATGGTCGAGGCGCTGGCCGCCTATCAGCGCTTCGTCCATGAAGAAATCTACGAGCCGGCCCAGCAGGGCGTCGGATCGGAAGAGGCATGCCGCGACGCCCGCGCTCTGAAGATCGACTGCATCCAGCTGCAGCGCGACTATGACGATTTCTGCCTGCGCTGGGCGCGGCGCCATGTCCTTGAGAACTGGCCGGAATATCGCCTGAGCGCGAACGTGATGATGAAGCACGTGAAGGACCACATCGCGCAGGTCTGCGAGCGGCGGAAGGGCTGGAACGGGCAGGCTGCCTGAGCGCCTATCGGTAAAGGTCCGCGCGTGAAGGCGGCAGCCCCGCCGGTCCGCCCTGCCGCTTCGTCGCGAGCGTCTGGAACACGAGGCAGGTGCCCCGCTCGAAGGCCTGGGCGAACAGGGTGAAATAGAGCAGCCACAGCCGTGTCCTTCCGGCCCCGATCTCGCGCTCGGCGGTTTCGCGGTGGCTCCAGAGGCGCTCTGCCCACAGCTCCAGCGTGCGCTGGTAATGCCCGCGCCAATTCTCCACGTCGTGCACTTCGAAGCCGTACCGTTCCAGATTGGTCACCGTCATGCCGACATGATCGAGCGCACCGCCGGGGAAGATGAACCGCGTGATCACGCGCTGATAGGCCGTCGGCTTGCGAAAGCGGGCAAGGTCCCGCGTCGCGCGGCGCGTGGTCGCCTGATGCAGATAGCGCCCGCGCGGGCGCAGCAGGCGATGCATCAGCGCGAAATGGCGATCGTGATTGTCGAAGCCGAGATGCTCGAACATCTCGATCTGCGCGATGGCGTCATAGCGCTGCTCGCTGTCGAGCGTGCGATAGTCGCGCAGCTCGATCGTGATCCGATCGGCCAGCCCCAGCCGCGCGATCTTCTCCTGCGCGAAGTCGAATTGCTCCTGCGACAGCGTGACGCCGTGTACCGTCACGCCGAAATGGCGCGCGGCATGGCAGGCAAGGCCGGCCCAGCCGCAGCCGATGTCGAGCAGGTGCATGCCCGGCTCCAGCCGCAGCTTGCGGCAGATCATGTCGAGCTTGGCCTGCTGGGCGGCATCGAGCCCGGTCGGGCCTTCGGGAAAATAGGCGGAGGAATAGACCATCTCCGTGCCGAGGAAGAGCGCGTAGAAGGCGTTCGACACGTCATAGTGGAAGCGGATCAGCGCACCGTCGTCACGGCCCGACTCGGGCGAATCCGCGACGCCTCCCGCATAGGCCAGGGCGCGCGGTGCCGCGGATGCGGTTGGCGCCGTGAGCAAGGTCAGCAGCTGCCGGGCGATGCGCCGGCGCGGGAGTGCGCGCGGCATGGCCAGTGCCCGCATATGGTCCCAGCGCCGGGCGGCCTCCAGCGGCGAGCCGCCTTCGATGGCCAGCTCGCCCGCGGCGTAGAGCTCGAACAGGGTCATCAGCCCGGGCCTGAGCAACAGCCGCCGTGCCGCGCCCGGAGACGCCACGGTCAGCAGGATGTCGCTGCGCGCGCCGTCTCCCAGCGGAACGATCCGCCCGTCCCACAGCCTGAGCGAGAGATCGGCCTGGAGATGCGTGGCGACGATCCGCGCGATCGCTTCCGCCGCGTCCGCCGCACGATCGCCCGTCTTGCCCGCCCGCATCTGCCCTCCGCCCATGGTGACATGGGCCGGGCCTTAGCGCGAAACAGGCTCTCCAATAGCTGCGGAAGACCCTAGTTCCGCCGCGTCGATCTCAGACGTCGTAGCCGATCCGCACCTTGCCCGCCGCCTCGGCGGCCACCCGCCGCGCTGCATCGGTATCCTCCGCAAGCGCCAGCGCCACGCCCATGCGGCGATAGGGTCGCGAATTCGGCTTGCCGAAGATGCGCACGTCCACTCCGCCGCCCTCGGTCGCCAGCGCCTCGGCCAGCCCTTCGTACGACAGCGTCTCCGAGGCGCGGTCCGCCAGGATCACCGCGCTCGCCGAGGGGCCGCGCAGCGTGATCGCCGGGATCGGCAGGCCCATCACCGCGCGCGCATGCAGGTCGAACTCGCTGAGGTTCTGCGAGATCAGGGTCACCATGCCGGTGTCGTGCGGGCGCGGCGAAAGCTCGGAGAAGATCACTTCCTCGCCCTTCACGAAGAACTCGACGCCGAAGATGCCATGGCCCCCCAGATCGTCGACCACCTTGCGCGCCATGTCCTGCGCGTCGGCGATCGCCTGGGCCGACATGGCTGCGGGCTGCCAGCTCTCCTGATAGTCGCCGCGCTCCTGGCGATGGCCGATCGGCGGGCAGAACAGCACGCCGTCCCGGGTGCGGATCGTCAGCAGGGTGATCTCATAGTCGAAGGCGACGAACTCCTCGACGATCACCCGCTTGCGGTCGCCGCGCATGTTGGCGACGGCATAGTCCCAGGCCGCTTCCAGCGCGCCGGCATCGCGCACCGTGCTCTGGCCCTTGCCCGAGGAGGACATGACCGGCTTGATCACGCAAGGGAGCCCCGTGTGCTCGGCGCCCGCCAGCACTTCCTCCAGCGACTCCGCATAGCGGTAGCGCGAGGTGCGCAGCCCCAGCTCGACGGCCGCGACTTCGCGGATGCCGTCGCGGTTCATCGTCATCTGGGTGGCGCGGGCGGACGGGACGATGGTGAAGCCCTCGGCCTCCAGTTCGGCCAGCACTTCGGTGCGGATCGCCTCGACTTCGGGGACGACATAGTCCGGCCGGTGCTTTTCCACCGCGGCGCGCAGCAGCTCGCCGTCGAGCATCGAGAACACTTCGAAGCCGTCCGCGACCTGCATGGCGGGCGCGCCCGCATAGGCGTCGCAGGCGATCACATGGGCGCCCAGCCGTTTGGCCGAGATCACGAACTCGCGGCCGAGTTCGCCCGAGCCGAGGAGCAGGATCTTCGCCGTGAACGCCATGTGCTTGCCTTCCTGATTGGTTGGCGCGTCACTGGCGGGATCGGGCGGGCTTGTCCACCGTCCCGGCGTCCGCGCAGATTTCGCTACCAATGTAGGATTTCCTCTGCTTGAGCAGAGCAATGCCGTGCGCGCCGAAAAACTGCCTGCTTCCCGAACGCACCGGGCCCGACTGCGCAAAGTGGAATGATTTGGCCCGACTCCCTTCACTTTCGAGGGCGAGTCAATGAATCCCTCAGCCCGTCTTCAGGCAGCGATCGACCTGCTCGACAGGATCACCGCCGCCGCCCGCGATCAGGGCGGTTCGGCCGACACGATCATCGCCAGGTGGTTCGCCGAGCGCCGCTATGCGGGCTCCAAGGACCGCCGCGCGATCCGCGAGCTGGTCTATGATGCGGTCCGTATGCTCGGCGAGCGTCCCGAGAGCGGTCGCGCCGCGATGCTGGCGCTGGTCGAGCGGCGCCCCGAGCTGGCCGAGCTGTTCGACGGTTCGCCCTATGGCCCTGCGGGCATCGTTCCCGGCGAGCCGGTCGCCGAAGCCGGTGTGCTGCCGCGCTGGCTGGCCGATGCCTTTGCCGACTCCGGCCTCGATGCCGACGAACAGGCGGCGTTGCTCGAGCGCGCGCCGCTCGATCTGCGGGTCAACACGCTCAAGGCGGCGCCTGCCGTGATCCAGGCCGAGATCAGCGGATCCGTGCCGCTGCCCTGCCTGCCCGCCGGCCTGCGCGTGCCTTCGGACAGTCCGGTCGAGCAGCTTCCCGCCTATAAGGACGGCCAGTTCGAAGTGCAGGACGCCGGCAGCCAGTTCGTCAGCCTGGCGGCAGGCGCGGAGCGCGGCCAGCATGTGATCGACCTGTGTGCCGGCGGCGGTGGCAAGACGCTGGCGCTGGCGGCGGCGATGGCCAATCACGGCTCGATCCTCGCCTGCGACATCGATCGGCCCCGGCTTTCCCGCCTGATGCCGCGTGCCGAGCGGGCAGGGGTCGGCATTGTCGAGACCCGTCTGCTCAATCCCAACCAGGAGACGAGCATGCTGGCCGACCAGGCCGGCCGCGCCGATGTGGTGCTGGTCGATGCTCCCTGTTCGGGCACCGGCACCTGGCGCCGCAATCCGGAGGCGCGCTGGCGGCTCAACCCGCAGCGGCTCGATCGCTATGTCGCGACCCAGGCGGCGTTGCTCGACATCGCCGCCGATCTCGTCCGTCCCGGTGGCGTGCTGGTCCATGTCGTCTGCTCGCTGCTCGATGCCGAAGGGGCGGGGCAGGCCGAGGCGTTCCTCGCCCGCCATCCGGGCTGGGAAGCGGAGCCGCTGGCGCTCGGTGCGGGCACGCCGCGCGGCCCCGGTGTTCGCTTCACCCCGCTAAGGGACTCGACCGACGGCTTTTTTGTCGCGAGGATGCGGCGGCCATGATAGCGACCGGCAAGATTTCGGAGAATGTGATGCGGTTCACTGCGATTGGAGCGGCTGGTGCGTTGCTGCTGCTCTCGGTTTCCACCTCGCTGATGGCGCAGCGTGCGGACGATCAGATCGATCCACGCTCGGTCGAGCTGGTCAAGCAGGGCCGCGCCATGCTGGCCGCGGGCAATGCCGAAGGTGCTGGCGACATATTGGAAAGCGCACTGGCGGTCGATCCGCGCAACCGCGACGCCTATCTGGTGCTGGCCGACATCGCCCGGAAGGGTAACCTGCCCGGCAAGGCGATCCGCCTTTATCGCGAGGCGCTGAGCCTCGAGCCCAACGACACCGCCGCGCTGCGCGGCCAGGGCGAGGCGATGGTCGCCAAGGGCGCGATGGAGCGGGCCAAGGAGAATCTCGGCAAGATCGAGAAGCTCTGCGCCAAGGGCTGCGGCGATGCGACTCAGCTCTCGGCGGTGATTGCCAAGGGTCCTCCGGTCACCACTGCCCAGGCCGATCCGGCGCCCACGGCGAGCCCGACGGCCAAGCCCTGACGGGCTTGTAATGTAGGATTTCGTCTGGCTGGATGGGGCGGTTCGGTGAAAGCCGAGCCGCTCTTTGACAATCTGAAAGGTGCCAGGCGGGTCAGCCCAGCGTCCGGGCCAGCGCGACGAATTCCGCCATCGTTACCGTCTCGGCGCGCCGGGCGGAATCGATGCCAAGCGTTTCCATCGCCTCGAGCGCACCGGGCACGCCCTTCAGGCTCTGGCGCAGCATCTTGCGGCGCTGGCCGAAGGCAGCGGCGGTGAGGTTCTCCAGCGTCTTCAGCCTTACGCCCTCGGGTGCTTCGGCGGGGACGATATGGACGACGGCCGACATCACCTTGGGCGGCGGGGTGAAGGCCGAGCGATGGACGTTCATCGCGATCTTCGGGGTCGAGCGCCACTGGGCGAGCACCGCCAGGCGGCCATAATGCTCGGTCCCCGCCGCGGCGACGATCCGTTCGGCGACTTCCTTCTGGAACATCAGCGTCAGGCTCGCCCACCACGGCTCCCATTCGGCCGAGAGCCAGCCGACCAGCAGCGCGGTGCCCACATTATAGGGCAGGTTGGCGACGACGTGCGGCTTGCCCTCGAACAGTGCCGGAGCATCGACTTCCAGCGCATCGCCCTCGATGACGCGGAGCTTGCCGGGGAAGAAGCCGCCAAGCTCTTCCAGCGCCGGGATGCAGCGCCGGTCGCGCTCCACCGCGGTGACGCTGGCGCCGCCCTGGAGCAGCGCGCGGGTCAGGCCGCCGGGGCCGGGGCCGACCTCGAACACTTCGGCGCCGTCGATCTTGCCCGGCACCTTGGCGATACGGGAGAGCAGCTGGTGGTCGAACAGGAAATTCTGGCCCAGCGCCTTGCTCGCGCTGAGACCATATTTGCTGATGACTTCCCGGAGAGGTGGAAGCTCGCTCACGCCGCGGTTTCGGCCCTGCGCTGGGCCGCGCTCGCCGCCATCTTGATCGCGGCGATCATCGCGCCGGGATTGGCCTCGTCCTTGCCGGCGATGCCGAAGGCGGTGCCATGGTCGGGCGAGGTGCGGACGATGGGCAGGCCGAGGGTGATGTTCACACCCTCGTCGAAGTGCAGCGTCTTGATCGGGATCAGCGCCTGGTCGTGCGTCGGGCAGAGCGCCGCGTCATAGCCGGCACGGGCCCGGGGATAGAACATCGCGTCGGCGGCGAAGGGGCCGACCGCGTCGATCCCTTCCTCGCGGAGCATGGCGATGGCGGGCTGGAGGACGTCGATCTCCTCGCGTCCGATCTGGCCGCTCTCGCCGGCATGCGGGTTGAGCCCGGCAAAGGCGAGGCGCGGGCGTTCGATGCCGAAGTTGCGCAGCAGGCCCCGTGCCGTCACCCGCGCCTTGGCGAGGATCAGCTCGGTGGTCAGCAGGCTCGGCACGCTGGCGATGGAGACATGGACGGTGATCGGCACCACCCGCAGCGTCGGCCCGGCGAGCATCATCACGGCATTCTCGGGCGAGATGCCGCAGCGTTCGGCGACGAACTCGGTCTGGCCGGGATGGGTGAAGCCGATCTTGTAGAGCTGGACCTTGGAGACCGGCCCGGTCACCACGCCGCCCGCGGCGCCGGCATTGGCCAGCCCCACCGCCAGTTCGAGCGATTGCAGCGCGGCCTTGGCGCTGGCCTCGTCCGGACTGCCGGGTGTCACCTCGCAGGTGTCGCCGACCGGGAGCACCGGCAGTGCCTCGCCAAAGGCCTGGGCGGCCTGGTCGGGATTGGTGATACGGGCGATGGGGCCGTCCCACACCCGCTCCACCGCATCAGGACAGCCAATCGCAAAGAAGGGCGCGAGCGAATGCAGCTCGCGCGCCTTCCATGCCTTGGCGGTGATCTCCGGGCCGATTCCGGCCGAATCGCCCATCGATATGGCGAGCGGCCGGATCACCTCAGCGATATTCGATCAGCGCGTCGCGCCGCAGGTCGCGGAGCATGCGCTGGGCGCGCAGGTTGGTGCGCTGGTCGGCGACCTGGTCCTGGATCTGCTCGAGCGTCGGCAGGCCCGGGGGCGGCGGATCGTCGCGGCCGCAGACGACCAGCACGCGGACGCCGTCCTCGACGGTGCCGAAGGGCTGGGTCACCTGGCCGACCTGGAGCGGCAGGATGATCTGCTGCAGCGCGGGCGGCAGATCGCCGACCACAACGCCGTCCTTCTCCACCACTTCGGCATTCTGCGCGGCAGCGACATTGGCCGCGTCGCCGCAGCCCTTGATCGCCTGGGTCGCCTGGGAGAACTGGCCGGCGCGGGCGGTCGCCTGCGCTTCGGTCGTGCCCTTGGGGAAGGTGATGGTGATCTGGCGCAGCGAGAGCTTGGCGCCGCGCGGATCGGCCATGCCGACCTTGCGCTTGTCGGCGAGGTAGACGATCGAGAAACCGGTCGAGAGCGGGATCGGGCCGGCGACCTGGCCGGGCTGCATGTCCTCGACGGCCTTGGCCATCTCGTCCGGCAGGATGCCCGGGGCGAGGCGGACCCAGCCGAGATCGCCACCCTGGCCCTTGGTCGAGCTCTCCGAATAGGTCTTGGCCAGATAGTCGAAGGGCGCGCCTTCCTTCATCTGCTGGATGATGCGCTGCATGCCCGTATAGACTTCCTGCTTACGGTCGTCCGTCGCGTTCATGTAGATTTCGTAGACGTGGAATTCCTCGCTGCCCTGCGCGGCCTTGAGGCGGTCGAGAATGGCCTTGGCCTCCTCGTCACTCACGTTGATGTCGACCTTGCGGCGGAGCATGCGGCTCCAGGCCATTTCGCCTTCGATCTGCCGGCGCATCGTGCGCTCGGAGGCGCCGGCCTGGCGCAGGAAGGCGCGCATCTGCTCGGGCGTCTTCTGCAGGCGGCGGGCGACGGCGGCGAAGCTGTTGTCGATCTCCTTGGGATCGACCTTGATCTCGTTGGCCTTGGCCTCCTGGATCTGCAGGGTCTCGTCGATCAGCTGGCGCAGGATCATGAAACGATACTGGTCGCGCTCTTCCGGCTTCAGGTTGAGCTTGTTGAGCGCGATGATCAGGTTGAGCCGCTGATCGACGTCGGTGCCCGTCAGCACCGAATCGTTCACGATCGCGGTGGGCTTGCGGATATTGGGATCGGCCTTGCCGAACAGCTTGAGGTCGCGCGGCAGGTCGAGCTGCGCGGCGAGCGCCGAGGCGGCATCCTCCTGCGAGGGCTGGGCGGCGGGCGTGTCCGAAACCGTCTGCGCCATCGCTCCCGACGCCAGGCTGGAGATCGCGAGCGCCAGAACGGACAAGCGGCCTGCGCGGATCGCCTTGCTAACACCAATGTTCACGTGATTCCGTACCCTCAAATCTGCCGGAAAGTGGCGCATAATGGCCAATTGTGCCTGAACTTAGGCTTACCAGCGGTTCCCCTCAGTCGAAGAAGCCTAGCGCCCGAGGTTCTTGAACGCCAGCGACAACAGATAGGAATTGCCGCGCGAAGCGTCGCCGGTGGTGGCGTAATCGCGCTTCCAGGTCAGGCCCAGACGGAGGCAATCGTCCTCATAGGTGATGCCCAGGCGGTGGCGCACCGGCTCGAACCCGTCGGCGAGCGAGGTCGGGTCTTCCTTGCGATCGGTGAGGTCGACCAGGGTCGAGCCCGAGACCGACCAGAAGCGGGCGATCTGGATGCGGGCGCCGAGGCGCAGTTCCTCGCGATCCTGCAGATCCTCGAGCGACGCGTTGATGTTGCGGTTGAGGCGCAGGTATCCGATCTGGGCATAGGTCGAGCGCGAGCCGAGCGTCATGTCGACTTCGTTGCGGCGGAAGGCCAGGCTGTCCTTGTCGAGCCGGTAGCGGTGGGTGAAGCTGACGAAGTCGCGGAACCGGATCACGGTGCGGCCGACGATGTCCGACACCCGGTCGTTCAGGCCTGTCCCATCCGGGAACAGGGTGGGGCGCGACGAGATGCGGTAGCTCTGGCCGACATTCGCGTCGATCGAGAAGCCCGGCAGGTAGAGCGCATAATCGAGGCCCCAGGTGAACCGGGTCGAATCCTCGAACCGGTCATAGCCCGGGAAGCGATTCAGCGCGAAGAGGTTCGAATCCTCCAGATCCACCGCCCGCGCGTCCTCGTTCGGCACCTCGAGATTGGCGATCTTGGGGGAGGCAACTACCTGGAAACGCGGGGTAATGCGCTGGGTGCCGCCGAACAGGGCACCGACCAGCGGCCATTTCACGTCGACCGCGCCGGCCGCGATGCCGCGGGTGTGGAACCCTTCCTCGCCACGATAGCTGGCGATCGTCGTCAGCATCGTGTCCGAGGTGTTGTACAGGTCGCCACGGGCATAGGCGGTGAGAGTGATCTCCTGGCCCCAGTTGGTCAGGCGGCGCAGGTCCCAGCGGGCGCTGGCGAAGGCACGCTGCGAATCCTGTCCGTCCGAACGGCCGATCGCCAGGCTGTTGAGCTGGAACTCGAAGCGGCCGCCGACCAGCCCGTCGTCCATGCGGCGGCGATAGTCGATCTCGGGCAGGGCATAGGGCTGCAGCCCCTGGCGCTCGCCGACGCGCAGCGTCTGCACCACCCAGGCATTGATCGAGAAATAGCTATCTGGATCAATACGTTCTACACGGATATTGTTACGCAGTCTGTCGTCGCGCGAGATGTCGTAGCGGCGCAGGAAGGTGCGGTCGGTGGTCACCCGGAACGAGGCGCTGGCGCTCCAGGCCGGATCGAGCTGGAAGTTGCCGACCGCATCGACATAGCCGCGGAAATCGTTCTTCGACGTCGCCGGGGTGACCGGCACAGTGAGGTCGTCGGCGCGGCGGCTATAGGTGCCATAGGCCGTGACGCGGAAGGCGCCGAGCGAATTGAGCTCGCGATACTCGCCCTGCAACACCGGCAGCACGCCGGTGTAGATGCGCGGGGTGATCGTCAGGTCGCGATTGGGCGCGAAGCTGAAATAATAGGGCAGCGCGAACTGGAAGCCGTTGGCGCGATTGTAGCGAAGGTCGGGCGCCAGGATGCCGCTGGCGCTCTGCCCGCCGACCGGATGCGAGAAGACCGGCAGCGGGATCGTCGCGAAGCCGAACACCGAGACGCGTGCGCCGGTATAGCGCAGCCGCTTCTTGGCGGGCTCATAGACCACGCGGGTCGCGGTGATCTTCCAGCTCGGTTCCTTGGGGCAGCCTTCCGAATCGCCGACCGCACAGGGGGTGTAGGCGGCGTTCTCGACCGTGAAGCTGCCATCCTCGTGCCGCTCGCCACGCTGGGCGGCGACGCGGCCGCCGGCGTCGAGCACCACCAGCATGTTCTGGACGACGCCGTCCTTCAGGCTGTCGGTCAGCTCGATCTTGTCGCCATAGGCGCTGTCGCCCTGCGGATTGACCAGGACGACATTGCCCTCGGCCACGACCTGGCCGGACTTGCGGTTCCATACCACCTTGTCGGCGCGCAGCCGCTCGCTGCGGCGATAGAGGCGGACGTCGCCCGTGGCGGTCACCACATCCTGCTCATTGTCATAGTCGAGCTGGTCGGCGGTGAACTGGATCTGGTCCTGGCCATCGGGCAGCGTGGTCGGCGAAGGGGGCGGCGGCTCCACCGCGGGAGTCTGCAGATCGGGGACGGCATCCTGCGCCGGCGCCGATACAGGCGCGTTCTGAGTAGGCTCGACCTGCGTCTGGGCGCGCGCCTCCGCTGCCAGGCACAGGCCAAGCGCGGCCGACAGCAGCAGGGCCTTGCGCGTCACTTCGATTCCCACCTTTGCTTCAACTCCCGTGCACGCGGCGTTTCCCGCCCTATCGCAGCGGTTGCGCCACCGCAACGTCACGTGCGTTGGCCCGAACGCACGGAAGCGCTAACAGGAGCCATGCAGGTCGATTTCTACCACCTTACCCAACTCCCCCTGGAACGCGCCTTGCCGCGGATCGCCGAACGCGTGGTCGAGACCGGCGGGCGCTTGCTGATCGTCGCGGGCGAGGCGAGCCAGCGGGCGAAGCTCGACCAGCTGCTGTGGACCTATAGCCCAGAAAGCTTCCTGCCGCACGGCCAGGCCGGCGGGCCGGACGACGACCGCCAGCCGATCCTGATCGCAGGCGAGGCGGGAGCGGCGCCGGCCAATGGCGCCAAGAACATCGCGCTGGCCGATGGCGTGTGGCGCGACGAGGCGCTGGGCTTCGACCGGGCCTTCCACTTCTTCGACGAGGACCGCATCGCCGAGGCCCGGGCGGCCTGGAAGGGCTTGGCCAACCGCGAGGGTGTGGAGCGCAACTACTGGAAGCAGAACGAGCAGGGGCGCTGGGAAAAGGCGGCCTGAACCGACGCTTCAGATGCGGAAGTTGGCTGAGGTTGCGCGGGGAAGTGGTTGTCAAACGGGCGTTTCGTTCTGTTTCCGATGCGTCATCCCCGCGAAAGCGGGGCCCATCTCCGGGGCTATCCTCCTTACATCCGGCGTATTTCGGGCGCGTTCAGGAGATGGGCCCCCGCTTTCGCGGGGGTGACGGGTCCTGTGCGGCAGCGGACAGTTTGCACGCGAATGTTGGCGCACGGGTCGCAACGGGCCACGCACGTCATCGCATCGTCTTCACGGTTCAAAGAGCGTTTCCGGAACAATAGAAGAACGCGCCGCTGTAGGACAGCCGGGACGCTTGCATCCTGCGCATCCGCGGACTAGGGAGCCGCGACTTTTCCCCAACCTCAAAAGCAGGAGCCGCACGGCCATGGCCGCGACCCGGACCTTTTCGATCATCAAGCCCGATGCCACCCGCCGCAACCTGACCGGTGCGGTCACCAAGATGCTCGAGGAGGCCGGCCTGCGCGTCGTCGCTTCCAAGCGCATCCAGATGAGCCGCGAGCAGGCCGAGGGTTTCTACGGCGTCCACCGCGAGCGTCCCTTCTTCAACGACCTGGTCGAGTTCATGATCTCGGGCCCGGTCGTCGTGCAGGTGCTCGAGGGCGAGAACGCCGTGCAGGCGAACCGCGACATCATGGGCGCCACCAACCCGGCGAACGCCGAGCCCGGCACCATCCGCAAGGAGCTGGCCGAATCGATCGAGGCGAACTCGGTCCACGGTTCGGACTCGGAAGAGAATGCCGCGATCGAGATCGCCTTCTTCTTCCAGCCGGAAGAAATCGTCGGCTAAACGCCGGGGTTTCTGAACCGAATTGGATGTGAAAGGCCGGGGTGAAAGCTCCGGCCTTTTTCGTTTGCGGAACTGGGCGCGGGACGGCGGAAAATGCGCACCGTCCACCGCCGCGTCCTTGCCGGGTTTCCCAGCGTCGATAGCCCTGTGCCAATATCGGCGGCTGGAGCGTGCGGATGAAGCATATCATGGGCCTGGCGATGGGTGCCGCGCTGCTGGGAGGCGGGCCGGCGCAGGCGCAGGTGGTCGATGGCTGGGGCTGGACGATCGTCACCCCGTCGATCGCGCGGACCGATATCCTGGGCATGCACCTGGCCGATCTCGAGAAGCGGCGGGGCAGGACGGCGACCAGGACGGCGGCGCCCCGGGCGCGGCCGGCTTCCGTGCCTGTCTCCGCTTTCGCGTACAAACCGTCCATTGCGGTACGGAAGGCCAGCCTGGATGCGATGCTCGTCAAGGCCCGCAAGGGCGATCCCGCCGGCGCGCGTTCGCTCGAGCTGCTGATGGAGCAGGGGGACATCATCGAGCGGATGGGGCAGCTGCTCGCGCCGGTGAAGTTGCGTACCGACAATCTCGCCGATGCCTATGCGCTGTGGTGGATCGTGATGTGGAACGCCGCCCAGGGGAAGAGCGGCAATCCGGACCCGGTTGTTTGCACCGCCGTGCGAAACCAGGTGGTGGCGCTGCTGCCGGGACAGGCGAAGCTGGACGACGCCGACAAGCAGCGGCTCGCCGAGGGATTGCTGCTCCAGGCGCTGCTCGTCGAGGCGGCGATCGACCAGGCCAAGATGCCTTCCGAAAGGGCACAGGTGGCCGCGCTGGTCCGGCGAACGGTGGCGCCGATGGGGATGGATTTCTCGGCGATGACGCTGACGGCGAAGGGGTTCGTGGCGCAGTAACCTCTCAATTCCTTCCCCAGCTTGCTGGGGGAGGGGGACCGCGGCGCGAAGCGGCGTGGTGGAGGGGTGCGCCGGCCACCGGCGCATTCGCGCCGGCCCCTCCACCACCGCCTTCGACGGCGGTCCCCCTCCCCGAGACAAGCTCGGGGAGGAATATATTATGTCCTCGGCAAGGTGATCGTTGCCACCAGCCCGCCGCCGTCGCGGTTGGCGAGGGTGATCTCGCCGCTGGCGTCGCGGACGATGGCGCGGGCCAGCGCGAGGCCCAGGCCCGCGCCGCCGGTCTCGCGGTTGCGCGATTCCTCCAGCCGGGTGAAGGGATCGAACACCTTCTCCAGCTTCTCCGGCGGGATGCCCGGGCCGCGATCGCAGACTTCGATGCGGACGCTGTGGTCGTCCGAGCGCAGGCGCACTTCGGTGGCCCCGCCATATTTCACGGCATTCTCGATCAGGTTGCGGACCGCGCGGCGCATCAGCGCGGGGCGGAGATGCATGCGCAGGCGCGGCGCTTCCTCGAAGGTCACGTCCTGACCGAGGTCGCGGAAATCCTCGACCACCGCGTCGATCAGCGCGGACAAGTCGACATCCGTGGGCGGTTCGCTCGGGCGGCCCAGCCGGGCAAGGCTGAGGATGTCGTCGAGCGTGTGGTTCATCTCGTCGATCGTGTCCGCCATGCGGGCCCGGTCTTCCTCGTCCTCCACCGACTCGATGCGGACGCGGAGCGCGGCGAGGGGCGTGCGAAGATCGTGGCCGATCGCGCCGAGCATGCGGTCCTTCTCGTCGAGCATCGCGGTGACGCGGGTGCTGAGCGCATTGTACGCGGCGATCACCGCGCGGACATCACCAGGGCCCGCCTCCTCGACCGGATCGGCATCGTCGCCGGGACGGAAGTCGCGCGCGGCGACGGCAAGCTTGCGCAGGGGGCGGGCGATACGGTGGCCGGCCCAGAGCACGGGAACGAGCACGACGATATAGAGGATCAGCGTCTGGGCGAGCAGCTGCCAGATCAGCGCGCGCTCGGTGCGGGGCCAGGCGGAACTGAGCGACAGCCAGCCCCTGCCGGGCAGCTCGACCGCGACCATCAGCTCGGCGCCGAGGCGGCGCAGGCGATCGGCGCGGGCGGGATCCATGCGCTTGAGCAGCGGGCGATCGGCATCGATCGGGCGGATCACCGCGATCACCTGGCCGACCTGCACCCCGCCATCGGTGAGGCCGCGGCGCAGGTCGCCCTCGATATCGGGGCGGCGGTCGAGCTCGACGGGGATCGGGTTGGCGGGGACGAAATCGACCCGGCCGCCGCGGCCCTGGCGGCGTTCGCGGGGAGGGTGGTCGGGGCCGCCCGGCGGGGGCGGCGGCTCGGGACGCGGGTTGATCGGCGCGCCGATCCGTTCGGCGGCGTCGATCAGCCGTGTGACCGAAGGGACGATCACCTGGGCGAAGCGCGCGCCCTGGCGCTCCCGGACGAGCAGGCCGAAGTTGATCGCCTGGGCGACGAACAGCGCAACCGCGACGAGGAGCGCGATCTGGCCGGGGAGGGAGCGGGGGAAGAGGCGGGTGAGCGTCATTCCGCCACGCCTGTCAAACCGTCATCCCGGCGAGAGCCGGGATCTCTTGCGGCTCCTGCCCCGCGCCTTCGCCTGAGATCCCGGCTTTCGCCGGGATGACGATGGGCGCGCGCCGCCGCATGGGACCTCACAGCCGCGTCACTTCCGCCGCCAGCGTGTAGCCGCCGCCCCAGACGGTCTTGATGATCGCCGGGTTCTTGGCGTCGATCTCGATCTTCTTGCGCAGCCGGCTGACCTGGTTGTCGATCGCACGATCGAAGGCGGCGGCTTCGCGGCCCTGGGTCAGGTCGAGCAGCTGGTCGCGGGTCAGCACCGCGCGGGGGCGGGTAACCAGGGCGTGGAGGAGGTTGTACTCCCCGGTCGAGAGCGGGACCGAGACGCCTTCCCGGTCGACCAGCGCGCGCTCGCCGGTCTTGAGCACCCAGCCGGCAAAGGCGAAGCTGCCCGCGTCGGGCGCGTGCTGGCGGGTACCGCCGGCCTGGAGACGGCGCAGCACCACCTTGATCCGGGCGGCGAGCTCGCGCGGGGAGAAGGGCTTCACGACATAATCGTCGGCGCCCATCTCGAGCCCGACGATCCGGTCGGTCTCCTCGCCGCGGGCGGTGAGCAGGATCACCGGCGTGTCGCTGGTCTCGCGGATATGGCGGCAGAGCGACAGGCCGTCCTCGCCGGGCATCATGATGTCGAGCACCACGAGATCGATCGCATAGGCGGCCATGCGGGCGCGAGCGCCCTCGGCATCGCCGGCCTGGGTGATCCGGAAGCCCTGCTTGGTGAGATACTGGGCGAGCGGCTCGCGGATCGAGCGCTCGTCCTCGACGAGCAGGAGGTGCGGCGTATCCGACATGTCGGGTTCGTAGGTCATGGGCGCAGCGCAAGGCAAGGGGAAGGGGTGCCCGGGCGGGCGAGGAGGCAGGAGCCCGCCCGGGCAGTTTGCGGGGGCTCAGTTGTTGGAGCCGCCCGGCGGGGGACCCTGACGGTCGCGCATGCGATCCATCATCACCTGGATTTCGGCCTGGTCGATCTTGCCGTCGTGATTGGCGTCGAGCCGGTCGAAGCGACGCTGGGCCTGGGCCTGCATGTCGGCGAGGGTCACGTCGCCGGTCATGCCGCGCATGCCCATGCCGCCGCCACGGCCCGCGGCCTCGCGCTCGGCTTCGCTGACCTTGCCATCCTTGTTGGTATCGAGCCGGGCGAAGCGCGCGGCCACGTCGGCGTCGAACTCTTCCTTGGTGATGACGCCGTCCTTGTTGGCGTCGAGGCGCTCGAACATGCCGCCGCCGCGCGGGGCGTCCTGCGCCAGGGCCGGAACCGCCGTCAGGGTCGCGGCGAAGGTAGCGGCGAGGAGGAACTTCTTCATCGGGGCTGAACTCCTTGGTCGCGGAGGTTCATGGCCCCCGTCAGGGTTCAGCTTTTCGCCCGGGGCTGTCGCAATGGTTTGTCAGGCCGGGGGGAAACTGTCGCAAATTGTGTCAGCCGAAGATCGCGACGCCCTGCATCGCCTCGGCGATGGGTTCCCCCGCCGCGTTCCAGATCGCCATGCGCTGGGTGGAATAGCCGTGATGCGCGGTATCGGCATGGGCGTGGAGCAGCCACCAGCCATCGGTGGTGGCAGGCTCCGCGGTCTGGAAGTTGATCTGCCAGTTCAGCGAGCTGAGCGGGGTGCGGCGCTCCTCGAGCAGCTTGAACGCGGCCGGCGGTAGCGCGTCGCCGATCGCCATCAGCTCGACGAACGGGTGGAGGCCGGTGTGGTCGCGCAGGCGGGCCCAGCGGAGCCATTCGGCGGGGCCGAGGCCATCCCTCCGGTCGTGGAAGTTGAAGTTGCCGGTGAAGAAGTCCTCGGGGCCGGTGTAGAGCTCGGCATCCGGGGCCGGCGGCGCCTGGGTGGCGCGCGGGGCGGTGTCATGGTCGAGCGCCGAGGCGAGCGGGGCCATGAACACGAAGGTGGCGCGCATGCCGAGCCCGGCATCGGACGTCACGTCGGACTGGAGGAAGGCGGCGTTGCGGCCGCGGCGCAGCTTGGTCGCGGTGACGGTGATGTCGCCGGCGAGCGGGCCGATGAACGCGACCTGGGCCGAGCGGAGCGGGGGCAGGTCGGGCTCGACCTCCAGCGCCGCCCGGAGCGCGAGCGCGGCGGACAAGCCCCCGTACGCGGTGCGGCCCTGCATCCAGTCGGTCGGGACCGAGGTGGTGAAGCCGGTCGCGGTACGGGTGGCGGTGGCGAGGATCGAAGCGAGTGGAGTCATGCGGCGGCGTACCGGTCACGCAGCTCGCGCTTGAGTACCTTGCCGATCGCGCTGCGGGGCAGCTCGTCGATCCGGACCAGGTCGGCGAGACGCTGGGTCTTGCCGACCTGGGCGTTGAACCAGGCGAGGGTCTCGGCCGCGTCGCCGGGACCGGTGTAGAAGCCGATCGGGGTCTCGCCCCATTGCTCGGACGGGATGCCGACCACGGCGCAGTCGGTCACGCCGTCGTGCCCGATCAGCACGGCCTCGAGGTCCGAGGGGTAGATGTTGAACCCGCCCGAGATGATCAGGTCCTTCTTGCGGTCCATCAGGATCAGGAAACCGTCCTCGTCGAAGCGGCCGACATCGCCGTGGCGGATGTAGCGGTTGCCCTCGGCGTCGTGCCAGGTCGCGTCGCGAGTGGCCTCGGCGCGACCGTGATAGCCGGTCATCATCGCGCCGGAACGGCCGACGACTTCGCCCATCTCGCCCTGGGGAACTTCGTTGCCCTCCTCGTCGATCAGGCGGAGGTCCTGGCCGGGCAGCGGCGTGCCGACGGTGTGGAGCTTGGTGGGGTGCATGTTGCAGACCAGGGCGGTGGTGCCGCCGCCCTCGGTCATGCCGTAATATTCGACCAGCAGCCCGGGCCAGCGGGCGAGCACGTCCGCCTTGAGCGCCGGCGAGAAGGGGGCGCTGGTGCAGGTCTTGAGGACGAAGCTCGACAGGTCGAAGCTGTCGAAATCGGGCAGCGCCATGATCCGCTGATACTGGACGGGGACGAGCATGGCGTGGGTGGCGCGGTGTTTCGCCGCCTGGGAGACGAAGGCGTGCGCGTCGAACTTGCCGAGCAGGACGGCGGTGCCGCCCCAGGCGATGGTCGGGATGAAGCTGACCAGGGTGGTGTTCGAGTAAAGCGGGGTGGCGATCATCGTCACCGCGCTGCCGAAGCCGCCGGGCGCGCGAGCGATGTGGATCCAGCGCATCGACTGGGGCTGGACGATGCCCTTGGGCGTGCCTGTGGTGCCGGAGGAATAGATGATGTTGAAGGGATCGTCGGGGCCGATCTCGACCGGTTCGGGCGTCGCGTCTTCGGGGGCGAGGAAGTCGTCCAGCGCTTCGAGGCGGACGATCTTGGCGGTCACCTGTGCGTCGCCGAGTGCCTTGGCGCCGGTCGCATCGAGGAACACCACCTTGGCGCCGCTGTCGCCGATCATCGCGGCGAGCTGGGCCGGGGTCGCGGAGGGCTGCAGCGGGGCGGGGACGCCGCCGGCCCGTAGCGCGGCCAGGAAGGCGGCGCCATATTCGATCGAGGACGCGGCGAGGATCGCGACCGCATCACCCTTGCCCACTCCTTCGCGCTGGAGCGCCGCGGCGAGGCGATCGAGCAGTGCGTCGAGCGCGGCATAGGGGATCGAGCGGTCCTCGAAGATCATCGCCGGCTTGTCCGGCCGCTCGGCGGCATGGCCGCGGATCAGATCGGAGACCGTGGCGAATTCGCCGGCCAGCATCTCGTCGGTACGCATAACCCCTCCCTGTTGCGTACAGGCTAGAAGAGCGTCGCCGCCAACACCATACGCAATTTTCGAAAAATCATTCTGGGGCGGGTGCCGTAGCGTCCGAGGTCGGGCGCATATGGACGAACAGGCCGATGATCAGCGCTGCCAGCGCCATCAGCGTGCCGGCGACGAGGAAGGCGGCGCCGTCGAAGCCGTGGTGCGAGCCTGTCGCCAGCGCCTGGGTGGCGATCAGCGGGCCGAGGATCGCCGCGACGTTGTTCATGCTCGACACGCCGCCTTGCAGCGCGCCCTGGTGCGAGGCGTCGACCATGTTCGACAGCGTGCCGTTGAGCGCCGGATAGGCAAAGGCCCCGAACGCGCCGATCAGGAAGAAGGCATAGACCTGCCAGCCCTGCTGGATGAAGGCATAGGAAAGCAGGGTGAACGACGCGCAACTGAGCGCGATCAGCGCGGCGCCGCGCTCGCCGAAGCGCTTGATCGTCCGGCCGGTGAGCAGCGCCTGGACCAGCACGGTGAGGAAACCGACATAGGCGAGCGACCAGCCGATCGCGGTCGCGTCCCAGCCGAAGCGGATCGCCGCCCAGAAGGACCAGGTCGACGGGTAGACGGTGCCGGCGAGCTGCCAGAAGAACCAGGCGAGCAGCAGGGGCCCGGCATTGCCGGCATGGAAGAGCGGACGGAAGGCGCCGATGATGTGCGCGTCCGACCAGCGGAAGGGACGGCGGTTCTCCTTGGCCAGCGTCTCGGGCAGCAGGAAGAACATCACGACCGCGTTCAACGCGGCGCAGATCGCGGCGATCAGGAAGGGCGCGCGCAGGCCCAGCCCCGCGCTGATTCCGCCGAGCGCCGGGCCAAGGATGAAGCCGACGCCGAACGCCGCGCCGATCATCCCGAACACGGCGCTGCGCTTTTCGGGCGGAGTCACGTCGGCGATCACGGCGCTGGCGGGGCCGAAGGTGGCGCCCGCGATGCCGGCGATGACGCGGCCGACGAACAGCCACAACAGGCTGGGCGCCCAGGCCATCAGCGCATAGTCGATGGCGAAGGCGACCATCGAGAGGATGAGGACCGGGCGGCGGCCATAGCGATCGCCGAGATTGCCGAGCACCGGGCCGGCGAAGAAGCCGGCGATGGCGAAGGCGGCGAGCATCCAGCCGGCGATCCGGGTGGCTTCGTCGAGCCCGACATGGCCGAGCTCGGTGACCAGCGCCGGCAGCACCGGCATGACGATGCCGAACCCGATCACGTCGATGAGCACGGCGATCAATACGATCGGCACCGCGCGATGTTCGAATTTCATTGGTATCCCCTCTTGGGGAGGCGGTTTAGCAGGGTGGCTGCTACTCGTCATCCCGGCGAAAGCCGGGATCTCAGGCGATGGCGGGAAAAGAGCCGCGCGAGATCCCGGCTTTCGCCGGGATGACGGTTGTTGGGCGGGGCGGCGGAGCGGATTGCGCGAGGTGACTTGACGTCGGGTCAGCCATACCGCAAATTCGAAACAAGCAGGAAGACAATCCCGGGAGAGACTATGGCCACGGCCCCCGATATCGACGCGCCGGCGAATCCGCTGGAGGCGTTCCGCGCCGAAGCCCGCGAATGGATCGCGGCGAATTTCCCGCCGAGCCTGAAGGGCAAGGACAATGCGATGTCCGCGGTGGAGGGGCCGCATACTAACTCGCCCGAGGAGGATGCCTGGCAGAAGGCGATGGGCGAGAAGGGCTGGGGTGTGCCGACCTGGCCGAAGGAATATGGCGGCGGCGGGCTGAGCCGGGCCGAGACGCGGGTGCTGCAGGAGGAAATGCAGCGCGCAGGCGCCTGGAACCCGATCGGCGGCATGGGCGTGATGATGTTCGGCCCGACGCTGCTGGAATATGGCACCGAGGAGCAGAAGCGCGAGCATATCCCGGCGATCGCCAAGGGCATTGTGCGCTGGTGCCAGGGCTATTCGGAGCCGGGTGCGGGTTCGGACCTCGCGAGCCTGCAGACCTTCGCCGAGGATCATGGCGACCATTATGTCGTCAACGGCCAGAAGACCTGGACCAGCGGCGGGCAATGGGCGGACAAATGCTTCATGCTGGTCCGCACGGACAAGACGAAGAAGCATGAAGGCATCACCTTCGTGCTGTGCGACATGGACGCGCCGGGCGTGGAAGTGCGTCCGATCCAGCTGATCTCGGGCAGCTCGCCCTTTTGCGAGACGTTCTTCACCGATGTGAAAGTGCCCAAGGGCAACCGGGTGGGGCAGGAAGGCGAGGGCTGGACGATCGGCAAGCGGCTGCTCCAGCACGAGCGCTCCAGCCTGTCGGGCGGTGGATCGACGGCGGGGCGGATGTTCTCCGGCGCGTCGCTGGGGCAGATCGCCAAGAAATATGTCGGCACCGATGCCGAGGGGCGCATCGCCGATGCGGACCTGCGTTCGCGGATCTCCCGGCACGAGATGGACCTGCGCAGCTTCATGCTGACGCTGCGCCGCACCGCGCTCGAGGCCAAGTCGAACCAGGGGCCGAGCGCCGCCACCTCGATCATGAAGAATGTCGGCGCGCGGATCATGCAGGAGCGTTCCGAGCTGCTGATCGAGATCCGCGGCCTCGCGGGGCTGGGCTGGGAAGGCGAGGGGTTCGAGGAGGACGCGCTGAAGGACGTGCGGACCTGGCTCTTCGGCAAGGCGGTGTCGATCTATGGCGGCTCGACCGAGATCCAGAACAACGTGATCGCCAAGCGCATCCTGGGGATGCTGGATCATCAATGACTCAAAGCCCTCTCCCGCTTGCGGGAGAGGGTTGGGTGAGGGTGAGTAGTGTGCCTCGGACGGTGTGTTTGCCGCTCTCTCGCACCCTCACCCAGTGTAGGGTGAACAGCGCCCCGCGCTGTTCAGACCATGCCGGGGGCATGGCCGACCCAACACTCTCTCCCGCAAGCGGGAGAGGGAGAAGAGGAAGAAGAAATGGCAATCCTGACCGAAGAACAGACGATGCTGCGCGACATGGCGCGGGAGTGGGCGGACAACGAGGCGCCGGTCAGCGCCTTTCGCAAGATGCGCGATGCGGCGCCGACAGCGGGCTATGACGCCGCGACCTGGGCCGCGCAGGCCGAGATGGGCTGGACCGGCGTGCTGGTGCCCGAGGCGCAGGGCGGGGCCGGCATGGGCTATGTCTCGCTGGGGCTGGTGCTCGAGCAGCTCGGCCGCAATCTGGTCGCAACCCCGCTGGCCAGCACCGCTGCGGCGACCAGCGCCATCCTGATGGGCGGTTCCGATGCGCAGAAGGCGGCGTGGCTGCCAAAGATCGCGGCGGGCGAAGTGGTCGCCACGCTGGCGATCGACGAGGGGCCGCGCTTCGACCCTGCGAAAATCGCGACCAGCGTCGAGGGCGGCAGGCTCAGCGGCGTGAAGGCGTTCGTGCCCGAAGGCGACAGCGCGCAGCTGTTCGTGGTGGCCGCGACCGACGGGCTCTATCTGGTCTCGGGCGATGCGGGCGTCACGCGTTCGCCGCGTCACCTGACCGACGCGCGCAGCCATGCGCAGGTGACTTTCGACAATGCGCCGGCCGAGGCGCTGGGCGGCGGCGTCGAACTGATCGCCCATGTCGCGGACCGTGCGGCGGCGGCGGCTTCGGCGGAGATGCTGGGGATGGCCGAGAGCGCCTTCGCCCAGACCAACGACTATCTGAAGACCCGCGTCCAGTTCGGCCAGGTGCTGGCGAGCTTCCAGGCATTGCAGCACCGCATGGCGAAGATGTTCACCGAGCTCGAGCTGTGCCGATCGGCGGTGGAGGGCGCGCTCGAGGCGATCGACAGCGGGCGGGCCAATGTCGCGCAGGAAGTCAGCCTGGCCAAGGCGGTGGCGAACGAGACGCTGCACCTGGTGAGCCGCGAGATGGTCCAGTTGCACGGCGGCATCGGCATGACAGACGAGCATGACGCGGGCTTCTATCTGAAGCGGGCGCGGGTGCTGGAAACGCAATGGGGCAATGCTTCGTGGCATCGCGACCGGTTCGCGAAGTTGAACGGGTATTGAAGTCTGGCGGGAGGGGCGCCCCAATCGTCATCCCGGCGAAAGCCGGGATCTCGTGCGGTTCCTTCCGCGTAGGTTGTTATTTCGCGCCTTCGCCTGAGATCCCGGCTTTCGCCGGGATGACGGAAATGGGGCCATCGCGCCCCGATACTTCCGCCCAGGCGAAGAAATTTACCCGGACGATGGAATTTTTCGGAGATCGATTCGATAGAGGGGCACGGATACGCGCCAGTAATATGACATTTGCGCAACACTGCTAGTTCAGTCCCCTTTTGCAACCTTTGTTCTGCTTGACGTCCCTCGGGGAACTGTCAGTATTCGAGGATAGGGTATGGAGCCGACAAAGTGCTCTGGCCCGTGGTGGGAGAGATGATGATGATGCGGTTACGCCTTTTGTCGTGCGTTGCTGTTCCTGCGCTTTCGATCGCGCTTGCGGCTCCTGCCTTTGCCCAGGACACCCAGACACCGCCGGCCGACGCAACTGCCCAGGATCAGGGTGCCAGCGACCCCAACGAGATCGTCGTCACCGCCCAGGGCCGTGCCCAGGTGCTGGCCGATGTCCCGCTCGCCGTCTCGGCGGTGACTGCCACCCAGCTCGAGCGCACCGGCGCCAACGACATCCGCGCGCTCAACCAGGTCGCGCCGTCGCTGCTGGTATCCTCTACCGGCAGCGATGCCAACACCTCGGCCCGTATCCGCGGCGTCGGCACGGTGGGCGACAATCCGGGCCTCGAAAGCTCGGTCGCGACCTTCATCGACGGCGTCTATCGCTCGCGCACCGGCCTTGGCCTCAACGATCTCGGCGAGATCGAGCGCATCGAAGTGCTGCGCGGCCCGCAGGGCACGCTGGGCGGGCGCAACGCCTCGGCCGGCATGCTCAGCGTCACCACCAAGGGGCCGCAGTTCACCTTTGGCGGCATGGCCGAGGCGACCTATGGCAATTACGACGCCTGGCGCCTGCAGGGCGCGGTGACCGGACCGCTTTCCGAGCAGGTCGCGTTCCGCCTCGACGGGCTCTATTCGAAGCGCAACGGCTTCTACAACGACGTCAATACCGGCCGCGACATCAACAATCGTGATCGCTATCTCGTCCGCGGCCAGCTGCTGTTCCAACCGAGCGCGGACATCTCGGTCCGGCTGATCGGCGACTACAGTTACCGCAAGGAAGATTGCTGCGCCGCCGTCTATGCGACGGCCGACGTGTCGCCGACCAATGTCGGGCTGATCGCGCCGGGCACGCCGGTGGCGACGGTGCTGACCGGGATCACCGGCACCACCTTCGGTCAGTATTTCCCGGCCTATAACAACGCCTATTCGCGCCGCATCGCGACCAGCGCCAACCGCTCCTACACCGGCAAGACCAAGGACTGGGGCTTCTCGGGCGAAGTGAACTGGAACCTGGGCAGCGTCGAGCTGACCTCGATCACCGCCTATCGCGACTATGACAACACCCAGGCGGCCGATGCGGATTATGGCCTGGCCGACATCCTCTATTTCGGCCCCAAGAGCGGTCGCCACTTCAAGACCTTCACCCAGGAACTGCGCTTCCATGGTGAAGCTCTGGACGGCAAGCTCGACTGGCTGGTCGGCGGCTATTACGCGCACGAGGACCTCGACACCAAGAGCGAGCTCAAGTTCGGCAACGACTATGGCCGCTTCGCCGCGTGCCGTGTGGTCTATGGCTCGTTCAGCGCCTTCTACAATCCGAACAATGTCGGCTGCCTGACGCCGACCGGCGTTGCGGTGCTGAGCAACACGCTCGGGCCGCTGGGCGCGGCGGGATCGGCGATGGTGCAGGGCCTGCAGCGGCTCGACACGGTACGCAATGTCGGCGACGACACGTCGAACTTCGACCAGACCAGCTCGAACTTCGCGTTCTTCACCCACAATATCTTCCACGTGGCCAAGGGCTTGGATCTCACGGTGGGCCTGCGCTACACCAACGAGACCAAGAAGCTGAACGCCAACTTCAACAACACCAACACGGTGTGCCCGGTGCAGCAGGCCAACCTGCTGCCCTATATGGGTGTGGCGGCACTGGCCCCGCTGGCCGGCGGCATCATCACGCTGAGCTGCCAGGGCGGATCGTCCTCGGCGCTCAACGCGCTGACGCTCAACGACACCCGCAAGGAGAACAAGTTCACCGGCACGGCGATCCTGTCGTACAAGCCGAGCGACGACGTGATGGTCTATGCGAGCTATTCGCGCGGCTACAAGGCGGGCGGCTTCAACCTCGATCGCTCGGCCTTCAAGAACCCGAACGCGGCCCAGCCGCTGCCGATCTTCCCGATCAGCCTGGCCAATGCCGGCTATTATGCCGATGTGCTCCAGTTCGACGAGGAGACGGTGAACGCCTATGAGGCGGGCATGAAGTACTCGGGGAAGGGCTTCAACCTGAACGTCGCCGGCTTCCGTCAGGAATTCAGCAACTTCCAGCTGAACACCTTCAACGGCACGGTCTACCTCGTCCAGAACATCAATGGCTGCAAGACGAGCCTGAACGGCGGCGATCGCGACCTGAGCGCGACCACCGGCGTCTGCCCGTCGGGCCAGACCAAGCCGGGCGTGGTGTCGACCGGCTTCGAAGTCGAAATGGGCCTGTCGCCGGTGCGCGACCTGAACTTCAACTTCGGCGCGACCTACGCCAAGACCAAATATGCCAACAACCTGGTGGGTTCGAAGACGGGTGCGCCGCTCGATCCTGCGCTGCGGGTGCTGCCGGGCAAGCTGCTCTCCAACGCGCCGGAATGGGTGGTGACCGGTTCGGCTGCCTGGACGCCGTCGCTCGGCGGGTCGCTGCGCGGCCTGTTCTATGTCGATGCCCGCGTGGCCGACGACTACAACACCGGCTCGGACCTGTTCCCGCAAAAGGCGCAGGACAGCTTCGTGGTGGTGAACGGCCGTATCGGCATCAGCGGCGACGAGCAGAAATGGGCGCTGGAGTTCTGGGTGCAGAACGCCACCAAGGCCAATTACATGCAGGTCGGCTTCAACTCGCCGTTCCAGGCGGTGAGCACCACGCCGACGCCGGGCTATCCGGGCGGTTCGCAGATCTTCTCGGCCTTTCTCGCCGAACCAAGGACCTATGGCATCACGCTACGCTCGCGTTTCTGAATCCCTGGGGAAGGGGTGTGGGACGGGCCCGCGGAGAAATCCGCGGGTCCGTTTCATTTTCAGACGGCGTTCAGGGCGGCGGGCCGAGAAGGCGGCATCGATTTGGAGATGCCCATGCGTTCGTTCCTGCTGCCTGCCTTTGGTTTTCTCGCGCTGGCCGCGCCGGCTTCTGCCTTAGCGCAGGATGCGGCCCTGGCTGCGCCCGGGTGCGGGGTTCGCGTCGAGTTCGCCAGCTATGCGATGGGGATCGACCGCGCGGCCTTTGACCGGGTGCAGACGCTGCTCAAGCGCGATCGCGGCGTGCGCGGGGTGGAGGTGCAGCGCTGGGGCCGGGAAGGCGAGACCAATCTGTGCGTGCAGCTGCGCCGGCCGAGTGAGGCGCGGCGCGTGTTCGGGCGCGTGAAGGCGGTGCTGCCGGCCAAGCCGCGCGGGCCGATCAAGGTCGAAGCCCGGGGTGGACTGCGGTTCGAGACACCGCGGGCGCGGTAATCCTGATCGGCGTCAATCGTGCAATATCGTGCGATTTGACTCGCGCAATCATGCACGATAATGCCGATTCATGACTGTTGATCTTCCCAATGCCCGTCGAGAAGTGATCGCCGGGCGCCTCGCTGACGGCCAGCCGGTTTCGGCCGGTGCGCTGGCCGCCGAATTCGATGTCTCGGAGGATGCGATCCGCCGCGACCTGCGCGCGCTCGCCGCCGAGGGGCGCTGCCGCCGCGTCTATGGCGGGGCGCTGCCGATCTCGCCGCTCTCGGTGCCGATGGCGGCGCGGATCGAGGGCGACCAGGGGCCCAAGCGGGCTCTCGCCCGTGCGGCGGCGACGACGATCCGGCCGGGCGAATTCCTGTTCCTCGATGCCGGCAGCACCAACCTCGCGCTGGTCGACTTCCTGCCTGAGGATGCGGACCTGACCGTCGCGACCAATTCGGTCTACATCGCTGCGGCAGTACTTCGCCGGCAGGACCTGCGGCTGATCCTGCTGGGCGGCGAGGCGGACCCGATCATCGGCGGCTGCGTCGATGCGGTCGCCGTGCAGGCGCTGGTGCAGATGCGGTTCGACCGGGCGTTCCTCGGCGCCTGCTCAGTCTCCGACGACGGGGTGGGGGGCGCACGGCTCGACGATGCGACCTTCAAGCGCGCGGCGATCGCCAGCGCGCGGCGGACGGTGGTGCTGGTCACCAACGACAAGCTCGGCCGGGAGGCGCCGCACCGGGTCGCGGGGCTCGGCCAGATCGACCTGCTGGTCATCGAGGCCAGTGCGGACGAGGCGCGGCGCGCTGCGCTCGATGCCGCGGGATGCGGCGCCATCCTGATCGCCGAACCCGCCTGAACCGCCCGGAGCATCGCATGATTTCCGCCAACCGTTCGGCCACGAGGCTGGCCACCCGTCTCTCGTTCCTCGTCGCCGGCTTCGGGATCGCCTGTTGGGCGCCGCTGGTGCCCTTTGCCAAGGAGCGGCTGCAGATCGATTCCGCGATGCTGGGCCTGTTGCTACTCTGCATCGGCATCGGCTCGATCCTGGCAATGGTGGCGACCAGCCCGCTGACCGCGCGCTACGGCGGCAAGCCAGTGATCGTGACGAGCGGCATCGCCCTGGCCGTGGTCCTGCCGCTGCTGACCATCGCGGCGACGCCGCTGACCCTAGGCCTGGCGTTGCTGCTGTTCGGCGCGGCGCTCGGCTCGCTCGACGTGGCGATGAACGTGCACGCGGTCGAAGTGGACCGTGCGGCGGATAAGCCGGTCCTGTCCGGCTTCCATGCCCAGTTCAGCATCGGCGGTTTTGCCGGAGCCGGGCTGATGACGATCTTCCTGTCGCTCAAGATCAGCGCGCTCACGGGCAGCCTGATCTGCGCGGCGATGATGCTGGTGGCAATGTTGATTGCCGCGCCGCGTCTGTTGCCGTCGGTTAAGGCCGAGGACGCGCCGCTGTTCGTGCGGCCGCACGGCATCGTGCTGCTGCTGGCGCTGCTCGCCATGATCACTTTCCTGGCCGAAGGCGCGGTGCTCGACTGGAGCGCGCTGCTGATCACACAGACGGGCATGGTCGGCGCGTCGCAGGGCGGGATCGGCTATATCCTGTTTGCGATCGCCATGACGGTCGGGCGGCTGCTCGGCGACCGGCTGACGGCGTGGCTGGGCGACCATCGGACCCTGGTGGGCGGCGGCATCGTCGCGGTGGTGGGCTTCGTGGTGCTGCTGAGCGTGCCCGTCGCGCCGATCGCGCTCGCCGGCTTCCTGCTGATCGGCCTAGGAGCATCGAACATCGTGCCGGTGCTGTTCCGCCTTGCCGGGGCGCAGACGCACATGCCGCCGGCGCTGGCGATCGGCGCGATCACGACGCTGGGCTATGCGGGTATCCTGGCGGGCCCGGCCGGGATCGGTGTCGTTGCCCAGGCCGTGGGGCTGCGCACGGCCTTCTGGATGCTCGCCGGTATGCTGCTGCTGGTGCCGCTCACCGCGCGACGAGCGACCAGGGCAGCGGGCGAGGACTGAGCGAGCCGTGCTGCTCCGCCGGGCGCCGGGAAGCGCCGGCGCCCCCGCCCATGGCGTCAGTTGCGGATCAGCTGGATGTCTAGCGAGTACTGGATCTCGTCGAACGCATCGACCTTGTCGTCCCAGTTCTGCGTGATCGAGCCGTGCAGCCCGCCAAAGCTGCTGGGGTAAACCGTCACATCGTCCATCGTGTGGTCGCCGACATGCAGGCGGAGGGTGAGCGAGGTGTTGAACTTCGCGATCAGGCCGACCGTCCAGGTGCTGAAGGTCGTGTCCTCCTGCGCCTCGCACATCTGATAGCCGTCCCAGGCAGGGTAGCGGTAGAGCGTGCTGTCGTCGCCGTCCGCGTAGAACTCGAAATAGATCGTGTCGTAATTGTCCTTCGAGTTGATGCAGGTCATCGTGATGAGCTGGGCGAGGTAGGTCGCGTCGCCCGGCTGGTAGATCGGGGCGCGGCCCATCTCCATCTCGAAGAAATAGAAGTCGGTATTCTCCATCCCGTCGTCGATGCCCAGATCCACGCCGACAAAGACCAGAGCGAGTTCGTCGTCGTGGAGGAATGCGGCTTCGGTGACCCCGGTGCCGTCATCGATATCGACTTCCTCGCCGACATAGATGCCATCCAGATCGCCGACCTTCTCCTTCCAGAAGCCGACACAGACATCGCCCTCGACACCGGCGTCGATCCCCGCGTCGAAGGCGCCGCCGACATAGAGACCGGACTTGAGATCGGTGTCGATCACGTAGCCGATGCTGCCGCTGAGCCCGAGGATCAGCACCGCCTGGGCCATCAGCCCGAGCGAGATCGACTGGGGCAAGAAATCCTCGGTGTCGATTTCCAGCACTTCCGGCTGGCGCATCGCCTGGAGCAGCGATGCGAAATGCGGCCCCTCCAGCGCGTTCTGGAAGCGGATGTGCAGATCGGCGAGGCTCAGCTGCGGGAGCGCCGCCATCAGCTCGGCATGGTCGGGCGAGGCGCGATAGGCGGCCAGCGCCTTCTCGGCGGCATCGCGGAGCCCCTGCGGGAGCCGTTTTCCCGACTTGTTCGACAAGGGGCCGTCGCGCCGTTCGAGCGTTGGCTTTTCGAACCCGAAATGCTCCGCTGCCGCGGCGAGATCCTTCTGAAGCTGGGTATCGGTCATGGGACCACCCTTGGCTGCGCCGAAGCGATTACTGGGAGATGGAGGTGGTGAAGGTGTATTCGGCGCCGTTGTGATTATACTTGGTGAAGGGGGTGTGGTCGCCGACGGTGGATCCCGCGCCAATGCTGATGTTGAAGAGATAATCCGGCGAATCCAGGCTCTTGAAGAGGAAGGAATCGCGGTCCCAAGCGGTGACGACCACGCCATAGCTATAGTCGATGACATAGCCGCCGTCGGGCAGGGTCATCTCGTCGCCAGCGCCCATGCTGACGGTGCCCGCGACCGGATAGCGCATGGGCACGCCGCCATCGGCCTGGATGAGCAGGAACAGATCATCGTCCTGGATCCCCGAGCAGGGATTGTCGCAGGTGATGTTGGTGATCGTCAGCTTCATGACATGCTCCCCCGGGCGTGGAGCCGAGCATATTGGCAGTTGCATGTCCGTGAAGTTTCAATCGGCGCGATCGAACGAGTATCGAGACCGTTCCGGACCAAATTACCGAGCTATTGCGACTAACTTGCATTAGTAGCCCCGCGCTGCTAGCCGCACCCCCGATCAAGCCGTTCCGCCTGAGAGCGGCGCCAATTCGGGGGTTCCCAACATCATGTCCGTGCGTGCGCGACTTTCGCTGCTTTCCCTGCCGCTGCTGGCGCTCACTGTCGCCATGCCGCAGGTCGCGCATGCCCAGCAGGCCGAGCCGCAAAAGGATGGCGAAGGCGACGAGGCGATCGTCGTCACCGCGGCGCGCACGGTGCTGCCGCCCAATGCGCTGCCGCTGACCATCGACGTGATCGACAAGCAGCGGCTCGACCAGCAGATCGCGATCTCGGGCTCGGTGACCGACGCGGTGGCGAACCTCACGCCGTCCTTCTCGCCGACGCGGCAGAAGCTGTCGGGCGCGGGCGAAAGCCTGCGCGGGCGCTCGCCGCTCTACGCGATCAACGGCATCCCGCAGTCCACCCCGATGCGCGACGGCAGCCGCGACGGCTTCACGATCGACGGGTTCTTCATCGACCGGGTCGAACTGATCTATGGCTCGAACGCGCTGCAGGGGATCGGCGGCACCGGCGGCATCGTCAATCAGGTGACGGTGGGTGCGCCGAAGACTGAGGGGATCAGCGGGCGCGTGCTGCTCCAGGGCACGGCGGACAATGATTTCAGCAAGGACGGGCTGGGCGGCAAGGCTGCCGGCCTGGTCCAGTGGAAGTCGGGTCGCTTCGATGCGACCTTCGGCGCGGCGTTCGAGAAGCGCGGCGTCTTTCATGATGGCGACGGGCGCCGGGTGGGCCTCAATCTCACCCAGGGTGAAACGCAGGATTCCAGGACGGTCTCGCTGTTCTCGCGCCTCGGCTATCAGGTGGGCGAGACCGGGCGGATCGACCTGATCGCCAGCCGCTTCGAGCTGAAGGGCGATGGCGATTACATTGCGGTGCCGGGCAATCGCGACACCGGCTTGCCGACCAGCGCGGTGCGCGGCGATGCGCCGGGCAAGTCGGCGGCGAGCCGCACCGAGAGCGTGGCGCTGACCTATAGCGACACCGCGCTCGGCGGCGGCAACTTCATCGCCCAGTTCTTCTTCAACCGCACGCACGACACGTTCGGCGGCGAGATCGCGCCGATCCCGACCTTCCAGGATCCGGCGATCGATCCGACCTCGAAGCTGTTCGACCAGTCGGAGAACCGTTCGCGCAAGCTGGGCGCCAAGCTGAGCTACGAGCGCGCGGTGCCGGGCTTCGAGGCGCTGACTGCGACGCTGGGCTTCGACGCGCTGGTCGACAAGACCGAGCAGCGGCTGATCGCCACGGGGCGTGCGTGGGTGCCGCCGAGTGACTTCCGCAGCCTGGCGCCGTTCGCGCAGGCCAATCTCAAGCTGTTTGGTGGCAAGCTGCGTCTCGCCGGTGGCGCGCGCTACGAGAATGTCGCGATCAAGATCGACGACTACCGCACACTCGCCTCGACCACCTATGTCGCCTGCGCGGCAGGGCAAACGCCCGGGCCGACCTGCGGCCCGTCGACCTATGGCGGCGTCGCCGTGGCCGGCGGCAAGCCGAAGTTCGAGGACCTGCTGTTCAACGGCGGCGTGATCGTGGAGCCGGTGGCCGGCATCCGCGCCTATGCGAGCTATGCCGAAGGCTTCACCGTGCCCGACATCGGCCGCATCACCCGCGCGATCAAGGTCACGGGCGTCGACCTGGACAACTATCTCGACATCTCGCCGATCGTCTCGAACAACCGCGAGATTGGCGTCGAGGTGAAGCGCGGGCCGCTCGACGGATCGGTCACCTATTTCTGGTCGTCGAGTGACAAGGGCCAGCTGCTGATCGCGCGTGCCGCCGGCATCTTCGACGTGCAGCGCCAGCGGGTGGAGATCCAGGGGCTCGAGGTCAATCTGGGCGTCAAGCTGCCGGTGCCGGGGCTGAAGGCGACCGTGGGCTATGCCACGCTCCATGGCCGCTATGACGCGGACACTGTGCCGGACGGCAAGGTCGACACCGATCTCGACGGCACCAACATCTCGCCGGACCGGGTCAACCTGGCGGTGGACTATGCCAGGGGACCGTTCAGCGCGCGCGTGCAGACGCAATTCTATCTGTCGCGCCGCTTCGACGGCAAGGCGCGGACGATCGACGATGCCAACCCGCTGCATCCGCAGAAGCTCTACAAGAACGATTTCGGCGGCTATGTGCTGACCGACGCCTATGTCCGCTACCAGACGGAGCTGGGCGGGCTGAGCCTGAGCGTCGCCAACGTCTTCAACAAGATGTACATCGACTATAGCTCGGATACCCGCCTGCCGAATGACCCCACCACCTTCTATGCCGGGCGCGGGCGCACCTTCACGCTGAGCTGGGATTATCGTTTCTGATGCAACGCGGCGTGATGGGATGGCTGGACCTGGTGCACCGCTGGACCGGCGGCGTGCTCGGGCTGGTGCTGGCGATCATGGGGCTGACCGGCGCGATCCTGGTCCATGAGGAGACCTGGCTGTCGCTGACGCTGCCCCATGCCGCCGATGTGCGGGTGGCGGACACGAACCAGATCGCCGAGGCGACCGCCAGGCTGATGGCTGAGCCCAAGGCGCAGGGCATCACCTATGCCGGCGACCGGTTCGGGCTGCACCAGATCCGCATGGCCAAGGGCGCGGGCGCCTATGCCGACCAGGCGGGCAATGTGGTGACGGGCTGGGACAGCCAGTGGAGCCGGCCGGAAATCTGGATCTTCGACCTGCACCATCACCTGTTCACCGGCGATACCGGCGAGACGGTGATCGGCATCGCCGGGCTGGCGGCGATCCTGTTCGTGATCACCGGTTCGATCCTGTGGTGGCGGACGCGCAGGACCTTTAAGTTCCGGCTGTGGCCCAAGCGGCTGAGTCGGCCGATGATCGTCATGCAGCACCGCGACCTGGGCATCGTGATGGCGCCGCTGCTGCTGCTCTCGGCGGTGACGGGGACGATGATGATCTTCAAGCCGTTCGCGGCGATCATCACCATGCCCTTCTCCTCGCCTTCGGCCGATGCCGCGGCGATGAAGCCGCCCAGGATGAAGAGTGGGCCGCTGGCCGCGCATCCGGACTGGCGCGCGATCGTGCTGGCCGCGCATGCCCGCTTCCCCGACGCGCAGATCCGCATCCTCTCGCTGCCGCGCAAGGCCGGCGACCCGATCCTGGTGCGGATGAAGCGCACCGGGGAATGGCTGCCCAATGGCCGCTCGAACATCTGGTTCGACGCCGCCGACGGGCATGTGCTGGGATCGATCGACGCACTGGCGCTGCCCAGGGGCGCACAGGTGTTCAACGGCGCCTATCCGGTGCACGCGGCCAAGGTTGGCGGGCTGCTCTACCGACTGCTGCTCACCGCTTCGGGGCTGACGATGATGCTGCTCGGCAGCCTGGCGGTGTGGACCTTCTGGTTCAGGCGACCCAAGCCGAAGAAGGTGGTGCGCAAGCCGGCCTAGACCGGGCTGAATTTCTCTCCCCGATAGGTGCGCACCGCATTGCCGCGTTCGAGTGCGCGGTTCTGGTCCCAAAGGCCTCGCTTGCCGGAGGCTGCGCCGCGATCGCGCTGCGCCTCGAACAGCAGCGCCAGCTTGAGGCGAGCGATGCCGCGGTTGGCATGTTGCGACCGCTGGTCCTGCGAGAAGCTGGTAAGGCCGGTCGGCAGGTGGGTGGCGCGGACGGCGCTGTCGGTCCTGTTGACGTGCTGGCCGCCCGGACCGGAGGCGCGCATCGCCTGATAGGTGATGTCCATGTCGCGGAGTTCCGGAACCTCCTCGATGGTCGGTGCGCGCGAGACGCCGACGAACCAGTTGCGGCGCTTGTGGCGCGGCCGGAACGGGCTGGTGCCGATCCAGCGTATCGTGCCGGTGCGGGCATCGGCAAAGGCGGGTGCGCCCTCGCCGGAGACCCGCAACAGCACCGATGCAGCAGGTCCGGTGACAGGCTCGACCGGCTCGCAGACCAGGCCCGCCGCCTGGGCTTCGCGGGCCCAGGCGTGGACAAGCTGCTCGACGACCCATTCGCATTCCCTGGGGCCCTGGCCCGAGGAGACGTGGAGGACTAGCTCGGTCATGCGCGCCTCGTCTTGTAGGTGACGAGCGGGCGGAGCGTGGCGATCAGATCGACCAGTCCGTGCCGTTCGAGATCGTGCACGACCTGGTGGATGTCCTTGTACGCCTGGGGCGCCTCCTCGAAGATCAGCTCGCGATCCTCGCAGATCACCCGGCTGCCGAGCGCGGTGCGTTCGAGATCGGCGATGCGGAAGCGGCGGGCGAGCTTGTCGCGGGCCTCGCTGCGGCTCCATTTGCGACCCGCGCCGTGCGCCAGCGAGTGGAGCGCGGCATCGGCCCGATCGCCCGAGCGGGGGCGGACCAGATAGGTCATGTCGCCGCGTGAGCCCGGGATGACGACCAGTCCTTTGTCCGCCGGTGCCGCGCCCTTGCGGTGCAGCCAGCCGCCCCGATGCGGAGTGACGCCGTTGTGGCAGATGTCGAGCAGGCGCTCTCCCTCGGTGCCGAGGCGATCGAGGAACCGATCGGCGATCACCGCGCGGTTGAGCTCCGCCCAGCGGACCGCATCGTCATGCTCGGCCAGATAGGCCGCGCAATCGGGCGTGTCGGCGGAGAGGGCGCCGACACTGTGGCGGGTGCGGTGCCGGTCGAGGATCGCCTGGCCGAGACCGCGCGAACCGCTGTGCACCATCAGCTGGACCATCTGCGCGTCGAGGTTCAATTCGGCGAACAGGTCCGCGTCGAACACGTCCTCGAAGCGCAGCAGCTCCGCGAAGTGATTCCCGCCGCCGATCGTGCCGAGCGTTTCGACGGGGAGGGGCGGGAGGCCCGCTTCCGCCAGGCGCGCGGATGCGTCACCCTCCCACGCTTCCTCCAGCCCGTGCAGCTTGCGGACAGCAGTGTCGGGGCGGAACTTGCGCAGCTTCATGGCCGTCCGCCACAGCCCCATGCCGCAGCCGATGTCGCTGCCGACCAGATGCGGATAGACGAGCCCGCGCGACCAGAAGGCCGCGCCGACGGCGATACCGCGCCCGGCATGGAGATCGGGCAGCCCGACGACCGCGTCGATGCCGGGCAGGGCGGCGGTCTGGTGGAGCTGGTCGATCGCAGCCTGCTCGATCCAGCTTTCGGGCGAGGCGACGATGTGGATGCTTGCCGTGGTCATGGCTGGACCTCCCCGGAGACGAGGAAAGACGGCAGGCGGCGGATGTAACTATTGAGCGAAGCCGTGGCGCTGGGGCCACGGAAAAGGGTCAGGCGATCACAGTCGCCTGCAAGGGGCATGCCCATGTGCAGTGTTCCCGAACTCGGAAAATGGAAGTGGCGATGAGAGCGGTAATGGTCTGCATGGGCTCACTCCTTTCCTGAGCTTGGGGTTTCGGCGGCGCCACTAGCCGAATTGTTTCGGGAGATCAATGGCGCGAAAGCGGGACCTTCGGACGACGCCAGAAGGTCCCGGGCCGGTTCTACATGTTGGCGGCGGTGGGGCGGACGATGACTTCGTTGACGTCCACGCCATCTGGCTGCTCCAGGGCATAGCGGATCGCGCGGGCGATCGCGTCAGGGGTCAGCGACTTCTGGCGCCAGTCCTTGAGCGCCGCGGCAACCTGCGGATCGGTGATGTCGTCGCCGAGCTCGGTGGCGGTGACGCCCGGCGAGATGATCGTCGTGCGGATGTCGTCATGCTCCTGGCGCAGGCCCTCGGTGATCGCCCAGACCGCATATTTGGTGCCGCAATAGACAGCCGCGGTCGGCAGGACGAGGTGGGCACCGACCGAGGCGACGTTCACCACATGGCCGTTGTGCTGCGCCACGAAGCGCGGCAGCACCGCGGCGATGCCGTTGAGCACGCCGTGGATGTTGACGTCGATCATCCGCTTCCACTCGTCGGTCTTGAGCGCAGCGAGCGGCGAGAGCGGCATCACGCCGGCATTGTTGATCAGCACGTCGACCCGCCCGAACTTCGCCTCGGCGGCGTCGGCAAAGGCAGTGAAGTCGGCCGCGTCCGTGACGTCGAGTTCGCGCCAGCAGATATTGGCGCCGAGTTCGTTCGCCAGCGCCTGTAGCCGGTCGCCGCGGCGGGCGCCGATGAACAGCTTCGCACCGCTCGCCGCCAGCTCGCGGACCGTGGCTTCGCCGATGCCGCTGGAGGCTCCGGTGATGAGGATGACCTTGTCGCTAAGTCCCGTCATGGTTCGTTCCTTCTCGTCTGGAATGACGAGGCAGGATTTGGGGCAGGGAAGGGTTCGGGCGGTAGAGCGATCGCCCGAAGGGATTGCACGATCCTCCAAATGTGGATGAAGGAGCTTGCGCCCTTCTCCGGTGTGATGGAAGCAGGCAGCATGCACGATATTGCAACCCTTGCCACGCTGATCGAACGGCATACGCCGGAAACCGGGATTTCAGGTACCGTGGTCCGCCGGCTGTCGCTGATCCGCGCGGACCAGCCGAGCCTGCCGATCCCTTCGGTCTATGAGGCATCGCTTTGCCTGATCGCCCAGGGGTCGAAGCGCGTATCGCTTGGCGATCATGACGTGGTGTACGACGCGTCGCGCTATCTGCTGGTGTCGGTCGACTTGCCGCTGGTCGGCCTCATGCTCGAGGCGAGCCCGGACGCGCCCTATCTGTGCTGCAAGATCGATCTGGACCTGCCGGCGTTGGCCGACCTGATGATCGCGGAAGGCGAGGCCGGGCCGCAGCACGACCTGCCGGCACTGGCGGCCTACCCTGGCGATGCCGACCTGATCGATGCGGCCTGCCGCCTGGTCAAGCTGCTCGACCGGCCCGAGAGCAGCGCTGCGCTGGCGCCGCTGGTCGAGCGGGAGATCCTGTATCGATTGCTCACCGGGCCGCACGGCGCGACGCTGCGGCGCATGGCGAAGGGGGACAGCCATCTCGGCCAGATCAGCCGGGCGATCGCGCGTATCCGAAGCGGGTTCGACCGGCAGCTGCGGATCGAGGACATTGCCGACGCGGCGGGGATGAGTCCCTCATCGCTGCATGCGCATTTCAAGGCGGTGACGCGGATGACGCCGCTCGAATATCAGAAGCAGCTCCGCCTGCAGGAGGCGCGGCGGCTGATGATGGCCGAGGGCGCCAGCGCGGGGTCGGCGGGGTTCGCGGTGGGCTATGAGAGCCCGTCGCAGTTCAGCCGCGAATATCGCCGGCTGTTCGGCGCGCCGCCGCGGCAGGATGTCGAGCGGCTGCAGGCGGCGGGGGAACTGGCCGAGGCCCTCTAGCCCGCCAGCACGCGATCGTCGAACAGGCCGAACGCGATGGTCGAGGCATAATAGGCCACTGCCTTGTCGCGGGCCATGGTGCTCGCCCATTTGCGCATGTCGAAGGCGGCGTTCTGCAGCGCCATCAGCGTCTGCGAGGCGACCAGCGGGTCGATCGCGCGGATCGAGCCCTGGGCGATGCCGTCGGACAGCAGGCCGGCGAAGCGCCGGGCGATGCGGTTCGAGCGGTCGATCATCGTCGAGCGGACCTGCGGCGGCAGGCCGGACAGCGCGGTGGTGCGCAGCAGCGGGCCGCGCTCGCTAAACTGATAGTCGAGCAACGTGGCGATCGTGCTTTCGAGCTGCTCCCAATGGGTGCCGCCGGCCGCCTCAGCCAGGCGCTGGGCATCGGCGATGATGTCGAAGCTGCGCTTGTAGCAGGCGATCACCAGATCGTCCTTGGCATCGAGATGGTGGTAGAAGCTGCCCTTGGTGACGTTCAGCTCCGACGCGATCTTCTGGACCGAGGCGCCGCGATAGCCGAGCTCGTTGATCAGGCGGGTGGCCGCGAGCAGGAAGGCCTCGCGACCGGGCTCGGGCTCGTCATGCTCCAGATCGAGCATGTGCGGGGTCCAGGCCTCGCCCGGCGCGGCGATGCCGGTGCGGAACACGTCCATCAGCCGGGCCTCGACGCGGGGATATTCGTCGACTTCGTAGCGGGGCAGCCAGGCGGTGAGCCAGAAGGTGTTCTCGAGAAGGACATGGGCACGCGCGCCGTGGAGATCGGTCTCGGCGCGGCTGGCGGCCGGGCCCCAGAGCGTGCGCGTCTTGCGGAACACGCCGCGCCAGCGATCGAGCAGCTCGCGCTTGATCGGGTCTTCCATGGCGCGCAGGTCCGAGAGGATCGCGAAGTCGCGCTCCTCGCCGCGGCGGATGCGGGCCAGCCGCTCCATGTTGACGTTGAGATAGCGGGCTACACGAGCCTCGGGCGTCGGCTCCCTGGCGGCATCGTCGAGCATTGCCTCCAGCCGGTCGAGCGTCTGCTCGAAGGCGGCGGCGGCAAGGTCTTCCTTGCGCTTGAAATAATAGGTGACCGACGTGGTGTTGAGGCCGACGCGGCGGGCCACGTCGGCAAAGGTCATCCCCTTGGCGCTCTGCTCGTTGATCGCGTCCGCAGCCGCGGCGAGGATTGCGTCCCGCTTGGCCTGGAAGCGTTTCGTCGCGCTTGCGGTTTCTAGTTTCCCCGGTGCATTCATTGCAACCAGTCTAGCGGATTTGACGGCTAGCCAAAGCGCTTTTTTGAATCGAGGTTGTGCCGATTTTCGCGCCGGCCCGACTTTACCGAATATCCGGTATGTTCTACGCCGATCCGTGAAGAGACACGGAGAGGATCTGCCATGGATTTCACGCTGAGCGAGCGCGAGACCTATTTTCGCGACCGGGTGAAGGCATTCATCGACACGCGAATCCGGCCCCGCGACGGCGACTATCACGCCCAGCAGAAAGAGGGCGATCGCTGGAAGGTGCTGCCGGTGATCGAGGAGGTGAAGGCCGAGGCCAAGGCGGCCGGCCTGTGGAACTTCTTCATGCCGCCGCACTCCGGCCAGGCCCATGTCGACGACAGCTTCGAATTCCAGGGCACGCAGCTGACCAACCTGGAATATGCGCTGTGCGCCGAGGAGATGGGGCGGCTCGGCTGGGCGTCGGAGTGCTTCAACTGCTCGGCGCCGGATACCGGCAACATGGAAGTGCTCCACCGCTATGGCACGCGGGCGCAGAAGGACCAGTGGCTCAAGCCGCTGATGCAGGGCGAGATCCGATCGGCCTTCCTGATGACCGAGCCGGCGGTGGCGTCGTCCGATGCGACCAATATCCAGACCAGCATGGTGCGCGACGGTGATCATTACGTCATCAACGGGCGGAAGTGGTGGTCGTCGGGCGTGGGCGATCCGCGCTGCGCCGTCTCGATCGTGATGGGCAAGACCGATACGGGCGCCGCCAAGCATGCCCAGCAGAGCATGATCCTGGTGCCGATGGACGCGCCCGGCGTGAAGATCGAACGGATGCTTTCGGTTTTCGGGTATGATCACGCGCCGCATGGCCACGGCGAAGTGGTTCTCGAGAATGTTCGCGTGCCAGTCGACAACATGCTGCTCGGCGAGGGCCGCGGCTTCGAGATCGCACAGGGCCGGCTCGGGCCGGGGCGCATCCATCACTGCATGCGGACGATCGGGGTGGCCGAGGAAGCGATCGAGGCGATGTCCAAGCGGCTCGTCAGCCGCGTGGCGTTCGGCAAGCGGCTGTCGGACCATTCGGTGTGGGAGCAGCGCATTGCCCGCGCGCGCATCGACATCGAGATGACGCGGCTGCTCTGCCTCAAGGCGGCGGACATGATGGACAAGGCGGGCAACAAGGCCGCCCAGCTCGAGATCGCGATGATCAAGGTGCAGGCGCCGCAGATGGCACTGCAGATCATCGACGATGCGATCCAGGCACATGGTGGCGCGGGCGTGTCGGGGGATTTCCACCTCGCCCACGACTGGGCCGGGATCCGCACGCTGCGGCTCGCCGACGGTCCGGACGAGGTCCATGCCCGGGCGATCGCGCGGAACGAGTTCGGGAAATACGCCGACTTCAAGGCGGACCGGGCTTCGAGCGGGGATATTGGAGTGAGCCGCTAACAAAATCGTCACCCCGGCGAAAGCCGGGGTCTCAGGCGAAGGCGCGGGAAAAGAGCCGCACGAGATCCCGGCTTTCGCGGGGATGACGGTTTAGGGGAGTAGAATGAAAGCAGCCGTTCTCTACGAAGCGGGCAAGCCGCTCGAGATCACCGAGGTTCGCGTATCGAAGCCCGGCCCGCGCGAGGTGCTGATCCGCACCGCGGCGGTGGGGGTTTGCCGGTCCGACCTGCATTTCGTCGATGGCGCCTTCCCGCATCCGGTGCCGACGGTGCCGGGGCACGAGGCGGCCGGGGTGATCGAGGCGGTGGGATCCGATGTCGCGCATCTGAAGGTGGGCGATCATGTCATCACCTTCTTCACGGTCTTCTGCGGCAGCTGCGAGATGTGCGTTACCGGGCGGCCGTCGCTCTGCATCGATCCCTCGACGCGGCGCCCTGCGGGTGCCGAGCCGCGGCTTTCGCTGGAGGATGGCACCGCACTGGCGCCGTTCCTCAACCTCTCTGCCTTTGCCGAGCAGATGCTGGTCCACGAGAATGCCTGTGTGGCGATCTCGAAGGAGATGCCGCTGGACCGGGCGGCCTTGCTCGGCTGCGCGGTGATCACCGGCGCCGGGGCGATCTTCAACGACAGCCGGGTGCGGCCGGGCGAGAGCGTCGCGGTGATCGGTGCGGGCGGGATCGGGCTGGCCGCGATCAATGCGGCCAAGATCGCCGGGGCGGGAACGATCCTGGCGATCGATCCGGTGCCCGAGAAGCGCGAACTGGCGCTAAAGCTCGGCGCCACCCATGCGCTGGATGCGATGGCGGAGGGGCTGGCCAAGGACGTGCTCAAGCTCACCGGAGGCGGCGTCCATTATGCGATCGAGGCGGTCGGCCGGCCGAACACCGCCGAGCTGGCCTGGAACGTCCTGCGCCGCGGCGGCACCGCGACGATCCTGGGAATGATTGCGCCGGGCGGCAATGTCAGCCTGCCCGGGCCGACCTTCCTGACCGGCAAGAAGATCCAGGGCTCGCTGCTGGGCAGCACGCGCTTCCCGATCGACATGCCGCGGCTGGTGCAGATGTATCTCGACGGGCTGCTCGACCTCGACACGATGGTCGCCGAGCGGATCAGGCTGGAGGAGGTGAACGATGCACTCGACAAGCTGCGCAAGGGCGACAGCGTGCGCTCTGTGATCGAATTCGCATGAGCGACCTGGACGAAGCGAAGCTGGCGGACTGGCTGGCGGTGAATGTGGCGGGCTTTGCCGGCCCGATTACGGTGGCCAAGTTCCCGGGCGGGCAGAGCAACCCGACCTATCGGATCGATGCGGGGAGCGGCTCCTATGTGCTGCGGCGCAAGCCGTTCGGGCCGATCCTGCCTTCGGCACATGCGGTGGAGCGCGAATATGCGTTGATCGCGGCATTGCACCCGACGGGCTTCCCGGTCGCCCGGCCTTATGGGCTTTGCGAGGATGCGGAGGTGCTGGGCTCGCCCTTCTACATCATGGAGATGGTGAAGGGGCGTACGCTCTGGGACGGATCGCTGCCCGATCTCACCCCGGCGGAGCGGACGGCGCACTACAATGCGATCGTCGACACGCTCGCGGCGCTACATGCGGTGGATTACGCGGCAGTCGGGCTGGGCAGCTATGGCAAGCCGGGCAATTACTTCGCCCGCCAGGTCGAGCGCTGGACCAAGCAGTACCGGATGAGCGAGACCGATGCGCTGCCCGAGATGGAGCGGCTGATCGAGTGGCTGCCGCGGACGGTGCCCGAGCAGATGCGGACCAGCATCGTGCACGGCGACTTCCGCATCGACAACATGATCTTCGCCCCCGCCGAGCCGCGTATCCTGGCGGTGCTCGACTGGGAACTGTCGACGCTCGGCGATCCGCTGGCGGACTTCTCCTATTTCCTGATGAGCTGGGCGACCGAGCCCGAGGGGCGATCGGGCGTGAAGGGGCTGACCGGGCCGGAGACCGGTATCCCGACGATCGAGGACGTCGTGGCGCGCTATTGCGCGGCGACCGGGCGGGACGGGGTGCCCGATCTGAACTGGTACTTCGCGTACAATCTCTTCCGGCTGGCGGGGATCGTGCAGGGGATCAAGAAGCGGATGCTCGACGGCAATGCATCGTCCGCCAATGCCGCGGCGACGGTGGAGCGGCTGCCGGGGCTGGTGGCGCAGGCATGGCATTTCGCGCGGGAGGCGGGGGCCTAGGTAAGGCCGTCATCCCGGCGAAAGCCGGGATCTCAGGAGAGGGCGCAGGAAAAGAGCCGCACGAGATCCCGACTTTCGTCGGGATGACGGTTATTGAGAGGGTGGTGAATGAGCGGACTATTCGACCTGACCGGCACGGTGGCGATCGTCACCGGTTCCTCGCGGGGGATCGGCAAGGCTTCGGCCGAGGCGCTGGCGGATGCGGGCGCCAGGGTGGTGATCTCCAGTCGCAAGCAGGATGCCTGTGAAGAAGTCGCCGCCGAGATCAACGCCAGGCATGGCGAGGGCACCGCGCTCGCGGTGGCGGCGAGCATCTCGGACAAGGAAGCGCTCCGGCACCTGGTCGAAGAGACGCGGCGGGTGTTCGGGCGGGTGGACGTGCTGGTCTGTAATGCGGCCTCGAACCCCTATTACGGGCCGCTCGAGGGGATCGCGGACGACCAGTTCCGCAAGATCCTCGACAACAATATCCTCTCCAACCACTGGCTGATCCAGATGGTGGCGCCCGAAATGCGCGAACGGCGCGAGGGTTCGATCGTGATCATCTCGTCGATCGGCGGGCTGCGCGGATCGCCGGTGATCGGGGCGTACAATGTCTCCAAGGCGGCGGACCTGCAGCTGGCGCGCAACTATGCGGTGGAGTTCGGGCCGGACAATGTGCGGGTCAACTGCATCGCGCCCGGGCTGATCAGGACCGATTTCGCCCGGGCGCTGTGGGAGGATCCCGAGCGCGCCAAGGCGACCAACGCGACCACCCCGCTGCGGCGGATCGGCGAGCCGGAGGAGATTGCCGGTGCCGTGGTGTATCTCGCCAGCCGAGCGAGCGCCTTCATGACCGGACAGGCGATGGTGATCGACGGTGGGGTGACGATCTAGGTCTGGCTGTCACCTCGGCGAAATGCAGGGGTCCCAGGCGATGGCGCCGCGCATGCGGCACGAGATCCCGGCTTTCGCCGGGATAACGAGGAGGGAATATGCAGTTCGCGGGCAAGACAGCAATCGTCACGGGTGCGGGCTCCGGGATCGGGCGGGCGACGGCGCGGGCGTTTGCCGAGGCGGGCGCAATGGTGATCGCCGCGGACCTGAGCGAAACGGTGGAAGAGACCGTCGCCGGCAGGGAGAACATGCTCGCGGTGCGGATGGACGCGGGCGACGAAGGCGATGTCGAGCGGCTGGTCGCCACGGCGGTCGAGCGCTTCGGCGGGCTCGACATCTTCTACGCCAATGCCGGCATCTCGGGCGGTGCCACGGGCATCTTCGACACGCCGGTGGAACTATGGACCGAAGTGCTGCGGGTGAACCTGATCGGCCCGGCGCTGGCGATCAAGCATGCGGGGCCGAAGATCGTCGAGCGTGGCGGGGGTGCGATCATTTGCACCGCCAGCGTGGCGGGGCTGCGCTCGGGCGCAGGCGGTCCGGCCTATTCGGCGAGCAAGGCAGGGGTCATCAACCTGGTCCAGACGGCGGCGCAGCAGTTCGCCGGATCGAATGTGCGGGTGAACGCGATCTGCCCGGGCCTGATCGAGACGGGGATGACCGAGCGCGCCTTCACCTATGCCCGCGAGACCGGGAAGGAGGACAAGCTCGGCCGCCTCAACCCGTTGCGTCGGGCCGGCCAGCCCGAAGAGATTGCGCGGGTGGCGCTGTTCCTCGCCAGCGATGCGGCGAGCTACGTCAACGGCCAGGCCTGGGTGGTGGATGGCGGACTTTCGTCCAGCCATCCGGTGACCCGCCAGGAATTCGGCAAGCCTGCCTTCTAGAGTTCCACCTCGCCCCGGAACACCGGCACGCAGCGGCCGGCGACGCTCGCGCGGATGCCGTCCGGTGCTTGGCGGGCGCGGACGGTGAGTGTGCTTGGGCGGCCCATTTCCACGCCCTGGCGGACATCGAAACGGTCGCCCTTGCCCAGTGAAAGAAGCAGCGCGCCGAGCGTGGCGTTGGCGCTGCCGGTGGCGGGGTCTTCCCAGGTGCCGGTGAGCGGCGAGAACATGCGGGCGCGGATGCGACTGTCCTCGCGGGCATAGAAGAAGATCGAGAGGCGGGTGGCCGTGTCGTTCTCCGCCTCCGCGAGGCGCTGATAGGCGGCGATATCGGGCCGCGCGAAGCCGAGCGCTTCTTCCGTCACTTCGACGAATACGAAATCCACGCCGAGGCTGGCGCGGGTGGGAACATGCGTGGTGGTGACGATGTCCGCCGGATCGAGGCTGAGGCAGGCGGTAATTCCGGGGACCGGCAGCGTGCCGAGCAGTTGGAGCGGCTGGGGCGCGTCGATCTCGGCGCCGAGCACCTGGCCGGTCTCGTCGCGCTCGATGCGGATCTCGACCAGCCCGGCGATCTCCTCGAAGCGCAGCGTGTCGCCGGCTTCCGGACGCAGGCCGGCAAGGACGAAGCCGGTGCCGACATTGGGATGGCCGGCAAAGGGCATCTCGGCGGTGCGGTGGAAGATGCGGACACGGGCGGTGTTGGCCGGATCGCTGGGCGGCAGGACGAAGGTGGTCTCGCTATAGTTCATCTCGGCGGCAAGCGCCTGCATCTCGGCGTCGCTCATCCCCTCCGCAGCGGTGAACACCGCCAGCGGGTTGCCGCCGAAGCGGGTCTCGGTGAACACGTCGAGCGTGACATAGGCGAAGCGGCGCGCTGAATTTTCCATGCGGACGGTCTAGCCACTCGCGGCTCAGGCGCAATTGGGATCGGCGACCGGATTGCCGGTGGCGCGGAGCAGGCCGTCCTTGCCGGGCGCGACTTCAATCGGCTTGACGCTGAAATAGCTCCCGCCGTTCAGCGCGCGATCGAGGATGCAGAGCTTCATCGTCTTGTCGCTGCGATCGAGCAGGGTGACACGGAAGGTCCAGCTCTTGTCCGCTAGCTCGAACACCGCCGCATTGCCGTCGCGCGCGACCTGGGTGAAGCCATAGTCGGCAAAGGTATGCAGGCCCTCCTTGCGCCGCGGGCCCAGCGAGTTGGCGAAGGAGGTGACGTCCAGCTTCGTCGCGATCTCCACCGGATCGACGGTGTCGGCGGTGACGACCGAGAGGTTCTGTGGTGTCTGTTCCTGCGGCGCCGGCATCGCCAGCAGCATGATGAACAACATTCGGAAACTCTCCGCCACAATGCCTGATTTCCCAACGCCCGTGCATCCGGCGGCGTTCCGGGAACGGACCGATCGGCCGATTGACTTGGTTCGCCATGCGGGTCAGCTTCGGTGCAAGGCAGGAGAGGGGGAACTGCATGCGGGGCATTTGGCGTGGCTTGGTCCTGGCAGGGGTGCTGGTCGCCGTGGCGACACCGGCACTGGCCCAGGACGGGGGCGAGGAGATCGTCGTCACGGCTTTCCGAAAACTGGCATCCGATGACGACGACAAGAAGGTCCTCGAGCTGGTGACCACGCCGGCGGCGGTACAGACGCTGCGCCGCACCGCGGACTTCGCCGTGCAGCAGGTGGTGATCGTCAGCGACACGACCGATGAGGACGACGCCCGCGCCGAGGTGCTGGCGATGACCCGCAAGGCGATCGATCTGTCCGCCGGCGCGGGCACGCTGCTGGCGACCGGAGAGCTGCTGGTCGAGCCGCTGACCGCGGGCAACTACAAGGAGCTCCTGTTCGACGACGATGATGACGACTTCAACGGCGAACTGGTGAAGTTCCTGGTCAAGGTGCCGTTGGCGCCCGGGATCGATGCCAAGGCGGCGCTGGCGAAGATCGACAAGTTCATCAAGTCGGTGCCCGCGGTCGGGCGTGCCGAGATGAAGCCCTATAGCGAGCTGTCGCTCAGCGTGGTGAACCCCGAGCAATATCGCGGGGCGATCATCGACCTGGTTGCCAAGGATACGGCGGCGACCAGCGCGCGCTTCGGCACCGGCTATGGCGTCGAGGTCACCGGGCTCGACCGGCCGGTGCAATGGAAACGCGCGGGGCTGACCGAGGTGCAGCTGTTCCTGCCGTCGGCCTCGACGGTCCGGCCGCGCAACTGATCGGGGGAAACGGGATGAAGATCGTGCTGAAGGCCCTGATCGTCGCCGGTGCGCTGCTCGGCACCGCGGTGCCGGCGCTGGCGCAGGAAGTGCTGGTGAGCACACAGCGGCGCGGCGGGGATGCGGGCTATTATGGCGGCATCGTCGCGACCTCGCGTCCGGTGGTCGCGCTGAAACGCATGGCCGATTATGCGGTGATCACCGTGCGCGTCTCCGGTGACACGCGCGACATGACCACCCGCCGAAACGACCTGAAAGCGACGATCCGCAACATGATCGCGGCAGCCGCCAAAGGCGGGTTCGAGCTGGCGACGGGAGATTATGTCCTCGAGCCCCTGACGCTGGCCAATTACGAGGCGCTGCCGTTCAATGGCGACGGGCGGCCGGATACCGACCAGACCTATTTCCTGGTGAAGCTCAAGCTGGCCCCGGGGATGACCCTCAAGCTGGCGCGGGATCGGATGGATGCCTTCATCAAGGCGGTGCCCACGGCTGGGCGCTCGGTGGTGCGAAATCACGAGGGACTCACCCTGAGCGTGGTAAATCCCGACCAGTATCGCGGCCAGATCATCGAGCTGATCGCGGCCGACGCGGCAATGGCCGCGGGCAAGTTCGCCGGGGGCAGCGGCGTGGACGTGAGCGGGCTCGACCGGCCGGTCGAATGGGCGCGGGCGGAGGAGACCAACGTGTTCCTGTATCTCCCCGCCAGCTATGTGATCCGCAAGCGCTAGTCCTTGACGCGGACCAGCCCCTCCTGGGCGACGCTGGCGACCAGGCGGCCGTCGCGCGCATAGATGCGGCCGCGGTTGAAGCCGCGCGAATGGCCGGCCCAGGGGCTGTCGGTGGTGTAGAGCAGCCACTCGTCGAAGCGGAACGGCTCGTGCAGCCACACGGCATGGTCGAGGCTGGCGGTCTGCACCCCGCCGGTCATCCAGCTGACCCCGTGCGGCAGCATGCAGGTGCCGAGCAGGGTCATGTCGGTGGCATAGGTGAGCATCGCGCGGTGGAGCGCGGGATCGTCGGGCAAGGGCGCGACGACGCGGAACCAGCTGTGCTGGACCGGCTCCTGCGCGACGGGCTTGAACCAGTTGCGCGGGTTGACCGGGCGGATCTCGATCGGGCGGGCGCGCAGGAAGAAGCGACGGAACTTCTCGGGCACCTCGTCGCGGATCGCCTCGCGCAGGTCGCGCTCGGAGACCAGGCTGTCCGGATCGGGCACGTCGGGCATGTCGAACTGGTGGTGCAGGCCCTCGGCCGGGGCCTGGAAGCTCGCGGTCATGTTGAGGATCGGCTGGCCGCCCTGCATCGCGATGACCCGGCGATTGGCGAAGCTGCGCCCGTCGAAATCGCGGACCACCCGGTAGATGATCGGGTGGTTCTCGTCGCCGGGGCGCATGAAATAGGCGTGGAGCGAATGGGCGGTCTTGTCGTCCTCGACCGAGCGTTGGGCGGCCTGGAGCGCCTGCGCCACGACCTGGCCCCCGAACACGCGGCCGACGCCACCGGGCTGGCGGGGGCCGCGGTACAGGTCGGTATCGATGCGCTCGACGTCGAGGAGCTGGGTGAGCTGATCGACCAGGGCGTGGGGTTCGGTGGCGCGTTCGGGCGGGGTGGTGTCCATCAGTAGCCGGATGCCTCCGCCAGGGCGTTGGCGTGGAAATTGGTGTCGCCGAACATCTCCGCCAGCACGCGCGCGCGCTTCATGAAGAAGCCGATGTCGAACTCGTCGGTCATGCCGATGCCCCCGTGCATCTGGACACCCTCCTGCACGGCCAGCGTGGTGGCAAGGCCGGTCATCGCCTTGGCGACCGCCACGGCTTCCGCCGCGTCCTGGCCGGCGTCGAGCAACTGCTGCGCCTTGAGGACGGCGGCGCGGGCGACTTCCATCTCGCTATAGAGGTGCGCGGCGCGGTGCTGGAGGGCCTGGAAACTGCCGATCGCGACACCGAACTGCTTGCGATCCTTGAGGTAATTGACGGTCATGTCCATCGCGCCGCCGCCGACGCCGACCAGCTCGGCCGAGGCGCCGGTGCGGCCCGCGGCGAGCAGGCGGGCAAGGGGGCCGTCCCCCTGATCGACCTCGCCGAGGACCGTATCGGAATCGACCCCGACGTCGGCAAAGGTAACATGTGAAGCCAGTGTGGAATCGGTCAGACGCTCGGTAACAACTTCGATTCCGGGGGTTTTCGGATCGACGACGAAGAGGGTCAGTCCCGAACTGGACGCTCCTGCCGCGGAAGTTCGCGCGGCGACGATCATCAGGTCGGCGACATGGGCGTGGGCGACGAAACGCTTGGCGCCCGACAGGCGGAAGCCGTTGCCCGCGCGCTCGGCGGCGAGCGAAACCTGGCCTGTGAACTTCGACGTCTCGTCGATCGCGAGCGCCGCGACGGTCTCGCCGGCGAGGATGCCGGGATACCAGCGGGCGGCATGGCTGGTGCCTTTGAGCGCCTCGACCGCAGCGACGGCGGTGGCGAGGAAGGGGGAGGGCGAGAGGTTGCGGCCGATCTCCTCGAGCACCACGCCCGCCTCGACATGGCCGAGGCCGAGGCCGCCGTCCGCTTCCGGGATCAGGATGCCGGTGAAGCCCATTTCGGCGAACTGCTTCCACAGCGGGCGAGAGAAGCCGGTGGCGTCGTTGGCGTCGCGGAGCGCGCGCATGTGCGCGACGGGGGCTTCCGTGGCGACGAAGTCCTTCGCGGTGTCGCGGAGCATGGTCTGGTCGTCGTTGAGATAGAGGGGCATTTCTTCTCTTCCTTAAGCCCTCTCCCTTTGGGAGAGGGTTGGGTGAGGGCGGCCTCCACAGGCGTTTCGACCTGTTTCGACCCTCACCCTTCCGCCGACTTCGTCGGCTCCCTCCCTCTCCCAAAGGGAGAGGGAATTTGGTCAGCTCGGCAGATCCAGGATCCGCTTGGCGATGATGTTGAGCTGGATCTCGCTGGTGCCGCCCTCGATCGAGTTGGCCTTGGTGCGGAGCCACGACCGGGCGGCAGCGCCCTGGTGCGAGGCTTCGCTGTCCCATTCGAGCGCGTCGCTGCCGCCGGCGGCCATCTGGAGCTCGTGGCGGGTCTTGTTCAGCTCGGTGCCGTAATATTTCATCATCGAGGGCTGGGCGGGGTGCGCCTGGCCGGCCTTCAATTCGTCGATGAACTTCTCGGACATCGCGGCGAACGCCTTGGAGCGGACCTGGAACAGCGCGATCTGGGCGCGCAGGATCGGATCCATGCCGGTACGGGCAGCCTCGACCAATGGGTCCTTGCCCGCACCGCCGAGGCCGAAGCCCGAGATCATCTCGCGCTCATGGCCGAGCAGGTACTTGGCGACATCCCAGCCCTTGTTGAGCGTGCCGAGCAGGTTGGCCTTGGGTACCTTCACATTGTCGAAGAAGGTCTCGCAGAAGGGCGAGTTGCCCGAGATCAGCAGGATCGGCTTGGTCGAGACGCCGGGCGAGGCCATGTCGAACAGCAGGAAGCTGATGCCGGCCTGCTTGACGGTCTTGTCGGTACGGACGAGGCAGAAGATCCAGTCGGCCTTGTCGGCATAGCTGGTCCACACTTTCTGGCCGTTGACGACGAAGTGATCGCCCGCATCATCCGCGGAAGTTTGCAGTCCCGCCAGATCCGAGCCGGCATTGGGCTCCGAATAGCCCTGGCACCAGCGGATTTCGCCGCGTGCAATCTTCGGGAGATGCTCGAGCTTCTGTTCCTCGGTGCCGTATTTGAGCAGCGCCGGGCCGAGCATCGAGATGCCGAAGCTGTTGAGCGGGTTGCGCGCCTTGATGCGCTTCAGCTCCTCGCGGAGAATCTTGGTCTCCGCGGGGGAAAGGCCGCCGCCGCCATAGGCGCTGGGCCAATCGGGCACGGTCCAGCCGCGCGCGGCCATGCGATCGAGCCAGACCTTCTGGTCCGGATGCGCATATTCCGGGTTGCGGCCGCCCCAGGTGGTTTCCTTTTCCGATTTGGGCGGGGTGCGCATCTCGGCCGGGCAGTTTTCCTCCAGCCAGGCGCGGGTTTCGGCGCGGAAGGTTTCCAGATCCTCTGCCATTTTCTTTTCCTTCAAGCCCTCTCCCGCTTGCGGGAGAGGGTTGGGTGAGGGTGAATGGGTGCCTCAGGCGGTTCGCTTGCCGCTCTCTCGCACCCTCACCCCGGCCCTCTCCCGCAAGCGGGAGAGGGAGATTGGGTTACTTGTTGAACTTCTCGCCCTTTTCCGCCTTCTCGCGGAGCAGGGGAGCGACTTCGAAGCCGTACTTCTCGAGGCCCTCGACGATCTTCTTGAGACCTTCGGTGTCGGCCCAGAACATCGGGCCGCCGCGGTACGGGGGCCAGCCATAGCCGTACACCCAGACGACATCGATGTCCGACGCGCGCTGGGCCATCTTCTCGGCGAGGATCAGCGCGCCTTCGTTGACCATCGTGTAGAGCGTGCGGACGACGATCTCTTCCTCGGTGATCTCGTGCTGCGGCACGCCCAGCTTCTCGCGCCACTCGGCGATCAGCTCGGCGACGCGCGGGCTGTTCGAGGGGGTGCGTTTCTCGTCATAATCGTAGAAGCCGGCGCTCTTCTTCTGGCCCCAGCGGCCCTCGGCGGCGAGCGCGTCGCGGATATTCTCGATCCGGTTCGGGTCGCGGTGCCAGCCGATGTCGACACCGGCGAGATCGGCCATCTGGAACGGGCCCATCGGCATGCCGAAAGCGACGTGGACCTTGTCGATCTGCTCGGGCGTGGCGCCTTCGAGCAGCATCTTGTTGGCCTCGACCTGGCGCGGCATCAGCATGCGATTGCCGATGAAACCGTAGCAGACGCCGGCGATGACGGCGACCTTCTTGATCTTCTTCGACACGGCCATGGCGGTTGCGAGCACATCGTCGGCGGTCTTGGCGCCGCGGACGATCTCGAGCAGCTTCATCACGTTGGCCGGCGAGAAGAAGTGCAGGCCGAGCACGTCCTGCGGACGCGAGGTGGCCGCGGCGATCTCGTCGATGTTCAGGTAGCTGGTGTTCGAGGCGAGGATGGCGCCCGGCTTGGCTACTTTATCGAGCTTGCCGAAGATCTCCTTCTTGACGTCCATGTTCTCATAGACGGCCTCGATGATCAGGTCGCACTCGGCGAGCGCGCCGAAATCGAGCGTCGGGGTGAGCAGGCCCATCGCGCCTTCGACCTGTTCGGCGGTCATGCGGCCCTTGGCTGCTGTCGCCTCGTAATTCTTGCGGATGACGCCGGTGCCGCGATCGAGCGCTTCCTGCGCCATCTCGACGATGGTCACCGGCACGCCGGCCGACAGGAAGTTCATCGAGATACCGCCGCCCATCGTGCCGGCGCCGATCACGCCGACGCGCTTGATGTCACGCAGCGCGATGTCCTCGGCGATGCCGTCGATCTTCGCGGCCTTGCGCTCGGCGAAGAAGATGTGGCGAAGCGCGGCGGACTGGGTGCCCATGATCAGCTTCATGAAGCCCATGCGCTCGGCCTGGACGCCCTCGGCATAGGGCTTGCCGGCGGTCTGCTCGATCAGGTCGAGGATCGTGTTCGGCGCGTCCATGCCGCGGAAGCGTTTGGCGTTCTTGGCGCGGAAGGATTCGAACACCGCAGGGTCGACGGTGACCGGACGCTCGGAGGAGCGTGAAACCGGCTTGCCGATCACTTCCTGCGCGAAGGCGACGGCATCGGCGACGAGATTGCCCTCGGTCGCGAGGCGATCGACCAGGCCGGCGGCCTTGGCCTGATCGGCCGAGATCGGATCGCCCTTGGTCGCCATTTCGAGCGCGACTTCGACGCCCGCGACGCGCGGCATGCGCTGGGTGCCGCCGGCGCCGGGCAGGATGCCGAGCTTGACCTCGGGCAGGCCGAACTTCGCCGAGGGGACGGCGATGCGATAATGCGAGGCGAGGGCGACTTCGCAGCCGCCGCCGAGCGCGGTGCCGTGGACGGCGGCGATCACCGGCTTGTCGAGCGCCTCGATCTCATCGACCAGCACGGGGAGCGAGGGCTCCTGCATCGGCTTGCCGAACTCGGTGATGTCGGCGCCGGCGAAGAAGGTCTTGCCCGCGCAGGTGATGACGACCGCCTTGATGCTGTCGTCTCCCTTGGCTTCCTGGATGCCGGCCTGGATGCCCTGGCGGACCGCCGCGCCGAGCGCGTTCACCGGCGGATTGTCCGAGGTGATGACCAGGACGTCGCCCTGGCGGGTGGTGGTGATGGGGGAGGTCATTTTCGTCTCCATTAATTTGTCTTTCCGGCGAACGCCGGCGAGAAAATCAGTCGTTCAAAGCGGAATAGATCAGCGTCTTCAGCTCGCGCCGGATCGGGTAGAGCATGGACGGCGAGAATTGCGTCATGAAGACCATCGAGATGCGCTCGACGGGATCGATGAAGAAGGCGGTCGAGAACATGCCGCCCCAGTAATATTCACCAGGCGAGCCGGGCATCATCGACCGGGCGGGATCCATGGTGATCGCGAAGCCCAGGCCGAAGCCGGTGCCGGCATTGGTGGTCTCGCTGAACAGCGACTGGGACATGGCGTGCAGGTCCGAGCCGCCGGGCAGGTGGTTGGCCGTCATCAGGTCGACCGTCTTGCGGCTGACCAGCCGGGTACCCTCGAGCTCTCCCTTGTTCAGGAAGAAGGTGCAGAAGCGGTGATAGTCGAGCGCGGTGGAGACGAGGCCGCCGCCGCCCGAGACGAGGCGCGGTTCGCGCGACCAGGCGCTCTCGGCCCCGCGATCGTACATCACCCGGCCCTTGCCCTGGACCAGCGACCAGCAATCGGCGAGGCGATCGGTCTTGTCCGCCGGCACGACGAAGCCGGTGTCGTGCATGCCGAGCGGGGCGAAGATGCGCTGCTCGAAGAACTGGGCGAGCCCCTGGCCCGAGACACGCTCGACCACGGCGCCGAGCACGTCGGTGGAGACGGAGTAGTTCCACTCGGTGCCCGGGGAGAATTCGAGCGGGATCTTGCCCAGCGCGGTGACGAACTCGTCGAGGGTCAGGTTGCCGTGCCAGTTCTCGATCCTGCCCTCGCGATAGGCGGCGTCGACATTGGTGCGGTTCTGGAAGCTGTAGGTGAGGCCCGAGGTGTGGCGGAGCAGGTCCACCATCCGCATCGGCTCGTCGGTGGGAATGGTCTGGAACGGCACGCCGACGCCGCCGGCCTTGAACACGCCGAGGCCCTTCAGCTCGGGCAGGACGTGGTGGACCGGGGTGTCGAGCGCGACCTTGCCCTCTTCGAGCAGCATCATGAAGGCGAGGCTGGTGACCGGCTTGGTCATCGAGGCGATGCGGAAGATGGTGGTCTCGTCGACCGGCGCGCCGCCTTCGCGGGCGGCGCCCTGGTGCGAGAAATGCACGATCTCGCCGCCCCGGGCGATCAGCAGCTGGGCATGGGGCAGCTTGCCCGAGTCGAGGTAGCGGGTCTTCAGATACGGATCGATCCGGGCCAGCCGCGCCGCATCGAAACCCTGACTTTCGGGCTTGGCAATCTTCATGCGGTTGGCATACCTCTCATTCGAAACCGGTGACTCGCATCTTCTACGGGACGCGCTTCCCCTATTGCCTTGAGCGCGCGATGAATCAACACTAACCTTGTTTACGGTACGGCATCCGATGCCAAACCCAACATTCTAGAAACATAAACCGCACAAGCTGGAGAGAATCGCCTTGGCCCCCGAACCCATCGTGCCGCTCGACCCCAAATGGCCCGCCATGTCGCTGGAGCAGGTGAGGGGCGCGCTCACTGCGCCAGGATCGCGTTTCGAGATGGAGGAGATCGAGATTCGCGGGGTGCCGACCCGAGTGTGGAAGAACGCCCCGCCGACGTTGGGGGTGCTCGCGCAGCTGGCCCGGCTCTATGGCGAGCGCGTCTTCACCATCTATGAGGACGAGCGCGTCACCTATGACGCGAACTACCGGGCGGTGTGCCATCTTGCGCAGAAGCTGAGCGAGATGGGCGTGGTGAAGGGCGACCGGGTCGCGCTGGCGATGCGCAACCTGCCCGAATGGCCGACGATCTTCTTCGCCGCAACCAGCCTGGGCGCGATCATCGTGCCGCTCAACGCCTGGTGGACGGGCGGCGAGCTCGAATATGGGCTGAAGGACTCGGGCTCGAAGGTGCTGTTCGTCGACGCCGAGCGCCATGCCCGGCTGAAGCAATGCTATGACGCGCTGCCCGATCTGGAGCGCGTGGTGGTGAGCCGCTGCGACGAGGAACTGGGCGGAAACGTCAGCCGGCTCGAGGTGCTGATCGGCACGCGGAGCGACTGGGCGAGCCTGCCGGACATTCCCTTCCCGCAGGTAGCAGTGGGGCCCGAGGACGACGCGACGATCTTCTACACCAGCGGCACGACGGGCAACCCCAAGGGCGCGCTCGGCACGCACCGCAACATCTGCACCAACATCCTGTCGAGCGGATACAGTGCCGGGCGGGCGATGCTGCGCCGGGGCGAGATCCCGCCGGCGGCGCTCCCGCACAAGGTCGGCCTGCTGGTCATCCCGCTATTCCACGTCACCGCATGCAGCGCGGCGCTGATGGCCGGGATCGCGAGCGGGCAGACGATCGTGTTCATGCGCCGCTGGGATCCGGTGAAGGCGATGGAAGTGATCGAGCGCGAGAAGGTGAACCTCACCGGCGGCGTGCCGACGATCGCCTGGCAGCTGCTCGAGCATCCCGAGCGCGCCAATCACGACCTCTCCAGCCTGGAAGTGATCTCCTATGGCGGCGCGCCTTCGGCGCCCGAGCTGGTCAAGCGCATCTATGAGGAATTCGGCGCGCTGCCCGGCAATGGCTGGGGCATGACCGAGACGATGGCGACGGTGACGCAGCATAGCGGCGAGGACTATCTGACCCGTCCGACCAGCGCCGGCCAGCCGGTGGCGACGGCGGACCTGAAGATCATGACCGTGGAGGGTGACCGCGAGCTTCCGGTCGGCGAGGTCGGCGAGCTCTGGGCGCGGGGGCCGATGATCGTGAAGGGCTATTGGAACAAGCCCGAGGCCACGGCGGAGACGTTCGTCGATGGCTGGGTGCGGACCGGCGACCTAGCGAAGCTCGACGAGGAGGGGTTCCTCTACATCGTCGACCGGGCCAAGGACATCATCATCCGCGGCGGCGAGAACATCTATTCGAGCGAAGTGGAAGACGTGCTCTACGCCTTCCCGGGCGTGATGGACGCCGCGCTGATCGGCGTGCCGCACAAGACGCTGGGCGAGGAGCCGGTGGCGGTGGTCCATCTCGCGCCGGGCACGGTCGCGACCGAGGCGGATCTGCAGGACTTCGTCCGCGAGCGGCTGGCGGGGTTCAAGGTGCCGGTGCAGGTGCGCTTCGTGGCGGACACGCTGCCGAGGAACGCGAATGGCAAGATCCTGAAGAAGGACCTGCGGGGATTGTTCGTGGGGGAGGTGGCGGCCTGATTGGCAAGGCTTGCCAATTTTTGCCATGGGGCGCATCTTGCGCCCATGGCTACCATGAACATCTCCCTGCCGGATTCCCTGAAGGCGTTCGTCGATGAGCAAGTCGCCGATCGCAGCTATGGGACGAGCAGCGAATATGTGCGCGAACTGATCCGGCGTGAGCGGGATCGCGAACAGCTACGCCGAATGCTGCTCGAAGGGGCGCAATCGGGGCCTGGCAGGGTAATCGACGACGCTTATTTCGAGGAGCTGCGTGGCCTCGCTGGCGGGCAAAGCCAGGCGTGACAGCCAGGCGGCTGGTCATTCTTCCGCGCGCCGAACGCGACGTCAGGGCTGCCGTATTCCATTATCGCGACGAAGGTGGCGCATCGCTCGCACGGCGGTTCGTTGCGGAACTCGAGCGCTGTTACCAGGGCATTTCGAAGCATCCGGGTATCGGATCACCCAGCTTTGGCGTGATGCTCGATATTCCCGGCCTGCGAAGCGCCGGGCTCGCGCATTTTCCCTATCTGGTTTTCTATCTCGAGCTTCCGGACCAGCTCGATGTCTGGCGCGTACTGCATGTGCGCCGTGATTTTCCGACGATGCTGCGTGATTCGGACTAGCCAGGCAGGACGCCCAGCACGGCGGATTTCCACCCTGCGAGCCGGGCCTTCCGCTGATCCTCCTCCAGCTTCGGCTCGAACGTCAGTCCCGCGCCACGCATTCTGGATGCTTCCTCCAGATCGCGGAACATGCCGCAGCCGATGCCGGCCAGCATCGCGGCGCCGAGCGCCGTGGTCTCGGCGAAGTCGGGACGGTCGACCGGGATGGCGAGGATGTCAGCGAGGTCCTGGGCGATCCAGTCGTTGGTGACCATGCCGCCATCGATGCGCAGCCGCGACCAGTCGGCGCCGTCGGCGGCGAAGGCGGCCTTCAGGTCGTGGCTCTGGTGGGCCATCGCCTCCAGCGCGGCGCGGACGATGTGCGCGCGGGTGGCGGCGAAGCTGAGGCCAGAGATCGACGCCCGCGCCTCGGGCTCCCACCAGGGCGCGCCCAGGCCGGACAAGGCGGGAACGAGATAGACACCGCCATTGTCCTTCACCGAGCGGGCCAGGCCCTCGGTCTCCTGCGCGGTCTCGATCAGCTTCACCGAATCGCGCAGCCACTGGACCAGGCTGCCGGCGACGAACACCGATCCCTCGATCGCATAGGTGCGCCGACCGCCCAATTGCCAGAGCACGGTGGCGAGCAGGCGGTTCTTCGAACTGGGCGGGGCGCTGCCGGCGTTGGTGAGGACGAAGGCACCGGTGCCATAGGTCGCCTTGGTGTCGCCCTTCTCGAGACAGGCCTGGCCGATCGTCGCCGCCTGCTGATCGCCGGCCAGGCCGCAGATCGGGATCTCGCCGCCGAACAACCGAGTGGTGCCGAACTTCCCGGCGCAGTCGACGATCTCGGGCAGCGCCTCGCGCGGGGCGGAGAACATCTCTAGCAGGCCGTCGCTCCAGCCGCCCGAGCCCAGCCCCATCAGCAGGGTGCGCGAGGCGTTGGTTGCGTCAGTGACGTGGAGGCCGCCGGTGAGCTTCCAGACCAGCCAGCTCTCGATCGTGCCGATCGCCAGCCGGTCGCCCACGCCCTTGAGCTGCGGCCAGTTGCGCATCGCCCAGGCGATCTTGGTGCCCGAGAAATAGGGATCGAGCAGCAGGCCGGTGCGTGCCTGCACCCCCGGCTCCTCGCCGGCATCGCGCCACGCGCGGCACAGTGCCGCGCTGCGCCGGTCCTGCCAGACGATGGCGGGGGCGAGGGGCTCGCCGGTGGTCTTGTCCCAGAAGACGATCGTCTCGCGCTGGTTGGTGATGCCGATCGCGGCGATCTGCTCGGGCCCGCCGGCCTCGCGGACCATGGCATGGGCGCATTCGAGCGTGCGGCGCCAGATCTCGTTCGCGTCATGCTCGACCAGGCCGGGGCCAGGATAGTGTTGGGTCAGCTCGGCGCTGTGGCTGGCCAGGCACTCGCCCGAGGGCGCGAACAGCATCGCGCGGGTGGAGGTGGTGCCCTCATCGAGGACCAGGATGTTCTCGCCCATAATCCCCAAGCTAGCCGGGATTACATCCGTTGCAATCCGCGCTAGGGTCGAACGTGAAAGGGAAGGGCAAAAGTGAACGATCGACCCGACAGCATCGGCGGCGAACCCATGGACGACGGCGTGCCTTCGGAACCGGCGCGGGCGCCTTTGCTCGGCCAGTCGACGCAGGAGAGCCTGGGCGACGGCCAGAAGCGCGACCGGCTGATGGCGGCGACGACGCTGATCGCCGGCATCGGGCTGCTGCTGGCGCTGCCCTTCGCGCTGCAGGCGGGCGCGGTGTTCTTCCTGCCGCTCACCACCGCGCTGGTGATCGCCATTGCCCTGGTGCCGCTGCTCGAATGGCTGGAGCGCCACCGGCTGCCGGCACCGATCGCGGCGTTCATCTGCGTGCTGCTGTTCCTGATCGCAGCGAATGTCGCACTCGCCTCGATCGTCGTCCCGGCCTGGCAGTGGATCCGCGACCTTCCCGCCAAGATCCCGCAGATCCAGGAGAATCTGAAGCCGCTGATCGAGTTCTATTCGAACCTCGACAGCTTCGTGAACAAGACGGTGATGAACTTCGCCTCGGCGCCGATGAAGCAGCCCGAGGTGATGGCTGCCACGCCGCCGCGCTCGCTGATCGACCTGTTCGCCACCTCTGCGCCGTCGGCGCTGCTCGAGATGTTCTTCGCCATCCTGGTGATCTACTTCTTCCTCTCGGGCTGGACCCGCCTGCGCCGCAACGCGATCACTTCGCGGTCGAGCTTCGGCGGGGCGATGGCGACCGCGCGGGTGATCCAGGACGTGGTGGACGATACCTCGGCCTATCTGGGCACGATCACGCTGATCAACCTGACCCTTGGGCTGATCGTCGCCGGGGTGCTCTGGGCGATCGGCATGCCGACCCCGTTGATGTGGGGCGGCATCGTCACCCTGCTCAACTACATTCCCTATTTCGGGCCGGTCTTCGCCGCGCTGCTGCTCGCCATGGGCGGGCTGATGACCTTCCCGGACCTGGGCTGGGCCTTCGTGCCGCCGATCGTGATGATCGCCTGCCACCTGGTGGAGGCGAACGTGGTGACGCCGCTGATCGTCGGGCATCGCCTGACCATCAGCCCGATCATGATCCTGATCTCGCTGAGCTTCTGGGGCTGGGTTTGGGGCACGACGGGCGCGCTGCTGGCAGTGCCGCTGCTGATCATCATCCAGACCGTGGTCAACGCCGCGGGCAAGCCGGACATTGCCGGTTTCCTGTTCGAACACGGGACCTTGGTGAACGATCCTGTGGATAATCGACCGCTCCGGCGAAAAAGTCGCGACCAATCCGGTTGACACCCCCAAAACTCGCGTCTAGTGCCCGCCTCCTCGCTTCGAGAGAGCGGGTGTAGCTCAGTTGGTTAGAGCGCCGGCCTGTCACGCCGGAGGTCGCGGGTTCGAGCCCCGTCACTCGCGCCATTCCCCAGATCATCGCACGGGAAGGCGCCCCATGGGCGGCCCAACCGGAGGATGGACTCCGGGGCTGGTCGCTTCTCGAAACGCGTAATGCGGGTGTAGCTCAGTTGGTTAGAGCGCCGGCCTGTCACGCCGGAGGTCGCGGGTTCGAGCCCCGTCACTCGCGCCACGCATAGCGTGGCCATTCCCTGCATCGTCATCCCGATCGACTCGCCAAAGATCGCGAAGGTCGTGCACGTCGCAATTCCCGCGACGGGTAGATATGGCGGCTTGGGCAACATCCTTGCGCGGATGGGATCCTATCTTTCCTACAGGGTCAAAGAGCGGCGGGCTCTGCGCCCGGCTGCGTGAGCCCAGCAGGCGAAATCCTACATTGCAAGCGCGCCGTCGCGCCTCGCCTCGTCCGGCCACGCTTCGCCGCAAATGGGCGGACATCGCGCGGCTCCGGCCCGTTGGTGCTTCGGGGCATCGAGGAGCAATGGCGATGGAACTCGAAACACGCGAAACGCACGACATGATTGCCTCCGACCGCGTCGAAGGCACGGCGGTCTACAATCGCGAAGGCGAGCGGCTGGGCACGATCCACCGCTTCATGGTCGACAAGATATCGGGCCAGGCCGAATATGCGGTGCTGTCGTTCGGCGGCCTGTTCGGCCTGGGCAACCGGCACTATCCGCTGCCCTGGCAGAAACTCAGCTACGACACGGGCAAGGGCGGCTATGTCGTCGACCTGACCAAGGAGCAGATCGAAGGCGCGCCCAGCTATGACGAGGAGGGCGACGACCTGCCGACCTATGACCGCGCCTATGGCGAGCGCCTCTACGGCTATTACGGGATGACCTATTGAGCGCCGGACGGGCGGCGCCAGCGGCCGGTTTCCATCCAGCGCAGCGCGCCGCCCAGAGGCAGGATCCAGACGATGCCGGTCACCACATAGATCGGCAGCTGGGCGAGCACGTGCAGCTGGCCAATCCAGTGCGAGAAGCTGGTGACCAGGATGATCCAGACGAAGATCCAGGCGACGATGCCGAGCGCGCCCGCCGGCTTGCGCCAGCTCGGCGCTACGCCCCCGCGTGCCACGTCATGCCCTCCTCGGTGATCACTGCGTGGAGCGGCACGTCCCAGATATCCGACGGGATCGCCGGCACCTGCTGCATCGCCCAGGCGACCCCGACGCGCCAGGCATCGGGATAGCGGGCGAAGGCACGGTCGTAATGGGCGGCTCCCTGGCCCAGGCGGTTGAGGCGCGCGTCGAACCCGACCAGCGGGGTCAGGATCACGTCGGGCGCGATTTCGGGGCTGTCCACATGCGGCTGGCGCAGGCCGAACGGCCCTTCGACCAGCGGTTCGCCGATCTGCCAGGCGAGGAAGCGCAACGGCTCGGCGCGGCCGACGACGAAGGGCAAGGCGAGCGTGCAGCCGGCCTGGGCGGCCGCCGCGGCGAGCTGGGTGGGGTCCGCCTCGCTGCCGATCGCGACATAGGTGGCGACGGTCATGCCCGGCTTGAGATGCTCGATGAAATGCTCGGGCGCGAGGATCGCCTCGCTCGCTGCGATGGCGAAGGCGTCACGCTCCGCGCGGAGCTGCGCCCTAAGGGCTAGCTTGTCGATCATGCCGACAGTGTAGGGGAGCGGTGGCGGGACCGCCATGGCCGTTTGCCAGAATATCCTCCGACGCCCGTTACGTCAGGTGGGGACCATATGCCGCGGACCAGGATCCGCACAGGGACAGCCCCCATGGAAGATGAATAGCCTCAGGGATAATTGCAAGGCTCGTACCGGGCAGTGCCCGCCGCCTATGGATATAGGGGACGGGGCAGGGGTTCGCAACCACTCCATCATCCCGAACCCCATCCGTTATTCCGCCTTCCAACTCGTCACCCCGGCGAAAGCCGGGGTCTCAGGCGAAGGCGCGGGAACGGGGGCGGGGATGGAGCCGCATGAGATCCCGGCTTTCGCCGGGATGACGGATTGGGTTCGGGATGACGGTATTGGACGGGGTAATGACCTATCGGATAGCGTCAGGCCTCAGCCGCATCCTCTTCGAGCGCGGCCGCCACTGCCTCCAGCCGGTCGGCGATCCGCTCGAGCAGCACCGGCGACACGCCCTCGGGCGGGTTGCGCTCGGTTTCGTCGAGCAGGTCCGCCAGGATCAGCGACAGATAGACAAGCGTGCGCTCGGCATTGAGGCCGCCCGAGGCGCGCAGGGCGGTGTCGGCGTGGCGCTGGAGGATGGATTCGAGATGGCGGATATGCGCCTCGTCTCCTTCCCTTGCGGCGACCGAATAGCTGCGGCCCGCGACGCTGATATCGATATCGGCCATCAGTCTTCCTCACCCGGGGTGGCTTCGCGTGCGATCAGCGCGTCGAGCGACGACACCGCGTCCTCGATCCGCGCACGCAGCTTGGCATGGCGCTGGGTGATGCGCTCACAGGCATAGGCCCGCGCAGCTGCGGCTTTCTCGATGCGGACGAGGGCCTGTTCGATACGATCGGCGGGCGTACTTGCCATGCCGCAAGCGTTACGCACCCCCACCGAAGCTATCAACCCCAGAATGGCACCGGTTTCACGGCTGCTCGACAAGACGGATCATTGCAGCGCCGGTTCGAGTCCGGGGCGCGAGCCGGTTGACGTAGCCGTCCAAGGGCACCAAAGGCGTCCGCGCCAGCATCATGGGGACTCTCAAGTGACCGCAAGCTTCACCGACTGCGCCAATGCCATCCGGGCATTGTCGATGGACGCCGTGGAGGCGGCCAATTCGGGGCACCCCGGCATGCCGATGGGCATGGCCGACGTCGCCACCGTGCTGTTCCAGAACTATCTGAAGTTCGATCCGACCGATCCGAAATGGGCGGACCGCGATCGCTTCATCCTGTCGGCCGGCCATGGCTCGATGCTGCAGTACTCGCTGCTGCACCTGACCGGCTATGCCCGCCCGACCCTGAAGGACATCCAGGACTTCCGCCAGATCGGCAGCCCCTGCGCCGGCCACCCCGAGAATTTCGAGCTGGAAGGTGTCGAGTGCACCACCGGCCCGCTCGGCCAGGGCTTCGCGATGGCGGTGGGCTTCGCCGCCGCCGAGCGGCACCTGAACGCCATCTATGGCGACGACCTGGTCGATCACCGCACCTGGGTGATCGCCGGCGACGGCTGCCTGATGGAAGGCATCAACCATGAGGCGGTCGGCCTGGCCGGGCATCTGAAGCTCGGCAAGCTGATCGTGCTGTGGGACGACAACAAGATCACGATCGACGGCGCGGTCTCGCTCTCGTCGAGCGAGGACATCCCCGCGCGCTACCGCGCCTCGGGCTGGCAGGTCGTCGAGTGCGACGGCCATGACCAGGCCGACATCGCCCGTGCGATCGACGCGGCGCTGGCGAGCGACCTGCCGTCGCTGGTCAAGTGCCGCACGGTGATCGGCAAGGGTGCGCCGAACAAGCAGGGCTCGTCCAAGGTCCATGGTTCGCCGCTGGGTGCCGACGAAGTCGCCGCCGCCCGCGCCGAGCTGGGCTGGAACCACCCCGCGTTCGAGATTCCGGCCGACATCCGCGAGACCTGGCTGGAAGCCGGCAAGCGCGGCGCCGCGCCGCACGCCGAATGGAAGAAGCGCCTGGAGGCGCATGAGGATCGCGCCGAGTTCGAGCGCCGCATGCGCGGCGAGCTGCCGGCGTGGTTCTCGCTCTCGGATCACATCCAGGGCCTGATCGATGCGCCGCAGAAGGTCGCGACCCGCAAGGCGAGCGAGATGGCGCTCGAGGCGATCAACGCGCAGCTGCCCGACACCGTCGGCGGCTCGGCCGACCTGACCGGCTCGAACAACACGCTGACCAAGGGCCTGGGTGCCTTCTCGGCGGAGAATTACGGCAGCCGCTACGTCTATTACGGCATCCGCGAGTTCGGCATGTCGGCGGCGATGAACGGCATGGCGCTGCACGGCGGCGTGATTCCCTATGGCGGCACCTTCCTGGTCTTTGCCGACTATGCCCGCGCGGCGATCCGCCTGTCGGCGCTGCAGCAGGCGCGCGTGGTCTATGTGATGACGCACGACTCGATCGGTCTGGGCGAGGACGGCCCGACCCACCAGCCGGTGGAGCATTTGACCAGCCTGCGCCTGATCCCGAACCTGGACGTCTATCGCCCGTGCGACGTGGTCGAGACCGCAGAGTGCTGGGAACTGGCGCTGCAGCGTGCCGACGGCCCGGGCCTGCTCGCGCTCAGCCGCCAGAACCTGCCGCAGCTGCGCCTCGAGGCCGGCGCGAACCGCTCGGCGCGTGGTGCTTACGCCATTCGCGAGGCCGAGGCGCCGCGCCAGGTGGTGCTGCTCGCCAGCGGCTCGGAAGTCGAGATCGCGGTTGCGGTGCGCGACGAGCTGGAAGCCCAGGGCATCGGCGCCGACGTCGTCTCGATGCCGTGCTGGGAGCGCTTCGACGCGCAGGACGCGCAGTACAAGCGCGACCTGCTGCCGGCACATGCGCTCAAGGTCTCGATCGAGGCCGGCACCACGCTGGGCTGGGAGCGATACACTGGCTTGGATGGGCTAAACTTCGGCGTCGATGGATTTGGCGCCTCGGGTCCCTATCTGAAGCTCTACGAGCATTTCGGGCTCACTGCGGGAGCCATCGTTCCGCAGATCATCGAGAAGTTGAACGGAGAACAGGCATGACGAAGGTTGCGATCAACGGGTTCGGGCGTATCGGTCGACTGGTCGCGCGTGCGATCCTGGAGCGTCCGGATAGCGGGCTCGAGCTGGTCACGATCAACGATCTCGCCGATGCCAAGTCGAACGCCTGGCTGTTCTCGCGCGACAGCGTGCACGGCAAGTATCCGGGCACCGTCACCGCCGAGGGCGACGACCTGGTGATCGACGGCAAGCGCATCAAGGTGACCAAGGAGCGCGATCCCGCCAACCTGCCGCACGCCGAGAACGGCGTGGAGCTGGTGCTGGAGTGCACCGGCTTCTTCACCGACCGCGCTTCGGCCCAGAAGCACATCGATGCCGGCGCCAAGAAGGTGCTGATCTCGGCCCCGGGCAAGAATGTCGACCTGACCGTCGTGTTCGGCGTGAACCACGACAAGCTCGAGGCCGGCCACACGATCGTCTCGAACGCATCGTGCACCACCAACTGCCTGGCGCCGGTCGCCAAGGTCCTCAACGACGCGATCGGCATCGAGCGCGGACTGATGACCACGGTCCACGCCTATACCAACGACCAGAAGATCCTCGACCAGATCCACCCGGACCTGCGTCGCGCGCGTGCCGCCGCGATGTCGATCATCCCGACCACCACCGGCGCCGCCCGCGCCGTGGCCGAGGTGCTGCCGGAGCTTAAGGGCAAGCTGGACGGCTCGGCGATCCGCGTTCCGGTTCCGGATGGCTCGCTGGTCGACCTGACCTTCACGCCGAAGCGGGACACGACCGTCGAGGAAGTGAACGCCGTGCTCAAGGCAGCTTCGGAGAATGGTCCGCTCAAGGGCATCCTCTGGTATTCGGACGAGCCGCTGGTCTCGATCGACATCGTCCACACCTCGGCCTCGTCGACCGTCGACAGCCTCGAGACCGCAGTGATCGACGGCAAGCTGGTGCGCGTCGTCAGCTGGTACGACAATGAGTGGGGCTTCTCGAACCGCATGGTGGACACCGCCGGCGCGATGGCGAAGCTGACGGCCTGAGCCGTCATCCCGACGAAAGTCGGGATCTCGTGAGGCACTCTGCTCGCTCCATCTCCTGAGATCCCGGCTTTCGCCGGGATGACGGAGAAGGGGCGAGCGCTCGATTTGTGAGGGACGAAATGGCGCGCAACTTCAAGACGCTCGACGACATGGGCGACATCGCCGGCAAGCGCGTGCTGGTCCGTGAGGACCTGAACGTGCCCATGGCCGATGGCCAGGTGACCGACGACACCCGGCTGCGCGCCGCGGTGCAGACCGTTGCCGAGCTGGCGGACAAGGGCGCCAAGGTCGTGGTCCTCGCGCATTTCGGCCGCCCCAAGGGACAGCGCAACCCCGAGATGAGCCTGTCGCTCGTCACCCGGCCGTTCAGCCATGTATTGGGCCGGGAAGTGCGCTTCGTCGACACGGACGGCGCGGCGGAAGCAATCGCGGCAATGGGCAATGGCGACATCGCGCTGCTCGAGAACACCCGTTTCGATGCCGGCGAGGAGAAGAACGCGCCGGAGACGATCGATGCGCTCGCCGCGCTGGGTGATCTCTACGTCAACGATGCCTTCTCGGCCGCGCACCGTGCGCATGCCTCGACCGAGGGCCTGGCCCACAAGCTGCCCGCATTCGCCGGCCGCCAGATGGAAGCCGAGCTCGACGCGCTGGACAAGGCGCTGGGCAATCCCGAGCATCCGGTCGCCGCGGTGGTCGGCGGCGCGAAGGTCTCGTCCAAGCTCGACGTGCTGCGCCACCTGGTCGAGAAGGTCGACCACCTGATCATCGGCGGCGGCATGGCCAACACCTTCCTCGCCGCGCGCGGCGTGGACGTGGGCAAGAGCCTGTGCGAGCATGACCTGACCGGCACCGCCGAGGAGATCCTCGACGCGGCCGACAAGGCAAACTGCACCGTGCACTTGCCGTACGATGTGGTGGTCTCGAAGGAATTCGCGCCCAACCCGCCGAGCCTGCGCACCGTCAACGTCCACGAAGTCGCGGCGGACGAGATGATCCTCGATGTCGGCCCGGCGGCGACGGAAGCGCTGGCCGACGTGCTCAAGACCTGTCGCACCCTGGTGTGGAACGGTCCGCTCGGCGCGTTCGAGACCCCGCCGTTCGACACCGCGACCGTGTCGCTGGCGAAGACCGCCGCGGCGCTGACCAAGGAAGGCCAGCTCGTCTCGGTCGCCGGTGGTGGCGACACCGTGGCGGCGCTCAACCAGGCTGGCGTCTCGGGCGACTTCACCTTCGTATCGACCGCAGGCGGCGCGTTCCTGGAGTGGATGGAAGGCAAGGAACTGCCGGGCGTCGCGGCGCTGGCACGCTGATCCGGTCTCCGGGGGTGCCGCGCGGCGCCCCCGCCCTTGGCTATTTCGCCTTTTCGTTGAGCAGCGGCACGAGCAGCTCGTCGAGCTTCCGGTCGTCGAAGGCGCCGGCCTTGGCGTAGCGCACCACGCCACTGCGATCGATCACGATGTTGGTCGGCACGCCGCCGTCGAGCACGTCATACGGCCCCTTGATCGAACGGACCGGATCGATGTGCATCACGTCGAACAGCCTCTTGAGCTGGAAGGGCTGGAGCGAATCCTCGGTGGTGACGGCGAACACACGCAGTCCCGCATCCTTGCGCGCCACATAATAGGCGTCGAGCGTTGGCAGCTCCCTGCGGCACGGCACGCACCAGGTCGCCCAGAAGTTCAGGACGACGACCTGGCCGCGCAGCTCGTCGAGCGAGATCTTGCCGCCTTTGATCAGGCGCAACACGAAGGGCGGCGCGGGCTGGCCGACCTTGACCTGGGCGAGCATCGGCGCAGGCGCCGGCGCGGCCCCGAGCAGCGAAAGCGGCAGCGCGGCAAGCGCAAGCCGCCGATGAAGCGCAGAAATCCCCATGGCTTTCCCCCTTGGCGGCAGCGATGCTGTCCCTGCTTGGACCAGCCGTCAAGCGCAGGATCGGAACCGCTCGTCGCCGCGCGAAGAAAAGCGACTCCCGTGGCAGCGTTGTCAGGCTTTTCGCCCGCAAATCCGGGCGATAGGGCCTCCCCAGCGATACATATTCAAGGGGACAAAGATGTCGATCACGCCGGCCGTCAAAGCCATTCTCGCGAACTACGAGTCCGACAATCCCGGCGTGAAGGCCAACCTCGCCCGCATTCTGATGCAGGGCAAGCTGGGCGGCACGGGCAAGCTGATCATCCTTCCGGTCGACCAGGGCTTCGAGCATGGCCCGGCGCGCAGCTTCGCGGTGAACCCGGACGCCTATGATCCCCACTACCATTATCAGCTGGCGATCGACGCGGGCCTGAGCGCCTATGCCGCGCCGCTCGGCATGCTCGAGGCGGGTGCCGACACTTTTGCCGGCCAGATCCCGACGATCCTGAAGTGCAACAGCTCGAACAGCTGGGCGACCAGCGCCAACCAGGCAGTGACCGCGGGCGTGGACGATGCGCTGCGCCTGGGCTGCGCCGCGATCGGCTTCACCATCTATCCGGGCTCGGACGACGTGTTCGAGATGATGGAGGAGATCAAGGAGCTGTCGGCCGAGGCCAAGTCGGTCGGCATCGCCACGGTGCTCTGGTCGTACCCGCGCGGCGGCAAGCTGCCCAAGTCGGGCGAACTGGCGCTCGACGTCGGCGCCTATGCCGCGCACATGGCGGCGCTGCTCGGCGCGCACATCATCAAGGTGAAGCTGCCGAGCGACCATATCGAGCAGGAAGACGCCAAGAAGGCCTATGCGGGCACCGACTGGTCGGCCCAGTCGACCCGGGTCGGCCATGTCGTGAAGAGCTGCTTCAACGGCCGTCGCGTCGTCGTCTTCTCCGGCGGCGCGGCCAAGGGCGCCGACGCAGTCTATCAGGACGCGCGCGACATCCGTGACGGCGGCGGCAACGGCTCGATCATCGGCCGCAACACCTTCCAGCGCCCGCGCGACGAGGCGCTGGCGATGCTCGACAAGCTGGTGCGCATCTACAAGAACGAGGAATGATCGATCGCCGACCCGTGCTGGCAGGGCTCGCTCTGGCGATGCTGGGCGGGCCTGCGCTGGCACGGGGAGAGTGGATGGAAGAAGTCGAACCCTATGGCCTGATCGGCAAGATCAAGGCCCAGCCGGGCAAGCGCGCCGAGCTGATCGCGCTGCTTTCCGGCGGCACCGGCGACATGCCGGGCTGCGTCGCCTATCTGATCGGCGAGGACCTGAAGGATGCCGAGGGCATCTGGATCACCGAGATCTGGAAGAGTCGGCAATATCATGCCGACTCGCTCAAGCTGCCGGCGGTGCAGGCGGCGATCGCCAAGGGACGGCCGCTGATCGCGGGGTTCGAGACGCATGTCGAGACGCGGCCGGTGGCGGGCGTGGGGATCCGCGGTTGAGCGCGGCCTGGGCAGTCGTCGATGCCTATGTCGACGCGCATCTGATCGCCGAGGATGATGCGCTCGCCGCGGCGCTCGACCATAACGAGGCGGAGGGGTTGCCGCCGATCGACGTCTCGCCGGCGCAGGGAAAGCTGCTCCGGCTCTATGCGCGGATGATCGGGGCGCGGCGGATACTCGAGGTGGGCACGCTCGGCGGCTACTCGACGATCTGGCTCGGCGGCGCGCTGCCGGCGGACGGGCAATTGGTGACGCTCGAGCTCGAGCCACATCATGCCGAGGTGGCGCGGGCCAACCTCGCCCGGGCCGGTCTCGCCGATCGCTGCGAAGTGCGCGTCGGGCCGGCGGTGGACAGCCTGGGCGCGATGATCGCGGGGGACGAAGGCCCGTTCGACCTGGTGTTCATCGATGCCGACAAGCCGAGCAATGTCGCCTATCTCCAGGCAGCGCTGATTCTGACCCGGCCCGGCAGTCTGATCGTGGTCGACAATGTGATCCGCGAGGGCAGAATCCTCGACAGCGCCAGCACCGATCCGAGCGTGGTCGGCACCCAGGCGCTGTTCGACGCGGTCGCCGCCGAGCCGCGCCTCGACGCGACGGCGATCCAGACGGTGGGCAGCAAGGGGTGGGACGGGTTTCTGCTGGCAGTGGTGCGCGGCTGAGGCTTGGGCTAAGGCGGCCAGGATGACCGACCTTGATGAAGACGGCCTGCCGCCGCTCGACCCGAATTTCGCCGACCAGTTCGTGCGCGACATGCGCCGGCCGCGGTGCCAGCTCTACCTGATCTCGCCGCTCGACGTGACCGGGGCTTTCCCCGAAAGACTGAAGCGCGCGCTCGGCGCCGGGCCGGTGGCTGCCTTCCAGTTCCGCGTGAAGGGCGTGGACCAGCACGAGGCGGCGCGCCTGGCCGAGCCGCTGCAGAAGATCTGCGCCGATGCGGACGTGGCCTTCATCGTCAACGACGATGTCAGCCTCACCAAGCGCCTGGGCGCCGATGGCGTGCATCTGGGCCAGGAGGACGGCGATCCGCGCGAGGCGCGTTCGGAGCTGGGTCCGCAGGTTCAGATCGGCGTGACCTGCCACGACAGCCGCCATCTGGCGATGGAAGCGGGTGAGGCGGGGGCCGATTATGTCGCGTTCGGCGCTTTCTATCCGACGGCGACCAAGGAAACCCGCCACCGCCCCGAACCGGTGATCCTCAGCTGGTGGTCGGCGCTGTTCGAGCTGCCCTGCGTCGCGATCGGCGGGATCACGCCCGACAATGCCGCGCCGCTGGTCAAGGCAGGGGCGGACTTCCTTGCCGTGTCCAATGCCGTGTGGGGCGGGGACGAGGAAGCCGCGGTGAAGGCGTTCGCGGAGCTGCTGAACTAACTCCCAATCGTCATCCCGACGAAAGTCGGGATCTCGTGCCGTATGGCGCCTTCGCCTGAGATCCCGGCTTTCGCCGGGATGACGGGAGTGGGCGAACGGAAACAAACCCCGAGTTCCACCCGTTGTTCTTGCGGAACATGATCTGCAGGAGCTTGATTCGGTGCGGAAAATTCTTGGATTTGCGGCTTGTCTCGCCTGTGCCTCGCTCGGTCCCGCAGCCAGCGGGCAGGCGGGAACTTCCAGCAGGCCGCCGATCGACTATTCTGTCCTGCATGCCCAGGTGATCCTCGATCATCTCGGCTTCTCGCCGGGCATTCTCGACGGGCGCGAGGGGCAGTCGCTGACCGCGGCGCTCAAGGGCTTCCAGGCTTCGCGGGGGATGCCGGCCAGTGGCAAGCTCGATCCCGCCACGCTGCGTGCGCTGGCGCCCTATGCCTCGCTGCGCCCGGTGCGCAAGCTTACCCTCGACGCGGACACGCTGAAGGGGCCGTACGTCAATCCGATCCCCAGGGACCCGGAGAAGCAGGCGAAGCTGCCCTCGCTCGCCTATACAAGGCCGCTCGAGAAGCTGGCCGAGATGTTCCACACCACGCCCGAGGTGCTGGTGGAGCTCAATCCGGGCGGTGGGGCGATCCGGCCGGGCGCCGAGTTCGTCTTCCCCAACGCGCTGCCCGCCTCGCGCGACTATCCGGCCGACATCAAGCCCGAATGGCGCCGGACGCTGAACGACCTGAACGTCGAGGCCAAAGTGCCCGAGGCGGATCACATCGTCGTCGACAAGAGCGAGAAGGTGCTCAAGGTGCTCGACAAGCAGGACCGGCTCGTCGCCCAGTTCAGCGCGACGATGGGCAGCGAGCACGATCCGCTGCCGATCGGCACCTGGAAGATCAACGGGGCGGACACCAACCCGAAGTTCCACTACAACCCCAAGCTGTTCTGGGACGCGAAGAAGGGCAGTGACCCGGCGATGCTGCCGCCGGGGCCGAACGGCCCGGTGGGGGTGGTGTGGCTCGATCTCTCCAAGGAGCATTACGGCATCCATGGCACGCCCGAGCCGCAGACGATCGGGCGGACCGAGAGCCATGGCTGTATCCGCCTGACCAACTGGGACGCGGCGCGGCTGGCGCTGATGGTCAAGCCGGGCACCAAGGCGGTGTTCCAGGAGTAGGGCAGATGCTCGTCTGGGCGAAGCGAATCGGCTGGGGACTGGGCGTGCTGCTGGTACTGCTGGCAGCGGGGTTCCTGTCGCTGGTGCGGATCACGGTGCAGCCGGCCACGCCGCTCGCCCGGCCGGTTTTGGGCGCGGGACAGTCCGTGCCGGCGGCGGGCGGCGAGGATCCGGCGGCGCTGATCATCCCGGTGGAGGGTGTCGCCGCGCGCCAGCTCAGCGACACATGGGGGCAGAGCAGGGGCAATGGCACGCGCGAGCATCATGCGATCGACATCATGGCCCCTCGTGGTACCCCGGTTCTCGCCGCCGCATCGGGCACGGTCGAGAAGGTCTTCGAGAGCGTGAACGGCGGGCATACGCTCTATGTTCGTACCCGCGACGGGACCACGATCCATTATTACGCGCATCTCGACGCCTGGCTGGTGGCCGAGAAGGCCGCGGTGCGCCAGGGCGAGCAGATCGCCACCGTCGGCAATACGGGCAGCGCGTCGGGCGCCGCGCCGCACCTGCATTTCGAGATCAAGCTCATGCAGCCGGGCGAGGGCTGGTGGCAGGGGCAGAATATAAACCCTTATCCGCTACTGCGGAACATCGCGCAGTGATCCGTCATTGTCGAGGAAGCCGGGATCTCGCACCGCAAAGGGACAGCGTGCGGCACGAGACCCCGGCTTTCACCGCTGCAGATGACTTGCCGAAGACGCTGCGCGCGGCTAAAGGCGCCCGCTCAGCTCTTTCTCAGTTCCATAGGTCTCGACCATGAAGATCAGCGGCGTGGACATCCGTCCCGGCAACATCATCGAATATGAAAACGGCATCTGGCGTGCCGTGAAGATCCAGCACACGCAGCCCGGCAAGGGCGGTGCGTACATGCAGGTCGAGCTCAAGAACCTGCGCGACGGCCGCAAGAACAACGTCCGTTTCCGCTCGGCGGAGACGGTCGAGCGCGTGCGCCTCGACACCAAGGACTTCCAGTTCCTGTTCGCCGAGGGTGACGTGCTCACCTTCATGGACAAGGAAACCTACGACCAGACCACGCTGCCGCGCGACCTGCTCGGCGACGCGGCTGCCTTCCTGCAGGACGGCATGGATGTGGTGATGGAGCTCTATGACGAAGAGCCGATCAGCGTGCAGCTGCCCGACACGATCGAAGCGACGATCGTCGAGGCCGATGCGGTGGTGAAGGGCCAGACGGCCTCGTCGTCGTACAAGCCGGCCGTGCTCGACAATGGCGTGCGCATCCTGGTGCCGCCGCACATCGCTTCGGGTACCCGTATCGTCGTCGACGTGTACGAGCAGACCTACGTTCGCCGCGCGGACTGATTGAACTTTCCTGGCCCTCTCCCGCTTTCGCGGGAGAGGGTTGGGTGAGGGCCTTCTTCTTCCCTTGAGCAAGCGCCGATCGCGCGGAAGAAGAAGGCCCTCACCCTCCCATCGCTAAAGCGATGGGCCCCTCCCTCTCCCGCAAAGGCGGGAGAGGTGTTTGCGTGGAGCATTGCCTTGGTTTCGCATTCCGGCCTCATCACCGTCATGGAGCGCGCCTGCCGCAAGGCCGGTCCGCGCCTGCGTCGCGACTTCAACGAGGTCCAGCACCTCCAGGTCAGCCGGAAGGGCCCGGCGGACTTCGTCAGCATCGCCGACAAGCGTGCCGAGGACACGCTGATCGAGGAACTGCAGAAGGCGCGTCCGGACTGGGGCTTCCTGGTCGAGGAGCGCGGCGAGATCGCCGGCGATCCGGACAAGCCGCGCTGGATCATCGATCCGCTCGACGGTACCAGCAACTTCCTCCACGGCATCCCGCATTTCTGCATCTCGATCGCCGTCGAGGATCCGCGCGGCGCCCAGGGCAAGCCCGAGGTGACGCACGCCTATATCTACCAGCCGATCACCGACGAGAGCTTCTGGTCGGAAAAGGGCCGCGGCGCCTGGCTGCAGGACCAGCGCCTGCGCGTCTCGGCGCGCCGTCACCTCGACGAGGCGCTGATCGCGACGGGCATCCCGTTCCTCGGCCATGGCAATTTCGCCGAGTGGAGCCGCATCTTCGGTGCCGTCGCGCCGGAAGTGGCGGGTATCCGCCGGCTGGGCGCGGCTGCGCTCGATCTGGCCTGGGTCGCCGCGGGCCGCTTCGACGGCTTCTGGGAATCGGACCTGAAGCCCTGGGACGTCGCCGCCGGCATGCTGCTGGTGAAGGAAGCGGGCGGCTTCGTGACCGACTACCGCGGCCAGGACCTGGCGCGCGAGCGCAACCAGTATCTCGCGGCCAATGACGTGCTGCACTCCAAGCTGCACAAGCTGGTAGCGAACTCGTTGCGCTGAGCGCTGCCCCTATAAAACAATGCATTTCAAAGGATTTACCCGGCCATGTTGCCGGGTTTTTCCGTTTGGGCCCTGCGCGGACTTATTGCGAGTGATTCTCAGGGGTTAGAACCCTTGCCGCACTCGGCTCATCGTCCTAAAGCCCCCGTCAGATTCCGCAGTCGCGAGAAGAGAAGGCCATTGGTCGACCTGTCACAATATCTGCCGATCCTGTTGTTCCTCGGGGTCGCTCTCGCGCTTTCCAGCGCCTTCGTGTTCCTGCCCATGCTGGTCAGCCGGCTGACGGGCTCGCACAAGCCGACGGAAGCCAAGCTCAGCGAATATGAGTGCGGCTTCCCCGCGTTCGAGGATTCGCGCAGCCAGTTCGACGTGCGTTTCTACCTCGTCGCGATCCTGTTCATCATCTTCGATCTCGAAGCCGCGTTCCTGTACCCATGGGCTGTGTCGGTGTTCAAAATGGGCACCGTCGCCGCCAGCTGGACCGCCTGGATTTCGATGATGGTCTTTATCGGCGAGCTCCTGCTCGGCCTTGTTTACGCCTGGAAGAAGGGAGCACTCGAATGGGAGTAGAACTCACCCAGTCGTCGCCCCTGCCGGGCAGCGGCCTGATCGGTGCGCCGCCGCCGGGAACCTTGCCCGACGTCGGTTTCCTGAACGACATCAATGCCGAGATCGGCGACAAGGGTTTCCTGGTCACCTCGACCGAGGAGCTGTTCCAGTGGGCCCGCACCGGCTCGCTGTGGTGGATGACCTTCGGCCTGGCGTGCTGCGCGGTCGAGATGATCCACGTCAACATGCCGCGTTACGACATGGAGCGCTTCGGCGCCGCGCCGCGCGCATCGCCGCGCCAGTCGGACGTGATGATCGTCGCCGGTACGCTGTGCAACAAGATGGCTCCGGCGCTCCGCAAGGTCTATGACCAGATGTCGGAGCCGAAGTACGTCATCTCGATGGGCAGCTGCGCCAATGGCGGCGGCTATTACCACTATAGCTACAGCGTCGTGCGCGGCTGCGACCGGATCGTGCCGGTGGACATCTATGTCCCCGGGTGCCCGCCGACCGCCGAGGCGCTGCTCTACGGCGTGATGCAGCTCCAGCGTAAGATCCGCCGCGTCGGGACGATCGAACGATGAGCGCGGTGAAGACCTCTGCTCCTCGCTTTGCGTCGAACGAGGGTGTGATCGACGCGGCCAAGGCTGCGCTCGGCGACATCCTGCTGTTCTCCGAGGACAGCGTCGGCGAAGTGAACCTGGTGCTCGACCGTGCCCGCGTCGTCGAGGGGCTCAAGCTCCTGCGCGATACGCCGGGCCTCGAGTACCAGCAGCTCATGGAGATCGCCGGCGTCGACTATCTCGACCGCGAGGAGCGGTTCGAAGTGGTCTATTGCCTGCTCAGCCTGACGCGGAACCACCGCATCAAGGTGAAGGTGACCACCGACGAGGAAAAGCCGGTCCCCAGCGTCACCGGCGTCTGGCCGGTCGCGGGCTGGCTCGAGCGCGAAGTGTACGACATGTACGGCGTGCTCTTCTCGGGCAACACCGACCTGCGCCGCATCCTGACCGACTATGGTTTCGTCGGGCATCCGCAGCGCAAGGACTTCCCGCTGACGGGCTATGTCGAGCTGCGCTACTCGGAAGAGGCGAAGCGCGTGGTCTATGAGCCGGTCAGCCTGGCCCAGGATTTCCGCAACTTCGACTTCATGAGCCCGTGGGAAGGCGCGAAGTACGTGCTGCCGGGCGACGAGAAGGCGGCTGCTCCGGCGGCGCCGGCTCCCGCGCCTGCACCGGCCCCTGCGCCCGCACCGGCTCCGGCCCCCGCGCCGCAACCCGAGGCCAAGGGTGCGCCGACTCCGCTGACCGCGGACGAGATCCGCAAGCCGACGCCGGCCGCCAAGCCGACCAAGGCGAAGGCGACCACGCCCAAGACCAGCGACAGCACCGCCGACACCGGCGCCGGCAAGTCCGGTCCCGAGGCCGGCCCGGCGGCCGCCGATCCGGACGTGGTCAAGAAACCCCGCAAGCCGCGCGTCAAGAAGACGCCGGAGGGTGAAGCGTAATGGCTGAATATCTCGACGAGATCGAAGGCGTCATCGACGGCGGCAAGCCGGAAAAGGGTGACACCGAGATCGCGAACTACACGATCAACTTCGGCCCGCAGCACCCGGCGGCGCACGGCGTGTTGCGCCTGGTGACCGAGCTGGACGGCGAGATCATCGAGCGCATCGATCCGCACATCGGCCTGCTGCACCGCGGCACCGAGAAGCTGATCGAGTACAAGACCTACACCCAGGCGCTGCCGTATTTCGACCGGCTCGACTATTGCTCGCCGCTGGGCATGGAATACAGCTATGTGCTGGCGGTCGAAAAGCTGCTCGACCTCGAGGTTCCGCTGCGCGGCCAGTACCTCCGCGTGTTCTTCGCCGAGCTGACCCGCATCTGCAATCACATGCTGAACCTCGGTTCGCACGTGATGGACGTCGGCGCGATGACGCCGAACCTGTGGATGTTCGAGATCCGCGAAGACTGCATGAACTTCCTGGAGCGTGCCTCCGGTGCGCGCATGCACTCGAACTGGTTCCGCGTCGGCGGCGTCCGCCAGGACGTGCCGCTCAAGCTGCTGACCGACATCGCCGAGTGGCTCGACACGCGCCTGCCGCGCCTGTTCGGCGACGCGATCAGCCTGGTCGCCGAGAACCGCATCTTCAAGCAGCGCAACGTCGACATCGCGATCGTCAACCGCGAGGACGCCGTGGCCTGGGGCTTCTCGGGCCCGATGATCCGCGGCGCGGGCATCCCCTGGGACATCCGCAAGTCGCAGCCCTATGACGTGTACGACCGGGTCGAGTTCGACATCCCGGTCGGCACCCGCGGCGACTGCTATGACCGGTTCATGGTCCGCGTCGAGGAAGTCTATCAGTCCGCGCGCATCATGAAGCAGTGTCTGCAGCAGATGCCGGAGGGCCCGGTGCTCACCCTCGATCGCAAGGTCGCGCCGCCCCGTCGCGGCGAGATGAAGCAGTCGATGGAAGCGCTGATCCACCACTTCAAGCTGTTCAGCGAAGGCTATCACGTGCCCGCGGGCGACGTGTACGTCGCGACCGAGAGCCCGAAGGGCGAGTTCGGCGTGTATCTGGTCTCGGACGGCAGCAACAAGCCGTATCGCTGCAAGATCCGCCCGACGGCGTTCAGCCACCTGCAGGCGATGGACTTCATGTCGCGCGGCCACATGCTCGCCGACATCACCGCCATCCTGGGTGCGCTCGACATCGTGTTCGGCGAGTGCGACCGGTGAGCGCCGACCGCATCGCCATCGCGCACGAGATGATCGCGCACTACAATGCGCAGGATGCCGACGCCTATGTCGCGCTGATGACAGACGGTGCCTGCGAGGCAGGCTATCGCGGCGCAGTGCTGCGCGAGGGCAGGGAAGGCGTGCGCGCGGGCCTGAAGGCGATGTTCGCCGAATTCCCGCAGAACCGCGCCGACATCCTGAGCAGCTACAAGCTGGGCGACACCGTGGTGCTCCACGAGAAGGTCGCGCGCTCGCCGGAGAGCGAGCCGTTCGAGGTTATGTCCATCTATTCTTTCGCCGACGACCTGGTCGATCGCGTGGAGTTCATTCGTTAATGGCTGACGCACCCCAACTCCCTGATGATGCGGAGACCCGCGCGCGCTGGGGCAATTTTGCCTGGACGCCGGAAAACGCCGTCAAGGCACAGGAAATCATGGGCCGCTATCCGGCGGGCCGGCAGCTCTCGTGCAGCATCCCCTATCTCGACCTGGCCCAGCGCCAGGTGGGTGCGGAGACCAACACGCAAGGCTGGCTGCCGATCCCGGTGATCGAGTTCGTCGCGCGCGAGATCGGCGTGCCGTACATCCGCATCTTCGAGGTCGCGACCTTCTACACCATGTTCAACCTGGTGCCGGTCGGCCGCTATCACGTGCAGGTCTGCGGCACGACGCCGTGCATGCTGCGCGGCTCGGACGACGTGATGGCCGCGTGCAAGGCGCGCGGGCTCAAGAAGGGCCACACCACCGAGGACGGGCTGTTCACGCTTACCGAGGTCGAGTGCATGGGCAATTGCTCTTCGGCGCCGATGGTGCAGATCAACGACGATAATTTCGAGGATCTGGACTATGACCGGACCCTCGTGATCCTCGACGCGCTGGCGCGCGGCGAGAGCCCCAAGACCGGCACGCAGGAACCCGGCCGCCACACGGTGGAGCCGCTCGGCGAGCCGACCAACCTGGCGGCGATGGAAACCGGCAACCACGATTATCGGGGTGAATGGTGATGAAGCCTGAGACCAAGAACCTCATCTTCGTCATCCTGGCGATCATCGGCGGCATCGTCGTGCTCGGCTGGACGCTCAAGATCGCCTTCAAGCTGGTCGGCATCGCAATCGTGCTCGGGCTCGCTGTGCTCGCGTACATCTTCATTCAGAACATGGTGGGGAAGGGCCGCTAATGCTCGCGGATAAGGACCGCATCTTCACCAATGTCTACGGCTTCCAGCCGTGGAACCTGCCGGCTGCCCAGAAGCGCGGCGATTGGGACAAGACCAAGGATTTGCTGGCGCTCGGCAACGACGTCATCATCGACAAGATCAAGGCTTCGGGCCTGCGCGGCCGTGGCGGCGCGGGCTTCCCGACCGGCATGAAGTGGAGCTTCATGCCCAAGGAACCGCGCCCGGATCGGCCGAACTTCCTGGTGATCAACGCCGACGAGTCCGAGCCGGGCTCGTGCAAGGACCGCGAGATCATCCGCCACGATCCGCACAAGCTGATCGAAGGTGCGCTGGTCGCCGGTTTCGCGATGCGTGCCCGCGCGGCGTACATCTACATCCGCGGCGAATATATCCGCGAGGCCGAGACGCTCTTCGCGGCCGTGAAGGAGGCGTATGACGCCGGCCTGCTCGGCAAGAACGCGTGCAAGTCGGGCTATGACTTCGACGTGTTCGTGCACCGCGGCGCGGGCGCGTACATCTGCGGCGAAGAGACCGCGATGCTCGAGAGCCTCGAGGGCAAGAAGGGCCAGCCTCGCCTGAAGCCGCCGTTCCCGGCGGGCGCGGGCCTGTACGGTTGCCCCACCACGGTGAACAACGTCGAGTCGATCGCGGTCGTCCCGACGATCCTGCGGCGCGGTCCGGAATGGTTCTCCAGCTTCGGCAACGAGAACAACAAGGGCACCAAGCTCTTCCAGATCTCGGGTCACGTGAACAAGCCGTGCGTGGTCGAAGAGGCCATGTCGATCCCGTTCCGCGAGCTGATCGAGAAGCATTGCGGCGGCATCCGCGGTGGTTGGGACAACCTCCTCGCGGTGATCCCGGGCGGCTCCTCGGTGCCGCTGGTCCCGGCGGCGCAGATCATGGACTGCCCGATGGACTTCGACGGCCTTCGCGCCCTCGGCTCGGGCCTCGGCACCGCCGCCGTGATCGTGATGGACAAGTCGACCGACGTCGTCCGCGCGATCTCGCGCCTCTCCTACTTCTACAAGCATGAGAGCTGCGGCCAGTGCACGCCGTGCCGCGAAGGCACGGGCTGGATGTGGCGCGTGATGGAGCGTCTGCGCACCGGCGACGCCGACATCAGCGAGATCGACACGCTGCAGCAGGTCACCAAGCAGGTGGAAGGCCACACGATCTGCGCGCTCGGCGATGCCGCGGCGTGGCCGATCCAGGGCTTGATCCGTCACTTCCGTCCGGAGCTCGAGCGCCGGATCAACGAGCGCCAGGCCGGCAACGGCATGCAGGAGGCTGCGGAATGAACAAGGCTCTGATGATGCTTGCGGTTCCGTCGCTGCTGGCCCTGGTGCCGGCGGCGCACGCGCAGAATGCGGAGGGCCCGCAGGCCTTCGGCAAGTGTGCGGTCGGTGCCGACCATGCCGGCGCCGTGGCGCTGCTCGCCACTGCCGCGGGCAGCAAGGAATCGAGCGCGGCCGCGAAGAAGCTGGCCGACAAGAAGAACGCTTGCGGCGCGGTCCTCGGCCGCGATCGCGGCACCGATGTGGTGCGTGGCGCGATCGCCGAGCAGCTCTATCTTGAAGCCTATGCGACGCCGCCGGCGGCGGTGACGGGCGAGCCGGCGCCGTTCCAGGGCAGCGGCGACCCGTCGCTGGTCCAGGTCGATCTCGCCCGCTGCGCCGTGACGCGCGATCCGGTCGCTGCCGATGCGCTGCTCCGTTCGACCGCCGGCTCGGCCGGGGAGCGCACTGCGCTCGGCGCCGTGGTCGCCGCGGTCGGCCGCTGCACGCCGGGCGGCGCCAAGATCGGCTTCAGCAAGGTGCAGCTGCGCGCCGGTGTCGCGGAGGGCCTGTGGCTCTATCGCAAGGGCAGTGCGGCGCAGTGATGCGTCCGATGGCTTACAAGATGCGCGGTCCTGTCGTGCAGGGAAAGAAGTAGAATGCCGAAGCTAACTGTCGACGGAATTGAAGTGGAGGTGCCCGCGGGCGCCACCGTGCTCCAGGCCTGCGAAGCCGCGGGCAAGGAAATTCCGCGCTTCTGCTATCATGAGCGCCTGTCGATCGCCGGCAATTGCCGCATGTGCCTCGTCGAGGTGAAGCCCGGGCCGCCCAAGCCCCAGGCTTCGTGCGCGCTGCCCGCCGCCGACAACCAGGAGATCCGCACGGACTCGCCGATGGTGAAGGCCGCACGCGAAGGCGTGATGGAGTTCCTGCTGATCAATCACCCGCTCGACTGCCCGATCTGCGATCAGGGCGGCGAGTGCGACCTGCAGGACCAGTCGGTCGCCTATGGTCGCGGCCACTCGCGCTACACCGAGAACAAGCGCGCGGTGACCGAGAAGTACATGGGTCCGATCATCAAGACGATCATGACCCGCTGCATCCAGTGCACCCGCTGCGTCCGCTTCGGCGAAGAGGTCGCGGGCGTGGAGGATATCGGCGCGATCTATCGCGGCGAGAACATGCAGATCACGACCTATCTGGAAAAGGCGTTCAAGAGCGAGCTTTCGGGCAACGCCGTCGACCTTTGCCCGGTGGGCGCGCTGACCCACAAGCCGGTCGCCTTCGAGTATCGCTCGTGGGAGCTGAAGAAGAACCTGTCGATCGACGTGATGGACGCGGTCGGCACCAACATCCGCCTCGACAGCCGTGGCCGTCAGGTGATGCGCGTGCTTCCGCGGATCAACGAAGACGTCAACGAAGAGTGGGCGCACGACAAGACCCGCTACCATGTCGACGCGCTGGTCCGCCGCCGTCTCGACAAGCCCTATGTCCGCAAGGACGGCAAGCTGGTCGAAGCGAGCTGGGACGAGGCGTTCGACGCGATCGCGGTGGCCGCCAAGAAGGCCGGCTCGAGCGTCGCGGCGATCGCCGGCGACCTGCTCGATTGCGAGACGATGTATGCCGCCAAGGCGCTGGTGAAGGCGCTTGGCTCGGACCTGCTCGAAGGCCGCCAGACCGGCCTGGCCTATGACGTGTCCAACCTCGGCTCGGTGGCGTTCAACACCACCATCGCCGGCATCGAGGACGCGGACGCGATCCTGCTGGTCGGCTCGAACCTGCGTTTCGAGGCGCCGCTGATCAACACGCGCGTGCGCAAGGCGATCAAGAAGGGCGCCAAGGTCTTCGCGATCGGCGAAGAGACCGACCTGACCTACAAGGTCGAGTGGCTGGGCAACGACCTGTCGATCCTCGGCAAGCTGCCGGATCGCGCGGCGGAGGCGATCGACGCGGCGAAGAAGCCGGTGCTGATCGTCGGCCCGGGCGCGCTCAAGGCGGGGCAGGGCGCCACGCTCGCCATGGCTTCGGCTTTCCAGCGTGCTGCGACGGAGACCGAAGGCGCCTGGAACGGCTTCAACGTCGTCCACACCGCCGCTGCGCGCATGGGCGGGCTGATGCTCGGCTATGCCCAGAAGGGCGGCATCGCGGACATCGTCGCCGCGGCGCCGAAGCTCACCTTCTTCCTCGGCGCCGACGAAGTGAACTTCGAGGGCTTCAAGGACAGCTTCAAGGTCTATGTCGGCCACCATGGCGACCAGGGCGCGCACCATGCGGACGTGATCCTGCCGGGTGCGACCTATGCCGAGAAGCCGGGCACCTATGTGAACCTGGAAGGCCGCGTGCAGCGTGCCGACCGCGCGGTGTTCGCTCCCGGCGACGCCCGTGAGGACTGGACGATCTTGCGCGCGCTTTCGGACCGGCTCGGCCACACGCTGCCGTTCGACAGTTTCGAGCAGCTGCGCGCCGAGATGGCGAACGAAGTGCCGGCGCTGGGCCGTGAAGGCCTGGCCGGCTACGACTTCTCGCCGCCGAAGCTTGCCGCGACCGCGTCGGGCCCGGTCGGCTATGCCGTCGCCGATTTCTATCTCACCAACGCCATCTGCCGTGCGTCGCCGACGATGCAGCGCTGCTCGGCCGAACTGATCCACGGCGAAGACTTCGCAGAGGCCGCAGAATGACCCCGTTTTTCCAATGGCTCGGCCTGCCCTTCGAATGGGCGTGGTTCGTCGCCACGATCGCCGGCATCCTGCTGATCTCCCTGCCGCTGATGCTGGCGGTGGCGATGATCATCTATGTCGATCGCAAGATCTGGGCGGCCATGGCGCTCCGCCGCGGCCCGAACGTGGTCGGCCCGCTCGGCCTGCTCCAGTCGTTCGCGGACGGCCTGAAGGTCTTCCTGCAGGAAACCATCATCCCGTCGGGCGCCAACAAGACGCTCTTCCTGCTCGCGCCGATCATCACCTTCACGGTGGCGCTGATCGTGTGGGCGGTGGTGCCGTTCCAGGCGGATGTGGCGCTGTCGCACATCAATGTCGGCCTGCTCTACGTACTCGCGGCCTCGTCGCTCGGCGTTTACGGCATCATCCTGGCGGGCTGGGCTTCCAACTCGAAATACCCGTTCTACTCGGCGATCCGCGCTGCCGCGCAGATGGTGAGCTATGAAGTCTCGATCGGCTTCGTGCTGATCTCGGTCGTGCTGTGGGCGGGCACCTTCAACCTCGGCGGCATCGTCGAGGCGCAGAAGGGGCATGTCTTCGGCATCATCAACGGCTTCTTCGCCAATCCGCTGCTGTTCCCGATGGCGATCGTGTTCTTCATCTCCTCGCTGGCCGAGACGCAGCGCGCGCCCTTCGACCTCACCGAGGCCGAGAGCGAGCTCGTTGCGGGCTATCAGACCGAATATTCGTCGATGGCCTTCGCGCTCTACTGGCTCGGCGAGTATGCCAACGTCATCCTGATGTGTGCGCTGAACGCCACCCTGTTCTGGGGCGGTTACCTGCCGCCGATCGACTGGGCGCCGCTCTATTACGTGCCGGGCATCATCTGGCTGCTCGCCAAGATGTGCTTCTTCTTCTTCTGCTTCAGCTGGGTGAAGGCCACGGTGCCCAGGTACCGCTACGACCAGCTGATGCGCCTGGGCTGGAAGATCTTCCTGCCGCTGTCGCTTCTCTTCGTGTTCCTGGTGTCGGGCTGGCTGATGCTCCACCGCGTGGAAGGTATCGTATGAACGTCGCCCATTTCATCCGCACCTGGACTCTCTGGGAGTTCGTGAAGGCGCACGCCCTGACCTTGAAGTATTTCTTCAAGCCGAAGGCGACGATCAACTATCCGTACGAGAAGAACCCGATCTCGCCCCGCTTCCGCGGCGAGCACGCGCTGCGCCGTTATCCCAACGGCGAAGAGCGCTGCATCGCGTGCAAGCTGTGCGAGGCCGTGTGCCCCGCGCTGGCGATCACGATCGAGGCCGAACCGCGTGAGGATGGCAGCCGCCGCACCACGCGCTACGACATCGACATGACCAAGTGCATCTATTGCGGTCTTTGCCAGGAAGCCTGCCCGGTCGATGCGATCGTGGAAGGGCCGAACTTCGAGTTCGCCACCGAGACCCGTGAGGAGCTGATCTACCAGAAGGAGAAGCTGCTCGCGAACGGTGACCGCTGGGAGCGCGCGATCGCCGCGAACCTTGCCGCCGATGCACCGTACCGTTAAGCGCACGCCAATCTACAGGGGCCATCCGATTCCGTGATCCAGCTTCTCGCCTTTTACCTGTTTGCGGCAGTGGTGTGCGTCTCCGGCGCACTCACCATCCTGTCTCGCAACCCGGTCCATTCCGTCCTGTGGCTCATCCTGGCGTTCTTCAACGCCGCGGGTCTGATGGTGCTCGCCCATGCCGAGTTCATCGCGATGCTGCTCGTCATCGTCTATGTCGGCGCCGTTGCCGTGCTGTTCCTCTTCGTGGTCATGATGCTCAACATCGACTTCGCGGAGCTGCGCTCGGGCGTCATGAAGTACGCCGCGGTGGGCTTTGCGCTCGCCGTCGCGCTGGTCGCCGAGATCCTGATCGCGGTGGGCGCCTATAGCGCCGGCGCGCTGCAGCTCGGCCGCCGTATCGCGCCGATCGACGCCAAGGTGAACAACATCGAGGCGATCGGCCAGCTTCTCTATTCCCGCTACCTGTTCGTGTTCGAAGGCGCCGGCCTGGTGCTGCTCGTCGCGATGATCGGCGCGATCGTGCTGACGCTGCGTCCGCGCTCCGACGTCAAGCCGCAGAACATCAGCCGTCAGGTCCAACGCCGCGCCAAGGACGCCACCCGCAACGTGAACCATCCCGTGGGGCAGGGGGTCGAGCTGTGATCACCCTTACGCACTATCTCGTCGTTTCGGCGATCCTGTTCACGCTCGGCGTGCTCGGCATCTTCATGAACCGCAAGAACCTCATCGTCATCCTGATGGCGATCGAGCTGATCCTGCTGTCCGTGAACCTGAACCTGGTGGCGTTCTCGAACGCGCTGGGTGACCTGGTCGGCCAGGTCTTCGCGATGTTCGTGCTGACCGTCGCTGCCGGTGAGGCCGCGATCGGCCTCGCCATTCTCGTTATCTACTTCCGCGGCCGCGGCACGATCTCGGTCGAAGACGTCAATCGGATGAAGGGCTGATGTCGGCGATCTATTTCATCGTATTCCTGCCGCTGCTCGCGGCAGCGGTAGCCGGGCTCTCCAACAAGGCGTTCGGCAAGACCTTCCCCAAGGTGATCACCACGGGATCGCTGTTCATCGCCTGTGCGCTGAGTTGGCCGATCTTCATCAGCTATCTCGGCGGCCATGCCGAGCCGACGGTCTCGCCGATCTTCACCTGGATGCTCAGCGGATCGATGCAGGTCGACTGGGCGCTGCGCGTCGACAGCCTGACCGCGGTGATGCTCGTGGTGGTGACCAGCGTCTCGGCGCTCGTCCACCTCTATAGCTGGGGCTATATGTCGGAGGAGCCGGATCAGCCGCGCTTCTTCGCGTACCTGTCGCTCTTCACCTTTGCGATGCTGATGCTCGTGACGGCCAACAACCTAGTCCAGATGTTCTTCGGCTGGGAAGGCGTGGGCCTCGCGTCCTACCTCCTTATCGGCTTCTGGTTCCGCAAGCCCTCGGCCAACGCTGCCGCGATCAAGGCCTTCGTGGTCAACCGCGTGGGTGACCTTGGCTTCATGCTCGGCATCTTCGGCACTTTCCTGGTGTTCGGCACGATCGACATCCCGACGATCCTCGCCGCAGCGCCGAACATGCACGGCTCGACGATCGGCTTCCTGGGCGCCCGCTTCGACACGATGACGGTGCTCTGCCTGCTGCTGTTCGTCGGCGCGATGGGCAAGTCGGCGCAGCTCGGCCTGCACACCTGGCTTCCGGACGCGATGGAAGGCCCGACCCCGGTGTCGGCGCTGATCCACGCCGCGACCATGGTGACCGCCGGCGTGTTCATGGTCTGCCGCATGTCGCCGATGTTCGAGCAGAGCCAGGTGGCGCTTGGCGTGGTGACCTTTGTCGGCGCCGCGACCTGCTTCTTCGCCGCCACGGTCGGCACGACGCAGACCGACATCAAGCGCGTGATCGCCTATTCGACCTGTTCGCAGCTCGGCTACATGTTCTTCGCCGCCGGCGTCGGCGCCTATGGCGCGGCGATGTTCCACCTGTTCACGCACGCCTTCTTCAAGGCGCTGCTGTTCCTAGGTGCCGGCTCGGTGATCCATGCGATGCACCACGAGCAGGACATGCGCTACTATGGCGGCCTGTGGAAGAAGATCCCGGTGACCTACTGGACGATGATGGCGGGCACGCTCGCGATCACCGGCGTCGGCATCCCCGGCATCTTCGGCAACACCGCCTTCGGTTTCGCCGGCTTCCACTCGAAGGACGCGATCATCGAGGCGAGCTACGCCGCGGGCCAGACCAGCGCGTTCTGGGTCGGCGTGTTCGTTGCGCTGCTCACCAGCTTCTACAGCTGGCGCGTGGTGTTCCTGACCTTCCACGGCAAGCCGCGCTGGGCTGCTTCCGAGCATATCCAGCACGCGGTGCACGATGCGCACGGCCATGGTCATGACGATCATGCTGATGACGGTCACGCGCACGCGGCGCATGGTCATGACGATCATCACCACGATCACGCCCATGAGGGCGACGGCACGGCGGGCTATCACCCGCACGAGAGCCCGATCGTCATGCTGATCCCGCTGCTGATCCTGTCGGTCGGTGCGGTCCTTGCAGGCTTCGTCTTCCACGGCTTCTTCATCGAGCCGAGCGCGGGCGAGAGCTACTGGCACGGCGCCGTCGCCTTCAACGAGCATCTGATGCATGCGATGCACGAGGTGCCGGTGTGGGTGAAGCTCAGCGCGACGATCGCGATGCTGAGCGGCCTGGCCATTGCGTATGGCGCGTACATCGTGTCGCCGAGCTTCCCCGCGAAGTTCGCCGAGGCGTTCCGCCCGCTGTACCTCTTCTCGCTCAACAAGTGGTATTTCGACGAGCTCTACAACTTCCTGTTCGTGCGCCCCGCCTTCGCGATCGGTCGCCTGTTCTGGAAGAAGGGTGACGAAGCCACGATCGACCGGTTCGGCCCCAATGGTGTCGCGAAGGTCGTCCAGCTCGGCGGTGGTGTCACTGCCAAGCTGCAATCCGGATATGTCTACGCCTATGCCTTCATCATGCTGATCGGCCTCACTGCCGCGCTGACCTGGGTGATCGCGCGATGAGCGGCTTCCCGATCCTCACCGTCATGCTGGCGGTGCCCGCGATTGCCGCGGTCGCCTGCCTGTTCCTCAACGCGCAGGGCGCACGCTGGCTGGCGCTTGCCGCCACCTTCGTGGACCTGGCGCTCGGCATCCTGCTCTGGTCCGGTTTCCAGACCGGCGATGGCGCTGCCCAGTGGCAGTTCGTCGAGCATGTCCGCCTGTTCGGCATCGGCGGCGCCGAGTTCGCCTGGGCACTCGGCATCGACGGCTTCGCGCTGCTGCTGATCGTGCTGTCGGTCTTCCTGATGCCGATCTGCATCGGGGCGAGCTGGCTCTCGGTCACCAAGCGCGTGCCGGAGTACATGGCTGCGTTCCTCGCCACCGAAGTGCTGATGATCGGCACCTTCGCGGCGCAGGACCTGATGCTGTTCTACGTCTTCTTCGAAGGCGGCCTGATCCCGATGTTCCTGATCATCGGCATCTGGGGCGGCGCCAACCGCATCTACGCGTCGTACAAGTTCTTCCTGTACACGCTGCTCGGCTCGCTGCTGATGCTGATCGCGATCATCTACATGATCCTGACCACCGGCACGACCTCGATCCCGGCGCTGATGCAGCACGACTTCCCGGCGCATGTGCAGACATGGCTATGGCTGGCCTTCTTCGCCTCGTTTGCGGTGAAGATGCCGATGTGGCCGGTCCACACCTGGCTTCCCGACGCGCACGTCCAGGCGCCGACCGCCGGTTCGGTCATCCTGGCGGGCGTGCTGCTGAAGCTCGGCGGCTATGGCTTCCTGCGCTTCTCGCTGCCGATGTTCCCGGAAGCGTCCGCCCAGTTCATCTGGCTGGTGTTCCTGCTCTCGGCCGTCGCGGTGGTCTACACCTCGCTCGTCGCCCTGGTGCAGAGCGACATGAAGAAGCTGATCGCCTATTCGTCGGTCGCCCATATGGCGATCGTGACCTTCGGCCTGTTCGCACTCAATTCGCAGGGCATCGAGGGCGCGATGATGGTGATGCTCGGCCACGGCGTGGTCTCGGGCGCGCTCTTCCTGTGCGTTGGCGTCATCTATGACCGCCTGCACACTCGCGAGATCGACCGTTACGGCGGCCTCGCGATCAACATGCCGCGCTATGCCGTGCTGTTCCTGCTGTTCACCATGGCCTCTGTCGGCCTGCCGGGCACCAGCAACTTCATCGGCGAGTTCCTGAGCCTTGCCGGCATCTACCAGGTCTCGACGCTCTATGCGCTGCTCGGCACCACCGGCATCATCCTGGGCGCGGCGTACATGCTGTACCTGTATCGCCGGGTGGCCTTTGGCGACCTGACCAAGGACGATGTGAAGGCGATGCCGGACCTCGACCTGCGCGAGTTCGTCATGCTCGGCGCGCTGGCCGCGGTCACCCTCTGGATGGGTGTCTATCCGGAGAGCTTCATGAAGCCGATGCGCGGCGACGTGGAGAAACTGGTTGCCCGCCTCGAGCGCGCCGCGCCTGCCGGGGACTCGCTGCCGACCGTCGGCAAGCCCGCGCCTGCCGTTGAACATGGCGAACACGCCGCTGCCCCTGTTGCGCACGGGGAGGCGCACTGATGAACTATTCGCTCCAATTGATGATGGCGCTGCCCGAGCTGGTGCTCGCCGTGGGCGCCATCCTCCTCATGCTCGTCGCCGCCTGGGGTGGTAGCCAGTCGACCAAGCTGGTGAGCTGGACCGCCATCGCCGTGCTGATCGGCGCGGGCATCTCGCTGGCCGGTCCGGCTTCGGCGGGTGGCGAGGCCTTTGGTGGCCTCTACCGTCCGGACATGTTCGCCGCCTTCGCCAAGGCGCTGATCTTCCTGGCCGCCGGCGTTTCGATCCTGATCGCGCCGCGCTTCTTCCAGCAGACCTCGGGTGACGATCTGCGTCCGGAATATCCGGTGCTGATCCTGCTTTCCGCTGCCGGCATGGGCATGATGGTTTCGGCGGGCGACCTGATGTCGCTTTATGTCGGCCTCGAGCTGATGAGCCTTGCTTCGTACATCCTCGCCAGCTTCATGCGCCGCGATGCGCGTTCGGCGGAAGCGGGCCTGAAGTATTTCGTCCTCGGTGCGCTGGCCTCGGGCATCCTGCTCTACGGCATCAGCCTTGTGTACGGCTTCTCGGGCACGACGCTCTTCTCGGGCATCGCCGACGCCTATGCCTCGGGCGAGCAGAAGACCGGGCTGCTGTTCGGCCTAGTGTTCGTCTTCTCCGGCCTCGCCTTCAAGATGTCGGCCGTGCCGTTTCACATGTGGACGCCGGACGTGTACGAAGGCGCGCCGACCCCGGTGACCGCCTTCTTCGCCTCGGCACCCAAGGTTGCCGCGATCGCGCTCGCCACCCGCGTTGCGATCGATGCGATGGGCCCGGCGATCGCCGACTGGCGCCAGATCGTGATCTTCGCCTCGCTCGCATCGATCATCTTCGGCTCGGTCGCTGCGATCCGTCAGGACAACATCAAGCGACTGCTCGCCTACTCCTCGATCGCCAATGTCGGCTTCGCGCTGGTCGGCCTGGCCGCCGGCGGCGAGGCGGGTGTGTCGAGCGTGATGTACTATGTCGCGATCTACGTGGTGATGACGCTGGGCAGCTTCCTCGTCGTGCTGCAGATGCGCGATGCGGAGGGCCGTCCGGTCGAGACGATCTCAAGCCTGGCCGGCATGTCGCACACCCGCCCGGGTCTCGCGGTGGCGATGGCCATCTTCATGTTCAGCCTCGCCGGCATCCCGCCGCTGCTCGGCTTCTTCTCGAAGCTGCAGGTGTTCCTGGCGGCGGTGCATGCCGGCCTGTACGTCTTTGCCGCGGTGGCTGCCGCTGCCTCAACGATCGGCGCCTACTACTACCTCAAGATCGTCAAGGTGATGTACTTCGACGAGCCGGCGCCGGCCTTTGGCGGGCGTACCGACCCGGTCGAGGGCGTGCTGCTGGTGATCGCCGCGGTGGTGATCTCGCCGCTGGGCTGGCCGCTGCTGGGCTTCCTCGAAGTCTGGACCGGCGCAGCTGCGAAGGCGCTGTTCTGACCGCGACCGTTCGGACCGTCGCCGAGACGGGATCGACCAATGCCGACATGGCCGAGCTCGCCCGAAGCGGGGCGAGCGAAGGCCTGTGGCTGAGAGCCGAGCGGCAGACCGCGGGCAAGGGCCGACAGGGCCGTGCCTGGCAGTCGCCGCTCGGCAATCTCTACGCCTCGACCCTGGTGCGGACGCGGGCAGGGGAGCCGAGCCCCGCCACGCTGGCGCTGGTCGCCGCGGTGGCGCTCGACGAGACCGCGCGGGTGTTCGGCATCGAGCCGATGCTCAAATGGCCCAACGACCTGCTGGTGGGCGGGGCCAAGCTCTCCGGCATCCTGCTCGAGCGGGTGGGAGACGCGGTGATCCTCGGCTTCGGGGTGAACCTCGCGCATCACCCCGAGGGCCTTGACCGCCTCGCCACCAGCTTCGCCGCCCATGGTCCGGCGCCCGATCCCCAGATCTTCGCCGAGACATTGGCCGAAAGCTTCGGTCGCTGGGTCTCGCGCTGGCGGGATGGCATCGCGCCGGTGCGCGAGCGCTGGCTGGCTCGAGCGCACCCGATCGACACCGCGCTTACCGCACGCCTGGCCGACGGATCGAGCATCGACGGCCTGTTCGGCGGCCTCGACAGCGAGGGCGCACTCATCCTGCGCTTGGCCGATGGCACCAGCCATGTCATTCACGCCGCAGACGTGTTCCTGCTCTGAGAGGCCCGGAAATGCTGCTCGCCATCGATGCCGGCAACACCAATGTCGTCTTCGCCCTGCTGGAGGGCGGCGAAGTCCGCGCCCGCTGGCGGATCGCCACCGACCCGCGCCGCACCGCCGATGAATATGCGGTGTGGTTGAGCCAGCTGCTCAACCTGGAAGGCTATGACCGCGCCGATGTGACCGGGGTGATCGTCGGCACGGTGGTGCCGCGCGCGCTGCACAACCTCCAGGTGCTCGCCAGCAAATACTTCAAGACCGAGGCGGTGATCGCCGGGCAGGGCAAGGCCGAATGGGGCTTCCCGCTCGATGTCGAGGAGCCGCAGGGGCTGGGTGCCGACCGTGCGCTCAACATGATCGCCGGCCATGCCCGCCATCCGGGCGACCTGATCATCATCGACTTCGGCACCGCCACCACCTTCGAGGTGGTCGATTATCGCGGTGCCTACAAGGGTGGGATCATCGCCCCGGGCATCAACCTCTCTTTGGATGCACTCGTCACCGCGGCGGCCAAGCTGCCGCGCATCGCGATCACCGCGCCGGCTACCACCAGCGTCGTTGGTCGCAATACCGTCGATCAGATGCACATCGGCATCTATTGGGGCTATATCGCGATGATCGAAGGGCTGGTCGCGCGGATGAAGGCGGAGATCGGGCGACCGGTCAAAGTCGTCGCCACCGGCGGCTTGGCCGTGCTGTTCGAGAAGCAAACCGACGTTTTCGACGTGATTGAACCCGATCTGACCATTCAAGGGTTGGCGATGCTGTGGGAACGCAGCCGTTGACCGAGGAAACCAAGTGACCCCTGAAAAAGAACTCCTGTTCCTCGCGCTGGGCGGCTCCGGCGAGATCGGCATGAACGTCAATCTCTATGGCTGCCAGGGCAAATGGCTGATGGTGGATTGCGGCATCACCTTCGGCACTCCCGAATATCCGGGCATCGACGTGATCCTGCCCGACCTGCAGTTCATCGAGGAGCGGATCGACGACCTGCTCGGCATCGTCCTGACGCATGGCCATGAAGACCATATCGGCGCGCTACCCTATCTGGCGGGCGAGCTGGACGTGCCGCTCTACGCCACCCCGTTCACCGCGGGCCTGATCCGCGGCAAGCTGGAAGAGGAGGGCATCGAGGAGAAGGTCGAGCTCAACGTCGTCGACGAGGAAGGGCCGTTCAACATCGGCCCGTTCCGCATCACCTATACGCCGCTCGCCCACTCGATCCCCGAGGGCAACGCCGTGCTGATCGAGACGCCGTACGGAAGCGTGTTCCACACCGGCGACTGGAAGCTGGACGACGCACCTGCGCTTGGTGGTGCCTCCACCGCCGAGGAACTGACCGCGATCGGCGACAAGGGCGTGCTCGCCCTGGTCTGCGATTCGACCAATGTCTTCAATCCCGAGGCCTCGGGATCGGAAGCGGCGGTCCGTGAGGGGCTCGACCAGGTCATCGGCGCCGCCAAGGGCCGGGTGCTGGTCACCACCTTCGCCTCCAACGCCGCGCGGTTGCAGACGCTGGGCGAAGTCGCCCGCGACACCGGGCGCGAGCTCTGCGTCGCAGGGCGCTCGCTCGACCGCATCCTGCGCGTCGCCAAGCAGACTGGCTATCTGCGCGACTTCCCCGAGACGGTCGATTTCGAAGCGGCGATGGACCTGCCGGCGAACAAGGTGCTGATCGTCGCCACCGGCGGCCAGGGCGAGCCGCGCGCCGCGCTCAACCGCATCGCCGAGGGCAGCCATGTCCTCAAGGTGCACGAGGGCGATACCGTCGTGTTCTCCTCGCGCCAGATTCCGGGCAACGAGATCGCGATCGGGCGGATCATGAACACGCTGGCGGGCAAGGGCGTCGAGCTGATCACCGATCGGCAGGCCTTCATCCACGTCTCCGGCCATCCGGGCCGCCCCGAGCTGGCCGAGATGTACAAGTGGATCCGGCCCGAGATCGTCGTGCCGGTGCACGGCGAGGTGCGCCACATGTACGAGCAGGCCCGCTTCGCGCTCGAGCAGGGCGTGCCCAAGTCGATCCGCCAGGTGAATGGCGACATCATCCGCCTGGCACCGAACGGTCCGTCCAAGATCGGCGAGGCCCCGGTGGGCCGGCTCGTGCTCGACGGCGACATCATCCTGCCGGCCGACGGCGCGACGATCACCGAGCGGCGCCGTGTGGCGCTCTATGGCCAGATCAGCGCGGCGGTGGTGATCCGCAACGGCAAGCTCGCTGGCGAGCCGCAGATCCGCCTGCAGGGCATTCCCGTCGAGGAGGACCGCGAGGACTTCATCGCCGAGGCGTCCGACGCCGCGCGCGAAGCGGTGAAGAAGGACGGCAAGGGCGATGTCGAGCGGCTGCGCGAGTCGATCCGCCTGGCAGTGCGTCGCGCCGCGGTGCGTTACACGGGCAAGAAGCCCGTGGTGGACGTGCTGATCATCGAGCAATAGCCATCGAGCCAATATCGTCATCCCGGCTTTCGCCGGGATGACGATCTGCTATCACCGGGCCATGCCCTGGAAGTCCGCGCTCGCCATCTATTTCCTGTTCTGGGCCTTCTCGGTGTTCCTCGTCCTGCCCTTCGGGGTGAAGACGAGCGAGGAGGCGGGTGTCGCGCTGGTCCCCGGCCAGGCGCCGAGCGCACCGCACGAGTTCAACGCCGGGCGCATCGCCAAGCGGACCACGATCGTCGCGACCGTGCTGTTCGCGATCTTCTATCTCAACTACGTCAATGGCTGGGTGACCACCGACATGCTCGACTGGTGGTCGCAGGTGCAGTCGAAGGCTTCGTAGCGTCTCCTACGGCCCGTTCTGGGCGACTCGGCAGCGTAGATGAAGTGCATGCCCGGGACCGGTTCCTGCCGCGGAAAGATTGCAAAGGTCGTGCACAGAGTGGGTCGCGTCGAGCGATGCCGCGCAATATGATTGCGTGGACGGGATCCTATTTTTCCTACGGGTCAAAGAGCGGCCGGGCAGGCGCCGGGCCGCGCGAGGGAAACAGGCGAAATCCTATTTTGCAAGCCTGCCCTCATCCCGGCGAAAGCTGGGATCTTGTGGGGCTGTTCCGCGCCTTCGCCTGAGATCCCGGCTTTCGCCGGGATGACGGATGTGGGCAGCCGGGGGCTACTCAACCTCGCCGCGGTTGATCCGTCCGATCCAGTCGTCGTCCAGGTTCATCAGCGCCTCCGCCACATCGATATGCCCCTTGGCGACCGCCTGCGCCGCCGCGGCCGACAACAGCATGGCCTGGTCCCAGGGCTCGTGGCGGTGGATACTCACCAGGTCCGGCAGCCGGGCGATGGCCCCCAGATAGGCATCGCCGAGCACTGCCGGGAGCGCCGGGCCGCGCCCCGTCCTTCGGGCCACTTCGATCGCCGTGGGCAGCAGAAGGAAGTTGAAGTCGAGCTGCCCCGCGAACTGCCCGCCGATTTCCACCAGATGCGGCACCGCTGCATAGGAGGCGGTATGGGCGTCACCCTGATGGCAGAGGCTCGACCACAGGCTGAACCACGGCTCCGCTTCCGGATCCTCCTGCGGCTCCGGCGATGCCGCCAGCGCCCGTAGCAGCACGGGGACGTCACGCGCATCACCATAGGCGTGCTGCAGGCTTCCCCAGAGGGGATCGTCGAGCGCCAGCATGCCGGTTGCGCCCTAGGTCCGCAGGCGCTCGATCGCCTGGGCGAGCGCGACGTAGAGCTTGCCCATGTCCGAGGAGAGCAGGGTCACGCCCATCGGCGAGCCGTCCCGCAGGGCCAGGATTTGGCGGAGCATGGATTCGAAATCGTGGATGTAGCGGTTCACATTGTCGCGGAAATCGTCGTTATTTTCGTAGAGACGGTGGATTTCGCGCGTATCCGACGGATCCAGCAGGCGTACCGCACGGCGGGTGAAGACGCCGCGATCGCCCTTGAGATAGGCCGCCCAGGCGCTGTCGGTGACATCCGTCGAAAAGGCCTTGGTGATGTCGATCGAGGCCGAGTTGAGCGCTTCGATCAGCAGCGAGACCTTGCGCGCGAAATTGTCGCTGTCCGACTCCTCGCGCTCCTTGCGGCCCTCGGCGATCCGCGCCTCGACCTGGGACGTGGTGTCGGCGAGGCTGACCATCTGCTGGGTGAGCCGTTCGGAGGCGCGGGTCGCGGCGACCACGGCGGCCTCGGTCGTCTCGGCCAGGTCGGTGAGCTGGCGGCGGATCGAGGCATCGACCGCGCGGCGCAGCGCGTCGCCGGCGGCCTCTTCGATCGCACGCTCGGCATGCGGCACGATCGCGGCCAGCGTCTCACGGGCATGGTTGGCGGCGGCGCTGGAGGTCTCGCGGACGCTGAGCAGCGCCTCGACCAGCTGCGGCGCGGCGCTCTCGGCGAAGCGGCGGGTGGTGGCGATGGTCTCGTCGACGATCGCGCCCAGCTGCTCGGCCTGCTCGCCGCCGGTCGCCAGCGTCTCGAGCAGCGAGGCCTGGGTCTTGGCGAGCGTATCGCGCTGCTGGCCGACGACGTCCGCAATGGCTTCGATCGCGTCGTGCGTGCTCTCGGCAGCGGTGACCAGGGCGAGCAGCTCGGGCTTGGACGCGGCGACGACCTGGCGGCTCGCGGTGATACGCGAATCGAGCCGGGCCAGCGCCTCGGGCAGGGTCTCGTCGATCTCGCGCGCCGAGGCATCGAGCGCGGTCAGCAGCTCCTCGGAGGTGCCGATCACCTTGCGGGCGGTCTCGTCACCGACGGTGAGCGCGATCGTCATCGCCTCGACCGAGCCGTGCAGCGCGCTCATCGAGGCAGCGAGGTTGCGGGTACGCTCGGTGCCCGCGACATGGAGGTCGTCCATCGCGCGGTCGAGCCGGTCGACGCCGGTGGCCAGGCCTTCGAACAGCGTGTCACCACGGCCCTGTTCCTGGGCGAGGCGGGTGCCGATGCGGCCGATCGCTTCCTCGATCGCGGCCATGCGGGTGCCCATCGCCTCGATGCTGTCCCGCCCGGCGCGGTCGAGCGCGGCCTGGTTGGCGGAGAGCATGGCGAGGATCGCCTCGCCCTGGGTGGTGATGCCCTTGCGTGCCTCGTCCACGGCATGGGCGGCACGATCGAGCACGGCATCGACCTCGGTCGACATCTCGCCGGTGACTTGTTCGAGCCGGGCGCTGGCGGTCTCGCTGGTCGCCTCCATCCGGGCGATGTGCGCGGCGAGCCGGTCGGCGGCGCCGCCGGCGATCTGATCGGCTTCGCGACCGCGTTCGGACAGGGCGGACAGCTGGGTGTCGAGCGCGGCAGCGCGCTCGCTGGCGAGCAGGCCGGCGGCATCCACGCGATCGGAGAGCCCGCGCATCTCTTCGTGCGCCTTGGGCAGCGAGGAGAGCACGACCGAGACACGGTGCTCGGCATCGGCAGTCGCTTCGCTGAAATGGCGGGTGCTGGCGTCGATCGAGCGGGCATGCTGGGCGGCGCTGTTCGAGGCGCTTTCGAGCCGCTCCGAGGCGCGCTCGCCCATCGCGATCAGGATATTGGTCTGCTCGGCGAGCGAGGCGCGATTCTCCTCGATCTTGCGCGAGAGCGTGGCGACGACGCGCTCCAGGCTCGCGGCCTCGGCGCGCATCGCCCGGGCGGTGGCGCCGAAACGCTGCGCCTCGGCGCGGCTCGTGCGGAGCGCGAGGATGTAGAGGATGCCGATCAGGGCAGGGGGAACGCAGAGCGCGGCGATCAGCTCGACCAGCAGGACCGGCTCCATCGATCCGGCGAAGCTGCCGCGCAGCAGCCAGCCCATCGTGCCGAACCAGCCCAGCACGGCGAGGATGGCGAGGGCAGGGAGGATCCAGCCGGCGCCGCGGCGCGGGGCTTCCTCTTCGGCGTCCTCGTCATAGGCATAGGTCACCGGTTCCACCGCGACGGGCGCGGTGGTTTCGGACAGGAACAGCGGCTCCGCGTCTTCGTTCGCGGGCAGCGGCTCGGCAGGTTTTCCCCCAATCATGCCGTGCATTTACCACATTTTGCCGTCGCACCAACATTTGCGCGACCTGGAGTTGGAAACGCGGCGTTAACGGTGCGCGGGTTAGGGTCTTCGAATGGCGTACGATCCCGGTGCAATCGATGCGACGCTGGCGGCGGCGGTGGGTGACGAACCCGCGCTGATCGCCGAGCTGCGCGAGGCGTTTCTCGAAAGCGTGCAACGTTGCATCGAGGCGATGAAATCCGCCGACAATCCGGATGGCTGGGCCGCCGCGGCGCTACGCCTCAAGGGCCTTTCCGCCAGCTTCGGTGCGATCCGGCTGATGGCGCTGGCCAACGAGGCCGCCAATGGACAGGCGCATGACGGTGCGATACTCCGTCGTCTCCATCGGGCAGTCGACCGGCTCTAAAGAAACCGGCGCATGCGGAGTCCCGATCCAACAAGGGATCGAACTGCATGCGCACGCGCCTTCGCCTGACTTCGCTTATTCTGTTCTCCGCCTTTGGGGTGTCGTTGGCGCACGCCCAGGAGGCAGCCAAACCCGCGCCGGCGCAGGACGGCAGCATCGTCGTCACCGGCCAGGGGCTCAAGCCGATCAAGCGCGCCCAGCGCTATATCCGCCAGGTGCTGGATGTGGACGATGGCCAGCTCTCCCGCTTCATCGAGCCGGTCTGCCCCGAGGTGATCGGCCTGCCCGATCGCTTCAAGGCGCCGATCGAGAACCGTTTCCGCATCGTCGCCGGGGCCGCATCGGTCCGCCTGGCGCCGGAGACGTGCAAGTCCAACCTGATGATCGTGTTCGCCGATAACGCCGATGCGCTGATCGAGACGATGCGCACGCGGCGCAATCCGGTGTTCGCCAATCTGGACGAAGGCGCGTTGCAGGACGCGTTCAAGGCGGGGCCGATCCATGCCTGGCGCCTGGTCGTGACGCGCGACGAGGCGGGCAACATGACCAATTCGGGCACCGACACGGACCCCGACAATCCGCCGGTGATGGAAGGCGATACCCAGGCGATCACGATCAACGCCGTAGTGGTGATGGATCGCAAGGTCGCATTGGGCAAGTCGGTGCGCCAGCTCGCCGATTATGTGGTGATGCGGACGCTGGTGGGCGCGCGGCCGCCGGCGAAGGGATCGATCGCGGCCCCTTCGATCCTCTCCCTGTTCGATCCCGCGGTGACGCCGGTGCCGGGCGAGATCACCGACATGGACATCGGGCTGCTCGCCGGCCTCTACAAGCTGCGCAATCCGTACGAACAGGGCGGGGACCAAGCCTGGCGGATCTCGCGGGGCATGGCTTCGGGGAAGCAGCGGTAAGTGCGATTTGAATAATCCTCTCCCTCCGGGGGAGGACTTATTCACCGCTTGCGGCTGAGCTCGCGCATCGCTTCGTCGAGGCCGGCCAGGGTTAGCGGGTACATGCGGTCGCCCATCAGCTCGCGCAGGATCTTCACCGACTGGGTATAGCCCCATTGCTCGCGCGGGATCGGATTGAGCCACACCGCGGCGGGATAGGTATTGAGGGCGCGCTGCATCCACGCGACGCCCGCCTCCTCGTTGAAATGCTCGACCGAGCCGCCCGGATGGGTGATCTCATAGGCGCTCATCGAGGCGTCGCCGACGAAGACCAGCTTATAGTCGTGGCCGTATTTGTGGAGGATGTCCCAGGTGGGGGTGCGCTCCTGGAAGCGGCGGCGATTGTCCTTCCATACGCCTTCGTACAGGCAGTTGTGGAAATAGAAGAATTCCAGGTTCTTGAACTCGCTGGTCGCCGCCGAGAACAGCTCCTCGCAGAGCTTGATGAACGGATCCATCGAGCCGCCGACATCGAGGAAGAGCAGCAATTTCACGGCATTGTGCCGTTCGGGGCGCATATGGACGTCGAGCCAGCCCTGCTTCGCGGTGCCCTCGATCGTCGCGTCGATGTCGAGCTCGTCGGCGGCGCCTTCGCGGGCGAAGCGGCGCAGGCGGCGGAGCGCGACCTTGATGTTGCGGGTGCCGAGCTCGCGGGTGCTGTCCAGGTTGCGGAACTCGCGCTGGTCCCAGACCTTGATCGCGCGCTTGTGCTTGCCCTCGCCGCCGATGCGAACGCCCTCGGGATTGTAGCCGCCGTTACCATAAGGCGAGGTGCCGCCGGTGCCGATCCACTTGCTGCCGCCCTCATGGCGCGCATGCTGCTCCTCGAGCCGCTTCTTGAGCGTCTCCATGATCTCTTCCCAGGAGCCGAGCGACTGGATCTTGGCCATCTCCTCGGGGCTGAGATATTTCTCGGCGATCGCGCGTAGCCACTCCTCGGGGAGTTCGGCGGGGGCGACGCCGTAGCTGGTGGCGATGCCCTTGAAGACCTTGGCGAAGACCTGGTCGAACCGGTCGAGCAGCCCCTCGTCCTTCACGAAGGTGGCGCGGGCAAGATAGTAGAAGGCTTCGGGCGTGTGCTCGATCACGTCGCGGTCGAGCGCCTCGAGCAGGATCAGATGCTCCTTCAGGCTGGCGGGGATGCCGGCGGCGCGCAGCTCGTCGAGGAAGGAGAGGAACATGGCACCCCTTTTAGGGCTGGAGCGCGTACAGCGTCCAGTGGCTGCCGGAGAGGCCATGGGACCGGGCGGCGGCGACCGGGCGATAGAGGCGGCCGCAGCGGCGCGAGGCGGCGGGGAAGGCCTCGCCGTCGTTCCGGTCGAGGAACAGGAAGGGCGCGGGGCCGCAGGGTTTCTCGACGATGACGAGGGGATAGCCCTGCTCGGCGGCGGCGACCTGCAGGATCGCCTTGCCGGTGGGGCGGTCGAGGATCACCCGGGTGCCACCGGGTGCCCGCGCCGCCATCGCCCGGATTGCGCCGCCGGGATCGCCGCGCCGCGCATGGATGATGCGAGCATCCTCGACTAGGCCGCCGACCAGGATCGCCGCCAGCGCAGCACCGGCCAGCCAGCGCCGCCAGCCCCGGACGGGCAGGGCGACCGCGATCATCTCGCCCAGCATCAACAGCAGCGGGATGCAGGCGATGAGATAGTAGCGCGGAAATCCGGTGTTGCCTGCATGGATCAAGGCCAGTGCCAGCGGGAAGGCGAGGATCGCGAGCCCGTTGAACCAGGGGCGCCCTACGCCCAGGGCCGGGGCGAGCAACACCAGCGCCAGCACCAGGGCGAGCCACCAGGGGGAGGTCACCGGCCAGCCGACCGCGCTGCCGAAACCGAGCGCAAGGGCGTGGAGGAAGGGCGACCAGGCAAAGGGGTCGTAGCGGCCGAACTGGAAGCCGGTGAGGCTCGCGGCCGCGGCGCCGAGGACGATCGCGAAGACCAGCGCGAGTGCCAGGATCGAGGGCCAGAGCAGGGCGAGGCTCTGCTTCAGCGCCGTGGCGAAGCCCTCCCGCTGCCAGAGCGCGAGGCCGATCCAGCCGGCCAGCGCGCAGAAGCCGAACAGGATGGTGAGCTGCGACAGCGCGCCCAGGAAGAAGCAGAGCGCCAGTGCGGTCGCCGGGCTGCGCTCGGCTTCGCCGGCGAGCCAGCGATCGGTGAGCAGGATGGCGATCAGGAAGGCCAGGGCCATCGGCGCATAGCCGCGGGCCTCCGATCCCAGCGTCACCAGCATCGGCGAGACGGCGAACAGCGCCGCGGTCACCAGCCCGACCAGGGCGCCGCGCCTCCAGCCGATCAGCCCGGCAACGAGGATGCAGGCCGTACCGGCGAGGATCGCCGGCGCGCGGGCAAGCAGCGGGTCGGCACCCGGCCCCACCAGCTGGAGCCATAGCGAGTTGAGATGGTGGTTGTTGTCGTGATTGATCTGGACGAACACGCCGATCGGCGTGCCGGCCTCGTGCGCGAGCACCGCGGACCAGGCCTCGTCGAGCCACAGCGCGCCATGGGCAGCGGCGATGCGCAGTGCCAGCCCGAACAGGATGATTGCAGCGAATAGCCATTGGCCGCGCCGCCGCGCAGTATCTGCCCCCATGTGCCCTTCATGCGGCAGCGCAGGATCGGCGGCAAGCTTAGCGGGCGGCGTAGGCGTCGATCAGCGAGCCAACATAGTCGGGCTGGCGGGCGGTCAGCTCGGCCGAAGGGCGTGCCTTGCGCAGGGTGGCGGGGGCGTTGCGATCCGGCGTGCCGTAGATGAAGCCGTGCGCGGGGTAGATCGAGCTGCCCAGGCCGTTCCGGTCGCGGTACCAGACCTTGACCAGGCTCCAGTCGCCGCGCTCGGAGACGTCGAACAGGGTGACGTCCTGCTCGGCATGGCCGCGCTCGCCGTTGAGGCGCGACCAGTTGGCGTGGGTGATCATCAGCACGCGCTTCTCGACGATGCGGCTGACCACCGCGACATGGCCGAGCGGCAGGCGTGCGCTCTTGGAGAAGGCGAGGACGGCGCCGATACGGGGCACGTTGCCGCGCTGGTAGCGGCCATCGGCCTGGCCCCACCAGGTCCAGGCATCGCCATAGATCTGGATGCCCGAGGCCGCGCGGGCGAAGGGCACGCACTCGCCGACATATTCGAGAAGGGATTGTGCGCCGGCAGGCGCCGCGGCGGACAACGCGGCGGCAAGCAGCACGGAGAACGCAACACGCTTACGCATACTCGGGACCCATACAAGGTCCCCCCCAAGCACTGCGTATCCAGAGCTGGTTTAGAAGGAGTTAACCGCGAATCTCCCGCTCTCCCTGGGAGTGGGAAGGGTGAGGGTGGTATTCCCTCTCGACCCTCACCCTTCCGCCGACTTCGCCGGCTCGCTCCCTCTCCCAATGGGAGAGGGATTAGTGGGTGCCGGCGGCTGCCGGGGGAAGGTCTCGAGCGCGGGATCGATATACGCCCAGCTGGGAGCGTCGTCGGTCCAGATCGCGACGGTGGGGGTGAGGTCCTTCGCGTCGTCGAGGAAGCCCAGGCGCAGCGTGCGGAATTGCGGGCGGGCCGAGGACTGGCCCATAACCGGGGTGCCGCAGGCGCCGCAGAAGCTCTGGGTGAGCGTGTTGCCGCTGGCGGCGACATAGCTGGCGGTGGTCAGCGTGCCGCTCAGCTCGAGATCGTCGGTCGCGAACATCGCGTTGGTGGTGGGGGAGCCGGCGGCCATGCGCTGGCACTGGCGGCACCAGCACTGGCGCACCGCGACGGGCTCGCCTGCGATCGTCGCGGTGACCGCCCCGCAGGCGCAGCTTCCGCTGTAGGGCATCAGGACTTGCCCTGCTGGCGCCGGGCCATGAAGGCGAGGCGCTCGAACAGCATCACGTCCTGCTCGTTCTTGAGCAGCGCGCCGTGGAGCGGCGGGATGGCCTTGGTCGGATCCTTGTTCTGCAGCACGTCGAGCGGCATCTCCTCGTGGAGGAGCAGCTTGAGCCAGTCGAGCAGCTCGGAGGTGCTGGGCTTCTTCTTGAGGCCGGGGACCTCGCGGATCTCGTAGAAGATGTCCATCGCCTTGCTGACCAGGATCTTCTGGATGCCGGGAAAATGGACGTCGACGATCGCCTGCATCGTCTCGCGGTCCGGGAACTTGATATAGTGGAAGAAGCAGCGGCGCAGGAACGCGTCGGGCAGCTCCTTCTCGTTGTTCGAGGTGATCACCACGATCGGGCGCTCGGCGGCGCGGACGGTCTCGTGCGTTTCGTAGACATGGAATTCCATCCGATCGAGCTCCTGGAGGAGGTCGTTGGGGAATTCGATGTCGGCCTTGTCGATCTCGTCGATCAGCAGCACGGGAAGCTTGGGCGCGGTGAACGCCTCCCACAGCTTGCCCTTGCGGATATAGTTGGAGATCTCGTGCACCCGCGGATCGCCGAGCTGGCCGTCGCGGAGACGCGCCACCGCGTCATATTCGTACAGGCCCTGCTGCGCCTTGGTGGTCGACTTGACGTTCCACTCGATCAGCGGCGCGCCGACGGCCTTGGCGATCTCGTACGCGAGCACGGTCTTGCCGGTGCCGGGTTCGCCCTTGACGAGCAGGGGGCGCCGCAGGGTGACGGCGGCATTGACCGCGACCTTCAGGTCCTCGGTCGCGACATAGCTTTGGGTGCCTTCGAAACGCATGACGTATTCGTAAAGGGCGGCGGGGCGGGGAGGCAAGCCTTCTCGTCATTCCGGCCTTCGCCGGGATGACGGCTTGTTACTGCTTGTCGCGGGCCGAGGCGCGGGCCTCGAGCAGGTCCCACAGGCCACGATGCTGGGCGAAGAGCTGCTGCGCGCCGAACAGCATGGCACGCTCCAGCGTGCTTTCGCGGACCAGCGTGTCGACCACCGTCACCGTTTCCTCGGCGAGCGGCAGCTGCGAGGACGGGGACGCGAGGCCGAGTCGCTCGGCAGCGGCGTCCAGCGACTCGCGGATCACCGCCCAGTCCATCGCCAGCGCGATCGCCGCGCCGGTGGCGCAGCCGGCACGGTCCGACTGGGCGAGCATGTCGATGGCATGGCGCTGCGCGGCGGTGGCGGCTTCGCTCTCGGCATGGCCCGGCGTGCTGGGCAGCGGGCCGGCGGCCGCGACGATACGGACGAGATAGGCGCGCTCGATCACGAAGGCGTCGGCCGCGGCCTCCAGCCAGTCGCGCTCGATGCCGAGCCGGGCATGGCCCAGCGCATGATCGATCACGCCGGGATGGCGGCCGTGCAGCAGGCAGATGTGGTGCACCGCGTCCGACAGGTCGCGCAGCGGCTCCTCGTTGCGGGCGAGGCGCTGGAGATAAGGATGATTGGCGCTGCCATCGGACGCGATGAGCGCCCCCATGGAGCCCCAGGCACCGCCCAATCGCGCAACTTGTACGGAATCAAACGGCATAAGCCCCCACATCCTCCTACCGGCCCCATGCCGGTGGGCAGGTCTTGCAATCCGGGGATATACCGAAGCACGTAAAGACGCGGTGAACGTGGAATTTACTGTGGATAAACCACATGTTCCCGCGGCGTTCCGGGCAGAAGATCGAAACGCCCCGGAAACAAGTTCCGGAGCGCATCGATAGTATTGGCAAATATTCCGACAGTTGTGCGTGCGCCGCCCGATGCGTCCGTCGGCGCGCTACGCTCAGGGGCGACCGATCAGATCACCATCCCGAACACGGCGGACACGCCATTGCCGTCCGCCGGCGTGCCAAGAACCTGATAATAGAGGTAGTTGCCGTTGTAGATGATCTGGTTGCCGACACCGCCGCCCGAGGCGATGTTCTGATAGCCTTCATGCCAGGTGATCGTCACCGCATAATGGCCGGGTTCGAGATCGGTCCAATTCTCGTTGATCGGGCTCTCCGACGTGGCGGTGCCGTTCCATTCGAAGCTGGGCCCCGGCGTGGTATAGGTCCAGACGCGCACCTGAACTTCGCCGGGATTGAAGGGCGCAACCTGCACGGACAGAGTGGACATGCTGATACCTCGCGTTGATGGAAGTCGAGGCGAGGCTATAGGTCCAGTGCGGGCAGGTCGAGATCAGGACGAACGGTGCATCCGGATCGGTGACATCTGTTGCGTGCCAGAAACGAAAACGGGGAAGGCGATGCCTTCCCCGTTTCGAACTTCACCTTTGCTGCTGCGCTCAGCGGTAGATCACTGGTCGAGGAACGACCGCATCTTGCGGCTGCGGCTCGGGTGCTTGAGCTTGCGCAGCGCCTTCGCCTCGATCTGACGGATGCGTTCGCGGGTAACCGAGAACTGCTGGCCGACTTCCTCAAGCGTGTGATCGGTGTTCATGCCGATGCCGAAGCGCATGCGCAGCACGCGCTCCTCACGCGGGGTGAGCGAGGCAAGGACGCGGGTGACCGTTTCCTTGAGGTTCGCCTGGATCGCGGCGTCCACCGGGATGACGGCGTTCTTGTCCTCGATGAAATCACCCAGATGCGAATCCTCCTCGTCGCCGATCGGCGTTTCGAGCGAGATCGGCTCCTTGGCGATCTTCATCACCTTGCGCACCTTCTCGAGCGGCATGCTCAGGCGCTCGGCCATTTCCTCGGGCGTGGGCTCGCGGCCCTGCTCGTGGAGGAACTGGCGGCTGGTGCGGACCAGCTTGTTGATCGTCTCGATCATGTGGACCGGGATACGGATCGTGCGCGCCTGATCGGCGATCGAGCGGGTGATCGCCTGGCGGATCCACCAGGTGGCATAGGTCGAGAACTTGTAGCCGCGGCGATATTCGAACTTATCGACCGCCTTCATCAGGCCGATATTGCCCTCCTGGATGAGATCCAGGAACTGCAGGCCGCGATTGGTGTACTTCTTGGCGATCGAGATCACGAGGCGGAGATTGGCCTCGACCATCTCCTTCTTCGCGATACGCGCCTCGCGCTCGCCCTTCTGCACCATGTTCACGATGCGGCGGAACTCGGCGAGCGCCATGCCCGTCGACTGCGAGATTTCGGAAATCTCGATGCGGATGCGATCGACCGCCGGAGCCTCATTGGCCGCGAATGCCGCCCACTTCTTGTCGAGGCCCTGGACCGACTGCAGCCACTGCTCGTCGAGCTCATGATCGACATAGCGATCGAGGAAGTCCTTGCGGCTGACCTTGTGACGCTCGGCAAGGCGCAGCATCTGGCCGCCCAGCGCGGTGAGGCGCCGGTTGAAGCTGTAGAGCTGGTCGACGAGATATTCGATCTTCTGCTGGTGGAACTGGACCGATTCGACCTCGGCCGTCAGCTCCTCGCGCAGCTTCTGGTACTTCTTCTCGTCCGCGGCGACGAGTTCGCCGCCGGCAGCCATCGCATCGAGGCGCTGGAGCTGCATCTTCGAGAATTTCTTGTAGATCGAAGTGATGTTGGCGAACTTCTCGAGCGCCTGCGGCTTGAGCGTCTCCTCCATCTGGGCGAGGCTGAGGGTGTTGTCCTCTTCCTCGTCGTCCGACGGCCGCGGGGTGCGGCGCTCGGTCATCGAGTCTTCGTCCTCGTCGTCCTGGACCTCCTCGACTTCTTCCTCTTCCTTGAAGGAAGCGCCGGCGGTCTTCTCGCTGATCTCGCCCGAATCGTCGTCCTCGGCGCCTTCGACCTGCTCGGCCGAGGGACCCTTGGAGAGCATGGCGTCGAGATCGAGGATCTCGCGCAGCTGCATCGTGCCTTCGTTGAGGGCGTTCGACCAGCCGATGATCGCGTTGAAGGTGATCGGCGACTCGCACAGGCCGAGGATCATCGTGTCGCGGCCGGCCTCGATGCGCTTCGCGATCGCGATTTCGCCTTCGCGCGACAGGAGCTCGACGGCGCCCATCTCGCGCAGGTACATGCGCACCGGATCGTCGGTACGATCGACGGTTTCCTTCTTCTTGGTCTCGAAGGCCGGGGCCGAATCGTCGCCGCCGTCATTCGACTCGGCTTCGTCCTGGCTGTCGTCCTCGGGCTCGGCGTCCTCGCCGGCTTCCTCGTTCTCGACGACGTTGACGCCCATGTCGTTGAGCGCCGCCATCACGTCCTCGATCTGCTCCGAGGACATCTGGTCCTGCGGAAGCATCTCGTTGAGCTGGTCGACAGTGATGTAGCCGCGCTTCTTCGCCCGCGCGACGAGCTTCTTGATCGAACCTTCGTTCAGATCGATCAGCGGCGCGTCACCCGCCTCATTGCCCTCGGTGACGTCCGCCATGTTCGCCTTGGCCATTCAAATCCTCGAAACTTGGATGGCGGCAATTATACGCCGCCCTAATCTTCTAAATTCTCGTCATCCGCAAGCATCAGATTCGCGAGACGCGTTTCCAGCTCCTGGCGCTGCCTCAGCAGAGCCGTTTGCCGGGCGAACGACTCATCGTCGAAACGCTCGAGCATCGCAGCCGTTGCCTCTGCCAGCGCCGCATCCACCGCGGGGCGCGCCACCATCACTGCGATCGCCTCGTTCAGGTCTTCGCGCGCCTTCTTTTCCTCGGCCTGGGGCCGGGTAAAGGAGAAGGGCAGGGTATCGGCCCGGAGCAGCTCGCTCGCCATCTGATCGAAACCGGACTTCGCCAATATGGTGAGCACTTTGGTTCGATCAAGCTGCCGATCTTCGAGTGCGACGTCGACCACCGCTTCGAACAACTTGCCGAGCGCGCCGGATGCCCCGCGAAGACTGCCGAGCACTTCCATGTGGCGTGCGATTTCTGCCGGGTGGCGGATCAGCCCGGCGAGCACCGCCTTGGCGAGGATCGGATCGAGCCCGCCGGCCTGGAGCGAGCGCGTCTGCTGGGTGAGCGGCGGCTCTGGCGGGACCCAGTTGCCGCGCTTGTCCCGTTTGCCGCGTGCCGGCGGGGCGCCGCCACCGCCGCGCTGGGGGCGGCTCTCGAAATTGCGCGGGCCGCGGCCGAAATGCAGGTCGGCGCGCTCGCGGAACTCGGCGAGATATTCGTGCTTCACGTTCGAGTCGCCGATGCCGTCGGCAAGGGCAGCGAGGCGGCGCTTGAGCCCCGCGCGCTGCTCGGGCGTGTCGAGCGGCTCGGCGGCGATCTCGCTCTCCCAGAGCCGGTCGACCAGCGGCTGGGCCTTGGCGAGCAGCGCCTCGAAGGCGGCCGGACCCTGGGCGCGGACCAGATCGTCGGGGTCCAGGCCATCGGGAAGCGTCACGAAGGCCAGGCTGCGGCCCGGCTCGAGCATCGGCATGGCGCGGTGCGCGGCACGGAGAGCCGCCTTCTGTCCGGCCGAGTCGCCGTCGAAGCAAAGCAGGGGGACGTCCGCGATTCGCCACAGCCGTTCGAGCTGGTGCTCGGTCATCGCGGTGCCGAGCGGGGCCACCGCTTCGGCGAACCCTGCCTGGGCGAGTGCGATCACGTCCATATAGCCCTCGACCGCGATGATCCGCCCGGACTTGCGGGCGGCGGCCTGGGCGCGATCGAGATTGTAGAGCGTGCGCCCCTTGTCGAAGAGCGGGGTCTCGGGGGAGTTGAGATATTTCGGCTCGCCGTCGCCGATGATGCGTCCGCCGAACGCGATCGTGCGGCCGCGGACGTCGCGGATCGGAATCATCAGGCGACCGCGGAACCGGTCGTAGGGGTCCTTTTTCTCCACCGAGATCAGCAGTCCCGCCTCGACCAGCATCGGATCGCCGTAGCCCTTGAGCGCTTCCTTCAGCTTGCCGCGCGAATCGGGGGAATAGCCCATGCCGAAGGCGCGGGCTGTCTCGTCGGTGATGCCGCGCTTCTTCAGCACGGCCCGGGCCTCCGCCCCTTCGATGCCGTTCAGCTTGTCGATGAAGAACTTTGCGGCGTCCTCCATCGCCTCGTGCAGGCCCTTGGCGCGCTCGGCCTTCTCGGCGCTGCGGCGGTCCTGCTCGGGCATTTCCATGCCGGCGGCCTGGACCAGCTCCTTCACCGCATCGATGAAGGGCAGGCCCCGCTGGTCGGTCATCCAGCGGATCGCGTCACCATGGGCGCCACAGCCGAAGCAATGGTAGAAGCCCTTGTCGTCGTTGACGTAGAAGCTCGGTGTCTTCTCGTTGTGGAACGGGCAGCAGGCGCGGAACTCGCGGCCGGCTTTCTGGAGCTTCACCGTCTTGGCGACCAGACCGGACAGCAGGGTCCGGGCGCGCAGTTCGTCGAGGAAGGCGGGGGTGAGGCTCATGCCCCCCTATGGTCCGCCCTTCCCCTCGTGACAATCACGGCGTGGCCAGTGGCGGAAGCGTCGAGCAATCCTTCCCCGCGGCGGGGTTGTCCATCGGCGCCATCCCGGTGGCTCCGGCCGGGCCCGCCGGGAAATCGAGATAATACCGATATTTCCCCGGCACTGCGTCCGGAGGCAGCGTGGTCTGGATGAAGAACCGCATTGGCGTCTGCTTGTCCCACATCGCCGGAGTAGCGACGTCACCCCAATAAAGTTTTCTGTCCGGGCCGCATTTCGGCGCGAGGGACGGTCCCCAAGCGCCTAGTAGCGCAGTAGCGTCCGAAAAGCTGAAGCCGATTCCGACAAGTCCACGAGACACGAAATCGAGTCTCAGCCTCGTGGGATAGCGGTAGGTGAAGCCGTCATGGGGCTCGGACCAGCCTGGAGTGTCGGGACGATCGTCCTGAAACCGGACCTGCATGACATAGGTGTAGACCGTTCCCGCCGGTGCGGTGCTCGGGTCACAGGGGTTCATGCCGGCGGGGCAATATGCGGTGACTTCCAGGTCCCCATAGAATCCGAAGCCGCTGTTGATCTTCGACGCCACGCCGCCGAGCGTGATCTGGTCCAGGTCGCGATAGGCGAGCGCTATCGTCGTGGGGGTCGGCGTGGGGGTCGGCGTGGGCGTCGGAGTGGGAGTCGGCGTTGGAGTGGGAGTAGGGGTGGGCGTCGGCATGACGCCACCACTCGAGCCGTCGCAACCCGTTGCCAGCGTCAAGGCAGCCAGGATCAGCAGATTTCTCACGAAAGCCCCCTAATTACTTGATTCCCGCTCCATCTCTTTATCTCACGAAAGCGCGGCCTTCACCAGCCCGCTCGCCTTGCTCATGTCGAGCGTGGTGGCGTGGCGGGCCTTCAGTTCGGCCATCACCCGGCCCATGTCCTTCATGCCCGAAGCGCCGAGCTCGGCCTTGATCGCCTCGATCGCCGCGCTGGTCTCTTCGTCGCTCATCTGCGCGGGGAGGAAGCGCTCGATCACCGCCACTTCGGCCTTCTCGGCGTCGGCGAGCTCCTGGCGGCCGCCCTTCTCGAACATCTCGATCGATTCGCGGCGCTGCTTGACCATTTTCTGCAGCACCTCGATCACCAGCGCATCGTCATCGGTCTGGACCGATTTCACCCGCTCCTCGATGTCGCGGTTCTTGATCGCGCTCTGGATCAGGCTGATGGCGGCGCGGCTCTCCTTGTCGCCGGCCTTCATGGCGGTGATCTGGGCGGCCTTGATATCGTCTCGGATCATTTCATCTCTCGTGAATCGGAATTTGCACCCGCAATAGACCCGCGAACCGGTTGACGCGAGGGGGGTAGGGGTCTAGCGGGCGGCACTTAGCGACATTGCTGCACCTCAAATGGAGAGCCACCCCTCAATGGCCGACGCCACGCCTACGCCTATGCCTGCCGGAGCTACCGGTGTTTTGGTTTTGGCGTCGGGGGACGTGATTTGGGGCCGTGGCTTCGGTGCCGAAGGTCAGGCGGTGGGCGAAGTCTGCTTCCACACCGCGATGACCGGCTATCAGGAGATCATGACCGATCCGAGCTTCGCCGGTCAGATCATCAATTTCACCTTCCCGCACATCGGTAACGTCGGCGCCAATCCCGACGATATCGAAGCCGACGATCCCCATGCGCTGGGCATGATCGTGCGTGAGGACGTGACTGAGCCGAGCAACTTCCGTTCGACCGAGCATCTCGATGCCTGGATGAAGAAGCATGCCCGTATCGGCCTGTCCGGCATCGACACTCGCGCGCTGACCCGCCGCATCCGCCTTGCCGGCGCGCCCAACGGCGTGATTGCGCATTCGGCCGAGGGCAAGTTCGACATTCCGCTGCTGCTCGAGATGGCGCGCGCCTGGCCCGGCCTGGAGGGCATGGACCTGGCGATCACCGTGACCGCCGAGACGCATTATGGCTGGGAAGGCGGCGTGTGGCGCCTTGGCTTCGGCTATGACGACGGCGGCCAGGAAGACACCCGCCCGCATGTCGTCGCGCTCGACTATGGTTCGAAGCGCAACATCTTCCGCAACCTGGTCCAGGCCGGCGCCAAGGTGACCGTGCTGCCGGCGCAGGCGACGTTCGAGCAGATCATGGCGTTCAACCCGGACGGCTTCTTCCTGTCGAACGGCCCGGGCGACCCCGCTGCGACCGGCGAATATGCCGTGCCGGTGATCCGCCAGCTGCTCGAGACCGGCAAGCCGCTGTTCGGTATCTGCCTCGGCCACCAGCTGCTGGGTCTGGCCGTGGGTGCCGAGACCACCAAGATGTTCCAGGGCCATCGCGGCGCCAACCACCCGGTCAAGCGGCTGGAAGACGGTGCGGTGGAGATCACCAGCATGAACCACGGCTTCGCGGTCGAGCGCGAGACGCTCCCCGAGAATGCCCGCGAGACGCATGTGTCGCTGTTCGACGGCTCCAACGCGGGCATCGAGCTGACGGATCGGCCGGCGTTTTCCGTGCAGTATCACCCCGAGGCGAGCCCGGGGCCGCAGGACAGCCTGTATCTGTTCGAGCGGTTCGTGGGGATGATGGCCAAGTGATCGCGCTCGCGCTCCTCCTTGCGCAGGCTGCGCCGGAGCCGGGCGTGTTCACGCATGGCCCGTGGCAGGGGCGCTGCTATCGTGACGGCTATATGGCTGGCTTGGATCATGAGCTGTGCCGCGCCACGCTTGCCGGGCCGGTCACGATCACGTTCGAGCGCGATGCAACGAGCATGGTGTTCCGTGCGACCGCCGAGGGCTGCGATCCGCTGACCCTCAACATGGATCCGCCGCCGGCCACGCTGGCGCCGGAGAAATTCGCCAAGACCATGGCCGTCATGCTCCAGCTCTCTCTCAAGAGCTCGATGGGGAGCTGCAAGGCCAAGGCACCGAAGATCGATGTGGCACCGCTGAGCGCGATTATCGCGGAGACCAGTGGGCTCGCCGCCCGCAATTGAACCCGCGGCCCCTTTAGGGGGCTGCCGAGCCAGGACAGAACACGACTGATGCCCAAGCGTACCGACATCTCCTCGATCCTCGTCATTGGCGCCGGTCCGATCGTGATCGGCCAGGCTTGCGAGTTCGACTATTCGGGCACGCAGGCGATCAAGGCGCTCAAGGAAGAGGGCTATCGCATCGTCCTGGTCAATTCGAACCCGGCGACGATCATGACCGATCCCGAGCTGGCCGACGCGACCTATGTCGAGCCGATCACCCCGGCGATCGTCGCCAAGATCATCGAGAAGGAGCGCCCCGATGCGGTGCTGCCGACGATGGGCGGCCAGACTGCGCTCAACACTGCACTCGCCCTCGCAAACGACGGCACGCTGGAGAAGTTCGGCTGCATCATGATCGGTGCCGATGCCGAGGCGATCGACAAGGCCGAGGACCGGCTGAAGTTCAAGGACGCGATGACCAAGATCGGGCTCGAAAGCGCCCGCAGCCATATCGCGCATACCGAGGCCGAGGCGCTGGCCGGGCTCGAGCATGTCGGCCTGCCGGCGATCATCCGCCCCAGCTTCACCATGGGCGGCTCGGGCGGCGGTATCGCGTACAACCGCGAGGAATTCATCGCGATCGTGCGGACGGGCCTCGACCTGTCGCCGACGACCGAGGTGCTGATCGAGGAATCTCTCCTCGGTTGGAAGGAATATGAGATGGAGGTTGTCCGCGATCGCAAGGACAACGCCATCATCGTGTGCAGCATCGAGAATGTCGATGCGATGGGCACGCATACCGGCGACTCGATCACCGTCGCGCCGGCGCTGACGCTGACCGACAAGGAATACCAGATCATGCGCAATGCATCGATCGCGGTGCTCCGCGAAATCGGCGTCGAAACCGGTGGTTCGAACGTGCAGTTCGCAGTGAATCCGAAGGACGGCCGCCTGATCGTCATCGAGATGAACCCGCGCGTCTCGCGTTCGTCGGCGCTGGCTTCCAAGGCCACCGGCTTCCCGATCGCCAAGGTCGCGGCCAAGCTTGCGGTCGGCTACACGCTCGACGAGATCGACAACGACATCACCGGCGCCACCCCGGCGTCGTTCGAGCCGACGATCGATTACGTCGTCACCAAGATCCCGCGCTTCGCCTTCGAGAAGTTCAAGGGCGCCGAAGCCACGCTCGGCACCGCGATGAAGTCGGTCGGCGAAGTCATGGCCATCGGCCGCAACATCCATGAATCGATGCAGAAGGCGCTGCGCGGCCTGGAGACCGGCCTGAGCGGCTTCAACAATGTCGACAAGCTCGCCGGTGCGCGCCGCGACGAGATCGAGGCGGCGCTGGCCGTCCGCTCGCCCGATCGCCTGCTGATCGCGGCGCAGGCGCTGCGTGAAGGCTTCACCGTGCGTGAAGTCTGCACCATTGCCCAGTACGATCCGTGGTTCATGGAGCGCCTGGCCGAGATCATCGCGGCCGAGGACGAAGTCGCCAGCAAGGGGCTTCCCCAAGATGCTGCGGGCATGCGCCGCCTCAAGGCGATGGGCTTCAGCGACAAGCGCCTGGCCTTCCTCGCGCTCAAGTCGGCGAACCTGCGCGCCGGCACCGATGCCATGGCAAAGTCGTCAGGGCTGATCGGCGAAGTCGTCAAGGCGATGACCGGCGGCGTGACCGAGAATGACGTGCGCGCGCACCGCCACAAGCTGGGCGTGCGCCCGGTGTTCAAGCGGATCGACACCTGCGCGGCGGAGTTCGAGGCGAAGACGCCGTACATGTACTCGACCTATGAGGCACCGAGCTTCGGCGAGCCCGAGAACGAGGCGGCGCCATCGGATCGCAAGAAGATTGTCATCCTGGGCGGCGGTCCGAACCGCATCGGCCAGGGCATCGAATTCGACTATTGCTGCTGCCATGCGTGCTTCGCGCTGGCGGACGCGGGCTATGAGACGATCATGGTCAACTGCAACCCGGAGACGGTGAGCACCGACTATGACACCTCGGACCGCCTCTATTTCGAGCCGCTGACCGCCGAGGACGTGCTGGAGATCCTGCACGTCGAGCAGCAGAAGGGCGAGCTGGTCGGCGTGATCGTCCAGTTCGGCGGCCAGACCCCGCTCAACCTCGCCAAGGCGCTGGAAGAAGCGGGCATCCCGATCCTCGGCACCTCGCCGGACGCGATCGACCTGGCCGAGGACCGCGAGCGCTTCGCCGACCTGGTCGAGAAGCTGGGCCTCAAGCAGCCGGCCAACGGCCTGGCCCGTACCCGGGACGAGGCGGTGAAGATCGCCGAGCGGATCGGCTATCCGGTGCTGATGCGCCCGTCCTATGTGCTGGGCGGCCGCGCGATGGAGATCGTCGACTCCACCCAGCAGCTCGACGACTACATCCAGACCGCGGTGCAGGTCTCTGGCGACTCGCCGGTGCTGATCGACCAGTATCTGCGCGACGCGGTCGAAGTTGACGTGGACGCGATTGCCGACGGCACCGATGTGGTGGTCGCGGGCGTGCTCCAGCACATCGAAGAGGCCGGCGTCCATTCGGGCGACAGCGCCTGCTCGATTCCGCCCTACAGCCTGCCGGCCGAGATCATCGCAGAGATCGAGCGCCAGACCGAGGCGCTCGCCCGGGCGCTGATGGTCAAGGGCCTGATGAACATCCAGTTCGCGGTGAAGGACGGCGAGGTCTACCTGATCGAGGTGAACCCGCGTGCCTCGCGCACCGTGCCGTTCGTCGCCAAGGCGATCGGCATCCCGGTCGCCAAGATCGCCAGCCGCGTGATGGCGGGCGAGAAGCTGGCCGCGCTGCCGACCATCGACCGCAACATCGACTATATCGCGGTCAAGGAAGCGGTGTTCCCGTTCAACAAGTTCCCCGGCGTCGATCCGGTGCTCTCGCCCGAGATGAAGTCGACCGGCGAAGTGATGGGCATCGACCTGGACTTCGCGACCAGCTTCGCCAAGGCGCAGCTGGGAGCGGGGACGGTGCTGCCGGGCAAGGGCACGCTGTTCGTCAGCGTGAAGGACACCGACAAGCCGGTGATCCTGCCGGGCGTGCAGTTGCTCGCAGAGCTGGGCTTCACCATCGTCGCGACCGGCGGAACCGCCGATTATCTGGCGGCCGAGGGCATCAAGGTGGAGCGCGTCAACAAGGTCGCGCAGGGCCGTCCTCACATCGTCGATCGCATCCTGGACGGCGATATCGCGATCATCTTCAACACCACCGAAGGCTGGCAGTCGCTCAAGGACTCGTCGGACATCCGGCGTTCGGCGCTCAACCTCAAGATCCCGAACTTCACCACGGCGCAGGCCGGGGTCGCGGCGGCGCGGGCGATCGAGGCACTGTCGAAGCACAGCCTGGACGTGCGGCCGCTGCAGGAATTCTACGCGAGCCGGGGCTGACACCTCGACCAGCGACCGGATTGGGGGAGGGTGCCTCAGCGCCGTCCCTTGTGATGCTAGGACGGCTTGTCCTGTAACATAACTTTCCTAGCCTTGCGGACCGCACCGTGCAGGCTTATTATTTGCGTTCGCACAATTGATCTCCCCCATCAGTATCCATGTGCGGGCGTTCCCATCGGGGGCGCTTGTGGGACGGGGCGTTTTGAAGGACTTGGTGGATGGCTACGGTCGATAAGATGCCGATGCTTCAGGAAGGCTATGACAAGCTCGTTGCGGAGCTGAAGCGCCTGAAAATCGAGCGCCCGCTGATCGTGGATGCGATCGAGGAAGCGCGTGCGCATGGCGATCTCTCGGAAAATGCCGAATATCATGCCGCCAAGGAGCAGCAGGGCCAGAACGAGGCCACGATCGCCGATATCGAGGGCAAGCTCAGCCGCGCCCAGATCATCGACCCCCGCGAGCTTTCGGGCGACCGGATCGTGTTCGGCGCGACGGTGACGCTGCTCGACGAGGAGGACAAGCCGATCAGGTACCAGATCGTCAGCGAGACCGAGGCGGACGTCAGCCGCGGCCGCATCTCGTACAACTCGCCGATCGGCCGCGCGCTTATCGGTCGCAAGGTGGACGAGGAGGTCGAGGTCTCGGTGCCGGCGGGCGACCGCTATTACCTGGTGTCGAAAATCGAATTCATCTGACGATGGATTTGCGCCGGATAACGGCGACCTCGGGGATCGCGCTGGTCACGACCCTCGTCAGCTTGCTGGTCTCTCTGACGAATCACGAGATGGACGCTGCGATCCTCGCGGGCTTCGTGCCCGCGCGGATCAGCGGCGCGATCGACTATGCCGGCGTGCTGGCGGTGCCCGCGGTGCTGACGCCGCTGAGCGCCGCCTTGCTTCATGCCGGGCTTTTCCATCTCGGCATGAACCTGATCATGCTGGTCTATACCGGGCGCGAGACCGAGAAGGCGCTCGGGCCGCTCGGCGTGCTCATCCTCTACCTGGTCGGCGCCTATGCAGCCGCGGGCGCGCAGTGGCTCGCCGGGCCGCAATCGCTGCAGCCGATGATCGGGGCTAGCGGCGCCACTTCGGCGATCGTTGGCGCCTATGCGCTGCTCTATGGGCGTTCGCGGGCCAAGGATATCGGCCCGATCCCGGCGCGCGCGGTGCACGTCGCCTGGCTGGCGGTCGCCTGGGTGGCGATCAACCTGTTGACGGGGCTCGCATTTCAGCAGGGGGGCGCAGCGATCGCCGTAGCCGCACACATCGGCGGTTTTGCGGCCGGGCTCGCATTGGCCCGACCGCTATTCCTGTGGAACTGGCGCAAGGCCTAGTTCCGCTTCTTCCGGCTTACGCCAGGTCGGGCTCGAGCAGGCGGTGCAGGTGCACCACCACATAGCGCATCTCGGCATCGTCCACGGTGCGCTGGGCAGCGCTGCGCCACGCATTCTCCGCGCTGGCATAGTCCGGGAAGATGCCGACGACATCGAGCTTGGACGGGTCAACAAAGTCGAGCGTCTGCGGATCGGTCACGCGACCGCCGAAGACGAGGTGCAGTTTGCTCATTGGGCCTCCGAAAAACACTTTCTGGTTTTATAGAGGCCTCTAGGAAGGGCGCGCGCCGGCCTCAAGCCTTTTGCGTCGCACCCTTCGCCGCGTCGACCAGATTGCCGAACAGCGCACCCACGCGATCCTTGGCGTCGTCGCGGCTCGGAAGCAGCGCGTCGAACTCCGCCTTGCCGGCCTCCTTCACCGCCTGGACGGTGCCCGTCACCTTGTCGGCGAGCTGGCGCCCGGTCGCATCGAGCAGCTCGCGCTCCTTCTGGCTGCGCGGGATCAGCATGCCGATCAGGACGCCGAGTGCGATGCCGCCGCCGACCAGAACATAGGGGTTCCCGGTCAGGCTCTCGCCCTGCGCGGTCGCCGGGCCGTTCGAGGGATTGGTGCTCATCACGAGGATCCTTTCTTGCCTTTACGCTTCAAACCCGTGGCCGGGTCGCGAGTTTCATGCCGTTTGCCGAGTATGTCGCCGATCCAGCCCCGGGCCATGACCAGGCCCACGGTGGCAGCGATGCCGGCGGCGGCGAGGGGGCGGCTGCGGACCGCCTCGGCGCCCTTGCGGGCGACGGTGGCGACGCCGTGGGCCGCGGTCTCGACCGCGTCCTGCGCCAGGTTGGAGGGGCTCAGCCGCTCCTGCACCTGGCCCAGCGTGCCGAACAGCCGCGCCCTGGCCGCTTCGATCCTTGCCCGGGCGGCATCCACGTCATGTGGATTGTCGCTCATGGCTTTTCCTTGAAGATACGCTTCACGTGCGTCCAGGCGAGCCAGCCCATCAGCCCGGCGATCGCGAGGAACACCAGCACGACGATCAGCGTGGCGAGGCCGGGGCCGACCAGCGGGGAAAGGGTGAAGACCAGCCCGACGACCAGGGCCACGGCTGCGGCCTGGGCGAGGACGAGCGCCACCGCGCCCGTCCAGAGCATCCCCCGGGCGTCGCGGAGCTTCGAACGCAGCAGCGTGCGATAGAAGCCGATCTCGGCATCGGCATAGGCCCTGCCGTCCTCGACGAGCTGCTGGAGCAGATCGCCGATGGACTTCTCCTCAGGCTGCGGCGCGTCCACCCCCCGTTTCGCCCCTTACGACTTGTCGGTGCCGGGGTCGGCCGCGTCCGATGCGGCGTCGATGCCCGACTTGATCAGCCGCGCGAGCACGAAGCCGAGGCCCGCAGCGACGCCGACGGCGATCGCCGGGCTCTTGCGGACGAACGCCGTCACGTCGTCGAGCAGGTCGTCGACTTCCTTGCCGCGCAGGCTTTCGGAGAAATTGGCAATGCCGCTCGCCGCCGAACGGGCATATTTGCCATATTGCTCGCCGAGCCGCGCATCGACGTCGAGCGCCGCCGATTCCATCATCTTGGCGACCTCATCGAGCGCGCCGGTCGCCTTTTCCTTGCCTTCGCTGGCAAAGGCGCGGGCGCGGTCGGCCGCTTCGTTGCCGATCTCGCCGGCCTTTTCGCGGATCGTGTCCGTCGCGGAACGCTTCGTGGTCTCGGCGGTGGTTTCCGCCGCCCCGTCGATCGTTTCGCCCGTCGTTTCGTCAGCCATGCCAAAAACCCTCCATGCCTTTTGCGAAACAACCCCGGCTACGTTTGCGAGTTCCATCCGTTGCCGTTAGAGGCCGCGTCGCGCCCTCAATACCCATACCTAGGGAGACCGTTTCGTGACCGCAATCATCGACGTCCATGCTCGCCAAATTCTCGACAGCCGGGGCAACCCCACCGTCGAGGTAGACGTGATGCTCGAGGACGGCAGCTTCGGCCGCGCCGCAGTGCCCTCTGGCGCCTCGACGGGCGCGCACGAAGCCGTCGAAATGCGCGACGGCGACAAGTCGCGCTGGCTCGGCAAGGGTGTCGACAAGGCCGTCGAGGCCGTCAACAGCGAGATCTTCGAGGAAGTCGTCGGCATGGAAGCCGAGGATCAGGCCGATCTCGACGCCGCGATGATCGAGCTCGACGGCACCGAGAACAAGGGCCGCCTGGGCGCCAACGCCATCCTGGGCGTCAGCCTCGCCGCCGCCAAGGCCGCTGCCGATGCGCGCGGCCTGCCGCTCTATCGCTATGTCGGCGGCGTCAACGCGCACGTCCTGCCGGTGCCGATGATGAACATCATCAATGGCGGCGAGCATGCCGACAACCCGATCGACTTCCAGGAATTCATGATCGTGCCGGTCGGCGCGGAGAACATCGTCGAGGCAGTGCGCTGCGGCTCGGAGATCTTCCACACGCTGAAGAAGAAGCTGCACGAGAAGGGCCTGGCCACCGGCGTGGGCGACGAGGGTGGCTTCGCGCCGAACATCGCCAGCACCACCGAGGCGCTGGACTTCATCATGAGCTCGATCGAAGCCGCCGGCTACAAGCCGGGCGACGACGTGATGCTCGCGCTCGACTGCGCCGCCACCGAATATTTCAAGGACGGCGCCTACAAGATGGTGGGTGAGGGCAAGACCCTGTCGTCGGCCGAGAACGCGGCGTTCCTGGCCGACCTGGCTGCGAAGTACCCGATCTTCTCGATCGAGGACGGCATGGCCGAGGACGACTGGGAAGGCTGGAAGGCGCTGACCGAGCTGCTCGGCGACAAGGTCCAGCTGGTCGGCGACGATCTGTTCGTCACCAACCCGAAGCGCCTGCTGCGCGGCATCGAGGGCGGCTATGCCAACTCGCTGCTGGTGAAGGTCAACCAGATCGGCACGCTGACCGAGACGCTCGAGGCAGTGAGCCTGGCGCAGCGCTCCTCCTACACCGCAGTGATGTCGCACCGCTCGGGCGAGACCGAGGACGCGACGATCGCCGACCTGGCGGTCGCCACCAACTGCGGCCAGATCAAGACGGGCTCGCTCGCGCGCTCGGACCGGCTCGCCAAGTACAACCAGCTGATCCGCATCGAGGAAGAGCTGGGCGACGCGGCGATCTACGCCGGCCGTTCGGTGCTGAAGAAGTAAGCCGAAGCATCCTCTTCCGCTTGCGGGAGGGTAGGGTGATCTGGAAGAGGCCGGGGCACGATGCTCCGGCCTTTTCTCGTCAGGGCGTGCCGCGCTGGTCATTGTGAGGAATTGTTTCTCCTCGGCGCCGGCGGTTGCGTGGGCGTGCGCGCTTGTTCATCCGACGGGGACACCGGTCGATAGAGCCGGTACGCCGCAGGAGACGATCCATGAGCCTATTCCTCGCGCTCGGGCTGGCGCTGGTTGCCCCGGAACCGGTCCATTCCACCCTGGAGCACCGCACCCGCTTCGATCACGCGGGCGAGGCGGTCGATGCGTCCTACCGCGCCCGCGTCGTCCTGACCCGGCGACAGCTCGGCGCGGCCACCAAATCGGGCATGCCGTCCACGTTGCGTTGCACGTGGCGGGCGCATCTGCGCATCGAGCGCGAGGCACGATTTGGCCGGGAGCAGCGTTTGACCCGCAGCATCGATCGGAAGGCGATCCTGGAAGGAAGCCGTCCGGGCTGGTGCGGCGCGAACGAGAATGCCGTGACCGAGGAGGTCGCCCGCCGGACCGAAGAGATCCGCGCCCACCTGCTGGCCGCGGCGAATGAGGATCGGGCGGTATTGAAGGCCGAGATCGAACCGAAGGGATGAGCGAAGGAATATGAGGGTTACGTGTAGCATCCTGTTGCCGGTAGCGGCGATCGCTAGCGTCGTGGGCGGCGCGGCGCGGGCGCAGGACCTCTCCGGCGGCGTGGAACTGGCGACCGACGAGAGCCGCCGGGGCCTGAGCTGGAGCGGCGGGCGCGTGGCGGCCTCTGCCGATGCGCAGGTCTCGGTCGGGATCGTGGATGCATCCGCCCGGATCACGAGCACCCGCAATTCGCCCCGGCATGCGGGAGCCGACGCGGTGGCCGACCTCGAACTCGGGGTGACGACCGACGCGGGGCCGTTCCGGCTGCGCGGGCATGTGACCGCGCATCTCTTCACCGGTGCCCGCGAGCGCATGGACTATGTCGAGCTGGGTGCCCGCGGTAGTTACTCGCTGGGGCCGCTCCAGCTCGGCGCCGGGGCGGTCTATGCCCCGGACCAGAGCGCCATCGGCGGGGACAATCTCTATGTGTTCGCATCGGCGAACGCCGGCATCCCGACGACGCCCCTGTCGGTGTCCGCGACCCTTGGGCGCAGTTCGGGAAATGCGGACGATGCGGTGCGGGCCGCGCGGCTGCGGCCGTTGGGCAGCTACACCGACTGGCGGCTGGGCGTGGAGTATAACCGGTTCCCATTCACGATCGGGCTCGACTATGTCGGCACGGACTTCGCGCGCCGTTCGACGGCATCGCCCTTCGCCGACCTGGGCAATAGCGGCGATCGCATCCTGGGGCGCATCCGCGTGGCGTTCTGACAGGGAACCCTCCGCACCAATACGGGCCTTGCGCGCGGAGCGTGGTTAAGCGAAAAACACCAAATGCGATCGCGTACTGCTTCTCCCTTCCAGACCTTGCTGCGCCGGGCCGGTTTGCCCGCGCTCACGCTGATCGCCATCGGCTTCTTCGCGTACAACGCGGTGCTCGGGCCGACCGGCGTGATGCAGACCAAGCTGATCAAGGCGGAATATGAGCAGAAGCAGGCCGATTATGCCGCGCTCGACAAGCAGCGCGCCGCGCTGAAGAACCGCGTCGACCTGCTCGATCAGAAGCGCGGCGTCGATCCGGATCTGGCCGATGAGCTGGCGCGCAAGCAGCTCAATGTCGTCCGCCCGGACGAGGTCGTCATCCCCCTGCAGAAGCACGCGCCGGCCCCCGCCGGACGCTGAGCTTTTTTGCTGCATTGCAACTTTCGCAAGCCGCATCCTTGATTGCATAGAGTGCAATTGCCGTAGCGGCACGCGAACGGCACGCGCATTCCCGCGTTAGTTGCGCGGCGGGTAAAAACGCGCTTATAGGCACCCGCCTTCCCCCTCCCCGGACGAGGATTTCCTGTGGCCAAAGCACCGGCACGCAAAACGACTGAACCCGCAAAGACCAACCGCGAGCGGCCCGAAGAGCCGAAGCGGTATGAGGCTTCGAAGGAGCAGCTGCTCGAATTCTACAAGCAGATGCTGCTGATCCGCCGCTTCGAGGAGAAGGCCGGCCAGCTCTATGGCCTCGGCTTCATCGGCGGCTTCTGCCACCTGTATATCGGCCAGGAAGCCGTTGCGGTCGGCCTGCAGTCCGCGCTCGACGGCGAGAAGGACTCGGTGATCACTGGTTATCGCGACCATGGCCACATGCTCGCATACGGCATCGATCCCAAGGTCATCATGGCCGAGCTGACCGGTCGCGCCGCTGGCATCAGCCGCGGCAAGGGCGGCTCGATGCACATGTTCTCGACCGAGAAGAAGTTCTACGGCGGCCACGGCATCGTCGGCGCGCAGGTTGCGCTCGGCACCGGCCTGGCCTTCGCCCACAAGTATAACGAGGATGGCGGCGTCGCCATGGCCTATTTCGGCGACGGCGCCGCGAACCAGGGCCAGGTCTACGAGTCGTTCAACATGGCCGAGCTGTGGAAGCTCCCGATCATCTACGTGATCGAGAACAACCAGTACGCCATGGGCACCTCGGTCAACCGCTCGTCGGCCGAAGACCAGCTCTACAAGCGAGGCGAGAGCTTCCGCATCCCCGGCATCCAGGTGGACGGCATGGACGTGCTCGCCTGTCGCGGTGCCGCCGAGGAGGCGCTGGCCTGGGTCCGTTCGGGCAAGGGCCCGATCATCCTCGAGATGAAGACCTATCGCTATCGCGGTCACTCGATGTCCGACCCGGCGAAGTATCGTTCGCGCGAGGAAGTTCAGTCGGTCCGCGACAAGTCGGATCCGATCGAGCAGGTCAAGCGCGAGCTCGAGGACATGAAGGTCACCGAGGCCGAACTGAAGGCGATCGAGGCCGAGATCCGCAAGGTGGTGAACGAGTCTGCCGACTTCGCCGAGCAGACGCCCGAGCCCGATGCTTCCGAACTGTATACCGACGTGCTGGTGGAGTCCTACTGAGATGGCGATCGAACTGAAGATGCCGGCGCTCTCGCCCACCATGGAAGAGGGCACGCTCGCCAAGTGGCTCGTCAAGGAAGGCGACACGGTCAAGTCGGGTGACATCCTGGCCGAGATCGAGACCGACAAGGCGACGATGGAGTTCGAGGCCGTCGACGAGGGCACGATCGCCAAGATCCTGGTCGCCGAGGGCACCGACAACGTGAAGGTCGGCACCGTGATCGCGACGATCGCGGGCGAGGGCGAGGACGCTTCGGCGGCCCCGGCTCCTGCCGCCGCACCGGCTCCGACGCCTGCTCCCGCGCCGGCCGAGCCTGCCGCTGGTGAGGATGGTGGCCCGAAGAAGGCCGACAGCGGCACCAAGCAGCTCGCCAGCGAGAAGGCAGCCAGCGTCAAGGATCCCGCGATCCCCGAGGGCACCGAGATGGTCAAGGTGACCGTCCGCGAGGCGCTGCGCGACGCGATGGCCGAGGAGATGCGCAAGGATCCGCGCGTCTTCGTGATGGGCGAGGAAGTCGCCGAGTATCAGGGTGCCTACAAGGTGACCCAGGGCCTGCTCGAGGAGTTCGGTCCGAAGCGCGTGATCGACACGCCGATCACCGAGTACGGCTTTGCCGGCCTCGGCTCGGGCGCGGCGATGGGCGGCCTCAAGCCGATCGTCGAGTTCATGACCTTCAACTTCGCGATGCAGGCGATCGACCACATCGTGAACTCGGCGGCCAAGACCAACTACATGTCCGGCGGCCAGATGCGCTGCCCGATCGTGTTCCGTGGTCCGAACGGTGCGGCGAGCCGCGTCGGTGCACAGCACTCGCAGAACTATGGCCCGTGGTACGCCTCGGTCCCTGGCCTGATCGTGATCGCGCCTTACGACGCGCAGGACGCCAAGGGCCTGCTCAAGGCGGCGATCCGCTCGGACGATCCGGTCGTGTTCCTCGAGAACGAGCTGATGTACGGCCGTCACTTCGAGATCCCGAACCTCGACGATTACGTGCTGCCGATCGGCAAGGCGCGCATCGTCCGTGAGGGCAAGGACGTGACGATCGTGAGCTACTCGATCGGCGTTGGCGTCGCGCTCGAAGCCGCCGAGAAGCTGGCGGCCGAGGGCATCGAGGCGGAGATCGTCGATCTGCGCACGCTGCGCCCGCTCGACACCGATACCGTGCTCGAGAGCCTGAAGAAGACCAACCGCATGGTCGTGGTCGAGGAAGGCTGGCCGACCTGCTCGATCGCGTCGGAAATCGCCGCGGTCGTCATGGAGCAGGGCTTCGACGATCTCGACGCGCCGGTGCTCCGCGTGACCAACGAGGACGTTCCGCTGCCTTATGCCGCCAATCTCGAAAAGCTGGCACTGATCACTGCGGACAAGGTCGTCGCGGCGGTGAAGAAGGTCACCTACAAGGGCTGATCCTCGCCGGCAGGCCGAACAACGAAAAGGCCGGGGGAGACCCCGGCCTTTCTCTTTTTCCGGCAATTCGGATTCAGCAGCTGGCGACGGCAACCTTGGTCTGGTTGTAGACACCGTCCGGATGGGTCGGGTTCGGATTGTTGCTGCCGTTCTCCAGTTTCTTGTCGCTGCTGGTGTCGCGCCGGTCGCGCACCATCATGGATGCGGTCTCGGTCATCTCGGTGCTTGGGGACAGCGATGTCCGGATCAGCGGCGTGTACTGGTAGCGAACCTCGACGAACATCGTAACGCCGTCGGTAAGTGCGTTGACCTGTCGGTTGGTAGGCCCGAAGCCGTCCTTGTTGTTCGTCCCGGCGGCACCGAGGCTCGATGTGAATCCCGTCTTGCTGCCTTTGCAGCGTTGCCACCGGATCATCGATTTTCCCGCATTGCTGGGGTCGGGCTCGATGCTCGAAATGATCACGCGGCCATTGGTGAACAGCTTGAGCTCACCCGATTGCATGTCGGCACCGGTGAGCAGGTCGTTGATGTCGAGTTCGTCGATCGTCTTGGCCTGCAGCTGGGAGCCGGATCCAATACGCGCCGAATTGTCGGCCAGGTGCAGGGCGATCTGCCCGACACGCATCTTGGTGATGATGTAGTTGGTGAGCTCGGCTCCGCCGAGGCTCATCGTCAGCACGATCGGCAGTGCGAACGCAAACTCCAGCAGGGCAACGCCGCTGGTTTCCCGGCGCAATCGCCGGGAGAGGGAGCGCAGGCGGTTCATGTGCAATTCCTCACCGTTGGCGAGCCCTGATCGCCATAGGGCTGGTTGCGGAGCACCGTCGAGGCGGTGACGCTGGTTGTCGGCGAGCCGCCGATGATCTTGTCGATGGGGAAGATGCGGGGATAGCTGACCGTAACCGTGTAGATTACCGCGTCCTTTGCGCCGCCCTGGCCGGCATTGACCCCATCGGCGTCCCATTTTCCGTTGCCGTTGTTGTCTTCATAGGGTTCGCCCGGCGTGGCGCCCTGCGGGCCGTCGCAAAGGCCGTTGCCGTTGGTGTCGGTGAAGGGTTCGAACTGCGCCTTCGCCGCGTTGCTGAAGGTTCGATACCATTTCCGGCTGATCGTGACCGTGCTGTTGTTGTGCAGCAGCCTGGCCTGCGCCGTGACCTTCGCGTCGAGGCTGGCCTGCGTGTTCTCGGCGAGCCCGGTTTCCAGGGTCGAATCACGGCCGACCTTCTGGACCACACCCTGCAGCGCCGCGCGCAGGTACAGGGTATGGGCGATGTCGAGGGCACCGAACAGCAGGGCGCAGAGCACCGGCGCGACAATGGCGAACTCGATGATGGTCGCGCCGCGACGATCCCTGGCGAGCCGGCGCAGCGAGTGGCGGCGGGTCATTTGGTTAGCCTCAGCTGCGAGATCTGGTCGGCGATCTTCTTGAAGGTCTGCTGCAGCGCGGGGCCGTCGGTCGCGTCGAAATAGCGGCCCGGGGTCGCGCATTTGTTGAGGCGATCCTTGGTCTCCTGGCTCTGGCCCTCACCGAAGTTGATCACCCACAGCGTGATGTTCTTCCGCTGGACCCAGTCGCAGATCGCCAGGAAGCGCAGGTTGACCTGCTCATCCAGCTGGTCCTTGGTCGGGTTCTCGTCGGTCTGGCGGTGATCGAAGAACGGGATGCCATAGGCCGCATAGTCGTAGTTGTTCGCGTTGGTGTCGCCGTCGGTCATGAAGATCATGTGGCGTTCGATCTCGCCGCCCTTCGAAGTGTACGCGTTCTCCGACTTGAAGATGCCGGTCGGCGACATCAGGCGCGCACCCCAGATCATGCCGATGTCATGATAGGTGTTGCCGGACGGGGTGAGCGAGTTGACATAGTCCTGGAACAGCGTGGCGCTGGTCCATGCCTGCAGCTTCCGCGCCTCGGTCGGGCAGAAGAAGGTCGCGCTGTTGTTGTAGTCGTTCGGCGTGGTCTCGGAATTGGTATTCCAGCCGCTGGTGTTCGCGTTGCTCCAGCTCGTGGCGTTGTAGTTGGAACCCCGCGTCGAGGAGCGCGTGAAGATCAGCTGCGGAAGCGCAGGTCCCCACCGCGTATCATCGTCATATGGCACCGTATCGATATCAAGGTCCTTCGCCGCGGACGGGATCGGACTGTAGCTGGTCGCCGGGTCGGTTTGCCGTTCCTCGATGCAGCCCGACCAGTTGATGGTGGCCGGCGTCACGTCGTTGCCGGCCGCCGTGTCGCCGACCATGGCGGTGAACGAACCGTTCCAGTTGCTGCCGCCCGCCTTCAGCGCGCTCACATCGACTTCGGTGCTGTTGTAGGTCCAGCTGGCGAACTTCTCCTGGTAATAGGTCGTCGTCGTGGTCTTGACCCGGCGGCAGCTCTTCTTGTTGTCGCTTCCGCTTGCCGAGCGGTCGGGGGCGTTGCCCCAGCTTTCCGTCGAGTTCGAGCCCGAGGTCCAGCCCCATTCGCCGTTCGAGCCGCCATCGCTGGCGGTGCCATCGTGCGGGAAGGTCGATTCGATCGTCGGGGTGGGAGCCGGTCCACCGGAATTCACGGGCGTGGCGGCGAACGAGCCAAAGGCTTCGTTCTTCATGAACTTGAGGCACTCGTCCTTCGTGATCGAGCCGCCGCCATAGCTTTCCCAGCGGGTCTCCACCTTCTTGGGCGGCACCGCGAGGTTCGCCGTGCGCGTCTGGTAGGTCCATCGGTTGGCTATATAGTCGTTGGGCAGGAGCTTCCCGACGTTCACATCGGTCGAATAGGGGACGAAGCCGAAGCGGATCTGCACCTGGTCGCCCGTGCCGCCGCTGGGCTCATTGCCGTCGCAATCGGTGTCCGCGATGTCGAGCCGCGCGACGATCTGGTAGAAGCACTTCACCGCGATACGGAGCTGGCCGATGCGCGAGCTGGTGTTGCCGTTGCAGCTGCTGCTGCCGTTCGGACAGTAGTTCATCGAGCCGGTGGTATCGAGCACGAACATCACGTCCGTGTTCGGCAGGCGCATCTCGGCATCACAGGTCACGCTGAGCGTTTCGGTGGTTTTGCCGAAGATGCGCATGATCGTCATCGGCAGGACTGCCTGTGCGCTGCCGCTGACCTTGCCGGCACTCTCCGAAAAGGCCTTGTTGACGCTGGTTACGCCATAGGCGTCCTTGTTGTAGTTCGCGTCGAAATAGCGTTTCGCGGTGGTTTCGGGAAAATTGGGATCGCTTCCGACCTGCTGCGCCCAGGTGCCGCCGCCCATCGTCTTGCGTCCCGCCAGGGCGCCGGCGTCGCATGCATGTTGCAGACGCGTCTTGACGATGTACATGCGACTGATGTCGATGCCGCCGCCAACCATGCCTGCAAGAGGGATCAGCGCCATGGTCATCAGGGCAAGCGTGTTGGCCCGCGTATCGCGCGCCAGCCTGCCCATGAAGGCACGCGTGATCGCTACAGTCCCCCGTCCGTCGCTCATCGATGAGCCCCTCATCCCCGTTCAACTCGGCTCCATGGAACCAGTGTCGCTAATTACGTATAAATCCGGGTGGTTAATGACGACCTTAAGCCCGTTGGGACTCGCGGCATGACGGGGATCGTGGAGGACCCGGAACGAGATCTCGTCCTCACTTACGCTCGCGCGGGCCGCCGCGCCGGATTGGCGGCGCTGCTGGCACTCGACGATGCGCTGGCCAAGCTGCTGCGCACCACGCGCGAGCCGGCGCTCGGCCAGATGCGGTTGGCCTGGTGGCGCGAGGCGCTGGAAAAGCTCGACCATGTGCCCGCGCCGGCCGAACCGGTGCTCAAGGCGCTGGAAGCCGAGGTGCTGCCGCACGGCGTCACCGGCGCGTCGCTGGTGCCGATCGTCCATGGCTGGGAAGTGCTGATCGAGGAGGAGCAGCTCGCCGCCGATGCCATGCGTCGTTTCGGCGAGGGGCGGGGGCAGCTGTTCGTGGCCGCGGGGGCGCTGCTCGGCGCCGCCGGCGACCCGCTCGCCCAGGCAGGGCAGGGCTGGGCGCTGGCCGACCTCGCCGGCAATCTGGAAGACGAAAAGGAGCGGGCGGTCGCCCGCGATCTCGCGCGTCCCCTGCTCGAAGATGCTGCCCGGACACGCTGGAGCCGCTCGGCGCGCGCCCTTGGCGCGCTCGCGCATCGCGCGCGGCTCGACTTGGCCGAAGCGCCCAAGGCCGCCGGTGCGCCGAGCCGTGTCGGCAGGCTGCTCTGGCATCGCCTCACTGGACGCTGACCCCGCGCTCTGATTAGCTCCCTTGTGCAAGGGGAGAGAGGCGATGTGGCGCTATCTGGTGGGTGCGGGAGCGACTTTGCTGCTGGTCGTTTCGGGATTGTTCCTGTTCCGGAGCACGGCGAGCACTGAAGCCAGGCTTCCCGCGGCGCCCGTCGCGGGAGTTGCGTCCGAAACGGAGCAGGATCTTCCCGCCGAGGCTCCCAGCGCCGCCGCGAAGACCCGCGAGCAGAAGCGCTTCGACCGGATCGACAAGGACAAGAACGACAGCATCGGCAAGGACGAATTCTTCGCCCTGCGGCGCAAGCTGTTCGCCCGGCTCGACACCGATCGCGACGGCAAGCTGAGCTTCGAGGAATGGTCGGTGAAGGCAGTCGAGCGCTTTGCCGGCGCCGACAAGGACAAGTCGGGCACGCTCAACCGCACCGAGTTCGCCACCACCGCCATGAAGCGCAAGCCGGCCAAGCCGCGCTGTGCCTGCGCCCCCGCCGCAACGGCGGCGAAGGCGCCGGCAGCGGCTCAGGAAGCGTCTGCGGACGACAGCGAGGACTGAGCCATCCAGCCCTGTTTCGCCTCGCGGGCGCGATCGGTGTACATCAGCTTGCGATCGGCCTTCTTGGTCTTGCCCGGGATCGGCGGGAACAGGCCGAAATTGACGTTCATCGGCTGATAGGTCTCGGCCTCCGCCTCGCCGGTGATGTGCGAGAGCAGCGCGCCCAGCGCCATCTCGCGCGGCGGCGAGGTGAGCGTCTCGCCTGCCAGTTCCGCCGCGGCGAAGCGTCCGGCGAGCAGCCCGATCGCCGAGCTCTCGACATAGCCTTCGCAGCCGGTGATCTGGCCGGCGAAGCGGATGTGCGGCGCGTTCTTCAGGCGCAGCTGGTGGTCGAGCAGCTCGGGTGATTTGATGAAGGTGTTGCGGTGCAGGCCGCCCAGCCGGGCGAACTCGGCATTTTCCAGACCCGGAATCGTCCGGAAAAGAGCGACTTGCTCGGCATATTTAAGCTTGGTCTGGAAGCCGACCATGTTCCACAAGGTGGCGCTGGCATTGTCCTGGCGGAGCTGGACCACCGCATAGGGCCAGCGACCGGTCTTGGGATCGTCGAGGCCGACGCCCTTCATCGGGCCGAAGCGCAGCGTCTCCAGCCCGCGCTCGGCCATCACCTCGATCGGCATGCAGCCTTCGAAATAGGGGACATTCTCCCATTCGCGGAACTCGGTCTTCTCGCCGGCCATCAGGGCTGCGTGGAAGGCGTAATACTGCTCCTTGGTCATCGGGCAGTTGATGTAGTCCTTGCCCGTGCCGCCGGGGCCGACCTTGTTCCAGCGCGACTGGAACCAGGCGATGTCCATGTCGATCGAGTCGCGATGCACGATCGGGGCGATCGCGTCGAAAAAGGCGAGCTGGTCCTTGCCGGTGGCGGTGCCGATGCTCTCGGCCAGGCCGGGTGCGGTCAGCGGGCCGGTGGCGACGATCGTCGGGCCGCTCTCGGGAAGCCTGTCCACGCGCTCGCGGACGATCTCGATGTTCGGATGCGCCATCAGCGCTGCGGTGACACCGTCGGAGAAGCGGTCACGATCCACTGCCAAGGCCGAGCCGGCGGGCACCTTGTGGATGTCGCCCTGGGCCATGATCAGCGAGCCGAGGTCGCGCATCTCCTGGTGGAGCAGGCCGACGGCATTGCTCTGGGCATCGTCCGAACGGAAGCTGTTCGAGCAGACAAGCTCGGCCAGCCCCTCGGTCTGGTGCGCCGGCGTCATGGTGCCGCTGCCGCGCATTTCGGAGAGGCGGACCTTGAAACCCTTGTTCGCGAGCTGCCACGCGGCTTCCGAGCCGGCCAGGCCGCCGCCGATGATATGAATGTCGTGCATGCGCCCCCGATAGAGCGATGCTTGGCAGAGCGCCAGTCACACGGCATCAAGGGCGAATGGACCGTCTCCGTACCGAACCGCTCTTCACCGCCGCGCTGATCGCCGGCGCCAGCTATTTCGCCAATTACTGGCTCGAGGCGGGGGGAACCGCCGCCGTGGTCTGGAAGGGCGCGGGCGTCGGCCTGCTCGCCTTGTGGGCGCGCAACAAGGCGGTGAATGGCGACGGTCGGATGATCGGCGCGGTGCTGGCACTCGGCGCGCTCGGCGACGTGCTGCTCGAATTGCAGGGCATGGCGGCGGGCGGGCTTGCCTTCCTCGCGGGGCATTTCCTGGCGAGCTATCTCTACCTGCGCAACAAGCGTGTTCCCGCCGCGCAGTGGATCGCGCCGCCGGTCGCGATGGGCGTGGCGCTGCTCGCCTGGTGGGTGTTCAGGGGCGGCTATCAGGTCGAGCTGCTCGCCTTCTATGTGTTCGGCCTCTCGCTGATGGCCGCATCGGCGATGCTCAGCCGGCTCGGCACGCTGGTCGCGGCGGGCGCCCTGCTGTTCTTCGTCTCGGACTGGCTGATCTTCCTGCGCGAAGGGCGCATGATCGCCCCGCAGATCGCGTCCCTGCTGATATGGCCGACCTATTTCGTCGGCCAGGCGTTGATCGCCTGGGGCGCGGTCCATGTGTTCCGTGGAGAAAAGGCGTCGGCATGAAGGTCTTCACCATCGGCTATGAGGCGACGACGATGGACGAGTTCATCGCGGCGTTGCGCAAGGCCGGGGTGGAGCGGGTGATCGACGTGCGCGCGGTGCCGCTGTCGCGGCGCCCGGGCTTTTCCAAGAACATCCTCGCCGCCAGCCTGAAGGCGGCGGGGATCGATTATGTGCTGCTGAAGAACCTAGGCACGCCCAAGCTCGGCCGCGATGCCGCCAAGAAGGGCGATGTGAAGACCCTGCGCGCGGTCTATGAAGGGCAGCTCCACCTGCCCGAGGCGCAGGCCGAGGCCGCGCAGATGCGCGCGCTGGCGGAGGAGAAGCCCAGCGCCCTGCTCTGTTTCGAGCGCAATCCCGAACATTGCCACCGCACCCTGCTGCTCGCCGCGGAAGGCGAGGGGGCGGAGGTGGTCGACCTCTATCCCTGAGACGAGAAAGGCCGGGGCGGCCGGAATACACGAATTCGGCCGCCCCGTAGGTTTGGGGAGCCGGCGTCACAGAGGGGCAAGGCGCCGGCCCAGATCGCTCTGGGGCCAGGGTCTTGCTGTGGTATTTCAGATTGTTGCGCGCTCGATCAGGCGGTTTCGCCACTTTGCTGGGTCGGCAGGGCGAAGCTGAAGATCGCGCCGCCATCGGGGCCGTTCTCCGCCCAGAGCCGCCCGCCATGCGCCTCGACGATGGTGCGGCAGATCGGCAGGCCGAGACCGGTGCCGCTCTCCTTGGTCGTGCGGAACGGCTCGAAGAGGTTGTCGAGCATGTCCTCGCTCAGGCCCGGTCCGCTATCGGCGATGCTGACCACCACTTCGCCCGGCTCCAGCCGCGTCGTCACCGACACATCGCGCCGGTCGCGGCCGGCAGTCGCCTCCACGCCGTTGCGGATCAGATTGGTCAGCACCTGCTCGATCTGGAGCGTATCGCCGATCACGCTGGCGGGGACATGGGCAAAGTCGCACTCGACCTTCGCGTCGCGCCCGCCCTTGAGCTGGCGCACGGCGGCGCAGGCGGACTGGATCACCGCCCCGAGATCGAGGCTCGACTGGGTAATCTCGCCGCTGACGGTGAAGGAGCGGATCTTGCGGATGATGTCGCCGGCTCGCAGCGCCTGGACGCGGGCGCGGTCGAGCGCGTCGAGGATGTTGTGATCGGGATCGACCCGCGAACGGGTGAGGTAGCGGCAGGCTTCGAGATAGTTGGTGATCGCGGCGAGCGGCTGGTTGAGCTCGTGCGCCAGGGTGGAAGCCATCGCGCCCATCGCGTTCAGCCTTGCGAGGCGGAGCAGCTTCTCGTGCACTTCGCGCAGCTGGGTGTCCGCTTCCATGTCGCGGGTGATGTCGATCACCAGCCCGAGCAGGCGCGGTCGCCCGTCATGCCCGTCGTAGCGGCCCTGCAGCGTCACCCAGCGGCTCTCGCCATCGGGCATGGTGAGCTGCAGCGTCATCTCCAGGGGGCCGCGGATTCGCCGGGCATTCACGATCGCCTTGCGCAGCTCGATCACCTGGTCGACGCCGAGGCGATCGGCGACATCGGCCATGCGGTAGGTGCCTTCGTGCCATTCGAGGCCGAACAGGCGCGCGCTCTCCGGCGAATGGCGCGATCCGCCGCGGATCAGGTCGATCTGCCACACGCCGACACCGGCTGCCTCCTGGGCGAGGCGGAGCAGCTTCTCGCTCTCCTGGAGCGCGCGCTGGGCGGCGACGCGCGGCGAGATGTCCTGGAGCACGATGGCGATATAGTCGCCGGTGCCATCGCCGGTGCGGACGAGGTTGGCGGTGCAATGCACCGGGCGCTGCGTGCCGTCGGGAAGCTGCAGCATCCGGTCGTCGGAATAGAAGGCGACCTCGCCGCGCGAAAGCGCCTGGATGCCCTCCAGGCTCGATTCCCATTCCTCGGCGGTGCTGGTCTTGCGGCAGCTCTCGCCGATCAGCTCCTCGCGGGGATAGCCGGTGAGCGCGCAGATCCGGTCGTTGACCTCGAGGAACGTGCCGTCGAGCGACAATCGGCCGACGCCGACGCCGGCCTGCTCGAATACCGCGCGATAGCGGCGCTCAGCTTCCTCGAGCCTGCGCCGGTCCTCCATTTCGGCAGTGACGAACTCGCTGGTTATCACGACGCCGGCGATGTGGTTGTCCTCGTCGCGCCAGGGGCGGAAGCTCCAGCGGACATAGTCGACGGTGCCGTCCGGATGGCGCAAGGCATCGCCATTGCCCGACAGCGACTCGCCCGCCAGCACGCGCGCATATTGGTCGCGACGCTCCGGAGCGCAGACCGGGAAGACCTCGAAATGGCTGCGCCCCTCCACCGAAACGCCCTCGGGCAGGCGGAAATCGGTGACGAAGCGCTTCGATGCGGCGACGAAGTGCAGGTCCCGGTCGAGGATCGCCACAGCCGAGGTGGCATCGCGCGCCATGTTGGTCAGGTTCCGCCGCGCGATCTCGAGCCGGCGCGCCGCGAGGCTCAGCTTGTCCTCCGCATGGCGTTCATCGGCATAGGCGGCGAGCAGGAATATCGTCGCACAGGTCACCGCCACGAATATCTGCGCGAGGAGCTGGCGATGGTCCGACGCCGCGGTGGAGAAGGGCCCGGTGTCGATCTCGGTGCTCCACAGCACCACCAGCGCGCTGATCGCCACCGACGTCGTCGCACCGCGCAGGTGCCAGCCGAGCGCAGCGAGGACCAGGGGCGGGAAGATCGCCCAGCTCATCGGGCTGCCGGTCGTCGTCAGGAAGGCATGGGCGGCAATGGCGCCGCAGAACAGCATGACGGCGACGAAGCCGGCCCAGCGCAGTGGCGACCAGCGCTCGCGCGGCGGGGTTGCCCAGACCAGCACCAGCGGCGCCACCAGGATCATGCCGAGCCCTTGCTGGGCGAACTTGTCGACGAATGCCGGTGCGCGCCCCACCGCGATCGCACCGAATGCGACGATCCCGGCAGCGAGAAGCGAGCCGGCAACCGCGGCGACGAAGACCCAGAGGATCGACCGCGGATCGAGCAACTCGTTCGGGTTGATGCCGCGGCGCTTGATCAGCACCGCGGTGAGCAGCGCGCCGAGCGCCAGCCCCATTGCGCGGAAGCCCTGCTCGATCAGCGGGAAGGGGGACTGGAACAGCCAGTAGGTGACCAGCACGGCCAGGGCGAGCAGCGGCCAGAACCGCGTGCTGGTCAGCATCAGTCCGCCCACCGAAACGCCAATGGCGAGACCCAGGGGCGGGCTATGGCCCATCACCCGGTACCACAGCGCCCAGCTGATGCAGCCCGCCAGGGCACCGGCGAACAACATCAGCGCCGGACGCACCGCCGCAATCCAGTCTTCCGGCAGACGCTCCCTCACCGTTGCCATCCGATCTCCGTTCCGGCGGAAGCCCATCGGAAATACTGACAGCGATGTAAATCCGCTAATTTACGGAATGGTTGCGCAATAATTTATCAAGCTGCGGCTTTGCGGCGTTCCGCCATTTCCTCGTTGAGCATTTCGGCGAGCAGGAAAGCGAGTTCCAGGCTCTGTCCGGCATTGAGACGCGGATCGCAATGCGTGTGGTAGCGATCGGCCAGTCCCTGTTCGGTGATGTCGATCGCGCCGCCGGTGCATTCGGTGACGTTCTGCCCGGTCATCTCGGCATGGATACCGCCCGCGAAGGTGCCTTCGGCCCGGTGCACGGCGAAGAAACCGCGCACTTCGGCGAGGATCCGCTCGAACGGCCGCGTCTTGTAGCCATTGGCCGCCTTGATGACGTTTCCGTGCATTGGATCGCAGCTCCACACCACCGGATGCCCTTCGCGCTTCACGGCGCGGACGAGCTTGGGCAGGCCGGCCTCGATCTTGTCATGGCCATAGCGGGTGATCAGCGTCATCCGGCCCGGCGTGCGGCCCGGGTTGAGCGTGTCGAGCAGGCGCAGCAGCGCATCGGGCTCGAGGCTCGGCCCGCACTTCATGCCGATCGGATTGCCGATCCCGCGCAGGAACTCGACATGCGCCGAGCCCTCGAACCGGGTGCGATCGCCGATCCACAGGAAGTGTGCCGACGTGTCGTACCAGTCCCCGGTCAGCGAATCCTGGCGGGTCATCGCTTCCTCATAGGGGAGCAGCAGCGCCTCGTGGCTGGTGTAGAAACTGGTCGCCTTGAGCTGCGGCACGCTGTCCGCGTCGATGCCGCAGGCGGCCATGAAGTCGAGCGCCTCGCCGATCCGATCGGCGACATCCGCATATTTCTTGGCCCAGGGGCTGCGGCCCATGAAGTCGTGGGTCCATTTGTGGACCTGGTGCAGGTTGGCATAGCCGCCCTGCGCGAAGGCGCGCAGCAGGTTGAGCGTCGCCGCCGACTGCGAATAGCCCTGGAGCATGCGCTGCGGATCGGGAATGCGCGCTTCCGGGGTGAAGGCGATGTCGTTGACGTTGTCGCCGCGGTAGGACGGCAGCTCGACGCCGTTGATCGTCTCGGTGTCGGCCGAGCGCGGCTTGGCGAACTGGCCTGCCATGCGGCCGAGTTTCACCGTCGGCAGCTTCGAGGCGAAGGTGAGCACCACCGCCATCTGGAGCAGCACGCGGAACGTGTCGCGGATGTTGTTCGGGTGGAACTCGGCGAAGCTCTCGGCACAGTCGCCGCCCTGGAGCAGGAACGCCTCGCCGCGCGACACCTTGGCCAGCTCGCTGGTCAGATCGCGCGCCTCGCCGGCGAAGACCAGGGGCGGGAACGAAGTCAGCTGGTTGGTCGCGGCGTCGAGCGCGCCCTGATCGGGGTAATTGGGCAGCTGGCGCGCTTCGGCGGCCTTCCAGCTCGACGGGCTCCAGCTCGCATGCATGTCATTCTCCGCGTCACGTACGGTGATGTTCCAGTCGGCGGCACCGGCGATGCCGTGCGCGGCAATCAGGTTCATCACCTTTGCGTTCGCGCGCTTGCCGTCCTTCTCCCAGCCCTGGACGGTGGAGCCGGGGATATCGAACCACGCGCCGAATGCGGCTCGGGTGAGGGAGCGCTCCTCGCGGAAGCGGCGAATCTTGGTGCCTGCCAGTGTTGTCATAACGGAGGCGACTTACCCCCGCTGGGTAAAAATGCGCAAGCAAAAAATTTCCCCGCTGGGGTAAATGCACAATTTCCGTCATCCCGGCAAAAGCCGGGATCTCAGGCAGCTCTTTCCCCGCCATCACCTGAGACCCTGGCTTTCGCGGGGTGACGGAGGGGGCTAGTCCGGCAGCGTTTCGCCCAGCTTGTCGTACTGCAGGCCGATCCCGTGCAGGCGGGAGCCATTGTCCTCATATCCGTCGAGATAGATGCCATGCTCGGTATGGAGCAGCCGGGTGCCCTCGCCGTCGGGCAGCAGCTCGATCGAACAGAGGTTCACCGAGATCGGCTTGCCGTTCAGCTTCATCCGATAGGCGTAGACGATGCGGCTGTCGGGCACGATGTCATGATAGGAGCAGTCGAAGCGCGTCACCGTGCCGCTCTGCCACTTGCCTTCCAGATGCTCGGTCCCGCCGACGCGGAAATCGAAATGACGATCGACCATGTCCCACAGCTCGTTCGGGCCGGAGAACCAGCGTGCCTTGCCTTCCTCGGTGGCGAAGGCGGCGAAGACCCTGGCGGGGCTCTGCCTGAAGCGGCGATCGATGACGAACTTGTCGTGGACGGCTTCAGCCATGGTCATTCTCCTGGTCCTGGGCGTCGAGGAATTTGGCGAGGCGATCGTAGCGCGCCTCGGTCGCGCGGCGGCGCTCGATGATCCATTGCTCGACCGCGGCGAGCGCCAGCGGCTCGAGCGTGCAGGTTCGCACGCGCCCCTGCTTCTCGGTGCGGACGAGCCCGGCGCCTTCGAGTACCCGGACGTGCTGGAGGAAGCTCGGCATCGCCATGGTGAACCCACCGGCCAGTTCGCTGACGCTCGCCGGGCCGTCACCGAGACGCTCGACCACCGCGCGGCGCGTGGGGTCGGCGAGGGCAGCGAAGGCAGCGTCGATTTGGTTAGGCATGAGCCTAACTAACGCGTTGCGAACGGATCGGGCAAGGGGAAACTAGTAGCCCGCCGCCAGATCGACTTCGTTGCTGAGCGGTCGTCCCTCCACGAATGCCCGCGCATTCTCGACGAACAGCGCGGCGGCGCGCAGGAACATCCGCGTCTGGCTGCGGCCTGACAGGTGCATCGAGTGGATCACGTTGGGTGTGGTCCAGAGCGGATGTTCGGGCGGCAGCGGCTCGGGCGTGACGGTGTCGAGGAAGGCGCCTGCGATCCGCCGCCTGCTGCAGGCATCGATCAGCGCGTCCTGGTCGATCAGCTCGCCGCGGCCGACATTCACGATCCAGGTGCTGGGCTTCATCGCCGCGAGTTCCTCGGCACCGATCATCGCGCGGCTTTCGTCGGTCGACGGAGCGGCCAGGAACACCCAGTCGGTCTCGGGTAGCAGCGCGCGCCACGCGTCGGCTCCCACGGTACCCTCGGCACCCGAGCGGGTGACGCCGGTCACTTCGACACCGAAGCCCTTCAGCCGCTCGCCGATCAGCCGCCCGATCGTGCCATAGCCGATCACCAGCGCCTTGCTCTCGAACAGCTCGAGCTTGCCCGGCGCGTCGGTCGGCCATTCCTGGCGGTCGGCGGCGCGGACCACCTGGTCAAAGCGCTTGGCGGCGACCAGCGCGCCCATCACGGCATATTCGGCCACGGTGTGCGCATTGACCCCGCTGCCATTGGTTACGCGCGTGCCGCGTTCGCGCAGCAGCTCGGTGTCGAGCACATCGAGCCCGGCATAGATGGTCGAGAGCCATTGGAGCTTGCCCGCTGCCGCCACGGCGCGCGCCCATTCGCGCGGATTGTTGTTGTCGAGCCAGCCGATGTCCGCATCGCCGACGAGCGCGATGGCCTCGTCGGTGGAGGCGAACCAATGGACGTCGAGCCCGGCGGGGAGCTGCGGCTCCACGAGCGGGCGGGCGAGGGCAGGGAGCACGGCCTTCATGGGCCGGAGGCTAGCGCGCCACCGGCCCGGGTTCAAAGGGACTTATTGATGGTCGCGCTCGCGGTCACGATCCCGGTCGTGATCCCGCCGGGGGCCGTCCGGCGTGGCCGTTGCGGTGGGCGTGGGGGAGGGCGTCGCACCCGGGCGACGGTCACCGCGGTCGCGATCCCCGCGCGGATTGTCCCGGGCATTGTCGCGCGCCTTCTCGGCCTGCTCGCGGCGATCATGCGCCGCCTTTGCCGCTTCGTCGGCCTCGCGGACGCGGCCCGGCCCTGGCGCACGCGCCTTGCCGTCGCCATCGAATTCGCGACTGGGCCTGCCGCCCTGGAAGGCATAGCTGCGGCCGCCGCGCTGGACGAAAAAGGGCTTGTTATCGCTGGCACGGAAATAGGCGACTTCCTTGCCGTCGCGATCGGCGGTGCGGACGATCTTGCCGCCGCGCGTCCAGGCCCAGCCTTCGCCATAGCGGATGCGCTGGACGTTCCTGCCCTCGCGGATCTCGTCCTCGATTGTGCCGGCATCATGGAGCGGGGCGGCATCGGCGGCGCTGGTGCCGGCGGCGGCCTTGGGCACTGCCGCGACGGTTACCGCCGTCGCATCGTCGGCATCCTCGACCACCGGCACGTCGTTGAGCGTCGCGTCGTCGGGGGCGATCGCATTGTCGACATCGACCGCGATATTGTCGGTGGTCCTGGGCGCCTGGTTGCAGGCGCCCAGCGCCAGGGTGGCGGCCAGGGTGGCGAGGGGCAGAGACTTCGGCATACGCGCATACTCCGTTGACGCCCCTCTTCCCGAGAGGCGCGGCACGGAGTGCAACGCGTTGGCGGCCGCGATTATCCGCCGAGTATCGGCTTCCAGTCCCAGCCCATCGGATCGCCGTCCATCACCTCGACGCCCGCGGCGGCGAGTTCGTCGCGGATCGCGTCGGAGCGCTGGAAGTCCTTGACCAGCCGCGCTTCCTTGCGCTCGACCAGCCGGTCCTCGATCTCCTGCGCGGTGATCGTTGCCGCTGTGGGGCGCACGCGCAGGTCCTCGCGGCCGAGTTCGAGCAGCTTGAGGCCGAGCACCGCGTCGAAGGCGGCGAGCCCGGCCAGGCGATCGGCCGGCGACAGCTTCTTCTCGGCGAGCATCTCGTCGAGGGCGGGCAGCGCCCTGGGCGTGTTGAGATCGTCCGACACGGCCTCATCCAGCCGCTCGATCCAGACGGCAGGTGCGGTACCTTCGCCTTCGGCGCGGGCCTTGAGCGCGGTCACCGTCATCACCAGCCGCTTGAGCCGGGTCAGTGCCGCAGCCAGGTTCTCGGCCGAGAATTCCAGCTCGCTGCGATACTGGGCCTGAAGGCAGAGCAGCCGATAGGCGAGGGGATGCACGCCCGCGTCGATCAGCGACTGGAGCGTGGTGAACCCGCCCTTGGACTTGGACATCTTGCCCTGGCGATCGACCAGGAAATTGTTGTGCATCCAGAAATGCGAACCCGTGTCGGAGCAGCCGCAGAACGCCTGGTTCTGCGCGATCTCGTTCGGGTGGTGGATCTCGCGGTGATCGATGCCGCCGGTATGGATGTCGAACGGCGCGCCGAGATACTTGATGCTCATCACCGAGCATTCGAGGTGCCAGCCCGGCGCACCCTTGCCCCAGGGGCTGTCCCATTCCATCTGGCGCTGCTCGCCTTCGGGGGATTTGCGCCAGATCGCGAAGTCCTGCGGATGGCGCTTGCCTTCCACCGCCTCGATCCGGCCTTCGCGCGCATCGTCCTGCGATCCGGCGAGCTTGCCATAGTCGGGCACGGTGGTGCTGTCGAAATACAGGCCCGAATCGAGTTCGTAGCAATGCTCCGGCGCGATCTTCTCGGCGAAGTCGATCATCTCGGCGATGTGATCGGTCGCCACCGACCAGCGGGTGGGCTGGCGGATGTTGAGATCGGCGATGTTCTGCTTGAACGCAGCCGTATAGTGCGCGGCGATATCCCAGATGCTCTTCGCCTGGGCCTTGGCCGCCGCTTCCATCTTGTCGTCGCCGGCATCGGCGTCGCTGGTCAGATGGCCCACGTCCGTGATGTTGATGACATGGGTGAGGGCATGGCCCTTCCAGCTGAGCACCCGGCTCAGCGTGTCGGTGAAGACATAGGCGCGCAGATTGCCGAGATGGGCATAGTTGTAGACCGTCGGCCCGCACGAATAGACGCGAACCCCCTTGGCGGGGTCGAGCGGCTGGAATGCTTCCAGGCTGCGGGTCAGCGAATTGTAGAGCGTGAGTTGCGCGGTCATCCGGGCGGCATAGCGGCTCGGCGGTCCGCTGCAAGCCTCAGGCGGGCTCGGGCATCACCTCGACCGTGCTGTCCAGCGCCGCGCGCACCATCGCGCTCCAGATCTCCGCCGGATCCTCGCCGGCCGCACGCCCCGCCTCGACCATGCCGCGAGTCGGCTCGCGCAGGGTGTGGAGAATGGCGACGGCGCGGTTGATCTCCGCCCGCCAGATGCGCTCGACGATCACGCTCACCGGCTCGTCGGGGCCTTCAAAGGCCTCGCCATTCGGGCTGACCATCTCGGCGGCGATGACGCGCGCGATGCGCTCGACGGGCGAAGTGACGGCAATATCGGTCATGAGCGCTCCCATTCGCGGAGTTCCGACCCGCGAAAACGCGCGTCCGGCGAAACGGTTCAGGCGGCGAGCGCTGGCTCGCTGCGCCGGATCAGTCCGTTGCCGGTGCTGCCGCCCGCGATCAGGGGCAGTGCGGTGGCGCAATAGGCGCATTCCGCAGTGAGCCGGCCGATCATCCAGTGCGACCCGCCACAGCCCGGACAATAGTTCCGCTCCTGTGACCGATACGCGACGCGATAGCCGGTAAGGACATTTCGGATGCCGAAATCGTACATGCTTCGTCTCCCGATACTCGGGGACTCAATCGCAGCGAATCGTGATTTGTTCCGCGTCCGGCTCAGTACGGGCCCGACGAGCCGTGCAAAACTGTGGATAAGTGGCGCGAAAGCCACACATGCCCGGCGGGCGCGATGCCGTGCGGGGGTGAAATGTGACGCTGAAAAAGTGGAGGCCCGAGCCGGAATCGAACCGGCGTGCAAGGATTTGCAGTCCTCTGCGTCACCACTCCGCCATCGGGCCTCGGAGCGAGCGGCGGCAATGCGCAGGCTGTTGCCGACATGTCAACATTGCAGTGCAAAAATAGCTGCGCGCCTTGCTTGGCGAAGCGTTGCGAAGGGGATACAAGCCGCGCTACATAAACAGTGTATTGCGCAACTAACACGGTTGTGCCAGATAGCCGGGGTAATGATGGCTCTTACGGTAGATTCCGCGCCTGCCGAGGCGAACCGCTTCGAAACGATGCGCCATGCGATGGTTGCCAGCCAGCTGCGCACCAACGCCGTGAACGACACGCGCGTGGTGGAGGCGATGGCGCGCCTGCCGCGCGAGGACTTCCTTCCGGAAGAGCACCGTGCGATCGCCTATCGCGACACGCTGCTGCCGCTCGCCGGCGGCCGCCGCCAGAACCTGCCGCTGGCTACGGGCCGGCTGCTGACCGCCGCCGACGTTCGCCCGACCGACAAGGTGCTGCTGATCGGCGCCGCGGGCGGCTATTCGGCGGCGCTGCTCGCCGGTCTCGCCAATGCCGTGGTCGCGGTCGAGGAGGAGGCGTCGCTCGCCACGCTCGCCCGCACCGCGCTCGCTGCCTATGCCAATGTCGAGCTGGTCGAAGCGCCGCTCGCCGCCGGCAATGCCCAGGAAGGCCCTTATGACCTGATCGTCGTCGACGGTGCGGTCGAGGAGATTCCTGCCGCACTGCTCGATCAGCTCAAGCCCGAAGGGCGCGTGGTGACCGGCGTGGTGGATCGCGGCGTGACTCGCCTCGCTTCGGGTCGTCGGACCGAAGGGGGCTTCGGCCTTTCCGATTTCGCCGACATCGAATGTGCAATTCTTCCTGGTTTCGAGCGCCTACGAACCTTTCAATTCTGATTTCTGAAAGAGGCTCATGCGAATTTCCTCTCTGTTCCTGGGCGTCAGCCTTGTCGCGATCGCCGTGCCTGCCGCTGCGCAGACCACGACGACACGATCGGGCACCAGCACGTCTGTGCGTGTCGAAGTCGGCACGGCTGCTCCGGCCGAGGCCGCGCAGCCGACGACCACGCTGCGCGACGCCCTGGTTCAGGCGTACAACACCAATCCGGGCCTCCAGTCGGACCGCGCGACCCAGCGCGCCAATGACGAGAATGTGCCGATCGCCCGTGCCGCAGGCCGTCCCGGCGTGAACGGCACCGGCTCGCTCAGCGACAGCATCTATGACAGCGACGCGCAGTCGGGTCCGCTGGCGGGGCCGACCCGCCAGGGCCGCCTGGGCCTCAACCTTTCGGTGCCGGTCTATGCGGGCGGTGCGGTGCGCAATTCGGTTCGCGCGGCGGAGACCCGCGTCGATGCCGGCCAGGCCAGCCTGCGCGGTTCGGAAGCCCAGCTCTTCACCGATTCCGTGACGTCCTATGTCGACGTGCTGCGTTTCGAGGCGATCGTCCGGCTGAACCAGCAGAACGTCCATGTGCTCGAGGTCAACCTCCAGGCGACTCGTGATCGCTTCGAGGTGGGCGACCTGACCCGCACCGACGTTGCCCAGTCCGAGGCACGTCTCGCGCTCGCGCAGAGCCAGCTTCGCACCGCCGAGGCCGCGCTCATCGGTTCGCGCGAGAACTATATCCGCATCATCGGCACCCCTCCGGGCGTGCTCGCCCAGCCGCCGGCGCTGCCGAACCTGCCGAACGACGTACAGGATGCCGAACAGGCCGCCGTCGCCAACAATCCCGATCTCGAGGCGGCGCAGAAGCAGCGCGACGCCACGGCGTTCGACATCAAGGCCGCCCAGGCGACGCGTTCGCCGCAGGTGAGCCTCACTGCCGGTACGACCTACTACAACTATCTCGGCTCGCTGAGCGACCAGGCCCATACGCTGGGCGGCATCAACGCGAACGGCATCGCCAACACGGTCGGCGCCCAGGTCACGCTGCCGGTGTTCCAGGGCGGTCGCCCGGCGGCGCAGGTCCGACAGGCCCAGGCGCGCCGTGCCGCGGCGCTGGAGACCGTCACGCTCACCGAGCGCGGCGTGATCGCCCAGGTCCGGTCGGCCTATGCCAATTACCAGTCGGCGCTCCGGGTGATCGAATCGACCCGCGTCGCGGTCGATGCCAACAAGCTGAGCCTCGAAGGCGTCCGCGCCGAGAACAGTGTCGGTACCCGCACGATCCTCGACATCCTGAACGCCGAGCAGGAACTGCTCAACAGCCAGGTCAACTACGTCACCGCCGAGCGCGACGCCTATGTCGCGGGTTTCCAGCTGCTCGCGGCGATGGGCCGGGCCGAGGCGCGCGATCTTAACCTTGACGGCGGGCCGCTCTACGACCCCGATGTCAACTACAAGCGCGTGAAGAATCGCTGGTCCGATCGCAACGACGATCCCGATCCGCAGACGGTGGGTACCCGTACCAACCAGACCCCGGCGCAGACCCCAGAGGTCGGCGGAACGTCGCTCGATCCGGTGCTTCAGCGTAATGATGCCACGCGACCGGTTGACATTAACCGTAAAAAGCCGTGATTACCCGCCTCCGGGGCTTTTTGGAGTAGCCGGTTGATGGGGGACATCAGTAGCGAGCCGTCGATGGAGGAGATTCTCTCTTCCATCAAACGCATCATCGCCGAGGAAGGCGATGCTGCCATCGCGACGCGTGCGCGCCGCGGTGGACGGTCGGCGACGACAGTGGCGGACAAGCCCGCTACCGTTGACGAAATCCTCGAGCTGAGCCAACCGGTCGACGAAGACAGACTGGAGACGCCGACCCCGATGTCGATGGGTTCCCCCACGCAGCCCGAGGCGCCCGCCAAGCCGGCGCGAGCCGGTGCGGCCGCCGCGCCTGCAACCGAAGCTCCGGCCGAGCCCATTGTCTCCGAGAGCGCCGTACAGGCGACTCGCGGCCCGCTCGAGGCGCTGTCGCGCATGGTGGTGAAGCCCGAGGTGACCGGATCGGACACGCTTGAGGGCATGGTCCGCGAAATGCTCAAGCCGATGCTGCGCGACTGGCTCGACGCCAATCTGCCGCGTCTGGTGGAAGACATGGTCGCGAAGGAAATCTCCCGGATCACCGGGCGGCAGTAAGCCGCGAGCCACTTTCCAGTTCCAAGGCCAATCCGTCATCCCGGCGAAAGCCGGGACTCGTGCGGCTCTTTTCCTACCATCGCCTGAGGTCCCGGCTTTCACCGGGATGACGATATTTTGTTGCGCGCGACCGATTGTAACCTCCGCAACCTTCCGGCTATCGTCCCGCCCCATGAAGCACATCCTGCTCGCGGGCGTTGCGCTCGCCGTCGCCACCACCGCGCCCGCGCTGGCGCGTGATCTCACCATCCAGGACGTCGCCACCCTGTCGCGCGTCGGTGCCCCCGCGGTATCGCCCGACGGCCACTGGCTCGTCTGGCAGCAGCGCGAGACCGATCTCGCCGCCAATCGCGGCCGCTACGACCTGTGGCGCCTCGACCTCACCGTGAAGGGCGCCAAGCCCGAGAAGCTGGTCGCCGAAGCCGACGTCAACGAGACCAGCCCGCAATTCTCCGCCGACGGCAAGACCGTGTGGTTCCAGTCGGACAAGGGCGGCGACGATGCCGTGTGGGGGGTGGCGGTCACCGGCGGTGCGCCGACCCAGCTCACCCATATCCCGGGCGGATTCAGCGGCTTCAAGGTCTCGCCCGACGGCTCGAAACTGCTCGTCTGGGCCGATCGCAAGCCCGGCGCGCCCAGCCTCGAGCCCGCGATGGTCAAGAAGGACCCCAATGCCGGTTCGGGCCGCACCTATGACCAGCTCTTCGTCCGCCATTGGGATACGTGGAGCAATGGCGAGCGCTCGCAGCTCTTCGTGCTGCCCTTCGGCGCGAGCGGCGCCACCGGCAACGGCACGCCGATCGTCGGCAGCCTGATCGGCGACACCCCCTCCAAGCCCTTCGGCGGCGGCGAGGAAGTGACCTGGAGCGCGGATGGCAAGACCGTCTATTTCGCCCTTCGCGAGGCGGGCCGGATCGAGTCCAAGTCGACCAATCTCGACATCTTCGCGGCGCCGGCGGACGGGTCCTCGGCCCCGGTGAACCTGACCAAGGCGAACGAGGGGATGGACAATCTCCCCACCGTGTCGCCCGACGGCAAGTGGCTCGCCTATTTCTCGATGGCCCGCGCCACTTATGAGGCCGACCGCCAGGTGCTCCAGCTGCGCAACCTCGCCACCGGCGAAGTGAAGGCACTCACCCAGGCCTGGGACCGTTCGGTCGGCTCGATCGCCTGGGCGCCGGACTCGAAGACGATCTACGTCACCGCCGAGGACACGCAGGAGAACCCGATCTGGTCGGTCGATCCGGCCAGAGGCAAGGTCACCCGGCTCACCCAGCTCGGCAATGTCTCGGCGATCGTGCCGGTGAAGGGCGGGGTGGTCTATGCGATGAACAGCCTTACCGCGCCGGACGATTTCTACGCGCTCAAGGGCAAGGCCAGCACCCGTCTCACTTCGGTGAACGCCGAGAAGCTCGCCGGCATCGACCTGCCCAAGGTCGAGCGGTTCAGCTTCACCGGTGCCAATAACGACACCGTCTGGGGCTATTCGGTGCGCCCGGCCAGCCTGGCCGAGGGCAAGAAAGCCCCGATCGCCTTCATCGTCCATGGCGGCCCGCAGGGGAGCAGCAACAACAGCTGGTCCTATCGCTGGAACCCGGCGGTGTTCGCCGGTGCCGGCTATGCGGTGGTCGCGGTCGATTTCCACGGCTCGACCGGCTACGGTCAGGCCTTCACCGACGCGATCCGCAACAATTGGGGCGGCTGGCCGCTCGAGGACCTGCAAAAGGGCCTCAAGGCCGCGACGGACAAGTTCGCGTACCTCGACGCCGACAATGCCTGTGCGCTCGGCGCCTCCTATGGCGGCTACATGATGAACTGGATCGAAGGCCAGTGGCCGGACCGGTTCAAGTGCATCGTCCAGCATGACGGCGTGTTCGACGCCCGCGCCATGGCCTATGAGACCGAGGAGCTGTGGTTCGACGAGTGGGAACATGGCGGCAAGGCCTATTTCGAAGACCCCGCCGCGTTCGAGAAGTGGAACCCGGTCAACCATGTCGACAAGTGGAAGACCCCGCAGCTGGTGATCACCAGCGAGAAGGACTTCCGCATCCCCTACACGCAGGGGTTGGCCGCCTTCACCGCGCTCCAGCGCCGCGAAGTCCCGTCCGAGCTGCTGGTGTTCCCGGACGAGAACCACTGGGTGCTCAAGCCGAAGAACTCGCTCCAGTGGTATCGCACGGTGCTGGGCTGGCTCGACAAGTACACGGACAAGACAGCGAAGTAATTTCGCTCGGAAATGGGCGAAAGCCCCTTAGCTGACGGGCTGCGTATCGGATAGACTCCCCTTTCGTCTTTGGGGGAGACACGCGATGCGCGGCCTGCTTGCCATTCTGTTCCTGTTCGCCATTGGCCTTGTTCCTTCGGCACCGGCCCTGGCGCAGGACAGCATCGCCCTCGTCAATCAGGCAGCACCCGATGCCACGGTGGTGCCGCAGCCCGTGGCCACGGCCCAGCCGGCCCCGGTTGCCAACCAGCCGGACGGGGGTGCGGACAATCCGGCTGCATCCCAGGTCATCGCCGAATCGGGCAAGGCGCTCATCGTGCTGTTCGTGCTAGCGGCGATCCTGGAATCGGCGCTGGCCTGGTTGTTCAACCTCTCGTTCATCGCCAACGTCTTCAACGGACGCAGCGTCAAGCCGATCATCTCCTGTGCGCTGGCGCTGGCGGTCACCTATGGCTTCCAGTCGATCCTGCTGATCGATCTGTTCGCGAAGTACGGCTACGACACGACCGGCAGCGACGCGCATTTCCTCTGCCGGCTGATCGAGTCGCTGGTGCTGGCCGGCGGCAGCGCGGGGGTGAACCGGCTGCTCCGCAATCTCGGCATCCGCCCGATCGATCCCGTCGCCGAGCGCAACCCCACGCCGCAACCGCTCGATGCCTGGATCGCGGTCATCCATCACCGCGACCACAGCATCGGCCCGGTGGACGTCGAGATCGGCACCAGCGCGGCGGACGGCAGCACGACCTGGATGATCGCCGGGCAGGTCACCGGCGGCACGCCGCTGACCGGTTTCGCGCGCTGGCTGCTGCGCGACCGCAGCCGCTTTCCGCGGACGGGCGGCTATGTCGTGACCCCGGGCACGCCGATCCAGGTGCGGCTGAGCTGGACCAAGACCGACGGCACCGTGATCGTCTCGCCCGCCTGGGGGCCCTATGCGCTGGCCGACCGCGCGATCGTCGACATCGACCTAACCCTGTAGCGCGGGCCGATCAGCCGAACAGCGTGGTCGTGCCGATGCCCATCGCCAGCGACGGCCATAGCATCATCAGGATGCCGACCAGGCTGATCAGGAACACGATCGTGCGAACCACCGGCACGCCGGCGGCATAGAGCGGCAGGTAGACGATCCGGCCGCCCAGCCAGAGCAGGGCGCCGAGCTGGGTCCAGAAGGTTTGGGTTCCGGTGACGCTCAGCGCGATCACTGCGATGATCGCCAGCGGGAAGGTCTCGAAGAAATTGGCCTGGGCGCGCATCATCCGGCCGACGATCGGGGCAGGGGGCGGCAGTTCCTCGTCACGGGCGCCCATGTTCCACTTCGGCCCATATTGCCGCGTCTTCACCTGCGCGGCGCCGAAGATGTGCACCAGCGCCAACAGGCAGCTCCAAACCAGAACGGCGATTTCCAGACGCATCGTGATCTCCCTCCCAGGCCCGATCGTTGCGCCTTTGTATCAACAACCGGCATTTCCTGCGAGTTTTGTATCGACCCGGGCCCCGGCTCGCCGCTAAAGCCGCTCGATCATGACCGAGCTTCCGAAGACCTTCGACCCCGCCGAACTCGAATCCCGCTGGTACCAGCATTGGGAAAGCAACGGCCTGTTCCGCCCCGAGCGCGACGGCGCCGATCCCTGGACGCTGGTCAACCCGCCGCCCAATGTGACGGGCAGCCTCCACATCGGGCACGCGCTCGACAACACGCTGCAGGACATTCTGGTCCGCCATGCCCGGCTGAAGGGCAAGGACGCGCGCTGGGTGGTAGGCACCGATCATGCCGGCATCGCGACCCAGATGGTCGTCGAGCGCCAGATGAACCTCAGGCAGCAGAAGCGCACCGACTTCACGCGCGAGGAATTCGTCGCGAAGGTCTGGGAATGGAAGGAAGAGAGCGGCGGCGAGATCACGCAGCAGCTCCGCCGCCTCGGCTGCTCGATGGACTGGTCCGAAGAGCGCTTCACCATGGACGAGGGCTTCTCCAAGGCCGTCCTCAAGGTGTTCGTCGAGCTGCACCGGCAGAAGCTGCTGTACCGCGACAAGCGCCTGGTGAACTGGGATCCGGGCCTCGGCACCGCGATCAGCGACCTCGAGGTCGAGACCAAGGACGTCAAGGGCAGCTTCTGGCACCTGAAATACCCGCTCGCCGACGGATCGGGCTTCATCGAGGTCGCGACCACGCGACCCGAGACGATGCTCGCCGACATGGCCGTGGCGGTGAACGCCGAGGATACGCGCTACACCGCTTTGGTCGGCAAGATGGTCAAGCTGCCGATCACCGGCCGCCTGATCCCGATCGTCACCGACGAGCATGCCGATCCCGAGCTCGGCTCGGGCGCGGTGAAGATCACGCCAGGGCATGACTTCAACGACTTCGAGGTCGGCCGCCGTGCCGGGATCGAAGCGCGCGGCATGCTCAACATGCTCGACGCCAAGGCCCGCATCACCCAGACGTCCGACGGGCTGATCCCCGCCGAGCTGCTCGGCATCGACCGGTTCGAGGCGCGCAAGCTGGTGGTCGCGCGGCTCAAGGCCGAGGGCTTCCTGATCCCGCATGTCGACAAGGACGGCGAGGAGCATGATGCCGAGCCGCGCACGATCGCGACGCCGTTCGGCGACCGCTCGGGCGACGTGATCGAACCCTGGCTGACCGATCAATGGTATGTCGATGCCGCGACGCTGGCGAAGCCCGCGATCGAGGCGGTCCGCTCGGGTGCGACCAAGGTCGTGCCGAAGAGCTGGGAGAAGACCTATTTCAACTGGATGGAAAACATCCAGCCCTGGTGCGTCTCGCGCCAGCTCTGGTGGGGTCACCAGATCCCGGCTTGGTTCGACGCTGACGGCACTGCCTATGTCGCCGAGACCGAAGCGGAAGCCCAGGCGCAGGCAGGCGAGGGCGTTGCGCTCACCCGCGATCCCGACGTGCTCGACACCTGGTTCTCCTCCGCGCTCTGGCCCTTCGCGACTATGGGCTGGCCGGAGAACCCCGATCCCACGCTCGGCGGGCGCTACCCGAACGACGTGCTGATCTCGGGCTTCGACATCCTGTTCTTCTGGGATGCCCGCATGATGATGCAGGGCTTGCAGTTCATGAAGGCAGTGCCCTTCAAGACGCTGTATCTCCACGGTCTTGTCCGCGCTGCGGACGGGCAGAAGATGTCCAAGTCGAAGGGCAATGTCGTCAATCCGCTCGGGCTGATCGACAATTACGGCGCCGATGCGCTGCGCTTCTTCATGGCGGCGATGGAAAGCCAGGGCCGCGACATCAAGATGGATGAGCGCCGGATCGAGGGCTATCGCAACTTCGCGACCAAGCTGTGGAACGCCGCGCGCTTTGCCCAGTCGAACGGCATCTCGGCATCGACCACGATCGAAGCGCCCGAGGCGGCGCTGGCGGTCAACCGCTGGATCATCGCTGAGACGGTTGCCACCGTGCAGGCGCTCGACCTGGCGCTGGCGGACCTGCGCTTCGACGAGGCTGCCAACACGATCTACCAGTTCGTCTGGAGCCGCTTCTGCGACTGGTATCTCGAACTCATCAAGCCGGTGCTCCAGGGCGAAGGCGCCGAGGGCGTCGAAGAGACCCGCGCGGTCGCCGGCTGGGTGCTCGACCAGATCCTGGTCATGCTCCATCCGTTCATGCCCTTCATCACCGAAGAGCTGTGGTCGAAGATGGGCCCGCGCGATCATGAGCTGATCGTCGCGAAGTGGCCGATGGCCGATGCCCGTGCGCTCGATCCTGCGGCCGCGCAGGAGATCGACTGGCTGATCCGCCTGGTCAGCGAGATCCGCGCCGCCCGCACCGAGCTCAACGTGCCGCCGGGCGCCCGCCTGCCGATCTTCGTGCGCGATGCTTCGGCAGAGACCACCGCCCGCCTCGGTCGCCAGGACGCGGCGCTGGCGCGTCTGGCCCGTGTCGATCAGGCTTCGGGTGAAGTGCCCGCCGGCGGTTCGCTGCAGATCGTCGTCGACGAAGCGACCTTCGTGGTGCCCCTCGGCGACGTGGTCGACATCGAAGCGGAAAAGACCCGTCTCGCCAAGGCAATCGCGGCGGCCGAGAAGGAGCGTGACGGCCTGGCCGGTCGCCTGAACAACCCGAGCTTCGTCGAAAAGGCCAAGCCCGAGGCTGTCGAGAAGGCCCGTGCCGACCATGCCGAAAAGGCCGCCGAGGCCGAACGGTTGGGCGCCGCGCTCAAGCGGTTGGGCTGAACATATATCGTCACCCCGGCGAAAGCCGGGGTGACGTTACAGGTTTTTACGAAACTCCCGAAACGGGACGCCGTTAACCAAGCTTATCCATACCCTCCGGGCGGCAGGGGCCGTTAACGAACTTCGGTATCGTTAACCCCCTCGGAGTTCCCATGAACCGCTTCCTGCTCTCCGCCGGCGTCGCGGCGGCGGCGCTGTTCGCTGCTGTGCCGGCTTCTGCCCAGTCCGTTGCCGGCCTCGATGCGCTGCGCACCTGGAACCTGGTCGTGCTCGGGGACCTGACGTCCTCGTCGGAAGTGGAGGGGCGCACGTTCGTGGGCGGCAACCTCAACGGCAATTCGTCCAACTATCAGATCGGCACGCCGAAGCCGAACGCGCTCGGCATCCCGGGTCTCACCGTGGTGGGTGACGTCAACGGCTCGACCAAGAACCTCAACAACGGCTCAGGCGCGGTGATCGGCGGCAACGTCAACAGCGGCTTCAACCTCAATGGCGCGGCGCAGACGGTGAAGGTCGGCGGGACGATCGCCAACACCAACGTCAACCAGAACACCGTCCAGTCGGGCCTCGCCACCAGCGATCCGGCCTTCTCGGTGAACCTGAAGCAGCAGGGCAGCCTGCTCAGCTCCAGCCTGACCGACCTGTCGAAGACGCTGGGCGGGCTCGACGGCAATTCGAACCTGGCGATCGCCGGCAATCGCGGCACCTTCAACGCCGTGCCCAATGCGGACGGCGTGGCGGTGTTCAACATCAGCGCCGCCGACCTCGACAAGATCGGGGAGATCCAGTTCAACCTGAACGGCGCCGACACCGCGATCGTCAACGTCAGCGGCGCGAACGTCACGCTCAACGACAATTTCTTCGGCGGCACCCAGGGGCTGGGCGAGCATGTCGTCTGGAACTTCCCCGACGCGAAGACGCTGAACGCCACCACTGCCTGGGGCGGCTCGGTGCTCGCGCCGAACGCGGCCGCGACCACGGGCAACTACATCCAGGGATCGGCGGTGTTCGGCAGCCTCGTCCAGAATGGCGAGTTCCACCTCGGCACCTATACGGGCACCTACAATCCGCCCAGCACCGGCAATCCCGGCGGCGGGCCCAGCCCGATCCCGGAAGAGGCGATCGGCTTGTTCGCCCTGGGCACCCTCGCGATCTGGATGATGCGCCGCAGGCGACCCCAGGCGGCTTGACCTGACCGCCGCCGGGTGCTGGTGAAGGGCGGGCGGGGAGGTCCTCTTCCCGCCCCAGCGAAGCGAGCGAAATGGCCGGTCCTCCCCAACGCCACGATCTGACCCAGGGCCCGATCGGCAAGACCCTGTTGCTGTTCGCGCTGCCTACGCTCGGCTCAAACATACTCCAGTCTCTGAACGGCTCGATCAACTCGATCTGGGTCGGGCGCTTCCTGGGCGAGCAGGCGCTGGCGGCGACCAGCAACGCCAACATCATCATGTTCCTGATGTTCTCGGCGGTGTTCGGCTTCGGCATGGCCGCGACGATCCTGATCGGCCAGTCGATGGGCCGGCGCGACGTCGAGGCGGCGCGGCGTGCCTTCGGTTCGGCGATCGGGCTAGTGATGGGCGGCGCGGTGGTCATCGCGATCCTGGGCTGGCTGTTCGCCCCGCAGATCCTCCACCTGCTCGCCACGCCGGGCGAGGCGCAGGCCATGGCGCTCGCCTATCTGCGCGTCATTTTCCTCGGCCTGCCGTTCAGCATGCTCGGCGTGCTCATCCAGATGAGCCTGCGCGGCACCGGCGATTCGATCACCCCGCTCTGGTTCATGCTGCTCAGCGTGATCATCGACGCGGGCCTCAACCCGCTGCTGATCGAGGGCATCGGCCCGTTCCCGCGCATGGGGATCGCCGGCTCCGCTACCGCGACGCTGATCGCCGGCATCGTCTCGTCGCTCGGCCTGCTGTTCTACGTCTATCTGCGCGACCTGCCGATCCGCCTGCGCGGCGCCGAACTGCGCTATCTGGTCCCCGAGGGGGCGCTGGTCCGCACGATCGTCGCCAAGGGCCTGCCGATGGGCGCGCAGATGCTCGTGATGTCCACCGCCGGCCTCACCATGATCGGCCTCGTCAACCGCCTCGGCGTCGATACCGCCGCGGCCTATGCCGTCTCGCAGCAGCTCTGGACCTATATCCAGATGCCCGCGATGGCGATCGGCGTCGCGGTCTCGAGCATGGCCGCGCAGAATATCGGCGCCGGCAAATGGGAGCGGGTAGGGGCGATCACCCGCTCCGGCCTGGTCTTCAACACCGTCATCACGCTCGTGGTGATCGGCGCGATCATCCTGTTCGACCGCCCGGTCATGGCTCTGTTCGTCGGCGCCGACAGCCCGGCGATCCCGATCGCCCGCCATATCCAGCTGCTCGCCAGCTGGACCTTCGTGATGTTCGGCGCGACCATGGTGCTGTTCTCCACCGTCCGCGCCAATGGCGCCACCGTGCCGCCGCTCGTCATCCTGGCGATCACGCTCTTCCCGATCCGCTTCGGCTTCGCCTTTTTCGGCCAGCGCTGGTTCGGCAGCGACGCGCTGTGGCTGTCCTTCCCGATCGGTTCGGCCTTCTCGCTGCTCTTCGCCGGGCTCTACTACCGCCATGGCCGCTGGCGCACCCAGATACTCGAAGTGCCGCCCGAGCCCGCTACGGTCGAGGAGGAAACGCTCGCCACCACCGAGCCCGCGGGACGCTTGCAACCCAATTGCTGAGGGCGCATCAGCGCCTCCATGAGTCACTATCCCGCGCTCCGCCTCCGCCGCACCCGTGCTTCCGAGTGGAGCCGCCGGATGCATGCCGAGACCGTTCTTACCCCGGCGAACCTGATCTGGCCGCTCTTCGTCACCGAAGGCACCGAAGAGGAGCCGATCGCCGCGCTCCCCGGCGTCTCGCGCTGGGGCCTGAACGGCATCGTCGCGCGTGCCCGCGAGGCCCGCGACCTCGGCATCCCCTGCCTGGCGCTCTTCCCCAACACCCCGCGCGCCCTGCGCACCGACGACGGCCGCGAGGCGCTGAACCCGGACAACCTGATGTGCCGCGCGATCAGGGCGATCAAGGACGCGGTCCCCGATATCGGCGTCCTCACCGACGTGGCGCTCGATCCCTATACCGCGCACGGCCATGACGGCATCGTCGACGCGCAGGGCTATGTCCTCAACGACGAGACCAGCGCGGTGCTGGTCGACCAGGCGCTGCTCCAGGCCGAGGCAGGTTCCGACATCGTCGCTCCCTCGGACATGATGGACGGCCGCGTCGGCGCGATCCGCGCCGCGCTGGAGGCGAACGGCCACGTCAACGTCCAGATCATGGCCTATGCCGCCAAATACGCCTCGGCCTTTTACGGCCCGTTCCGCGACGCGGTCGGCTCGCGCGGGCTGCTCAAGGGCGACAAGAAGACCTATCAGATGGACCCGGCCAATGCCGAGGAGGCCCTGCGCGAAGTGGCCCTCGACATCGCCGAGGGCGCGGACAGCGTGATGGTCAAGCCGGGCCTGCCCTATCTCGACATCATCCTGCGGGTGAAGAGCGAGTTCCAGGTGCCGGTCTTCGCCTATCAGGTGAGCGGCGAGTATGCGATGATCGAGGCTGCAGCAGCAGTCGGCGCGGGCGACCGCGAGGCGCTGGTGCTCGAGACGCTGATGGCCTTCCGCCGCGCCGGCTGTGCGGGCGTGCTCACCTACCACGCGCCGCTGGCGGCGAAGCTGCTGGGATAATCATGCCTCTCCCATCCAGGGGAGAGGCCGGAGAGGGGAAAACATGATCACCACCGAACGCCTGCACCTCCGCCCGTGGCGTGAGGCGGACAAGCCCGTCTTCCATGCCCTCGCCAACACCCCGGCGATGATGGAGCATTTCGGCGGCCCGGTGCCCCAGGCCAGGCACGATGCGATCGTCGATCGGATGATCGATCAGCAGGCGCGCAACGGCCATTGCATGTGGGTGGTCGAACTGCGCGAGACCGGCGAGATGGCCGGCGTTTGCGGCCTGCGCATCGGCGGCCATCCGAACACCCCGGTGCCCGAGGAGCTCGAGATCGGCTGGCGAATCGGCGAGAAATTCTGGGGCCAGGGCATCGCCCGGGAAGCGGCGCAGGCGAGCATGGCCTGGGGATGGGCCAATACCGATCGCCCGCGCATCGCCGCCTGGACGGTGATCGGCAACAAGCCCAGCTGGGGCCTGATGGAACGGCTCGGCATGGTGCGCCGTGCCGATCTCGATTTTCATCATCCCGAATACCCCGCCGACAATCCTTTCGGCGCGATGATCGTCTACACGATCGACCGCCCGGCATGATCGAGACGGCCCGTCTGCGCCTGCGCCCCTGGACGCCCGAGGATCGCGCGCCCTTCGAGGCGCTGGTCAACACGCCGGCGATGATGGCGCGGCTCGGCGGGCTCAGGGACGCCGCCGGCATCGATGCGATGTTCGAGAAGCGGCTGAACGACCAGGCGAAGCACGGCTGCACCTATTGGGCGACCGAGTTGCGCGACACCGGCGAACTGATCGGCAGCTGCGGCATCCGCATCGCCAGCAACTATGGCGACGACCTGCCGATTTCCAACATGCCCGAGATCGGCTGGCGGGTGTCGGAAGCGCATTGGGGCAAGGGCTATGCCCGCGAGGCGGCCGAGGCGAGCATCGCCTGGGGCTGGACGAACCTCGACGCCCCCGCGATCGGCGCCTGGACCACGATCGGGAACGATCGCAGCTGGGGGCTGATGGAACGGCTCCGCATGTCCCGTCGCCCCGCTCTCGACTTCCGCCTCCTTGGCTATGCGCAGGACGATCCCGTAGGGGCGATGATCGTCTACCTGTTGGAGCGCCCGCAATGATCGAGACCGAACGCCTCATCCTCCGTCGCTGGCAGGACAGCGATCGTCCCGCGTGGCACGCCATGGGCCAGGATCCGGCAGTGATGGAGTTCCTCGGCCCGGCGCTCAACCCCGAGGCTGCCGATGCCGCGATGGCGCGGCAGAACGCGATCCTCGATGCGCACGGCCACTGCTTCTGGGCGGTCGAGCGCAAGGAGGATGGCGCGTTCCTCGGCTTTTGCGGGCTCAAGCCGGGCCCCGAGGGTACGCCGCTGTTCGGCGAGGTCGAGATCGGCTGGCGCTTCGCCCCCGCCTATTGGGGCAAGGGCTATGCGCGCGAGGCGGCCCAGGCCAGCCTCGACTGGGCCTGGGCCAGTCTCGACGTGCCGACGGTCGCGGCGATGACGGTGATCGAAAACAGCCGCAGCTGGGGCCTGATGGAGCGGCTCGGCATGGTCCGCGTGCCCGAACAGGACTTCATCCACCCGAACGCGCCCGAGGGGCTCAACCCGCACATCACCTATCGGATCGTGCGTCCGGTCTGAACAGCGCGACCACGCTCTGCGGCGCCGCGTCGCCGAAGAAGCGTTCCAGATTCTCCGCGCTCTCACGGGCGATCCCGGCGCTGCGCGGGAACAGCGCGCGCTCATAGGCAGCGATGGCGGCCTCCGCATCATCGGGATGGGAGACAAGGGCGCGCGCCAGTTCCGCACCGTCCAGCATCGCCAGATTGGCGCCTTCTCCGGCAAAGGGCGACATCAGGTGCGCCGCGTCGCCGAGCAGGGTGACGCCCGGCACGCGGCTCCAGCGATGCGCCGCGGGCAGCGCATGGATCGGGCGGAGGAGGGGCGGGGTATCGCTCTGCGTGATCAGCGCGGTCAGCTCCGGCGCCCATCCCTCGAACTCTGCGGCGATCTGCGCCAGCCCGGACCGGGCATCACTGAGATCGATCCCGGCGATCCATGCCTCGGGCCGGTTCAGCGCGGCATAGACGTGCAGGCTGCCATCGGCATTGCGGTGCGCCAATATGCCCTTGCCGGGCGCCACCGCCATCAGCGTGCCACTGCCGATGGCCTCGGCACTTGCCCGGTGGCGTCCATTCCCATCGCGCAGGTGGGTCTCGACGAAGCAGGTCCCGGTATAGTCGGGCAAAGCGCTGGAGAGCAGCGGACGCACCCGCGACCACGCGCCATCGGCGCCGACGAGCAGGTCGCTCGCGACGCGGGACCCATTGGCGAAGGCGATCTCGTGCCGCCCGTCACCGATTGCCGACACCGATGCCAGCTTGTGCCCCCAACGAATCTGGTCGGCGGGCAGCGAGTCGAGGAGCAGCTTGCGCAATGCGCCCCGGTCGACTTCGGGGCGTTCGCCCGAGCCGGGCCGGTCGAGCAGGATGTTGCCCTGCGCGTCGGTAACGCGCTTTGCGTCTTCGCTCGGCCGGATCAGCTTCAGGAAGCGGTCGTAGAGCCCGGCATCGCGCAGCGCCCGCTGGCCGCTATGCGCATGGATGTCGAGCAGTCCGCCCTGGCTGCGCGCCTCGGGAGAGGGTTCTGCCTCGTAGAGGATTGCCGGGATCCCGTTCAGGTGGAGGATGCGGGCAAGGGTGAGCCCGCCAAGGCCGGCGCCGATGATGGTGATCGGATTTCGCATTTCGCGCTCCTGTTGCCGCAGCCGGCACAAGACGTGCCGATCACGGATGTCCGGCTGCTGCCGGACGGTTGCTTCTGGAGACGCTGGCCGAGCCATGTGGACCATGGCTGGCGTGTATTCGTCGGCTCGCGGGGCATGGTGGGCGCGGCGGGCCGTCGTTTTTCGCGACGGCGGCGATCTACGCCTCTCGCCATTGCCTGGCAAGACGGGGAACATGCGAGCCCTTTACTAGTAGGATTTCCTCTGCTTGCGTCGGCCGCATGATCGCGTCGCGCATCCAGTATCTCGCCCTATCCGGCCCGGGCCAGCTTTCGGGGAAGGGGAAACGGGGGCAGCGTCGCGTATGTTTCGTAAACTTCCGCGCTCCATTCAGCCGGCGGCAAGGCGAATCGCTGCAAGGCAGAGTGGGGGATTGAACCAATGGAGGGCGCGATCGACGGGGTGACGACACGGGACGGCGTGCGCGCCACGCGCTGGCTGTTCGTTGCCGCGATCCTGGCCGGTTCCTTCCTGCTCTTCCTCGTCCAGCCGATGGTGGCGCGCATGGCGCTGCCCCAGCTCGGCGGCGCGCCGGCGGTGTGGAACAGCGCGATGCTGGTCTATCAGGCACTGCTGCTCGGCGGCTATGCCTATGCCCACTGGATCGGCCGGGTGCCGCCGCGGATGCAGGCGACCATCCATATCGCCGTGCTGGTCATCGCCGCCCTGTGGCTGCCGATCGGCGTGATCGCGATGGAGCTGCCCGGCGGTGCCGAGCCCGCGCTCTGGGTGCCCTGGCTGCTCGTGGCCTCGATCGGCCCGCTCTTCTTCGCCATCTCGGCCCAGGCGCCCCTGCTCCAGCGCTGGTACAGCATCGCCAGCCATGGCCGCGATCCCTATGCGCTCTATGCCGCCTCCAATATCGGCAGCTTTGGCGGGCTGATCGCCTATCCGCTGCTCGTCGAGCCCAATCTGGCGCTGAAGGGGCAGAGCTGGCTGTGGACCGCCGGCTATGTCCTGGTCCTGCTCCTCGTCGCCGGCTGCGCATCGCGCCTGCCGCCACGCGAAGAAGGGGAGCCGCACGTCGCCCACCACACGCCCGCGCCGCCCTGGCGCCGGGTGCTGCACTGGATCGTGCTCGCCCTCGTTCCTTCCGGGCTGATGCTGGCGACCACCACCTTCCTCACCACCGACATCGTCGCGGTGCCGATGCTGTGGGTGCTGCCGCTCGGCCTCTATCTGCTCAGCTTCTCGGTGGCGTTCCGTGACAATGCTGTGCTGCCGGAAATCCTGACCAAATTCGCGCCGGTGATCATCCTGATGTTCGGCGCCACGCTGATGGCCGGGCACCAGCAGCTCGCCTATGTCAACGCGATCATCGGCCTGTTGCTGCTCTTCACCGTCTCGGTGACGCTTCATGCCCGCATGTATGCGCTGCGGCCGGCGCCGGACCGGCTGACCGGCTTCTATCTCGCCATGTCGGTGGGTGGCGCATTGGGCGGCGTGTTCGCCGGGTTGATCGCGCCGACCCTGTTCGACTGGACCTATGAGTATCCGCTGCTGGTCCTTGCGGCGGGGGTGCTCTCGCCGCAGATTTTCCTGCTTCCGATGATCGGCGATTTCTGGCGGCATGGCACCCGCGGCAAGACGGTGCTGATCGGCGCGCTGGTCGCGTTGCTCGTGTGGATCGGCATCGCCAATCCCGGCCAGCTGCTCGGCGAGATGCACGAACAGGTCGCCTTCGTGCTGGTCGCCATGCTCGGCCTGATCGCGATCGGGCGCCGTCCGGCCTATCTCGCGGCGCTTGCCGGCGGACTGATCCTGTTCGGCGGCTATCGCTCGATCCAGCTCTCGCTCACCGATGCGCGTACCCGCAGCTATTTCGGCGTCTACACGGTCACCGAATATCAGAACGAGAACCAGCTGGCGCACGGCACGACGCTGCACGGCATCCAGCTCAAGGGCGTCCGTTCGACCCAGCCCACCACCTACTATGTCCCGGGTTCGGGCGTGGGGCAGGCGATGCAGGCCTTGCCGGAGCTCTATGGCCCCGCCGCCCGGGTCGGGGTGGTCGGTCTCGGCACCGGTACGCTCGCCTGTTATGCGAAGCCGGGCCAGAGCTGGCGCTTCTTCGAGATCGATCCGGCGATCGTCCATCTGGCCCGCGATTCGGGCAAGTTCACCTTCCTCAGCCAGTGTGCGCCGCAGACGCGCATCTCGATCGGCGATGCGCGCGTCCGCCTGACCGAATCGCAGACCGCCAGCCTCGACCTGCTCGCGCTCGATGCCTTTTCCTCGGATACGGTGCCGATGCACCTGCTGACGCGCGAGGCCTTTGCCACCTATGGCCGGGTGCTGGCGCCGAACGGGTTGCTGCTCGTCCACATCTCCAACCGCTTCATGGCGCTGGCACCGGTCGTGTCGGCCGCGGCGCGCGATGGCGGATGGAAGGCGGTGCGGCTGTCCTATGAGCCGGAGCCGCATTTCGTCGCCACGCCCAAGTTCGGTGGCGGCACCAAGGTCGACCAGGTGGAGCCGGAGGCCGAATCGGCTTCCGAATGGATCGCGCTCAGCCATGATCCGAAAATGCTCGATCGGCTGGTGGCGCGGGGCGGGGGCTGGCGGAAGCTCGGGAGCTGGCCGGCGTTCCAGCCCTGGACCGACGACTATGCCTCTGTGGTGCCCGTGCTCCGGGTGCTGCACCCGGAGCTGGCGGGCGACTGAGTCGTCAGTTGCGGGTGCCGCCCAGCGCGGCTTCGAGCGAATCGATCCTGGCCTGCTGCGACGCTGCGGCCTGCTCTGCTGCGGTCACGGCTGCCTCGAGCGCCGGATAGGGCGGCAGGCCGTCCACGCCGCGCTGCGTCGCCAGTTCCTCGAGGTCGGTCAGGGCAGCGACGGCGGGGCGGCGCAATTCGGCCAGCTGACCCATCGCCACCTGCGCCTGCAGCCAGGGCTCGGAGCCTTGGCCAAGGCCGCGCGAGACGGCGATCTTGGCCTCCGCGTCCTGTGCGCCGGCGGTGAATGCCTTGGTGCCCGTGTCGAGCCCGGCGCGAATCTCGGCGATTCGCTTGTCGAGTACCGCGTCCGGCGTTGCGACCGGCACCGGGCGCTCGGGCTCGGCAAGGCTGGTCGATTCGATCGGGCGGGGCAGCAACGACGGGTAGCGACCCGTGGTTTCGGTGCATCCGGCGAGGGCGGAAAGGCTGATCAGCAGAATAAATCGCATGTTTGCGCCTTATGCCTGTGGAAAACTGCACGCAACGGCTTGCACGATCTGAAAACCGCTTCTAAAGGCTCCCCTCCACAGCGCGCCCGTAGCTCAGCTGGATAGAGCATCAGACTACGAATCTGAGGGTCGGACGTTCGAATCGTTCCGGGCGCGCCAATGAAAACCCCGCTAGGCCAACGGCTTAGCGGGGTTTTTGTTTTTGGGGGTTTCGGTGTCTGAATGGGCGGCCGTTCGCACCACGGCGGGCAATCCCTCTTCTCGGAGCCTCAGGCGCGGAGCATCGGTCGGAAGCGGTAACCCGCAATCCGAATCATTTGGCCAGCCGATCCACCTCAACTGCACCCTCGGGCCGAGCCTCGGTGAACGTGCAGGCGATGCCACCGGTCGAACCGACATCGGGGGCGCCTGCGTCATCAGTAACGGGCAATGACGCAGGCGCAGCCGCCGATACTGCGCTCCAGACGAGGGGCAGGGCGAGACGATGCTAGCGTGGAGTGACGCGAAGCAAACGGTTGCCAGGGCTGTCCTCGAGCACCCACAGCGCACCGTCGGGGCTCTCGGCCACTTCCCGGATGCGCTGGCCGAGATCATGCCGGGCGACCTCCGCAGCAGTATCTCCGGTGAACTGCACGCGGACCAGGCCGTGCGACACCAGCCCGGTGATTATGCCCTGTCCTTTCCAACCGGTGAACAGGTCTCCACGATAGATGATGAACCCGGCGGGAGCGATCACCGGCGTCCAGAAGGTGACCGGGGCAACATATTCCGGTCGGGTGCCGTGCTTCGGAATCGGCGTGTCGTCATAGGCGGTTCCTTCCGACACGAAGTACCAGCCATAGCTCTTGCCCTTCTGGATGAGGTTCAGTTCGTCGCCGCCCTTGGGCCCCATCTCGGTTTCCCAGAGACGTCCTGCAGCATCCCAGGCGAGGCCGTACGGGTTGCGGTGGCCGGCGCTCCAGATTTCCGGCGCCGCGCCGGCGACGCCTACAAACGGATTGTCATTGGGTACGCTGCCATCGTCGTTGATGCGGATCAGCTTGCCCCTGCCGGTTGAATAGTCGTCGGGCGAAGCGCCTTCCGAAGTGTCGCCGGAGGTGATGTAGAGCTTTCCGTCGGGACCGAAGCGAATCCGTCCACCGAAGTTTCCGTCAAGCAAGGTCTTGGGCGCGCGCCATACGACCTTGACGTCGCTGAGCGTTCCGCCATTGCCGGAGACGGTGAGCACGGCGCGGGCAACGGCAATAGCCATCGGAGCATTCTTCACCGTGCCCTCGACATAGCTCAGGTACACGACACGGTTGGTCGCAAAGCTCGGGTGGAGCTCTACGTCCATCAGGCCCCCCTGCGACCCAAAGAAAACGACTGCGGGCACGTTGGCGATGGGATCGGATACGGTACCCGTCTGCGTGACGATGCGAAGCCGCCCGGACTTCTCCGTAACGAGCATACGGCCGTCGGGCGTGAAGCGCATACTCCAGGGCGCATCCAGCGTGGCGACAGGCGTGGCCTGAATGGCGGTCACCGGCGTAGGCGTCGGGCTCGGTGTCGAGAAGGGCGTGACAACGGACCCGGTGTCTCCGCTGCAGCCCGCCAGAACAAGAACAAGAGCCATCGCACGCATAGATACAAACCCCCTTTTTTTGATCCGCGAGCCATGCCATCCGGACGGAATGCGATCAAATCCCACACTCCTTCACGCCAGCATCCAACGTGGCTGTGACACAGAGGAGGATCGGATACCGGTCCGTTTCCTATCCCTGCATTGTTGGCCGTTTGCGAGCCCCTTGGGGCTGAGATTGCGTCTATCGCGATAGGGAAAGCCCTTATGCCGGCGCCCAGACGGCACTACCGGCTGCATATCGGGCCTGATCGGGCGGGTGCGTAGAGATGGCTTGGCTCTTGGTGGATTGAGCCTGCTCGGAATCCCTCGTCGCGGGCAACGGCGGAAGTCACCAAAATCGATGCTGCCCAAGACGGCAAGGCGACCTGACGCTAACGCAGCTGAAACCTTCGGCGCAAGCGCGACCGGGTTTTGCTGTTCCGAATCGCCAGGCCGAATCAGGCGGTGGGCGGATTGCCAGGGAGGATCACCGTCACACGCAGCCCGCCGATCGGCGAGCGGCTCGCCTCGATCCGCCCGTGATGCGCCTCAACGATAGCCCGCGCCGTGGCCAAGCCCAGGCCCGAGGCGGCTGATTCGTCCGCGCGATCGGAAGAGCGGTAAAATGGCTCGAACAAACGCTGGGCGAGCATCACATCCACGCCTGGCGCGTTGTCATCGATGATCAAGCGCCACGCATCGCGCGAGCTTTCCAGGCCCAGCACGATCCGGCCGTTCTTGGGCGTGTAGCGCAGCGAATTGTCGATCAGCGCGCCGAACAGCTGCTCGATTCGCGCGCCGTCCCATTTCACGATCACCGTATATTCGGGCAGCGTGCTGGTCTCGAGCCGCACGCCCTGCGCCTCGGCGCGCTTCCTGTCGGCATAGATCGCGTTGTGGATCAGCGCGCGGGGGTCGACCTGGACGAAGGTGACCGGCAGGCGGCCGAGATCCGCCAACGCCACCGCGTTCAGGTCCTCGGCCATGTGGATAAGCCGGCGAGTATCGCTCTCGATCGCCCCGATCAGTTCGGGCGGCAGCGGCGGCTCCATCTCGCACAGCCTGATGAAATGCTCGCCCATATTCTCGGTCGGGCCCTTGAGCTCGCCCGAGATCGACACCAGCCAGGTGCGGCGCGCGGTCTCCAGCCGGCTGAACTGGCTGGCGATTCGCCGCAGGTTTCGCATCGTCGCGACCACTTCGGCGGGGCCTTCCTCATCGAAATAGAGGTCCAGGTCGCCGTTCACCACGTCGCGGCTCATCCGGTAGAGCTGGAGCTGCGGCTTCGACCAGCGCCGCGCGAAGACATAGGCCATCAGCAGCAGCAGCACGAACAGCACCAGCACGATCGCAGCGATGCCGATATACTGGGCGGCGAGGGTGCGGCGGTCCTGATCGGAGAGCTCGGGCGGCCGCACCAGCTTCGCAGTCGCCACGGTGCGCCCGTCGACCACCACGGGCCGTTCGGCGCTTGCTGCGAGGGAGGTGGTCGGGCCGGCGATCGCCTGGCCCTGCGGATCCACCAGCAGCACGCGGCCCGCCAACGGTCCGGGCAGATGCGCGACCTGATCGAGCGGGCGCCCGGCGCGTGCGGCCTCGGCCGCGATCTGGACAAAGGCGTCGAGCCGCTCCCCGTCGCGCTGGGCCAGTTGGGCCTGCTGGCCTTCGTGCATCACGAACACCATCAGGCCGCCCGGCACGACGGCCGCGAGCAGCGCCTGCGCCGCCAGAGAAGAAAAGATGCCCCGAAACAAACGCACGCGCTCAAAACCTCCCCACAGGCCAGCTTCCCGGCCCTAACCCCCGAGCGTTACAGACGCAATTGCCCCGTCAATCGGGCACGTCGAAGCTGTCGAGTATCTTGGCCCCTGCCATGAACACCGCGATCGGGCAGAGTGCGAACAGCATCCAGCCGCCAAGTCCCGGAAATTTCCCGAGATAATGCACCCCACGCTCGGTCGCACCGCAGGCGAGGCCGTAGATGACGAGGAAGGCCTCGAACTTGGTCTTGATCGTGAACAGGCGGCCGATGCGGTAGAACATGCCAAAGGTTAAGCAAGCCCCGGGCCAACCGCGAAAATGCGTAGTTTCGCGTTAAATTGGATGGTTACCTGTAAGTTAATCCGACAGGTCCAGGGCTTCGAGCAGGGCGCGCCGGGCGGTCTCGACCTGCGCGATCAGCGCCGGATCGGCGATCGCGCCGAACGGAATCGCCTCGGGCCAATGGGTTTCGATGACGCCCGCGATACGGTCCGCCTTCGCGACATCGAGCAAGAAGCGCGGATCGACCGTCGCTGGATCGCAGACCACGCGCAAACGCAGGCAGGCGGGCCCGCCGCCATTCGCCATAGACTGGCGGACATCGACAACCTCGAGCTGCCGGATCGGGCCATTGCCGGCGACATGGTCCTGCAGCCAGCTCCACACGCTCGGCGTGTCGCGTGCCTCACCCGGCAGCACCAGCGCCATCTCCCCCGAAGGCAGCGTGACCAGCTGGGCGTTGAACAGGTAAGACTTGATCGCGTCCGCTAGGCTCACCTGGGCGGCAGGCACCTCGACGATCTCGACCTCGGGCAGCATCGCGCGCAGATCGGCGTAGAAACGGTCCTTGTCGGCAAAGGCCTGCTCGTGCGCGAACAGCACCCGGCCATTCGCCACCGCGACCACGTCGTTGTGGAAAGCCCCCGCGGCGATCGCCTCTTCGGACTGCTGGACGAACAGCACCCGCTCGAGCCGATGCCGCCGTGCCACCGCCGCGCTGGCATCGGGATGCTGGCGGGCGGGGAAGGGGCCGCCCGAGATCCCATAGACGAACACCTCCACCCCCGGCGCGTCGTGGCTGGTGGCAAGGCGCATGTGATTGGCCGCGCCCTCGTCCCCGAACGGCGCCGGCACCGGGCCGTGCACCGTGAAGGCGGGGTCCGCAAAGGCGAGGCGGAGCTGGGCCAGCGTCTCGGGCCATTCATGGCTGCGATGCGGCATCGTCACGAGGTTCGCGACGGTCAGGTGGCACTTGCCGTCGGCGGTATCGGGCGCCGGCGAGACGGTCGCGGCATTGGCAGCCCACATCGGCGAGGCGGAGAGCGCCTGGGCCTGGGTGTGTGGCGGCGCATCCTCGAAGCGGGTGCCGAGATCGGCGAGCCAGCGATGATCGGGCCGGGCATGGGGCAGCAATATCCCCTGGATCAGCCCGAGCGCGATATTGCCGCGCATCTTGGCGATCCCCTGCAGCGCTGCCGCGCGCGGATAGGAGATCTCGCCCCGGTTGCGCGTCGCCGCGAGGTTGCCATGGCTGAGCCCGGCATAATTGTGGCTGGGACCGATGATCCCGTCGAAGTTGATCTCCGTGTGCATCAGCGGCCCACGTGCATCACGTCGTCACCGACGTCGACGCCGAGCAGTTCGGCGGTGCGCGGATCGATCACCACGCCGCCGTCTCGCACCGACACACGGCCCTGGGTCACCCGGAAGCCGGTGAGCTGTCCGGTCGCGACCAAAGCCGCTTCGCCGCCGGTCTCGATCGCCACCACCTTGGCGGTCCTGGCATCGCGCACGGTGTTCACCTGGTCTGTGCGCGCGGTCATCGTCGGGCCGCCGTCGAAGATGTCGACATAGCGTTCCCAGGCGAAGCCCTCGCTCTCCAGCATGCGCATCGCGGCGCGGCCCGAGGGGTGGGGCAGGCCGATCACTCCGCGTGCACTCTCGGAGAGCATCGCGGTGTAGATCGGGTGCTTGGGCATCAGATCGGCGATGAACTGGTTGCCATGGATCGCATTGAAGCTGTCGGCTTCCTGGAAATTCATCCCGAAGAAGCGCCCGGCGACGCCGTCCCAGAAAGGCGAGCCGCCCGCCTCGTCGATCACCCCGCGCAGCTCGGCCAGGATCTTCTCGGCAAAGCGCGGGCGGTGGCGGGCGATGAACATGTAGCGGCTGCGTGCAAGCAGCATGCCCAGCCCGCCGGCGCGTTCGCCCGGATGGAGGAACAGCCCGCCCACCTCGCTCGCGCCTTCGAGGTCGTTCACCAGGCTCAGCGTCTCGGCGCGGAAGGTGCGGCCGAGCTCCTCGCTATGCTTGGTCTCGGTGGCGAGGCGATAGGAATAGAAGGGCCAGCGCTGCCCAACCGCAGTGAAGATCTGGCAGGTCCCGCGGACCTCGCCGGTGTCGACATTCTCAAGCACCAGCACGAACACGTCGTCGCCGCTCTCGTCCTCGGGGCGATCGAACGCGGCGTGGCTGCGCGCAAGCTTGGCGCGCAGCACTTCCTTCTCGGGCTGGAGATTGGTGAAGCCGCCGCCGGTCAGCTTCGCCATCTCGTAGAGCGCCTGCAGATCCTCGTCGCGGGCGGCACGGATCACGAAGCTCATAATTTCCCCTTCTCGGCGATACGCAACATGGTGACGGCGGAGAGGGCGGCGCGCTCGGCCAGGCTCTCCGGGATCAGGAACTCGTCTGCGCTGTGGATCAGGCCCCCGCGCGCGCCCATCGTGTCGACGACAGGCACGCCGCACGCGGCAATGTTGTTGCCGTCGCAGACACCGCCGGAGAATTTCCAGGCGACCGGAATGCCCAGATCGGCGCCGCACGCCTTGACCAGTTCGAACAGTTTCTCAGCACCCGGGTCCAGGGGCTTGGGCGGGCGGTTGAAACTGCCATGAACGTGGATACGCACGTCATGCTTCACCGACACGATCGCCACTGCTTGGTCGATGGCGATCCGGGCCCTGGTGATCGCCTCGGCATCCTTCGGCCGGAAATTGATGCGCAGGACGGCGAGGTCGGGCACGACATTGTTCGGCCCGCCGCCGTCGATCTTCGCCGGGTTCACCGCCAGGCCGGGAGCCTTGGCGTCGTTGAGCCGCATTGCGAGGTCCGCGGCGGCGACCAGCGCATTGCGGCCCTCGTCCGGATTGCGTCCGGCATGGGCCGATTTGCCGTGCACTACGATCGAGAAATTGCCGGTGCCGCCGCGCGCGCCCGCCAGCGTACCGTCGGGCAAGGCGGGCTCATAGGTGAGCGCCGCGACCTTGCCCTTGGCCGCGCCCGCGATCAGGCCGGCGGAGGAGAAAGAGCCGGTCTCCTCGTCCGAATTGATCAGCACCTCATAGCCGATATGCGCGGCGAGCGGGCTTTCCTCCACCGCCTCCAGCGCGGCGAGCATGAGGGCGAGCCCGCCCTTCATGTCGGCGGCGCCCGGCGCGTTGAGATTGCCGTCGGGCAGCCAGTTGTTCGCCTGGAAGGGATGGTCGACACCGTAGACGGTGTCCATGTGCCCGGTCAGCAGCAGCTGTACCGGCGCGTCTGGCCGTACGGCGAGGTGGAGATGATGGCCATGCGCCAGCGGCAGCACCTGCCCGTCGGCGGTCACGCTACTGGCGGCCTCGGGCTCGATCAGCGCGAGGTGGCCGGGCAGGACGGAGAAAGCGTCGGCCAGCGCATCGGCCATGCGGGCGAGCCCCGCGATGTTGCGGGTGCCGCTGTTGATCGCCGTCCAGGCCTCGGTATGCGCCAGCATCGGCGCCGCCGCGACCCTCTCCACTGCCGCGCGTTCGATCTTGGAAAGCTCGGTCATCCACCGGACCTAGCGCGAAATATTATTGCCGTCAGCCCCGCCCAGCACGGTAGCTCATGCAATCTGGGAATAGGATGTCAGAAATCGACGACCAATGCCGCGCGACTGGTAGAATCGGTGCTCTTGCGACCGATCGCCGGGGTGCTTTCATATTGCAGCGAATAGCTGAACTGCGCTGAGAGCGGTCCAAAGAGCTTGGTAAGCAGCGCCGACTTGGATGAGACAGTGCTGTTGGCATTCTGCAGATAGGCCGAGGCGTTCTGCGTCACCGAGATGCCCCTGGTGATCTTCCAGCCAAAATCCAGGCTGCCGCGCGCGGCGGCATTGCTCTCGGCCGGCTGGGCAATGAAGCGGGTGTAGCGGAAGGCCGGGCCGACTTCGAGGTCGAGCTTTACCGCCGGCGACTTGATCGCGCTGTAGCCGATCCCGCTCGACAGCGAGACACGGTCGCTGAAGCCCGAGAAACGGTCGCTTTCATATTGGGCGGCGCCATAGAGATAGGCGCGGTCGTCGAACTTCCAGTTGGGTTCGTATGCGGCGAGATAGCGTTCGCGCGTGGTGATGCCCAGGCTCTCCTGGTAATCCGCCTGGACGCGCAGCTTGTGGCGCCAGTCGAGCCCATCGCGCTTCAGTTCCATGGCCGCGGCGATGCCGACGTTTTCCGTGTTGCCGGTGGTGACATAGCCGCCCAGCTCGGCATGGCCCTTCACCAGCGCGAAGAAATCGGCGCTGCGGATCTTGGCCTGCGCCTTTTTCAGCCGGGAATCGCGCCAGTCGGCGGCGATCTTCACCAGCTTGTCGGCGCTCTCCGGGTCCGCGGCACGGGCATATTTGACGATGACCGCGACGTCGTTCTCGTTGCCCGATTCCATTGCGGCCTCGAGCATCGCCTTCAGCGCCGGCGAGACGTTCGCTGCTTCGAGGGCAGCGGTGCTGTCATCGTCGTCCATCGGCACGGCAAAGGCTGGCGTGGCGGCGATCAGCAATGGCAGGGCGAAAAGCGAGGCTCGCATAGGCTTGGCTCGTAGCGCTGTCATGGGGACCAGAATAGGGCAGGATCAGGCGAGATGTTGCTCAAAAACGGTCAACAGTTCCTTATAGAGCGCCCGCTTGAAGGGAACGATGATGTCGGGGAGATCTTTCGGCTCCGCCCAGCGCCAGGCGCGGAATTCCGGCTCGGCGGTCTCGATGTTGACGTCCTGGTCCTCGCCGAGGAAGCGGAACAGGAACCAGCGCTGGCGCTGGCCGCGCCATTTGCCCTTCCAGAGCCGGCCGACCAGGTCCTCGGGCAGGTCGTAGAACAGCTCTTCCGGGGCCTGGGCGATCAGCTCCGCATGCTGGCGCTCGACGCCGGTCTCTTCCCACAGTTCGCGCCAGGCGGCATCGATCGGTTCCTCGCCCGGATCGATACCGCCCTGCGGCATCTGCCAGGCCTCGACCACCGAATCGAGCCGCTGGCCGACGAACACCTGGCCATGGCGGTTGAGCAGCATCACGCCCGCGCAGGGGCGATAGGGAAGGGAAGCGATGTCGATCATGGGCACGCACCTAGCCCTATCGTCACCCCGGCGAAAGCCGGGATCTCGTGCCGTAGCGCGAGGAAGGTGCCGCCTGAGAACCCGGCTTTCGCCGAGATGACGGCGTTCTTAGATTAAGTGCGTGATCCACCTCGTCCACCATCCCGATTATGTCGCCCCGGCCCCGAAGCGCAGCCAGTATCAGTGGAACAAGAACGGTCTGGTCCGCGACCTGCTGCGCGAGGAAGGGGCCGTCTTCACCTGGCACCAGCCCGAGCCGATGCCGCGCTGCTGGCTCGAGGCGGTGCACGATCCCGACTATGTCGAAGAGGTGCTGAGCGCTTCGGTCCCGCCCGAGAAAGAACGTCGCATCGGTTTTCCGGTCACGCCGGCGGTGGCGCGGCGTTCCCAGGCGGTGCCCGGCGGCACCTGGCTCGCAGCGCGCCTGGCGCTGGAGCATGGCTTCGCGGCCAATACCGCCGGCGGCAGCCATCACGCGCTCGCCAGCACCGGCGCGGGTTTCTGCGTGTTCAACGACCTGGCGCTCGCCGCGGTGCGGCTGGTCGAGGAGCGGACGGTCGACCGCATCCTGATCGTCGATTGCGACGTCCATCAGGGCGACGGCACCGCCTCGCTCACCGCCGGTCGGCCGGAGATCGCGACCTATTCGATCCATGCCGAGAAGAACTTCCCGGTCCGCAAGGCGCACTCAACGCTCGACGTGCCGTTGCGGGATGGGGTGGGGGACGCGGAATATATGGAGACGCTGGAGCGGACGCTGCTCCCCTTGCTCGAAAGTTTCGCACCCGATCTGGTTCTTTATCAGGCCGGAGTCGATCCGCTGGCCGGCGACCGGCTGGGCCGGCTGGCGCTGTCCTATGACGGGCTGATCGCGCGGGATCGCTGGATTTCCGGCGTCATGACGTCACGCGGCATACCGTTCGCAAGTGCATTAGGCGGCGGGTACGGCGAGGATGCGCTCGAAGTATCGCGGCGCCACGTCGCCTCGATCCTCGCGCTGGGACAGGGAGTTGCGGGCCGGGCTTTGCAGCTTTGAATTTGGGGCGTAGACATCTGCACAACGATATAAAATTGCAGGAGACCGGCTGTGGCGACTGCCGCGCATACGCTCACGCCCGAGGAGGCGTCGGCGCATCCCGCACCTGAGGCGATCGTGGTTCGCTTCGCCGGTGATTCCGGCGACGGCATGCAGCTCACCGGCGGCCAGTTCACGCTCTCCACCGCCCTGGCGGGCAACGATCTGGCCACCTTCCCGGACTTCCCCGCCGAGATCCGTGCGCCCCAGGGCACGCTGTTCGGCGTGTCTGCCTTCCAGATCAATTTCGGCTCGGCCCAGATCGACACCGCCGGCGACCAGCCCGACGTGCTCGTCGCGATGAACCCGGCGGCGCTCAAGACCAATGTCGATGCGCTCAAGCCCGGCGGGCTCATCATCGCCGACGAGGGCGAGTTCGGCCAGCGCAACCTCGACAAGGCGAAATACGCCGCCAATCCGCTCGAGGATGGCAGCCTGGCGAAGTGGCAGCTGCTCAAGCTCAACATCTCGCAGCTCACCCTCGATGCCGTGAAGCCCTTCGGCCTCGGCAACAAGGAGGCGCTGCGCTGCAAGAACATGTGGACGCTGGGCCTGGCGCTCTGGATGTTCGACCGGGATCGCCAGCCTCTGGTCGACTGGCTCAAGGCCAAGTTCGCCAAGGCGCCCGACCTGGCCGAGGCGAACATCGCCGCGCTCAACGCCGGCCACGCTTACGGCGAGACCGCCGAACTGGGCGCGATGGGCATCAGCCAGCGCCAAGTTGCCGCCGCGCCCGCGGAGCCGGGGCTGTACCGCACCGTCACAGGGGCGGAGTCGATCTCGCTCGGCCTTGTCGCAGGGGCACAGCTGGCAGGCCTGCCGATGTTCTTCGGTGGTTATCCGATCACTCCGGCCAGCGCGATCCTGCATACGCTGTCGCGCTACAAGGAGTACAACGTCACCACCTTCCAGGCCGAGGACGAGATCGCCGCGGTCGCCTCCGCCCTGGGCAGCGCCTATGCCGGCAGCCTTGGCGTCACCTGCTCCTCGGGCCCGGGCATCGCCCTCAAGACCGAGGCGATCGGCCTGGCGATCATGACCGAACTGCCGCTGGTGATCGTCAACGCGCAGCGCGGCGGTCCCTCGACCGGACTTCCCACGAAAACTGAGCAATCGGATCTATACCAGGCAGTTTACGGTAGAAATGGTGACTCCCCGATCCCGGTGATCGCTGCCCGTTCGGCTGCGGACTGCTTCGACGTCGCGATCGAGGCGGTGCGCATCGCGACGCAGTACATGACCCCGGTGATGCTGCTCACCGATGGCTATCTCCAGAATGCCGCCGAGCCCTGGAAGGTGCCGGACATGTCGACCTACGAGCCGTTCCCGGTGCGCTTCCACACCGAGGTCCCGCCCGAGGGCGAGAAGTTCCAGCCCTATGGTCGCGACAACAAGCTCAAGCGCCCCTGGGTGAAGCCGGGCACGCCGGGCCTGCTCCACCGCATCGGCGGCATCGAGAAGGCCCAGGGGTCGGGCAACATCGACTATTCCCCCGCCAATCACCAGGCGATGACCGACATCCGCCGCGACAAGGTGCTGGGCATCGAGATCCCCGACCAGGCGGTCGAGCAGGGGCAGGCGGGCGGCAAGCTCGTCGTGGTCGGCTGGGGCTCGACCTATGGCCCGATCGCCCAGGCGGTGCGGCGGGCACGGGCCAGGGGGCATGACGTCAGCCATGTCCATATCCGGCACATCTGGCCGCTTCCGAGTAATCTCGGTGATCTGTTAGCTAGTTATGAGCATGTTCTCGTACCGGAAATGAACACGGGCCAGCTCAAGACGCTGCTGCGCGACCAGTATCTGGTCGACGCCAAATCGCTCGCCAAGGTCTCGGGCCAGCCCTTCCGCATCGCCGAGATCGAAGCCGCGATCGCCCAGCACATCGGCGCCGATTTCGACCAGGAACTCCCGCCCAGCGACAGCCAGCTTCCCAGCCCGGAGGCGGTGAACCCATGACGCAGTGGATCCCGGCCGGCGCGGCGCGGCAGAAGGCACTGCTCACTTCCGCGGCGAACGACACGAAATGGGATGAGCTGCGCCTCGCCATGTACGGCATGGCCTCGCCGCCGGATTTCCGGTGCATGATGCTCTCGGGCCACTACGGCGCATCGGACAGCGAGTGGTATTATCATTTCCGGATTGGCGGATACGCGGACATCGAGTTCGTCGACATCCTGCCGCGCACCGATGCCGACCGGCCCGAGATTCTCTCCCATCTCAAGGCGATCGGTCTCGCCGGTCATGCGACCGAGCAGGGCTTCCGCGTCTATGGCTATCTCCGGCCCGGCCAGGCCGTGGACCGTTTCTAGGGAACTCGACGATGAACGAGATCACGACGATACGCCCGAGCACCCCCAAGGACTGGGAGACCGACCAGGAGGTCCGCTGGTGCCCGGGCTGCGGCGACTATGCGATCCTGAAAGCCGTGCAGCGGACCATGCCCGAACTGGGCGTCGCGCCGGAGAACACGGTGTTCGTCAGCGGCATCGGCTGTTCGTCGCGCTTCCCCTATTACATGGAAACCTATGGCTTCCACACCATCCACGGCCGTGCGCCGGCGGTGGCGACGGGGGTCAAGCTGGCCAATCCGGACCTCGACGTGTGGATCATCACCGGCGACGGCGATGCGCTGTCGATCGGCGGCAACCACACGATGCACCTGCTCCGGCGCAACCTGAACTGCCAGTTCCTGCTGTTCAACAACGAGATCTACGGCCTCACCAAGGGCCAATACTCGCCGACGAGTCGGGAAGGCACCCGCTCGCCCTCCACCCCGTTCGGCTCGGTCGACCATCCCGCCAAACCCTGCGCCTTCGCACTGGGGGCAGGAGCCCGTTTCGTCGCCCGCGGGATCGACGTGCACAAGAACCTGCCGAGCGTCCTCAAGGCCGCGCATGCGCATCAGGGCGCGGCGTTCGTCGAGATCTTCCAGAACTGCATCGTCTACAATGACGAGGTCTTCGAGCCCTTCACTGCCAAACCCAATGCAGCGCTGGGCCAGCTCTGGGCCGAGCATGGCAAGCCGCTGCTCTTCGCCGGCGGCACCAGGGGCCTTACCCTCGACATGCACAGCCTCACCCTCAAGGTGGTCGACGTGACCGAGGGCGACTGGGAAGGGGCAGGGGTGATCGTCCACAACGTCACCAACCGGGCCATCGCCCATATGCTCGTCGAGATGCCCTTTGGCCCGTTCCCGATGGCGCTGGGCGTGCTGTACGACGATCCCGCGCCGACCTTCGAGAGTGCCGTTGTCGCGCAGAACAAGGCGGCGAGCGAAGGCAAGACGGCCGACCTCCAGAAGCTGGTCGGCAAGGGGCAGACCTGGATGGTCGACAAGGAACCCCACAAAGTCTGACGGTTATCGCTATCGGCTTGATTTGCCGGTGGACTGGCCTATCGCGCCGTTCATGTCGATCGGTGTCATCTCCGGTTTCGAAGCGCATGAACTTGCGCCGGCTCCGAACGTCTATCCGCGATGAACCCCGGCGAACCCGCGGCCAGCAGCTTTCGCACGCCCCAGGAGCGCGCGCGCCGGCATGATCTCGATGCGCTGCGGGCCGTGTTCCTGCTGTTCGGCATTCCCTACCATGCCTCGCTGACCGTCCGCCCGGGGCCGTGGATCGCCAATTTCCACGATCGGTCGCGCGATTTCATCCAGCTCGCCGACTATCTCCACCTGTTCCGCATGCCGGGCTTCTACATGATCGCCGGCTATTTCGCCGCGATGCTGCTCCATCGCCGGCCCGTGGCGAGCTATCTCCCGTCGCGCCTTCACCGGCTGGTGCCGCCCTTCCTGGCGGGCACCTTCCTGCTGGTGCCGGCGATGCATTTCCTGCTGCTGCTCGAGACCGGTCATCCCGACCCGCTGGCGCGGTGGTGGGAGATCATGACCATGACGGAGCGCAACCCGTTCGAGCATCTCTGGTTCGTCCAGGTGCTGCTCTACTACACGGCGGGGCTCGCCGCCCTGGTCTGGCTGTTGCCCCCGCTCGCCCATGCCGAGCTCAAGGGCGAGCAGCGCATGCTGGTGCGGTGGTTCGTGCCGGTCACCCTTGCCATCGGCCTGGTCCTCGGCATGTGCGGCCTCGGCTCGCTCCAGCTCGAGCGCTATCGCTACCTGAACAATTTCGCGGTCAATTTCCTCTCCGCCCGCTATGCGCTCGACTATCTGCCCTGGTTCCTGTTCGGTGCGGTGCTGCAGCGCATTCCTGCGCTCGACCGGCGCTTCGCCCGCTTTTCCTGGATCCTGTTCCTGACCGGCCTGGCGGCCAGCATCGTGGTGGTCTTCTATCCGCGCCTGGTGCCGTTCCTCTGGAGGCCGGTGCTCACCGGCGTCGCGGCGATCAGCCTCACCCAGGCAGCGCTGGGCGCGCTCGCCCACTTCATCCATGGCGAGCGTCGCTGGGTGAAGGCGCTCGTTTCGGCCTCCTTCGTCATCTACCTGTTCCACGAGCCGCTGATCGTGCTGTTCACGCCCTGGCTCGACCTGCTGCCGATCCCGGTCTGGCCCAAGTTCATCCTGCTCTGCCTCGCTGCCTTTTTCGGCTCCTATGGCATCTGGAAGCTGATCAGGCTGAGCCCGGCGCTGCGCTATCTGTTCAATGGCGAGCGGGTGAAGAAGCGACCCCAAAGCTAGGCTTGCCCAATACGCCAGCGCGTGCATTGTGCGCCCTGAAATGCACGCGCCGCTAAGTCCTTCCGCCCCTGACCATTCCCCGCGGAAACCCGGCTGGTTCTCGCGCACGCTGGCACCATTTTTCCGCAGCCAGCTCGACAAGATCGACGCCGGCATCTTCCAGGGCAGCCTGTCGCTCGGCCTGCCTGACGGCACCGCCCGGCTGCTCGGCGGGCGTGCCGAGGGGCCGGCGGCGGTGGTCGATCTGCGCAGCTGGCGCGCGCTGCTTCGTCTCGCGATCGGCGGCTCGATCGGCTGGTACCAGGCCTGGGCGCTCGGCGAATGGACGAGCCCCGACCCGGTCCAGCTCTTCGCGCTGTTCGGGCTCAACCGCGCAGCGCTGGCTCGCCAGGCCCGCGCCACCGGCCCGTCGAAGCGGATCAAGCGCCTGCTCCACTGGCGCAACCGCAATCATCGCGGCGGTTCGCGGCGGAACATCCATTTCCACTACGACCTGGGCAACGACTTCTACCGGCTCTGGCTCGATCCCGGCATGACCTATTCGAGCGCGCGCTTCACCGCGCCCGGCCAGTCGCTCGAACAGGCCCAGCACGAGAAGCTGGCGGCGATCCTCGCGCGCACCAACACGGGGCCGGGCGACGAGATACTGGAGATCGGCTGTGGTTGGGGCAGCTTCGCCGAACTGGCGGTGGCCGAGGGGCGCAGAATCCACGGCATCACCCTGTCGACCGAGCAAAAGGCCTGGGCCGAGGCACGGGTACCCGAGAACGCCCGCTTCACCCTGACCGACTATCGCGACGTCACCGGCACCTATGACGCGGTGGCCAGCATCGAGATGGCCGAGGCTGTCGGCCAAGCCTATTGGCCCGCCTATCTCGACACCATTGCGCGTACGCTCAAGCCGGGCGGCCACGCCGCGCTGCAGGTCATCACCTTCGACGATGCGTTCTTCGAGGACTATGCCTCGAACGTCGACTTCATCCAGGCCTATGTCTTCCCGGGCGGGCTGTTGCTCTCGGAGGAAGGCTTCGGCGCATTGGCCGCGGCTCGGGGCCTCAAGGTCCGGGATCGCACCGGCTTTGGTCTCGATTATGCCGAGACACTCCGCCTGTGGCGCGAACGTTTCGACGCGGCCGTGGCCGCTGGTGCGCTACCCAAGCAATTCGATCCTGATTTCATAAACTTGTGGCGTTATTATCTGATGTATTGCGAGGGTGGGTTCAGAGGTGGCGGTATCGACGTCATCCAGCTCACCCTGGTCAAAGAGGAGGGGTGATGAAGAACTGGCTGCAGGCGGGCGCGCTCGCGCTCGGAACGTTTGCGGGACATGGGGCGCTGGCCCAGGCGGTGGTGTCGCCCGACGTGAAGATCCAGTCCGGCGACAGTTCCGGGCTGCGCAAGGTCGGCGCCGAGGTGCTGTTCTGGAGTCAGGCCCAGCGCGACCAGAATTTCCCGCACATGGAGAAGCTCTTCCCCGGCCATATCGTCCGGGCCGGCGGCAAGGTTCGCGCGCTGCCCGCCGGCAAGCTGCTCGCCTTCCCGGATGCCGATCTCGATGCCTTCATCGCCCAGCAGAACATCGCCGGGCTGGTCGTGCTCAAGGACGGCAAGATCATTCTGGAGCGCTATGCTCGCGGCTATTCGCAGCAGGGGCGCTGGACCAGCTTCTCGGTCGCCAAGTCGTTCACCTCGTCGCTGGTCGGCGCGGCGATCCGGGACGGCTTCATCAAGTCTGTCGACGAGCCGGTCACCAGGTACATCTCCGAGCTTGCCGGCAGCGGCTATGACGGGGTGACCATCGCCCAACTGCTCACCATGACCTCGGGTGTGAAGTGGAATGAGGACTATACCGACGCGAAGTCCGACGTCGCCCGCATGTTCCTAGAGCCCGTGCCGGCGGGGGAGGACCCCACGGTCTTCTACATGAAGAAGCTCCCCCGCGAGTTCGCGCCCGGGACCAAATGGGTCTACAAGACCGGCGAGACCAACCTGATCGGCGTGCTGGTGATGCGGGCGACGAAGAAGCCGCTCGCCACCTATCTCAGCGAGAAGATCTGGAAGCCCTATGGCATGGAGCAGGATGCGTTCTGGATGGTCGATCCGTCCGGGCACGAGGTCAGCGGCTGCTGCCTGTCGGTGAGCCTGCGCGACTATGCCCGTATGGGCCAGTTCGCGCTGGAGGGCGGGAAGGGCGTCGTCACCCCGGACTGGTTCCGCGAGTCGACCAGTGCGCATGCCGATATCGGCGTGCCGGGCCGCGGCTATGGCTATCAATGGTGGACCTATCCCGAGGGCCGGTTCGGCGCCCAGGGCATTTTCGGCCAGACGATCCGGGTGGATCCGAAGTCGAAGGTGGTGATCGCGGTATCCGCCGCGGCGCCCAAGGCCAGCGACGACGCCTATGGCCAGGCACGCACGGCATTCCTCAACCGGCTGTTCGAGGCTGCTGCCAAATAACCATCATCCCGGCGAAAGCCGGGATCGCAGGCGAAGGCGCGGGGAAGGAGGCGCACGAGATCCCGACTTTCGTCGGGATGACGGGATTTACGCGACCCGCTCGAAATGCCCGGCTTCGAACCCCGACACCGCCAGCGCGGCGATGCGCTCGGCCACCACTTCCGGCGCCTTCACCGTCGCCGGATCCTCGCCCGGGAAGGCGCGTGCGCGCATCTTGGTGCGGGTCGCGCCCGGATCAAGGATGCCCACGCGCACCTTGCTGATGTGCGCAACTTCCTCGCCATAGGTGAGCAGGAGGTTCTCGAACGCCGCCTTGGACGCGCCATAGACGCCCCAATAGGCGCGCGCGGTGCGGCCTACGCTCGAGGTAACACCGATCACCCGCGCGCCGCTCGACGCCTTGAGCATCGGGTCGAACGCCGCGAGGATCGCCGCCTGGGCCGTGACGTTGAGCGTCAGCACCTTGGCGAATTCCTTGAAGTCGATCGCCGGCACTGCGCTCAGCGTGCCGAGCTGGGCGGCATTGAGCACCAGTATGTCCAGCGCCGTCCAGCGGCCCAAGATCGCCTCGGCCAGCCTGGCGATGCTGTCATTCTCGGTCAGATCCATCGGCGCGATCGTTGCCGACCCACCGGCGGCGAAGATCGCCTCCTCGACTTCCTCGAGCCCGCCCGCGGTTCGCGCGGTGAGGATCACATGCGCGCCCTGGCCGGCCAGCGCCAGCGCAGTCGCGGCGCCGATGCCCCGGCTCGCGCCGGTGACGAGCGCCGTGCGCCCCGAAAGTGCCCCCTCGCTCATCCCGGTGTCAGCCCACGCGCTCGTGTAGCAACGCGAACTGGTCGGTCGGCGGGCCGTTCTCGTCCTGGTCGGTCAGCGTCGTCGGATATTCACCGGTGAAGCACGCATCGCAGTATTTCGGATGGATGTCGGCGCGATGCGCTTCGCCCAGCGCCTTGTACAGGCCGTCGATGCTGATGAACGACAGGCTGTCGGCATGGATGAAGTCGGTCATCCCGCCCACGTCGAGCTTTGCGGCGAGCAGCTTGGCGCGCTCGGGCGTATCGACGCCGTAGAAGCAGCTGTGCCGCGTCGGCGGCGAGGCAATGCGCATGTGCACCTCCGCCGCGCCTGCCTCGCGCATCATCTGCACGATCTTGAGGCTGGTGGTGCCGCGCACGATCGAATCGTCGATCAGCACCACGCGCTTGCCCTTGATCAGCTCGCGATTGGCATTGTGCTTCAGCTTCACGCCCAGATGGCGAACCTTGTCGCCCGGCTGGATGAAGGTGCGGCCGACATAGTGCGAGCGGATGATGCCGAGCTCGAACGGAATGCCGCTCTGCTGGGCGTAGCCGATCGCCGCCGGCACGCCGGAATCTGGAACGGGGACGACCAGGTCGGCCTCGACCGGACTTTCGATCGCCAGCTGCGCGCCGATCGCCTTGCGCACCGAATAGACCGAGCGGTTGTCGCTGATCGAATCCGGGCGCGAGAAATAGACATATTCGAAGATGCACGGCCGTGCGCTGACCGGCGCGAAGGGCTTGTGCGAGCTGAGCTCGCCGCCCTTGACGATCACCAGCTCGCCCGGCTCGACGTCGCGGACATATTCGGCGCCGACCACGTCGAGCGCCACCGTCTCCGAGGCGAAGATGATCGCATCGTCCAGATTGCCCATCACCAGCGGGCGGATGCCCAGCGGATCGCGGCAGGCAATCATGCCCTCGGGGGTCATGACGATCAGCGAATAGGCGCCCTCGACCTGCTTCAGCGCATCGATGAAGCGATCGATCAGCGTGCGGTATTGCGAGGTCGCGACGAGGTGGATGATCACCTCGGTGTCGCTTGTCGACTGGAAGATCGCGCCGCGGCGGACCAGGTCACGCCGCAGCCGCATCGCGTTCGAGATGTTGCCGTTATGCGCCACTGCGAAACCGCCGGTCGCCAGCTCGGCATAGAGCGGCTGGACGTTGCGGAGGTCCGAGCCACCCGTGGTGGCATAGCGGACATGGCCGCAGGCGGTGTCGCCGTGCAGCGCGCGGATCACTTCATCGCGGTCGAAATTGCCCGCGACATGGCCCATCGCGCGGTGGATGTGGAACTGGCGGCCATCGAAGCTGGTGATGCCCGCTGCCTCCTGCCCACGGTGCTGCAGCGCATGCAGGCCAAGCGCGACGGCGGCTGACGCCCCGTCCATGCCGGAAACACCGAAAATGCCGCACTCTTCGCGCAGCTTGTCGTCGTCGAACGGGTTTGTGGTAAGCATCAGCCCTCGAGGGGTTTGTAACTGTCGGGCGGGCATATAGGCGCTTCGGTGCGATTTGTCGCCGGTCTGTCACAAAGAAATGAACTTGCAGGGTTTTCCGGTGGTTTTTCAGGGCGAAAGGAGGCGTTTCCATGCCCGCCAAGGACCACGGACCGCAGATCAAGAACGATGAACTCTACGAGAAACTCCGCGATGCGGGGAACTCGAAGGAGAAGGCGGCGCGAATCGCCAACGCCCAGGCCGAAGGCAGCATCGACCACCGCGGCGGCACCCTCGAGAGCCGTTCGAAGGGCCAGCTCTACGACGAGGCCAAGGAGATCGGCATCGAGGGTCGCTCCAGGATGGACAAGGACGAGTTGGTCGACGCGATCCGCGATCATTAGGAGCCGTCAACCCGGCGAAAGCGGGGATCTCGCGATAAGGCATGAGGCCGCGGCTTTCGCCCGGGTGGCGAGTTGGGCTAGAGCGTCCCCGTGGACAATGATCGCGAAACGGGCAGTCTGCTCGACCCGAAATACGACGCCTCCGGCCTGATCACCGCCGTGTGTACAGCCCCCGACGGCACGGTGCTGATGCTCGCCCATATGAACGCCGAGGCGCTCCAGGCGACGCTCGATACCGGCGAGGCGACCTTCTGGTCGCGCAGTCGCGGCAGGCTGTGGAAGAAGGGCGAGACCTCGGGCCACGTCCTCAAGGTGATCGAGGCGCGGATCGACTGCGATCAGGACGCCGTCTGGCTCAAGGTCGAGCCGCGCGGTCCTGCCTGCCACACCGGCGCGCCGAGCTGCTTCTACCGGATCATCGAGGACGGAAAGCTCGTCCGCGGATGAAGCGGGCAGGGCTCCTCCTCGTATTGCTCCTCGCCGCCTGCTCGGGCGGCCAGGCGCCCACGGGCAAGGCGGAGAAACCCCAGGACCTGGAAAAGGCCGCGATCGAGCGCGGCCTGGTCCGCAACCCGGCGGACACCGATATCGCCGGCCTCTATGCCCGCGACACCGACCGCATCTGCATCGTCCCCGACGAGGAGCTCGGCTACCGGATCGGCGCGTTCGTCGACTATGGCGACCGCATCACCTGCAGCGGCTCGGGCCGGGCGAGCCGGGTAGGGGAGTCGCTCCATATCGAGTTCGGCGAGGACGGCAGCTGCTCGTTCGACGCCAAATACGATGGCGACAAGATCGCCTTTCCGGGCGCGCTGCCCGATGGCTGCAATAAATTCTGCGCAAAACGGGCCTCCTATGCGGGACTGGAAGTCACGCGGCTCAGCGAGTCGGCCGCCGAGGCCGCCGCGATGCGCGACGCGAACGGCAAGAGGCTCTGCGGCGGCCAGTAGTCGTCATCCCGACGAAAGTCGGGATCTCAGGCAAAGGTGCCGGAAAGGAGCCGCACGAGATCCCGGCTTTCGCCGGGATGACGGATAGGGCCGGGATGAAGGAAAAGGTCGATCTCGGCCACGATCGAGATTGACGTTCACGTAAGGGGAAGGTATTTTCCATGCCCATGAACGCTCCAGCCTTTCCGCTCGAGGCCCTGGCGCCGATCGATGCGCGCCCGGACCGCGACTCCTTCACCATCTCGGACCTGTGCGCCGAGTTCTCGGTCACGCCGCGCGCCTTGCGCTTCTACGAGGACGAGGGGCTGATCGGTCCCGAGCGCCGCGGCACCGCCCGCATCTATTCGCACCGCGACCGTGCCCGGCTTGCCTGGATCCTGCGCGGCAAGCGCGTCGGCTTTAGCCTGGCCGAGATCCGCGAGATGATAGATCTCTACGATGTCGGCGACGGCCGCAGCACCCAGAAGCAGTTCACGCTCGAGCGCTGCCTGGAACGCATCGAGCTGCTCGAGAACCAGAAGCGCGACATCGACGCGCACATCACCGAGCTCCAGCAATTCGTCGAACTGCTCAAGAGCAGCGACTAACCCCCGAGGAACCTGAAATGCCCCAGTACACCCCGCCGGTGCGCGACACGCGCTTCGTCCTCGATCAGGTGATCGGCCTCGATCGCTACGCCAATCTGCCCGGCTTCGAGAATGCCACGCCCGACACGGTAGACGCGGTGCTCGAGCAGGGCGGCCAGTTCGTCGCCGAGGTGCTGTTCCCGCTCAACCATTCGGGCGACCAGGAAGGCTGCACCCGCCATGACGACGGCAGCGTGACCACGCCCGCCGGCTACAAGGAAGCGTACAACCAGTTCGTCGAGAGCGGCTGGGGTACGCTGAGCGCACCCGTCGAGTTCGGTGGCCAGGGGATGCCGCACGTCGTCTCCACGGCGTTCCAGGAGTATATGATCTCCGCCAACATGGCCTTCGCCATGTATCCCGGCCTCACCCACGGCGCGATCGCGTCGCTGCTGGTCAAGGGCTCGCCCGAGCAGCAGGCCAAGTACGTCCCCAAGATGGTCTCGGGCGAGTGGGGCGGCACGATGAACCTCACCGAGCCGCAGTGCGGCACCGATCTCGGCCTGATCAAGACCAAGGCCGAGCCCCAGGCCGACGGTTCGTTCCTGATTACCGGCACCAAGATCTTCATCTCGTCGGGCGAGCATGACCTGACGAGCAACATCATCCACCTCGTCCTCGCCAAGACCCCCGGCGCACCGGACAGCACCAAGGGCATCTCGCTCTTCGTGGTCCCGAAGTTCCTGGTCAACGACGACGACACGCTGGGCGAGCGCAACCCAGTCACCTGCGGCTCGATCGAGCACAAGATGGGCATCCACGCCAACTCGACCTGCGTTATGAACTATGACGGCGCCAAGGGCTGGCTCGTCGGCGAGGAGATGAAGGGCCTCGCCGCGATGTTCATCATGATGAACGCCGCCCGTCTCGGCGTCGGCCTGCAAGGCTTGGGCGTGGGCGAGGTCGCCCTCCAGAACGCCGTCCAGTACGCGCACGACCGCCGCCAAGGCCGCGCGCTCACCGGTCCGCAGGAGCCGCAGGAAAAGGCCGACACGCTGTTCGTCCACCCGGACGTGCGCCGCATGCTGATGGAAGCCAAGGCGCAGACCGAGGGCATGCGGGCGCTGTGCCTGTGGGGAGCGCTCCAGGTCGATCTCGAGCATGCCGCCCCGACCGAGGAGGAGCGGCAGCTCGCCGCCGATCTGGTCGGCCTGCTCACCCCGGTCATCAAGGGCGTCGGCACCGATATCGGCTACAAGGTCGCGACCGACAGCCAGCAGGTCTATGGCGGCCATGGCTACATCGCCGAATGGGGCATGGAGCAATATGTCCGCGATGCCCGCATCTCGATGATCTATGAAGGCACCAACGGCGTCCAGGCGATGGACCTGGTCGGCCGCAAGCTCGCCATGAACGGCGGCCGCGCGGTCCAGGCCTTTTTCAAGCTGGTCGCCGAGGAAGCCGCCGCGGCCAAGGGCGACGAGAAGCTCGCTGCGCTGGCCGAAGGGCTGGAGAAGGCACTCGGCCATCTCCAGGGCGCGACGATGTGGCTCGCCCAGAACGGCTTCAAGAACCCGAACGATGTCGGCGCGGGCGCCTATCCGTACATGCAGCTCACCGGCACGGTGGCGCTCGGCCTGATGTGGCTCCGCATGGCCAAGGCGGCAGCCGCTGCATTGGCCACCGGCGAGGGCGACGCGAAGTTCTACGAAGCCAAGCTGGTCACCGCCCGCTTCTATGCCGAACGCTTCTTCCCGGATGCGAGCGGCCTGCGTCGCAAGATCGAGGCCGGCAGCGAGACGGTGATGGCGCTCGATCCGGAGCTGTTCCGCGCGGCGTGAGGTGTCGTAACCCCGGCGAAAGCCGGGGTATCGTGCCACGGGCCGTTCCTACCGCCCGAGATCCCGGCTTTCGCCGGGATGACGATTTGGGGCGGCGCCTTCGCAAGAGGACGCCGCCAATCCCCTTGCAATGTAGGATTTCAAATGGTTGCGTGCGCCACCCGAGGGGAGGTGCACGATGCTCACATTCGCGTTGCTGTTGCTGCTGGGTACGGATGATTTCGCCTCCGGCAAGGACCCCGATCGCACCAGCGGCGACTCCTGGCTGACGAAGCCTGGCGATCGCAATCCCTTCGCCAGTCCCAAGCTCGGCGATGTTGGCCACGACGCCCTTCGTTTCAGCACCACCCCGGCGCTGCGTGGGGGCGAGCGCAATGTCGTAACCATCACTCGGGGCGAGAAGGGAGAGGCGGTCGCCTCGCTGGATACGGTCCGCTACCAGTGCAATCTGTCGCAGACCCGCTGTCGCCTGGTCCCGGAGCGCTCGCCGAACTTCGCCTTCTGCCTGCAGGGCGATTGCACCTATGCCGGCATCGCGCGCCGCGTCCGTGCCCTGCTGTTCGATCCCGCGCGCATGCCGAATAAGGATTCTGCCGAGCTGGTGATCTGTACCGATGGTCCCGGCTATCTCACCGAACTGCGCGAGGCGGGCAGGACCTATAATTTATCGGGTTTCTGCGCACCGAAACACCCGAACAATGTCGTCTACAAACTCATCCGGGAGGGCGTGGGTACGCGTTGGCGGCAGATCGGCGGGGAGGAATGAGGCCCCCCGTGGCGTCTGCTTCATAAAGTTTGGCGCGATATGTCATGCTGGAACCGTTATGGTGTAGTAAGACACTTGAGCTGCAACCCGGGGGTATCGATAGTCCTTTGATGACCTTGTCGTTCGTACCGCTCACGCCGCTCGAGCGTGGGCAGCTTCATGTGATCCGCCTGCGCGCGATCCGCACCGCGCTGATCCTGCTGGCTGCAGCAATCGCTGCGGAAATCTTCGTGCCCGACTTGCCGATGCATGGGGTGATCCTGGGGCCGGTGCTGCTGCTCGCGTTATGGATCACCGTCTTCGCGCCGGGACGGCGCTGGCGGCGCTGGGGCTATGCCTTCACCGGCAGTGAGCTCCATGTCGAATATGGCTTGCTCACCCGCGTCCACACCATCGTGCCGGTCCTCCGGGTCCAGCATATCGACGTGTCCCAGGACGTGCTCGAACGACTCTTCGGTGTCGCGACGCTGGTCCTCCACACCGCGGGGAGCGACGGCAATATCGTCGTCCTGCCCGGCGTCTCCCGCACCACCGCCGAGGAAATCCGCGACGCGATCCGCCAGCGTATCGGCAGCGCCGCCCATGACTGACGCGGGTGCCGCGCCGCGGCGGCTCCACATCCTCACCGTGATCATGCGGTTCGTGAAGCGGGCTCCCTCCACGCTTGTCGTACCGCCGCTCGCGCTTGGCTTCATGGGGCGCGAGTTCCATCCCGTGCTGGCGTTCGGCGCGTTCGCCGCCATTGCCGCGGCGGTGATCGTCTCGACCTGGCTCGGCTGGTGGTGTTTCACCTACACGATCGGCGAGGAGGAGGTGCTGATCCAGCACGGCGTGCTTCGCCGAGAGCGCCGATCGATCCCGCGGGGTCGGATCCAGGACGTGTCGATCGAGCGCGGCCCCTTTGCCCGTATCTTCGGCCTGGCGCTGGTCCGGATCGAGACCGGTGGCGGCAAGGCGGAGGAAGGTGAGCTGGACAGTGTTTCGCTGGCCGAGGCCGAGCGGTTGCGCGCCCTGCTGCGTTCCTACCATCCGGTCGCTACCGTCGTTGCAGGAGACGAGCCCGCCAATGCCGAGCCGGTGCGCCGCACCGTCTATGCAATGTCGCTCGGCCGAGTGCTTCTGCGTGGCGTATTCGGCTTCTCGATGCTCTGGCTCGCGGCGATCTATGGTGCGATCCACTCGCTCGATCGGGTGGTGAAGTTCGATTGGGAGAAGTGGTTCGGCGAGGCCGAGCGCGTCGCCATCGCCCAGTTCAGCCTCCTGGCGCTGGCGCTGGTGCTCGTCGTGGCGCTGCTGCTCGGCGTGATCGCCGGCATCGTGCGCACCCTGTTGCGTGACTATGGTTTCACGCTCACCCATGAGCCGGGCCGCTTCCGCCGCGTTCGCGGGCTGCTGACCCGGTCGGAGATCGTGATCGCGGATCGTCGCATCCAGCTCGGTCTGGTTCATCGCGGCGCGATCAGCGGCCGCCTGGGGTGGAACACCGTCGCGGTGCAGACGCTCGGCGGCAGCGACGATCCCACCGGTCGCCAGGAACTGGCGCCCTTCGCCACCGCGGAGGAGGCCGCGCAGGTCATCGCCGCCACGCCCTTGCCGCCCTTCGAACGGATCGGCCTGCGCCCGGTGGCTCCGGCGCACATCCTGCGCTCGGCATTCCGTCACGGCCTGCCGGTGGCGCTGGCATTCGGGATCGCCGGCTGGTTCCTGCCGCTGCTCTGGTGGGGGCTGCTGCTCGTCCCGGTCTCCGTGGTCATCGCGCTCTTCCAGCGCAGCCACCACCGCTATGCCCTGCGCGACACCAGCCTGCAGGTGATGCGCGGGGTGCTGTCGCAGCGTGACTGGATCGTGCCGTTCGAGTCGATCCAGACGCTCACCGTGCGGCGCAGCTGGCTGCAGCGACGGTTGGGTGTGGCGACGGTGCGCGTGGATACCGCCGGCGCGAGCGGCATGCATCGGCCCGATGTCACGGACGCGCCACTGGATGCCGCACTCGCTCTGGCGCAGGCGCTCGCCGCCCGGGTCGACTAGCGCGCCTCGGGCGTCGGGCGCGGGGTCGGCGAGGGCCTGGGCACGGGCAGGGTGAAGCTCACCGCGCCCCTGCCCTGGGCGGGTACATTGGCTGGCGCGGTCGCCGGCGGCACCATCGCATCGGCCTTGCGCCGCACGCCGGTGAGCGGGGTGGGTGCGGCCAGTGGCGTGGCGCCGGGGATCGGCGTCGCGGCAGCGGCGGGAGCTGTGGCCGCCTCGGTCGGGATCTGGGCGCGCATGCACTGGACCGGGCTGGGACGGCGGAACTGGGCGCAATTCCACAGCGCCTTGGCGAAGCCCTGCGTCTCGTCGCGCAGGTAGCTGAACGACATGGTCGAGACCTGGGCGCTCGACAGCGGCAATTTGGCCGGGGTCTGCTTGCCGTCGGCCCAGGCCATGAACTTGCAATAGGGCCGCTCGCCACAGGTGCGGATGGCGAGGGCGGCGAAGGCATCGGGGTTGATGCCCTGGGGGAGCGTCAGCATGAAGTTGTTCGATTCGCCGCCACCCTCGACCGCCATCGGCGCGGGGACGGCACTTTGCGGGATCGAGGCGGGATCGATGAACGCGCCATCGGTGCCCACCGCGCCGGGCAGCAGCCCCTCCAGCGCGGGGTCGGGCTGAAAATTCGCCGGGGCGAGCCGCGCCATCAGCGCGATGTTGGGCTCCACGCCGGTATAGGCGCGGTTGAATGCCGGCGGGGTGCCCCACCAGCCCGCCCAGCGGAAGAAGAGATGGGTATGGACCTCGGTGATCTTCTCGAGGCTGGCGCTCCAATAGGGCACCACCCAGTCGGTGTGATAATGGGTGGCGTGGCCGACCGGCTTGTAGACCGAGCCGTTCAGCGCGATCCGCGCGACATAGCGCGCGCGCTCCCAGGCGGTAGCGGTCGGCGTGTAGCGCAGCATCGCGCCGTCGCAGGTGAAGGTGAACTGGCAGCCGGTGGAGCGCTCCGAGCCCTGGAACACCACGCCGCAGATCGATTTGGGGAAGGCGGGATGCCGGGCACGGTTGATGATGACCTGCGCCACGGCCTGCTGGCCGACCGTGTCGTCGCCAGCCTCGTAATAGACCGCGGCGGCAAGGCAATCGACCGCACGCGCGCGGCTGTCTTCGGCGCCGAAGATGTTGAACGGCCGCGCCGACGGATTGGGCAGGGTGGAAAAGGGGATGGAGGCGTTATAGGTCCGGGCGTCGTCGGGGTTGACGACCTGGAGCTCGACCGGCTCGACGTCGGGCAGTTCGGACTTCGGCACTACCCGGTGCGACACCTTCACCGGCCCAGGCTTGTGGACGACCGTTCGCGGCGTATGCGCGACCAGCCAGAGCGGCAGCGCGATCGCCACGATCGTGACGAGACCGAGCAACGCCGCCAGCAGGGGCGAGACGCGAAGCGCGGGCGCTCCGATGGTGCGAAGGGAAGGGAGGGTCGGCATGGGGTCGCCGCCCATAACGCAGAAGTCGCACGGTTGGAACCATTGCGGCGCCGAAACGCCGCAATGCCCCGCCAGCTGCCCTACGAAGGCTCAGTTCGGCCAGAAGCCGGTGGCTTCGCACATGTCCCAATGATCGGCCGCGCCGAACTTGCATGCCGCCTCGGCGTCACCCGAGCAGAGCTTCACTTCGCGCTGATAGCGCTTGTAGCAGCTCTCGGGCCGGGTGGGCGCCATGGGCGGCTTGGCCGCCGAGGCAAGTACCGCTGGCTTGGCCTGTTTTGGGACAGTGGTCACGCCCCGCGCCTCGGCCGGCGTCTCCAGTCCACGCGGCTTGCCTCCAAAGGCGAGCGGCCACCCCAGATAGATGGCGAGCATCACGCTCACCAGAATCATCGCATTGCGCACGAATTCCCCCCCGGAAATACGTTTCCCCGACTCGGGGAAGTTACCGTTAACCGGGGGGCAATTCCAGTGGTCTCAGCTCTCCGGAAGGAAATCCGGAACGCTCAGATAGCGCTCGCCTGTATCATAATTGAACCCGAGCACCCGGCTGCCCTCCGGCAGGTCGGGAAGCTTCTGGAGAATCGCCGCCAGGGTTGCGCCCGAGGAGATGCCGACCAGCATGCCTTCCTCGCGTGCCGCGCGGCGGGCCATGTCCTTGGCGATGCCGGCATCGACCTTGATCACGCCGTCGATCGCATCGGTATGGAGATTGCGCGGCACGAAGCCCGCGCCGATGCCCTGGATCGGGTGCGGGCCGGGCTGGCCGCCCGAAATCACCGGCGAGAGCTCGGGCTCCACCGCATAGACCTTGAGGTTCGGCCAAGCCTTCTTCAGCGTTTCGGCAACCCCGGTGATGTGGCCGCCGGTGCCGACGCCGGTGATCACCACGTCGATCGGCGCATCGGCGAAGTCGTTGAGGATCTCCTGCGCCGTGGTCTTCACGTGCACATCGATGTTCGCCGGGTTCTCGAACTGCTGCGGCATCCAGGCGCCGGGCGTCGTCTCGACGATCTCCATCGCCCGCTCGATCGCACCCTTCATGCCCTTTTCACGCGGGGTGAGGTCGAAGGTGGCACCATAGGCGAGCATCAGGCGGCGGCGCTCCACCGACATGCTTTCCGGCATGACCAGAACGAGCTTGTAGCCCTTTACCGCGGCGACCATTGCCAGGCCGACGCCGGTGTTGCCGCTGGTCGGCTCGACGATCGTGCCACCCGGCTGCAGGCTGCCGTCACGCTCGGCCGCCTCGATCATGGCCAGCGCGATGCGGTCCTTGATCGAGCCGCCCGGATTCGAGCGCTCGGACTTCACCCAGACCTCGGAGCCCGGGAACAGCTTCTGGACGCGGATATGCGGCGTGTTGCCGATCGTCTCGAGGATCGTATTGGCCTTCATGTGGTCATCTCCTTGGGAGGAATCTCGAGATTGGTGGGGGGATCGAACGTGCGAGCCCGCCTGAGTTCCGGAAATAGCTTGGCCCATGCCAGTGTGACAAGGATGGCTCCGACGCCGCCGCCCACAACCGCGGCGACCGGGCCGATCAGCGCGGCGAGGAAGCCCGACTCGGCCTCGCCCAGCTCGTTCGATCCGGAGATGAACAGCGTCGAGACCGCGCCGACGCGGCCGCGCATCTCGTCCGGCGTGTAGAGCTGGATCAGCGACTGGCGGACATAGACCGACACCATGTCCGCTGCGCCGAGCACGAACAGCGCGAACAGCGCCACCAGCACGGCGGGCGCCGTGTCATGCCCGATCGCGCTGGGCCCGAGCGCTGGCACCAGCAGCGGCGAGGACAGGCCGAAGATCACCGTCGCCACGCCGAACAGGGCCACCGCGAGCAGCATCTTCACCCCGACATCGCTCTTCAGCGGCCGCCACGAGAAGAACACCGCAGTCACCACCGCGCCGATCGCCGGGGCGGCGCGCAGATGGCCGAGCCCGCCGGCACCGACCTGAAGGATGTCGCGGGCATAGACTGGCAGCATCGCGGTCGCGCCGCCGAGCAGCACGGCGAACAGGTCCAGCGAGATGGCGCCGAGCACTAGGCGATTGCGGCGGACATAATGGAGCCCGTCGACCATTTGCGCCCAGGGGCTGCCGCTGAACTTGGCCGCGCTCCGCGGCACCGGGCCGATCAGCATGAGCAACACGAAGGACAGCAGGAACAGGCCGCCCGCCACCGCATAGGAGAGCCAGTCGGCGGCCGCGTAGAGATAACCGCCCATGGCCGGGCCGATCACCGTGCCGATCTGCCAGGAGAGCGAACTCAGCGCGATCGCGGTGGGCAGGATCGCCTTTGGCACGAGGTTGGGCGAGAGCGCGCTCAGCGCCGGGCTGGCGAACGCACGGGCCACGCCGAGCAGCGCCGCAATGCCGAACAACCAAGGCAGGGTGATCGCGTTGGTGTAGGTGAGCACGCCGAGGCTGATCGCGCAGAATGCTTCGAGCGCCACGGCTGCACGGGCGATCCAGCGCCGGTCGAGCCGGTCCGCGACCCAGCCGGCGAAGAGCGACAGGAACAGGAGCGGCAGGAACTGGGCGACACCGATCAGGCCGAGCTGGAACGCCGCTTCCTTCACCGTCATCGTGCGGCGGGCGATGTCATAGACCTGCCAGCCGATGACGATCACCATCGCCATCTGGGCAAGTGTCGTCGAAAGTCGGGCCAGGAAATAATAGCGGAAATTGGGAACGGCGAACGGGTGCTTTGCTTCGGCGGCCATGGCACTGCCTGTAGGCGCTTCCCGGACGCTATCGCAACGAGCGATTGCGTCGCGGCAGCCCAAACAAAGGTATTAGGCGGATCAGCGCAGCTTCGCGGGCTGGACGTCCTCCGTCTCGGCGGCGCGCGGGTTTCGGATCGCGGGGCGCAGCCGGGCGAGGCTGCACAGGCCGGCAATGGCGGCGAGGCCCGCCGAGACCAGCGGCGGTGTCATGCCGCCACCGATGCCGAGCGCCAGCAAGGCCGCTACCAGCGTGGCGCCGGTGGTCTGGCCGACCATCCGGGTGGTCGAGACGAGCCCGCCCGCGGCCGCGGCACGGTCGATCGGTGCGGAGCCGATGATCAGCCGAGCATTGGGCGACAGGAACATGCCGAACCCCGCGCCGGTCAGCGACATGCGCCAGGCAATGTCGAACCAGCTCGGATCGACGGGAAGGAAGGCAAGGAAGAGCAGGCCGGCGACTGCGATGACCATGCCGATGCCACCCAATGCCCCAGCGGGATAGCGATCGGACAGCGAGCCGGCGAGGGGCGCGACGATCATCGTGGTCAACGGCCAGGGCGCTATCACCGCGCCGACTTCGGACGGCGAGAAGCCATAGCCGTGCTGCAGGCGGAAGGGCAGCGAAAGCAGCAGCGTCATCGTCGCGATGAAGGCGGTGTAAGCGCCAATGACGGATAGGGCGAGCACGGGCCGGGTCAGCAGGTCGACCGGCAGGATCGGCTTGGGCTCGCGCATCTCGCGCCGGACGAACAGCACCCCGATCGCCGCGCCGGCGAGCACCACGGCGCCGGAGACGACGGGGCTGTCGCCATGCACGCTGCTCTCCAGCCCGCCGATCACCAGCCCGAACATGCCGGCGCAGAGCAGGGCGCCGAACACGTCGAATGGTTCGTTGCGCGCCTGATTGTCCGGCAAGGCGCGGCCGAGCAGCAGGCTGGCGATGGCGAAGGGCACCGCCGAGGCGAACACCCAGGGCCAGGGCCCGATCGCCAGCACCAGGCCGCCCAGTGTCGGCGCGAGCGCGGCGGAACTCGACACGACCACCGAATTGATGCCCAGCCCGCGACCGAGATGCTTGGCGGGATAGACCTGGCGGATCAGCGCCGAGGACACGCTGAGTGCCGCCGCCGCGCCGATCGCCTGCGCCGCCCGGACGATGAGCAGGAAGGGCAGGCTCTTGGCGAAGAAGCACAGCACCGTCGCCACGGTGAAGACCAGCTGGCCGGCCTGGTACATCCGCTTGAGGCCGATCCGCTCGCCCAGCCCGGCAAGGGGCAGGAGCAGCATGACCAGCATCAGCTGGTAGACGGTGACCACCGAGACCGCAGCCGAGCTGTCGACGTGCAGGTCCCGGGCAATGGTGGGCAGGGCCACCGTGGCGATCGCGCCGTCGATCACCACCAGCGCCGAGCCGAACGAAATCGCGGCGATGGCGAGGGTGCGGCGGGGCTGGGGCAGGCCGTCGGTCATGCCGGGCTCAGTGCCCGAAGCGGCCCACGGGTTCCAGTGGGAACCTGTGCCGCCTCCGAACGGTTCTTTCACTATCGAAACCAACAGCTTGGAGAGTGAAGATGGGCAAGGGAATCCTGTTGTGGCTGCTGGGTATTCCGATCCCGATCATCCTGCTGATCCTCATCTTCTGGCACTGAGCCGGTCAGGCGGCCTCCGCCTCTCCCGGGCCGGACCGGTTCGCATTCACGAAACTCGGTCCTTCGAAGATCAGCTCGCGTATCTCCCAGGCATCGGCGACGTAGCGATGGTCCGGCTTGCCGGGGCAGGCTCCGTCGTCGTTGACCGGCAACTGGCTGAGCAGCGGAAGGATCTCCGCCGCCTCGCCTTCGATCCGCTCGCGGATGCGCGCCATCAGCCAGCGGATCGAGCGGGCATAGGTCTCCCACTGGTCCTCGCCCGGAAGCCCGTGCCAGCGGGTGATGTGCTCCCGGAAATCGGCGACCAGCGCGGCAGTCTCGGCGCTGGCCCGGCTCGCCGCCTGCGCCACGTCGCCGCCGACGCCGTCCATCAGCGGGCCATAGACCTGGCCCTCCATCTTGGCGAAATGCATCATCAGGTCGCGGGTGAACACCCAACGACGGAATCCAAGCCCCTCGACACTCGCCGGCCGCGGACCAGAGACCAGCGTCTCGAGCGCATCGGCATTGGCGAGAATATGGGCGTGCTGTCTCAGCACGCGCTCAACGGGCATTACGCGACTCCTCATACCCCCATTATGGCGTGATTATGCCTGTAACCGGGGTGATTGGCCGCTCCGGAGCTACCCCAATCGGGGAAGCTACGGAGGCCCCGCCGCAACGACGACGGGGCCTCGCGATCGCTTAGCGGCAGCGGACCTGGTCGCGGTCCACCGAACTGCCGAGCGCACCGCCGGCGATCGCGCCGAGCAGCGTGCCCACGGTCTTGGAGCGTCCGCCGGCGATGACGTTGCCGAACAGGCCGCCGGCAGCGGCGCCGACGATCAGGCCGGTCGTGCCGTCCGAGCGCTTGCAATAATATTTGCCGTCATTGCCGCGATAGATGCGGTCGTCCTGAGCGAGGACGCGGTCCTGATAGCCCGGGGGCGGGGCACGATAGTCGCGCGACGCGTCATAGAATTCGTCGTCGCGCGGATCATAGCCATAGCCGCCGCGCGGCGGGGGCGGCGGCGCGACCGGGCGGGCCCTGTAGGCGCGATAGCGCTCGATCGCCTGCTGGAACTGGTCGTACTCGCGCTCGAACCGCTGCTGCGCGGCATCGAAGCGCGCTTCCTCGTCCTGCCCATAGATGGGCGCGCGCTGGGCCATCGCCGGCGAGGCGACCGCCAGGCTGGCCGCGGCTGCCGCGACGAGGGTTATCAGATGCTTCATGATCAATTCTCCTTCCCGAAGGCCCATACGGCCAGGGGCATCGAAACGTTCCGGACATGCGCGTGAAGCCGGGCTGAACGGACGGTGCCGATACGACGGACCCGTAATGAAGTGCGGTGGATTGTGCCAGCGAGGCGCGGAAGTTCACTAAGTTCACGACGTCTACGCGCGAGAACAGGCGCAACCCGTCGGGCGCTCGAGAGCCCGCAGTGCGGACGGCAAGAAGCGTCGCATGGCGGGTGCATGCGCGATTGCTCGGCGATCTCGAGACCATGGACTGGTCGCTGACCGGGATCGACGGCAAGCATCTCTGGTGAAGGCTTTCGCATCCACCAGTCTATGCGAAACGATTTCCTACATTGGAAGCCCGATGCGATGCCTCAGCGGGTGCATTGCTTCCGGAGAAACTCGGACGCTTGCTGGAAGGCCGGCGCGAGGCCCGTCTGATTGAACCGGAACTTCGTCCGCAGCGCCGTGTCACGGTGTTCCAGGTCCATCTCGTAGAGATCGGAGGAGGAAACCTTGGTCACGTCGCTCCAGTCGAGGACATAGGTCTTTGCCGGCTTGGTGTTGGCGATCAGAAGCACCTCGGGGGTGGCGAATTCGGTCACGCAGCGCCGCAGCGTCCGGCTGCCAGTGGCCCGGCGGCTGATGAGCCAGGTCTTCTTGACGTCGTCACGCGCTACGACGATCTCGACCCGCATCTGGGCATAGTCGAACCTGTCCAGGCTCGCCTGCACCGCTTCGACGGTCGGCTCCTGATCCTGCGCCACGGCGGGCGATGCAAGGAGCAAGGCCGGAACGGCAAGCAGCGGCGTGCAGCGGATCATGGAAATTCCCCCTTTGTTTCCACGCTATCATGGCCGGCACGACTTGCCAGCGGCTGAATGACGATTGGAAGCCGGACGCCGCTGTGCTGAAACCGGCGCATGAACTTCATGCAGTTCCTCAAGTCGCTCGACGACCTGCTCTACGAGATCATCACCTGGCTGGTCTTCTATCCGGTGACGTTGTGGCGGACGATCCGGCGGCCCTTCGCGATGATGGCCTATGCCGATAGCGAGCTGGAGGACGCGGCGGAGCAGCAATATCCCGATGTGCTGAGCCCGCCGCTGTTCCTGCTGCTGACCTTGCTGCTCAGCCACACCATCGAGCTGGCCCTGGTCGGGCAGAGCGACCTGATCGCGGAGAAGCGAGGGCTGGCCGGGCTGATCAGCGACGATACCAGCCTGTTGCTAGTGCGACTGCTGTTCTTCGCCGTCTTCCCGCTGATCATGTCGGTGGCGCTTCTGCGCCGGCGCCGGGACAAGCTGACCCGCGACAGCCTGAAGCCGCTCTTCTACGCGCAATGCTATCCTGCCGGCGTGTTCGCGCTGGTGCTGGGCGTCGGATCGCTGGCGACGCAGATGCACGGTAACCCGCTGTTCCGCATCGCGGGCCTGTGGATCCTGCTCGCGGCCTTTCTCTGGTACGGCACGCTGCAGACCTTCTGGTTCGTGCGGATGCTGGGTACCTCGCGGCTCCGCGGTTTCGGCATCGCCACCATGACGATGCTCGAGAGCCTGCTGGTCTTCGTGCTGCTGGCGGCGCTGCTCGCCTAGAAGCCGCCGCCGCCGCGCCAGTCGCCCGCGTCGCAGCGGCCGGTGAAGCTGGTCGCTGCGCGGATACGGATGATGCCCGAGCGGCGATCGATCTCGAAGCGGGGCTTGTTGAGCCCGTTCATCCGATATTCGCCGGTGATGCGATCGGCGGTGACGACCAGGTTCTGGATGTCCCACCAGCCATTGTCGCCGCCCGAATGGATCGGCGAGACCAGCTTGCCTTCGGGCCGGATGCGGCCGCGGCCATGCCAGATCTCGATCTGCAGGTCCGATGCGAAGCCGTCGCGGCCGAGCGTGGTGCCGAATTGCGGTTCGAAGCGATGGCTGCGGCTGTTGTAGACATAGCCCGACTGGTATTGCGCGGCGGGTGTGCTCCCGCCGCCGAAGCAGACGAGGGTGATCGAGGGGCCAAACCGATCGCCGCGATCGGGGCCGGGGCCGTCAGGACGGCCCGGAGGCGGGCCGGCATCGGCAGGCGAGGGCGCTCCCGGACGGCAATTCTGTTCCGGCACGCGCTGGATCGCCGAATAGCGCCCTTCGCTGGTCGCGACCTGGATGCACTGGCGCTGCCGGTCGCTCCACCATAGCGACCATTTCGTGGTGCCCACCGTGTTGACGGTGACGAAGCTGTAGCCGCGCGCCTGGAGCTGGGTCTCGCCGCCCGCACCGCGCGCGCCGACCAGATCGGCGATATCCGACGGGGTCGACTGGGCGAAGGCTGGGCCGGAAAGGATCGTGGCGGCCAGCAGGGCCGTGGGGAGTGCAAAACGCATGTTCCGATCCTTTCGCAGTCGTTTCGGATACGTTGCTATCATGCGGCGATTGCAGAAACGAGGCAGGTTTCCGGTTGCGGGCGCGTTTACCGGCCCGCGGCCTTCACAAAGCCTAAAGGGTCGCCCGATTAGGACCATTTCAGGCATAAAATATCTCGGGCGATGTGAATGGGTGGCAGATTGGGCGGAGCGGCCAAGGCGGTCGGCGTTGGTGGCGCCGCTGCACCTTTCATGCGCCGGAATGGCCCCGATCCGCTGGCCGCGGAGCATCTGCGCCTGTTCCGCAACTATGAGGCGATGGACCTGGGCTGGTTCTGGGCCACCGACGCAGAGGGCCGTATCGCCTATATCAGCGAAGGCGCGGCGCGCTCGCTCGGCGTGACCGGCGACGCGCTGATCGGCCGCGACCTGATCTCGCTGTTCAAGAACGCCAATGAAGAGGCCGATGTCGAGCGGCGGCGGACCATGCCGTTCCAGATGGCGCGCCAGGCCCGGTTCGATGCAATCCCGCTGCTGGTAGACATCGTCGGCGAGGAGCGCTGGTGGGCGCTTTCCGGCCAGCCCACTCGCGATTCGCGGGGGAGCTTCGGCGGCTATCTCGGCCATAGCGTCGACGTGACCCGGGAGCAGCGGGCAGCGCATGAGAGCAACCGGCTCGCCATGTACGATCCGCTCACCGGCCTGCCCAACCGGCGCCGGATGAGCACCCTGCTCGACAGCACGATAGCGGCCTTCCGCAACCAGCAACGCCCGTGCGCGCTGATGCTGATCGACCTCGACCGCTTCAAGGCGATCAACGACAGCCTGGGCCATCCGGTGGGCGACGCGCTGCTCAAGCAGGTTGCCGAGCGGCTTTCGACCATCGTCGGCAATTCCGAGCAGATCGCCCGGATGGGTGGCGACGAGTTCCAGGTGATCCTGCCCGATGCGCACAACCGGGTGGGCATCTTCGACCTGGCCAACCGGATCATCGAATCGCTCTCCCACCCCTATATGATCAACGGCAGCCGCTGCCTGATCGGCGCCTCGATCGGCATCGCGGTGAGCCCGTTCGACGCCAGCACCAGCGACGAGCTGGTCCGCAACGCCGACCTGGCGCTCTATGCCGCCAAGGGCGCGGGGCGGGGCCGGGCGCGCTTCTTCTCCGCGGACCTGCTCCAGGCAGCAGAGGACCGCCGGCTGCTCGAGCATGACCTGATCGACGCGCTCTCCAAGGGCGAGCTGGCGGTGCACTACCAGCCCATCGTCGGCGCCAGGAGCGAGGAGGTCACCGGCTTCGAGGCGCTGCTGCGCTGGAACCACCCCAAGCGCGGCCGGATCTCGCCGGCGATCTTCATCCCGATCGCCGAGGACGCGAACCTGATCCCGCAGCTGGGCGAATGGACGTTGCGCCAGGCCTGTATCGACGCGGCGAAATGGCCTGGCGAGCTGCGCGTCGCGGTGAACGTCTCCCCGATCCAGTTCGCCAGCGAGGCGCTGCCGGCCATCGTGATGAGCGCGCTCGCCAATTCTGGGCTGGCGCCGGAGCGGCTCGAGCTCGAGATCACCGAGAGCGTGTTCCTCGAGGACGGCTCGGAGACCGATGCCCGCTTCGCCGCGCTCAAGCGGCTCGGCGTGCGCCTGGCCCTCGACGATTTCGGCACCGGCTATTCCTCGCTCGGCTATCTGAAGACCGCGCCGTTCGACAAGATCAAGATCGACCAGAGCTTCGTGCGCGGCACCACCGAGGAGGGCGCGCGCAACCAGGCGATCATCGCGGCGATCGTCGCGCTGGCCAATGCGCTGGGCATGGAGACCACTGCCGAGGGCATCGAGAGCTTCGACCAGCTCGAGACGATGCGGAAACTCAACGTCAGCCACATCCAGGGCTTCCTCTACAGCCGCGCCGTGGCGAGCGAGGAGCTGGCGACCCATTTCAAGGACGGCAAATGGGTGATCCAGCCCCAGGGGCCGGCCCGCCAGCGCCACATCCGCCACACCACCTTCCGCAAGGTGGGGGTGATCCACGACAATCATTACTACCCCGCGGTGCTCAAGAACGTCTCGGCCTCCGGCGCACTGATCGACGGGATCGTCGACGTGCCCGAGGGCACCCAGTTCGTCGTCGACCTGGGCGAGGGGCAGATGGCGGTCGCCACTGTCCGCCGCTCGATGAACCAGCAGCAGGGCATCGAATTCGAGCAGCCGCTGGTCGAGGACGCCAATGGCGTGCTGACCACCCGGCATCGCGTCTCGCCCAAGCTGATCACCGAGGCGGGGCTGCAGCACCAGGGCCACAACCTCGTCGCCAAGACGGGCGAGGGCGGGCTCTCCATGCCGGCCTTCCACACCGTCACCGAGTGGAACGGGATCGAAGTCTAGGGCTGCTTCTCGAGCTTCTCGAGCATCGTCCTCCCATTGTCGTTGCCGGGGTTGAGCTCGAGCGAGCGGCGATATTCGGCGATCGCCCCGGCACGGTCGCCGGTCTCGGCCAGCACTTCGGCCAGGCTGTCATGCGCGTTCCAGCTGTCCGGATGCGCCGCGGCGTTCCAGGCGAAGATGCCCCGTGCAGCCTGCGGGCGGGGCTCCCGCAGCAGGCGATAGCCCCACATGTTCACATGCTCCTCGTTCAGGTGCAGCTCGGGGAAGCGCGCCCTGATCGCGGCGATGGTGCCGGGGACATCGGCATAGTTGCTCTGCTCCAGCGCGGCCTCGAGCGCGGTCAGCCCCTTGGGCGGGCCGAACAGGGCGGCATGGATCGCATTGGCCAGGCCCTGGCCGGTGTTCTGCGCGCCCGAACTGTTGGCCAGCACGACCACGCCGTAGCGCTGGGCCGGATAGAAGTCGCAATAGCTCGAGCAGCCGAGCGTGCCGCCCGAATGGCGCAGGTAACGCTGGCTGTCGGCCGTCTTGCCGATGACCCAGTGGAAGCCGATCTGCCCGGCATCCGGCGCGCCGAACAGCGGCTGCTGGGCAAGTGCTATGGCGGGATCGCTGGCGGCTATCTGGGCCGAGACGTAGCGGGCAAGGTCCGTGGCCGAGTAGCGCAGTCCGCCGGCGGCGCGGATCACCGGCATGTCAAGGGCGGGTCTCGGCGTGCCCTCGGTCGAATAGCCGGTGGCGAGCAGGGCAGGCGGCACCGCTGCCCCGCCGGCGCGCATGCCGAGCGGCTTCTCGATGAAGCGGGCGAGCAGTGCATCATAGGGCACGCCATAGAGCCGCTCGACCACCACCCCCTGCAGCTGCGAGGCAGTGTTGCTGTGCCGGGGCAGATGGCCGGGCACATCGACCAGCTGCGCCGTCTTGAGATCGGCGAGGAAGCTCGGCTGGTCATAGCCCTGGAGCAGCTCCGCCACGGCGAAGGGCAGCTCGGCAGGCGGCAGCTTGGCGAAGCGGGCCATCCAGTCGGGGACATTGTCGGGCAGGGCAGAAGTGGTGGTGACCATGTCGCGCAGCGTCACCGCGCGGCCGTCGCGCACCAGATTGTCATAGCCCGGCGGCAGATGCTTGCGGACATCGTCGGCCAGCGTCGCTCGGCCCTCGTTGATCGCATGGGCGAGGATCAGGCTGGTGAAGGTCTTGGAGATCGAGCCGATCTCATAGACCGTATGTTCGCTGGCCGGCGCTTTGGTCGAAAGGGACATGACGCCGGCATTGTGGAAGCGGGTCCTGCCGTCCCGGATCACCGCTACCGACACGCTCGGCGCCTTGCCGCTCCTTACGAAATCATCGACCAGTGCCTGGACCGGGTCCGGGGCAGTAGCGGCGCGGGCAAGGCCGGGGAGGAGAGCGATGCCGGCGGTTGCGGGCATGGCGGCGAGGATCTGGCGACGGTTCAGGCGTGTTGGCTGCATGTGTTCATCCCTTCACTGCTGACGCTACAGATGTAGCGTCGAGCGTCAAGAGTGTATTGACCAAATAACACACAGGGCGTGACGGCGGCGCGGGAGCGTGGCAGGATGCAGTGCGTTTACGAAATCCGGGCAAGGAGAGAGCGATGCTTGGCCATTCTCGCATCTTGCTGCATTGCAACATGCTCGTCATAGAGAAGGCATGAGTTTGAGTATCGAAGCCGATCCCGCCCCGACGCCCGCCGCCATGCTCCCGCTGCTGTTCGAAGCCGTGGTGCGCCACAAATGCGTGTCGGCGACCTATAACCGCACGCGGATGATCCTGGCCCCGCACATCCTCTACACGCGGCATGACCAGGTGTATGTCGACGCGGTGGTCGTCTCGAAGGAGGGCTTCCTGCCGCGCGAGGAGAAGGTGGGCACCTTCAAGCTCGACGGGCTGAAGGAACTGATCCTGCAGGACCGCGATTTCACCCGCAGCGAACTGTTCGACGCGAGCCTGGAGAAATACCAGGGCGTGACGCTGATCGCGATCGAGGGCTGATGCTTCTTCTTCGCTTAGGTTGACACAGTTCCCGCGAACGCACGTCATCTCGCAACATTCTTGCGCAGTTGAGGCGGGACGGGCGGCGCTCCATTGAGCGCGGCCATGGCGAGGCGGAAGTCGAGCCGGTGCTTTGTCCCGACCTGCTTGCCCTTGTAGTAGCGCGGCGTGGTGATGCCCTTGGTGGCACGTTCCAGTGCCCGGTCGAAGGCGTCGCAATATCCCGATGCGAGGGCGTGATCCCAGGCGGCGGCAAAGCTCTCCGAGCCGGGGCGCTCGCGCAGCTTGTAGGCAGACTGCCGGGTCTTGCCGACGGCGCGGCAGGCATGGCGGACCGATCCCATTGCCAGGAGGGCGGTGATGAAGTCCCGCTGCCGGCGCTCGGTCCAGCCATTGTGATGGACGCGTTCCAGAGGGACGGGGGTGAAGTCGAGAAGGCTGGGGCCGTCGTCTTCGGGCGGATTGTTCGGATCGTCCTGCATCTACCAGGGTAGATCAGACGAAATCCTACATTGGAAGGGGTTTCAGACCCGCTCGACCGGCACGCCGAGTTGGAGCGCGGCGTCGGCCATCGCATGGTCAAGCGTGACGAGGTTGTGTGCGCCTTCCCGTGCAATCGCCAAATGAAGCGCATCGCCGGCGCGGAGACCAAGATCCGGCTGGCTTGCGAAGTTGGCGGCGACATCGAAATGCTCCGGAAGCACCGCCAATGTCGGGAAATTGTGGTTATGCATAGTCTGCCATGCACTCGCCGCCGCGGCACGGAGTTCGAGCGTCAGTGCTCCGGTGCGGACCTTGAGCGATAGCGCGCTCGCGACCTCGGTATGGCTCCAGTCGCTGATGAAGACCGTCCCCGGCTCCATTGCCGCCAGCCAATCGAGGATCGCGGGCGAATGGGGTTCCGCGACCAGCGCCGCTACAACCGCCGAGGTATCGAGGTAATAGCTCAATAGCGTGCGTCGTCGCGCATGCGGCGGACGAACTCCCCAGCGGATTCCTGGGCTGGCATCTGTGCATGCAGCTTGCGAAGCGCCTCGACATCAACCGGTTTCCATTCGCGCTTGACCTGAGCGGGGACGAGCCGCGCGGCGGGCTTGCCGCGCCGGACGATCTCGATGCTCTCGCCAGTCTCCACGCGATCCACAATCTCGCTGAGGCGCGCCTTGGCGTCGGCTAGGTTGATGCGTTCCATGGCAGCGGCGGGCTCCTGACTAGGTTGGTGACCATACACCTTGATCGCGATGGAAATAGCAATATTCCACACGAACGATTCCGCGTTAGCTTGACGCATCGGCGGTCCCCATCAAACTACGCAGACCAAATGGGAGGGGCAGCATGAACCGCATCGAAGTTTCTGGATATATCCAAATAGTAGTTGGCATCATTGGTATTGTGGTGACGATACTCACGGCGCCAGCGATGCTCGATGCAATAGGAAGCATAGCTTCAGGGCAATCATTGCCACATGAGTTCTCGAACGTTAGTGGTATACTTCGAGTTTTCTGCGTAATATTTATACTTATAATTCTGATGACGCTAATCATATTCGGAATGTCAATTACACTATCTTCGTTGCTGAATATTCTTGGTGCCAATCATCCAATGATGGCATCAACATTTTTTATCCTCGGTGTAACCGCTTTTTCCGTAACTGCCACGTTAGGCCTATTCAAAATCCTCCTTTGGATTCCTGGTGTCGTAGGAGCGATTGGCTGTCTGGTTGTTTTTCTGGTCGCATGCTTCGACGATGAGAAAATGGAGAATATCTGGGGAACATTCGGAATATGCATCTTTGTTTTTCTGGCGACGGGATTCGTTACGGTTCTTGCTATGACCTCGACTTCAGATTCTAGTCCCAGTGGAATGACAAACTCGGTTGAACATCTGAATGCGGTCAACAAAATCTAATCGACTCTCACCCCAGCGTCACAAAACTATCCATAACCCGCTTCCGTCCGGCCTGCTCGAAGTCGATCTCCAGCTTGTTGCCTTCGATCTCGGCGATCACGCCGTAGCCGAATTTCTGGTGGAACACGCGCAGCCCCAGCGACAGGTCGTCGCGGGCCTTGGCGCCGAAGCTTACCGCCGACGCGCGGCTTTCGACCACGCGGGCCGGTTCGCGCGAGAACGTCCGCGACGTGAACCCGCCGCCGGGGTTCTTCATGTCGACGCCCGCGGCGCGCTGCCAGCCAGGTCCCCGGCCCGTGCCGCGCGAGACGTCCGCGAAAGGATCGCTGCGCTCGCTCCAGTTGGCCTGCCATAAAGATGCGCCCCCGGTCATCGTGCTTTCGCTCTCGATATGCGCCTCGGGCAGCTCGGCGACGAAGCGGCTCGGGATGGACGAGTTCCACTGGCCGTAGATACGGCGATTGGCGGCGTGGAGGATGAAGGCCTTTCGCCGGGCGCGAGTGATCGCGACATAGGCGAGGCGGCGTTCTTCCTCCAGCGACGCCTGGCCGCCCTCGTCGAGCGCGCGTTGCGACGGGAAGATGCCTTCTTCCCAGCCGACCAGGAACACCGTGTCGAACTCCAGGCCCTTGGCAGCGTGGATCGTCATGATCGTGACCTTGGGCTCGTCGGCATTGGTCTCGTTGTCCATGACGAGGCTGACATGCTCGAGGAAGGCGCCGAGCGTCTCATACTCCTCCATCGCGCGGACGAGCTCGTTGAGGTTCTCGAGGCGCCCGGCGGCCTCGGCGGTGCGGTCGGCCTGCCACATCGCGGTATAGCCGCTCTCATCGAGGACGATGCGGGCGAGGTCCGGGTGCTGGAGGTCGTTGCCCATGCTCCGCCAGCGCGCCATGTCGCCGACGAGATTGCCGAGTGCGCGGCGGGCCTGGGGCGTCAGCTCGTCGGTATCGAGGATGCGCGCTGCCGCCACGGTGAGCGGCACCTGGGCCGCGCGGGCATATTGGTGGACTTTTGCGAGGGCCTTGTCGCCCAGGCCGCGCTTGGGGGTGTTGACGATGCGCTCGAAGGCGAGGTCGTCGGCGGGCTGGGCGATGACGCGGAGATAGGCGACGGCGTCGCGGATCTCCATGCGCTCGTAGAAGCGCTGGCCGCCCAGGATGCGGTGGGGCAGGCCGATCGCGATGAAGCGCTCTTCGAACTCGCGGGTCTGGTGCTGGGCGCGGACGAGGATCGCCATGTCGTCGAACGACTTGCCGCCGCGATTGAGGCCTTCCATCTCCTCGCCGACGCGGCGGGCCTCCTCGGGCCCGTCCCACACGCCGAGCACCTTGACCTTCTCGCCCTCGTCCTTGTCGGTCCACAAAGTCTTGCCCAGGCGGCCGCTATTGTTGGCGATCACGCCCGAGGCGGCGGCGAGGATGTGCGGCGTCGAGCGATAATTCTGCTCGAGCTTGATCACCTTGGCGCCGGGGAAGTCCTTCTCGAACTTAAGGATGTTCTCCACCAGCGCGCCGCGCCAGGAGTAGATCGACTGGTCGTCGTCGCCGACGCAGCAGATGTTCTTGCGTTCCTGGGCGAGCAGCCGCAGCCAGAGATACTGGACGGCGTTGGTGTCCTGATATTCGTCGACCAGGATGTAGCGGAAGCGCTGCTGATAGCTCTCCAGCACGTCGCGGTGGGTCTTGAGGATCACGAGCATGTGGAGGAGCAGGTCGCCGAAATCGCAGGCGTTGAGTGCCTTCAGCCGCTCCTGGTATAGAAAGTAGAGCGCGGCACCGCGGCCGTTCGCATAGCGCTCGGACTCGCCGGCGCCGATCTCGGCGGGCGTCAGGCCCTTGTTCTTCCATTCGTCGATCAGCCCGGCGAGCTGGCGGGCGGGCCAGCGCTTCTCGTCCAGGTCTGCCGCGAGGATCAGCTGCTTGATCAGGCGGAGCTGGTCGTCGGTGTCGAGGATGGTGAAGTTCGATTGCAGGCCCACCAGCTCGGCATGGCGGCGCAGCATCTTGGCGCCGATCGCGTGGAAGGTGCCGAGCCAGGGCATGCCCTCCACCGCGGCGCCGACGAGGCGGCCGACGCGCTCCTTCATCTCGCGCGCCGCCTTGTTGGTGAAGGTGACCGCCAGGATCTCGGACGGGAAGGCGCGGCGGGTCCAGAGCAGATGGGCGAGGCGGGCGGTGAGCGCCGCGGTCTTGCCCGTGCCGGCGCCGGCAAGAACGAGCACCGGCCCCTCGGAGGTGAGCACGGCCTCGCGCTGGGGCGGGTTCAGGCCCTGGAGATAGGGGGCGTTGTTGTCGGTCTCTGCGGGCAGGGTCATGGCGAACAACTAGGGAACGCGCGGGACTGCCGCAAGCTCCCCGCGCATCGCAGGCGGGGCAGGGGTCGACGAAACGGGGCGGCAACATTGGGCTGGCGCCTGAAACAAACCCGCAATATTACTGAATTGCCGTAAACCATGGTTTGACGGCCAAATCCTGCAGCTGGGGGGCTGGGATAATGATGAGTCGGGGAGTGGGTCTGATCGTGGCGGCAGCGGGGGTGATCCTCGCGGGCGGCCAGGCACGCGCGCAGGCGGTGGCGGCTGCGCAGACCGCCTATCTGGTGCTGCGGCCCGAGATTCGGGTGAAGACCGAGGAGCGCACCGCCGGGCTCTGGCTGCGGACCAGCGCCACGGTACGCGGCAGCAACGACAGCTGGCGGGCGGACGAGACCCGCGCGACCTATGCCTTCTCGTTGCAGAAGCAGGTGATCGGCCACACCTGGCTGGGCCTCAGCGCCGTTGCCCAGGCGCCGCGTTTCGATGCAGAGCGCGGGGTGATGCGCGATGCCCGGCACTATGCCGGTGCGCGACTGAGTTTCGAGGCGTCGAGCCATGTCGAGATGGGCGTGGCGTGGCTGCGGCGGCTGCGCGGGCGGGGCTTCGCCAGTGCGCCCGGGGGCAATCGCGGCATCAAGCCTGGACCCAAGGCCTATATGCAGCTGCGCTTCTGACGGTTTGATGCCACCCGGACACGGGCGAGGCAGCGATCGGACGGTTGGCGCATCGACCAACCGTCCCTCACTTGGCGGATCTAGACCGACAGATCGCGGGTGTAGAGCAGGTCCACCCGCGCGAAATGCAGCGGTCCGGGCGCGGGCGGCGGCGGCGGATTGTCGGTGCCGCCTTCCTCAGGGTTGCCGACCTCGTCGCAATTATCCTCGGGGTTCGGCGGCGGCGCGTCCGGGCTGAGTTCCGGCAGGCATTCCTGGGCAATCGCAACGGACGGCAGTATCGCGGAACCCGCGAGAGCGAGCGTTGCGCAAGCGGCGAGCAATGAAATTTCCTTCATTCGTGTCTCCTTGCCAGCATCAGGCGATCGATTTTTCCGTTGCGGATCCGGTTTTTGTCAAACCGAACAACAATCTAATCGGTGCTAAATCGTCGGCGCGGACCGGAGCGCCAATCGCGTTTCCGAATGTTGCCGGGCGGCCGATCCACGGCCTTGTCATGCGTTTGTCATAACGCTGTCACACCCTCCGGCCAGAGGCGCGCACATCATGGCATCACTCGCTCTGGACCAAGCCGCACCGGTTGACCAACCGCAGCCCGGCCCCCGATTCGACTACAAGACCCATCCCCTCGCCAAGCTGCTCTTCGCGGCGATCATGGTGGGCGGACTGGTCTTCGCCGGATGGAGCGTGCTGACCGACACGCGCGGCGTGGGCGAGGAACTCGCCATGGGCGTGTTCCTGTTCCTCGGCCTGGCGCTGCTGATCGCGCTCGGCTTCGAGTTCGTGAACGGCTTCCACGATACCGCCAACGCGGTCGCCACGGTGATCTACACCAATTCGATGCCGGCCCATTTCGCGGTTGTCTGGTCGGGCTTCTGGAACTTCCTGGGCGTGATGTTCTCGAGCGGCGCGGTCGCCTATTCGATCATCACCCTGTTGCCGGTGGAGCTGATCCTCAACGTGGGATCGGCCGGCGGGTTCGCGATGATCTTCGCGCTGCTGCTTGCCGCGGTGCTGTGGAACCTCGGCACCTGGTACATCGGCCTGCCGAATAGCTCGTCGCACACGCTGATCGGCTCGGTGCTCGGCGTCGGCTTCGCCAACCAGCTGATCAATGCGGGTTCGCGCGGCGGCACCGCCGGCGTCGACTGGAGCCAGGCGACCAAGATCCTCACCGGCTTGTGGATGGCGCCGCTGATCGGCTTCTTCGCCGCGCTGGCGCTGCTGCTGGTGATGCGCGTCTTCCTGCGCAACCAGAAGCTCTACACCTCGCCGATGCCGCACACCGCGCCGCCGATCGGCATCCGCAGTGCGCTGATCTTCACCTGCACCGCGGTCTCGTTCAGCCATGGCTCGAACGACGGCCAGAAGGGCATGGGCCTGATCATGCTGATCCTGATCGGCTGCGCGCCCACCGCCTACGCCCTCAACCGTACCCAGTCGGTCAGCGCCACCCCGGCCTATGTGCAGACCGCCAACGCCGCCTCGTCCGTGTTCGACGCCCGCAGCGGGGGGTTGCCCGACGTGCCGGTGGCCGATGCGCGCAAGGTGCTCACCACCGCACTCCAGCAGCGCAAGGCGGAGACCCCGCAGGTCTTCGCGGCGCTCGACAGCCTGTCCAAGGACCTCACCACCCGCGTCCAGGGCTATGGCTCGCTGAGCAAGGTGCCGGCGGAAGCCACGGGCAATGTCCGCAACGACATGTATCTGGTGCTCGACACCACCAAGCTCGCGACCAAGAAGCCCGACGGCTACAAGCCCGAGGAGCTGACCGCCCTGAAGGACTATCAGGAGAAGCTGGAGAAGGGCACGCGCTTCATCCCGCTGTGGGTGAAGATCGTGGTCGCGCTGGCGCTCGGACTAGGCACGATGATCGGCTGGAAGCGGATCGTCGTCACCGTCGGCGAGAAGATCGGCAAGCAGCACATGACCTATGCCATGGGCGCCTCGGCCGAGCTGGTCGCGGCGGGCACGATCCTGGCGGCCGATCGCTTCGGCCTGCCGGTGTCGACCACGCACATCCTGTCCTCGGGCGTCGCCGGCGCCTCCGTGGCGAGCGGCGCGGGCCTGCAGGCCCGCACGGTGCGCAACCTGGCGCTGGCCTGGCTGCTCACCCTGCCGGCGGCGATGGCGCTGTCGGGCGGGCTCTACTGGGCGATGCTCAATTCGGTGAAGCTGTTCGGGCTGTAAGCCACAAACCGTCATCCCGGCGGAAGCTGGGATGCGGACTAGTTGCGCGCGAACTTCTGCACCCGCTGGCCGGCGATATCGACGACGTAGAGATTGCCCTCGCGGTCAGCGGCGATGTCATGGGCGATCCAGAACTGGCCGTCCTGATTGCCCATGCGCCCGAAATGCCCGACTTCGCGGCCATCCAGTGCCGCGATGGTCACGCCGTCATGATCGGGCACCTTGTCGGGGTTCGATCCGCCGTCGAGGATCGCGATCCTGCTTCCCGGCAGCAGCGCCAGTCCGAAGGGACGGCCAATCGCCGCCGACTTCCATTCGGTGAGATAGCGTCCATCGCCCTCGAAGACCTGGACACGGTCGTTGACCCGATCCGCGACATAGACGCGGCCCCTGGCATCCACCGCCAGTGCATGGGGGATGTTGAACTGGCCCGGCCCAGTGCCGCGCGTGCCCCATTGGAACAGCAGCCTGCCATCGGCGGCGAACTTCGCGATGCGTGAGTTGCCATAGCCGTCCGCCACATAGAAGCTGCCGTCGGCCAGAGGTGCGACATCGGTCGGGCGGTCGAAATGCGTTGCATCAGCGCCGGCCACGCCGCGCTCGCCCAGCGTACGCAGCAACCTGCCGTCCGGTGCGAATTCGAAGACCTGGTTCGCGCCGGTATCGGTGATCCAGACATGATCATCCGGACCGATGCTGATCCCGTGCGGTATCACGAATAGGCCGGCACCCCATTCGCGCTTGAGCTTTCCGGAGACGGCATCGAACACCTCGACCACCGGCTCGTTCACGGGCGTGAGCGCCTTGGCATCGGTGCCGCGATTGCCGCGATGCAGGACCAGCACTTCGCCCTTGCCGTTCACCGCCACGCCCGAGCAGGGGCCGAGCACGCGGTTGTCCGGCAGAACGGGCCAGCCATGGACGACGCGGTAATTTGGGGCGGGGGATGCCGAGGCGAGGAGGAGCGGGGCAAGTGCCGCCAGGCCGGTGATGCGCATGCCTGGAACCTAACCCCACTCGTCATCCCGGCGAAAGCCGGGATCTCGGGCGAAGGTGCAGGGAAGGAGCTGCATGAGATCCCGGCTTTCGCCGGGATGACGTCCGAGGCGCGGGATGACGGCCGAGACGTGGAATGACGATGCCGCTGAGGCCTAGAGCTTCCTGAGCCCCACCTCGAACAGGTGCGTCGCCAGTTCGATGCTGAACTTGAAACCCTGGCTGTCGGCGCGCAGATCGGCCTTGAGGTGCTCGATCGGGTTCCAGAACGCGACCATGAGCCCTGCCAGCACTGCGAACAGGACGGCGAAAGCCAGCCGTCTGCCTGCCGATTCACGCATCGCCCGTCTCCCTATCCCGGTCGCTGTGGGTGCATCCGGTACGCGTGCGAAACTGTCCTGCCGATGAACGGGCTTCCCCTTTGCGGCGGTTGGAGCCAAGGAGGGGGCGATTAGGGGAGAGGGCATGACCAAAGCCGCCGCATCGCACCGTCGCATCCTGTTCGCCAGCCTGGTGGGCACGTCGGTCGAATTCTATGATTTCTACATCTACGCCACGGCCGCGGCGCTCGTCTTCCCCGACCTGTTCTTCCCGGCGAGCGAGCCCTGGATCCGCCAGCTGGCCAGCTATGCCAGCTTCTCGGTCGCCTTCTTCGCGCGGCCGCTGGGCGGCGTGCTGTTCGGCCATTTCGGCGACAGGCTGGGCCGCAAGTCCACCCTGGTCGCCTCGCTGATGCTGATGGGCATCTCCACCGTGCTGATCGGCTTCCTGCCCGGCTATGCGCTGCTTGGCTGGACGGCGCCGCTGCTGCTCTGCCTGCTGCGTTTCGGCCAGGGGCTCGGCCTGGGCGGCGAATGGGGCGGGGCGAGCCTGCTCGCAGTGGAGAACGCGCCGCCGGGCTGGGCCAACCGCTATGGCAGCTTCCCGCCGATGGGCGCGCCGGTCGGCTTCATCTTCGCCAATGGCTTCTTCCTGGTGCTGGGTGCGGTGATGGACGAGGCGACCTTTCGCGAATGGGGCTGGCGCCTGCCGTTCCTCGCCAGCGCCGTGCTGGTGTTCCTGGGGCTGTGGGTGCGCCTCCGGATCACCGAGACGCCGGAATATGTCGCCGCCACCGAGAAGGAGGCACCGCCCGCCGTGCCGATCGGCGAGCTGTTCCGCACCAGCGCGCTCGCCACCTTCGCCGGCACCGTCGGCACGATCGCCTGTTTCGCGCTCTTCTACATCTCGACCGTCTTCATCATCGGCCATGGCACCAAGGCGCTCGGCTATGACCGCGAGACCTTCCTGGGGATCGAGTTGATCGCGATCCTGTTCATGGCCGCCGGCATCGTCACCGCCGGGATCAGCGCCGACAAGCGCAGCGCCAATTCGGTGCTGATGCTCGGCTGCCTGTTCACCATTCCGGTGGGCATGACGATGCCGCTGCTGCTTGTACCGGGATCGCTGCTGAGCGTCGCGGCCTGGCTCGCCTTCGGGTTGTTCGTGATGGGCTTCGTCTATGGCCCGCTCGGGGGCTGGCTGCCCAGCCTGTTCCCGGCGCGGGTGCGCTATACCGGCGTGTCGGTCACCTTCAACCTGGGCGGCATCCTCGGCGGCGGCCTCACCCCATTGATCGCAGAGACGCTGGTGAAGCAGGGTGGGCTGGGGCTGGTCGGCTATTATCTGGCCGGAGCCGGAATGGTCAGCTTGGTCGGGCTGATATTGGTCCGAAACCGATAGGACGCGATAAATCGTCTTTATTCGGTCATTTACGCTGAATAGCTTCCCTTTCGAGACGAGGGGAATTCAGGATGATCGACAGGCGGGGTGTTATTGGTGGCGGTGCGGCGCTGGCGGCGGCGGGCCTTGTGCCCCTGCGCGCGCTCGCCGCGGACGGGCCGGTGGTCAACCACATCGTGGTGGAAGACGGACGCGTCTGGATCGCGGCGATGGTGAACGGCAAGGGGCCGCATTTCTTCATCGTCGATACCGGCGGCGTGCTCAGCCTGATCTATGACGGTGCCGCCAAGGAGATGGGCCTCGACCCGGTGCAGGGTCGCCAGATGGTGGGCGTCGGTGGCAAGGTGGCGGACTACAGCTGGTACAGCGCACGCGAAGTGCGGCTCGCCAGCGGCACGCGCTTCACCAACATGCTCTTCGCCGGCATGGGACGGAAGCTGGGTGAAGCGGTCGGCGCCTTCGGTGCCGGGCTGTTCACCACCTATGACAGCGACTTCGACTTCGTGAAGGGCGAGTGGCGCGCCTATATCGGCGGCCGGCCCGATTTCGACGGGCTGACCCGCCTGCCGGGCCGTTTCGACAAGGGGAGCGGCGCTGACCGGATCGAGCTCGACGCGACGATCGACGGCCATGAAGTCCAGTGCATCGCCGATACCGGCGCCCCTGGCCTGAGCCTCAACGGCCGCGCGGCCCGCAACAGCGGGCTCTGGGAGAGCGACAAGCCCTACGCGCCCGCCCGCGCCTTCGGCATCGGGGATGGTGAAGGCGTCGCTGCACGCTTCTACCGTACCAAGGAACTGAAGATCGGCCAGCTGGTCTTCAACGACCTGATGGTGAAGGTCAGCGCCCCGGGCACGCTCTCGGGCGGGGGCCAGGACGGCCTGATCGGCCTGAACGTGCTCTCGCAGCTCCATCTTTCCACCGACGTCTCGGCGGGAGCCCTGTACGCCGCTCGCAACGGCATGCAGGCCCCGCGCGAGAGCTATCCGCTGTCAGGTCTTTGGATCGACGAGGTGAAGGGCAAGTCGGTGGTCGGCGATGTCGGCATCGGCAGCCCGGCGGCAAAGGCGGGCGTCCGTACCGGCGACGTGCTGGTCGGCGGCGATTTCAGGGCGATGCTCCGTGCGATCGGCGGCCCGCCGGGCAAGGCGGTGAGCCTCAAGATCGAACGGAGCGGAACCCAGCAGGACGTCAGCTATACGCTGGCGCCCTGGTTCTAGGGCGCCCTGGTTCTAGTCCTGGGCAGGCGCGACGCGCAGCAGCGTGAGGCGCGCCTTGCCATGGACGCGGGTGACATCGATCTCGAACCCGGCCACGTCGGGCAGCTCGTCCTTTGCCGTCTCGATGCTGATCCAGGTCGCGGGACCTGCCCAGCCGAGTCGCCCGAGCTTGTCGAGCGCGACGCTGCCCGCGCCGGTGCCATAGGGCGGGTCCATCAGGATCAGGTCCATCGGCGCGCGTGCCGGGCCGAGCGCCAGCACCGATCCCGGACGCACGTCCGCGCCCTTGGCGCCCAGCTTGGCGATATTGGCGCGCAAGGCATCGAGCGCAGGCTTGTCCTGCTCGACGAACAGGCAGGACGCGGCGCCGCGCGACAGCGCCTCGAGCCCGAGCGCGCCCGAACCTGCGAACAGGTCGGCTACCGCCAGTTCCTCGAAGCTGCCGATGCGGCTCGCCAGCATCGAGAACAGTGCCTCACGCGAGCGATCGGCGGTGGGGCGGGTAGTATCCCCCTTGGGTGCGACGAGCGGACGGCCGCGCCATTCCCCGGCTACGATCCTCACTTGCGCGTCCTCGGCGGGCGAGCGGGCTTGCTCGGCTTGCCGCGACCGCCAGCAGGCCCGCGATCCGGGCGCCGCGGCCCCTTCGGCCGATCGACGAAATCGCCGGGCTGCGGCTCGCGCGTCTCACGGTGCGCGCGGGCACGGGCGGCGCGGGCAGGGTTGGCCGGACCTTCCTCGCGCGCCGCACGCGGTGCGAACTTGCCGGGCACACGCGGACGCTCCTCGGTACGATCGGTCCTTGCCGGACCCTCACCGCGCGGTGCGAAGCCGGGCTTGCCGGGGCCACGAGGCCGCTCTTCGCTGTGCTCACCCCTTGCCGGGCGCTCGCCACGTGGCGCGAAGCCGGGCTTTCCGGGACCGCGAGGCCGCGCCTCGCTGCGTTCGCCCCTTGCGGGACGCTCGCCGCGCGGGCCAAATCCCGGCTTGGCGACAGCGCGCGGGCGTTCCTCGGCATCGGTATCCCGGGCCTGGGGCGTGACGCGTGCCGTGAAGACCGGCTTCTTGGCCGCAGGCGCCACCTTGGCGAGCCTGCGCCGGCCTTCGGGTTCCTTGCCGCCCGTCGCTACCGGTTGCGGCCGTGGCGCCGGCTCCTCGACGCGCGAACGCACCGCGAACTGCAGGTTGGAGGCAGTCTTGCCACCGCCCGGCTTGGCCAGGACGGTGCGGAAGGTGATCAGGTCGGCCCTGCGGATCTCGTCGACATCGCCGGCGGGCATGTCCCCCAGATAGAAGGGGCCGTAGCGGGTGCGGATCAGGCGGTTCACCTCGAGCCCGAGATGCTCGAGCACGCGGCGGACTTCGCGGTTCTTGCCTTCGGTGAGGGTCATCTCGATCCAGACGTTCGCGCCGGTGCGCCGCTCGATATTGGCGTTGATCGAACCGTAGCGAATGCCCTCGATCTCGACGCCGAGCATCAGATCCTCGAGCTGGGCCTGGGTGACGTTGCCATAGGCGCGGGCGCGGTAGCTGCGCTCGACGCCGGTGGCGGGCAGCTCGAGCTCGCGCTTGAACTCGCCATCTGTGGTGAGCAGCAACAGCCCCTCGGTGCTGAGGTCGAGCCGGCCCACCGGCATCACGCGCGGCAATCCCTCGGGCAGATGGTCATAGATGGTCGGGCGCCCGGCGGGATCGCGCTCGGTGGTGAGCAGGCCGGCGGGCTTGTGGTAGCGGAACAGGCGGGCAGGGGCGGGCTCGGCGACCGGCTTGCCGTCCACCGTCACCCCGCGCAGGGAAGTGAGCAGCGTCGCGGGCGTATCGAGCACCTTGCCGTCCAGGGCGATTCGCCCGTCGGTGATCATGCGCTCGATATCGCGACGGGACGCGATTCCAGCACGGGCCAGCAGCTTCGCAATGCGCTGCGTTTCTTTGGTATTGGATGAAGACACCCGCGCGATATAGCGATTGTCGCGGTCGCTTCAAAAATTATTGCGCCCTCGAAAGGGCATGGTGCGTTAGCGCCGTGTGTTCAAATGCTTGGCGGGTTTTCAGGCGACATGTTGTTCGGACGGAAGAAGCGGCGAATCGAGCGGGTCCTGGTGGTGGAGGATGAACCCCTCATCGCATTCGACACCGAGCATTTCCTGACCGGCGAGGGTTTCGTCATCGCGGCGACGGTGGACACCAGCGCCGAGGCGCTGCGCGTGATCGCGGCCGACGACGCGCTCGACCTTGTGCTCGCCGACATCGATCTGGCCGATGGCAGCGGCGTGGACGTGGCACGGGCGGCGCAGGGGCGTGGCGTGCCGGTGCTGTTCGTGACGGGAAGTTGCCCGGAGGGAGCGCGGACGCTGGCGGCGGGGTGCCTGGCCAAGCCCTATCCGCAGCGTGACCTCCTGATCGCGATCGGCGCGATCGAGGCGGTGCTGGAGGGAGCCAAGGCGCCGCGGCGGCTGCCGGGCGGGTTCAGCCTGTTCCTCAGTCCGGCTTAGGCGCGCAGCAGCAACAGGGCAGCGGCGACGACGACGGCCCAGCTCACTGCGCCGATGCCGAAGGCGATGATCAGGCCGGTGCCGCGGGGCAGACGGTCTTCCTCGTTGATGTCCAGGAACTCGCGGGGCGGAAGCGGCAGCGGCATGGGACGATCCTCTCGATGTACATTCTAGGTACGCCCGGTTCGGGATGCGCTAAATTCTGAGGAATTCCTTTCCGCAATTTACCGGAGATGCGCGTTAACCGCGTCGTGGAAATGGCGGATGCCGAGTTCGAGCGTGCCCAGCGTCACCCGCTCGATCGCCCCCGAGGCGAGGCCCTGCTGCCCGAGCTCGCAGGCCCGGAAATCCTCCGAGGCGAAGACGCCGCCGTCGAGCAGCTCCCAGCTCCGCTCCCAATGGGCCAGCGCCTTCTCGGTCGCCGGTGCCTCGGGGATCAGCATGAAATCCTCGACCAGCACCCGGCCTTCGGACTGGGGCATGAGCACCATCAGGTTGATGTAGTCGGGGCTGACCACCAGCACCGTGCCGGGGAACATCTGATAGGTATAGGTGATCGCCGCGCGGAGCGTCGCCCAGTCGTTCGAAGAGAGCGCGGCCAGCGCCGCCTCGCGCCCCACCGCCGATCGCTGATGCGGGCCGATCGTGTCGGCGGTCGAGACGCCATCCTTGAAGAAGGGCGCGATCGTGCCCGCGTGGAGGCGCTGGATGTGATAGCCCTCCAGGAAGGCATCCATGATCAGCTTCCAGTTCGCCTGCACCGCGTGCGTCCGGCGGCGGAACAGGTGCTGGCCGGCGAGGTCGAACGCCTCGAAATCACGGGCCAGCGTGTCGGCTTCGGCGAAATCGGCTTCCTCGGCGAAGGCGAACCAGATCAGCCCGCCGGCCTCATGAGTCGGCAGGCGCTTCAGGCCATATTCGGCCTTGTCCAGGCCCGGGAAAGTGTCGGGGCGGGGCAGGCCGACCAGCCTGCCGTCGAACGCATAGCTCCAGGCGTGATAGGGGCAGACCAGGCGCCCGCCCTTCACCGCGTCGCACCCCTCGACCAGACGGGTGCCGCGGTGGCGGCAGACGTTGAGGAAGACATGCGCCGTGCCGGCCTTGTCGCGCGTGATCAGCAGCGGCTTGCCGAAGCCGTCATGCGGGATCGCCATGTTCGGTCCGGGGAGGAGCGAGGAGGGCGCGATGACCAGCGGGACCTGCGCGAAGATATAGGCCCGCTCGTCGGCGAAGCGCTCCGGGCTGGTATATACCGAGGCCGCGACATGGGCGATCTCGCCGCCACCCCGCGATCCGCCGCGGGCCAGCACTCCGGCCAGCGCTAATTGGCCTTCGGTCGGCGCGTTCATGACATCCTCTCCTCTGGCCTTCCGCGTATTTTTGGCTAGTTTCGCGCTGTAAATTCGTGGGGGTCAAGCAGGAATGGAGCAAGTGAAGCGGCCGCAATGGGCCTATCCGGCGGCGCAGCTGGCATTGGCGGCGGCATTGGCGCTGCTCGCACTGCCCTGGCTGACCGTGGCGACGCCGGGTTCGGCGCCGCTGGCGGTGCACGGCTACGACTTCCTGCTCGGCGCCGGCGCGTTCAAGCCGTCGATGACCTTCGTGCTGGGCATGCTGGTGGCAGCCGCGAGCCTGGTCTTCAGCTTCGTCTGGCGCCAGCGCGGCGGCGCGAGCCTGATGGTCGGCGGTGCCGCGGTCGGCGGCGTGCTGGTGATCCTCGCGGTGCTGTTCGCCGCCTTCTCGCCGCCCAAGACGCTGGCGACCAGCACCATCCAGCCCGCGATCGGCTATTGGCTGGGGCTGGTGGCGCTGGTCGCAGCCTTCTTTGCCGGGCGCAAGGCGGCGCCCCAGGACTGGCGCGCCGACCTGCCCGAAGGCGTGCGCCCCTATTTCGAGAACGCGCCGCTGGCGTCCTTCGCGCTGGGGCTGAGCTCCGGCTTCCCCTTCGCGATGATCGGCGCGACGCTGACCAGCCGGCTCAAGCAGGACGGGATCGACAAGGCTACGATCACTGCCTTCGCGCTCGCCATCCTCGTCTACAATCTCAAGTTCCTCTGGGCCTGGATCATCGACGGCGTGAAGCTGCCGATCCTCGGCCGGCTGGGCCAGCGCGTCTCCTGGCTGATCGTCGCCGGCATCCTGGTGGTCGCCGCCGTCGCCAACATGGCGTTCACCCAGGCCGATCCGGGCAATATCTGGCCGATGGTGACCGCCGCGGTGCTCGTCGGCCTGGCCGGCGCGACCTATGACATCGTGATCGACGGATACCGGATCGAGATCCTCGAGCCGCGCCAGCTCGGCTATGGCTCGGGCATGTCGCAATATGGCTGGCGGATCGGCTCCGCGGGCGCGGGCGCGGTGGCGCTGGTCGTCGCGGCGCGGTTCGGCTGGGAAGCCGCCTATCTCGTCTGTGCGCTGTTCGCGCTGCCCGCGATCATCGCCGGCCTGATCCTCGGCGAACCCGAGCGGCACCGTCCTCCCGCCGAACGCAAGGGCGTGGCGACGGTGCTCAAGTCGATCTGGGGACCGTTCGTCGAGTTCTTCCAGCGCCAGGGTGCCTGGATCGTCCTGATCTTCATCCTGGTCCACAAGATCGGCGACACGCTGGCGAACCTCACCTTCCGCCTGCTGTTCGACGATCTCGGCTTCACCAATGACGAGATCGCCTTCTACGACGTGGCGCTCGGTTTCTTCGCCTACATGATCGGCGTGTTCATCGGCGGCATGCTCTATGCGCGGATGGGGATGAAGCGCTCGGTACTGCTCAGCCTGGTGCTGATGGCGGTCTCCAACCTGAGCTTCGCGGCACTGGCGGCGGCGGGCCATTCGAACATCGGCATGGCCGGCGCGATCGGCTTCGAGAACATCGCCAGCGGCTTTGGTGGCGTGGTCGTCATCGCCTATTTCTCGGCGCTCACCGACCTGCGCTTCACCGCAGCACAATATGCGCTGATCTCGGCCGGGGCGAGCATTCTCGGCCGCTTCCTCACCGGCACCACCGCGGGCAGCCTGATCGAGGCGATGGGCTATGTGAACTTCTACCTGCTGACCACGCTGATCGCGCTGCCCGGCGTGTTCATCTATTGGTGGATGATGCGCACCGGGCTGGTCGACCGCTCGATCGGCACGGCAGGTACCGAAGGGGCGGGCGGCACCGAAGGCGAGGGCGGGGAAGAGGCGAAGGCCTGATGCCGTATCTCCTCGTCATCGCCCTGCAGGTGGCGTGCATCGTCCATCTGATGCGCCGCGGCGGCAACCCTCTGTGGGTGACTGCGTTGATCTTCCTGCCCGTGGTCAGCGCCATCGCCTATTTCTTCGTGGAGATCCTCCCCGGCCTGGGGCAGAACCGGCACGTCCGCACCGCCCGCGCCAAGGCGGTGGCGACGCTGGACCCCGAGCGTGAGCTGCGCGCCGCCCATGGCGCGCTCGACCTGGCCGATACCGCCGCGAACCGCCTGCGCGTTGCCGACGCGCTTGCCGCGCTGGGCCGGCATGCGGAGGCCGTGCCGCTTTATCGCGAGTCGCTGCGGATGACCGTGGGCGCCCCCGACATCCGCACCCAGGGCAAGCTCGCCAACGCGCTCTACGAGACCGGGCAGGGCGCCGAGGCGCTGGCCCTGCTCGACGAGAGCCAGGAGCCACTCGGCCAGAGCGAGCGCGATCGCCAGCAACTATTGCGTGCCAAGACGCTCGAGCATCTCGGTCGCACGGATGAAGCACTGGAGCTCTATGCCGATGTCGTCACCCGCATGCCCGGCGAGGAGGCGCGCTGCCGCTATGCCGCGCTGCTGATCGCGCAGGGCTGGGACCGCAAGGCACTGGTGGTGCTCGAGGAAGTGGAGAAACGGATGAAGCGGATGGATCGCCAGCAACGCGCGGCGGAGGCCGACATGTATCGCTGGGCGACCGAGGCGCTGGCCGGGCTCCGCGCCAAGGGGATCACCGCGTGAGGAAGCGCTGGCTGATCGTACTCGCCGTCCTCGTCCTGTCGGTGGGCGGCGGCTGGGTCTGGGGTTCGCCCTATTACACGCTGTGGCAGATGAAGCGGGCGGCGGAGGCCCGCGACGTCGATGCGCTGGCCAGCCATGTCGATTTCGACGCGGTGCGCGGCAGCGTGAAGACCCAGCTTTCAGCCCGGATGCACGGTGAAGGCGGCGGCGTGCTGGGCGCGCTGGTCCGTTCGGGGATCGCCGATACGGTGGTCGATGCGGCGGTCTCGCCCGAGGGCATGCGCTTCATCTTCGCCGCCGCGCCGCTGGCCGAGACCGAACGCCCGGGCACGATCAAGCTCAAGGCCAATGAGATGCGCTATCGCCGCGTCGCGCTCAATCGTTTCGAGCTGACGCGGAGCGACGGCGCAGCGCTGACGTTCCGCCTGCACGGGGTGCGCTGGAAGCTCGAGGCGATAACCCTGCCGCCGGACGCGTTCTAGTCCGGCGGTCCTCAGCGGGGAACAGCCAGGCCAGCACCGCTTTCTGGAACCGATACACCTCAGTCCTCGGCGTCTAGCGCCAGGCCCATATCGGCGAAGGCGTTGGCGAGGGCATGGGCGGTGACCAGCACGCCGGTCGCATCGCGCACCCCGAGCATGTCGGCGAGCAGCACCGCCGAGACCTGGGGCTGGATACGCACCCGGCTGAGGATCTGGAGCAGCGCCGCCTCGGCCCCGGTCATCCGTGCACAGCACCAGGGCGCGATCTGGATCGGCCCGGAGGACAGGGCGGACATCTCCTGCATCAGCGCGCGTAGCAGCACGAGCGGACGCTGGAAACTCTTGCCGAACGCCGTGACGAAGGCGTGGGCAGTGCAGGCATCATGGATGCCGTGCGCGCCCATCTGGCGGACGCCGAAGAGCAGAAGCCGCGCGCCGGGATCCTCCGGCTGGAGCTCGGGCAGGGCGGTGAGCGTTGCGCTGACGGTCATGGGGACTCCGATCACTGTGGTCGGAAATCTTGCGCATCCGCTATTGATAGTCAATCGCATTAGCAAACATGGCGGTCGGCAATTCACCGCAGGGTAGGCACGGTTCGTTGTCGATCGCTCCTGCTACCTGAGGTGCGAGGTCAGCTGGGCAGCTCCCCATTCGCCGCGAGCACGGTGCCTGCGAGGTATAGCGAGCCCAGCACCAGCACGACCGGCGCGCCGCCCTCGCGAGCGATGGCGGTTAGGGCGCGCGGCACGTCGGGCGCGACCGAGGCGTGCGGGATGCCGAGGATCTGCGCCACTTCGGCGAGTCGCGCGGGGGCGTGATGCTCATGACCCGGCACCGGCACCGCGTGCAGCCCGGAAGCCAGCTTGGCGAACGGCGCGAGCAGGCCCTGCGCGTCCTTGTTGGAGAGCATGCCGAGCACGAGTTGCACCGGGCGGCCCTGCGCGGCCTGGGCCAGCGTGGCGCTCACCGCCGCGGCGGCGGCTTCGTTATGTCCGCCATCGAGCCACAACGCGCTGCCCGGCGGCAGGAGGTGGAGGAGCGGACCGTCGCCCAGCTTCTGCATGCGTGCAGGCCAGCGCGTGTTGGCCGCGGCGCCCGCGAAGGCCGTGTCCGGCACGGCCAGCGCCTGCTGATGACGCAGCATCGCGATGGCGAGCGAGAGATTGGCGGGCTGGTGCGGCCCGGCCATGGCGGGGAGGGGCGTCTCCACCTCGCCTCGCGCGTCGCGATACACCAGACGGTCGCCCCGCACGGCGAAGTCCCATGCGGTCCCCTGCGCGAACACCGGCGCGCCGGCGGCGGCAACGATCTCCGCGATGTGCGGGGCGTAGCGCATCGTCACCAGCGGCACGCCGGGCTTGGCGATGCCTGCCTTCTCGGCGGCGATCTTCTCCAGCGTGTCGCCGAGGAAGCTCTGATGGTCGATGCCGAGCTGGGCGATGCCGGTCACCGCCGGCTGCGCCACGACATTGGTCGCGTCGAGCCGCCCGCCGAGACCTACTTCGAGGATCAGCGCATCCGCGGGTACCCGCGCGAAGGCGAGGAAGGCGGCCGCGGTGGTCACCTCGAAGAAGCTCGCCCCGATATCCCCGCCCGCATCGAGCACTTCCTCGAGCAGCGGCGCGAGGAGCGCGTCTGCGATCAGCTCGCCCGACAGGCGGATGCGCTCGTTGAAGCGGACGAGGTGCGGGCTCGAATAGACATGCGTGCGCATGCCGGCGGCCTCGATCGCGGCGCGCAGGAACGCGCAGGTCGATCCCTTGCCATTGGTGCCGGCGACATGGAGTACCGGCGGGAGAGCGAGCTGGGGGCTGCCGACGCGCTCGAGCAGCCGGGTGATCCGGTCGAGCCCTAGGATGTCGGCGCCCGGCGAGAGCGCGGTCAGCCGGTCGAGCTGGCGCTGGACATGCGGATCGGAGGAGGTGGCGTGGTCGGCCATCTAGTCCCCCTTCCGCTTGCGGGAGGGGTTAGGGGAGGGGCTGTCCGAAATAGGCATCGGGTGCCACATGCCCTCCCCCGACCCCTCCCGCAAGCGGAAGGGGAGAATTGTTACGCCGCCTTCTTCCCCTCGCAGAGCAGCCCGATCAGCTGGCCGAGCGTCTCGCGCAGCTCCTTGCGGTGGGTGACCATGTCGATCAGACCGTGCTCGCGATAATATTCCGAGGTCTGGAAATCGTCGGGCAGCTTCTCGCGGATCGTGTTCTCGATCACGCGGCGGCCGGTGAAGGCCAGCGTGGCGCGCGGCTCGGCGATCTGCACGTCGCCCAGCATCGCATAGGCGGCCATCACGCCACCCGAGGTCGGGTCGGTCAGCACGACGATATAGGGCAGGCCGGCATCGTGGAGCATCTCGATCGCCACGGTGGTGCGCGGCATCTGCATCAGCGAGAGGATACCCTCCTGCATGCGCGCACCGCCCGAGGCGGTGAAGGCGATGAACGGCGCGCGAGCCGCGATCGCCGCCTCGACGCCCTGGATGAACGCCTCGCCCACGGCCTGGCCCATCGATCCGCCCATGAAGGCGAAGTCCTGCACGCCGATCACCGCCTTGCGGCCGAGGATCGTGCCGCTGGCGTTGATGAACGCATCGGGCTCGCCGGTCGCGGCGCGCGCGGCCTTGAGGCGGACCGGATAGGGCTTCTGGTCGCGGAACTTGAGCGGGTCCTCGGCCACCTTGGGGGTGGGGAGAACGGTGTAGCTGCCCTCGTCGAACAGATACTGGAAGCGCTCGGCCGGCCCGATGCGATCGTGGTGATCGCAATGCGGGCAGACATGCTGGTTGGCTTCCAGCTCCTTCACGAAGGTCATCTGCCCGCAGCCCTTGCACTTGTGCCAGAGATTGTCGGGCGTGTCCTTCTTGGGCGTGAAGGCCAGTACGTTGCGGACGCGATCGATCCAGCTCATGCGACTTCTTTCCTTGCGGCCTCGATGGCCGTCTTGAGGGAACGGATATAGGCGCGGACGTGCTCCGGCGCATCCTTCCCGTGTTTTCCTACGAGTTCAACGATTGCCGAGCCGACGACGACACCGTCTGCGACGCGGGCGATGGCTTCGGCCTGCTCGGGCGTGCGGACGCCGAAGCCGACCGCGACGGGCAGGTCGGTGGCTGCCTTGAGCCGGGCCACGGCATCCTCGATCGAGGCCTGGGCCGCCTGTTGCAGCCCGGTGATCCCGGCGACCGAGACATAATAGAGGAAGCCGCTCGCGCCCCGCAGCACCGCCGGCAGGCGCGCGGCATCGGTGGTCGGGGTGGCGAGGCGGATCACGTCAATGCCGTTCGCGGTGAAGGGCGCGACTTCGCCGGCTTCCTCGGGCGGGATGTCGACGATGATGACGCCGTCCGCGCCGGCCTCGGCAGCCCTTGCAGCGAAGCCAGCCGGCGTCGGCCGCGTCATCGTGTTGGCATAGCCCATCAGCACCAGCGGCACATTCGGGTGACGCGCGCGGAAGCCGGCAACGATCGCCAGCACATCGGCGGTGCGCGTACCGGCCCCGAGGCTGCGCAGGTTCGCCGCTTGGATCGCCGGGCCATCGGCCATCGGATCGGTGAACGGCATGCCCAGCTCGATCACATCGGCCCCGCCCGCGACGAGGGCGTCGAGGTTGGCCGCGGTGTCGCCATCGCCGGCGGTGATGAAGGTTACCAAAGCGGCGCGGTCAGCCGGGAAGGCATTGGAAAGGCGGCTCACGACTGCACCTCGTTACGGGATTTCGTACCGCTATGCGTGAACGCGCGCATGCCGTACACGCCGATCAGCACGCCCGCCGCCATGGTCAGCAGGCGGTGGACCTCGGCAGGAATCTGCCAAGCCTCGGCGATCTCGCGCATTAGCGCGACGTCGAACAATAGCGCGAGGACCAGTGCGGCGATCAGGATTGGAAGCCGGCTCACTTGCCGGGCTCCGGCACGAAGAACAACGCGCAACAGAAGATCAGCACTTCCGCGATCACAAGGCCGGTAGCCTGCGGCCCAATATCAAAACTTCCCTTGAGCGCCCATATCACGGCAGCGATCACAAGTAGTTGCGGCACCAGCAAGTACACAAAGGCCTTGGCGATACGCCCCCAGGGGCGCGTGCCATCCGTATTCCAGAAGGTGCGCTGCCAGTCGATCGGCCTGAAAGCCTTTCCGCTCACAGCTCCACCCCCAGATGCTCAGCCACCGTGAAGATGTCCTTGTCGCCGCGGCCCGAGACATTGACCACGATGATCTTGTCCGGGCCCATCTCGCGGGCCTTGGTCTCCAGCGCCGCGAGCGCGTGCGAGCTTTCCAGCGCGGGGATGATCCCCTCGAGCTTGCAGCAGAGCTGGAAGGCGTCGAGCGCCTGCCGGTCGGTAATCGGCAGATAGTCGACCCGCCCGCTCTCGTGCAGCCAGCTATGCTCGGGGCCGATGCCCGGATAGTCGAGGCCCGCCGAGATCGAGTGTGCCTCGGTGATCTGGCCGTCCTCGTCCTGGAGCAGATAGGTGCGGTTGCCGTGCAGGATGCCCGGCGCGCCGCCCATCAGCGAGGCCGCATGCTGACCGGTCTCGATGCCGTGGCCGGCGGCTTCCACGCCGATCATCGCCACGTCCTTGTCGTCGAGGAACGGGTGGAACAGCCCGATCGCGTTCGATCCGCCGCCCACCGCTGCGATCAGCAGGTCGGGCAGGCGCCCCTCGGCCTTCTGGATCTGTTCGCGCGCCTCGATGCCGATCACGCTCTGGAAGTCCCGGACCAGCTCCGGATAGGGGTGCGGGCCGGCAGCGGTTCCGATGATGTAGAAGGTGTCGTGGACGTTCGCGACCCAATCTCGAAGGGCTTCGTTCATCGCATCCTTGAGCGTCTCGGCGCCCGAGGTGACGGGATGCACTTCGGCACCGAGCAGCTTCATCCGGAAGACGTTGGGCTTCTGCCGCTCGACATCCTTGGCGCCCATGAAGATCACGCAGGGCAGGCCGAAGCGCGCGGCCACGGTGGCGGTGGCGACGCCGTGCTGGCCCGCGCCGGTCTCGGCGATGATCCGCGTCTTGCCCATGCGACGGGCGAGCAGGATCTGGCCGATGCAGTTGTTGATCTTGTGCGCGCCGGTGTGGTTCAGCTCCTCGCGCTTGAAATAGATCTTGGCGCCGCCGTAATACTCCGTCAGCCGCTCGGCGAAGTAGAGCGGGCTGGGGCGGCCGACATAATGTTCGAGCAGGTCGTCGAACTCGGCCTTGAACGCCGGATCGGCCTTGGCCGCGCGATACTCGCGCTCCAGGTCGAGGATCAGCGGCATCAGCGTCTCGGCGACGAAGCGGCCGCCGAACTGGCCGAAATGGCCATGCTCGTCGGGCAGGTTGCGCAGGGAATTAGCCAAAGTAGCAGTTTGGGTGGCGGCAGTGTCGGTCATTGCGTCTCTCGTGATTTCGGATGGCGGGTGCTGGCGTGGGAGCGAGCGATCAACGCCATCGAAACTCGATGCGGCCAAACTCGATGCGGAAAGGGGCTAACGGCCTCAACATTGCGCCACCGCTTTAAGGAATGCGGCGATCTTGGCAACATCCTTGACGCCCGGCGCGCTTTCCACGCCGGAGGAAACGTCCACTAGCCTGGCGCCCGTGCCCCCCACCGCCTCGCGGACATTGCCGGCATCGAGTCCGCCCGAAAGCGCCCAGGGCAGGGGCTGGGGCAGGTTCTCCAGCAGCTTCCAGTCGAAGCGCAGGCCCATGCCGCCGGGCAATGCCGCGCCCTCGGGGGTCTTGGCATCGTAGAGGATGCGGTCGGCAGCGCCGCTGTACGCCGCCGCCTGGCCGACATCGGCGCGCGTCTTCACTGCAATCGCAGCCCAGACCGGCACGCGCATGCGGATCGCCGCGGCGCGCTCGGGCGTGGTCTTGTGGAGCTGGACCGCCTGGATGCCCGTGGCGAGCGCGGCGGAGAGCAGCGTCTCATCGGGATCGACGAACACGCCGACCGTGCCGACATGGGGCGGTACCCGCGCGATCAGCGCCCGCACCTGGTCGAAGCTCACATTGCGCGGGGAGGGAGGGAAGAAGACGAAGCCGACATGGCTCGCTCCGTCGGCAATCGCGGCATCGAGCGTCTCAGGTGTCGAGAGCCCGCAGATCTTGGCGGTGACGGGCATCAGAGATCCTTGACCAGCACGTCCATGAACAGCGGCGGATCGAGCGGCACCGGAAAGTCGCGCTTCTCGCCCGAATTGCGATAGCCGCGGCGCTCGTAAAAGGCGATCAGCTCGACGCGCTTGTCGATCACGGTCATCTCCATCGCCCGGGCGCCGAAGGTGTCGCGGGCGCAATCCTCGGCGGCGGTGACGAGCTGCTTGCCGAGGCCGCCGGACTGGAGCGTGGGGTCGACGCAGAGCAGGCCGAGATAGGCGAGACCGTCGCCCTTGTGCGTCACCTGTACGCAGCCGAGCAGGCCATTGTCGGTGTCGGCGATCAGCAGGCGCTGGTTCGGATCCTCGACGATGGCGGCCAGCGTCGCGATATCGGTGCGCGGGCTCTCGATGATCAGGTCCGCCTCGTGCGTCCATCCGGCACGCGCGGTCTCGCCCCGATAGGCGCGCTCGATCACCGGGTGGATCACGGGCAGGTCGGCGCGGGTTGCGGCGCGGATGGTCACATTGTCGGGCATGGCGCGCTGTGTCGGACGATGTTGCAATTTTGGCAAGCGCTCAGTCGGCGCCCCTGGCATCGAAAGCCTCTCGCGATGCCTCGATCCGTTCCAGGTTGCGCGCTGCCCATATCCAGACCCCGCAGAACGCCTCGGCCAGGCTCCCGCCCAGCTCGGTGAGCCGGTATTCCACCCGCGGCGGGATCACCGGATGGACGGTGCGGATCAGCAGCCCGTCACGCTCCATCTGGCGCACCGTCTGGGTGAGCATCTTCTGGCTGATCCCGCTGCATTCCGCACGCAGCTTCGAGAAGCGCAGCTCGCCATGCTCGGTGAGTGCCTCGAGCACGATCATCGTCCATTTGTCGGCAACGCGGCCGATGATCTCGGTGACGAGCGCTTCAACCCGCGGGTCGAGGTCGGGATAGTCGTGATGGGGGTTGGTTGCCATGGTTTCCAAAAGGTGTGTATAAATATTTTGGGTGCCTACTCCCCAATGTATACCATGTGGTAATATCTGGCGTCCACCGAAAAACGGAGGAAGCAATCATGGACATGACCGGCAACACCATCCTGATCACCGGCGGCGGATCGGGCATCGGCCGCGCGCTCGCCGAGGCGCTGCAGGCGCGGGGCAACAAGGTGATCATCTCGGGCCGCCGCGCCGGCGCGCTGGAGGAAGTCGCCGCCGCCAATCCCGGCATGGCCACCGCGACGCTCGACGTCTCCGATCCCGCCGACATCGCCCGTTTCGCCGCGGAAATCGTCGCGGCGCATCCCGCCCTCAACGTCGTGATCCACAATGCCGGGATCATGCTCGCCGAGGACCTGACGGCCCCCGGCTCGGACCTGGACCTGGCGGAGCAGACCATCGCCACCAACCTGCTCGGCCCGATCCGCCTCAACGCCGCACTGCTCCCACATCTGCTGGCCCAGCCAAGGGCAACGGTCGCCACGGTGAGTTCGGGCCTGGCATTCGTACCGCTGGCCGCGACGCCGACATATTCGGCGACCAAGGCGGCGATCCACAGCTGGAGCCAGGCCCTGCGTCATCAGCTCAAGGGCACCAGTGTCGAGGTCGTCGAGATCGCCCCGCCGGCGGTGGCGACCGACCTGATGCCGGGCCATGCCCAGAACCCCAATTCGATGCCGCTCGCCGACTATATCGCCGAGACGATGGCCCAGTTCGAAGCCGGCGCTGCCGAGAACCTGACCGAGCGGGTCAAGTTCCTCCGCTTCGCCGAGGCGCGCGGGGACTATGCCAAGGTGTTCGCCATCCTCAACGACGGCACTCACTGATTGCTGGCGACCCAGTTGTTGGCCGGGGTGAAATTGTCGCTCAGCACATGGTTCGCTTTGCAGTAGCGCTTGCATCCCGCCGAAGCGACCGCGCCGATCTCGGTGACGTGACCGGTCTTGTCGCGTTCCAGCGCGAAGTCGATCCGGCAGGTGCCGGCACTCCAGCTCGCCTTGTCCGGCGTGGTGAAGCGGGCGATTGCGCCCGCCTCGCCATCGCTGGCGGGGAGCTTGCACAGGGTCTCGCCGTCGAGATCGCGGTTCAGGGTGAAGTCGAACTGCCTGGCGTCGATATGGGTGATGGCGAGCTGCTCGACATCCGCCGTCTTGTAGCTCGCCTCCCACAGCTCCGCGTTGAAGCCGCGCAGTGAGTTGCGCTGGACGGTGTAGTCCTGCTCGACCGCGGCAGGATCGCATTTCTTTGCGCAGCGGGTGCGCAGGACCTGTTGCCAGTCGCGCTGCTGCCCCTTGAAGCCCTGCTTGTCGAACAGCAGGGCCAGCTTCTCCTTGTAGAGCGCCGCCACCTCACCATCGAGCGCGCGCAGCTTCGGGCTGACGCAGATCGTCTTCTCGAGTGGATGGCTTGCCTTGGCGCAGTCGAAGCTGGCCTGTTGCGGAGGCGGGGGCGCGGCATGAATGCCGAAAAGAGCGAGGAAAAGGGCGAAGAGTCCGAAGCCTGCCAATCGCAACATCGCTGCCTCCCTTGTTCAATATCCCTGTATTGCCTCCAGCCGGTCTCCGGCCCTGCGCCACCGTGTGCCCATGCCCCCCCCCCAAGCCCGACCAGCAGGAACGCGAGCCAGACCAATGGATTGGCACCCGACCTCGGCCGCAACAGATCGAAGCCGCCGAGGATCAGGTCCATTACAGTGTCGCCTCGATCTCGCGCGCGGCGAGGTCGGGATCGGCGGCCTGGGTGATCGGACGGCCGACCACCAGGATCGAGGCACCGGCATCGAGCGCGGCGCGCGGCGTCACCACGCGTTTCTGGTCGCCCACCACGCCGTTCGCCGGGCGCACGCCGGGGATGACGAAGAAGCCATCATGCCAGATCTTCTTGGCCGCCGCGACTTCGTTGCCCGAACAGACGATGCCGTCGACGCCCGACGCCTTGGCGAGCTCGGTCAGCCGCATCACCTGCTCGTGCGGATCGGGCTTGAGGCCGATCGAGGTCAGGTCGCTGTCGTCGAGGCTGGTGAGCATCGTCACCGCCACCACCTTGGTGCCGGTCGGCGCCGCGGCCTTGGCGTCTTCCAGCATCGCGCGGCCGCCGGCGGCGTGCACGGTGAGAATCGCCGGCTCAAGCGGGCGCAGCGCCTGGATCGCCTTGGCAACGGTGTTGGGGATGTCGTGGAACTTGAGGTCAAGGAAGATCGGCAGGCCGATATCGTGCATCTCGTGCACGCCGGCGCGGCCGTTGGCCATGAAGAATTCGAGGCCCAGCTTGATGCCCCCGACATGGGCCTTCACCCGCTGCGCGATCGCCTTCGCGCGCTCGAGATCCGGCGTGTCGATCGCGACATAGATCGGGCTCATTGCGCGTCCCCCAGCGGCAGGCCGCCCTGGGGCGAGGCCGGGATCGCGGGTACGGGAGCAGGCGTAGGGGCCGGCGCAGACGCGGGCTCGGGCATCGCCTGGATCGCACGGATGTCGTTCAGCGCGCGCTCCAGCCCGGTGATCCGCTGCCGCATCCGCCAGCGCAGCGCATGATATGCGAGCAGCACGGGCAGCAGCCCGGCGAGGAAGACGAGGATCAGGAGCAGCGGCAGGCTGAAATCGGCGATCAGGCCGCTCCACAGGTGCACATTCACGCGCTCGTCGCCGTTATAGATCACAAAGCCTGCGACGAGGCCGCCCAGCAACAGCCAGAACAGCACCTTCAGAAACCGCATGCGTCTCCCTTCCTGCGTGAACCGGGGCGGACTTTAGGGCGGGGAGGGCGATTTGGCCAGAGCACCTGATTTCCCTCTCCCGCCCGCGGGAGAGGGAGGGAGCCGCGAAGCGGCGGAAGGGTGAGGGTGTGTGCGGGCCGCGACGGGATCGTCTGCTGCACTTACTCACCCTCACCCGACCTCGCTGCGCTCGGCCACCCTCTCCCGCAAGCGGGAGAGGGAAAGGGGAGCTACCCGATCTCCGCGCGCAGCTCCGCGAACAGCCCGGGGATCTTGGTCAGCCGCGGTTCCTCTTCGTCGAGGATCGCATGGAACGCCCGCCGCTTGATCGCCGCTGCCCGCTCGTCCGAAAGCCGCGCGGCGGGGTCGAGCGTGGAGAGGACGATGTCGATCAGCCGGTCGGCCCCGTGCAGGCGACCCCAGAGATAGTCGTTCTCGCGGTACGCCCGGCTGAAGAACGCCCCGAAGCTGTTGAACTGGATGCCCTTCAGCGTCGCCTCGGCCCCGCCGGTGCGGATCGCCGTGGCGTCGTCCGGCGCGATCCGGTCGACGCGGATCGGATCGAACTCGTCCACGCCCTCGCCCTGGAGCAGCGGCAGGGTGGCGATGTCGTAGAAGGGGAAGCCGAGATGCGCGAGCAGCATCGGGCGGCGCAGTTCCTTGGACAGCGTGCTCAGTCCCCCGGCCAGCCGCGCATCGGTTTCGCCGTCGAGCTTCTTGAGCTGCATCCGGTCCGCCAGCCGGTCGAGCATCGGCCCGGCATCGTCGGTCATCATCCGGATCTCGTCGCGCAGATCCGCATAGGTGTCGGCGCGCTTGAGCTCGAGATAGCTGGCGAGCGAATCATAGATCGCCTCGCGCATCGGCCTGAGTTCGCCGTGGCTGGTCGGCAGATCGATCTCGGTCAGGCGGCGAGCGAGGAGCCGCAGGCGACGGATGCGGAAGCCCAGGTCGTGGGCACGCAGGAACTCCAGCGTCTCGGGCGATGCGCCATTGGAATGCATCGCGCCGAACTGGTCCGCTCCGCGCGACTGGACCGCGGCGGCCAGCGCCTCGCGGATCTCGTGCAGCCGTTCGGGCCCATGCTGTTCGCCCACCGTGTAGAGCAGCCGCGCGGTGCGATCGATCGCACCTTCGACCTTGAGCAGCCCATAGGCCGTATGGCCATAGCCCGCCTTGGCCGCCGCCGAGACCTGGGCGCGCTTGCGCCAGGCGGCGAGCCGCTTGGGGTTCGGATAATCGAGCCACAGCGTGTAGCCGAACAGCGCCTCGACCTGGGTTTCCACATCGGCGCGGATCTCGGCCAGGATCCCCAGCATCCGCTCGATCCGGTGCGAGCGCCGCGCGATCTCGTCCAGATTGTCGCGGATCGGCTGTTCGCGTGGCAGCTCGGAAAGCGCGCCGATGATCGTGGCGAAGAAGCCGGGCTTCTCGTCGCTGCCGCCATAGAAATCGAAGCGGAAATTGGGAAAGGGATCGACGAACACGAAGCGCCGGTCGACCTGGCGGCGGGCGGGGCGCTCCTTCAGCGCCTCCATCGCCGGGCGGAAGGGCGCGTTGGCCAGCACCGATCCGTCGATCAGCACCGCCTTGGCCGCCTTGTTGTCCGCCCATTGGTGCGGCAGCACGCGCTCGAGAAAGGCATCGCGCTGCGGCCAGGCCTGTTTTCGCTCGGCCATCAGCTCGTCCATCTCGCCCACCGTCATCGGCGGGAAGGCGCCCGGGAAGCTCGAGGTCGCGCGCGCAGCGAAGGTGAGGCTGGCGGCGTCGGCGAATTTCTCGTCCGGATAGCCGCGATCGGTGAAGGAGAAGACCAGCCGGTGCTCGTTCTCCATGACGCTGGCGGGCGAATTGAGCCGCAGCGCCTCGGGATGGCCGCGAAAATCGGTGACGGTGACGAACAGGTCGAGCGGCTGGCCGTCGGGCAGCAGGCGCTTCTCCTTCGGTCCCCTGGCCATAGCGGCAAAGGCATCGAGGATCGTGTTCGCCAGGTTCTTGCCCCCAAAGGGCGGCTCGAACCAGCGCGAACGGACGAAATGCTCGAGCTTGGTGCGCACTTCCTCGCGCGCGCCGATCTCGACCGTCTCGTCCACGGTCTTGGACCGGTTGGCGACCAGCCAGGCGATCGGCACGGCCCAGAGCTTGGCGAAGCGGTGCGAGGCGCGTTGGCGAGGCGCGAGCAGCGCCTCGACATCGGCATTGTCCATCCACAGGTCGGTCAGCGGATCGAGCGACTGGCCGGTGGCGATCGCCTGGGCGAGGAACACCGTGTTGATCCCGCCCGCGCTGGCGCCGGCGAGGATATCGACCAGCACGCGCAGGTTGACGCCCGAAGTCTCGCGGATCTCCTCGATCAGCTCGCGATACACGTCGGGCCGGGCGTCGCTGCCGTCGCGCTCGGCGCAGCTCGCCCGGGCGAGGCGCCAGATCTCCTTGGTGATGCCGTGCATGTACACGGCCAGACTGATCCCGCCATAGCAGACCAGTGCGAGCCGCAGTTCCTTGTCGCGCGTTTCGGCCATTAGACCTTTATAGTCGCCCAGATGGGCAGGTGGTCGGACGCGGTGCGCGCCTGAAGGCTGTCATGCACCCCTGCATCGGTAATGGTCAATTCGCGGCTCGCCATGATCCGGTCGAGCCGGGCCATCGGGCGCCGGGCATGGAAGCTCTTGCCGGTGGCGGCAAAGGCATAGTGGCTGGCGAAATCGCGCAGGCAACCCGACTGGGCGCTCCACTCGTTCAGGTCGCCCATCAGGATCGTCGGATATTGGTGCGTGCTGGCCTGCAGGTGGGTGATGATCGCATGCGCCTGCCGCCGCCGCCACAGGCCGGAGAGATCGAGGTGCATGCCGACCACGCGCACCACTGTGCCGCTGGCGAGCCGGACATCGGCCATCACCGCGCCGCGAGGCTCCAGCGCGGGGAGGTGGATCGCCTCGCAATCGAGCACCGTAGCGTCCTTGCGCACCAGCAGGGCATTGCCGTGCCAGCCCATCGATCGCGCCTTGGTGCCGAACGGCACCGGCTTGTAGTCGCTATGCTCGGAAAGCAGGTGCTGGGTCAGCACCGCCGAACGCTCGCCGAAGCGACGATCCGCTTCCTGGAGCGCGACGATGTCGGCGCCGATCTCGCAGAGTACCTGCAGCGTGCGCTCGGGCCGACGGCGGCGGTCGGTGCCGATCGACTTGCGCATGTTGTAGCTGGCGACCTTGATCATCGGCGCCCCTTATCGCGGGGCTGGGGTGACATAGGCAAGTGGCTCAGCTCGGATGCGCCTCGGCGCCTGCCTGGCTGGCGGCCTCCTGGGCGGCGGCGACCAGCCGGCGTCCGGTCTCCTCCGCAGCCTGGGGCGTCATCGCGATGGCGACGCCATTCGGGCCGTCGAGCAGCACCACGCCCTGTTCGGCGGTTGCGACTCCGGCTTCACCTTCCGGTTCGGCGGGCGAGATCTTCTGTCCCATATTTCTCCCCAGTGCGGCCAACGCCCCTAGGGGCTGGAATGGGGGACCAACTCGGGGCGACGGGAAAATATCCAAGATTTCCGAGAGATTTCAGCGCCCGCCCGCTTCGAGCAGGCGCCGCGGGGCGGCCAGCTCCCAGCTCCGCGCGATCCGGTCGCCGACGAAATCCCAGTCGGTGTCGGGCCCTGCGAGCGAGATGCCGACCCAACCGACGCCGAAATAGGCGACCTTCGAATAGGTCTCGGGCGCGATTTCGATCAGGTTCGGCCCTTCCTCGTCATCAGCGGTCTTCACCGCGACGATGGTGCGGCCGTCGCCATGATGATCGTGGCGGAACTGGGCGAACTGCTTGCCGGCGACGAAGAAGGTAGGCTGGCCGTGGCTCGGGCGCTCCTCGGCCTCGGGAAGCTCGAGCGCGATCGCGCGGACCTGGGCGAGGGCGGTGTCTTGGTCTGGGTTCAGCCTTGAAGGTTCTTGGGGCATAGGAACTCGGCGACTACCTTTGGGTAGAGCCGATGTTCCTCCTTCAGCACGCGCTGCGCAAGGCTTTCCGCGGTATCGCCGGGCAGGATCGCCACCGCCGCCTGGCCGAGCACTTCGCCGCCGTCCAACTCCTCGGTGACGATGTGCACCGAGACGCCGCCATGGCTGTCACCGGCGTCGATCGCGCGCTGGTGCGTGTCGAGCCCCTTGTATTTGGGCAGCAGCGAGGGGTGGACGTTGACGATCTTCCCGCGCCAGGCCTGGACGAAATCGTCGCTGAGCAGGCGCATGTACCCGGCCAGCGCGATCGCCTCGACACCGGCCTCGCGCAGCGCCGCGTCGATCTTCGCCTCATAGTCCGCCTTGGGCATGCCCTTGGGGCTCTGCGCGAAGGTGGCGACGCCTTGTTCGGCGGCCCAGGCGAGCCCTTCCGCCTCGGGCTTGTCGCTGGCGACGAGCGCGACTTTATAGGGGCAGTCGGATGCCTTCGCGGCCTCGACGAGCGCGGCCATGTTGGAGCCGCGCCCGGAAATCAGGATACCAAGCTTCTTACGCATTGTGGGTGGCGGACCACTCCCCACGCGCACTCCAGGTCTCGCCGCCGCCGAACACGGTGCAGCCGCGCTCGCCCGCCTCGACGGTACCGATCACGAACACTTCCTCGCCCGCCGCGTAGAGTTCTTCCTTCACCGCATCCGCCACGTCGGGCGACACCACCGCGACCATGCCGATGCCGCAATTGAAGGTACGCGCCATTTCCTCGGGCTCGATGTTCCCCTGCGCCTGCAGGAAGGCCATCAGGCGCGGCAGCGGCCAGCTGCCGGCGTCGATCTTCGCATGGCAGCCCTCGGGCAGCACGCGCGGGACATTCTCGAGCAGGCCGCCGCCGGTGATGTGCGCCAGGCCGTGGATCGTGCCCTTGCGAAGTTGCGGAAGCAGGCTCTGCACATAGATGCGGGTCGGCGCCATCAGTGCGTCGAGCAGGATCACGTCCTGGTCGAACAGGGCGGGGCGGTCCATCTTCCAGCCCTTGTCGGCGGCGAGGCGGCGGACCAGCGAGAAGCCGTTCGAGTGCACGCCGGTCGAACCCAGGCCGAGCAGCACGTCGCCCGGGCGAATCTTGCTGCCGTCGAGCAGCTGGTCGCGCTCGACCGCGCCGACGCAGAAGCCGGCCAGGTCATAGTCGCCCTCGGCATACATGCCCGGCATCTCGGCGGTCTCTCCGCCGATCAGCGCGCAGCCTGCCTGGCGGCAACCCTCGGCGATGCTGGCGATCACGCGCTCGGCGGTCTCGGGCACCAGCTTGCCGCTGGCATAATAGTCGAGGAAGAACAAAGGCTCGGCGCCCTGGACTACAAGATCGTTGGCGCACATCGCGACCAAGTCGACACCGACGCCGTCATGGGCGTCATAGTCGATCGCGAGCTTGAGCTTGGTGCCCACGCCATCGTTCGCCGCAACCAGTAGCGGATCGGTGAACCCGGCCGCCTTCAGGTCGAACACGCCGCCGAACCCGCCGAGATCGGCATCGGCACCGGCGCGGCGCGTGGACTTGGCGAGCGGGCCGATCGCCCGAACCAGCGCATTGCCGGCCGCGATCGAGACGCCCGCCTGGGCATAGGTATAGTTCTTCTGGTCGCTCATGCGGCGCGCATAGCGCCGACTTCGCCCCGCGTCACCCCGGCAGTGCCGCAAGGTAACGCCATAGCCTTCATCCCGGCACATACCCGCCCTGTACGACCGTCATCCCGGTGAAAGCCTGAATCTCGTGCCGTAGCGCAGGGCAGGAGCCGCCTGAGAGCCCGGCTTTCGCCGGGGTGACGACTATTGTTTGTTACATCTACGCTTGGATTTCCCTGCCCGCTTCGCCAAAAGGGCGCTCACATGACCCTTGCCCGCAAATCCCTCACCATCGGCATCGCCTCCGCGCTCGCGCTTGCGGGGCTCGGCGCCGTGCTGGCCGAAGGCGAGAAGGCCGCGGGCGGCAGCGCCGTGCCGATCGACGCCTCGGGCAGCTTCGAGGTCTCGGGCGTCGATGTCGACGTGAAGGGCAAGGATGCCGATGCCGCGCGCTATGGCGGCTGGCGGCTCGCCCAGCGCAAGGGCTGGGAGATGCTGTCGCGCAAGCTGACCGGCAAGGCCTCCGGCATGTCCGATTCGGCGCTCGATTCGCTGGTCACCGGCATCGTCGTCGAGAAGGAGCAGATCGGCCCGACGCGCTATATTGCGCGGCTCAGCGTGCTGTTCGATCGCAACAAGGCTGGCAGCATCCTCGGTGTCTCGGTCGCAGTGAACCAGTCGCCGCCGATGCTGATCGTTCCCCTGGAATATTCGGGCGGCACCGGCTTGGTGTTCGAGCGCGAGACCGCCTGGGCCAAGGCCTGGAACCGGTTCAAGAGCGGTGGCAGCACCGTCGATTACGTCCGCGTCCAGGGCAACGGCCCCGATTCGATGCTGCTCAACGCCGGCCAGGTGCTGCGCCGCGGCCGCAACTGGTGGCGCTCGGTGCTCGACCAATATGGCGCGTCGGACGTGCTGATCGCCGAGGTCCAGCTGCGCCGCGAATATCCCGGCGGCCCGATCGTCGGCATCTTCTCCGCCACCCATGGCCCCGATCGCCAGAAGATCGCGGACTTCGCCCTGCGCGTCGACAATGGCGATTCGCTCGATGCGTTGATGGACGCCGGCGCCCAGCGGATCGACAAGGCTTTCCAGCAGGCGCTGGCGCTCGGTCAGCTCAACACCGATCGCCTGCTCGGCGTCCGTCCGCCCTCGGCCAAGGCCGAGGAGGAGAAGCCGGAGGAAGAATCGACCGACGCCGCCACGCCAACGCCCGATGCGAGCGCGGCCGCCAGCGGCACCCAGCTCAACGTCCAGTTCGACACGCCTAATGTCGGCTCGGTCAATGCCGGCGAAGCGGCGCTCCGCGGCATTCCGGGCGTGCGCTCGGCGGTCACCTCCAGCCTGGCGCTTGGCGGCATCTCGGTGATGCGCGTCACCTATGACGGCCAGATCGCCTCGCTCCATGCCCAGCTCGAGGCGCGGGGGTGGAGCGTACAGGAGGGGGCAGGGGTGCTCCGCATCCGCCGCGCCGGCGGTGGTGGAGGCGGCGGCCAGCAGCCCATACCGGCGCCGACCGGCACGGCTACACCAGCCCCGAACGGCGGATGACGCAGCTTCGCTTGCCGCTGGGACTGCCCGAAGCACGCGAGACGGAATTCCTGGTCAGCGACTCCAACGCCCGCGCCGTCCACCAGCTCGAACATTGGGGCACCTGGCCCGTCATGTCGGCCCTGCTCACCGGTCCGCGCAAGTCGGGCCGCAGCCTGCTCGCCCGCGTCTTCGCGGCGAAGACCGGCGCGCGCATCTTCGACGATGCCGATCTCGGCAAGGAGGCCGATGTCTTCCATGCCTGGAACCAGGCCCAGGCCGATCACCGCCCGCTGCTGATCGTGGCGCAGGCCGCGCCGCCGACCTGGAACGTCAAGCTGCCCGATCTGAGGTCGCGCCTCGCAGCCTCGCCGCTGCTCGAGATCGGCCCGCCCGACGATGCGCTGATCCCGCAATTGCTCGAACGCGCCTTCGAACGCCACCTGCTCCACGCCAAGCCCGATGTGATCGCCTGGATCGCGAAGCGGATAGAGCGCAGCCATATCGCGATCCTGCGCGTTGCCGATGCACTGGAGCTGGAAGAGGGTAAGCGCTTGTCGATCCCCGCGGTGCGCGCCACATTGCTCGCGGCTGGTCTCATAACCGAAACGGACGGCGACTAACGGCGATGACCAAGGCAGCGAAAGGACGCGCCGTTGAAGGGACCTCGATGACCGAATTGCCGGACAATTCCGCACGTTACTTCAATCGCGAGCTGAGCTGGCTCGCCTTCAATCGCCGCGTGATGGAAGAGGCCAGCAACCGCGCCCATCCGCTGCTCGAGCGGCTGCGCTTCCTGTCGATCTCCGGCTCGAACTTCGACGAGTTCTTCATGGTCCGCGTGGCGGGCCTGATGGGCCAGCAGCTCCAGAAGGTCGAGGCGCGCTCTGCCGACGGGCTCACCCCGGGCCAGCAGCTCGCTGCCATCTCGGCCGAGGCCGAAGTGCTGGCCGACAACCAGCAGAGCGTGTGGACCGATATCCGCGCCGACCTGGCGGAGACCGGCATCCATGTCCTCGACGCCAATGCGATCGAAGGCGAGACCGAGGCCTGGCTGGAAACCCATTTCCGCGAGCAGATCTTCCCGATCCTGACGCCCCAGGCGCTCGACCCGGCGCATCCGTTCCCGTTCATCCCCAACCAGGGATCGAGCGTGATCTTCGATCTGGTCCGCAAGTCGGACCGCGAGCCGGTGCGCGAGCTGGTCCTGCTCCCCACCGCGATCAAGCGCTTCGTCCGGCTTCCCGGCAATCCGGCGCGCTATGTCGCGGTCGAAGCCGTGCTCAAGCATTTCTCGCACCTGCTCTTCCCGGGCTACACGTCGCGCGCCGCTGCGGCCTTCCGCGTGCTGCGCGACAGCGACATCGAGATCGAGGAAGAGGCCGAGGACCTGGTCATGACCTTCCGCTCGGCGATCCAGCGCCGTCGCCGCGGCCGGGTCATCCGCCTCGAGATGGAGGAGAGCATCTCCCCCGAGCTGGAAGCGGTGCTCAAGGAAGAGCTGGGCGGCAGCGAGGCGCTGCTCACCGAGACCGGCGGCTTCCTCGGCATCGGCGACCTGGCGGCGCTGGTCGACGAAGACCGTCCCGACCTGAAGTTCACCCCCTATTCGGCGCGCTTCCCGGAGCGGATCCGTGAATATGGCGGCGATTGCTTCGCGGCGATCAAGGCCAAGGACATCATCGTCCACCACCCGTACGAGACGTTCGACGTCGTCATCTCCTTCCTCCAGCAGGCGGCGGCGGATCCGGACGTGGTGGCGATCAAGCAGACGCTCTACCGCGCAGGCAAGCAGCCCGCCGTGATCAACGCGCTCATTGCAGCTGCGGAAGCCGGCAAGTCGGTCACCGCGGTGGTCGAGCTCAAGGCCCGCTTCGACGAGGAGCAGAACCTCTATTGGGCGACGGCGCTCGAGCGGGCCGGCGTCCAGGTCGTCTATGGCTTCATCGACTGGAAGACCCATGCCAAGGTCTCGATGGTCGTGCGGCGCGAGGGCAATGGCTATCGCACCTATTGCCACTTCGGCACGGGCAACTACCACCCGATCACCGCGCGCATCTATACCGATCTCAGCTTCTTCACCGCCGATCCGCGGGTGGGCCGCGATGCGATGCAGATCTTCAACTATGTCACGGGCTATGTGGAGCCGCATGGCCTGGAGCTGATCGGCATCTCGCCGCGCGACCTGCGCAACCGCCTGGTCGAGCTGATCGACGACGAGATCGCCCACGCCCGCGCCGGCCGCCCCGGCCAGCTCTGGGCCAAGATGAACTCGCTGGTCGATCCGGCGGTGATCGAGAAGCTCTACGAGGCGAGCAATGCCGGGGTGGAGATCGAGCTGATCATCCGCGGCATCTGCTGCCTGCGCCCGGGCGTCCCCGGCATGAGCGAGAACATCAAGGTCAAGTCGATCGTCGGCCGCTTCCTCGAGCACAGCCGCATCTGGGCGTTCGGCGGCGGCAAGGGCCTGCCCAGCGACAGCGCAAAGGTCTTCATCTCCTCGGCCGACTGGATGCAGCGCAACTTCGATCGCCGCGTCGAGTTCATGCTGCCGATCCTCAACAAGACGGTGCACGACCAGGTGCTCGACCAGGTGATGGTCGCCAACCTGCTCGACAACGAGCAGAGCTGGCTGCTCCAGAGCGACGGCCATTACATCCGCACCGAGCCGGGCGAGGACGGCAGCTTCAACCTGCACCGCTATTTCATGACCAACCCGTCGCTTTCGGGCCGCGGCGCCGCGCTCGAATCGCGCAAGCCGGTGCCCAAGCTCCAGCTCAAGCGGCGGCGCAGCCCGGCAAAGGCCAGGATCAAGGAATGACCACATTGCCGTTCCGCAAGGCGCGCACGAAGCCGGCAGGGATCGAGGGTCGCACCGCGATCATCGACATCGGCTCGAACTCGGTGCGCCTCGTGGTCTATCAGGGCTCGGCCCGCCTGCCGGCGACCCTGTTCAACGAGAAGGTGATGGCAGGCCTGGGTCGGGGCCTGGCCGAGACCGGTGCGATCGAGCCCGCCAGCATGGCCACCGCGCGCGGGGCACTGGCGCGTTTCTCGACGCTCGCCCGCGAGATGCAGGTCGGCGAGCTGCGGACTGTCGCCACCGCGGCGGTGCGTGACGCCTCCAACGGCCGCGAGCTGATCGAGGCGGCCCGCGCGCTCGGCCTCGAGGTCGAGACGCTGTCGGGCGAAGAAGAGGCGATGGCATCCGGCCTGGGCGTGCTCTCGGGCATTCCGGAAGCGGACGGCATCGTCGGCGATCTCGGCGGCGGCTCGCTCGAGCTGGTCCGCGTCGTCGCCGGCACGGTGACCGATCGCGTGTCCTTCCCGCTGGGCGTCCTCCGCCTCGGCGCGATCCGCGCGGAGAACAAGACCGCGCTCGATCGCCGCGTCGCCAAACTGCTCGGCGATGCCGGCTGGAAAGGGCGGGGGAAGGGGCTGCCCTTCTATCTGGTCGGCGGGTCGTGGCGCAGCCTCGCCCGGCTCGACATGCACCTGAAGCATTATCCGCTGCCGATCGCCCACCAATATCCGATGGCGGTGCCGCGCATCGCCGAGCTGGCCAGCTCGATCGCGGCGATGCCCAAGGCCGATCTCAAGGCGATCCCCAACCTGTCCAGCGCCCGCGCCGCGACGCTGGAGGATGCGGCGCTGCTGCTCGGCCAGGTCGTCAAGCAGCTCGGCAGCAACGGCACGATCGTCTCCGCCTATGGCCTGCGTGAAGGGCTACTCTACCAGCGCCTCTCGCCCGAGCTGCGGCAGCAGGACCCGCTGATCGCCGCCACCCGCGACGAGGGCGAGCGGCTCGGCCGCTTCCCCGAGCATGGCGACCTGCTCGACAAGTGGATCGCACCGCTCTTCGCGGGCGAGCCGCATGAGCTGGCCCGCCTCCGCCACGCCGCCTGCCAGCTGGTCGATGTGGGCTGGCACGCGAATCCCGAGTTCCGCGCCGAACGCGGCCTCGATGCGGCACTGCACGGCAATTGGGTGGCGATCGATTCCAGCGGCCGCGCCGCGCTCGGCCAGGCGCTCTATACCGCCCTGGGCGGCGGTCTCGACACGCCCGCGCCGCTCCCGCAGCTCGCCGATGACGATACGCTGTGGCGCGCCAAGCTCTGGGGCCTCGCCATTCGCCTCGGCCAGCGCCTGTCAGGCGGCGTCGCCGCGCCGATCAAGCGCTCCGAGCTGCACATGGACGAGGAGACCCTCGCGCTCTGCCTCCATCCCGAGGACGAGGCGCTGTACGGCGAAGCGGTGGAAAAGCGCCACAAGGCGCTGGCCGCGGCGTTCGGCAGGCAGCCTGTTCTGGAAGTCTAGCAACCTGGCGTTCATGTCGCTCCCGCAATGAAATCACTCTCGTAAGGCGTAGGGAGGGACGACCGGATGATGATCGATCGACGTATGGTGCTGCAGGGCGGGCTGGCCATGGGGATGACCGCGCTGGCGCCGCTGCCCGCCTGGGCCAAGGGCCATGCCGATGACGCCAAGATCGATGCATTCGTGAAGGCCAACGGCTTTGCCGGCACGATCCTGCGGGCCAAGGCCGGCAAGCCGATCTACGCCCGCAATTTCGGCCTGGCGAACATCGCCACCAAGGCGCCGGTGACCACCGACACCATCTACGCCATCGCCTCGATCTCCAAGTTCCTGTCCACGGTGACGGTGCTCAAGCTGGTCGAGGCCGGCAAGCTGGCCCTCGATGCGCCGATCGCGACGCTGCTTCCGGGCTACCGCGCCGATACCGGCGGCAAGGTCCAGCTCGCGCACCTGCTGTCGAACACCAGCGGCATCCCCAACGGCTTCATGCCCGAACTCAAGCTCGAACCCGACCTGGTCACCCGCGACATCGGCACCGCGGAGTCGGTCCGCCGCTTCTGCTCGGGCGACCTCGCCTTCGAGCCCGGCGCCAAGTTCGAGTATCTGCTGACCAACTGGTTCCTCGTCGTCGCGATCATCGAGGCGGCAACCGGCAAGCCCTTCCAACAGGCGATGCGCGAGATCACGCTCGATCCACTCGGCCTCAAGCACACCACCGCCGCGCTCGGCACCGAGAACCAGCCGGGCTCGGCGCTGTCCTATCGCACCGTCGAGCCACCGCTCGAATGGCCCAATCCGCGCGCGCCGGTGATGGCGGCCTCGGGCGGCTATTTCAGCAATGCCGCTGATCTGCTGCGGGCCGGTCATTCGGTGTTCGACAAGGGCTTCCTGTCGCCCGCCTCGCTCAAGGCGCTCCGCACCGTGCGCGTGCCCGAGCAGGACTATTCGCTCGGCGGCCGGGTGCGGACGATGACGATCGCCGGCAAGCCGGTGGAAGCAGCATGGGAAACCGGTCGTACCGCCGGCTACCGCACGCTGCTCGCGCACCGCTACGACACGCAGGAGAGCATCGTCCTGCTCAACAACACCGGCATCTCGCAAAAGGCGATCGATCTGTTCGCCGACGACCTGTTCGGTGCCGCGCCCCGGCCTGATTGAGCGCTAGACGCAGCGCAGTCCGCTGATCCGCCCGCGCTGGTTGATGTCCACCGTCAGCCGGTCGCGGCGGAAGTCCATCGTCACCGCGTCGCCCGGCCGCACCACGCGCACGCTCGAAGCGCCGCTGCGCGCCCGCAGCCGCGACTGGAGCCCGTGCGACATCGGCGCTCCCATGAAGCGCTGCACCGCATTGGCGTTGCAGACGCGCGGTCCCGGCATTGGGGTGGGCCGGCTGTCATGCATGCAGCCGGCAACCAGCAGGGCGGTCGCGATCATTCCGATGGCGCGCATGTGTCTCTCCTCGGTCGCCCCCCGGCGCCGCGGTGTATAGCCCGGATGCGTAACGAAGGGGAGGGCGGCCTATGCCTATCCGCCGCTTAACCGCAGCGCGCCGACCCGATCTTGCCGTCGGTGCCCAGGTGCAGGTTGAGCCGGTCCGCGCGGAAATCCTCGGTGATCATCATCCCCGGCTCGATCCAGCGGACGCTGTTGGCGCCCGACAGCCGCTTCGCCTCGGCTTCGACCTCGGGCCCGCGCGTCTTGCCGATCAGCCCGCCCAGCCGGGTGCCATTGCATTCCACGCCCGGGATCGCCTGGGGCGGCGTCTTCGCCGCGCAGGCACCGGTCAGCATCAGGGCAAGGGCAGGCAGGACGACACGGATCATGCGGCGGGTTCCTCGGTTCGGGTCATCTTGAGCTTACCATTCCTCACGGTGAACCCGAGCTGACCCTCGACCAGATTGAGCGCATCACGGCCGAACTGCTCGTAGCGCCAGCCCTCCAGGATCGCGAGGCCGTCGCGCACGCCGGCGGCCAGCGACTCGAGATCGTCCGAGCGCGCGAGCAGGCGCGGCGCGACGTTGATCTCCTTGGCGCGGATCTTGAGCAGCAGCTTGAGCAGGTCCGCCACCAGCGCCCCGTCCTTGCCGAGCGAGGGCTTGCGGTCGTCGCGCGGCGGCAGCTCGGCGGTGGACATCGGCTCGGCGCCTTCCAGCGCCGCCATCAGCCGCCCGCCGATATCGTTGCCCGCCCAGGCCGCCGAGAGCCCGCGCACCTTGCCCAGGTCGCTCTGCTTGCGCGGCGGGTTGCCGGCCAGATCGGCCAGCGTCTCGTCCTTGACGATGCGGCCGCGCGGCAGGTCCTTGCCCTGCGCCTCGATCTCGCGCCAGCGGGCCAGCGCCTTCAGGCGGCCGAGCACCTCGGGCTTGCGGCTCGACACGCGCACGCGCTGCCAAGCCTCGTCCGGGTCGTTGTGATAGTTCTCGGGATCGGCGAGCCGCTCCATCTCCTGGTCCAGCCAGGCGCCGCGGCCGGTTTTCTTCAGCTTCTCCAGCATCTTGGGGAAGATCTTGGAGAGGTGCGTCACGTCGGCGATGGCATAGTCGATCTGGCGCTTGTCCAGCGGGCGGCGGCTCCAGTCGGTGAAGCGGGCGCCCTTGTCGATGGTGAAGCCCAGATAGGTGTCGACCAGGTTCGAATAGCCGATCTGCTCGCCCAGCCCGAGTGCCATCGCGGCCACCTGGGTGTCGAACAGCGGGTGCGGGGTGGTGCCCGTCAGGTTGTAGACGATCTCGATGTCCTGGCCGCCGGCATGGAAGACCTTCAGTACGTCCTCGTTCTTCGTCATCAGGTCGAGCAGGGGCGTGAGGTCGAGTCCCGGTGCCATCGGATCGATCGCCGCGGCCTCTTCGTCGTCGGCGATCTGGATCAGGCAGAGCTCAGGCCAATAGCTGTTTTCGCGCATGAACTCGGTGTCCACACACACGTAAGGCTTGTTGGCGAGGCGGGCGCAGAGGTTGGCGAGAGTCGCGCTGTCTTCAATCAGACCATGGATATGCATCCTAGGCCCATAGACTGGTCTTCGGGTTGACAAAAGTGGGGTCTGCAAGGATTGCGCGCTCACGCTAATTTATTCGTCATCCCCGCGCAGGCGGGGATCCAGAGCCCCAGGCTGCACGGCTCGTGACCCTGGACCCCCGCCGCCGCGGGGGTGACGAGCAAGGGAAAGACCGGAAATGCACGCCTATCGCACGCACACCTGCGCCCAGCTCCGCGCCGAACATGTCGGCCAGGAAGTCCGCCTCTCCGGCTGGGTGCACCGCAAGCGCGACCATGGCGACCTGGTCTTCATCGACCTGCGCGACCATTATGGCATCACCCAGATCGTCACCGAAGTGGACGGCCCGGCCTTCCAGGTGATCGAGTCGCTGCGCAGCGAATCGGTCGTGACGATGACCGGCAAGGTCGTGGCCCGCTCGGCCGAAGCGGTGAACCCGAACCTGCCGACCGGTGAAGTCGAGATCCGCGTCACCGAGGCGAAGATCCAGAGCCAGGCGCAGGAACTGCCGCTGCCGGTGTTCGGCGACGCCGAATATCCCGAGGAAATCCGCCTGCGGAACCGCTTCCTCGATCTGCGCCGCGAGAAGGTCCACAAGAACATCATGCTGCGCTCGAGCGTCATCGCGTCGCTGCGCCGCCGGATGATCGACCAGGGCTTCACCGAGTTCCAGACGCCGATCCTCACCGCGTCGAGCCCCGAAGGCGCCCGCGACTATCTCGTCCCGTCGCGCGTCCACCCGGGCAAGTTCTATGCGCTCCCCCAGGCGCCGCAGATGTTCAAGCAGCTGCTGATGGTCGCCGGCTTCGACAAATATTTCCAGATCGCGCCCTGCTTCCGCGACGAGGATGCGCGCGCCGATCGTTCGCCGGGCGAGTTCTACCAGCTCGACTTCGAGATGAGCTACGTCACCCAGGACGACGTGTTCGCCGCGATCGAGCCGGTGCTGCACGGCGTGTTCGAGGAATTCGCCGACTGGGAAGGCATGGGCCGCAGCGTCTCTGCGCTCCCGTTCAAGCGCATCCCGTACCGCGAATCGATGCTGAAGTACGGCAACGACAAGCCCGATCTGCGCAACCCGCTGCTGATCACCGACGTCTCGGAGTTCTTCAAGGGCTCGGGCTTCGGCCGTTTCGCCTCGATCGTCGAGGGCGGCGATGTCGTCCGCGCGGTCCCGGCACCGAACACGCATGAGAAGAGCCGCAAGTTCTTCGACGACATGAACAGCTGGGCCCAGTCGGAAGGCTTCCCGGGCCTCGGCTATGCCACCCAGAAGGACGGCGTGTTCGGCGGCCCGATCGCCAACAACCATGGCCAGGAAGGCATGCAGGCCATTGCGAAGGCGATGGGTCTCGGCCCGAACGACGGCATCTTCTTCGCCGCCGGCAAGGAAGCCCAGGCCGCCAAGCTCGCCGGTCTCGCGCGCACCCGCGCCGCCGAGCAGCTCGAGCTGATCGACAAGAAGCGCTTCGAATTCTGCTGGATCGTCGACTTCCCGATGTTCGAATATGACGAGGACGCCAAGAAGGTCGACTTCAGCCACAACCCATTCTCGATGCCGCAGGGCGAGCTGGAAGCGCTGGAGACCAAGGACCCGCTCGACATCCTCGCGTACCAGTACGACATCGTCTGCAACGGCATCGAGCTGTCCTCGGGCGCGATCCGGAACCACCGTCCGGAGATCATGTACAAGGCGTTCGAAATCGCCGGCTACACCCAGGCGGATGTCGACACGAACTTCGCGGGCATGATCAACGCCTTCAAGTTCGGCGCACCGCCGCACGGCGGTTCGGCCCCGGGCGTGGACCGCATCGTGATGCTGCTCGCCGACGAGCCGAACATCCGCGAGGTGATCGTCTTCCCGATGACCCAGAAGGCAGAGGACCTGATGATGCAGGCCCCGTCGTTCGTCAGCGAGAAGCAGCTCAAGGAACTCAACATCCGCCTCGCCCCCCAGGTCGCGGCGGACCTCGCCAAGAAGGGCACCGACGGCATCGTCGATCCCGCGGCGGGCTGATCGCCCATGGTGACGCGGACCAGATGGCAGCGCTGCGGCATCCTGGCCGCGGCGCTGCTACTGGCCCCGCCGAACGCCTTCGGATGCTCGACCGAGCTTCGAACGATGTCGCGGGCGCAGGTCGAGGCCTATGCCCGCACGCAATATGCGAAGGCATCCGCGGTCGTGGACGCCGAGGTCGAGCAGCCGATGGCGTTCGGCACGGAGCTCGGGCCCGGCCTGATGCCGATGGCGATCCTTCGCGTCATCCACCGCTACAAGGGCGTGCCGTCACCCGGTGAGGATCGGATCCCGCTGGTCAATTTCTCGTCCTGTGACATCGGTCTGGTGAAGAAAGGCGAGCGGGTCCGTATCCTGCTCACCAGCGGCCCCGAGCTGTTTCGTGCCGTTTTCAGCGACAACGGCCCTCCCGTGGATCGGCAGGATGGCCAGGCGGAGTTCAACGCGGAGATCGATCGCCTCGCCGGAGCGCCGCGCCCCGCCGGGTTCTCCACCTATCCGGGCGCGATCGAGCCTCCTTCCGATGCGGAAACAGCAACTGCCGCGAATGCTCCGCCAGACGACATGGCCTCGCAGAAAACGCCCGCATCGTCAGCGCCAAAGCATGCGGTGAGACCCGCCATCTATCTCGCCGGAGCGTTCGGCCTCCTGCTGGCGTTCCTCGCCGGATTCCTGCTGGGACGACGCAGCCACGGGTTGAAGTTATAAAACTTCAACGTACAGACATAAAACTACAACCAACATAAGCAATCCGGCCGTCAGAGCCGGGACGCAGGAGTAGAAATGTCTGACGCGAATACCGCACGGGCCCGCGCCCAGGCGGAGGCGACCATTGGGCTCGCCGACCTGTTCACCATCGGCATCGGCCCGTCGAGCTCGCACACCGTTGGCCCGATGCGCGCCGCCGCGTCCTTCGCCGAGCAGGCGCTGGATCGCGGCACACCGACTTCCGTCTCCTGCGAGCTCTACGGCTCGCTCGCGCTCACCGGGCGGGGGCACGCCACCGATATCGCCACGATCCTCGGCCTTGCCGGCTACCGGCCCGAGAGCGTCGATCCCGATGCGGTCAACACCATCGTCGCCACGATCCGCGCCGAGCAGCAGCTCGCGCTCGGCGGCCATGTCGTGGTGCCGTTCGTCGAGGGGCGCCACCTGATCTTCCGCGACGACAAGTTCCTGCCCGCGCACCCCAATGGCATGCGCTTCGTCGCGCACTATGCCGAGGGCGAGCCCTGGGAGACCTTCTACTATTCGATCGGCGGCGGCGCGATCGTGGAAGGGGGATGCGAGCCGCCCCAGACCAACGTCAAGCTGCCCTTCGCCTTCACCTCGGGCGCCGAGCTGCTCGCAGTGGCGGCGGCGCAGGACGCGAGCATCGCCGACATCGTCCGGGCCAACGAGGCCGCCTGGCGCGACGATGCCGAGACCGACGCCTTCCTCGACAGCCTGCGCGCCGCCATGTCGGCCTGTATCGACCGCGGCATGCGCGGGGAGGGGGAGCTGCCCGGCGGCCTCAAGGTCAAGCGCCGCGCCCGTGATCTCCACCAGCGCCTGCTCGCCCGCGGCCCGCGCAGCGATCCCTCGCTGGTGTTCGACTGGGTGAGCCTCTGGGCGCTAGCGGTGAACGAGGAGAATGCCGCCGGCGGCCGCGTCGTCACCGCGCCGACCAACGGAGCGGCGGGCGTCATCCCGGCGGTGCTGCGCTATTACGAGACCTTCTGCGCCAATCCCACGCCCGCCGGCTCGCGCACCTTCCTGCTCACCACCGCGGCGATCGGCTTCCTCTACAAGAAGCGCGCCTCGATCTCGGCCGCCGAGATGGGGTGCCAGGGCGAAGTCGGCGTCGCCTGCTCGATGGCCGCGGCGGGGCTGGCGGCAGCGCTGGGCGCCACCAACGCCCAGATCGAGAATGCTGCCGAGATCGGCATGGAGCACAATCTGGGTCTCACCTGCGATCCGATCGGCGGCTTGGTCCAGATTCCCTGCATCGAGCGCAACACGATGGGCGCGATCAAGGCGATCAACGCCGCCTATCTGGCCATGCACGGCGACGGCAGCCACATCGTCAGCCTCGACGCGGTGATCGAGACGATGCGTCAGACCGGCGAGGACATGCGCTCGAAGTACAAGGAGACGGCGCAGGGCGGGTTGGCAGTGAACGTGGTGGCCTGCTGAGGCTTTAACCCGTCATCCCCCACCACAAGCCGTCATCCCGGCGAACGCCGGGATCTCAGGCGGCTCTTGTCCTGCCGCTCGCGCCTCCTCCTGAGATCCCGGCGTTCGCCGGGACGACGGGAAGAGCGGACGACGGGAAGAGTGGATGACGTCGAACAGCCCTTGCCACCGGCGCCCGCGCAGGGGATCGTGCCCGCATGCGTATCGCCGTCTTCAACACCAAGCCCTATGACCGCCGCTTCCTGACCGAGGCCAACGCCCCCTACGGCCACGACCTCCACTTCCTCGAACCCCGGCTCGAACCCGCCACCGCCTCGCTGGCCGCCGGGCACCAGGCCGTGTGCGTCTTCGTCAACGACACGGTGAACGCCGAGGTGCTGGAGACCTTGGCTGCCGGCGGCACGAAGCTGATCGCCCTGCGCTGTGCCGGGTTCAACAATGTCGACTTAGCCGTCGCCGCCCGGCTCGGCATCGACGTGGTCCGCGTGCCCGCCTATTCGCCGCACGCCGTTGCCGAGTTCACCATCGGCCTGCTGCTCGCCGTCGATCGCAACATCCCGCGCGCCTGGGCCCGGGTGCGCGAGAACAATTTCGCGCTGGAGGGACTGATCGGCCGCAACCTCCACGGCCGCACCGTAGGCGTGATCGGCACCGGCAAGATCGGCGCCTTGGTGGCCCGCACCCTGCGCGCCGGCTTCGGCTGCGAGGTGCTGGCAAGCGACCTCTATCCCGACCCCGAGTTGGAGGCGATCGGCGTCCGCTATGTGCCCCGCGACGAACTGCTGCGCACCGCCGGGATCGTCACCCTCCATTGCCCGCTCACCCCGGACACCCGGCACCTGATCGACGCCGCCGCGATCGAGGCCGCCCGGCCGGGCCTGACCATCGTCAACACCAGCCGCGGCGCGCTGATCGACACCGCCGCGCTGATCGAGGGGCTCAAGTCCCGCAAGGTCGGTGCCGTCGCGCTCGACGTCTATGAGCAGGAGGCCGACCTGTTCTTCGAGGACCTGTCGAACGAGATCGTCTCGGACGACCAGTTCCAGCGCCTGCTCACCTTCCCGAACGTGCTGGTCACCGGCCACCAGGCCTTCCTCACCGAGGAAGCGCTCGGCGCCATCGCCGACACCACGTTGCGCAGCGCCGCCGATGCCGAGGCGGGCCGCCCGCTTGCCAATCGCGTCGATGCCGGCTTGATTGCGCCGGCACGCTGAAGGAGTTCCCCCGCATGACGATCGATCTCTCGGACTATGAGAAGGGCAAGGACTTCGACGGCGACTATGACAAGGCGCTGGCGAAGATCCAGAAGCGGCTGAGCCACATCCACTATGCCCATATCGTCCACCGCCGCCGCGCGATCATCGCGTTCGAGGGCTGGGACGCGGCGGGGAAAGGCGGCATCATCCAGCGCCTCACCGCCGAATGGGACCCGCGCTACTACGAGGTCTGGCCGATCTCCGCGCCCACGCAGGAGGAACTAGCCCATCATTTCCTTTGGCGCTTCTGGCGCCGCCTGCCGGCCCAGCACAACATCGCGATCTTCGACCGCACCTGGTACGGCCGCGTCCTCGTCGAGCGGGTCGAGGGTTTCGCCTCCAAGGCCGAATGGGACCGCGGCTATGATGAGATCAACGATTTCGAGGCACAGCAGGTAACCTCCGGCACCACGCTGGTGAAGGTGTTCGTCCATGTCACCCAGAAGACCCAGGACAAGCGGCTAAAGGACCGGCTCGAGCACCCGTGGAAGCGCTGGAAGACGGGTTTGGAGGATTATCGCAACCGCGCGAAGCGCCCCGAATATCTCGCCGCGATGCATGACATGCTCGCACGCACCAGCACCGAGCACGCCCCCTGGATCGTGATCGACGGCAACGACAAGAAGGCCGCCCGCATCGCCGCGCTGACCGCCATCGCCGACGCGCTGGAAGCCCATGTCCCGATGGAGCCCCCCAAGCTCGATCCGGAAGTCGAGAAGGTCGCGAAGAAGGCGCTGGGGCTTTGAACTGATCCCCAGCCCCCTGTTCCGTCATCCCGGCGAAAGCCGGGATCTCAGGCGAAGGCGCGAAACGCTGGACAAGAGCCGCACGAGATCCCGACTTTCGTCGGGATGACGTAATGTTGCTCAGCCCGGCATGTTGCTTACGCCGGCGCGAATTCCCCGTCCTCGCCCATCACGTGCAGCACCCCGTCGGCGATCGCGAAATAGGCGCCGTGGAGCTTCAGCCGCCCCTCGGCCAGCCGCTTGCTGACGAACGGGAAGGTGGTGAGGTTGGTCAGCGAGACGCGCACCGTCTCCAGCTCCAGCGCGCGCACCGCCTCGGGGCCGGTGCCGTATTTCGCGACGATCTGCTCGCGGGCCGGGTCGAGCATGTCGACCCAGTGGGCGATGAACCCACCTTCGCCGTTCGGCGCGCCCTTGAAGCGCTGCGACAGCGACGCGGCAACGCCGCCGCACGCGCCATGGCCCAGCACCAGGATTTCGGGCACCTCCAGCTGGTTCACCGCGAATTCCAGCGCGGCGGAGACGCCGTGGCGACTCGCATCGTCCTCGAACGGCGGCACCAGGTTGGCGACGTTGCGCACGACGAAGATCTCGCCGGGCACGGTATCGAAGATCTGCGCCGGATCGACTCGGCTGTCCGAGCAGGCGATCACCATCACCCGCGGGTTCTGCCCCTCGCTCAGCCCCGACCAGCGGTCGCGATGCCGCCGATATTCGCTGGTCCGGAAGCGCTGATAGCCATCGATGAGGTCGGTGAAGTCGGTCATAATCGACGCCCTAACGCGCGCTTTTCCGACCGACAAGTTCTGTGTCGAACTGTTGCTCCGCGCTTCGATTGACGAAAGTGCAACCAGGGCTGGAAACCCCGGCCCAGCCGCTCTATCTGGCCAGCATGAACGATCTCTCCGCAGCACCGCGCCCGGAACGCCAGCGCAAGCCCGACTGGATCCGCGTCAAGGCCCCGACCTCGGAAGGCTTCGCCAAGACCCGGGCGCTGATGCGCTCGAAGAACCTCGTCACCGTCTGCGAGGAAGCGGCCTGCCCGAACATCGGCGAATGCTGGACGAAGAAACACGCCACGGTGATGATCCTCGGCGACGTCTGCACCCGCGCCTGCCGCTTCTGCAACGTCAAGACCGGCATGCCGCGCAAGGTCGATCCGCTGGAGCCGCAGCACGTGGCCGAAGCCGCCGCGCAGATGGGCCTCGAGCACATCGTCATCACCTCGGTCGATCGTGACGATCTGCCCGATGGCGGTGCGTCGCAGTTCGTCAAGGTGATCGAGGAGATCCGCAAGGCCAACCCGACCACCACGATCGAGATCCTCACCCCCGATTTCCGCAACAAGCACGAGGCCGCGATCGAAGCGATCGTCGCCGCCCGTCCGGACGTCTACAACCACAATCTCGAGACCGTCCCCAGACTCTACCCGACGATCCGCCCCGGCGCGCGCTACTATGCGTCGCTGCGCCTGCTGGAGACGGTGAAGCGCCTCGATCCGACGATCTTCACCAAGTCGGGCATCATGCTCGGCCTTGGCGAGCAGCGCCTCGAAGTCCACCAAGTGATGGACGACATGCGTTCGGCCGACATCGATTTCCTGACGATGGGCCAGTATCTCCAGCCGACCCCACGCCACGCCAAGGTGGAAGAGTTCGTCACGCCCCAGGCCTTCCAGGCGTACGGCGCGATCGGCCGCGCCAAGGGCTTCCTCCAGGTCGCCTCGTCGCCGTTGACCCGCTCCAGCTATCACGCCGGCGAGGATTTCGCCGAGATGAAGGCCGCCCGCGAGGCGAAGCTGGCGAAGGCCGCTCGATGAAATTCCTCCCCCAGCTTGTCTGGGGGAGGGGGACCGCGCCCGAAGGGCGTGGTGGAGGGGCGCCGTCGCAGACGGCCCGCTTCTCCGAATGCCCCTCCACCAGCCTGCGGCTGGTCTCCCTCCCCGAGACGAGCTCGGGGAGGTATTAGAAGAAGCAATGCCCAAGCATTCCGAAACCCGTCCGCTTCCCTATAGCCCGGAGCAGATGTTCGACCTGGTCGCCGACGTCGCGCGCTATCCGGAATTCCTGCCCTGGGTCAGCGCGATCCGCGTCCGCTCGAACAGCGATACCCAGATGGTCGCGGACATGATCGTCGGCTTCAAGGGCCTGCGCGAGACCTTCACTTCGCGCGTCGAGAAGGCGCGGCCGGGTAGCCTGCACATCGAATATGTCGAGGGACCGCTCAAGCACCTGAGCAACGACTGGAAGTTCCGCAGCGACGGGCAGGGCGGCTGCCTGGTCGACTTCTCGGTCGACTTCGCCTTCAAGAACCGCGTGTTCGAGATGCTTGCCGGCCAGATGTTCGACCGAGCGCTACGCAAGATGATCAACGCGTTCGAGGAACGCGCCGCCCGCCTCTACGGCGATTCGACGTCGGCTTCGGTGTCCTCGGGGGCAGAGGCGCCCGGCATCAGCAGCTCGAGCGCGCACAACGCCGCCTGAAGTCGTACGCCGGCGCGGCCGTTATTCTCGAAATGGCGGGCATCCGCCACGATATGGTCGGGATCGGCGCCGCGCACGGCCTGGGCGAACACCACCGTGCCCACCGGCTTCTTCTCGCTGCCGCCATCGGGGCCGGCGATGCCGGTGATCGCCACCGCGACATCGGCATGGGTGCGGGTGAGGGCGCCCTGCGCCATGCTCCAGGCCACCGCGATCGAGACCGAACCGAAGGTCTCCAGCACGTCGCTGCCCACCTTGAGCACGTCGTGCTTGGCTTCGTTCGAATAGGTGACGAACCCCGCGTCGAAGACGTCGGACGAGCCGGGGATCTCGGTGAGCGCGGCGGAAACCAGCCCCCCGGTGCAGCTCTCGGCAACGGCGATGCGTCGGCCAGCTGCGCGGTTGGCATCGAGCACCTTGCGTGCGGCGGCGACCAGCTCCGGCGGGAGAATCGTGTCCATAGGGCCGGGCATGTGCCACCCTATTGTTGCCGAGGCGAGTCAGTTCGTTCCCTGAGGGGGATGCAGGCAAGACAATGGCCTTCTCAATTCCTCCCCCAGCTTGCTGGGGGAGGGGGACCGCCGCCGAAGGCGGTGGTGGAGGGGCCGGCGCAACGCGCCGGTACCCGGCGCGCCCCTCCACCCCTCGCTACGCGAGCGGTCCCCCTCCCCGAGACGAGCTCGGGGAGGAATTAGATTACCGGCACCCGCACCGTGGCCACCGCCTGCGCGGCCATGCCCTCGCCGCGCCCGGTGAACCCCAGCCGCTCGGTGGTCGTCGCCTTCACGCTCACTTCGGATGGCTTGAGCCCCAGGATCGAAGCGATGCTCGCCCGGATCGTCTCGCGGTGCGGCCCCACCTTGGGTGCCTCGCAGATGATCGTCACGTCTACGAAATCGATCACGCCGCCTTCCGCCGCCACCAGCGAAGCCGCATGCTGGAGGAACTGCGCCGACGCCGCGCCGCGCCATTTCGGGTCGCTTGGCGGAAAGTGCATGCCGATATCGCCCGCGCCGATCGTGCCGAGCAGCGCGTCGGTGATCGCATGCAGCGCCACATCCGCATCGCTATGCCCCGAAAGCCCGCGCGAATAGGGTATCTTCACGCCGCCCAGCCACAATTCCTCGCCCTCGGCGAAGCGGTGGACGTCATAGCCGGTCGCGGTCCGCACCCGCATCTGCGCCCCGAACCGCGCCTCGGCGGCGGCGAAATCGCCGGGATGGGTGACCTTCTCGAGCATCGCGCTACCTTCCACGACCATTACCTCCTGTCCGAGCGCACGCAGCATCTGCGCATCGTCCGTAGCCTCCCGGTCCGCCGGCCAGGCCGCATGGGCCTCGACGATGGCGGCATAGCGGAACGCCTGGGGCGTCTGCACTCGCATCAGCCCGTCGCGCGAAACGGACACACCGGACGCGGAGACGAGCGTGTCCGCCACCGGCAATCCCGGGATCGCACCTGAAACCGTTTCCAGTGCCGCCAGCAGCCGGTCGATCACCGCGTGCGACAGAAAGGGGCGGGCGGCATCATGGATCAGCACGCGCTCGGTACCGCCCAGCGCCGTCAGCCCATTGGCCACGCTCTCCCGCCGGCTCGCCCCGCCAACAACGAAGTCCACATCGCCCAGCGCGGCGCGCAGCAGTTCCTCCTGGCCTTCGCCGATCACCACCAGCACAGCGTCGATCCCGGGATGCGATGTCATGGCGGCGTAGCTGTGCGCCAGCATCGGCCTGCCGGCGAGCGGCGCGAACTGCTTGGGCACGCTGCCCCCGGCCCGGGTACCGCTCCCGGCGGCGACAATGATGGCGGCGGTCTTCATTGGCGGGGGCCTAGAGCAAGTGCGGGCGGGGTTCCACCTCGATCCCACACCCCAATCGTCATCCCGCACCGCAACCGTCATCCCGGCGAAAGCCGGGATCTCGTGCGGCTCCTTTCCCGCCATCGCCTGAGATCCCGGCTTTCGCCGGGATGACGAGGCGCGCTGCCGATGATAGTCTCCAAGACCGGCCGTGGAGGCGGCGCCAAGGGGGGAGGGGCGATGGCCCGATTACGGATCGTGCTGGCCGCAGCCGCGCTCCTGGCGCCGCTGCCGGGCCTCGCCCAGACCGTCACCGCCGCGCCTGATGTCGCACCGGCTCCCGGCCCGGCCAACCGCGCCACGCCCCAGATGCACCCGTCCCTCTGGTTCGCCGATGGTGACTATCCCCGGTCCGCCATCCGCGCCGAACAGGAAGGACGGGCAGGGGTGCTGCTCGAAATCGCCAGCAATGGCCGCATCCATGCCTGCTCCATCCTGTCGTCGAGCCAATCCAGCGCGCTCGACAGGGAAACTTGCCGCATCGTGATGCGCCGCGCCCGCTTCACCCCGGCGCTTGGCAGGGACCGCAAGCCCGCGCCCGATCGCTGGAGCGCCAGCATCGACTGGAAGCTGCCGACGGACGTCACCTATGCGCCGACGTACCAGGCCGTCTGCGACGATTGCGGCCTGGGTATCTTCACGCCGCCGCCGGAGCATTTCCCTTCGCCCCAGGCGCTTGGCGACCCCGACCTGTGGTTCCAACCCGCCGACTATCCCCCTGGGTTGCTGAAGCGGGGCGGAAGCGTCGAAGTACTTTTCGGCGTCCGGAAGAGCGGTGCGGTACGGTCGTGCCGCATCACGGCATCCAGCGGCATGCCGGATTGGGATAGCAGGATCTGCGGGGTCCTGCGCGGTCGGGCGAGGTTCCAGCCCGAGAGGGAAGCGAAGGAGAAGTGGCGTTCTCGCTACTGGGGGCACCGTTACTCCTGGGGTCCCGCGATCGCCAATAGCTTCCCCAATAGGCTTCCAATGTAGGAAATCCTCTGACAGCCTCGAAGCTCAGCCGGTCACCGCCGGCCGCTCTTTGAACTGTCCATATGCCAAAGCCAGCGCAGGATTTCCCGCACCGACGCAACGACTTGCCGCGACTCCGCACGGCTTTCACGCAAAGATCCGCGTTCAAGCCGTCAGGCAATGCACATATCGACTCCGCCGAACCCCGCGCATTCCAGCCCTTTCCGTCGGGCTTCCATTCTCCAGGACGACACGGCGCACACCCACGAAGCACGCAACCAACGCCACCTTCCGCGTCCAGAACCGTCCGCTTGCCAATCTCCGCTTGTACCTGTAGGCGCCACTGCCTATTTTTCAGGCAACATCATGAGCGAACTCGCCCCCATCCAGATCGGCCCGGTGACGGTCGAAGCGCCGGTGATCCTCGCGCCGATGACTGGCGTGACCGATCTCCCGTTCCGCCGCGCGGTCCGCCGCTACGGCTCGGGCCTCAACGTCACCGAGATGATCGCCAGCGCGGCTGCGATCCGCGACACGCGCCAGTCGATCCAGAAGGCCGCCTGGGATCCGATCGAGGAGCCGGTGTCGATGCAGCTCGTCGGCTGCTCGCCGCCCGAGATGGCCGAGGCAGCCAAGCTCAACGAAGATCGCGGCGCCGCGATCATCGACATCAACATGGGCTGCCCGGTCCGCAAGGTGACCAACGGCGATGCCGGCTCGGCGCTGATGCGCGACCTCAAGCATGCCGCCGCGATCGTCGATGCCTGCGTCAAGGCGGTGAAGGTCCCGGTCACGCTCAAGATGCGGATGGGCTGGGACCTCGACAGCCTGAACGCCCCCGAGCTCGCCCATATCGCCGAGGATCTCGGCTGCCAGCTCGTCACCGTCCATGGCCGCACCCGCAACCAGATGTACCGTGGCAGCGCCGACTGGAGCTTCGTCCGCAAGGTCAAGGATGCGGTGAAGATCCCGGTGATCGTCAATGGCGACATCTGCTCGGTGGAGGACGCCCGCGAGGCGCTCCGCCAGTCCGGCGCGGACGGCGTGATGATCGGCCGCGGCGCCTATGGTAAGCCCTGGGTCCTGCGCCAGGTGATGGATGCGCTGACCGGCAAGGGCGAGCGCGAAGACCCGAGCGTCGACGAACAATATCGTGTAATCCTAGAACATTACGTCGATAGTCTCGAACATTATGGTGAGATGACCGGCGTCAACATGATGCGCAAGCATCTCGGCTGGTACACCAAGGGCCTGCCCGGCTCGGCCGAGTTCCGCAACAAGGTCAACCAGGTGCCCGACGCCAGGACCGTGCTGGCGATGCTCGACGAATTCTACGCGCCGTGGCGTTCCCGCGCGGCGGCCTGAGGCGGCTGCGGCCCACGCCGCCCGCCACTGGCCCCAAATTTGCCGAGATGTTCGCCGCCCTGCCGGTCGCGGTCCTCGTCATCGATCCCGACGGCCGCATCGCCCATGCCAATGCCGCCTGCGAGGCGCTGCTCAACCATGCCGAGACCACGATGGTCGGCCAGCCCTATGACGCGGTGCTGAGCCCGCCCGACGGCTATGTCGAGCGCCGCGACGGCCACGGCTTCGCCGCCTTCGACATCGAAATCGAGGCGATCCGCGGCCCGCGCATCCGGGTCGACTTCGTAGAGACCCAGGTCGCCGATCATCCCGGCTGGCGGATCGTCACCCTCCACCACGCTCCCCAATCCCGCCGTGTGGCCCAGGGTGCCGATCGCACCGCCGGCGCAAGGGCCGCGGTAGGGGCGGCGGCGATGCTCGCACACGAGATCAAGAACCCGCTCTCGGGCATCCGCGGCGCCGCCCAGCTGCTCGCCAGCTCAGGCGAGGACCGCGAGCTCACCGGCCTGATCACCACCGAGGTCGATCGCATCGCCGCGCTGATCGACCGGATGCAAGACTTCACCGATACCAGGCCGCTGAAGCTCCAGCCGATCAACATCTACCCGCTGCTCGATCATGCCCGGAAGGTCGCGCTGGCCGGCTTCGGGCGTGGCATGGTGATCGAGGAGAGCTTCGATCCCTCGCTGCCCCCGGTGCTGATCGATCCCGACGCCTTCCAGCAGGTGATGATGAACCTGCTCAAGAATGCCGCCGAGGCGCTGGGCGGGCTCGCCCAGCCGCGCATCGTGCTGTCGACCGCCTATCGTCACGGCATGTCGGTCAGCACCGGCGCCGGCCGGCCGCGCGTGCCACTGCCGATCGAGATCTGCGTCATGGACAATGGCCCCGGCGCGCCCGAGGACATCGCCGAGCACCTCTTCGAGCCCTTCGTCTCGGGCAAGCCGGAGGGGAAGGGGCTCGGCCTCCCCCTCGTCGAGAAGCTGGTCCGCGACATGGGCGGGATCGTCCAATATGCCCGTGAGCGCGCCCCCGAAATGACCGTATTCCGCATCCTCCTGCCGCGAGCAAAGGCATGACCGGCTCGGTTCTCGTCGTCGACGACGACAGCGCGATCCGCACCGTCGTCGCCGCGGCGCTCCGCCGCGAAGGCCATGCCGTCACGACGGCAGCCAGCCTCGCCGAGCTGCGTCGCGCGATCGGCGCCGCGCTGCCCGACGTGCTGGTCACCGACGTGGTGCTGCCCGACGGCAACGGCCTCGATGAGGTCGCCCGCCTCACCGCCGAGCATCCTACCCTCCCTGTGATCGTCTTCTCGGCCCAGAACACGCTGGCGACCGCGGTGCGCGCCACCGAGGTCGGCGCCTTCGACTACCTCCCCAAGCCCTTCGACCTCGACGTGCTCGGCCAGGCGGTGCGCAGCGCGATCGCCCGCGGACGCCACGCCCCCGCCGAGTTCCCCGAGGACGAACTGAACGGCGGCTCCTCGCTGATCGGCCGCTCACCGGCGATGCAGGAGGTCTACCGGGTCATCGCCCGCGTCGTCTCGAACGACCTCACCGTGCTGATCTCGGGCGAATCCGGCACCGGCAAGGAGCTGGTCGCCAAGGCGATCCACGATCTCGGCCCGCGCCGCCGCGCACCCTTCGTCGCGCTCAACATGGCCGCGATCCCGCGCGAGCTGATCGAAGCCGAGCTGTTCGGCCACGAGCGCGGCGCCTTCACCGGCGCCCAGGCCCGCGTCGCCGGCAAGTTCGAACAGGCGGCGGGCGGCACTTTGTTCCTCGACGAGATCGGCGACATGCCGATGGACGCCCAGACCCGGTTGCTGCGCGTGCTCCAGCAGGGCGAGTTCACCACCGTTGGCGGCGCCAAGGCGATCAAGGCGGATGTCCGCATCGTCGCCGCGACCAACAAGGACCTTGCCGCCCTGGTCCAGGCCGGGCAGTTCCGCGAAGACCTGTTCTACCGCCTCAACGTCGTCCCTATCGCGCTGCCCTCGCTGCGGGAACGCCGCGACGACGTGCCCTTGCTCGCCCGCCATTTCCTCGACCGCGCCGCCGAGGACGGCCTGCCGCGCAAGAGCCTGGCGGCCAATGCGGTGGCGGTGCTCGAGGGGTATGACTGGCCCGGCAACGTCCGCCAGCTCGAGAACCTGATGCGCCGCATCGCCGCGCTCAGCCGCGACGAAGTGATCGACGCCGACGCGATCCGCCGCGCATTGGGCGAGGCGAGCGCGATGCCGGCCCCCGCGACTCGTGATGCCGGGATCGAGGCGGCGGTCCGCGCCCGGCTCGAGCGCATCGCGATCGAGGAGCCGCGCACGCTCGACGACGGCACGCTCTATGATCGCATCATCGGCGAAGTGGAGCGCCCGCTGATCGAGGCGATGCTGGCGCGCCACGGCGGCAACCAGCTGCGCGCGGCCAGGGCCTTGGGAATAAACCGGAATACGCTGCGCAAGCGGCTCGACACGCTGGGCATCGATGTCGGTCCCGGCCGCCCGGATGGTACCGAATAGCGACAGGCCGAGCACGATTATGTGTTCTTTTTGCCACAATCTCGATCTAGCTTGGCCACGATGGATGCCGTCGCCGCTGAGTCCCTGATCGAGGCAACGCTGCCGCAGAAGCGGCGGGTGGCGCCTACCCGGTTGCTGGAGGTCGTGGTGGTGGCGCTGGCCATCGCCACGCCGGTGGCGACTTTCCTGTTCGTCCGCAATTTCTCGCACCAGGTGTTCAACCCCGGCGTCGCAGCCTCGCTGCTGCTGGCCAACCTGCTGCCCTATGTCGCGCTGATCGTGCTGATCGGCCGCCGCATCGCGATCCACCGTGCCGCCAAGTCTGCGCTGGCCGGTGGCGGGCGGCTGCACGTCCAGCTCGTCGCGGTGTTCACCCTTATGGCGAGCATCCCGATCGTGCTGACCGTCATCGCCGCCTCGGTGATGTTCCAGTCGGGCGTCCAGCTCTGGGGCTCGGACCGTGCCCGCAGCGCCTTCAATGCGACGACGGATCTCGCCAAGGAGGGCAGGGGTCTCGTCGCCCAGCGCTGGGCGACCGAGGCGCGCACCATGGTCGACGACCTGACCAATCTCTACCCGAAGATCCCCGTCGATTCGGCGGCCTTCCAGCGTTCGCTGCTCGAGCAGCTCTATTACCGCTCCTTCGATCAGGCAGTCGTGTTCCGGGTGGTCGGCGGCAAGCAGGTCGAGGCGATGTACACCTGGGAGGCGCCGCCTGCGAAGGTCTTCGCGGCGCGTGTCTCGGGGCAGGTGCTGAACCTGCTCAAGGACGAGCAGAGCTACACCAATTTCGATGCCGACAAGCAGTGGGTCGTCACCCCGGTGGATCGCGCGCAGAATGTCTTCCTCTACGTCGCGAATTCCGTGAACGTCGGCTTCATGAGCCGGCAGAATTCAAGCGCGGACCGGATCGTCGCCGAATTCAACGCGCTCCAGGCCCGCTCGCGCGCGCTCCAGCTGCAGTTCAACGCCGTGCTGTTCGGCGTCGCGCTGCTGATCGTCAGCATCGCCACCTGGATCGCGCTCGCCGTGGCCGATCGCCTGGTCAAGCCGGTCGAGCAGCTCGTCACTGCCGCCCGCCGCGTCGCCGGCGGCGATCTGGCCGTGCGGGTCGACATCCCGCAGACCGGCGACGAGATCAGCACGCTCGGGAATGCGTTCAACGGCATGACCGAGCGGCTCGAGCAGCAGACCGGTGCGCTGCGCACCGCCAATGCCCAGCTCGAAAGCCGTCGCGTGCTGATCGAAGCGGTGATGTCGGGCGTCTCCGCCGGCGTCATCTCGATCGATGCCCAGCGCAAGGTCCGCCTGATCAACGAGTCGGCGATCGAACTGCTGCACCAAGGCGAGCGGGAGCTGGTCGGCCACCCGCTGGTCGAGCTCGCGCCGGAGCTGAACGACCTGCTCGATACCGGCGATCGCGAGGCGGTGATCCAGCTCGGTACCGGTGGCGATGCCCGCACCCTGGCGGTGAAGGTGACCAGCGACGAGGCGGGCAAGGTGCTCACCTTCGACGACATCACCCAGCAGCTCAACGATCAGCGCCGTGCCGCCTGGTCCGACGTCGCGCGCCGGATCGCGCACGAGATCAAGAACCCGCTCACTCCGATCCAGCTCGCCGCCGAGCGCCTCAAGCGCCGCTATGGCAAGAAGATCGAGCCCGAGGACGGCACCTTCGCCCAGCTGACCGATACGATCGTGCGGCAGGTCGGCGATCTGCGCCGTATGGTCGACGAATTCTCCTCCTTCGCGCGCATGCCCAAGCCGATGTTCCGCCAGGAATTGCTGCTCGACATCGCGCGCCAGGCGATGTTCCTCCACGAAGTCGCGCACCCTACGGTCCGCTTCGAGATGGACGTGCCCGATACGGTGCCCGGCCTGATCTGTGACCGCCGCCAGATCGGCCAGGCCTTCACCAACATCGTCAAGAACGCCGTCGAGGCGATCGAGGCGCGCGGGGAAGGGGAGGCACTGCCCCAGGGCCATATCGTCATGACGATCAGCCCGGAGAGCGAGGGCAAGATCACCCTGACGCTTGCTGACAACGGCATCGGCCTGCCGGTTGAGCGTGACCGGATCGTCGAACCCTATATGACGACACGCAGCCGCGGCACCGGCCTCGGCCTCGCGATCGTGAAGAAGATCGTCGAGGAGCATTTCGGCACCATCGGCTTCACCGACCGTCCCGGCGGCGGCACGCTGGTGACCATTTGCTTCGACACCGATCAACTCGCCGAGATGGTGAGTTCCCCTGAAGGCGAGGGCGGCGAAGAACCGCGTCCCGCCGTGCTTACGCGTACTGGAAGTGCCAAATCATGAGCCTCGATATCCTGGTCGTCGACGATGAGCGCGACATCCGTGAACTGGTCGCCGGCGTGCTGGAGGACGAGGGCTATTCGACGCGCGGTGCCGCCAATAGCGACGAAGCGCTGGAGGCGATCGCGGAACGCCGCCCCAGCCTGGTGCTGCTCGACGTCTGGCTTCACGGCTCGAAGCTCGACGGGCTGGAGATCCTCGACGAGATCAAGCGCCGCGATCCCTCGATCCCGGTGCTGGTGATCTCCGGCCATGGCAATCTCGACACCGCGGTCGCCGCGATCCGCCGTGGCGCCTCCGATTTCATCGAGAAGCCGTTCGAGGCCGAGCGCCTGTTGTTCCTGGTCGAGCGCGCCACCGAAACCGAACGGCTCAAGCGCGAAGTGGCCTCGCTGCGTGCCTCGATCGGGCGTGAAGAAGATCTCACGGGCCAGTCGGGCTCGATCAACACCGTGCGCGCCACCCTGAAGCGCGTCGCCTCGACCGGCAGCCGCGTGCTGATCACTGGCGGCGCCGGCACCGGCAAGGAAGTCGCCGCCCGGCTGCTCCACGGCTGGAGCCAGCGCGCCGCAGCCCCCTTCGTCATCGTCAGCGCCGCTCGCATGCAGCCCGAGCGGGTCGAGGAGGAACTGTTCGGGGTGGAGGAGGGCGGGGACCTGGTCCGCACCGGCCTGCTCGAGCAGGCGCATGGCGGCACCCTGTTCCTCGACGAGATCGCCGACATGCCGGTCGCCACCCAGGCCCGCATCCTGCGCGTGCTGACCGACCAGAGCTTCACTCGTGTCGGCGGCACCCGCGTGGTCAAGGTCGATGTCCGCGTCGTCTCGGCCACCGCGCGCGACCTGATGGTCGAGATCGCCGAGGGCCGCTTCCGCGAGGACCTCTATTACCGTCTCAACGTCGTCCCGGTGGCCATCCCCCTGCTCACCGAACGGCGCGAGGACATCCCGGTGCTGGTCGACCATTTCGTCGCCCATTATGCGAACGAACGCCGCGTGCCGACGCCGGAGATCGCGCCGGACGCGATGGTGGCGCTGCAGAGCTATGAATGGCCGGGCAATGTCCGTCAGCTGCGCAACGTGGTCGAGCGCACCGTGATCCTCGCCCCGGGCGACCGGATCGGCCGTATCGATCTCGATCTGCTGCCCCCCGAAGTGCTCGGCCGCCCGGCCGATACCGGCGGCGGCATGGGCACCAGTGCGATCATGGGCGCCCCGCTCAAGGAAGCGCGCGAGAGCTTCGAGCGTGAATATCTCCGCGTCCAGATCCGCCGCTTCTCGGGCAACATCTCGCGCACGGCGAGCTTCATCGGCATGGAGCGCTCGGCGCTGCACCGGAAGCTCAAGTTGCTGGGGATCACCGACAGCCGGGAAGAGTAGGGGCATCCCCCCCTGCCGCCGCCGGCACCGATCCGGCCGCTCTTTAACCCGGTAGGAAGATAGGATCACCCCCGCGTAATCATCCTGTGCCGGCCCCAGTTCAGAACGAAGCCGTGGGGGTCGAGACTTTTGTGACTTTCCGTCCAGGTGGGGCGACCTTCCGGCGAGTCGAGCCAGCGCCAAAGTTGGAAGCAATCGCCTGCTGGACGATTCGCGCCCCACAGCATAAAAGGGCGCCGCTGCGGGCCACACGGGCACGCGGTCCCGACGCCAGAGAACGGCGCCAAGCGGGAAACTCCCGCCAACAAAGAGAGTCACGAACGATGGCCGAAAAGCAGACCTCGCTTCAGGATCTGTTCCTCAACTCGCTGCGCCGGTCGAAGACGCCGGTCACGATGTTCCTCGTCAAGGGCGTCAAGCTCCAGGGCATCGTCACCTGGTTCGACAATTTTTCGGTGCTGCTCCGCCGCGACGGCCAGTCGCAGCTCATCTACAAGCACGCGATCTCCACGATCATGCCCTCGGGCCCGGTGGACCTTGCCCCACTTCTCGAAGCGGTGGGAGAACATCAGTCCAAGAACCCGGTATTGCAGGAGATTTTCCTGAACGCGGTCCGCCGCCAGCAGGAAAATGTCACGATGTTCCTGGTCAATGGCGTGATGCTGCAGGGCCAGATCGCGTCCTTCGACCTGTTCTGCATGCTGCTCCAACGCGAGGGCATGGCCCAGCTGGTCTACAAGCATGCTGTCTCGACGATCCAGCCGGCGCACCCGCTGAACCTCGCCGAGGAACAGAATAGCGACGACTGAGTGACTGTATGACTACCGGTTTCGAACGTGACCCCGATGAATTCACCCGGGGCGCGCGAGCGGTCGTGGTCTATCCGGACCTCGGCGGCAGCTCGCGCGATGCGGACGCGCGTCTGGAAGAAACGGCGGGTCTTGCGGCCGCGATCGGCGTCGACGTGGTCGAGCGGGTACCGTTGCGCATCCGCGCGCCCAAGCCCGGCACGCTGATCGGCTCGGGCCAGGTGGAAGCCCTGGCCGAGACGGTGCGCGACAGGGAATTGTCGCTCGCCGTATTCGACGCGAACCTCACGCCGGTGCAGCAACGCAACCTCGAGACCGGGCTCAAGTGCAAGGTGATCGACCGGACCGGTCTGATCCTCGAGATCTTCGGCGAGCGTGCGCGCACGGCCGAGGGCCGGCTCCAGGTCGAGCTGGCACACCTCGACTATCAGGCTGGTCGCCTGGTGCGCAGCTGGACCCACCTCGAGCGCCAGCGCGGCGGCTTCGGTTTCCTCGGCGGTCCGGGCGAAACCCAGATCGAGGCCGATCGCCGGTTGATCCGTGATCGCATGGCACGCCTCCGCCGTGAGCTGGATTCAGTCAGCCGCACGCGGAGCCTGCACCGCGACCGGCGCCAGCGCGCGCCCTGGCCGGTAATCGCGCTGGTCGGCTATACCAACGCCGGAAAGTCTACGCTTTTCAATCGCCTGACCGGAAGTGACGTCATGGCGGAGAACCTCCTCTTCGCGACGCTCGATCCCACGTTGCGCCAGATCTCGCTGCCGGGCATCGACAAGGCGATCCTTTCCGACACGGTGGGCTTCGTCTCCGAGCTACCGACCCAGCTCGTCGCCGCCTTCAAGGCGACGCTGGAGGAGGTGGTCTCGGCGGACCTGTTGATCCATGTCCGCGACGTCGCCCATCCGGACAGCGAGGCGCAGAAGGACGATGTCGAGGCCGTGCTGGCCGAGATCGGCGTCGCCGAAGCCACGCCGCGCTTCGAGGCATGGAACAAGATCGACCTGCTGGATGACGAGCGACGCGAGGATCTGCTCACCGACGCCGCCAAGCGCGAGGACGTCATGCCGGTCTCGGCGGTGACGGGGGAGGGCGTGGACGCCCTGATCGCCGCCGTCGCCGCGCGCCTGACCGAAGGTCATCGCCGCTACACGCTCCATCTCGATCCCGCCGATGGCGCTGCCGCCGCCTGGCTCCATCAGCATGGCGAAGTGATCGAGCAGGGGATGGACGGAGAGCAGGCGGTCTACGAGGTCCGCATGGCCCCGCGGGACTATGAGCGGTTCCTGACGCGGGGCTGAGGGCTCAGGATTCCCGCGGCAGCTCCCGTACCTCGACGGTACCCCCGCTCTCGTAGACGGGATTGCCGATGAGAAAGGTCTTGGCCTCTTCGAGATTCAGCGCCCGAACCCGGATGTAGCCGTCAATCCGGTCGGAAAGGGGAGCGGGCTCGCCCACCTGGCGCAGGCTCTCGCCCAGGCCGATCTCACTGCCGCCATCGAAACGGTCGCTGGCGTGGAGGCGCTCGAAATAGGCCTCCCACATCTTGGGTGTCGGCTCCTCGGTCGCGTCATTGTGCATGAGCAGGATATAGTCGCGCATCAAGCTTCCCCGCGCTTGGCCTTGGCCCAGAGTTCTTCCTTGGCATCGAGGTCCAGAGCTTCGAATATATCGCCAGCTTCGGCTTCCATAGCCTTGAAACGCCTCTCGAATTTTGCGTTGGCGCCGCGCAGGGCCGCCTCAGGGTCCACGCCCAGCTTGCGCGCCCAGTTGACCACCGCGAACAGCAGGTCGCCAACCTCTTCCTCGATCTCGGCCTGCGTTGCCGCGGTCTCGACCTCGACGAGTTCCTCATCGATCTTGGCGCGGGCGCCACTGGGATCGGGCCAGTCGAAGCCGGTGCGGGCGGCACGCTTCTGGAGCTTCTCAGCGCGGAGCAGGGCGGGGAGGCCTATCGCGACGCCGTCCAACGCACTCTCATGCCCCTTTTCGCCCCGCTCCGCGGCCTTGATTTGTTCCCACAGGTGATGGCCGCCCTCGGCGGCCCCCTTGAAGATGTGCGGGTGGCGGCGCTCCATCTTGTCGCTGATCGCATGGGCGACATCGGCCAGGGCGAAGTCACCGGCTTCTTCGGCCATGCGGCTGTGGAAGACCACCTGGAGCAGCAGGTCACCGAGCTCGTCCTTGAGATCGGCCATGTCGCCGCGCTCGATCGCGTCGGCCACTTCATAGGCTTCCTCGATCGTATAGGGCGCGATCGTCGCAAAGGTCTGCACCGTATCCCATTCGCAGCCCGTCTTCGGATCGCGAAGACGCGCCATGATGGCGACGAGACGGTCGATGGCTGGCACGGGTGCGGTCAAGGAAGAACCTCCGGGAAATGCCGGTCGACCCTAGGAAGCCGGTACGGGGAAGAAAAGCCCGGTTTTATCGATCGAGCGCGAACCAAGGATAAGCAAGCGAGGGAGGGCTGTTGAACCGCCGGTTCCGGTTGGTTGCTTCGCTGAAGCCGGTGACCAAGCGAGCAACGATCACGGGCCCGCAAGCTGACAAGGCCGTCAGAGACTATCTCGACGCCCTAACCCACGATGACACGGATTGGCGTAGGCGCTGCGGCATGATCGTCCGATGGCGGGTAGTTTCGACTTCGCGCCCTGATCCAAACGTCCATCCGCGCTGTCTGGGGCAATGGAAGGCCTTGGACCAGAACCTCCTCAATTTCTGGGTGTAGCCGGCGCCAGCCACAGCGTGATGAGAAACATGGCGAAGCCTAGGATGATCGCCGGAAGCGATGCCTCAGGCCCAAAAGTCGCGCCGGTCAGGATCACGGAAGAACCGGGAACGGGCGCGCTGTGTAGCAGGCTGCCGGCGCTGGTCATCCCTGACACGCTCGCTCCAAAGACGCCCCCAAGGGTCAAGTTCCAGGCTGTATGGGCACCTACCGACATCCAGATCCGGCCGGAGGTAAAGTAGAATCCGGCCAACAGGAGCCCCGCCTCGACGGCAATCGCGACCGCCGCCGAGATGGTCGCGTTCGGGTTCATCAGGTGCGCCGCACCGAATGCCGCCGCTGAAATCAACAGCCCGGCAGGGATGCCGAATGCCCTGGAAAGCAGGCGAAAGACTACCAGACGAACCAGCAGCTCTTCCAAAAGGCCGGTGCCGATCGTCTCCCGGAGGTCGTGTTGCCAATCGGTCCATTGGTCCGGGCGGATCTGATAGGCTCCACATCCCCAGAGAACGCCCATGACGATCAGGACCAGTGAGCCGCCGGCGAGCAGCCCGACAAGATAGTCGACGGGAAAATTCCTCAAGGAGAGTTCGCCAGGAATCCGGTGCTCGCCCCATCGGACAAGGAAGTAGTAGCTGGCATACGCCAGGGCCGTGCAGACGAACGCCATCGCCAGGGTGACTTGGGGGTTGGGGAAAATCGACCGGACGATCGACTGAAGCGAAATCACGAAGATCAGCGCGACCAGCAAGGCGATCATCCAGGCGATGGATCGCAGCCAGCCAAACTTGCCGGGACGAAGGATACCCTCCGATCCGAGTTCCAGGCGACCATGCCTGCCCCAGGCCTCGACGGACGGCGCACGGATGCTTCCGAAACGCACTGACCGAGCCTGAACTTTGTCATCACGGTTCATGGTCATGCTTCCAGGAAGAGCTTGGCGTGAACCAAGAATAAGTCCGGATACTGGAAGTGCGGGGCGTGACCGGCGTCCGGATAGATGATCAATTGAGCGTACGGGATGTGCTGCTGTAGATAGAAGGAATTGATCGTCGGCAGCATGACGTCCCGGGACCCGTTGGCTACCAGGGTCGGAACGGTGATGTTCCGAAGTCGTGCGAACCTCTCGCCGTCGGGGCGAAGCCAGTCCCGCCCGGCGGCAACCTGGGCCATGATGGAATCGAGCCGCGTGGGAGGGTCTCTGTCGATTTCGCGGGCGTGACGCCGTTCCCAGAATTCTGCCGCAGCCTTCTGTCCGGATTCCGAATGTCCGAAGAAAAGCCACGCCATTTCCGGAAGGCCGGCGTCTCCGCGGGCACGCTGCGATACCTCCGCCTGGAATTCGGTAGGATCGCCACCGCGGGGGCTGGTTCCGACGAGGATGAGTTTACGAACGGTCGACCCGTGGCGCTCCGTATAGGCCTGTGCGACCATGCCGCCCATCGAGAAGCCCAGCAGGTCGAATTTCTCGAGACCGATCGCGTCGACAAAGGCCTTCACATGTTCGGCCATTTCCTCGATCGTCCTGGGTGTTTCGCCGCCTGAAGCGCCGATGCCAGCATTGTCGAAGAGGATCACTTCGCGATGCGCGGCGAGCCCGTCGGTAATCTTCGGGTCCCAATGGTCCATTCCGCCGGTGAAATGCTGAAGCAAAAGGATTGGGGTCGCGCCCTTCGATCCGAACCGTCGGAATGCATATTGGACTTTACCCGAAGTAACATATTGTGTTGGCGCGTTTATGTGCGAATGCATGACGGTCCTTCCGAAGCTTCGAAGACTATCTTCGTGCACCCTTCAAGCGGCCACACAGACGTTGGTATTGGGAAACGGGGCAGCTGATCTCGGCCGGTGGAAGCAGACCGATACCAAGGTATGGATCGGTTTTGGTGGAATTTCCTGTGACAGCATGGGATTATGTGGGGTGTGGTTTGCTTGCCCGCGGATGAAGGTAGGATCCCATCATGCTAGAGGTGCGAGTGGCGCAGGCGAATGACAGAATGCGGCCGGTCGAGGCTCCACTACCAGGCGACTGTGTCGTCTTGATCGTCGACGATGACGATGATTTTCGAGAGACATTGGGGGACCTCTTCACCTCTGTGGGGCTGCCGTCGATGGCGTTCCCGTCGACAGCTGCCCTCTTGAAGAACGGCCTGCCCGACAAACCAAGCTGCATGGTACTGGACCTGCGGATGCCGGGTGCAAGTGGTCTCGATCTTCAGGCTCGGCTCGCCGAGATGGGCGCGCGCGTACCGGTGATCTTCCTCACCGGCTATGCGGACGTCCCGACGACGGTTCGGGCGATGAAGGCGGGCGCCCTCGATTTTCTTCCCAAGCCGGTGCGGGAGCAGGAATTGCTCGACACCGTTACTGACGCGCTTCGCCGCGACCATGAGCGGAGATGTTCGGAGGATGCGGATGCGGAGGTTCGGCGCCTGGCGCAGAGCCTGACTCCGCGCGAGACCGATGTTCTTCGTGGCGTGTCGCGCGGCCTTCTCAACAAGCAGATCGCTTTTGAGCTCGGCATCACCGAGATCACTGTGAAAATGCACCGGTCCTCTGCCGGCAGAAAGCTGCGATCGAATTCGGTGGCAGATTTGATCAAGAAGGTTGAACTGCTCGGTCTCTAGGCTCAATCGTCGCGATATGCGGAGCGGGGCGTCCATTCTAGCTGGCTGGGGGTATAGGGCGCGCGAAGATTGAAGAATGGCATGAGCGTCCTCGATATCGTCAGCGAAAGTGTGGTGACCCTGAGAGATGGTCGGGTCGCGAGCTGGAATTTGGCTGCGACCACGCTGTACGGTTGGCAGCCCCAGGAAGCGATGGAGCGCGATTACCAGGCGTTTCTCGGTGAATACCCGCAAGAGGTCCTTGCGGCCATCAAGTCTCAAGGCAGCTGGGAGGGACGGCTCTTCAGGAGACGCTTCGATGGGAGCGATATCCAGGTGCGGGTTCGCTGCACCGGCTCCGAGGCGCTGGGGCTGGAGCCGGGAGCAATCGTAGAAGTCTCCTCTCTCGTTGATGATCTTCATCCGGCCGAGATTCTTCTGGCGGCAAGCGAATATAGGTACCGCAACCTTTTCGGAGCAGTGGCGGCTGCCTTCTGGGAAATGGACTTTTCCGGCGTAGGAGCAATTTTGCGCTCGCTGGGGGAGCCGCAGCGGGAAAATCTCGGGCCCTATCTGCAGGCCAACCCCGGGCTCGTACGAGAGATGATGCGCTCGACCCGCGCCCTCGACGCCAATGAGCGGGCGCTCGAACTGTTCGGGACGGGCACGAAGCGCGAGTTGCTGGCGGCGCCCGGCGACAGCTTCTGGCCCGACAGCAGCACCGCAGACTATGCCGCTTCAGTGGTAGCCGCGGTCAGCGGCCAGCCGAGATTCATTGCGGAGACCAGGGTCCGGAGTCTGAGCGGTCGCGAATTCGAGGCGCTCTTCACAGTCTCTTTCCTTCCGAACACGGTGGGGCAGGGTAGTCTCCTGGTCGGTTTCACGGACATCTCCGAGAGGGTGCGGGTTAGCCGGGAGCTTGACCAGGTCGCTTTGCGCCAGAAGATGTTCCTAGAAATCCCGGCAATCGCGATGTCCGAAATGGACACCACGGAGCTCATCGAACGGTTCGACGAGCTCAGGGATGCGGGCGTCGAGGATCTCGACGCCTATATCGGGCAGCACCCTGAGTTTCTGGATTTTGCGTTGAGCGCTGTCCGCTTCGCGGAAGTGAACGAGGCGTCGGTGCGAATGTTTGGCGCCGCATCGAGACAGGAACTCATAGGTCTTCCCCTGACCGGCATTTTCGAGCCGGCACGGGACGTGTTCCGACAGTCCATCGTCGGGAACTTCAACGGCGAGCAAATCTTCCAGTCCGAACTCCGCATGCGGCGTCTCGATGGGCGGGAAGTGACGACAATCTTCTGTCGGCTGGTTTCCACCCAGTATGATCGTCATCGAGTGCTTGCTGCCCAGATCGACGTCACCGAGCAGGTCCAGGCGCGGGAAGAGCTTGAGCGCCTTCAAGGGCAGCTCGCCCATGCGTCTCGCATTTCGCTTCTTGGCGAGTTGTCCGCTTCGATCGCGCACGAGATCTCCCAGCCCATAACGGCGATCGCGACCGGGGCGGTCGCCGCGGAGAGGATCGCCAAGCGCCCGGATTTCAACGGTGAGTGGCTTTCGACAATCACGCAGCGCATCCTCAGGGATGCTACACGCGCGGGCGAGATCATCGACAGGATCCGGGCGATGGCGTCCAACCAGTCAGTGCAGTTGGTCCCGCTTATGGTCGCCGAGGTAATTCATGGCGCGCATCAACTCGTCGCGAGAGAATTGCGGGATCGAAGTGTCGCTGTGCGCTTTGCGATCGAGGAGGCGCTTCCAGGAATATCGGGTGATCGCGTTCAGCTTCAGCAGGTCATGGTGAACCTCATCATGAATGCTGCCCAGGCGATGGATATGACTTCACGGGAAGCGCGCAAGATCGACATCGAGGCGGTCTCGGCCGATGGTTTCGTCCGCATTCGAATACTGGATACAGGGCCCGGGTTTCCGGAAGAAGAGCGTGAAGCGGCGTTTCTAAGCTTCCACTCGAGCAAGGCGAATGGACTGGGGCTCGGCCTCTCGATCTGTCGTTCGATCGTGGAGGGCCACAATGGCACGATCCGGGCAGGCAACCGGGAAGGTCGCACGGGGGCGGAGATCGTCATTGAGCTGCCGATTGGCATCGCCAGCGCCGGTACGGCTGTTTGTGAACCATAAACGATCGCTTTCAGCCCGCTGGCCGAACGTCCGGAATTGGGTGGGAAGTGGTCATTCCGAAGCCACTACCGGGGTGGCTGCCATGTGCCCCAGACCGGCCGTTCGTCGCAGTTGACGAACCGCCCGAAAGCAGACGCTCATTCATGTCTGCGCGAATGTCGGCTAGCGGGCAGTCTCGCCATGCTTCGGCACCCGCTAACATATTGAGATACGCGTGGATATCGTCGAGCGACTTCCGATCAATGATCTGGATATCCGCTGATCGACCCGGAATTGCGCCTATCGCCGGTTCCCCCAATGAGCCTCGGAGTTGGGTTTGGTCGGACAAAGGCACGGGCCCGACCTTCGAACTCGAGAGGGAAGAACGCCCTAATGTGGGGATGCAATTGGGCTTCGACGCGCCGAGTATGGCACGCATTCGCTCCGCCGCACAAAGGCGTCAATGATATATACCAGGCCACTGGAAACCTTCGCGCGATCCAGATCCTGTTAGGCCATCCGAAGGTCGGAAACACCTTTCGTTATCTCGGCGTCGATATCGAAGATGCCCTTGCGGAGCGAACGGAAATTTGACGGTGGAGTGGCCCGTCTGAGCCGAAGATGGGCCACTCCAATCGCCGGAAAGCCATGGGTCTTATCGGTCGTTCGTTGAACGGCAGCGCACCGAGCAGCCAGCAGCGTGTATTGTTAGAATCTCTTTCGGATTTGAAGTCGGATCGTTCGGCCCAAAGGATCGATTTCATCATGGGTATAGCCCGCGGGGATCTGGCCGTTGATCAGCGCGACGCGCCGATAGCTGTTGAGCAGGTTCTGGACTGCAGCAGATATCTTCCAGCCCTTGGTCAAAGGATTATTGCGCCAGCCCTTGAAGATGTTGTCCGGGTTCAGGAACGTGGAAAGATTGATCGTCAGCGGCGGGGTGACCCGAAACACCTGGTCCCGATTTGATCCGGGACTATCGATGCGCGCGGCGCTGTTCCAGTTTGCACTGAGCGAAGCCCCAAGACCGCGCGTTCCGACATCAAATTGCAGGCTGACCGTGTGACGCGACAGGCCACTCCCTCCTCTCAAGCGATCGATGACGGGCAATCCCGCTTTGACGAACATCTCGCTTTTCAGATGGTAGATCTCGTTCAATGCGAGTGTGTATTGAACGGGATCCGCACGTGCACCGGGGATGGCCGTTGTGTTGCCACCGGCAAAGCGCAACGCCAAGCCGCCCGATAGGTCGGCGATGCGATCCCTGGCGATATTGATCGATCGCGCGTCAATCGATACGAGATTGCCGTCCGCGTCACGGGTAATGCGGTCTTTGAATGCCGCTTCGATCGCCGGCGTCAACTCTGGCAGCGGGCTCGGCATGTTTTTCGAGACCGTTTGACGATATCCGACATTGAAGGTCAGCATTCCGCTTTTTAGGGGGCGCACCATCGCCGAGACCCTCACTTCCTGGCGACTGCCACCTTTGAGCGCCGGATTGCCTCCCGTGATTATGATGGGCTCGGCAACAACCTGTTTGGCGTAATCGACCATTCGCGTGACAGTCGTGACGATGGGCCCGTCCAACTCCGTCACCGATGGCGAGGCTTGCTGATCATCGAACATTGCCCGGAACTGGACCGCTCGGATGGGGGACCAGGTGACACCGCTGCTAAAGCGCCATTGCGCTTTGCTTTCGCTCATCGACTGCCATCCCGCCGTCAGGTCAACGGACAGGTCTCCGATCGGAAATGGAGACTCGTTGCCGCGTCGCGCGATCGGGACAGTGAGTGCGGCCTGCACGTTTGCCTGGTCCCGCGACCTGTCATTGGTCGTTACCGCATTCCCCTTGGCATCGTGCTGACGCATGTGCGTGGCGGCGCGGTTGGCATTGCCCGAGAGGCTGATCGTCAGCGGCCCTGCCGGCAATTGAACGACGCCTTTCTGGAGATCAGCGCGCACGCTCCAGTCATCGGACACGGTTCTTGTTCTCGTCCCCCGTAGCAAGTGCCGGGGCCAGGGGGCATAGGGATTGAAGGCTGGGTCCCCGATATCCAGCAGATTCTGCACGCTTTGAGTGTCGATGCCGGTCTCCAGGAGATTGTCGTTCCGGCTGATACGGTAGCTTATGCCCAGGTTGGTTTGCCATCCGGCGACAGAACCGTTTAACGTCAGAGAACCACCCAATGATTGGGCAAGATTGTCGGCACGCAGCGCGTTGATGCCATCAAGCGGTCGTGTCAGCAGAACGTCGCGCGAGAAGGGTGACCAGGGATTACCCGCTGGCAACACCACCGACGCCATCGGAACCCCGCGCAGCCCTTCACTGCGGAGGCTATTGGCCGTGAGCGAGACCGACAGGCCGAACGGTCCGACGGGTCGCGCCATACCGATCGCCAGGCTCACCGAGCTTCGCGCGGACTGTAGCGAAGTATATGCATTTGGATCGAACGGGTCGCTCTGCCCAGCGGTAGCGACAAGATCTGCCAGCGAAGGCGGGGCGGCAAGCGAGAGGCCTTGAAGAGCGGCGGTTACGATCGTCGATCCGGCCGCAGCGCTGAGCGCGGGATCAATCTCACCTCCATCGAGGGCGGAGATGACGCCTGACCGGTAATGGCCCCCAGCATCCTGCGGGATGGACCGGGCATTCTTGCGCATGCCGCTGTCACGCCCGATGTTCGCGCGAATATTCCAGCGCGTATCCCCGTCGATGATGGTGCGGGACGGGATAAGACCATTGCTCATCTGGCCACCCCGAAAAGGGGCGGACGTGCTGGCATCCAGTTCGAGGCTGGCGAAATGTTGTTTGAGCACGAGATTGACGACGCGCCTTCCGGGGGCGGCGCCATAGCGCGCTGCCGCTTCCGGCTTGAGAATGGCCAGACGGGCGAGGGCCTCGGGTGGATAGCCAAGAATTGAGCGATCGAAGCCAGCCGGCTTGCCGTTGATCAGCAAAACCGGTTCCTCGCCGTCGGGGCTGAGGAAGGGCCGAAGATGCAACAGCAGGTCATCGATCGAGTCCATGCCCTGGGAGGCTATCTGATCCTCGCTGAATTCGGTTTCGGCAGCGATCTGCGCATCGCCGCGCCGAGGCGCCGTGACGACAATATCATCCCGCCCTGCCTCTTGATCATGCGCATTGCCCTGCGCCTGATCGCTTGTGCGTTCGGCTGCGACTTCACGAGCCGCTATCATGCCATCGGCGGTAGCCGGCACCAAATTGAGCGTGAGGACAACGCCAGCAATTGATCGTCTGGACCAGCGCACATTGCAAAATCCGTTGGCGCACCCTAACGCGACAATTCCCATCCGTGCCATCTCAGATGGAAATGGCACCGCGCCGCTCGGAACGACGCGGTGCCTGTTGGGCGGGTCTTGGTGCGGGTGCTTCAATCGGCGATCCGCCGGTCGGAGCATCCGCCTACTGCCTTGAACAATCGTACCTTACGGCACGAACTGAAGGGTGCCCACGGTCATGTCGGCCGCCACTGCGCAAGCGCCGACACTGACGGGCGCCGAAGGATCGACATATGCGTTCACCGTGGTGCCGGTTACATTGGTATACTCGACCACGCCCGGGTAGGTCGTGGTCCCGCTGCTACAAATGACGGTAGACGTAGGAAGATAGGTGACAACTACGTTGCTCAACGTACCGTTCGCCCAGACGCGGGCGGTAACTCCGTAAGCAGAGCAAGCAGTTGCCGAATTATCAAACGTCACATCCGCGTAGGTTCCGGACGAATTTACTGACCCGTTGACAGTTGCGCCGGTGCAAGGGGTGCCATTTACATATCCCGTACCGGTGCCGGACACCGTCGTCGGCGCCGGAGTAAAGCTCTGGGCATAGGCGGGCATTGCGCTCAACCCGACAAGCACGGCGATTGTGCTGATAGAAGCCTTCAACATAATCCTTCTCCTCTTGTGCGCGACATAAAAGGTGTCGCTTCCCAGATGTCCGCAGACGTTGAATGCTTTCCTGCGAACATCATCGCTCACGTTCATGGAGCGATCCCAGAAATTCGGGTAAATCGGATGAAATGACGCAGAACTCTCGACTCATTTAAGGCGAGTCGTCAGAATTTCTTTGTCATGTTAAAGCCGATTATTCTTGGGTCAAGCGTAAATACATTTGCAGTCAAGCCACTGTCATCACTGTTGATGAATGCATCAGTAATAGGAGTTTTGTTGAATAGGTTCTTAATATAGAACTGCATCGAGAATCCGCTTTCCGGGCGATCGAGTGTTACGGAGATGTTCGCATTGTCCCAGGACCGCAAACGATCGATCGATATGTTGTACACGCGTGACCAGCTCGAGCTCTGGCGATAATAATCGCCCCTAAATGCGAGATTCCATTCGCTGATAGGCAGCACATATTGAGCGCCAAGATTAACTGTCCAATGGGGAGAGTTCGGCAACTCATTTCCCCCAAGATCAGCGTAGAAACCCCTGCCATTATTTGGTGCGTCGGTTGCTGGATCGTATACAATCCCGGTAAGATTGGAGAAATAACTTCCGGCGGTGAAATTCTTGCCGACTTGTCCGCCACAGAACGTTGAAAGATCTCCAGGGCCGCTTGCATTGTTAAATGACGATCGCTTGATGATCTTTTCAACGAGCGCGCGCGGCGCAATGCAATTGGAGGCCAGTTGAATCCAGGGTTTGACGATGACCCAATCCGGATTTCCCTGCGTGCGATCCATGACGTCGACCGACTTCATGCCGTTCGCGATGCGCGTGCCGAGATAACCGACATTGGCGTTCAGGCTGATGCGTCGCGTTGGCCGCCACAGCATTTCGAGTTCGGCACCCCAGATATCGGCATTATAATTTTCATTCAGGGCAATGCGATCGACGATCTGGGAAACCTGATAATCCTTATATTTGTAATAGAAGGCGGTTGCGTTCAGCGTCAGCCGCCCGCCGGCCAGGGCATTCTTCGTTCCGACCTCAAACGCATTGACGCTTTCGGGTTTGAAGGTTTGAGATGCAGGAAAGAATTGCAGATAGGCCGGATTGGCCCCAATTCCCGGAGGGTTGGTGCCACCCCCCTTGTAGCCATGTGCAAAGGATGCGTAGAGCAGGGTCTCGTCCGTGAAAGCGAGGCGCGGCTTCCAATCCACGACAAGCCTTCCCGTTACGCGGCCCCATTTCTGCACGATATCCGGAGACACCTGATATCCCTCATTGATCAGGCCAAACCCTAGAATCCCCGTTCCGAGGAGCAGTTGCGTTGGGATCGGTGTCGCCGTCTTCTTGTCGTCAGTGTAGCGAAGCCCTGCCGTAACCTTCAGCCGGTCGGCGGCTTTGAAATAGATTTCGCCGAATCCTGCATAGGATTCCGTTTTGGCGATATTCTGGCTACGGAAATAATTGTGGCCGTTTCCGTTTAGAGAATTCAGTGGATTCGGATCTACATAGGTGCAATCCGCGCCCCCGGTCCACCCGGTGCAATCCCTAACGACGCCGCTGGTATTCCCTGTACCCAGAACGGTTCTGGCTATTGCAGTGAATAGATTATTGAATACATAATAATCTTCTTTTATCTTGAAGTTAAGATAGTTTACCCCAAGATTAAATTCGATCCTTCCGTCGAATGACGATTGCAGGCGGAACTCCTGATACCATTGCTTGCTATGAGAATTGACCGTATCCGCGCCGAGGATGTTAGACGAGGCCCCCAATTGGGGATCATCCAGAATGCCTCCGACAGCGATACCTTTGGTCGCCAATGGCCTTGTTCTGAGAGCAAACAAAACGCTCGAATCATTGAACACGCTACCGCTATTGAATCTATTGTAATCCTGAAACGAATAGTACGAATCCTCAGAATATGAGGTGTTGGAATAGAATTTCAGATTCTTTCCCAGCCCCGCCTCGATATTAAGCTGAAGAATATCGTTCTTCGCACGAAACCTGGGATCTATAGCGGTCGCGATCTCTCGGAGATTGCGGGATTGCGTGACGCTCGCGTAAGGATCTCGCGTGTCGTCGATCAACATGACCGGAGCGGCTCCGCCCACAGCTCCGGCCTTGTACCCCAATGCGATCACGGAGGCGGCTGCATTGATGTACGGCAGGGAGAAGCCGTTCGGAACTCCATAAGCGCCGTCGTCATAGAGCGAGCCTGGCGAGCAACCCTGGCTTAGGGCGCCCCTGATCACCGGCGTAAGGGTCTTGCCACCCATTGAAGCCGGCCCGGGATCAGTGTGACAAAGCTGTTTGCCCGTGCGCGAGCGATCGTCGTCTTCGTAGAAATGTTCCCACGCGGCGTTGATTTTGAAATTGCGGCCTGGCTGCCAGGCCGCGGTGACGCGGCTGCCCCAAAGGTTGCGGCCATTGACGCGCTGATCGGTGACGGTGTTGTAGTCATATCCGTCGCGGTTCGTCCAGGCGCCGGCAGCGCGCACGGCGAGCGTATCGGTGAGCGGCAGATTGACCATGCCGGCTGCCCGCATCGACTTGTAATTGCCCGTTTCCAGCTTGAACTCGGCGGCGAGCTTGTCGGGGTTGGCGAAATTCGGGATCATGTTGACCACGCCCGCCGTTGCGTTGCGGCCATAAAGTGTGCCTTGTGGTCCGCGCAGCACTTCGACGCGTTGCACGTCGAAATATTCCTGTTCAAACAGACGATTGCGGATCAATGGGGTATTGTTGAAACTGACCGCCACACCAGGATCGGACGCGACTGATAACGCCTTGGTGCCGACGCCGCGGATCGAGAAATTGTAGCTCGCGAAATTCGACTTTGAGAATGAGATGTTGGGCACTGCGCGGACAAGTTCCGCGCCCCCCTCGATCTTCATTTCATCAAGCGTTTTCGAGGTGAACGCGCTCATCGCGATCGGCACGCTCTGCATCGATTCCCGGCGCTTCTGCGCGGTCACGATGATATCATTGCTGAATGTCGCCTGCTGCCCGCTTGCGGGCTCCTCGACTGGGGCGGTCTGTGGCGCGGGCGCCACGGGTTGCGCTTTTGGGGCGGCAGATGCCGCGCCTCCCGCCCGGATGATGAAGGAGCCTGCCCGGCCGGGTTGCAGTTCGGCGAGAAGATTCGTTCCCGCGAGCAGTTCGCGCAGGCCCTCTTCCACCGATTTGGTTCCGCGTACGGCATTGGTGCGCTTACCGCGCACGAGTCTGCCGTCCGCCATGATCTGGATACCAGCCTGTTTCGCAAAGGCCGGAATGCTTTGCTCGGCTACCCCTGCCGAAAGATCGAATGATCGTGTTTGTGCTGCAACCGGACTGCTCGCCACAATGGCGGCAATTGCCGCGCTGCAGTAAAATGCCGACGATATACCTTTCACCCGTTACCCCTCCCCCAAATTGGGAAGCGTACATTGCGCTCCCCTATATAGAGATGCTTGGGCGAAGGGTTTCCGACCCTCCCGTCCAAAGAGTTTTATTTCTGATTTGTATCTATTCTAATGACTTCGCGGCCGAATTGAGCGCGGGCATTGAACAATGACGCTACGGAATGCGCGAAATTGTCGGGCTCATTGACCTTGAAGTATCCCACGATCGGCGAACGCCCCAATTCCCTGTCACCAACGATAATTTTACGTCGATTGTACCGATTGAGCTCCTCGACCGCGTAATCAAGCGTCTCACCGTTGAGGGCTAGGTCGCCATTACGCCATGCCAATGCACGGTCGATCTCGCTATCGACTCGCACTACAACGGTGTTCTGAGCAATATTGACGTTGCTTCCTTTCGCATCTGCGACAAAGGCGCGTTCGCCTTGCGCGATACGTGAGGGTGTCGCGGATTGGTCGTCGCGCCACGCCTCGACGACGCCCTCCGTTACCAGAATATCCACCCCACCATCGGTCCGGCGCACCGAGAAGGCCGTTCCGACCGCCTTTATGCTGACGTCACCGGCCCTGACCACGAACGGTCGCGTGCGGTCATGCGCAACCTCAAACCAGGCTTCGCCATCGTCCAGCGAAATGTTACGCATATTCTTCGACATCGCGACGGTGATGCGGCTGGCCGTATTGACGGTTGCAACTGATCCATCGGCGAGTGGTGTTCGCTTGACCTCGCCCAATTGGGTTACGATCTTTTCAGTGCGCGGCAGCGCCAGAAAACTCGTCATCCCGACTGCGACCAGCGCAGCCATCCCGCTGCCAACCAGCCTTCGACGCGACAGCCAATGTGCCTGCTCGATACCCTCTTCGAATTCGGGCTCCGAATCCGGCACATATCCTGGCACATGTGGTACATCGTTGAAGTTCAGCCCAGCGAGCGCACGGCCGCGATCGAGAAAGGCCAGCGCGGCGTCCGCGCGCAACAACGCACCGGCACGCCGCTCGTCGCCTGCGAGCCACGTTTCGAACGCGCGTTGTTCCGGCTCGGACAACGGACCATTCTCACGGCGAATGGCCCAATCCGCCGCTTCGCTGTCATTCGAAGCCGACGTCACGGAGTTTCCTTTCGATACGCTGTTTTGCGGGGCTGGCAGCCTCACGATTGCCGCCCGCGATGGCCTTCAAGATCAATCTCAATCCGCGGGCCGAGAGCTTTTCGACGACATGCTCCGAGACGCCCATCCGAGCAGAAATCTCTCGCTGCGGCACACCTTGGACCCGCCGCATCTCGAAAATCTCCCGGCAGGGCGAGGGCAGGGACGCGATCATCTGATGGACGCGCTCAAGATCAATCCTTGCTGCCGTATGGCGCTCGGGTCCCGGATCGTCGTCAGCGAGCGTCAGCACATCATAATCGGAGAGACTGTCGATCCGTACGATCCGCTCGCGCCGCACGCGCAACAGCATCATCGAGCGCGCCACGGTGAAGAGATAACCACGCCCATTGCGAATATGCGCCACACTGTCGAGGTGCGAGATTCTCAAATATGCGTCCTGCATGATATCGTCGATCTCATGTTCGGGGACACCAACCGAGCGCAGCTTATCGCGCACGGCGCTTTCGTGCGGAACGACATTCCCCGCAACCCAGGCCACCAGTTCGGCGCGATCCTGCCCCACGATCCGCAGCCCCTCCTTTTTATCTTCCTAAAACTATAGATGCTTGAGCGCGGAATTTCCGACCCCCGGATTTACGAAAATCAAGTTGAAGCCGAACCGTTCGGCATAGCAAGATACACAGAACCAGCTTTTGGGCCCAGCAGCCGCCGCGACATGGTCTCGATTGTCGCAATGGATGGGCAATTCGGGCAGTTCGGCATTGTTGCGGTAGATGGCGCGATGTCTACTTCGCCTTTTTGCGATCATGGCAGGCGATCAACCAGGGGCTCGCAGCCGAAAGGACGCTCATCGACTGCTTCCTCGTCGACGCCGTAAAGCAGGAACCCGGTCATGGCGTTTGACGTTTCGTGAGCTGCCGGTCCGCTATCGGCCCACAAACGGTGATCAGATCAGGATCGCCCAGATTTACCGCCCGGAATAGACGTATCAGGAGTTTCCGTCAGGCACTCCACGAGAACGGCGTCACCCCTATTCATCCATTTGCGATCGATCCAATGGTCCACTTCGGGCGTGAACACTAGTTCGAGACCGCCATATTGAAGGTCAGATTTCTGTCGGAGCCGCGGCCCGAAGATGTCGTCGTCGAGATCGGAATGTCGCTCACGCATCGCCGCGTACCATGCGACACCGCGTTTTTCAGAGGCATCGCGCAAATGGGCAGCTCTCACAGGACACAACCTCAAACCTGCTAGTCCGCTCCCGGCCCAGAAGCAGCCAGCGGGCGCGTCGATCCGCAACGTCCGATACTGGGGAATTGCCGCCAGGTCGCTCTTTTGAATCTACGGGCTGGTCTATCGCAGGAGATCGAGGAGATCGTCGATGAGCGCGTTCGGATCGAATGGCTTGCTGAGGAAGCTTCTGGCTCCCGCCTCCATCGCGCGGCGTTCGATCTCGTCGGCCGGAAACGCAGTAATCAGAATCACAGGCGCCCCGGTTCGCTCGCGCACTTCGCGGGCAAGTTGGATGCCGTTGGTTCCCGGCATCTGAACGTCGCTGATGACGCATTTGAAGGAATCGAAAGACGCGGACGCGAGTAGGGCATCCGCGGAATCAAATAGCATCGCCCGATGGCCGATACTCATCACGAGCATTTCCAGCGATTCCCGCACATCTTCATCGTCATCGACTACCGCCACCAGGGCAGGTTGGGACAAATCGAATATCCTCTCGTCGAATGCCGGAAGTCTTGTGCGCAGGACTAACGCGACGCCCTCGATGCGGCAACCATACCGAAGTAGCGGATCACCATAATCCGAACTTTCAAACCCGGCATTCCTAAATGCGCGTCCCGATCTCATGGGTCAGATGCTCGACGAGCGCCTTTAGTCGGCGCGATGACCGAAGGTCACGATGATATCCGAGCCAGACGTTTCGGTCCGGTGGCGACAGATGCTCCAGTCGGCAAAGGTCCAACGCCTCGCCAATCAGACGTGGTAATACCGCTATGCCCAGATTCTGGGCGCAGGCCGACGCCTGGGATTCGCGGTTGTTGCTGCGGAAGGCGAGCCGTGCACGGGGCCAGCGCGTCAGCAGCCATTTCATGTCGGCAGCGCCGGCGAACGCGGTGTCCATCCCGATAAGATTATGTCCGGCTCCGTCCGTGCTCTCTTCGGGGTCACCGTTCAGCGCCAGATAGCCGGCGCCGACATATGCCCGATAGTCGATAAGACAAAAGCGGCGTTGGAGTACGTCCGCCTCATCGAACTCTGCGAAGCGAAATACCAGATCCGCTTCCCGCCGATGGAGGCTCGAGAGCCTGAAATCGGCGATGAGTTCGATCGTCAGGTTGGGATGCATCTGCGCGAATTTTGCCAGCGGGGCGGCGAGGACGCGCGACGCAAACCAATCCGAGGTGGAGAGGCGCAGCACCCCCTCGAATCTTTGCGCTCCACCAACGATCTTGCGCTCGATTTCAAGAGCTTCTCCCTCAATCGTCTGTGCGTGAAGTAGGATCGCCTCGCCAAGGTCGGTTAGCCGGAAGCCATTGGGTCCTCGCTGGAAGAGCGAACCGCCACTCGACTCTTCCAGCTGCCGCAGTCTCCTCCCGATCGTGGGCTATGTTGCACCAAGATGCTGGGCCGCAGCCGTCAGCGTGCCGTGACGTGCGACGGCGAGGAACACGCGAAGGTCGTCCCAATGCAGACGACCGGGGGCTTCTATGTCGGTCATTTCCTAACGAATGTAAGCAGAATTACGCCAAGGTGCATGCAAATTTGCATGACGCCCATACCGAAGTGCGTCTGGTGCAATCGCCACGGTGCGCCGATCTCTTGGGTCGACGGGTGGCGCGGCGCTGCCCTTGCATAGCAGGAGATAAATATGCGTCCGAGGAAGCAGTCCTCCTCGCACCTTGCGCGAGCGTTCGCGCCGTGGGCGATGGGCGCCATGACGCTGGTTTCAGGCGGTGCGGCCGCCCAGCAGACGCAAGATACGGCGTTGATAGAGGTCGCCCAAAGCCAGTCAATGATCTGGAACGCGGTTGTGGAGGAGGGCGCCTCGATCTTCGTCGCCGGGCCCCGATGGGCCGGCGGGACAGGACCACAATTGGCGAGGATCGTCGACGGGCGCCCCGTATCGTTTCCGGATGATAGCTGGAACAGCTGGAAACCCGGGGAAGATCCATCGCACAAGTTCGTGAACATCAACGCCCTGCATCGCGACCCGGAGGGAAGGATCTGGGCGGTGGACACCGGGGCTCCGGAATTTGGAGGCGATCCGATACCGGGGGCGGCGAAGCTGGTCGTCATCGATCCGGCACAAGGGAAGGTGCTCAGGATCGTCCGCTTGCCGGCGAATGTCGCGCAGAAGGGGTCCTATGTCGATGACATCCGCTTCAACGGGACGCACGCCTATCTGACGGACGCAGGAAAGCCCGGCTTGATCGTCCTCGACCTTGTGACAGGTCAAACGCGCCGGGTGCTCGACGGGGCGCCGTCAACGGTTGCCGGTCCCGAGCGGAACATCGTCGTGGACGGAAAGGTGCTGAACGGTCCGGATGGTCGCGCCCTGCGGGTTCACTCGGATCCGCTCGAAGTTACCCCGGACGGGCAATGGCTGTTGTTCGGACCGCTGGAGGGGCCTTGGTCCCGCGTTCCGACCAGGGTGCTGGATGATCCGGCACTTCGGCCGGATGCGGTGGCGGCAGCGGTGGAGCCCTTTGCGGATCTTCCGCCCATGGGTGGGAGCGTGATGGATGCCGATGGAAATCTCTACTTTTCCAGCCTCGCCGATCACTCGATCCGGAAGCGGACGCCTGCCGGTGTCGTGTCGGTGATCATCCAGGATCCTCGGCTCCATTGGGTGGACGCGATGTTCATCACCAAGGACGGGCGACTGCTGATGCCGGCCGCACAACTGGACCGTGTCGGACTGTTCAATGGCGGCCGCTCCTGGGTGCAATGGCCGGTGAGCCTGTTCGCCCTCGATCTGCATGCCCATTCAGAGAATTAAGCGGGAGTAGAACAATGAAGGTCATCGGATATCACGCGCCTGGTGCGATCGACCGGGAAGATGCACTTCTCGACCTCGAACTGCCGATACCCCGGCCAGCGGGCAGGGACATCCTTGTTCGGGTCAAGGCGGTCTCCGTCAACCCGGTGGATTTGAAGGTCCGCGCGAGTGCTCAGCCCGCAGAGGGAGAGGCGAAGATCCTCGGTTTCGACGCTTCGGGGATCGTCGAGGCAATCGGCTCCGAAGTCGAGCACTACCGGGTTGGCGACGAAGTCTTCTACGCCGGGGATCTCACCCGTCCTGGTTCCTATTCGGAGCTTCAGCTGGTGGACGAGCGGATCGTCGGCCTCAAGCCCAGGAGTCTTGACTGGGGTGCGGCGGCAGCGCTTCCCTTGACGTCGATCACCGCTTGGGAGCTCCTGTTCGATCGCCTGAAGGTCGCTCGCGACCCGGCGGACCGGCGGGCACCCTGCTCGTGATCAACGGCTCGGGCGGCGTCGGTTCGATCCTGGTACAGCTTGCTCGCCAGCTGACCGGCCTCACGGTTATAGCGACTGCGTCGCGTCCAGACCGTGTGGAATGGGTCAAGAAGATGGGCGCGCACCATGTGGTCGACTATACGCGTCCCCTTGACGAGGAGCTCGTGCGCATTGGGTTCCCCAGAGTCGACTATGTCGCCTCGCTGACTGCGACCGATCACTATCTCCCGCTATTTCCCAAGATCGTCTCGGCACAAGGCCATATCGCGCTGATCGACGACCCCAAGTCGCTCGATATTGTTCCCCTGAAACGCAAGGCGATCAGCGTCAGCTGGGAATTCATGTTCACCCGGTCGATGTTCCAAACGGACGACATGGGCGAGCAGCGCGTGCTGCTGAACGCGGTTTCCCGGTTGGTGGAGGAGGGCCGGATCGCGTCGACCGTGACCAGGCGCCTGAGCCCGATCGATGCCGCTACGCTCAAGGAAGCGCATCGCATTGTCGAAACCGGCAGCTCGATGGGGAAGCTGGTCGTCGAGGGATTTCCTGCCTGAAAACGATCTCTGGAGAAGGTGAGCTGCTATGCACATGATGGATTGGAACCAATATCGCGATCAGGTTCTGGCCGGCGTCGGGAGCCTCGGTCAGATCACGCCTGACACAACCCGGGGCTATGCAACGATCAGCGGGGCGGGGCGGAAGACCAACCACCTCGACGAGAAGACGCGCGAACTGATCGCTGCTGCGTGCGCCATCACCCTTCGCTGCGACGGCTGCATCTCCGTTCACACCAAGGCGGCACGGGAAGCAGGTGCAACCGCCGAGGAACTTGCCGAAGCACTGGGCGTGGCGATCGGGCTGAACGCCGGCGCGGCACTCGTGTACACCACTCGGGCAATGGATGCGTTCACGGCCGCTGGCGAGTGATCGTGGCGTGCCGGAATCCGGCCAATTGATATTTGGTGAGGCCCGGTGTCGAATGCCACCGGGCCAATTTTCGGAGAAGTGTCATGCAGCGTTTTGCCCAGAGGACCTACATCGCGTCAGGCCTGCGAACCCCATTCGGTCGCGGTGGCGGCGCACTCGCTGATCACGATGCGATCAGCCTGTCCGTTCCCCTTGTCCAGGCAATGGCCGCGCAGGCGCGGCCGGATCTGTTCGTCTGGGGTACCGTGATCCCCAGCCTGGGCTGGAGCAATATCGGCCGCGAAATCTGGCTGGATGCAAAGCTCGATCCGACCGTGCCCGCCTATTCCGCCGTGCTTGCATGCTCGACCAGCATGATCGCCGCACTCACGGCAGCCGGCATGCTTGGCGGCGACACGGATCTTGTTCTGGTCGGTGGCTCCGAAGTGATGAGCAACCCGCCGATCGGCCTCACGCTGGAAGCGTCGAAGCGGATCGTGAAGCTGTTCCGTACCGACCCGGCCGAAGCCTTCGATGCACTCAAGGCCCTGACCCCGAATGATCTGGTGCTGCCGGTCAAGGGCTGGGCCAACCGGATTACCGGGCGGACGATGGGCGACCATATGGAAGAAACCGCGCAGATCTGGAATATCACGCGCGAGGCGCAGGACGAGTGGTCGCTGAAAAGCCACCAGCGTGCGGTCGCCGGTTGGGAATCCGGCTTTTTCGACGATCTGGTGATCTCGCTGCCGGAGATTTCGCGCGATGCAAATCCCCGTGCCGATACCTCGATCGAGAAGCTCGCGGCCCTCAAGCCGGCGTTCGACAAGTCCGGCAAGGGCTCCATCACCGCGGGCAACAGCTCGCCGATCACGGATGGGGCCGCTGCCTGCTGGGTTGCGACCGAGGCCGGGCTGGCGCGATTGCCCAACGGGACCCATTATGCGGAACTCGTCGATCACGAGATTGCCGCAGTCGATCACAGCGTGGACGGATTGCTGATGGCGCCGAGCTTCGCGATCCCGCGGCTGCTCGCGCGCCATGGTCTGCGCTACGACGATGTCGCGCTGTGGGAGATCCATGAGGCGTTCGCGGCGCAGCTCCTCGCCAATGTAGCCGCCCTGGAGAAGCCCGGCTGGACACGCGACCGCGCCGGTGTCGATTTCGACTTCGGTGATTTCCCCTGGGATCGGCTCAATCCGAATGGAGGATCAGTCGCGATCGGCCATCCTTTCGCCGCGACCGGCGCGAGGGACCTGAGCCAGGCGATCAAGGAGCTCTGGAACATGTCCGCGGGCTCATTCGCGATCGTCAGCATTTGTGCCGATGGCGGGCATGGCACGGTAGCGTTGTTGCGTCGCCCGTGAGTTGAGAGGGCAGCCCGTCAACCTGGCCGGTTCTGGCCGGGTTGATGGGTGTGTCTTGTCGGGGTCGGGGACAGGATCGGTGCGGCCGCGGAGGGGGCACTCGGCCGTATGTGGTGGCATGAGGCTGGGGGCTCTGCCATCTTCGCCGATCCTGTCGTAGCATAAATCGTCGATATTGGCCGTTCGCGCCACTAAACCGAAGCGTGGGCCGACGATAACTTGGTACGGTATCCTCGGGGGCACGTGCCGTGCGGCGGACCTAAACCAATACCATGTTATGGGAGGCGCTGTGCGTATCTCCGATCTAGCCTACCGCTTTCGACGCAGATCTGGGTCTGGAAAGGAACGACTGGGTGCCGCTCAGCCACGAGTTGTTTCGTGCGATGATCGACGTGGCGACGGAAAGCATGATCGTCCGGGACGCTGCAGGCCGGATTGTCGCGTGGAACCAGGCCGCAACGGACCTCTATGGCTTTGCGAGGGATCAGGCGATCGGCTGGCGCGCCGACGACCTCCTCCAGAGCGTTCCGCGGGTCGAAGTGGCGGAGCGGCAGGCTCCGGGCTTCTGGACGGCGCTGATCACGAGACAGACTGTGAAGCGCAAGACGGTGCAGGTCGAGGCCCGTTTGAGCGCCCTGTACGAAGCAGATGGAAGCCTTGGCTATATTCTGGAGGCATCGAGCCAGGTGATCGGCGATGGCGCCGAGGCCCGCGGCCGGGAGCAGTATCGAGCGATGTTCCAGCACATGCCGATCGCATTGTGCAGCGTGAACAGCGATGCGCTCACCCCCTATTATGCCTCGCTTGGCATCAACGACCGCATCGACATGGACCGCCTGCTCCTTGAGCAGCCAGCCATTCTCCAGCGGGTCGGAGAGCTTTGCTATTTCGAGGAACTCAACGCGCGTTGCGTGGAACTGCTAGGGGCGACCCATCAGGATCAACTCGTCGGTAAGCCCGTCGCGTTCGCATTCGCGTTGCGACCCGACACCTATCGCAAGATCGTGGTGGCAGGGATCCACGGGACCAAGGCCGAGCAGGAAACCCAACTTGTCGGCATTGACGGCCGCGTGCGCGACGTACTCCTAGCGTGCATTCGCTATCAGGACGGCAGAAGCCGGAGCACCCTGACCGGCATCATGGATATCGGCGCGCGCCTCAAGGCCGAGGCGGATTTCCACCGTGTCTCGGCGCAGTTCGAACGTGCCTCGCGCGTTTCCTTTCTGGGCGAGGCTTTCTCGATGATAGCCCATGAGATGAGCCAGCCCATCTCCGCGGTGGCTGCCGGTAGCCAATCCGGTCTTCACTGGCTTGAACAGGATCCGCCCGATTTCGCCGCGGCAAGGCTCTGCTTTTCGCGAAACCTCAGCCATGCCATGCGGGCCCGCGACGTGATCGGAAGGGTGCGCGACATGGCCGAAGCTGGTGCGCCGGTGCTTGTCGAAACCAGCCTTTCGGAGCTGGTAGCCGATGCTACTCTGATCGTCGCGGGACGAAGCCGTGCGCAACGCATCCGGATAGTCATCACCGACAATACGAGCCCCCACAAAGTCGAGGTGGATAAGGCGCGGCTCGAGCAGGTGGTGGTCAATATCCTCAGCAATGCAATTGAGATGATCGAAGTCGCGCGGCCGCAGCGCCGGCTCATCGAGGTCATCCTCGACGATATGGATAGCACCGTCTGCTGCTCTATCCGCGACAGCGGTCCCGGCTTCCAGCCGGATCGGTTGGCGGGCGTTTTCGATCGCAACCTTGTCCGCAACAAGAGTGAGCAAAGCCTTGGGCTACCGCTCTGCCGCGCGATCGTCGAACATCATGACGGGCGGATATTTGCGTCCAACGATTCTCCCCTGGGAGGGGCAAGCGTGCGCTTCGAGCTGCCCGCTTCCTTCCATTCGCGGAAGCGGGCACTCGTCGATCAGATCGAATAGGATAGGGGTCAGGGGCGCATCGCTCGAAGAAAATCAAAGACCGCCACTCCGGATACCTCATCAGGTGGGGACAGAACCTCCGGATGCGCAAGCGTCGTAAGGGCGTTTTCATATCCGGTGCGCCAATGATCGAGCATGGTTTGGCGCGAGAATTCATAGTCCTTGGATTCGCCCTCATAGGTGGGTGAATGATAGACCAGCTGGACGATGTTGTACGCCGCCTGGTCGGAAACGTTCGCGAGCATTTGCGCCTCGCTCGAGCTTTTCAACTGGTCCGGCAGCTGCTCGTACAGCCTCTGAAATGCGGCGCGCAGCGCCTGTATCTTGCGAAATTCGTCCGTCGCTGCCCTGGTGCGGCTCGAGAATTGAATCTCCTTCATCCTTACCCCTGTGGTCGGGAGGTCTGTCGGGAGCGCACCGTCCGCGCTCCACAGGTCAACCTGGAATATCAGCGTGTCGAGATTGGATGGGGCCGTGAGAACCCAGTCGAGAGGCGTGTTCGAGACCAGCCCCCCATCCCAATAATGTTCACCCTCGATCTCGATCGCCGGAAACCCGGGAGGCAGTGCGCCGGACGCCATGACATGTTCGGGACGGATCGTGTCAGTGGCATTGTCAAAATAGACGAAGTTCCCGGTTCGAACGTTCACCGCGCCGATCCCGAGGCGGACTTCCCGCGCGTTGATGCGGTCAAAGTCGACAACGGCCTCGAGCGTCGATCGAAGCGCGGACGTGTCGTACCAGCTGGTGCTGCCCGAAGTCCCGGACGGCAGCAGGTTGGGAGGAGGAAAGCGCGGCTGGAAGAAGCCCCGGGCGCCCGAAACCAGGACGCGGCCGGCTGCAAACTGGTTGATCGTGCTTCGTATCAGGGCGTGTTCCGCCAGGTCCGGCAGCCAGCTGGCCCAGCCGAAAGATCCCGCGGTAACGGTGTCCCAAAATTTTCGCAGCGCCTCGATGCGCCGCTCGCGCGGATTGCCGGCGATGATGGCACTGTTGATGGCGCCGATCGATATCCCGGCGATCCAGTCCGGCTCGATACCCTGTTCGAGCAGTGCCTGATATACGCCTGCCTGATAGGATCCCAGCGCACCACCGCCCTGCAGAAGCAGCGCTATCCGACCGAAGGCGCTGGTCGGGGAGTGCAAAGATTGGCTGGTCATAGGATACCCCTCTATTCGCGTTCCGGCACCGGCACATTGAAACCGTTCAGCGTGGTCGAAACCAGCGCGTACAGGCCCACCAGATAGATCAGCTCATTGGTGGCATGCTGTCCGAAGGTCGCCACAGCGAGCCGATAGATCGGCTCCGGCAGAATGCCGCCAGCCGAAAGGGCATAGGCAAAGTCATAAGCAATGCTCTCCTCTCGAGTGAAATCGGTCGGCTTCACGCCCGCGACGAGCGAGGCGAGGCGTTCCTCCGACATCCCCTCGCGCTCGGCTACGGCGATATGTGCATAGATTTCATAGGCTGCATTGTAGCGTGCGCCGACGACGAGGATTGCTACCTGACGAACGGGATCGGGGAGGGCGGCCTCCGCCGTCATAGCCATGGTGAGGTCCCAGATCGCCTTGCCGATCCGAGGCTCGTGGAGCCACGGATTCCAAGGGCCCATGAGAGCGCCGTCTTCCCGCTCGACGCAAAAAGCGTTGAAGTTGCTGGCGATGCCCTCGCGCATGTCGTCATACAGGGTGTGCTGTTCCGCGGCGAGGTCAGCGGGCGAAATGAGGGGGAGGCGCAAGACGATTCTCCATCAACAAGGCTTTGCGGCGCCGACCGGTCCTGGTCGTGCCGGGGATTGGAAGGTCGCCGGTTTGTCGGGTCTTGCCCAGCAATACACTGGTATGGGGAGGGCGCTGGCCCGAGCCCATGAAAAGGGGGCGCCTGCTCGCACCTTGGTGAAGCGGGACGCCCCTGATCATCTACATGCCGAGACTATCAGGCGAGGAAGACGGTGGCCTGACGGACAAATTCCTCATGATACTGGAACACGCCGGCATGGCCTGCATCCGGGAAGATGCTCAGCTGTGCCGCCGGAAAGCGTGCTACCATATCGAACGATCGTGGCGTCGGGACCATCACATCGTCATCGCCATTCGCCACCAGAACGGGATTCCGGATCTTCGTCAGGTCCTGGGGCTTGGTCTCTCCCCAACCGACGATCGCCGTCAGGTGTGCGGCGATCGTTGCTTCGGTCACGGGGGTGTCGCGGTTCTCGGTGCGCTCCGCCAAGCGAGCGAGATAAGCATTCGCGGCCGCTTGGCCATTCTCCGTTTGCGTGAAGAACAGATAGTGCTTGGGGTGCTTGCCTTCCTCGGCCGCCTTCCGCCGTACCTCGGCGACCATTGCCGGCTTGGTGTTATGCGCGCCACCGGCAGGGCCGGTTCCCGCTAGGATCGCCTTGCGAACCCGGTCGGGGAAGCGCTCCAGGATCACCTGGGCGACGAACCCACCCATCGAAAACCCGAACAGGTCGCAGGTCTCGACACCGAGCGCGTCGAGAAAGGCGATAGCGTCTTCTGCCATTGCCTCGACGGTGGTGGGTGTCACGCCGCCGGATGCGCCGACACCGCGATTGTCGAAGGTGATCACCGGCCGGGTCGCGGCAAGTCCATCCACGACCCTCGGGTCCCAATCGTCCAGGACGGCGGTGAAGTGATGCAGAAACACCAGGGGGATCCCCTCAGCGGGGCCCAGGCGACGATATGCGAACGGCGTACCATTGACGTCGATCTGAAGCGTTTTGGCGGTTTTGTACGTGGAGGTCATCTCTCTCTTCCTTCTTAATCGGCAGATCTTCAGCGATTGACGTCGATGACGGTGCGGCCGCGGATCTTGCCTTCACGCATCCGGGAGGCGGCCTCGAGCACTTCACCAAGTCCGATTTCGGTAATGGTCGACTGGAGCTTGGTCAGATCGAGGTCACTGGCGAGACGGCGCCAGGCTTCCTCCCGGATAGGCTGCGGACAGTTCACCGAGTCGATGCCGGCGAGCGTCACGTTGCGGAGAATGAAGGGGCGTACCGAGACGGGAAGGTCCATGCCGCCCACAAAGCCGCAGGTCGTCACCACGCCGCGATATTTGGTATGTGCGATCAGGTTGGCGAGCGTCTTGCTGCCCACCGTATCGATGCCCGCCGCCCAACGTTCGGCACCGAGGGGAGGGGCATCGACTGCCAGTTCCGCGCGATCGAGAATTTCGCTGGCCCCGAGCGCGGACAGATAGGCGTTCTCCTCCGTCTTCCCGCTGGAGGCGATGACGCGGTAGCCGAGCTTCGCGAGGATCGCGATCGCGATCGACCCGACACCGCCGGACGCACCCGTGACCACCACGTCGCCGCGCGCCGGCGTGATGCCGCCATGCTCCAGCGCAAGCACGCTCAGCATCGAGGTGAAGCCGGCCGTTCCGATCGCCATCGCGTCGCGCGTGCTGATCTGCTCGGGAAGCTTGACCAGCCAGTCACTCTTCACGCGGGCGCGCTGCGCATAGCCGCCATTATGCGTTTGGCTGAGCCCCCAGCCGGTTGCGACCACCCTGTCGCCGGGCGCGAAGCGCGGGTCTGTGGATTGCTCGACCGTGCCTGCGAAGTCGATGCCCGGGATGAGCGGGAACTTCTGGATGATCAGCGGGCTCACATAAGCGATCGCGTCCTTGAAGTTCAGGTTGGACCATTCGACCGCGACGGTGACGTCTCCATCCCCAAGGACGGCCTCTTCGAGCGTCTCGATGGATGCGCTGATCGCGCCGCTGTCCGCGCGCTGTGCCACAATGGCGTGGAAGGACATGGGGCGATTTCCTTTCATGAAACAAAGAGGTGGCGAGAATAAGCGCATGATGCGATAATCGTAAGTACGCACAATTATCGCTGGTACTATCAATGTTGTGCGTATGGGATCGAAGGAGGACTTTGCATTGCGTACGAAGCGTCTGGATCCGAAGAGCGGATGCGCTGTGGAATTGACGCTCTCGGTCATCGGTGGTGTCTGGAAGCCGTTGATCCTCTTCCACCTGCTCACCGGGAAGCGGCGCTTCATGGAATTGACCAGGCTCATTCCAAGCGCGACGCAGCGCATGTTGACGCTCCAGCTGAGAGAGCTCGAATCCGACGGCCTCGTCTTCCGCCATGTGTTCCACGAGGTACCCCCGCGGGTGGAATATGAGGCTACGCCATTGGCGCGAACCCTTGCGCCCGTTCTGCTCCGTCTGCGCGATTGGGGAGAGCGATATCGCGACGAGCAACAGGGCTTGCCGCCCATGGAAGCGGGCTGTTCCACCGAGGCGTCGAGTACGGTTCGCAGCGCAGCTATTGCGGGCGATTGAATGAGGGCGGCGGGACTTGGGGTTGTGGATTTCCTGGTCCATCACCTGCTCCCCTTCCGCCTGCCTCAGGGGCGACCGAAGGCGTGCGATCCCGATTGGAGCCTGTCGCCTTGGCCGCCTCGGGACTGCCCAGCGCAGCCCGGAAGCAGCTAGTATCTTGCGCCGACCCGGCGCCATCCTACCGAGGTATTGGGTCAGCCGCGGCAGATTGCCCCGTTGGCGTGGGGCATGGTGCGCAGGATGCAACTCTCTCCCGTGATCAGCTACGGACGATGGTATGTATGGGCCATGGTATGGCTAAAATCCGGCTGCCCGGGCGGTAGAAGAACGGACCTGCTTTTCACAAGGAGTGGCCCGTTATGGCGAAGATCGTCTGTGTACTGTATCCCGACTCAAAGAACGGACATCCGCAGAGCTATGCTCGCGACAATATCCCGGTAATCAATGGCTATCCTGGTGGGCAAACCGCGCCGAGCCCATCGGCGATCGACTTTACGCCGGGTGAACTGCTGGGAGACGTGACCGGCGAACTCGGACTGCGCCGGTTCCTGGAGGCTGCCGGTCACACCTTTGTCGTCACCTCGGACAAGGAGGGCCCGGACTCAGAGCTCGACCGGGAGCTTGTCGATGCGGACGTGGTGATATCCCAGCCTTTCTGGCCTGCCTATATCACCCGGGAACGGATGGAGAAGGCTCCGAGGCTCAAGCTGGCGATCACTGCCGGCATCGGTTCCGACCATGTCGATCTGGCAGCCGCCGCGGACCATGGACTGACCGTGGCCGAGGTCACCTTCTCGAACTCGATCAGTGTCGCCGAGCACGCGGTGATGATGATCCTGTCGCTGGTGCGCGACTATATCCCGCAACATGAGATAGCCCGGAGCGGCGGATGGGACATCGCCGACGCCATTGCGCGGTCCTATGACGTGGAAGGCATGCAGGTCGGCGTGATCGCGGCGGGTCGGATCGGCCTGGCGGTGCTGCGCCGGATGAAGCCGTTCGATGTAGGCCTCCACTATTTCGATTTCCATCGGCTGCCGGAAGAGGTCGAGCGCGAGCTTGGCCTGACCTATCATCCTTCGGCCAAGGCGCTGGCCGCGGCGTGCGACGTGATCTCGATCCATACGCCGCTGACGCCGGCGACCGATACCATGTTCAATGCCGAGTTCCTGGCCGGCATGAAGCGCGGATCCTATATCGTGAACACCGCGCGCGGGAAGCTGTTCGATCGCGATGCGCTCGTGGCGGCGCTCAACAGCGGGCACATCGCGGGCTATGCCGGCGATGTCTGGTATCCGCAGCCGGCGCCTGCCGATCACCCTTGGCGGGCAATGCCGCATAACGGCATGACTCCGCATACCTCCGGCACCAGCCTTTCCGCGCAGGCGCGCTATGCGGCGGGCACGCGCGAGATTCTGGAATGCTGGCTCGCCGGACATCCGATCCGCGACGAGTATCTGATCGTTGCGGGCGGCGGATATGCGGGCACGGGTGCCCATAGCTACACCCCGGCGTGATTGGATGTGGGCAGGCGCCAAGGCGTCTGCCCACCTTCAGGGTGGCAGGGCAGCCGTTCGATTATCTAGTGATCTATAAGTGACGCCGGAGCGGCAGTGTGAAGTTGAACGTCGCCCCGCCTTCAGGGTTGTTGTGCGCGATCATTTCACCACCCAGGTCCCGCAGAATCGTTCTGGAGATCGCCAAGCCTAGTCCCATCTCGGACGGGTCCGTGGAGAAAAGCGGATCGAATACCCTGGTCTCCTGACCTGGCGGCAGGCCTCCGCCTTGGTCGCTTACAGAGATCGCCACTTCAGGTCCGCCGCGAGTTTGAATTGAAATGTGCACATGTCCGCGCGACCGCGCGGATCTCCGATTTGCGCGCAATGCGTTGCGGATCAGATTGACCAGGACCTGCTGCAACTCGATACGGTCGGCGAGAACGATCGCCACTTCGCAGTCGCTTGCGACCGAAATCTTTGCTGCATCGAGCATCGTCTCATACTCGAGGAGCGTTACACTGGCACGCGCCAGCCCGACGATATCCACGGGGCAGGGCGCGCGGTCGCGGCGTACCAGCTGCTCGCGGGTACGGTGCATGAGGTCGCCAGCACGCAGCGCGCTCGTCTTTATCCGTTCGAACGCTCGCTTGGCGGCGGCGAGATCGGGAATGTCCTGTTCCAGATATCGGGCACCGATTGCCGCCGTGATCGCGATCGAGCTCACAGGCTGACCCAGTTCATGAGCGAGGGATACGGAGAGCATCCCTGCGGCCGACATACGTTCAGCACGCGAGAGTTCGTTCCGGGTCAGGTCGGTCAGTTCACGAAGGCGTTCGCGATCCGTGATGTCGTGCATGGCGACGATGGCATGGACTCCATCGTCTCCGTCCATCATCGTGACACCGCAAATCGCCTTGATGACGGACCCGTCGCCGACGATCAGAGTGACGACCTGTTCCCAGCGGTCGGCCCCGCCCTCCGCAATCGCCGCAAGTAACTCAACATAGGGAAGCCAGTCGACGACGATCGGGCGACTGGCGCGCAAAAGCTCCGCCCTGGACTTCTTGAGCATCCGGACCGCGGTATCGTTGGCATCGACCACACGGATTTTCTGAAGGAGGCTGGTGATCAGGCCGGTGTCACCCTGAAGGATCGTACGCAGGCGATCGCCATGCTCGCCGTGGAGGCGCCGCAACTCGGGCCGCAAAGCCGAGAGATCCTGCTCGAAAAGCGCGACATGCGAACGCTCGAAGATATCCTTGTATCTTTGTTCCGTTCCGGAAGCCTGCCCATCACTGTCTCGCCTATCCACGCATCGCCGCCCCAAGAAAGATGATTAGCGGCTCAAAACGGGCCCTATTTGGTTGCGACGTTCGGCAAGGTTTGCAGAACATGCCACCGCGCATCCGCTGGCAGGTTTACTTCGCGGCGGTGTTACGGGACATCCTACCGAGGTCTGTACCGGGCGCGACCGTCTCAACACGCAGTCACGGAGCGGCACGTCTTTCTTGGCCGCTTGCCAGCCGAAATTACGGGATCGGCCTACCAGGGTATGGCTTCGTTCTATGGACCCCTGCTGGCATCAAATCTCCATTGCCCGAAAGGAGATAGAGATGAACACGACGTCAGGTGAAAGCGCTCCGAACGATGCGCTTCGCTCTTCGGACGAGACCAGTTTCCTGTTGCGGCGGCTTCGGTTCCGGTACTCGTCGCCATTCGCAGAAATAGTCTCCCGGCTCGAAAGCGCAGTTCGGCGCTTCGATCCGGATCAGAAGCCGGCCTCCTCTGATGGCCCCGATTCGATTGCCGACATCCGCGCCAACATTCAGGCTCAGGCGACACCGAGCGGTTTCGTGCTGCTCGCCAAGATCGACCACCAGCTCCTCGAGCATCTTGGGCGCAAGGGTAAGAGCATCCAGTATGCGATCGGCAATCCGCTCGTGGCAGCCGAGCTCACCATCGCAACTTCCGGTGCGGCACTATATGCTCCCTTCAGGCTTGCGGTGATCAAAGAGGCCTTCGGTGATGCCACCACCATCCTGTGCGACGATCCGGCGGATCTCATGGGCTCGTTCGGTAACGCGGAAGCCGCGAAGATCGGCCTCGAGCTCTCGTCCAAGCTGAGGAAGCTCCTCGAGACGCTATAAGACGGTGCCGCGCCATTGCGGACGTATGACGTGCGTGATGGCGCGGTTGCCCAAGGGAGGCCCCGTGATATCCAAGCAGCGTTGCCGGTGGCTGGGAGACGAAAGCGCCGCGGTGCTCATCGTCGATGATGATGCGGAGCTCCAGGCCGACCTCATCTGCCTGTTCGCCTCAGCGGGCATAACCGCAACAGGCTTTAGTTCGGCGGCGGAAATTCTTGGGGCGACGCTACCGTATCTTCCCAGCTGTCTGATACTGGATCTCCACCTAGGGCGCGCGTGCGGGCTGGCAACGCAGCAGCGCCTGCTGGAGAAGGGATTTCGGAGTCCCGTGATCTTTCTCACCGGCAGCCCCGAACTGGCAGCGGTAGTCGATGCGATGAAGGCTGGGGCCAGCGACTTCCTGGCGAAGCCGTTCGATCCCTCCAATCTGATACGCGTGGTCCGTTCCGCGCTCGAACGGGATCGTGAGCGCTGGTTGGCTGACGAACGCATGCGGGATCTTCGTCAACGTGCGGGCAAACTGACGCCTCGCGAACTCGATGTGTTCCAATGCCTGATGCGTGGACTGCTGAACAAGCAAATCGCGTTCGAGTTGGGCCTATCGGAGATCACGGTCAAGATTCACCGATCCAATGTGAAGCGCAAGCTGCGGGCAGAATCCGTTGTGGACCTCGTTCGCAAGGGCTTTCTGCTCGAAGTCTGAACAGGTCTGGACGCATACCAGGGTATGCAGGCCCGCGACCCTTGTAGGGGTGTGGGGGCATGCCAGGCCGTGCCAGTCCGGACGAGGAAATATCCTCGTCCGGACTGGAGCCCTCAACTGTCCTCGTTCCTCTCCTCGCAAGCACAGTGCCTGAGCTGCCGCAAGCGCGGGGTCTGGCGGGCTCAGGCACTGAATTGCACGCGTCCGATGCACCGCCGCCGTTTCCGGCTCTGGTTGAGCGCCGTCTACCTGGGCTCCTCGTCCTTTATGGTAGGAACAGTGCGCGCGCAGGAAGTGGCTCTGAGTTTCGACGCGGCGGATCGCCGCTTGCGGGAGACGTCAGCCAGTTTGGAGGCCGCAGATCATTCCGTCACGGCGGCCAGGGAAACGCGCGCGTCGGTGAAAACCCTGCGCCGGCCGGTCGTGAATATCTCCGCGCAGTATATCGAGTATCAGAAATCCTTGTCGCTCGACCTGACAGCGACAAAACAGGCCGCGGCGACAAGCGCCCAGGATCTCATAGACGGCTTGCCGGGCTCGGTGCCGGCACCCTATCAGGAAGTAGCGGCGGAGATCGGCAATCGCCTGTCCCAGGCCTTGCCTGGACTCCTCGCCGCCATCCCCGACACGCTTTCCTATCGTTACCGGGACGATGTCTTCCGGCCCACCATCTCGGTCGGCATGCCACTCTATACTGGCGGGGCGGTCGGCGCGATTCAGCGAGGGGCCTCGGCGGGTGTCTCGCTTGCGAGTGCGCAATCGGCCCAGGCGAGAGACCTCGCGCGTATCAACCTGATCCGCGTCTATTTCGGGCAGCTGACCGCGCAGTCGCTGGAAGCCGCGGCGCTCGAAACCAGGGACGCGCTGGCAAAGCTGTACTCTGACGCGCAACGGATGGAGGAAGCGGGACTGACCCCGCACTCCGCGACCCTGGAAGCGCAGGTGGCGAGCGATGCGGCCGAGCGAGTATATCAAAGGGCTTCTCTCGCGTACCGGTCTGCGCAGGACGAGCTGGCGCGCCTCCTGGAGGTGGAAGCGGCCCGGCCCACGACACCGCTCTTTGTTGTCTCGCAGGCCCTGCCGCCGGCGGCGAGCTTCCTCGGGGGTGAGGATGCCGTGCCCCAGAGCCGGCAGGCCGATGCCGCGAGGGATATCGCGCGCGCAGGCGTCGATCTCGCTCGGTCGCGCTTCCGTCCCCAAGCCTATGCGTTTGGCGAGTATAATCTCAATCGAAACGGGGCACTTCCGACTGAGCCTGACTGGGTGGTTGGCGTTGGCGGCCGGTTCACCCTCTTCTCCAACGTCGGACGCGGGCATGCGCTCGCTTCGGCAAAGGCAAGGGAAATGGCTGCGGCGGCCAATGCGCGCGAAGCGCGGAAGAACGCCGCGATTGCCACGCTGCAGGCATGGGACCTGGTAGAGGCTGCGCGGCGGTCCTTTCTCCTGCTGGACAGCGGGATCAGCGCGGCAAAAGAGAATTTGCGGTCCCAGCAACTTTCGTTTCGCGAAGGCGAAGCGACGATAGCGGCCGTCCTGCGCGCCCAGTCCGCACTGGAAGCCGCGAAATCCCAGAGGATCGCGGCCGCCTATGAATATGATCTCGCGCTCGCGGGATTGCTGGCAGCGTCGGGCCAGCTCGACACCTTCTCAGACTATCTCGCGCGTGCGGACTTTCGCGTGGCGCCGGAGACCCAGCCGTGAACGACATCGCACCTACGGGCAAAGGACTGTTTCGAGCGCGCCTGCTCTTTTACGCCGCCCTGTTGATTGTCTGCATTGTCCTTGCCGTGGGACTCTGGCTCGCGAACAGGCCGTCGCAGCCACCGCTGCAGGGAGAGGTAGACGCGGACACCGTGAATATAGGGACGAAGGTTCTCTCCCGTGTGGACAAGCTTCTCGTCGATGAGGGCGACCGGGTAGAGGCGGGAGGTGTGCTCGCACTGCTTTCCAGTCCTGAAGTCGGCAATGGCCAGCTTCAGGCGCAGGCGGCGCTCGACAGCGCCCAGGCGGCGCAATCCCTGACGGACGAGGGAAGTCGGGTGGAGGACATCACTAGTCTGCGCGCAAACTGGCAGGCGGCTGAGGCACAGGCGGCTCTTGCTTCGACAAGCAGTGCGCGTGCGGATCGTCTGTTCGCACAGGGCGTGATAGCGGCCCAACGCCGGGATGAGGCGCGCGCGGCAAGGGAAAGCAGCGTCAGCGCCGCTTCGGCACTCAAGGCACAATATCTGAAAGCGGTTGCCGGTGCGCGACCCCAGGCACGACGCATGGCGGAGGCACAGGTACGCATAGCCGCCGCAGGAGCGGATACGGCGCAGTCCCTGGACCGGGAGACGAGGCTTGTTTCGCCGATTTCCGGCGAGGTGGTGCGTCGCCTGGTGCGGCAAGGCGAGATCGTGAGTCCGATCCTTCCGGCACTTCAGGTCGTTGATATCGACCATCCCTATGTGCTCGTGAACGTGCGGGAGGACGATTATCGCGGTTTGCGGGAGGGGCGCGTCCTCTCGGGACGGGTCCCGGCGCTCAGCCGTTCGCTGCGCTTCCGGGTGCGACATATCGCACCCCAGGGCTCATTCGCGACGTTTCGCGCGGTGCGGGCATCGCGCGGATATGATGTCCGCGCTTTCGAGGTGAAGCTCTATCCGGTGGAGAAAGCCGAGGGGTTGCGTCCCGGCATGAGCGTTCTCTTCGAATGGCCGCAATGAGCTTCGCACGCGCGTTTCGCAGCGAGGTGCGCCGGATCCGGCGGACACCAATCGATCTCGCACTGCTGACGATCGTTCCGGCAGTCCTGCTTGGTCTGATGGCCGCGATGATCTCCCCAGGGGCCTTTGACTCATTGCGTGTTGTCATCGTGGACCGGGACGGAGGTCCGGTTGCACGCAAGATGGTGCGCAATGTCGTGGCTTTACCCCGGATCGAGGTCATGGGGGTCACGCCAGAGATCGAAGACGCGCTCTCCGCGATCCGTCGGGAGGATGCAGTGGCCGCGCTCGTTATACCGCGCGGCATCGGAGATGGGCGGCCGGGGCGACAGCCGGTCGAGATATTCTACGAAGCCCAGTTTCTGGCGGCGGGGTCCTTCGCGTCCAATTCGCTGCAATCGGCCGCGCGCGATGCCCTGGCTTGGGGCGCAGCGGTGGAAGCACCCGGCGGCGCGGAAATTCGCCGAGTGCTCCCCGGTGTCCATGTGACCTTGCTCGGCAACCCGACGCTCAGCGTCGAATGGTATCTCGGGTTGCTTCTGGGCCCCGGCATCCTGCATCTCATCATCGCTATTACCGCGATCGCCTCGGTCGGAACGGTGATCGACAAGGGCAGCTTCGCAACTTTCGCAAGGGGCACGTCCGCGCCTGGGCTCGATCTGGCCGGCCGGCTTCTGCCGCATGTGCTGGCCGGCACCTTGTGGGGCGTCCTTTGGTTCCTCTGGCTCACGGTCGTCCGGGGGTATTGGTTCGAGGGCAGCATGCTGATCGTGGCGATGGGTCTCCTGATGCTGTTTCTCGCGACAGTCGGGATCGGAATATTGTTGCTCGCGCTGACAAAGGAACTCGCCACTTCGCTTTCCGGTGCGGTGATCATCACCGGTTCGGCACTGGCCTATTCAGGTGCATCGTTCCCAAGCGATGGCGCATCGTCCTTCGTGCGCATCTGGAGCACCGCACTGCCGCTGACCCATTATCTCCGGCTGCAGATGGACGAGGTGATGGGAACCGCCCTGGCTCCTGCAATGGCGGAAATCGCTATTCTCTTGCTCTATCCGCTCCTGACCGGCGGTCTGGCCATCTGGATGATCGCACGTTCGGGAAGGGCACAGGCGTGAGTGTCTGGCGGTCCTTCGAGAGGACGATGATGGAGATCCTGACCGCACGCGAGCTCGCTTCGCTCGCGATCATCTCGGTCATCTTCTACGCCTTTTACTATCCGGCTCCCTATGCGCACCAGGTCGCGACCGACCTTTCGGTGGTTGTCGTCGATCAGGATCAAACGGAATTCTCCCGCCGGCTTGTGCGCGATCTGAACGCAACGCAGTCGGTCCAGGTCGTTGGTCAGGTGGCGGACATGGCGCACGGTCGCGAGATTCTGCGGGATGGGCGCGCGGAAGGCGTGCTGCTGATCTCAAAGGGGCTCTCGGGCGCGATCTGGGCGGGCCGGGGCGGTGAGGGCATCGGCCTGGTTGTCGAGGGCAGCTACTTCGTTCGCGCGGAAAACGTAGTGGGAGCCGTCAGCGCTGCGGTGGCAGCACAGGCGGCCCGGTTCGGCGAAAGGATCGGGGCGGCAAACCCGGTCGAGCAAGGGAGGGCGGCGGAGGTCACCGTGCAACCCCTGTTCAACGGCGTTGCCGGCTATCGGGATTATGTCTTCCCGTCGATCGCGGTCGTGATCCTGCAACAGACACTGCTTTTCACCGCGGCGCGACTGGTTGCCGAGCGCCGTCGCCGCCGGGAACCCCCTGGCGGAATTTCGGATGCCTTGGGAGCCTGGATTGCCTGCATCCTGACAGGCCTTCTCGGCCAGGCGTTCTTCTTCGGTTTCGCCTATTGGCTTCAGGACGTGCCGCGGAGCGGGAACATGATCGGCCTGCTTCTCGCAATGCCGATCTTCTCGGCCGCGGTGGCAGCGCTCGGACTGTTGCTCGGCACATTGTTTCGGGACGGGGACGATGCGCTGAAGCTCCTTATGCCGACGTCCGTGCCGCTGGTGTTCCTGACCGGCTTTGCCTGGCCGCTCAACCAGATGCCGGGCTGGCTCGCGGCCTTGTCCTGGCTGTCGCCGGCGACGGCCGGGGTGCATTCGATTGTGCGCTTCAATCAGATGGGGGCGTCGCTACCCGAGGCGGCCGCACCTTTGGGCGTCCTGATATTCCTGACGATCCTCTTCCTGTCTGGCTGGCTCTGGCGTAGCCAGGCTGCGTCGCCAAGTTCAGTGGACATGGACGATGACGGTCGCGCAGAGCCGGCATGACCTGCCTCCCGCTTCTCGCTCCGGTGTGCCTGAGGCATGAGATTCGGAAGGACCCTACCGGGAGGCGTCATGACGAGGAGTAATTTGCGGCTGAAACTGCCGCTGGTGCCGGCCTCCTTTTTCGGGATCGTGCTCGGCTTGGCAGGCCTCGCCAACGACTGGCGGGCAGCGCATCTGGCCTGGGGGCTGCCTTCGGCGGTCGCCGACGTCATTTACGGCGCCGCATTGCTCATCTGGGCCCTGCTGCTCGCCCTCTACAGCCTGAAATGGATCGGGGCGCGAAAATCGGCCTTGGAAGAGGCCATGCACCCAGTGCAGTGCTGCTTCGTCGGACTCGTGGGCGTGGCAACGTTGCTGGTGGCACAAGGGGCTCCAATGGGCTGGCGCCCCTTGGCACTGGCACTATTCGCGCTGGGCGCAGTCTTTACCTTCGGTTTCGGCATCTGGCGCACGGGCCAGCTTTGGCAGGGAGACCGTGATCCGGCGACCACGACTCCGGTACTCTATCTGCCTCTGGTAGCCGGCGGGTTTGTGACGGCGACTGTCGTGTCGGGGTTCGGCTATCCAAAGTGGGGCGAGCTGGCGTTCGGAGCGGCCTTCTTCACCTGGCTCGCCATCGAATCCGTGCTCCTCCACCGCCTTTACACCGCCCCGGCGCTTGCGCCCGCACTTCGTCCGACGCTGGGCATCCAGCTTGCGCCGCCTGCAGTGGGCGCCACTGCCTATCTCGCGGTGGCGGGCGGGGAGGGAGGCATGCTGGCCCATATGATGATCGGCTACGCGTTGCTGCAGGTGCTGATCCTTGCGCGCGCGATCCGCTGGATCGCGGCACAGCCTTTTGGTCCTGGCTATTGGGCATTCACTTTCGGTGGCACGGCGCTCGCCGGCGCGACGATTAGATTGTCCATGGCCCCGGGAGAAACTGCGCTTGCAGCGCTTGCGCCGTATCTCTTCGTCGCCGCAAATCTGTTGGTGCTGGGCATCTTCTTCCTGACGCTTGGGCTGCTTATCCACGGACGCCTGCTACCGGCGCCGGTACCGGAGCGCTGAGCGAATGGAAATGTGGGGGAAATGGAACCGATCATGTCATGTTCCAGCGGCCGGCCTTAGGGGCTTGGATGAGACACGATCCTGCCATGACTGGCCGGCTCAGCCAGGGCGATAAGATTCCGGGTTTTGCCACGAAGTCCTCAATGCCGGGCCGGTCTGGGGCCTAGGCGGCCGCGCTTTCGGCTTCCGCAGGCGGGAGCGTGAAGAAGAACTCCGCGCCGCCTTCGGGTCGGTTGCGGGCCTGCAGGACGCCGCCGAACCTTGCCACGGCGTTGCTGCATATCAGCAAGCCCATGCCGATGCCCTCCGCCTTGGTTGTGAAAAAGGGATCGAACACCTTCTCCAGCAGGTTCGTAGGTATGCCCTGGCCTGTGTCCGTCACGGACACCCGGATACCTTCGGAAGAGGGCGTGATAGACACTCGTACGCGCCGCTCTCCTTCGTGATCCGCCATAGCCTCGGCAGCGTTCAGGATGAGGTTCACCAGGACTTGCTGCAGATCGACTCGGTCCGCGCTGACCAAAGCGCTGCCCCGACTGCAATCGATATCGAGTGTGGTCTGGGCTTGCTGGACGTCGCGGCGCAGCAGCTCGGCCGTCTCCTGTGCCAGCCTGCACAAGTCCACCTGCGTTGCAGCGCGCTCGCGCCCGGAGATGCTCTCACGGATTCGACCGACAATCCCTGAAATCCGCTCCGCTGTCCTCGACACGCGCTCCAGGATCCGGGGGAGGTTCTGCGCCGCGGGTTCGCCGCCCTGAGTGAGGCGCAAGGCGATGCCTGCGTCTATCATCATCGAGCCTATCGGTTGATTGAGTTCGTGCGCAAGCGATACCGAGAAGGCGCCGAGCGTTGCTGCGCGATTAGCCCTGGCAAGTTGCTCCTGCGCCGCCAGGCGCATCTCTTCCGCTCTTTGCTGGAGGGTCAAATCCACGAGGCTGGAAAGCTGGTGCTCATCGGGCAGCCGGTGAACGCTGTAGAAGACCGGAACCCGCAGGCCGTCCTTGCCGATCAGCACGGCGTTTCCCTCGGTATCGTTCCGGCCATAGAAGCAAAGCTCGAGCTGCTTCACCATGATGAGTTCGATGTCCTCGGCAGTCGTTGCCACGGGCCGCTCAAGCATTTCGTCAAGGGATTCGAAACCCATCAACCTGGCCGTCGCTGGATTGACGCCGACCGTTCGTACGGCGGCGATGCACGCGCGCAGGACCTCGGGATGCTGTGCGAAATAGCTGGCCAGATCGCTCACGCCTTCTGCCTTCAGGCGATCGAGTATCACCACCGCCTCACTGAAATCCTGCTCCGCGAAGGTGATGTTGCTGATCTCCCACAGGATCGAGAAACGCTCCTGGCTCTTGGCGAGCGCTTCGGTCCGTTCTTCGACCCGGTTCTCGAGCACGGCCATGAGCTCGGCGACCTTCTGCTGGGCGAGCACTTCCTCATGGGCGTCGGAAATGCCGCCATACCAGCGGATAACCGCATCCGACCCGGGCGCCCGCACGGGGCGCCCGATCAGCGACATCCACCGATATTCGCCATTGGCGTGCAGAAGGCGGAAGACCGCGCGGAATTCGGTCCCGGTTTCCAGCGCGTACGAACGACGGGACCAATATTCGGGGAGATCGTCTTCGTGGATACACTGGCGCCAGGTCTTCTGCGCGATGGCCACGTCATGATCGTGACCGGTCAGATCGGTGTAGCGACGATTGAGGAAGTCGACGCCGCCTTCGGGCGTGCCCCGCCAGATGAGATAGGGCACCGAATCCGTAAAGGTTCGCAGCTCGTTCCGGCTTTCCTCCAGTTCGCCAAGGAGCGTTCTCAGGCTTACCAGAGTGAAGCCGGCGAAGCCGATGGCGATGATCGCGAATGCCAGACCTGCCAGCCGTTCGGCCATCGGCAAGGCGGAAGGAGACGCCAACGTCAACAGCGTTGCGAATATCGCGGCACCACCGGCTGAGATCCAGATGTCTCGGGCAATTCCGGTCCGCGACGCTGCCGTCACGGATACCAGGAAAAAGAGCCAGGCCGGAGCATCCAGCCCGGCCGCCATGCCGATCACGAACCCTGCGCCCGCGGTGGCGATCGCAGCGCACCGCCAGCCAAGCCGGGCCTTACTTACCTTCACGTCGAGCTTTTCCGTCCAGTGCCAGGACCATGACCGAGAGGTTCGGCTCAACTCGCATATCGATCGCTCCGCCTGACAGCCGATTTCAATATGTACGAACGCGGGAGCTTGTCGAGGGAACGCGCGGGGCAAGCCGGATCTCGATGGGCGGCTCCATCTGGAGCGGCGTTGGTCACGTCTCTCAATTTCCCGTTGTCGGCTGGATCATTTCGAACCCGAAGCGATCGGGAGCTACCTGTACCTCGGTATGGGATTGCGTGTGGGCGGCCGCGCCCGTTGAGATGCCACTTCGGGCGTTCCGCTCCCGACGTGCCGTGCAGACCTTGGTCGCTCGAACCCATACCGACGTGCAGCTGTCTCCGCGGGCTCGCCGGTGGTTAGCCTTCTTTCGACGCGACGCCGGTTGTGGCGTCGCGATGCTGGAAAAACGGAAAGCGGCGGTCACCCGATGGACAATCTCATGGATATCACGCGCCGGCAGCTGGTCGGCGGCGCTCTCGCGTCCACGGCGCTCACGATGCTGCCGGGCACCGCCCTTGCCGCCGAATTCTCCGGCACCTTTGCAAAAGGAACTACTGGCGTGGGTACGATCAAAGTCGCTGACGGTACCGAGATTTTCTTCAAGGACTGGGGGCCCAAGGGCGCGCAGCCGATCGTGTTTCATCACGGCTGGCCGCTTTCCGCGGACGACTGGGACGCGCAGATGCTGTTCTTCCTGCAGCAGGGCTATCGCGTCATCGCGCATGATCGGCGCGGGCATGGGCGGTCGACCCAGACCGACACCGGCAATGACATGGACACCTATGTCGCCGACGTGATCGCGCTCACCGACCATCTGGACCTGAAGAACGCGGTGCATATCGGCCACTCGACCGGCGGCGGCGAAGTGGCGCGATATGTCGCGCGCGCGAAGCCCGGACGGGTTGCCAAGGCAGTGCTCGTCAGCGCGGTGCCGCCGATCATGATCAAGTCGGCAAAGAACCCGGGCGGCACGCCCAAGGATGTCTTTGACGGCTTCCGCACCGCGCTTGCTGCCAATCGCGCGCAATTCTACCTCGATGTGGCGAGCGGCCCCTTCTACAACTTCAATCGCCCGGGCACTCCCGTGATCCCGGGGACGATCCAGAACTGGTGGCGCCAGGGCATGATCGGCGGGGCCAAGGCGCATTACGACTGCATCGCAGCCTTTTCGGAGACGGACTTCACCGACGACCTCAAGGCGATCACCGTGCCGACGCTGGTCATGCATGGCGATGACGATCAGGTGGTGCCGATCGCGGATGCCGGCTTGTTGTCGGTCAAGCTGCTCAAGAAGGGCGAGCTCAAGGTCTACAAGGGTTACCCGCACGGCATGCTCACTACCCATGCCGATGTCCTGAATCCCGACCTGCTGGCCTTCATCAAGGCCTGAGCGACACCTGCTTCATGGGAGCCGGGTTCTTTGACGCCACCGTTCTGACGGGCAGCAAGGCAGACGAGACGCTCGCCATGGACAAGGCCGGGGCGGTCCGACGGGCCGTCCCGGCGACGCAGTGCCGAAAGAATGGTTCGCACATCAAGGAATATGGAAATGAGCAATCTGGGTGGGAAGGCCCTGGTCACCGGCGCCTCCATGGGGATCGGAGCGGTTTATGCCGAGCGGCTGGCAAAGGTGGGCGTTCGCTGGTCCTCGTTGCACGCGATGCGGAGCGCCTCGAGCAGCTGGCTGCGAGGCTCCGTTCCGAAGCGGATGTCGGGGTCGAGATACTGCCGGCGGATCTCACGAAGGAGAGCGATGTCGCGGTGGTGGAGCAGCGGCTCGCCGCTGGCGATGTCGGCCTGCTGGTGAACAATGCGGGCATGTCGCTCAAGGGTGGCATCCTTGAAAATGAGCCTGCCGCATTTTCCCGCATCATCGCGCTGAACGTGACCGCGCCGACCCGGCTCGCCGCAGCGGCCGGCAAGGCATTTGTCGCGCGAGGGGGCGGTGCGATCGTCAATGTCTCGTCGGTCCTGGCGCTCGCGCCGGAGATGTTCGAGGGCATTTACAGCGGCACCAAGGCCTATCTGCTCAATCTGAGCCAGGCGCTGGCGGCGCAGCTCAAGGACAAGGGCATCTATGTCCAGGCGGTCCTCCCGGGCGCGACCCGGACCGATCTTTGGGAAAAGGCAGGCCGCGACGTGAACAGCTTCCCGGAGGGGATGCTGATGGAAGTCGGGGACATGGTCGATGCGGCCCTTATCGGTTTCGACCGCGGGGAGACGATCACCATCCCGCCGCTTGCGGACGAGGTGCAGTTCACCGCGATGCAGAATGCACGCCTGGCGATGGCGCCGAACCTTTCGAAGAGCGCGGTCGCACCTCGCTATCGATTGCCCTTGGCCGGCTGAGCAAGCGCCGGGCCTGGGCGACCTGATCTCAAATCCCGTCCTTCAAGGGACACTGACAATGGAATTCATATGACCGATCTCGTCGACTTCGTGATCGATGCCCATGGCGGCTTCGACCGCTTCAACAGCTTTTCGACCCTGCAGGCCGACCTCGTGCAAGGCGGCGTGCTCTGGGCGCTCAAGGGGCAGCCGACCGTGCTCGAGCATGCGCATGTCCAGATCGACCTGAAGCGAGAGCATGTCTCGCACTAGCCTTTTTCGCCGACCCGAAATCACTCGAACTTCACCCCGGAGCGCGTGACGATCGAGGCGCCGGAAGGTGGCGTTGTGGAGGAGCTGCTTTCTCCGCGCCAGTCGTTTGCGGGATATGAAATGGAGACGCCATGGAGCCATCCGCAGGTCGGCTACTTTGCCGGCTACACCATGTGGACGTATCTCACTTCGCCCTTTCTGCTTCGCCAGCCGGGCGTCGTGACCCGGGAAGTCGAGCCTTGGACCGAGAATGGCGAGACGTGGCGCCGCTTGCGTGCCGAGTTCCCCGACACGATCGCCACGCATAGCAAAGAGCAGACCTATTATTTCGACGAGAAGGGCCTGCTCCGCCGACATGATTATGAAGTCGACATCCAGGGGAGCAACCCTGCGGCGCGCTATCTGACCGAGCCGGTCACCGTTCAGGGCCTGACCCTCTACTCCAAGATGCGGATCTGGCCGCGCCGGCCGGACAATCTGCCGGCACCGGACCCGCTGATCGTCTCGATCGATCTCTCCAACTACCGCTTCTTCTGATCTCACACCACCCGGAAGCCTCCTGCTTCCGGGCGGTGTCTTATGCGCAAGGAAAACAGCTAATGGCCGATCCGATATTCTCGCCGGCAGTCCCTGAGTTCATCACGGTCGATGGACTCCGCATTCGCTTTATTCGCACGGACGGGGAGGGGACGCCGATCCTCCTGACGGCGCCATGGCCGCAGAGCATCTACGCCTTTCACGGAATCTGGTCCGAGATAACGCCATTGGGTCCGGTGATCGCGCTGGATCTGCCGGGCTTTGGCCGATCCGAGGGGCGGCCGGACCTCATGTCGCCACAGGCGATGGGCGATTTCCTGGTCCGGTTCGCACGCGCCCTGAGCCTGCAGCGCGTGCATGCCGTGGGGCCGGACGTTGGAACTTCGGCGCTACTGTTCGCTGCGCATTCTGCCCCGGATCTTTTCGAGAGCATCACCATCGGTAGCGGCGGCGCGCGCATGGACTTGGTTGGAGCGGGCCTGCGCGGCGTGATCGAGGCGGCGCCTGGCAGCTTTGGGGAGGAGGACGGTGGCCCGCAGGTCGTGGCGACCATCACCCGCAATGCCCGGCACCTGCCCCCGAAGGAGGCGATGGAGGATTTCCGGGCCTCCTCGGCGGGCCGGCGCTGGATCGAGGCCGCCGAATATGTGCGGGCCTATCCCAGGGGCCTGGCACGGCTGGGTGAACTTTTGCCGTCGATCGAGGCACCGGTGCTGGTGATTTCGGGGCGAGACGATCCGATCGTCCCTCCGTCCAATGGCGACTATCTGGCCGAATTCCTGCCGGCTGCGGTCAATGTGATCGTCGCTGCCGGTCATTATGTCTGGGAGGATGCGCCCGAGGAATATGCGGCATTGATCCGCGATTGGGTACAGGGAGGCCATCGGGATCCCGGTCGTTTCCCGGCCAAGCGCAAAGTCTGAACGCGTCGGCCTGATCGGACGTCGTGGGATGAAAACAAGGCGCCGGAGAGCAATCCCCGGCGCCTTGCGCTTTTTGAACCCGAGTACGGTTGCGCTCGAGTTGTGCTTCAGCTTCCGATGCTGGACACGCCTTGATGCAACGCCTGCTCCCGGGCGGGCCGGGGCAGGCGTTACGCTTTCGATCAGCCGGCCAGGAATGCGTTCACATCAGCAGAGAATTCGGCATGATGCTGGAAAAGGAAGCCGTGTCCCGCATCCGGATAGATCTTCACGATCGCATCGGGAATCAGGCCGCCGAGAAGGTGCGAAAGGCTCGGCGGGATCATCGCATCCGCATCGCCGTTGCAGACGAAGGTCGGCTGCAGGATCCCCTGGAGCCGCTGCAGCTTCGAATGATCGGGGATGCCCCAGTCGCACACCGCGTCATAATGCGCGTCGCGGGTCTGGAGCGAGCTCGCGACGTCACGGTCCTCGGCGCGTTCCATGAAGCGTCCGAGATACTCCACGCCGGCGGCCTGGCTTGTCTCGGTCGGCTTGAAGAAGGTGTAGAGAAGCTCTGCCGGGCCGGGCTCGTCCTTGCGGACGGCGTCCGCGATATCCTTGCGCCAGCCATGCATCTTCGGACCGCCCTGCGGTGCCGTCGCCGCGAGGATCAGGCGCCGGACCATATCGGGGCGGATCAGCGCGATTTCCTGTGCCACGAAGCCGCCCAGGGAGAAGCCGAGAAGATCGATCTGGCGCAGGTTCAGCGCGTCCAGGAACGCAATGAGATCGCGTGCCATCTCGGCGATGGTGGAAGGCGTCGTTCCATTGGTTGAGCTCACGCCGCGATTATTCACCAGGATGACTTCGCGCTCGGCAGCGAGGGCATCGAGGATCGCCGGGTCCCAGGTCTCGAGGTCGCCGCGGAAGCGCGGCAAGAGCACGAGCGGAACGCCCTTGGTCGTGCCGAAGCGGCGATAGGCATAGCGCACCTGGTTGGCGGCTTCGACGAACAATGTGGGAGCCGTCGCTGTCGTATGATTGCTCATCTGGAATCTCCTGAGAACTGAGCGGGGAGGGGGAGGCGGGGAGCCGTGATTCAGCTGTCGAGGGTCAGGAACTGGTGGATCGCACTCGCGACCACCGAGCCTTCGCCGACTGCGGATGCCACTCGCTTGATCGATCGCGCTCGAACGTCTGACCCTCGCGAACATGCGGTTCGTTCCGGGCGGGCCGGTTTGCGATTCCCTGAGCACTCATTGATTCAGGCCGCGACGGTGGCGTCAGGCAAATGGAGGCGACGAAGCGCCGCCTGTGCGACTGCTTCATCCTGGTCCGGGGTTCCGCCACTCACGCCGATCGCGCCGATAACAGCCCCTCCCAGGATAACAGGGACACCACCGGGAAGGGTGAGGTACTTGCCGCCCTCTGCGCTGCCCACGCCGAACAGTGGGGCGCCGGGCTGCACGAGCGCCGTGAAATAGCCGCTCGGCGCGCCAAAGGCGCGGGATGTGCGCGCTTTCGCCAGGGCGAGATCAAAGGCGCCCGCCCAGGCTCCGTCCATCCTCGTGGCAACGATGATTTCCCCACCAGCATCGAGCACGACGATGGTCGATTTCACGGGGGTTGCCTCCGCCGCCGCGATCGCCGCGGCAATCACGATGTCCGCCTCGGGAAGCGAAAGGGATTTGATGGTCTGGGGCATGATGCTCGGGTTTCCAATGGCCTGAGCAGTCCATGACATTGGCTCCCGTCCCGCCCAATCAGGCGAAGTTATGGGGCATGCATCCCAAGGTATGGCATGGGGGAAGGGGGCGGACCGCTGGCAATTGGCGTCGGAACCGGGCTAGTTTGGGTGAGGGCGTCAGCGGGTTCTGCGGGAAGCGTGAACCGGAAGACCGCGCCCACGGGTTCGTTCTCAGTCGCCCAGATATGGCCAGAATGGTCCTCGAGTATCTCCCTGCAAATGGAAAGACCGATGCCCAGGCCGGATGGTTTGGTGGTGTTGAAGGCCTGGAACAGCCGGGGGCGAATTGTCTCGGAAATGCCCGCTCCGGTATCCCGGACCTCGACGCCGACCTCTCCCCCTGCGGACCAGGTCCCTACAGCAATCTCACGCCGGTTCGCCGAGCTGGTCTCAACGGCCTCGACCGCATTGACGATCAGGTTCATCACGACCTGCTGAATCTGCACCCTGTCCGCATTGACGGTCGGGAGATCGGGAGCGAGGCTGGCCACCAGCTCGACCCCGCGGCGACGGGCGTCCGACCCAACGAGAGCGACGGTGTCGTCGATCAGCTTGTTCAGGTCGACATGGCCCTTCTGGCCGTTGTGCCGGCTGAAGGACTTCATCCGTTCGAGGATGTCCGCGGCGCGCTGGGCCCCGGCCATTGCCCGCTCCAGGGATCGGCGCGCCGCCGGCACGTCAGGGGAGGGGCGATTGAGCCAGTTGAGGCCGGCCATGGCTGTCGCGACGACACTGGAGAGGGGCTGCCGCACGTCATGGGAGATGGTCGCGGACAATTGTCCGAGCGTAGCCAGCCTGTTCGCACGCGACAGGTCATCCCGGAGTTCACGCATCCGTATCTCGGCGGAGCGGCCTTCTTCCTCCGCCCGCACACGCGCGGTGACGTCCTGAAGCGCCCCGATATACTCGACTGCCTCTGATGCATTGTGAACGGGATGGGCCACGAGATGGATGATCCGGGTATCTCCTTCCGAAGCTACCACCCGGAACATGCAATCCAGATCGGTCGTGCCGGCCCTGGCGACAGCACCGAGACCGCGCAACATCTCATGGTCGTCCGGATGCACGCGGCTATAGAAGAGCTCGGTGCTTACGGGCTCGTCGGCAGCCACCCCGAACAATCTGTGGGTTTGCGCTGACCATTGCAGGAAATCACTGCTCGGGCACCAGGCGAAGCTGCCCGTAAGGCTGACGCGCTGCGCCTGTGCCATCAGCGCTTCGCTGCGCCTGAGTGCCTCGCTGGCGAGCTCGAGCTCATGGGTGCGCCTGGCGACAAGACCGTCGAGCTGCGACGCATAGTCCGCCTGCTCGTCGAGAAGACGGCGTTGCTGCAGCGCGATGAGCGCCTGGCTCGCCGCGACATTCAGCAGGAGTCTTTCGGTGGCGGTCGGAAAGTTCTCCCGGACGCTGCCGACCAGCACAAGCCCGAATTCCGAACGGGTGCCGAGGTCCAGGGCCGCGAGATTGAGCGGCTTGCCTTCGATCTCGTTTCGAAAAGTGCAAATGCCGATGCGGGGCACGCCTTGAAGCCAGTCGTGTGCGAAAGCCCGCAGACCCTTCTCCACCGCGCTCTCGCTCATGCTCCCGCAACGTTGGCAGTCGATCGCGCCTCCGTCGGCGTCGAACAGGCGCACGGTGATGAAATCCGGGCCGAGCATCTGGGTCAGCACATCGGCGAGCAATTCCCCCAGGCGCGCCAAGTCAGCCCCGTCCCACAGGGAACGAAGCGCCAGGAGGCCGACCAGATCGTTGATGCAGGCCCGGAGGTCGTCGCACTCGTCGGAATCGGATCGTCCGTTTCCGCCCAAATGGTGCGCCCCTTCTAGCAGCAATGTCGGTTCCGTTGTTTGCGTTCGAGGCCGGAAAGGACCGTCTGTGGCCGGTCGAAGAACGGGTTCTCGTGGATATGCCCGTTCAGGATCACCGTGGGATGGGTGCGAAGGGCGTTCACCAGAATTTCGCCGGTCCATTCCGGGATGCGATACGCGCAAATCGACGCATCATCGGCATTCATGCTGTCGAACCCGTGAAGCTGCATGGTCGCTTCATATTCGAGCATCTCATCCGCAGTATGGATGATCTTCGCATACTCATATTCGCAGAAGAACCTGGTGCGCGGATAACCGGTGGCACGTCCGTCGGCGCACAGGCCCCGAAACAGCTTCACGGTCTGCATATTGTCCCACGGACCGAGGTCGAAGAAGGTCTGGTCCCAATTGTTGATCGTCAGCTGACCCGATGCGATCGCGCCAGCCACATCGATGCCGCCTGCCGCGAGGCGCTCCGCATGGTCCTGGGTGCGGGACGGGTCCACTGTGTGGAACGCTCGCTCCCCGCGCTCGATGCCTCCGCGGAAAAAGGGCATCATGACCCGATATTGCTCGTCCAGATCCTGGAAGATTCCGCAGACATGTCCCGCGAGCGAATCCCAGTCGGTGCCCGTCAAACCAGCGCTTCCCGGAACCCGATCTACATCCTGCGTCATCATCCATCCGTCCCCCGCGCCGGCTGAAACGAGCATCGGCGGAATACCCCCCTCCAGATCGCATCGGGACAGTGAGAAGCAATATGTACCTTGGTACGGGTCAGGCCTGCTGCGCGGCGAACCCGCGGAAATTTCTCGTCCGGAGAGCCTTCCGCTTCGCGGTGCCACACGGTCGTCTGACCAGCCCATACCATCGTAGTCCTTCAGATGGCGGCCGTCGCAGGCGAAATCGCGGGCTTCTTCGACCCAAGCGAGAGTTGTTATGAACAAGTTGGCAGCAGAGACGATCGAGGCGCATGGTGGTCTCGACAGGTGGCGCACGTTCAAGACGGTCAAGGCGCATCTCATCCAGGGCGGCGGTCTCTGGGATCTCAAGGGCGTCGGTGGCATCCTCGCAGACACCAGCGTGACAGTGGACCTGACAGCCGAACGCGCTTCGCACGAGCCGTTCGGCGATGCGTCGCGCAAGTCGCTTTTCACGCCGGGACGAGTAGCGCTGCTTTCCACCGCTACCGGTGAGGTCCTTGAGGAACTGGTCGATCCGCGGGCGTCGTTCGTCGGGCACAAGCTGGAGACGCAGTGGACCGAACTGCAGCTGGCCTATTTTGCGGGCCACGCCATGTTCACCTATCTCAACACTCCGTTCCTGCTTGCATGGCCCGACGTGCAGAGTGAGGAAATCGGCGAATGGGAAGAGAATGGCGAGACCTGGCGTCGCCTGCGCATCACCTATCCGGACAGCATCGCGACGACGAGCAAGGTGCAGACCCTCTACATCGGCAGCGACGGCCTGATCTATCGGCATGACTATAACGTCGAGATCTCCGACAACGTCACCGGCGCCCATTATCCGTCGGAATATGTCGAGGTTCAGGGCATCAAGTTCCCGACCCGGCGGCGCATCTACACCCGTGACGCCAACGACATCGCCAATTTCGAACAGATGACCGTGTCAATCGACCTCGACAACATTCACCTGAGCTGATCCGACTGCAATAAGCCGGCAAAGAAAAAGCCTGGGTGGCCGATTTGTATCCCGGGCCGCCCAGGCCGTTTTCGTTTCAGGGTCTTCTGCAGCGGACCTCGTAAAACGATGAAGATCCGGCCGCTGAGGCGAGAGTTGGCGTCTTTCCGGACGACGCACTTACAATCTGTGTTAAACCGCATTCGAAAAGGGCCAATTTCGCCAGCTTAGGAATGGGACCCCACCCCGGCGATGCTGTCCCCAAGGGCGGCTCTCAAGGGCCTCCATGCCACCACCGCCGCGCGGATCCAAAGCGCTGGCGGCGGTGGTGGCATGGAGGCTGGGCCCCACCAGCAGACGAATAGCGGACTTGGACCCGCTGCGAAAGCAGCGGGCCCCGTTACAAATGAGCTACTGCTGTTTGCGGTGCACGGTGAGCCTGCGCCCGTTGGCGAACACAACCATTGTGCCGTCGAGTTGAAGCTCTACCCTGACCCTCGGAGCGATCCGGGAACGATCTTTATTCGTTCCCTCGATAAGATATTCGTGACCCTGAAAGGAAAACGTCAAGTCCTTCGTGACCCGGCACTCTTTGCGAAGGGCGAGGGCGCTTTCCAACGCATCAGGATGAATCGGACGATGACTATCGCCGGAACGCCGTGGATTCCGTCCGAAGCGAGAGTTGTGGGCTTCCATGAAGCCCGGGACAAATTCATTCGCTGCTTCGATGCTTGATATACCCTCGCGCCGAAAAGCCTTTACCAATCGATCTTGCAGCGTTCGATTCATCCGTTCGACGCGACCCTTTGATTGTGGCGAGTGGGCTATCGAATGAATGATCTTCAACCGTTCATCTAGCGCAACTGTGAAGTCCGTACGTTTTTCCTTAGACCATATGGCTCCATGCTTATCGGTCTGAATACGCAAAGGGCGGCCATGCTCTGAAATATAGCATTTCACCGTTCGAAAGTAGGCATTGCGATTTTCTCGCGGGAAGAACCGCAATGTCTGCAGTCTCCCCGTGGCGTCATCGACCATCACCATCGCGGTACAGCGAGGGCCGCGCCCTTCGAACCAGTCGTGGTCGGAGCCGTCCATCTGTACCAGGTCCCCGTAATTGGTCATCCGTCTCCGCGGCTGGTGGAGTGCGCGCCGCGTGGCTCGGTCGGTTGCCCAAAGGCCAGCGGAGATCATCCACCGGCGCACCGTTTCGGCAGACACCTTGATACCGTGTTTCTCCGGCAGGATTTCCGCGATGAGGGTAGGACCGTAGTCGCTATAATTTTCCCGTATAAGCGCGAGAACTAGCGTTTTCACCGATGAAGGAAACGCACGATTGCTCTGAACTCCGCGGGACTTTGAGATCAAACCGTTCGGCCCGGCGAGGCGATACCGTTGCAACAGCCTGTAAACCTGGCTCTTTTTAACCTTCAGAAGCGATGATGCCTCAACCCAGGTAATCAGGTGCTTATCCAGCAGTACCAGGATTTCGACACGAGCGAGTTCCTCTTGGCTGAGGGTTACCAGTGGGCGATTGCTCGAAACCGTACCTGATTGCTCCGTTTTTCGAGTTATTGGATGTTTCGTCCGAGCTCGCATGGAGCCGCCGGACAACCGGGCAGACGGGTCCTGCATCGGAATGTGATCCATGTCCGATTCCTTATCTGATCGCTATTGACGAGGCGCAGCAAACGGCAGCGAGGCGATGCCATCGCTTGACTGTTTGCTCGTATTTTGGCAGACAAGGGTTGCTTAGGACCAATGTCCGGAAGAGGCCTGCTTTACCGAGCGGGCCTTTTCTTTTGCCGCAAATGCGCCGGTGTGATTATCAAAGAGCTAGCTCATTTCGCGCCTCCTTCGCTGTGAAGCGTAGAATAGCGTTCCGGCCATAGGTCAGCAGGGCTGCACCCTAGCGCCACGGCAATCGCTGATTCGATTCGACGACTACGGCGAAACCCCCGACTGACAATCGACACCGTGCCCGGCGCCACACCCAAATCCCGTGCGATGCTTGAGAGCGTCAGCCCCCTCAGCGCCAACGCACCTTTGATGCGAGCGTGCTGCCTATCGTCGATCATCTGCCTTTGAGACCCCAACACATGTCGAATGCCAGCCTACAAAACTCGGCACTGATGATGGTACCAATGCATCTATAGAGTCAATATTCAATGATGTTAAGTTATAGCCGAAGCTTCACGCCAAATATTGGGCGATAAATTTTGAAGAAAATGTGGATAAATTCAGGATTTATCTGGATCAATATCTACGAGATTCAATTCCACCTACGTTTCACTACGGACTAATTGCTATTTATCCGCAAGGCTGACCGATTTTACTTCAAGGGTCAGGATGCATCATCCTGACATGCACTCTTTCGACGTTTTGCTCGGGACCGATGATCTGGCAGAGTTGGGTCTCAAGAGCTGGCGACCCACAAGGCTCATATTTTCTCCTGGTTCATCCAGATGCCAGGATAAATTCGGCATGTTCCGGCATGCTTCGAGGCGACGGTCTGCGGGGATTTTCAGGAGAAACTGCAAGTCCCTTGCGCTCCCGATTTCGTTCTGCGACGGTTTTGACGCCACCGGTCAATCCCGGCGGCGGGGCTTCAGAACCCCAGAGCTCACGGCCGGTCACACATCGTGTGGCCGGGTGGCCGTCGCGCATGTCCAAGGCTTCGCCTAAAGGCGGCGGCGCCTTGGCGTGAGCTCAGGTTCTGAACACCCGGCTTCCGCCGGTCCGCCCCATGCAAATAGGAGGACCGGTATGCGAACTCATTTTCCCCACCCTGTCGAGTTGTCGAAAGCTTCATTTGCGTTTTCGCACATGTTGAGTGTCTTCAGCGACCTTGGTGTCACATCGATAAGCGACTTGTGGATCCACGCGCACCTTTGGGTCGAGGACCACCGCCTGCAGGTCAAAGATGGGAACCTGCTAACCCAACTGGATATATGGGAGGCGAGGCCAGGCTTCTGGGTCGCAACACCGCATGGTGACTTTCACCTTCGGCCTCCCGGGAAGCCATACAGTTCTCTAGGAGCGCTCTTCGATCACGATGATTGACGGGGAGCGGATACAATGACGCAGCGCGGGCGATGCCGACGTCCCTCGCTAGGCCAAGTCCCGGAGGAGCCGGTGATTGCAGTTCAAATCGAGCTCTGGCCCCTCGGTAGCGTGGAGGGGCGTAAAATCATCGCGGCAGCGGTCATCGAGAACCGAGGCCTTGATGAAAGCGGGATCAGCTATCGCTATTTGGCTGAATTGCATCAGACGGCCGAGATAAGTCTTCAGATTCCTGCGCTCGAGCAGATCGTGGAAATCTCGGGCTGTGATCGTGAGCAGAGCATCTGGCACTTGCTTCATCAGATACTATCCGCAGCGCTTGCAGATGCGCCGGGTCAAAAGCCGGCCACCACACTAGACTGATGCCTCTAGCGAGAACCGTATTACATCGCCCCGCTTATCGTTCAGCTCCAACACCGGTGCTCGGCGGACGCACGGTACAGCGATTGGTGGAGAGCGGGGAAGGGGAAGCCGTCGTCGCGCACACTCGGAATTTGTTGCGCGCGTTCACGTAATCTCGGATGCGTACTACCAATTGGCGCCGAGCTTCGCGAGCACGTCGAGTAGCATTTGCTTGCTCTCAGTGCGGCGCGTGCCGGAATTTCGCGGAATATCAATTGGCCCCGCCCCCTCGCGGCGACGGGCGAGATCTCGCTCAAACTCTAGAAGCGATATGCGTCGACGGCGATCTTTGGTCTCGGGCTTTTCCATATCTGGGTGACTTAGGCCACACCGTCTCCCAGCACAACTTTCGGCCCGCTTCGGCAATGACGGCTTACCGCATTCATATCGATCGTTTGGCCCGGAGACTGGCGACAACAAAAGCTGCTGTACGCAGCCGATTGGTAGTAATACCCCATCAAATGCGCCCACGATCCATTGCACTCCAGAGTTTCGATGCCCTCTGCGCCATTCCGACGTGGGTAGTGTGATGACGCAATCGTTAGAACGCCGGAAGCCCCGTCCTCATTACGCAGCCGAATCTAAAGTGCTTGCGGACACTATGGTTCGGAATTCCGCAATGATGTCGGCATGCCTAGTCTCGAGGTAAGCCGCGACATTCCCGTTCTCGATCAGACGCTGCAGGTATCGCGAGGCGAGGACGAGCTGAAGGACATCGTCACCGAAGGTCGCCTCGCGTGCGCGGAAGTCGTGATTGAGCGATTCCAGCTCGCGTTCCATCCGTGCCATCTGCTCCGGAGTCACGCCCGCGACCTTCTTGGCCCTATCTGGCTTCGCAAGGTCATCCTGCCGGGCGGCCGCCATGATCGCCCTAGCGTAGCTGGCAGTGAAGTTGTTCATCGAGGCCATCATCTCGACCGCGGCGAACTGCTTGTGCGGCTTCAGCTTGCGTAAGATGTCGAATATTTGGGGATTGACGGGCTTCTCCTTCAGGATTTCGACGACCTCAGGGGCGATCCTGTCGAGCAGGTTGCGACGCCGCAGGACCAGCTTTTCGTCGATGCCCAGTGCGGCTGCAATCATCTTGGCCGGCACGCCGCGGTCTAGCGCGCGGGCAATCATGTAATGCTCTTGGACCGTCGCGAGCCGATTCACGCGCTTGTTGTAGGTGAAGGCCTCGTCGTCGTCCGCCACGATGCAGGGCGCGGTTTCCGCCGACTGCTCTTTGAGTGCGTGTAGGCGGAGATGGCCATCGAGCAGCATGCGCTGTCCGCGTCCGTTGGGCGTGGTCACGGCGAGCGGCTCGATGACGCCGATCTCCTTGATGGAGGTGGCGATCCTTGCGTAGCGGCGCGAGCCGCTGATGCGCGTCGTCATGGGGCGAAGGGGCAGGATCATTGCGAGCGGAACCTCGAGCACCTCCTGGGCGAATGAGATATGAACTGGAGGGCTCATAGCGCTTCGCCGACCATTCCCAGGCGCTCGGCGATCGGCTGCGGCAGTGAGGCCATGCCCTCCGCCCGCAAGAGAGTCACGAAGTGATCCTCGGTGAGCAGCTTGGCCATCGCGCCAACGATGAAGGTCAGGCGGCTCTGGGTGAGCGTCGCCTTCTTCACCAGCAGCCTCTGCCGCTCCACCTCTTTCTGATAAGCACGCACGAGTGCTGCCGCAGTCGTCGGTTGTGCGCGCGCCTGCCCGGTGCGGATCGTGCGTAGACCTTTTCCGATTAGGTTGCGGTCATCGACGATGCGGCGGATGGCGAGGATCTGGTCACCCGGCAGCGAGCCGGTCTCATAGGCCTCGGTCAGGGCACGTTGGACGTCAGCGTCATCGGCGCGGGCGATCTCCGTCGCGATGGTGTGTGGGATGATGCCGCGTTCGACCGCGTCTAGGAGGCGGTCTTCACCCTTTTCCAGCAGCAAGTTTATTGTCCACACGTATTCGGCGCTACAGCCAATTTTCCGGGCGATCTCGGAATGGTTGTATCCCCGGTCGCGAAGGGCCCCGACTTCACGGATCAGCTCCAAGGGACTGAGGTTTCGCCGCGCCATGTTCTCCACGAGGCTCATCACGAAGCATTCCTCGCGGGTCACCTCGATTATCATCGCGGGGATTTCGCTTTGACCGAGCTTCTTGAAGGCCTCCATTCGACCCTGGCCGCATACAAGTTCGTAGCCGTCCCCTTTGGGCGAGTGGCGAACCGTGATTGGTCGCTTGAGGCCCACCGCAGCTATACTTTCTACCAGTTCGTCGAAGATCTTGCGGTTGCGCGCTCGGGGATTGAGGATCTCAATCGAGCCGATCGGAATCATGGTGATCTCAGGCATCATAATGCGCGCTCCACAGGATGTCGGCGAAGCAGATGGTAGAGTGGCGACAAGTCCTCGGCCCGATAGGCGTCGAGATGGATTCCGTTCTCCTCGGCCATGCCAAAGTGGGGATTAGAACCAACGTCCAGCCAGGGAAGGAGATAGTAGTCACGCACGCGCCTGTTGTCGGGCTCCATGCGGACGGCGACCGTGATGTCGGGGCGCAGGCCAGCGTCGAGGCGGACGCGCCAGCGGAGGGACCCCGCGGGCGTCGGCTGGCAGCGCACGATCACCAGCGCCAGCGTCACCTCCTGGTTCACGACCAGTAGGTCAGTCTCCTCATCGACAGTCACAGTTCCACCGATGCGTTCGATGTTGACGACCGTGTCGGCGACGACATCCGGATGCATCAACCGCAGCTGACGGTTGGTCTCAAGATACCTATAGTCTCGGGCAGGGGTGTAGCCGATGAGTTCGTAGGCGCGGAGGAGACTGCCGAAGCGATGCCGGTAGGCAGCGCTCGAGGGCATCGACTCGACCTCGTCGATGATCATCCCCGACAGGGCGCCGCGCGCGCCCAAGAGCGCCGACAAGAGCTTCAGTAGCTCCTCGTCGGAGAACCGCCTCGCACGGTCCGCGAGGATGGTCTGCGCGGCTTGGAACAACATCGGGTCGACGATCGCCTCGAAGACGCCATCGCCGCGCACCCACATGTCCGGGGTGTTGACGACCCGCTTTTTCTTCAGCTTGAAAGATACGCGATTGTAGACGTTGTTGCCGATATACTTCTCGTTGCTGAGGATCTGCCGGACGATCGAACGACTCCATGGTTGGCCGAGGTCGGTGACCTTTCCCTCCCGATTGAGGATGGTGGCGATCTCCCGCTCGGACCGCAGTTCCAGGACGAACAGCCGGTAGATGCGGCGAACCGTCTCGACCTCGTCGTCCGGGCCAGGTACCAGGATGACGCGGTCGGTCTGGAGGCTCTTGTGCTCACCGCGGGCAAGGGGTGCCTTGGGCTCGTTGTGTTCGTTCACCAGGTGGCGGCGCAGGCCGTAACCGGCGGAGCCGCCCTGCCTGTAGCCGAGCGTGATGAGGCGGCACTGTCCGGCAAAGACCTTGCTAGAAAGCTCCCGGCTGTATTCGCCAGCCATGACGCGCTTGATGCTCTTCATGACGTTGGAGGGCAGGCTGCCGTCGTTATCGAACTGCTCGGCGCAATAGTGTATATTGATGCCACGCTCGCGACAGATGAACTCGTAGTAGGCGCTCTCGTCGGCGTCCTGAAAGCGGCCCCACCGGCTGATATCGTATACGAGCACAGCCTCGTAGTCCGCCTCGCCGCTCTGCACGTCCGATATTAGACGCCGGAGCGAGTCCCGCCCTGCGATGTTGAGACCGCTGCGCCCCTCGTCTGCGTAGCTGCGGACGATCTCGAAGTTCCGGCGCGCGGCGTAGCTGGCGATGACCTCGGCTTGGTTCTCGGTCGAGTAACGCTGATGATCCGTCGACATCCGCACATATTGCGCGGCACGCGTCGGTGCTGACTGTTCTGGATCCACGCGCACTTCGATCCCCGAACTCTGCCGCCATACTTTAATAGCGGCGTGATAAACAATCGATCTTCTATTGGAAGGAGGTCGGAATGTCGTTTTCGTGGGAACACCGAAATCTTCGCGCCGATAGTGGAAACGGATTTCCCATCGATCCCTCCGCCAACACGCTCGCCAGCTTCGCGGGCATCATTGCTGATGCCCTCAGGGCCGACTTCGGTACGTCTCCAGCAAAAGTGAAACACATCGCCCGGTTGACCGGCTCAAATCCGAGGACGGTGCAGAACTGGCTTTATGCGCGGAACGGACCAAGCGGCGCCGGGCTCGTCGTCCTGATGCGCCATTCGGATGCGGTCACGTCGGCGGTCCTGACTTTAGCTGATCGACAGGAACTTCAACGGGGGGCGGTTCTAGAGAAGGCCAAGGCAGATCTCCGTATTGCCATAACCTCCCTGCTGGATTGCATAGGCTCCGATTGATGAAGGCGGGACGCCCAGTGCCGCAGTTGGTCCTCAGTGTCGTCGACATCGCGTAGGAGGCCGGCAGCTCAGCGCCCCAATTTCGGACATTCGAGGGAGATGTTGGGAATCCCGAGAGCAGCCGCTCGTTCTCACTAGTATCTAATATATGGTGCCGCACTGTGATGCCGCTTCCGCACTTCATCCGATCAGGGATCTCAGGTTTGTGGTGATGCGCCGTGCCATCGCTGGAGCCTCGATCCCATGAAGACGCGCGAGTGCGACGACCGCCAATGATACGTCGGCGGGCTGGGAAGGCCTCTCCGAAATCTGCGTGAATGGCCCATCGGTTTCGGTAAGCAGGCGGTCTAGCGGTATAGCTGCTACGAAAGCGCGACGCTTCTCCCCGTCGAGCATCATGTGGTTGACCGAAAAGTAGAAGCCGAGGTCGATCGCACGCCGCATCTCCGCAGCGGAGCCGGTGAACCAATGCATGACGATCTTGCCGCGCGACCTTGGTAACCTGGCTTCGATCATGTCTATGACCGGCGTGACGGAACGCACGCTATGGACCGTCAATATGCGATCGCGGAGTTCCCCACAACGGTCCAAGATCTCCCCGAAGACATGCTTCTGCGCATCCAGCGAGCGGTAGTATCGCGGGCCTGAATCGAGGCCCACCTCGCCCACGTATCGCGTCTCACCGACCAGCTCCTTCCAGAGCGCCAGCTCGTCCGCGCGGGACTGGACCAGCTGTGGGTGAAGGCCAAGTGCCGCCCTCACGAACTTCGTCGAGGAGGCAAGCTCATGATTCCGCGCCCAAGCCTTCGGCGTGGTCGTGACGGCCAGCGTGTACACCGCGTCGCGCTCACATCGCGCGATCGCGGCCTGATGGTCGGGGTAGAGATCGAGGTGGCAGTGGAAATCGACGAGCGCGGCTCGCTCGATCTTGTCGCGGTCGATCACGCTGGGCCAGCCCTGACACCCCTGAGCAATAGGCCCACCTCCACCAGTCCGCGTCGATAGACGTCTGCGAGAGCGGCGGTCTGGTGAGGCACGTCGGCGAGACTTCCCGGTTTATGCACGAGCGTCACGGCGAGGTCCGGATTCCGCCGTAGCCGTTCGATCGCAAGCTGGAATGCCCTGACCTGTACACCCTCCGCCTTGCGCGTGTCGAGCTTCGCGGCTGTCAGGTCACCGAGGATATAAGGCGTCGGGTCTCGCCCGAGCAGCGACGCGCGCCGGATCAGACAAGGGAGGCAATGGCCGCAATGACCTTGCGGAAGCCCCTGCCACCGCGCCTTCGCCGGTGACGAGCAAGAAAGCGAGCCGGCGGCGAGGCTCATCAACAGTGCCTGATCCGCGCATCCCGCCGCCATCTCTCCCTTGGTCATGTCCCAATAGGGATTCACGAGCGACCCTCGTACCCCGAGTAGCCCTAGCAGGTCGTTCCATCGGGCGATGTAAAATGGATGTGTGGTGCGCGTGCTCGGAGCGCCCAAGCGTAGCGGATCGAGGGGTACGTTGAGCGCGATGAGGCCGTTTTCCGGCACCTGGACCTCGAAAGGGCGCCCGAGCCCGGTTCCCGCCGCCGCGGCGAGTGCGAAGAAAAGGAACGATCTCCCGCGCGTCGTGCTCTCGGACTCGACGCCCTCGACGAGACCGTTCGGGAAGGTCATCCAGACCCGCAGCCGATCGAGATCGTTGCGTTGGAAATGCTGCCGCAAGCCATCGAAGCAGGTCTCCTGCGAAGTGCTGACGGCGCTCTCGCCCGCATGGCTCACGAACAGGGGTGAGTGGCCCGCGTCGAGCTTGTCTATCGCGCCGATCAGGCTGTCCAAGCCGCCCGAGAAGAGGCTGATACCGTCATACGGTATCCCTCCGAGCTGCTCGTCGGGCGCGGCGACCAGAGCATGATGCGTGCGCGGGCGTGCTCGGAATCCAATCTGCCAGCGGTCGCCGGTAAGGAAATCGAGTGTGCGCTTGAGCGTCTGTCGGGTCGTCTGCCAGAGGTTCGGGTCGCTGACGGGGACGACGAGGCGTATCTCTCTCGTCCAGCCGTCTTGAGACTCGGAGGCGCGTGAGATGCGCGTGTCGGCCGCGTGGACATGCGCGGCGAGCACGAGGAGATCCGCTCCGGTCTCGCTCGGATGGAGCCCAAGCTTCCGGAGATCGTCCAGTGCATGGCCGAGCCCGAATGCAAGACTATCGGGCGCGCCGAACCGCAACTGGGTCATCTGTTCATCGGCGGCCTTGGGGATTGCGGCCCTGTCGCTAGCGCCGAGCCGGCCCACAATGAGATGGCGAGTCACTTCGCTGCCTCCTCTTCGCCGAGCGCCTCGAGGATGTCGAAGGCGGCCCCATAGATGCGTTCCATGGTCTGGCCGATCGTATTCGGATCGATCGCGGCGAAGTCGATCGCGGCCTCACTGAAGGCGTCGGAGACGCCGCCGAGAATGAACTCGTGCAATTGATCTTGGACCGCTTGCGCTGCACCGGCATCCGCCGGAATCTCGACGCCCTTGATGCCGATATCGTTGTAAATTCGATCCTCAATGGTGTGCGCGACATAGAGTTCGAGCACCGTCTGCATCTGCTCTGGCGTGAGGCTCGACATGTCGGCGATCCCCGCGTCCGCGAGCTCGACAACCGTCTCCATGAAAGCGTCGCGAGCGATGCCCTCGTCGACCGATCCGCCCTCGGGACAGAACTGTTCGACCAGCGCCGAGAAGATCTCAGCCGGTGAACTTCCCGCCATACCGGCAAGGTTGAATGTTACGAGTGCTGCTTGGAGGCCGCGGGCGCTGACGTCACCGAGGAAGCCGGCAATGCGGGCTGCGACTCCGCGAGAAGACCCCATCCTGCGGGCCGCTGGGCCGGACCCTCCAGACGCCTGGGACACATATTGAGAGACCGCACGGCCGAGAGCGCGTCGGTCGTCACCGCCCGAGCTGGCGAATTTGGTGAAGTTCCGGCGGGCATTCCTGAACCGGTCGGGAGGTGGAGGCGGTGCCGGAGCCGGGCGTGGAGGCGGAGCCGGCGGGACCGGCTCAGTCCCGTCGCCATCCTGCGGGGGAGGTGCCGGTGGTGCCGCGTCGCCATCGTTGACGAAGTCGGGAACGAGAGGATCCTTCCCCTTTGGTCCGCCGAAGGGCGTGGACGTTCCCATCAGTTTTTCGCCTTGGTCTTGATTGCCATACCGGCTCCTGCTGCCGCCTTGAGCGCGGTATTCCCGTCCTGCTTCGCCCAGCCATCCTGAATCAGCGCGAAGCGTTCCTTCGATGGCGGCGAGGTCAGGGCGGCGTTCCACCCCGTCGCCAGCCACGCGCCGCACCTGTCGGCCGGCAACTGCTCGATGAAGTCCAGGAGGTTGGGCTGGAGGGGAGGCTGCGCGGTGACCAATATCACCAACCCGTCAACGCCCTTCGGCTTCATCCTGAAATCGTCACTGGACATGATCCGCTGCCGGATGCCTTCGAAGACCCTGCTGGCCTCGGCTGGCGCGAGCTCTTTGAGCCCGGTTGATTGTATCGCGATCTTCGGGAGCATCAGCATGTCGACCACGCCTTCGAGGTGGCCGAGCGTGGAGGCCGCACCGAAGAAGTCCTTCCTGTCGCGTGCGATGAACAGGTACGGTCGCAGATCGACACCGGCGAGCTTCGGCTCCAGCTTCGCCCATTCCGTGACGCGTTCATCGACCTGCCATTCGTCGAGGATCTGATCGGCAGCCGCGGGCCGCGCGGCTGCGGCCTCGGTACCCGCTTTCCGCTTAGCGGCACCATCGCCCGTCTTTGGCTCGGTGTCATCCGCCGCCGCCGGCGAAGCACCCGGCCCGGCCTCAAGCTTCGCCAGCCGGCGGCACACACCGCCTTCATCCCGAGCTGCGTCGGTGGCCACCCGCTCGAACAGACGCGGGATGAAGCGTTCGGCCAACATCAGCTTGGCGAGGATGGTCCGCTTGAAATCCTCGCCGAACTTTCTGTTATGCGCTGTGTGTTCGCGCAGCAGCAGTGCGTTGAGAAAGCGCTTGATCTGTCGCGGATTGCCGAACGTGCCGCGACCAAGCAAAGGGCCGATCTGGTCGCTGAGCGTGAGCGCGGAGACGACCTCCGCTCCCTTGTCCCCCAGATCGCCCAGCGCCGTGTTCAGGAGCGCGGCGTCCACGCCGCCGCCTTTCCAAGGTTCTCTCAGTGCTTCGCGAGCCTTCTCGATTAGCGTCTGGAAGCCAGGATGGCCTTCTCCGAGCTCGGCGCCGACGAGCAGGAGAGTCACGTACGAGCGAGTCTCCACGTCGCCGAGCGCCGGGATCCGGAACGGGACCTGGATCAGTTTCTCGAGGTAGTTGCGCGCATAGTCGCGGGGACCGGTACTATCTGGGAGATCGGGGAAGTGCTTACGGACCGAATATTCGATCATCGCCTCATCGGCTGCGACGACAAAGGCGGTGTTGGACGTGAACAGGAACAGCCTGACCGCCTCCAACGTCTCGATCGCGGTATCGGGGAGGCAGCGGTCGAGATCGTCGATGAGGATAACGAGTTGGTTGATTCCGGCTTTTTTCAGGAGCGCGTCGAATTCTCTTCGGAACGCCTCGATTTCTTCGGGGACGCGCTTCGAGAAAGGCTTGATCAAATCCTTCGCGCCTTCCGCTGCCGCGTCGAGATTCTCCTTTGTCGCTAGCCTAGCGGGATCGGCGGCGAGATCCTTGAGTTTGCCGAACAGCACGCCGATCATGTCGGGTGAGGGGATCCCCGTCGTCGCGGTGAGGGCGAGACCACCCGCGTGCTTCGCGAGTTTCAGCCAGTCTATACGTCCGAAGATGTCCTTTACGGCGTCCCCGGCCTTCGTCAGCGCCGGGCGCTTCTCGACGAGAGCCGTGACGATGCCTTCGATCAGCGCGATCTTGGCGTCTTCGAAACCCTGAAACCGCCAGCCATTGAACTTCAGACAGACGGTGTCCTCGTAGGTCGAGAATTGATTCTCAATCATCTCAAGGATGCTCGACTTCCCAGCGCCCCAATCACCGTGGACGCCGATCGTCATCGGTTTCGAGGGGTTATCACGAAGAAGGGCGACGATTGAAGCTGCGATCGGCTCGTTGTTGAGCAGGTCGACCTTGGTCTCGTTATCGAATAGAAACATCTACCCCTCCCAGTTCTATGTTTGTTCATGCTTCTTACGCAGTCAAGGGGGACACGGCAGGATTGGAATACGATTAGATACATCAGGAAGGCGAAATGCTGCGACTTATGCAGAAGAACGTTAGCGCGGTTCTAGATTTCGACGCCGGAAAGATAACCGATGAGATTGTGGCCGATCGCGCGCCCAATGAATTGGGCGGGCTAATTCGTAAGCTGGACGAGTCGGAGGCCCTCGCCGCAACATTGAAGCAGCATGGTTGGGGCGAGGTTGGGGCGGTTATCCAAGGGAATGGAATAAGTTAGCCTCTATATCTCCACGATATGAGGAACAAATTGACGCACGGCTCGAAGTTCAAATGGATGGTCGGATCGCAGAGCGTCGAATGCATTTCACTAGAGCCGGGCCGATCGCGATCATCCAGAATCGATTTGGCCCGCCTCAAAGAAGTTGTGCAGGCGATTATCGTGCTCTGAGCAAGCCTAGTTGCTGGCGCCTACTGCAGTCGGCTGGGCGCAGAAACAGTGGGGCATTCAATCTGCCATCGCACCTGCCTGGGCACGTATCACCAATTCAGCGGCATTGATTTCGTCGATCACTTCGGGCCGATGCGCAATGCCGTCGTCGATCATCGCACGGTGTGCGTCCTCGCTCAGATTCCATTGCGTGATGCCATAGCGTGCGGCGATGCGTGCTGCGGGCGCCTTGCCCCAGACATCCTCCAATTCGCCGTCCGGATGTAGGACCGCCGAGTGCTGCATCTGGTCCGGTTCGATGTGAGCCCAGTCGGCGATGCCGGTTGGCAGCATTGCAACCGGCGTTAGATCACGAACCCTGGCTAGGGCTTCCGCAAAGACAACGCATTGGCCAAAGGCGTAACGACGAAGTGCACTGGCGGAAAACCGGGGCTCCGCGCGGGTCGGTGTCAGATTGAGGTAGACCTTGTTCGCGCGAATGGCGGCTTGTGCCCTGGCGAGGCGGTCTTCATCAAGCGCGATCCGAGCCTCTGCGATTCCCTCTTCCCCCATGCAGGTGCAGCCGATCGCGAGGTGCCCGTCGGGGCTGACCGCCGATCGCGGCCAGTTCCCGCGCATGACCAGTGGTTGGATGACGGAGTCGCCATGCTGCGCGGCGGTCATGATCCCGCGCACATCGAAGACCGAGACATGCCCGTCTTCGTTATGAAAGCGGATGGCTTCATCGCCAACATAGGTGCCGTGGACGGGCCATCCAGTGACCCGCTCGAATGCCACCGAATGGTGCAGGCCAAGATCCGCCTCGACCTCGGCCTGATAGGCGGAGTCGAACCGGCCTGGCCCCTTGGCCGTGATTGCAAGCGGATTGGATTTGGCGGCGCCCATGTATGTTCCCAAAATTGCTGGGGCTGGAGGCTACGCAAAGCATTCGGGCCGAGCAATGCGAACGCCACTAGTCAATTGATTGCGTGACCGCTTGCCCTAGCGTTGTGTGCGGTATCGCCAATGGCTTTAGCTTGGATACAGTGACCAGAATGATCACGGACATGCCCACCGCCGACGCGTTCAGTACCGCCGGCATGAACCAGCTCTATCTTGCCTGGCAGATCGCCATGCAGGTAGTGCACGATCACGAACAGATTACCGATTATTCCGAAGTCGATGGCGAAGAGGCCGAGGCCGCAGCCGCGGAGTATTGGCGCAAGTCACAACCAGCGCTCGCCAACGCATTTGGGCTGACGCAGCAAGCGATGGAAATGGCGCTCAAGGGGCGGATCGTTGCGGTGTCTCCTTACCTGCTGATCTCTCGCGACCCGAAAGACTGGCCGAAGGGGATCGATACGCAACCCGTGCCCTTCAGCGAGTTCCGCACGCTCGATGCAGCGGACCTGATCAAGGTACACAACAGCGTACTTGCACCGCCATTCGATCAGGCGTTTCGCGATTTCTGGGATGGTGCGCGTCGCGACCGTAATACGATCATGCATTCGGTCGCGCTCAAATCATTCGATCCGGCGACTTTGGTGCGCACGATCCTGACCGCAGCGGAGACGCTCTTCGCCGATATGCGGTGGCCGCAGCGGCTGCTGGAGATGGAGTTGGATGGCGCGTCGGCAGCCTACGGCTTGGATGAAAGCTCACAAAACGCCGTGATGCGGCAGATCGACACGGCGATCCGGCATCTGGAGCCAGCGGAGAGCCGCCGGTTCTTCAGGTTCGACACGAAGCGCCGCGCTTATGTCTGTCCCGTCTGCTATTACCGCGCCAATCGCGACTGGCAGGACAACTGGCCGGCATTGGCCCAGTTTCCGGAAAAGACGCCCGGTTCGACCAGCCTGCACTGCGTCGTGTGCGAGGAGACGACTGAGGTCGAACGCACCTCCTGCACAAACGGTGTGTGCCCGGCGGATGTACTCCATGATGGCATGTGTCTGACCTGCATGGCATCGCAGGACGATCCTCGCCTTCTGGCCGCAGATCCGATGGAGCATGAGACTGATGCAGTGCGGTATCATTTCGACTTCAGCCGCAATTGGCAGGGAGAGTCCAGCTACAGAACGAGCGATCAACGCAGCTTTCCAATGGATGACGCCGCGATCGCCTATGGCCGAAGCGCACTTTGTGCTGCGCATCTCGGTGGCTGGGATGCGGTTACTATCAAACTGGACAACCCGCTTGGCGGGCTCCTGTCGCCTTTCGAGCAGCGTGATCGGTTGCTCGGAACCTGGGTGCGCGAGGCTGGCGAACTCGTCTGGAAGCCTGACTTTGAACCGGATTTCTATGGCATTCGGGCATCACTGGATGGGGCGGATCGTAATGAGTCGCCGACCCCGCATTAGTAGAAGCTGACCCTGCCGCCGTAGCTTTCTACGGTCGCGACATTAACATCGAGCGATTGGCCGTTGCGGGTGAATGCCTCGCAACTGTCCGCGAACGCCTTCCCACCATAGCGAACCTCCGTCCCCTTGAGACCGGCGAGAATGATCGCATGGTTCTCATGCCGATAGGCTGCCCACGCACCGACCGGCACCCAACCGCTGTTCGAAACAGCCAGCCCAACATAGGCGAGCGCGAAATAATATTCGAACGTGTCGAACAGCAGGTCGTAATCCTCGTCCTCGGCGACAAGCGGGCGAAACGTCTCGCGCAGTGTATCGTGCAGCCAGTCGCTCATCGGCACATGGCGCCGCGACCCGCCGAACAAGGGGGCGACGTGATCGCGCTCGGCCAGTCGCAAGGCAACAAGGTGCGACACGGCCGCCTTGTCCTTGTTGCCGATCGTCGATGTCCGCACCGACAGCAGCCGAGAGAGCAACTCCGGACGCTTGGCGATCAGGCTCGCCATTCCTGCGGCGTAGAGCATCACCGTGCCGGGATAGGGCCTGAGACTGCCCCAGACCGTATATTGCGAGCCGTTGACGAACTGCTCGCGGCCGATCTCGCTGATCGCATCGACAAGCAGGTCGTCCTGTTCGCCGCGTGACCAGACGCCGATCGTGGCGTTGAGCGCGATGACCGTCGCGCCCGCTGCGTCATAGGCCTTGATCCGCGCTGAAATCGTTTCAGGTGTTGGACCATCGCCATGGGGCGGAAATGCCGGGCCGGTCCATATCGCCTTCGCCTCAGCCATCGCGTCGCGGTACAGGTCGTGCAGGCGAATGCGCTGCTCGCTATTGGCCAGGTAGCGTTTGGCTGCGCCGACCGCAGCCTGTACGCTCAGCGGATGCGGGCGGTCGAACTCCTCTAGTCCGCGCACATGGTCCAGCAGGCTGTCGAAGAAGCTGTCTGCCGACTTGATGCGGACTACATCCGCCCGCCGGCTGGTGACGACAGCTTCCGCCTCTCCGGACAACTCGCCCATCGTCGTCCAGAAACAGGCGTAGCGGCGGTTGGTCGCCCGCTCGATTGAAGCGCGTAGTGCATGGTCCCAAGTGGCGGACCAGCCGCAGACCACCAGCCCGAACTCGTCGAACACCCGGTCGACGAGCGTCGCCATCGCCGGATCATAGGCAGCCAGTTCGTCCTCGGTGTTGAGGATCCGCGTGTCGAGATAGTCGCCATGGATCTTGATGATGCAATGCTTCTGGTGGGTCAGCGGGATCATGCCGATCGCCTGGTCCGCACTGCCGATCACCACGGGGACGATGCCCCGCTGTTCCAGCGCCTGTTCGAGCAGGCGGTCGAAATTCGTTGTGACAACGACCCGGACGAGCCCGGCCTCCATGAGTTCCGCGACGGCATGATGGGCGGCCGTCGGCAGTTTCAGGCCCTGTTCGCGCTCTTCCGTATTCGGCTCGAAATAGCCTTTCAGCAATTGCTGACGTTCGATCTGGGTACGACACAGGCCATCGAGAAGATCCGAATAGCCCGCCTCCTTGCCATATTTGTCGACATACCATCGATCGGGCGCTTTGCCGGGGTCGGTTCCCTGTGCTGCCGCGGTGCGCCGGATGAGGTCGAGCACGACTTCCCATCCCGTTGGAATGCCCGCCGAGCGCGATACGCCGGAACCCAGTAATATCGCATATACGCCCGGGCTCGAACGCAAGGAGAAGGCGAGCGACACCACCGGGTCGAGAATCTGGGCCAATGCATGCTTCCTTAGTTCCGCGCGCTTCGCGCGCACCTCACTTTGGATGTGGCTTTCCGGCGGCCGGGGCAAGCTGTTCACGCCGGCAATCTGGTGTGAAGGACGAGTTCGACTGCCGAAAAGCCTGCTTTGGCTTTTTGTAGGAGGGGTATTGCATCAGGCCCTGCCGTTCGCTTCAGATTTGATCGCGTTCAATAACATGGAACAAAATGCAGGACGCTCTGAGCAAACTAAAATGTACTCTCGATTTGAACCGCGAAGATGTAAATGCGAATATTGTAAATTTTAACGGCAATAGCCGACAGTCAACTTCCGGCTCAGTTCTGGCCGCCGGCAAGGTGGCAACTGTCCAACGGCAGCTTTCAACGATCCCGTGCTAACAGCTGATGATCCGGAATCGGCCCACGAGCTGCCGGACTGGTTTCGACATAGGCTGCCGGTCGCCTAAGCGCCCCAACATCGGTCGTTCGAGTTTGGTGCGCTACTTCCCGAAAGCCGACATCAGAATAAAAATAGTCGCTTGCATCAAGCGATGAGCTGCTTCGCGGTTGTTGCCAATTTCCCGCTGCCATTCACGCTCTTCAGCAAGTTCTGCGATGCTTCGCGGAGCGCAGCCTGATCCGCTACCCTAGCCGGCCAAGATCTCGCTTATTTGCTGGTTGAGCGCGGCCAGTTCCAATTGATCGGTCTGATAGAGGTTGATCTCGGAGGTGCCGGGACGCCGACAATGGATCAGCAGGTCAATCCGCCGTCTGCCGAGTTCAACCATGCGACGTGCACGCTCGGAATCACCGTCTGGGGCCATGATGTTCGCTCGCAACGCGAATGCGTCATAAACTGCATCCTTGTCGGCCAAGAACAACATGCGCTTACGGCCGCCCAATTGCGGGCTGACATCGATGAGATTGCCTAGAGAATTACGCCACACCGCATGATGCTCGGCCTCGAAATAGAGACCGGGCATATGCCAGATTGCCCAACCATAGGCGATTGTCCCGCCCTTTTTGCGGACCCGATGCGCGACATTCTCGAAACAAAAGGAAGTTGCCGCACGCTTGGTCGGGATCGACAGGATGAATGTAGGTTCTCCCGGTGCAATCGAGGCGCAGAACTGCAATAGCGCGGGCGTCAGGGCGCGAGGCACGGTGTCGGGGGCAGTACTGCGTTTCATGGCAAGATCCGGCGATAGATTAAGCAGCTTTCTCTCACCTCGCTTAGACCCAGGCTAGAGATCGATCCCGAACGCGGCGGGGTTGATGGCGCGGAAGCCGTCGCGCTTCGACCAATCCATGTGCGCGCCCAGCCGTTCGACCACCGCTACCGCCTGGGTGCGCGGGAGGTGCAGGGCGGCCAGCGCCTGCGCCGCGGCACGCAGATGCAGGACCGGCAGCGACTGGATGTGGCCGGTTCCCCGGTCGAGAATGTCGGTCAGCATCAGCACCTCCACCTCGTCGATCGGCAGGACCGCCAGAAACTCCATCGTCACCCTGATCGCCGCCGAGCAGATCGCGTCGCGGTGCATCTCCAGCCGCTTGCCCACGGCGAGATCCTTGATCGACGCCTTACCGGACTTGAGCAGCGTCACCGTCTCCTCCGGCATGTCCTCTAGGTCGAGCCCGTCGACGATGGCGATCACTCGCCCGTCAAGCAGCCGTATGTCGACACCCTCAACCGAGAAGGGCAGGTCTCCGAGCGAACTATGGGCGTCGAGCCCCGCGACCATCGCGTCGGGATCGCGGTCCACCACGAGGCGGGCCGCGGCGATCTCGGCGTTGCGCGCCTCGACGACGGCCATCACGGCGGCGTGCGCAGCGTCGTCTTCGGCGCGGGCTAACACGACGTTGTCGGCCAGGCGGTTGCGCGTCTTCTGCTCGCCGCCGAATGTCCGCGCGAACCAGCCGGGCGTGTAGGACGCGAGCCGTTCCGAAGCTGCGTCCTCCGAAACCGAACCCCGCTCTGGGACGGTGAGCTCGGACGCGGTCGCCGTGGTCAGCCAGTCTATCCTCGACAGCGGCACGCGGTGCGCACCGGTCAGGGCCTCGACGATCGCCTCGTATTCGGCGGCGGCCGCCGCCGACGCGTCGAGGTGCGCCTGGCGGTGCAAAGCCTGCTGCCGTGCGACGCGCTGCCGCTCCGCCTGCTTGGCGGCGCGGTCCATTGCGCGCATCGTCCGTCCGACGTCCCTCACGAACTGTCTCGAAGTCACCATCGTCCCCGGCCGTCCATCCCCGTATCCAAAAAGCCGTAGCGCCATGGTCGCACGGTGTCATGGCCGGTGTGCTCATAGTTGCGTCGGCGCTGGCGGTCAGCGCTGGCCGCACAAGCAGGGCAAGACCAGCTCAACGCAAGGTCCGTCCGCGCAGGGCAGGCACCTCCACCGCCGCTCCCGCATCCGGTAGGGCCTCGACGGCGATCCGCTTCAGGGGCGTGGCGCCAACCGAGAGGGCCCGCTCGATCACCAGCCCGCCGCCGGCATCGCCGAGCCCCGCCTGCAGCGCCGATACGTCGCCGCACCAGATCGTCTCGGCGTCCCGGTCTCGCGACGGATCTGGCCCGACCCCGCCCGCGTCGAACGCCACCGGGCGCATCTGCATCCGCTCGCCGGCGGCGCTCACCTCGACGCCGTAGTCGGGTCGGGTGGCGCTGCGCACGACCAGCCGGCCCTCCTCTACCCATGTCGTCCGCATGCCCTCGGTCACCTCGTAGCCGAGGCCGGCGAGACCCTCGAGCACCGCGGTGCGGCGCGCCGCGGACGACAGCGCCCGCCTGTGCGCGTCGAGCGCCGCGCGCCCCTCCGCGACGCGCGCCGCGATGGCCTCCGTCCCGAGATCCTCCACCCCGGCCGCCAGGGCAACTGCGTCCAGATCAGCCGCCCGCATCTCCGCCGCCAGCAGCCCCAGGTCCAGGACAGCGGCCGCGCGTGCCCGGGCCTCCGTCAGCGCGCGGCCCGTGGCGACGTCGAGCCCGTCGAGCAGCAGCGAGCGCCTCGCGGGCTCCGCGTCGGCCGCCTCGTCCAGCCGGGCGGTCCAGTCGGCGACCGCCGGCCCGTCCACCAGCGGCGCCAGCTCGGCGATCCTCGCATCGATCCTCGCCACGGCGGGATCGGTGTCGACAGCCGGCCTCGACGCCAGCCAGTCCGCGAACGACGCCGGCGGCCCATCCAGCCGCAGCCGGTCGGCAAGGGCCCGCGAGGCGGCGGGAGCGGCCGTGCGCGCCGCCAGCACCCGGAACCCCTCTGCCAGCGCCGCTGCGTCGCCGCGCTCCAGCCCGCGCTCGAGGTTCGCATCCAGCGCCTCGCCGCCCGCGCGCAGCGCGCGCAGCAGGCTGGCCGCCGCCTCCCGTTCGCGCCGGTTCCGCGACCGGGCCGCCGCCTGCTCGGCGGCGACCTTGGCGAGACGCACCTGCACGTCGTCGCGCAGGAACGCCTCCTCGATCGGCGCCTGCTTCTGCAGATCCATGAAGCGGTCAGCCGCGATCAGCTCCGCCAGCTCCGCGCGCCTGGCGCGTGCCGCGGCCAGCGCCGCGTCGTCGATGCAGTCGTTGCGCTCGCCGATCCGGGTCCACTCGGCAAGCGCCGCGTCCACCCGCGCCAGCATGCCGTGGCAGATGTCGAGGATCTCCTCGCGCGTGACGATCCGCACCACCTTCGGTCCGCTCATGCCCTGACCCCCATCGCAGACACCACCGCGCGGCGCAGCCGCTCGCGCTCGCGCTCCGGCTCGTGGAACCATCGGTGCGAGGAGACCCGGTGGATCACCGGGATCGAGCGCCGCAGTACCGACGGCCGCCACATCTCGCGCGCGCGCGCGCCCTCCAGCAGCCTGTGGCGCGGCGCGTCGCACTCGATGCCGATCCCGTAGAGGCCGGTGCGCGGATCCTCGATCGCGAAGTCGAGCCCGAACGCGCCGTCGTCGCGGACCGGCGACGGCTCCCAGCCGAGCGACCTGAGCTCGGCCGCGACCGCCTGCTCGAGACCGTCCTCGACGTCGCGCGCGCCGCCGGCCGGCCGGCGCTGCTCGGGCGTGAGCCTGCCGAGCAGCGCCGACGCCGCGTCGAGGTCGCCCTCGGACAATGCGCGCGCATACTCGAAGTAGGCCTGGAGGAAGTCGCGCGGACTGGCCGCCTGCCGGCGTGTGGTCAGCATGTCGGAGATGAGCGGTATGGGCATCGACGTGACCAGCACGACCTTGCGCTTCGCGCGGGTGACGGCGACGTTGAGCCGGCGTTCGCCACCGGTCTGCCCGAGGACGCCGAACGAGCGCCGGAAGGTGCCCTGCGCGTTGCGGCCGAAGGTCGACGAGAAGACGATAATGTCGCGCTCGTCACCCTGCACGTTCTCCACGTTCTTCACGAAGAACCCCATATCCTCGCCGCCTTCGACCCGGTCGCGCTCGCGGGTCAGCGCGGCGCGGAACGCCGGGTCCGCCTCGGCGCGGTCCTCGAGCACGTCCTCGATCAGGTCGGCCTGCTTGCGGTTGAAGGTGACCACGCCGACGGTCGGCGGGACCGCGCCGCCCGCGGCCCATATGTCGCGCACGACGTCGGCGACGCGCTCGGCCTCGGCGGGGTTGGTCTGGTCCTCGTAGGTCCCATCGACCCGCACCAGCTCGATGGGCCGCTGGCGGCGGATCTCGTCGGCGGGATGGCGCGCCGGCACGCTCAGCCGGTTGACGTAGAACGACGCGTTCGAGAACTGGATGAGCTCGCGGTAGGCCGATCGGTAGTGGATCTGTAGCGTGGTCGACGGCAGAACCGTCTTCGCCAGCTGGAGTAGGTCGGGACAGTCCTTGATCTCGCGGCGGTTCCAGGTCTGGACCGCCTCCTCGCGCTCCACTTCGTCGAGGCCGGCATCCGCGTCCGAGCCCTCGAACACATCCGTCTCGTCGCTCTCGACCTTGCCCGAGAAGAACGCGCTCGGCGGCATCTGCTTCTCGTCGCCGCTGACGACCATCGTCCGGCTGCGGTACAGGGTCGGCAGCGCATACTCGATCGGCATCTGCGACGCCTCGTCGAAGATCACCGTGTCGAACAGCGACTTCCTGAGCGGCAGGAGGCGGCTGGCGACGTCCGGGTTGACCAGCCACACCGGGCGCAGCCGCATCAGCCCGAGGTCGGCGCCGATGTCCACGAACTCGCGCAGGCGCTTCGCGCGGATGCCGGTCAGGCGCGTGATGTCCTCCCACTCGCGCATCGGGCGCAGGCGCGACGCGTCGAGCCCGTCGACGAGCAGCCGACGGTTGAGCGAGCGCATCTCGCGGTCGGCTTCCGCCAGCGACGCCGCCTTCGCCTCAAGCTCACCGGCCTCGAGCATGAGCGCGGGGTGCTCGCCCTCTATCCTCGACTTCCAGGCGAGCCGGGCCTCCGTGGCCAGCACGCGCCGCACGGTCGCCTCTAGCCCCGGCTCGTCGAGCGCCTCCAGGCGGTCGCGGATCCGCGCCAGCTCGGCGAAGGCTGCTATGGCCGCCTCGCCCAGCTGGGGCACGCGCGCGCGGAAGCGCTGGTAGGCGGCGACGCGCGGCGTCTCCGCCGCGACCGGGTCGACGGCGGACGCGTTCGAGAGGTCGCCGGCGATCGCCTCGCGGCGCGCGGTGGTCCAGTCGTCCTCCATCCAGGGCGACAGCCGGGAGAGGGCGGCGAGGCAGGTGGTGCGCGCGCCGTGCCGCGCGAGCCCCTGGTCGATGCCCTCCACCATGTCCTCGACCGCCTGCCGGCTCGCGGCCCGCGCCATCGCGAAGGCAACCGGTGGATCGGGATAACCCTCCAGCCTGACGACCAGCGCCTCCGCGTCGGCCAGCCGGCCGAGGTGTGAGCGCGCCTCCTCGAGCAGCGACGGCACCCGCATCGGCGGCAGCGCGCCGGCGGGCTCGCCGGCGTCGACCGCCGCGGCCACCAGCCGGTCGCGCAGCGGTCGCAAGCCACCCTCGCGGTGGAGGCCCGCGCCGAGCGCGCGCGCGTCGCGCAGGCCGTGCCCGTGCATCAGCGACCGGCGGCGCCACAGCGCGATCCAGCGCCCGGGCGACAACTTCTGGAGGAAGGACGGCCGCTTGAGCAGCCGATCCGACACCGCCGTCCACGCCTCCAGGTCCGCGTCGTCCATCGCCCGCGCGACCTCGACCACGTCATCCGGCGCGTCGTCGGCGGGCAGGCCGAGCAGTCCGCGCTCGACGTCCGCGAACTCGCGCTGCAGCGGCGTGCCGCCGGGTCCGCGGTCCGCCGTCCCCGCCAGCATGTCGAGCCAGCGCGCGAGCCGCGTCCGGTCCTCGTCGCCGATGTCCCGCAACGCCCGGCCGTTGGCGGTGGTCCACGCCCGGTAGGGCTCCGGATCGTCGATGCGGATCGCGTCCGGCGTGCGCTCGACCACGCCCATCCGCTCGCGCTCGAGGCCGGCGAAGGCGGCCACGTCGGCGGAGAACGCCTCCACCGTGCCCTCGTCCACGCCGAAGCGCCGCGTGTCGACAAGCGCGCTGCCCTCGAACCTCGCCGGGAGCCACAGCCGGGCGACCGGGGCGCAGGTCTCCTGCAGCACCGCCAGCGCGCCGGGATCCAGCGCGCCGAGCAGATGCCGCAGCGACGGCACCGGCGGGGTCGCGCCCTCGCGCGAGAGGCCGATGAGGTCGCCCACCACCAGGCGGTAGGACAGCCCCGTCGGCCCGTCGACGGCGTGTAGGGCGCGGTGTTGGCCATCCAGGTCGCGCTCGAGGGACTCGATCCGCGACGCCGTCTGCTGACGCTGCTGACGCCAGCCCGTGGCCCCGGCCGGACGCAGGAACAGCTCCTCGAGCTGCTCCCGGATCGACTGGATCACGCTCCGGCGGTCCTTGTTGACGTCGTTGACCATCACGACGCGACCGCCGAGGCCGGCGGCCTCGAGGCGCTTGTGCACCACCTCGAGCGCCGCCTGCTTCTGGCAGACGACGAGCAGGCTGCGGCCCGTTCCGATGGCGTCCGCCACCATGTTGACGATGGTCTGACTCTTGCCGGTTCCGGGCGGACCCTCGACCAGCAGCCCGCGCCCCGCGCGCGCCTCGAGCACCGCCGCCTCCTGCGACGGGTCGCTGTCGGCGGTGAAGTAGCGCTCGATCTCGGGCGCGTGGACCGGCTCCGCGCGCTCGACGTCCTCGCCGACGCGGAACGCGGTCTCAAGGCTGGACCCGGCGGGCGGCGCCGACTTCAGCTGACGGAGGTCCTCCATCACCGCCTGGCCGAGGAACGCGAGGTGGAAGAGCGCGGCGGAGCAGAAGACCCGGTCCTCGCCAGGCGTGACGCCCAGGTCCTTCGAGGGAAGCGGGACCAGCTCGCGGCCCTCGACCGCCGCCAGGTCGCGGAAGGCGTCGACCACCTCGGCCGGCGTCACGCTTGCCCGCCCCAGCATGTCGTTCGCCGCCTGCTGCCAGCGCGCCGCCGCGTCGATCCCGAGCAGGCTCTCGAACGCCGGGTTGAGGCGGACCTCCTCGCGGCCGCGGTCGAACGCCAACGTCACCCGCCCGCGCGAGCCGACCTCGGGGTGCAGCTTCACGGGCCACAGCAGGACTGGCGCGATGCGCGGGCGCACGCCGGGCTTCGCCTCCTGCATCACGAGGAACGGGAAGCCGAGGTAGAGCCCGTCGATGCCGGTGTCGCGGCGGTATAGGGTCGCGTGCGAGTGGAGCGTCCGGACGCGCCGCTCGACGCGGGGATCGACGGTCAGGGCCGCCGGGTCCACGTCGATGGTCTGGTCGTTGCGCAGCAGCAGGTGCTCGACCAGCGACGCGGCGCTCCGGCGCGCGCTGTCCAGCTCCATCATGTCGATGCGCGCGGTCGTCTTGCCGATCACCATGCGGGTGAGGGGACCGCGCATGATGGAGGCGGTGATGCGGCGCGCGTAGAAGTCGAGGAGCGTCGCAACGTAAGACTGGCGCGGCGGCTGCCGCCAGTCGGCGGGCGGCACTGCCAGCAACGTCAGCGCACGGGCTAGAGGCAGGCGCCGCTCGAGCCTGAACTGGTCGGCCCACTCGTCGATACGGTCGAGGCCGCACCGCGCGAAGTTCTCGATGCGCATCTCGATCTCGGCGTTCAGCTCGCGCCGCGGCCGGGTCAGGCGCTCCAGCGCCGCGTCGCGGTCGAAGGCGGCGAGACCGGCGCGCGACGCCGTCGCGGCCGCCTCCTCGACGATCGCGTCGGCGGCGCGGAACTGCGCGGCCGCCGCGCCGAGCAGCAGGATAAGGTCCTCCTCCTCGGTGACCCGGCGCTCCACGATGGCGAGCAGGCCGGGATGGTCGGTGTCGGGCAGGACGCGGCGGCGCTCCTCCCAGACAGCGGCCAGCTGGCTGCGCGAGGTCGACAGCGCTGCGACCCGGAGCTGCGCCTCGTCGAGCTCGACGTCCAGTTGCTTGGCCCGGTCGCGGACCCGCTGCTCGCGGCGCTTGAGCCGGGCTAGCCACAGCTCGTCGTCGTCGCGCTCGAGGCGGTCGGGCACCGGGCCGGTGATCAGCGCGTAGCCCTCATCCGGGTGGTCGAGCAGCCAGCCGGGGGTCACAATTTCGCCGCGCACGACCAGCGGCATCGACGGGTTGAGCGCCTTCAGCGAGAGCGCGAGGCGCAGGTCCTCCGAGGCGCCGTCGAGCGTCGCTACCGCGCGGAGCTCCGCGCGCAGCTCGGGATGGTGTCCGGCCTCCTCCATCCAGGTGGCGAGCTCGCCGCGCAGCAGCAGCCCGCGCGCCTCGTCCCAGTTGGCGGACTCGGCGGCGGCGAGCGCGAAGCGCTCCGTCGTCCGGTGACGGACGCCGCCCAGCGTGATCGGGCGCCCGCCACCGGTCTCGTCGGTCTGCCGGGGGGACGACGGCGCGTTGGGGATGTCGCCATCCAGCCAGCGCCGGACCTCCGGCCACCCCCAGCGCTCGCGGCGGTCGAGGGCCAGGAGGCCGCGAAGCAGGGCGTCCACCGCCGGCGGCAGACCGTCCGGGACCGGCGCGCCGTTGGTGAGCACGCTGATCAGGAAGGACTGGTCGTCGGCGCCGCCGAAGCAGGTGCCGCGCGTGACCTGCTCGAGGATCAGCATGCCCAGGCTCCACCAGTCGCTGGCGGCGGCGACGCCGCCGGCGACGGCCTCGGGCGCGGTGTAGCGAGTGATCTCCAGCGGCGAGACGACGTCGAGGTCGTAGTCCGACAGGCGGGCCGAGCCGAATCCCGTCACCACCAGGTCGAGCGGCTCGCGCGCGCGGACCATGATCGCGCCGGGCCGCAGGTCGCGGTGGCGCAGTCCGCACTCGGCGAAGACCGCGAGTGCGCCGCCGACCTCGCGCAGGATCGCGGACAGGGTCGCCGTGTCGTCGGGGAGCAGGCCGAGGTCGGCGAGCGTGCCGCCGCGCAGGTCCTCGGACACCTCGTAAGCGCGGTCCTCCCACCGACCTGTCTCGAAGATCTCCGGCACGTGGTCGCGGTCGAGCGTTCTCAGCGCGTCGTAGACCTCGGGGTCGGGCTCGCTTCCGTTCGAGTAGAGGGTCAGTACGGCCTCGCGGCCATCGGCGTTGCGCACGGTCTCGTAGCGCTCGCGCACCACGCTGGTCGTCGCCAGGCGGCGCAGCAGCCGCCAGCCGGCGACAGTGGTCTCCGCAGCGGCAGGCTCGTCCGGCACCTCTCCGTCCGACGCCGTGGCCGTCACCGCGCCGGCGGACGCCGCCCCGTCCGCGATGTCGCCGCCGCACGTGGCGCAGAGCAGATCGCCCTCGGCCACCTCGTGCCCGTTCACGCACACCGGCGCGGCGGGGGCGGGAGGGGCCGTCGCCGGGCCGGCCGCGACGGGCGGTCGCCAGCCCTCGGGACGGATCGGGATGGATGAGAGCGGCCAGTCGCACAGGCGGCCGTCGAGGTCGCCCTCGCAGAACATCTCGTCAAGCGGGCGCTCGGTCCGGCAGTTCAGGCAGAATCTCATCATGCGGCTGCCCCCCCCGGCTCGGCGGACGTCGAGGCGCGGTGCCCGGCCGCGGCGAGCGACCGACGCAGGCGGCCGACGTCGCCACGCGCCGGGATCCCCGCCATCCACGCATCCCCGTCCTCGTCGAACATTACGTCGAGCCGGCGGTCGCCGGCGCCGGCCGGCCTGTCGAACGCCAGCACCGCGGTCCCCAGCGGCGTCAGCGCGTGGAGCCGCTGGTTGTCGCTGCCGCGCAGCGCAAGCGTCTGCGGCAGGTCGGAGCGGAACGGCCCCGTCATCAGTGCGTCCACCAGATCCGGATTGCGCTCCAGCCAGGGCGCCACGTCCTCCAGCTCGTGGCCCGTGAACACCAGGGTCGAGCGGTCCGACGAATCCCGCCAGCGGCGCAGCAGCGCGGCCAGCGCGTCGGGCTGGTCGAAGGGTTCGCCCCCCGACACGGTCAGCCCATCCGCCCCGCCGGCGTGCCGCTCAAGCTCAGCGAGCAGCTGGTCGATGGCGACACCGCCGACCCGCGCGTCCCACGTGTCGACCGAGACGCAGCCGGGACAGCGGATCGAGCACCCCTGCAGCCAGACGCCGAGGCGCCTTCCGGGGCCCAGCGTCGTCACCGGGAAGTGGACGCGCGACACCGCGACCCTCACGCGGCGTCCCCCAGGACGACGGTGGTGACCGTGCCGGGCTCGACCGCGACCACCGTCACGGGCCCCTCGCCGCCGCGGTCGAACAGCGCGCGCGCGAGCGGGTTGATCAGGTGCGCCTCGATCTGGTTGCGGATGCCGCGGCCCCCGTTGGACAGGTCGGCGGTGCACAGGTGGCGCAGCGTCTCCGACGCCTCTGGCGACAGATCGACCCGGTGTCCCGACGCGGCGGCGTCGGCGAGCACGGAGCGGACCATGGACGCGAAGATCTCCTCCGCGACCGCCGGGCGGATGAAGTCGAACACAATGACGTTCTCGCCGAAGCGGTTGAGGATCTCGGGGCGGTTCAGCACCAGCTTGAAGTGGTTGGCGATCTCGGCGCGGACGCGCGAGCGGACCTCCTCGAACGGCTGGTCGGGCGTCACGTTGGCGACGCGGCCGCCGTCGGGGGCGGTCGAGTAGATGCCTAGGTTGGAAGTGAAGATGATCAGCGCCTCCGAGAAGTAGACGCGGTCGCCCCGCCCCGAGGTCAGCACGCCGTCGTCCAGGATCTGCAGGAACTTGTCGAGGATGCGCGGGTGCGCCTTCTCGATCTCGTCGAACAGCACGACGCTGAAGGGGCGCTCGCGCACCGCGTTGGTCAGTTCGCCGCCGACGTCGTAGCCGACGTAGCCGGGCGGCGCGCCGATCAGCCGCTGGTCGGCGTGCTCGGCGCTGAACTCGGACATGTCGAAGCGGATGTAGGCGCTCTCGTCGCCGAACAGCAGCTCGGTGACGGTCTTTGCGAGCTCGGTCTTCCCCACGCCCGTGGGACCCGCGAGGAAGGCGATCCCGCGGGGACGGCCGCCGCGACCACCGCCGCCGATCCCGGTCGCGGCACGCTTGACGATGTCAAGCATGTGCACGACCGCATGGTCCTGTCCGACCACCCGGCGACCGATGGCGGCGGCCCCGTCTATTATGCGGTCGCGCTCGATCGCCCGCCACGCGTCGTCCGTCACGCCGACCTTGTAGCGTCGGACCGCCTCGCCGACGTCGGCGATCCCGACGCCCTCGGCCCTGGCCAGCTGCGCGACGGCGTTCAGGTCGACGAGGAGCATGCCCTCGGTCGCGTCGACGAGCTCGCGCTCGGCCGCGGCGATCTCGTCGGCTGAGGCCTCCCTCACGCCGGGGATGCCGCGGATCAGAGAACCCGCGACCGCCAGCCTGGCCGCGCGGTCGGGCGGGGCGATCGGCACATGGCGGATGCGCGGGTTGTCGATGGTCAGCCAGTCGGGAAGGTCGCCCTCCTTCTCGACCACCCACACCACCGTGTTGAAGCGCGGCGCGCGGTCGGGGCCGACGGGCCGCGCCTCGGCGCGCTGGCTCAGCACGAGCGCGCGCGTGAACAGCGCCTGCTCGGGCGGCGACAGCGCGTCGCTGCGCACGATCAGCCGTGAGGCGAAGTCGGCGATCAGCGCCACGGGCGGCCCGTCGAGGGCGACGAGGCGCTCGAGCGTCGCGGCGAGCAGGTCGCCACCGCCCGGCGCGCGTCCATCCGAGGGCGCGAGGCCGATCCGGGTCAGCACGGCGTCGGCGTCGGGCTCGCTCCCGTCGGGACGCGGCATGACCGAGAAGCCGCCGACCGGATCGTAGCGCACCGCCTCGGCGTAGCCGGCGTCGGCGAGCGTGGCCGCCAGCACGTCGCCGAGCGGCGCCGCCACCGCCTTGCCGGCGATCTGGCGGATCTGGAGGTCGCGGACGTTGCCGGTGAGGACGAACTGGCTCTTGAGCGGAAGGAAGCGCGTGAGGTCGCGCACCCAGCGCGGCCGATGGTCACCGTCGTGCACGCCTCATCCCCCCCGTTCGCCGCGAATCCTCCACCTGTGACTCGTCCCCGCAGACTATCGGTCTGCCGCCCGCCGTCAATCTCGCCCGGCCTTGCGCGACCCCGCCAACCCCGTAGGATCAGGGAATAAACGGGGGAGGGTGCAATGAGGACGATGCTGGCTGCGGCGCTAGCGCTGACCATGATGGCGTGGGCGGGGACGGCGTCCGCCGCGCAGATCGGTGGATCGGCCGCGATCTGCCGCGCGACGCCATCGACGAAGGCCGCGGTGGTCGAGCGGCTGGCGGCGCACTCCCAGGTCGACGCGCTGCAGACGCGCAGCGGCTGGACCAAGGTGCGCACGGCCACGCCGCGCACGTGCTGGGTGTCATCGCGCTTGGTGGCAGGGCCGTCGGCGCTGCCGTTCGCCTCCAGCTCCGCGCGCCGCGCCGCCTCCAGCGCGACCCGGTCATTCCGCTCCACAGCCACCAGGGCGAGCCGTCCGCGCAGCCCGTCGTCCGGAGGGACATGCCCCTGCGGAAGCGGCAGCGTGTGCGTCGGTCCGCGCGGAGGCCGATACTGCATCACGAGCGGCGGCAACAAGCGTTACGGCGTGTGAGCCGCGATGCCGGGCGGCCCCGCAGGTCTGGTCACCTCATCTCGTGGTCGGCTCCCACCCTATCGCCGCTCGATTTCACACAGAGTGATGCGAGCTTAGCCGCCGTGATTAACTTCTCGCTTGCTCTCGCTGCAGACGAGTGGTTGGCGCCGATCTAGCCAAAGGTTCTCGCCAGAGGCAACGGTCGCGCAAGGGCCCGGGTGACTGACTGCTGACGGTGCCAGCTTTGGTAACCACTTCTCCGTCGGGACCAATTTCAGTTAGTGGTCATTGCTTTCCGAAAGCTGCCCGTCCGAAACCGGCCCAATAGCTGCCCCTTCAATGCGAACAGGCCGCGGCAGTACGCTAGAACAGCTCGACATATTCGCTGCCGGTGACGCCGGCCCTGCGGTCGGGCTCGAGATCGATGAGCGGCCTTCTTAGATAGGTGGTAAGACCTCGCGTATTGATATCGACCTGGTCGACCATTCTCGCCTCGCACGTCGGAATCCGTCGGATAATCCAAGGATATCCGATTCCAACATCGTAAGCCCCATGAGCTGGTAGCCGACAGGGGAGGCGGTCAGAAGATGGCAGGGGACTGAGGGATCGTCTTCGAGTTTCCTGCGAAGCCGTCCCATGTAGATATAGATGTAGTGTGACCGTTCCAAATAATCGGGACCCCAGACCTCCATCAACAGTTCCCGATGACTAAGAACTCTGCCATGCCCCCGGATGAGCACTAACAGGAGACGGAATTCGATCGGGGCCAGATGAATTGCCTCCCCACGCCGCTGGATCGTTTGCGCCACAAGATCCACGGTGATCTCACCGAACTCCGCTCGCGAAGGGGGAAGGGCGAAGTTTGGAGGAAGTACCGGCGTCTGCGAGGTGTCTGGGGCATCGCTGGCGACGGCCTCGGCAACTCCCGTTGTGGTTAGACTCGTTGGTTCCTGCGGTTTTTCCAGGCGCCCCTCGAGAATTACGATCGGATGATTTCCGAGCGGAGCTCGTGGGCGACCATTGTGCTGCCTCCGTATTTCCGGAGGGGCATTTTGCAATTCCCGACTTTCAGGGTCGGTGGGGTCGCGGAAGTGATTCCGAAAGCCAGCGAGGACATGGTTGTTCCGCTTGAAATGATGCGGCTCTGCGTCACAGATCGCGTTCGCCAAGTTGAGTGCGGCCCCAAGGCGCTTATGTTCCACAACAGGCGCAGATGCGTCCCCGACGCGCCGAAGCTTGTCGAACACGCGATGGGGAAGGGGGTGTTCCTCGAAAAGAATCTCCAGCCTCCCCCAGAGGTCCAACGCAACAGTCACCTGTTTCCCGATGGCGCGCCGGCTCAACGAGCTATCCTCAAGTATGATTTTGGTCTTGTTGAAAGAAAGGGAGAGATCCTGAAAAACCTTTCGGAGTACCGTATAGGTGAGAAGGCTATCCAAGCTCTCATTTGGTTTCGGCTGATGCGCATCCTCGGGATCGACCGGGGCGCGGGCAAACTTTTGATTGTGCTCGATGCGGTACTCTTCGAGATAGCGATTTGCGGCATCCATCGTTGAAATGTTCCGCAGCCTCAGTTCCTTTACGAGCCGGTCTTGTAGGGTCCGGTTAGCCCGTTCGACCCTTCCTTTGGCTTGCGGTGTCTTGGCGCAGATAACTTTGATACCCAACCGGCCACATGATCGTGCGAACTGCGTTGGCTCCCGCTCACCATTCGCAGTTGGGTTGGTTGCACGGAAAATGCTGTGCCGATCAGAAAAGAGGGCGAGGGGACAACCGAAACTCTCAATGTACGATCTAAGACATGCCATATAATTGTAAGAGGTTTCGTGTTCCACGAAACGCAGGAGCTTCAGCTCGCTTGTGGCATCGTCGATAAAGACGAGCAGGCAGCATTCGTCGCCGCGCTTTTCGAACCAGCGATGGTAGGATCCATCGACCTGAACGAGTTCGCCTACTCGGTCGCGTGGGGGGCGGGGCGAAAAGACGCGCGGCTTCCGGCCAGCTCGATCAACCCAAAGACCATCCTCCTTCATCCATCTACGTAGCGTTTCAGCACCGATCAAAATCTTATGATCTTGTTCAAGCTTTTCAGCCGCGAGCGTGGGGCCGAAATCAGCGTAGAATTCCCGCACGATCTCGATAACCTTTGCGCGTTCCGAGTCCGGATATGCGCCATTTCGATTTCCGAGTTTCTTGGAGTCGAGGCCAGCCGGCCCGTGCTCCCTGTATCGATCGACCAGCCGGTATGTTTGAGTGCGTTTGAGACCAAGCGACGTTCGAAGATCCGAGATCGAAATCTCTTTTGTGAGATAAGCCTTTATTGCTTTGATTTCATATGACTCTTCATCGATCTCGATATCGACGGGAGAATTCGAACTCATGGCAAGCCTCCATTGCCGGGCCGCCCGTGCAGACGGCAGGAAAAGAGGCGAGTCCCATTTCAGTTGTGGAAAACGTGCCCCTTTCGCATGAGGACTTACAATCTGACAGATTGATAATATACATTATGTTAAGCGTGGGCCATTCATGGGAGTGTAGGCGGAAGATTCCCACAAAGCCGTCCGGCGACCAGTCCCATCTCCCCCGCCCAGTCACGACGGCCCCTCGCACCGTTGCAATTCTCGCAAAATAGGCACTTGGCGGGCCGGGCTATTCTGCCTGAACGAAATACACGGGGTTACCGATCAGCAGTAGCCGCCCTGTGCCATCGCGCACTTCGGCGCGAACCCAGTGCGCCCGCCCGTCTCCCCGCCATGGTGCAAGCACCGGCGCTCGGTCCGCCTCGATGGCTGCGCGATACGCGGGTTCCGCCTTGCCGTCGATCACCAGCTGGACAGTCCCGTTCGTCACGCCTTGGACATCGACGGTGAAGCGGACCGACGTCCCCCGTCGTACCGGCAGAGTCTCACCCATCACTGCCCGCCGATCCCCGGCAAGGGCGGACAATTCGAGGAACCGGCCCTTCACACCCTCGACATCGATGAACACCCGGCCGGATCGGATGCCGGCCAGCATTCCCCGCACGGACAGCTCCGGCATGTAGATCACCGTGGTCGGGCTGCCGACCGCACCCGGTTCGTTCGCCGGGCGGTCCGCCTCATGGCTGTCGCTGCCGCCGATCGCGGTGACATGCCGCCCGGCGTTCAACTGGCTGGTCCAATAGGCGAAGCCCTGCAGCGCGCTGTCCGCCGCACGAGTCTCACGCATCGTGCCGCCGTTGACGACTTCCACCGCATCGATCGCGCCATCCGGCAGCCCGTCGACCCGCCAGCCACATCCCATGCACATCTCGCCAGAAGGCGCGCCGGGATGGTTGATCGAGACGATACCGCCCTCGGCATGCACCGCATCGATCCATTTGCGCGCCTGGTCCCAGTTCGGACCGGTCATGCGGTAGTCGAGGAAGTCGGTGGGGCCGAACACGTTGCTATGGCCCCAGAAGGTGGTGATCTCCCGGCCCGGCACCAGCAGCATCCGGTCGAACGCGCCCTGCAGCTCGCGCATCGCATTGTAATGCGCGGTGGTGTTGTGATCGGTGAGCGCCATGAAATCGAGCCCGCGCGACGCCGCCGCCTCGACCGTGCGATAGACCGGGCACGGGATGCTCACGCCCGATTGCGCCTTGCACCTCCCGTCGCTGTCGCCGCTGTGCATGTGCAGGTCGCCGCGATACCATCCGGCCTTGGCGACGATCGGCGTGTCGGCGAACTCGGTCACCTGCGCTGCGCGCTCGAGGAAGATCTGCGCTTCGAAGGGCGCCCGCGCGCCGGGACGTATATTGGGCACCCCCAGGATCAGCGCCCAGCGTCCGGCGGGCAGCGGCCCCGGCAGATAGCCGGGAGTCGCCTCTTCGGTGCTGAGCGTCAGCCGGTTGCGCGTACCGCCGCTCGCCCCGCGAAAACGCTGCGGATCGCGCAGCGCCAGATCGATCACCGATTTCTGCTCCTTGCCGGCATAGCTGAAACGGATGGTGATCCGCTTGACGCCTTCGGGCAGGTCAAAGGGCACTTCGGTGTATTTCTCGAAATGCTCGCGGGTGAGTTCTCCCTTGAGCACCTGCCACGGCGCCTCCTCAGGACCGGCCTGCGCAAGGGCAGGCGCGGCCAGGAGGAGCGACGCGGCGAGAAAGGCGGCGAGCGGCGTGCGCATCGTCAGAACCGATACATCAGCGCGGCGCGGAAATTCCGTCCGATCAACGGACGCGCGATGAAGGTGTTGGCACCGGCGTCCCCGTTCATCAGCTCGCCCGCGCGCGGATTGCCCTCGGTCAGGCCCAGCGAGTTGTTGAGATTGTCGACATAGCCATAGAGCGACAGCCCCTTAGACACGTCGAACCGGGCGCTGAGATTGACCGTGGCATAGGCCGGCAGGCGCACCGAATTGGCGGTATCGACATAGCGCTTGCCTTCATATTCCCACGAGCCCTGCAGGCGGAAGCGCCCGTCGAACAGGTTGATGCCCGGCACGAAGCGCACGCTCATCGTCGGGATGCGGATCAGGCGGTTGCCGTCGAAGTCGAAGCTCTTGCCGGTCGCATCGACATAGGTGAGCCCCTTGTACTTCGGATCCTGCAGCGTCGCGGTGGCCGACAGGTCGAACCAGCGCGCCGGGCGCAGCGTGCCTTCCAGCTCCAGGCCGAAGGTCTGGGTGTCGGCATAGCGCGCCTCGCTCACCGCCGGGCCGTTCAGGTCGAAGCGATAGTTGGTGAAGCCGACATTGTTGTACTTGGTCCAGAAGCCGGTCGCATAGATATCGAGCAGCGGGCTGGCATATTTCAGGCCGACTTCGCCCAGGTCCATCGTCTGGATGATCGGCTTGGCGGTGGGGCTGGTGACGAAGTTGCCCAGGCTCGGCAGGCGGTTGGCCGAGGTGTAGCGGGCGAACAGGCCGGCATGGCGATTGAACTGATAATCCACGCCCAGCGTCCAGGTCGCGCGATTGAAGTTGCTGTCGTAATTGGCATAGACGCCGCTGCCGGTGCTGATCGACGATGTCGCCGGCGTCCCCAGGCTGACGGTCTTCTTCAACCCCACCGTGCCGCGTGCACGCATCGTTTCCCAGCGCAGGCCGCCGTCGATCCGCAGGTTCGGCGTGATCTGCCATTCATCGGCTAGATAGAGCGCATGGGTGGTCTGCGAGCCGCGCGCATCTTCCCATTCATAGCCATATTTGTAGATGCCGTTGTCGGTGAACGTCTTCAGCACCCTGCCCGCGCCATCGACCGCGACGAGGTTCAGCAGCCGCGCATTGTCCTGCACGTCGAGCAGCGCGGTCGAGGAGTAGCGGCTGAAATCCTCGTCGATATTGGCGAAATAATAGCCGAAGGTCAGGTCGTGGGTGCCGCCCATCTCGAACTGGCGCGAGATGCGGGTGTCGCTCATGAACTCCTTCACCGGCAGGGTCAGCCCGCGCAGGCCGCCGACGATGACCAGGCCGTTGCCGTTCTGGTTCGCGGTGTCGAACACCTGGTTCGGTGACGTGACGTAGCGGAACTGCAGCGCGGTTGCACCCGGCGCCTGGGCGAGCAGCGCCGCCTGGCTGGTCAGCAGGCTCGATGCGCTCTGCAGCGTGTTCGGATAGACGCCGTTACGCTGCGTCCAGCTGTCATTGTAGCGCGTGGTGTTGGCGATCTTCCAGCCGTCCCACGGCTCGAACTCGAACTTGCCGGTGATCTGGGTGCGCTTCACCTGGGTGCCGACGCTGTTGTCGAAATCATAGATGCTGCCATCGCCCATCACCATCTTGACGCGCTCGGTCTCCGGCCCGGCGACCGTGCCCTTGTGCCCGTCGAAACCCGGCACCGCGCGGATCTTCCCATCCGCATAGGTGCGCATCGGGATGCCGGTGTAGAAGGCGACGATGTCGTCCACGCGCTTCACGTCCAGCGACACCTTGGCGCGCTCCCATTCGCGCGAGATCGTCGCGCGCAGCTGGCCGCCGCGATTGGCCGTGAAGCCCGGATCGCGCACGCCGCCCTCGGAACGGTAGAAGCCGCCCAGCGCGACCTTCCAGTCGCCCACGGGCGCGCCAACCCAGAAATCGGTGCGGTACAGACTGTCGGCGCCCAGCATCACCTTCACCAGCCCTTCGGCATGGTCCCCAACCTGGCGCGGGATGAAGTTCACCGCGCCCGCCGGCGCGTTCGAATAGAAGAGCGAAGCCGGGCCGCCGCGCACCACTTCGATCCGCTCGATCGTCTCGTCGATGCGGAACACCTGGTCGGCATTGAGATAGCCCAGCGCCGGATCATGCTGCACGGGGATACCGTCCTCGAGCAGCTGGATCGAACCATAGCCGTCCACCGGCACGCCGCGCGCGCGGACGTTGCCGCTTGCTTCGCCGCCCGATGCCTCCACCCAGAAGCCGGGGACCGACTTCAGCGCCTCGGTGACGCTCGTCGGTGCCTGCATGCGGAGCGCCTGCTCGTCGATCCGGGTGACCGAATAGCTCATCTCGCTCTTGCGACGCTCACCCGCGCCGGCGCGGCCGGTGACGATGATGTCGTTGCCATCATCGGCAGTCTCGGTCTTTGCCGGGGCCTGGTTGTCCTGCGCCCAGACCGGGCTGGCCGCGGCGCACAGCATGGCGAGCAGCGACGACGTCATCAGCAGCGACTTCATGATATTCCCCTTAGTGGACAGCCGCCCGCGACAGCCGGCCGCAGGGTGCGGCAGACCGTCCCGGCACGCGGGTGCGGCCGGTGAGAGGCTTTCGGTTGTGCTTCGCCGGGCAGACGGGCGGCACGCCGCTTTCCGCTATCGCAACGCGAAAAAAATTCCGCCGGTCGTAGCGGGCCGATTGTCAATCCTCTGTCACATGCCGCGCCTAGCCCGCGCGGGGTTCGATCAATCCGATGGGGCGAGGAACATGGCCTGGCTGCGCGACATCGATACCTGGTTTGCCGATCATGTCTTTGCCCATGATCAGCAGACCCGCCGCTATGCCCTGCGTCTGGTCCGCAACCCGGAAGAGGCGGAGGAGCTGGTCCAGGAAGCCTATGCGCGCCTGTTCGCGCTGGAGAACTGGGCGGGCATCGCCCATCCCCACGCCTTCACGCTGCGCATCGTCCGCAACCTGGCGATAGAGCGTTTCCGCCGCGCGGACGTGGTGCGGCTCGATCATGGCGCGATGCTCCATTCGCTCGAGATCGCCGATCAGGAGCCCACGCCCGATATCGTCGCCATGGACCGTTCGGAGTTGAACCATGTCGTGAAGATGCTGCAGGAAATGCCGCCGCGCATGCGCGAGGCGATGGTCCTGCGAAGAATTGAGGGCTTGCCGCCTGCCCAAGTAGCGGAAAGAATGAATATTTCCGTCTCCACGGTGGAGACACATCTGATCAAGGCGCTTCGCCTATTGATGCACAAGCGCACCCCGCCGGGGGAAACAGAGGCGAGGACGGAGCAAGCGGTTCGATGGGAGTGCGGGGAACGGCAGGAACGGAACTGAGGGACCAGGCCATCGCCTGGCTGGTGGCGCTCGACTGCGGTACTGCCGACGAACAGGCATTCCATACCTGGCGCGACGCGGACCCGCGCCATGCTTCCGCCTTTGCCCAAGCTGCCGCCACCTGGCGCCGCACCGCCGATCCGCGCCTGCCCGTGCTGCTCGAAGAAACCGTACAACCAGAGCCGGAGCCCGAACCCGTCCCGCAACGCTGGTCGCGCCGGGCTTTTGCCGCCAGCGCCGTTGTCGCGGCGCTGGGCGTCGGCGGCGCCGGTGCGTTCCTGGCATGGCCGAAGCGCGCCATGGCCGCGACCGCGGTCGGCGAGCGGCGCACGCTCCGCCTGCCCGATGGCAGCCACGCCACGCTCAACACTGATACACGTGTGGCATGGCGCTTCGCCGAGACCCGCGAATTCTGGGTGGAACGCGGCGAGGTCGCCCTTCGCATCCAGCCTGCGGACAAGCCGCTGCGCATCTACAGCGATCCGATCGAGGCCATGCTCGGCAACGGCCGCTTCGATATGCGCTTGTCCGATCAGGGCGGCCAGTTGCTCGCGATGGAAGGAAACGGCGTCACCCGCGTCGGCCCGCTCTCCGCCGGCAACGTGCTGACCGTGCAGGGCGGCATTGCCCGCATCGGAGCGCTGGGACCGGAAGCGTTACATGCCGCCACCGCCTGGCAGAATGGCCGGATCCTGTTCAGCGGCATGACGCTCGACCGCGCGATCGGCGAGTTCAACCGCTATCTGCCGGAGAAGATCGTGCTGGCCCAGGCCGATCTGGCGCGCACGCAACTGGGCGGCGAATTCCTGATCGACGATCCCGACAGCTTCCTGCAGTCCCTGCGCGACGGGTTCGACATCGACTCCCGGCGCGACGGGAATCGCATCCTGCTGTTCCGCCGAAAGCGCTGATCCGATCCTGACATGAAGCTGTCGCGCAGCGGCGGCATGGGGACGCCATGCGTCCGATCCGGGCCTCTGCCATCCTGCGCATCGCCCACCCCGCCATCGCCTCGATGGGCGGCGTCGCAATGCTGTGGGCACTTCCGGCAGCGGCCCAGCGCGCGGCCCGTTTCGACATCCCGGCCCAGAACCTGGCGACCGCGCTCGACAGCTTCGCGCGGCAGGCGAACGTCCAGCTGCTCTATCCCTATCCCGTCGCCGCCGCCCGCCGCAGTGCCGCGCTGCGCGGCGAGATGCCGGTGCGCGCGGCGCTGGACCGGCTGCTGCATGGCAGCGGCCTGGAAGTCGCGCGGTTCGGCGAGCGCACCGTCACCCTGCGTGCAGCACCGGTCCGCAAAGCCAAGCCGGCTCCCGCCCCCAGGCCGCCCGCCCAGCGCAAGCCTGCAGCGCCGCCGGCTGCGCCCGAGGCCCCGGTCGCGGAGGAGATCGTGGTAACCGGCCGCGCCGCCAGCACGCCGCTTGCCGATACCGAGCTCAGCTATGCGGTCACCCGGATCGATGCCGATGCGCTCGCCCGGCGCGGTCCGCTTTCCACTGCCGATCTGTTCAAGCAGATTCCAGGCTTCTGGGTCGAATCGACCGGCGGCGAGGCAAGCAACAATGTCCGCTCGCGCGGCATCCCCACCGACGGCTATTCGTCGGTCGCATTGCTGGAAGACGGCCTGCCGATCCAATATGATGGGGGTCTCGGCTATCTGAACACCGATCAGATCCACCGCCTCGACGCCACGGTGGCACGCGTCGAGGCGGTACGCGGCGGCCCGTCCGCGATCTTCACCCCCAATGCGCCGGGCGGCAGTATCAACTTCGTTACCCGCACCGGGCTTGCAGACCCGGGCTACACGCTGTCGGCCACCAGCGGCAGCTTCGGCTATGCGCGGATCGACGGCTTCGCCGGGATACGGCTCACGCCGGAGCTCGGCGTGTCGCTGGGCGGCCTTTATCGCCGGGCCGACGGCCTGCGCGATCCGGGCTATACCGGCGATCGCGGCGGCCAGATCCGCGCCGGCATCGACTATGACGATGGCCGTGCTCGCCTGTCGTTCAATGTCAAACGGCTCGACGACCGCGTGGTCCTCTATCTGCCCGTCCCCCTGCGCCTCGACGATCGCGGCACGGTGCGCGGCATTCCCGGCTTCGATCCGCTGCGCAACACGCTCGCCGGCCCGGACAATGTCGCGGTCGCGTTCGAGACCCCCAGCGGCCCTCGCCTGTTCGACCTGTCGCAGGGCACGCGCAGCCGGATCACCTTCTACACCCTGTCCGGAAGATACGCCTTCGATGCCGCTACCGCGCTGGAAGTGAAGGCCAGGCTCCGCACTGGCAGCACGCTGCGCAACGGCCTGTTCCCGGTCGGCCGGCCGATGGGCGGCGACGACTATCTCGCCAGCGTCCGCAGCCAGCTGGCAGCTGCCTATCCCGCCCTGGCCGTGGTGCGAATACGCTATGCCGATGGCGGCGAAGCTTTCCAGCCGGCAAGCAACGGCAACGGCCTGGTCGCCAGCGCCAATCTGCTTTCGGTCGCGATGCCGATGCGCGAGTTCGTGATCGACGCGCGCCTGACCCACAGCTTCGATCGCTGGGGCCATCACGAATTCGCAGCGGGCGCCACTCATGACGACGCCCGGCTCGATTTCGATCGGGCGATGGGCACGGTGCTGCTCGATATCCGCGGCCAGGCCCGGCGGCTGGACGTGATCGCACTGGACGGCAACGGCAACCAGATCGGCGCGCTGACCGACAATGGCTTCACCCGCTATGGCTCGCTGTTTGACAATGCGGTGCTGCGTTCGTCCAACCTCGCCTTCTATCTGGCGGACGAATGGAAGATCGCCCCGCACTGGCGGGTCGATCTCGGCATGCGCTGGGAGCATGTCGGCATCGGCGGTCGTATGGAGCCCGCAGCACCAATCGATCTGGGCGACAGCGCGACGCTGGCCGACAATGCCGTCCTCACCGGCACCGGCACGTTCACGCCCATTCGTCGCCGTTTTTCGGGATGGAGCGGCACGGCCGGCGTCAACTTCACGCCCTCGCGCCACGCCGGCCTCTTTGCGCGCTTGACCCGCATCGCCCGCCTGCCCAGCGCCACCGAATTCACCAGCACCCCCAACCGGACCGACGAAGCCATCGTCCCGATCGTCATGGCCGAAGCCGGCCTGATCCTGCACCATCGAAGCTGGAATCTCTCGGCCGTGGCCTTCCGCACCCGGTTCAAGCGCCTGCCCTTCACCGATTATCGCTTCGATCCGCAAACCAACGCCTATCTCAACCGCACCTCGATCGCCGATACCGCAACGCTTGGGCTGGAACTGGCCGGTCATGTCGAGCTTGCCGGGCCCTTGGCCCTGGACATGCAGGCAACGCTGCAGGATCCGCGCTACCGCAACTTCAGCTACACCGAGCTGGTCAGCGGACAACCTGTCTCTCGCGACGCGACCGGCAATCGGCTGATCCGGGTCCCGCGCCTCTCGCTCAGCGCCACCCCAAGCCTCAAGCTATTTGCCGGCCGGTTGCGCCTGGACATGGAGCTGGTGCATCACTCGGAGCGCTTTGCGGATATCGCCAACACCCAGCGTCTGCCGGCCTTCTCGCTGATCAACGTCAACGCGAATGCGAAGCTCACCGGACATTCTACGCTTGCCCTCCATATCACCAACCTGACGAATACGTTGGGGCTGACCGAAGGGAATCCGCGCTTGGGAGCTTTCGATACGGGGGGGACGGGCTCGCGCTATTTCTTTGCCAGACCCGAGTTCGGAAGAACGGCAAGAATGGTGCTCAGCCTCGCCTTCTAGGCGGGATCGCTATTCCTTTCCGGCGATCTGCCAGCGGCAATGCGGCCCTGTCTGTGGGCGTCAGGCTCAAACGTACTGCGCGCGCTGACGCGCAGGCTGATGCTTCGATATTGGTTTCGTTATCCCCAGGATTCTGGCTCGCAAAGCACTCGGTCCATCCCTGACTACGCGGTTTTACGGAGTGCCGGGATCAGGCGGACCGCTTACCTCAACCACCGATGATTACGGGAACTGCCATGACGGAGAGCAAATATTACGCGCAACGTGCCGATGAAGCACGTGGTGCCGCAATGCGGGCGAAGGGCATGGCGAGCTTCCGGGCGCATATGGGCATGGCGCATGAGTATGAGCGCCGCGCGCGGGGATTCGAGCCGCGCCACGCTGACAACGTTGTACTGGACGACTGAGCCTCAATCGCTTCCATTCTCGTCGCGCGAACGCGGGATCATCACCCTCGCCTCGCTCCCCTTGCTCGGCTCGAGGATGAGCGTGCGATCCTCGACGCGCCACGACTTGAGTCGCGATAGGAAATTCATCCCCAGCACGTCGAGGTCGCCAAAGCTGTCGCTCACCACCAGCGGCAGGTCGTGCGTCGATAGCGGCCCGATATCCAGATCGTCCGCCCGCGCCTGCTGGGCCTGGACCGTGCCATTGGCCGTCTCGATCAGCACCGGCGGCGCCAGGGTCGGCTTGACGTTGGCCGCCTCGGCGGTGTCGCGCGAGATGGCCGTGACCGTCGCGCCGCTATCGACCAGCATGCGTCGCTCGACGCCGTTGATCTGCACGCGGGCCCAGAAATGCCCGTCCGGGCTCATCTTGATGCGCACCGTGTCGCCCTGGACGACCTGCTGCTCATAGCCGAGCTTCTCGGACGCGCGCGCCAGCAGCCCGCCCAGTTCCTGGCGGTGGTACATCACGATGACCATCGTCACGCCGACAATGCCCCAGAGCAGGAGAATCTGGACGAGACCACGCAGCGTGACGCGGTGTGCCGACAGGGCCCGGAACGCGAGCATCAGCGCGCCGAGCAACAGCAGCAGCTGAATGATGCGATCATCGCTCACAGCGCGACCTCCATGCCGTCATAACCCGGCTCGACTCCGGCGGGCAGCGTGGCGATGAGGGTCGCATAGTCCATCGAATTGTCCATATGCGCGAGCAGCGCACGCCGCGGCGCGAGATCCCGTACCCAGCCTAGCACCGCGTCGAGATGCGCGTGGGTGGGATGCGGGGTGCGCCGCAGGCAATCGACCACCCAGAGATCCAAATCCTGATACAAGTTACGCATATTCTGCGCCATCTCATTGAAATCTATAGCATAAGCTATGGATTTTGCGTTGTTTTCGAAGCGCAGCCCCGCGGAGGTTATCCCCCCGTGCGGCTGATCCACGACACGGATATGGATATCGCCGATCATGATTGCATCGGGCAGCGGCTCGATCGCCACGGTCGGCCGATAGAGCTTGCTGCCCTTGAAGACATAGCCGAAGCGCCGGTCGAGCTGCTCGAGGGTGAAAGGCCGGGCCAGGCCGCGCACCGGCTCCCCTGCCCGCGCGTGCATGATCTGCCGGAGGTCGTCGATGCCGTGGCAGTGATCGGCATGGTCATGCGTCCAGATCACCGCGTCGACGTCGGTGATGCCCGCCGCCAGCGCCTGTTCCCGGAAATCCGGGCTGGTGTCGATCAGGATGCGCGTGGTGTCCGTCCAGACCAGCGCCGAGGCGCGGGTACGGCGGTTCCGGGGCTCGGCGGGATCGCAGGTGCCCCAGTCATTCCCGATCCGCGGCACGCCGGAGGAAGTCCCGGAGCCGAGGATCCGCAGCTTCATGCCAGAGTCTTGGCGAACAGCTTGTGGAAGTTCGCCCGGGTCGCCTCGGCGAGCGCGTCGGGGTCCTCGCCGCGCAGCTGGGCCAGGAAGCGGCAGGTATCCGCCACGAACGCCGGCTCGCCCGTCTTGCCCCGATGCGGCACCGGCGCGAGGAAGGGCGCGTCGGTCTCGATCAGCAGGCGATCCAGCGGCAGCTGTGCCGCGGTGTCCTGCAGGTCCTTGGCATTCTTGAAGGTCACGATGCCCGAGATCGAGATGTAGAAGCCCAGCTCCAGCGCGATCTCCGAGAACTCCCGGCTCGCGGTGAAGCAGTGGATCACGCCGGGGAAGGCCCCCTTCCCCATCTCGTCGCGCAGGATCTCGGCGGTATCCGCCTCGGCATCGCGGGTATGGACGATCAGCGGCAGCTGCGTCTCGCGGCATGCGGCGATGTGCGCGCGGAAGCTCGCCCGCTGGCGGTCGCGGTCGCTATGATCGTAATAATAATCGAGCCCGGTCTCGCCGATCCCGACGACGCGCGGGTGTCGCGCCTTCTCGATCAGCTTTGCCGCCCCGATATCGGGATGCTCGTCCGCCTCGTGCGGATGGATGCCGACCGAAGCCCAGACATCGGGCTCGCGCTCGGCGACCGCGATAACCTCGTCCCATTCGCGCTCGCGCGTCGAGATGTTGAGCATCGCGACCACGCCGGCCTCGCGGGCACGCGCCAGCACCTCGGGCTGCTGCTCGCCCAGGCCCTTGTAGATCAGGTGGCAATGACTGTCGGCGAGGTTCACGCTTCTTCCTTGAGCTCCAGCCGGGGGAAGATGGGGGTCGGCGGCGCGATACGGAAGTCCGCATCGCCCTGCGGCCCGAGCTGGGCGAGCAGCTTCTCGGCCGAACCCGGCACCACCGGCGCAATGGTGACGGCAAGACGCCGGATCGCGCGAAGCAGCGTGTTCAGCACGGCATGCATCCGCTCGGGATCGGTCTTGCGCAGACCCCAGGGCGCCTGGGCATCGATATAGGCGTTGCAGGCGAACACGCCGGCCATCCACAGCTCGACGCCCTGGCTGAGCGACAGGTCCTCGAACGCGCGGATGAACCCGCCACAGGCGTTCTCTACCTCGGCGATGAGCACGCCGTCGGCGTCCTCGACCCGGCCGGTCTCGACCTTGCCTTCGCAATTCTTGGCGATGAAGGCGAGCGTGCGCTGGGCGAGGTTGCCGAAGCTGTTCGACAGATCTGCATTCGCCCGGGTGACAATCGCCTCGTCGCTGAACGTCCCATCATTGCCGAAGCTCACGTCGCGCAGCAGGAAATAGCGCAGCGCGTCGACGCCGTAATAATCGGCCAGCGCCATCGGATCGACGACGTTGCCGACCGACTTGGACATCTTCTCCCCACGATTGAGCAGGAAGCCGTGGCCGAAGACCTGCTTCGGCAGCGCAATCTTCGCCGACATCAGGAAGGCCGGCCAATAGACGGTGTGGAAGCGGACGATGTCCTTGCCGATCAGATGGATATCCGCCGGCCAGTAGCGCGCCAGCCGCTCCTGGTCGTCGGGATAGCCCGCGCCGGTCAGGTAGTTGGTCAGCGCATCGACCCAGACATACATCACGTGGCCGGGCGAACCCGGCACCGGCACGCCCCAGTCGAAGCTGGTGCGCGAGACCGAGAGGTCGGCGAGCCCGCCCTCGACGAAACGCAGGATCTCGTTGCGGCGCGATTCCGGACGGATGAAGTCCGGGTTCGCCGCGTAGAAATCGAGCAGCGGTTTTTCGTACTTGGAGAGCTTGAAGAACCAGGTCTCCTCGGCGGTCCATTCGACCGGGGTACCCTGGGGGGAGAGCTTCTCGCCCCCCTCGCCTTCGACCAGCTCCTTCTCTTCGTAAAAGGCTTCGTCGCGCACCGAATACCAGCCCTCGTAGCGATCGAGATACAGGTCGCCGGCATCGGCCATCGCCTGCCAGATCGCCTGGCTGGCCTTGTAGTGATCGGCCTCCGACGTGCGGATGAAGCGATCGCACGAGATATCAAGTTTATCAGCCATTTCACTGAAATAGCTCGACATCTCGTCCGCCAGCTCGCGCGCGGTCATGTCGCGGTCGCGCGCCGTCTTGACCATCTTGAGGCCATGCTCGTCGGTGCCGGTCTGGAAGAAGACGTCGCGGCCCTGCTGGCGCTGGAAGCGGGCGATCGCGTCGGCGGCGATCATCTCATAGGCGTGCCCGATATGCGGGCGGCCATTGGGATAGTGGATCGCGGTGGTGATGTAGAAGGGGTCGGCCATTCGGCGCATCTAGAGGCTGGGCGCCACAGCGGCAACGCCTGCGTGGCAATATGCACGACAGTGAAGGCATGTTACCTTCCGTCATCCCGACGAAAGCCGAGATGGCAGGCGGCGGAGACGCGCCATGGCACGAGATCCCTGCTTTCGCCGGGATGACGATTTGGGGGAGACCAACCCATGCGGATCTGGGCAATCGCGGCATTGCTGATCGCCAGCCCGGCGATAGCGCAGCACGCCTCACCGATCAGCGACGACTCCATCAAGGCCTGGCTCGAAAAGGGCGAAGAAGTCGAAAGCCGCACCGATGGCGACCTGAACGGAGATGGTGAGGCCGACACTGTGCTGATCGGGCGCGGCGAGGAAACCCGCACCGTGAAGGCGATGCTGCTCACCAAGGGCGAGTTCGATATCGACCTGGCCCCGGTCGGACTGCTCAAGCTCGACAGCTATCCGCTCGGCGCCGCCGATGTGAGCATCGCCAAGGGCGTGCTGAAGATCACCGACCTGGTCGGCGGCACCACGGCCGTGAACACCGTCTATCGCTATCGCCTGGTTCCGGGCCGCAAGCCCCGCATGCGGCTGATCGGGCTGGATGCGACGCTCTACAGCCGCACCTATGCGCATGACGGTTTGGAGATCAGCTGGAACCTGCTGACCGGCGACTACATCACCCGCGAGATGAAGCTCAACAAAAGCGGCAAGGGCGATGCCGCCTATGACCGGATCATCGAGAAGAAGAGCAAGAAGCCGAGCAAACCGCTCTTCATGGAGGACACGCCCGATCCCGACGAGCTTCTGGGCTGGGGTGGTGGGTAACCTTAGCCATAACCGTCACCCGGCACCCCCGGATCAGGTCCGGGGTTACCGGGATGACGATTTGAGGCTGGCGATCAGCCGAACAGCTTCTCGGTCGGCAGCGGCGAGTCCGGCATTGCCACGCCGGTCTTGCGCTCATGGACCTTGCGCACCGCCTCGGTGATCTCCTTGTCGATCGCTTCCTTCTCCTTGGGCGGCAACTTCTTGTAATCGTCCTCGGAGAGATTGTGCTTCTTGAGCACTGCGTCGCGGGCGCGTTGCTCGGGCGTTTCGCTGGCGGCCTTCTTGAAGGCCTCCAGGATCGCGTCGAAGTTCAGGTCGCTGGCGCCGTTGGTCGCAGCAGCCTGTGTAGCCGAGCTGGCGCCAGTGCCGGTAATGCCGGTTATCGCGGTCATGAAAGATATCCCCTGTTTCGGGGCCGGAATAACCGCGGATGGCTAAGACCGCGTTAAGCGCGTCCCAGCCGCGCGAGGATACCGCTCATCTCGAACACCGTCGCCGAGGCATCGAGCGACAGGCCCACCGCCGCCCCGGCCAGTTCGCGCGCCGCGGCATAGGCATCGAGCGCGGTGCGCAGCCCGTCGCCCGACATCGTCCTGGCCCGCTCGGCGATGAAGCTCGGCGCGCGTTCGAGGAACGCCTCGTAGCGCGGCTGCGCGGCCTTGGTGCCGAGCAGCTTGGCCAGGCGCGCCCGGACCATGTTGGAGGGGTCGCCGGTATCGGCCAGCACTGCCATCTCCGCCTCGATCGTGGCGATATCGAGCCCGGCAAAGCTCAGCGCCCGCCCCGGCGAGCCCTCGCCCGCCTTGACCAGCGCGGCGATCTCGCTCCCGCTGGCGTCGGGCAGTTGCGCGTGCAGGACCTCCGTCACGTCACCGTCGCTCAGCGCCTCGAAGCGCAGCAGCCGGCAACGCGAGCGGATCGTCGGCAGCAGCCGGCCCGGCGCGTGGCTCACCAGCAGGAAGATCGTCCCTGCCGGCGGCTCCTCGAGGTTCTTGAGCAGCGCGTTGGCGCCGCCGCGCTCGAGATCGTCGATCGCATCGATGACGATCACGCGGCGCGGCGAGAAGCTCGGCTTGGTGGCGAACAGCGCCTGGAGCGAGCGGACCTGCGCGATGGTGATCGAGCGGGCCAGCGCCTCGTCAGGCTTGTCCGGATCCTTGGGCAGGCGGACCAGCTCGCGATAGTCGGGGTGCGCGCCCGCCTCGACCAGATGGACGGTCTGGCTTTCGGCGGGAACGTCCCAGCCGGGGGCGAGGTGATCACGCCCAGCCGCCTCGGACAGCATGCGCAGCGCCGCCTGACGCGCGAACATGCCCTTCCCCACACCTTCGGGCCCGGCGATCAGCCAGGCATGGTGGAGATTGCCGTTCCGCATCGCGGCGGCGAGTGCCTCATGGGCCGGTTCGTTGCCGATCAGCACCAATCCCTCTCCCATTGGGAGAGGGAGGGAGGCGCGAAGCGCCGGAAGGGTAAGGGCCGAAGAATGAGGTCTGCCCTCACCCTTCCCACTCGGCTACGCCGAGCGGGGCCCGTGGCCGGTAAACAGCGCCCCGCGCTGTTCAGGCCATGCCGGGGGCATGGCCGACCGGCCACGCCTCTCCCAACGGGAGAGGGAGTGATCAATAGCCGAACAGCGACCAGAAGCCGCGCCAGGCGCGGCCGAAGAATCCCGCCTCGGCCACGTCCTTCTCGGCAACCAGCGGCACGGTCTGCGAAGGCAGGCCCGGCGAGTCGATGACGAGGTCGGCGATATGGTCGCCCGCCTTGAAGCCGGCCTGGACCGGACCGTTATAGACGATGCGGCCCTGCATCTCGGGCGCGGTGCCGGCGGGTACGGTGGCGTTGAGGTCGTTCGGCGCGATCACGCCGACGCTGCCCGTCGTGCCACCCTGAACCTGGACCTCACCCACCTTGCGGCCCTTCTTCACGATCGGGCGGGCCTGCCAGGCGCGGAAGCCCCAGTTCATGAACTTCACCGATTCATCGGCGCGGCCGTTGTAAGTGGTGAGCCCGGCGACGACCATGACGAGGCGGCGGCCGCCCTGCTCGGCCGAGCCGGTGAAGCCATAGCCGGCCTCGTCGGTATGGCCGGTCTTGAGACCGTCAGCGCCCTGCACGCGGCCGAGCAGCGGATCGCGGTTCGCCTGGCTGATGTCGGCGCCGGCGCCCAGCGTCTTGCCCCAGGTGAAACTCGGCAGCGAATAATACTGCTTGTAGAGGTCCGGATGGTCCTTGATCGTCGCGGCGGCGAGATGCGCCAGGTCACGCGCGGTCACATAGGTGCGGCCTTCGTCAGGCCAGCCGTTCGACGTGCCGAAATGGCTGTTGGAAAGACCCAGGCGCTTGGCTTGCTCGTTCATCCGCTGGACGAACGCTTCCTCGGTGCCCGAAATGCCCTCGGCAAGGACGACGCAGGCGTCGTTGCCCGACAGGGTGACGATGCCCTTCAGCAGATCGGAGACGGTCGGCTTCTCGCCCACCGCCAGGAACATGGTCGAACCCTGACTGTGCCACTTCTTCCAGGTCTCGGGCTGCACTTCGATCTGCTTGTCGAGCTTGAGCTCGCCCTTCTTGATCAGATCGAACGCCACATAGACGGTCATCATCTTGGCCATCGATGCCGGCGGCATGCGCCGGTCGGCATCCTTGGCGTAGAGCACCGCGCCCGAGGACAGGTCCTCCATGTACGCGACCGGCGCTACCGTATCGAAAGGCGGCGGGCCTGCGGCATTCGTGGACTGGGCGGCGGCGAGCGCCAGGAACGATGCGGCGAGCAGCAACTTCTTCATGTGATTCGTCCGGCCTTTCAGTTGGCTTGGACGCGTGCATCTCCATAGCCCGCGCCCGCGGCGCGCCGTCGTGCCGCTTCGGCCTCGCCCGCCGTGGCGAAGGGACCGAGCTGGACACGATAGAGCCCGCCACCCGGCTTTACGAACCCGCCTAGGCTTTGGGCAAGCGCTTGTGCGCGCCCGGCGTTAGAAAGTGCGGCGACCTGCACCAGATATTTGCCCTGTGCGACTGCGCGTGCCGCCGGACGCGGAGCCGGCGGCGGCGTGCGGACGGGGGCCGGGCGCGGCGCGGCGGTGCGCGGCGGGGTATAGGCCGGCGTCGTGACGCGCGGCGGCGCGGCGGCATAGCCAGGCTGGTTCGGCAGGCGCTTGCGCAGCGCGGTGAGCAGCACCTGCGGCGCGTCGGCACGGTCTCCGGCCGGCCGGCCGGCCTGGAGCGCGGCCTTGTCCATCGAGGGCGGGTTCACGGTGCGGATGCGTACGGCGATCGAGTCGCCCTGGGCACCGAGCTGGCGCGCGGCGCCGGCCGACAGGTCGATCGGATGGTCGGCCCCGGGATCCGAGCCGGTGACCAGCACCAGGATCGTCTTGCCGGTATCGAGCGAAGTGACCTCGACATAGCTGTTCGCCGGCAGCGAGCGGTGGACCGCGACGATCGCCTGGTCCGCCGAGCCGCTCACCGGGCGGACGCCGGCATAGCCGATCTCGTCATAGCGCGGGGTCTCGCCGGGAGCCGGCTGCGACGAGCCGCTCGGCCCGGCCACGCCGGCCGTAGGGTCGCTATAGTCCTGGGGAAACGAGGGCGCGGTCTGTTGCGGCTGGGGCTGCCATTGCGGCTGGGCCGGTGGCGGGGCCTTGCCCCTCTTCTTCGGTGCGGGCGCGCTGCCCGGCACGGCGTAGGAGGCGCCGGGCGCGCTCGACTGCTGCACGGGCGCGGGATCGGCCCATAGCGGCTGCGGTTCGGGCTGAGGCTCGGGGGACGGGGCGACCGGCTCAGGGGCCGGCTGCACCCGGGCGGGGCGGGACCGGATCGTGCCGTCGGCGGCACGCCAGGTCTCGGTGGATTGCGGGTCCGGCTGAGACTGTTGCGCCCCATAGGCCTGTGCCCCGACAGAGCCCATGTGCTGTGCGGCATGGGCATGGCTCGACGCCCCGCCGCCCATGGCAGCGAGGAGCGAGAGCGCGAAGATGTTAGCGTTCGACCTCATCGGCGAGCAGGCCTACCGACAAAGCGTAAAAATTCGAGCAATTATAATCGAGGATCACGCGATAATTGCCGGTGAGCAGGTAGCCGGTCCTGCCCGGGCCATCGGGCTCGAGCAGCGTGGCCTGGACATTGTCGCCCGGCCAGGCGCGGGTCTGCGGCACGATTCCGAGCGCCCGCCACTCCGCCATGGTCTTCCAGCGGCTGTGCCGGTCGAACACGCGGGGGCAGCGCGGGGCGACGGTCTTGTTGACGATCGCGCCACGGTCGAGGTTCGCGGGCACGGTGACCGCGAAGCCCCAGGGCTGGCCCTTCCGCCAGCCGGCATTGACGAAATAATTGGCGATCGAGGTCAGCGTGTCCGCCTCGCTCGTCCAGATATCGGCCATGCCGTCACCATCCCCGTCGCGGGCGAGGCGGAGATAGACCGAAGGCAGGAACTGCGGCCCGCCGAACGCGCCGGCCCAGCTGCCGACCAGCTTCTCGCGCGGCACGCCGCGGTCGATCATCTTGAGCGTGGCGATGAACTCGCTGGCGAACAGGTCGCGCCGGCGCCCCTCATAGGCGAGGCTGGCGAGCGCGCGGGGCAGGTCGAACCCGCCCATCACCTTGCCGTAATTGGTCTCGTGCCCCCAGATCGCGACCATGATAGATTCCGGCACGCCGGTCTCGGCCTCGATCCGCTGCAACCGCGGGCGCTGGCGCTGATAGGCCGCCCTGCCCTGCCCGATCCGGGCGGCATCGACATGCTTGACGCGATAGGGCTCGAAATTCGAGATCGGGGCGTTGGGCGCGGTCTCGGGCTGCTGCCGGTCGAGCTGCACCACCCGCGCGTTATAGGTGAGCGTGGGGATGACCGTATCGATCGTCCGCCGGCTCACGCCCTGCGCCGCCGCCTGCCGCGACAATTCGCCCAGATAGGTCTGGAAACCACTCTCGTCCTGCGCGATCGCAGGGGCAGCCACAGGCGCCGCCGCGATCACCGCCACGCCAAGCGCCAACAGGCTACGCATCACTCTACTCGATCCCCGCATGGGCTTTTTGTGCCACAGGGAGACCGGATGCAGAACCCCCCGACGTCCGGTTTCGTCAACAAATAGTAGCGGATCGTCGATAATCCGGATAGCGGAGGCCCCAACGGAAAGGTGGCCGAGTGGTTTAAGGCAGCGGTCTTGAAAACCGCCGTGCGCGGAAGCGTACCGTGGGTTCGAATCCCACCCTTTCCGCCATATCTCCCAAGGGGGTACGGCAATGTGCAGAGACTGGATCTCAGGAATCGCCGCCATCGCCTTGATCGCGCCCATCGCCGCGATCGCCGGGCCGTGCGAGGAACGCGCTGCCCAGGCCGCCGCGATCCAACCCGACACCGAGAAGGCCTTCGCGCTGATAAAGGCCCAGGACAGGGCCGGCTTCACCGCAATGCTGCCTGCCCTGCAGGCCCGCTTCGCCGCTCTCCCCGCCACCATGCCGGCCGCCGAGCGCTGCGGCAGCGACGTGCGCGTCTATGACGAGCACCAGTATCGCGCCTATGATGCGGCGAAGAAGGCCGGCCAGGCGATCGACGGCTTCCCCGCCACCGCCAATTTCGTGCTGACCAACCTCCATTATGCCGAACTCGCCTATGCGGTCGGCTGGATCCAGTATGAGGTGCAGGACTTCGCCGGTGCCAAGGCCAGCTATGCCAAGGGCCTGGCGATCGCACCCAACCAGCATGACCTGACCAAGGAATATGTCGCGACCCTGTTGAGCCTCTCCGCCTATGGGGAGATGGGCCCGTTCATCGACCGTTTCCTCGCGACCGACAGGGACCTGGCCGGCACCGAGCGCGCGAACCTGATCGCGGCCAAGGGAGTTGCCCTTGTCGGCCTGGGTGACCTTGCCGGCGCCACCAAGGCAGCCGACCAGGCCAGGGGGCTCGATCCGGACAATGAATATGCGCAAATAGTGCTGAATCTGGTCGGCCAGCGCGGCCAAACCACGCCACCGCAATAAGCGCCAGGGACACTTCTAGCCGCAATCCGCGGGCAGGCACGACATGTGTCCAATGCGCAACAGCTGATGCGCCATCCGCAACAGCGCAGAGCACCTTCCCGCGAGAAGCCGTTAGTTCTCAGCGATATACAGAATCTGCGCAGAATATATATTTTGCGTAGTTTCGACACGCACGGGAAACGCCCGGCTATATTACTCGCGTGGCCCTCCGGCCGCATGAGGGGGAAGGAGCAAGTCCAGGCGCGACTGTCCGGCACGGGCAGCGAAAGACCGTAAGTCAGGCAGCAACGGCGCATCTGGCCGTTCCGCCCTGTCGAAGCGAGGTGCTGTTGGGGGACAGCGCCGCGCGAACGCACATCCGGCATTGCAGCACGGCCCACCCGTATGACCTCGGTCGCACGGGACAGCCCCCGCGTGCCCGGCGCGTCCGCATCGCCCCGGCAAGGCCCCTCCGTAACCAGCTTCAGCTTCGCCCGGCGCGGAGCACCAGAACATACGAGAATTCCAGGGAAACAAGACCCTTGCGGGTCACCATTTTCAAGGTGGGTAAGCATAGCATGAAGAAGCATTTCCTGTTGATCACCGTCGCCCCGTTCGCGCTGATCACGCCGGCCCTGGCGTCGGAGACCACGCCGACCGCACCGGTCGTGGCCGGCAAGGACGCCAAGCCCGAAGGCGAGACGCAGAACGCCCCGGCCGCCAAGAAGACCGAGGAAGTCTTCTCGACCGGCGTCGCCAAGGGCCGCGACCGCCTGGACAGCGCCACCTCGACCAGCGCGCTGCGCGCCAGCGAGATCGAGAAGATCGGCGCACGCTCGATCTCCGAGATCCTGCGCGACATCCCCGGCATCCGCTCGGAAGCATCGACCGGTGAGGGCAGCGCCAACATCACCATCCGCGGCCTGCCGATCGCCTCGACCGGCGCCAAGTTCCTGCAGCTGCAGGAAGACGGCCTGCCCGTGCTCGAGTTCGGCGACATCGCCTTCGCGACCGCCGACACCTTCCTGCGCGCCGACCTGAACCTGGCCGCGGTGGAAGCGATCCGCGGCGGCTCGGCCTCGACCTTCGCGTCGAACTCGCCCGGCGGCATCGTCAACTTCATCTCGAAGACCGGCGACACCGAAGGCGGCGCCGTGCAGCTCTCGGCCGGCCTCGACTATGGCATGCGCCGCATCGACTTCGACTATGGCGCGAAGATCACCCCGACGCTGCGCTTCCATGTCGGCGGCTTCTACCGCGACGGCGAAGGCCCGCGCGCGACCGGCTTCACCTCGACTCGCGGCGGCCAGATCAAGCTGAACGTCACCAAGGAGTTCGACGGCGGCTATATCCGCTTCTACGCCAAGTATCTCGACGACCGCACGCCGGCCTACGACATCACCCCGATCGCGGTGAGCGGCACCAACGCCGATCCGAAGTACAAGAACATCGCGGGCTATGACGTGCGCCACGACTCGCTGTTCTCGAAGTTCTACCAGACCCAGCTGACCCTGAACGGCAACAACCAGCCGGTCCGCGACGACGTCACCGCCGGCCAGCACCCGATCCAGAAGTCGGTGGGCCTCGAGGCGAAGTTCGACATCGCCGGCTGGGACGTGACCGAGAAGTTCCGCTACTCGAGCATGTCCAACCATTACATGGGCATCTACTACACCCAGTTCGTGCCCGCGGCGGCGATGCCGGCGGCGTTCGGCGCCCCGGGCGGCACGCTGCGCTATGCCAGCGGCCCGAACACCGGCACGGTGATCGCCAGCCCGAGCACGCTCAACGGCAACGGCCTCGGCGCACTGATGATGCTCGCCGACACCGACCTGAACGACCTGAGCAACGTCACCAACGACATCCGCGCCAGCAAGGTGTGGAAGCTCGGCGGCCATGACCTGACCACCACGGTCGGCCTCTACAGCTCGCACCAGAACATCGACTCGGACTGGAACTGGGCGACCGTGCTCAGCGGCATCTCGGACAATGGCGATGCCCAGCTGCTCGACGTCGCCACCGCCGGCGGCGTCAAGGTCACCCAGGACGGCACGCTGCGCTACGGCGCGCCGACCCCGGGCCAGTTCCGCCGCGGCTACAAGCTCGGCTACACCACCAACGCGCCCTTCGCCTCGGTCAACCTGAAGATCGGCGGCGTCGCGATCGGCGGCTCGATCCGCTATGACTTCGGCAAGGCCGAAGGCACCGTGTTCGGCGCCGACCTGGGCGGTGGCCGCGTCGGCGTCGCCCCGCGCGACGTCAATGGCGACGGCGTGATCTCGGTGCCGGAAATGGCCGTGGCAATCACTCCGGCCACCCCGGGCGTGGTCGATTACACCTATGGCTATCTGAGCTATTCGGCCGGCATCAACTGGCGCATCGCCGAGCCGCTCGCCGTGTTCGCACGCTACAGCCGCGGCGGCCGCGCCAATGGCGATCGCATCCAGTTCAGCCCGCTGGTCAACCCGAACACCGGCAAGATGGTCGACAAGGACAATGCGGTCGACGTCGTTCACCAGGCCGAGGCGGGCGTGAAGTACCGCAACGACAGCCTGACGCTGAACCTCACCGGCTTCTGGGCCAAGGCCGAGGACAGCAACCTCGACTCGACCACCGGCCTGCCGCTGCTGCGTGACTACAAGGCGATCGGCGCCGAGTTCGAGGGCAGCTACCGCTGGGGCATCTTCAGCCTGACCGCGGGCGCGACCTATACCGACGCCGAGATCACCAACGACGTGTTCACCCCGGCGAACAGCGGCAACACGCCGCAGCACCAGGCGAAGCTGATCTACCAGGTCACCCCGCAGATCACGACCGACAAGTTCAGCGTCGGCGCCGTGGTCATCGGGACGACCGGCAGCTGGGCCACCGCCGCGAACACGCTGAAGGTGCCGGGCTACACGACGACCAACGCGTTCGTGCAGTTCCGTCCGCTCGACCGCGTCACCCTGTCGGTCAATGCCGCCAACCTCTTCGACGTCATCGCGATCACCGCGATCGACGACGCGGTGATCCCGGCGGTGGGCGTGGCCCGGGCCCATGTGCTCAACGGCCGTACCATCTCGGCGGCGGTCCGCTTCGACTTCTGATCGGGCAAGGGGCCCGGGCTGCGCGAGGGGGCGCGGCCCGGGCCTGATCGACAACCGAAGGCCCCCTTTGCGGGTGGCGGCATCTGCGGTCGCGGGAACCGCCACTTCGAAAGGCTAGAAATATGCTCAAGGCCATGAAGATACCCAGGAAGCTGGGACTCTCCTTCCTGACGATCTGCGCGACGGCCGCGATCGTGATGCTGGTGTTCTACTCCAGCATCTCGTCGATTCGGGGCTCGACCGACGCGAACAATCTCAGCCAGTCGATCCACGCCAAGACGCTTGGCCTGGAGACCGCGCTGCTGCGCCAGAACAGCCAGATGCGCGGCTTCCTCGTCACCGGCGACGAGACCTATCTCAAGTCGTACAACGAGGGCCGCCAGGACTATGACAAGACCTCGGCCGAGCTGCAGGAGCTGCTCAAGGATTCCAAGCTCGAGGCGGCCTTGCTCAAGTCGCGCGAGGAAACGCTCAAGTGGCGCAAGGACTGGAGCGACCGCCTGATCGCAAAGGTCAAGGCCGGCCAGCGCGACGCGGCCGAGGCCGAGGTGCGTGCCGCCGGCAAGGCGGTGCTGACCAGTGCCGCCGTCCTCCCGCTGCGCGAGATCAAGGACGCCCAGACCGCGCTGATCGAGAAGAACGGCGCCAGCCAGGAATCCGCCATCGGCACCGCGCTGTGGGTCCTCGCCCTCGGCGCGCTCGCGCTGATCGGCATCGCCGTCACCCTCGCGGTGATGCTCACCCGCCTGATCGCCGCCCCGGTGTCGGGCCTTACCCGGACGATGGCGGACCTCGCCGCCGGCCGGAACGACATCGCCGTGCCGGACACGGATCGCGGCGACGAGCTGGGCGACATGGCCCGCGCGGTGCTGGTGTTCCGCGACGCGGCCGTCGCCAAGCAGGCGTCCGATGCCGCCAATGCCAAGGCCGAAGCTGTGCAGAAGATGGTCGTCGAGACCGTCTCGGCGCATCTCTCCGAACTCGCCGGCGGCAATCTCACCGCCGAGATCACCCAGGCCTTCCCGGGCGACTATGAAGCGGTGAAGACCAACTTCAACGCCGCGGTGGGCGAGCTGCGCGCGCTGATCGCCTCGGTGATGGAATCGACCCAGTCGATCAACACCGGCTCGAACGAGATCGCCCAGGCCTCCGAAGACCTGGCGCGCCGCACTGAAGCGAACGCTGCCAGCCTCGAGGAGACCGCTGCCGCGGTGACGCAGATGAACGGCCGCCTGCGCGCGACCGCCGATGCGGCCAACCGCACGGTCTCGCGTGCCGACGAGACGATCGCCACGGTCACCAACGGTCGAGAGACCGCCGACGAGGCGATGCAGGCGATGACCCGCGTGGCGGACAGCGCCAAGGGCATCGACAGCGTCATCGAGGGGCTGGACAAGATCGCGTTCCAGACGCGCGTTCTCGCCATGAACGCGGCCGTGGAAGCGGGCCGCGCCGGCGAGGCGGGTCGCGGCTTCGCGGTGGTCGCCGATCTCGTCTCGGCGCTGGCGATGCGGGCGGAAGAGGAAGCGGGCCGCGCCCGCGACCAGCTGACCGCGACCCAGACCGACATCGTCTCGGCCGTGGACGCAGTGCGCAAGGTCGACGGCGCCCTTGCCGACATCTCGACCGGCGTCGGCGAGGTCCATTCGCTGCTCGGCGAGATGGCCACCGACAACCAGGCCCAGGCCACCGCGATCAGCGAGGTCAGCACCGCGATCGGCGCAATGGACCAGTCGACCCAGCAGAATGCGGCGATGGTCGAGGAAACCTCGGCAGCGGCACGTCACCTCGCCAGCGAAGTGACCACGCTGTCCGAGCAGGCCCGTCGCTTCAAGGTTGGCGAGGCCGGCCATGGCGGCGGCCGCAAGCCGGCGCGTGGCGGGTTCGACATCGCGGCCAGGCCGCTGCCGGCCGCCGCGATCCCGGCGCTGGTCCGCCCGACCAACGGCGCGGCACTGGACGACTGGCAGTCCTTCTGAAGGCAACCAGTCCGGCGGCATGACGCCGCCGGACTGGCGCTTTTCCGTACCTGAATGTCTCCGCTCCCCGAGGGGCGGCAAGGAAAACGACAATGAACATGATGGTGCCTGCCGCCGCGGGTGAGCTCCACCGCCAGGCCCGGGTCGCACGGCGGCTCGGCTCGCCATTCGTCGCGTCGGTGCTCGAGGCAGGCCATCGCCAGCTCTATCTCGCGCCGCGCACCGCAGAATTCATCGCCGGCTGGCCGGGCGACCCTTCCGCTTCGGCCCTGGCGATGCGTTTCAATGCCGCGCTACACGCGCTGGCGCGCCGGGGCGAGCCCGCGGCACTTCGCGCGCTCTATGCCCGCGAGCATGACGATTATGACGGCGCGATCGGCGCCGCCCTCGCCGCCTCGGACGATTTCATCGCCCGCTGGATGCAGGATACGCCCCAGACCAACGAAGTCGGCCGTGCCGCCGCGATCGGCGCCGCGCTGATGGTCGCGCACCGCAGGTTCGGCCTGCCCTTCGAGCTGCTCGAGCTGGGCTCCAGCTGCGGGCTCAACCTCAATCTGGCGCGCTATGGCTATGATCTGGGCGGAGTGCTGGCCGGCTGCATGGACTCGCCGGTGCACATCGTGCCGCTATGGACCGGGCCGGCGCCCCTTCCCGCTCCCATCGAGGTCGCCGCCGCCCGCGGGGTCGATCTCAACCCGCTCGACGCCGGCGATGCGGAGACGCGCGAGCGACTGCTCTCCTATGTCTGGGCCGATCAGCCCGGCCGCGCCCGCCGGCTGGAGCGCGCGCTCGATCTGGCGCTGCGCCATCCGCCGCGGATCGACCGGTCCGACGCCGCCTCCTGGCTCGTCGCACGCCTGGCCGAGCCGCAGGAGGTAGGGCGCTGCCGCGTCGTCTTCCACTCAATGGTGCTGCAATATTTCAACGGCGAGGATCGCGGAACGGTGCTGCGCGCCATCCACGGTGCCGGTGCCCGCGCCACTGCCGAGCGTCCGCTGGCCTGGATCAGCTTCGAATGGACGCCGACGCGCAGCGAGGTCCATCTGACGCTGACCTGCTGGCCGAGCGGCGAGACGCGCAGGCTCGCGACCTGCCATGCCTATGGCAACTGGATCGACTGGCTGGGATGAAGGAAGGTCCAGGGGATCAGTCCCCGGGCATCGCCTTCCACAGGGCCGAGGCGACACCGCCCCCACCAACGCTGACCGGCGAGGTGCTTTCCTTCCCGTCGATGCGCAGCACGAGCATCGTGCTCAGCGCCGAACGGCGGAAACGCGGCTTGCGATGGTCGGAAAGCGTATCGTACACCGCCCAGCTGGCCCCGCGGGCGCTGGTCGCGTTCTCGCTGTTCTCGACTGCCGTGAGGTTCCAGTTCGGCGCTGCCTTGAGCTCCGCGCCCGGGGCGCCGGACTGCAGTCGCACGGGCGGATGCGAAACGGTGGCGGTCGATAGATCGGCGCGTTCCAGCCCGCGATAGGCGATCGGAACGAACGTGGCCGGCCGCTCGGTCGCGACCTTCCTTCCCGGAGCCACAGGGACACGCGCAGCGCCATCGGCGGCGAGCATCGCCTTGAGATTCGGGACGATCGGCAGATCCTTATCGCCTGCCATGACCGTGGTGGGCGCGGCACATGCCGCCGCGCAAAGCAGCAGACCCTTGAGCATCACCAGTTTCCCCAGCAGGTGAAGTTCGCGAAGAGTGTCTTAGTTTGAACACATGCGCAATCGCCACACGCCTCACTTCGGCGCATGGTGCCATCGTTATGCCGTAAGTGTCTCGAAAGCTTCGGGAGTAAGTGCGGCCTGGAACTCGAGGCCCGCCTCGAAATCGTTCGACCAGATCACGCGGGCGGCGACATGCCCCACATTGGGCAGTGCCAGCCAGATCATCGAATTGGCGCGGACTTCGGAATAGGTCTGGATTCGCGCGCCGTGCAGCGACACGTCCACTACCTTGCAGAGCGCGCGGTCCAAGCCGCCACGACCGATCTTCGCATCGAGCGAAACCGGCGCACGCATGGAACGCCGCCGGCCCAGTTCCTCGGCCGGTTCGAATTCCGCTGCGAATGCTCGTGCTGCGCTTGCCATGCCAGACAAGCTAGACTCGGCTGGCTAACGGCGCGTTAACGAGGCAACGCGCCGAAAGCCCACCAGAATTTTACTTCTTGCCGAGGTTGAGGCCGCCGAAGCGCTTGTTGAAGCGCGCGACCTGGCCACCCTGATCGAGGAGACGCTGCGAACCACCGGTCCAGGCCGGGTGCGCCAGCGGGTCGATGTCGAGGGTCATCGTGTCGCCTTCCTTGCCCCAGGTGGAGCGGGTCTCGTACACGGTGCCGTCGGTCATCTGCACCTTGATCATGTGGTAATCGGGGTGGGTATCTTTCTTCACGTCGAATTCCTTGGAAAGCCGCCGGTTTCCGACCGGCAGAGCGCGCGCCCCTAACAGAGACGCGAGCGCCGCGCAACCTGGGGGCTGCGCGGCGCCGGAAGTCGGAAAAGCCCTGGCCTCAGGCCGAAGGCGGATCCGCGATCATCGCGGTGAATTCGCACTCGGTGGCGACTTCGCCGTTCAGCATCGCCCTGCCCGCGAACTTGCAGACGCGCGAACGCTTCTGGATGAACTCGACCTCGAGACGCAGCAGCACGCCGGGCTCGACCGGCTTGCGGAACTTCACCCCGTCGATCGACATGAAATAAACGAGCTTGCCCGAACCGGCGAGGCCGAGGCTCTCCACCGCGAGCACGCCCGCCGCCTGCGCCAGCGCCTCAATCTGGAGGACGCCGGGCATGATCGGCCTTCCGGGGAAATGCCCCTGGAAGAATTCCTCGTTCATCGAGACCGCCTTGATCGCGACGATTCGCTGGTCCGGGACCAGTTCCTCGACGCGATCGACGAGCAGCATCGGATAACGGTGCGGCAACGCCGCCATCACCCGCTGGATATTCAGCGGGCCGATGTCGGCGGCTACCGTTGCTTCCTCGCTCACCGCGGCTCGGCGGGCTTCTTGGCGCCAGCCGGTGCGGCGGGAGCCGGAGCTGCCGGAGCGGCGCCCGCGCGCTGCTGCTGGGCAGCGGCCTGGTAGGCGCGGATCTGCTCGATCTGGGCCAGCTGCTGCTGCATCGCCAGCGTCTCGCGGGCGGGCTGCCAGTCGGCCGGCGGCTGGATGCTCACGGTCGGCACCGACTTGTCGAGCTCGGCGGTGATCGCGTCGCTGATGTCGGCCGAATCCGGCGCGTACATGAACACTTCCGGCGACAGGATCACGCCGACCTTGCGAGCCGTGACGACACGCAGCTGGGCCGCTTCATACTGGCGCAGGATCGATTCGATCGCGAACAGCTCGGCGCGTGCAGCCGGGTTGCTCAGCTTCTGGACGTCGGTGTTCGCGGCGTTCTGCAGCGCCGTGATCTTGTCGAGGACCGGGTTCTTGGCAGCCTGGGCAGCCTTGAGTTCGTTGTCGTCGACCTTCTTGTCCTTGTTGGTGTCGAGCTGGGCGAGAAGCGGCTCGGCTTCCTTCTGCGCGGCCTGGCGGCGCGCATTGATCTGCTCGAAGGCCGCCTTGTAGGTCGTCTGGATCTGCTGCTGCGCGGCAGAGAACGCCTTCGAGGCATCGACGACGCGAACCGGGCTGGCAGTGGCGATGCTGCCGCTGACCTGCGCGTGCGCGGGGGCCGCGACGACGAGCGCGGCAGGAGCCGCCAGCAGCGCGGCGAGAATGCGCTTCTTGGTAATCATCAGAATTGAGTCCCTACGTTGAAGGTTACAAGCTTGGTGTCGTCGCCCTTGGCGTGGAGCAACGTCTTGGCCACGTCGATACGCAGCGGGCCGAAGGGGGAATTCCAGTTCACGCCGAAGCCGATCGACAGGCGCGGCGAGGCGCTGTTGCCGACATAGCGCTCATAGACCGGCGCGATCGGGTTGTTCACGATGGCGTTGACCGAGGTACCGACGCACGGATCGCCTGCCTTCGCGGCATAACCGACCTTACAGGTGGTGTAGAAGCCCGAGTTCACCGGATCCGACGCGCTCACGGCGAAGAGCTGCTGGCCGGTGGTGGGATCCTTCAGGAAATTGTCCCGCGGAAGCAGCGACGGCGAGCCATCGGCGTTGAACGCCGGTTTGCCGTCCGAACCGACCTTCTGACAGAAGCCATAGGGCGACGTCGGGCACGCCGGATCGACACCGACCGACGACCCCGGACGGGTGATGTTGAACAGGCTGCCAGCCATGATGAAGATCGACGGACGCAGGCCCATCTCGGCCGCACCCGCGCCCAGCGGGATCTCGAGCTCGGCCTTGGTCAGGTAATAGGCCTTGCCGCCGATCGCGTCGTCGATGATCTGGTCGCGGTCGGTGACCAGCGCCTGATCGCCGCCCGCCACGCTGCCGGTATAGGCGATGCGCTGCACGCGCGGGCCGACGCCGCGGATGTCGAAGCCGCGGAACTGCGGCTCGCCCAGATAGAAGCGGTCGGTGATGCGAACCGAATCGATGCCCGCGCCACGGCTCTTCTCCAGGCTGTGGATGTAGCCACCCTCGGCCGAGACCGAGGCGATGAAGCCGCTGCCGACGTTCCAGTATTTGTCGGCGTCGAAGCGCGCACGCAGATAACGCACGTCGCCGCCCACGCCGGCGAAGTCGCCGCTCAGCGACAGTCGCTCACCGCGCGACGGACGCAGGCGGCTGTTCAGGCTGTCATAGGTCAGCGTCAGGCCGACCAGCGAGGTCAGGCGGTTGCCCACCGCTTCGCAATAGTAGCGCCCCGCGATCTGCGGATCGCAGGTATCGCCCGGGCTGTTGCCGCGAACGCCGTCGCTGTTGCTGTCGGTATAGAAGTTGCTCTTGTCGAGCGTGACGTTGTCCTTGGCCAGATAATAGCGGGCCGACAGCGTCCAGTATTCGGTCAACGGCACGCCGGCGACGATCTGGGCACCGGTCGAAACCTGGCTGTAGGTCGTCTGGCGGTCCGAACCGAGATAGTTGAACGCGTTGTAGTCGCGGCGGAAGATCGTGCCGCCCAGCGCGATGTTCTTGTCGAACAGATAGGGCTCGGTGAAGCCCAGCTCGACCGACTTCGAATAGCTCGAATAGTCGACCGAGGCCGACACGGTCTGGCCCATGCCGCGGAAGTTGCGCTGGCGGATCGAGGCCTGAAGGATGAACTGCTCGAGGCTCGAGAAACCGGCCGACAGCGTCAGTTCGCCGTTCGCGCGCTCTTCGACGTTCGCCTTGAGCACGATGCGATCCGGCGCCGAACCCTCGACACGCTCGATCTCGAACTTGTCCTGGAAATAGCCCAGCGAGTTGATGCGGTCCTGCGAACGCTTGACCAGGAAGGTGTTGAAGGCGTCGCCCTCGGCCACGCGGAACTCGCGGCGGATCACCTTGTCCTGGGTCTGGCGGTTGCCGGTGATGTCGATGCGCTCGATGTACGTGCGGTTCGCTTCGGCGATGTGGAAATTCATCCCCATCGTCAGCGCTTCCTTGTCGCGCTGGAAGTCGGGGCGCACGTCGGCGAAGGCGTAGCCCGCGATACCGGCGGTCTCGCTCAGCTGTTCGACCGTGTCTTCCACGGCCTTGGCGTTATACCACTCGCCTTCCTTGATGCTCAGCGCGGCGGCGAGCTTCTTGTCGTCGAAGTCGCGGATCGCGCTGTCGACGGTGACCGGACCGAACTTGTAGCGGGGACCTTCCTCCACCACGTAGGTGATGATGAAGTCCTTCTTGTCCGGCGTCAGCTCGGCCACGGCCGAGATCACGCGGAAATCGGCATAGCCGTTGGTCAGGTAGAACTGGCGGAGCTTCTGCTGGTCATAGGCCAGGCGATCCTGGTCGTAGCTCGTGTTCGAGCTCATCAGGTGCGTGATGCTGGCGGTCTTGGTCGCCATCTCGCCGCGCAGCTTGCTGTCGGAGAACACCTCGTTGCCGATGATGTTGATCTGGCGGACCTTGGACTTCGGGCCCTCATGCACTTCGAAGATCACGTCGACGCGGTTCTGGTCGAGGCTGACCATCTTCGGCTCGACCACGGCGGCGAAGCGGCCCTGGCGACGATAGAGCTCGACGATGCGGGCCACGTCGGCGCGGACCGCGGTGCGGGTGAAGATCTGGCGCGGCGCCAGCTTCACTTCCTTCTTGATCTTGTCTTCCTTGAGCCGCTTGTTGCCCTCGTAGATCACGCGGTTGATCACCGGGTTCTCGCGGATGCGGATCACCAGGTCGCCATTCTCGACGCCTTCGATCGATACGTCGGCGAGCAGCTCGGATGCGAGCAAGTCCTTGATCGCCTGGTCGATCGTCTCGTTGGTGTAAGCGTCACCCACCCGCAGGCGGGTGTAGCTGAGCACCGTTTCGGGCTCGATGCGCTGCGAACCCTGCACGCGGATCGACTTGATCGTGCGAGTCACGGGAGCCGGGACCGCCGGAGCGGTCTGCGCAGCGGGGGCCGGAGCCGTCGTCGGGGCCGCAGTCTGCGCTAGCGCCGCGCCCGAGAGCATGGTGCCCGCGAGAAGGGTCGCCGTGGCGCGCGCGCCGATTTTCGTTGCCTTGATCGCAGTCACCATCCCACCCCAGTCGGAATCAAAATACCGGCCGTCAGCCACGCGGCTTGCACCGCCCTGCACGAACCGCATCAGCCGATCAACCCGGCCAAACTTCTCCACACGCCGAACGCGCCGAGATCATTAAACGTAACGAACAGCATGAGCGCCAGAATTGCGATCAAACCGCCACGATACGCCCACTCCATAACCTGAGGCTCCACCGGGCGACGACGGACAGCCTCGACTGCGTAGAACAGCAGATGCCCGCCATCCAGCACAGGGACTGGCAACAGGTTGATGAATCCCAGATTAATCGAGACTAGCGCAATCAGGCTGACCAGCGCCAGCGGCCCCATCGAGAGACTCTCGCCGGATGCCTGGGCGATCTTCAGCGGTCCGCCGAGCTCGCTCACCGGGATCCGGCCCAGAATGATACGCTTCAGTCCCTCGACGGTCACGTCGATGATCTCGCCGGTCTGGCGCATGCCCACGAGCGGGGCTTCCCAGATCGCCACCTGGCGGACCTGCTGGGCAGCGGGGCCGACGCCGAGCTGGCCGCGGGTCGAGATATTGCCGAAGCGATCCTTGAGCTTCAGCGTGCCGATCGTCGCCTGCACCTGGCGGGCCTGCCCGTCACGCTGGAAATCGATCGTCACCAGCTCGCCGGCACGCAGTGCGGTGAACATGCGCAGGTCGAAATAATCATCGACCGTGCGGCCATCCATCGCGGTGATGCGGTCGCCGGTCTTCAGACCGGCCTTGGCGGCGGCGCTGTTCGCCTGGACCTCACCGATCGTCGCCGGGGTGACATTCTCGCCGAACGCGACGGCGAAACTGCCCAGGATCGCGATCGCGATGAGGAAATTCATGATCGGGCCCGCCGCGACGATGATCGCGCGCTGCCACAGCGGCTTGGCCTGGAAGGTCCGCGCCCGCTCCGAGGCGGGCAGCGAGAGCCATTCCGGCGAAGGCTGACTGGCCGGATTCATGTCGCCGGCGAAGCGGACATAGCCGCCCAGCGGCAGCCAGCCGAACTTCCAGCGGGTACCGCGCCTGTCGGTGAAACCGGCCACCTCGCGGCCGAAGCCGATCGAGAATTCCTCGGCCTTCACGCCGAACCAGCGTCCGGCGAGGTAGTGGCCGAGCTCGTGCAGGAACACGAGCGGCCCGAGCACCAGCGCGAACGCGAGTATGGTGACCAGGATGCCGGGAGTTTGAATCAAGCGACGCCGTCCTTCACACGCTCGCCCGCGATCCGCCTAGCCTCGGCGTCGATTGCCCAAACGGCTTCGAGGCTTTCCGGAGCGACCGGGTCATAGCGATCAAGCGTATCGGCAGAGATTGCGGCAATTTCAAGAAAGTTGAGCCGGCCCGAAAGGAAGGCCGCAACTGCCACTTCATTGGCCGCGTTGAGGATCGCCGGACGAGCGCCACCAGCCTCCAGCGCCTCGCGTGCCAGCCGCAATGCGGGGAAGCGCACCGCGTCGGGCGCCTCGAAGTCCAGCCTTGCCATTGCCACAAAGTCCAGGGGCGGCATCGGCGTCGCCATCCGGTCGGGCCAGGCGAGCGTGTGCGCGATCGGCACCCGCATGTCCGAAGGGCCCATCTGTGCCAGTACCGATCCGTCGACATATTCCACCATCGAATGGATCACCGACTGACGATGCACCAATATTTCAAGCGCTTGGTTCGCCACCGGGAACAGCCGCGCCGCCTCGATCAGCTCGAGGCCCTTGTTCATCATCGTCGCCGAATCGACGGAGATCTTGGCGCCCATCGACCAGTTGGGGTGCGCACAAGCCTGGGCCGGCGTCACGCCGCGCATCGCTTCGAGGTCCCAGTCCCGGAACGGGCCGCCGCTGGCGGTCAGGATGATCCGCCGCACGCGCTCGGGTCGCTCGAAATCGAAGCACTGGAAGATCGCGTTGTGCTCCGAATCGGCGGGCAGGATCGTGGCGCCGTGGCGTCGTGCCGCCGCGGTCACCAGATCGCCGGCCGAGACCAGCGGCTCCTTGTTGGCCAACACCACGGTGCCGCCCTGCTCCACCGCCGCCATCGCCGAGCCGAGTCCGGCCAGCCCGACGATCGCCGCCATCGTCCATTCGGCTCCCATCCGCGCCGCCTCGCACACCGCCTGGGGACCGCCGGCGACGGTGATCCCCGTCCCCGCCAGCCGCTCGCGCAATGCGGGCAGGCAGCTTTCGTCAGCCACCACGGCATGGCGCGCGCCGGTCCGGATCGCCGCCGCGGCGAGCTTCTCGACATCGCAATTGGCGGTGAGCGCAACCACTTCGAATCGCTCGGGTTCCCGCTCGATCAGGTCGAGCGTCGAGCTGCCCACCGATCCGGTGGCACCCAGAATCGTCACGCTTTTCATCGAACGAGCCAGAGCACCAGCAGGGCAGCGAACGGCGCCGTCGAGACGAGCCCGTCGAGCCGATCGAGCACGCCGCCATGGCCAGGCAGCAGATTGCCCGAATCCTTCACGCCGGCGCAGCGCTTCAAATGGCTCTCGAACAGGTCACCCAGTTGCGCCAGCACCGCCAGCGCCGGCGTTGCCCAGGCCAGTGCCACGGGCAGGCCGAAGAGCCAGACCAGGATGAAAGCGAACAGCGTCGCGCCCGCCACGCCGCCCAGGAAGCCCGACCAGGTCTTGTTCGGGCTGATCGCCGGGGCAAGCTTGGGCCCGCCGATCGCACGTCCGGCGAAATAGGCGACGCTGTCGCACGCCCAGACCAGCGCCATCGCCCAGAAGGTGAGCAGTAGCCCTTGTACCGGCTGCTCGCGGATCGTCACCAGCGCCAGCACCGGCAGGCCGACATAGAAGGCGCCCAGGGCGAGCTGTGCGCCCCTGGTGACGATCGCCAGGAAGAAGAACACGCCGATGATCAGGCCGAGCGCGAGGAACTCCTGCCCGGCGCTGCCCAGCTCGGGGGTGAGCCCCGGCAGCATCGCGGCGAGCGGCACCGAGATCGCATATTGGGCGAGCCGCTTGCCCTTGAGGTTGGCGCCGGCGAGCATCGCCCATTCGCCCATCATCAGCACGCCGACGACACTCACCACCATCCAGAAGCCCACGCCACCGGAATAGAGCGCCGCAAAAGCCAGCCCGATCAGGATGAAGGCGACGCCCAGCCGGGTGGCGAGCTCGGAACCGGTCTTGCTCACAAGCCCCCGAAACGGCGCTGGCGGCGGCCATATTGATCGAGCGCCTCGGTCAGGGCCTTCTCGTCGAAGTCGGGCCACAGCGTATCGACGAACAGGAATTCGGCATAGGCCGCCTGCCACAGCAGGAAATTCGACAGGCGCTGCTCGCCCGATGTGCGGATCAGCAGGTCGAGCGGCGGCAGGTCGCCGGTGTCGAGTGCGTCCTGGAACAGCGCCTCGTCGATCGCGGCGGGGTCGATCTCACCCGCCTTGGCCTTTTCGGCCAGCACCCGCGCCGCTTCGGCCAGCTCGGCCTGGGCACCATAATTGAGCGCAATCACCAAAGTCGGCCCCGGGTTGTTCGCGGTGCGCGCGACCGCGCCGTCGATCATCGCGACCAGATCGGGCGAGAGCTTGCGCCACGCCCCGATGATCCGCAGCTTCACGCCTTCGGAGACCAGCTCGTCCAGCTCGCTCGCCAGGAAGTGGCGGAGCAGGCCCATCAGGTCCCGCACCTCCTCCTCCGGCCGCCGCCAATTCTCCGAGGAGAAGGCGTAGAGCGTCAGCACCTCGATGCCGAGCTTGCGCGCGGCACGACTGATCCGCCGAACGGCCTCGACGCCCTGCTTGTGCCCGGCGATACGCGGCAGCAGCCGTTTCTTCGCCCAGCGGCCATTGCCGTCCATAATGATGGCGACATGGCGCGGGGGCGCGGCGCCTTCCGACGCGGGGGCGGGCTTAGCGGCCATCGAAAACGCCACTGAGGTCATTCCGGCAAGCAACAGACAGGGCGTGCGCCAGGTTCACTTGCCGAGAATTTCCTTTTCCTTGGCGGCCGCAGCGGCGTCGATCTCCGCGATCGTGGCGTCGGTCAGCTTCTGCACCTCGGTCTCGTGGCGCTTGCGCTCGTCTTCCGAATAGACGCCCTTCTTCTCGTCGGTCTTCAGGCTGTCATTGCCGTCGCGGCGCACGTTGCGCGCGGCGATGCGGGCCGCCTCGGCATATTTGCTGGCGAGCTTGGCGAGCTCCTTGCGGCGCTCCTCGGTCAGGTCCGGGATCGGCAGGCGCAGCGTCTGGCCGTCGGTGATCGGGTTGAGGCCCAGGCCTGCCGAGCGGATCGCCTTCTCGACGGGACCGACATTGGACTTGTCCCACACCGTGACGGAGAGCAGGCGCGGCTCGGGCGCGGCGACCGTCGCCACCTGCGCGAGCGGCATGTGCGCGCCGTACACCTCGACCGTCACCGGATCGAGGAGCGTGGTGCTCGCGCGGCCCGTGCGCAAGCCCTGCAGGTCGTGCTTCAGCGACTCCACCGCGCCGTTCATGCGGCGCTCTAGGTCTGCCTTGTCGTAAGCGGCCATTATCGGCTCCTTCTTATGCGGATTGGGTTTCGTTCTGGACGATCGTCGAGGTGCCCTCGCCGCGGAGCACGCGGGTCAGGTTGCCTTCGTCGCGGATGTTGAAAACGACGATCGGAATGTTGTTGTCGCGGCAAAGGGCCACCGCGGAGGCGTCCATCACCTTCAGGTCGTCTGCGAGGACGCGGTTATAGTCCAGCGTGTCGTAGCGCTTCGCGGTCGGCACCTTCTTGGGGTCGGCATCATAGACGCCGTCCACGCTGGTGCCCTTGAACAGCGCGTCGCACTGCATCTCGGCTGCGCGCAGCGCCGCGGTGGTGTCGGTGGTGAAGAACGGCAGGCCAGTGCCCGCCGCGAACAGCACGACGCGGCCCTTCTCCATGTGCCGCTCGGCTCGGCGGCGGATGTACGGCTCGCACACCGAGGCCATGGGGATCGCGGACTGGACGCGCGTGTCCACGCCGATCTTCTCGAGCGCGTTCTGCATCGCCAGCGCGTTCATCACCGTTGCGAGCATGCCCATGTAATCCGCCGAGGCACGATCGAATCCCTGCGCAGCGCCGGCGAGGCCGCGGAAGATGTTACCGCCGCCGACGACCATGCAGATCTCGAGGCCGCTGTCCTTGGCATCCTTCACTTCGAGCGCCACGCGCTCGCAGGTGTCGGGATCGATGCCGAACTGCCCCTGCCCCATCAGGACCTCGCCCGAGAGTTTGAGGAGGATGCGTTTGAATCGGGGAGCGGTCATCGGAGCCTTTGGTTACTACGGATACTGGGAGCGGCGCGGACCCTAGAGGAGCGCGCACAAAGGAACAAGCGGGCGCACGGCCTATTTGCCATGCGCCCGCCCGTGACAGCGCTAACAGCTGTGGACGAGGCTGGATCGCGTGCGATCAGTCCTTCAGCGAAGGCGCCGGAGCGAGGTAGACCAGCCCCGGCGCATCGCTGATGAAGCGGTCCAGCACGCCATCGGAGACCTTTACCGGCCCTTCGAAGCGCGTCGCGCCGGGGATCGAGCGAATCGCTGCCGCCTTCCCGGTCAGCTCCGTCGCCTCGGCGAAGTAGCGCGCGACACCCGGCTGCCCGGCGCGGGCGGCAGTCAGGCCATCCACGGTGAGGCGCAGGGCGCGCGCCCAGAGCTGCGCCGCGTCGAGCCACGGGCCGGTCTCGCGCACGAAGCCGGGCACCACCACGCCAGCACGGATACGATCGGGCGCCGCGGCCAGTGCGTCGGCCGCCTCGCCAAGCGCTGCGAGCGACCCGGCGATGGCATGCGGGTCGTTGTCGGCCAGCGCATCGCGCGCCGTGTCGATCAGCGCCTTGAGCTTCGGCGCCTGGGGCTGCCAGGGCAGATGACCGAAGGTCGGCGCGACATGCTGGGTGTCGAAGAAGGTGAGCAGCGCCTCGGCGGTCTCGGCATCGCCGCCGGCCAGGTCGAGCGCCGCGGCGCGCCAGGTGCGCTGGACGTTATAGTCGCGGTCGTTCCACGAGAAGGCCAGCAGCCCCGCCACCGCCGGGCGGCTCGCCACCTCCTGGTTCATCGGGTTCGAGACGATGCCGCTGAGCTCGGCCGAAAGGCCCGCCTGGCGACGGTCATAGGGCGCCATCAGCAGTCGTCCGGTCGTCTCGCCGAAGTCGTTGACCGGATAATTGTCCCACAGCAGCGTCTTGCGGCCGAACGCCTTGGTCGCGTTCTTCGCGTCGGACACCGAGATCGAGGCCGGCACGACGTCGGTCCCCGTCCATTGCACGACCACGCGCGGGTCGAGCGCCTTGCGCAGCTCCGCCTTGTAGGGCGATTCGGTGGTGTTGTAATATTCGGTCGGCACCATGGTCAGCGAGCCATGTCCGGCCGCCGCCAGGTCACCCTGCACCGCGTTGAGCAGCTTGGCCTGCGCCGAAGCCGCGGCCTTTTCGCCGGGCTTGCCGAACTCGGCCTCATCGGCCGGGCAGTTCCACTTGGTATATTCGATGTCATCGAGCGCGACGTAGAAGCTGCGCACGCCCAGCCCGCGCAGCGCCGCGAACTTGCGGCGCACCGCCTCCAGGTCCTTCGGATCGCTGTAGCAGATCGTGGGCCCGGGCGAGATCGCGTAGACGAAATTGACATGCTCGCGATTGGCGACGTCCACCACCTTGCCGAGCGCCTGCAGCGTGTCGGCGGGATAGGCCTCGCGCCACTTGTCGCGGGCGAACACGTCGTCCTTCGGGCTGTAGATATAGGTGTTGGCCTTGAACCGGGCGAGGAACGCGATGTGATCCTCGCGCTCGGCCATCGACCAGGGCTTGCCGTAAAAGCCCTCGATCGTGCCGCGTACCGGCATCGCCGGATAATCCGACACGGTGACCGAGGACACGCGCCCGCGCGCCACGATCTGCCGGAAGCTCTGGGCGGCGTGGTAGAGCCCGTCCCCGTCCCTGCCCGCCAGCACCACCAGCGCGCCGCCGTCGCTCGCCTGGCTGGCAAGCGCATAGCCTTCGTCCTGCTCGGGCACCGACGCACCGCTCCGGGCCAGCGCGTCACGAACCGGCGCCGCGTTGCCTTCGCCGATCACCACATAGGTGGCGTCGAGCCGCTTCGGCAGCGCCGCTGCAATCCGGACGTCGCGCACGCCGGCGGTGGCGAGCACCTCGCGGACGAGCTTCTCGGTCGCCGCATCCACGCCCTTCGCGCGCACGAGCACCACCGCGTCGCCCAGCGCGAAGCTCGGCCCCGTCAGTCGCAGCGCAGCCGGAGTCGGGAAGATGGCGGGCGCAGTCGAAACCTGCGCGAACGCGGGCATCGCGCTCCCCATCGCCAGCGCCAGCACGGCACCCCGACCCGAAACGGCAGCAGCACGAAATGAACGGGATACTCGCATTGAACAGGCTCCTGCCGTGAAAGGTATTAGATTGGTAGGAAACCAAACACACATTGTCGAGCGGATCGACGCCGCCGACGCCTTTCAACGCAGCCCAAACGCAAACGGGCGCCGCCACCCTGGGGTGACAGCGCCCGCGCATTCAGGTCCGGGAAGACCTTACTTGGTGAGACCGGCGGTCGCAGCCACTTCGGCGGCGAAGTCGCTCTCTTCCTTCTCGATGCCTTCACCGAGCTGGAAGCGGACATAGTCGATCAGCTTGATCGACGCGCCGGCGTCCTTGGCAGCCTTGGCGATCACGTCGGCGACCGGGGTCTTGCCGTCCATGACGAAGAGCTGGCTGAGGAGAGCGTTCTCCTTCTTGAACTTCTCGATCGGGCCGTTGAGGATCTTCTCGGCGACCTCGGCCGACTTGCCGACGATCTTCTCGGCGTTCTTCTCGCGCAGGATCGCGGCTTCACGCTCGACGACTTCCGGATCGAGGTCCTCGACCGACAGCGCCAGCGGGAAGGCAGCAGCGACGTGCATCGCGATCTGCTTGCCGAGCGGCTCGAGCACGTCGACGCCGGCATCGCTCTCGAGCGCGACGAGCACGCCGATCTTGCCCAGGCCCGGGGCCTGCGCGTTGTGGACGTACGGGATCACCGCGCCCTGCGAGACCTGCACCTGCTTGGCGCGGCGCAGAACCTGGTTCTCGCCGATGGTCGAGATGTTGTTGGTCAGCACTTCCTCGACGGTGCCGGCGGGCAGCGGAGCCGCCTTGATGACGTCGATGTCGGCGCCCAGCTCGAGCGCGATCGCGGTCACGTCACGGACGAAGTTCTGGAAGATCTCGTTCTTGGCGACGAAGTCGGTCTGCGAGTTGACCTCGACGGCCACGCCCTTGGTGCCGGCGACGGCAACGCCGACCAGGCCCTCGGCCGCGGTGCGGCTCGACTTCTTGGCAGCGGCGGCCAGGCCCTTCGAACGCAGCCAGTCGCTGGCCGCTTCGATGTCGCCATTGGTCTCGGTCAGCGCCTTCTTGCAGTCCATCATGCCGGCGCCGCTCTTCTCGCGGAGTTCCTTCACGGCTGCTGCGGTGATCTCGGCCATGTTCAATTCCTCTAGCTGGCAGCCGGAACGGAGCCCGGCCATCTATGTAAAACCCGTTCGCCCTGCGCTCGTCGAAGCGCCGTTCTCTCTTGCCGGGCGCCGGAAGGAAGACGGTGCTTCGACAAACGCAGCACGAACGGGAGAATGGATCGGCGCCTTCGAACTGACGGCCGCCTAGTGCGTGCCTATGTCAGTTCGAAGACAGCCGGTTTCAACTTACGCGTCGATCTGGCGCTCGCCCTCGACGGCCTGCTCGGCTGTCTCGGTCAGGGCCGGCTCGACCGGAGCGACTTCCTGGGCGCCCAGGTCGACGCCGAAGCTCGCCTGACGGTCCTGGTTGCCGCGGGTCGCCGCAATGGCGATCGCTTCGCAGTAAAGGCGGATGGCGCGCGAGGCGTCGTCGTTCGCCGGAACCGGGAAGGCGATGCCGTCCGGGCTCACGTTCGAGTCGAGGATCGCAACAACCGGGATACCCAGGGTGTTGGCTTCCTTGATCGCCAGCTCTTCCTTGTTCGCGTCGATCACGAACATCACGTCGGGCAGGCCGCCCATGTCGCGGATGCCGCCGAGCGAGAGCTCGAGCTTGTCGCGCTCACGGGTGAGCTGCAGCACTTCCTTCTTGGTCAGGCCGTGCGTGTCGCCCGAAAGCTGCTCTTCGAGCGTCTTGAGGCGCTTGATCGACTGCGAGATGGTCTTCCAGTTGGTGAGCATGCCGCCCAGCCAGCGGTGGTTGACGAAATGCTGGTTCGCGCGGCGGGCTGCCTCGGCGATCGGCTCCTGCGCCTGGCGCTTGGTGCCGACGAACAGGACCTTGCCGCCGGCGGCGACGGTCGAGTTCACGAACTCGAGAGCGCGCGCGAAGAGCGGCACGGTCTGCGAGAGGTCGATGATGTGAACGCCGTTGCGCTCGCCGAAGATGTAGGGCTTCATCTTCGGGTTCCAGCGGTGGGTCTGGTGACCGAAGTGCGCGCCCGATTCGAGCAGCTGCTGCAGAGAGACGACAGGTGCCGCCATAGGGATAACTCCTTCCGGTTGTGCCTCTGGGAAGCGAGTGACCGAACGTCTGTCCGGCACCGGTTTATGATGCTTCCCATGCGGGTTGAGGCGGCGCCCCTAACCGAAAGCGCCAGCGAATGCAACCGCCAGCTCCCCTGGGCCCCATACGAAGGTTGGAATAGCCGCCGGGGACCGCCAGCCTATCTCCCTTGCGTACGGCATAGAACGCCTTTGTTCACTTTTGTTCCGTTTGCGTGTTGACAAAGGAACATCAGCGGAACATTAACCGTACATAAGCGGTTCAAGGAACGCAGCCAGCCCGCCGAACATTGGTTCCGGCATCTAGCGCGGTCCCTCGCCCAGGAGGAAGTCTTTATGGTTTCGCTGTTCGCTTATCTGCTGCTCGGCACCGCCTTCGCGGTTTCCCTCTGGACGATCGCCTCCTCGGTGACCGCCCAGCTTCCCCGCATGCGCGAGCTGCTCGGCCGCAACGTCGCCCGGCCGCTGCCCGAGCTGGTACCGACCCGCGTCACCGTGCGCTACGCTACTCCGGCGCGCCGTCCCGCACCGTTCCCGCTGCGCGCAGCTGCCTGACCCGGCGATAGCTGCGCACACTGAACGGGATCGAGACCAGATACAGGATCGCGATCACGGCCAGCGTCGGCCAGGGTGCTGCGACCAGCGCGGCGACCAGCACTACCAGCACCGCGACCGCCTCGAAGCGGATGCGCTGCTTCAGCCGGACATGCGGCGCGAAAGTCGCGACGCTGGAGATCATCAGCACCGCGATGAACGCCGTCCAGGGTGCGACGACAGCCGGCGAGCGCAAGTGCGGCTCGTCGGTGAACAGCCATAGATAGAGCGGCAGCAATGCCAGCACCGCCGCGGCCGGGGCCGGAACCCCGGTGAGAAAGCCTGCCGACTTGTGCGGTTGTTCCTCGGCGTCGATCTGCGCGTTGAACCGCGCCAGTCGCAACGCGCAGAACAGCGCGTGGATCAGTGCGATCATCCAGCCGAACCGACCCAGCGTCTGCAGCGACCAGAGATAGAGGATCAGCGCCGGCGCGACGCCGAACGAGATCGCGTCGGACAGGCTGTCCAGCTCCGCGCCGAACCGGCTCTCGCCGCGCATCATCCGGGCGATCTTGCCGTCGATGCCGTCCAGCATCCCGGCGATCAGCACCATCAGGACGGCAAGTTCCCATTTTCCGTCGATGGCGAACCGTATCGCGGTCAATCCCGAACACAGCGCCAGCGCGGTTACCGTATTGGGCGCGATGGCCCGCAGCGGTATCCCGCGCACGCTCCGGCCGCGCCGCATCCGCCGCATGCGGCGCGGCCGGAGCGTGCGCGGCAGTCGCGTGTCGCCGCGCCGGTCGCTCACTGCGAGATGCCGGTGACCGCTGCGCCGCCCTTCCTGGCGATCACCGTCTCCCCCGCGATCGTGCGCTGGCCGAGCGTGACCTGGGCGGCATAATCCTCGGGCAGGAACACGTCGACGCGGCTGCCGAAGCGGATCAGGCCGACGCGCTGGCCGGCAACGACCATGTCGCCCGGCTTGGTGAAGCTGACGATGCGCCGCGCGACCAGACCGGCGATCTGGGTGAAGCCGATGCGCAGCCCGTTCTTGTCCTCGACGATGAAGTGCTGGCGCTCATTCTCCTCGCTCGCCTTGTCGAGGTCGGCATTGAGGAAGCGGCCGGAGATATAGATGACGTGGCGGATCGTGCCGGTGATCGGCGTGCGGTTCACGTGCACGTCGAACACGCTCATGAAGATCGAGACGCGCACCATCGGTGCCTCGCCCAGCGCCTGCGGGCCGCGCAGCTCGGGCGGCAGCTCGACGCGCTGGATCATCGTGACCAGCCCGTCGGCCGGAGCGATCAGCATGCCCTCGCCCTGCGGCGTCACGCGGATCGGGTCGCGGAAGAAGGCCGCGACGCCGAAGGTGAGGAACACCAGCGGCCAGGTGATGAAATCGAACACGAAAAGGCTGAGCAGCGCGATCGCGGCGGCGATCGCCACATATTTGCGGCCCTCGGGGTGAATGTCGGGGAAACGCCATTTCACCGTGGGGGTGCCGAGCGGGGGCTTGTCAATGGATGCCATCGGAAGGCTCTAGCTGCGTGTCGCAGTCAACACAACGCGCGTGGAGCCCGCCCTATCCCTCGCCCCGTCCGTGGCACCGCCCCCTAGTTCTGGAAGGGCGCCGCCACCGCGGGCAGGCAATAGCGCCGCGGCCCGGCCCCGATCCCCTTGGGCACGACGATGTCCTTAGACACGCCGCCCACCCGGTCGCATTCCGCACCGGCGGTGACGTTGTAGCGGATGATTCGCTTGGTGTACTGGGGGCAGACATCCGAGCAGACATAGCTCGCGACCACCGGCACGCCGCGGTGCAGCCCCACCGCCAGCTTCCATTTGCGCGGGTCGCTCATCGGATCGAAGGGCCTCTTCGCCACCGCGATCAGCGCCGCGTCGGTGATCGGAGCGAACTTGTCCGCGGTGCTCAGCAGCTCGGGCCGGGCAATATCGGGCTCGCTGTGCCGTTGCGGCACGGCCAGGAGCAGCGCCATTATCGTCAGGATCATGCCATCCTCCCTCTCGTCGCCTGGAGAGTGCCGCACCGCGACTTGCCCACAACTGAACCACCCGGATGCGGTGAAATGCAACCGCACCGCTTGCATGTTCGTTCGAATTGCCCAAATGCCGCGACTGTCCCCGAATTGTAATAAGGTCGCCCATGCCCGCTTCCACTGCCGCCAAGGCCCGTACGCGTAACCGCCGCCCCGCCGGCGTGCCGTCGCCCTGGGGCATGTTCTTCCGCGGATTCCTGAAGCGCCCGGTGATGGTCGGCGCGATCGCGCCTTCGTCGCGCTTCACGATCAACAAGATGCTCGCCCCCGTCGACTGGGAGAACACCAAGCTGTTCGTCGAGTATGGCCCGGGCGTCGGCACCTTCACCCGCCCGATCCTCGACAGGCTGTCGGCGGACGGCAAGCTGATCGTGATCGACACCAACCCCGATTTCATCCGCTACCTGAAGCAGAGCATTCCCGATCCGCGCCTGATCGCGATCCAGGGCTCCGCGGCGGACGTGAAGCAGATCGTTGGTGATCACGGATTCGAACATGCGGACTACATCGCGTCGGGACTGCCCTTCTCGACGCTTCCGCCGGGCGTTGGCGACGCGATCGCCAAGGCGACGCGCGAAGTGATCCGCAAGGGCGGCGCCTTCCTGGTCTACCAGTACAATCCGCGCGTGAAGAACTTCCTCACCCCGCACTGGTCGCACATCGATCACGCGATGGAGTGGATCAACATTCCGCCCGCGCAGCTCTGGTGGGCGTGGAACGACTGATACCGGTTGCAGGGGGCGGGCTTGATCCCCCCGCCCCATCCTCCTAGACGCTCGCCAAACCCCTAAAAAGGACAAGCGAGCAATGGCTAAAATCAAGGTTGCAACGCCCGTCGTGGAGATCGACGGCGACGAAATGACGCGGATCATCTGGCAGTGGATCCGCGAGCGCCTGATCAAGCCGTATCTCGACATCGACCTGAAGTACTATGACCTCTCGGTCGAGAATCGCGACGCGACCGACGACCAGGTCACGATCGATTCCGCCAAGGCGATCCAGCAGTACGGCGTCGGCGTGAAGTGCGCCACGATCACCCCGGACGAAGCCCGCGTCGAGGAATTCAGCCTCAAGAAGATGTGGAAGTCGCCGAACGGCACGATCCGCAACATCCTGGGCGGCGTCGTGTTCCGCGAGCCGATCGTGATCAAGAACGTCCCGAGGCTCGTCCCGGGCTGGACCGACCCGATCGTCGTCGGCCGTCACGCGTTCGGCGACCAGTATCGCGCGACCGATTTCAAGGTCCCCGGCGCCGGCAAGCTCACGATGAAGTGGGTCGGCACCAATGGCGACGAGCTCGAATATGAAGTGTTCGACTTCCCCGCCGCCGGCGTCGCCATGGGCATGTACAACCTCGACGAATCGATCCGCGACTTCGCCAAGGCGAGCATGAACTACGCGCTCGACCGCGGCTGGCCGCTGTACCTGTCGACCAAGAACACGATCCTCAAGGCCTATGACGGCCGCTTCAAGGACCTGTTCCAGGAGACCTTCGACGCCGAGTTCGCGCAGAAGTTCAAGGATGCCGGCATCGTCTACGAGCACCGCCTGATCGACGACATGGTCGCCTCGGCGCTCAAGTGGTCGGGCAAGTTCGTCTGGGCCTGCAAGAACTATGACGGCGACGTCCAGTCGGACACCGTCGCGCAGGGCTTCGGCTCGCTCGGCCTGATGACCTCGGTGCTGATGTCGCCGGACGGCAAGACGATCGAGGCGGAAGCCGCGCACGGCACCGTCACCCGTCACTACCGCATGCACCAGCAGGGCAAGGCGACCTCGACCAACCCGATCGCGTCGATCTTCGCCTGGACCCAGGGCCTGTCGTTCCGCGGCAAGTTCGACAACACGCCGGACGTCACCAAGTTCGCCGAGACCCTCGAAGCCGTCTGCATCGAGACCGTCGAGAGCGGCAAGATGACCAAGGATCTCGCGATCCTGATCGGTCCGGACCAGCCCTGGATGACCACCGAGCAGTTCTTTGAGGCGATCCGCGAGAACCTCGAGGCCAAGATGGCTGCCTGGGCGTAAGCCTTTGGCATCACCGGAAATGCGAAGGGGGAGCGGCGACGCTCCCCCTTTTTTTGCCGTTCGAAGAGACAGGGTTCAGCGGACCGCCGGTATCCGGCTCGCCACCACTTCCCGGGCCTTGCGCTCGATCGACCAGAGCGTGCGCGGCTGCACCGGGTCCCAGGTCACCGCCTGGCCATTGGTCGGGATCGGCACCGTCGCCACCCATTCGAGCAGCGTCCCGGCCTCGGGCAGCCTGACCGCATAGAGTTCCGGCCGGTCATGCCCGGTAACGTAGAGCAGCCCGTCCTTGCCCCAGGATCCACCCGAGCTGCTCATCGGCGCGAAGCGGGCAAGCAGCTCGGGCGGGAAATGCCAGGAGCGGAGCGGCTGGAACTGCCCGTCCAGTTCCATCAGCACCGTCCAGCGGTGATCGCGCCCGCCCTCGCCGCCGTGATCGGCGGGATAGTTGGCGAACATCGCCCACCATTTGTCGCCCTTGCGCTCGATCCAGGTGAGCGAGCCCGGGAACGGCGCCAGCGCGACGCTCTTCACATGCCGCATCGTGCGGGTGTCGAAGAACTCCACCGCGCTCGCCATCGGCACGGCGGGATAGTTGGACGCGGCGCACACCAGCATCGTGCCGTCGATCACGCAGGAGTTCATGTGCGGGTAGAGCCGCCTGTCGCCCTCCCAGCGGGCGACGCGCTTGCCGGTAGCCTTGTCGTACTTGCCGATCAGGTTATTGCTGATCGCGTAGAAGTGCCGGACATCGGCGACGACACCCTGCTTGGCTTCCTCGGCCGGCCAGCGCGCGGTGACTTCGGCCGGTGCGAGCATGGGGGCTTCGCGCGGCGGCGATGCGTCCTGGCCGCCGGGTGCGGCAGCCAGAAGCATGAGGGAAGCGATCAGCATCAGAACTTCGCCGAGACGCCCATGTAGAACGTCCGCCCATAGCGCTCGTTCTGGATGATCCAGTTGGTGTTGCCGCCCTGATACTGGCGGGTCGGCTCGTCGGTCAGGTTCTGGGCCTCGGCGAAGATGCGCACGCCCTTGAGGACCGCGACGCTGGCCTTGGCGTCCAGGCGGCGCAGATCGTCATTATACTGGTCGTTGTAGCTGGGATCGCCGACGGCGAGCAGCGCGTGGCCGGTATTGTGATAGGCGACCGACGCTTCCACCGGGCCGCGCTGGTAGAACAGCTCGGCGCCATAGAGATAGCGCGACTGGCTCGGGAAGGTCGAAGTCCGCCCGTTCGGCAGCTTGAGGTTCGAGTCGGTCAGCGTCGCGGTGAGCTGCACGCCGAAGCCCGAGAGCAGGCCCGGCAGGAAGGTGAACTGCTGCTGGTACTGCGCCTCGATGCCGATGATGTCGCCCTTGTCGGCGTTGAACGGCTGGCTGACCGTGATCGTGGGATAGGTCACGCCCAGGATCGTAGCGTTGGTCAGCACGGTGGCCTGGCTGAAGATCGGGTTCTTGATGAACTTGGCGAAGGCGCCGACGCTGAACAGGCCGCCCGGAGCGAAATACCATTCGGCTGTCGCATCGAGATTGTCGGCGCGATAGGGCTTCAGGTCCGGGTTGCCGAACGAGGCGCTGTTGTCGGTGCCGAGCGCACTGATCGAGCCGCCGGGATTCAGGCTCGAATATTCCGGCCGGCCCAGGCTGCGCGAATAGGCCAGGCGAACGATCACCTGGTCCGACGGCGCGATCTTGACGACCAGCGACGGCAGGAAGTCGTCATAGCTGTTGTTCACCGTAACCGGCACGATGGCGCTGCCGCCACGCAGCGCGTTTCCACGATCGTCCAGGCTGGTGTGCTCGTAGCGCAGGCCCGGTGTCACCGTGACCGCGCCGAAGCTGAGGCTAGCCATCACATAGCCGGCCCACACCTTCTCCTTCAGCCGGAAGTCGGACAGGCTGTTGTTGGCAAGCGTCGTCGCCACATCGAGCGGCATCAGCGCATCGCCGAGATGCTGTTCGGTGAACTGCTGCAGCGACGGGATGTTGAAGGTCGGCCCGTTACTGAAGCAGCGGCCGGTGTTGTCCGGATAGACGCACACCGCCGCGCCACCCAGATTGTACTGGCCGAGCGTCCAGCGGTTCGCGGTCGCCGAGGCGCGCACCCAGGTGGGCGTGTTCTGGTCGAAGCTGCGGTCGGTGTTGCGGTACTTGGCACCGAACTTGACGAAACCCAGGCCGCTCAGGTCGATCGTGCCGTCGACCTTGCCCTGCCAGATCTTCTCGTCGTTGAGCTGGTGCGAATATTGATACTGGCGGAACTGCAGCTGGTTGGCGGTGCACTCCGTGTCCGGCTTGGCCACGTACAGGGGCTCGCTGAAGTCGAAGGTCACGCGGCCCGGATTGCAGCGGAACTGCCAGATCGGGAACTTGTCGAGCGTCTGGTTGCGGCTGTAGCCGCCCTCATAGGCCAGCTTGAAGCCATCGAACTCGGTGGTACCGCCGACCATGCCGCTGGCGAGCCACTTGGCCTTGTAGTCGAGGCGCAGGTCCTCGCGGCGCTCCGGGCCCGAACCGGGCGTGCCGGTGGCGCTGCTCGCCACGCCGTTGGTATAGCCGGTCAGCCCGTCCGGATTGACGGTGAAGGCGGTGGTGGTGAAGTCCAGGCGGTAGCGCGGCCGGATCTCGTCCTCCGTGAACTTCGAATAGAAGCCGCGGACATAGAAGGTCTGGCGGTCGCTGGGGTGCCAGTCGAACGAGCCCGTGCCGCCCAGGCGGCGGCGGGCCAGCGAATATTCGGTGTACTTGATGTTGTCGGGCGTGCCGCCGCGCGCGAACAGCGCGTTGGGCTTCCAGTTGTCCGGATAGAAGCCTTCGCTATTGAAGTCGCGATAGGAATAGCTGACGCCCAGCACCAGGCCGAACTGCTCGTCGGCGCCGAAGCGCGCCGCGAGGCTGGCGTCGCCCTGCACCGGCACCTTCTTGTTCAGTTCCTGATAGCCCGCCTTGGCGCTCGCCGAGAAGGCGAAGGCCTCCTTGAAGTCGAACGCGGTCTGCGAGACCAGGTTGATCGTGCCGCCGATGCCCTGCCCGTCCATGTCCGCGGTCTTGACCTTGGAGACCTCGACCCGGTTGAGCAGCTGGCCCGAGACGATGTCCAGAGGCAGCGAACGGGTGGTGCCGTCGGGATTGCCGATCTCCATGCCGTTCAGCGTGTAGTTGTTGAGGTTCGACGGCACGCCGCGGATCGCGACATAGCGGCCCTCGCCCTGGTCGTAGGTGACGCCCACGCCGGGGAGATGCTCCACCACCTCGGAGACGTTGCGATCCGGCAGCCGGCCCATCTCGTCCGCCGCCGCCACGTCGAGCACGCCGATCGCGGTACGCTTGGCCTCGATCGCGCGCTTCTGGCTGGCGCGCTGGCCGGACACGACGATCTCGGTCTCGGTGTCGTCCGCCGCGCTCTGCGCGTGCGCGGCATTGGCGATGGTGAAGGAAAGCGCGGAGATGCCGAGCATCCCAAGCGTGCGTACGGTTCGCATTGTCGACCCCTTATGTTCTCGGCCCGCGCCGGCGGCGCGCACGACAGGGTTTCGCAGCTGCAGCATGCCCTGTTCCGGGGTCCGTTGAGCGCGGCCGGTGACGATCTCGCTGCGGGAAGATGACAGTTCCGCGACCAGCGATAGTTTGTGCTCGATCAGGCTTGCCCAATGCGCATACCGCTACGGAAACGGTTGGTTATCCGGCGGACTCAGGAGCGCCCTCAATCCGGTGCGCAGCCAAGTCAATCGATCCGCGAGGCCACAAATACCAGCCGGTGCCCTTGCAATATGGGCCCGCGCATGCATGCCTAGACGCATGCCATTTACCACTATCCGCCCCGCTACGATCGCGTCCCGCGCGCCTGTCTCCGACGCATGCTGAACCTCGGCAATAGCGGCCTCAGCGACACGCTGGTGATCCTGGGCGCGGCCGGGCTGGTGATCCCCGCCTTCGCGCGCTTCCGGATCAGCCCGGTGATCGGGTTCATCCTGGTCGGCGCGCTGGTCGGCCCGTTCGGGCTGGGCAGTCTCGTGCCTACCAATCCCTGGCTCTACCACATCACCATTTCGGACGCGCACGCGATCGAGCCGTTCGCCGAGTTCGGCATCATCCTGCTGCTGTTCTCGATCGGCCTCGAACTGTCGTTCAAGCGCCTCTGGTCGATGCGGACGCTCGTCTTCGGCGTCGGCGCGGCGGAGTTGCTGGGTGCCGGACTCATCCTGGCGGCGGTCCTCTATCTCACCGGCCTCAGCACCGGCGGCGCGATCGGTCTCGGCCTCGCGCTGGCCCTGTCCTCGACCGCGATCGTGCTGCCGATCGCCGGCACCACCAGCGCCGTCGGCCGATCGGCCTTCGCGATGCTGCTGTTCGAGGACCTGGCGCTCGTCCCGATCATCTTCCTGCTCGGCGCGCTGGCGCCGGCGGCGGGCGGCGAAGCCGGCTGGGTCAAGCTCGCCTCGACGCTCGGCTTCGGCATCGTCACGGTCGCGATCCTGTTCATCGGCGGCCGGATGCTGCTCCCGCGCATGTTCGCCCAGGCGGCACGGACCAAGAGCCCTGAGCTGTTCCTCGCCGCCAGCCTGCTCGTCGTGATCGTCGCCAGCCTGGCGACCAGCGCGGTGGGCCTGTCGCCGATCGTCGGCGCGCTGATCGCGGGCCTGCTCATCGCCGAGACCGAATATCACGGCGAGGTCGAAGCGATCACCGCGCCGTTCAAGGGCCTCGCGCTCGGTGTGTTCCTGATCACCGTCGGCATGCGCCTCGACCTCGATTTCATCGTCCACAACTGGGCGCCCCTGCTCGGCGCCTCGCTGCTGGTGATGGTCGTCAAGGCGGCGGTCACCACCGGCCTGCTCCGCCTCTCCGGCGCGCGGGCCGGCACCGCGGCAGAGGCCGGCGTGCTGATGGCCAGCCCTTCGGAGACCACGCTGATCGTGCTCGGCGTCGCCGGCGCCGCGGGGCTGATCTCGCCCAGCACCGGCGCCTTCTGGACCACCGTGACCGCGATCGGCCTCACCGCCACGCCGCTGCTCGCCAAGGCGGGCCGTGCGTTCGCACAGCTGATCGAGCGCACGAAGGGAGAGGAAACCCCCGATGCCGCGCTCGAAGAAGTGCAGAACGGCACGGTGGTGATCGGCTTCGGCCGCGTCGGCCGCACTGTGGCGGACATGCTCCGCCGCCACAACCTGCCCTATCTCGGCGTCGATGCGGACATCGACAACGTCAACGCAGCCCGGCGCGGCGGCTACAACGTGCTGTTCGGCGACGTCACCCGTTCCGAGCTGGTCGACAAGCTCAACCTCGGCCATGCCAAGGCGCTGGTGCTGACGATGGACGATCCGGTGCTCACCGTCCGCCTGACCCGCCGCGTGCGCGGCTGGGTCCCCAATCTGCCGATCATCGCCCGTGCCCGCGACACCGCGCACGCCGCCGAGCTCTACCGCGCCGGTGCGACCGAGGCGGTGCCCGAGGCGCTGGAGAGCTCGCTCCAGCTCTCCGAAGTGGTGCTGGTCGATCTCGGCATGGCGGTGGGCCCGGTGATCGCCTCGATCCACGAGAAGCGCGACGAGATGCGCAAGAAGATCAAGGACGTCGCCGGCATGGACCGCGAGCCGCGCTTCCGCCGCGTGCGGCTGGGCAAGGGCGACACCGAGGAGGCCGATGCGCCGGCCTGACGCCGATTGCGCTTGCCCGCCACGCGGCGGCAGCGCATTTCTCGTGCCCAGTCCAGTTCCGGGAGTTTCTTGATGATCGCCAGCCTTCTGCTTCTCGCCGCCACGGCCGCCGCAGGGCAGACCGCCGATCCGGTCGCGCAGGCCCGCCAGGGCAAGATCCAGTGCGTGCTGCCGAACCAGGACAAGAAGACCTGCCTCGGCATGACCAGCTACAGGATCAGCGGCGAGAGCTATGAATCGGCCACCCGCCTGTTTCTCGCCCCCACCCCGCTGATCACCATGGAGATCCGCACCCGCGGCACCGTGAAGGACGGCCAGTTCTGCGAGACGATCAACCTCGCCGATTTCCAGAACGGCAAGGTGCTCGTGAACGGCGCGCCGGCGGACGAAGCGACCTCCAGCGCGGTGAAGAGCCAGATGGCCGCCGCGGTCTCCTCGCTCGACGGCAAGGCCTCCTGCACGGCGATCAAGCCGGCCGAGGGCGGCCTGCTGCTCAACGAGCTCACCATCGACGGCGCCGTCCGCGCCGATCTCAGCCAGAAGTTCGTCTGGGTGGGCGACAAGGACGGCTACAAGCTCGGGAACTGATGATGCCGATGATCGCCACCCTCCTCCTGCTCGCCACCGCCGCGCCTGCGCCACTGCCGGCACCCGACCTGCTCGACCCGGCCCGCGCCGGCAAGATCCGCTGCATCGGCCCGGACACCCGCGCGCGCACCTGCGCCACCATGGTCCGCTACACGGTGCATGAAGATGGCCGGTTCGACGCGGCGGTCACCGGCGTCGTCTCGACCGAGCCGACGATCCTGATCGAGTACCAGACCTCGGGCCAGATCGAGGACGGCGCCGCCTGCTCGACCGTGCGCCCGATCGACTTCCGCTCGGGCAAGCTCACCAAGGACGGCGCAGGGCTCGCGCCCGCGATCGAGACCAGCGTCCGCCAGCGCCTGATGCTCGCGCTCCAGCCGCTCGCCGGCCGGAAGCGCTGCTACCGCGACCGCGCAGATGGCGACGGCATCATTTCCGACGTGATCGTCGATGGCCAGGTCCGCGCCGACATGAACCAGCGCGTGCTGTGGGTCTCGCCCGAGGAAGGCTGGGCACCGGGGTTGTGATGTGAAGTTCCTCCCCGAGCGCGCCCCGGGGAGGAACTGAAAATCAGGCCGTCGCGAGCGCTTCCGCCAGCGCGGCCTTGACCGCCTCGAGCGCGTCCGCGCCCTTGTCGCCGTCCGGGCCGCCGCCCTGGGCCATGTCGGGACGGCCACCGCCGCCCTGCCCGCCCAGCACTGCCACCGCGACCTTGACCAGGTCCACCGCGCTCGCGCCGATCCCGTCGGTCACGCCGACCGCGACCGAAGCCCTGCCGTCATTGACCGCGACCAGCGCGACCACGCCCGCGCCGACGCGCTGCTTGGCCTCGTCGACCGCGCCGCGCAGTTCCTTGGGTTCGAGCCCGTCGATCACCTGGCCGATGAAGTTGATGCCGGCGACCTGCTCCGGACCCGCGGCCTGGGCGGCACCGCCGCCGCCCAGCGCCAGCGCCTTCTTCGCCTCGGCCAGCTCGCGCTCGAGCTTGCGCCGCTCCTCGACCAGTGCGCCGACACGCGCCACGACGTCGTCGGGCGAGGTCTTGAGCGCCGCAGCCGCCTCGCGCAGCTGCGCGTCGCGGCCGTTGAGCCACAGCCGCGCGCCTTCGCCGGTCAGCGCCTCGATACGACGCACGCCGCTCGAGACCGCACTCTCCGAGACGATCTTGAAGATCGCGATGTCGCCCGTCGCATTGACGTGGGTCCCGCCGCACAGCTCGACCGAGTAGGACGCATCCTCGCCCAGCCCCATCGAGAGCACGCGAACCTCGTCGCCATATTTCTCGCCGAACAGCGCCATGGCGCCCGCGGCGATCGCGTCGTCCGGGGTCATCAGCCGCGTCTCGACCGCGCCGTTATGGCGGATCTGGGCGTTCACATCGGCCTCGATGTCCGCGATGTCCTCGGCGGACAGCGCCGAGGGATGCGAGAAGTCGAAGCGCAGGCGATCGGGCGCCACCAGGCTGCCCTTCTGCGTGACATGCCCGCCCAGCCGCTTGCGCAGCGCCGCGTGCAGCAGGTGCGTCGCCGAGTGGTTGGCGCGCACGCGGTCGCGGTGGTTGACGTCGACGGTGAGCTGCACCGCATCGCCCACGGCGACCTCGCCCGTCTCGATCTTGGCATGATGTGCATGCAGGCGCCCGAGCGGCTTGGAGGTGTCCGCCACCGCCGCACTCATCTTGTCGTTAGAGATCACGCCGACATCGCCCATCTGGCCGCCGCTCTCGGCGTAGAAGGGGGTCTGGTTGGTGAGGATCGTCACGCTGTCGCCGGCCGCTGCCTTGTCGACCTTCGCCCCGTCCTTGACGATCGCCAGCACCTGGCCTTCACCCTGGGTGCCGGCATAGCCGGTGAACTCGGTGCCGCCCAGCTCGTCGGCCAAATCGTACCACAGCTCTTCCGAAGCCTTTTCGCCCGAGCCCTTCCAGGCTGCGCGCGCGGCATCCTTCTGGCGCTTCATCGCCTCGTCGAAGCCGGCACGGTCCACGGTCATGCCCTGGCCGCGGAGCGCATCCTCGGTCAGGTCATAGGGGAAGCCGAACGTGTCGTAGAGCTTGAACGCGGTCTCACCGGGCAGCGTGCCGCCTTCGCCGATGCCGCCAGTCGCCTCGTCGAGCAGGCGCAGGCCGTTCGCCAGCGTCCGGCGGAAACGGGTCTCCTCCTGCAGCAGGGTCGCCTCGATCAGCGGCTGTGCGCGGACCAGCTCGGGGAAGGCAGCGCCCATCTCGGCGACCAGCGACGGCACCATGCGGTGCATCAGCGGATCCTTGGCGCCCAGAAGGTGCGCATGGCGCATCGCGCGGCGCATGATGCGGCGAAGCACATAGCCACGGCCCTCGGCGGCGGGCAGCACGCCATCCGCGATGAGGAAGCCGGCCGAGCGCAGGTGATCGGCGATCACGCGGTGGCTGGCCTGGTTCTCGCCGGTGGTCGAGGCTCCGGTCAGCGCGCCCGATTCGGCGATCAGCGCCTTGAACGTGTCGGTATCGTAATTGTCGTGGACGCCCTGGAGGACTGCGGCGACGCGCTCCAGGCCCATGCCCGTGTCGATCGAGGGGCGCGGCAGGTCGCCGATGATCTCGTCATTCTCCTGCAGGAACTGCATGAAGACGAGGTTCCAGATCTCGACGAAGCGGTCGCCATCCTCCTCGGGCGATCCCGGCGGGCCGCCCCAGATATGGTCGCCATGGTCGTAGAAGATCTCAGAACAGGGCCCGCACGGACCGTCCGAGCCCATCGCCCAGAAATTGTCCTTGGTCGGGATGCGGATGATCCGCTCCTCGGGCAGGCCGGCGATCTTCTTCCACAGCTCGAATGCCTGGTCGTCGGTATGATAGACGGTGGCGGTCAGCTTGTTCGCCGGGATGCCCCACACCTTGGTGAGCAGGGTCCAGGCATGCGTGATCGCCTGTTCCTTGAAATAGTCGCCGAACGAGAAGTTGCCGAGCATCTCGAAGAAGGTGTGGTGGCGCGCGGTATAGCCGACATTGTCCAGGTCATTGTGCTTGCCGCCGGCGCGTACGCACTTCTGCGAGCTGGTCGCCGTCGAATAGGGCCGGCTCTCCAGACCCGTGAACACGTTCTTGAACGGCACCATGCCGGCGTTCACGAACATCAGGGTCGGGTCGTTGTGCGGCACCAACGGAGCGCTGGGAACGCGGGCATGGCCCTGGCCCTCGAAATAGTCGAGGAACGAACGGCGGATATCGTTGGTCGAAGTCATAAGCCGCCGACTTAGTTGCGGACAGGCTTTCGCTCAAGCGAAACACTTCGATCAGCGTGAAAGCCCGCCTATCTCACCGGTTTATTGCGGGCGCCTGCGCGGAAACCTTCGAGGATGTGGTGCCCGTCGCTGCCCGTGAACGGCACGAGATTGGCGATTCCCATGCCCGCAGAAAGCAAGGCAAGCGCGCCGAGCAAGGCTCCGCCCAGCGTGTCGGTGCCGACCAGCGCGGCACCCGTACCTGCAACCAACGCGAGCAGGAGATTCGCGATCGGGCCGGCAGCGGCGATCATCATGTGCTTGCGGCGCGCATCGATCCTGTCGAGCGTGTAGGAGACATAGCCGCCCAGATCGCCCATCCCCGCCCGCCATTTCAGCCGCAGCTCGCGCCGCTTGGTATTGAACGCGAAGGGCAGCACCACGATCGCACGAATGTCCGCGCCCAGCTGGCGCGCGACGGCGGCATGACCCAGCTCGTGCACCAGCACCGCGACGAAGCAGAGCATCGCATCCATCATGAGCCGCAGCACCAGCCCGGCATCGCCCCGGAAATGCTCGCTCAGCACCCCCATCACGCCAAAGGCGGTCAGGAAGAAGATCGCCATCGCCAGAACCCGCATAACTCCCCCAATTTCCGGCAAACCCGACGACAGCCTATTTGCGATTCCAGACGAAGGCGATATACGAAGCATATACGATTCGTATATTACCCGAGGAACCCATGGGCATTGTTAAGATAGACGATGAACTGCACGAGGCGATTCGCCGCGCCAGCACGGTGATGTGCCGCTCGATCAACGCCCAGGCCGAGTTCTGGATGAAGATCGGCATGCTCGCCGAGGCGAATCCGGCCCTCTCCTTCACCGATATCGTCCGGATGCAGCTGGAACTGGCGCAGGCCCCGATGCCGGAAGCTGCGGCCGCCTGACATGGTCAAGACGCCCGACGAACTCGAGCTGATGCGGATTTCCGGCAAGCTGCTGGCATCGGTCTTCGAGATGCTGGACGGCCAGGACCTGGCCGGCATGTCGACCATGCAGGTCAACGATCTGGTCGAGCGGTTCATTACCGTGGACCTCGCCGCCCGCCCGGCGAGCAAGGGGCAGTATGGGTTCAAATATGTCCTGAACTGCTCGATCAACCAGGTCGTGTGCCACGGCGTGCCCGATCCCGACGTCATCATCCGCGACGGCGACATCATCAATCTCGACATCACGCTGGAGAAGAACGGCTTCATCGCCGATTCGAGCAAGACCTATCTGGTCGGCAACGTTCCCCCGGCGGCGCGCCGGCTGGCGAAGGTCGCGCAGGAGGCGATGTGGCAGGGCATCCGCCAGGTCCGCCCCGGCGCCCATCTCGGCGATATCGGCTTCGCGATCGAACGCCACGCCAAGAAGCACGGCTACACCGTAGTCCGCGAATATTGCGGCCACGGCATCGGTCGCGAGATGCACGAGGAACCCTCGGTGCTCAATTTCGGCAGGCCGGGCACGGGCGTGAGGCTGCGCGAGGGCATGACCTTCACGATCGAGCCGATGGTCAACCAGGGCAGCCGCATGGTCGAGACCGAGGACGATGGCTGGACCGTCGTCACCCGCGACGGCAAGCTCTCCGCCCAGTTCGAGCACACCGTCGCGGTCACCGCCACCGGCGTCGAGGTGCTCACCCTGCGCGCCGACGGTACCTGAGCCCGCCCGGCGCCGGCTGGTTGCAATGTAGGATTTCGTCTGATCTACGCTGATGGATGCAGCCGCAGCGCGCCCTCTTCCACCCGTCAGTGCCCGCTTTCATGGGCCGGGTTCGAATTTCGGGGTGCGGGAAACCGGGGCGGCGTGCCGTATGCTTCGTAAACTTCCGAAGCCCCGGTATGCCCCGCGCCTCACCCCATCGGCGCGTCGATCGACCTTGGCGGCTGGCTGAACCATTTCGGCCCGCTCTCGGTCATGTAGAAGCAGTCCTCCAGCCGCACGCCGAAGCTGCCGGGGATATAGATGCCCGGTTCGTTGGAGAAGCACATGCCCGGCGCCAGCTTGGTCGCCTCGCCGCGCACCAGGTTGACCGGCTCGTGCCCGTCCAGCCCGATGCCGTGCCCCGTGCGGTGCGACAGTCCGGGCAGCTTGTAGTCCGGACCCCAGCCGATCGAGGCATAATAGCGACGCACCGCATCGTCGACGCTGCCCGCGGTCGCGCCGAGCTTCGCCGCGGCGAAGGCAGTCTGCTGGCCCTGCGCGACCTGGTCCCACACCTTCCGCTGCTCGGCCGTCGCGGTGCCGTGCACCCAGGTACGCGATACGTCGGACTGATAGCCCTGCACGGTGCAGCCGCAGTCCATCAGCACGATCCGCCCGTCCTCCACCGGCGACGGCACCTTGGTCCCGTGCGGATAGGCCGCGCCCTCGCCGACCAGCACCATGCTGAACTCCGGACTGCCGCCCAGCTTCTTGGTCGCGGCGTCCATCAGCGCGGAGACGTCGCGCTGGCTCATCCCCTTCTCGACGCGGGGATAGACCCAGCGATAGGCGGCGATGGTCACATCGGTGGCCAACTGCATCAGCGCGATCTCGGGCGCGGTCTTGATCATCCTGCAGCCGCGCACGACGGGGTTCGCCGACACCACCTTCAGCCCGACCTTCTGCAGCCCGTCGACGGCGAAGTAGCGCACCGTCTCCTCGATGCCGACGGGCAGATGGGCGAGCTTGCGGTCCTTGAGGAAACCGGCGACGGTCTTGAGCGGGTCCTCGTCCTCGTTCCACACCCGCACCTCGGCCGGGATCGCCAGTCCCTCGCGGGTGCGCGCTTCCTCGAAGAACGGCGTGACGATGCACGGCTCGCCCTCGGCCGGCAGCACCACGGCGGTCAGCCGCTCGCTGCGCCCCCAGCGCAGGCCGGTGAAATAGATCAGCGACGATCCGCCCTCGATCAAAACCGCGCCGATGCCGTCGGCCCGCATCAATTTCTGTGCCCGGGCAAGCCGCGCCGCGCGCTCCTCATTGCCGATGGGCACCGCGCCTTTGGTGATGTCCTCCAGCGCCGAAAGGTCCGGCTCGGCGGCGCGCAGCACGCCCGGCAGGGCCAGCAGCGGGGCCGCGGCAGCAGCGCGGACAAGGGTTCGGCGGTCGAGGCGCATCGTCATTCTCCGGACAGGATGATGCATGCGATAAGGCCGGTTCACGCACCGCGGCAATACCCACTGTGCATAGGGCAGCGCGCATCGACTGGGCGCGCGGGACTTGACCCGGGCGGCGCAATCCCCTTTGCCTGCGCCACGGAATTTTAGGGGGACCCATTTTGGGCAAGCGACTTACCTGGTTCATTCTGGCAGCACTGCTGCTCGGCGGCATATTGGGCTATGTGCTCAACGTTTCGCTGTCCGGCACGCCGGAAGGGGCGAAGGCGATCGAGAGCTGGGCATATGGCCTCGACATCCCCACTCAGATGTTCCTCCATTTGATCAAGATGATCATCGCCCCGCTGGTGGTCTCCACGCTCGTGGTGGGCATCGCGCACATGGGCGGCGGCGGCGCGATCGGCCGCGTCGGCCTGAAGGCGTTCTTCTGGTTCGTCTGCGCCAGCCTCGTCTCGCTCACGCTCGGCCTGATCTTCGTCAACCTGCTCCAGCCCGGCGTCGGACTGAACCTCACCGTTCCGGCGGCAACGGCATCGAGCGGCGTCGACCGCTCCAGCTTCGATCTCGCCAAGTTCTTCATCCATATCGTGCCGACCAGCGGCATCGATGCGATGGCGAGCAACGACATCCTCCAGCTCGTGATCTTCTCGCTGTTCTTCGGCGTCGGCCTCGCCGCGATCGGCGAAAAGGGCGAGCCGCTGGTCAAGGGGCTCGAGGCACTGGTCCAGGTGATGCTCACCGTCACCGGCTATGTGATGCTGTTCGCCCCCGTCGCGGTGTTCTGCGCGGTGGCCAAGGCACTCGCGACCAAGGGCATCGGCGTGGTCGGCGACCTCGCCTTCTTCATGGGCAGCTTCTATCTCGGCCTCTTCGCGCTCTGGGCGGTGCTGCTCGGCGCCTGCTTCCTGCTCGTCGGCCCGCGCACCGGCACGCTGCTGCGCTATCTGCGCGATCCGATCCTGCTCGGCTTCTCGACCGCCTCGTCCGAAGCCGCCTATCCGCGCACGCTCGACGCGCTCGACCGGTTCGGCGTGCCGCCGCGCATCGCCAGCTTCGTGCTGCCGCTCGGCTATTCGTTCAATCTCGACGGCTCGATGATGTACATGACGTTCGCGTCGATCTTCATCGCCCAGGCGTACGGCATCCATCTCGACTGGATGACGATGATCCAGATGCTGCTGATCCTGATGGTCACCAGCAAGGGCATCGCCGGCGTGCCGCGCGCCAGCCTGGTCGTGATCACCGGCACGCTCAGCCACTTCAACATCCCCGAGGCGGGCGTGCTGCTGATCCTTGCGGTCGATCATTTCCTCGACATGGGCCGCACCGCGACCAACGTGATCGGCAATGCCGTCGCCAGCGTCGTCGTCGCCCGCTGGGAAGGCAAGCTCGACACGCCGGGCGATCCCGAACCGGCAGTCCTGCCGGTGAGCGGCGCCACCACCAAGACCGACAGCTTCGAGGATTATGGCCAGTCCTGATCCCGCAGCGGCGCCCGACGCGGACCTGCCCGTCCGCGTCGCCGCGCTCTACCAGTTCACCCGCTTTCCCGATGTCGAGAGCCTGAAGGCGCCGCTCCTCGCCCTGTGCGAGGCGCTGGGCATCAAGGGCACGCTGCTGCTCGCGAAGGAAGGGCTGAACGGCACCGTCGCCGGCAGTGCCGATGCGATCGCGCAACTGCTCGACCATGTCCGCGCCCTGCCCGGTTGCGCCGGGGTGGACGTCAAATATTCGGGCGCCGCGGCGATGCCGTTCGACCGGATGAAGGTCCGGCTGAAGCGCGAAATCGTGACGATGGGCGAGCCGGATATCGATCCGCTCGAAGGTGTCGGCCACTATGTCGCGCCGGAGGACTGGAACGCGCTGATCGACGCGCCCGATACGATCGTGATCGACACGCGCAACGCCTATGAAGTCGCGCTCGGCACCTTCAACGGCGCGATCGATCCGGAGACCCGCAGCTTCCGCGAGTTCCCCGAATGGTTCCGCAAGTTCCGGGCCGAGCGCGAGGCGGAGGGGCCGATGCCGCGCGTCGCGATGTTCTGCACCGGCGGCATACGCTGCGAGAAGTCGACCGCCTTCCTCAAGTCCGAGGGAATCGACGAGGTCTATCACCTCAAGGGCGGCATCCTCGCCTATCTCGAACAAGTGCCCGCGGAGCAGAGCCGCTGGCAGGGCGAGTGCTTCGTGTTCGACCAGCGTGTTACCGTCGATCATGCGCTCCAGCCCCGGAACCGGGCCCTGTGCAAGCGCTGCCAGGGTCTCATCGCCAGCGAGGACGCCCCCTGCCCGGCCTGCGATCATCTCGGCTTCCGGGACTAGGCATTCGGCCATGACGGCCAAAACGAGGTTGGACTTTTGACTGCGGAGGTGGAAGCTTCCGTCGAGAAGGGGGAGAGACGGGATGCAGGGCCTGGTCCGGTTGACGCAGCGCGCTTGGCAGCTTGCCGCGATGCTGGTGTTCGCGGCAGCGCTGGCCGGTTGTACGCACGTCCAGCTCGCCGCACCCTATGATGCGCAGACCGATACCGAACTGGGCTCGATGCTGCAGGACACGACCAGCTTCGTCGCGAAGATGGTCACCAATGCAGGCCAGCCCGCGGGCGCCTATGCCCAGAATACCGACTTCTACGACAATATGGAGGGCCGGGTCGCGCTGCTCGTCGCCCGGGCACAGGCGAACCGGGTGCTGAACAACTGCCCGTCCACCCAGGCGATGGCCAGGGTACTCTCGCTGGTCGACCTGCCGCCTGCGCTCAGCCAGAAGATCGGCACGCCGCCCCAGGGCGACTGCGACGTGGTTCTGATGCAATTGCTCCAGCAGCAATTCCACGACCTGCGCGCCTTCCACCAGGCCCAGGGCGCACTGGGCATCCCCGCCGTCGCCACCGGCCCGCTGCTCGACGGCGGCCTTGGCGCCACCCTGCGCGCGGCGATGGCCGTGCAGCGCGCCAAGCAACTGGGCCGCTAGGAGAAGCCGGATGAGCGTGGATGTGAACGGGCTCGTCGACCAGATGGTCACCGCCGGACGCGGGCTGGCGGGCGGGGTATGGGCGCAGATGCAGAGCTATGCGATCCCCGAGCTCAAGAAGATTGCCATCCAGGTCGAGGCGATCGCCGAGAACCATGCCCAGTACACGCTGCAGGGCGCCGAGATCCTGTTCGACATGCAGATCCGCGCCGCGGTCTCGGTGATCGTCGCGATGACCAGCATGACGCTGGTGATGGTGCAGAACGCCGTCAACGCCATCCTCGACGCGGTGAAGGACTTCATCAACACCGCGACCGGCTTCGTACTGGTCTAGGGCCGGTCAGGCATAGGCATAGGGTCCGCCGGCGGCGAGCGCCGCCTGATAGGCCGGCCGGGCATGGATCCCAGCGATCCACGCGGCAATATGTGGTCGCCCCTCGGTCGCATTGGCCCGGGTCACCGCTGCTTCGAGCGGGAAGCTCATCATCACGTCCGCGGCAGTGAATTCCGCGCCGGCGAACCACGGCCGCCCGGCCAGCTCAGCCTCCACATAGTCGAGATGGACGTCGATCATCGGCTGGAACTTCTTCTGTGCCATCTTGCCGAACAGCGGCACCCGGCTGAGCACCAGCTTGGTGAACAGCGGCGGCATCAGCGAACCCTCGGCATAATGGAGGAAATGCCGCCAGCGCAGCGCATCCTCGCGGTGCCCAGGCTTGCCGAGCTTGCCGTCGCCCAGCTCGACCAGATATTCGACGATCGCCCCGGTCTCGGCGACGACATTGCCGGCATGCTCGATCACCGGCGACTTGCCGAGCGGATGGATGCGGCGCAGCTCGGGCGGCGCGAGCATCGTCGCCTTGTTCCGCTCGTAGCGCCGGACCTCATAGGGCAGGCCCAGCTCCTCGAGCAGCCAGAGCACGCGCTGCGAACGGGAATTCTCGAGATGATGGACGATGACGGTCATGCTGCCTCCCCTGGGCGGCGCGGGCGTTGCCGGGCCGAGATCGACTTGACGATGGTGCGTCCGCCCTCGGGCGGCAAGGGGCGTTTCGCCCGGTCGAGCGCGGCGTGGATCAGCGCGATCACCGCGGGGTCGTCGAGCAGCGCCGCATGCTTGAGGCAAACATAGCGCCCCACCTTGCCCTCCCCCTGGAGCAGCCCTTCCGGATCGGGCAGGCCGACGCCGGGGAGGAAATAGAGCAGCACGTTGCGCGGGTAGATGGCCAGGCTGAACACCGCCTCGGACGTCTTGTCACCCGGGCCGTAGCCGATCGCGAGACCGTTGTAATTGTCATAGACCAGCTCTGTCGCGCCGGGCAGCCGCTCGCGCAGCACCGCGCGGGCGGCACGGACCCGCTCGGCGATCTCGGGCGTGAAGCGCGCGATGAAGACCTCGACCTGCGCCGCGATATCAGCGGACGTCGTCATCCCGCATCTGCCACGGCTTCGAACCGGATCGCGCGGTTGGCCAGGTCGACACCAACCAGGCGGACGCGCAACTCCGTCCCGGGCACCGCACCAGGCGCATCGATCCGGGTGACGACCGGCAGATCGGCGAGCTGCATCCGGGCGCCGCGCATGTCGACATCGGTGACCACCGCCGCGAAGGTCTCGCCCTCGCGGCCGGAGAGCATCACCGCCTCGGCCAGATCGATCACGGCACGATCGATCTGCCCGCCCAGCGCATCCGCGTGGCCCATCACCTTGGGCAGGCGCTGAAAGGCCTGTTCGACCACATCGGGCACGGGCTGGCCCGCCATGATCGCCAGGGTCGCCCGGATGACATAGCGGTCGGCCAGGCGGCGGAGCGGCGCGGTGGCATGGGCATAGGGCGCGGCGACGGCGGCGTGCCAGGGCAGCGTGCCGGCGTGCCACGGCGCATAACTCGCCCCCTGCCCCGCACGGCGGATCGCCAGCATCAGTGCCGCCTGACGCGGGTCGGCAGGATCGAGACCTGTGCGGAAGGCCACGAGCGACTGGCTCTCGGGCCAGGCGATCCCGAGGGCACGGGCGGTGTTGCGCAGCCGCTGGACCGCTGCCGCGTCAGGCTCGGCCATCACCCGGAACAGACCGGTATGATGCGCCTGCAGGACATCGGCGATGGCGAGGTTCGCGGCGAGCGACAGGGCCGCATTCCGGTCCTCCGACGCGTGGCGAGCGCGGAAGGCCAGCGCATAGCCGCCATCGGGACGCCGGACGACTTCCTGCTCGGGCGGATCGACACGAGCGGCACCGCGCCGTGCCTCGGCTTCGGCGATACGCCGGGCGAGATCGGTGAACTGGGGCGACAGATCAGCCTCGGTTGCAGTTTCATAGGCAAGCTTGGCGCGGCTGGCGACCAGCGCACGCTCGGCGGATTCGAGCTTCACCTCGCCATCGGGCGCTACCCGCACGGTGAACAGCACCGCGGGACGCGGGCCATCGGGCAGCAGGCTCGCAGCGCCTTCGCTGATCACCTTGGGATAGAGGCTTGCCTTGCCGTCGGGCAGGTAGAGCGTAGCTCCTCGCTTCCAGGCTTCGGAATCGACGGGATCACCATCCTCGACGAACCAGGCGACATCGGCAATCGCATAGTGGAGCAGCAGGTCGCTGCCGCTGGTCTCGATCGCGAAGGCCTGGTCGAGGTCGGTGGCGCTGGCCGGATCGAGCGTGACCATGGGGAGCGCGGTGCGATCGACATGCGCGGTCGGCGCGCGCCGGGCGGCAGCTTCCGCCGCAGCCGTGACTTCGGGCGGGAAGCCCTCGGGCACATGGAACTGGTCGCGGATGGCGGCGAGGCCGCCGGCAAGCGCGCAATCGGGATCGAGGACTGCCTTCATCGCGCTACCTTAGCGCGCCCGGCGGCGCTGAAAAGTTGCCAACGTTGCGCACGGACACGTTGCCCGGACGCGGAAGTTCACAAAGTTCACGATCTCCACGCGCGCGAACCGGCCCCGGAACGGGAAAGACCCGGCGCGGGGCAACGCGCCGGGTCTTCCGATGGGCTGAGCCCGTGACCGCTGCCACACGCGTCGCACGCGGGCGCGGCCTGATATTCCATTATAGGTCGTCGTCACCGTCATCCGCGTCGGGACCCGCCATAAGTCCCTCGGCGACCTTCTCGGTGCGCGCGCGGATCGCCTTTTCGAGGCGCTCGCGCAGCTCGGTATTGTCGCGCAGGAAGTTCTTCGAATTCTCGCGACCCTGGCCGATCCGGACGCTGTCATAGCTGAACCAGGCGCCCGACTTCTCGACCAGCCCGGCCTTGACGCCGAGATCGAGGATCTCACCGATCTTCGAGATGCCCTCGCCATACATGATGTCGAACTCGACCTGCTTGAACGGCGGGGCGACCTTGTTCTTCACCACCTTCACGCGGGTGGTGTTGCCGATGATGTCCTCGCGGTCCTTGATCTGTCCGGTGCGACGGATGTCGAGGCGGACCGAGGCGTAGAACTTGAGCGCGTTGCCGCCGGTCGTGGTCTCCGGATTGCCGTACATCACGCCGATCTTCATGCGCAGCTGGTTGATGAAGATCACCATGCAGCGCGAGCGGCTGATCGAGCCGGTGAGCTTGCGCAGCGACTGCGACATCAGGCGCGCCTGGAGGCCGACATGGCTGTCGCCCATCTCGCCCTCGATTTCGGCGCGGGGCACCAGCGCGGCGACCGAGTCGACCACCAGCACGTCGATCGCGTTCGAGCGGACGAGCGTGTCGACGATCTCGAGCGCCTGCTCGCCGGTATCGGGCTGCGAGACGATCAGCTCGTCGATGTTGACGCCGAGCTTCTTGGCATAGACCGGATCGAGCGCGTGCTCCGCGTCGACGAACGCGGCGACGCCGCCCGTCTTCTGCGCCTCGGCGATCACATGGAGCGCCAGCGTGGTCTTGCCCGAGCTTTCCGGGCCATAGACTTCGATCACGCGACCGCGCGGCAGGCCGCCGACGCCGAGTGCGATGTCGAGTCCGAGCGAACCGGTCGAGATCGCCTCGACCTGCATCGTCTCCTTGGAGCCGAGCTTCATCGCCGAGCCCTTGCCGAATGCGCGGTCGATCTGCGCGAGTGCGGCGTCGAGCGCCTTCTGCTTGTCCGAAGAAATCGCCATGTTGCCGTCAATCACCTTGAGCGAAGCTGCCATTGGAAGTCCCCGTCGCTAGAAGGTTTAGCACGCTGCATCAACCTGTGTTGGAAGCCCGTGTATCGCCTTTGTTCTCAAAGAACAAGAGCGGAACAGAATTTTTGTTCCATAATCGTTCCACTCGGCGCCGAACGGCGCGATTGCCCTCCCCCACACGCCCCGCTAGCGCCGCGCAATGACTCGCATCGTCGGCCATGTCCGCGCGCTCAATCGATTCCCGGTCAAGTCCATGGCGGGAGAGCAGCTGACCGTTGCCGAGCTCGACTGGCAGGGAATCGAGGGCGACCGGCAATACGCCTTCGTCCGGGCCGCGAACGGCACGCGCTTCCCCTGGCTCACCGGACGCGAGGTGCCGGCGATGGTGCTCCACCGCGCCCGTTTCGAGGATCCGAATCGGCCCAAGACGAGCGCCGTGACGGTGGAGACGCCCGACGGCGCGAGCCTCTCCCTGCACGACCCGATGCTCAAGACGCATCTGGAGGCGGCGGCGCGCGAGCCCGCCGCGCTGATCCAGGTGGCACGCGGCTGCTATGATTCGATGCCGGTCTCGATCCAGACCAGTGCCGGCCATGCCACGCTGGAGGCGGCCCATGGCGGTGCGCTCGACATCGGACGGTTCCGGATCAACGTGATCGTGGAGAGCGACCTTCTCGCCACCGAATGGCAGGGCCGGCGGCTGGCTTTCGGCAATGACGAGGATGGCGCGGTGGTCCAGTGCGCCGATCCAATCGCGCGATGCGTGATGGTGACGATCGATCCCGAGACCGGCGCGAAGGAACCGCGCGTGATGCGGACGGTCGCGCAGGAATTCGGCAATATGTACGGCATCTATGCCGGGCCGGCGCGGCCTGGGCTGATCCGGATCGGGGATGCGGTGAGGCTGGTGGATTGAGGTTCGTCAGGCTCCAGCCGCCATCCCTGAGGTCGGGGCAGAATCTCGTGCCGTATCGCGCCATCGCCCGAGATCCCGGCTTTCGCCGGGATGACGGCCAGGGTGCTTCTCAGTCGACGCCGACGAGGCTGTCCAGCACCTTCTCGACACTGTCCATCGTGAACGGCTTGGAGAGCACCGGGCGATCGCGATAGGCTTCGGGGATCGAATCCCCCGCCCCGCCGGTGGCGAGCACGAAGGGGATTCCGCGCGCGGCGAGTGCATCGGCGATCGGCCAGCTGGTCTCGCCGCCGCGCAGGTTGACGTCCATGATCGCGGCATCGATGCCGCCGGCCTCGACCAGCTCGAGCGCCGAGGCGACGCTGTCCGCGGTGCCCGCGACGAGGCGATCGAGCGCATCGAGGAAGTCCTCGAGCATCATCGCAATGAGCGGCTCGTCTTCGACGATCAGGATCTTCTGGGGCCCCGGCATGTCCGTTCCCATCGCAGGAAAGTCGCGAAACGCCAAGGGTTTATTTGGGTGCGAGCACTTCTCGTGCGGCTTCGGCAAGTTGCTGCACCGAAAAGGGTTTCGGCAGGAAGGAAACTTGCTCCAGATCAATCGACTTGCGCAGCTGCTCTTCGGCATAACCCGACATGAACAGGATCGGCAGGTCCGGATATTTGGCCCGGACCCTGCGCGCCATGCTGGGCCCGTCCATCACCGGCATGACGACGTCGGAAATCAGCAAGTCTGGGCGATCGATCGTCTCGATGAGTTCCAGCGCGGCCTCGCCATTTTCGGCGGTGACCACGGTATAACCCTGCCGCGTAAGGGCCCGCTCGGCGATGGCGCGGACCATGTCCTCGTCCTCGACCACCAGGATCGTGCCGGTGCCCCAGGTATCGACCGGCTTCTCCTTCACGCCGGGCAGCTTGGCCGCAATAGGTGCCTCGGTCGCGGCATGGACGGGCAGATAGATGGTGAACTCCGCCCCACCCTGCGGCGCATTCTCGGCGAAGATGAACCCGCCCGACTGCTTGATGATGCCATAGACCGTCGACAGGCCGAGGCCGGTACCCTTGCCCACTTCCTTGGTGGTGAAGAAGGGCTCCCAGATCTTGGCGAGGATATCGGGCGGAATGCCGGTGCCGGTGTCGGCGATGCGCAGCGCGGTATAATCGCCGACCGGCAGCACGTCGTCGTCCATGCGCCGCACCTCGGAGGCCGGCACGGCCATCGTCTCGATGGTCAGCGTGCCGCCGCCGCTCGGGTTCTTCGACAGCATTGCGTCGCGGGCATTGACCGCGAGATTGACCACCACCTGCTCGAGCTGGCCGGGATCGGCGCGGACCGGGCCGAGGTTTCGGCCGTGCTTGACCTCGAGCCGCACCGTCTCGCCGAGCAGGCGCTTCAGGAGGTTGGAGACTTCGGAGATGACGTCCGGTAGCTGGAGCAGCTGCGGGCGCAGCGTCTGCTGGCGCGAGAAGGCGAGCAGCTGGCGAGTCAGCGAGGCGGCGCGGTTGGAATTGGCGCGGATCTGCTGGATGTCGTCATAATCGCTGTCGCCGGGCGAATGGCGCATCAGCATCAGGTCGCAGTGCCCGATGATCGCGGTGAGGATGTTGTTGAAGTCGTGCGCAACACCCCCTGCAAGTTGCCCCACCGCCTGCATCTTCGTCGCCTGGGCGACCTGGCGCTTGAGCTTGGACTCCTCCCCCGAGTCCTTGAGGCTGATCAGGACCGCGGCGTCGCCGAGACCGCGGGCGCCGGCGATGCCGATCGAGACGGGCTCGTCGGGCGCGTCGGACATGCGGACGGTCATCTCGGCCGATTGCGACGCGCCGCCGGCAAAGCGGCGCACGGCATCGGCCAGGGCGGACTTGTCCTCGCGCACCACCAGGTCGCCCGGATAGAGCGGTGGCGCGGCGGCGTTGACCCGGGTGGCGCGGACGAACGCATCGTTCATGCTGACGAAACGGCCGTCGCGGTCGACCAGGGCAAGGCCGAGCGGGAGCAGCGCGATCAGCGAGCGGACATGCGCGCCGGCACTGGCGCCGATCGCAGGAGTCGGCGCATTGTCCCGCTCCTCGTCGAGCAGCGCGACCAGCAGCGGCGCTTCCTCGCCATCGAGGAACGGGATCTGGAGTACGCGGAGCGGATTGCCCTCCAGCCCCTCGCGCTCGAAACGGACCAGGCCCATCGAATCGGTGATGAGGAAGCGGGCGAAGTCCCTGCCCTCCACCGGCGCCTCGCCATTGCCCATGGCACGCAGGCGGAAGACGCGATTGGCGGCGCGGACCCGGCCTTCGGGCGAGACCATCGCGGCCATGATGCCGGAGGAGCCGAGCCGATCGCCGGTATGGCCGTCGATCAGCGCCTGGGTCTGGCTGGCGAGATCGAGCGCCTGGACGCCGATGAAGCGCCAGACGAGCGATTCCTCGCCGACGCGCTGGACACGGGCCGAGACGGGGGCGCCGAACACCTGGATGCCGTCCTCGCGGGCCTCGCCGTCGCGCCAGGCGGTGCGGGCGGCGGTGCCGAGCGCGGCGATCGCCGCGTCGCTGACGGGGAGATTGGGCGGGGTCGGCCAGCCGGCGAACAGCACTTCGAAGCGGTTGTTGGCGCAGACCAGACGGCCGGCGCGGTCGGTCACGGCGAGTGCATCGTCGCTTGCCGAAGCGAGTGCCTGGGCGACCGACCAGTCGATCGGCCGATCTGCGGCGGCATCGGCATGGAAGAGCTTGCGCGCGCCCCAGAGCGCGCCGGCGGCGAGCAGGCCCGCCGCGACGAAGCCGACCGCGACCGCGCGGTCGTTCAGGGTGAGCAGGATCAGCGCGCCCGCCAGGATGCCCGCAAGCATCGCCGCCGCGAAGGGCAGCCAGCGACGGGACGGCGATATCGGCGTGTGAACGGGCAACGTGGCCATGCGCCACCGATGTTCGGTCAAAGGGCGCGGGTCAAGGACCCAATTCCCTCTCCCCCTGTGGGAGAGGGAGGGAGCACGCGAAGCGTGCGGAAGGGTGAAGGAGAATTGGTGAGGAGTCGGCTAAGCCCCCTCACCCTCCCACCGCCTTTGGCGGCGGGCCCCTCCCTCTCCCACAAGGGGAGAGGGAGAAGTCAGATCACCAGATCCGGACGCGCTTGTTGGGCGCCAGGAACAGCTTGGTGGCCGGATCGGGGTTGTAGGCGCCGTACCAGGGATCGAGGTTGCGGACGACCCAGGCGCGCTGCTGCGAGGGCGAGTGCGGATCGGTCAGCAGGCGCTGGCGCAGGTTCGCCTCGCGATAGTTGCGGCGCCACACCTGTGCCCAGCCCTGGTAGAAACGCTGGTCGCCGGTGAAGCCGCCGAGCACCGGAGCGTCCTGGCCGTTGAGCGAGGCCTTGTACGCGTCATAGGCGACGGTGAGGCCGGCCAGGTCGGCGACGTTCTCGCCGAGCGTCAGCGCGCCCTTCACGTGCATGCCGGGCAGTGGCTCATACTGGTCGTACTGGGCGACCAGCGCGTCGGTGCGCGCCTTGAAGGCGGCGACGTCGGCGGGGGTCCACCAGTCGGTCAGGCGGCCTTCCTTGTCGTACTTGGCGCCCTGGTCGTCGAAATGGTGGCTCAGCTCATGGCCGATCACCGCGCCGATGCCGCCATAATTGACCGCCGGATCGGCGTTCGGATCGAAGAAGGGCGGCTGCAGGATCGCGGCCGGGAAGACGATCTCGACCATGCCGAAATTGGCATAGGCGTTGATCGTCATCGGGGTCATCCCCCACTCCCAGCGACGGATCGGCTGGCCGAGCTTCGCGATATTGTCGTCATACTGCCAGTTGTTCGAACGGACGTTGTTGCCGAACGCGTCACCCGCGGTGATCGTCAGCGAGCCATAGTCCTGCCAGCGGTCCGGATAGCCGATCTTCGGGGTGAAGGCCGCGAGCTTGGCATGTGCCTTGACCTTGGTCTCGGGCGCCATCCATTCGAGCTTGTCGATGCGGCGGTCCATCGCGGCGATGACGTTCTTAACCAGCTTGTCCGCCGCCGCCTTGGTCTCGGGCGGGAAATACTTGGCGACATAGACCTGGCTGACGTCGTCCGAGAGCGCGCCGGTGGTGAAGTCCACCGCACGCTTCCAGCGCTCCTCCTGCTCCGGCGTGCCCGAAAGGGTGGTGCCGTAGAAAGCGAACTGCTCCTTGTCGAAGGCGCTCGGCAGCACGTCGGCGAAGCCGTCGAGCGTACGGACCAGCAGCTGATCCTTGAGCACGTCGAGCGGCGCCTGCTGGATCAGCTTCGCAATGCCGGTGATCGCGCTCGGCTGGGCGACGATGACGGTGTCGACCGGTGCCTTGCCGGCGGCGAAGAAGGCCTTGAAGTCGAAGCCCGGCGCCGACTTCTGCAGCTGGACGACGGTCATCTTGTTGTAGGTCTTGCTCGCGTCGCGGCTCTCGACCCGGGTCCACTGGGCCGCGGCGATCTTGGTCTCGAAATCGACGATCGCCTTGGCGCGCGCGGCGGCATTGGGCTCGCCGGCATTGGTCAGCTGGGTGGCGAGATGCTTCTCATAGGCGGCCTTGGTCTCGAGGAACTTGGCGTCCTTCGAGAGGTAATAGTCGCGGTCCGGCATGCCGAGCCCGGCCTGGCCGAGGCTGAGCGCATAGACTTCGGGTTCCTTGTCGTCCTGGCCGACATAGGCACCGAACGGCACGCCCACGCCATTGCGGCGAGCGGCGGCGGCGAGCGCGGGATAGCCGGCCTTGGACTTCAGGCCCTTGATCTGGTCGATCCACGGCTTGGCCGGGGCCAGCCCCTTGGCGTCGATCGCGGCGGTGTCGAGATAGGTCGCATAGGCGGTGCCGATCTTCGAGTTCGGATCGCCCTTGGCCGCGTCGAGGATCTCGTGCGTCTGCTTCTTGGCATTGTCGTCCAGGATGTTGAACGAGCCGTAGTTCGACTTGTCGGCCGGGATCGGGGTGTTCTTCGCCCAGGCGCCGTTGGCGTAGTTGTAGAAATCGTCGCCCGGCTTGACCGCGGTGTCCATGCCGGCGGTGTCGAAGCCATAGGTGCCGTAGACCGGCTTGGGCGCCTCGGGCTGCGGCGCGGCTTCCGCCTCGGTGACGGGCGCGGCCTCGACCGGGGCGGTCGGCAGCGGCTGGTTGTGCGCGCAGCCGGCGAGCAGCACGGGCGCGGCGAGGAAGGTGGTGGTGAGGAGCGACAGGCGCATGAGGGGACCCCCGAACAAGTTGATGCGCGCTGTCTTACCCCGTCGATACGCTCCGTCAATCGACCGAACGCAACATTGTTACGTTTCGGCGACCAATCATGTTTCCGGGGATTGCGTGAACGGGGATGAGGACGCCGTTACGCCAGCAAACCTGGCCGCACGGCCCTGCCGCCTGAGATCCCGGTTTTCGCCGGGATGACGGTCAGGCCGCTGCCCGTGCCGCCTGGCGCCGCTTCCACTTGCGGGCGATCCACAGCCGCCATGCCAGCGCCGTGCCGAAATAGCCGACCAGCGCGAGAGCCCCGGTGATGGTCACCAGCCCGGTGAGCGTCGCCGGCCCGGCCTGGTGGACCAGCCAGTCGCTCCAGGTCTGCTCGATCACCTGGGCCTTCTGGATCGCCTCGCCCGGGCCGATCATCCAGCTGCCCAGCCAATAGGCCGCCACCCAGAGCGGCGGCGTGGTGAAGGGGTTGGTGATGAAGGTGGTCGCCGCGGCGGCCGGGATATTGGCGCGCAGCGGCAGCGCGAGAATGGCCGAGGCGGGAATCTGGCCCATCGGGACCAGCACACCGGTCACCATGCCGAGCGCCACGCCGCGCGGCACCGATCGACGGGTGAAGCGCCACAGTGAGCTGTGCATCACGCGGTGCGCGACCGGGCGCAGCCAGCGATTGGTCTCCACCGATTCGCGGCTGGGCGTCGCCTTGTCGAGCCAGCGGCGAAAGCGCGACTTTTCGGCCGTCGGGACGGACTCAGTCACGGCTGCCGCGGAGCAGGCGCCCCTGCTCGCGCTTCCAATCCCGCTCCTTGATCGACTCGCGCTTGTCATGCGTCTTCTTGCCCTTCGCCAGCGCGAGCTCGACCTTCGCGCGGCCCCGTCCGTTGAAATAGATGGACAGCGGCACCAAGGTCATGCCCTCGCGCGCCACAGCGCCATGGAGCTTGTTTATCTCCCGCTCATGAAGGAGCAATTTACGGGGACGCTTCGGCTCGTGGTTGAAGCGGTTGCCGTGACTGAACTCGGGGATGTTCGAGTTGACCAGCCAGACGCCGCTGTCGCTCACCTCGGCATAGGCCTCGGTGATCGAGCCCTCGCCGAAGCGCAGAGACTTCACCTCGGTGCCGGTCAGCGCGATGCCGGCCTCATAGGTGTGCTCGATGAAATAATCGAAACGCGCGCGCCGGTTCTCGGCGACGGTCTTCACTTTCTCTGGGGCAGGACGCGGACGAGCCATAAGAGGCGCGATGTAGGCATGTAATCCAGCGAGCGCCAGCCCGGGCGGTTCGCGCGGGGAAAATCCGTTCGACGCGGGCAGTGCCGCAAATGCGACGAAGCGTTTGCTTCTTGATCCAGATGCATGCCGGGTCCGGAAAATACGCGTAGGAACAAGATATTGGCGCCCCCGGAAACAGAGCACGGCGCCGAATGACAGCAACAGGAAAGCTGCCGCTTCAAGCCGGAGCTTTGCCATGCCCCCGCAGACCGACCGTGAGTATCTCGAACGCCGACAACGCCTGAGCGCGGAAAAGTCGCGCGCCGCTACCGATCCCGGCATCGCCAGGATCCATGGCGAGTTCGCCCAGGCCTATGCCCGGCGCCTCGAGCAGGTGGCCCAGCAGCAGGCCGACTAGCCTGTGCCAGCGGTGCGGCGATGGACAGGCCCCCTGCCCTGTTCCATAGCTGTTCCGATGTCCGTCGTACTCAATATCCAGCGTTCGATCACCGGCCAGCCCTGGCATTGGCGCGGCCTCGCCAGCGATTCGCGTGGCGGGCTGGTGCCCGATGACCTGGTCACCCAGCTTCTGCTCGCCCGCGGCGTGCCGCGCGAGGAACTCGACATGCACAAGGCGCCGAGCATCCGCGCCTTCATGCCCGACCCGTCGATCTTCCGCGACATGGACAAGGCCGCCGAACGGCTCGCCGACGCGATCGAGAAGCGCGAACAGGTCGCGATCTTCGGCGACTACGACGTGGACGGCGCCACCTCCGCGGCGCTCCTAATATTGCTGCTGCGCGACCTGGGCCTCGAGGCCCGCCCCTATATCCCCGACCGGCTGATGGAGGGCTATGGCCCCTCGGGCGAGGCGCTGGTCCGGCTGAAGGGCGAAGGCGCCAGCCTGATCGTCACCGTCGATTGCGGCGCCCAGGCTTTCGAGGCGCTGGAGATGGCACGCGACGCCGGCGCCGAAGTGATCGTCGTCGATCACCACAAATGCACCACCGAGCTGCCCGTGGCGCTCGCGCTGGTGAACCCCAACCGGCTCGATGAGGAAGAAGGCGCAGCACATGGTCATCTGGCGGCGGTCGGCGTCGCCTGGCTGCTCGGCGCCGCGCTGATCCGCACGCTGCGGGCCCGGGGCTGGTTCGCCAACCGGGCAGAGCCCAAGCTGCTCGACCTGCTCGACATCGTCGCGCTCGGCACCGTGGCCGACGTCGCGGCGCTGCGGGGGCTCAACCGCGCCTTCGTCGCCCAGGGCCTCAAGGTGATGGCGCAGCGGCGCAACATCGGGCTCAATGCGCTGATCGAGGCCTCGCGCCTCAAGCGCGCGCCGACCTGTACCGATCTCGGCTTTGCGCTGGGGCCCCGGATCAATGCCGGCGGGCGCGTAGGCCGTTCGGACCTGGGCGTGCGCCTGCTCACCACCCGCGATCCCGAAGAGGCGCGCATCATCGCCGAGGAGCTCGACCTCCTCAACGAGGAGCGCCGCGCGATCGAGGCCGGCGTGCAGGCCGAGGCCGAGGAAATCAGCCTGCTCAAGGCCAACCACTCCGTCGTCGTGGTGGCGAGCAAGGGCTGGCATCCGGGCGTGATCGGCATCGTTGCCGGACGGCTGAAGGAAAAGCTCGGCCGACCCGCGATCGTGATCGCGCTCGACGAGGACGGCGTCGGCAAGGGCTCGGGCCGCTCGATCCCGGGTGTGGACCTGGGCGCCGCGGTGCTCGCGGCCAAGGATGCCGGGCTGCTCCAGGCCGGCGGCGGCCATGCCATGGCCTGCGGCGTGACGATCGATGCGGACAAGGTCGATGCCTTTGTCGCATTCCTCGAGGAACGGCTCGGCGAGCGCGTGACCCAGGCGATGGGCGAGCGGGCGCTGCTGCTCGACGCCGTGGTCGCACCGGGCGGCGTCTGCCCCGATCTGGTCAATGCGATGGAAGTCGGCGGCCCCTATGGCATGGGCTGGCCCGCACCGCGCGTGGTCGCCGGGCCGGTGACGGTGATCAAGGCCGATGTGGTCGGATCGGGCGGGCATGTCCGGCTGATCGTGTCGGGCCCGGATGGGCGCAGCCTCAAGGCCGTCGCTTTCCGCCAGGCCGATACCGAGCTGGGCGCGGCGTTGCTCTCCGCCCCGCGCCACCGCAAGCTCTGGCTCGCCGGCCGTGCCAGGATCGACGATTGGGGCTCGCGACCCGCCGCGGAATTGCACGTCGAGGACGCCGCCTGGGCGGATTAGGAGAATAATCAAAAGGAAGCGATCAAAGCCGCTTGACCCGGTGCCGATCCTTCCCTAACTGGCCGCCTCCACGCTTCGGCATGGCCCCTTCGTCTAGCGGTTAGGACGCGGCCCTTTCACGGCTGAAGCACGGGTTCGATTCCCGTAGGGGTCACCATGGTCGAACAGAAAATGGCACAAAGCGGCCATTTCCGACGATTTGGCTAAAGTCGTTCCCATTTCTCGCCCCACATTCCTCGCGGCTTCAATGGCATGCGTTGGCATGCCTTTGGGCGATATTCCTCGATTTTGCGTCCCGAGACGATGACGAATTCGAATCGCCCGTTCACGAGAGGGAATGGTCTAGAAGATGCTCACCCGTTGAGAGCCGACCGCAAAGATGCGCCCATGTTCGTCTGCCAGTAGAACGGTCGACACTTCCCCGTTCCTTGTCTCGACGCCCCGAGCCAGACAAAAGAGCCCCTGGGCATTTCGCAACATCAGTGGCCGAACTTCGTCTGCGCTCTGTGCGACGTAAATGACCGCGTCGCCATTCTCATCCACAATCGCTGTGACGTGGCGGCGACCGAAGTCGCCAGCCTGCACCGTGTCGAACCTCCCGATTTCGGACCGCATCCGCTCGGCAGCAGCCATCCGTGCACGTTCCTCCTGATCCTCGCTCCAGGGCTGGATTGTCAGCCACGCAGTAACGCCGCCGTGCTTGGTCTTCATGCGATGGACGTTCTTCCGGTGATCCCAAAGCCAGTCACTCGGCGCCCTCGGCTCGGCCGCGTCGGGGGAGAAGCAGATGCTGGTCGAAAGCTTTCCGTTCGGATGCAATGTCCAGATCTCAAGGACGCCGCCCCGCTCACGACTCGTATCCACGGTAACCCAGCTCGGGCCGTCCGCGTGATGTGAAAATGCGATGGCCCGCAGGCGATCGGTTAGGCTGCAGGACCAGAGGAATTCGATCTGCGGAGAGGGTGCGCATAGTTTCGCGAGATCCAGCGCGCCTATCTCGCCTCCGATCTGGACCAGCCACTGGGTTTCGGACGTCACGTCATGATACGCGGCGAGTGCGACCTTTCCGATCGTGTGGAAGGTCCCGTTATGCGTGGCGAGCCGGGTGAGCAGGCTGGTGCCGTCCCGCTGCGCCTGGACGAGGATCACATGCCCGCTGCTTCCCACCGCGACCAGCGCAGTCACGTCGCTTGCATTCTGCTGCCACAGTGTCGCGCCATAGGGATCGAGCAGCTGGAGCAAACGGCTTTCCCGCCAGACCAGCAGATTGCCATTGGCCAGCACACAGGCGCAGCGCACGGGCGGGCGGGCGGAGATGGCGGGCGGCACCAGCCATTCCCGGTCCGGCGGCGGCGGCGCGACGTGGAGCTTCGCCAGCTTGCCGATGTCCGTTTCCAGCACGGCAAGACCGGCATCGCCGAGGATCGACCGCAATGCCTGGAGATCGCGTGTCGACAAGCGGCTCGAGGCCGTGGCGATCGCCGCGCGGACAAAGGCCTCGACGAACGGCTGGGCCGGCCCCTTCCAGAAATCCGCCTGTTCGGGACTGGCGGCCGATGCCAGCCTGGACAGCACGGTCAGCAGCTCGATCACCGCCTCCTCCGGCTGCTCGGTATCGCCCCTGAGCGCCGCCTGGACCCAATAGAGCGCGGCGCCATGGGGAACCGCGCTGCGGACGGGCATATACGGGAAGGCAGCGACCTCCGCGGGCGACAGGTCCGTTCCGTCCCACCGGGCGGTCAGGATCGCGCGTACCGCCAGTTCCCCCGCAAATGCCTCGGCCTTGCTCACGACCAGCGCGGCGGCGAGCCAGCGCCTTCTCGTCTCGAGAAGTGCATCGTCGACCGGCGCCGCGGCAGTCAGATGGTCGGTGACCTGCAGCGCGCGCAAGGGTTGCCCGGTGGCGATCAGCGCGTCGGTCCAGGCCTTGATCACAAAGGCGTGAAAGGCCGGCTCCTTGACCCGGCTGTCTTCGGCGAGCGCATCGAAGCAGGCGGTGCGCTTCGCCAGGCCCAGCGCAGCGTCGAGATCGCCGGCGCGGAACAGCACGCGAATGGCCAGCGCGGGCGCCTGCCGGCTGTCCAGCGCGAGCTTGGCCGCCTCGCTGAAGAGCCCGCCCTTCTCCAGCACCAGCACGGCGCGCTGGTGATCACTCAAGAGCTGCGAATGGATATAGGCGGCGCGGCGGAAATCGCCGTCGCGTTCCAGCTGTTCGGCAAGCTGAAGATAGCGGCCGCGCAGCGCATAGAAGCCGGCGCCGTTCAGAATCGGCGCGGAAAAGCCCTCGTCGGCCAGGTCGAAATCGAGCCGCGCGCGCATCTGCGGCAGCGCGTTCGGATAGCGACTCAGCGGCTTCCGCCCGGGATTGCCGCTGCCGAGCTTGAGCGCCAGGCGGAGCGCCGCATCAAGATCGCCGGCCGAGATCATCTTCTCCACCAGCCCGAGCCGCCGGTCATATTGGCTGCGCAGCCCTCGTCCGAGAGGGGTGTGCCAGCGTAGCCAGCCCGCGATGTTGGCGAGAAACCCCGGCACGCGCGGCGCCTGCGGTACACCGCCGCCACCGCTGCCATCGCTGCCACCGCCGCCGCCGGCGGGTATGGCCGGGATCAGCCCGACCAGGCCGCGCAATGCCTGCCGGGCTATCGACGCCAGCCTTAGGCGCTGCTCGTCCGCGCGCAACTGCTCGGCCATGTCGCGCAGCAGGTCCGCCCCTTCCCGCTCGATCGAAACCGCGGCACGGGAGACCGGCGTCAGGCGTCCGGCCGTTTCCCCGCGCTCCGTTGCCGCGGAGGCGCGCATTAGCGGAACACGCGATCGCGGCACGGGCACGTGCAGGTCGAGCCGCGGCATGTCCCAAAGGCTTGCGAGCGGAACCGGTTCGAGCGCGGCGAGCGCCATGCGATGCAGGCGGCCGGCCCACCACAGGTCGCAGCTGCGCACCTCGCCGGCCGGGGTTGCCGCCGCACGATCGGGCGATAGCGGGTCCTGACCGGCAAAGCTGGACAAGGTGGCGGCACCGGCGAGCCGGAGCGGCAGCACCGTCGGCCAGGCATCGGGATCGATCGGCAAGGGCCTGGTGAACGCTGCCAGGAACAGCGTCCGGGAGGCATCGTCGGGGAGCCTGCCGCGCCACATCCCGCGGACGGCATCGCGGAGCGGGCGCAAGTCGGGGAGTGGTGCATCCGCGCGCAGCACGAACGCAACGCCATGGCACTTCGCGAGGCCTGCCCGGGTGGGCTGCACCGGGAAATCCCGCCTGGCGAACCGGGCGGCGCGCCGCGCGACATGGCTCCGCTCAGTCATGCAGGCCGCTCAGTTCGACGCGCACCGCTTCGCCCGCCAGCGCCTGGAGATCGAAGCGCTGGCACCCCGCACGGCCAAGCTTGCCGCGATAGAACAGCAGCTCCGCCGGCGCCTTGCTGTCATCGACAGCCATCGCCCAGACACCGTCATCGCCGAGCTGCACCTTGACGACCGACAGCGCGTCCGGCCCGAGCTTGATCACTGCCTGCCTGAGCGGTCCCGTGCCCCCTTCATACCGCATCGTGCACACCGTCCCCTTGCCGCCATAGCGCGCGTCGGACCATATCCGCGCGGTCAGTTGCTGCGGGGTTCCATAGGCGGCGAGCAGTGTCTCGTGCGGCTCCAGCCGGAACGTCGCTGCTTCGGCGGCAGCGTTGCGGGACGGCACCGTCCACACACCGGGAGTGACGCTATAGGCGAGGCTCCGCTGTATCGGCGCATAGATCATATCGAGCAGCCGATCCGCGTCGAACGCCTCCCGGTCGATGGCGAACCGGTCATATCTGCGCTTCGTGTGCCGCAGCGCCTGGACCCAGGACGGATCGGATTTGTCGCGTACGATGCTATAGACGCCATTGGACCAGAGCAGCTTCGGTGCCGTGTCCAGCGGCGAGAACCGCGCGTCCTCCCCCCAGCCCCGTTCCGCGAACACGAACGCCTTGCCGAAGGTGGAATAGATTTCGAGGCTGCCGCCCCAATTGAGGGCCGGCAGCGCCCAGGGCCGCTGATTCCGGAAGAGATGCGCCGAGGGCACCTTACGGACCAGGCCGGAGGCCACGTTGCCCTGCGCGTCGGCCAGCTGGACCGCCCAATAGCGCATGACATCCTGACCCGAGCGCGCGGAATGCGTCGCGATCTGGAGGAGGCGGTCCTCCAGGACTATCCCCGCCAGCTTGACGTCCTCGGGCAGCGGAATGAACCATTGCCGGCTCGACTTCCAGCTCGCTTCGCCCGCCAGGACAAGCACGCCCTCGGGCATCCGCACGATCTTTCGATCGGGGCGCGGCGTGACGAAATAGAGCGGCTCCCAACCTTCCAGCCCGGGCTTCGGCCCGGTGGCGAGCCGGGGCAGATCGCTCGGTTTCAGCGGTGCGAACGGATCGTTGAGCGCCGACACGCAGATACGGTCATCGGGGAGCAGGATCGTCGTGCGCGTGCGTTCCGAGCCGCCCCGGCGCACGCCAACCTGCATGGCCCGCCGTTCGCCGGGCACCGGCGGCTGCAGCGTGAAGCGCAGCGCGCTGCCCGGGTCCCCGGCTCGGAAAGGGCCTGCACCGATGGTCCAGTCGTGATAGTCCTGCGCGCCGGAGCCGCCGGCATCGGGCACCAGCATTTCCCATGCACGCTGCGCCGCCTCGACATCGTCGCCGTTCATCTCGCGATAGCTCGCTGCACGCAGGAATCGCTTGACGGTGTTGACCGACAACGCATCGAACCACACCGCGCCCTGCTCGCGCGGCAGGAGGCACCAGTGGAACTCGGCGTCGCGCGCCGCCGCGATGCGCGCCATGAAGAACAGCGCCGCCAGCGCCACCAGCCGTCCATGGCCGAGCAGCCCCGGCCCGACCGACACGATCGCGCGATAGACCGGCCGAACGCCCGGATCGGCATATTGCTTCTCGAGGAACAGCGTCTCGGCTTCGGCGAGCCGGCGCAGGAACTCGAGCGGCGCCTCGGTACGCAGCAGCAGCTCGCTCTGGACGATATGCGCGATCTCGCCCCGCGTGGTCAGCCCGCCCAGCCCCTCGAACTCACCCTGGGGCGCGAGCTCCTGCCAGTCGAGGCTCGAGGACAGGCGCTCGAACTGGAGCAATTGCCCGTGCAGCAGCTCGACCAGCGCATCGGAAAGGCGCTCGAACACCGGCAGGAACCCGGCATAGGCCGCCGGGAATATCGGCCGCTCGGCACGCCGCTTCGCAGCATCCGTCATGTCGCCACCCGGCGCTGGGAGAGGGCAGACTGGCTGAACGGAACCGGATCGCGGATCAGATAGAGATCGGCTTCGCCGGTATTCGGCTGGCCTTCGGCGAAGCGCGGCACCGCGATCGCGGGCAGCGCTACGCAATAATGATCGAGCATCGCCCGCAAGAGCAAGTCGCGCGCGTGATCGGGTACCGCCATCGCCACGCCGACCGGCAGCCAGAAGTCGCGTGCGGCGCGGTAAAGCGGCGTGACCCCGGCAAGGTGCGGTAACACCGCCTCGTCCACATCGGGCACCGAAGCGGCGAACAGCACTGCCCAGTCATCGCCGAGCTCAACCTTCAGCGTCCGGAACACGCCCGTCTTGCCCGCCAACCCCGCCGCCATCGCATCGACGGCGGAGGCGCCGATGGCGATCAGCGCATCGACGGTCTGCACGGGATCGGTGCGGCGCCACTGCATCAGGCCGTCTCGGCGGAAACTGCCTCCGGAGCCGCATCCTTCGCCGTCGCTCCGTTGGAATGCGCTTCGAGCACCGTCTCCAGGCTCCCGCGGATCGCGCGAAGCTGTTGCGGCAGGTTCTTGGCATCGAACGCGGCATCGATCCGGGTCAGCATCGTCTCCAGCCGGACGAGCCAGATCTCGTGCAGCGGATCGGTCACCAGCGCCGGGCGCGATTCGAGAAGCGCCGTCGCCTGGTCCGCGAGATGCGCGGCATGCGCGGTCGGCCCATAGGTGGCATGGCCAAGGCTGTCCGCCAGCACCGGATTGAAGCTGTGCTTGAGCTCGGCGGCGAGCGTCTCGCGCGCCTCTTCCTGCTGCGCCTTCGACTGGACGAGATAGGTGATCGGCCACAGATCCTCGGGGCCCGCGGCGGTCGCCCCGCGCAGCAGCGCCGCCGCCGCGATCAGCTTCTGGCCCTTCACGATCTTGCGATCGGACAGGGTCACGCCGGTCAGCCGGATCTTCCGCACGATATGGGCATAGGCTTCGTGCACCCCGCTCAGGTCGATCGCGAGCGCCGCCTCGTGCAGCTCGGCGATCACCGCCTTGCCGATCGGCGCGATCGGAGCCGGCTGGCCCGCCGCCGCCCAGCCCGAACGGAGCAGCTCCGGCAGCTCATGTTCCCCGACCGGATCGACGAACATCGTCAGCAGGAACCGATCCGCGAACGCCGCGAGCAGCGTGTCCTCCGGCATCGCGTTCGATGCGGCGACGCACGAGATCAGCGGTGTCTTCATGCTGTACTGGCCGCGACGGTAGGTCCGTTCGTTGAGGATCTTCAGAAGCGAATTGAGGATCGCGGTCGAGCCCAGGAAAATCTCGTCGAGGAAGGCGATGTCCGCCTCGGGCAGCATGCCCTGCGTGACGGGCTTGACCTGCCCGTCCTTCAACGCGGCGAGATCCAGTGCGCCGAACAGTTCCGAAGGCTCGGTGAAACGGCCGATCAGATATTCGAAGGACACCGCATCGACCGAAGCCGCGATCGCCTGCACGGCGGCCGACTTTCCGGTGCCGGGCGGGCCGATCAGCAACACATGCTCGCGCGAGATCAGGCCGAGCATGACGAGTTCGAGCAAGGCGCGCCGCGACACGAACTGCGCGCTAAGCGCGTCGAGATGCGCATTGACCTGAGAGACGGCGCCGGTGATCACGCGCTGGCGCTCAGCAGAAACATGCATCGTAATTCCATGGCCGGTAGTTATTTCAGCGCTTGCGTATCGGTCGAAAGCGCTGGCGCCAATCCCAAATATCGGACCAGTGACCAGCTGCCCGCCGGCATTGCCGGCCGACATGCCAGCGCTTCGAACGTTGAAATCCCTGGCAGATTTCGCGGCAACGACGGCAACTCCGCCAGAGCGATGGCTCGATTTCCCTTTTTATAACAACCATATGCAGCCCGACCGACGCTGCTTTTATCTCGCCCCGCTATTTGGGCCCTTCGTCCTGCAAGTAGAACGCGAACTCACGTTACGGTGGTCCGCGCCCACCTCGCCAGGATGGCAGGGCATCGCCGCCCACTACTTGTTCCGGCTATCGCCCTTTCAAGCATCTTCGAACTCGATGGCCACCTGGCTCACGGCGCCCTTGGGAGTGACCCCCGTCTTTGGCGGCTCGGGCGAATTATCCGTCCTCCCTTCCCTGGCCAAGGGCACCGTCGAACCAGGATCAGAAGGCGTATCGCAGCGTCGCCCGCGCATTTCTCGGCTCGCCATAGACGAAGCCCGGGAACCAGCTGTTGCCACTGAAGAAGGTCTTGTCGAAGATGTTGTCGACATTGAGCTGCACGGACAGCTGTCTGGTCATCTCATAGCGCGCCATGAGGTTGGCGATCGCATAGGCAGGCTGACCGATCGGCTCGACGACCCCCGTGCCGGGGTTCTGCGCGGTTACCGGGGGGCGGCTCTCCCATTTGAGCGCGCCGCCAAGGCTCAGCCCGCCGAGTGGGCCGGCAAAAGCATATTTGGTCGCCAGGTTGAACGCCCGGCGTGGCTGGTGGCTAAGCACGTCGAGCCCGGCGGCGTCCTTCGCGCTATAGTCGCTCCAGCCCAGGCTGAGGTCCCATTGCTGCGTGACCTTCCCGACGACTTCGAGCTCATAGCCTTTGGCGACGGTCCCTGTCGCCCCGCGATAGGCCGGGTTGGAAGTGCCGGGCACGAACTGGCCCGGATCGGGGACGGCGAGATTCTCCTGTTCGATGCGATACACCGCGGCCGTCGCCAGGAGCTTGCCGCCGAGCAGCAGCGCCTTCAGGCCGGCCTCGTAACTCTTGCCTTCGAGCGGATTGAGCAGACGCCCGTTCCGGTCGCGGACATTGCCCTGCGGTTGAAGATCCTGGTGTAGCTCGCATAGGCGGACAGGTTGTCCGTGATGTCGAAGACCAGCCCCGCATAGGGCGTGAAGACGCCCTTGTAGGTCAGCCTGTAGGCGGGGCTAGTCCCCGCAGCGTCTTCGTCTCGCCGGAAATAGCTCAGCCGTCCGCCGCCGATCACCTTGAGCGGACCGATCAGACTGATCCGCGTCGTGGCATAGACCGCCGCCTGCATGGTGGTGCCGCTGCTGGACAGATAGCGAGATCCCCATGCGGGCTGGGCGAGTTCCCCGTTCCAATGATTGAAATCCGCGATCGGATCAATCGCAACGGGATCGCGATTGGTCCAGCCATCGTCCAGGCGGTTCACCATCGCGCCGATGGCCAGGTCATGCCGGCCTCCGAGGAGCGAGAAGGGACCGTTGGCCTGAATGCTGCCGTTCCATTGTTCGGGATCGGCCTTGAACCAATATCCGGAGGTGGCCATGCCGGAACCGCTCACCCGGTCTGGCATGCCATCGAGCCATAGCAGGCGCGACTCCTCCAGCCCCTTGTGATAACCAAGGTCGCCCCGGATACTCCATTTGCCACCCAGGTCCTGCGATAGGGTCGCGAAGGCCGATATCTCCGTGGTGTTCCAAAATCCCCAGTCGGTGCCGGTGGTCTTGGAGCGTGGCCAGCGGGTTCGCGTGCCGTCGGTATACCAATAGGGAAGCTGCGCCCACATCACGCCGTCACGGTCGTCCCGCTGATAGCTGGCGCCGACCGACAATTTGGTGCTCGCGCCCAGGTCGGCATCGACCACGGCGTAGAGTACGAGGCCTTTCTTCTCCTCGCGATCGACGAAGCCGTCCTGCCGATAGGCCTGCGCGACGGCACGCATCCGGACCGTGCCGGCGGCATTCAGCGGCGACTGCACGTCAAGGGTCCCGGCGAAACGGTTCCACGACGCGGCCTCCAGGCTGATCTGCCCCGAGAATTCCCTGGCTTCGGCGTGCTTGCGGATCAGGTTGACGACCGCGGACGGATCACCTGCACCCTGCATCAGGCCTGCCGCGCCCCGGACCAGGTCGACGCGCTGGTATATCGCCGTGCTCGTCTCGCCGAAGCCGACATTGCCATTGGCGAATGGGGCGCCGTCGAGCTGGAAATTCTGGACGTCGAAGCCGCGCGCCGAGATCGCGCTGCGACCGCGATCAATATCTTTCTTGGAGATGCCGACGGCAAAATCGAGCGCGTCGTTGATCGATATCAGGGCCTGGTCGTCGATCTGCTGTCGCGTAATCACGCTGATCGTCTGCGGCGTTTCGATCGGAGTGAGCGGCAATCCGGTTGCGGTGGTCGGTTGGTTGCTGCGGCCATAGCCGGTGACGACGATGCCCTCGCTGGCTTGGTCTTCGCCCGAGACCTCCTGCCCTGGCGCCTCCTGGGCATGAAGCAGCGTCGGTGTGGATATCCAGCCGGCGCCCGCCAGCAGCAGGCAGAATGAACGACGCATCTATGTCCCCTTTTTATCTCGCGCCTCACCCTTCCCGCCATGCTGATCCCGGCCGCATCTGCTCGAACCGAACTGGCCACCACAGGGGCGAGCAGCATCCGGAAGTGGAGCGAGTGAGGCTCGTTCGCGAAGACGGAAGCGGTGACTTGCTTCCCTGGAAACAAAGCCACTAATGATAATGGTTATTAATTGCAAACATGCTTTTGGAGGCACTATGCGTTGATAGTGCCGTCCGACAACGCCGCGATCGCGCACTCGTGGCCGATCATGTAGCGCCCGCCGCTCCGACAGCTCTCACGACGGGCTCGCGCTTGGCAACGGTGACAAGGAACCGGAACTGTTCGGAGGTCATGCCGGCAAATTGGCCGGTTCCTCCACAATATCATCGCCTGGTGTCTCGAGCTCCTCTGGCGGCCCCGACACCGCAACCGGACGATGCCCGATCGTCATGCTTCGGAGCACACCGTCGCGGCGGATCAGCCCGTGCATCAACGCCGCAGCGAGATGCGTCAGGATCAGCGCGAAGAACAGCACCGCGACAATCGTGTGCGCGGTGCGCAGGAAGGCATAGATGCCCAGATCGTGCGGAAGGATCGGCGGCAGGGTGAAGCCATTTGTTACCCGGACCGGATAGCCGCCGGCCGAGAGCATGCCCCAGCCGATCAGCGGCAGGGCGAACAACGTCAGGTACAGGAGCAGGTGCGAGGCCCAGGCGATGCGCTTCTCCGCGAGCGAAAGGTCCTCGGGCAATGCCGGGGCGCCGGTCGCCAGGCGCAGCGGCAGGCGGATCAGCACCAGCACGAGTATCGCGATGCCGAGTGGGCGGTGCAGGCCCAGCAGCGTCAGATAGGCCGGCCCCACCGTGGAGACCATGCCGACGCCGATGAACAGCATCGTGAGCACCATTGCGGCCATCAGCCAGTGGATCGCCCGCAGCGCGGGGTGGAAGTCCTGCGAGTGGCGGATCATCGCGCATTCTCCCGCGCCAGGTCCTGGCCCACCGCGCTCGGGTTCGGGCCTTCCTGGGCCCTGCGCGTGAACGAGGAGGAATAGGCCTTGGACCGCCCGGCGAGCAGCGGGTCGTCGGACGGGGTAATGCCGGGCGGGAGGATGGTGGGATCGAAATTCAGGTCGCGACAGGCGCCGGTCTCTTCGGACTGGACCGCATCGATCGTCAGCGTGCCGGCATCGATCGTGCGGTGCGGCCCGGTCCATGCCACCGCCGCCTTGTCGGTCACGTCGCCGGGATTGGCGACCACCAGCTTGAGGTGCCAGCGGGACGGCGCCTGGGCCGTGCGGGCGATCATCTCCTGGAACAGATAGTCGCGCGGCAGCTGGTCGAGGCGCTTCTTGTCCAGCCCGGCAAGCGGCGCTTCCGGCTCGAATTGCCAGCGTACCAGGCGTGTCGTGCCGCCGGCATCGGTGAAGCGGAAGGCGTTGATGCTGTAATAGGTCGCATTGGCGAAGCTGTTCGGCAGCACCGCCTGCATCATGAACGCCTGGAACGCCTTCACTTCCGGGTGCGCCTCCAGGAACGGCTTCATCACCGCCGGATCGGGCTTGCCGGTCTTCGGATCGGGTTTCGTGGCGCGTTGGAGCGCGATGAAGGACGCGACATCTGCTACGGGGAAGATCGGCGTGTGGTCCATGGCGAGCCGCCATTCCTGTCCGTCGGGCGCCCTGAGGATCAGTGCCATGGAATGGAACACGTTTCGCCCGTCGCCCGCCAGCGGGTTGCCGCCGGCGAGCGAGAAGCGGCCGATCACCGGATAGCGGCCGGCCTTGAAGACGCTTGCGACCGACAGCCCGCTGCCTGCTCCGTCGGCCATGAAGCTGCCGCTGAAGCATAGGCCCTTGGCATGGGCCCGGCGATAGCCCGGCTGTTTCTTGCCCGTATTATATTCCAGTGCGGCGGTCACATCACCGCCGTTGATCCGTCCCGGCCCGATCCATCCGGCTGCCCAGGCGAACCCGCCGGCAAGCAGGAGGATGATGGCACCGATCAGCGCATAGGCGCCGGCCGTGGCGCGATTCAATGAAGGCATGTCGCGTCGTTCCCTGATAGCTTCTGCCCGTTGGACGATACGCACCGCATATTATTCCACGCCGGCTCTAAACTATTTTCGCGCCCTGCCCGGTCATACCTTGGAATAATCCCGGCCCGCCATCGTCCTATGCGAGATGAGCCCCGGCATGTCGGCAAGCAGGGAAATGATCGCGCAGGTGCAGCCGCTGATCCCGGCGCTGCGCCGCTATGCCCGCGCGATGCTGCGCGACCGCGACGATGCCGACGACCTGGTCCAGGACGTGCTGGAGCGCGCGCTGGGAGCGTGGCACGCCCGCCGCGAGGCCGCGAGCCTGCGCTCCTGGCTGTTCGCCATCCTCCATAACCTTGCGCTCGACCGGCTTCGGCGGATCGCACGCCGCGGCACGAGCGAACCCCTCGAGGCAGTGCCCGAGGCACGGCTGGCCACGCCGGCCACGCAGGAAAGCGCAATGGAGCAGCGGGACGTGCTGACACTGGTTGCTCTGCTGCCCGAGGAGCAGCGCAGCGTGTTGTTGCTCGTGGGCGTGGAGCAGTTGAGCTATGCGGAAGCCGCGTCGGTGCTGAACCTGCCCCAGGGCACCGTCATGTCGCGCCTGTCCCGCGCCCGGGAGCGGCTTCGGCGGATGATGGAAGGAGAGCGGCCGGCTGTCAGGCCGGCGCTGAGGATCGTGCCATGACCGACATACCGATGAGCGAGGCCGATCTGCAGGCACATGTCGATGGGAGCCTGTCGCCGGAGCGGGATGCCGAAGTCTCCGCATGGCTGCTGGCCCATCCCGACGAGGCATTGCGGGTCGCAGCCTATCGCGCGCAGACCGAGGCGCTGCGCGCCGCGCTGGATTCGATCGCCGACGAGCCCGTCCCACCCGCGCTGGACCTGCACCTGCTCGACCGCGCACGGCATCGCCGGGCTGGGTTGCGATCCCTGGCGATGGCAGCGAGCGTGGCCGTGCTCCTGTTCGTCGGCGGCATGGCCGGATGGGCGCTGCGAGGCTGGACGGTTGCGCCCGGTACAGGCACCGCCGCGCTCGCGCGCGAAGCAGCATCGAGCTACGCCGTCTATGCGAGCGACGAAGCGCGCCCGGTGGAGCTGGCCGCAGCGCAACGCACTGCGCTCGACGGCTGGTTTTCGGCGCGACTGGCGAGGCCGATCGCTGCGCCGGACCTGCGTTCCGCAGGGCTCAGCCTGATCGGCGGCCGGCTCGTGGCGACCGAGCACGGCCCGGCCGGCCTCTATCTCTATCGCGACGGCAAGGGCCGCCGCATGGCACTCTATGTGCGCCCCATGGAAGTCGAAGGGACCGCGCGCATGACCGCGCGGCGGGAAAGTGGCGTCAGCGGGTGGACCTGGGCGGACGAAGGGCTCGGCTTCGGCGTGTTCGGAAGTGCATCTCCCGAATATCTGCACGACGCCGCGAACCAGGTCCGATTGCAGTTCCAGCGGACATGAGGTCTCCTCTCCAGCGGATCCAGATCCTGCGCAAACGCCTGGAATGCCGGCTGAGCCGCGGACGCAGAAGATGTTGTTGCACTGCCGTTCGCCCGAGCGAAGATCACCCACAACCCGTTCGTCAGCACCTGGCGATACTATGCGAGAATGCTTCCGAAGGATGTGGCCCGACTGGTGATTTGCCTGGCCGATCCAGGGAAGTCGGCCGTTGCCCGAAAAGCCGGAACGACCCAATCGCGGAATCGAGCGATCTTGCGCGCGTGGCGGCGGCTTTGGACATATCCGAACGCGTGGCACCAAGGGCGAGAACTGGGTGCCACGCTGGAGGCCTTCCGTGTCTACTCGCGGACTTCGATCTCGATTTGCTCAGGCGTGTCAGCGACAATCCTTCCGAACCCATTTAGCTCGATCGCCTGAGCCAGGGCTTCGGTGTCCCCCGAGCGAAATACCCCGACGATTCGCTCGTTGGGGACGCGATTGCCGCGGAACACCAGCTTTCGCCGGGAATAGCTGTTCATCTGCTCGACCGCATCGGCGAGCGGCTCTCCCATGAACGACAGCCGGCCAGTCAACCAGCTGGTCGATTGTTTCAAATCTACCTGGCTGATGTCCCACCCATTGTCGTCATTGGCGACCAGCTGGCTACCTGCCTCGATCGACGCCTGGTGCTCGACGGGGCGCCGGGGCCCCTTCTCGGTCACTTCGACCACACCCTCGGACACCGTCACGACGACGCGGTTCCGGTCGATCCGCACTTCGAATGCAGTGCCGACCGCCCGCACCTGCTTGTTCCCCACCGTCACCACGAAGGGCCGCTTCCGGTCTTTCGCTACCTTGAAAAAGGCCCGGCCACGCTCGAGCGTCACTGCGCGCCGACGCTCGTCCATTCGGATCACCAGCGCGCTGTCGGAATCGATCGAAACGCTTGAGGTGTCGGCAAGGACGATCCCCGTGCGCTGACCGACGCCGGTGAAGAAATGATGCCCGCTCGCGGCCACCGCCTGCGGTTCGGGCGCGAGTATTTGCCATCCGACCAGCCCAACGCCGGGCACCGCCAGCAGCAGGGCAATCGCCGCTGCAATGGCGCGATGGCGCCGCGCCCGCTGCTCGGGGCCGAAACGTGCGAGATCGCTGCGCAGCACCTCGCGCAGCCGGGGGTCGTCGGCGACGGCCCCGGTGAGTGCCCAGACCCTGTCCATCTCCTCGGTCGCGGCTACCTCGTCGTCGCTCGGAAGCGCCGGGTCGAGTTCCGGATCATGCGCCCGCCACGCGAGAAAACGCTGCGCTGCGCGTTCTCGAACGGACCTGTCCGGTCGCATGCGGCGGCGGCCGATCATGCGTCGCGATCCAGTCGCTCGGCGAGCCGTACCAGCGCCCGGTGGATCAGCTCCTTGACCGATTCACGCGATATTCCCATCCGCTCGCCGATTTCCTGATACGTCATTTTCTCGAACCGATGGAGCTGAAACGCCGTCCGCGCCCGTGGTGGTAACTCAAGGATCGCGCGAACCGCGCGTTCATATTCGTCCACGCCGATCAGGATGCGCTCCGGCGAGATTGCATCGACGGGATCGTTCGCTCCCGTCAAGGGGCTATGCGCGGACATATGCCGCGCTTCCAGATAACGATGGCGCGAGATCAGGATATTGCGCGCGACCTTGAAAATGAAGCGATCGACATTTTCGATCGGCGTGTCGCGGCGCATCGCATGCAGGCGCAGGAACACTTCCTGGATCAGGTCATCGGCTTCCGGTTCGCCGACGCGCCGCAGGAAATAGCTCCGCAGGGCGGGGCCATGCCGGCTCACCCACAGGGTTAGATCGGCTTGCATGCGCGAGGCATCGCTCATCGCGCCACCCGCCCCACCTGCCATCCGGCTTGCCCACATCGCGTGCGTCTTTCCCCTACGGCATCTGGCGTCGCAAGCATGCACGCCCTCTTGCCTGTGACGCATCGGCAAGCGGATCGGGGGGAGAGCACCCGCATCATTTCATTCCGATCCTGGCTGGGTTACGGGTTTCGGCTCGCGCCACACCACAGTCTCCCCGGGCTTCAGGCCCGAGAGAATTTCGACGCCTTGCGGGGTTGCCTGGCCGACTTGTACCGCGCGTCGCTCCTCCCGGGAGCCGACGCGCACACGCACGGTCGCGGCCGGCGCACTCCCTTCCACCGCCAGAGGGGGGAGCACGATCGCGCGCGGCTTCTGCCCGGTGATCACCGCAACCGCAGCGGTCATGCCAACCCGCACCCGATTTGCCTGTCCCGCAGGCGGCGCATCGAGCGTCGCCGTCGCGACGAAGCGCGTCTTCCCGGCCGCTCCCGCATCGCCCGTATCGGCAGCGATCGACGCCACCCGGCCGGAAAGGACGATTCCAGGAAAGCCAGGGCCGGTAACGGTCACCGCCTGGCCGACCGAAAGCGCGTTCACATCCACTTCGTCGATGTCGAAGCTGGCCGACAGACCGCCGTCGCGCGCGATCAGCCCGATGAGCTGGCCGCGCGTGACCCGCCCGCCGGCATAGATCGGGGCGGCGCCCGACAGCGTCCCCATGGTCGCGGGGCGCACCATCGCGCCCGAGACCGGCGCGCGAACGACCGCAGAGCGCATTTCGTTCTCGGCGTTACGCAGGCGATCGCGCGCAACGCTCAACTCGAGCTGCGCGGCACGCACAGCCACCGCGTCGCCGCGCGCAAGCGTCTCCGCCAGCTCCTGGTGCGCCGACGTGGTCGCCATGCGCTGGGCAATCAGTTGCTGCTCGGCCCCGGCATGCTCATTGCGCGCGATCAACCCCTTGTCGAACAGGCGGCGGCTTTCCCCGGCCTCGCGTTCGAACCGCGCCAGTTCCAGCTCGGCCAGGCGAAGGCGACGGCGTGCCGCCGCGACCTCGGGCCCGCTCGCCCAATTGGCGAGATCGCGCGCGGGCCGTTCGGACTTGAGCAGAGCCGCTTCCGCGACATTGCGCGCGTCCGCCGCCTCCCCGGTATCGAGCACCAGCAGCGTGTCCCCTGCCTGCACGCGGTTGCCGAAGGCGAAGGAGAGCGTGCGCACCGCGCCGTCGAACGGCGCCGTGACGCCCACGGCGTCTCCCGGGGCGATCCGGCCCGCGAAAACCAGGGTCGCAACGAACGGCCGGGCCTCTACGACCAGGCTCTGTTCCGTGGCTTCCGCCGGCTGCGCGCCGCCCCCCGGCGCGGGCCGCAGCGCCCACGCGGCTGCGACAGCGATGGCCGCCAGCGCAAAGAGCCAAGGCGCAGATCGGCGCAGCATCCGCCTCATTGATCGCTCCAGTCGATTTTCCAGCTCTCGAGGGTCGAACCGATCTGGAGGTCGAACGAGGTAAGGGCGTCGAGATAGCCGATCGTCGCGTTCAGCGCCTGGATCTGCGCGGTGCGCAGCCCGTCCTGGAGCGACAGGACCTGGAAATTGCTCGATCGCCCCGCCTCCAGCTTCTCGCGCTCGATCTCGACCGCGCGTTTCGCCAGCGTCTCGTAGCGTTGCGCCGATTCGAGCTGGAGCCACGCCGCCTCGACGCGCTGCACCGCGTCGCGCACCTGCGTCTCAACCCCCTGGTCGAGATCCTCCAGTCGCAGCTCGGCGGTGCGCAAGCTCGTGTCGGCCTCGATAACCGCCAGCTTTGGTCCCGGATCGCCGATCGGAATCGAAAGCTGCAATCCGACGCGATTGTCGGTCCGCGGCTGCAGTGGCCCACTCAGCAAGTCACGTCCGCCGGTGCGCGTGGCGGTCGCGACCACCGACAGATCCCAAAGTCGTTGATTGCGTGCAATCCGCAGCGACTCGCGCGCCTGCTCGACGGCATAGCGCTGGGCTTGGATATCCATCCGGCTCTCCCGAGCGATCGTGATCGCCGGGACGAGGTCGATCGGCACATGCTCCGCCGCGATGGGATCGGCGGCCTCGACATTGGTGGCAGGATCGAGCGCAAGCAGCGCCAGCAGCTGCAATTGGGCCGATATACGCTGCTGACGCGCCTGGTAGAGCGCGCCCTGCTGGTTCGCCTGGTCTGCTTCGGACTGGACGATATCGGCCGCCGCCATCCGGCCCGCCTCGATCATCGCCTTGTTGATGGCGATCAACTCGCTGGTCCGGGCCAGCGCCATCTCGGCGAGCACCACCTGTGCCTGGGCCCGCTGGAGCGCGCGATAGGCAAAGGCGATGCTGCTGATCGTTTCCGCCAGCGTGTTGCGCGTCATCAGCTGGCTGGTCGCATCGCGTAGCCGGGCGATGCGCAGCGGTGCACGATTGACGGCAATGCCGCCGCCGCGCAGCAGCGGCTGGCTGAGCACCAGGGTCGCGGTATCGCCGCTCTCCCGGCGATCCAGCCGCTGGCGCCGGTCCCATACGAAGCCCAGCTGCGCGCCAGTGGGAAGCATCCAGCTGACGGTCCCGCGCACATCCGCCTGCCCGATCACCTGTCCCGCGCCGTCCGCCCGATACAGATCGGCGACGATGTCCAGCCGCGGCGCGAACCTTTGCTCGGCGGCATGGAGGCTGAAACGCTGCGCCACCCGTTCCAGAAACACCGATCGAATCGTGCGATTGTCACGCAGGCCGATCGCCACTGCTTCCACCAGGCTGAGCGCCACGGGGCGCGCAACCTGTGACGGCCCGATGCTCGATGGCGAGGGCACGGGCGCAATCGCGGAGATGCGTTGCGCACGGGCCTGAGCTGGCACCAGGGCCGCCAGGGCCGCAAGGGCCAAGGCCGCAGGTTCAATCCGCACGTAGCGCATCGATCGGATTGAGTCGTGCGGCCGAGATTGCGGGATAGAGGCCGAACACCAACCCCATCCCCCCGGCCACAACGGGACCAAGCGCCAGCGTCCAGGGCGCCAAATCGAAATCCCATCCCGATCCGCTCGCGATGGCATAGCTGATACCTGCGCCCAACAGCGATCCGGCAATGCCGCCGGCCATGCTGAGCAGAACGGCTTCGGTAAGGAACAACAGGCGCAGCGCGCCCGGCGATGCCCCGGTGGCCGCGCGCAGCCCGATTTCGCGCTGCCGTTCCATCACGCTCATGAGCATCACGTTCATCACGCCCACCCCTCCGACCAGCAGCGAAACGGCCCCGATCGCGATCAGCATGCGGCTGTGCACCGCCTTCTGGGCCTGCATCGTCGCCAGGATCGACTGGGCGTCGAGCACGGTGAGAGTGCCTTCGCGCGGAGTCAGCCGGGCGCTGATCCGCGCGCCCGCTGCCTTGCTGTCGGCGCCCGGCTGCAGTCGAACGAGCAGCGCGTTGGGGCCACCGCCCGGGATCACGCGCCGCGCGCAGCCCGGCGGGATCATCGCCGCCATGTTGTAGTTGACCGGATCGAGCGTCTCCGGCCGCACCGGGGCCAGCACGCCCACCACCGTGAACCCATAGCCTCCCAGCAGCAGCACGCTGCCCGGGCCCACCGCTGCGGCCGGTCCAGACAGTGCGCGTGCCGCGTCAGCCCCCAGCACCACGGACAGCGCGCAGTCCTCTGCGGCACCGAGCATCCGGCCGCGCGCAGCGACCAGCCCTACCATTCGCGCGAGCGCCGGCGCGGGCGCGAAGATCGCGAGATCCGCCGACGCCGCCCCCGCCCGCGCCGTGGCCCGCCCGGTGGCAAGCGCAATCACCTCCAGAACCTCGGGATCGACGACCGGCAGGGCCGCGATCGCTGTCCGGGACAGCGCGACCGGGGCATCGCCTGCCGGCACCGCCTGGATCTGGAGCATGTCGATGCCCAGCTTGGCGAACAGCTTGAGCGATTCACGCTGCGCCATGTGGCCGCTGTTGAGCATGGCGATGATCGATGCCGTTCCGATCAGGATGCCCAACAATGCCAGCGCCGAACGCCGCCCCTGCGCGCGCAGGTTGGTCCATGCCTCGGCCAGGGTGTCCGGAACATGCGAGTCGAGCCATGGTGCCGCCGGCGTGTCCATCGTCATGCCGCCCGCGCCTCGGATCCTTCGACGATCCGTCCGTCGCGCAGCCGGATCTGGCGCGGACAACTCGCCGCCAACTCCTGGTCGTGGGTCACCATCAGCACGGTGATGCCAAGCTCGGCGTTGAGGCTGCGCAGCAGCGCCATCACCTCGCGCGAGGTCGCGCTGTCGAGGCTGCCGGTCGGCTCGTCGGCCAAAAGCAGCTGCGGCTGCCCGACCAGCGCGCGTGCAATGGCAACCCGCTGGCACTGGCCGCCGGACAGCTGGCTCGGCAGGTGATCGCTCCATGCGGCCAGCCCCACGCGCGCCAGCATCGCCTCCGCCACCTCGCGGCGCGCGGGCCTTGCCACGCCGCGATACTGGAGCGGCAGCGCGACATTCTGCCACGCAGTCAATCGGGGAAGCAGCTGGAAAGACTGGAAGACGAAACCGATCAGGCGGTTGCGCAGAGAAGCGGTTGCGTGCGGGGTCCAGGAGCGGATCGCCTCGCCGCCGATTTCCAGCCGGCCGCTGCAGGGCCTGTCCAGCAGACCGATGATGTTGAGCAAGGTGCTCTTGCCGGAGCCCGACGGCCCGACAATCGCGCAGAACTCTCCCCGCTCCACCGAAAGCGTCACGGTGTCGAGCACCGCAAGCGTTCGTGCTGGCGCGTTGTACTGCCGGCAAATCCGTTCCAGCCTAAGCATACCGACCCCTCGAATTTGAGAGAGGCACGTCCGCCATTTACTTGTCAATATCGCGAACAGGGCAGAGAATGGCACTGATTATCTGCCGTTATTGCGGTGCATCGTGAGGAATATTGCTGCAACTGCGAACGCCATCTTACTGAGAAACACGATTTATTTTTTTACATATCCCCCCGCATTGGACCGAATACGCGTCATACTTCCCGACGTGGGTGCGTCACTTGGCGACAGCGAACCGAAACGTCGAAAATGGAGGGGAAAATATGCGCAAATGGGTGCCGGTGTCGCGATATCTGCTGCTGATCGGAACAGCGACTTTATCCGCGGCGACAATCGTTCCTGCTAAGGCCGCATCCCATGTGGTCGCGTTCCGGATCGAAGCGCAATCCATGGCCGGCGCGCTGCGCGACCTGGCATTGCAGGCCGGGGTCTCGATCATGGCGGATGCCGCGCTCACCCAGGGCAAAGTCGCGCCGCGCTATGTGGCCACCAGCGACGTCGAGGTGGCGCTGACGGCGTTGCTGCGCGGGAGCGGGCTCTCCTATCGTCGGCGCGGCGCGGTGTTCGTGGTGCGCGCAGGCCCTTCGGCCGACACCGACACGAAGCCACAATCGGACCAGACGGCAGTGGTCCAGCAGCAGGAACCCACGGATTCAGGCGTGATCGTCGTGACCGCCCAGAAGATGCGTGAATCGGTGCAGGACGTGCCGATCGCCGTAAGCGCCTTCTCTTCCGCAGCGCTCGACAGCCAGAAGATCGAGACGGGGGGCGAGTTGTTGCGCGCCATTCCCAACGTCACTTTCTCGAAGAGCAATTTCTCCGGCTTCAACTTCTCAATCCGCGGCGTCGGAACCAAGGCCGTTTCGGCCAGTTCCGATCCGGCGGTCGCCGTCAGCTTCAACAACACGCCTCTGATCCGCAATCGCCTGTTCGAGCAGGAATTCTTCGACGTCGAGCGCGTCGAAGTGCTGCGCGGGCCGCAAGGCACGCTATATGGCCGCAACGCGACCGCCGGCGTCGTCAACGTGCTGCCCGTGCTGCCGACCGACAAGCTCGAAGGTTCGCTTTCCCTCGAGGCAGGAAATTATGAGACCCGGCGCGTCAGCGGGATGGTCAACCTGCCGCTCAGCAGCACGATGGCGGTCCGTGCCGCCGGTGCCTACACCAAGCGGGACGGCTTCGAATATAACAGCTTCAACCGAACCCATGTGAATGGACGCGACCTGTGGTCGACCCGTGTCTCGGCGTCCTGGAAGCCGAGCAGCGATTTCACTGCGAGCGTGCTGTGGCAGCATTTCGAAGAGGACGACAACCGCTCACGCAGTGGCAAACAGCTCTGTACCCGCGACGATGGCCCGAGCCAGATCGGTACCACGCCGGTGCCCACCGCCCTGCGAGCACGGCTGAGCCAAGGTTGCCGCCCGGCATCGTTGTATGACGACGCGGCATTCGGCATGCCCAATGCCGAGAGCCTGCCGCAGGTGTTCGTCGCCAGCAACATCGGGATCGGCAGCCTGCCCCCGGATTACGCGCCGATCTTTGCGGTACCCCAATTGACGGACCCTTATGCCGGGCTGACCCAATCGCGTAATCTGCGCGAGATTTCGACAAGCTACGATCCGGTATTTCGTGCTCGCAACGATTTCTATCAGTTCAATCTCGCGCTCGACGTCGCCGACGGGCTGCAGCTGATATCGCAAAGCGCCTATGCCCGGGACCGTTATTATTCGTCGCAGGACTATAATCGGTTCGCGTCCAACCCGATCTTCGGCGATTCCACCCAGCCTGGACTGACCGGCGCGCTGGACACCCAGGTCATTGCGCCGAATCTGACGCCGGGCGGCGTCTTCACCGACCCACAGCTCGGTGCCTCGAACCGCTTCCTGTCGGTGGACCTAAGCCAATCGCGAAACGAGCAATGGACCCAGGAGCTGCGGTTCCAATCGTCTTGGAATGGCCCCCTGAACATCAGCCTTGGCGCCAATTACCTGAAATTCAAATCCGAAGACGACTATTATGTCTTCAGCAATTTCTTCACGCTCATTTCTCAATATTTCTACAATCTAGACGCAAACTTTGACTTCGACAAGAATACGTACACCATTGGCACACGCAATTGCAAGCCGACCGGATCCGCCGACAGTGTGGCAGACTGTATCTATGTCGACCCCAATCCGCTCGCCAGCATCAACGGCGAAGGGCATAATTACTTTCGCAGCAAGAATGTCGTGAAGACCGAGAGCTGGGCCCTGTTTGGCGAGACCTATTACAAGCTGACGGATTCGTTGAAGTTGACTGCCGGCCTGCGCTACACCAACGATGCGAAGACGAGCACGCCCTATCCCAGCCAATTGTTGCTGGGCGTCGGCCCGGTGCTGAGCGGATCGACGGGCGGCAAGTCGGCGATCGGCTATCCGGCCCAGCCGGACATCGTCCAGAAATGGGGACGTTTCAGCGGCCGCGCGGTGTTCGACTGGAAGCCCCGGCTTTCGTTCACCGACGAAACCATGGTCTATGCGTCGTTCTCGCACGGCTACAAAGGCGGCGGCGCGAACCCGCCGCGCGTAGATTTCGATCCCGAAATCGTGCGCTACCAGCCCTTGGCGCAGACTTTTGAACCCGAATATGTGAACGCCTTCGAAATCGGCACCAAGAATGTGCTGGGAAACGGCAAAGGCGGGTTCAATCTCACCGGTTTCTACTATGACTACACCAACTACCAGGTGTCGCAGATCGTCGATCGCATCTCGCTCAACGAGAATTTCGACGCGAAGAGCATGGGACTGGAGCTGGAGACCTGGTGGCGGCCGTCGCGCAATTTCCGGATGAACCTGAACGCCGGCTATCTGCGCACGCGCATTGCCAAGGGCGAACGCTCGATCGACATCATGAACCGGACCCAGGGCAATCCCGATTGGGTGGTCGTGCGCCCGTGGATCCAGGTGCCTTCGAACTGCATCGCGCCCCGTGCAGCGGTGGAGACCATCCTGGCGTCGCCGCTTTCGCAGTCACCCGATGGCGGGCTTGGCCCCTATGCGCTTGCGGCGCTGTGCAGCGCATCGAACCGGCTCGGCGACTATGAGCCGGGCGCGCCCGAGGGACAGATCCCCTATTACGCGCTGATGGGATTCACCTACGACCCGCTGCTGCCCTACAATCCCGCCCTCAGCCCGCTGGGGACGCTGGGCGGCACGGACCCGCGCAGCGGCGCCCCCAATGGCGGGCGCGGTTTCTACGCCGATCTGGGCGGCAACGAACTGCCCAATTCGCCGCGCGTGACCGTGAACATCGGCGCCGAATACAGCGTTTTCGCCGATGCCTGGAAAGTGACGCTGCGCGGCGACTATTATCGCCAGGGGCCAAGCTTCGCCCGGGTCTACAACACCGCCTATGACCGGCTGCACGGCTGGAACAACGTCAATGTCGCGCTGACTGCCGAGAATTCGGTGTGGAACATGACGGCCCAGTTCTACGTCAAGAACCTGTTCAACGACACGCCCATCACCGATGCGTTCACCAATTCGGACGACACGGGCCTGACCACCAACGTCTTCACGCTGGAACCGCGCATCATCGGCTTCCGCCTCTCGAAGCGCTTCTGAGCTCCGGGGCGCGCGCCCGATCCCCGCCCACCGGGGATCGGGCGCGCATGCCCGTGCATCGACATGTTCACCATGGAGGTACCGTTGCCTGCCAAGTCTCTCGTCAACGACATGCGCATGCTGTCGATCATCGCGGTTTCGCTGCTGGCGGCCAGCCCGGTGTCGAGCCCGGCGCAATCCGCCCAGGACTCTCCGCTGGTCGGCAAATGGCATACCGAGCGCAAGGACGGGATGGTCGAAATCCACCGTTGCGGCACCGCGCTATGTGGGCGCGTGATAGACGGGGCACCGCTGCGAGCCAATCCGGACCAGCGCGACGTCCATAATCCCAACGCCTCGCTGCGCACGCGCAAGGTGAAGGGACTTCGCGTGCTGGATGGGTTTTCGGGAGGTCCCAAGCGCTGGAAAGGCGGGCCACTCTACGACCCTGAAACCGGCAATCTCGCGAGCAAGGGCACCCTCACGCTATCGGATACCAACACATTGGCGGTGCAGGGATGCATTGCCGTGTTCCTTTGCCGCACGCAGACCTGGCGCCGCGCGCGCTGAGAATTCGACGTGGAATGCGCGAAGGGGCGTGCTTCGGGGGAAGCATGCCCCTTCTTCTTTCGGAAGCGGCGCAACCAGCCCCAGCGGCAACCGGACGAGCATACCGCGCAGATGCAGCCCGAATCACCGAAACGGCAGCCGCCGAACCGCCCGTCGATGGCTTCAAACCCTTTCATCGGCCAACCAGATCGTGGCCGACCTCCCGCGACAATAGAGGCGTCCGCGCTGCAACAAGGTCGTGGTCGCGCCTGTGACAACGGGTTGGCGCATCACCCATGCGGCGGGCCTGCCCCTTCCCCATCACAGATCTGTCCGGATCCGTCCAATCTCTCCGCCGCCGACGCGGCTCCATCCCCCCTACGATCCCGCGCATGCGTCTGATTGGAGGGGGAGAATTTTGCCCCCTGCATTGGGCATCGCAATGCCCGAAACGCAAGGAGAGGAATAATGATCAAGAAGATCTTGTCGGCCGGCGCACTCGCAGCGTCCGCTGTGTTCCTGGTTCCGCAGGCCTCGGCCCAGACCTTCTCGCCGTCTGGTCCGTTCACGATCACCAATGTCGGCACGATTACCGTCAGCAAGGGAATCACGCTGAGCTGCAGCCTGAGCGGCGGTGGCAACGTGACCACCGGCGGCGCGGCGAGCGTCACGAGCATCATCCTCAGCGGTGGACTTTGCGGTTCGGTCAGCTTCACCGCGACGCCCTATGCGGTGACCGCCAGCGGGACCACCGTCACGATCAACAACGTCACCGTGACGGCGATCACCGGCAATTGCTTCGGTAACCTGTCGGGCACCTACAACCAGCTGACGGGAATCCTCACCTTCTCCGGTGCGACGATCCCGTCGAATCCGGTCGGTGGCTCGCCGTGCAAGGTCACCGGCACGGTGAAGCTGTCGCCGATTCTCACCTACTAATCCCCCCGCCGGGCGCTCTCCCGACGGGCGCCCGGCACCTTACACGCGTGCCCCCTTCCGGAAATCGGGCGGAACCGACTGGCAAGCCCTGAAACCGTGAATCGCGCGGCCCAAAAAACCCTCAAAAAACAGGCACCTGATCGGCGCTCATCAACGCGCTTGACAGACCCCGCCCCTATACTGACACTAATGTCAGTATCGCTGGAGCAAGCGTTATGTTCATGACATTCTGGACTGCGGCACTCATCGTCCCCGCCTTCGCGCTGTTGCTGGTCCAGGCCCCGGCATGGGTCTGGGCGAGTGGGCTCGCACTTTGGATTGCCGCGGGCCGAACCTTTGGGCTGGTGGACGATAGCTGGCTGGTCGTACTCGCCGCGCTGTGGCTGCCACTGGCATTGCTTGCGCTACGCCCATTGCGCCGCAGGCTGGTGGCGCGCCCGCTCCGCACGCTGTTCCGCCGCGTGATGCCGCGGATGAGTGCCACCGAACAGGCGGCCATCGACGCGGGGACGATCTGGTGGGACGCGCAGCTCTTTGGCGGCCGGCCGGACTGGAAGCGCCTGCTGGCAACGCCCGCGCCGACGCTCACCCCCGAGGAACAGAGCTTCCTCGAGATCGAGACCGAACGGCTCTGCGATCTCGCCAGCGATTGGGAAAGCACCGCCGTGTGGCAGGACCTGCCCCCCGCCGCCTGGGCCTATGCGCGCGAAAAGGGGTTCCTGGGGATGATCATCCCCCGGCGCTATAGCGGGCTGGGCTTTTCCGCCTATGCGCACAGCCAGGTCATCCAGAAGCTGTCGACGCGCTGTTCGGCGGCAGCCGTTTCGGTGATGGTGCCCAATTCTCTCGGCCCCGCCGAGCTGCTGCTGCACTATGGCACCGATGCACAGAAGGACCACTACCTGCCGCGACTGGCCCGGGGCGAGGAAATCCCCTGTTTCGCGCTCACCAGCCCCTATGCGGGATCGGATGCGGCCTCGCTCACCGACACCGGGATCGTCTGCCGGGAAATGTGGCAGGGCAAAGAGACGCTGGGCTTCCGCGTCACCTGGAACAAGCGCTACATCACGCTGGCTCCCATTGCGACGGTGCTCGGCCTGGCCTTTCGCGTGCGCGATCCAGACGGATTGCTGGGCGGTGCCGCGGACCTGGGGATCACCTGCGCGCTAATCCCGCGCGACCATCCCGGCGTCCGGATCGGAAGGCGCCACTGGCCGCTCAACGCCGTATTCCAGAACGGTCCGACCTCCGGCGACGACGTGTTCGTGCCGATCGACATGGTGATCGGTGGGGCCGGGCAGATCGGCAATGGCTGGCGCATGCTGATGGAATGCCTGGCCGCCGGACGCGCGATATCGCTGCCTTCCTCCAATGTCGGCATGGCAAAGCTCGCCACCGGCAGCGTCAGTGCCTATGCGGCAATCCGGCGCCAGTTCAACGTGCCGATCGGCGCGTTCGAGGGCGCACAGGAGCCGCTGGCCCGAATGGCGGGGCACCTCTATGCGATCGACGCAGCACGCAAGCTGGCCGCCGCCGGGCTCGACCTTGGCGAGAAGCCGTCGGTCGTGTCGGCGATCGTCAAATATCACGTGACCGAGCGCGCCCGCATCATCGTCAACGACGGCATGGACCTGATCGGCGGCAAGGGCGTGTGCATGGGGCCGGGCAATTTCCTGGCGCGCGCCTATCAGCAGATTCCGATCGCGATCACCGTCGAGGGCGCCAATATCATGACGCGCACGCTGATCATCTTCGGCCAGGGCGCGATCCGCTGCCACCCCTATGTGCTCGAGCTGATGCGTTCGGCCGAAGCGCCCGGGGCAACCGGGCTCGCCACGTTCGATCGCGCGCTGTTCGGCTATTTCGGGTTCCTGCTGCGCAATGCGGCACGCGCGCTGACATTTGCGACGCCTGCACGATTGCTGCTGGGCACCCCGCGCGGAGCCGCACCGGAAATGGCGCGATATTATCGCGGCGCGACCCGGCTCTCGACCGCGCTGGCGCTGGCGACCGATGTGTCGATGGCGACGCTGGGCGGCACGCTCAAGCGGCGCGAGACGGTTACCGGGCGGCTCGGCGACATCCTGTCCCAGCTCTTCATCCTTTCCGCCATCCTCAAGCGGTTCGAGGACGATGGCCGTCCCGAGGCGGACCGGCCTTTCGTCCATTGGGCCGCGCGCGATGCGCTGGCCCGCGCGGATGCGGCGCTGCGCGCGGTGATCGACAATCATCCCAGCCGTATCGCGGCTGCGATCCTCCGGCTGCTGGTGCGCCCGTTCGGCGGTGCGGTCGCAGGCCCGGACGACCGGATGGACGCGGCCGTGGCGCAATGCGTGCAGACGCACGGCCCGGCACGTGACCGGCTGCTCGCCGGAAGCTGGACGCCCCGCATGGAAGTCGATCCCATTGCCGCCACCCATGTCGCGTTCGACGCTTATCCGGGCGTCGCGGCGATCGAACAGCGGCTGCGCGAGGCGATCCGTGCCGGCCGGATCGAGCGGCTGCCCCAGAATTATCGCCAGCTCGGCGCATGGGCCGCGGCTGCCGAAGCCCAGGGACTGATCGACCCCGCCGAGCGCGTGCTGATCGAGCGGTTCGCCCACCATGCCGACCTGGCGGTCCAGGTCGACGATTTCGAGCCCGATTTCGGGCTCGCCGAAGGGCTGCGGCGGGCGACGGAAATGCCACGCACGCCACTGCCGGAGGCCGCCGAATGAGCGACCGGTATCTCGCCTTCGCCAATTCCGGGCTCGGGCACTGGCTGACCGGCACCTTGGGAATGCCCCAGCCGGTGCCGATCGACCGCGACCCGCAGCGGATCGCGCGCACCGCCCTGCTCGCCGATGCCGGCGGCGGACGGCTGCTGCCGCAACTCACGGAGGAGCTGCGCGCGCTCGACGTGGCACTGGTGGATGGCGGCGATATGCCGGGCTTCGACGCGCTGCTGGTCGACGCTTCGGGGTGTCGCACCGTCGCCGATACCGACGCACTGTACCGGGTGCTCCACGGCCATATCCGTGCGATCGCCGCCAATGGCCGCATCCTTCTCCTCACGACCGACCCGGCGGAGGCGCCCGACGCGGAAGCCGCCGCGATCTGGCGCGGCCTGGAGGGGCTGGCGCGCTCGCTCGGCAAGGAGGCGCGCCGCGCAATCGCCGTGCAACTCGTCCATGTGCCGCTGTCGGCACCCGCTGCGCTCTCGAGCAGCCTGGCGTTCCTGCTCTCGGGACGGTCGGCCTATGTCTCCGGCCAGGTGATCCGTATCGGCGCGGCTCCCCTGTCCTTGCCCGAAACGCCGAGGCAGCGCGTCGTGCTGGTCACCGGCGCATCGCGCGGGATCGGTGCCGCGATCGCAAGCTGCTTCGCCAGGCAAGGTGCACATGTCGTCGGCCTCGACGTGCCGGCGGCCGAGCCCGTATTGCGCGAACAGGCGGCGCGCCTGGGCGGCAGTGCACTGGCGCTCGACCTGACCGCGGAGGATGCGCCAGCGCGCATCGCCGAGGATGCCGCCACGCATGGCGGCTATGACGTGGTCGTCCACAATGCCGGCATCACCCGCGACAAGACGATCGCCCGGATGGATCCCGGCCGCTGGGATGCCGTGATGGCCGTCAATCTCGCCGCCCCGATGCGGATCACGGCGGCATTGCTGGCGGCGGGCCAGATCCGACACGGCGGCCGCATTGTCGCGGTCTCCTCGCTCAGCGGGATCGCGGGCAATATGGGGCAGACCAACTATGCGCTGTCGAAGGCAGGCGTGATCGGCTGGGTGGAGCGGCTGGCCCGGGACGTGGCACCGCTGGGCATCACCGCCAACGCCGTGGCGCCGGGGTTCATCGAGACGCAGATGACCGCCGCCATCCCTTTCCTGATCCGCGAGGCGGGACGACGGATGAACGCGATGGGCCAGGGCGGCCAGCCGGAGGACGTCGCCGAAGCCATCGCCTGGCTCGCCGATCCGGCGAGCGGCGGTATCAACGGCGAAGTCGTCCGCGTCTGCGGCCAGAGCCTGTTGGGCGCATGATCCCAATGGCAACGGCGGATACCATCGTCTTCGATGCGCCTCCCTCTCCGGTCGAGGTCCTGCGCGCCGGCCTGACCACCTTGCTCAAGCGCGCGCCCGCGACGCCGGTACTGCCGCGCGTTCGGCTGCTGCGCATCGGCGTGGCCGTCGATGGACAGGCCGTGGACGACTATCGCACGCTTTGCGGCTTCGTCCCCGAACAGGGAGTTCCACCCAGCTATCCGCATCTCCTCGCCTTTCCGCTGCACCTCGCGCTGATGATGCGCCGCGACTTTCCCTATCCGATGGTGGGGCTGGTACATGTCGCCAACCGCATCGTGCAGCACGCAGCGATCGCGCCCGGTGACCGGCTGGACGTCGCAGCCCGCTGCGGCGCCTTCCACACCCACCCGCGCGGCCAGGTCTTCACCATCCTCGCCGCCGCGCAACGTAACGGCGCGACGGTCTGGGAGAGCGAAAGCAGCTATCTTCGCATCGGCGCACGCTCGGGCTCGGGCAGGCCGCTGGCTGTCCTCTCCGGCGACGTCGCGGCGACGGAAGCGATCGCGACCGAAGCGATCCCCCGGGCCGTGGCGCGTCGCTACGCCCGGCTGTCGGGTGATCGCAACCCCATTCACATGTCGTGGCTGGGTGCCCGGCTGTTCGGTTTCCGGCAGCCGATCGCGCACGGCATGTGGACCAAGGCCCGTGCGCTCGCGCTGGTGCTGCCGCGGGCGCAGAGCGAAGCGGTGGCCATCGACGTGGCGTTCCGCGCACCCATCCTGCTGCCCGGGCGGGCCACCTTCTGCGCCGACGTGCGGGCCGACGCCACGGACTTCGCGGTGCGCGACGCGAGCGGCACGCGCCTTCACCTGATCGGCCGCCTCGGGCGCGGCCACCAGCCCTGGGAGACCGACCGTGCTTAGCATTCCCAAACCGCGCCGCGTGGCGATCCTGGGAGGCAGGCGAATTCCGTTCGCGCGCTCCAACACCGCCTACGCCGATGCCTCGAACCAGGCGATGCTGACCGCGGTGCTCCAGTCGATGGTCGATCGATTCGGGCTGGCGGGAATGCGGCTGGGCGAAGTGGCCGCGGGGGCGGTGCTCAAGCATTCGCGCGACATCAATCTCACGCGCGAAGCGGTATTGTCGACCAGCCTGTCGCCCGAAACCCCCGCCTATGACGTGCAACAGGCATGCGGCACCGGACTGGAATCGGCGATCCTGGTGGCCAACAAGATCGCGTTGGGGCAGATCGAGGTCGGCATCGCGGGCGGCGCCGATACCACCTCCGATCCTCCGATCGCGATCAACGAGCGCTTCCGCCAGGCCCTGCTGCGCGCCAATCGCGCCCGAACGCTGGGCAGCCGACTGAAGGCGCTGGCGGGCATTCGCCCCGACCTTCCCTTCCGCCCCGACCTGCCCCGCAACGCCGAGCCGCGCACCGGCCTGTCGATGGGCGAGCATTGCGAGCAGATGGCGAAGCAATGGAACATCACCCGCGCCGACCAGGACGCGCTGGCCGCCGCCAGCCACCGCGCCATGGCCGCCGCCTATGATCGGGGCGACTTCGCCGATCTGATCACGCCGTGGCGCGGCCTTTCCCGCGACAACAATCTGCGCCCCGACAGCAGCGCCGAGAAGCTGGCCCGTCTCGCTCCCGTGTTCGATCGCACAGGCGGCACGCTGACCGCCGGCAATTCGACGCCGCTCACCGATGGCGCGGCCGCCGTGCTGCTCGCCAGCGAGGACTGGGCGCACGCCCAGGGCCTGCCCATCCTGGCCTATCTGCGCGCCGCCGAAACCGCCGCGGTGGATTTCGCGAGCGGCGCGGAAGGGCTGTTGATGGCCCCCGCCTATGCCGTGCCCCGGATGCTCGACAAGCTTGGCATCACGCTCCAGGACTTCGACTTCTACGAAGTGCACGAGGCGTTTGCCGCACAGGTGCTGTGCACGCTCGCGGCCTGGGAAGACCCGACCTTTGCGCAAGAGCGGCTGGCGCGCGCGGCGCCCCCCGGCGGGATCGACCGGTCCCGTCTGAACGTCAACGGCAGCTCGCTCGCCGCAGGGCACCCCTTCGCCGCGACCGGAGGACGCATCCTCGCCACACTGGCCCAGAGCATCGACAGGCGCGGCGGCGGGCGCGGACTGATCTCGATCTGCGCAGCCGGAGGCCAGGGCGTGGTGGCGGTGGTCGAGAAATGAGTGCCGTGCCCCGTCCGGCGGAGGATGCGGACCGGCTCTGGGCCGAACGCTTCTGGACACACCATTACAGCCCCGGCGTTCCAACCTCGATCGATGCGGAGCTCGATGCGGCGGGTTCGATGGCCGATGTCTTCGAACGGGATGCGACGCGTCACGCGGCGCGCGAAGGCTTTGTCAGCCTCGGCACCGGGCGCAGCTATGGCGCGGTGCTGCGCGATGCCCGGGCGTTCGCGGCCTGGCTGCAGGCGAACGGCGTGGAAAAGGGCGATCGCGTCGCGCTGATGATGCCCAATTGCCTGCAATATCCGGTCGCGCTGTTCGGCACGCTGTTCGCCGGGGCCGTGGTGGTCAACGTCAATCCGCTCTATACCGCGCCCGAGCTGGCCCACCAGTTGCGCGACAGCGGCGCGACGGTGCTGGTGGTGATGGATATGTTTGCCGCCACCTTTGCCGCGATCCGTGAGGAGACGGCGGTGCGTCATGTCGTGGTCACCTCGATGGGCGACATGCTGGGTCCGGTGAAAGGGCGGTTCGTCACGCTGATGCTGCGCGCCGCCGGACAGGCGCCGTCACTCTATCCCGGCAGAGGGATGCTGCGCTGGCCCGCCGTGCTCAGACGTGCGCGCCGGTTGCCGTTCCGCCGCGTACCGATCGCGCAGGAGGATCTGGCTTTCCTGCAATATACCGGCGGCACGTCGGGCGTGGCCAAGGGAGCGATGCTGACGCATCGCAACGTCGTTGCCAACGTGTTGCAAGGGCGTGCCTGGGTCATGTCGCAGCTGCCCGACGATCGGCCGCGTACCAACGTCACGCTGTTGCCGCTCTACCATATCTTCTCGCTGACCGCGAACCTGCTGCTGTTCAGCGGGATCGGCGGTCGCAACGTGCTGATCGCCAATCCACGCGATACGAAAAGGGTATCCTGGATCTTGCGCAAGGAACACTTTTCGGGCCTCGCCGGCGTCAACACGCTGTTCGCCAGCCTGATGGACGATGCCGCGTTCAGCACCCGCGACTTCTCGGCGCTGGAACTGTCCATCGCGGGCGGCATGGCGACCCATCCGGATGTGGCGGCACGCTGGGAGGCGATGACCGGCAAGCCTCTGGTAGAAGGCTATGGCCTAACCGAGTGCGCGCCGATCGTGTGCATCTGCCCGGTCGATTTCACGGCACCGGATCGGATGCGGCACAATGGCACGGCCGGCCTTCCCGTCCCCTCCACCGAGGTACGGATGCGCCGTGGTGACGGCGGCTGGGCCGGGATCGGCGAGCCTGGCGAGCTGTGCGTGCGCGGGCCGCAGGTGATGCGCGGCTATTGGCGGCAGCCCGAGGCGACGGCCGCAGTGCTTTCTCCCGACGGATGGCTGGCGACCGGTGATGTCGGCGTGATGGACGAGGGCGGCGCGGTACGCATCGTGGACCGCATCAAGGACATGATCCTGGTATCGGGCTTCAACGTCTATCCTGCCGAGGTCGAGGCGGTAATCGCAGGCCATCCCGACGTCGCCGAAGTCGCGGTGGTCGGCGTGCCCGATCCGGTCAAGGGGGAGCGGATCAAGGCGGTGATCTGTCCGCGCACGCCCGCGCTGACCGCCGAGGCGATCCGCGCCCATTGCCGCGAACGGCTGACCGGCTACAAGATTCCGGCGATCGTCGAATTGCGTGACACGCCGCTGCCCAAGACCAATGTCGGCAAGATCCTGCGAAGGGAGGTGCGATGACCATCAAGTCGGAAGCCGATGTGATCGTCGTCGGGGCCGGACTCTCCGGACTGGTCGCCGCGCTCGAGGCGGTCGCGGGCAACGCGACGGTGATCGTCGTCGATCAGGAGCCCGAGCAAAATCTCGGCGGCCAGGCCTTCTGGTCCCTCGGAGGCCTGTTCCTGGTCGATTCACCCGAGCAGCGGCGCCTGGGAATCCACGATAGTCTGGCGCTGGCCTGGCAGGACTGGATGGGCACGGCCGGGTTCGACCGGGAGGACGACAAATGGCCCCGCCGCTGGGCCGAGGCCTATGTCCACTTTGCCGCGCATGAAAAGCGTACCTGGCTGCGCAGCAAGGGCGTGGGGGTGATGCCGGTAGTCGGCTGGGCCGAGCGCGGCGACGGAAATGCCAGCGGCCACGGCAACTCGGTTCCCCGCTTCCACATCGCCACAGGGGCGGGCCCCGGACTGGTCGAGCCCTTTGCGCTCGCCGCGCTCGATGCGCAGCGCCAGGGACGGCTGCGCTTCCTGTGGCGCCACCGCGTCGATGCGCTGGAGACGCGTGGCGGCGCTATCGCGGGCGTGAGCGGCACCATCCTGGCCCCCAGCGCGGCGGAGCGCGGCGTCGCCAGCACGCGGGAAGCGGACGGAGAGTTCACCCTCACTGCGCGAAGCGTCGTGATCGCCTCGGGCGGGATCGGCGGCAATCTGGACCTGGTGCGGCGCAACTGGCCCCAGCGACTGGGCACGCCCCCCGCCTTCATGGTCCGCGGGGTGCCCGCGCACGTGGATGGCCGGATGATCGGCATCGCCCAGGAAGCCGGCGCGCGCGTGATCCATCCCGACCGGATGTGGCACTATGTCGAAGGACTGCGCAACTGGCGGCCGATCTGGGCCGATCACGGCATCCGCATCCTGCCCGGGCCCTCGTCGATGTGGTTCGACGCGTACGGCAAGCGCCTGCCTGCGCCCTTCTATCCCGGCTACGACACGCTGGGGACGCTCGAGTATCTGATGCGGGGCGGCAATCCGTACAGCTGGTTCGTGCTCAACCAGTCGATCATCCGCAAGGAGTTCGCGCTGTCCGGGTCGGAACAGAATCCAGACCTCACCAGCCGCAGCTGGCGGCGCATCCTCGGCCGGATTGGCGGCAGCAAGGCGCCCGGGCCGGTGGAAGACTTCAAGCGCCACGGTGCCGATTTCGTCGTCGCCGACGATATCGCGACGCTGGTCGAAGGGATGAACCGGATCGGCGATGCAGCGCAGCTCGACCGGCAGGAGATCGAGGACGCGATCGTCGCGCGCGACCGCCAACTCGACAATCGCTTCTCCAAGGATTTCCAGCTGATGGGCATCCGCAATGCCCGGCTCGGCTTTGCCGAGCGGCTGGTGCGCACCGCCCCGCCCCGCCCGATCCTGGATCCGGCCAATGGCCCGCTCATCGGCGTGCGGCTCAACATCCTGACGCGCAAGACGCTGGGAGGGCTGGAAACCGATCTCGACGCCCGCGTACTGGGCGGCGACGGCGAAGTGATCACCGGGCTGTTCGCCGTGGGTGAGGCAGCCGGCTTTGGCGGCGGCGGGATGCACGGCTACCGTGCGCTCGAAGGGACCTTTCTCGGCGGATGCCTGTTCAGCGGCCGGGCGGCCGGGCGCGCAGTCCTCCAAGGGTAACTCTACCCCACGCGCCATATCGGTGAATAGCGGATGTCCGGAGCAGGCCGCGTCCAAATGGGAGGCGGGCCTTGCCGGTTGCTACGCGACCCTGATCGTTTGCACCTGCCCCTCCGGGTAGGTGGGGTTCGCGTTGGGCACTATCTGGATTCCCTTGGCGGCGTAGAGCGCATGGTCGGCTGCTTCGAACAGGCCCGAAATCGCGCTTGCGTCCCTGGGCCAATGCGCCACGCCCACACCGGCGCTGACCGGGATGCGATGCCCGCCTATCTCGCAGGGCCGTGCCAACGCACCGAGCAGCCGATCGGCGATCACCTCGCGCTTGATCGTCGATCGTGCCGGAACAAGTACGGCGAACTCGTCACCACCCATCCGCGCCACCAGGCCTTCCTGCCCGCACGCATCAAGCAGGCGCCGGGCCACTTCGCAGAGCAACTGGTCGCCGGTCGCATGACCATAGCTGTCGTTGATCGGCTTGAAGCCATTCAGGTCGATCAGGGCGATCGAGAAGGCCTGCTCGCTCTTTTCGGCCGTTGCGTGTTCCGCTTCGACCTGCAGGTCGAAGGCGCGCCGGTTGAGCAGGCCGGTCAGGGGATCCGTGCTGGCCTGCACGCGCATCTGGCGCTTGAGCTCGAGCAGGCTGACGAGGTCGCGGTGGCGCAGTACGATCATGCGCAGCAGGAAGAAGGTCGCGACGGCCATGCTGACGCCGGCGGCGAGATCCAGCCGGTTGCCCGATGCGAGCAACAATGCGGAAATCGGCAGCATGTCGATCGCGAGATTGAGCAGGGCGGCGCTGCGGACGCTGGAAAGGCAATAGGCGGTCGAAAGCGCGCCCATCGACAGGATCAGCGGATAATAGATCTTGGTATCGGCGGGCGCGCCGAGCCAGCTGACCACGCACCATGAACTGCATACCACCGCCAGCGTGCTCGACGACCAGGTCGATTGCTGGATCAGCTTGCGTGCGCGGCGCACGCTCGTCGAAATTCTGAGATCACGGCTCAGCGAGAGGAACCCGGCGAAGCAGGCAGCGCCCATGATCGCCGGCAACCCGAAGCGAACGAACCACGGGGCGCCGGCCGAATAGGCATAAGCGGCGGTGGGCACCGTCAGGAACAACGCCAGGAACAACATTCTGGATTGCACCTGAAGCTGCGCGGCAGTCATCAGCACGAATTCGTCACGGATCGCTTCCGGCAATGGCGGAAACAGGCGAATACGGAGCTGCTGGACCAACTTCATCATGTGCCAAGGGCGTATCGGCGCGATCTCACTCTTTGGTTAATTTGAGGGAGAATTACTGCCATATCGGTGTGAAGTTCTCGTATCAAAAGTCTTGTTAACCATACCGGACTAGCAAGCCCTGCGACGACAATGCTCGACAGGAGCCAATCGATGCAGCGTGCCCCCGTTGACCCCAGCCTTCCGCAGAACGACACCCCGGCACAGCAGGCCGCACGCGCCGCGCAGCTCCAGGCGACACGCGGGACTTATCAATGGACCACGGACGTGCCGACCCTGCCGGGCGTTCCCCTGGTCGCGGCATTGCCGTCGAGCGAAACCCCCACGCTCGAATGGTGGATATTGCTGATCGGCATCGGCCTGGAGATCGCGCGCAACGAGATCGCGGTGAAACTGGCGGCGATCGGCCGTGACGAGATCGTGATCCCCGAGATCGAGATCGCGGCGATGCTGGCGGAATGCGCGAAGATCGAGAGTTCGGTCGCCACGATCAAGGCCAAGCTGGCCAAGGGCGGCGGCTCGATCGCCGGAGAAATCCATCTGCTGGTCGAGGCGGTCGAGGAAGAGGCGCTGTTCGCCATGCTCAGGGATCATGTCGCCAGCCTGCGCGCGATGATCGAATTGAGCGATGCCGAACGGCTGGCAATCGGATCGCGCGCGCCGCGCTCGCTCGAAAGCTATCGGGACCTGTTCGCCACGATCGCCCTGCCCGGCATCGCCTGGCAATTCATCGACGACACGACCTTCGCGCGGTTGCGCACGGCAGGACCCAATGCCGGGATGATCGCGGGTATTTCCGCCTTGCCGGCGAACTTCCCGCTGAGCGCCGCGCAATATGCCTCGGTCGTCAACGGCGACACGCTCGACGTCGCGCTCGCCCAGGGGCGACTCTACATCTGTGACTATCGCGAGCTCGAGGTGCTCCAGTCCGGAGTCTGGGAAGGCAAGGCGAAATTCATCTATCGGCCGATGGCGCTATTCGCGGTGCCGCCCGGCGGGAGCGCGCTGGTGCCGGTGGCGATCCAATGCGGGCAGGATCCGCTGGCGAATCCGATGTTCCTGCCCACGCTGCATGCGGACATGCAATGGGGCTGGGAAATGGCCAAGCAAGTCGTGCAGGTCGCCGATGGCAATTACCACGAACTGTTCGCACATCTTGCCCGCACGCACCTCGTGATCGAGGCCATCGCAGTCGCGACGCAGCGCCACCTTGCGCAGATGCATCCGATCTGGGCGCTGCTGCTCCCGCATTTCGAAGGCACGTTGTTCATCAACAATGCCGCCGCCACCTCGCTCATCGCCGCCAACGGGCCGATCGACCACATCTTCGGCGGCACGATCACCTCCAGCCAGCTCGCCGCGGCGGACGATCGCCTGGCATTCGACTTTTCGCAGTCGATGCTCCCGGTCAACCTCGCGGCGCGCAAGGTCGCGGACAAGACGATGCTGCCCGACTACGCCTATCGCGACGACGCGCTGCTCGTCTGGCAGGCGATCCGCGAATGGGCGGACGGCTATATCGCGCTCTATTATGCCAATGACGCTGCGGTGACCGGTGATACGGAGCTCGCCGCATGGGCGCTATCGATCGCAGGCGAGGGGCAGATTTTCGGCTTCCCGGCGGTCACCACGCGCCATGCGCTCGCCGATGTCTGCACCATGGTGATCTTCACCGCGAGCGCGCAGCATGCGGCAGTCAACTTCCCGCAGCGCGCGATCATGGAATTCGCGCCCGCGGTGACGGGCGCCGGCTGGGCTGCTTCTCCCAACGCACAGGCGGGGAATGACAAGGCCGGCTGGCTGGCGATGATGCCCCCGGTTTCGCTGGCGCTCGAACAGCTCGATACGCTGTATCTGCTCGGCTCGCTCTATTATCGGCCGCTGGGCGACTATCGTTGCCGCTCGTTCCCCTATCCGCAGTGGTTTCAGGATCCGGCGGTGATCGGGGCCGAAGGACCGCTGCCGCGCTTCCAGGCGGCGCTGGCGCAGGTCGAGGAACAGATCGTGACGCGCAACGCCAACCGCATGTTCCCCTATCCCTTCCTCCAGCCGAGCCTGATTCCGACCAGCACGAATATTTGAGGCACTGTATCCGATCGCGCGCATCGACTGCGATGAAGCGCTTCCAGAGCGCGGCCTCGGTCGTGAGTGGCTCAGGTCACGCGTGATTTTGCATCACCTGGGTTAGCGGGCGCTACCCGCCAGCGCCGCCTCCGCGACGCGGAGCGTAAGCAGTCGGTCGGAACTGTCATCGGTCAGATCCCCCCAGGCAAAAGCAGACCGCGCGCCCCTGATATCCGACCAGATATGGCCGGCGACACGGTGCAGCTCCTCCAGGCTGGGTAGCCTGCCCTCGGCGATGCAGTCGATCACCTCGGGTGCGAACATGCGAGGCTGCGGCTTCATCCTCTCCCTCCTTTTGCCGAGAGGTAGGAAGAAACGCCGCGAGGAGAAGGCCCCGGCAGCGTTATCTGCGCCGAAATCCTCTGCAATCCGGTGAAGCGCGCCAAGCGCCGCGGATATATTCGCCCTTCGTCACAGGGGCGTAATATCTCTTCCCCACCCGACCCCGCACAAGAAGAGTTTCAAGTCGAGACGCGTCAGGGCCGTCGTCAGGCTTGGAGGAGCGGAGAGGAAGGCGTGACGGAACCGACGGGTTCCTGAAACGCCAACTGAAGAAGTTCGAACAACACCGCCATCCCGGTCTCTCGCAGGCCGGGAAACGCTGGCGCTCGTCCGCGAAAGGCGCGGCGGAACACATATCCAGAGGGGGATAGATATGCACGGCAAGTCCAGTCATCATTCTTATTCGACGCAGCTTCTGTTCGGCGCCGCGCTCGCGGCACTCAGCATCGTCCCGGCCGCCGCGCAGACCGCGCCGGCTTCGGAACCGGTCGCCGAGGAAGACGGCGCGATCGTCGTCTCCGGCTATCGCCGCAGCCTCGAGGACGCGATCGACCTGAAGCGCAACACCGTTGGCTTCTCGGATTCGATCGTCGCCACCGACATCGCCGACTTCCCGGAGCAGAACCTCTCCGAAGCGCTGCAGCGCATGCCCGGCGTGACCATCGAGCGCGAAAAGGGCCTGGGCACCCGCGTCAACGTGCGCGGCCTGCCGAGCGAGTTCACCTTCGTCTCGATCAACAAGCTCGCCACCGCTTCGGGCTCGGGCGGTCGCGACGTCGAGTTCGACATCTTCGCCTCGGAGCTGATCCAGTCGGTCACCGTCCAGAAGTCGCCCACCGCGGCGGACGAGGAAGGCGGCATCGCCGGCTCGGTGCTGATCCGCACGGCGCGCCCGTTCGACAATCCGGGCCTGCGCCTGGTCGGCAGCGCCGAGGGCGCCTACAACTCGATCTCCGAGAAGATCGACCCGAGCTTCTCGTTCCTCGCCAGCAAGACCTTCGGGGATTTCGGCGCGCTGATCTCGGTCGCCAAGCAGCAGCGCACCAACCGCACCGATTCCAATTCGGGCATCAACTTCCGCCCGATCGCGCGCTGGACCGATCGCGCCGGCACCACCTATCGCAACCAGGCGATCGCGGTGCTGCAGCGCGATGCCGGCATCACCTTCACCGACGCGATGAAGAACAAGATCGTCTTCCTCGATAAGGTCGGCGACCGCGTCTACCAGAACGACCAGGACCGGCTCGGCATCTCGGGCTCGCTCCAGTACAAGCCGGGCGACAATTTCAGCCTGGCCTTCGACGCGTTCATCGGCTCGTACGACACGACCGAGGACGAGTACGACGCCGCAGGCTATTCGGCATCGAGCAACTCGACGCTCGAGACGATCCACGCCTTCGACGCGAAGACGCTGTCCGACTCCGGCATCGTCGTGCTGCGCGACGTGTCGTACACCAACACCCAGCACGAATTCCTGAGCAAGCAGTACCTCACCGACACCGACTATCGCCAGTTCAGCGGCGAGATGAACTGGAAGGTCGGCAACCTGACGGTCAACGCGCTGGGCGGCTATTCGGGCGCCAAGCGGGTGCTGGACTACGCCAACCTCAAGCACGTCGCCTATGCGCCGTCGCGCACCCGCTACACCGAGACCGGCGGCGAGACGATCCCGAGCGCCAACCCCAACACGATCGACATGTACAACGCGCCGAGCAAGTACCTGTTCGAGGCCTATGAGACGACCCGCGAGCAGATCAACGACGACAAGTACGCCGGCCAGATCGACCTGAGCTGGGACTTCGGCTCGTCGGTCTTCAAGCGCCTCAACTGGGGCGGCCGCTACACCAGCAAGACCAATGAGCGTCAGTATGGCGAGGAGAAGATCCAGGGCCCGACCCGCGGCAGCACGGCCTATGTCAACGTCCGCAAGCTCGGCGACAGCCCGCTGACGAACGTGACCGATATCGTCGGCGGCAAGGACTATCAGGCGCGCAATCTCAGCTGGTCGCAGGTCTCGAACGACTATGCCCGCAGCTTCTTCCGCCCGGCCGGCTTCGTGACGCCGTTCCAGAACGCCAACTACTACAAGGTCAAGGAAGACACGGTCGCGGGCTATGCGATGCTCGACCTGGAGTTCGACGTCTCGATCCCGATCTTCGTGAACCTGGGCGGCCGCTACCTGCGCACCACGATCACCTCGGAAGGGTTCCACCAGATCCAGAACCCGAACGGCACCACCGGGCTCACCGGCACGCCGATTTCGAGCACCGGCCGCTACGAGAAGTTCCTGCCCTCGTTCAACGCGCATGCCGAGCTGACCAGCAGCCTGTACCTGCGCGCGGCCGCCTCGAAGACGTTGATCCGCCCGGCGCTCACCGACCTGGCGTACAAGCGCACCGCGAGCTTCAGCAGCTTCCGTTACACCGACGGCAATCCGGGCCTGAAGCCCACGCTTGCCGATCAGTGGGAAGTCGGCGTCGAGAAGTATCTCGGCAATGACGGCGGCATCCTGGCCGCGTCCTATTTCTGGAAGAAGATCAAGGGCGTGGTGCAGAGCCGACTGACCGGCGAAGTGCCCAATGTCACGGTGTACAACGCCAATGGCACGGTGAACGGCGTCTATGATTTCGACGTCTATCAGCCGGTCAATGCCGAAGGCTCGTACGATGTCAGCGGCGTCGAGCTCAACGCGGTGATCCCGTTCGGCATGTTCGCCAACTGGGCGGATGGCTTCGGCGTCAACGCCAACGCCACCTTCCTCGACAGCTCGCTGACCGGCCAGTCGGACCTTGGCGTGCCGACCTCGCCGGTTGGTCTGTCCGACACGACGTACAATGCGACGGTGTTCTACGATAAGGGCCCGATCTCGCTGCGCGTCTCGTACAACCGCAAGGGCGCCTATGTGGAGCGGATCGAGCGGAACATGTATCCGGTCTATCGCAACGCCTATGGCCAGTTCGACTTCGCCGCCAGCTACCAGCTGACCCGCAATTTCCGCATGGAGCTGCAGGGCATCAACGTGGGGAACGCGAAGACCACGGGCTACACGATGGATCCGTCCTTCCCGACCACCTACGAATTCTCGGGAAGCCGCATCACGCTGGGCATCCGCGCCCAGTTTTAACGCCTATGACCGGGCCGGCATGCCTTCGGGTGCGCCGGCCCACCCTGTTGCTGGAGTAATGCGATGTTCTGGCTGTTCGCCCCGCTTGCCCTTGCCGCCGCGCCTGCGCCGGTCCGCATCAACGACCTGGTGATGCTGGGCACGCACAACAGCTACAAGCAGGCGATGCCAGCGGAGCGCATGCAACAGCTGCGCGCGTTCGATGCGAACAGCGCGGACTCGCTCGACTATTCCCACCGCCCGTTGGTCGAGCAACTCGATGCCGGCGCACGCCAGCTCGAGCTCGACATCTGGTACGATCCCAAGGGCGGGCTCTATGCCGATGGTTCGACCGACCCGGCGATGCAGCGCCCGGGCTTCAAGGTCCAGCACATGGCGGGGTTCGACAACCGGTCGAGCTGCCTGACGCTGGTCCAGTGCCTGACGATCATCCGCACCTGGTCCGACGCGCATCCGGGCCATGTGCCGATCCTGCTGATGTTCAACACCAACGACAATGGCCGCTTCATCAAGGGCGAGCCCTATAGCGAAGCCGCCTATGACGCGCTCGACGCCGAGGTGCGCTCGGTGCTGTCGCCGAACAAGCTGATCGTGCCCGACGATGTGCAGGGCAAATATCCGACGCTGCGCGACGCGGTGCTGGCCAACAACTGGCCGACGCTGGCAGCATCGCGCGGCAAGTTCCTGTTTGCGCTCGACGAGACGCCCGCCAAGGTCGCGCTCTATCGGGGCGCGCGCAAGTCGCTGGAGGGACGTGTGTTCTTCGTGAACACCGACGAGGCGTCCCCCGCCGCGGCGTACATGACGATCAACGAGCCGGTGGGCGATGCCGCACGGATCGCCGAGGCGGTGAAGGCCAATTTCCTCGTCCGCACCCGCGCCGATGCCAATACCCGCGAGGCCCGCGCGAACGACACCCGTCCGCGCGACGCCGCCTTCACCAGCGGCGCGCAATACATCTCGACCGACTATCTCTGGCCCGACCCCCGCTTCGCGGGCGGCTACCGGGTGACGATGCCCGGCGGCGCGATCGCGCTGTGCAATCCGGTGCGCCGTCCGCAGGGATGCGGCGCCCCGATCACCGAACCCAAGACCCGCTGATTTTCCGGAGTATTGCCATGATCTCGCGTATCGCCCTCGCCGCGCTTCTGGCGCTCGCCAGCCAGCCCGCCTTTGCGCAGGAAGCCGCGCCCGACCTGTCGCGCGCGGCACGCGGCGACGTGCGCGAGCCGGGCGGTGCACGCCGCCTGCCGGGCGACATGCGCGCGCTCTACGAGAAGCTGAGCAAGCAGGGCGACGTCCGCAACGTCATCCTGCTGATCGGCGACGGCATGGGCGATTCCGAGATTACCCTGGCACGCAACTATGCCGAGGGAGCCGGCGGCTATTTCAAGGGCATCGACGCCCTGCCCTTCACCGGCCAGTACACCCATTATTCGCTCGATCGCGAGACCGGCAAGCCGAACTATGTCACCGACAGCGCCGCTTCGGCCACCGCCTGGGCATCGGGCGTGAAGAGCTATAACGGCGCGATCGGCGTCGACGTGAACGGCAAGGCGCAGCGCACTTTGCTCGAATATGCCAGGGCAGCCGGCCTCGCCACTGGAGACGTCTCGACCGCCGAGATCCAGGACGCGACCCCGGGCGCGCAGATCGCCCATGTCGCCTTCCGCAGCTGCTACGCGCCGGCGGTGACGCTGAAGACCTGCCCGCAGAACGCGCTGGAGAATGGCGGCCTCGGCTCGATCACCGAGCAGCTGCTCGACACCCGCGCCGATCTGGTGCTGGGCGGCGGTGCGAAGAGCTTCGCTGAGGCTGCGACGGCCGGCAAGTGGAAGGGTCAGACGCTCGAGCAACAGGCCCAGGCCCGCGGCTATCGCATTGTCCGCAACGCATCCGAACTCGATGCCGTTACCCGCGCCGACGACAGGCAGCCGCTGATCGGGCTGTTCGCCGAGGGCAACATGCCGGTACGCTGGACCGGCCCCAAGGCCAGCTTCCACGGCAACATCGACAAGCCGGCAATCACCTGCCAGCCCAATGCCGCGCGCGATGCCAGCATCCCGACGCTCGCGGGCATGACCCGCAAGGCGATCTCGCTGCTCAAGAGCAATCGCAAGGGGTTCTTCCTCCAGGTCGAGGGCGCCTCGATCGACAAGGAAGACCATGCCGCCAATCCCTGCGGCCAGATCGGCGAGACGGTGGATCTGGACGAGGCGGTGCAGGTCGCGCTGGAATTCGCCCGGAAGGATGGCCACACGCTGGTGATCGTCACCGCCGACCACGCGCATACCAGCCAGATCGTCGGCAACGGCACCAAGGCACCGGGCCTCACCGCAGCGCTGAACACGCGCGAGGGTGGCGTGATGACCGTGAACTACGGCACCGCGGAGGAAGGATCGCAGGGCCATACCGGCACCCAGCTGCGCATCGCCGCCTATGGCCCGCGCGCAGTGAACGTCAGCGGCCTGCTCGACCAGACCGACCTCCACTACATCATCCGCGACGCGCTCGGCCTCCGCTGATCGGAGCAGGCGGTGCCCCGCGCCCCGCCCAGCAGCGATCCGCCGACGGAAGATTAATTTTCCGCAATGTTGCGCCGGTTCAGGACATGCGCGCGCAGAATCTGCGTGCGCGTGAATGTTTCTATCTATAATGCGGGGGACCTAAATGCCGGGAATCGAATAGAAACCCCGGAAACATAGAAACCGGGAGTGTAGTTTGGCATCGCAACCTGTTCGCGTGCACCGGTACACGACCGCAGATATCGAAGCCAAGGATCGCCACGAGGTGTGGCTGAACCATTGGCCGGGCATGACGCCGCTCTATCATACCGAGCCGCTCGAGCAGTTCCGCATTTCCAGCAGCATCGCCCAGCTCGGTGAGATCGCGCTGGTGTTCACCGACATCTCCGCCCAGCGCTGGCGTCGCGACAAGCGGCTGATCGACATTGGCAATGAGACGCTGGCGCTGACCATCAACCTGGACGGCAAGGCGGCGGGCGTGGTTGGCAAGCACGCGCAGGACTGGGTGCAGATGCCCGGCTCGGCAGTCCTCGTCGATCGCCAGCAGACCTCCACTCATGATTCCGCCGGCGGGCGCAGCATCTCGCTGAGCGTGCCACGCCATCTGGCGATCGAGGCAGGGCTCGACGTCACCAGCCTGCACGGCACGGTGCTCACGCCCGCGGAGATCGGGATGTTCACCTCGCACGCACTGCAGGTGCGCGATGCCCTGCCCCGGTTCAGCGCGGAAGATGCGCCGCAACTGGGCAAGTCGATGCTCGACATGCTGGTGCTGACGCTGAAGGGCGCCAATCGCACCGAGGCCGCCGGTTTCCGCGAGGACCCGGCCACGCTGATGCTTCGCGCGCGCAAGGAAATCGATGCGCATCTCGGCTCGTCGGTGCTCACCGTCGCCAATCTGTGCCGCAAGCTGGGCGTCTCGCGCAGCACGCTGCACCGCCTGTTCGAGCCGACGGGTGGTGTGCAGGCCTATATCCGCGACATGCGGCTGGAGGCCGCGCGCCAGACCCTGCTCAATCCCGAAAGCCTGGAGCGGATCGGCGATGTCGCCGAGCGCCTGGGCTTCAGCGACGCGGCGCATCTGAGCCGGCTGTTCAAGGCGCGCTTCGGCGAAACCCCCAGCGATTGCCGCGCGAGAAACCTCCTGAATCGTTGATGTACCAAAGCGGGAACGTTCCCGCTCTGCGACACCGGTCCAAATCGGTGGGACGCACGTTCAACAGCAAAGCCCCCATTTGGGACTACGGGATTCCCCCATGTCCGCCGTGTGTCCCGTTGAGTCGTGGGGGCGCACGGTCATCTGGTTTCGGGGGTTTTCAGAATGATCGATCGTGGCAATGGCGCACGTGCGTCCAAGGCAGTTTCGGTGCGCGTGGACCGTGAGGCGCTGCTGCGCAAGGCACTGCTCGGCTCGACCGCGCTGATCGGCATCGGCCTGGTCGCCACGCCCGCGGCGGCGCAGACCACGATCGTCTCGCCTTCGGGCGGCGGCACCATCCAGCGCACCGGCGGCAGCAATCCCACGGTCAACAACCAGACCGGAAGCGGTGGCGGCGTCCTGATCACCAACGTCACCGGCGGCACCGGGCTTGAGACGAACGGCGTCACGATCGCCAACACCAACGGCACGCCGAATGCGAACGCGCTGGACGTCGAGGGCTCGACGAGCGGGCTCAACACGACCGGCATGGTCTTCGCCGGCACCAACAATATCAGCACGACGGCCAGCGGCGGCGCGGCCTTTTACCTGCAGACCAACGCCAATATGGGAATCACCTTCCTGTCCGGCGGGTCGACCTTCACCGGCAGCTATGGCCTGAACCTTTCCGCGCCCGCCGGCTATATCTCCCTCGAGTCGACCGGCTTCGACCAGTCGTTCGTCGGTAACGGCACCGCGGTCGCCGGCATCAACGCCATTTCGGGCGTCAACGCCGGCCTCCAGATCGGCGGATCGTCGATCACCGGCTTCGCCACCGGCGTCAACGCGCAGAATTACTACGGCACGTCCTTCACCTCGACCGGCGGCACGATCAACGCGACTGGGGTCGGCCTGCATTTCACCGCCACCGGCGGCGGCAGCACCGTCAATTCGCAGAGCGCGATCACCGCGCCGACGGGCATCCTTTCGACCGACACCACCGGCTCGACGATCACGACGAGCGGAAACGGCACGATCAACGCGGTGAGCGCCGGCAGCGGGACCGGCATCAGCGTCGGCAGCACCGGCAGCGGGGTGACCACCGTCACTGTGGGCGCGGCGATCGGCAACACCACCGCGTTCGGCACCGGCGTATCGCTGACGACCGGCAGCCCGTCCACCGCCACGCTGAACGTCACCACCACCGCGGCGATCAACGCGGCGACCTATGGCCTCTATCTCCAGGCATGGGCGCCCTCCGGCCGGGGCACGATCGACATCGGCGCGAACATTACCGCCGGCACCGCCATCTACAATTCGGGCGGCGTGTACGATTATATCATCCGCTCGGGCGCGACTGTCACGTCCACCGCTGCCAGCGCCCCCGCTTTGTCCTCCGGCAACAGCACCTCGACGCTCAACAATGCCGGCACGCTGCGCGCCACCGGGGCCGGCGCCGCCGGTTTCCAGGGCTTTGGCATCCAGACGATCACCAACAGCGGCACGATCGACGGTGCAGCCCAGGGCATCTTGATGGTCAACTCGACCACTATCAACAACACCGGCACGATCCAGGGCGGTACCGCCGCCGGCATCCAGGGCTCGATCGGGACGGTCAACAACACCGGCGCCGGCGCGCTGATCACCGGCAACACCGGCATCACTTCCACCACCAACCCGTTGACCGTCGTCAACAGCGGCACGGTGAACGGCGCGACCTGGGGCATCGTGTCCGGGGGCTCCCTCACCAGCATCACCTCCAGCGGCACGATCAGCGGCACCACCGGCGCGATCCAGCTGAACGCCACGGGCGCGCAGTCGGTCAACCTGCAGGCGGGCTCGACCACCACGGGCAACATCACCGCGACCAACAACGGCACCCGCACGATCGCTGTCGCGGGCACGCTGGCCGGCGGCTATGACGCAACGGGCGGCGCCAACACCGCGGTCGACAATTTCACGCTGAACGCGGGCGGCAGCGTGTCCGGCGCGATCGCACTGGGCGACGGCAATGACAGCTTCAGCTATCTGGGCGGTACGCTGGGCAGCACCGTCGATGGCGGCGCGGGCACCGACGGCTTCTTTGTCAACATGGGTTCGTCGACCAACGCCACGCTCGACCAGGCGAACTTCACCAATTTCGAGAACTTCTACCTTACCACCGGCAACCTGACCCTCACCGGCAGCCGTAGCGGCGGCGCGGGCTGGACCGTATCGGGCGGCAACGCGACGACGCTCTATCTCAACGGCGCGCTGACCAACATCTCTGGCGTCGGCGTCACGCTGACGACCCCCGACCTGATGTTCGTCCAGTCGGGCGCGCAGCTGAGCGCGACCGGCGACGTCATCTATTCGAGCGGCAACGGCAACAACATCCAGAACAGCGGCACGATCACCTCGGGCACCGGCGCATCCTCGGCTATCGCGATCGGCAGCGGCACGGTCGATAACTATGGCACGATCACCTATGCCGCCGGCGGCTCGATCACGACGCAGGGCAATGGCGTCCTCGCCAGCAGCGACCAGCTCAGCCTCACCAACCACACCGGCGCGACCCTGATCGGACGCTGGGACGGCGCGCGCGCCAACAATGGCGCCTATGTCACCAATGACGGCCTGATCCAGGGCGACCGCTTCGCCGGCGTCGAGATCACCGGCACCAGTATCGTCCAGAACAACGCCACCGGCCGTATCTATGGCGCGACCGGCGAAGGCTCGGGCCTGCTGATCAACAGCGGCGCCGTGCAACTCACCAATGCCGGCCAGATCGTCGGTGCGGGCCCCGCCGGCATCAACAATGTCGGCAGCGGCACGCTGAGCGTCAGCAATTCGGGCACGATCGGCAGCGGCACGCTCAACGGGTCGAACAATTTCGTGGCCGGCGGCGCCGGCTATGGTGTCTTCAGCGCCTCGCTCGCGCTCTATAATAGTGGCACGATCAGCGCGACGCTGGGCGGGGTCCGCACCACCAGCTCGATGACGCTGAACAATGTCGGCACCATCACCACGACCGGCAACGGCCATGGCGCGGTGGAGAGCGGGGCCGGCACCGCCACCATCCGCAACTCGGGCACGATCACCGCCGCGAACTATTCGGGCGTGCTGCTCCAGGCCGGCGGCACCCTTACCAATGCGGTCGGGGGCACGATCACCGGCGGCAACGATGCCTATTTCGGCGCCGGCGTGTTCACCCAGGGCTTCGGCACGATCAACAACTACGGCACGCTGACCAGCGGCAGCACCGGTGCCGGCATCGTGGTCAACGGCAATTCCCCGACGTCGATCAACCTGTACGCGGGTTCCTCCACCGGTTCGATCTCCGCCGGCGCCGGCGATGAGACGGTGTCGATCTACAACGGCCAGGTGAACGGCAGCGCGGCCACCCAGAGCATCACCGACCCGGTCAGCGGCGCGACCAGCGCGATGACGCTGCAGAATGCCGGCACGATCAATGCGGCGGTCTTCGGCGCGATCAGCCTGGGCAGCGGCAACGACACCGTGCAGCTGCGCGGCACCGGCAACGGCGTCACCGGCCAGACCGGCATCTTCTCGCTCGCCAACGCCACCGGCGTGGAAACGATCACGAAGCTCGACGGCGGCATCTGGGTGCTGACCGGCGCGGCCAACTCCGCGGCCAACGTCAACGTCAATGGCGGCACGCTGCAATTCCAGGGCACCAGCGGCCTCGGCACGATCAATGCGAATGGCGGAATCGTGCGCGCCAACGGCTCCGGTGCGTTCGGCAGCGCGGTCGTCCACCTGCTCTCGTCGAACGTCCAGTTCGCCGCATCCGGCGTCTATGCGAATAACTTCGTACTCGACGTTCCGGCGGTGCTGAACGGCCAGCCGGCCGTGTTCGAGAACCTGTTCGGCGGAAATGCCATCCTGAGCGGCAGCATCACCTCGGGCAGCGGCACCAACGCCGCCGGCCAGGCGATCGGCGCGTCGCAGGCGGTGACCTTCGCCGGCATCGGCGGCAGCCTGTTCAACCTCACCGGCACCGGCAACAGCTGGACCGGCATCACGACGATCAACTCGGGCGTGACCGTGCGTGGCTCGACCAGCGCGATCTCGGGCAGCAGCATCACCAACAACGGCACGCTCACCTATGTGCAGTCGGGCGCCAGCTCGATCGGTACGGTGATCTCGGGCACCGGCGCGCTGCGCGTGGAAGGCGGCCAGGTCACCCTGACCGGGTTCAATACCTATACCGGCGGCACGACGGTCGCGGGCGGCAGCCTCCAGGTGGGCAACGGCACCACCAGCGGGCGCATCACCGGCGCGATCACCGTCGATTCGGGCGGTACGCTCATCTTCAACCGCAACGACAATTACGACTTCACCAGCGCGATCAGCGGCGACGGCAACGTCCAGGCGCTCGGCACCGTCTCGCTGAGCGGCGCGATCACCACCACCGGCCTGTTCACCGTCGATTCCGCCACCGGCGGCCAGGTCACGCTCACCGGCGCGCGCAGCGGTGCGAATGCCTCCGGCGTGACGCTCGCCGGCAACAACAACATCCTGCGCGTCGGCCTGAGCGGCTCGGTCGCGGGCGGCCAGTATGTCGGCGTGCGCCTGGGCGGCGTGAACGACCGCGTCGACAATTTCGGCTCGATCACCAACACCGGCACCGGCGGCGACAATGGCTATGGCGCCGCGATTGCCGTGACCGCGACCAGCGGCACCTCGATCATCAATAACGGATCCGCGAGCAACTCGACCGCGACGATCAGCGGCCAGAATGCCGGCATCAACCATGTCGGCTCGGGCGGCGTCGTCGCCACCGGCCTGCTGACGGTCAACAATTACGGCCTGATCGCCGGCAATCTCTACAACGCGATCGAGAACCAGGGCGGCACGGGCGCGCTGACCGTCACCAACTATGGCAGCGGAAAGATCGTCGGCCAGGGCAATGCGGGCGGCGGCAACGGCATCGGCATGGGCGGCGCGGGCGCCCTCACCCTGACCAATGCCGGCCTGGTCGTCGGCCGTTCCAACGGCGTGGCGACCGGCGGCACGGCCAGCGTCACCAACAGCGGCACGATCGCGGCCGGCACGCTCTCGGGCGGCACCACAGGCACGCTCACCACCAGCGGTGACTACGGCATCCTGGCCTATGGCGGCACGATCACCAACCAGACGAACGGCCGCATCCTCGGCTTCAGCGCAGGTGCGTCGATGCTGGCGGACGTCGTCGTGAACAACAGCGGCCTGATCGCCTCAACGGCCTATAACGGCGCGACCGACAGCTATGGCGCCGGCTCGGCCACCGGCGCCGGCCTGCTGCTCACCTCGGGCAGCGTCGCCAACCAATATGGCGCGTCGATTCTCGGCGCGACCGGCATCAGCGCGACCGGCGCGCTGAGCCTGGGCAATTCCGGCCTGATCAGCGGCACCACCAATGCCGGCGTTGACCTGTCGGGCGCGAACAACGCGCTCTACAACAATGCCACGATCACCGGCGGCAACGATGCAGCGCTGGGCTATGGCGTGTATTTCGCCAGCACGGCCACGGGCAGCCTGACCAACCGGAACGGCGCGCTGGTCAGCGGCGGCACCGGCGGGGTCTATGCGGGCGCCACTGGCACCTATGTCGACAATACCGGCAGCATCGTCGGCATCAATACCGGCAGCAGCGGCGTCAACTTCCAGGGCGTCAACGCCATCGTCACCAACCAGGGCGACGGCTCGATCGTCGGCCAGGCCACGGGCGTCTCGTTCGCCAGCAACGGCAACGTCAACAACAGCGGCTTCATCGGCTCCGGCACGCTCTCGGGCGGCAATACCGGCAGCTTCACGGTCAACGCCAACGGCACGGCCGTCTCGCTGAACGGCGGCTATGTCAGCAATTATGCCGGCGCCACCATCACCGGTGGCCTCTACGGCATCACCTCCGGCGGCACGACCGCGGTGAACATCTCCAACTACGGCACGATCAACGCCACCACCGCCGCGATCAACCTGACCGGCACCGCCGACGACACGGTGACGCTGGGCACCAACTCCGTCACCAATGGCGCGATCCTGCTCGGCGCCGGCAGCGACACGCTTAACTGGTGGGGCGGCAGCTTCACCAGCATCGATGCCGGCGCCGGCAACGACACGTTCAGCGCCACCATCTACGCGCCCGCCACGCTCGACGTTTCCACCCTGTCGGGCTTCGAGGCGTATAATCTGAGCGGCGGCGAGACGCTGACGCTGAGCGGCACCCAGGCAGTGGCTGGCGGCGGCTGGAGCGTGAACGCCAGCGGCCTTGCGCTCGACGCGACTGCGTTCCTGCAGGTCAGCGATACGACCGGCGTCTCGCTGGTCAACAGCGGCGGCAGCCTGACCGTCGACCATGGAGCCAAGCTGATCGTCACCGACGGCATCGGCGTCTTCGCCAACACCGGCACCAGCGTGACCAATGCGGGCCTGATCAAGTCGACCGGCGGCTATGACGGCGTGATCACCAATGGCGGCACCGTCGACAACCAGGCCGGCGGCCGGATCATCGCCGCGGGCAACGGCGTCACGCTGCAGGCCTATGGCACCACCCTCACCAACGCGGGCGTCATCGCCGGCCAGGTCAATGGCGTGATGGGCAGCGACGACTATCAGACGCTGACCAACACGGGCGTCATCGTCGCGGGCACCGCCGGCGACAACGCCACCGCATATTGGCAGACCAATGCCAACCTCAACACCGGCGACGGCGTTCGCTTCACCGCAGGCGGCTCGGTCACCAACGTCGGTGGCTATGTCAACGGCAACACCACCGGCATCATCGTCGGCGGCGCCAATGGCGTGACCATCTCGGGCGGCGCGGTGACGATCGAGAACTCGGGCACGCTCCAGGGCAATAGCGGCTACGGCATCTCGATCGACACCGCCGGTGGCCAGACCTCGACGATCACCAATCACAATGGCGGCGCGCTCGTCGGCGGTACGGCCGCTGCGCTGCTCTCGGGTGACGGCACGGTCAACATGACCAACGAGTATGGCTCGTACATGTATGGCAGCATCGTCTCGACCGGCAACGGCACGCGCAACATCGACCTGTCGGGCGTTGTCTATGGCGATTACGACGCCACATCGGGCGACGGCGTCGACAATGTCATCTTCCGCGGCGGCACGATCACCGACGTGAACCTGGGTGGCGGCAATGACAGCTTCATCCAGTCCGGCGGCTCGATCGCCAATGTCGACCTGGGCGATGGCGACGACGTCTTCACCTATCTGGGCGGCACGATCTCCGGTATCGTCAACGGCGGCGCGGGCCATGACCGCCTGAACGCCGATCTCGGCGCCGGCACGACCTACAACGTCACCCTCGCCAACTTCATGAACTTCGAGGCGTTCGGCCTCGTCTCGGGCGACATGACCATCACCGGCGGAGTCGGCGCCAACAACGCCGCGGACATCTATGCCGGCAACGGCACCCCGGCGGGAACGGTGACCTTCACCGACACCGCCGACCTTACCGGCGACATCTTCGTCAACGGCGCGAAGATCCGCACCGAAACCGCAGGCGGCTTCGGCTCGGGCACGATCCACATGATCGACCCGACCGCGACCTTCGGTGCCACCGGCACCTATGCCAACAACATCTCGCTCGAGGTCGTCACGCCTTCGTCGGCGGATCCGTCCACGCTCAATGCTGACGACGGCGTCATCGCCACGCTGACCGGCGCGATCACCACCGGTACCGGCGTTGGCGTCGATCCCGACCAGGACGTCGTGATCGGTGGTCTGGGGACAATCGTCCTCACCAATGCCGCGAACGACTGGACCGGCACGACCACGATCAACTTCGGCGCCACCCTCCAGGGCGACAGCAACAGCATCTCGGGCTCGTCGATCGTCAACAACGGCGGCCTGGTCTATCAGCAGGCGACCAACGGCATCGTCGCGGCCGACATCACTGGCAGCGGCAACTTCACCAAGTCCGGCGCCGGCAACCTGCTCCTTACCGGAGCCAACAACTGGACCGGCAACACCACAATCACCGGCGGCAGCCTGGTCGGCACGACCGACAGCATCTCGGGCAGCAAGGTGATCCTGGGCGGCGGCAACCTGGTGCTCGACCAGGCGGCGAGCGGCACCTTCGCGAGCAATGTCAGTGGCACCGGCAATGTGTTCGTGAACGGCCTTGCTGCGGGTGAGGCCCTCACCTTCTCGGGCAACGCCACCCAGAATGGCAGCTTCGTCGTGCAGGACGGCTCGGCGGTCGCCTTCACCGGCACCGTCAACACCGGCGGCGCAAGCAGCGTCGTCCTGTCGGGTGCAGGTGCGAGCGTGACCAATTCGGGCCAAATCACCGGCAGCCGCGGTATCGACGCGACCGGCGCCGACGCCACGGTCATCAACCTTGCCGGCGGCACGATCGCCGGCACTGCGGGACCTGCCGTCGTATTCGCGCAGGGTGGCTCGGTCACCAACGCCGGGACGATCAACGGCGTCTCCATGGCGGGCGCCAATGGCAGCGTGACCAACACCGGCACGATCCAGATCAGCGGCGGCGCAGCACTCAACATCGCCACCGACAACTTCACCCTCAACAATTCGTCGCTGATCCAGGGCACCACCGGCGTCCAGATCACCAGCGCGACCAGCGCGTCGGTCATCAACAGCGGCACGATCACCGGCACCGGCATCGCCGTGCGGGCGAGCACTGCCGGCGCGACCGTCGACAATAGCGGCTCGATCCAAGGCACCAGCCTCGGCGTGTACCTGACCGGCGCCAATGCCGTGCTGACCAACCAGGCCAGCGGCTCGATCACCGGCGGCGTGGCCACCAGCGGCGGCGGCGTCATGCTGGTCAACAACGGCTCGATCGCCGGCAACAACGCGGTGGTGGTCAATGGCGGCGGCACCGTCGTCAATTCCGGCACGATCACCGGCGGCAGCACCGGCGCGGGCGTCTCGGTCGAAGGTCCGGCGACGATCACCAACCAGTCGGGCGGCACGATCACCGGCGGCGTCGCCGCGATCTTCGCCAGCGGAGCCGGACTGGTCACGATCAACCTGAACGCAGGCTCGACCACGACCGGCACGGTTGCCGCGGCCGGCACCGGCGACCGTGTGGTCAACATCCTCGGCACGCTCACCGGCGGCTATGATGGCGGCGACGGTCTCGACGCCATCACCCTCGGCACCGGCGCGACCGTGACCGGATCGCTTGACGGCGGCGCGGGCAACGACACGCTGGCGCTGGTCGGCAGCGGCTCGGCGACGCTGGGCACCGTGCTCAACATCGAGAGCGCGACCAAGTCCGGCACCGGCACCTGGACGATCGCCACCCCGAACAGCATCGGTTCGTGGACCGTTGCCAACGGCACGCTGCTGCTCACCGGCGGCGACGCGATCGCGAACACCGCTTCGGTGGCGATCACCGGCGGCACGCTGCAGCTCGCCGCTTCGGAAGCGATCGGCACCCTGTCGGGCACCGGTGCCGTTGCGCTCGGCACCAACACGCTGGGCCTGACCAGCGGCACCTCGACCTTTGGCGGCACGCTGACCGGCACCACCGGCAATCTGCTGATCGACGGCGCGAACCTGACCTTTGGCGGCACAGCGAGCTATACGGGGACGACCGAGGTCCGCTCGGGCAGCCTCACCCTGGCGACCGGCGCGAGCTTCGATCCGGCCTCGACGCTGCTGGTCGGTAGCGCGGGCACGCTCGACCTCGCCAATATCGGCATGACCGTCTCGCAGGCGAAGCTGCAGGGCGTGCTGAACGGTACGGGCACCCTCTCCGCCTCTCTGATCGAGCTCGCCGGCGCGACGGTGAACGCCAACCTGGCGGGTCCGGTGACCAACAGCGGCGGCATCTCGACGCTGAACGGCACGACCTCCGGCGCGACGGTCTCGGTATCCGGCGGCACGCTGCGCCTCGGCGCCAGCGATCGTATCGCGGACGCCACCAACCTGGGCGTGGCGCAGGGGGCGACCTTCGACCTGCAGGGCTATAACGAAAAGGTGGCGCTGGCGGTCATCGCCGGTACGCTGGCGGGCACCGGCACGCTCACCGCGACCGAATATGACCTGAGCGGCGGTACGGTGAACGCCAATCTCGGCGCCGGCACCGTCTATTCGACCGGCGCCAGCACGCTGAACGGCACCGCCGCCGGCAATGTCGTGGTCAATAGCGGCACGCTGAGCCTCGGCGCGGCGAACCGCCTGGCCGACACCGCACTGGTGCAGGTCGATAGCGGCGCGACGCTGAACCTCGGCGGCTCCAGCGACACGGTCGCCGGCCTCCTGCTCAACGGCACGCTGGCCGGGACGGGCACGCTGACCGCTTCCGAGTACGACCTGACCAACGCGACCGTGAACGCCAATCTCGGCACTGGCCTGGTCGTGCAGCTCGGCGGCACGTCGTTCCTGAACGGCACTGCGGCGGGCAATGCCTCGGTGAACGCCGGTACGCTGGTGCTGGGCGCAGCAAACCGCATCGCGGACACCGCCACGGTGGCAGTCGCATCGAACGCCACGTTCGACATCGGCACCTTTAGCGACACGATCGGCACGCTCGGCCTGAACGGCACGCTGGCCGGCACCGGCACGCTGACCGCCAGCCAGTATCAGCTGACCGGCGCAACGGTGAAGGCGAACCTGGGTGCGGGCACGCTGTTCCAGCTCGCCGGCACGTCCACGCTGATCGGCACCTCCGCGGCGAATGTCGTGGTCCAGGGCGGCACGCTCCAGCTCGGCGGCGCGGATCGCATCGCCGACACCGCCGAAGTGCTGGTGGCCGGCGGCGCCACGCTCAATATCGGTGCATTCAACGACACGGTGGGCCTGCTCGGCCTGAACGGCACGTTGGCCGGCACAGGCACGCTGACCGCGAGCCAGTATCAGCTCAACGGTGCGACGGTGAATGCGAACCTGGGCGCGGGCAATGTGTTCAACCTGGGCGGCACCTCGACGCTGAACGGTACTGCGGCGGGCAATGTCTCGGTCCAGGCCGGCACGCTGGCGCTCGGCGCGGCGAACCGGATCGCCGATACCGCGACGCTCGACGTCGGCGTCGGCGCGACGTTCGACCTCGGCACGTTCAACGAGACGGTGGGTATGGCCGGTATCGCCGGCACCCTGGCCGGCACCGGCACGCTGACGGCCAGCCAGGTCCAGCTGAGCGGTGCGACGGTGAACGCCAACCTGGCCTCCGGCACGCTGTTCAACACCGGTTCGGTCTCGACGCTGAACGGCACCTCGACGGCGAACACCGTCATCGTCCAGGCTGGCACGCTCCGTCTCGGCGCGAACGAGCGCCTGGCCAATGGCGCGACGGTGGCGATCAACACCAACGCGACCTTCGACCTGGCCGGCTACACCGAAACGGTGGGCGGCCTGTCGAACGGCGCCGGTGGCGGCGGCACGCTGGCGCTGGGCGCGGGCAAGCTGATCGTCTCTGGCACGGGCAATTCGGGCTTCTCGGGCAGCATCACCGGCGCGGGCACGCTGGAGAAGCAGGGCATCGGCACGCTGACGCTGGCCGGCACCTTCGCCAATACGGGTCGCTTCGACGTGACCGCGGGCACCCTCGCCTTCTCGGGCTCCACCCAGGGCGGCATCCGCGTCCAGGGCGGCACGCTGATCGGCTCGGGCACGCTGGCGGGCGCGCTGACGGTCAGCTCGGGCACCTTCTCGCCGGGCGGCCTCGCCACCGGCACGTTCGGCGCGGTCAACCCGATCGGGTCGTTCACCACGGGCAGCCTGGTGGCCAGCGGCGGCACGCTGCTCTTCGACTTCGGCGGCACGAGCCTGAACTTCGCGTCGGACAGCATCAAGGTGAACGGCACCGCCACGCTCACCGGCGGCACGGTGCAGGTCAACGCGCTGACCGCGGCGGCGAGCGACTATCGCTTCAACCAGCTCTACACGATCGTCCAGGCGAACGCCCTCACCGGCACCTTCGCCAATGGCAGCGTGTTCGCCACGGTGGCGAGCAACCCGAACCTGAAGTGGCGCCTGCGCTACGATCTGGTCGCCAACGCCGTCGTCCTCCAGGTCCAGAAGAACATGGAGTTCAACGACGGCGTCGCAGCGGGAGACACCAACACGCTCGCCGTCGCCAATGCGCTCAGCAACTCGACCACCGGCAACGCCTCGGACCAGTGGGCGGCGACGCTCAACTCGATCACCTCGCTCAGCACCGGCCAGCGGGTCGCCGCATTCAAGAGCTTCAGCGGCGAAATCCTCGCCGATGTCTCGACCGCGACCATCTCGGCCAACAACCTGTTCACCAACCTGCTCCGCGAGCGCGTGGGTGACGGCAGCGATGCGCTGATCGGCGGCGGGTTCGCCGGGTCGAGCCTGGCGGATGTCCGCACCACCACCACCGCCGGCAACGGCTTCGCCAGCGCGCTCTCCGGCGCGACGCTGCCGGGCGCCGACAATGGCGAAGCGGGCAATGGCGGCATCTGGGGCCAGGTTTATGGCGGCTATCAGAAGCTGCTCGGCGACGGCGTGCATGCCGGCCTCGAAACCACCACGGCGGGCGTCGCCATGGGCGTGGAGACCCGGATGGACGGCTTCACCGCAGGCATCGCCGGCGGCGTCGCCCAGATCGATGCGGACATGAACAGCCGCTACGCCACGGTGAGCGGCAACCAGTATCAGCTGGGCGGCTATCTGAGCTACGATGCGGGCGGCGCCTTCATCGCCGCTTCGGGCAGCTGGTATTCGAGCGACCTGAACAGCAAGCGCACCCTGGTCATCGGCACCAGCACCTCGCTCGCCACCGGCGACATCCATTCGACCGGCTATTCGGTGGGCGTGTCGGGCGGCTTCCGCACCGAGCTGGGCAACGGCCTTCGCCTCGCCCTGATCGGCAACGCCAGCAAGGTCCGCGACCAGCGCGACGGCTTCACCGAGAATGCCACCGGCGGCCTGGGCCTGCAGATGGCCTCGGCCAACCGCGACCTGTTCACCGCCGGTGCGGAGCTCCGCCTCGGTGCCAAGGTGAAGACCGGCGCAGGCACGGCGATGCCGTGGGTCAGCATGGGCGTTCGCTACAATTCGGGCGATCGCGACACGGTGGGCAATGTCCGCTTCTCGGGCGCGCCGACCGGCACCGGCAGCTTCGGCGTGACCGGCGTGCGGATCGCACCGGTGCTCGGCACGCTGGGCGTGGGCATCGATGCCCGGGCAAGCAAGAATGTCCGCCTGGGCGTCGCGCTCGAAGGCTCGGCCGGCGAGAACACTCGCGAGGGCCGCGCCTCGGTCCGGGTGAAGATCGGCTTCTGACCGCAGCCGGAGCCACGGTACGGACGGACCGGAATCCCGCACCGTACCGGACACCGCTGCTGGCCCCACCTTGGGGGGGCCGAGAGCCCGCGCAGGCGACTGCGCGGGCTCTCTTGTCATCTGCCGCCTGGCCCGAAACGGCTTGCGCGGCGCGGCCGGGCCATGTTCAACACGCCTCCCCTCGCTCGCACAAAGGCAGTCTCCCGATGCTCCGCACCCTGATGCTCGCCCTGGCCCTCCCGATCGCGGCGGCGCCCTGGGCTGCGCCGCTATCCGCCGCGCCGGAGCAGGACGCGGTGCTGCTCCGCGAGTTCATCTATGAAAGCGCGCCCTATCCCCAGAGCCACGCCTCGACGATCGTCCAGACCCGCGACGGTACGCTGGCGGCAGCCTGGTTCGGCGGCACGCACGAGCGCAATCCGGATGTCGAGATCTGGTTCGCCCGGCGCGGTCCGAAGGGCTGGGAGACGCCAAAGTCAGTCGCCAACGGCATCCAGCCGGACGGCACCCGCCAGCCGACCTGGAACCCAGTGCTGTTCCAGGACCCCGCCGGGCCGCTGCATCTCTACTACAAGGTCGGCCCGAGCCCGCAGACCTGGTGGGGCATGGCGATCACCTCCACCGATGGCGGCCGCAGCTGGAGCAAGCCGCAGCGCCTGCCCGACGGCATTCTCGGTCCGATCAAGAACAAGCCGGTGGCGCTGCAGAGCGGCGCCTGGCTCTCACCCTCGAGCACCGAGGATCTGCGCGAAGGCTGGAAACTGCATTTCGAGCGCAGCGAGGATGCCGGCAGAAGCTGGACGTCGACCGCGCCGCTGCCCTTCGATACCGAAGCGCGCTTCGATGCGATCCAGCCGAGCATATTGTTCCTGCCCGGCGGCAAGCTGGAGGCGATCGCCCGCAGCCGCCAGGGCGCGCTGGTCGCGACCCAGTCCGCCGATGACGGCAGGAGCTGGGGCAAGCTGTTCGCGGTCGACCTGCCCAACCCCAATTCGGGCACCGACGCGGTGACGCTGAAGGACGGGCGTCAGCTGATCGTCTACAACCATTCGGCGCAGGAGGCCGAGAGCCCCGGCAAGGGCAAGCGCTACCCGCTCAACATCGCGATCTCGCGCGACGGGGTGCATTGGCACCCGGCGCTGACGCTGGAGAGCGAGCCCCTGCCCGACGGCTATGCCTATCCGGCGGTGATCCAGTCGGCGGACGGGCTGGTGCACATCACCTATACCTGGAACCGCCGGCGGATCCGCTATGTCGTGGTCGATCCGGCCCGCCTGGCGGGATAGGCGCCGCTCAGGAAACGCCCTCGGGCAGCTTGCAGACGTCGACCCAGCGCTGCGACACGAGCCCGGCGAGGCGCTCGGGCTCGACCTCCAGCGATGCGGTGCGCGATCCCGCCGCCGGGAACACCGTGGCGAAATCGCGGATCGACACGTCGCAATAGACCGGCAGCGGCGTCGCCAGTCCGAAGGGGCAGACGCCGCCCACCGGGTGCCCGGTCAGTGCCTCCGCCTCCTCGGCGCCGAGCATCGAGGCCCGGCCGCCGAACGCCGCCTTGGCCTTGCTGTTGTCGAGCCGGGCGTCACCGCGGGCGACGACGAGCAGCACGCCCTCGCCCACCCGCAATGCCAGGGTCTTGGCGATCCGCCCGGGCTCGACCCCAAGCGTCGCCGCCGCTTCCGCCACTGTCGCGGTGCTTGCCGATTGTTCGATCAGGCCAAGATCGGGAGCCTGTTCGGCAAGCCACGCGCGCACGGTTTCGACGGTCATGCCGGTTTCTAGTCCTCGATCTTCTTCCGGAATGTTTCCGGGAGCAGCAACAGGCCGAGGATGAAGGTGCAGGCAGCGGCCACCACCGGATACCAGAGGCCGTAATAGATATCCCCCGTCGCCGCGACCATTGCGAAGGCGGTCGCCGGCAGGAAGCCACCGAACCAGCCATTGCCCAGGTGATAGGGCAGCGACATCGAGGTGTAGCGGATCCGGCTCGGGAACAGCTCGACGAGCATGCCGGCGATCGGGCCATAGACCATGGTCACCAGCAGGACGAGCGCGAACAGGATCGCGACCACCAGCGGCTTGTTGATGCGAGCATCCTCGGCCTTGGCGGGGTAACCGGCTTCGGTAAGGGCAGCGCCCAGGCGCTTCGAATAGCCGGATAGCTCGCCAACTTCGACCTTCTGCGTGCCGATGCTGACTTCGCCATTGCCATTCGGCTGGCTCGCATAGGGAACACCCGCCTTGGCCAGCGTCGACTTGGCGACGTCGCAGCCGGTCCTGTCGAACTTGTTCTTGCCGATCGGATCGAACTGGACCGAGCAGGTCGCCGGATCGGCATAGACGGTCACCGGCGCCTTCGCCTGCGCCTCCGCCAGCGCGGGGTTCGCCGCCTGGGTCAGCGCATGGAACAGCGGGAAATAGGTGATCGAAGCGAGCAGGCAGCCCGCCAGGATGATCGGCTTGCGCCCGATCCTGTCACTCAGCCAGCCGAAGAACACGAAGAACGGCGTGCCCAGCGCCAGCGCGATGGCGATCAGCACGTTCGCCGTCATCCCGTCGACCTTGAGCGTTTTCTCGAGGAAGAACAGCGCGTAGAACTGCCCGGTGTACCAGACCACCGCCTGGCCGACGACCGCGCCGAACAGCGCGATCAGCACGATGCGGAGGTTGCCCCAGCGCAGGAACGCCTCGGTCAGCGGCGCCTTGGATACGTTGCCGGTGGCCTTCATCCGCGCATAGACCGGGCTCTCGTTGAGCTGCAGCCGCACCCAGAGCGACACGCCGAGCAGCAGCACCGAGGCGAGGAACGGCACGCGCCAGCCCCAGCTCGCGAACGCCGCCTCGCCCAGCCACGAACGGGTGCCGATCACCACCAGCAGCGAGGCGAACAGGCCCAGCGTCGCGGTGGTCTGGATCCAGCTCGTGTAGAGGCCGCGCTTGTGGTTGGGCGCATGCTCGGCGACATAGGTGGCGGCACCGCCATATTGCCCGCCCAGCGCCAGGCCCTGCAGCACGCGCAAGGTCACCAGCAGGATCGGCGCAAGCACGCCGGCGGTGGCGAAATTGGGCAGCAGGCCGACCGCGAAGGTCGATCCGCCCATGATCCCCATGGTGACGAGGAAGGTGTTCTTGCGCCCGACCAGGTCGCCGATCCGCCCGAACACCAGCGCGCCGAACGGCCGCACCGCGAAACCGGCGGCGAAGGCGGCGAGCGCGAAGATGAAGGCGGTGGTGTCGTTCACCCCGGCGAAGAACTGGGCGGAGATCGTCGTCGCCAACAGCCCGTAGAGGTAGAAATCATACCATTCGAACACGGTGCCGAGCGACGATGCCGCGATCACCATCTTCTCGTTCTTGGTGGCTACATGATGATCGCCCTCGGGCGCCGACGGGGTGTCGGACGTCAGATCCTGGCTCAAGCTATCTTCCCCTTATATTGTTAGCGCTAACCAACCACAGTCCTGCCATGGTTGGAACCCCCGTCGCTAGTGCGCGCTCTTCGGCACGCCTCACGGGCAGGTTCGGCGATTTCTGCGGCACATTGCAAGCCAAATGCGGGCAAAGCCCAGCTTGGGCGATCAAAAGCTCTACTTCACATGGCCGCCCGGGGCGGGTACATGGCGGCCATGTTCGAGCGCTTCTTCCTCTCCCACCCGCGCGCCGTCGGCGAGTCCTATGGCGAGCATGCTGCAACGGCCGCGCGATTCGGCTTCACGATGATCATCGGCGGCGCCGCCTGTGTCGTCCATGCGATCTTCCCGGCATTGTTCGTCCGCACGGCGAGCGACGCAGTGAAGCGCCTCTATGCGCAGATGATGGCACGCCAGCCGGGCATGAACGCCAAGCCGCTCGCGCACCAGCAGCCCGAGTGGCAGATCGAATACGAAATCTGAGCGGGGGGACCGCCTAAAATGATCGAGCACGTCGCCATCATCGGCGCGGGCTTTTCGGGCACGCTGCAGGCGATCAACCTGCTCCGCCACGAAGGCCCCCGCGCCACCCTGATCGAGCGCGCACCGGTGGCCGGCCTCGGCCTCGCCTATGGCGCCGCGCATCCGAGCCATGTGCTCAACGTCCGCGCCGCGAACATGAGCGCCTTTCCGGACGATCCTTCGCATTTCGTCCGCTGGCTCGAGGGGCGCGGCGTCGAGAATGCGGCGACTGCCTTCATTCCCCGCGTGACCTATGGCGAATATCTGCGCGAGCTGCTCGATGCCGCGCTGCTCGATCACCCGGACCGGCTCACGCTGGTGCGCGACGAGGTCGAGGATCTCGAATTCGCCGACGGCGTGACGGTGCGCCTCAAGGGCCGCACGATCGAGGCGGATGCCGCGGTGCTCGCGGTCGGCAATCTGCCCCCGCACGATCCGCCCGGCCTCGATCCCGACAAGCTCTCGGCCGAGCGCTACAAGGGCGATCCCTGGGCCGCGAGCGTGCCCGAGGGTCTGGGTCCCGACGACACGGTGCTGGTGATCGGCACCGGCCTGACCATGATCGACGTGGTGCTGCTGCTCGATGCGCGCGGCTTCAAGGGCAAGATCATCGCCCTTTCCCGTCGCGGCCTGCTGCCGCGCAGCCATGCGCCGGGCAGCGACTGGAAGAAGCTGGCCGAGCGCCCCGCCACCACCGCGTCGAAGCTGCTCCAGTCGCTCCGCGCCCGCGGCGAGGAGATCGGCTGGCGCAATGCGGTCGACGAGCTGCGCCCCTTCACCCAGGCGATGTGGGGCAATGCCAGCGAGGCCGAGCGCGGCCGCTTCCTGCGCCATCTCCGCCCCTGGTGGGACGTCCATCGCCACCGCCTCGCCCCCGAAGTCTATGCCCGGCTGATGGCGGTGATCGAGCGCGGCCAGCTCGAAGTGATCGCCGGCAAGACGCTCGGCTTCGCGGAGAAGCCCGAGGGCATCGAGGTCACGCTGCGCCGTCGCGGCGCCAATGCGACCGAGACCCTGTGTGTCCAGCGCATCGTCAACTGCACCGGCCCGCTCGGCGACCTCAACCGCACCGATGAGCCGCTGCTCCAGAAGCTGGCGGCGCGCGGGGTGATCCGCCCGGATGCGGCGCATCTCGGCATCGATGTCGACAACCAGGGCCAGACGATCAACGCGAAGGGGCGGCCCAACGGCAATCTCTACGCGCTCGGGCCGATGACCCGCGGCGCCTTCTGGGAGATCGTCGCGGTGCCCGACATCCGCACCCAGACCTGGAGCGTCGCGCGCCGGCTGTCCAACGCGCACTGGGTCGGCGGCGAGGGGCTGTAGCCGCGCTCGCGGATACCGCCCGCTCGCCGATACTGCCTTAGTCCAGTGTGATCAGGAACTTGATCGTCTCATCGTTGGGCACTTGCACGGTGTACATGATGTCGCTGCCGCCCGATGCGTAGACCGACGCATTGTTGGGCATCGTGTACCAGCTGCCGCCATTGTTCAGCGAAAGCTGGACATAGGGAAGATTGGCACCCGGCGCCTCGACATAGAAATAGCCGCTCGCCGAATTGACCACGCCGTTGAGGCTGCCGTTGACGTCCGGCCCGATCTGGAACTGCCAGCTGACATCCAGGTTGGCGACTTCCTGGAATCCTGCCTCGGTTGCTTCCGTAACCATCACGATCTCCCGCTCTTTGACCGCGCATCGTCGCGCCGGACAAATCTAGCATCCGGGCGAAGCCGCCCGCCGGGAGTCTCGTCGCAATCGGAGGATATCCTGCGGCGGAGCAACCATTCCGGATCAGCTTCTCCGGAGTTAGTATCAATTGACACTAACTCGACTTGGGGTTAGCCCGCGCCCCATCATTCTGGAGCGTGTACCCATGATCGATCCTGCAAATCCGCTCGGCCTCAACGGTTTCGAATTCGTCGAATTCACCTCGCCCGATCCCGAGGCGATGGGGAAGCAGTTCGAGCAGCTCGGCTTCGTGCCGACCCACCGGCACCCGAGCAAGAACATCACCCGCTACAAGCAGGGCCGCATCAACCTGATGCTCAACCGCGACGAGGCCGGCCGCGTGGCGGCGTTCCGCGGCGAGCATGGCCCCTCGGCCAGCGCGATGGCCTTCCGTGTCGCCGATCCGGCCAAGGCGATGGAATGGGCGCTCGAGCACGGCGCCAAGCCGACCGAGGAGGACGACACCGTCATCCAGGGTATCGGCGGCTCGTACCTCTATTTCATCCAGGACGGCACCGATCTCTATGCCGACTGGGCCGCGTTCGACGGCTGGGAAGCCGCCGAGGCCGAGAACAATGTCGGGCTCGACCTGCTCGACCACCTCACCCACAATGTCCGCCGCGGCCAGATGCGGGTGTGGTCGGAGTTCTACAAGACGCTCTTCGCCTTCGAGGAGCAGAAGTATTTCGACATCAAGGGTCAGGCCACCGGTCTGTTCAGCCAGGCGATGATCGCGCCGGACAAGGCGATCCGCATCCCCCTGAACGAGAGCCAGGACGACAAGAGCCAGATCGAGGAGTTCATCCGCGAGTATAAGGGCGAAGGTATCCAGCACCTCGCCCTCACCACGCCGGACATCTTCGACACGGTCGAGCGGCTGCGTGCGCGCGGCGTGAAGCTGCAGGACACGATCGAGACCTATTACGAGCTGGTCGACAAGCGCGTCCCCGGGCACGGCGAGGACCTCGAGCGCCTGCGCAGGAACCGCATCCTGATCGACGGCAATGTCGGCGACGAGGGCATCCTGCTCCAGATCTTCACCGAGAACATGTTCGGCCCGATCTTCTTCGAGATCATCCAGCGCAAGGGCAATGAAGGCTTCGGCAACGGCAACTTCCAGGCGCTGTTCGAGAGCATCGAGCTGGACCAGATCCGTCGCGGCGTGATCAAGGTCGACGCTTAACCCCCTTTTAAACACGATCCCGGCACAGGGGCCGGGATCGGATTTGCCGGGCACGCGTTGAGGCCCCGGAAAGTTTGGAGAGGAAGCCGGGGGAGCGCTGCCAGTTGCGTAGCGTGGCGCTCCACCCGGCCACCAACCTCATGCCAGCGCGAGTTCGCCGCGCGCCTCACCCGCCCCTTCCCGGAAGCGCGTCTCGTCGAGCAGGCCCTCGCGCTTGGCGACGATCACCGGCACCAGCATCTGCCCCGCCACATTGGTCGCGGTCCGCCCCATGTCGAGGATCGGGTCGATCGCCAGCAGCAGCCCCACGCCGTCCAGCGGCAGGCCCAAAGTCGAGAGGGTGAGCGTCAGCATCACCGTCGCGCCGGTCAGGCCCGCGGTGGCGGCCGATCCCAGCACCGAGACGAAGGCGATCAGCGCATAATGCTCGAGCCCGAGCGGGATGCCGTAGAATTGTGCGACAAAGATCGCCGAGATCGCCGGATAGATCGCCGCGCAGCCGTCCATCTTGGTCGTCGCGCCCAGCGGCACCGCGAAAGCGGCATAGGCGCGCGGCACGCCCAGCGCGCGCTCGGTCACGTCCTCGGTCACCGGCAGCGTGCCCACCGAGGAGCGCGAGACGAAGCCCAGCTGGATCGCCGGCCATGCCGAGGCGAAGAAACGCAACGGGCTCAGCCCGTGCGCCGCGAGCAGCAGCGGATAGACGACCAGCAGCACCAGCCCCAGGCCGATATAGACCGCGCCCGCATAGGTACCGAGCGCCGCCAGCGACTCCCAGCCATAGCGGACCACCGCATCGCCGATCAGCGCGGCGGTGCCGATCGGGGTCAGGCGGATCACCCAGCGCAGCAGCAGCCGGAAGACCGTGAGCGCCGAGGCGTTGAAGTCCAGGAAACGGTGCCCCGCCTCGCCCGCCTTCACCGCCGCCGCGCCGATCGCCACCGCCAGCACGATGATCTGGAGGACGTTGAACGAAAGCCCGGTGGTCGCGCTGCCATCGCTGAGCTTGGTCGAGGCCGCGATGCCGAGGAAGTTCGTCGGCACCAGACCCTTCAGAAAATCGAGCCAGCTACCGGTGCTCGAAGGCGCCGAAGCGGTGGCCGCAGCCACCGCGCTATGATGGCCGGGCTGGAGCACCAGCCCCAGCGTGATACCGATCCCTACCGCGATAGCCGCGGTGATCGCGAACCATAGCAGCGTCTGTGCCACCAGCCGCGCGGCGTTGTTGAGGTCACGCAACGCCGCGATCGAGGCGACGATCGCGGTGAACACCAGCGGCGGCACCAGCACCTTGAGCAATTGCACGAAGATCTGCCCGATCGTCTGCAGCGCCTGGGCGAGCCCGTTCGCCGTCTCGCCATCGCTACCGATCGCCCGCGCGGCGAGCCCCAGCGCCAGCCCGGCGGCCATGCCGATCGCGACCTGCACGCCGAAGCCAGGTAGCTGGAACCGCCGCGGTGCAGCAGCGCTGGTGGTGGCCATTGGTTACGACTCCGAATTAAACCCACTAAAGAAGTAGGAATTACCCGGGTACGGCCCAAGAAAGTTTAGGTTCGTGCCCGTAAAGCTGCCCGCGCGACAGATAGTATCATTTGACACTTTATGTGCGGCACCGCAGAGAGACGGGCATAGAGAGGATGCGATGACCGACTATTTCCCCGGCTTCGGCAATCATGTTTCCACCGAGGCCGTGCCCGGCGCGCTGCCCGTCGGTCGCAACTCGCCCCAGAAGCCCGCCTTCGGCCTCTATGCCGAACAGCTCTCCGGCACCGCCTTCACCGCGCCGCGCCACGAGAACCGCCGCTCCTGGCTCTATCGCCTGCGCCCCACCGCCGAGCACCCGCCCTTCAGGCGCTACGAAGGCGCAGCGAACTTCGCCCCCGGCACAGTCAACGATCCCCTGCCCCCCAATCGCCTGCGCTGGAACCCCGTGGAAGCGCCTGCCCCGGGCACCGACCTGGTCGACGGCATGACCACCATGCTCGCCAACCGCGACCCTGCGGACCTGGAGGGCGTGGCGGTGCACGTCTATGCCGCCAACAAGGACATGGAGACCCGTGTCTTCTTCGATGCGGACGGCGAGCTGCTCTTCATTCCCCAGGCCGGCCGGCTGACCCTGCTCACCGAGCTGGGCAGGATCGACATCGCCCCCGGCCAGATCGCGCTCGTGCCCCGAGGCGTCCGCTTCCGCGCGCTGCTGCCGGATGGCGAGGCGCGCGGCTATGTCGCGGAAAATCACGGCGCGCTGTTCCGCCTCCCCGATCTCGGCCCGATCGGCGCCAACGGCCTCGCCAATCCGCGCGACTTCGAGACGCCCGCCGCCTGGTTCGAGGATCGCGACGAGCCCTTCGAGGTGATCCAGAAGCATCTGGGTTCGCTATGGACCACCACCTTGCCCCACAGCCCGCTCGACGTGGTCGCGTGGCACGGCAATCTCGCGCCCTGGCGCTACGATCTCGCCCGGTTCAACACGATGAACACGGTGAGCTTCGACCACCCCGATCCCTCGATCTTCACGGTGCTGACCTCGCCGTCTGACGTCCCCGGCCGCGCCAATGCCGACTTCGTGATCTTCCCGCCGCGCTGGATGGTCGCCGAGGATACGTTCCGTCCGCCCTGGTTCCACCGCAACATCATGTCCGAGGCAATGGGCCTGATCACCGGCGCCTATGACGCGAAGGCCGAAGGCTTCGCCCCCGGCGGCCTGTCGCTGCACAATCTGATGGCCGGCCACGGCCCCGACGTGACCAGCTGGCAGGGCGCGACCAACGCCGATCTCAAGCCGCACAAGATCGCGGGCACGATGGCGTTCATGGTCGAGACCTGCTGGCCGTACAAACCGACCCGCCACGCCCTCGACCGCGCCCAGCCCGATTACGACGCGGCCTGGGAAGGCTTTCCGAAGGCGCAGTTGCCATGAAATTCCTCCCCGAGCTCGTCTCGGGGAGGGGGACCGCTCGCGAAGCGAGTGGTGGAGGGGCCGCCGCAAACGCGGCGGTGCCCGCCGCGCCCCTCCACCACCGCCTTCGGCGGCGGTCCCCCTCCCCCAGCAAGCTGGGGGAGGTATTTTGACTATGGAACGCCTCACCGAAACCCCACCCAACGTCACCCTCGGCCCGCTCGATCTCATCCCCGACGGCAAGGCCCGCAACTTCGTGCTCGAGATGCGCGCCGGCCGCTTCCACGGCTTCGTCGTCCGCCAGGGAGAGACCGTACACGGCTATCTCGATCTCTGCGCGCATATGGCGCTGCCGTTGTCGAACAAGCTCGACGACTATCTCACGCCCGATGGCAGCCACATCCAGTGCAGCTGGCACGGCGCGCTCTACCGGATCGCGGACGGCGTCTGCGTCGGCGGCCCCTGCACCGGTGCGAAACTGCGCCTCTGGCCAGTCGTGGTGCGCGACAGGATGATCATCACTGCCTGAATAGCGCCATATCCGGTTCGGACCAAGTTGTCCGGCAAGTCATTCCGCTTTTTATTGACCGACTCGTCTTGAACGCGCCCAATGCTCCCCGGCGAATATCGCTCACGATACTTGCCATTCCACAGGAGCGAACCATGGCCGACCTTACCAAGTTCGTGAACCCTGCGCTCAAGCAGGGCGAGACCTACGACGTCTATCTCAACCGATTCCCGCAGATCGGCTCGGGCAACGTCAAGGCTCTCCAGCCGCTGCAGGCCGATCTCTATGTCGATGCCAAGATCCTCGGCAATGCGATCAAGGGCGACATCCTCATCCGCATGCCCGATCTGGCGCCGTCGGGCACCTGCAAGATCAGCTTCCTGGGCGGTCCGTTGCTCGACGCGCCCTACACCACCAAGGACGGCAAACTGTCGATCAAGGCGCTGGGCCGCACGGTCAGCCTGTCGGGCGGCGACAAGCAATGGAGCTGGATCGAGGTGAGCGGCGTTCCCGCCTCGATCGGCATCTGGCCGACCAGTCATGCGCTGCGGGAAGAGGACGAAATGGATCTCGCCGGCGCCGACGCCTGATTTCTCCCCCGGTTCCCCCGGCATGAGGTCGCGCCGGGGGAATTTCCCAACCCCTTCTCTCTCCCCTTGCCGCCCCGCGTGAAATCGGGGAAAAGGCAGGAAAATAGGTCAGCACTGCTGACGCGCATACCTGGAGAGAGGCCATGGAACCCACGCTCGATTTCGGTCTCGGCGAGACCGCCGACATGATCCGCGAGACGACACAGCGCTTCGCCAAGGAGCGGATCGAGCCGCTCGCGGCGAAGATCGATGCCGAGGACTGGTTCCCCCGCGACGAGCTGTGGACCGCGATGGGCGAGCTCGGCCTGCACGGCATCACCGTCGAGGAGGAATTTGGCGGCCTGGGCCTCGGCTATCTCGAGCATGTCGTCGCGCAGGAAGAGATCGCCCGCGCCTCGGCTTCGATCGGACTAAGCTACGGCGCGCACTCCAACCTGTGCATCAACCAGATCCGCCGCTGGGCCAGCCCCGAGCAGAAGGCCAAGTACCTCCCCAAGCTGATCTCGGGCGAGCACGTCGGCAGCCTCGCCATGTCGGAGGCCGGCGCCGGCTCGGACGTCGTCTCGATGAAGCTGCGCGCGGAGAAGACCGACCGTGGCTATGTGCTCAACGGCACCAAATTCTGGATCACCAACGCAGCCTATGCCGATACGCTGGTGGTCTACGCCAAGACCGGCGAGGGCTCGCGCGGCATCACCACCTTCCTGATCGAGAAGGACATGCCCGGCTTCTCGATCGGCCAGAAGATCGACAAGATGGGCATGCGCGGCTCGCCTACCGCGGAGTTGGTGTTCGACGATTGCGAAGTGCCCGAAGAGAATGTCATGGGCCCGCTCAACGGCGGCGTCGGCGTGCTGATGTCGGGCCTCGACTATGAGCGCACCGTGCTCTCCGGCATCCAGCTCGGCATCATGCAGGCCTGTCTCGACGTCGTCCTGCCGTATCTGCGCGAGCGCAAGCAGTTCGGCCAGCCGATCGGTCATTTCCAGCTGATGCAGGCCAAGGTCGCCGACATGTACGTCGCACTGAACAGCGCCCGCGCCTATGTCTACGCCGTCGCCAAGAACTGCGATGCCGGCCGGACCACGCGCTTCGATGCGGCCGGCGCGATCCTGCTCGCTTCGGAGAACGCCGTGAAGGTGTCGCTCGAGGCGATCCAGGCGCTGGGCGGCGCTGGCTACACCAGGGACTGGCCGGTCGAGCGCTTCGCCCGCGACGCCAAGCTGCTCGACATTGGCGCGGGCACCAACGAGATTCGCCGCATGCTGATCGGGCGCGAGCTGATCGGCGCCGCGTGAAGGCGCTCCGCATCCTGGGGGTGATCGGCGCGATCCTGCTGATGGCGGGCGAAGGCTATCGCTCCTGGGGCGCGGGCCGACCGGCGGTGTTCTGGATGGACGACATGCTGGCGGGCAGCATGATGATCGCCGCCGCCATCCTGGTCGGCCGCCAGAGCTTCGCCACGCGCAGCTTCTTCGCTGCGAGCTGGGGCGTCGCCGTCGGCATGCTCTATGGCAGCTTCTTCGGGAAGCTCTACGACCCGGCCAGCAGCAATCCCGGCAATTTCTCGATCGGCCTGCTGACCTGGCTGGTCGGCGCCGCGTTCGTCATCGCGATCGGCGGACTGGTGGCCAGCATCCTGCTGCCTGCACCGCGGCGCTGAGCTTCAAATTCCTCCCCGAGACGAGCTCGGGGAGGAATTATGGCTTCACCAGATTTTCACGCGCTTGTCCGGCGCCAGGTACAGCTTCTCGCCCGGCTGGACATTGAACGCCGGATACCAGGCATCGAGATTGCGTACGGTGAAGGCGCGCCAGCGGCCCGGCGCGTGCGCGTCGGTTGCCACCTCGGCCCGCAGCGCCTGGTCGCGCTGCTTCTCGCGCCAGCTCTGCGCGAAGGCCAGGAAGAAGCGCTGGTCGCCGGTCAGCCCGTTGATCACCGGCGCCTCCTTGCCGCCCAGCGAGGCGTGATACGCCTCATAGGCCGCGGTAAGCCCCGCCACGTCGGCGATGTTCTCGGCCAGCACCTGCTTGCCGTTGAGGAACAGCCCCGGCAGCACCTCATAGGCGCTGTACTGCGCCGCCAGCGCGGCGCTCGCCTGCTGGAAGTGCTTCAGGTCCTCGGGCGTCCACCAGTTGCGCAGCTTGCCGGCGCTGTCGAAGCTCGAGCCCGTATTGTCGAAGCTGTGGCTGATCTCGTGCCCGATCGTCGCGCCGATCGAGCCATAGTTCGCCGCCGCGTCCGACTTGGGATCGTAGAACGGCGCCTGCAGGATCGCCGCCGGGAAGTTGAGCGCGTTCTGCAGCGGCAGGTTCACCGCGTTCACCGTCTGCGGCGTCATCCACCACTCGCCCTTGTCGACCGGCTTGCCGATCTTGGCGAGCTGGTGCTGGGTCTCGGCCTTGTCCGCCCGCATCAGATTGCCGACGGGATCGTCCGCCTTCACCTCGAGCGAGGCATAGCTGCGCCACGTCTCGGGATAGCCGACGCCCACGCGCATCGTCTCGATCTTCTTGCGTGCCTCGGCCTTGGTCGCCTCGTCCATCCAGCTGAGCCCGGCGACGCGCTTGTCGAACGCCGCCTTGATGTTGGTCACCATGTTCTGGATGTCGGTCTTCGACGAAGCCGGGAAATAGTCCTTCACATAGAGCTGGCCGACCGCGTCGCCCAGATTGTTGTTCACGCTGGCGATGGCGCGCTTGTCGCGCGGGCGCATCGCCTGCTGGCCGCGCAGCTGCTTCGAGAAGAAGTCGAAGCTCGCCTGGTCGAACTTCGCCGGCAGCACCGCGGTGACCTGGTTGATCTGGTGGAAGGCTAGCCAGTCCTGCCACGCCTCGATCGGCTCGCTCTCGACCAGCTTGGCGAGCTTCACAGTCGTGTCCGGCTGCCAGACGACAAATTCCTGCTGACCGCCCAGTCCTGCGGCGACCCAGAAGCCGTCCCAGTCGATCCCGGGCGCCTTGGCGGCGAAGTCGGCCTTCTTCCACCAGTTGTTGGCCTTGTTGGGATCCTGGCTGGCGACCAGGTCGGTATGCGCGGTGGCGATCTTCGTCTCCAGGTCGAACACCCGCCCGGCGCGCGCCGCCGGATCGCTCATGCCGGCGAGCGTGAAGATCTTGGCCAGATACGCCTTGTAGCCCTCGCGCGCCTTCTTCATCTCGTCGGTCTGCGAGAGATAATAGTCGCGATCCTCGAGCCCCAGCCCGCCCTGCAGCACATAGGGAACCGTGGTGTCGGGCTTGTCGAGCGCCTGGCTGACCCACAGGCCGAACAGGTTCTCGGTGTGGAAGTTGGTCGCGTTGAGCGGATCGAGATCGGCGCGGACATTTCCGCCCAGCATCGCCGAGAGTGCCTTCTTGTCCTTCAGCGCGGCGATCGCGTCCAGGACCGGCTTGAGCGGGGTGATCCCCCGCGCCTCGATCCCCGCGGTGTCCGTATAGGCGTTGTACCAGTCCGCGATGCGCCGCGTGTCGGTGCCCGCAGCGGCATTCGCCTTCAGCGCGGCGTCGATGATCGCCTTGTTGTTCGCCTCGGCCTTGTTGAACACGTCGAGGAACATGCCGGTCGCGGTGCGGTCCGCCGGGATCTCGGTCTTCGCGCGCCAGCCGCCATTCGCATATTCCTCGAAATCGTCGCCTGGCTTCACCTGCTTGTCGAGCCCGGCCAGGTCGACGCCGACCCCGGTGCCGGCCGCTGCGGTGGTACCCGTGCCCGGTCCGGACGGGGTGCAGGCGGTTGTCGCGAGCAGCGCCGCGACAAGGAGCGTATAAGTCTTCAACGCGACTCTCCTGTATTGCTGTATGGCAGGGGTGCTACTCCTGCATCCTGCGTTACGCCAGCACCTTCCCATGCCCGCTTCGGCGGTGTAGGGAGAGGAAAACTAGGACAGGAAGGATGCCCTATCTATGAGCGCCCCGGTGCTCGATTCGAGGGTTGCGGCGGACGCGGAGGATTTCCGCGCGCGCGCTGCGCATAACCGCGCCTTGGTCGATCAACTCCGCGCCGATGTCGCCCAGGCGGCGCTCGGCGGCAGCGCGGCTTCGCGCGAACGCCACACCGCCCGCGGCAAGCTGCTGCCCCGCGAGCGCGTCGAACGGCTGCTCGATCCCGGAGCGCCGTTCCTCGAGATCGGCCAGCTCGCAGCCTGCGACATGTACGAGGGCGAAGTGCCCGGCGCCGGCATGATCGCCGGCATCGGCCGTGTCTCCGGCCGCACCGTGATGATCGTCTGCAACGACGCCACCGTGAAGGGCGGCACCTATTATCCGATGACGGTGAAGAAGCATCTCCGCGCCCAGGAGATCGCCGAGCAGAACCGCCTGCCCTGCATCTATCTGGTCGATTCCGGCGGTGCCAACCTGCCCCACCAGGCCGAGGTCTTCCCCGATCGCGATCATTTCGGCCGGATCTTCTTCAACCAGGCCAACATGTCGGCCAAGGGCATCCCGCAGATCGCCTGCGTGATGGGCAGCTGCACCGCCGGCGGCGCATACGTCCCCGCGATGAGCGACGAGACGGTGATCGTCCGCGAACAGGGCACGATCTTCCTCGCCGGCCCGCCGCTGGTGAAGGCCGCCACCGGTGAAGTCATCACCGCGGAGGATCTCGGCGGCGGCGACCTCCATGCCCGCAAGTCGGGCGTGGTCGATCATCTCGCCGAGAATGACGAGCATGCGCTGACCATCGTCCGCGACATCGTCAGCCACCTCCCCGCCGATCGCAATCCGGACATCGCGCTGCTCGATCCGCGCGCGCCGAAATACGCCGCCGAAGAGCTGTACGGCATCATCCCCGAGGATGTCCGCGCGCCCTATGACGTGCACGAGGTGATCGCCCGCCTGGTCGACGGCAGCGAGTTCCACGAGTTCAAGGCGCTCTACGGCACTTCACTGGTCTGCGGCTTCGCGCATATCTGGGGCATGCCGGTGGGCATCATCGCCAATAACGGCGTGCTGTTCAGCGAAAGCGCCCAGAAGGGCGCGCATTTCATCGAACTGGCCTGCCAGCGCCGCATTCCCCTGCTCTTCCTCCAGAACATCTCCGGCTTCATGGTCGGCGGCAAGTATGAGGCGGAAGGCATTGCGAAACATGGCGCAAAGCTGGTCACGGCAGTCGCCACCGCCACTGTACCCAAGATCACCGTGCTGATCGGCGGCAGCTTCGGCGCCGGCAATTACGGCATGTGCGGCCGCGCCTATTCGCCGCGCTTCCTGTTCACCTGGCCCAACAGCCGCATCTCGGTGATGGGCGGCGAGCAGGCGGCCAGCGTGCTGGCGACGGTCCACCGCGACGCGGACAAATGGACGCCGGAAGAGACGGAGGCCTTCAAGGCCCCGATCCGCCAGCGCTACGAGGACGAAGGCAACCCCTGGCACGCCACCGCGCGCCTGTGGGATGACGGGATCATCGATCCGGCCCAGACCCGCGACGTCCTCGGCATTGCGCTGGCTGCAACGCTGAATGCGCCGATCCCCGAGCGGCCGGCGTTCGGCGTGTTCCGGATGTGAGAGAAGAAGCGGCCTTCCCTTCATTCCTCCCCGAGCTCGTCTCGGGGAGGGGGACCGCCCGGCGCAGCCGGGTGGTGGAGGGGCAAGCGCGCAAGCGCTTCAACAACGATCCCCCGCAAGACAGCATCGAGGTCCCGAAGAACCTCGGCCGCCGGCACTCGCAGCGTCGCGATACCGCATCCCGCCAGCCAGGCGTCCCGCCGCGCATCCCGAGCAGGCCGTTCGCCAAACCCATGCGCCCCGCCATCCACTTCGATCGCAAGCCGAGCGTCGCTGCAATAGAAGTCGAGGCTGAACTCGCCCGTCGCGTGCTCGTGTCGAAACTTGAGCCCAGCAGGTCGTTTGCGAAGCTCCCGCCACAACAGCCCTTCCGGCAGGCTCATCTCACGCCGCTGCGCTCGCGCCCGCTGCACAGCGCGCTTGCTCCCTCTGGGCGCATGATCCTTGAACATCGCAACCGCCCCTCCACCATGCTTCGCATGGTCCCCCTCCCCGAGACCAGCTCGGGGAGGAATTGAAAGGTCCGGAATGAAGCAGCTTCTCCTCGCCGCCCTCCTCTTCGCCCCGCTCCCAGCCCTCGCGCAGTCCGGGCCGGTCACCCCCACCCTCAAGCTCCCCCCGGCCAATCCGCTCCCCTATGAGGACGCGGAAGCCGCTGCGGTGCTTGCCCCGATCAACGCGATGTTCGCCGGTCTCGCCGCGCATGACGGCGCCGCGATCCTCGCGCAGACGCGTCCCGAAGGCGGCGCCACCGTAGCGGTCGAAAAGCCCGATGGCAGCCGCACGATCCGCCACCTCAGCTGGGCCGACTTCGCCGGCGGCATCAAGCCAGGTCCGGAAAAGCTCGAGGAGCGCATCTCCACGCCCGCGATCGAAGTCGATGGCGATATCGCCATGGTCTGGGCACCTTATGTCTTCCTGATCGATGGCAAGGCGCATCATTGCGGCACCAACCATTTCGACCTGATCCGCGAGAATGGCAGCTGGAAGGTGCTCAACGTCACCTGGTCGCAGCGCACCACCGGATGCACCGTGCGATGAGCCGCGACACGCTCTTCCTGCTCGACCCCGACTGGGCCGACCCGGCCCATGGCGGCGAACGCCATTTCTACTGCAAGGAATGCATGATCGTGGAGGGCCTGCTCGCCACCTTCCCCGAGCGCGCCGCCAATATCGACGTGGTCCGCGTCGCCTGGCCTCGCCCCCGCACCGCGGTGGTCGAGGCAATCGGCGAGGACAACCAGAACCTTCCCGCTCTGGTCTGGGCCAAGGAAGACGGCAGCGTCGGCTTCGCCAACGACATCGAAGCGCTGCTCGCTGCATTGGCCGAGCGCCATGGCTTCCCGGAGCGGCACCCGTGAGCACTGGAAATGTAGGATTTTCCATGTTGAAACCGGACTCGGGAGTCCACCGACACCGGCCGCGCGCCTGTGTGTGGAGATTCAAGGGATTCAAGACAATGCACAACCAGATGGTTGAATATCGATGATCAAGTCCCTGCTCATCGCCAATCGCGGCGAGATCGCCTGCCGCATCATCCGCACCGCTCGTGAGCTCGGAATCCGCACCGTCGCGGTCTATTCGGACGCTGATGCCAAGGCGCTGCACGTCCGCCAGGCGGATGAAGCCGTGCACATCGGCCCCTCGCCGGCCCGCGAATCCTATCTGGTGGGCGAGAAGATCATCGCCGCGGCCAAGGCAACCGGCGCGGAAGCAATTCACCCGGGATACGGCTTCCTCTCGGAGAATGCCGATTTCGCCGAGCAGGTGATCGCCGCCGGCCTGGTCTGGGTCGGCCCGAAGCCGGACAGCATCCGCGCCATGGGCCTGAAGGACGCCGCCAAGGCGCGGATGATCGCGGCCGGCGTGCCCGTCACCCCCGGCTATCTCGGCGAGGACCAGTCGCCCGACCGGCTCAAGGCCGAAGCCGACGCGATCGGCTATCCGGTTCTCATCAAGGCCGTCGCCGGCGGCGGCGGCAAGGGTATGCGCCGGGTCGATGCAGCGGGGGATTTCCTCGACGCCCTCGCCTCTTGCCAGCGAGAGGCCGCCAGCTCGTTCGGCGACGACCGGGTGCTGCTCGAGAAGTACATCCTCTCGCCACGCCATATCGAAGTGCAGGTGTTCGGCGACAGCCACGGCAATGTCGTCCACCTGTTCGAGCGTGACTGCTCGCTCCAGCGCCGCCACCAGAAGGTGATCGAGGAAGCCCCGGCTCCCGGCATGGACGAAAAGACGCGCGAGGCGATCTGCGCCGCCGCCGTCCGCGCAGCCCAGGCGGTCGACTATGTCGGCGCCGGCACCATCGAGTTCATCGCCGATGCCAGCGAAGGCCTGCGCGCCGATCGCATCTGGTTCATGGAGATGAACACCCGCCTCCAGGTCGAGCATCCGGTGACCGAGGAGATCACCGGCCAGGACCTGGTCGAATGGCAGCTTCGCGTCGCCTCGGGAGAGGAATTGCCCAAGCGTCAGCGCGAATTGCAGATCCACGGCCATGCGATGGAAGCGCGCCTCTATGCCGAGGACCCCACCAAGGGGTTCCTGCCGAGCATCGGCCGTTTGGACGATTTCCTGCTCCCCCATGCCATCCGCATCGAGACCGGTGTCGTGCAGGGAGGTGAGGTCAGCTCCTTCTACGATCCGATGATCGCCAAGCTCGTGACGCACGGCCTGGATCGCGACGAGGCGCGTTCCCGGCTCGCCGAGGCGTGCAAGTCCGTTCGGGTCCGGCCGATCAAGACCAATGCCGAATTCATGGCGCACGCCCTGGAAGATCCGGATTTCGTCGCCGGCACGATCGATACCGGCCTGATCGAGCGCAAGCTCGACAGTCTCGTCGAGCGTGAGACGCCCGATGCGAAACTGCTCTCGGCGGGTGCGCTGCTGTTGCTCGCCCATTCCGGCAAGCCCATCGCCGAACAGCCGATCCTCTCGAGCAGCGGCGGTCGCGAATGGGTCGCCACCGCATCGACCCGCTGGAACCCCTTGTTCGGCTTCCGATTGAACGCCGCGCCGCAGCACAAGGTGCGGTTCGCCGTCGATGACGAGGTGCTGGAAATCGACCTCGACGCGACCGGGCCGGTTGAACCCTATACCTATGACCATGAGGATGACGGGAGCTGGGCTCAGTCTGAAAAGGGCTTCGCACCCCACTTCTTCTCCTTCCCTGCCTCCAAGGGCGGCGGCGCAGGCGCTTCCGCAGGCAATGGCGCGATCCTGGCCCCGATGCCGGGCCGGGTCACCGCGGTCGAGGTCGCGGCGGGCGACACGGTCACCAAGGGCCAGCGCCTCGTCACGCTGGAGGCGATGAAGATGGAGCATGGCCTCACCGCGCCGTTCGATGGCACGATCGCCGAATTGAACGTGGCGCAGGGCAGCCAGGTGAGCGAAGGTGCACTGCTGGTGAAGGTCGAGAAGGCGGAAGACTGATGGCAGGCAGGTATTTCGACGAATGGCAGGTCGGCGACACCGTCGCCCACGAACTCCGCCGCACCGTTACCGAGACGGACAACCTCCTGTTCTCGACGATGACCCACAACACCCAGCCGCTCCACCTCGATGCCGAGGCGGCGAAGGCGAGCGAGTTCGGCCAGATCCTCGTCAACGGCACCTTCACCTTCAGCCTGATGGTCGGCATCACCGTGGGCGACACCACCGCCGGCACCTTGGTCGCGAACCTCGGCTATGACGAGCTGCGCATGCCCAAGCCGGTGTTCATCGGCGACACGCTGCGCGCGACAAGCGAAGTGACCGAGCTGCGCCCGAGCAAGTCGCGTCCCGGCCAGGGCATCGTCACCTGGAAGCACCGCATGCTCAACCAGCGCGACGAAGTGGTGTGCGAGTGCCTGCGCTCCGCCCTGCTCAAGAGCCGGCCGGCGGCATGAAGGACAGCGCCGACATCGTCGTGATCGGTGGCGGTGCGGCGGGCGTCGCGGCGCTGCGCACCCTCGCCGATGCCGGCAAGGACGTGCTGCTGCTCGAGGCGCAGGACCGGCTCGGCGGCCGCGCGCATACCGTGCACGTCGCCAGCATGCCGATCGACATGGGCGCGGGCTGGCTCCATTCGGCGACCAAGAACCCCTGGGCGGCGATCGCCGAGGCGCGCGGGTTCCAGGTCTACCGCTCGCCTGCGCGCTGGGGCGAGCAATGGCGCGGGCTCGGTGCCACCAAAGCGGAGCAGCAGGCGCTCTGGGCCGCGTTCGAGACGTTCATGGACGCGATGCACAGCCCGCCGCCGAGCGATCTCGCCTCCGATCTGCTCCCGCCGGACGGCGAGTGGAACGCGGCGCTCGACGCACTCTCCGGCTATATCAACGGCGCCCCGATGCGCGAGATGTCGGTGACCGACTGGCTCGCTTATGAAGAGGCCTCGCTCGACATCAACTGGCGGGTCTGCGACGGCTATGGCGCGCTGGTCTCCTCGCATGCCGCCGCGCTGCCCGTGGCATTGGCCACGCCGGTCACCGCGATCGACACCTCGGGCAAGCAGCTCCGCATCGAGACGCCGCGCGGCACGGTCATCGCCAATGCCGCGATCGTCACCGTCTCCAGCAACGTCCTCGCCAGCGGCGCGATCCGCCTGCCTGGCCATGACGCGATCCTCCACGCCGCCTCGGAACTGCCGCTCGGCCTGGCCGACAAGCTGTTCTTCACGCTGGAGGACGCCGAGGAGATCGACGACAACGCCCATCTGCTCGGCAATCCGCGCAGTGCGCTGACCGGTACCTACACGCTCAAGCCCTTCGGCCGCCCCCTCGTCGAGTGCATGCTCGGCGGTGAAGGTGCCCGGGCGATGGAGAAAGAAGGGCTGGACGGCGCCGCGGAGTTCGCCATCGGCGAGCTGGTCCACCTGCTCGGCAGCGACTGGCGCAAGCGGCTCCGCTTCGTCGCCGGCTCGGCCTGGGGCCGCGAGACGTATGTGCTGGGCGGCTACAGCCACGCCCTGCCCGGCCGCCATGCCGCCCGGGCGATCCTCCGCGACGGTGTGGACCCGCGCATCCGCTTCGCCGGCGAAGCGACCTCGGACGGGGAGTTCTCGACGGCGCATGGCGCGTACAACAGCGGCGTCGCAGCGGCGAAGGCGTTGCTGGGCTAAACTCCTTCTTCCCCTTGGGAGAAGGAAGGGGCCCGCCGCCGAAGGCCAGTGGGAAGGATGAGGGTGAGCGCACCTTGGATGCCGCCGCCTGCAGATCGGCTACCCTCAGCCAACCCTCTCCCAAAAGGAGAGGGCTTTACGCCGCCTTCCCCACCGGTGCCGGATTGGAGAATTCCATTTCCTGGTCGATCCCGCCGAACTTGAGTGCCATCACGTCGCGGGCATAATTCTGGTTCAGCCTCCACGGCTTGCGATGCCCCTGGCGGGGCAGCTTGTCCGAGGCGCGCTGGACATAGCCCGAGGTGAAGTCGAGGAACGGCACCTCTTCCACCGGTGCCGCCAGCCGCGGCGTCACCTGCCGCATGCCCCGCTTGCGCATCGCGTTGAGCAGGCGAGTGACATAGTTGGCGGTCAGGTCTGCCTTCAGCGTCCAGCTGGCATTCGTGTAACCGAACGCGATCGCGAAATTGGGCACGTCGGAGAACATCATGCCCTTGTAGGTCATCGCCTTGGCCGGCTCGAACAGCTTGCCGTCGACAGTGATCGGCATGCCACTGAACAGCTGGATCTCGAGGCCGGTGGCGGTGACGACCAGGTCTGCCGCGATCTCCTTGCCGGAACCAAGCTTCAGGCCCGTCTCGGTGAAGCGGTCGATCGTGTCGGTCACCACCTCGGCCTTGCCGCCCTTGATCGAGGCGAACAGGTCCGCATCGGGCACCAGGCAGACGCGCTGGTCCCAGGGATTGTAGCTGGGTGTGAAGTGGGTGCCGACATCATAGTCCGGCCCCAGCTCGTCGCGGACCATCTGGACGATCCGTTCCCTGGTCTTCTCCGGGTTCTTGCGGGCGAGGCGGAAGAAGAATTGCTGGAGCAGCACATTCTTCCAACGGGTGAGGCCATAGGCGGTCATTGCCGGCATCCAGCCCCGCATCCAGTTGGCGATGGCATCCTGCGAGGGCCGGGAGACGATATAGGTCGGCGAGCGCTGGAGCATGGTGACCTGCTTCGCCTGCTTGGCCAGCTCGGGCACCAGCGTGACGGCGGTCGCACCGCTGCCGATCACGACGACGCGCTTGTCCTTGTAGTCGACGTCCTCGGTCCAGAATTGCGGATGGACGATCCGCCCCTTGAAGTCCGCTGCCCCGGCAAAGTCGGGCGTGTAACCCCGCGCATAATTGTAATAGCCGGTGCACAGGAACAGGAAGGCGCAGGTGAAGGTCACCGTCTCTCCGCCCCGCTCGGCGGTGACGGTCCACAGCGCATCCGCGCTCGACCAGCTCGCGCCGGTCACCCGGGTCGAATAGCGGATATGCTCGCCAATCCCGTAATCCTTCACCGCCTCGTCGAGATAGTTGAGGATCGACGGCCCATCGGCGATCGCCTTGCTCTCGGTCCACGGGCGGAAAGAGAACCCCAGGGTGAACATGTCCGAGTCCGAGCGGATGCCCGGATAGCGGAACAGATCCCAGGTGCCGCCCAGCCGCTCGCGGCCTTCGAGCATCACATAGCTGCGGTCCGGGCTGTTGGTCCGGAGATGCCAGGCCGCGCTCACGCCGGAGATGCCGGCCCCCACGATCACCACGTCGAAATGCTCGGCCACGCGCCCTCTCCCGCCGGTCTGTTTACACCAGTGTAAACAGAAAACGCGCCGGCTCAATAATCCCGCGAATATTTGAGGCTGACGCTCGATCCGCCGAACGACCCCGCCTGGGAGAGCAGGCTCAGCGTGCGGCTGAGCGAGATCTCGAGCTGGGTAGCGGTGAAGCCCCGCGCATCGGTGATGATCTCTACATAGATGTCGTCAGTCAGGTACTTGCCCGCCGCCAGCGCCATGCCGCGGCCACTGACGTCGTCGGCGCCGAGGATGCGCAGCCGGTCGATGCCGGTGGCGGACTTGAGCTGACCGAGCGGATTGAGCCCGCCGCCCGAGCCGCTGAGCGACTGCAGCGCAGCCGCGAGCTGGATCGCCTCGGTGGCCGACAGGTTGGTCACATTCGTGCCGAAGAACAGCCGTGCCAGCACTTCCTCCTGCGGCAGCGTCGGCGTCGAGCTGAACGCGATCTGCGGCTGCTGGGCGGTACCGGACACGGTGAGGATCGCGGTGATCCCTTCCGCCGTGGTGCTCGCCTGGATGTCGATACTCGGATTGGTCAGTGCCGATCCCTGGAAGCGGATCGTGCCACGCGAGATGTCGAAGCGGCGGCTGGCGAAGCTGTAGGTGCCGCGCACGATCTCCATCGTGCCGCGGATATCGGGCGATAGCGTGGTGCCGCGCACATTGATCTGCGCGCGCCATTCGGACTCCAGCCCCATGCCGGTGACGAACAGCCGATTGTCGGCGTTGATGCGCAGGTTGAGGTCGAAATCGCCGAAGGAACGGCGGACCACGCTGGCCGGTTCGTCCACTTCGCCGGTCGCGCGCTTGCGGCGGATACCGGTGAGCTCGGGCACTTCTGCGGCACCCTGGCGGATTATCTGGTAGTGCGCCTCGGGAATGGTCAGCCGGCCCTCGATCTTCGAGACATCGGGGTTCTTGGTGATCGTGATCTGGCCTGTCGCCGTAGCTCCCAGCGCGTCACTGCGTGCGAGGCGGGCATTGTTCAGGTCCGCGGTGATCGAGATCGGATAGCCGTTCGCCGAGGACAGGCTCACCCGGCCCTGCGCCTTCACCGTGCCGTCACCCGCCTTGGCGGTGAGCGAGTTGAGCAGGAACGCGTCGTTCGAGAAGGTACCGTCGATCTGCATGCCCGTGAGCCGGGTGCCGAAATTCTCGTTTTCATAGGTGAGGTTGGTCGCACGGACCACGCCGGTGAGGCGCGGCTCCTCCACCTTGCCCGAGAAGTCCGCCGCGATGCCTATCGGTCCGTCGAACTGCTGGCCCGAAAGGCCGGCCAGGGAGAAGGGCACCGCCGCCGGGCCGTTATAGCGGATACCGCCGGAGAGCGGCGCGGCGAACATGCGCTCGGTCCAGGAGCCGGCATCTGCCCCGAGCGGGCTCAGCGTCGCCACCACCCGGCCGATCGTCGTGTTGCCGCGCCGGATCAGCGCGCGCGCGTCGCCCCCACCCGGCAGCAGCTTGCCCACGAAGCTGACGTTCACCGGAGTCGAGACGCTGGCCAGACTCGCCCGGGTGAAGTCGGCGATCTCCAGCCGCGCATCGGCTGCGGGGAAGGCCTCGGGCGAAGTCTGGGCGAAGTCCAGGCTGCCGGTCGCGGTGCCGCCGATGCCGAGATCGGGGACGAAGGCGTTGATCGCCGCCAGGTCGAGGCTGTCGAGCCGCGCCTGGAGCACCATGCCCTTGCCATAGCTGCCGGCGATCCGCGCCTTGCCCCGGTCGAAATCGAGCTGGGTCGGCGAGAGGTGATAGACGCCGTCGCGGATCGCGATGCGTGCCGGCTGGGTGGTGTGGAAATTCACCCCGCTGCCATTGCCCTGCACCGCGACCAGCCAATTGTCCGGCGCCAGCTTGGCGTTCGCCGCGATCTGGAAGGGCACGCCGGTCGAGCCGTTGGCGAAAAGCTGCGCAGTGCCGTTGCCGCCGGCATAGGCGATCTTAGCCCGCGCGGTCTTCAGCACGAAATTGCCCTGGCGCAGGTTGGCGATCTGCACGTCGCCGGTGATCTCCGGCGTGTCCGCCAGCACCACGGTCCCGTCGATCAGCGCGCGGCCGATCGTCAGTCCCGCCTGGCCCGGAATCTTGGCGTTGGAAGCGGTCGCATGCACGTCGGCCCGCTGCAGCTTGCCCTGCGCCGACAGTGCCGCGCGGCCGACCACGCCCGATCCGTTGAACGCCACCGCGCCCTCGAAAGGCCCGGCGGCGGTCTGGGCGACCTTGCCGGTGATGTCCATGCCGGCAAAACGGCCCGCATTGATGTCGATCGCCAGCCGGTTGCCGGTGCGCACCAGCACATCGGCATTGAACGGCCCGTAATCGGTGTCGCCCTTGGCCAGCACCGCCCAGGCATCGCCACGCCCGCGCACCTGCGCCTCCAGATTGGCGAGGCCGATCCCCAGCCCCGGCTTGGTTGCCTTGAGCAGCACCACCGGCGCGTTGAGCGTACCGATCACCCGCGCGGTCAGCGGGCCATATTGGTCGGACACCGCATCGGCGTTGATCAGGATCGGCCCGGCCGGGTCATAGCGCCCGGAACCCCGCAGCACGCGGAATTTGGGCGCCTTCATCCTGACGTCGCTGATGCTGATCACGCCCTTGGGATCGAGCACCAGCCGCGCCGAGGCGACCGCATTCCCGCCGAGGAACTCGCGCGCGCCGTCGCTGAAGATCTTGCGCGAATTGCCAGCGATGTGCCCCTTGATACCCCAGCCACCTCCCGGCGCCGCGTACAGCTCGGCATCGGTCTTCAGGTCGACGATGCCCACGCCGTCGATCTGATAGTCGTTCACCCGGCCCTTGAGCGCACCCGTATACCGCCCACGCCCGACATCGGCAGCGATAATCGCCGTCGCGTCGATCTTGTCCGATCGGATGCGCAGATTGTCGGACAGCACCTGCTGGCCCGAAATCGCCAGGTCGCCGTTCACGGTCAGGTTGGTCACCAGCCCGCCCGCCGCGGCGTTCAGCCCCGACACCCGCTTCGCCCGCGCCTTCACCGGCACGAGGATACGGTTCGCGTCCACCTGCGCCCGGCCTTCGGCATAGAGCTGCTCGGCCACCATCTCGCCAAAGCCGATCGCCCCGGCGCTCAGCTTGTAGTCGACCACCGGCCGATTGAACGCGCCATCCAGCGCCAGCGCGGCGCGCACCGATCGCCCGACCAGGTTCGGCGCGATCGTCCCTGCCTTGAGCAGGACAGCATCGATCTTGAAGTCGTGGAAGGTGTTGCGGCCAAGATCGATCTTGCCCTTGCCTTCAACCGAGAGCGCATCGGAATGCAGCTTGATCACGCCGTCGGCAACGCGGTCGCCCCAGGTCATGTCGAGGTCGAGATCGAGCTGCGGCGATGCCAGCCGCTCGACCGGCCCCTTCAGCCACACGCCGGGATGAAGCGGCCCGCGCAGCTGGAAGCGGCCATTGGTCGCGGTCAGGTCGAGATTGGCGATCTGCGCACCGCCCAGCGTGCCGAGCGCCTTGCCCTGCCAACGTGCCCAGTCGCCCTTGCCCTGCACCGCAAGCGCCAGCGGCGCCTCGAGCCCGGCCAGCCCCGCGACTAGCCCCTTGGCCGGCGCATCGAGCTTCAGGTCGACATCGAACCGGTTCTTGTCCGGCGTCGCATCCAGCGTCAGCGCCAGCTTGTCCCCGCCCGGCACGTTCGGACCGGTCAGCGTGGCGCCGTCGAGCACCAGTTGCGCCCGCCCGTCGGCGAGATGGGCCTTGCCCGCCAGTCGCCCGAGATAGCGCGCGCGACCGTCGACTTCCTTGGCGATGTCGATCCGCGCCACATCTAGCCGGCCGATATCGATATTCAGGTCCGGCAACAGCGGCGCGTTCGGATCGCCCGACGGCTTGAGCGCCGGCATCCGGAGCAGCTTGACCTCGGGACTGGTCGCGCTGCGCACGTCGATCCGGTTGTTGAGATAGGCGAAGGGCCGCCAGTCGACGCGGATCTCGCGCGAGGTGGCGAACACGCCCCTGGTATCGCGCGCCTGCACGTTGCGCAGGATCATCGCGCCATAGAGCGATCCGTCGATCCGTCCGATGCGGAAATTGAGTCCCGATCCCAGCGTCAGACGCGCGATCTGGTCGGCGACGAAGCGCCGGCCGGGCTGGGTGTTTATCCCCAGCACCAGCGCCCCGATCGCCAGCGCGAGGCCCGCCAGCGCGATCCCCGTCCATTTGGCAACGCGCTGCCACAGCGGCCGGCGGACCTTCACGACTTCGGGCTCGGCCGCCACGGCTTCGGGCGTCTCCTCGGCCATCAGAAGGCCTGCCCGATCGAGATGTAGAGCGAGATCTTGGATTCACCCGGCTTGCGCGCGATCGGCGTCGCCACATCGACGCGGATCGGGCCGAAATTGGTGTAGAGCCGTCCGCCGATGCCCGCGCCGAAGCGGATGTTCTGGCCCGTCGGGTAGATGCCCTCATAGACTTGGCCGGCGTCGATGAACGGCACGATGCCGTAATTGCCGAAGCGGTAGCGCGCCTCGATCGCGAACTCGTTGAAGCTGCGCCCGCCCACCGGCTTGCCGTCCGGGGCGCGCGGGCCGAGCTCCTGATAGCCGAAGCCGCGCACCGATCCGCCACCGCCGGAATAATAGCGCCGCGAGGGCGGCAGGTCGTCCCGTGCGATGCCCACGATCGAACCCACCCGCGCCCGCCCGGCGATCACGATGTTGCTCGATACCGGCTGGTAATAGGTGCCCTCGAGCATGAAACGCGCATAGGGCCGCGCCGCGCCGCGCACCGAAGTCTCCGGGCTGGCATTGCCCTTGATCCGGAAGCCGCGCGTCGGGTTCAGCAGATTGTCCGAGCTGTCATAGCCCAGGAACAGCGGCGCCGCCGCGATCAGCCAGGTGCCGCGGTCGCGCTGGTTACGGTTGTAGTTCCAGCGGTCCTCGTTCGAACCGACCAGCTCGGCGCCGTAATAATAGGTCCAGCGCTTCTGCCAGATCGGCGTGGAATCGCGCGAATATCGGAAGGAGAGCGTGCCGGTATAGCTCTCGTACGCGTCATAATCCTGGTGGTTCAGCTGCGCCGCGATCTGGAAGGTCCTGTCGCGCTGCCCGGCATTCGAGCGGCGGAAGGTGGTGGTGAGCCCCTGCTCCTGCGTACCGAGCACGCCCGCCACGATCAGCGCGCCCTCGGGCGGGAACAGATTGCGATGCGTCCAGCTGCCGGTCAGGCGGATGCCCTGCCCGGTCGAATAGCCGAGCTCCGCCGCCAGCGTGCGCGGCCGGCCCGGGTTCTGGCGGACCAGCAGGTCGACCACCTCGGTGTCGTCCGGACCCGCCTGCCCCGTGCGCACCGGCTCTACCGAGACGGTGGAGAACAGGCTGGTGGCGATCATCGCCTCGCGCAGGTCATCGACCGCACGCACGTCATAGAGTTCGCCCGGCTTGTAGCGGCGCAGCACCCGGATGTGATCGGCGTCGAACACCAGCTTGCGCGCCCGGCGCTGCCGGCGCTCGCCGCGCTGCCCCCGCTCCGCACGCTGCGCCTTGCGCTCGGCCTCGCGCGCCGCCTGCTCGGCAAGCGTCCCGCTGCCCACTTCGGTGCGGATGTCGCCGAACACCGCCCGCGGCCCGAGAGCCACCGGCAGCGCATAATCGCCGATATGGGTCTCCTCATCGAGCAGGATGTCACGCTGGCCGACCTTGACGAAGGGATAGCCCTGCTGCGGCAGGCGCAGCGCCACATTGGCCTCGGCGCCCTGCACGCGCTCCGCTTCGATCGGATCGCCGGGATTGAGGTTCAGCTCGCGCAGCAGCAGCCCCGGTGGCACGGTCGGATCGCTCGACACCGTGACATTGCCCAGCCGGTAGAGCGGCCCCGGCGTGGCGCTGATCGTCGCGCGCACGGTGCCCGGGGTCTTCGGGTCCTGGTCGATCGTCGAGACCGCGGTGGCGTCGTAATAGCCGCGCGAATTGAGCAGGCGGATCGCCAGCCGCTCGTCCTCGCGCGCCCGCGCCGCCACCATCGCCGCGTTCGCCGCCTTCCCGCCGCCATTCTCCAGCGCGGAGAGGTCCTCGAACAGGTCCTCGAGCCCGACCGCGGACAGGCCTTCCTCATGCGTGGTGTAGCGGATCGTCACCGATTTCTTGTCGGCGACCTTGTCCTCCACCGGCGGTTCGACCTTGAACTCGGCAAGCGGCGGCAGCGGCCTGGCGAACTCCGGATCCTCGGCAGGCGCGGCGGCGAAGCTCTCCTCGGCCTGGTCCTTCACCTGCTGCGCCGCCTGACCCTGCGTCACCGGTGGCGGCGTGGGCGTCGGCGCGCCGGCGGGCGACGGCATCGCCTCGAGCGGGGCGTTGATGTCGCCCTCGATCTTGGGCATCGCCGCCTCGAACTGATCATCGGGTACGATCGGGCTCTCGTCGACGGGTGCGACGACCACGGTGCCGTCCTGCGCCGGGGCCGGCTTGGGACTGCCAGGCTCGGGCCCGGAAGGCGGCGCACCCTGCCCCGGCTTCGGATCCGAAATCTGGGCATGCGCCAACCCCGGCACAAATGCCGTACCGGCGAGCGCCGCCAGCCAAATCCGCTTCACCCCTTTACGCAACAGGCTCCCTTTCGAGCCGTCTACCTACCCCGGCCCTCTCGCAAGCGTAACGACCCAAATGCACTTTGGGTCCCCTAATTTCCGAAAGTCAGGGGATTTCAGCGTGCTACCGCCTTCGCTTCAGCGCGAAATCTGTGGAGAAGTGGTTCGGTATAGCCATTGGGCTGCTCCAGCCCCTCGAACACCAGCGCCCGCGCCGCCTGGAAGGCCAGGCTCGTCGCCTCGTTCCCCGCCATCGGCCGGTAGAGCGGGTCGGCCGCATTCTGAGCATCGACCTTGGCCGCCATGCGCGAGAGCGCCGCGTCGATATCCGCCGCGTGCGCCACACCGTGGAGCAGCCAATTGGCCATGTGCTGCGAAGAGATGCGTAGCGTCGCGCGATCCTCCATCAGCCCGATGTCATGGATGTCGGGCACCTTGGAGCACCCGACGCCCTGGTCGATCCAGCGCACGACATAGCCGAGGATACCCTGGGCATTGTTGTCGAGTTCCTGCGCGACTTCCTCCGCCTGCCAGTTGCGCCCCACCGCCAGCGGGACGGTGAGCAGCGGCTTCAGGCCCGGAACCGCCTCGCCGGCAATCTCCTTCTGCCGGGCGAAGACATCGACCTGGTGATAATGGAGCGCATGGAGGGTTGCCGCGGTGGGGCTAGGCACCCAGGCGGTATTGGCCCCGCTCATCGGATGCGCGATCTTCTGGGCGAGCATGTCGGCCATCCGGTCCGGCGCCGCCCACATCCCCTTGCCGATCTGCGCCTTGCCCGACAGGCCGCAGGCGAGCCCGATGCGGACATTGCGGTCCTCATAGGCCTTGATCCAGTCCGCGCCCTTCATCTCGCCCTTGGGGACCATCGGTCCGGCACGCATGCTGGTATGGATCTCGTCGCCGGTGCGATCGAGGAAGCCGGTGTTGATGAACACGATCCGATCGCGGACGGCATGGATGCACGCGGCGAGGTTTGCCGAGGTCCGCCGCTCCTCGTCCATCACGCCGACCTTGATCGTGTGGCGCGACAGCACGAGCAGGTCCTCGACCGCGTCGAACAGCGCGTTGGTGAAGACGCATTCCTCGGGCCCGTGCATCTTGGGCTTCACGATGTAGATCGAGCCCGCGCGGCTGTTGCGATATCTGCCCATGCCGCGAACGTCGTAGAGCGCGATCGTGCTGGTCAGGATCGCGTCGAGAATGCCCTCCGGCGCCTCGCTGCCATCGGCCAGATGCAGCGCCGGCGTGGTCATCAGATGACCGACATTGCGGACGAACAGCAGCGCCCGGCCCGGCAACGTCACACCCTGGTCATAGGTCCGGTCAGGGTTCAGCGTGCGAGTTACCCGCCTGCCGCCCTTCTCGAAGCTCTCCTCCAGGTCGCCCTTCATCAGCCCCAGCCAATTGGCATAGGCGGTAACCTTGTCCTCGGCATCGACCGCGGCGATCGAGTCCTCGAGATCGATGATCGCAGTCAACGCCGATTCGAGCAGCACGTCGGCGATACCCGCCGGGTCGCCCTTGCCGATCGGATTCTCCCGATCGACCACAACTTCGACATGCAACCCGTTATGCTTGAACAGCAGCGAGTTGCCGCGCCAGCTGACGAACTCGGCAACGCCCTTGTCATGGAAGATCGGCGGCTCCTCCGAAGAGGACATCGTTGCCCAATCCTCGCCCGGCACTGAAATCGTCCGGTTGAGAAAATCCTTGGCGAACGCGATCACCTGCGCCCCACGCTCCGCATCATAGCCGCCAGGCTTCGCCACCCCTGGCAGCGCATCGGTGCCGTAGAGCGCGTCATACAGGCTCCCCCAGCGCGCATTGGCTGCGTTGAGCACGAAGCGGGCGTTGAGCGCCGGCACGACCAGCTGCGGCCCGGCCATCGTCGCGATCTCGGCATCGATATTGCGCGTGCCGATCGCGAACGGCGCCGGTTCGTCGACCAGATAGCCGATGTCGCGCAGGAACTTCTCGTCGCCCGACAGCGTCGGATTGGCGTCGATCATCGCCTGCAGCGCATCCCGCTTCGCCAGCAGCGCCCGGTTCTCCGGCGCGAATCGCGCGAATATCTCCGCCACACCGGCCCACCACCCCTCGGCTGCGATATCGAGCCCGGGCAGCACCCGCTCCTCGACGAAGCGCGCGAGCGGTTCGGCGACGGACAGGCCGGAACGAATGACGGTCATGAAAATCCTCCTGGCAGACACGATATTTCAGCGTTCGCCTGGGGAGGGCAAGCCCGGCTTAGGCGATAGCCGGGCCCGGGATCAACCCTTTGCTTCGAGCCGCTCCACTGCCGTCTCGATCCGGTCGAGCATCTCGCGGAGCAGTTGGCGCTCCGCGTCCGAGAAACCGGCGAAGACCTGCCGCTCGAGCTCCAGCGCCTTGGGCGCGACCTCTTCATAGAGCTCCCACCCCGCCTTGCTCAGCGTCAGCAGGTGCGAGCGCTGGTCGCCCGGATTGCTCGCCCGGCTTATCAGCCCGCGTTCGGAAAGCGCGATTGCGGCCCGGCTCACCGTCACCTTGTCCATCCGGGTGCGCCCGCACAGGGCCTGCTGACTCATCGCTCCGCCTTCGGCGAGGATCGTCACCAGCCGCCATTCGGGAATCTTGAGCCCGAACAAGGCGCGGTACGCGCTGGCCACCGCATCCGATACCGCGTTCGACGCGATCGACAGGCGATAGGGCAGGAAATTCTCGAGTGTCAGCGCGGTCATAGCGCGTTCCTATTTATCATATTCCTCCACGCACAACTGACAACGTTGACCAGTTGCAATTTTTGCAATGCTACCGGTAACATTACGCACTTGCGATATGAACCGCTGCGATGCACAAAGATCGGGCCTTTCAGGCATCCTCTCCTAAGACTTTCACGGCCGTCCTTCGGGGCGGCCTTTTTTTTGCGCGCAGCCGGCGGCGCCCGCAAGTGCGTCTAGTGCGTATTCCTGTCACGAAGCTGTCGCGATGCTGGCTTTCCCCGGCGAAGGCCGGGCCCAGTCCCGGTGCAGCTGGTTGAGGCAGTCGAACCTCCAAAGCGTATCGCGGCAGCCCCCTCCACCAGCTTCGCTGATCCCCTCCCCCTGCGGGGGAGGATTGCAGCATCGCCTTCTATTTCATCTGCCGCGCGATCGCGGCACGGGTCTTCTTGCCATAGGGCGGCTTGAGCCCGGCCAGCCCGGCCACGTCCAGCTTCGGCTGGCTGTATACCGCCTTGGCATGGCTGAACGTCCGGAAGCCGATCTCGCCATGATAGGCCCCCATGCCCGACGGGCCGATGCCGCCGAACGGCAGCTCCTCCTGGCTGACATGGAAGATCACGTCATTGATCGTCGCCCCGCCCGAGATCGTCCGGTCGAGCACCTGGCGCTTCTCGCCCTCGTCCTTGCCGAAATAATAGAGCGCCAGCGGCCGGTCGCGCCGGTTCACTTCGCCGATCGCATCCTCGAGCTTGCCATAGCGCCGCACCGGCAGGATCGGCCCGAATATCTCCTCCTGCATCACCGTCATGTCGTCGGTCGGGTTACGGATGATGTGGAGCGGCAGCTTGCGCGCGTTCGAGCTGGCCAGGTCCTCGTTCGCCGGATTGACCGCGATCACCTCGGCGCCCTTGGCCCGCGCATCCTCGATCCAGCCGGTCAGCCGCTCATAGTGCCGGTCGTTGATGACGGCGGTATAGTCGGGGTTGGACAACAGGGTCGGATACATGCGCGAAGCCGCGGCGACGAGCCCGTCGACCACCTCCGCCTCCTTCTCCTCGGGCACCAGCATGTAATCGGGCGCCAGGCAGATCTGGCCGGCATTGAGCATCTTGCCCAGCGCCACCCGTTCGGCCGTCTGCGCGATATCGGCCGAACGGCCGACGACCACGGGCGACTTGCCGCCCAGCTCCAGCGTCACCGGCACGAGGTTGTCCGCCGCAGCGTGCAGGATATGCTTGGCGATGCCGGTGGCGCCGGTGAACAGCAGATGGTCGAACGGCAATTCGGCAAAGGCCTTGCCCGCCTCCGGCCCGCCGCTGACGAAGGCCAGCTCGGTCGCGTCGAAATAGCGCCCGGCCAGATCCGCCATCAATGCGCTGGTGACCGGGGTGTATTCGCTGGTCTTCACCATCGCGCGGTTGCCGGCGGCGAACACCCCGGCGAGCGGGCTCACCACCAGCTGCACCGGGAAGTTCCACGGCGCGATGATCCCCACCACGCCCTTGGGCTGATATTCGATATGCCCGCGCCCGCCGAGCAGCCCGAGCGGGAACAGCACCGGCTTGCGCTGCGGCTTCGACCAGCGTGCCAGATGCTTGAGCGCATGCTTCAGGGGACTGACCGAGGCGGCGATGTCGGTGATCATCGATTGCTCGCGGCTGCGATGCCCGAAATCCTCGCTCAGCGCGTCGCAGAGCTTGTCGGCATTGTCGGCGACCATCGCGATCGTGCGTTTCAGCCGGTCGCGGCGTACGTCGAGCGAAACGGGCAGTTCGGCCATGAAGGCCTTGCGCTGGGCATCCAGCAGATCACGCATGCTCATCGGACAATCTCGTAGCTGAGGGTGAGGCGGGCGAGGATCGTAACCTTGTCCGGATTTATGGCGACTGGCACAGATGCTAGGCTGTTCGCCCCGCTGACCGTCACCACCCGGGGCAAGCTTCCGATATCCTGCGCGATCAGCCCGTCCCGTGCATCGAAATCGGTCACCCGCAACAGCGGCCCCAGCTTGGCGCCCGATGCGGCGGCGATCGCCTCCGCCTGCGCCTTGCCGTTGGCCAGCGCCACCGCCATCGCCTTGCGCCTGGCCGCCGCGGGATCGCGCAGCGCGAACTGCGCCATCGAGACGTCCGATCCACCCGCCTGGGCCACCGCGCCCGTGAGCGTTCCCGCCCGGTCGATCGGCGAGACGGTGACCGTCACGTTCATGTCGGCGATATGGCCCTGCACGGCGCAGGGGCCGGTCGAGAGTCGCGGTTGCTGCATGCCCATCTCGCCGCGCCGGCACTCGGCACTGCGCACTTCCTGCACGCGCATCGTGCCGGTGCGGATGTCCAGCTTCGTATCGGAGAACTGGCCCAGCGCGCGCTCGACCTGCTCCTTGCGTGCGACCAGCGCCCTGGTCGCCTCGTCGGCGGTCTGGCCTTCGCCGCGCACCACATAGCGGATCGCCGCGATCTCGGCGGGCAACTCGATCGTGCCTCCGGCGACGACGTCGATCCGCGGCGGTTCCGGCTTGTCCTGCGCCAGCGCGCCGCCCCCGACACATGCCCTCAGCGCCACGCCCGCGCCCAGCATCAAGCTCCGCATGCCGTCTCTCCCTCTTTTGCGGGGAGCCTAACCCGGTATCGGCCCGATCGCCAAGCCGAGCCACACCGCGAACGCCGCGGCGGCCAGCATCACGCCGAACGGCAGCCGGTCGGTCGCGGTCACCTTGTGCCCGCCGAGCATCAGCCCGAATATCCCGGCGAACCCGATCAGGCAGGCGGCGAGCAGCACCAGGGGCAGCGCGTGCCAGCCCAGCCACAGCCCGATCCCGCCGAACAGCTTGGGATCGCCGCCCCCCAGCCCCTGCCGCCCGCGCAGCCGCTTGTAGCCCCAGGCGACCAGCCACAGCACGCCGAACCCGGCCGCGCCGCCGATCAGCCGCTCGTCCAGCGGCGGGTTCAGGCCCAGCAGCCCGGTGCCCAGCCCCGTCGCCGCCAGCGCCGCGGTCAGTGCATTGGGCAGCCACAGCGCCGCCACGTCCAGCGCCGCCAGCGTGAGCAGCAGCCAGCCGAACACCGCGCCCGCCGCCCCCGCCGGATCGGGCGAGGCGATCGCCGCTGCCACCCCGATCGCGCCGCCGATCAGCTCGGTCAGCACATGGTTCATCCGGATCGGCGCGCCGCAGCCCCGGCAGCGGCCGCGCTGCAGGAGATAGCTCAGCACCGGCACCAGCTCGCCGGCGCGCAGTCCCTTGCCGCAGCTGTCGCATTCCGAGCGACCATGGCTGATCGCCCGCCCCGCGGGCCAGCGGATCGCCAGGGTCGCGATGAAGCTGCCGAAGACCAGCCCCAGCACGCCCAGCAGCACCGCCCAGCCCCAGACCGGGTCAATGGTCATGCGCGGGCTTCTTCCTGCGGACCAGATAGCGATAGATGCCCAGGCAGTTGATCCCGAACAGCACGATGTTCTGCGTCCACAGCGGCTCGTCCTTGGTCATCAGCGCCCCGCCGATCCAGGCGATGCTCGACGTGACGAACAGCACGAACCCCCAGCCGGTGATCCGCCGCCCCAGATCGAGCGACACCATGAACGCTGCGATGATCCCGCTGATCGAGGCATACCATTTGAGAATCTCGACCAGGTTCATGTTCGGCGCCTTTCATGCCGGGCCGCGCGGCTTTTGCAAACCGTCGCAAGCGATACTAGATGCGCCCCAACAATCGAGAGGATCCAATATGTCCGCCGACGACGTCGTCATCGCTTCCTATGCCCGCACGCCGATGGGAAGCTTCCAGGGCGTGCTGACCGACGCCTCCGCCACCGATCTCGGCGCCGCCGCCGTCGGCGCGGCGGTCGAGCGCGCCGGGCTCAAGGGCGATGCGATCGAGCGCATCTACATGGGCTGCGTGCTACCCGCCGGCCTCGGCCAGGCCCCGGCACGCCAGGCGGCGCTCAAGGCGGGCCTGCCCAACCACATCGAGGCCACCACGGTGAACAAGATGTGCGGCTCGGGCATGCAGGCGGCGATCATGGCCGCCGAGGCGCTCGCCGCCGGCTCGGTCGAGCTGCTCATCGCGGGCGGCATGGAGAGCATGACCAACGCGCCCTACCTGTCGCTCCGCCACCGCGCCGGCGCCCGCATCGGCCATGACGTGCTCAAGGACCACATGTATCTCGACGGGCTCGAGGACGCCTATGAGCCCGGCAAGCTGATGGGCAATTTCGCCGAGGAAGTGGCGCAGGAATATCAGTTCACCCGCACCGCCCAGGACGATTTCGCCATCGCCAGCCTCGAGCGCGCCAAGGCCGCCCAGGCGAGCGGCGCGTTCGACCGCGAGATCACCCCCGTCGAAGTGAAGACCCGCAAGGGCGTGGTCCAGGTCACCGCCGACGAACAGCCCGCCAAGGGCGATCCGGCCAAGATCCCGACGCTCAAGCCCGCCTTCTCCAAGGACGGCACGATCACCGCAGCCAATGCCTCCTCGATCTCCGACGGCGCCGCCGCGCTGGTGATGACCCGGCGGAGCGTCGCCGAGAAGCTCGGCCTCACCCCCGTCGCCCGCGTCGTCGCGCATGCCGCGCACGCCCATGCCCCGTCGCGCTTCACCACCGCGCCGGTCTTCGCGATGAAGAAAGCCCTCGCCAAGGCCGGCTGGGGGATCGGCGATGTCGACCTGTTCGAAGTGAACGAAGCCTTCGCTGCCGTCGCGATGATCGCGATGAAGGAGCTGTCGCTCGATCACGCCGTGCTCAACGTCAATGGCGGCGCCTGCGCACTCGGCCACCCGATCGGCGCGAGCGGCGCCCGCGTCCTCGCCACGCTCCTCTCGGCGCTCGAGACGCGCGGCGCGAAGCGCGGCCTCGCCTCGCTCTGCATCGGCGGCGGCGAAGCGACCGCGATGGCAGTGGAACTGCTGGACTGAACCAACCACGTCGCCCCGGCGAAAGCCGGGACGACGATCGAGAGGACGAGATGGTCTTCGATCTACGAGGCGCGCTGCTCAAAAAGGCCGAGGTCGAATCGGCGCGCCTCGACGATTTCGAGTTCCGCCTCCGCGCCCGCACCATGCGCCTCCTCGCGCCGCTGCTCGGCATCGAGGTGGAGGCCCTGGTCGGCCGCATCGCTGTCGAGCCCGACGAGGCGATCCTCGCCTCGCTCCCCGATACCGCCCGTGCCTGGTACGAAGAGGCCCGCACCGAGGCCCGCCGCCAGCTCATCGAGGAACGCGGCGACCCGACGCCCCACAAGCTGGCCTAGCGCTTCGCCAGCACCTTCGCCCGCGCCTTCGTCACATCGACCCAGCACTGCGCGACCACCACCGGCGCGATCGACCCGCCCCGATAGCGATCCCCCTTGGCGATGCAGCCACGATCGCGCTCGGCGAGCCATTTGCGCTGCTCGACCAGCAGCTTCTGCCGTGCCGCCGGCTTGAGCCGCGCCCGCAGCGCCGAATAGCGGGCGCTCATCTGCGCATCGGCGACACGCAGGTCGTGCGCCGCGCAATGCTGCATGTCGAACGTCGTCTCGCACTTGGCCGGCGCCGGGTCCTTGAAGGCCGGGTTCTGCATGAAGGCGCCCGCAGTCTGCGCCGAAGCACCCGTCGCGATCATCGCACCGGCAAGGGCGGCAAGGGCAAATCGGAAGGTCATTCGTTTCTCCTCAACCCTGCAACGCCTGCGCACCATTCAGGCTCCCCATAACCGTCATCCCGGCGAAAGCCGGGATCTCAGGCGAAGGCGCGGAGAAGGAGCCGCACGAGATCCCGGCTTTCGCCGGGATGACGGTCTATTTGAGAAACCCCACCCCTATCCGGCCAATTCAGTTCACCGTCTCGCCGGGGTCCGTCCCCCAGATATGGCTCTGCTCGACATAGCCGCCGCGCCCCGCGACGTCGAACCAGCACCAGTTGCTGGCGCAGCGGCTCACCCGGCCGACCACCCCCGGCGCTGCCCGCCAGCTGATCCGTGCATTGAAACGGGGGGCGTCCCGCATCTCGGTCACCGTGCCGATCACCATCGCGGTGCGCACGTCGTCGAGCAGGTTGGCGAGCATCCAGCCCTGGGTGCCGTCCGGATCCTCGACCTTGCGCCACTCGCCATAGATGTCGATCACCTTCAGCGGCAGGCCGCGGCGCTGGTAGAGCCAGTTCGACGGATAGTTGCGCCCCGGCCCGGTGCGCATCCGCGCCTTCTCCGCCTTGATCGAAACGAAATAGGGCGTCTTGCGCTGGGCCGCCGCGGGAACGGCCAGCCCCAGCGCAACGACGCCGAGCACGGCCCACTTCCCGAAACGCATGCGACCCCCATTGAATAGTGTTCGGGCCATCTACGCGCACCTCGCCCCCGCCATCAACCGTTGACTGGCGCCCTGCCACCGGCCAAGCCGCTCTTTATGGCACAAGGCCCGCGCCCTTCCCGCCCCCGGGTGATCGTCACCCGCGCGCTGCCCGAGAGCATCGAGGGGCGCATGGCCCAGCTGTTCGATACGGTGGCCAACCCCACGGACACGCCGATGACCGCCGAGGCGCTCGCCGCCGCGATGGCCGATTGCGACGTGCTGGTCCCCACCGTCACCGACCGGATCGATGCCGCGCTGATCGACGCCGCACCCGATCGCCTGCGCCTGATCGCCAATTACGGCGCCGGCGTCGGCCATATCGACCTGAAGGCGGCGCGCGAGCGTGGCATCACCGTCACCAACACCCCCGGCGTGCTGACCGAGGATACCGCCGACATGGCGATGGCGCTGATCCTCGCCGTGCCCCGCCGGCTGGTCGAGGGGGACGAGCTGGTCCGTGCCGGCGGCTGGACCGGCTGGGCGCCCACGTCGATGCGCGGCCACCGGATCGGCGGCAAGAAGCTCGGCATCCTCGGCATGGGGCGGATCGGCCAGGCGGTGGCGATGCGCGCCCGCGCCTTCGGCCTGCAGATCCATTACCACAACCGCCACCGCCTGCCCCAGGTGCTCGAGGCGCAGCTCGGTGCGACCTGGCATGGCGATCTCGATTCGATGCTCGAGGCGGCGGACATCCTGACCATCCACACCCCGCACACCGGCAGCACCGGCGGCCTGATCGACGCCCGTCGGCTCGATCTGCTCGGCCCCAGCGGCTGGCTGATCAACACCGCCCGCGGCGAAATCATCGACAATGAAGCGATGATCGCGGCACTGGCCGAGCGGCGCATCGCCGGCGCCGGGCTCGACGTTTACGTCAACGAGCCCGCGGTCGATCCCCGCCTGCTCGATCTCGACAATGTCGTGCTGCTCCCGCACCTCGGCTCCGCCACGTTCGAGGGCCGCGAGGACATGGGGGTCAAGGTGATGGCCAATATCCGGGCCTGGTCCGACGGGCATCGCCCACCCGATCAGGTACTCGATGGCTGGCTGTAGCTGATCTTATAAATACTTCTGATTACTTCGCCGATACCTCCAATATGGAGCTTCTTCCGGCGCGTTAACCAGAGTCCACAAGCACCCGGTAAATACAATTCTGCGTAATTCTACTTACGCGAAGCCACCTATTCGGGTGGCGCGTCGGGGGAAATCCGATGATACCGAGAGAATCGAGGCGGGAGGTCGTCATTCCCGCCCAGATGCGCAGCAAGAGAGGATGGAGTGACGTCACCATCCGCAACATCTCGCCGCATGGCCTGATGCTGCTGGCACCCTTCCCACCCAAGCCGGGCACCTATGTCGAGGTCCGCAGGGCCTCGCTGGCGCTGGTCGGCAAGGTGGTATGGGTCAAGGGCAAGGCGCTGGGCATTCAGCTGATCGAGCGACTGAACTTCAACGCACTGCTCCGTGCCGCCAATGAGGGTGTGGCCTTGGGCCCGATCCTGGCGTCCACCAATGCTACGCTGCCCGCGAACAGCGCCTCGGCCGACACGAGCCCCAGCATCTTCCAGAGCTGGCTGCGTGCCGGCCTCAATCGTCTTCGCGGCCAGTCCGGCCGCGCCTCCGCCATGGCGGATTTGACCGAAGTCTCCTGACGTCCCCGAGACGCGGCCAAAGCCGCGCCGGAAACCCCTTGGTCGCCCTCAGTCGCCCGTCAGGATCCGGTCCACCAGCTGCTTCACCGTCGGAACGAAGCCGTTCGAATAGAACGGATCCCGCTTGAAGTTGTAGGCAGCATGCCCCGCGAACATCAGGTTGTGGTCGGTCGGGCCGCCATGCGCGATGTCCTGCAGCGTCTTCTGGATGCAGAAGCTGCGCGGGTCGGCCAGCCGGCCGGTCGAGTTCGTCTCGGTATCCGCCCAGGACGAGAAGGCGCACTGGCTGAGGCAGCCCATGCAGTCCTTCTGATCGGTACGGATGATCTGCTGCTCGTCCGACGTCACGAACACCAAAGTGTTGTCCGGGGTCTTGAGCGCCGAGGTGAAGCCCTCGCCGAACCACTGGCGCGCGCGCAGCAGGTCGTTGCGGGTTACCCAGAAATTCTTGCCCTTCACGCCCACGTCGAGCTGGAAGGTGTGGTCGCCCGCCTCTTCGGTCGAATAGGGGATCTGGCGCTCGCTGCGCGCTTCCAGGCTGCGCAGGAACGGGTTGCGCACCGCCGAGGAATAGAAACCGGTGGGCGAGAAGCGATGCAGCAGCACCTCGCCTTCCTCGATCTCCATCAGCTTGGCCTTCCACTCGGCCGGGATCGGGCTTTCCTGGGTCAGCAGCGGACGGGTGCCGAACTGGAAGGCGATCGCGCCCAGCTCGGGATTGTCGATCCAGTTGCTCCAGTCGCGCAGATACCAGACGCCGCCGGCCATCACGATCGGCACGCTGTCCGAGATGCCGCCCTCGCGCATCACTTCGCGCAGTTCCTTGACGCGCGGATACGGGTCCTGCGGCTTCAGCGGGTCCTCGGCGTTCGACAGGCCGTTATGGCCGCCGGCGAGCCAGGGATCCTCGTACACCACCGCAGCCAGCCACTCGCTCGCCTTGGAATAGGCGCGCTTCCACAGGGCGCGGAAGGCGCGGCCCGAGCTGACGATCGGCAGGTAGTTGACATTGTACGACGCCGCGATCTCGCTGAGCTTGTAGGGCATGCCCGCGCCGCAGGTGACGCCCGCCACCATGCCGCGGGTGCGCTCGAGCACGCCGTGCAGCACGCGCTGCGCACCGCCCATTTCCCACAGCACGTTGATGTTGATGGCGCCCTTGCCGCCGCCGATCTCGAAGGCCTTCTTGACCTGCTGTACGGCGCCTTCGATCGCGTATTCGATCAGCTCTTCATGGCGCTCGCGGCGGGTGAGCGCGCGATAGATCTGGGGAATGATCTTGCCTTCGGCATCATAGCTGTCGGCGTTGACCGCGGAGACCGTGCCGATGCCGCCCGCGGCGGCCCAGGCGCCTGCGCTGGCGTGGTTGGTGGCAGCCACGCCTTTGCCCCCCTCGACGATCGGCCAGACTTCACGGCCGTTGTACAGGATGGGTGACAGACCCTTGAACACAGAACCTCCAGACTAAAAAATTCGGGCGACGCTAGACGGATCGGACGCAACAAGCGAGCAACATTCGTTATTGCAGTGCGTCAGGCCGTCCCATCGCGGCGCCATAGAGCCGCGCATAGGCGGCGATCATTTCACCTTCATCGAACAACGCACGGACGCGCGCCCGGTTCTCCTCGCCGACCAGCGAGCGTTCCTCGGGATATTTGGCGAACGAGCCGATGAAATCGCGCAGCTGCACCTCGGTGCGCTCGGGCGGCAGGAAATGCACGTTGCGCTCGCCGACCATCTTCGGGATGTCGCCCACCTTGGGCGCGACGACGGGGAGCCCCGCGGCCATCGCCTCCAGTACCGAAAGCGGCGCCTGCTCGCTCTTCGACGAGAGCGCGAACACGTCGAACAGGCCCATATAGCGGTGCGGCTCGGGCAGGAAGCCGGGCAGGATCACGTCGTCCTCGATCGCCATCGCCTCGGCGGCGTCGAGGATGTTCTGGCGTTCCGGGCCCTCGCCCACGATCACCAGCTTGAAGCGCGTATTGAGCCCCGCCACCGCGCGGACCAGCATCGGCAGGTCCTTGACCGGCCTCAGGCCCGCCACGCAGCCGATCACCATCGTGCCGGGCTTCTTCTTCTTGAGATCGGGGATCAGCTCGATGTCGGGCTTGCCGGCATAGAGCTGGGTCGGGATGCCGTTGGCGATGCGGAACAGCCGCTCGACGGGCTGGCGCCACTGCCGGAGCGCGATCTTCTCGAGTATCTCGGACGGCACGACCAGCGCGTTGGCGGCGGGCAATGCGAGCCGGCGGTACATGTTCCGCACCGGATTGAGCTTCTCGGCCTCGTCCTGGTTGAACCCATCCTCGTGATGGATCACCGGCGGCAGGCCCTTGCCGAACACCCGCGCCGCCATCACCCCGTCGATCGCGCCCCAATTGTAGGTCAGCACCAGATCGAAGCGGCGCATGTAGCGCGCGATCGCCTCGTAGCGCTTGACCGAGGGCTTGCCCGAGAGCGGCGGCGGGTCCTGGGCGATCTCGTACTTGATCCCCTTGGCGATCATCGCCCGCGCCTCGAGCTGGTCGGGCATCGCCGAGACGATCGTGTGCCGCGCCTTGTCGCCGAACGCGTTCATCAACCGCACGGCGCGCGCTTCCTTGCCGCCGAGGTTGAAGGTCGAATGGAGGTGGAGGATGTGGACAGGCATCGTTGGGAAAGCTCGATAGTCAATCAGTCTTCCCGGCGAAAGCCAGGATATCGCGCGGCAAGAGTTCGTCACGTTCCCGGGTCGGCGCCGTGACGGCGATCAAATCCTCGCCAGCAGCCGCTCGATCGCCGCAACCGCCTCGGGCTCCTCCAGCGTCGGCGCGTGGCCGATGCCGGGCACGGTGACCAGCTCGGCGCCCTGCACCCGCGCCACCATCTTCGCGGCGGTGTCCTCGCTCAGGATATCCGAGCGTTCGCCGCGCACGATCAGCAGCGGTCGGCCGTTGATCGCGTCGATCGTCGGCCACATGTCCGGCCCGGCCTCGTTGCCCGGCACGCGGAACGGCTCGGCGATCTTCATGTCGTAGTCCAGGACGATGCGGCCAGAGCTGTTCACCCGGTAGAGCCGCTTGGCCATGCGCAGCCAGTCCTCGATGCCATAGTCCGGATAGACATCGGCATTGCCCTCCGCGACGCCGCGCGCCGCGTGCATCCAGGTCGGGTACCACACCGCCTTGCCGACATAGGTGCGGATTCGCGCCAGTCCCGCGGGATTGATCTCGGGACCGACGTCGTTGAGCACCACGCCGGCCAGCTTGTCGCGCTCGGTGGCGGCGAGCAGCATCGTCACCAGTCCGCCCAACGAGGTGCCGATCGCAATGAACTTCTCGACCTTCAATGCCTCGAGAAGCGCCTCGACATCCTGGAAATAGGTGAGCGGCACATAGGACATCGAATCCTTCGCATACCCACTCTCCCCCCGCCCGCGGAACTCGACGCAGATAACGCGCCACTGCCCGGCCAGCCGCTCGGCCAGCGCCTCATAATCGCGCGCATTGCGCGTCAGCCCCGGGAAGCACAGCACCGGCGGCTTGTCCGCCGGGCCTGCATATTCGCGATAGTGGAGACGAATCCCGTCCCGCGACCACCAGAAACCGTCGGAATAGTTGCGTCGCTCGGCCATTGTTCCCCATATCGCCGCATGGACTTCACTCCGCAACAGGCGATCCTCGAACTCGGCGATGCATTCTACGATCGCGTCGCCGCCGCGCTCTTCCCGCAGACGAGCCTGCGATTCCGTAACGACCGTGCCGCGGCCGAGGTTGGGCTGGACGGTCTGTCGGACGAGGAGTGGGTCGCCCATTTCGGCCGATTCCAACCGCTCAGGGGCTCGCTCGAAGCCCCGCTGGCGCTGCGCTATCACGGCCATCAGTTCCGCGTGTACAACCCCGAGATCGGCGATGGCCGCGGCTTCCTGTTCGCGCAGATGACCGACTCGCACGGCCGGCTGATGGACCTGGGCACCAAGGGTTCGGGCCAGACCCCCTACAGCCGCTTCGGCGACGGCCGCCTCACGCTCAAAGGCGGCGTCCGCGAAATCCTCGCCACCGAGATGCTCGAGGCACTGAACGTACCCACCAGCCGCACCTTCTCGCTGATCGAGACCCGCGAGGAGCTCCACCGCGGCGACGAGCCCTCGCCTACCCGCTCCTCGGTGCTGGTCCGCCTCAACCACGGCCATATCCGCATCGGCACCTTCCAGCGCCTCGCCCATTTCCAGGAGGCCGAGGCGATGGAGCGCCTCGTCGCCTATGTGCTGCGCCATTATTATGGCGAGGAGCCGGGCGCGGACGGCCCCGCCCGCCTGCTCGCCCATGTCTGCGAGCGCACCGGGACGATGGCCGCGCGCTTCATGGCCGCGGGCTTCGTCCACGGCGTGCTCAACAGCGACAACATCAACGTCACCGGCGAGAGCTTCGATTACGGCCCGTGGCGCTTCGCTCCCTTCTGGGAGCCGGGCTTCACCGCCGCCTATTTCGACCATGCCGGGCTCTACGCCTTCGGCCGCCAGCCCGAGGCGATCTACTGGGACGCGATGCAGCTCGCCATCTCGCTGCGCCTGATCGCCGACGAGGAACCGCTGATCGAGGCGATGGAAGCCTACCCCGAAACCTATCAGCGCGAAGTCACCAAAGCCCTGCTCTGGCGCCTCGGCGTCAATCCCCGCGGCACCGAGGCGGACGGCATCCTCACCCGCGTGCTGGAAAAGGCCCTGGCCGAGACGCTGACCCCGCTCGACGAGTTCTTCTTCGATGCGTTCGGCGGCGAGCTTCCTACCCATTATGGCGAAGCGTTCGACGATCTGCGTGGCCAGCTGGAGTTCTACCAGCCCCGCAAGGCACGCGACCACGCCTATTGGTCCGGCACACCCTGCTCGATGCTGATCGACGAGGTGGAGACGCTCTGGGCATCGATCGCCGAATCGGATGACTGGGCGCCGCTCCATGCCAAGGTCGCGGCGATCCGACATATGGCAGAGGCACTGGCCTAGCCGCCCAAATTCGTGCAAAGCACGGCAACCTTCCCGAAAGACCAATTCTCCCCGAAATCGATGCCCGGCACGGAAATCATCTCGACCGAACCCGCCACCGGTGCGGTTCTCTGGCGCCAGACTAGCGGAGACGCCGACAGGGAAGTCGCCCTCGCCCGCGCGAGCTGGGCCGCCTGGGCGGCCCACCCGCTCGCCTATCGGATCGAGGCGCTGCGCCGTTTCGCCAATGTCGTGCGGCAGAAAGCGGACGCCTTCACCGACCTCATCGCCCGCGAGACCGGCAAGCCGCTCTGGGAAGCGCGCACCGAGGTCGAGACGGTGATCGCCAAGGTCGATATCTCGATCACCGCCTATTCGGAGCGGACCGGCCAGCGCCGGATCGATGCGCCGATGAACACTCGCCTGGCACTGCGCCACAAGCCGCACGGCGTGCTGGCGGTGCTCGGCCCCTATAATTTCCCGGTCCACCTGCCCAACGGCCACATCGTCCCCGCGCTGCTCGCCGGCAATGCCGTGGTGTTCAAGCCGTCGGAGAAGACCCCGGCCTCGGGCGCCTTCCTGGTCGATTGCTTCCACGCCGCCGGAATTCCCGAGGGCTGTGTCCGCCTGCTCGTCGGCGGCCCGGACGAGGGCAAGGCGCTCGCCGGCCATCCGGACATCGACGGCCTGCTGTTCACCGGCTCGGCCAATACCGGCATCGCGCTCAACCGCCAGTTCGCCACCCGGCCCGAGAAGATCCTCGCGCTCGAAATGGGCGGCAACAACCCGATCGTGGTGTGGGACACGCCCGATCTCTATTCGGCCGCCGTGCTGGTGGTTCAGTCGGCCTTCACCAGCGCCGGCCAGCGCTGCACCGCCGCCCGCCGCCTGATCGTCGACCAGAAGCTGTTCGATCCGCTGATGGGCGAGCTCAACAAGCTGATCGGCCGCCTGATCATCGGCGAGCCCCATGCCGATCCGGCGCCGTTCATGGGCCCGGTGATCGACAATGACGCGGCCGACATGCTCACCGAGAGCTTCCTGGCGCTGTCGACCATGGGCGGCCGTCCGCTCCGCCACATGGAGCGCCCGATCGAGGGCCGCCCCTTCCTCACCCCCGGCGTGATCGATATGACCGGCGCGCGCGAAAAGGTGGACGTCGAGCTGTTCGGCCCGATCCTCCAGGTCTTCCGGGCGGACAGCTTCGAGGACGCGATCATCGAGGCCAACGACACGCGCTACGGCCTGTCGGCCAGCCTCGTCTCGCAGGATCCCAAGCGCTACGACCAGTTCTGGGCGAACATCCGCGCCGGGATCGTCAACTGGAACCGGCCGACCAACGGCGCTTCGTCGGCGGCACCGTTCGGGGGCGTGGGCTGGTCGGGCAACCACCGCCCGAGCGCCTATTACGCCGCGGACTATTGCGCCTATCCGGTGGTCTCGTCGGAAAGCGAATCCTCCCGCGCCTCGATGGGGGTCGGTCTCAGGGACGCCTGAGCAACAATTCGTTACAATCGCGGCGTTGAAGCGCCACGACCCGCCGCCTACATTCCAGAAGCGGACCGGGCCCCTCTGGCGAGGGCTTTCCAAGCCCTCGTGATGTCGGACCGCATCGAGCGCGCTCGGTGCAGGTTCGGACGGCCAAGTCCCCCTTCCCCACCGAACCGGCCCCGGGCGTCGCTCGATCGAATGCTTTGCTTCGATTGGAGTTTTCGCACGTGAACCCTCTCTACCAGACTCCCCGCACCGGCGCCGCAGCCGCGCGCTTTGACGAGGGACTGCGCCAGCACATGCTGGGCATCTATCGCAACATGGGGATCGGTCTGGCGATCACCGGCCTCGTCGCGCTTGCCGTGGCGAGCACGCCGGCACTGGTCGCGCTGATCTTCGGCACGCCGCTGAAATGGGTGGCGATGTTCGCGCCGCTCGCCTTCATCTTCTTCTTCCAGTTCCGCATCGACCGGATGAGCACGGCCGGCGCGCGCACCGCCTTCTTCGCCTTTGCCGGCGTGATGGGCGTGTCGATGGCCAGCATCTTCCTGGTCTTCACGGGCGAGAGCATCGCCACCGCCTTCTTCGCCGCGGCCGGCATGTTCCTGGCGCTGAGCCTGTTCGGCTACACCACCAAGCGTGACCTGACCGGCATGGGCACCTTCCTGATGGTCGGCCTGATCGCGGTGGTGCTGATGAGCATCGTCAACATCTTCCTCGGCTCGTCGCTGCTGCAGACGCTGTTCTCGGTCATCGGCATCGTGATCTTCGCCGGCCTCACCGCCTGGGACACGCAGCGCCTGAAGAGCGAGTACGCCCACTACGGTCGCAGCGAAGCTGCCGACAAGCTGGCGATCATGGGCGCGCTGTCGCTCTATCTGAACCTGATCAACATGTTCCAGCTGCTGCTGAACCTGACGGGCGAGCGGGAGTAACACGCGATGGCCAGTTTCACCTGCCCCGTCGACGGCACCGTGCTGGTGCCCGTCGAGCGCTCCGGGATCGAGATCGATCATTGCCCCAGCTGCCGGGGCGTGTGGCTCGATCGCGGCGAACTCGACAAGATCATCGAGCGCAGCGCTACCCCGGCGCCCGCACCGGCGGCTCCCCAGCCGCAATATCGCGGCGAGTATCGCGACGAGCGCCCGCGCTATGATGATCGCGGCCACGGCCTTGGCGGGCACTATCCGCAGAAGCGCCGCAAGTCGTTCCTCGAGGAACTGTTCGACTGACCCTGATCCCAGCCCGCGTGCAGGCGCAATACGCGCGGGCGGACGGGCGCGGCCTTTTACCCTCCTCACCTGCGAAGGCCGCGCCCCGTCCAACCCCACTTCCTCCCCGCGCCGTGGCGGTTATGCTGTGACCGCTAACAGGGGAGGAAGACCATGATCACCCGCAGGTCCGTGCTCGGATCGACCGCTGCCGCGCTCGCCGGCGCCGCGCTTCCCCTTCCCGCAATCGCCGCTCCCGACGATTTCGTCACCCGCAAGGGCACTGGCCTGCTGCTCGGCGGCAAGCCCTATCGCTTCGCTGGCACGAACATGTGGTACGCCGCCTGGCTCGGGGCCGATGCGCCCTGGGGCAATCGGGACCGCCTGCGCCGCGAGCTCGACACGCTGGCCTCGATCGGTATCCGCAACCTGCGCATCGCCGCCTCGGCCGAGGATTCCCCGCTCAAGAACTCGGTGAAGCCGGCCTTCCGCACCAGGGGAAGCGCGTGGAACCCGGCCCTGGTCGACGGCCTGGCCTATGCGCTCTCCGAGCTCGCCAAGCGCGACATGAAGGCGGTGCTCTACCTCACCAATTTCTGGGAATGGTCGGGCGGGATGATGACCTATCTCAGCTGGGTGAATGGCGGGAAGTATCTCGACGCGAACGATCCGGCCCATCCCTGGCCCGAATTCCCGGACATGACCGCACAATTCTACGCGAACAGCGAGGCCGTCGCCCTGTTCCACGACTATGTCCGCGCCACCGTGAAGCGCCATGCCGGCGATTCCACGATCATGGCCTGGCAACTCGCCAACGAACCGCGTCCCGGCGGCAGCTCCAAATCCGCCGAGCCGAACCTCGCTGCGTACAATGGCTGGATCCAGGGCACGGCGAAACTGATCAAGTCGCTTTCGCCCAGGCACCTCGTCTCCACCGGTAGCGAAGGGCTCAAGGGCTCGGTCGAGCGCGCCGATGTCTACAAGGCCGCGCACACCTTCCCCGAGATCGACTATCTCACCGCCCATATCTGGCCGCTCAACTGGGGTTGGGTCGATGCGAAGGATATCGCCGGCACCAACGACGCGAGCTTCGCCAGGGTGCGCGAGTACATCGCCCAGCACCTCGCGCTGGCGACCGAGATCGGCAAGCCGCTGGCGATCGAGGAATTCGGTTATCCACGCGACGGCGGCGGCTATGATCCAGAGTCAGCAACTCGCTACAAGGACCTGTATTACAAGCTGATCTACGACGCAGTCGAAGCCAATCCAGCCATCATCGCCGGCTCCAACTTCTGGGCCTGGAACGGCGAGGGCCGCCCGGTGCACGGCGACCACCGCTTCCGCCCCGGCGACACCGCCTGGCTAGGCGATCCGCCCCACGAGCCCCAGGGCTGGTACGGCGTGTTCGACAGCGACGTCTCTACCCGCGCGGTGATACAGGCGCATGCCCGGGCTCTCGCCATTGTGGACTAAAACGATCTGCGGATCGCAGTAGCGCGTGATAGACTGGTGCTTCCTGAGGGGGAGGAAACATGTCTGGCGCTATGAGGGATCGCGTTCCGAAAGACCCGACGTACGAACTCGAATATGCGGAGGCTCTGAACAAAATTCAGTTCGAGCACACACTCATCCATCACCGGATGTCGTGGCTGTTCACGTCTCAGGGATTTTTTACCGCGGCCTATTTTGCGCTCAAGAGCCCGACCTTCGAGCACTTGGACAACCTCCACGACTATTGGCTCTTACTGTCCAGCTCCGCCGCGATCACCGCACTGATGTTCTATTTCAGTATTCTGGCCGCGCATATCGCAATGCGCACCTGGCGCCTTCGTGCGGAGGAGAACAGGCGGGATGCGTTGATATCCAGAATCTACATCCACTATTTCGGCGATGCCCCCGCATCCACCATCAGCCTGATGTTTCTGGCATTCTGGCTGAGCCTGATATGGCGGGATCGTGAGCTGTACACCTCGGACCGAATGAATGGTCTGTACCTGATGATCGGCACGGTGGTCTTTGCCGGCCTCGTCTGGTTTGCTGTGACGAAGTTCAAATTCTGGCCAAGCCCGAAAGGGCGCCTGAACATGCCACCAGAGCCGCCCATCGGGCTTCTCGATCGCCCCTAGCGGCTACACGCAGCCACTGGCGATAGTTTCCCTAGCCCCACCCCAAGCAACCGTCCGTTGCCCCCCGAGCCGTCGCGGCCCATCTGCCGTCCATGGCGACCCTTCTCGATCCCACCGCGCGCGGGCGCGTGATTCTCGTTGGCGCGGGCCCCGGCGATCCGGGCCTGCTCACCGTGCGCGCCGTCGAGGCGCTCAAGCAGGCCGATGTGCTCGTCCATGACGGGCTGGTCGATCCGCGCGTTCTCGATCTCGCCCCCCAGGCCCACCGCATCTCGGTCGCCAAGAGCCGCTCCAAGCACACCGTGCCGCAGGATGCGATCAACGCACTGATCGTCGCACATGTGAAGACCGGCGCGATCGTCGTCCGTCTCAAGGGCGGCGACCCGTTCATCTTCGGTCGCGGTGGCGAGGAAGTCGAAGCCGTGCGCGCCGCCGGCCTGCCGGTGGAAGTCATCCCGGGCATCTCCGCCGCGCTGGGTGCGGCCGCCGAGGTCAACTTGCCGCTCACGCACCGCGACTGGTCGAGCGCGGTCAGCTTCGTCGCCGGCCAATGCAAGGGCCTCAGCGAGCAGAACTGGTCCGGCCTGGCCGGCAAGGGCCGCACGCTGGTGATCTATATGGGCGTCGCCACCTGCCCGGACATCTCCGAGAAGCTGATGAATGACGGCGTCTCGCCCGACATGCCCGTCGCGGTGCTCGAGCGCGGCACGCTGGAGGGCAGCCGCGCGCTGCGTACCCTGCTCGCCGATCTCGGTCCGATGGTCGCGCGCGAGCAGGTGCAGAGCCCCGCGATCATCATCGTCGGCGAAGTCGTGATGCTAGCCGATGCCGAGGACAAGCTCGCCAACTGGGCGAAGGCGGCGGAGGCGCTGGCATGAAGCTGCTCACCGGAAACGATCTTCCCACCGGCGACGTCACCTGGTGGTCCGGCTCGGGCTGGTCGCGCCATGTCGAGGATGCCGTCGATGTCGGCGACCAGGGCGAGGCGATCGCCCATGCCGAGGAAGGCGCGCGCCGGGTCAACGGTCCCTATGTGATCGACGCGACTGCCACGCCCGAGGGGCCCCGCCCCGCGCACATCAAGGACCGCATCCGCGCGCTCGGCCCCACCGTCCGTCCGGACCTGACGTTGAAGCCCGCCGACCCCAATGCCGGCAGCTGGGTGATCTGACATGTACAAATACGACGAATATGACCACTCCATCGTCGCGGCCCGCGTCGAGGAATTCCGCGACCAGGTGAACCGCCGCCTCGCCGGCCAGATTACCGAGGACCAGTTCAAGCCGTTGCGGTTGATGAACGGCCTCTACCTCCAGCTCCACGCATACATGCTGCGCGTCGCCGTGCCCTATGGCACGCTCGACAGCCGCCAGATGCACATGCTGGCGCACATCGCCCGCAAATATGATCGCGGCTATGGCCATTTCACCACCCGCCAGAACCTCCAGTACAACTGGATCAAGCTCGAGGACGCGCCCGACATCCTCGCCGAGCTGGCGACGGTCGAGATGCATGCCATCCAGACCAGCGGCAACTGCATCCGCAACATCTCGTCGGACCAGTTCGCCGGTGCCGCAGCCGACGAGCTGACCGATCCGCGCCCCTGGGCCGAGCTGCTGCGCCAGTGGAGCACGTTCCACCCCGAATTCAGCTACCTGCCGCGCAAGTTCAAGATCTGCGTGATCGCAGCAGAGGAAGACCGCGCGGCGATGCGCCTGCACGATATCGGCATCCAGATCGTCGAGAAGGACGGCCAGCTCGGTGCCGCGATTTACGTGGGCGGCGGCATGGGCCGCACCCCGATGATCGCGCCGCTGATCAAGGACTTCGTGCCCTTCGACGATTTCGTCAGCTATCTCGAAGCCTGCCTGCGCGTCTACAATCGCTATGGCCGCCGCGACAACATGTACAAGGCGCGGATCAAGATCCTGATCCACGAGCTCGGCGCGGACAAATATCGTGCCGAGGTCGAGGAGGAATTCGCCGCGGTGAAGGCGCTCGGCATCGATCCGCCCCAGGCCGAGTTCGATCGTATCGCCGCCTATTTCGCCCCGCCCGCCTTCGACGCGGACGCGCCCGACACGCTCGACCGCAGCGATCCCGATTTCGCCGTCTGGCTCGATCAGAATGTCTCGGCGCACAAGAAGCCGGGCTATGCGGTGGTCACGATCAGCCTCAAGCCGATCGGCGGCATCCCCGGCGACGCCACCGCCGACCAGATCGACCTGATGGCCGATCTCGGCAAACAGTTCAGCTTCGACGAGCTGCGCGTCACCCACGCCCAGAACATCGTATTGCCGCATGTCCGCAAGGCCGATCTCTACACCGTGTGGCAGCAGCTGCGCGAAGCGGGCCTGGCCGAAGCCAATCTCGGCCTGATCAGCGATATCATCGCCTGCCCGGGCCTCGACTATTGCAGCCTCGCCAACGCGCGTTCGATCCCGCTCGCGCAGAAGATCGCGACGCGCTTCTCGGACATCGGCCGCCAGCGCGAACTCGGCGAACTCAAGCTCAAGATCAGCGGCTGCATCAATGCCTGCGGCCACCATCATGCCGGTCACATCGGCATCCTCGGTGTCGACCGTAAGGGCGTCGAGAATTACCAGCTGTCGTTCGGCGGCTCGGGCGCGGAGGACGTGTCGCTCGGCACGATCACCGGCCCCGGCTTCAGCGAGGACGGCATTGTCGACGCGATCGAGAAGGCGACCGACCTCTATCTCGCCCAGCGCGAGGACGGCGAACGCTTCCTCGATACCTATCGCCGCCTCGGCATGGCCCCGTTCAAGGAGGCGATCTATGGGTGATCTGCTGCGCTACCGCGACGACGAGACGCATGAGGAGCCCGCCGTCACCCTCGACGCGTTCCTCGGCCAGTCCAACGCCACGGCCGTCCGCATCGAGAGCGGCGAGGATGCGCGCATCCTGCTCCCCTATCTCGATCGCCTCGCGCTGGTCGAAGTGAGCTTCCCCAAGTTCCGCGACGGCCGCGGCTATTCCACCGGCCGCATCCTGCGGGAGGCGGGCTATACCGGCGAGCTGCGCGCCCAGGGCGACGTCCTGGTCGATCAGATCCCGCTGATGCGCCGCTGCGGCTTCGACAGCTTCGCACCAGAGGCTCCGGTCGACGAGGCCGTGCTCGCGGCAAGCCTGGCCCGCTACGAATTCCACTATCAGGCGGCAGCCGATCCTGCGGTGCCCGTATGGAAACGCCGGCATGGCTGAAGCCGTACGCAAGGTTGATCGACTGGACGTCGCCCCGCGCTGGACGGCGGCTGACGCGATCCGCCTGAACAACCTGTTCCGCGGCACCGACACGCCCGAGATGCTGCGCGAAGTATTGGGCAACCACATGCTAGGCGACGTCGCGCTCGTCTCGTCCTTCGGCGCCGAGAGCGCGGCCCTTCTCCATCTGGTCGCCCAGGCCGATCCGAACACCCCCGTGATCTTCCTCGATACCGGCAAGCATTTCCCGGAGACGCTTGCCTATGTTCACCAGCTCGCGGCATTCATCGGGCTGAAGAACCTCCAGATCATCGTGCCCGATGCCGAGGCGATCGAGAAGCGCGACGCCACCGGCCTGCGCTGGTCCTATGATCCGGACGGCTGCTGCGAAATCCGCAAGGTGATGCCGCTGGAAAAGGCGCTCGCCGGCTTCGACACCAGCATCACCGGCCGCAAGGCATTCCAGGCGAGCACCCGCAACGCCCTGCCCCGCTTCGAGCTCGATGGCGACCGGCTGAAGTTCAACCCGCTGGCCAGCTGGACCAAGGACGACATCGAAGCCTATTTCGAGATGCACAGCCTGCCTCGCCATCCCCTGGAGGCACAGGGCTATCTCTCGATCGGCTGCGCGCCGTGCACCAGCGTGGTCAAGCCGGGCGAAGATCCCCGCTCGGGTCGCTGGCGCGGCTGGGACAAGACCGAGTGCGGCATCCACACCGCGATCGAAGACGGCGACCCCAACCAGCCGAGCTTCTGATAGGTTCGGGCCGATGTCGATTCGGCCCCTGTTCCCGCTCCTCGCCCTGCTCGCCACTGCGAACGCTACCGCTCCCGACTGGCGCCTCGAGACCGGCGAGCCCCCGGCACATTTCGCCGCGCGTATCCTCGACCGGCCCGAAGGCGATCTGAATATCGTAGATGCGCCCTGGAATGGCCGACGTACGATCTTCGCCGACTATCAGCGCGGCGAACTACAGAACAACTACACTGTCAGCTTCCGCGAGCTGTTCGCACTGGTGCAGCAGCCGGACGGCGCCTGGGGCAAGATCGCGGTCACCACCGGCGAGGAGGAAGGCGGCGACGCCGAGGTCGCGGCGATCGGCTTCGCCAATGCCGATCGCGACGCGGATCGCGAGCTGATCGTCATCCTCAAATGGCCGCAGCAGCATTACGACTATAGCGGCGCCTTCTACGAAGTCCGCCTGTTCGATACGCCCGCTATCGGCAAGCCGGCGCTGACCTATCTGGAGGGGCTCAGCAAGAAGTTCGGCGGGGTCGGCTGCGAATGCAGCTCGCGCGAGGGCGGCGACACGCACTATCGCTTCAAGACGATCGCCGCAGTGAAGCAGGAACTGAAGCGTCTCGGCTACTGACAGACCGTCCTGGAGGGCGCCGCCCATGCCCTGCTCAGTGCCCGCAGCGCCACGTCATAGGCAGCATCCTTCGTCACCCGCACCTCGCCCACACGCGGCTGGACGAAGCAATCCGGCATGGCGCCGTGATTGGGATGCGGTTCAGGCCATGTGAAGCGGAAGGCGAGCAGCGGGATGCCGATCTCCATCCCTGAATTGGGCAGGGTCAGCTCCCATTTATAGCCACTGGTGTTGCCGCCATGGGTCCCACCCACTTCCTCGCCGACGAACAGCCCGCGGTTGGTCGCGCGGAGCATCGATGCCAGCTCGGCGCCGCCCGAGAAGGTATAGCCGCCTGCAAGTACGACCAGCCGGCCCTTGAAGACCGGGCGCGCCCTTTCCCAGCGCGTCATCAGGCCCTCGGGCGGAGCGTCGATGCGGAGCAGATCGCCATTCGGCGCCGCCTCCACCGTTCTCAACTCGTCGGCATCATAGATTTCCTGCTCGAAAACCTTGCCGGACAGGCTCGTCACCCGGAGCCTGTTCGACCGCGAACGGACCGACGCGTATTTCCGGAACGGCTCCTCGATCAGATAGGACAGGAGGATGCTCTCGTTCGGCTCGGATCCACCCCCATTGTCGCGCAGGTCGAGGATCAGATTCTTCGTCCCACGCGCGGCAATCTGCTCGAAGATCGCCTGGACGGTCGCGCGATAGTCCGCCCCCGCCGCCCGATACCGCTTGTTGCTGAAGGTCGGGACATAAAGATAGGCGGTGTCGACATTCACCCAACGCAGCGTCGCCACCGGTGCGGGATCCTCGGGCGGCGCGGGCCGGGCGCTGAACGGCACCGGCGCCAGCCACCGCGCGACGATCCGGCCGTCGGACAGTTTCAGCCGGACTGCATAATCGCGCTCGTTGCCGCGCATCCACCAGCGCACCGCCGCATAGCCGCGCCCCAGCCGGTCGCGCATCACCCCCGTCCGGTTGTCGCCGTCATGCGCGCTCACCCGCGCCATCTCCTCGAGCATCGCCTTGTGGCCCTGCCCGCCGACCGAGAGCAGCTGGCTCCCCACCGGCACGTCCGCCGCTCCGCCATAACCGGCGGTGACAAAGGCGCCTTCGTCGCGCCAGAGCAGGTCGAGCGGGAAGAGCTGTGCCGTCTCACGATAGCGGCAGTTCATCCCCTCGCTGCGCGCCACCGAGAGATGCCCCTCGCCGATCCCGCGCAGCAGCGGGCTCAGCGCGCGGAAGAATTCTTCCTCATTGGTAACTCGCGCCATCGCCGTTCGCGCTTCGGCCTTGCGCCTCGCCCATTGCGCCGGGCTCTGACGCCAATAGATGTCGGGCAATCCCGCCTCTGCGGCGGAGATGGCCAGTTCCAGATCTTCGATGGCCCGGACGGGGCTAAGCTGGCCCGCCGGACAGGCGGCCATCGCGAACGCTAGGAACGGCATGCCGACTTGATACGCAAGCGTACCGAAGTCCGGCAAGCCGGATCAATAGCCGCCCGGCGCGAGGTCGCTGAACTTGGTGAACTGGCGATCGAAGCGCAGGTCCACCGTACCGGTGGCACCGTGACGCTGCTTGGCAATGATCACGCTCGCCTTGTTCGCCACCTGCAGCTGGTGGTCCTGCCAGGCCTGGTACTTGGCGATCTCGTCCGGCGTCGAATTGCCGTCGGGCACCTTGGGCGCCTTGAAGTCGTGATAATATTCGTCGCGATAGACGAACAGCACGATATCTGCGTCCTGCTCGATCGAGCCCGATTCACGAAGATCGGAGAGCTGCGGCCGCTTGTCCTCGCGGCTTTCCACCGCGCGGCTGAGCTGGGACAGCGCCAGCACCGGCACGTGCAGCTCCTTGGCCAGCGTCTTCAGGCCGCGGCTGATCTCCGAGATTTCCTGCACGCGCCCGTCGCCCGAGGCCTTGGCCGAGCCGGTGAGCAGCTGGAGATAGTCGACCACCACGAAACCGATCTTGTACTGACGCTTCAGTCGCCGCGCACGGGTGCGCAGCGCCGCGATGGTCAGGCCGGGCGTGTCGTCGATATAGAGCGGCAGCCGCTCCAGATCGCCCGCCGCCCGCGCAAACTTCATGAACTCAGGCCCCGAGATATTGCCGGTACGCAGTTTCTCCGACGAGACTTCGGACTGCTCGGACAGGATACGCAGCGCCAGCTGGTCGGCCGACATTTCGAGGCTGAAGAAGGCGACCGGCGCGCCGATCGACTTGTCCTCCGGAATCCCAGCCTCCATGTCGTCGAGGTATCGCTTGGCCGCGTTGAACGCCATGTTGGTGGCGAGCGAGGTCTTGCCCATGCCCGGGCGCCCGGCAAGGATCAGAAGGTCGGAACGGTTGAGGCCGCCGGTCATCGCGTTGAAGTCGGTCAGGCCCGAGGTGATGCCCGACACGCTGCCACCCGAGTTCATCGCCCGCTCGGTGTGCCGCACCGCCACCGTCGCGGCGCGGGTGAAGCTCTTGGCGCCGGTATCCTCGCCGCCCTTTTCCGCGACTTCGTATAGCTTTAGCTCGGCCTGCTCGATCTGCTTGGCAGGATTGATCTCTTCGCTGGTATCGAGCGCACTGTCGACCAGATGGCGCCCGACGCCGACCAGCGCGCGCAGCACCGCAAGGTCATAGACCTGGTCCGCAAACGCCCGCGCGCCGATCAAGCTGGCCGGGTTGCCGGTCAGCTGCGCCAGATAGGCCGGCCCACCCAGCTCCTTCATCGCGGCATCGGCGGCGAAGAGCGGCTTGAGCGTCACCGGCGTGGCGAGACGGTTGTCGCCCACCAGCGTCGAGATCGCGTCATAGATCCGCCCGTGCAGCGGCTCGAAGAAATGCTCGGGGCGCAGCTTCTGCAGCACGTCTTCCGCGACTCGGTTGTCGATCATCATTGCGCCGAGCAGCGCGGCCTCCGCCTCGACGTTCGCGGGCAGGCTCAGGCCTTCGGGAGAATCGGGAATCGGAAGGGGGATCGGTTGCGCCATCCCCATCCTATGCGCACCGCCCGGCGTTTCCGGCAACCGCACAGCTTGTGGAAAACGGTAATAGGTCGCAAAGCAACGGCGGTATGGCCGCAGATCCGCGCATCATCGACGTCACGCTCGACGAGCGCACGATTCTGTGGCGCTCGGCCGATATCGAGCAGGAGCGCCGGATCGCGATCTTCGACCTGCTCGAGGAGAATCACTTCGCGCCCCAGCGCCCCCAGGCGGACAGCTATGCCGGCCCCTACAAGCTCCATCTGGCGGTGCAGGAAGGCCGGCTGGCACTGGAGATCAAGCGCGCCGACGATTCCCATCAGGAGACACTGATCCTCGGCCTGGCCGCATTCCGCCGCCCGATCCGCGATTACTTCGCCATCTGCGACAGCTATTATGCCGCGATTCGCAACGCCACGCCTGCCCAGATCGAAACCGTCGACATGGCCCGGCGCGGCATCCACAACGACGCGGCGACGCTGCTCAAGGACCGGCTGGAAGGCAAGATCGACGTGGACTTCGATACCGCCCGCCGCCTGTTCACGCTGATCTGCGTGCTTCACATCAAGGGTTAGGACGTTGCACATCCGCGTTCTCGTACGCCGGCTGCGCTTCGTCGTGCCGGCGCTTTTGCTTCTGGCCTTGCTCGGCTGGAGTGCCTGGCTGTTTGCCTCGCGCTGGCGCCCCACGCCCTCCGACTTCCCCGTCCAGGGCGTCGACGTGTCCGAGGAACAGGGGCCGATCGAATGGTGGACCGCCAAGAAGGCCGGGATCGACTTCGCCTATATACGCGCCACCACCGGCTCCCAGGCGCGCGACCTCCGCTTCCCCGAGAACTGGCGCTGGACCTTCGAGGCCGGCATCCGTCGTGGCGCGCTCCACGTCTACTCGCTCTGCCAACTCGCCACCGATCAGTCGGGCAACTTCATGACCACGGTGCCGCGCTCGGACGACCAACTGCCGCCCGCGGTCCAGATCGATTTCCAGCCCGATTGCCCTGCCCGGCCCGAGCGCCAGGTGGTGATCGGCGAAATCGGCCGCTTCCTCCACGATGTCGAGACGCATATCGGCAAGCCGGCGATCCTGATGGTCTCGAGCCGCTTCGAGGACCAGTATCGCCTCAGCGACGCCTTTCCGCGCCTGCTCTGGGCGCAGCAGCGCTTCTTCCCCCCCTCGTATTTCGCGCGGCCATGGTCGATATGGCAGGCATCGCGCCACCGCCGGATCGAAGGCGTCGGCGCACCGGTCAATTGGGACGTGATGGCGAAATGAGCGAAGTGAACCCCAAGGCACTGATCGAGGCCGCCCGCGAAGCCTCGAAGAACGCCTATGCCCCCTATTCGAACTTCGCGGTCGGCGCCGCCGTGCTGCTCTCGGACGGCACGGTCGTGACCGGCGCCAATTTCGAAAATGCCAGCTACGGCCTGTCGCTCTGCGCCGAGACGGTGGCGCTGGCCAGGACCAGCAGCGAAGGGCGTCTGAAGGACGTCGTCGCGATCGGCGTGATCGGCGGCCGGATGGGACACGCAGACACCGCCCCGGTCAGCCCGTGCGGCCGCTGCCGCCAGATCATCAACGAGGCCGCCCAGCTCGGTGGCCGCGACCTGCCCGTCTTCTGCGGCGGCGCCACGGGGGACGAGATTGCGGAGTACACGCTCTCCCAGCTGCTCCCGGCAGCGTTCGGCCCCCGCGACCTCGGCATGGCCTGATACCGGGCGAGAGAGCCCCATATGACCAGCCTCGCCACGACCACGATCCGTCCCTTCGTCCCCGGCGGCAAGGACTTCGCCCTCTCCAAGCGCTTCTACCAGGCGCTCGGCTTCGAGATCACGTTCGAAGCGGCCGGCGTGGCCGGCTTCGCCTGCGATGCCGGCAGCTTCCTGCTCCAGGACTATTATGACGAAGGCTGGGGCAACAACTTCATGATGCAGCTCATCGTGAAGGATCTGGATGCCTGGTGGGCACATATCCAGTCCCTCGATCTGCCGGGCAGCTTCGGCGTGCCCGATCCCAGGCCGCCGGCACTGATGCCCTGGGGACTGACGCTGGCCTATGTGATCGGTCCCTGCGGGGAACTGTGGCACGTGGTGCAGGGCTAGCGCCCGCCCAGATAGTTCCCCGGCAGCGCGCCCGTTCCCACCACGATCCGCTGCAGCACGACATTGTCGTCGATCCGCCAGACCTTCAGCACATGCCTGCCCGCCGCCACGCCCGGGAAGTGCGCGGTCAGCGTCCGAGCATTGTCCTCCACCGCCTTGTTCCAGTCGCGCTTCGGCTGGCTGTCCGCGGCATTGGGCGCCGGGGTGAGCAGGTCGGTCAGCACCTCCACCGGACCGTCATCGATCGAGACACCCACCCGCAGCTTGCCATCCGCGCCGGTGCCCAGGGTCGGCACCAGGATCAGCTGCACGTTCAGGTCTCCGGCCTTGGCGACCGGCACCGCATATTCCAGCCGGACCCCGTCCGCCACGCTGGTCGCGGGCTGCCCCTGCGGAAGTGCCAGCACCGCCTCGCGGGTGCGCCCCAGATGCGGGACCACCTGCCAGCGCAGCCCCTTGCCGCCTACCGCCCGTGCATAATCGCCCGCCTCGATCGTGGTGGCGACGTCTGCCCCCCCCCTGACGCAGGCCGACAACTGAACGGCGCGTGCCCGCCACCCGCTTCACCTCGGGCATCACCTGCTTCTCCGGCTGCTGCCAGTTGGTGTAGCCGATATGGGTCTGGAGCATCATCCCGTCCCATTTGCCACCAGCGATGGCGTGATAGCGGTCGCTCAATTCCTGATCGCGGGCGAACAGCGTCTCCGCCTGGTCGGCAAAGCCATTGGCACGGCTGTCGTTCCCCTCCGCGAGCCGACGGTTCCACGCGACCGCGTAATAGAGCCGATAGAGGTTCGCCATCGCCGCTATCGGATGCTCGACCAGCTGGAAGAACGCGTCCCTCCCATTTGCAGGCACCCGCGCCTTGGCCTTCAGCATCGCGGCCTCGAGCGCATCCCATTCGCCGACCATCGCACCGAACTCGCCCCCATCGCGCGCCGGGTCGTCGCCCCGCCCGAGCCCGAATCTATCCGCATCGATCAGTTCGGGCTTCCGCCGCGCTGCGAGCTGCGAATAGCGCGTCAGCAGCGCGCCGATCGCCTTGCCCTGTTCCGGGCCGAACTGCTCGCTCGCCCATTCGGCCGGATAGCTCGCCAATGCCTCGGGCGTCATCGCCTCGGGGTTCCAGGCCTGTTTCATGAAGAAGCTCAGCGGATACTCCATCGGCTTCAGGTCGCCGACATTGACGATCCACAGCGCCCGGGCGCCGCGCTGCCAGGCCAGGTCCATCTGTTGCCAGCTCTTCTCGATCTGATTGGTGTTCAGCCACTTGTAGTTGCGCGGCCCGCCGACATAATCGAAGTGGTAATAGACCCCGTAGCCGCCCTTGCGCGGCGGGGCGCCCGGATCGGGCAAGCGGCGTACCTGCCCCCAATTGTCGTCGGCGAACAACAGGGTCACGTCGTCGGGCACCTGCATGCCATGGTCGTAATAGTCCTGCACTTCCTTGTAGAGCGCCCAGACCTGCGGCGTCCGGTCCGCCGGCTTGCCGGTCACCTCGGCGATGATCCTGCGCTGGTCGGCGACAATGCCCTCCAGCAGCTTGGTCGCCGTGCCCTCCGCCATCGGCTCGTCGCCATCGCCGCGCATGCCCACGGTCACCAGGCTCTCATAGCCCTTGCCGTCGCCCTTCGACATCATCCGCTCGATCCCGCCGCGCCAGAAGGCACGCAGGTTCGCCGCATTGGCCGTGTAGTCCCATTTGCCCCCGGTCACGCCTCCGGCGGTATTGCGGTGCCATTCGTCCTGCGCCCGGGTCATCGGCTCGTGGTGCGAAGTGCCCATGACGATGCCCATCTCGTCGGCGAGGATCTTGTTCTGCGGATCGTCGTCGTTGAAGGCACGCGGCGCCCACATCGCCGGCCAGAGATAATTGCCCTTCAGCCTGAGCTCGAGCTCGAAGATATGCGCGTAAGCCTTTGCATTCGCGCCACCAAACTTCTTCTGGACCCAGGTGGAGAAGGCCGGTGCCTCGTCGTTGATGAAGAAGCCGCGATAGCGCACTTTCGGCTGGTCGCGCCGCGATCCGGCGGTGAGGTAAACGTTCGCACGCTTCGCCACCGGCACATCGGCGAACCAGTGCCAGGGTGACACCCCGATCTTCTCCGAAAGATCATAGGCGCCATAGACCGCGCCGCGCCGGTCCGAGCCGACGATCACCAGCGCACGGTCGATACCCGGCGCGGGATTGTCGACAACGATCTGGCGGAAGGCCTCCCATTCGCCGGCGATGTCCTGCGCCCTGATCTTGCCGGCACGAACCAGCGCATCGATCATCGGGCTCTGGCCGAGCACGCCGATCATCACCACCGGGCCCGTCGTACCGACCTGCCCCAGCGCCGGCACGGCCCTGGTGCCGCTCACGCGCTGGAGGTCGCCGGCAAATCCCTCCGCGGCATAGCGCACGGCCGGGTCGGCTGCGGGATCGACCAGCACGGTCGCAGGCTTGCCGCCTCGGATCAGCGCGAAGCTCGTCCCGTCGGCCGTGGAGCATACCGTCACCGCGCCTTTACAGGCCAGCGCCGGTACCGAAACCACCGTCGCCACCAGTGCAGCCGCCACCAACCCGCGCATAGCCTCTCCCATGTCTATTTGTCTGCGTTATGCGCACATCCCTGCAATCCGACAAGCCACTTGCCCCGTCGCGTGCTTCCGGCAAAACGGGGGCATGATCCTTTCAGACCGCTGGATTCGCGAACAGGCCCTCTCAACGGGCATGATCGAGCCCTTTGTCGAGGCACAACGCCGCGAGAACTGCATCAGCTACGGGCTCAGCTCCTATGGCTATGACGCCCGCGTGGCGGACGAGTTCAAGATCTTCACCAATGTCGATTCGGCGGTGGTGGACCCGAAGGACTTCGCTGCGAACAGCTTCGTAGATCGCAAGACCGATGTGTGCATCATCCCGCCGAACAGCTTCGCGCTGGCCCGGACGGTCGAATATTTCCGCATCCCGCGCGACACGCTGGTGATCTGCCTGGGCAAGTCGACCTATGCGCGCTGCGGGATCATCGTGAATGTGACGCCGCTCGAGCCCGAATGGGAAGGGCATGTCACGCTGGAATTCTCGAACACCACGCCGCTGCCCGCCAAGATCTACGCGAACGAAGGCGCGTGCCAGTTCCTGTTCCTCAAGGGCGACCAGCCCTGCGAGACCAGCTATGCCGATCGTGCGGGCAAATATATGGGCCAGCGCGGCGTCACCCTGCCCCGGCTCTAAGCCTCTAATCCAGATATGGAAAAGGCGCCGCGATCGGCGGCGCCTGTTGTCCGCCGCTGGCTACGCTTCACGCAGCCAGACGGCAGGAAATGGGGCTCAGCGCGACGTCAGCTGGAGCGTGCGGATATATTGCAGCCCCTTGTTGGCGATCACATGCGAATTCGCCACGCGGTCGGCCGTAAGATCCATCTCGACATCGCGCTGCTGGAGCACCTGGATGTAGAGCGCCCGTGCCTCCGCGGTGCGTCCGGTCTGGGCATAGACCGCCGCGAGGTTGAGCAGCAGCTCGGGCTGGTTCGGATCGAGGCGCAGGCGCGCGTTGAGCTGCTCTTCCGCCTTCGAATAATTGCCATTGAAGATGGCGGCACTGGCTACGGGATCCCCGTTGTCACGCTGGGCCTGCGCCGGAAGCGTGGCGAGCGCGAACGGGGCGGCTGCAAGGACAATGAGCGCGGTGCGCATAACTCCTACTCCTTCTTTTGTTACGTCACGGAGACTGTTTCGTGACTCTTTGAAGACAGTAGTGTTACACTTCCGTGTCACGTGCACAAGCGGATTGATGCGCCTCCGTAGTCCTACGGACAAAAAGAAAGGCGGCCCCGAAGGACCGCCTCTCCTTGTTCCAGATCCAGGCCCCGAAGGGCGGCGGATCAGAAATCGTTGCGATACTGCTCGTTGCCGACGAAGCCGAGCTTGTTCACATTCGCGCGCTTGATGATCGCGAGAATGCGGTCGACGACTTCGTAGCGTGCCTGCGGATCGGGCTGGAAGTGCAGCTCCGGCTCCGGCGACATCTGCAGCGTCTGGTCGAGATACTGGCGAAGCGTCACGTCGTCGATCGGCGCGCTGTTCCAGAAAACCTGGCCCTGCGCATCGATATAGACCTTGTTCTTCTCCGGCTCGACGACGTTCTGCGGGTTGTTGTTCGACTGCGGAAGGTCGACCTTCACCGCGTGCGTCTGAATCGGAATGGTCATGATGATCATGATCAGAAGCACCAACATGACGTCGATCAACGGCGTCGTGTTGATTTCCATCATCGGGCCGTCATCACCACCGCCGCCCACGCTCATACCCATAGTCTAAACTCCTTTGAGCCGGGCCGTCAGAGACGGGTCGTGGCAGAACCGGCGGGCGGTTCGGAGATGAAGCCAACCTTGACGAAGCCGGCCATCTGCATCGCGAAGATGGTGCCACCGATGCAGCGGTACGGCGTGTTGATGTCGCCGCGGATGTGCACTTCGGGGAGCTCGAGGCCGGCGGCGTTGATGCCACCCTGCTTGTCGATCTCGGCCTTCAGCTTCTTCACGCCACGCTCGACCAGTTCCTGGCTCGTCACCGGGGTCATGCCCCAGAAGACTTCGCACTTGCCGTTGTTGGCAGTGACCGAGAGCGCAACGTTCTCGGGCTTGGTGATCGTCGGTTCAAACTGGACCTTCGGCAGTTCCAGCTTCACCGTCTGGATCACGACCGGAACCGTGATCAGGAAGATGATGAGGAGCACCAGCATCACGTCGACGAGCGGCGTGGTATTGATGTCCGACATGGGGGCGTCATCACCGCCACCCCCTCCTACGCTCATCGCCATTGCGCGCTATCCTATTCTTCTAATCCAATCCCCAGCCCCTGCGGGCTGGAGAGGGCCGCGCACCCGCCAGGGGAAGCGCGGCCCATATATTCCAGATCGCTTAGGCGCGCGGCGCGGTGCTGGTGGTCGCGGCCGGAGCGGCCTTGGCCGGAGCAGCCTTGGCAACGGTCGGGCGCACGCGGCCGTCCGAAGCCAGGTAGCCGAGCAGATCGTTCGAGAAAGCGTTCAGGCTCTCGTTGATCTTCTTGTTGCGAGCCTGCAGCCAGTTGAAGGCGAGCACGGCCGGAACGGCGACGGCGAGACCGACGGCGGTCATGATCAGCGCTTCACCGACCGGACCGGCGACCGCGTCGATCGACGCCTGGCCAGCCGCACCGATCTTCACGAGCGCGCGGATGATGCCGATAACGGTACCGAACAGACCGATGAACGGAGCGGTCGAACCCACGGTGGCGAGGAACGACAGGCCGCTCTTCAGCTGCGAGTTGATCAGGTCTTCCGAGCGGGCAAGCGAGCCGTGCAGCCAGTCATGGGCTTCGACCGGGTCGGTCAGCTTCGAGTGCTGCTCCTGGGCGGCCAGGCCGTCGTCGACCAGCTGGCGATAGGCCGAGTTCTTCTCGAGCTTCGCAGCGCCTTCGCGCAGGCTGTTGGCGCTCCAGAAGCCGGCGCGGACGCGCTTGGCCTGGTTGAGGATCTTCTGCTGCTCGAACAGCTTGGTGAACAGGATGTAGAGCGAGAAGAACAGCATCAGCACGAGAATGCCGAACACCGTCTGCGAGATCAGGCCGCCCTCACGGAGCGCGGGAATCAGGCCGTACGGGTTTTCCTTGGGCGCCGCGGCGGCGAGAATGGTCGTGAGCATTGTCGGTTCTTTCCTCTAACTAAATAGCGCTTTTATCCACAGGTCCGGCGCGCCCTCGCTGGAGCGCGCCAGCAAATCACTCGGCCTAGGTCGGAATCTTCCAGGTGAAGCTGCCGTTGTAAGGAGCCGGGATCTTGTTCCCACCCTCGTCCTCGGCCGGATTGAACCGGGCGCGGCGCTTGAGCAGGTTGCAAGCCGTGCTGTCCAGAACGGACACGCCGCTCGAACCCGTTACGGTGCAGTTGGTCACCTTGCCCGACGCATCGACGTCAAGGCGGAAGCGGACGGTGCCGGCCTGCTCGGCGCGGAGCGCAGAGGCAGGATAGTCGTCATCCGTAACCCAGCTCTGCGGCGAACCGCGGGGCGTGAGCTTCTTTGCAATCCGCGGCGGTGCCGGCGGCTGCGGCGGAGGAGCCGGCTGCGCGGGCGGAGCCGGAGGGCTCGTCGGCGGCGGGGTCTGCGGAATGTTGGGCGTCGTCTGGATGGGCGGCGACGGAGTCGGCACCTGCACCACGGACGGCGGCACTGCGATCTGAGTCGGCGGCGGCGGCACCGGGGTATCCGGCGGCGGCGGCGGCGGCGGCACTTCTTCGGGCGGGGGCGGCGGCTCTTGCACGTCGAACGTGTTCAGCTTTTCCGCCTGCTTCTTGACAAATTGATATGCAAGGCCCGTGACGAAGGCATACCCCATGCCAGCCACGATTATCGCAACCAGAACGATCGCGACGACGCGGCTGCCACTTGTATTGCGGTCAGCGTAAGACATCCGGCAACGTCACTCCTCTAATCCCTGACATGCAGCCCTATGCGGCGGATTTGCGACCCGTGCACAAGCCTGCCCGCCGTGCGCTATAAATGCGTCCAATTCGGCAGCGGGCGAGTCTCTATCGCGCGCACCGGGTCTACGCAAACCCTTTGTCGGACAAACCCGACCTACAATCGGCGGATGACGGAATTATTTCTGTATAGCCGTAACGGATTCCGGTAACCCGATCGGCATGACCCGCACCTTCCCCGCCATATTTTCTTGCGCGATTGCGCTCGCTGCACCCTTAGGTGCATCCGCTAACCCCCCGCAAACACAGGGGCAAACCGCACCTGTTTTACCCAGCTATGCCACCCTGGCACGGCAAGTGACGACGGCGCCGCTGATCGTCGACGCACGCATTCGCAAGGCGGACCGGTTGAAGGCGGAAGAATCGCCTGGTCTGGCCACTGGTATGGCCAGATTCCTGATCGAGGCGGATGTCTCGGCCCTGATTCGCGGCACGCAGGCCCTTTCCTCGCGCATCACCTACACCGCCGATGTGCCCCTCAACGCCAAGGGCAAGCCGCCCAAGCTGGCCAAGCAGCGCGTGCTGCTCTTCGCCCGCCCGGTGCCCAGCCGCCCGGGCACGGTGCAGCTCACCGGATTACAGAGCCAGATGAACTGGTTGCCCGAGCTGGATGCGCAGGTTCGCGCGATCACCAGGGATGCGCTCGCCGCCGATGCCGCACCGGCGATCACCGGCGTCGGCAACGCCTTCCACGTCCCGGGCTCGCTGCCCGGCGAGGGGGAAACCCAGGTGTTCCTGCAGACCGCCGGCGGCGCGCCCGTGTCGCTCCAGATCCTGCGCCGTCCGGGCGAAACGCCGCGCTGGAGTGTTTCATTGGGGGACATTGTCGACGAATCGGCCGGGGCGCCGGCGGCGAATACCTTCCTCTGGTATCGCCTCGCCTGCGGCCTGCCGCGCAGCCTGCCGACGGAAAGCGTCGAATCGGACGATCCGCAGAACGCCGCCAAGGCGCGCGAGGACTATGCCTTCGTACTGCGCTCGCTGGGGCCGTGTGCCTAGCACCCGATCCCCTCTCCCGCCTGCGGGAGAGGGTGGTCGAGCGTAGCGAGACCGGGTGAGGGTGAGTGCTGGAGGCAAGCGAAGCGCTCGCCGCCCGCAGACACCCTCACCCTTCCGCCGCCTTCTGCGGCTCCCTCTCTCTCCCGCAGGCGGGAGAGAGAGGGATTCTGTTACTTCCGCTCGCGGACCAGCGTGATCCCGATCGATTCGCCCTGTTCCGCGATCGCCAGCTTGACGATTCGCACCTCGACGCGCTGCACGCGCGCATCGCCGACGAACAGCGTGTCGCAGATGTGCTCGGCCACCGCCTCGACCAGGGTGAAGTGCACGTCCTTGGGCAGCCCGTCGGTCGCCGCGTGCTTGATGTCCATATAATTCTTGGACGCCCTGAGCGGCGTATCCGGCTCGAAGCGTTCGGGCAGGTCGATGTCCGCCGTCACCGAGATACGGAGCGGCTGTGGAAGGTGCGTCTCTTCCGAATAGACGCCGGTGAGGACTTCGACTTCCAGGTCATGGACCTGGAGCTTCAGGGAATCGGGCAAGTCGCCAATGCCTTTCAGGGGGAAACAGGCCGCGCCCAATAGCAGATGCACGCTTGCTGGAAAGCCCGCCCCTCCCTCTCGGCCCCGCCATGCATATATTCAGTATTGCGAAAGCGCCGATGGGCGCTATTTCGCGCGGCCCCGATCCGCAGGTCGGGCGTTGTTGTGAAAGGAATGTATGAAGTGATCGCTTTGCTGCCGCTGGAGACCGTGGATCCTCAGGCCGTCGAGACGCTGCTCGACCGTGCTTTTGGTCCGGGCCGACGCGCGCGCACTGCGTACAAGGTCCGCCTTGGCACTTCGGAGATTCCGGAACTCAGCTTCGCCGCGGTGGCGGACGATGGCAGCCTGCTCGGCTCGATCCAGTGCTGGCCGGTCGCGCTCGAACGCGATGGCGGCGGCAGTGTGCCCATGGTGATGGTCGGCCCCGTCGCGGTCCAGCCCGATCGCCAGCAGGGCGGTATCGGCCGCATGCTGATGGAGCGGATGCTCGAAGCGGCGGAAGCCGCTCCGGTCGTCGGCGCCGATGCGCTGATGCTGGTCGGCGATCCCGAATATTATGCCCGCTTCTTCGATTTCACCGCGGAGAAGACCGGCGGCTGGCGCCTGCCCGGCCCGTTCGAGGCGCGCCGCTTGCTCGCCCGCGGCGCCGGGGTGCCGGCTGGTCCGGGCCAGGTCGGGGCCCGTCTTCGACGAGCGGCCTGAGTAGCAACCAAATCCGAGCAACGCTTCTTTCCCCGGCGAAGGCCGGGGCCCAGACTAAGTGTGCGCGGCGAAGACGCGCCGAGGCGCGTGATTCGCAAGGACTGAGCCCCGGCCTTCGCCGGGGAAAAGCCAAGTCGCAGCTTCCAATGTAGGATTTTGTCTGCTTGGGTCTCCGGCATGGCCGACCGTTCGCAGCTTTTCCTCCACAGCCTTCGTTCGCTGAACCATCCGGGGACCGGGAATCAGGGGCCCCGTAGCGTATGTTTCGTAAACTTCCGCGGCCCCGCCGCGCCGGCAGATTGAGGCGAATCGATGCCCTCCACGCCCCCGCCCGACTTCGCCAGCCTCTCGCTTGCCGAGATCGCACGCCTCGCCGAAGAGGATCGCCTGCCGCCGGTCGAAAGCTGGAACCCCAGCCATTGCGGGCATAGCGACATGCGCATCGCCCGCGACGGTACCTGGTTCCACCAGGGCTCGCCGATCGGGCGCCTGCCGATGGTCCGCCTGTTCTCGACGATCCTGCGCCGCGAGCCCGACGGGCGCTTCGTCCTGGTCACGCCGGTCGAGAAGCTCGACATCGACGTCGAGGATGCGCCCTTCACCGCGGTGGAGATGAAGCGCGAGGGCGAAGGCGACGCCATGAAGCTCGCCTTCCGCCTCAACACCGGCGACCTCGTCACCGCCGGCCCGGAGCACGGCTTGCGCTTCGAGGATCGCGAGGACGGCCCCCGCCCCTATCTCCATGTCCGCCGCGGGCTGGAGGCACTGGTCGCCCGCACCGTCTATTACGAACTGGCCGAGATCGCCCTGGCCAATGGCAGCACGCCGCCGGGCGTGTGGAGCAACGGCGCTTTCTTCCCGCTGGAGCCGGCAGAATGAGCCTCGCCGATCGCCTGCGCCTCGCACTCGCGGCGGATCATTCACCGCTACTGCTCCCCGGCGACCATTATGATTTCGACCCCGCGGTGCGCGGCAACCCCGCCGCGGTGCTGATCGCCGTCACCAATCGCGCCTCTCCCGGCGTGATCCTCACCCAGCGTACCGAGACTTTGCGCAGTCATGCCGGCCAGGTCGCCTTTCCCGGTGGCCGTATCGATCCGGAAGACGATGGCCCGATCGGCGCGGCGCTGCGCGAGGCGCACGAAGAGATCGCCCTGCCGCCCGCCTCGGTCGAAGTGGTCGGCACCACCGACAGCTATCGCACCGTCACCAACTATGTCGTCACCCCGGTGGTCGGCGTGGTGCCGCCCGATCTGCTGCTCACGCCATCGGAGGCCGAGGTCGCCAGCGTTTTCGAGGTGCCGCTCGATTTCCTCCTCGACACCGCCAACCAGCGCGAGCAGGTGGCGCAATATCAGGGCCATGAGCGGCGCTATTACGAGATACTCTGGCAGGACCGCCGGATCTGGGGAGCAACGGCGGCAATGCTGGTCAATCTTTCGAGGCGGCTGAAATGGGCGGCATGATCCTGCCCGATGCCGACTGGCGGCACCGCGAGGGGCTCGCCCATCTGGTCGAGGTGCTCGGCGACGTGCGCTTCGTCGGTGGATCGGTGCGCGATACGTTGCTCGACCTGCCGGTCTCCGATCTCGATGTCGCGACGCCGCTTCCGCCGCAGCGGGTATTGGAGCTGCTCAAGGGCGCCGGCATCCGCGCCGTGCCCACCGGCATCGATCACGGCACGATCACCGCGGTGCTGGCAAGCGGCCCCGTGGAGGTCACCACGCTGCGCCGTGACGTCTCCACCGACGGCCGCCGCGCCACCGTCGCCTTCACCGATGACTGGCGCGAGGACGCGGCACGGCGCGATTTCACGATCAACGCGCTCTATGCCGATCCGGCGAGCGGCGAGATCTTCGACTATTTCGGAGGCCTGGCCGATCTCGAGGTGCGCCATGTCCGCTTCATCGGCGATGCGTTCCAGCGCATCGCCGAGGACCATCTGCGCATTCTGCGTTTCTTCCGCTTCCTCGCCCGCTTCGGCGACGTCGCCGATCCGGCTGGCCTCGAAGCCTGCACGGCGCGTTCGAGAGACCTGATGGCGCTCAGCCGCGAGCGCATCGCCGATGAGCTGCTCAAGCTGCTGGTGGCGAAGGACGCGGTCCGCGTGGTCGCCCTGATGATCGAGCGCGGCATCTTCCTGCCCGTGCTGCCGGAGATCACATCGGCGGACCGCTTCGCCAATCTCGCGGCGCGCGAGGACGCTGCCGGTGTCGCTCCCGATGCGATCCGCCGGCTCGCCTCGCTGATCCCGACCGACGCCACGCTCGCCGAGTTGATCGCCGCGCGGCTCAAGCTCTCGAAGGCCCAGCGCAAGCGTCTTGCCTCCGCGGTCGTGCCGCCCGAAAGCAATTTCGTCTCGATGGCGTGGCGCGCGGGCGTGGAGGCGGCGCGCGACCGGTTGCTGATCTTCGGCAGCCCGCTTTCGGAAGTGGCGGTGCTGGAAGCGTGGCAGCCGCCCCGCTTCCCGCTCTCGGGCGGCGCGATCGTGGCGCGCGGCATCAAGGCCGGGCCCAAGGTCGCGCAGCTCATGAAGCAGGTCGAGGAAGCCTGGATCGCCGAGGGTTTTCCGGATGAGGCACGCGTGTCGGCACTGGCCGACGAAGCGGTAGCTCAGGCGTTGCGCTCGACGAGCAGCGCGTAGGCGTCCTCGCGCTCGAGGGCGCGTGAGTAGAGGAAGCCCTGGCCATAGGTGCAGCCCAGCGCCGCCAGGGTCTGGGCGAGTTCGTTGGTCTCGATACCCTCTGCGGTGGTCTGCATGCCGAGCGCCTGGGCGAGGCTTAGGATGGCGCGGACGATCGCGACCTTGTCGCGGTCGGCCAGCATGCCGGAGACGAAGCTGCGGTCGATCTTGAGCAGGTCGATCGGCAGCTTCTGGAGATAGGCGAGGTTCGAATAGCCCGTGCCGAAATCGTCCATCGCCAGCGTGGTGCCCAGGTCCTTGAGGGCGTTCATCGTCTGGGCGATGCGGTCCGGATCGGTGACGATCGCGCTTTCGGTGAGCTCGAGGGTCAGGCGGTCGCCCGCTACGCCGTGTCGGTCGAGCGCGCCCTTGACCATGGCGGGGATATGATCGCGCTGCAGTTGGATCGCGGAAAGGTTGACCGCGACCTTGACGCCGGCGTCCCCGCCCGCCGCCCGGTCCCAGGCCGCGATGGTCTGCGCCGCTTCCTCCATCGCCCAGCGGCCGAGCGGGATGATCAGGCCCGATTCCTCGGCGACGGGGATGAAGTCGTTGGGCGAAAGGCGGACACCCTCCTCGTTGGTCCAGCGGGCCAGCGCCTCGAACGAGATGATCTTGCCCGTCGCGAGGTCGCAGATCGGCTGGTAGCAGAGCGTCATCTGCCCATGCTCGATCGCCCGGCGCAGCTCGGTCTCGATGCCGAACTGCTCGCGGGCGATGTCGAAGGTATGGGCCTGGTAGATTTCGGTGCGGCCGCTCTTCTTGGCGCGCTTCACCGCGAACTGGGCGTTGCGGACCAGATCCTCGGGGTCGCCGTCATTGTCGCTGCCCAGGGCGATGCCGATCGAGCAGTCGACCCGGATCTCGAAGTCCGAGAGGCGGAACGGATTGGCCAGGGCCGCCTGGATGCGCTTGGCGACATGGAGTGCGTCGCTCGGCCCCTCGTCGAGGGTAAGCAGCACGCCGAACTCGTCGCCGCCCATCCGGGCCAGCGTGTCGCGGCTGCGCAGCGCACCCTTCACCCGGCGCGCCACCGTGATCAGCAGCTCGTCGCCCGCCAGACCGCCCATACAGGCATTGACGCGGCTGAACCGGTCGAGATTGACCACCATCACCGCGAAATCCTGGGCATTTTCGGGCGTGATCGCATGCTCGAGCGCATCGGAGAAGCCAGCGCGGTTGGGCAGGCCGGTGAGGCTGTCCGTCGCCATCTCGCGGCGCAAGCTGTATTCGGTGCGGAGTTCCGACGTGTGGTCGACCAGGGTGACCATGCAGCGCGGGAAGGACCGGCGGTCGGCACGCTTGGCGAGCATCACCCGGAAGTGCCGGGCATCCACCTCGTCGCCGAACTGCCAGCTGATCTCGCACTGGATCTCGTTCGATTCGATGAAGCGGCGGAGCCGCGCACCGAGCAGGCGGATCAGCGGCGATTCGCTGGCAACGGTGCCGAGGCCGGCGACCCGGAAGGATCGGTTCACCGCGTCGAAGACGAACACGTCATCCTGCAGCTCCACCAGCGCGGCCGGCACCGGCAGCATGTCGAGCATCATCGCCGAGATGCCCGGGCCGAAGACAAGCGAAGCCGGCTGCTGCGGCAGGGGCAGCGGCGCCACGACACGGGCTTTCTTCGTCCTGGCGAATACCATCACGCCCCGGCCTAGCCCCGATTGGTTAAAACCGCCTGAAACAAAAGCGTTTTACGTCATCCTAGAAACGATTGTCGCGCGGAAACCCGTTCGGCGCCATCCGGCCCGCCGCACCGCGTGTCGCGCGCCAGGGCGAAAGATCGGACTCGGTGCGCGTCCGGCCGCTCTCGCCGCCCATCGCCCAGCTCAACCCGTCGACCATCTTGAAGGTCCGCACGTCGCTCAATCCGCCGTCGCGGTAGCGCTGCAGCTGCACGCCCTGCCCGCGCGCCAGCTCCGCCACTTCGGTGAGCGGGAAGACCAGCAGCTTGCGGTTGTCGCCCACCGCCGCGACCGCATCGTCCTCGGCACCGATGGGCCGGACCAGCTTGAGATGCGCGCCGGCGCGCGGCGTCACCACCTGCTTGCCCTTGCGCGTCTCGGCGATGACGTCCTCGGCCTTCACGACAAAGCCGCGGCCATCGTCCGCCGCGACGAGCAGCCTGGGTGCCTGGCTCGCCGGCAGCAGCGCGACGATGTTTCGTTCGCCCTCCAGGTCGATCATCAGGCGCACCGGCTCGCCGAACCCACGCCCACCGGGCAGCTTGTCCGCGCCCAGCGTGTAGAAACGGCCATTGTCGGCGGCGAGCAGCAGCTTGTCGGTGGTTTGGGCATGGAAGGCCAGGAAGGCCGAGTCGCCTTCCTTGAACTTCAGCGCCTCGCCCGACAGATCCTCGACATGCCCCTTCATCGCGCGGATCCAGCCGCGTGCCGAGAGGATCACCGTGATCGGCTCGCGCTCGATCATCGCCTCGAGCGGGATCTCGCGTGCCGGCGCAGCTTCCTCGACCAGGGTGCGGCGCTTGCCCAGCGCCGTCTCCGGCCCGTAGCGCTCGATCATCTTCGCCAGGTCGCGCTTCATCCGGGTGCGCTGGCGGGCGTCGGACGAGAGCAGCAGCTCGAGATCGGCCTTTTCCTTCTCCAGCGCGTCCCGCTCGCGCTTGAGCTCCATCTCCTCGAGCTTGCGCAAGCTGCGCAGCCGCATGTTGAGGATCGCCTCGGCCTGGCGGTCGGTCAGCTCGAACTCCGCCATCATCACGGCCTTGGGCTCGTCCTCGGTTCGGATGATCTCGATCACCCGGTCGAGGTTGAGGAAGGCGATGATGTAGCCGCCGACCAGCTCGAGGCGGTCGGTGATCTTGGCGACACGATGCTCGGACTTGCGGCGCAGCACCACGAACTGATGCTCGATCCACCCCAGCAGCGCTTCCTGCAGGCTCATCACCCGCGGCGTGCGATGCTTGTCGAGCACGTTGAGGTTTAGCGGAACGCGCACCTCGAGGTCCGACAGGCGGAACAGACTGTTGATCAGGTCCTCGGCCACCACCGTGCGGCTGCGCGGCTCGAGCACGATGCGGATGTCCTCGGCGCTCTCGTCGCGGACGTCGCCCAGGATCGGCAGCTTCTTCTCGTTGATGAGATCGGCGATACCCTCGATCAGCTTGCCCTTCTGGACGCCGTAGGGGATCTCGGAGACGACGAGGTGCCAGCCCCCGCCCTTCTCGGTGACCTTCTCGATCTTGGCCCGCACCCGGAAACCGCCACGACCGGTGGCATAGGCTTCCGCAATCGCTGCAGGGCTGTCGACGATGATGCCGCCGGTCGGCAGGTCCGGCCCCTGGACATAGTCGAGGACATTCGCCGCCGGATTGTCGATCAGCGCTACCGCGGCATTCATCAGCTCGGCGGCATTGTGCGGCGGGATGCTGGTCGCCATGCCGACCGCGATGCCGGCGGCGCCATTGGCGAGCAGATTGGGGAACAGGCCCGGGAAGAGCTCGGGCTCCTCATCCTCACCATTATAGGTCGGGCGGAAATCGACGGCGTTCTCGTCGAGCCCGTCCATCAGGTCGATGGCGACCTGGGTGAGCCGCGCTTCGGTATATCGGTACGCAGCCGCGTTATCGCCGTCGATATTGCCGAAATTGCCCTGGCCGTCGACCAGCGGATACCGGAGCGCAAAGGTCTGGGCCAGACGGACCATCGCGTCATAGACCGACTGATCGCCGTGCGGGTGGTATTTACCGATGACATCGCCGACGACGCGGGCGCACTTCTTGTAGCCGCTCGCCGGATCGAGCCGCAGCAGCCGCATCGCCCAGAGCAGGCGGCGGTGGACCGGCTTCAATCCGTCGCGGACATCGGGCAGCGAGCGCGCCGTGATCGTGGAGAGCGCGTAGACCAGGTACCGCTCGGAAAGCGCGCTGTCGAAGGGGACGTCGGAAGGCGCGCCGGGATCTTGAATGTCGGTGTCGAGGCTCATTTCCCACCCCGGATAGCAGCAGCGAAGGCCAAGCGCCAAGCCGGGGCATGGCAACATTCAACCAAAGGGTTGAACGCCCCCACATCGACCCAGTCGACCGGATAACTAATCAATTGATTTCTCATACTTATCCCCGAGCGCCGCCGGAAAATGTTGAATCCCTTGAATCTCCACACACGCAGGAAAGCCGATGATCGGACGCCAGGATCGGACTGAAGGAACATTCCGGAACTAAAGCAGAACATTTCCAACTTTACCAGCGCCGGCAGTCCGGCTTTTCGCCACTTGCCCGCGCCGTGAATCGGCCATGCCAGCCCCGTCGCGTCGTGGGCGTGCTTCATCGCAGGCCGGCAGGCACAGCGCGCGATGCAGGCCAGGCAAGGAACATCATTCCAGAACAGGCCACCCCATGCGCACATCGATCCTGCTCACCGCCCTTGCCTTTACCGCCTTCGGCACGCCCAACGCCCTTGCCCAGGGCTGCCAGGAGACCCTGGTCACCGCCCCCATAACCGGCGGCGTGATGAAGACGCTGCTTCGCCTCCATGACGGCAAGCCGATCGCGCAGACGGGCAGGCTGGAGATCGGCGGTGGGGACAGCCCCTTCCTGCTCAACATCTGGTTCCCCGAGCCGAACACCGCCACACCCTGGGTGCACGGCTATTTCTATGCCACGAAAACCGCCCCGGTCACGCTGGCGGACAGCCTTCGGATCATTGCGCCGGACGGTCAGCACTGGGACCGGCGAGCCTATGTCCTCAACCTCAAGTCCAAGACCGGCCGCCCCGGCATCGCCGCATCCTTTCCGCTGGTGACCGATGAAGAGCCCAATCGCCCGCTCGGACGCATGCTCGCAGCGGGCGGCACCTTCCGCCTGCAGCGGCGGCGGGGAGAGGTAGTGGTGGCCGAGGGCAGTCTGCAGGTGCCGACGTCCGCGGAACGCATCGCCCTTCATCAGAAGACGCTGGCCGAGGCACGCGGAAAGCTGAATAGCTGCCCACCCAACCTGATCCCGCCGGAAACCGCCCCTTAAATCTCGTGTCTGAGACAGATGAGGACGATGCCCATCTGCGCGGCGGGAATTTTCACAGGCTATTACGGGATCGCCGCAATCGTTCCGTCTCCGAAACACACAGGGGAACTCGAACGAAAGTAAGCAGAACATGCGTAATTCTATCCTGATTGTCGTCGCCGCGACTTGCCTCGTCGGCACGAACACTGCGTTTGCCCAGGATGCAGAGCAGGAGAAGACGCCCGCCCAGGCATTTGCCGGCCCGCGCATCGAAGCGACGATCGGCCTGGACCAGAGCGGCGACGATGCACTTTCCGGCGGCGAACTGACCGGGCTGCGCGTAGGCGGCGCGGTCGGCTATGACGTGGCCATCGGTAAGCGGGTCACCATCGGTGTCGAAGGCGGTATCGGCTGGGTCGTCGCGGGCAGCGCCAAGATGGGGCCGTTCCCGGGCACCGGGTCGACTACCTTCAAGACCGACGCGGCGCGCGACATCGATGTCTCTGCTCGCATCGGCTATGCGCTGAGCCCGAAGACGCTAATCTTTGCCAAGGCTGGCTGGGCGGACCTGCGCTACGATACCCACGGTAGCGACGGCCGAAACTATGGTCCCGACACCGCCAATGGCCTGCGCGTGGGTGCCGGCGTCGAGCAGAAGTTGACCAAGAACGTCTATGCCAAAGCCGAATATCGCTTCACGCGATCTGACGATTATCAGGGCAACAACGACCGCCATCAACTGCTCACCGGCATCGGCGTGCGCTTCTAGATCATAGGGGCGGCAGGGGGATGGCTTGTCCCCATCCCCCTGTCAGTCTGTCGGGCAACCCTCCGGCGGCACCAGTGCGCCCCAGGGGTCGTCCGCCAGCGAGGCCTTCACTTCCTCCAGCAGCCATTCGCGAAAGGCGCGGACCTTGGGCTGGTTGCGCTTGCTCTCGGCGTACATCAGCCAGAACGCATTGCGATACTGGGCCGTCTGCGGCAGCACCTGGACGAGCTGGCCGGAGCGGACCGCCGGCAACCACATGGGCGGGCTGAGGATCGAGACGCCGTGCCCGGCAATCGCGGCATTGCCGTCGAGGATCTGCGAATCGAAGCGGACGCCGGCCAGATCGGCATATTCCGGGGTCTCGCCCATCGCGGCGGCGAACCACAGGTCCCACCAGTCATCATTGTAGGTCAGCCGCGGCAGATCGAGCAGATCGGCGGGCATGCGCACCGGTGGGTATTTCGCCAGGAAGGCCGGGCTGGCGAAAGGCGCCACCGGCATGCCCATCAGGAAGTGGCAGCTATGGCCCGGCATCGGGCCGGGCGCGCCGCGCAGCGCGACATCCGCTTCCCCGGCGAGCAGGTCGACCATCTCATCGCCCACGTGCAGCTGCACCGCCAGTTCGGGACGGGCGAGCTGGAACGAGCCGAGCCGGCCGGCCAGCCAGTTGGTGGCGAGCGTGCGCGGCGCGGTGATCCGCATCACGCTTTCGGATTCGGCGTGCACCGCAGCAAAGGCGTCGCCCATCGCGTCAAAGGCCGTGGTGATCTGCGGCGCGATCCGGCGCCCGACATCGGTGAGCATGATACCACGCCCGCTACGCGCGAACAGCGGCGCCCCCACCCGCTCCTCGAGCAGCTTCATCTGATAGCTGACCGCGGCCTGGGTCATGCCCAGCTCTTCCGCGGCGCGGGTGAAATTGCCGTGCCGGGCGGCAGCCTCGAACACCCGGACGGCGGAAAGCGGAGGAAGGCGACGCATCCAAATATACAAGCACAGCTTATATATCATGGCCAATGATTTGTTGGCCCCGCGGCGCGTCCGGGCGCAAATGACGGGGGTGCCGAACATGGCGCGCATCCAAAGGAACAAGCCATGCTGAAGACCCTCATCCCCCTCGCCCTGATCCTTTCGCCCGCGCTCATCCCGCTGGCCGCCAAGGCCCAGCAGAGCCACGCCGTCATCCGCGTTTCCTATGCCGATCTCGACCTGTCGCGTGCCGAAGGCCGCACCGCGCTCGACCGGCGGCTGGCCCGTGCGGTCGACACGGTCTGCCCGACCACCCGCCCCGGCTATGTGACCGAGGCACCCAGCGGCCTGCGCTGCAAGGCGCTGCTGCGCCAGCAGGTCGCCGAGGCCCGCCAGCAGGCGGTCGCGCGGCACGCCGGCACCACCCAGATCTCCGCCCGTCCCTGATTGATCCCTCGGAAGGCGAAGAGGCGGGCGGTCTGCAACACCGCCCGCCAACCCATAAGCATCATTGATATCGCGCATCGCGATCCCGAAAAGGGAAAGCCGGTGCCATCCAGGCGGGTTGGGCCCGTCACAAAAATATGGTTACTCCTCGTTCAGGGAACAGGGAGAACCCCATGCGAGTCGTTTGGGCATTGGCGGCGCTTGCGCTGCTCGCGGGATGCGATGACGGCAATCGCTCCGCGGACGGCAAGGACAAGTCCGAATTCGCTTCGGCTGCCAATGCCGAGGCCTTTGCCTCGACCGGCACGGGCTTCGACTATCGCTATGCCTATCGCCTGCCCGGCAGCCGGGTGAAGGGCGTGCTCCAGTCCAATGCCGATGCCTGCGACCGGATCGGACCGGCGCGCTGCCGCATCCTCTCGATGCGCTACCGCGTCGACGACGGCAACAAGACCCGCGCGGTGCTGACCATCCGCATCGACCCCTCGATCGCTCGCCCCTTTGGCGATGCGGTGACCAAGAACGTGACCGGATCGGACGGCGTGCTGGTCGATACCGAGATCACCGGCGCGGATTCGACCGCGACCGCGCGCAGCACCGCGGTGGTGAAGCGACTGCAGGACCAGCTGCAGAACGCCCGCGCCAGCACCGCCCCCGAGGGCCAGGCGCGCGCGGCGCGGCTGCAGAACGCGCTCTCGATGATCGCCGAGGTGGAGGCGAGCCAGGGCCAGACCCTTGCCAACGCGCCAATGCTGTTCACCTATGAATCGAGCAGCGCGCTGAGCGGGCTCGGCTCGTCCGAAGCGAATTTCCGCACCGCAGGGCAGACGCTGGAGAATTCGGTCGCCCAGCTCGTCCAGCTGCTGGCGAGCGTCGGGCCCTGGTGCCTGCTGATGCTCGCGGTCGTGCTGGTCCTGCGCTGGATCATCCACGGCCGCGCCGTGGGCTCCGACCCCGAGCCGCGCCATGACGACGGCTATGACAGCGTCCACAATGGCGGCGACGGCCATGCGCACCGCGAGCGCGGCGACAATCGCAACCTGATCCAGCGCTGGTTCTCACGCGACGAAGAGGACCAGCACGCCTAGCGCCAGGGCGAGGTTCGACAGTATCGGCTCCCCGGCGCAGGCCGGGGCCCGGGTTCGGCGCACCATCGATGGTGCCCAGACCACAGGAACCCCATCGCAACTGGCCCCTGGCATCCGCCGGGAACCGCGCCCGCACGCGCGTTGCACGCCGAGGCATCGCCGACCCCGCACGCGCCAGCGGGCGACGGACGGCGCGACTTGCCGCGCCAAGATCTGCCTTGCCATAATCTCGCCTTAAATGGGGCAAAATTGTGGCTTGACTCAAATCCCATCTCTGTGATGGATTATGGCCAGATTGTGGCAAGGAGGGATTATGAAGCGTCTTATTCCGTTGCTTCTGCTGGGCGGTGCGCTGGCGGGATGCTCTGCGGCCGACAATGGCCAGGGCAGCAAGAGCGATGTCACTGTTCAGGAAATGACCCAGCCCGCCAGTGATACGGCGGGCGACGCCAAGGGCGCCGCGGCGGACAAGGTGAAGGTCAGCCTGCCCCAGCTCGCCTATAGCTATTCGCTGGGCTATCTGCTGCCGACCGACAAGCTGGGCGCGGTCCAGGATGCACATCGCCGGCTGTGCGAAGAGATGGGCCCGGCGCGCTGCCAGTTGCTCGCCTTCGAGCGCGACGACAGCCAGGACAAGACCGGCGACGCGATGACCAAGCTCCGCGTCGCGACCAGCGAGGCGCACCGCTTTTCCGACGCGCTGGGCAGGGCCGCGGCCGATGCCGGCGGGCGGGCGACCGGCACCAAGGTCTCCACCGACGACGTCTCCAAGCAGATCGTCGACACCAAGGCACGGATCGCCCAGCGCGAGCTGCTCGTCGCGCGGCTCACCGAGGTGCTGCGCACGCGCTCGGGCAAGGTCTCCGAGCTGGTCGAGGCCGAGCGCAGTGTCGCGGCCGCACAGGAGGAACTCGACCAGGCCCGCGGCTGGCTCACCGAGCTGCAGGGCCGCGTCGCCATGTCGGACTTCGAGATCCGCTATTCGGCAATCGCCCCGGCGACCAATTCGGGCAGCGTGGCGGGGCAGCTCACCGAGGCGGGGCAAGGATCCTTCGCCAGCTTCCTGATCGGCGTCCGCGCGCTGCTGACGCTGGCAATCTACCTGCTCCCCTGGGTGCTGCTGGCGATCCCGGTCGTACTGCTGGTGCGGCGCAAGCGCGGCAAGCCAGCCGAAGCGGCCTGATCCGTCCCGATCCCCTTCTAGGGAGGCAAGCGGGACGGCCCATGGTCGCCCCGCTTGTTTCGGTATCAATTATGTGATGTTATATCATAATCAACAAGGGGAGAGACGCGATGCGCAAGCCGAATCGCTGGGTGTTGCTGGGTAGCGGAAGTCTTGCCGCCATCCTTGCTGCGGGCACCTGCATTATGCTGCTCAATTCGGGGCCGAGCTTCGTGCACAGGATGGCCGAGCCGCTGAATACCTATAATGTCGACATGCCACCTTCCTCGCCCAGGATGGTGGAGGCGCCGGGCGTCAGCGCACCGGCAGCGGAGCCCGCCGCTCCCAACGAAGCCGTGCCGGCGACCGACGCCATCCCGATCAGCGTACCGCAGGTCGCCTACAGCTACACGCTCGGCTACCGGCTCCCGGCCGGGGCCGTAGCCACCGCGCAGCAGGCACATCTCGACCTGTGCAACCGGCTGGGACCCCGCTGCCAGCTCGTCGCGATGGAGCGCGGCAGCAATGACGATGGCGCCACCCAGGCGAGCCTCAAGCTGCGCATCGCGAGCAACCTGGCGCAGCGCGTTTCGGCGGACTTCACCCGGCTGGTCGGCAAGGCCGGCGGGCGCGCGGTCGATACCCAAATCTCGGCCGAGGACGTCTCGAAGGACCTGGTCGATACCGGCGCCCGCATCCGCCAGCGCGAGATACTGGTGTCGCGCCTGACCGAAATGCTGCGCGGGCGCGCCGGGCGGGTGAGCGAGCTGGTCGAGGCCGAGCGCAGCGTTGCCCAGGCCCAGGAGGAGCTCGACCAGGCCAAGGGCTGGATGAGCACGCTGAAGGGCCGCGTCGCCTATTCGGATTTCGCGATCAGCTACACGCCGACCACCGCACCGATCGCGGCACCGACCCGCCAGGGCTTTTTCGGCCAGATCGGCGACGCGATCCTGCAATCGGGCGCGACCGTGATCGGCGCATTGCGTACCCTGCTGGTGCTGCTGATCTTCCTGCTCCCCTGGGCAGTGCTTGCGGTACCGGTGGCGCTTCTGCTCCGCCCGGTGGCACGGCGATGGCGCCATGCCGGATTGGAACCCGTTAACGAGGATGTGTGATTGCACCTTACCCCCCCTTTGGGTATAGGCCGCCTCTCGCCCCGGCACGTGCGCGGATTCCCCGTGCCGCCGGGGCAATGACTTTCCAGGGGAAAAAGCACCCGATGGCACGCCGCCGGCAGATCTACGAAGGTAAGGCAAAGATCCTCTACGAGGGTCCCGAACCCGGTACGCTGATCCAGTATTTCAAGGACGACGCGACCGCCTTCAACGCCCAGAAAAAGGGCACGATCAACGGCAAGGGCGTCCTCAACAACCGGATTTCCGAGCACGTCTTCACGCTGCTCGCCGGCATCGGCATCCCGACTCACTTCATCCGCCGCCTCAACATGCGCGAGCAGCTGATCCGCCAGGTCGAGATCGTCCCGATCGAAGTCGTGGTGCGCAACGTCGTCGCCGGCAGCCTCGCCAAGAAGCTCGGCATCGAGGAAGGCACCCCGTTGCCGCGCACGATCGTCGAATATTACTACAAGGACGATGCGCTGGGTGACCCGCTGGTCACCGACGAGCACATCCTCTGCTTCGGCTGGGCGAGCCAGGAAGAACTGCACGACATGGCCGACATGGCCATCCGCGTGAACGACTTCCTCTCGGGCCTGTTCGCCGGCATCGGCATCCGCCTGGTCGACTTCAAGCTCGAGTTCGGCCGGATCTGGGACAACGACTATTCGCGCATCATCCTGGCCGACGAGATCAGCCCGGACGGCTGCCGCCTGTGGGACATGACCACCGGCGAGAAGCTCGACAAGGATCGCTTCCGCCGCGACCTGGGCGGCGAAGTCGAGGCCTATCAGGAAGTCGCGCGCCGACTCGGCCTGTTCCCGGAAGGTGAGGATTCGGCGGTGCTGGACCTCGAAAGCCACCGGAAGCGCCGGGGCAAGTAAGCCTCCCAAGCCAATAACGTCATTCCCAATCAACCCGTCATCCCGGCGAAAGCCGGGATCTCGGGCGGCTCTTTCCCCATGTTTGCGCGACCCGTCCCGCGCCTTCGCCTGAGATCCCGGCTTTCGCCGGGATGACGATTTCGGCCGGATGACGGATTGATGGCGATGATGCCTAGATGGGGTTGCAGCCCGGCGCACTCCGCGCCATAGGCCCTGCCCATGAAGCTCCGCATCATCGTCACCTTGAAGAACGGCGTGCTCGACCCCCAGGGCAAGGCCATCCAGCACGCTTTGGGCGGCCTCGGCTTTGAAGGCGTCGAAGACGTCCGCGCCGGCAAGATCTTCGAGCTCGAGCTCGCAGACTCGACCAGCGACGAGGCCGTCGACGAGATGTGCCGCAAGCTGCTCGCCAACACCGTCATCGAGAACTACCGGGTGGAAAAGCTGTGAAGACCGCAGTCATCGTCTTTCCCGGTTCCAACTGCGATCGCGACATCGCAGTCGCGCTGGAGGCGGTGACGGGCGTGAAGCCCGCCATGGTGTGGCACGGCGAAAGCGAGCTGCCCCAGGGTCTCGGCCTGATCGCCCTGCCCGGCGGCTTCTCCTATGGCGACTATCTGCGCTGCGGCGCGATCGCGGCGCGCTCCCCGGTCGTGAAGGCCGTGGTCGAGGCGGCTGACAAGGGCATGCCGGTGATCGGCATCTGCAACGGCTTCCAGGTCCTCACCGAGACCGGGCTGCTGCCCGGCGCGCTGATGCGCAACTCGGGCTTAAACTTCGTCTGCCGCGACGTGCCGCTGACGGTCGACAATTCGCAGTCGATCTTCACCTCGGGCTATCGTTCGGGCGAGCAGATCACGGTTCCCGTGGCGCATCACGACGGCAACTACTTTGCCGACGCCGATACGCTCGACCGGATCGAAGGCGAAGGCCGCGTCGCCTTCCGCTATGCCGCCGACATCAACGGCTCGGCCCGCAACATCGCCGGCGTGCTCAACAAGGCCGGCAACGTGCTGGGCATGATGCCGCACCCCGAGCGTCGTATCGAAGCCGCGCATGGCGGCACCGACGGCCGCCGGCTGTTCGAGGGCCTTCTCGAGGCGGTGGCCTGAGGCCAGCGTGCCGGGGCCGCTGCTAGCCGAGCGCCCCACCCTTCCCGGACTTGCGCTGCTGGTCGTCGACGTCCAGCCGAGCTTTGCCGTGCCGGATGCGATCGTGGACGGCATCCGCGCGCTGAGCCGCACCCTCCACACCGTGGCGACGATCGAGCGGCACGACGAATCGGTGACGCCGTTCGAGCGCCAGCTCGGCTGGAAGCCCGCACCTGACGACGAAAGCCTTGTCGCGGCCGACCATATCTTCGTGAAGCACGGCTATCTTCCGCCGATCGAGCTGATCGACCATTTGCGCGCGCGGGAAACGGAACGCGTGTACGTCTGCGGCATCCAGGCCGATACCTGCTGCCTGGCAGCGGGCTTCATGCTGTTCGACGCGGGATTGCGCCCCACCTTGCTGCAATGGCTGAGCGTCGGCTCGTCCCTAGACCGCAGCGCAGATCTCGGTGCGCGGCTTTGGCAGCACCATTTCGGAAGCGTACTGCGCAGCCCCCACGAACTGAACTTATCCAAATAGGCTTGTACGAATCCGCGAATCATGCGATTGCGATTGCGCTCGCACCATGACTGCGATCACTCTCTTCTCGCAACCGCGACCCAGCACCTGTCGACATTGACGGAATGCTTCGCTGCGCCCGTTTTCAGGGTGTAGCTCAAGAGAGTCAGAGCGCCCGGCCTGGGACCGGGGGCTGCAGGTTCAAATCCCCCACCCTGACCACCTTTCCAAGAACCAACGCTTTTCAGTCGTTCTGTGGTGGCCGAACGCAATATAGTGCGAGGTCGGTATGTGGATCCGATGCTAGAGGGTGCAAATCCCTCCGGCCACACCAGCGGCGAACACCCATGTCCGGGTGGCGAAGTGGGAACGCAGCGGATTGCAAACCCGCCAGGAGCCGGTTCGATTCCGGCCCCGGACTCGCATACCCATATATCCTATATGGTTATATCGGTGATGCCTTGCTCCAACGAGCGGGCGACCGCGGGAAGTGCCGCGATCGCCCCGCCTGATGGCGAACCCACAGGTCCGGAAGCATCCCGGCGTCCGCCGGGACGAAGCTCAGTTCAGTGCGAACCCCGCATGTTCTCCGTTCAGCGAGGCAGCCAGGCCCGGCGCCGGGAAGGACAGCGGCTTGCGGCCGCCCGTCATCTGGAAGCGCGACGCCTGCTCGGCGAGGGTCGCGACCTCGACGGTGAGGTTGCGGGCGGCAGCCGAGGTTTCCTCGACCATCGCGGCATTCTGCTGGGTCGACACGTCCATCGTGCCGATCGCGCTGCTGATCTCGCTGATCGCGGTCGACTGGGCCTGGTTGTCGGCCGCCATCTGGTTGAGCAGCGTATGCACGCCACTGACGTCCTCGGCGATATGGGCGAGCGCGCCATCGACCTTCTCGACCATGGTCACCGCGGCGACGATATCGACCTGGGTGGCGGTGAGCTGCTCGCGGGCACGCCCGGCCTCTTCCTCGGCCCGCATGGCGAGCGCCGAGACGAGATCGGCGACAACGGCAAAGCCCCTGCCCGCTTCACCCGCGCGGCCGGCCTCGACCGCGGCGTTCATCGCGAGCACCCGGGTCTGGAAGGCGATCTTGTCGAGGCCCTCGATGACCGAATCGATGCCCTTGGCGCTGTCATTGACGCGGTTCATCGCCTGCACCGCCTCATCGACGACCTGACGGCCACCCGACACGGTCGCGGTGGCGCCGTCGGCACGCGCCACGGTGTTGGCGGCGGCTTCGGCGGTCGCCTTCAGGCGCTGGTCCATCTGGCTGATCGCGGCGGTGGTCTGCTCCAGGCTCGCGGCATTGGCCTCGGTACGGCGCGCCAGGCTTTCCGAGGCTTGGGCAATCTCGCCCGATCCGTTGCGGATGGCCGAGGTGCTCTCGGTCACGGCGCCGAGCAGCGCACGCAGCGAAGCGAGTGCCGCGTTGAAGTTCTCGCGCAGCTTCGCATAGGTTGCCGGATATTCCTCGACGATGTCGGCGGTCAGGTCGCCCTGGGCCAGCCGCTCGAGATTGGCGGTCATGCCGCGAACGATTTCGCCGTGATGCTCGGCTTCCTCATTCTGCTTGATCTGCCCCGCTGCGGCATCGCGGAAGGTGAACATCGCCTTGGTGAGACGGCCGACACAGTCACGATATTCGGTGAACTGGATCGGGCTGGCGAGATCGCCGGCCGCCAATGCCTCCATGCGCAGCACGGTGGTGACATAGGGGTCGGCGATCGCCTTGCGATACCAGACGCCGAGACCCGCGGCCGCCACGGTGGCGGCAATGCCGACAGCCAGGGCAAGCGCGGGAAACAGCAACAGGGTGAGCGGCATAAGCGCGACGAGCGCCACCATCGAGCCGAACGCTACTAGCAGCTTACGGCGAATGGGCGCGTTAGCGACAAACCAGTGCATGGGCATTCCCTCAGCATCTGCAACAAAGTGTTGCTCCGCTGAACATTATAGAGTGCCCACCTCCGCAAATTGCCGCTTCGCCAATATACGTAACAATATTTTTCCGTTCGCGTACAATTACATAAATTACGCGAAGTTGATCGTTACGTTCGCGCTTCGACCCATTCCAGAATGTCTGCCATCACGCCTTCCTTGCCAAGATCGGCGAGCAAATCATGGTAATGGCCCTGGTAAATCTTGAGGGTCCGGTCGCTCGATCCAACATGTTCGTAGAAGAATTCGCTGCCGTGGCAGACGGTCGCCCGATCCTCTGTTCCGTGCAGGATCATCACCGGAATCGTGATCGTGTCGAATTCCTCGCGCATCCGTTCGTCGGCGCGGACCAGCGCGGCCACCGTGGCGGCAGGCTGAACCTCGTCCTTGATGTACGGATCGGCATTGAGCGTCGCCACCCATTCGGGATCGCGCGAGAAATCCTCGTTCTTCAGCTTGAGCACGCCGAGATGCGGCGCGATGTGGCTGAGGCCCTTGATCGCAGCCAGGGCGAAGCCGGGCGCCGGCACCTGGAAGGCGAAGCTCTCGCAGATGAAGCCGGCCAGTTCGTGCTGGTTGTCGAGCGTGTAGGTGCAGGACGTGACGCCGCCGGCACTGTGCCCGAGCAGGAAGACCTTCTTCCCCGGGTGGCGCGACTTGGCGATGGCGATGGTGCCGGCGACATCGTCGACATAGTCGGAGATCTTCTCGACATAGAAGCGATCGCCTTCGGAACGGCCGCGGCCGCGCAGGTCGAGCGCATAGGCGGCATAGCCCTTCTCCACGAAGCGCTGGGCCGTCCATTCATGCTGGCCGCCATGCGAATTCACCCCGTGGCAGATCACCACCACCGCGCGCGGCTCCCCCTCGGGAAGCCAGGAGCGGAAGAAGATGTTGACGTGCCCGGTGCTGCCGAAAGTCTCTTCCGTCGTCGCAGTCATGATGCTCTCCCCAAAGAATCGCGGGAAGAATGACAGCCTTGTCGCCCGGTGTCAGCTACTCCTTCGGGTATTCGCAAATATCGGCGCGGACTCCCTGATCCGGATCAGACGCGGGTGGCGAAGGGCGTGAAATCGGTCCCCTCGTCGAACACGTCGACGCCCTCGCGGCGCTTGAGGAAGCCGACGACCAGATAGGTGACGGGCGTGAGGATCACTTCCCACGCGACCTTGAGCGCCCATTGGGTGAAGAGCACCTGGATGACGAGCGTCGTGGTCCAGCCCTCGGCACCGAGAAAGGCCAGCGGGTAGAAGATCAGGCTGTCGATCCCCTCGCCCGCGATCGTCGAGCCGATCGTGCGGGTCCATAGCATCTTGCCACCGGTCCACAGCTTCATCCGGGCGAGGACGTAGGAGTTGACGAACTCGCCCGCCCAGAAGGCGCAGACCGAGGCGAGGACGATGCGCGGTACCTGGCCGAAGATCGTCTCGTACGCGGCCTGGTTGCCCCAGCTCGGCGCCGGCGGGAGCGCGACGACTACCCAGGACATGAAGGCCATGAACAGCACCGCCCCGGTGCCCGCCCAGATCACCCGGCGTGCGCGGGCATAGCCGTACACCTCGGTCAGCACGTCGCCGATCACATAGGAGACGGGGAAGAACAGGATACCGGCGCCGAACGGCCAATAGTCGTTGTAGATCGGCAGCCAGACCTGCGAGACCTTGCCCGCGCCGAGCACGTTCGACAGCAGGATGATCGCCACGAAGGCGGCCATCATGAAGTCGTAATAGCGGAATTGCCCGCCGCGCAGCGTGTTCGCGGCGACCTGCGCCGGCTTCCCGTCCCCGGAGTTCATGCACGCATCTATGATCCCGGTTCCGCTGCCGCGCAATCCACGCTAGGGGCATCCGTCGCGCGCCCGTAGCTCAGTTGGATAGAGCACGTGCCTTCTAAGCTCGTGGTCGCTGGTTCGAATCCAGCCGGGCGCGCCAATTTTTTGGAAGAGCCTCGCAGCAAGCTCGCGCGCGTTCGCGCTTGCGAACCCTGAGGGGTTCGAAGTCGCTCCCTTCGGGTGCGCCAGAACCTGCTCGCCCGATCGCGCTCACGTCGGCGCTGCAGCGGGTCATTCCAGCCGATAATGGCTTGACCCGCCCCCGCGACCAGCCCACCGCACCGGCCCGTGCGATCGATATCGCGCTCCGCAATTCTGCGAAGCGCACGCGATGCCAACAGATTGAACTTGATGCAATTTCCTCGCTTCTTCTCGAGCGGCTCCCACGATCTCGCGATTGACCTCGGCACGGTAAACACAGTCATCTACCTGCGGGACCGAGGCATTGTGCTCAGCGAACCATCGGTGGTGGCGATGGAAACGACCGGCGGCATCTCGCGTGTCCGGGCGGTCGGCGCCGAGGCGAAGCTGATGCTCGGGAAGACGCCCGACAACGTCCGCACGATCCGCCCGATGCGCGATGGCGTGATCGCCGATGTCGAGGTGGCGGAACAGATGATCAAGTATTTCATCGACAAGGTCGGCGGCCGCCCGATGCGGATCGGCCGCCGCCCGGAGATCGCGGTCAGCATTCCGAGCAGCGCGACTCAGGTCGAGCGGCGTGCCATCCAGCAGGCGGCCACCAACGCGGGCGCCGGCAAGGTCTATCTGATCGAGGAATCCATGGCAGCGGCCATCGGTGCCGGCCTGCCCATCACCGAACCGCTCGGGGTCATGGTCGTGGACATCGGTGGAGGCACGACCGAGGTCGCCGTCCTGTCTCTCAAGGGCCTGGCGTACAGCGCCTCCATTCGCGTCGGCGGCGACCGCATGGACGAGGCGATCGCCTCCGCAATCCGTCGCAAGCACAACCTCATGATCGGCGAAGCCACGGCGGAGCGGATAAAGGTCGAGATCGGCACCGCCCAGATTCCGGAAGACGGCATCGGCCAGACCACGAAGGTCAGGGGGCGAGACCTGGTGAAGGGCATGCCTTCCGAGGTGGAAGTGAATCAGGGCGAGATCGCCAATGCCCTTGCCGACCTCACCGCCCAGATCGTCGAGGCCGTGCACTCGGCGCTGGAGAAGACCGAACCGGAGCTGGCCTCCGACATCTATGACCAGGGCATCGTGATGACCGGCGGCGGCAGCCTGCTCGCGAATTTGGACGACGTCCTGTCCAAGGCAACCGGATTGCCTGTCATGGTCGCGGAGAATGCCCTGATGTGCGTCGCCACCGGCGCCGGGCGGGCGCTCGAGGACCCGGTGTATCGGGGCGCAATGTCGAGCACCTGATCGGCTGCCCGGCCGCAAAAAATCTTTGTCCTGATATTCGCGATCTCCCGTCTCCCTTCTGAGGGCACATGCGCGCATGGGCTGAAGAGGCGTTTTGGCGCGCGCAATAGAGCCAGAAGATCATGAATAATATCATTACGAAGATCTCAACTTAAATACTGCAACAATAGTTTCACAGTAACGCGCGAATTAAATAACGCGCGATTCGTTATAAATATTATCAAACTATACATCCGCAATACTAATTGCGGAAACGAATTTGCGCGACTTGACTCCACATTGTCTTGCATTGGGAGATTATATGAAGAGCCAAATTCAAATTCTGGCCATCGCGACCTTCGGGGCGTTCGCGATGCTGTCGCCGCATTCCGCCAAGGCACAGGGCTGGCCGGCCCCGGTCGCGGCGCTGCCCGAACTGGCCACTGCGCTCGACAAGCGCTTCCAGCCCGCGATCGACTTCGACACCGACGTCTGTTTCAACGTGCCGGCGGTCAACGCGTCGGGCGCGATCAGCCAGGGCGCCTCGACCTACGCCACCCTGCCCCCGGCTTCGTGCCGCCAGGCCAGCTACCGCACGACGAGCAACGTCTATGTTCGCGCCCGCTGCAACAACGGCTATTGCGCCCGCGTCTACAGCTATTTCTGGCAGTCGGACTTCTCGCACGCCTATGACTGGGAATCGGTGATCGTCTGGACCACCGACCAGGGCACCAACAGCACCGTCGTCGGCGTCACCCGCGGCGACCACGGCAAGTGGGAAACCCGCGCCACCAGCGGCGGCCAGCTGCGCTTCCAGAGCGACTCGACCGGCCAGCACGTGAAGATGGTCTATCACTACGAGACCTGGGGCTTCTCGCACCTGTGGCGCTTCTCGAAGACCGACAATGGCGACGAGCCGCCCGAGAACGGCACCGGCCAGTGGCTGATCCAGCCGCTGATCAGCTGGAACGGCTATCCGTCGGCCAGCGTCCGCAACGCCATCTCCAACTATAATTTCGGCAGCGGCAATTTCGACAACAAGGACTCCCGCTTCTCGGGCGTCCTCGCAGCCAGCGTCAACAGCAGCATCACGCCGGGGTTCGATCCGAACACCGACTCGGGCTCGAACTCCCCGGGCTGCCCGGCTGGCTCGACCATCTGCTGACCCCTCTCCATCCCGCGTCGCCCCCAACCCCCGGCGGCGCGGGGTGGAACCCCATCGAGGTGCACAAGGCAATGGATCGCAAGTTGCAACTGCTCGCGCTGGGCGGCGCGGTGCTGATGATCGCCCTGGCCGGCCTCTGGCTCGTCCAGCGCGGCGCGGAGAACGGGAACCAGCCGCCTGCCGAGGGCGTGGTGATCACCGGTGCGCTCGCCGTCGCGGCCAGCAATACGCTCACCCCTCCCGTCATCGTGCCGGCCAATGCGCCCGTGATGCCGGACAAGGTGACCGCGCATGTCCGCCAGGCCTATCCCCTGCTCGAGCAGGTCGATTTCAGCTGCGATGCCCGCGGATGCGCGGTGACCGCGACGATCCCGCCGCCTACGGGCGAGGAATTCCTGGCGAAGCGGCAGGAGATGCTGCTCGGCGGGCTGGCGAAGGTGGTCGCGGCGGACGGGTACAGGATGCAGGGCCCGGTCCAGATGGACGAGGTGTCGAGCAATCTCTTCCACATCCGTGCCGCGGTGGTGGAAGCCCGATAGACGCCAAGACGGGCGCCCCGGCCAGCAGGACGCCCGTTCGGCACCGGTACGGGCGTCGTTCCGGCCCGGCACAGGGATGTATGCCGGCGCAACTGTCGGGTTCAGGTCGCGCCGGCACCCCCGCGCTGTGGCGGCATGGGCACCGGGCGACGAGCGTCGTGCGACGTAGGGCGTGGATCGAGCGACGAAGGCGCTTCGCCGCCGGTCGCCTTGCGATTACTTCTTGCCGCCGCGCCAGTAGAGCAGGCCGGCAACGATCGCGGCCGAGCCGATGCCGATCGCGGCACCCATGCCGATCTGCTTGGCATCGGGCTTCCAGCGCTTCTTCGCGTCCGCGAGATCCTTCATCGCCTGGAGCGCCTCGCTGCCTTCGTCGTGATGGTCGTGCGGTGCCTCCTCGATCGGGTAAGGCGACTGCGCATCCTGCGGTTTGGGCGGGGTCTTGCTCATGATCTTCCTTTATTGGCGCAAGCCTGAACGCTGGCCTAATGCGGCGGTTGCACCCGAAGATGCAAGCCGCCACAAGCTTGCCGGCATGAACCCGCTCTACGCCCGGATGGGCACCACCATCTTCGAAGCCATGTCCGCCCGCGCCCGCGAGACCGGGGCGATCAACCTCGGCCAGGGCTTCGCCGACGGACGCGGACCCGAGGCGGTACTGCAGGCGGCGGCGAAGGCGATGCTGGAGAAGTCGAACCAGTATCCGCCGATGATCGGCCTGCCCGAACTGCGCGGCGCGGTGGCCGAGCACTACGCGCGGCACCAGGGCCTCAACCTGGCGGCGGAGGAAGTGGTCGTCACCTCCGGCGCGACCGAGGCGCTGGCCGCGGCGATCTTCGCCTGTGTGTCGCCCGGCGACGAGGTGATCTGCTTCCAGCCGCTCTACGATGCCTATGTGCCGCTGATCCGCCAGGCCGGCGGCGTGCCCAAGTTCGTGCGGCTGAGCCCGCCGGAGTGGAAGATCGACAGGGCGGCGCTCGAAGCCGCGGTATCCAGCAAGACCAGGGTGCTGCTGCTCAACAACCCGCTCAACCCCGCCGCGACGATGTGCGGCGCCGACGAGCTGGCGATGCTCGCCGATTTCTGCGTCTCCCATGACCTGACCGCGATCTGCGACGAGGTCTGGGAGCATGTCACCTTCGACGGTGCGCGCCACCTTCCCCTGATCGGCTTCCCCGGCATGCGCGAGCGCACGGTGAAGATCGGATCGGCGGGCAAGATCTTCGCGCTGACCGGCTTCAAGGTCGGCTGGATCTGCGCCGCCCCTGCCCTCGCGCGCGTGATCTCCAAGGCGCACCAGTTCCTCACCTTCACCACCCCGCCCAACCTGCAATGGGCCGTGGCCGAGGGGCTCGCGACGCAGGACGGCTGGGTGCAGGAGGCACGCCATCGCTTCCAGCATGGCCGCGACCGGCTGCGCGCAGGGCTGGAAGGTGCCGGCTTCGCCGTGTTGCCCAGTGCCGCGACCTATTTCCTGTCCGTCGATCTCACCGCGTCGGGCATCAGCCTCGACGATGTCAGCTTCGCCAACAAGCTGATCGACGAAGCGGGCGTCGCCTCGATCCCGGTCTCGGCCTTCTACGCCGAAGATGCCGTGACCAACGTCCTGCGCTTCTGCTTCGTCAAGGAGGACGCGACGCTCGACGCCGCGATCGCCCGAATCGCCGAAGCGCGCGATCGACTGGCCGGCTGAAGCCTGCGACTCGGGCAACGGGCGCTTCATCGACGGAAGAGTCCGCTTCACCGCGCAAGACGCAACTCGGCTCGTTTCCGGCACGTTCGCCGGCCGCGGGACAAACTGGAGTTGTACCATGCGTAACATGAAGCTGCTGATGCGCGGCGCCGCCGTGACCGCGCTGCTCGTCGCGACGCCGTCGCTTGCCCAGAGCCGTATCGACCGCGCACGCACTGCCCTCACCGAGGCCACCGCAAAGGTGGAAGCGGCCCAGACCGCGGGCGCGGAAACCTATGCCAGCGAATCGATGGCCAAGGCACAGGAAGCGCTGCGCGTCGCCAAGGACCAGATGGCACGGGACCACCGCGATTCGACGATCAACGAGGCGCGTCGCGCCTCGGGCCTGGCCGACCAGGCGCTGGCCGAGGCCGAACGCAACAAGGGTGACGCCATGGCTGCCGAGCGCGATGCACGCCGCGACGCGCAGGTAGCCGCGGCCAATGCCTCGGCCAATGCCGCGACCGAGGCCAGCCAGCGCGAAGCCGCGCAGGCTGCGGCGATGACCGCGCAAAGCGATGCGGCCGCGGCCACTGCCCGCGCCGAAGCGGCGGCTGCGGCCGCCCAGTCGGCGGCGGCGGATGCAGCGGCGGCGCGTACCGCGGCGGCTCAGCCGGTCGCGACGACGATCGAGACGACCACGACCCAGCCGGCGCGCAGCTATTCCTCGGCGCGCACGACCACGCGCAAGGTCGTGAAGAAGCCGGTGCGCAAGACCACCACGACGGTCACCCGCCCGGCGGCATCGACCACCACGACGACGACGGTGAAGACCGAACCGCGCTGAGCGGCGAGAAGGCCAATGCTGTTCCCCGGTATTCGCCGGGGAACGGGCAAATGAACCTCAGATCCGGTCCAGCACCCCACGCTCGGTGATGTAACCCGTCACCAGGCGTGCGGGCGTCACGTCGAATGCTGGATTGGCGGCGGGGGAATCGGTTACCCGGACAGTGCCGATTTCCCCGCTTGCCAGCGGCCCGCTGAGCCGGGTCAGCTCCTCGGCGCTGCGTTCCTCGATCGGGATGTCGGCGCCGCTTTCGGTGTTCGGGTCGAACGTCGTGTAGGGCAGCGCGACATAGAAGGGCACGGCGTTGTCGTGCGCCGCGAGCGCCTTCAGATAGGTGCCGATCTTGTTGCAGACATCGCCGTTGCGGGTGACGCGATCGGTGCCGACCACCACCGCGTCCACCTGCCCCTTCATCATCAGCAGGCCGCCGGCATTGTCGGCGATCACCGTGTGCGGCACGCCGTGGTTGCGCAGCTCGAAGGCAGTGAGCAGCGCGCCCTGGTTGCGCGGGCGGGTCTCGTCGACCCAGACATGCACCGGGATGCCCGCATCGTGCGCGAGATAGATCGGCGCGGTGGCGGTGCCGTAATCGACCGTCGCCAGCCAGCCGGCATTGCAATGGGTCAGGATGTTGAGCGGCCGATCCGGGTTCTTCGCGTGCAGCGCCTTGAACAGCTCCAGCCCATGCTCGCCGATCGCGCGGCAAAGCTCGGCATCCTCATCGCAGATCGCATCGGCGCGGGCAAAGGCAGCCTGGGCACGCTCCGCCTCGGGCAGGTCCTTCACCGCGGCGCGGACCTCATCGAGCGCCCAGCGCAGGTTGATCGCCGTGGGACGCGTCTCGTGAAGCTTGTCATAGGCCGCCTGGAGGCTGGCGTCGCTCGGATCGACCGCCAGCGCCATCGCATAGCCATAGGCCGCCGTGGCGCCGATCATCGGGGCGCCGCGCGTCCACATCTCGCGGATCGCGACTGCTGCGGCATTGACGTCGCGCAGTTCGACCCATTTGATTTCCCAGGGCAGCTGGCGCTGGTCGAGGATGACCGCGCCCTTGCCGTCTTCGGTGCGGCGGATCGAGCGGGTGGGCTTGCCTTCGAGGATCATGGGAGGACTTCCGCGAGAGTGTGGACATCGGCCGGGCCGCCGGCGCGATCGATGAGCAGCGCCTGGAGCCCGGCTTCGCGGGCGGCATCGACCTCGGCCGGCATGTCCGAGACGAAGAGCAGTTCCGACGGCGCGAGGCCGAGCGCGTCGGCGATCTTCGTGTAGGAATCCGCCTCGCGCTTGGGGCCGGTGGTGGTGTCGAAATAGTTGCCGAGCAGCGGGGTCAGGTCGCCGGCGATCGAATGACCGAAGATCAGCTTCTGCGCGGCGATCGAGCCCGAGGAATAGATGTTCACCTGGAGCCCTGCCTCGGTCCAGCGGCGGACCGCCTCGGGGGTGTCCGGGTAGACATGGCCCTTGAGCTCGCCATCGGCATAGCCCTGCGCCCAGATCAGGCCCTGAAGGGTCTTGAGCGGGGTCGCCTTGCGGTCCTCGTCGATCCACTGGATCAGCGTGACGACCGGATCGTCGCCCGGCACCTCGACCAGGATCGGCGCGGCGACTTCCGGGTTCGCTTCAACGAATGCCGCCAAATGCTTGCGAGCATAGGGGAAAAGCTCGTCGGCGACGAAGCTGATGCTGCTCGTCGTGCCTTCGATGTCGAGAAGGATGGATTTGGGTTTCATGATACTCTCGTCATCCCGGCGAAAGCCGGGATCTCAGGCGAAGGCGCATGCGGCACGAGATCCCGGCTTTCGCCGGGATGACGGCTAGGCAGGCTCGTGCCGCGGAAACCGGTCCGCGATCGTGTCGCCGGTGAAGTTGGCGATCCAGCCGTCCGCGTTGGTGAACAGTCGGATCGCAGTGAACCGGGGCGAAGGCCCCATGTCGAACCAGTGGCGGGTGCCGGCCGGCACGGAAATCAGGTCGCCCTCCTCGCACAGCACCGCATAGATCTTCTCGCCCTCGCGCAGGGTGAACAGCCCCTCGCCTTCGACGAAGAAGCGTACCTCGTCCTCCGAATGGCGATGCTCGGAGAGGAACTTGGTGCGCAGGTTGGATTTCTCCGGATGGTCGGGGACCATGCGGATGACGTCGACCGACTGATAGCCGTTCTCGGCCTTGAGGCGCTCGACCTCAGGCGCGAACGCCTGCAGCACTTCGTCCTGGCCGGCATCGCCGGCGAGCGGGCGCGACGGCCATTGCTCGAAGCGCACGCCGATCGGGGCGAGCGCAGCGGCGATGTCGGCGGCATCGCGGGTGTCGGTCAGCGGAGCGCCGCCGGCCTCGTCGAAGATGCGGAGATGGGTCATCGTTTCCATGCCCTTTCGGCCAGTTCGGCGGCGATCAGCCATTCGGTGCCCTCGAGCACCCGCTCGGCCTCGGCCAGGTCCTTGCCCCAGGCATAGAGCCCGTGGCTGCGGATAAGATAGGCGGGTGCTGCGTCCGGCGCCAGCAATGCGGGACGGATCGCCGCCTCGATCACCGCCATGTCCTGGCTGTTGTCGACGATCGGCAGGCGGATCTCCGCCTCGTGCGTGGTGTTGCCCGGAAAGACCTTGAGCATCTCGTGCCCGGCGAACACCCACTCCTTCGCATCGGCGGCGGCACGGCTCATGCCGACGGCCTCGGGCGAATGGCCGTGCAGGACCGCGCCGACATTCGGGAACAGGCGGTAGATGGCGAGGTGCAGGTCGGTCTCGGCCGAGGGCTTGCCGGGGGTGAGCGGCGTGCCGTCGAGATCGACGCGCATGATACCCGCCGGGGTCAGCCTGCCCTTGTGCCAGCCGGATACGGTAACGGCGATGCTGCCGTCCTCGAGGCGGACCGAGTAATTGCCCGCGGTGGCGGGAGCCCAGCCTCGTGCATCGAGGCGGCGGCCGACCTCGACCAGGCCCTGTGCTGCGTCTTCGAACGACATCGTCATGGAATCGCGCTTAGCCGATCCAAAGCGTCGCGCGCATTACAGAATTTATTTCGAGCCGCGGCGGGGAAGCGGCTGGACGACTTCGCGCGCCGGACCGGTGACCCAGGTCGCGGGCTGGATCTGCGGGCGCGGCGCCAGGCCGGGCATGGTCACCATGTTGAACGCCTCGCCGCCCAGGTTGCGGGCATCCGCCATCAGGATCGGCGTGGACGGCCCCGAACGCTCGGGATCGCGCACCGGCTCGTCGGTGACCATCACGTCGCCGCCGATCTCGGTCAGCGCATAGAGCTGTTTGGCGAAGGCGGCGGGGAAGCGGATGCAGCCATGCGACGCGGGATAGCCCGGCAGGCGGCCGGCATGCAGCGCGATCCCGTCCCAGGTCAGTCGCTGCATGAAGGGCATCGGTGCGTTCGAATAGAGGTTGGAGCGGTGGAACACCTTCTTCTGGAGAATGGTGAAGGCACCCACCGGCGTCTCGCGTCCGTCCGATCCGGTCGAGACCGTGCTGGCCCCGACCAGGCGGCCGCCGCGATAGACATAGGCGCGCTGGTCCGGAATGCTGACGACGATCGAGACGGGATCCCAGTCGCTGGTGCTGGCCTGGATGAGCCGCGGCGCCTCGTACCAGGCCCATTGCCCGTTGCGCAGCGACGAGGGCGCCACCTGCATCGTGTCGGATGCGGCGACCTGCGCGGCGGCGGGAATGGCGGGAAGGATCGTGGCACAGGCCAGGAGAAGGACGGCAAGGACGCCGGAACGCATCAAACAGCTCTCCGAATCTCGAGCCAGGACGGCTCAGGGCGATTCCTTAACGAAATTAACCTAATTTCGTGCCGCTGCCGAATCGGACATATCTAGGGTGCGCAAATCGCTGGCAATGTTCCGGATTTCGGCAGGGCTTCGGCGAACCGGGCATGCGTTGCGGCGAGTCGCGCAACTTGGGACAGATGTTAAGCGCCGCGCTTACCATCTGTCTGATATAGATTCCCCCAAGGGGTAAAGCAGCGGGTCTTTTGGATAGTGATGAATAGCCTCGATACGATTCAGTCGCGTCGCGCCTTGTTGAAGTCGGCGCTTGTGATGGCGAGTGGTGCAGCGGTTTCGGCCTGCGCCTCGCGTACCATCAACACCGCCATGGCACCGGCACCGATGCCGGTCCCTGCCCCGGTCCCGGCGATCCCCAAGGCGCCCGAAGTGGCTGCGGCTCCCAAGGTGCCCGGCGTGCCGAACGGCATCCGCCCCGAGCTGTTCAAGAAGGCGCTGGCCTCGCTCAACCGCCATTCGATGCGCATCCCGTCGCACGACCGGATCGCGATCGCCGACTTCGCCACCTCGTCGAACAACCAGCGCTTCCATATCGTCAACCTCGGCACCGGCCAGGTCGAGCGCTTCCTCGTCGCGCACGGCATCGGCTCCGACCCGAGCCATAGCGGCATGCTCCAGCGCTTCTCGAACGAAGTGAATTCGGAAGCGACCTGCGAAGGCGCGTTCCTGACGGCCGACTATTATGTCGGCAAGCATGGCGACTCGCAGCGCCTGCTCGGCCTCGACCCGACCAACAACAACGCGCTCGACCGCGCGATCGTGGTCCACTCGGCCTGGTATGCGAACGACGACATGATCGCCAGGCACGGCAAGCTCGGCCGCAGCCAGGGCTGCTTCGCCGTCGGCGAGAACCAGCTGGCCAAGCTGTTCGAGCGGCTGGGACCGGGCCGGATGATCTACGCCGCCAAGGTCTGAGCGGCCGACATTCCAGGAAACCAGGAAGGCCGGGCGAGATGCCCGGCCTTTTCCGTTTGCGCTCAGTTCTTCGGCAGGCCCGGCCCCGGCCCGGTCCCGCACGGGAAGGGCGGTGCCCAGCAAGGGTACCCGAAGGTCAGCTTCGTCGCGTAGCGCGCAAGGGGCTTTTGCGGCCAGCTGCCCGGCAGCACCACTTCGGCCTTGCCGCTGCCCTTTGGCCAGGAGGCGATGCTGGCCGGCGTGACGCCGTACCACAGCACATCGCCCTCGAAGCGGCGCTTGAAGGCGATCGCCATCACCCGGTCGCCCATCGGCAGCTGGTGATAGTCGGCCGGGCTTCGCTGGGCGCCCCTGGCATCCACGATCGCCGAACGGGCGAAATAGATGTCCTGCCAGGGCGCATCGGGCGCCACGAAGACGATGGCCTTGGCCTGCTCCTGCGGCTCGGCGGGGCGCGGGACGATGCGGAAGCTGGCGAGCAGCACCAGCGCCACCACCACCGCCAGCCCGCGCAGGTCACGCCAGGTGACCAGCAGCCAGGTGAACAGCGCCGCCATCGGGAACAGCCATTTGAAATAATGCGCGTTGAAGAAGCGCCACATGCCGCTGGGTACCAGATCGACATAGGCGAGCATCATCAGGGTGTAGATCAGCGCCACCAGCCCCATGCAGAGCGTCAGCCAGCGCATCGGCCCCTGCAGGCGCATCACGCCCAGAATCAGGCCCGCGGTGCCGGTGAGCAGCCAGGGCAGCTCGCGCAGCAGTCCGGTCTCGCCGGGGAACCAGGGCGAGGGATCGACCAGCAGGATGCTCGCCTTCCAGCCGAGATCGGCAAAGGCGAAGCCGTAATCGCCCGACAGGATGGTGTAGTCGGTCAGGCGCGGGCCGTAGATGGCGAGATAGATCGCCGCATAGGGAGCCAATGCCGCCCCTGCCCCGCCCAGGCCCTTGAACAGGTCACCCCAGCGCTTCTCGATCAGCACCGGGCGCCAGAGCGCGAAGCCGCCGATCACCGCGCTCACCACCACGTCCGCCGGGCGGACCAGCGCGATCGCCATCAGCAGCGCGCCGAGCCGCCAGGGCCGGCGGCGCGTACCGAACATCATGTCGGCGGCCTCGGCAAAGGCCAGCCAGATGAAGGCGGCCGACATGGTCGTCGTCCAGGGCTCGAGCCAGAATTTGGAGACGCGCAGGTCGCCGATCGTCGCGGCGAGGAAGAGCAGGCCCGCGGCCAGTCCTCCTACCCCGAAGCGCGCGCAGACGCGGTAGAAGCCCCAGAAGGCCCCCGCATAGCAGAGCAGGTTGATCGGTACGAACGGCGTCGGCGCCCAGGCGAAGGGTGCGCCGGCGAGCGGATAGAGCAAGGGGTACCAATGCTGGTCCGGGCTCAGGTCGAAATGCAGGAAGGCCCTGGCCGACTTCAGATACTGCATCTGATCGTGCCAGCCGCGCCACCACGGCCCTGCCGGCGCGAAGAACTTCAGGTTGATCTTGAAGATCGTGTACGCGACGAAAACGGCCATGACCGTGCGCACCGGATGCGCGTCGAACTGGCGGCGGGTCCAGTGGAGCATGGCCTGCGGGTAGAGCCTGTGCAGGACTGGCACAAGCGCACCCGAGCGACTAGGGACGGCATCAGATCGAAACATGTCGTTACAAGACGGAGACGATGGCGCAGTCCCACCCCTTTTATTCGATCCACCGCCAGGGAATGATCCGCGCGGGGGTGTGCACACCGATCATGACGGTGGGCGATCCGGTGCGAAATGCCGAGGCGGCGATCGCACTGGCCCGGCAGGGCGACGAGATGGGCGCCGACCTGCTCGTCTATCCCGAGCTCAGCGTCACCTCCTACGCGATCGACGACCTGCACCTGCAGGACACGATCTGCGAGGCGACCGAGGCGGGCATCGCGGCGATCGTCGCGGCCAGCACCGAGCTGAAGCCGGTCCTGCTGGTCGGCGCGGCGCTGCGGCGGAGCGGCCGGCTGTACAATACCGCGGTGGCGATCTCGCGCGGGCGCATCCTGGGCGTCATCCCCAAGAGCTACCTGCCCAATTACCGCGAATATTATGAGAAGCGCTGGTTCGCGCTCGGCGCCGGGCTGGCCGGGCTGGAAATCGAGGTGGCAGGGCAGACCGTGCCCTTCGGCACCGACCTGATCTTCGCCGCCGAGGAACTGCCCGACTTCGTCTTCCATGCCGAGATCTGCGAGGATTACTGGGCACCCCTGCCCCCCTCGACCGAGGCGGCGCTGGCGGGCGCGCTGGTGCTGTGCAACCTCTCCGCCTCGAACATCGTGGTCGGCAAGGCACGCGAGCGGGCGATGCTCTGTGCGGCGCAATCGGCACGCGCCGTGGCCGCCTATGTCTATTCGGCCTCGGGCCCCGGCGAGAGCACGACCGATCTCGCCTGGGACGGCCAGGGCATGATCCACGAGCTGGGCGAGTGCATCGCCACCACCGAGCGCTTCGAGCTGACCACCGAAGTGGTGTGCGCGGACATCGACCTCGAGCGCCTGCGCCTCGAGCGGATGCGGATGGGCACGTTCAACGACTGCGCCGCCGCCAATGGCGATCCCGAGACGCGCTTCCGCCGCATCGTCTTCCAGCACCGCCCCGACTATGCCGACAAGGGCCTGCTCCGGAAGCTGCGCCGCTTTCCCTTCGTGCCCAACACACCCTCCAAGCTGGAAGAGGATTGCTACGAGGCGTTCAACATCCAGGTGGAGGGGCTGCGCAAGCGGCTGGAATCCACCGGCGCGAAGCATATCGTCATCGGCGTCTCGGGCGGGCTCGATTCCACCCACGCGCTGATCGTCGCGGCCAGGGCGATGGACCGGCTCGGCCGGCCGCGCACCGACATCCTGGGCTTCACCATGCCCGGCTTCGCGACCAGCGACGGCACCAAGTCCAACGCCTGGGCGCTGATGAACGCGCTGGGCGTGACCGGTGCCGAGATCGACATCCGCCCGGCGGCACGCACGATGCTCGAGGGGATCGGCCATCCCTTCGCCAAGGGCGAGCCGGTCTATGACGTGACCTTCGAGAACGTCCAGGCGGGCCTGCGCACCGACTATCTCTTCCGCCTTGCCAACCAGCGTGCCGGCTTCGTGCTCGGCACCGGCGACCTGAGCGAGCTCGCGCTCGGCTGGTGCACCTACGGCGTGGGCGACCATATGAGCCATTACGGCATCAATGCCGGCGTGCCCAAGACGCTGATCCAGTATCTGATCCGCTGGACCGTGCAGACCGGCCAGTTCACCGGTGAGGCAGCGGAGGTGCTGACCAGCATCCTCGACACCGAGATTTCGCCCGAGCTGGTCCCCGCCGATGCGGACGGCAAGATGCAGAGCACGCAGGACCGGATCGGGCCGTACGAGCTGCACGATTTCTTCCTCCACTACACGATCCGGTACGGGCTGCGGCCGTCCAAGATCGCCTTCCTCGCCTGGCATGCCTGGAAGGATGCGCAGGCCGGGCAATGGCCGATCGGCTTCCCCGAGGATGCGCGCCACCAGTACGACCTGGCGACGATCGCGCGGTGGCTGGAGGAGTTCCTGTTCCGTTTTTTCCAGACCAGCCAGTTCAAGCGCTCCGCCCTGCCCAACGGGCCGAAGGTCTCGGCCGGCGGCGCGGTGAGCCCGCGCGGCGACTGGCGCGCCCCCTCGGACGGCGTTGCGCGGCCGTGGATCGAGGAGCTGAAGGCGAATCTGCCCTGAGCTCTTACCCTTGTCGTCATCCCCGCTAAGGCGGGGATGACGGTGCAGTCGATGTTCTACGACCATCTCGGTGATAGCGTTACCAGGGCTTGACCTGTATATCCTTCCCGACAACGCTGACAAAAATCGCGGGAGAGGGAATCATGAAGCTGCACCGCCACGCCCTTGCGGGTTCGATCATCGCATTGGGCGTCGCCCTTGCCGCCGCGGCGCCTGCCGCCGCGCAGGAGCAGCCCCGCCCCTGGATGGACGCCAGGCTCTCGCCCGATGCCCGGGTGAAGGCGGTCCTCGCCCAGATGACCGAGGACGAGAAGCTCGTCCTGGTCTTCGGCTATTTCGGCACCGATTTCGCACCCAAGAACGGCTACAAGGCCCCTGCCGAGGCACGGCCGGGCTCGGCGGGCTATATCCCCGCCATTCCCCGGCTGGGCATCCCGGCCCAGTGGCAGACCGATGCGGGCGTCGGCGTCGCCACCCAGGGCGGCGCGGCGCGCAAGCGCGGACGGACCGCCCTGCCCTCCGGCCTCGCCACCACGGCGAGCTGGGACGTCGAGCTGGCCCATGCCGGCGGCGCGATGATCGGCAACGAGGCGCGTGCCTCGGGCTTCAACGTGATGCTCGCCGGCGGCGTCAACCTGATGCGCGAGCCGCGCAACGGGCGGAACTTCGAATATGGCGGCGAGGACCCGCTGCTCGCCGGCACCATGGTGGGCGCGCAGATCGCCGGCATCCAGTCGAACCACATCATCTCGACCGTGAAGCATTACGCGATCAACGACCAGGAGACCGATCGCGACACCGGCAACTCGATCATCGATCCGGTGGTGGCGCGGACCAGTGACCTGCTCGCTTTCCAGTTCGCGATCGAGAAGGGCAATCCGGGCTCGGTGATGTGCTCGTACAACCGGGTGAACGGCACCCATGCCTGCGAGAATGGCTGGCTGCTCAATGACGTGCTGCGCCGCGACTGGGGCTACAAGGGCTATGTGATGTCGGATTGGGGCGCGACCCATTCGACCGCGCCGGCGGCCAATGCCGGGCTCGACCAGGATTCGGGCTTCCCGTTCGACAAGGAACCCTATTTCGGCGCGCCGCTGAAGGACGCGGTGGCGAAGGGCGCGGTCTCCAGGGAACGCCTCGATGCGATGGCCGGGGCGATCCTGCACGCGATGTTCGACAATGGGCTGTTCGACCAGCCGGTGACCGAGGCGCCGATGGACCTGGCGCCCGAGCTGCTGGCGAAGAGCGCCGAAGTGACGCGCAAGGATGCCGAGGGCGGCGCGGTGCTGCTCCAGAACAAGGGCGCGATCCTGCCGCTGTCGCCGGCGGTCAAGAAGATCGTCGTGATCGGCGGGCGGGCGGACAAGGGCGTGCTGGCAGGCAGCGGCTCGTCGCTGGTCTATCCGGTGGGCGGCAATGCGGTGCCCGGTTTGAAGCCGACCAGCTGGCCGGGGCCGGTGATGTACTATCCCGACGCGCCGCTCGCCGCGATCAAGGCGCAGGCGCCGAATGCCGAACTGGTATTCGTCGATGGCAACAGCGCCGGCGGCGCGGCCAAGGCTGCGAAGGGCGCGGACGTCGCCATCGTGTTCGGCACGCAATGGGCCGGCGAGGCGTTCGACGTGGCGCTGAACCTCGATGGCGACCAGGACAAGCTGATCGCGGCGGTGGCCAAGGCCAATCCGAAGACGGTGGTGGTGCTCGAGACCGGCGGGCCGGTGCTGACGCCGTGGCGCGGCCAGGTCGCCGGCATCCTCGCCGCCTGGTATCCGGGCACGCAGGGCGGCAGCGCAATCGCCAACCTGCTGTTCGGCAAGGTGAACCCCTCGGGCCACCTCCCCGCGACCTTCCCGGCGAGCCTCGACCAGCTGGCCAGGCCCTCGACCCCGAACAAGGGCGACACGACGTACGGCGAAGGCGCGACCGTCGGGTACAAATGGTATGACGCCAAGGGGCTGACCCCGGCTTTCCCGTTCGGGCACGGGCTCAGCTACACCGAATTCGGCTATTCCGGATTGAGCGCGCGGGCCGATGACGGCACCGTCTCAGCGAGCTTCACCGTGCGCAACACCGGCAAGGTGAAGGGCAAGGCCGTGCCGCAGCTCTATGTCGCGGGTACCGGCTGGGAAGCGCCGAAGCGGCTGGGCGGCTTCGCCAAGGTCGAGCTCGCGCCCGGCGAGGCGAAGACGGTGACGCTGAAAGTCGATCCGCGCCTGCTCGCGACGTTCGACGGGGCTAGCAATTCGTGGAAGATCGCCGGCGGGACCGTACAGGTGATGCTGGGGACGTCGGCGAAAGACCTCGTCGCGACGGTGCCGGTGACGCTGCAGGCGCGGACGATCGCGGTGGGGTGGCGGCCGTAACCAGCAGCAGGAATCCGAAGTAAGTCGTCGTCCCCGCCACAACGCGTCATCCCGACGAAAGTCGGGATGACGGTTTGGGGCCGGGATGACGCCTCGGCGCAAGGCTAAAGGCCGAGCCGCCGTCCCTCACGCGCACTTTCCCGCGCCAGCTCGGCGATGCGCAGGCCGAGCACCGCGTCCTCGCCGGGCACCGGCGCGGGGCCACCCGTAGCGATGGCGCGCGCGATACCGGAATAGAAGCCGCGATAGTCGCCGGTCTCGGTCGGGACGATCTCGCTGCCGCCATCGGCGCGGGTGAGCGTGCCATGGAACTGCGGTTCCTCGTCGCCAACGCCCGGATCGGTGTAGCGCGCGCCGTCCTTCACGCGGGGCTCCTGCGGGTCGAGGCCGTGCTTGGCGAAGTCCGCCCTGGTGCCGTGCAGCCAGAAGCGCGGGCGTGGTGTCACGAACAGGCGGCCAGCGGAAAGCGTCACGCGGCGCTGGCCATAGAAGAGGGTGATCTCGAAATAGTCGTCGGTACGGCCACCCTCGCGCTGGACGGCGATGTCGCCCTGGACGGCTTGCGGAATGCCGAAAAGCTGGAGCGCCTGGTCGATCAGGTGCGGGCCGAGATCGGCGAGGATGCCGGCACCGGCTTCGGGGTCTTCCTTCCAGGCCTGGGCGAGCGCAGGGCGGAACCGGTCCCAGCGCAGCTCGGCCAGCATGACCTCGCCGAGCACGCCGCTGTCGAGCAGCTTGCGCACGGTGAGGAAGTCGCCATCCCAGCGACGATTGTGGAAGGCGCTGACCAGCCGGCCCTTCTCCTTTGCCAGCGCGATCAGGCCCTCGCCGTCGGGCACATTGGTGGCGAAGGGCTTGTCGATCACGACATGCTTGCCCGCCTCCAGCGCGCGGCGCGCGAGGGGCACGTGCGTGTCGTTGGGGGTGGTGACCACCACCAGCTCGATCGACGGGTCGGCGAGCAGCGCGTCGGGCGTGACGACCGCGACATCGGGATAGCGGGCATGGACGTCCGCGCCGCGCGAGGTGGCGATGGCGGCCAGCTCCAGCTCGGGGACCGCATCGACCAAAGGCGCATGGAAGGCGAGACCGCCCAGCCCATAGCCGATCACTCCGGTGCGGATCATGCAACGCTCCTTACTCTGCCTGCCAGGGCGCCCTAGGCCAGCCTCGGGAAGTTTCCAATCGTTCGCCAAGAACCGTCATCCCGGCGAACGTCGGGATGACGGAATAGGGTCAAATCGCGTACTTCGCCCGTTGCGGCCGGCTGAGCATCGCATTGGCGGCATCGTTGCCGATGAACTTCTCCGCCTTGGGATCCCATTTGAGACGGCGACCGGTCTTCATCGCGATGTGGTGGAGCAAGCAGGTCGAGCAGGCGCGGTGCCCGATCTCGGCCGGCGCGCTGACCGGTACGCCCTTCAGGATGGCATCGAGCCAGTTCCGGTGCTGCTCGGGCGCCTTGTAGAGCTGCACTTCATTCGGCCCGATCACGCTGTCGAGAATCTTCGGATCGCTGGCGGTGAGCGGAATGTCGGCGGGCTTGGATGGATCGGAGGACGAGACCGCGCCCGTACGCTGGACGAACACCCAGCCCTTGTCGCCGATGAACTTAACCCCGTTCGGCAGCGCGCCCGATATCGTCATCGTCACGCCATTGGCATAGCGGGCATGCGTCTCGAAGGGTCCGTGCACGTCCCATAGCCCGGACTTGGGGAATTCCGCGCTGCCCCAGACCTCGACCGGGCCGCTATGCTCCATGTCCATGCCCCAATGGGCGATGTCGACATGATGCGCACCCCAGCCGGTGATCATGCCGGCGCCGAACTGCTCCATGCGCAGCCAGCCCGGGCGATCCTCGAAACTGTTCTGCGGGTGGACGCGGATCTCAGTGTAATATTGCTCGGGGGTGGTTCCCAGCCAGGCGTCGTAGTTGAGGTTGGCCGGGATCGGCATCTGCGGCGCCTCGGGCCCCGAGGGGTCGCCGGGCAGGCCGATCTCGACATGCCTGAGCTTGCCGATCCGGCCGTTGCGGACCAGCTCGCAGGCGCGGTGGAATTGCGGCCAGGGGTCCTGCCCGCGCTGCTGCGAGCCGATCTGGAGGATACGACCCGACTTCTTCACTTCGTCGGCCATCCGCCGGCCCTCGGCGATGGTCAGCGAGGCGGGCTTCTGCAGATAGACATGCTTGCCCGCCTGCACCGCATGCACGGCTAGCGGGGCGTGCTGGTGGTCCGGAGTGGAGACCAGCACCGCATCGATGTCCTTCGCCGCAAGCAGCTCGTGGTAATCGGTATAGCCGCGCGTGCCCGAATAAGGCTTGCCGGTGCTGGCGGCATAGCGGTCGTCGACCAGCTGCATGCCCGCGCCGAGCCGCTTGGTATCGACATCGCACACCGCGACGATCTGGGCGTCGGCGTGCTTGTGGATTTCCTTCATGTCGTGGACGCGGCTGATCCGGCCGACGCCGATCGCGCCGATCGTCACGCGGTTGGAGGGCGCATTCTGGCCGAACACGCTGGACGGCACGATCATCGGCGCCGCGATGGCACCCAAAGTCTGGCGTCTGGAAAGCCGCATGCCCCTCTCCTCCTGTGTTGTCCGGTTCAGGCCGTGACCGGCCGCGTCGCGTTCTTCTGTGCGGTGAGCACCAGTTCGGCGGCGAGCAGGGCCTGTTCCTGGTCCTGCGCCACGCTGGAGCGCTCTATGATATCGGCGATGAATTGCGGGCCGAAGGGCAGCGGCACCTTGGAGCAGTCGATGTAGCGAACGCCCTGCTTGTCGCAGATCAGCAGGTGGTTGCCGCCGGGACGCCCGGCGATGTCGACGTACTTGCGCAGCTCGATATAGCCCTCGGTGCCGAGGATGAAGAGCCGGCCGTCGCCCCAGGTCGGCAAGCCGTCGGGCGTGAACCAGTCGACCCGGACATAGCCGGTGCCGCCGTCGCCGGTGAGCATCATGTCGCCGAAATCCTCGAAGTCCGGCTTGTCCGGCCATTTCAGGTTGCCGGTCTGCGCGGCAACGACATGCGCGGTCTTCGAACCGGTGTAGAACAGGAACTGATCGGCCTGGTGGCTGCCGATATCGGTGAGGATGCCGCCATAGCGGGCCTTGTCCCAGAACCAGTCCGGCCGGCCGGCGCCGACGCGGTGCGGGGCCAGGTTGACCGTCTGGATCACCTTGCCGATCCGGCCCTGCTGGACCAGTTCGCCGGCATGGACGGCCGCGCGCACCTCGAGCCGCTCGGAATACAGGATCGCGAACTTGCGCCTGGTCTCGGCGATCGCCTTGCGGACCTCGGCGAGCTGGTCGAGCGACGTGATCGCCGGCTTGTCGCCGAGATAGTCCTTGCCCGCACGCATCGCCCGGATGCCGAGCGGCGCGCGCAGATCGGGGATCGGCGCGCCGACGATCAGCCTGATCGACTTGTCGCCCAGGATCTCGTCCTCGCTCCGCGCGATCTTCACGGCGTTGCCATAGCGCTTGCGGAACGTGTCGACCTGCCTGGGATCGGCCGAGAAGAACGCCTTGAGCACGCCGCCGCCGCGGATCATCGCGTCGGTCATCGAATAGATGTGCGCGTGGTCGAGCCCGATCACGCCGAAGTCGATCCGGTGCTTCACCCCAGGCTCGGGGCCCACCGGCGCGGCATTCTCCGAGGGTGCGTTGCCCGAGCTCTGCGACTGGGCGAGGACTTCGGGGGGCAGCATCGCGGCAATGCCCGCAATGCCGAGGATCGATCGGCGGTCCATCTCGTGCTCTCCTGTCACTTGGCCGGCGTGGCGGCGGTCTTCCAGTTGATAACGTGATAGGTGGCAGGGGTCCCGCCCGCATTGCGCAACGCATGTGGCGCGTTCGACGCATTGAAGATCACCGAGCCGGGCCCGAGCCGTTCCCATTTGCCGCCCGACAGCGTCTCGACGGTGCCGGTGTCGATGATCACCAGCTCCTCGTTGGGATGGGTATGCGGCGGATGCGAGGACAGGCCCGGGTTGAGCGTGGTGACATGCATCTCCAGCTCGTCGAGCGTCGCGGTGGGCCGGCGGACGAGGTCGCGGATTTCGCCGACATCGGTCTTCTTCACCGCCAGCTTGTTCCAGTCCCACACCGCGGGACCGAGGACATCGTGCTGCTGGGCGAGCGCACCGGCGCCCCAACCGCACAAGATCGCGACCGCGGCAATGCCGACGTCCCTACGCGTGATCCGCATCACCCTCTCCTCTTTCGGAAAGAGCTAACATCAATTGTATGAGTTTTGAAACCCCTATTTCTCGAATATCGCCGCGGCCCCGCCATTGGCGGCGAGATCGAGCGTCAACGTCTCGCCATCGGCTACCCGCTTCCCGGTGACGATCGGCGTGTCGGGCCGGGCGCCGTCGGTCCACAGCCGCATCGCCCCGCCCCGCTTGCCGAGGAAGTCGAGCGACACGGTGACCGTGCGCGCCGTCTCGCTGTTCATCGCGCCGAGATACCAGCGGCTGCCCTTGCGGCGGGCCAGGACGATATACTCGCCCGTCTCGCCGGCGAGGTAGCGCGTCTCGTCCCAGCTCGCCGGCACCGCCTTGATGAAATCGAACCCGGCAGGGCTCGCGGCATAGGTGTCCGGGCTGTCGGACACCGCACCGATCGGCGAGAGGAAGACGACATACATCGCCAGCCCGTGCGCGCGGCTGGTCTGGACGAACGGCAGGTCGCCGCGGATGCGGAACTCGGCCGGCGTCACGTTGCGGAAACCGCCCGGCGTATAGTCCATCGGGCCGATCAGCCCGCGGGTGAAGGCGAGCATCACATTGTGCCGCGAGGTCGCCCGCCGGCTCCACTTGTTGTACTCGGCCCCCATCACGCCTTCCTGGGTCATGAAGTTCGGCCAGGTGCGCGCCAGGCCGCGCGGCGGGAAGGCGCCGTGGAAATCGACCATCAGGTGATGGCGCGCCGCGGCACCGAGCGTGCGGGTGTACCAGTTGACCATCCACTGGTCGTCCCGGTCCATGAAGTCGATCTTGATGCCCGCGATGCCGAGCTTCTCGTAGAGCGTCAGCGCGTCCTCGAGCTGATCGTCGAGCGCCTGCCAGTGCATCCACACCCAGAGCCGGACCTTCTTCGAGCGGGCATAGTCGGCGACTTCCTGGAGGTTGATCGCATCGGCCCATTTGGTGATGTCGACGCCCGGGCGGCGCACCCCGCCCCCGCCGGCACCGGCATACCAGCCCTCGTCGATCATCGAATAAGGCAGGCCGTTGGCGGCGGCGAAGTCGATCAGCGCCTTGGCGACCGCAGTGGTACTGCGCTGGCCGGGCAGTGCCGCGATCGAAGGCCCGCTCCACCAGTCCCAGCTGGTCAGGCCCGGCTTGATCCAGCTGGTGTCCTCGATCCGGCTGGGGCTGGAAAGGTTGGTGACCAGGGTGCTCTCGTTGAGCTTGCCGAGCTGGTCGGCGAGCATCACCACGCGCCACGGCGTGACGATCGGGCTGCCGATGCGGGTGTGCACCGCGATCCGGTAATCGTCGAGCGAGGGAGACAGTTTAAGCTGCAGCCCCGGCCCGCCATCGCCGCGACCGGTGAGGTACATGCCGGCGAAATCGAGCAGGTCCGCCTCGGTGATCGCGAAGGCGGCCTTGCCGGTCTCGCAGGCGAAGGGGAGATCGAAGAGATTGTGGTCACGCAGGTGCGGCAGGTCTACCGGATCGAACTCGCCTTCGTGGCTCGATCCGAACTTGCCGACGTTGAAGCCCCAGCATTTGTAGGTCGGCGGGAAATAGAAGCCCGTGCGCTCGTAGCGGATGATCGCGGCAGCGGTCTGGGGCTGGACCGGCACGACGGTGCGGAACGCCACGCCGTCGTCATAGGCGCGCAGCACGATGTCGAGCTTGCGCTTCGCCCCGCCCCGCTCCTGGAAATGGACGGTCAGCTGGTTGTAGTGATCGCGCCCTTCCGCTGCGGTGCCCGCGACGATCGGGTAGCGCGCATCGGCGCTGGCGGTCTCCGATCCGGTGATGGCGAGATTATAGCCGAGCGTGTCGGTATCGAGATCGAGCAGGATCGGAGACGGCGCGATCACCAGATTGCCGCCGCGCGAAACGGCATAGGTCGGCGTGCCCGAGCCGTTGAGCTGGATCGCGATGCGATTGCTGCCATCGGGCGACACCGCGGTGAGGATCTGCTGCGCGGAAGCGGGCGCCGCGGAGAGCAGCGCGATTGCGGCAAGGAACAGCCTCACGCCTTGTGCGCCTTCAGCACCGGCGCGAGGACGCTCTCCATGGCGGCATAGCCCTGTTCGGTCGGGTGGACGCCGTCATACGCCATGCCCGGTTTCATCGCCCCGGCTTCCGTCGCCAGCACGCCGGTATAGTCGACATAGACCGCGCGGGCGCGGCGGGCATAGTCCTTCAGCCACGCATTGATCGCCCTGATCGGCTGCACCGTCTCGAGGCCGGGGCGCCAGGGGAAATGATCGGCCGGCGGTACCGAGCCGAGCAGCACCTTGATGCCGTTCGCCTGGGCCAGCTCGGTCATCATGCGGAGATTGTCGCAGCTCTGCTCGAGCGTGATCCTGCCGGTGTTGCCGGCGATATCGTTGGTGCCTGCCATGATGTGGACCAGACGCGGCTTGAGCGCGATCACATCGGCCATCATCCGCAGCACCATCTGCGGCGTGGTCTGGCCACTGATCCCACGGCAGACCCGGCCGGGGGTGAAGAAGGCGGAATGCTTGGATGCCCAGCCCTCGGTGATCGAATCACCCATGAAGACGATGTCGACCTTCCGGCCCGAGGCGATCAGCTTCGCATTGTCCGCGGCATAGCGGCCCAGCCAGGGCCAGTCTTCCTTGAGCTGGCGCTGGTGCTTGTCCTCCCAGCTCTCCTGCGCCTGGGCGGCACGGGCGGCGGCAGGAAGGAACAGGGCTCCGGCAAGGAACCCGCGGCGGACGATCGGCATCTCAGGCGTCTCCGGCATCGAACGGATACCGGGGACACTAGCCCGCCGGCTTTCCCGAAGAAAAGCCCGCAAGTTCTCTCCGGGACTGCCGTTTAGTGGATCGGCCCGGCATTGTGCGCGGATGTCGGGATCGCGTTCGACAGCGTTCGCGCACCAGTTCGTTCCTTGCCGCCGGAGGGGGAGACCCGGGGATCCGGCGGCAAGCGAACGACTTCTTCTCCGATCAGTGAACCGAAGAAACCCCGCCTTCGGCGCGGACCGTCGGCGCACGGCCGGCAGCGATCGCGAAGAAGCAGAGTGCGACATAGCAGATCGCCGGCACGATCAGCGCGAAGCTGTAGCCGTGCGAGCCCGAGACCAGGCCCACCAGCAGCGGCAGGATCGCGCCGCCGACGATGGCAGTGCAGAGCAGGCCCGAGGTCGATTCGGCGCTGGCGGTCGAGCGCTCCAGGGTGAGCGTGAAGATCACCGGGAACATGATCGAGTTGAACAGGCCGATCGAGAGCGCGACGAAGCCGGCGGTGACGCCGCCAACCGCGAAGACATAGAGGCACATGGCGGCGGCGATCGCGGTGAACAGCGCGAGCAGCTTGTGCGCCTTCACTACGGTGAGCAGGCCCGAACCGACCGCACGGCCGACCATCGCACCCAGCCAGTAGAAGGCGACCGCCTTGCCGGCTTCCTGCAGGGAGACGCCCTGCACGCCGTCGCTACCCATTGCGTAGCCGAGCAGCGGCACGCTGAAGGCGGCGTCGGAATGGCCCCAGATCGCGTTCGAGTTGAGGAACAGCGCCATCTGCGTACCGATCGACACTTCTGCGCCGACATAGAGGAAGATGGCCAGGCCGCCGAACAGCGCCCATTTCGACGAAAAGGCCGCGAACAGGCCGTCGCTGCTCGCAGCCGGTGCCGGAGCGGCCTCGGTCACGACGCGGCGGCTGAGGAAGAAGAACACCGCCAGCGCGGCGATCAGGCCGCAGATCCAGAAATAGGCGGAATCGATGCCGTGCAGCGCCTGGGCGCGGACTTCCGGCGTGATCACGGTGCCTTCCTTCACTTCGACGCCCTGCAGGAACAGATGCGCGCCGAGCAGCGGGCCCAGGAAGGTGCCGAAGGAGTTGAAGGTCTGGCTGAGCACCAGGCGGAAATGGCTGCCCTTCGGGTCACCCAGCGCCGCGGCGAGCGGGTTGGCCGCCACCTGCAGCACGGTGATGCCACTGGCCATCACGAACAGGCCGAGCAGCACCAGCCAGTAATTGGCGGCGTTGGCGGCGGTCAGCATGATCAGGCAGCCGGCGATCATCGTGATCAGCGCGGCGATGATCGAAGGCACCGCCTTCAGCCGCGAAACCAGCGCCGAGGCCGGGATCGAGACGACGAAATAGGCGAAGAAGAACGCGAAGGCGCTCGCCTGGGCCTGGAAGTCGGTGAGCGTGAAGATGCCCTTCACCGCGGCGACCAGCGGGTCGACCAGCGAGGTGATGAAACCCCAGGCAAAGAACAGGGTTGTGACGGCGGCGAACGCCAGCGTCGTCTGTGTGGAACGTGTAGATGCCAAGAAACCTCTCCCTGCGGACGTCGCCCGCTCCTTGCCACGGCGGGCGTTGGAGGGAAACTGGTCCGACAACGTTGCCACTGTCAAGTTACGTCGATGAATCCCCTAAATTCGACGCTCGCCACATGCGCCCCCTTTGGCTTAATAGCAGGCTGCGATTCAGGCCGTCCGGCGTAACGGGGCGGCCGTGAGGGAGATTTGCGAGTGAACAATGTGTTTTCGGGCCGCTTCGCCCGTCGGGCGATATGGACTGCGGCGGTTGCCGGCATAGCGGCGCCTGTCGTCGCGCAACAGGTCGCGCCCGCACCACAATCCACTCCCACGCTTCAAGTCGTGCCGGTGCCGCCGTTCGTCCCCAATGCGCCGGTCGTGCTGCCCACGCTGACCCCGGCCCAGGCCGCCGAACTCGCGCCGATCCTGAACGAGGCCGGCTTCGCCCAGGGCCTGCGCCGCGTCGGCGATCCGGTACCGAGCTTCAAGGACAATGACACGCTGGTCCGCGCCGCGCTCGATTATGCCCGCGCCGTCCATTCCGGCCGGCTGGCCGAAGCCGATTTCGATCCGAACTGGGGGCTGAAGCCCGCGGCCTATGATCCCCTGCCCGCCTTTGCCGAGGCGGTGAAGCAGAACCGCGTCGGCGCCTGGCTGCGCGACCTGCCGCCGCCCTGGGCCGGCTATGACACGCTCCAGAAGGGCCTGGCCACCTATCGCCAGATCGTCGCCAAGGGCGGCTGGCAGACGCTCCCCGCTGGCGCGGATCTCGCCATCGGCGCCAGCGGCGCGCGCGTCGCGGCGCTGCGCAAGCGTCTGGCGGTCGAGGATACGCAGGTCGCCGCCACCGGCGACAAGTTCGACGCCGATCTGAAGGAAGCGGTGATCCGCGCCCAGCGCCGCTACGGCCTCAACCCCACCGGCGTGGTGTCGTCGGGCACGCTCGGCGCGCTCAACGTGCCGGCGCAGGACCGTGTCGGCCAGATCATGGCGAACATGGAGCGCTGGCGCTGGCTGCCGAGCGAGCTGCCGGCCAAGCGCATCCAGGTGAACATCGCCGCCGCGGTGCTCACCGTGTTCGAGGGCGATGCCCCGATCGCGTCGATGAAGGCCGTCACTGGGCGGCCCGGCAACGAGACGCCGATGCTCCAGTCGAAGATCCATTCGATCGTGCTCAATCCGCCCTGGAACGTGCCGACCGGCATCGCCCAGAAGGAGCTGTGGCCCAAGGGCGAGGCGGCGCTGAAGGCGCAGGGCTACAAGATCATCGGCACCGGCGCGAACCGCCGCCTGCAGCAGCAGCCCGGCCCGCGCAGCGCGCTCGGCCGCTACAAGTTCGATTTCCCGAACAACTATGCCGTGTACCTGCACGATACGCCGTCGCAGTCGACCTTCGCCAGCTTCAGCCGCCTGGCCAGCCATGGCTGCGTCCGCCTGGAGAAGCCGGGCCCGCTGGCCCAGCTGCTGCTGCGCAACGATCCGAACTGGCAGCCCGAGCAGATCAACGCCGCGCTCTCCAAGGGCGACACGCTGCGGGTGAGCCTGCAGCCGCAGGACCAGGTCTCGGTGTACCTGCTCTACTGGACCGCCTTCGCCAATGCGAACGGCACGATGAACTTCCGCGGCGATCCCTATGGCTGGGACAAGGATCTCGCCGCAAAGATCGAAAAGCGCTCCGCGATCACCGCGGCGGCGGTTTCCGCACGCTGAAACAAGGGGAAATAGGAATGAAGACCCGCAATATCCTGCTGATCGCCGTCGCCGGCCTGTCGCTCGCCGCCTGCGGTGGCAACAAGACCGAAGAGACGACCAACGAGACCGTCGTCGCGAACATCGGCGAGCCGGAGAGCTTCTCGAACGTCACGATCGACCAGCCGGTCGAGGCGCCGGCGACGACCAACGCCACCACCGCCGACACGACCGCGCCGACCGCGCCCGATCTCTCGCCCGACGAGCAGACCCAGGACGATGCCGACGCGACCGGCATGACCGCCAAGGTCGACCGCAATTCGAGCGCCGGCGAGCCGGTTCACTGAGTTCCGGATCGGGCGGGTCGAAGGGCCCGCCCGTCTTTTGCTCGCCCGGCGCTAGTCCTGTGTCCGGATGCAGAGCGATACCGCGCCGCCCGCAAGCGTGCCGAGCGCGAGGATCAGCAGCCACAGCATGTAGCCGGTCTTCTCCGGCGCGAGCGCCAGCGCCAGCAGCGGCGCGACCATTGCCGGAAGGGTATTGGTGAGGTTGAGGATGCCCAGGTCGCGGCCGCGATGCTCGGGCGACGGCAGCAGCTGCATCGCGATCGCCGAATGGATCGCCAGGAACACGCATAGCCCCGACAGCGCCAGCGCATGGCCGATCGCGGCCATGCCCCAGCTCCCGGCGAACGCCATCACGCAGAGCCCCGCCGTCATCCCCACCGCGCCCGCGGCCAGGAACGGCTTGCGGCGCATCATCCGGTCCGAGAGCCGGCCCGCCAGCAGGGTGAGCAGCACCGCGACGATCGTCGATCCGGTCATCGTCGCGACGATCGGGTTGGCCTCGACGCTGGTCTTGCTGATGTCCTCCCGGTCGAGCACCGCGAGGAAGTAGAAGAAGCCATAGGTCGCCAGGCCGTTGCCCGCGACCTGGAACAGGATGCGCGAGGCCCAGGCGAGGACGAAATCGAAGCGCCGGCGCCCCAGCTGCGGCGCCGGCGGCGGGGGCAGCGGCACGGGGTTCTCGCGCGCCAGGAACAGGAACGGCACGGTCAGCGCGGTGAACAACAGGCACAGCAAGGCATAGCGCACCGCGTCCCCGCCCAGCCCGGGAAGGGTGATCAGCACCGCCGCGAGCGCGCCGATCGGATGCGCGACTCCGGTCAGGCCCGCGACCATGCCCTTCTGCGCATCGGGTATCGCATCGGCCATCACCGCGGCGACCGGCGCGAACATCATGTTGATGCCGATCTGGATGCAGGTGACCGCGAGCAGCAGGCTCACCGGATCCGCGGCGACGAGCAGCAGGCCGTAGGAGGCGCTGAGCACCCCCAGCCCCGCCGCAATCCAGGGCCGCCGCGTGCCCCGCCTGCGCAGCGTCCGGTCGCTCAGCGCGCCGAACAGGATGTTGGTGAGGCTCGCCACCGCCGCCCCGCCCAATGCGCCAGCGCTGAGCAGCTGCACCGCATGGCCCCCGCCCGCCTGCGCCGCCTTCAGCGGCAGCAGCACCATGACGAACGGCATGAAGCTGACGAACATGCCCGCATAGGCCAGCGCGTAGAGCAGGATGAAGCCGCGGCCTGGCGAAGTGAACTGCATGGACGCCGGAGCATCGTTCCCAACGGGAACCAAGTCAACGCCGTGCCCCGCCCGCCCGCGGCGGCGCGGTCGATTCACGGACGACGAAGTCGAAGGGCAGCAGGTGATGGTCGTTCGCCACCTCGCCGCGCGCCTTGCCCTGGATGAGCAGCTCGGCCGCCCGCGCGGTCATCGCCGCGATCGGCTGGCGGATCGCGGTGAGCGCAGGCACGCTCATCCGCACCGTCGGCGTATCATCGAAGCTCACCACCGAGAGATCGCCCGGCACCGACAGGCCGAGCGGCCCGGCGGCATGGAGCACGCCCAGCGCCATCTCGTCGCTGCTCGCCAGCACCGCGGTCGGCGGCACGTCGAGCCGGGCCAGCACATTGAGCGCGTCGACGCCGGCCTCATAGGTGAAGTCGCCCGGCTGGAGATAGGCGGGCTCGACCTCGAGCCCGCGCGCCTCGATCGCGCTGGTGAAGCCGCGCAGCCGGTCCGGGCTCATCGCATATTCGGGATGGCCCTGGACATAGGCGATGCGGGTGTGGCCGAGATCGAGCAGATGCTCGGTCGCCCGGCGCGCCGCCGCCTCGTCGTCCATGTACACGGCGAAGCCCTCGCCCTCGCGGTGCGAACCCAGCCGCGCGAAGATCAGCCCGTTGCGGTGGAGCAGGTCGGTGATCCGCGTGTCGTCGCTGTGCGGCGGGGTGAGGATCACGCCGTCCGGGTGCAACGCCGAAAGCGCCGCCTGCACCTGCGCCTCGAGCTGGTCCGAATGCGAATCCACCAGCTCGAACAGCATGCGATAGCCATGCTCGGCGCATTTGAGCATGCCGCCATAGAGCATCTGGTCGACCCAGTCGTTGCCGCGCCGCGACTGCCAGCCCTCGAGCGTCGGCCGCTCGTCGTTGAAGGCGAGGACCAGATAGGAACGCGAGCCGCCCAGCCGCCGCGCGGCGAGGCTCGGGACATAGCCCAGCTTGTCGATCGCCGCCTTCACCCGCTCCTGCACGCCCTGGGTGACGTTCGGCCCCTTGTTGATGACGCGGCTCACCGTCTGCAGCGAGACTCCCGCCTCGGCCGCCACGTCCTTGATCGTGATCGCACGTTTCTTCTGCATCAGGCCCCGGCAGCCATGGCGGATCGGGCGGACCGCGCAAGATCGACCTTGTCGGCGCGGCAATGCGCGTCGATGAACTGCTGCTGCGTCGGCAGCTGCTGGACGAACCCGGCGAGCTGCGCGCGCGCCTGGTCGAGCCCGGCATAGAGCGTCGCCTCGTCGATCCGGTCGACCAGCGGGTGATAGGTGCGCGGGCGGATGCCCATGCCGTCGAGTACCGAGAACCAGCTGACCGAGCGGAACAGCTCGTCCAGCCCTTCGCGCAGCGAGCCATTGGCACGGAACAGCTCCACCCGTTCCTTCAGGCTGTCCGGCCATTCCATGTCGCGCACCTTGCGCCAGAAGGGCGTGTCGTCGCGGGCGGTGGTGCAATAGTGGAGCACGATGAAGTCGCGGATCTCGACATAGTCCGCCACCATGCGCCGGTTATACTCGTCCGCCAGCGCCGGATCGCAGTGGCGATCGGGCAGGAAGCGGAAGAAGAAGTCCATGCCGCGATAGATCAGGTGGATCGCGGTGCTCTCGAGCGGCTCGATGAACCCAGAGGCAAGGCCGAGCGACAACACGTTCCTGTGCCAGATCTGCTCGCGCACCCCGGTGCGGAACGGCACCACCATCGGCCCGGCGACCACATCGCCCTCCACCTTCTCCAGCAGGATGCGCGTCGCCTCCTCGTCGCTCATGAACTCGGAGGAATAGACATGGCCGTTGCCGGTGCGGTGCTGCAGCGGAATGCGCCAGCGCCAGCCGGCATCCTGCGCCTCGGCCAGCGTATAGGGGCGCGGCGGGCCGACATTTTCGGTCTGCGCGGCGATGGCCCGGTCGCAGAACAGATAATTGGACCAGTCGGTGAAGCTGGTGCCGAGCGTCTTCTCGATCAGCAGCGCCCGGAAGCCCGAGCAATCGATGAAGAAGTCCGCATCGACCGTGCGCCCGTCCTTCAGCGTCAGCGTCGAGACGAAGCCGCGATCGTCGAGCGCGACATCGGTCACGATGCCCTCGGTCCGCTTCACTCCCCGCGCCTCGGCATGGCCGCGCAGGAATTGGGCGACGCGCTTGGCATCGACGTGCAGCGCATAGGAGGCGCCGGCGATCGGGGTGCGCTGCGCCTTGAACGGCAGCATGAACCGCCCCTCCCGCGCCATCACGCTGGCAGGCGCGAAGTCCTGGAGCGGGAAGTCGTGGCCGTTCAGCGTGGCCTTGCGCCAGACCTGGTAGAAGTCGCTCAGCTCGATCCGCTGGCCGACATCGCCGAACGGATGGAAATAGCGCTCGCCCTTCTTGTACCAGTCCTTGAACTCGATCCCCAGCTTGAAGCTGGCCTGCACCTCGCGGATGAAATCCTGCTCGTTGATGTCGAGCTTGGCGATCAGCTCCATGAAGGGCGGGATGGTGCTCTCCCCCACCCCGATCGTGCCGATATCGTCGCTCTCGACCAGTTCGATCTCGAAGAGCTTGCCCTTCATGTGATGCGCCATCACCGCGGCGGCAATCCAGCCGGCGGTGCCGCCACCGACGATGCAGACCTTGCGCAGCGCGTCGGGGTTTTTCATGCGGGCGTCCTCAGGGGCTCGGTGGCGGCATCAACCGTCGCGAGGAATTCACTATGGGTCGGCGTGTCCGATACGGTGCGCGCGACCGCGGCCCGCATCTGCTCCAGCGCGCGGGCAAGCTCGGGCACGTCGACCGCGGCGACGCCGGGATCGATCCGCTCGGGCAGATGCTCATACCCGCCATAGATGGCGAGCCAGGAGGCGGGGTGGAACATCTCCCAGCGATAGCGGATGAACGCGCCGCGCGCGCGCCACAAGTCGAGCTTGGCGGTCAGCGTGTCGGGCAGGCTCATCTCCCGGCAGGCCTGCCAGAACGGCCCTTCGCGGGTGCTCAGATTGTAGTGCAGGATGATGAAATCGCGGACGCGCTCCATCTCCTCGGCGCACTGCGTATTGTATTCGGCGATCGCCGCAGGATCGAAATTCTTGTCCGGAAACAGCTGCTTGAGCCGCTCGATGCCCGTCTCGATCAGCGCGATGCTGGTCGATTCCAACGGTTCGAGAAAGCCCGAGGCAAGGCCCAGCGAAACGCAGTTCTTCGCCCAGGCGACCTCGCGGCGGCCAGGCGTGAAGCGCAGGCGGCGCGGCTCCATCGTCGGCTTGCCGGGGACATGGGCGAGCAATTCCGCCCGCGCATCCTCGTCGCTCTGGAAATTGCTCGAAAAGACGATGCCATTGCCTTCCCGGGAACGCAGCGGGATGCGCCATTGCCAGCCGGCGCTACGCGCGGTGACGGTGGTGCAGCTGGGCGGTTCCCCCACCCGCTCGCTCTGCACCGCGAAGGCCCCGTCGCACAGCAGCCAGTGCGACCAGTCCTGATAGCCGACACCCAGCGCCTCGCCGATCAGCAGGCCGCGGAAACCCGAGCAGTCGATGAACAAGTCGCCCGCGACCTTCTCGCCGCTGCCCAGCGTCACGCTCTCGATGAAGCCGGTCTCGCCGTGCAGCGAGACGTCGGTGATCTTCGCGTCGATCCGGGTGACGCCGCTGCGCTCGGCATAGGAGCGCATGTGCGCGGCGAACAGCGCGGCGTCGAAATGGAGCGCCCAGTCGAACACCGAGAGCTGGCTCGGCGGATTGGGCAAGGGCACGCTGGCATGGCCTTCGCGCGCGAGCATCGCGCCGAGCGAATATTCATCGAGCGGCGCGGCGTGGCCGGCAGCGCGCGCCTTCAACCAGAAATGGTGGAAATCGATGCCGCGCAGGTCCTGCCCGAAGCGGCCGAACGGGTGGACGAAGCTGGTGCCCGGCTTCCAGTCGACGAAGCGGATGCCCAGCTTGGCGGTCGCCTCGCAGGCACGCATCACTTCGGCATCGCCCATGCCGAGTTGCGCATAGAAGCGGCGGATGGTGGGGATCGTCGCCTCGCCGACGCCGATCGTCCCGATTTCCGAGCTTTCGATCAAGGTGATCCGGGTGCCCGTTCCCGCGAGATAGGCACCGAGCGCCGCCGCCGCCATCCAGCCGGCAGTGCCCCCGCCGACGATGACGACACGCTCGATCGCGTCGCTGGCCATACCCCCGTCCTTCATGATGGTATCTGATCGTCTTGGTAACGGTATCGCAAGCGAAACCGCCCGCGCGCCCTCCGGAAAAATGGGCCGACAGCCCATGAGAGACTGCCGGCCCAGGAGGGTTGGCTCTTAGAAGCGGACGCGGACGCCCGCCGAGTAACGCGGCTCGAAGCGGTTCTGCGAGTGATACTGCTTCGAGTCCTCGTCGAACTGGAAGTAATAGCGCTCGCGCTCACCGAAGATGTTCGAGCCGTTCACGTAGAAGGCGAAGGCATCGTTGATGTTGTAGGTCAGGTTCGCGTCCACATACTGGGCGGTATCCTGGTAGATCGCGATGCCGCCAAAGGTGGAGGACAGGCGCGGCGTGCGGTAATTGTACGCCACGCGCAACTGGATGTGATCGTCCTGGTACCAGCCGACCAGGTTCACCTGGCTCTTCGAGTTATCCGGGAACGGGAAACGCTCGCCGTTCAAGGCACGGGTGTTCTGCTTGCTGTCCGAATAGGTGTAGTTGGCGTCGATACCGAAGTTGCGGAAGAAGCCGCTGCCGATGAAGTCGCTGAACGCGATCTTCGCACCCACTTCCACGCCCTGCAGCGAACCGCCCGTACCCTGTTCGGGCTGGGAGATCGGCACGCAGCGGCGCACCACGCCGTCACCGTCCGGGAAGCGGCCGGCGCACGGCGTCGTCCGGTTCTGGACGAAGCTGTTGATGTCCAGCTTGAACGCGCCGACGTTGAACAGCGAGGCCCGGCCCAGATAATATTCCAGGCTGACGTCGTAGTTGTTCGAACGCCACGGGTTGAGGTTCGGGTTGCCGCTCGAGCTGGCGCCGGTCACCTGGCGCACGCCGCAGGGCGCGTCCGTGGGAGCCGGGGTGCCCGAGCAGGGCGAGTCCGCGGTCGAGATGGTCAGGCCGCCGCCATAGTTGCCGAGATCCAGCGGGATCATCGTCTTGGCGAAGGCCGCACGGACGCGGAACTGGCGGCTGAAGTCGTACGACAGCGTCACCGTAGGCAGCCAGTCCAGATACGAGCGGCGCGAGACCACGTCGCCCACGTCCAGGTTGGTGTCACCATAAGCGCGCGTGTCGCCGGTGAGGTTCTGCTTCACGGTCAGCTTGGTGTTGACCACGCGCAGGCCGAGATTGGCCTTGAACGCACCGGTCGACCAGGCGGTCGCCAGATATGCGCTCTCCTCGACCAGGTCGACGTCGTAGGTGTTGCCCGGGATGGTGACTTCGGTCGACGGACCGAACACCTTGTCCTGGAACGCCTTCACATCGTCGAACGCCTTGGGATCGACCACCCAGAGGCCCGGCATGCCGTTGACCACGCCGCCCCAGTTGGTCTGGAAATAGACCGGGGTATAGGCATTGAGCTTGGTCGGACGGTTGACGGTATAGCCCTGGAAGCAGGTCGGGGTGTTGGCCACGGTCGCCGCGCCGCAGCTCGACGGTGCCGTCGCGATCGGGTTCGCCGCATTGTACGCCGGGTTGGAGACGAACTCGCCCGCCGAGCACTGGGCATTGTCCATCACCACGTCGATCGCCTTCCACTGCGCGAGACAGCCTTCCGGAACCGCGGCGCCGTTGCCGCCATAGAAGTTCGAGAAGAGGTGGAAGTTGCGGATCTGCGTCTGGCGGTCCGAACGGCGCACGCCGACATCGACACGGTTGAGCAGGCCGAACAGGCCTCCCTCGTCGAACTCATAGCTGCCGTCGGCGCGGAAGACGCCCAGGTTCGCGCTGTTCTCCTGGTTGCCCTCGGACGAGAAGGCCGCGACGGCATAGCTGTCGAGATTGGCCATATAGTCCTTGAGCGTCTTGCCGGCGCCCAGGCCGCCCGAGATCGGGGTGTCGAAGCCGCTGATCGCCGGGTTCGAGCCGCGCAGGTCGAGATGGAGCTGCGGGTCCTGGCCATAGCCCAGCGGGTTCGGGTTGATGTAGCGGCCGCCGCGCGAGCCGACCACGCCGTTCGAATATTGCGACGCGGGGTACTGCGACGCGATGTTCGCCGGGTAGAACGGGCCGCGGGTGCGGTCGGCCGGGTTGCGGAACAGGCCGAAGGCGCGATTGGCGCCGTACTGCCAGTTGCTCAGGTCGCCCTGCACCTGGCCGTTCATGCTGCGCATGTTGGCGTTGGACTTCAGCGCGCGGGCGCTGAACTTGAAGTTGTCCTTGTCGTAGTCGATCTGCAGATTGTAGTTGGTCGAGTGCTCCTTCGCGGTCCGGTTGACCGAGAACGAGTTGAACCACCAGACATTGAGATCATACTGGTTGACGTCGAGCCAGGGCTGGCCGTTGCCGGCGGTCTGGCCCGAGTTGCTCGAATCGGTCGGCGTGGTCCAGCCCAGGCCGTTCCAGCGGTTCGAGATGTTGATGCCGGCGGCGCGGTTGTGCTCGGTCAGCTCGGTGTGGAACACCTCGCCGGTGACGGTCCAGTCCTCGTCGATCTTGAACTGGAGGGCACCGTTGATGCCGAAGCGGGTGCGCTCGACTTCGCGGTTGAAGAACTCATAGCCGTGCGGCGAGATCCAGTTGGCGCCCGAGCCGCCCCAGTCGTTGTTGCCGAACACGCCGCCGCCGATGCCGGCATAGCTGTTGCCCAGGCGGTTGCGGCTATAGGTCGCGCCGACCATCGCGCCGATGCGGTCGTTGCGCCAGCTGGCCAGGCCGCTGAACAGATAGTCGTTGTGCTTGGTGTTTCCACCCCGCGCATACTCACCCTGCCCCGAGAATACGAATCCCTCCTTCATATCGAAAGGACGCCGCGTCCGCAGATCGATCGTGCCCGAGATGCCCGACAGCGCGTTGTGGGTGTCCTGCGACTTGTAGACGACCACGGCGTTCATCAGCTGCGCCGGGATGTCGTTCAGGTTGGGCTGCGCGGTGCCGAGATTGCCCGGGCTCAGATACTGCTCGCCGTTGAGCAGGGTGATCACCTGCGGCAGGCCGCGGATGTTGACCGTCGAGCCTTCGCCCGCGCTGCGCTGGATCTGGACGCCCGAGATGCGCTGCAGCGCATCGACGATCGTCACGTCCGGCAGCTTGCCGATGTCTTCCGAGGAGATCGCGTCGACGATCGACGTCGCGTTGCGCTTGATGTCGACCGACTTGGCCTGCGAGGCGCGGATGCCGGTAACGACGATCTCTTCACCCTGATCGGCGACCCCGGCTCCCGCATCCTGCGGCACGGCCGTCGCCGTGTCCTGGGCCCATGCCGGCGCGACCAAGGCGGTCGACGCCAGCAAGCCGGCCATCACACTGGATATTCCCTTCATTCCCTTCGTCCTCCCACTGTTCTGCACCCCGACGCATCTACGCGCGCCTCACCCGGTGCTGTCCTGTCAGGGCGCCAGCCGGCGCTCCTGCAAATCCGCCGCGCCCGTGAGCACCGGTTGGCCGGCATCCCGCGCGATCGCGACACGATAGGTTCCCGCCGCGACGCGCCAGCCCGGCCGGGCGGTGTCGTAGTCCGCCACGATGCGTGGCTCGGCGACGAGGGTGATCCGGCGGGTCTCGCCGGGCTTGAGCGTCACCCGCTCGAAGCCCGCGAGGCGCAGCGGGCGGGCGCCCGTGGCCGGGGTCACGTAGAATTGGGGCACGTCGGCACCCTCGCGCTTGCCGCGATTGGTGACGTCGAAGCTCACCTTGAGCGCGGCGCCGCCTTCCACCTTGAGATTGGTGTAGTCGAAGCGCGTGTAGCTGAGGCCGAAGCCGAACGGGAAAGCCGGCCGCGCGCCCTGGCGGGCATACCAGCGATAGCCGACGTCCGAACCCTCACGATACTCGACCTCGAAGGGCTTGATCGCCCGCACGTCCTGCCCGCGATCGGGCGAGGCCTTGATCTGCTCGAAGCCGGGCACGCCGGGCCGCGGCGCCTGGTCGATCGAGGCCGGAAAGGTGATCGGCAGCCGGCCCGAGGGGTTGACCTCTCCGAACAGCACCCGCGCCACCGCTTCGCCGCCGCGCTGGCCCGGATACCAGGCGGCGAGCACCGCCGGCACCTGCTTGAGCCAGGGCATCAGCACCGGCCCGCCGGTGTTGAGCACCACGGCGGTCTTCGGATTGGCGGCTGCGACCGCGGCGATCACAGCGTTCTGGTTGCCCTGGAGATCGATCGTCTCGGGATCCTCGGCCTCGGTGGTCCACTGGGTGGCCCAGACGATCGCCAGGTCCGCGTTCCTCGCCGCAGCGGCGGCAGCGTCGGGGTCGCTGCCATCCACGAAATCGACGCGCGCCTTGGGGGCCAGCGCACGGATCGCCGCCAGCGGCGAGGAAGCATGCCAGGTCACGCGCACAAAGGACGCGGCCGGGCCGTTCTTGAGGGGAATCTCGAGCGGAATGCCGCCGGTAGAACGCACCTGCGACGAGCCGCCGCCCGAGAGCACGCCGATATCGGCATGGCCGCCGATCAGCACGATGCGCTTGGCGGTCTTGGCCAGCGGCAGGAGGTTCTTCTCGTTCTTGAGCAGCACGATGCCCGCCTCGGCGGCGCGCTGCGCGACTTCGGCGTTCTTCGCGGTGTCGATCGGCTGGGGCGCCTCGACCACCGGCGCGTCCATCACACCGGCGGCGAACATGCCGTTCAGGATGCGGCGGGTCATGTCGTCGAGCCGCGCCATCGGCAGCTCACCGCTCTCCACCGCCTTCTTCAGGTCGCCGCGGAAGAACATGTGCGTGTCGAGCTCGCCGCCCGATTGCTGGTCTAGCCCGTTGCGTGCGGCCTTCACCGTCGAGTGGACCGCCCCCCAGTCGGACATGACGAAGCCCGGATAGGCCCAGTCCTGCTTGAGCACCGTGTTGAGCAGGAAGGCGTTCTCGCAGGCGAAGTCGCCGTTCACCGACATGTACGCGCACATCACCGAACCCGGCTTGCCGCGCTCGATCGCGATCTGGAAGGCGAGCAGGTCGCTTTCGCGCAACGCCGCCTCGCCGATCCGCGCGTCCATCACGAAGCGGCCGGTCTCCTGCGCGTTCAGCGCGAAATGCTTGATCGTCGAGATGATGTGGTTCGACTGGATGCCCTTGATCGACTCGCCCGCGAGCGTGCCGGCGAGCAGCGGATCCTCGCCCAGATACTCGAAGTTGCGGCCACCCCAGGGATCGCGGGTCAGATTGACGCCGCCGGCGAGCATGACGTTGAAGCGCTTGGCCCGCGCCTCGCCGCCGATCATCGCACCGCTTTCATAAGCGAGCTTGGGATCGAAGCTGGCGGCGAGCGCCAGGCCCGAGGGGAGCGCAGTCGCGGTATCGCCCTTGCGCTGCTCGACCTGGTTGGCGACGCCGAGGCTGGCATCGGTCTCGCGCAGCGCCGGGATGCCCAGCCGCGGGATCGCCGGCTGCTGCCCGGCCGAAGGGATCATGTCGGTGGGCGCCGCCGGATCCTTCGCGAGCGGCGGGAACCACGTGTAGACGAGCGCCAGCTTCTCCTCGAGCGTCATCGCCGAGAGCAGCATTTCCGCACGGGCGGCGGCCGGGAGCTTGGGATCGACCCAGGGGCGAGCGGCGGAATCGTTCGATGCGGCAGGCGCGACCGGGTCCTGCGCATGCGCACCCGAAATCGGCCCGGCTAGCGCGGTTGTGGCGAGCAACGCCATGGAACGCGCCACGTGCCGCAAACGGAACAGCATTCGTCTCTCCCCTTCGGCGCACACAAAGGCACCGTGCACACCCGGGGGCGTGCCTGTTTATCCGATCCAACCAGGGGGAGCTTTTACCGACAACGCTGTCGGTTTCAGCGACAGATCAAGCCGACGACGCCTCGTGGCGCGCGCGGCAGCCTGTTCCAACACCCCTCATGTCCGTGGAGTCTTACGCTCCGATGCGAGGGTTAGAGCATAAATTGAGAGCGTTCTCAAGAACGTTCTCAATTTTGTTACATCCGAGATGGGGATTGCAGTTAGAAAGCTGGAATCAGGAGATAAATTGCATTTCCGCAGTGTGTCGAACGGCAATTTCGCCGGCTAGAATCAGCTCGTTCCGCACCACATCTTCGCGATTTTTGGAAGCGCTACCAACGCGCTGCGGGGCGACCTGCACGGGCAACAGTGCCGCGCCCAGGTGCGCGATTCCCGCCGGCAGCTGCGGCCTGGCGACTGCAAGCTCGGCCCTGGGTCCGCCCGCCGGCAGGATCGTCTCGCGGCGGACCGGGCGGGTGCGGAGCACGAGCATCCTGCCCCCGCGCGCGACACGCAGGTGCGGCCCCTCCCCTGTGCTCGTATCGGCAGCGGCCAGCCGTGCGCCGTCGCGGTTGACCGACCAGATCACCCGGTAGCGGGTCACGAGATCGGTCGCCGGCACGGGCGCGGCGAACTTGTTGTCGAGCACCCAGCTGCTCCCGCCGGCCTCGGCGAACAGCACGGCATGCTGCTCGGCATCCTGGTTGTCCCACACCACGGCGATGCGCATCGTCGCCTCGGGCAGCCCGAGATCGCGCAGCGCGAAATATTTGGTGAGCGCGAAGTCCTCGCAGTCGCCGCCCCGCGCGAACATCTCGGTGGGCGTCTCCCAGCGATCGGCCATGCCCCAGTTCGCGAGATCGGAGACATAGGGGAGCTTGTTGACCACGGCCTGGACGCCAGCAATCTGGTCGGTGGCAGACAGTCGCCGCAGACCGACAAAGGCGGCGCGCCAGCCCTGGACACCGCATTCTGCCGGCAGTTCGTCGGCGGGCATCTTGCAATAGAGGGGAAGACGGGCCGGCGCCGCAGCCTCGCGGGCCAGCACGTCGGTCCAGCGCGGCGCATCGGCGAGGCGCAGCGCGAGCTCGGCACGCTCCCGAGACTCAGGCGCATCCGCCGCGAAAGCGGACGGCGATTGCCCCGATGCCAGCGCCGCCCAGGCAAGCGCCAGCCGCGTTGAAGATACGCGACGCAAAACCCCAACCCCCGGTTGAAACCAGGATCCGGGATACGCCGCCCACCCCTAAGGCCGGGCTAACAAGAAGCTAAGTATAAGTCACTGAATATGGTTAGTATTTATGGTTACCGATTGGTTTAACCCGGTACTGACCCCAATGATTTTGTCGATTACCGAGAGTCGTAATAGAAACAATCTGGAAACAATATAATAGTCCCGTTATGGATCAACGCATTATTGCAAATACTCGATAGTTAACGCCGAGTCCGTCTTCCTGAGTCCGCCCCACCCATTGTAAGAGCCGACTCGCTTGCAACCGATTCGGGCACATCTCGATCGGTTACATGTCACTGGGAGGGGGACCCGGGCTATGAAATCCAAGCGTTGCTGGCTGTTTGTTTTTGCCGCCGCGGCAATCGTGCCGTTCCAGGCGGCACACGCCCAGCAGACCGTGAATCCGGGACGCATCGACGAGCGTCTCCGCCCGGCAGACAAGACACCCGATGCCCGCTCGGTCGATGTGCCCGAGCTGCCCCGCCAGCAGGGCGCGCCGGAATCCGCGATCCAGGTCAGGCTGAGCGAAGTCCGCTTCGAAGGCGTGACGGCGGTGCCGATCGACGCGCTCAACGCGATCGCCGCCCCCTATCTCAACCGCGACATGCCGCTGGCCGACGTGTTCAAGCTCGCCGAGGCGGTGACCGCCGAATATCGTCGCCGCGGCTTCGTCCTTTCGCGCGCCGTGGTCGGCCCGCAGCGTATCGATGGCGGCGTGCTGACGCTGCAGGTGGTCGAGGGCCATATCGGCGCCACGAAGATCGAGGGCGATGCCGGCGGCTATGAACCCTATCTGCGCGGCTATCTGGCCGGTGTCGCGGCCGAACGGCCCACCTCCGGCGCGGCACTGACTCGCGCGCTGCTGCTCGCCCGCGACCTGCAGGGTGTCGATGCCCGCGCGGTGCTCACCCCCTCCCCCAGCGAAGTCGGCGCCGCCGACCTCACGCTGGCGGTGGAACGCAAGGGGATCGAAGGCTTTGTCGCAATCGACAATCGCGGCTCGCGCTGGCTCGGTCCGGTCCAGGTCTATGGCGGGCTGTCGTTCAACGACATGCTCGGCGCCGGCGAGCGCATCTCGATCACCGCGGTGAGTGCGCCGATCCATAAGGAGCTGGGCTTCCTCTCGGCGACCTGGGACCAGCCGGTCGGCAATTCGGGCCTGCGCCTGACGGTGTTCGGCAGCTATGCCGCGACGCATCCGGGTGACGAGCTGCGCCTGCTCGACCTGCACGGCCGCAGCGCCACCTATGGCATCGCCGCGCGTTATCCGTTCGTGCGCAGCCGCGAGGCGAACCTGTTCGGCCGGCTGGTGCTCACCGGCCGCGACAGCAGCTCGCGTAACGTCGTCATCGATCCGATCTTCGACGATTCCACCCGCACCGTGCAGGGCGAGCTGTTCGGCAACTATGCCGCGCCCTGGGGCGGGATCCTGAACGTCCGTGCCTCGGTCACCCAGGGCCTCGATTTCCTGGGCGCCACCGTACGCAGCGACCCCGACAAGTCGCGCGCCACCGGCTCGGGCGTGTTCACCCGGGTGAACGCCGAAGTGTCGTTCGCGTACGGCGTGGGCGGCGGCCTCTATTTTCAGGCCAGCGGCGCGATGCAGTATAGCGGGCAGAGCCTGCTCGCGAGCGAGGAGTTCGGGCTGGGCGGCGAACAGTTCGCCCATGCCTATGATCCGTCCGAGGTCACCGGCGACAAGGGCGTCGCCGGGCGGGTGGAGGTCTTCTACGCAGGCAATTTTCAGGGCGGCACGGTCCAGCCCTACGGCTTCTACGAGGCCGGCAGGGTCGCCCAGAACGATCCGCTGCCGGGCGAGCCGCTCCGCGCCTCGCTCGAATCTGCCGGCTTCGGCCTCCGCCTAGGGCTGCGCGCAGGCATCAACGGCTCGGTGGAATTCGCCAAGCCGATCAACCGGCCCGTCGCTTCGCGCGGCGACAAGGACGGCCGGGTCTTCTTCTCGGTGGGCATGTCGTTCTGATCGATCCGGTCGATCGCGTTCGTTCTTGAGAAATGCGGGCTGGCCACCCCGAACGGCCAAATGGGGATCAGGGATATGAGCAAGCTGCACAGTGCCAAGGCCGCCATTGCCTCAAGCAAGGGCACCCGTCGTCGTCTGAAGCGATCGACGCTGCTGCTTTCCGCAGGCCTCGCGGCGATCATGCTCGCCAACCCCGCCCGCGCCCAGCTCGCCTCGACCGCGCTGCCGACCGGCGGTGACGTGGTCGCCGGCTCGGCGACGATCGGTACCCCCACCCCCACCAGCATGACGATCAACCAGGGTACCGATCGTGCGGTGATCAACTGGAACAGCTTCGACATCGGATCGGGCGCGAGCGTCACCTTCGTCCAGCCGTCCACCACTTCGATCGCGGTCAACCGCGTGGTCAGCGGCGCCGCGCCGTCGGAGATCGCCGGCCAGCTCAATGCGAACGGGCGGATCGCGATCCTCAATCCGAACGGCGTGCTGTTCTCCGGCACCGCCAACGTCAATGTCGGCAGCCTCATCGCCTCGACCGGCGACATTGACCAGGCGGCCTTCACCGCCGGCGGCAATATGGAGATTACCGGCGCCACCACCGGCTCGATCGTCGTCAACGGCAACATCAACATCAGCGCCGGCAGCCTGGGCCTTGCCGCCTTCGTCGCGCCGACGGTGCGAAACAGCGGCGTGATCACCGCGCGTGCGGGCCGCGTCCAGCTGGGCGGCGGCACTGCCTTCACGCTCGATCTGGCCGGTGACGGCCTGCTCAGCATCGGCGTGCCGGCGAGCAGCGCGCTGGTCGAGAACAATGGCCAGATCTTCGCCGAAGGCGGCCGCATCCAGATGTCGGCAAAGAGCGCCGGCGCCGCGGTCGACAACCTGATCAACACCGGCACGCTCAGCGTCGATTCCGTCACGATCGACAACGGCACCATCGTGCTCGAGGCGGTGGGCGGCAGTGCGAACCTGCGCGGCACCGTGGCTGCGAACGATCGCGCCAGCGTCAGCCGAAATATCCTGATCAGTTCGGATCAGGGCGTGAACATCTCGGGTAACCTCAGCGGTGCCTCGGGCACGGTCAACATCACTGCGCCGCACATCTACGGCACCGGCAAGATCAGCACGGCCACCGCGCTGAAGCTCAACCTCTCGAACAACGGCAGCGACACGCGCGGCCAGGGCAATTTCATCAACGACGCCCTGGGCGTGATCGGCACGACCGCTTTCGGCACCACGATCAGCCTCGGCGCGGGCACCTACGGCTCGGGCGTGCGCATCGACGCCGATAACGTGACGATCGACGGAATGGGTGTCGCGAAGATTGGCTGGACCAGCGGAATCGAGAACGCGATCGACATCTGGGGTGACTGGGTGAGGATCCAGAACCTCGAAATCTCGGGCCCGGCGACCAGCGCCTATACCAGCTTCAACTGGGGCAGCACCTATTCGCGCGGCATCTTCGTCAATCGCTATGCCGACAACGTCCAGCTGCTGAACAACAACATCCACGACATCCGCACCGGCATCATCGTCGACGGGCGGAACGTGAACACCTATCTGCTCGACAACAGGATCGACAACACCAAGTCGGCCATCTCGGTCCAGTATACCGACGGCTCGAACGTCACCATGACGGGCAACACCCAGGGCCAGTACGGCAATGAGTGGGGCATCAACCTCTACCTGAACGGCATCCTGCAGGGCGACGGCGTCACGATCCTGACTTCGGCGGGTTCGCTCGGCGCCAACACGCCGCTCGCCGAGCAGCAGCGCCTGCTCGCGCTGCGCGCCGCCAATGGCGGCATGGAAGTGCAGAACCAAGGCTGGTCGGCGTCGAACCGCACCGCCGCCTATGTCTCGACCGCGGGCAGCGACAGCAACCAGGGCAGCCCGCTCGGTACGCTCGCCAGCGTCCAGGCCGGCGTCAACGCCGTGGTCACCGGCGGCACCGTCCATGTCGCGGACGGCACCTACAACCTCTCCAACACGCTGTTCATCCAGAAGAGCCTGACGCTGCTCGGCGCTAGCGAGGCCGGCACGATCTTCAATGCCTCGGGCCTGGGCGTCTACGGCATGCGCGTCCATGCCGACAATGTGACGCTGGGCGACTTCACCCTGCTCGCCCCCAGCGCCGTCTCCACCTCGACCTATGGCCTCAAGGTCGAGGTCGGCGCGGGCGACGCCAACGGCAATGCGCGCATCGACGATTTCGCGATCCGCAACGTCACGATCAGCGGCTCGCGCAAGACCGGGCTCGACCTGAATTCGGTGATCGGCGCGACGATCGACAACGTCAACGTCACCGGTGCGCTCGCCGGCAACGGCATCGCGATCACCGACAGCGCCAATGTGCTGGTGAAGAACAGCAGCACCTCGGGCAATGCCTGGGGCGGCCTGGCGCTCTACCAGGCGAACGGCGCGACCGGCAGCAACCAGCAGCTCACCGGCATCACGATCGAGGGCAACAACGCCTTCTCGGAATCGAACGGCCTGTATCTGCAGGACAGCTCGGCGATCAACGATCCGGGCACGCTGAACATCGCCGGCTATGACCATATCGTCCGCAACACCGCCTTCCGCGCGGACGGCAGCCAGTTCACCTTCTTCCGCACCAGCCTGAGCGACGCGACCGGCTATGCCCTGTCGCTCGGCACGCCGACCAGCAGCTCGATCGAAGGCTGGAACGGCAGCGCCGGCACAAACGCCTTCACCGTGGTCTCCGGCCTCGGCATCGGCGCCGCGGTGCGCGATGCCCGCGCCAATGCGACGATCAATGTCGGTGCCGGCACCTATGTCGAGAACGTCCTGATCAACAAGTCGGGCATCAGCCTGACCGGCGCGGGCCGCGACCTGACGACGATCACCGGCATCTCCGGCGTCGGCGCGCTCGGCACGGTGACGCTGGCCGCGGGCTCAAGCAATACCACGCTCAGCGGCTTCACGATCAACGGCATCGAGAACGGCAATCCGGGCAGCGAAACCGCCGCGGTCTATCTCCAGCAGACCAACACCGGCTCGCGGATCACCAATAACCGCATCCTTGCCGCGGGCGATCTCGGCCTGGTCTCCGAATGGGGCTACGCGATCACCGGGCTGGTCGTCGACGGCAACATCATCGGCGGCAAGACCTATGTCGGCGCCGCGCCGGCGACCGGCGACCAGTTCACCGTGCCCAACGTCTCGCGCCAGCTCGTCGCGCTCGGCGGCGGCGGCGTGGGCGGCGGGATCAGCTTCACCAACAATGTGGTGAACGGCGATTCCGGCCTCAACACCGGCGTGACCATCGACTCCGCCGGCTCGACCATCACCGGCAACAGCTTCGCCACTACCACTGGCGGCTTCGGCGCGATGCTGCGCGTGCGCGGCGCGGGTGCGACGATCGTCGGCAACGCCTTCGACATGGCCGGCGTCGCCTACACCGCCAATGGTCTCTATGTCAGCGACGCGGCAATGGGCACCGCCAGCTTCGCCGACCTGCTCGCCGCCAACACGCTGATCGGCGCCGGCGCATGGTCGAACAGCTCGGCGACCGGCTATCACAGCTTCAGCCGCAACATTCAGGCCGCAGTCAACGAGGCCGCACCGGGCGCGGTCGTCACCATCCGTCCCGGCGACTATCTCGAGGGCGTGAGCGGCGTCGGCTATTATGGCGATGCCGGCGGCCAGAGCTTCGGCTTGTACCTCTACAAGGACAACATCACCCTGCGCGGCGTCGATGCCGCCGGCAATGCGATCACCGATGCGGACGATGTCGCCGCCTTCGTCACGTCGCGCTACCAGGCGGGCTTCGGCGCGCAGCACTTCATCTCGGGCAACGGCGTCACCATCGAGGGCCTGGGCTTCAAGCCCGCCGCGGCAGGCGACAACAAGACCGTCGAGGTGATCGGCAACGCCTTCACCCTGCGCAACTCGGTGATCGACAACCGCGGCAACCAGACCGCCGCCAACCTCTATATCGACGACTTCAACGATCCCTCGCGCACCCGGCTCGAGAGCTTCACGATCACCGGCAACAAGTTCTACGGCGGCACCTATGCCAGCGCGATGGTCGTCGTCGCCGGCGGCGCGGGCCGCACCACCGACGCCTCGAACCGGATCTTCGCGAACAACAGCCTGACCAGCAGCCTCACCGGCATGCGCGGTTTCCAGATCCAGGGCTATATGCCCAACACGCCGTGGCAGCAGCTCTATGCCGGTGCGGTGACGGTGACCGGCAACAGCTTCGACGTCGACATCCCCGTCCGCACCGTCGGCCTGCTGAGCAGCACCTTCGCCTGGGACGACGTGTTCCGCAACAACGGCAACAGCTTCCTGCGCGGCGGCGTGCTCGCCTATGAGGGCAGCTCGACCAATGCCCGCGCCACGATCACGGCGGGCGGCGATCCCGACATCCGCATCACCAGCACGATCGACGCGTCGATCGCCCGCGCCCAGAACGGCGACACGGTGCGGATCCTCGACGGCACCTATGTGCTCGGCTCGCAGCTCAAGATCGATCGCAGCATCGCGCTGGTCGGCCAGTCGCAGGCCGGCACGATCCTCGACGGCCGCACCGTCGACGATGGCGGCGGTCTCGGCACGATCGGCGTCTACGCCGACGACACCACGCTCAGCAATTTCACCCTGCTCGGCAGCCAGCTCTCGGGCGGCAATTACGGCATCAAGGTCCAGCCCAACCCGATCAACTACGCGCCGTCGCAGCGCATCAGCAACGTCACGATCAGCGACGTGACGGTGAAGGGCTCGCGCCGTGCCGAGCTCGACATCAACGGCGCCGTGGGCGTCACCGTCACCAACTTCACCGCCGACGGCCAGAACACCGAAGGCGCCGGCGTCCAGATCACCGACAGCGCGAACGTCACGCTGACCGGCGTCCATACGCTCGGCAACAACTGGGGCGGCGTCGCGCTCTACCAGACCAACCGCGCCGGCGGCTATGACGGCCAGACCACCAACATCAACATCGACGCTTCCGCGAACAACTTCGAGGAATTCAACGGGCTGTTCGCGCAGCTGGAATCGACCAGCCAAGGCTTCGGCCAGCTCAACCTCACCGGCTATGGCTATGCGGTCCGCAACACCGCCCACCGCGCCAATGGCGGGCAGTTCACCTATTTCCGCACCACGCTCCAGGATGCGACGACGTTCGGGCTCAGCCTCGGCTTCGGCTACAGCACCTCGCTCGAGAACTATACCGGCACCGGCTTCAGCAACATCTTCACCGTCGTACCCGGGCTGACGATCAGCGCGGCGGCACGCGACGTGCGCATCGGCGGCACGATCAATGTCGCCGCCGGCACCTATGGCGCGAACACCACGATCAGCACCAACGGCGTGTCGCTGATCGGCGCCGCCGGCGCGAAGATCGACGCCCGCTCCAACGGCAGCAACGGCATCGTGATCGATGCCGACGGCGTCACCGTCTCGGGCTTCGAGATCTTCGGCCCGGCCGACCAGAGCTATGTCACCTATGCCTGGCCGACGACCACTCGCGGCATCGTGATCGCCAATGGCGCGGACAACGTCACCGTCACCGGCAACAACATCCACGACGTCCGCAACGGCATCCTGATCGATGGCCGCAACGCGAATGCGTCGCTGACCAGCAACCTGATCGACAACACCAAGTCGGCCATCTCGGTCCAGTATACCGACGGCTCGAACCTCAACATCGCCGGCAACAGCGAAGGTGCATTCGGCAACGAATGGGGCATCATCGCCTATCTGAACGGCGTCTGGAACGGCACCTCGACGGACGCGTCGAACGGCGCCCTGGGCCCGAACACTCCGCTCGCGGAACAGGCCCGCCTGCTAGCCTTGTCCGTCGCGAATGGCGGCATGGCCGTCTACAACCAGGGCTACAGCGCCGCGAACCGCACCCGCGCCTATGTCGACACCACCGGCGTGGCCGGCGCGCAGGGCAGCCAGCGCACCCTGCTCGACCTGCAGGGCGGCCTGGACGCGGTCGTCGCGGGCGGCACCGTCCATATCGCGGGCGGCACCTATAACGAGAGCGTCACGCTCGACGCACTGCGCGTGCTCGACATCGCCGGCCCGATCACGGTCAACGACCTGAGCTTCGGCGCGGGCGCGGCCGGCACCAATATCGGCACCGACGTGACCGCCACCGGCACACTCAGCTTCGCGGTCGGCCCGGTCCTGACCGGCGACACCAGCCTCGTCGCCGACAGCATCTCGATCGGCGCGATCACCTCCACTTATGGCCTGACGCTGGACGCCACCAGCTCGGTCTCGATCGGCCAGGCGAACCTCGCCAGCCTGGTCGCCACCGGCAACAGCATCCTCACCGCCGGCGTCACCACCAGCGGTGCGCAGAGCTATACCGGCAATACTGCGCTGAGCGGCACCTACAACGCCGCCAGCTTCGCCGTGAACGGCGCGACCACGCTGAATGGCAGCACCACCGTGACCACCAGCGGCGGCAATGCGACACTGGGCGCGATCGGTGGCACGGGCGCGCTGAGCGTCAATGCCGGTGCGGGCAATGTCTCGCTCGGCGCCGTGACCGGCCTCGCCTCGCTTTCCGCCACCGGTACGTCGATCGCCACCGCCGGCGCCACCACCAATGGCGCGCAGAGCTATACCGGCGCGACGACACTGAACGGCACCTACCGCGCGAGCGGAGCCTTCACCGTCAACGGCGCGACGACGCTTGCGGGCGCCACCCAGGTCAACACGAGCAACGGCGCCGCCAATATCGTGCTGGGCACGGTCACCGGAGCGAATGATCTCACGCTCGCCTCGGGGAGCGGCAATATCACGATCGGCCTCGCCACCGGCCTCGCCAGCCTGTCGGCCTATGGCAGCAGCATCGCGACCGTTGGCGCCTCGACCAGTGGTGCGCAGCTCTATAGCGGCAGCCTGATCTCGGCGGGGGGCAGCTTCACCGCGGGCAACAGCCTGACCTTCGGCGGCACCACCCAGCTGACCGCCGATCTCACCGTCAACGGCAATGTCAGCGATACCGGCTTCAACGTGGGCTTCGGCGCGATCACCGGCAACGGCTACCCCCTGATCGCGAACGCCCATGGCGGCCGGCTGAGCTTCCTCGGCGTGTCGAACGTCGGCACGCTCACCGGCACCGGTGGAACGATCTACACCTCGGGCGTCACCAGCAATGGTGCGCAGACCTATAATGGCGGCGGGGTGTTCTCCGGCACCTACACGACCAATGGCGGTGCCTTCACCCTCAACGGCTCGTCCACGCTCGCCGGCACCTACATCACCAATGGTGGCGCCTTTACCGTCACCGGCACTTCGATGCTCGGCTCGGCCATGTCGGTCACCACTACGGGCGGCAATATCAGCTTCGGCAATTTCGCCAGCTTCGGCTTCTCCAGCGCCTTCACCGTGAATGCAGGTACGGGCAATGTGACGCTTGGCAACGCCACCGGCATCAGTAGCTTCACCGCCACCGGCGCGACCATCACCACCGTGGGCGTCACCAGCACCGGCGCGCAGACCTATAACGGCGCAACCAGCCTCAACGGCACCTATAGTGCCGGCGGCAATTTCACGGTCAACGGCACGGCCAGCGTTTCGGGAGCCACGAACGTGGCCACGAACGGGGGCAATGCCAGCTTCGGCGCGGTCAGCGGTGGCAACGCCCTGGCAGTGAATGCCGGCACCGGCACGGTCTCGTTCGGCGGCGCGGTGAACGGCCTGACAAGCCTCTCTGCGATCGGTTCGAGCATCTCGACCGCGGGCGTCGCCACCAGCGGCAACCAGAGCTATGCGGGCGCGACCGCGCTCGGCGGCAACTACAGCACCAATGGCGGCAGCCTGACCGTGCAGGGCGCCTCGACGCTCACCGGCGCGACCAGCATCGTCACCGGCGGTGGCGCGGCAACGCTCGGCACGGTCACCGGCAACAGCAACGCCCTCACCGTCAATGGCGGAACCGGCGGTGTGACGCTGGGCGCTGTCTCGGGCGTCGCCTCGCTCACCGCGACCGGTGCGACCATCGCCACCTCCGGCGTCGCCAGCAGCGGCGCCCAGAGCTACAACGGCGCGACCTCGCTTGCCGGCAACTATTCGACCAACAATGCGGGCTTCACCGTCAACGGCGCGGCGACGCTCGCCGGGGCGACCGCAGTCAGCACCCTTGGCGGCAATATCGGCTTCGGCACGATCTCCGGCGCGGGCAACGCGCTGACCACCACCGCCGGCTTCGGCAGCATCACCCTGGGCACCGCGACGGGCCTCGGCTCGCTGGCTGCCAGCGGCGCCAGCATCGCGACGGCGGGCGTCGGCAGCACCGGCGCCCAGAGCTATACCGGCACCGCCCGGCTCAACGGCAGCTACAATGCCGGCGGCACCTTCACCGTCACCGGCACGACCATGCTGGCCGGGGATAGCAGCGTCACCACTTCGGGCGGCAATGCGACCTTCGGCGTCGTCAACGGCGCGCGGGCGCTTACGGTCAACACCGGCACCGGCAACGTCACGCTGGGCGCGGTGAACGGTCTCACCGCGCTATCCGTGACCGGGCGCGGCATCCTCACCAATGGCGCCAACACCACGGGCACGCAGAGCTATACCGGCGCGACGCTCCTGCGCGGCAACTACAACACCAATGGCGGCGCCTTCAGCGTCACCGGCACCTCGACCGTCGCCGCCGGCGGCGGCGCCAATGTCGCGACGCAGGGCGGCGATATCAGCCTCCGCACCGTCATCGGTCCGAACGGCAGCCTGCTCGCCAATGCCGGCACCGGCAATGTGACGCTCGGCCCGGTCAACGGGATCGCAGCGCTCACCGTCACCGGGACGAGGATCACCACCGCCGGCGCATCGACCACGGCGGATCAGATCTATATCGGCCAGCAGACCATCATGAACGGCGCCTATACCGGCATCGGCGTCACGGTGCTCGGCGACACGATCCTGAGCGGCTCGACTGCGATCACCGTCGCGGATGGCGCGGTTGCGCTGGGTTCGGTCATCGGCAATGGCGGCACCGGCTTCTCCGTCAATGCGGGCAGCGACGGCACCGTCCTGGTCCGCTCGGTGACCGGCGTGACCGATCTCTCGCTCACCGGCCGGGTCGTGAACAATTACGGCGCGGTGACCAGCGGATCGCAGAGCTACAATGGCAGCATCAGCCTGGCCGGGGAGCACACCGCGGGCGGTGACATCACCGTCAACGGCGCCGCCGACCTAGCCGAGGACACCAGCGTTCTGGCCGGCGGCAATGTCAACTTCGGCACGATCACCGGTGCCCAGGCGCTCGCGATCGAGGCGGCGGGCAACCTCACGCTCGGTGCGGTCAACGGCCTTACTTCACTTTCGGCGACCGGCGCTTCGATCACCACTGCCGGCGCCTCGACCAGTGGCGCGCAGAGCTATACCGGCTCGACCACGCTGAACGGCGTCTATGACGCCGCCAGCTTCAGCGCCGGCGCCACCACGCTCGGCGGCACCACGACGGTCACGGCCGGCGGCAGCGCCGCGTTCGGCACCGTGACGGGCGGCGGCAATGCGCTGACCGTAACCGCCGGGAGCATCTCGCTCGGCGCCGCTTCGGATCTGGCCTCGCTCACCGCCACTGGCGCCACGATCACCACCTCGGGTGTCGCCAGCACCGGCGCGCAGCTCTACAATGGCGCGACCAGCCTCAACGGCGCGTACAGCACCGCTGGCGGCGACTTCACCGTCACCGGCGCGGCGACCACGGTGAACGCCGTGACGGTCTCGACCACGGGCGGCAATGCCAGCCTCGGCACGGTCGGCGGCGTTGGCGACCTGACCATCGGCGCCGGCACCGGTAACGTCACGCTCGGTGCGGTCGGCGGCATCGCCTCGCTGTCGGTCACCGGCGCGAACATCGCCACGGCCGGCGCCACCACCGTCGGCGCGCAGAGCTATACCGGCGCGACCAGCCTGAGCGGCAACTATGCCACGGCGGGCAGCTTCACCGTAAACGGCGCGGCGACGCTCGCAGGGACCACGGCGATCACTACCGGGGGCGGCAACGCCGTGCTGGGCACGATCGCCGGCCCGAACGCTCTTGCCGTCGATGCTGGTACCGGCACCGTGACCCTCGGCACCGTTTCGGGCCTGGCCTCGCTCACCGCCACCGGCGCCGCGATCATCACCGCCGGCGTCTCGACCAGCGGCGCCCAGAACTACACCGGTGCGACCGTGCTGAACGGGGGTTACACGGCCGGCAGCTTCGTCGTGAACGGCAGCGCCACGCCGGCCGGCGCGACTTCGGTGGTGACCAGCGGCGGTAGTGTCAGCCTCGGCGCAGTCGGCGGCAACGCAAGCTTGGGCGTCAACAGCGGTACGGGATCCGTTTCGCTCGGAGCGGTGTCGGTGGCCAGCCTTTCGGTGACCGGCGCAAACATCGCTACGCTCGGCGTCTCGACCAGTGGGGCCCAGAGCTACACCGGCGCGACCAGCCTGAACGGCGCCTACACCACCGGCGGCGGCGCCTTCACCATCAGCGGCGCCACCAGCCTGGCCGGCAATACCAGCGTGACCAGCGGCAACGGCGCGATCTCGCTCGGCGCGGTCGATGCCGCGGTGGCCGGCAGCCAGAGCCTGGCGCTCAATGCGGGCACCGGATCGGTGGCGCTGGGCGACAGCGGCGCGGTCCGCCGCCTCGGGGCGACTTCGGTCAATGCCGGCACGACGGTGCTGAACGGCGCGACCTATGCGGCCAACAGCCTGGGCTTCACCGGCGGCGCGGGCGCAACGGTGCGGCTGACCCAGGGCAGCACGGTGTTCAACACCAGCCTGCCCGGCGGCGCAGGCGGCGCGATCTCGATCGTCCCGGCCCTGGTCGGCACCACCAACGCGCAGCAGAACGTCACCTTCACCGCCGGCAACGGCCTGACGGCGAACAGCGGCGACGTGAGCCTGGGCAATGCCGGTACGGATTCGATCCGCCTCGGCGCGCTGAGCGTTACCGGCCGCAACTTCTCGGCTGCGACGGTCAAGCTCGCGGGCAACTACACGTCGGTACTGAGCGGCTCGCAGCTGTTCACCGCCGACACGCTCGACACGCTGGGCAACGTCAACGCCCAGGTGGCAGGCAATGAGAGCGGCTCGATCCGCGCCGGCGGTTCGGTGACGATCGTCGCGGGCGGCTCGGGCAGCGGCTCGCTCATCGCCGGCGGCCCGGTCAATCTCGGCTATGGCGGCAACGTCAGCCGCACGATCAACGCGCAGGGCAATGTCGCAGTGAACAGCGGCGGCGCGATCACCGGCCCGATCGTCTCGGCCGGCTCGGTGAGCCTGACCACCACCAGCGGCGCGGTCACCTCGGCGGTGACCGGCGGCAGCACCGTCTCGATCCTCTCGCAGATCGGTACGATCGGCGCGACCGTGACCGCCGCCGGCGGCGTCACCGTCCAGACCAACGGCAACCTCACCGGCAGCTATACCAGCCCATCGACGATCACCCTCACCTCGATCCGCCCGATCAGCGTGGTGGTGAACGGCAATGTCGTCACGATCACCGCGCCCAGCGGCACGGTCACCGGCGTGTTCAGCGAGATCCACACCAACAACACCGGCACGCTGATCGTGAACGACCAGCCGATCATCGGCAGCGGCACCACCGAGGCCCGCCAGATCATCATCGATCGGTTCGTGGTTCCCGCGGGCGGCACCGTCGCCGCCAATGGCGAGATCCAGCTGCCGGTCGGCCTGGCGCTCGGCCTGATCGCGCCGGCGGGCAACGGCCAGGACGGCCAGCGCCCGGCAGTGGTGGTCAACAACGTCGCCCGCCTCGGCGAGCTGCTGCGGATCGGCTACACCGCGATCATCATCCAGCTCGACGACAGCAATGTCGATCTGGAAGAGGAACTGGCTGGCCAGTAATCCGGGCGAAGACCGCGAGCGAAGGGGGCCGGGGAAATCCGGGCCCCTTCACGGCGCCGGCTTGCCACCCTTGTCCGCGCGCTTCCGGCAGGCACGCGGGCTTTTGCCGCGGCCCGGTCCGTCATCGCGGCCTTGCGCCTGTCGTCCACGATACCGGCAACGTCTCCTCCGACAGGCCAGCTCGGCATGGGCCTATCCCCGGCAATGAAGCCAAGCTTTGCGAGGATCGTTGTTCGCGCTAGAACCCGCAAGGTCGGGCACGCACCAGCGTTACGAGGAGCAGATGCCGCTATGCACGGACCAGCTGATTTCGAACTTTCCCGGCGCGGCGTCTTGATCGGCGGCGCGGCCTCGGTGGCGGCCACCGCCGCGGCGCCCTCCGCCGAAGCACAGGCCGCAGCTTCTGCCGGCGCCGGCACCCCGGTGATGGCCAGCGTCACGCTCAAGGTGAACGGCAAGGCGCATGCGCTGGAGCTCGACACCCGCACGACGCTGCTCGATGCGCTGCGCGAGCATCTGCTGCTCGGCGGCACCAAGAAGGGCTGCGACCACGGCCAGTGCGGCGCCTGCACGGTGATCGTCGACGGGCGGCGGATCAACAGCTGCCTCAGCCTCGCAGTGATGCACGAAGGCGATGCGATCACCACGGTCGAGGGGCTGGGCACGCCCGAGAAGCTCCACCCGATGCAGGCCGCCTTCGTCAAGCATGACGGCTATCAGTGCGGCTATTGCACCCCCGGCCAGATCTGCTCGGCGGTGGCGGTGCTCGACGAGATCCGCGCCGGCATCCCCAGCCACGTCACCGGCGACATCGCGGGCAAGCCGGCGATGAGTGCCGACGAGATCCGCGAGCGGATGAGCGGCAATATCTGCCGCTGCGGCGCCTATTCCAACATCGTCGAGGCGATCAGCGAAGTCGCCGCACGGAGGAAGGCATGAAGGCGTTCAGCTATGAGCGGGCGCACAGCCCCGCCGAGGCCGCCGCGATCGTCGGCCGCACCCAGGGCGCCCGCTTCATCGCCGGCGGCACCAACCTGCTCGACCTGATGAAGCTGCAGATCGAGACGCCGACGCACCTGGTCGACGTCAACCATCTCGGGCTCGATCGGATCGAGGCGACGCCGGAAGGCGGGCTGCGCATCGGCGCGCTGGTCCGCAACACCGATCTCGCCGCCGACAAGCGCGTGCGCAAGGATTATGCCCTGCTCTCCCGCGCGCTCGTCGCGGGAGCATCGGGCCAGCTGCGCAACAAGGCGACGACCGCGGGCAATCTGCTCCAGCGCACCCGCTGCCCCTATTTCTACGACACCAACCAGCCCTGCAACAAGCGCAAGCCCGGCAGCGGCTGTGCCGCGATCGGCGGGGTCAACCGCGGCATGGCGGTGATCGGCGCGAGCGAGGCGTGCATCGCCACCCACCCCAGCGACATGGCGATCGCGATGCGCGCGCTCGACGCGGTAGTGGAAACGGTGCGCGCGGACGGCGCAACCCGCTCGATCCCGATCGCCGAGTTCCACACGCTCCCCGGCGACACGCCCAATGTCGAGAACAGCCTCGCCGCCGGCGAGCTGATCACCGCGGTGACGCTGCCCAGGCCGGTCGGCGGCACGCATATCTACCACAAGGTGCGCGACCGTGCTTCCTACGCCTTCGCGCTCGTCTCGGTAGGCGCGATCCTGCAGAAGGACGGCTCCGGCCGTGTCGCGTTCGGCGGGGTGGCGCACAAGCCCTGGCGGGTAGAGGCAGCCGAGGCGGCACTGGCGCAGGGGGCGAAAGCCGCTGCGGCCATCGCCTTTGCCGGGGCAAAGCCCACCGAGCAGAACAAGTTCAAGCTGGTGCTGGCCGAGCGCACGCTCGCCGCCGCCATTGCCGAAGCGAGGGCCTGAGCCATGAAGTTCACCACGCCCGCCGGCACCAATCCGATCGATCAGGGCAAGATCGTCGGCAAGCCCACGCCCCGTATCGAAGGGCCGCTCAAGACCACCGGCACCGCCCGCTATGCCTATGAGCATCGCGACATCGTGACCAATCCTGCCTATGGCTATGTCGTCGGCTCGGCGATCGCCAAGGGCCGCATCACGGGCATCGACCTGCGCGACGCCAAGGCCGCGCCCGGCGTGCTGGCGATCGTCACCGCCGACAATGCCGGCAAGCTGGGCAAGGGCAGCTTCAACACCGCCAATCTGCTCGGCGGGCCGGATATCGAGCATTATCACCAGGCCGTCGCGCTGGTCGTCGCCGAAACCTTCGAGCAGGCACGTGCCGCGGCGGCCCTGGTCCGGGTCGACTATGCCCGAGAAAAGGCCGCCTATGACCTCGCCGCCTCGGTGGACAGCGCGGTCAAGGCGGGCGGCAACAACGCCAAGGTCGGCGATTTCGACGGCGCCTTCGCCGCGTCGCCGGTTCAGTTCGACCAGAAATACACCACGCCCGATCACGCCCATGCGATGATGGAGCCCCACGCCTCGATCGCCGCCTGGAATGGCGACAAGCTCCAGCTCTGGACGTCCAACCAGATGATCGCCTGGGGCCAGGGCGATGTCGCCAAGACGCTCGGCATCCCCAAGGAGAATGTCCGGCTGATCTCGCCGTTCATCGGCGGCGGCTTCGGCGGCAAGCTGTTCGTCCGCGCCGATGCGATCCTGGCGGCGCTGGGCGCCAAGGCCGTGGGCCGCGCGGTCAAGGTCGCCCTGCCCCGCCCGCTGATGTTCAACAACACCACCCACCGCCCGGCGACAATCCAGCGCATCCGTATCGGCACCGGCCAGGACGGCAGGATCAGCGCCATCGCGCATGAGGAATGGTGCGGCGACCTGCCCGGCGGCGGCGGCGAGAATTCGGTCGCCCAGACCCGCCTGCTCTATGCCGGCGCCAATCGCCTGATCGGCCAGAAGCTCGCAGTGCTCAACCTGCCCGAGGCGAATGCGATGCGCGCGCCGGGAGAGGCACCTGGCATGATGGCGCTCGAAATCGCGATGGACGAGATGGCCGAGAAGCTCGGCCTCGATCCGATCGAGTTCCGCGCGCTGAACGATACCCAGGTCGATCCCGAGAAGCCCGAGCGTCCCTTCTCGCAGCGCCGGCTGATCGAGTGCATGCGCACCGGCGCGGACAGGTTCGGCTGGGCAGAGCGCAATGCCAGGCCGGGCCAGGTGCGCGACGGACGCTGGCTGGTCGGCATCGGCATGGCGGCCGCCTTCCGCAACAACATCAACATGAAGTCCGCCGCGCGCGTGCGGCTCGGCGCCAATGGCGTGGTCACGGTCGAGACCGACATGACCGATATCGGCACCGGCACCTACACGATCGTCGCCCAGACCGCCGCGGAGATGATGGGCGTGCCGCTCGACAAGGTGGTGGTGAAGCTCGGCGATTCCAGCTTCCCGATATCGGCGGGCTCCGGCGGCCAATGGGGTGCGAACAGCGCCACCGCCGGCGTCTATGCCGCCTGCGTCAAGCTGCGTGAGGCGGTGGCGCAGAAGCTCGGCTTCAACTCGGACGACGCAGTGTTCGCCGGCGGCAAGGTCCGCGCGGGCAAGCGCAGCGTGCCGCTTGCCGATGCGGCGAAGACGGGCGAGATCGTCGCCGAGGACGTGATGGAATATGGCGACCTGGGTCGCAAGTTCCAGCAATCGACCTTCGGTGCGCATTTCGTCGAGGTCGGCGTCGATGCCGCCACCGCCGAGATCCGCATCCGCCGCATGCTCGCGGTGTGCGCCGCCGGCCGTATCCTCAATCCGGTCTCGGCGCGCAGCCAGGTGATCGGGGCGATGACCATGGGCGCCGGCGCGGCGCTGATGGAGGAGCTTGCGGTCGACAAGCGCTTCGGCTTCTTCGTCAACCACGACCTGGCGGGGTACGAGGTGCCGGTGCACGCCGACATCCCCCACCAGGAAGTGATCTTCCTCGACGAGACCGATCCCACCACCTCGCCGATGAAGGCCAAGGGCGTGGGCGAGCTCGGCATCTGCGGGGTCGGCGCGGCGGTGGCCAATGCCATCTACAACGCCACCGGCGTGCGCGTGCGCGACTATCCGGTCACGCTCGACAAGCTGCTCGAAGGGATGCCGGAATACGCCTGAGGCAGAAAGGGCCGACATAGCCGCCGACCCTTCCCTGCAAAGGTTCAGAGCCGGACGCCAAGCCCCAGGCCGAACACCAGCGGGTTGACCTTCACCCGCGTCCGCTGCGTGCCGATCGCCGTCGTGTCGAGCCGCACATCGGTGCGCATGTCGATGTACTTCACATCGAGATTGAGGAAGACCTTGCGGGTCAGGTCGACGTCCATGCCCGCCTGTGCCGCCCAGCCGAAACTGTCCGACATGCGCACCCTGGTCTTGCCGACCGCGCCCTGCAGCCCGGCCGATGCCTTCTCGTCCCAGAACACGGTGTAGTTCACGCCCGCGCCGAGATAGGGCCGCACCTTGCCGCGCGAATTGAAGTGATATTGCGCGGTCAGCGTCGGCGGCAGCACCCAGGTCGAGCCGAGCTTGCCGATCGATCCGGTGGTGCCGGTGACGCCCGAGAAGTCGTGCTTCGTGGTCGAGGCGATCAGCTCGAAGCCGATAGCGTCGGTGACCATGTAGGTCGCGTCGATCTCGGGCATGAAGGCATTGTCGAGCTTCACCTTTTCGCCCGGGAAAGTCGGCTTGATCCCGTTCGACTTCTCGTTCGGCGCCACCAGGATCGTGCGCAGCCGGACGAGCACGTCACCCGCCCTGATGCCGGTCTCGTCGTTCGTCTGGGCGCTGGCGGGAATGGCGACCATCAGGCCGGCGGCGGCCAGGGCGATCAGGGTCTTCATGAATACCTCCTGTGTTGTCGCGCCAGGAGATGCGCGCCGGCCCGGCCCGCCGCATTGCAGCAACGCAAACCGCGATTTGATCGGTATCAAAGCCCCCGGGCCGCCGGGCTCGCAGGGAAATGCCATGTGGAATTATCACCCTGAGCTGCTCGCCACGCCGGTGCCCCGCTACACGAGCTTCCCAACCGCGGCGGAGTTCGGCGACGATGTCGGCCCCGCCGACATGGAGCATGCACTCGCACGGGTGCGGGAGGACGAGCCGGTCTCGCTCTATCTCCATATCCCCTATTGCCACGAGATCTGCTGGTATTGCGGCTGCAACACCGGCGCGGCCAACCGCACCGCCCGCGTCGCCGCCTATGTCCAGCGGCTGGGGGAGGAGATGGACCTGATCGCGGCGAAGCTGGACGGGCGCGGCCGAATCGCCCGCATCGCCTGGGGCGGCGGCAGTCCCAATGCGCTCGCTCCTGCGCAGTTCAGTGCGCTGACGCGGCGCCTGCACGACGCCTTTGCCTGCACCGGCGCTACCGTCTCGGTCGAGCTCGATCCGCGCGGCTTCGGCTGGGAATGGGCCGAGACCTTCGCCCGCAACAAGGTCACCCGCGCCAGCCTGGGCGTCCAGACCTTCGCCCCGCACATCCAGCGCGCGATCGGCCGCATCCAGCCGACCGAGGAGATCGCCTGCACCGCCGGCCGGCTGCGGGTAGCCGGCGTGGAGTCGATCAATTTCGACCTGATGTACGGCCTGCCCGGCCAGTTCTCGGAGGACCTCGACGAGACGCTGGAGATCGCCCTGTCGATGCATCCGGAGCGGCTCGCGGTGTTCGGCTATGCCCATGTCCCGCACCTGCTCCCACGCCAGCGCCGGATCGACGCGACCCGCCTCCCCGGCGCCGCGGCGCGCTTCGCCATGGCTCAGCAGGCGCATCGCAAGCTCACCGGCGCCGGCTATGACGCGGTCGGCTTCGATCATTTCGCCGTGCCGCACGACGCGATCGCCCGTGCCACGCGCGCCAGGACGCTGCGCCGCAACTTCCAGGGGTTCACCGAGGACCAGTCCGAGGTCCTGATCGGCCTGGGGGCCTCCTCGATCAGCGCCTTTCCAGGCGCGCTGCTCCAGAACGAGAAGAATGCCGGCCGCTATCACCTGCGCATCGCCAATGGCCAGCTGGCCACCGCGCGCGGCATCCGGCGCAGCGCCGGCGACCGCCGCCGCGGGGCGATCATCGAGGCGCTGCTCTGTCGCGGCGAGGCCGAATGCACGGGTGTGCCCGAACTGGTCGATATCCGCGCCCGCCTGATGCCGTTCGAAGCGCATGGCCTGATCGCCTGGGCCGGCACCCGGCTGCTGCTCGGCAAGGCCGCTCTGCCCTATGCCCGCACGATCGCGGCGACCTTCGATCCCTGGCGCGCGGCGAGCGCAACGCGCTTCAGCAGCGCCGTTTAGCCCCTCCAGCCGAAAGCGTCCGTCATGCTCACCGAAGGCCTGCTCCAGGATCGCACCGATGCCAGCTGCGCCCCCGCTCGCTGCCTCTCCTGCAAGGCCCGGGGCAGCTCGCTCTGCGCGGCGATGGCGGACAGCGAGTTGTCGGCGCTCCACGCGATCGGCAGGCGCCGCACCCTGCCCGCGGGCCAGGCGTTCAACTGGGCCGGCGATCGCAACAATCATTGCGCCACCGTGGTCGAGGGCATGCTCAAGGTCACTGCCTCCACCACCGATGGACGCGAGCAGATCGTCGGCCTGCTCTTCCCCGGCGATTTCGTCGGCGAGCTGTTCGAGGAGGATGCGACGCTGACCGTCTCGGCGCTGTGCGAGACCGACCTGTGCATCTATCCCCGCGCCGCGTTCGAGCGCACGCTCGAGGACCATCCGCGCATGGAGCGCATGCTGCTCCGCCGCACCCTGCTGGCGCTCGGCGACGCGCGCGGCCGGATGCTCGCGCTCGGCCGCCGCAACGCCCGCGAGCGCATCGCCGGCTTCCTGCTCGACCTGGTCGAGCGGACCGGTCACCCCGAAGCTGGCGGCGGCAGACGTATCGCCATCCCGATCAGCCGGGGCGAGATGGCCGATTATCTGGGGCTGACGATCGAAACCGTCAGCCGCCAGCTCTCGCAGCTCAAGGCGACGGGCATCCTCGCCTTTGCCAAGGGGGATCGCGGCTGCACCGTGCTGCGTGAGGCCAGCCTGCGCGCGATCGTCAACCCGGCATGAGCCCGCGCCGGGCGATCTCGATCCCGCTTTCCTTGAGGGCGATCGCCCTACGGCAACCGTCGAAGAAGCAGCGCAGCATGTAGGAGAGCTTGCCCACGTCGCGCTCGGCACCCGGCTCGATGCTGCGGCACAGTTCGCTCGCCAAGTCTTCTCCATGCATCCGGTCGAACTGGTGCATCTCGTGCAGTGCAGAGAGGAATGCCGGCCCCGGCCGATGTGCCAGGGGCAATCCGGCAAACAGGCGTTCTGCCCGGGAGAAATGCAGGACGGTCACACGCTGGATCGCTTCGCACAACCGCAAGATCTCCTCGGATCGAGGCAAGGCCGGCAATCCGTCGGCGACGGTCTCGAGGTCGTGACACAGGTTGCGCTGCACGGCGTGATCGTCTTCCAGGGCATCGAAGGCAGAAATGTTCATGGGCAGATCGAAGGGCGGATAGAGACACGTCGTGATGTGATCTTTCGCATCCCGCCTGATTTATCTGCATCCCGGCGATCCCCAATTGACGCGCGTCAAATGTGGCTTTGGCAGAGCAGCGATACGAACTTCAGCCCATGCCCGCCGACGCACCGCCGGCGGGCACTGTTACGAGATCAGGGCAGCACCGGAGCGGTCGGCAGGTCAGGAATCGCCTGGCCGTAGGTGATCGTCCCCGACGTAACGATCTTGGTGGGATCGTTGCCGCCATTCTTGTCGTCGAGCTCGTTGGCGTTGGCGCTCGCGCTGGCCGCCAGCTGCTCGACCAGAACCTGGCCGCCGTTCGAGGATTCGAGGTAGATATTCTGGTTGTTGTAGGTGTTGACGAAACCGTTGCCGGACAGGCTGACCGCGATCTTCGGCTGCGTGCCGCTATTATCCTGCGCGTTGATTATGGTTATGCCACTGTCGTTCAGAATGTTGCTGATCGTGTTGTTCTGGATCGTGACACTGGTCGTCTTTCCGCCCGTCGGCACGCCGAAGAGCCCGGTGATGACCGAAATGCCGGCGCCTCCGAGACCTCCGCTCGTGCCGATCTGCTGGATGGTATTTCCCTTGATCAGATAGGTGGCAGTAACCGCGCCTTCATTGCTGATGGAGATGCCGTTGCCGTTGGTCGATCCCGATTGGGCGACACCGGCGGTTCCGATGATATTGTTGGTGATCGTGCCATTGACCGTGCGAGTGAAGGGCGCGTTGCCGTTCTGGAAATCGTTGATCGCGGTCGAGCGCGAACCGGTGATGGTGTTGCCATCGATGCGGTAGGTCATCGCGGTCGAGCCCGGCCCGGTCGAGATGTTGATGCCGTTATTGTTGTTCGTGAACGTCGAGCCGGCGATGTTCGCGTCCATGCTCGTGCCCGAGCTGTCGATGAACAACCCGCTGCCCAAAACCGACGCGGCACCGGTGAAGCTGCTGCCGGATACGCTGATCCCCATCACCGACGTGCCGGTACCCAGGAAGTTGAACAGATTGCCGTGCGGGCCACTGCCACCGTTGATCGTTGTGCCGTTAGCGGAGAAGGTTGAGTTCACCACCTGGAAATTGGTGAGCGTGCCGCTCGAGTTGCTGATCTGCACCTCGAACTCGTTGTTGTTCCGGATGGTCGAGTTGAAGATGCCCGTCGGCCGGGTGCCGGACGAATCCGAGCCGCGGAGATTGACCAGATTGATGCCGGACTCGTCGGTGCCGTTGTCGGTGCCGTTCTCTTCGATCGTCAGATTGTCGATCAGGAAGCCGTTGACGTTCGAGCCGCCGATCCCGTTACCCCGGTTGTTCCTGACGTTCATATAGGCGAGGCGGACATTCTCGGTGCCGGTCAGGCTGATGCCGTCGCCCGTCGAGTTCCGGATCGTGCCGCCCGAACCTGCCGTGCCCGTGCCGGTGACGCGCAGGCCGCCCGACGAACCGGTGTTGTTGAGCAGGATGCCGTTGGCCGCACCGTTCGACGAGATGCTCTGGAAGGTGACTCCGTTCCCGCCGATATTGTTGTTGATGATCGTGAGCGCGGTGCCGAGGCCGCTGGAGATGGTGTTGCCCGCACCTTCGACCGTGACCGTGCCGGTGAGAACCCCGGCCGTGGATTGGAAGCCCGCACCGTCGGTGGTGGTGATCGCCAGGCCGCCGTTCAGGAAGTTGATCGCGCCGGAATTGTTGAGCAGCCGCACCGCGGTATAGGCGCCGGTGCTGAGCGTCTTGGTGCCCGAGAAGATCACGCTGCCCGAGGCGACATTCTGCACCAGGATGCCGTTGTCGAACCCGCCCGTGGCGCTGATGTTGCCCGAGAAGGTCAGGTTGCCGCCGGAGTGACCGTCCACGAACACCACATTGCCGCTGGCGGTCTTGGTGATCGAGCTGCCCACGCTGACCGCACCGGTGCCGCCCAGAACATGGACACCATAGGTAGCGCCGCTGATCGAGCCGCCGGACAGCGTCACGCTGTTGGTGGAGCCGTTGATCTCCACACCATTGCCACCGATGTTGCCGATCAAAATGCTGGTGGCGGCGAACGATCCGTTGCCCGAGCCGTTGATCTCGATGCCATCGCCACCGATGTTGCCGATGGTCGCGGTGCCGAGACTGACGTTCATCGTCGATCCGCCGCCATAGAAGATGCCGTCCGCCGTGGCGCCGGAGGTGCCGGTAATCGATACGGTACCAGCGCTCAGCGTACCGCCGTCGATATTGCTGATGTTGATCGCGGTGCCGGCAATCGAGCCGGTGCTGGCCAGTGAGTCGAAGTTGATGCCGAGCGCGCTGTTGGCGTTGCCGTTGACGAGGTTGAGGATCTGGCCGTTCTGGGTCGTGATGGAGGCGCCGGGACCGTAGACGAGCAGATTGCCCCCGCCGGTGAAGTCGATGCCCTTGCCGGTGCCCGAGGCGACGATGTCGAAGCCGTTGCCTCCGGCAGCCGAGGAGAAGCTGATCGACGTGGTGCCGTTGTTGCTGAGCGTGACCGCCGTCTGGTTGGCCACCGGCGTGAGCGCGATCGTCGGACCATAGAACGCGACCGAACCGCTGCTGTTGTTCGAGACGTTGATGCCCAGTGCCGTGTCGGTAAGATTGCCGTTCAGCGCTACGGTGCCACCGGCCATGTTCGTGACCTCCACCGAGCGTGCCGTGGTGCCGCTGGTGGCAATGGTGCCGTTGTAGGTGAGCGACAGGCTGCCGCCATCGACATCGATGCCGCGGTTGGTCGCGGTGATCGCGCCGGCAGTGATGTCGATCGAGCCATTGAGCGTGCCCGCCGTCCGGCTGATCAGGATGCCGTTCGTCGGCGATGCGCCGCCGGTGTTCCTGGCATCCACGAAGCGCAGGTTCAACGTCGTCGTCGCTGCGGTTGCATTGCTGATGTCGAACAAGGTGCCGGAGCCGGTGGCGATCCGGTTGAAGTTGCTGTTGTTGTGCAGCACGTTGAAGATACCGCCGCCCGACATGGTGATGGCGGTGCCACTCGTCGTGGTGATGAACAGGTCCTGGGAATTGTCGGTCGGGCTGAACTCGATCGTCCCGCCCGCATTGGCGCTCAGAACCAGTGCGTTGTTCGCCTGGGTGGACAGCGTGGTCTGGCCGGTGAACCTGATCGTGCCGCCATTGCTGTTGCTCAGGCTGATGCCCAGCGCGTTGGCGCCGCTCGACGTGATCGTGCCGGTCTGGAAGAGGATGTCGCCGGCATCGTGATTGTCGATGCGGACGGCATGGCCGTTGCTGTCGTCGATATTGCCCGAATAGGTCAGGGTGGCGTTGCTGTCGGTGAGGACAAAGGCGTCGCCGGCCGCGGCATGGGTGATCGAAGCGCCCGTGCCGAAACCGAAGGTACCTGCAGAGCCATTGACGATGTCGATACCGGCGTCCCCACCGTTCAGTGTCGTCGTGCCGGTGAAGTTGTAGGTCCCATCGGCATTGTCGAACTGCAGGCCGGTGCCGTTGGTGGCGCTCAGCGTGCCGGTCTGGAAGGTGACCGTCCCGCCCGAATGGTTGAGGAACGAGACCAGCGCGGCGTTGTTCGCCTGGGTGATGCTGCCGCTATAGGTGATCGCCGCAGTGCTGTCCGAGACGTTGAACGCAGTGCCCGACGGGCTGGTGATCGCGGTGTTCGTGCCGAAGCTGAAGGTACCGCCCGAACCGTTGAGGATATCGATTCCGGCATTGCCACCGGCCAGCGTCGTCGTGCCGGTGAAGTTGTAGGTACCGTCGGCATTGTCGAACTGCAGGCCGGTGCCGCCGGTGATGTCGAGGGTGCCGGCATAGACGAAGGTGCCGCCGGTGTGCCCGCCGCCGATGCTCAGCGATGCGCCCGCAGAGCTCTTCCTCACCAAGCTGTCCGAATCGAAGTTGAACGACGCCGTACCGCCCGAGATCGTCAGGCCTGCGGCCAGGGGATTGGTGATGTCGACATTGGTCGCGTTGATCGTGCCCGCTGCATTGGCAAAGATCAGGCCGGCGCCGCCGGTCAGGTCCACGTTGGTCAGCGTCGTCGTGCCGGTGGCGTTGTTGAGCGTGATATCGCCGCCGTTGCTGGTGATGTTGGTCAGCACCGAGTTCGCGGCGTTGAGCAGCACGTCGCCGCCCGGATTGCCCGAGAAGAGGACATGGTCGATCGTCGTGCTGGTCGATGGGGTGATCTCGATGCCCATCGTGCCGAAGTTGCGCACCGTCAGATAGTCGAGCAGCGTGTTGCTCGCGCCGGCGCCATTGTCCTTGATGCCGCGCGACGCTGCGCCGCCGCCATCCAGGATGAAGCCCGACAGATGGTTGCCCGAAGCGGCCAGGGTGATCACGTTGCTGCCCGCCGAGCTGGTGAGCGTCGCCGCACCGCCGGTGACGGTGGGATCGGCGATGCTGACCGAGCCGCCGCCCGACAGCAGGATCGTCGATGGCACGGTGAGCGTGATGACGATCGGCGCGCTGCCGGTGCCTGCACCGCCGTCCGAACCATTGCCGAAGCCGCGCACCTGGGCGTTGGGGGCGAGCACCAGCGAATTGTTGCCGTTCGAACCGGCTGCGCTGATCGCACTGCCGTTGTTGATCAGGACGATGATGTCCTCGTTCGCTGCGGCGAGCTCGGCTGCGGCCAGTGTCATCGGGTTGAGCCCGTCCGAGCCGCTGCCGTCACCACCACCGGCGGCGCCGTCGGAATCGACGAAGTAGATCTTGTTGAGGCCGAAGCCCGAGCCCGGGCTGCCGGAGAAGGCAACGTCGCGGAAGTCGTAGGTTCCCACGGTCGGCGCAGCGCTCGCATTGATCGCGGTGGTCGCCGAGATGGTCGAGCTCGTATCGATGCCCGACTCGCCGTCACCATAGGTGACCTGCGCGTCGGTCGCGGCATTGAGATAGATGCCGGTGCCGACGCCCGCGATCGAGCTGGAGGCCCCGAGCTGGCCGCCGAGCAGGATGTTGGCATGGCCGGTGGTTCCGCGCAGGTCGACGCCGATGCTGGTGCCCGCGCCACCCGAATTGGTGACGTCGAAGTCGCCGATGATGATCGAGGAAGAGACCGTGGCGCCGTTGAGGTCGAGCGCGACCGCGCTGTTGCTGCTCAAGCCGATATCGAGATCGGTGATCGACAGTCCCGCGCCCAGGATGCCGGTGACGTCGATGCCGCGCGAAGTGATGCCCTGCAGGTTCACCGTGCCGAGGCCGATCGCAGGCGCCACCGTACCGACGCCGTTGAGCAGGATGCCGGTCGTCGCGCCGTTGGCGCTGACGCCGCCGAAGGTGAAGCCTTCGAGGCCGATGGTCACGTTCTGCAGGCTGAGCGCCGTGCCGGTGCCGGTGGTGCTGATCGAATTGCCGTTGCCGCGCACGATAACCGTGCCGCCCGAGCCCGCGGTGAAACCCGTACCCGTGCTGACGATGTCGAGGCCGCTGCCGCCGGTGGTCGGGTTGAAGTCGATCGTGCCGCCGCTGTTGCCGGCCAGCGTGACACCGAAGGCGGTGGCGTTCAGCGCAAGTGTCTGGCCCGTGAAGGTGATCAGGCCCGAATTGACGTTGGTGACCGAGATGCCGCCCACCGTGGACGCCATGTCGCCGCTGAAGGTGACGGTGCCGGTCTCGTGATCGACGATCTGGACCAGGTTGGTGCCGTTGAGCGCCGAGCCCACCGAAACGTCGGCGGTGCCGCCGGTGAGCGAAACCGCATAATTGGCCGCGCCGGTGGCGGTGATGGTGCCGGTGCCCAGGGTGACCGGGCCGCCCGAACCGGCGATGACCACGGTGCTGCCATTCGCACCGGCCAGGTTCATCGTGCCGAAGGTCACCGCCGAATTGCTGTTGAGCAGTTCGATGGCGTTGCTGCCGGCCGTGCCGATCGTGGTGTCGCCGAAGGTGATCGCCGCAGTGCCGGTGGCCACCTTGATGCCGTCATTGGCCGCACCGCTGGTACCGCCGATGTTGACGATGCCGCCATTGAAGGCCGCGCCGCTGAGTCCGCTCAGCAGGATGCCGTTGTTGGCGACCGTGCCCGCGGCGGTGAGCGAATCGAAGGTGATGCCGCCCGAACCGCTGGTCACGCCGCTCAGGCGGAGGATCTGGCCAGTATCCGTGGTGATCGTGTTGCCCGAACCAAGGACGGCAACCGTGCCTGCGGTCGCGCTGAAGCCGGTACCGCTGGTGGTGGTGATGCCGAGGCCACCGCCGAGCAGCGTCAGCGTGCCGGTGCCAGCCATGCTGATCGCGGTGTTGGCGCCCGTGCTGAACGTCTTGCTCGCGTTCAGGAAGCTGACATTGCCGTTGCTGGTAGCATTGACGTCCACGCCGGTGCCGCCAGTGTGGTTCACCGAGCCGGAGATGGTGTAGATACCACCGGCACCGAAGAAGCTGAAGGCGGTCCCGGTCGTGGTCGAGTTGATCGTCCCCGAAAGCGTGGCCAGCATGCTGCTGCTGAACACGGACAGCACCGAGCCCGCGCCCGCTTTGATCGTGCCGCCATAGTTCAGCGTGCCGCCGGAGGTGCCGGTGATACCGATCGCCGCTACGGTCGAGCTGGTGATGGCACCGATCGAAGCGAGGCCCCCGTTGTTCCCGACATTGACCGTGCCGCCGGTCATGCCGTTGAGGCGGATGCCGGTCGAGGCGCCGTCGATCGTCAGCGTGGAGCCCGACGCATTGGCGATGTTGACCGTGCCGACCGCACCGTTCAGGTCGAAGCCGACTCCCGTGGTGTCGAGATCGAGCGTGCCGGTGAAGTTGACGCCGCCGGAGCCGCTCAGGCTTTGCAACAGAACGCCGGTGCTGCCGCCGCCAATGTTGAGCCCGCCGATGTTGAGCGCGCCGTTGAGCGCGGTCCCGCCGATCACCAAGGCTTGCACCGCGGCGGGCGCAGCGGTGATGTTGTTGAACGAAACACCCGCGTTGGCGACCGTCACGTTGCCCAACACCAGCGCCGTGGCATCGCCGGTGGTGATGGTGTTGCCGGTGCCGGTAACGCTGAGCGTGCCGCCGCCCGAGGCGAAGAAGCCCCGGCCGGTCGTGGTCGTGATCCCGAGACCGCCGGTGAAGTCGATCGTCGCGCCGGTGTTATTGGTGAGCGCGACGCCGGCGCCGGTGGTGCCGTTGACCGTGACGGCACCCTGGAATTTGGCCGCGAACGCTGCTCCGGTGTTGTTGCGGACCGCGATCGCGGTGTTGCTGGCGTTGCTCACGTCCACGGTGCCGGTCACGGTGAAGCTGCCCTGGACCTGGTCGAGCAACAGGCCATAGACGCCGCCGCTCGACTTGACCGAGCCCAGCGTCATGTTGACGGTCAGCGGATCGATGTCGATCGCAGTGCCGTTGGTGGTGTCGACCGCGCCGCCGGTCGTGCCGAGGACGAAGTTGTTCGCCTTGGAATTGGCGACGATCAGGCCGGTGCCGCCATCGTTCGCGATGTTCAGGTTGCCGAAGTTCAGCGTGCCCGAGACATTCGAGAAGTTGAGCGCAGTGCCGTTGATCCGCGCGGCTACGGTGCCGAGCGTCAGGTCGCCGGCCGCGACATCCTGCACGCCCGCAGTCGCCGTATCGGCATCGAAAGCGACATCGGCGAAGACGAAGCCGCCGGTCTCGGTGGTGTGGAGCGCGGTCAGATTGGAAAGTGCCGACACGGTCAGCGTGCCCGCCCCCGTGCCGTCCAGCGCCAGGATGTTGCCGCCGTTCGCGGCGAGCGTGAGGTTCTGCAGCGCCACCACGGTGTTGGCCGCATTGTCATAGAAGCGGATCGCGCCTGCGGCGCCACCCGAGATGGTGCTGTTGCGGATGGTGTTGATGCCCGCCACGCCGTTGCCGAGCACACCGGCACCGGTGCCGCTGTTAGCGATCACCACCCCGTCGATGGTGTTGTTGCCGGCCAGCGTGACGGTGGCATTGGCACCGCTTGCCGTCAGCGTCGGCGCACCCGATCCGGTGAACGGGTTGACGATCTCGCCGGTCTGGACGTCGAAGAGCTTCACGTTGATCGGCGCGCCGCCGCCAACGGTGAACCGGTCCACATCGCGGAAGGCGAGCAGCGCCTGCCCGCCGGCGAGATCGAGCGAGCCGCCCGCGCCGGCCGTCGCGTCGAGCGTGTCACTGCCGCCGGTCGGATCGTTGAGCAGCACGATATAGGTCGCGCCCGACGCCTCGGCGCCGGCGAGCGAGCCCGGATCGTTCCAGGTACCGATGCCGGTGGCGCCTTCCTGCACGAAATAGGCCGAGACGGACAGGTTCGTGGTGTCGCCGTTCAGTTTGACGTCGAGGAAATCATAGGTGCCGACGCCGCCATTCAGCCCCGCAATGACCAGCGGCTTGACCGCGGTGATGCTCGACGCCGCGCCGTCGGCATCGGTGTTCGAGCCGTCGCCGAAGCGGAAATTGCCGGTGATCGCCGCGTTGGTGAGGTCGACGCCTATGCCGACGCCGGTGATCGTGCTGCTGCCGCTGATGATGATATTGCCAGCAGCGGTGCTGCCGGTCAGGTCGATGCCGCGCGTGCCGGTCGTCGAGGCGCCGCTGATGTCGAGCGTGGCGAAGGTGACGTTGCCGGTCGCGCCCGTCAGGTCAGCCGCGGTGGTGTTCGCCGCAAGGCCGGTGATGTCGACGTCGCCGAAGGTGAAATTGCCGGCCGAGCCGCCAAGGATCGCCAGGCGCGCGCCGCCGGACAGCGTGATCGCCCCGAAATTGTAGGTCCCGTCCGCGTCGTTGAACGACAGGCCGTTGCCGCCGGTGACGTTGAAGGTCGCACCGGTGAAGTCGAGCGTACCGGCGGAATGCGCTGCCACGTCCAGCGCCGTCGTCCCGAAGGCCGACTGGGTGATGCTGCCGGCATAGCTCACGTTCGCCGTCGAGCTCGATACGCTGAACGCGGCCCCGCTCGCATTGGCGATGCTGGTGCCGGCGCCGAAGCTGAAATTGCCGGCCGAACCGTTGGTGATCGACACGCCACCACCGCCGGTCACACTCAGATTGCCGAAGCTGTAGGTGCCGTCCGCATCGTTGAACGTCAGGCCCAGGCCACCCGAAGCGTTCACGTTAGCCCCGCTGAAGTCCAGCGTGCCCACGGAATGGGTCGACACGGCCAGCGCCAGCGAAATCGCCGTCGCCTGATTGATCGTGCCCAGATAGGTCACGTTCGACGTCGAACTGGAAATGGCGAAGGCAGGGCCGCTCGGGCTGGTGATGGTGGTGCCGGCACCGAAGGTGAAGCTGCCGGCCGAACCCCCGAGGATGTCGATACCCGCATCGCCGCCGTTCAGCGTGGCGGTGCCGTTGAAGGCATAGCTGCCGTCGGCATTGGTGAACCGCAGTCCGGTGCCGTTGGTGGCCGAGAGGGTGCTGGTCGCGCCGAAGGTGACCGCGCCGCTGTGGTTGGTGATGTCGAGCAGCGCCACATTGGTCGACTGGCTGACGCTGCCGTCATAGCGGAAGTCGAGCGTGCCGGTGCCGCTGCTCAGCGTGATCGCGGTGAGGGCGGTGCCGCTGATGTTCGATGCCGCACCGAAGCTGATCGTGCCGTTATTATCGCCGCCGATCCAGATGCCGTTGCCCGAGGCCGAGCTGATGCCGAGATTGGCGACCGTCAGCGCCCGGCCACCCGTGCCCGTCCCAGTCAGGTCGGTGATCAGAATGCCGCTGTTCGTGCCCGCATGTGCGACGCGGTCGAGCACCAGATCGGTCGCCGCGTTGCTGAGCGCCAGGCTAGTGCCGTTGACGGTATCGATCGTGCCGGCGGCACTGCTCAGGCTGAGCGCCGAGGCGCCGAGGCGGAGGCCGGTGGAACCCTGGTTGTAGATGCCGAGACTGGTGAAGTTCAGCGCACCCAGGGCGCCGAAGAGATCGAGGCCCGCGCCGGCGACCCGCGTGACGGCGCTGCCGATCTGCAGCGAAGCATCGACGGCCTGGAAGCCGGCCGTCGTGGTATCCGCATCGAAGGTCGCGCCGCCGAAATAGGCGCCGCCCGCTTCGCCATGTCCGCCCTCGATCGTAATGTTCGAAAGCTGGCTGATGGTGGTCGAACCGCCGCCGGAGGCATAGGCCATCAGTGCGGTCGAGCCGTTACCGGCCCAGAGACGCAGGTTGCTGAGCGCAATGCTCGCAGGGGCCGCCGCGTTGCTGCTGCCGAAGTCGATCGCGCCGTCCGTTCCCGAGATCCAGCTGTTGCGGATCGTGACGTTGGTGGCGCCCGAACCGAACACGCCGCTGCCGATCCCGCCATTGGCGATCACCAGGCCGTCGATCAGGTTGTTGCGCGTAACAACGACGGTGCTCGCACCGCCCGCGCTGGTGGTCAGCGTCGGCGCGCCCGAGCCGGCGAACGGATTGGTCACGAGACCCGGCGCGATGCCGTAGAGGCGGATGTTCGCCGGAGCACCGCCCGGCAGGGTGATCGTGTCGCCGTTCAGGAAGCCACGCAGCTGCTGGCCGTTGATCAGCGTGAAAGTGCCGCCGGTACCATAGGTCGCGTCATTGGCATCGAGGACGTCGTTGCCGCCGGCCGGATTGTTGATCAGGATGATGACGTCGGCGCCCGATGCAGCCGCACCGGCCAGACTGCCCGGATCGGTCTTGGAACCCGCGCCGCTCGCACCCGCCAGCACCCAATAGACGCTCGCCGAAGTCGCCAGCGTGCTGATGTCGCCAGCCAGGTTCACATCGGCAAAGTCATAGGTGCCGACAAGCGCGTTGAGCCCGGCGATGACGATGGGAGTCGTGGCGCTGATCGTCGAACCGGCGCCATTGGCATCGGTGCTCGAGCCGTCGCCGAAGCGGAAGGTGCCGGTGATCGCGGCATTGGTCAGATCGACGCCGGTGCCGACACCGGTGATCGTGCTGCTGCCCGAGACGATCAGGTTGCCGGCGAAGCTCGCGCCGGTCAGGTCAATGCCGCGCGTGCCCGTGGTCGAGGTACCGGTGATGTCGAGCGTGCCGAAGGTCACCGTGCCCGAAGCCTGGCGCGCGTCGAGACCGACGAGCCCCGCACCCAGCGCGGTGATATCGACATCGCCGAAGCTGATCGCGCCGCTGCTGCCGGTGCCGAGCCCGATGCCCGAGCTGTTCGCGATGCTGGTGGTGCCGGTGAAGGTCACCGTGCCGACCACGTCGCGGATCGAAATCCCGTAATCGTTACTGCCGGTCACGCCGATCGAGCCGATCGTCACGCTGCCGGAAGCGGCCACGCCGCCGATCACCACGCCACTGCTGCCCGCGCCGGTGATCGATCCGCCCGCCGCGGTCACGCTGCCGCTGTTGTTGTTGATCCACAGCCCGGCGCCGGCCGAGCCCGAGAGCGTCAGCGTGCCCAGCCCGATCGTTCCGCCGTTGTTGGACAGCGACACTGCATCGCTGCCGCTGCCGGAGACCGTGGTCGCGCCAAGGGTGATGGCACCGCTATTGTTCCAGAGCGCAACCCCTGCGTTGCCGCTGTTAGCGACCGATACCGGCCCGACGGTCACCGATCCGCTGTTGTCCGTCACCAACAGGCCGACGCCCGCGGTGTTCGCGACAGCCACCGATCCGATATTCAGCGTCGCGGCGTTGTTCGTCACCGCCACGCCACCGCCCAGCGGGGCACCTCCAACCGTGACGCTGCCGATGTTCAGCGTTCCTCCGGTCAGGCCGGAGAGCGAAACGGCAGTGCCGCTCGAGCTTCCCGTGGTGATCGAGCTGATGTCGAGCGTGCCGAGGTTCACGTCGAACAGGCTTGCGCCCCGCGCCGCGCCCGTCGCCGTGACGCTGACATCGGTGCCGGAGACGTTGAGCGTGCCGCCGCCGCCACCGTTAAGCGTCAGCACAGTGCCGCCGCTTGCCGACAGGTCGACATTGGTGAGCGTCACCGATGCGGCATTGATGCCGTCGAAGATCGAGATCGCGCCGCCATTGCCCGACACGGTCGAGTTGCGGATGATGACGTTGGACACGCCGGCACCCACCACGGCAGTTCCGGCCGTGTCATTATGGATGATCACCCCGTCGAGCGTCGTATTGTTGGCGAGGACGACCGTCGAGCCGCCCGTGCTGCTGGTCAGCACCGCCGCGCCCGAGCCGGTATAGGTATTGGTGATCCCCGTCGGCCCGAGGTTCGAGACGATCAGGTTGGCCGGCACGGTCGCGCCGGTCACCGCGAAGAAATCGGAATTGAGGAAGCTGACCAGCGACTGGCCGGCAGTGAGGCTCAGTGCGCCGCCGGACAGGCCGGACGTGTCGATCACGTCCTGGCCGCCATTCGGGTTGTTGAGCAGCACGATGTACTGCGCGCCCGACGCCGCCGCGCCGGCGATGCTGCCCGGATCGTTCGCCGTGCCCGCACCGCTCGCGCCCGCAAGCACGTAATAGGCAGTGAAGCTGCCGCCGGTGATGTTGTTGGTGTTGCCGTCGAGATTGACGTCGGCGAAGTCGTAGGTGCCGTGCGTGGCGTTCATCCCCGCGACCACGATCACCGTGTTGGCGGTGATCCGGCTCTCCAGCCCGTCGGCTGCATTGCCGTCACCGTAGCGGAAGCTGCCCGTGATGTTGGCGTTGGTCAGGTTCACGCCGATGTCGACGCCCTGGATCACGCTGGGATTGGCGATGGTGATCGCGCCGGCATTGGTCGCCCCGGTCAGGTCGATGCCGGTCGATCCGGCCGCGCCGGTGCCCGTGATGTCGAGCGTGCCGAAGGTCACATTGCCGTGCGTGCCCGTGAAGTTGACGCCGGTACCTGCCCCCAGGCCTGTGATGTCGACATCGCCGAAGGTCACCCCGCCGGGAACATTGCCGATCACGATGCCCGTGCCGGCCGGATTGGCGATGGTGAGCAGGCCGGTGAAGGCGACGCCGCCTGCGGTGTTGTCGATCGAAAGCGCCGGCGAGGTGGAGCCGGTGATCGTCGTCGCACCCGCGAAAGTCACGCTCGATCCGGCGGCCGTGCCGCCGATGGTGATCGGCCCTGCGCCGCTGATCGCCCCGGTGAAGCGGATCGCGCCGCCGGTGTTGAACAGCGAGACCAGAGGTCCGGCGCCCGCATCGGTGATCGTCGCGCCGAAGTTGAGCCCGATGGTGCCGCCGCTGCCTGCAACGCCGGCCTCGCCGACCTGGACGGAAGCGCCGCCGCTGTTGGTGATCGAACCGCCACCGATCGTGACCAGCCCGGTGGAGCCGCCGGTGATGAACAGGCCCTGCTGGCCGCTATTGAGTATCGTTAGCGCGCCGATCGTCAGCGCATTGCCGCCGGTGCCCGCGCCCTGGACATTGTCGAGGACGATCGCCGCGCCGGCCGCACCGGTCGAGCGCACGCTGGAGAAGGTCAGGTCGATCAGCAGCGGATCGAGGTTGAGTGCCGCGCCCGCGGTGGTGTCGGTGGTGCCGGCCGCCGTGCTCAGCGTGAAGGTGCCGGTCTTGGTGTTGTTGACCGTCAGGCCGGTGCCGCCATTGTTGGCGATATTCAGATTGGCGAAGCTCAGCGCACCGTCGACATCCGTCAGGGTGACACCGGCGCCGCCCACGCGCGCCGTGGTGGTGCCGACCTGCATCGCGCCGGCATTGACCGCCTGGATGCCCGCGGTTGCGCTGGCATCGAAGGTGACGTTGCGCGCCGCGAAACCGCCGGTCTCGCCATTGCCGCCGGTGATGTTGATGCCCGACAGGCCCGCCACGGTAACCGTGCCGGCGCCAGATCCATCGATGTCGAGCACGGTGCCGCCGGTCGCCGACAGGGTCAGGCTGGAAAGCGTAGTCGTCAGGTTGCCGCCGGCATCGTTGATGTCGATCGCGCCCGCGCCACCGCCGATGATCGAGTTGCGCAGCGTGACGTTGCTGCCGCCATTGATGACCACGCCCGCACCCGCGCCTCCGCGCACGGTCAGGCCATCGACCACCACCGATCCGGTGGTGTTGGTGAGCGTCAGCCCCGCCGCGCCGGTGTTCTCGATCACCACGCGCTCGAGCGCGAAGCCGCCCACGCCGTTCGCCAGGATGCCCGAGCCCGCACCGCGCACGGTCACGTCGCGCACCACCGATCCCTGGCCCAGCGTGATCGCCGCGCCGCCGGCATTGCTGCCGGTGATCGTGCCATTGGTGCCGCCGAAGCTGAACCCGCTGACCGAGCCGTCCGAATGGCGCACGCTGACGCTGCTCGCGCCGCCGACCAGATACTGGTTGGTGGCGAGCGTGACCCCGCCGCTCGCGATGGTGCCGGCATTGCCGAGCGCGACGACGATGCCGTTCGCGCCCGCACGGGTGACGGCGTCGCCCAGCGTGGTCGTGGCGGTGCTGGTGCCCGCGGCGCCGGCGGTGCCGGAACCGCTGGTGAAATAGACCCCGCCAAACGCCACGCCGGTGCGCGCGTCGATCGCGAAGCCGGTGCTGGTCAGGTCGGTGTAGCGCGTGCCCGAGGGCGTGACGTAGTCGCGGCGCAGGCGCTCGCCCATCTGGCGATCGAGGCCGCTGGTGCCCGCGCTGCGATCGCGCGCGCCGCGGCCGATCGGGATCGACAGGCGCACGGTGCCGCGCGCCTGGGTGCCCCAGCGATTGTCGTTCTGCAGCTCGGCGCCGACCGAGAAGCGCCCGCCGGTGCCCAGCGGGTCCTCGATACCGAGCTCGAGTCCGCCGCGCACGCCGCGATAGGCCTTGCTCGCCGCATCGTCGCGATAGTCGAAGCCGCTGAGCGAGCCGCGCAGGCTGAGGTCCTTGCTCAGCGCGGCAGTCGCGCCGATCTCGGCATTGGCGCCGGCGAGCGGCACTTCCTCCAGCCGCCAGCCGCGCTTGCGCTCGATCAGCCGGTTGTTCTCGACCGAGAGCGTCCCCGCCGGGCTGGAATTGGGATCGAGATAGCCGATCGTGCGCCGGTTGTTCACCGGCAGGCGATAATTGACGTGCAGGTCGAAGACCGAGGTGAAGCCCTCGAGGCCGAACGAGACTGCGGTCTGGTCGCGCGAGGTGATGTCGGTCTTGTAGAAGTCGACACCGGCGTTGACGCCGATCGCCACGTCCTCGCCGATCTTGCCGCGCCCGCCGATCGTTACCGATCCGTTGCGGTCATAGCGCTCGTCGGTGCCGACCCGCCCAGCGACGAAGAGCAGGTTGCTGTCGTTCTGCGCGACGGGAGCGAAGAGCTCGAAGGAGACCTGGCTGCTGCCGTCGGCGGCGCGCGCATCGACTTCGGCGCGGGGCTTCCAAGTCGGGGCCTTGTCCTGCGCCTGGGCCTGTGCGCCCGGCGCCCAGGCCAGCGCCACGCCGCTAAGGCAGGTGGACAGCAGCAGGCGGCCACGGCCACGATTGAGCTTCTGCACGGACATTCTCCCCCGATCGGCGCACGCCCGGAGCTGGCAGAAATGCCAATGCTTCGAATACGGGTCGTGACGCCTCGGCAACGGCTACCACCGCGGCGCCGATGCCTCAAGGGAGAGTCGCAGAATGGGACCGCTGGCCCGCAATCTATAACAGGAGCGAAACGCTAGGCTATGGCCAGTTCCATCCATTTCGGTTAGGCCGCGCAAGGGATTTCGGGGAGACGGGCGTTGTCAGATCCATTCATGGGCGAGATTCGGCTGATATCGTTCAATTTCGCGCCAAAGGGTTGGGCGCTCTGCAACGGCCAGCTTCTGCCGATCAATCAGAACCAGGCGCTGTTCTCGCTGCTGGGCACCACCTATGGCGGCGACGGCCGGGTGAACTTCGCCCTGCCCGATCTGCGGGGACGCGTGCCGATTCATTCCGGCGATGGCTATTTCCTGGGCCAGCGGGACGGTGAGGAGGCACATACGCTCTCGATCAGCGAAATGCCGACCCACACGCACCAGCTATACGCCTCCTATGTGGCAGGCGACGCGAACAGGGCCAACGTCAGCAGCGTCGGGCGCGTGCTCGCGGCCGAGGCCGGAAACCCTTATTCCGCCAGCTTCGCCCCAACGGCGGTCACGCTCAATCCCGCGACGGTGTCCAGCATTGGCGGAAGCCAGGCACATGAAAACAGGATGCCTTTCCAGGTGCTTGTCTATTGTATCGCCCTTCAGGGCATTTTCCCGTCCCAGAACTGAGGAACTGCCATGCCTTATGTCGGCGAGCTTCGCATTTTCGCAGGGACCTTTGCGCCATTGGGATGGAGTTTCTGCGAGGGGCAGCTCCTGCCCATCTCGGAGAATGAGACACTCTTCAACCTGATCGGGACCACTTACGGTGGCGACGGGCAGAGCACCTTCGGTCTGCCCGACCTGCGGGGCCGGGTCGCCCTGCACATGGGTACGGGCACCGGTCTGATGACCTACCAGATCGCCGACAAGGCCGGTGCCGAGGAAGTCACGCTGAGTCCGAGCCAGATCCCGTCGCATACGCATGCGCTGCTCGGATCGGCGGGCAATGGGTCGCAATCGACTCCCGAGAACAATGTGCTGGCCAGCTCGACCCTCGCCCGGCTCTACACCGGCAACACGCCGAGCCTTGCGATGGCACCGAACTCGATCTCATCGATCGGCGGCAGCCAGCCGCACAGCAACATGCAGCCCTATCTCTGCGTGAACTACATCATCTCGCTGTTCGGCGTCTTCCCGAGCCAGAATTGACAGGAAGCCAAGATGTCTGACCCTTTCGTCGCCGAGATCCGGATCTTTCCGTTCAATTTCGCACCCAGGAGCTGGGCGTTCTGCAATGGCCAGCTGATGCCCATTTCGCAGAACACCGCGCTCTTCTCGCTGCTGGGCACCTTCTATGGTGGCGACGGCAAAGTGACCTTCTCCCTGCCAGACATGCAAGGCCGCGCAGCGATGCACCCTGGCCAGGGCCCGGGCTTGTCGCAGCGCGTGTTCGCCGAACAGGGAGGTTCGGATCGGGTAACCCTGCTCCAGTCCGATATTCCCTCTCACGCCCACGCGCTGCAGGCGGCCGGGAACAACGCGACTCAGGGAACGCTCACCAACAACGCGGCGCTCGGCACCACTGCCGGCGGCGCGCTCTACCAGACCCAGACCGGCACGAACCTGGTGCCGATGTCTACCAATGCCCTGGCGCCGGTGGGCGGCGATCAGTCCCACAACAACATGCAGCCTTATCTGACGCTGAATTTCTGCATCTGCCTGCAGGGCATCTTCCCGCCGCGCCCCTGACCATCGCGATAGCCGCCATGCCCCCACCCCTGCACGCCGCCGCGCGTTTCGGCATCGGCTATCGTCCATTCGCGGCGGAAGACTTCGAGTTCATCGAGGCGCTCTATTCCTCGACCCGCGCGGAAGAGCTGGCGCGAACCGGGTGGCCGGAAGACCAGAAGCTGGCCTTTCTGACGCAGCAGCACCGCGCCCAGCACCATCACTATCAGACCTATTATCCCGATGCCGAGCGGTTGATCGTCGAACGGGGCGGTGAACCGATCGGAAGGCTCTATCTCGACGCGTGGCCGCTCGAAATCCGTATCGTGGATATTTCCCTGATGCCCGCGGCACGCGGCCAGGGCATCGGCGAGGCGATCCTGCGCGACGTGATCGACCACGCCGCCACCCTGGGCAAGGGCGTCTCGATCCATGTCGAGAAGTTCAATCCGGCCCGGCGCCTCTATCAGCGGCTCGGCTTCGTCGTGGCCGAGGACAAGGACGTCTACGACCTGATGGAGCACGGCGTGCCGCGCCCCTCGTCTCCGGCCTAGAAGAACACCGCCTCATAGAGCAGGCCATCGATCGCGAAGCCTATGGGCACGATGAAGATGTCATGCGCCACCCCGTCGATCTGGAAGGGGTAGATCGCCTGGGGCAATCTCGGCTCGGGCGGCCCGCGGAACTCCAGTCGAAATCCCCCCTCCTCGCGTGGAGATCCGGGCAATTCCCGTGCCGCCATCAGCACCAGTTGCTGGGCTTCCCCCTGGCACGCGATGTCGAAAGGCGAGCCTATCCGTCCTTCGAAGTCGCGGAGCCGGAGCGGAACGGGCGGATGCTGCGGAACCGCCGAACCGGCATCTGACGTCATCGTTGAACTCCCTACCCTGCGCGGCACCCGTTATCGGAAGCCCTATAGGCATGCCTCGACCGCCGCGCCAATGCGGTACGATGCGGCCCGGCCTCTCGCGATTCACAACGTGCAGAAACCGAAACGAAATGCTAAAGGACCATTTCGGGGGAAAGGCCGTGCGCGTGGTGGCGCTGCGGCCTGCCGCAGAAAAAGCGCAAACCATGACTTACAGCTCGCGTCGTAGCTTTGTTGCCGGAGGATTGGCGGTTGCCGCCAGTGCCGGAGTCGCCGGGTGCAGTGGCGGCGGATCCACATCGAGCACCGGAGGCGCAGTAACGCCGACGGCCAACGCCACCCCGTCCAGCAGCCCGCTGATCGCCTCGGAGGCCAGCGAGTGGGACAAGCTGGTCGGATCCTCCTTCCTGATCACGACGGATTCCGGGAAGGTTTCAGCCGTCCTGTCCAGCCTGGAGCGGATCGCGGACGTCACCCGCCCCTCCACGCTCGCCCGGCATGAACCCTTTCTCGCGAAGTTCCAGACGAACGCGACCGTGGCTTCGGTCGGCGGCAAGACCTTCCAGGTCTCGCATGCAACGAAGGGCAGCTTCGATCTCTTCCTCAATGTTTCCAGCCAGAGTTCGGGCCAGGGCCTCTTCACCGCCGTACTCAACTGAGAATCTCTGCGCGCGCGCCGCAACCGGCCGCCTATCTCCATCCGGAAGCGCGCGCTTTCGCTTCCGCATCCGCATCCAGCGGATCGCCTGCCATCATCTCCTGCGCGGCCGCCATCACGCGCGCATCGGCGGAGCCCGCCTGCACATAATCGGTCCTTGCCGCAGTCCCAGCCGCATGGGTCTGCCGCAGTAGCCAGCCCTGCGGATCGTGGCAGGCGATGCCGTCCGCTGCCCTGGCGGTGAAGACACGGCAATAGCGCCCCTCGGCATTGCGGAAGGTGACCGCCACTCGGACCGCGCCCTGGTTTGCGGCAAGCTGGCTGTCGAGCGCATCGGCAAGCGCGCCGGCGGCATAGAGCTGCCCGGCCTCAGTCCGCACCATGCCCTCGTCCTGCAGGCCATGGCCGATCGCGAGGCCCAGTACGAGCGACGCTGCCACCGCCGCACCCCACCGCGTCCATGTGGGAATGCTCGCGGCCCGCTTGCGCACCGGTAGCTCGATCACCTTTGGACGCAGCATGGCGGCCAGCCGGTCCGGGACCGGCTCTTCCGCCACCGGCGCGAAATGTCCGGCCAGCCGGGTACGCAGCGCGCGGTGCCGGGCGACCTCCTCGGCAAGCGCGGGATCCTCGGCAATGGCCCGCTCGACACGCTTGGCCTCGATCGGGCCCAGCTCGCCATCGGCGTAGGCCATCAGCATTTCGGGATCGATGCTCATGCCGCCTCTCCCAATTGCGCCATCAGCGCCTGTCGGCCGCGTACCAGCCGCGAGGTGAGCGTGCCCATCGGCACATCGAGGATTTCCGCCGCTTCCTTGTAGGCGAGCCCCTCGATCAGCACGAGCGCCACCGCTTCACGCTGCTCGTCCGGCAGTGTGTGCAGGGCGACGTCGACCTCGCTGAGCGCAATGCGCGCCTCGGCCCCGCCATCGGCACCCACGCCGAGCCCGGCTTCGGCATCGACGAAGGTCTGCGCCGCACGTGCCCGGCTGCGCGTCGTATCGATCCAGCTGTTGCGCATGATCCGGTACATCCAACTGTCCATTCGTGTGCCGGGCTGCCACGACGCGCGCCCGAGTAGCGCCTTTTCCAGCGCCACCTGGCACAGATCGTCGGCATCGGCAGCATCGCGGGCAAGCGCACGGGCGAACCGCCTTAGTCGCGGCAGCAGCGCCAGCAGGTCATCCTCGAAAGCCGCCAAGCCCAATTCCTCTTGTCCGTGGATGAAACGGATGGCGTCCGGCGTTTAATCCACATGAACTGCATTTTGTGCAAGAAGGGTACCGCGATGCGCGGCAAATGGCACTGGATCGGGCTGATTGCGCTGGCGACGGCACTGCCCGCGCATGCCCAGCTCGCGCCGACGCTGCCGTCCCTGCCCCTGTCTCCGGGACCGGTGCTGGACCGGGTCGGCCAGGATCTCGAGCGGGTGACCGGCAATGTCGCGCAAAGGCTCGAGGATATCCGCCAGACCGCCGCAGCACAGCTGGTCCGCGACAATCCCGATCGCATCGCGCTCGATCCGGACGGCTTTCCCGCGCGTGCCGGGGAAGTGACGGTCGATGATCCCGACGGAGCCCTGATCGAGAAGGCCATGGCGAAGGGCTATCGCGTGATCGCCCGCGAGGATGTGCTGGGCGTCGGTTTCGTCCGTCTCTCGGTGCCGCGCGGCCGTTCGCTCGGCCAGGCGATCCGGGAATTGCGCAAGCTAGGCGGCAAGGATGTCAGCGCCGACCAGCTCCACATGCCGAGCGGCGCAGTCCCCGGCCGGCCGGCACCGCCCGCACCCGGCAATGGTCCCATGGTCGGCGTGATCGACGGGGGCGTGGGGGGCGCCGCGCTGGCATCCGGCTTCGCCAGCGGTGCTCCCAGGGCCAACGACCATGGCACCGCCGTCGCCTCGTTGATCGCGGGCGCGGGCACGGTGCGTGGCGGACTGCCCGGCGCCCGCATCGCTTCGGCCGATGTCTATGGCAGCGATCCCGCCGGCGGCAACGCGACCGCGATCGCACGGGCGATCGGCTGGATGGTCCAGAACCGGGTGAGCGTGGTGACGATCAGCCTGGTCGGGCCGCCCAACCCGGTGCTGGGCAAGGTGATCGCAGCGGCGCAGGCGCGCGGCACGGTGATCGTCGCCGCGGTGGGCAATAACGGGCCCGCCGCGCCTCCGGCCTATCCGGCTTCCTATCCCGGCGTGGTCGCGGTGACCGGCATCGATGGCCGTGGCCGGGTGCTGATCGAGTCCGGCCGCGCGACCCATCTCGACTATGCGGCCCCCGGCGCCGACATGCTGGCGATGGCGTCGAACGGACGCACCATGCGCGTGCGCGGAACCTCCTTCGCAGCGCCCTTCGTCGCGGCGACGATCGCGCGCTTCTACTCGGCGCCGGATTCCCCAGGGCTACGTGCCGCAATGGCCAGGGTAGACAGCCAGGCGCGCGACGCCGGATCGCGCGGTCCGGACAGGCTCTATGGCCGCGGCGTGCTCTGCGAAGCGTGCCGAACCCCCGCACAATAGACTGATTTTCCTATAGAAAATGGCGCGCCTGAAATTTTTCCGGCGCCCCGGGATTAAACGCGATCCGGCCACCGTTCTCCTGATGTCAGTGCATTTTTGGGAGAATGGAAATGATCAAGTTTCTCGGCACCAGCGTCTTCCTCGCCATCGCGCTCGCGGCGGCTCCGGCTTCGGCGCAGATCCTCGGCGGCGGTGGCGGCCTGGGCGGCGGTGGCGGCCTGGGCGGCGGTCTCGGCGGCTCGGGCATGGGCACGCTCGGCAGCACGATCGACAGCCCGATGCGGCGCCTGCCCAGCACCAGCGACACCACCGGCAGCCTGCGCGGCTCGTCGCGCACCGAAAAGAATGTCGATACCCGCAAGGGTCATGTGAAGGCATCGAACGACAGCGCGCTCGACTCCACCGTGGCCAACAGCTCGCGGATCGGCGACCGCACCATCGGCGGCAGCGGATCCGCTTCGGGCAATGCCGGCGGCAGCGCGGATGCGCAGCTGATCGGTACCGACGCTGTGCGCGACACCGCCGGCAGCACCGTCGGCCGCACCCGCGATGCGGTCTCCAATGTCCGTGATCGCGCCGGCGGCGCTACCGACCGCGTCCGCGATACCGCGGGCGATGCCGTCGGGCGGACCCGCGACGTAGCCGGCAACACCGTCTCGCGCGCCCGCAATGCCGTGCCGGGCACGGCCGATGTCTCGGGTACCGCTTCGGGCGCCGCAAGTGGCGCGGGCTCGTTCGGCGGGAGCACGCTGGCACTCGCCGGTTCCGCGGCAGCCAGTGGCAACGGCGCCTTCCCGGTATCGGTCGGCATGCCGGTCACCGATGCCAAGGGCAAGCTGATCGGTACCGTCCAGTCGGTCCGCACCGCGGCGCGGGGCAAGGTCGAGCAGGTGCTGGTCAAGGTGAAGGACAAGACCGCCACCCTGCCGGCCGCCAATTTCACCGGCTCGGGCAACGCCCTGGTCTCTGCCATGGGCAAGGGCGAGGTGAAGGACGCAGCGGAGTGATGGGCCGGGGTGGTCCGTCCGGACAGTAGGACCATGCCTGCCCGCGGCGCGTCTGGTTTCAACCAGGCGCGCCGCAGCGCATTCGGGCAGGCGCGCCGCAGCGCATCCCAACAGGCGCCGCGATACCAAGGTATATGGGAGACCATGGTGCAATAGCCGAGCCCGCGGCGGCGGACCCATAGTCCGGGCCGCGGGCGCTCTCCTTGCTTCAGTCCGCACCCTGACATTTCGGGAGACTGTGCGGGCATCCCTGACAGGCTCCAGCAACCAGTGGAGCATGATCATGCCTGAATCCCGTTCCTCGCTCGGCCGCCGCCAGTTCCTGCTCACGTCCGCGGCGGTGGGTGCCGCCGGCGCGGTGATGCCGCTCGCCGCGCATGCCGCCCAGGCGCCCGCACCGGTCGCGACCGCCACGCTTTCCAGCGCCAAGGCGGTGTCCGGCATCACCACCGCAACGCTGGCCGGGGCCACGCTGATCGGCACCGTCGCGCCGGCCGGATCCGACGACGACACCAGCATCCGCCCCTTCCACTACCGGGCGAAGGACGAGGAGCTGGCCGATCTCAAGCGCCGCATCCTCGCGACCAAATGGCCGAGCAGGGAAGTCGTGACCGACACTTCGCAGGGCGTACAGCTCGCGACGATCGAGAAGCTCGCGCGCTACTGGGCGGCCAGCCACGACTGGCGCAAGCTCGAGGCGCGGCTCGACAAGCTGCCCCAGTTCGTCACCCGCATCGACGGAGTCGACATCCACTTCATCCATGTGAAGTCGAAGCACTCGAACGCGCTGCCGGTGATCGTAACCCATGGCTGGCCCGGCTCGATCATCGAGCAGATGAAGATCATCGGCCCGCTCACCGATCCCACCGCGCATGGCGGCACGCCAGCCGATGCGTTCGACGTGGTGATCCCCTCGCTCCCCGGCCATGGATTCTCGGGCAAGCCGACCGTGCTCGGCTGGGACCCGATCCGCATCACCAAGACCTGGGCGGTGCTGATGCAGCGGCTCGGCTACACCCGCTACGTCGCCCAGGGCGGCGACTGGGGCAATGCGGTGACCGAGCAGCTCGCTTTGCTCACCCCGCCGGGCCTGCTCGGCATTCATACCAACATGCCGGCGACCATCCCGGACGAGATTGCCGCGGCGCTCGCCTCGGGCAACAAGCCGGCCAACCTGTCCGCCGACGAGACCTATGCCTGGGACCAGCTCGATTTCTTCTACAAGCACGGCCTCGCCTATGCCCAGGAAATGGGCAATCGCCCGCAGACGCTCTACGCGATCGAGGACTCGCCCATCGGCCTCGCCGCCTGGATGCTCGACCATGATGCGCGCAGCTACGACCTGATCGCCCGCGTGTTCGACGGCGCCGCCGAAGGGCTGACCCGCGACGACATCCTCGACAATGTCACGCTCTACTGGCTGACCAATACCGCCGTCTCGTCGGCCCGGCTCTATTGGGAGAGCAAGCTCGCCTTCTTCGCGCCGAAGCACGTGCCGTTGCCGACTGCGGTGAGTGCCTTCCCGGACGAGATATACACCGCACCCAAGAGCTGGACCGAGCAGGCCTATCCCAAGCTCATCCACTACAAGCGCATGCCCAAGGGCGGGCATTTCGCCGCCTGGGAACAGCCCGGGGCCTTTACCGAAGAACTGCGCGAAAGCTTCCGGCCTCTCCGCTGAAGCCAGCCCCGGAAGCTGCGGGAGCGCCGATCCCCAGAGGCGCTCCCGCCCCCGTTCCAGTTCCACAAGGCCTTTCCCATGACCTTCGATCTCACCCCGCCCAGCCCGGCCCTGTTCGCCGCCCTCGCCGCCGCCCTCACCCCCGAGGAGCGGCACATGCTGCTCGATCATGGCGAGGAAGCGCCGTTCTGCGGCGTGTTCCTCCACGAGAAGCGCGCCGGCCTCTATACCTGCCGCTTGTGCGGGCTGCCGCTGTTCGTCTCCGGCGCCAAGTTCGAGAGCGGCACGGGCTGGCCAAGCTTCACCGCGCCGTTCGACGAGACGCATTTGCGGGGTATCAGGGACACGCGCTACGGCATGTCGCGCACCGAGATCCTCTGCGCGCGCTGCGGCGCGCACCAGGGCCATGTCTTCCCCGACGGCCCGCCGCCCACAGGGCTGCGCTACTGCATCAATTCGGGTTCGCTCGACTTCACGCCCCAGGGCGAGCCGCTCCCGGACAAGCTCGGCCGCGGCGCACCGGAGGGCTTGCCCTGGACGGACTAGGCGATCTCGAAGACCTCATAGACCGGCCCCGTCGCGCGACGATGACCGGTGCCGACCGCGACAATGCGGTTCAGCCATTCGTAGCGCGGCGCCGAAGTCGTAAAGCTCGCGGTGATGCGGAAATAATAGGAGCCCGGATCGACATCCTCGCCCCGCCCGATCGCGGCGATCACTTCGGGCGGGCCATGGCGGATGCCGGCATAGGTCATCGCGATCAGCGCGTCGTCGTCGGTCCGCAGCACCACCCGCGCATCGAGCAGCACCGCACCGTCGCCGCGCAAAATCTGCCAGTCGGTCCCGCCCGGCAGCACGATGCCCGACAGCCGATCGCCGATGAACCGGCCGGAGGGCAGGTCCCCGATCCGCCGTTCGGCACCCGGCGGCCCGCCGGCGAGATGCAGCCCGTCCACCGCCACCTCGAGCGTGAACAGGGGGCGCGTGTGGATCATGTCAGCCTCCGTGCCAGGAATTCGCGGATCAGGACCGCGCAGTCTTCGAGCTTCTCGTCGAGCGCAAAATGCCCCGCGTCGAGAATATGGACCTCCGCATCAGGCACGTCGCGCAGATAGGCGTGCGCACCGGCGGTGGCGAAGGAAGGATCATAGCGTCCCCACAGCACGAGCAGCGGCGGGAGATGCGCGCGCAGCCAGGCCTGCCATTCGGGGTAAGCAGCGACATTGGTGCGATAATCGTAGAACAGGTCCGCCTGGATCCGCCGCTGCCCGGGCCGTGCCAGGAACGCTGCCTCGTCGGTCCAGCTGTCGGGGTCGTAGCGCTCGGGCGACGGGCTGGTGCCGAGATGCCGCTGCCGCGCGCCCTCGAGCGACGTGAACGCGCCGATCACCGCCTCCTCATGCGCCGCGCGGTCACGCCAATAGGCGCGGCGGGATTCCCAGAGCGGCCCCAACCCTTCTTCATGCGCCACCGCATTCTGGACCAGGATCGCCTGCACCTGCTCCGGCCGACGCACCGCAAGGCGCATGCCGACCGGCCCACCATAGTCCTGCTGGAGCAGCGCATAGCGCGCGATCCCCAGCGCCTCCACCAGCCCCTCGACCAGCTCGGCGAGCCGGTCGAAGGTGTAGGCGAAGTCGTCGGACGACGGCGCATCGCTGTGCCCGAACCCGGGATAGTCGGGCGCGATCAGCCGGTAGCGATCGGCCAGCAGCGGGATCAGCCGTTCCCACATGCGCGACGAGGACGGATAGCCGTGCAGCATCAGGATCACCGGCGCGTCCGGTGGTCCCGCCTCCCGGTAGAAGAGCCGCAACCCCGCCACCGTCGCGAAGCGATAGGCGGTGCCGGCCGGGCGGAAGGGCGAAGCCACGCCCAGGCCTTAGCCCTTCCCGGCCATCTTCGCGCGATATTCGAGCGCGGGTAGCCCGCCCCAGCCCCAATTGTCGGGATCGACTTCCTCGATCACCACCCAGGTCCAGTCGAGCGGCTTGCCCAGCACGTCGAGCAGCACCTTGCTCATTCCCATATGGATGGCAGCCTTCTCCTCGGCAGTGAGGCGGTCGGTGCCCGGCGTGGTGCCTTCGCGGGTGAGCTGTACGGTTATCATCGGCATGGTCTGTCTCCTCCTCAGGCGCCGGCCGCCTGGCCGCCATCGACATGGAGCGTCTCGCCGGTGACGAATCCGGCATCCTCCAGATAGAGCACCGCGCCGATGATGTCGGGGATGTCGCCCATCCGCCCGACGGGGTGCAGCGCGGCGAGTGCCTCGTGCGTCTCCGGCGCGTGCATCGGGGTGCGGATCACGCCCGGGGACACCGCGTTCACCCGGATGCCCCTTCTGGCATATTCGATCGCCAGGCTGCGCGTCGCCGCGTCGATCCCGCCCTTGCTCAGCGAGGCGAGCACCGAGGGCACCTTCGAGCTCGGCGCGCGGACCAGGCTGGTGGTGATGCTGACGACGTGCCCGGCGCCCTGCTTCGCCATCGCCGCGATCGCCGCCTGGGTGGTGAAGTGGAAGCCGGTCAGGTTGGTCGCGACCACCCGTGCATAGTCTTCCGGCGTATAGTCGGTGAAGGGTTTGGCGACGAAGATGCCGGCATTGTTGACCAGCGTGTCCACCCGCCCGAACCGCGCCAGCGCTTCGGCCACGACACGCGGCCCGGTCTCCGGATCGCCGATGTCGCCGGCAACGCTCAGCAACGCGGGATCGTCGGACGGCCGGATCGTGCGCGAGGTGCCGACGACGCGGTAGCCCCGCGCCAGGAATGCCGTGACCAGCGCCGCCCCGATGCCTTGCGACGCACCGGTGACGATCGCGACTTTCTGCTCGTTCTCCATGGGAAGACCTCATCTGTGGAAGGTCTCCGCGATATCGGCGGGGCCGGTTCGGCCGCCATTGTCCGATGGTGTCGCCAATACCATGGTCCAATGGCATCCAGCGGGGTCGAGCTGCCAGATCGGAGTGCGCCGGAACGTCTTCCGCCGCCACCAAGGATCACCGATGCACCGTCTCCTCACCGAAGCCCTTGTCGCGCATGGCGGCCTGGAACGCTGGCGCAGCTACCAGACCCTGTCCGCGACGATCGTCACCGGCGGCGCCTTCTGGGGGATCAAGGGGCTGGTGCAGGACAGCGATCCGCGCCGGATCACCGTGACGCTCGATCACGAATGGGCGACGCTCGCCCAGTTCGGCGCGCCCGACTGGCGCAGCGTGTTCCGCCCGGAACGCATCGCGATCTGCGACAGCAGCGACCGGGTGGTCGCCGAACGCGCCGATCCCCGCGCCAGCTTTGCCGGCCATGCGATCGACACGCCCTGGGACCCGCTCCACCGGGCCTATTTCAACGGCTATGCGCTGTGGACCTATCTCACCACGCCCTTCCTGCTCGCCGAGCCCGATGTCGGAATCGAGGACATTGCCCCGATCGAGCAGGGCGGCGAAACCTGGCGCGGGCTGCGCGCCACCTTCCCGGCGCGGATTGCCACGCACAGTACCGGGCAGGACTTCTATTTCGGCCCCGACGGACTGCTCGCCCGTCACGACTATCATGTCGATGTCGCCGGTGGCTTTGCCGGTGCGCATCTCGTCTCGGACTTTGTCGAGGTCGCCGGCTTCCGCTTCCCCACCCGTCGCCGCGCCTATCGCCGGGGCGGGGACGGCATGCCGATCCTCGAGCCCGTCATGGTGTCGATCGACGTGTCTGACTTCGCCCTCGCCTGATCCACCAAGGAGCCAGCCCGATGACCCAGCCTCGCATCGCCATCATCCTGGGCACGACCCGTGCCACGCGCTTCGCCGACGTCCCGGCGGGCTGGCTCCTCGAACAGGCAGCGGCGCGCGGGGACATGGCGGTCGAGCTGCTCGACCTGCGCGACTATCCGATGCCCTTCTTCGACGAGACCGCATCCAATGCATGGGTCCCGTCGCAGAACGAAATCGCCCGGGCCTGGCAGCGCAAGGTCGCCGAATTCGACGGCTATGTCTTCGTCACTGCCGAATATAACCGCAGCATCCCGGCGGTCCTCAAGAACGCGCTCGACTATGCCTATCCCGAATGGAACCGGAAGCCGGCCGCCTTTCTCGGCTATGGCAGCGTCGGCGGAGCCCGCGCGGTGGAGCAGCTCCGGCTGATCTGCGTCGAGCTGCAGATGGCGCCCACCCGCACCGGCGTGCACCTGCAGGGCGCCGACTTCCTCGCCGCATGGCAGGAAGGCAGGCCGCTCGACGACCTGCCCTATCTCGCCCCGAATGCCGCGACGATGCTGGACGAGCTGCACTGGTGGGCGAGCGCCCTGTCCCGCGCCCGGGCGGAGACTGGCGGATAAAGACCGATCAGTCCGATATGGACTAAAACCGCACTTCCGGACTAGTGTGATGGCCAGACCGCTGCTCTTGGGGATCGGGCATGCTGGCATCCGTCACGCTATCCGTGTTTGCGTTAACATCGCCTGGCATCGAAGCGCCCGCACCGGCGACCGGGGAAGGCTATGCCTTCCCGGTGGACATCCTCAGCGGCCCGCTCGACGGAGCGCTGCAGGATCTGGCGCGCCAGACCGGAATCGAGCTGCTGTTCGACCGGGCGATGCTACGCGGCCTGCGCGCGCCGCGCCTCAGGGGCCGGATGACGGTGGATGCTGCGCTCCGTACGCTGCTCGGCCAGACCGACCTCGTCCATCGCCGTGCCGCCACCGGCGCCTGGGTCGTCGAGCGCCGGCCGCTCCCCGAAGCCGCGCCGCCGGAAGAGCTTGCCGAGCCCGAGATACTGGTGATCGGCCGCAAGACCCAGAATCTCGACATCCGCCGCCGCGAGAACGACGTCCAGCCCTATCAGGTCTCGACGCGGCCCCAGATCGTCAACGCGCACCGCAACGATCTCGAGCAATATTTCCGCAGCCGGGTCAGCGCCAACACGCAGATGTTCCCGAACAGCTATTCGCAACTTGGCGAGACCAACTCCCAGATCGACCTGCGCGGACTCGGCACGGACCAGACTCTGATCCTGGTCGACGGCCGCCGCCTGCCGGGCATTCCGGAAAGCGCCCTGGCCTTCGCCCAGCCGGACCTGAACGCCATTCCCTTCCACGCGATCGAGCGTGTCGAGACGCTCACGGGTACTGCCGGCGGCATCTATGGCTTTGGGGCGCTGGGCGGCGTGGTCAACGTCGTGCTGCGGCGGGACCTGCACGGCCTCGAGCTCCACGGCACCGCCGGGGTCAGCACCCGGGGAGATGCCCGGCGGGTGGGCCTCGAGGGCGGCTTCGGTTTCTCGCCCGACCAGGGCGCCACGAATGTCAGCGTCTATGTGGCACACCGCTGGGAACAGGCCCTGCTCGATGGCCAGCGCAATTATGCCCTGCAGGCACGCAAATTCGTCAACGCGCTGCTGCCGGACGAATTCTCGGGGAGCGGCGGCGTCCAGCTGGACAGCAACGCGGTCAACGTCTTCAGCCTGTTCGGCGACGAGCCTCTCGTCTTCAAGCCGGAATATGGCGGCGCCACGATCGCCAGCCACACCAATCTGCCCCGGGGCTTTTCCGGCACGACGGCGGACATGATCGCCGCGCTCACGCGGGAATCGGGCATGACCGATCTCACTTTGTCGGACGAGCGCAACGCCAGCGACCTCGGATCGACACCGACCACGACCTCGGCGCTGTTCAACCTGCGCCATCGGTTCGGCGGCGGGATAGAGGCCTATTTCGATGCGCTCCTGCTGCGCAATCGGGGGCGGTTCGACGGTCTGACGTCCGACGGCCAGGTGGTCTTCTCCCCGGCTTCGGCGCACAATCCGTTCGACAATTATGTCTGGCTGACCTTCCCGGCGCCAGCCGCGCCACAGGCCTACAGGGTCACCATGGCGAGCGATCGTTACACTGCGGGCCTGATCGTCCCTCTGCCGCATCGCTGGAATGCGACGGCAGAAGCGACGTTCGGCTCCGTCCGCTACGAGGCGAAGGGCGGGACGAAGGGCTATTTCCCTTCTCTCGGGATTGAAGACGATATCGGCTTCGATCCCTTTGGTGACTGGGACACGCTGCAACGCAATCTTGCCTCCCTGACGCTCAGCACCGCGGCGGTCCAGCGGTCGCGCAATCGCTATCGGGAGCAGTCGCTGCGGCTCGCCGGCCCGGTCTGGCGAACCGCCGCGGGCCCGACGACGCTGACCCTTCTCGCCCAGAACCGCCTCGAGAAGGTCCCCGGGTTCAGCATCGAGTATCTGGCGGACATCTACGGCCCCGATCCGTCCTATTCCGACTATGCCTCCCGGACGAGCAACACGCGCTCGCTGCATGCGGAGATCAACGCCCCGCTGATCGCGCCAGACGCACGGGTGCCGCTGCTCAAGGGCCTCGAACTGCAACTTGCCGCCCGCTACGACGACCAGCGTTTCCGCTTCTCGACCGATCCGGACGAGCTGGATTCGGAGCGGCGGCGCGCCCGGTTCCGCGCGCTCGCCTTCACCGCCGGCGCCAAGTTCCTTCCGCTTCCCTGGCTGATGCTGCGCGGCAGCTATGCGACCGGGCAGCAACCGCCGCCGCTCGATTATCTCATCGAGTTTTCCTATACCTCCGGCCGCTACAGTCTCGTCGATCCCAAGCGGAGCAACAGCTGGGACCTCAACGACGGCGGCTATTATCTGGCCCGGTTGTCGGGAAATCCGGACCTGAAAGCCATTCGCGCCAACACATTGGCGCTGGGCATGGTCCTCAATCCGGCCGCGGAGCGCGGCCCGCGCCTGTCGTTCGACTATTCGCGCATCCGCAGGACCGGGGACCTTGTGCAGCTGTACGAGTCCACCATCCTCGCGCACGAGGACGCCTGGCCCGAACGGGTCGCCCGCCTGTCGCTCACCGAGGCGGACCGGGCGCTCGGTTATACCGGCGGCTTGATTACGATGGTCGATTCACGGGTGATGAACGCAGGCACGCTCGACGTCGAATCGGTGGATGCCAAGCTGGACTGGACCCTGCCCCTGGCCGGCGGAACCTTGCGCAGCTACGCAAGCGGCACCTGGCAGATCCGCAACACGCGGACCGAACCGTTCAACGCGCCCGAACATCTCGCCGGCTTTCGCAGCGGCCCGCTGCGCTGGCGCGCCAATGGCGGCGCGGAATGGACGATCGGCCGGTCGCTGATCGGCACGAACATCCAGTATTTCAGCCGCTACCGGATCGCGCCGTCGGACAAGTATCTGTGCTGCGCCACCGCTACCGAACGCTTGCAGGGATCACGCTACGTGCCCCGCCAGATCTATGTCGATCTCTATGCCAGCCGGCGCTTCAGCCTGCCCTGGGCAGGCAAGGACAATGGGTTCAGCCTGGACCTGGGCCTGGTGAACATCTTCGATACGCGGCCGCCCTATGACGCGGTGAACGCGTTCCTGGGCAATGTCCCGATGTACAGCCCCTATGGCGATCCCCGCCGACGGCGTGTCGAGATCGGGTTCAACGCGAGCTTCTAGAGCGCCTCGCCATCGCCGGAAAGATAGGCCAGCGCATCGGCCATGCGCACCAGGTCGGCGATCGTGCGTACACCCATCTTGCGCATCACCGCGCCGCGATGCGCCTTCACCGTGATCTCGCTGATCCCGAGCTCGCCGGCGACCTGCTTGTTGAGCAGTCCCTGCGTCACCAGCCCCATCACCTGACGCTCACGCTCGGTCAGTTGCGCATGCGCCGCGCGCAACGCGGTGCAGTCCACCGCCAGGCGCCGCCGAGCGCGGTCCATGGCGATGGCAGTGGCAATCACCTCGAGCAAATCCTGGTCGCGCGGCGGCACGTCGAAGAACTCGATCGCGCCCGCCTTCATCGCCAGCACGGCGGTACGGACGTCCGCGCGCTCGGCGGCCACGATCACTGGCGGCAGTGCCTCGGGCAGCACGCGCCGGGCGAGCAGCGCCAGCTCGGTCGAAGGCAGATGACGGACATGGATGAGGAGGCAGGCCGGCGCGTCGGGCAGCGCCGCCTCGGCAAAGGCATGGACGCTGCTATGGATGCACGCCCCGATCCCGGTCGAGCGGAACAAGTCTGCGAGCCGCATCGCTGCGGCGGGATCGTGATGGACGATATGCGCAATCGCGTGCAGGTCCTGCGCTGCGGGATTCGGCCGCACCCGCGCGAGCGGAATGCCGGCGCTGCCCAGGAAGAGCGGCCGGTCGAAGCGGCAGCTGTCGTACGAAGCAAGCGTGGCGGTCATGGGATGCCCTCCGAAATTCCCGCCAAAGACGCACGGGAATCCGAAACCCACATCCCGATCCGGAAATTATTTTCGCGCGAGCTCGATTTCCTTCGCTCGGCGGATCACGCGCAGCCCGTGCAGTTCGGCAACGGTGTTGGCGAAGCGCTCCGCCTCGCCCGCGCGGAACTGCCCCGATACCCGCAGCGCCGCGATACGGGGATCGCGGATGACGATCCGGATACGCGCATGGCGGTTGATCTCCGCAATCGCCTGGGAGAGCGGCACGTCGTTGAGGTCCACCAGCCCCTGGCTCCAGGCCGGCGTCTCCACCGGCGCGGGCACCATCGCCACCGACACCGCGTCGCCCCGCTCGGTGAAGCGCTGGCCGGGCATCAGCGTCACCGCCTCGCCCTCGCCCATCGGCTCGACCGCGACCTTGCCGCGGATCAGCATCACCTTGAGCATGTCATCGTCCAGATCGACGACGAAGCGCGTGCCGAGCGCCACCACGCGCCGGGTCGCCGCCATGACCCCGAAGGGCCGCGCGGGGTCATGGGCCACCTCGAACAGCGCCCGCCCGCGCACCAGCCGGATCGCGCGCGCGTCCGCGGCGAAGCGCACCTCGGCGACGCTGCCTGCATCCAGCGTCATCACACTGCCATCGGCCAGGGTAACATCGCGCACGCGCTCTGCCGGCGCCGCATAGCGCGACCAGGCAATCTCCTGCACCGTCGGCCCAGCGGGTCCGCCCGGCACGCGGGACGGCATCCACCACAGGCCCACCGCCACGAGCAGCAGCACCGCGGCCGCCACCCCGGCGAGTTGCGGCCAGCCGAGCCAGTCGCGACGCCGCGGCACCAGCGCATGGGCGCGCATCGCCGCGAGTATCTCGTCGTCCGCGCCCGCATCGAACGCATCCCAGCCACGCCCGGCCAGGGCGAAGGCCCGGGCATGCGCCGGATCCGCCGCCAGCCAATCGGCCAGCAGCCCTTCCTCGCTCGCCGTCAGCCCCTCGGCCCGGCGCACCGCGAGCAGCGCGGCGGCTTCGTCCACGGGCATTGCCCGCAACCGCTCCTGTGTCAGCGCCTCACGCACCATCGCGCTTCTCCATCTCCGCGCTCAGGTGCCGCATCGCGCGGACCATGTGCTTCTCAACCGCACTGATCGAAATGCCGAGATGCCGGGCGATATCGGCGTGGCGCTGCCCCTCCAGGCGGCGCAGCACGAACACGGTGCGCGTCCGCTCGGGCAGCGAGAGCAAGGCCGCAGTGACGGCGTGCAGGTCCTCCCTGCCGCTCAGCACCCGCTCGGGATCGAGTTCGTCATCACCCATGCGATCGGTATCGAGCACGACGTGCAGGTCGCTCCGCCGCACCGCACGGCGCCGGGCGCGATCGGCCAGCACGCTCGCCGCGGTGCGCAGGACATAGCCGCCAAGATGGCCGACCGACTCCTCGCTGTCACGCGCCACGATCCGGGTGAAGACGTCCTGCACCAGGTCCTCTACCTCGTCATCGTCGCGGACACGGCGCCGGAAATAGCCGGTCAGCCAGCGGCGCACCGGCCCGGCTTCCCGGGCCAGCGTCTCGCGGCTGGTCTGATCCTGCGGCTTTCTCCCCATTCCGGTGCATTGTCTCACAATCGCCTTAGGATCGCCAATAGCCGCAGCTAATATCGCCGCGCGCCCGAGAGCAATGCGTTGCCGCCGTTCCCGATACCAAAGTCCAACGGCACCATCGTACAATAGCCCGCGCCCATCCGCCGCGCGCACAATCCACCACATCGGCAGGACATCCAGCATCGCCGACTGGGGTGACGCGTGGTCCTCCGGTGTGGGCCCGCATGTCTTCGCCCCTTTCGGAGAAGACGCATGCCGCATCTCAAGCAGATCGGGGATCATCGCTGCGGCCCGCGCTGCGCCTGCCGCCAGGTGTCCGCCGACCAACCCCGTCCCGAAATCCTTCCCGCCGACACGACCGATCGCCGCAGCGAAGTCGCCACCCTCGCCCATGATTTCGGCAACCTGCTCCAGGTCGCCGCCAGCGCGCTCGGCCAGATCGAACGCAGCTTCGATCCCGCGCGAGACGCCGCCCTTTGCGCGTTGAGCCAGGCCGGCACCGCCGCCCTGGTCCGCGCCGGCGTGCTCAGCCGTGCATTGCTCGGCCAGCGGCCAGGCACAGCCCCGGAACCGATCCTCCCTGCCCAGGCGCTCGCCGCCATCGCCCCGCTGCTCGCCCTCGCCGCGGGCCGCCAGTTCGCCGAGCGCAACGGCGGCTGGGTCGAGATCGACAGTACTCCCGGCAAGGGCACCGCCATCACCATCGGCCTGCCCGGCGCCGCCGTCGCGTACCCCCACAGCAATGGAGACCAAGGATGAACCACCTGCCCCTAGCCGCGGCGCTGCTCGCTCTCGCGCCATTCACTGCGCAGGCCCAGCAAGCCGGCGAGCCCGGCACGCCCTATGCGAACATGAATCACCTCGCCCCGATCGGTGTACGCAACGATCGCTATCTGACGGTCCCCGATGCCGCCAAGGGCCCGCCGATCGATCCCGCAAAGGGCTATCGCACCGAGGATCTGGGGGGCGGCACCTATATGGTCACCGACAATGGCTACAGCTCGATGTTCGTGGTGTACGAGACCGGCGTTGTCGTGGTCGACGCGCCGCCCTCCTATGGCGCGCACCTGCTCGCCGCGATCCGCGAGGTGACCGACAGGCCGATCACCCATCTGATCTACAGCCACTCGCATGCCGATCACATCGCCGCCACGCCGTTGCTCGGCAAGGTACCGGTGATCATCGCGCAGGAGGAGACGAAGCGCCTGCTGATCGAGGCACGGGATCCCAACCGTCCGCTCCCGACCCTTACCTTCAAGGAGCGCTACACGCTCAAGGCCGGCAGCAAGACGATCCAGCTCAGCTATCCCGGCTATGGCCATTCGCCGGGCAACATCCTGATCCATGTCCCTAGTGCGAAGGTGCTGATGGTGATCGACACCGTCTTCCCCGGCTGGATGCCCTGGCGCCGCCTCGCGCTGGCGCAGGACATCACCGGCCTGTTCCGGATCATGCACGAGATCGAGGGCATGGACTTCGACAAGCTGGTCGGCGGCCATGTCGAGCGCTGGGGCACCAAGGCCGATGTAATCCAGCAGCTCGAATTCATGAACGATCTCAAGGCCGCCGCCGCCACTGCGCTCAAGACCACCGGGATCGGCGAGGAACTGGATGCCGCCGACAAGACGAATCCCTGGGCGGTCTATGACAACTATATCGATCGGGTCGTCGTCCAGTGCATGAACACGCTCGAACCCAAATGGCGCGACCGGCTGGGCGGCTATGACGCCTTCATCTGGGACCAGTGCTTCGCGATGGAGCAGAGCCTGCGCATAGACTGAAGCCGGACGGGCCCGCTCGCGGAGAGCGGGCTCGATCCGTCACGCATCGCGATCGAACGCGACGTACTTGCCCAATTCCATCTCCACCGCCGAGCGCGTCTGCAGCCCGGCACGGACCAGGGCGGCCGATCGCTCCCGCGCCACGGGCCGCTGCACGGTCTCGAAATAGGCGGCCAGCGATTGCGGGAACACCGCATCGTCCGGCAGCGATACGGCATCCACCAGGCGCTTGGCCGAAGCGATCGCCTGCTTGTCGAACCCCGCGAGCCGCCGTGCCAGGCGATCGACAAAGGTATCCAGCTCGCCATCGGGTAGCGCCCGGTTCACATAGCCATAGCGTTCGGCGAGAGGGCCCGGAAAGTCGTCCGCGCCCAGCACCACCTCCAGCGTGCGGCCTCGGCCCATCAACCCGGCGAGCCGAGCCATCGGGTTGCCGCCCGGCACCACGCCAACGCCCATCTCGAACTGGCCGAGGATCGCCCTTTCGGCACTGGCGAAGCGCATGTCGCAGGCCAGCGCGAACTCGCTGCCGGCACCCCGCGCTCGCCCGCGGATCATCGCGATCGACGCCACCGGCGCGCGGGCGATGCGCACCAGCACGTCGAGCCAGAGGTGCATGCCGGTCGGCCCCGGCGCCATCGCCGCGGTTCGCGCCTTGTCGGCAAGCACGTCGTAATGGGCGAGGAAGAAGTCCGGATCGGCGCTGTCGAACACGATCACCCGCGCCTCGGGGTCGGTCTCGAGTTGGCCGATCAGCTCGGCCAGTTCCCCGATGGTGTCGGGATCGATCAGGTTGATCGGTGGATGGTCGAAGGTCGCGCGCAAGAGCCCGGGGGCCGGGCGCTGCAGCTGGATCTGTCTCGGCATGACATTGCTCCTCGAAGCACCCGCAAGGGTGCGGGAAGCGTCTTCAGGCCAGAGCCGGCCGATGGTCGCCATTGCACCATGGTGTCGTGAGACCATCGTCCAATAGCTCGCGCGCGGCGATCGGCCGACCTTGCCCGTGTCATCCGCAACCGGAGCAACTTCCATGACCGACAATGAGATTGTGAGTTCGAGCTTCTCGGCAATCGTCAATGCGCCGATCGAGACGATCGACCTGCCGCGCTGGGCCTTCACCCTGCCCGATGCCGAATATCAGGGCTGCTCGCCCGCCCATGTCGCCGCCGGCTTCACTACCGCGCCCGACGGCACCCGCATGTCGATCAATGTCGAGATCATCGGCGGCAGCCTGATGGTCCAGCATTATGTCGAAAAGCTCGCGGAAAAGGATCGCCTGATCCTGGAATCGGTATCGGACGTGTTCACGCCGAGCGGCCGCACCACCATCCATGTCCATTGGGAGCTGAGCGTGAAGGCGCTGGACGGCGATCGCTGCGAGTTCACCAACCATGTCCGCTCGCGCGCCACCGACGCGATGCTCACCTTGCTCGACAAGCAGGGCATCCCGTTCGAGGTGTTCAAGGCGCAGCGCCAGCCCATGTCGATCGCGCACAACCAGGGCGAGACGCCGCTGTTCGCCGCCAGCATCGAGCGCTTCGCGCGCCGCGCCGCCTGATGGGAGCACGAGCATGACACCCGATTATCCCAGGGGCGCGACAGGGCTGCTGCTGGTCGATCCCTATAACGATTTCCTCTCCGAAGGCGGGAAGATCTGGCCGCGCGTCCAGGCGATTGCCGAGGCGAACGGCCTGATCGCCAACCTCAAGGCGATTGCCGATACGGTACGCGGCGCCGGCATGCGGGTCTTCTATGCCCCGCATCGCCGCTGGGAGCCGGGCGATTACGAGGATTGGGCACATCCCAATCCCACCCAGCGCGCGATCATGCACCGCCACAGCTTCGCCCGCGGCGAATGGGGTGGCGACTGGCATCCGGACTTCATTCCCCAGCCGGGCGACGTGATCGCCAAGGAGCATTGGGCGCAGAGCGGCTTCGCCAGCACCGATCTCGACCAGCAGCTGCGCCAGCACGGTATCAGCCATGTCATCCTGATCGGGCTGCTGGCCAACACCTGCATCGAATCCACCGCCCGCTACGCGATGGAGATCGGCTATCACGTCACGCTGGTCCGCGACGCCACTGCCGCCTTCTCGGAGGAGATGATGCATGCGGCGCACGTGCTGAACGGGCCGACCTATGCGCACGCGATCCTCAGCACCGCCGAGCTGCTGGCGGCGCTGTCACGCGAGAGCGGATAGTTTCCCTCCGCCCGAGGGGTCGCGCGCGAGCTGCAGCGCAAGCGCCGCGACGCGTTCAAGCTATAGCCCGCCGCACTACTGACATCGATGAAAGTCGGAATTCCGACTTGGAAGAAGTCGGAATGCTCAGCCCAATGCATCTGCGCCGGACAAAACAAAACCCCGCTAAGTCGCTAGACTTGCGGGGCTTTATGCCTGCGGGGCCTGGTTGCGGGAGTAGGATTTGAACCTACGACCTTCAGGTTATGAGCCTGACGAGCTACCGGGCTGCTCCATCCCGCGCCAAAGGC
>NZ_JACIEH010000002.1:0-124284 GCF_014196745.1 Sphingomonas kyeonggiensis
GCCTTTGGCGCGGGATGGAGCAGCCCGGTAGCTCGTCAGGCTCATAACCTGAAGGTCGTAGGTTCAAATCCTACTCCCGCAACCAGGCCCCGCAGCCAACAAGACAAGCCAGTCCACCAGGACTGGCTTTTTTCGTTTCTGCTGAACACCACAGACACCGCCCCGCAAGTCTAGCGACTTGGCGGGGCTTTGTTGTGGCCGGCGGAGATGGGCCCATCCTGCCGAAAACCCGATCCGCGCCTTCGCCGTTGACACCAGCGCTCGCGCACGGCTTTCTCCGCGGCGATGAAGCGCATCCTCCTCGCAATTGCCGCCCTCGCCGTGCTCGCCGCGGGCGTCTGGTTCTTCTTCCTGCGCACGACCGGGGTCCCGGTCTATGCCGCGGCGGTCACCGCCACGCATCCGCACGACCCGACGGCGTTCACCGAGGGCCTCTTCTTCAAGGACGGCGCGCTCTACGAGAGCACGGGCCAGGAAGGTACGTCGTTCATCCGCAAGGTCGATCCGGCAACCGGCAAGGTGCTCCAGCAGGTCGATCTGCCCGCGCCCTATTTCGGCGAAGGTATCGTGGCGTTCGGGGACAAGCTCTACCAGCTGACCTGGAAGGACCAGACCGGCTTCACCTACGGCCTCAAGGACATGACGCTTGGCGATACCTTCGCCTATCAAGGCGAAGGCTGGGGCATGACCCAGAACGGCAAGAATATCATCATGTCGAACGGCAGCGATGAGCTTCGCTTCCTCGATCCCAAGACGATGCAGACCGTCTCGACGCTAAAGGTCACGGCCAACAATTGCCCGGTCGAGAAGCTCAACGAGCTTGAATGGATCGACGGGGAGATCTGGGCGAACATCTGGCAGAGCAACCTGATCGCGCGGATCGATCCCGCCACCGGCAAGGTGAAGAGCTTCCTCGACGTGAGCGCGCTCGGCCCGAAGAACCGTGACATCGACGATGTACCCAATGGCATCGCCTATGACGCCACCGGCAAGCGCGCGTTCGTGGTCGGCAAGCGCTGGCCGCAGCTCTACGAAGTGAAGCAGGGTGCGGCGGTGAACGACAATGCCGACGCGGCGCGCCTGACGACCTGCTCGGGCTGATCCCGTAACATTCTGCGTTCAAACCCGACCGGGCGGCGACCAAATCGGACGCCGTGCCCTTCGCATCATGGTATGAGAAGGGAATGGGTCTGAAAGACATAATGGGTCTGCACCACAAGCGCCAAGTCCGCGCGGCCACGCTCCTGGCGTTGGCCCTTTGGTCTGTCGGACTCGTGCTCTGGACGATGCCGGGCTTGGCAGCGGGCAGCCCCTTCACGATGTCGCTGGCCGTGCTGCTCGCCGAGACGTTCGTGGTCGGCCTGGCCTTCTCCGCGCTCCTCGCCGCGGCACTGATGCGGGTGGAGCGCTGGGATGCGCGCGTGCCGCTATTGGCCGTCGCCGCGCTGACCCTGGCGCTCGCGCTCGTGCATGGCTGGTTCGACGCGATCTTCGTGAACCAGGCACGCGCGGCGATGGGACTGGCGGGAACGCCGCTATGGCGGCAGTTCGTATTCGGGCTGATGCCGTTCGTCCTGGTCTACGGGCTTTTTGCCTCCGGGCTCGGCCTGGTGTTCAGCAGCATGGTGGCACAGGAGCGCGAACGCCAGCTCGCCGCGGCGCAGAATGCGGCGCAGCAGGCCCAGCTCGCGGCGCTGCGTTTCCAGCTCAACCCGCATTTCCTGTTCAACACGCTCAACGCAATCTCGTCGCTGGTCATCACACGCCGGAATGACGAGGCGGAGGGGATGATCGGCAAGCTCTCTGACTTCCTGCGTGCCAGCCTGGAAGCCGATCCGCAGCGGGAAGTGACGCTGGACGAAGAATTCTCGACGCTCCAGTCCTATCTGGACATCGAGGCGGTGCGCTTCCGCGACCGGCTCGACACGGAGTTCATCTGCCCGGCGGAGCTGCTCGACGTGTTGGTGCCGAGCTTCATCCTGCAGCCACTGATCGAGAATGCCGTCAAATATGCCGTCGCGCCATCGCGCAAGGCGGTGCGGATCATCGTGCGAGCCACGGCCGACGCGCCGAGCGTGCTGCGCCTGTGCGTCGAAGATGATGGTGGCCAGGCCTTTGGCGGCGGTCCCAAGGGCGGCACCGGCCTGGGCCTCGCCAATGTCCGGCGGCGTCTCGAGGCTTTCTACGGGAACGAGGGCGGGTTGGTCGCTACCGCGCGGGACCGCGGCTTCGTCGCATCGATGACGCTGCCGCTTCGCCGCGCGCACAGGGCGGAGGCCGCGGAGTGATGCGAGTATTGCTGGTCGATGACGAGCCACTGGCGCTCGACAGACTGAAAGCAGGGTTCGAGCGGCTCACGGATGTCGTTGTCGCGGGGACTGCTTGCGATGGAATAGAGGCCGCCGAACAGATCCGTACGCTCGAGCCGGACCTGGTTGTTCTCGACATCCAGATGCCGGGTCGCAGCGGCATGGACATCGCGCGTGCGCTGCGCCCGGGCGAAAACCGGCCCGAGATCATCTTCGTCACGGCGTTCGACCGGTTCGCCACCGATGCCTTCGACGTGGAAGCGGCGGACTATCTGCTGAAGCCGGTGGCGTTCGACCGGCTCAAGCTCGGCGTGGAGCGCGCCCGGCGCCGGCGCGCGCTGCGCGACATGGAGGCACGGACCACGCCCCCAGCCACCACCCCCGCACCGGTGGAATCGCCCCATGACCAGGGCATCTGGGTGCCGGGCCGGCAGGGCGCGGTGCTGGTGCCCGTCTCGACGATCGACTGGATCGAGGCGGCACGGGACTATGTGCTGCTCAACACCCCGCTCAAGAGCCATATCCTGCGCGCGCGGATGAACGATATCGAGAAGCGCCTCGACCCAGGCGTGATGCTGCGCGTCCATCGCTCCCACATCGTGCGGATCGGCGCGGTGGTCGGCGTCGAGCGGCCCGGCAAGGGCGCGTTGCGGGTGGTGCTCTCCGACGGCGCAGTGCTGCAGGTGGGCCCCAATTACCAGGATGCCGTGGAGGCGGCCCTCAAGCTCTAGGCTCGTCGCAAGGGCGTCCGGACCGATCGCATCGCGCAGGGCAAGGCGGGTGGACGCGCATATCAGCGTCGGAATGGGCGAGGGGGACTCGCCATGGAGCTGATATGTCCAACCTCAGGAATTTTGCGCTTGTCGCCGCTGCGTTGCTGGCCATGGCCAATGGGCCCGCGGCCGAGGATGATTTCGACACGCTGATCGCCGCCGAACGGCACTTCGCGGCGGACGCCGCGGCGCTGGGGATCACGCCCGCCTTTCGCGCGCACGTCGCGCCCGAGGGGGTGTTGATCGCGCAAGAGCCGCGCTCTGCACCCGTCGCGCTTGCCACACAGACCGACCCGCCCGGGGCGAAGCTGGAGTGGCAGCCCGAAGCGGCAGGCATCGCGCGTTCAGGAGACCTCGGCTTCACTACGGGCCCCTATGTCCTGCGCCTCGGCGAACAGGTTTCCCATGGCCAGTTCTTCACGATCTGGCGGCGGGGCGCCGACGGCAAATGGCGCTGGCTGATCGATTCGGGAAGTGGTCCCTTCAAGCTCGGCGAAGTTGGGATGCCTGCACAGGTCAAGCGGATCGGAACGCCCGACGCCTCGGCGCAGGGCGAGGATCTCGCCGCCATCGAACGGCGGCTCGATGCTGACGTGACGGCGGTACGGGAGTTTCTCGCCGGGGATGGCCGCGTGCTGCGCCCGAGCGGCCCCCCGGCGATCGGGGAGGCAGGCATCGCACTTGCCGCGCGCGGGCCCCGGGGAACCGGCACGCGGCTCGGCGGCGGCCAGTCCTTCGCGGGCGACCTCGCCTATAGCTATGGCCGGATCGATGCTGCCGGCGGCACCCTGATCGGCCATTATGTACGCATCTGGCAGCGCGGGGCGACGGGCTGGCGCCTGCTGGTCGATCAGTTCGCGCCGCTGCCGCCCAGGCCCGTCGCTCAGGCTGGCGAGGTGACCCAGCCGACGCCGGGATCGTCATAGTCGACGACCTCCCCGAGCTCCCAGACATTCGCATAGCCATAGCCGACCAGGTTGATGAAGGTCTGGATGTTGAGCGCGAGCGGCGCCGATTTGAGCGGCACCGGCGGGCGGTGGTTCGAGAAGTTGTTGTTGCAGTAGATCAGTACCTGGCGATCGCGGTTCGGCCCGATCACTGCCGCCAGCGATTCCGCGGTGAAGTCGGTAAGGGGAAGGTTCACGGCCCCTGCGATGTGCCCGCGCGCGAAGGCGTCCTTCGAGCGGGCGTCGAGCAGCAACGCGTCCTTGCGGGCCGCCATCGCCTGGAAGCGGGCGAACGGCAGGAGCCGCTTGGCGCGGAGCCCGCGCACGTCGCGGGTGAGTGCCGAGAAGCCGGCATAGTCGATCTGCGGATTGGCCGGCGGATCCTGTGGCATGGCCAGGGTCAGGGCGAAAGCGGTGAGCAGCAGCGGCATGGCGGGCTCCATCGAATACCAGCGTAACGATTGCCCGGCGCTGCTGCACGGGAGCTGAATGCCCGTTCTTCCCTCTCCTCCGAAGGGGGGGAGAGCCCTCCTCCCAGGACGTTCGCGGATTGCTTCCCTCTCTCTTCCCCTCTCCCCGGCCCCTCTCCCCTGAAGGGAGGAAGGCGTAGTGGTGTGAAACAAAGTTGCGCGCTCGCCGCAGGTCGTTACATCTTCGCGGAAAGAGAGAGGATCGTGAGATGGCCAGCCTGTTCCGCTTGAAGCAGATCGTCGCGGAGGAAGATCGCCCGCCCGAGCACCGGCTCGCGCGTACGTTGTCCTGGCCGCATCTCGTCGCGCTCGGCGTCGGCGCGATCGTCGGGACCGGTATCCTCACCCTGATCGGTGTCGGCGCGGATCGGGCCGGGCCGGCGGTGATCCTGTCCTTCATCGTCGCGGGCGCGATCTGCGCCTGCGCCGCGCTGGCCTATGCCGAGATGGCGACGATGATCCCCGCCTCGGGCAGCGCCTATACCTATAGCTATGCCTCGCTCGGCGAGATCGTCGCCTGGGTGGTGGGCTGGAGCCTGCTCGCCGAATATACCCTGGTGGTCGCCACCGTGGCGGTGGGCTGGTCGGGCTATACCCATGGTTTCCTCGAGGGGATCGGCGTGCATCTGCCCGCGGCCCTGTCGCACGGGCCCAGAATGGTGGGCTGGCAGGTGGTCGAATGGGGCGTGAACGTGCCGGCGCTGTTCATCGTCGCCGTCGTCGCCGGCCTGCTCTGTGTCGGCACGCGCGAGAGCGCCACGATCAACGCCGTGCTGGTGGTGGTGAAGCTCGTCGCGCTCGCCGTGTTCGTCGCGGTCGCCTTGCCCTATTTCAATGCCGCCAATCTCGAACCGTTCAGCCCGTTCGGCTTCACCAAGCATCTGGGCCCGGACGGGGTGGAGCGCGGGGTGATGGCCGCCGCCGCGATCATCTTCTTCGCATTCTACGGCTTCGATGCGATCTCCACAGCCGCCGAGGAAGCCAAGAATCCGGGGCGCGACCTGGCCATCGGCATCGTCGGATCGATGGTGGTCTGCGTCGCGATCTACATGGTCGTCGCCGTCGCCGCGGTGGGTGCGCTCACCTATACCCGTTTCACCAACAGCCCCGAGCCGCTGGCGCTGATCCTGCGCGAAGTCGGCCAGCCCGGGGTGGCGACCTTTCTGGCGGCCAGCGCGGTGATCGCGCTGCCCACCGTGATCCTCGGCTTCCTCTATGGCCAGAGCCGCATCTTCTTCGTGATGGCGCGCGACCGGATGCTGCCCGAGAGCCTGGCCAAGGTCTCGTCGCGCGGCACGCCGGTGCGGATCACGGTCTTCACCGCCTGTATCGTCAGCTTCTTCGCCGCCTTCTTCCCGATCGACGAGATCGCCGCGCTGGCCAATGCCGGCACGCTGACCGCCTTTGCCGCGGTGGGCCTGTGCCTGCTCGTCATGCGCCGGCGCGCGCCCGATGCGGTCCGCCCGTTCCGCACGCCGGCGGCCTGGGTCGTCGGGCTCGGGGCGATCCTGGGCTGTCTCTATCTTTTCATCAGCCTGCCGCATCAGACGCAGGTCGCATTCGGCGTCTGGAACCTCTTGGGTTTGGTCTTCTATTTCGCCTATGCACGCCGCAACGCAGCAAAGGGGTGAGCAATGGGTGGCTGGACGATCGGGATCATCGGCGGGTCGGGTCTCTACGATGTCGAGGGCATCGAGGATGGCGAGTGGATCTCGACCGAAAGCCCCTGGGGCAAGCCTTCTGACGATTGCTTCGTCGGCTGGGTCGGCCATGTCCGCGTGGTGTTCCTGCCGCGCCATGGCCGCGGCCACCGCATCTCGCCTTCGGACCTGAACGTCCGCGCCAATATCGACGTGCTGAAGCGCCTGGGCGTGACCGACGTGCTGGCGGTATCGTCGGTGGGGTCGCTGGCCGAGGAGCGCGCGCCGGGCACCTTCACCATCGCCGACCAGTTCATCGACCGGACCAAGGGCCGCCCGTCGAGCTTCTTCGGTGCAGGCATGGTCGCGCACGTCTCGATGGCCGATCCGGTCTGCCCGCGCCTCTCGGCGCTGGCGGCCGACGCAGCCAAGGCGGCGGGCGCGACGACGCATGTCGGCGGCACCTATCTGGCGATGGAAGGCCCGCAATTCTCGACCCGCGCCGAGAGCAACCTCTATCGCAGCTGGGGCTGCGACATCATCGGCATGACCGGCATGCCCGAGGCAAAGCTCGCCCGTGAGGCGGAGCTGCCCTACGCGCTGGTCGGCATGGTCACCGACTATGATTGCTGGCGCGAGGGTGAGGAGGCGGTCGACGTCGCCACGGTGATCGCCCAGCTCGGCACCAATGCCGACAAGGCGCGCAAGCTGGTGATGCACCTGCTGCGCAACCTGCCCGAGGAGCGCCCCGCCTCGCCGATCGACACCTGCCTCGATTATGCACTGATCACCGCGCCGAACGCCCGCGACCCGCATCTGCTGCGCAAGCTCGATGCCGTCGCCGGCCGCGCTCTCTCCAACTGAGGACCGAACATGTCGTTTTTCGCCGCTCTCGCCCTGCTCGCCGCCCAGGATGCACCCGCACCCGATCGCTCGCAGGACATGGCCTGGCAGAGCCAGCAGATGCTGGCGCTCGCCAAGCTCAACGGCGCCCAGGGCTGGAACAGCACCCCGGAAGGGCTGCGCTGGCGCCGGGTGAAGGGCAATGGTTCGGGCAAGCACCCGACCGTGGCCGATACGGTGACGCTGCACTATGCCGGCACCTTCATCGACGGCGAGAAGTTCGACAGCTCCTATGATCGCGGCGAGCCGGCGACCTTCCCGCTCGGCATGCTGATCAAGGGCTGGCAGGTCGCGGTGCCGCTGATGGGCGTGGGCGACACGTTCGAAGTCGCGATCCCGGCGAACCTTGGCTACGGCTTCAAGGGCAAGGGCCCGATCCCGGGCGGCGCGACGTTGCTGTTCAAGATCGAGCTGCTCGACATTCCCGCCGCCGGCTGAGCCGAAGGCACTTTTCCCGGGCGGCGCCGTCGCCCGGACAAGGCACAAAAAAGGGGCGGTACCCGAAGGTACCGCCCCAATTTTTTGTTCTGCAGGCGGTTAGAACTTGAAGTTCGCGCCGGCGCGGAACGAGCGGCCGACCAGGCCCGCAGCGTGCCACGAGGTCAGCGTGTTCACCTGGCTCGGATAGGCCGTGTTCGCGAACAGCGGCGCATGCGCGCCGGTGACGTTGCCGACGAAGCCGAAGAAGCTGAACTGGTCGTTGACCTTCACCGTCAGGTTCACGTCCGTGTAGACGAAGCTGTGGATGTGGCAGAAGTCGGCCGAGCCGGTGCTCGGCTTGTAGATCGCCGCGGTGGCGCACGACGTGTCGCCATTGACCGAGGTCGCCTGGTCCGCCGCAACTGCCTTCATCGAGCCGGTGAAATAGGTCGTCGTGCTGAGCGCGAACTGGTTGAGCGTGAAGGTGTTCTGCCAGTTGCCGCGCCAGCGCGGGGTGCCACCGCCCGACGACAGATCCTCCGGACCCACCGTGCCGGCATAACGCTGCACGGCGCGACCGCCACCCGGGTGAAGATCGTACTTCAGCGTCTCCTGCACGTCGACGCGGCTCTCCCAGCGGAAGTCTTCGCTGAACTTGATCCGCGCGTCGGCCGTGAACTCGAGCCCGGCGATGACCATATAGGCCGTGTTCACATAGGGCGCGTTGACCACGAGCAGGCGCGGCAGGGCGTTGGGGGCGAAGGGATCGGCCCCGTCGACCACGTTGCACGAATAGCCCGTACCGACTGCAGCGACCTTGGCGCAGCCCGCTGCGGCGGCCGCCGCGGCGTTTGCGAAGGTCTGGCCCGCAACCGAGTAATAGGCGTTGATCGCGTCCGACGTCTGCGGGCCGGTGACGATCAGGTTCGACTTCTTCACGTTGAAATAGTCGGCCGTGAAGCTCAGCCACGGGGTCGGCTCGAAGATCGTGCCCAGCGTGAAGCTGCGCGACGTTTCCGGCTTGATCGCGGCGTTACCGACATAACCACGGCCGAGGCTGTACGGCGCGGTGTACGACGCGTTGGCCGCGTGCGCGGTCAGGAACGCGCCGGTCGGCGTGTAGCCGACGAAGCCGGAGTAGGAGCTGCGCGGATCCGATTCGGCGAAGGTCGGTGCGCGGAAGCCCTCCGAATAGGTGCCGCGGATCGCGAGCTGCTTGATCGGCTGGAACTTCGCCGTCGCCTTGGGCGAGAAGCGGCCGATGCCGGTCGAGTAGTGATCGTAGCGGCCGGACAGATCGACGTTGAGCGAATCCAGCAGCGGAACGTCGACTTCGAAGAAGCCTGCCCACACCGACCGGTCGCCATAGGCCTGCGCGGTCGAGAGACCCGGGATGTCCAGGTTCGGGTTGGCGCTGTTGTTGGTCAGCTTCTCCTTGCGATACTGGCCGCCGACGGCGAGCTTCACATCGCCACCCGGAAGGGTGAAGAGGCTGCGGCTGACCGACGCGTCCACCGTCAGCTCGCTCGAATTCGAGAGCGCGGTGATCGGCGGCAGCACCGAATCGCGGACCGCCTGCGAGTTGAGGCTCGGATTGACGAAATTGTACGAGCCGGTGTTGATCGCCTTGACCAGGCCGTTGAGATTGGCCCAGCCATATTGGGTCAGGTTGAGGTCGGCGCGGGAATAGCCGGCCTCGACGTTCCAGTCCCAGGTGTCGGCGATGGTGCCGTGCAGGCCGCCGGTGACGCGGTACACCTTGTTGATGCGATTGCTGCCCGAACGGACGTCGCCGAACAGATAGTAGAGGCGCGCGGCGCCATTGGCCGGGTCGTTGGCATAGGCCTGCGCATAGGGGTTGTTCGGGTTGAGCTTGCGGTCGGCCGCGGTCGAGCAGTTGACGCCCGATGCGCAGATATAGACCGGCAGCACGATGCCCGGATTGGTCGTCGACGTCGCCGGCGAACCGCCGAACGCCTGGGTCTGGCGGATCGCGCGCGGCGGCGAGATGATGTCGACGCGGCTACGGGCGAAGCTGCCTGCGACATAGCCTTCGACATTGTCGCCGAGGCGGAAGCTCAGCCGTCCGACGACGTCGTAGCGCTCCTGTAGCGGCGTGATCTGCGCATATTCGCGGGTGTTGTCGTGCTTGCAGGCGGTGCCGACGCGCGAGGAGGTGTTCTCCGAATAGGTGCCATAGGCGCAATTCGTGAGCGGCGTCAGCGTGGTGAAGAGTGCCGGCGAGGTGGCGTTGGTCACCGAGCCCGCGAGCGGGTTGTTGAGGTCGGTCTGGGTCGTGCGGGTGACCATCGCGTCGGTCGTCGCGGTGCCCAGCGTGTCGTCGGCGCGGTTGTTGTCGTTGCCGCCGATCGAACGGAGATCGAGCGTGTTGAAGGGGAAACCACGCGAGGCTGCCGAGATGCGGCCGCCATATTCATAGTCGCCGCCGATATAGATGTTGAAGCCCTGCGTGTCGTAGTCGCCATAGCCGAACAGCAGCTTCGCGCGGTACTTGGAGCCGTCGCCCTTCTCGGTCGCGCCGCCTTCGATGCCCGCCTCGAGGCCGGTCATCGTCTTGCGGGTGATGATGTTGACCACGCCGCCGATCGCGTCCGCGCCGTACAGCGACGATGCGCCGTCCTTGAGGACCTGGACCTGCTGGACGTTGACCAGCGGGATGCTGTTCAGGTCGACATAGGAATTGTGGCCGTCGTCGCTCAGCGGGAAGTTGGTCGAGCGGAGACCGTCGACCAGCACCAGGGTGGACGACACGCCGAGGTTGCGCAGCGAGACGGCGGCGCCGCCGGCCGAGAAGCCGCTGGTGAAGCCGTTACCGATCGAGCCGGCGCCGTCGGCCGAGGCCGAACGGATCGCGTCGGTCACGTTGGTGATGCCGGCGCGCTGCAGGTTCTCGGCCGTGATCACCGTCACCGGCAGGGCGGTGTGGGTGTCCGACTGACGGAAGATGGTGCCGGTGACGACGATGTCGCCGTCGCTCGAGGGCGCTGCCGGCTCCGGAGCGGCGGTGGTGGTGGAAGCCGGCGTATCCTGCGCGAAGGCGGGCGCGGCAAACAGCGAGCCCGCGAGCACGAAGGCGGACAGGGCCGCTCCAGTGCGCAGGCGTGCGATCTGAGTCTTCTTCATTATCTTCCTCACTCTCCATGGATCTGCCCGAGGCAGTCGGTGGAATTTCCCCGTATCTTCGTCACCCCCATCCCCTGGGGCTGATGGCGAAGCTGCGGCGAGGATGTGAGAGTGTCTGATGTGTGTAAAGCGCCTCCGATTGTTGCTCTTCTGTTTCTTGATCGTGTGTTTCTGAAAAGCAACACAGGCAGAGCCAGCGCGCGCATCGTTACGGGATCGGCACGAATTCCGCGTTCAGGCTCCCGGCTGCTCCTCGCAAGTTCCCGATCCGGGCACAAAAAAAAGGGAGGGCGTCGCCGCCCTCCCTCGATGTTCCCGGTGATGCCGATCAGGCGGCGAGCTTGCGCAGCACGTACTGGAGGATGCCGCCGTTGAGGAAATATTCCAGCTCGTTGACGGTATCGATCCGGCAACGGGTGAGGAAGGTCTCCTTGGTGCCGTCCTCGCGGGTGAGCTCGACCTCGACGTCCTGGCGCGGGCGGAGACCCGCGACGTTCTTGATCGTGAAGGTGTCGCTGCCCTTGAGCTTCAGCGTCTCGCGAGTCAGACCTTCCGCGAACTGCAGCGGCAGGATGCCCATGCCGACCAGGTTCGAGCGGTGGATGCGCTCGAAGCTCTCGGTGATGACGGCGCGGACGCCGAGCAGGTTGGTGCCCTTGGCCGCCCAGTCACGCGAAGAACCGGTGCCGTATTCCTTGCCCGCGATGATCACGAGCGAAGTACCGTCGGCCTTGTGGCGCACGGCAGCGTCGTAGATCGGCATGACCTGGCCGCCATAGCGGGTCATGCCGCCTTCGACGCCGGGGACCATCTCGTTCTTGATGCGGATATTGGCGAAGGTGCCGCGCACCATGACCTCGTCATTGCCACGGCGCGCGCCGTAGCTGTTGAAGTCCTTCTTCGAGACCTGGTGCTCCTGCAGGAAGGTGCCTGCGGGGCTGTCGGCCTTGATCGAGCCGGCGGGGCTGATGTGGTCGGTGGTGATCGAGTCGCCGAGGATGGCGAGCGGCTTGGCTTCGATGATGTCGGTGACGGGCGCCGGGGTCATCGTAAGGCCCTCGAAATAGGGCGGATTGTGGATGTAGGTCGAGCTGGTCGGCCACGCATAGGTGTCCGAGCCCACGACGTCGATCTTCTGCCAGTGCGTGTCGCCGGCATACACGTTCGCGTAGCGCGAGCGGAACATCTTGTCGTCGATGTTTGCACTGATCAGCCCGGCGACTTCCTCGTTGGTCGGCCAGATGTCCTTGAGGAACACCGGACCATCGGTGCCTTCGCCGATCGGCGTCTCGTACATGTCCTCGGTCACCGTGCCCTTGAGCGCATAGGCGACGACCAGCGGCGGCGAGGCGAGGAAGTTGGCGCGGACGTCCGGCGAGACGCGGCCTTCGAAGTTGCGGTTGCCCGACAGGACCGAGGCGGCGACGATGTCGTTGCCGTTGATCGCCGCCGAGATCGGCTCGGCGAGCGGGCCCGAGTTGCCGATGCAGGTCGTGCAGCCATAGCCGACCAGGTTGAACCCGATCGCGTCAAGATCCGCGGACAGACCGGTCTTGTTCAGATAGTCGGTCACCACCTGCGAGCCCGGCGCGAGCGAGGTCTTCACCCACGGCTTGCGGGTCAGGCCCTTCTCGCGTGCCTTGCGGGCGACGAGGCCGGCCGCGATCAGCACCGAAGGGTTCGAGGTGTTGGTGCACGAGGTGATCGCCGCGATCACCACGTCGCCGTCACCGATGTCGTGGTCGCGACCTTCGACGTCCACACGGACCGCATGGTCCTTCTTGTAGACCTTGGTCAGGTCGCCGTTGAACACTTCGTCGACGCTGTCGAGGCTGACGCGGTCCTGCGGACGCTTCGGACCGGCGAGCGACGGGCGCACCGACGACATGTCGAGCTCGAGCGTGTCGGTGAAGATCGGCTCGGGGCCATCGACCGAGTGCCAGAAGCCCTGCGCCTTGGCATAGGCCTCGACCAGCGCGACGGTCTCGTCCGGACGGCCGGTGAGGCGCATGTAATCGAGCGTCTTGTCGTCGATCGGGAAGAAGCCGCAGGTCGCGCCGTACTCGGGCGCCATGTTGGCGATCGTCGCGCGGTCCGCCAGCGTCATCGCGTGCAGGCCCGGGCCGTAGAACTCGACGAAGCGGCCGACGACACCCTTTGCACGGAGCATCTGGGTGACGGTCAGCACCAGGTCGGTGGCGGTGATGCCCTCGCCGAGCTTGCCGGTCAGCTTGAAGCCGACGACTTCCGGGATGAGCATCGACACCGGCTGGCCGAGCATCGCGGCCTCTGCCTCGATGCCGCCGACGCCCCAGCCGAGCACGCCGAGGCCGTTGACCATCGTGGTGTGGCTGTCGGTGCCGACCAGCGTATCCGGATAGGCGATCGTAGCGCCGTCGGCGGTCTTGGACGACCAGATCGACTGCGAGATATATTCGAGGTTCACCTGGTGGCAGATGCCGGTGCCCGGGGGAACCACCGAGAAATTGTCGAGCGCCTTCGAGCCCCACTTGAGGAACTCATAGCGCTCCGCATTGCGCTCATATTCCAGCGCGACGTTATCCTCGAACGCCTTGGGCGTGCCGAACTCGTCGACCATCACCGAGTGATCGATGACGAGGTGGACGGGAACCTGCGGATTGATCTTCTGCGCGTCGCCGCCGAGCTTGGTGATCGCATCGCGCATCGCGGCGAGATCGACCACGCAAGGCACGCCGGTGAAGTCCTGCATCAGCACGCGGGCCGGGCGATACTGGATCTCGCGGTTCGAACGCGCGTCCTTCTGCCAGTCGACGATCGCCTGGGCGTCGTCACGGGTGACGGTGACGCCGTCCTCGAAGCGCAGCATGTTCTCGAGCAGCACCTTCATCGAGAAGGGCAGGCGGCTGATGTCGCCGAGCTTCTTCGCGGCCTTGGGCAGCGAGAAATAGTCATAGCTGGCGGTGCCGACGGTGAGCGTGTCGCGGGTGCCGAGGGTATCGTTGCCGATCGCGGTCATGAGGCGCGGGGTCCTTTCTTTATGTCCGACCGGGCGCTCGGGGGACGTGGCTCCTTTATAGGGCCGCGCGGGCGCACCGGGGTGCTGCGAATGCGAAGATTCGCGGGTGCCGCTAGCACGCGGGAGGGGCGGGGGGAAGGGGAGGGAGCAGGCGGACTTCAAATGGCGGGATTTGGGCCGATTGCGGAACGTCCGCGCTTGGCACGACGTCGCGAATGCCGCCGTTTGTCAGATAGTCCCCAGCCCCATACTATTCGCGCCTAATGTCAAAGGCGTGCAACAACTACCAGGTTCCGCAATGGCATCAGAGAGAATTTCTCGAGGAGTGTCAGGCGAAGTTGAGCAACCTCGGCCTTCGACCGGCGCGGCGCGCCTGCGAACGAGGTCTTCAGGGCCAATGACATCGAGGGCTGGACGAGATTCAACATGGTGAGTTCGATATCCATGAGGACGTCGAACTCACCACATTCACCTAAGACGATTTGGATGTATTCTATTTAAATTACATCGCACTTGCAGAATATTTCCGCATTCACCCCCAAGGGGCTGGCTCCCGACCAAACTGGTGTAAAATTTTTGTCAGTCGTGAAAGCGACGGCAATGGGGCTTGTCGCGCCCACGGAGAACGGAGTCAGATGAACCATGATTGGCTCGCCCACCAAGCCATGGGATTGAGGAACTCCACTCTCCATATTCAGCGAGACGACATTCCTGGTCTTGTAGTTTATATTGCCACTCACCCGGATGCCGTTGAAATCCCCCTGTTTGCCGGTCACGGTAGGCTTGATCAGCTTTCCGGGTCCAAAGTTGTTGCCGGTCCATATTCCATCCGACCCGCCTGCGTGCTCAATTTCATACAAGCCCGGCGTGCCATCGAAATTATTGTCATGATAGTGACTGTCGGTTTGACCCGATACGATCGGCAATCCGCATTGATAGAAGTAGCAGTCCCTCACCTTGAGCCCCTGTCCGGCACTGAGGATCCCTGTCGACCAATTATAAATCTCGCAGCTATGAAGCGACGTGCCTCGAGCGCTGCTGCTGACTGCGACCGTCCCAGGTGCCGCCATCGCTACGGCACTGGCGGACGCGGTAACCGCTCCACTCCATGATACCGAGGTGCTGTTCTTGGTCAGAGTCGCAGTGCGTACCGATCCGTCTGAGAAGTAAATTCCATAGCTGCCGGTCGTCGCGTGCCAGCCGGTATTCAGGACTGCCGACGTGGCCTGCGAAAGCGGGCCGGAAAAGGTGATACCGGTGGCAGTCGATGGGCCAATCAACTTGACCCCTGTCAGGTCGATCTGGAAATTGCCTGGATCGTTGGCGATTTCCACTCCGCAAGGGGCAAGCGCGGTGTTGGCAATGATCGTCTTCCCGACAAACCGGGAGGAGCCACAGCCATTTCCGAACTCTGCTCCGGCAACGCTGAACCCTTCGAAGTGACAGTCGATAATGTGTGTCTCGGGCGAATTGTCACCATAGAAACCATGGGTGCATCCGTCAGAAATACATTGCGTCAGTCGAGACCATTTTGCTCTATTTTGAAATGCCTTTCCACCGCAATTATTTACGTAACAATTGCGCAATTGAGTGTGCCCAGTTACATCCCCATTGGTTACTCCATTCGTGAAACCATTTCCTCCAACCGACCAGACCTGACAGTCCTCGAACTTCATCAGTCCGACAAGGTCGATACGGAAGCCGTCACCAGTAGGATAAAGATTCAGGTCGCTACTTATTGCGATTCCGAAGATGGCACCACTCTCGGAATATCCGCCGGATCCGATAACTTCCACACCATGGTCTGAGTGGGCTTTGAAGATGATGGTGCCACAAACGCGGGCATTGCCGGGATTGTATGTGCCAACCGGGAACGGAACACCTTCGCCACGCCACGTAGTTTTTCGATCCTTGGAAATCTTTGCCGTTGTCTTGTAGGTTTTTGCGGCGAATCGAACCTCTGCACCATTTACGGCGGCAAAGTCATCGGCGGCCTGAATGGCCGAAGTATCGTCAGTAACTCCGTCGCCTACTGCACCGAACTGTTCCGGTCGGATAAAATAGACAAGTTCCTTTAGAATGGTGGATGAAACTTCATTGCCAGGGTGATTGAAACCTACCAGCGACGAACCGTCGTTGGTGGCGAGTTCTTCCTTTGTAACGTCGACCATTCAAATTCTCCATCATGCCAAGCGAATCACGCTGGAACATAAGGAGAACATTGCAAATCCTACATTGCAACTCGATCGAGGGCGCGGCCGCTATCTCCCCTCCAACCACCGTCTCCGTGCCAATGGAAGAATGCTGGCAACTGGGTCATCAGCGGCCACTCGGTGAAGGCTGAGCGAAGGTCTACCTTCTGGCGCTGGCGAGAGCGGATGGAACGACCGGAACTGGGGCGCAATGCGGACGAGCACTAGCGGCCGTTCCCACACCTATCGTTCGTCATTTGTTCTCCGCTCCACAGCAGCGGAGCGAGTCGGATGGCGGGGGAGTTCGGGCGGCAGCGTTGCCGTGCCGCGGTGCTGTCAGCCGATCCGGCGGATCACCACGTCGCCGGTGCCTGCCAGTTCCACTTCGGCGGGTTTCCCGGCCTGCAGGCGGAGATGCGTTTCGGCGGCGCCGGCGTGCAGCGCATAGTCGCCCGCCGCTTCGGCCCGGAGGCGCAGGCGGAGTTTCGGGGCGTGCGGGATGAAGCGCTCGGGGGTGAAGCGGATCCCGTCGCCCGTCTCCTCCAGGCGTATTGGGGTGGCGCTCGCGAAGCGGGCGTTGCGCAGCTCGAGGTCGAGGCTCGCATCCGCGAGCCGCACGCTCAGCCGGCGGCGGACGCCGTCGCGGGGGATAACCGCGATCTCGCTGCCCTGCTGCGTCCAGGTGCCGCCATGGCAGATGCGGCCGAGGATCGGGTCGTCGGCCAGGGTCGTGCGGGCGGCGCGCAGCGCGCCGCAGAAGCCGAGATCGGCTTCGCAGGCATAATACCAGGCGCCGCGGTGGTGCGGCTGGTCGAGCCAGGTCTCGCCGCGAGGCGCGGGCTCGAAGCCGCCGGCCGCGGCGCCGTCATTCGCCTCGCCCGGGAACCAATAGCCGTAATCGCTCGCCGGGGTGCCGGTGTTGAGGATCGCCCAGGCGCTCAGCTGCGAGGCATAGCCGAGGCGGAGCAGGGCGTTGAGCTCGGCCGGGTCGGGGCGCTGGTCCGGGGCGTGATCGCCGTGCAGCGCATGGTCGAGCACCGCCCAGCCGCCCATCTGCGCCATATAGGTGAGCGTGTAGGAATCGGCGCCCTGGGCGCGATAGTCGCTGCCGAGGGTGTAATAGGCCGGCTCGAGCCAGCCGCGGCAGAACAGGTTGGCGGCGATCTGTTTTTCGGCGAACGCGCGGGCCTGGTCGCGCGTGACGCCCATCGCGGCGGGATCGTCGAGCGCCGAGCGGGCGAGCGCCTGGGTCGATTCGAAGCCGGTCGAGTCGAAGGGATATTCCGAGCCGAACAGGTCCGGGCTCTCCTGGACGAAATGGCGGACCTTGCGGGCCCAGTGCGACTGGAGCTCGGCGGCCTCGCGCGTCCAGCCCCGGGCGGCGAGCGCCTCGATCAGCGCGGGGATCTCGCACTCATTGTAGAAGCCGGTGCCATAGGCCGACCAGCCGGTGACGCGCATCGGGATGGTGAACATGCCGAGCGCGGTGCCATGGGCGCGGCGGAGATAGGTGTCTGCGTCGAGCTTGGTGGCGATGTGCGGGTGGTCGCGGGCGACGCGGTACATGCCGAAGTACAATGCGATGAGGTGCGGATAGTCATAGGGGCGCCAGATATGGTCGCGGCCCTTGGGGCCGGGATCGGCGCTCTCGCGATTGGTCTTCCAGTCGGGAATGCCGTAGATGCCGTAGGTGTTCTTCTCGCGGTCCGAGCGCTGGAGGCCGCCCCAGACGAACCTGTCGACATAGCGGTCGAGCGCCGCGACTTCGGCCACGACCGGATGCTCGGCATTCTTGAGCGCGAGGAAGGCGGGCTTGCTGAGGCCCGGATCGTCGCAGGTCACTTCATAGATGCGCCAGCCCTTGATCCGGTCGTAATTGTCCGGGCCGAGCAGGGTGCCGGTGTCCGACGCCCATTCGCCGAACAGCCCGTCATACCATTTGGCGGGGTCGCGGTGCTGGTGCCGCGCGATGAAGGCGCCGCGCTTGGCGATGAGGGTTTCCTGGGGCTCGGTGGCGAAGAACTCCAGATGGGTGACGCGGCCGCCCGGCTGGTGGAGGGTGAGGCGGTTCTCGCCGAGCTTGCGGAAGGCGAGGCGGTAAAGCTGGCGGCCGGCGCGATCGGGCAGGGGCTCGATCCGGGTGTGCTCGGGGAATTCGGCCTCGATCCGGGTGACGGGGCTGGACGAGCGCAGCGCGAGTATCGCCTCCAGGTCGGTGGGGAGGGTCATGCCGGGCGCGATCTCGACATCGACGCCGCCGGTCTCGGCGATGGCCGCGCGAGCGGCGGCATAGTCGGCGACCCAGCGGAAGCGGAAGCCATGGGCGCGACGCTCGCCGGGGCGGAGCGTCAGCGCGCTGACCGGCTGGCGCCAGTTGGTGCCGGTGGCGCGGGTCTCGGCGGCGGAGGCGGCGGCGTGGACGAAGGCGCAATAGCTGTCGGGGGCCTTCTCGCCCTCGAGCCGGCGGCGCTCCCAATATTCGAGATGCGTGTCGGCATCGGGGAGCAGCATCAGATAGGGCCCGGCACTGTTCGAGCGCATCCAGAAGAGGTGCGAGCCATGGCCGGAGACGAAGCTGTGCTTGAGCACCGACTCGGTCGATGGGCGGCCGCCGACGAAGCGGGTGTGCATCGGGAGCGGGAGGATCAGGTCGCCGATCTCTAGCGGCTCGGCGCCGTGGTTCTCCAACTCGATGCTCCACAGCATCTCCTGGCCGACGAGGCGGAGGCGGCTGGTCAGCGCAAGCAGGCCGTCCGCGACGCGGGTCTCGAGCGTGTCGGCGGTGTAGGCGGGGGTGCCGGTGCGGCTGTCGAGCGGTTGCCAGGTGCCGCCGGCGGTGCGGTGGCGGGCGATGACCTGGCCGAGCAGCGAACCGGCGCTGACATAGTCGGTATCGAACCTGTCGCCGCGATAACGCAGGCTGGTCACGCCGGTGCTGTCGCAGCCGATGACGAAGGGCGTGCCGGCAGCGGCGAGCGCACGGGTGACCGTGCGGGGGCGGGGCTCGGGTTCGGCGCGCGGGACGGCGGCTGCACGGAGAGAGCTGGCGAGGCTGGCCGCCGCGCTGGTCAGGAGGAGGGTGCGCCGGCTCGGCATGATCGCTCTCGCATAGAATGTTATACGATATACGTCATTCCATGGCTCGCATTTGTCAAGGCGGCGTTGCACCCGTCAGCGGGCGTCCCATTCCTCGCGCGCCAGCCGGTATACCGCCGTATCGCGGACATGGCCGGTCCAGGTGGTGAGGTCGGCTCGGCGAGTCTCGACCAGCCGGGCGCCGAGTTTCTCGACGGCGCGGCAGGAGCGGGCGTTGCGGGTATCGACACGGAACTGGACCGCGGCAAAGCCCTTGGCGAAGGCATTGGCGATCATCAGTCGCTTCATTTCCGCATTGAACGGGCCGCCGCGCACATCGGGGGCGATATAGGTCGCCCCGATCTCGATCGCGTCGTCGGCACCCGGCACCGGGATGTAGCTGGTCATGCCGACCAGCCTCTCGCTGCCGGCCTCCGGCCCGTCGAGCACCGCGAACATCGTCCAGCCCGGCATCGCGCGCAGCAGGCGCAGCGAGGCGTCGAACTGCGTGCCGGCCATGCCGACCGGATAGATCTCCCAGATATCCGGATCCGCGGCGCAGGCCGCGCGCAGCGGCTCGACATGCGCGTCTTCGAATGGGCGCCAGCATGACGCGCGCGCCGGCCATGGGTGTCCCCAGGGTCATCCTCTCCCCCTTGCTTCCGGGCCGGTCGTTCTGCCGGCGCCCTGGGTGCAGGTTCGGCGCGGATTGCAGCGCAAGTACGGCGCCTTCACGGTCGGCTTTGCGTGGGAGGGCATATTCCAATGCGTCGGTAAGGGCGCGGGCCGAAGCCCGCGCCCACCGATGGTGACCGACGGGTGGGAAACCCGACAGCCCGCTTGGCCACCGAATTGGGTCGATGGCCTTGCTTCCAGGGGCGACGTCATGCCGCCCGAGTCCCTTGATTTGGCGCGGCTATTGGCGCCGGCGGCGATGTCCTCAAGCGGGTCGTTGCCCATTTTGGCGGAAGTCGGGACGAGTCCCGCTGCGGGATGCGATCAGTCGAAGGGAACCGGCTCCGGACGGCCGGCGAGATAGGCACGGGCGGGGTCGTGGAGCGGAAAACCATTCACTCCCAGGCGCGCGATCAGCAGCCGGACCGTGCCGAAGCTTCGGGTGCTGGTCTCGATCGCTTCGGGGCGGTTGAGCCAGGCTTCGGAGGCGAGCAGCTTCTTGCCGACCCGCTCGACCCGGCCATCCTCGAGCAGGCGGACGAGACGGCGGCGGACGGTGGCCTCGGGCAGGCCGAGCGCGCGGGCGACGTTGCTGGTGCGCACCGGCTGGCGCAGGTGCATCGGCGGCACCTTGCGGCCATCGGCATAGTGCCAGGCGAGCTCGCGATCGGCGTTGAGCAGGCGCGAATTGGCGGCGTAGATCGTCGAGAAGAGGACGAGCTCGAGCCAGTCGGCATGGACGCGGCGATTGGTGTCGAGCACCGCGAGCATCAGGTCGATCGCGGCCTGGACGCCAGCGGCGTGGTGATAGGGGCGGACGGTGCCGACCTCGGGCATCGGCACGCCGGCGCGGGCCATGTCCGCCACGAAGCGGACCGCGGCGTCGTGGACCAGGGTGAGGAACTCGGTCAGGTCTGGCGACTGGATCTCGGCATGGTTGGCATGGACGCCGTCGGCGCCGCGCGCGCACCAGCCGGCATCGACCAGGGCATGGACGTGGCGGCGGACGGTCTCGTACGGGCGCGACAGCGACATGGCGAGCGAATGGGCGGAGACGGTGGGCGCGAGCCCCTCGCGCGTGTCGAACGGATAGGTGTCGCGCGCGATCACCGCGAAGATCGTCACCCGATCGAGATCGCCGTCGAACATGCGGATCGCGCGGGCAAGCACCGTCGTCTGCAGCTCGGCAAGCAAGCGGGTCATTAGCCGGATCGGCGGGGGATCGAGAGGCAGGCGGATCGACATGCTCTGCGACGACCTTCGCCGCTGCGGGCGCGGACAGCTAGTCCGGGGAAACCCTGATTCGCCATTTTGAGTACCAGAAAATGTCTGATTCCCTAGGGAAAAGCGTCTTCCCTGCCTCGATTGCTAACCATGTTTTCCCGCGCTTGCGGTGACGGGCGGGGCGGTGGAGTATCCCGGGCGAGGAGACGGGAATGGGGTTGAGGCACATTGTCGCGGGCGTGGTGATGGCGCTGGGGGTGGCGGTGGTACCGGCCAACGCACAGGGTTTGGTGCCTGCCGCGCCCCCCGTAGCGCCGGTGCCGCCCGAGCGGCCGGCGTGCCGCGAAGTGGCGGACCTGCCCTTCCTGACGATCGACCCCGACAGCGCCGCGCGGCTGGGAGCGATCGGGCTGAGCCGGGCGGCGATCTTCGCCCAGATGCACGAGACGTCGATCCCCGAGACGATGGGCTGCTGGGCGATGCCGGTGGGCAATTTCGACAGCCAGCTGGTCTCGGTCGGCATGTCGCAGTGGAATTTCGGGACGGGCAGCCTGCAACCGCTGTTGAAGGCGTGGAAGAAGGCGCGGCGCGGCCGGTTCGGGCGCGAGCGGCGGGCGCTGATGCCGGCCTATGGCAAGACGATCTTCTCGCGCGACTGCCTGGCGGTGCCGGTGAAGGACAAATGCCGCGAGAAGATCCTCGCGGCGCACGGCGCGGACGGGAAGCTCAACCCGGTGATCCGGGGCGAGTTCAACGCGCTGTTCGAGAGCGATGCGATGCTGCAGGTGCAGCTGGACACCTATCTGGTGCTGCTCGAGGCGGTGCGGCAGGACCTGCTGCGCGTGTTCCCCGAAGGACCGATCACGCTGCGGAAAGTGCGCTGGGCGGTCGACACCAAGGTGCAGCAGGGCGGCTTCCCGCTCGACGAGGACCTGGCGCGGCTGCGGCGCAAGCTCGCCGCCATGTCCGAGGGCGAGCGGTGGGAGCGGCTCGGGGCGATCTTCGCCTGGTACGGCGCGCTGTCGCGCTCGATCGACCAGGACGGGGTGCAGCGCGACTGGGCGTGGAACATGGATCGCTGGCGATGCCTGCTCGACACGCGGCGGATCGATCCGGAGCAGTACGAGATGCTCCATTTGACCTTCCTCAGGAGCCGCACCGCGATCGGCAATTCGGGGCGCTGGCAGGCGCTGACCTTCGAACGGCGGGCCAAGATCATCCTTGGGGTGGGCAGCGTCTCCGGCAAGACGGACGGAGAATGTTTGCGCTGACCCCTTGGAACCGGCGGCTTCGACGACCATTACGTCACGGGAACATTTATCCGGAGTGCGGGCAATGCGCGGTTTGCTGATTGTGGCGAGTATGTTGGCGGTAGCGGGTTGTGCGAAGCCCGAGAAGAATGCGCGCTACATGGCCGGCCATTTCCGCGCCCAGGCCGACCTGAAGATGGCCGACGGCACCGATGTCGGCAAGGCGATCGCCGAGGAAGTGGACGGCACGATCCGGGTGATGGTGGAAGTGCACGGCATGACCAAGGGCGTGCACGGCACCCATGTCCACACCGTCGGCAAGTGCGAGGGCCCGGACTTCGCGAGCGCCGGCGGCCACTGGAACCCGACCGCGCACCAGCATGGCAAGGACAATCCCGCCGGCCCGCACGCCGGCGACATGCCCAACCTGTCGGTGGGCGAGGATGGCCGAGACCGCACGATCTTCGTGCTGCCGGGCGGCACCTATGAAGGGCTGATGGACCAGGACGGCGCCGCGCTGGTCGTCCATGCTAATGCCGATGACTACAAGACCGATCCTTCGGGCAATTCGGGCGGGCGCATCGCCTGCGGCGTCTTCCACGCGATGTAATTGCCGGATCGGGGTGGGGAAGTGACGTCGGTCCTGTTTGTGTGCCTGGGCAATATCTGCCGTTCGCCGCTCGCCGAAGGTGCGCTGCGGGCGGCGGCGGCGCATGCCGGGATCGAGGTGGAAGTGGATTCCGCCGGGACCGGCGGCTGGCATGCCGGCGACCCGCCCGACCGCCGGGCGCAGGCGGCGGCGCGGCGCCACGGCACCGACATTTCGGGCCTGCGCGCCCGGCAGGTGCGGCCCGAGGATTTTCGGCGCTTCGATTTCGTGTTCGCGCTCGACCGGCAGAATCTGCGCGACCTCCAGGCGATCGCGCCGGCGGATGCGAGCGCCGAGCTCGGGTTGCTGATGGACCTGGTGCCGGGGCGCGAGGGCAGCTCGGTCGCCGATCCCTATTATGGCGAGGACCGGGATTTCGACGTGACCTGGGCCGATGTGCACGCTGCGGCCGACGCGCTGGTGGCGCGGTTCGGGCGGTAAGTCGGGTCAGCCCGGAACGCTTTCCGCAGCCCATCCCGGCATCCGGGCGAAAGCCGGGATCTCGTGTGGCTCTTTCCCTGCGTCTTCGCCTGAGATCCCGGCTTTCGCGGGCATGACGATTGGGGCTGCGGCGGGCATTCCTGCCGCGCCCGCTTGACTTGCGCTGCGAAGGCACGAATTGCAGGTGCATGGGGGCGGCGATCCCCCCATGAGGCGTCAGCCAAAGTATCGCGTCCAACTCCAGAAGCGGACGCATTTCCATGCATTTCCCCCGATATCTGCTTGCTCTGACCCTGTGGCCGGCAACCGCGCCTGCGCAGGACCTCGACGTTTCCGGCACGGTCCGGGTTCGCTACGAGGCGATCGCGAACCAGCCACGCGCCGGCTTCAACCGCGACGACGAGCTGGTCAATCTGCGCACCACCCTGCTCGCCAGATACGATAGCGGGCCGATCCTCGTCGCGGCCGAGATCTGGGACAGCCGGGTGTATGGCGGCGACGCGGGCACGCCGGTGACGACCGGGGAATCGAATGCGCTCGAGCTGGTGCAGGCCTATGCCTCTGGCGAGATATCCCTGGGAGGGGGTGCCAAGGCCGTGCTTCGCGGGGGGCGCTTCATGCTGAACATCGGCTCTCGCCGGCTGGTCGCGGCCGACGACTACCGCAACACCACCAATGGCTATACCGGCCTCCATGCCGAGATCGCCACCAGGCGGGGCGTGACGGCGAGCCTGATCTACGTCCTGCCGCAACAGCGCCGTCCCGACGATCTGCTGTCGCTGCGGAACAACGCAGTTGCGCTGGATCGGGAGGGATTCGATCTGGTGCTGTGGGGCGGCACGGCGGCGAAGGCCCATGCCCTGGGGCCCCTGATGCTGGAGGGCAGCTTCTATCATCTGGGCGAGCGGGACAGGCCGGGAAGACCCACGCGCGACCGCTCGCTGAATACCTATGGCGGGCGGGTGCTGCGTGATCCTGCGCCGGGCAAGGCGGATGTCGAGGTCGAGGCCTATTATCAGTCGGGAAGGGCCAGCACCTCGACCGCGGGAAATGCGATGCCGATCCCGGTGTCCGCATGGTTCGTCCATGGCGATGCGGGATACACGTTCCGCGGCGGCTGGAGGCCGCGACTGTCCGTCGAATATGACCGCGCCAGCGGCGATCGCCCCGGCAACCGATATGGCCGCTTCGACACGCTGTTCGGGATGCGCCGCGCCGACCTGGCGCCCTCGGGTCTCTACAATGCCGTTGGCCGCGCCAACATCTCGGCTGTGGGCATGCGCGCGGAAGTGACGCCGTCGAAGCGGCTCGACGGTCTTGTCAGCTATCATGCGCTATGGCTGGCCGAGCGGACGGACAGCTTCTCGACGACGGGCGTCCGCGATGCGACCGGCCGGTCCGGGGACTTCGCGGGACATCAATGGGATGCGAGACTGCGCTGGTGGGTCCGGCCCGCGGCGTTGCGTTTCGAAGCGAATGCGGTGGTGCTTTCGAAGGGGCGGTTCCTGGAGCGGGCGCCCAATGCCAATGGCGGCGGCACCACCCTCTACGGCTCGCTGAACCTGACCGCGAATTTCTAGGCTTGCAAGGCGAGGGGATGCTCGTGATGGGGCGCGATGCGGCCCATTCGCTCGCGTTGAGCGGGTTGAGCGGAGGGCCGTTCGTTCGCCGCGCCAGCCGGCGCGACGGTACCGGGGAGTTCGCATGCTGTTGGTTCTGAGTGCCCTTCTGCTCCAGCCGAGCCCCGCAGCGGACCCGCAGGAGATCGTCGTGACGGCGGCGCCCGCCGACAAGGTGGAGCGGGTGCGGCGGTTCGTCGAGCGGGTGGCGCCGGCGATGCCGATGGACCGGCCGGTGGCGCGCTTCACCGATCCGGTCTGCGTCGGCAGCGCGGGGCTTCCTGCGGATGCCGGCCAGACGGTGATCGACGGGGTGAGCGAGATCGCCCTGTCGGTCGGGCTGCGCATCGGCGCGCCGGGCTGCGCACCCAATGTGCTGGTGCTGTTCGTCGAGGACGGCCGGGCGGCGGTGCGCAAGCTGGCGCGGGGCGGCTCGTCGGGGCTCAAGGGCCTGTCGCTGGCCGATGTCGACCGCATCCTCGAGGAACAGGGGCCGGCGCGCGCCTGGGGGCAGATCGAGACGCGCAGCCGGGACGGCGAGAGCGCGAGCCGGGCGCCCAACGAGCCGCCGGTGATGAACGTCGCCACGTCGAGCCGGCTCTCGTCCCCGGTGCGCCGGGACATATTGCGCGCGACGATCGTGATCGACCGCGATGCCGTGGCGAACCGCGACCTGCATCTGGTCGCCGCCTATGCCGCGATGCGGGGGCTCAGTGGTGCGCGGCCGGCGGCGGGCGCCGAAGCGGGCTCGATCCTCGGCCTGTTCGGGCCGGGCGGCGACGCGGAGCATCGCGCCGGGCTGAGCGCGCTCGACCGCAGCTATCTCGAGGGCCTCTATGCCGGGCGCGGCGACCTGCCCTGGGCGATGAAGAAGCAGGGCATCGTCGCCCATATGGTCGATGCCAGGCCCTGATCACCCACCGCGGAACGCATTGCCGCCAGCGATGGAAAATGGATAGATTCGGGCATGATCCATGCCCTTCTCCTCGCCGCTTCGATTTCGACCTGCGTCATCGAGAATGCCCGCTACGAACTGCGCGGCGCACCGGGGGTGACGGCCAGCTTCGAGCCGGTTCGGAGCACGGTAGACTGGCCCGCCGGGCTGGCGCTCCGCGTCAGCGTCGCCAAGTCCGGCAGATCCTATTGGTTCCTGCCATGGCAGGGCGGCACGGATGGAAGAACCAATCTGGCCTGGGTTCGTGAGGCGGGTTCGCCGATCCAGATTCAGTCGGTGCGACGCGACATGGAATTCTTCGCGACCGACGCAGCGTACAACCTGTCACCCGGGACTCCCAGGGCGGGCGGTCCCGCGCCGACGCATCTGCTGCTGCCCGACCTTCCGGACCTTGCCTGGCATTCGACGACCGATAGCAACCGCGATGGCCTTCCGCGCGCGTTCTTCGACCTGCGGGGCTGCAGCGGGCACGGCAAAGCGCGCTACGTGCCGCGGATCGATTTCCCGCCCGTTCCCTGATCCGTCCCGCGCTGCCCCGCGGTCCCGCCAGCCGCCCAGCGCCTCCAGTCCGCTCGCCATGCCCGGGAGCCACATCTTCGTGGCGAACTGCCAGGTGGCGAGCAGGATGAAGGCGCTCGCACCGAGCAGCGCCACCACCGCGCCGATGCGCAGCGCCGGGGCAGCGTCGTCGCGGCGGGCGCGGATGAAGGCTTCGGCGACGGCGAGGTTGGGCAGGTAGAAGGCGAAGTCCATCACCATGTCGAAAGCGCCGCGAAAGTCCGGGGTGTGGCCCTGCTGGCCGAACAGCAGGAACCAGAAGCCATATTCCATCCGGTAGAGCCAGGAGCCGATCGCCAGTGCGAACAGGCGGATCGCCCAGGCGCGGTGGACCTCGATCCGGCGCGCGCGGGCATTGGTGAAGGCGAGGGTGGCGCAAAGCACCATCAGCGCGCCGTACAGCCCGAAGCCGATGTCCATCGCCGGGCCGCCCACCGTGCCCTTGGCCAGGATGAAGCCGAGCCCGCCCAGACCGGCGATCGCGGCGGCGAGGACGTAGAGCCGGCCGAGCCAGCGGTGGAGCGGCGGGATGCGATTGCGGATCGCCGCGATCAGCTGGACCGGGCCGAGCAGCAGCAGGATGCCGCCGGTGACGAAATGCGCCCCGATCGCGATCGTGGCGAAGGGCGTGGCGGCTTCGTGCAGGCGGGGCAGGCTCTCGTTCCAGCGGTCCGGAGAACCGCCGGCCAGCGTGCCGCCATAGAAGGCCAGGATATAGGCGCCGAACAGGCCGGCGCTCAGCCAGCTCGCCGCGACGAGCAGGATCGCCGACCAGCGCAGCGCCGCCTCGAGCGTGCCGCCTGGTGTCCGTTCCGGAATGGCATCCGCCAGTGTCGCCACGCTGCGCCTCCCTCCTTGCCTCTGCCTGGGGAGTATAGGGCAGGGGCGGCGGGTGCGGACACTGTAATTGGTGCTAGCGGACGCTCCGGTTCGGAAATACCTATCCCCGAGGGACCGGCGACCCTTGCTCCACATCGGCGCAAACCCTTGCCATCGCCGCCATTCCCGCGTCTTTTCCTGCTTGGCTTTCGCTGTATAAACCATCGCACGGGCGGGGGCCTGAGGGACGCATAATGGCAAAAGCCGACGCCGCCTGGCCCGATCATGGCGGGGAAACAGGGGAGATGCTGCGCGCGCCGGGTTTCGCGGTGCCGGAGCTTGGTCCGATAGAACGCTGGCCGCGCGAGCTGCGCCAGGCGATCGACCTGATGCTGGCCTCGCCGCAACGGGCCTTCGTCACCTGGGGCCCGGACTATATATTCTTCTACAACGACCAGATCCTCGACGCCTATCGCGACGAGAACAAGCGGATCTTCGGCCGCTCCTATCGCAAGAGCTGGCCCAAGGTGTGGGAGGATGTCGGCGCGCATTTCGAGCAGGCCTATGCCGGCGCGCCGGTGCTGCGGCCGGGGCTGCACGTGCGGAGCGTGCGCGGCAGCGGCGAGAAGATCGACATCCGCGTCGACCTGGCGATGACGCCGATCCGCGGCGAGGACGGCAGCGTGCTCGGCATCTACGGCACCAGCGCCGACCGCACCGAGCATTACAACATCCAGCAGCGCGAGCATGCGGCGCTCACCGCGCTGGAGGAGAAGACGCGCACGCTGGAGGTGGTCAACCAGGCCGGCACCGCGATCACCGGCGAGCGCGACAGCGCACGGGTGGCGCAGACCGCGGTGGACGCGGGCGTGGCGCTGATCGGGGCGAAGTTCGGCGCCTTCTTCTACAACAGCACCGACGAGACCGAGGGCGAGCGCTACATGCTCTATGCCCTGGCAGGGGCGCCGCGATCGGCCTTCGACAAGTTTCCGATGCCGCGGATCACCAGGCTGTTCGAGCCGACCTTCGCCGGCACCGGGATCATCCGCGTCGACGATGTCACCGTGGACGAGCGCTATGGCCGGAACGGGCCGTTCCAGGGCATGCCCGCGGGGCATCTGCCGGTGCGCTCCTATCTGGCGGTGCCGGTGCGCACGCCGTCGGGCGATGTGATCGGCGGGCTGCTCTACGGCCATCCCGAGCCCGGCATGTTCGGCGCGGCGGCCGAGGCGAGCCTGGTCAGCCTGGCGGGGCAGGCAGCGCTGGCGATGGACAATGCCCGGCTGTTCGAGACGGTGGAGCGCGAGCTGGTGCGGCGCTCCCAGGCCGAGGAAGAGCTGCGCGTGCTCAACGAGCGGCTCGAGGCGCGGGTCGCCGAGGCGGTGGCCGAACGCGAGACGGTGTTCGCGGCGCTCCAGCAGGCGCAGAAGATGGAGACGATCGGCAAGCTGACCGGCGGCGTGGCGCACGACTTCAACAACCTGCTCCAGGTGATCTCGGGCAACCTCCAGCTGCTCACCCGCGACGTGCAGGGCAATGACAAGGCCGAGCGGCGGGTGGCGAACGCGCTGGCCGGGGTGCAGCGCGGATCGAAGCTCGCCAGCCAGCTGCTCGCCTTCGGCCGGCGCCAGCCGCTCGAGCCGCGGGTGCTCAATGTCGGCAAGTTCCTGGGCGGGATGGACGACATGCTGCGCCGCGCGCTGGGCGAGGCGATCGGGATCGAAGTGATCACCTCCGGTGGCCTGTGGAACTGCCAGGCCGATCCGACCCAGCTCGAGAATGCGATCCTCAACCTGGCGATCAACGCGCGCGACGCGATGCACGGGACGGGCAAGCTGACGATCGAGGCGGCCAACGCCTCGCTCGACGACGATTACACGCGGCGGCTGGAGGATGTGCCGGCGGGCCAATATGTGATGCTCGCGGTGACCGACACCGGCAGCGGCATCGCGCCCGAGCTGATCGAGCAGGTGTTCGAGCCCTTCTTCTCGACCAAGCCCGAGGGGCAGGGATCGGGGCTGGGGCTTTCGATGGTCTATGGCTTCGTCAAGCAATCGGGCGGCCATGTGAAGATCTATTCGGAGATCGGCCACGGCACGACGGTGAAGCTGTATTTGCCGCGCGTGCGCAAGCGCGAGGAAGTGCTGGTCGTCTCGCCCGAGGCGGTGGCGATGCGCGGCGGCACCGAGACGATCCTGGTCGCCGAGGACGATCCTGACGTGCAGGCGACCGTGGTCGAGCTGCTGACCGAGCTGGGCTATACCGTGCTGCGCGCGAACGACGCGCAGAGCGCGCTGAGCGTGATCGAGAGCGGGGTGGCGATCGACCTGCTGTTCACCGACGTGGTGATGCCGGGCGCGCTCAAGAGCCCCGAGCTGGCCCGCCTGGCACGCGCGCGGCTGCCCGAGCTCTCGGTGCTGTTCACCTCGGGCTATACCGAGAATGCGATCGTCCATGACGGGCGGCTCGACGTGGGGGTGGAGCTGCTGTCCAAGCCGTACACGCGCGAGCAGCTGGCGCGGAAGGTGCGGGCGGTGCTGGAGGGGAAGCGGAAATAGGGGGCGGTCGCCCATTACCGTCATCCCGGCGAAAGCCGGGATCTCAGGCGGAGGCGCGGGGAAGGAGCCGCACGAGATCCCGGCTTTCGCCGGGATGACGGCTGTGGAAGGGGATGGCGGACTGGGGAGGGGAACGCTGGGCCTCAGCCGTCCAGCCGGTACCGCTCCACTGCGTCGTACCGTGCGCCTTCGTGGCCGAGGCTGCTCTCGAACAAATAGAAATGGTCGAGGGTGAAGGGCGGGCTCGCCAGGCCGGCATGCGCCTCGATGAAGCGATCGGCGACTTCGGCGGGGCTGTTCATCCGGGCGAGGGTGATGTGGGGGAGATAGGCGCGGCGCTCCGGCTCCTGGCCGGCGCGGACCAGCGCCTGGTCGATCTTGCGGTGGAGCCCGGCGAGCGCGTCGCGCGGGCGGATGCCGGCCCAGACGGTGTGGATCCGGCCGCGCTTGTCGAAGGTACCGACGCCCTCCACGGCGATCTCGACCGGCGGCCAGTGCACCGCGGAGAGGGCGAGCGCGGCATCCTCGGCGGCGCGCTCGTCGACATCGCCGATGAAGCGCAGGGTGATGTGGAGCTGCCCGTCATCCTGCCAGCGCGCGCCGGGAATGCCGCCGCCGAGCGCGAGCAGCTGGGCGCGGATGGCGGCGGGAAGACGCAGGCCGACGAACAGGCGGATCATACAGAGGCACTAGACCCCCGGGTTTCGCTTGAAAACACCCCGTATCAGGGCGATATTACACGTGTTCCGGCAGGTGCCGGGAAAAGGAGTTTCAAATGGCTAATTGGTCGGATCCCCAGACGGGCGCCTATGTGACCGCCGGCGCGGGTGCGGATGCGCGCGATGCGGGGCTCAGGTCCTACATGCTGTCCGTCTACAACTACATGGCATCGGGCGTGCTGCTGACGGGCATCGTCGCGCTGCTGTTCGCCAAGAGCGGTGCGATCAGCGTGCTGTTCACGCTGCAGGAAACCTCGCGCGGCATGGCCTATTCGCCGTCGCTGCTCGGCTGGGTGGTGATGCTGGCGCCGCTGGGCATCGTCCTGGTGATGAGCTTCGCCCAGCGCAGCCTCTCCACCCCGGCGATGCAGGCCCTTTACTGGGTCTACGCCACGGTGATGGGCCTGTCGCTGTCGACGATCTTCCTCGCCTATACCGACACCTCGATCGCCCAGGTGTTCTTCGCCACGGCGGCGGGCTTCGCGGGCCTCAGCCTGTGGGGCTACACCACCAAGCGTGACCTGTCGGGCTTCGGCACGTTCCTGATCATGGGCGTGGTCGGCCTGATCGTCGCCTCGATCGTCAACCTGTTCCTGAACTCGGGCCCGCTGAGCCTGGCGATCAGTGCGATCGGCGTGCTGCTGTTCGCGGGCCTGACCGCCTATGACACGCAGAAGATCAAGAGCATGTACTTCTACGTCGCCGGCACCGACATGCGCGGCAAGGCCGTGGTGATGGGCGCGCTGACGCTCTACCTCGACTTCATCAACATGTTCCTGTTCCTGCTGCGCCTGTTCGGCAGCCAGCGGAACTAAATTCCGGGAACGGAATGCGAAATCACGGCCCGGCGGGGAAACTCGCCGGGCCGTTTTCTCTTGCGTCCAGAGAGTTACCGCCACGGGAACGCGAATCGAATTGTGTTCGTTACATCAGGGCAACGCTCAGGAGAGTGAGTCATGGAAGCGAACCCGATCGACCCGGCGCTGGACCGCATGTCGGTGGCACCGGGCCCGGACGAAGAAACCAAGCGCACGCCGGCCCAGTCGGCGGACGCAGGCACCGATGAATCGATTGCCGAGCGGCTCTACCGCAACCCGGAGAGCAAGGAGGCAAGGCTGGACCGCGGGCTCGACGAGTCGATGGACGCGTCGGACCCGCCCGCCTCGACCCAGCCGGTGCACAACCATGGGCATGACGAGCTTCCCGAAAGCTCGGGCTATGATCCAAAGGCCGAAGCCAAGCTCGCCAAGGCGGGCGAGGAAAAGGGCGTGGTCGGCAGGATCCTGTCGAAGATCGGCCTCGGCTAGAAGCGCGTGGCGGCCTCGCCTGCGTCAGGCTGGCGCGCCAATATCGTCATCTATGCGGCGCTGGCCGCAAACCTCGGAATCGCGGTCGCCAAGTTCGTGGCGGCCGCGATTTCCGGTTCTTCCTCGATGCTCACCGAAGGCGTGCACAGCCTGGTCGACACGGGCAACCAGGGCCTGCTGCTCTACGGGCAATATCGGGCGAAGCGCCCGCCCGATTCCGACCATCCCTTCGGCTATGGCCGCGAGCTCTATTTCTGGGCCTTCATCGTCGCGATCCTGATCTTCGGGCTGGGCGCGGGCGTGTCGGTCTACGAGGGCTGGAAGCACATCGCCGCGCCCGAGGAACTGCGCGATCCGCTGATCAACTATGTCGTGCTCGCCATCGCCTTTGCGCTGGAAGGGACGAGCTGGTGGATCGCGATGCGCGAGTTCGCGAAGAGCAAGGGCGATCATGGCTGGTGGCAGGCGATCCGCGATTCCAAGGACCCGTCCGGCTTCATCGTGCTGTTCGAGGATTCGGCGGCGCTGGCCGGGCTGGTGGTGGCGGCGGCGGGCGTCTGGGCCAGTCACCATTGGGGCGATCCGCGCATCGACGGCTGGGCCTCGATCGTCATCGGCGTGATCCTCGCCGGCGTGGCGATGCTGCTCGCGCGCGAATCCAAGGGGCTGCTGATCGGCGAGCGCGCCAATCCGGACATGGTCGCGGCGATCCGCGCGCTGCTCGAGGCAGAGCCGTGCATCACCCATGTGAACCATGTCCGCACCATCCATACCGCGCCCGACCGGGTGTTCGTCGCGGTGAGCGCGGACTTCGTCGATACACTGCCGATGGGCGAGGCGGAGACGCTCATCGAGCGGCTCGAACAGCGGCTGAAGGCGCAGGAGCCCAAGCTCAGCTCGATCTATATCCGGCCCGAGAAGCGCGAGGATGCGGTGGACGCGGTGGCGATGGGGTGAGGCCGGATTTCGGCATGCCCTTCCATCAAATCGTCATCCCCGCCTGCGCGGGATGACGAATGGAAGGAAACGAAAGCCTAGATCCGCCCGCAGTCGCTGGGCGGCCGCTCCCCCGCGAAGCGCGCATCGAGCCAGTCGAGCGTGGCGGTGGCACTGCCGCGGGTGACCCCGGCATGGCCGCCCGAGGACAGCGCGACATAGCGCAGCGGCGCGCCGCTGCGGCAGCGCTGTACGGCGAAGCTGCGGGTGACGGTGGGGGCGACCACCGTGTCGTCGCTGGCCTGGGCGATCAGCAGCGGGCCGGGCACGGCGCGCGGGAGGACGCTGTTGGCGCGGGCGATGCCGGCCCAGGGCTCGATCCGGCCCATGTCCTTGCTGCGCAGCGCGTTCCGGATCGACAGGATGCCGAGGATGGTGCCGATCCGCGGGTTCTTGCCGAGCTCGACGCAATTGTTGCGCGCCAGCCGCGTGGCGACGCCGGCATTGGTCTTGTTGAACAGGCTGGAGAGCGGATGGCCGAAATGCTGCGACCAGCTATAGGCGGCATAGGCCGCCAGCATCGCGCGGACATTGAGGTCGCTGCCCGAGCGGAGATTGGCCGCGAGGTCGGTCGGCGGTGCGGCGGCGGCGGTGCCGACCAGGCGCAGCTCGGGCGCGTAGCGGGCGGCTTCGGTGGCGGTCCACAGCGCGGCGTGGCCACCCTGCGATTCGCCCCAGACCGCGAAGTCGCGGCCGGCGCGTGCCTCGGGCAAGGCGCGGGCGGCGCGGACCGCGTCGAGCACCGAGCGGGCAGTGTCGGTACCGACCAGATAAGGATGGGGCATCGGCGAGCCGAGGCCGGGATAGTCCGGCGCGACGACGAGATAGCCGCGCGCCAGCATGTCGCTGAGAGCGGGCGTCGCGCTCCAGAAATTGGTGCCCAGCGAGGGCGCGCAGCGCTCGACCACGCCCCAGGTGCCATGCGCCCAGGCGATCACCCGGCGGGGCGCGAGCGCGCGATCAAGCGGAGCGACGAGCATGCCGGTGACCCGGATCGCGCGGCCGCGCGCGTCGCTGGTCCAATAGGCGATGCGCCAGGATCGGCTCGCCTCGGGACCGCCGGACACGGGGTCCGCGGAGATCAGCGTGCCGGGCGTCTGGGCCAGCGCGGTGGCGGGCAGGGCGGCGAGGAACAGGATCGCGGACAAGAGGATGCGCAGCATGTCGGGCCTCCTTTGGTCGCGGCATTATTCCAGATTGGCCGGGCGCCCTCAACCTGCAGGTTTCGGCTATGATTCTCGCGCCTCGCGCATCGCCTGCGGAACGATCAATCGCAGGTGCGGGCGCAGTGCGCGCTATCCCCCATCTCTGCGTCATGCTACAGCGAGCCATCGCGAGCAGTTCCGACATGTAGGCGCCCGCGGCTGAGAGACTTGTGCGCTCCCGCTTACACGGTGCGGAGGCTCATCATGGATCTCAATTATCTTCTTTACCGCCACCAGATATCGCTGATGCGTGCGGGTTCCGCCGCATCGGTGGAAGCGCGCCATGCCCATGAAGGGCTGGCACGCGGCTATGCGACGCGGATCGCCGGGTTGCGCGACTTGCTGGTTGCGAACCAGCCGATGCTGGCCGCCCAATGAGCGAGGCGAATGCGCCCGCCGCGGCGGAGGAAGCGCGGACTCCGGCCAAGCCCTTTCGCAAGCAGTTCAACACTGTGCGGCTCGATCCCCAATCCGCCGAACGCCAAGGGCGCGCGGCGCGGCTGGCGTTCGAGGCGCTGGGCCGGGAGGAAGCCACCAGCTTCCTCAACGGCCATGACGCGGGATTGGGCGGACGGCCGCTCGACCTTGCCGTGGCCAGCGCCGAAGGGCTCGCCGCGGTGGAGCGGGCGATCGCCGCGCGCAAGGAGGCCGCATGCTGAGTGGGACAGTCTATTTCTATCATGCCGCCAGCGGCTTCGGCGTGATCCGGGCGGACAAGGGCGGCGACGACGCCTTTGTCCATGAAAGCGCGCTGCGGGGCTGCGGACTCGACCGGCTCGAGCCGCGCCAGCGCGTCACCTATGCCCTGCGCACCGACGCGCGGGGCCAGACCTGCGCGCACGACCTGAAGCTTTGCGGCTGAGCCCCTGGAGCGGGGAGCTTGCCCGCGCACATGCCACGCTGGAGCGGGGCGCGCAGTTCCTGGGTAGGGGACTCGACGCCGGCATGGCGCGGGCGATCGTGGGGCCGTACCGCGCCAAGGTGCTCGGCAATGGCCTGCGCGAGCTCGACCGATTCCTCCAGTTGCTGGTGCTGGCGATCGCGGCGACGCGGGGAATCGCGCTGCCGGAGCAGGAGCGCAACACTGCCAACATGGTCGCACGGTTGCGGCAGGCGCTGGGTGCGGTCGATCCGGACCGGGCGCGGCTGCTGGCGCTGGGGCGCACGCGCGACTGCCTGTTCCATTGCGGCGGGCTGGTGCGGCGGGGTGACGCGCGCGGCGGCACGGTGATGACGATCGGCTGGCACGGCGCCGGCGGCGGCTCGCTGCTCCGCGTCGCGGTGGGCGAGCGGCTCGACCCTTCGGCGCGCGAGCTGCTCGACATCTGCCTCTATTATCGGGTGCTGGCGGCGCGGCTGCTCAGCGAGGCGGGGCTGGCAGTTCCGCCAATATCCATTCACGAAACGCCGCCATTGCCGGGCTCGTGCTGCGCGACTGGAGCCAGGTGAGCCAGTAGCGGCCGGTGCTGACCTCGAGGTCGAAGGGGCGGACCAGGCGACCCTCGTCCAGATGGCGGGCGAGCATCGCGGGCGGAGCGAGCGCGATGCCGATGCCCTGGATCGCCGCCTCGGCCATTGCCAGCGAACTGTCGAACACCGGGCCGCGCAGCGGCGGCGGGGCAATGCCCGCCTGGGCGAGCCAGCGCGGCCATTCATCGGCACGATAGGAACGCAGCAGCGGTAGCGCGAGCAGGTCGGCGGGTGTCGAGAGGCGCGCGGCGAGCGCGGGCGTGCAGAGCGGGGTGAGCGGGGTCTCGATCAGCGGCACCGCATCGGTGCCGTGCCAGGCGCCGGCGCCGAAGCGGATCGCATAGTCGAGCCCCTCGCCGGCCAGGTCGACCCGGTTGTTGTTGGTGAACAGCCTGAGGTCGATGCGCGGATGCGCTGCGTGGAAGGCTGGCAGGCGCGGCAGCAGCCAGCCAGTGGCGAAAGTGCCGACCGCGGCGACCGAGAGGAGCTGGGCGGCGGTGCCGCTGGCGATCCCCTCGACCAGCTCGGCGATGCGATCGAAGCTGTCGCCGAGCGCCGGGAGCAGGGCCAGTCCCTCGTCGGTGAGCGCCAGCCCGCGCGGGAGGCGGCGGAAGAGCTGCGCGCCCAGGCGCTGCTCGAGCCCCTTCACCTGGTGGCTGATCGCGGCTTGCGTCACGCACAGCTCGATCGCGGCGCGGGTGAAGCTCAGGTGCCGCGCCGACGCCTCGAAGGCGCGCAGGGCGTTGAGGGGGAGGTGGGGGCGGACCATCGGGATCGGAGCATAAGAAAAGCTAATGGCTCTTGCCAGCTTTGATCCTTTGCGAGGATGCGTTTCCGGGCCTTACTTCCCTGTCCGGACCTCAAAGGGGAGACGGACGATGAAGCTCGATCGACGCACATTCGCGGCATGCCTGGCGATCGGCGCGGGCGCTGTGGTGGCGGGGATTCCGGCAGCGGAAGCGGCGCTGGCGGTACCACGCAGGCTGCGCGCGACGGTGCTGGTCGATGCGGCGAGCGGGAAGGCCCTGCACCGCTCGGGACCGTGCGCCAGCCGCTTCACCCCCTGCTCGACCTTCAAGGTCCCGCTGGCGCTGATCGGCTTCGACAGCGGTATCCTGACCGATGCCCATCACCCGGCCTGGGACTATGATCCCGCCCGCCACGTCGCGCACCGCGAAGCCGAGCGCAAGCGCGTCGATCCGACCAGCTGGGAGGCGGATTCGGTGGTGTGGTACTCGCAGGAACTGACGCGCAAGCTCGGGATGCAGCGCTTCCAGGCCTATGTCGACCGCTTCGGCTATGGCAATCGCGACCTGCGCGGAAACCCCGGCAAGGGCGACGGGCTGACCCGGGCCTGGCTGGGGTCGTCGCTCGCCATCTCGCCCGACGAGCAGGTGGCGTTCCTGCGCCGCATGCTGGCGCACCGGCTGGTCTCGGCGCGCGCGCATGCCCAAGCGGAGGCAGTGATCCCGGTATTCGCGGGGCGTGGCGGCTGGACGGTGCACGGCAAGACCGGCAGCGGCGGCCTGCCCGATGGCAGCCTGCTCGGCTGGTTCGTCGGCTGGGCCGACAAGGGCGGGCGCCGCATCGTCTTCGCGCGGTTCGGCGCGGGCGAGGGCATGTCGGACTCAGGCGGCAGGCAGATGCGCGAGGCGCTGCTGGCGGAGTTCGACGGGCTGGCGGGGAGGTAGTCGCGCCCGGGCTTTACGACGGCGCTATATACCTATAGGGGGTATGGGTATATGGCACATCTTTCCCATGACAATGCCGCGCTGCTGGCGCGGGTGCGGCGCATCGGCGGGCAGGTCGGCGCGGTCGAGCGGGCGCTGCAGGGCGAGGCGGGCTGCGCCGAGGTGCTGCAGCTGGTCGCCGCCGTGCGCGGCGCAGTGAACGGGCTGCTCGACGAGATCATCGCCGATCATCTCGCGGCGCATGTCGCCGCACCGGGCCTGAGCGACGCCGAACGCGCGCAGGGTGCCGAAGAATTGCTGACGGTGATCCGCCGCTACGCGAAATAGGATCCCCGATGGCCAGCCAGCCTGAAATCGACGCATTCGCGCACGAGCATGTCTTCCTGGGCGCATCGCATGACGAGAATGCCCGGCGCACCCTGTGGGTGGTGGCGCTGACCGCCGTGATGATGGTCGGCGAGATCGTCGCCGGATACTGGACCGGATCGATGGCGCTGCTCGCCGACGGCTTCCACATGGCGACGCATGCCGGGGCACTGGCGGTGGCCGCGATCGCCTATGCCTATGCGAGGAAGCATGCGCGCAATGCCGCCTATTGCTTCGGGACCGGCAAGGTGGGCGACCTGGCCGGCTTCGCCTCGGCGATGGCGCTGGGGTTGATCGCACTGGGGATCGGGGTGGAATCGGTGCTGCGGCTGTTCGAGCCGACGGCGGTGGCGTTCGGCGAGGCGGCGATCGTCGCGGTGCTGGGGCTGGCGGTGAACCTGGTGAGCGCGGCGCTGCTCTCGGGCGGGCATCATCATCACCATCACCATCACCACGATCACGACCACGACCATCATCATGATCACGGCCATGGGCATCATCACGGGCAGGGCCACGACAACAACCTCCGCTCGGCCTATGTCCATGTGCTTGCCGACGCGCTGACTTCGGTGCTGGCGATCGCGGCGCTGCTTGCTGGGCGCTATCTCGGCTGGGGCTGGATGGACCCGGCGATGGGGATCGTGGGCGCGGTGGTGATCGCGCGCTGGTCGTGGACGCTGATGCGCGACACCGCCGCGGTGCTGCTCGACCGGACCGACACCCATGTCGCCGAGGAAGTGCGCGAACTGCTCGGCGATGTGCGGATACTCGACCTGCACGTGTGGCGGGTCGGCCCCGAGGCGCGGGCGGCGATCGTCAGCGTGGCGGGGCTCGATGCCGACACGGTCCGCGCGCGGCTGGCGCCGGTGCACGAACTGGCGCACCTCACCGTCGAGTGCCGCTGAGCGCAGGCTCAGTGCGCGGAGGACAGCTTCATCAGCACCAGGCCGGAGACGATCAGCGCCGCGGCGCCCAGCCGCATCAGGCTGGCCTGTTCGCCGAGCACGACGATCCCGACCGCGAAGGCGCCGACCGCGCCGATGCCGGTCCACACCGTATAGGCGGTGCCGAGCGGCAGGGTGCGCATCGACAGCGACAGCAGGCCGAAGCTGGCGCCCATGGTGACGAGGGTGACGATCGAGGGGACGAGCCTGGTGAAGCCCTCGGACTGCTTCATGAAGAAGGCCCAGACGACTTCGAGCAGACCGGCGATAACGAGAATGAACCAAACCATGGCAGCCTCCTTGAACAGAGCTGCCGGGCCGTCCCGGTCTTGAACCTCCGCATGGGAGACGGGAACGTGGTCGCCGCGCCGGTCATCTAGGGCGGCGCGGCGACCGGATCAAGGCGGGGTCAGTCGATCGCCTCGATGCCCTCGGCCTTCAGCCGCGCGAGCGCGTCCTTCATGTGCTGCAGCTGTTCGGGCGCATGGCCCTGCCATTGCTCGACCTCGCCGGTGACGCGCAGCGGCGCGTGCGAGCGGTAGGAGAGGGTGGGATTGCCGGGGAATTTCTTGTCGGTGAGGTTGGGATCGTCGATGAAGTCGCCGGTCGGCTCGACGATGTAGATGCGCTCGCGGCCTTCGCCCTGCGCCAGCTCGGCGCCCCAGATCGCGGCTTCGAGCGCGCCGGCGAAATAGACCCAGGGATTGGCTTTGCGCGCGCCATAGTTGGAGGCGTAGCCGGCGGCGATCAGGTCGCCGGGGGCCAGGTCCGCGCGGGTGCCGTGGTAATAGATCATGTGCCGTTGCTCCTCGTCTGCGAATCGAGGGCAGCTACATGCAACAGGAACCCCGGCTTGCCGCAATCCCGGTTCCGGGTTAGACAATGATAGTGGGAAGAGGCCGCGACGACTCGCTGGCATCCCGCCCCATCCCGTCCGTCTTTCTTCATTCTGGTTGCCGAGTGCAGCGCGCTGCCTTGCTGGATGCCGGGCCTTCGATAGAAGACCACATGGCCATTGAACGAAACTCAGCGGCGCGCGGGGTCAAACAGGGTGAGGATGCCGAGCAGTTTCGAGACGGCGTGATCCGGCCCGGCATTGTGCCAGATCGAGTTTCTGCACCTGTGGCGGCCTATTTTCGTATTCCCCCGATCTGGATCGACCAGTCGCCGCCCTTTTCACCTACCCAGGCGCGGCCTCTGGCATGGGGGCATGCCGTGGTTCTTCGTCGCGTGATGAGATGCGGGATAGAGGTTCGGGTTCAGCGTGACGGGTTATTCGCTTTCGACTTCACCGACTTCCCGCCAGCATCCTACACCTTAGTTCCGGGCTTTGTTCACCCTGAGTCGCCCCATCTAATTCCTGAGGAACATAGCGCGGCGGAAGAGCAGGCCGAAGCCATCGCCGTCTATCGCGCGCAGATCATGAATGCGCATCAGGCGTGTTTTACAACTGCGGAAGCCCTGGTCCGGGGGCGTGGAGCTGCGATGGGATATCCCGTCAACGCCTGGAACACTTTCAAGTCACTCGATCTGGAACTCGTACCTGAATATCGGGATGATACCGAAGACCCGCGTGCAGTTGCCCGGAATGTCTACAACAACAGCTATCAGGTGATCGGCGATCGTGATCTAGCGCGGCGGTTGGTCGAGCTGGACGTGATCGAGGCGTCGCTCGACCTGCTTGACCAAATACTGGCTGCGCCCCCCGGAACGGTCCCCATGGTCGAAGGCGCGTATATGGCCGCATCACGTGCCGCGGAGAAGCGCTTCGGGGAGAGCATCGTGCTCGGCTGGACGGTTTGCGAGCAACTGGTTTCCATCGCCTGGCGCAGGTTGCTCGATAGCGAGAAAGGTGAGGGCGCCGAGAACAGGACGCCGCGCAAACGCATCGAGAAGCCGATCGGTCGCGACCATTCAGCGTCGGTGATGACCGAGGCGCTGGAACTGAATGGCGTGATCTCGGCGGAGGTACATGGGTGGTTGGAAACGGGAAGAAAGGCGCGAAATGCCTGGGCACATGCCATGAAAGTGCCGGCGCAGGCTGAGGCGCTGGCATGTCTCTTGGCGGCACGCAGTCTCTTCCGGGAATTACTGGCGATCGATCTGCGCTTGCAGAGCGGAGGACGCGGCAGCGTTCCGCAATGGCCGATCTGGATGTTGCCAGATCGGCGCGGCTAGAAGGGTCCGCATCGCCGCGCTTGCATTCCGAAGCGGAGGCTATTTCTTCAGGATGTCCAGCGCCGCCGCGGTCATCGCCTCGGTCGCGGTGCCGACCACGGCCTCGGCGTCGGGCGCCCAATAGGCGCTGTGGAGCGAGGGCAGGGGCTTCTTGCCATTGTCCGAAGCCGCCCATTTGTCGGCCGGCACGCCACCCACCCAGAAGATCAGGCTCTGGATCGAATTGTCGGCGAGCCAGTAGCGGCTGAAATCCTCGCCGCCCATCACCGCCTTGGTCTCGACCACCCGGTCCTTGCCGAAGCGGGCGGTCCATAGCGCCTTCATCCGGTCGGTGATCGGCTGGGTGTTGAAGGTGGCGGGGGTGAAATTGTCGCGCACCTTGATCTCGGGCATGCGGTCGTCGGGGACCCCCGCCGCGATCGCCTCGCCCCTGGCGATGCGGGCGATGCCGTCGAGGAGGAGCTTGCGCACCTCCGGCTTGAAGCTGCGCACGGTGAGCAGCATCGTCACGTCGCTGCCGATGATGTTGTGGGTCGAGCCGCCCTTGATCATGCCGACGGTGACCACCGCGGCTTCCTGCGGATCGACCTCGCGGCTGACCAGGGTCTGCAGCGCGCCGACGATGCGGGCGGCGAGTACGATCGGGTCCTTGGTGGTCTGCGGATAGGCGCCGTGGCCGCCGACGCCCTTCACCGTGATGTCGACCGAATCGACATTGGCGAGCGCATAGCCGGCGGTCACGCCGATCTGGCCGGCGGGCGCGCCGGCGCTGTCGTGGAAGGCGAGGGCGAATTGCGGCTTGGGGAAGCGGGTGAACAGGCCGTCGTCGAGCATCGCCCGGGCGCCGAGCCCGCGCTCCTCGGCCGGCTGGGCGATCATCACCACGGTGCCGTGCCATTTCGCCTTCATCGCGGCGAGGTTGCGCAGCGTGCCGATCCAGCTCGCCATGTGCGTGTCGTGCCCGCAGGCATGCATCACGCCGCTCTCGATCCCGTCGTCATTGGTGGTGCGGACCTTGGAGGCGAAGGGCAGGCCGGTCGCCTCGGTGACGGGCAGGCCGTCCATGTCGGCGCGGATCAGCAGGACCGGGCCGGGGCCGTTCTCGAGCACCGCGACGACGCCGGTGCCGCCGACCTTCTCGGTGACCTTGTAGCCGGCCTTGCGCGCTTCCTCGGCGAGCTTGGCGGCGGTCTTCACCTCATGGGTGCTGAGCTCGGGATTGGCGTGGAAGTCGCGGTAGAATTCCATGAGCTGGGGGAGCGCGGCCTGGGTCGCGTCGTGCACCGGGTCGGCGAGGGCGGGCGTGGTGAAGGTCATCGCAGTGGCGAGAAGAAGCGACCGGAGCATATGGTTCCCCCTGATGAAGCGGGGAATGTCGCTTGGGGATCGGGGTGTGTCAAACGCTCAGGAGAAGCGTGGTCGCCTGCTTCTCCCCTCCCTGGAAGGGAGGGGTTGGGGGTGGGTACCGCCGAGGCACTCGGCGGTCTTGCTGAGGATATACTGGGCAGCCCCATCCGGGTTTGACAGGACATCGCTGTTCCACAGGCGGATGACCGTCCAGCCCTTGGTCTGCAGGAAAGCGGTGCGACGGGCATCCGCTTCGGCGGTTTCGAGATGCTGGCTGCCATCGAACTCGATGGCGAGCTTGGCGCCGCGGCATACGAGATCGATTATATAAGGAGGCTCGATGTGCTGGCGCGTGAAGGCTGGGCGGAAGCGCGAGACGCGATACCAGATTTCGCGCTCCGCTGGCGTCGGGTTGCTGCGCAACTCGCGGGCCCGGGCGGTCAGCTTGGGATCGATGCGGCGGAGCATGCGGTTAGCTTGTCATGGCGAGCTGCGCTCGCCAACCCACCCCTAGCCCCTCCCTTTCAGGGAGGGGAATCCCGCAGGCTCACCCAGCCGGCACGAGCTCGATCACGTCCAGTTTCGACTCGAACCCCGGATAGGGGAGGACCAGGCGCCAGCGGTTCTCGTCGATGCGCTCGATATAGCCGATCATGTCGCGCTTGCGATCTACACCATAACGAAGCGGCGCGGTCTCGTCGCCGAGGACCATCACGCCGATGAACATCGCCCGGGCATCGGTGTTCATGTAGATCAGCCCGTCGGGCCGCTGCTGGCCGTCGAGGCGGACGAAATGCGTCTCCTTGCCCTGGACGGTGATCCGGCACTGGCCGGCGGGATAGGCCGTGAAATATTGCGTGATCGGCTGCTGCGAGCCCAGCTTGAAGGTGCGGCAGCGATAGTCGCCCGCCGGCGGCAGGGCACGGCCGAGCGCGACGTCGGGATCGAACAGCTTGGGATCCGCCGCGATCGCCGTGGGGGCCGCCGCCTTGGCGGGGGCGAGCGCATCGTCCCAAGCTCGGCGCCACTGGCGGATGCGATCGGCATCCGCCGTGGTCATCACCTTGCGCCAGCTCCAGCCGGAGGGCGGACGCGTGGCGGTGGCGTCGCGATAGACGCTGCAGCCGGTGGTGAGGCCGATCGCGAGCAATGCCGCGGCGGCGGGAATCCCCTTCATGCCTCTTCCCTTCTTCAGGCGCCAAGCCGCCTTACGCAGCGGTCCAGCCGCCGTCGATCGAGTAATTGGCACCGGTAATCTGTGCCGCCTCGTCCCGGCAAAGGAAAAGCACCAGCGCGGCGACCTGTTCCGACGTGACGAACTGCTTGGTCGGCTGCGCATCGAGCAGCACGTCGTTGATGACCTGCTCGCGAGTGAGGCCGCGAGCCTTCATCGTGTCGGGGATCTGGTTCTCGACCAGCGGGGTCCAGACATAGCCGGGCGACACGCAGTTGACGGTGACGCCGTGCGTCGCGACTTCGAGCGCGATCGTCTTGGTGAGGCCGGCGATGGCGTGCTTGGCCATCACGTACGCGCTCTTGTTCGGGCTGGCGACGAGGCTGTGGGCCGAGGCGGTGGAGATGATCCGGCCCCATTTCTGCGCCTTCATGAACGGCACCGCGGCGCGGATCATGTGCCAGGCCGAGGACTGGTTGATCGCGATGATCGCATCATATTTCTCGACCGGGAATTCCTCGATCGGCGCGACGTGCTGGATGCCGGCATTGTTGATGATGATGTGCGGGCCGCCGAGTTCGTCGTGGCAGCGCTGGATCATCGCCGCGATCTGATCGGGCTTGGTCATGTCGGCCGCGTCGTAGAGCGCCTTGGCACCGCTGGTCGCCTCGAGCGCGGCACGCTCCTTCTCGATCGCGGCGGCGTCGCCGAAGCCGTTGATCAGCACGCTAGCGCCCTCGGCGGCCAGCGCCTTGGCATAGGCCAGGCCGATGCCCGAGGTGGAACCGGTGATGACGGCGGACTTGCCCTTGAGGAACATGGAATACTCCTAACGCTGGGTGAGATCGAAGGCGGCGGTGTTGCCGTCGAGGATGTTGCGGGCGACGATCTGGGCATTGGCCATCGTCTCGGCCACCGCGGTGCGGCCGGCCTGCCAATGCTCGTGCATCGAGCGCGCCGAGAATTCGAAGTCGCGCGCGCCGCCTTCCCAGGCATTGGCGCGGTAGATCAGCTGGACGAGGCTGACCGGATATTCGGAGACGCGGGCGCGGACCGCCTGGACGTCGGGATCGTCCATCAGCTCGGGGGGCAGCTTGTCGAGCAGGCGGCAGACCATCTGGCGCTCCTGGCGCAGGCGCATGCGCTCGTCCGAGACGGTGCGGGTGCGGCTGGAGAAGCGGATCTCCTTCTCACGCGCGACCACGTCGGTCATCGTGCGCGGCAGCTCGTCGGCGGCGGGGAAGAGATCGATCTGGAAGATCAAAGTCTCGGCATATTGCCGGTCGAGGATATGGGTGAGCGGGGTGTTGGAGACGAGGCCGCCGTCCCAATACCAGCAGCCGTCGATCTCGATCGGAGGCAGGCCCGGCGGCAGCGCGCCCGAGGCCATGATGTGGCGCGCGTCGAGCTTCTCGTCCTGCGTGTCGAAATAGCGGAAATTGCCGCTCTGGATGTCGACCGCGCCGACCGAGAGGCGGACGGGGCCGTTGTTGAGCAGGTCCCAGTCGACCAGGCGGTCGAGCGTCTCGCGCAGGGGCGACGTGTCGTAGAAGCTCAGCGCCTCGGGCGTGCCGGGGGCGGCGAAGGCGGGCGGCAGCAGGCGCGGGCGGAAGAAGCCGGGGACGCCGCCGAGCATGACCATGCCGGCGGCCCATTCGTGGCTGAGCTCGCGCGCGGCATCGTGCATCGGCAGCGAGAAATCGGGGAGCGCGGCGGTGGCGTCTTCCCAGAAGGTGCGGATCGCGGCGAGGCGCTTCTCGGGCGGGTTGCCGGCGAACAGCGCCGCGTTGACCGCGCCGATCGAGATGCCGGCGACCCAGTCGACTTCGATCCCGGCAGTGTGCAGCTCGTCGATCACGCCGGCCTGATAGGCGCCAAGGGCGCCGCCGCCCTGAAGGACCAATGCGACCGTATCCGGCAGCGGCAGGCCGGGCGCTTGGCGGCGGGGACGTGACTCGGCGTCTGCCATGCCCGGTGCTGTGGCCGAAAGCCGGGGCCGAGGGAAGTGCATCTTTTGGTATGGCTTGGCACGTGCAACGCAACGCCAGTTCGGGCATTGTCGCGATGGCTAAATAAAGAGGATCGCCATGCGGCTCGACGATATCGACCCCACCGACAATGCCGACGATCTGGGCAGCGGCGGCGGTGGCGGAGGCGGCGGCGGTTTCGGGCTGCTCGGCCTGCTGCCCCTGTTGCTCGGCCGCGGCATGGGCTGCGGCAGCATCGCGATCATCGGCCTGATCGCGATTGCCTATTTCGCGATGAGCGGCGGCGGCGGCGGAATGCTCGGTACCACCGGCGGGGGTGGTGCGGGTACCGGCCAGTCGCCGACCGCGGGGCAGAGCGGCCGCCAGGTATGCACCGGCGAACGGCTCGAATCGTGCCGGGTGATGCGGCTTGCCGACACCACCTGGGAGACGATCTTCCGCGAGGCAGGGCAAAGCTATCGGCCGGCGCGGATCCGGTTCTACCAGGGCGACGTCCAGTCGGGCTGCGGCGCGGCGAGCTCTGCGGTGGGGCCGTTCTACTGCCCGGCGGACAATGGCGTGTATCTCGACACCAGCTTCTTCCAGGAGCTGGAGAAGCGCTTCGGCGCCAAGGGCGACTTCGCCCGCGACTATGTGATCGCGCACGAGATGGGCCATCACATCCAGAACCTGCTCGGCACCTCGGACAAGGTCTCGCGGCTGCAGGCGCGGGCGAGCCAGGCCGAGGGCAATGCGCTGTCGGTGCGGCTGGAGCTGCAGGCGGATTGCTTCGCCGGCGTCTGGGCGGCGCGCAACAAGGACCGGATCGAGCCGGGCGACATCGAGGAAGGCATGACCGCGGCGAACGCGATCGGCGACGATACGCTCCAGAAGCAGATGCAGGGCACAGTGGTGCCGGAGAGCTTCACCCATGGCACCTCGGCGCAGCGCATGGCCTGGCTGAAGAAGGGGCTGGAGACGGGCGATCCGGGGCAGTGCGATACGTTTTCGGGAGGGATCTAATTCCCTCTCCCGCATGCGGAAGGGTGAGGGTGTGGGCTGGCCGCGAGCAATGCGCTTGCCTCCCGCACTGACCCTCACCCGGCCGGCGCTCCGCGCGGCCACCCTCTCCCGCAAGCGGTAGAGGGTTTTAAGGGGGCCATTGCGCAGCTATCCCCTCGTCATGACCGAAGAAACCACCGCGCCCGAAGCGCCGCCGCGTCCCAATCTCGCCTATCATCACACCCCGGGCGCCGGCCCGACGGTGATGTTCCTGTGCGGCTATGCGTCGGACATGCAGGGCACCAAGGCGCTGCACCTCGAGCAATGGGCCCGGGCGACCGGCAGGGCGTTCCTGCGCTTCGACTATTCGGGCTGCGGCGAGAGCGAAGGCAATTTCGAGGACGAGACGCTCGCGAGCTGGCGCGACGATGCGCTGCGGATGATCGACGACGTGGTGAAGGGGCCGGCGGTGCTGGTCGGCTCGTCGATGGGCGGCTGGATCATGGCGATGATCGCCAAGGCGCGGCCCGAGCTGGTCGCCGGCATGGTCGGCATCGCGGTGGCGCCCGACTTCACCGACTGGGGCTTCACCATGGAGCAGAAGCTCGCGCTGCTGCAGACCGGGCGGATCGAGCAGCCCAACGACTATGGCGATATGCCGACCGTCACCACCCGCGGCTTCTGGGCATCGGGCGAGGCGAACCGGGTGCTGGTCCAGCCGATCGCCTGGGGTGGGCCGGTGCGGCTGCTCCAGGGACAGAAGGACAAGGAAGTGCCGTGGGAATATGCCCCGCGGCTGGCGGCGATGATCCGTTCAGACATGGTGCAGACTCTGCTGGTCAAGGACGCGGAACATCGTTTTTCGCGCGAGCAGGACCTGGCCCTGATCGTGCGCGCGCTCGAGGAAGTGCTCGCCCTATGCTCCCCATCCTGATCCTCGCCCTCCAGACCGTTCCGGTGCAGGAGGCGACCGCGGCGCCCAAGGAGCCGCCGCGCTTCACCCAGTGCATGGACCTGGCGACCAGCGATCCGGCCAAGGCGCTGGCCGACGCCGTGCAGTGGCGCGGGGAAGGCGGCGGCGTGCTGGCGCGCCAGTGCCTGGGCGTCGCCTATGCCAATAGCGACAAATGGGCGGCGGCGGCGGGCGCGTTCGAGGACGCGGCACGCGAGGCGGAGACCGGCAAGGATCCGCGCGCGCCGCAATATTGGGCCTCGGCAGGCAATGCCTGGATCGCGGCGGGCGAACCCGCCAAGGGTCGCGCGGCGATCGACGCGGCGCTGGCGACGGGCAAGCTCGCCGGGCTGGACCTGGGCGAAGCGCATCTCGACCGCGCCCGCGCGATGGTCGCCGCGGGCGACATGGAGGCTGCGCGCAGCGACATCGACAAGGCGCTGACCTATGCCGACAAGGATCCGCTCGCCTGGCTGCTCTCGGCGACGCTGGCACGGCGCGCCGGGGACCTGCCGCGCGCGGCCAACGACATCACCACGGCGCTGCGGCTTTCGGGCGAGGATCCCTCGGTCCAGCTCGAGGCGGGCAATATCGCCGCGGCGAGCGGCAACGAGGCAGATGCGCGGACGGCCTGGGCGCGGGTGATCGAGCTGGCACCGGGCACTGGCCTCGCCACCGCGGCGCGCAAGGCACTGGAGCAGTTCTCCGCGACGGAGAAGTGATTTCCTAATTCCTCCCCCAGCTTGTCTGGGGGAGGAGGACCGCCGCCGAAGGCGGTGGTGGAGGGGCCGTCGATATCGTCGGCGTCCCGCAATTGCCCCACCACCATTCGCTGCGCGAATGGTCCCCCTCCCCGAGACGAGCTCGGGGAGGAATTGATTAGGGTAGCGCTCCCGCTTGCCCGCCCCTATCTCCCGCCGCATGCGCTATCTCCACACGATGATCCGCGTGACGGATCCCGACGCCACCATCGCCTTCTTCGAACTGCTCGGCCTCAAGCAGGTGCGGCGGATGGACAGCGAGAAGGGGCGGTTCTCGCTGATCTTCCTCGCCGCCGACGAGGACAGCAAGGGCGAGGGCAAGCGCGCCGATGCCGAGGTGGAGCTGACCTATAACTGGCCGGCCGAGGATGGCAGCCCGGCCGAAGTCTATACCGGCGGCCGCAATTTCGGGCACCTGGCCTACCGCGTCGACAATATCTACGAGACCTGCCAGCGGCTGCTGGACGGCGGCGTGACGATCAACCGCCCGCCGCGCGACGGCAACATGGCGTTCGTCCGCACCCCCGACAACATCTCGGTCGAGCTGCTCCAGGCGGGCGATCCGCTGCCGCCGGCAGAGCCCTGGGCCTCGATGGCCAATACGGGCGAGTGGTAGGATTGCTCGAACGGATCGGGGCCCGCGCCCCGATCATCCAGGCGCCGATGGCCGGCGCCGGGGGCACCGCCCTGGCGATCGCGGCGATGCGGGGCGGTGCGGTGGGCTCGTTGCCCTGCGCGCTGCTGACACCCGAGCAGCTCGCCGGCCAGGTCGCCGAGGTGCGCGGCGCCGTGAAGGGCCCGCTCAACCTCAATTTCTTCTGTCACCGCCTGCCCGAGCCGGCGCCCGACGAGCGCGGCTGGCGCGCGCTGCTCGCGCCCTATTATGCCGAGGAAGGCGTGGAACCCGGCCCACCGCCGCCGCTTCGCCGGCCGTTCGACGATGCGCTGTGCGCGGCGGTCGAGGCGGCGCGGCCGGAGATCGTCAGCTTCCATTTCGGGCTGCCCGAGGAGTCGCTGCTCGCCCGGGTGCGGGGCACCGGCGCGCTGGTGTTCGGCAATGCGACCACGATCGAGGAAATGCGCTGGCTGGCCGCGCGCGGCGTCGATGCGGTGATCGCGCAAGGGGCCGAAGCGGGCGGGCATTCGGGCTGGTTCCTGGGTGATGCGCACCGGCCCGTGCCGCTGGCCGAGCTGCTCGCCGAGAGGATTGCGGTGCCCGTGATCGCGGCGGGCGGGATCGTCGATGGCGCGGACATCGCCCGGGCATTGGCCGGCGGGGCGAGCGCGGTGCAGCTGGGCACCGCCTTTCTCGCCGCGGCCGAGAGCAGCATCTCGGCGCCGTTCCGCGCGCTGCTCGGCAGCGAGGCCGCGACCCAATTCACCAACCTGTTCTCCGGGCGCGCGGCGCAGGGCATCGTCAACCGGCTGATGCGCGAGCTGGGGCCGATCCGCAGCGAGGTGCCGGCCTTCCCCTATGGCTCGAACGCGCTGGCGCCGCTGCGCGCGCATGCCGAAGGCGAGGGCCGGGGCGATTATTCGCCGCTCTGGGCCGGCACCGGCGTCGCGCGGGTGCGGGCGATGGGGGCCGAGGAACTGGTGGGCGTGCTGGCCGGCGAACTTGCATCGACACGCAGCTAAATGGGCCGAAAATGGTGCAAAATCCGGCCACAGGCCTAAATAGCTAGGCGGGAGACTATCATGGCACTCGAGATCATCCGCATTCCCGCGCTGAGCGACAATTACATCTGGCTGGTCCACGACAAGCGTGCCGACAAGACCGCGGTGGTCGATCCTGGCGTGGCGGCGCCGGTGCTCGCCGAGCTCAAGCTGCGCGGCTGGAAACTCAACGCGATCCTCAACACGCATTGGCACCCGGACCATACCGGGGGCAATGCCGAGCTCAAGGCGGAGACCGGTGCGGTGATCATCGCACCGTCGGGCGAGGGCACGCGCATTTCCGGGGCCGACTGGCTCGCCGGGGGCAACAACCGGATCAAGGTCGGCCAGCACATCGCGCAGATTCTCGAAGTGCCGGGCCACACCGCCGGGCACATCGCCTATCACTTCGCCGAGGACGGCATCCTGTTCGTCGGCGACACGCTGTTCGCGATGGGCTGCGGCCGGCTGTTCGAGGGCACGGCGGAGCAGATGTTCCGCAACATGCAGCTGTTCCGCACGCTGCCGCCCGAGACAATCGTCTATTGTGCGCACGAATATACCCAGGCGAACGGGCGGTTCGCGCTGACCGTGGAACCCGACAACGAAGCGCTGCAGGCGCGCATGGCGGAAGTCGATGCGCTGCGCGAGGCGGGCGAGCCGACCGTGCCGACGACGATCGGCGCCGAGCTTGCCACCAATCCCTTCCTGCGTGCGGAAACCGCCGAGATCCTCGCGGAACGCCGCGCCGCCAAGGATGCTTTTTGAGCGGGGCGGGGCTATAGTCTCGCTGTCGGGGGCGACAGGAGAGACACGATGTTGCGTTTCGTCATTCCCGGCGCTCTGATCCTCGCCGCGGCCTGTGCCGCCAATGCCGCGCTGCCGCAGCGCGGCGGCGACCGCAGCGAGGAGGCGAAGATCGCCAGGCAGCTGGCCGGCATGACCCCGGGCAAGCCGCAGGACTGCCTGCCGCGCGATCGGTACAACGGCATGGAGGGCTACAGCACCACCATCCTGTTCATCGGCGGGCCGAAGAAGATATGGCGCAACGAACTGATCGGCGCCTGCACCGGTTTGTCGCGCGATGACCTGCCGGTGATCACCAGCCCCTCGGGCCGGATGTGCCGGGGCGACCGGGTGGAGACGCGCTCCCGCATCGGCGGGATGATGACCGGCGCCTGCGCGCTCGGCAGCTTCGTGCCCTACAGCAAGTGAGGAACAGGATGATGCGCAATCTTCTACTTGCCGCCCCTGCGGCGCTCGCCCTGGCGGGCTGCACCGCGAGCAGCGAAATGCAGGCCTCGCAGGCGGCCGAGGCGCAGAAGGACCTGGCCGCGGTGCTGGGCGACCGGGTGGCGGGGGCTCCGCGCGACTGCATCTCGGTGACCGATTCCGACGGCCCGCAGATCATCGACGACCACACCATCGTCTACAAGCCGCTGGGCAGGACGGTGTGGCGCAACGACCTGGGCGCCTCCTGCCCGGGGCTGCGGCCCTACACCACGCTGATCGTCGAGGTGCACGGATCGCAGCTCTGCCGGAACGACCGGTTCCGCGTGCTCGATCCTGGATCGAGCATCCCGAGCGCATACTGCATGTTCGGGAAGTTCACGCCGTACGAGAAGGCGAAGTAGCACGAATGTCGTCATCCCGGCTTTCGCCGGGATGACGGAATTACAGCACGTAGCGGCTGAGGTCGGTGTTGCGGGCCACGGCGGCGAGCTGGTTGTCGACATAGGCGCCGTCGATCACCAGCGTCTCGCCCTTGCGGTCCTCGGCGCCGAAGCTGATGTCCTCGAGCAGCTTCTCCATCACCGTCTGGAGGCGGCGGGCGCCGATATTCTCGACTTCGGCATTCACTTCGGCGGCGATGCGCGCGACGGCACGGATGCCGGTGTCGGTGAAGTCGATCTTCACGCCTTCGGTGCCGAGCAGGGCCGCGTACTGCTGGACCAGGCTCGCCTTGGTGTCGCTGAGGATCGCGACGAAATCCTCCTCGGTCAGGCCCTTCAGCTCGACGCGGATCGGCAGGCGGCCCTGCAGCTCGGGCAGCAGGTCGCTCGGCTTGGCGACGTGGAAGGCGCCCGAGGCGATGAAGAGGATGTGGTCGGTCTTCATCGGGCCGTATTTGGTGGCGACCGTGGTGCCCTCGATCAGCGGCAGCAGGTCGCGCTGCACGCCTTCACGGCTCACCGAGCCGCCGCGCACGTCGCTGACCGCGATCTTGTCGATCTCGTCGAGGAAGACGATGCCATTGGCCTCGGCATCGGCGAGCGCGACGCGGCTGACCTCGTCCTGGTCGAGGCGCTTGTCGGCCTCTTCCTCGACGAGCTTCTCCCAGGCGGCGCGGACGGTCATCTTTCGGCGCTTGAGCGGCGTGCCCGACAGGCCCTTCATCATCTCGCCCAGGTTGATCATCTGCGGGCCGGCGCCCGGGATCTCGAAGGGCATCTGCGAAGCCTGCTCGACTTCGATCTCGATCTCGCTGCCGTCGAGCGAGCCTTCGTGGAAGCGCTGCTTGAACGCCTCACGCGTGGCGGTGGACGAATCCTTGCCGGTCAGTGCGTCGAGCAGGCGGCCCATCGCGGCTTCCTCGGCCTTGTCCTTCACCGCGGCGCGGCGGCGCTCCTTCTCGAGCCGGATCGCTTCCTCGACCAGGTCGCGGGCGATCTGCTCGACGTCGCGGCCGACATAGCCGACCTCGGTGAACTTGGTCGCCTCGACCTTCACGAAGGGAGCGTCGGCGAGCTTGGCGAGGCGGCGGCTGATCTCGGTCTTGCCGCAGCCGGTCGGCCCGATCATCAGGATGTTCTTCGGCGTGACCTCGTCGCGGAGATCGGCCGAGAGCTGCTGGCGGCGCCAGCGGTTGCGCAGCGCGACCGAGACGGCGCGCTTGGCGTCCTGCTGGCCGATGATGTGCGCGTCGAGTGCGGCGACGATCGCCTTGGGCGTCAGATTCTCGTTCATTGGGGGATTGGGTACTCTGGTTCGTTTCGATCCCCGATGTTGGGGGCCGGCACCGCCGCTTCAAGCCGTGCAGCGAAACCCCGAGAAGAAGGCCTGTTGGCGGGCGAGTATCCTGGCGATGCGTTCGGGCTGGGGCGTGGGATCCCATTCGCCATGTTCGAAGCTGCCGCCGCAGATGATGCCGTCGGCGCGGGGGAACATGTAGCCCATCTGGCCGCCATAGGCATATTGGACTTCCGGCTGGGGGAGCAGCACCGCGAGCTGGCCGCGCACTGGCTCGATCCCGGTGTCGCCGAACAACCTGCCGGCGCCGAGGCCGGTGCAGTTGAAGACCAGCGTCTCGGGCAAGGCGAGAATCTCGGCGAGGGTGGCGAAGTCGCGGATCACGAACCTGCCGCCGGCGATCTGGATGTCGCGCATCAGCTGGCGGAGGAGATGGCCGCTCTCCGCGTACATGGTGCTGAAGCGGCGGACGCGCCGGACAGGGAGGGGGTGCTCGCCGGGGCCGAGGATCACCCGGTCGGCTTCATAGGCGTCGGCGGGATCGGGTTCGGCGGAATCCTCGGACGGATCGTCGTGCATCTGGAGATAGGTCGGCACCCAGCGGATACCGTACTCCTCGCCGACCATGATCTGGAAGCGCCGCCAGCTATAGTCCATCGCGGCCTTGAACTGCGCGATCCATTCGGGCGTGACCTGGGCGGGATCGTAGAGGCTGGCGGGGTGCCACTGGCCGCCGGCGATGTTCGACGTGGTGTGGGGCGGCAGCTGGGCTGCGTAGAGCGTGACCTGCCGGCCGGCCTCCTGGAGCAGGCGCGCGGTGGTGAGGCCGACGATGCCGCAGCCGAGCACGGCGACCGGGCCGCTATGGCCGGGCAGGCCGAGATCGACCGCGAGGCGCGAGGTGCCCCAGCTCAGCGTGATGCCGGCGCCGCCATGGCCGTAATTATGGACGAGCCGCTTGTCGCCCAGCGCCTCGGCGCGGACGACGAAGCCCGAGGGGCGATAGGGACGCAGGCCCGCGACGGTGCGGATGACGCGGGCGGGCGAGACGTTGACGATCGGCAGGCATCGCGGCCCGCGCGTGGCGCTGAGCGGCTGCGGGCGCGGCGTGGCGGTGCAGGCGGGAAGGGCGAGCGCGGCAGAGGCGATCAGCGGGCGGCGGGCGATCAGCATGGCCGCAGCCTAGGGGCGGTGGGGCCGGGCTCAACCTCGATTTGGTTGGGGGAGGCATGAGCTGGGCTCATGGATGGAGCTTGCCGATTACCTGAAAGCAGACCAGCGTTACCCATGCGCCTGGATGACCAGATCCGGGACCAGGCTTATCTTTTATCGCCCAACCAATCGGCGGTGATCTCGCCCCGATGCCCTTCCGGTGCCAGTGCGGCGCGAAGGGCTTCCAGCAGAGGCGGCAGCGCCTGCGTGAAGGCATAGGGCGGGTTGACGATGAAAAGGCCCGCGCCGTTATAGATGCCGGGCTGATCGGCATCATATAGCCAATGCTCCACCGAGAGGAATTTCGGGATGCCGAGCCTGCGCAAATCGCCCTTCCACCGCTGATGCGTCGCGCGGTCTTTCAGCGGATACCAGATCACCGTCACGCCATGCGCCCATTTGCGGTGCGCCGCGGCGAGGGTGGCTGTGATGCGGGCACGCTCGTCTGTCTGCTCGTACGGCGGATCGACCACCACCACGCCGCGAGGCGTTCGGGTCGGAAGCATCGCCAGCCAAAGCTCATAGGCATCGCGCTCATGCACGGCAGCAGGCGTGCCGCGCATCGCGCCGCGCAGGGCGTGCGCGTCCTCGGGATGCTTTTCATTGAGGATCAGCACGTCCTGCGGGCGCAGGAGCTGCGCCAAGAACTGTGGCGAGCCGGGGTAGAGGCGCGGCTCCGCCCCGACATTCACCGTCCGGACGGCGGCGCGATAGTCGTCCAGCAAGGGGTTCTGGTCGGCAAAGGCCCGTAGCACCCCTTGTGCGGCTTCGCCGGTGCGGAGGGACTGCTCGCCGCCAAGGTCGTAGAGCCCGCAGCCGGCATGGGTGTCGATCAGGGCCAACGCGCCGTCTTTTAGCTGCAAGGCCCGGACAAGGGCGATCAGCAGGCTATGCTTCACGACATCGGCACTGTTGCCGGCATGGAAGGAATGGCGATAATTCATTGGAATCCAAAACTCTGGAAGGCGTCGAAGCCCCTCTGAGCGAAGCCTCAAACCAGCTTTCGCGGTCGGCGGCAACTGGCAGCAGGTACAGCTGCGATCCGCCATCCCGCCAACCGGTTCGCCTTCGTCCGCCAAACTGCGCCATCGGTCCTGCGTGCTGCCGGTACCCTCGCCCAGGTTAGAGAACGCCTCGCACTGGCCGGGTAAGCAAGTGCAGGCATCGCCTGTACCTTGGGCATGAACCCGCCCCTGTGCTTCGGGATGGTTGGCATGCTAGTGCCGACTATATGTCGAACTCCCGAGGCAATGCCGGCACCGTAAATGTCGATGGCGTATCCTATGATTGGCACCTTCAGCGCGAACCGCATCTATCGGATGACGAAGGCTGGAAGGGAATGACGATTTCCATTCTCCAGCAGGATGCCAAGCGCGAAGCATTGGTGGAATTTCCGCCGCCCAAGCGGCTGTTGAAGGGGTTGCCACGCGGTCGTCTTCAGCTCGATGACGCCACGATCTCGCGGTGCGTGCGCGCCGCCCTGTCGGCTGGCTGGGAGCCGATGTCGCGCGGTCGGCCGATGGTGTTCATGGTCGACGCCGAAGGCAACTGAGACGCTCGCCGCGAATGCCGCCTGCGTCCACGGCCCGGTCAAGCAGAGGGTTTAGCGCGGTTCCGCGAGCCAGGCCTCGGCTTCTTCCACCGTCATGAAGATCCGCATCCGGGGATGGGTCTGGGTGCGTTCGGCCTGGAGCTTGTTGAGATGGCTGCCGACGACCGAGGCTGCCCGGCCCGAGGTGAGGGTGAGTCCCGCCTCGGCGATGCTGGGCAGCAGATCGGCGACGTCGTTGGCCTGGACCGGGAAGGCGCGCGAATCGATCAGCACGTCATAGTCGCTGCGGATCGCGCGCACTTCCTGGGCCTTGGCACCCGCCGCGGCCGCGAATTCGCGGACGGTATCGATCGTCCAGAAATCGCGGATCTCGACCAGGATGCGGTTGCGGGCGGTGTCATAGTCCATGCGGAACTTCATGCCGCCGCCGATGCGTTGGTTAATTGGCGCTGTCCAGCGTTTCCACCGTGAGGCGATCGTTGGTGTAGACGCAGAGCTCGCCGGCGATCTTCATCGCGGCGCGGGCGATCTTCTCGGCGTCGCTCTCGTAATCGACCAGCGCGCGGGCCGCGGCGAGCGCGAAATTGCCGCCCGATCCGATCGCGGCCACACCGCCCTCGGGCTCCAGCACGTCGCCATTGCCGGTGACGACCAGAGTCACTTCCGCGTCGGCGACGATCAGCATCGCCTCGAGGTTGCGGAGATACTTGTCGGTCCGCCAGTCCTTGGCGAGCTCGACCGCGGCGCGGAGCAGCTGGCCGTTATGGCGCTCGAGCTTGGCCTCGAGCCGTTCGAACAGGGTGAAGGCGTCGGCGGTGGCGCCGGCGAAGCCTGCGATCACCTTGCCATCGCCCAGTGGACGCACCTTGCGGGCGTTGGGCTTCATCACGGTGTTGCCCGCGGAAACCTGTCCGTCGCCTGCAATCACCACTTTGCCGGATTTGCGCACGGAAAGGATCGTCGTGCCGTGCCACGCGTTTGTTTCGCTCATGGCGACGATATGGGGAACACCCCGCACGCGCCGCAAGAGGGACTCCCCATGACCGGTCGATTGCGGGGTCGAGGGACGAGTGTTGCATTCCAGACACACCGCAGTGCAGCAAAATTCACCCCCGACAACGCTGACGCATTCGCCGCATTGACGTTTCATGGAACCGGTTTCATTGGGGGTTTCAGGCGATCACCAAGAACAGAACAACAGCCGCCGAAGTTTGTAACCGGTTACAATCTCGCTGGGGAGGAATGATAGTGGGAATTCAGAAGAAGAATCGCGTCCTGACGCGTGGCATCTCGGCAACGGCGATGGCGATGGCCACGCTGTTTGCGAGCGGTGCCGTCATGCTGCCGACCATGGCGTCGGCGCAGGTTAGCACCGCCAGCCTGAGCGGCCGGGTGACCGGCGCGGATGGCAGTTCCGCGGCGAGCGCGCAGGTTGCGGCACGCAGCATCGCGACCAACCAGACCGTGCGCGCGACGAGCGATGCGAACGGCTATTACACGCTCACCGGCCTGCGTCCCGGCGAGTATGAAGTGACCGCGACGGCGGGGACCGAGACGGTCAGCCAGAACGTCATCGTCAGCATCGGCCAGTCGGCCAGCCTCGATCTCGCCATCGGCGGCGCCGCGGCCGAGACGGTGCCCGAGGGCCAGATCGTCGTCACCGGCACCCGTGCCCGCGAAGTGCGCACCAGCGAAGTCGCGACCAACGTCTCGACCACGCAGATCGAGCGCCTGCCGCAGACCGACCGCAACTTCCTGTCGTTCGTCGCGCTCGCGCCGGGCGTGAAGTACAATGACAGCGAGACCGACAAGGGCTTCACCTCGGGCGCCTCGACGGCCAGCCAGGTCAACGTGTTCATCGACGGCGTCAGCCTGAAGAACCAGGTCCGCGAAGGCGGCATCGCCGGCCAGCAGAACAGCCGCGGCAACCCGTTCGGCCAGCTCGCCGTGCAGGAATTCCGCGTCCTCACCCAGAACTACAAGGCCGAGTACGAGCAGGCCGGCGCGGCGATCGTGACGGCGCTCACCAAGTCGGGCACCAACGAGTTCCACGGCGAGATCTTCGGCCAGTACACCGACAAGGGACTGAGCGAGAAGGCGTATCTCGACAAGCGCAACAACCGTCCCGAGCCGGCGTTCGAGCGCAAGCAGTATGGCGTGTCGCTCGGCGGCCCGATCATCAAGGACCGGCTGTTCTTCTTCGGTGCCTATGAAGGCAACGACCAGAACCGCGCGTTCAACGTCGACAGCACCGGCTCGGCCGCGGCGATCCAGCAGTTCGAGCAGTATTCGGGCCGCAAGCTGAGCGATTTCGAAGGCGCGTTCGTCAGCCCGTTCCGCGGCGACTTCTACTTCGGCAAGCTGACCCTGACCCCGGACGATCGCCAGACCTTCGACCTGTCGTTCAGCCGGCGCCAGGAATCGGACATCCAGGGCTTTGGTGGCAACACCGCCTATGAGAATGCCGAGAACAAGAAGAACAAGGTCGACACCTACCTGTTCAAGTGGGCGTACAATGGCAACAACTTCACCAACGAGTTCAACGCCAGCTACCTGAACTATAATTTCAACCCGACCTCGCTGCATCCCGAGCTGCCCTCGTACGAATATGCCAGCGTGATCCTGTTCGGCGGCAAGGATTCGACCCGCAACGAGACGCAGGCGAGCTACACGCTGCGCGACGACTTCACCTTCACGGGGATCGACGGGCACGCGTTCAAGTTCGGTGCGCGCGTCGAGGTGACGGACATCCAGTTCGACAACAACGCCTATCTCCAGCCGCGCTACACCTTCCGCATCGACAATGCCGGCACGCCGGCGGATGCGAGCGACGACACCAACTTCTCGTTCCCGGCGGAAGCGCGCCTGGGCCTGGGCAGCGGCCAGATCCGGGCGTCGAACACCCAGATCGGCCTGTACCTGCAGGACGACTGGGACATCACCGATCGCCTGCAGCTCAACCTGGGCGTGCGCTGGGATTACGAGACCAACGGCTTCAACAACGAGTATCGCACGCCGGCTGCCGCCGCCGCCGCGATCCGCTCGCTGCCGGCGACCTTCTACTTCAACCCCGAGAACTACATCACCGATGGCCACCAGCGTAAGCCGTTCGGCGGGGCGATCGCGCCGCGCTTCGGCTTCTCGTGGGACATCAAGGGCGATCGCTCGACGGTGATCTTCGGCGGCGCCGGCCGCTATTACGACCGCAACAACTTCAACAATACGGTCGACGAGCTGTCGCGCACGATCAACCCGATCGGCGTGTTCCGCTTCTCGGCGAACGGCCTGCCGCGCTCCGGCCTGCCGACCGTGATGTGGAACCCGGCCTATGCCACCCGCGCGGGCCTGCTCGCCCTGGCGGCGAGCTCGACCACCGGCCTGCCCGAGCTGTTCGCAGTGAAGAACGACGCGAAGCCGCCGGTGAACGACCAGTTCTCGCTCGGCGTGCGCCAGCGCTTCGGCGTGTTCGAGGCCTCGCTCACCGGTTCGTACCAGCGCGGCCGCAACGGCTACACCAACCTGTTCGCGACCCGTCAGAACAATGGCCTGGGCAATTGCTGCAACACCTCGACGGTCGTCCCGTTCGGCTACAGCAACGTGATCGTCGGCTATGATGGCCTGGATACGCGCTACAAGGCGCTCTTCTTCACGCTCGACAAGAACTACACCCGGTCGTCGGGCTGGGGCCTGAATCTCGCCTACACCTTCTCCAAGGCGGAGCAGAATGGCGGCGACCTGTTCAGCCTCGATGGCCTGACGCCGGACGGCTATGGCTGGCGTCCCAAGGCCGGCGACGAGCGTCACCGGATCGTGATCTCGGGCATGGTCGACCTGCCGATGGGCTTCCGCTTCTCGACGGTCACCACGCTGAGCAGCGGTTCGGCCTACCAGATCACCGACGCGACCCGCGGTTCGGACAGCGGCGCGGCGGCGCTCAGCGCGGCCTATCCGGAGAAGAACTGCATCAAGGGCCTGTTCGCCTTCTGCGAAGTGAACGTCTCGCTCGCGAAGACCTTCCCGATCCTGGGCGGCGACAATCTCGAAGCCGCGGTCGATGTCCTCAACGTGTTCAACAACAAGAACTTCAAGGACTTCGACACCTTCATGAGCGCGACCGACCCGCTCGAGCCGGGCCGTATCGGCGCCAACACGCTGACGCTGCCGCGGCGCATCCAGTTCCGCCTGGGCTACAAGTTCTAAGCCAGGTTCGAACTGACAATTCCGGGGGAGGCGAGCCGCAGGGCTTTCCTCCCCCTTTTCATTTTCGAGGAAGATAGATGCGTATCCTGTTTCCGCTGGGCCTGCTCGCTGCCGGGGCTGCGCACGCGCAGGATGCGCGCCAGACCTATGCCAACCCGATCGACATCGATTACCGCTACAATTTCGAGCAGGTGAACCAGGGCGTCTCGTACCGCACCGGCGCCGACCCGGCGATCGTCACCCACAAGGGCAAATATTATCTCTTCCAGACGCTGGCGGACGGTTACTGGTCGTCGAGCGATCTGGTCCATTGGACCTTCGTCACGCCCAGCCGCTGGCCGTTCAACTCGATCGTGGCACCCGCGGTATGGAGCGATGGCGAGCGCATCCTGATCCAGCCGTCGATGACGCGGCCGGAATCGATTCTCTCCACCACCGATCCCGACAGCGGCAAGCTCGACTTCTTCGTGCGGCGCATGCCGGACCTGGTCGATGCGGTGGGCGAGGGGCACGTGCCCGCGCCCGGCGAGGACAAGGTGCCGCCCGGTCCCTGGGACCCGGCGCTGTTCAAGGACGATGACGGCAAATGGTACCTGTATTGGGGCTCGTCCAACGTCTTCCCGCTCTACGGGATCGAGATCGCGTTCGAGGACGGCAAGCTGCTCTACAAGGGCAAGCCCAAGCCGATGCTGGCGCTGCACCCCGAGCAGCATGGCTGGGAGCGGTTCGGCCAGGATCATTCGGGCACGCTACCCAACGGCACGCCGATCCAGCCCTTCATGGAAGGCGCCTGGATGACCAAGGTGAACGGGCGCTATTTCCTCCAGTACGGCGCGCCGGGCACCGAATATAACGCCTATTCGAACGGCACCTATGTCTCGGACAAACCGCTGGGGCCGTTCGAGTACGCGCCGTGGAACCCGGTCGCCTACAAGCCCGGCGGATTCGTGCAGGGGGCGGGGCACGGCTCGACGTTCCAGGACGTCAACGGCAATTGGTGGAACACCGGCACGCCGTGGATCGGCTATAACTGGACCTTCGAGCGGCGCATCGGGATGTGGCCGGCGCGCTTCTGGGCGGACGGGCAGATGGCGGTATCGACCCGGTTCGGCGACTTCCCGCATTATGCTCCGACCGCGAAGGTCGAGGATCCGGAGAGCCTGTTCACGGGCTGGATGCTGCTCTCGTACAAGAAAGCGGCTGTGGCTTCGTCCACGCAGGGTGAGTTTGCGGCTAGCCGGGCAACCGACGAGGACCCGCGCAGCTTCTGGGTAGCGGGGGCGAGCAAGCCGGGCGAGACGCTGACCGTCGATCTGGGCGCGGCGAAGACGCTGCGCGCGGTGCAGGTCAATTTCGCCGACTACAAGGCGGGACGGTTCGGTGATGCGCCGGACATCTATACCGAGTTCGCGCTGGAATCGTCGCTGGACGGGAAGGCCTGGAGCCCGTTGGCGAAGACGGAGGCGCCGCGCCGCGACCGGCCCAATGCGTATTTCCAGCTGCCGGCCCCGGTTCGTGCGCGGTTCGTGCGCTATGTGCACGGTCATGTCGGGGGTGCGAACCTGGCGATCGCCGACCTGCGGGTGTTCGGCTCGGCCGGGGGCAAGGCGCCCGCGATGCCGGGCGGGGTTATCGTGAAGCGCGACGGCGATGCCCGCAACGCGCATGTGGCGTGGAAGCCGGTGCCCGGCGCGGTCGGGTACAATGTGCTGTGGGGCGTGCGGCCGGACCGGCTGACGCTGACCTATCAGCGCTGGGCCGACCAGGGCGCGGCGCTGGACATCCGTGCGCTCAATGTCGGGGTGGAATATTGGGTGGCGGTCGAGGCGTTCGACGAGAATGGGGTTTCGCGGCGGACCAAGGTGGTGCGGATCAGGTAGCCGCCACTCCGGCGCCTAAATCGTCATCCCGCGCCCCAGTCCGTCATCCCGACGAAAGTCGGGATCTCAGGCGGAGGCGCGGGGAAGGAGCCGCACGAGATCCCGGCTTTCGCCGGGATGACGGTAACAGGGTAGGGAGGAAGGGGTCGGGGGATCAGGCGCCCAGCCACCCCCCGGTGAACCCCGCCGCCTTCAGCCCCTTCCGAACGGGCGCGCAGCCCTGCATACGCTTCCAGACGAAGTCGTTCCGGTAGTTCGCCGCCTGGAGCAGGATCGGGCCCTGGTCGATGCCGATATGGTCGGTGTCGTACCAGCCCCTGGAGGGATCGACGCGGCCGTTTGAGAGCTGCTTGTCGGTCCAGCGGAAGCTCGGGTTGAACGAATCGTAGAAGCCGTACTTGCCGTAGAGCCGGTCGCCATGCTCGCGGCGCATCGCCTCGGCGGCGGGGATGACGATCTCCGGGGCGAAGGGCAGCGAGCCGAGCGCGGCGGTGGGGGCGAGCGTGCCGTCGTCGCGGCCGTCGGGCTGGCCGAGGGGGCCGCGCGCCGAATAGCTGAAGAACTCGGTGGGCTTGCCCTTGAACTCCAGCTTGAAATCGCCCGGGCCGTCACAGGCGGTGAGGCCCCAGATGTCCTTCGACCAGCCGTCCCAGCCCTGCGGATTGGCGATGCAATAGGCGCGGCTGGCATAGGTGGCGCGGCGGCTATTCTCGAAATAGTCCATGCCGGCCTCGCGCATCACCTTGTCGCGGATGCCGCGGAAATCGATCCAGCACTCGCTATACTGGTGGCCGAACAGCGGCGCGAAGGCGAGGTGGCGGGTCGGCCCTTCGCCGCGCCAGCAGCGCGGATAGGGCGCGGTCCACACGTCCCAGCTGTCCGCCGGCAGCGCGTGCACCGGAGCGCCGAGGCCGAGGATGTAGACGAACATCCCCTCGTTATAGCCGGTCCAGCTGCTCGGGATCAGGCCGCGCTCGGGATGCCAGCCCATCGACACCGCCTTGCGGCCGTCCGAGCGGAAGAAGTTCCAGTCGGCACGGGCATAGAGCTTCTGCGCCAAGTCGCGGATCTCGCGCTCCTTGGCGTCTGCCCGGTCATAATATTGGCCGGCGAACAGCACGCCCATCAGCAGCAGCGTGGTATCGACGCTGGAGAGCTCGGTCTTCCCGAAGCGCTCGCCGCTGATCATGTCGATGAAGTGATAATAGAAGCCGGCATGGCCGATCTTGCCGCTCGGCTCGGGGCCCTGCGGCGCCTCCCAGAAGAAGCGCAGCGTGGTGAGGGTGAGGTCGCGTGCCTCGGCCCGGGTGATCCAGCCGCGCTCGACGCCGATCGGATAGGCGGTGAGCGCGAAGCCGACCGAGGCGATCGAGCAGAAGCTGGGCGAAGGGTAGCGATCGGGCACCAGGCCGTTGTCGCGCCGCGCCGTCTCCCAGAACCAGCGGAAGGTGCGGTATTCGATGTCCTCGTAAAAGGCGGGCAGCGTGCGGACGCCGGCCGCCTTGCGCGACTGGGCGGCAGCGGCGCCCGGCAGGGCCGTGGCCGCGAGCAGCGCCGAAGACTGCGAAAGAAGCGCGCGCCGGTCGATCATGTCCAAAGCCTCATACACGAGAGTGAGCGAGTGGTCTCAGCCCCGGCCCGAAAAATCGGGGGCAGCGCGCAGGGCGCCGCCCCCGGAGGCGGGGTGTGGCCAAAAGCGGGTGAAGACGTGGAACCGGTTACAGTCCACGGCGAAAAAGAAACGGAGCCGCGGTCACGCATGCGCGGCTCCGTCCTTGGGAGCGGTGCGCGGCGCCGTGGTGGCGCGCACGACCAGCTCGGGGGTGAAAGTCTCGCTGTCGCGGCTGAGGTCCTTGCCCTCGAGCAGGTCGATCAGCCGGCCGACGGCGCGGGCGCCCATCTCGGCGATGTTCACGCGCACGGTGCTGAGCGAGAGATAGCGGGCGAGGGGGACGTCGTCGAAGCCGGCCACGGCGATCTTCTCGGGCACGCCGGTGCCCGCGCTGCGCAGCGTGTGGAGGCAGCCGATCGCCATCATGTCGTTGGCGGCGAAGACCGCGTCGGTGAGGGTATTGCTCGCCAGGATCGTGCGGGCGGCGGCTTCGCCGGCCTCTTCGTTGAAGTCGCCGGCGAGGATGCGCGGGGGCAGGGCGTGGCGGGCGCAGACGGCGAGATAGCCCTCGGCGCGCTGGGCGGCGTCGAGATTGCCTTCGGGCCCGGCAATGTGGACGATGTGGCGATAGCCATTGGCGACAAGATGCTCGACCATCGCCTCGGCACCCGCGCGATTGTCGAAGCGCAGCGCCGGGCGACCGGGCAGGTCGGCATGGCTGTTGAGCATCACCGAGGGCAGCGCGGGCGGGATCGCATGCTCGAGCGTCTCGGGCGCGATGTGCGGGGCCATGACGAGCAGCCCGTCGACCCGGCCGCGCATCGCGCGCAGCGCCACCGCCGCCTGGTCGCTGTCGTCATGCATGTTGGAGAGCAGCAGCAGATAGCCGCGCCGGCTGGCTTCCCGGTCCATGCCGCGCACGCATTCGGAGAAGAACTCGCCGTGCAGGTCGGGCAGGACCACGCCGATCGCGTGGGCGCGGGCGAGGCTGAGGCTGCGCGCGCCGGCATGGGGGACATAGCCCAGCTCGTTGGCCGCCTTGATCACCCGCTCGCGGGTTTCGGCGCGGACATTGTCGAGGCCGTTCAGGGCGCGCGACACCGACGCGACCGAAACTTCGGCGCGGCGTGCGACATCGCGGATGGTGGCCTCGCCCATTTCAGTCCCTTCTCCCCCGGTCCCCGGACATGGGAACGCATGTTTCCTGCGCTTCAGACCGCTTCGGCGATTGCAATACAAGCCGTGTGCGAGTTATGTAACCGGTTACGGTTTGCCGCGACAAGCAAAAAAGTTTCGCGGCGGACATCTGCAAGACAGTGTCCGTGGTGGTTGGCCGCGGGGCGTTCAGGAGAGGAGTAGCAATGTTCGACACCAGGATTTCGCGGCGCGCGGCTCTGATGGGAGCGGGCGCGGTCGCGGCCTGGGCCGCGAGCCCGGCGCGCGCGATGCTGCAGGCGGCGGTTCGCCTGCCGGTGCCCGCCTTCATCGATTCGCTCATCGCCAAGATGACGGTGGAGGAGAAGGCCGGCCAGCTCACCATCCTGCCGGCTGCCTGGGGAGGCGGCGTCGCCACCGCGCTCAACCCGCCGACCAACGGCCCGAGCTTCGAGGAGCAGCTGGCCGAGGTCGAGAAGGGGCGCCTGACCGGCGTGTTCAACGGCAATGGCGTGGAGATGGCGCGCCGGATGCAGACCGCGGCGATGACCAGGTCGCGCCTCAAGATTCCGCTGCTCTTCGCCGCCGACGTGATCCACGGCCACCGCACGATCTTCCCGGTGCCGGTGGGCGAGGCGGCGGCCTTCGATCCCGATCTTGCCGAGCGCACCGCGCGCATGGCCTCCTATGAAGGCGCGGCTGCCGGCATCGACTGGACCTTCGCGCCGATGGTCGACATCGCGCGCGACCAGCGCTGGGGCCGGACGATGGAAGGCTCGGGCGAGGACACCCTGCTCGGCGAAGTGATCGCGGCGGCGCGCGTGCGCGGCTTCCAGGGCAAGGACCTCAAGGCGAACGACGCGATGCTCGCCTGCTTCAAGCATTTCGCCGCCTATGGCGCGGCCGAGGCGGGGCTGGACTATAATTCGGTCGACATCTCCGAGCGGACGCTGCGCGAAGTCTATCTGCCGCCGTTCAAGACCGCCATCGACGAAGGCGCGCTCACCGGCATGGCCTCGTTCAACGAGATTTCGGGCGTGCCCTCGACCGGCAGCGACTGGCTGATGCGCAAGATCCTGCGCGACGAATGGGGCTTCGAGGGCTTCGTGGTGTCCGACTATACCGGCGACATGGAGATGATCGACCATGGCTTCGCGGCGGATGCGCGCGAGGCGGCCAAGCTCGCCTTCCTGGCCGGCGTCGATATGAGCATGACCAGCGGCTATTACCGCGATCACCTGCCCGATCTCGTCGCCAAGGGCGAAGTGCCGATCGCGTTGGTCGATGAATCGGTGCGCAAGGTGCTGGCGATGAAGGCGCGGCTCGGCCTGTTCGAGGACCCGTTCCGCCGCATCGACGCCAAGCGCGAAAAGGCGCGCTCGCGTACCAAGCAGGCGATCGCGCTCTCCCGCGAGGCCGGGCGCAAGTCGATCGTGCTGCTCAAGAATGACGGCGACCTGTTGCCGCTGCCCAAGAGCGGCAAGAAGATCGCGATCATCGGCCCGTTCGCCGAAGGCCAGCACGACATCAACGGGCCCTGGGTGGTCTATGGCGACAACAAGCTGGCGATCGACCTGGCGACGGGCGTGCGCGGCGCGGTGGCCGACAAGAGCGCGGTGAGCGTGACGCTCGGCTCGAAGGTCGAGGAACCGCTGGCCGGCGGGATCGAGGCGGCGGTGGCCGCGGCGAGTGCGGCGGACGTGGTGATCCTGGCGATCGGCGAGAGCGAGACCATGTCGGGCGAGGCGCAGTCGCGCGCGGAGATCGTCATCCCCGCGCCGCAGATGGAACTCGCCGAAGCCGTCGCCAAGACCGGCAAGCCGATCGTGGTGGTGCTCAAGAACGGCCGCGCGCTGGCGCTGGAAGGCGCGGTGCTGGATGCGCCGTCGATCCTGGTCACCTGGTTCCTCGGCTCGGAGGGAGGCAACGCCACCGCCGACGTGCTGTTCGGCGATTACAGCCCGGCCGGCCGCCTGCCGTGCAGCTTCCCGCGCTCGCCGGGCCAGCAGCCCTATTACTACAACCACAAGGCGACCGGCCGGCCCAATCCGAAAGGCCCGCTGGAGCCCTACAAGGCGCATTATCGGGGCATCCCGAACTCGGCCCTGTTCCCGTTCGGCCACGGCCTGACCTATGGCAAGGTCGGCTATGCCGACCTGTCGGTGCCGGCGACGCTGGCCTGGGACGGCGAGATCACGGTCTCGGCGAAGATCACCAATTCGGGTGCGCATGCGATCGAGGAAGTGGTGCAGCTCTATATCCGCGACCGGGTGGCGAGTGTCACCCGGCCGGTGCGCGAGCTGAAGGCCTTCCGCAAGCTGGCGCTCGCCGCCGGCGCGAGCGAGACGGTTACGTTCAAGCTCAAGCGCGAGCAGCTGCTGTTCATCGGCCGCGAGAACAAGCCGACGGTGGAACCGGGCCTGTTCGACGTCTGGATCGCGCCCTCGGCCGAGGCGGACGGCGTGCACGCGCAGTTCACGCTGGTGGCGTGAGGTAAATTCCTCCCCCAGCTTGCTGGGGGAGGGGGACCATTCGCGCAGCGAATGGTGGTGGGGCCGCCGCGGCACGCGGCGGAGATCCGCCGTGCCCCTCCACCACGCCCTGCGGGCGCGGTCCCCCTCCCCGAGACAAGCTCGGGGAGGAATTTCAGAGAGCCTCGCGCTCCTCCAGGGCCTTCACGATCTTCGCATGCGCGCCCTTGCCCAGCGGGTTGAGCAGCATCAGCAGGCAGGACAGCGCGAGGAAGGCCAGCGGCACCACCGCGATGGTGAAGCGCATCGTGGCGAGGGTCGCCGCGCTCTGCTGGACATTGGCGACGAAGCCGGCGGCGTCGAACCCGGTGGCGAGCAGCGCGGTGGCCAGGCCGATCGCGATGCGCTGGAGCAGCGCCGCCATGCCGAACACCGCGCCTTCGACCCGCAGCCCGGTGGCACGCTCGCCATATTCCACCGTGTTGGGCAGCATCGCCCAATAGGCGAAGTGCAGTCCGACGATCACCGCCTGCATCGCGACGAGGAACAGCTGCATCGGCCCTGCCTGGTCGATGTGCACGCCGGAGAACAGCAGCAGCCCGGCCATGCACAGGCCGGCGGCGAGGAACCAGAGGCCGCGCGTGCCGAGCAGGTGCTGGAGCAGCATCCAGAGCGGCACCGCCGCCGCGCCGACCACGCCCATCCAGGCGAGCGCGCTCTGCCCGGCTACGTCGTCGCCGACGAAATACTTGAAATAATAGAGCACCGATTTGTTGAGGATCGTCGCCGCGACGATCATCGCCATCATCGCGAGGTTCAGCGTGACGAAGGCGCGGTTGGCGGCGAGACTGCGCAGGCTCGCGGCGATCGACGGCGGCTGGGTGCGGACCGGCACCACCTGCTCGCGATAGGTGGCGCCGACCAGCATCAGGATCGCGGTGCCGAGGATCGCGAACAGGATCGCCGCCCAGAGATAGGCTTGAGCGGCGACGGTGCCGCCGCTGAACAGCGCGCCGAGCGGCAAGGTGCCGCGGGCGACCAGCACTGCCGCCATCGTGCCGAACAGCATCCGCATGCCGGCCAGGAAGGCGCGGTCGCGACTGTCGCTGCTCACCCGCGCGCTCATCGCCAGATAGGGCACGTTGACCGCGGCATAGGCGGTGCGGAACAGCAAATGACCGATGAAGATCGTCGCGATGCCCCACCAGCCCGTAGCGAGCGGCGGCGCATAGGTGAGCACGAAGGCGAGGCCGAGCGGCAGGCTGCCGAGCATCAGGAACCGGCCATAGCCGCGCCTGGGCTCGTGCCGGTCGGCAAGGGCGCCGACCAGGAAGTTGGCGAGCCCGTCCCACACCGAGGCGATGGTGTAGACCGCCGCGGCGGTCGCCACCGGCAGGCCGAGCGCCTCGGTATAGTAGAAGAGCAGGAAGAGCATGATGCTCTGCCAGTATAGATTGAAGGCGAAGTCCCCGAAGGCGAAGAGCAGCAGCCGTGCGCGGGCGGGGGCGGCGCGGAGACGGGAAATCATGTTGCTTTCCCTAGCGCGGCGGGATGCCGGGCGTCACGGCTTATCGCAGCGGCGGGATGCGACGAACGGATCATCTCGTATCCGGCACGTGCCCGCGCTGCCCGCTTGTATTCCCTAACCCCCAAGTCATGTTGCGTCGCAGCAAGCTCGCGTATCTGAGCTTAGGGAGTGTTGCATCCCATGACCAAGATCGACTTGGCGATCCAGGGGGTACCTGTCCGCACGCCGCTGGCCAAGGCGGCGCGGCGCAACGCCAAGATATGGCTCTGCCTGTGGCTGATGGCGGCCGATGCCGTGGCGCTGGCGTTCGGCTTCGCGGTGGCGCTGGTGGTCGAGGAGCCGCGGACCATCTCGGACGGATTGTGGACGGCGATGGCCGGCGCGCTGTTCGTCCATGCCGCGATCGCCTTCCAGAACCAGGCCTATAATCCGCGCTGCCTGACCAAGCCGAGCAAGAGCTGCCGCCAGGCCCTGCTCTCGTTCGCGACGACACTGCTCGTCTTCCTGCTCGTCGCCTTCTCGCTCAAGGTCACCGGCAAGGTGCCGCGGTTCGCACTGGGCATGGGCATGGTCACCGCGCTGACGTTGCTGATCTCGCAGCGGCTGCTGATCTGCCATGTCGTCAGCAAGACCTTCGGCAAGCTGACCGCCGAGCTGGTGATCGTCGATGGCGCCAACCTGCCCAATGCCTATCTCAACCGCGAGATCGTCGACGCGCGCGCATCGGGCCTGCGCACCGATCTCGACGACCCATACATGCTCGACCGGCTGGGCACGGTGCTGCAGGACTACGACCGGGTCGTCATCGTCTGCACGCCCGATCACAAGGCCGAATGGGCGCGCGCGCTGAAGGGCGTGAACATCGTCGGCGAGATCGTGATGCCGGAGATCGCCGAGCTTGGCCCGCTCACTACGCGGCAGCGGGACGGGGTGACCACGGTGGTGGTCTCCTGGGGCCCGCTCAACCGCGCCAACCGGGTGAAGAAGCGTGCGCTCGACCTGGCCGTGACCATCCCTGCGCTGCTGATGCTGCTGCCGGTGCTGGTGATGGTGGCGATCGCGATCAAGCTCGATTCGCCCGGGCCGATCTTCTTCCGCCAGGAGCGGATGGGGCGCGGCAACCGGATCTTCCAGATCCTCAAGTTCCGCAGCATGCGGGTGGAGAGCAGCGACGCGACCGGCGCGCGCTCGGCGAGCCGCGACGACGACCGGATCACCAAGGTCGGCCGCCTCATCCGGATGACCAGCATCGACGAGCTGCCCCAGCTGATCAACGTGCTGTTCGGCGAGATGAGCCTGGTCGGCCCGCGCCCGCACGCGCTGGGTTCGACTGCGGGAGACGAGCTGTTCTGGCGGGTCGACCGGCAATATTGGCACCGCCATGCGCTCAAGCCCGGCATCACCGGCCTCGCGCAGATCCGCGGCTTCCGCGGGGCGACCAACACCCGGCGCGACATCATCGACCGGCTCGAGGCGGACCTGGAATATCAGCATGGCTGGTCGCTGGTCCGCGACATCTCGATCCTGGTGCGGACCGCGCAGGTGCTGATGCATCACAACGCGTATTGAGCGAAAGATCGCGAAGGTCGCGCACGCGCGCGGCTTCCATCCTCGCAAGATCGTTGCGTGGGGGTGGTCCTATATTTCCTACGGGTCAAAGAGCGGCCGGGGAAGCCCCGGCGCGCGAAGTGCAGCAGGTAGAATCCTACATTGCAACTCCCCCGTCATCCCGGCTTTCGCCGGGATGACGGACTGGGCTCGGGATGACGATTGGGGCCGGGGTGACGATTGGTGCTACCGCTCCCGTCCCGCCGTCGTTCGGATCTCGTCGATCGGGCTCAGCAGGTAGGACGCCAGCGAGCGGCGGCCGGTGCGGATGTCGGCGGTTACCGCCATGCCGGGGGTCAGCGGCACGGTCGCGCCGTCGCGCCGGATCGTGGCGCGATCGAGGGCCACTCGGGCGGTGTAGATCAGGCCCCGCTTCTCGTCCTGCACCGCGTCCGAGCTGATCTGCTCTAGCTTGCCCGGCACCGCGCCGTAGCGGGTGAAGGAAAAGGCCTCGACCTTGAGCGCCACCGGCTGGCCGGGAGTGACGAAGCCGATATCCTTGTTGGCGATGGTCACTTCGGCGATCAGCTTCCCGCGCGCCGGCACGATCACCATGATCGGCTTGGCCGCCTCGACCACGCCGCCGACCGTGTGCACCGCGAGCTGGGTGACGGTGCCGTCGACCGGGCTGACCAGCCGCTGCAGGCTGGAGCGCTTCGTTGCCTTGGTCAGCTCCTCCTGGCGCAGCCTTGCGTCGCTCTCGGCCTTGGCGAGGTCGGCGAGGATGCGGGCGCGGGCCTCGGCCATGGACTGGCTGGAATTGCCGCCGGCCACCGCGATCTGCGCCTCGGCCTTGCGCGCGGTGGCGAGCGCGGCGTCGCGGTCGCGCGCGGCGGCGAGGCGCTGGCGGCGCATCTCGATCACCTTGAGCTTCGAGACATAGCCCTTTTCGAGCAGCGTCTCGTTCGCGGCGATCTGCTCGTCGAGCAGCGGGAGCGTCTCGTTGAGCTTGGCCGCCTGGATCTGCGCTTCGGAACGGGCCGCGCGAGCGGATTCGGTGTCGGCGGCGCGGGTCTGGCTGCCCGCCTGGATCTCGGCGAGCTGGGCGCGGGCGAGTGCGACCTGAGTTGCTGCGATTTCCGCCGTAGTGCCGGCGGGCGGCGTGAAGCGCAGCCCCTGGCCGTCGAGCGCGGACAGGATCGCGCGCAGCCGGGCGGCGTCGAGCTGGGCGGTCTCCAGCGCCTTTCCTGCCTGTGCCGTATCGGCATCGGAGACGGTAGGATCGAGCTCGACCAGCGCCTGGCCGGCGCGCACGCTCTGGCCGTCGCGGACCAGGATTGCGCGGACGATCCCGCCCGAGCCCGGCTGGATCAGCTTGACGTCGTCGGCCGGGATCAGCTTGCCCGGCGCCGAGGCGACGACGTCGACCCGGCCGAGGAACAGCCAGAGCAGGGCGACGACGAGCAGCCCGAGCAGCACCCAGGCGGTAACCCGCGCAGTGGGCGAGACCGGGCGCTCGACCACTTCGAGCGCGGCGGGGAGGAAGTCGGTCTCCTCGGTGCGCAAAACCGAACGCGAGCGCGCTCGCTCATTGTCGAGCGCGTCGCGCACCGCGCTCCAGTGCCGGGTTACTGCGTTCATGCTGCCGCTCCCGCCTGCACGCCGATCTGGCGATGATGGAGCGCGGCGTAGCGGCCGCCGAGATGGAGTAGCTCGTCATGCGTGCCGCTCTCGACGATATGGCCCTTGTCCATCGTCAGGATGCGGTCGCACTGGCGGATCGCGGAGAGCCGATGGGCGATGATTAGCACAGTGCGGCCGGCGGCGATCGCCTTGAGGTTGCGCTGGACGATTTCCTCGCTCTCGGCATCGAGCGCGCTGGTCGCCTCGTCGAGGATCAGGATGCGCGGGTTGGTGATCAGCGCCCGGGCGATGGCGAGGCGCTGGCGCTGGCCGCCCGAGAAGTTGACCCCGCGCTCCTCGACGATCGTGTCGTATCCCTGGGGGAGCGCGAGGATGAAGTCGTGCGCGCCGGCTAGCCGCGCGGCGGTCATCACCCGCTCGATCGACATGGCGGGATCGGCGAGCGCGATATTCTCGCGAATCGAGCGGTTGAACAGGATATTCTCCTGCAGCACCACGCCGATCTGGCGGCGCAGCCAGGCGGGGTCGATCTGGGCGATGTCGACGCCGTCGACCAGCACCCGGCCGGCGGCGGGGAGGTAGAGCCGCTGGAGCAATTTGGTGAGGGTCGACTTGCCCGATCCCGAGGCGCCGGCGATGCCGAGCGTGGTGCCGGCGGGCAGGTCGATATTGATGTCCTCGAGCGTCCAGGGGCCGTCCGCGGCATAGCGGAATCGGACATTCTCGAAGCGGACATGGCCGGCGAGCGCGGGGAGCGTGGTGCGCGATCCGGCGCCGGGCTCCGCACCGGTGTTGAGGATGTCGCCCATCCGCTGGACCGAGAGGCGGACCTGCTGGAAGTCCTGCCAGAGCTGCGCCATGCGGATGACGGGGCCGGAGACGCGCTGGGCGAACATGTTGAACGCGACCAGCCCGCCGACGGTCAGCGTGCCGGCGATCACTTCCCGGGCGCCGAAGAACAGGATTGCGGCGAGGCTGAGCTTGGAGATGAGCTGGACCGCCTGGCTGCCCGAATTGCCGAGGTTGATCACCCGCTGGTTCGCGGCGCTGTAGGCGGCGAGCTGGCGCTCCCAGCGATCCTGCCATTGCGGCTCGACCGCGGCGGCCTTGAGCGTCTGCATGCCCGAGACGCTCTCGACCAGCAGCGCATTGTTGGCGGCGCCGCGGGCGAACTTCTCGTCGAGACGACGGCGCAGCGGCCCGGTGACGGCGAGCGAGACGATCACATAGGCGGGCAGGGTGAGCGCGACGATCAGGAGTAGCGCGGGCGAATAGAGCCACATCGCGACGAGGAAGACGATCGTGAACAGCGGATCGACCAGCACCGTCAGCGAGGCGTTGGTCATGAACTCGCGCACCGTCTCCAGCTCGCGTACCCGAGTCACGGTGTCGCCGACGCGGCGGCTCTCGAAATAGGCCATGGGCAGGCGGAGCAGGTGACGGAAGAGGCGGCTGCCCAGCTCGACGTCCAATTTCTGGCTGGTCTCCGAATAAAGCCGCGTGCGCAGCCAGCCGAACGCGACTTCCCAGAGCGAGACCAGCACCAGTCCGAGCGCGAGCACCTGGAGGGTGGCGAGGCTGTTGTGGGCGAGGACCTTGTCGACGACGTTCTGGAAGAAGAGCGGCGCGGCGAGGCCGAGCAGGTTGAGCGCCAGGGTGATCAGCAGCACCTCGCCGATCAGCCGGCGATACTTGACGATCTGGGGGATGAACCAGGTGAAGTCGAAGCGCTGGGCGGCGACCTGGGCGGAATCGCGAGTGGTGACGAGGAGGAGCCCGCCCGACCAGCGCGCCTCGAGCGCTGCGCGGTCCCAGCGCTCGATCTCGGCGCCGGGGCGCTGGACGGCGACGGCATCCTCGCCGACCCGGCCGATGACGAACCAGCCCTCGGCGCCGCTGGCCAGCACCGGCATGGGCAGGCGACGCAGCCGATCGAAATCACCGGTGGTGGCGCGGGCGCGGACGCCGGGGATGCGCTTTGCCAGGCGAAGCAGGTCATCGGTGCCGGCCGGTTCGGCATGGCCGAGATCGTGGCGCAGCTCGGCCGGATCGGCTGCGACACGGTGCATCGCGAGGATCAGGGCGAGGGCGGCGAGCCCGTTGTCGGCGGGCTCCGGGGCGGGGTCGAAGGACAGGTCCTGCTTCACGGATCCCTCCTCTGGGTGCGGGCTCCTCAGCCGGTGACCATCTGCGGGGTGCGACAGGCCAGCGCGGTGGCGAAGCCCTCGGCCCGGCTGGTGGCACGCAGCAGGCCGGCATAGTCGCCGGTCCACTGGTCGGCGAAGCCCGCGACCTTGCCGTAGCTGTTGTCGAGCAGCACGTGCGGGATATCGAGCAGCAGCGAGAGGATGTGCGCGTGCAGCCGGTCGGTAACGACCAGCTCGCCCGAGGACAGCATCGCCAGGCCGCGCTGGAAGCGCCATTCGGCAAGGCGGCGCTGGCGGGCGGCACGCTGGGCCATGGGATCGCGGATGAACAGCTTCCCAAGCTTCAGCGACAGGCGAAGCTTGCGCTTCTGGGCGGGATCCTCCGCGAGCCAGTCATCGACGGCCACGCCGGCCGGCACCGCGGCATCGTCGGCGGAGCGTTCGTGATCGGTGCGCAGCAGGGCGAAGACCGGCACGGTGGCAGGCGCGCGCTGCTGGCGGCCGAGCATCAGCGCGGCGTCCGGGCAGAGATGGATCTCGCAGTCGAAATGTTCCTGCGCGAAGGCGAGCGAGCGGGCGTCGCGGACCAGCAGCGTGAAGGCGCCGTGATCGCGGATCGCCTCGGCCATCTCCTTTGCGGCGGCCGGGTCGGCATAGTGGATCGACTCCGGCATCTGGACGATCGGCCGGCCGCGATGGTTGCGCAGCAGGTGCAGGCGGAGGGCTTCGTGCTTGGGCCAGAGCGTGCCCATGTTGCCGCCGCCATGGATCAGGATCGTGCCGTCATTGCCGATCGCGGCGCGGCAGGCCGTATCGTCGAAATCGGCGATCGCGGAGTAATAGGCCGGCAGGCGGCCGCGCTGGCGGAGATAGGCCATCTCGCCGAGCCAGATGGCGGAATCGCCGACATTGGAGTGATCGGGGAAGTCGACGAGCGCGAGCTTGCCGGGGGGCAGCACGATGTCGAGGGTCTGGGCGAAACGCTGGGCGAGTTCGCCGACGAGCTGATCGGCGGTCTTGATGGTCATATCCGGCCCTTTCTGAGGCGTCTGGACAAGGTCAGGAGGCGGCCGCGCCACGGCCGCGAGATTGCGAGCAGCACTAGGCCGTAGAACAGCGCGCCCGATGCGCTGAGGAGCAGCAGCACGCTCCAGCCCGAAAGATGCGTGTCGAGCAGCCGCATCGCGACCGCGAGCGCCACGCCCATCAGCGTGGAGGCGATGAGCGGCGCGCCGACTGCGCGCCAGGTATCGACCGGACGGATGCCCGAGGCGCGGCGGAGCAGGAGGATCTGCATCGGCAGCGTCAGATAGGCGCGTCCGACATAGGAGATGGCGACGGCGAGCAGGCCATAGGGCAAGGCCGCCAGCGTCAGGATCACGCCGAGGATCAGCTGCGTCGTCGACAGCGACATCAGGCTGCGCGAGGCGCCGAGCACGCTCAGCGAGGGCGAGGCGAAGAAGTTGAGCGTGAAGGGCACGGCCATGAACGCGAAGATCTGGGCAAGTTGCCCGGCCTCGTCCCATTTCGCGCCGAACACGGTGGGGATTGCGACGGGCGCCAGCGCGCCGAAGCCGACGAGCGCCGGGAAGGAGATGGCGGAGGCCTGGGCGATCATCCAGCGATAGGCCTGGCGCAGCTCGGCGGGCTCGTCCTTCACCCGGGCGAGGGTCTGCACCGCGACCTGGGTGAAGGGCTGGATCGCGCCGCGGCCGATCAGCTCGACGGTGCGCCAGGCGGTGCGATAGACGCCGACCGCGGCGAGACCGATGCCCGCGCCGATCGCCATCTCCTGCACGCGCACCGTCGCCAGGAAGATCAGCTGGACATAGATCAGGCTGGCGTTGAGCATCAGGTTGCTGCGCAGGATCGGGATCTCGAACTTCCAGCCGGGCTTCCAGTCATAGGAGGCGCGCGAGAGGAATACGCCGGCGATCTCGGTGACGAGGCGCTGGATGACCAGGCTCCACAGGCCGAGCCCGGCAAAGGCGGCGACCACCGCGCAGGTACCGCCGATCAGCCCGCCGACCACCGAGCGCAACGCAGTCGTGCGGTGGCCGAACTCGCGCAGCCTGAGGGCGAGATGCGTGCCGCCGAACGAGGAGATCGGCAGCACCAGGCTCATCACCGCCAGCGGCAGGGCGATGGTCGGCGCGCCCATCAGATCGGCGATCGGCTGGGCAAGCGCGACGATCAGCGCGGCGGAGAGGAACGAGAAGCCCTGCTGCGAGCGATAGATGGTGTCGAGGAAGGCGGGCGTCAGCTCGCGCCTGCGGGCGATCGTCTGGACGAGGCCGGCTGTGGCGATGATTCGGAACGCCTCCGCGGTTACCGCCATCACCGCGAATGCGCCGATGTCCGCGCGCGTGAGCAGGCGGGCGAGGATGACGAAGACGATGAAGGAGAAGAGCTGGTCCGACAGGAAGCGCGTGATCGTCCAGCCGATCGAGCTGCGGCTGCGCGCGCGCAGGCCGTCGTCGAAGCGTGCGGGCGTCTCAGCGTTCAAGCAGGCGCCTCGCTTTCAGCATGCGCATTCGGGTGCGCTCGATATGGCGCCAGGCCTTCTGCCTGACCGAATGATAGAGCGGGTCGTTCTTCGGGCCGAAGCGCGCGGGGCCGATGTCGGAGACGATCGCCGCCTCGAGGATCGGCGCGGGATACAAAGCGAGATTGGGCAGGCCGTGCGCCCAGCTGCGGTCCATCTCGTCGTCGATCGGGCGGCGGACGATGCGGCAATGCGCGAGCAGCTTGCGCGCGCCTTCCAGCGTGATCGCATAGCCCTGGGTGCCATAAGCGGGGCCGACCAGCTCGACGATCGTGCGCGAATGCTGGAGGAAGTCGCGCTTCACCACGCGCTGCCAGGTCGGCCGCTTGGCGTAGAGGCGCAGATAGTCGATGCCCTGGGCGTGGAGATCGGTGGCCGCGAGCGGCTCCAGATAGGCCCAGTCGACCACCGTATCGTCCTCGAGCACGATCGCCTGGGGCACGCCCAATGCGATCATGTCGCGCCAGATCGAGAAATGGCTGGCATAGCAGCCGATCTCGCCCTTGCTCATCGCCCGCCCCTTGTTGCGGCGGATCGCGGGCTCGTCGATCGTCATGCCCTGGGCCGGGCCGGTGCACGCGTCGAAGAAGCGCCAGGCGAGCGAAGTGCCCGCCGCACGCGCAGCAAATGCCGCCCGGCGGGCGGTTGCGGTTTCGAGCGAGACCACCGTGATGTCGGTGGCAATGCTCGATCGGGAGCCCGATTCGGGCTGGAATTCACGCACGGTTACACGCCTCCTGCTCACGGTCGCGGCAACGCTTGTGCGGTGCAGCAACAACGATTGGTCCGGCGTGATCCTTGGTAGCGGGCAATTATTCGAGAGCGAAGGCGCCCAGGGCTCCGGTCACCCGGCCAAAGGGGCAGCTCGTCTTTCGCAGGCGCGGCATGCGGTTGACCCGGACAGCGCGGCGGGCTGACTGGGCCGCGACTAGCACTGGACAGGCGTATCTATGTTTCAAGTCGCAGTCGTCATACCCGTGTGGAACGGAGAAGCGGTGCTTGGCCGTTGCCTGGATGCGCTCGCGCGCCAGACGGTCCCGCGTGACGCATTTCAGATCATCGTCGTCGACAATGGGTCGAGCGACGCCACTGCCGATATCGCGCGGCGCTATCCGGGCGTCGAGCTGCTCGAGGAGAAGCGGCCCGGCTCCTATGCCGCGCGCAACCTGGCGATCGGCCAGGTGCGGGCGCCGATCATCGCCTTCACCGATGTCGATTGCGAGCCGGCGCCCGACTGGCTGGAGCAGGTGCTGCGTGCCGCAGCGGCGAATCCGGGGTTCGGCGTGCTGGCCGGCAAGATCGAGCTGTTCGACGAGATCGTCCAGGAGCGCGAGGTGTTCGGCGATTACGAGCGGCTCTTCTCCTTTCCCCAGGCGCATGCCGCGCGCGGCAATTGCGCGACGGCGAACTGGGCGAGCGAGACCGCGCTGCTACGGGAACTGGGCGGGTTCGACGCCGGGCTCAAGTCCGGCGGCGACCGGCAGATGGCGCTGCGGATCAAGGATGCCGGCTACCCGCTCGTCTATGTGCCCGGGATGGTCGTGCGCCATCCGGTGCGCGCGAGCCGGGCCGAGCTGGTCCACAAGCGCCGGCGGCTGAGCGGCGGGCGCTGGGACCGCACCGCCAGGCGCCCACGCCTCGTCCATGTGCTGGGAATCACTGCGGTAGACACCGTGCGGCGGCTGCGCCGCGCGGCGGTCTCGCGCGAACTGACGATGCGCCGCCGGCTGGCGGTGATGCTTCTGACGCTGGAACTCGCCGGGGTGGCGGTGGGCGAGTTCCTGCAACTCGCGGGGGGCAGAAAGGCAGCAAGAGACTGATGACCGTCCCACATTTCTCCGTGGTCATGCCGCTCTACAACAAGGCCGCGCATGTCCGCGCCGCGATCGAGAGCGCGCTCGACCAGAGTTTCGCGCCGCACGAGATATTGGTGATCGACAATTGCTCGACCGATGGCGGTCGGGAGCTGGTCGCCGCGATCGGGCACGAGCGGATCAAGCTGCTCGACCTGCCGACGCCGGGGCCGGGCGGCTATGCCGGGCGGAACCTGGGTATCCACGCCGCCAGCGGCGACTGGATCGCGTTCCTCGATGCCGATGATCTGTGGCAGCCCGATCACCTGGCCGTGCTGGCGGAAGGGATCGCGGCCGATCCCGAAGTACACGCGGCGGCTACCCGGTTCGATCATGTGTTCGAGAGCCGTTCCCAGCCGCAGCGGATCGCGCCCAAGCTGGAGCATGCGCGCACGCTCGACCTTGCCGATTTTCTCTCCGCGTGGCTGGCGGTGCGCGAATGCCCGATGTGGACCGGGGCGATCGCGATCCGCCGCGACGCGCTGTTCGAGGCCGGGCTGTTCCCCGAGGGGCGGGCGGTGCGCGGCGGCGACAAGGACCTGTGGCTGCGGGTGCTCGCGCAGGGCACGCTGCGCTACGACCCGCGCGTCACCGCGATCTTCCACCGCGACAGCGACAACAAGGTCAGCAAGTCGACCACCACGCTCGACCTGCCCTGCCTGGTCGATACCGCGCGGACGATCCTGGCCGGGGCGACCGGGCGCGAGGCCAGCCTGTTGCGGCGGCTGGTGAACCAGGAGATCGCGCACTACGCCCGCTACGCGATGAAATATCCGGGCCGCACCGCGATCCGGCTGGGCGACATCTACCTGCCCGAAGGGACCGGCACCGCGGCGCTGCTGCTCGCGGCCAAGCTGATCCCTGCCTCGATCCGGCAATCCGGCCATGCCCTGCGCAATCGGTTGCTCGCCCGCGCGTGAGGCTGGTCCGGGCCCTTGGCACCCTGCTGCTCGGCGGGGGGATCGTCGCTGCGTGGGCGGCGCTGGCGGGCATGGCCGTGCCGGCGCTCGACGCGCTGGCGTCGTTCCTGCCGATCTTCGGGCTGGTGACCCTGTTCGGGCTGCTGCTCGCCTGGCGGTGGCTGGGCTGGACGATCGCGGCCGCGCTGCTCGGCCTGGTGCCGGTGGCGATCGGCGTGGTGCCCGAGCTGATGCGCGCGATCCCGGTCGCGCGTGCCGGCATGCCGCAGGTCCGCGTGCTCAGCCACAATGTCTGGGTGCGCAACGACGACCCGGCCGAGACTGCCCAGGCGATCCTCGACGCGAAGCCCGACGTGGTGATGCTCCAGGAAGTCGATGGCAGCTTCCGCCCGATGCTCGCGGCGCTCGGCCAGCAGCTGCATCATTCCACCAAATGCCCGCCGGGCTGCGGGCTCGTCATCTTCTCGCGCTGGCCGATCGAGGACAGCGACTATTTCCTGAAGGACCCGCAGGGCCGCAAATTCGGCCCGCCCTTGCTCTGGGCACGGATCGCCGGACCCGATGGCCGGCCGTTCACCGTGGTGACGCTCCACTATCCGCGGCCGACGTCGCGCGATCAGGCGTTGCGCAGGCGCGCCGTGGCGCAGGCCTTGATACGGATCAATCGCGACCCCCTCATCGTTGCAGGCGACATGAACCTCACCCCATGGGCCGCGGCGATGCGCGAACAGGACCGATCCTTCGCGCCGCTCACCCGCATGACCCGCGCCGTGCTGAGCTGGCCGCGCACCGTTCCCGTCCTGCCGATCGACCAGCTCTATGCTGGGCCGGACTGGGGACTGGTGTCGGCGCGGCAGCTGCCGCCCACCGGCTCGGACCATCGCCCGGTCCTCGTGACGCTGGGCCGCCGGTGAAGCGCGCCGCCTTCCTCGCGCTGCTGGCCTCCGGCGGCTTCGCGGCGCCGGCGCTCGCCCAGCAATCGGACGCGACCGACGGGCTCGGCTCGGTATCGAGCGCGAACAGCTTCGGGCGCGACCGCAATATCGGCGTGCTCGAGCGGCGACGGCCCGACTATACGCCCGAGCCGATCCATGTCGGCAGCTTCGAACTGCTGCCGCGCGTCGCGATCGGCGCGGGCTATGACGACAATCTCTATGCCCAGCCGAGCGACCGGATCGGCGATGCCTATGTCCGCATCCGCCCCAAGGTCTCGCTGGTCCGGCCCTCGCCGACCCTGAAGCTCAACTTCGACGCCGAGCTCGACCTGCTGCGCTATGCCGATCGCGCGAGCGAGAACGCCACCCAATATGCGGTGAACGCCGGTGCGCTCTACACGATCAGCAAGTCGGACACGCTGAACGTCTCGCTGCGCAACGGGCGCTACAGCCAGGAACGCGTCTCGCCCGATTCGCCCAGCCAGGCCTCGCGCCCGATCCGCTTCACCCTGAGCGGGGCGAACCTGGCGTACACCCATGTCTTCAACCGGCTGCGGGTGCGCGGCGTGTTCGACGTCGAGAACCGCAACTATGCCGACAGCGTGACGCCCGGCGGCGCGCCGATCGACCAGGATTTCCGCGACCACACCGCGTACACGGGCACCGCGATCGGCGAATATGCGCTGAGCCCGAGCATCGCATTCTTCGTAGCGGGCACGCTCAACAAGCGGGACTATCGCGAGCGGACCGGGCCCGTGCCGGCGCGCGATTCCAGTGGGTTCGAGCTGGCCGGCGGGGCGAGCTTCGAGCTGGGGCGCAAGGCGCGCGGATCGCTGCGGCTCGGCTATCTCCAGCAGGACTACAAGCCGGCGCAGTTCAAGGACATCTCCGGCTTCCTGGTGCGCGGCGAGCTCGCCTATTTCCTGACGCCGCTGGTGACGATCACCGGCACGGTCGATCGCGGCATCCGCGAGACCGGGGTGAATGGCGCGACCGGCTATCTCGCCACCAACTTCACGCTGCGCGCCGATTACGAGCTGCTGCGCAACCTGATCCTGGGCGTGGGCGGCGAGCTGGAGAAGCGCGACTTCAACGATATCGACCGGCGCGACGATCGCTGGACCTGGCGCGCCGGCGGTTCCTACCTGGTGAACAAGCGCATGACGCTGCGGCTCGATCTGCAACGGCGGTCCCAGTCGAGCGCGGGGGCAACCGCGGGACGCAAATTCTCGGACGATCGCATTTCAATGGGGGTGACCTTCTCGGGCCTATGAGGAGACCCTTGCCATGCCGACGCTGTACATCTCGCCGACGGGAAGCGGTTCGGGCGACGGCTCGAGCGCGGCCAACGCCGCGACGCTGAAGGACCTGCCCAAGCTGATCGCGGCGGCGGGGCCGGGCGGTCAGGTGCTGATGCTTGCCGACCAGGGCGCCTATACCGCACCGACCAGCGCGTTGGCGATCGTCGCGGGCGGTACCGCGGCGGCACCGGTGACGATCCGCGGGGTCGACAGTGCGGGCAATGCGATGGCGGCGACGATCGTCGGAACCCGGCCCGAGCCGTTCGATCCGGCCAACCCCGCGGGCGAGGAAGTCTTCCGGCTGCTCGGCGGGGCGAACAATCTGCGGTTCAGCGACCTTGCCTTCGAGAATGTCGGCACGGCGATCCGCGCCGGCGGGGACCTGAGCAACCTCACGATCGAGCATGTCACGGCGAGCAATGTCGCGCGCTTCTTCGACGATATCGCATCGGGCGCGAACGCCAGCGCGAGCATCACCGGGCTGACGATCCGCGACGTGGCGGTGGACGGCTATTCCAAGGGCGCGATCCGCGTCCAGTACAACAGCAGCAACGTGCTGATCGAGGATGTCCGCGGCGACAGCCAGTTCCAGGACGGCGACAATTTCGCGATCGGCGTCCATATCGACGGCACCGCGCACGACGTGCTGATCGACCATGTCGCGATGCGCAATGCGCTCGACACGGTGAACGACTATCGGAATGGGGATGGCTTCGCGACCGAGCGCGGCACCTACAACATCACGTTGCGCGACGTGATCGCCACCGGCAACAGCGATGGCGGACTCGACCTCAAGAGCAACGGGGTGGTGGTCGACGGCGCGATCATCTCGGGCAATGGCCGCAACATCCGGCTGTGGGGTACCGGCGCGCAACTGAGCAACATCGTCAGCCTCGATGCGGGCGCGCCGCTTGCCGGGGGCAATCGCGAGCATGTCTGGCTGGCCGAGGGCGCCAGCGCGACGATCGACGGGGCGTTCTTCTCCGATCCGGGCTCGCCGACTTTGTTCAACCTCGCCGAGAAGAACGGCGCGCTGACGGTGCGCGACTATGGCCTCGCCACCGGTGCGGGCACGGTGACCACCAAGAAGGGCACCGGATCGGTGCTGACCCTGGACGGGCAGCGCGTGGTGGTGAGCGCGGGGACGGCGGGCGACGACATGATCGGCGGCACCGCGGGTGCCGATGCGCTGCTGGGCGGCGCGGGCAAGGACATGCTGGTCGGCAATGCCGGCGACGATCTGCTGGCGGGCGGCGCAGGTGCGGACATCCTGGTCGGCGGAGCGGGGCGGGACCTGCTCAGCTATGCGGGTAGCGGCGCCGGTGTGCAGATTGACTTGATGCGATTGACCGCGGCCGGCGGCGATGCCGCGGGCGATCTGTTCGACGGGTTCGAGGATGTCGAGGGATCCGCCTTTGCCGACACGCTGGCGGGCGATGCGGGGGCGAACCGGCTGTTCGGCGGGAATGGCGACGACACGCTGACCGGCGGGGCAGGCGACGACATGCTTGATGGTGGCGCGGGCGCGGACCTGCTCGATGGCGGGGCCGGGATCGACCGGGTCGACTATGGCAGCAGCGCCGCGGGCGTGACGGTCGACCTTGCCAATGGCGCGGCGAGCGGCGGGGAGGCGGCGGGCGACCGGCTGGTCGGAATCGAGGCGATCGAGGGCTCGGCCTTTGCCGACACGCTCTCCGGCACCGAAGGCGCGGACTGGTTCGGGGGTGGGGCGGGCGACGACCGGATCGACGGGCGCGGCGGCGACGACCTGCTGGTCGGCGGCGCGGGGGCCGATGTGCTGACCGGCGGGGCGGGGTTCGACAGCGCGGACTATTCGGCCAGCGGCGCGGCGGTGACGGTCGATCTCGTTGCGGGCACCGGCGCGGGCGGCGATGCCCAGGGCGACCGGCTCTCGGGCGTCGAGCGGCTGGTCGGCTCGCGCTTCGACGATGCGCTGACCGGCGACGCGTTCGACAATGTCCTGATCGGCGGTGCCGGCGCGGACCGGCTGACCGGCGGGGCGGGCGTCGACACCGCCGATTATGCGACGAGCAGTGCCGGCGTGATCGCCGTGCTGGGCGGCGCCGGCAGCGGCGGCGATGCGCAGGGCGATGTGCTGGCGGGGATCGAGAACCTGGTCGGCTCGGGCTTTGGCGACGTGCTGGTCGGCGATGGCGCGGCCAATGCGCTGTCGGGCGGTGTTGGCGATGACCGGCTGGTCGGCAATGGCGGGGCGGACCGGCTCGACGGCGGGCTCGGCGTGGATGCGGCGGACTTTGCCGCCAGCACGAGCGCGGTGACGGCGGACCTCGCCGCGGGGATCGCGTCGGGCGGGGCGAGCCTGGTGGCGATCGAGGACCTGATCGGCTCGGCCTTCGACGACGTGCTGAGCGGCGATGGCGGGAGCAACCGGCTGACCGGTGGGGCGGGCGCGGACCTGCTCGACGGGCGCGAGGGGTTCGACACCGCGGACTATTCGGGCTCGGCGGCGGCGGTGCAGGTCGATCTCGCTCTGTCGGTGCAGGCCAGCACCGGGGATGCGGCGGGCGACCGGCTGGTCGGCATCGAGGGCCTGGCGGGCTCGGCCTTTGACGATACGCTGTCGGGCACGGGCATTGCCGAGGCGCTATACGGCGGCGCCGGGGCGGACCGGCTCGACGGGCGCGGCGGCGACGACCTGCTCCAGGGCGGTGCCGGTGCCGACACGCTGATCGGCGGCGATGGGATCGATACCGTCGACTATAGCGCCAACGCCGTGGGCATCGCGATCAACCTGCAGACCGGTACGAGCAGCGGCGGCGATGCCGAGGGCGACCGGTTCGACGGGGTCGAGCGCTTCATCGGCACCGGCTTCGCCGACATGCTGATTGGCGATGGCGGCGACCAGATCCTGGTCGGCGGCGCGGGTGGCGACAGGCTCGACGGCGCCGGCGGGTTCGACACCCTGGTCTATTCGGGCAGCGCCGCGGCGGTGAAGGTCAACCTTGCCACCGGTGCCGTGTCGGGCGGCGATGCGCAGGGTGACAGCATTTCTGGAATCGAGGCGGTGGTCGGCAGCGGCTTTGCCGACACGCTGACCGGGGATGCGAACGCCAACCGGATCGAGGGCGGCGGCGGCAACGACACGATCGATGGCGGCGCGGGCGCGGACCTGATGATCGGCGGGACCGGCGACGACTCCTATGTGGTCGACAATGCCGGCGACCAGGTTGTCGAGGCGCTCGGCGGCGGGGCCGACATCGTGCGCACCAGCCTTTCGGCGCTGACCCTGGCCGACGGCGTCGAGGATCTCAGCTATACCGGCAGCGGCGGGTTTACTGGCACGGGCAATGCGCTCGACAACAGCCTGTACGGCAAGGCGCTGGACGATGCGCTCTATGGGCTCGACGGCGACGACAAGCTGGTCGGCGGCGCGGGGGCGGACCTGCTCGATGGCGGGGCGGGGCGCGACCAGGTCGATTACACCAAGTCGACCGCGATCACCGTCAACCTGGCGACCAACGTCAATCATGGCGGCGAGGCCGAGGGCGACCGGCTGGTCGGCATCGAGATGGTGATCGGCTCCAACTATGCCGACAGCATCACCGGCGGCGACGATCCCCTGGTCGGCGACATGCTCTATGGGCGCGGCGGCGATGACGTGCTGGTCGGCGGTGCGGGCGACGACCAGCTCGACGGCGGCAGCGGCAACGACGTGCTGCGCGGCGGCACGGGCAACGACCTCTATGTCGTCTTCGAGGCCGGCGACCAGGTGATCGAGGCGGCGGGCGAGGGGCGCGACCGCATCCGCACCGCCGCCAACAATTACACGCTCGGCGCCAATATCGAGGAGCTGGTCTATACCGGCACCGTCGGGGCGACGCTGACCGGCAATGCGCTCGACAATTTCCTGGTCGGCGGCGGCGGCGAGGACCGGCTGACCGGCGGCGACGGTGCGGACATGCTGCGCGGCGGATCGGGCGGCGATGTGCTCGACGGCGGCGCGGGGGCGGACACGGTCGATTATGCCGGGTCGCTGGGCGGGGTGCTGGTCAATCTGCGCACCCAGACCGCGACGGGCGGCGACGCCACCGGCGACAGGCTGGTCAGCATCGAGAATGCGCAAGGATCGGGCTTCGACGACGCATTGCTCGGCAGCGCCGGGGCCAATGTGCTGACCGGCGGGGCGGGCGACGACACGCTGTCGGGTGACGACGGCAACGACACGCTCTGGGGCGGGATCGGCGCCGACCGGCTCGACGGCGGCAAGAACGAGGATTTGCTCTACGGCGAGGATGGCGGCGACACGCTCTATGGCGGCCAGCAGACCGACAGGCTCTATGGCGGGGCGGGCAACGACCTGCTGGTCGGCGACAGCGAATGGGTCTCGTCGCTCGCCGCCAAGGACACGCTCGACGGTGGCGACGGCGACGATGTGCTGGTCGGCGACGGGATGAGCATGACCGCGGCGGGGATCGGCGGGGCGGACACGCTGATCGGCGGGCTCGGCAACGACGTGCTGTACGGCGATGCGGTGAACATGGTCGCCGGCGCGAAGGGCGGCAACGACAAGCTGACCGGCGGCGGCGGGAGCGACCGCTTCGTCTTCGCGCCGGGTTCGGGCGCCGACGAGATCACCGATTTCACCCGCGGCGGGGCCGAGGCCGACCGGATCGACCTCAGCGCCTTCGACATCGCCTATGAGCAGCTGCGCTTCACCACCAGCAGCGCGGGGGTGACGATCCAGCTGGGTGGCACCGACACGATCTTCGTGCGCGGCGCCACCACGCTCGATCAGAACGACTTCGTGTTCGGCTGATTTTCGCGCCAGCCGTGCAGCGCGCCCTCGCAGGCGGCGAGCAGTTCGGGCGGGGCGAGGCGGTTGATATAGCCGTCCGAGCCCTGGTCCGAGAGCAATTTGGCGGGGATGCCGCCGACGACGCCGCGCTCCGGCACGTCCTTGGTGACCACCGCATTGGCGCCGATCGCCGCCTCGGCGCCGACCTGAATCCCGCCGATCACCTTGGCGCCCGAGCCGAGAAAGGTGCGGTCCCCGATCACCGGCGCACCGCGCTTGGCGCCGCGGTTCATGTAGCCGAGCACCACGCCGTGCGTGATGTTGACGTTGCTGCCCAGCACCGTGTCGCCGTGGAAATAGAAGCCGCCGAACCGGTTGAGGAACAGGCCCGGGCCGATCTCCATATATTCGGGGATGGCGAAGCCGTATTTGTAGCGGGCGCGCAGAAGCAGCCATTTGGCGAGCGGGTAGAAGCCGAAGGCCTTGGCCGGCTTGAGCTTGAGCCAGCCGGCGGTGCGCATCAGCACCGTGTATTTATAGCCCGGCGTGAAGGCGTAGTGCTTGAGGAAGGCGCCCGTGCTGACCCGGCCGGCATAGCGGTAGAGATCGGCGGCGAGCAGCGCCTTCAGCTTGGCGAAGCTGACCGGGCAGCCGCGCAGATGCGGCTTGCCGGTCTCGGGCAAGGGCTCGGCATGTGCCGGTTCGGGCGCCATCCCGGGCGCGAGCGATGCGGTGGCCATGTCCATCAGAAATAGCGCTCGCCGAAGCGGATCGTGTCGCCGGGCAGCACCGCGAAATCCGCGGTCAACGGATAGGCCCGCTCGCCCGGCTCGCCGGTGCGCTTGAGGAAGACGCGCTTCTCGTTGGCGCGGTAGGTGAAGCCGTCCGCCTTGGCGACCGCGCCGCGGATGGTGAGCCCCTGGGTATAGGGATATTCGCCGGGCTTGTTGACTTCGCCCAGGATGTAGACCGGGCGGAAGCTGGCGACCTGCACCGAGACCTTGGGCTCGAGCAGATAGCCTTCGCGCAGCTCGGTCTCGATCGTCTTGGAGAGCTGGTCGGGCTGCATGCCCGCCGCCTTGACCTCGCCGATCAGCGGGAAGGCGATGGTGCCACCGGGCGAGACTTCGAAATCGCCGGTGAGCGCGACTTCGCCATAGGTGGCGACCTTCACCTTGTCGCCGGGCGAGAGGGTGAAGGCTGCCGCCGGCGGCGGGGCGTCGCCGCTGCCGGCAAGCGGGGTCTGGCCGGCGCATCCGCCGAGTAGCGCCCCCGCCAGCGCGATCTGCATGTGCCACTTCATCGATTTGCTCCCTGAACGCGACTTACATTGTCATCGGGTTGGTGCCTGGAAGGTGCGGCGAGCGCGGCTTCGATCCTGGCCCAGTAATTGGCGGCTGCCTGCTCCACGCCATAAGCCCGCGAGCGGGCACGCGCGCGCGCACCGCAGGCGCTGCGGCGCGGCTCGACGAGCACGCGGCGGAGCGCCGCAGCGAAAGCATCGACATCATCGGTGGGGACCAATGCGCCGGCATCGACATCGATCCCGCCGGTCACCGCGCTGCGAGGGCGGTCCGCCAGAATTTCGGACGGGCCCGAGGCGCAATTGGTCGCGACGACGGGCACGCCGCACGCCATCGCCTCGACCAGGCCGTTGGGGAAGCCCTCGGCATTGGAGGGCATGGCATAGGCCTGGGCGCGGGCGAGCAGCGCGAAGGGGTTGGCGACGAAGCCGGGCATGTCGACCCGGTCGGCGATGCCGAGCGCGGCGGCGAGCCGCTCGAGCGCGGGGCGCTCCGGTCCTTCGCCGAGGATGACCAGGCGCGCGTCGGGACCGGCCTTCGCATAGGCGCGCAGCAGCAGCGCCATGTTCTTGTTGGGCACCAGCCGGCCGGCGGCGGCGATATAGGGGCCGGCGGGGGTGAAGGCCGGCGGCTCGGCGGCAAGCGCGGCGATCTGGTCATGGTCGATCGGATTGGCGATCGCCGACATGCGGGCGCGCTGGACGCCGAAATTGTCGGCGAGATCGTCGACCACCCCTTCGGACACGGCGATGACGTGGGCGGCACGGGGATAGGCCATGCGGACCATCGCCTTGGCGGCGATCGCCCCGCGGCCCTTGCCCAGGTGCGCGCTGGTGTTGACTCGCTCGCTGATCAGCCAGGGCCGCCCGCGGCCCGCCATCGCCCAGGCATTGGCGATATTGGCGCGGGTGAGGAAGCTCAGCGTCGCATCGGGCGAGAGCCGTTCGGTCAGCGCGCGCAGCTGCTTGAGGCTGGGCAGCAATTTGTGCCGTGCATCGAGCTGATGAACCTCCACCCAATCGGGCACGGCATAGGCGCGCGGCTCGTCGTCGAGCAGCGCGAGGTGGATGTCGTAGCGGTTGCGCCACGGCGCCGATCCGCCGAGCAGGGTGGTGAGCACGCGCTCGGCGCCACCGCCGGCGAGTGAATTGATCGCGAAGACTATTCGCTTGTTGTCCGGCATCGTCCCTCGTGCGCTTCCGCGCGAAATCCGGCCCCCTTGCGACAGGGCGTACCACGCGGATTTGCTGCAATGCACCACGTCCGCGACCGCCCTGTCGTCCGGGTGGGGCAACTGGCCGATTAGGGGTCTTCGCACGGTGGCCTTGGCTCCGGATGCGGGTCATCAGCGGGTATCGACGAACGACAGCGGAGGTACGCGGTGGGCCTGGAACAAGGCGGTATTCGCCGTGTCGAATGTCTCGACGGCCTGCGCGGACTGGCGGCGCTATGGGTGCTCGTCGGGCACATGATGATCCTGACCGGTTTCCGGCTGCCGCTGTTGCGCAATGCCGATCTGGGCGTGGATCTGTTCATCCTGCTCTCGGGCTTCCTGATGGTGTTCCAGTATCAGTTGCGCGCGGGCAGCGAGGACTGGGGTGCGCCCGGCACCTGGGCGAGCTTCTGGGCGCGGCGCTTCTTCCGGCTGGCGCCGCTCTTCTACGTGACGCTCGCCGCCGCGCTGATCGCCGGACCCGCCATCTATGCCGACCGGGTGGCGATCGACAGTTTCCTGGGCCAGGGGCTGCAGCCGGCGGAACGCTATACCGACGCCAGTCTGGCCAATATCGCCGCGCATCTGAGCTTCGTGTTCGGGCTGCTGCCCGATTACGCCTACCGCACCCCGCTGCCCGACTGGAGCCTGGGGCTCGAGATGCAATTCTATGCGGTCTTCCCGTTCCTGGTGCTTCTCGCCCGGCGCGTGGGTTGGGTGCCGGCGGCGCTGATCGCGGCGGCGATCGGGGTGGCGCTGGTGACATTGGCGGTGGGGACAATGGGGCTCGACTGGCCGATGCCGTCCTTTCTGCCGCTCAAGCTGCACCTGTTCCTGTGTGGCATGCTGATCGCGGCCGATCCGGGGCCGGGCAGGCGGATATGGCTGCATCTGGCCGCGGCGGTGCTGCTCGCGGCGCTGCCGATCCGCGGCGAGCAGGACTGGTTGCACTTCGCGGTGCGCGAGCTGCTGGTGCTCGGCTTCTTCACGCTGGTCCATCTGCGCAGCCTTGGCGCGATCGACTGGGTGGCGCGGCTGCTGGGGAGCCGGCCGTTCCACTGGCTGGGCGAGCTCAGCTACGGCACCTATCTGATCCATCTGCTGATCCTGCAGCCGGTGGCGGCGGCGGTGATCGGGCATTTCGGCACCGGGCTCGGCGCGATGGGGCGGTTCGTCCTGACCGGCGCGATTGTAGTGCCGGTCACCTATGCGCTGGCGTACCTCACCTATCGCCTGGTCGAGCTTCCCGGGCAGCGGCTGGGCAAGGTGGTGATCCGCCGCGCCACCGGCAGCGCGAGGCAGTCCCGCCAGACGGTGCCGGAGGAGCTGGCGGCGCCTTGATACCGAGGGTTGTCATCACTTCCGTCATCCCCGCGAAAGCGGGGACCCATCTCCTGCACGCGCCAGCTGATACGGCGGCTGTTGTAACCGCGGCATCTCCCCGAGATGGGTCCCCGCTTTCGCGGGGATGACGATGGGCCTGTGGCTTCGGCCTAGCCGAACACGAAGTCGTTGGGGCTCACGCTCTGGGTGCCGCGCAGGAAGATGCTGTCGGCGCCGAAGCCGACGCGGATGCCGTCGGCGCTGGTAGTGAAGCTGAGCTGTTCGTACGCGATATCGAACGCGCTCAGGTCGATATGGTCCTGGCCCGAGGCGAAGTCGCCGATCTCGTCCGCACCCGAGCCCGGGGCAAAGACGAACCAGTCGGCCCCGTTGCCGCCGAACAGCATGTCGTTGCCGCCGCCGCCGATCAGATAGTCGGGCCCGTCGCCGCCATAGAGCTTGTCGGCGCCGCCGCTCACCATCGCGGACGAATCGCGGCCGTCGCCATAGAGCCAGTCATTGCCGTCGCCGCCTTCCAGCGTATCGGCGCCGCCTTTGGCATTGTCCTTCATCACATCGCCGTCACCGATCAGCACGTCGTTGCCGGCGCCGCCGACCAGCTTGTCGTTGCCGCCCTTGCCGCTGCCATAGATGTTGGTCGCGTCGCCGATCAGCAGGTCGCCATCGTCGCCACCGTCCAGCCGGTCATTGGCGCCCTGGCTGCTCAGCCATTCGAGATCGCCGACCAGCCGGTCCGCGCCCGTGCCGCCGATCAGCGTGTCCGACTGCCAGCCGCCGAGCAGATTGTCCGCGCCCGCCTGGCCCTGGAGCAGGTCCTCGCCATTGCCGCCGCTCAGCACGTCGGCGCCCGAATTGCCGGCGATGTCGTCATTGCCGTCGAGCCCGCTCAGCGTGTCGCTGCCCGCGCCGCCGATCATCGCGTTGGCAAGCGCGTTGCCGGTGCCGGTGAAGTCGGCGCCGCCGCGGCGGATCAGATTCTCGATCGCGCTGCCAAGCGTGTAGCTGCCCAGCGTCGTCTCGACCCGGTCGATGCCGGCATCGGCGGCCTCGCTGATCCGGTCGCCGGCATCGTCGACCAGGAAGATGTCGTCGCGCGCGGTGCCCGTCATCGCGTCCGCCGTCGCCGTGGCGGGCAGGGGAAGCAGCGCGATGTAGCTGGTCGCGCCGGGCGAGGCGGTGCCCTGGTCGATGGTCAGCGTCTCGCGGATCGTGTTGGCGCCGCTCAGGCCGGGCAGGCTGGCCTGGGTCGCGAGGATCGCCAGCTCGGAACGGGTGATCTCGGTGCCCTGGAGCGTGAGCTTGCCGTTCGACGAGATCACCTTGGTGCGCGATCCGGCATCGTCGAAATGGCCGCCGATCACGGTGACGTTGGCGGCGGTATCGAGCCAGAGCTGGTTCTGCTCGGAGATGCCGCCGCGCAGCACCGGGTTGCGGCCGGTCGGGTCGATCAGGGTCGCCTCGCCCCAGAGGCGGAAGTTGCGGCCATTCTCCTCGCTGAGTGCGCGGACCAGCACGGTGCCGGTCGACTTGAGGTCATAGCCGCCATCGCTGTTGCCGCGCGCGACCGTGTCGATGAAGCGGATGTCGTAGACGCCGCGCTCGGTCGCGAAGCCGTCGCCATTGAAATAGGCGCCGGCGGTGCTCTGGACATTCTCCATCGCCACCCGGTTGAGCGTGACGTTGTGGACGGTGCCGTCGAGATGCACGCCCTCGGGAAGATCGTCGCCCAGCTGCCCGTCCATGTCGGCACGGACATTGTCGATCAGCACGTTGTTGGTGTCGTACTGGAGGCGGATCGCCGCCTTGGAGAAACCCTGGATGTCGATGTCGCGCAGGGTGAGGCCGGTGATCGTCGCGGTGCCCGAGGCCGCAGAGGAATAATCCTCGAAGAAGCGGCGGACATTGTTGGCGTCGACGCCCTCGATGCGCAGGTTGCTGAGATCGGCGGTGACGCGGAAGGCGGTGCCGACATTGTCGATCTGCAGGTCGCGGAACACCAGGTTGTTGGCGCCGGTGCCGAGCTTGAACAGCTCGTTGCCCGCGACGTCGCCCGCCTGCCAGTCGGTCGGGCGCGAGCCGGTGAACTGCGCCTGCATGGGATTGCCGGCGGAATCCACGCCGCGGATCGTCACCGGATTGCCATCGGTGCCGCCGCGGGTGATGCCGAGGATGCCGGTGACGCCATAGTCGCCCTGGTCGGCGAGCAGCAGCACTTCGCCGCCCGGCCCGGCCTTTCCGATCAACGTGTTGAGCGAACCGATCGACGCTGCGTTGTTGATGTCCCGGCCGCTTTTGTCTCCGGATCCGGCAGGCGAGATGTACAGGCTAGGCATGGCTCGACGACCCCTGGTTGTTCGATGCTTAACATCGATCAATTTAGATGCCGTGGTGCGTCGCAGCGTGGTTAAGCCGGGATTATGCTGATTAACCGAGGGGTTATTGCGGTGGACCGTCGCGGACTTATCGTTTCAATTGCGGGGCTTGCAGCAGGAAGTGCATGTACTGCACGGGACCTGGGGGGCGATGCTCCCGGCCGGCCGAGCCTGGCCGTGGAGGCCGATGGGCCAGGCCGCTGGCGGATCCGTAGCTGGCAATGGCGCGGGGATGCGTGGCGGCCGGCGATCGCGCGGGCGGTGGCTGGCGGTTCCGGGATCGAGATCAGCGGGAAGATCGATGCGGCGAGCCGGGCGGAGGTAATGGCTCGGCTCTCATAACTCCCTCTCCCCTTCAGGGGAGAGGGAGATTACCCCTCCACCATTCCCGGCTGCCCGGAGGCCCGCGATTTCGCACGGCCCGGCGCCAGCGCGCTGCGATAGACCGCCAGCGTGTCCTCTGCCGCCTTGTCCCAGCTGAACCGCGCACGGACCGTGTCGCGATCGACCTGGAAGTCCGCGCAGTCCGCATCGAGCCGATCGGTGAGTGCCGCGACATCGCCGACGGGGAAGTAGTTCCGCAGCTCCAGCCCGATATCGAGATTGGCCGGGATGTCGCTCAGCAGCATCCGCGCGCCGCAGCTCGCCGCCTCCAGCGCCGCGATCGGCAGGCCCTCGTGATAGCTGGGCATGACGAACAGCGCGCAGCTTTCGTAGAGGCATTTGAGCGTGGCGCGCGACTGGACGCCGGCGAAGATCACCCGGTCGCCGGCGCGCTCGAGCAGGGCGCGGGCATAGTCGCTCTCGTGATCGGTGGCGCCGGCGATGACCAGCTTCGCGCTGGAGTTCGACGCCTCGAACGCCTCGATCAGGTCGTGCAACCCCTTCTCCGGCACCAGCCGGGCGACGGCGAGCAGGAAGTTGCCGCGCTCGACGCCGATCCGCGCCAACACCAGATCGGGATCGGCATCGTCCGGTAGGTCCGAGGTGCCGTTGGGGATGTAGTTGATCGTCTGCGCGCGGGCCGGGAACTGGCGCTTGAGCTGCGTCGCCAGCGACGGCGAGACGGCGATCACCCGGTGGGCGAAGTTCAGCGCCAGCCATTCGCCGGCGCGCAGGGCGGTGCGGGCGACCTTGCCCCATTTGGCGCGGTGATAATCGGTGCCGTGGTGCGTCACGACCACCTTGAGTCCGAGCATCCGGGCGAAGGGCGCGAGCAGGCCGGGGCCGATCGCATGGATATGGATCAGGTCCGCCCCGCGCTTCCGGGCGGAGAGCACCGCGAGGAAGGTGGAGACGATCGCCTCGAGATGCTGGGAACGCGGGCAGGGGATGCCGATGATCTCGACTCCGCGATGCACGTTCACCGTCTCGGGCAGATAGGGCGCGCGGCCGAGCACCACCGAGCGGTGATCGGGCCACAGCGCCTTGATCCGCGGCAGCAGTTCCTCGCAATGGCTCTCGATTCCGCCCATGACATGGGGGAAGCCGCGCAACCCGGTTACGCAGATGGTCGGCGAGCCCTCGGACCCGCCGGTAGACGCACTTGTCCGTTGCAGCATGTCGATACTCCGTACTCGCCCGGCCGGTTTCCCCGGCTCAGGCCACCGCTGCCATCGGCCCTCTTCCACCCTGTTCGATCTCGCTCAGATACCAGTCGACGAACCGCTCGATGCCCTGGGCGAGCGAGACCTTGGGACTGTATCCGGTGAGCGCGCGGATCGCCGAGATGTCGGCGAAGGTCGCGGTCACGTCGCCCGGCTGCATCGGGCGCATCAGCTTGACCGCCTGGCGGCCGAGCGCACGCTCGAGCGTGGCGATCATTTCCATCAAGCCTACCGGGTCGCAGTCGCCGATGTTGAGAAGGCGATGCTCGCCGTCGGCCGGCGGCTTGTCGAGCACGCCGACCACCCCGTCGACGATGTCGTCGATATAGGTGAAGTCGCGCGCCATCCGGCCTTCGCCGTACACCTCGATCGGCTGGCCGAGCAGGATCTTCTGGGCGAAGCCGAAATAGGCCATGTCGGGTCGGCCCCAGGGGCCATAGACGGTGAAGAACCGGAGGCCGCTCATCCTGAGACCGTAGAGCGTCGCATAGCTCTGGCTCATCAGCTCGCAACTGCGCTTGGTCGCCGCGTAGAGCGAGACCGGCGCGGTGCAGGGCTCGTCCTCGCGGAAGCCGGTGCCGCCGATCGGCCGCTCGCCATAGACCGAGCTGGACGAGGCATAGACGAGATGCTCGACATTGCCCGCCTGGCGCGCCGCCTCGAGCACCGCGAGGTGGCCCTTCAGGTTGCTGTGCTCATAGGCGAAGGGGTTCTCGATGCTGTACCGCACCCCCGCCTGCGCGGCGAGGTGGACGATACGGCGCACGCCGTTCCCCGCCACCAGCTCGGCGAGCAGCTCGGGGCTGGCGATGTCGCCGCGGACCAGGCGGAAGTCGAAATTGTCGACCAGCCGCGCGACCCGCGCCTCCTTCAGCGTGACGTCGTAATAGTCGGTGAAATTGTCGAGCCCGATCACGCGCTCGCCGCGCGCGAGGAGCCGCTCGGACACCGCATGGCCGATGAAGCCAGCGGCGCCCGTCACGAGGACGGGGCCGCCGGCGGTCATGCTGCCTGCCTGTCGTTCGCGGCTTCGCCATCCCCGGGCTTGCCCGGCCGGCCGATGCCGACATAGCGCAGGCCCGCCTGCTCCGCCTTTTCGGGCGGATAGATGTTGCGCAGGTCGACCAGCACCGGCTCGGCCATGATGCCGGCGAGGCGCTTGAGGTCGAGCGCGCGGAACGCATCCCATTCGGTGACGATCACCGTCGCCGCCGCGCCTTCCGCCGCCGCATAGGGCGAGCTGGCATATTCGACGTCCTTCAGCACCGCCTCGGCCGCGCTCATGCCCTCGGGATCATAGGCGCGGATCTTCGCCCCTGCGTCCTGCAGCGCCTGGATGATCGCGATCGACGGCGCGTCGCGCATGTCGTCGGTATTGGGCTTGAAGGTGAGGCCGAGCACCGCGACGGTGCGGCCGCGCACGCGCCCGTCCATCGCCGCCAGCACCTTGCGGCCCATGGCGCGCTTGCGCTGGTCGTTGACCGCGATGGTCGCCTCGATCAGCCGCAGCGGCGCGTCGTGATCCTGCGCCGTCTTCATCAGCGCCAGCGTGTCCTTGGGGAAGCAGGAGCCGCCATAGCCCGGGCCGGCATGGAGGAACTTGGCCCCGATCCGGTTGTCGAGCCCGATGCCGCGCGCGACTTCCTGGACGTCGGCGCCGACCTGCTCGCACAGGTCCGCCATCTCGTTGATGTAGGTGATCTTCATCGCGAGGAAGGCGTTGGCGGCGTATTTGATCAGCTCGCTGGTCCGCCGGCGGGTGAAGACGATCGGTGCCTTGTTGAGCGAGAGCGGGCGATAGACTTCCTCCATCGGCGCGCGGGCGCGTTCGTCCTCGATGCCGATGACGACGCGGTCGGGTCGCTTGAAGTCCTCGATCGCCGCGCCCTCGCGCAGGAATTCGGGATTGGAGGCAACGGCGAACTCGGCCGCCGGATTGGTCTCGCGGATGATCCGCTCGACTTCGTCGCCGGTGCCTACCGGCACGGTCGACTTGGTGACGATCACCGTGAAGCCGTCCAGCGCGCCGGCGATCTCGCGGGCGGCGCCATGGACGTAGCTGAGGTCGGCATGGCCGTCGCCGCGCCGGCTCGGCGTGCCGACGGCGATGAACACGACGTCCGCCGCGCCCACCGCTTCGGAAAGCTCGGTGGTGAAGTCCAGATTGCCCGCCGCGACGTTGCGCGCGACGAGGTCGTCCAGCCCGGGCTCATAGATGGGAATTCCGCCGGCGCGGAGCCGGGCGATCTTGTTCGCGTCCTTGTCGACGCAGGTCACGTGATGGCCGAAATCGGCAAAGCACGCGCCCGAAACCAGCCCGACATAGCCGGACCCGATCATTACGATACGCATTACGCACTGCTCCCTGTACGCGGAGACGATACTAATTCTGCTGCGCCTGCGAACACTCGTCCTGTGCCGTGGCGCCGTCAACTTGCCAGCTTTGAGCTGAGGGAAATCGGCGGCGAAATGAACTGGACGTCATTTCGCCGCTCTACTGCGTTGCGGCGCACAATTATTGCGCTTTCGCAACGAATGGCTCACGCCTCTGCTAGAACGGCGGCGTGGCAATTCGGCTCCACCGGTCGCAAACGCTTCGACCTGATCTTGCCACGCATCGGCGGCAGAGTAGGATCATCTGCGACAAGCCGTGGGACGATGAGGATGCTCGAAGCGCAACGCGCGGCGTTTTTCGCCGAACTGCCGGTTTCCCCGGCGATGCGCCGCGACCGGCTGCGGCGGGCCATGCTGATGATCGAGCAGCACGCACCGGCGCTGTGCGCCGCGCTTGCCGGCGACCAGGCGAATCAGGATGCCGAATCGGCGATGCGGACCGAAGTGGCGCCAGCGCTCGCCGCGTTGCGCGATGCGCTGGGGAATGTCGGTGGCTGGATGCGGCCCGAAGGCGCGCGCGGGCTGCGGGCCTGGCTGGGCGCGAGCCGGGACTATGTCGAATACCAGCCGGTCGGGGTGGTCGGTATCGCGGCGCCGGCGGCGCTGCCGCTGTTCCGAACGGCGAGCATCCTGGCGAGCGTGCTGGCGGCGGGGAACCGGGTGGCGCTGGGCTTCGACGCCGCGCCGCGCCTGGGCGAATTGATCGCAGTGCTCGCACCTTCCTTCTTCGATCCGCTCGAGCTGGCGGTCGTCGGCGATCTCGCGGGGGCGGACCTGCTGGTGACCAGCGAGCCCCAGGTCGAGGGGATGGCGATTCCCCGCTCGGGCAAGTCGCCGGTGATCCTCGGGCGCTCCGCCGATTTCGCCAAGGCGGCCGACCAGGTGATCGCGGCGAAGCGGATGAAGGACGGTCGGGTGCCGCTCGCCCCCGATTACGTGCTGGTGCCCGAGGAGCAGGAAGAGGCGGTGGCCAGCTGGCTGTGGCGCGCGGCGATGCAGCCGGCCGGTACGGGGGCATTGTCCGCGGCCGAGCAGGCGCGGGTGGCCCAGCTGCTCGACGATGCCCGGGCGCGGGGCGGCGAAGTGCTGACCGCCGAGCCGCGGAACGGCGGGATGGCGCTCCACATCGTCCGCCACGCCAGCGAGGACATGCGGGTGATGCGCGAGGAGATCGCCGGGCCGATCCTGCCCTTGCGCAACTATGCCCGCATCGGGGACGCGATCGCCGCGATCCACCGCCGCCCGCCGCCGCTCGCCATCTATCATTTCGGGCGCGACGCGGCCGAGCGCCGGCACGTGCTGGAACGGACGCTGTCCTCCGCGATCGCGATCGACAGTGGTGCGCTCGGTGCGCGCAAGGCTGCGATGACGCTCAACATCGGTGAGGGCGAGGCGGGATTCCGGCGGTTCAGCCAGGCGCGGCATGTCTACCGCGCGCCGCGCCCGCGCGCGTTCACGCGCGAGGGCGGTGACGATCTGGGCGGCGCGACGCCCGCGCTGCACTGAGCCCGGCGGCGCCACGCCGCGCCGCATCGGGCTGGCGTCCCGGCCCAGCGCCTGACTAGCCCGATGCATGACTTCCCGCCTGGTCCGGATCGCCGCCGAGGGTGAACCCGTCTATGTCGTCCATTCGGGTGCGGCCTATCGCGGCGTGCATGCCCGTGATGTCGGCAACGGCCTGTTCGTGATCCGCGAGTCGGTGCGCGGGGTGCAGATCTCCGACGTGGAGGTTGCCGGCGGCTACCGGGTGATCGAGAACACGTCGGTGCCGCGCGAGGCGGGCGCGGATATCGTCGGCCTGCGGGTGCAGGGCGCGAAGGCGAGCGATCTGCGCCGGAGTTTCGCCCGCATCCGTTACGGCAGCCATGACGGGGTGATCGCGGACGTCACCGCCAGCGGCACGCTGACCACCGGCGCGCACGACCTGCCGGTCGGCATCTCCTTCGCCGATACCGCGCACGACTTCCGGCTCGAGCGCTGCACGATGCGCGGCTTCCAGTGGAAGCGGGGCGACAACAAATACTGGAACGGCGACGGTTTCTCGACCGAGCGCGGCAATGCCCGGATCCTGTTCAGGCAATGCGCCGCCTGGGACAACAGCGATGGCGGGTTCGACCTGAAATCGACCGACAGCCTGCTCGACGATTGCACGAGCGGGCGCAACGCGCGCAACTTCCGGCTCTGGTCGAGCATCCGCGCGACCCGGCTGACCAGCGTGAACCCGCAGAAGATCGGCGGGATCGGCGATACCAATCATTTCGCGATCATGGCGGCACAGGGCCTGCGCCAGCCGCTGGTGATCCATATCGAGCATCTGGTGGTGCGCAGCGATAAGGCCTGGCCGATCTTCGACGTGCATGACGGGCCGGCGCACATCGTCATCGGCTCGCACGACATCCAGGTGCCGCCGGGCACCCCGCTGGTTCGCCCGCGCGGCAAGGGTTCGATACCCGGTGGCGTGACCTTTTCGGGCGCGCCGCCAAAGCTTTGAATATGCTTTGAGATGGTCCGGACGCAGTTCGGACACGCTTCGACGCCAGCCCCTTGCTGCAATGCAGCGGAAAGGCGCAGCATCCCTTTTGTCAGGCGAGGTGATCGAGTTCGCAGATCCGACTGACGTGTTCGAGTATCTGCGAGGTCATCTCGCCCTGATGGATGTTGCTGGTCTTCCGGGGGGACCCAGCACCCATGAAAGGGTGGAAGATGCGAAGAGTACGCAAAGCGGTTTTCCCCATTGGTGGCCTCGGAACCCGGTTTCTTCCGGCGACCAAATCCATGCCCAAGGAAATGCTTCCGGTCGTCGACCGGCCGTTGATTCAATATGCCGTCGACGAGGCCCGCGAGGCGGGCATCGAACAGTTCATTTTCGTCACCAGCCGCGGCAAGAGCCTGATCGACGATCATTTCGATCATGCCTTCGAGCTCGAAGAGACGATGACGCGGCGCGGCAAGTCGCTCGAGGTGCTGCACGGCACGCGGACGTCGCCGGGCGATATCACCATCATACGCCAGCAGGAGCCGCTGGGCCTCGGCCATGCCGTGTGGTGCGCGCGCAGGATCGTCGGTGACGAGCCCTTCGCCGTGCTGCTCCCCGACGACCTCATGGTCGGCGAGCCCGGCTGCCTCAAGCAGATGGTCGACGCCTATTCGGAGCTGGGCGGCAACCTGATCTGCACCGAGGAAGTCGCACCCGAGGACACGCGCAAATATGGCATCGTCACCCCGGGCGCCCGCAACGGCGCGATCACCGAGGTGCTCGGCCTTGTCGAGAAGCCGGCGCCCGAGGTGGCACCGTCCACGCTGGCGATCATCGGTCGCTACATCCTCCAGCCCGAGGTGATGGACATATTGGGCAGCCAGGAGGAAGGCGCGGGCGGCGAGATCCAGCTCACCGACGCGCTGGCGCGGATGATCGGCCAGCAGCCGTTCCACGGCCTCACCTTCCAGGGCAAGCGCTATGATTGCGGCGACAAGAGCGGGTTCGTGACCGCGACGCTCGCCCTGGCGCTTGCTCGGCCGGACCTCGCGCCGGCGGTGCGCGCCTTCATGGCCACGGCGTGATATGGACGCAATCACGAGGCGCCCGCCGCCCCGCATCGAGGCGGATCCGCAGGTCGATCGCGGTGCGCTGATCGACCTGCGCCATGTCGGCGCGGTGCTGCGCCGGCGATGGATGATACTCTGTGCGGCAATGGTCGCGGCGATCGCAGTCGCCGCGGCCGCCTATCTGGTCGCGGAGCCGCGCTACCTCGCCACCGCGCAGGTGGCGCTGGAACGGACGGCCGAACGGGTGATCAACGTCGATTCGGTGGTGCCGACCACCGATCCCGATTCGGCCGCGGTCGATACCGAGGTACAGGCACTGCGCTCGCCCGAGCTGATCGGGCGGGTGGTCGATCGCCTGCACCTCGATCGCGATCCTGCGTTCAACAAGGTGGCGGTGCCCGGTCAGGCAGCGCCGGCGCAGCCCGACCTGATCGGCCGCCAGCGCGCGATCGGCACCTTGCTGGGCGGGCTCACCGCCAAGCGCGATGGCCTGTCCTACGCGATCAGCGTGTCGTTCGAAGGCAGCACCCCGGTGCAGGCCGCGCAGATCGCCAACGCGATCGTCGATGATTATGTCTCCGGCCAGGCGGGCTCCAAGGCCGATGCGACGTTGCGCGCCCGCAAGTTCCTCGAGCAGCGGTTGCAGCAGCTGCGCACCCAGGTGCTGGATGCCGAGCGTGCGGTCGCGGATTACCGTTCGGCGCACAATCTGTTCGCCGTCTCCAATGCGAGCACGGTGACGCAGCAGGAGCTGTCGGGCCTCTCGACCCAGCTCGCCCAGGCCAAGGCGGAGAATGCCGCGGCCCAGGCGCGCCTCTCGGCCGCAAGGGCGCAGCTGCGCGGCGGGCGCAGCGGCGAGGAGTTGGGCGATTCGCTCGATTCGCCGGTGGTCAGCCAGCTCCGCTCGCAGCGCGCCGAAGTGGCGCGCGAAGTCGCGGCGCTGGAGAAGCGCTATGGCCCGCGCCATCCGGACCTCGTCCGGGCGCAGAGCCAGCTCCGCGTCGCCGACCAGGCGATCGCCGCCGAAGTGCAGCGCATCGTCTCCAACGTCTCGATCCAGGCGAACATCGCCAGCCAGCGCGCGGCTTCGCTCGCCGGCTCGGTTGCGCAGTCGCAGGGCAAGCTGGCCAGCGACAACGAGGCGTCGGTGCGGCTGGGCGAACTGGAGCGCAACGCCGAATCGTCGCGGACGCTCTACCAGGCGTTCCTCGACCGCTACCGTCAGACGGTCGCGCAATCGGGGCTGGAGCGCAGCGATTCCTACATCGTCAGCCGCGCCCGCGTGCCCAGTGCGCCGAGTTCGCCCAACAAGCTGATCTATGCGGCGATGGCCGTGGTCGGCGGCCTGGGCATCGGCGTGCTGTTCGTGGTGCTGCTGCAGCTGCTCGAACGCGGGCTGGAGACCAGCGACGCGATCGAGAACACGCTGGCCTTGCCGACGCTCGCCTCGATCCCCGATGCGAACACGCTGCCCGGCTATCGCAAGTCGGGTCCGCCGGCGCCACCGGCGGAGCTGCTGCTCAAGCGGCCGCAATCGACCTTTGCCGAGGCGTTCCGCACGTTGCGCACCTCGATCCAGTTCGCCGAGGCGAGCAAGCCGATTCGGGTGGTCGCGATCACCTCCTCGGTGCCGGGCGAGGGCAAGACCACCACGGCGATGGGCCTGGCCCGGGCCGTGGCGGCGGCGGGCGGCAAGGTGCTGCTGATCGACGTCGATGCGCGCCGGCGCGCATCCAGTCGCCAGTTCACCGACAATGTGACGCTGGGGCTGGACGAGGTGCTGGCGGGTACCGCCACGCTGGAACAGGCGATCGTCAAGGACAGCCTGTCCGATGCCTGCCTGCTCCCGCAGCGGCTCGATTCGAAGGGCATCAGCCTGGCCGAGAGCCCCAGGCTGGCCCAGCTGATCGAGCAGGTGCGCGAACGCTACGACCTGGTGATCCTCGACACGCCGCCGGTGCTGCCGGTCGACGAGGCGCGGGTGATCGCCAGCATGGCGGACGGCGTGGTGTTCCTGGTGCGCTGGCGCCGCACCCCGTCCAAGGCCGCCTCGGTGGCGCTCCGGCGCCTCTATGACGTCCATGCCGAGATGCTGGGCGCGGTGCTCACCCTGGTCGATGTGCGTGAGCAGGAGCGGGCTGGCTATGAAGGTGGCGGCAACTTCATGAAGGCCTATCGCCATTATTACGCCGACTGATCGGGCGGCACCGTGAACACGGAGTCGCTGCCCTATGGCCCGGCCTTCGGGCTCGGCATATTGCTGCCGGTCACGGCGATGCTGCTCGTCCCCCTCGTCATCGCGGCGCGGCGGGCGGGCAGCATGGCCGGCGCCTTTGTGGTGGTGGCGCTGTGGCTGCGCTACATCGCCGGCGCCTATCACCTCTACATGTTCAAGCCGTTCGCGGCGGGGCTGTCGGGCAATGCGCTCCTGTCGATCGGGGTGACCGGCTTCGGGCTGCTCTTCGTCGTGCGACCGGCGAACCTCGCGCTCAAATGGCTGTTGCCGGTCTATGCTCTGGTCGCGCTGGCATTGCTCAGCGCGGTGCTGAACGGCGATCCGGCGGGCGGCATCAATGCCGGCGTCAAATATGCGTACATGACCGTGATCATCGTCGCGGTGTTCCAGGCGCTGCGGATCGACCCCGATGCGCGTTTCCTCAGCTGGGCGATGGTCTCGTTCCTGCCGCTGCTCGTCTTCCAGGCGCTGTCGCTGGCGCTGCACCTGCCCAAGGGGTCGGAGGATGGCGACGGGCTGGTGTGGATCGGCGGCTACAACCACGAGGCCGCCTTCTCGGTCGCGATGATGACCGGCTTCCTGGTCGGCTGCTTCGCCAAGTCCGCGCCGAGGCCGATTCGGGTGGCGTTCCTGGCGGCGACGTTCCTCGGCATCCTGCTCGCCGGCTATCGCACGACGATCCTCGCCTTCGCCCCGCTCGCGCTGGCGGTCTTCCTGAGCGGCCTGACCTTGAGCGTCCGGCGCGACCAGCGCGTGCCGATGGCAGTAAGCGCGGGGGTGGCCGGGGTGCTGCTCGTCGCGGTCGGCGTGCTGCTCTACAGCGCCAAGTTCGCCGATCTGGGCGCCTTCCTCTCGGACCCGACGGCGCTGATCAAGCCGCCGCGCGACTTCGACTATCTCGAGCGCCAGGTGATGTCGGCCCGCCCGCTGATCTGGAGCAGCTACATCTACGCCTGGGCCGAGGGCACGCCGCTCCAGCACCTGTTCGGCTTCGGGCCGGAAAGCTGGGTGGGGCTGTTCAAGGTCTATCCGCACAACACGCTGGTCGGCACGCTCTACGATCTCGGCTGGTTCGGCGTGGCGGCGATGCTGGCGCTGTGGACGGTGATGTTCACCGCGGCGATCGCGGCGCGGGGCGAGCGGTTCAAGCTGCTCGCGGCGCATTTCGCCTTTTTCCTGCTCAACATGGCGACGATGCCCTTCTGGCAGGTCGAGGGGCTGGCGATGTACGGATTGCTTTGCGGCTACACGATCTATGCCGCGCGATCGGCGCAGGTGCCGCGCCCCGGGCCGCTGCGATTCGCCTACAGCTGACCGAGGCCCCCGGAAGGGGTTGTGAATATTGGATTTTATTTGAATGGTCGGGGCGACAGGATTCGAACCTGCGACCCCCACACCCCCAGTGTGATGCGCTACCAGGCTGCGCTACGCCCCGACCGAGGGAGCGGCCTCTAGGCCGGACCGGCGCGGGATGCAAGCCATTGGCGACAATAGTTGCGCCGACCTGTGCCGCATGTTAGCGCGCCGCGCTTGAACGGAGCGGGATTCCGCGACGCCCTCGCCACATAATAAAATCAGGATCTCATGCTCATCACGCCAGCACATGCACAGGCCGCAGGCGCGGCAGGACAAGCCAGCCCGATGGGCGGAATCCTCGGCCTCGCGCCGCTCGTCCTCATCTTCATCGCCTTCTACTTCCTGATGATTCGTCCGCAGCAGAAGCGGATGAAGGATCTTCAGAATTCGGTGAACGCCGTGAAGAAGGGCGACCAGGTCGTCACCGGCGGCGGTCTCGTCGGCAAGGTGACCAAGGTCGACGAGAACGAGGTCGAGGTCGAACTCGCCCCGAACGTGAAGGTCCGCGCGATCAAGGCCACGCTCACCAGCGTGATGCCCGCCGGCGGCGCCAAGCCCGCGAACGACTGATGCTCGACTTTCCTCGCTGGAAGATCACGACGATCCTCACCGGCATCGCGATCATGATCGCGCTGTCGGTGCCGAGCTTCTTCCCCAAGAGCGCGCGCGACCATTGGCCGAGCTGGGTGCCCAAGCCCGCGATCAACCTCGGCCTCGACCTCGCCGGCGGCAGCTTCCTGCTGTTCGAGGCGAACACCGATGACGTGCGCCAGGCCAAGCTCACGCAGATGCAGGAGCAGGTCCGCACCGAAATGCGCCGCGATCCCAAGATCGACATCGGCGACATCTCGGTCCAGGGCGGCAAGGTCAGCTTCATGCTCCGCGACCCGTCCAAGGTCGATGCGGCGCGCGAGAAGCTGCTCGCGATCACCGGCACCGGCGTCGGCACCACTGGCCAGCGCCAGTGGGACGTCGCCGTGGTCAACTCGTCCCAGTTCGTGCTGACGCCAACCGAGGCGGGGATTACCGAAGCGATCGACACCGCGATGAGCGATGCGCGCGAGATCATCGAGACGCGCATCAACGCGCTCGGCACGGTCGAGCCGACCGTGATCCGCGAGGGCACCAACCGCATCGTCGTTCAGGTCCCCGGCCTGCAGGATCCGACCGCGCTCAAGGCGCTCGTCGGCAAGACCGCGAAGCTCGAATTCCGCCTGGTCGATACCACCGCGGACCAGAATGCGGTGCAGCGCGGCGAGGCCCCGGCGGGTTCGGTGATCATGCCGCACCAGGGCGGCGGCAACGTCGCCGTGCAGCGCCAGGTGATGATCACCGGCGACATGCTCGTCGATGCCAAGCAGACCTATGACCAGCAGACCGGTGCGCCGGGCGTCACGCTCGAGCTCAACGGCGCGGGCACCAAGCGCTTCGCCAAGGTCACGCAGGAGAACAGCGGCAAGCCGTTCGCGATCATCATCGACGGCGTCGTGATCTCGGCGCCGAACATCAACGAGCCGATCCTCGGCGGCAGCGCCGTGATCAACGGCGGTTTCACCGTCGACAGCGCCAACCAGCTCGCCATCGCGCTGCGCTCGGGCAAGCTGCCGGTCGACCTGAAGGTCGTGCAGGAATCGACGGTGAGCCCCGAGCTCGGCGCCGACTCGATCCGTGCCGGCATCACCGCCTCGATCATCGCGATCGTGGCCGTGATCGCCTTCATGATCCTCACCTATGGCCGCTTCGGCATCTACGCCACGCTGGCGGTGACCATCAACGTGCTGATCATCCTGGCGGTGATGGGCCTGATCAACGCGACGCTGACGCTGCCGGGCATCGCCGGCTTCGTGCTGACCATCGGTACCGCGGTCGACGCCAACGTGCTGATCAACGAGCGCATCCGCGAAGAGCGGCGGCGCGGGCGAAGCGTGATGCAGGCGGTCGAGCTCGGCTACAAGGAAGCCAGCCGCACCATCTTCGAGGCGAACGTGACCCACGCGATCGCCGGCCTGATCATGGTGATCCTCGGTTCCGGTCCGGTGCGCGGTTTTGCCATCGTGCTTCTGATCGGTATCGCGACTTCGGTGTTCACCGCCGTCGTGTTCACCCGCATGCTCGTCACGATCTGGTTGCGCCGTAATCGGCCGACCGAAATCAACATTTAAGGAAGCGACGCGCCATGCGGCTCCTCAAGATAATCCCGGACAACACGAACATCGGGTTCGTGCGCGTCCGCCACATCGCCTTCGCGATCACGGCGTTCCTCACGGTCGCGGCGATCGCGCTGGTCGGTGTGCATGGCCTCAACATGGGCGTCGACTTTGTCGGCGGCGTTTCCATCGAGGAGAAGTTCCAGAGCCCGCCGCACCTCGACGAGGTGCGCGAGACGGTGAACCGGCTCGGCTTCGGCGAGGCTGCGCTTCAGCAGCTCGGCGGCCAGAACACCGTGACGATCCGCCTGCCCGTGCCCCATTCGAAGGCGGACGACGCGGTCGACAAGATGGTGGAGTCGGTGAAGACCGCGCTGGCGGCCAAGTTCCCCGGCGCCACCTTCAGCACCTATTCCACCGTCTCGGGCAAGGTCTCGGGCGAGCTGGTGAACAAGGGCGTGCTGGCGGTGATCCTGGCGATCGTCGGCATCGCGATCTTCTCGTGGTTCCGCTACGAATGGCAGTTCGGCGTGTCGACCGCGGTGGCGATCATCCACGACGTGCTGATGGCGCTCGGCTTCTTCGCGGTCACCGGCATGGTGTTCGACCTGAACATCGTCGCCGCAGTGCTGACGATCATCGGCTATTCGATCAACGACAAGATGGTGATCGACGATCGTATCCGCGAGAACATGCGCAAGTACCGCAAGATGGGGATGAGCGAGCTCATCGATCTTTCGGTCAACGAGACGCTGCCGCGTACCGTGATGACGTCGCTGACGATCATGCTCGCGCTCGCCTCGCTGCTGATCTTCGGCGGCCCGGTGCTGCGTGGCTTCACCGCCGCGATGATGCTGGGCATCGTCGTCGGTACCTATTCGTCGATCTACGTCTCGTCGTCGCTGCTGATCACGCTGGGCCTGAAGCCGGGTCCGCGCGAGGAGAAGCCGTCGGCGGCGAGCGGCGCAGAGCGCGTGGGTCCGCGCGAAGGCGCCTGATATGCCTGCGCGGAGGCGCTCATGATGGAAGTGAAGCGCGCCAGCGCGGAGGGGCCGGTCATCTCCGGCTTCTCCGGGCGCGGCTTCCGGGTCGACGAAGGCGTGTATGAGGGGCTGCTGATCACCCCCGAGCGCGCCGATGGCTGGGCGCCGCCGCCGATCGCCGAACTGACCGAAGCCGATCTCGCCCCGGTGTTGGGGCTGGAGCCCCGGCCGGAGTTCCTGCTGCTCGGCACCGGCGCCACGCTGGTTCGTCCGCCGCGCGCGCTCACCGCGGCGCTGGGGGCGAAGGGGATCGGGATCGAGGCGATGGACAGCCGCGCCGCCGCCCGCGCCTGGGGCGTGCTGCGTGCCGAACTGCGCTGGATCGCCGGCGCCCTCTACCCGCTGGATTGACCCTTTCTCAAATCCTCCCCCGCTTCGCGAGGGAGGGTTTTAGGGTTAGGCTTCCTCCAAACAGAGAGGGAGGCACACATGATTCTCGCGCTCGCGCTGGCCATGGCCGCGCAGTCGGACACGCCGGACTATCGCAACACCGCCAACTGGCTGTGCCGTCCGGGCCGCCAGGATGCCTGTGCCGCCGACCTCTCGACCACGGTGATCGCCGCCGACGGCAAGCAGAGCGTCGAGCCGTTCAAGGCTGCGACCGATCCGAAGTTCGATTGTTTCTACGTCTATCCCACCATCTCGCTCGACACGACGCCGAACAGCGACATGGTGCCCGGCCCCGAGGAGCAGCGCGTCGCCCAGTTCCAGGTCGCGCGCTTCGCGAAGAACTGCCGGTTGTACGCGCCGGTCTATCGCCAGGTGACGCTCACCGCGCTGCGCAGCGTCATGGGCGGCGGTACGCCGGCGATCGATCGCGACAAGGCATATGGCGACGTGAAGGCCGCGTGGGACGACTACATGGCCCATGACAACAAGGGCCGCGGCGTGGTGCTGATCGGGCACAGCCAGGGCTCGCTGGTCCTCACCCAGCTCGTCGCGCGCGAGATCGACGGCAAGCCGGCGCAGAAGCAGCTGGTCTCGGCGATGCTGATCGGCAGTTCGGTGCCGGTGCCGGTCGGCAAGGACGTCGGCGGCGTCTTCCCGACCATCCCGCTATGCCGCAGCGCCGACCAGGCGGGCTGTATCGTCACCTATGAGAGCTTCCGCGCCGATTCCCCGCCGCCGCCGACCAGCCGCTTCGCCAAGGGCGACCGGCCGGGCGTCGAGGCGGGCTGCACCAATCCCGCCGCGCTCGGCGGCAAGGCGGTTGCACACGCCTATCTCAATGCGGGCGGCAACATGCTGATCCAGGCGCCGGCCGAGGCCTGGAGCAAGGACGGTCCGGCGGTGACCACCCCGTTCGTCAGCCTGCCCGGTCTGATCTCCACCGAATGCGTCAACAAGGACGGGTTCAACTATCTGGCGGTGACGGTGAATGCGGATCCCGCCGATCCGCGGACCGACACGATCCCGGGCGACATCAAGGTCGGCGCGGTGACCCTCAAGGACTGGGGCCTCCACCTTATCGACATGAACGTGGTGCAGGGCGACCTGGTCGACCTCAGCGCACGGCAGTACCGCGCCTGGGCGAAGAAGCGCTGAGGCCGGGCCCTAATCGTCATCCCGGCGAAAGCCGGGATCTCGTGCGGCTCCTTACCCGGGGTGCGCCATCGCCTGAGATCGCGGCCTTCGCCGGGATGACGGGCGTGTTCGTCGGCACAGCTTGCAATGTAGGATTTCGTCTGTTGCACTCCCGCAGTCAGGCCCTTGGCCCGGCCGCTCTTTGAGGCAGTAGGAAAGATAGGATCACACCCGCGCAACAATGCTGCGAGATGCGAAGCCTCCGCGGGAACCGTGTCAATTTTGGCGCCGCAAAAACCCGCTCTTGGCGCGAACTTCGTGAACTTCGGCGAGTCGGCGTGGCGCGAGCCGTTGGAGATCAGCGCGCCGGCACGACCCGCACGAGCAGCAGGCGCCACAGCGGAATGGTGATCAGCGCGACCTGGGCGAGCGGCGGCACGAACAGGCTGGTGACGAACGCAGTCAGCGACCCCAGCAGCGCGGCCAGCCCGCGCAGGCGGATCAGCCGGGTCTGCTCGGGCGGCACATGCGGGTCCACCACCGGCGGTGCGGTGAGGATGCGCTGCACCAGGATGTTGAAGATCGAGATCAGCACCATCCATCCGCAATAGAAGGCGGTCGGCACACGGTGCCCATAATAGTCGGATGCGAAGGCGGTGAAGAAGGGCATCGCCGCGATCGTGCTGAGCAACAGCAGGTTGGGGCCGAACAGCGCGGGGCTCCAGTGCCGCGCGCAATTGAAGGCGCGGTGGTGCCCGATCCAGAACAGGCCGATCGCGAAGAACGATACGAAGAACCCGATGAAGTTCGGGATCAGCTGCGCCAGCGCCTTCAGGAACCCTGCATCGGTATATGGCGCTTCGACGTGCGGTACATGGATCTCGATCACCAGCAGCGTGATCGCGATCGCGAATACCGCGTCGGAAAAGAACGCCATGCGCTCAAGACCGTGCGCCGGCCCCTCGGCGTGCGGCTTGTGTTCCATCAATGCCCCCTTCTCTGTTCGGCGGGATGCCTAGCAGAGGATCAGCGCGTCGTCTTCGGCGCTGTTGCCTTGGTGCGGCGCGTGGTGGCGCGGGGCTTGGCTGCGGGGGCCTTGGCCGCCGCGGGCTTGCGCGACTTGGGCGCCGGCTTGGCCGCCTCGGTCGGCGCCGCAGCGGCTTCGGCCTTGGCCGGGGCCTTGGCAGCGGCCGTCCTGGGCTTCGCCGCAGCCTTGGGCGCTGCGGGCGCCTTGGCTACCGCCGGCTTGGCTTCCGCCTTGGCAGCCGGAGCCTTTGCCGACGCCGCCTTGGCAGCAGGCTTGGGTGCAGCCGGCTTTGCCTCTGCCTTGGCCGGAGCGGCCTTTGCCGGCGCCTTGGCGGCGGGCTTGGCTTCGGTCTTGGCGGGCGCCTTTGCCGCGGGCTTGGCGGCTGCGGGCGCCTTGCGGGCGCGCTTCACCACCGGCTTCGCCTCGGCGGCGACCGGCTGGGGAGTGGGTGCCGGTGCCGGTGCGGCTTCCGCCGGCTCGGAGGCCTTGGCCTCGGGCTTGAGCTTGGCGGCGAGCGCGACCAGGCCGGCGGCGAGCAGATCGTTCACCACCGGATGCTTGGCCAAGGCGTCCAACTGCTTGCGCAACTCCTTGGGCAGCTTCATCCCGGCGATGCTCTTGGGAAGGAAACCCTTCTTCTCGGTCTTCGGCTCGCCGGCCTTCTTGTCCTTCTTGCCCGCCATCACTCGGTCTCCACCGCCAGTAACTTCACTGTCATGAATGTCACGGAGCAGGGCGGGCTAGTCAACGCGGAAATGGTCATTCGTCGTCCGCGTCGAAATCGGCCTCGAATTCGAACTCGATTTCCAGGTCGCCGGGGCCGATCGGCGCCTCGGCATCCAGGCCGTCCTGCGGCAGGATATAATAGACGAGCGGCGTCGCCTCGGCGGGCGGCAGCGGCAGGTTGCGAAAGGGGTTCATCGTCTTTTCTCTCCGTCCCGCCCCGGACACGAACGGCGCGCGGGGCGAACCGGTTCCCTCGCTAGGCGGCGGGGCGGTCCGCGAGACGGCTGAGAAAGGCGTGGAGCCGGGCGCTGTTGGCGGCCCAGGTGAAGGGCGCCGCGACGGCGCGGGTGTCGGCGGGATCGGGCGGCGAGGCGATCAGCTCGGCCAGTGCGGCGGCGAAGGCGGGTGCGGTGCGCGGCGCGATGCGGCCCGCCGCCGGGGCGGTCACCACCTGGCGGGCGCCGCCGACATCGGGGATGACGATGGGCGTGCCACTCGCCAGTGCCTCGAGCCAGGCATTGGCCAGGCCCTCACGCTCGGAAGCCAGCGCCATCGCGTCGGCGGCGGCCAGCGCGGCGGCGACGCGGTCGGGCGGAACCGAGCCGAGCAGCTTGACCCTGTCGCCCAGGCCGAGCCCCTCGATCTGCGCCTCGATCCGCTTGCGGCCCGGCCCTTCGCCGGCGATCCACAGCGAGACGCGGGGCAGGGTGGCGACTGCGTCGATTACGATGTCGTGCCCCTTGAGCGGGATCAGCGCGCCGACCGAGAGGACCAGCGGACCCGTCACGCCGAGTGCGGCCTTGGTGGCGGCGCGGTCACGCGGGGCGAAGCGGGTGAGATCGACGCCGGTGGTGATCGTCTCGATCTTGTCGCCGGGGATGCCCATGGCAATCATGTCGTCACGCATCGCGTCGCTCACCGAGAGCACGCCATTGGCGGCCTGGCCCGCGGCGATGACCTGGGGGGCGATGTGCTTGCGCCGGCCCCAGTCATGGATGTCGGAGCCCCGCGCCTTGATCGAGACAGGCACACCAAGGCGCCTGCCGAGCTCGACCGCGGCGGGGCCGTCGGGGAAGAAGAACTCTGCGGAGATCACGTCGAAGGGGAAATCCTCGCGGATCTCCTCGAGCAGCGGCGTCACCGCCGCGGCCAGGGCACGGGCGTGAAAGCGGCCGCCGGTGCCGGGCAGGTTGCGGAAGCGGGGACGGTCGACCGTCAGGCCCTTCCACTGCTCATGCCGGGGCAGGCCGGCGAGGGCGGCATAGCGCGACAGGCGGGAGAGCGGGAAGGGCGGCAAACCCAGCGGGGCGACGACGCGGACCTCCACATCGTCCCGTGCAGCCAGCGAGAGCGTCTGGCGCTCGACGAAGATGCCGAAATTGGGCCGCGACGCGTCGGGGAAGAGCGTCGAAAGGATGAGCACGCGGAGCATGGCCCATGCCTATAGCGCGCAAGGGTTAAGTCCGAGTGCCCGAACGCGAAGGCGGTCCGCCCGGCGCTGTGCCGGGCGGACCGCTTTCATGCCGGGATTAGCGGCACTTGCGATTGCCGCTCCGCTCGATCTCGCGGCCTGCCACCGCGCCGGCCGCGGCGCCGAGCAGGGTGCCGACGGTACGGTCGCCGCGCGTGTCGATAGTGCGGCCGACCAGTGCGCCGGCCACGCCGCCTACCACCAGGCCGGTGGTGCCGTCGGGCTTGCGGCAATAGCTGCGGCCGTCACGGCCGCGCCACTCGCGATAGGCGTAGCGCTTGCGATAGCGGCGGTCCTGCGAATAGGCGCCGTCGGCACCCGCCTTGGCGATGGGGGCGGCGTTGGCCGCGACCGGCACGAAGCTGGCCGAGGGCAGCGCCACGGCGAGGGCGCCGAGCGCCAGGATCAATTTACGCATGTCTCACTCCTGATGATGCAGTTTTGGGCAAACCGGACGATGAACGTTTCGTATCCGCACTGGTTTCATTAACCGAAAACAACAAGCCGTTCATCCCGGAGGCAGTTATGGACGAAGCGAAGGCGATCATCGAGCGGCTGGGCCTGGCGCGGCACCCCGAGGGCGGCTGGTACCGCGAGACCTGGCGGGCGGCGGCGGGCGGGGACGGGCGGTCGAAGGGCACGGCGATCCATTTCCTCCTCGAGCAGGGCCAGCGCTCGCACTGGCACCGGGTGGATGCCGAGGAATGGTGGCTCTGGCACGCCGGCAGCCCGCTCGACCTGCACATCGCCGATGCGGCGGAGCAGGATCCGGTGACGACCCGGCTTGGCGGGGATGTACTCGCCGGCTATGCGCCCCAGTGCCTCGTTCCGGCGAATCGCTGGCAGGCGACCGAGGCGCCCCATGGCTGGGCGCTGGTGAGCTGCATCGTCGTCCCGGGCTTCGATTTCGCCGGGTTCGAATTGGCGCCTCCCCATTGGGCTCCCCGCAATATTATTACCTAGTTCTCCACATTATCCACAGTCTTCACAGGTTTGAAGGTGCGAATCCCGCTTTGCGCGACTCGGGTTCGATGACACCATCCTATCTGTAAGCGGGACGGTTCGGCGGCGGGAAACCAAAGCAAGATCAGAAGCTTACACGGGCCGAGAACGGTGCGGGTGCCTTCGGGAAACCGCATCCGGGAACGGTTCGGGGATGCGAAAGCTCCTGCAAGTTGCGAAACCGAAGTGCCGCCCAGGCGCTGCCAAGGTTTCGGGGAACAGCGGAGCACGGCTCGACCGGAAGCGGAGTGCGGCACGCAAGCGTCGTACGAAGCAGGAGTGGACCGCGGCGCGCAAGCGCGGTGGGAAACGAAGCGGAAGGTGGCGCGCAAGCGTGGCTCGAAGCGGATGCCGAAGGCGGCACGAAAGTGCGGCTCGAAGCGGGAAGGAAGAGACGGAAAGGGTACGAACCCTGGTTCGCGGAAACGGGTGCGCAAGCGCTCGGCTTCGGGAACGAAGGAACGGACCGCCGGGAGATCGGCCAGCCGGATGCGGCGCGCAAGCGATGCGGAAGGACCTGGAGGGATCGAGCGGAGAAAAGCGTCCAGCAAGGCTTCCGACTTCCGGTCCCGGCCGGAGAGACGAAGCGGGCCGCCGGGGCTGGCAACCGCAACTCCCCTTCGGGGTGAGTGGACAACGGCCAGCCTCGACGACCGACCCAAAGCTCGCATGCCCTTGCCGGCGCGAGTGGAGGAGCCGCCGAAACCTTGCCGAACGATCCGTCCGGGTCCACGGCAGCAGTCCGGCGACACGGGGCCTGGCAGCAATGCCGGGCCCCTTTTGCGTTTTGGGGCGTGGCATTTGCCGCGGTGGCTGGGTGCTGCTGACTTCTCGCTCTTCTTCGCTGCGAAGGCTGGGGCATCCGGAATCTTTTCGAGCGTCGCGCGCTCCATCGACCTGCGTGAGATATTCGCAAGCCTGGGCCCGGGTCTTCGCCGGGGAAACGCGCATTCGAAGGATCCGCCATCTGCCCCACGACACAGGCAAAGCAGGCGAAATCCTACATTGCAAGCGCCGTGGGGCAGGATGTTTCAGAGCAGGGTGGCGTCCAGGTTGCTCTGTGCCTTGATCAGCTTGGAGACGGGGCAGTTGGCATGGGCGCCGGCCGCCAGCGCGTCGAACTGCTCCTGGGCCAGGCCGGGGACGCTGGCCTTGAGGGTCAGGTCCGAGCGGGTGATGGTGAAGCCGTCGCCATCCTGTTCGAGCTTCACGGCGGCGCTGGTCTCCAGCGAGCCTTCGCTGAACCCGGCACGGGCCAGGGCGAAGCTGAGCGCCATGGTGAAGCAACCGGCATGCGCTGCGGCGATCAGTTCTTCCGGATTGGTGCCGGGCTCGTCGCCGAACCGGGTGTTGAAGCCGTAGAACTGGTCGGTCAGCACACCCGACTGGGTGGTGATGTGGCCCTTGCCTTCCTTGCCGAAGCCTTCGTAGCGAGCAGTGGCGGTACGGGTCGTCATGTCTCGGTTCTCCCTCATGGCCGGAGGCCCTGATCTAGGGCATCAGGGCCCCGGCTTGAAGGTACCCTTTAGGCTAGCGGCAACGAACCTCGCCCTTGTCGACCGAGGTACCGACCGCGCCGCCCGCCGCCGCGCCGATCAGCGCGCCGAGCACTTCCGAACCGCCCGGAGCGATGATCGCACCGAGCACGCCACCGGCTGCCGCGCCGACCACCAGGCCGGTGGTGCCGTCCGAGCGGCGGCAATAATAGCGGCCGTCCTGGCCCCGATAGACCCGGTCGTTGCGGCTCAGCTGATACTCGCGGTAGCTGCGGTCGTCGCGGTAGTAGCGATCGGCATAATAGCCGCCATAGGACGGATCCGGGCGGTTATAGTCATAGCTGGAATAGCCATAGCCGCCGCCGGGGCGGCCGCCGCCGTAATCGGTGCAGCCGGCGAGGGTCGCCGCGGCAGCGAGTCCCACAAACAGGATACGCATCTCTCTCCTCCTCCGTGAACCCGCTCGCATGGGGGAATGCACGGGGAGGGCGAAAGGTTTCGCAGCCATTACAAAGACCCGGCGCCCGGGCCGGCGGTGGCCAGGGCCGGGCGGAACTGTCCGCGCTCGGATGCCGGTACCGAGGCGGTGGGATCGGGGCGGAAGGCCTCCGGGGCCCGTTCCGATCCGTCCGGATGGCCGTCGCCGATCAGGTCGACGGGCTCGGTGCCCTCGACCGGGCGGCGGAGCAGTCGCCACGCCCCGAAGGCTGCCGCACCCAGCACCGCCACGGCGATCGCGCCGAGCGAGGCGATGCCCGCCGAATGCGCGGTGCGGTTTGCAGGAGCGGCCTGCTTTGCCGCGGGTGCCTTGGCCTTCGCCCCGGGCTTGCGGGCCGCGGGCTTGCGCCTAGCGGCGGTGGTGGTGCCGGTGGAAGACTTGCGGGAGGGCGTCGCCATCGAAATTCCTCTCTGACTCAAGGGGTTTCGACGGGAAACGGGTGGGCGGGGCGAGCGTTCCGCCCCGCCGCCCGGCGACCCGAGCTTTGGTCAGCCCTGTTCCTTGCCCGTGCACTGGCCGGTGCGCTTCGCATCGACCGTCGCCGAGAATTTCCCGCCAGCGCCCTCGGTCTTCACTTCGGTGTGGTAGCTGGTGGCCGAATAGGTGCCCTTCACCGTCATCACCTGCTTCTGGCCGGCACGATCGCAGGTCATCTTGGCGTCGATGGTGCCGCCGGCCATGGTGAAGTGATCGTAGCGGCAGCTCTTGTCGCCGCCGAACATGCCGGCCTTGGGCGACTTCACGTCCTCCTCGGTCACGCAGGTGGTGACCGTCTGGCCCTGCTGCATCTTCTCCTTCATCGCCTTCACCGTCTCGGCCGGTATCTTGTCCATGTTCGGAATCTCGATGTCGGCGACGATCTTGCTTTCCCAGGCACCCGGTGAGATGAAATTGCCCGAACCCGCCGCTGCGGCGACCTTGTTCGAGACTTCCTCGACCGACGCATTCTTCGCGGTGACGTTCGGACCGGAATTGCAGGCCGCCAGAACCAGCGGCAACAGCATGACGATATGCTTCACGGACATCCCCTTTTTGGTTGGAACATGCCCCCGCCCCGGAGCGGACCATAGGCTGCAAAGATGCGCAGGCGAAACCACCATGCGCACGGCTGGTCGCGCCGGGATACCGGATGGCCGATGCTGCAGGCAGCACAAAACCCCCTTCCGCGCGCACCGCGGAAGGGGGCTGAGAGCTGTGTGAAGGTCAGTTTGCCGGGCTGCTCTCGCGTCGGGCGCGGGCGTCGGCGACATGTTCCTGGCGTACTGCCATGTCGATCCATGCGGCTTCGGCGCGCAGGCATCGGTCGCGGACATTCTCGAGCGTGGCGAGATCGGCTTCCGCCCGGCAGCGGGCTGCCTGGGCACGATAGTCTGGCTGGGCCATGAAACGGCTCCTGCTGAAAAGGGGGAAAGGCGGCGCTCCGGCGATCGGAGGCCGCCGGCCCGGCCTATTCCGCGGCGGAGAGGTTCGCTGCCGACGGGCGGCCGCGCTTGTCCTCTTCCAGATCGTAGTTCACGCGCTGGTCCGGGTTGAGCGTCGACATGCCCGAGCGCTCGACGGCGCTGATATGGACGAAATGATCCTGGGTGCCGCCGTCCGGCTTGATGAAACCGAAGCCCTTGACGGCATCGAAGAATTTTACGGTGCCGGTGTGGCTCATGGTAGATACTCCTGTGCGGCGCGCCAGAAGGTGGCGCGCTTCGCGCTGCAAGGGGCAGAAGGAGGGTCAAGGGAGCCGCAGGGCGCCGGAGGCCGTCAATGTGCGACTGAAGCGATGTGTCATGTGGGCGCAAAACGCCCGAAAAGCAAGGGCGGGGGCCGGAACGCCCCCGCGACCACGCCGGTATCAGCCGAGAACCTCGATCGCCGCGGCGCGGGCCACGGCGCAATTGCGCGGGCTGGCGACCGGGAAAAGCCGACGATGCGGCGGCACGAATGCCTGGAACGGGTTCTTGCGGGTACGGGTAATCTGGGTTTCGTGGATCTTGTCGAAAAAGTTCATGATATTCCTTGTTTCTGGTTCTTGGCTCATCGCGCTGGAGCGGGTGCACGACCGGAACGGCGCATGGCGCTCGCACAGGCGGATAAGCGGTGAAAAGGCGCTGCGGTTCCGCATTGCGGAAGCGGTTCGCCGCACAAAAGCGGTGGGCGCCTGAAGACCATATAGCGAACATCGCCGGATTTTTCAAGCCGGCCCCGGATTTCTCCGATCCGGACCTGCCGCGCGAATCCCGGCACCAAGCGGCTCGTTGCACCGCCAGAACCGCTTTCGCCACGGGATCGGATGCATCCCTTGCTGCCCGCAAGCCACGGAATCGATAGGGGAATGCCCGAGCGGGAGACAGATGGAGAGTCGCATGACGACCGAGAACACCGCATCCGCCGTGATCACCAACAACAGCAGCAAGACCTTCGTCTCGATCGGCCTCTCGCACAAATATAGCGACGTCTATTCGAGCAAGGCGGGCTGGGAGAATCTCGCCCCCGGCCAGACCACCAGCCCGGCACTGGCCGTTGAGTACAATACCGGCTTCGGCACCACCGGAGAGGACTGGTGGTTCCTGCTCGCCGTCGATAGCCAGGGCAATGTGTGGAACACCGATCCCTCCAATGCCCGCTGGCTGTGGGACAAGGTCGACTGGGGCATCGCCAATTTCGGCGAGGTGATCGCCGAGGGACTGGATGCCACCGGGCCCGAGACGCTGGGTGCCGGTGACGTCGCCGGCGTGCTGATGGAAGTGCTGACCGCCGCGACCAACGACACCTCGGTCGAGGGGTACAAGGAGTTCCTGCTGCGCGACGAGGACGCAGGCAACACCGTGACGATCACGCTGACCGACACCAACATCCATTTCAGCGCACCGAGCGGCACCGCCGACACGCCGCTGGCCCTCGCCCAGGCGGCACCCAAGCCGGCCAACGCCTGAAGGACCGGCCCGCGCCGTGGCTCGCTGGCGGGTCACGGCGCGGGTTGTTCCGTGGGAACGGCAGTGGCCGGGTCGTCCGCCGGCGGAGCGGCGAGGGCGGCGAACCAGCGATCGCGGGCCTCGGTCTCCAGGGCGCGGCGGGTTTCCACCTCGGCGCGCATCGGGGCGTCGAGCGCTTCCTCCTCTTCCGGGCTCAGTTCGCGCTCATAGCCCTCCTCGCCATATTCGCCTTCCTCCTCGCCACGGAAGTTGTGGGGCGGCGGGAAATGGGTGCGCCAGGCGCGCGCCTCCTCGTCCCACCAGACCGGCTCGTCATCGTCGGCCGGGCCATCGGGGAAATCTTGAATCGCTTGAATCTCCATCGCCTGCGCGGGGGCGATCTCGACCAGCCCGGCGGCCTCGGCACGGAGCCATTGCGCGCCGCTCCAGGCCTGGCGCGCATCGGGATCGAGATCGTCGAGGGCGAGCGGCTCGGCGAGGTCGGTATGGGTGCGCAGCCAGGTATCGGCGCGGGCGAGCGCGCGGACCGGGGCGAGATCGTCCTCGCTGGCGGCCTCGACCCGGCGGGCGAGGAACAGCCCGGCGCGCGCCGGCCCGGCATCGCGCGCGACCAGCTCGAGGAACGGCTCGAACTCCTGCGCGACCAGCCGCGCGGCGGCATGGGTGGTCTCCTTCGCCGCCTTGTCGGCCATGCGATCGAGCCGGTTGAGCATCGCCATGCCGAGCCGGTTGTCGAGGTGGTGGCGCTCGACCTCGCTGCCGTCGGGGCGGGTGATCGTCTCGACAGTGCCGTGGAGCGCGCGTTCCATCAGCACGTCCGCCAGATGGTTGCGCGCATGGAGCAGCGCAGCCTGCCAGCCGATGCCGAACTGCGTGCCGCGGGCGGAGTGGCGAAAGGCATAGGCGGATTGCTGGGTGAGCCCGACCAGCCGGCACGCCTGGCCGACCGTGGCCCCATCGGCGAGCGCGCGGAGGAACCGCGCCTGGTTCGCGCCCGACCAGCCGGCGATCCGCTGCGAGGGGGACTTGGTGTACTCGTCGACCGCCAGCTCGACGACTTCGTCATCGCCGTACGGGGGGAGGAAGTTCTGGTGTGCGCTCATCGGGTGGTCCTCTCGGGTTTGCTTGAGGACCGGTTAGGTATGCTGGAATGGGGGCTGTAGGACAGCAATTTGTTTATGGTTTGTTCTTTTGGGCGGCGCGTTTGGGGGCGATACCCACCGGGGGATAACTGCGCGGTCAGTATCACAAAAACGACGAGGGTTTGTTTAATGGCTAATAGAGCGCCAGCGTAAAGAACTAGCTGGTCATGTATTCTCTCATGGCATCGTAATCAAATCTACACCATGGGGCGCCGATCTTGCGTCGTGATAGATTGGACCAACGGATTTGTAGAGATAGAATTCTTCCGGACCAGTCATCGGCATTTGTAGAGCATCCGCCAAAGGGGCATTGGTTCGCCATAACAATTGCCGCGGCCGTGCAGCCGTTCTTCTCGGAAATATCGTCCGCTTTGCGCATGCACTCCAGGAAGCCCGTCATGGTTACCGGGTAGTCTTCGTTGAGTTGGCGCCAAGACCTGTTCAGCGAAGCTTGTTGCTCGTTGATGTCGTCGCAAACAGATTGCGCGAACGCCTCATTCGCGAAAATGAGTAAGTAGATTGCTACGATCGATCGAGTATTTCGAAATACCGATTTACGAATGCGCCGCACGACAATAGCCTCCACACCATCGTTTCGATTCGGAAACGATATTAATCATAGTGCGATCAATAAATCAAATAGATGCGATATGATTTGGCGGATAATGGCATTAATCAGATAAGGGTTTTAGGAATAATGCGATAAATGCAAAGATAAATCATCTGGCGGGTGAGGTGTTTATTATTGATGTGGCGCCATTTTCGCCCAGTTTGCTCGAGTCCGAGTTCGGATTGAAACCCAGCAACGCGGCCACTACAAGGCCAAGCCCGACTGTGACGAGTTGTCCTGCCTTTTGGTTTCCGATGAAGGAACGCAGTGCCTGTGGTTCACTGGCATCAGGCGCATAAGATTGGGTTTCGAAGGTAAACCACAAGGGAATCAGTACGGCCCAAAGCGCCGTGCACGCTTCACGAAGCGTCCGATGCACACCCAGGGCATCGTCCAGATATATGTGATGTCCGAACAGAATTCCAGAAAACAGTAAAGTGCAAATGAAAATCGCGCCGGTGACGGCAAATTTATGTGGTAGCATCACACCTTCCTTATGGCATGATAAATATCACTGCTTTTTTAGTTAATCACAGCAAGCACTTTGCGTCAACGCAATCTCAATTATGTAATAATCATAGTGAAGCTATTCCTCAGTCGGTTTGGGCAGTGTGGTGGGCGATGGTGCCATGGTACTCTGGTCGTGCGTGCGCCTGCTTATTGGTTAGGTGCCTGAAACGACGAAAGATAATTCTCCGGATAGCTGCTCGGCCGCCTTCCTGATGCTCCTCTAGTCGATGATCCGGTCGGCAATCCTGATTGTGTCAGGATCGTGTTCGATCATCACCAACGTGTCGGGCTGCTATACTTGGCGGCGCGCGTTACCCCACTCCGAGAACCGCACCCAGAACACCGCAAACGATACTCCCGTCGTCAGCAGTGTGATGGTGTGGACCTCCAGCCTTCGTAGGCCTCGCAGCGCGGCATCCTGAGTCGGTCGGGGCGCGGGCCAGATCACCAGTAACGGGCTCAGCAGGACCAGCACGCAGCCGCCGCCCTAGGCAGATAGATGCTATGCCGATCAGCAGGGCGTCATTCCCGGCATGGGCGGCGGCCTCGATTTGGGCAATGCGGGCGAGGTGACGGCAATGGGCGCCTGTGAGGGCTCGTGGCGCCCACGCACCCTCACCCTCCCACCGCCTTTGGCGGCGGGCCCCTCCCTCTCCCGCAGGCGGGAGAGGGGTTTGGGAATTATTCCGCCGCCACGGGCTCCTTGACCTTCTGCTTGAGCAACGGCGCGAGATACTTCCCCGTATAGCTGCGCGGTTCCTTCACCACGTCCTCCGGCGTGCCCTGGGCGACGATCTCGCCGCCCTTGACGCCGCCCTCCGGGCCCAGGTCCAGGATCCAGTCGGCGGTCTTGATGACGTCGAGATTGTGCTCGATCACCACCACGGTGTTGCCCTGCTCGACCAGTGCGTGGAGCACTTCGAGCAGCTTGCGGACGTCCTCGAAGTGGAGGCCCGTCGTGGGCTCGTCGAGGATGTAGAGCGTGTTGCCGGTGGCGCGGCGGGCGAGTTCCTTGGCGAGCTTGACGCGCTGCGCCTCGCCGCCCGAGAGCGTGGTCGCCTGCTGGCCGACCTTGACGTAACCCAGGCCGACCTCGGCCAGCATCGCCATCTTGTCGCGGATCGGCGGGACCGCCTTGAAGAACTCGACCGCGTCCTCGACGGTCATGTCGAGCACGTCGGCGATGCTCTTGCCCTTGAACTTCACTTCCAGGGTCTCGCGGTTGTAGCGCTGGCCGTGGCAGACGTCGCAGGTGACATAGACGTCGGGCAGGAAGTGCATCTCGATCTTGAGCACGCCGTCGCCCTGGCACGCCTCGCAGCGGCCGCCCTTGACGTTGAAGCTGAAGCGGCCGGGCTTGTAGCCGCGCGCCTGCGCCTCGGGCAGGCCGGCGAACCAGTCGCGGATGCTGGTGAAGGCGCCCGTGTACGTCGCCGGGTTCGAGCGCGGGGTGCGGCCGATCGGCGACTGGTCGATGTCGATCACCTTGTCGAGATGCTGCAGGCCGGCGATCCGGTCGTGCTTGCCGGCGAGCAGGCGCGCGCCGTTGAGCTGGCGGGCGGCGGCGGCATAGAGCGTGTCGATCGTGAAGCTCGACTTGCCCGAGCCCGAGACGCCGGTGATGCAGGTGAAGGTGCCGAGCGGGATGCTCGCGGTGACGCCGCGCAGGTTGTTGGCGGTGGCATTCTCGACGGTGAGCTTCTTGCCGGTGCCCTTGCGGCGCTTGGCCGGCACGGGAACCTCGCGGGTGCCGTTGAGATAATCGGCGGTCACCGAGCCCTTGGCGGTGAGGATCTCGTCCAGCGTGCCGCGCGCGACGACTTCACCGCCATGGACGCCGGCGCCCGGGCCCATGTCGAGGATATAGTCCGCGGTGCGGATCGCGTCCTCGTCATGCTCGACGACGATCACGGTGTTGCCGAGATCGCGGAGACGGCGAAGGGTGGCGAGCAGCATGTCGTTGTCGCGCTGGTGGAGGCCGATGCTCGGCTCGTCGAGCACGTAGAGCACGCCCGACAGGCCGCTGCCGATCTGGCTGGCGAGGCGGATGCGCTGGCTCTCGCCGCCGGACAGGGTGCCCGAGGTGCGGTTGAGGTTGAGATAGTCGAGGCCGACATTGTTGAGGAAGCCGAGCCGCTCGTCGATCTCCTTGAGGATCGCGCGGGCGATCTCCTTCTGCTGCGGGGTGAGCGTGGCGGGCAGCTTCTCGAACCAGGCGAGCGCGTCGACCACCGAGAGGCGGGTGGCGTGGCTGATGTCCTCGCCGGCGATCTTGACCGCCAGCGCCTCGGGCTTGAGGCGGGCGCCGTGGCAGACTTCGCAGGGGTGCGCGGCCTGGTACTTGGCCAGCTCCTCGCGCATCCAGGCGGACTCGGTCTGCAGCATGCGGCGGTTGAGGTTGCCGATCACGCCCTCGAACGGCTTCTTCACGTCGTACGACTTCTTGCCGTCGACGAAGGTGAGGGTGACCGGCTTGCCGCCGGTGCCGTGGAGGATGATCAGCTGGACCTCGCCCGGCAGGTCGCGCCAGGGCGTGTCGATGCTGAAGCCGAACTCGCGGGCGAGCGAGCCGAGCACCTGCATGTAATAGGGCGAGGGCGGATTGGACTTGGCCCAGGGCACGATCGCGCCCTTCTTGATCGTCAGGTCATGGTTGGGGACGACCAGGTCCTCGTCGAACACCAGCTTCTCGCCCAGGCCGTCACAGGCCGGGCAGGCGCCCTGGGGTGCGTTGAACGAGAAAAGGCGGGGCTCGATCTCGGGGATGGTGAAGCCGCTGACCGGGCAGGCGAACTTCTCGGAGAAGACGATGCGGTTGTCGGGGATGCCGGTGCCCTTCATCGCGCCGCCGGTCACGTTGAACTCGGCGCGCGCCTCCTGGACGCGATTGCCCGCGAGCTCGGCTACGGTCGTGTCGACCAGGTCGACATAGGCCAGCCCCTCGGCGAGCTTGAGCGCGGTCTCGAACGATTCCGCCAGGCGGGTGCCGATGCTGTCGGCCACGACGAGGCGATCGACCACCACTTCGATGTCGTGCTTGTACTTCTTGTCGAGGGCGGGGGCCTCCTCGATCAGATAGGTCTCGCCGTCGATGCGGACGCGCTGGAAGCCGGCGCGCTGCCATTCGGCGAGCTCCTTCTTGTACTCGCCCTTGCGGCCGCGGACGACCGGGGCGAGGAGGAGCAGGCGGGTGCCTTCGGGCAGCGCCAGCACGCGATCGACCATCTGGCTGACGGTCTGCGCACTGATCGGCAGGCCGGTGACCGGCGAATAGGGCACGCCGACGCGCGCCCAGAGCAGGCGCATATAGTCATAGATTTCGGTGACCGTGGCGACCGTCGAGCGCGGGTTGCGCGAGGTCGTCTTCTGCTCGATCGAGATGGCGGGCGACAGGCCCTCGATATGATCGACGTCGGGCTTCTGCATCAGCTCGAGGAACTGGCGCGCATAGGCCGAGAGCGACTCGACATAGCGGCGCTGGCCCTCGGCATAGATGGTGTCGAAGGCGAGCGAGGATTTGCCCGAGCCGGAGAGGCCGGTGATCACCGTGAGCGTGTCGCGCGGGATATCGACGTCCACGCCCTTGAGATTGTGCTCACGCGCGCCGCGGACGGAGATGGTGGTAAGTGCCATGCCGGAGGTTCTAGCTTTGTTCTTGTGGGGTTTCTAGTGGGATGTAGGAACGCCCGGGCAGAAGTGCCAGTTGCCCGGGCAGCGCGAACGGAGCTGCCGGTGCTGGCCGGGATTCCTTTCGCAAAGCTGCATGCATATTTCACACGCCGTTCAGCGGCGAAGGCGGAAATTTGCGGCATCATGCAGGAGGGAGCAGGGCGATGCGGTTCGAGAGGATGATCCGGCTGACGATGCTGACCGGCGCGGCGCTGGCGCTGCCCGGTGCGGCGATGGCGGCGGCGGGTCCGGCGGCAAAGGTTGCGGCGGGGCAGGCCGTGCAGCAATCGGCGGACGATTATCAATGGATCGACCGCGCCGATGCGCTGTGGGACGCGATCGGCGACGCGCCGCCCGACTTCGCCTTTTCCTTCGAAGGCGCCGAGCCCTGGGCCTGGCAGACCGCCGACGGCTACACGATCATCGTCGAGGATGCCGGCGAGCGGGGCGGGATCCGCAGCTATTATTTCGCGCCGGGCGCGCGCGGGCCGTTCCTGGCGGTCGAGCCGGGGATGAGCTTCGCCTATGAGGGCGAGCGGCTGGCGATGGTCTATGACGCCGATGGCGAGGCCGCGCCGCGGGGCGAGTTCGGCGACTATGACGATCCGGCCGGCGACCTGTACGAGCGCGCGCTGCAGCTGCGCGACGCGCTGAACGGGCGCGACTATCGCCCCGTCGATACCGACGCCTGGATCGACGCCAGCCCCTATATCTTCAGCTTCATCCAGGTCTGGGACAGCGGCCGCAGCCGCTATCCGGGCTGGGCGCGGTATCGCGCCGGCAACCAGTCGGTGATCTGGCGCCACCGCTTCGACGCCGAGCAGCGCCGCCGCCGCGAAATGGCCGAGCGCTTCCGCCACTGGCGCGAGGGCGGCTTCCAGGGGCCGCCGCCGGGCCACTTCCATCGCCCGGGCCGGCCCGACCGGCCGGGGACCGGTCGTCCGCCCCAGCCGGGCTCGGGCTGGGGCGCCGGCGGTTGGGCAGGCAGGCCGGGACGCCCCGGCAGGCCGGGTGCGCCCGGCACCGACAATCCGCCGCCGAATCCGGGCGGGCCGGTCACCGCGCCGGGCGGATCGCCCGGGCCGAACCGGCCGCCGGGTACGCGCCCGTGGAACGGCAATCCCGGCGGGCCGGGCCGGCCTTGGGTCGGGCGCCCGGGCATGCCCGGCACCGTACCGGGCGACGGCGCCGCGGTGTCGGGGACCCGCCCGCCAAGGCCGCGCCCCGACGGTAATGGGGGCAATTGGAGCGGCGGCTGGGGCCGGCCGAGACCGCCCGTGCAGGGCGGAACGGGCACCACCCCGACGCCGGTGCCGCCGGTGGTGACGCCGCCGGCCCCGGGAGAGGCGCCGTCGCCGCGCCCGGGCTGGTCGCGCCCGCCCCGCCCCGCCGGCGGCTGGAATCGCCCGACCCAACCCGGCACCGGTGACGTGTCCGCGCCGCCACGACCCGTGCGGCCGGAAGGCGGCTGGACCCGGCCGGGCTCGCCGGGTTCGGGCGATGCGTCCGCGCCGC
>NZ_JACIEH010000002.1:124382-1461588 GCF_014196745.1 Sphingomonas kyeonggiensis
GCCACGGCCCGTGCGGCCGGAAGGCGGCTGGAGCCGGCCGGGCTCGCCGGGTTCGGGCGATGCGTCCGCGCCGCCACGGCCCGTGCGGCCGGAAGGCGGCTGGAGCCGGCCGGGCTCGCCGGGTTCGGGCGATGCGTCCGCGCCGCCACGGCCCGTGCGGCCGGAAGGTGGCTGGAATCGTCCGAGCGCGCCGGATTCGGGCGCGGCTCCGGCGCCGCGGCCGGTGCGCCCCGAAGGCGGCTGGCAGCGGCCTTCGCCACCGGCGGGTGGTGCGGCGCCCGCACCGTCACGGCCTTCGCGTCCCGAAGGCGGATGGAGCCGGCCCAACCCGCCTGCCGCCAGCCCCGCGCCGTCGCGGCCGAACTACAGCCCGCCGCCGCAGCGCCCGAGCCCGCCGCCCCGGCCCAGCTACACGCCGCCCGCCGCCCCCAAGTCCAGAGTCTCGGCCGACACACCGGAGTAGGAGGGCGTGCGGCGCTCCCGGTTCCCCGGCGAAGGCCGGGGCCCGGGCGCGACGCGGTATCGACGGCGCTGGAGACTATCGGCCGGCATTGCAGCTGGGCCCCGGCCTTCGCCGGGGAGCAGTTAGGTCAACCGGCCCATCCTGATTGTCAGGCGGAGCGGAAGGGCAGCAGCGCCTCATAGGTGGCGAGCGGGGCGGCGCCGGGCAGCTCTGCCCCGCTTCGCAGCAGGAAGGCGTGGCGGACGATCTCGGCCTGCTGCTCGATCCCGTAGCGCGCGAACGGCCGATCGGGCTCGAGCGCATAGCCATAGCGGCAGAAGGGGTGGCGCTGGAGCGGCAGGAAGATGCCCGACTGATGCTGCCAGACATGGACCAGCTCGTGCACGAACAGCCCCTGCAGCGCGAGCGGGGCGGTGGCGAAATCGTCGCGGTACAGGCCCGAGGCCGGGTTGAAGTGGATCGTGCCGAGCGGGGCCATGGTGGTGTTCTTCGGCTGGAAGAACGCCCATTTGCGATTGGCGACCGCGGCGCGGGCGGGATCCAGCGCATCGCCGAACACCGTGCGGGCGAGCTCGGCTTCGCCTTGGGTGAGGGGGCGGGAGGCGGTCATGCGAGAGAAATGGCCATCGCGGCGGCATTTGTCACTGGCGAGTCGCGAGTCCCCGGATAGACTTGGAGCATGCGCTGGCTTCTTCCGATCGCCCTGCTCGCCGCTCCCGCCGCGAGCGTTGCCGCCGTTCCGCATCGCTATGCGGTGATCCTGGCAGTGACGGTGGATGCCGAGGGCAGGCTGGTCGAGGTCAAGCTCTCCAAGGTGATCGATGCGGAGAGCGGGAGCACCGATGCGGTGGACGTGCCGGTGCCGCCGCAATGGATGGACGCGGCGCGTGCCTGGCTCGCCAAGCGCGACCAGCCGCACGAGGCCAAGACCTATTTCACCTATGCCTTTTACGATCCCGCCCGCCCGAGCGAGGTGCTGACCGGCAAGCAGTGACGCTTGCCATTCCTGCCCCGCGCCGTCAGATAGCGGGTTCCAGCATTCCCAGGGAGTTAGCCGTCATGCGCCAGGAAAAGACCGTCGTTCGCCCGATCGTCTCGTTCTGCCCGCAGGTGCCTCATGTCCTTCGTAACCCTGGATTCGCTTTCCGCCGCCACGCCTGAGGGCCGGCCGCTTTTTCATGATCTGACGCTGGCACTGGGGCGGGAACGCACCGGGCTGGTCGGGCGCAACGGCTCGGGCAAGTCGACCCTGTTGCGGATCGTCGCGGGCGAAGTGCCGCCGGCGGGCGGGAGCCTTGCGCGCTCCGGCTCGGTCGGCGTGCTGCGCCAGGCATGGCCGGGCGCGTGGCGGGTCGACGAAGTGCTCGGCGTGCGCGCAGGCCTCGAGCGGCTGGCGCGGGTGCTGGCGGGCGAGGGCGACGCGGAGGACCTGGCCGAGGCCGACTGGACGCTGGAGGAGCGGGTGGTCGCGGCGCTGGCCGAGGCCGGGCTGGCGGGCATGGCGCTCGACCGGCTGGTGGCGACCTTGTCGGGCGGCGAGCGGACGCGGGTGGGGATCGCCCGGCTGCGGATCGATGCGCCCGACCTGCTGCTGCTCGACGAGCCGACCAACAATCTCGATGCCGAGGGCCGCACCGCGGTGATGGCGCTGATCGACGGATGGCGCGGCGGGGTGCTGGTCGCGAGCCATGACCGGGCGCTGCTCGAGCATATGGACCGGATCGTCGAGCTGACCCCGCTGGGCGCGCGGGCGTTCGGCGGCGGCTGGTCGGGCTTTGCGGAAGCGCGCGAGGCCGAGCGGGGGCGGGCGACGGCCGAGGTCGAGCGGGCGGGCGATGCGCTGCGCGGCGCCGAGGCGGGGGCGCAGCGGGCGCAGGAGCGCCAGGCCCGGCGCGACCGGGCGGGGCGCGCCTATGCGGCGAGCGGATCGGCGCCGAAGATCCTGCTCGGGCGACAGAAGGAGCGGGCGGAGAATTCCGCCGGGCGCGGGGCGGGCGTGGGCGAGCGGCTGGTTGGCGATGCCGAGGCGCGGTTGGCGGCGGCGCGCGAGGCGGTGGAGGTGATCACGCCGCTCACCATCGCGCTGCCGCCGACCGGGCTGCCCGCCAATCGCCGGCTGCTCGCGTTCGAGGATGCGGCGCTGGTGCGCGGGGATCGTGTGTTCGGGCCGTGGCGGTTCGAGATCGTCGGGCCCGAACGGGTGGCGGTGACCGGACCCAATGGCGCGGGCAAGACCAGCCTGTTGCGGCTGGCGGCGGGCGAACTGGTTCCGACAAGCGGCGCGGTGCGGCGGGTCGAGGGGCGGGTGGCGATGCTCGACCAGCATGTCGGGCTGCTCGATGCGGACGCGACGGTGCTGGACAATTTCCGGCGGCTGCACGCCGGCGCCACCGAGCGCGAGGCCCATGCCGCCTGCGCGCGCTTCGCCTTCCGCAACCGGGATGCGCTGAAGCGCGTCGCGGATCTCAGCGGCGGGGAGCGGCTGCGCGCGGGGCTGGCCTGTGTGCTGGGCGGCGAGGACGTGCCGCAATTGCTGCTGCTCGACGAGCCGACCAACCATCTCGACATGGAGTCGATCGAAGTGCTGGAGGCGGCGCTGGTCGGCTATGACGGGGCGCTGCTGGTGGTGAGCCACGATCGGGCGTTCCTGGAGGCGATCGGGGTGGTGCGGGAGGTGGCTGTGGGGCGCTAGGCAACGGCCTGTCCCGCATTCGAGGCGTGTGACGATTCTGTTACGACTATTCGATTGCCGGGGCACCCGACATGCCCCATAGCGCCCCATGACGACTCCCCCCGGCGATGCCGCCGCCCTCACGCGGATTCAGGCAAACTGGCTGGCGCGGCACGAACGCCGCCTGCTGATCTGGCTCTGCTCGAAAATGCCTGCCTCGGTGACGCCCGACCGGCTCACCGCGCTCGGGATGGTCGGTGCCTTTCTGGTCTTTGTCGGCTATGTCGCGAGCAACCTCTCCTCCTTCTGGCTGCTGCTGACCCTGGCCGGCTATGCGGTGCAGTGGTTCGGGGATTCGATGGACGGCAGCTTGGCGCGGTTCCGCAAGATCGAGCGGCCTTCCTATGGCTATTTCATCGACCATAGCTGCGACGGGCTGGCGAACCTGATGATCGTCGCCGGGATCGGCCTGTCGCCCTTCGTGACGATGGACGTCGCGATGGTCGCGCTGGCGGGCTATCTGCTGATGTCGGTGCACGCCTTCCTCTCGGCGCGCGTCACCGGCGAGCTGCGGCTTTCCTATGTCGCCGCCGGGCCGACCGAGCTGCGCCTGATGCTGATCGGGATGACGGTGGCGATGCTGATCGTAGGCCCCGGGCGCGACCATATCGGCCCGGTACCGGCGTTCGACACCTTTGTGGGCGCGATCGCGGCGATCCTGATCACGCTGTTCGTGGTGCAGACCGCGATCATCGGACGACGGCTGGCGGTGCTGGAGAAGCGGTGAGGGGTATCCCTCTCCCGCAAGCGGGAGAGGGAGGGAGCCGCGAAGCGGCGGAAGGGTGAGGGCGTGTGCGTGCCGCGAGTGGTGCGTTCGCCTCTCTCACTGACCCTCACCCTGGCTCGCGTTGCGAGCCGTCCCTCTCCCGCAAGCGGTAGAGGGATCAGGGCGGGAGAGGGGATTAGGCCAGCGGCGGCTCGCCGAGATCCTCGTGGACCATGTCGATCTCGCGGACACCGCGATTGCGCCGTGCGGTGTTGACCAGCTCGCGCAGCTTCTCGCGGCGGACACGGGCCTGGGCGACGTCGCGGATCACCAGCGGCGCCTCGCGCGTCGTCTCGTCCGACGAGGCGATGCTGATCGTGCCGATATCGGCCAGCTGGTTGACGATCGAGAAGTCGATGCGGACGTCCTTGACCCGGTAGAGCTCGATCTCGTCGATCGACTTCTGGAGGATGCCCTTGTGCAGGATCAGCCGGTCTTCGGTGACCTCGTACGCGATGCCGAGATTCTCGAACCATTTGAGGATCAGCACCACGATCGCGACGGCGAGCAGCAGCGGCGCCACCCAGGCGGCGCCGACCAGCGTGCCCTGCGCCAGAAAGTAGAAGGTGCCGGCCAGCCCGAGCAGGAACAGGAAGCAGGTGCCCCAGCCGGCGAGCGTGCCGATCAGCCAGCCGAGCGTGGAGGAACGGAAACGGTCCAGGACTTGCGGCATTCGGGCACTCCCCACGGCAATGTCGGGAGAGGATAGCGCGGATCGCCGCTGCGGCAACTCACGTCGTATATTTGTCGCAGGTCGAGCGGGTCGCGGCGGGGGACGGGTTGTAGAGCTGGGCGAAGTCGCGCCGGTCGCGGACGATGAACGAGGCGACATAGTGGAGCCGGCTCGGGCTCATGAAGGTGGAGCCGAACAGCGGCTGATAGCTGTAGTTCACTTCGACGAAGATCAGCGCCGAGCCGCTGGGCGCAGTGACGACCGCACCGGGATCGCCCATGCCCGCGACGGTGGTGCCGGCATTGGCCTTGGTCGCGTCCGTCCCGGCCGAGACGCCGGTGGTGCCGTAGCTCGAATCATAGCCGGTGCCGCTCTGCATCCCGAAGCAGCGCTGCCAGTGGATCCGCATCACCGGGGCGGTGTCATAGCTCTGCTGGACATATTCCAGGCTGGACAGGATCACCCGGCCATTGGTGCCGATGTTGATCGCGCTGCCTTGCAGGCGGGTGGCCTGGAGCGCGTTGTTGATGTCGATCTCGCGCAGCTGGACGACCGAGCTGGAGCTGCTCATCAGGCCGAGGCGCGAGCCGTTGTCGGCCAGGTTCGAGGCGAGCTGGCTGACGCGCAGATTGGCGATGGCGAGGTTCGCGGTCTCGACGCCGTAGCAGCCGAGCACGAGCACGACCGGCAGCGCGAGCGCGAATTCGAGCATCGCGACGCCCGAAGTGGCGGGGGCGAGGCGGCGGAGCAGCGCGGGGACGGGCAGGCGGATCATGTGCAGATCGTCTTGGGCGAAGGGATGTTCTGGGTGGCGTAGGGCTGGTTCATCAGCGTGGTGGTGGAACTGAGCGTCGCAGTGCCCGACCAGCCGAGCAGCTTCACCACCGGGAACAGCCGGCCATAGGTGATCGAGGCGGTGTAGACGGTGACGTCGTTGGCGCCGCCCTGGCCGGAGCGGCCGGAATCGGCATCCCATTGCTTGTTGTCGTTGACGTCGGTGTAGCATTCGCCGGCGTCGCGCTTGCCGTTGCCGTTCGTATCGACGAACGGCTCGGGGGCGATCGCGCTGAACGTCGTGTAGCTCTTCCGGGTCGGATAACCGTCGGCGAAGACCGCGCTGGGGGCCGCCGACTGGATCTGCGAGAGCACGCGCGCGTCGATCGTGGCGGGCGTGGCGCCCTGGATGCCACTGTCGCGCCCCGCCTTCTGCACCGCGCCGGTGACCACCGACTGGACATAGGCCTGGTAGCCGAGCTCGCACATGCCCATCAGCAGCACGAGCATCACCGGCGTCACCAGCGCGAACTCGACGGCCGTGGCGCCGCGACCATCGCGGGCGAGGCGCCGAAGCAAGGCGCGTGCGCGCATCATTTCGACACGCGCAGCATCGCCACCTGCTTGGCGATCGAGGCGAAGGCGGTGGACAGGCCGGTGCCCGAGGTGGTGGCGAGCGCCTGGCTGGGGGTGGTGGCGCAGGCCTTCATCTCGTCCGTCGCCGAACTGTCGATCGCGACGGTCCACACCTGGATGTTGCGGGCCTTGGCGGCCGCGCACGCGGCGAGGAAGCGGGCGTTGTGATAGGCCTTCAGATTGCTGGTGTCGCCGCCGCTGACCAGGCGATCATAATATTCATTGGCGTACATGCCGTAGACGTTGAGGCTCGGCGACATGTCGCCATCGGTGAGGAACACGATCACGCGGTTCGGCTCCGGGCGGTTCGGCCAGGCCTTGGTATCGTTCTTGAACAGGCCCGACGGCGAGAGCAGGCGGGTGCCCCAGATCATGCCGGTATCGTGATAGGTGCCGCCGAGCGGGCGGAAATCGGTGGCGTTGACGTAGTTCGAAACCTGCGTCTTGGTCATTTCGGCGAGGCGCGACACCGGCTTGCCGCACGAGACATAGCCCAGCTGCATGTAGGAGGCGCTGCCGATATTGGGGTGGCTCGACGTGTCGCCGGTCGCGGTCACGGTGTTGCGGCTGCCATAGTTCCAGCGGGCGTAGAAGACCTCCGGCCACATCGGCCGCCACTGGGTGTCGATGTTCGAACTGGGCACCAGATCGGGATCGAGATCGGCCGGCAGCGCCGCCTGGTTGAAGTTCATTGTGCCGGCGGTGGTGGTCCGCTCCTCGATGCAGCCGGCCCAGCGATTGACCGTGCCGTCGACCTTGCTGGGGTCGGTTACCGAATTGCCGGCGACATAGTTGCGGACGTCGAGGTTGCGGGTGGAATAGTAGAAGTTGGGCTTGCCGTTGCTGTAGGTGCCCGTCGCCTCGCGCGATTCATAGTTCCACTGGGTGTTCGCGCTGCCCGAGCCGCCGACGATATAGGCGGGCGACAGGTCCATGATCGCCTTCCCGGCATTCACCGTCGACGTGTAGGTGACGAAGCCATAGCGGATATGGGTGGTCGGGTCCGCCGACGAAGCCATCGTGTCGTAGAAGCTGAGCACCGCCGTGCGCAGCGCCGCGATACGCGAGCCGCCGCTGTTCTCCGGCACGTAATAGGCCGTGCTGCCGGGATAGCCGGCGACGCTGAGATTGCCGCTGGCGGTGCCGTCGGCCGGGCGGGAATAGGATTTGGCGGTGTTCGCGCCGACATAGCTGTTGCAGGTGGAGTCGCTGTCCTGCGGCAGGCAGGCCATCGAGCCGGTGGTGTCGAGCACGAACATCACATCGGTGTCGGCGACGTCGAACCGGGCTTCGCAGGTGACGGTGATCGTCTGGCTGGGCATGCCGAACATCGCCATGATCGTCATCGGCACGACCGACTGGGCGGTGCCGGCGACCTGGGCGTCCACGGTCTTGGTCGCGGTGAAGGTGGCGCTGGCGGTCCTGAACCAGCCGGTGTTGAAGTTGTTCTTGAAGAATTCCTGGGCGCGAGTCGAGGCGGTCGAATCGAGCGTGGTGTTGCTGGTCGAGGTGTCGGTCATGAACTTGCGGCCGGCGAGCACGCCCGCGTCGCACGCCTGCTGGAGCCGGGTCTTCACGACATAGAGGCGGGCGGTATCGATCGCGACGCCGCAAAAGCCCGCGAGCGGAATCAGCATCGCCGCCATGATCGCCAGGGTGTTGCCCCGACGGTCCCGCGCGAGGCGGGTCATGAACCGCGATGTTTCCTGATACTGTTTCACGCGCGACCACTCCGGACCCGCAACCCGACGCGGGTTACCCAGTCTTCCGGGCTTCGCACCATATTGGGGAAGAAATGGTTGCCAGAGAGTTACGGCGAACTACGCATCCGTGTAACTACAGATGCTTACCTGTCCTGCCGTTCATAATCCGGGCTCAGTTGCCGGGTGCCGGATCGCCTGCTCCGACCACCTTCGCTTCCACCTGCAGCGTCTTGCCGCTGGCGAAGGAAAGGGTGAGCGGGACCTTCTGGCCGGGCTTCACCGCCGGGCCGATCGAGTGCAGCATCACATGGCGGCCGCCAGGGGCGAACTCGAGCTTGCCGCCGGCGGGGACGGCGACGTCCTTCAGCGGCGCCATCGCCATCATGCCGTGATCGCCCTTCATGCTCTCGTGCAGCTCGGCCTTCAAAGCGGCGCGCGAGGAGACGGCGAGCAGCGTGTCGGCGGTCGCGCCGCCCTGCACGGTGAAATAGGCGGCACCCGGCTGGCCGGCGACGGCGGGCAGGCGGACCCAGGCATTGCTCGCGGAAAGCTCACCCTTGGGCGCACAGGCGGAAAGTGCCGCCATCGTAACGATCGCTGAAAACCGCCGCATTCGCCATACTCCCATTTCGGGAATGCCCGTAGAAGGCCCTGCTTCTTGCGGCAAGCGCCAGCGCACCTATATCCGGCGGCGTGATCGGTTCTCCGCGCTGCCTCCTAGCAGGGGCGTTGGGGGCCAAGTGTTTGAATTTTACTGGGGGCCAACGAGGGACCATGGCTAAAGTTATCGGTATCGACCTGGGGACGACCAACAGCTGCGTTGCAGTGATGGAGGGCGGCAAGCCCAAGGTCATCGAGAATGTGGAAGGTGCGCGTACCACGCCTTCGATCGTCGCCTTCGCCAAGGACGGCGAGCGCCTGATCGGCCAGCCGGCGAAGCGCCAGGCGGTGACCAATCCGGACAACACGGTTTTCGCGGTGAAGCGCCTGATCGGCCGCCGCTTCGACGACCCCGTCACCAAGAAGGACACCGAGCTGGTGCCCTACACCATCGTGCGCGGCTCCAATGGAGACGCCTGGGTGCAGGCGGGTGGCGAGGATTACTCGCCGTCGCAGATCTCGGCCTTCATCCTGCAGAAGATGAAGGAAACCGCCGAGGCCTATCTCGGCGAGAACGTCTCGCAGGCGGTCATCACGGTTCCGGCCTACTTCAACGACGCGCAGCGCCAGGCGACCAAGGACGCCGGCAAGATCGCGGGTCTCGAAGTGCTGCGCATCATCAACGAGCCGACGGCAGCTGCGCTCGCCTATGGTCTCGAGAAGAACGACGGCAAGACGATCGCGGTCTATGACCTTGGCGGCGGCACGTTCGACATCTCGGTGCTCGAGATCGGCGACGGCGTGTTCGAAGTGAAGGCGACGAACGGCGACACCTTCCTGGGCGGCGAGGACTTCGACGCCAAGCTGGTGCAGTTCCTGGCCGACGACTTCAAGAAGGCCGAGGGCATCGACCTGACCAAGGACAAGCTGGCGCTCCAGCGTCTGAAGGAAGCGGCCGAGAAGGCGAAGATCGAGCTTTCGAGCGCGCAGACCACCGAAGTGAACCTGCCCTTCATCACTGCCGACGCCAATGGGCCGAAGCACCTGGTGAAGACGATCAACCGCGCCGAGCTGGAGCGCCTCGTCGAGGACCTGATCCAGCGCACGCTCGAGCCGTGCCGCAAGGCGCTGGCCGACGCCGGCGTCAAGGGCTCGGCGATCGACGAAGTGGTGCTGGTCGGCGGCATGACCCGCATGCCGAAGGTCCGCCAGATCGTGAAGGAGTTCTTCGGCAAGGAGCCGCACACCGGCGTGAACCCGGACGAAGTCGTCGCCATCGGTGCGGCGATCCAGGCCGGCGTGCTGCAGGGCGACGTCAAGGACGTGCTGCTGCTCGACGTGACGCCGCTGTCGCTGGGCATCGAGACGCTGGGTGGCGTGTTCACCCGCATGATCGACCGCAACACCACGATCCCGACCAAGAAGAGCCAGGTCTATTCGACTGCCGATGACAATCAGCAGGCGGTGACGATCCGCGTCTTCCAGGGCGAGCGCGAAATGGCGGCGGACAACAAGATGCTCGGCCAGTTCGACCTGGTCGGTATCCCGCCGGCGCCGCGCGGCGTGCCGCAGATCGAAGTGACCTTCGACATCGACGCCAACGGCTTGGTCAACGTGTCGGCCAAGGACAAGGGCACCGGCAAGGAGCAGCAGATCCGCATCCAGGCCTCGGGCGGTCTTTCGGACAGCGACATCGAGCAGATGGTCCGCGACGCCGAGAGCTTCGCCGAAGAGGACAAGAAGCGCCGTGCCGCGGCCGAGGCGAAGAACAACGCCGAGAGCCTGGTCCACACGACCGAGCGCCAGCTCCAGGAGAATGGTGACAAGGTCGACGCTTCGCTGAAGGCGGAGATCGAGGCCGCGGTCGCCGAGACCAAGACTGCGATCGACGGCGGCGACGCCGACGACATGCAGGCCAAGAGCCAGAACCTCGCCCAGGTGGCGATGAAGCTCGGCCAGGCGATCTACGAGAAGCAGCAGGCGTCCGAGGCTTCGCCTCAGGCCGGTGCCGCTGCCGGGAACGAGGCGGGCGGCGAGGAAGTCGTCGATGCCGAGTTCTCCGAGGTGGACGACAACAAGGCGTAACTACATGTCTTTCCCCGGCATTCCTGACAGCGTGTTTGGAATGCCGGGTGAAGGCGGGGGCCAGTGCTTTAAATGACCACCGAAGTCGATTTCTACGAGCTGCTCGAAGTCGAGCGCACCGCGGACGAGGCCACCCTCAAGTCCGCCTATCGCAAGCTCGCGATCAAATATCACCCCGACAAGAATGCCGGGTGCAAGGACCATGAGGCCAAGTTCAAGGCGATCAACGAAGCCTATGACTGCCTGAAGGATCCCCAGAAGCGCGCGGCCTATGATCGCTTCGGCCATGCCGCCTTCAAGAACGGCATGGGCGGCGGTGGCGGCCACGGCGCGCAGCCCGATTTCGGCGCGTTCAGCGACATCTTCGAAAGCGTGTTCGGCGAGTTCATGGGCGGTGGACGTGGCGGCCAGCGTCAGCAGCGCCGCGGCGCCGACTTGCGCTACGACATGGAGATCACGCTCGAGGACGCGTTCGACGGCACCACGACCGAGATCACCGTCGACGTCTCCGGCCACTGCGACAGCTGCGAGGGCACCGGCGCCAAGCCGGGCACCAAGGTGAGCCAGTGCAAATATTGCGGCGGGCACGGCAAGGTGCGTGCACAGCAGGGCTTCTTCGTGGTCGAGCGGGCCTGCCAGCATTGCAACGGCGCCGGCGAGACGATCGACGAGCCGTGCCGCGACTGCCGTGGCGAGGGCCGGACCGACAAGACCAAGACGCTCAAGATCAACGTGCCGCCCGGCGTGGACGAAGGCACGCGGATCCGCCTGCAGGGCGAGGGCGAGGCGGGTGCGCGCGGCGCGCCGGCGGGCGACCTCTACATCTTCCTGCACGTCAAGAAGCACGCGATCTTCGAGCGCGAGGGGACGAACCTGTTCGCCCATGCGCCGATCAGCTTCACCACCGCGGCACTGGGCGGCGAGATCGTCCTGCCCGGCCTCGACGGCGAGAAGCACGTCGTGAAGATCGCCGCCGGCACGCAGAGCGGCCGCGAGGTGCGCCAGCGCGGCGCCGGCATGCCGGTGCTGCAGGGCCGCGGGCGTGGCGACCTGGTCGTCGAGCTGGTCGTCGAGATGCCGACCAAGCTCACCGCGAAGCAGCGCGAGCTGCTCGAGGAATTCCGTTCGACCGAGACGGGCGACGAATGCCCCCAGGCGACCGGCTTTTTCGCCAAGCTCAAGGCGGCGCTGGGCTGAGGCCCGGGCCAGCCGTTGAAGGATGGAGCGCCCTCCTCGCCACGTGCGGGGAGGGCGTTTCTCGTTCACCCTCGTTACGTGAACGTCAGCTGCAAACCCAGTTCAGCATCGCCTCAGTGCGACTCGCATAGAAAAGCCTCATCCCCGGTGCCGAGGCACCGGCCAGAAGAGGAGTTGAGAACATGAAGAAGATGCTTCTGGGCCTTGCGGCCATGGCCGTTGCCCTTCCCGCCCTGCCTTCGACTGCGAGCGCGCAGGATTATTATGGCGGATATCGCGATCATGGCCGCTATGCCCGCGACTATCGCGACCGCGGCTACGACCGGGGCTATGAGGATCGCGGCTATTACAACGGCCCGAGCTGGCGTGGGCGCGACGGCCGCAACTATTGCCGCCGTTCGGACGGTACGACCGGGCTGCTGATCGGCGGCGTCGCCGGTGCCCTGGTGGGTCGCAGCATCGACCGTTACGGCGATCGCACCCCGGGCACGCTGCTCGGTGCCCTGGGCGGCGCGCTGCTCGGCCAGGCGATCGACAAGGACAATAGCGGCGGCCGTCGCTGCCGCTAAACCCTCGATATGAGGAGGCAAGGGGCCCGGTGGAAACGCCGGGCCCCTTTCTTTTGCGCTCAGGCGAAGGCGCGGCGGAACAGCGACAGGCCGTGGAATTCCAGCGCGGCGAGTCCCGCCACCGCCAGCGCCTGGACGACGATGAAGGCGGTGCCGAGCAGACCCGGCATGAGCAGCGCGATCACCGCGAAGCTCGCCGCGGTCCAGCCCAGGTTGAGCCAGGCAACGGCGCGCACCGGCCATTCGAGCCGATCGGTGTGGCGTGCGGCCCAGAGCATGAACCCGGCCGAGGGGAAGAGCAGCAGCCCGGCCTCGAACAGCAAGGCCGCCGGCAGGTCGAGCAGGCCGGCGAGCGGGCCGGCGGCAGCGACGAGCAGCGCGCCCATCGCCAGGCAGGTGACCGCATCCACGGTCAGCACGGTGCGGAGGAACTGGATCGGGTTGGTCATGATGCGTCTCCCTTGCTGGTTGATGCCCCAAGGCTGACGCGATCGGCGCGCCGGGTCGATTACGCGGGAGGTAATGGAAACCGGCGGGCGATCCGGGCAGGGTCGGGGCGAAGGAGATGTGCCCGTGCAGCCAGCCGTCCGCCCCTTGGGCGACCAGATCAGGGAATGGCGCCGGCGGCGTCGGCTGAGCCAGATGGACCTGGCGCTCGATGCCGAGATCTCGACCCGGCACCTGAGCTTCATCGAGACCGGGCGGACCCGGCCGAGCCGCGAGATGGTGCTGCGGCTGGCCGACCAGCTCGAGCTGCCGCTTCGGGAGCGCAACGCACTGCTGCTCGCGGCGGGGTTCGCGCCGCTCTATGCCGAGCGGGCGCTCGACGATCCGGCGCTGGCGGCGGCGCGGCGGGCGATCGACCTGGTGCTGAAGGGGCACGAGCCCTGGCCGGCGCTGGCGATCGACCGGCACTGGCATCTCGTCGCGGCCAATGCGGCGGTGGCGCCCCTGCTCGCGGGCTGTGCGGCGCATCTGCTCGAGGGGCCGGTCAACGTGCTGCGGCTGAGCCTGCATCCCGACGGGCTGGCGCCGCGGATCCGCAACCTGGCCGAGTGGCGGGCGCATCTGCTCGACCGGCTGCGGCGCCAGGCGATGACGACGGGTGACGAGACGCTGGACGCGCTGGTCGCCGAGCTGGCGGCCTATCCCTTTCCCGACGGCGCCGGGCATGCCGAGGATTTCGGCGGCGTGGCGATCCCGCTCCGGCTGGCGACGCCGCTTGGCGAGCTCAGCTTCATCAGCACCACCACCGTGTTCGGCACCCCGCTCGACGTGACGCTCGACGAGCTGGCGATCGAGGCCTTCTATCCGGCCGACGCGATCACCGCCGAGCGGCTGCGGGCGCTGGGCTAGCGCCCGCAGCGACTTGGGTTCAGGCGGTACGGGCAGCCTTGAGCGCGTTGCCCCACCAGGCGATCTCGTCGAACAGGGTGGTGCGCGACGCGGCGAGATAGGGATAGTCGTCGAGCGTCTTGCCCTGCTGGAGGATGCCGAGGAACGGCTCCATCCCGATGTTCACCTCGGCCTTGATCGGCGCCATGTGCAGCTCGACCGCGACGCCGCGCAGCTGCTCGATCGCGCGGGCGCCGCCGACACCGCCATAGCCGATAAACGCCACCGGCTTGCGGCGCCATTCGAACGTGGCCGAATCGAGGGCGTTCTTCAGCACCGCGGTGGGGCCGTGATTGTACTCGGCGGCGGTGATGATGAAGCCGTCATACTTGCCGATCTTCTGGCGCCATTCCTCGGCGAGCGGATTGGAATAGACGCCCTGGGTCCAGGCCGGGGCGACCGGTTCCTCGAACAGGGGCAGGTTCTGGTCGCGCAGGTCGAGGATATCGAGCGCGAAGTCGGTGCGCTCGGCGGCGCCGGCGGCGATCCACTGGGCGGGGACGTCCGCGAAACGCTGCGGGCGCGTGCTGCCGATGATGAGTGCGAGGTTGAGCATGGAAATTTCGACCCTTTCCGGTTACGAATCGTAACAGGGGATCAAATGATGCGGTGGCCGCATCCTCACAAGGAGGCACATTTCTGGAACCCAGGCACACGCATGATAGCTGCATCCCGGTCCGCGCCATGCTCGCCAAGATCGGCGACAAGTGGAGCATCCTGACGATCATGATGCTGAGCGACGGGACCAAGCGGTTCAGCGAGCTGCAGCGCGGGATCGAGGGCATCTCGCAGCGGATGCTGACCCTCACCCTGCGCGGGCTGGAGCGCGACGGGCTGGTGACGCGCGAGGTGTTCCCGACGATCCCGCCGCGCGTGGAATACACACTGACGCCGCTGGGCGAATCGCTGCGCACGCCGGTGATGGCGCTCGGCCAATGGGTGACGGCGAACCTGCCCCAGCTGGAGGCGGCGCGGCGTCGGTTCGATGCGGCTGGGGAGGGGGAAGCATAAATCCTCCCCCCGCTTGCTGGGGAGGGGGGGCGCCGCCGAAGGCGGTGGTGGAGGGGCCGGCGCAACGCGCCGGTACCCGGCGCGCCCCTCCACCGTTCGCTGTGCGAATGGTCACCCGCCCCGAGACAAGCTCGGGGAGGAATTGAGTGTCACCGCCCGTCGTCACTCCAGTGGGGCGGGTCGCTGAGCAGCTTGATCAGCCCGTAGCTTGCGCCGAGCTTGTGGAGATCGGTGTTGGTCTCGCCCGAACGGGGCGCGCCGATCTCTCGGGCCTTGCCCTGCTTGTCCCTGAGCTTGAGCGTGCCCGACCAGCCGATCGTCATGTCGATCGCGCGGCCCTCGATATGGCGCGAGGTGAGCGAGGGCTCGTAGGCGATCTGGAACAGGTTCACCATCTGCTGGGCCGCTGCCTTCGACTTCGCCAGGTCGCCATGATCCCATTGGATCGCCAGCCCCGGCAGGGCGGGGACCTTGTTCGGGGCGACTGCGCCGTTCGCGACGCGCCAGCTGTAATGCATCAGGTGCGCGCGGGTGGCGTTGCGGCGGGTGGAGGAGATGGTGACGCTGGCGCCGGCATCCTTGAGCGCCTTGAGGAAGGCGGCGACATTGTCGCGGAACGGCTGGACCAGGTCGACGACCGCGGCGCTGTTGGGGTATTTCGCCTGATTCGCATTCCACCAGTCCGCGCCCGAAAGGGGCGGGCGGGCGCCCTGGCCGGCGGCGAGCGCGGTCCAGGTCCTGCCGCCGGGCGAGATCAGCCCGTCGGGACTGCCGGCACCGAGCACCTTCGCCTGATAGCCGGAGATCGCGGCGATGGTCAGCGTGCCGCATTCGCCGGTGGTGGGAAGCAATTTCTGGCCGGTATAGCCGAGCCAGTCGTTGAGCAGGTGCTGGACGACCAGCACGTCCGCCAGGTCGTTGACGCCGTTCTTCCCTACCGATGCGCCGATGGGCATGCGTAATTCTCCCTCACTTGATCCTCCCCCGGAGGGGGAGGGGGCCAGCGAAGCTGGTGGAGGGGTATTCTCCGCGAGCGATGAAGCCTGTGGCGCTACCCCTCCACCACCGCTCCGCGGCGGTCCCCCTCCCCCTCCGGGGGAGGATTTGAGCGAGTCGTATCCGGCGAAATCCTACTTTGCCAGCAGGTCCGCGACGGCGCGGGAGATGCTGGCGAGGGTATAGGGCTTCTGGGTGACCATCGCACTGGCATGCTCGGGCGGCAGCTTCAGCTGCTCGCCATAGCCGGTGGCGAAGAGGAAGGGCACGCCGGCGGCGGCAAGGGCGTCGGCGAGCGGCAGGCTGGTCTCGGCGCCGAGATTGACGTCGAGCACCGCGGCCTCGAACGCCTCGCGGCCGATCTCGTCGCGCGCCTGGGCGAGGCTGCCGGCGGTCACCACGCGGCGGGCGCCGAGCCGGGTGAGGATGTCCTCCGCGTCCATCGCGATGATCAGGCTGTCCTCGACCAGCAGCACCACGCCGGAGAGCAGCTTGGCCTCGACCGCGCCGGCTTCGGGCTCGGAAGGCGGGGCGGGGCGAGGCGCGCGGCTGGGATCGATTTCGATATGGCGGGCGGGTACGCAGAAATCGGCTTCGAGCCCGGTGAGCGGATAGCGGACCTCGGCAAGGCCGCCGAGATCATAGGGGATCGAGCGGGTGATGATCGTGGTGCCGAAGCCCTGTCGCTTCGGCGGCTGGACGGCGGGGCCGCCCTGCTCGCGCCATTCGATCTGGAGATCGCCTTCGCGATCGAGCGCCCAGCCGACCTGCACCGCGCCATTGTCGGAGAGCGCGCCGTATTTGGCGGAGTTGGTCATCAGCTCGTGCAGCACCAGCGCGAGCGTGGAGAAGGCCTGGGGATGGAGCAGCACTGGCGGCCCGTCGATCGCCACGCGATCGGCCTTGCCGCCGAGATAGGCCGCGGCCTCGGTCTCGATCAGGCGCGCGAGCGGGGCCGCCGACCAATTGTCCTGGGTGATCTGGTCGTGCGCGCGGGCGAGGCTCTCGATCCGGCCTTCGAGCAGGTGGATGGTCTCGCGCGCATCCGCTTCGGGATCGAGCGACTGGCGGACCAGCCCTCGGATGAGGCTGAGGATGTTGCGGACGCGGTGGTTGAGCTCGGCGATCAGCAGCTCCTGCCGCTCGGAGAAGCGGCGGCGCTCCTCCTGGGCATCGTCGCTGAGGCGGAGCACGACTTCGATCAGCGAGGCGCGCAGCATCTCGGCGACGCGCAGCTCGACATTCGAAAACAGCTCGGAGCGGCCACGGACTTCCTGGGACCAGAGCTCGAAGCTCTTCCGCGGGGTGAGGCGCGGGCCATTGGGGCCGAGCTGGGCGGGCTTGTGCGGATCGCCGGCCCATTTGACCGTGCGAATCTTTTCCTGGCGGAAGAGCAGGACGTAGTCGCGCGGGCGGCGCGAGATGGGGATCGCCAGCAGCCCCGCGGCGATGTCGTCATAGTCGGCGGCGGCGGGGAGGGTGTCGGCCAGGCGATCGGTCGCGAAGATCTTGCCGGCGGCCATGGCGTTTAGGCGGCGGGTGATCGTCGATATCGCGTCGGGCGGCGGCGTCATGCCCGAATAGCCGACCTTGCCGTCGATCCAGATCGCGATGCCGTCGCACGGCACGGTCTCGCGCAGCATCGTGCCGAGCCATTCGGGATTGTCGAGCAGGGTGGCGTCGCCGGCGACGGCGGCGAGAAGGCGGTCGCTCGAGAAGCGCGCGGCCATCTCGTACGCGGCCAGTTCCTTGCGCTCGCGGCTCTCCAGCTTGAGCGCGAACATCTGGCCGAACAGCTCGGCGATCGAACGGCGCTCGAAGCTGGGGCAGCGGGCGGAATAGTGGTGGCAGGCGAACAGGCCCCAGAGCTGGCCCTCGACGATGATCGAGATCGACAGCGAGGCGCCGACGCCCATGTTCTTCAGATATTCGATGTGAATCGGCGAGACCGAGCGCAGCACCGAGAGCGACAGGTCGATGGGCGCGCCGTTCTCGTCGAGCCGGGGGAGGACGGGCACCGGCTGGGCGTTGACGTCGGCGATGACGCGGAACGGCGTGCGGACATAGAGCTTGCGCGCCTGTTGCGGGATGTCGCTGGCGGGGTAGCGCAGGTCGAGGAAGCTGCCGATCCCGGCGCGGGCGGCCTCGGCCACGACCACGCCCGATCCGTCGCGATCGAAGCGATAGACCATGACGCGGTCGAAGCCGGTGAGCGCGCGGACCTGGCGCGCGCCCTCGCGGTAGAAGCTGGGCGCGTCGCTGGTCTCGTCGAGCCGGGCCATCATCGCGCGGATCGCCGAGCCGATGTCGGTCGAGGCCTCGTCGCGGCATTCCTCGCCTTCCAGAACGATCGTGTCGCCGATCATGTGGAGCGCGAAGTCGAAGCAGCGGCCGCTGGCGATCTTCAGCCCGAAGACGCGTTCGACCGCGTCATTACCGCGCAGCATTGCCAGGCGGTTGCGCAGCGTGTGGACGGCATGGTCGCCGAGCAGCGCCACCGCGGACGTGCCGAGCAGGTCGTCCGCGGACCTGTCGAGGAATTTCTCGGCATTGGCCGAGACGCGGCGGATCAGCCAGTCGACCGAGAGGGCGAGCAGGAAGCCGAAGGGCTGGACGGCGCCCAGCTCGTGAATCGGCTCGCGATCGCAATTGGTGAGATCGACCTCGAATTCAGTGTCCGTCGCCAATCCCGACCTTTCGCCAATTGTCCGCCGAACGCTCGAAAGCCGCGAAAGTGGCAAGCGCCGCGGCAAGGGCTTTGTCCAGCGCGATGGGGTCGCGCAGGAGCCTGTCGATAACCATCAGTAGTTGCTGCCACTTTTCGGCGCGCTGATCTGTATCAAGATAGGCGCGGGGAAATCCGGCGGGGAGACGACGCGAAAGGAATTTGCCGCCGAGGCGAGAGCCTTCGAGGACGTAGAGAGTGCCGGCGATCCGGGCTTCGCTCCAGGCGTCCCCCATTTCGTCATCCCGGCGAAAGCCGGGATCTCGTGCGGCTCCTTCCTCGCTCCCTTGCCTGAGATCCCGACTTTCGTCGGGATGACGGTTTGGGGCGGGGTAACGGTTTTGCGTGGTGTCGCGCAGGAAGGCCAGGTCTTCCCTCAGGAGCGCGCCGCGCTTGCGGCTCTCCCAATCCTCCACCACCCGTTCGCCCGGAAGCGCCGCTTCCAGCGGCCACACCACATCGGCATGGGCGGCGAGGAAGCGGGCATAGCTGTCCCGGTCGGTCAGGTCGAAATCGGCGAAGGCCGCGTCCACCCGGTCATGCGCCTCGGCCGTGCCGTCGCGCAGCGCCTGGTGGACGGGGTTCCTCAAGCGAAGACGCGCTCGAAGATCGTGTCGACCTGCTTGAAGTGATAGCCGAGGTCGAACTTGTCCTCGATCTCCTGCACGGAGAGCGCGGCGGTCACCTCGGGATCGGCCTTGAGCAGCTCGAGCAGCGACAGCTCGCCGTCCGATTCCCACACCTTCATGGCGTTGCGCTGGACCAGCCGGTAGCTGTCCTCGCGGCTGACGCCGGCCTGGGTGAGGGCAAGAAGCACGCGCTGGGAATGCACGAGACCGCCCATCCGATCCAAATTCTTCTGCATGCGCACGGGGTAGACGAGCAGCTTGTCCATCACGCCGGTGAGGCGGGCGAGGGCGAAGTCGAGCGTGATCGTCGCATCGGGGCCGATATAGCGCTCGACCGAGGAGTGCGAGATGTCGCGCTCGTGCCACAGCGCGACATTCTCCATCGCCGGGATGGTCGCGCTGCGGACCATGCGGGCGAGGCCGGTGAGGTTCTCGGTGAGCACCGGGTTGCGCTTGTGCGGCATTGCCGACGAGCCCTTCTGGCCCGGCGAGAAATATTCCTCGGCTTCCAGAACTTCGGTGCGCTGGAGGTGGCGGACCTCGACGGCGAGGCGCTCGATCGACGAGGCGATCACGCCGAGCGTGGCGAAGAACATCGCATGGCGGTCGCGCGGGATGACCTGGGTCGAGACCGGCTCGACCGAAAGGCCGAGCTTGGCGGCAACATGCGCTTCGACGCGCGGATCGATATTGGCGAAGGTGCCGACCGCGCCCGAGATCGCGCAGGTGGCGATGTCCGCACGCGCGGCGAGCAGGCGCTCCTTGTTGCGCTTGAACTCGGCATAGGCCTCGGCGAGCTTGAGGCCGAAAGTGACCGGCTCGGCGTGGATGCCGTGGCTGCGGCCGATCGTCGGGGTGAGCTTGTGCTCATAGGCGCGGCGCTTGAGCACTTCGAGCAGCTGGTCGAGATCGGCGAGCAGGATGTCCGACGCGCGGGCGAGCTGGACCGCGAGGCAGGTGTCGAGCACGTCCGAGCTGGTCATGCCCTGGTGCATGAAGCGGGCCTCGTCGCCGACCTGCTCGGCCACCCAGGTGAGGAAGGCGATGACGTCATGCTTGGTGACGGCCTCGATCGCGTCGATCGCGGCGACGTCGATCGCCGGGTTGGTCGCCCACCAGTCCCACAGCGCCTTGGCGGCGCTCTTCGGCACCACGCCGAGCTCGGCCAGCGCCTCGGTGGCGTGCGCCTCGATCTCGAAGCAGATGCGGAAGCGCGCTTCGGGCGACCAGAGGGCGGTCATCTCGGGGCGCGAATAACGGGGGACCATTGCAAGCCTTTCGCCGGGGGAGTCGGCGTGCCCCTAGCAAGCGGGGGGTGGGGGGGCAACCAAGGGGCGGCCGTTGCTGCCGGGCCACAGGGCAAATGGAATGCGATGAGACGGCACGGATCGGGGATGGGTTGAGGCTTGTTCCGGAAAACCGTGGAACATCAATGCACGATCATCGGTTGGTTGCCTGAATGTATTTGAAGATAATAACTCGGGCCTCAAGAAATAAGGTCTGAAGTACAACAAGGAGATTGCTGATGTTGAAGCCCATGCTTCTTGCCACTTCTATGATGTTCGCCATCCCGGCCTTTGCGCAGGAAGCGCCGAAGCCGGACAATAGCCAGCCTGCCCAGGCCGCGCCGGCACAGGATCAGGCCGCTACGCCGGCGACCGACGACAAGGCGCCGGGCGTGCAGGAAGAGCCGCAGGGTGCGGCGACGACTGCCCAGGCAACTCCGCAGCCGACTCAGCCGGCGACGCCGGCCGAGGCTTCGCCCGCTGCCACGGCTTCGGCGGCGCCGACTGAGCAGCCTGGTGCGCAGCCTGCGGCCGAGACCGCCAGCGCCGCGCCGGCCGCTGCGCCCGCGACTTCGCAGGAGCAGGTCGCCCAGGCGGTGGGCCGTGACTTTAGCGGCTATGACAAGGATGCCGACGGCAAGCTGAGCAAGACCGAGTTCGCCGACTGGATGGGCTCGCTGCGCAAGGCCGCCGAGCCGGGCTTCCAGCCGGGTTCGGCCGAGGCCACGACCTGGGCCAGCCAGGCCTTCACCAATGCCGATACCGACAAGAATGCGGCGGTGAACAAGCAGGAGCTGACGGTGTTCCTGACGCCGAAGCAGCCAGGCTAAAATAGAGTTTCGTCGCGCCGGATACGCATGGCGCTACTCCCGAACGGTCGCCGGACTTGCCTCCGGCGGCCGTTTGGTTTGTCAGGGCTGGGGTGGCAGCGAGAGCAGCGCGTCCTTGCCCGGGCGGATCAGGAGCACCGCATGCGATAGCAGGTCGAAGCCGAGCAGCGCCTCGCGGCCCGCGCCCGTACGGCGGGCGCTCTGCACGCGCAGCCCTTTGCCGCTCATCGTCAGGGCCAGGGGGCCGACCAGCTCGGCGCTGTCCGCAATTCCCGCGACACCGCCATGCGCTTCCTGGCCGATGACCGGCGCGTCGGGGGCGAACCCGGCGGGTACGCTCGTCCGCCAGGCGCCGCTGTCGAGGAGGAAATCGGCCTGGGTGCCGTCGGGGGCGGAAATCCGTGCATGGGGACGATGGCCGGCGCCCATCGGGGCCGCGATGCCGTCGAGCGTGCAGGCAGGATCGGCCGGCGGAGCCAGGGTTGCGACGCCCTTCCCGAAATCGATCCGCAGGCAATCGGGATCGGCGAAGGATTGCGGGCTGATGATCCCGTCGATGCCCAGCGCATCGAGCATGCCGATTTGCATCACCAGCAGTCGCTCGAACCGGCGCCGTACGGTGCCGATCGTGACATCGGCCTGCTCGAGCGTGCGGCCGGCGACTGCCTTGCCTGCGCTGTCGCGTCCGGTGACCGCGGCGCCCCGGGCAAGGCCCACCGCGTCGGCGAAGCGGGGCGCTAGTACCGTGAGCCCGGCGCCGGTATCGAACAGGAAGGTGCCCGGACGGCCGGCGACGGTGGCGTGGACGATCGGCAGTTGCCCGCCGACCGGGCGGCCGCCGAGCGTCGCGGGGCGCTCGATCGTGAACCGGGGGAGTTCGGCGGCTGGCGCGGCGCCGAGCAGGAAGGCGAGGGCGGGGAGCAGGCGGATCATCGGCCGAAGCTATAATGCCAGGTGTTGCACTGCAATGACACACTTGCCGCCGCCGGGCTTCTAGATCAGCCCCTGTCCCCGCAGCGAGGCGTGTCCTTCGCGGCCCATGATGATGTGGTCGTGCACCGCGATTCCCATGCCCTTGCCCGCCGCGATGATCTGGCGGGTGATCTCGATGTCGGCGCGGCTGGGGGAAGGGTCTCCGGAGGGGTGGTTGTGCACCAGGATCAGCGCCGCCGAGCCGAGGTCGATCGCCCGGCGGATCACTTCGCGAACATAGACCGCGGCCTCGTCGATCGTGCCTTCGCCCATCAGCTCGTCGCGGATCAACATGTTCTTCGAATTGAGGTGGAGCACGCGGAAGCGCTCGATCGCGTGATGGGCCATGTCGGCGCGCAGATAGTCGAGCAGCGCCTGCCAGTTGGCGAGCACCGGGCGCTCGGCGACTTCGGCCCGCAGCAGGCGGAGTGCGGCGGCATGACTGGCCTTCAAGGCCGCGACGCTAGTCTCGCCCATGCCCTTCACCCGGGCGAGCGCTTCAGCATCCGCGGTCAGAACGCCGGCGATGCCGCCGAATTCGTGGAGCAACGCCCTGGCCAGGGGCTTGGTGTCCTGACGGGGAATCGCCAGTGCGAGGAGGTATTCGATCAGTTCGTGATCGAGCAGCGCATCGGGCCCGCCCTCGAACAGGCGGCGGCGCAGGCGCGCGCGGTGGCCGCTATTGTCGGAGGGCTCTGGCATCGCCGCGTTGTTCCTGCAAACCCGGAGTTATTCAAGGCGAGGACTTCTCCGAAACGGGTTGGAAATGTGTTAGAGTTGACTCGCCCGGCAGTGCTTCCTAAAGCGCCCGAGCAACGCAGCCGTACAGCTGGCGATGCTCAAATGTCGCCGGCACGTTCGGCGGCTTTTTTCATATCTGGATCGCCTTGACCGCCTTGACCCAAGACCGTGCTCCCAGCGACCTTGACCGCCGCATCGCCGATGCGAAGGCGGCCGAGGCTGCGCGCACCGGGCAGGTCATCAAGGCGCCGGCCGACGCCAAGGGCTACAAGCAGGGCTCGCGCGTGCTGATGGATCTCATCGGCATGCCGCTGGGCGGCGGCGTTCTCGGTTTCGCACTGGATCGCTGGATGGGCACCACGCCGTGGTTCCTGCTCGGCTTCGTCCTGCTGTCGTTCGTGGCGGCCTTCCGCAGCATCTACAAGATTTCGAAGGAGCGGGCAGAGTGAGCGCCGGCGCAGCAATCAATCCGATGGAGCAGTTCGAGGTCGGCAAGCTGATCAAGTTCGATCTGCTTGGCTACGATCTCTCGTTCACCAACTCGGCCCTGTTCATGTTCGTCGTGGCGGCGCTGCTGTTCGTGTTCATGCTGGGTGGCATGAAGCGTGCGCTGGTGCCGGGCAAGTGGCAGCTGATGGCCGAAGGCGCGGTGGGCTTCATCGATTCGATGGTGAGCACAAGCATTGGCAAGGGCGGCAAGAAGTTCGCCCCGTACATCTTCTCGCTGTTCTTCTTCATCCTGTTCGCCAACCTGGTCGGCATCCTGCCGCTGGCGGTGGTGCCGGGGCTGCACACCTTCGCGGTGACCAGCCACATCACCGTGACCGCGGTGCTGGCGTTCTTCTCCTTCGGCATCGTGCTTGCCGTCGGCCTGTGGAAGCACGGCTTCAAGTTCTTCGGCCTGTTCGTGCCGCACGGCGCGCCGCTGTGGCTGATGCCGGTCATCATCCCGGTCGAGTTCATCTCGTTCATGGTGCGTCCGTTCTCGCTGGGCCTGCGACTGTTCGTCGCGATGACCGCAGGGCACATCCTGCTCGAAGTGTTCGGCAGCTTCGCCGTGCAGGGCCTCAACGCGGGCGGCATCGGCTATGGCGTGTGGTTCGCCTCGATGCTGATGATCATCGGCGTGAGCGCGCTCGAACTGCTGGTCTGCGCGATCCAGGCGTACGTCTTCGCGCTGCTGACCTCGCTGTATCTCCACGACGCGGTGCACCTGCACTAAGTCGCGCTGTTTCGTTTGATTTGTTGGATTACGTAGGGAGCTAGAAATGACTGACGTTGGTGCAATGTACATCGGTGCCGGCCTTGCTGCGATCGGTATCGGCCTGGCCGCGCTCGGCGTGGGCAACGTGTTCGGTTCGTTCCTCGAGGGCGCGCTGCGCAACCCGGGTGCCGCTGACGGCCAGCAGGGCCGCCTGTTCATCGGCTTCGCCGGTGCCGAGCTTCTGGGTCTTATCGCGTTCGTCGTCGCGATCCTGATCCTGTTCGTCGTCAAGGGCTAAGGTTCAAGGACAGCCAAGATGCCGCAGCTATCCCAAATCCCTGAGATCTACGCGTCGCAGCTCTTCTGGCTCGCGATCGTGTTTGCGCTCATCTATTTCGGGATCGGCAAGGCGATGGTCCCGAAGATCGAGCGTACGGTCGAAGACCGCAACGCACGCATCGCCGGCGATCTCGCCGCGGCTGAGGCTGCCCGAGATGCGGCCGCGGCGTCCGACGCCGCCTATGAGTCCGGGCTGGAAGCAGCCCGGGCCACGGCGCTCGGCACGCTGAGCAAGGCCAAGGACAAGGCGACCGCCAAGTCCGAAGCCGAAGTGAAGAAGGGCGACGCGGCGTCCGAGGCGAAGATCGCCGAGGCTACCGTGCGCATCGAAGCGACCAAGACCCAGGCGCTGGGCGAGATCGAGGCCGAGACGGTGGATGCCGTCCAGGACATCGTCGCCAAGCTCTCGGGCGTGAAGGCCGACCGTGCCTCGGTCGCCCAGCAAGTGAAGGCGGCGCTGGCCAATGGCTGAACAACCCCATGGCATGAAGGCGGAGACCGGTACCGTGGAACTGCATCACGAGCCGGCAGCGTTCGGCATCACCGCACCGGGCTTCGTCGCCATCGCGATGCTCATCGTGCTCGGCATCATCCTGTACAAGCGCGTGCCGGCGATGATCGGCAAGATGCTCGATGCCAAGATCGAATCCATCCGCCAGCAGCTCGACCAGGCAACCGCGCTGCGGGTCGAGGCGGAGGCCGAGCTGGCCGCGGCCAAGGCGCGCAACGCCTCGAGCGCGGCGGATGCCGCCGCGATCGTCGAGCATGCCGAGGCGGAAGCCAAGGCGCTGCTCAAGAAGGCCGAGGCGGACGCCAAGGAACTGACCCAGCGCCGCGCCAAGATGGCCGAGGACAAGATTTCGGCTGCGGAGCGCACCGCGATCGCCGAGGTCCGTGCCAGGGCCGCCGATGCGGCCACCGCCGCTGCAGCCGCGATCATCGCGGAGAAGCACGGTGCCGAGGCCGACAAGGCGCTCGTCGACACGACGATCGCGGGTCTGGGCCGGCTGAACTGATCTTCCGCTCCGGCGGATCGTCGAAAGAAAAAGGGCGCGCCTCCCCCGGGAAGCGCGCCCTTTTCGTGTCCGGAGCCGATGTGTCGCGCTTCGGATTTCAGCCGGCGGTCTGGAACTGGCCGGGCGCGTCGGTGATCGGATTGGCCACCGCGGTGCCGCCCTTGCGCAGGCAGGCGAAGTCCATGATCGCTTCGTTGATGCTGTCCGGCTTGGGCCGCTTGACCTGGTTGAGCGTCTCTGACGGCTCGGTGCGCAGGAGCTTCCCGCCGGCAGTGTAGAAGCTGTATTCGAGCGTGCGGAAGCTCTTGTCCACGCAGTTGAACTCGGTGCGGATCTTCGCCGCGACGATGCCTTCGTCGAGCGGCCGGACATAGACGCTCTCGACATCGCCGATGATCTTGTCGCCCAGCGGGCGCAGGCTGTCGAGGTCGACATAGCTCATCGTGTTGTCGTTGCCCCCGACGCGGTACCATTGCTGGGCGGCGGCGGGCGTGGCGGCTAAGGGCAGCAGGATTGCGACGGCTAGCAGGATGCGCATGATCAGTTCCCCAGGATATGCGGCGCCATGCTGCCATGACTCCATTTCGGTGGGAAGCGTCGTGCTGGCCGGGGCGGGCCGGCGGGGCTAGGGTGGCGGCATGACCACCCAACGCTGGCTCCAGCTCGCCACTGCGCTCACCGCCCTGCTGCTCGTCTTCATGATCGGGGTGGCGTGGCACAGCGCCGTGGAGGAGCACCGCCGGGCAAACGACATCGGTACGCGCACGCAGGAGACGATCGAGCGGATCGAGGCCCGGGCGAACGCGCTGGAGAATGCGGCGGGGCGGTAGTTTTCCAATTCCTCCCCGAGCTTGTCTCGGGGAGGGGGGGGCATCGCGCAGCGATGGTGGAGGGGCCGGCGCAACGCGCCGGTGCCCGGCGCGCCCCTCCACCACCGGCTTCGCCGGCGGTCCCCCTCTCCCAGCAAGCTGGAGGAGGAATTTCAGGCCTTCGGCTTGCGGAACCGGTAGATGAACTGGTCGGTCTTGCCGCGCAGTTCCGGGGTGAAGACGTTCGCCGTGTGCGGGTCCGCCGCGTTGCGCAGCAGGGGCAGTTCACCGTCGAACTTGAAGCCGACGGATTCGATCTCGGCTCGGGCGGCGGCGGGATCGATGCGGTGGAGCGTCTGTGGCAGCGCGAAATCGGGATCGGCATTGGCGACATGGTCGATCACCAGCAGCACGCCGCCCGGCTTGAGCGAATCATAGAGCTTCTTCGCGATCGCCTTGGCCGAACCCGCGGGCCATGCCTTGAGGTGCAGGTCGTGCCAGTTCTGCACCGTCACGATCGTGTCGAGCGGCTCGGGAAAGGCGACGCTCAGCAGGCTGTCGCTCGACGGCACGACATTGGCGCGGCCCTCGACCGCGGCCTTCTGCTCATCGGCATAGGCGGCCCGGAACTTGATGAACTCGGCGGGCTGATAGGCATAGACCTTGCCCTTGGGGCCGACGACGCCGGCGAGGATGCGCGTCCAATAGCCGCCGCCCATGATGAAGTCGGCGACCTTCTCGCCCGGCGCGACCTCGGCGAAGGCGAGGATCTCGCCCGGATGGCGCGCAGCGTCGCGGTCCTTGTCGGCGGCGGGGCGGCCGGCATCGCCCAGCGCGGTGGCGATCGGGGCAGGGACGGTCTGGGCGTGGGCGGCGAGCGGTGCGGCCAGCGCGAGGAGCGTGGCGGACAGGACGAGCTTCATGGGGACGACTCTCCTAAGTGTGTGGGTGGAGCATGACACATTGATGTGACCGATCAAGTTGCCCGCGACGAAAGCGGACCCTAAATCCCGTCCGACGATGTCCGATCCCAATTCACCCAACCGCTTCAACGAGGAAACCGCCACCTTCGCCGTGCGCGGTGCCGAGACGCCCGATCTCGATGCGGGCGTGGCGGCGATCCGCAACGTGCTGAAGACCCTGCCGGCGCGCCCGGGCGTCTACCGGATGCAGGATGCGCGCGGCGACGTCCTCTATGTCGGCAAGGCGCGGGCGCTGAAGAACCGGGTGACCAACTATACCCAGGTGATGCGCCTGTCGAAGCGGCTGCAGCGGATGGTGGCGCAGACCCGGTCGATGACGATCGTCACCACCAACAACGAGGCCGAGGCGCTGCTGCTCGAGGCGCAGCTGATCAAGCGCTTCCGCCCGCCCTACAACGTGCTGCTGCGCGACGACAAAAGCTTCCCGTTCATCCTGCTGCGTCGCGACCACGAATTCGCGCGCATCCAGCTCCACCGCGGCGCGCGCAAGGCGAAGGGCGATTATTTCGGCCCGTTCGCCGGCGCAGGCCAGGTGCGCAAGACGCTCAACGCGCTGCAGAAGCTGTTCCTGCTCAGGAGCTGCACCGACAGCTTCTTCAATACCCGCGACCGGCCGTGCCTGCTCTACCAGATCCGCCGCTGCTCGGCGCCGTGCGTCGACCGGATCGCGCCCGAGGCCTATGGGGAGCTGGTCGACGACGCGCGCGACTTCCTGATGGGCAAGTCGACCAAGGTGCAGGCCAAGCTCGGCGTGCAGATGCAGGACGCCGCGGAGAATCTCGATTTCGAGCTGGCTGCGATCCTGCGCGACCGGCTGAAGGCGCTGACCTTCATCCAGGGCAGCCAGGCGATCAATGCCGAGGGCGTGGGCGATGCCGACATCTTCGCGCTCGCCAACAAGAGCGGCGTGATGGGCATCCAGGCCTTCTTCATCCGCGGCGGGCAGAATTGGGGGCATCGCAGCTTCTTCCCGGCGCACACCAACGACGTGTCCGAGGACGAGGTGCTCGCAGCCTTCCTGATGCAGTTCTACGAGGAAGTGCCGCCGCCCCGGACGATCTTCGTCGACCGCAACCTGGAGGAAGCGGCCCTGCTCGCGGAAGCCCTTCGGGAACGCGCCGGGCACAAGGTGGCGCTGGGGGTGCCGCAGCGCGGGCCGCGCCGGCGGCTGCTCGACCAGGCCAAGCGTAACGCGGTCGAGGCGCTCGATCGGCGGCTGGCCGAGGGTACGACCCAGGCCAAGCTGCTCGCCGAAGTCGCCGATCTGTTCGAGCTGCCCGAGCCGCCCGAGCGGATCGAGGTGTACGACAATTCGCACATCCAGGGCACCAATGCGCTGGGTGCGATGGTCGTGGCGGGCCCCGAGGGCTTCCAGAAGAACCAGTATCGCAAGTTCAACATCAAGCGCGCCGAGACCAAGCCGGGCGACGATTATGCGATGATGCGCGAAGTGCTCACCCGCCGCTTCGCCCGCGCGGTCGAGGAGGATCCGGATCGCCAGGGCGGCACCTGGCCCGACCTGGTGCTGCTCGACGGCGGACGCGGGCAGCTCAATGCGGCCAAGGCGGTGCTCGAGGAGCTGGGCATCGAGGATGTCTGCATGGTCGGCGTCGCCAAGGGGCCGCATCACGGGCGCGAGGGCCGCGAGGTGTTCCACCTGATGGACGGACGCGAGCTGATGCTGCCGGTCAACTCGCCCTTGCTCTTCTACCTGCAGCGGCTGCGCGACGAGGTGCACCGCTTCGCGATCGGCGCGCACCGCGAGAAGCGCGCCAAGGCGATCGGCGCGAGCCCGCTCGACGAGGTCCCCGGCATCGGCCCGGCACGCAAGAAGGCGCTGCTGATGCATTTCGGCACGGCGCGGGCGGTGCGCTCGGCGAGCCTGGAGGATCTGCAAAAGGCGCCAGGCGTCAGCGCCGGCGTCGCGCAGCAGGTCTATGATTATTTCCACGCTCGATAAGCCACCAAAACTGCATAGATAATCCATGCGCCCGGCTTGCCGCCGCGCCGGTGCGCGTTAGATTCGTCCTCGAAACGAGGGGGAACAAATGGTGCGCAAGGGGCTGGTGTCGTTCGTGTTGCTGGGTGCGGCAGGGACCGCGCATGCGGGTGACAAGCCACTCTACCAGCCGGCACCGGCGTGGATCGCGGCCGCCCCGTTGCCCGATGCCGCCAAGCTCACCGATGCCGATCCCGCGCTGGTGCTGAACGATGTGCAGCAGCGCGTGAATGCCGGCCAGGTCTGGGCCTATGCCGACCAGGCCACGCGGATCGTCTCGCCGCAGATGCTGACGCAGCTCGGCACGGTACAGCTGCCCTGGCAGCCCGACGAAGGCGACTTGATCGTCCACAAGGCCGAGATCATCCGGGGTAGCGAGCATATCGACCTGCTCGTCGGCGGGCAGGGTTTCGAGGTGCTGCGCCGAGAGGAGCAGCTCGAGCAGCTCCAGATCAACGGCACGCTCACCGCGACCATGACCGTGCGCGGGCTGCGCGTCGGCGATGTGCTGCGGCTGAGCTATTCGGTGACGAGCAAGGACAAGGTGCTGGGCGGCAATGCGCAGACCTTCGTGCCCCTGATCGCCGCGCCGGCGCGCGTGGGCTTTGCCCGGGTGCGGCTCTCCTGGCCCTCTGCCGCGCCGCTGCGGTGGCGCAGCTATGCCGACGGCGCCACGCCCAAGGTGAGCAAGCGCAACGGCTTTGACGAGCTCGAAGTGACCCTGCCGCTGCCCAAGCCGGCGGAACTCCCCACCGATGCGCCGGTGCGGTTCCAGAAGCTGCAGATCCTGGAAGCGACCAGCTTTGCCGACTGGCAATCGGTCTCCGCCGCGCTGGGGCCGCTCTACGCCACCGACGGGACGATTGCGCCGGGCAGTCCGCTGGCCGGGGAGGTCGACAAGATCAAGGCGGTGTCGAGCGATCCGCGCACCCGCGCCGCGCTGGCGCTGCGGCTGGTCCAGGACGAGATCCGCTATCTGTTCGAAGGGATGAACGGCGGCAACTACACCCCGCAGGCGGCGGCCGATACCTGGACGCGCCGCTATGGCGACTGCAAGGCCAAGACCTTGTTGCTGCTCGCGCTGCTCCATGCGCTGGGGGTCGAAGCCGAGCCGGTGGCTGCCAACACCGGCATGGGCGACCTGGTCGCCCAGCGCCTGCCCAGCGCCGGCGCGTTCGATCATGTGCTGGTGCGCGCCACGATCGGCGGCCAGTCGCTCTGGCTCGACGGGACCGGATCGGGCACGCGACTCGCCGATCTCGACGACACGCCGCCGTTCCGCACCGTGCTGCCGCTGCGTGCGGGCGGCGCCGGGCTGATGCCCTTGCCGATGCACGCGCCGGCGCGCCCGATGATGGAGACCACCATCGATTTCGACCAGCGTGCCGGGCTGAGCCTGCCGACGCCCGTCACCGTCACCGTGATCATGCGTGGGCAGATGGCCGAAACCATACGGGCGATGTCGAGCCAGGCGAACAAGGAACAGCTCGACGAGATGGGGCAGGGCATGGTTTCCGGCCTGCTCGGCGATGCGCTCGTCGTCGATCGCAAGCTTTCCTATGATGCCGAGACCGCGACGGCGACGGCCGTGGCGAGCGGCATCATCAGCTCGCCCTGGAAGCTGGAGGAGCGCCGCTACCGCATCCCGCTCGATCGAATCGTTTCCAGCGGCCAGTTCGAAGTCGATCGGGCCCGGCCCGCCTGGAAGGATATCCCGGTGACGACGGCCCCGGCACCCTTCGCCGCCGTGATGCGGACGCGCGTGCGCCTGCCCGGCCAGGGTGTCGGCTTCACGCTGGAAGGCGACCAGACGCTGCCTGCGCGGCTGGCCGGCGTGCCGATGACGCGCAAGGTGACCTTCGCCGGGGGAGAAGTGCTGGTCGAGGATCGCATGTCCGGCGACGCCGCCGAGGTCGCCCCGGCCGATGTGCCCGCGGCGCGCGCGCAGATGGCGCTCGCCAAGACCCGGCTGCTCGAGATGCTGGCGCCCGCAGACTATCCGCCGCGCTGGAAGATCGCCGCCGCTGCCGGCAAGAATGGCTTCGCGCCGATCCTGGCCGTGTATGGCAAGCAGATCGCCGACGAGCCCGAGGAGACGTTGGGCTATGTCAATCGTGCCTCGTTCCTGGGCGGAATCTGGGATTGGAAGGGCGCCGAGGCAGATCTCGGCAAGGCGATCGCCATCGAGCCGACTGCGGCGCTCTATCTCAGCCGCGCCCGGATGCGTACCGCGCAGGGCAACGACAAGGGAGCGCTCGCCGATGCCCAGGCGGCGCTGGCGCTCGATCCGGGTTCGACGGCAGCGACCAACCTGATCGCCTCGCTTCGCTTCCGTGCGGGCGAGCAGGCGGCGGCACTGGCGCTGATCGACGAGCGGATCGCGGCGGGCGGCAAGGCCAAGCAGGGCTTCGTCATGGAGAAGGCCGAGCTGCTTGGCGAGGCCGGGCGCGTCGATGAAGGCATCAGGCTGATGGACGAGGAGATTCGGGTGACGCCCGGCAACGAGGCGCTGCTCAATTCGCGTTGCTGGCTGAAGGGCACCAGGAATGTCGCGCTGGACACCGCGCTGAAGGACTGCACGCGCGCGATCGAGATCGCCGAGAACCCGTCCAACATCTACGACAGCCGGGCCATGGTCTATTTCCGCATGGGCCGGATGGAGGAGGCGCTGGCCGATCTCGATGCCGCGCTCGAAGTCTCCCCGATGCAGGGCAGCAGCCTGTTCCTGCGTGGTGTGGTGCGCCGGCGGACGGGGGATACCAAGGGCGCCGAGGCCGATCTGGCCGCGGCCCGGCTGATGTGGCCGCGGGTGGATGAGGATTATGCCAGGTACGGGATCAAGCCCTAATCCCCGTGCGCGTTGGCTAAATCTTCACGCCCCGGTGTTACAGCGGCCGAATGGCTACCCGGGTCTTCATCACGATCGACACCGAGATCATGTGGCGGCACCATGTCGCCGGTCTCGATGTCGAGACGATCGTCCAGCGTTCGCTGGAGCCCGCCAATGTGGGCGTCGCCTGGCAGCTCGAGCAGCTGGCCAGGCACGGGCTCAAGGCCTGTTTCTTCGTCGATCCGATGCCGGCGCTGGTCTATGGCCTCGATCCGATCAAGCGCGTGGTCGGCGCGATCCTCGAGGCGGGGCAGGAGGTGCAGCTGCACCTGCACCCGAACTGGACCGGCGCCCATGCCGGCGACAAGGGCGCGACCTATGGCGCGTTCGAGCTGATCGACTACAGCTTCGACGAGCAGGTCGAGTTGCTTTCCGGTGCTTCCGACATGCTCGTCGCCTGCGGCGCGGCCGAGCCGATCGCCTTTCGCTCGGGCTCCTATTCGGCGAGCGACGACACGCTGGGCGCGCTGGCGCAGCTCGGCTTCGAATATGATTCCAGCCACAACGGCTCCGAGCATCCCTGGCCGAGCGCGATCGACCTGGGTGCGCGCCAGATCGCGCCGATCGCGCATCGCGGGCTGATCGAGGTGCCGGTGACGCTGATCGAGGATCGTGCCGGGCATCTGCGCCATTTCCAGATCTGCGCGCTCTCGGCCGGGGAGATGCGCGCGGCGCTCGATCACGCGGTGGTGCGCAGCCATTCCGCAGTCACGATCGTCAGCCACGGCTTCGAGCTTGCAAATCGCGCCGGGACGCGGCCTAACGCCGTGCACGTACGGCGCTTCCACGCGCTGTGCCGCATGTTGGCCAGCCGCCGGGGGGTGTTGGTGACCGAACATTTCGCAGACCGGCCGCGGATGGCGCTGGGCCAGGACGATGCGCCGCTCGGGCCGAGCCTGCTCCGCACGCGCTGGCGCCAGGCCGAGCAGCTCTGGTCGAACCTGGTCGAGGAGCGCGCCGCGTGAACGCGATGAGCGACGTCACCGCCGAGGCGCCGGCCGCCAAGGCGACCAGCCTGAAGTTCGAGATCGGGGCGCGGACGTTGATGGCGGTCCAGCGCTTCCTGGTGCGTGTGCCGCTGACGCTGGACGAAGCGCGGGCGGACCGGTTGCCGGTGCTGGCGCCGCTGCCGCGCGAGGCGCATGGCTATGTCGTCACCTCGCTGCCCGAGCATCTGGTGCCGGGGCTGGTCAAGGCCTCGGGCGACATGCTGCCCTTCATCCGCCAGCGCTACACCCGCTATTTCACCGATTTCGGTATGGGGTTCGATGGCTGGTGGAACGGGCTGTCGTCCAATGCCCGCCAGGGGATCAAGCGCAAGGCGAAGAAGATCGCGACCGAGAGCGGCGGCGAGCTCGACGTGCGGGCGTTCCGCGGGCCACAGGCGCTGGAGGATTTCCACGACGTCGCCAGGCGGATCTCGCTCAGGACGTACCAGGAGCGGCTGCTGGGCTCGGGTTTGCCCGACAGCCCCGAGTTCATCGCGACGATGCTCGCGCAGGGCGCTGCCGACCAGGTGCGTGCCTGGCTGCTCTACATCGCGGGCGAGCCGGCGGCCTATCTCTATTGCCCGGTGATCGAGGGCGGCGTGGTGATCTACGCCTATGTCGGTCACGACCCGGCGTTCAACGATCTCTCGCCCGGCGCGGTGCTCCAGCTCGAGGCGATGCGCGACCTGTTCGAGGAGGGGAAATTCTCCCGCTTCGACTTCACGGAAGGTGAAGGCCAGCACAAGCGCCAGTTCGCCACCGGCGGGGTGGCGTGCGTCGACCTGTTCCTGCTGCGGCCCTCGCTGGCCAATCGCGTGACGATGGCGGCGCTGGGCGGGTTCAACCGCGGCGTCGCGGGGGTGAAGGCGCTGGTGCAGCGCGTTGGCGCGGAGAAATTGGCGAAGAAGGTCCGGCGGGGCGGCTGACCAATTCCTCCCCCAGCTTGTCTGGGGGAGGGGGACCGCGACGCGAAGCGGCGGGGTGGAGGGGCCGGCGCAACGCGCCGGTGCCCGGCGCGCCCCTCCACCATTGCTTCGCAATGGTCCCCCTCCCCGAGACAAGCTCGGGGAGGAATTATATAGACCCTCCATGCACCTGCGCGCCGAAGCCATCATCCTCTCCGTTCGCGCGCATGGCGAGCACGGGGCGATCGTGCGGGCGTTCACCGAGGAGGATGGCGTGCAGCCCGGCTATGTCCGTGGCGGGCACGGCCGGACGCTGCGGCCGGTGCTCCAGCCAGCGAACCTGGTGCAGGGCGAATGGCGCTCGCGGACCGAGGATGCGCTGGCCGGGCTCACGGTGGAGCTGCTCCACAGCCGCGCGGCGATGTTCTCCGAGGCCCTGCCCGCCGCCGCCTTCCAATGGGCGACTGCGCTCACCGCCTTCTCCCTGCCCGAGGGGCTGCCCTATCCGCGGCTCTACATCGCGCTCGACGGCGTGCTCGCCGCGATCGAGGCGGCGCCGGCGGCGCGGGGCTGGGCGGTGGCGATGGTGCGGTACGAGCTGCTGCTGCTCGCCGAGCTCGGGTTCGGGCTCGATCTCGAACATTGCGCGGCGACCGGCCGCAACGACGACCTTGCCTATGTCAGCCCCAAGAGCGGCATCGCGGTGAGCCGGCTGGGCGCCGAGGGCTATGAGAACCGGCTGCTCCGCCTGCCGCGCTTTCTGGTCGAGGGCGGGGAGGCGGGATGGGAGGATATCCTCGACGGCCTGAAGCTCACCGGCCACTTCCTCGAACGCGATCTGCTGATCGGAAAGGGCGCCGAGCTGCTCGCGGCGCGCGCGCGGCTGGTCGATCGGTTGAAGCGCGCTGTTGCGTGACGGCCACAAGGGCGGCAAAGCAGGCGGCGAATACGTGGGGAGCATGAATTGCCACTGATTGCTGTTCTGCCCGGTGACGGGATCGGTCCGGAGGTTACGCGCGAGGCGCGCCGGGTTCTGGAAGCGCTGGCCTTGGGCCTGGACTTCGAGGAGGCGCCCGTCGGCGGCGCCGCCTATCTGCTGACCGGGCGGCCGCTGCCCGAAGAGACGCTCGCGCTCGCCAAGAAGGCCGACGCCGTGCTGTTCGGCGCGATCGGCGATCCGCGCTTCGAGGCGCTGGAGCGCCGGCTGCGCCCCGAGGCTGCGCTGCTCGGCATCCGCCGCGAGCTCGGCCTGTTCGCCAATCTCCGCCCGGCGACGCTGTTCCCGGCTCTTGCGGATGCTTCCCCGCTCAAGCCCGAAGTGGTGGCGGGGCTCGACCTGGTCATCGTCCGCGAGCTGGTCGGCGACGTCTATTTCGGCGAGAAGGGCCGCCGCCATGATGCCGAGGGGCTGCGTCAGGGATTCGATATCATGAGCTACAACGAGGCCGAAGTGGAGCGTATCGCTCGCGTCGGCTTCGAGATGGCCAAGCGCCGCAAGAAGAAGCTCTGCTCGGTCGACAAGGCGAACGTGCTCGAGACCTCGCAGCTCTGGCGCGACGTGGTCAACGAGATGGCGACCGAATATCCCGACGTGCATCTCACCCACATGTACGTCGACAATGCCGCCATGCAGCTGGTGCGCGCGCCCGCGGCGTTCGACGTGATCGTCACCGGCAATCTGTTCGGCGACATCCTTTCCGACCAGGCGAGCATGTGCGCCGGCTCGATCGGCATGCTGCCCTCGGCCTCGCTGTGCGCATGGAGCGGGGACAATGGCATGTACGAGCCGATCCACGGTTCGGCGCCCGACATCGCCGGACAGGGCAAGGCCAATCCGTGCGGCGCGATCCTCTCGGCGGCGATGCTGCTGCGCCATTCGCTCGGCAACGAGGAAGCGGCGCTCAAGGTCGAGCGCGCGGTCGGCGAGGCGCTCGCCAAGGGTGCGCGCACGGCCGATCTGGGTGGCTCGATGTCGACCGCCGAGATGGGCGACGCGGTGCTCAAGGAGCTCGTGTGATCCCTGACCAGCTCGAGCTCGCGGTCGTCATCCCGACCTTCAACGAGCGGGCGAACGTGCCGCTGCTGATCGAGAAGCTCGATGCGGCGCTGGCGGGGCGGAACTGGGAAGCGATCTTCGTCGACGACAACAGCCCGGACGGGACGGCGGATGCCGCCCGCGAGCTGGGCCGGCGCGACAGCCGGGTGCGGGTGATCCAGCGGATCGGCCGGCGCGGGCTGTCGAGCGCGTGCATCGAAGGCATGTGCGCCACCGCCGCGCCCTTCGTGGCGGTGATCGACGGCGACCTGCAGCATGACGAGACGCTGCTGCCCGGGATGCTCGACGCGCTCGAAGGCGATTCGACGCTCGACGTGGTGATCGGCTCGCGCTTCGTCGATGGCGGCGGCACGGGCGAATGGGACGAGGAGCGCGTGGCGAAGTCGGCGCTGGCGACCCGGTTGTCGCGCCGGGTGCTCAAGGCGGACCTGTCCGATCCGATGAGCGGCTTCTTCACGATGCGCACCCAGATCGTGCGCGACCTGGTGCCGACGCTGTCGGCGATCGGCTTCAAGATCCTGCTCGACATCATGACGGCCTCGCCCAAGCCGCTGAAGTTCCTCGAGCTGCCCTATGTGTTCCGCACCCGGGCGCTGGGCGAGTCCAAGCTCGATTACGTCGTGGCGATGGAATATCTGATTGCGCTGTACGACCGGATGTTCGGCCGCGTGGTGCCGGTGCGCTTCGTGATGTTCTCCGGCATCGGCGCGCTCGGTGCGGGCGTGCACTTCCTGATCCTCGCGCTGTTCTTCCGGGGACTGAACTGGCCGTTCGTCGGCGCGACGATCCTCGCCACCGCGGCGGCGATGACCTTCAACTTCTTCCTCAACAACGCGCTGACCTATCGCGAGCAGCGGCTGAAGGGGGCGAAGTCGCTGCTCGGCGGCTGGGTGTCGTTCTGCCTGGTGTGCAGCGTCGGTGCGGCCGCGAATGTCGGCGTCGCGGCGTTCCTCCACAATGTCCAGCATGGCGACTGGCGCTTCGCGGCATTGGCGGGAATCGCGGTGGCGGCGGTGTGGAACTTCGCGCTGTCGTCGCGCTTCGTCTGGGGGCGGTACTGACAAATAGCCGTCATCCCGGCGAAAGCCGGGATCTCGTGCAGCTCTTTCTCTGCGCCTTCGCCTGAGATCCCGGCTTTCGCCGGGATGACGGTTTGGAGCAGTTCTACCGCCAGCTGCCGATCCACATCCAGTGGACGAAGCCCTGGCTGTTGGCGAGCGCCGCGCCCGAGAGGATCGGGTAGAAATAGCCGAACATCAGCAGCGAGAGCGCGACGAACCACTCCTCCCAGCCGCGATTCTTGCCCTTGTCGAAGTGCAGGAAGGCGAGCGGCAGCGCCATGCACAGGAAGATGCTGCTCGGGTGGTAGTAATAATAGAAGCCGATCGACTTGGGGATCACGACATAGATCGCCAGCGACGCGGTCCATAGCAGGGCGATCGCCAGCGGCTTGATCGCCTTGTCCTTGAACCAGGCCCAGTAGCAGGCCAGCACCGCGACCAGCCCGCCCCACATGATCAGCGGGTTGCCGATCAGCAGCACGCCGCGCTGGGCGCCGCGGTCCCATTCATAGAAATACCAGATCGGCCGCAGCATCAGCGGCCAGCTCCACCAGCTCGACTGATAGGTGTGGTGCGGCAGGATCTGGGTCTGCATCTGCCACATGTGGATCTGCTGGGCGAACAGGCCGGACAGCGAGGTCAGCGGATCGGTGGTGTAGAAGAAGGCGGGCAGGAAGGTGAGGAAATAGGTGACCACGCTCACCCCGCCCATCGCCAGCAGCGCCGGGATGGCGGGCAGGCCGGGCCAGTGCGGCTGGTCCTTGCCGGAAAGCGCGGAGAGGACCGGCTTCCTGGCCCGGCGCGCGTCGCGGATGCGGATGACGAGGAAGGCGAGCCCGGCCAGCACGATATAAGGCACGCCCGCCCATTTGACCGCGGTGGTCATCCCGAGCAGCACGCCCATGGCCAGCCAGCGCCACCAGACGCGCTTGCCGCTGCCCTTCATCGACCACAGGCCCATCACCAGCGCCCATACCAGGAAGCAGCCGAGGAACACGTCCAGCATGCCGGTGCGCGCCTGGACATAGACGGTCTGGTTGAGCAGCGTCAGCAGCCCGCCGACCAGCGAGGCGCGCATGCTGCCGGTGAGCAGCCAGAGAAAGGCGAAGACGCCGAGCACCGTCGCGGTGCCCGCGATGGTCGAGGCGATGCGCCAGCCGAACGGATTGTCACCGAGCAGCGCCATGCCCGCCGCGATCAGCTCCTTGCCGAGCATCGGATGCTCGACATTGCGCGGGCCCGACAGGTCGAGCAGCGCCTGGGCGGCGGGGAGATAGTGGATCTCGTCGAACATGATCACGCTGGGCTGATCGAGATGGATCAGGAACAGCGCCTCGGCGATGACGGCGAGAAGCAGGGCGACGGTCCAGGGACGGTCGCGCAGGGCCTTGAGGCGATCGAGCATGGCGGGTGGGATAGCCGACCGTTTCGTGGCCGTCATGCCCCCAAATCCTCCCTCGCGAAGCAGGGCTTGGGGGCGCCCAAGTGACGACCGGTGTTGACGCCTCGGCCCCCCAGCCGCAAAGCATCCCGCACTATGAAGCGTCGTACAGGCCAAGACCGCAGCGTCACCCGCAACTGGAAACCCGCCACCCAGGCCGTGCGCGGAGGCACCGCGCGTTCCGAATGGGGCGAGACGAGCGAAGCGATCTTCATGACCTCGGGCTATGCCTATGACTGTGCCGGCGACGCCGCCGCGCGGTTCGCCGGCGAGCAGGAGGGCATGACCTATTCGCGCCTGCAGAACCCGACGGTGCAGATGCTCGAGGAGCGGATCGCGCTGCTCGAAGGCGCCGAGGCCTGCCGCACCATGGCCACCGGCATGGCGGCGATGACCGCGGCGATCCTCTGCCAGGTGAGCGCCGGCGACCATATCGTCCAGGGCCGCGCCGCCTTCGGCTCGTGCCGCTGGCTGACCGACAGCCTGTTGCCCCGCTTCGGCGTCGAGACCACGGTGATCGACGCGCGCGACCCGCAGCAGTTCCAGGACGCGATCCGCCCGAACACCAAGATCTTCTTCTTCGAGACCCCGGCCAATCCGACGATGGACGTGGTCGACCTGGAAGCGGTGTGCGCGATCGCCCGGAAGCACGGCATCACCACCGTGGTCGACAATGCCTTCGCCACGCCGGCGCTGCAGCGCCCGATGGAGTTCGGCGCGGACGTGGTGGCCTATTCGGCGACCAAGATGATGGACGGGCAGGGCCGCGTGCTCGCCGGCGCGGTCGCCGGTTCGTCGCAGTTCATCAACGAGGTGCTGCTGCCCTTCACCCGCAACACCGGCCCGAACCTGTCGCCGTTCAACGCCTGGGTGGTGCTGAAGGGGCTGGAGACGCTCGACCTGCGCATCCGCCGCCAGAGCGAGAATGCGCTCAAGGTCGGCAGCTTCCTCGAGAAGCGCGTGCCCAAGGTGAACTTCCCGGCGCTGCCCAGCCACCCGCAGCACAATCTCTTCTCGCGCCAGATGGAAGCGGCCGGCCCGATCTTCTCGTTCGAGGTCGATGGCGGGCGCAAGCAGGCGCATGCCCTGCTCGACGCGCTGCAGCTCGTCGACATCTCGAACAATATCGGCGATTCGCGCTCGCTGATGACGCATCCCAGCTCGACTACCCATTATGGCGTCAGCGAGGAGAAGCGCTTGGAGATGGGCGTGACCGAGGGCATGCTGCGGCTCAATGTTGGGCTGGAGGATCCCGAGGACGTGATCGCCGATCTCGACCAGGCATTGAGGGCCACCGGATTGTGATGGACGCATTGTTCACCGATGCGGAGGAAACGCGCGGGATCACCGTGCGCGTATCGGTGAGCTATCTGCCCGAGCAGAGCGAGCCCGATCGCGGCCGCTGGTTCTGGGCCTATCACATCCGTATCGAGAATAGCGGGCCGATGACGGTGCAGCTGCTCACCCGCCACTGGATCATCACCGACGGGCGCGGCGCGCGCCACACGGTGGAGGGCGAGGGCGTGGTCGGCGAGCAGCCGATGATCGCGCCGGGGGCGAGCTTCGACTATGTGTCGGGCTGCCCGCTGAGCACGCCGACGGGGAATATGCAGGGCAGTTATCACATGATCGGTGAGGATGGTTCGGCGTTCGACGTCGCCATCCCGAAGTTCGCGCTCACGGCGCCGGCGGTGGCGGAATGAAGCGGACGCATCTCCCCCTCAACGGCCTGCGCGTGCTCGATGCCGCGGCGCGCCATCTGAGCTTCACCCGCGCGGCGGACGAGCTGGCGGTGACGCCGGCCGCGGTGGGCCAGCAGATCCGCGCGCTGGAGGACACGCTGGGCGTCGTCCTGTTCCGCCGCACCACCAAGGGGCTGGAGCTGACTCCCGAGGCCGAGGCCGGCCTGTCGGCGCTGCGCGCTGGCTTCCTCCAGTTCGAGGAGAGCGTGCGGGCGATGCAGGCGGGGCAGTCGTCCAAGTCGCTGACCATCGCCGCGCCGCGCGACCTGACCGCGAAGTGGCTGATGCCGCGCCTGGCCGAGATCGCCCGGGTCGACCGCGACCTGCGCTTCGTGCTGGTGCCCGCCGACGACGCGCTCGACTTCACCGAGGCCAATCTCGATCTCGCGATCCGCTGGGGCGAAGGCCCGGGCGAGCACGAGGGCGAGGCGCTGGAGAGCGACGGGATGGTCACCGTCGAGCGGCCGGCCGGCAGCATCGACGTGCGCATCTCCTGGCCGGGCTGCATGGCCGAGGATGCCGGATCGCTGGTTCGCGTCGCCGATGCGGGCCTGGCGCTCGATGCCGCGGCCGAGGGGCTGGGCCGGGCGACCGTGCCCGAGCTGCTGGCGCGCACCGACATCGCCTCGGGGCGGGTGGTCGTGGTCGGCGAGCCGAAAAGCTCGAAGCTCGGCTATTGGCTGGTCGCGCCGCTGCCGCAGTGGCGGCAGAAGAAGGTCAAGACGCTGGTCGATGCGCTGGCTTCGTAGCCGACGGTCCGGCCAGTCCGGCCGGCCGATTCCCGTCCTCACCACCGAGCGGCTGCGCCTGCGGTCGGGGGCGTTCGAGGATGCGGAATCGCTGCACCGCGCCTTTTCCGATCCGCCTTCGATGCAATGGTGGACCGAGGCACCCTATACCAGCCTCGAGCAGACCCGGGCGCATCTGGCCCGGCCCGGCATGGGCTGGCGGCGCTGGGTGATCACCGCGCACGGATCGAACCTGGCGCTCGGCTTCGTCGTGGCGGGCGAGAAGCGGCAGGGCAATGTCAGCGAGGTCGGCTATATGCTCGTGCCCGACGCGCGCGGCCACGGCTATGCGCGCGAGGCGCTCGGCGGGGTGCTCGACCAGCTCTTCCGGGCCGAGGGCCAGCGCAAGGCGGTGGCGGACACCGATCCCGAGAACCTCGCCTCGCGCCGCCTGCTCGAGCAGATGGGCTTCGGGCTCGAGGGCATGCTGCGCGCCGAATGGGAAACGCATATCGGCGTGCGCGATACCGCGCTCTATGGCCTGCTGGCCGCCGACTGGACGGGGATCAGCCGCCCTTCGACGGCACCGGATCGGGTGTGAGGTCGAGCGAGACCAGCCGGCCCTTGGTCGAGCGGGTCTGCATGTTGGAGCCGGTATTGCTCTGTGCGTCGAAGACCAGCGTGAAGCGCTCGACCCGGACCATGCCGTCCGATCCAGCCGGCAGCTTGAGTGGCACGTAACGCCGCTTGGGCAGCGTGCGGAAGATGTATTTGGGCCAGTCGTTCGAGATCTGCGGCGACCGTCGCAGCTCGTCGACATCGTGCACCCGGCCGCTCGCGTCGATCTTGAAGCGCAGGTCGATCCATTCGGGGTTGGTGTCGAGGCCACGGGCGGCGACGCCGGTGAAGGGGCCGTTGCGGAAGGAGGGTTCCTCATAGACCAGCACGGGATAGGTGAAGCCTTCCCCGGCGAGCTTCTGCAGCGTCTTCTCCAGGTCGTCGTCGTCGCCGGTGGTGGCGGCAAGGCGTGCGCGCAGCAGCTGGGCCGCGACGCGGAACGCGGCCAGTTCGGGTTCGGTCGTGCGCTCCAGCCGGGAGATCGCGGCGCGGGCGGGCGTGCGATAGCCGGAGTCGATCGCGGATAGTGCGGTGAAGAGCGTGGCGGGGCGGAGCATGGCGTTCGCCATCACCCGCAGATGTCCTGCCTCGCGCGCCTGCTTCTCGACCTTGCGATAGACATCGGTCGCCGCCGTGATCCTGCCGGTGTGGATGAACTCGTCGCCGGTCATCAGGCGCTGGTCCAGGATGCGGGCGTCTCCGGCTTCGAAGCCGCCCTTCAGGGTATCGAGCGCGCCGATCTGGAGGATGCGGCCGTCGTCGGGGCGGCCGTTCATGTTGGTGAGCCGGCCATAGGCGCGGTCGAGATCGGAAACTTCGATCGGATATTGCTTCGCATATTGCGCGTTGCGGCCGTGCGAGGCGGCCAGCGTGGCGCGGGCGTTGCGGTAATCGCCCTCGAGGAACTGGTTCTCGGCATGCGCCAGGCTCGCGTCGATATCCTCGTTGGGCGGGCAATGGCGCTCGAGACAGGCCCTGAGCCGCTTCGCCGTCTCGGACAGCGGATTGCCGGTGACGATGATCGTCGTATTGCCGTCCTGGGTGCTGTTCTCCTGCGCCCATGCCGGTGCCGAGGCGATGAGCGCCATTCCAGCCGTCGCCCAGATACAGGTCCGCATATCCGTGATCTCCCTGTCGCAAATTGCGGGATCGCGGAATATTTTGCCAGCCCATATTGGACCAGCTTGGCGGGTGCGCGCGCCGGCGGCTAAGGATGCGCGCATCGCAGGACGGAGACACCACATGCCGCAAAGCCCCTGGAGCCACAGCCGCAACGCCGGCATCGCCGACGACATCGATTTCGAGATCAAGGGGCAGGAGCTCCAGTTCGTCGAGATCGAGCTCGATCCGGGCGAGAGCGCGGTGGCCGAGGCCGGCGCGCTGGTCTGGAAGGACGCGGCGGTGGGGATGACCACCGTGTTCGGCGATGGCAGCGGCCAGCAGGGCGGCGGCTTCATGGGCGCGCTGCTCGGCGCCGGCAAAAGGCTGGTCACCGGCGAGAGCCTGTTCACCACCGTCTTCACGCACAATGGTACGGGCAAGGCCCGCGTCGCCTTTGCCGCACCCGTGCCGGGGGCGATCGTGCCCCTGAAGCTCGACAGCCTCGGCGGCACGCTGATCTGCCAGAAGGACGCGTTCCTCTGCGCCGCCAAGGGCGTGTCGATGGGCATCGCCTTCCAGCGCCGGATCATGACCGGCCTGTTCGGTGGCGAAGGCTTCATCATGCAGAAGCTCGATGGCGATGGCTGGGTGTTCGTCCAGTTCGGCGGCATGGTCGTCGAGCGCGAGCTCGCGCCGGGCGAGGAGCTGCACGTCGACACTGGCTGTGTCGCCGCCTTCACGCCTTCGGTGGAGTTCGACCTGGTGAGCGCCGGTGGCGTGCGCAGCATGATCTTCGGCGGCGAGGGGCTGTTCTTCGCGCGCCTGCGCGGTCCCGGCAAGGTGTGGATCCAGTCGCTGCCCTTCTCCCGCCTGGCCGGCCGGATGATGGCGGCGGCCTCGTCCTATGGCGGGCAGAATCGCGGCGAGGGGTCGGTGCTCGGCGGGTTGGGCGACCTGATCGGCGGCAATCGTTGAGCCGTCCGATCCCCGATTTGCGCGATCCCGCGCAGCGCAGCGCCTATCGCCGGGAGCTGATGCAGGTCGCCAAGGGCTTTCGCCGCACCGGCGTGGCGCTGGCGGTGCTCGGATCGGCGCTGATCCTGGTCAATGCCTATTGGACGCCGATCCCCAACATCGTCACGCTGGCGGCGATCGTCACCGGCTTCGCGCTGATGCTGTTCGGCATCGGCGCACGCACCAAATACCACAAGCGCCGGATGCGCGGGGAGATCTAGGGGGCGCTGAGTTCCGCCGCCTTGCCGATCAGCGAGGCGAAGCGGCCCTCGTCCACGGCCTTCTGCAGGTCGTTCCAGCTGCCGGTGACGACATACCAGTCGCCATTCCGCGCCTGGAGCAGCAGGGTCATGTTCATCACGCCCGGCTCCGATCCGCCCTTGTAGCCGATCCATTGCCACTTGCCCCGCACATCGGGGCTGACGCCGGGATTGACCGACAGCACCTTGCGCGCCTCGATTCCCGCCATCCCCTCGGTGTTGCGGCGCAGCCAGTCCATCACCCGGACCAGATCGTTCGGGCTCTCGAACCATTCGAGCGTGTCGATTCGGTTGGGGATCTTCTGGGTGAAGCTGGTCGCGTTGATCAGGATCGGCGGGATGCCCGCCACCTCACCATCGAGCAGCTTGCGGCGGCCGGCTTCGTCGAGCGGCAGATACCGCTCCGCCAGCCCCGCCACGCCCTTGAGCTTGAACAGCTCCATCGTCCCGAGAAAGGGGCGGTTGCGGGCCGGATCGGCGATGCCGAGCACCGGCATCATCGCCTCGACCTTCGCGCGGCCCAGCGCGTGGAGCAGGATGTCGGTCGCGCTGTTGTCGCTGATCGAGATCATCTGGGTGGCGAGCTCGCGCAGGGGCACCCGGGTGCCCCTGGGCTTCCGGGCGTAGACGCCGCCGGGCAGCGTGCCGCCATCGAGCGTGACGAGATCGTCCCATGTCCGCTCGCCCGCATTGGTGGCGCGGACCAACTCGGCGAGGATCACCAGCTTGAAGGCCGAGCCGATCGCATAGGGCTTGTCGGCATTGCGCCCCTTCAGCAGCTGCGGCGCACCGCTGCCCAGCCTGGCGATCGCATAGCCGACATCGCCGGGCAGCGCCGCAAAGGCGCTCTCGACCGCAGGCAGTGTCTTCTCCGCGCTCTCGAAGCCACGGACGAGCAGCCCGCCGACCCGGTGCGGCGCCGCCGGATCGGCGACGAGCAGGACATTGGCCACGGCTTTCTCGTACTGGACGCGCACCGTCGCGCGCCAGGGCGTCTCCTGCGACACGCTCAGGATCTGCATCGGCTTGCCGTTGCCGGCGATCAGCTGGGCGGTGACTGCCTGGAGCGTCGCCTGGGGCACCTGGGCCTGGAAGGCGGGGGTGAAATAGCCGGCATAGTCGCCGCCGCCGCTCAGGATCGGAATCAACGCGTCGAGCCGGGCCTGGAAGGCGGGATCGGGCTGTACGGGCTGGGCTGCGGCCGGAGCCGCGGTCTGTGCCGTGGCGGGGGCGGCGATCAGGAACGCGGCGAGAAGCGGGAGCAGGCGCATCGGTGCCTCATCGGCTGTGGATGCGCTGCTTCTACCGGGAATAAATTATGATATCAACATTTATTGACCAAGCCGTCATCCCGACGAAAGTCGGGATCTCAGGCGATGGCGGGAAAGGAGCCGCACGAGATCCCGGCTTTCGCCGGGATGACGATATTGGAGATGCCGGCTCGTCCGCTCACGCGTCGATCACTTCCTCGTCGAGCCGCGCCGCATTCTCCTGGATGAAGGCGAATCTATGGGCAGGATTGTTGCCCATCAGCCGGTCGACCAGGTCCTTCACGCCGGCGCGTTCCTCATATTCCTGGGGCAAAGTGATGCGCAGCAGGCCCCGGCTCTTCGGGTCCATCGTAGTTTCCTTGAGCTGGTTCGGGTTCATCTCGCCGAGACCCTTGAACCGGCTGACCTCGACCTTCTTGCCCTTGAACACGCTGTTCTCGATCTCGAGCCGGTGCGCATCGTCGCGCGCGTAGAGCGACTTCGAGCCCACGGTCAGGCGGTAGAGCGGCGGCTGGGCGAGATAGAGATGCCCCTGGCGGACCAGATCGGGCATTTCCTGGAAGAAGAAGGTCATCAGCAGCGTGGCGATGTGCGCGCCGTCCACGTCTGCGTCGGTCATGATGATGATCCGCTCGTAGCGCAGGTTGCTCGGATCGCAGTCCTTGCGGGTGCCGCAGCCCATGGCGAGGATCAGGTCGGCGATTTCCTGGTTGGCCAGGATCTTCGCGGACGTGGCCGAGGCGACGTTGAGGATCTTGCCGCGGATCGGCAGGATCGCCTGGGTCTTGCGGTCGCGCGCCTGCTTGGCGCTGCCGCCTGCCGAATCGCCCTCGACGATGAACAGCTCGGTGCCCGCCGGATCGTCCGCCGAGCAATCGGTGAGCTTGCCGGGCAGGCGGAGCTTGCGCGCGCTGGTCGCGGTCTTGCGCTTGACCTCGCGCTCCTGCTTGCGGCGCAGGCGGTCGTCCATCCGCTCGAGCACATAGCCGAGCAGCGCCTTGCCGCGGTCCATATTGTCGGTGAGGAAATGGTCGAAATGGTCGCGCACGGCCTTTTCGACCAGCGCGGTCGCCTCGGGCGAGGTCAGCCGGTCCTTGGTCTGCGACTGGAATTGCGGTTCGCGGATGAACACGCTCAGCATCAGTTCGCTGCCGGTCATCACGTCGTCCGCGGTGATGTCCTTGGCCTTTTTCTGGCCGACCAGCTCGGCAAAGGCGCGGATCGAGCGGGTCAGCGCCTGGCGCAGGCCCTGTTCGTGCGTGCCGCCATCGGGTGTCGGGATGGTGTTGCAATACCAGCTGTACGAACCGTCGCTCCACAGCGGCCAGGCGACTGCCCATTCGACCCGGCCGTTATTCTCGCCCGGGAAATCCTGATTGCCCGAGAAGAAGTCGGCGGTGGCGCATTCGCGGGTGCCGATCTGCTCCTTGAGGTGATCGGCAAGGCCGCCGGGGAACTGGAACACGGCCTCCGGGGGCGTGTCGTCGCTGATCAGCTCGGCATCGCACTTCCAGCGAATCTCGACGCCGGCGAAGAGATACGCCTTGGAGCGGACCAGCTTGTAGAGCCGGGCCGGCTTGAACAGCATCTCGCCGAAGATCTCGGTATCGGGGATGAAGCTTACCGAAGTACCGCGCCGGTTGGGCGTGCCGCCGACATGCTCCAGGGGGCCGAGCGTCTTTCCCTGGCTGAAGCGCTGGCGATAAAGCTGCTTGTCGCGCGCGACCTCCACCGTGGTGTCGATCGACAGCGCGTTGACCACCGAGATGCCCACGCCGTGCAGGCCGCCCGACGTGGCATAGGCCTTGCCCGAGAACTTGCCGCCCGAGTGGAGCATCGAGAGGATCACTTCGAGCGCCGACTTGTCGGGGAATTTGGGGTGCGGATCGATCGGCATGCCGCGGCCATTGTCGGTGATCGTGATGCGGTTGCCCGCCTCGAGTTGCACCTCGATGCGGTTGGCATGCCCGGCCACCGCTTCGTCCATCGCATTGTCGAGGATCTCGGCGGCGAGGTGATGCAGCGCGCGCTCGTCGGTGCCGCCGATGTACATGCCCGGGCGGCGCCGTACCGGCTCCAGCCCTTCGAGGACTTCGATCGAGGAAGCGTCATAGGTGCCGGAGGGCACGCCCGGCGCGGCAAACAAGTCTTCAGCAGCCATGGAGAACGTATAGGGGGTGCGGGGCGCGAGGTGCAAGGGATGCGGGGGCATCCAATTCCTCCCCGAGACAAGCTCGGGGAGGATTTGATTTGGTTACGCCGCCTTCAGCTGGGCGATGAACCGGTCGGTCGCCACTTCGAGCGCGAGCGCGGCTTCGGAAAGCCCGGTCGCGGCGCTGGAGACGCTGTCCGACAGCGCCTCGGTATCACTCGCCACGGTGGCGACGGCGCCGATCCGCTCGGCCATGCGCGTAGCACCAGCGGCCGTGTCGAGCGCGGTGGCCTCGATCATGCCGGCGGCATAGCGCTGGCCGTCGACTTCGTTGCGAATCGCCTCGGCCGCGGCGGCGACCTCGGCGACGGTGCTGGCGATCTCGCCCAGCGCGTCATGCGCCTGCTCCGCGCCGCCATGGACGGTGCCGGCGAGCGTGCGGATCTCCTCGGTGGCGTGGCCGGTCTGGTTCGCGAGCGCCTTCACTTCGTGCGCGACCACCGCGAAGCCGCGGCCGACATCGCCGGCGCGCGCCGCCTCGATCGTCGCGTTGAGCGCGAGCAGGTTGGTGCGCGCCGCGATGTCCTGGATCGATTCGGCGAAGCCGCTGATCGTGCTCGCCCGCTCGGCCAGCGCGCGCACCGCATCCTCGCCCGAGCGCGAGACGCCGCGCGCCGCGCCGCTCAGCGTCGCCTGCTGGTCGACGCTGGAGGCGATCGCCATGATCGAGGCGGTGAGCTGCTGCACGCCGTTGGCGAGCCCGCCCGCGGTCTGCGAAGCCTCGGTGGCGATGCGCGCGGTGGCGGCGAGTTCGCCGCTGGCGCGGTGCGCGAGCGTGTTGAGCGAATGGGCGGAGCGATCGAGGTCGCTCGCCGCGCGGGTGACGTCGCGCACCGTCTCGGCGACCGATTCCTGGAAGGCAGTCGCGAGGGCCAGCATCTCGCGGCGGCGCTCGGCGGCGGCACCGCGCTCGCTCGTCTCGCGGCGCTCGCGCTCGGCACGTTCCCGCGATTCGGCCGCGCGCACCGCAGTCAGCGCGGCCTCGGCATCGTCGCGGCGCGCGGTCGCGTCCTCGGCGAAGCGTTCGCTCTGGGCACGGGCGTCGGCCTGCGCCTCGATCAGCCGGACGAGCTGGGTGGTGAGATAGGCGAGCACCGCGAATTCGAGCAGCACCGCCACGGCGTGGAACACCACCCGGCCGAAATCGCCGCCGCCCTCGAACACCCAGGCCGGCAAGGCGAGCTGGAAGACGATGTGGTGGGCCGCAATCAGGCCACAGGCGAGCGCGATCGGCCGCCAGTCGTAGAGCAGGGTCAGCCCGGACAGCGCGACGAAGAAATACATGTGCGTGTCCATCTGCCAGGGATGGCCGGACAGCGCATAGATGGCGAGCGCGGGCTGGATCGCGGCGAGCGTGCCGACGATCAGGCGGGCGGACACGTCATAGCGGCGGCGCAGCGCGACGATCGTCGGCGCGATGTTGGCGGCCGCGCCGAGCAGCAGGGTGATCCACTCGCGCTGGCTGCCGCGCAGCGTCAGGCCGAGCAGGAAGACCACCAGCACGGTGGCCCAGCTGGCGATCACCAGCGTCTCGATACCGCGACGGCGCAGGCGGTCGATCTCGGTCATGCCGCGGGCCCTCCGCACAGCGCCGGGGGCGCGGCGAGGATAAGGATGGCCTTGCCACCCAGTGCCGCGGTGACGGCGAGGTGGTTGCCGGTGATCACGAAGCTGCCCGGGATCGGCCCGCTGCCGAGCAGCTGCGCACCGCCTTCGACCGCGCCGGCGAGCATGTGTTGCGCCGCACCGGGAAGCACAGGTACGAGAAGCATCCGCCCTTCGGCAGGTGGCCAGAAGGCGGCACAGACCAATGCCACGGCCACGAGCGCCAGCTGAGCGCTCAAGGCATGGCGGCCAAGCAATACTCCAAAACGGTCCATTCCTCGCGGCTAGCGCGAGTCCGGTTAGCAACGCGTAAACCAGAGCATGTAATTTGCGTAATATCGCATGTACGAGGCAGCCGGCCGAGCCGGACGACTGCGACGCGCAGGCCCCGCACAAGGGCGGTTTGCTCCGTCTCGAACCGATTGGGCGGTGGTCGCGTCCGGTCCGGATCAGCATGGAATTGAGCCGGCACCACTGCGCGGCGAGCCTGCCGGTGCCGATGCGCCTCCGGTTTTCGCGGGCGCGCTGGCGATCTCACCCAAAGGGAGATTGCGATGTCGAATTACACTTTCGGGAGCCTCAAGTCCGCTGGTGGGCTCGGCGATTCGGGCGCGAGCTCGATGCGGCTCACCATCAACACCCTGCCGTCGCTCGACGTGGTCAAGGTCACCGTCGCGGTAACTTCACTTTCCGGGGCGGTGACGATCTACAACCTGACCTCGGCCGGCACCACGGTCTATTCGAATGCGCGCGCCGTCGATGTGCGGGTCGAACCGCTCTACAATGACGGCTATTCGGCCAACAGCATCACCGGATCGGTCCAGTCGCTCAATTCAGGCGGCTCGGTGCTCGGCACCGCCTCGATCTCGGACGCGATCAACGTCCTGCAGAACGTCAATTTCGTGAAGGATGATGTCGGCTCCGATTTTGGCGACTCGCTGGTTGGCGATGCCAATGCCAACGATCTGATCGGGCGCGGCGGCGACGATGTCCTCGCCGGTTCGCTGGGCAACGACAGGATGGATGGCGGCGCGGGCAATGATTCGGTCGACTACAGGCTCTCCAACGCCGCCGTGACGGTGACGCTCGGCGGTAGCGTCAGCGGCGGGCATGCGCAGGGCGATACGCTGCTGAGCATCGAGAATGTCTGGGGCTCGGCCTATGCCGACACCCTGACCGGGGACGCGGGCGGCAACCGGCTCGAGGGCAATGCCGGCAACGACACGCTGAACGGCGCGGGCGGTGCGGATATCCTGGTCGGGGGCGACGGAAATGACGTGCTCAACGGCGGTACCGGCGCGGACGAAATGGTCGGCAATGCCGGGGACGACCTGTTCCTCGTCGACAATGCCGGTGACATCATCTTCGAGGATAGCGGGGGCGGGGCCGACACGGTGCAGACGGCGCTTGCCAGCTACACGCTGGCGAACGAGGTCGAGACGCTGCAATTCACCGGCAGCGGCGCCTTCTCCGGTACGGGCAATGCGCTGGCCAATATGATCACCGGAGGCGCGGGGAACGACACGCTCAACGGGCTCGGCGGATCGGATGTGCTGACCGGGGGCGGTGGGAGCGATCATTTCGTCTTCTCCACTGCGCCAGGCGCAGGGAATATCGACAGCATCACCGATTTCGTGGTGGGCACCGACCGGATCGACCTGGATGATGCGATCTTCACCGCGCTGACGGCCGGCGGCCTGCCGGCCGGTGCCTTCGCGACGGGCAATGTCGCGGCCGACGCGGACGACCATATCCTCTACGATCCGGTGACCGGCGCGCTCTACTATGATGTCGACGGGGGAGGGGGCGCGGGCGCGGTGCAGTTTGCCACGCTGTCGGCCGGTCTGACTCTTTCGGCGACCGATTTCGGCGTGATCTGATCCGACGAAGAAAACCCGGCGCCCGCGAAGGCGCCGGGTTTTCCGATCGTCCCGGAAATGCTGTCGGGCTTAGCGGACGCGCGGGCCGCCAAAGGGCAGCGGCGGCGGCGGACGACGGTCGCGGCGGGGCAGCTGTGCCTGATAGGCGTGGCCGCAATGCGCGACGCAGTACGGGAAGCCCGGGTTCACCTTGTCGCCGCAGAAGTGGAAGTCCGGCTCGCCCGGATGGCCGAGCGGCCATTTGCAGATCTTGTCGTTCAGATCGAGCAGGCTGGTCTTGCCGGCGATCGCGTCGCTCGGCTTGGCGGGGACGAGTCGGCGCGGCGGGGCCGGCGCGATCGGCGGGGTCTGCTCGCCGGGATTCTGCCGGACGAAGCCGCCGGGGCCGACCGAGCGCAGCACCGGGCCTTCGCGCTTGGGCGCGGGGGCGGGTGCGTCCCCATCGTCATCGTCATCGGCCGATTCGGGAGCAGGCGCGGGCGCGCGCGGCGCCGCGGCAACCGGTGCCGGCGACGCGGATGGTGCCGGCGTCGGGCGCGGCGCGGGCGCCGGCTTGGGCTCGGCGGGAGCCGCCGCGACCTTGGGCTCGTTGGGCTTCACCGGCGAGGGGCGCGAGGGCAGGCCCAGGCGATGCGCCTTGCCGATCACGGCATTGCGACTCACTCCGCCAAGCTCTTCGGCGATCTGGGTTGCGGTCAGCCCGCTGTCCCACATCTTCTTCAGCGTATCGATCCGCTCGTCGGTCCAGCTCAAAACTTCTCTTCCTTCACCTTGCAGGCGGCCCGTGCAGCGGTTACGCGAACGCGCGATGAGCAGCCAGCCTGAATTCGGTCCACAGCTCCCCGAGCCCGGCGTTCCGGTTATCCGCAACGTCAACTGGGGAGGTTTGCGCACCCTCTATATCAAGGAGGTGCGCCGTTTCTTCAAGGTGCAGCTCCAGACGATATGGGCACCGGCCATTTCGCAGCTCCTGCTGATGGTGGTGTTCACCACCGCTCTGGGCGCGCGCGGGGCGGTGCATCTGGGGGGGACGGAGGTTCCGTTCGCCGCCTTCATCGCCCCGGGCCTGGTCGTGATGGGCATGCTCAACAATGCCTTCGCCAATTCGAGCTTCTCGCTGCTCGTCGGCAAGATCCAGGGCACGATCGTCGACTATCTGATGCCGCCGCTCTCCACCGCCGAGCTGCTCGCGGCGATGGTCGGCGGAGCGGTGACGCGCGCCTTCATGGTCGGCGGCACGGTCTGGCTGGCGATGCTGCTCTATCTGGGTGCGGAGGCGATACCGGTGCAGCCCTGGGCGGTGCTGTGGTTCGGGCTGCTCGGCTCGGTGCTGCTCTCGTTCCTCGGCGTGCTCACCTCGATCTGGGCGGAGAAGTTCGATCACAGCGCCGCGGTGACCAATTTCGTCGTCGCCCCGCTCGCACTGCTCTCGGGCACCTTCTATTCGGTCGAGCGCCTCGCCCCGGCCTTCCAGGTCGTCAGCCACGCCAACCCGTTCTTCTACATCATCTCGGGCTTCCGCTACGGTTTCCTCGGAGTCGCCGATTCGCCGATCCTGGTCGGGAGCCTGGTGATCCTGGCGCTCGACGTGGTGCTGGGCTTCCTCTGCTACGCGCTGCTGCGCCGCGGCTGGAAGATCAAGAACTGACGGCGGGCCGTTCGCGCGCCGCCCGAGACCGCCGCTTTCGCCGGGATGGCGGCCTTGCGATAACGCCCGCGCATGCCCCTCGCCGAAACGATTATTGACCTCTCCGGGCCACCCCTCGTAAACACCCGCCTCGGGCGGTCCCGAAAGACCGCCCTTTGTCGTTTCTGGAGTCTCGTTTCGAGCTTTTTCCTGAGGAGTATGTTCCCATGACTATCACCCCGCTCATGCCCGTCTACCCGCGGTGCGCTGTGCGGCCGGTGCGAGGCGAGGGCGTGTACCTCTATGGGGAACGCGGCGAGCAGTATCTGGACTTCGCCGCGGGCATCGCGGTCAACGCGCTCGGCCATGGCCATCCGCACTTGACCAAGGTGCTGCAGGACCAGGTCGCCACGCTGATGCACGTGTCGAACCTCTATGGCAGCCCCCAGGGCGAAGCGCTGGCCCAGCGGATCATCGACGTCAGCTTCGCCGACACGGTGTTCTTCACCAATTCGGGCGTCGAGGCGATCGAGTGCGCGATCAAGACCGCGCGCCGCTATCATTACGTCAACGGCAACCCGCAGCGCCACAAGCTGATCACCTTCAAGAACGCCTTCCATGGCCGTTCGATCGGTGCGATCTCGGCGACCGACCAGCCGAAGATGCGCGACGGCTTCGAGCCGCTGCTGCCGGGCTTCGACTATGTGAAGTTCAACGACCTGGAAGGTGCGCTCGCCAAGATCGACGGCGAGACCGCCGGCTTCCTGGTCGAGACGGTGCAGGGCGAGGGCGGCATGACCGCCGGCACCCAGGAGTTCATCCAGGGCCTGCGCAAGGCGTGCGACGAGCATGGCCTGCTGCTCATCCTCGACGAGATCCAGTGCGGCTATGGCCGCACCGGCAAGATGTGGGCCTATGAGCATTACGGCATCACCCCGGACATCATGACCGTGGCCAAGGGCATCGGCGGCGGCTTCCCGCTCGGCGCCTGCCTCGCGACCGAGGAAGCGGCCAAGGGCATGGTGATCGGCACGCACGGCTCCACCTATGGCGGCAACCCGCTCGCCATGGCGGCCGGCCAGGCGGTGCTCGACGTGATGCTCGAGCCCGATTTCCTGCCGCATGTCGAGAAGATGGGCGATCGCCTGCGCCAGGCGTTCGAGCAGATGATTCCGAACCATGATCACCTGTTCGAGGAGATTCGCGGCAAGGGGCTGATGCTCGGCATCAAGATGAAGGACACGGTGGTCAGCCGCGACTTCGTCGCGCATCTGCGCGACAATCACGGGCTGCTGACGGTCGCCGCCGGCGAGAACGTGTTCCGCGTGCTGCCGCCGCTGGTGATCAACGAGGATCACATCGCCGAGTGCATCGAGCGCCTGAGCGAAGGCGCGCGCAGTTTCGGGGCACCGGGTGCGGCCTGATGAACAATTCCTCCCCGAGCTTGTCTCGGGGAGGGGGACCATGCGCAGCATGGTGGAGGGGCGCCGCGTAGCGGCGTGGATGCGGAGCGGCCTTCCGCGCCTTCGGCGCAGCCCCTCCACCCCCGGCCTTCGGCCGGCGGTCCCCCTCCCCCAGGCGAGCTGGGGGAGGATTTGAATATGACCCGCCACTTCCTTGATCTGTCCGACGCCGGCACCGCCGGTATCCAGGCGATGCTCGACGATGCCATTGCCCGCAAGCAGGCCCGCGCCGGTTGGCCCAAGGGCAAGGTCGACGCCGACGCCCCGCTCGCCGGCCATGTCCTCGCGATGGTGTTCGAGAAGAACTCGACCCGAACCAGGGTCTCGTTCGACATGGCGATCCGCCAGCTCGGCGGCACCTCGATCGTGATGGACGCGGGCTCGATGCAGCTCGGCCGCGGCGAGACGATCGCCGACACCGCGCGTATCCTCTCGGGCTATTGCGACGCGATCATGATCCGCACCGACGATCACCAGAAGGTGGTCGACATGGCGAAATATGCCAGCGTGCCGGTGATCAACGGCCTTACCGACGCCTCGCACCCCTGCCAGATCATGGCGGACATGGAGACGATCCTCGAGGCCGGCTTCGCGCTGCCGGGCCTCAAGGTCGCGTGGCTGGGCGACGGCAACAATGTCCTCGCCTCGATCATGGAGGCCGGCGGGCTGATGGGCTTCGACGTCGTTGCGGCCTGCCCCCAGGGCTATCAGCCGACCGAGGCCGACCTTGCCCGCGGGCTCGGCCGGGCCAAGGTGGTCGGCGATCCGCGCGAGGCGGTGGAAGGTGCCGACATCATCGTCACCGATACCTGGATTTCGATGGGCCAGGCCCATGCCGAGACCAAGCTCGCCGCGATGATGCCTTTCCAGGTGACCGAGGCGCTGATGGCCGCAGCCAAGCCGAACGCGAAGTTCCTCCACTGCCTGCCCGCGCACCGCGGCGAGGAAGTGGTCGACGCGGTGATCGACGGACCCCAGTCGCTGATCTGGCAGGAGGCGGAAAACCGTCTTCACGCGCAGAAGGCGGTGCTAAGGTGGTGCTTCGGGCAGATCTGAGGGGAAGTGCCATGCCGCCGGTCCGTATCGCAGCCTTGGTTGCCTTGGGTCTGGCGGTGTTTCTGGCCCTGCTCTGGTTCGTGCCCCGTGATGCCGGCTATGCCGATCAGATATGTTTGGCCGCGCTGCTCGTTGCCGCCGCGAACGCGGCAATGGTTGCGCGTCTCGGACGGAGTCCCCGCACAGGGCTGCAGGGTTCTGCGCTCTGGCTTGTCATGGTCGGGGTGGGCGCCGCCATCGCGTTCGGGAGTTTTGCAGACTGGGTCGGTCTCGTAGTTCCGGATGATGGCAGTCTCATGGGCTTCGTGGCGGTAGCCGGATCGATCGCCACGGTGCTCTTCTGGACGGGGCCGTCCGCGCTGGCCGCGGGATGGCTGCTCTGGTTCGCGTCGCGGCGGGTGAAGCGCGTTCGGCTGGCCTGAGTTGTCTTGGGCCGGCAAGGCCCTACATAGCGGGCAACTTCAGACAAATTGTGCCACAAACGGCATCCCGGCTTCGGCCGGGCAGCGAGGATTTCGACGTGACCAATACCGCCCCCACCACCGACTTCGATCGCGCGGTCGGCTTCACCATTCCGGCCCGCCACACCCGTGGCCGCGTCACGCGGCTGGGGCCGGCGCTTGACGAGATTCTCGCGGCGCACGCCTATCCTCCGGTGATCGAGCGGCTGCTGGCCGAAGCGCTGACGCTTGCCGCGCTGCTCGGCTCGACGCTCAAGGATGCGCAGGGCCAGCTGACCCTCCAGGCGCAGACCCAGGGCGGCATCGTCAACCTGCTGGTGTGCGACTACAAGAATGGCGACCTGCGCGGCTATGTGCAGTTCGACGCGCTGCGCCTGTCGCAGCTCGGCAAGAACCCGTCGCTGTTCGCGTTGTTCAACAAGGGCCATCTCGCGGTGACCTTCGACCAGCCGGCGACCAATGAGCGCTATCAGGGCATCGTGCCGCTCGACACCGCATCGCTGGCAGAGGCGGCACAGAGCTATTTCCTCCAGTCCGAGCAGATCCCCACCGTGGTGCGGCTCGGCGCCCAGCGCGACAAGGAAAGCGGCAAGTGGATCGCCGGCGGCCTGTTCCTCCAGCACCTGCCGGAGGGAGAGGCCGGGCGCGAGCGGCTGCACGCGCGCATGGATCACCCCGAGTGGGAGCATGTCGAGGCATTGGGATCGACGATGGGCGTCGACGAGCTCGCCGATCCCTCGATCCCGCTCGAGACGCTGGTCTGGCGGCTGTTCAACGAGGAGGAGGAAGTGCGCATCCTTGCCGCCTCGCCGCTCGCCAATAACTGCCGCTGCGACGGGGACTATATCACCCAGGTGCTCTCCAAGTTCCCCGAGGAGGAGCGCGCGGAAATGGCCGACGAGAACGGCGTGATCACCGTCGATTGCGCGTTCTGCTCCAGCAAGTTCTCGATTCACCTCAGCGATTTCGTTCCGCCAGCGTTGTAATTTGGCATAATAAAGCCATATCGGCGTGAAGGGGCGCGGGCCCTTGGGCCCGTGACGGGAGGACTTTGTGATGTTGCTCAGGCGTATGATGGGCTTGGCACTTGCCGGCGCATCGCTGTTGATGGTCGGGGACGGCTCGGCGGTGGCGCATCGCGCCGCGACGCAGTCCGCCCTGTCGCAGATCGAGCGTGGCCAGTGGCTGCTCAAGGAGCGGCTGGGCACCGAGCGCAAGGTCTGCTTCGCCAATCCGAACAGCTTCATCCAGATCGCCCATGGCCCGGCGCCCTGCGAGCAGTTCGTCGTCAGCCAGGATTCCCGCCAGTCGACGGTGGTCTATACCTGCAACGGCCATGGCAAGGGCCGCACGACGGTGACGGTGGAGACGCCGCGGCTGGTCCGTATCGAGACCCAGGGCGTGCTGGACGGCGCGCCCTTCGAGCAGGAATATGAGGCGCGCAAGGTCGGGGCCTGCAGCTGAACGGGGCTTAACCCTTATTTCACGGCTGCCGGGCTATCGTGTTCCTGCTCCTAGTGAGCTCTTTCCTCTCTGACATGGGTTTTCCCAACAAACTGGGCCGCTCTCGGGTGGCTCATTTTGCGTGCTATTTTGCCTTGCAGCATGAATCGGGCTAGAGGCCTGCGATGACTGACAGCGTTGCAATTGTACTGGTTTCGGGCGGCCTCGATTCGATGATCTCGGCTGCGCTGGCGCGGGAGGCGGGGCACCGCCTGTTCGCGCTCTCCTTCGACTATAACCAGCGCCACCAGGTCGAGCTGGCCGCCGCCCGCCGGGTCACCGCCGCGCTGGGCGCCGAGCGCCACATCGTGATGCCGATGGACCTGCGCGCCTTTGGCGGCTCCGCGCTCACCGCCGATATCGACGTGCCCAAGGACGGGGTGGGGGACGACATCCCGGTCACCTATGTGCCGGCGCGCAACACCATCTTCCTCAGCCTGGCACTCGGCTGGGCCGAGGCCTCGGGCGCCCGCGACATCTATATCGGCGTCAACGCGCTCGATTATTCGGGCTATCCCGATTGCCGGCCGGAGTTCATCGAAGGGTTCGAGCGGCTCGCCGAGCTGGCCACCAAGGCCGGGGTGGAGGGCGAGCCCTTCCATATCCGCGCGCCGCTCCAGAACATGACCAAGGCCGATATCGTGCGCGAGGGCACAAGGCTCGGGCTCGACCTGGGGCTCAGCTGGTCCTGCTACGATCCGGCGCCGGGCAGCCTGCACTGCGGCCTGTGCGACAGCTGCCGCCTGCGCGCCAAGGGCTTCGAGGAGGCCGGCGTGCCCGATCCGACGCAGTACGCCGTCAAGCCGTAGGAACCGGGCGATGACCTACAGCGTCAAGGAGATGTTCCTCACCCTCCAGGGCGAGGGCGTGAATGCCGGTGCGCGCGCGGTGTTCGTGCGCTTCGCCGGCTGCAATCTGTGGACGGGGCGCGAGCAGGACCGGGCCAGCGCGATCTGCCAGTTCTGCGACACCGAGTTCGTTGGCACCGACGGGTTGGGCGGCGGCAAGTTCGCCACGGCTAACGCGCTCGCCGATGCGGTACTCGGCTTCTGGGGCGAGGGTGCGGAGAAGCGCTTCGTCGTCCTCACCGGCGGCGAGCCGATGCTGCAGGTCGACGACGCGCTGGTCGAGGCGCTGCATGCCCGCGGTTTCCGCATCGCGATCGAGAGCAACGGCACGATTGCCGCGCATCCCGGCATCGACTGGGTGTGCATCAGCCCCAAGGCGGGCAGCGAGGTCGTCCAGCGCGCGGGTGACGAGTTGAAGCTGGTCTGGCCGCAGCCGGGCACCGATGTCGAAGCGATCGAGGGCTGGGACTTCGCCAACTTCCTGATCCAGCCGATGGACAGCGTGGCGGCGCAGGAGAATATCGAGGCGGCGATCGCCTTCGCGATGGCGCGGCCGAAATGGCGGCTGACGCTGCAGACGCACAAGATGCTGGGGCTGCGGTAAACTTAAACCGTCATCCCGGCGAAAGCCGGGATCTCAGGCGATGGCGCGGACGGCAGGACAAGAGCCGCACGAGATCCCGGCTTTCGCCGGGATGACGGATGTGGGGGTCAGCTCAATCGAGCAGCAGCGGTCCGCACTTCTTGACCTGGTACATGCCCTTCTTCCAGCACTTGTCGTTGCCGAAGGGCGGCATCTTCACGCCGTACATGCCGGTGACGACATAGCCCTGCGGACGATATTGCTCGCCCCACGGACCCAGGCTGGCGCGGAGTTCCTTGATGCGGTCCTGTGCCAGCTCGCTGAACTTGCCGGCCTTAACGAACACGGCATCATGGCCGATTGAGGCGGCAGTCTGGCAGAAAGAGAGCTGCCCCTGAACAGTCGAGAAGCCCGAGTAGATACGGGTGCCGTACTTGTCGAGCTCTAGCTGGCCCTGCTTCTTGTTCTTGTACGTTCTTGCAAAATATTTCTCGAGCGTAGCGTATGAGTCCCGCAGCTCGATCGCGTGATCCTTGATCAGCGAGTTGTAATTGTCGACCGACAACAGGGTCGGCTCGAACTGGCACTGGAGCGCGGCGACGTTCAGTGCGGCGCGCAGGTTCCAGGCGAGCGCGGCGCGCAGCTCGTCGGCGGTGGCGCCGGGCAGTGCCGGGCCGGTCATGCCCGGTTCCGAACCGGTCACGCGGCCGCTCTCGAGATTGGCCGGCTTGAGGAAGAACTGCGCCGAAGCCGGTGCAGAGACGAACAGGCCGAGCCCCCCGGCCAACCCTAGTGCGATACGCGATGCGAGCATGTTGCCCTCGAAAACTACCAATTGACCCCGTGCGGACGGGGTTACGGGTTTACGAGTCCGCGTTGAAGCCTTTTTTTACCATGGGGCCGTGCCATACCGACATTTCATCGCAAAACGGGAAACGAAAAAGGCCGCCCGGTCGCCCGGACGGCCCTTTCGCAACACCCTTACGGGCGCGCTATCAGTGCGCGGCGTTGGTGGTGTTGGTCTCGACGGTGGTGGTGTTCTCGACCACGGCGCCGTTCTCGGTGGCGGCGGCGTCAATGTTGGTCACCATGGTGTCGGTGGTGGTGACGTTCTCGGTCGGAACGACTTCGGTGGTGTTGGTCACGTTGGTCGACTCGTTGCTGGTGCACGCCGAGGCCAGGAGGGCCGCGCCGGCGATCATCGAACCTGCAACGATCTTCGAAATGACTGCACGCATGTAGAAAGCTCCCTAGATAATGGATCTGGATTACGGATGGCCGTTTAATACCCAAACCGGAGTGGACATTAGACGGTTCGGGCAAACCCCTCAAGACTCGAAATTTGACCTCGCCTAGGTGAGAGCCTCCAAAAACGGCGAAAATGTGGCGCGAAGCGCCGAATCGAATTGCGCAGGCGTCACCGGCTTGCCCAGTGCCTCGGTGCTGGTGACCGGGAATTCGGCGATGCCGCAGGGGACGATACCGTTGAAATCATTGAGGTTTGGCGACAGGTTCACGGCGAAGCCATGCATCGTCACCCATTGCCGGATGCGTACGCCGATCGCGCCGATCTTGGCTTCCTGGCCTGCCTGGTCGAGCGTCCAGATGCCGATCCGCCCCTCCGCCCGGAACGCCTCGATGCCGAGTTCGCCCAGCGCCGCGATCACCCAGCCTTCCACCGCATGGACATAGCCGCGCACGTCGCGCTTCCGCTCGCGCAGGTCCAGCATCAGGTATCCGATGCGCTGGCCCGGGCCGTGATAGGTGTAGCGTCCGCCGCGCCCGGTGCGGAACACCGGGAAGCGCGCCGCGTCGACCAGTTCGCTGGCGTCGGTGGCGCTGGTGCCGGCGGTGTAGACGGGCGGGTGCTCGAGCAGCCAGATGCGCTCGGGCGCGGTGCCGGCGGTGAGCGCGGCGACATGCGCCTCCATCTCGGCGAGCGCGGCGCCGTACTCGATCGGCTCCGGCGCGACCCGCCATTCGATATCCTTGGTCATGCGTGCGAATTGCGCATCCGCACGCGATTTCGCAAGCATTGGCAACAAACTGTCCGCCCGCTAACACCGCTCCGATAAGGGAGGCATGGGTCGCATGGCGAAAATGGGCACCGTCTGGGATCGGACGGCGGAGTTTCTGAGCGACAATCTGGGCGCGGTCCTGCCCGTGGCGCTGCTGGCCTTCTTCGTGCCGGCCTCGATCGAGGGCAGCTTCCAGGCGGCCAAGGCGGGGGCGGGGACGGCGCTGGCCCTGTCGCTCTACCTGGTGCAGATCGCCTTCGGCATCCTCTCGATCTGGGGCTCGCTCACCATTTCGGCGATGGCGCTCGACATGGCCGATGTCCGCGGGGCGGGGCGGATCGGGCGCAACCGGCTGTTGCCGGCGCTCGCCGTCTCGGTGCTGATCTTCGCGGCGATGTTCGTGCTGGCGCTGCCGGTGCCGCTGGCGCTGCAGCTGGGCGGCTATGACCTGATGGAGATCGCCCGGGGCACCAATGTCTCGCTCAGCCCGCAGATCGCCGGGGGCATCGCGCTCTACATGCTGGTCGCGCTCTGCCTGATCCTGTGGATCGGCGCGCGGCTGTTCGTCACCAATCCGGTGATCGTGCGCGAGAAGCGGATGTTCTCGGCGCTGCGCCAGTCGTGGAAGCTCACCCGCGGCATGACCTGGCGGATCATCGGCGTGATCCTGCTCTTCGCCCTGGTTTCCTGGGTGTCGATACTCGCCGCCAACATGGTGTTCGGCAGCATCTTCACCCTGGTGGCCGGCGGTCCCGCGGACGGCATCTCGCTCGCAGGCGTGCTGACCTCGGTCGTCGTCGCCGCGGTGCAGACCGGCTTCACCGTGCTGGTCCCCGCCTTCACCGCCAAGCTCTATCTCGCCCTCACCGCCGAGGCAGGGCTGCGCGACGGCGTGCTGCGCGCATGAGCCTCACCAGCCGCGGCATCTTCCTCGACGCCGCCTCCCTCTGGCGCGCCGAGCGCCACCTGCTCGTGCCGGTCGCCGGCCTGTTCTTCGTCGTGCCGATGCTCGGCGCCGCGCTGCTCCTTTCCACGCTCGACCTGCCGGCGACCGAGGATCCGCAGAAGCTGCGCGAAGCGTTCATGGCCTTCTACACCGCCAATCTGCTGCCGGTGCTGGCGATCAACCTGGTCATCGACTTCGGCTGCTTCGCGGTCTTCAACCTCTATCTCCAGGGTGGCGGGCGCACGCTGGGCGAAGTGCTGCTGCTCACGCTCAAGCGCTTCGCGCCCTTCTTCGTGCTCAACCTGATCGCCGGGCTGCTCTTCTCGTTCGGCCTGTCGCTGTTCGTCATCCCCGGCCTGTTCATCCTGGCGCGGACCTGGCTGGCCGGGCCGGCGCTCGCCGCGGATCCGCGCATCGGCGTGCTCGGCGCGTTCCGCGAGGGCTGGCGGCGCAGCGGCGGCGTGACCGGCTTCGCGCTGATCGGGCTCGCCTCGATGGTGTTCTTCCTGGCCTTCGGCCTGGTGATCCTCACCGGCGGCATATTGGGCACGATCGCGGGGCTGGCCGGCGGCGTCCAGGTGGTTGCGATCGTCTCCTATCTCGCCACCGCGCTGTTCGGTGGCGCGGCCTGGGCGGCGCTCGCGCTGATCCGGATCGCCGCCTATCGGCTGGGCGGCGTACCCAAACAGGGGATCTGAGGCGCGGCATCCGCCGCCAGCACGCCGGCGAGCCGCGGATCGGCAAAGGTCTCCACCGTGCGCTTGTAGGGCACGAAGCCGTGCTTGCGGTAGAAGCCGAGCGCCCCCGGCGAATCGAGCGTGCAGGTGTGCACCCAGACGCGGCTGACCCCCGGCCGCCACGCCAGCATCAGCGCATGCGCCATCAGCCAGCCGCCATGGCCCTTGCCGGCCAGCTCGGGCACCAGCCCGACGAACCCCAGCTCGCAGGTTCCTTCGATGCGGAAGTCGAGCTCGAGCATGCCGACCTCGATACCGTTGCGGTCGACTACCGCATGTATCCAGACCTCGGGATCGTGGAGGATCGCGGTCAGCCGCGCCTCGTCCATCACCAGCCGCGAGAACCACAGCCAGGGCTCACCGACCCGGCGGAACAGCGTGCGGTACTTGGCCGGATCGGGCGCGTTCCAGCGCACCAGCCGCAGCGGCGAATCGGGCAGGGGCCGGGGGCGGGGGCGCTCCAGCATCTCCAGCGCGGTGACGACGGTGGCGATCTGGTCGTTCGCGACCGGGATCAGGCCCATCTCAAGACCACGCTGCCATCGGCGGCAGGCTCATCAGGATCGCGTCGATATTGCCGCCGGTCTTCAGGCCGAACAACGTCCCCCGGTCGTAGATCAGGTTGAACTCGGCATAGCGGCCGCGCCATTCGAGCTGGCGCTGCTTGTCCTCCGCGGTGAAGTCCATGCCCATCCGTTTGCGGACCAGGCGCGGGAACACCTCGAGGAACGCCCTGCCGACATCCTGGGTGAAGGCGAAATCCGCCTCCCAGTCGCTCTCCAGATGGTCGTAGAAGATCCCGCCCACGCCGCGATGCGTCTTGCGGTGGGGGATGTAGAAATATTCGTCCGCCCATTGCTTGAAGCGCGGATAATGCTCCGGGTCGTGGGCATCGCACGCGGACTGCAGCGCGGCATGGAAGTCCGCGGTGTCCTCGTCATAGGGCATCGGCGGGTTGAGGTCCGCCCCGCCGCCGAACCAGCGCTTGGTGGTGGTCAGGAAGCGCGTGTTCATGTGCACCGCCGGCGCGTGCGGGTTCGCCATGTGCGCCACCAGGCTGACCCCGGTGGCGAAGAATTGCGGGTCCTCGCCCGCGCCGTGGATCGACTTGGCGAAATCGCCCTCCAGGCTGCCGCCGACGGTGGAGACGTTGACGCCCACCTTCTCGAACACCTTGCCCTTCATCACCCCGCGCACGCCGCCACCGCCCGGCTCGCCGCTGGGATCGGTCCGGTCCCAGGCGATGTACTCGAACCGCGCGTCCGATCCCGCCTCGGCCTCGATCGCCTCGAATTCGGTGCAGATCGCGGTGCGCAGGCTTTCGAACCACGCCCGGGCGCGCTGCTGCTGGTCGTCGAGCTCGATCATTGCGGGGGGAATCCATTGGTCTGGCGCAGTGCCTCGGCGAGCGAGATGCCCGCGGACACGGCAAGGTTGAGCGAGCGCAGGCCCGCGCGGATCGGGATGCGAACGGCTAGGTCGGCGCGTTCGTGCACGTAATCGGGGGCGCCGCGGCTCTCCGATCCGAACAGCAGGGTGTCGCCCGGCTGGAACACCGTCTCGGTCAGCGGGATCGATCCGCGCGTGGTGAACAGGATCACCCGGCCGGGCAGCTTCCCGGCAAATTCGTGGAAATCGGCATGGCGCACCACATCGGCCGCGCCGCCATAGTCCATCGCGGCCCGGCGAAACGCCGCGTCGTTCCAGCCGAATCCCATCGGCTCGATCAGATCGACCGGCGTATCGAAACAGGCGCCCAGGCGCAGCACGGCGCCTACATTGCCGGCAATATCGGGCTCGAACAGGGCTAGTCGCATGGCTTTGCTCCTAGCGTTCTATTCCCTTGCGTAACAAGCCGCTGAAAAAGCCTGTTGCGGAAGCGCAGGGGCGCCGTCTATCACCTCCCCCGGCCTATTCGGGGGACATCGAAGGGCAACGAGGGGGCCCTTAGCGCCCGTGTGAGCTTTACGTTCTGTCCGCGCGTTCGACGCGGCAAGTCCGAAGTGCAAGGGGTAAACATGGCAATTGAAGCCGATCTGGCCGGTCCCGAGAATCCCCGTCGTCGCGATTATCTCCAATTTGCCGCCGTCTCCGTGGCGGCGGTGGGCGCGGGCGTCGCGGTGCTCCCGCTGGTCAATTCGATGAACCCGTCGGCCGATGTGCTCGCACAGTCCACCACCGAGGTGGACGTGTCGAAGATCGAGCCGGGCCAGGCGATCAAGACCAGCTTCCGCAAGCAGCCTTTGTTCGTGCGCAACCTGACGCCGAAGGAAATCGCCGAGGCGGATGCGGTGCCGGTCTCCAGCCTGCGCGACCCGCAGACGCTCGAGCAGCGCACGGCCAAGGGCCACACCAACTGGCTGATCACGCTGGGCGTCTGCACCCATCTCGGCTGCGTGCCGCTGGGCGCGGGCGAGGGCGAGAATCGCGGGCCGTTCGGCGGCTATTTCTGCCCGTGCCATGGCTCGGCCTATGACACTGCCGGCCGTATCCGCCAGGGTCCGGCTCCGAAGAACCTCGAGGTTCCAAAATATAATTTCACGTCCGACTCTGTCGTCGTGGTTGGGTGAGGATAGGGCGCGATGAGCTTTCCCTGGGCCAAGCATTATGAGCCGAAGAACCCGGTGATGCAGTGGGTGGATTCCCGTCTGCCCCTGCCGCGCTTCGTCTACAACGCCGTCGGTGCCGGTTATCCGGTGCCGCGCAACCTCAATTACTGGTGGAATTTCGGCGTGCTCGCCGGGGTGGCGCTGGTCTGCCAGCTGATCACCGGCATCGTGCTGGCGATGCACTTCCACTCGTCGGCCGCGAGCGCCTTCGATTCGGTCAATGTCGGCATCATGCGCGACGTGAACGCGGGCTGGTTCCTGCGCTTCGCCCACGCCAACGGCGCCTCGATGTTCTTCGTGGTGATCTACATCCACATGTTCCGCGGCCTCTATTACGGGTCGTACAAGGCGCCGCGCGAGATGGTGTGGCTGCTCGGCGTGGTGATCTTCCTGCTGCTGATGGCCACCGCCTTCATGGGCTATGTGCTCCCCTGGGGGCAGATGAGCTTCTGGGGCGCCCAGGTGATCACCGGCTTCTTCTCGGCGATCCCGGTGGTCGGCGACTGGATCCGCATCTGGCTGCTCGGCGGCTATGCGCCGGACGATGCCGCGCTCAACCGCTTCTTCTCGCTCCACTATCTCCTGCCCTTCGTGATCGCGGGCGCCGTGATCCTGCACATCTGGGCACTCCACATCCCGGGCTCGTCGAACCCGACCGGCGTGGAAGTGAAGGGCGAGCAGGATACCGTGCCGTTCCACCCGTACTACACGGCGAAGGACGGCCTGGGCGTGGTGGTGTTCCTGATCCTGTTCTCGGTGCTGATCTTCTTCGCGCCGGACTATCTGGGCCATCCGGACAACTACATTCCGGCCAACCCGCTCTCCACCCCGGCGCACATCGTCCCCGAATGGTATTTCTGGCCGTTCTACGCGATCCTGCGTGCCTTCACCGCGGACTTCATCCTGCCGGCGAAGCTGTGGGGCGTGCTGGCGATGTTCGGCTCGATCCTGCTCCTGTTCTTCCTGCCCTGGCTCGACAAGTCGCCGGTGCGTTCGGGCTCCTACCGCCCGATGTACAAGGTCGCCTTCTGGGTGCTCGTGGCGGACGTGCTGGTGCTTGGCTATTGCGGCGGCTCTCCGGCCGAACCGCTCTACGTGATCCTCAGCCAGATCGCGGCAGCCTATTACTTCGCGCACTTCCTGATCATCGTGCCGATCATCTCGCACCTCGAGACGCCGAAGCCGCTGCCGGGCTCGATCACCGAGGCCGTGCTGGCCAAGACCGGCGCGTAAGGGGGACTGGGAACAATGACTTCACTGTTCATCAAATCGATCAAGTTCCTGGTCGGCGGTGGCTTTATCCTCGTGCTGCTGATCGCGCTGTGGGGCTCGATCTGGGGCGTGATCAACGAGCCGCCCGCCGAAACCGCCGAGCATGCGATGCACAAGCATCCCAAGGAGCTGAAGCTCGCCTCGGACGGTCCACTCGGCAAGTTCGACGAGCGCCAGCTGCAGCGCGGCTTCCTCGTCTACAAGGAGGTCTGCGCGACCTGCCACTCGCTGAGCCTGGTCTCGTTCCGCAATCTGAAGGACCTCGGCTATACCGATGCCGAGGTGAAGAAGATCGCCAAGGACTGGGGCACCAAGCAGCCGGTGTTCGACGAGAAGGGCGGCACCTGGGGCGAGCGGGACAACCTGCCCTCGGATCGCTTCCCCAAGGTCTATTATCCGGGCACCGGCACGCCGCCGGACCTCAGCCTGATCACCAAGGCGCGGCATGACGGCGCGGCCTATGTCCACTCGCTGCTGACCGGCTATAACGAGAAGCCTTCGGCCGAGGCGCTGAAGCACTTCCCGGAATTCGCCAAGACGCCGGACGGGATGCACTTCAACCCGTATTTCGCGAACCTCAACATCGCGATGCCGCCGCCCCTGACGCAGGACGGCCAGGTCCAGTATTCGGACGGCACCCGCGCGACGGTGGACCAGATGTCGACCGACGTGGCCGCCTTCCTGGTGTGGACCGCGGAGCCGACCCTCCAGACCCGCCGCATGGCCGGCTGGGCGGTGCTCGGCTTCCTGATCGTGCTGGGCTTCCTGACCTATGGCGCCTATCGCTCGGTGTGGGCCGGCGTTAAGCACTGATACCGCTTCGGCGGCCAGAACCAGTCAATCGGATCCCGCCCCGGCAACCGCCAGGGCGGGATTCCTGTGTTTAGCAAGGGTCAGCTTCAATGAATGACGACATCCGGCAGCGCATCCGGACGATTCCCGATTTCCCCAAGCCGGGCATCATGTTCCGCGACATCACCACGCTGCTGCTCGATGCCGAGGGGCTGAAGCTGACGATCGACCGTATGGCCGAGGCGGTGGACGGCCCGGTCGACCTGGTCGCCGGGATCGAGGCGCGCGGCTTCCTGTTCGGCGCGGCGCTGGCGGTGAAGCTCGGCGCGGGCATGCTGCTGGTCCGCAAGGACGGCAAGCTGCCCGGCGCGACGATCGCCGAGGATTATGCGCTGGAATACGGCACCGACCGGATTGCCATCCATGCCGACGCACTGGCGCCGGGCGCCCGCGTGCTGTTGGTCGACGATCTGATCGCCACCGGCGGTACCGCCCGCGCCGCGGTGCGCCTGCTGCGCAAGGCGGGGGCCGAGGTCACCCAGGCGAGCTTCGTGGTCGACCTGCCCGAACTCGGCGGCGCCGAGGCGCTGCGCGGCGACGGGATCCACGTTCATTCGCTGGTGGCGTTCGACGGGCATTGAGCCCCGGGAACCGGCTGCGGTTCCAGGCATTTGATCAGCACGGGGGCGCGGACACGCGAACCTCGCCTCCGTGCCGCGTCTCCGTCAAGGAGACCGGACATGCGCTTCCCCCTCAAATCCACGATCCTCGCTGCCGGCATTGCCGGAGCCGCGCTGCTCGGCGGCTGTGTCGATGACGGCTATGGCTATGGCGGGGGCCGCGTCGCGGTCGGCTACAATGCCGGCTGGGGCGACCCCTATTGGGGCTGGTACGGCGACTATTACTACCCGGGCACGGGCTATTATGTGTACGATCGGTACCGCGCGCGTCACCGCTGGAACGACGTCCAGCGCGGCTATTGGGAGGGGCGGCGCGGCACTTGGCGCGGCGATCAGCGCTGGCGGAGCAATTGGCGCGATTTCGGGCCGCGGCGCCGGCGCTAGGGCTCAGCCCTCCGCCGGCTTACGCCGCATCAGCGCCAGCGCGATGAACCGCAGCACCGGCTCGTCATGCTGGTTGTAGGTGGTGGTCTGGGTCCGCATGCTGCCCATCTCGGGCCGGCTGCGCGAGGGCTTCACTTCCAGGATCTCGCTCTCGCAGCGCAGCACGTCGCCGGGATAGACCGGCTTGAGCCAGCGCAGCTCGTCCACGCCGGCCGCGCCCAGGCTGGCCTGGGGGTTCACCCCCATCTCGGCGACGAACATCGACATGGTCATCGCGCAGGTGTGCCATCCGCTCGCCGCGAGCCTGCCGAAATGGGTGCTCGCCGCGCCCTCGTCGGAAAGATGGAAGGGCTGGGGGTCGTACTTCCGCGCGAAGTCGAGCACTTCCTCGCGCGTGACCTCGTATCGCCCGAAGCTCCGCTTCGTGCCGACTTGCATATCGTCCAGATAGAGCATGGGATCAGTTTCGGATGAAAACCGATCCTTGGCAAGTCCTACTACGCGTCATCCCCGCGAAAGCGGGGACCCATCTCGTGAAGAAGCCCAGCCACCTCGCGTTTGCGTGTGCGGAAAGTCAGGGAGATGGGCCCCCGCTTTCGCGGGGGTGACGGCTTGGGCTTTATCTGGCCAGCACGTCCCGGAACGGCGCGTCGGTGCCGTCCACGCCCGGCTTGGCCGGCAGGCCGATCAGGTCGCGCAGCAGCGGGTAGACGTCGACATTGGTGAAGGCGGGCAGCACCGCCTGCTTGAACGCCGGGCCATAGGCGATGAACAGGGCGGTCATCTCGGGCGACAGGTTGTCGAAGCCGTGATTGCCGCCGCTCTCGCCCGCCTTGCCCGGCTTGTCGCCGACCGACCAGCCGGTCTCGGCCAGGCAGAGGATCGCCGGAATCCGCGCATTGGTGCCGTAATGGAAGCGCGCCGGGATCTCGCTCTTGCGCCAGCATTCATAATGGTCGTGCTTGCCGAGCAGCACCTTCTCGACCCTGGCTTCCTTGCCCGGCGCCGGGGTCAGGCTGAGATAGGGGCCGGCCTCGACCAGGTGATAGTCCTCGGGCGCCAGGCCGGTGGTGGCGACCACGGTCCGCTCGCCGCTGGTCGCGGCCATGCCGTGATCGGCGACGATGACGAGGTTGGCCGGCTGGCCCAGCCCGGCGAGCCCGTCGACCAGCTGGCCGACCAGCTTGTCGACATCCGCAGCGGCATCCGTCGTGCGCCGGTCGTCCGGGCCGTACATGTGGCCGGCGCTATCGACCGTGTCGAAATAGAGGGTCAGGAATTTCGGCCGGGTCGCGGCGGGGCGGCGCAGCCAGTCGATCAGCGCGTTGACCCGCTGCTCGCCGGTGATCACCTGGTTGAACTGCGCCCAGTCGCTCGGTCGCGTGCCGCCGGCGATCTCATACGGCCATTTGTCCGCCTTCCTGCCGCCGATCGCGACGTTCGATCCCGGCCAGAATTCGGTGCCGGTGCGGATGCCGGCCTTCTCGGCGTCCACCCAGATCGGGTCGGCCTCGTTCCACCAGAACGGGTCGTCGCTCTGCATGGTGAAGACTTCCTTGGGCCGCGCCGCATCCTCCATCTTGTTGGCGGTGATGCCGTGATGGTCCGGATACATGCCGGTCACCAGCGTCCAGTGATTGGGGAAGGTCTTGGACGGGAAGCTAGGATGCATCGGCGCGGTGACGCCGCTCGCGGCCAGGCGCGAGAGGTTGGGCGTCACACCGCGCTGCAGATAGTCGCTGCGGAAGCCGTCGATCGAGACGAGGATCGTCACCGGCGCCCGCTGCTCAGCGACCGGGGCGGGGGCCGCCGCGGGCGGCGGCGCGGCCACCGGCGCGGTCGCACAGGCCTGGAGGACAGCGGCAAGCGCCGCGGCGGCGATCTTCGAATACCAGCGCATGGGCGGCCCCCTGACAGCAGAATGTTGCCGGGGTAAGTCGTTACATCCCCAGGCCCAGCCGGGCAAACGGCGTGTAGCTGGGCGGCATGGTCGGGGAACAGCTCGTCATGGGTTGCCCTGCTCCTCCATCTCCTCCTGCATGCCCGCCACCGCATGGCCGGCATGGTCCTGGGCGAAGGCGGGGAGGGGCAGCAGCGCGGCGGTGGTTGGGAGCAGCTACATTCCCATCGCGGCGGGCCCGGCGAGCATCCACAGCGCCATGCCGATCATGAACAAATTTTCGGTCAGCGAGACGAAGCCCAGCGGCACGTTGCTGCTGCCGCCGACACAGGCGCATTTCAGCGTGCGTCGGTCGACATAGACGGCCTTGAACACCGAGACCGCGCCGATCGTACCGATCGTCAGCCCCAGCGGCGCCGCGAACCAGGGAAGCGCGCCCGCGGCCATCAGCACGCCGGCCAGCCCCTCGAGGAACGGATAGGCATAGGCATAGGGCACCCAGCGCCGGGCGAGCAGGTCGTAGCCCAGGAACATCGACGAGAATTTCTCGACGTCCTGCAGCTTGAGCATCGCCAGCACGCACATGCTGAAACTGACGAACCACTCCGCCGCGCGCACCGTGAAGGGGGAGCCGCTCACCGCGAAGCTCGCCGCCATCGCCAGCGCGGCGGTCATTCCGAACAGCGCGATCACCGGCCGGTAGCTGGTCGCCCCCGGCTCGGCCACCTTGCCGCCGAAGAAGCGGGTCAGGTCGTCATTCCCGCCGATCCGCCTGCCGTCGATAAAGGTCTGGGGCGTGGTCTTCACATTGTGCTCGGCCTTGAACGCGTCGGTCTCCGCCCGCGTCGTCAGCCAGCGGTCGTCCACCGTGTAGCCATGCCGTTCCAGCTGCCATTTGGACTTCAGTCCATAGGGGCAGACATGATCGGGCATCACCATCCGATAGAGCGTCGCGTGCTTTGCATTCCCTGTCATGAGCGCCCATATAGGGTCCGTACCATGGTACGGAGTCAAGCATGTCCCTGACGATCGGCAAATTGGCGGAAGCGGGCGGCGTCGGCGTCGAGACGGTCCGCTATTATCAGCGGCGCGGTATGCTGGCCGAGCCCGAGCGCGGCTATCATGGCGGGGTGCGCCGCTATGACGAAGCCGATGTACGCCGCCTGCGCTTCATCCGCTCCGCCCAGGCCGCAGGCTTCACGCTGGAGCAGATCAGCGAATTGCTGGAGCTCGACGCGCGCGACGATCGCCCGCGCGCCCGCGCGCTGGCTCGCGAGCAGATCGAAATGCTCGACCGCAAGATCGCCGAACTCACCGCCGCCCGCGATGCGCTGGGCAAGCTCGCGCATGAATGCGGCAAGGGCGGCAAGGGGCCGTGCCCGATCCTGGCGGCGTTCGAGGCATAAACCTGCCGTTCATTTCGCCCTCGCCACGATACCGCGAAAGAGGGAGGGGTGCATGCGGGTGCTGCTCGGATTGGTGCTGCTGCTGACGACGCCGGCGATGGCGCAGGACAGACTTTCTCTAACCCCCGGCACCGAGACCGCCTCGGACGGTAGCACCGTCCGCTACGAGGCCGGCGCGATCGAAGTGCCCGAGAATCGCGCCAGGCCCGACAGCCGCAGGATCAAGGTCGGCGTGCTGCGGATCAAGGCGACGAAGGATATCGGCCAGCCGCCGATCTTCCTGCTCGTCGGCGGACCCGGCGTCACCCTGCTCGACACGCTGGGCGATCCCAGCCCCCTGGCGAAGCGCCGGCTGCGCATGTGGCTCGATCATGCCGAGACCAACGACCTGGTGATCGTCGAGCAGCGCGGATACACGCTGCGCGGCGACATGCTCGAGCTGCACTATCCCGCGGCACCGCTCGACCAGCCGACGCGGATCGAGGACGATATCGCGGTCACCCGCAAGCTGGCCGAAGGCGCGGCGGCGGCCAATCCGGGGCATGATCTGACCGGCTACACCATCGCCGAATGTGCCGACGATGTGGATTCGGTGCGCCGCGCCTTCGGCTATCAGCGCATCAGCCTCACCGCCGCGAGCTTCGGCTCGCAATGGGCCTTTGCCGTACTGAAGCGCCATCCCGGCACGGTGGCGCGCGGGCTGATCTCCCTGGTCGAGCCGCTCGCCAATGGGTACGACATGCCCGGCCCTGTCTTCGCGGTGATGCAGCGCGTCGCCTTCGAGGCGGAGCAGGATCCCGCGCTCAAGCCCTTTATCCCGCAGGGCGGGCTGATCGCCGCGGCGCGCACCGTGCGCGATCGCTTCGCCAGGGCGCCGGTGGGCGTCGAGGTGCCGGGCGCCGGCAAGGTCGTGCTCGGGCTCGGCGATTTCCAGCGTGCCCTGTTCAGCCACGTCACCAATGCGAGTCGCTGGCCGGCCTTTGTGATCGACGCCTATAATGGCCGCTACCAGGCATGGGCCGCCGAGGAAGCAGAGAGTCGCAAGGCGAGCACCGCCTCGCTGATCGGCCCGCTGATCGACACTGCCACCGGCGTCACCGCCGCGCGCTGGGCGCAGATCCAGAGCGATCCCGCGCTCGACATGCTCGGCCCGTGGAACTTCGGTGCCTATGCCGCCACCGCCGATATCTGGCCCACCGCCGATCTGGGCGACGCGTTCCGTCTGCCGGTGCGCGACGAGACGCCGATCCTGTTCGTCCAGGGCGATTGGGATGCCAATACGCCGGTCGAGAACCTCGTCGATGTGCTGCCCTGGTTCCCCAATGCCCACGCGCTGATCGTCCATCGCGGCCAGCACAATGGCCGGCTGCTGCGCGAGCATCCCGATCTCGACGCGGCGACGATGCGCTTCCTGCGCGAGGGGACGATGCCGAGCCTGCCGGGCAGGGTCGATGCCGCGCCGGTCAGCTTCGTGCTGCCGGGCTCCACCGACTGAACCAGCGCCCGATCAGCAGGGCGGCGAGCGGGAAGAGGATCGCATAGCCGATCACCCCGATCATCCGCAGCCCCATCACGCCGGTGAGCGGCCCCAGCCAGCCGAGCAGCGCGAGCAGGCCGCTGGCGATCAGCAGCCGCCGGATCGTCCGTGCCTCTCCGTCGCCGCGGAACACCGGCGCCATCAGCAGCACCGCGACCGCGAAGAATCCGTCCCAGGCGAGTATGTCGAGCGCATAGGGCAAGGAGGGCCAGGCGAAGGCGTTCTGCACGCCGAAAGCCAGGATCGACAGGTGCACCACGCTGGTCAGCGCCAGCGCGGCGGCCATGCAGGGTAGTGCGAGCCGCGTGAGGCGCGGTCCCAGCCTGGTGCCGCGCACCGCCGCGGCCAGGCCGAGCAGGAACGGGACGAGCAGCAGGATCAGCACTTCCATCGCGCGGAACCAGGGCTGGCCGATCGGTGCGCCCGACACGGGCAGGGCGATCAGCCCGATCGCCATGACCAGCGCATAGAGCAGGCCCAGCCCGGCGACGCTGTAGCCGGAGATCATGCCCATCAGGCGGAGGAGTCGCGCGGGGGATCGCTGCATGGCGCCATCTCACCCGCGCACCACCGCAAGTGCAAGCCGAACCGTCGCGCAAGGCCATCCGGGTTCATTCGAAGTTCAGCCTTCAAACCATTGCTCTGTCGAAACGAAGTCGCAGGGAGGGCGATATGCGGGGTGGTTTCTGGAGTGCGGCGGCGCTGGCGTGCGCGATGCCGATGGCAGCTCAGGCACAGGCGCAGGTCGCGGGGCGCTGGATCGTCACCGTCGATTATTTCGGCACGCCGACCTACTGGACGCTCGATCTCAAGCAGGACGGGGCGCAGATCAGCGGCGACCTGACCGGCGACGTGCTGACCGGCACGGTGAAGGGCAGTGAGGTCCGCTTCCTGGCGAAGGACAAGACCGGCGGCTCGGAGGATGTCACCGCCCGGCTGGTCAAGGGCCGGATCACCGGCGAGATGCTGCTGGTGGACGGCAGCGCGCCGGCGGGCGGGCCGCACCGCCTGGCCTTCACCGCCGAGCGTCCGCCCCAGCCGAGCGGTGCCGCGCCCCGGCGGCACGAATTCGCGCCGACACGCTATTACCGCCAATTCTCGCCGTTCAATCCTCCGGCGCTGCACGTGAACCCCGGCGACACGATCCATACGACGACGATCGATGCGGCGGGGATCGACTGGCAGGGCGTCCGCCGCGCCGCCCCCGGCAACCCGCAGACCGGGCCTTTCTACATCGACGGGGCGATGCCCGGCGACACGCTCGTTGTCCGCATCCGCAAGCTGTCGCTCAACCGGGACACCGCGATCAGCTCCAGCGGCATGACCGAGCGCGGCCAGGACGCGCGCACCGCGGTGCGCATGGCCGGGGCGGGCAAGCCGGTCACCTGGCGGCTCGATCGCGAGAAGGGCATCGCCACGCCCGACGCGCCGGGCGATGCGCTCAAGGGCTATCAGGTGCCGGTGAAGCCGATGCTCGGCGGGATCGGTGTGGCGGTGAACCCGCGCGGCGCTGCGCCCGGATCGGGCGATGTCGGCAGCTTTGGTGGCAACATGGACTTCAACGAGATGGGCGAGGGGACGACCGTCTACTTCCCCGTCTCGGTGCCGGGCGCCCTGCTCTATTTCGGCGATGCGCATGCGCTGCAGGGGGATGGCGAGACCACCGGCGATGCGCTGGAGACCTCGATGGACGTCGAGGTCGAAGTGGACCTGATCCGCGGCAAGAGCGCCGGCCAGGTCCGCATCGAGACGCCGACGCATCTCGTCGCGATCGGCATGGACGGCTCGCTCGACGCTTCGTTCCGCACCGCCAGCTCGAGCATGTTCGCCTGGCTGGCGGCGGACTATGGCCTGGCCCCGGCCGACATCGCCCAGATCTACGGCACCGTCGCCGAATATCGGGTGAGCGCGGTGCCGGGCCGCGCCGCGGGCATGGTCCTCAAGATCCCCAAGGCCCGCCTCGCGACCCTGCCGGGGGCGAAGAAGCCGTAGCTCCCTTCTTGCGCCCCTCCCTTCCAGGGAGGGGAACGGGATCAGCTGTGCAGGAAGTGCATCACATCGCCATCCTTGACGATGTATGCCTTGCCTTCCGCGCGCAGCTTGCCGGCCTCGCGGGCCTTGGCCTCGCCGCCCAGCGCGACGAAATCGTCGTACGCGATCGTCTCGGCGCGGATGAAGCCCTTCTCGAAGTCGCTGTGGATCACGCCCGCGGCATTCGGCGCGGTGGCGCCTTCGTCGACGGTCCAGGCGCGCGCTTCCTTGGGACCGACGGTGAAGAAGGTCAGCAGGTGGAGCAGCTTGTAGCCGGCGCGGATCACGCGGGCGAGGCCGGTCTCCTCCAGGCCCAGCTCGCCGAGGAACTCGGCGCGGTCCTCCACCGGCATCGTCGCGATGTCGGCCTCGATCGCCGCGGAGACGACCACCGCCTCGGCGCCCTCCGCCTTGGCCTTGGCGAATACCTTGGCCGACAGGTCGTTGCCGTTGGCCGCGTCCTCCTCGTTGACGTTGCACACGTACAGCACCGGCTTGCCGGTGAGCAGCTGCGCCTGCGCGAAGACGCGCTTCTCGTCCTCGTCCTTCGGCTCGGTCAGCCGGGCGGGCTTGCCGTCGCGCAGCAGGTCGAGCGCCTGGCCGAGCACGCTGGCCGCCACCTTGGATTCCTTGTCGCCCTGCGCCGCCTTCTTCTGCAGGCTGGGCACGCGCTTCTCGAGGCTCTCCAGGTCGGCGAGCATCAGCTCGGTCTCGACCGTCTCGGCATCGGCGATCGGATCGACCTTGTTGTCGACGTGCTGGATGTCGTCATTCTCGAAGCAGCGCAGCACATGGACGATCGCGTCCACTTCGCGGATGTTGCCGAGGAACTGGTTGCCCAGGCCTTCGCCCTTGCTCGCGCCGCGCACCAGGCCGGCGATGTCGACGAAGCCGAGTTGCGTCTCGATGATCTTCTGCGATCCGGCGATCTCGGCCAGCTTGGTCAGGCGCGCGTCCGGCACCGCGACGTTGCCGACGTTCGGCTCGATCGTGCAGAACGGATAGTTCGCCGCCTGCGCCGCCGCCGTCTCGGTCAGTGCGTTGAAGAGCGTGGACTTGCCGACGTTCGGAAGCCCGACGATGCCGCAGCGGAAACCCATGTGAAGCCTGTTCCAATGTTCTGGGGAAAGGCGCCCCGATAGAGCCAAAGCGCCGCTTTTGCCAGCGCGTTGACTTGAGGAGGGTCCGTGGCATGCTTCCCCGATAAAAGAGGGGATGAACCATATGATCCGTTTCGGTTATTTCGCCGCGGCCGGCACTGCGCTCGCGCTCGGCCTGTCGGGGTGCGACAACAGCGCGGCCAACCAGAAGGCGAACGAGGAAGCCGCCGCCCGCGCCGCCGATGCCGAAAAGGCCCAGAAGCTCAAGGAAGGCGTCGCGCACAACTTCGACTGTCTCTCGGCGCTGCGCTGGCAGAAGGCCGGGCTCGCCGCGGCGGGCGCGGGCGACATCAAGACCTACGAGGATTTCTACCGCGAGAAGCTCGAGGCCGCGCTCGGCGACCAGACCCTGCCCGCCGGCGGGGACGGCGGCCCCGCGCTGTCCAGGGCGACGATCCAGGACTATGCCGACTGGACCTATCCGAAGACGGTCGAGGCAAAGTTCCGCGCCGGCAAGGACGCCAATGGCGACGGCACGCTCTCGCCGGTCGAGCGCAGCGGCCGCGGGTTCAACACCGTGGCAGGGTGCGTCCAGTTCGTCGCCGAGATGGGCAAGGGCCCGCTGGCCGGCAAGGACAAGGTCGGCCGCGCCCTCAAGATCGAGACGCTGCGCAAGTCGCTGAAGGACAAGGACGCCTGACCGGAAAATGCCGGGCGGCTTGCGGGTCGGCGTCATCGGCTCCGTCCCCGCAGGGAAGAAGGCGGAAGTTGCGACACGCGCTTTCGCCTTCTAAGGCCCTCAAAGCGCCGTATTGCGACGGGATTAGCTCGTCGCGCGCGGCTTGACTGAGGGCCGTTCATCTGGGGTACAGGGGCGGCAGGCCCTTTCGGTGCCCGCGTGTTTTGAGGAGCAGGGAATGATTCGCCGTCACATGTTCATGAGCGCGCTTGCCGCGACGGTTGCACTGTCGGGCTGCGGTGGCGGCGACAAGTCCACCGCGACGCCGACTCCGACCGCGACGCCTACCCCGACGCCGACCGCGTCGCCGACCTACACCGCCTTCCCGCTCGCCGCGGCGGCCGAGTTCAACACCTATAGCGCCGCGATCAGCTACACCGGCGATCCCGCCACCAGCGCAGTCACCCTCGGCGCCGCCAGCACCGAGACGCTGTCGACCCGCGTGCGCCTCGCCACCGACACCGCGGTCGCCACCGGCACCTATGTGATGCGCGAGAACACCGAGGAATCGCGCTTCTGCGTACCGACCGGCCAGACCTGCACCTCGACGCTGGTCACGCCGTCGGCCGTGGGCAACCCCGAGTTCGTCTTCCGCACCAACGATGCCACCACCGCGGGCAAGTTCAGCCAGGTTGAGTATCTGAACAACGTGGTGAAGGACACGTCTAGCAACGTTCCGGCGCTGGTGCTGAACCGCGTCAGCTACGCCAGCTGGTGGCGCGGCGATTCGACCGCGGGCCAGAAGCGCCTCGCCTACACCGCCTGGGGCTATTCGACGGTCTATACCGACATGCCGGCCACCGGCACGGTCAACTACAGCACGCTCACCGTCACCGGCCGTCTGGTGAGCACCGTCGGCACCACCACCGCGATCAACAAGGTCACCGGCACCGTGACCATGGCGACCAACTTCGCCACCGGCGTGGTCGACATGACGCTGACCCTGTCGACCATCCCGACCGGCGGTGGCGCCCCGGTCGCCTATGGCACCTTCACCGCCCAGGGCGCGATCCCGGTCGGCCAGAACCAGTGGACCGGCAGCTTCGTCACCGGCAGCCCGCTCTCGGGCACGCTGGCCGGCGGCTTCTTCGGCTCGCAGGCAGAGCAGGTCGGCACGGTCTTCTCGGCCACCGGCACCTTCGGCGGCGCCCAGCAGCGCCTGATCGGCGTGGTCGTCGGCAAGAAGTAAGCCGCGCCACCCAACGCAAAGGAAAAGGGGCTCCGGTTCGCCGGGGCCCCTTTTCTTTGTCGGTGGTTCGGGGTCGACAGGCTGAGGCTCAGCGCACCCCCTGGCTCGCCACGAAGCGCGGCGGCGTGGCCGTCTCGCCGAAGCGCCAGGCGCTCAGATAGGCGAGCTTCAGGATCTTCTCCATCTTGGCGAAGTTGATCTTGTCCACCGTATCGGTGGTGTGGTGATAGTCCGGGTGGAAGCCGGTGAACCACCAGAAGGCCGGCACGTCCTTCAGCACGAACGGGAACTGGTCCGAGCGGAAGAACACGTTGAGCGCGCTCTCGTGATCGAAGCGGTCGTCGAGCACCAGGCCGACCGAGGCGTTGGCCGCCTTCACCGTCGCCGCATAGTCCGGCGAATAGAGCCCGCCGATCAGGTTGAGGCGGTTGCTCGTGTCCGCCGGGATCTCGATCAACCCGTCGGTCTGCGGGCTGGCTTCCTCGTTGCGGCCGATCATGTCGAAATTGATCATCGCGCGGGTGGTCGCCAGCGGGCGCAGCGGATGCGCCGCCAGGTAATAGGCGCCGAGCAGGCCGCGCTCCTCGCCGGTGAACACCACGAACAGGATCGACCGCTTCGGCCGCACCGGATTGGCGGCGAAGGCACGGGCCAGCGCGACCACGCCGACCGTGCCCGATCCATTGTCGTCTGCGCCGCGCCAGATGCGCGGGCAGGGCACCGGGTCGGCCGGAATCGTCACCGGCGGGTTGGCGGGATCGGCGCAGGCCTCCATCCCGTCATGATCGTGGTGCGCGCTGATCAGGATCGTCTCGGCCTTCAGCTTCGGATCCGATCCTTCGATCAACCCGACGACATTGTTCGACACGCCCGTGCGCCGTGTCGCGTTGCGCAGCCGCACGGTCAGCGACGCGCCTGCCAGCACCCGCGATTGCGGCACTGCCCTGGCGTCGATCGCATCCTGCGTTTCCCCCGGCGCCGCGCCCGAACCGGCCATCAGCGCGGTGACCACTTCGTCGCGGACGTTGAGCAGCGGGATCGCCACTTCGTCCTGCGCGATCGCCTGGGTCGCCAGCGGGATTCGCGGCGTGACGCCCCTGGTGATGTTCGCCGATCGCTCGGCATTGGTCAGGTGCTTGCGGTGCGGCTCGGGGGCGAGCAGCACGGCGACCGCGCCGTGGCGCTGGGCGTTGAGCAGCTTCACTCGCGCGGTGGCATAGCGGGTCAGCCCGGTGCCGTTGAAGCGCGAGGCGGGATCGGTCTCCTGCGGCTCGTGATCGAAGATCAGCACGATCTTGCCGCGCACGTCGACGCCGGCATAGTCGTCATAGCCGAGCTCCGGGGCGGTAATGCCATAGCCGGCAAAGACCACCGGCGCGGTCAGGTCGACCTGGTCGCGATAGGCGCCGCCGAACGCCGGCGCCCGCCACGCCACGGTCGCGCCGCCGCGCGTCAGCGTCAGGCTCGATTGCGCCGGATCGCCGCGATATTCGACCAGCGGCACCGGCTGGAAATAGCTTGGCTTCCCGTCGGCTCCCCTGGCGGCCGGCTTGAGCCCGGCCTTGCGGAACTGCTCGGCGACCCAGGCCGCGGCATCGTCGTCGCCCTTCTGCAGGGTCAGCCGGCCTTCCAGCGCGTCCGATGCGATATAGGTCAGGTCCCGCTTCAACTGCTCGGCCCGGATCGTCGCGAGTCCGGCGGCTTCCCGCTTCGGCGCCGCCTCCTGCGCGATCGCGCCGCTGCACGACAGGGCCAGCACCACGCCAATGCCGATGCGCATCATATCCATTCCCCTGTCACGCCTGAACCGGGGATCATGGATGTCGGCGGGGTTGGCAAAGGTCAAGCTGGCCGGCCCTTCAATCCTCCCCCGGAGGGGGAGGAGGACCGCCGAAGGCGGTGGAGGGGTAGTCTCCACGAGCGATGTAGATGATGTGTCGAACCACCGCTTCCAGATCGGCGAACACCTCCGCCGCGGGCACGCGGACAATTCGAACACCCTGCCTACTTAACCATTCATCCCGAGCTACATCCCGCAGCGGTTGCTCTCCACGCGCGTGAACCTCGCCGTCCACTTCGATCGCCAGGCGATGTAGCGGACAATAGAAATCGAGGACGTAGCCTCCCGCCGGGTGCTGTCGCCGGAACCGCAGGCCAGCGGGGCGCCCGCGCAACTCGCGCCACAGGAGCACTTCGGGCAAGCTCATGGACTTGCGGAGCTTGGCTGCGCGCTTCTGTGTTTTCTTCGGGCCATGCAGCATGCGGCGCGCTACCCCTCCACCAGCCTGCGGCTGGTCCCCCTCCCCCTTCGGGGGAGGATTTGAGATTAGCGGATGCTGGGCGGGGGTGGCAAAGGTCAAGCTGGCCGCGCCCCGCCGCACAGGCGCCGATCCGACGGTGCGCATGTGCCGCGGCGCTTGTCCGGCGGTGCGCGGTCGAGCACAAGGGCCTGGATCAAAGGAGGATAATGGTGATCGTTTCGAGCTTGGTGGGGGTAGGGCCGCTCTTGATCCTGGTCTGGATGATCGGCTTTTCCGGCGACCGCCTCGGGCTCCGGACGGGCGGCTTCATCGTCCTCGCGATCAAGTGGCTGTTGCCGGTCCTCATCTATGGCCTTGCTGCCGGTGGCACCGCCTCGGCGCTGCGCGGCTATGCGAGCAACGCGCTGCTCGGCGCCGTGCTGCTCGGCGGCTACATGATCTTCTGGGCGATCCGCTCGCGTGCAAGGATCGTTGCCCGGCTGGCATTGGCCGCAGGCGGACTGGTCGCGCTCGGTCCTCTGCTGATGATCCTCGCCGCGACTCTCCTGACCTACCGGTCCAGCGTCTAGTCCTGCAGCCGCATCGCCACGTCGTTCATGAACCGCACATCGTCGCCCGCCGCCAGCCATGGCGCCTCGGCGGCGATCGCGCCGAGCATGTCGGCCAGCGGGTCCAGCTCGTTCTTGGCGTAGTTGCCCAGCACATAGCCGTGCACCCGGTCCTTGTGCCCGGGATGGCCGATGCCGATCCGCACCCGGCGGAAGTCCGGCCCCAGATGCTTGTCGGTCGAGCGCAGGCCATTGTGCCCGGCGGTGCCGCCGCCACGCTTCACCTTCACCTTCATCGGCACCAGGTCGAGTTCGTCGTGGAACAGCGTCACGTCCTCGGGGGCGAGCTTGTAGAAGTCCATCGCCGCACGCACCGATCGGCCGCTTTCGTTCATGAAGGTGCCGGGCTTGAGCAGGATCACCTTCTCGCTCCCGATCCGCCCTTCGCGGGTCCAGCCCTGGAACTGCTTCTTCTCGGGCGTGAAGCCGTGCGTCTCCGCGATGGCGTCCACCGCCATGAAGCCCACATTGTGCCGGTGCATCGCATATTGCGGGCCCGGATTGCCCAGACCGACCCAGAGCTGCATCTCAATTCCTGCTCAAACGAAAATCGCCTCCGCACCTAGGGCGCGGAGGCGATTTTTTGAACCGTGAAGTTCGAAGGGGCGATTACTCGCCGGCTTCGCCCTCGGCTTCGGTCTGGGTCGTGTCGCCTTCGCTCGACTTGAGCGCCGACGGAGCAACCACGGTCGCGATGGTGAAGTCGCGGTCGGTGATCGCCGAGGTCGCGCCCTTCGGCAGGGTCACTGCCGAGATGTGCAGCGAATCGCCGACTTCGAGGCCCTTGAGCGAAATCGTGACTTCGCTGGGGATCTCGGCGGCGTCAACGACCAGGTCGAGCTCGTGACGGACGACGTTCAGGACGCCGCCGCGCTTCAGGCCGGGAGCGAGCTCTTCGTCAGCGAAGACGATCGGCACGTTCACGTGCACGGTCGCGTGCTCGCTGATGCGCAGGAAGTCGGCGTGCACCGGACGATCGGTGACGGGGTCGAAAGCCACGTCCTTGGGCAGGGTGCGCTCGCCATCGATCATGACGACCGAATTGAAGAAGTGCCCGGTCATCAGCAGGCGATAGAGCTCGCGCTCCTCGACGTGGATGCTCTTCGGGTCCTGCTTGTTGCCGTAGATTACGGCGGGGACGCGGCCATTACGACGAAGCTCGCGGGAGGCTCCCTTGCCAACCTGCTCGCGCGTCTCGGCCGACAGCGTAAGCGTATCGCTCATGTGTCGTTCCAATCAGCTAAAGTTAGTTCAATCCGGCCAGGCCTCCAGGGATGACCCTGGCACGGAAGGCGCGCGCATAGCGGAGGGGAGGGGGGAAAGCAAGGATAACCCAATTCCTCCCCCAGCTCGCCTGGGGGAGGGGGACCGCGCCCGCAGGGTGTGGTGGAGGGGCGCGGCGGTCACGCCGCTCCCGCGATGGCCCCTCCACCCCCGCCTTCGGCGGCGGTCCCCCTCCCCGAGGCAAGCTCGGGGAGGAATGGTTCGGTCCCGAAAGTTCACACCAGCTCGGGCAGCACCGCTTCCAGCTTCTCGAAGCTCTGGCTCCAGCCTTCGCGCATCCCTGCCAGTGCCGGCAGCAGGTCGTCGCTGGCCTGCAGCACCACCGTGGTCATGTGCATGTGCGTGCCACCCTCGGGGGCGTCGGTGAATTCCATCGTGGTGCGGTGCTCGATCCCCCAGCTGCCATCCGGTGCCCCGAAGGCGCGCAGCACCATGACCAGCCGGTCCGGACGCTCGACCACTTCATATTCGCCGTGGACTTCGTTGATCCCATAGGGTTCGGGCCCGCGCATATCGAGGCGGATCTTGCCGCCCGGCCGCGCCTCGCTCTCGGCGAAAGGCACGTCGAAATGATGCGGCCCCCACCAGCGGGCGAGGTGCTCGGCCTTGGTCATGCAGTCGAACACCAGCGTGCGCGGCGCGGCAAAGGTGCGGTCGATCGTGACTTCATAGCCGACACCGAGTTCCGTAGTGGTCATTTGTCCTCTCCATTCTTCTGCAGGTCGTTGAGATAGGCGTCCAGGTCGTCGAACTTCGCGTCCCAGAAGCGGCGATATTCGGCGATCCAGTCGCTCGCCGCCTTGAGCGCTTCGGGCTCCAGCTTGGCCGGCCGCTGCTGCGCGATCCGGCTGCGCGAGATCAGTCCGGCATGCTCGAGCACCTTGAGGTGCTTGGTCACCGCCGGCCCGCTCATCGCGAAGGGCTGGGAAAGCTCGCCGACGCTCGCCTCGCCCAGCGCCAGCCGCGCCAGGATCGCGCGGCGGGTGGGGTCGGCCAGGGCGGCGAAGGTGTTGCTGAGCGCGTCCATTTATCTAACTCATAGGTTATTTAACCGATGAGTTATATTGAGTCGTGGGCGATGTCAATCCGGCGCTACCTTGGCAACGTTGAGCGTCCGCTATGTCCGGTACTCGCCGTCATCCCTGCGAAAGCCGGGATCTCGTGCGGCTCTTGTCCCGCGCCTTCGCCTGAGATCCCGACTTTCGCCGGGATGACGGCTGTGGGTTGGCTTCAGTACGCGACCCGCTCGACCTTCAGCCCGCGCCGGGCCAACTCGGCCTGCAGGCTCTCGCTCCCTGCCAGATGCCCGGCGCCCACCGCTACGAACACCGTGCCAGGCTGTTGCATTCGCCTGGAAATCCAGCCGGCCCAGTTGCGGTTCCGGTTGACCAGCAGCGCCTGGCTCACCTCGGGGGCGGAGGCCATGTCGGCATTGACCAGCCTGGCCAGCCCATCGGCATCGCCCTTGCGCCAGGCGGTGACGGCCTGGTCGATCTTGCTCCCCGCCTGGGGCAGGTCGTCGATCGTCTCGACCAGCAGCTTGCGCTGGGCGGGCAGGGGCAGGGCGTCGAAATAGCCGAGCTGCTGCCGGGCGGTCTCCAGCCCCTCGATCTTCTTGCCCGAGGCCTTGGCGGCTTCGGTCAGGGTCAGCTCGGCGCCCTGTTTGTCGTCATATCCCAGCTGCTTGAGCGGCAGTACCGACAGGAGCGTCGCGGCCAGCCAGGGCTCGGCCCGGTCGAGCGAATCGGGCGCCATGCCGAACCTGGGCAGGGCGGCCCGCATCTTCTCGGCCTCGGCGGGCGGCAGCTGCTCGGTCAGCGGCGGGCCTCCGGCGGCGGTGCCCAGCTCGGCGACGATCGCCTGCATCTCGGCATCGGGCGGCATCACCAGCTCGAGCACCAGCGTATCGGCCTTGTCGAATGCCTGTTTCAGCCCGCCCTGGAACCAGTTGATCCCCGGCTTGAGCACATGGACGGTGCCGAACAGATAGATGGTGGTGTCGTGATCCTTGACCACCCACAAGGCCGGATCGGCCTTCTCGGCCGGCGCAGGGGCCTTCTGCCCGCAGCCCCAGAGGGTTAGCGCCAGCAACGCGGGGACTAGGCGGCGGATCATCGGACTTGCGATCATCCCCGACCGGTAGCCCCGAACCGCACATCGATCCAGAGTCGCGGCGTGCGCCATTGACCGGTAGGAGAGGAGACGCCAAAGCGCGGGGCACTATGGCAGAGCCCCTCAGCTTCCAGCGCATGATCCTCACGCTCCATGACTATTGGGCGGACAAGGGCTGCGTGATCCTCCAGCCCTATGACATGCGCATGGGTGCGGGCACCTTCCACCCGGCGACGACGCTGCGCGCCCTCGGCCCCGAGCCGTGGAACGCCGCCTTCGTCCAGCCCTGCCGCCGCCCGACCGACGGCCGCTATGGCGAGAACCCGAACCGGCTCCAGCATTATTACCAGTATCAGGTGATCCTGAAGCCGAGCCCGCCCGACCTGCAGAACCTCTATCTGGGCTCGCTCGCGGCGATCGGCATCGACTTCACGAAGCACGATATCCGCTTCGTCGAGGACGATTGGGAGTCGCCGACGCTCGGCGCCTGGGGCCTGGGCTGGGAAGTCTGGTGCGACGGCATGGAAGTCACCCAGTTCACCTATTTCCAGCAGATGGGCGGCTTCGACTGCAAGCCCGTCGCCGGCGAGCTCACCTACGGGCTCGAGCGCCTGGCGATGTACATCCAGAACAAGGACAGCGTGTACGACCTCGCCTTCAACGACCAGGGCGTGACGTACGGCGACGTGTTTCTCGAGAACGAGAAGCAGATGTCGAAGTACAATTTCGAAGTCGCCGACACCGACACCCTGTTCGATGGCTTCCGCAAGGCCGTGGCCGAATGCGAGAACTGCCTGGCGAACAACGTGCCCATCGCCGCCTATGAGCAGGCGATCGAGGCCAGCCATCTGTTCAACCTGCTCCAGGCCCGCGGCGTGATCTCCGTCGCCGAGCGCCAGGCCTATATCGGCCGCGTGCGCGACCTGGCCAAGGGCAGCTGCGAAGCGTGGATCGCGCACATGACGCCCAGCTGGCAGGCCAAGTATCCGGAGTGGACGGTATGAGCGTGCAAGACTTCCTGCTCGAACTCCGCTCGGAGGAAATCCCTGCGCGCATGCAGGAAAAGGCGCGCGCCGATCTGGCCGCGCTGTTCGAGGCGCGCCTGCAGGCGCTCAACCTGCCGTTCGAAAGCATCGAGAGCTATGCCACCCCGCGCCGCCTCGCGCTGATCGTCCGCGGCGTCGCCGAGATGACGGCGGCGGCGAGCGAGGAGCGCAAGGGCCCGCGCGCCGACGCCCCGGCCCAGGCGATCGAGGGCTTCCTGCGCTCGACCGGCCTCAGCCGCGAGCAGCTCGTCGAGCGTGACGACGGCAAGGGCAACAAGGTGCTGTTCGCGGTGATCGACCGCCCCGGCATCGTTGCCGGCTCGGTGCTCGCCAGCGCGATCACCGGCGCGATCACCGCTTTCCCCTGGCCCAAGTCGATGCGCTGGGGCGCCGCCTCCTCCTCGACCGAAAGCCAGCGCTGGGTGCGCCCGCTCCAGGGAATCATCGCGCTGCTCGGCGACAAGCTGGTGCCGGTCGAGATCGCCGGCGTGAAGAGCGCGTCGGTAACCGTCGGCCACCGTTTCCATCATCCGGGCGGGATCACGATCGGCTCGGCCAACGACTATATCGAGAAGCTGCGCGCCTGCCATGTGATCGTCGACGGTGCCGAGCGCCGCAACATCATCGCGCTGGGCGCCAAGATGGCCGCGCAGAAGGCCGGCCTGACGCTGATCGAGGATGACGGGCTGCTCTACGAGAATGCCGGCCTCACCGAATGGCCGATGCCTTTGCTCGGTCGCTTCGACGAAGCGTTCCTCGACGTGCCGCCCGAAGTGATCCAGCTCACCGCGCGCGTGAACCAGAAGTATTTCGTCTGCCGTGACTCGGCGGGCAAGCTCGCCAACGCCTTTGTCTGCGTAGCGAACATCGACGCGGCGGACGGTGGCGAGAAGATCGTCGAGGGCAACCAGAAGGTCCTCGCGGCCCGCCTCTCCGACGCGCGCTTCTTCTACGAGACCGATCTCAAGACCCGGCTCGAGGACCTGACCCCCAAGCTCGAGAAGATCGTCTTCCACGAGAAGCTGGGCACGGTCGCCGACAAGGTCGATCGCGTCGCGAAGCTGGCGCGGTGGCTGGCAGAAGAAGGCATCGTCAAGGCCGACCCCGACCAGGCAGAGCGCGCCGCGCGCCTCGCCAAGGCCGATCTCGTCACCGGCATGGTCGGCGAGTTCCCCGAGCTTCAGGGCCTGATGGGCGGCTATTACGCCGCCGCCCAGGGCGAGCCCGCCGCCGTCGCCGAAGCGATCCGCGATCACTACAAGCCGGTCGGGCAGGGTGACGATGTCCCCACCGCGCCGGTTACTGTGGCGGTGGCGCTGGCGGACAAGCTGGACAGCATCACGTCTTTCTTCGGCGTCGACCTGAAGCCCAGCGGCTCCAAGGACCCGTTCGCGCTGCGCCGCTCGGCGCTCGGCGTAATCGCGCTTATCCTCGACAATGGCCTGCGCTTCCCGCTCACCAAGTCGGCCAGCAAGGACGTACTCGACTTCTTCGCCGACCGCCTCAAGGTCCAGCAGAAGGAGGCCGGCGTCCGTCACGATCTGATCGATGCGGTGTTCGCGCTCGGCGGCGAGGACGATCTCGTCCGGCTGCTCGCCCGGGTGAAGGCGCTGCAGTCCTTCGTCACCTCGGAGGACGGCAGGAACCTGCTCGCCGGCTACAAGCGCGCCGCCAACATCCTCAAGAAGGAGACCTGGGCGCCGGGCGAAGTCGCGGACAACGAGATCTACGAGGCCGAGCCTGCCGAAGCCGCGCTGCGCGAGGCGCTCGATGTCGCCGAGCCCAAGGCCGAGGCCGCGGTCGAGGCCGAGGATTACGAGGCGGCGATGGCCGCGCTCGCCTCGCTCCGCGCGCCGATCGACAAGTTCTTCGACGACGTCACCGTGGTCGATCCCGACGCGTTCAAGCGCGAGATGCGCCTGGGCCTGCTCGCCCGCATTCGCGATGCGGTGAACAACGTCGCCGACTTCTCGAAGATCGAGGGCTGACCCGAAGCTCTTGCGCGCGCTTTACCCCGGCGAAGGCCGGGGCCCAGTCCTTGAAAGTCACGCGCCCTGGCGCGTCTGCGACACGCACGCTGAGTCTGGACCCCGGCTTTTGCCGGGGTAAAGTCGAGAATTACCTTGTTTGCCTGCAATGATTTATCTTACGTAACCGGTGTCTCGCCGTGATTTGATCACGGCCAAGCAAATCTTGCCTTCTGACAACGTAGTCAGCGGGTTTCCCCCTGTTCGCACCTGCGGTAGGCGCCTGCCCAAGCCTTTATGAAGGGACGGGAATGACGCAATACGTGTACCGCTTCGGCGGGAATGTGTCGGACGGGGGCAAGGGGGACAAGAACCTGCTCGGCGGCAAGGGCGCCAACCTCGATGGCATGGCCTCGATCGGCCTGCCGGTACCTCCCGGTTTCACGATCAGCACGCCGATGTGCGCAGTCTATTACGAGCAGGGCGGCGTCTTCCCGGAGAGCGTGAAGGCAGAAGTCGCCAACGGCATCGCCCATATCGAGGGCATCACCGGCAAGAAATTCGGCGACGCCAGCGATCCGCTGCTCGTCTCGGTTCGCTCCGGCGCCCGCGCCTCGATGCCGGGCATGATGGACACGGTGCTCAACCTCGGCCTCAACGACACCACCGTCGTCGGCCTCGCCACGATCAGCGGCGACGAGCGTTTCGCGTGGGACAGCTATCGCCGCTTCATCCAGATGTATTCCGACGTGGTGCTCGAACTCGATCACGGCCGCTTCGAGGAAGCGCTGGAGATCGCCAAGGAGGACCGCGGCTACAATCTCGACACCGAGCTTTCCGCCAAGGACTGGCAGGCGCTGGTCGCCGAGTACAAGTCGATCGTCGAGGAGCTGTGGGGCAAGCCGTTCCCGCAGGACGTGCACGACCAGCTCTGGGGCGCGATCGGCGCGGTGTTCGGCTCGTGGCAGTCCGAGCGCGCCAAGGTCTATCGCCGCCTCAACGACATCCCCGGCGACTGGGGCACCGCGGTCAACGTCCAGGCGATGGTGTTCGGCAACATGGGCGACACCTCGGCGACGGGCGTGGCCTTCACCCGCGATCCGTCGACGGGCGAGAACGCGTACTATGGCGAGTTCCTGATCAACGCCCAGGGCGAGGACGTCGTCGCCGGCATCCGTACCCCGCAATACCTGACCAAGGCCGCCCGCGAGAAGGCGGGCGCCAAGCCCGCCTCGATGGAAGAGGCGATGCCCGAAGTGTACGGGCAGCTCGCGGCGGTCTTCGAGACGCTCGAGAAGCACTATCGCGACATGCAGGACATCGAGTTCACCGTCGAACGCGGCAAGCTCTGGATGCTGCAGACCCGCTCGGGCAAGCGCACCGCCAAGGCCGCGCTCAAGATCGCGGTCGACATGGCGAGCGAAGGCCTGATCACCGAGGAGGAGGCGATCCTCCGCGTCGATCCGCAGGCGCTCGATCAGCTGCTCCACCCGACGCTCGATCCCAATGCGAAGCGCGACGTGCTGACCAAGGGCCTGCCCGCCAGCCCGGGTGCCGCCTCGGGCATCGCGGTGTTCGACAGCGACACGGCCGAGAAGCGCGCTTCGGCGGGCGAGGCGGTGATCCTGATCCGCGTCGAGACCAGCCCCGAGGACATCCACGGCATGCATGCGGCGAAGGGCATCCTGACCGCGCGCGGCGGCATGACCAGCCACGCCGCGGTGGTCGCGCGCGGCATGGGCCGTCCCTGCGTCTCGGGCGCCGGCACGCTGGCGATCAACGCCCGTGAGAAGCTGTTCCGCGTCGGCACGCGCGAAGTGCGCGAGGGCGATCTGGTGACGATCGACGGCGCGACCGGCGAAGTGATGCTCGGCGCCGTGCCGACGGTGCAGCCCGAGCTGGCCGGCGATTTCGGCACGCTGATGGTTTGGGCCGATGCCAAGCGCCGGCTCAAGGTGCGCACCAATGCCGAGACCCCCCTCGATTGCCGCACCGCGCGCGATTTCGGCGCCGAGGGCATCGGCCTCTGCCGCACCGAGCACATGTTCTTCGAGCCGTCGCGGGTCACTGCGGTGCGCGAGATGATCCTCGCCGCCGACGAGAAGGGCCGCCGTGCCGCGCTGGAGAAGCTGCTCCCCGAGCAGCGCAGCGACTTCGTCGAGATCTTCGAGGTGATGGCCGGGCTGCCCTGCACGATCCGCCTGCTCGATCCGCCGCTGCACGAGTTCCTGCCGCATGAGGAAAGCGAGTTCGCCGAAGTCGCGGCCGCGGCCGGCCTCGACGTCGAGACGCTCAAGCGCCGCGCCGCCGAGTTGCACGAGTTCAACCCGATGCTCGGGCACCGTGGATGTCGCCTGGGTGTGACCTATCCCGAGATCTACGAGATGCAGGCGCGCGCGATCTTCGAGGCGGCGTGCATCGTCGCGGAGAATAGCGGCGAGGCGCCGATCCCCGAGGTGATGATCCCGCTGGTCGCGACGAAGCGCGAGCTGGAGCTGATGAAGGCCGTCGTCGACCGTGCCGCACGCGACGTGTTCGACGAGCAGGACCGCACGATCGAGTATCTGGTCGGCACGATGATCGAGCTGCCCCGCGCCGCGCTGCGTGCGGGCGAGATCGCCGAGGTCGGCGCCTTCTTCTCCTTCGGCACCAACGACCTCACCCAGACCACGCTGGGCGTGTCGCGCGACGATGCGGCGAAGTTTCTCACCACCTATGTGGAGAAGGGCATCTACGCCAAGGATCCGTTCGTCAGCCTCGATGTCGAGGGCGTGGGCGAGCTGATCGCGATCGCCGCCGAGCGTGGCCGGGCGACGCGTCCCGACATCAAGCTCGGCATCTGCGGCGAGCATGGCGGCGATCCGGCCTCGATCGCGTTCTGCGAGGATACCCGGCTCGATTACGTCTCGGCCTCGCCCTATCGCGTGCCGATCGCGCGGCTGGCGGCGGCACAGGCGGCGCTGCGCAAGGCGTGATCCTCGCGCTCGCGCTGCTCCAGGCCCAGGCGCTGCAGGCTCCGGACCCGGCGGACGCGCTCCGCCGGGAGCTGGTGTCGGCCCGCAGCGCCACCGCGGTACTGCAGCGCCGTTGCACCACGCCGATCCGCGCGGAGGTGAACCGCGCGCAGAAGTCGGCCACGCCCGAGCAGCGCGCGCATCTCGCGGTCGGTCCTGCCGAGCCGGTGGTCTATCGCAGCGTGGTGCTGAAATGCGGGCCGGTGTCGCTGTCGGTCGCAGAGAACTGGTACGTCCCGGCGCGTCTCACGCCCGAGATGAACGCGGCGCTGGCCGGCGATACCCCTTTCGGCGCCGCGATCCGCCCGCTCGCCCCCAGCCGCCGCACCCTCGGCATCGCCACGCAGCGCGAGGATGCCGGTGTCGCCCCCTATGTCGTGCGCCAGCGCGCCGTGGTGCTCGACGGGCAGGGCCGGCCGCTCTCCGAAGTGGTCGAGAACTACACGCCCGTGATGCTCTGCCTGCCGGTGCAGCCCTGAGCAGCCCCACTCGTCATCCCGGCGAAAGCCGGGATCTCGTGCGGCTATTTCCCCGCGCCATCGCCTGAGATCCCGACTTTCGTCGGGATGACGGCTTGAGGCCGCCTTCGGCCCGTCAGCCCTGCCCGAACTTCGCCGCGTGTTCGGTCTCGTTGCCGGCGGCGAGCAGGGCGGCCTGTTCGCGCCAGCCCTGTTCGGCGATCGTGCCCGCGGGCAGCTCGAGCCGTTGCTCCAGCGCCGTCTCGTCGGCCGGGGCCATCTTCTCGATCTCGCGATAGGTCTTGATGCCCAGCTCGTTGAGCCGCCGGGCGCGCGCCTCGTCGATGCCCTTGATCCGCACCAGATTGTCGCGCCCCCAGCCGAACCAGCCCCGCCAGGCCGCACCCGGCTTGTCGTCGGCCACGGGAGCAGCGCTGGCCGGCACCTGGCTGCGCAGCGTCTTCACCTCGGCCTGGAGCGTGCGGATGCGCTCCTCGGCCTCGTCGCGCGTGCGGGCGTGCGCCAGCTCCTCGTCCTGATAGCGCTCGCGCCACTTCGCCCCGCCCGAGCGGCTGGCCAGCCCCAGGAACCAGCCGGCGACGAGAGTCAGCCCCAGTGCCGCGAACTGCGTCGCGGTTTCGAACGGAAGCGCCATGCTATTCGAATCCTAGTGGGCGTGCTCAGGGTGTGACGGTTCCGCCTGGATCTGCGCATCGGCAGGCACAGGCTCCGCGGCGATCGTCTCGACAGGAACGGATTCGGCGTGCACCGGTTCCGGCTGCGGCTCGGCCTGCGTCACCGGCTCGGCCTGCACCGCCGGCTCGGCCTGTGCGGGCGCAGGCTCCGCAGCCGGAGCGGGCTCAGGCTCTGCCGCGACCGGCTCGGCATGGGCTTCCACCGCATGGGTGACGGCGGCACCGGCAACCACGCCGGCGACGGCAGCGGCCGCCACCGTGGCGGTCGAATGGCCTTCCGGCTCGGGCGCAGGTGCAGCAACGGGCGCCACAGCAACGGGGGCAGGGGCCTCGGCCACGGCCTTCAGCTTCGTGTTCTCGGCTTCGAGGTCACGGATGCGGCGGGCGGAGTCGCGCAGGTCACTCTCGGCACGGTCACGATAGCCGGCATGATCGACTTCCGCTTCCTCGAGCCGTTCGCGCCACTTGCGGCCGCCGCCATGGCTGGCGAGCCCCAGGAACCAGCCGGCGATCAGCGTCAGGCCCAAAGCGGCGAACTGCGTGATCGTCTGGAACGGCAAATCATGCATCGAGTCGACCTCCCCTTAGTCTGGCGGGGAAACTATCCCGCCCGAAAGGGTCGCGCCACCGGAAATGGTTAAGGCGTTACTTGGCGATCAGCGCGTCGTTGATCGAGCAGGCCGCCGGGCCGAGAATGACGATGAACAGCACCGGCAGGATGAACAGGATCAGCGGCACCGTCATGATCGCCGGCAGGCGCGCTGCCTTCTCCTCGGCGCGCATCATGCGCTCGTTGCGGAATTCTGCCGAGAGCACGCGCAGCGCCGAGGCGAGCGGGGTGCCGTATTTCTCGGTCTGGATCATCGTGGTGACCACGCCGCGGATCGAATCGAGGTCGATGCGCTCGGCGAGATTCTCGAAGGCCTGGCGACGATCGGTCAGGAAGCCCAGCTCGATTGCGGTCAGCTGGAATTCCTCGCCCAGCTCGGGATAGGCCTTGCCCAGTTCCTTCGAGACGCGGTGGAAGGCGGCATCGACGGTGAGTCCCGCTTCGGCACAGATCACCAGCAGGTCGAGCGCGTCGGGCAGGCCCTTGCGGATCGCCGCACTGCGCTTCTGGATCTTGTTCTTCAGGTACAGGTCCGGGAACTTGTAGGCGAGGATGAAGGTGCCGGCGACCAGGCCGTACGCCTTCATCGGGCTCCACTCCGCGAACATCTCGGTGCCGTAGACGAAATAGAGCATCGGCCCGCCGAACGCGATCGGCAGAACGAGGCGGCCGAAGATCACCGCGACCGCGAATTCCTTGCGGCGGATGCCGGCCTGGAGCAGCTTGGTCTGCGCCTGCTTGACCTGGCTGTCCTGCAGCACCTTCATCGACGAGAGCAGCGAGCGGATCCGGTCGGTGGTCTCGCTCTTCTGGACCAGCTTGGCGCGGCGCTTCGACGTGGAGGCGGTGATGCCCGCCTTCAGCTGCTCGCGGCGCTCGTTGAGCGACTTGACTCGCTTGGCCATCGGATCGCGCACCGTGGTGGCGGCGTAGATCGCCAGCAGCACCGCGAAGGCGGCGACTGCGGAGAGGATCGTCGCCACCCAGATGACGTCGACGCCCATGATGGTGGGACCGGAGGGAGGTGCGCCGTTCATCGCATCAGATCTCGAAATTGACCATCTTGGCCATGATGAAGGCGCCCATGGCCATCCAGATCAGGCCGCCGCCGCCGATCATCATCAGCCGCTCGTCCTGGAAGAAATTGGCCATGTAGTTGTTGTTGATGAACCACACGAGCGTGAACACGATGAAGGGCAGCGAGCCGACGATCAGCGCCGATGCCTTGGATTCCGAAGACATCGCCTTGATCTTCAGCTTCATCTGCGCGCGCTTGCGCAGCACGTCCGCCAGATTGGCCAGCGTCTCGGCCAGGTTGCCGCCGGTTTCGCGCTGGATCTGGATGGTGATGGTGAAGAACTGGAATTCGGGCGTGCCGAGCCGGTCCGCGGTTTCCTGCAGCGCGGTGTCGAGCGACTTGCCGATCTTCATCTTGTCGCTGACTGCGCGGAATTCCTCGCCCACCGGGCCGTCGACTTCCTGGCCGACCACGCCCATCGTCTCGGTGATCGGCAGGCCCGAGCGCAGGCCGCGCACGAGCAGCTCGATCGCGTCGGGGAACTTGGACGTGAACTTGGCGACTCGGCGCTTGATGAAGAAGCCGACGACGAAGTGCGGCAGGCCGACGCCCAGGAACAGGCCGACGCCCAGCGCCAGCAGCGGCGGCAGGCCCTGCAGCAGGATCAGTAGGGCGGGAACCAGGGTGAGGCCGGCGCTGACCATCATGTACTGGCCGAGCGTCCAGGGCTTGCCGGTCATGTTCAGGCGCTTCTGGAGCAGTGCCGGATTGGGCAGGAACCGTGCGGCGGTGACGTCCATCTTGGTCGCGCGTGCCGTCGAGATGCGGCGCATCTGCGCTTCCATCGCATTGGCTCCCGCGGCACTCACGACGTGGCGCTCGCGCATTTCCTTCACGCGGCGCGCGCCCGCGCGCTCCGCCGATGGGCCCGAAAAGGCGAACACCATCAGCGCGAGCACCAGGAAGGTGCCTCCAGCGAGCATCAATACCGGCAGCATGTCCACGCCGCACCGTCTCCGATTAGCTGACCACCGCGCAGCCTAGCCGCGCAATGGTTACTTCTTTGCCTTTGCAGGCATCTTCACCTTGAACTTGTCGAGCAGCGAGCCGCCGCCCTTGGGCTTGTCGCCCTTGGCCTTGGCCTTGCCCGAGCCGCTGTCGTCGCCGCTCGTATCGGCAATGCCGGCGATCCGCTGGGCCAGGTCGGCCAGCGGCGAGATCGCCTTGTTGCCCTTGCCCACTTCGGCGATCGGCTTGCCCAGCTTGGCCGATTGCGAGGCCAGCTTGGCGTCGAAGCCGAGCAGGAAGTCGATCTTGCGCTCGATCGAGCCCTCGAAGTCCTTGCGGCTGATCTCGAGCACCGCCGCCTGCTGGATCTTGTTGGCGACGACGATCACCTGGGTCTGCGGCGCGTTCGACTTGAACCAGCTCAGGATGCGGATCGCGTCGCGCGCGGCGGCCAGGGTCAGCTCGGTCACCAGTACGGCGACCTGCACGTCGGTGATCAGGTGCGGATGGTTGACCAGCATCGATCGCGGCAGGTCGACCACGGTGCACTCGAAGGCGGTGCGGATCTCTTCCTGCAGCTGATAGAAGGCCGCGCCGTCCGTCATGATCGGCGAGTTGATCGGCGCCTCGGCGCTGAGCACGGCGAGGCGGTCCGAGGCGCGCACCATCGCGCGCTCGATGAACAGCCCGTCGATGCGGCTCGGATTCTCGATCGCGTCGGTCAGGCCGCGGCCGGGCTCGAGGTCGAGCGCGAGCGCGCCGGTGCCGAAATGCACGTCCAGGTCGAGCAGGGCGGTGGTCCGTCCCTGGCGCTCGCCGAGCAGCCAGGCGAGCGAGGTCGCCACGGTCGAGGCGCCCGATCCGCCGCGCGTGCCGATGACGGCTATGGCGCAGTGTGGACGGTCGGCCGATGCCTCGGCCAGCTTGGGTGCGTTGAGCGCCGTCTGGGCCTGGGCGAAGGCGTCACGCAGCGCATCCGGATTGAGCGGCTTGAGCAGATAGTCGTGGATGCCGCTGGCGACGAGGTCGCGGTACAGGCGCACGTCGTTGACCTGGCCCGATGCGATCACGATCGTGCCCGGCTCGCAGACTTCGGCGAGCGCGTTGATGTCGTTGAGCGGATCGCCGCTCTCGGACAGGTCGACGAACAGGATGTTCGGGCTCGCCGAGACCGACAGGGTCTGGACCGCGTTGCGCAGTCCGCCCTTGTTGACCTTTTCCGGCGACCAGCCGAGTTCGACGGCGATCGGGCGCAGGATCTCCGCCGTCGTCTCGTCGCAGACGAAGGCAACGAACGGATCGCGATGCCCGGTGCGGGCGGGATTGAAGGGGGCGTTCACTTCGGCGACCCTCCACCCGCGTTCAACGTGGCGCCGCCGGCGCCCGAGGGCGGCGCCGCGCGGAAGGCGCTGACCGCCTTGGCGCTCGTCGCCGGGTCGGCGGTGGGCGAACCGGGCGCGCCGCGGACCAGATCGGCCGGATCGGCGATCATCGCGGCCAGGTTGGCGTTGGTAGCGCAGCCATAGTTGGAGCTGGTGCTCGCCTCGAACGTGTATTCGGCGGCGCGCGAATTGTCGGGGCAGCCCGGCACGCTGGCGGTCATCCGGGTGATGACGACGCGGACGGTGCCCGGCGCGATCTGGCCGGTGGTCACGGGCGCGCGATCCGCGAGGATCAGGCCGTAGCGGCCCGCCTCGGCGGCGACTTCCTCACGGCCGGTGGCGCCATTGGCACCGTCGTCGATCGCGACGCGGTCGCCGTAGCGCAGGCTCATCGCCGACATCCAGCCGGCCAGGCGCTGGCTCTCGCCCGCGGCCAGGCCATAGCCGGTGGTCTGCAGGTCGAGCACATAGTCGTTGCGCTGGACGATCGGCTGGTGGGCCGATTCGACGCCGCCATTATAGGTGCCGCAGCCGGCGAGCAGCAGCGCCGGGACGAGCAGGGGAGTGAAGCGCGAGAACACGGGCGATCTCCTCGTCGATCGGGTCAGAAGCCGAAGCCGGGGGCGGCGGAGCCGCCCTTCTTCTGCTTGCGGTTGGGTTGCGGGGGCGGAGCCATCTGGACGGGTGCCGCCGGCTGGCTGGTCGGGGCGGGCGAGAAGGCGCCCACCGAAGGCTGGCCGTCCGCCGGCGCCATGCTCGGCTTCGGGCGGTCGCCGCTCTTGTCGCTGCCCTGGAGCGCGCCCATGAAGACGCGGTCGAAGTCGTTCGGCGCCTTGTAGCCGTCGGTCGGCAGGACGATCTGGTTCGCGTTGACCGGCTTCACCAGATACGGGGTGATGACGATCATCAGCTCGGTTTCGTTGCGCTGGAAGCCGTTCGAGCGGAACAGCGCGCCCAGGATCGGCACGTCGCCCAGGCCCGGGGTCTTCGAGATCGAGTTGTTGTGGCTGTTCTGGAGCAGCCCGCCGATCACCATGCTCTCGCCCGAACCGAGCTCGACCGTGGTCTCGCTGCGGCGCGTGCTGAGCGCGGGGATGGTGACGCCGTTGAGCTGCACCGCGCCGGCCGAGGTCAGCTGCGACACTTCGGGACGCACGCGCAGAGAGATGCGGCCGTCGCTCAGCACCGTCGGCGTGAACGCCAGGCTGATGCCGTACTGTTTGTACTCCACCGTGGTGGTGCCCAGGCCCTGCGCGACCGGGATCGGGATCTCGCCGCCGGCCAGGAAGTTGGCGGTCTCGCCCGAACGCGCGGTCAGGTTCGGGTTGGCGAGGGTGGTCACCTGGCCGATGGTCTCGCCGATGTCGATCGCCGAGAGCACGTCGAGCCCGAACAGCTTGGTGGCCAGGCCGGCCGTCGCATTGTCCGAGCCGCGGGTGATGTCGGCCAGGCCGCTGGCGCGCGGATTGACGAACTTGCCGGTCGACGGATCATAGGGGCCGTCGATATAGCCCCCGCCGTTCGGCATGTAGACGCGCGCGGTCGGATAGGTGGCGAGGTTGGTCGCGGTGTAGGAGCCCGGCGCGCGGCCCTGGGCCAGGCCGAACTGGAAGCCGCCCGTCGTATCCTTGGTCGCGAAGTTCACGCCGACATTCTTGACGAAGCTGCGGCTGACTTCGGCGAACTTCACCTGGAGCTGCACCTGCAGCGGCGTCGCCATCTTCAGGCGGTTGATCACGGCGATCTTCACCTGCGCGGCGGGATCGTTGACGTTCACGCCCGGGTTGAGCAGCCCGGTGACCAGGCGCTGGGCCTGCTCGCTGTCCTGCGGCGACTTCACCGTGCCGTTGAGCACCGCGATCTGCCCGACCGTGGTAACCTGCACGTCGGCATCGGGCATCGCGACCCGGATCATCCGGTCGATCGAGGTGAGGTTCTGCGCCACGCGGACGGTGGTCGAGAACACCACCGCGCCCGAAGCGCTGGTGGCGAACACCGTGGCCTCGCCGAAATCCTTGCCGAACAGGTGGATCTGGCGCGGATTGTTGACATAGACGTCGGCCACGCCGGGGTTCGACGTCCAGACGTTCGCCACGTTCGCCGGCAGCGTGATCAGCTGGCCCTCGCCGGTCGACAGCAGGATCTCGCCGCTCGGGCGCTGGGTGCCGGCGGGCAGGTTGGCGATGCCGGCATTGGCGCGCGCCTGGCTCGGATGGCTTTGGCGCTTGGCCTTGGCGGTCTGGGCGAAGCCGGTCGCCGGCGCGGCGACCAGGGCGGTCGACACGATCGCGGCGAGCGAGCGCTTCAGAAGCAGCTTGCCAGTCATCTTAGTTCTTGCCCCCCAGAGCAACGGCGGTCTCGGCATTGCCGCGGACGATGGTCACGACCGGGCCGCGCGGAGTCGCGGCACCGGGATAGCTTTGCCCGGGCACCGGAGCGCCGGGAACGGCGGCCGGGCCCATGTCGCGCGGCTTGGCCGGCACGGTGCTGCGCTGGAAGCGCGACACGTCGGCGCCCGTGGCGAAGGTGGTCGCGCCCTCCTGGGGACGCGCCGCAACCTTGGCGATCATTGCCTTTTCCTTCTTCGGGTCGCCATCGGTCGGCACGTTGACTTCGCCCGAGGCGATCGCGTCCTCGAGCTCGCCCTGGTTGTCGGCGATCGAGCGCAGCGACAGCGAGAGCGTGCCGATGGTCTGCGCGACCGCGATCTTCTCGGCGATCTTGGGCGTCGCCTCGACCGTGACGGTCGAGAAGGTGTTGACGATGGTGTTGCCCTTGTCGTCGGTCTGCTTGTCGGTCTTCTGGTCGGTGGCGAGCACGCGCAGGTTGCGCAGCACCGTCTCCGAGGCCTTGAGCGCGGGGCCGTCGCCGCCGCCGCTCACCGACTGGGTGAGGATCAGGTCGATGCGGTCGCCCGGGAAGACGAAGCCCGCGACGGCGCTCTGGGCCGAGACGGGCACGGTCACCGCGCGCATGCCGGCGCCGAGCGCGGCGGCGAGGAAGCCGCGGTCGCCGGGCTTCACCAGCGCGCCCTGGGTCACCGGCTGGCCGGCGGGGATCGGGAAGCGGACCACGGTGCCGACCAGCTTGGCCGGATCCGATTCGGTCTTCACATAATAGGCGCCCTCGACCAGCTCCTTGGGCCAGGGGCGGAATTCGAGCGACTGGGCGTCGAGAATGGTGCCCACGGGCAACTCGCGCTTGGCGACGAGCACCTCGGTGGTGTTCTGGGGCTGGACGGCCGCCGGGATGGCACCGGCCTGGGGCGCTGGCGCGCCGGTCATCAGGCTCCGCGCCATGAACGCGGTGATTGCCGCCACGACGAGCGCACCGACGAGCAGGATCAGCTTGCGTGCATCCATTTCGCTATTCCCAAGCCTTCTCAAAAACGCAGGCGTTTGTGGTTGCGCCAGCGTTAATTATTCACCCGAACTGGTTAAAAATCGGTTCGCGAAGAACGAGAAGCGCGGCGATTGCGATCGCCACCCCATAAGGGATTTCCACTGGTCCCCCCGTTTTCGCCCGCCATTTCGACTCGATCACCATGATGAGCGTGAGCGCGCCGCCGATCAGCGACATGAGCACGAGCATCCAGACCAGCGGCTGCACCGGCAGCCAAAGGGCGAGCGCGCCGATCATCTTCACGTCGCCGCCGCCCATCTGCCCCAGCGCGAAGGCGCCGACGAAGAAGGCGAAGACGAGCGCGGCCACGCCGACCTGCACCGTCACGTCCGGCCACAGGGCCAGCCCGTGCGCCCACCACCAGAGCGGCGCCATCAAGGCGATGGCGGCGTTCTTCCAGTTGGCGATCTCACGGGTACGCGCGTCCTGGATGCCCGCCGAGACGAGCAGCAGCGCGAGCGCAACGAGCAGCAAAGTGATGAACAGCTCCCCCATGGAGCCAAAGTCCTAGACGGGACGGCTTATCAAAACGTAACCAAGGGACATGCGTGAAAACCCGGATATCCGCCGTTCCATCCCCGCCGGCGCCAAGGTCCAGTATTGGGGAACCCCGGACGGCTGGCATTTGCGCGCCTTCGCCTGGCCCGCCGAGACCGCGACTCCGCGCGGCTCGATCCTCTTCCAGGGCGGGCGCGGCGACATCTTCGAGAAGTATCTCGAGACGTTCCACCACTGGCACGCGCAGGGCTGGACGATCACGTCGTTCGACTGGCGCGGCCAGGGCGGATCGGGGCGGCTGACCTCGCGCGCCAATTGCGGCGATATCGAGAGCTTCGATACCTTCATCGCCGATCTCCAGGCCTTCTACGCCGAATGGGAAGCCGCGACTCCGGGGCCGCACGTGGTGATGGGCCATTCGATGGGCGGCCACCTGATCCTGCGCGGGCTGGTCGAAGGCGCGATCCGCCCCGATGCCGCGGTGATCGTCGCGCCGATGCTCGGCGTGAAGAGCGCACTCGGCCCCTTTGCCGAGCGGGCCGCGCGTATCCTGGGCGGGGTGGGGGACAGCACCCGTCCGGCCTGGAAGAGCAACGAGAAGCCCTACACCACCGAGACCCGCGCCAACCTGCTCACCCATGATCGCGACCGGTATTCGGACGAGATCTGGTGGCAGCAGCACGATCCCGCGATAGTCACCGGCCCGCCGAGCTGGCGCTGGCTGATCCAGGCGTTCAAGTCGATGCGCGAGCTGGCCGGCAACCCGAAGCTCAGGAAGATGCCGGTGCCCGTCCTCGCCCTGGTCGCGAAAGCAGATGGTCTGGTCGATGCCAAGGCCGCGCTCAGGATCGTCCCCAGGCTCCCCGACGCCCGCATCGTCAGCTTCGGCAAGGAAAGCGCGCACGAGATCCTGCGCGAGGGCGACAAGGTCCGCAATCGCGCGATCGGCGAGATCGACCTGTTCCTCGCCGCGCGCGCCCAGCGCCGCTGATGCGCTACGACGTCGCGATCATCGGTGCCGGCATCGCCGGCGCCAGCCTCGCGGCCGAGATCGCGCCGCACGCCCGTGTGCTGCTGCTCGAGGCGGAGGATCGGCCCGGCTATCACGCCACGGGGCGCTCGGCCGCCTTCTGGTCCGAAAGCTATGGCGGCCCGGCGATCCAGCCACTCACCACTGCCTCGGGGCCGATGCTGCGCGCCTATTTGGAGCCGATGGGCTCGGTGCATATCGGGCGTGCTGACGAAGCGGGTGCGATCGACGCGTTCCTCGCCGAGTTCGAAGGGACGGGCGTCGAGCTGCGCCCGGTCGATCCCCAGGCGATGATTCCCGGCCTGCGTCCCGAATGGACGCTCGGCGTGCTCGAGCCGAGCTGCGAATATATCGATGTCGGCGGCCTGCACGGCGACCAGCTCGCAGTGGCGAAGCGGTCCGGCACGGAGCTGGTCACCAGCGCCGCCTTGCTGTCCGCGCGTCGTGAAGGAGGCGTCTGGAAGATCGAGACCCGGGCCGGCCGCTTCGAGGCCGAGCTGCTGGTCAACGCCGCCGGCGCCTGGGCCGATCCGGTGGCGGAGATGGCGGGTGTGAATCCGCTCGGCATCCAGCCCTATCGCCGCACGATCATGCAGTTGAAGACCGATCCCGCGCCCGCGCCGGGCAGCCCGATGGTCGCGCATATCGGCGGCAGCTTCTACTGGAAGCCCGAGGCGGGTGGCCGGGTCTGGCTCTCGCCGCACGACGAGATCGAGACGCCGCCCTGCGACGCCCAGCCCGAGGACATCGATATCGCCACCGCGATCGACCGGTTCGAGCATGTCGTCGACTGGCGCGTCGAGAAGCTCGAGCACAAATGGGCGGGCCTGCGGACCTTCGCCCCCGATCGCCTGCCGGTCTATGGCTTCGACACGGCTGCGCCCGGCTTCTTCTGGTGTGCGGGTCAGGGCGGCTTCGGCATCCAGACCGCGCCGGCAGCGGCAAAGCTCGCCGCGGCGCTGCTGCTGGGCAGGGCGCCGGATGCGGCGGTCGCGGCTATTGACCCCGGCACCTATTCGCCTGCACGTTTCGGAGGCTAACCCAGGTTAGCGGTTCGAGTCCGGGAGAAAGCGAATGGCACACAAGTTCGTGATCGAGCAGAACAAGGCCGGCGAGTATGTCGCCAAGTTCAAGTACAACAGCGAAGTGATCTTCTGGACCGAAGGGTACACCAGCAAGGCCAGCGCGAAGAACGCGATCGAATCGATCCTGAAGAACGGCCCGGGCGCTCCTGTCGAAGAGGGCTGAGACCTGGCTTTCCCTCTCCCGCTTGCGGGAGAGGGATTTAGGTCTTCCAAAATAGGATTTCGCCTGCTTGGCTGCCCGGATGCGGCAGTTGCGCGCCTTCTTCCATGCCCCGGTCAGCCCTGGGCGCCATCATGGGAGGGCGAAACCGGGGCCCCGTGCCATCAACTTCGTAAACTTCCGCGCCACGACTCGGCCCCGCCGAGCGCGGCGGCACGGCAGCTCACCAGTTGAACATCGTCCCGTCCTCGAGCCGGTTCACCGGCAGATAGGCGCGCTTGTACTCGTACTTGGCCGCCAGCACCTCGTCGATGTCGACGCCCAGGCCCGGCTTGTCGCCCGGGTGCATCAGCCCCTGGTTGAGGCTGTAGGCGTGCGGGAACACCGCGTCGGTCTCCTCGGAATGGCGCATATATTCCTGGATGCCGAAATTCGGGACCGACAGGCCGAAGTGCAGCGCCGCCGCCATGCACACCGGCGACAGGTCGGTCGCGCCGTGGCAGCCGGTGCGCACCTGGTAGAGATCGGCCAGCGCCGCAACCCGGCGCAGATGGGTGATGCCGCCGGCATGCACCACGGTCGCGCGGATATAGTCGATCAGCTGTTCCTCGATCAGCTGCTTGGCGTCCCAGATCGAATTGAAGATCTCGCCCACCGCCAGCGGGGTGGTGGTGTGCTGGCGGATCAAGCGGAACGCGGCCTGGTTCTCCGCCGGGGTCGTGTCCTCGAGCCAGAACAGGCGGTACGGCTCCAGGTCCTTGCCCAGCCGCCCGGCCTCGATCGGGGTCAGCCGGTGGTGGACGTCGTGGAGCAGGTGGATGTCCCAGCCCAGCGCGTCGCGCGCCTTGTCGAACAGCTCGGGCACGAAGCGCATGTACTTGGACGTGCTCCACTGCGATTCCTCGGGCAGCGATCCCTTGGCCGGCTCATAGTAGAAGCGCTCGCCCGACACGCCGTAGGTCGTTTCCATGCCCGGCACGCCCGATTGCAGGCGCACCGCCTTGTAGCCCTGCTCGAGATATTCGTGCGCGCGCTCGATCGTCTCGCTGATGTCAGAACCATTGGCATGGCCATAGACCATGCAGCCCTCGCGCGCCGCGCCGCCCAGCAGCTGGTAGACGGGCATGTTCGCCAGCTTGCCCTTGATGTCCCACAGCGCCATGTCGACCGCGGCGATCGCCGTCATCGTCACCGGCCCGCGGCGCCAGTAGGCGCCCTTGTAGAGATACTGCCAGATGTCCTCGATGCTGTGCGCGTCACGCCCGATAAGGCACGGAATCACGTGGTCCGTGAGGTAGCTCGCCACCGCCAGCTCGCGCCCGTTGAGCGTCGCGTCGCCAAGGCCGTAAACACCCTCGTCGGTCTCGATCTTCAGCGTTACGAAATTGCGGCCGGGGCGGGTCACGATGACGCGGGCGGACGTGATACGTGGCAAAAGGAATTCCCTGAAAGTGGTCAGGCCAATATCCACTTGTATGACCTATCGTGTCAACCTACGAGACTGTGTAAGGATGAGGACGGCATGAAGATTACCGGCAACAAGCTTTACCAGCGCGTGGCTGCCTCGATCACCGAGGCGATCGAGGCCGGGCGCTGGTCGCCCGGTTCGCGCCTTCCCGGCGAGCGCGACCTGGCCGAGGAGTACAAGGTCAGTCGTCCGACCATCCGCGAGGCGATGATCGCGCTTGAGATGAAGGGCTGGATCGAGGCGCGGCACGGCTCGGGCCTCTACGTCACCAAGCGCGAGCATGGCGGCGGCGAGCGCGCCGATTCGCTCAATTTCGACGTCGGCGCCTTCGACCTGACCGAGGCGCGCATCCTGTTCGAGGGTGAGGCCGTCGCCCTGGCCGCTGTCTCGATCACCGACGAGCAGATCGCCGAGCTGGAGGAGCTGATCGCCGAGATGGCCGCCGACGACTCGAACGAGCCGTCGGTGATGGACGCCGACCACCGCTTCCACCTGGCCATCGCCAATGCCACCGGCAATGCCGCGATCCGCAGCGTGGTCGAATATCTCTGGGAGCTGCGGGTCAATTCGCCGCTCGCCGCCAACATGTTCGCCCGAGCCAAGCGCGGCGGCATCACCCCGCGGGTGGAGGAGCACCGCCCGATCCTCGACGCGTTGAAGGCGCACGACCCGCACGCCGCGCGCAACGCGATGCGCCGGCACCTGCGCGGCGTGGTCGACGATCTGCTCGAGGCGACCGAGCTCGAGGCGATGGAGCGTGCGCGCAGCGAGATCGAGACTCGCCGGGACAGCGTCGCGCGGCGCCTCAAGATCGGATCGGCCTGACCGGGCACACGGGTGGCTTGACACCGGTTGACAGAATGTCGAGATTGGCCTGACCAAAAAGGGGAGGGTCAATTGCCACATCCGAATCCCGAGAGCCCGGCCCGCCGCGTCTCGGCGCGCGGAGGGCATTGATGCGCCCCGGTCTCCAGTTCCTCGTCCTGGCTGCGGCGCTCGTGCCGCAGGCTGCCTCCCATGCCGGGATTGCCTCCCCTGGCCAGAACACGCAGCAGCCGGTCTGCAACGGTGCGGAAGGATATTCCGCGGCCTTTGGCGGACGCAGGACCTTTTTCTTGGCGCCGGACGCGATGATCCGGCTGAAGGCGGCGATCGCGACCGATCCGGCGACGAAGGCGGCCCATGCCGCGCTGCTTGCCCGCGCCGAAAAGGCGATGGCGCGGCCGCTCTACACGGTGGTCGACAAGCGCACGGTCCCGCCCTCGGGCGATCGCCACGACTATCTCAGCATCGGCCCCTATTGGTGGCCGGACCCGAGCAAGCCGGACGGCCTGCCCTACATACGCCGCGACGGCGAGATCAATCCGGACCGTGACACCGACAAGTATGACGTGACCGACCTGGAGGGGATGAGCGCCGATTTCGAGACGCTGAGCTTGGCCTATTATTTCTCCGGCGACGCCCGTTATGCCGATCACGCTGCGCGCCTGGTCCGTACCTGGTTCCTCGATCCGAAGACGCGGATGAACCCGAACATGAACCATGCCCAGGCCGTGCCGGGGCGCGAGGAGGGGCGCGCCGAAGGCGTGCTCGACACGTCGCGGCTCGAGCGGGTGGTCGACGGCATCGGGCTGATCGGTCCCTCCGGCAAGCTGACCGACGCGGAGCGCAAGGGCCTGGAGAAATGGTTCTCCGACTATCTCGACTGGATGCAGGCGAGCCGCAATGGCAGGGCGGAGAATGCGGCGAAGAACAACCACGGCATGTGGTTCGACGCCCAGACCGCGCAATTCGCCTTGTTCGCCAGACGCCCGGAGATGACCAGGACTGTGGCCGAGGCGTTCGCCAGCAAGCGCATGGCGCCGCAGATCACCGCCGAGGGCAAGATGCCGCTCGAACTCGCCCGCACCCGCAGCCTCCATTATTCGATCTACGCGCTGCTCGCCGCCTATGACGTGGCCGATATGGGCAAGTGCGTCGGCGTCGACCTGTGGAACCGGCAGGAGGACGGCAAGAGCCTCAGGCTCGCGACCGACTATCTGGCGCCCTATTACCGCAAGGTCGCGACCTGGCCGATGCCGGAGCTGCGCCCCGACGCCGGCGAACTCGACGAACTGCTCCGCCGCGCGCGCGGGGCGTGGGGCACGGGCTATCCGCTCGCGAAGGAAACGGAGCTGAAGCGCTATTTCGGTGCCGCCCCGCCGGTGGGCGAAGGGAAGCGGGGCAACTAAGTTCCTCCCCCAGCTCGCTGGGGGTGGGGGACCGCGCCCGAAGGGCGTGGTGGAGGGGCGCGGCGCTTGCCGCCGCTCCGCCGCTGGCCCCTCCACCATTCGCCGCGCGAATGGCCCCCTCCCCGAGACGAGCTCGGGGAGGAATTTCAGAACCTCACTTCACCGCGCACGTCTTCTGCGCCGCGCCCACCACATAGGGCTGCTTGGCCAGGTCCGCGGCCGTGTCGTCCAGCCACTTGCGGAACTCGCGCTCGGTCTTCGGCGCATCCGGCTCCTGCACCCAGGCCGCGCCGAAGGCGTAACGGAGGTTCCGCGGGTCGCAGAACTGGACATAGAGCGACTTGCCGTCGGTCCCCGTCGCCGCAGCCTCGTCGGCCGGGTAGAACAGGGCGATGCCGAGGTCGTCCTTGGCCAGGCTCTGCTGGCCCCAGGTGGCGAAATAGCGCCACTTGCCGCGCTTCGGGCTCTCGATCCTGGTCACCCCGTCGTGCAGCGTCAGCCCGGCGATCATCGCCGGCACCTTGCCGCTCACCCGCGCCTCGACATGGGTCAGCCGCGAGCCGGCGAAGATCCGGTAGGTGGTCGAAAGGTCGGCGCCGCCGCCCTCGCCGGGGAAGCCGGTGTTGGTCACCAGCACCGTCGCCGCGCGATCGGTGTTGAATACGCGGGCACTGATCTTCGCCTTGCCGAGCTGGGTCGCCACCCCGCCGCGCAGCACGCCGATCCCGCCCATGCCGAGCGACTGGTCGACCTGGAAGATGTCCTGCCCCCAGGGCGCCATCGAATGATAGTCGTCCTTGCCCATGCCGATCGTCGGCAGCACGTTGCCGGGCAGCTTCTTGCCATAGATGTCGGGCACGTTGCGCTCGTCGAGGTACAGGCGATAGGCGACCTTGTCGCTCTCCCAGCCCGGGCCCTCCATCGCGATCAGCCCGTCATGGATGGTGTGGCTGGCGGGCACGTCGAGCCGGTCGACCAGCTTGTAGCTGCCATCGGCCTGGCGGACGTTGAGCGTCGCCAGCGGGGCGGGCGGGGCGCTGTCCTGCCCGGCCGCGATCAGCAGGGGAGCGGCGAGGAGCCAGAGGGCGTGCTTCATGTGTCTTCCTTACCTCGTCAGATCATAGACCGCGGCGCCGGCGAGCAGATACGCGCCCGTGCCGTAGAATTGCGCGTCCTCGGCCTTCACCACATCGGGCCTGTCGCTCACCTGCTGTACCCAGCCGAGCATGCCATTGGGCTGAACGGCTCTTTCGAGTGCCGCCCAACCCTTTGTAACCGCGGGAAGATAGGTCTTGCGATCGAGAAGACCAGCCTTGATCCCCCAGGCCATGCCATGGACGTAGAAGCCGGTGCCGCTCGATTCGTCCTGCGAGCGCTCGGGATCGGCGAGCAGCGAGGGTGGCCAATAGCCATTGCCGCGCTGGAGCCTGACCAGCTTCGCCGCCATCTCCTTGAACAGCTTCACATAGTAAGGCCGGCGCGGATCCTTGGCCGGGATCTCGGGGATTATCCGGGCGAGGCCGGAGAACACCCAGCCATTGCCGCGGCTCCAGAACAGCTTTTCATTGTGTGCGCCGCGCTGGTCGAAGAAGCGGCTGTCGCGGAAGTACAGGTCCTCCGACTTGTCGAACAGATAGTCGGTGGTCGCGCGATATTCCCGGTCCGCGAACGCGGCGTAGCGTTTGTCCTTCGTGTCCTTGCTCAGCGCCCAGAGCGTCGGCGGCGCCATGAACAGCGCATCGCACCAGCACCAGCGGGTGGTGCATTCCGGATCGCCGCCGGTCGGCGCGACGAACTTCAGGTCGTTGGTCTTGGGTGTGGCGAGGATGCGGTCGAAGCTCGCGCGCATCGGGGCGAGCGCCTGCGCGCCGGCGCCGTGGCGTGCCGCCCAGATCCAGGCGGCGCCGATGACATGGTCGTCGGCATGATAGGGCCGGTCGCCCAGCCGCCAGCCTTCCTCGCGGCCCTTGGAGAGGATCGCGTCCTTGTAGCGCACGCTGCTCGAACGCTCGGCAAGGTGGGTCAGCGCCACCCAGAAGGTCGCCTGCTGCCAGTCGCGCGCACGCTTGGTGCTCGGCCGGGCGGCGGGCATGTAGCTGAGGTCGTCGAGATGGGTGAGCTGCCAGTCGGCGACGCGCTCCAGCGACGCCATCACCTGTACGCGGCTGGGCAGGGCGGGCGCGGTCGTCGCGGCCGGTGCCACGGGGCGGGCGATGCCGCTCGTGCTCGTGGCGAGTGCGACGCCGGCCAATGCGGCGGCGAGCTTCAGTGTCATCCGATATCCCCATCTTGCTACCGCTGTCATCGCGATATGCCCGAACGATGTTGGTCCGACGAGTTCGAGTCAAGTGGTAAGGCCAATTTCCCGGGGCCACACCGCCGCGGATGACGTTACGGCATCCGCGGATTCCGCGAAACGCATGGTTTTCCGGGGATTTTAGTCGCTTCGAAGTGGCGTTTGCACTATGATGCAAATCATGTCCGGTACCGCGCTTCCTTATGAATTTCCGATCGACGTCGCACAGGACGATATCGACTTCATGGGGCATGTGAACAACGCCTCCTACCTGAAATGGGTACAGGAAGCGGTGATCGCCCATTGGCAGGCGCTGGCGCCGGTCGAGGCGGTGGCCGAGCATCTCTGGGTCGCGCTCAAGCACGAGATCACCTATCGCAAGCCGGCGTTCCTCGAGGACGACGTGGTCGCGACCGTCCTGCTCGAGAAGGTCCAGGGCGCCCGCGCCTTCTACGAGACGGTGATCCGCCGCGGCGGCGAGGTGCTGGCCGAGGTCAAGTCGAGCTGGTGCTGCCTGGACGCCGAAACCCTGCGCCCGGCACGGCTGGCGCGCGACGTGATCGACAGGTTCTTCGTCAAATCTGACGACTGACGGTCCAGAATCTCTTAACCTTTCAAGGTGATAGCGGCGCCATGTACCGCGTTGCGTTCCGTAAAGAGCTGAATCTGCTCGATATCGAGTGGCTCGCCATGTTCGAGCCCGATGCCGTCGGCGACTATGCCCGCAAGCTTCGCGACCAGTTCGATGCCGAGGGTTTCGCGCCGGGCTATCTCCTGCGCATGGACATGCGGCGCAGCGGCGTGCAGGCGCAGGATGCGGTGGCCGCCTTCCGCCGCCACTTTGCCGGCTTCCCGGTGGCCAGCCGCATCGCCATCGTCACCGAAAGCGCGATCGCGCGGATGCAGATCCGCCGCGAGATGACCCAGCCCTATCTGCGTATCTTCGGTCGCGCCGAAAGCGCGCTCACCTGGCTGCTCCGCCGACCCGGCTGAGGCGCACGGTGAACGGGCGCGCCGCTGCGACGGGTTGCGATCGTTCCGCCGTGTGACCGACTTCCCGTCCGGCTATGCTCGCGCGAGCAGGAGGGAACGCCATGGTTCGATCGGTAAAGGCCATCCTTGTCGGCGCGGCGCTGCTCGCGGGCATGCCCGCCCGGGCGCAGGACATGGTCAACGTCTATCTGATGGACGGCGGCGCCTTCAACAACGCGCTGAACGCCAGCACCATCGTCTCACGGACCAAGGCGCTGCTCGGCAACAAGGCCGAGCCCGCGCCCAGGCAACCGACCAGGCCCGCGCCCCGCACCGCGCCGGCACCCACCAGGGCACTGCAATTCACCTCGACGCCTGGGGCAACCGCGATCCCGGCGATGGTCGCCGCATATCCGGCCGGCAAGCGCAGCGAAGTCGCCGCCGTCTTCCGCCAGCTGCTCGGCAGGTTCGGCGGGATCGAACAGATGTTCGGCCAGCCGCACAACGATCTGCCGACCGCGCTCGCGCTCTATGTGGCGACCAGCTACGAGGCGGTCACCGGCGTGGAAGTGAAGCCGGACCAGGCCCGTCCGCTCATCGCGCAGATGCGCAGCCTGCTGCAGGACGGAACCGGCATCGCCGGCGCCTCGGATGCCGAGAAGCAGAAGCTCTACGAGATTTTCGCGATCACCGGCATGTTCACCGCGACCGCGGGGCTCGAACTCAGGCAGAAGCCCGATCCCGTCGCCAGCGCTCGGCTCAAGGCGTCGGGCCGCGCCAACCTCGCACGGCTCGGGCTGGATCCCGATCGCATGCGCTTCGGCGCGGAGGGCCTGTTGAGCCGCTGATCCGCGGCGGCGGCTATTCGGCGAGCGGCAGCAGGATAAGCGTGATCCGGTCGTGGCCGACCGCGATGTCGAGCGTCTGTCCCGCCGCCACGTCGATCGGCTCGGGAAAGCTGTGCAGCACCTGGAGCCAGCCGCCATCGGTGTAGCGATCCGGATGATTGTCGAACGTCACGCCTTCCCACAGATCGATGTGCATCCACTGGACGATGCCGATGGCGCGCCCGCTCGCGGTGACCGGGATCGACAGCCGCGCGAGCGTGGCGTCGTGTTTCTTCTGCGTTAGGTCGAGCCGTACCAGTTCCAGATCGTCCGACAGCCGCTCCCATCCGGTCATCGTGCCGTGGATCGGCAGGCGCTGCGGGGCGAAGGCCGTGAAGGCGGAAAGATCGAACCCGGAGACCGCGCCGACAAAGGCATAGTCGGCCAGGTTCTCGCTCGCCACCAGGCACCCCATCGCGCTCGCCGCACGCGGGATTACGATCGCTTCGGGCGCGAGGAGGCGGCGATGGGCGTCCTCGAACGTGTCGAGCACTTTCTCGGTCAGCAGGTCGCTCGAGAGGATTTCGGAGACCAGGATATCGGCTGGCGCGTCGAGTTCCGCGCCCACGGCGAGCTCGGTCGAAGGCTTGGCATGGACGGTGACGCGATCGGCATAGCCGTTCTGCGCGACGATGTGCTGCGCCATCTCGGCGATCATTGGCTCCATCTCGCACGCCACCACCTTTTGCGCCCCGGCTCGCGCGGCCATCAGCGACAGCAGGCCGCTGCCTGCGCCGATGTCGAGCACGCGTGCATCGGGGCCTGCGACGGCGATCGCCGCCTTGATGGCGTCCTCGAACGCATCGTTGCGCGGCGCGTCGTTCATCATCGGGATGTGCCAGAAGGGCACCGATCCCGAGCCGAGTCGGCGGACCTGATGGCGCAGGTGCAGATTGTCCGGCTGCAGCGCGAGCGCGCGGCGGAAATGCTGGAGCGCCTCGAGGTTGCGGCCGGCATCGGCCAGCACCACGGCCAGATTGCCGATCGCGATCGGATTGTCCGGATCGACGGCGCAGGTGCGCTCCAGCGTCGCGATCGCCTCGGCGGTGCGGCCGAGCCAGTGCAGCGTCAGCCCCTTCTCGTGCAGCGCCACCGCATGATCGGGCTCGATCGCGAGAAGCTGGTCCCAGGCGGCAAGGGCGTCTTCGGGGCGCGTCAGGCGCCCGAGCAGGCCGGCGAGCAACGGCAGCACGTCCGCCGGGCGATAGCCCTGGGCCAGCGCCGCGCGATAGCCGGCTTCGGCGCCTTCGAGCTTCCCCTGCTCGTGCAGGGCCATCGCTTCGGCGAGCGCGGCGCGTGCCTCGGTCAGGGGATCAGTGGAAACCGGATCGGTCACGTCGTTCTTCCTGGAATATCAGTATCGAGGCGTGGCCGTTCGATAGGCCAATCGCCGCTGCCGGTCACATGCCGATCGCGGCGTCGCTGGCCAGCTTGTCGGCGCGCTCATTGTCCGGGTGGCCGGCATGGCCCTTCACCCACACCCATTTCACCTGGTGCGGCTTGGCGGCGGCGAGCAGTTCCTGCCAGAGGTCGGCATTCTTGACCGGCTTCTTGTCCGCGGTCCTCCAGCCGTTCTTCATCCAGCCATGGATCCACTTGGTCAGCCCGTCCATCACGTAGCGGCTGTCGGTGGAGAGGGTGACGCGGCAGGGGCGCGTGAGCGCCTTCAGGCCCTGGATCGCGGCCATCATCTCCATGCGGTTGTTGGTCGTGTGCGCCTCGCCGCCGGAGAGTTCCTTTTCGGTGCTCCCCATCCGTAGCACCACGCCCCAGCCGCCTTTTCCGGGATTGCCCTTGCACGCGCCATCGGTGGCGATTTCGACATGTTGCAGTTCGCTCATGCGAGCGTCTTTAGGCGGCTCCCGAGGTCGTTGTCATAGATTTTCACACGCCGCCAGAAAGCGAGCGGATCCTTGCGCGTGACCAGCGCGTCCGCCGGCGTGTTGAGCCAGTCCCAGGCGCGCGAGAGCGTGAAGCGGATGCAGGCGCCGGTCGCGAGCGTGCCGAATTCGGCACGGTCGAGGTCGCTGAGCGGGAAGCTCTGCGAATAGCCTTCGATCAGTGCGTCGCCGAGCGCAGCGTCATAGGTGCGGCCGCTCGCATCGAACGCCCAGGCGGCATGGGTGATGGCGAGGTCGTAGATCCGGATGTCGGTGCAGGCGAAATAGAAGTCGATCAGCCCGGTCACGCGGTTGCCGAGCATCAGGACATTGTCCGGAAACAGGTCCGCATGGATCGCGCAGCGGTCCATGTGATCCCCCGGCCATGCCGAGCGGACGCCGTCGAGCGCGAAGCCGATATCGTCGTACAGCCCGGGGGCAATCTCGTTCAGGCTGTGGCCGCAGCGCTCGAACAGCGGCTGCCAGGTATCGAAGCCCATCGAATTGGGCCGGTCGAGCGTGAAATCCCCGGCCGCCTTGTGCAGCTTGCCCAGCGCTTCGCCGGCCGCCCGCGCCTGCGCGGCGGTGGGATGCGAGACGGACACGCCCGACAGGAACTGGATCAGGCAGGCCGGCCGACCCTCAAGCTGGTGGATCAGCGTGCCATCGCGGTCCGGCACCGCCGGCGGCACCGGCAGGCCCTTGTCGGCCAGATGCTCGAGCAGCGCCATGAAATAGGGCAGGTCCCCTTCGGCCACGCGCTTCTCGTACAGCGTCAGGATGAAGCGGCTCTTCGTGGTGTCGACCAGGTAGTTGGAATTCTCCACGCCCTCGGCGATGCCCTTGGCCGAGGCCAGCTCGCCGACATCGAACTTCCCCAGAAAGTCCGACAGCGCTTCCGCCGATACCTGTGTGTAGACCGCCACGCTGCCCCCTTATCCCTTCGAACGGGGCGACCCTTCGTCCGGATGCGTCTCGCGCACAACCGCAGTTGTGCTTGGGACGGGCATCAAGCCGCTTCCAGCCCCTTCGGCAGCTTGAAGACGACGTTCTCGGGCACCGTCTCGACTTCGCGCTCGCTCACCTCGAAGCGCTCGGAAAGCTTGTCGACCAGCTCGCGGACCAGCAGCTCGGGGGCCGAGGCACCGGCGCTCACCCCGACGGTGCCGACGCCTTCGAACCACGCCCAGTCGATATCCTCGGCGCGCGGGATCAGATAGGCGGTGGTGCCCTGCCGCTCGGCGACTTCGACCAAGCGAAGCGAGTTGGACGAGTTCTTGCCGCCGATCACCAGCATCAGGTCGACCGAGGAAGCGATCGCCTTCACCGCGCCCTGGCGGTTGGTGGTGGCATAGCAGATGTCGTTCGGCCCGGGCGCCAGGATCGCCGGAAAGCGCCGCTTGAGCACTTCCAGCGTCGCCGCGGTGTCGTCCACCGAAAGCGTGGTCTGGGTCAGGAAGGCGAGGTTGCCGGGATCGGAGACCTGCACCGCCTCGGCATCGGCCGGCGTCTCGACCAGGGTCATCGCGCCTTCGGGCACCTGGCCGAAGGTGCCGATCACCTCCGGATGGCCGGCATGGCCGATGAACAGGATGTGCCGCCCGCCGCTCACCAGCCGCTCCGCCTGGCGGTGCACCTTGGAGACGAGCGGGCAAGTGGCGTCGAGATAGTCGAGGCCGCGCTCCTCCGCCTTGGCCGGCACCGCCTTGGGTACGCCGTGGGCGGAGAACACCACCGGCACGCCGTCGGGCACCTGGTCGAGGTCCTCGACGAAGATCGCGCCCTGCGCCTTCAGGCTGTCGACGACATATTTGTTGTGGACGATCTCGTGCCGCACATAGACGGGGGCGCCGTACTTCTCGATCGCCAGCTCGACGATCCGGATTGCGCGGTCCACGCCTGCGCAGAAGCCACGGGGCGCCGCGATCAGCAGCTCGAGAAAGGGTTTTGCGGTGTCGGCCATAGTTCTGCCGCGGCTCTACGCGATTGCTTGCGCGGGCTCAACGCGGTTCCTATGGTGCGCGCCGCTTTGGACCCCTCTGGTCCCGTGTGTTTGAAAGGGTTTCCGTCTTGGTCCGCAAGCTCGCCGTTGTCGCTCTGATCCCGCTTGCGCTCGGCGCCTGTGCAAAAACCGGCGAGATCGATGCCTCTGGCGGTGGCGCCGGCGTCACTGCCGTCCGCTCGGCCTGCCCGCACGTCGCGATTCCCGCCGGCACCGGCGACATGACGATCTTCAACCCGGCGAACAGCCGCGAGGCGAGCGCGATCGACGTCAACGCGGTGATGACCAACGTCACCTCGACCTGCGACGATGCCGGTCCCCAGGTCGTCACCACGGTCAAGTTCGACGTGCTGGCCCGCCGCCAGAGCGCCGATGGCGCGCGCGACGTCAGCTTCCCCTATTTCATCACCGTCGTCCGCGGCGGCAGCTCGGTGGTCGCCAAGCGGATCAACCGCGTCACCGTGCATTTCGAGCCGGGCCAGCTGCGCGCGCAGACCAGCGGCACCGCCACCACCTATGTCGATCGCAGCGCCGCGACGCTGCCGGAAGACGTCCGCAAGCGGCTCACCGAGAAGCGCAAGGCCGGCGATCAGGCGGCGGCGATGGACCCGCTCGCCGATCCCTCGATCCGCGGCGCGGTGCTCTCGGCGACCTTCGAGGCGCTGATCGGCTTCCAGCTGACCGAGGACCAGCTGAAGTACAACGTCACGCGCTGATTGCGCGCTAGGCAATTGACTCGAAGCGGGGGCGCGGCCAAGGCTGCGCTCCGTCGACAGGCACGCGCGGGAGAGTGTGGGGCAACCCACCGCCGAAGGAGCAACCGCCCCGGAATCTCTCAGGCACAAGGGACCGCGCGTACACGACACTCTGGAAAGCGGACGCGGCCCGGCCACGTCCCACCGAAGGGGTAAGCCAGCATGCTGGCGAAAGCTCTCAGGTTCCGTGACAGAGGGGGCGATGGAATGGCGCGCGAGGATTCCGTGCCGCTCCGTCGAATCCCCTTCGAATCCGGAGTGCCCCGATGAGCCAGCAAATCCAGGACCAGCCCCTCAGCGGCGATCCCGAAGGCGGAGAGGGCGAGATCGAGCTGCACAAGCTCCCGCTCGACCAGTGGCACCGCAACAAGGGCGGCCGCATGGTCCCCTTCGCCGGCTATGAGATGCCGGTCCAGTATGAAGGCATCATGGCCGAGCATGTCTGGGTGCGCGAGCATGCCGGCCTGTTCGATGTCAGCCACATGGGCCAGCTGACCTTCACCGGCGAAGGCGTCGAGGCCGCGCTCGAGGCGCTGATGCCCGCCGACATCCAGGCGGCGAAGTTCTCCCACCCGGTCTATTCGCTGTTGATGGCCGAGAATGGCGGCATCCTCGACGACCTGATGCTGACCCGCCTCAAGGAAGGCGAAGTCTACATGGTCGTCAACGGCGCCTGCAAATGGGACGACATCGCCCATTTCCGCGAGTTCCTGGCCGACGAGATCGGCCTCAACCATATGGAAGACCACGCCCTGCTCGCGCTGCAGGGTCCCGAGGCCGCCGCGGCGCTGGAGCGGGTGATCCCCGGCGTCTCCGCCCTCGTCTTCATGCAGGGTGCCGCTTTCCAGTGGCAGGGTCACGACCTGTGGATCAGCCGCTCGGGCTATACCGGCGAGGACGGATTCGAGATCTCGGTGCCGGTCGAAGGCGCCGAGGCGCTTGCGGACGCGATCACCGCCCAGCCCGAAGTGAAGCCGATCGGCCTCGGCGCCCGCGATTCGCTGCGGCTCGAGGCGGACCTGCCGCTCTACGGCCATGATCTCGATACCGAGACCACGCCGGTTGCAGCTGCCCTGGGCTTCGCGCTCAAGAAGCGCCGCCGCGAGGAAGGCGGCTTCCCCGGCCATGCGCGCATCATGCTCGAGCGCGAGAACGGCCCGATCCTCAAGCGCGTCGGCCTGGTCGTCGAAGGCCGCCAGCCGGTCCGGGAGGGCGGGCTGGTCGTCGACGCCGACGGCAATGAAGTCGGCAAGGTCACCAGCGGCGGCTTCGCGCCGACGCTGCAGAAGCCGATCGCCATGGCCTATGTCCCCGCCGCGCAGGCGGAGCCCGGCACCAAGATCACCCTTGCCCAGCGTGGCAAGATCCATTCGGCGGAGGTCGTGAAGATGCCCTTCGTCGCCCACAAGTACGTCAGAAAGGGAGCCTGATGAGCCGCTATTTCACCGAAGATCATGAGTGGATCGACGTCGACGGCGACACCGCGACGGTCGGTATCACCGAATACGCCCAGAGCCAGCTCGGCGACATCGTGTTCGTCGAAGTGCCCGATGAGGGCAAGGTCGTGAGCAAGGGCGACGACGCCGCCGTGGTCGAGTCGGTCAAGGCCGCGTCCGACGTGTATGCTCCCGTCTCGGGCACCGTCATCGAGGGCAACGAAGCGCTCGCCGACAACCCCGCTCTGGTCAACGAAGACCCCGAAGGCGAAGGCTGGTTCTTCAGGCTGACGCTCGCCGACACCAGCGAGCTCGACAGCCTGATGAACGACAGCGCCTATCAGGACTACGTCTCGAAGCTGTGAGGCACGCTGCGGCCTTGATCCTGCTCCTGGCAACAGGGTGCGGCGCCACCGCGCCGCAGGTCAAGGTCGCGGATATTCTCGCCCAGTGCGACGCCTACAAAGGCAAGCCTGTTCAGGCGATGGGGTATCTCGGCCAGTGCACGGTCATCGAAGGTTGTTCTCTCGCCGCCCACAAAGCGGGGTGGATAGCCTTCGGGCGTGCATGGACGACCTATCAGGAACTAAGCCAGCGACCCGAACTCCATGACACCGCGAAGGCGAGCGAGCGTGTCATGAAATTCATGCCGCTTGGGTTCAAACCGCAAGATGAGGCGGGATACGCATTCGTCCACAAGGCCGAATCGCTGCAAAACAGCTATGTCGTGATGACCGGCACCATCTCCAAGGATGGCTGCACCGGCGTCGCCGACGCCGAGCACAGCTACGGTATCCAGCCCACCGATATCCGCGCCTGGACCGAGTCCGAAGGCGCGCCTGCCACTTCATCGAGAAGGTAAAAATGCGCTACCTGCCCCTTACCCAGCCCGATCGCGAGGCGATGCTCGGCGTCATCGGCGCCAAGTCGATCGACGATCTCTTCGTCGATGTGCCTGCCAGCGCCGTGCTCGACGGTCCGATCCCCGGCCTGCCGATGCATGCCAGCGAGCTCGCCGTCGAACGCCATATGACGAAGCTCGCCGCGAAGAACCTGGCGGCGGGGGCAGCGCCCTTCTTCCTCGGTGCCGGTGCCTATCGCCACCATGTGCCGGCCAGCGTCGATCACATCATCCAGCGCGGCGAGTTCCTCACCGCCTACACGCCCTACCAGCCGGAAATCGCGCAGGGCACGCTGCAGATGATGTTCGAGTTCCAGTCGCAGATCGCGCGGCTGCTCGGCTGCGACGTGGCGAACGCCTCGATGTACGACGGCTCGACCGCGTGCTGGGAAGCCATCACCATGGCCCGCCGCGTCACCAAGCGCGGCAAGGCGATCCTTTCGGGCGGCCTGCACCCGCACTATGTCTCGGTCGCCAACACCATGGCGAAGTTCACCGGCGATCAGCTCGTCACGTCGCTGCCGACGCTGAGCCTGACTCCGGACACCGATGACCTGATCGCCCAGATCGACGACGACACCTCGTGCGTCGTGGTCCAGTATCCCGACATTCTCGGCCGCATCGCCGACCTGTCCAAGCTTGCCGAAGCCGCGCATGCGAAGAAGGCGCTGCTCGTCGCCGTCGTCACCGAGCCGGTGGCGCTGGGCGCGATCAAGGCGCCGGGCGAGATGGGCGCGGACATCGTGGTCGGCGAAGGCCAGTCGCTCGGCGTCGGCCTGCAGTTCGGTGGCCCCTATGTCGGCCTGTTCGCCTGCTCGGAGAAGCTCGTGCGCCAGATGCCGGGCCGGCTCTGTGGCGAGACCGTCGATGCCGAGGGCAAGCGCGGCTATGTGCTGACGCTCAGCACCCGCGAGCAGCATATCCGCCGCGAGAAGGCGACGTCGAACATCTGCACCAGCTCGGTGCTGTGCGCGCTCGCCATGTCGGTGCACATGACGCTGCTCGGCGAGAAGGGCCTGCGCCAGCTCGCCGCGATCAACCACGCCACGGCCTCGGCCGCCGCTGACCGCCTGGCTTCGGTGCCGGGCGTCGAGCTGGTCACCCCGACCTTCTTCAACGAGTTCACGCTCAAGCTGTCGAAGGAAGCGCGCCCGGTCGTGCGCCAGCTTGCCGATCAGGGCATCCTGGCCGGCGTATCGCTCGGCCGCCTCTATCCGGGCGCCGACGCTCTCGCCAACGGCCTGATCGTCGCGGTCACCGAAACCACTACGCAGGAGGACGTCGAGACGCTTGCCTCCGCGCTCCAGGAGGTGCTGGCATGAGCACGATCAACCAGTCCGGCTGGCGCCCCACCACCCCCGAAGCGGGTGAGGCGGGCGACCTCTCGACCTTCACCGGCAACCGCGCGCTGATGCTCGACGAGGCGCTGATCTTCGAGATCGGCTCGTCCGAGACCACCGGCGTCGATTTCGGCGAAGTTCCTGCGGCGCCTTCGCGCCTCGGCGGCCTCGAGCGTAGCGCCGAAATCGGCCTGCCCGGCCTGTCCGAGCCCGAGACGGTGCGCCACTATACCCGCCTGAGCCGCCAGAACTACGCGATCGACCTGGGCCTGTTCCCGCTCGGCTCGTGCACGATGAAGCACAATCCGCGCCTCAACGAGCGCATGGCGCGCCTGCCGGGCTTCGCGGACATCCACCCGCTCGCGCCCGTAGACACGGTGCAGGGCGCGCTGGAGGTCATTGACCAGCTCGCCCACTGGCTGATCACGCTCACCGGCATGCAGGCGGTGGCGATGAGCCCCAAGGCCGGCGCGCATGGCGAGCTCTGCGGCATCCTCGCGATCCGCTCGGCGCTCGACGCGCAGGGCCAGCAGCACCGCAAGATCCTGCTCGTGCCGACCAGCGCACACGGCACCAACCCGGCAACCGCGGCGTTCGCCGGCTTCTCGGTCGAGGACATTCCCGCCACCGAGGACGGCCGCGTCGACCTCGAAGCGCTCAAGGCGCGGCTGGGGCCGGACATCGCCGGCGTGATGATCACCAACCCCAATACCTGCGGCCTGTTCGAGCGCGACATGAAGGCGATCTCGGACGCGGTGCATGCGGCGGGCGGCTATGTCTATTGCGACGGCGCCAACTTCAACGCGATCGTCGGCCGGGTCCGCCCGGGCGATCTCGGCGTCGACGCGATGCACATCAACCTGCACAAGACCTTCTCGACCCCGCATGGCGGCGGCGGCCCGGGCTCGGGCCCGGTCGTGCTGTCGGCGGCGCTGGCGCCCTATGCGCCGCTGCCGTTCGTCGAGAAGCAGGGCGACAAGTTCCACCTCGTCGAGGAGGAAACCGCAGGCGAGCATCATGCCGGCACCTTCGGCCGCATGACCGCGTTCAACGGCCAGATGGGCATGTTCACCCGTGCGCTGACCTATATCCTCAGCCACGGCGCGGACGGCCTGCGCCAGGTCGCCGAGGATTCGGTGCTCAACGCCAACTATATCCTGCGCTCGATGACCGACGTGCTGGAGGCGCCGTTCGCCAAGTACGGCCCGTGCATGCACGAGGCGATCTTCAGCGATAAGGGCCTGCCCGAGGGCCTGTCGACCATCGACATCGCCAAGGGGCTGATCGACGAGGGCTATCACCCGATGACGGTGTATTTCCCGCTCGTCGTCCACGGTGCGATGCTGGTGGAGCCGACCGAGACCGAGTCCAAGGCGGCGCTCGACCAGTTCATCGGCGCGTTCCGCAGCGTGGCTGCCCGCGCCAAGAATGGCGACCCGACGATCAAGACCGCCCCGCACTTCGCCCCGCGCCGCCGCCTCGACGAGACGCTCGCCGCGCGCAAGCCGGTGCTGGCGTGGAAGGGGGCGGTGACGGCGGAAGCTGCGGAGTAACTTGCTCTAGCCCCTCCCCTTTAGGGGAGGGGCGGATCCAAGAGGGGGCTAAACCACAGGCCAAACAGCGGCGATCATTGCGCAAGCAGCCTCAATGTTTGCAATGCGGCGTGCCGAGTTGACTGGTCCGCGAACTACGGCGCGACGAGGAACATCGATTACCATTGAGGTCGGAGCGTGTGGGGTTCCCAAATACGCTAGATACTGGGCGGTATGTAGATGGGCTATCGTAGCAAGGTGGCCATTGGCCTCTGCCCTTCGGTTTTCCGCAGCATCGCCTGGTGTGCCGATGGTGCAACGAATGAATGCCTGTCCCACACGATCATCGGTGCGCCCCCGTGAAAGCGCCACAACGTCAGGAGACACCGAGATTTCTACGCCTGCAATATTCAGTGTCGGTGATGGCAATTGGGGTTCACGGTACTCGGTTCCCCAGAGGTCCAGTTCGTTTGTTGCCCGCTGAAACGCTTCGATGACGTCGATACATCGTTGGGCGTCGTCACGCACCAATGGTCCATGATTGGCATTATCGCGTCGGTCTTCCAGATCCACAATGGATCGAGCGGAGATACGATTTAGGTTGCTGCGATCCCTTAAGCATTCTGCAATTGTGCGACGCGCATGCTGATATTGGATTATAAGTGGCCGATTTGGACCAGGATTTTTCGCTTGTCGTAGAATCCCCATCTGGCCTACGGGCGTCGCGGCGACCAGATAGTCGGCGAGTTGTGACGCTGAAAGGCGTGGTAGAGCGCGAGGGGCGGGAGCACGAGCCATGGATGAGTTCCTAATTGTCGGGACAACGCCAACAGGCACGCAAGTTTATCTATCCGAATTGTCGGGGCGTACTCTAGCCGACAACGGAATTAGCGAAGATCGTAGCGGTCTATATCTATATGAAGCAAGCGACGAGGTAACTGGCTCTGGGATACGAGTGCTTGCATCTCTGCCTTGTTTTGATTCCGCGCTCCGCATGATCGAAGTGCTTGGGCTTCGTCCCGCCGCGGCGTAAGGGAACGGTTAGAGTAGATTATTCTTGGGCTTGAGTAACTCTCCGGTGGCCGTTCGGTGATGGAGGTTAAATCTGTGACCCCCGCCACAACCAATCCCCCGGCAATCCCAGCCGCTCGCTCGCCTTGGCCGGCGGCGCATCCAGCAGCGGCACCCGGTTCGCCACCCGCGCCACCGCGCGCACCAGCTGCCGTTCGAACCGGCGCAGCCGCCATGCCTCCAGCCCTAGCCGGTCGATCAGCGCATCGGGCAGCAGCGACACCGATGCGCGCAGCAGCATCCGCTGGAACGGCCGGGCCACCCGCGGCAGGGCGGGCACCGCGCGCATGATCGCCAGGAACTCGTGGATGATGGGCGAGGGCACCAGCCGCGCGTCCATCTTCGCGAACAGCGCCGCCATCTTCGCCTCGCTCGCCGGCGCACCTGTCGCGCCATAGAGCCGCGCCACCACCGCGCCTTCGGCCAGCGCGCTGTCGCGCTCGCGGTAGCTGAGCGGCTGGGCATAGGCGTGATAGGCGCGGATGAAGCCAAAGGAGGCGGTCGCCTGCACCCAGTCGAGCAGCACCGAATCGTTCGCGCGGTAGGGCGCGCCCTCGCTGGTGACGCCGGTCACCCGCTCGTGCGCCCGTACCACCCCGGCGATCATCGCCTCGGCGCGGCTCCGGGGGCCATAGACGCTCATCATCGCCGCGAGCCCGGTCCGCCGCAACCGGGTCAGCGCATCGGTGCGGAAGCTCGAATGCTGCCACACCCCGTCGCGCACGCCCGGCTCGGCCAACTCGAGGATCACCGCCGCCACGCCGCCGATGAACAGGGTGACGGGATTCTTGAACACCCGCCACGATACTGAGTCCGCCGGCACCAGCGCCGGCTCGCCCCGCGGCACCGCAAAGTCGAAGTCCATGCCGGGTGCCGAGCCCATCATCTCGCCCGCCGCCGCGCCGATCCGGCGGAGCATGGGTCTGGGAAGCGAGAGCGCGGTCATGCCGGGTCAACGCCGATACCCCCGGAACCGTTCAAATGCCGATTGTCCGCGGGCTCGGGACAGCGCAGCCTGCGCGCCAAATCCATTGGGGGATCCGACATGAAGATCATGTTCTTCGCGGCCGCACTCGCCGCCGCTGCCGTCTCGCTGCCCGCGCATGCCCAGGAGGGCGTCACCGTCGGCGAGGTCCGGCTCTTCGCCTTCAACTTCTGCCCGGAGGGCTGGGTGGAGGCCAATGGCCAGCTGATGCCGATCCGCAGCCAGCCGGCGCTCTATGCGCTGTTCGGCAACAGCTATGGCGGCGACGGCGCCAGCAGCTTCGCGGTGCCCGATCTGCGCAAGGTGATTCCGCAGCCGGCGGTCGATAGGGAAAAGCGCCTGCGCTACTGCGTCGCGGTCCGGGGCGACTTTCCCCGGCGCCCCTGAGCGCCGGGCCGGGGTCTCAGATCCAGCCCCCTGAGCGCGTCGCGCTTAAATCCAACGGCGCACGGCTGACTTGTAGCTGAGATAGCGCTCGCCGAACTTCGCGGCGAGATAGGCTTCCTCGCGCTCGATCACTTCGCGCTGGATCACCAGGATCAGCGGGATCAGCAGCAGCAACGTCACCAGGCTGTCCATCCAGATCGTCACGCCGGCATAGGCCAGCGCCATCCCGAAATACATCGGGTTGCGCGACCAGCGATAGACGCCGTCGGTCACCAGCGCGGTCGTGCGCTTCCACGGCTTGGGGTCGGTCCCGGCGGCGCGGAACAGCCCGACGGCGGACAGCATGATCCCCACGCCGAGCAGGGTCGCCAGCGATCCCAGCCCGCGCTCGCTCGCATGGTTGAGCGGCAGGTCGGGGCTGCCCAGCAATTTGCCGAGCGCCAGCCCCACCACCAATGTCCCGATGAAAGCAGCGGCCGGCGCGAATTTCACGCCTGCGCTATCCTGTTCGACGTCCATGAACCCTCCGGGCGTCCTGATGGACCGGCGTGAACGCATGCGCAATCCTCTTGCCTTTGCCACGCAACTCGGCTGGCATATGAAGTGTATTACTTATATAGATCACATGCAAGTTTCCGGGGGAATCCAATGCACGGCCAGCCATTCCATCCAAATCCGCTCTACCAGCTCATCCCGGTCGCGATCATCCTGGTGGTCCTCGCGCTGCGCTTCCGCCGCCTGTCGCGCGAGCGGCCGCTGAAGATCGAGCGGCTGTGGATCGTGCCCGCGCTCTATGTGCTGATCGCCGGTTTCACCTTCTGGCGCATCCCGCCCGCGCCGATGACCTGGGCGATCGCCGCCGCCGCGCTGCTCGCCGGCGCCGCGCTCGGCTGGCAGCGCGGCCGGATGATGCGCATCACGGTCAATCCGGAGACGCACGAGATCTCGCAAAAGGGCTCGCTCGCCGCGATGGCCTTCATCCTCGTGCTCGTCCTGGTCCGCTCGCTCGCCCGCAATGCCGAGACGCTGGGCATCCCCGGCATGCATTTCGACGTGATGGCGATGACCGACGTGCTGATCGCCTTCGCGCTCGGCATGCTGACGATGCAGCGGGTCGAGATGTTCCTGCGCGCCCGCCGGCTGCTCGGGGAGGCGCGGGCGGCATGAAGCGCCACGCCCCTGCCACCGAGCGCAACCGCGATCCGATCGCCGCGGTGCTGGCCGAGGAGCTGCCTGCGCAGGGCACGGTGCTCGAGATCGCCAGCGGCACCGGCGAGCATGTCGCCTTCTTCGCCGGGCGCTTCCCCGCGCTGACCTGGCAGCCGAGCGATCCCGATGGGGATGCGCTCGCCTCGATCGCGGCGTGGAGCGAAGGGCGCGCGAACATCCTGCCGCCGCTGGAGATCGATGCGAGCGCAGGCGATTTTCCGGCGGCGGATGCGATCCTCTGCGTCAACATGGTCCATATCAGCCCCTGGGAAGCGACGCTCGGGCTGCTCGCCGGGGCAGGGGAGGCGCTCGCCCCCGGTGCCCCGCTGATCCTCTACGGCCCCTATCGCCGCGAGGGCGTGGAGACCGCGCCGTCGAACGAGCAGTTCGAGCTGTGGCTCAAGGAAAGGGACCCGCGCTTCGGGCTGCGCTTCGTGGAAGCGGTGACCGAAGCCGCGGCGGCGCAGGGGCTGTCGCTGGAAAGGCTGGTCGAGATGCCGGCGAACAATTTGATGCTGGTGTATCGGCGCCAATAGCCGTCATCCGGACCCGCAACCGTCATCCCGACGAAAGTCGGGATCTCGTGCGGCTCCTTTCCCGCCATCGCCTGAGATTCCGACTTTCGTCGGGATGACGGGAGACGGGGAAGGGGGATTTAAACCGGCTCCATCTCCGCGCTCGTCACTGCCGGCCCCACGCCGCGCTTGCGCTCGCGCCACACGATGTACAGCCCGCTCGCGATGATCACCGGGGCGCCCAGCCAGGTCCAGCCGCTCGGCCACATGCCGAAGATCGCCCAGCCATAGAGCGTGCCCCAGATCAGGCTCGAATAGTCCATCGGCACCACTGCGCTGACGGGCGCGTGGCGCACCGATCCGGTCAGCGCCAGCTGGCCCACCCCGCCGATCAGCCCGATCCCCACCAGGATGCCCCAGGTTGCCGGATCATGCGCCTTGAACTGGAAGGCATAGGGGATCGCCAGCACCGGCACCGAGAGGACCGAGAACCAGAACACCGTCGTGCCCGTGGCCTCGGTCTTGCCGATCTGGCGCAGCAGGATCGCGACGATCGCCACGAACAATGCCGCGAGCAGGCCGACCATCGCGCCGAACAGCGGGATGTGCGCGCTCCACGGCTGGGTGACGATCAGCACGCCGAGGAAACCGACCACCACCGCGCCCCAGCGATGCCAGCCGGTCGGCTCCTTGAGCAGCAGCGCGCCCAGGATCGTCGCGAAGATCGGCACGGTGAACTGGAAGGTCACCGCCTCGGCCAGCGGCAGCAGCAGCACCGCGCCGAAGGTGAAGATCATGCCGGTGAGTCCCACCGCCGTGCGCGAGACGTGTGCGCCGAAGCGCTTGGTGCGGATCGATCCCAGCCCCGGCCCGGCCGCCACCCAGGCGGTTACCAGCGGCACCGCCCAGAGCTGGCGGTGGAACATCGTCTCGACCAGCCCGGCACCGCGCATCTCGGCCAGCTTGATCAGCGCCGACATGGTCGCGAGGCAGGCGACCGCGAACAGCCGCAGCGTTATGCCCTTCAATATCTGATCGTCGCCCACGGATGCGCGTTAGGAGCCATGCCCGGCGCTGGCAATGCGTGGGGTGCTCAGCGCGACTTTTGCGAGACCAGCCAGCCGGTCACCCGGTCGCTGCGTTCGTGCGGCAGTTCGACGATGCCGTTCAGCAGATGCAGGCCGATCGCGCATTGCTGTTCCGGCCGTGCCCGTGCGAGCCTTGCCGGATCGGTCCAGACGTCGAGATCGGCCTGGCTGGCGCCGACACGCCGCATCTCCGTGACCAGCGCGACGGCGTCGGCCTCCGAGACCTCGCCTTTGGGAATCTTGCGGTTGGCGGGATGGTCGCGCCCGCCCGCCGAGGCGGTGATCCATGCCGCCGCCGTCTCGATCAGCCGCTCGGCCGTCCTGGGCGGATAATGGGTGCCGGGCTTCAGCGTGCCCATCACATATTGGCCGCACAGCCGGACATCCTCCTGCTGCATCGTCTCGACCAGCTGGATCTCCATCTGGCGATAGAGGTTCAGGTCGCCATGCGGGGCCTGCACGAACTCGCCCAGGTGGCGATCGGTGACCGCGCCCATCCAGGTGAGGCTCTCGCCGCGGATCTGCTCGCGGGTCGCCCCTTCGCGCACCCGTTTCGAGAGCAGCGCCGTGTAATCGGCGAACTCCCTGGGGTAATTGTCGCGCAGCGCCTCGAAGAAGGGCGCCGCCTTGCGGTCGCGCAGGATCGATTCGGCGATGCCCTCGGGCGATCGCTCCTGCTGCTGCAGCCTGGTGACGAACCACCAGGCGCCGCCAATGCCCAGGGCGGCGAGCAGCAGCACGGCGATCCCGATCGCCAGTCCCGAGCGCGAGACCTCGCGCGGCGCCACATCCCGTTGTTGCATGCCCTGATCCCCCCTTCGGGCAGTAGAGCGGGCCCGTCCCTTCGAATCAAGTCGCCCCCCGGATCGGGCTGGCAATGTAGGATTTGATTTGTCACGACGAAGCTGGGCCGGTCGGGGCTTCGCGCACGCATGGGTGATTCAAGAGATTCAATGAATCGCACAACCAACTGGTTGAACATCGGTGCGCTCGCTTGCGGCGGGCCCGCCACGACTTTAGAGGCACGGCCATGATCAAGCATGCGCTCAACGTCACCCGCGAAGGCGACTTCGCCCAATGGTATCAGACCGTCATCACCGAAGCCGACATGGCCGAGGAGAGCGGCGTGCGCGGCTGCATGGTCATCCGGCCGTGGGGCTATGGCATCTGGGAGCGGATCCAGCGCCTGCTCGACGATCGCATCAAGGCGACCGGCCACGAGAATTGCTATTTCCCGCTGTTCATCCCGCTCTCCTATTTCGAGAAGGAGGCAGAGCATGTCGACGGCTTCGCCAAGGAGATGGCGGTCGTCACCCATCACCGGCTGATCCACAAGGACGGGAAGATGATTCCCGATCCCGAGGCGAAGCTGGAGGAGCCGCTCGTCGTGCGTCCCACCTCGGAGACGGTGATCGGCGCCGCGTTCAGCCGCTGGGTCCAGTCGTGGCGCGACCTGCCGGTGCTGATCAACCAGTGGGCGAACGTCGTCCGCTGGGAGATGCGCACCCGCATGTTCCTGCGCACCGCCGAGTTCCTCTGGCAGGAAGGGCACACTGCCCATGCCAGCGTCGCCGAAGCGCGCGAAGAGACGATGAAGATGCTCGAGGTCTATCGCAGCTTCGCGGAAGAGTGCGTGGCGATGCCCGTGGTCGCCGGCGAGAAGCCCGAGAATGAGCGCTTCCCCGGCGCCGTCTCGACCTACAGCATCGAGGCGATGATGCAGGACGGCAAGGCGCTCCAGGCGGGCACCAGCCACTTCCTCGGCACCACATTCTCCTCGGCGCAGGACATCAAGTTCCAGAACAGCGAGGGCCAGCAGGAACTCGCCCAGACGACCAGCTGGGGCATGTCGACCCGCATGATCGGCGGCCTGATCATGACGCATGGCGATGACGACGGCCTGCGCGTGCCGCCGCGCATCGCCCCCTGGCAGGTGGCGATCGTGCCGATGCTGCGCGACAATGACGAAGACGCCGCGCTGATCGACTATTGCAAGACCATCCAGCAGGCGCTGGCCAAGCAGTACGCGTTTGGCGAGCCGGTGCGTGCGCTGCTCGACCTGCGTGCGATCAAGGCCGTCACCAAGCGCTGGGGCTGGATCAAGAAGGGCTGCCCGATCGTCGTCGAGGTCGGTGGGCGCGACATGGCCGGCGGCAACGTCTCGGTCACCGTCCGCACCGATCTCTACAAGGAAGACGGCAAGCTGAACTCGGCGATCGTCGCGCAGGACGCGTTCCTCGCCGACGCCGTGGGCACGCTGGAGAATGTGCAGAAGGCGCTGTTCGACCAGGCCAAGGCGCGCGCCGACGCCAACATCGTCCGCGACGTGACCGACTTCGCCGGGCTCGAGAGCTATTTCGAGAAGGCCGGCAAGTTCCCCGGCTGGGTCGAAGTGGAATGGGCCAAGCCGAGTGGCGCCGATCTCGACAAGGTGGTCGAGCGGCTGAAGGCGCTCAAGCTCACCTTCCGCAACGTGCCCAATGACGCGGCGCCGGCCACCGGCATCTGCATCTTCACCGGCGCGCCCGCGGTCGAGCGGATCCTGGTCGCGCGGGCTTACTGATGCGCACGCTTTTCGCCTCGCTGCTCTACCAGGAGCCGCTCGGCGACGACGAATTGCTGGAGGCACTGGAAGACTCCTGCCTCCAGCTCGCAGAGGACGACAGCGCCGGCCGTCGCTGGTGTCGCGAGAACCATTATCGCGGCTACACCAGCTATGCCTCGCTCGACGACCTGCCGATCCGCGATCCCAATTTCGCGGACCTCAAGCGCCTGCTCGACAAGCATGTCGCCAAGTTCGCCAAGGCCTGCGCCTTCGATTTGGGGGGCAAGAAGCTCAAGCTCGACAGCCTCTGGGTCAACGTGCTCGATGGCAAGGGCGGGCATGGTGCGCACATCCATCCCCACAGCGTCGTCTCGGGCACGCTCTATGTCGCGCTGCCCAAGGGTTCGCGGGGCCTGAAGCTCGAAGACCCCCGCCTGGCGATGATGATGGCCGCCCCGCCGCGGCTGGAGGATGCGCCCGAGCAGCTGCAGAGCTTCGTCGAGATCGTCCCCGAGCCCGGCACCGTGCTGCTCTGGGAAAGCTGGCTGCGCCACGAGGTCCCGCCCGGTGCGGGCAAGGAGCCGCGGATCAGCATCAGCTTCAACTATCGCTGGGGATGAACGGCCGGCGCGCCTTCCTCGCCGGCGCGCTGTCGCTGCCGCTCGCGGCGAAGGCGGGCGAGGCGTGGGACGCGGTGGTCGATCCCGCCACCGGTACCCTCGGCGCGGCGCTGGCAGCGGCCGAGCGGGCAGGACGGCCGTTCCGCATCCTGCTCAGGCCCGGCATCTTCACCGAGAAGCTCACGGTCCGCGCACCGGGCGTGACGATCCAGGGCTCGCCGGGCACCGTGATCGAGTACGGCACCGCGGCCGGCACGGCAAAGCCCGGCGGCGGTACCTGGGGCACCGGCGGCTCGGGCACGCTGACCATTGTCGCGCCGGACGTGACCCTGCGCGGTCTCACCGTCCGCAACAGCTTCGACTATATCGGTGCCCGGCGCGACGGCTCCGGCAACGGCGCCCAGGCCGTGGCGCTGGCGATCGGTCGCGAGGCAGACCGCACCGTGGTCGATCGCTGCACGCTGCTCGGCTATCAGGACACATTCTACCTCCACACCCGCAGCCTGGTCACCGACACCCGCATCGTAGGCGGGGTGGACTTCATCTTCGGCGGCGCCGCGGCCTGGTTCGAGCGCTGCGAGATCGTCACTCGCTATGTGCCGAACGCCGGGGGCTTCGGTTTCGTCGCCGCGCCGAGCACGCCGGCCGCACAGGAATTCGGCCTGGTCTTTGCCAATTGCCGGCTGGAGCGCGAGGCGGGCGTTCCGGTGAATTCGACCTGGCTCGGCCGTCCCTGGCGCGCCGGCGGCAACATGGCGCTGCTCGGCCAGGCGGCGTTCCTCAACTGCTGGATGGACGCGCACATCCGCCACGAAGGCTGGACCTGGATGGGGTACAAGGGCCCCGAGGGTGACCAGCGCCGCCTGACTCCGCCCGAGGCGCGACTCCGGGAATATGCGAGCAAAGGGCCGGGTGCAGGTCCGATCGGCGAGGATCGCAAACTGCTGACGACGGAACAGGCAAGGCGCTTCACCCGCGCCAATGTGATCGGGTTCTGAGCTCCACCGTCATCCCGGCGAAAGCCGGGATCTCGTGCGGCTCTTGCAATGTAGGATTTGGTCTGTTTCCCTCACCGCGTCCGGCTCTGCCCGGCCGCTCTTTCAACCTGTTGGAAAGATAGGAAAACTGCCGCGCAATATCCTTGCGGGATCGCACCGGTTATCGGGAAGGGGAGGGAGGTCAGGCGCCATGAGGAACTGCCCTGTGCACGACCTTTGCGATCTTTGCCGCGCGCCTCGCCACCACGGCGTAGGATCAGCGGATCACCAGGGTCAGCTGCCGCACCAGGCTGCGCTCGATCGGATCGTCGAACCGGCAGCCGATATGCGTGCCGTCGTTCCACACCACGCTTGCCGGCACGGGCGCGCCGTCCCGCAGGTTGAGCCACACCTTGTCGCCCTCGCCGTGTGGGGCTTCGCAGGCCAGGCGGCAGCCATAGGCCGACAGGTCGTGCAGCATCGCCTCGACCGGCTTGTTGCCCCGCTTGGTGAGCGTCGCCCGCGTCACCAGCACGCGATGACGCGTCGCGGCCCGCTGCTCGACGAGCGCAGGTGTCACGGCCCGATATTGGGAGAATTTGGTCGCCATTCTTTCTCCGCCCCGGCCTACACCCTGCCGCGGACGGTTTAACAAGCACTTAAGGGCCGTTCAGCACCGTCTCCACCTTGGCGGCGAGGTCGGGGCCGGCATGCAGCCCCAGCTTGCTCCGCCGCCACAGCACGTCCTCGGCGGTGCGGGCCCATTCATGGTCGCGCATCCAGCGTATCTCGGTCGCGGTCAGCCCGGCGCCCAGGTCCTCGCCCAGGTCGGTCACCCCGCGGAGCATGTCGGCCAGGCAGCAGCCATAGGCATGCGCCATCCGCTCGGCACGGGCATCGCCGAGGAAGGGCCAGCGCCCCTTGGCCTGGGCGACGAACCTGTCGAAATCGGCGATCGTCCCACCCGGAAAGGCCCGAGCCCGGGTGACCGGCTCGACTTCGGCACCGAGTGCCGGGCCGATCTTCGCCAGCGCCTCCTCGGCCAGTGCGCGTGCCGTGGTGATCTTGCCGCCGAAGATCGAGAGCAAAGGCGGGCCCTTGTCGTCGAGCTCGAGCACATAGTCGCGGGTCACTGCCTGCGCCTTGGCCGCGCCGTCATCGTGCAGTGGCCGCACGCCGGACCAGCTCCAGACGATGTCGGCGGGGGTGATCTGGCGGGAGAAATAGCGGTTCACCGCCGCGCAGAGATAGGTCTTCTCCTCGTCGCTGCACACCGCATCCTCCGGCCGCTCGACCTGGATATCGGTGGTGCCGATCTCCGTGAAGCCGCCTTCATAGGGGATTGCGAAGACGATCCGGCGGTCGGGTTGCTGGAGGATATAGGCATGGTCGCCGTCGAACAGCCTGGGGACGACGATGTGGCTGCCCTTGACCAGCCGGATCTGCGAATGATTAGCGATAGCCAGCGTATCGAGCAGCTTCCGCACCCAGGGGCCGGCCGCGTTGACCAGCCCACGTGCCTCGACGGTTCGCCCGTCGGACAGCTCGGCGCGCCAGCTTCCGCCCTCCCGCCGGGCATTCAGCAGCTCGGTTCGCGTGGCGATCTCGGCACCGTGCGCGGCGGCGTCGACGGCGTTGGCGAGGGTGAGTCGGGCATCGTCGACCCGGCAGTCCGAATAGACGAAGCCGCGATGCGTGCCCGCCAGCGGATCGGTGAAACCCTTGTCCCGGGCGGTCAGGTCGCGGGAGCGGGGCAGGGTGGAATTGCTGCCGATCGCCAGCGCGTCATAGAGGTAGAGGCCCAGCCGGACCATCCACCAGGGGCGCAGCGCATGGGCGTGCGGCAGGACGAAGGTGAGCGGGCGAATCAGGTGCGGGGCGGCTTCCAATAGTCGCTCGCGCTCGTGCAACGCCTCGCGGACAAGCCGGAACTCATAGGTCTCTAGATAGCGCAGCCCGCCATGGATCAGTTTGGTCGAGGCCGAGCTGGTATGGGCGGCCAGATCGTCCTTCTCGACGAGGAGCACCTTGAGGCCGAGCAGCGAGGCTTCGCGGGTGATCGCGCACCCGTTGATCCCGCCGCCGACGATGAGCAGGTCATAAGTCACGGTGTTAAGCTACGGCGTTGGCAGGCGGCTCGCGAGTCCTTATCTTGGGGGCCAATGGCAAAACCAAAACATAACGCAGGGCTGCCCACGCGGCAGCAGATTCTGGATTTCATCACCAATTCGAACACGCCCGCCGGCAAGCGCGAGATCGCGAAGGCCTTCGGGTTGCACGGGCAGGACAAGATCCTGCTCAAGGCCTTGCTCAAGGACATGAGCGACGAGGGGCTGATCGACGTCGCCCCGGGCCGCGCCTTCCACAAGATGGGCGGGGTGCCCAAGGTCACCGTGCTGCGCATTACCGATGCCGACGGCGACACCACCTGGGCAGTGCCCGAGAACTGGGAAGCCGAAGGCGTCCCCGTGCCGCGCCTGCGGGTCCGTGAACCGCGCGGCAAGCGCTCTGCGCTCGGTGTGGGTGACCGCATCCTGGCCCGCACCGAAGAGGCCGGCCAGGGCTGGATTGCCCATCCGATGAAGAAGCTCGCCCGCGGCGAGGAGCTGATGCTCGGCGTGCTCAAGGAAGAGGCCGGGCGGCTCTGGCTGCAGGGCGTCGAGAAGAAGGAGCGCCGCAACTGGCCGGTCTCCGATGCAGGCGGCGCGGAAGTCGGCGACCTGGTGCTGGCCGAAAAGAGCGGGCGACCGCCGCGGATCACCGCCAAGGTGGTTGAGCGGTTGGGCGATCCCTTTGCCCCGCGCAGCTTCTCGCTGATCGCGATCCACCGGCATGGCATCCCCAATGTCTTCTCCGAGGACCTGCTCGAAGAGGCCGAGCGGGTGTCGAAGCTCGATCTCGGCAAGCGCGAGGATCTTCGCCATCTGCCGATCGTCGCAATCGACCCGGCGGATGCCCGCGATCATGACGATGCGGTCTGGGCCGCGCCCGACGACGATCCGAAGAACGAAGGCGGCTGGAAGGCCGTGGTCGCGATCGCGGACGTCAGCTTCTATGTCCGTCCCGGCTCGGAGTTGGATCGGGAGGCGAGGAAGCGCGGCAACTCGGTCTATTTCCCCGACCGCGTCGTGCCGATGCTGCCCGAGATCCTCTCGGCCGAAGTCTGCTCGCTCAAGGAAGGCGAGGACCGCGCCGCGCTGGCCTGCCATCTCCAGATCGGCAAGCATGGCGAGCTCAAGAGCTGGCGTTTTACCCGCGCCGTGGTCAGCATCGCGGCGAACATCGCCTATGAGGACGCCCAGGCGGCGATCGACGGCAGACAAGAGCATCCGCTGACCGAGACGGCGCTCAAGCCGCTCTGGGGCTGCTGGCATGCGCTCAACAAGGCGCGGGACAAGCGCGAGCCGCTTGACCTCGACTTGCCCGAGCGTCGCATCGTCCTCGACGAGATGGGGCGCATTCTCTCGGTGGCGCCGCGGGAGCGGCTGGATGCGCACAAGCTGATCGAGGATTATATGATCGCGGCGAACGTCGCGGCGGCCAAAGCGCTGGAGGCCAAGAAGGCGCCGGTGATGTACCGCATCCACGAGCCGCCGGCCCGGGAGAAGCTCGTCGCGCTGCGGGAATATCTCAAGACCTTCGGCATCGAGTTCGCGCTCGGTCAGGTCATCAAGCCGGCGACGTTCAACCATATCCTGAAGCGGGTGGGGGAGAGCGATTTCCGCGAGCAGGTGATGCAGCAGGTGCTGCGCAGCCAGATGCAGGCCTCGTACGGGCCGGCGAACCACGGCCATTTCGGCTTGTCGCTCGGCAGCTATGCGCACTTCACCTCGCCGATCCGCCGCTATGCCGACCTGATCGTCCACCGCTCGCTGGTCCATGCCTATGACCTCGGCCCCGGCGGGCTGACTCAGGACGAGGCCGCGACGATGGAGCGGATCGGCGAGAGCATCTCCAGCCTCGAGCGCCGGGCGATGGAGGCCGAGCGGGAGACCATCGACCGTTATGTCGCCGCCTATCTCGCCAACCATGTCGGCGAGGTGCTGGATGCACGGATCACCGGGGTGCAGAGCTTCGGCTTCTTCGCCACCGTCGACGGTGTCGGCGGGGACGGGCTGGTCGCGGCGCGGGACCTCGGTACCGAATATTTCCGCTATGACGAAGCCGGGCAGCGGCTGATCGGCGACGAGAGCGGAGACGTATTCTTCATCGGCATGCGGCTGCAACTGCGGCTGGCCGAGGCGAACCCGGTCTCCGGCGCGCTGCGCTTCGAGCTGCCCGACGGCGTGGGCTCGGCGGGCCCCTCGGGCTTTCGGCCGGAGCGGGCGGGCAAGGGTCGGCCGCGGCCCCTCAAGCGGCGCGGCAGGCCGGCCAATATCCGCCATAATGGGAAGCGGCGTTGATCTGGGTTCATTGACCCCGGGGCGGGGGCCTTTATGCTTCCGCCTCCACATTCCCGGGGGAATCGATCCAATGCTGAAGCCGTTCATCCTTGCCCTCGCCTTCGCTGCGACCCCGGTATTGCCCGCCGTCGCCCAGACCGCGCCGGCGCCCGCCGCCCAGGCCAAGCCGACCGCGGCGGACTTCGCCAAGAACATGCAGGGCGCCGTCGGCCAGACCTTCGAGGGCGGCATCGTCCTCAAGGCCATCGCCGCCGAGGCCAACACCCTGGTCCTCACCGTCGACGGTCCCAAGGGCTGGCGCACCGGCCTGACCCCCGCCGACATCTCGAACGCCCTGGTCGGCGGCTTCTGCGGCACCGCGCCGCAGTTCTTCGAGACCGGCGTCTCGATGCGCGTCGACTCGTTCGACGACGCCAAGCTCGCCAAGGGACCGGTGGTCACCACCTGCCCGCCGGCAGCGCCGGCCACCCCGCAGTGATCCCTTCCAGCGCTCCGGCCATCATCGGGGCGCTGGCCGGCCGGGCGCGGCGGCGGATCCGCGCCCATTTCTTCGCCCTGCACGCGGTGACCGCCGAGGAGGCGGTTCCCTTCGTGCCGCAGCGGCCCATCGAGCAGCGCCAGTTCGAGCGCATGCAGCGGGCCGGCATCATCCGCCAGGCGGGGCGGGGCCAATACTGGTTCGACCTCGTCGCCTGGCAGAAGGACCAGGACCGCACCCGGGCCTTCCTGGTCCCCATCGTCATCGCCCTGTGCGTCCTCGCCGCCGGGCTGATCACCTTACTCTACTGAGAAGCTGAGCCCGGCATTCGCCTCGAGCCGCTTGACCAGCGGCTCGGGCATCAGCCCGCCGGCGGTCCAGATGCCGCCCTTGCCCTCGGCCGGCACGTCGCGGATCAGGCAGAGCGCGCTCTCGGCGATCATCTTGCTGGTCGAGCCATAGCCGGGATCCCGGTCGCCCTTCACCGTTGCCGAGAGGCGCTGGCCGTCCGGCATCTCGGCGACGAAGACCAGGTCGTAATAGCCGGTCTCACGCTCCTCCTTGCTCGGACCTTCGCCCGGCGCAGGCCCCTTGTCGGCCGCCATCGGGTTGACCTTGGCCAGTGCCTCGGCCGCGGCCTTGCCGATCTCGCCCAGGCCCGGGACGACCAGCATCTCGTCATACTGGAAGTCGGCGCCATAGGGCTGGCCGGCGAGGAAGTTCGAGCGGTGGACGTTCTTGGTGTTGATCACCGCCATCATGAAGGGCGCAACCCACGCATCGACCGCCTCGTCGTGATGCGGGACCATGCCGTTCGGCTGCCTGGGCCCGTCGAACCCCGGGGTCAGGGCGAAGGGATCGATCATCAGCTTGAGGATCGAGGGATCCTTGGCCGCGGCGGCCATCGACGCCTTGCCGCTGGCGAAGGTGCCGCCGGAGAAGGTGCCCTTCATCGCGCGCACCCGGCCCTTCACCCGCGGCGCCGGCTTGCCGAAGCGGGCGATCGCCGCCTGCTGCACGGCCCACACGCCGAGATCGAAGGGGATCGAATCGAAGCCGCAGGAGAAGACGATCCGGGCGCCGCTGGCCTTGGCCGCATCCTCGTACTTGCGGATCATCTGGGCCATCCAGGCGGGCTCGCCGCACAGGTCGACATAGGCGGTGCCGGTCTCGACACAGGCGGCGAGCAGGGCCTCGCCATAGAGCTGGTAGGGGCCGACGGTGGTGATGACCACGGTGGCGCGGGCGGCCATCGCCGTCAGGCTGGCGGGATCATCGGCATTGGCGGTGAGCAGCGGCGTGTCGGCGGGCGCGCCGATCTCGTCACGGACCTCCTGCAGCTTGGTGAGCGAGCGGCCGGCCATCGCCCATTTCACGTCGGGATAGTGGCCGGCGAGATATTCGGCGACGAGGCGGCCGGTGAAGCCGGTAGCCCCATAGACGATGATATCGAATTCGCGGTCTGCCATTTGCCCGGTTCCTGCTCCTCGACGTTCAACCGGCTGGTTGAACGATTCGTTGAATCTCTTGAATCGCTCTTATTAACGCGTGGGAGAGCGGCACCTTGCCGTTTCCCCGATCACGGGCCTTTTCGAGCTGGGATCAGTGAAGCAGAGGAAATCCTACTTTGGAAGAGGCGGTATGGTGATTTCATTCGTCATGCCGGCGAAGGCCGGGATCTCAGGCCGCATGCACCCTCGCCCGAGATCCCGGCTTTCGCCGGGATGACGATGGGGTGTGGCGGCAGAGGGGATATTCGCACACTGCCCCTCTCCCCAGCCCTCTCCCCGGAGGAGAGGGGGAGTTGGGTCAGTCCTTCGCCTCGCGCAGCGCCTGCCAGAGCGTCTTCACTTCGCGGTTGAGCGCGCCGAGGTCCTCGCCCTTCATGCCGGAGCGGACCAGCAGCTCTTCGGCGAGGCAGCCGCAATCGTCGCGCATCTCGCGCCCGCGGGGGGTGAGGCGGACCTGGACCTGGCGTTCGTCCTCGGGGTTGCGCTCGCGGGTGACGAAGCCGGCGGCCTCGAGCCGCTTCACCAGCGGGGTGATCGTGCTCGATTCGAGCGCCAGCCGATCGGCGATCGCGCCGACGGTGCGTCCGTCCTGCTCCCATAGTGCGTGGAGCACCAGATATTGCGGATAGGTGATGCCGAGCTGATCGAGCATCGGCTTGTAGGCGCGGGTGATCGCCATGCTCGTCGCATAGAGCGAGAAGCAGAGCTGATCGTCGAGCGGCATCGCGGCGGGCATGTTCGTCTCCTTGGCAGGGCCAATATCATCGAAATCTATATCGCGATAACGATTTCGCTGGACAAGCCCCGACTCAGCCCCTAGCTAATGATTATCGCGATAAAGAATATCGCGAACCAAATGAGGAGACCGAGCATGTCCGTCAATGTCCTGTACACCACCCGCGCCACCTCGAACGGCGGCCGCGACGGCGAATCCCGCAGCGAGGACGGGCGTTTCGTCGCCAAGCTCTCGACCCCGAAGGAACTGGGCGGCGCCGGTGGCGAGGGCACCAATCCCGAGCAGCTGTTCGCCGCGGGATATTCGGCCTGCTTCATTGGCGCGCTGAAGGTCGCTGGCCAGCAGCTGAAGCTCAAGGTTCCCGCCGAGACGACCGTGACCGCGACCGTTGGCATCGGGCCGCGTGCCGCTGGTGGGTTCGGCATCACCGCCGATCTGGAGATCAACCTGCCCGGCGTCGATCGTGCGGATGCCGAGAAGCTGGTCGAGGCCGCACACCAGATCTGCCCCTATTCGAACGCCACCCGCAACAATATCGATGTCGGCCTGACCATCGCCTGAAACATCCCCGCTCCAAGGCCCCCGCAGCCCGGGGAAATACGGAAACTCCGCAATTTTCCCGGGCTTGCAGACTGGTTAATCTGCGCAAAAGTGCAGGCGGCGGGCTTGTGGTATTCGCCGTCAACGAATCGATGTGGCGGGCGCCCGACGGCCTGGGCGAGGGAAGGAAGCGATGACCATCGCACGGGCCGAAGCCATCGAGACAAGGACAGGGAAGCTGGCCGATCGCATGGCGACCGCGCTGCTTGGTTTCGCCATTGCAGTCGCGGGCCTGCCGCTGATCGGCTGGGCCTTCCGGATCCCGTTGCTGCGCGGGCTCGGCAATCCCAGCTATGCCATCGCACCCCTCACGGTAACGCTGTTCCTGCTGATCGCGATCAGCGCGATGCTGGCGCACAAGGGGGCGTGGTACGCGGCGCGAACGCTGGTCGCCGTGCCGGGCACGCTGCTGCTCCTGCTCGTCGTGCAATATGCCACGCATTTCGATTTCGGGCTGGAGCGGTTGCTGTTCGCCGATCAGTTGCAGGCGCTGCAGGTGCTCAACCGCGGCGTTCCCGGCACCGGGGCGGTCGGGATCATGATCCTGAGCTGTATCGCCATCCTGCTGATGACCAGCCACGCGACGCTGGCGCGCACCTGGGTGGTGCTGCTGGCGAGCGCGAGCATCGGGCTTTCGGCGCTGACCATGACGATGATGGTCACCGAGCCGAGCGCGCTCTCGCCGGCGTTCATCGGTCGTTCGGCCGCTTCGGTGCTGCCCAATCTGGCCATGGCCGTGGCGATGGTGCTGCACGTCCTCAACGAGCGTCGGCGCGATGCGCTGGGCTTCGAGTACATGTTGCTGCAGCAGCTTTCGCCGGCGATCATCCTGTTCCCGGTCTTCCCCTCGCTGGTTGCGCTGCTGGTCGTGGACAGCCGGTTCCTCACCCATGACGAGGCCCATTTCGTGGTGGTGGTCGGCAATGTGCTGATCGTGCTGCTGCTGCTCGGCGTGGGTCTTCGCCGCGCGAAGCAGCAGAATGAGGCGGTGCTGATGCGCGAGCGGCAGCTCCGCTCGATCCTGGCCGGCGTGCCCGATGCCGTGATCGTGGTCGATGGCGAGGGCCGCTCGAAGGAGTTCAGCGCCGCCGCCGGACGGCTATGGGGCGTGCCCCCCGAGCAGGGGCCGGGTTGCCTCATGACCGACTATCTCGGCGAGAAGGAGGGCGAGAAGCTCACCGGGTTCCTGGCGCGCAGGGAGCCCGGATTCCTGCTCACCGGCGAAGGCGTGCGCACCGATGGCTCCCGCTTCCCGCTGGAATTGCGCGGGGCGCTGCTCGAGGGGATGGACGACGAGCGCTGCTTCACCCTGTTCGCGCGCGACCTTTCCGAAAAGCTTGCCGCCGAGCAGCATGTCGCCCGCCTCGGCGCGCAGCTCGCCCATGTCTCGCGCCACAATGCGATGGGCGAGCTGGCCGCCGACCTGGCGCACGAGCTGAACCAGCCGCTGACCGCGGCGGTGAATTACCTGTCGGCGGCGGGTTTCGTACTGAACCAGCGCAAGGACGAGGGGCAGGCGCCCGAGATGGTGTCGCAGGCGCGCGGCCAGGTGGTGCGCGCGGGCGAGATCATCCGGCGGATGCGCGAGTTCGCCCAGCACCGCGACGTGGAGAAGCGCGTCGAGCCGCTGGTGCCGATGATCGACGATGCCATCCAGCTGGTGCTGGCCGGCACCGGTGCGCACCATGTCGAGATCGAGCTGGCGGTTGAGCCGGCGGACATCTGCGTGTTCATCGACCGCATCCAGGTGCAGCAGGTGGTGGTCAACCTGCTGCGCAACGCCGTGGAGGCGATCCGATCGACCATGCCCTATCGCGGGCGGATCGTGATCGCCGCCCACAAGGTCGGGCAGGAATGGGTGGAGATACGCTTCCGCGACGACGGCCCCGGCGTGCCCGACGCGATCCTCGACCAGCTGTTCGAGCGCTTCACCTCGACCAAGGCGGGGGCGGGGATGGGCATCGGCCTGTCGATCTCGCGCCGCATCGTCGAGGCGCATGGCGGCACGATGAGCGCGGCCAATGAAGCGGAGGGCGGGGCGACCTTCTGCTTCACCCTGCCGGCGGCGGAGTAACTGCAGAATCCTCCCCTGGCAGGAGAGGTTCTATAGGGTTCAGGCCGCTTCGTTGAACTGCAGCGACGCCAGCCGGGCGTAGAGGCCGCCCTGGGCGACGAGCTCGGCATGGGTGCCGGTCTCGACGATCCTGCCCTCGTCCATCACGATGATCCGGCCGGCGGCGCGGACCGTGGCGAGGCGGTGGGCGATGACGAGGGTGGTGCGGTTCTCCATCAGCCGCTCGAGCGCGTCCTGGACGAGGCGCTCGCTCTCGGCATCGAGCGCCGAGGTCGCCTCGTCGAGCAGCAGGATCGGTGCGTCGCGGAGCAGCGCGCGGGCGATGGCGATGCGCTGGCGCTGGCCGCCCGACAGGCGGGCACCCCCTTCGCCGAGGAAGGTGTCGAGCCCCTCGGGCAGGTCGCGCAGGAAATCGGCGGCGTTGGCGGCCCTGGCGGCGGCCCAGATCTGCTCGTCGCTGGCTTCCCAGGCGCCGTAGCGGAGATTGTCGCGGGCGGAGGCGCCGAAGATCACCGTTTCCTGCGGGACCATCGCCATGCGGGCGCGGACATCGGCCGGGTCGGCGGACGTGATCGGCACGCCGTCGATGCGGACTTCGCCGCCTTCCGGATCGTAAAAGCGCTGGAGCAGCTGGAAGAGCGTCGACTTGCCGGCGCCGGACGGGCCGACCACGGCGACCGTCTCGCCCGGGCGGACATCGAGCGAGAAGTCGCTGAGCGCGGAGACTTCGGGCCGGGTGGGGTAGCGGAAGGTGACATGGTCGAACGCCAGCGCGCCCTGGGGCGGCTGGGGCAGGGCGACCGGGTTGGCCGGCGCGGCGATGTCCGGCTGTTCCTGGAGCAATTCGGCCAGGCGGCTGGCGGCGCCCGAGGCCCGCAGCAGGTCGCCATAGACTTCGGTCAGGGTGCTGAACGAGCCGGTGACCAGGCCGGCGGTGAGCACGAACGCCATGATCGAGCCGCCCGAGGCGCGGCCGGCGGCGACGTCGGCGACGGCGGCCCAGACGATCAGCACGATCGCCGAGAAGAGCGCGCCGATCACCAGCGCGGTCATGATCGCGCGCAGGCCGAAGCGGCGCTTGCCGGCCTCGAAGGTGCGGGTGACGGCACTCTGGAAGCGCTCGCCTTCGCGCTTTTCCTGGCCGAACGCCTGGACGATGCGCATCGCGCCGAGCGTTTCCGAGGCGATCGAGCCGACATCGGCAACCCGGTCCTGGCTGTTGCGCGAGAGCTGGCGGACGCGGCTGCCGAGCCAGACGATCGGCAGGATCGTGATCGGAATGCCGACGACGAGATAGGCGGCGATCTTGGGCGAGAGCGCGAAGAGGTAGATCACGCCGCCCGCGCCGGTGAGCAGGTTGCGCAGCGCCATCGAGACGGTGGAGCCGACCACCTGCTCGACGATCGCGGTGTCGGCGGTGAGGCGCGAGGCGATCTCGGACGGGCGGTTCTCCTCGAACCATTTGGGCGGCAGGCGCAGGAGATTGCGGTGCACGGCGATGCGGAGGTCCGCGACGGTGCGCTCGGCGAGCCACGAGACGAAATAGAAGCGGATCGCGGTGAACATCGCCAGGGCGAGGACGACCAGGAGCAGCCCTTCGAAATAGATGCCGATCCGGCTGGTATCCACGCCGGTCGCGAAGCCATGGTCGATGATCAGCTGGAAGGTGCGCGGGATCAGCAGCGTCGTCACCGACGAGCCGAGCAGCGCGACGGTCGCGATCAGCAGCTGGAGCGGGTAGCGCCGGGTGAAGCCCCACACGACGAGCAGGTTGGAGAGCTTGCGCTTCTGCGGCGCCGGCGGGACGGGTTCGGCCATGCCGGGCGGACTAGCGCGATTGCGGGGGCAGGGAAACTGTCGTTTGGCGGAGGATGATTGCCGCGAATTCATTCAAAGCGGGGAATGTCGGTTTAATCGAGCGCGCAGAGCGGGTTAGTCGTCGCGAAAGTCCGGTTTCGTAATCCCGGTACGGGAACCCGACCGCATTTTGTCGCATTCTGATACCGGGCGCCGTTGCACCGCAGCACCGCTCGCCTATAACGCTAACATAGCCGCCGCCGTGATGGGGAGGGGGACGGCGGAAGGGACGCAATGCTGTACGACGCTTATGAGATTCAGCGCTCGCTTCTCGCAGGTGCGAGCGCGCTGGCAAACTTCTCCGCCGGGCTGCTGAACAATCCCGCCAATCCGTTCGCCTATTTCGGTGGCGGGCCGGTGATGGCCTCGGCGCTCGAGGTGTTCGCCCATGCCTCCGCCCCGCGCGGCAAGCCCGAATTCGCGCTCGACCGCACCGAGATCGACGGCAAGCAGGTTGATGTCCGTGAGGAGATCGTGCTGCGCAAGCCGTTCGGCCAGCTCAAGCGCTTCGTGCGCGAGGGCGTGGAAGGCGGCCCCAAGCTGCTGATCGTCGCCCCGATGTCCGGCCATTATGCGACTCTGCTGCGCGGCACGGTCGAGCGGATGCTGCCGGTGGCCGACGTCTACATCACCGACTGGCGCGACGCGAAGCTGGTGCCGACGGCCGAGGGCCGCTTCGACCTGCAGGACTATGTCGATTACCTGATCGAGTTCCTCGCCTTCATCGGCAAGGACGGCGATGCCCGCCCGCACGTGCTGGCGGTGTGCCAGCCTTCGGTGCCGGCCTATGCCGCCGTCGCGCTGATGAGCGCCGACAAGCATCCGAACCGCCCGGCGACGCTGACCATGATGGGCGGCCCGATCGACACGCGCGAGGCGCCGACCGCAGTCAACACGCTCGCCACCGAGCGTCCGTTCAGCTGGTTCGAGCAGAACGTCATCGCCACCGTGCCGATGACCTATGCTGGTGCCGGCCGGAAGGTCTATCCCGGCTTCCTGCAGCTCGCTGGGTTCATGACGATGAACCTCGGCAACCACATGATCAGCCATTGGGAGATGTTCAAGCATCTCGTCCAGGGCGATGACGAGGGTGCCGAGTCGACGATGAAGTTCTACGAGGAATATCGCTCGGTCTGCGACATGACCGCGGAATTCTACCTCCAGACGATCGACCTGGTGTTCCAGGCGCATGCGCTGCCCAAGGGCGAGATGATGCATCGCGGCCGCAAGGTGGACCCGGCGGCGATCACCGACGTCGGCATCCTCGCGATCGAAGGCGAGAAGGACGACATCTCGGGCATCGGCCAGACCAAGGCGGCGCTGACCATCGCGACCGCGCTGCCCGACGCGCTGAAGCAGTACCACCTCGCCGAGGGCGTGGGCCATTACGGCATCTTCAACGGCTCCAAGTGGCGCAACCGCATCGCGCCGGTGCTGGTGGAGTGGATGGCGACGCACTCCGCCTGAACGTCATCCCGGCGAAAGCCGGGATCTCGTGCGGTGGCGCTTGCGGTGTGAGGCTCCGGCTTGTGCCGGGGCTTCTGCTCAGTCCTTGTTGCGCCGCTCCTCGGCTTCTTCCTCGACGCGACTCCAGAAATTGTCGCGGATCTGGAAGTGGATGAAGGCGACTCCGGTCAGCAGCGCGCCCAGCGCCTGCCAATATTCGCGGGTGAAGAAGCTGCGGAAATAGTCGCGCACCGGCCGCCCTTCCGTCAATTATACTCGCTGGTCGCGACCACGCTCCAGATCAGCCAGGCGATGGCTACCCAGATCGCGACGATGATTGCCACGCCGGGCCAGCTGACCGGGCGCTGCGTCTCGATCTCGGCGCGGGCGCGGTGCTCGGCGAAGAGCGCCGGTGGGATCAGCTTCTCGAACAGCCAGACTCCCAGCGGAATGACGATCGCATCGTCGACCAGGCCGAGCACGGGAATGAAGTCCGGGATCAGGTCGATCGGCGAGAGCGCATAGGCAGCGACCAGCACGCCCACCAGCTTGGCGAGCCACGGCGTGCGCGGATCGCGCACCGCGAACCAGATGGCGTGCGCTTCGGTGCGGATGCGATGGGCGAGCGAAGGGCCGGTCATGCGCTTGGCGTGACGCGGGCGGGGCTGGGGGTCAAGTGCAACCCCATCCGTCCGCGCGCCTTTCCCCACTCCGTCGTCCCCCACTCCGTCGTCCCGACGAAAGTCGGGATCTCGTGCGGCTCCTTCCCCGCGCCTTCGCCTGAGATCCCGGCTTTCGCCGGGATGACGATTGTGTTGGGGTGCTAGGTCGCCGTCGTATCCACCACTGCGTGGCTGCCTTCCTCGTCGCCCTTGATCTTCCCGCCGAACAGCATCTTGACCACGCCGCTGACCGACATGTCGGTCTCCCACAGCTCGGCGCTGTCGATGTCGAAGCGGAGCAGGGCCAGGTTCGGATCGTCCTTGCCGCCCGGAAACCAGGCCTCGACCTGTTTGTTCCAGAGCTTGTCGATCTGGGCGAAGTCGTTGTCGATGCGCAGATTGCCGTCGAGGCAGGCGAAATAGTCGTGCCCCTTGGCGATGAAATGCGCCATCGCGCGGCCGCCCGGCGCCAGGCGATTGTCCTTGCCGGTGAAGAAGAACAGCGTGTCGACCTGATCCTCGTCGAGCTGGGCGGTGAGCGGGATGTGGTGCTGGTCGCTGTCCATCAGCCCGATCATCACGAACGGGCTGTCGGCCAGCTTCTTCCAGAGATGCTGCTTGAGCTGGGCGGTGTCGGTCACGATGCTCTCCTCGGGCTGTGCCGGGAAGAACAAGCGGGCCGTGTCAGGCGTTCCCGTATGCCGCAGCCGCGCCGATCAGCTCGAGATCGTTGCGGTTGACCAGCACCACCGGCACTTCGGAAAGTTGGCGCCGGAAAGCGGCCTTGCCCTCCATCCGCCGGCGGAAGCCGGGGTCCATCAGGTGGGGGTGCAGCGCGCGACTGATCGCGCCGGTGAGATAGACGCCGTCCCAGGCGCCGAAGGCAAGCGCGAGGTCGCCGGCGAAGCTGCCGAGATGCTCGACGAACATGCGGACCACCGCGGCGGAGACGGCGTCGCGGCCCACATGGCGGGTGACTTCCTCGGGGGAGGCGGGCTTGGCGCCGCCCGACAGCGCCTCATAGGCGAGGCAAAGGCCTGGCGCACTGATCAGCGTCTCGACATCGAGGGAAACACCGCGGGTGCGGCAGAAATCGGCGAACTTGCGCTCGTCCGGCGTCGCGGGGGCGAAAGCCATGTGCCCCGCCTCGCTCTGCACCGGGACGAGGCGTCCGTTCGAAGTGATCAGCGCGGCGACACCGAGGCCAGTGCCCGTGCCGATCACCACATAATTGCCGCCGGGCTCGACCGGGCGGGGCGGCGGGCCGTGCAGCGCGGTGAAGGCGCTGAGGGACAGGGTGGTGAGGGCCAGCGCGTTGGCGGCGCATTCGTTGAGCGCGCGAGGCGGGGCGCGCAGCACTGCCTCCACGCCCGAGAGCGAGATGTACCAGCGGCTGCCGGTGAGGTTGATCAGGTCGCCCCGGGCCGCGCCCGCCACCGCGAGCACGCTCGGCAATCGCGCATCCTGCAGGCCGAGCCCGCTGAGATAGGAGACCAGCGCACTGGTGAAGGTGGGATGTTCGCTGGTCGAGAAGCGGCGGATGTCGCGCGGGGCCATCCCCGCATCGCCGCCGGTCAGCCCGAATCGCACCGATTGGCGGCCGATATCGGCCACCAAAGCCAAGTCCTCGCCCATGGGCACCCCTCTCTTGCCGGCCGCGCTTTGCGTGGTCCGAAGATTGTTATCGCTAACAGTTGTTACAGAAACAATAAGCGGTTCGCGATTGGCAGCGTTGTCAGGGAAGGTGCGCGAAGATGGCGGGTAGTGCAAGCGGCTTTGTTACATCAGGCGTTACAGTGCGGACGCGGTGTTCACCCGCTTTTCTTTGCTGATTGAGACGTATCCATTTCGGGCCAGTCTCGCAGCACGCCAGTGCTACGCATGTAGGTTTCACTGCGGCGGCAATCCCGCCGCCGGAACAGAAAGGTGAACCTATGTCATTCGCCGATCTGTGCCTGTTCCTGGGCGTCTTGTTCGCCTTTGCGACTCTGGTCGTGAAGGCGATCGAGGTGGCCCGAAGGAAATAGGGACACGGGCGGGGCTCGAGCTGACACTCGGGCCCCAAACGTTTGAGCCCCGGTTGCTGACACAACCGGGGCTCACAGAAAGGCGCCTATGTCATCGCCTGCCAGTTACATACCATGGCGGGCATTGACCTTCAATGAAGGGCGATCACAGCACCTCGAACAGGCCGGCCGCACCCATGCCGCCGCCGATGCACATCGTGACGACGACATACTTCGCGCCGCGACGCTTGCCTTCGATCAGCGCGTGGCCGGTCATGCGGGCGCCCGACATGCCGTACGGGTGGCCGATCGAGATCGCGCCGCCATTGACGTTGAGCAGCTCGTTCGGGATGCCGAGCTGGTCCTGGCAATAGAGCACCTGCACCGCGAAAGCCTCGTTGAGCTCCCACAGGCCGATATCGTCCATCTTGAGGTTGTAGCGCTCGAGCAGCTTCGGGATCGCGAAGACCGGGCCGATGCCCATCTCGTCCGGCTTGGTGCCGGCGACGGCCATGCCGACATAGCGGCCGAGCGGCTGGAGGCCGCGCTTCTCGGCCAGCTTCTCCTCCATCAGGACCGAGGCCGAGGAGCCGTCCGACAGCTGCGAGGCGTTGCCGGCGGTGATGGTGCCGTTCGGCAGCACCGGATTGAGCGCCTGCAGGCCCTCGATCGTGGTGTCTGCGCGGTTGCCCTCGTCCTTGGTGAGGGTGATCTCCTTCTGGGAGACTTCCTTGGTCTCCTTGTTGACGACGTTCATCGTCGCGGTGACCGGCACGATCTCGTCATCGAACTTGCCGGCGGCCTGGGCCGCTGCGGTGCGCTGCTGCGACTGGAGCGAATAGGCGTCCATCCGGTCGCGGCCGATGCCGTAGCGCGACGCGACGACTTCGGCGGTCTGCAGCATCGGCATGTAGATGTCGCCGTGCATCGCGAGCAGCTCGCGATCGGGTTCGACGCGCATCGCCGGGGTCTGGACGAGCGAGATCGACTCGAGGCCACCGCCGATGGCGATGTCCATATTGTCGACGATGATCTCCTTGGCGGCGGTGGCGATCGCCATCAGGCCCGAAGCGCACTGGCGATCGACCGACATGCCGGCGACCGAGACGGGCAGGCCGGCGCGCAGCAGCGCGGTGCGGGCGATGTTGCCGGCAGTGCTGCCCTGCTGGAGCGCGGCGCCGAACACGACGTCCTGCACTTCCGCCGGATCGATCTTGGCGCGCTCGACCGCCGCGCGGATCGCATGGGCGCCGAGCGTCGGCGCCGGCGTGGCGTTGAACGCACCACGATAGGCGCGGCCGATGCCGGTGCGGGCGGTCGAGACGATGACTGCGGAGCGAGACATGGTGTTTCCTTCTCTTGGGATCTCAAACGTAGACGAGCGCGATCCACTCGGCGACCAAAGCGGGTTTTTCCTCGCCTTCGATCTCGAGGGAATATTCCTGGACCTGCTCCCAGACGCCCGGCTTGCGCTCGGTGAACTTGAGCAGCTTGAACCGGCCGCGGACGCGCTTGCCCGAGCGTACCGGCTGCATGAAACGGACTTTGTTGCCGCCGTAATTGACCCCCATCTTCACGCCTTCGATGGCGGGCGTATCGGTGCGGGCGGCGAGCATCGGCATCAGCGAGAGCGACAGGAATCCGTGCGCGATCGTGCCGCCGAACGGCGTCTGCGCCGCACGGACCGGGTCGACATGGATGAACTGATGATCGCCGGTCGCCTCGGCGAACTGATCGATCATGGTCTGGGTGACTTCCACCCAGTCGGACACCCGTTCGGAGCCGATGCTATCGACCATCTGCTGCACGGTGATCGTCGCCAAGATAGCGGTCCTCTCGCCTGTTCTCGGCACCATCTAGTGGCGGGGCAGGGGCTCCCGCAAGCCTCGCCCGACCGGAAATTTGAAAGGCACGACTGACGTAGCGTCCGCTACCCGATGTTTCAGGCCATTCCGGCCGGACCCGATGTTCGAATCTCCGATTCGGCCGATTCGGCCGGCGCGCGGAACGGCTATGCTCAGCGGCTGTGGACGTGGAGGATGTTGCCGTCCGGGTCGCGGAACCAGATCACGCGGAAATCGCCCTTGCGGTGCACGCCGCCGGCGACGCTGTCGAAGCCGTCGGGATATTCGTCCAGCGTCACGCCCCTGGCCTGCAGCGCCGTGGCGATCGCCTCCAGTTCGTCGCCGACGCCCCAGAGCACGGCATTGGCCCGGTTGGTGCCGGCATAGTCGCTCAGATAGATGTTGAGCTGCGTATTGCCGGTGCCGAAGACGAAGCCGTTGCCGTGGTCCTCGAGCAGCGGCAGGCCGAGCGTGCCTTCGTAAAAGGCGCGGGCAACCGCCAGGTCGCGGCACGGGATGATGGCCGACGAGGCATGGTCCTTGAACATTGCGGGTCTCCTTTTCTCGCCCCCGCATAGTCGGCGGCGCCGGGCCGCGAATGCCGTGTCCGGGTAGGTCCGCGCTCCCGCTTTCGCGGGAGGGCTCAGGCCTTCACCTCCTCCGGATAGGGCAGGATGAACTTGCCGTCCGGCGCGGCGGTGTAGCTGGTCTGGGTGGGGTAGGGGATCGAGATGCCTTCCGCGGCGAATTTGCGCAGGATCGCAAAGATGATCCTGTCGCGCACCTGCTGGGCGTGCGGCACGTCGTCCCCTTCGACGTCGAACTCGATCACGAAGTCGATGGAGCTGGCGCCGAACCCCTCGGTGCTGGCGCGCGACAGGGTGCCGCCGGCCGTCTCGACGATCTCCTTGAACATCGCGGGCAGCGCCTCGAGCTTCTCGACGGGAGTCTCATAGGCGACGCCGATCGGCAGCTTGGTGCGGGTGTGGTGGCGCAGCGACAGGTTCTCGATCAGCTTGTCGAGCAGCTGCTTGTTCGAGAAGACCAGCTCCTCGCCGACGAACGAGCGGATGCGCGTGCTCATCAGGCCGATCGACACGACGGTGCCGCTGTTGCGGTCGAAGCGGATCTTGTCGCCGACGCGGAAGGGGCGGTCGAACAATATCGTCAGCGCGGCGAAGAGGTTGGCGAAGATGCCCTGGGCGGCGAGACCGATGGCGATGCCGCCGACGCCGAGGCCGGCGATCAGGCCGGTGACGTTGACGCCCAGATTGCCGAGCACCATCACCGCGGCGATCGCGAACAGCACCACGGTGATCAGGATGCGGATGATGCCGAGCGCGCTGGCCAGGCCCGAGCCGTGATAATTGTCGGCGGACGTCTTGTGCTCGATCGCGCCGAAGATCAGCTCGCGCAGCCAGATCGCGCACTGGAAGGCGGCCGAGATGGTGAAGAGGAACTCGACCGTGCTCTCGACCATCTGCGGCGGGCCGGCATAGCCGGTGACCAGGCGGATCGAGGTCATCAGGATGAAGAAGTTGCCGGTCTTCGAGATCGCGCGGCCGATGATCGCGTACCAGTTGGCGACGCCTTCGCCCTTCCTGCACAGCCGCGCGCCCCAGCCCTTGATCGCGTGGAGCAGGAAGAAGACCGCGATGGCGACGCCCGCGGCGATCAGGATCTGCAGCCAGTGCGACTGTGCCCAGGTCCAGCTGTCATTGGCGAAGGTCTCGGCCTGAATCTGAAGGTCCTCGCTCTTGGGGAAACCGGCGGCGTTGCGATTGGTGGGTGTCGTCATGCAGCTTTCTTGGGTTGGCAGGCGGCATTGCCCTCGAGCAGGGCGATCAGTCCGCGTTCGTAACGATTGAGCCAGCGCGTGGCACGCGGCAAGTGGAGATCCGCGCGCCACGCCGCCTGGGCTTCGCGATCCCTGGTCAGGTCGATCAGCGCGGGGTGGACATAGGATTTGCGGGCGATGGCGGGGGTGTTGCCCAGCGCTTCGGTTACTGGCTCGAGCATCGCCTTGAGGCCGACATGGCCGTCCCCGCGCGCCAATGCCTGGAAGGCGAGGACGCTGGCGCCCCAGGTGCGGAAATGCTTGGCGGTGAAATCCTCGTGCGTGGCTTCGCGGATATAGGCGTTGACGTCGGTCGAGGTGACCGGATGCGCTTCGCCAGCATCGTCTAGCCAGCGGAACAGGTGCTGGCCGGGCAGGTCCTGGCACTTTCTGACGAAGCGGCTGAGCGAGCCGTCGGTGATGCTGAGCACGCGCAGCTTGCCCGACTTGGCGCGGAACTGGAGGCGGAGCGTCTGGCCCTTCACCTGCGCATGGCGCTTGCGCAGCGTGGTGGCGCCGAAGCTCTTGTTCGCCTGGACATATTGCTCGTTGCCGACGCGGATGCTGCCGAGATCGAGCAGGCGGATGACGGCGGCGACGGCCTTTTCCTTGCACAGGCCGCGCAGCTTGAGGTCGTGCTCGACCCTGGCGCGGAGCTTCGCCAGATGCTGGCCGAAGCTGGCGCAGCGATCATATTTCGCGGCCTCCTGCGCCTCGCGGAAACCGGTGTGGTAGCGATATTGCTTGCGGCCCTTCTCGTCATAGCCGGTCGCCTGGATATGGCCGCGCGGGTCGGGGCAGAACCAGGCGTCGTGATAGGCCGGCGGCAGGCCGATCGCGTTGAGGCGGTCGATCGCGTCGCGGTCCTTGATCCGCGTGCCCTCCGCGTCCCAATAGCCCCAGCCATGGCGCACCTTGCGCCGGGTGATGCCGGCCTGCTGGTCGTCGACATAGACGATGTCGGTACTTGGCATGGTCCTCCTCGCTATGGCCCGGTCAATGCGCGGGCCATCGCTTCGTTCCGGAACCGGTCGGCGGGAGGCCGGTTCAGCGGGAGCAATCGAGGAGCCTTGCCATGACCGATCTCTCTCATGTCCGCGTGCTGATGATGGCCACCAACGGCTTCGAGCAGGACGAGCTGATGCTGCCGCGTCAGGCGCTGATCGATGCCGGGGCGCAGGTGACGCTGGCCGCGCTCGATACCAGGCCGATCACCGGCGAGAAGGGTGGCGAGAAGGGCGAGAGCATCACGCCGGACACCACGGTCGACGAAGTGGATACCGACAATTACGACGCGCTGGTGCTGCCCGGCGGGGTGGCCAATCCGGACAAGCTCCGGATCAACGCCCGGGCGGTGGAGATCGTCGGCGAGTTCATGGACGACGAGAAGCTGGTCGCGGCGATCTGCCATGCGCCGTGGCTGCTGGTCGAGGCCGATGTGGTCGACGGGCGCGAGGTGACCGGCTGGCCTTCGGTGCGCACCGACCTGGAGAATGCCGGCGCCGAGGTGGTCGACCGCGACGTGGTGATCGACGAGAATTTGATCACCAGCCGCAAGCCGGACGACATTCCCGCGTTCAACCGCGCGGTGATCGAAGCGCTTCGGAAGGTGCCGGTCGAAGCCTGATGCCGTTGACCAGGCGCTGCGCCGGGCGTTCGACCAGATGGTAGAGCGCCACCGAGGCGAGCAGCACCAGGGCGAGGAAGCCGATCACCAGAGGCCAGGGCACGGCATGGGTGTCGCGGACAAAGGCCAGCTTGAAGGCGAACCAGAGCAGATAATGCGACAGGTAGGTCGCGTAGCTGATCTCGCCGAGATAGTGGAGCGGCGCGGCCTCCAGCGGGTTGCCCTTGCGCGCCGAAGTCAGCGCCAGTGCGAGCAGCAGCGCGGCGAACAGGGCGGGCGCGGCCAGGGTCTCGGGCAGGCCGAGCGCCCAGCCGGCGGCGAAGGCCAGGGCAAGCGCGCCGCTGCCCAGCGCGGGGACGCGCCAGGCGTCGCGCCAGCGCAGCCATAGCGCCGCGACCGCAGTGCCGGCGGCGAATTCGAGCAGGCAGCGGATCAGGCCGAGGCTGGTGATCTCCTGCCCCAGCGCCCAGGCGCCGCGGCTGGCGAAGACGCCGTGCAGCAGGCCGAACAGCGCGGCGATGGCGGCGATCACCGCCCAGCTCGGTACCCGGCGCCAGTCGATGGCGAGGGCGAGCAGCGGGAAGAGCAGATAGGCGGCGAGCTCGCACGAGATCGACCAGGCCGGGTCGTTCCAGGTGAGATGCGGCGTGAAGCCCCAGTTCTGGAGCAGCAGGACGTGGAGCGGCAATTCGTGCCAGGGGAACTGGTCGCTGCCCCGGCCGGTCCACTCGAGCGCCGCGGCGATCGCCACGCCGAAGCCGAGCATGACGAGGTGGAGCGGCCAGACCCGGGCGACGCGGCGCTGGAGGAAGCCCGGCACCGCGGCGAGCCCGCCGCTGCGAATCCGCTCGCTCCAGGTCATCCAGATCACGAAACCCGAGAGCAGGAAGAAGAAATCGACCGCCAGGTAACCCTTGGCGAGCAGGTGCATCTCGGGATCGGGCAGACCGAGCGCGAAGCGGATGTGGAAGAACACCACGAACCAGGCCGCGATGCCGCGCACGCTGGTCAGCGCCTTGAGCTCGGGACCCTTCACGCCAGTGCCGGCTTGGTCTTGCGCAGCGGCCGCCAGGCGGATTCCTCGCGCTTGCGGGCCATATAGGTGTCGAGCCCGATCTGGGCGCCGATCAGCATGTAGACGAAAGGCTGGAAGGCGATGGCGATGAAGGTCGCGCCGAGCATGTAGACGATGTGCGCGGTCTGCAGCGCCGAGGCGAGCGGGGCGACCCATTCCTGGCCGGGCTCGGGCTTCCTGTAGCGCTGGCGCAGGACCTCCATGCGGAAGATGCCGAGCAGGTTGATCGTCAGCCACAGCGCCAGGCCTGGATAGCCCTGCTCGCCGAGCATCTCGAAATAGGCGCTGTGATAGGCGCGGGCACTGTCGACCTCGAGGCTGCGGTCGACGGTGGTCTGGCCGGCGCCGTCGCTCTCGGTCGCGACCTTCTCGTAGCGGATCTTGTTCTGGCGATAGGCTTCGAAGCCGCCGCCCATCGGGTGGGTCTTGGCGTAGTCCATCGTCCACTGCCACACGGCGAGGCGGGTGGAGGCCGAGGCATCCGCCTTGTAGGTCTTGATCGTCCCCATCCGTTCGGTGAACGAGCTGGGCAGGAAGGGCACGGCGGCGAGGCCGAGGCAGCCGAGCGCGGTGAGGTACAGGACCTTGCGCTTGGCATCGCGGATCATCAGCAGCGCGACCAGGCCGATGCAGAGCAGGCCGGTGCGCGTCGAGGTGCCGACCGGGATCAGCAGGCAGGCGAAGATCAGCGCAAGGCAGAAGCACTTCACCTTCCAGTCGGGCGGGAAGATGGTGCCGAAGCGCATGAACCAGACGATCAGCGGGATGATCGCGATGGCGACGGTGGAGATGGTCGAGCCTTCGTACAGGCCCGAATTATTGGCGACCATCAGGTTGAGCTCGCCATAGCCGCCGCCCGAGCCGAGCGTCTTGATCCCGCCGACGATGATGATCGACGAGGCGGAAAGGATCATGAAGAGCAGCAGGCTCTCGATGCGCAGCTTGGTGCGCAGGGTGAGCGGCAGGAAGGCGGCGAAGGCGAGCGCCTTCCACACCCAATCCCACTTATCCAACGCCTCGACTTTGAAGTCGGCGTTGAGCGTGGTGTAGAAGCAATAGCCGAGCAGGGCGACGATCATCAGCTGGCGCGGCGCGACGCGGACGTCCTTCTTGTCGTCCATCGCCAGCCAGCCGAGCACCGACAGGCCCACCGCGATCAGCGAGATCGGCACCGAGTTGAGCAGCAGATAGGTCAGCCGCTGCGGCGAGACGATGTCGATATACGCATAGACGAGCACGAAGATGAACGGCTTGCGGAAGCCCATCCCGAAAAAGGCCAGCAGGAAGGCGACGAAGACGAGATCACGCACCGGGCTTGCCCCATCGGCTGGGCTTGGCCTTGGACGCTTCGTCCCTCGGGCCGGGTTCCTGGTCGAGATCGGGGCGGCGCAGCAGCAGGAAGGCCGCGAGCAGCATCAGCCCGTGCGAGATCGCGAGCGATAGATTGTCGATCATGGGCCCGTTGCCGCTCCTGCTTACAGGGACCGTGTAGCGCGATGCGGTTGACGCGGCGTTAAGTGCTCCTGTGGCAATGGGAGGGGCATGCGGATTCTCCATATCCTCGATCACGGCCTGCCGCTGCACAGCGGCTATACCTTCCGGACCCGGGCGATCCTGAAGGCGCAGATGGCGCGCGGCTGGGAAGTCGCCGCGGTGACCAGCCCGCGTCACGGCAAGTTCGATACCGATGAGGAGACGATCGACGGCATCCGCTTCTACCGGACGCCGCGAGTAAATTCCGGGCCGCCGGTGATCGGCGAGCTGCGCGAGGTCTCCGCCTTCGCGAAGCGGATCGAGGCAGTGGCGAAGGCGTGGCGGCCGGACGTGCTCCATGCCCATTCGCCGGTGCTCGGCGCGATGGCGGCGCAGCGGGTGGCGAACAGGCTCGGCCTGCCGCTGATCTATGAGATCCGCGCCTTCTGGGAAGACGCCGCGGTCGGCAACGGCACCGGCACCGAAGGGAGCTGGAAATACCGGGCGACGCGCTGGCTCGAGACCCGGGCGGTGCGCAAGGCCGATGCGGTGGCGGTGATCTGCGAGGGGCTGAAGGGCGATCTGGTCGCCCGTGGCGGGATCGATCCGGGCAAGATCATGATCTCGCCCAATGGCGTCGACCTGGGCCTGTTCGGCGAGCCGCTGGCCCATGACGCCGCACTGGCGAAGGAACTGGGCATCGAGGGTGCCGAGACCATCGGCTTCATCGGCAGCTTCTACGATTATGAAGGCCTGGACGTGCTGATCGAGGCGATGCCGGGGCTGGTCGCCCTGCGCCCGAAGCTGCACCTCGTCCTGGTCGGCGGCGGCCCGTGCGACGCGGCGCTGATGGCGCAGGCGGCGGCATCGCCGGTGGCAAACCGCATCCACTTCGTCGGCCGGGTGCCGCACCAGCAGGTCGAGCGCTACTACAGCGTGATCGACGTGCTCGTTTACCCCCGCAAGCACATGCGCCTCACCGACCTGGTGACGCCGCTGAAACCCCTGGAAGCCATGGCCCAGCGCCGGCTGGTCGCAGCCTCCGACGTGGGCGGGCACCGCGAGCTGATTCGCGACGGCGATACCGGGACCCTGTTCAAGCCCGACGATCCCACGGCGCTGGCCGAATCGGTCGCGCGGATGTTCGCCGAGCGCGACGGCTGGGATGCAAGGCGGGAACGCGGCCGGACATTCGTCGAGACCGAGCGCAGCTGGGCGACAAATGTCGGCCGTTATGACTCCGTTTACCAAAGACTCGCCAAGATCGGGGCCATGGAAGACTCGTGGTCGCACACGTCCGTGGTGAGCGCATGAACCTGCCACTGGCGCCCCTGATCGCGCTGGTCGCGGGAGGTCTCGCTGCGCTTGGCGTGGCGATGATCCCCGTGCCCGCGCTCGAGGCGCTGGTGATGGACTCCGGTCTTCCCTCCGTTCTTTCGATGGCCGAGCCGCCGCTCGGCACCACCGCCCGCCTGGCCGTGGCGCTGGGTGCCGGCGCGTTCGTCGGCGCCTTCATGTGGCTTTCGGCCTTCATCCTGCTCGGCTCGCGCGGGCTGACCATCGGCGAATCGGCCGAGGTCGAGAGCGATCCGGAGCAGGTGCCGCTGCCCGTGCTGCGCCGTGCCGATGCGCATCCCGATGCGCCGCCGCGTCCGCCGCTGCTCGCCACCCGTGACCTGGGCCGGCCGTTCCTCGAGGTCCGTGCCGCCGTGCCGGTGGCCGAGCCCGAGGCGGAAGAGCATATCGACTTCGACGCGATCTTCCCGCCGCGCCCGATCTCCCCGCCCAAGGCGGTGGAACCGGTGGTCGTGCAGGTGCCCGAACCCGTCATCGCGCTGCCGGCTCCGGTGGTGATCGCCACTGCGCCCGAGCCGGTGGTCGAGGTGCCGGAAGTTTCCGAAGTTTACACTACGCCGCCCCCGATCTCCGCTCCCGAGCCGGTCGTCGAGGCGCCGGAAGTTCACAAAGTTCACGACCTTCACGCGCGCGAGGCCCTGGCGCCCGTCGAGCAGGAACTGCCGGTCGATTTCGACCAGCCGCTCTCTGCCTTCGATCCGCAGGCGATCCCGGCGGTGCCCAAGTCCGCGCCGGTGCCGCTCGCGCCGCTGCGCCGCCAGCCGCGCCCGTCGATCTTCGACGAGAGCGAGCGCTTCGAGATTTTCGAGCTGACCCCGCCGCCGCGCCGGCACGTGCCCGAGCCGCTGGTCGAAGCGCCGGTCGCCCCGCCGCGCGAGCGGATCGTGCGGCCGGAGACCGACGCATCGGTCCACGCGCTGCTCGAGCGGCTGGAACGCGGCGTGGCGGACAAGCAGATTGCGGCAACCTCGCGCTCGGCCGCCAAGGCGCAAGAGCGCGGGCTGGAAGAGGCGCTCGTCACCCTGCGCAACCTGGCGCGGCGGACGGCGTAACACCGCTTCCGATTGTTGTTCCGTCATCCCCGCGAAAGCGGGGACCCATCTCGTGCGCTTTCCTCAAATACATCCGGTGCGCCCAGTCGTGCGTCCGGGAGATGGGCCCCCGCTTTCGCGGGGGTGACGAGAGAGTATTGTGAGAGGGGCGCCACACTAACGCCGCTCCTCCACCGTCAGCACTTCCAGCGACACCGTCACCCGGTCCTGCGCACGGCGGACATGTTCCACCGCCAGGTCGGCGACGAGATGGCCGCGCAGGCGCAGCTCCGCCTCGGGCAGGCCGGCGATCCAGGCATCGAGTGCCGGGGAGGGCGGGCCGGCCAGCGCCAGCAGGTGCCGTGCGCCGCTGAAGGTGGCGCTGGCCCAGCGCGTCCAGTCCGATTCGACCAGCGCGACCGGGCAGCCGGCCGCCTCCGCATGCGATTCGAGCGCGCGGCGGAGCAGCGTCTCCGCATCGGGTCCGCGGCTCATCGCCGGATGTCCCGGTTGCGGGCCTGTGCCTGTTGCGCCTGCTGGGCGGCCAGGAACGCCTCGATCCGGGCGCTGATCCGCGGGCCGAGTTCGCGGCCGCGTCGCAGATCATGGACCAGCCGCGGATCGCTGACCGACAGCCTGCCGAATTTGGTGGGCGGCATGTCCGTCGCCCGGAGGAATTTCTCGATCTTGCGATGCACCGACATGCGTTTTTCTCCCGTCCGATTCGCTCAAGATCGTTCCTACTTTGTTCTCTATTTCCTACTTGTCTAGGAAAATTCCTACGGGTATGGAGACACTATGGAACCGGAAGCGCAACGCGCCGCGCTGGAGGCGCTGATCGCCGAGAACGGCACGAGCCTTACCGAGCTGTCGCGGCTGCTCGGGCGCAACGCGGCCTATCTCCAGCAATATCTGGTGCGGGGTACGCCGCGGCTGCTGAGCGAGGCGGACCGGGCGCTGCTCGCGCGCTATTTCGGCGTTGCGGAGGCGCGGCTGGGCGGGCCGGAGCTGGAGGGGCTGGTCGAGGTGGCGCGGCTCGACGTCGGTGCGTCGGCGGGGCCGGGCGGGCTGGTCGAGCGCGAGGCGCGGCGGCGGCGGGGCGCGCAATTCTCGCCCGAGCTGCTGCGGGCTTTGGGCGTGCGGCCCGAGGCGGCGTCGATGATCCGCGTGCAGGGCGATTCGATGATGCCGACGCTCGAGGATGGCGACGAGATACTGGTCGATCGCGACCGGCGGCGCATCGAGGGGCGCGGCGGGGTATTCGTGGTCCGGCTCGACGGCGAGCTGATGGTCAAGCGGCTGCGGGCCGGGGTGGGCGGGATCGAAGTGATCTCGGACAATCCGGATTGGGAAATGCGCGTGGTGCCGGCGAAGGCGCTGGACGTGGTCGGGCGCGTGGCCTGGCTGGGCCGGGCGGTTTGACCGTTAGTTCCTCCCCAGCAAGCTGGGGGAGGAATTTATGCTACCGCCCCACCCGGATCCGGTCGACCAGCCACACCCCGGCGAGCAGCGCGACGCCGACCGCGAGCCCGATCACGAAGCCGAACGACGCCTCGCCCCGGGCGATGCCGACGAACACGCCGACGATCAGGCTGAGCGCGAGCAGGAAGCCGCCGGCGACGGGCGTCTTGGAGGGGGATTTGGTCATGGCTGTCCTCTGCCACGTCCCGGGGCGGGACGCTACCTGTGCCATGCCGGGGCACGCGATACGCGCTTTGCAACATGGTTAGCGGAAGTTCAGCATCCTGTGGCGCGCAAAGCCGCGATTCCGCTGGAACTGGCACGGCTCGTGTAGCGAACGCGCGCATGAACATGATGCCTTATCTGGGCGATCGCCGCGAAATCGCCGACGCCAACGACCTGATCGCCAGCTTCGGCGAGCTCGCCGGCAGCGAAGCTGCCGCCCGTGCCGATCGCAGCCGCGACCTGGGCAACCACATCCATTTCTGCCGCTGGCGCCAGATCGAGCGGCTGATCGTGCTGATGTCGGTGGGCAGGGCCGTGGGGACGGTGCACTAGGCTATTAATTCCTCCCCGAGCTTGCTCGGGGAGGGGGACCGCGCCCGCAGGGCGTGGTGGAGGGGCGGCGCAACGCGCCGGTACCCGGCGCGCCCCTCCACCACCGGCTTCGCCGGCGGTCCCCCTCCCCCAGACAAGCTGGGGGAGGAATTGGATGGCTGCGGACCCGAAGCCACCGCGCGGCGTTCAGCCGGTGATGAACACGCCCCAATTGCTCTCCGTCGGCGTGCTGGCCGGCATGATGCTGCTCTTCATCTGGGGGAAGTTCCGCTACGACATGGTCGCGGTGATCGCGCTCCTCGCGGCGCTGGCGCTGGGCATCGTCAGCCCCAAGCAGGCGTTCACCGGCTTTTCCGACGACATCGTGATCATCGTCGCCTCGGCGCTCGTCCTGTCGGGCGCGGTGCAGCGGTCGGGGGTGATCGAGCGGGCGATGCTGGTGCTGCAGAAGCGCGTGACGCATGTCCGCTCGCAACTGCTGCTGCTCAGCGCCTCGGTCGGGCTGGCATCGGCGCTGGTCAAGAATATCGGCGCGCTGGCGATGATGATTCCGGTGGCGCTGCAGATGTCGAAGCGCGCCAACGTTTCCCCGGCGGCGTACCTGATGCCGATGTCCTTCGCCTCGCTGCTCGGCGGGCTGATCACGCTGATCGGGACCTCGCCCAACATCATCGTCAGCCGGGTGCGCGAGGAGATGACCGGCCAGCCCTTCGGCATGTTCGACTATGCGCCGGTCGGCCTGGGGCTGACGCTGGTCGGGCTGATCTTCCTGCGCTTCGGCTACCGGCTGCTGCCGCGCGACCGCCGTGCCGCGCCGACCCTGGGCGAGGCGATCAACATCGAGGACTATGTCACCGAGGCCGAGATCCCTGCCGGATCGCCTGCGGTGGACGAGACGGTGGCCGCGTTCCGCGAGCGGCATGACGGCGAGATCACCGTGACTGCGATCCTGCGTTCCGGCATCCGCTCGATCCCCTTCCCCGACACGACGCTGAAGCCCGAGGACGTGCTGATCCTCGCCGGCTCGCCCGACAGCCTCGAACGCGTGATCGCCGGCGACCGACTGGAGCTGGAGGGCGCCGGGCGCGAGAAGCCCGAGGGGAGCGGCGAGGTGGGCGTGATCGAGGCGGTGATCGGCACCGAGAGCGCCTTGATCGGCCGCACCGCCGGGCGGCTCGGCCTGCACGAGCGCTTCGGGGTGAACCTGATCGCGGTGTCGCGCCAGGGCGAGCGGCTGGCCAGCCGGCTTGGCGAGATCGAGCTCGTCGCCGGTGACGTGATCGTGCTGCAGGGGCCGCTCGACCTCCTCTTCGAGCGGCTGAGCGACCTGGGGTGCCTGCCGCTCGCCGAGCGCACCCTGCGGCTGGGCAGCGCGCGCAAGGGACTGCTGCCGCTGGCGATCCTGGGCGCGGCGATGGCGGCGACGGCGCTCGGCTATGTGCCGGTGGCGGTCGCCTTCTTCGCGGCGGCGGGGGCAGTGATCCTGCTCGGCGCGCTGCCGGTGCGCGAAGCCTATGACCATATCGAATGGCCGATCCTGGTGATGCTCGGCGCGCTGATCCCGGTTTCCGATTCGCTCCGCACCACCGGGGCGAGCCAGATCATCGGCGACGGGCTGAGCCAGCTCGCCGCGACCTTGCCGCCCTGGGGCGCGGTGGCGCTGATCCTGGCGGCGGCGATGGCGGTGACGCCCTTCCTCAACAATGCCGCGACGGTGCTGGTGATGGCGCCGATCGCCGCGACCTTCGCCGGCCAGCTCGGCTATCGGCCCGAGGCATTCCTGATGGCGACGGCGGTGGGCGCGGGCTGCGACTTCCTCACGCCGATCGGGCACCAGTGCAACACGCTGGTGATGGGGCCGGGCGGGTACAGGTTCGGCGATTATGCCCGGCTGGGCGCACCGCTTTCGCTGATCGTGCTGGTGGTCGGCACGCCGCTGATCCTATGGGTCTGGCCGGTACATTGAAGGAGTCGCGTGATGGAACGGACGGCACGGATCGAAGCGGTCGGCGGACCCGAAGTCATCCAGTGGGTCGATGTCGACCTGCCGCCGCCGGGGCCCGGCGAGGTCCGCATGCGCAACACTGCGGTAGGCCTGAACTTCATCGACACCTATCATCGCTCCGGCCTCTATCCGGTGCCGCTGCCGAGCGGCCTGGGCGGCGAGGCGGCCGGGGTGGTCGAGGCGGTGGGCGAGGGCGTGACCGACTTCTCCGTCGGAGACCGGGTGGCGACCTTCGGCCCCGGGATCGGCGCCTATGCGACGGCGCGCAACGTGCCGGCGAAGATCCTGTTCGGGCTGCCCGACGACATCAGCGACGAGACCGCGGCGGCGGCCCTGCTCAAGGGCGGGACGGTGGAATTCCTGGTCGAGCGCTGCGCCCGGGTCGAGCCAGGCTGGACGGTGCTGGTCCATGCCGCGGCGGGCGGTGTCGGGCAGATCGCGGTGCGCTGGCTCAAGGCGATCGGGGTGCGGGTGCTCGCGACGGTGGGCAGCGCCGACAAGGTGGCGCTGGCGGTCGAGGCGGGTGCGGACGACGTGCTGGTCTCGCGCGGCGAGGGCGTGGCCGACTGGGTGCGCGGGATCACCGCCGGCGCGGGCGTGGAAGTGGTATTCGACGGGGTCGGCAAGGCGACCTGGGAGGCGTCGCTGGCGAGCGTCCGGCGGCGCGGGCTGGTGGTGAGCTTCGGCAATGCCAGCGGGCCGGTGGAAGGGGTGAACCTGGGCACGCTGGCGCGGGCCGGATCGGTCTATGTCACGCGGCCGACGATGTTCGACTATTATGTCACGCCCGAAGAGCGCGCGGCGGGCAGCGCAAGGCTGTTCCAGATGCTGCGGAGCGGTGCGGTGCGGGCGGAGATCGGCCAGCGTTTCGCGCTGGAGGATGCCGCCGACGCGCACCGGGCGCTGGAGGCGGGGAAGACGACCGGGTCTACGATCCTGGTGCCGTAGCGGGAGCATGGGCCGCTGGAGGCGAGCACGCTTCTGCTCCCCTCTTTGGAAGAGAGGGGAATTTCAGGCCGCGCGCTGGTCGCGCAGGGGCACGGCGCCGGTGCGCAGCGCCTCGGCATAGAGCAGCGCGTTCTCTGCCTTCACCCGCTGGGCGAGGCGGACGATCATCGTGCCGGTCTCGATGCGGAATATCTCCCAGTCGCCGGCGATGCAGTCGCTTGTCCATTCGCGCAGATACAGGTTCCAGGCGCCGCGCAGCTCGTCGAAATCCTCGACGAACCGCTCGGCCACGCGGCGTGCCTGCGGGTTCCGGCCCTGGATCAGGCGCGGATAGATGAAGCTGTCCTCGTGCGCGAGATGATGGGCGAGCTCGTTCGAGAGATCGGCGAGCCCGATGATCACGGCGGGAATGTCGGGGACCGCGGCGGCCACGAGCGCCTCCAGCCGGGCCAGCGCGGCATCGATCAGCGCGTGTTCGGCAATGAGACGCTCGTAGCTCATACGCTGTACTCCCGGGGAGGGGCGTCCCCGGGGGGCAGAATGCCTAACCTGGGTTAGGAAATCGCGAGCGGAAGGTTACGCAAATGCACCTACCACCGCCTTGACCTCCATGAACTCGGCCAGGCCGAACTTGCCGTGCTCGCGGCCATTGCCCGACTGCTTGTAGCCGCCGAACGGCAGGTTGGGGTCGGGCTGGCCGCCATTGACGTAGACCATGCCGGCCCGCAGCCGCGGGGCGACGCGCTTGATCGCCTCGCCGCTGCCGAACACCACGGCGGACAGGCCATAGTCGGTGTCGTTGGCGATGCGGACGGCGTCTTCCTCGTCCTCGTACGGGATGATCGTGACGACCGGGCCGAAGATCTCCTCACGGGCGATCGTCATCGCGTTGGTGACGCTGGAGAAGAGGGTCGGGCGGACGAAATAGCCGGTCTCGACGCCGTCCGGGCGACCGGGGCCGCCGGCCTCGAGCTTCGCGCCTTCCTCCATGCCCTTGGCGATCAGGCCCTGGACCTTCTCCCACTGGGTCTTGTTGACCAGCGGGCCGATATGGCGGCCTTCCTCGGCCGGATTGCCGGTGTGCGTTGCCTTCATCACCTCGGCGGCCGCCGCGGCGACCTGGTCCTGCAGCCCTGCGGGCACCAGCAGGCGGGTGGGGGCGATGCAGCTCTGGCCCGAGTTCAGCAGCACGTTGAACAGGGTGGCCTGCACCGCGCGGCCGAGATCGGCGCCTTCGAGCATCAGCGCGGGCGACTTGCCGCCCAGTTCCTGGTGGACGCGCTTCACCGTCTCGGCGGCGTTCTTGGCGACGAGCACGCCGGCACGGGTGGAGCCGGTGAAGCTCACCATGTCGACGCCCTTGTGGCGGCTGAGCGCCGTGCCGACACCGGGACCGTCGCCGTTCACGACGTTGAACACGCCCGCCGGCACGCCGGCGGCGGCGAGTACTTCGGCGAAGATCATCGCGCAGCCGGGTGCCTCTTCCGAGGGCTTGAGCACCATGCAGCAGCCGGCGGCGAGCGCGGGCGCGACCTTGGACACGATCTGGTTGAGCGGCCAGTTCCAGGGGGTGATCATCGCCACGACGCCAATGGGTTCATGGACGACCAGCGAGTTGCCGATCTGCTCCTCGAACTGGAAGTCGCGGAGCGCATTGGCGGCGGACATCAGATGGCCCAGGCCCGAGCCGACCTGCGCGGTCCTGGCCAGGCTGATCGGCGCGCCCATCTCGAGGCTGATCGCCTCGGCCATGTCGCCGGCGCGGTTCTTGTACTCGGCGAGGATCGCCTCGATCAGCGCGACGCGTTCCTCGACGCTGGTGCGCGAGAAGCTTTCGAAAGCGGCACGGGCCGCCGCGACGGCCTTGTCGACATCGGCCTCGGAGCCCAGCGTGATCTCGGTTACCGCTTCCTCGGTGGCGGGGTTGATCACCTTGTGCGGCGTGCCGCCCTGGCTCTCGACCCACTCCCCTCCGATGAACTGCTTCAGATAGCTGCGCATCTCTCGCCTCTCCGATTCGAACTTGCGGTATGGCGATCTAGATGGACAGTTGCGTTTCGCAACGCAAGGGCGCGACTCAGCCCGGCTGGACCATGTATATCTCCCCGGCGAGATCGACGATGTAGAGGTTGTTCGCGCTGTCGACGCCGAAGGAGGCGAGCTGGTCGATCGTGCCGGCATCGGGCAGGAAATCGAAGTTGCGCCGCTCATAGCTCGCCGCCGGGAAGAGCTGGCCCTGGACGAGCGAAGCCGCGGGCAGCGTCCAGATATTGCCGCTGACGAAATCGCCGAAGACATAGCTGCCCTGCAGCGACGTGACCGGGCCGCGATAGACATAGCCGCCGATGACCGAATTGCCCTGCTTGGGGCCGCTCCCGTGCAGATATTGCGAGACTGGCGCGGTGAGGCCGCCCGGTGCCGTGCCGCTGAACGGGTTGGTGCCCTCGAGGAAGCGCCAGCCGAAATTGAGGCCGGGCTGGCTGATCGGGGCGAGATCGAGTTCTTCGACCGCGCCTTCGCCGACATCGGCGATGATCAGGTTGTTGCCGTCGAACGAATTGCGGAACGGGTTCCGCAGGCCATAGGCGAAGATGTACGGATCGCCGCCGCCGGCCGCGAAGGGATTGCCGGGCGCCGGCGCGAAGGGCGTGGCCGAGCCGGGCGTCTTGTCGATCCGGAGGCGCAGGATCTTGCCCAGGCGGACATTGACGTTCTGGGCGTTGTTGTTGGGGTCACCCCCGCCGCCGCCATCGCCGACCGCGTCGTAGAGCAGCCCGTCGGGCCCGAAGCCGATCCAGCCGCCATTATGGTTGTTCGCCGAGGCGTGCGGCGTCGACAGGACGAGCCGCATCGCGCCCGTGCTGGCATTGTATTCGCGGATCTCGACCGCGCCGTCGGTGCCGGTAGCGTGGACGAAGACGATGTTCGAGGTGGCGAAATCGTCCCGCGCCGCCAGGCCGAGCAGGCCGCGCTCGCCATCTGTGGAGAGGCCGGTGGCGCGGAAGGCCAGCGTCCTGTCGCCGGTCGAGGGGGTGAGGAACCAGACGCCGCCGCCCTTCTCGACGACGAAGACGCGGTTGTTGTCGCCGGGCACGGGGGCGACGAACACCGGCTGGTTGAAGCCCGAGCCGACGCGGCGGACGCGGATGCCCTCCTTGCTGTCGTTCACGGTGATCGAGACGAGCAGCGTCGAGTTCAGGCTGCCGTCGCTGGCGCGGAGCTGGACCTGATAGACATTGTCGCCATCGGCATCCTTGGGCGTCTCGAAGCTCGGTGCCGCGACGAAGCTCAGCCCGCCGGCCGGCGTGATCGTGAATAGCGCCGCATCGGGGCCGCCCGCGATCGAGAAGGTGATCGGGTTGCCCTCGGCATCGGTGGCGGTCGCCTGATAGGCCAGCGCGACATTCTCGGCGATGCTGGTGATCGCGGGCGAGGTGAAATTGGGCGCGGTATTGACGCTGGGCGTCGGGGTGGGCGTGGGCGTAGGCGTGACGCCGCCGCCTCCGCCGGAGCCGCCGCCTCCGGAACAGGCAGCAAGCAAGAACAGGCCGGCGAGCGGGGTGGCGATACGCATACGGGGTTCCTCCCTCTAAGAACCGAAGCGCGCAACGCGGGCCGCAGGCGTTCGTTCCGCCTAACCAACAACTTAATTCAATTCCCTAAATTCGTTGCGGCGCAACATGGATGTCATGATCGCACGCCATCGGCCTTGCCCAGGGGGCAGGGGAACGCTCCCGAAACAACAGGGAGTCCGTCATGTCCGTTCGCTATGCGCTGCTCGCGCTTGCCAGCCCGATCGCCTTGCTTGCCGCCACCGATGCGGCGGCGCAGGAAGCCGCCCAGGCGCAGCCCGAAGCGACCGCGCCTGCCGACAGCCGGACGGACGGCGGCGAGATCGTCGTCACCGCGCAGCTGGTCGAGCAGAAGCCGATGGACGTGCCGTTCGCGCTCACCGCGCTGCAGGGCCAGTTCCTCGACGATCTGGGAATCACCGAGTTCGACCGGCTCGGCCAGTTCATCCCGGGCTTCGACGTGCAGAACCAGTCGCCGAACAATCCCGGCTTCGTGATGCGCGGCATCACCTCGGATTCGGGCGCCGCCTATAACGAGCCGCGCGTCTCGGTCTTCCAGGACGGCGTGTCGATCTCCAAGTCGCGCGGTTCCTATGTCGAGCTGTTCGACATGGAGCGCGTCGAAGTGGCCAAGGGCCCGCAATCGACGCTGTACGGCCGCGGCGCGCTGATCGGCGCGGTCAACCTGGTCCAGGCCAAGGCCGATCCGAAGAACGCCTATGGCTATGTCTATGGCCAATATTCGAACTTCAACGGCTATCGGATCGACCAGACGGTGAACCTGCCGCTGAGCGACGATCTCGCCATCCGCGTCGCCAGCCGGATCAAGGAGCGCGACGGCACCATCGCCAACCTGCTCGGCGGCGAGGACTATAACGGGATCAAGTCGGAGGCGGTGCGTGGCGCGCTGCGCTGGGCGCCAGGCGCGCTCACCTTCGACCTGATCGGCAACTACCAGCACGACAAGGCGAGCGGCACCTCGTTCAAGTCGATCGCGTACAACCCGACGGACCCGGTCACCGGTGCGGTGATCGGCGATCGTGGCCGCAACAGCGGCGCGGCGCTGGCCAGCCCCTCGAGCTTCGAGCGCGGCCGGCCGCTGGGCCTCGACCGCGACGTGTGGGGCGTGACGGGCATCGCGAACTACGACTTCTCGCCCAACCTCTCGCTCAACGCGATCGGCTCGTACCGCAAGTTCGCCGGCATCGAGGTGTTCGACGCCGACGGCATCTCGCTCCCCGCGCTGACCGCGGCCGAGGATGCGCAGGGCAACCAGACCATGGGCACGCTGCGCCTGACCTGGAAGAACGACCGCGTCACGGCGTTCTTCGGCGGCACCTATTTCCGCGAGGACGGCTTCCAGCGCGCGCCTTCGCAGTTCGACGAGCGGGTGGCGCTCGCCCGGCTGACCAACACGCTGAACGGCGGCGGCGCCATCCCGGGCCGCGCGGCGACCGATCCGGCGCCGCTCGCGCTGTTCTCGAACACCGCCTTCACCGGCTCGCTGCTCCAGGGCGTGCTGCGCAGCCAGCTCTACAGCGCCTTCCGCAAGGCAGGCCTTAACGATGCGCAGGCGACGGCCCAGGCGGCGACGCAGACCAATGCGCTGCTGCCCACGGCCCAGGCCCAGGCGATCGCCGCGAACCTGAAGCCGGGGCATCAGGAGACCACGACCAATTACGGCCGCACCGAGAGCTGGGACCTGTTCGGCGACGTGACCTTCGACGTCACCGATCGCTTCCAGGTCGGCGGTGGCATCCGCTGGAGCCATGACGCGAAGACCACCGGCTTCTCCTCGGCGGTGAGCAATGGCCGCTCGATCCTGGGCGGCTATATCGGCGCGCTGCAACTGCTGGGCTCCAGCCCGGCGACCGCGCAGCAGCTGCTCGGCGCGCTGGCGGTGCCGGGTGCGGCGAACATCCCGACCTCGGCGCTGTACCCGGTGCCGCTCTTCGGCCTGGGCGCGCAGCCGACCGGCACCAACGGCCAGCTGTACAATGCCGATCACAACGACAGCGGCTTCACTTGGCGCGCCACCGCCAAGTACGAGATCTCGCCCGAGGCCAATATCTACGCCAACTACGCGCGCGGCCGTCGTCCGGAGATCCTGAGCGTCGGCGCGCCCTCGACGCCGGGCGGCGCGGCGCGGTTCAGCGTGCTGCCGTCGGAGACGGTGGACAGCTACGAAGCCGGCGTGAAGACCGCGCTCGCCAACCGCACGCTCTTCATCGACGGCTCGGTGTTCTACTATCGCTACAAGAACTTCCAGACGACCGAGCAGCAGGGCACGACTTTCGTCACCATCAATGCCGGCCGCGCCGAGAGCTATGGCTTCGAGGGGCAGGTGAACTGGCGCCCGGCCGACTGGGTGAGCCTGTTCGGCAGCTACGCCTATAACCACAGCCGCTTCGCCGCGGGCGCGCGCGACGGCAACCGCTTCCGCCTTTCGCCTGATCACAGCGCCGCGCTGGCGGTGCAGTTCAAGGTGCCGGCGGGCCCGGTGAAGATCGACTTCACGCCGAGCGTCACCTGGCAGTCCAAGGTGTTCTTCGACGACGACAACGACCTGCCCGCGCTGCAGGTGAACAACCTGGTGCCCGATCTGGTGCAGGACGAAGTGCAGGGCAGCTATGCGCTGGTCGACGCCCGGCTGGGCTTCGAGACGGACAATGGCCGCTGGCGGATCGAAGGCTTCGTCACCAACGCCTTCAACCAGAAGTACATCAAGGATGCCGGCAACACCGGCGACGCGCTGGGCATGCCGACCTTCATCGCCGGCGAGCCGCGCGTCTATGGCATCGCGGCGAGCCTGAAGCTCGGCAAGCGCTAAGAGTTAAAAGGGGGAGCGCCCGGTATCCTCGAAAGGGGGCCGGGCGCTTAATTCTTGCCGGCGGGCTTCGGCCTGGCGGCCGGCTTTACCTTTGCAGCAGGCTTCGGCCGGGCCGCGGGCCTGGCTTGCGGCCCGGCGCTGGCCGAGGTTTCCGGTACGCGCTGGGTCTGCACGGCGGCCCCGATCTTCGATACGGCCCTGGCTTCCGTTGCCACCGCATCGGCGATCGCGGCATGCGCATCCATCAGGTCGTCGCTCATACCCTGTCTCCTGCTGGCGGTACCGGCCTAGGCCGGTACGAAACGCTCGAGCGTGATCGCGCCGCTGGCATCGAGCTGCAGCCCGATTTCGCCGGGCTGGTCCGGTTCACGCGCCGTGAAGTGCGCGCTGCCGCCATCCTGTGCGAGCCGGGCGCGATCGAGCGAGGCGCGGGTCAGCAGCGCCTGGGCCTGATCGAGATGGGTATCGACCAGTGCCTGGCCGGCCGCGCCGGTCTCGCCGCGATAGCCGCCATGGACGACGAGCTGCCAGACGCCGCGTGACAGGCGGGGAAAGCCGATCCGGCGGCCGGCGCGGATCCAGCCTGCCACGGCTCCGGCGACGGCCTCCGGCGCGACGAAGCCGCTGACCGCTGGGCAGTCGAGCGCGTCGAACAGCATCGGTGCCAGCGCGGCGAGGGCGGCGCTGGCATCGTCGGCGCTCAGCGGCGCGGTGCCGGTGGTGAGTGCGAGAGAGGCGCGCAGGTAATCGACGAACTCGAACGGGCCATAGGCCCAGTCGGCGGCGAAGCGTGCCGCGGCCTTTTGCGCGGCAATGGGCGGCGCGCCGTCGGCGGCGAGTTCCGCCTTGAGATCGAGCAACGCGAGCCGTTCGCCGAGCGACAGGGCCTGGAACAGCGACGCGCCGGCCACGCCGAGCGACTTGAGCAGCGCATCGACCGCGGCGAGATCGGCGGCGGTGTACAATGCCTCGCCGGCGAGAAGCTTCTGCGCGGCCGCGGTGGTCGCCGCGTCCTCGCTTCCCGCCTCGACCGCCACAAGCAGCCGCAGGTCGGCGGCGGACAGCGCGATCAGCCGCGCTGCGCCGGCCATCAGACCGAGCCTGGGCAACAGCACCAGCGGCATGCCGTGCAGCCCCTGCTGGGCGGCGACGACAAGCGCCATTTCGTCCTCGAACGCGTAGAGTCGGGGCGCCTGGATCGCATGGGCGAGCCATTCATTGCCGCCGTCGATGCAGCTCAGCGCGAGCAGCGCGGGCTGCGATAGCCCCGCCGGCTGGAAGACCGGCTTGGATGCGACGATCAGTGTCATCCCGGTTTCTCCTCAGGCGCTGGGGAAGCCCTTGAGCGCGGTGGCGGCGGCTTCGCAGATCGCGGCATAGTTCCGCACCGCGGTGTCGAGCGTGGCCTGCGCCGCGGCGAGCGTTTCGCGTGCCCCGGCATCGCCCTCGAGCATCTGGGCCATCGCCACCCCGATCGCGGTGGTGGAGACGGTGGAGATGTTGCGCAGCATGTCGGTGGCGTCCTGCACGGCGATCGCGGCGGAAGCGGCGACCGCCTGATAGGCGCGCCCGGCCCCGCCCGACAGCAGCACCTGCTGGCCGAGCGTGGCAAGCTGGGTCTGGCTTATCGCGTCAAGGATGGCGGGATCGACCCCGGGTGCCTGTGGCGCGGCTTCGGTTTCATCGGCCATGGCTCAGCCCTCCTTGCTGCCGCGCGGGGCGGCGGATGCTGCGGGAGGGGGCGGAGGCACGGGCACCGGTACGGCGACCCTGCGCGCGGCCAGGATGCGCGTGCAGGCCGCGGTGGCGGCCGCCGCACCCGATATCGCCGATTGCTGGTGGCGATGGACCGCGCCGTGGAGCAGCGTGCCCAGGGCATGGGCGGCGGCGAGATCGACCATCGCCTGCGCGCCGGCCGGCGCCTGGCCGACGACGAGCGTGCTGGTGGCGGCGATGGAATCGACCACCTGTGCATTCAACGTTGAGCTCATGATCGTGCTCCTAGGCGCGGCGCCGGGCTCAGGAGGACGGGATGTCGTGCGTCACGACGCCCGTCGCCGCGGTGTCCAGCGAGTAGAGCGTGGCCACGCCCATCGTCGTTGCGGCCTGGGCCGTGACATAGTTCTGCTGCTGCGCGTTGGTGGCGTTGTGCGCGGCATTGGCCAGCGCCTGCGCTGTCGCCTGGTAGAGGTTGCCGAGCGCAATTGCCGGCGCGTCGCCGAGCACCTTTACGTTGGCCTGGGTGACGCTGTCGGTGATCTGATCGTTTACCGAGGTGGGGAATGCCATTTTCCTGTTCCTTTCTGCGTTCAGGCCGTGGGGCGAAGGCTGTGGAGGAGATCCGCCAGCGCGATGCCGTCGGTGTCCAGCGAGTAGAGCGTGGTCACGCCCTGGGTGGTAGCCGCCTGGGCGACGACCCAACTCTGCTGCTGAGCATTGGTCGCGTTGTGCGCTGCGTTGGACAGCGCCTGCGAAGTGGCGACGAACAGATTGCCCATCGCGACGGCCGGGGCGTCGCCGAGCACCTTGGTATTCGCCTGGGTGACGCTGTCGGTGATCTGGCTGTTGATTGCCGTGGGAAATGCCATGGGAGCTTCCTTCCTGGGCTGGTCTGGGGCGGGGTAGGCTTGGCGATCAGGCGGGGCGGGCAGCCGGGGCAAGGCGCGCGTGCAGGCCGATGGAATCGACGATCTGACTGTCGAACCGGTTCTTGTCGGCCATCGCGCTCCTCCCCTTTTGCTGCAGATGACGGGCCCGTGGGTTCGCGCGAGCAGCAATGTCTGCAAGCTGTCAAAAGGGTTCGTGTCTTGTTCAAGGCACGAATCTTCATTCTTCAAGTTGCGGTGCCGAAACTATTCCGGGGAAGTGGATTTGCAAGCCGGATTATATAATTGACGCGGCGTTCATGTATTTGCCGAGAATTACACCATTTCGGTTGTTTGTTTCACGGAATTGTCAATATCCAGCCTCGCCAAAGGAAAGGGCGCCCGAACCCTGGTTCGGACGCCCTTTTTCCTTGTGCCGTACAGGCTTACCAGACGTGCACGCGCTCCTCGGGCGGTAGGTACAGCTTGTCGCCGGGCTTGACCCCGAACGCCGCGTACCATTCGTCCATGTTCCGCACGATGCCGTTGACCCGGTACTCCTCGGGGCTGTGCGGGTTGGAGAGCAGCTGGCTGCGCAGTGCGCCTTCGCGGGCCTTGCCCTGCCAGCTCTGTGCATAGGCGAGGAAGAAGCGCTGGTCGCCGGTATAGCCGTCGATCACCGCCGGCTCGCCGTGGCGCGACACATAGCGGCGATAGGCGGCATAGGCCGCTTCGAGCCCACCCAGGTCGCCGAGATTCTCGCCGAGCGTGAGCTGGCCCTTGATATGGACGCCGGGGATCGGCTCGTACGCGTCGAACTGCTTGACCAGTGCCTGGGCGTGCGCGGTGTAGCGGTCGGCGGATTCCTTGGTCCACCAGTCGCGCAGCTTGCCGCTGGCATCATATTGGCGGCCTTCGTCGTCGAAGCCATGCCCCATCTCATGGCCGATCGTGGCACCCGTCTCGCCATAGTTCACCGCCGGATCGGCCGCCGGATCGAAGAAGGGCGGCTGGAGCTGCGCGGCGGGGAAGGTGACCTGGTTGAGGACCGGATCGTAATAGGCGTTCACCGTCTGCGGGGTCATGTACCAGAGCGCGCGATCGACCGGCTTGCCGAGGCGCGAAAGCTCGAGCTGGTGCTGGAAGCTGTCCGAGGCGAGGTCGTTGGCGAGCGGATCGGTGCGGCTGACCTTCATGCTCGAATAGTCGATGTATTTCACCGGGCCGCCCAGGCGCGGATCGAAGGCGGCGAGCTTGGCGAGCGCTTCCTTGCGGGTCGGCGCGTCCATCCACTTGGCGGCGTTGATCTTGTCGGCATAGGCGGCGCGCAGATCCTCGACCAGCTCATTGGCCTGGGTGGCGGCTTCCGTCGTCCAGTGGCGCTCGGCGTAGATCTTGCCGATCGCCTCGCCCAGGCTGCCATCAAGGAGCCGAACGCCGCGCTTCCAGCGCGGGGCCTGGGCCTTCACGTCCTGCAGCGTGCGGCTGTAGAAATCGAAGCGGGCGTCGTCGAACGCCTTGGGCAGATACTGGGCGTGATCGCTGATGAAGCGATAGGCGACCCAGTCCTTCCAGGTGGCGAGCGGCACATCGGCCATGCGCTTGCCGGCGGCGGTGACCGCGGTCGTCTCGCGCACCACCACGGTCGGCATGTTCGCCAGGCCCATATGGGCGAGCGTCGCGTCCCAATCGAATTCGGGGGCGAGCTTCGCCAGCTCGGCGCGGCTCATCGGATTGTAGGTCTTCTGCGGATCGCGGCGCGCTTCCGGCGTCCACTGATCCTGCGCCAGCCGCGTCTCGAGCGCGATGATCGCGTCGGCCTTGGCCTCGGCATTGGCGATGCCGGCGAGTTGCTGGACCTTCACGACATAGGCGCGATAGGCCTTGCGGATCGCGACGTACTTCTCGCCGTCGAGCAGGTAATAGTCGCGGGTCGGCAGTCCCAGGCGCGCCTGGCCGGCCATCACCGTATACTGGGTCGGGTTCTTCTCGTCGGCCGAGATGCCGATGCCGATCGGCGACGCATAGCCGGGCTCGGCCATCAGCAGGTTGAGCGCCTTGCGGTCCTTCACCGCGGCGATGCGCCCGAGATAGGGCTTGAGCGGCGCGGTGCCCCGCGCCTCGATCCCGGCCTCGTCCATCCAGGCGGCGTAGAAGTCGGCGACCTGACGCATCACCGGATCCGCCGGATGCGCGCCGGCGCCCTCGACCAGCGTGCGGACCTCGACCTCGGTCTCGTCGGGCAGGTCGTAATTATAGCCGGCGCGCGACTTGTCCGGGGCGATCGGCGCATCGCGCAGCCAGGTGCCCTCGGCGAAGCGGAAGAAGTCGTCGCCCGGCTTCACGCTCTTGTCCATCGTCGCATAGTCGACGCCCCAGGTTCCGTATTTGGGCTTGGCAGTCGTCTGGGCCAGGGCGGGGACGGACGTGCCGAGCAGGAGCGCGGCGGCGGCGAGACGCGTGAATCGCATGTGGGGAAACCTCCGGGTGATGCATCGGGCTATCACACCGCCGCCGCGCTCCGCAATCGGACTTCAGGTCGCGACCATGACGAATTCCGCAGAGGCTGCGCGGCGCCGCTCGGCGCTGAGCAGGTCCTCGGCCCAGAGCTCCACCCGCACGCGCTGCGAGCGATTGCCGCGCATCGTCACCCGCGCCGCCAGCTCGATCATCTCGCCCTCGCGGATCGGCGTGGTGAAGTCGATCCGTTCGGAGGCGGCCATCACCATGACCTTCCTGGTATCCCGGGTGGAGGCGATGAAGGCGGCCTTGCCGAGCATGCGCAGCGCGTCGCCGCCGAACAGCGTGCCGTAATGGTTGGTCTGGGGCGGGAACACCATGTCGGCCATCACCAGCATGCCCTCCGGGTCCGCCTGCGCCGGGGCGAGGGCGGGCAGTGGCCCACCCTCGCGCGCGACCAGCGTGAAGCGGCCGCGCGTGCATAGCCGCCGCTCCCCGCTGAGCAGCGCCTCGGCGACCAGCTCGACCTCGACATCGAGCGAGCGGGTGCCGACGCGGACGACGCGGCCCGTCGCCTCGATCAGCTCGCCCTTCAGCGCCGGGGCGGCGAAGTCGATCCGATCGGAGGCGGCGGTGACGAAGGGTGCCCGGCCATGGCGCGAGGCGGCGAGGAACGCCACCTTGTCCATGTGCGCGAGCGCCACCCCGCCGAACAGCGTGCCGTGGTGGTTGGTGTCGCCCGGGAACACCATGTCGATGAGGCGGACGACACCGGGCATCATGCGGGCTCCGCCACGCGGACGCGAAGCTCGCGTGCCGCCGCGACCATCGCGTCGATCGCCGGCTTCACCTCTTCCCACTTCCGCGTCTTGAGCCCGCAATCGGGGTTCACCCACAGCTGCTCTGGCGCGAGATGCGCCTGGGCGAGCCGCATCAGCTCCACCATCTCCTCGACCGAGGGAACGCGCGGGGCGTGGATGTCGTAGACGCCGGGCCCGATCGCGCTGGGATAGCGATAGGCGGCGAAGCCCTGGAGCAGCTCCATCTGCGAGCGCGCGGTCTCGATCGAGATCACATCGGTGTCCATCGCGCCGATCGCCGGCAGGATGTCGTTGAACTCCGAATAGCACATGTGCGTGTGGATCTGCGTCGCATCGGCCACGCCGGCGGCGGTGAGGCGGAAGGCGTCGACCGCCCAGTCGAGATAGGCTGCCCAGTCGCGCTTGCGCAGCGGCATGCCCTCGCGCAGCGCCGCCTCGTCGATCTGGATCGCCTTGCAGCCCGCTGCTTCGAGATCGAGCACCTCGTCGCGGATCGCGAGCGCGATCTGCCGGCACGAGGCCGAGCGCGGCTGGTCGTCGCGCACGAAGCTCCAGTTGAGGATCGTCACCGGGCCGGTGAGCATGCCCTTGACCGGCTTGTCCGTCAGCGACTGGGCGTAGCGCCACCACTCGACCGTCATCGGCTTCGGGCGCGAGACGTCGCCGAACAGGATCGGCGGGCGGACGCAGCGCGAGCCATAGGACTGGACCCAGCCGTTCACCGTGAAGGCGAAGCCGGCGAGCTGCTCGCCGAAATACTGGACCATGTCGTTCCGCTCGAACTCGCCGTGGACGAGCATGTCGAGCCCGGCTTCCTCCTGCCAGCGGATCGTGCGTTCAGTCTCCTCGCGCAGGAACTGCTCGTACGCTGCGCCATCGAGGTTGCCGCGATTGTGCTCGGCGCGCGCGTGGCGGACCTCGGCGGTCTGCGGGAAGGAGCCGATCGTGGTGGTGGGGAAGGGCGGCAGGTCGAGGACCTCGGCCTGCACCTTTGCGCGCTCGGCATAGGGCGAGGTGCGATCGCGCATCGCCGGGGTGACCGCGGCGATGCGTGCCGCAACCTCCGGGTTGTGGATGCGCGGCGAGACCTTGCGCGCCGCGGCTGCCTGGCCGGACACGGCGAGCTGCGTCGCCACAAGCTCGCGGCCGCCGTTGAGCGCGTCCTTCAGCACCGACAGCTCGTCGATCTTCTGCACCGCAAAGGCGAGCCACTGGGTGATCTCGGCGTCGAGCTTGGTCTCCAGCGCGAGGTCCACGGGCACGTGGAGCAGCGAGCAGGAGGGAGCGAGGATCAGGTCGCGGGTGGCGGCGATCGGCTCGAGCCGGTCGAGCAGCTTTTCCAGGTCCGCCCGCCAGATGTTGCGGCCGTCGATCACGCCGAGCGAGAGCAGCAGGCCCTTGGGTGCGGCGACCAGCACCTTGTCGAGCTGGTCCGGGGCGCGGACGAGATCGACGTGCAGCCCGGCGACCGGCAGGTTCATCGCCAGCGTGAGATTGTCCTCGAGCCCGCCGAAATAGGTGGCGAGCATGATCTTGAGGCCGAGGCGCGGCAGCTTGGCATAGGCGCGGGTGATCGCGCTGCGCTGGCGGTCGGTCAGGTCGGTCGCGAGGATCGGCTCGTCGATCTGCACCCATTCCGCCCCGGCATGCTGGAGCTGGGTGAGCACCGCCGAATAGAGGCCGAGCACTTCGTCGAGGAAGTCGAAGGGATCGACGTCGCGGCCCTTGGCCAGGCTCAGCCAGGTGACCGGGCCGAGCAGCACCGGGCGCGTCTCATAGCCGAGCGCCCTGGCCTCGCGATATTCGTCGACGATCTTCGAGGAGGACAAAGCGAGCTTCTGCCCGGCGACCAGCTCGGGGACCATATAGTGGTAGTTGGTGTCGAACCACTTGGTCATTTCCTGCGCGGTGTGGCCATGGCCGTGCGCGCAGGCCGGGCCTTCGCCCGTGGTGCCGCGCGCCATCGCGAAATAGGTGCCGAGATCGGCGGTGCCGGCGGCGACGCCGTAGCGCTCCGGGATCGCTCCGAGCATCAGGCTGGTGTCGAGCACATGGTCGTAGAAGGAGAAATCGCCCGAGGGCAGCCAGTCGGTCCCGAGCGCGGCCTGGCGGGCCCAGGCGGCGGCGCGCAGGCCGGCGGCGGAATCGAGCAGCTCGGCTTCGGTGGATTTCCCGCTCCAGAACTTCTCGAGCGCGAACTTGAGCTCGCGCCGCGGGCCGATCCGCGGGAAGCCGAGCGTGGCAACAGTGACGGTCATGGTCTTCATACCCCGATGAAGGGCGAAGCGACCGGCATGACGCACAGGCATGCGAGGACGGTTGCCCGGCCGCGGCATGCGAGCGGCCAGACCGGGCACCCCGCCGGTGGACGTTATCGCGTCGAGGCAGGTCTCCTGGCTCGCGGGTCAGCGCGGACGATCCGTCTTCCCAAGGGGCAAGCCCCCCAGTGACATGGTGGATCGCCGCTCGCCGCTTACAGTTGCGGGGGCAGCGCCGGAATTCAGCCCTGGGGCTGGCACCGGCTTCCCGTCTTAGCTCCCGCGCGGCCAGGCCGGCGGGAGAACCTCAACCCGCCGATATTCCCATTCCCGGCGTGGCCCGTCAAGGGTGATATAAAGATATGTTTATATCGTGATATCATCATCTCCGGCGCGCAAAAGGAAAGGGGCGCCCGGATCGCTCCGGACGCCCCTTTCGCTTGCCCGAAGGCCGGTGTGCTTAGGCGCTGTAGTACATGTCGTACTCGACCGGCGACGGAGTCATCTCCCAGCGGGCGACTTCGCCGCGCTTGATGTCGATGTACGCCGCGATCTGGTCCTTGGTGAACACGTCGCCCTTGAGCAGGAAGTCCTGATCGGCTTCCAGGCTGTCCAGCGCCTCGCGGAGCGAACCGCAGACGGTCGGGACCTGCTCGAGCTCTGCCGGCGGCAGGTCGTACAGGTTCTTGTCCATCGGGTCGCCCGGGTGGATCTTGTTCTGGATGCCGTCCAGGCCGGCCATCAGCAGCGCTGCGTAGCAGAGATACGGATTGGCCAGCGCGTCCGGGAAGCGGAACTCGACGCGCTTCGCCTTGGTGCCCGCACCATAGGGGATGCGGCACGAAGCCGAGCGGTTGCGCGACGAATAGGCGAGCAGCACGGGGGCTTCATAGCCCGGGACCAGGCGCTTGTAGCTGTTGGTCGACGGGTTGGTGAAGGCGTTGAGCGCCTTGGCGTGCTTGATCACGCCGCCGATGAAATAGAGGCACGCGTCCGACAGGCCGGCATAGCCATTGCCGGCGAAGGTGTTGGCGCCCTTTTCCCAGATCGAGATATGGGTGTGCATGCCCGAGCCGTTATCTTCCTTGATCGGCTTCGGCATGAAGGTCGCGGTCTTGCCATAGGCGTTGGCGACCTGGTGCACGACATACTTGTAGATCTGCATGCGGTCGGCGGTCTGGACCAGCGTGCCATAGGTCAGGCCCAGCTCGTGCTGCGCGGCGGCGACTTCGTGGTGATGCTTGTCGCAGGGCAGGCCCATCTCGATCATCGTGGCGACCATCTCGCCGCGGATGTCGACGGCCGAGTCGACCGGCGCGACGGGGAAGTAGCCGCCCTTGGCGCGCGGACGGTGGCCGAGATTGCCGGCCTCATATTCCTTGCCCGAATTGCCCGGCAGCTCGATGTCGTCGATCGCGTAGTAGCTGGTCGAGTAGCTGTTCTCGAAGCGGACGTCGTCGAACATGAAGAACTCGGCCTCGGGGCCGACATAGACGGTGTCGCCGATGCCGAGCGACTGGAGGTACGCCTCCGAACGCTTCGCGGTCGAGCGCGGGTCGCGGGCATAGAGCTCGCCGGTCGAGGGCTCGACGATGTCGCAGACCAGGATCAGCATCGGGGTGGCCGAGAACGGATCGATCCAGACGGCGTCCAGATCCGGCTTCAGGATCATGTCGGACTCGTTGATCGCCTTCCAGCCCTCGATCGACGAGCCATCGAACATCAGGCCGTCGGTCAGCTCGTCCTCGCCGATCACGCCGGCGACCATGGTGAGGTGCTGCCACTTGCCCTTGGGGTCGGTGAAACGCAGATCGATCCACTCGATCTCGTTCTCCTTGACCATCTTCAGGACGTCATTGGCCGAATTCGCCATTGGTAAACCCTTTCGCTCTCTTTCATTGACCCGACGAATCGGGAAATAATGTTGCCCTTCGTGGCGCTACATCGTCGTGATGTTGCGTCGCGTCAAATGGCGTTCTCGTTGCGCTCGCCGGTGCGGATGCGGAGCGCGGTCTCGACGGGGATCACGAAGATCTTGCCGTCGCCGATGCGACCGGTCTGCGCCGCGGCGGCGACCGCTTCGACCACACGGTCGGCAAGCGAATCCTCCACCACCACCTCGAGCTTCACCTTGGGGAGGAAGTCCACGACATATTCGGCTCCGCGATAGAGCTCGGTATGGCCCTTCTGGCGGCCGAAGCCCTTGGCTTCGGTGACGGTGATGCCGGAGACGCCCACTTCGTGGAGCGCTTCCTTCACTTCGTCGAGCTTGAACGGCTTGATGATCGCTTCGATCTTTTTCACGGTTTCCCCCGAGGCACATGAGGCTTGCCTATCCGCGCGTCTGGCAAGGTTCGTGCCAGTGCGGGGACTCGGCTTCCGCTCTCGGTTGCACGCCGGGCGGTGGTTTAACAAGTGCCTATCAAATGGGCAGCGAGCCGCGCGGTGCCGGATTTGGGGGCAGCGGCCCGTTGCGGGTGCGAAACGGGATGACCGGCCGGTCTGTTTGGGAACTTGCCGGCGATCTGCCGCGTTGTACGCTGCTTGAGCGTACCGGGGTGTGACCCAATGCAAGCAATGCCGATGGACCTGCCCGCCGAGCTGCACCGGCGGGGAAGCGATGTGCCGGATGGCGACGTGATCGTGGCCAGAGGGCCGCTCGTCATCATGGCGCAGGGGCTGCTCGCGCTGGATCCCGAGGCGCGCAAATGCTGCTGGATCCATAGCGCGGCGGGCGACCTCGACGCGGCAGGCGCCGAGGAACAGCTCGAATGCTGGTCACACCCGCCGCATTGAGCGACCCGGCCGGCTCTCAATAGGGCGGGTTGTCGAGGCCCTTGGGGCTCTTGGTGAAGATCTCGCAGCCGGTTTCCGTGATGCCGATCGAATGCTCGAACTGGGCCGAGAGCGAACGGTCGCGGGTCACTGCCGTCCAGCCATCGTCGAGCAGCTTCACGTCCGCCCGGCCGATATTGATCATCGGCTCGACGGTGAAGAACATGCCGGGGCGCAACTCGGGGCCGGTGCCGGGGCGGCCGACATGGACCACCTCGGGCGCGTCGTGGAAGATCTGGCCCAGGCCATGCCCGCAGAAATCGCGGACCACGCCGTAGCGATGCTTCTCGGCGTGGCGCTGGATCGCATGGGCGACGTCGCCCAGATGGTTGCCCGGCTTGGCCTGCTCCAGGCCGAGCATCAGGCACTCATAGGTCACGTCGACCAGGCGGCGCGCCTTGATCCCGACATCGCCGACCAGGAACATGCGGCTGGTGTCGCCGTGCCAGCCGCCGAGCAGCGGCGTCACGTCGATATTGACGATATCGCCGTCCTTCAGCGCCTTCTCGCCCGGGATGCCATGGCAGACGACATGGTTGCTCGAGATGCAGCAGCTGTGCGTGTAGCCGCGATAGCCGAGCGTGGCGGGCACGCCGCCGGCGGCGAGGGTCATCTCGCGGACGATGTCGTCCAACTCGGCGGTGGTGACGCCCGGCACGACATGGGGGACGAGCGCGTCGAGGATCTCGGCGCCGAGGCGGCCTGCCTTGCGCATGCCCTCGAACCCTTCGGGGCCGTGGAGCTTGATCGCGCCATCGCGGGCCTGCGGCATGTCGGCGGTTACGGTCACATATTCGGTCATCGAGGCGATATAGGCCGGTCGGCCGGCTTTTTCGAGAGGCAGAAGCGCTAGGCGCGGGCGCGGCTTGCGGCTATGCCGGGAGCATGGGCGAACGCATCTGGACGGCTGGGCTGGTGGTGATCGGCGACGAGATCCTCTCGGGCCGCACGCAGGACAAGAACATCGCCCAGCTTGCGACCTGGCTGAACGTGCAGGGCATCCGCCTGGCCGAGGTGCGGGTGGTGCCCGATGTCGAGGCGCGGATCGTCGAGGCGGTCAATGCGCTGCGGACCGGCTATGACTATTGCTTCACCACCGGCGGGATCGGGCCTACGCACGACGACATCACCGTCGACGCGATCGCGGTTGCGCTGGGCGTCGGCGTGGTGATCCACCCCGAGGCGCGGGCGGTGCTGGAGCGCTATTACGAGACGCGCGGCGGGCTCACCGATGCCCGGCTGCGCATGGCGCGGGTGCCCGAGGGCGCCGAGCTGATCCCCAACCGGATGTCCGGCGCGCCGGGCATCCGGTTGGGCAATCTGTTCATCCTGGCCGGGGTGCCGCACATCACCGCGGGCATGCTCGATGCGATGACCGGCACGCTGGAGGGCGGCCGCCCGGTGCTGTCGCGCACGATCGGCGCCTGGGTGGCGGAGAGCGAGATCGCCGACATGCTGGGCGCCACCGAGCGCGCCTTCGAAGGTGTCGCGATCGGCAGCTATCCCTTTTTCCGCGATGGCCGGACCGGCGCGAACTTCGTGATCCGCGCGACCGAGCAGGCACTGCTCGACGCGTGCGGCGACGCGCTGATCGAGGGGCTTGCCGCCAAGGGGCTGGAGGCGGTCGAAGGCGGAATCTGACCCGGGCCTGCCGACAGGGCACTCGGAACATCAATGTTCGCTGGATCGGGCCAAATTGACTTTCTCACGGCATTATATAACAAGATATATAACGCTGTATGGAGTTATGAAATGGACGTGATTCGCGAGCAGGGGATCGGCTTTCTCGGCAGCCGGCTGAAGCGGCTCGGGGAGCGGATGCAAGCGGGGGCGGCGCGGGTGACCGCCGACGCCGAGCTGCCGGTGCAGCCCGCGCACATGGCCTTCCTCGCTGCGCTCGACGGCGAGGCGCGGACGATCGGCCAGCTCGTCCAGGCGATCGGGATCAGCCAGCCTGGCGTCACCCGCGCGATCGGCCAGCTCGTCGAGCTCGGCATGGCCCGCTCCGAGCAAGGCGAGGACCAGCGCCAGCGGACCATATCGCTCACCCCGGCCGGCGAAGCGGTGCTGGCGCGGGCGCGGGTGCATGTCTGGCCGAAGGTCGAGGATGCGGTCCGGATGCTGCTCGGGGAAGAAGCGGACGCCTTCATGGCGCAGATCGCGCGGCTGGAGACGGCGCTGGCGGCGACGCCGATCGACGTGCTGGCGGCCCGTTCGAGCGCGGCGGTGCTGACGATCCGCGAGTATGGCGACGCGCTGGCGCATCATTTCCGCGACATCAATGCCGAGTGGATCGACACGATGTTCCGCATGGAGGCGACCGACCGCGAGGTGCTGGACGATCCGCGGGGACGCATCCTCGACGGCGGCGGCGCGATCCTGTTCGTCGAGGCGCGCGGGCTGGGCATCGTCGGCGCGGGCGCGTTGCAGCGTTCGAAGGATGGCGGGCTGGAGCTGACCAAGATGGGGGTGCGGGCGAGCGCCCGCGGGCTGAAGGCCGGCGAGTTCCTGCTCGCCGCGCTGATCGAGCGGGCGCGGGAGATGGGCGGGGAACCGCTCTATCTCCTGACCAACGCCAAATGCGCGGCCGCCATCCATCTCTACGAAAAGCTCGGCTTCCGGCACGATGCCGGGATCATGGCCCGCTACGGCGCCCGCTACGAACGGTGCGACGTGGCGATGCGCTATCCCGGCGGCGCCTAGTTGAGGTCCTGGCGCAGGAAGCGGAGCTGCGTGCCCAGGCCCGCCGCGACGATCCAGGCAGTGAGCGCCCAGAAGGAGGTCGTCCAGGACAGCGACAGGATCTCGTTCGGTCCGAACGGGATCGCCGCGCCGCCCTTCGCCCAGGCGTTGAGATTGGCCATGTGGTAGAGTGGCAGCACCTTGACCAGCCAGCTGGTCAGCGCCGGCGCATAGCCGTGGAAGAAGATCGCGATCAGCGGCAGCATCCCCTCGATCACGACCATGGCGATCGACAGGATCACGGTGGCGAGGATCGACTGGGTGAGGATCGCGAACAGCCCGGCAAAGGCGATCGTGTAGATGATCGGCAACAGCGCATGGGTGCCCGCCTTCCAATGCGCCTCGGCGACGGCGGCCAGCGTCACGCCGGCGGGGAGCTGGCCGTCCTGGAGCGAGCCCAGCCAGCCGCCGAGCAGGGTGATCAGGTCGGCGGCGACCAGCGCGATGACCAGGAAGCCGAGCGTCACTGCCCATTTGGCCGCGATCAGCTGCCAGCGGGTACGGGCCGGGATGATCAGCTTCCAGGTGTTCCAGCCATATTCGCCGGCGAACACCACCGCGGCGAAGCCGGCGATCAGGAAGCGGCCCGGCGCCGAGGTCGGGACCTTCCACAGCATCGTGCTGTCCTGGATCCATTCGGCGGCGGGCTGGGGCGGTCCGGCGGGGCCGTGCGCGGCGAACAGGCCATAGAGCAGCACGCCGCCGATGATCAGGGTGAAGGCGATCGGATAGATCCAGACCATCAGCCAGGTGGCGCGGTGACGGCGGAGCTTCAGCGCCTCGGCGCGGACGGCGTCAAGCATCGGTGTCCCTCGTCATGGTCAGGAAGATTTCCTCGAGGCTCTGGTCATCGGGGCCGACACGGAACACGTCGGTGCCGGCTTCGACCAACTGGCGTACGATCGCCGGGGCGTCGGCTCGAGGCGCCTGGACGCTGAGGCCGTCCTGCACGCGCTGGACCGGCCATTTGCCCTGGAGCGCGGTCTCGGCGGCATCGAGCGGTTCGGCCTCGACGCGCAGCGCCTGGCCGTGATCGAGCAGGTCGCGCACCGTCGCCTCGCGGAGCAGCTTGCCCTTGTGGACGATCGCCACCCGGTCGCAGATCTGCTCGACTTCGTGGAGCAGGTGGCTGGAAAGGAACACCGCCTTGCCGTCCGCCGCCAGGCCGCGGAGCAGGTTGCGCATGTCCTGGATGCCGGCGGCGTCGAGACCGTTGGCCGGCTCGTCGAGGATCACCAGGTCGGGATCGTCGAGCAGCGCGGCGGCGACGCCGAGCCGCTGCTTCATGCCGGTGGAATAGCCTTTCACCTTGCGCCGGGCGTCGCGCGCCAGGTCGACGCGCTCGAGCACCGCCTCGATCCGCGCGCCGTCATGCCCCTGGGTGCGGGCGAGGACGCGCAGATTGTCGCGGCCGGAGAGGAAGGGATAGAAGGTGCCGCCATCGACCAGCGAGCCGACGCGGCGAAGGGCATGCTTGTCGGAGACGGGCTGGCCGAACAGCCGCACCTCGCCGTCGCTCGGGCGGATCAGGCCCAGTGCCATGCGGATCGTGGTGCTCTTGCCGGCGCCATTGGGGCCGAGAAAGCCGTAGACTTCGCCGTGGCGGACGCTGAGCGAGACGTCGTCGACGGCGCGCTTGCCCCTGGCGCCGCGGCCATAGGTCTTGCCGAGCGCGCGCAACTCGAGCGCGGGCGTGCCGCTGGGTTCGCTGGTTGGCACTGTGATCCTTCCCCCGAGGCGCCAGGCCGACGCCGCTGATGGGGAATGTGCATCAGTCCAAGTGTGTTGGCAAGATAATACGCGGCTGCTTGATTCCTCGGTTTCTCCTCATCTCCTGCACAGGCGGGGCAGGGAAGGGTGGTAGAGGAAGGTGGCGTTCCAGGAGGAAGATGGATGACGGGATCGAGCGAACGAACCGGGGTCGGGGCCTATCGTGCCGGGAGTGCCGTCGCGGTGCTGACGTCCTTCCTGACCGTCTGGACCACGATCGTGCGCGATGACGGGAACGGCATGAGCTTCTTCCTGCTGATCCTCGCGGCGATGACCGGGGCGTTCGCCGCCTGGTTCCGGCCGGCGGGCATGGCGCGGACGATGCTCGGCGTGGCGATCATGCAGGCGTTGCTCGCGGTCGCCATCGCGACGGCGCCGGTGGTCGCGCGCATGCCGGGCGCTTCGTTCAAGGCACTGCTGTTCGGCGGCGTTTTCGCGGTGCTGTGGCTGGTATCGGCGACGTGCTTTCGTGCCGCGGCGCTCACGGAGCCGAGCCGGCCTGGCTCTGCAGATAGGCGATGATGTCGGCGCGATCGAGCGGGTCGGCGATGCCGGCGAACTGCATGTTGGTGCCCGGAACCACGGCCCGGGGATCGGCGATCCAGGCATCGAGCGTCTTGGCGTCCCACTTGCCGCCCGCGTCGCGCAGCGCCGCCGTGTAGCTGAACCGCATGCTGTTCTGTCCCATCGGCTTTCCGTAGACGCCGTAGAGATTGGGGCCGCCGAGATCGGGCGCGCCGGGGCTGATCCGGTGACAGGCGGCGCATTGGGCGAACTTGCGTTCGCCGATTTCCGCATCGGCTACCTTGAGAAGCGCTGCCAGCGTGGGCCTGGGGCCGGCCTTTTGCAGCCGCTCCTCGTGCTGGTCGCCGGAACAGCCGGCGAGCGCGAAGATCATCAGCGCGAACGGGAAGCCATGCTTGGACATGGCGGTGGACTAGTCGGCCCTCGGCGCGATCGCCATGGGGCGAATTGTCCCGATCGCACGGCACGCGCCTTCGCCTGAGATCCCGCCCGGCATCAAGTCCGGGGCGGGATGACGGGTGGTGCGGCTACTTCGTCAGGCCCTTGAGCAGCGCCTTGTAGTAGGTGATCGACGGCGCGATTTCGCTCAGCGGGGTGCGCTCGTTGAGGCCGTGGGCGAAGCTGTCCGAGCCCTTCATGAAGATCGGGCTCACGCCGTAGCTCGGCACGCCCTTGGCGCGGAACCACATGGAATCGCTGGCGCCGGCCGACATGGCCGGGACGATCGGCGTGCCGGGGAAGCGGGCATGGATGCCGTCCGAGACCAGCTTCATGAGGTCGGGGCGCAGCGGCGAGGCCGGGCTGGCGATGCTGCCGCTGTCGAGCGTGCGGATCTTGAGCTCGGGATCGCCAACCACCTTGGTGAGCGTGGCCTCGACCGCGGCGACCGGGGTGCCCGGGAAGATGCGGCAATTGATGTTGGCGGTGGCGCGCTGGGGCAGGGCATTGGTGGCGTGGCCGGCATTGGCCATCGTCGCGACGCAAGTGGTACCGGTCTGGCCGATCAGCCCGGGCTCCGAGCGCAGCACGGCGAGCGCCTTGGCATCCTGCTGGTTGGCGAGGAAGGCGCGCATCGCCGCGGCCATCTGCGGATCGGCGGTCTTGGCGCCCTCGACGAAGCCGGCGCGGGTGATCTCGTTGATCTCGCCGGGGAACTGGTAGGCCTCGATCTTCGCCAGCGCATGGGCGAGCGAATAGATCGCGTTGCTCTTGCCCGGCGCGCTCGAATGGCCGCCGGGATTGGTGAAGGTCAGCTCGTAATCGGCATAGGTCTTCTCGGCGCCCTGCAGGCCGAAGATCTCGGGCTTGCCGTGCTCGTCGAGCGCGCCGCCGCCGCCATCGATGTTCAGCAGCAGCTCGCCATCATGATAGAGCTCGGCCATCGCCTTGGTGGTCTTCATCGCCGTCTCCTCGTCGCCCGAGGCGAGGAGGATGATGTCGCGGCGGGGCTTGTAGCCTTCGCGCTTGAGCTGGATCAGCGTGGCGACCAGCGTCGACAGGTCGTACTTCATGTCGGTCGCGCCGCGGCCGAAGATATAGCCGTTCTCGACGATCGGCGTGAACGGGTCGCGGGTCCAGTCCTCGGGCTTGGCCTCGACCACGTCCATATGGCCCGAGATGTAGATCGGCTTGGCCGCCTTGTCGGTGCCCGGATAGCGGGCGGACATCCAGGCGGTGTCGCCGAGCTTCTCGATGCGGATATCGGCGGGATCGAAGCCGCCGGCGACGAGCTGCGCCTTCAGATAGGCGGCATAATCGGGTGTCTGGTTGCCCGGGCCGGCGACGGTACGGAAGGCGATGCCGCGCTTGAGCAGCTCGAGCGCCTGGGCTTCGGCCTGGGGGTTCTGCTGGGCCTGGGCGGTGGTGCCTGTGAGGATCATCGCGACCAGTGCCGCACCTGCAAGAACCCGCATATTCATATCCCCTGTAACTTTCGCGCAACGCTAGCGGCGGGAAGTGTCCGGGCCAACTTGAATTTGACCGGGGTTGGCGGTAGTGCGCCGCCGCAGCCGGGGGACCGTTTCCGCCCGGCGAAGGAGAAATGACGTGTTGGCCGCGAGCGCCCTGAACGGCCTTATGCCCTGCGTCGCTTCGTTCCTGTAGAGCTCGCCTGAGCGCTGCCGGGGCCAAGCGGCGCCCGCAGCAATCCGTATCTTGAAATTCGATCAGAGATGCGTTCCGGCCGATGCCGCGGCGCGCGCTTGCGCGTGCCGTCCGCTGCGCCCGGGCGACTACGGGAAATTCATGCACGAACATCAGATCGTCCGGCGGATGCTCCGCCGGATCGGCCGGAACCTTCCGGCCACGGCGCCGCTCGCGAGGGCGGTGCACGAATGGGCGCAGCCGCATGTCGAATGGCTCACCGGCTTGGCCGTGGAGAGCGAGACTATCGGCTGGGACGCGCTGCTGGCCGCGACCATGCGGTGGCGGCCGGTGGGCGAGATGCGCCCGCAGGTGCTCCAGATCGCCGACGAACTGGCCGCGATGCTCGGCTTCGGGCCGCTCGACCATGGGCTGCTCGAGCTCATGATCGCGACCCGGAGGGTGTCGCGCGTCTATGGGCTGGTCGATGCGATGTGCCGGACGGGCATCGACCTGCCCGGGCTGCTCGGCGAGCTGGCAGGGGCCGAACCGGTCGACGCCGGGCGCCTGGCGCGGCGCTCGGCGGCGGTGCGGCTCGGGCTGCTCGGTTTCGGCCATGACTATCAGGGCCGGGACGAGATCAACCTGAGCTGGTCGCTCGAGCGGGTGCTCGATGCGGCGCCGCGGCCCGGCAGGCCGTTGCTCGAGGCGCTGGCCGGCACCTGCCAGGTCGCCCGGCTCGGGCTCGACGACTTCGCGGTGGAGGAGGCGGACTATCTCGTCCGGCTGCTCCGCGGCGCGCTCGCCGAACGGGCCATGGGGATCAACATCCTGATCCACGGGCCTCCGGGCACCGGCAAGACCGAGTTCGCGCGGACGCTGGCGGCGGCCGCGGGGGCGCGACTGCACGCGGTGGCCGAGGCGGACGAGGACGGCGACGAGCCCAATCGCTGGGCGCGGATCGCGGCGATGCAGCTGTCGCAGCGGGTGCTCGGCGGGGGGCGAGGCGCGGCGCTGCTGTTCGACGAGATGGAGGACCTGATCGGCGATGCTTCCCCAAGCGAGGGTGACTGGTTCCAGAGGCGGACGGGCAGCAAGGTGTTCGTCAACCGGATGCTGGAGACCAACAAGGTCCCGGTGATCTGGACGACCAACGCGATCGGCAATGTCGATGGGGCGATCCTGCGGCGGATGAGCCATGTGCTGAAGCTGGGCCTGCCTTCGCGCGGGGCCGGGCAGCGGATGCTGGCGCGGGTTGCGGCGGACGAAGGCGTGGCGCCGGGAGCCGAGTTCGAGCGGCTGCTCGATGCCGCGCCCGAAGCGGCGACGGTGCTGCGCGTGGCGACCCGGGCCGGGCGGCTGGCGGGCGAGGCCGATGGCGGGGTGCGATCGGCCGAGGCGCTGGTCAAGGCGCTGCGCGGCGGCGACTTGCCCCAGGCCGGGCCGGGGATGCTCGACGTGACGCTCTACGAGAGCGATCCGCCGGTGGCGGAAGTGATCGAGGGCATCGCCAGGGCGGGCGCGGCCGACGTCTCGCTGCTGCTCACCGGGCCGCCGGGCACGGGCAAGACCGCGCTCGCCTGGCACCTGGCGCAGCGGCTCGACCGGCCGCTGGTGGTCAAGCGCGCGTCGGACCTGCTGTCCAAATGGGTCGGCGAGACCGAGGCGAACATCGCCGATGCCTTTGCCGAGGCGCGGCGGCGGGGCGGAGTGCTGTTGTTCGATGAGGCGGACTCGCTGCTGTTCGACCGGACCACGGCGCAGACGAGCTGGGAGGTCGGGCAGGTCAACGAGCTGCTCACCTGGCTCGACCGGCACCCGCTGCCGGTGGTCGCGGCGACCAACCATCCGGGCAGGCTCGATCCGGCGACGTTGCGACGGTTCGTGTTCAAACTGGGCCTGCGACCGCTTGGAGCGGAGCGTTCGGCTCGGGCGTTCGAACGCTTCTTCGGCATGGCGGCACCGACGGGGCTCGACGGACTGACCCCCGGCGACTTCGTGGTGGTTGCCCGGCAGTTGCGGCACCGGCCGGCAAGCGGCGCGGCGGACATCGCCGGGCGGCTGCGGGCGGAAGCGGCAGGGCGGCCGGCGGCGGCGTCCCCGATCGGGTTCTGACCCGGTCGGGGGCGCTGCCCCTGCGCCAATCATCCGTCATCTCGACGAAAGTCGGGATCTCAGGCGAAGGCGCGGGGAACGAGCCGCACGAGATCCCGGCTTTCGCCGGGATGACGATTGTGGCGCGGGATGACGGACATGGCTCAGACCGCCACGTCCTGCGCCACCCGGCCTGCCTCACCGAAGATGCGCAGATAACGCGCGATCTCGGCCGGATCGCCCGTTGCCTTGGCAGGGTTGTCCGAGAGCTTGACCGCGGGGCGACCATTGGCGCTGGTCACCTTGGCGACGAGCGAGATCGGCTCGAGGTCGTGGCCGCCGGCGGGGTCGCAGCCGCGGAAGTCGTTGGTCAGGTTGGTGCCCCAGCCGAAGCTCATCCGGACGCGGCCGTGGAAGTGGCGATAGGTCGCCTCGATGCTGTCGACGTCCATGCCGTCGGAGAAGATCAGCAGCTTGGTGCGCGGATCGCGGCCGCGCGCCTGCCACCAGGCGATGATCTGCTCGCCGCCCTCGATCGGGGGCATCGAATCGGGGCGGAAGCCGGTCCAGTCGGCGACCCAGTCGGGCGCGCCCTGCAGGAACGCAGTGGTGCCGAAAGCGTCGGGCAGGGCGATCCGCAGATTGCCGTCATAATGCGCCTGCCATTCCTCGAGCACGCGGTAGGGGGCGGTGGCGACCTGTTCGTCGGTGTCGGACAAGGCGGCGAGGACCATCGGCAGCTCATGCGCATTGGTGCCGATCGCCTCGAGATCATTGTCCATCGCGAGCAGGACGTTCGAGCTGCCGATGAAGCGGTTGCCCAGCCCCTCCTTGAGCGCCTCGACGCACCAGCGCTGCCAGAGGAAACCGTGGCGGCGCCGCGTGCCGAAGTCCGAGATGACGAGATCGGGGAGCTGGCGCAGGCGCTCGACCTTGTCCCACATCTTGGCCTTGGCGCGGGCATAGAGCACGTCGAGCTCGAACCGGCCCTTGCCCTTCAAGGCGGCGCGCGAGCGGAGTTCGTTGACGATGGCGAGGGCGGGGATCTCCCACATCGTCGTGTGGGTCCAGGGACCGACAAAGTGCAGCTCGAACTGGCCGTCGACCTTGTGCAGGTCATACTCCGGCAGCTGGAACTCGGCGAGCCAGGCGATGAAGTCCGGCGCGAACATGCGCTGCTTGCCGTAGAAGCTGTTGCCGGCGAGCCAGATCAGCTCCTTCTTCGAGAAGCGCAGCGTGCGGGCATGATCGAGCTGGGCGCGCAGCTCGGCCTCGTCGATCACTTCGGCGAGGCGGACGCTCTTCGTGCGGTTGATGAGGGAAAAGGTCGCCTGCACCTCGGGATGGAGGTGGCGGATCATCTGCAGCATCAGCAGCTTGTAGAAATCGGTGTCGAGCAGGCTGCGGACGATCGGGTCGAGGCGCCAGCCATGATTGTAGACGCGGGTGGCGATGTCGGTGACGGGCAAGACTTCCTCCGGATATGGCCGGTGACGATAGACGGGGCGGGGTGGCTCAGCGAGAGGGTTGGTAGCGATAGAGTTCGGCCGGGCGGAACGAGGCGCCGGTCTCGCGTTCGCCGGTCGGCGCCAGCCAGCCGCGATCGAGCATGCGGCGGCGGAAGGCGGGCTTGTTGAGGCTGGTGTCGAGGATCGCCTCGTACACGTCCTGCAGCGCGCGCAGGGTGAAACGCTCGGGCAGCAGGGCGAAGGCGATGCCCGAATAATCGAGCTTGCCGCGCAGCCGCAGCATCGCGACGCCGAGCATCTCGCCATGATCGAAGGCGAGGGCGAGCGGTTCGCCCTCGGGCAGGCGCGCTTCGACTGGGCCGCCGGGCTGGAGGGTCAGCCTGGCGAGGGCGAGTTCAGGGGCGCCCTTCATTGCAGCGGCGAAGGCGCAGGCCGGGATCAGCGCGAAGTAGGCGACGCTGATGATCCGCATCCGCGGATCGCGCTCGACCGCGCCGAAGGTGTAGAGCTGCTCGACATAGGCATCGGCCATGTGCGCCTTTTCGGCGAGCAGGCGATGTGCGGCGTCGTCCAGGCTCTCGCCGATGCCGACGAACCCGCCGGGCAGCGCCCAGCCGCCCTGGAACGGATGCTGGTCGCGGCGGGTCAGCAGCACGGCGGGAGCGCCGTCGACCACGCTCATCAGGATCAGGTCGACCGCCACCGAGGGGCGCTCGAACGCGGCGGGATCATAGCTTTCGAGGAAAGCGGCCTGGTCCATCGCATCACCCTTATATGCGTTATGCGCTTTACTTATTCGCGTTGTGAACATAAGTAAAGCGGCGTGATTGGGAGACAGGTGATGTCGAACTTCGTGATCGTGGTGGACATGCAGCGGGATTTCGTGGCGGCCGACGGCGCGCTGCCGGTGCCTGGCGCCGAGCAGATCGTCACGCCGATGCGGGACTGGCTGGCCGGGCTGGACCCCGAGGAGACGGCCGGGGTGCTGTTCACCTTCGATACGCATGTACCGGCGGTCTATGCCGTGTCGGAGGAGGCGAAGCAGTTCCCGCCGCATTGCGAGAAGAGCACGCTGGGCTGGGCGTTGGTGGTCGATCCGGACGTGGTCGATTCCGCGATCGCGACGTGGCGGCTGGAAAAGGGCGTGTTCGACATGTGGGCCGAGCCGGGGCTCTTCGTCGAATCGATCCGTGAGGGCGGCTCGGTGGATCGCGAGGCGTTCTTCTCCGGGCTGTTCCGTGGGGAGATCGACGGCGTGACGGTGGTCGGGGTTGCGGCGGACTATTGCGTGCGCTGGGCGGTCGAGGGGCTGACCGCGCGTGGCTTCCGCGTGACGGTGCCGGCGGCGCTGACGCGGGGGATCGCCCGGCCGATCGGCCAGGTGGCGGCGGAGGAATGGGCCGGCGCCGATGTTGCGATCGAGGAGATGGCGTGATGCGCGCCGACCGCGTGCGGAAATATCTCAGCCGTTCCGGGCTGGATTGGGCGCAAGTCCCGGCGGATTGAGCGAGAGGAGTTGACCGGGGCGCCGGGCCTGTGGCATCGGCATCTGACCCGAGCGGGTATGGTGAAATGGTATCACAGGAGCTTCCCAAGCTTCTAGCGCGGGTTCGATTCCCGCTACCCGCTCCAGCTTCCCAGCTTCAATCGATCACCCGGCCCTCGCCGATGATGCGGCCTTCCCACAGATAGAAACGTCCCGCTTCGCGCAGCGCGCGTACCGCGGGCTCGCCAGACAGGAAGACGAAGCCCAACTCACGGGTCTCGCCGGGGTGCAGCGGTTCGTCGCGAAGCAGCGGCAGCGCATCCCAGCCGATTCGCGGTTTGGTGGTCTCCGTCATCACCGGGCAGGTCCAGCCCGGCTCCGCTGCGCTCTCGCGGCCGCCTTCCGCAGTCTCGTACATGCGCACCTCGGCCATGAGCTGCGGTGGCGCGACGCGTTGAAAATCGGCTCGGGACAATAGGCTACTCCAATCTGCGGCCGCGAGCCGTGGCGCAGCGCGCGGGACGGTGCAAGCTGGGTCTTTTCAGATGTAATTACTCAGACTATTGTGCCATTCATGCTCCGTTGGCTCGCCCCGCTCGCCCTGGTCCTCGCCACCCCCGCGCTTGCGCAGACGCCGCATCTGGAGGGCGGTCGGCTGATCGTCGATGGCAAGCCGTTCCTGATTAGGGGCGGCGAGCTGGGGAACTCATCGGCCACGGATCGTGCCTGGCTGGCGCCGCACTGGCAGCGGCTCAAGGCCATGAACCTCAACACGGTGCTGGCGCCGGTGACCTGGGAGGCGATCGAGCCGGAGGAGGGGAAGTTCGACTTCTCGAGCCTCGACTGGCTGGTCGAGGACGCCCGCGCGCACGACATGCGGCTGGTGCTGCTGTGGTTCGGCAGCTGGAAGAACAGCATGTCGACCTATGCCCCCGCCTGGGTGAAGCGCGACGGCAAGCGCTTCCTGCGCTCGACCGGCAAGGACGGGCAGCCGCAGGACATCCTTTCGGTGTTCGGCAAGGCGACGCTCGATGCCGATGCCCGCGCCTTCGCGGCGGTGATGAAGCACCTCAAGGCGATCGACGGCGACAAGCACACCGTGCTGATGGTCCAGGTGGAGAACGAGATGGGCTTCCTGCCGATCGCGCGCGAGCACGGGGCGCTGGCGGACGCCGCCTTCGCCAAGTGGAAGGGCAGCGAGGAAGGATTCACGGCGCATCACTATGCGCGTTTCGCAAATGCCGTCGCGGAGGCGGGAAAGCGCGAATACAGGCTGCCGATGTACGTCAACGGCGCGCAGGCGCGGCCGAACAAACTGCCGGGCGAATATCCGAGCGGCGGGCCGCTCGCGCACCTGATGCGAGAGTGGCGGGAGGCGACGCCGTCGATCGACATGCTCTCGCCCGATATCTACTTCCCCAACTTCGCCGGGATCGCCGACGGCTATGTCGTGCCGGGCAATGTGCTGTTCGTGCCCGAGGCGAACGAGGCGGGCGACCCGCGCGCGCCGGCCAATGCGATGCGGATCATCGGCAAGCATGGCGCGATCGGGTTCAGCCCGTTCGCGATCGAGCAGATCGACGACAAGGACCGGCTGGGCAATTTCTACGCGATGCTCGAGCAGCTGACCCCGTCGCTGTTCACGGCCAAGGCGCGCGACGGATTCTCGCCGACGGTGAGCTTCGAGGGCGTGGTCGACAGCAGCCCGCAGGTGGCGACGCTGGGCAGCTACAAGATGACCGTGGGCTTCGTCGATCCCTGGACGGGGAAGGACAAGCAGGATGCGGCCGAGCATGGCGGGATCATCCTGTGGCTGGGCGGCGAGGATTACCTGGTCGCTGGCAGCGGGATCACGGTGACCTTCGAACCGCGCGTGGGCCTGGATTTCGTCGAGGAAGGCAAATTCGTCGACGGCAAATGGGTCGCCGGCCGCAAGCTCAATGGCGACCAGACGCATCAGGGCCGGCACGTCCGCCTGCCGCCGGGCCAGTTCGGCATCCAGAGGGTGCGGCTCTACCGCTATTGAGCCAAATCGATTCCCGAGCGTTACGACCGGGATGGAGAGACTCTGGTTCATAACCAACCCCGGATCGGGATCGACCACCAAGGCCAAGTGCGACGCGCTGGAAGCCGTGTTCCAAGAGCGCGGGCTCACCCTGGTCGGCCGCACCGAATTCCCCGCGGAGGAAATCCCCAAGGGGGCCGCGCTCACCCGCAAGAAGGTGGACACCGTCGTGCTGTTCGCGGGCGACGGGACGATCAACACCGCGCTCTGCGCGCTGGCCAGCTGGAAGGGCAGCTTCCTGATCCTGCCCGGCGGGACGATGAACCTGCTCGCCAAGTCGCTGCACCCCACGCTCGATCCCAAGGCGATCATCGAGGCGGCGCATGACGAGACCACGCGGGTGGCGCTGCCCTATATCGAGGCAGGCGAGCACCGCGCCTTTGTCGGCCTGATCCTGGGGCCGGCGACGGCCTGGTTCCGGGCGCGCGAGGCGGTACGCAAGGGCGCGATCAAGAAGTTGTTCCAGGCTGCGCACGTCGCGTGGAACCGGACCTTTGGGGGCAGCGGCATCCGGATCAGCGGCGTGCCGGCGCTCAGGGACAAATATCAGGCGGTGTTCGTGCGGCCCGAGGGCAAGGAACTGCACGTCGCGGCGGTAGACGCGCGCGACTGGGGCTCGATCGTGCAGCTCGGCTGGGAATGGCTGACCGGCGACTGGGTCGCTGCGCACGCGGTCAGCGAGAGCCTGACCGACAGTCTCAGCCCCAAAGGGAACAAGCCGGTGCTCGCACTGTTCGACGGGGAGCCGGTGTCGCTACCGCCCGGCACCGCGATCAAGGCCGGCATGAGCAGCAAGGCCTTCATCGCGACACGCGAGGAGCTGGGATGACGCGTTTCTTCCATGTCAGCGACGTCCATTTCGGACGCGAGGACCGCGCCGCGATCGACTGGTTCGGCGCGCGGGTGAAGGAAGAGCAGCCCGACGCTGTGATCATGACCGGCGACCTGACCATGCAGGCGCGCGCGAGGGAATTCAGCGCCGCCGCCAAATGGCTCCAGGGACTGGGCCGGCCGGTGACGGTGGAAGTCGGCAACCACGACCTGCCCTATTTCAACCTCTGGGCGCGGTTCGTGACGCCTTACAAGCGCTACCGGGCGCTCGAGCAGATGATCGAGAAGCCGCTCGACGTGAAGGGCGTGGCGGTGGTGCCGCTCAAGACCACCGCGCGCTTCCAGTGGCGGCTCAACTGGTCGAAGGGTTATGTGAGCACGCGGGCGCTGCAGGAATCGCTGGCGCTGGTCGAGGCGGTGCCGACGGGCGGGCTGGTGTTCGTTGCCTGCCACCATCCGCTGGTGGAGGGCGGCACGGTGGCGACCTCGCAGACCAGGCGCGGTGCCGAGGCGCTGGATGCGCTGGCCCAGGCGGGTGCCGACGCGGTGCTGACCGGGCACGTCCATGATCCGTTCGACATCGAGCGCGAGGCCGGTGGGCGGACGGTGCGGCTGATCGGGGCGGGGACGCTGTCCGAACGGGTGCGGGCCAAGCCGCCCTCGTTCAACGAGATCACCGTGGTGGGGGCGAGCTTCTCGACGCGGGCGCGGTTCATGGGGGAGGGGTCGGTATCATTATAGCGACCATAATGGTTCGAAGCATTTCCTTCATTCTGTCCCTGTGGTAAACCCGATATCGGGTAATAGGGGGCGAGTTGAATGCCACCGCATTCGAACGAAGATCTTGTCGGTCGAACCCTGGATGCGCTCGATAGACTGATGCGCATGTTCGCGATCGAACGAATCCTGTACCTGATTTGCGCGATCGTCTCGTTCGTGTTGCTGATCGTCTGTTTGGTCTTCCTGTTCCAGACCCGGCAGATTTCGGTTCCCCAACTCGCGATGGTGTTCGGTGCCTCGGGACTGATCGCGGCATCGGCGGCGCGGGTTTCCTTCTTCCTCAACAAGTCGTTCGACCTGGTGTCGACGATCATCCAGCAGCTCGCAGGCCGGTCATGAGCACCAGCTTTTCCGAGGCGGAGCTGACCTCGCTCACCGAGAATATCGACAAGCTGCGCCGGTCTGCGCTGCGCGTGGCGCCGATGTTCGTGCTGGGCATCGCGGCTACGCTGTTCGCGGCGGGGGTGGCGATCTGGTACATCTTCGCCCTGTCCGACGACCTCAGGCAGGCCCGCGCCGCGCTGCGGGTCAGCGATGCCAAACTCGTGGCGGCGCTCGACAACCTCCAGATCGCCAACCAGGCACTGCAACAGGCGCAGAAGGCGGCCGGATCGGCGAACAGCGAGCGCCAGATCGCGGCGGCGATATCGGATGTCTCGCGCAGTCAGAAGGACCTGACCATCGCCTCGGCCTCGCTCAAGCAGGTCGCCGCCAAGCTGCCGCCCGCATCGCCGGCGGAACAGCAGGCCGTGCAGCAGGCCGCCGCGGTGCAGACCGGCTGGTTCGCGGTGATGGGAAGCTATCCGCTGAATGCTTCGGGGCTCGACGACGCGCAGGACCAGATCCGTCGAATCCAGGCTTCCGGGCAATGCGCCGAACTGTGGCAGACGCAGATCAGCCGCAACTATGCCGTGGTGCTCGGCACCAGCACCAGCCAGGGCGATGCCGCGGCAAGCGTGCGGAAGGCACGGGCGAGCGGCATGGCGGGCGATGCCTTTGCCCAGCGCGACCGCGGCTGGAGCAAGCTGCCCCAGTCGCCCAGCTGCTGATCAGCGCTTCGAGATATCCTGGCCGAACACCAGCAGGTTCCCATCCGGGGCCATCACCATCAGCTCGCGCTGGCCGTAGATCTGGTCGATCGGGCCATAGATGTCGCCGTCGTTGAGCAGTGCAGCCTTGGGCGCCAGCTCGGCGGCGATCGCATCGACGTCCTCGACATCGACATAATAGCAGAAACGGCGATTGCCCGGCGGCGCGCCGTCGTCGCCGGCATTCTCCAGGATGCGGAAGGCGGCCTGCTCGCGCCGGACATAGGCATAGTTGGGCGTGCGGAAATAGAGCTCGAAGCTCAGCACCTCGGTGAAGAACCACAGGGCCTTCTCGAAGTCCGGCACGTGCATGAACGGCGTTATGCGGTAGAGATTGGCCATCGTTCGCCCTCCCGAAGGCGCGCCCCATTACCGGGACGGAACGATAGCGCAATCCGGATACGTCGTTAAGCGCGGAAGAACTATGCGCGGAACAGGCCCAGCGGCCCGCGCCCGCCGGTGCTCCAGGTCGACCAGTTGGGGAAGACATAGGGCATGTCGGCATCGCTGACGCCGTGCCAGCGGGCGATCGCGCCGATATATTCCTCCTGCGCCACGGCCGGGACGAAGCGGCCCTCGCTGCTGACGTCGGTCGCGCCGCCGAGCACCGGATCCGGATAGGCGCCGAAGATGCCGCCCGGGGTGACGTTGCCGCCGACCACGAGGTGGTTGCCGCCCCAGGCATGATCGGTGCCGTTCTGGGCGTTGCCGCGATAGGTGCGGCCGAAATCGCTCATCGTGAAGGCGGTGACGTTCTCCGCCATGCCGATCGACTGCATCGCGCGGTGGAAGCCGGCCAGCGCCATGGCGAGGTCGCCGAGCAGGTTGGCGTGGGTGCCGGTGTCGTTGGTGCCGCCGTTCACCTGGCCGGAGTGATTGTCATAGCCGCCCTGGCTGACGAAGAAGCTCTGACGGTTGTGGCCGAGGCTGCCGCGCGCGTCGATCATCCGGGCGACGCGCATCAGCTGGCGGGCGACGTCGCTGGTCAGCGCGGCGCCGGTGGTCGGGTTGACGAAATAGCCGTCGAGCGAACTGTTCGCCGAGATGATGCCGTTGGCGGTGGTCGCCTGGGCATAGCTCGCGTTGATGTCGCGGGCGCTCGCCTCGGCGACATCGCCCAGGCCGGTGGCGCCGGCGAAGACGCCGAGGGCGTTGTTCTTGGCGTTGTTGGCGGCGTTCGAGGTGGTCGAATAGCCCGATCGGCTGAGGGTGCCGGTGGAGGGCAGGACGAGCGCCGAGCTGGTCTTGCCGATCACCGCCAGGTTCGAGCCGGCGATCGAGATCATCGACGGGATCGAACTCGCGCCCATCCTGTCGGTCAGGCGGCCCATGAAGCCGTCGGTGGCGAAATCGCGGGCGCGCAGGCCCTGCCAGTGCGCCTGCTCGTCCGAATGGCTGAGCAGGTTCATCGGGCGCAGATCGGCGCGCGACTGATAGGTTGCCTTGGTCAGCGGCGCGTAGAGCGTGCCGGCGTTGAGCACCAGGCCCAGGCTGCCCTCGTCCCAGATCGGGCGGAGCGCGGCCATCGCCGGATGCAGCGCATAGGCGGTGCCGGTGAGTGCGGTGAGGCGGCTGGCGGCGATGCCGACGCTGCCGCGCGCGGCGAGATAGGCGGCGTGCCGGGCATCGGTGGGGATCACCATGTTCCAGCTGTCATTGCCGCCGAACAGGAACACGCCGACCATCGCGCGGTAGCTGCCATTGGGAGCGGCCATCGCGGTGGTGCGGCCGAGCTGGCCGATCGCGGCGAGCGCGCCGGCACCGGCGGTGACCTTCAGGAGATCGCGTCGGGAAAACGTCATCGGTCCGGCTCCTCAGCGGTCGACCAGGAACATCGGGCTCGAGGCCGCGACGTAGAGCATCATCTGGGCGCGGCGGCGCGCCTGGACGGTGGCGTCGGTGTTGGTGATGGGCGTGGCGGCAGCCTTCAGCGCGTCCTTCTGCGCCTGGCTGAGCGTGTTGGCGAACAGGGTCAGGTCGATCCGCGCCACCATCGCATCGAGATCGGTGCCCATTGCTTCCCAGGGTGCCCAGACCGGCTGGGTGAGCGAGGACATGGGCAGGCCCGAATCGAGCGCATATTCGCTGCGGCTGGCATCGCCCGAGACGGTCCAGTCATAGACGAAATTGTGCCAGCGCAGCACGTTCGAGGTGTTGAGCAGCTTCGATGCCGGGCTCTTCAGCGTGGTCGATCCAGGCAGCGGGAAGTCGTCCGGATAGAAGTTGAACACCGATGGCGCGCGGAACACCGGCTGGCCCAGGCTGGTGTCGCGGGTGGTGAAGACATAGCCGTCGGTCGCGAAGCCGATCGCGCGGGCGAGGCTGGTCATCAGCAGCACCGGCTCCTTGAGCTTGCCGCTGGTCGTGCCGGGCGCATTGCGCGCCTCGCTGTCGAGCAGGATCGCACGGACCACCGCCTTCATGTCGCCGCGCTTGCCGGCGCCATTGTCGGCGAACACCGCGGCGACGCGGCCGACATAGGCCGGGCTGGGATTGGCGGTGACGAGGTGGACGATCATGTGCCGCGCGACGAAGGGCGCGGTGGAGGGGCTGTTGAACGCGGCATCGACCACGGCGGCGACACTGGCATCCTGGGTGGCGCCGGCGGCGACGCTGGTGCCGAGGAAGCTCTTCTGGGTGGTGTCGTAGCGTGCCGAGACCTGGATCATCGGCCTGGAATAGTCGCGGGCGTTGCCGTCGGTGATCGCGGCGCCGCCGACCCGGGCATAGGTCCAGCCGGTGAGCGCCTTGGCCACGCCCTTGATGTCGTCGGTCGTATAGTTGGGGATGGCCGCACCGTTCGCGTCGCGCTTCAGGCTGCCGTCCATGTTGAGCTGGTCCGGGCCCATCGAGAAGAGCTGGAGCAGTTCGCGGGCGTAATTCTCCGACGGGCCCGACTTGTTGCTGTCGGCCATGTCGAGATAGTCGCCCATGTACCCGAGCATCGTCACCTGGGCGAGGATGTCGCGGTAGTTGCCGAAGGCATTGGCGAGGAAGATCTGGTTGAACGCGGCGATGCCGGCGGTCGAGTTCACCTCGGCCTCGGACGCGACGACCATCTGGCCGAGCGCGAAGGCGGTGCGCTGGCGCAGCTGGTCCGATCCGGCGACTGCATTGGCGTAGAAGCGCATCGCCACCGGGGTGCGGCTGAAATGGGCGCGGCTGCACACCGTGTCGTTCGCGGCGCAGAAATCGCGGCGAACCTCGACGGCGAGATCGGCATAGGTGCTCGACGAAGCCGCGAGCTGCTCGTCGACCCAGGCGGTGGCGCCGATCGACTTGATGCGGGCGACCAGGTCGGGCGTGGGGCCGAAGCTCGCCTGCTTGGCGAGGCGCGCGGCGTCGCCGTCGGTGAACACCACCGGGGTGGGCGTGGGGCTGGGCGCGGCGACCACGCCGCCCGCGCTGCTGCTCGACGACGAGCCGCCACCACCGCCGCCATCGCAGCCTGCGAGCGCGAGCATACCGAGTGCCGCGCTGAGCACGGCCAGTTTGCGTTGTACGAACACCCGAAGTCCCCCGAGCCCGCGGAAAAGCCGCGACCTGCACGTCTTTGAATAATTTAGAGGGAAAATCCGGACAACCTGCAGAAATACCTAAGGAAATCTTCATTGCGATTGCGCGGCGCGCAAACGCCGCGGCTGAGGCCGGTCGTTGCGCGATCGCAATGGTGGTGCGGGCGACGAGGCGAGGCTGATGCGGGATGGATCGCGAAGGCGATTGACTCCCGTGCAATCTTGTCTCATATTTCTGTTATGACAGAAATTACGAACAACGCTGTTCAGTTGCCGATCGCAGTGCAGCAGTTCGTGCTGCACTGGGGCGAGATGGGCGGGCAATGGGGGGTGAACCGCTCGGTCGCCCAGATCCATGCGTTGCTCTACCTCTCCGACCGGCCGCTGAATGCCGAGGAGATCAGCGACACGCTGCGCATCGCGCGGAGCAACACGTCGAACAGCCTGAAGGAGCTGCTTGGCTGGAAGCTGATCCGGCGGGTGCCGGTGATGGGCGACCGGCGCGATCACTACGAGGCCGAGGTCGACCTGATGCAGATGCTCACGCGCATCGCCCAGGGCCGCAAGGAGCGCGAGATCGATCCGGCGGTGGCGGCGCTGCGCATCTGCACCGAGGAAGCGAAGCGTGATGCGGCGATCTCCGACACGGCGCGGCAGCGGATCGTGGCGATGCAGGACTTCGTGGTGACGATCGACGATTGGTACCAGCAGATGATGAGCGTGCAGCCCGGGCGGCTGATGATGCTGATCCGGCTGGGCAAGAAGGTCCTGGCATTCCTGCCCAAGGGCAAGAGCTAGTAGCGGAAGGGAGTGGTCCCATGGGTGCGGCAATCGGATATGCGCCGGGTTCGCTGGCCCGCTATGCCGATTGGCATCGGGCGCAGGCACCGCGCCTCGACGATGAAGCCAGCCCCTTTGCCCGGCTGCTCGGCGAGCGCTGGCTGTTCCTGCCGCCGGCGACGCGCCGCCGCTTCCTGCGCAAGATCGCGCCGGGTGCCTGTGTCTCCTATCTGGGCGAAGTCGCCGAATGCCGGATGAGCTGGGCTGGACGCGTGCTGGCGCAGGTGGCGCGGCTGATCGGCGGACCGTTGCCGCTCGGTACGGACCTGGGCGTGTCGGCCAGCGTGAGCGTGACGGCGGACGCCGAGGGGCAGGGCCAGTATTGGACGCGGCAATATGGCCGTGCACAGGGTTTTCCACAGGTTATCCACAGCGCCAAGCGCTTCGCCGGCCCGACGGGAATCGAGGAATATCTGGGGCTTGGCGTGGGGATCGCGCTCAGGCTGGAGGAGGAAGGCGGGGCACTGCTGTTCGTCGGCGACCATTATTTCCTGAAGCTGGGCAGGCTGCGGGTGAAACTGCCCGGCTGGGCGATGCCGGGGAAACTTACGGTGGGGCATATGGACATTGGCGGCGGGCGCTTCGTGTTCAGCCTCGACCTGGTCCATCCGCTGCTCGGCGAGCTGGTCCACCAGCTCTGCGTGTTCGCGGATCCAGCGGAATGAAGAGTGTGCCCACCATTGCCGCCGCCAGCGCGGCAGGAATCGTCGCCGCAGCGCTGGCGCCGGGCCTGGTGCTGCTGATCGCCAGCGGCGCCAGCCGTGAGGGATTGGGGGCGATGCTGCTCCTTTTCCTGTTCGGGGCACCGCTCGCCGCGTTGCACATGTGGTTCATTGGACTGCCGCTTTACCTCTACCTCGATTCGCGCGGCTGGATGGGGTGGCTGCAAGTGGCGCTCGCCGGCTTCCTGGTCGGTGTCGTCCCGTTGCTGCTGCTGACCCTGCTCAATCGCGGGCATGTCGGCTTGAGCGCGCTGCCGGGGATGGCGCTGGGCTTCGGCGGGCCTGGGCTGGTCGGCGGGCTGGCGTTCCGGGCGGTTTACGGGCGGCGCGTGGTCGGATGAGCGAGGACGCGAACTTCGCGCTCGCCGGACTGGCCGGGATGGCGGCGCCGGCGGGACTGGGCACCGCCTATTTTGCCTTCCTGGGAGGCTTTTACCATCTGCCCCTGCTGCTGGCCGGGTTCGGGGCGGGGTGCTTCGTCGCCTTTCTCCACCTGTTCCTTGTCGGTTTGCCGCTATGGGGCGCGGTATCGCGGTTCATGCCGATCCGACGGTGGACGGCCGGGCTGCTCGGCGCGGTGGTCGGAGTGGTGCCGCTCGGCTTCTTCTCCCTGATTTCGGCCGCCTGGAGCGACCTGTCGCCTGGCCAGGCCGTAGGCCCGCTGCTGTTCTGTGCCCTGTGCGGCGCGAGTTCGGGGCTGGCGATCCGGACAGTACGTCCGCTGCGGCCCGTGGAGGAGGCCGCGTGAGCCGTATCCTGGTCATCGGCGGCTATGGCGGGTTCGGCGCGCGGCTGAGCCGGCGGCTGCTCGGGGCGGGGCATGCCGTGCTGGTGGCGGGACGGAGCCATGACAAGGCCGCAGCCTTCTGCGCGGCGCATCCAGGTGCCGAGCCGATCGTCGCGGACCGGACCAACGGCATCGGCATGGTGCTGGCCCGAGAGCGGCCGGACCTGGTGATCGATGCCGCGGGTCCCTTTCAGGGCAGCGGCACTACGGTGCCCGAGGCGTGCATCGCGATGCGCATCCCCTATCTCGACCTGGCGGACGCGCGGGACTTCGTGACCGGCATCGCGGCGCTCAACAAGGGCTCGAAGGTCGAGGTGCCGATCCTGAGCGGTGCGTCGAGCCTGCCGGCGCTGTCGGGCGCAGTGGCGCGGGAACTCGCGCGGGGGCTGGCGCGTGTGGAACGCGTCGAGATCGCGCTCAGTGCTTCGAACCGGGCGGTGGCGGGCCTGGCGGTGGCGGAGGCGATCCTGTCCTATGTCGGCAGGCCGGTGCGGCTGTGGCGCGGGCAGCGCTGGGCACAGGCGGCAGGCTGGCAGGCGCTGCGTCGCGAGGCCTTCGCCATCCCCGGCAGCGCGCCGCTGCGCCGCTGGGTCGCGCTCGCCGAGGTGCCGGACCTGAGCCTGATGCCCGAGGCATTGCCCGGAAAGCCCGCGGTGACTTTCCGCGCGGGCACCGAGCAGGGGCTCCACATGCTCGGACTATGGGCGATGAGTTGGCCGGTGCGCTGGGGATGGGTCGGCACGCTGCGCGGCGCCGCGCCTTGGCTGCACCAGCTCCAGCGCTTCACAGGCTGGGCGCGCAGCGACCGTTCGGCGATGACGGTGACGCTCACCGGTTCGGGTGTCGAGCGGCGCTGGACGCTGATCGCCGAGAAGGGGGACGGGCCCGAAATCCCGACGCTTGCCGCGCAGCTTCTGGCCGAGGAAGTGCTCGCCGGGCGGGTGGCGCCGGGGGCCCGGGATGCGAGCGGACTGCTGGCGCTCGACCAGTTCGAGCCGCTGTTCGCCGGGCTGGCGATCCGCCATGCGACGACCGAGCGGTTGGTCGATCCGCTTTATGCCCGGGCGATGGGCGCACGTTTCGCGAAACTGCCGGGGCGGGTGCGCGAGATGCACGACTTTACCGGCGATGCGGGTGCCCAAGGCGAGGGCGTGGTGCGGCGGGGCAAGGGACTGGCCTGGCTGGTCGGTCGGATGATGGGCTTCCCGCCGGCTGGCGATCATCCGCTTCACGTCGCCTTCTCGGCGCGGCACGGCAAGGAGCGTTGGACGCGCGACTTTGGCGGGCAGGCCTTTTCCAGCGCGCTGAGCCAGGTCGGGCAGGGTGTTGCCGAGCGGTTCGGGCCGCTACGCTTCGCCTTCGACCTGCCTTCGGACGGGGAGGGGCTGCGGATGGTACTGCGCGGCTGGACCGCGTTCGGGGTGCCGATGCCGCGCCGGCTCGGCCCGCGCATCGCCGCACGCGAATGGCAGGAGGATGGGCGCTTCCGCTTCGAGGTCGGCGTCAGCCTGCCGCTGCTCGGCGAAGTGGTGCACTATGCCGGCTGGCTGGTGCGGGCATGAGGGAGCCGGCGCCTTTCGGCAAGGTCATGGGCAGCTTCCTCGTTGCCTCGATCGCCGCCAGCCTGATGGGCGGTGCCATCGTCTCCTTCCTGATCGCACAGGACGTGCCGTCGGGCTTCGCCGCGATGCCGTTCGTCCTGATGAATGGCCTGGTCCCCGGCTTTCCGTTCGCCTTCGGGCACGCGCTGGTGCTGGGCTTGCCGGTATATCTGTGGTTCGAGCGTCGCCATGCGCTGAACTGGTGGATCGCGATGGCGGCGGGAGGCGTGATCGGATTCCTGCCGATGCTGCTGTGGATCGGACCGACTATGGCGTGGGGCGACATCGCCGCGCCGCTGATCACGGGCGCAAGCGGTGCGGCGGGCGGGCTGGTCTTCCGGGTGGCGCTGTCCGACCTGATGCGCAACCCCTAGCGCAGCCAGCGCGCCATCTGGGGATAGGCGGGCAAGCCCAGCGCCTCCGCCTGATGCGCCTCCGCCGTCATGCCGTAGAACTGGAGCAACGGCGCGCCGGGGCCGGCGCCATTGTCGAATGCCGTCGCCAGTGCCGCGCCCTCGCCCTTGTAGCCATCGGCGTGGAACAGCACCTGCGTGTCGATCCCGATCGCGCGGGCAGCGGCATAGGACCAGGCGATCGCTGCCATCTCCTCGCCGGGATCGTCACGGACCTCGCTCAGCGTCGGGCGCTCTGCTGGATCGGTGACGGCGATATGGCCCGCCTCGTGGAGCAGGTCCCCCGGATAGAAGGCGCGCTCGGAATCGAGCATCAGTCCGCCGTCGCGCACCTCGATGCCGGGCAGGAAGCTGTCGCCTTCGATCCTGCCCCGGCTTACCGGGATGCCGATCTCTTCGAGGAAGACGAGGATGCGGATCGTGTCGGGGTGGTCGAGCGCCATGGCGCAAGGCTAGCCGCGTGCTCTCCAAACGAAAAGAGGCGGCCCGTTGCCGGACCGCCCCAATTCCTTGGCAGTTGCCGAGGCGCTTAGCGCTTCGAGAACTGGAAGCTACGACGGGCCTTGGCCTTACCGTACTTCTTACGCTCGACCGTACGGCTGTCGCGGGTCAGGAACCCAGCGCGCTTCACCGGGGTGCGCAGGATCGGCTCGTACTTGGTGAGCGCCTGGCTGATGCCGTGCTTCACCGCGCCGGCCTGGCCCGAGAGGCCGCCGCCCTTGACGGTGGCGATCACGTCGTACTGACCTTCGCGCTCGGTGATGCCGAACACCTGGTTGATGACGAGACGCAGCGTCGGACGCGCGAAATAGACTTCCTGGTCACGACCATTGATCGTGATCTTGCCGGTGCCGGGCTTCAGCCAGACGCGGGCGACGGCGTCCTTACGACGGCCGGTCGCATAGGCGCGGCCGAACTTGTCGAGCTCCTGCGCACGCAGCGGGGCGGTGCTGACCGGCTCTTCGATCTGGCCGGCGAGATACGCCTCGGCGCGGTCGTCGGACGAAGCCTGGGCCTGGGCGGCCACGGCCTGCTCACCGGCGGCGATGGCGCCGAGATCGGAAAGGGACTGGCGGTTGTCGGACATTATGCGCCCACCTTGTTCTTGCGGCTCATGCCGGCGATGTCGAGGACCTCGGGGTTCTGGGCCTCATGGGGATGCGCAGCACCGTTGTAGATGCGCAGGTTGCGCATCTGCTGGCGACCGAGCGGACCGCGCGGGATCATGCGCTCGACGGCCTTCTCCAGGACGCGCTCCGGGAAGCGGCCTTCGAGGACCTTGGCGGCGGTGATGCCCTTGATGCCGCCCGCATAGCCGGTGTGCTTGTAGTACACCTTCTGGGCCAGCTTCTTGCCGGTGAAACGGATCTTGTCCGCGTTGATCACGATGACATTGTCACCGCAATCGACGTGCGGGGTGAAGCTCGTCTTGTGCTTGCCGCGCAGGACGTTGGCGATCACCACGGCTGCACGACCGACGATCAGCCCTTCGGCGTCGACGATGTGCCACTTCTTCTCCACCTCGGCCGGCTTCGCCGACTTGGTGGTCTTCATCAGCGCCTTCATGGGCTGGGACCTTTCGAGTATGAAACGCGAGCGCGCCGCCGTTTCCGGCAGCGCGGTTGATGGCCCTCTGACGATTCGGATTGGAAAAGTCAAGAAAAGCGCGGGTTTGCTGACGGGTATCTGAATACCGCGGTCCGATTTCCCCTCAGTGCAGCCAGGAGAGGGTGAGCGTTTCGACTGGGACCTCCTTGCCGTCGATCTTTGCGGTGCGGCGGCTTTCGAAGCGGAGCGGCATGCCGCTGGGCAGGTCGATAAGCGTGGTGGATCCCTCGGTGACCAGCATTTCGGGCATCTTCTCGGCGAATTCCCGCTTGAGCTTCTCGCCATCCCTGGACGTGCCGAAGCGGTCGACCATGCGGGCCATCAGCTGCTTCAGCGATTCCGGATCGATCTCCGAGCGGGAGACGAGCGTGGCGGTGCGGCCCGGCTCGGCGGTGGTCAGGGTCACGGTGACGTCCATCGTCACGCTGCCGCCGAGCAGCGGCACCTGCTGCGCCATCGGCGTCCGTATCGCTTCGCCGACCTTCATCGACAGTCCGCCGCCGCCGAACAGCGGATCGACATTGCGCAGCAGCATCGAAGGGGCGGTCTCTGCCGTGAGCGCAGTGAACATCGCGCGGATCTGCGGCATGACCCTGTCGCGCTCGTTGGCCGGGATGATGGCCGCGGCCGCATCGACTGCGGCCATCATCCGCGCCTGCGCCGCCGGCCAGTCGCGGACGCGCAGCACGTTTCCCTCGGCATCGAGGTCGAAGGCAATCGGCGTGCCAGTGAAGGGCGCGACCATGGGCGCGACTGTAGGCGCGTGCATCTCGGCCGGAAGCGATGCGGGGTCCATCCGCCAATGCGCGACGAAACCGTCGCCCGCCCTGGCGAAGTGGAGTTCCTCGACCCAGTTCGTCACCACGGCCGGCCAGTCCTTGCGCGCGGCGCGGTCGCGGACGACGCGGTAGCGCAGGGGCGTGTCGAGCGGCGGGTTGAAGACGATGTCGATGGTCGCGGGGGTGGCTGCGGCGCCCGATTGTGCGGCGGCCGGGGCCAAGGGCACGAGGCAGGCGAGCAGTGCGGCGGCGGCTCCGGTCAGAATCGAACGCATGGATTTCCCCTTTGCCGGGACACGGCCATGGCGCCACGGCCAAGTCAATTGCCGTCGGCGACCGGCTCCACGGCGAGCAGGGTGATGCTGACCTTCTCCAGTCCGCCCGAGCGGATGCGTAGGGTCTTGCTCGCCCGGGTGACGAGGCCGGTGCGCGGATCGACTTCGGTGACGCGATCGAGGGTGACGCCCTCGGCAGCGGCGCTGGTGGTGCTGCGCAGCCGTCCGTCGGGGAGGGCCACGACGGTGCGCGTCCCGTCGAGCGATGTCGCACCGCCATGGATCGCGCGGCCGGGCAGGCGGACCGGCGTGGTGCCGGGCGTCATCGTCTCGTCGGCGATCACCGCCAGGGCGAACGAGGCGAGCATCGCGCGCTGTCGCTCGGGTGGCAGTGCCCGCAGGGGCGTGGCGATCCGCGCCGCGAGCTTCTGGCGCTCGGACGGCGCGAGAGAACGGCGTTCGGCGGCGCTGCTGGCGGCGCGCTGGCAGAAGCGCTCCCATAGGGCCGGCATGTCGTCGATCGTGGTCACCGCGCCGCTTCGATCGAGATGGAAGACGAGCATGTGGCCGGACAGGGCGCCAAAGCCGGCCTCGTAGAGCGCGCCGCTGACATCGCCGGTGTCGCCCGTCGCGCTGCGGAGCGTCACTTCGGCGCGATAGCCCTCGCCTTCGCGCAGGAAGCGGAGGTGGCGCTCCATGCGATAGAGGCGGTCATCTTCACGGCGTTCGGTGACGACACGGAGCGGCACGTCGATCGGTGGGGAGAAAAGCGCCACGCTTGCCTGGAGGACAATCGCGGCGAGCAGCATCAGCGCGTCTCGGCTTCCACCCAGGCGGTGACATCGGCGCCGGCAGTGGCGGTCCAGCTTTCGATCACCGGCAGGTCATAGGGGTGGAGCACGGCGATCCGCTCACGCAGGCGGGTGGCGAGCATCGGGCGGGTCTTGAACAGCACCGGCACTTCCTCGGCCCGCTCGAGTTCGCCGTGCCACAGGTAGAGCGAGGTGCAGGGGGCGAGGATGTTGGCGCAGGCGGCGAGGCGCTCGGCCAGCACTGTCTCGGCGACGCGCTCGGCATCCGCCCGCGTGGCGAAGGTCACGTAGAAGAGCGCGAGCTCGCTCAAGCGCGCTTGCCGCCCGCGACATGGGCGCCCCAGACGGTGGCGATGACGACCAGCGCACCGGTCAGCTGGTGGAGCGCGGCGAGCCAGATCGGCATGCCCGCCATCACCGTGGCGATGCCGAGCAGGATCTGGGTGCCGAAGGCGCTGTGGATCGCGATCGAGGCGCGACGATCGGCGGCACGCACCTTGCGCGACAGCACGACCAGCGCCGCCACCGCCACCCAGGCCCACCAGCGATGGATGAAATGGACCACCGCCGGATCGGAGAAGAGGATATGGCCAAGGCTCTGGCCGGCCTGGCTGACGCCCGGGAAGAAATGGCCGTTCATCAGCGGCCACTGGTCGGTCACCAGGCCCGCGCGAAGGCCCGCGACGAGCGCGCCGTAGAAGAGCTGGACGGCGAGGATGACGAGCACAATGGAGGCGAGGCCGGTGAGGCGGGCCGGGCGGGCGCGGGAATTGCGCTTGAGGGCGAGCAGGTCGAGCGCGGTCCAGATGATGCCGCCCAGCGTGAACAGCGCGGTCATCAGGTGCGCGGCGAGCCAGAAATGGTCGACCGCGGTGCTGGTCTTGTTCAGGCCCGACTTGACCATCCACCAGCCGAGTGCGCCCTGCAGCCCGCCCAGCGCGAGCAGCGCGATCAGTCGCCAGCCATAGCCCCTGGGGATGGCGCGGCGGATCCAGAACCAGACCAGGGGCAGGGCGAAGGCGAGGCCGATCACGCGGCCGAGCAGCCGGTGGAGATATTCCCAGAAGAAGATGTTCTTGAACTCGGCCAGCGTCATGCCGCGGTTCAGCTGCTCGTACTGGCCGATCTGCTGGTAGCGGGCGAACTCGGCCTGCCATGCCGCTTCGGTGAGCGGCGGGATGGTGCCGGTGAACGGCTTCCACTCGGTGATCGACAGGCCAGATTCCGTCAGGCGGGTGATGCCGCCGATCACCACCATCAGCACGATCAGCGCCGCGACGGCGAACAGCCAGTGGGCAAGGGCGCGGGGGCGGGCGGAAGCGGGGAGCGAAGTCATCTGCAGCACGGGCGGAGGTGTAGTTCCGAAGAATGGCGATGGCGAGTCCTGCCCCGGCCCCGCGCGCACGGCTTTGACCGGAGGCAAACTGCCGCCCATGCCTTGAGGGCATGGGGGTATACCCATTTTGGCGATTCGCGCGCGCGAATCTTGCGCGCATAGTCCGGCAAAAGGGTCGTAAACGGGGGTTTAGGCATGAGCCAGCGTCTCACAAGACGGCAGGCAATCGGCGGAGCCGTGGTCGCGGGCAGCATGGCGAGCCTGGCGAGCTGGCCGGGGCTCGCGACGCTGGCGGTGGCGCCGACGACCTTGTTCCGAGAAGTACTGCTGGTCGATGGCACGGGCATGGCGCCCCGGCTCGCCAATGTGCTGGTGGCGGACGACCGGATCCTGCGGATCGATCCGCCGTCCTCGAACGGGGAGGCGACCCGGGTCATCGCTGGCGAGGGACGGGTGCTCGCGCCCGGCTTCATCGACATGCACAGCCATGGCGACCCGCTGGAGGACAGCTACGAAGCCTTCCTGGCGATGGGCGTCACCACGATCACGCTGGGACAGGACGGCAGCGGGCCACGGCTGGGCAAGGATGGGGATCCCCGGCCCTGGATGCAGGCGGTCGATCGGGCGGACATCGACATCAACGTCGCCTTGCTCGCCAGCCACGGTACGCTGCGCCGTGCAGCGGGGGTGTCGGACGCGGTTCGCCACGTCGATGTCGCCGGGCTCGCGCGGATGGCGGCGCAGCTCGAGGCGGAGCTGAAGGCCGGGGCATTCGGCCTGTCCTATGGCCTGGAATATGTGCCGGGTATCTATTCGGAGACCGCCGAGCTGACCAATCTCGGCCGGGTGGTCGCCAAATATGGCGGCGTGGTGATGAGCCATATGCGCTCGGAGAATGACGAGGAGATCAAGGCCTCGATCGACGAGCTGATCGCCTCCTCGCTGCCGGCGCGGCCGCACATCTCGCACCTGAAGGTGGTGTTCGGGAAAGGCGAGGCGCGGGCGCGCGAACTGCTCGCCTTCCTCGCCGAGAAGCGCCGCCAGGGGATCGACCTGACCGCCGACCAGTATCCCTATGAGGCCGGCTATACCGGCATCGCGATCCTCTTCCCCAAATGGGCGCTGCCGCCGACCGACTATGCCAAGGTCGTGGCCGAGCGCCGCCAGGAGCTGCGCGACTATCTGGTTCAGCGCATGACCCGGCGCGGCGGGCCGGAAGCGCTGCTGATCGGCACCGCGCCCTATGCCGGCAAGACGCTGGCCCAGGCGGCGCAGGAGGCCGGGCTCCATTATGCCGATTTCCTGATCAAGATCGGTCCACAGAGCGGATCGGGTGCGCATTTCACCCAGGACAAGGCGCTGCAGGACGTGCTGCTCGTCGATCCCTTCGTCGCCTTCTCGACTGATGGCGGGCCGGGCATGCGCCACCCGCGCGCGACCGGGACCTATGCCAAGCTGATCGAGGAATATGTGGTGCGCGACCGCAAGCTCAGCATCGAGGAGATGGTGCGCAAGGGCACCGGCTTCCCGGCCCATATCCTGCGGCTAGCCGATCGCGGCGTGATCCGCCCGGGGATGAAGGCCGATGTGATCCTGTTCGATCCGAAGCGGGTGAAGGCGCGCTCCACCTATGTCGATCCTTTCGCCAAGGCCGTGGGGATCGACTTGGTGATGCTGGGCGGTGAGCCGGCCTATGAGGGCGGCGTGCGGGTGGGGAGAAGCGGGCGGTTGCTGCGGGCGGGGCGATAGCTTCCCATCGCTTCTCCCCGGCGAAGGCCGGGGCCCAGTCCTTGAAAGTCACGCGCCTTGGCGCGTCTTCGTCGCGCACTGCTTAGTCTGGGCCCCGGCCTTCGCCGGGGAAATGCTCATCGCACGCGCTACGTCTTACTTCCCGCCCTTCGCCACCGCTTTGCACAGCCCGTCGGTCGCCAGTGCGATGCGGGATTCGGGCATGTCGCGGTTGGCGGGATCGTTCTCCACGCCGCGCGTCTCGGTGTTGAAAGTCAGCAGGCTGCCCATGTGCTGGTCCGGGCACAGGCTCAGATAGGCGCGGAAGCCGTTCTGGTCGCCATTGTGGCCGACGATGCGGATGCCGTCGGTCTTGTCGAGGAAGAAGGACAGGCCGCTCCAGGTGGTCGGCGCCATCCGGCCCTGGGTGAAATCCTCGCCCGCGCTGATCTGCGGCTGCCACATCTCCTCGAGCGAGGCGCGCTTGAGGACCAGATCGTACTCCGCTGCCCGCTTCGGTTCGCCGAGCAGGAAGGCAACGTATTTCGCCATGTCCGGCAGTGGTGCGTTGAGCCCGCCGTTCGACACGGTCACGCCGGTATCGGCATCGAACGGCGCGGGCACGCGCTTGCCGTCCTTGATATAATAGCTGTGGGCGCGGTGGGGCAGCAGATAGGGCGGGGTGCGGTCGAAATAGCTGGCGTGCATGCCGAGCGGGCGCAGGATGTTCTTGTCGACATAGACTTCGAAATCCTCGCCCGAGAGCCGTTCGATCACCTGGCCGAGATAGACGATGCCGGGGTTCGAATAGCTGAACCGGCTTCCGGGTTTGAACTTCACTTCGGTGTACGGGATCATCGCCTTCAGCTGTTCCCAGCGGGGCGGCTCAAAGGGTTGCCATTCCTCGCTCCGCCACGGCCAGGTGCCGTTTCGGAAGCCGGCGCTGTGACTCATCAGCTGGCGGATGGTGATCGCGCTTGGATCCCCGAACGGGTCGTGCACCCCGGCGAGCTCGGGCACGTAGCGGATGATCGGATCGTCGAGCTTGAGCAGCCCGCGATCGCGCAGCTGCAGGATCGCGATGCCGGTCATCGTCTTGGTGATCGACGCCCAGTGATAGATGGTCGCGGCGTCGACCGGGACATGGGCGTCGGCATCCTGCTCGCCGAGATGATCGGCGACCACGGTGCGGCCGTCGCGGATCACGTAGAAGCTGCTGCCGGCGATCCCGGCCTTTGCCACTTCCGCCCGGTGCAGCGCGCGGAAATCGGCCACTGCCTTGTCGAACCCGCGCTCCTGCGCCGCCGCCGGGGTGGCGGCGAGGGCGAGCAGGAGCAGTGCCGCGCGCCTCATGCCGGCTTCAGCGTGGTGCGCGTGGCGGCGCGGGCGTCGACGGCGGCGCGGCTGAACGGCATGGGCTGCATCTGGCCGTTGGCCCAGTTGCGATACTGGTCGCGATAATGCGGCGAGCGCGGATCGGTCGACTGGCCGGGCAGGATCAGCATCAGCGAATTGTCCCAGGCACCGACATCGATCACCTGGAGATAGGAAGCGCCGCCGCCGACCTGCCAGCTCGACGCACCGAGCCAGCGTGCCATCACCGTATAGCCGTCGCCGCCCGAGCCTTCGCCTTCGATCGCCGGGAAGGCCTTCGCAATGGCGGGGATCGCAGAGAGCGGATGGCGCAGGCGGACCTGGTGGAGCGTGCCATAGCGCCAGGCGGCGGGGTCGGGACCGAGCTTGTCGCGGATCGCGGCCCAGCCGGCGACCAGTGCCGCGTCGAGCATCGAGTCGCGTGCCGCTGCCGGATCGGCACCGAGCCGGGCATCGGGCCGGGCGAGCAGCTCGAGCAGCAGCGAGGGCGCGATCGAGGGGATCAGGCCCTTCGCACGCGGGGGCACGATCGCGGCGAGCATGCGCTTGCCGGCCTCGCGCCACACCGCCTCGAACAGGGCGGCGGCGCCGCTGTCCCGGTCGATCCGCGCATCCCAGGCGCGCAGCATGTCGACCGCCGGTTTGGCGGCGGCTGAGGGCGTCTGGGGAAGCAGCGCGAGGAACTGGCGGGCGGGCGTCGACAGCGTGTCGTGCTGGAGCGCGACACTGTCGGCCAATGTGTGCTTGTCCTGGGTCTTCAGCACATCGGCGATCCGGTCGTAGCGATAGGGATCGCGGAAAGAGAAGGCGGGGATGCGGTCGCGCGGCCAGTCGGCGGGCAGGTTGTTCTGGTTGGCCGAGGCGAACCAGCCCTTTGCCGGGTTGTACTCGCTCGGCAGCGACTCGTACTTCCGCATGCCGGTCCAGTCGTAGCGGCCGTCGCCGGGCACCGGGAGCAGTCCGTCGCCCTTCTTGCGCACCGGCGCGAAGCCGATCACCTGCCAGCCGGTATTCCCCTCGACATCGGCATAATGGAAATTGGTCGGCGAGGGGTGGAGTTCGAAGGCCTTGCGCAGACCCTTCCAGTCCTTGGCGAGGTTGATCGCGATCATCGCGAAGGCGCCGTCGCCGCCCGGCTGCATCGCGATGGTGGCGAGCGCGGTGGCGCGGCGCTTGTCGGGATTCCACGAGATGACCGGCCCCTGCACCGAATAGCGGAGCGTAACCTTGGCGGGCGCGCCGCCCTTCACCGCGATCGCTTCCTCGACCTTTTCGAACCGCTTCCAGCCGCCATCGTGGCGATAGCGTTCAAGATCGGCGGGATCGAGCTCGAGGATGAACAGGTCGCCCTGGTCGATATGGAAATTGGTGCGGCCAAAGGCGAAGCGATCGGTATGACCCTGCATGATGCCGGGCAGGCCGGGCGCGCCGCCGCCGATCAGGTCGAGCCCCGGCGCGGTCAGATGCGCGATGTGGCGCGGGCTGAACCCGCCGATGCCGAGATGCGGGTCGTTCGCCAGGATCGGCCGGCCGGTGGCGGTGCGCGACGGCGAGACGGTCCAGGCATTGCTGCCGGCATTGGCCCGCTCGACCGAGGCGGCGGCGGGATCCTGGCCGGTCAGCTCGGCCCAGGGCAGGCCCTCGATGTTGAGAACGCCCAGATCGGCGGCGCTAACCGCAGCGGCGTCGAGCCCGTCCGGCACCTGCATCTTCCAGGCCGGGCGGAGCGGCGCGATGATCGCGTCGAGGTCGAGCATGCCGATCGCGGCCAGCTGGGCGCGGCGCACCTCGTCATCGACATTGCCGCTCGCCGCCTCGCGGGCGCGGACCAGGTCGCGGAGGTCCCAGCGGATTGGGATGACCTGGAGGATTCGATATTCGAGGGGGAGTAGCGTGGGATCGGCGATTACCTCGTCGATACGCGCGTTGATCCCGGCGATATAGGCCCTGGCGCAGGCGAGGACGTCGGCGGGCACGCGGTGCAGCTCGGCATCCACGTCGCCGCGATAGTGGAACAGCCGGGCATTGGCGTCGTGCCTGGCGAAGCGCGCGCCGAACGCCTCGGCCAGGCGTCCGAGCTCGCGGCGGTGCGACAGGTCGATCTGGAACAGCCGGTCGCGCGCGACGACATAGCCCTGGCCGAAGAACGCATCGGGGATGCTGGCGGCGCGGATGTGCGGCGTGCCCCAATCGTCGTCGACGATCTCGATCGGCGCGCTCGCCCCGCGGACGGTCTGCTGCTGGGTGGTAACCAGCCGGGGCCTTGCCGCGGCGGCGGCACTGGTGAGCAGCGCGGCCGTGGAGCTCAGCAGGAAGGCGCGGCGGTCGAACATCAGCAAATCCCCTGGCTCTGGCGAGCGCGGAGGTTGGTCCGGCCATGCGCCGCTGTCCATCGGAACAGAAGTTCGACGGTAATAACCGGAGGTTATCGAGGGGCCTTGCGGGAAGGGGACGGCGCTCAGCCCGCGGTGTCGTTCCAATAGGCGTCGCACACCTGGCTCGGTCGCCGGCCCTTGTCGCCCGCCAGATCGTAGATGGCGGCGGTGGAGACGGTCTGGATCGCCTGATAGGCCTGAGCCAGCTCGGCGCGAACCTGCGCGGCGTCGATGCTGCCGTCGTCGGGACCCTCATATTCCCGGGCGATCTCCACGACCCTGCCCCAGTTCACCCAGGTGCGGAACGCGAAATGGTCGCCGCGATCCTCCTCGCCCCACAAGACGATGAGCGGCAACCTCGGCTCCGCTCCGACGAAGTCCTGTTCGGCAGTGAGCGCAGGCAGATGGACGGGGATATAGCCGATCGTCTCGTGCACCCGGCGCAGGATGAAACGTGTCAGAGGCCCCATTTGCGGCGCATCCGACACGGGCATCTCAGGCCCGCGCCCCGTCGGTGACCACGGTCTCGTTGTAGCGCAGCGCCTTGAGCACCGTGTCGACGATGTTCTCGGCCTGGAGGCCGGCCTCGGCATATTGCAGCTCGGGCTTGTCCTGGTCCTGGAACAGGTCCGGCAGGCGCATGGTGCGCAGCTTGAGGCCGGCGTCGATCAAGCCCTGGTCGCTCGCCATGGTGAGGACGTGCGCGCCGAGACCGCCGATCGCGCCTTCCTCGATCGTCACCGCAACCTCGTGGGTGGTGAGCAGGCGGCGGATCAGCTCCTCGTCGAGCGGCTTGGCGAAGCGCAGGTCGGCGACGGTGGTCGACAGCCCCTTGGCCTCGAGCGTGTCGGCGGCCTTGAGCGCTTCGGCCAGGCGGGTGCCGAGCGAAAGGATCGCGACGGTCTTGCCCTCGCGGACGATGCGGCCCTTGCCGATCTCGAGCTGCTGGGGGGCGGCAGGCAGTTCGACGCCCACGCCGTTGCCGCGCGGATAGCGCACCGCGATCGGGCCGCTGTCGTGCAACGCGGCAGTGTGGGTCATGTGGACCAGCTCGGCCTCGTCGGCGGCGGCCATCACCACGAAATTGGGGAGCGTCGCCAGATAGGTGACGTCGAAGCTACCGGCATGGGTCGCGCCATCCGCGCCGACCAGCCCGGCGCGATCGATCGCGAAGCGGACCGGCAGGTTCTGGATCGCCACGTCATGCACGACCTGGTCGTAGGCGCGCTGCAGGAAGGTCGAGTAGATCGCGCAGAAGGGGCGCATGCCCTGCGCGGCCAGGCCGGCGGCGAAGGTCACCGCATGCTGCTCGGCGATGCCGACGTCGAAGGTGCGGTCGGGAAAGGCCCTGGCGAAGCGATCGACGCCAGTGCCGCCCGGCATGGCGGCGGTGATCGCGACGATCTTGGGGTCGCGCTTCGCTTCCTCGATCAGCGCGTCGCCGAACACGTTCTGATAGGCGGGCGGACCCGGAGGCGCCTTGGCCTGGGCGCCGGTGATCACGTCGAACTTCTGGACGCCGTGATACTTGTCCGCCGCCGCCTCGGCCGGGGCATAGCCCTTGCCCTTCTTGGTGACGACATGGATGAGGATCGGGCCTTCTGCGCTGTCGCGGACATTCTCCAGCACCGGGATCAGGTGGTCGAGATTATGCCCGTCGATCGGGCCGACATAATAGAAGCCCAGCTCCTCGAAGAGCGTGCCGCCGGTGACGAGGCCGCGGGCGAACTCCTCGGTCTTGCCCGCCGCGGTGGTGAGGCGACGCGAGAATTTGCGGATCGCGCGCTTCGCCAGGCTGCGCAGGCCGATATATTCGGACGACGAGACCATCCGCGCGAGATAGGCGGAGAGGCCGCCGACCGGCGGGGCGATCGACATGTCGTTGTCGTTGAGGATGACGACCAGGCGATTGCCCGCTGCCTCGGCATTGTTCATCGCCTCATAGGCCATGCCGGCGCTCATCGCGCCGTCGCCGATCACCGCGATGCCCTTGCCCGGCGTGCCCGCCAGCTTGTTGGCGACCGCGAAGCCGAGCGCGGCCGAGATCGACGTCGAGCTGTGCGCCGCGCCGAACGGATCGTACTCGCTTTCGCTGCGCTTGGTGAAGCCCGACAGGCCGCCGCCCTGACGCAGCGTACGGATGCGGTCGCGGCGGCCGGTGAGGATCTTGTGCGGGTAGCATTGATGGCCGACATCCCAGATCAGCCGGTCGTCGGGGGTGTTGAAGACATAGTGGATGGCGACGGTCAGCTCGACGACGCCGAGGCCTGAACCGAGATGCCCGCCGGTGCTGCCCACGGCCGAGATCGTCTCCGCGCGGAGCTCATCGGCCAGTTGGCGGAGCTGATGCGGCTGGAGCTTGCGCAGGTCATCGGGCGTGTCGACGGTATCGAGCAGCGGCGTGCTGGGTAGATCGGCCATCCGACTGCCCTTACTACTCCGTTTTCGCGAAGTCGAACGTTGCAGTTGTGGATTTTTGGTGCAGGCGCCGCGCGCGGAGAGCGATCAGTCGCAATCCGCGCATTTGCCGCGCACTTCGATCACCGGGCGTTCGGGCGAAAAACCGGTACCCTTGGCGGCGGCGCGCACCGTCTTGGTGATCGAGTCGTCGTCGATATGCGTGGTCTGGCCGCAGCTGTCGCAGACCAGGAAGATGCAGTCGTGCAGGCAGTCCGGGTGCGTGTTCGCCATATAGGCATTGGCGCTCTCGACCCGGCGCGCAAGGTTCGATCCGACGAACAGGTCGAGGATGCGGTAGACGCTGTTGGCGGCGACTCGGCGACCCTCGGCCTTCGATACCGCCTCGGCGATGTCATAGGCGGAAGCGGGCTTGTCGAAGCCGGCAAGCGCCTCGAACACACGCTCGCGCATCGCCGTCCATTGCTCGCCGGACTTCTCCAGCGTGGTCTGGGCGACCTTGGTCAGCTCGTTGCCGTGATGCTCGTGATGATCGTGCGCGTGCATGCGTTTAATGTAGGCCCGCAGGCCCTCTGCGGCAAGCTCAGTAGGTCGCGCGCCGGTTCAGATCATGGCCCAGAGCGACCAGGCTGACGCCGACCAGCGTCCAGAAGATCTCGAAATCGCCGTGCGGCAGCGAGAGCGCGCCGCCCATGATGCCCAGGCCGAAGGCGCCGACGATCGCCGGGGCCATATAGCCATGCGACATCACGCCGCGGACCAGCGCGAAGGCGCCGAGGCCGATCGCCAGGGTCAGGCCGACTTCGTGGATCGCCGGGTTGAGCAGGCCGCCGGCCGAGGAGATGACGGTGAGCAGGATGGTGGTGGTGACGCAGTGGACAAGGCACAGGCCACTGACGCCGATCGCAATACGATCGAGACGCGCATCAAGCTTGCCCCATACGCGGGCCAGCGGGAGACTCACTGACATGAACGGCGATATAGGGCAGAGAAGTTAAAGATACAACATAACATCGTGACTTCTTCGTCATCCCGGCGAAAGCGGGGACCTCGGGCGGTGGCGCAATACGGCATGAGATCCCGGCTTTCGCCGGGATGACGGGAGAGGGAGGCGCGTCAGCCGAGCAACCCATGCCCCTTCGCCCAGGCGAGGAACAGCTCGGGCCAGGCATGGGCGGGCTTGCCCTGGGTGCGTGCGCCCCAGCCGAAGCCGTGGCCGCCCTGCTCGAAAAGGTGCGTCTCGACCGGCACCTTGGCGGCCTTGAGCGCGGCGCGCAGGGCCAGCGTGTTCTGGATCGGCACGGTCGCATCGTCCTCGGCATGGCAGAGGAAGCAGGGAGGGGTGCGTACGCCGACCTGGCGCTCGGGCGAATGCTCGGCGGCCATCGCGTCCGAGGCGTCCTTGCCGATCAGCAGCGCACGCGAGCCGGGATGGGCGAAGGCGGGATCCATCGAGACGACCGGATAGATCGGCGCAGCGAGGACCGGGCGGGCGTCGAGACTGTCGGCTTCGTCGATCGGGGCATAGACCTTGCGGTCGAAGCGGGTGGCGAGGTCGGCACAGAGATGTCCGCCGGCCGAAAAGCCCATCGCGCCGGTGCGCCTGGGATCGACCTGCCACTTCGCCGCCTGGTGGCGGATCAGGCGCATCGCGCGCTGGGCGTCGGCCAGCGCGACGTTGCTCGGTTCTTGCCACGGGTCGCCGGGCAAGCGGTAGAACAGCACGAAGGCAGTGATCCCGCGCGCGGCGAGCCAGGGGCCGAGTTCATAGCCTTCCTTGTCGACCACGACGCGGGAATAGCCGCCGCCGGGAATGACCAGCATCGCGGCGCCATTGGGGTTGGCGGCACGGAACACGTCGAGCCGCGGCGTGCGGATGTGATCCATCGCGCGGTCGGGGAAGTTCGGATCGGGATTGCGGATCAGGACATGGTCCTGGAAGCCCTTGTCGAGCAGGCCGGGGGCGTCGCCGGGCCAGATCGGGAAGCTGGCATCGGGCTTGACCGTGCCGGATGGCACATCGGCCGCTGCTCGTGCGGCGAGCGGGAGGAGCGGGCCGGTCAGGCCGGCGGCGAGCAGGTCTCGGCGATCCATGCCGATGATCTAAGCGCAAGCAGGACGTAAGGGAAAGGGGCGCGGGTAGGCCGGGTGACGCTCTAGGGTACGCCACCCGGCCACGCCCGCATTTCCTATGTAGAGGATTTGCGGGCAGTTACCAGTCCGGTGCGCCGGTCGGCATCACCGGCGCGTCGAATCATGCGTGCCGGCCCAGATAATGGGCCTGCGCGGCTTCGGTGGCGTTGATCGCGAGGATCGAGCGCGCATCGGCAGCGGTGCGGACGCGGCCGGTGCGGTCCGACGCGGCGTCGAGCACCCGGTCGAGCAGCGCCTGGCCCTCATGCCACCAGCCGATCCCGCTGGCGGCATTGAGATGCCCCTGCGGGCCGGCATCGACGAAGAAGCTGCCCCAGCGCTTGGCGAGATCGCGGGCGCGATCGATGCTGATCCAGGGATCGTCCTGGCTCGCCACGGTGATCGAGGGGAAGGGGAGCGGCTTGGCGGGGACCGGCGCGAAGCCGGCCAGTTCGGGCTTCACCTCGGCACGGTCGACATCGGCCGGGGCGACGAGCAGCGCACCTGCCACCGGCCAGCCGAAGGGCTGGGGCGAGAGCTCGGCCCACCAGGCGACGGCGAGGCAGCCGAGGCTGTGGGCGGCGAGCACCACCGGCGCCTGGGCACTGCGGATCGCCTGGTCGAGCCGGGTCACCCAGGCGTTGCGATGGGGCGTGTCCCACATGCCGAGCTCGACCCGGCTGGTGTCCGGGCGGGACTGCTCCCAGAGCGTCTGCCAGTGCGAAGGCCCCGAGCCACCGAGCCCGGGGACGGTGAGGACGAGCGGGGAATGGTCGTCAATCGGAGCGAAGATACTCATCATGCGCACTCCAAGGGAGAGCAGGCCGGAGAGCGCAATTTATTCCCACTAATTAGATAGGCAATAGGCCCTGCGCCGGATCGAAGACCGGTTGCGCCGAACCGTTGATCAGGGTTTTTCGTAGAGCGCCTGCTCGGCGGCGCGGCGCTTCTGCAGGCCGGGCATCACCTTGCCGTCGGCATGGTCCCAGAGCGGGAATTGCGCCGCGGCGCCGGCATAGTCGCCGGCCTTGTGGAGCCGGAGCAGCGTGCTGCTCGCGAGGTTCGAGACCCCGAGATTATAGGCGAAGTCGACCAGCGCATCGAACTGGTTCTGGCTGGTCGGCGCGCCGCCTTCGAGCAGCGAGGAGACCTGGGCGGAGAAGCTGGTGAGGCTGGATTCCAGCCGCGCGTCGCACTGGGCCTGGGTCCAGATCGTCGTCTCGAGAATGTCCGATCCCGTCGATCCCCAGCCGATCGTCCAGGGCTCGCCACCGGTGCCCGGATCGGGATAGGCCTTGAAGTCGCCATCCGGCTGCTTCTGCGCGCAGCCCTCGAATTCCTGGACGAGCGCGACGCAATTCTGGCTGGGCGTCATTCTTCGGTCTCCCCCCCCTTGGTCCCGGATTGTCCCGGCGATCCTGCCCGAGCCGCCCGGCAAAGGCGCGTGGCTTTGCATCCGAAGCGGTTGCACCTAAGGAGCCTCCATGCCCAAGCAGCGCGCCGACCAGATGCTCGTGGATCGCGGCCTTGCCGAGAGCCGTACCCGCGCCCAGGCGCTGATCATGGCCGGCCTGGTCTTTGCCGGCGACCGCAAGGTCGACAAGCCCGGCCAGCAGTTCCCCGAGGAGACGCAGCTCGACGTGAAGGGACGCGACCATCCCTGGGTGTCGCGCGGCGGGATCAAGCTCGCCCATGCGCTTGACCATTTCGGCTGGGACGTGACCGGCGCGGTGGCGATCGACGTCGGCTCCTCGACCGGCGGCTTCACCGACGTGCTGCTGAGCAAGGGCGCCGCGCGCGTCTATGCGGTGGACAGCGGCACCAACCAGCTCGCCTGGAAGCTGCGCCAGGATCCGCGGGTGATCGTCCACGAGCAGACCAGCGCGCGCATCCTGACCGAGGCGCACATACCGGAACAGGTCGACATCATCGTGTGCGACGCCAGCTTCATCGGCCTGGCCAAGGTGCTCGAGGTGCCGTTTCGATTTGCAAAGCCGGGCGCGCGGCTGGCGGCGCTGATCAAGCCGCAGTTCGAGGCGGGACGCGAGGAAGTGGGCAAGGGCGGAGTGGTGCGCGATGCCGCGGTGCACGAGCGCGTCTGCCGCGAAGTGTCCGACTGGGTCGCGGCGCAGGGCTGGACGGTGCACGGCATCACCACCAGCCCGATCACCGGGCCCGAGGGCAATGTCGAATTCCTGATCGGCGCTACACGCGAAACATAACGGCAACGCTTGCGTTTCGGCGCGCTGCAACATAGCCCTTGCGCCCACAGGATTTAACCGGAGGGCGCGTTGAGGGAAATCGCATCGAAAGGGCAGCTGAGGCTCGCCTATCTGCGATGGGCCGTGGTGACGGTGCCGTTCATCCTGCTGCTGGGCATCACCTCCGCGCGGCTGGCACCGTCCGGCAGCGAGAATCCCTGGTTCGCCCGGCTGGCCAAGCCGGCGATCATGCCGCCCGAATGGGTGTTCCCGACGGCCTGGACCGCGCTCTACGTGCTGATGGGCCTGGCGCTGGCGATGATCATCAACGCGCGCGGATCGACGCTGCGCGGCCCCGCGCTCGTCGTCTTCGCGGTGCAGATGGCGGTGAACCTGGTCTGGTCGCCGGTCTTCTTCGGCATGCACCAGGTGGTGGCCGCGCTGGCGATCCTGGGCGTGCTGTTCGTGCTCGCGCTGATCACCTTCCTGCTCTTCGGCCGCATCCGCACCTTTGCGGCGGTGCTGCTGGTACCGTATTTGGTGTGGATCGCCTTTGCCGGCGTCCTCCTCTATCAGATCCACGAGCTCAACCCGAACGCCGGAAGCCTTGTATCCGCGCGTCCGGCTGACGAAATACAGATCAAGTGATCGCGTAAGGAACACGACAATGCAGACCGACAACCGCCTGTTCGACGATTTCGTGAAGTTCGTGAACGGCGCGGCAGGCACGCTGGCCGGCGTCGCCCGCGAGACCGAAGGCGCCGCGCGCGAGCGCGCCCGCGAGTGGATCGGGGGCATGGACTTCGTCAGCCGCGAGGAATTCGAGGCAGTGAAGGCGATGGCCGTGGCCGCGCGCGACGAGAACGAAGCGCTTGCAGCACGCCTTGCCGCGCTGGAGGCACAGCTGGGCGGCGCGACGGCGCCCGCGGCCGCTCCCAAGGCGCCGAAAGCGCCTAAGAAGCCTACGGGACAAGCATAAACACCTTGTCCACAGCTTTTGCGCAGGGTTGCGAACCCTGCGCTTGTGCGGGCCCGGTGCGGTTGGCAGATTCTGGCCAAGCAATCCGGCCCCAGTGGAGAAACTGATGCTCGACGAAGCGGAATTCGACCGCGACGACGCAGCCCCTATCGACATGCTCGAAAGCTATTTCGCCGCGCATGGCTGGACCCACAGCCGCGAGGAAGACGAGATTGTCGCGAAGGTCAAGGGAAGCTGGACGGAGTATGAGCTTCGCGCGATCTGGCGCGAGGACGATGGCGTGCTGCAGTTTCTCGCCTTCCCGGACATCCGCGTGCCCGACGAGCGCCGCGCGGCGGTCTACGAAACGATCGGCCTGGTCAACGAGCAGCTGTGGATCGGCCATTTCGAGCTCTGGTCGCAGAGCGGCATCCTGCTGTTCCGCCACGCCGCGATGATCGACGGCGACGAGCCGACGCTCAGCCTCAACCAGGCCGAGCTGCTGGTCGAAAGCGCGATCGACGAGTGCGAGCGCTTCTACCCGGTGTTCCAGTTCGTGCTGTGGGGCGGCAAGACCCCGGCCGACGCGCTGGCCTCCGCCCTCATCGAAACGCAGGGCGAGGCGTGAGCGCCACCCCGCCGGCCACGCTCTGGCTGGTCGGCTGCGGCAACATGGCCGGCGCGATGCTGCGCCGCTGGATCGAAGCGGGGACGGCGGATCCTGCCAGGGTCTTCGTCGTCAACCGCCAGGACCGCGACCTGCCCGAAGGCGTGCGCCAGGGCCGCGAATTCCCCGAAGGGCCGCTGCCCGACGCAGTGATGCTCGGCATGAAGCCGCAGCAGATCGACGAGATCGCCGCGACCCATGGCACCCGCTTCGCCGGCGTGCCGCTGCTCCTTTCCATTCTGGCCGGCGTCGAGCTGGCTTCGCTCGCGGACCGGTTCCGGGCCGGTGCGATCGTCCGTGCCATGCCCAACCTGCCGGTCGCGATCGGCAAGGGCGTGGTCGGGCTGGCCGGCACCCGCAGCGACGCCGTCGATGCCCTGATGCAGCCGCTCGGGCTGGTCGAATGGGGCGACGAGGCCGCGCTGGACCGGCTTGGCGTGCTCGCCGGCTGCGGCCCCGCCTTTGTCTATCGCTTCATCGATGCGCTCGCCTCGGCCGGGGTGTCGATCGGGTTCGGCGAGGAACAGGCGCTGCGCCTCGCCGTCGCCACGGTGGAGGGGGCCGGCCTGCTCGCTGCCCGGGCCGATGCGCCGCCCTCGGTGCTCGCCGACCGGGTCGCCAGCCCGGGTGGGTCGACCCGCAAGGGGCTCGATGTGCTCGATGCCGACGACGCGATCAAGGCGCTGCTGCGCGCCACGCTCGACGCTTCCGCGCGCCGGAGTGCCGAAATGGCGGCCGCCGCCCGCCGCTGATCGGAACGCCCGCGCGCCTGCACCGTTGTTCCGTTGATAGCGAACATCGGAGGCGTAGCATGACGACCACCACCGCGACCCGCGACAAGAGCGGCCGCTTCACCGGATCGAAGCGCACCAGCACGACGCACAATCTCGGCGTGATCGCCGGCGCCGCCGCGGGTGGCATGGCGCTGGGCGTGCTCGCACTGCTCGGCCGCAAGGCCGTGGTTCAGGCGCCGACCGCGCTTGCCGGCAATTGGGACGAGGCGCTCGCCACCGAACATGAGGCGACGCGCAAGGTCTTCGACCAGATCGAGGCGACCGACGAACGCTCCACGACCAAGCGCAACCTGCTGCTCGCACACCTCAAGCACGCGCTGACGAAGCATGCGGTGGAGGAAGAGAATGTCATCTACCCGGCGCTGCGCGAGGTCGGCAAGAAGGATGCTGCCGACGAACTCACCAAGGAACATGGCTATGTGAAGCAGTATCTCTACGAGCTGGAGAACACGCCCACCGCCTCGCCGGACTGGATCGCCAAGGTTCGCCAGTTCCGCGCCGATATCGAGGAGCATATGGAGGAAGAGGAACTCCGCCTGTTTCCGATGCTGCGCGCCCAGCTGAGCGACGAGAAGAACAAGGCGCTGACGCTGTCGATGAACAAGGAGGGGTTCAAGGTCGCGTAGGGCCATCCGTGCCGTGGCGGCAGGAAAACGGTAGCGCTAACAATTACATGTCGACAGCTAGTGCCGTTTCGCTAGAGGAACGGCATGCGTACGCTCCGTCTCCTGCTCGCCGCCAGCCCGCTCGTTCCGGCGCTGATTCTTTCCGTCTCGCCGGTCCAGGCCGGCCCGGTCGGCGCCGAGCCGCCGGTCGCCGCCATCGAGGCCTGGCTGGCCCGGCCCGATGCTGGGCGCCGCCTCGAAGATTCCGCGCTGACCCGTCCGCTCAGCCGCGCCCAGGCGGATCGCACGCTGGCGCTGCTCGCCGCCGAGCGGATGCACGCGACTGCCGCGCGCTATGCGGACGCGGTGGCCGCCAAGCAGATCACCATCGGCGACAAGACGCTGAAGTGGGAAAGCAAGACTTTCGGTAGCGCCGTGCCGGGCAAGCGCAGCCTGTGGATCTCGATGCACGGCGGCGGCAATGCCGAGCCGGCGGTGAACGACCAGCAATGGCGCAACCAGATCCGCCTCTACGAGCCGGCCGAGGGCATCTATCTCGCCCCGCGCGCGCCGACCGATACGTGGAACCTGTGGCACGAGGGGCATATCGACCCGCTGTTCCAGGCGCTGATCGACGCGCAGGTGGCGATCAACGGCGTCGATCCCAACCGCATCTATCTGATGGGCTACTCGGCGGGCGGCGACGGCGTGTGGCAGCTCGCGCCGCGCATGGCCGATCGCTTCGCCGCGGCGGCGATGATGGCGGGCCATCCGAACGAATCCTCGGTGCTCGGCCTGCGCAACCTGCCCTTCGCGATCTTCATGGGCGGTGCCGATGCCGCCTATGACCGCAACAAGATCGCCGCCGACAAGACCGCCGAGCTCGACCGGCTGAACGCGGCCGATCCGGGCGGCTATGTCCATATGTCGCGCATCTATCCGGGCCTGCCGCACTGGATGAACCGCAAGGATGCCGAGGCGCTGCCCTGGATGGCCGGCTTCACCCGCAATCCCTGGCCGAAGCGCATCGTCTGGCTGCAGGACGATGTGACGCACGACCGCTTCTACTGGCTGCACATCCCCGATGCGGCGGCGGCCAAGGCCGGCGACCAGATCATCGCTTCGGTGGAGGGGCAGACCATCACCCTGACGGGTACCGTCCCGGCCGGCACCACGCTGCGCCTCTCGGACCAGCTGCTCAACCTCGATCGTCCGGTGAAGGTGATCGTCAACGGGCGCACCGCCTATTCGGGCAAGGTCGCCCGCACCGGACTGGCGATCGAGCAGTCGCTGCTCGAGCGGGCGGACCCGGCTTCGGCCGCGACGGCGGTGCTCAAGCTCGATTGAAGGCAGGGAGGGGCGTGAAGCGCCCCTCCGCATTCCGCCAGGTCTTCCGGCGAACCCTAGAGCTGGTGCCAGAACAGGAAGACGCGCACCTTGCCGCCGCTCGTCGGCGCATAGCCGATATTGAGCGATTCATTGCCCTCGCGCCACGGCACCTGCACGGTGGTGAGGTCCGGCGTCTTGCCGGGCGTCCAGTTGCCGTCGTCCGGTCCAAGGTGGAAATTCGCATCGGCGGAGAAGGGCGGTGCGTTGCCGGGCACCAGCGTGGCACGCCAGGCCGCCCAATCCGCCTTCGGCATCAGCAATATGGCCTGCGCGGCATTGTCGCGGCCCTCGATCTGGCCCGCATGTTCCACGGTCGCGCCGGCCGGGAAGGTGACGCCAATCTGCCTGGCCACGGATTGCGCGTCCTGCATCGATACCTCGTTGTTGGAAGGAAGGGGGGTGGCGTTGCCGTCGGCGGCGTTGGAGCAGGCTGCGGCGAGCAGCGCCAGCATGGCGGGAAGGGCGCGGCGCATCACCGGCCCGGCTTCTTGAGGATCGCCTGCTCGCCCGGCGTGGCGGCGCCTTCCCAGGTGAAGCGGCGCGCGATCTTGCCATGGCAATCGAACTCCTTGGCCAGCCCCTGGCGGTGGAACTCGCCCATGAATTCGTCGGTCACCTCGATGCCGCCGATCGTCACCTTCTTGCCGCCGTCCCAATTGTAGCGGTCATAGACGTGGTACTCGAAATCGACCTCGAACAGCCGCCCCCTGGTGCCGGCGGAGACCTTCGCCACGCCCTTGCCCCAATAGGTGTAGCCGCCGATCGCGAAGAACCAGTCGGCGCTCTCCCCCTTGTAGTTGTAGGCGCTCTCGCCGGCGCGCGAGGTGAAATAATGGGTGCCGTTCGGCAGCGCGGTGATGAAGTTCTGGGCCTGCCGGAATTCGGCGATCATCGCGCGCTTGGCTGTGGGAACCGATGCGATCATGTCTTCCAGGTCGATCACATAGTCCCTGCCGGTGTTGTTCAGATAATGCTCCATGTGCTTGGTGGCATTGGTGCCGGGATAGACCATGGTCGGCACGCCCAGGATCGACCGGATCGCCGCAAGCTGTGCCACGGTGCCGGCCGTCGCCGGCTTGGAGCGCCATGCGCCCGCACCCGGATCGTGGCGCAGGCGCGGATCGGCCGTGCCGGTCTGATAATAGGCATCGCTGAGGAAGGGGCCGGGTGGCGGCGGGATCAGGCTCGGCATCGGCGGGCGGCCGGGTCGAGTGGAGGGGGCAATACCCATACGCGCTCCTCGGGAATCTGAGGATACCCAGACTAATCGCAAGTATAGCGCCGCGTAATTGCGGTTTGGTGCGGCTTGTCGCGAAATCGGCGCGGTGTGACGTGCCGCTTCATCTTGGGCCGGCTGTGCTCCTCTCCGCCAGCTTCTCCACATGTCCGCACAGCATGTCCGCCGGCGCACCAGATCTGGCCTCGATCTTCGCCTCTGGCCTCGGAGTATCTGCTGCCCACTTCGCAGAAGGCCGTCTTGATCGGACCGCCCCTCTTCGGCCTTGTCCGCGCGAGACTCGGGGCGCGTGCGTGAAGCATTCATAGTGGCAAACACGCCGCTAATTCTGTTCTGGCGGCGAAGGCGCCCACTGCCTTCCGTCACCTTACAGTACTGATCAGCCAACGAAATTCCACGGATGTCGTGGTCGAGGGAGGCTAGTTGACAGCACAGATAAAATCATTGACGATCGTATACATAATACGGACAGACTATTCTTAGGGGGCATCCATGCGCATGAAGACAATTCTCGTGTCGACTTCCGCAATCCTGGTCTCCGTCGCGGCGGCCGCCTCGTCTTCCCGACAGGAACTTCCAAGCGGCACCGTCACCGTGCCCCAGGCCGATGCCCGGGTGCTGCAGGCAAGCGCTGGCGTCTCGGCCGCGGCCCTGGATGCGAATGGCTGCGAGACGGGCACATGGAGCGTCGTCGCCATGCCGGATGCCCCGGCGGTCCAGCTCCAGTCCGCGCACTTCGCGATGCGCTGGACCAGCGGCACGACCACCACGGCGGCGGCGCAGACCGCGCTGAACGAGCTCGAATCGATCTACACCCAGTTCGTCGACCAGATCGGCTTTCCGGCGCCGTCGTGCAGCAGCACCGCCAAGAAGAAGGTCAATATCTGGATCGGGGATTTCGGGCTCAGCGGCGGCGTGGACGGATCCGGCAATCCCGGCATGTGGATCGGCCCCGGCGCGCTCGCGGACAATTTCGGGCTGGCACATGAATTCACCCATGCGCTCCAGGGCGGCACGGGCGGCCTGCGCGACTCGCCCTTTGTCGGCTGGATGTGGGAAAGCCATGCCAACTGGATGGCCACCCAGCGCCCGCAATACCGCAGCAACGTCCACTGCTCGGAGCTGATGGTCAACGCGCCGCACCTCTATTACGGTTCCACGCGCGACCGTTACTGCAATTTCCAGTTCTGGGAGTATCTCAAGAACGTTCACGGCTATGCCGCGGTCAACAACATCTGGCGCAATGCGCCCAAGACGACCGACGCCAATTACCTGACCGCGGACCCCTTCACCGTGCTGATGAGCAACATGGGGTGGTCGGTATCCCAGCTGAACGACTTTTTCGGCCAGTGGGCGATGCACAACGTCAACTGGGACTATACCGATCCCGACGGTACCGATCACGGCGCGATCATGCGTGCCGCCTATGGCAGCAACGACGCCGCGCAGAATGGCGATTATGGCTATAACGGCTATCGCCTCAATCGCACGACCCGGCTCGATCCGGTCAACCTCTCGGCGCGCAAGTTCTCCGTGCCCTTCGCCCAGGCGCCGCAGCGCTGGGGCTACAATCTCGTCCGCCTCGTGCCGGACAGCGGTGCGACGAGCATCGGCGTGACCTTCCGCGGCGTCACCCAGTCGGCCAGCAACACCAGCAGCCTGCCCGGACTGCTCAACGAGCCGACGAGCATCCCCGCACCGAATTCGGGCTGGCGCTGGGGCGTGGTGGCGATCACCAGCACGGGCGGCAGCCGCTACAGCGCGCTCCAGAGCTCGGCCAACACGACGATCAACTTCGCGCTCCAGCCCGGCGACCAGCGCGTCTACATGGTGGTGATCGCGGCGCCTACGGCCAACCAGAAGATCCGCTGGGACCAGCCCTATTACAGCATCTACCGCTATCCCTGGATGGTCCAGCTGACCGGCGCCCAGCCCCAGGGCTTCGAGAGCGGCGCGCCGGCGCCGATCACGGGCGGGCACCAGCACAGCAATGGCGGGGGCTGGGTCGCCGCGGGCGCGACCGTGGCATCGACCGCCTATGTCGGTCCCTATGCGCGGGTCTATTCGGGATCGGTCACCGGCAATGCGCGGGTCGAGGATCATGCGACCGTCTTTGGCGGCTCGCTGTCGGGCAGCGCGGTCGCCGGCGGGCTGGCAGTGGTGGCGGGCAACACGTCGCTCACCAGCACCGCCAAGGCGCGAACCACCTTCATGCCGCTCGGCTATTTCGAGACCAACATCGCGCTGAGCGGCACGGCGCAACTGATCGGTGACGTCGAGCATCGCGGCGGCGCGTCGCCCAATCACGGGGTATTCTTCGGCTTCGTCGATCCGAACACGATCAACGACGCGGCGCAGGGCGCAAACCTCACCGCGCCGCCGACCGAGGTCACCGCGACGCCGAACTACAGCTGGCCCTGAGGTACAGGCGCTAGCGCCAGAGGCTTGGACGGGCAGCGGTGGGCGGAGTCGATTAGTCAGGAGTGCACCTGCCGGTGCATGGGATGACGTGACGGATAACCGCAAACCGCTGCCCGTCCGACTCTGAGACCCTGTCAGTTCGCTCGATTATAGACGAGCTTATAGCCGATTGGCGCAGAGAGCAGTGGACTGATGATGGTGGTCTCCTCCACCAATTGCTGCCCAACGCTACGATACACTGTGGTCCGCTCGCTGTCGGTCCCACGGAATGTCAGCGAAATGGCTTCACCATTCGCTTTTGCTGACACATCGAAAACAAGCCCTTCCACGAGCTTCCACTTGATCGGCTCTCCGCTTATCCAAACATCGATAGGTGTTTTGGCATCGTATTTGATCGAGAATCGACTTCCTGAACTCGAGATTCTAATTCTGTCCGTAGCGATGGACTTGCGCAGCCTCATGCGAGCGAGAGGGCGCCTGGCGTTGGAAAGGCGGGCAATAGCGCTCTCGATCGCTGCAAAGGCGTCGTCGCTCCGTTCCCGGTCCAGGACATAGCTGCCTGAAACCACACCTTGCGCCGGGCTGGCCGAGCCTGAGCCGGAGATCAGGATTGCAGCTCCGATCGCGGTCGACAAAGTCCAGTGACGCATCACGCTCTCCTCAAATTCCGCTGCTCGCCGTGACAAGCGTAGTGACGATCCGGCTTAGGCTGGCTGTATCAAAGAGCCGAGCCTCGCGGCCACTAACTCGATCCGCAAACTCGAAAGCGGACCAACAGCTCTCCACCGAGTTCCCGCCGCGCACGGTCACGCTTCGAGGGTCGCAATTCCAGGCCGAGCTTCGCCCGCCAGCTTCTCCACATAGCCGCACAACATGTCTGCCAGCGCCTCCGACCAGGCCTCGATCTCCGCCTCGGTCCGCGGGGTCTCCGAGAAGCTGCTGCCGACTTCGCTGAAGGTCATCTTGATCAGCCGGCCCGCCAGCATCCGTTTGTCGCCGGGCACATCGGGCAGCGTCTCGCGCAGGAAGGTGCGGAAGATTTCGGCATTCTCCGCCTTGGCTGCGATCGCCTCGGGCGCATCGCGGTAGAGCGGGGCGGCGTCGCTCAGCGCGGTGCGGATCGCCGCTTCCTCGCATTCGGACTGGATGAAGGCACGGACCAGCCGGCGCAGCCGGGCGAGGGGCGGGGTGGCCTGGTCCTCGAGGATGCCGCGGAGCAGCGCGGAGGTCCGCTGCCATTCGTCGCTTTGCAGGCGGAACAGGATCGCCGCCTTGTTGGGGAAATACTGGTAGAGCGAACCGACGCTCACGCCCGCCCGTTCGGCGACTCGCGCGGTCGTGAAACGCTGCGCACCTTCCTTCGTCAAAACCTGAACAGCGGCGTCGAGTACCGCCTCGACCAGCTGGTTCGAGCGGGCCTGTTTGGGGTCCTTCCGCGAGGCGACGCGGGTGGTTCGGCGGTCGATCATGTAGGCTCTCCGCCAATGCGAATAGTCAAAACTGACGAACTAGTCGTATTTTCCGGTCCAGCAGGCAAGCCCCTGCTTCCACATGGAGAAACCCAAGATGACGACGCTTTCCGGCGCCCCCGTGGCGCCCCTGCTCGCGCGCCTGTTCGCCGAGGTCGATGCCAACCCGCCGGCGCAGAGCCCGGCCTTTGCCGGCACCACCACCGAGCAGCATCGCGAGATGATGCGCAGCAAGACCCAGTATCGCGACTTCTACGCGAAGCTCGCCGATTTCGCCCTGCCGGTGACGCCCGAGGTGGGCGGCCTGCTCTACATGCTGGCGCGCGCGACGCGTGCCACCTCGATCGTCGAGTTCGGCACCTCGTTCGGCCTGTCGACGCTCCACCTCGCGGCGGCGCTGCGCGACAATGGCGGCGGCCGGCTGATCACCAGCGAGTTCGAGCCGAAGAAGCTGGCCCGCGCCAAGGCGAACCTGATCGAAGGCGGCCTGGCCGACCTCGTCGAGTTCCGCGAAGGCGATGCACTGGAGACGCTGGCGGTCGATCTGCCCGAGACGATCGATCTGGTGCTGCTCGACGGTGCCAAGGCGCTCTATTCGGACATTCTCGACCGGCTCGAGAGCCGCCTGCGCCCGGGCACGATCCTGATCGCCGACAATGCCGATTACTGCCCGGAATATCTGGAGCGGGTCGGCTCGGTGGCGAACGGCTACATGTCGATGCCGTTCAGCGACGAAGTCGAGCTGTCGATCCGACTGGTTTGAAAATCCTCCCTCGCGCAGCGGGGGAGGGGGACCGCGCCCGCAGGGCGTGGTGGAGGGGGCATATCCGCGCGCGACGTCTCAGTTGGTGAGGGGTGAGCCCCCTCCACCACGCGACTGCGTCGCGCGGTCCCCCTCCCCCGGAGCTACGCTCCGAGGGAGGAATTAGGGTCTACCGCCCCAGCGCCGCCACCACCGCGCGTTCCTCGTCGGGCACCAGCCCTTCGAGCACCGCCCAGAACCCTCCCACCGCGCCCGGTCCGGCGCTGGAATAGGCGGCCGCCATCTTGCCGCGCAGCGCGTCGAACAGTTCGCCTTCCAGCTTGGCCCCGGCGGGAGTCAGGCGCAGCAGGCGCTGGCGGCGGTCCTTGTCGCCGGTGCGCGTCTCGACAAAGCCGCGCTCGGCCAGCTCGGTCAGCACCCGGCCCAGCGACTGCTTGGTGATCGAGAGGATCGCGAGCAGCTCGCTCACCGTCAGGTCCGGCTTGCGCGCGATGAAGTACAGCGCGCGGTGATGCGCGCGGCCCAGCCCCTGATCGGCAAGGCCCGCATCGATCGAGCGGGTCAGATGGGCGTACCCGAAATAGAGCAGCTCCACGCCGCGCCGGATCTCGGGCTCGCGCAGGAACAGCGGGGATGCAGGAATTGGGGCAGCCATGTTGACGCTTTCTGCCACCGCGCCTAACCCGCTGCAAGCCGCAGTAGGCAGAGTCGGGAAGAGCAAGATGAACGACACCACGATCCTGGATTTCGAGTTCGAAGCGCACCCCAATCCGGTCGGCGACGCCGATCGTGCCGCGGTGCTTGCGAACCCCGGGTTCGGCAAGGTGTTCACCGATCACATGGCGGTGATCAAATATTCGGCCGAGAAGGGCTGGCACGACGCCAAGATCCTGCCGCGCGGCCCGATCCAGGTCGATCCGGCAACCGCCGTGCTGCATTATGCGCAGGAGATCTTCGAAGGCCTCAAGGCCTATCGCACGCCCGATGGCGACGTGACCCTGTTCCGCGCCGGCGAGAATGCCCGCCGTTTCCGCGAGTCCGCCGAGCGGATGGCGATGGTGCCGCTGCCGGACGAACTGTTCCTCGGCTCGATCCGCGAGCTGGTGAAGGTCGACCAGAAGTGGATCCCGGAGATCGAGGGCGGCTCGCTCTATCTGCGCCCCTTCATGTTCGCGAGCGAGGTGTTCCTGGGCGTGAAGCCGTCGAGCGAATATCTCTACATGGTCATCGCCTCGCCGGCGGGCGCCTATTTCAAGGGCGGTGCGCCGTCGGTGACGCTCTGGGTGTCGGAACATTACACGCGGGCGGCGCCGGGCGGCACCGGTGCGGCCAAGTGCGGCGGCAACTATGCCGCGAGCCTGATCGCGCAGAAGGAAGCGATCGGCGAGGGGTGCGACCAGGTGGTGTTCCTCGATGCGGTCGAGAACCGCTATGTCGAAGAGCTGGGCGGCATGAACGTGATGTTCGTGATGGACGACGGCTCGATCGTCACCCCGCCGCTGGGCGGCACGATCCTGCCCGGCATCACGCGGGATTCGCTGCTGACGCTGGCGCGGGCGCAGGGGATCGAGGTGCGCGAGGAGCGCTATTCGATCGACCAGTGGAAGGCCGATGCCGAGAGCGGCAAGCTGCGCGAGGCGTTCGCCTGCGGCACCGCCGCGGTGCTGACGCCGATCGGCAAGGTGCGCGGGCGCGGCTATGAATTCGTGATCGGCAATGGCGGTCCGGGCCTCCTCACCGAGAAGCTCCGGGCCGAGCTCGGCGGCATCCAGCGCGGCACGGCGGAAGATCCGCACGGCTGGGTTGAACGCATCGGCTGAGGCCCTATAAGCGCCCGCTCTGCTGGGGCGTAGCCAAGTGGTAAGGCAACGGTTTTTGGTACCGTGTACCGAAGGTTCGAATCCTTCCGCCCCAGCCAACCGAATCCTCATGTTTCGGTTATAAATACTTGAAAATTCTACATATATTCCGGGGTGGCGGCTGAGGTTCTTGGGGTTCGGCTGGCACCGGGCTCGCCTGCCGCCCGAAGCAAACGAGCTTCAGCCGTGCAGGTTGAGCAGCGAATCCATCAGCCCGTCCTCGGCACTGGAGCAGACGCCCAGGATCACCGCCTCGTCGCAATCCTCGCCGGTCACATAGCCGTGCCCCATGTTTGAATCGATGTAGATCGACTCGCCGGCCTTGAGCGTGACCGGATCGTAGAATTCGGTGTGCACGACGATGCTGCCGCTGACGACATAGATATATTCCTCGCCCGAATGGTGGACGAGGTCGCCGAACTCCTCGACCGTCTTGGCGCGGACCTTGGTGATCACCGGGATCATGCGCTTCCGGCGCAGCTCGGTGCAGAGATAATAATAGTCGTAGTTCGCAGTGTTCACCCGCACCGCGCGATCGAGATCGCCGATGCTGCGCCGCGCCGTCACCTGGGTCTCGGGCGCCGAATCATTCTCGGCGAACAGCTCGGACATGCGGATGTTGAGCCGCTGGCTGAGCTGGAGCAGCTTGTCATAGGTCAGCGTCAGCCGGTCATGCTCGACCTTGGACAGGGTCGACACCGGGATGCCGCTCTTCAGGCTCATCTCCTTGAGCGTCCATCCATTCCTTGCGCGCAGCGCTTTCAGCAGTGTCCCCAGCGTCGGATGTTCGGCCTTCAGCTTCGTGGCCATGCGGCACCTCGGTTTGACATTTCTCTGAATAGGATCATCATGTCCTAATCAGGCGTATCAGTTTACATATCACAGCCTAGCCGCAGACACATACCGGCGCAATCGACATGCCGGAGTCCTGGCCAGGGAAGAGGGAGGACGACGCGCTCATGTGGAAAAATTCGCTAGGGGTGCTGGCAGCGGGGTTGCTCGGCATCGCCATTTCGGTGCCGGCCTTCACCCAGGCACCGGCACCGCTCACACCCGTAGCGCAGACCAATGCGTCCGCGCCGACGGCCCACCCCGCGGTCGCGCCCAATCTGACCAAGGTGGATGCGGACGCCTGGCTCGACGGTTTCATGCCCTATGCGCTGGCGCGGGGCGATGTCGCCGGCGCGGTGGTGGTGATCGTCAAGGACGGCCAGGTCGTGACGCAGCGTGGCTTCGGCTATGCCGATGTGGCGAAGCGCAAGCCGGTCGATCCGGCGACCACGCTGTTCCGACCGGGCTCGACCTCTAAGCTCTATACCTGGACCGCGGTGATGCAGCTGGTCGAGGCGGGCAAGCTGAACCTCGACGCCGATGTGAACCAGTATCTCGACTTCAAGATCCCGGCCTATCAGGGCAAGCCGATCACGCTGCGCAACATCATGACGCACACGGCCGGGTTCGAGGAGATCATCAAGGGGCTGCTGACCTTCGACAAGCCGGTCCCCAGCCTGGGCGACGTGCTCAAGCATCGCATCCCCGAGCGGATCTATGCGCCCGGCACCACCCCGGCCTATTCCAACTATGCCACCGCGCTGGCCGGCTATATCGTCGAGCGCGCATCGGGGATGCGCTTCGACGACTATGTCGAGAAGAACATCTTCGGCCGGCTGGGCATGCAATATGCCAGCTTCCGCCAGCCGCTGCCCGCCAATCTCAAGCCGTTCATGTCGCAGGGGTACGAGCTCGGCTCGGGCCCGGCCAAGGGCTATGAGCTGATCGGCATGGCGCCGGCGGGCGCCTCGGCGATCAGCGGCGGCGACATGGCCAAGTTCATGATCGCGCATCTCGCGAACGGCGGCCCGCTGCTCAAGCCGGAGACCGCGAAGCTGATGCACGGCCCCCAGGCCAGCGCGATCCCGGCGATCAACCAGATGGCGCTCGGCTTCTACGAGCAGCGGATCAACGGCCACCGCGCGATCGCGCATGGCGGCGACACGGTCTATTTCCACAGCGATCTGTGGATCTTCCCCGAGGACAATGTCGGGCTGTACATCTCGATGAACAGCAGCGGCAAGGACGGGGTGACCCGCGTGCTGCGCGGTTCGCTGTTCGACGCGTTCGCCGACCGCTATCTGCCAGCCGCAAGCAAGGCGCCGCCGGTCGAGCTGCCCACCGCCAAGGAGCATGCCAAGCTGCTCGTCGGCACCTGGACCAACAGCCGCCGGATCGATTCGAGCTTCGCCAAGATCATCGGCCTGATCGGTGATACGAAGGTGACGCTCGACGCCGAGGGGCGGCCGGTGATCCCGGCGCTGACCAGCCCGGGTGGCGCCCCGCGCAAGCTGATCGAAGTCGCGCCCTTCGTCTGGCAGGACGCCTATGGCCATGAGCGGCTCGCCGCGCAGGTGGTCGACGGCAAGGTCGTGCGCTGGAGCTTCGGCGAAGTCTCGCCCTTCATGATCTGGTACCGCACGCCCGCTGCGCTCGATTCGGCCTGGCTGCTGCCGGCGGTGCTGTTCGGGCTGGGCGTGGTGCTGCTCACTGCGCTGTCCTGGCCGGTCGGCTGGTTCGTCCGCCGCCGCTATGCCGCGCCGTTCAAGCTCGAAGGCGAGGCGAAGCGCACCTACCGCGTGCTGCGCGGCTTCGCCTGGCTGGTGCTGGCGGTGTTCGTCGGCTGGTTCGTGATCATCAGCGGGCTCGAGAATTTCGAGAGCCATGGCTCGACCGACTGGCTGATCCTGCTCGTCCAGTTCGTCGGCACGCTGGCATTCTTCGGGATGTTCGGCCTGTCGGTGTGGAACGCCTGGTTGACCTGGCGCGATAAGCGCGGCTGGTTCGCGCGGATCTGGAGCGTGCTGCTCGTGCTCGGCAGCTTCTTCATCCTGTGGATGGCGCTGGTCTACAAGCTGGTCTCGTTCGGGACCGAGTTCTGAGGACGTGGTGATGCGCCGCGTGCTCGACGTGACGGTGGAACGGCTGCCCTTCGCCAAGCCGTTCCGCATTTCCGGCCATGTCTTCACCGAGTCTCCGGTGGTGGTCGTCAGCCTGTCTGACGGCCTCCACACGGGGCGCGGCGAGGCCAGCGGCGTCTATTATCTGGGCGACGACGAAGCGACGATGACCGCCGCAGTGGAGAGCGTGCGCGAGGGGCTCGAACGCGGCATGACCCGCGCCGAACTCCAGCGGGTGCTGCCGGCGGGCGGCGCGCGCAACGCAGCGGACTGCGCGTTGTGGGAACTCGAAGCGAAGCGCGAGGGCGTGCCGGTGTGGAAGCTCGCCCGCCTGCCCGAGCCGCGCCCGCTGGTTACTACTTTCACCCTGGGCGCCGACGATCCGGCGGTGATGGCGGAAGGCGCGGGGGCTTATAGAGATGCGCGGGCGCTCAAGCTCAAGCTGACCGGTGAACTCGACATCGACATCGCCCGGGTGCGCGCGGTGCGGGCGGCGCGGCCCGAATGCTGGATCGGCGTCGATGCCAATCAGGGCTTCAGGGCGGACGAGCTCGATCCGCTGATCGCGGTGCTGGTCGAATGCGGGATCGCGCTGCTCGAGCAGCCGCTGGCGCGCGGGCGGGAGGCGGATCTCGACGGGTTCAAGTCGCCGATCCCGATCGCGGCGGACGAGAGTGCGCTGACGCTCGCCGATGTCGATGGACTCGTCGGGCGGTTCCAGACGGTCAACATCAAGCTCGACAAGTGCGGCGGGCTCACCGAGGCGATCGCGATCGCCCGGCGGGCACGAACGCTCGGGCTCGACGTGATGGTCGGCAACATGGTTGGATCGAGCTGGGCGATGGCGCCGGCCTGGTTGCTCGGCCAGCTCTGCGACGTGGTCGATCTCGACGGGCCGACCTTCCTCGCTACCGACCGCGATCCCGGCATCGTCTATCGCGACGGCCATATCGATTGCCCCGCCGCCGTCTGGGGAAACATTGCGAAGGTCGCGCACGCGGCATCGTAACATAATTGCAAATTAGGTTGACTCTTCTCCAATCAGGATAATAGCATCCTGATCAGGCAAATAGAGGGCCGGAAGCGCCAAAGTGCGCACGGCCGCCACCGCCCCGATACGGGCGGGTGACATCGAACTCCGAGGGGGAGACCGACGATGACGCGCATGACCAACCGGGCCAGTCTGTTGATTACCGTCGCGGCGGGGGCGCTGCTGCTGCCCCTCGCCGCCTTCGCGCAGGATGCGCAGCCGGCAACCGCCCAGGCGCCCGTCGCCGGGGACGACGAGATCGTCGTCACCGCGCAGAAGCGCGAAGAGCGGCTGCAGGACGTGCCGATCTCGATCAGCGTCGTCGGTGGCGAGCAGATGCAGCAGAGCGGCGCCTCGCAGCTCGCCGACTATGCCGCGTATGTCCCCGGCTTCCAGGTCGACAATGCCGGCTCGCCGGGCCGTTCGACCCTGTCGCTGCGCGGCGTCGCCCCGATCGGGCCGAGCGCCACGGTTGGCATCTATCTCGACGACGCGCCGATCGGCTCCAGCGGCATCTACAACCGCGCCCAGACCTTCTCGCTCGACCTGCTGCCCTATGACGTGGAGCAGATCGAAGTGCTGCGCGGGCCCCAGGGCACGCTCTACGGCGCCAGCTCGATCGGCGGCCTGCTGAAATACGTCACGGTGCAGCCGGACCTGAACAGATTCTCGGTCCGCGCCGGCGGCGAGCTGTTCACCATCGCCCATGGCAGCGATGCCGGCTGGGCGGCGAGCGGGCTGGTCAACCTGCCGATCGTCGCCGACAAGCTGGCGATCAGCGGCAGCTATGCGCGGCGCAAGACGCCGGGCTTCATCGACAATGTGCTGACCGGCGAGAAGGACGTGAACTCCGCCGTCCAGCAGGGCGCCCGCGTCGCGCTGCTGTGGAAGCCGGACAGCAAGTTCACGCTCAAGCTCAGCGGGCTGTGGCAGCGCACCGAATCGGACAATTTCGGCATCCTCTACGAGACCCAGGGCAGCCCGGTGCCGCTGGCGCCCGGCGCCTCGTGGCTCAGCACCAACTCGCAGCTGCCCGAGCCCTTCCACAGCGACTTCAAGTTCGTCTCGGGCACGGCGAGCTATGACCTGGGCTTTGCCGAGCTGGCCTCGACCACCTCGTACAGCGAGCTGAAGATCCTCGAGACCAGCGACGCCTCGCGCGTCTATGGCGTGATCTGGGGCGGCCTCGCCAATTATCCGGCCAATTTGCGCCAGAAGAAATGGACCGAGGAGGTCCGCCTCACCTCGGCATCGAGCAACCGCTTCGAGTGGCAGCTCGGCTTCTTCTACACCGACGAGGACAACAACCACAGCCAGGTTGTCCGCGCGCTCGACGCCAGCGGCCAGCCGCTCGCGCCGTTCGATCCCTTCGCGATCGTCGGCCTGCCCAACACCTACAAGGAATATGCGGTCTTCGGGAACGCGACGGTCAAGTTCGGCGAGGTCTTCCACGTCACCGGCGGGCTGCGCTGGGCACGCAACGACCAGACGTTCACCCAGACCACGCAGATCCCGCTGCTCGGCCTGAACAGTGGCGGCGACGGCAAGTCGAGCGAGGAGATCGTCACCTGGAGTGTCAGCCCGCAGGTGAACATCAATCGCGACACGATGCTCTATGTCCGCGCCGCCAGCGGCTATCGCCCGGGCGGCCCGAACATCGCGCTGCCCGGCTTCCCGGCCACGGTGACTTCGGAGAAGGTGACCAGCTACGAGGCCGGCATCAAGGCGCGCTTCCTCGATCGCAAGGTGACGTTCAACGCTGCCGCCTTCCTGCTCGACTGGAACGACCTGCAGGTGGCGCAGGCATTCGCGAACGGCATCAACGGGCTGGTCAATGCCGGCACCGCGCGCAGCAAGGGTGTCGAGGCGCAGCTGCTGATCCAGCCGGTGCCCGGGTTCAGCGTCGGCGGCAATTTTGCGTACACCGACGCCAAGTGCACCCAGACCACGCCGAACTGCACCGATGGCGACCAGCTGCCCAACGTGCCCAAGCTCGCCGCGGCGATGACCGCGGACTATGACTGGGCGCTCGGCGGATCGACCCGGGCGCATGTCGGTGGCGCGGTACGCATCGTCGGCGACCGGATCTCGGCAGTGGCGAGCGATCCGCTCTCGGTGCCGGTCGATGGCTATGCGACCTTCGACCTCAACGCCTCGCTGACCTTCGACAGCAAATGGACGTTGCGCGCCTATGCCCGCAACCTGACCGACAGCGAAGGGCGGATCACCACCAGCGTGGCCACCGTGAACCCCGGCTATCTTTCCACCGTCCCCGTCCAGCCGCGCACACTTGGCCTCGCGCTCGAGCTGGCATTCTGATCGGAACGCCCATGAACGCGCCCTTCGCCGCGCGCGGCACCGCCACGGTGCTGCCGCAGCCCTATCTCCTCTTCCTCGGCGACACGACCGAGCCCGGCTTCGCCAAGACCGCGTTCGGCCTGCGCGACTGGGCGGGCGAGAAATGCGTGGGCGAATATGCGTGCGGGGCCACCGTCTCCACCGGCCTGCCGCGCCTCACCCCCGCCGAGGCGGTGGCGAAGGGTGCGCGCGGACTGGTGATCGGCGTCGCCAATCCGGGCGGGGTGATCCCGCCCAGCTGGCGCACCTCGTTGGTCGAGGCACTGGAGGCGGGGCTCGACATCGTATCGGGCATGCACGTGCGGCTGGCCGACATCCCCGAAGTGGCCGAGGCGGCGGCGCTGCTCGGGCGGCAGCTGATCGACATCCGCGTGCCCCCGGCCGACATCCCCGTCGCCACCGGGCGCAAGCGCAGCGGCAAAAGGCTGCTCACGGTCGGTACCGATTGCGCGCTCGGCAAGAAATACACTGCGCTCGCCATTGCCCGAGCGTTCGAGGCGCGCGGGATCGATGCCGACTTCCGCGCGACCGGCCAGACCGGGATCATGATCGCCGGCGGCGGCATGCCGATGGATGCGGTGATCTCCGATTTCGAAGCGGGCGCGGCGGAAGTGCTGTCACCCGATGGGGCGCCCGAGCATTGGGACGTGATCGAAGGGCAGGGTTCGCTCGCGCACCCCGCCTATGCCGCAGTGTCGCTGGGCCTGCTCCATGGTAGCCAACCGGACGTGTTCGTGGTCTGCCACGAGCCGGGCCGAACGGCGATGCTAGGCACCGCCGGCTACACGGTCGCGACGATCGAGGAGATCATCGACCTGACCACTGCGCTCGGCAGGCGGACCAACCCGAACATCCGCTGCGGCGGGGTGAGCTTCAACAGCTCGGCACTGGACGAAGCCGAGGCGGCGGCGCTGATGGAAGCCGAGAGCAATCGGTTAGGCCTTCCCGTCGCCGATCCGGTGCGCGGAGGGCCCGCCTTCGACGCGCTGGTCGAAAGCTGCCTGGCATGAGCGCGCCGGCGGCAGGGTCGAGCTGGTTCCAGCGCTTCCTGCTGCCGGGCTTCGCGATGAAGGCCGTCATCATCGGCGGCGGCTATGCGACGGGGCGCGAGCTGGCGGAGTATTTCCTGCCCGCCGGCCCCTGGGGCGGGCTTGCCGGCATGATCCTGGCGATGCTGCTGTGGAGCGTGATCGCGGCGGCCACCTTCGCCTATGCGCGGCTGGTGGGGGCGCTCGATTATCGCGCCTTCTTCGCCGAGCTGCTCGGCCCGGCCTGGATCGCGTTCGAGGGGGCGTACATCCTGTTCGTCGTGCTGATCCTCGCGGTGTTCGGGGCGAGCGCGGGAGCGATCGGCGCGGCGATGTTCGGCTGGCCGGTGTTCGCCGGCACCTTGGCGCTGGCGCTGGCGATCCTTGCCACCGTGACGCTCGGCAATGCGGCGGTGGAGGGCGTGTTCAAATACGTCTCCTTCCTGCTCTACGCCGTCTATGCGATCTTCCTCGCGCTGAGCCTGTGGCGTTTCGGCGACCGCATCGCCGAGGGCTTCGCCACCCCCGCGCCGTGGAGTGGATGGGCGAGCGGCGGGCTTACCTATGCGAGCTACAACATCATCGGCGCGGTGGTGATCCTGCCGGTACTGCGGCATCTGACCAGCACTCGCGACGCGGTGGTCGCCGGCCTGATCGCCGGGCCGCTGGCGATGGCGCCGGCGATCCTGTTCTTCACCTGCATGATCGCCTTCTATCCGGGCATCGGCGCCGAGACGCTGCCTTCGGATTTCCTGCTGCGCCAGCTGGACGTGCCCGTCTTCCACTGGGCGTTCCAGATGATGATCTTCGCCGCGCTGCTCGAGAGCGGGGCCGGCGCGGTGCATGCGATCAACGAGCGGGTGGCGGGCGTGGTGCGCCGGCGGCGTGGCGTCGAGTTGGGGGCAGGGGCCCGCGCCGCGATCGCCGGCGTACTGCTGCTCGTCTGCATGTTCGTCGCCGACCGGGTCGGGCTGATCGCGCTGATCGCCAGCGGCTACCGGCTCCTCGCCTGGCTGTTCCTCGCCGTGTTCGTGCTGCCGTTGCTGACCCTCGGGCTGGCACGGCTGCTCCGTCGCTCCGCCATTCCCCAGGAGATTGCCGCATGAAGCTGCGCCATCTGCTTGCTCTGCCGTTGCTCGCGCTCGCCACGCCCGCGCTGGCCGATCCGCCCGGCGGACTCGACGCCAAGGTCGAGGCGCTGCGCAAGGCGAGCGGGGCGCCGGGCATTGCGGTGGCGATCGTCGAGCATGGCAAGACGACGCTCGCCAGGGGCTGGGGCTATCGCAAGCTCGGCGACCCGGCGAAGGTGGACGCCGACACGATCTTCCAGACCGGATCGACCGGCAAGGCCTTCACCGCCGCCGCGCTCGCCATCCTGGTCGATCAGGGGAAGATCGGCTGGGACGACAAGGTGATCGACCACATGCCGTGGTTCCGCATGTACGATCCCTGGGTGACGCGCGAGATCACCGTGCGCGACCTGCTCGTCCATCATTCCGGGCTTGGTCTCGGCGCGGGGGACCTGCTCTTCGTGCCCCGCGGCAGCCTGTCGCGCAAGGAAACGGTCAAGCGGCTCGCCTATATCAAGCCGGCGACGAGCTTCCGCTCGAACTATGCGTACGACAACATCCTCTACATGGTCGCCGGCCAGCTGATCGAGGAAGTCAGCGGCAAGAGCTGGGAAGACTTCATGACCAGCGAGGTGCTCAGGCGCGGCGGCATGGGCACGGCGACCGCGACCTATGAAGCGCGCTGGGCGACCGCTGATCGTGCCTTCCCGCATGCCCGGATCGGCGGCGCGGTGCGCGGCGACGGGCCGAACTCGGTACTCGACGAGCGCGAGGAGCTCGGCCGTGCGGCAGCGCCCGCGGGCGGGCTGGCGCTCAGCGCCAACGACCTCGCCCAATGGCTCAAGATCCAGCTCGGCCATGGCAAGCTGCCGGGCGGCGGGCAGCTGTTCAGCGAGACCCAGGCGGCGGAGATGTGGAAGGGCGTCACCGTCCAGCCGCTCACACCGTATCCGGGCAGCCTTGCGCCGCTGACGCCGAAGTTCAGCACCTATGCGCTCGGCTGGGAAGTCGAGGACTACAAGGGCGCGCGGATCATCTCGCATGGCGGCGGGGTGTTCGGATCGATCACCCATGTGATCCTGCTGCCCGACCAGGATGTCGGCATCGCGGTGGTGGTGAATTCCGAGGACGTCGCCCTGCTGCGCGGCGTCGCGCACCTGCTGGTCGACCATTATCTCGGCATCCCCGACCAGGACTGGCCGAAGCGGTTCGGCGAGTTCATGACCGCGCGGATCGAGGGCGGCAAGGCGGCGCTCTCGGCGGTGAAGGCAGCGCCGGCCAAGGTCGGGCCTTCGCTGTCGCTGGAACGCTATGCGGGGACCTATCGCGATCCCTGGTACGGCGATGTGGCGGTGACCCAGGGCACGGACGGGCTGCGGATCGACTTCAAGACGACACCGCGCATGGCCGGCAGGCTGGTCCATTGGCAGTATGACACCTTCGTCACCCGCTTCGACGACAAGGCGATCGAGCCGGCCTATGTGACCTTCGCGCTCGATGCCGACGGCAAGGTGTCGCGGGTGACGATGAAGCCGGAAAGCACGATCGCCGACTTCAGCTATGACTATCGCGATCTCGATCTGCGGCCTGTGGAAGACAAGAAATGACCAAGCGTCTCGCGCTCCTCGCCCTGCTCCTTTCCGGCTGCGCGGCGGCGCCTGTGGTTCAGGCGCCCGCGCAGAAGGCGCACAAGGACTTCCTCGTCCTCGACACCCATCTCGACACCCCGCTGCACTTCGCCCGGGCGGGGTGGAGCTTCGACGGGCATCACGATCCGGCGACCGACCTCGTCCAGGTCGACATGGAGCGGATGCGGGCGGGCGCGCTCGATGGCGGCTTCTTCGCGATCTATACCGAGCAGGGGCCGCTGACGGCCAAGGGCTATGCCGATGCGCTGGCCTATGCGCGCGGGCGATCGGACCTGATCGACTCTACGCTGGCCAAGTTTCCGGACAGGATCGGGCGGGCGCTGACCCCGGACGATGCGCTGCGGCTCAACCGCGAGGGCAAGCTCGTCGCGTTCAAGAGCATGGAGAACAGCTACGAGTTGGGCGAGGACGTCTCGCTGCTCGAGGAATTCTACGACCGCGGCGTGCGACTGGCCGGGCCCGTCCACGCCGCCAACAACCAGTTCGCCGACAGCTCGGGCGACAAGCCGAAATGGCATGGACTCTCTCCCCTCGGGCGCAAATGGGTGGAGGAAGCGAACCGGCTGGGCATCGCGATCGATGCGAGCCATGCGTCGGACGACACGTTCGACCAGATGCTCGCGCTGTCGAAGACGCCGCTGCTGCTGTCGCACAGCAGCGGGCGCTGGGCGTTCGATCATCCGCGCAACCTGGATGACGAGCGCATCCGCAAGCTCGCCGCCAAGGGCGGGGCGATCTGCGTCAGCACGATCTTCCTGGCGAACATGAACATGACGCCCGAGCGCGCGGCGCTGTTCGCCAGGTACGAGCACATCTCCGACCTCTCGCCGGCCGAGCAGGCCGACCTTGCCGCCAAATGGCATGAACTCGACAAGACCCAGCCGATCTGGGGGAAGGCCGATTTCGAGCGCTACATGGAAATGGTCCTCCATGTGATCAAAGTCGCCGGGGTCGACCATGTCTGTTTCGGTGCCGACTGGGACGGTGGCGGCGGGTTGCCGGGGATCGCGGACATCTCCGCGCTGCCCAAGGTCACCGAGCGGTTGCGCAAGGCCGGCTATTCGGATGCGGATCTCGACAAGATGTGGAGCGGCAACATCCTGCGCGTCGTCGGCGAAGCGCAGAAGGCGGCGGGGCGCTAGCCGGTACACTCCGCCGCGTTGCGGCGGCGGGAGGCTGCACCGGCGCGGAAGGTGATGAAGCTCAACCCCGCCAGGACCCATACCGCCACGCCGCCATAGAGCATGACGATGCCGAACCCCTCGGCGAGGCCCTGGCGCACCAGTGCGGGCGACAGTCCGGCCGCGAGCGCGCGGTCGTCGCCGGCGGCGATGGCCTGGGCCACGTCGCGCAGCCTCGCGGTGTCGGCCGCGCTCGCCCGCTGCAGCGCCCAGGCGATCCCTTCGACCAGCAGGAAGCCCATGAAGGCAATGTTCACCGCGAGCGTGATCAGCCGCGCGCTCATGTCCATGCCCGAGGCCATGCCGGCCCGGCTCGGCGGGACGGAAGCGGTGGTGGTGTTGGTCACCGGCGTGTTCGTGATGCCGAGCCCTATGCCGGCGAGCAGCAGGCCGGGAAGCAGCGTCGACCAGCCCGGCTGCGGCGCCGCGCTCCCCAGCTTCATCGCCAGGAAGCCCAGGCCGATGGCGAACAGGCCGAGCGGGATCACGGTGGCCGGCCCGTATCGCAGCGCCAGCCGCTCGCCCAGCGGCGGGAAGACGAGCGCGGGCAGCGTATAGGCGAGCACGCAGAGACCGGTGGCCAGCGGATCATAGCCGAGGCCGATCTGCAGATAGATCGGGAGGTAGATCATGAACGGCCAGTAGCTGACGTTCATCGCCGCCCCGCCGAGGATGGCGCCGGAGAAGTCGCGGTTCCGGAAGACGGAGAAGTCGAACATCGGATGCGCCTGCCTGTGTTCCACAAACAGGAAGGCGGCGAAGCAGGCTGCGGTGGCGCCGACCACCAGCATCGCGCCGGACAGGCCGAGTGCCGGACCCTGGGTGATGAAATAGACCAGCCCGAACACGCTCAGCGAAAGGGTGGCGATGCCGGCCGCGTCCAGATGCTTTGCCTCGGGATCGCGGGACTCCTCCACCGTGCCGGCGGCGAGCGCCAGGGTGAGCGCGGCGAGGGGCAGATGCACGAGGAAGATCCACTTCCAGCCCGCCAGGGCGATGATCGCGCTGCCGATGAGCGGGCCGAAGCCGAGGCCGATGCCCGACACGATGCCCCAGGTCGCGAAGGCGCGGCTCCGTTCCCGTGCATCCCGGAACTGGTGCGAAAGTAGCGCGATCGAGCAGATCAGCATCGCCCCGCCGGCCAGCCCCTGGAGGAAGCGGCCGGCGATCAGCACCGCCATGTCCTGGGCGATGCCGCACAAGGCGGACGTGGCACCGAACGCGACCACGCTGATCAGAAACAGAAGTTTGCGCCCGAAGCGATCGGCCAGCGTTCCCGTCGCCATCAGCACCGTCGTGCAGGCCAGCGTATAGGCGTTCATCACCCACTGCATGTCCTGGAAGCCGCCGTGAAGATCGCGTTCCAATGTGGGCAGGATCACCGGCACGCTGGTGATCTCCAGCCCGAACATCAGCGCGCCCAGGCACATGGCGAGCAACGCCAGCCGGTTCTTCCCGGCAGAATCTTGGATCATCGACGGCACCCTTCCAAACTCCGCGGCCGGAACCGTCCGCGGCTGGCGCGCTATCTGGGGAAGGGCGATCGATGACGGAAATGATTTTATTTTCTGGCATCCATTATCAACTGTAATTAATCAGCGTCCATGGACATCGACCCCGCGCTTCTGCGTGCCTTTGTCGCGGTCAGCGAGTTCGGCGGCTTCACCCGCGCCGCACGGCGGTTGAACCTGACGCAGCCGGCGGTGAGCCACCAGATCCGGCGGCTGGAGGAGCAGATCGGGCGGCCGCTGATCCGCCGCACCACGCGCAGCCTGACCCTGACCGAGGACGGCGAGGATTTCCTGATCCACGCCCGCCAGATCCTGGCCGGCCTGGACGCGCTCGCCCAGCGCTTCCGTCCTTCGCCGGTGACCGGCGTGGTGCGTTTCGGCACGCCCGAGGCCTTTATGGGCGAGCGGCTGCCGATGCTGCTCAGCCAGTTCTCGCGCGCGTTCCCGTCCGTACGACTGGACGTGCATGTAAGCACCTATCTCGATCTCAGCGCGATGATTGCGGCCGAGGATCTCGATCTCGCCGTGGTGCTCTCCACCGCCGGCGGCGAGAATGGCGGGACCGCGCTGCGTCAGGCCGAGTTTGCCTGGGTGGCCGCCGAAGGCTTTGTGCCGCCGTCCTGCGGATCGCTGCCGCTCGCCTTTCACCCGCCCAATTGCATCAATCGGCTGGTCGGCGTGGAGGCGCTGGAGCGGACCGACATCGAATGGCACATCGCCTTCACCTCGCCGAGCGAGCAGGGTCTGCGCGCGGCGGTGCGATCGGGCCTGGCGGTGGCGGTGCTGATGCGCAGCGACGTAGAGCCGGGCATGCGCGTGCTGGACCGCGAGTTCGGATTGCCGCCCCTGCCGAGCGCGGACTTCGTGCTGATCGAAAGCCGAGGCGCCGCAGCGCCGGCGGCCCATGCCTTTGGCCGGATGCTGGTGGAGATGGAGGGACCCGGCAGCTGAGGCGGCGTCCCTGTCCGCCGGCCGCCCAATGCGGTCAGTCGTCCACGTCCATCACGTCGTAGCGGAACCGCGCCGTGCCATTGGCGGGCAGCGTCGCCGCCAGCACGCTCTTGCCCGGCTTCTTCGTCACCTTGACCGAGGTGCGGCGCAAAACCCGATCGGCCCGGTTGGTGAATTCGAGCTCGAACCGGACGGGGAAGGGATTCGCGTTGCGGACCGTGACGGTGAAGCGATCGCCGTCCTTGATGCTGTCGCTGTCGTCCTCGATCGTGACGTTCTGCGCTTCGCCGAAGACCAGTTCGATCTCCTCGTCGATCGTCTTGTCCTGCACATTGCTTTCGCCGACCAGCTGCCGGCCCCAGGCGCTGTCCTGGTAGAGCACCGCCTTGCCCGCGGGCACCGGGGTGCCGAGCCCATTGGCCTTGGTGTTGCGGAAGCGGAAGAGCAGCTCGGGCTCCTCGGGATCGCCCCAGGATGCCTTCGACCGATAGACCAGCGCACCCTTGATCCGGCGATTGGCGAGGAAGGCGACCTGCTTCTGCGACTGGGCCGCGACGGTGACCGGCACCGGAATGCGGTAGAGCTTGAGGTCGCCGAGATTCTCCGCCTTGGCCACCACGGAGACTGGAATCGCCGCGGATGCGGCGCGGAAGTCCAGGCGGGTCCCGGTGACGACGATCTCGCCCGCGGCCATGTCCATCGCCATCGGTGCGGGCGCCGGCAGCGGTTCGGCGAGCGTCGTCAGCCGGTCGCTGGTGGTGCCCTGCGGCCAGCAATAGGTTTCGCGGTTCAGCCAGCGGGCGCTCTCGATCGCTTCCAGGCCGAGATCGTCCTGGGTCTCGTCGGAACGGTTGACCCGGCCGGCGACCGCGGCGGTGGTCGCATCGACGAAGCTGGTCTCGTCGCTGCTGGCCATGGTCAGCCAGGCGAACAGGTCGAGCCCGCTGCCGTCCGGCGCCAGCGTGCCCACATAGGTGGCGTCCCAGTCGAAGCCGGTGGCGATATAGGCCAGTGTCACGGTGACCTGGCCGCCGGGCTGGTCGCGCGTGGTCATGGTCAGCACCGGCTTGGCCGAGAGCGAGGCCGGCGCGCCGGGGTAGAGCAGGGTCTGCGCCAGCCCGGTGCAATAGACCGCCTCCGCCCCCTGGGCGGTCTGGATCACCATCCGGTTGGCGGCGGAGCGGATCGTTGCGCGCTCCTCGACGCGCTTGCCGGTCGCCGGATTGGTGCGGCGCAGGATCACCTGCTGGCCGGTATAGGCATCGACCAGCCCGGACTGCGACAACAGGCCGGCATCGCGGTTCCGCTCGCGCTGCTCGGCGCCGAACAGGATGGCCGATTGCGGCACGATGCCGCCCGCCACCCCTTCGAAGCGCACCGTCGCGACGCCCGGCGGCAGGGTGATGGTGCGCGTCTCGCTGATCAGCGCAAAGGATTCCGGCCGGTCGCGGTCGATCTCGCGATCGCCGCGATTTGGATCGCGATACAGCGTCACCGCGACCTTGTCCGGCGCGGCCGACGTCACCACCGGCACCTGGCCGTGCGCGGCCAGCGGCGCGAACAGGAACAGAAGGGAGGCGAGCAGCCGCCGCATGGCGATCACCAGGGCGTGAGGAAGGTGACGGTCAGCTCGGTCTTGCCATTGGCGGGGACGGGGACTTCCCAATGGCGCTCATCGGCATTGTCCTGGGCGCCCGGGATGCTCTCTTCGGGCACGCGCAGGTCGCGCCACCACCACCAGCGGCCAAGCCCGCCCTGCACGACGTCGACGGTCACCGGCACCGGGCGGGCATTGGTGACGATGTAGCGCATCCGGGTGCGGTAATAGGTCTTGGGACGCTCCCGGGTGACTTCCTTGACCGTGCCGTCGGGATAGGTGACCCGGAAACGGTCATAGCGCTCCCATTCGTCGCTGGTGATCTGGTCGCGCTTCTCGACCACCGGCTGGACCTTCACGTCGAACGCGTCGCCGGTGCGCAGCGCCAACGACGAGCCGCCGGGCGTGTGCGGGATCGCGCTCTCGCCGACGAACTGGGCCTGGCCCTTGCTGTCGCGCATGTAGATGCGCACGGTCCCGGCCGGCAGCGCCGACCCGATGCCGCTGGCGCGCGCGTTCGAGAATTTGAGGATCGAGGCGGCGCTGCGTGCCTCGGTCTGGTTGGAAAGCCAGTCGCTCCGATACTCGTACCCCTTGCGTGCCGGCACGCCGGAGACGTCGAGGAAGCTGACCTGCTTGGTCTGGGCGTTCGCGATCGTCGTGCGCCCCTCGATCGGATAGACGTGGAGATCGCCGAGCTGCTCGCCGCCGCTTTCGGTGCCCGGCGTGTTGCCGCGCGGCCGCTCTTGGTCGGGGCGCGAGCCGTTCCAGCCCGATTGCACCTGCCCGACATTGCCCGCGACGAGCAAGGTGCGTGCATTGGCGAAGCTGGTGCCGGTCTGGTTGCTCAGGGTGATCCAGCCCTGCACGTCGATCTTGCCCGCAGTCTCGTCGAACAGCGCCACGTAATCGGAGGTCCAGCCGATCCCGGGCGTGAGGTAGCTGAGCGTGACCGGGCGCCGGCCGGCCTGCGCTGCATCGAGCGTCACGCTGAGGGTGGGGCGCGCCCGCAGGTTCGGCGGGATGGAGTCGAACACGACGCGGACGGGCAGCCCGTCGTCGCGCAGAACCTCGATGCGGTCGCCGATCCGGAGCACCACGCCGCCATTGGTCGCCAGCACGGTCGCGCGCTCGCGGCTCTCGACACCGGTCGCCGGGTTGGTGCGGACCAGCGTCACCTGCTGGCCGACCGCCTTGTTCATGAGCGCGGCGGGGGAGAGCAGGTCGTAATCGAAATTCTGCTCGACGATGCCGAAGCCTTCGCCGGAAAGCGTGACCGTCTCGGGCCGGATCTGCGCGGAGACGTCGGGGAATTCCTGCCGCGACTTGCCGCGGGGAAGGGCAATCTGACGCACGTCCTGCACCAGCGCGAGATTGCCGTAGATCGTGACCGACAGCTCGCCCTGCTCGTTCTTCGCCGGCGGCGTGGCGGGTGCCTCCTGGGCGGCCGCGATGCCGGGCTGCGCCAGCAGGCCCGCGAGGATCACCAGTCGCTGGAGTTGTCGCATCCCTCTCCCCCTTGCAGATCTATGGGCAGACTGACGCAGTTCGCGGCAAAGCTCCAGCGGCTTGTGCGACCGTTCTGACGATTGGCTCAGATCAATCGCGAGGGCGGGGCTTCACGATCAGGATGTCGAGGTCGCGGTCGGGCCGCCAGTTCTGGTGGCGCACTTCGAATTGCGTCGGCGAGATCTTGCGCACCCCGTCCGCGCAGAAGCTGATCAGATTCCCCGGCGCGATCTTGTCGACGACCAGCCGGAAACTCCCGATCGGCGCGCGCCAGTTCGCGCCGGTCTTCAGCACATATTGCACCCGCATTTCCGGCAGCGCCGCATCGCCGCCGCCGGCCGCGCGGGCGAACCGGTCGACACCGGCGAGAAAGGCCGCGTCCGTGCAATAGCGCGCGACATAGGCCTTGCCCTCCGCATCGCCGCGGAAGCCGGGCATGGTGAGCGGCGTGCCGACGCTCCCGCCGGTGCCGGGCGCGTAATTGTGCTCGATGGCAAGGTCCCGCCCTGCCGGAAACAGCTGGGTCCAGTGATAGGTCCGCTTCACCGTCCAGGCGGCCATCAGGTGGCGCGGCGCGCCCGGGGCGTCTCCGCCCTCCTGCGTCGCCAGGCCGAGCGCCAGCAACCGGTCCTGATCCGCCTTGCCGAGCTGATCGAGGCGCGTGTCCGGATCATCGGCGAGCGGCACCTTCAGCGCGGCGAGCATCGCCGTATGGTCCTTGCCGTTCAGCGTCGCCTTTTCCTCGAGCGCCATGGTCACCGTCTTGCCGGCGACGCGCGTCACGAAGTCGTGCGGATAGGCGACATCGCCATAGTCGCGCTCGGCAAGGGTCTCGTCGGGCATGGGAAAGGCCACCACCGTGCGGACGTCCTTGTCCGTGCGATTGTGGAAGACGTAGCGAACCCGAACCGCGTCGGGTGATATATACAGGTCCTCCGAGACCATATCGATCGCATCGGTCTTGAGCAGCACCAGGCCGCCGGCGCCCATCTCCGCCGTGCTGTCATTGGCGATGGCTGGCATCACGAAGAGCGACGCGGCGAGCGGCAGGGCGATGAACTTGCGCATGACCGGCTGATGGCACAGCCCGGCGACGGAGGCCAAGGTGGCACGAAGCTGGCGGTCAGTCGCCGGGGACGCTCCCGTTGCCGGCTGTCGCCCCGGCCTCCTCCGCGTCTTCCCGGCCGAGCCGCTGCTCCGTGAAGATCTGCCAGCCGACGAGGAAGAGGGCACCGACGACCGGGCCGATCACGATCCCGCTCAGGCCGAGCAGATCGATGCCGCCCAGCGTCGTGATGAGCACCAGCCAGTCGGGAAGGCCGGTGTCCCGCCCGACAAGGATCGGCCGCAGGACATTGTCGACGAGCCCGATCACCAGGACGCCGGAGAGCACGACCACCACCGCCTGCCAGATCGCGCCGGTCGCGAAGAGGTACACGGCCACCGGCACCCAGATGATCGCCGGGCCGATCGCCGGCAACAGGGCCGCGATCGCCATGAGCAGGCCCCACAGCAAGGCTGCCGGCAGGCCGACGATCGCGAAGGTGATCGCGCCGAGCGCGCCCTGCGCCAGCGCGACGAGGCCGGAGCCCTTGATGGTCGCGCGCACCACGGTCACGAACTTGTCGGTCAGCCGCTGTGCGATCGCGGGGTCGAGCGGCAATGCGCGCACCACCGACGGGCCGATCTGCTCGCCGTCGCGGAGCAGGAAATAGGTCACGTACAGGCCGACGCTGAACAGGAGCAGCCAGGCCGCGGCATTGGCGCCGATCGACAGCGCGCGGCTGGCGAGGAAGCTGGCGCTGCTGCTCAGGGCCTGGGAGAGCCGGGCCTGGGCATGCTCGAAGCTGCCGAGGCCATAGCCGTCGAGCAGCGTCTGCACGCGCAGGGGCAAGGCGTGGAACACCTGCTCGAAATAGACCGCGAAGTCGATCTGGCCGCTGCGGAGCTGACCATAGACCCCGGCCGCCTGATCGACCACGAGGCTGCCGATGACCAGGGCCGGGATGATCACGGCGATCGTGATGATCAGCAGCGTCAGCGCGGCCGCCCGGTTCCGGCGCTCGGGCCAGCGCCCGAGGAGTCTCTGAAAGAGCGGCTGGAACATCAGCGCCGCCAGGCCCGCCCAGAAGAGCGCGCCGAGAAAGCCGGAGACGACCAGCGCGAGGCTGACGGTAATCGCGGCGATGAAGAGGATCAGCCCCCCATTCTGCACATGGTCACGCGAAAGGCCCATCTCGTACCGCAACTCCCATCGACATTCGCAACGGGCATCATGGCGCATGCGAGACCCGAGCCATAGGAAAGAAGTTCGTCCGACTGCAAGAATCCGCGTCCGGTGCGAACCGGGCGGCGCGGCTCTCCGGCGAGGCGCGCCGCCCGATCGCCGTCAGAACGCCGAGCGCACAGTGCCGCCATCGACCCGGAGCGTCGCGCCGCTGACATAGCCGGCGAGCCCGCTGGCCAGATAGGTTACGGCGGCCGCGACCTCCTCCGGCCGGCCGAGGCGACCGACATCGTTCGGCACCATGTCGTTGACGCAGCCGCGCTCGATTGCCTCCCAGCTCTCGCCCCAGCCCTGCTTCGGGGCGATCTCCTCGAGCAGCTTGCGGACCGATGGCACCAGGATGGCGCCCGGCGCGACGATGTTCGAGGTGACGCCCGTGTCCTTCAGCTGGCGGGCCAGCGACACGGCGAGGTTGTGGCGCGCGGCGAGCGAGGCCTGATAGTCGGGATGCAGCGTCGCCGGCTGCTCGGCGAGCCCGCCGCCGATCTGGATGACCCGCCCCCAGCCACGCGACACCATCGGCGGGACGATGCGCTGGATCATCCGGACGGCCGAGAAGACGTTCACTTCGAAGGTCTCGGCCCATTTGTCGGGCGTGGCGGTGTGCCAGTCGAGATGATGGTAATAGCCGGCATTGTTGACGAGGATGTCGATCGCGCCGCCGGCAAGGGCCTGCTTCGCCACGGCTTCCGCGCCTTCGTCATTGGCGAGGTCGCCGATCGCGATATCGGCGACGCCGCCGGCTTCGACGATGTCCGCCGCGACCTTGCGGGTGCGGGCTTCGTCGCGGCCGTGCACGACCACCGCGGCGCCTTCGGCGGCGAGCATGCGGGCAATGGCTTCGCCGAGGCCCGACGAGGCGCCGGTGACGAGCGCCCGGCGCGATTCGAGTTCGGTCTTCATGATCTATCTCCTGATGCTTGCGATGCACCGGAGATGGGCCCAGATGATTGCCTTGATTAGCTTGTGCAATCGGGATGGGTTATGCGGCAGGACAGCACAATCGGCCGGAACGGCATCGGCGAGCTCATGGCCGCCATTCAGGTCGCCGAACGGCGCAGCTTCCGGGCGGCGGCGGAGTATCTCGGCATCTCGCCCACCGCGCTGAGCAGCAATATCCGCGCGCTGGAAGACCGGCTGGGCGTGCGGCTGTTCAACCGGACCACGCGCAGCGTCTCGCTGACGGCTGCGGGGGCCGAGTTCATCGCGCGCGTGGCGCCGGCGCTGGCCGAGATCGAGCGTGCCGCCGCGGAGGCCGGCAGCCACGGCGGCGCGCCCTCGGGCCTGTTGCGGATCAACAGCTCGGTGACCGGCGCGCACCAGGTGCTCGCCCCGGTGCTGCGCGATTTCACCCGGCGCTATCCGCTGGTCTCGATCGCGCTCACCACCGAGACCCGCCTTGTCGACATAGTGCTGAACGGATGCGACGCTGGCGTTCGCCTGGAGGAATCCGTTCCCGCCGACATGGTCGCGGTGCCGCTGCCCTTCGGCCTGGATTTCTGCGTGGTCGCCGCGCCCGCCTATCTGCGGGAACACCCGGCGCCGGTCGTGCCGGCGGATCTGCTGCACCATCGCTGCATCCGCTCGGTGCTGCCGGGCGGCGGGATCTATCGCTGGGAATTCGAGCGCGGCGGCGAGGCCCTGGCGCTCGACGTGCCCGGCAATGTCACGCTCGACAACCAGCTGCTGCTGCTCAAGGCCGCGATCGAGGGGATGGGGATCGCCTATCTCGCGCGCTCGGTCTGCAGCGACGCGATCGCCGCGGGGCGACTATCGCTGCTGCTCGAGCCGTGGATGCCGAAATCCTCCCGGCTGTGCCTCTATTATCCGCACAACCGGAACACCTCGCCGGCGCTACGCGCGCTGGTCGACACGATCCGCGCCGCCGCCCCGGAAGGGAGCGAGGAGCGGCGTGTAGCTGCGCCGGTAGAGGCGATCGCCGAGCAGCCGGAGGATGGCAATGCGGAGCGGCCGGGGTAGCGCGCGTGTCGAATCCCGCGCGCGGCATTGCTTCTGGATCCAGCGCACCCGCTCCAGCCGCTGCCGGCTGAACGCGGCCAGCGCGGCGCGGAGGTCCTGCGCATCGGCCAGGCAATCGGTGAGCACCAGCGCATCCTCGAACGCCATGCTGGCACCCTGGGCCATGCTCGGCGAGCAGGCATGGGCGGCATCGCCGATCAGAAGCGCGGCATCGTTGCTCCAGTCACGCGCCGCGACTTCGCCCAATATGCCCCTGTCGATCCGGTCGTCCGGGCCGATCGCCTCGACCACCGGCGCGAGCGGACCGGCGAAGGCGCCGAACAGATCCTGCAGATCCCGGCGGTGGTTGGTCAGATGGGCGGGGAGCAGCACATTGTCCGCATCGCCGTACAGATAGAGGAGCCCGTCCTCGACCGGCACGCCGAGCAGTGCGCGGCGATGGCCGAGCATCACCGTCCAGTGGCGCAAGCCGATGCTGTTCGGCGTCAGCATCCGCCAGCAGGTGCGCGGATAGATTTCGGGCGCCTGGTCCCCGAAGAGCTGGCCGCGGGTCGCGGAATTGAAGCCGTCCGCGCCGATGACGAGGTCATGGACCGCCTCTTCCCCGTCCGAGAACGCGACCCGCGCCTTGTTGCCTTCGACGGTGATCCCGTTGGTCCAGACGCCGTAGCGGACCTGCGTCTCCACGCCCGAACGGAGTATCCCGGTCAGCGCGGCGCGGGTGAGCGACAGGCATGGGCCGGCATTTTCCCAGAAGCGCTCCACGTCCATGTCGTGCAGCACACCGCCGCCCGCATCCAGTATGGTCTGGCGCCGATTGTGCCAGGCGATGTCCGCCACCTGCTCGCCGAACCCCAGCCCGCGCAGCGCGACCATGGCATTGCCGGGCAGGAACATGCCGGCGCCGCCGGTCAGGGGGGCCGGCGCACGGTCGATGATGTCGAATGCGATGCCCCGGCGCTCGAACGCCCGGGCAAGTGCGAGGCCGGCGATGCCGGCACCGATGATCAGAATATTCCTGGACAAGGATCAAACTCCTGGACGGTCGAAGCCGGGATTTCCCCGGCCCGCGCGCCTCTGCCGCCCGGTGGGCGGGCGGTGCGGCGCGCACCAATTGCGGTTAGACGGAGACGCCGCCATCGACCCGGATATGCGCCCCGGTGACATAGGCCGCGGCGTCGCTGCACAGGAACTCGATGACGCTTGCGACTTCCGTCGCCGTGCCGAAGCGGCCCATCGGCGTGCTGCGGCCCACCGTCTCATAGGCGTCGCCCAGCACCCGGAGCAGGCCCGTCTCGACCCGCCCCGGCTGCACCGTGTTGATGGTGATGCCGCGCCCCGCCAGCTCGCGGGCCAATCCGCGGGTCAGTCCGGTGATCGCCGACTTGGTCATCGTGTACGCGGCCTGGCCGGGATAGGGCATGTAATCGCTGCTGACGCTGCCGACATTGATGATGCGCCCACCCGCCGGCATGTGGGGCAGGGCTTCGCGGATGGCGAGGAACGGCGCCTTCACATTGACCGCCACCATCGCCTCGAGCGCATCGAGGTCATAGTTCTCGATCGCGCCCGCGCATGCCAGTCCGGCATTGTTGACCAGCATGTCGATGCGGCCGAAGCCATCGACCAGTTCCCGGATACAGGCGCGGGTCTCTTCCACCGACCGGGCATCGACACGCATCGCCACCGCGATCTGCCCGGCATCGAACAGCTCCCGTTCCAGCTCCCACGCCGCATCGCGCGAGGCGAAATAGGTGAAGGCGACCGATGCCCCCTCTTCGGCGAGCCTCCGCACGACGGCGGCGCCGATACCGGTGCTGCCGCCGGTCACCAGCGCGATTTTCCCCGCGAAGCTCCGCTCGCGCAGGACCTCGCGCGTCGGGATGGTGAAGCGTTCTGGATAGGACATGCGCTGGGACCATTCGCTGCAATGCGCCGGAGACGAGAGAGGAAGCGCGCGCCGCGCCCGGGTCGGACGAGGCGGCGCGTCGTCGATCATGCGTCCCGCCTTGCCCCGATGCCGAGACCGAACCCCAACACCGCGGCGTTGAAGGCATCGGCCTGTTCGAGATGGATGAAGTGCCCGGCATCCTGGAAGCGCAGCAACCGTGCATCGGGCACGAGCGATGCGATGATCTCGTTATGGGCGGGCCCGCAGATGAAATCCTGCTCGCCTGCCAGCACCAGGGCCGGAACGCCCAGGCCGGGCAGGTCCGGCGTCACGTCGAACGGCGCGCCGTCGCCGATCAGCAAGGTCGCGGTGAGCGCGTTGCGGATCGCCTCGAAATGCAGGTCGGGGCGGCGGAAATCGGCGAAATAGACCGGGAGCAACCGCTGCAGGACGTGGAGATAATCGGCATCGCTCTGCATCGTCGCGAGGTTTTGCCACGCTGCCAGTACATCCTCGGCCAACGCATCGCCGGCGTGACGGGCGGCGAACGCCACCACATTCTGCCCCGCCGACGCGATGAACGCCCCGCCGGTGACCGCCGCGCTGGCGTAGACGATGATGCCCTTCAGCCGTTCCGGTTGCCGCAGCGCATAATGCTGCGCGACGAAGCCGCCATGCGAATGGCCGAGCAGCAGCGCGTCCCGCAGGTCGAGCGCGTCGAACAATGCCCCGAGCTGCGCGCTGTAGCGCGCCACGCTGTATCCCTCCGGATGCGATGCCAGGTGGCCGGAATCGCCGGTTCCGATCGGCTCGAGATACAGCATGGTGAAATGCCGCTCGAGGGCCGGCATGCGCAGATAGCTCCAGCCGATCCCCGGGCCGCCGGAATGGACCACGCATAGCGGCCCCTGGCCGGCAACAATATAGGCCTGCCGGACGCCCAGCAGATCGATCGCATGGGTGCCGGGGCTGAGCAGGTCGTCCGCCTGCGATCCGGTTCGGGCATAGTCGGTCAATTACGCGTCCTCATCAGCACGCCGGACTGTGGCCGTCCGGCCGGGAACTCTCTCGCCACCCTGCGGCGCATTGTGTTGGAGTTCGCGGCAAAGCGCCCGTTAGCTTGCGCGAGCGGTCGTTAGCGTGGCGACGGCCGGAGCACCCTGATGGCCGCTAACATCGCCTGGGCACCGAGAATGCCCTAGGCGGAGAGATTGCCCAGATACTGGATCACGAGCCCGTCCTCACGCCGCGCTTCATCAAGGGGCTGACCTTGCGGGCGGACTGGACGCGGATCGTGATCAACAACGGCTATTACGATCCGCAGTCGCTGCTCAACGCGACGACGCCGCAGGAACTGTCCGCGCTCGCCGACTTCATGGCTGCCTTTCCCGACCGGTTCCGCCGCGGGCCGGTGCCGGCCGGCGATCCCTATGGCGTCGGTCCGATCATCTATGTCGATGCGACCACCGCCAACCTCTCGCGCTACACCCGCGAAGCCCTCGACTTCTCGGGCGACTACCAGACGCTGATCGGAGAAGGCCAGCTCACGATCAGCGGCAGCGCGACGTTGCTGCTCAATATCGCGAGCAAGCTGACTCCTTCGGCGGCGGCGCGCGATCTCACCGGCGTGGTCTCCACTGCGAACTTCTACAGCAATGGCGGCAGCCTGAAGTTCAAGGGCGTCTATTCCACGCCGAAGTGGAATTTCGGCGTCCGGGCGCGTCATCTCAGCGGCTATTACGTCAACAACCTGCACACGCTGGTGCTGGAGCAGGGATCGAACCGGGTCGATGCATCGACCTATTTCGACATCTATGGCGGCGTGAAGCTGTTCAGGAAGACCGAGATCAGCATCGGCCTGAACAACGAGCTCGACAAGCCCCCGCTCTATGACGTTACCCGCACCTCGGGCTACGCTCCGAACGGCGATCCCCGGATGCGCACCTTCTACGCCAACCTGACCCAGCGCTTCTGAAACTGTCCGGCGGCGTGGCGACGAAGCCATTGCCGCCGGATTCCCCGGCCGATGGCTTCGGGCGCGCACGCCGCGCGCTCGGATCTGTGCGGATCAGGCCAGACGCAGGGGCCCCGGACCGCCGGCGGCGGGATCCGAATAGGATGGCTTGCCGGTCTCGACATGGCCCGCCATCCGCCAGCTCTGGCCGCCCGCGACCAGCTGCCGGTCGTACCAGCCATGGCTCTTCGCGAGGTCGAGCCGGATGCTGCGCGATTCTCCGCCTGCCAGCCGGACCACCCTGGACGCGGCGCCATAGGCCATGTCGGTCAGGGTGATGGATTGCGGTGCGGACATGTGGTTCTCGATCAGCAGCGAGACGGAATCGCCGCCGTTCCCCTTCAGGCTGACGGAGAAGATGTCGCCCCTGCCGCGCAGGCGCCGATGGAAGCCGTTGGGCCCGAGGATGAACAGGTCGAGCGGCCCGTCGGTGGCGGGCAGGGGATGCGCCAGCTCCTGTCCCGCGCCGACGGTGTAGCGGGCCGGCACCTCGTCCAGCCGGTTGACGTCATAGACATGGAAGACGGCGGCGCGCCCGGCCGAATGGTTGGCGAAGGACAGGGCGTGGCCGTCTCCCTCCGCCCGCAACCGGGCGTCGAGCGCATAGGGCGTCGCCCGCCGCCGCTTCAGGCCGGTCTCCTGTACCGGCGCGGCCGCCTGGGCGGGAAGGGGCGGCCGGACTTCCTGCAGGCTGGCCGCGCGCTGCGACAGCGCCGCCGTGGCGGGAAGCGCGGGCATGAAGTCCACCGTGTCGGGCGCGCTGAAATCGAAGCAGGAGGTCAGGTCGCCGCACACCGCGCGGCGCCAAGCGCTGATGTTCGGCTCGTGCACGCCGAACCGCGCCTCGAGGAAGCGCAGGATGCTGGTATGGTCGAACACCTCCGACGCGACATGCCCGCCCTTGCTCCAGGGCGAGATCACATAAAGCGGCACGCGCGGGCCCAGCCCATAGGGCCGGTCGAGATAGGCCGCGTCTTCCTTGGTCTGGGACCGGGTGTGGTATTCGTCCTCGGCCGGAATGTTCGTCGCGCCGATCGGCCGCCCGGAGACGCGCGCCGGCGGGGCGGGCGGGGGGACATGGTCGAACAGCCCGTCATTCTCGTCGAAATTGACCAGCAGCACCGTCCGCGCCCAGACCTCCGGATTGGCGGTGAGCGCGTCGAGCACGCGCGCGGTATAATCGCCGCCCTGGAGCGGCGTGGAGACGCTGGGATGCTCCGACATCGCGGCCGGCGCGACGATCCACGAGACCTGCGGCAGCTGCTTGTCCAACACGTCCTGCTTCAGCGCGTCGAGCGTGCGGGTCGTCGTCGTCCGGCGCGCGAGCAGTGCGGCGGCGGCTTCGGATGCGCCCTGCGCCCGACGATAGCTGCGGAAGCCGACCAGCGGGTTGTCGGTGAAATTGTCGGCCATGTCCTGATAGATCTGGAAGCTGATCCCCGCGTCCATCAGCCGCTCGGGATAGGTCATCCAGAGATAGCCGCCATGGTGCAGCGGATCGCCCTCGAGCGTGTCATAGCCATTGTCGATGGCGGGGCCGTTGTTCTTGCCGAGCGCATCGTGCGTGCCCGTCCAGATGTAGAGCCGGTTGGGATTGGTGCTCAGGTGCATCGCGCAGTGATATGCGTCGCACAGGGTGAAGGCGTCGGCGAGCGCATATTGGAACGGCAGGTCGGCGCGGGTGAAATGCGCCATCGCGTGGTTCTTCTTGAAGCGCGGCCATGCGCCCATCCGGCCATTGTCCCAGGCGGCCTGGCTGTCGGTGAAGCCATGCGGCGTGCCGAGCGGGCGATAGAGGCGGAAATCGACCGACGTATCCAGCCGGAAAGGCGCGATCAGCGCGGGCTCGGCCCCGGCTTTCTCGTTCGGCTGGAGCAGGATGGTGCGGTCCGGCGCGCCGGGCAGCGGCGCGGCGGGAATGGCGAAGCGGTCCCCATAGCCCCGCACGCCACGCATCGTGCCGAAATAATGATCGAAGGAGCGGTTCTCCTGGGTGAGGATCACGACATGGTCGACGTCCTTCAGCGTGCCCGTCCGGCGATCGGCGGGGATCTCCAGCGCGCGGGCGATCGCGGGCGTGAGCGAAGCGGCCGCACCTGCCGTCGCCATCATGGCGCGGATGAAGCTGCGGCGGTCCTGTGTCGTCGTCATGCCCGGTCTCCCAGAGGGTCGCGATGCATAGGGACTGGGAGCGCGCAGGCGCAAGGATCGGCTGTCATGGCAATTAGGTCTAGACCACTGTTATGGCGTTCGGGTGACAGCGCGCGCGATGCGCGCCGTTGAGGGCGCAAAGTGTGCGTATCGCCGCATCCCTCACCGAGAAGCCGCCACTTGATCCAATCGCGAGGAAGTTTCGCGCGGCCTCGTTTCCTTGGAAACTGTCACAGAGGTGTCTCCACAGTCTGCTTAAGCGCGTCTGGTTCATACCAGTTGGTGGGGGATTCTCGAATGACCAAGCGACCTTCCTCTCAGGCCATGCGCCTGAACTTCAAGAGCTTTCTGCTGGCAACCGTTGCTGCGGTGGTCGCCGGTGCCATGCCGCGAGTCGCGCTCGCACAGGATGCGTCCGATCCGTCGGCCGCCAGCTCGGGCGAGGACATCGTCGTCACTGGCTTCCGCAAGTCGCTGAGCGATGCGCGCCGCATCAAGAAGGACGCGACGATCCAGGTCGATGCGATCGTCGCCGAGGACATGGCGAAGTTCCCCGAACTGAACCTGGCGGAATCGCTGCAGCGCCTGCCGGGCGTCCAGATCACGCGCGAGGCGGGCGAGGGACGCCGCATCTCGCTGCGCGGTCTCGGCCCGGATTTCGCCCGCGTCCAGCTCAACGGCATGGAAGTGCTGGGCAATGTCGACTCGGCGCAGGACAGCCGCGGCCAGCGCACGCGTGACCGCGCCTTCGACTTCAACATCTTCGCCTCGGAGCTGTTCACCCGCGTGGAGGTGGAGAAGACCTTCCAGGCGGCGCAGAACGAGGGCGGCATGGCCGGTACGGTCGGCCTGTTCACCGGCCGGCCGTTCGATTACGCGACGGGCCTGAAGGGCGCGCTGGTCGGCAAGCTGGGCACCAACGAATATACCAAGGACGCGCAGCCGCGTGTTGCCGGCCTGCTCAGCCATAACTGGGACAACCGGTTCGGCATCCTGGTCTCGGTCGCCTATTCCAAGCGCAAGACCACCGAGCAGGGCCACAACACCTATAATTACGACCAGCCCGATGCCGGGACCATGAAGGACCTGGTCGCCAAGGGCCTCGACATCTCGCGGCTGAGCGCGGCGCAGCAGGCCAAGTTCCTGTCCGGCGACCTGGTTTTCGCCGACGGCAACCGCATCTCGTCCTGGAATGCCCGGCAGGAGCGCCTCGGCATCACCGCCGCGATGCAGTGGCGCCCGGCGGACAATCTGCTGCTGACGCTCGACGGCCTGTACGGCCAGCTCGACACGCACCGCGAGGAATTGCACCTCGCCACCCGGCCGCTGGCGTCCGACGGCTCGATCGCGTTCGACACGCCCGCCGGCGCGCCCTGGCCGGCCGCCTTTCAGAAGGCATCGGTCATCAACGACCTGCGCTGGGACAGCAACAACTACGTGACCAAGACCGACGTCACCGGCACGACCTTCGGCAGCGAGAACCGGCGCTCGCTGAACAAGACCCGATTCCGTTCGGTGGAACTGACGACCGCCTGGGACGCCTCCGACAGCCTCACGATCGACGGGCACATCGGCTATCAGAAGTCGACCTACAAGACGCCCTATGACGACAAGTTCTACATGCGCGCCAAGGGCAATCTGGTGGCCGACTATGGCCTGGACGGGCGTTCGGCCTCGTTCCAGTATTCGGGCTGGGATCCCACCAATCCGGCCAATTACGCGATGGATTCCTTCTACTACCGCGCCTTCAACAACGAGTCCGAGCTGCGCGAGGGCGTGGCGAACCTGCGCTACAAGCTGAACGGCGCGCTGACCCTGCGTGCGGGCGTGGCCTATCACCGCTTCAAGCAGGACGGCATCGACCTGTTCTATGACGACAACGTCAACGGCACCCGCAGCAAGACGCGCGGCACCTCGGTCGCCGACATCACCTCGGTCTACACCAACGAGTTCGGTTCGTGGCTGATCGGCGATTATGCCAAGGGCTTCGCCAAGTATAACGAGTATCACCGCCTCGGGCAGAACAATGACGGCACTGGCGGTGCGCTCCAGGACATCGAGAACGTCTATACGACCACCGAGGAGAGCGAGTCCGCCTATGTCCAGATGGACTGGGACACCGAGCTGTTCGGCAAGCGCTTCCGCGGCAATGTCGGTGCCCGGGCCTATCACACCGACACCAACAGCACCGGCTGGATCCAGGGCGACAGCTATGCCTATCTGGGCACGACCGATGTGGACGGCAGCTATTCGGGCGTGCTGCCCGCGATGAACGCGGTGCTGGAGCTCACCCCGGAAGTGCTGCTGCGCTTCGCCGCCTCGCAGAACCTCAACCGTCCCGGCCTGGGCTCGATCGCGGCGGAAGGCAGTGCCTTCAAGGACGACAACAGCGGCGACATCACCGCGTCGCGCGGCAACCCGAACCTCAAGCCCTACAAGGACACCACGCTCGATTTCTCGGCGGAATATTATTTCGGCAAGGTTGGTCTGCTCTCGGCGAGCGTGTTCCACAAGCGGATCAACAACTTCATCGGGACGCAGATCCTCGAGAACATTCCCTTCAGCCAGACCGGCGTGCCGGTCGGCACGATACCCGGCGCGACGGGCAGCACGATCGTCAAGGAATTCTCGATGCCGATCAACGTGTCGGGCACCAAGAGCCTGACCGGCGTCGAGCTTGCCGGGCAGGCCCAGTTCACTTTCCTGCCGGCGCCGTTCAACGGCCTCGGCGTGATCGCGAACTACACCTATGTCGATGCGCCGCCGGAGATCACCGGCATCTCCAAGACCAGCTACAATGCGACGCTCTATTACGAGACCAATCGCTGGGGCCTGCGCGGCTCGCTGAGCCACCGCAGCCGCTATTACACCGGGCGCAGTGACAACCCGATGAGCGCCAGCACCCGCGGCTTCGAAGGGACGACCTATATCGATGCCTCGGCCTTCGTGAACCTCACCGATGCCATCCAGCTGACGGTGAACGCGATCAACCTGACCAACCAAAAGGACACGCAGTTCTGGGGGCAGAGCCGCTATCTCTACAACCAGAACCAGAGCGGCACGACCTATATGGCCGGCGTCAGCTTCAAGTTCTGAGGCTGGATTGACCATGATGTGCTTCCACCCCCGAGCGGGGGTGGGAGCACATTCTCATGTGGGACAGCACGCATGATCGTTTCCCATACCCACCGTTTTATCTTCGCCGCGGTGCCGAAGACGGGCACCCATGCCGTGCGCCAGGCGCTGCGCGAGCAACTGGGGGAGGGGGATGTCGAGCAGGTGGGGCTGTTCGTCGACAAGCGCTTCCCCTGGGCGGAGCTGGCGGCGATCCGCCACGGGCATCTGTCGCTGCGGCAGGTGCGGCCGCATCTCGGCGAGGACGCCTTTGCCGGCTATTTCAAGTTCGCCTTCGTCCGCAATCCGTTCGACCGCTTCGTCTCCTACTGCGCCTTCATGCTGCGCGGCGGCGACGTCTTCCAGCAGCGGCCGCAGGATGTGATGCGCCACTTCCTCTTCGTCGAGCCGCCCGAGCACCATATCCTGTTCCAGCCCCAGGCTTCGCTGCTGGTGGACGCGGACGGCGAGACCCTGCTGACCGACGGGATCGGCCGGGTCGAGGCCATGCAGGATTCCTACGACGGGATCTGCGCCCGGCTGGGCATCGCGTCCCGCCCGCTGGACCGGGTCAACGACAGCAAGCATGGCGACTACCGCCGCTATTACGACCAGGCCCTGATCGACGGCGTTGCCGCGCGCTATGCACAGGACATCGCGCTGTTCGGCTATGATTTCGAGGGCGTGCGATGAGCGTCGCGCTTGCCAACCCGCGCAAGACCAGGGCGGTCCGCATGCTCGGCCCGGTCGACATTGCCGCGCTGCAGGCGGCCGTGCTGGTGCTTCCCGAGCAGGTCTGGGACGCGGAGAACGCGGCCAAGCCCAACCGGTTCGAGGTGCTGGATGCCACGCGCCACATCGTCTTCCGCTTCGTCGACAGCCCGCGCGACTGGCGGGCCTCGCATGACCGTGCGGCCTGGCCGTATTGGCGTGACCTGCTGGAGCCGGTGCTGACTGGGGCCGTCCGGGACTATGGCTATGCGTGCGGTGTGTTCCCGCGGGTGATGCTCGCACGGATGCCGGCGGGCGGCGTGATCCACCCGCATGTCGATGCCAATCCCGCGGCGAAATGGCCGCACAAGATCCATGTGCCGCTGTCGACCAATGCCGGCACCATCTGCTTCTTCGGCGGCGCGGAGCGTCATTTCCCGGTGGGCGAGGCGGTGGAAGTCGACAATCTCGGCCCGCATTGGGTGCGTAACGGCGGCGATACCGATCGCATCCACCTGATCTTCGAATATTACGACGCCGACCAGCCCGACCCGGACTGGTTGGAGCCCTTGCCGCGCGCAAGTGCCGCACGATGACCGGTACGCGCGACGCGCTGCTGCAGGAGGCGCGGGACCTGCGCGCCCGCCAGCGCGTGCCGGAGGCGCTGGGCGTGCTTGCCCGGCTCCAGGCGCTGCACCCGCGGTTCAGCCGCCTGCATCACGAGCGTGGCCATTGCCATGTCCTGCTCGGCGATGCCCCTGCGGCGATCACGGCGCTGGGCGAAGCGGTGCGCCTCAACCCGACGCTGCCGGCGAGCTGGGACATGCTCGAGCAGCTCTACCGCATGCTGGGTGACACCGCCCAGGCGACCCTGGCTGCGCAGCATCTCGCGGCGCTGCGGCAGCTCCCGCCCGAAGTGGTGATGGCGAACAGCCTGTTCGCGGATGGCGACCTAGCGCCGGCCGAGGGCATCCTCCGCGCCTATTTGGGCCAGGATCGCGACAATGTCGGCGCGCTCCGGCTGCTGGCGCGCATCCACATGGAGCGGGGTGCGCCGCAGGAGGCCGGGCAATTGCTCCAGTCGGTGCTCGAGCGCGCGCCGGACTATCACGCGGCGCGCTTCGATTATGCCATGGTCTTGCTCCAGCAACAGAAGCACCTCCAGGCCCGGCAGCAGGCGGAGCAGCTGCTGCGGCACGAGCCCGGCAACCGCGACTATCGCAAGCATTATGCGGCGGCCTGCGTGGGGCTTGGCGATCACGAGCCGGTGATTGATCTCTATGCCCAGCTGCTGGCGGAGCGGCCCGGCCCCGGTGCGGAGACCGCCGACCTGCTCCTGTGGCGGGCGAACGCCCTCAAGGTGACCGGCCGGCAGCAGGAAGCGATCGCGGACTATCGCGCCTCGCTGGCGGCGCGGCCAGACAATGGCGTGGCCTGGTTCAGCCTCGCCAACCTCAAGACCTATCGCTTCACCGACGACGAGATCGCACGAATGCGCGCCGCGGAGTCCCGGCCCGGCATCCAGGACATGGACCGGGTCTATCTGTGCTTCGCGCTGGGCAAGGCACTGGAGGACCGGGGCGAGCACGCATCCGCATGGGACCATTATGCGCGCGGCAATGCACTGCGACGCGCGGCCGGCACCTATCGCCCGGAGGTGGCGGAAGCCTGTGCGCTCGGGATCAAGCGGGTGTGCACCGCGGAGTTCTTCGCCGCCCGCGCCGGCTGGGGCGCACGGGATGCGGCGCCGATATTCATCCTCGGCCTGCCGCGCTCGGGCTCGACCCTGATCGAGCAGATTCTGGCTTCCCATTCCCAGGTGGAGGGTACGCAGGAGCTGACCGAGATCGACCGCTACGCCCGCGAACTTTGCGGCAGCGATCCGGCATGCGGCCTGCCGCTCCACCAGGAGGCATTGCAGCGCCTGACCGCGGCGGATGCCCGCGCCCTCGGCGAGCGCTTCCTCGCCGAGACCCGCATCCATCGCCGGCTTGGTCGGCCCTTTTTCATCGACAAGATGCCGAACAATTTCTGGCATATCGGCCTGATCCAGCTGATCCTGCCGCGCGCGACGATCATCGACGTGCGGCGCGAGCCGATGGCCTGCTGCTTCAGCAACTTGAAGCAGCTGTTCGGCACCACCAACCAGCAATTCACCTACGGCATCGACGATATCGCGCGCTACTATCGCAGCTATCTCGACCTGATGCGGCACTGGGATGCGGTGCTGCCCGGCCGGGTGCTGCGCGTGCCGTATGAGGGCGTGGTCGAGGATCTCGATGGCAGTGTGCGGCGCATGCTCGACCATGCCGGGCTGCCCTTCGAACCTGGGTGCCTCGCCTTCCACGAGACTCGGCGCAGCGTGCGCACGCCCAGCTCCGAGCAGGTCCGCCAGCCGATCGGCCGCGAGGGTCTGGCGCAGTGGGAAAACTACGCGCCCTGGCTCGGCCCGCTGCGCGACCGGCTGGGCGACGCCCTGACCGAATACAGGAACTGACCCATGCGACTGGCGCGGCCCTTCTTCCAGCTTCCCGTGCGCTTCGACGCCGCGCGCCTGCAGGCCGAGGTCGAGGCGCTGCCGGCCGAGGCCTGGGTGGCGCATCCGGATGGCGTGCCCGGCAACAGCGCGGCGCGGCTGATCAGCGCGGGCGGAGCCGAGACGGATGCCGTGCATGGCCAGATGCTGCCGACGCGCTGGCTGGCGGCCATGCCCTATCTGCGCCAGGCACTCGCCGGCTTCGGCGTGGTGTGGAGCCGGTCGCGGCTGATGCGCCTCGCGCCGGGCGCGGGTGTGCCCGAGCATGCCGACATCAACTATCACTGGCACACGCGGGTGCGGGTGCACCTGCCGGTCTTCACCGCGCCGGAAGTGCGCTTCCACTGCGACGGGCAAACGGTGCACATGGCCGCGGGCGAGGCCTGGATCTTCGACAATTGGCGCCGTCACCATGTCGAGAACGGCGCCAGCACCGCGCGCATCCATCTCGTCGCCGACACCACCGGCACCTCCGCCTTCTGGCGGTTCGCCTGCGGGGAGGCCCCTCCGCCCGCGAGCTGGCCGACCCTGGCCTGGGAGCCGGGTGCCGATCCGCAACTGCTCTGCGAGGGCGGCCAGCGCCTGCCGGTGATGCCTGCCGCCGAGGTGCAGCTGCTGATCGACGATCTGCGCGCGGAGCTGACGGCCGCCAGCGACACCGCGGAGGCCAGGGCGCGCGCCGCGCGGTTCGACATGCTGCTTGAAAGCTTCGTGCAGGACTGGCGCCAACTCTGCGGGCTGCACGGCGTCGGCGGCCGGGCTCGGCCCGAGTTCCTGCGGCTGGCCGGCTCGGTGCGCGACGCCGCGCGCCCGCTGGCCGAGGGGCTCGTCATGCGCACCAACCAGGCCGGCGCGCTGCTCGTTCTGGAGAAGCGGGTGCTACAGCATTTGGTCGCGGACGCGTCTTAGCCGATCGGCAATGCGCGCAGCGCTTCGGGCAGGTCGGCGATCGTATCGATCACGATATGCGCACCGGCCTCGCGGAGCGTCTTCCCCGCTCGCGCAATCCGCTCGTTTCGGTCTTCGGGAGCAAGCGCAGCCAGGGCCTCGCGCGAAAGCCCCACGCCATTGCCGCTGGCGGTGACGCCCACCGTCCATACGCCGGCGGCGAGCCCCTCGGCAATGCCGACCGGCGCGTCATCGACCTTGACGCAGGCGCTCGCGGGCCAGGCCCCCAGTTCGACCAGGTTCTTCCACAGCATCAGCGGGGAAGGGCGCCCCTCCGCCGTCTCCCCCGCGCAGACCAGCGCGTCCGGCGCATAGCCCTGTTCCGCGGCAAGCGGCAGGATGTCGGCCATCATCTCGCGCGTGTAGCCGGTGCACGATCCGATCGCGACGCCCTGCCCCCGAAGCTGCCCGACGATCTCCGCCGCGCCGGGGATCAGCTCGGCACAGTCGCGCGCGCTCTCGCGCATCATCGGGGCAATGCGCGCGAACAGCGCATCGATATCCGCCTCGCCCGCCGCGCCGCCATGCAGTTCGGCCCAGGCCCGGGAGACGCGCGGAGCGGCCAGCAGCGCACGGATATGATCGCGCTTCGCCATGCCCATGTCGGCGCGTGCCTCGGCTTCCGACACCGGCACCCCGGCCTCCTCGAACAGCCGGCACAAGGCCACCACCGGCGCGCGGCTGCCGAAATCGATCATCGTGCCCGCCCAGTCGAACACGATTGCCTTGAGGCCTGGATGCATCAGTTGCTCCCGAAGAGAGTGGAGACGACGTCTTCGGCCAGGGCGAAGCTCGTCGAGGCGCCGGTGCCGCTGGTGACGACGACCAGCCGCACGCCCGGTGCGGGCTCGCGGACGATGCTGTGCCCGGCAGCCGAGGCATAGGTGCCGGTCCACCGCGCGATCACCGCCGGCGGCGGGCCCAGGACCCGGGCATAGGCATCCAGGATCGCGTCATCGATCGCCGCGTTGGAAAAGGGATCGGGGGTTGGCGCATAGTCGTGGCTGTCGCCGACCACCAGCGATCCGTCCGCCCCCTGCACGGCGATCAGATGGACGCCGTGCGCCAGCGCTTCCGCTTCCTCGGCCTCGAGCCGGGTGCGCAGGACGTCAGCCTCGGGCAGCGCGGCATAGCCGAGATAGCGAACCATGCTGAGGTCGCTCATCACCGGCGCCGGCAGCCGCCAGCCGGGTGCGGCAAGGCGCAGCATCTGGAGCTTGCAGCGGGTGATGCCGGCATCGGCATAGAGTTCGGGAAACAGCGTCGCCCAGTCGTCGCCCGGGCAGACGATGACCGCATCCGCCTCGTGCACGCCGTGGCTGGAATGGACCCGCCCGGTGTCGACGGCATGCACCGCGATGCCATAGGCGAAGTCGACCGCATGCGTGGCGGCCAGCCAGGCGGCGAGTTTGGGGATCGCGAGCGGGGAATCGACGCGCAGGTCGTGCGGGCTCTGCAGTGCCGCCAGCCCGCCGCGCACCATCGGCCAGCGCCCTGCCAATGCCGCCGGGCCGAGCCAGGTGCAGCCTCGGCCCATCTCGGTGCCCAGAAACGCCTCGATCACCGCTGCCGCTTCTGGCCGCTGGGCGACCAGCAGCAGCCCTTCCTGCTCGATTGCGATCCCAGCGGGCGCCGCCACTTCGCGCCAGATCGCCGCGCTGCGCATAGCCAGCTCCCAGACCCGGCCGCGTTCCTGCCCGGTGACGGTGACGAAGCCGAAATTGCGGATCGAGGCGCCATTGGCCTGGGCATCGCGATCGAGCACCAGCACGCGCTTGCCGCGCCGCGCGGCGGCCAGCGCATGGGCCAGGCCGACGACCCCCGCGCCGACGACGATCAGGTCATGCCGCGGCATGCGATTGCCCCTGGCGGCGTCCGCGCAGTGCGAAGCCGACTGCTGACAGGATAGTCAGCGCCCCGACCGCGATCGCCGTCGCATAGGAGACTTCGATGAAGAAGGGCAGCCAGTCCATCTTCGGCGCCGCCAGGCTGCGGAACAGCAGCAGCGCGACGCTGCCGGCATAGCCCGACGCATCGGCGATGTAGATCAGGAAGCCGGCATTGCCTGCCTTGCCGATCGCCGCGATCATCCGGTCGAACAGCATCGCATTGAACGGCGTATAGGCGAGGTAGAGGCCCGCGCCGGTCAGCACCATCCAGGGCAGCGGCGCCAGCAGCCCTGCCTGGAAGGCCAGCGTCGAGAGCCCGAGCAGCAGCGCGCCGAGGACGATCACGCCGTGCATCGCCAGCAGTGCGCGCATGTTGTCGCGCACCAGCATCAGCGCGGCGAGCCCGGCCAGGCTGATGACCGCGACCGGTAGCTCGCTCGCCGAGAACATCGCCGCTTCGCCGCCATGTCCCATCGCAGCCCAGAGCTCGGCGGCGAAATTGTCGCGGAAGTCGCGGATCGCGGTCAGCAATACATAGCCGGCGACGAGCAGCAGCAGCGACAGCCCGTGCTCGCGCAGGAATGCCGCGCGGTCGGCGCGCCGCATCGGCACGCGGGCTACGCGCTCGACCTCGTCCCGGGCATCGGGCGGCGGCATCCGCTCGAGCCACCACAAGGACACGAGCAGCACCGGCACGAAGGCGAGGCCGGTCACCGCCGGCATCCAGATCTCCGGCACGCCGGCGTGGAGGAACAGCACCGCGACCGACTTCACCACGCCCGAGGACAGGATGAAGCTCGCGCACAGCATCGCGCCGAGCAGTTCCGAGACGCGGCGCCCTTCGACATAGCTGAACACCAGGCCCCAGATCATGCCGAGCGGCAGGCCGTTGAGGAACAGGCAGGCGATATTGTAGGGCGGCGGCACCAGCGCGAACAGCACCAGCGCCAGCCACGAGGTGCCGATTAGCGCCAGGATCAGGGCTGCGCGACCCTGCCTGCCGAACTCGGCGATCACGCGCACCCCGATCAACTTGGACAGCGCATAGCCGAACACCTGCGCGATCAGCAGCGCGGTCTTGTAGTCGATCTCGAAATGCCAGCCGCCGATATCGGCGAAGGTCGCTGCGGCGAACGGCTTGCGAAAGGCGTACATCGCGAAATAGGCGCCGAACGCCGCCAGCCCGCCCAGCAGCAGCGTGAGCGTTGGCGTGGCGCCCGGGGCGGGTTTCACAGCGAGCGTGCGAATCTTGCGAAGCATCGGATCTGGTATAAACCAGTTTGGCGACGGTTTCGTGACGCCTTACCAGGGCCGTGTCGCCAGCGCCGCCTGATCCGCCGCGCATTGCGCCTGGTCCGGGCGGGGCGCGCCGGAGCCGATCGCCTCGAGCTCGCTCCGGGCGGCCTGCAGGTCGCGCTGGAAGCCGGGCGTCGCCCCGAGCACGGCGAACATCGCCGTTCCGCTCATCCAGCCTGCCTGCACTGCGCTCACCGAATGCGATCCGCACACCGCGCGGCTCTCGCCATAGGCGCGGGCGCGGGCAAGGATCGCCGTCGCCCGATCGGGGACCAGCTCGGCCAGGATCAGTCCTTCGAGCCAGCCATTGGCGGCATGGCCGGAGGGGTAGTCGCCATTCTCGGCGAGGTGCCGGGTCTTCGGCTCGCAGATCGGTGCGTTGGTGCCGAGATAGGGGCGGGGTGCCCTGTAGTGGGCCTTGACCGGGTTCACGAGCGGACCCGTCCCCGCGCGGTCGAGCAGGCGTGCGAGAGCGGGCGCGCGCTTCGCATCGAGCTTCATCCCCAGCGCGCAGGCGAAGCGGTCGAGCGGGTCGTTGGTCACGTCCTCGGTCGCGATCCGCCAGCGCGGTGTCCCCTCCAGCTTGCGCGTCGCTTCGAAGATCGCGCGGTCGGCGCGTGCGGCGGGGCTGCCGGGCGTGGGCGGCGGCGGCAGGATCGCTAGTCCATCGGGCACGCGATCGGGCGGCAGATAGGGGCCGCTATCCTGGGCTTGCCCCATCGCGGTCAGCGCCAGCCAGGCGGCGAGCATCAGGGCAGAGCGGGGCGTGCTCATGCGGTGATCCGCATCGTGCCGATGCCTGGATCGGTGCGCCCGGCGCGTCCGGTCTCGACCTTGCCGGCGAAGCGGCGGAGGAAGCGGGTATCGCCGTCCACGGTCACCGCCAGGTCGTACCAGTCGTCGCTCGCGGACAGCTGCCAGAGGTCGCTGACCTGCTTGCCCGGCGCGACCGAAACCCGGCGGGTCCGGGCACCGCGCGCCGGATAGGCCGGATCGAGCGCGACCGTGAAGGTCATCGGCGCGGTTCCGCCATTGCGCAGCACCAGCTCGACCGCGTCCTGGGAGGGGAGCTGATGCAGCAGCACCTCGGCGCGCGGTGCCTCGGCGGCTGTCGACCCGGCGAAGCACTGCCACAGGCCATTGGGGCCGCGCAGCGTCAGGTCATAGGCGGCTAGCGGGCCGGCATCGTGCCATTGCTCGCTGGCGAAGCGGTCGCCCGCGCCGATGGTATAGTGCCAGGGTTCCTGCGCGTCGCTGTTGTCGTGCACGGTGAAGGTCGCGCCCGTCGCACCGCGGTTGATCATCTCGATCCGCAGCCGGTGTTCGGGCGTCACCCCCGCGACCACGTCCAGCCGATAGGGCAGCGGGCGATGCGGGCGCTGGCCGGGCATCTGCACGGTCGCGATCTGCGTCGCCGGGATGGTGTTGACCGGCCCGGCCAGCGACCGTGCGATGCGCTCGCGGAAATCGTCCGTCGTCGGCAGCTTGCGGGCTGCGGCGCGATCGGAACCCGTGAAGTCGAAGGCTGAAGTCAGGTCGCCGCACACCGATCGCCGCCACGCGCTGATATTGGGCTCGCGGACGCCGAAGCGCTTCTCGACGAACTGCAGCACCGAGGTGTGGTCGAACAGCTCCGAGCAGACGAAGCCGCCGCGGGTCCAGGGCGAGACGAGTATCGTCGGCGTGCGGAAGCCCAGGCCGATCGGGTGCTTGCCCGGCGCCTGCGCGTCCGCGCTGGCATAATCCTTGGTCTCGCCGTCTAGCGGCACGGTGCTGTGGCCGCGATAGTCGCCCACCGGCGGGATCGGGGGCGGGGCATGATCGTAGAAGCCGCCGGCCTCGTCATAGTTGAGGATCAGCACGGTCTTGGCGAACATCTCCGGATGGTCGACCAGCGCCTCGATCAGCTTGGCGGTGACGTGCTCGCCCTTGGCCGGCTCGGCCGTGGGATGTTCGGAAAGATCGGCGGCGGTGACGATCCACGAGACCTGTGGCAGCGTGCCTGCGGCGACGTCGCGGCGGAACGCCTCGACCAGCTGCTCGCCGTCGGAGCGCTTGCGGTCCGCGCCGGTCTTGTGCTCGCTCACCCAGGAACGGCCGCGCCGATAGAGCTCGGAGTCCTTCGCGGCGGGGCGGAAGGCCGGGAAGACCGACAGCAGGTTGTCGCCGAAATTGTCGTATTCCTGGTAGACCTTCCAGCTGATCCCCGCTGCCTGCAGCCGCTCCGCATAGGTGGTCCAGTGATAGGCTCCGTCGCGCAGCCTGTGGTCCTCGGCCATGTCGGCGCTCGGCGTTTCGTCCTCGCCGTAATTCTCCATTTGCGGATCGCCGCCCACCGTGCCGCCGCCATTGCATCCGCTGAACAGGTGCAGGCGGTTGGGATAGGTCTGCGTCATCGTCGAGCAGTGATAGGCGTCGCACACGGTGAAGGCGTCGGCGAGCGCATAATAGAAGGGCAGGTCGCTCGCGGTGTAATGCAGCATGCGGTTGTGCAGCGCTTCGGTGTGTCCCCAGCGGTCGTAGCGGCCGCGGTTGAAGATGTGCATGTTCTCCCGGTGCGACTGGTCGGCGCCATCGACCTTGAACGAGCGCGTCGTCCTCGAATCGCCATGGAAGGGCAGGACATAGCCGTCGGGATGCTGCTTCGAAGGCTGCGCCCAGACGCTGTGCCCGCCGGGCAGCCGCAGCGGCCGCGGATCGCCGAAGCCGCGCACGCCGTTGAGCATGCCGAGATAGTGATCGAACGAGCGGTTCTCCTGCATGTGGATGACGATGTGCTCGACATCGCGGATCGAACCGGTGCGCTGGTTCGCCGGAATCGCCAGCGCGCGCTCGATCAGATTGGGAAGCATCGATCCGACCGCACCTGCGCCCGCCGCGCGCAGAAAATGCCTTCTCGTCGTTCGATTCATTGCTTCACCCTTCCCTTGGCCACGCGAACCCGCTAGTTCGGCCTTGAAAGTGGTCTAGTCCAAAAAGACTACAATCTTGCGACGGCGATACGGAAGCAGGGCGCCTGGGCGGTGTCTCAGCCCTGGTTCGCCGTCACGCCAACCAGTGAGGAAGCATGATCCCGAATGTGATCGACCGGATTTTCGACCTCTTCGAGCGTTTCGGGTCCCTCTATTATGGCGAGGATGCCACCCAGCTTCAGCATGCCCTCCAGGTCGCGGAGCTGGCGCGGCGCAATCGCTGCTCGGATGCGCTGATCGCAGCGGCGCTGCTCCACGATATCGGCCAGTTCATGGACGATGCGGGCAATGCCGCGGAAACGCTGGGGATCGATGCGCGCCACGAGATCAGCGGTGCCGCGTTCCTCAGCCCCTGGTTCCCGCCCGAGGTCACCGAGCCGGTGAAACTGCACGTCGCCGCCAAGCGTTATCTGTGCGCCATCGATCCCGCCTATCTGGAAGGACTTAGCCAGGCCTCGGCGATCAGCCTGGCGCTGCAGGGTGGGCCGATGTCGCCCGAGGAGGTTCGCGCGTTCGAGGCGGAGCCCCATTACGGCGATGCGGTGACGCTGCGCCGTTTCGACGACATGGGCAAGAACCCGAACTGGCGCGTGCCGGACCTGTCCAGCTATCGTCCTCTGCTCGAGAAGCTGCTCCTCGCACCGGTCCACAATTCCTGACTGGTTCGGACCAATTAATGCGGTGAAGGCTTGACCCGCTACGATACGCCCTGTCATCTCCGGTCCGGGCACCATGCGAAGCGAACTCGAACTCACTCCGATCGCCAAGGGCGACGCTGCGGACGGGCCGCACTATCTGGCGCTGCGCGACCAGATCGCGCTCGGCATCGAGATGGGCAAGCTGGCGCCGGGGTCCAAGCTGCCCTCGGAGCGGCAGTTCCAGGGTGATAGCGGCGCGGCGCGCGGCACCATCCGCGAGGCGCTGTTCCAGCTCGAGGCTGAGGGGCTGATCTATCGGCGCGACCGCAGCGGCTGGTACGTGTCGCCGCCGGCGGTCACCTATAATCCCACCCGCTGGTCGGGCTTCATGACCTATGTCGCCGAGCAGGGGCGCACGCCCGCGACCGAGACGCTGAGCAAGGAACTGGTGTCGGCGCCGCCCGCGGTGGCCGACATCTTCCGCACCGCGCCGGGCACGCCGCTCTACAACATCCACCGCCGGCGCTCGATCGACGGCCGTGCCGTGCTGGTCGAGCGGATCATCGTCGATCCGACCCTGGCGCCGGGGCTGGTCGACCGCTCGCTCGACGGCTCGCTCACCCAGATCCTGGCCGGCGACTATGGCCTCACGGTGGTGCGCAACCGGGTCGACATGCGGCCCTGCGCGCTGGTCAAGTTCGCCGCCGATGCGCTGGGCGTAAAGCCCGGCACCCCCGGGCTGCTGGTGGTGCGCACCAGCATCGGCGCCGATGGGCGGGTGGTCGAATATGACCAGGAATATTGGCGGCACGACGCGATCCGCGTGCATGTCGATCTCGACGTTCGCGGGTGAGCCGGACAGGTGGGACGCTCGACTGCCATTTCGTTGGCCGCAGGGTGAAATCGGAAAAACCCCTGCGTTCATCATCCCTGTCGCGTCCGATTGACACGGCTCCCCAAGCTGCCCGGGCGTGGCCCGGCGCTCTCCGCTCTGCTTCTGCGGCAAGTCGCTCCCGCCCGCATCTGGCCGGGGGCAGGGGGATGGCCCGCCTTTCGTCGATGCGCGCCTAGACCCGGGTACAGGTTCTGCGGGAGCAGTCGCTCCCTACCTCCAGGCCAGTCAATTCTGGAGGAAAACCATGGCTTTGCTCAGTGGCAAGACAGCGATGATCACAGGCGGCACGAGCGGGATCGGTTTCGCGATCGCCCGGTCCTTTGCGGCGGAAGGCGCGCAGGTGATCGTCACCGGTCGTAGGGCGGATGTCGCGGAGGAAGCGGCGCGGCGGATCGGCAATGGCGCGGCGTCGATGGTCGGTGATGTCGCCGATCCCGAATTCCACGCCTGGGCGGCGGACGAAGTCGGCGAACGCTTCGGCGGGCTCGACATCTATGTCGCCAATGCCGGGATCAACACGATCCGGCATTCGGCCGAAGTGCCGCAGGACGAATATGACGCGCAGTTCGCCACCAACACGCGCGGCGTGTTCGTCGGGGTGCAGAAGATGGCGCCGCTGATCCGCGATCACGGCGCGATCGTGATCACCGGATCGCTCGCCAGCGAGAAGGTGCTCGACGGGCATACGGTCTATGCCGGGTCGAAGGCGGCGATCAACGCCTTTGCGCGCAGCTGGGCGCTCGAGCTCAGGGGGCGCGGAATCCGGGTCAATGTCCTGAGCCCGGGGCCGACCGATACCGAGATCCTCGGCAAGCTCGGCGTATCGGCCGAGCAGCGCCCGGCGTTCGAGGCGCAGATGGCTGCGGCGATCCCGCTCGGGCGGCTCGGCCGGCCCGAGGAGCTGGCGAGCGCGGCGCTGTTCCTCGCGTCGGACATGAGCAGCTTCGTGACCGGCGTGAACCTGCGCGTCGATGGCGGGATGGCGCTGCTCTAGAGCTCGATGATCCCGCGACGCGCGGCGACCGTCACCGCATGGGTGCGGTCGCTGACGTCGAGCTTGCCGAAGATGTTCTTGAGGTGCGCCTTCACTGTCTCCTCGGAGAGGGCGAGGGCATGGGCGATCTCCTTGTTCGCCTTCCCCTCGGCGACGAGCCTCAGGACCGAGATCTCGCGCTCGCTGAGATTGTCGTCCGCCACGTGCAGCGCGATCTCGGCGGCGACCTCGCCATGCACATGGCGGCGGCCGCGATGCACATTGTGGATCGCGTCGAGCATCTCGGTGCGCAGGCTGCTCTTGAGCAGATAGCCGGTCGCCCCGGCCTTGAGCGCACGCACCGCCTGGACGTCGCCGGCATAGGTGGTGAGGACGAGGATGCGGGCGTCGGGGAAATCGGCGCGGATCGCGGTGATCGCATCGACGCCGTTCATCACCGGCATCTGCAGGTCCATCAGCGTCACGTCCGGACGCAGCTCGCGAAAGCGCGCGACGGCCTCGGCACCGTCGCGGGCCTCGCCGATCACGATCATGTCGGTGCGGTCCTCGAGGATCGCGGTGACACCTTCGCGCAGCACCGGGTGATCGTCGACGATCAGGATGCGGATGGGCGAGATGCCCTTCTCAGGCGGCATGGTCATGGTTCCTCTTGCGGAAGAGTCGGGAGAAGAAGCGGCGGCGGCCCGGCGCATGATCGGCGAAGGCCAGGCGGGCGGGCAGGGTCATGGTCACCGCGCAGCCCATTCCGGGGCGGCTGTCGATCGAGAAGCTGCACCCGATCCGCTCGGCGCGCTCGCGCATGCCGATCAGCCCGAAATGGCCGGGCTTGTGGCCCCGGGCGACGATCTCGGCGGGGATGCCGACGCCGTCGTCGCGGATCTCGACGCCCAGCTGGCGCTTGCTGAAGCGGATGACGATCTCGACCGCGCCGGCATTGGCGTGGCGATGGACGTTGAACAGCGCCTCGTCGACGATCCGGCCGAGCTCGACCGCGACGAGCGGATCGACCGGGCGCTGGCGTCCCTCCACGACGATACGCACGCCGATCGCGGGATCGAAGCCCGCGGCGACGGCGCGTTCCTTGAGCAGCTCGGGCAGGTCTCCCTTGTCGCCGGCACCGCGCAGGCCCTGCACCCGATCCCGCCCGTCGGCGATGATCTCGTCGGCGCGGGCAAGCGCCGCCTCGAGCTGTCCGCGGGCCGGCCCCTCCGGCGGCATCTTGTTGGCGACCGACTGGAAGCGGAGCACCAGGCCCTGGACGCTCTGGAGCAACGTGTCGTGCAGCTCGCGGGCGATCCGTTCGCGCTCGCCCATCCGCTCCTCCAGCCGCGCGCGGATGCGGCCGGCGACCTGGGCCATGCGCAGCCGATAGGCGAGCCAGAGCAGCGCCAGCACGATCGCGGCGCACAGGGCCAGGAACCATTTCGACTGCACGAAGGTCGGCGGGATGGTGAACTCGACCGTGGCCCCGGCCTCGTTCCATGCGCCATTGTCGGTCGCGGCGATCAGCCGGAAGCGATAGGTGCCGGGGGCCAGGTTGGTGTAGAAGGCCTGTCGCCGGGTGCCGGGATCGACCCATTCGCTGTCCTGGCCCTCGATCCGGTAGCGGACCTGGGTGGCGTGCTGGTTGGAGAAGTTCAGCACCGCGAAATCGATCTGCACGTTCGAGCGGCCGGCGGGCAGCGTCACATTGGTCGGATCGCGATAGACCTGGTCGGCGACCAGCGCGCCGACCGCGACGCGGGGCGGTGCAAGGCTGCGCTTCACGTCCTTGGGATCGAGCCACAAGGTGCCGGTCTGTGTCGCGATCCAAAGGCGCCCGTCGCCGCCCTGCACGATCGCGTTGCGGCTGTGCGAATGGGGCCGGCTGCGCAGCCCGTCGGCGGCGCCGAAGACCTGCATCGGCGGCGTCCAGCCGGGTTGGGCGAAGGCGCGGTCGAGATCGGCGGTGCGGATGCGCAGGATGCCGCCGGGGCTCGCCAGCCAGGTCTCGCCGGCGGTGCCGCGCGTCATGCCGTTGACGCCGCCGAACATCGGCACCCGCCGGGCGGAGATGCCCTGGAAGCGGTCGTCCCGCAGCCGGGCGACGCCGAATTCGCTGGCGACGAACACGGCGCCGGGTTGCGGGAACAGCGCGATATCGCCGGTGCCGTGGCTTCCAAAGGGAATCCGGAACGACCGGCGGGCCAGCCCGTCGAGCCGGCCCAGCACGCCGTCGCTCCAATGGACCAGGATCCGGCCCTGCGAATCCGCCGTCATCGAGCGGGGCGCGAAGGGCTGGCCGGCCGGCACCGTGACGCGCTGCCATCGCCCGTCATGCAGCCGTGCCATGCCGCCCAGCCAGCCGGTCACCCAGAAATCACCGTGCGCATCGAAGGCGCAATCATAGACGACATAGTTGAGCGGCACGCGTGGGCCGGGGCGGAGGCTGCCGTCCTTCCAGATCATCACCGGTTTGCTGGGCGCCGGTGCCGGGCCGACGCTCTTGCTGAGGCCGATCCAGATCGAGCGGTCCGGCGCCTCGCACAGGGTGCGCGGCTCGTTGTCCGGCGTGCGCAGGATCGGCTCGGGCAGGCCGCCGGGCCGCACGCGGTACACGGTGGCGGCCTGGCCGATATAGACGCTGCCGTCCGAGCCGCGCAGCAGCAGGTCGCCGAACGCGGCGGGCTGGGCGAGCTGCGGCTCGTAGCGCAGCGTGGCGGGCCAGAACCGGTCGAGGCCGTTCTCGGTCCCTGCCCAGACATTGCCCTCCGCGTCCTGGAAGATCTGGGTGGCGGCATTGGACGACAGGCCGTCATGCGCGGTGAAGCGCTCGACCCGTGCCTGCGCCTCGGCCGGCGTGGCGGCGCCGCGCGGATCGGGACGGCGCACGCGCTGGAGGCCGTCATAATAGGTCGCGATCCACAGATTGCCCTCGCGATCGAAACGCGGCCAGCCACGGATCTCGGCATTGTCGGTCGCATAGGGGTGGCGAAGCGCTGGCGGCTTTCCGCGGCCGCCCGGGCCGGTGAGCGGATAGCTGCCATGGCGGTCACTGATCCATACGCGCTCCTCGGGATCGAGCGAGAGCCGTCCCAGCGCACGGAAGTCCTTGCGGACCGACTCGAAGCGGCTCGCATCGGGGCCGAGCCGCATCACTTCGCCGGAGAAGGATATCCAGGCGGTGCCGTCGCGCGTCACCACCAGGCTGAACGGGTTGTCGACCGGCGCGCCCGCCTCGCTGCCGAACGAAGCCCAGCGGCCGTTCCGGAAGCGCAGGAGCGGAAGCCCCATCCGTTCGGTCATCACCCAGATCGTGCCGTCCGCCGCTTCCTGCATCGAGAGGACGCGATCGGGCGAAGGCGGCGCATCGAGGAAGCGCAGCCGGCCTTCGCGATAGACGGCGAAGCGCCCGCTGCGCTCGAAACTGGTCCAGACATCGCCGTTGCGCCGGACGAGGATCGCCGAGGGCGGGCCATGGACGGCAAGGTCGATGCCGGCGCTCATCGGCTCGAAGCGGATGCCGTCGAAGCGGAACAGCCCGGCATTCGCCGCGATCCACAGATAGCCGCGCCGATCCTGCGCCAGGGCGACCACGGGGCGTGGCGCGTCGCTCTCCTCGCTCCAGCGCTGATGGGTATAATGCGCGATCAGGCGCGGGGCATCGGCCGGCGCCGCGTCGACGGGCTGGAGGAGCAGCGCCGCGACGAGCGCCGCCAGCACAGGTAGCCCCCTGATCAATTGCATCGCCGTTCCAGCAATTCCCGCCGGGTCTCCGCCTGAGCCTGTCCGAAGCAACCCGCCCCTTCGCCGCCAGGTGGATCCGATGCTACCCCCGAATGGGGGAGCGGCATATCCCCGGACCGAAGGCTGGCCGGCCCCCAAGGGGGAGCTATCGCCTGGCGGTGCCCAAATTGATTCTACGCTATCCGGATGGTCTGTTCGGCGTCGCGCTGCTGCTGCTGCGCCTGTCCTGTGCGGCGATCGCCTATCCTTCGCTCGCCCTGCTCTGGCCGTCACCGTCGAACGCGGTGTCGATCGGGCTCGGGGCGAGCCTGCTCGGCCTGGCGCTGGTGCTCGGCTTCGGCGCGCGGGCGGCGGGAGCGCTGCTCGTCATCGTGCTCGCGATCGGCGTTGCCGGGACCCCGGGCATGTTCGCCTGGTTCCTGCTCGCCTGTGCGGGCGGGACGGGCGCGTTCGTGCTGCTCGGGCCGGGGGCCTTCTCGATCGATGCGCATCTCCATGGCCGCCGGGTGATCCGGCTCGAGCCGCGCTCCCCGGATCGGGTAGGTCCCGGCTAACCGGAACCGGGATGGCGCCTTGCCGCGCCCAGTGGAAGGATCACTCGTCTCCAGCCGACAAGCCGGGAGGACCTGCGATGAACCAGATGACGCAAATGCCCCGGCCCGCCGTACCGGCCCGCCCCCTGGTGCTGATCGTCGACGACGATGTCGCCGTGCGCACCGCGATCGAGGAGCTGATGCTCTCGGTGGGGATCGATGCGGCCGGCTTCGCCTCGTCGCGCGAGCTGCTCGAGGCGGACCTGCCGGAGCGGCCGGGGTGCATGGTGCTCGACGTGCGCATGCCGGGATCGAGCGGGCTCGACCTGCAGCAATATCTGGCCAGCACCGGCAACGCCAAGCCGATCATATTCCTCACCGGCCACGGCGACATCCCGATGTCGGTGCAGGCGATGAAGGCCGGGGCGGTCGATTTCCTGACCAAGCCGGCACGGGACCAGTCCCTGCTCGACGCGGTGACCGCAGGGATCGAGCGTGACCTCGCCCAGCGGGCCGATGCCGAGGTCGCCAGGCGCCAGGCGGACCGCCATGCCATGCTCACCCCGCGCGAGCGGCAGGTGCTCCGCCAGGTCGCCCGGGGCCGGCTCAACAAGCAGATCGCCTATGACCTGGGCATCAGCGAAGTGACGGTGAAGCTCCACCGCAGCAGCGTGATGCGCAAGATGGAGGTGAGCACGGTCGGCGAGCTGATCCGTGCCTGGGACCTGCTGCCCGAGCCCCTTCGGCACGAGGAGACCTAGACCATGGTATGGTTACGGCTGCCTGGACCTTGGGCGACAGTCGCGGACGGGCGCAGCTCGCGCCGAGAGGACGCGTCCCTTGTCCAGGCCAGTGGTGATCGCGATCGTGGATGACGACCGGGCCGTGCGCGAGGCGCTGTGCGAGCTTCTCCAGGTCGAGGGGATGGCGGCACTCGGCTTCGAGCGGGCGGCGGCCTTCCTTGACCGTGCCGGTGAGTTCGATTGCGTGATCTCCGATGTCCGCATGCCGGAAATGGACGGGCTGGAGCTGCAGCGCCGGCTGCGCGCCTGCGGCTCGGCGATGCCGCTGATCTTCGTGACGTCGCTGGACGACGAGACGGCATGTGCCCATGCGTTGCGGGCCGGGGCGATCGCCTGGTTCGCCAAGCCCGTCGCGGACGCGGCGCTGCTCGGCACGCTGCGCGTGGTGCTGGGCAACACAGGCGGCGGCGCCTGAGATGGAGCCGCTGTCCCACCAGGAGGCGGCGGACGGCGCCGACCCCGAACTACCTCCGGCGCTGCTCCCGCGGATCGGCGATGTCGCTCATGCCGGGATGGACGAGGAATCGAGCGCGTGGAGCGTGTTCGACATTTCCGGTGCGCGCGGGCTGATCGCGCGGATCGCCGCCGGCGACATGCCGGACGGCTGGACGCGGGCGCTGCTCGATGCCGTGCGCGTGGTCGATATCGACGACAACGCCCTGCGCGCGCTGGGCCCGATCGGCGGGCGCCGGCGGATGGTCGGCGCGCCGGTCACCGTCTATTGGCCGGCCGAGAGCTGGCCGGTGCTGGCCGAGCTGATCTTCGCCGAGCTGGCCGACATCCCCGGTGCCGCGCGGACCCGCAAGATCGTCTCGAGCGTGTTCAACGATGCGACGGTCAACATCTCGACCGATCCCGCCCATCCCGATCTCGTCTTCGTCTCGGTGGGCGGCAGCGTGACCGACAAGCGCTCGCTCTGGTCGCTGCGCGCGAGCGAGGAGCGCTATCGCACGCTGATTCACCATCTCCCCTGGGCGCTGGTGCTGGTCGATTCCACCGCGATGCTGCCGATCTTCGACGAGCTTCGGGCAGCGGGCGTAAGCGATGTCGGCGCCCATCTCGACGCGCATCCCGGCCTGCCGTTCGAATCGCGTGCGATCGTCCGCGTAACCGATGCGAACCGCAACGCGGTGGAGCTGTTCGGGGCAGGCTGCGCCGACCAGCTGATCGGGCCGGTCGACTATCTGTTCGCGGCATCGCCCGATACCGCCAAGCGGGTGATCACCGCGCATTTCGACGGGCGCCGCAACCTGACCGAGATCATGAAGCTGCGGACCTTCGACGGGCGACTGCGCGACGTGCAGCTGTCGATCACCTATCCGACGCCGCCCGAGCGGCTCGACGTCACGCTGCTGATGTTCGAGGACGTCACCGAGCGGCTGCAGACCGAGGTGCAGCTGCGCCAGCTTCAGGAGGAATATGCCCGGGCGGCGCGGATCGCGACGCTGGGCGAGCTGGCGAGCTCGATCGCGCACGAGGTGAACCAGCCGCTCGCCGCGATCGCGATGAATGCCGAGACCAGCCTGCGCTGGCTGGCGCGCGACGAGCCGAACCTCGCCAAGGTCGAGCAGCTGACCAAGCGGATCGCCGACAGTGCGCGCCATGCCAGCGAGATCGTCCAGCGCATCCGCGGCATGGCCGGGCGCCATGCGCCGAACCGCACCGCGCTCGACCTGAACCGGGTGGTGGAGGAAGCGCTGATGTTCGTCTGCCACGACATCGAGGCGCGCGGCATCCAGCTGGGCGTGAAGCTGGACATCGGCCTGCCGCGCGTGCTCGGCGACCGGGTCCAGCTCCAGCAGGTCGTGGTCAACCTGCTGGTCAACAGCCTGCAGGCGCTGGCCGGACGGCCGCACTCGCAGATCGAGATCACCACGTCGCGCGACGGCTTCGGCGGCGCGCGCCTGTCGGTGCGCGACAATGGGCCGGGCATCGCCGCCGAGGATCTCCACCGCGTGTTCGAGGGCTTCTTCACCACCAAGCAGGACGGGATGGGGATCGGCCTGGCCGTCTGCCAGTCGATCCTCGCCGCGCACGGCGGCGGCATCTCCGCGGCGAACCAGGCCCAAGGCGGCGCCTTTTTCCAGGTTACGCTTCCGCCGATCACGGATTGACGCCCGGCGGTGCTGGGGACACCGCCGGGCGTCTCCGCTTCAGCTGCGCAGGAAGGCGAGCAGATCGGCGTTGAACCGATCGGCATGCGTCGCGGTCAGGCCGTGAGGCAGGCCCGGATAGAAGAGCGACTGTGCGCCCTGCACCAGCTTGGCGGATTTGTGGGCCGAGTCCGCGATCGGCACGATCTGGTCGTCCTCGCCGTGGACGATCAGCGTCGGCACGTCGAACTTCTTGAGGTCGTCGGTGAAATCGGTCTCGCTGAACGCCTTGATGCATTCGTACGCGTTCTTCAGGCCGGCCTGCATGCTGATCAGCCAGAACTCGTCGAGCAGGCTCTGCGACACGTTCGCGTCCGGGCGGTTGGCGCTGAAGAAGGGGATCGCGAAGTCCTTGTAGAATTGCGATCGGTTCTTGAGGATGTCGTGGCGCAGGCCGTCGAACACGCTGAGCGGCAGGCCCTCGGGGTTCGCCTCGCTCTGCACCATCACCGGTGGCACCGCGCCGAGCAGCACGGCCTTCTCGACGCGGCCGGTGCCGTGGCGGCCGATATAGCGGGCGACTTCGCCGCCGCCGGTGGAATGGCCGACCATGGTGATGTCCTGGAGGTCGAGCGCGGCGAACAGCTGCTCGAGATCGTCGGCATAGCTGTCCATGTCGTTGCCGGTGCCGGTCTGGGCCGACTTGCCATGGCCGCGGCGGTCATGCGCGATGCAGCGATAGCCCTGCTCGGCAAGGAATTGCATCTGGCCGTTCCAGGCGTCCGAGCTGAGCGGCCAGCCGTGCGAGAAGGTGACGACCGGGCCCTGACCCCAGTCCTTGTAGTGCATCATGTGTCCGTCGCTGGTGGTGAACATCGGCATCGAGTGTCTCCCTGGATGCGCGCCGCACGACCCGCCACGGGCCGCCTCCCGGCGGGGATGGGCTAGGGGAGGGGCCGGGTCGCGGTCGATCGCCCCTCCGGGGGAGTCCGGTTGGACAAGGGGCGGGGCGGGGCTCGCCCAAGGTCGGGCATTGCGATGCGCAGGTATCGGTTCCGCGACCGGCTCCTGCGCCGGGATGGCGGGACCTGCACCTTGGGACAGGGGTGCCTGCCAAAAGGCGAGGATCGCGCATGCCTCTGCACGATGGAGGCGCGGGGCATGATCCGTGATCCTGTCGCCCTGTTCGAATGCCATGCCGGCAGCGGACGCGGAGACGGGACATGCGGATTACCGTGGTGGGAGGAACCGGCCTGGTCGGCGCACGGCTGGTCCGCCAGCTCGAGGCGGCAGGACACCAGGTGGCGGTCGCGGCGCGGTCGACCGGGGTGGACATCGTCACCGGCGCGGGGCTCGACCGGGCGCTGGACGGTGCCGAGGCGGTGATCGACGTATCCAGTCCCGGCTATGCCGATGCGACCGAGATGCTGCGCTTCTTCGAACGCGCGGGCGCCACGCTGCTCGCCGCCGAACAGGCCGTCGGCATCGCGCATCACGTCACTTTCTCCGCGATCGGCGCCGAGCGGATCGGCGACGGCTATTACCGCGCCAAGCACGCGCAGGAGCGGTTGATCGCGGGATCGGGCATCCCCTTCACCATCGTCCGCTCGACGCCGCTGTTCGAATATATCCATGACGCGATCGACGCCGGGCGCAGCGAGGCCGAAGTCCGCGTGCCGCCGATCCGCGTACAGCCGATCGCGACGGAAGACGCGGCGCGGGTGCTGATGCAGGTGGCGCTGCGCGAACCGGTCAATGCCGTGCTCGAGGTCGCCGGGCCCAACAGCTACGCGCTGCCCGGCCTCGCCGAACAGATACTGACCGCGGGCGAGGATTATCGCCCGGTGCTGACCGATGCCGGCGCCCGCTTCTTCGGCGCGCGGCTGGGCGAGGAGAAGCTCGTGTCCGATGCCGCCGTGGGGCCGGGCGACGCCAGTCTCGAAACCTGGCTCCGCAGCGCGCTCGCCCCGGCCTGAACCCATCCAATCGAAAGGAAGCAACATGAAGATCGTGGTGATTGGCGGTACCGGCCTGATCGGCTCGAAGACCGTCGCCCTGCTGGCCAAGGAAGGGCACGAGGTGTTCGCCGCCGCGCCGAACACGGGTGTCGACACACTGACCGGCGAAGGGCTCGACCGGGCGCTGCAGGGCGCCGATGTGGTGATCGACGTTTCCAACTCGCCGACGCTCGACGGTCCGGCTGCGCTCGACTTCTTCGAGAAGGCCGGGCGCAACATCGCGGCCGCGGAGAAGAAGGCCGGGGTGCGCCACCACATCGCGCTCTCGGTCGTCGGCACCGAGCGGCTCCAGGCCAGCGGCTATTTCCAGGCCAAGCTCGCGCAGGAGAAGGGCATCGCCGCATCGGGCATCCCGTTCACGCTGATCCATGCCACGCAGTTCTTCGAGTTCCTGCGCGGCATCGCCAATTCGGCGACCGAGGGCGACACCGTCCGCCTGTCGCCCGCGCGTTTCCAGCCGATGGCGGCGCAGGACGTCGCCGCCGCGGTTGCCCGGGCCGCGCTGACCCCGCCGGTCAACGGCCTGATCGAAGTGGCGGGGCCGCAGGCGTACCGCATCGACGAACTGGTCGCGCAGGTGCTGGCGTTCGACAAGGATCCGCGCCGCGTGGTCGCCGATCCGGCGGCACCCTATTTCGGCGTCGCCATCGATGACACCTCGCTGATGCCCGGACCGGATGCGCGGCTGGGTACCACCGGCTTCGACTGGTGGCTCGCCAACGTGCCCGCGCCGGTGGCGAAATGAGCGCGCGTGCACGCCCCACCGGCGACGACAGGCCGGTGCTGCGCCAGCTCTGCGTGTCGTTCGCGATGCTGCTCGGCGTCCTAGGACTGCTCAACGGCAGCTACATGCTGATCTCGCCGGTCGGCTGGTATTTCGCGGTGCCCGGCGTGACCACGACCGGTCCGTTCAACCAGCATTTCATCCGCGACATCGGGATCATCTTCCTGTTCATCGGCGCGGCCTTCCTGATCGGCACGGTGCGGCAGCAGATGCGCGCGGTGCTGTGGGGCGGGGCGACGCTCTGGCTCGCCTGCCACGCGCTCTTCCACTTCTGGGAAGTCGCGGCGGGCATCTGCGGCCCCTCGGTGCTGCTGCGCGATTTCCCCGCCGTCACGCTGCCCGCGCTGATCGGCGCCGGGCTCACCCTCTTCGCGCTGCGCGACCCCGCGCCGGCGCGTCCCTGATCCATCCAAGCAAGGAGAAGACCCCATGACCCCCCGTATGAACATCTTCGAGGTGGCCGGCGAAGGCACCAAGGCAATGATCGGCGTCGAGACCGCGATTGCCAAGTCCGGTATCGAGCACGGCCTGCTCCAGCTGGTGAAGATCCGCGCCTCGCAGATCAACGGCTGCGCCTTCTGCATCGACATGCACGTGAAGGATGCGGTGAAGGCCGGCGAGAGCCACCAGCGCCTGCACCTGCTCGACGGCTGGCGCGATTCGCCCGCATACACCGATCGCGAGCGTGCCGCGCTCAACTGGACCGAGGCGCTCACCCGCATTGCCAAGACGCATGCGCCCGACGCCGATTACGCGATGCTCCAGGCCCAGTTCAACGAGACCGAGATCGCCTGGCTGACCCTGGCGATCGGCGCGATCAACCTGTGGAACCGCGTGCAGATCGGCCTTCGCGCCGTGCACCCGGTCGAGGTGCCCGCGGCCTGACCGGCCGGGCCGCGGGGTGACCCCACCCCCTCCGCACTCCGCGGCCCACTCTCTGACAAGGAGCTCGGTGATGGTTCCCCAGTCCCCCGTCCCGTACGGACAAGAGATATTGCCGCCCCTGGGCCCGGTTGCGGGCGGCGAGGTCGCGATCGCCGCGGCCGGCATGCTCCACGACCTGGGCAATCTGGTCCAGATCGCGACGTCCGCGCTTAACATCCTGGCGCGCACGCCGGACATGCCGGTGACTCATCGCGAGCCCCTTCTGCACCGCGCCCGCACCTCGCTCGACCACGCGGGCACCATCATCCACCAGAACATGGCGCAGGCGAGCGCCCGGACGACCGATCCGTACAGCGATGTCGCGGAATGCCTTGCCGATGTCGTCGCGCTGGTCGCCGGCAGCGAGGATCGGCTGCTGCGCGTCGCAGCGCTGGTCGAGCCTGGGCTGCCCGCCCTGGCTTGTGATCCGATCGGACTGCGCCGGGCGCTACTCAACCTCGTCCTCAACGCGCGCGACGCGATGGGCGGGCAGGGGACCGTGTGGATCGAGGCGCGGGCGCTCTCCTGCGCGGTGGCGCTCAGCGTCCGCGATCACGGTGCCGGCATGTCGCCCGCGACGCTCGCCCGCGTCTTCGATCCCTTCTTCACCACCAAGCGCGACGGGCTGGGCGGCATCGGCCTGCCGATGGTCGAGCGCTTCGCCCGTAGTGCCGGCGGCGGCGTCTCGATCGAGAGCGAGGCCGGCACCGGCACCATCGTCACCCTGCACCTGCCCGCAGCTTTTCAGGAGTCCCGATCATGAAGCTCTATTATGCCCCCGGCGCCTGCAGCCTGTCCGGCCGGATCTCGCTGCACGAGGCCGGCCTCGCCGCCGAGTTCGAGCGGGTCGACATCAAGACCAAGACGACCGAGCACGGCTATGACTATACCGCGATCAACCCGCGCGGTTACGTGCCCTTGCTCGTCCTCGACGATGGCAATGCGGTGAGCGAGAACACCGCGATCCTCGAATTCATCGCCGGCATGGACGCCAGCCTGGCGCCCGGCGGACCGCTCGGCCGCACCCGGCTGATCGAGATGCTCTCCTGGCTGTCGACCGAGTTGCATGTCGCCTTCAAGCCCTTCTGGCATTCGGAGGGCGAGGCCGAGCGCGCCGCGGCCAGCGAGGCGGTCGCCAGCCGGCTGGCGCTGATCGAGGCGCATATCAACGAGCTCTATCTGTTCGGCCCGCGCTTCACCGTCGCCGATGCCTATCTGTTCGTCATGCTGCGCTGGGCGCAGGCGTTCGGCGTGCCGATGTCGGCCGCCATGCTCGGCTATTTCGAGCGCGTGGCGGAACGTCCCACCGTCCGCCAGGCGCTGGTCGAGGAGGGGCTGTTCACGCCGCTTCCCTCGCTCGACAGCTCTTCGATCGAGGCCCTGATATGAAGGTCGTGGTGATCGGCAGCCGCGGCCGGATCGGCGAGCGGCTGGTGCGCAACCTACGCCAGGAGGATCTGCGCGTCGTCGAGGCGTCGCGCAGCACCGGTGTGGACAGCTTCACCGGCGTCGGGCTCGACGCCGCGCTGGACGGGGCCAGGGTGGTGATCGACGTCACCAACGTCTCGCCCGATGACGGCGATGCGGCGATGCGCTTTTTCGAGATCTCGAGCCGCAACCTGCTCGAGGCCGGGCGCCGCGCCGGGGTCCGGCACCATGTCGTACTGTCGATCGTCGGCACCGACGGGCTGCTCGCCAGCGGCTATTTCCGCGGCAAGAAGCTGCAGGAGGAGATGGCCGCCGGATCGGGCATCCCGTTCACCATCCTGCGCTCGACCCAGTTCTTCGAGTTCATCAGCGGCGTGGTGCAGGCCGGCACCCAGCGCGACATCCGGATCGCGCCGGCTTTGGTCCAGCCGATCGCCGGCGAGGACCTGGCCGACATGCTGGCGGACGCGGTGTTCAGCGATCCGTTCAACGGCATGCTCGAAGTCGCCGGGCCCGAGCGGCTGCGGCTCGACGAAGTCGCCGTCGAGATCGCCACCGCGCAGGAGGATCCGCGCCGGATCGTTGCCGACGCCGCCGCACCCTATTTCGGCGCCGAGCTCGGCGAGCATTCGCTGCTGCCGGGCGCCGGGGCGCGGATCGCCACGCTCACCTTCGACGACTGGCTGCGCGACAGCCTCCAGCCCCACCGCATCTCCATCCCCAATTGAGGAGAATATCCATGCGTCTCTCTACCCTGCTGCTTCCCGCCGCGCTGCTCGCCTCCGGCGCCGCGCACGCCCAGGCCGCGCCCGAAAAGCCGGTGATCGTGCTCGTCCACGGTGCCTTTGCCGAGAGCGCCAGCTGGGAGCCGGTGATCACCCGGCTCGAGAAGGACGGCTATACCGTCATCGCCGCCGCCAACCCGCTGCGCAGCGTGGCGAGCGACGGGGCCGCGGTCTCGGCGGTGGTCAAGTCGATCAAGGGTCCGGTGGTGCTGGTCGGCCACAGCTATGGCGGCCCGGTGATCACCGAGGCGGCGAACGGCAACCCGAACATCAAGGCGTTGGTCTATGTCGCCGGCTTCGCGCCGGAGACCGGGGAGTCCAGCTTCTCGCTTTCGGGCAAGTTCCCGGGCAGCACGCTGGGCGATGCGCTGACCGCGGTCCCGCTGCCGGACGGCGGGCAGGATCTCTATATCCAGGCCGCCAGGTTCCAGGCCCAGTTCGCCGCTGACGTGCCGGCGGGCCAGGCGGCGGTGATGGCGGCCACCCAGCGCCCGATCACGATGAAGGCGCTGCAGGAGCCCAGCGGTGTCGCGGCCTGGAAGACGCTGCCCAACTACATGATCTACGGCAGTGCCGACCGGAACATTCCCGCCGCGGTGATGAAGTTCATGGCCGAGCGCGCGCACGCGCGGAAGACGGTGGAGATCCCCGGCGGCTCGCATGCGCTGATGGTCTCGCATCCGGCCGAAGTGACCGCGATGATCGAGGCCGCGGCAACCGCGAAATAACCGGCCGGACGGGACAAAAAAGAAGGCCGGTGTCGCCACCGGCCAGAGGGGATCGCTCTGGACGCTGCCGCGGCCACCATGGGGTGGTCGCGGCAGCTGCGGATCAGAAGCGGCCGCGCAGGCCGATCATCACCACGCGTCCCGGGTTGAACACGTAATAGGCGGCATTCGAATATTGGAAGTAGGTGCGCTGGCTCGACTTGGTCAGGTTCTGCACGTCCACGGTGATTTCGGGCAGGTGCTTGGCGCCCAGGATCTCGTTGAGGTCGAACGACGAGCTGAAGTCCCACTGCTGGTAATCGTCGACGAAGAGCGAGGCATTGGTGATGCCGTTCTGGTTCGCGCCCGAGATGACGTTGCCCTGGTTGAAGGTCGTCGACATGCGCAGCGAGATGCCGTGATTCTCGTAATAGGCCGAGAGGTTGTAGGTCACCGGCGAGACGCCCGTGGCCACCGCCGGCGCCGCGCCCGAACCCGACTGGCTGATCAGCGTCAGGTTCGCGTTGAACCCGAAGCCCTTCAGGCCGAGATAGCGATCGAGCAGGAAGTCGAGCGGCTGCACCCAGTTCAGCTCGAGGCCGTTGACCTTGAGCGTGCCGGTCGCGTTCACCTGCTGGGTGAGCACCACATTGGCGTTGTTCGGGCCGCCGCGGGAATCGATCGCGGCCTGCTGGGTCGGGTTCAGCGTGCTGTAGGTCACGCCATATTGCGACAGCGAGGCGAAGGGCACGGTGACGTTGCCGTTCACGGTGAAGCCGGTGACTGCCTTACGGAAGGCGGCGAAGCCGATATAGCCCTCGGCGCCGGTGTAATATTCGAAGCCCAGGTCGATATTGTCGGAGATGTAGGGCTTGAGGTCCGAATTTCCGACCGAGCCGATATCGGCCGACGGACTGCCGAACGACAGGCCGGGCAGCATGTTGCCGGGGTTCGGCCGCGTCATCGTACGCGAGACCGCCGCACGCACCACGGCATGGTCGCCCAGATGGAAGGCCGCGGAGGCCGAGGGCAGCCAGTTGTCATAGTCGTTGTCGGTGTAAACGAAGTTGACGAGGTTCGGGTACAGCCCGCCATCTGCCGGTGCCACGGCCGGCGCCGCCGGCGTGTTGCGCGGATCGGGCAGGGTCACGCGCCCGCCGATCGTCTGCATCGTCCGCACCCAGCGCAGGCCCGCGTTGAAGGTGATGCGGTTGTCGCCCACCGGCAGGTCGCCATTGACCTCGGCATAGCCGCCGATCGTCCGCTCGCGGATATAGCCGCCGCTCGCGCCGGTGTTCGCGCCGCCCGATTCCGGCGCGCTGTCGTGGAAGGCGTCATAGTTGGACGCGGCCTTGAACTTGTTCCAGTCGAGCGTGACGAAGCCGTCAGGCCCCGGCAGCAGATAGCTGCTCAGCGTGCTCGCCGGGATCAGCGAGCCGCGATAGACCAGCGGGGTGGTCTGCCCGGCGGTGTAGCCGGTGCCATACCCCGGATAGGTCGGATAGCCCGCGCCCGGCGTGGCGGTGTTGAGGCCGGCGCAGGGGGGCTGGCTGTTGGGCGACGGCAGGAAGATGCTGGGATTGTCGCCGCAGACGGCGTTCTGCCACGCCTGGCTGTTGTCATAGCCGCGGATCGTGCGCGAGACATCGTCATAGGCGGCGCCGACCTGCAGGTTCAGGCGGTTGTCGCCCCAGGTCAGGTCGCCGCGCGCGCCCTTGGTGGAAGTCCAGCGACGCTCGTCCTGCAGGTTCACGCGGCCGCCGGCCCAGACGAAGTTCGCCGGGTTGTTCAGGTCGACATTGCTGGTGATCGTCGGGAAATCGCCGCCGGTATTGTCGTAATTGACCGTCAGGCCTGAGCCGGCGGCCGTGATCGGCAGCACCGTCGGCGATTCGCGGTGGAACTGGCTCTTGGTGTAATTGCCGTTGACGGCGAGCTTGAGCTTGTCCGCGATCTGCCACTCGATGCCCGGGTTCACGCCCCAATATTGCAGGCTCTCGAAATAGGGCCGGTATTCGAGGAAGAACTGGGAATTGTAATAGGTGCCCTTGGTGACGGTGCAGCCGGTGGCGCAGTCGCTGCGGTCATATTGGGTGTTGACCGGGATGGCCGCGCCGTTGCGGCCCACCCAGTCCATGTCGATGCGCTGCATGTTGTTGCGCTTCCGCGCGAACATGCCGTCGATATAGGCGTGGACGCTGTCGCCCTTGTACTCGATGCTGCCGATGAAGTTCAGCCGCTCCTTATAGCCATATTCGTCGGTCTCGCGGCCCAGGCGCGGGATGATGCCGTTGTCGATCTGGGTGATGTTGGCGCCCGGATTGAGCTGGAGCAGCAGCGCCTGGTCGATCGTGGTGCCGGTGGCGACGCCCGGGATGCCGGCGTTGGCGGGGACGGTGCCGGGGATGGTCCAGTTGCCGCCACCGGTGTTGTTGCGGGTCGAGGCGGGGTTCTGGGCGGCGCTCAGGTTCGGGTTGGTCCAGCCGACGCTCTCGAACCCGACGGTGCGGATCTCGTTGTGCTGGCCCGCCACGCCGAACAGCACGCCGAAATCGCCCATCGTCGTGCTGGCGAGCAGCGAGCCGCGATAGCCGTAGCGATCGGAATTGGTGTTCTTGATGGCCTGGCCCGAATAGGTGATGTGCGTGCCGGGGCTGTCGAAGGGGCGGGCGCTGCGCATGTTGACGGTGCCGGCGGCGCCGCCCTCCAGCCGATCGGCATTGGGGCTCTTCTGCACTTCGAGCTTGGTGAACAGCTCGGTCGGGAACAGGTCGAGATCGACTTCGCGGTTGGTGCTCTGCTGGCCGTCGCCGCCGGTCGAGGCGACTGCGATCGGCGCATTGTTGAGCAGCACGCGGGTGAAGTTGGTACCCAGGCCGCGGATCGTCACCTGCAGGCCTTCGCCGGTGATGTCGCGGCTGATGGTCACGCCGGGGATGCGATTGAAGCTCTCGGCGATGTTCGTATCGGGGAATTTGCCGATGTCCTGAGCGAAGATCGAGTCGGTGAAGCCCGTCGCCTCGCGCTTGGCATTGGTCGAGCTCTGCAGCGACTTGCGATAGCCCGAGACGATGATCTCGTCGCCGGACTCGGGCGCCTGCGCAGTGCCGTCCTGCGTGGCGCTTGCCGGGGTATCCTGGCCCCCGGGCGTAGCGGTTTGCGCATAAGCCGGCCAGGCGGTCGAGGTCAGCAGCAGTGCAGCCAGGGCGGCCTTGCGGCCCGCCGACGAACGTCCAATGGTATCGAGCATCTCGATCCCCTTCCTCTCCTAAGCGGTGCCTTGGCAGCACCTTTTCACGCCCATGGTAGCGCTAACGTCGTTGGTTAAAATGTCCGAGTTATTGAGTCAATATACTCTGAGTTAGCGCACCACTTGCTTTGTGCCCTCGGGAGCCAAGGCGATCGTGCTCGTGGCTTATGGAGAGGGGCCGGCGTCGGGGCGGACTTGCAACCGGCGCAAGAGTGTACTAAATGGTACACAGTTGACGTCGCCGCCGCGACGGTTCCGCGATTCGCCGCGTCCCATCGCCCAACCGCAGTTCGGCCTCTCCGACGATCGTTACGCATGAAGGAGGTGCCGCATGTCGGGCACGAAACATTGGGCCGGCCTGCTCACGCGCAGCTGGCTGGTTCTTCTGGGCTCGGTACTGCTTGCGGCAGGCCTGTTCTTTACCATCGGCGGCGCCCGGCTGATCAGCCTGGGCGGGAGCTTCTATTTCCTGCTCGCCGGTCTCGCACTGGTGGCGTCCGGCGTGCAGATCATCCGCCGCCGTCCCTCCGGCGCGCTGGTCTTCGGGCTCACCTTCCTTCTGACGATCCTCTGGGCGCTCTGGGAAGTGGGCTTCAGCTTCTGGCCACTGATCTCGCGCCTGCTGGCGATGGGTGTCGGGGCGACGGTGGTTGCGTTGTCCTATCCGTTGCTGCGCCGTGCCCAGGGTCTGGCCCCCGTTTGGCGCCCGGCGCTGGCGATGGGGGCAGTGCTCGGCATCGCCTCGGCGGCCGGATTCGGCGCGATGTTCGTGCCGCACCCGACGGTAGCCTTTGCCGGTACACCGGGCGCGCTGCTTCCCGTCGATCCGGCACCCGCGCAGAAGGACTGGGCCGCCTATGGCAACACGCCGGGCGGCAGCCGCTTCGTCGCGCTGAACCAGATCACCCGCGACAATGTGAAGGACCTCAAGGTCGCCTGGACCTATCGCACCGGCGACGTCGCGGTGAGCGACGGCAATGGCGCCGAGGACCAGGATACGCCGCTACAGATCGGCGACACCGTCTATATCTGCACTCCGCACAACAACGTCATCGCGCTCGACGCCGATACCGGGCGCGAGAAGTGGAAGGCGCTGATCAATGCGCGTGCCTCGGTCTGGATGCGCTGCCGCGGGCTGGCCTATTTCGATGCCCGCGCACCGCTCCAGCAACCGAACCTGCCCGGCGCGACGCCGGTCTCTGCCACCACCGTGCCGGAGGGCGCCGCCTGCCAGCGCCGCATCCTGATGAACACGATCAATGCCGAGCTGATCGCGCTCGACGCCGACACCGGCAAGCTTTGTGCTGATTTCGGCCAGGGTGGCCGGATCGACCTCAAGGCCGGGCTCGGCAACGCGCCCGACCCGCAATATCAGCTCACCGCCGCGCCGACGCTGGCCGGTACCACGGTGATCGTCGGCGGCCGCATCGCCGACAATGTGCAGACCGACATGCCCGGCGGCGTCGTCCGCGGCTTCGACGTGGTCACCGGCAAGCTGCGCTGGGCGTTCGATCCGGGCAATCCGGCGATCACCGGCGCCCCGCCGGCCGGACAGACCTATACGCGCTCGACCCCGAACGTCTGGTCGTCCATGTCCTATGACGCCGCGTCGAACACCGTGTTCATGCCGGTCGGCAGTTCCTCGGTCGATCTCTACGGCGTGCCGCGCACGACGCTCGACCACAAATATGGCGCCTCGATCCTTGCGCTCGATGCCACCACCGGCCGCGAGAAGTGGCACTTCCAGACCGTGCACAACGATCTGTGGGACTTCGACGTGCCGATGCAGCCGAGCTTCATCGATTTCCCGATGGACGGCGGCAAGATCGTTCCGGCGCTGATCGTCGGCACCAAGGCCGGGCAGGTCTATGTGCTCGATCGCGCCACCGGCAAGCCGCTCACCAAGGTCGTCGAGACTCCGGTCAAGGCGGCGGACATCCCCGGCGAGCCCTATGCGCTGACCCAGCCGCGCTCGGTCGGCATGCCGCAGATCGGCGTGGGCCCGCTGTCCGAAAAGGACATGTGGGGGGCGACGCCGTTCGACCAGCTGCTCTGCCGCATCGCCTTCAAGGGCATGCGCTATGAGGGACTCTACACCGCGCCCGGCACCGACACGTCGCTCAGCTTCCCGGGGTCGCTCGGCGGCATGAACTGGGGCGGCATCTCGACCGATCCGACCACGGGCACGGTCTTCGTCAACGACATGCGCCTCGGCCTGTGGGTGCGGATGGTCCCGCAGACCGCCGCGCAGGCGGGCAAGAGCGGTGCGGCGGGCGAGGCGGTCAACACCGGCATGGGCAGCGTTCCGCTGAAGGGCACGCCCTATTCGGTCGTGAAGGACCGCTTCCTCTCCGCGCTCGGCGTGCCGTGCCAGGCGCCACCTTACGGGACGCTGACCGCGATCGACCTCAAGACGCGCAGTATCAAGTGGCAGGTGCCGGTCGGCACGGTGCGCGACACCGGTCCGCTCGGCATCCGCATGGGTCTGCCGATCCCGATCGGCCTGCCGACGCTCGGCGGCACGCTGGCCACCCAAGGCGGGCTCGTGTTCATCGCCGGCACGCAGGACTATTATCTGCGTGCCTTCAATTCGGCGACCGGCGCGGAAGCGTGGAAAGCCCGCCTGCCCGTTGGCAGCCAGGGCGGCCCGATGAGCTACCGCTCGCCGCGCACCGGCAAGCAATATGTCGTGATCACCGCGGGCGGCGCGCGCCAGTCTCCCGACCGGGGCGACTATGTGATCGCCTACGCGCTGCCCTGACCCGATGATCGGGAGCGAAGCGCGCTGCTTCGCTCCCGCCCTTGTTCAACACCTGATGGCCCCGTGTCCGGCGACACGGGAGGGAGGGCGCTTTGGCCCGGTACGTACCGATATTCGCAGCGGCACTGGCCGTCATCTCGCCTCTTTCGGGCGCGCATGCCCAGTCGGAAACCCGGCCGGCCCCGGCCGAGCCGGGCCTGCTCTCCCCGGACCGGGAAACCCTGACCGGCGACTGGGGCGGGGCGCGCAGCGATCTGCGCGAGGCCGGGATCAGCGTCCGCGCCGACTATGTGTCCGAGGCCTTCGCTGCCGTCGATGGCGGCCTGAGGCGCGGCACCGGCTATACCCAGCAGCTGCGCGCCGGCGTGGACGTCGATCTCGACAGGACGATCGGCTGGTCCGGCGCGCTCTTCCATCTCACGCTGAACGACCGGCGCGGCATCGGCGTCTCGTCGGACATCGTCGGCAACCGCCTCCCGATCCAGGAGGCCGCCGGCGGCAATTTCACCAAGCTTACCGAGTTCAGCGTCGAGCAGAATCTCGACGGCGGCCGGCTGAACCTGCGCGCTGGCTATTTCGCGATGGGCAACGACCTGGGCGGCATGGCGATCGGCTGCAACCTGGTGAACGCGGCCTTCTGCGCGCATCCGCTGGCCTTCTCCGGCGACACCGGCTGGTACAATTACCCCAATGCCCGCTGGGGCGCTGCGGTGCGCTATCGGCTCCGCCCGGACCTGACGCTGCGCGCCGGTGCCTTCCAGGTCAATCCGCGCCTCAACGACGAGCACAATGCCTTCCGCCCCTTTGCCGGCGGATCGACAGGGGTGCTGGTCCCCATCGAAGTCGAATATGATCCGGGCATGGGCAAGGACAGCCGCGTGCTGCCGGGCCATTACAAGCTGGGCTTCTATTATGACAGCTCGACCGCGGCACGGCAGGGGCGGCCGGGCAGCGTCACCGGCCGCTACGGCGCCTATATCCTCGCCGACCAGATGGTGGTGCGCGGGAGCGGGGGCAGGGGCCTCTCGGTGTTCGGCCAGTTCGCCGCCAATCCGCGGGCATCGGCGCCGATCACCCGCTGGATCGCCGCCGGCCTGATCAAGACCGGCACCTTTGCCAGCCGCGACGCCGACACGATCGCGCTCGGCGTGATCCAGGCACGCGTCAATCCGCGGCTGCGCGAATTGCACGAGGCGCCATCCGCGATGCCCGACGGCTTCGTCTCGCTGCCGGGCGGCGAGACGGCGATCGAGCTGAGCTACGGACTCCAGCTGCGCCGCTGGCTGAGCATCCGGCCCGATGTCCAGTATATCCTCGATCCCGGCGCCTTCGCCTTCCGTCGCACCCGCAACGCGCTGGCGTTCGGCAGCCAGGTCAAGGTCCAGTTCTGATGCCGGGGTCAGCGATCCGCGCGGCAATAGCGCAACACGGTGTCGATCACCTGTCCGCGGCGCTTCGCGACGGCTTCCTCGCTCTCCATGTCGGCGCCGAAGATCGTGCCGAAGGTGTAGCGATTGGCGACGAAGTAGAAGGCCAGCGCACTGATCGTCATGTGCAGGTCGGCGGCATCGATCCCCGCGCGGAAGCTGCCCTCGGCGACGCCGCGGTCGAGCAGCGCCTGGGTGCGCGGCAGCGCCACTTCGTTGCGCCCCTCCGAGATCGCACCGACATGCGGCCCGCGCCGGATATTCTCGTCCATCACCAGCCGCACCAGCTCGGGATGGCAGAAGTGATAGTCGAAACTGAGCGCGGTCAGCCGCGCCAGCGCCTCGATCGCCGGCAGCGCGTCGAGCCCGGTGTCGAGCTCGGCCGAGCGGAAGCCACGATAGGCCTCGGTCAGCACGGCGCGGTACAGCCCGTCCTTGCTGCCGAAATGATAGTAGATCATCCGCTTGGACGTCGCGGTGGCCGCGGCGATCTCGTCCACCCGCGCGCCGGCAAAGCCCTTGTCGGCGAAGTGCCGGGTGGCGATCGCGATGATCTCCAGGCGATTGCGTTCTGTGAAACTGTCGTCGGCCACATCCTGCTTTGCGATCCGCGGCGCGGCATTGCAATGTGCCACGCGCCGGATGTGCCTCGGATGACCGAAACTGCGGAGCGAGCATGACGACCGACAAGAAGACCCAGATCGTGATTGTCGGCGGCGGTGCCGCAGGGCTGGAGCTCGCCCGCAAGCTCGGCGCCCGCTACGGCCGCAAGCGGCACGACATCATCCTGATCGATCGCAACCGCACCCATATCTGGAAGCCGCTGCTGCACGAAGTGGCGGCGGGCTCGCTCGATGCCAGCCTCGACGAGGTGGGCTATCGCAGCCACTGCCATCGCTGGGGCTATCGCTATCATTATGGGACGCTGGAGCGGATCGACCGCACGGCGCGGCGCGTGCACCTGGCCCCGGTGCTCGATCCCAAGGGGCGCGAAGTGATCGGCGCGCATTCGGTGCGCTACGACTATCTGGTGCTCGCCTATGGCTCGGTCACCAACGACTTCGGCACGCCGGGCGTCGCCGAGAACTGCCTGTTCCTCGACAGCCAGGCTCAGGCGGACAGCTTCCGCGATCAGCTTCTCGACCATTGCCTGCGCGTGTCGCGCGCCATGTCGGAGGATCCGGCGTCGGACGCGCACGTCCGCATCGCCATCGTAGGCGGCGGTGCGACCGGCGTGGAGCTGGCCGCCGAGCTCTACAACGCCGCAGACGGCCTGAGCTATTACGGGCTCGAGGTGTTCGACCGGAAGCGGCTGGACGTGTCGCTGCTCGAGGCCGGGCCGCGCATCCTGCCGGCACTGCCCGAGCGGCTGGCCGATGCCGCGCGCGAGGAGCTCGGGGTGCTCGGCGTCAAGGTGCTGACCGGCGTCTCCGTCACTGCCTCGACTCCGCAGGGCATGGAGACGCGGGACGGCAGGTTCGTTCCCGCCGACCTGCAGCTCTGGGCCGCCGGCGTGAAGGCCGTGCCGATCCGCGAGGGGCTGGACGGGCTGCAGCTGTCGCGCGGCGACCAGGTCGTCGTCCGGCCGACGCTGCAGAGCCTGGACGACGACCGCGTCTTCGCGATCGGCGATTGCGCGTCCTACACGCCCGCCGGCAGCGAGCGGCCGATCCCGCCGCGCGCTCAGGCGGCGCACCAGATGGCGGACACCGCCTTCGCCAATCTCTCCCGGCTGATGGCCGGCACGCCGCTCAGGACCTTCGTCTATCGCGACCACGGCTCGCTGGTGTCGCTCAGCCGCTTCTCGACCGTGGGATCGCTGATGGGCAGGCTGGTCGGCGGGCGCATGGCGGTGGAGGGCCGGCTGGCCCGGTTCGTCTACATGTCGCTCTACCGCATGCACCTGCTCGCGGTGCATGGCTGGATCCGCGGCACGACGCTGATCCTGGTGAGCCACATCAACCGCTTCGTGCGCCCGCGCCTCAAGCTCCACTGAGCGCGGCGCGCGCCGTCAGGCCGCCCGGCGCGAGACGCAGCGGAAGCCGATATGGCTGGTGGCGCTGTCGATCATCTGCGGGTGGCGCGCCGCCGGGCGGTAGCGCTGGCAGTAGTTGACCGCGCACAGATGCGAGCCGCCCTTCAGCACCTTGCGTCCGATCCGCACCGCATCGGCCTCATAGCTCTCGCCGATCGTCGCGCCGCGCGGATTGACCGCCTGGCAGCAGCTGCGCTTCACGGTCTGTGCCGCGGCATACCAGTCGCGCGTCCATTCCCAGACATTGCCGATCATGTCGGACAGGCCATAGCCGTTCGGCGGGAAGCTGCGCACCGCGCTCGTGCGGAACTTGCCGTCCGGCTTGAGCGTCGCGAACGGGAACATCCCTTGCCAGAAGTTGGCCAGGATCGCGCCGCCGGGCGACAGTTCGTCACCCCAGGCATATTCCGCATCGACCAGTCCGCCGCGCGCGGCGAACTCCCATTCCGCCTCGGTCGGCAGCGCCTTGCCGGCCCATTTCGCATAGGCCTCGGCATCGGCGAAGGCGATATGGACCACCGGATGGTCCTCCAGTCCCTGGATGCTGCTGTCCGGCCCGGTCGGATGCCGCCAGTCGGCGCCTTCGACAAAGGCCCACCACTGCGCGTGGTCGTGCAACTGCACCGGCGCCTCAGTCGGCTGGAACACCAGCGAGCCCGCTACGGCCAGCGCCGGGTCGAGGCCCGGATAGTCCTTCGGATCGGGCGCGATCTCGGCGAGCGTGCGATGGCCGGTCGCCGCGACGAAGGCGGCAAAGGCGGCGTTGGTGACCGGCGTCTCGTCGATCCAGAAGGGATCGACCCGCACCGGGCGGAGCGGGCGCTCCTCCTCGTAGAAGCGTTCGGAACCCATCGTGTAGCTGCCGCCGGGCAGGTGCTGCATGCCTTCATGCGGGACTGCCGGGCCGGTCGTTCTGGTCTTCATAGCGAAGGACCCCTAGCGGCTTTTCGGGGCGAGGGGAAAACCCTCCGCGCAGGACGGCGGATGCGGATCGATTGAAACGGGGAAGCCGCTCGCGCATAGAGCGGCGCCATGCTCTCGCAGAAGACCCGCTACACCATCCGCGCGCTCCAGCACCTCGCCGACCGGTATGGCGAGGGTCCGGTGCCGCTGGCCGAGATCGTCGAGAAGCAGAACATCCCGGGCAAGTTCCTGACCGTCATCCTCTCCGAGATGAACCGCGAGGGCATGGTCAATTCGCAGCGCGGGCGCGACGGCGGGTACATGCTCGCCAAGCCGCCCGAGCAGGTGCGGATCGGCGACCTCGTCCGGATGACGCACGGGTCGCTGGCGCTGGTGCCCTGCGCGAGCCGCTTCCGCTATGAGAAGTGCGACAATTGCATCGCCGAGGAAGATTGCCGGCTCCACCATCTGATGCTCCACCTGCGCGACGAGACCGCGCGGATCCTCGATGCGGTCACGCTAGCCAATCCGCTGCCCGAAGCACTAAACTCTACTTATGAAGTAGACAATTAATCCTGCTTTGCCGATGTGCGCCTGAAGCGCTTGCCTGTGTGCTCCATCGCAAGGGCAGGAGTACAGGCCATGACGGGTTTCATCGGTTCGGGAGCGGCGGATCGCAGCCCGCTCAACTTCCTCTGGTTCATTCCCTCGGGCGGGGACAATCGTCGCCTCGCCTGGCCTGAGGGTGAGCGCGCGCCCGATCCCGAATATCTCCGCCAGGTCGCCGTCGCCGCCGACCAGCTCGGCTATTATGGCGTGCTGATGCCGACCGGCGCGATGTGCGCCGATGCCTGGATCACCGCCGCCTCGATCGCGCCCTTCACCGAACGGCTCAAGCTGCTGGTGGCCTTGCGCCCGGGCCTGACCGCGCCGGCCGAGGCGGTGCGCCAGGCCGCCGCGCTCGACCGGCTGTCCAATGGCCGGGCGCTGCTCAACGTCGTCACCGGCGGAAGCCCCAAGGCGCTGGCGCAGGACGGCATCTTCCTCGACCACACCCAGCGCTACGAGCAGACCGCCGAGTTCCTCGACATCTGGCGCAAGCTCGCGCGCGGCGAGACGGTGACCCAGAAGGGCGAATATCTCGGCATCGAGGATGGCCGGCTGATCTTCCCCTTCGTCCAGGAACCGCATGCGCCGATCTGGTTCGGCGGCTCGTCCGAGATCGCCCGCGAGATCGCGGCGGAGCATGTCGACGTCTATCTCGCCTGGGGCGAGCCGCCGTCGCAGCTCAAGGAGATCATCGACGATGTCCGCGAACGTGCGGCCAGGCGCGGGCGCACGATCCGCTTTGGCCTGCGTATCCACTTCATCGTCCGCGAGACCGAGGCGGAAGCATGGGATGCCGCCAACGACCTGATCCGCCACGTCACCGACGAGCAGATCGCGCTGTTCCAGTCCTTCCTGACCAAGGGCAGCGATTCCGTCGGCCAGTCGCGGATGCAGGCACTGCACAAGGGCAGTCGTGCGAACCTGGAGATCGCGCCGAACCTGTGGGCTGGCATCGGGCTGGTCCGCACCGGCGCCGGCACGGCGCTGGTCGGCGATCCGGACACGGTGGCCGAGCGGCTCCAGGAATATGCCGATATCGGGATCGATACGATCATCGGCTCGGGCTATCCGCATCTCGAGGAAGCGTATCGCGTGGCCGAGCTGCTGTTCCCCAAGCTCAACCTGCCGCATCGCCGGGGAGCGACGCTACCGCCGCTGCGGCCCTTCTTCACCCAAGCCGATGTGAAACTGGCCGCGGAAGGGCTGGCGAAGGAGCCAGTTCCGGCGGGCCGGTTTACTTGAATCTATAGTTCCTCCCCCAGCTTGCTGGGGGAGGAACTTCTGACCGACGTCCCGGCCTTGCAATGTAGGATTTCGCCTGCTCCATACTGATGGATGCAAGCCTGCTTCTCTTCCTGCACCGACCGCTTCTGCCGCGGGCATCTGCATGGGAAGGGAAACCAGGGCCCCCGTGTCGTATGTTTCGTAAACTTCCGCGCCCCGCGTCGGGCCCGAATCAGCCGCGGCGCCGCTGCCTACCGCCCCAGCAGCCGGTCCAGGATCAGCCCTTCCAGCGCCGCCAGTTCGGCATCGCCGTGCCGGCGCGGGCGGGGCACGGTGATCGGCAGGTCTAGCGCGATCCGGCCCGCCTCCATCACCACCACCCGGTCGGCCAGCGCCACCGCTTCGGCGACGTCATGGGTGACGAGCAGCGCGGAAAAGCCTTCGCTCGCCCACACCGTCTCGACCAGCGCCTGCATCTCGATCCGGGTGAGCGCGTCGAGCGCGCCCAGTGGCTCGTCGAGCGCGAGCAGGCGCGGCTGGCTGATCAGCGCGCGGGCGAGCGCGACGCGCTGGCGCTGGCCGCCGGAAAGCGCGGCGGGCCATTGCTCGGCCTTGTCGGCCAGCCCCACTTCGGCGAGCCGGGCATCGACCAGCCGGTCGCGCTCGGCGGCATCGAGCCCGGCCGGCGCCCCCACCGCGACATTCTCGCGCACGCTCGCCCAGGGGAGCAACCGCGGCTCCTGGAAGACGAGGCGCGCCGCATTGAGATCGACATCGATGCTGCCGCCCCCCGGCTGGATCAGTCCCATGACCGCGCGGAGCAGGGTGCTCTTGCCGCAGCCCGAGCGGCCAACGATCGCGACGAATTCGCCGGGCTCGATGTGCAGGCTCAGCCGGTCGAGTACCTGGTTCTGGCCGAAGGCGATCGACAGTTCTCGAACCGAGACAGGCGCGCCCTGAGGGCTGTGGGCACGTTCTTCGACGAGGCGGAGTGCGGGGAAGTTCATGGCTCAGGCCCTTGCGTAGGCGGGGTTCCAGCGGAGCAGGCGATGCTCCAGCGCGCGGGTGAGGCTGTCGGCGAGCTTGCCGAGGCCGGCATAGACGAAGATCGCCAGCACGATGATGTCGGTCTGGCTGAACTCGCGGGCTTGCGTCGCCATGTAGCCAATGCCCGAATTGGCCGCGATCGTCTCTGCGACGATCAAGGTCAGCCACATGATGCCCAGGCCGAAGCGCAGGCCGACCAGGATCGAGGGCAGCGCGCCGGGGAAGATGATGCGGCGGAACAGCTCCCAGCGCTTCATCCCGTAGACTCGGCCCATCTCGATCAGCTGCGGATCGACCGAGACCACGCCGTGATAGGTGTTGAGATAGATCGGGAAGAAGATGCCCCAGGCGACGAGCAGGATCTTGGCCTGCTCGCCGATGCCGAACCACAGGATGACCAGCGGCAGCAGCGCGAGGTGGGGGATCGTCCGGACCATCTGCAGCGTCGGGTCGAGCAGCCGCCGCGCGAAGGGCGAGAGGCCGCAGAGAAGCCCGAGCGCGAAGCTGATCGATCCGCCGACGACGAGCCCGGTCAGCGCGCGGGCGGTGCTGACCGCGAGGTGGTGGATCAGCTCGCCATCCGCGGTCAGCTCCGCCGCCGCCTTCACCACCGCGGTGGGCGCCGGCAGGATCTGCGAGGGCAGCAGCCCGGTGGTCGAGGCGAGCTGCCAGACGACCAGCAGCCCCACCGGCACGATCGCCGGGACGAGCGGGCTCTCCTTCCAGCCGGCGCCCCGGGTCATGCGGGCTTCCAGCCGGTCCAGGCGGCCTTGGACGCATCGACCTTCTTCGGCAGCACGCCGGCGTCGAACAGATAGTCGGAGACCTTCTGCTGGTTCTCGATCACCTCGGGCGTCACCGGATCGACGCGGAACAGGAAGTCCTTGTAGCGGGCGAGCATGCCGTCGAGCACCTGGGGCGGCAGCCGCGTCGCCTTGGCGACCTGGTCGCGGTAGAAATTGCGGTTGGCATTGCCCCAGGCCGCCTCGGCCCGCAGCTCGTCGAGCGTGGCGCGCAGCACATCGGTGCGGTTGCGGACGAAATCGCCCGAGGCGATGTAGAAGGCGGTGGTGTTGAGCCCGGACGCGGGCAGCGGCACCTCGCGGGCGCCGCCGCGGACCTGGGCGAGGGTGAAGTACGGGTCCCACACCACCCAGGCATCGACCGCGCCATTGGCCAGCGCCGTCTGCGCGTCGCCGGGGGCGAGACTTGCCGCCTGGATGTCCTTGAGCCCGAGCCCGACCTGCTTGAGCCCCGCCGCGAGCGCGAACTCGGCGGCCGAGCCCTTGGTGTAGGCGATGCGCTTGCCCTTGAGCTGGGCGAGGCTGGTGACGCTCGACTTGGCAGGCACGAGGAGCCCGCTGCCGACCAGCCCGGGGAAGCTCTGCGCGGCGACGAAGTTGAGGTCGGTCCCTGCCGCCTGGGCATAGGCGACCGGGGTATCGCCGACGAGGCCGATGTCCACGCCGCCGGCGCGGATCGCCTCGATCAGCGGCGGACCCGAGGCGAACTCGACCCATTTGACCGGGCCGAGGCCGCGTTTCTCGAGCCGCTTGGCGAACTCGCCGCGCGTCTCGGCAAGGAAGGGCACGCCGTTCTTCTGGGTGGCGAAGATCACGTCCTTGCGCTCGGGCTTGGTGCCGCCGCAGCCGGCAAGGGCGAGCCCGGCGGCGGTACCGCCGAGCAGGGTGAGGGACTGGCGCCGGGTGATCATTCCGCCGCCTCCAGCAGCGCCTCGGGCGCGGGCAGGATCGCACGGCTCGACTGGCCGTCGACACCCACGGGTACGTCGCCGGCCAGCGTCACGCGGCGGACGACACGGTGCTGATCGCCATAATCGTCGATCGCATAATGCTGGGTGGCGCGGTTGTCCCAGATCGCCACATCGCCTTCGCTCCAGCGCCAGCGCACGCTGTTCTCGAGCCGGGTGACGTAGCTCTGCAACCGGTCGTAGAGCGCCTTGGAGTCCTGCGCGGGCAGGCCGGCGAACTGCTTGACGAAGCCGCCGAGGAGCAGCGTGCGCTCGCCGCTCTCGGGATGGACGCGGACCACCGGGTGCTCGGTCTCATAGACCACGCGCGCGAACACGGCGGCGAAGCGCTTGCGCTGCTCCTCGGTCGCGTCGGGCCGCTCGGCGGCATAGTCATAGGCGTTTGTGTGGATCGCCCGCAGCCCGTCGGCGAGTTCGCGCAACGGCTCGGGCAGGTCCTGATAGGCGGCCACGGTATTGGCCCAGACCGTGTCGCCACCGGCCGGCGGGATCGTCACGCCGCGCAGGATCGAGGCGAAGGGGTAGGCCGGCACGAAGGTGATGTCGGTGTGCCAGTGATTGGCGCGGGCGCCGTGATGCGAGTCGAGCTCGAACAGGAAATTGCCGCGCGACGGCACGGTCGGGTGCTCGAACGGCGTGCCGAAGGCCTGGCCGAACGCTTCCTGCCCGGCATCGTCGAGATGGTGCTGCTCGCGGAAGAACAGCACCTTGTGGCGCACCAGCGCAGCCCGGACGGCGGTCAGCGTCTCTGGCGGGAGATCGGCGGAAAGGCGGATGCCGCGCACCTCGGCGCCGATGCGGCCGCCGACCGGCACCACGTCGAGCGGGATCTCGGGATCGGGCGTGTTCAGATAGGCATTACGGGGAGAGGCGGTCATGGCAGGTCTCCTTCGGGGGTGATCATTCGGCAGCGGCGGCGAGCGCCGGGGCGTGGGGAAGGGGCAGGCCCAGATGGTCGCGCAGCGTCCGTCCGGCATATTCGGTGCGGAACAGGCCGCGGCGCCGCAGCTCGGGCACGACCAGGTCGGCAAAGGCCTCCAGGCCCTGGGGCAGGATCGGCGGCATGATGTTGAAGCCGTCGGCGGCGCCGGAGACGAACCAGTCCTCGAGCAGGTCGGCGATCTCGCCGGGGGTGCCGACGATGGTCTTGTGGCCGCGTGCGGTGATGATGCGGGCGATGAGCTGGCGGATGCTCAGCCCCTCGGCGCGCGCGGTGTCGACCAGCAGCTTCTGGCGGCTCTGCCAGCCTTCGGTCGAGGCCGGTTCGGGCAGCGGGCCATCGAGCGGATATTGCGACAGGTCGACGCCCATCAGCCCGGAGACGAAGCCGATGCCGAGCCGCGGATCGACTAGCGCGAGCAGTTCGTCGTGCAGCCGCTGGGCTTCCTCCCGCGTCTCCGCGACGAAGGGCATGATGCCGGGCAGGACGAGTAGTTCGTCGGGGTCGCGGCCGTTCGCCGTGGCAGTGGCGCGCAGCCGGGAGCGGAAGGCGATGGCGTCCTCGCGCGATTGCTGCGCGGTGAAGACCAGCTCGGCGGTGGCGGCGGCCAGCGCGATGCCGTCGTCGGACGAGCCGGCCTGGACGAGCACCGGATGGCCCTGGGGCGTGCGATCGAGCTGGAGCGGGCCGGCGACCTTGAAGAACTGGCCGTCATGATCGATCGGATGGACTCTCGCGGGATCGTAGAAGCGTCGCGCCGCCTGGTCGGCGAGCAGCGCGCCTTCCTCCCAGCTGTTCCACAGCGCCTTGACCACTTCGACATATTCGCCGGCGCGGGCGTAGCGATGGGCGTGCTCGAGCTGGTGGTCGAGGCCGAAATTATGCGCCTCGAGGTCCGAGCCCGAGGTCACGCAGTTCCAGCCGGCACGTCCGCCGCTCAGATGATCGAGCGACGCGAATTTCCGGGCGAGGTGGTAGGGCGGGAGGTAGGTCGCCGAGACGGTGGCGATCAGGCCGATCCGCTCGGTCTGCGGTGCGATCGCGGCGAGCAGCGACAGCGGCTCATAGTAATAGAGAGGCGCGGCGAGCGCCCCAAGCTCGGACGGGCGGCCGAACATCGCGACATTGTCAGCGAAGAAGATCGCGTCGAACTTCGCCGCCTCCGCCACCTGCGCGAGATGCACATAGTGGCGGAGCTCGGTGAGCGCGCGTGGGTCGACCGAGGGATGCAGCCAGCCCGCGGCGTGGTGGCCCACCCCCATCAGGAAGGCGCCGAGCCGCATCTGCCGATTGTGCACCATCGCTTAGAACCGCGCCCGGGCGGTGGTGCCGAAGGTGCGCGTCTCGCCGAGCACCTTGATGAAGGGCGTGATTGCCGTCGCCTGGCCGATGCCGACGGCATAGCGCTTGTCGAACAGGTTGCGGCTCCAGAATTGCAGCGAATAGCGGCCGTCGGCGCTGCGGATGCCGATGCCGGCATTGGTCAGGCCGTATCCTTCCTGCTTGCCGTAGACGGCGCTGAGCAGGTTGGTGTCGCTGCGATAGGTCTGGTTGATGTACCCGAACAGGCCGAGCGTGTCGGAGACGTTGTTGTCATAGTTCAGGCTGAACTGCCCGCTCCACTTCGACGAACCCGGAATGCGGGTGCCCGAGAGGTTGACCGAGGCGACGGCGTTGCTCAGCTCCACCGGCGGCGGCGCGTTGGTGTAGGAACGGAAGGTGGCGTCGTTGAACGATCCGCTCGCGGTAGCGCTGAAGCCGCCGCCCAGCTTGGCCGAGCCCTCCAGCTCGACGCCGCGCAGACGGGCGCGGGCGGCGTTGCCGAGGAAATAGCCGAGCGCGACGCGGTTGGGGTCGTACTGGGTCGCCTGGAAGTCCTTGATGTCGTTCCAGTAGAAATTGACGTTGAAGGTCGCCCGGCCGCCGGCGAGCGTGGTCTTGATGCCGGCCTCATAGGCGGTCGACTTTTCCGGATCGATGATCACCGGCTTGCCCGGCGTCGCGCCCAGATTTGCCGCGCCCGACTTCTCGCCATAGCTGACCGAGGCATAGAGCAGCACGTCGTCGGAGAGCTTGAACGATGGGTTGACCAGCCACGACCAGCTGCTGGTCGTCTTCTCGTCCGCTACCTCGAACACACCGCCGAACGCGTTGACGATCGCGGCTCGGGCCGGCGCCAGCGCGGCGGGGAGCGTTGCGCCGCCGAACGCCGTGGCGGTGTTCGACGCCTTCTTGTTCTCGCGGGTGAAGCGCAGGCCGCCGGTCAGCGCGAGCCGGTCGGTCGCGTGCCAGGTCAGCTGGCCGAACGCGGCACCGCTGGTGACCCGGAGCTTGCCGTACTGGTCATATTCCACGCCATCGAGAATGGCGGGCGAAAGCGCCGCGGCGGGCAGCGCGCCCGTGAGGAAATACTTCGTCGAGTCCGCCTGGAAGATCGAGCGGTTGTTGCTGACCAGGTCCTCGCGCAGGAAATAGCCGCCGAACTGATATTCGATCGGACCGCCGATGGGCGAGGCGATGCGCACTTCCTGCGAATATTGGTCGACATCGACGTCATAGCCGGCGCGCAGGATCGAGAAGGGCGAGAGATCGCTGTCGTTGTGCGGGCGGAAGCGCAGCTGGCGCCAGGCGCTCACCGCGGTGAGGGTCGGGCCGCCCAGGTCGATGGTCAGCTCGTTCGACAGGCCGTTGACCCGCGAGTCGATCCGCTGCTGGGTGTTGAGATTGGCGTTCTGGCCGATCTTGTAGCTGGGCGTGTAGCCGAAGATCGACTTGAGCTTGTTCTCCCAGGCCCCCGAGCGGACTGCGCCATTGGCGAAGGTCGTGGCGTCGGCGAAGCCCGGATAGTAATTGTTGTACTCGCTGGTCTCGTAATGTTCGCCGATCAGGCGGCTGGTGACCGGTCCGCTCTGGAACAGCAACTGTCCGCGCGCTGCCCAACGATTGACGTCGAGATATTTCTGGCCGTCCTGCTTGTTCTTCGCCCAGCCGTCCGACCGGTCGACATAGAAGGTCGCGCGATAGGCAAGCGTGTCGCCGATCAGCGGGCCGGTGGCGTTGGCCCGGATCTGGTAGCGGTTCTGGTTGCCATAGCCGGCCTCGAGGTTGAGTTCGGGCGTGAAGCTCGGGCGCTTGGTGGTGACGATCAGCGCCCCGATCGTGGTGTTCTTGCCGAGCAACGTGCCCTGCGGTCCGCGGACCAGCTCGACATGGTCGAGATCGACGAAATCGAGCCAGCTGAAGCCGACATGGGTGAAGAACACATTGTCGACGATCAGTCCGACGCCCGATTCCGCACCGTCGTTGCTGGCATTGCCGCCGAGCCCACGGACATAGAGGCCCGAGACGCGGGTGTTCTGCTGGACGGCGGCGAAATTGGGCAGCTTCGCCGCGAAATCGGCAACGCGGTAGATATGCTGGTCGGCAAGCTCGTTCCCCGAGACCGCGCTGATCGCGACGGGCACGTCCTGCAGCTTCTCCTCGCGGCGGCGCGCGGTGACCAGGATCTCCTGGCCGGTGGCGTGCTGCGCGTCCTCGTCCGCAGCGGGGTCGCCGGCGGTCGTGGCAACGGGCTTGGGCTTGTCGTCATCCCTGGCCCAGGCGGGCGCCGAAGCGACCATGGTGAGCGCGGTGGCGGCTAGTGCGAGAACCCGGATCTTCCTGTTGTGCATGGTCGTGCCTCCCTTATCTCTATCATTCAAGTAGAGATTAGGCAGAGCAACCGGAGTTCGGCTTCACTGGGCTGAGCTAAAACTATCAGGACCGGAATGGACCAAGCTGGCTTATTATCCACTAATCTGATAGGAAATAAACCCGGCCCGAAAAATGGGGGAGTCGCGCGTGAAGGCGAGCAGCATTCTCGAGACGATCGGCGGCACGCCGCACATCCGCGTATCGCGGCTGTTCCCGGATGCCACGGTCTGGATAAAGTCCGAACGGTCGAACCCCGGTGGATCGATGAAGGACCGGATCGCGCTGGCGATGATCGAGACGGCCGAGCGCAAGGGCCTGCTCCGTCCCGGTGGGACGATCATCGAGCCGACCAGCGGCAATACCGGCATCGGGCTGGCGCTGGTCGCCGCGGTGAAGGGCTACAGGCTGATCCTGGTGATGCCCGAGAGCATGAGCGTGGAGCGCCGTCGCCTGATGCTCGCCTATGGCGCCAGCTTCGATCTCACCCCGCGCGAGAAGGGCATGGCCGGCGCGATCGAACGGGCGCACGAACTGGTGCGGGTGACGCCCGGTGCCTGGATGCCGCAGCAATTCGACAACCCCGCGAACATCGACGCGCATGTCCGCACCACCGCGCAGGAGATCCTTGCCGATTTCCGCAACGACCCGATCGACGCGATCGTCACCGGCGTCGGCACCGGCGGACACATCACCGCGCTGGCAGAGACGCTCAAGATGGAATGGCCGGGCCTGCAGGTGTTCGCAGTGGAACCCGAGCTTTCGCCGGTCCTCTCCGGTGGCCGGCCGGGACCGCACCCGATTCAGGGCATCGGTGCCGGATTCGTGCCTACCAACCTCCATGCCGACATGCTGGACGGCGTGATCCAGGTGGGGGCGGACGAAGCGCGGGCCTTCGCCCGCCGCGCCGCGCGTGAGGAGGGGCTGCTCGTCGGCCTGAGCTCCGGCGCGACGCTGGCTGCGATCGCCCGCAAGCTGCCCGAGCTGCCGGGCGCGAACATCCTCGGCTTCGCCTACGACACCGGCGAGCGCTATCTCTCGGTGCCCGATTTCCTTCCGGAGGAAGCGGCGCCCGAGCTCGTTCTTGCCGGCATGCGTGCGCACTGAGCGACGATCCGCTCGGCCCCGACGCCTTTCCCCTTCCACCGGAGACGATCCCGTGTCGCTGGAACCCAATTTCTTCAACGAGCGTGACGACCAGATGTGGGCCGATCTGCTATCGCCGGGGCGACGTGCGCTGCTCGGTGGCGGCGCCGCAGCACTGGCCGCGATTGGACTGGCGCGTGGTGCCGAGGCGCAGACCGTGCCGGTTGCGGCCGCGCCGGCGCCCGTACCGGCGGGCCGCAGTCCGTGGGGCTACGATACCTACAAGGAGCCGACCCCGCGGCCCAAATCGGTGCGTCCGGGGGAGGCGGTGCTGCCAGCGAACCCACGCGCCTATACCGACATCAAGAGCTACCACGCGCACATCTATTTCGACGAGGACAGCCACGCGAAGGCCGCACTGATCCGCAAATGGGCGGCGGAGCGCTTCTCGGTCGAACTGGGCAACTGGAACCTCGAGCCGCGTGGCCCGCACGTGACGCCGTCCTTCTATTTCGGCTTCACCAACGATCTGCTGCCGGTGATCGTCCCCTGGCTGCAGCTCAACAGCCTTGGCCTCACCATCCTGCTGCATCCCAACACCGAGGATCCGCGCGCGGATCACCTCTATTACGCGCTCTGGGTGAACCGCGCGCAGCCGGTGAATGCCTATGGGATGCACGGCCCGGCACCGGGCGAGCCCAAGGTCGAGCAGATCTATCCCAACACCCGGCCGACCATCCGGCCCGAGGCCTGATCGCCCGGGAGCAAGCTCGGCTATCGCCGGCTAAAGCGCATCTCCTTATTGTCTATCATGTAAGTAGAGTATTGTCGGAGCCGATTGGAGGGGCTCATGACCATATTCCGCCGTACGTTGCTGCTGCTGTCCGCATCGAGTGTTTCACTGGCCACGCCGCTGGCCGTGCGGGCGCAGACCGCGCCCGGTGGGAGCGAAGGCTTCACCGGCAAGATCGCGGTGAAGCGCGCCGACTCGGTACCGGCTTTCCCCCGGCGGCCGGAGGCGCCCAGGTCCGCGCCCAATGTCGTGGTGATCCTACTCGACGATGTCGGGTTCGGCGCGACTTCCACGTTCGGCGGCCTTGCCCGCACGCCCAATCTCGACACCTTGGCGAGGGACGGGGTGCGCTACAATCGCTTCAACACCACCGCCATCTGCTCGCCTACCCGCGCAGCCCTGCTCACCGGCCGAAACCAACACCAGGTCGGGTTCGGCAATCTGCAGGACATTGCGGCGGGATTCCCTGCTTACAACACGATCTGGAAGAAAGAGACCGCTTCGATCGCGCGGATCCTGCACGACAATGGCTACAGCACCGCGGCGATCGGCAAGTGGCACAACACGCCGCAATGGGAGATCTCGTCCGCCGGGCCGTTCGACCGCTGGCCTACCGGACTCGGCTTCGACCATTTCTACGGCTTCATGTCGGGCGAGGACGACCAGTGGGAGCCGCATCTCTTCGACAACACCACCCCGGTGGAATCGCCGCAAAAGGCCGCGCCCGGCTATCACCTGACCAGCGACCTGGTCGACCATGCGCTGCGCTGGGTGGACGAGCATGACGCGCTCGCCGCCGCCAAACCCTATTTCCTCTATTTCGCCACCGGCGCGGCGCACCAGCCGCACAATCCACCCGCCGAATGGATCGCGCGCAACAAGGGCCGGTTCGACGGCGGCTGGGACAGATATCGCGAGGAGGCGTTCGCCCGGCAGAAGCGCCTGGGCGTCATCCCCGCCAATGCCCAGCTCACGCCGCGTCCCGAAGGCCTGCCCGCCTGGGACAGCCTGACGCCCGACCAGAAGAAGCTCTACGCCCGTCAGATGGAAGTCTATTCGGCGTTCGTCGAGCACACCGATGCCGAGGTCGGCCGGCTGATCCAGGAGGTCCGCAGCCGGCCGGGCGGCCAGAACACGCTGATCTTCTACATCGTCGGCGACAATGGCGGCAGCGCGGAGGGCGGGCTCGACGGCTCGATCGCCAACGAGGCCGCTTCGGGCACCGGCGGCCAGGTGGGCGTGGCGGCGCAGCTCGCGCAGCTCGACAAGTTCGGCGGACCCGATGTCGCCAATCACTATGCCGCGGGCTGGGCCTGGGCGACGACCACGCCGTTCCAATGGATGAAGCAGGTCGCCTCGCATTTCGGGGGCACGCGCAACCCGCTGATCGTGTCCTGGCCCGGCCATACCGACGCGCCGAGCGCGGTGCGCGGCCAGTTCGGCCATGTGAACGACATCGCGCCGACCATCCTCGACGCGGCCGGCATTGCGCTGCCCGATACGGTCGACGGGGTGAAGCAGATCCCGTTCGAGGGCCGCAGCCTTGTCCCGACCTTCACCAACGCCGCCGCGCCCGAGGCGCACCGCGAGCAATATTTCGAGATATTCGGCAATCGCGCCATCTATCGCGACGGCTGGGTGGCGGCGGCGCGCCGGCCCTATCTGCCGTGGAAGCTGATCGAGTCGGGCCTCAGCGTCTACACCAGCGACCCTGCCACCGATCGCTGGGAACTCTACCATGTCGATCAGGACTATAGCGAAGCGAACGACCTGGCCGCGAAGGAGCCGGCCAAGCTCGCCGAGCTGAAGGCGGAGTTCGAGAAGGAAGGGCTGCGCAACGGCGTCTTCCCGCTGCTGCCGGCGCCGGTCGGCGCGCCGAGCCTCTATGACAAGAACGCGACCCGCTTCGCCTATCAGGCCGGGATCGGCCAGCTGCCGCGCAACGCGCTGCCGGATCTGTCTGGCCGGGCCCACCGCTTCGAAGTGGACATCAAGGGCGATGCCGCGACAGGCAGCGGGGTTCTGCTCGCCGAGGGCGGGCGCCTGGGCGGGTTCACGCTCTATGTGAAGCAGGGCAGGCTCGTGTTCGAGAACAATGCCTATGGCCAGGCACACCAGACCGTCGTCTCGGATGCGGCGCTGCCGTCCGGGCCGCTCACGGTCGCCTATGAATATGCGCCCGACCAGCCGAGCGCGAAGGGCGCGTTGTTCAACCCCTCGGTACCGGGCACGGTGACGCTCTATGTGAACGGCAAGCAGGTCGCCGCCGGCCCCGTCGGCAAGTTCCTGACTGCGGTCGGCGCCTATTCCGAAGGCTTCGACATCGGCCTGGATCGCGGCTCGCTGGTGAGCGGCGATCCGGCGGGCCAGGCGCGCTACACCCAGCCGCTCGGCGAGGTGCGCCTGTTGCTCAAGTGAGCCATCGATAAGGAGAGACGGCGGCGCGCTAGGGGATGGGCAGCGCCGTCGTCGCCTTCACCTGGCTGAGCGCGACGGTCGAGTTGATTTCCTGCACGCCGGGGAGCTTGGACAGCTTGGTGAAGAAGAAGCGCTCATAGGCCTCGATGTCCGCCGCGACGATGCGCAGCATGAAGTCGAACACGCCCATCAGCACATAGGCCTCGAGCACTTCGGGGAAAGAGCGGATCTGCGCGGCGAACTCGTCCAGGTTCGCACGGCCATGGGCGTTGAGCTTGATCTGCGCGAAGATGTGGGCGTTGAGCCCCACCTTCTGCCGGTCGACCAGCGCGACCCGCTTCGTGATGATCCCTTCCTTCTCCAGCCGGTCGACGCGTCGCCAGCAGGGCGAACTCGACAGACCGACCATCTCGCCCAGCTTTGCGGTGGGCATCGAGGCGTCTTCCTGCAGCACCTGGAGGATCTTGCGTTCGAACGGATCGAGGCTGGTGGGCAAATCTTTTCTCCAATGTGCCTAAATTCGGTATGATCGTGCTGACTTCATAGTGAATCCTGCAAACAAGGCCAGTTTATCCCGCAAAGATCGTGGAAGAGTCACCTCCAGATTTCAGGAGCCCTTTCCCATGGTCGATACCGTCTGTGATTCCGCCACCCCGCCCGAGAGCGTGCACGTGCTGCGCGACGATGATGCCGGGCTGAACGGCATCATCGTGCTGCACTCGACCCGGCGCGGCCCGGCGGCGGGCGGGTGCAGGCTCTGGCGCTATGGCGACCATGCCGCGCTGGTCGGCGACGCGATGCGGCTGGCCGAGGGCATGACCTACAAGAATGCGATGGCCGACCTGCCGCTGGGCGGCGGCAAGGCGGTGCTCAACCTGCCCGAGGGCGATTTCGACCGGCGCCGGCTGTTCGCTGCGTTCGGCCGGGCGGTGGCGCGGCTGGAGGGCGACTATGTCACTGCCGAGGATGTCGGCACCAGCGTGGCCGACATGGAGGCCGTGCGCGGCGAGACGCGCCATGTCGCGGGCCTTCCGCCGCGCGATGGGCGCCCCGGGGGCGATCCCTCGCCCTGGACCGCGCGCGGCGTGTTCCTGGCGATGGAGGAAGCCGCCCGCCGCCAGCTCGGCAGCGAGCTCAAGGGATTGCGCGTTGCGGTACAGGGCCTCGGCCATGTCGGGTCGGCGCTGTGCGGCATGCTCCACCAGGCCGGCGCCCGACTGATCGTCGCCGAGCCGCGCCCCGGCATCGCCGCCGAGATCGCCTGCCGCTATGATGCCGAGATCATGGGCCGTGACAGCATCCTCGATGCGCGCTGCGCCATCTTCGCGCCCTGTGCGCTGGGCGGGGTGCTCGACGCGGAGAATATCCGCCGGCTGCGCGCCAGCGTCGTCTGCGGTGCGGCGAACAACGTCCTCGCCACGCCCGAGGATGGCGACCGGCTCGTCGATCGCAGCATCCTCTATGCGCCCGATTATGTGGTGAACTCGGGCGGGATCATCAGCGTCGCCGGCGAATATCTCGGCTGGAGCATCGACGAAGTGGCCACGCGCGTCCATGCGACGGGCGTGCGCCTGGGGGCGGTGCTTTCCCACGCCGCGCAGAACGGCCTTGCCCCACACCGCGCCGCGGATGCGCTGGCCCGGGCACGGATCGTCGCGGCGCCGGCGCCGGCGGCCGCGGTGCGCGAGGCAGCCTGAGCCGGGCAATGCGGTTCGATATCGTCGGGGAGCCGAGCGCTGCCCTGGTCTGCCGCCTGGTCGGCCTCGTCGCGCAGCACGACCTCGAGGCGCCCGACCTGGAGATTCGTACCGTCGCGGGATGCATGGAGATGCGCCTGGAGATCGGGGAAATGGGCGGCGCCGTCGGCGCGATCCTCGCGCAGAAAATGGCCCGCTGCATCGGCGTGGAGGCGGTCGCGCTGGACGGCGTGCCGGTCTAGCGTTGTCAGCTGTCGAGGTGCCCCCTGCCAAGAGTATTAAGTAAGACTACGAATCGCGGCGCGCGGGCGGTTCGACCTAGGGTGTCGGCATGCCGTAACCGGCAAAAGGGGCAGGGATGAAGAAGGGCGAGCGGCCCGACCAATCCCGACATGAAATCGGCGTGATACCCCAACGGACCGGCGTCCGTTGCTCGATCACTGGCATCCCATCACCGCGCAAGGATCGTGGCCTTCGCGGCGGAGGGATATGCGCAGAATCGGGACCGCGCCTTGAAGGAGGCTGCTTCTGTGCTCTTCTTTGGTCTGTTCGGTGGCCCCGGAATACTGATAGGATTGCACAGGGCATCGACCGACGGCGCGACAGACGCGGGCGGCCCCACAAGCAGCAAGCCTGCAAAGAGGGTGTAGGGCACAATGGGTCCGCGGAAGCAGAATCTCCCGCATCTCCTTCTGATTGAAGACGATGCGTCCGTCCGACGAGGCCTGCAGCTGCTGCTCCAGGGCAAGGGCTACCAGGTCCATTCCTTCGCCAGCGCCGCCATGGCGCTCGTCGATCCCGCCTCGGTGGAGACGTCGCATGTCGTGGTCGGCTATTCGATGCCCGATTGCGACGGGGTCCAGGCGCTGCGCACGCTGCTCGCCCGGGGCTGGCACGGCGTCGCCGTCCTGATCACTGCGTTCTTCTCTGATGCGCTGCAGGCCGAAGCAATCGCAGCGGGCTTTGCCGCAGTGCTGCCCAAGCCCTTTCGAGACGACTCGCTGTTGGAAGAGCTCGCATCCGCAGTTCCGATAGACGCCGAAAGCGAAGCGCAAGTCGCGGAAATCTCCTAAGCGAGTCTCGTTTTCGAACCGGAACACGCCGAATTTTCCATTTCCACGATGTTTCTGCACCGTTTCCGATGCAATTTCTCCGTGCTATCGTCGGCTGACCTATTCGGTGGAGTGGATGCACTATCCTGTGCATCTCCATCCGCCGAAGGGGGGAGATTGCGGTGGCCGATGCCCCACGAACATCGGCGCGCGACCTGGTTGCCGCCTGCGGGGTGGTGGTTGGCTCGGTCGCTGTCGCCACGTTGCTGCGCTGGACGCTCGCGCCCTGGCTGGGCGACTATGGGCATTACCTGCTCTACGCCGTCGCGGTCTTCGTAACGGGTGCCTTTGCCGGTGCCGGCCCCGCGCTGGCCGCGGCGCTGGCTTCGATCCTTGCCGTCACGCTGGCGGGATGGGCGAGCGACCAGACGGCCTTTCTCGAGCGGATCGTCTTCCTGCTGGCCTCGTCGGTGATCATCATCGTCGTGTCCTATATCATCCGCCTGCAATGGCGCCTGCGCACCAGCGAGCAGGTCGCGGAGCGCGGGGTGAGCCGGGCGGAAGACCTTGCCGAGACGCTGAACCTGCTGATCGACGGCGCCGAGGGCTGCGCCATCTACATGCTCGATCCGCAGGGCCGGGTGACGATCTGGAACAAGGCAGCCGAGCGGATGCAGGGCTGGACCGAGCGCGAGGTGGTGGGCCAGCATTGCTCGCTCTTCTATCCCGACGTCGCGGTGGAGCACGACAAGCCGCAAAACGATCTCGACCGGGCCCGGGCCGAGGGCGGGCTGGAGGAAGAGGACTGGTGCGTCCGCAAGAACGGCTCCGAGTTCCTCGCGCACATCATGCTGACCCCGCTCTATGACGAGCGGGGCGCGCTACGCGGCTTCGCCAAGGTGATCCGCGACGTGACCGAGCAGCGTGCGGCGGAGCGCCATCTCCAGGCGAGCGCCTCGCAATTCCGCTCGATCCTGGCGGCGGTGCCCGATGCGATGGTGGTGATCAACGAGGCGGGCAAGATCCTCTCGTTCAGCGCGGCGGCGGAGAAGCTGTTCGGCATGCGCGAGGCAGATGTCGTCGGCGCCAACGTCAATTGCCTGATGCCATCCCCCGATCGCGAGCGGCACGACGACTATATCCGCCGCTACCTGACGACCGGCGAGCCGCGGATGATCGGCATTGGCGGGATCGTGCTCGGCCGGCGCAGCGACGGAACGACCTTCCCGATGGACCTGTCGGTGGGCGAGGCGGTTGCGGAAGGCGGGCGCGTCTTCATCGGCTTCATCCGCGACCTCACCGAGAAGGTCGCCGACGAAGAGCGGATCGAGACGCTGCGGTCCGAACTGATCCATGCCTCGCGAGTCAGCGCGATGGGCACGATGGCCTCAACGCTCGCGCACGAGCTCAACCAGCCGATCACCGCCGTCGTCACCTTCGTGCGCGGCGCGCGCAACCTGCTGCGCGAGAATGATCTCGAGAATATCGACATGATCGAGGAAGGGCTCGACGAAGCATTCGAGGAGGCGCTGCGCGCCGGCAGCATCGTCCGCCGGCTGCGCGAGTTCGTGGCGCGCGGCGAAGTCGAGAAGACGATCGAGTCCGTGTCGGCGCTGGTGGAGGATGCCTCCGCGCTTGCCCTCATCGGGGCGCGGGAACGCGGGATCGAGGCGAGCTTCCAGCTGGATCCCGGCGCCGACAGCGTCTTGGTCGATCGCATCCAGATCCAGCAGGTGCTGATCAACCTGATGCGCAACGCGATCGAGGCGATGGCCGGATGGCCGCGGCGTTCGCTCACCGTCTCTACCATGCCCGACGAGGCCGGGTTCGTCCGCGTGATCGTCGCCGATACCGGGCCGGGCGTGTCGCCCGAGGTCGCCGAGAACCTGTTCCGCGCCTTCCACAGCACCAAGCTGACCGGAATGGGGCTGGGGCTCTCGATCTGCCGGACGATCGTCGAGGCCAATGGCGGTCGCATCTGGATGGAGCCCGTCCAGGATGGCGGCGCCCGTTTTCTATTCACCCTGGTTCGTGCCGACACGGAGGCCCTGGAATGACCGACAAACCGCTTGTCCACGTCATCGACGACGAAGAGAGCGTGCGCCGTGGCGCGAAATTCTTCCTGACCACCACGGGCTATACCGTGCGGACCTGGTCCTCCGGCATCGCCTTCCTGAAGGAAGTGCGCCATGCCGAGCCGGGCTGCGTGCTGCTCGACATCCGGATGCCGGAAATGGACGGGCTGGAAGTGCAGCAGCGGCTCAACGCGCGCGGCGTGACGATGCCGGTCATCGTGCTGACTGGCCATGGCGACGTGTCGGTGGCGGTGAAGGCGATGAAGGCGGGCGCGGTCGATTTCCTCGAGAAGCCCTTCGACACCGACGCGCTGCAGGATGCGATCGACCGGGCCTTTGCCCGGATCGCGGCCGGCAAGGACCATAGCGCGCGAGTCGCCGAGGCGGGCGTGGTGCTGGGCGTGCTGAGCTGCCGCGAGCGCGAGGTGCTCGAGGGGCTGGCGCGGGGGCTGCCCAACAAGACGATCGCCTTCGACCTGGGGATCAGTTCCCGCACCGTCGAGGTGCACCGCGCCAACATCATGGCCAAGCTCCATGCGAAGAGCCTGTCCGACGCGTTGCGCATCGCCTTCGCGGCAGGGATGGGACAGGGCCGCGCGGCGTTCCCGGCGGTGTCGGGGCAGTAGCGGCAGGGCTCGCTTCATCCGGCTCCGCGAGGGCGACAATCGAGTCGATTTCGGGGGGCTGCTGCTGCCTTCGGGAGTGCCCTGGCCCGTGGGGTCTCAGCTATGGCTCGCAAGCCACGGAAACCGCAGGAAACTGCGGTTTCTTGGCTCAATGCGTCAGGTTACGGAGCCGCGATTTAACCCCGCGTCAACCGCTTTGCGCGAAAAAGGAACCGTTCTGGCGGGAGTTCCTTTTCATGCAGTACAACAACAGCGCTTCTACCTTCGTGCGCCGCGCCGGCGCAGTCGCAGCCTTTGGCGCGATGCTCGCAGTGGCACCGACGGCCTTTGCCGACACCAATCAGGACGGGTATCGTCTGATGGTTTCGGGTTATGTCCCGGTGGTTTGCCGCGCGAACCTCGACAGCATGGTCACGCCCTCGAACAGCGGCCAGGTCGATCTCGGCACGCTTCACGAGTTCTGCAACAGCGCCAATGGCTATCAGGTCACCGTCGATCACTCGCCGGAACTGGCCGGCGCGACTCTGATGATCGACGGCAATGCCGTGCGCCTTTCGGATGCGGGCTCGACCGTGATCTCGAGCGCTTCGCAGCCGGGCATTGCGGCGCACAAGGTGTCGCTGGTCACCGATAACGGCCAGGCGAACGGCACCCTGTCGATCCGCGTCACCGCGCTCTGATCCAGTCCCCCTGGTCCGGCCCTGGCCGGATCAGGGGCAGGTCACGCCTGGCGTACCCGCGGCCAGCGGGGATACGGTGACGGTCAGTATGTCCTGGTAGACGGAGGCAGGCGTCCGCGTCTTGCCTCCCTCCAGCAACGTGACCTGCAGCGGCAGCAATATGCCCTGGGGCGACCCGGCCAGTCCGGCGCGGGTGCAGGTCTTGGTGATCGGCGTCGTCGCCGTCGGGCTGCGCGTCTGGCCGACAAAGGTCGCCGAATAGCCGAGCGACTGGATCGGGTTCGTCGGATTGCCGCCGGAGAAGGTCATCCGGTAGTTGTTCTGCGACGTCATGTTGATCGTATAGGGCCCGGAGCTCGCCACCCGCACATAGCCGGTGCGCACGATCGGCGTGCCCGCCACATCGGCATCGGTCTTGTCGCCCACTTCCCCGAAATCGAGCGCCGGGCCGGCATAGGCCGCCTGCAGCGCGCTCAGCACATTGACGTTGATGTGGATCGCGCTCGACAGCTTGGTCGGCGTGTTGACGTCGTCCATGCCGCCCGTGCCCTTGCAGACGAACAGGATGTCGAAGTCGATTGGCAGGCCGGCCGACAGGTCGACATTGGCCGGCACCGTGACGACCAGGTTGAACGGCGTCGACTGATCCGGCTGCGATGCACCGCCGAAATTGTAGTTGATCTCCCCCGCGGCCTGCGAGTTGATCGTCGGGTGCCCCATGGTGTTGCCCTCTGTGTAGAGGATGCTCGTGCCGTTGTAGAGGACCTGGTAGTTGGGCGTGCCTACCGGCTTGGTCAGCACGAAATTGACCGTCTGGGTCTTGGCCGATCCGGTGCCGAAGCGCGTCAGGACCAGGGGAATGGTCACCTGGGTCAGTCCGCTCGGCGAGAAGGGGTCGTAGGTGATCGTCGGCGAGGCGAGCGCCTGGCCGGTGACGCCGCAGGTCCCCTTGCCCTGTGCCCAGGCTGGCGCGGCTTCGGCGACGCAGAGGACGCCGCAGACAGCTGCGATCAGCTTTAGCTTCTTGCTCATTGCTTGGTCCCGTCCTTCGCTGCAGGCGTGAGCTCGCCAAGGCGCACGACGCCTTCGGCATTCTCCGCAATATCAATGGTGTAGCTGCTCTTCTCGCTGTCGAGCATGTCGATCCGCCAGCGGCCGGCGGCCAGGCCGGTGGCGGCGAAGCGGCCCTCGCGGTTGGTGAACACCACCACGGGTTCACGCTCCGGATGCGCCAGCTCGGTCGCCTTGCCGGTGACCAGCGAGACCGGATCGCCGTTGCGATCGGTCATCCGGCCCATCGCGGTCAGATTGTAGCCCGAGCCGACGTCCAGCCGGTAGCCGCTGCGATAGGGCGGGAAGAGGCGATAGGCACCCTGGCCCAGGTCATAGCCGGCGGGCGCGTTCGGCACGTCAATCTTGACCGTGCGCTCGGAATAGGAGCTCAGGCTCGGCTGCAGGGCGGTTCCCAGCGCGCCGGTGGAGGCGACATAGCCGAACTCCGTCGGATCGACGCGGATATTGGCGCCCTTCAGGCTCTCATGGCCCTTCACCACGGCGAAGCTGTCATAGATGGGCCGGCCGATCGTCAATGCGCCATCGGCCAGGGCGATCGCCGTGCCGAAGCGGAACGAAGTGCGCTGTCCGGTCGATCGGCCGAAATCATCGTCGAAGGTGCCGAAATGGCTGAAGCCCAGATCGGCGCGGTCGGTGACATAATTGCCTGCGACGCTGACGCCGGCGCCATTCTGGTCGCGCTCGACATCGGCGGCGATGTTGTAGGAGCCGACGCCCTGGCCGTGCATCATGTTGTACGACAGGCGGGCCCGCTCGGTGCGCGTGTCGTAATCGGCGCGCAGGTTGGAATAGCGGCCGAGGCGCAGCGTCAGGCTGAGCAGTCCGCCGGGGCCGGAGCGGACATTGTCGCGCTCGTATCGGAAATCGCCGGTCATGGTCAGGCGATCGTTGATCCGCCAGCCCATGGTGGCACGGGCCGTGTAGAGGTCGCGCTGGGTATCGCGGCCGCGCGAATAGCGTCCGTCGATGCCGCCATAGAGATAATCGGTGAAGGTGTGCGAATAGCCACCGCCGGCCTCCCAGGCAAAGGGGTTGCGCGGGATCACCGTGCCGATCGGACCGAAGTCGCGGCTGCGGCTCTCGAAGAACATCGTGATCGAGTCCGAGCGGCCATTGGGGCGCTGGATCAGCCGCTGGAAGGTCGCCAGCGCGGCGCGGCCATTGCCGATGCCGTCGATGTGCGAATAGGAGAAGCTGCCCGCGAAGGTGCCGAGCGAAGTGCCCCATACCGCTTCGACGCCCCCCATCACCACCCGGCTGTCGGCCTGGATGTTGGCGCCCAGGGTGAGCGCGTCGCTCATGCCGTGGCGGATGAAGGCGGAAACCGCGGGCTTGCTCGAATAATTGGGGCCGTGCGCCTCGAGCGGGGCCATCACGCCGGCATAGAGGCCGAACTCGCTCAATCCCGCCGAGAGCTGTGACTGGTCGAGGAAGACGTTGAAGCGGAGGACCTCGCTGCGCCCGGCATCGTCGAGGATGTTCAGGCGAACATCGTTCGCACCCTGGGTGAAGGGGAAGTCGCGCAGGTTATAGGTGCCGGGCGCCAGCTGGAGCCGGCGGACCAGCTCGCCATTCACGTACACCTCGACGGTCGACGATCGGGTGAGCTGGAAGCTGCGGTCGCCGCGCGGTCGCACGATCTCCTGCGGCTGCAATACGCTATAGGAGCGGAAGACCGACAGGCCGGCGATGTCGGGCACCGACTGGAAACCGCGGGTGACCGGCTGGAGGTCGCCCAGCGTCCAGCGGACCAGGTGCTTGGGATCGTCATAGACCAGGCGCGTGCCGAGCCGCTGGAAATCGGTGGCGTTGCTGCCGGGCTGCCAGACCGCCTGGCTCTCGAGCACCGCGCCCATTGCGCGGGCCGCGCCGTCGAGGAACAGCACTGGCGACTGCAGGCCCTTGTCGGCGCCGCTCCAGAGGTAATCCACGTTGCCGCGGATGTTCAGATAGGCGCTGAACTCGGCCGGTTTCACATAGGTGCCGATCTTGTCGCGCTCGAGCGGGCTGACCATCACGGTGCGCGTCGCGCGGCGCTCGCTGGCGATGTCCATCGCGATCGCCAGCTGTTGCGGATCGTAGCGGAGCTGGATGCCGGAGGACTGGAACGCTTCGGGACCGATCGCCGTCTTGCCCGCGAAGCTCGCCTGCAGGTTGCGCAGCACGTCCGGATCGAGGACGTTGGACAGCAGGTCCATCAGCCGCCGCGACGAGAACTCGATCGAGTCGTCGGGCTGGATCGTGACGACGATGTCGCCGAGATAGACCGGGCCGTCCTTGGCCGCCACGGTCAGCGTCACCGGCTTGCCCGTCGGGTTGATCCGCGCCTGGGGCTCGGTGCCGCTACTCGACGGCTTGGGCAGTACGATGTGGCGTTCCTGTTCCTGGGTCGTCTGCTTCCCGTCCTCATCGGCGCGGGCGGCGGGCGACAGGGCAAGATGGGCGCAGCCCGCCATCAGGGCGAGTGCCGCATAGCGCAGGGAGCGCTTAGCCTTCGGGCGTGAATTGGGCATCGATCGTGCCTTCACTGGTGGGAAGCTGAACGGGGATGAGCAGCCGACGGGTTTGCCCCGCACCGACCAGGCCGAAGCCTACGGTTTGCTGGATTTCCGGCCCGGCGAGCGTGCGGCGGAAGACTTCCTTGCCACTGCGATCGCGCTCGACGATCCGCAGCCGGCCCTTGGAGAGATAGCCGTGTGCCGGGCTGTCGTTGGTCAGCGTGATCGCCGCCACCGGCTGGCCCTTCTCGTCGCGCGCGACTTCGCTCTGCGCGATCTTGAGCTGCGCCTTGGCGCCCGCCGGCTTCACGCTCACCAGCACCTGGAAATTGTACAGGATCTGGATCGCGGACTGGCCCTGGGGCAGCTGCACCGGCAGCTGGGCGACCGTGACGTAGTAATGCTTGCTGCGCGCCAGCGCGGGATCGCCGATATATTGCACGCGGAAGGACTGGGTCTGGCCCGGCTGGATGATCGCCTGGGGCGGGAAGATCAGCAGGTCGCCGGAGTCCTTGCCGGTGCCGTGCAGGCCCGTCTGGTCGAAGGTCAGCTCCTCGACGCGCAGCTCGACGGGCAGCGGCTGGGTGAAAGTGTTCTCCACGGTGATCGTCTGGCTCATCCCGCTGCCGGTGGGAGACAGATCGATCACGACGGGCTGCACGGTCTCCGCCTTCACCAGCGGACTGCTCGCGAGCATCGCGGCGGCGAGCGCCGTGCCGAGAGCGAGACCATGGATCCACTTCTTCATGTGTGTTTCTCCTGGGAACGGGATCGGAGCCTCAGTCGGCCACCTGGACCTCGAGGACGATCTCGTCGGTGTAGTTGCCGGCCACGAGGGGAGCCCCGCCGCTGGTCAGGGTGAAGAGCACGGCGAGATCGCCCGAGCGGGGACCGCCCGCGTCGATCACGATAGGGGCACCGTCATCGGTGCTGCGGTCGGTCTGGTCGGCACCCCAGCGGATGCCGAGCCGGTAGGGCAGCAGCTGACGGAAGGGGGCGACGCTGGCCACGGCCGGACCTTCGCGGCGCAACCCGCCATTGCCGCTGCGCAGGATGATCCGGTGGGGGGCGTTGCAGATGACCGGCAGCTCGACCCGGATCGCGGCGGCCAGTGGCGTCGCATCGGTCAGGCTGGCGAGCTGGTCGATCCGGATGCGGCCGGTTCCGGCCGACACGGGATCGAAGCTGGCATTGTTGCCGCTGGCGCCGGCGGGCGACTTCATCAGGCAGGCGGCAGGCGCCTCGCCGATGATGTCGAGATGCGCGGTGACCGGCTGGGGCTGGTTCTGGGCCAGGGCCGACGCCGGAAGCAATGCCAGCGCCGCGGGGAGCAGGATCCTGATCATTGCTGCGGCTCCAGGGTTATGCGCAGCGTGTCGCCATAGGTGCCGGCGACGAGCGGCGCGTTTGCGCGGTGATTGGTGGCACCGGCGTCGATCACGAGGTTGAGCTGGAGCGTGCCGGTCGCGGTCGCGCCCACGTACAGGGTGCCTTCGGACATCCGGCGCAGCCGGGCATCGGCGAACAGTGCCAGCGTCTGCGATGCCCAGAGGAGCGTCGCGCGATAGGGCACTGCGTCGCCGAACCCTTCGGGCGCGACGCCACTGCGTTCGCCGGTCCGCCAAAGCCCGTTGTTCTGGCTCTCCACCCGCAGCAGGTGCGGGAACGCGCAGACCGCGTCGAAGCTGATCTCCGCCGATGCGGGCCGGGTCGACAGCGTGGTGCCATCGACCAGCTGGTCGATCGGCAGGCTGTTGCCGTTGATGCCGCGGAAATTGGCCTGGGCGCCGCCCAGGCGCGGCGCGCCGAGCGTGCAGGTTCCGGGCACCTGGCCGGTCACGTCGAACGGCCGGACTTCGCTGCTCGTCTGCGCGACGGCAGGGAGCGGGAGCAGGACCGCGATCGCGAGGATGGAGAGGCTGCGCATGGTGGGCACTCCCTCAATCGGCCACCGACAGCGTTACCGTGACCGCACCGCGATAGAGCGGGTCGGAGACGAGCCGCAGCCCGGTGCCTCCGCCGGTCAGGAAGTTGTCGAGGGTGATGGTGATGTCGCTCTGGAACGCGGTGTCGCGATTCTGCGAGGCGGCTGGATTGCTGGCGGCGCCGGTCGTGAAGACCGCGGACGTCGGCGACCAGCCGCTGGCGGTGGCGCGATAGTTCACCGTCCGCGAGAAGCCGGCCGGCGGCGTGCCCGTGGCGTTCTGCGTCAGCAGCGGCGTCGCCTCGACCGAGATCACGCTGCGGGAGCTGCAGAAGGCGCCGGTCAGCGTCCGGGTCGGGGCGGGCAGATTGGTGCGCAGCAGGCCCGTCGAAGTATCGATGAGCACGCCGAGATCGATGTTGCTCCCGCCGGTCAGCGTCCCGCCGAAGCAGAGCGACGGCACCGTGCCGGTCACGGTCACCGTCCCGGAGGAGGTCGTGCCCGTGGTCTGGGCGATTGCCGGTGCGCAGATGACCAGCGAGGTGGTCAGTGCAGCGCGGAAAACCATATGCTTGTTCATGCTTGCCTCCCAAATCGGTCCGGTGAGGTGCCCGGCGGATCAGTCTCCGCCGCCACTGAAGTTGGGCGTCAGGGTCACGATGACCTGGCCGCCGTAATTGCCGGCGACGAGCAGGCCGCTTCCCGGCGTCGAGGATTGCGACAGCGTCACCCGGATGTTGCCGGTGAACAGGCCGACATTGACCGGGCTGCCCGGGCCGGGGTTGGCGGCCAGCGAGCTGTCGGTCGCGGAGGTGCTGTTGGCAGCGGCGGTGGCGAGATAATCGACCCGCGTATCGAAGCCGGCGATGGGCGCGCCGCTATAGTCGAGGTTGAGCAGCGGCTGCGCTTCGACGGTCATCGTCGCCGCAGTGCCGTTGCACCAGCCGACCAGGTCGCGGAACTGGTTGTCCACGCGGGTCGTGTCGAGCTTGCCGGCCGAGGCGCCGGTGCCGCTCTGCGAGATTTCCCCGAGCGCGATGACCGCGGAGGGAATGGTGAAGAGGCAGCGATCGGCGACGGATCCGTTCACGGTCACCGTGCCGTTCGACTGTGCCAGTACCGGGGTCGCGACCAGCGCGGCCGGAACGGCGAGCAGGAAAGAAATGCGCATAGTCGTTCTCCCGAAGGAAATGTCTGGACGAGGGAGGAGAGGGGGCGGCCTCCCTCGCCCAGCACGGGTCAGGCGGAGGGGCTCACGGTGAGCGCGATCACACCCGAGTAAGAGCCGGCTTCGAGCATGTCGGCGGCATTGGTCGTGTTGCCGTTCGAAACCGTGAGGACGATGTTGTTCGGCGAATTCGCCAGGTGGTCGCCGACGAGCGCCGTGGTCGGACCTGCGACGTTGGAGGTGTCGATCGCCGAGGTGGTGCCGCCGCCGGCCTTGGAAGCGGCCATCGTCGCGGTGTAGTGCACGGTGTTGGTGTACCCCGTGGTCGGGGTCAGGATCGCGCTATTGACCAGGGCCGACGCGTCGACCGAGATTTGCGGATTGGCACTGGTGCAGGTCACCGTGAACGAGCGGGTCAGGCCGCCGATATTGCCCGAGAGGGTCGAATTGATCTTGCCATCGGCATTGGCGAGTTCGCCCAGGTTGATGGCGCCGTTCAGCCCGCCCGCGGACGTGCACTTGGCGGCGACCGTGCCGGTCACCGTGACATTGCCCGACACGCTCTGCGCGGCTGCCGGGACCGCCGCGAACGCCGAACCGGCGAGAAGGGCGGTGAACAGGAACTTCTTCATAATGCTCTCCTTTTAAAGTCGGACAGACGAGGCCGGGGCCGGCGCGACTGCCATTTCACTTGGGGTAGAAGCCCGGGGTTTCTGGCGCCGGCCGCCGGGCCGAACCGGCAGTTCGGCGTCAGGGCGATGCGCTCAGTGTCACCGTCAGGACGTCGGAATAGGTACCGTTCACCAGCGCCAGGGCGCCGGCATAGGGAGGGGCGGCGACGCGCAGGTACGAACCCGCCTGCGCCGTCGAGGCGGCCGGGAGGCGAAGCCCCTGCGAGGTGTTCGCCGGGCCGAGGAAGCTGCAGGAGGAACCGGTCGGCAGCGTCGCTGCGGTGCAGGTCGCGTCCGCGGTCGTGCCGCCGCCGGTGGCGACCAGGTGCAGGCTCACATTATAGGGTGCGAGGACCGTGTATCCGGTCGGGGCGGTTCCCGTGGTACGGAGCCCGCCATTCTGCGACACCACTGCGACACGCGAGGGGCCGGTGCAGTCGAGCACGAACGAGAAGTCGTGCGCCAGGCCGTTCACGTCGAAATCATTCTGGTTGAAGGAGCCGTTCGGGGCGCTTGCGAAGCCGCATCGGCCGCCGACGGAAGCCGTTACCGGGATCGACAGGACGATCTGATTGGGCGTGCGGCCCGAGTCAGGCGAATAAGCGGTGGTCTGGGCCGATGCGGCGTTGATCCACGCCGTCGTGCATACCGCGATTGCCAGATGCGTACGTGTGCGCATGTCCTCACCCTTCTGGTACGCGAGGCCAGCGGCACCGCGTCTGACAGAAGGAATGGTGAACAAACTGTTAGGGGGAACTTGTGGTTGTTCCCATGTCGGTAATTGCGTAGTGCTCGACTAACACACTAGGCCACTATATTGATATTGCTGGATTTAAGGTCGAGCCCGGAATCCCGGTAAAGGCCGCGTCCCGAATCGGTGCAAACCTGAAACTCAAATTCCGCCGAAATGGTGTGGTGTTATCTGGGCCCGTTCTCGGGCCTTGTTGCGAAAGGACGCGCGATTCCGCGTCCTGTTAACCTATTCGCAGAGTAAAATCGGCGTGACCGTGGCGAATTTCACCCTGGTCACGCCGGTTTTCGAGTCGTTGGCCGCGCCCGAGTCGCGGGGCGGACTGGACGATGACTCAGTGATTGTCGCGGGGCAGGCCCCTGGTCTGTGCGATCTTCTGGTACTTCTCCGCACCTTCGAGGATCGCACCGGTCTCCATCTGGCCGACGATTCCGCGCTGGATTTCCTGCCAGGGCGTCTGCGAGGCGGGGTAGGGGTATCCGCCCGCTTCCGCCAGCACGCGGCGGCGCTCGGCCAGTTCCTCGTCCGGGATCAGCACATCGGCGGTGCCCTTGCGCAGGTCGATGCGGACCCGGTCGCCGGTGCGGATCAGCGCGAGACCGCCCATCGCCGCAGCCTCGGGGCTGGCATTGAGGATCGACGGGCTGCCCGACGTGCCCGACTGGCGGCCATCGCCGATGCAGGGCAGGGCGTGCACGCCTTCGCGGATCAGATAGGCTGGCGGACGCATGTTCACCACTTCGGCCGCACCCGGATAGCCGATCGGACCGGCGCCGCGCATGAACAGCAGCGTCTCCGGCGTGATGCCGAGTGCTGGGTCGTCGATACGGTGGTGGTAATCCTCCGGCCCGTCGAACACTACGGCGGGGCCTTCAAAGGCCTCCGGATCCTCGGGGTTGGAGAGATAGCGGGCACGGAAGGCCTGATCGATCACGCTGGTCTTCATGATCGCCGAGTCGAACAGATTGCCGCGCAGCACGACGAAGCCGGCCTCTTCCTTGAGCGGCGCCTCGAAAGGACGGATCACCTTCTCGTCCTCGATCGCGACGCCGCGGCAATTGTCGCCGATCGTCTTGCCGTTGACGGTGACGGCGCCTTCGTGGATCAGCCCCTGGCCCATCAGCTGCGCGACCACCGCGGGCACGCCGCCGGCGCGGTAATAATCCTCGCCCAGATACTCGCCGGCCGGCTGCAGGTTGACCAGCAACGGCACGTGATGGCCCTTCTCCTGCCAGGTATCGAGCGGCAGCTCGACGCCGATATGGCGGGCGATCGCGTTGATGTGGATCGGCGCGTTGGTCGAACCGCCGATCGCCGAATTGACGACGATCGCGTTCTCGAACGCCTCGCGGGTCAGGATGTCCGAGGGCTTGAGATCCTCGGCGACCATCTCGACGATGCGCTTGCCGGTGTCATAGGCGACTTCCTGGCGGTCGCGGTACGGCGCCGGGATCGCGGCCGAGCCGGGGAGCGACATGCCCAGCGCCTCGGTCAGCGAGTTCATCGTCGTCGCAGTGCCCATCGTGTTGCAATAGCCGGTCGAGGGGGCCGAACTGGCGACGAGCCGGATGAATTCCTTCGCCTCGATCTCGCCGGCTGCGAGCAGCTCGCGCGCCTTCCACACGATCGTGCCCGAACCGGTCCGCTCGCCCTTGTGCCAGCCGTTGAGCATCGGGCCGACCGACAGGGCGATCGCCGGGATGTTCACGGTGGCCGCCGCCATCAGGCAGGCCGGCGTGGTCTTGTCGCAGCCCACCGTCAGCACCACGCCATCCAGGGGGTAACCGTAGAGCAGCTCGACCAGCCCGAGATAGGCGAGGTTGCGGTCGAGGCCCGCGGTCGGCCGCTTGCCGGTTTCCTGGATCGGGTGGACCGGGAATTCGAGCGCGATGCCGCCCATCTCGCGAATGCCTTCGCGCACCCGCTCGGCCAGCACCAGGTGATGGCGGTTGCAGGGGCTCAGGTCGCTGCCGGTCTGGGCGATGCCGATGATCGGCTTGCCCGACTGGAGCTCCTCCAGGCTCAGCCCGAAGTTGAGGTAGCGCTCCAGATAGAGCGCGGTCATGTCGATATTGTCGGGATTATCGAACCAGGCGCGCGAGCGCAGCTTGGGCTGGTTTTCAGAAGTCATGCCAATTCCGTTACTGGGTTACCGAGAGGCGGTAGACCATGACGTGCCGATAGGGCTTGCCGGGGTCGACGCGCGCGGAGACGAAGCCCGGCTTGTTGGGAGCGTCCGGGAATTTCTGGGGCTCGAGCGCGATGCCGTCGCCCTGGCGATAGAGGTGGCCCGACTTGCCGTAATAGGTGCCGTCGAGGAAATTGCCGGTGTAGAACTGCACGCCCGGCTCGGTGGTCAGCACTTCGAGCACGCGGCCCGATGCCGGATCCTCGAGCCGCGCGGCGAGCTCGGGCCTGGCGGTCACGCCCTTGTCGAGCGCGAAGTTGTGATCATAGCCCAGGCCGAAGCGGATCTGCTCGTCGCGGCCGTCGCGCAGGTCCTGGCCGATCAGCCGGGCCTTGCGGAAATCGAACACCGTGCCTTCCACCGGGCGCAGCTCGCCCGTGGGGATCAGCTTGGCGTCGACCGGGGTATAGGCCTTGGCGGGTATGGTGAGCAGATGCCCCATCGCGCCGGTGGGGGAGCCTTCGCCGGCCAGGTCGAAGATCGCGTGGTTGGTCATGTTGACCACGGTCGGCTTGTCGGTCGCCGCGTCATAGCTGATGGTCAGCGCGCCGCTCTCGTCGAGCGCGTAGGTGACCTTCACTTCGAGCTTGCCGGGATAGCCCGATTCGCCGTCCGGGCTCGTCAGCGCGAACACCACGCTGGCGCTCGGCCCGCTGTTCACCGAGACGATGCGCCAGATCTTCTTGTCGAAGCCCTGGCCGCCGCCGTGCAGCGAGTTGGTCTTGTCGTTGAGCGGCAGCTGGTAGCTCTTGCCGTCGAGCGTGAACTTGCCGCCGGCGATGCGGTTGGCATAGCGGCCGACGGTGACGCCGAAGAAATTGGGGCGGCTCTCATAGGTCGCGGCATCGTCATAGCCGAGCACGACATCGGCAATCTTGCCGGTGCGGTCGGGCCCCTTGAACGATTGCAGCGTCGCGCCGTAGCTCAGGATTCGCGCGGACACGCCCTTGGCGTTGGTCAGCGTCACGGCCTCGACCGCGGTGCCGTCCTTGAGCGTCCCGGCATTCTCGCGCCTGGCGTCCGACGCCAGCGCGGATTGCGCCACTGCCAGCGTTGCCAGGGCGGTTGTTGCCAGTGCTGCCTTGCCAAAGCGACCCATAGTCTCTCCCAATGCTCTGAATCCGCGCCGTTGACGTGCGCCATGGGTCTTTATAGTCTGACAAAAAATAGAAGCGCAAGCTGGCTCGAAGTCGCATATGCGAGTCCTCGAACCAGATGATCCACACAGGAGAAGATCCGAAAAATGCCAGCGCCCATCAACGCAGCCCCGGCAGTGGGCACCCAGTCGGGCCGGCAGGCCGGCGGCTATGGCCCAGCGCTATCGCTGCTCGCCAGCCTCTTCTTCATGTGGGGCTTCATCACCGTCATCAACAACACGCTGCTGCCCCACCTGCGCAGCGTGTTCGAGCTCAGCTACACCCAGACCACGCTGATCGAGAGCGTGTGGTTCATCGCCTATTTCGTCGCCTCGATCCCCTCGGCCAAGCTGATCGAGCGGATCGGCTACCAGAAGTCGCTGGTGATCGGGCTGTTGATCATGGCGGCCGGATCGCTGGGCATGATGCTGGCGGCGAGCATTCCCTCCTATGGCGTCACGCTGGCGATGCTGTTCGTGATCGCCAGCGGCATCACCCTGCTCCAGGTCGCCGCCAATCCCTATGTCGCGGTGGTCGGCAAGCCGGAGACTGCCTCGTCGCGACTCAACCTGGTCCAGGCGATGAACTCGGCGGGCACGATGCTTGCCCCTGCCTTCGGCGCCTATCTCATCCTCGGCCGCTCCAAGGGCGGCACCGCCGAATCCGGCGTGGTACTGACCCATGCCGAGCGGCTTGCCGACGCCCAGTCGGTGATCCTGCCCTACGGCCTGGTCGCCGTGGTGCTGATCGTGCTCGCGATCGTGATCGCGCGCTTCCCGCTGCCGGCGATCGGATCGGCGACCAGCCGCGTCTCGCGCGAGGAGCGCAAGAAGCATTCGCTGTGGAAGCACCGCAACCTGGTGTTCGGCGTGCCGGCGATCTTCATCTACCTGATCGCCGAGATCGGCGTCGCCAACCTGTTCGTGAACTTCGTCAGCCAGCCCGATATCGCCAACCTGACGCATGAGCAGGCCGGCAAGTACCTCACCTTCCTGTGGGGCGGGATGATGGTCGGCCGCTTCGTCGGTTCGGCGCTGATGCAGCGCATCCGGGCGGAGACGGTGCTGGCGGGCTGCTCGATCGGTGCGTTCGTGGTGATGCTCGTCACGGTCTTCGCGCATGGCGAAGTGGCGATGTGGTCGCTGATCCTGGTGGGCCTGTTCCACTCGATCATGTTCCCCACCATCTTCACGCTCGGCATCCGCGGCCTCGGCCCGCTCACCGAGGAAGGTTCGGGCCTGCTGATCATGGCGATCGCCGGCGGCGCGCTGGTGGTGGTGCAGGGCTGGCTCGCGGACCAATATGGCCTGCAGCTGTCCTTCCTGCTGACCGCGCTGTGCGAAGTCTATGTGCTGTTCTACGCGCTATGGGGCGCCAAGCCGACCAACGCGCTGCCGGATCAGCACGCAGCCTGATCCAGACGCCGGGTAAAACGAAGCGCCCCGCCGGAAACGGCGGGGCGTTTTCGATTCAGCCCATCGAGCTGCGGGTGTCTTCCAGGGCGAGATCGACGAGCAGGCGCATCGCCTCGCTCGCGGCATCGCCATCGCCCGCCGCGATCGCGTCATAGACGCGGACATGGTCGGGGATCGGGTTGCGAGGCAGGGTGCGCGAGCGCTGCTTGAACTGGGTGGTCCACGATACCGCCGCACCGATGCTGGCGCTCAGCACGATCAGCGCGTCGTTGCCGGTCGCCTGCAGGATCGCATTGTGGAAGTCGCGGTCGGCCGAGCGCCCGGCATCGGTGGCCAGCGTCTTCTGGCGCATCTCGGCCAGTGCCGTCTTCATGACCTTCAGGTCGTCCTTGGTGCGCCGTTCGGCGGCGAGCCGGGCGGCGGCGGGCTCGACGATGGCGCGCAGCTCGAACAGGTTGCGGATGAACTCGATGTCGGGCTCGCCGGTGAAGGCCCAGGCGAGAACATCGGGATCGAGCAGGTTCCAGCGGCTGCGCGGCAGCACGCGCGTGCCCGCCTTAGTGCGGCTCTCGACCAGCCCTTTGGCGGCGAGCACCTGCACTGCCTCGCGATAGGCGCTGCGCGAGACGTTGAGCGCTTCGGAGAAGGTCACCTCGGCTTCGAGCTTGTCGCCAGGCGCATATTCGCCGGACACGATCGCGGAGCCGAGCTTGTGGGCAATCGCGCCGTGCAGGCGCCGGCCGGTGCCGCGCTTGGGCTTTTCGCCTTCGTTGTCCTGCGCTTCGTCCTGCATCCGGGCTATCGTGATTTGTCCTCTCCCGCCCATCCTTAACAGCCGCAACGAACAAGCGGAACGAAAGATTGCCTCTGGAGCGCGGCTGGAATATGTCCGACTAATAATCGAGTCAGGCCGGCTCGGTAAAGCCTGCCACTATGGGTTCATCAAGGAGAGGTTATGCGTTTTCGCCTGTTGCAGCATCGTGATTCGGAAGGCGTGCGGTCGGTGATCGCGGCGCGGGATGATCGGGCGACTCTGGTTCCGGGCGTGACGAGCGTGCGCGAGCTGGCGCTCGATGCGATCGCGAAGGGGCAGACGCTGGCCGAGGCAGTGGCAGCACGCGGCGAAGGCGCGGAGGTCGATCTCGCCGCCGAACTCGCCGCCGGTCGCTTGCTGGCGCCGATCGATCACGAGGATTCCGCACATCTGGTGATGACCGGCACCGGCCTCACCCATCTCGGCTCGGCCGAGGGGCGCGACAAGATGCACCGCGAGGCTGCCGCGGCCGAGAAGCAGACCGATTCGATGCGGATGTTCCTCGAAGGCGTCGAGGGCGGCAAGCCTGCCGCGGGCCAGGTCGGCCAGCAGCCGGAATGGTTCTACAAGGGCGACGGCTCACAGCTCGTCGGCCCCGGTGGCCAGCTGACCATGCCGGACTTCGCCCAGGATGGCGGCGAGGAGCCCGAACTGGCCGGCATCTACCTGATCGGCCCGGACGGTACCCCGCACCGGCTCGGCCTGTGCCTCGCCAACGAATTCAGCGACCATGTGACCGAGCGGCACAATTATCTGTGGCTCGCGCACAGCAAGCTGCGCCAGGCCTCGCTCGGCGCCGAGCTGCTGGTCGGGGATGCGCCGACCGACGTGCGCGGTGCCAGCCGCATCCTGCGCGACGGCGCGGTGATCTGGGAGAAGCCGTTCCTGTCGGGCGAGGAGAACATGTCGCACACGCTCGCCAATCTCGAGCATCACCATTTCAAATACGCCAATTTCCGCCGCCCGGGCGACATCCACGTCCATTTCTTCGGCACCGCGACGCTGTCCTTCTCGGACGGCGTCCGCACCGAGCCGGGTGACGTGTTCGAGATCGAGGCCGCACCGTTCACGCTGCCGCTGCGCAACGCGCTGGTCCGTGCCGACGCCGCTGTCGTGGAAGTGAAGGCACTCTGATGACGGCGCCGATTCGTGTTGCGATCGTGGGCATGGGCAAGATCGCCCATGACCAGCATCTTCCGTCGATCGCCGGTGACGACAATTTCACGCTCGCCGCCACGGTGAGCTCGCGCGGGGAAGGGGTGGGCGATCTGCCCCATTACCGCACGCTCGCCGAGCTGCTCGCCAGCGATACCCCGGTCGATGCCGTGGCGCTCTGCACGCCGCCCCAGGTCCGCTACGACCTGGCATCCGCGGCGATCGCGGCGGGCAAGCACGTCTTCCTCGAAAAGCCGCCCGGCGCCACGCTCGCCGAAGTCGCGCTGCTCGAGGCGCAGGCGGTGGAGGCGGGGGTGACGCTCTTCGCCAGCTGGCATTCGCGCTATGCCGCCGGCGTCGCCCCGGCCCGGGCCTGGCTCGCCGGCCGCAAGATCCTGAGCGCCGCGATCGTGTGGCGTGAGGACGTGCGCGTCTGGCATCCCGGCCAGGACTGGATCTGGGCGCCGGGCGGGCTCGGCGTGTTCGATCCGGGCATCAATGCGCTGTCGATCGCGACGGCGATCCTGCCGCCCTTCTTCCTGGTCGACGGCACGCTCTCGCTGCCCGCCAATCGCGAGGCGCCGATCGCGGCCGACCTGAAGTTCCGTGACGCGGCCGGTGTGCCGGTGACGATGGACCTGGACTGGCGCCAGACCGGCCCGCAGAGCTGGGACATCAGCGTCGAGACCGATGCGGGCACGCTCAAGCTCGAAAAGGGCGGGGCTGTCCTCACCCTGCCGGGCGCCGCGCCACAAGTGGCCGAGGATCGCGAGTATCCGGGCCTCTATGCCCGCTTCGCCGAGCTGGTTCGCGCCGGCACGCGCGATGTCGACACCGCGCCGCTGCGCCTGGTCGCCGATGCCTTTCTGCGGGCGCACCGCAAGGCGGTGGAGCCGTTCGTCGAATAACCTGAAATGCGAAGGGCGCGGTCATCGCCGCGCCCTTCTTACGGTGCTCAGAAGGCCGGGAGCACCGCGCCGTCATATTTGCGCGCGATGAAGGCCTTCACCTCGGGGCTGCGCAGCGCCGCCACCAGCTTCTGCACGCGCGGATCGCTCTTCGCGCTCTCCAGGCCCACCACGAAGTTCACATAGGGGCTGTCCTTGTCCTCGATCGCCAGCGCGTCGCGGGTCGGGTTCAGCTTGGCATCGAGCGCGTAGTTGGTGTTGATCATCGCCAGGTCGACCTGGTCGATCACGCGCGGCAGCGTCGCCGCCTCGATCTCGCGGAACTTCAGGTTCTTGCGGTTCTCGACGATGTCCTTGGGCGTGGCGGTGATGCTCTTGGGATCGAGCAGGGTGATCAGCCCGGCCTTGGCGAGCAGCTGCAGCGCACGGCCGCCATTGCTCGGCTCGTTGGGGATGGCCACCGTCGCGCCGTCGGGCAGCTCGGCGAGCGACTTCCACTTGCGCGAATAGGCGCCGAACGGCTCGACGTGCACGCCGGCGATGGCCACCAGATGGCTGCCCTTGGCGCGGTTGTACTCGTCCAGATACGGCTTGGTCTCGAAATAGCTGACCGGGATCCGCCCTTCCTCGACCTGGACGTTGGGCTGGACATAGTCGTTGAACACCCGGACATCGAGCTTCAGGCCCTGCTTGGCCAGTACGGGCTTCACGAACTCCAGGATCTCGGCATGCGGCACGGCAGTAGCCGCGACGACCAGCGTATTGGGATCGTCGGTCTTTGCCGTCTTGCCGCAGCTGGCAAGCGCGAAGGCGGCGAGGGCTGTGAGGAGCAGGCGGCGTTGCATGTTCATTCCTATCGGCGCGTGAAGTGGCGGACGAGGCGGTCGCCCGCCATCTGGAGAAACTGGACGAGGACGAGCAGCAGCACGACGGTGACCAGCATCACATCGGTCTGGAAACGCTGATAGCCGAAGCGGATGGCAAGGTCGCCCAGCCCGCCCGCACCGACCGCACCCGCCATCGCTGTGAACGAGACGAGCGCGATGGCGGTGACCGTGGCCGCTGCGATGATCCCGGGCAGCGCCTCGGGCAGCAGCGCGCGGAACACCAGGTCGCGCGTGGTGGCGCCCATCGCCTGCACCGCCTCGATCGTGTTGCGGTCGACTTCGCGCAGCGCGCTTTCGACCAGCCGGGCGAAGAAGGGTGCGGCGCCGACTACCAGCGGCGGGATCGCGCCGGCCACGCCAAGCGAGGTGCCGACCAGCAGCACGGTCAGCGGGATCATCACGATCAGCAGGATGATGAACGGCACCGAGCGCAGCAGGTTGACCGCCAGCGCCAGTACCCCGCTCACCGCGCGGTTCTGCCACACCTGGCCCGGGCTGGTGAGGAACAGCAGCACGCCGAGCGGCAGGCCGAGCAGGATGGTCAGCAACAGCGAGCCGCCGAGCATGGTCAGCGTGTCGAGGCTGGCCTGGGCGATCTCGCTCCAGTCGACATTGGCGAACCAGTCGCTCATTCGGAAACCTCCCCATGCTGGCGGAGCGCGGCGAGCGCGGCCGCGGTGTCGCCGCCGGTCAGGCCCAGGGTCAGCTGGCCGAAGCTAGCATCCTTGAACCGTCCGATCCGCCCGTCGAGGATCGCGAAGTCGGTACCGGTCTCGCGGGCGATGCGGGTCAGCACGGGCTGCAGGATCGCGTCGCCGCGCAGGGTGAGCCGGATGATCGGTCCGTCGAACGCGATCGGCGCGGCATGGTCGCTGCCTTCGTCGAGCATCGCTCGGGTTTCCGCCGCCTTGGGATCGAGGAAGACCTGCGCGACGCTGCCCGTCTCCACCACGCGCCCGGCATGGAGCACGGCGACGCGGTCGCAGACTTGGCGGACGACTTCCATCTCGTGGGTGATCAGCACGATGGTCAGGCCCAGTTCGCGGTTGAGATCGGCGATCAGCGTCAGGATGCTGCGGGTCGTCTCCGGATCGAGCGCGCTGGTCGCCTCGTCGCAGAGCAGGATATCCGGACCCGTAGCGAGCGCGCGGGCGATGCCGACGCGCTGCTTCTGGCCGCCCGAAAGCTGGGCGGGATATTTGCCGCCATGATCGATCAGCCCGACCCGGGCGAGCAGTTCGGGCACGCGTTCGGCGATCCGCGCCTTGTCGGCGCCGGCGATCCGCAGCGGCAGCGCGACATTGTCGAACACGGTGCGCGAACTCAGCAGCCCGAAATTCTGGAAGATCATCCCCACCCGCCGGCGCAGCGTCCGCAGGCCCTCGCCCGACAGGCTGCTCACGTTGGTGCCGTCGATCGAGACCGTGCCGGTGCTGGGGCGCTCGAGCCCGTTGAGCAGCCGCACCAGTGTCGACTTGCCCGCGCCCGAGCGGCCGATGATGCCGAACACCTCGCCGCGCGCGACTTCCAGATCGACGCCCCCCAGGGCAGCATGGCCGCTGGCAAAGGCCTTGTGGACATTCTCGAGCCGGATCATGCGTCGCACCCCCGTGCCGCACAGGGCGGTTGGAAGCAGGCAGGATGCTCGGCGAGCGGGGCGGGATCGATCATGGCATTCCGGTAGGGGAGTCGGGGCAGGAGGGCAAACCGCCGGGATAGCGGCCCCCCGCCCGAACGCGCGAGAGATGAGCTTTAGCGTCCCATAGCCGAAGTTGTTTTCTAAAACATACCTTTTTGATAGGAATTGTGCGTGTGCTGACGGACCGGTTGCCGCTCTCCCGGTTTCGTCACCCCCCGAGCAAGGAGTATCCCCTCCCCCCGGCTCAGGTTCTCGGCCGCGCTCCATCCCGGGAGCGCGGCCATTTTTTCAGGCTATGCAGCTGCTCAGCGCAGCTTGCGGCCCTCCGCGTCCCAGATCTCGACCGTGCCGAGCTTGAGCGCGCGGACCTTCGCCTCGATCTTCGAAAGATCGCCGACGATCACCCAGGTCATCGCATCCGGATGGAGCAGCTGGGCGCTGGCGGTGATCGCGTCGGTGCGCAGCGCGGCGTACTTCGCCGGCATGGTGGTGATCCAGTCGTACGGACGGCCGAAGCGGTTCACATATTGGAGATAGCCGACCATCGCGTTGTTCGTCTCGAACCGGCCGGGCAGGGACAGCACCTCGCCCTTGCTCAGCAGGTCGAGCTCCGCCTGGGTCGCCGGCTTGTCGCCGTGGATGCCGCGGATTTCCTTGTCGATCTCGCCCAGCGCCTCGGCGGTCTTGTCGGTCTGGACGCTGGTCGCCACGCCGAACGCCTGCGGTCCGCGTGCCTCGGCGACATAGGAATTGGCGCCATAGGTCCAGCCCTTGGCCTCGCGCAGGTTCATGTTGAGCCGTGCGGTGAAGTTGCCGCCGAGCACGTCGTTCATCGCGCCGATCTCGAAATAGCGCGGATCGCTGCCGTCGGGCAGGATCTCGCCGACGCGGATCACCGACTGGATCGCGCCCGGCTTGTCGACCAGCACGATGCGCGGCGCGGTCGCCGCCGGGACGGCATCGATCGCCTTGCTGCCCTTGGCGCGGGCCGGCGCCTTCCAGCTGCCGAAACCCTTCTCCAGCGCGGCGGTGAGCGTGGCGATGTCGGTGTTGCCCGCCGCATAGATCACCGCGTTGTCGGGCCGGATCCAGCTGTCGTGGAAGGCGACCAGGTCCTCGCGGGTGATCGACTTGAGCGTCTCCGCGCGACCGGCGAGCGCCGCGCCATAGGCATGGTCCGGACCATAGAGCAGGTTGGTGAAGGTGCGCTGGGCGATCTGGTCGGAATCGACCAGCGACTGCGACAGGCCCGAGAGATGCTGCTGGCGATCGCGTTCCAAGTCGGCGGGCCGGAAGGCGGGGTTGCGGATGTAATCGGCCCAGAGCGCCACCGTCTCGGGCAGCGACTTGGCCATGGCCGATGCCATGAAGTCGGTCGTGTCGACGTCGCTGGTCGAATAGATGCGCGCGCCCAGCAGCGCCTGGCGCTCGGCGAGCTGCTGGCCGGTGAGCGTCACCGTGCCTTCGTCCATCAGCCCGAGCGTGAAGCCGCCCACGCCGCGCTTCATGTGCTGCTCGGCGGCCTGGCCGGCATCGAATACCATCGTCATGTCGATGGTGGGCGTGCCCGGCCGCTCGGCGAGGATGACGCGGATGCCGTTGGAGAGCCTGGCTTCCTGCACCGCCGGCAGCTTGAGCGCGGGCGACGGCCCGAGCGGCGGCAGCTTGGTGCGGTCGGCGCCGTCCGCGATCGCCTTGGGGTTGCCGAAGGGCAGCACGGTGAGCTTGTAGTTCGGCTTGCCCAGCCAGGCGCTCGCGGTGGTGCGCACTTCGGCGGCGGTCAGCGCCTGGAAGTGCTTGTCGTCCACCGCGTACTGGCCGGGATTGTCGGCGAACATCGCGCCGCTGGAGAGCGCCATCGCCTTGACGTAGATCGATTCCATCGCACGGGCATTGTCGGCCGAGCCGCTCGCCTTGACGCGGGCGAGTTCGGTGGGCGCCGGGCCCTTGGCGAGGAACTCCGCCAGCACCTGCTTCACCACCGCCTCGGCCTCGGTGCGGTCGACGCCGGGCTTCAGGCGGACGTCGATCGAGAAGATGCCCGCGGCTGCATAGCCGGCGTAGCTGGCCGAGGCATAGGTGGCGAGCTGCTTCTCCTGCACCAGCGCCTGGTAGAGCCGCGAGGTCTTGCCGCGGCCGAGCGCCTGGGCCGCGAGCTGCAGCGCCTGCGCCTCGGGCGCACGGTTGCCGGGGACCGCCCAGTTCCACGCGATGGCGAGCTGCGGCACGGTGTCCTGCATCACTTCGCTCTTGTCGCGATCGAGCGTGGGGACCCAGGCGGTGGTGCGGCTGACCGGCTCGCCGGCCGGGACGCTGCCGAAATACTTTTCCATCAGCGTCTTGGCCTGATCGAGCGTGACGTCGCCCGAGAGCGTGACCACGGCGTTGGTCGCGCCGTAATATTGGGCGAACCAACCCTTCACGTCGTCGAGCGACGCGGCGTTCAGGTCCTCCATCGAGCCGATGGTCGGGTGGTGATAAGGGTGGCCGATCGGGAACAGCGCCGCCGCCTCGCGCTGGTCCATCAGCGCATAGGGCGTGTTCTCGCGGGTGCGCTTCTCGTTCTGGACGACCTTGCGCTGCTCATCGAGCTTGGCCTGGGTGATCGCGCCGGCGAGATAGCCCATGCGGTCCGATTCCAGCCACAGCACGCGCTCGAGCCCGCCGGTGGGGACGATCTCGTAATAATAGGTCTGGTCGAGCGAGGTGGCGCCGTTGACGCCCGAGACGCCGATCTCCTGGAGCGGCGGCATGTATTCCTTGTCGTGATGCTCGGAGCCGTTGAACATCAGGTGCTCGAACAGATGCGCGAAGCCCGACTTGCCGGTGGGCTCGTTCATCGAGCCGACGTGATACCAGACCGCGACCGCCACCTTGGGCGTGTTGTGGTCCTCGTGCACCACGACGCGCAGGCCGTTGGGAAGCGTGAACTGCTTGTACGGAACGAGCTCCTGCGCGCTGGCGGGCAGCGCGGCGGCGATGGCGAAGCTCGCCGCGGCAAGGAGCAACCTGGTGGCCTTCATGGGGATATCCTCGAACAGAAAAGAGCCGGCTCCCCGCGCACGAGGGAGCCGGCAGGAGCGTGCAGTCGTCAGAAGATCGCGGCGGCGCCGATCTTGAACTTGCGGCCGCCCAGATAGGTGGCGCGGGTATAGATGCCCTGGATCAGCTGCTGGACGTCGGGCTTCTCGGTGCCCTTGAGCAGGTCCGAACCCTCGACATAGACCCGGTATTTCCGGCCCTTGTCGATGTAGTACTCGCCGCGCAGGTCGAGCGTCTGGACGTCCTGATTGTAGACCGAGAGGCCGCGCGGGTAGAAATTGTCCAGCGTCTTCGACTGGAAGCTATAGGCCAGCGTGCCGTCGAAGCCGTACTTCTGGTAGGTCAGCGCGACGGTGCCCGAATGCTTGGGCTGCTGGTTGAACGGCAGGCCCGAGAATTCGTAGATGCTGCTCTGGTTCGCCGGGGCATAGGCCCAGCTGTACTGCTGCCAGCGGCTGCTCTTGGTGTAGGTATAGTTGGCGATGATGCCGAGGCCGCTCAGCGCGCCCGGCAGGAAATCGAACTGCCGCTCGAACCGGCCTTCCACGCCCCAGATGGTGGCGGGATGCGGGCTGTTGATCGGCGATCCGCCGTTGATGAAGTAATTCTCCGGATGCGCCGGATCGAAATAGGGCAGGCCCTGGAAATAGGGGCTGTTGGGCAGCGTCAGGTTGGCCAGGTTGGCCGGGCCATTGGTCTGGTTGGCCTGGAGCAGATTGTTGATCCGCTTGTAGAAGCCGCCGATCTTGATGATGCCGATCTTGTGGTAATATTCGGCGCTCAGGTCGAAATTGTGCGTCGTCGCCTGCTTCAGGTTCGGGTTGCCCGAATTGATCTGCAGGATCGGCTGCACGCCGTTCGGGCCCGGGATCGGGATGTTGATGAAGCTGATCCGGGTCTCGCGCGACAGGTTGGTGATCTGCGGACGGGCGACCGAGAGGAAATAGCCGCCGCGGAAGATCAGGTTGTCGTTCTGGCGAAAGTTGAACAGCACGCGCGGCAGGAAGTCCTCGGACTTGGCCGTCTCGGTCACCAGCCGGGTGAACTGGTTCTGGAAGACCAGATCGCTGCCGAAGCCGCCGCCATTCGCCGGCAGGATCGGGCCGATATAGGTCGGGAAGCTCAGGTTCGAGGCGGTCAGGTCGGTGCGGTTGTAGCGCACGCCGCCGATGATCTCGAGCTTGCCGAACTGCAGGCGGCTCTGGACATAGGCCGCGTAATTGTCCTCGCGGGTACCCTGCTTGTCCTGGCCGACGGCGAGCGGAAGCACGGACAGGCCCACCTGCGGATACTTGCCCAGATTGTCGAGGAAGCGGATCAGCGTGCTTTCGCTCATCGCCGTGAAGTTGGCGCCGGTGACGCCCACCCGGCTGAGATCGGTGGGCGTGAAGGGCAGGCCCAGCGCGGCGATCGACGCGTTGCCGGAGAACTGGGTGCGCGCAAGGTTGCTCTTGAACTCGGCCCGCTCGAAGCGCCCGCCGATCTGGACGTACTTCAGGAAGCCCCAGTCCATGTCCCAGCGCAGGCTGGCCTCGCCGGTGTAGCGGTTGTTGCTGCCAGTGGTGGTGTCGATGCCGCCGGTGCCGTTCTGGATGGTGTAGCGCGAGGCATCGTTGATCAGCGCCCAGCCGGCGGTGCTGAGGAGCGGGATCGGGATCGCATCGCCGCTGCGCCGAGCGAAGGGCGTGACGATATAGCCGAGCGTGGCATCGGTCGCGCCGGGCTGGAAATAGGCGGCGGTGGCATCGATGCCCGCCACCCGCAGGTCCAGCGTGGTGTTGCGGCCGTGCTTCTCGCCGCCATGGGCATAGCCCGCGAGATAGGTGAAGGTCAGCTTGCCCGCGGTGCTCTTGCCCGAGAAGCTGTAGGTGTCGGTTGTCGTCTTCCCGTCCGGATCATAGCTGTACGCCTGCTCGCGGGCGAGGGCGGCATTGCCCGGCGTCAGGTCGAGATGCAGCGCCGAGACCGCCTGGCCGCCCGGAACGTCCGAATATTTGCTCGAGGCGGTGAAGATGTCGGTCATCGAATAATAGGTGCGATTGACCTCGGCATGCTGGAAATCGAACTTCCAGTTGGTGTGGTCGGCGATGTTCCACTCGGCCGATACCGTTGCCGCCAGGGTCGACTGCTTCACATGGTTGAAGCTCGTCTCCAGCTGGGTGACATAGGCGCCGTCATCGCCCGGCACGAACGGGAAGGTGGCATGCGGATTCACCGCGTCCGGCGCGGTCAGCGTCGGCGTGCCGTTGGCGGCGTTGGGCAGGAACGCGCCGAACTTGGTCACCGTGTTGTACGATACGTTGCGCACCGAGTTGCGGCGGAACTGGACCGAGGCGCTCAGGCCGAAATTGTCCTGCGCGCCGAAGCGTCCGGCGACGGTGCCGGAGACCAGCACGTCCTTGCTGAAGTCCTTTCCGCTCAGCCCGCCTTCGATCTGGAAGCTGGCATAGCGATGCGGCCGGTTGAGCGGCGACAGCGTCTCGATCTCGATCAGGCCGCCGGTGCCGGCGCTGTCCTGGCTGGGCAGCAGGCTCTTGCTGATCGTGATCTTGCCGACCGAGTCCGCGAGCAGGTTGCTGAGGTCGGCCGAGCGGCCGGTGCCGTTGCCCACCGGCAGCTGCAGGCCGTTGAGCTTGACGTTGTTCATGTCCGGATCGAGGCCGCGGACGATCACGTTGGTGCCGTCGCCGGTCACGCTGTCGCGCTGGAACGAGACGCCGGCGGTGCGGCGCAGCGCATCCGAAAAGGTGGTGCCGGTGAAGTTGCCGAGATCGTCGGCGGAGACGACTTCGGTGTTGTTCTCGGCCGCGCGCTGCAGGTTCAGCGCGTTGGCGCGAGCACTGCGGGTGCCGTAGACGACGATCGGAACACCCTCTTCAGCGCCCTCGTTCAAGGCGAGGTCGAGGGTCGATGCGTTTCCCGACCCGACCACCACCGGCTGCGAGCGCGTCTCGAAGCCAAGGAACGAGATTTCCACGGTGTACTGGCCGGGCGCGATGCTGGGAAAGTTGAAGTCGCCGTTCTTGTCGGCGGTGGTCGTCTGGTCTGTCTCGACGATGCGGACCAGGGCCCCGGCCAGGGCACGGCCGCCCTGGTCGCGGGTCAGGTGCCCGGAGATCGATCCCTTGTCGCCGCTGGTGCGGCTCTGCGGGGCGGGGGCCACGACGATGTAGGATCCGCCCTGGGTGACGTTGAGCGACAGCCCCGAGCCCTGGAGCAGTGCGAGAAAGGCGTCGCGCGCGGTGAACTCGCCGTGCAACGTCGGCGCGGTGCGGCTGCGGAGTGCCGGGCCGTCGAAGATGATGTTGGTCGAGGTCCGCGTGGCGACCGAGCGGAGCGCCGCTTCGAGCGGCTGGGCCGGCATGTCGAAGCTGTAGCGCGTCTGCGCCTGGGCGACCGGGACAACGAAGGCGCAGCTGCTGACTGCGAGCATGGCTAGCGTGAGTTTGGACGGCATTGCTTTCCCCCCGGGAGCGCGACCCCTTCGCTTGCTCCCTCATGGGTCTAGACGATGCTGCGTTGCGAAACCGACATGGCAAAGAAACAAAAATGTCACTGCGCGCGAAATCAGCGCACGATGTGCATAGTCTGCCCATTCTGCTCGATGCGCAGGCCGTGGAGCGCGGCGACAGCGCGGGCGAATTCGCCGGTGTCGTTGGTGGCAAAGACGCCGGACACGCGCAGCCCGGCCAGACGCGGATCGTCGACGATCAGGCGTGGGCCGCCATAGCGGTTCATTTCGGTCACGGCGTCGCCCAGCGGCGTGTCCGCGAACATCGCCTGGCCGCGGCGCCAGGCGGTGGCGGCATCGGCCGCCTGCGCGTCGATCCGCGCGGGCCCGTCGACCGGCGCGCGCAGCCGGTCGCCGGGGGTGAGATAGGTCGGCGCCGGCTTGGCGGCGGCGGGCCGGATGTCGGTCACCGCAACCTTGCCCTGGAGCAAAGTCACCACGACTTCGCCGCGCTCGTTGCGCACCACGAAGCTGGTGCCGACCGCGCGGATCTGCTTGTCGCCGGCGCGCACGATGAAGGGGCGGGCGCTGTTGTGCGCCACTTCGAACATCGCTTCGCCGCGGTCGAGCTCGACCAGCCGCTGGGCGGCGTTGTAGCGGACCTCGACGCTGCTGTCCGTATTGAGCGCAATGCGGCTGCCGTCCTCGAGCGTTGCGACCTTCTGCTCGCCTATGGTGGTGGAATAGGCGGAAGGCTGGGACAGCCAGAAGAAGGTACCGATCCCGATCGCCAGGACCAGCGAGGCGGCGAGCGCCAGTTGGTGAACGGGCAGGCGCCGCCACGCGGGCCGCAAGGGCAGGGGTCTCGGCGCCGGGCGTTCCTCGATCAGCGCCGCAGCGCCGGGCAGGTCGGCCCAGATGTCGGTGGCGCGTTCGAACGCCCTCTGGTTGACGGGATCGGCGCGCAGCCAGTCCTTGAAGGCCGCTTCGCGCTCCGCAGTGCGCGCATCGCCTTGCAGGCGTGCGAGCCAGGCGGCTGCTTCGGCCGAGGCGCGGGAGCTGGACTGGCTCACCACCCGTCCATCCATTGCATCAGCTGGAGCGTCGCACGCGCCACCTGCTTCTCCACCGCCGCCACACTCATCCCCTCGTCCGCCGCGATTTCGGCGTAGCTGCTTCCCTCGAGACGCCGCCGCAGCAATATGCGACGGGTTCGTTCCGGCAGTGTTTCCAGACCGGCCTTGGCGTGCTCGAGACGCCTTTGCTGCTCCATGATCTGTGCCGGGTTCGGTGTCGAGTCGGCGATGTTGGCAAGATCGCTGACGTCGGCGAAGGGCGCGCGCGCGTCGCGGCGGCGGCGATCGATCGAGAGATTGACCGCAGCCGTCACCAGCAGCGCCTCGCGCGAGCGGGCGGTCTGGTCGCGCTCGTAGCGCTCGATCCGAAGAAACGCCTCCTGCACCAGCTCGTCTGCATCCTGTTCGGCGATGCCGCGCCGCACGACCGCGCGCTTTGCCTTGGCGAGCATGTTCGCAAGGTCCCGCACGGCCTTCTCCGCTAGCTAGACGTGCGGGAGGCGGAAACCCGACAGGAAGATCGGGCCAGATTGGGAGAATCCATCATTTTGTAATGTGTGGACCGGCGCAGCGCCGATGCCAAGTAGGGAACGCGAGCAGCGGCCGGCCACCCCGAAGGGCGGCCGGCCATGCCGGATCAGAAGGCGAGTCGCAGGCCGCCGGTGCCCTTCAGGCTGTAGCTCTTGCCGAAGTCGCGGAGCGCGGTGTCGGCCGAGACCTGGCTGTAGAGCGTGATGCGGCCGAGCTGCACGCTGCCGCCCAGCCCGAGCTCACCCCAGAGCCGCTCGTTGCTCCGCGCGATCGGCGTGCCCGAGACCTGGGTGACCGTGCCGTCCAGCCACTCATAGCTGAGGTTGACCACCCCGTAGAGGTGGCTGCCGGCATCCTGGCGATCGAGCGAGATGCCCCAGCGCGTCTTCAGGCTGTCGCCCAGGCGCGAGGAGACTTCGGCACCGTTCGGATCGGTGAAGCGATCGAACCCGATAGTCGAATAGGCCATCTGGATCTGCGGCGTCACCGACAGCGTGCCCGAGAGCGGCGAGCGCTTGCCGACCTCGACGCTATAGGCCTGGCCGGTGCCGTGATTGCCATCGGCCAGCTTGCCGAGCACGGTCGACTTCAGCTTGCTGTCGAACCAGGTGAACTGCGCCCGGCTGTCGACATAGAAGCCCTGCGGACCGAACCAGCTGAGCGTCGCACCCGCGCCATAGCCGCGCGTCTTGATGCTGCCATTCCCGAAGGGCGACGCGATGTTCGCGTGTGCTTCGCCATAGCTGCCCAGCACGCCGACCACGAGGGTCGAGCCGTCGCTGCGGGTGCTGACCGCCTGGTCCACGCCGAGCTCGACCTTCCAGCTGTCGACATTCACGTCGGAGAGGCTGGTCGATTGCACGGCGTTGGGACGCGACCGCGCGCTCTCCATCCGGCCCCAGATGCCCGAGATGCCGTCGCTGTCGGCGTTCCATCGGCGATTGCCGACGCGCTCCTGCATCGTGCCGATCGCATTGAGCGTGGCCAGCGTCTGGCCATAGGCCTCATAGACCGGCACGCCCGGCTGGTAGAGCGGGGTGGCCGGTGGGGCCACCGGGCTCAGCAGCGCGGAGCGAAGATACCAGTCGCCATCGCTGGGCGTGGCGACGCCGTTCTTGTAGAGCCGGTAGCCATAGGCGCCGGCGATTAGTGCCGGAGCCCCCTCGAAGACATAATCGCCGTCGAGCGTGAACGCGCCGTTCGAGGCGCCCGCGACATCGACGATCTTGATGCCCTCGACCGTGGGCGCGCCGGTGCCGCCCAGGTTGGTCACCTTGACCCGCGTGGTGCCCGCCGTCGAACCGCCCACGACCAGCCGGTCGGCGCGCGCACCGTCGCCGCCGAGCTCGGCTTCGATCTCGAGCGTGCCGTTCGCGCCGGTATAGTTGCCGGTGAGGGCGAGCGTGCCGACCCCCGCGAGGCCCGGCGCGATCGTGCCGCTGTTGGTGACCGTGCCCACCGAGCCGGTGCCTTCGAGACGGCCGGCGGCATCGACGTTGACCGTGCCGCCCAGCGTGCCCGTCACCGCCAGCGTGCCGGCGGCCACCCGGGTGGTGCCGGCATAGCCGGCATTGGCACCGCTCAGCACCAGCGTGCCGGTGCCCGCCTTGGTGAGGTTGCCCGCGCCCGAAAGCAGGCCCCCCAGGGTAAAGGTCGTGCCGGTCGCGGTCGAGAGCGTGCCGGCGCCCTGCAGGACGAGGTTGCGGGCGCTGGACAGCGTCGCGCTGGTGGCGAGGGTGCCGCCGTCGAGCATGACGCCGCCCGAAGCCGCGCCCAGATTGGCGTCGCTCGCGATCTGCACGGTGCCGCCGGTGACCAGGGTGCCACCGGTATAGCTGTTGGTGCCGCCGAGGATCAGCGTGCCCGCATCGGTCTTGACCAGCTGGCTCGCGCCGGTGAGCGCCGCGTTGATCGTGGCGGTGTAGCCGGCACCCGCGGTGCTGCCGTCGCCGACACGGATCGTCGCCTGGGCGCCGGTGAGCGCGATCGCGCCGCCGGTGACGGTATAGCCGCCGACCGCGAACTGCATGCCCGAGGCGGCGACCTGGCCAAGGCCGTTGTCGACCGTGACGGTGCCCGCCGTCCCGCCGAACACCGCGAACGCGCCATCGGCATAGGCGGCGTTCAGGATGCCCGAGCTGTCCGTCCAATTGTCGTTGCCGGTGCCGTTCTGCCAGGTGCCGGTGCCGCCATTGACCGCGCCATTGTGCCGCGGCGCGGTGGTGCCGTCCCAGAAGTTCAGCGTGAGATTGGCATAGTTGATCAGGTTGACCTGACCCGCGACCGAGGTCTGGACCCCGATGTTGCTGCCCGCCGGCGCCGCGCCGACGGTGAGGCCGTTGTCGGTGAGCGTGCCGCCATAGTTGAACACGCGGTAGATGCCGGCGCCGAAATTGCCGCCGATCGTCTGGCTCACGTTGATCGTGCCGTCGAGCACCAGGTTGCCGCCGACATTGACCAGGTCGTTGAGCCCGCCGCCCGCGCTGTTCGCCGCGCCGAGCTCATAGTTGAGCGTGGCGCCCTGCGCGATGCTCAGGTTGCCGGCGATCGTCAGCGTGCCTGCGCCGCCCGCGCCCGGCGCCAGCGTGCCGTTCAGCGCGACGCTGCCGCCGATCGTGCCGGTGCCGCCCAGCGTGCCGCCCGTGGCGACGGTGGTGAGGCCGGTGGCCGCGGCATAGTTGCCGTTCACCAACAGCGTGCCCTGCGAAACCAGCGCGCCGCCGGTGAAGCTGCCGGTGCCGCCGAGCACCAGCGTGCCGGCGCCGGTCTTGCCCAGGCTGCCGGTGCCGGTGATCGCGCCGGTCAGCGTCAGCGTCGTCCCCGCATCGGGAGCGAACACGCCCTGTCCGGCGAGCGTGACGCCGCGCGCCGAGCCGATGTCGGCGGTGGTCGCCAGGGTGCCGCCGTTGAAGCTCAGCCCGCCGGCCGCGGCGCCCAGATTGGTGTCGCTCGCGATCTGCAGCACGCCGCCATTGATCGCGGTACCGCCGGTGTAGCTATTGGCGCCGCTGAGGACGAGCCGGCCGAGATCGGTCTTCGCCAGTTGGCTCGCGCCGGTCAGCACGCTGCCGATCGTCGCGGTATAGCCCGCCCCGCCGGTCGTGCCGTCGCCGACCCGGATCACCGCCTGCGCGCCGGTGAGCGTCACGGCGTCGCCGGTGATCGCATAGCCGTTGCTGGCGAACTGGATGCCCGCCACGGTCACTGCGCCCAGGCCGTTGTCGACCGTCACCGCGCCGGCCGCGCCGGTGAAGATGGCGATTGTGCCGTCCGAATAGCCCGCGTTGAGCGCGCCGGTCAGGTCGGTCCAGTTGTCGTTGCCGGTCCGTGCCTGCCACACGCCGTTGCCGCCGTTGATCACGCCGTCATTCTTCGGACCGGCCGCGCCGTCCCAGAAGTTCAGCGTCAGTCCGGCGACATTGACCAGGTTCACTTGGCCCGCGACCGAGGTCTGGACGAAGGTGTCCGCGCCCGCCGGCTGGGTGCCGATGGTCAGGCCGTTGTTGGTCAGCGCGCCCGCATAGTTGAGCACCCGGTAGATGCCGACGTCGAAGCTGCCGCCTGGCGAGGTCGTCACGTCGATCGTGCCGTCTAGGGTCAGATTGCCGCCGACATTGACCAGGTCGTTGAGCGCGCCGCCGACCGCGCCGGCCTGGCCGAGATCGAAGGCGAGATGGCTGCCGCTGCCCAGCGCCAGGTTGCCGTTGATCGTCAGCGTGCCGACGCCGTTGCTGCCCGCCGCCAGCGTGCCGCCGGCGCTCATGTCGACGCTGCCGCCGAGGATGCCGGTGCCGCCCAGCGTCGCGCCTGCCGCAACGGTGATGAGGCCGGTCGCGGCCGACTGATCGCCGTTGACCAGCAGCGTGCCGCCATTGACGTTGGTCGCGCCGGCATAGCTGTTGGTGCCGGTGAGGGTGAGCGTGTTGGCGCCGAACTTGGTGATCGAGCCGCTGCCCGAGATCGGGTTCGCGGCGGTCACATTGTCCGACCGGGAGAACCACAGCTCGCCATTGTTGGCGATGGCGCCGGTGACGCTGCCGGTGGTGCCGCCGGCGCCGAGCTGCAGGATGCCCGCGTTGATCGTCGTGCCGCCGGTGTAGATGCTGTCCCCGCTCAGGACCAGCGCGCCCGCGCCATCCTTGACCAGCCCGCCCGCGCCGACGAACCGCGGCGAGACGAAGATATTGTGGCTGTCGGTGTCGATGGCGACGCCGTTGGCACCGATCGTGACGTCACGCGCATCGAAGCCATCGAAGAAGGCGCTGCTGTCGCCGGTGGCGCGCAGCAGTGCGCCGTCCAGGGTGACGTTCACCGTGCCGTCGCCGGCGCGGATGCCGGAGGTCTCCAGAACCGCGCGATTTGCCGCGGTGCCCTGCAGGGTCAGCGTTCCGCTGGAGCCCGCAGCCATGCCGATAAGGATTCCGTCTTCGGAACGAACCCGTGCGCCAGCCTCGATCGCGAGCGAACCGCTGCCGTTGTTGCCGATGGTGATGCTCGAGGTCGATACCAGCCAGTTCGAGCCGGCACCCGTCACCGTGACGCTGCCATTGGAGCCGGCACCGGCGCCGACATAGCCCTGATTGCTGGTGACGCTCGCGCCATCCTCGATGCGCAGGGTTCCGGCGGCATAGCTGCCGACAGTCAGCTGCCCGGTATCGGCCCAGCTCGAACCGACCCCGGTGATCACGGCATTGCCCTGGCTCGAATCGCCGACGATGCTGTCATGGCTGGAGATCGTGCCGCCGGCTTCGACGCGCAGATTGCCCGTGCCGCCCTGGCCGAGCGAGATCCGCCCGGTGCTCTGCCAGGACGAGCCGATGCCGCTGACCAGCGCATTGCCGACCGCACCGGCGGAGATGCCGAGCGCGCCGGTGTTGCTCAGCACCGTGCCGCCATTGGTGACGTTCAGCGTGCCGGTGCCGTCATAGCCCACCGACAGCGTGTCGCTGTTGGTCCAGGTCGAGCCTGCACCGGTTATCGTGACGGTCGCGCGCTCGCCGGCATAGGGGCCGACCAGGCCGTTGACGTTGCTGAGCGTGCCACCGCCGGAGAGCTGCAACCCACCCGTGCGGACATAAATGTCGCCGGCGATGGTGCTGGCGCCGGTCAGCACGAGCGTGCCGAGATCGGTCTTCAGCAGGTCACCCGCGCCGGTGATGTTCGAGGCGATCGTCGCGGTATAGCCCGCGCCCGCCGCGGTGCCGTCGCCGACGCGGATGATCGACTGCGATCCGGTGAGCCCGATCGCGCCGCCGGTGATCGTGTAGCCGTCGGTGGCGAACTGCATGCCCGATGCGTTGACCGCGCCCAGGCTGGTGTCGACCGTAACCGTGCCGCCCGTCGCCATGAAGATCGCGAAGGTGTCGGCGGCATAGTCGTTGTTCAGCGAGCCGTCGAACAGCGCCCAGTTGTCGTTGCCGCCGGCCGCTTGCCAGATGCCGCTGCCGCCGGTGATCGCATTGTCGCCCCGCGCGCCATTGCCGTCCCAGAAGCTGAAATCGGTCGGTGCGACGTTGGCGAGGTTGACCTGGCCCGCGACCGAGGTCTGGATCTGCGGGATGCTGCCCGCCGGCACGTTGCCGACCGCGAAGCCGTTGTTGGTGAGCGAGCCGCCATAGCTGATCACGCGGTAGACGCCGGGTCCGAAATCGCCGCCGGGCGTGACGGTCACGTCGATCGTGCCGGCCAGGGTCAGGTTGCCGCCGACCTCGATCAGGTCGTTGAGCGGGCCGCCGACGGTGTTCGACTGGCCGAACTCGTAATCGAGCAGCGAGTTGTTCCCGAGGCTTAGATTCCCGGCGATGGTGAGTGTGCCCGGGCTGTTGCCGGGGGCGAGAATGCCGTCGGTCACGATCACGTTGCCGCCGATTGTGCCGGCGCCGCCCAGCCTGCCGCCGTTCGAGACGTTGACCAGGCTCGTCGCATTGCCGAGCGTGCCGTTGACCCGCAGCGTGCTGCCATTGCCGGTGCTGTTGGTGACGTTGACGGTGCCGGAGAAGGCGCCGCTGTTGCCGGTGAGGTTGGTGGTGCCCTCGACCTGATTGATCGCGCCGGCGCCGAAGATCGCCGAGCCGAACAGATAGTTGCTGTCGGTGTGGTTGAAGTTGATGCGCGACGTGGGGCTGCCCAGCATTAGCGACGGCGCGGTGAATGCGCCCGAGGCGGTGGCGGCCTGGCCCTCCGCGCCGCCGATGCTGAGGACGCCGGTCGCCGTGGCGCCGTTGGCCAGCACGAGATAGCCGGCGACATCCACCGAGGCGCCGTCGCTCAGGACGAGCTCACCCGTGCCGGTGCCGCTGCCGATCGTCAGGTCGCCGCCGGTGGTGGCGAAGTGCGAATTGGCCCCCGAGACGGTGAGCCTGGCCGGCAGCGCGGCCGAGACCGTGCCGAAGGTGGCGCTGGAGAAGCTCGCCGCGCCGCCCTGCTGCACGGTGAAGTCGCCGTTGCTCAGCACCAGCGAATTGGTGCTGGTCCAGTTCGATCCCGCGCCGGTGATCGTGGCGGACGGCGTCCCGCGGGTGTTGCCGGTCGCGAAGCCGATGGTGCTGGCGCCTGCGGTGTGCAGCGTGCCGCCGGCGCTGATCGTGAGCTTGCCGTTGGTGATGCCGCTGCCGGCGAGCACCAGCCCGCCCGCCACATCTGCCCGCGAGCCTGCGCCATCGACGATGAGTTCCGCCGTGTTGGTCGAGGCGGCCGAGACGGTCGAAGCACGTAGCGAGATGTCGCCGGTCGTGGTCGTGAGATGCCCGCCATTGGTGACGCTGACGGCTAGCGCCCGGTTGAGGTTCGCCACGCCGGTGATCGCGGTGGTGCTGAAGGCCGAGCCCGCCCCATCGACGCCGAGCATGATCGGGGCGGCGGTGTTGACGTTGATCGATGTCGCGCCACCCGAAGTGGTCGTTCCACCGCCCGCGATGAGGAACTGCCCACCGGAGATGGTCGTCCCGGCGCCATAGTTGTTCTGGCCGGTGAGCGTGAGCGTCCCGGTGTTCGCCTTGGACACGCCACCGGTGCCGGTGATCGCGCCGGCATAGGCATAGGCATCCGTGCGGTTGAACCCCAGCGTGCTGTTGTTGACGATATCGCCCAGGACCGAACCGGTGGTGCCGCCATTGCCGATGTTCAGCGTTCCCGAAGCGATCGTCGTGACGCCGGTGTAGGTGTTGTCGCCCGCCAGGGTGAGTACGCCTGCACCCGACTTGACCAGCGCGCCGCCGCCCAGCAGCGGCCCTCCTATGGTCAGGTTGCTGCCGGCAGTGGTGATCTCGAAGCCGCCGCCGTTCGCGCCCCAGTTGACCGTGCGGGCCAGGCCGCCGCTCGCGCCGGTCCACTGCAGCGTGCCGCCATTGATCGTGAGTGCGCCGGCTACGTCGCCTAGCGCGCCGTTCGAACCCACCGACAGCTTGCCGCCGGTGATCGTCGTGCCGCCGCTATAGCTGTTGGTGTTCGCGACCAGCGTCGTCGTGCCCGATCCGCTCTGGAGGATCGATCCGGTACCGGTGATGAAGCTGGTTACGGTATTGGCGATGCTGCTGTCGAAGACGAGGACGCCGTTGTTGGCCACCTGGCGGAACGCCACGCTCGCCGCACCGCCATCGCCGACCCGCAGCGTGCCCTGGTTGATGGTCCAGTCCATCAGCATCGCGTTGGTGCCGGTCAGCGTCCAGGTGCTGGTGCCGTTCTTCTCGAATTTGTCGCTGGTATCGAAGTTGCGATACTTGCCCGTGGGCGAGACCTGCGAGATGTCGAAGCTCGCATCGTCCGGGCCGCCGAACCCCAGGACTTCGGTGCCGCTCACGCTCGCGGTCACGTTCCCCTCGATGTTCGAGGTTGCCCACAGCTCGAGATACAGTCGGGTGCCGCCGTTCGTGTCCATGCGGATCGCGTCGGTGCTGCCCGCGCCGGCCCGGATCGTACCCGTGTTGATGATCTTGATCGACCAGGCCTGGTTGAAGCTCTGGATCGCCGCGGCGCCGTTGCCGCCCTCCAGTGTGCCCGTGTTGGTCACGGTAAGAAGCTGGGAGCCGATGCCCCGGATCGCCGCGCCGCCGGTGAAGGCCGGATCGCTGTTCGACCCACCGCGGATCGTGCCGTTGTTGACGATGGACGCGGTCGCCGTGAGATTGCGCGAATAGATTGCGAAGCCGTCGCTGCCACTTTGGCCGTTCGAACCCTGGATCAGGCTGTTGTTGATCAGCGTGCCGCCGCTGTTGATCGACACGGCCACGCCCGCATTCCCGCCCGTCGGGGTAAGCGCATAGGAGATCGAATCGCCGGCCGCGATGGTGCCGTTGTTCACGAAGGTGCCGGTGCCGTTCAGGCTGAGGGCGATGCCTGGATCCTGACCGGCGCTGCTCATCGAGCTCCCGCGGATCGTCGCGGTGCTGGTGACGGTGCCCGTGCCGGTCAGCGACAAGGTTCCCGCGGTCACGCCGGTATTGCCGCCGAAATTGCCGGTCAGGACCAGGGTGTTGGTGCCCGACGGGCCTGCGATGAGCGTGCCCTGGCCGGTCGTCGGGCCGGTCAGTACGAATCCCTGCGTATCGATCGTAACGGCCTTGTTCGGCAGGGTGAAGGTGGCGGTCGATACGCTGAAGCTGGAACCCAGCACGATGCGGGGGGCGGTATCCGCATTGCCGGCGATCGTGGTGAGCGCCGCCTGCAGCTCGGCCTCGCTGTTCACCACATAATCATTGGCCCAGGCCGCCGAGGGAAGGAGAAGGGAGAGCGCCAGCGCGGCGCCGCCCGCGCCGGCGAGCAGCTTGCGGCGGCGGCCAGAGGCGGCATGGTTGATCTTGCGGCCCGGCTTCGCGTTCGTGATCATGGTAAGCTTACTCCCCGACGGCATGCGGACGTGACGAGACACCCCGCCGGACGGCAGAGTGCGCAGAAATCTGACGAACCGATCGATGATACGAAGTTGGATACGGCCCCTGGATGCCGCCTTCCGTGCACTCCTCGTGACTCAGACGAAACGTTCGGGTCTCGCGGTGCAGCAGGGGGTGTTAACGGTTCGTTACCAGGGCGTATCCAAAAGCGTTTCCGCTACGTTTCCCGTGGTTTTTCGGCCTTTTCTCACAGGTTTGGCGGAAGGCGAAGGTGCAAAAAAGAAGCCCCCGGCATGGGCCGGAGGCTCTGGGAGTGCGGTGTTTGGAAAGGGTTGGCTTCAGCGGCCGGTCTGGCGCGGGACCGGGGCCGCGCACTTGGCGCGCACGGGCAGGGCGGACTTGCCGGCCTGGTGGTGGCTCTGCACGGTCTGGCAGGCCGGGCGCTCGCGCGGGCGCCAGTGCGCCACGGGAGTCTTGCCCGAGGGTGCCCAGACGAGCTGGTGGGTCTCGTGCAGGGACTGGGCCTGGGCGATGGGGGCGGCGAGCATGCAGGCCGCGGCTGCGATCGGAAGAGCGAGCTTCATGGGAATCTCCTTTGCAGCCGGAAATAATGCGCGTGTCCGATCGGCGCTTTGCGGGCCTGTAAGGAAGCTTTTCCCGTACGTTACGAAGCACTGCTCCCTTGTGACAAAGCATTGCCCGACAGGGGCTCTCTTGAGCGGAAAGGACGGGCGCCCTAAGTGCCAGACATGAATTGTTGCGAGACCATGGCATGAGCGCGCCCGTAATCGTGCTGGTTGAAGACGATCCGGCGCTGCGCACCCTCACCGCACGGGCGCTCCAGGAAAACGGCTATTCGGTGCGCTTGGCCTCGACCGCGCCCGAGATGTGGGTGGCGTTCGACAATGGGCCGGTCGATCTGGTCCTGCTCGACATCATGCTGCCCGGCACCAGCGGCATCGACCTGTGCCGCGAAGTGCGGCGCAAGAGCGACGTGCCGATCATCTTCATCAGCGCGCGCGGAAACGAGCATGACCGGGTGCTCGGGCTCGAGCTGGGTGCCGACGATTATCTCGCCAAGCCGTTCAGCACCCGTGAGCTGATCGCCCGGATCCGCGCGGTGCTCCGCCGCGGCGGGCTCGAGCGGATGGCGGGCGGCGACCGCGAGACCCAGGCGCATTTCGACGGCTGGACCGTGAACTTCCCCCGCCGCGAGGTGAAGTCGCCGAGCGGCGCGGTGGTCGAGCTGACCGGCGCCGAGTTCGATCTGCTCGCGGCGTTCCTCGGCCAGCCCCAGCGGGTAATTGCGCGCGAGCGGCTGGTCGAGCTGTCGCGCGTGCGGCTGGGCGACAGCTCGGATCGCAGCGTCGACGTGCTGGTCAGCCGGCTGCGCCGCAAGATCTCCGCCGCCGGGCACGAGCCGCCGATCGGCACGGTGCGCGGCATCGGCTATATCTTCCGGTCCGAGGTAACCCGCTCCTGAGCCTGGTACCGCGCCATCCGCTGGGGTTGCTCGGCAGGATCCTGCTCATCCTGCTGCTCACCGTCGCGATCGAGTTCGGGGCGAGCACTTTCCTGTACGAGCGTGCGTCGCGCTATTCGATCGAGGAGAGCGACGCGCACCGGCTCGCCGAGCATCTGGTGATCGCGGAGAAGCTGCTGAGCGAGCGGGCGCCTGCCGCGCGGGCCGAGGCGGCGCAGGAGCTCACCACCGATCGCTATATCGTGCGCTGGTCGCCGAGCATCCCCCAACGCCCCGCCTTTCCGCCGCGCCAGAAGCGGATGGAGGCGCAGGTGACCAATTGGGAGAAGGGGCTGAAGGAATCGCACCTCCAGCTCCGCCTGGCGCCCAGCGTGCATGGCCAGGTCGTCGCCGGCGAGATGCGCATGCCCGATGGCAGCTGGATCGTGTTCAAGACGCGCGAGGCAGTGCAGGTCTGGCAGTTCGCGATCGAGCGCACCCTGGTCGCGCTCGTGCCGGCACTCCTGCTGCTCACGCTCGGCGCACTGCTGATCCGCGGCACGCTGTTGCCGCTGCGCAAGCTCATCCACGCGATCGGGCATGTCGGCTCGGGCAAACGGGTGACGGTGGAGGAGGAGGGTACCGCCGAGATCCGCGGGCTGATCCACGCCTTCAACGGCATGCAGCGCCGTATCCACGAGCTGATCGAGAATCGCACCCAGGCACTCGCCGCCGTGGGGCACGACCTGCGCACCCCGCTCGCCCGGCTCCAGCTGCGGCTGGAGAGTGTCGGCGACGAGGAGAGTCGCCGGTCGATGCTCGAGGACATTGGCGAGATGGACGACATGATCGCCTCGCTGCTCACTTTCCTCAAGGGGCAGGACGATCCCGAACCGGCGGTTGCGGTGGACGTCGCCGTCATGGCAGCGACCCTGGTCGAGGATGCCGGGGATCGCGGGCACGACGCGCGCTATTCGGGGCCGCGGCACTTGGAATGGATGGTGCGCCCCTCGATGCTTCGCCGCGCGCTCAGCAACCTGATCGAGAATGCGCTGCACTACGGCAAGGCGGTGCGGGTGATCGTGGCACAGGAGGAGGGCGAACTGGTCTTCCGGGTCGAGGATGACGGCCCCGGCATCCCGGCCGACCAGATCGAGGAAGCGCTGCAGCCCTTCGTCCGGCTCGATGTCGAGCGGGGCCGCAATACCAAGGGGATGGGGCTCGGCCTTGCCATCGTCCAGCAGGCGGTGGCGCTGGAAAAAGGTGTCCTCACTTTGGCGAATGCAAGCCCTCCGAAGACGGGGCTCATCGCGGAAATCCGTCTGCCTGGCTGACGGCAACACTTTCTCACAGTCCCGCTGCGCTGCGGCAAGATTGACCCATTAGGTTGCACTCTGAGTTAAAAGGAGTTGTAACCGTGAACGAGTTGATTGGCCGGGTCTTCAGCTTCGAGAAGACCGTCTTCCCGAACCAGAGCGACCTCTACGGCAAGCTCGCTACCCAGGGGCAGAGCCCCAAGGCGCTGATGATCTCCTGCGCCGACTCGCGCGTCGTGCCCGAGCACATCATGCAGGCACAGCCGGGTGACCTGTTCGTCTGCCGCAACGCCGGCAACATCGTGCCCCCCTTCGCGCAGAAGATCGGTGGCGTCTCGGCGACCGTCGAATATGCCGTCATGGCGCTCGGCGTGCGTGACATCATCGTCTGCGGCCATTCGGACTGCGGCGCCATGAAGGCGGTCGCCCATCCGGAGATGGTCGCCGCCATGCCGAACGTCGCCGTGTGGCTCAACCATTCGGACGCCGCGCAGAAGGTCGTCGCCGATGCCTATCCGGGCCTCGACGAGAATGCCCGTGTCCGTGCGATCAGCCTGGAGAATGTCGTGGCGCAGCTCGCGCATCTCCGCACCCACCCCTCGGTCGCCTCGGGGATCGCGCGCGGCGAGATCGCGCTGCACGGCTGGTTCGTCGACATCCATGCCGGCCAGATCCTGGCGCTGGATGGCGATACGAACCGCTTCATCGTCGTCCGTGACGATACGCCGCTGCCCGTCGCCGTGAAGTCGGCCCAGCGCCGCGCGGCCGACTTCGATCTGGTGGAAGCCGCCGAATGAGTACGTCCGCGCTTCCCAAGGGATGGATGGTCCGTGACTTCACGGCCTCCATCGTGGTCTTCCTAGTCGCAATGCCGCTCTGCATGGGCATCGCCGTCGCCTCGGGCATGCCGCCCGAAAAGGGCCTGCTGACCGGCATCATCGGCGGTGTGGTCGTTGGCCTGATCGCGGGCTCGCCGCTCCAGGTGAGCGGCCCCGCGGCCGGCCTCGCGGTCATCGTGTTCGAGCTGGTGCGCGAGCACGGCCTGGCCGCGCTCGGCGCGATCCTCGTGCTCGCCGGCGCCCTTCAGGTGCTGGCCGGCGTGGTCAAGGTCGGCGGCTGGTTCCGCGCGATCTCGCCCGCGGTGGTGCACGGCATGCTCGCCGGTATCGGCGCGCTGATCGTCGTGGGCCAGTTCCACACCCTGTTCGACGCCAAGCCGCTCTCGAGCGGCCTGGAGAACCTCGCGGCGCTGCCGGGCCGGCTGTTCGGCCTCGAGCCGACCAACATCGCCGGCACCGAGCTGGCGCTCGGCCTCGGCGTGCTGACCATCGTGCTGATGCTCGGCTGGGACAAGCTCAAGCCCACCGCGCTCAAGCTCATCCCGGGCGCGCTGGTCGGCGTGGTTGGCGCGACGCTCGTCGCCTTCGGCTTCGGGCTTGAAGTCGTCCGTGTCTCGGTGCCGGACTCGCTCGCTTCGGCGGTGACGATTCCGGGCAGCGACTTCCTCGGCTGGTTCGCCAGCCCGACGATCATCATCGCGGCGGTTGCGGTGGCGTTCATTGCCAGCGCCGAGACGCTCCTCTCGGCCGCCGCGGTCGATCGCATGCACGACGGCGTGCGCACCGACTACAACAAGGAGCTGCGCGCGCAGGGCGTGGGCAACCTCCTCTGCGGTCTCGCGGGCGCGCTGCCGATGACCGGCGTGATCGTCCGCAGCTCGGCCAACGTCCAGGCGGGTGCGATCACCCGCATGTCGGCGGTGCTGCACGGCGCCTGGCTGCTCGGCTTCGCGGCGCTGCTGCCCTGGCTGCTGCGCGAGATCCCGATGGCCGCGCTCGGCGGCGTGCTCGTCGTCACCGGCTGGAAGCTGGTCAGCGTCAGCCATGTCCGTCACCTGTTCCATCACTACGGCCTGCTGCCGGCGGCGATCTGGGCGGTGACCTTCGTCCTGGTGATCGCGACTGACCTGCTGACCGGCGTGCTGGTCGGCCTGGCGCTCTCGGTGCTGGAGCTGCTTCCGAACTTCCGCCGCCTGCGGCTGAAGGTCGATGCGGAGCATGGCGAGGATGCGCACAAGATCAGCCTGGACGGTGCGGCGACCTTCGTCACGCTGCCCAAGCTGAACAGCGCGCTCGACGCGGTGCCGGGCGACAAGCCGGTGCACCTTGCCTTCGAGAAGGTGCCGGCGATCGATCACACCAGTGCCGAAACCCTTCGGGACTGGGTGCAGCGTCGCCGCGCGCGGGGCCTCAAGGTGCATCTGACCGGAGATCCCGATCAGCTGCGCAAGCTCCAGCCGGCCTGACGCCGTAGAAATCCTCTCCCGACCGGGAGAGCGCCAGGAGGGGCGGGCAGGCGAACCGGATCGGGTCGCCGCCCGCCCCTTCGTCGTTCCGGGCCGGTTCCTTGCGGGAGGCAGCGGAAAGCACCGGTGTGATATTTTTGCTGCATCGCAGCGCAGCCGGGCGCCAGCAATGGTTTATTACAATGCGGCAACGCACCGGCCAGACTGGAACGGCATTTTGAGCACCGAACAGCAGTGGCCCCCTTCCCGCATTCTTGCGGGATGAGAGGGCCTCGCTCTTCGGCGCAGGCGGGAACATTCTCAGGCTATTGGGGAATGCCCGCATGAAGAAGTATCTGATCGCAGCTCTGTTGAGCTGCACGGCCTTTCCGGCTTTCGCGCAGGAAGAGGCGCCGCCCAAGCCGGTAACCGTTTCCGGAAACGTCGCGCTCGTGTCCGACTATCGCTTCCGCGGCGTCTCGCAGAGCGACAAGGGTATCGCGGTGCAGGGTGGTATCACCGTCAGCCATGAAAGCGGCCTCTACGGCGGCGTCTGGGGCTCCAACCTCGCCGGCTGGGGCACGTTCGGCGGCTCGAACACCGAGCTCGACCTGATCGCCGGCTACAAGAAGGACCTGGGCGACGGCCTTGCGCTCGACGTCGGCGTGACCTGGTACATGTACCCCTCGGGCGCCGACAAGACCGACTTCGCCGAGCCCTATGTGAAGCTCAGCAGCTCGATCGGCCCGGTTTCGATGCTCGCCGGTGTCGCCTATGCGCCGAGCCAGGAAGCGCTGGGCAACTGGAGCAACACGCCCGAGAGCAAGCTCGGGGACAAGGAGGACAACCTGTATCTCTGGGCCGATGTCAGCGGCGGGATCCCCAACACCCCGATCACGCTCAAGGCCCATCTCGGCGGCTCGAAGGGCAATCCGGGCCTGGGTCCGAACGGCACCAGCGTGGCGCCCACCGGCTCCTATCTCGATTGGCTGATCGGCGCCGATGCCGCCGTCGGCCCGCTCACCATCGGTGTCGCTTATGTCGATACCAGCATCACCAAGGCGGACTCGGCCTATATCCAGCCGAACTTCTCGCGGGTGAAGGACGGCAAGTCGATCGCGGACGCCGCGGTGGTCTTCTCGGTCAGCGCGGCTTTCTGAGGCAGGCGCAGACCTGACAGGAGGGGGTGATTTCACCGGAGCGGCAGGCCCGCTCCGGTGATCTCCCGCATGAGAAATGCATTTCAAGGATCGGCGCGGCGCGCTAATCCCGGGCTTCGAACCAAGCGAGAAGCCCCGATGACTGCACCCAGCGACGCGATTTCCCCCAAGGCGAGCGGCGCGCGGCGCGTGCGCTCGGTCGTCATCCTCGGCGGCGGCACCGCCGGCTGGATGACCGCCACCGCGCTCGCCAGCCAGTTCGGGCGGACGCTGGAGATCAAGCTGCTCGAATCCGAGGAGATCGGCATCGTCGGCGTCGGCGAGGCGACGATCCCGACGATCCACTGGTTCAACCAGCTGATCGGGCTCGACGAAGGCGCCTTCCTTCGCGAGACCAAGGCGAGCTTCAAGCTGGGCATCGAGTTCGTCGACTGGGTGCGCCCCGGCTATCGCTATTTCCATCCCTTCGGTACGTTCGGCGTGCCCCTTCCGGGCGTGGCCTTCCACCATCGCTGGATCAAGGCGCGGGCAGAGGGGCTCGCCCTGCCGCTCTCCGCCTTCTCGCTGGCGGACGAACTGGCGCAGCAGGGCCGCTTCGCCATGCCGACGGGCGATGCCCGCTCGATCCTCTCGACGCTCGGCTATGCCTATCATTTCGATGCGAGCCTCTATGCCCGCCATCTGCGCGGGCTGGCCGAGGCGGCGGGTGTCACCCGCACCGAGGGCAAGCTGCAGGACGTCGAGCGCGATGCCGATACCGGCAACGTCACCGCGCTCACCACCCAGCGCGGCGACCGGCTGGAAGGCGACCTGTTCATCGACTGCTCGGGCTTCCGCGCGCTGCTGATCGACGGGACGATGCAGAGTGGGTTCGAGGACTGGTCGCACTGGCTGCCCTGCGATCGCGCCGTGGCGGTGCCCTGCGAACGGCTTGCCGACACCACGCCCTTCACCCGCTCCACCGCGCGGCCGGCGGGCTGGCAATGGCGCATCCCGCTCCAGCACCGGATTGGCAACGGCCATGTCTTCTCCAGCCGCTTCATGAGCGAGGACGAGGCGACCGGCATGCTGATGGCCAATCTCGACGGCGAACCGCTGGCCGAGCCACGCCCGCTGCGCTTCAAGGCGGGTACGCGGCGCAAGGCCTGGGTGGGCAATGTCGTCGCGCTCGGCCTGTCCTCGGGCTTCCTCGAGCCGCTGGAATCCACCTCGATCCACCTGATCCAGAGCGGCATCGCCAAGCTGCTGACGCTGTTCCCGGATCGCGACATGGATCCGGCGCTGGCCGATCGGTACAATGCGCTGCTGAATGCCGACATGGACAACATCAAGGACTTCCTGATCCTCCACTACCACGCCAACCCCGGCCGCACCGAGCCGTTCTGGGTCGAACGGCGCGAGATGGCGTTGCCCGAGAGCCTGGTGGCGCGCGAAGACCAGTATCGCCGCTCCGGCCGGCTGATGCTCGGCAGCGAGGAGCTGTTCCGCGACGCGAGCTGGCTGGCGGTGCTCAACGGGCAGGAGATCGTGGCCGAGGATTACAACCCGCTCGCCGATGTGCTCGACGGCGCGACCAACGCCGCGCAGCTCCGCCAGATCGCCGAGGTGATCCAGCGCGCCGCGCCGACGCTACCGCTCCACGACGCGGCGCTGGCGGCGGCGATGGGGCAGGGGTGATCAAGCCCGATATCGTCGCGCGGCGGATCGGCGGCGAGGGCCAGCCGATCGCGATCGTCGACGGTTTCCATCCCGATCCGGATGCGTTGCGCGTCTTTGCGCTGGCGGCGGCGTTCGAGCCCGGGCGGCATCACTATCCGGGCATCCGGGCAGCCCTTCCAGCCGACTATTTCGCGAAGGTACGCCCGGCGCTGGGGCCGGTGCTGCGCGAGGTGCTGGGCGCGGCGAACGGTATCGAGCTGCTCGATGCCAGCTTCTCGATCGTCACCACGCCGCCGGGCGAGCTGGGCATCGAACAGCGCCTTCCGCATGTCGATGCAGTGCAGCCGGGGCGGATCGCTTTGGTCCATTATCTGTCGGAAGGCGACGGCACCGCCTTTTTCCGCCACCGTGCCACCGGCTTCGAGACGATCGATGCGGCGCGGTCCCCGGGTTATCTGGCAGCGCTCAATGCCGAGTTGCGGGCCGACCCGCCGGCAGCGGCCTATCCCTTCGGCGACACTGCCCTGTTCGAGCGTATCGCCCATGTCGAGGCACGCTATAATCGCGCGGTGATCTACCGCAGCGCACTGCTCCACAGCGGCGCGATCGCGCCGGGGGCGGTGCTGGATAGCGATCCGGCGCGTGGGCGGCTGACGGTGACGGCGTTTCTGGCGGCCCAATAACGTCATCCCGCCACCAACCGTCATCCCGGCGAAAGCCGGGATCTCGTGCGGCTCCTTCCCCGCGCCTTCGCCTGAGATCCCGACTTTCGTCGGGATGACGGAATGGTGTGAGGCGGGCGAAAAAAATCGCCCGCCACCCCGGGGAGGGATGACGGGCCGAGGTGGGGTGTAGGGTCAGCTCCGCTCAGCGCTTCTTCTTCGCGGGAGCCTTGGGCGGCTGCACCGCGAGATAGACGGTGCTCCACAGCTGCGCGGCATTGGACTCGTCGACGTCCGCCTTGCCTGCGCCGAACGGCACGACCTTGTAGCGGCCGTTCTCGAACGCCCAGGACCAGAGCTCGGAGCTCTGCGTCGCCCGCGTCGCCTGGATCGCGCGCCACAGCCTGGTCTGTGCGTCCTTGAGCACCGCGCGCGTAGCGGCGGGCAGGTCGGTGCGGGCCAGCTGGCGCTCGAGGCCGGCGGCGAACAGCGCCTGCTGCCACGACCACACCACCGCGCCGTGATAGGCGGCCGGAGTGAAGCGGTCCTGCACCTCGGTGCTGGCCAGCGCCGGATTGGCGACGAGCAGGCCGATATCGGTCATCAGACCCGCCGGGAAGGGCCGCGCCAGTGCCCCGACATAGGCCTGGAGATCGGCCGGGGAAGGGTGCCCGAACAACAGCTCGAAACCTTCGTCGGAATTGATGATCGGCACCGGCTTGCCATGATCGTCGAGCGCGATCGCGTGATAGCGCAGCGCCTGGCCCTTGAGCGCGGCGAGCGCCGGGGCGGCGGGCACGCCGACGCGCGCGGCATAGTCGCGGACCTGGGCGGCGGCGTCAGCCGCCGGCGTCTCGACTGCGAACAGCCCGGGTGCCTCGCTGCGCCAGGTCGCCGCCATGGCATGGGCGCGGGCAAGCGCGGCGCGGTCCGCCGGGGTCAGATAGCGGTCGAGCAGCCCGGCGCGCGTCAGCTTGTCGGCGGCTTCCAGCGCGGCGGGCACCAGCACGGCGTTGACGTCATAGGGATAGCGGCCGCGGCCGAGCCCTTCCTCGCTGTCGCGCCACTCGCCGGTCAGGCGGCCGGCCTTGACCGCGACCAGCTTGCGCCAGGCCGGATCGCCGGCGAAGGGCGCTGCTGCGTCGAGCACGAAGCGCAGGTTGCGCACCAGCAGTGCGCCGGCGGGCTGGGCCGTGCCCGGATGGGCGACGCTCGGCACGTCGCGCGCCAAGAAGGCGTGGGCAGCGGTGCGGTTGGCTGGGTTGAGCAGATATTCGGCTGCCACTGGCGCGAGCATGTAGTCGTCGTCGATCATCGCATAGTCGAGCGTCGGCGTGTCGCCGCCGCCCTGGCCGTGCTGCTTGTGATCGACCAGCGCGAATTCGGCGAGGCCCTCCTCGTGCGCGACATCGCCCTTGTCGTCGAGCCGGGCGAGCACCGAACCGATCCCGGCTTCGACCGCGGCATTCTTCAGCGCGGGCATCAGCAGCCGGACCGACATCAGTGTGTCGCGGCCGAAATAGGTGTCGAAGCGCCACGATCCGGCGAGGAACTTCTCGCGGTAGCTCAGGAAGGCGAGGGCGTTGCGCGCCGCGGGATCGGCGGCGGCATGCGCGTTGAGCAGCTCGGCCTTGCTCAGGCCGTGGAGCGGCGTCTCGCCCGTCGCCGCGACGATGCGCAGGCGGATGCGGCCATCGGCGCCGGCGACGATCGCACCATTGTCGATCCGTCCGCCCAGCACCTGGATCTCCAGGCTGTAGCCCGGCGCACCGTCGATCCGGTCGCGGGCATAGAGGATGCGGTTGCCCTCGATACGGGCCGGCGCCTCGACATCCGCCGGGAAGCGGCTGACCGACTGATAGTCACGCAGGAAGCGGACATTGGAGAGCACGGCCTGCTTGGGCGCCAGCCGGGCCGCGTCGATCGTCGCGATCGCCTCGATCCCGTTCAGCGCGCGACCCTTGCCGTCGGCGAAGGTCACCGGGCGCGGTGCCTGGTCGAGCCGCCACGTGGCGGGACGGCCTACGGACGCGAACCACAGGCCCACGCCGCTATTGCCCGCCGGGAACGCGACCAGGATGCGCGGATCGCTGCCGTTGCGCAGCAGCAGGTGCGCCGCGACCTTCCCGTCGCGCACGAACGCGTTGAGGTTCTGCCCCTCGGTCAAGCTGTAGGCCAGCTCCGGCGCGTTGGCGGCGCGCTTCTGCGCCAGTGCTGCCGTGCTCGTGCCCGCGAGCAGCAGGCCGCTCACCAGCAGCAACCGCATCGAACCTCGCATCCGTCTCTCCTCTCATCTTCAGATATGGAAAGGCGCGGCGAACCTTTCAGTTGCCGCGCCCTCCCTTTTGCGACCCTTGCGGGGTTTATCAGAACTTGAACGTGATCGTGCCGCCATAGGTGGCGCCGACGATGCCGCGGGCATAGAAATAGCCATCGGTGATCGCCTGCGTCTGGCCCTGGCGGGGGTTACCCTCGGTCAGGCCGATGACGTTGAAGATGTTGTCCGCGTTCACGCTCAGCTGCAGCTGCTTGCTGAGATTGAACGAGGCGCCGACGCTGGTCACGCCGTAGCTGGGCAGCGCCACGCCGTTGCCGGCGTCGGCGTAGATCTTGCCGATATACTTGTAGCGGCCATAGATCTCACCGAGACCGTTCGGCAGCTTGTAGCTCGGGGTGATCGTGAACAGGCGCGCCGGAGTGCGCTCCGGACGATTGCCCTCGAAGCCCGCCTGGTTGGCGCCGTTGATCGCCAGGTTGACCAGCTTCGGATCCTGGAACACGCCCTGGAAGTCGATGCTGAAGGCATCGACCGGACGGACGTTGAGGTTGAGCTCGACGCCGTTGGTGCGCAGGTCGGCGTTGATGTTGCTCTGCTGCGACGGGTTCACCGGATCGGCGAAGTTGTAGTTCTGGTTGCGGAAGTTGGTGCGGAACACCGTTGCCGAAGCCGAGAGCAGGCGGCCCATCTGGTAGCGGAGACCCGCTTCGTACAGCTCGATCCCGGTGATCGGATCGACGTTGTTCATCTGGAAGCCGTTGGCGTAGCGCGCATAGATCGAGAAGTTCGGCGTGATCAGGTAGTTCGCGCCGACGGTGTAGGCCACCGCCTTCTTGTTCGCCTTGCGCACCGCATAGGTGCCATCCCAGGTCGAGCCGACCGTGGTCAGCACGCCCGCCGTGCCCGGCTGCACCGCCTGGTTCACCGCGGCCTGGTTGCCGTCCCATGCCGTCGCGCTGTCATGCTCCCAGCGCACGCCGGCGTCGATGTGCAGGTCGCCGATCGAGAATTCGTCGTTCACATAGAGCGACAGGCTCGAATCCTGGCGGCTGCGGATGCCCGCACCCCAGTCACCGTACGAGACCAGACCGTTGTCGGACAGGGTGCCGATCACCTGGTTGTTCGCGTTGAGCGCGACGATGTCGTAGACGTCGCTGTTGGTCCGCACGTCGTTGACCACGCTGGCGGTCGCCGACTGGTCCTGGTTGCGCTTGGTCTTGTAGTACATCACGCCCGCGGTCAGCGAGTTCTTGAAGCTGCCGCTCTCGAAGTTCCAGCGGCCGCCGACGTTGAAGCCCAGGTCATAGGCGTCGATCGCGTCGTGGTTGAGCGTGGTGCGTTGCAGGAAGCCGTTGCCGTTCAGCGCATTGAGCAACGCCGTCTGGTTCGAGCCGATCACCTGGCCGGTGCGCAGGTTCTTGATGCCGAAGCGCGTGGTGGTCGGGAAGGCGGCCTGGCCGAGCGTCAGCAGGTCGTTGATCGGCGAGTTGGCGCCCGGCGTCAGATAGTTCACCGCGCTGGTCAGGCCGGCATTGCCGGTGCCCGAGCCCGGGAACAGCCCGTTGAAGTCGTAGCTATAGTCCAGGTAGCGGCCATGGCCGAACAGCGTGATCGAGTCCGACACGGGCTTCTCGAAGTCGAGGCGCGCCTGCCAGGTCTTCGAGACGATTCCGTCGTCATAGTTGAACTCGCGGAAGCCGCTCGAATGGGCGAAGGTCGAGACCGGCACCGCGATGTTCGAGAAGCTGCGGCCGCCGACATTGCCGAACTGGGTGTCGAGGCTCGGCACGCCTTCCGGCTCGCCATTCTGGAAGCGATAGGGCTGGTCGGCATAATAGGCGTTCTTCATGTTGCCGCCCTTGCCCGACAGGCGGATGTAACCGCCGTCGTCGAACTTGTATTCGAGCGCGCCCTTGATCCGCCAGCCGGTATAGTCGTTGGTGTTCTTGCGAACGCCCGGGCTCGACTGGAAATAGCCGCCGACGCTGAACGCCAGCTTGTCGGTGATCGGCTGCGAGTAATAGCCGTCGGCGCGCTTCAGGCCGTAATTGTAGCCGGTGAAGCGGACTGCGCCTTCGGGGGCCTCGTGGTTCACGGCCTTCGAGATGAAGTTGATCGTCGCGCCCGCGCCGTTGACGGTCAGCACGCCCGACGAACCGCCCTTGACCGCTTCGAGGCGGTCGATGGTCAGGTCCTGGTCGAAGAAGAAGTCGGCGCCGCCGCCGCCGTACAGGATCGGCATGCCGTCTTCCTGCAGCTGGACGAAGCGCTGGCCGCCGCCCTGCAGGCCGCGGACCGAGTAGTTGTTGGAGACCGCGCCGGCGGTCGCCTCGACGAAGATGCCCGGGACCATCTCGAGCAGGTCGGCGGTCGAGCGCGGGGCCTTCTGGTCGATCAACTCACGATTGGCGAGCGTGATGTCGGCCGAGGCGGTGATCAGCGGGCGGTTCGGCGTGGTCTGGCCGGTGACGACGATCTGGCCCTCGTCGGCGGCGTCGTCCTGCGCGGCGGGCGCCGAGGCGTCGGTGGCCGCGGTCTGCGCCTGTGCCGCGAGCGGCAGCATGGCGGCACTGGCCAAGAGCGCGACGCGAACGCCAGCGCGAGCGGAAAGCAACATATATCCTCCCCAACCGAGTTTATGCCGGGATGTCCGGCGGGTTGATCCCGCTCGACTAATCGCGACGCAGGCATAATGAAATCGTTTTCTGCAACTGTCACGCGGAATTTGCCAAGCAGTGGTGCACTGGGGCAACAGGTGCCGAAACCAACGGATTTCGGCGGGCTTCGTTGCAACGTCGCGTTACGCGGGAGAGAGATTTTGACACGGAAAACTGCGGCGAACGGAAGCGACATGCGAATCGACCGGCGGGCGCTGCTGGCGGGATCGGCGCAGGCGGCGCTGCTCGGATTGCTGCCCGGCGCGGCGCGCGCGGCATCGCCGCGGATCGACGGGCTGATCGCCCGGATGACGGTCGAAGAGAAGGCTGGCCAGCTCAGCTGCTTCAACGACGAGGTCCGCCCGGTCGGCGCGGTGTTCAATCCGGTGGTCGATCCGCGCGGTGCCGAGGCGATGCTCGCCGACATCACCGCCGGTCGCGTCGGCATGTTGTTCAACGGCTATGGCGTGGCGGGTGCCCGCACAGCGCAGGCGGCGGCGCTGAAGAGCCGGCTCGGCATCCCGCTCGTCTTCGCGGCGGACGTCATCCATGGCTGCCGCACGGTCTTCCCGATCCCGCTGGCCGAGGCGGCGGCATTCGACCCCGACCTCTCCGAGCGCGCCGCCCGCGCGGTAGCGGCCGAGGCGAGCGCCGGCGGGCTGCACTGGACCTTCGCGCCGGTGGTCGATGTCGCCCGCGACCAGCGCTGGGGCCGGGTCGCCGAAGGGGCGGGCGAGGATGTGCTGCTCAACCGCCAGCTCGCCGCGGCGCGGGTGCGCGGCTTCCAGGGCAGCGACCTGCGCCGGCCCGACAGCCTGCTCGCCACGCCCAAGCATTTCGCCGGCTATTCGGCGGTGCGCGGCGGCATGGAATATGCCGCGGTCGACATGAGCCCGGCCGAACTGCGCGAGACCTATCTCCCGCCCTTCGCCGCCGGCTTCGGCGCGGGGGCAGGGGCGACGATCGCATCGTTCACGGATTTCAACGGCGTGCCCGCCACCGCCAATCGCTGGCTGCTCACCGACGTGCTGCGCGGCGAGCTGGGCTTCGCCGGGGTCTGCGTGTCCGACTATGACGCCGATCGCGAGCTGATCGCGCATGGGGTCGCGGCAGACGAGGCGGATGCGGCGCGGCTGGCGATCCTCGCCGGCGTCGACGTCTCGATGCAGAGCGGCTTCTACAACAAATACCTCCCCGCGCTGGTCGCTTCGGGCAAGGTACCGATGACGCGCGTAGACGAGGCGGTGCGCCGGGTACTGGCGCTCAAGGAAAAGCTGGGCCTGTTCGACGATCCCTTCCGCTCGCTCGACGCTGTGGCGGAGAAGAAGCGGACCGCGACGCCGGCGATCAAGGCCACCGCCCGCGAAGTCGCCACCCGTTCGATCGTGCTGCTGCGCAATGTTGGCGACGTCCTGCCCCTGCCGCGCGCCGGCAAGCGGATCGCGCTGATCGGTCCGTTCGGCGCCGACAAGGCCAATCTCAACGGCCCCTGGTCCTTCGCCGGCGATGCCAGCGACGGGATCGACCTCGCCACCGGCATTCGCGCGCTGCTCGCCGATCCGAAGGCGCTGGTCGTCGAGACGGGAAGCGACGTGCACGCGGCCGTACCCGGCGGGATCGAACGCGCGGTAGCCGCGGCGCAGGCGGCCGACGTGGTGCTGCTCGCGATCGGCGAGGCGGGCGACATGTCGGGCGAGGGCAACAGCCGCGTCGACATCACCGTGCCCGCCGTCCAGCAGGCGCTGGCCGAGGCCGTCGCGGCGACCGGCAAGCCGGTGGTGGTCCTGCTCCGACACGGCCGGGCGCTGGCACTCGAAGGCGCGGTGCGCGCGGCACCCGCGATCCTCTGCACCTGGTTCCTCGGCGAGCAGACCGGAACGGCGGTGGCGGACATCCTGTTCGGCGTGCGCGAGCCGACCGGCCGCCTGCCGGTCAGCTTCCCGCTCGCCACCGGGCAGCAGCCCTGGTCCTATGACCGGCGCAGCACCGGTCGCCCCGCGCCCGACTCCGATGCGATGGAGCCCGGCCGCAGCCATTGGCGCGACGCCCCGGACCGCGCGCTCTACGAATTCGGCAGCGGGCAGGGCTATACAAGCTTCGCCCTCGCCGAGCTGCAGGTCCCGCCAAGGGTCGCGAAGGGCGAGGCGCTGCAGGTCCGCGTCGCCGTCACCAATGCGGGGCTCCGGCGCGGCGAGGCGTTCGTCCGTGCCGACATCCACGACCGCGTCGCCAGCCGCACCCGGCCGGTGCGGCAGATGAAGGCTCATGCCCGCATCCTCCTCGATCCCGGCGAGCGGCGCATCGTGACGCTCGCCATCCCCCATGCCGAACTCGCGCTGGTTGCGGCCGATGGCCAGTGGCGAGTCGAGCCGGGCGCGTTCGACTTGTGGGTCGGTGCCGGGGGCGAGGAACTCCACAGCCAATTCGAAGCGGTTTGACGCGGGCGTTGAAATGCATTGCATGATCTGCTTGGCTGGGCGCCACAAAGACGGAGAGGATCACGAATGAAGCGCGCAGCCTGGGCGGTACCCGCCCTGATCACCAGCTACGCCCTGCTCGGGCTGCTGATGAACAGCGTCGGCACGGTGATCCTCCAGTCGATCGCGCATTACGGCGTCACCAAGACGCATGCCGCCACGCTCGAGGCGTGCAAGGACCTCTCGGTTGTCGTCGCTTCCTTCCTGTTCGCGACCAACCTGCCGCGCTTCGGCTTCCGCCGCGCGCAGATCGGCGTGATGCTCGCGGTCGCCGCCGGGGCGCTCGCCATCTCCTTCGCCAACAGCTTCTGGGCGATGCAGGTCTTCTTCGTGCTCGTCGGCCTGTGCTTCGGCATCGCCAAGGTCGCGACCTACAGCTCGATCGGCCTCGTCCGCCCGGATCCGGCGCGCCATGCCAGCCTGACCTCGCTGATCGAGGGCGTGTTCATGGTCGGCATCCTCGCCGGCATCTGGCTGTTCGGCTGGTTCATCGGCCAGGACGCGACGGGGCATGACTGGCTGGGCGTCTACCGCGTCGTCGCCGTCCTCGCGCTCGCCACCGCCGTCCTATGGTGGTTCGCCGATCTCGACGAGAGCGGTGCCCGTGCCGTCGAAGGCCAGCCGAGCGCCGGTTACCGCGATGCGCTGGCGCTGCTCGTGCTGCCGTCGACCATCGCCTTCCTCACCGCGATCTTCCTCTATGTGCTGATCGAGCAGGGCGTCGGCACCTGGCTGCCGACCTTCAACAACCAGGTGCTGCATCTGCCCGGAGCGATGAGCGTCCAGGCGTCGAGCATCTTCATTGCCGCGCTCGCGGTGGGCCGTCTGAGTGCCAGCGGGCTGGTCGCCCGGCTCGGCTGGCTCAAGCTGCTGCTCGGCTGCCTGGCGCTGATTGCGGTGCTGGTGCTGCTCACCCTGCCGACGACGCAGGGGCTGCAGCCGCGCGCGAACATGGGCTGGTTCGACGCGCCGATCGCCGCCTATATCTTCCCGCTGATCGGCGTGTTCATGGCGCCGATCTACCCGATCGTATCCTCGGTGGTGCTGAGCGCGCTCCCCCGCGAGCGGCATGCGTCGATGGTCGGGCTGATGGTGATCTTCTCGGCGCTGGGCGGCACGATCGGATCGTTCATCACCGGCTTCACCTTCGATCGCTTCTCGGGCCAGACCGCCTTCTACCTGGTGCTGGTACCGCTGGTGCTGATCGCGGTGGCGCTGGTGCGGCTGGAGCGGCTGACGCGGAAGTGATCCAACATCACGCGCCGGGCCGACTCGTCAAAGGGCGCAAAGTTCGCACCCAAAGCGGGTTTTCGAGGCGCGAAAATTGACACTGTTCCCGCAAGCTCGCCGCATTTCGCAACATGCTTGCGCGAGCAAGATCCTATCTTTCCTACATGCCAAAGAGCGGCCGGGCACGGTTCCCGGCCGGTCGACGCAAGCATGTGAAATCCTACATTGCAAGAAGATGGTTCCCCGGTGCGGCCATTCGACGCCGGCACCGGGGAACTAGGTCTGTCATCCCAAGTGGGGGAAGGATGACAGGAGGGACCGGTCAGGCCGAATAAGCGGCCAGATCGAAGTCCGCGATCGCCGGGATGATCCAGTCGGCATCGGGCAGGGCAGCGCGATCGCCGACACCCACCGCCTTCATTCCCGCTGCATGGATCGCCTGCACGCCGGCCGGGGCATCCTCGACCCCCAGCATCTCCGCCGGTGCCCTGCCCAGCGCTTCCGCCGCTGCGAGGAAGATGTCCGGTGCGGGCTTGCCGGCGGCCAGGCTCGCGGGATCGATGATCGTGTCGAACAGCTCGGCCACCTGCATCCGGGCGATCAGCAGCGGTGCATTGCGGCTGGCCGAGGCGAGGGCGATGCCGAGGCCCGCGGCGCGGCACTGCTCCAGCGCCTCGCGGGCGCCGGGGAACAGGTCCTCCGGGCCGAAATGGGCGATCTCTTCCAGGTACCAGTCGTTCTTCAGCGTCGCGAGGCGGATGCGTTCCGCCTCGTCATGGCCGGGCCGGTCGCCGAGGATCAGCGCCAGGCTGCCCATCCGGTCGACGCCCTTCAGCGCTTCGTTCGCTTCCTCGTCGAACGGGATCGCCAGCATGTCGGCAAGCTTCTTCCACGCCCGGTAATGCGCCCGCGCCGTGTCGGTCAGCACCCCGTCCAGATCGAAGGCGACGCCCTTCAGCATCCGAGCGCCCCGGTCCAGTGCGCGCCGGCGGCGAGGCGGATCTCGGTATCGTGGTGTCCGATCACGATCTCGGGGCCCGAGACGGCGCTATAGGTGATCTGGTCGCCCGCCACCTCGACGCGCACCAGCGTGCCGCGCCAGGTGAGGCCGAAGCTGTAGCCCTGCCAGTCGGCGGGCCGGGTCGGGCGGAAGCGCAATTGCGGGCCATAGGGACGGAAACCCGCGAACCCCCAGACCAGTGCCAGCCACGAACCCGCCAGCGCCGCCATGTGCACGCCGTGGCCGGTATTGCCGTGGCGATCGTCGATATCGACCAGGCTGGTCTCGGCGAAGAAGTCCAGCGCCTGCGCCTCGTGCCCGACTTCGTTCGCCAGGATCGCGAAGGTGGAGGCGGAGAGGGTGGAATCATGCGTGGTGATCGGCTCGTAATGGTCGAACACCCGGCGCTTGCGTTCGGCCGAGACCTCTTCGCCGCCCAGCACCATCGCCAGCACGATGTCGGCCTGCTTCGACACCTGGTGCCGATAGAGCGTCATCGGGTGATAGTGGAGCAGCAGCGGGAATTCGCTGGCGGGCGTGCCGGCGACGTCCCAGCGCGGCTTGTCGAGGAAGCTGGCGTCCTGCGCGTCGAGGCCGCGGGCGGCGTCGTACGGCAGGTGCATGCCGTCGGCGGTGCGCGTGAATTCGGCGAGCTCGGCCGCGCCCAGCTCCATCTCGGCGGCGAGCCAGCCCCAGGCTTCCGGATCGATCGCGGCGACGCGATCGGCGGCCGAGACGGCGAGACGCAGATGCTTCTGCGCCATCCGATTGGTGTACCAATTGTCGTCGATCAGCGCGGTGTACTCGTCCGGGCCGGTGACGCCGCGCAGGTGGAAGCGGCCCTCCGCCCAGTCGCCCAGCGCCAGCCAGATCCGCGCGGTCTCGACCAGCATGCGTACGCCATGCTCGGCCAGGAAGCCCTCGTCGCCGGTCGCATCGACATAGGTCCCGATCGCGAAAGCGATGGCCGCATTGATGTGATATTGCGCGGAGCCGCTCGGGTAGTGCGCCGAGCATTCGCGGCCCTCGATCGTGCGCCACGCATAGAGCGCGCCCCGTTTGTGATCGAGCGCCCGGGCATTGGCGAAGGCGGCCTCGAGAGTGCCGGCGCGGTAGACCAGCATCGCCCGGGCGATGTCGGGCGCCAGCACCGAGAGCACCGGCAGCATGAACGCTTCGGTGTCCCAGAAATAATGGCCCTCATAGCCTTCGCCGGTCAGCCCCTTGGCCGCGGCGCTCGATCGGCCGTCGCGGCCGGCCGAGGCGAAGAGGTGGAACAGGTTGGCGCGCAGGGTCGCGGCGAGACGCGGTTCGCCGGTAATGGTCAGGTCGGCGCCGGCCCAGAACGTGTCGAGCAGCACGCGCTGTGCGGCCGTTGCAGCCTCGAAGCCGTCAGTCAGGGCCGTCCCGGCAAGCGCGCCGGCATCGGCGACGAGCGTCTGCGACGCGTCGCGGCCTGCGGCATAGCCGGTCGCGACGAGCAGCCAGCCATCCTCTTCCCGGCTGCGCTGGACGGCGGCGACGCCGATGCCGCTGCCCGGCAGGCGCTCGACCACCAGTTCGTCGCTCGCCTGCTCGGTCTCGAAGCCGCGCGAGGCGAGGTTCACGCCGATGCGCGGGTCGTCCGATTGGGTGGCACCGCTGGGGGCGGGGGCCAGGCGGGGGTGGAGCGTGACCACGCCTTCGCCGTCGAATTCCGCGCGCAAGCGGCGGAGCAGCAGCGTGCTCCCGTCGAGCGGCACGATCCGCTCGCCGAAGATGCGGAGCAGCCGTCCATCGGGAAAGGACCAGCGCGTCTCGCGGCGGAGCATGCCGGCGCGCAGGTCGAGCGTGCGGCGGGTCGCCGAGCGGAGCTGCGTGAAATCGATTGCTTCGCCATCGATCCGTACGTCGATGCCCAATGATTCGGCCACCGGCACCCGCGAGTCGGAGGTGGTGGCGAAACCCTTGAGCTTCTCGTGATAATGGATCGGTGCCTGCTCATAGGCATGGGCGAGGAAGGTGCTGGCCTCGGCCCGCTCCTCGATCGCGCCGCGCACACCCAGCGCGCCATTGGAAAGGGCTAGAATCGTCGCGGCCCAGCCCTCGCGCGCAGGCTCGTCGCCGATCACATCGAGCGACCAGCCATCCTCCGCGAAGAGCACCCCATCGTCCGCGCCGTTCAGTACTCGAGCCAACACCCGCTCCCCAATCTTATGGAAAGCTGCGTTACAGGCTCTTTGATATCGTTTTCAAGAACAAAGGCGTCGGTCTATCCCGTCATCCCGGCGAAAGCCGGGGTCTCGTGCGGCTCTTGTCCCGTCGTTCGCGCCATCGCCTGAGATCCCGGCTTTCGCCGGGACGACGGAAGGAGGCCAGTCGCCCCCAGCTTTAGGTATCCCGAACGACGATCTCGGTTGGCAGCGTGGTGGAGCGCGCACGGCCGCCATCGACCTGCTGCATCAGCTTCTCGACGAGCAGCGCGCCAGCAACGTCGGTCTTCTGGTTGATCGTGGTGATCGCCGGGCTGAAATGCGCGGCGGGCGGGATGTTGTTGTAGCCGACCAGCGCATAGTCGCGCGGCGCGGTGAGCCCGCGCTCCTTGAATGCGCCGGTCACCGCCATCGCGGCGGTATCGGAGAAGGCGAACACCGCGTCGGGCAGGCGCCCTGCGGCGAGATAGGCGGCGACCGTGTCGGCGGTGGCGTTGAAGGCCATCGAGGCGATCGGCAGGAAGTCCACCGTCACGTCGTCATGATCCTTGGCCACCGCGCAGAGCCCCTCGTAGCGCAGGCGCAGCTCCTCGTGGCGGATGTCGCCGACGAACAGCCAGTGCTTGCGCTTCCTCGCCACGAAGTGCCGCCCGGCCAGCTCGCCGCCCAGGAAATTGTCGCTGCCGATCGCGCAATAGCCGGCGTCGGGGGCAACTGCGCCCCACACGACCAGCGGCACGTCGGCACGGCCCAGCTCGCGCAGCATCGCGTCGCGCGTGCCCTGGCCGAGCACGATGAACCCGTCCGCCCCGCGCGCCTGGTAGAAGTCGCGATAGGCGCGGACATCCTCCAGCCCCGGCGGCGAGAGCAGCAGGTCCTGGTTGCGGATCGACAATGCCTCGGACACCCCGGCGAGCAGCTCGAAGATGAAGGGATCGCCAATCGCGCCGTGCCGGTGCGATCCGAAATCGAGCATCACCGCCACGGTGTTGGTGCGGGTGTGCCGCAGCTTGGCGGCGTTGCGGTTGACCGCATAGCCATGCGCCTGCGCCACCGCCATCACGCGCTCGCGCGTTTCCTCGGTCACCAGCGGGCTGCCGTTCAGCACGCGCGACACGGTCGGGGTCGACACCTGCGCCAGGCGGGCGATGTCCTGCATGGTTAGCCGGGCGCCGGGCTTGGGCGTGCGTTCCTTGGCGGTCTTCTTCGTCATTGGTTGCTTTATGGTCAGACAAGCGGGCCGCAGTAAACGCCTTAGCTCGTCTTGCGCACCACCAGCGTCGGCGGCAGCAGCCGCATCTCGGACGAATGGTTGCCGATCTCACCGATCAGCGTGTCGACCAGTACCTCGCCCGCGGCGTTATAGTCCTGGGCGATGGTGGTGAGCGGCGGGTGGGTCAGGCTCGCCGCCGGGATGTCGTCGAAGCCGACCACCGAGACGTCGCCCGGCACCGACTTGCCCGCTTCCTGCAACGCCCTGAGCGCGCCGATTGCGATCAGGTCCGATGCGGCGAAGATCGCGTCGAACGGTACGCGGTTGGCGAGCAATTCCTGTGCCGCGACATAGCCCGATTCCTCGATCGACAGCGCGCCGATCTGCAACCGCGGATCGGGCTCGATACCGACGGCGAGCTGGGTGTCGCAAAAGCCGTGATAGCGGTCGCGGAATTCGGGATAATGGCTGGTCGCGTCGCCGATGAACGCCAGCCGCCGCCGGCCGCGTTCGAGCAGATGCTCCGCAGCCAGCCGCCCGCCCAGCATGTTGTCGCAGCCGATCGTGGTGCCCAGGCCGTTGAGCTCCACCGATCCCCAGCGCACGAAATGCGTGCCCTGGCGCACCAGGTCCTGCAGGCGCGCGCGGTACAGCTCGTAATCGCCATAGCCGAGCAGGATCAGCCCGTCGGCCTTGCGCGCGTCCTCGTAATCCTTGTGCCAGTTGGACGAGAGCTGCTGGAACGAGGTCAGCAGGTCGTATCCTCGCTTGGCGCAGGTGCGCAGGATCGAGCCGAGCATCGCCAGGAAGAAGGGATTGATCGCGGTGCCGTCGGGCAGCGGGTCCTCGAAGAAGAGCAGGGCGAGGGTACTGCTCTGGCCGCGCCGCAGCGACGATGCGTTCTTGTCGACCTTGTAGCCCAGTTGCGCCGCGATCGCCTCGATACGCTTGCGCGTGCCTTCGTTGACGGTCGGATCGCCGCGCAGGGCACGGCTCACCGTCGGCTGCGAGACTCCCGCCAGTGCCGCGATGTCGAACGATGTCGGCTTGTCCGGCGAGGCCATGCCGTTTCCGTCTCCCGTGCCGCGCAATTGTCTGCGCGTTCCCCTGAACTACCCTGCCTGTCCCCAAATCGGAAGTCGCTGCTGAATACGTATGCGCTTGCCTTCCCTTGTCGGCCGCATGCGCCGAATTGGGAGAGGCTTAGAAAAACCGTCGCCAGTGAAGGCGATGCGGATATTGGGGAGGTTTAGATGGCATTGTCCAATCACGCAGCGATTCTGCGTTCGCTTTCGATGGGTGCCAGCACCCGCACGCTCGGCGCAGCGCTGCTGTTGCTCGGCGCGACCCCGGCCTTTGCGCAGGACGCCAATCCCGCGCCCGCCGATCAGGCTTCCGACACCAGCGGCGACGAAGCCGCGCTCGTCGTCACCGGCATCCGCGCCTCGCTGACCTCGTCGGCGAACATCAAGCGCAACAACGTCACCATCGTCGACTCGGTCTCGTCGGAAGACATCGGCAAGCTGCCCGACGTCTCGATCGCCGACTCGCTCGCCCGCATCCCGGGCGTCACCGCGCAGCGCCTCGAGGGCCGCGACCAGCGCCTGTCGATCCGCGGCCTCGGCCCCGACTTCTCGACCACGCTGCTCAACGGCCGCGAGCAGGTCACCGTCGGCGACAATCGCGGCGTCGAGTACGACCAGTATCCCTCGGAATTCTTCAAGAACGTCAACGTCTACAAGTCGGCGGACGCTTCGCTGATCGCGGCCGGCATTGCCGGCACCGTCGACCTGCGCATGCTGCGCCCGCTCGACCAGAAGGCCAACACCTTCGTCGTCTCGGCCCGTGGCCAGATGAACGAGACGGACAAGCTCAATCCGGACGGCACGCGCTACGGCTACAAGGCGTCGGCCACCTATGTCGGCAAGTTCGCCAACGACACGCTGGGCATCGCGCTGGGCGTCTCCGCGCAGAACACGCCCACCCAGATCGAGCGCTATGCCGCCTGGGGCTTCCCGAACGATCCGGCGGTCGGCGGCAACCTGATGCTCGGCGGCGCCAAGCCGTACGTCCAGTCGAACCTGCTGAAGCGCTATGGCGGCGTCGCCACGATCGAATGGGCGCCCAGCGACAATTTCCACTCGACGTTCGATGCGCTCTATTCGAACTTCAAGGAAACCCAGCACCTGCGCGGTATCGAGTTCGGCATCGCGCCGACCTGGGGCTCGAACGGCGTGATCGCCCCGGGCTATACCGTGCAGAACGGGCTGGTCACCGACGCGACGATCAGCAACCTGGTCAACGTCCAGCGCAACGACCTGAACGAGCGCAAGGCCGAGAACATCTCGCTCGGCTGGAACAATGATTTCAAGCTGAGCGACACGATCCACTTCAACGTGGACGCCAGCTGGAGCCGCGCCACCCGCACCGACTTCCTGCTCGAGACCTATTCGGGCACCGGCTACAACTCGACCGGCGCCAAGGACACGGTGAAGATCCACCAGAACAGCGACGGCACCTACAACATCGTGCCGACGCTCGACTATTCGAACACCAGCGTCATCCGCCTGACCGATCCGCGCGGCTGGGGCTATAACGGCACCACCGCGGTGGTGCAGGCCGGCTTCCTCAACCGTCCGGACTTCACCGACGATCTCAAGTCGCTGCGCGCCAGCTTCAAGGGCGAGATCAGCGGCAGCGTGTTCAGCGCCTGGGAAGTCGGCGGCAACTACAGCCGGCGCGAGAAGCAGAGCAAGTACACCAGCTATTTCCTCTGCCCCAAGGGCGGCGGCACCAACTGCACCGTCGCCAGCGGCACGCCGACGAGCGTCGCGGTGCCCAACGACGTGCTGCTCGGCGAGAAGGTGAGCCTCGACTATCTGGGCGTTCCCCAGATGCTCACCGTCGATCCGATGAAGGTCTATGGCCTGCTCAACTCGGTGTTCGACAACCGTCCGGACTCGCTGGTGCGCGACAACACCGTCACCGAGGACGTGCTGACCGGCTATGCCAAGCTCACGCTCGATGGCGAAGTGGGCGGCAAGGCGCTGCGCGGCTCGCTCGGTCTGCAGGTGGTCCACACCAAGCAGGGCGGTGACGGCCAGATCGCTGCGCTGAACGGCGGCGTGGTGACGATCTCGCCGGTGAACAGCTCGGAGAGCTACACCAACTTCCTGCCCTCGGCCTCGTTCAGCCTCGAGCTGCAGCCGAACTTCTTCATCAAGATGGGTGCCGCCCAGACGATGGTGCGCCCGCGCCTGGATCAGGAGCGCGTGACCCAGGCGGTGTCGATCGACATCTCGAAGATCGGCCAGGGCAGCCTGCCGCAGAACAGCCCTTTCAGCTCGAACGGCGGCAATGCGCGCCTGCGTCCGTACCAGTCGACCAATATCGACATCTCGTTCGAGAAGTATCTCGGCAACAGCGGCGGCTATCTGGCGCTGACCGGGTTCTTCAAGCACCTGACCGATTTCGTCGATCCGAACAATTCGGTGCTGTACGACTTCTCGGCGCTGCTCCCGGCGCTCACCCCGGCGCAGCAGGCGATCGTCCGCGGCCAGAACGCGCAGTTCGGCCTGGTCAGCTCGCCGGCGAACACTGGCCGCGGCGATATCCTGGGCGTGGAAGCCACGGCCTCGCTGCCCTTCAGCGTGTTCAGCAAGGCGCTCGACGGCTTCGGCGTGTTCGCGAGCGGCACCTATGTCGACAGCAAGATCCGCTACGCCAACAACGTGAACCCGATCACGCTGCCCGGCCAGTCCAAGTGGGTCGCCACCGGCACCGCCTATTTCGAGAAGGGCGGCTTCCAGGCACGTGCCACCTATCGCTGGCGCGACAGCTTCCTGGCGGAACTGGCTGGCCTTTCCGCCAACCCGGAATATCGTCAGGGCCGTGCGGAAGGCGTGCTCGACGCGCAGATCGGCTATGAGTTCAAGAGCGGCCCGCTCGCCGGCCTCTCGATCCTCGCCCAGGCGAAGAACATCACCGATCAGCCTTTCGTCACCACCGAGGCGACCGATCCCCGCCTGGTGCGCGAGTATCAGCGCTATGGCCGCGACTATTATCTCGGCCTGACCTACAAGTTCTGATCCCCCCCCGAGCTGTGGCCCGGCTTCCCCGCCGGGCCACCTGTTTTTGTCGAGGCGCCGACGTGCAGACTGAGCAGCCGATCCGCATCGTGATCGCCGGTGGCGGCACCGCGGGCTGGATGGCCGCGGCGGCCTTCGCCCGGTTCCTCGACAAGCGCTTCCATATCACCCTGGTCGAGTCCGAGGCGATTGGTACGGTCGGGGTAGGCGAGGCGACGATTCCTCAGCTCCGCCTGTTCAACGCCAGCCTGGGCGTGGACGAGAACCAGTTCATCGCCGCCACCCAGGCGAGCTTCAAGCTGGCGATCGAGTTCGTCGGCTGGACCAGGGGCGGGCGCTATATGCACGCGTTCGGCGACGTCGGCCGAGAGAACGGGCTGCTCGCCTTCCAGCATAGCTGGCTGCGCGGCAAGGCCGAGGGCGTCGCCAAGCCGCTCGCGCCCTATGCATTGAACAATGCGGCGGCGCTGGCCAACCGGATGCAGCGCGGCCCGGCGCGGACGGCGAAGCTGTTGCCCGAAATGCCCTATGCCTTCCATTTCGACGCCGGCCTCTATGCCCGCTTCCTGCGCGGCCTGGCCGAGAGCGGCGGCGTGGAGCGTGTCGAGGGCAGGATCGTCACGGTAGAACGCGACGGCGAGGGCGGCGACGTCACCGCGCTCAGGCTCGATGGCGAGCGCGAAGTCGCCGGCGACCTGTTCCTCGACTGCACCGGCTTCCACGCCCTGCTGATCGGCGAGACCTTGGGCGCAGGGTTCGAGGCGTGGAGCGACCTGCTCCCCTGCGACCGCGCGATGGCGATGCCGTCCGAGCGCGCCCGCGACTTCACGCCCTATACCCGCGCCACCGCGCATGGTGCCGGCTGGCAATGGCGCATCCCGCTCCAGCACCGCACCGGCAATGGGATCGTTTATTCCAGCGCGCATCTCTCGGACGACGAGGCAGCCGCGCGGCTGCTCGCCGGGCTGGACGAGAAGCCGCTCGACGATCCCCGGCCGCTGCGCTTCACCGCCGGCAAGCGGCAGAGCTTCTGGAAGCACAATGTCATCGCGCTCGGTCTCGCCAGCGGGTTCCTCGAGCCGCTGGAATCGACCAGCATCCACATGATCCAGTCGGGCATCGAGCGGATCCTCAAGCTGCTGCCCGGCCGCCATGTCAGCCAGGTCCAGCGCGACGAGTACGACCGCCAGACGCATCTCGAGTATGACCGCATCCGCGATTTCCTCGTGCTGCACTATTGGGCGAACGACCGCGACGAGCCCTTCTGGGCCGAACGCCGCGCCGTCGTGCTGCCCGACAGCCTGCGTCACAAGATCGAGCTCTGGCGCGCCTCGGGCGCGATCGTCCGCGGCGAGGCGGACCTGTTCAGCGAAGTCGCCTGGTTCCAGGTCCTGGCGGGGCAGGGGATCGCCGCGGCCGGCTACCACCCACTGGCCGATGCGCCGTCGCGGGAGGAGATCGCCGAATATCTCGAACTGATCGAGCTGCTGAACGCCCGGGAGGTCGGCCAGATGCAGGATCATGCCGCCTTTGTGGCGCAGCATTGCGGGGGAGTGGCCGCGTGAAGCTGGCTCTTGCGCTCCTCGCCACACTCGCGTCGCTGTCCGCTGCCGCGCAGAGCTACCGCGAGCGCCTGCCCCAGGACGAAGTGATCTACTTCGTCCTCCCCGATCGCTTCGCCAATGGCGACCCGTCGAACGACCGTGGCGGCCTTACCGGCGATCGCGGCACCACCGGCTTCGATCCCACCGACGCCCGCTATTATCACGGCGGTGACCTGAAGGGCCTCACGAGCAAGCTCCCCTATCTCCAGAAGCTCGGCATCACCGCGATCTGGGTCGCGCCGATCTTCGTCAACAAGCCGGTCCAGGGCGGCTCCGGCCAGCAGAGCGCTGGCTATCACGGTTACTGGATCACCGACTTCACCCATGTCGATCCGCATTTCGGCACCGACGCGGATTTTGCGGCCCTGGTCGCAGCGGCGCATGCGAAGGGCATGAAAGTCTACATGGACATCGTCGTGAACCACACGGCGGACGTCATCCAGTATCGCGAATGCGGCGCCTGCGCCTATCGCGGCCGTGCCGACTATCCCTATCAGCGCCGCGGCGGGGTGAACGGCGCCCCGATCAATCCGGGCTTCGCCGGCGACGATGTCGGTACCGTGGCGAACTTCGCGAAGCTGACCGATCCGAGCTACGCCTACACGCCTTTCGTCCCCGAGGGCGAGAAGGCGATCAAGCATCCGGCCTGGCTCAACGATCCGATCTACTACCACAACCGGGGTGATTCGACCTTTGCCGGCGAGAGCTCGCTGATGGGCGATTTCGTCGGGCTCGATGATCTGATGACCGAGCATCCGCGGGTGCTCGAGGGGATGATCGACATTTATGGCAGCTGGATCGACCGGTTCGGGATCGATGGGTTCCGCATCGACACCGCCCGCCATGTAAACCCGGAATTCTGGGCCGCCTTCGTCCCGCCGATGCTCGAGCGCGCGCACGCGAAGGGCATCCCGAACTTCCACATCTTCGGCGAAGTCGCCGATCCGGCCGCCCAGGCCGCGCACACGATCACCGCGAAACTGCCCTCGGTCCTCGACTTCGCCTTCCGCCAGGCACTGCTCGACAGCGTCGCCGGCACCAGGGGCACCGACGTGTTCGAAAAGCTGTTCGACGGCGACGTGCTCTATGCGCAAGGCACGGATACCTCGGCGATCCTGCCGACCTTCTCGGGCAATCACGACAATGGCCGCTTCGCCTGGTTCGTCCGCAAGGCATTCCCGCAGGCGAGCGAGGCGGAGGTGCTCCAGCGCGTGCTGCTCTCCAACGCGTTGCTGCTGACCCTGCGCGGCGTGCCGACGATCTATGCCGGCGACGAGCAGGGCTTTGCCGGTGGTTCGAACGATGTCGATGCGCGCGAGGACCAGTTCGGCAGCAAGGTCGCGCAGTACAACGCCCGCAAGCTGGTCGGCAGCGACGCCACCACCGCCACCTCGCGCTTCGACGAGACCAACCCCATCTTCCGCGAGATCGCCACGCTCGCCCGCCTGCGCACCGCCACGCCGGCGCTCACCCGCGGCCGCCAGCTGCTCCGCGCCCGCGAGGACAAGCCCGGCCTGCTCGCCTTCTCGCGCTTCGATCCCGCCACCGGCGCCGAAGTGCTGCTCGCCTTCAACACCTCGACCGAGCCCCTGACCCGTCAGGTGCAGGTCGAAGTGAAATCCGTGAATTTCCGTTCCCTCGCCGGAAGCTGCGCGCCTCGTGCCAGCGCCCCCGGCTCCCTGACCATCACCCTGCCACCGCTCGGCTATGCGGTGTGCGCGGCGGAGACCCAGCAGTGACTACGCTTGCCGCGAAAGCGGAACCCCACGAAGCCCAGCCCTGGTGGAAGGGCGCATCGATCTACCAGATCTACCCGCGCAGCTTCTTCGATTCGAACGGCGACGGCATCGGCGACCTGCCCGGAATTACCCAGCGCCTGGACTATGTCGCCAGCCTGGGCGTCGATGCGATCTGGCTGTCGCCCTTCTTCAAGTCGCCCATGGCCGATTTCGGCTATGACGTGGCGGACTATCGCGACGTCGATCCGATCTTCGGCACGCTCGCCGATTTCGACGCGCTGATCGCCCGCGCCCATGCGCTTGGCCTGCGCGTGCTGATCGACCAGGTCTGGGCGCACACTTCGGACCAGCACGCCTGGTTCGTCGAGAGCCGCGCCAGCCGCGACAATCCCAAGGCCGACTGGTACGTCTGGCACGATGCCAAGCCCGATGGCTCGCCGCCGACCAACTGGCAGTCCGTCTTCGGCGGTCCGGCCTGGACCTGGGACGCGCGGCGTGGCCAATATTACATGCACAATTTCCTCAAGGAGCAGCCCCAGCTCAACTGCCACCTGCCCGAAGTGCAGGAAGAGCTGCTCGCGATCACCCGCTTCTGGCTCGATCGCGGCGTGGACGGCTTCCGCATCGATGCGATCAACTTCTCGATGCACGACCCGGAATTCCGCGACAATCCGCCGGCGCCTGCTTCGAACACGCCGCGCACCCGCCCGTTCGACTTCCAGCTCCACATCTACAACCAGAGCCACGCCGACATCCCGCCGTTCCTCGAGCGGCTGCGCGACGTGTTCGACGAATATCCCGATCGCTTCACCGTCGCCGAAGTCGGCGGGGCGGATGCCGATCGCGAGATGAAGCTGTTCACCGCCGGCAACAACCGGCTCAACACCGCCTATGGCTTCGACTTCCTCTATGCCCCCAGCCTGACCGCCGCGGCGGTGCGCGAGGCGCTGGAGAACTGGCACTCGGGCGGCAGCTGGCCGAGCTGGGCGTTCGAGAACCACGACGCGCCACGCGCCGTTTCACGCTGGGCCGCGCCCGGGCAGGCGGACGCGTTCGCCCGCATGAAGATGCTGCTGCTCGCGGCGCTGCGCGGCAACATCTTCCTCTACTATGGCGAGGAGCTGGGCCTCGACCAGGTCGAGATCGCGTTCGAGGACCTCCAGGATCCCGAGGCGATCGCCAACTGGCCGCGCACCCTGTCGCGCGACGGTGCCCGCACGCCGATGCCCTGGGAGGCACAGGCCCCGCAGCTCGGCTTCACCAGCGGCAAGCCCTGGTTGCCCGTCGGCCCCAACCACGCGACGCTGGCGATCGACGTGCAGAACGCCGATGCCGGCTCGCTGCTCGCCTGGACCCGCCAGGTGCTGGCGCTCCGCAACGGCTCGCCCGCGCTACGCACCGGCGACATCGCCTTTCTCGACGCCCCCGCCGATCTTCTCGCCTTCGAGCGCGAAGGCGAGGGCGAGCGCTTGCTCTGCCTGTTCAATCTGGGCGACACTGGCCGGCACTTCAGGCCGGCGGATGCCGGGCAATGGCGCCCGCTGCTCTCGACCGGCGAGGTCACCGACTGGACCGTCGCCCCCTATTCCGGGCTGATCGCCCGCTTCGAAGTCTGAGGAGTATCCATGAAGTTCGCCCCCATCGCGCTGGCCTTCGCCGCCTTCACCTTCTCCGCCCCGGCGCTGGCGCAGGATGACCTCTCGCAGAAGCTGGAGGGCAACGCCGTTGCCCGCGCCGCGTCGCCGGACGGCAAGCTCACCGTCACGATCAGCATCGATGGCGAAGGGCGGGCGAGCTACGCCGTCCAGCGTGCCGGCAAGCCCTTGCTCACCGACAGCCGGCTCGGCTTCCTGTTCACCGACGCGCCGAAGCTCGACCGGGGCATGGGCGTGGTCGAAGTGAAGCGCGACAAGTCGGACACGACGTGGACGCAGCCCTTCGGCGAATGGTCGACGATCCGCGACAACCACACCGAGATGACGGTGCGGCTGCAGGAGAAGTCCGATCTCAAGCGCGAGATGGACGTCACCTTCCGGCTGTTCGATGACGGTATCGGCTTCCGCTACACGCTGCCGGCCCAGGCCAACCTCAAGCACGCCAATATCGCCGACGAACTGACCGAGTTCGCCTTTGCCGGGCCGGGCACCGCCTGGTGGAAGCCCGCCTATCTGTGGAACCGCGAGGAATATCTCTACAACAAGACCCCGCTCGATGCGGTCGGCACCGCGCAGACGGTGATGACGGTCAAGCTTGCCGACGGCACCCATGTCGCGCTGCACGAGGCGGCACTGATCGACTATGCCGCGATGAACCTGCAGCGGGCCGAGGGGAACACCTTCAAGGCCTCGCTCACCCCGGGGGCAGGGGCGCCCAAGGTCTCGCGCGATGCCGGCTTCTCGACGCCATGGCGCACGATCGCGATCGCCGATGACGCGGCCGGCCTTTACAATGCCAGCCGGATGACGCTGAACCTCAACGAGCCGAACAAGCTCGGCGACGTCTCCTGGATCAAGCCGGGCAAGTTCGTCGGCGTCTGGTGGAACATGATCAAGGGCGAATGGACCTGGTCGCGGGGCCCGAAGCACGGTGCCACCACCGCGCATGTGAAGCAGTATATCGACTTCGCCGCCGCCAACGGCATCCCCGGCGTGCTGGTCGAGGGCTGGAATGTCGGCTGGGACGGCAACTGGTTCGGCAACGGCAAGGACATGAACTTCGACCAGCCGACCGAGGATTTCGACGCCGCCGAGCTTGCCCGCTATTCCAAGGCCAAGGGCGTTTACCTGATCGGCCATAACGAGACCGGCGGCTCGGCCAGCCATTATGACAGCCAGCTCGACCGCGCGTTCAAATATGCCCAGGACCACGGCATCCCGGTGGTCAAGACCGGCTATGTCACCGACGCCGGCCAGATCGAGCGCGTCGATCCGGACGGTTCGCAGCACCGCGAATGGCATGAGAGCCAGTGGATGGTGAACCACCATCTCCGCGTCGTGGAGACCGCAGCAAAGTATCACGTCTCGATCGACAGCCACGAGCCGGTGAAGGATACCGGTCTCCGCCGCACCTACCCGAACTGGGTTGCGCGCGAGGGCGGCCGCGGCATGGAGTACAACGCCTGGGAAGGCGGCAAGAACCCGCCCGAGCATGAAGCCAACATGGTCTTCACCCAGCTGCTCGGCGGCCCGATGGACTTCACCCCGGGCGTGCTCAGCCTCAGCGGTTCGAACGGATCGGCGATCAAGTCGACCATCGCCAAGCAGCTCGGCCTGTACGTCGTGCTCTATTCGCCGGTGGTGATGGCGGCGGACACGCCGGAGAACTACGCCAAGTATCCGCGCGAGATGAAGTTCATCCGCGATGTGCCGACCGACTGGAGCGACACCCGCGTGCTGAACGGCGAAGTCGGCGACTATGCGACGATCGTCCGCAAGGCGAAGGGCAGCGACGACTGGTATCTCGGCGCCGTGGGCGACGAGGAAGCGCGCAGCTCGACCGTGACGCTCGACTTCCTCGATCCTGGCAAGACCTACACCGCCGAGATCTACCGCGACGGCCCGGGTGCCGATTATCGCACCGATGCCCGCCACTCGATCACGATCGAGAGCAAGCAGGTGAAGAAGGGCGACACCCTCTCGATCGCGCTGGCGCCGGGCGGCGGCGAGGCGATCCGCTTCGTCGCGCCGGGCAAGAAGGCCGGTCGCCGGTGAGCAAGGCAGGGGGGCGGCCGCGCCAGGGATTTGCCGGGCTGTGGAACATCAGCTTCGGCTTCCTCGGCATCCAGATCGGCTTCGCGCTGCAGAACGCGAACATGAGCCGCGTCTTCCAGTCGCTGGGCGAAAGCATCGACAATCTCCCGCTGCTGTGGATCGCCGCCCCGCTGACAGGCCTGCTCGTCCAGCCAGTCATCGGCCATTATTCGGACCGGACCTGGGGCCGGTTCGGTCGCCGCCGCCCCTATTTCCTGGCCGGCGCGGTGCTGGCGACGCTGGCGCTGATCGGAATGCCCAATGCGCCGGTGCTGCTCGTCGCGGCGCTGCTGCTCTGGGTGCTCGATGCCTCGCTCAACATCTCGATGGAGCCGTTCCGCGCGTTCGTCGGTGACATGCTCGACAAGGAGCAGCACACCGCCGGCTATGCGATCCAGACCGCGTTCATCGGCGCGGGCGCGGTGATCGGGTCGGCGACGCCGTTCCTGCTCGATCATTTCGGCGTGTCGAATGTCGCACCGGGCGGCGGCCTGCCCGATACGGTCCGTTGGAGCTTCTATCTTGGCGGCGCGGCGTTGCTGCTTGCGGTGCTTTGGACCGTGTTCACGACCCGCGAATATTCCCCTGAAGAGATCGCGGCCTTCGATGGCCCAGCACCGGAGCCGCAAGCGCCGCCGCCCGCTTCGACCACCGCCGGAGTGCCCTGGCTGGCAGCCGGCGCCGCGCTCGGCGTTGCGGTGTTCACGCTCGGGCTTGAGAAGGAACTCTACCTGCTCGCCGGCCTGCTCGCCGCCTATGGCGCCTCGCGGATCGTCACGGCGGTGACGCGGGGTGGGGGGCTGCTCGGCGACCTGATGGCCGATTTCTCCGGCATGCCGCCGGTGATGAAGCGGCTCGCAGTCGTCCAGTTCTTCAGCTGGTCGGCGCTGTTCATCATGTGGATCTACACCACCCCGGTCGTCGCCCAATATGTCTTCCACGCGCCCGATCCGGCGAGCGAAGGCTATAATGATGCGGGCAACTGGGTCGGCATCCTGTTCGCTGCGTACAATGCCGTCGCCACGCTTGCGGCGCTCTTCCTGCTCCGACCGCTCGCCCGCCGTTTCGGCAAGGCGCGCACCCACGCGATCGCGCTGGGCCTGGGCGCGCTCGGCTATGCAAGCTTCCTGGTGATCCGGGATGCGAACACGCTGCTGGTCGCCGAGATCGGCATCGGCATCGCCTGGGCGTCGATCCTGGCGATGCCTTATGCGATCCTCGCCTCGTCGCTGCCCCAGGCCAAGCTCGGCGTGTACATGGGCCTGTTCAACGTCTTCATCGTCATCCCGCAGCTGCTGGTCGCGACGGTGATCGGCACGGTGATGCGGCACGTCTTCCCCGGCCAGCCGATCTGGACGATGGCTATCGCAGCGGTGGTGATGTTGCTGGCGGCACTGGCAACGCTACGGGTGCGAGAAGCATAATTCCAATCGTCATCCCAGCGCAGGCGGGGATGACGGGAGTATTCGAGAGGGCTTTTAGTGCGGCTGCCGGTGCGTGAACTGGATCAGCACCGCCACCGCCGCGAATGCTGCGCCGAGCGCGGACACCGCCGTCCAGCCGCCCACGGACCATGCCCAGGTCGCCGCGCCCGACCCGACCGCACCGCCGACGAACATCGCGCCCATGAAGATGGTGTTGAGCCGAGCCCGTGCCTCCGGCCGCAGCGCGAAGACGACATGCTGGTGCGAGACCAGCGCGCCCTGCACGCCGAAGTCGAGCAGGATCACGCCGATCACCATGCCGGCGATCGAGGCCCAGAGCCCGGTGAACGCCCAGCCGATCAGCACGCAGACCGCGCCGAGCAGGATCACCGGCCGCGGCCCCTTCTTGTCGGCGATACGGCCAGCGATGGGCGCGGCGAGCACGCCCACTGCGCCGATCACGCCGAACAGGCCGGCCACTTCGGAGCCGAGCCCGAAGGCCGGCTCCTGCAGCCGTAGCGCCAGGATCGTCCAGAAGCCGCTGAACGCTGCGAACAACAGGCCTTGGGTGATCGCGGCATGGCGCAGCGCGCCGAACTCGCGCCACAGCCCGCCGAGCGAGCGGAGCAGCTGGGGATAGCGCAGCTCGGAGTCCGGCGCGCTGTGCGGCAGGGTCAGTGCCATCACGCCGCCCGCGGCAAGCGCCAGCGGCACGCCCAGCCAGAACATCTCGCGCCAGCCGGCATGGGCGGCGACGAAGCCGGCCAGCGTCCGGCTGAGCAGGATGCCGCAGAGCAGCCCGGCCATCACCGTGCCGACCACTGCGCCGCGCTTCTCGGGCGGCGCCAGGTGCGCGGCGAGCGGCACGATCTGCTGCGCCACGGTCGCGGCGAAGCCCACCGCGACCGATGCCGCGATGATCATCGCCGCGCTCGGGGCAATGGCGGCCAGCGCCAGCGCGCCGGCCAGTATGACGAACTGGATCGCGATCAGCCGCTTGCGCTCCACCAGGTCGCCCAGCGGCACGAGCAGGAACAGGCCGAGCGCATAGCCGATCTGGGTCGCGGTTGGCACCAGCACGGTGCCGCTGCCCGGCAGGTCGCGCTGCATGACGCCCAGCATCGGCTGGTTGTAGTAGATATTGGCGACTGCGATGCCCGCGGCGGCGGCCATGGCGAAGATCAGCGGACGGCCGAGCGTATCCGGTGCCGCGTCGGCGGCCTGGGGCGTGGTGGTGCTCATGGAAACTCCGGGATCAATAGTAGCGCGGGATCGGCCCCAGCTGGGGTGTCTGGTCGGGCAGATCAACCACCACCTCGTCGACATAGCACCAGCCCCAGCCCTCGGGCGGGTCATAGCCTTCGATGATCGGATGGCGGGTCGCGTGGAAATGCGCGGTGGCGTGGCGGTGCGGGCTCTGGTCGCAGCAGCCGACATGGCCGCAGGCACGGCACAGGCGGAGATGCAGCCATTCGCTGCCGATCTTCAGGCATTCCTCGCAGCCACGGGCGCTTGGCGTGACTTCGTTCACGGTCATCACATGCCGGCATTCCATGGTCGCGCCCTTTCGATATGTCCCGGTTGCACTCTCGCAGCTGCGAAGGCTGCGGCCAATCATACGAAGATGTTGTGCCACGGTCGCCCCCCTGGTTCACACCATGGTTTGGGTTGGCGCGCACTGTCGGCCCACCGATCTCCGCCTTGCAAGGCGCATCCCCCTGCGCCGACTTCCAAGGAGACTGGAAATGACCTTCATCACCGCCGCCGAGCGCAAGCTCGGCACGCCGACCGACCTGGGCGAGAGCGCCACCCGCGACATCTCGGCCGGGCTCAAGAAGCTGCTCGCCGACGTGTTCGCGCTCTACCTGAAGACCAAGAACTTCCACTGGCACATGAGCGGTCCGAACTTCCGCGACTATCACCTGATGCTCGACGACCAGGGCGACCAGATCTTCGCGATGACCGACGTCATCGCCGAGCGTGCGCGCAAGATCGGCGGCACCACGATCCGCTCGATCTCGGACATCGCCGGCAACCAGCGGCTGCTCGACAACAATGCCGACTATGTCGATCCGCAGGACATGCTCGCCGAGCTGCACGGCGACAACAAGCAGCTGGTCGCCGCCCTGCGCCGCGTGCACGAGCTGTGCGACGCCTATTCGGACGTCGCGACGACGAGCCTGCTCGAAGTGTGGATCGACGAGAGCGAGCGTCGCGCCTGGTTCCTTTACGAGGCCTGCCGCACGCCCGAGATGGTGTAGGCTCGGCTCGGGCCAGGAAAGCTGGATCGCTGCGGCAGCCGACGGAGGAGCCCTCCCGCGTCGGCTGCCGCAGCTATTTGCGCGTCAGGCGCGATCAGGGATTTTCGGGGTCGTAATAGGGCGGCTCGCAGATGCCGACCTGCTGATATTCCATCCACATGGTGATCTGGCCGCCGAAATCCTCGTCACCGCCGCAATAGACGATGTGCCGGCCCACCACGCCGTCGATGTTCCCGTCGGTGTAGGTGATGATGTACTCGACGACCTTGGAGGGGTCGGGATCGGGTACTATGTTGCCGAAGTACCGATATTGCGCCCACGCGGCCGGCGCCAGCATCATCGCCACGACGGCGAATGCAGTGGCAATCTGCTTCTTCATCATGCCCCCTTTTCCGTCACGCGAAAGTCGCGTGATGGTCCGCAGGCTAGTCTGGCCGGCTTTCCGGGCAATGGGATCGGGGAGGAGAATTCAAACCGGAACCGATCGATCGGGTGCGCGCCCAAAAGAAAAGGCCCACCCCGCAAGGGATGGGCCTTTCTTCTTGCTCGGAAGAGCCTCAGGCCTTGATGAACGCCAGCAGGTCCTGGTTGAGCACATCGCCATGCGTGGTCAGCATGCCGTGCGGATAGCCCTTGTAGACCTTGAGCTCGGCGTTCTGCACCAGCTTGGCCGAGAGCAGGGCCGCATCGGCGATCGGCACCACCTGGTCGTCGTCGCCGTGCAGGATCAGCGTCGGCACGGTGATCGCCTTCAGGTCCTCGGTCTGGTCGGTTTCCGAGAAGGCCTTGATGCCGTGATAGTGCGCATTGGCCGCGCCATCCATGCCCTGGCGCCACCAGTTGCGGATCACGCCTTCCGAGATCGTCGCGCCCGGACGGTTGTAGCCGTAGAAGGGCCCCGAGGCGAAATCGAGGAAGAACTGGGCGCGGTTGGCGGCCACGCCCGCGCGGATTCCGTCGAACACCTCGATCGGCAGGCCGCCCGGATTGGCTTCGGTCTTGAGCATCAGCGGCGGCACCGCGCTGACCAGCACTGCCTTGGCGACGCGGCCCTGGGGCTGGCCGTGGCGGGCGACATAGGCCGCGACTTCGCCGCCGCCGGTCGAGTGACCGATGTGCACGGCGTTGCGCAGGTCGAGATGCTCGGCGACGGCCGAGGCGTCGGCGGCGTAGTGCGCCATGTCATGGCCCTCGGCCACCTGCGCCGAACGGCCATGGCCGCGGCGGTCATGCGCGACGACACGATAGCCTTCATTGAGGAAGAACAGCATCTGGCCGTCCCAGTCGTCCGACGACAGCGGCCAGCCATGGTGGAAGACGATCGGCTGGGCGTCCTTGGGGCCCCAGTCCTTGTAGAAGATCTCGGTGCCGTCCTGAGTGGTGATGGTAGCCATGTCGAATACTCCAGCGTCAGAGGTAGGGCGAAGCCGGGGAGGGGGAGCCCCGGCCGGCGAGATGGGTATCGTCGGCAAGGACGATGACAGCCATCATACAGTAGTTTCGGTTGCGCGACGAAAAGATACGAAAGCGCGCCGGAAGCCCATTGGGCCGCCGGCGCGCCATGCGTTCCGCCTGTGCGTCAGCTCACTGGCGCTGGCGGCAATTGTCCTCGCGGCCCGGCTTGCAGGCCGGATAGGCCTTGAGCGGCGCCGGCGCGGGATAGGCCTGGCTGGGGGTCAGCGCCTGCGGCACGAACACGACCTGGGTTGTCGGGGTGACCGGGCCGGAGAAGGGCGAGCTGGCCGGCTGATAGCCGCCCGGCGTCTCCTCGGCGCGGAAGCCGCTGGCATCGGTGAAGATGCGGGCGTCCTGGGGTGCGTTCTGCGGCACGTCCTGTGCCTGGGCGATGCCGGTGCCGAGCGCGAACAGGGCCGCTGCGGCGATCATCATCTGCTTCATGGGTATGCTCCTTGCTTGGGGGTACGGCGGGGTGCCGTGGGGGAGGACTTCAGAAGCGCAGGCCGACGCCGGCGAGCAGCTGGTTCTGGTGGATGTTGCTGGACCAGTGCGAGTAGCGATACTCGCCCGAGACATAGATGTTGCGCGTCACCGCATATTCGGCGCCGGCGCCGATCCGGTAGCCGCTGCGGTTGTCGGCGCCGTCCACGTCGCTCGCGCCGGCATTCTCGATCCGGTCGGAGAAGCGGGCATTGGTGTAGCCGGCCTTGCCATAGATCAGCACCGAGGGAGCGGCGACATAGCCGATGCGCGCACCGGCATAGAGGTCGCGGTCCGAACGCTCGCAATCCTTCGCGCCGGCGGCGATCGCCGGTGCCGCACGGCATTCCTTCTGGGTGGAATCCGAGATCTCGAACTCGGGGCCGACGCGCAGATTGCCCGCGGCGACGTCATAGCCGAGCGTCGCGCCATAGGTGAACCCATCCCCACCCACGCGGTGCCCTCCGCCGACCCGGCTCCAGCCGCCTTCGACGCCGACGCGCGGACCCGTAAAGCTGGTCGAATCCTGCGCCATCGCCGGCACCGCAAAGGCCGCCGAAGCGAGGATGGCGAGGGTGGCGTGCTTGATCATTCCCATTTCAAATTCCTCCAAAACCGTGTTGGCAGGTCGGAGATAGGGGAGGGAAAGGGCCGCGTTCAGGAATACGATGGTTTACATAAACCATTGTATTACCGGGTTTGTTGGCCGCCCATCAGCGTGCTCACCTGGGCGCGGAACGCTGCGATGCGAGCCCGGTCGGCGGCGATGTCATGGTCCGGCTTCGCTGCCGCATTGGGGCAGTCGGCCGCGATCAATATGTCGGTCATCTCGTCCGGCGTGAGGGTCGGCGCGCGCTTTCGCATGTCGGCCACCGCGGTCACCACCGTGTTCGCGCGGTCGGGCCCGGCGAGGCGCTGGCTCAGATCCTCGAGATAGTCCGAAGGGATCGCGGCGGGGGCCACATCGGCAAAGGCGGGGCACTGGAGCTGCGCTTTGGGGGCGGAGCAGCTGCACAAGGCGAGCAGCAGGAAGGGCATGGCTTTCACGGGCGTCTCCTCGGGTCTTGCACGTGTCCCGAGATGTGCGGCGCTCCGCCCGCGCCAATCCAAACCAAGGTTGGGCCTACCTTGATAGGGGATGGAAGCCCCGCCACGCAGCTTAGCTCTGGTGCTCCGGCCGCGCGCGAGGCGCGACCAATGCTCCAGGAGGAAGATCATGGCCGCATCCCGGCACGTACGCTCGCTGCTCCACGCCGTCCCCGCCTATGAAGGCGAGCTCGGCTCGGCCCGCCGGCTCACCGCCGACGAATTCCCGCTGCTGAAGCGCATGGCGATGAAGCGGCTGGTGATCGCCCCCGGCGCGATCCGCGAGCCGCACTGGCACGCCAATGCCGACGAGCTGGCCTATTGCCTGTCGGGCGAGCTGCTCGTCTCGGTGCTCGACAATGCCGATGTGTTCGGCCGCTTCACCATCTCCGCGGGCGAGATGTTCCACATCGCCACCGGCTCGCTCCACACGATCGAGAATGTCGGCGACACCGAAGCCGAGCTGATCGTCGTGTTCAGCAATGAACGGCCCGAGGACTTCACCCTCCAGGCCGCGTTCGGCGCGATGAGCGACGCGGTGCTCGGCAACACCTTCACCCTGCCGGCCGCGGAATTCGCCCCGATCCATCGCGACACGTCGAGCGCACGCTACCTGGTCAAGCGCACCGGCCCGGCAGAGGTGCCGGAAACCGCCGCCCTTCCCGATCCGCACAAGTTCAGCATCGCGGCGCAGACGCCCCCGATCGACTTCCCCTATGGCACCGCCCAGCTCGCTCGTGCGCAATTCTGGCCGGCGCTGAAGAACCTCGCGATGTATTCGATCGACGTGCGCGAGAATGGCATGCGCGAGCCGCACTGGCATCCCGACACGGCCGAGATGGGCTATGTCCACAAGGGCCGCGCCCGCATGTCGATCCTCGATCCGGACGGCAGCGTCGACACCTATCTGCTGGGGCCCGGCGACGCCTATTTCATCCCGCGCTCCTATCCGCACCAGATCGAGGTGCTGAGCGAGGACGACATCCATTTCCTGGTGTTCTTCGACCAGCCCATGCCCGAAGATGTCGGCTACCGCGCGGCGGTGTCGTCCTTCTCGAACGAAGTGCTGGCGGCGACCTTCGGGGTGGCGCCGGATGCGATCCCGGCGCTGCCGCTGACGCCGGTCGATCCGCTGATCGTCTCGCGGGTCAACCCGCTCGATCCGGTGGAGTGAGGATTGGGGCGAGGGCGGCAACGCCTTCGCCCATTCCCTTAAGGGAGAAGAGAGGGAGCTGGCGTGCCGCACGCCCAAGCCGTCATCCGGGCGAAAGCCGGGATCTCAGGCAGTAGCGCGGGGAAAGAGCCGCACGAGATCCCGGCTTTCGCCCGGATGACGGTTTGGGGCTAAGCCGCCCCCTCGATCGCCTCGAGCAGCAGGTCCGCGTCGATCGGCTTGGTCAGGAACGCCCGTGCGCCGGCGCCCAGCGCCTGGCTCTGCGAGGCGCGAGTGGGGAAGGCGGTCATCACGATCATCTCGCAATCGCAACCGCGCCGGCCGATCTCGGCCTGCAGCTCGAGCCCGGTCATCCCCGGCATGTGCAGGTCGGTGATGACCCAGGCGAAGCGCGCGGGATCATCGGCGAGCAGCGCCTCGGCGCTCTCGAACGACACACTGGCAAGGCCTGCCGATCGCAGCAGGCTGTTGAGGCTTCCCCTTATGCCGGGGTCGTCATCGACGACCGCGACGAGCGGGGAGGGGAACGGGTCGGTCACGCTGGTTACTCGATAGCTTTACAGATACCCCATGTGGGCCAGTCGGGCCTCACGCGCCATCATACTCAGATGTTAAACCGCTGGACCTTCTCGTCGCGCACGCCGAGCAGCTCGGCCATGCGGACCAGGTCGGCGAGCGACTGGGCTTCCATCTTGCGCATCACATTGCCGCGGTGGATCTTCACCGTGATCTCGGACAGCTCCATCCGCGCCGCGACCTGCTTGTTCATCAGCCCGGCGACGACCAGCCCGAGCACCTCGCGCTCGCGCGGGGTCAGCTTGGCATAGCAGTCCTTCAGCTTCGCATCGCTCTGCGCGCCCGCCTGGCGCTCGCGGTCCTTGGCCAGCGCGGTGGCGACGGCGGCGAGCATCTGGTCGTCGCTGAACGGCTTGGGCAGGAAATCGACCGCGCCCATCTTCATGCCGCGCACGGTCATCGGGATGTCGCCATGCCCCGTGATCAGGATCACCGGAATGTCCTTGCCCTCGGCCGCCAGCCGCTCCTGGAAGTCGAGCCCGTTGGTGCCGGGCAGGCGCACGTCGAGCACCAGGCAGGCAGGCCCCTTGGGCGGACCGGCGATCAGGAACGCCTCGGGGCTGTCGTGCAGCGCCACTGCCAGCCCCGCCGAGCGGAACAGGCTGTCGAGGGAGCCGCGGATCTCGGCGTCGTCGTCGATCACGCAGACACAGCCGTCTAGGATGGTCTCAAGCACATCGGTCATGCCGCACTCTCCAACTGGCCGGCCACGGGAAGGCGGAAACTGAACACGGCACCGCCCTCGGGATGATTGGCGGCCCCCAATGTACCGCCATGGCTTTCGATGATCGAGCGGCAGATGGACAGGCCCATGCCCATGCCGTCCGCCTTGGTGGTGAAGAAGGGGCTGAACAGGCTCTCGGGCTCCACTGCGATGCCGCCGCCGCTGTCGCGGACATGGACGGCGACGCCGCCGGATTCGGAAACCACGTCGACGTGCAGCACGCGCGCGTCGGGGGTCACCTGGGCCATCGCCTGCTCGGCGTTGAGCATCAGGTTCATCAGCACCTGCTGCATCTGCACCCGGTCGCCCACCAGCGGGGGCAGCTCGTCGGGGATCGTCACCGCGACGGTGACGTCATGGGTGTTGAGATCGCGGCGCAGCAGCTCCACCGTCTCGGCGACCAGCGAGCCCAGGTCGATCGCGTCCTGCCGCGGATCGGCGCGCCTGGCCAATGCGCGGATGCGGGCGATCACGTCGGCGGCGCGGGTGCCGTTCGAGACGACATGGTCCAGGCAGTCGCTCACCTCCGCGGCATCGGGTGCCTCGCGGGCCAGCCAGCGCTTGCCCGACTTGGCATAGGTGATCAGCGCCGAGAGCGGCTGGTTCACTTCGTGCGCGATCGAGGCGGCGAGCTGGCCGAGCGTGGTGATCCGCGAGACATGGGTGAGCTGGGCCTGGGCCTGGGCGAGCCGGGCGTTGGTCTGGTTCCGCTCGGTCACGTCGAGGGCCATCACCAGCACCTGCTTCCACTCCTTGCGCTGGGGTGGGAGGGTGACGCGCAGCAGCACGTCGACCGGTTCGCCCTGGGCGGTGACGAAGCGGGTCTCCTCCTCGATCTCGGTCTCGCCGGCGATCATCGCCGCGAGGATGCGGCCCAGCGTCGCCTCGGCGGCGGGGGTATGGAAGGGGAGCAGCGTGCCGCCGACCAGCTCCTCGCGGCGGGTGAGGCCGAACAGGGCGGCGGCGGCGTTGTTGGCATCGCAGATCGTCGCGGTGCGCGCGGCCAGGTCGATCGCCTCGGCATCGGGCGTGCGGCCACCCTGGAGCAGCGCGAAGGCCTGCGACCAGTCGCCTTCCCAGATCGGGAAGCCGGCGGCGTTGAAGATCGCGCGGTAGCGCTGGTCGGCGAGGCGGCGATGCTCGGCCGCCACCTGGTGCCGCACCGACACCAGCGTGGTGATCGCGATCGCCACCAGACTCACCGCCAGCCGCACCGCGGGCGAGCCGAGCGCCTCGCCGTCATGGCTGATGAAATAGCCCGCCACCGCGAGCAGCGCGCAGACGAAGCCGGCGGAAAGGGTCAGCTCGCGCGAATGCGCCCGCGTCGCGAGCAGCACGACGGTGGTGTAGAGTACCGCCACCGCGCCCTGCAGCGGGCTGAGCACGTCGAGCGCGAAGATGCCCAGCGCGAGCAGCACCGTCGCCACCGACTGCGCCTGCGCCGCCAACCGCCTTCGCTCGGCTTCCTGTCCCATCTCGCTCCCTTGCGTCGATCCGTCTGAATCGGACCAATATACAAGGCTGAACGACTTGCGTATGCCCCGTAACATCGCGCTCAACGCGCTCCGACGAAGAGCAGGCAGCGCGTACCGGGCTGGGCATCGTGATAGCTGCATCTGGCATTGAGGCGCGCCGCCATCAGCTCGATCAGCCGGCTGCCGAAGCCGCTGCCGCGGATCGTGTCGGCCAGCCGTCCGCGCCCGCGGTCGGACACCTCGACCATGTAGCCGCCCATCGGCAGGCTGCGCAGCATCACGCGCACCGTGCCCGGCGCGCCGGGAGCATAGGCATATTTGAAGGCATTGGTGACCAGCTCTGAGACGATGATCCCGATCGAGGTCGCCTCGTCCGAGCGGACCGATACCGCAGTGGCGTCGACCCGCACCGGCCGGCCGGTCGCGCCCGCCTCCAGGTCGGCGGCGAGGCTCTCGAGATAGGCGCGCAGGTCGACCATCCGGGTCTCGTGCGCCTGGTAGAGCTGGCGGTGGACGCTGGCGACCGCGGCGATGCGCCGCTGGGTCATGTCGAGTGCCGCCTGCGCCGCCGGATCGGCGATGCCGCGCGCCTCGACCGAGACCATCGCGGAGAGCAGCTGCAGGCTGTTGGCGATGCGGTGGTTCATCTCGTCCGTCTCGCTCACCTGGGGAGCGGCGGGCAGGATTTCGATCGTCGTGCCGCTATCGGCAAAGGGGGTGGCCATGTCGAGCATCGGACCGTTCTCCGGGGGGAAATTTCTGGTGGGAGAATTCCCGCATCCGGCGGCCCGGGGGTATCATACGCTCGTTTAGGGTAAACGAGGGCGGACGGTGGGTGCCGTCCGCCCTTGCAGTGCCTCAGGGTGCCGGCGTCCAGCCGACATTGCCGTTCCACTGCGCGAACACCTTGGCGCGGGTGTTGAGCCCGGTCAGGTTCGCGGTGCTGCTGCCATAGGTGGTGTTGCGCCCGGTCATCGACAGCGCCGTGCCCGCCGGCGTCAGCGAGCCGCTCTCGCGCCAGCCTTCGGTGGCGCTCGGCAGCAGGTTCGGGATCGGGTTGATCCACCAGCCCGCCGCGGCGACATGGCTGTCCATCTTCACCCCGATGAACGCCAGGTTGTCGCAATATTGGGTGGCGTTGCTCGCCGATCCGCCGCCGAGCACCAGCATCGTCGTGCAATAGCCGCCCGCCTGGTTCACGCCGCCCGATCGCGCCAGATAGGCCGATCCGCTGGGCACCGCGCCCGAATAGGTCAGCGCCCCGCCGAGCACGACGAATCCCGGATAGCCCTTGGCCGATCGCGCCTGGAAGACGTATCCGCCCGAGGTCGGCGCCGAGGGGTCGTAGACCGTCCGCAGCTCCGAATTCTCGATCGCCATCGCATAGGGATAGCCCCAGATGAAATCGACGTCGCCGGCGATCAGGCTGTTGTAGATCCACACCCAGCCCTTCATCTGCAGCGTGTCCTGCGTGCCGATGAAGTTCATGTCGGTGCCGATGAAGCGCGATCCGTTGAGGTTGGCCGAATTGTAGTAGATCACCTCGGCCTGGCTGTTCTGCGTCGCGTCCTTCACATGCGTGTTCTGCATCGTGAAGTTGCTGACCTTGATCTGGTCGCCGCCCTCGATCAGCAGCACCGCGCGCCCGCCGCCCAGCGCAAGCCGGTTGCCCAGCGCGGTGTTGCCGCCGATGTTGCTCAGCGTGGTGTTCGCGGTCGCGCGGCTGCCGCCCACGCCGGGGTTGAACGCTTCCCAATTGTTGTTCTGGACGATCGTGCCCGCCCGGCTCTCGCCGGTGATCGTCAGGTTGTTGACGTTGCGCAGGAACAGCTGCTCGTCATAGGTGCCGTTCTTGATCGTGATCGTCTTGGCCGCGGTGTTGCCCGCGCCGCAGCCGGAGCAGCCCACCGTCATCATGTAGTTGAGCGCGCCCTGCACCGAACGGAAGTCGGCCGCGCCGTCATCATCGACGGTCACCGCGGTGGTCGAGGTCGGCGCCGCCCTGGTCTTGAACGTCCAGCCGGTCGTGCCGCTGATCCCCGGGAAGCTGTTGAACCCCGCGATCGGGCCGTTGAACACCGACTGGTCGATCTGGACATAGTAGGACGTGTCATAGGCCAGCACATTGTCGTGCAGCTTGATGATCGCGGTGTTCCCGCTGATACGGATCGGGCGGTAGTAGGTGAAGCGATACTGGGTCAGGGTGGAAACGCCGTTCCCGATCTTGTCGATCTCGGTGTTGCCGTTGCCCAGCGCCGTCTGGGTCTCGCCGCCCGCGACGGTGGCGCCGCCCGAGGTATCGATCGTGTCGACCAGCGTGCCGTCGCTCTTGTAGACGCGGATCCTGCCGATGCCGGTCGCCACTGGCGCGCCGGTGAAGGTCAGCTTGAGCAGCGTGTCCTTATAGGCGGCGGTCTCGCCCGATGCGGGCAGCAGCCCCGAAGTGATCGCCGCGCCCGGTGTCGGTGTCGAAGCTGGCGTCGGCGATGGCGATGCGACCGTGCCATCACCGTTACTGTCACACCCGGCCAATGCCAGAACGAGCGCAATGCCCGGCGTCAAAACACGCAGCTTCATCTTGCCTCTCCCCTTCGGATGGTCAGCTTTGGCTGATCCATTGTTTCCGGCATGTATATTGATACCGGTGTCAGTTCGAGTCAAGGCGAAGATTAACGGTGCGTCATGTATCTAAGCATCTGTAGTATCTGGATAATGCTACCCGTGTCATGGCCGGTGCCTCCGCGCGGGGATTCCGGTCTCTGGCCACGGCGCTATGCCACCGGTATCCCGGCGGGGCCGCGTCAGAGCGGCTTGCCGTCCTTGTCGAGCATCTCCATCCGATAGCTGCAGCCATAGAGCGTCTTGCCGGGATGCGAGGTGACGTTGGAGATGCTGCGCGCGACCGTCATGTGCATCCGGAAGGCCTCGCCATCGGCGGGCTCGGTCTCGTCCTTCAGGATCCGCTCGCCCAGGAACTTGCGGAACTTGACCGCGGCCTCCGCCTCGGCCCGATGCTTGCCGTCCGGCCCCGCCAGCTCGGCGATCAGCGGCGCGGGGTCCATCTGGTTCTCGATATTCTCGCCGCGGGCGATCTCCGCCGGGTCCGCCACGTCGAGGATCGCCAGGATTGCATTGGCACTGAACGCGATCCGACGGGTGCGATGGGAGCCGGCGACCAGGATATCGGCCGGCAGTTCATATTCGCTCAAGAATGCATTGGTCGAGGCGACCCGCTTCCAGTGCCGCGCCTTGGCGACATCATCGAGCGACAGCGCGAAGCCATTATAGTCGGGCACCGAGAGCCGGCACGCGATCGCGTCGACCTCGCTGACCTCGGGCCCATCCTGGGCTTGCGCGGCGGGGGAAAGGGCGAGGGCGAGCAGCGCGAGGGTACCGAACATCGGCGCGGCATAGCAGGCACTGGCGGGCTGGGGCAGGGGCATCCTGTCGCTTGCCCTCGCGCTCGCTCCGGCTTATCAATACGGCATGTTCGCGAACGTCCGCCTCGACCGATCTGGTGCAGCCGGCCCGCTCGCGCGCATGTCCTGCGCACCTCCACCTGTATCGATTGTCCGGGTCGCCCGCGTCGGGGCACCGCCCCCGCCGGTATCGACCGTCGCCGGCTGACCGCCGGCACGCCGCCCGCGCGCCATGCGCGGGCCTCATGACGTCCTTTCAGGTGAAATATCATGTCCTTTCGACACGCGTCGGCGCTGCTGCCGACGACTCTGTTCGTCCTGCTGTGGAGCAGCGGCGCCATCGTCTCCGAGATCGGGCTGCGCCACGGCTCGCCCTTCGCGATCCTCCTCTGCCGCTATGCCGTCGCCCTGGCGGCGCTGGTCGCGATTGCGGCCTGGCAGCGCACGCTCGTGCCGGCACGCGGCACACGCGGTCGCAATATCGCGATCGGCCTGCTGATCGCGGGCCTCTACACCGTCTTCTACCTGCTGGCGCTCGATAACGGCGTCACCCCGGGAGCGCTCGCGACCCTGCTCGGTGTGCAGCCCATACTCACCCTCTTCATCACCGAGCGCCGCGTAACCCTTCCGCGCCTGCTGGGGCTGGTCTGCGCGCTGGCGGGGCTTGCGCTGGTCGTCTCGGACGGGCTGGTGTCGATGCGGTTCAACCTGCTCGGGCTGGCCTGTGCCGGGCTGGCGCTGCTCGGTATCACCGCCGGCTCGCTACTGCAGAAGCGGGAGAAGCAGGCGCCCTGGGTCGTGCTGCCCACCCAATATGCGGTCGGCCTCGGCTTTGTCGGGGCGATGTCGCCGCTGGGGAGCTTCCACGCCGCCTGGGACCTGGGCTTCGTGCTGCCGGTGCTGTGGCTGGGCCTGGTCATCTCGGTCGGCGCCACCTTCCTGCTCTACCGCCTGATCGCGGGCGGCAATCTGGTGAACGTGACCAGCCTCTTCTATCTCGTCCCGGGAGTCACCGCGGCGATGGACTGGGCGATCCTCGGCAACCCGATGTCGGTGCTGATGATCGGCGGGCTCGGCCTGGTCGTCGCCGGGCTGGTGATCGTGTTCCGGTACAAGGCGGAATAGCTGTGAGGGCCGGATTGGTGGCGCCTTGCGCGCCGCCAATCATGGCCATCCTTCCCGACACGATCATGCGCGATTCTACACGTCACCCCACTGGGTTCTCGCGAACCGGGATACCTCTTGGGCGAGGTCGAGGTCCTCGGGCGTATTCCCCATGAAGCCACCATGGGGCATGGCCTCGAAGACATGCAGTTCGGCGTCGACTCTCGCCTGGCGCAGCGCACGGTGCATCCGTACCGCGTTGGACAGGAACAGGTCACGGGTGCCGGACTGCAGGAAGGTAGGCGGAAAGCCGGTGAGATCGCCGAACAGCGGCGAAAGATAGGGATGCGACAGGTCGGCACCGCCGGCGTACAACTGGTTGTTCCGCATCAGCGATCCGGGCAGCACGACATCGACCATCTGGTTGACCTGAAAGCTGTCTCCGGACTCGGTCAGATCGACCTCAGGGGAAAGCAGGATCAATCCTGCGGGTAGAGGAAGCCCCTCGTCCTTCGCGCGCAGCAGCATGGCGACCGCCAGGTTGCCGCCGGCCGATCGGCCGCCCACAAGGATGCGCGACGGAGCATGGCGCTCCAGGACATGGCGGTAGGCGGCCATCGCGTCGTCCAGCGCCGCCGGATATGGGTGTTCGGGCGGCATCCGGTAATCGACGCCGTAGCAGCGCGCGCCGTGCTGATCCGCCTGCATCCGTGCCTGGGCACGGCAGGCTGCCCCGCCGCCAACCACCAGCGCGCCGCCATGAAAGTCCAGATAGGCGCAGTCGGGCTTCGAAATGGCTTCGGGCGTCGCAACATGGATGGTGGCGTCGCCGGCGTGAATCGTCTCGACGCTCGAGCGTAGAGTGCCGGCGAGGCGCTCCACGGCCGCCGCATAGTGTCCGTCCGCTGCAGCCTTGACCGCCATCCAGCCGGCATGATCGTCCGGCAAGGGCATCGTGTAGAGCGCGTTCAGCGGGACACCATCTTCGCCGACCAGCCTTTCAAGACTAGCCCGCGCTTCCGGGCTGATGGAAGAGGGGAATGGAATCCGGCGCGCCTGTACCGCTACGCCCTGTTCTTGGTCGCTCATGTCGTTAGAAATTCACGCTTTCCGGAATTGCAGGTTCGTCACGCGAACGACGTCGGCAGTTGCGTGACGCCTTAGCATCGGTTCCATCGGTCCCACAACGCAGCTCCAATCAAATGCGGCCAACCGGCCACCCCCTCACGGCCATTCCCGCTCCCAATCCTCGCGCTGCTTGTCCTGCTCCGCCAGTGGAGGCACGCCGCTCGCCTTGCGGATGGCATCGGACAGCAGGTCGCGCCGATAGGGCTCCTGGGTCCATTTCTCCTTGGGCGGATGCCTGAACTGGGTGCCGTAGATCTGCGGCTGCCCGATATTCTGGAGATAGCGGTCCAGCGTCGCCGCCGCGATCCAGCTCGCTTCCGGTTTGCCCCGCGCCACCGCGACGATCGCCAGGGCATGCGCCTTCAGGAAATCCTCGGGCGCCTCGCCATGCTGGAAGACATAGGCGGCGTGGTAGAAGTCGTCGGCGCTGTCCAGCGCGCCCGTGTCGAGCAATGCCTGGGTGCGTGCCCGCCGTGCCTTGTCGGCCGCACCCAGCACTTCCCAGTCGATCGTGGCGGGTTTGTCCCGTGCCGCCTGGTCCGCATCGAAGATGGCGGTCATCTCGGCATTGGTCGTGCGGTCGGGATCCTGCGCGGCGGCGGGGCCGGCCCAGGCCGGGGTCGCGCAGATCAGCAACAGGGCGGCGAAGGGAAAACGCATCCAGCACCTCCTTGGGGAGCGATTCCCCAAGGGATGCCGGATCGGATGCTTCTGGGGAAGGTCTCGCTCAGCGCACCGCCGCGGCGACCGGCGCCTTGCCGGTGGCGGCGGCCACTTCGCGCTCGGCCTGGGTGAAGCCATAGGCGGGGACGATCTCGCCCGCCCGATCGGTCACGTCCGCCCAGCCGGTCGCGACCTGCTCGCCGGCATCGCTGGCGCGGCCCACCTGGATGCCGTCGGTCAGGGTGATGTGCGCGGCGGCGAAATGGCCGGCGCCGGCGCACAGGATCGCGCGGGTAGGGGCGTCCTCGCCCGTCAGCGCCAGCAGGCCGGGGCTCACCAGATCGGGCGCGAGCATCTCGAGGCTCTCCGTGGAGAGCACGCCCTCGGTCATGCCGGTCGCGGCGGTGGGGGCCAGGCTGTTGACCCGGATGCCGTATTTCTCGCCCTCGATCGCCAGCGTCTGCATCAGCCCGACCAGCGCCAGCTTGGCCGCGCCGTAATTCGCCTGGCCGAAATTGCCGTACAGGCCCGAGGAGGAGGTGGTCATCACGATCCGCCCGTAATTCTGCGCGCGCATCTGTTCCCACACCGCCTTGCAGCAGATCGCCGCGCCGATCAGGTGGACGTCCACCACCAGGCGGAAATCGTCGATGCTCATCTTGGCGAAGCTCTTGTCGCGCAGGATGCCGGCATTGTTGACCAGGATGTCGATTCGGCCCCAGCGATCGACGGTCTCGGCGACCATCGCGGCGACCCGCGCCTCGTCGGTTACCGATGCGGCAAAGGCGATCGCCTCGCCCCCGGCGGCGCGGATCTCGGCGGCGACTGCGTCGGCGGCGGGCTGGGACAGGTCGTTGACCACCACCAGGGCGCCCTTGCTCGCCAGGTACAGCGCATGTGCGCGCCCCAGTCCCCCGCCCGAACCCGTCACGATTGCTACTCGACCCGCCAGCGACATCCCGCTCTCCGTTTTGATTTTGACGGAGGGCTTCGTAGCGCCGCAATCATTCACTCGCAAGAGAGCGAGTAGGTTTGGCTATTTCCCGCGCTTGCAGATCTCGAGGAAGCCGGCGGCCATGAACGATGCCATCCGCTCCTTCACCGCGCCGAAGTCGTCCGAATGGCACAGGCCGTGGGAGAGCTTGTCGATCCGGCCGGTGCGGGCGAGGGTAAGCATCAGCGCGCCGGTGACGAAATGATAGCCCCAGAAGATGTCTTCTTCTGCGCAGTCGGGCAGGGCCTGTTTCAGCAGCCCGATCAGCCTGAGCACCACGGGGTCGAAATGCGCGTCCATCAGGTCGGCGCCCCAGGCCGGGGTGTTGGCCACCTGCGCGCCGAGCTTGGCATAGTTCTTCCAGCCCTCGCCGCCCTCGATATAGGTGTCCAGGTCGGTGTCGAGGAACGCCCGCAGCGCCCCCTCGACGGTCGGCTTGCCCTTGGCTTCGGCCTCGTACGCGTCGAGCGCCTGCATCCGCCGCTCGCTGGTGACGACCGCGCGCCTGGCGAACACGGCGTCGAACAGCGCCTTCTTGTCGGCGAAATAATAGTTGAGCAGCGTGTGGTGGACGCCCACCTGCTTGGCGACGTCCTTCAGCGTCACGCCATAGAGCCCGTGCTGCGAGAACAACTCCTCGGCCGCGTCGTAAATCTGTTCCATCGTCTCGGCGCGCTGCTCGGCCTTGCGCGAGCGTCGAACGGGCTTGGCTGTCTCGGTCACTCCCCGTCCATCCTGTCTGGCGGGGCCATCGTCAAGCCTTCGTACGGATATTCACACGCGTGATAGTGTATGTTGACAGCGTCGCGCGCTTGCCCGCATGATGCGCCCAAGGCGGAAAATCCGCCAGGGAGAGAGGACGCGTGGAAACTCAGGCAGGTGGCAGCCGCCGCTGGATCGTGCTCGTCACGCTCACCTTCGTCTATGTCCTCAACTTCCTCGACCGGCAGCTGCTCGGCATCCTCGCCAAGCCTATCCAGGACTCGCTCCACATCACCGACGGCGATCTTGGGCTGATCGGCGGGCTCTATTTCGCGATGTTCTACTGCTTCATCGCGATCCCCGTCGGCTGGCTGGCCGATCGCACCAGCCGCGTGACGATCCTCTCGCTTGCCTGCGCGATCTGGAGCGGTGCGACGATCGCCTGCGGTATGGCGACCAGCTACACCCAGCTCGTCATCGCCCGGATGACCGTGGGCTTCGGCGAGGCGGGTGGGGTGCCGCCCAGCTATGCGATCATCACCGACACCTTCCGGCCCGGCGAGCGCGGCACCGCCTTCGGCATCTTCAACCTCGGCCCGCCGATCGGCGCGGCGCTCGGCATCGCGTTCGGCGCCTCGATCGCGGCGCTGCTCGACTGGCGCATCGCCTTCATCGCGATCGGTGCGGTCGGGGTGGTCACCGCGATCCTCGTGCCGCTGATCGTCCGCGAGCCGAAGCGCGGGGCGACCGACCTGAACGCCCCCGTCCAGCCCGCCGCCGCCAAGGCGCCCTTCTGGGGCACCTGCGCGATGTTCTTCTCCCACCCCGTGCTGATGCTCGCCGCACTCGGCAGCGGCGCGACCCAGTTCGTCACCTACGGCCTCGGCCAGTTCGCGGTGCTGTTCCTGATCCGCGAAAAGGGCATGACCCTGTCCGAGATCGCGATCTGGTACGCGCTGGTCGTCGGTGTGGGGATGAGCGCCGCGATGCTGCTCTCCGGCCGCATCATCGATCGCCTCAGCCGCCGCAGCCGCACCGTCTATGCGCTCGGCCCGGCGATCTCGCTCGCCATCGCGATGCCTTTCTATGTGGCGTTCGTCTGGGCACCCGGCTGGCCGCTCGCGCTGCTGCTGCTGACCGTCGTCAACTGCTTCAACTATTTCTATCTCTCCGCCTCGGTCGCGCTCGTCCAGGAAGAGGTCGCCCCCAACCAGCGCGTGCTCTCCGGCGCGCTGCTGCTGCTGGTGATGAACTTCATCGGCCTCGGCCTCGGCCCGACCTGGGTCGGCGCCGCCAGCGACTGGTTCAAGGACCATGGCTGGGCGCACGGCCTCCAGCTCGCCCTCTACACCCTCTCGCCCTTCTATCTGATCGCGATCGCGCTCTTCCTCACGCTCGCCCGCATCCTCCGCGCCGAGCAGACCGCAAAGGTGCCCGCATGAAGCCGTACCGCCACGCCGCCCTTGCCACCGCGCTGCTGCTCTCCGGCACCGCACTCGCGCAGGAGCCTGTCGTCAACGCACCCTCGGGCTCGGTGAGCGGCACGCTCGACGGCCAGATCCGCAGCTTCAAGGGCATTCCCTATGCCGTGCCCCCGGTCGGCGGCATGCGCTGGCGTCCGCCCGCGCCGATGCAGCCTTGGACCGGCACTCGCGCGGCGAAGGACTTCGGCCCCGCCTGCGTCCAGCCCCAGGCCAGGACGCCGACCAACGTCTATGCTCCCGCCCAGCCGATGCCGGTCAGCGAGGATTGCCTGACGCTCAACATCTGGGCGCCGACGAACGCGAAAAAGGCCCCGGTCTTCTTCTGGATCCATGGCGGGGCGCTGTCGGGCGGCTCCAGCCGCGAGCCGATGTACGACGGCAGCAAGCTCGCCGAGCAGGGCATGATCGTCGTCTCGATCAACTACCGCCTCGGCGTGCTCGGCTGGCTCGCCCACCCGCAGCTCTCCGCCGAATCCCCGCAAAAGGTCTCGGGCAATTACGGCCTGCTCGACCAGATGGCCGCGCTCGCCTGGGTGAAGCACAATATCGCGGCGTTCGGCGGCGATCCCGCAAGGGTGACGATCGCGGGCGAATCCGCCGGCGGCCTCAGCGTGATGTACCTGCTCGAATCCCCGCTCGCCCGCGGCACCTTCTCCCAGGCGATCGCCCAGAGCGCGTACATGGTCGCGATGCCCGAGCTGAAGAAGCAGGCGTACGGCGCGCCCTCGGCGGAAGCGGTCGGCACGATGGTCGCGGCCGGCCTCCAGGCGCCTGACCTGGCCGCGCTGCGCGGCATGGACGCCCAGACGCTCACCGACAGCGCGGCGAAGCTCGGCTTCTTCCCGTTCGGCGTGGTCGACGGCCTCGTCCTCCCCAGCCAGATGGTCGACGCCTTCGACCAGGGCAAGCAGGCCCCGGTGCCGATACTCACCGGCTTCAACCAGGGCGAGATCCGCTCGCTGATGGTGCTGGCCCCCAAGGCCCCGGATACGCCCGAGGCCTATGAGAAGAGCATCCGCGAGAAATATGGCGAGTTCGCCGACGCCTTCCTCAAGCTCTATCCGGCGGCGGCCTACAAGGAGAGCATCCTCGCCACCACCCGCGACGCGCTCTACGGTTGGACCAGCGAGCGCCTCGCCCGCAAGCAGGGCGCGCTCGGCAAGCCGGCGTACGTGTATCTGTGGGATCACGGCTATCCCGCGATGGACGACAAGGGCCTCCACGCCTTCCACGCCAGCGAGCTGCCCTATGTCTTCGGCAACCTCACGCCGCTGCCTCCGCTCTGGCCGGCAATCCCCGAGAGCGACCGTCCGCTGTCCGACACGATGCTCGGCTATTGGGCCAGCTTCACCAGGACCGGCAATCCGGGCGCGGCGTGGCCGGTCTTCGGCAAGGCGCGCAACTATCTCCACATCACCGATGCGCCCCGGGCTTCGGCGGAGCTGATGCCGGGCATGTACGACCAGTACGAAGCGGTGGTCTGCCGCCGCCGTGCTGCCGGGGTGGCCTGGAACTGGAACGTCGGCCTGGCCTCGCCCAAGCTCCCGGCAAAGGCGAAGGGGTGCCAGTAGAGTTCCCCTCCCTGCAAGGGAGGGGCTAGGGGTGGGTTAGAAAAGGTCGGGCTCGATGCCCGGCCTTTTCTTTATTCACCTGCCGGCGTGCCGAGCTCGCTGCGCTCGCCACCCACCCCCAACCCCTCCCTTGCAGGGAGAGGAGCAGAAGGCGGCAGCTACCTCGAAACCTTCCGCCCCTCGATCCGCCCCTCGGCATACTCCTCGCGGAGCCGTTTCTTGTCGATCTTCCCCGAAGCCGCCAGCGGCATCGCCGGCACTTCAGCAACTTCGCCCGGGATCCACCAGTCGGCGACCTTGCCCCGCAGCATCTCGAGCAGCGCGCGCGGGTCTTCGCCCTGGCTCTCGACGATCAGCACCGGCCGCTCGCCCCATTTCTCGTCCGCCCGCGCGATCACCGCGACGTGGCGCACCGCCGGGTGGGTGCCCACGATCGCCTCGATCTCGTTCGGGTTGATCCACTCGCCGCCCGACTTGATCAGGTCCTTGGCGCGCCCACAGATCGTCAAATTGCCGGCGGTGTCGATCATCGCCAGGTCACCGGTGTCGAAATAGCCCTCGTCGTCGAGTGCGCTCTCTGCGGCCCGGAAATAGCGCTCGATCACGCTGTGTCCCTTCACCTTGAGGTGCCCCAGCACATTGCGCTGCGGGACCAGCGTGGTGCCCTCGGCACCGGTCAGCTTGAGGTCCAGCCCCATGATCGGCCGTCCCGAGGCGGGCGCCGCATCCTCGGGCAGGTCCCGGGGCGCGATCGCGCCGACGGGCGAGAGCTCGGTCATCCCCCAGCTGGTCTGCACCCGCGCGCCGAGCTTCTCCTCCAGCCGGCGCAGCAGCGCATCGGGGCAGCTCGATCCGCCGATCAGCACCCGCTCCAGCGTCGGGAAGCTCTCGCCGCTCGCCTCGGCCCGGTCGGCCAGGGTCAGCCACACGGTCTGCACGCCGACGGCAACGGTCACGCCCTCGTCGCGGATCAGCCGCGCCAGGCTCGGCCCGTCGAGCGTCCGCCCGGGCAGCACCAGCTTGGTCCCCGCCGCCGGCGCGGCGAACGGCATGCCCCAGCCATTGGCGTGGAACATCGGCACGCCGAGCAGCAGCGTGTCGCGCGCGGTGATCGCCACCGCGTCCGCCTGCAGCGCGCGCAGCGTGTGGAGATAGTTGGAACGGTGGGTATAGACGACGCCCTTCGGGCTGCCCGTCGTGCCGCTGGTATAGCAGAGCCCGGCGGGGGCGTTCTCGTCGAACGCCCCCCAGGTCGCCGCGGCACCATGCGCCGCCAGCAGGGCGTCATGATGCCAGACCTGCACCCGGTGCGACCCGAGGGTGCCAATATCCGCGTCGGAAGCGTCCAGAAGGATCACATGCTCGATCGTCGGGCAGTGCGGGATCAACTCGGCGGCGAGCGGTGCCAGGTCCGCCGCCACGGCGAGCACCCGGTTCTCCGCTTCGTTGACCATCGCCGCCAGATGCGCCGCGGTCAGCCGCGGGTTGAGCGTGTGGCACACCAGCCCCATGCCCATCGCGGCGTAATAGATCTCGAAATGGTGGATCGTGTTCCAGGCGAGCGTGCCGACCACCTCGCCCTGGCGCAGCCCCAGCGCCGCCAGCGCGCCGGACATAAGGTTGCTCCGCTCGCGCAGCGCCGCATAGGTCGAGCGCTTCACCACCACGCCCGCCTCGGCCTCGACGACCTCGCAGTCCTGGAACCACTTGGCGGCATGATCGAGGAACTTGTCTACTGTCAGGCCGAAGGGCTGCATGAAGTCTGGGACGCTTTCGAGAGAAGGAATGGCCGCCGGAGAGGGAGCCCCGGCGGCCGGCAGGAAGGTCAGAAGGTCTTGAGCAGCTTGATGCCGTACTGGCGGGGCGGGCCCGCGAAGTAGAGGCCGGAATTGAGCGCCGCCGGATAATGCTGGTCGGTCAGGTTGGTGCCGTACAAAGTCACCGTCCAGCTCTTGTGCTGATAGGCGAGCTGCGCGTTCAGGATGTTGCGCGCCTCGAGATGGTCGCCGCGTGCCGAGTTCTGGAACAGGGTTGCCCACTGGTCGCCGACATGGCCGAAATTGGCCCGCGGGGTGATCTTGTCGCCATTGCCCAGTGCGAGTTCGTACTGCGCGCCCAGGTTGAAGGTCAGGTTGGGCGCATAGGTCTGGCGGCGGCCGTTCAGGTTGATGCAATTGGCCGCATTGGTCGGGCTGCCGGTGCGCGGATCGCAGGCGCCGACGGCCGCCACCCGTGGGTCGCTGGCATAGAAGGTGCCCAGCTCGCTCTTCAGCACGTTGACGCCGGCATCGAGCTGCAGCCCGCCGAAATGGAACTCGGCCTCGGCCTCGAAGCCATAGATCTTGGTGCTGTTCGGCACGTTCAGCTCGATCCCGAAGGTCGGGAAGGTCGGATAGCCGATGATGACCTGGAAGTTCTTGTAGTCGTTGTAGAAGCCGGTGATCGTCGTGCGGACCTTGCCGCCGGCCCAGTTTGCCTTCCAGCCGGCTTCGTAGGAGGTGACTTCCTCCGGCTCGAACGGCGCCGGATTGCCCAGGCCCACCGGCACGTTGAGCCCGCCGGGGCGGAAGCCGGTGGCGACGAAGCCATAGAGATACTGGGTGTCGCTCGCCTTCCAGCCCAGCGAGACCTTGTACGAGACATTGTCCGACTTCACCTGCTGGTCCTGCCGGATGTACGTGCCGTACTGCAGGACATCGACATGGTTGGTCGACTGGCTGGCGGTGTAGCGGATTCCCGCATCGAGCTTCAGCCGCGGCGTGATCGCGAAGCCGATCTGGCCGAACGCCGCCAGCGATCGTGTCGGGTTGGTGCCCTGCAGCTTGTACTGCGCCGCCGGCAGGTTGAACGGATAGGCGGTGTCGATGATGAACTGGTACGGCTTGCGGAAATAATAGTCGTTCCACAGGCCGAAGGCGCCGAGCAGCCAGGTGACGCGGCCGGTGTCGGGCGAGATCAGGTTGAGCTCGGTGGTGACCTGCTGCTCGTCGACGCTGTCGTAGAAGGTGCTGATGCCGGTCGCCGTGCCGTCCAGGTCGGCGCGGTACATCGTGTTGGCCCATTGATAGCTCGAGACCGAGCGCAGCTTCACCCCGCCGGCCAGCTCATACTCGGCCTTCAGGGTCGAGCGGACGAACTCGTCGCGCGCCGCCTGGGGCGCGTTGAACGACACGTCGAACAGGTCGCGGTGGTTCGGGTTCGGCGTGCTGGTGCCGGGCAGCGTCTCGAAATAGTTCGAGAAGGGCGTGGCGGGGTAGGCGCCCATGTCGAGATGGCCGGCATCGGTCTTCCACAGGATCGACAGGCGGTCGGTCGGCTTCCACAGGAAGCTGACGCGCCCGGCCATGATGCCGACATTGCCCTTGTCATAGGGGTAGGGCGCGCCGTTCGGGCCGGTGATGTTGTAGAAGGTGTCGCGGCGCGAGGCGTAGAGCGCGACGCGCGCGGCGAAGGTGTCGCTCAGCGGTAGGTTGACCGCGCCCTGGAAGCCGGCATCGTTGTAGTTGCCGTAGTTCAGGTTGAAATAGCCGTGGATGCCGCCGCCGATGATCGGGTCGTTGGTGTTGACGAACACCGCGCCGCCCGTGGCGTTCTGGCCGACGATCGTGCCCTGCGGTCCCCTCAGGACCTGGATGTTGGCGACGTCGTAATAGGGTTCGCCCTGCACGTAGCCGGGGAAGGTCGGCACGCCATCCCGGTACGTAATCACGCCGGTGGTGGTCTGGGTGTTGTGCTCGGCCTTGCCGATGCCGCGGACGTTGAAGTCGTTGCCCTGGCCGAAATTGTTGACGACGACCGAGGGCATCGCGAACTGCAGCGCGTCGACATTGGCGACGCCCTTGTTGTCCAGCTGGGTGCCCGACAGCACCGAGGCGGAGACCGCGGTGGTCATCAGATTCTCGTTGCGGCGCTGCGCGGTGACGACGATCTCGCCATCTTCCGTGTTCGAAGCGTTCGCTTGGGCAGGCGCGTCCTGCGTTTCCGGGGTCGCGGTCTGCGCCGCGGCCGCGCCGCTCCAGACCAGGGCGAGCGCCGAGGCGCCTGCCAGCAACGGGCGATAGTTCATCAGGGTCCCTCCCACATCCATCTCCAGACGCGCTCTTCGTCGCGATGGCCCGAAGGATGCCGCAAAGCCCTGGGGCTTGCAACACTAATTCTCTCAAGAGTGAATATCATGCGGAAACGGGTCGACCCGCGCAACCTTAGCCAGCTTTGGTGTCTGTTGGGGCCAGCTTCGTCGCAGCCTTGCGCCGTTGGTCGCAGGGCAGTTCGCGTCGTCCGTACCGGTTGTCACCACGCAGGGGTGCGGCCTCGCCGCCTGTTGAGGAGACAAGGGATGAAGAAGATCATGGCGGCCGTATCGGGCGCGGTCCTGCTGCTGGCGGTGCCGGCCCAGGCGGGTTTCCAGGACGCGCCGCAGACCCCGCAGGAGGCTCCGGCCACGCCCGAGGCTGCTGCCCCGGCGCCGGATGTGCGCATCACTCCGGCTTGCAAGCCGAAGAAAAAGAAGAAGGGCCCGGGCCTTGGCGGCTTGCTGCGCGCGGCGAGCAGCACCGGGCTGGTCGGCAGCATCGCCAACCGGACGGGCAGCAGCGACACCTATGTCGCCGCCAATGTCGCGACTACCGCCGCCGACGCCGCCGAGAGTGGTGCGGGCGGGCAGGGCGAGAGCGGGTGCTGACCCTCTAAGCCTCCCCGGAGGAGGATCTCGCGAGCCCAGAACGAAGAGAGCCGGCAACCCCAGGGGCTGCCGGCTCTTCTCTTGTCGGCTGACCGGATCGATCAGTCGATGGTCTTGGCGAGCTCGCGGTTGAACCACAGCGCCAGCAGCGTACCGATCGCGCCCGAGAGCAGATAGGCACCCGCGGCGAGCAGGCCGAACTCGGCGCCCAGCCACAGCGCGATCAGCGGCGCGAAGGCGGCGCCGAACAGCCAGGCGAGGTCCGAGGTGAGCGACGAGCCCGTGTAGCGGTGCGACTTGGTGAACATCGACGACAGCGCGCCCGACGACTGGCCGAACGAGATGCCGAGCAGCGCGAAGCCGAACAGCATGAACACGATCTCGCCGGCCTCGCCCGAGGAGAGGAGCTGCGGGGCGAAGCCGCTGAACACCGCGATCGCGACGGCCGAGCTGCCGAGCAGGGTACGGCGGCCGACCCGGTCCGCCAGCGTGCCCGAGATCACGATCGCGATCGTGCCGACCACGGCGGCGACCGCTTCGATCACCAGGAAGTCGACCGGGCTGTTCTCGGTGTAGAGGAACACCCAAGAGAGCGGAAACACGGTGACCATGTGGAACATGGCGAAGCTGGCGAGCGGGGCGAAGGCGCCCATCACGATGATCCGCCAGTCGGCGCTGACCGTCTCGGAGATCGGCGCGGGCTCGAGCTCGCGGTCTTCGAACAGGCGGGCATATTCCGGGGTCACCACGATGCGCAGGCGGGCGAACAGCGCCACCACGTTGATCGCGAAGGCGACGAAGAACGGATAGCGCCAGCCCCAGCCCAGGAAGTCCTCGGCGGGCAGGGCACTGATGAAGAAGGCGAAGAGCAGGCTGGCCACGAACAGGCCCAGCGGCGCGCCGAGCTGCGGGATCATCGCATACCAGCCGCGCTTGTTGTCGGGCGCGTTGATCGCGAGGAGCGAGGCAAGGCCGTCCCAGGTGCCGCCCAGTGCGACGCCCTGGCCCATGCGGAACAGCGCGAGCAGCAGGGCCGCGGTGATGCCGACATCGGCATAGCCGGGCAGGAAGGCGATCGCCGCGGTCGATCCGCCGAGCAGGAACAGCGCGATCGTCAGCTTGGCGCCGCGGCCATAGGCGCGGTCGACGGCGGTGAAGATCAGCGTGCCGATCGGGCGGGTGACGAAGGCCAGCGCGAAGATCGCGAACGACCAGAGCGTGCCCTGCAGCGGATCGAGGAACGGGAAGATCAGCTTCGGGAACACCAGCACCGATGCGATGGCGTAGACGAAGAAGTCGAAGAACTCGGACGTGCGCCCGATGATCACGCCGATGGCGATCTCGCCGGGGTGGATGCCGTGGCCGTGCGAGGCGTTGAGGACGCGTGCATCCCGTTCGGCTTCAAGGGTAGGTACGGTATCACCGCTCATTCGAATGGGAACTTTCTGCAACACGCGCCGCGCTAGCGCGTTTCCTAATGCCATGAAGGGCCGGGATGCCCCGGCGCGGCGCATTTGCGTCATAGCAGACAACGCGGGGATTGGACAAAATGTCCTATGTGCGGTGCAACATCGGAAGCCTAGGCGCCCGCCATGCCTAGACCCCGTCCTCTCTCCGCACGCCTCCGTGCGCTGCTGACCCTGCCGGCTTTCGCGCTGTTGTGCGGATGCGACATGGTCGTGCTCAACCCCGCCGGCGACGTCGCGCGTCAACAGGGCGATCTGGTGATCGTCTCGACGCTGCTGATGCTGCTGATCATCGTGCCGGTGATGGCGCTGGTCGTCCTCTTCGCCTGGCGCTACCGCGAGTCGAACAAGGAAGCGACCTACTCGCCGGACTGGGATCACTCGACCAGCCTCGAACTGGTGATCTGGTCGGCCCCGCTGCTGATCATCATCTGCCTTGGCGCGATCACCTGGGTGAGCACCCATCTGCTCGATCCGTACCGGCCGCTGTCGCGCACCGGCCCGAACCAGCCGATCGCGGCCAATGTGAAGCCGCTCGAGGTCCAGGTCGTCGCGCTCGACTGGAAGTGGCTGTTCATCTATCCCGAGCAGGGCATTGCCACGGTGAACGAGATGGCCGCCCCGGTCGGCCGCCCGATCCGCTTCCGGATCTCGGCTTCGTCGGTGATGAACTCCTTCTACATCCCGGCGCTCGCCGGCCAGATCTACGCCATGCCGGCGATGGAGACGCCGATGAACGCGGTGTTCGACAAGACCGGCGTGTTCCAGGGCCTGTCGGCAAACTATAGCGGCCACGGCTTCTCGAAGATGCGCTTCAAGGCGCACAGCATGGATCAGGCCGGTTTCGACGCCTGGGTGGCTGAGGCCAAGAAGGCGGGCGGCAACCTCGATCGCACCGGCTATCTCCAGCTCGAGCGTCCGAGCGAAGGCGAGCCGGTCCGCCGCTTCGCCGGCGTCGAGACGGGGCTGTTCGACCGGGTGGTGAACATGTGCGTCCAGCCGGGCAAGATGTGCATGCACCAGATGATGATGCTCGATGCCGAGGGCGGCACGGGCAAGGCCGGGCTGCACAATGTCCGCCACACCGAGGGTGAGACCAGCGCCACCGGCACGCACATGCATGGCGGCAAGAGCTTCGTCGGTGAGATCTGCGCGGACCAGCAGGACGTCGCCGTCGGTGCCAAGCCCAAGTCGGTCAAGCCGGTCAAGCAGGCCACGCTCACCGGCGCGGGCCTCAAGCAGCCCTCGGCCAAGCCGACTCCGATCGCTCCCAGCGTTGCGTCCGAAACCCGGCCGCGTCCTCTCTCCTGATCGCGAAGCAGATATGATCCCGCAACCCGCACCCGTTAGCCCGATCCTGGGCAAGCTTTCGCTCGATGCGCTGCCGCTGCACGAGCCGATCGTCGTGGCGACCTTCTGTGGCGTCGCGCTCGGCGGCATCGCGCTCGTCGCCGCGCTGACCTATTTCAAGCTGTGGACCTATCTCTGGAAGGAGTGGTTCACGAGCGTCGATCACAAGAAGATCGGGATCATGTACATGATCCTCGGCCTGGTGATGTTCCTCCGCGGCTTTGCCGATGCCCTGATGATGCGCCTCCAGCAGGCACTCGCGTTCAACGGGTCCGAAGGGTACCTGAACGCACACCACTTCGATCAGGTGTTCACCGCGCACGGCGTGATCATGATCTTCTTCGTGGCGATGCCGTTCGTCACCGGCCTGATGAACTACATCGTGCCGCTGCAGATCGGCGCGCGCGACGTGTCCTTCCCGTTCCTGAACAATTTCAGCTTCTGGATGACGACCGGCGGCGCGGTGCTGGTGATGGCCTCGCTGTTCGTCGGCGAGTTCGCCCAGACCGGCTGGCTGGCCTATCCGCCGCTTTCGGGGATCCTCTACAGCCCCGGCGTCGGCGTCGACTATTATCTGTGGGCGCTGCAGGTGGCGGGTGTCGGCACGACACTCTCCGGCATCAACCTGATCGTCACGATCCTGAAGCTGCGTGCCCCCGGCATGTCGCTGATGAAGATGCCGGTGTTCACCTGGACCTCGCTCTGCACCAACGTGCTGATCGTCGCCTCCTTCCCGGTCCTGACCGCGGTGCTCGCACTGCTCGGCCTCGACCGTTATGTCGGCACCAACTTCTTCACGAACGACTTTGGCGGCAGCGCCATGATGTACGTGAACCTGATCTGGATCTGGGGCCACCCGGAAGTCTACATCCTGATCCTCCCGCTGTTCGGCGTGTTCTCGGAAGTCACCTCGACCTTCTCGGGCAAGAAGCTGTTCGGCTATTCGTCGATGGTCTACGCCACGATCGTCATCACGATCCTGTCGTACCTCGTCTGGCTGCACCACTTCTTCACCATGGGCTCGGGTGCCAGCGTCAACAGCTTCTTCGGCATCACGACGATGGTCATCTCGATCCCCACGGGTGCCAAGATCTTCAACTGGCTGTTCACCATGTATCGCGGCCGCATCCGCTTCGAGCTGCCGATGATGTGGACCGTCGCGTTCATGTTGACCTTCGCGATCGGCGGCATGACCGGCGTGATGCTCGCCATTCCGCCTGCCGACTTCGTGCTGCACAACTCGCTGTTCCTGATCGCCCACTTCCACAACGTGATCATCGGCGGCGTGCTGTTCGGCCTGTTCGCGGCGATCAACTTCTGGTGGCCCAAGGCCTTCGGCTTCAAGCTGAACACCTTCTGGGGCAAGGTGAGCTTCTGGTGCTGGGTCCCCGGCTTCTGGCTCGCCTTCCTGCCGCTCTACATCATGGGCCTGATGGGCGTGACGCGCCGCATGCGGGTGTTCGATGATCCCAGCCTGCAGATCTTCTTCATCGTCGCGGCGCTCGGCGCTGCCCTGATCGCCGCCGGCATCGGCGCGATGCTGGTCCAGTTCGCCGTGAGCATCTGGAAGCGCGAAGAGCTGAAGGACGTGACCGGCGATCCGTGGGGCGGCCGTACCCTGGAATGGGCGACCTCGTCGCCGCCGCCGGAGTACAACTTTGCGTTCACGCCCGTCATCCACGACCTGGATGCCTGGTACGACATGAAGAGCCGCGGCAGCGAGCGTCCGCTCACCGGCTTCAAGGACATCCACATGCCGAGCAATACCGGCGCGGGCGTGATCCTTGCCGGCATCAGCACCCTGATCGGCTTCGCGCTGATCTGGCACATCTGGTGGCTGGTCGGCCTCGGCTTTGTCGGCCTGATCGGCGGCGCGATCTTCCATACCTTCAACTACAAGCGCGATTTCGACATTCCCGCCGAAGTCGTCGCCGAGACCGAGGCGGCGCGCACGCGCCAGCTCGCCGGAGCCTGATCGATGAGCACCACGACGATTCCCGCCGCGGACGAACCGGTCCGCTTCTACGACCTGGACGAGCATCCGCACCCGGAAGGCTACAGCACGATGCTGGGCTTCTGGATCTACCTGATGAGCGACTGCCTCATCTTCGCGATCCTGTTCGCCTGCTACGCCGTGCTCGGCGGCAATTTCGCCGGCGGCCCGGGGCCGAAGGACCTGTTCGACCTGCCGCTGGTAGCGCTGAACACGGCGATGCTGCTGTTCTCGTCGATCACCTACGGCTTCGCGATGCTCGGCATGGCGAAGGGCAACAAGAACCAGGTGCTGATCTGGCTGGCGATCACCCTGGTGTTCGGCGGCTGCTTCCTGGGCATCGAGCTCTACGAGTTCAGCGAGCTGATCCATGAGGGCGCAGGCCCGTGGCGCAGCGCGTTCCTGTCGAGCTTCTTCACGCTCGTCGGCACGCACGGCCTGCACGTCACCTTCGGCTCGATCTGGCTGATCACGCTGATGGTGCAGGTGGCCCGCTTCGGCCTGACCGCCGCCAACCAGCGCCGCCTGGCCTGCCTGAGCCTGTTCTGGCACTTCCTCGACGTCATCTGGATCGGCGTCTTCACCTTTGTCTATCTGATGGGAATGCTGCGATGAGCCACGATCCGCACGCACATGAGGATCATGGCGATCACGGCCATGGTCACGGCGTCGAAATCCCGCACGGTTCGATGCGCGATTATGTCATCGGCTTCGTGCTGTCGGTGATCCTGACCGCGATCCCCTTCTACCTGGTGATGGAGCGTCCCTTCTCGAACGGCGTCACCGCCGCGGCGATCATGGGCTTCGCCGTGATCCAGATCCTGGTCCACATGGTCTATTTCCTCCACCTCAAGCCGAGCGCTGAGGGTGGCTGGACGATGACCGCTCTGGTGTTCACCATCATCGTGGTGGCGATCATGCTGTCCGGTTCGCTGTGGGTGATGTATCACCTGAACGCGAACATGATGCCGATGATGGACCCGAGCCAGCTTCCGTGACGGACGACCAGCGGCCACGCGCGAGATGGGTGATCGCTGCGGCGATGCTCGTCTGCGCGGGGCTACTGGCGGCGCTCGGCATCTGGCAGATCGAGCGCCGCGCCTGGAAGCACGAGCTGATCGCGGCGGTGGATGCCCGCATCCACGCCGCGCAGGTCGCCGCACCTGCGCCGGCCGCCTGGGGCGGGATCACCGCCGCTACCGACGCCTATCGCCGCGTCACTGCCACCGGAACTCTCCTCAACGACCGGACCATCTTGGTGAAGGCGGTAACCGAGCGCGGATCGGGCTATTGGGTGATGACCCCGCTCAGGACGCGCGACTTCACCGTGCTGGTCAATCGCGGCTTCATCCCCGACGCCATGCGCCAGCGCATCCCCGCCGGACCCGATTATCTGCAGGTGACCGGCCTGCTCCGGATCACCGAGCCGGGCGGCGGCTTCCTGCGTAGCAACGATCCCAAGGCCGATCGCTGGTATTCGCGTGACGTCGCGGCTATCGCTTCCGCCCATGGGCTCGGACAGGTCGCTCCCTATTTCATCGATGCGGATGCCACGCCCAATCCGGGCGGCTGGCCGGTGGGCGGGCTGACCGTGGTGCGTTTCACCGACAACCACCTGGTCTATGCGCTGACCTGGTTCGGGCTGTGCGCGATGGCGCTGTGGGGCGCCTGGTTCATCGGCTGGCGGCGCGGAGCCGCCGCATGATCCACGCCGGGGGGCTGGAGGACACCGACCCCGGACGGCGCAACATGTGGTTGCTCGTGCAGCTGCGCTGGATCGCCGTCGGCGGGCAGCTGGGGACGATCGGTTTCGTCCATTATGTGATGGGCGTGCACCTGCCGCTGGTGCCGCTGTTCATCGTCCCGTTGCTGCTGGCGGGGATCAACCTCGCCACGTACCCTCTGCTCGATCGGCGCGCCGCGATCACCAACTGGGAGCTGACCGTCGCGATGCTCGCCGATGTCGGCGCACTCGCCTGGCAGCTCCATTTCACCGGCGGCCTGGCCAATCCCTTCGCCTTCCTGTTCCTGCTCCAGGTGGTGACCGGCGCGATGCTGCTCCAGCCGGGATCGAGCTGGATGATCGTCGGTGCCGCGAGCCTGGCGCTGTTCACCATCGCGATCAACCCGGTGCCGCTCGACCTGCCGCCGAGTTCGCGCGACCCGTTCCGGCTCTACCTTGCCGGCAGCCTGATCTGCTTCGCGCTGATCGCGGTGCTGCTCGTGCTGGTCATCACCCGCATCGGCCGCAACCTGCGAGAGGGCGATGCCGAGCGCGCCGCGATCCGCCAGCGGGCCGCAGAGGAGGACCATATCGTCCGCATGGGCCTGCTCGCCACCGGGGCTGCGCACGAGCTGGGCACGCCGCTCTCGTCGCTGTCGGTGATCCTGGGCGACTGGCAGCACATGCCGCGCATCGCCGGCGACAAGGACCTGGCGCAGGACGTGGCCGACATGCAGGCCGAAGTGGCGCGCTGCAAGACGATCGTCAGCGGTATCCTGGCCTCGGCCGGGGAGGCGCGGGGCATCGCGTCGGAATTCACCACCGTGCGCCACTTCCTCGACGACCTGGTCGCCGACTGGCGCGACAGCCGCCTGACCGGCACGCTGGAATATGCTGACCGGTTCGGGCCGGATCTGGCGATCGTGTCCGACACTGCGCTGCGCCAGGTGCTGAGCAACGTGATCGACAATGCCGCTGAAGTCTCGCCCGAATGGATCGGCATCACCCTGCTGCGCGACCGTGACGAGATGGTGATCGAAGTCGCCGATCGCGGCCCCGGCTTCGCGCCCGAGATGCTGGCGGGCTTCGGCCAGCCCTATCGCTCGAGCAAGGGCAAGCCGGGGGGCGGGCTGGGCCTGTTCCTGCTGGTCAATGTGCTGCGCAAGCTGGGCGGCACCGCCGAGGCGGAGAACCGGGTGCCGCGCGGCGCGCTGGTGCGCATCCGCCTGCCGCTTGACGCGATAGCCCGGGGCGGGGAGGAACAGGCATGAGCGCGGTTCGCAAGCTGCTGATCGTCGAGGACGACGAGTCCTTCGCCCGGACGCTCCGGCGCTCGTTCGAGCGGCGCGGCTATCTGGTCGAGACGGCGGCGAGCCATGAGGACCTGACGGCGCTGCTCGAGACCTTCCAGCCGGCCTATGCGGTGGTGGACCTGAAGCTGGGCGGCGCATCCGGGCTGGTTTGCGTCCAGACGCTGCGGGCGTCGGACGCGGAGATGAAGATCGTCGTGCTGACCGGCTTCGCCAGCATCGCCACCGCGGTGGAGGCGATCAAGCTGGGCGCGTCCTATTATCTCGCCAAGCCTTCCAACACCGACGACATCGAAGCCGCATTCGGGCGCGAGGAGGGCGACGTCGATGCGCCGCTCGCCAGCCGGCCGAGCTCGATCAAGACGGTGGAGTGGGAGCATATCCACCAGACGCTGGTGGAGACCGACTTCAACATATCCGAGACCGCGCGGCGGCTGGGGATGCATCGGCGCACGCTGGCCCGGAAGCTGGAGAAACGGCAGCTTCGGTAGGGAAGGGCTTCCCCATTCCTCTCCCGGAGGGAGAGGGGGACCGCCGGCGAAGCCGGGGGTGGAGTGGGAATGCCGCGGGCAGCGTGGTTTGCGGCTGGCTCCGTCTCCCTCCCCTCCCGGGGGAGGATTGCCAGACCCGCATTCATGAGCGCAGAGGTTCGGCTCCGGGAGGAGCCATTTGAAGATTCGTGCCGACATCATCGCAGGGCTCGCCATCTCCGGGCTGATGCTGCCCGAGGCGGTGGCCTATGCCTCGATCGCCGGCGTCGCGCCCGGGCATGCGATCCTTGCCGCCATTGCCGGATCCTTGGTCTATGCGCTGGCCGGGCGCAGCCGCTTCGCCATCGTCTCCGCCACATCCTCCTCCGCCGCGATCCTCGCCGCCTCGCTCGCGACGCTGCCGCCGGGGGAGGGCATGCGCACGCTGTTCATGGTGACGGCGGTGGCGATCACGGGCCTGTTGTTCCTGCTCGCCTGGGCGAGCCGGCTGGGCGGGCTGACCGGCTTCATCTCGCACCCGGTGTTGCGCGGCTTTGCCTTCGGCCTGGCGATCACGATCAGCGTGAAGCAGCTGCCGGTGCTCACCGGCACGCATCCGCCCGCCGGCAACCTGCTGGAGACCGGCATCGCGGTGTTGCAGGCCGCGCCGCACTGGCATTGGCCGAGCCTGGCGGTGGGGCTGGTCGCGCTCGCGGCATTGCTCGTGCTGCGCCGAATGCCGATGGTGCCAGGGGCGCTGATCGTGCTGATCTCGGGCGTCGCCGCCTCCGGCCTGCTCGATCTTGCCGGGCACGGCGTGGCGGTGGTCGGCCCGATCCTGCTCACCCCTGGCGCATTGGCACTTCCCGCTTTTTCCTACGCCGGGCTGCTGGAGACCGCGCAGCTCGCCGTGCCGCTGGCACTGATCCTGCTCGCCGAGAGCTGGGGCACGATGCGTGCGCTGGCGCTCCGGCACGGCGACATGCTCGATCCCGGCCGCGAGCTGCGCGCGCTGGGTCTCGCCAATCTGGGCGCGGCGCTGGTCCAGGGCATGCCTGTCGGCGCGGGGCTCTCGGCCAGTGCGGCGAACGAGGCATCGGGCGCCGGATCGCGTGCGGCAGGAGCGATCGCGGCGGCGGCGCTGGGTGCGCTCGTCCTGTTCGCCATGCCGCTGGTCGCGCTGCTGCCCCAGCCGGTGCTGGCCGCGGTGGTGATCGCCGCGCTCACCCATGCGCTCGATCCGCGTCCGCTGCGCCGGCTCTGGGCGCTCGATCGTGACCAATATATCGCGCTCGCGGCTGCCCTGGGCGTGTTGCTGCTCGGCGTGCTCGACGGGATGCTCTGCGCGATCCTGCTTTCGCTCGCGGCATTGGTGCAGCGCTTCGGCAATGCCCAATTGGGGCGACTCGGGCGGCTGGGCGACGGTCACGACTTCGTCGATGCCGATCGCCATCCCGAGGCCAGGCCGATCCCCGGCATCGCGATCTGGCGCCCGGCAGCACCTTTGTTCTTCGCCAATGCCGAGCGGATGTTCGCCGAGATCGCCGCACGCAGCAAGGCGGAGCCGGGCGTGCGCGCCGTGGTGATCAGCCTGGAGGAGAGCATCGACATCGACAGCACCGCGCTCGACGCGCTGCTCGATTTCGACCGAGCGATGCAGGCCAAGGGGTTCCTGGTCCATTATGCCCGGGTGCACGACCGGGTGCGCGACCTGCTCCATGCCGCCGGCGCGGCATCGGTGGTGGGGCGCAGCGACTATAGCGTGGCCGATGCGGCCGCCAGGCTGGAGAGTGCCGATGCGTGAGCCCGAACCCTTTCTTCGCCCCGTCCCGATCGACGCGCTGCGGCCGACCCAGATCACCGTCGGCTTTCGCGAGGTCGCCCGCAAGCGGCGCGACTGGCGCGAGCGGGCGGAGCGCGACGGATCGGAATTCCTCGGCCGGCACATGATCCCGGCGGTCAAGGGGCCGAAGGACCGGTTCTGGATCGTCGATGCGCATCATCTCGCCCGGGCGCTGCATGACGAGGGCGTCGAGCGCGTGTTCGTCCGCGAGCTTGCCGATCTCTCCGAATTGCCGGGGCGCGCCTTCCGCACCTTCATGGACAGCCGGGGCTGGCTCCACCCCTATGATCCCGAAGGGCGACGCCTCGATTCCCGGCATTTGCCGAAACATGTTCGCGGGCTGGTCGACGATCCCTGGCGCTCGCTGGCCGGCGAACTGCGGCGCGGCGGCGGCTATGCCAAGGATCCGACGCCCTATGCCGAGTTCCTCTGGGCCGATTTCCTGCGCCGGCACATCGCCGCGAAGCTGCTCGAGGGGGACTTCGACAAGGCGCTGGAACGCGCGCTCGACCTCGCCAGGAGGAAGGACGCCGCCTATCTGCCGGGCTGGGCCGGCCCCGAGGATTGAGTTGCCCGCGCTGGTTTTCCAGCCTTGCGGCAGATGATAAAATGCGGTTCGTGCCTATATGCTACGTCATCTCCCCGAAAGGGGATTGAAAGGACAGAGCCATGAACAGGATCTCGATCAGTCTGCTCGGCGCCACGCTGCTCGCCGGGCTAGTAGCGCCGGCCGCCGCCGCGCCGCGTGACGGCGAGGCCGAACTCGCCAAGGCGATTGCCGGGCGCACCGCCGGCAAGCCCGTGGATTGCATCTCGCTGCGCAACATCCGCTCCTCGCGGATCATCGACCGCACCGCGATCGTCTACGAGATGAACAACGGCACCATCTATGTGAACCGGCCGAAGAGCGGCGCGGAGTCGCTCGACTGGACCGATGTGATGGTCACCGACACCTATACGTCGCAGCTGTGCCGCATCGATACGGTGAAGCTCTACGACACCGGCATCCGGATGACGACCGGGTGGGTCGGGCTGAATGAGTTCGTGCCGTATCCGCGGCCGCCGCGCAGCTGAGCCCCGCCCCGTAAAATCCTCCCCCTGGCGGGGGAGGATTGCATGGGGCACGAACAGGGTTGCGTGCCGATACGCTCATCGCCCCGCATGCCCATTTGATCGCGCCCGCATTGCGGAACCGGGCCCCGGGCTCCGTCACGACCTGCAGCCATTATGGGTCGTGAGTAATGCAGCGTTCCCCAGCCCGGGCCTGGCCCGAGGCATCTACTTTCCGCCAGCTCCGGCTGGTCGCGCCCGAGCACGCGCCCTGGACGGTGCGGCTCGCCGCCGCCACGCGCCCCTGGGTGAGCAACCCGGCGTTTCTCGCCGCGCTGCTGCTCGTCGTCGCGGTCGTCGCGCGTATGGCGCAGTTCGGCAATCCGGTGGTCCAGGTCGATGACGAATTCTACCTGCTCACCGGCGACCGGATGCTCCATGGCGCGCTGCCCTATGTCGACATCTGGGACCGCAAGCCGATCGGGCTGTTCCTGATCTATGCAGCGATCCGCCTGCTGGGTGGCAGCGGAGTGCTGGAATATCAGATCGTCGCGACGCTCTTCGCGGTTGCGACCGCGCTGGTGATCGCGCGGATCGCACGCAACCTTGCCGGCCCGCATGGCGCGGCCGCGGCCGGGGTGGTCTATATCCTCTATCTCGGCATCTTCGGGGGAGAGGGCGGCCAGTCGCCGGTCTTCTACAATCTGTTCGTCGCGCTTGGCGCCTGGGTGATGGTCGGCGTCGTCCGCCGCCCCAATTTCGATGCGCTGGCCCTTGCCGGCGGACTGCTGGTCATGCTGCTGCTCGGCACGGCGATGCAGGTGAAATACACCGCGCTGTTCGAGGGCGTGTTCTTCGGGCTTGCGCTGCTCTGGCAGGGTTGGCGGCGCGGGACGCCCTGGGGTGCGCTCGGCATGATGGCACCGGCCTTGATCGCCGCCGCGCTGCTGCCCACGCTCGCCGCCTGGGGCTGGTATGCCTCGCTCGGGCAGGGCGATGCCTTCGTCCAGGCGAATTTCCTCTCGATCCTCGACCGCAGCTCGGACGGGCTGGGCATCGCGCTCAAGCGCCTGGGCTGGATGGCGGCGTACCTCGCGCCACTGGGCCTGGCCGCCTGGTTCGGGCGCGGCATGGCGCGTCCGGCGAGCGAAGAGGTCCGCCGCCTGCTCGAGGGATGGGCGATCGCGGCGATCGTGGGCGTGCTGCTCTTCGGCACCTGGTTCGACCATTATGCCCTGCCGCTGATCGCGCCGCTCTGCGTGCTTGCCGCCGCCTGGTTCGGTGACGGCGCGGCGGGGCTGGTACTCGCTTCGGGTCGGGCGCGCTGGCGCATTCCCGCCGGCATCGCGATGATGGCGCTGGTCACCCTGGTCTCGCTGCAGCTCATCAACGACAATCGGCGTGACCGGGGCTGGGGCCCGCAGGTCGAGCGCATGGCGGACTTTATTCGGCCGCAGCTCAAGGATTGCCTCTATGTCTTCGACGGCGAGCCGGCGCTCTATCGCCTGACCGGCAGCTGCCTGCCGACGCGCTGGCCGTTTCCGAGCCATCTGAGCCTGACCCGCGAATCGCGGGCGCTCGGCATTGATCCGATGGTCGAAGTGAAGCGGATCATGGCCAGACGGCCCGAATTCATCGTCGCGAGCACCCGTCCCGATCGCGACCTCAATCCGGAAGTGCTGAACTACATGACCGGGCTGTTGGCACGCGACTATGGGATCGCGCTGGAAGTGCCGGTGGGTGGTCGTAACCGCGTGGTCTATCGGCGGCGGCCCGGTGCCTGAGCTCCTTTCCGCTGCCGCAATTGCGCCATCTCGCAGCCAAGGCTTGGCAAGAGAAGCGCGCAATGCTTTGGCATCGGGTATGACCTCACTCGCGTCGACCAGCGGCTTGCAACGCGTGCTCGAAAGCGAGCGGCCGCGGCTGCTGCGCTTCCTTGCCGCGCGCGGGGCGGGGGACGATGCCGAGGATGTGCTGCAGGATCTGTGGCACAAGATTTCGGGCGCCGAGGCACGGCCCGTCGCCGACCCGGTCTCCTACCTGTTCCGTGCCGCCGAGAATGTGCTGCGCGACCGCCAACGCGCCTCGCTGAGCCGCGACCGGCGCCAGCATGAATGGCAGGACCTGGCCAATAGCGATGATGCGCCGCAGGGTGAGCGCGTACTGATCGCACGCCAGCGACTGCGCGAGGCCGAAGAGACGCTGCTTGCGCTCGGGCCGCGAGTCGATCAGATTTTCCGACGCTACCGGCTGGATGGGCTCGGCCAGGCAGCGATTGCTCGCGAATTGGGGATAAGCTTGAGCTCCGTGGAGAAGGATCTGCAGAAGGCCTATCGGGCCCTCGCGCAACTCAAGGACAAGTTCGATGCGGAATGAGCGCATCGGCTCCGTCCTTGCGTCGAGGTGGGCATGAACGGGCAGGTTTCGGATATTCTGGCAGAGGACGCCCGGGGGTGGGTGATCCGGCTGCAGGACTCGTCTTTCGACGGTTGGGACGCATTCGCCGACTGGCTGGAGCGCGACCCCGCACATCTGGCTGCCTATAACGCGGCGCTGGAAACCGATCAGGCGATGGCTGCGCTGTTCGCGGTCCCGCCCGAGCCGGTGATCGAGGCGGAGCCGGTGGCGGCGCGCCCGTCGCGCCGGCTGTTCCTGATCTCGGGTGGCGCCTTTGCCGCCGCGCTGGCGGTGGTGGTCGGCTGGACCAGCCTGGATACGGGCCGGAGTGCGCGCACCGAATATGCCACGGCTGCCGGCGAACGCCGCGAAGTCGCGCTGGCCGACGGATCGAAGATGGTGCTCAACGGCGCCACCCGTGTCGCGCTGCTCGACAAGCGGCATGCCGAGCTGATCCAGGGCGAGGCGCTGTTCACGGTACGCCACGACGCCGCCGACCCGTTCATCGTCAAGACCGGCGACGTGACGCTGGAGGATGCCGGCACGGTGTTCAACGTGGTGCGCGACGAGACGGGCCTGCGCGTCTCGGTGGCCGAAGGCGCCGTGATCTACCAGCCCCAGGCGGATGCCGTGCGGCTCACCCCTGGCGACGCGCTCAGCGTCACGGGTGGCGCGAAGCCTGAAGTGACGCGCACCGTCACCGCCGATGTCGGCAGCTGGCGCGGGGGACAGCTTGTCTATCGCAACGAGACGCTCGAGCGCGTTGCCGCGGATGTCTCGCGCAACCTTGGCGTGCAGCTGCGGGCGGGCAAGGGGACGGAAGCCATTCCGTTCACCGGCACGATCTCGACTCAGGGCGGCCCGGGTGCCGTGATCGAGCGCATCGCCGCGCTCACCGGCACGCGGGCGATCCGCGCAGGCAAGGGATGGATGCTGGACACGATCGACGGTGCGCCGCGCTGAGCTGATCCTTCCGATCACGCTGCTGGCGGCTTCGCCTGCGCTGGCGCAGGAGAAGCGGCATAGCGTCTCTGTGCCTGCCGGGCGTCTCGATGTCTCGGTATTCACCCTCGGCCACCAGACCGGCAGCAGCATCGGGCTGCGCGAGCAGGGGCTGGGCCGCATCTGGGTGCGTCCGGTCAAGGGCAGGCACAGCGTCGATGGTGCGCTGGCCGAGATGTTGCGCGGCAGCGGCGTCCGGGCACGCCGCGTGGCGCCCGGCACCTGGCTGATCGAGCGCGCTCCGCCCGAGCGACCCAAGCCGCGCCCCGCGCCGCCGCCGGAGGAACCCGACGCTCCGCCGGCCGAGATCCTGGTCACCGGCAGCAAGCGGGACATTCCGCTCAAGGCCTATCCGGGCGGCGTCCAGATCGTCGAGGGGGACGATATCCCTCTCTCCGAAGGCGGGCAGGGCAGCGATGTGATCGCCAACCGTGTCGCCAGTCTCGCCTCCACGCATCTGGGGCCGGGGCGCAACAAGCTGTTCATCCGCGGCATCGCCGATTCGAGCTTTGTCGGCCCGACCCAGGCGACCGTCGGCCAATATTGGGGCAACAGCCGGATCACCTACAGCGCGCCCGATCCCGACCTGAAGCTCTACGATATCGGTCGTGTCGAAGTGCTCGAAGGGCCGCAGGGCACGCTCTACGGTGCCGGTTCGCTGGGCGGCGTGGTCCGCGTGGTGCCGCGCGCGCCGGACCTGTGGGCCAGTGGCGGCCAGGTCTGGGGTGGCGGCTCGCTCACCCAGCATGGCGGGCCGGGCTGGGATGTCGGCGGCATCGTCAACCTGCCGATCAAGGAAGGCGATGTGGCGCTCCGCGCGCTCGTCTTCAGCGCGCTCGACGGTGGCTATATCGACGATCGCGAGCGTGGCCTGACCGACGTCAATCGGGTGCGCACCACCGGCGGGCGTGCGGCGCTGCGCTGGAACATCGACGGCTGGACCTTCGACCTGGGCGGTGTCGGCCAGCGCATCGAGGGCCGCGACGCGCAATATGCGGACGGCGAGGGGGACGGTCTCACCCGGTCGAGCGCGATCGCCCAGCCGTTCCAGAACGACTTCTGGCTGGGCGAGCTCGTCGTCCGCAAGCATTGGGGCAATCTCGAGCTGAGCTCCGCCGTCGCCTATGCCCGGCAATATGTGTCGGAGGTGTTCGCCGGCGCCTCGGTCAGCGACGTCAACCAGGGCTTCCCCCTGCCGGCGGTCGGCGCGCCGCTGATCGGCTATCAGCAGATCAACCGGGTGAGCATGCTGACCAGCGAGACGCGGCTCTCCCGCCGTGGGCCGCGCGGCACGGGCTGGCTGCTCGGCGTCAGCTTCCTGCAGAATCGCGGGCGGGTGAACCGCAATTTCGGCTCGGCCCGGTCGGCGCTGACCGGCGTGCGCAACAGTATCGACGAAGCGACGCTTTACGGCGAGGGGACGATCGAGCCGGTGCGCGGTGTGACGATCACCGCGGGCGGTCGGCTGACCAACTCGCACCTGATCGGCAATTCACAGGACGTCGATCGCTATCTCGCCTTCCGCGAGGACCCGCGTGCCCGGGCGGCGCGCACGGAGACGCGGCTGCTGCCTTCCGCCGCGATCGCCTGGCGGCCCACCGATGGGCTCACCTTGTTCGGCCGGTTCGAGCAGGGCTTCCGTCCTGGCGGCCTGGCGGTGCGCCGCGACGTGATCCAGCGCTTCCAGGGCGACCGGCTCTCCACCGTCGAGGCGGGCGGGCGCTATACCGAGAATGGCCTTTCGGTGTCGGCCAATGCCTCGATGACCTGGTGGACGAGCATCCAGGCCGACCTGATCGACGGCTTTGGCTTCCCGACCACCGCCAATATCGGTGACGGGCGGGTGCTGTCGCTGGGCTTGGCGGTGCGCTGGCGGCCGGTGCCGGGGATCGATCTCGACGGTTCGCTCTACCTGAACGACAGCAAGGTCACCGATCCCTCCCAGGCGGTGTTCCCGCTGGCCGAGGGACCGTCGGACTTCAACCGGCTGCCCAATGTCGCCGATGCGAGCGGGCGGCTCGGCGCTTCCTATCATCGGCCGCTGGGCGGCGACCTGGAATTCTCGGCGAGCAGCTATCTGCGCTACATCGGCCGTTCGACCCTGGGCATCGGCCCGGTGCTCGGCCGGCCACAGGGCGACTATGTCGATACCGGCATGGAATTCCGCCTCGAGCGCGGACGACGGGCGATCACGCTGACCGCGACCAACCTGCTCGACACCCGCGGCAACCGCTTCGCGCTGGGATCGCCGCTGCTGATCCGCGACGAGAAGCAGGTCACTCCGCTGCGTCCGCGCACCGTGCGGCTGGGCGTGGAAATCGGCTTCTAGATTTTCCCGAAATTTTCTCGCGAAGCGTTGCGGGATCGCCACACCTGCTCCGTCTCAACCATGCCCCCGAGGCAAGCCACGATATCGTCCCCCGGCATCGATGGCCTGCCTCGAACCCCCGGGAGGGCCGCGCCATGCGTATCTGTGCCCCGGCGCGGACCCCTCCCGGGGCCCATTTTCGGGCCCAAAAAGGGATCGCATGAAGCTCTTCCTCGACAGCGAGATCGCACGGTTCGCTCGCGTCGCTCCCGGCACCGCGCTGGAACTCGCGGTCGTCATCCCGACCTTCAACGAACGCGCCAATGTGCCGCTGCTGATCGAGAAGCTCGATATGGCGCTGGCCGGGCGCAACTGGGAAGCGATCTTCGTCGACGATGACAGCCCCGACGGCACCGCCGACGCGGCGCGCGAACTGGGCCTGCGCGATCCGCGCGTGCGGGTGATCCAGCGGATCGGCAGGCGGGGTCTCTCCTCCGCCTGCATCGAGGGCATGTGCGCCACCGCCGCGCCGATCGTCGCGGTGATCGACGGCGACCTGCAGCATGACGAGAAGCTGCTGCCCAGGATGCTCGATGCGCTGGCGGGCGACACCGGCCTCGACCTGGTGATCGGGTCGCGCTTCGTGGCGGGCGGCGGCACCGGCGAATGGGACGATGACCGGGTGGCCAAGTCGGCGCTCGCGACCCGGCTTTCCCGCCACGTGCTCAAGGCCGATCTCTCCGATCCGATGAGCGGCTTCTTCATGATCCGCGCCGGCGTGGTGCGCGACCTGGTGCCCAGGCTCTCGGCGATCGGCTTCAAGATCCTGCTCGACATCATGACCGCCTCGCCGCGGCCCCTGAAGTTCCGCGAGCTGCCCTATGTCTTCCGCACCCGTGCGCTCGGCGAGAGCAAGCTCGATCACGTCGTGGCGATGGAATATCTGATCGCGCTCTACGACCGGATGTTCGGCAAGGTCGTGCCGGTGCGCTTCGCGATGTTCTCGGGCATCGGTGCGCTGGGCGCGGCAGTGCATTTCGCGGTGCTGTCCGCGCTGTTCTGCGGGTTCGGCTGGACCTTTGTCGGGGCGACCATGCTGGCGGTGCTGGGCGCGATGACCTTCAACTTCCTGCTCAACAACGCGCTGACCTATCGCGAGCAGCGCCTGAAGGGCGCCGGCAAGCTGCTGCGCGGCTGGGCGAGCTTCTGCGTGGTGTGCGGCGCCGGGGCAGCGGCGAATGTCGGCGTCGCGGCGTTCCTCCACAATGTCCAGCACGGCGACTGGCGCCTGTCGGCGCTGGCCGGGATCGGCGTGGCGGCGGTGTGGAATTTCGCGCTGTCGTCGCGGTTCGTCTGGGGGCGGTACTAGGCCACCAGCCGCAGCCGCCTCCTGAGCGCGGCGCTCCGCGAGCTTCCCCCGACCAATGTCTGCAGGTCGATCATCCCGCGCGCCAGGCCGAGCCCCGGCGGCGCCGCGATGTAGCGTCCGGTCCATACCGGCGAGAACTTGTCCTTGTAGGCGCGCAGCCCCTCGAAGCCGTAGAACGCGTCGCCGTGCCGGTAGAGCAGGGCCCCGATCCGCGCCCACATCGGCGCGAGCCGGCGCGATTCGATGCCCGATAGCGGTGCCATGCCGAGGTTGAACCAGCGATAGCCCTGGTCCCGGCCCCATTGCATCAGCTGGACGAACAGGAAGTCCATCGTGCCGTACGGCATCTCGGCGAGGTGGCGCATCAGGTCGACCGACAGCTCCTCGCGATTGTCCGTCGCCCAGACATTGGCGAAGGCGACGATCTTCCCGTGCTGGCGGACCAGCGCGCAATCGAAGCGCTCGATGTAGCGCGGATCGAAGCGGCCGACCGAGAAGGTCTTCTCGCCATGGCCCTTGTCGCGCAGCCAGGCGTCGGAGACGGCGCGCAGCTCCGGGATCAGCGCGGGCACTTCGGCGGCGGGGACGATCTCGAAGCTGGCCCCCTCGCGCGCGGCGCGGCGCTCGGAATGGCGCAGCGAGCGCTTTTCCGATCCTTCCATCGAGAAACCGGGCAGCGGCACGCGCGCCTCCTCGCCATATTTGACGAGCTGGAGGCCGAGGTCGATCGCGATCGGCAGCGTGTCGGTCGAGATCTGGTAGAGCAGCAGCCGGCCCTGGGCGGCATCGGCCATCTCGCGGATCCGCCAGAGCAGGTCGCCCCATTCTTCCTTCGATCCCACCGGATCGCCCATCACGATCCAGCTCTGGCCCTGCACCTGGTACATCAGCAGCGTTTCCCCGCTCTCCGAGCGCAGGAAGCGCTTGTCGCCGGTATAGGCGAGCAGCGCGTCGGTGCGGTTGGCATGGACGAGGGCGGTGCGCGGCAGCTCGGTATCGGGGGCATGCTCCTCGCGCTTCGGCTGGGCATAGCCGAACCACTGGGTGACTGCGACGCAGGTGAGCGCCACCGCGGTGGCGAAGCTGGCGCGCAGGAAGCGCGATGCGTCACCGCGCCAGGCGAATTCCCACCAGAGATCGTCCTGATAGGGCACGTGCTTGAAGGCGAAGAAGCCGATCCAGGTCGCCAGGCCGACGGCCACTGCGACCGAGACCAGGGCGCGGGCCGACAGCGCGCTGGTCAGCGCGGTCTTGCGGTAGAAGGCAGTGCGCGAGAGCTGGAGCAGGCCGGCGATGATCAACAGGATCGCTGCTTCCTCATAGTCGACGCCCTTGGTCAGCGAGAACAGCGCGCCGGCGAGCAGCAGGCTGCGGCAGAGGTGGAAGGCGGCGTCGAGCCGGCGATAGAGCGCGGGGGCGATCAGCAGCAGCGCGGTGCCGGCCAGGCTCGCGGCGATGTGCGAGGCCTCGACAAAGGGCAGCGGGACGAAGGCGTGGAGGTCGCGCAGGCGGGCGGGGATCGCGGGAAGCGAGCCCGACACGAGCAGCACCACGCCGCCGACGAACACCAGGGCGGCGAGGAAGGTCGGCGCCAGCCCATGCATCGCCAGGCCGACTGCGCGGATCGCGGCGAGCGGCTTCTTCAGCTGGCGTCGCTCGTGCACCGCGAGCAGCGCGGCGGCGACGAGCAGGGGCAGGACATAATAGATCAGCCGGTAGAGGATCAGCGCCGCCAGGATGCGCGACGGATCGGCGCCCGGCAGCACTGCGAGCATTACGGCTTCGAACACGCCGACGCCGCCGGGGACGTGGGTGACCAGTGCGGCGATGATCGCCAGCGCATAGCCGAGAAAGAAGGCGGGGAAGGCGTGGAGCCCGGCGCCCGGGACCAGGACGAGCAGCGCGGCGCTGGCCAGCGCCAGGTCGACCGCCGAGGTGGCGATCATGCCCAGCGCCTGGGCCAGGCTGGGCGCGCGGAAATGCCAGCGCCACAGGCGGATCTCGCGGGCCGGACCGCGCAGCAGCGCAAGCACGCCGAGGGTGGCAACCAGGATCGCGATGCCGATCCCGCGCTGGACGCCGGCGGAAATGGTGAAGCCGGCGAGCTCGAGCCCACCGCCATGCAGTGCGAGCGCGGCGCCGGCCATCACGACCACGCCCGACCAGAAGGTCACGCTGGCGGTGGCGATCACCTTGACGACATCGGCGGTGTCGAGCCCGGCGGCGTGGTAGACGCGGTAGCGCGCCGAGCCGCCGGTGAGCAGCGCGAAGCCGAGATTGTGGCTGAGCGTGTAGCTGGTGAACGAGGCGAGCGCGGCGGTGCGATAGGGCAGGGGGCGCCCGATGATGCGCAGCGCGAGCACGTCGTACAGCGTCAGCATCGCATAGCTGCCGGCGGTCAGCGCCAGCGCCGCTCCGATCTGCCACGCGCCGATCGCGTGGAAGGCGATGCGGACATCGTGCCAGCGGACTTCGTGGAGAAGACCGCGCAGCGCCGCAAAAGCGAGCGCGACGATGCCGATCACGGCGCCGACGTGCAGCGCGGTCCTATGGGCGGGGCGCAGGGCCACGGCGATCAGCCGCGCTGCCAGACCTGCGACTTGCAGATCCAGCCGCCAAGGATGCACCCGCTGATCTTCAGGCTGTTCGGCCCCTGCTGCTCGATCTTCGAGTAGAAGGTCTGGCCCATGTCGGGAACATAGACATGGCCCTGCCACTTGCCGTTGCCGGTGGGATGATAGTCCTGGAGCAGCTCGGTGCCGATCAGCTTGTCGACGCCGCTGTCCTTCGCATCCTTCTGTGCCTCGGCATTGGCCCAGACCACCCAGCCGCACAGCTTGTCGCCGCAGGCGCCGGTCTGCACCTTGACGGTACCGCGCGGGTTGACCCAGGTGCCGACCACGCCGGTGGCGGCGGCCGGAGCCTGGGCGGAGGCCTGAACGGTGCCCAGCACCGTGGCGGCGAGGCCGATGCCGGCCAGGATCTTGCCGAAGCGCATGTCGAATTCCCTCTGTTGGTCCGTTGTCGCGGCCAGCTCTAGGTAAGCGAGACTGTCCGCCGCGTGATCCCAAACCTAAATATTGGTAATGTTGGCGATGCCCGCATGGAGCGTCTTGAACAGCGTGTCCGGATCGTGGTGGAGCATGTGCCCGCCCGGCAGCGCCACGCGCCGGACATTGGACTGGGTCAGCATCGGGCAGAGGCTGTCCTTCTCCTCAGCGCCCTGCACGCACAGCGTTGGCACCCAGGTGAGCTGGCGGCCGGTGGGCAGCGCCATCGCATCGGGCTTGGCCCAGTTGAAGAGCTCGGACGGGCTGGCGCGGTAGAAGACCGTGTCGGTCGGTACCACCAGCGCGACCATCTTCACTTTGGCGCGCAGATCGGCGGGCAGGCCGGTCAGTCCGACATGCATCATGTCCGCGCCGAAGGACTGGCCGATCAGCACCAGCCGATCGGCATGGCCGAAGGCGAGCGCGCGCCGCGCGGCGTCTGCGATCAGCGCCTGGACCTCGGCGGGGGTGCGTTCCTTCCGGAAATAGGCGAGCGAGCTGACGCCTACCACCGGCACGCCCTCTGCTGCGAAGCGCTTGGCGATTTCCGGCCCCATGCCGATCTTGAAGCCCATGTCGCCCGAGATCAGTACCACCGCCAGGCCCTTGGCCGCGGGCGGAGTCGGGCGGATGGGGGCGATGTCGAAATAGACCGGCCCGCCCAGATAGCCGATATAGCCGAGCCAGCCGGTGAAAGCGGCGAGCAGCAGTGCCAGCGCGGCGAGCATGACCTTCAATTTGCGATGGCGGCGCATGCGCGAACTCCTTGAAACTCCACGCCGTGTAGCTCGTCGCAGCTCGCGCTCCGGTGACCGGATCATGACCAAAGCTTAACGTGACTTGGCCCCGCGCCACGGGCATCCCCATGCTGCAATGACCAGCACCGACATTCCGGAAAACACCACGACCAGGGGCCGCGTGAACCGCGGGACCGACGGGTTCGTGCTGATTCTGGTTCTTTCCTTCGCGCTCAGCGCCATGGTGATCCTGGGCTGGGCCTGGCGATCGGGCATCAACCACATCCTCGCCGCGCAGACCGGCGCCAGCCTGTTCCCCGGCTTCACTGCCGAAACGCCGGGTGCCGCCGCGCACGGCCTGATCGTCACCAGCCTGCGCTCCGGCAGCGAGGCTGCGCAGGACGGGATGGAGGTGGGCGATGCGATCGTCGCGATCGACGGCCGCAGCGTCGACACGCTTGACCAGGCCCGCCGCTACCTGCGCGACGATCATCATCCAGACGTATATCTCGACTTGGTGCACCAAAAGCAGCTACGCCACTTGAAGCTCTTGCGAACCGCGGGTGGAGAGAATGGGGCACAAGCTGCTGTTGGTGGAGGATGACGAGGCCACCGCCGCATATATCGTCAAGGGAATGACCGAAGAGGGGTTCACGGTCGATCGCGCCGACAACGGACGCGACGGCCTGTTCCTCGCCAGTGACGGCAGCTACGACGCGATCGTGCTCGATCGCATGCTGCCGGGGATGGACGGCATGGCCGTGCTCGGCGCGCTGCGTGCCGCCAAGATCGAGACCCCGGTCATCATCCTGTCCGCGCTTGCCACGCCCGACGACCGGGTCGGCGGCCTGACCTCGGGCGCCGATGATTATCTGGTCAAGCCCTTCGCCTTTGCCGAGTTGCTCGCGCGCGTTCGCCTGTTGCTGCGCAAGCGCGGCGCCGCCGAGAGCGCAGTGACCAAGCTGACCTCGGCCGATCTCGAGATGGACCTGCTGTCGCGCCGGGTGAAGCGGGGCGCCCGGGTGATCGACCTGCAGCCGCGCGAATTCCGCCTGCTCGAATATTTCCTGCGCCATCCGGACCAGGTCATCACCCGCACCATGCTGCTCGAGGGCGTGTGGGACTATCATTTCGATCCCGGGACCAATGTGATCGACGTCCATATCAGCCGGCTGCGCAAGAAGCTGGACGATGGCGGCGAGCCGATCCTCCACACGATCCGCGGTGCCGGCTATCGCCTGGGCCCGGCGGCCTGACGTGACTCTCCGCTTGGGGCAGCTCGCGCGCTCCGTCACCGCGCGCTTCGTGATCGTCGCCTTCCTGGTGCAGCTCACCGTCACCGGCGGCATCCTGCTGTTCGTCCAGCAATCGAGCGAGCGCGCGCTCGCCGCCGAGCAGAAGACCCTGGTCACCGAGCTGCGCGACGATCTGGTCTCGGCCTGGCACGCCGGCGGCGATGCCGGGTTGCGCCGGATCATCGACGTGCGGCTGGAGCAGGCGCATGCCAGTCCGCCGGTGATTCTGCTCGCCACCGCGAAGCAGGACCCGATCCGCGGCAATCTGGGCGACTGGCCCACGGTGATCCCGGCGGAGACCGACTGGCAGGCGATCGAGCTCTACCGCACCGGCAGCGACCGCGCCGAGCTGATGGGCGTTTCGTCGATCACGCTGCCGAACGGCGAGCTGCTGCTGGCCGGCCATGTCATCAGCTCGAGCGTGCGGCTGGCCCGAGTGAACGAGGAGGCGATCACCGCGGCGCTGGTGATCGGCGTGATCTTCGCGCTGCTCAGCGCGCTGCTGATCGGCCGGGTGCTCTCCAACCAGATCCAGGGCGTGGTGACGACCGCGCGCGAAGTGGGCGAGGGGCGGCTCGGCCGCCGGGTGCCGACCGACGGCAGTGGCGATGCGTTCGATGCGCTCGGCCAGTCGGTCAACGCGATGCTCGACCGGATCGAGGCGCTGGTCTCGCAGCTGCGGATGATGACCGACGGGCTCGCGCACGATCTGCGCTCGCCGGTCACCCGGATCAAGGTCACGCTCGAGCGCGCGATCATCGAAACCGAGGACGAAACCGCGCTGGCGGCGCTGGAGCGCGTCTCGGGCGAGGCGGAGACCCTGCTCGGGATGCTCTCCACCGCGTTGCTGATCAGCCGGGCCGAGGCGGGGATCGGACGCGACCGCTTCGTCGATACCGATATCGCCGTGCTGCTCGAGGATCTGGCCGAGGTCTATGGCCCGCTCGCCGAGGATCGCGGCTTCGAGATCGCGGTCGAGGCCGAGCCGGGGCTGCACGTTCCGCTGCACCGCGAACTGGTGGGGCAGGCGCTGGGCAATCTGATCGAGAATGCCACGAAATATGCCGAGGGCGGCCACCATATCGTCGTGCGCGCCGCGCATGAGGGTGCGGGGATCGTGCTCTCGGTGGCCGATGACGGGCCGGGCATTCCCGAGGAGCGCCGGGCCGAGGCGATGAGCCGGTTCGGCCGGCTCGATCCGGCGCGGCACGAGACGGGATCGGGGCTGGGGCTGTCGCTGGTCGAGGCCGTCGCCCGGCTGCACCAGGGGAGCCTCACGCTGGAGGATGCCGGGCCGGGGTTAAGGGCCGTGATGCGGTTCTAGTTCTCCCTTTCTCAGGGAGCTACACCGCCAGTGCGTAGGTCATCACCAGCGCCACCAGCGTCATCAGCAACATCGCGGCGATGAAGGTCACGTCCGCGATCCGCTCCAGCTCGTGCAGCCGCTTGGCCGGCCCGTTGCGCAGGGCGAAGTAGCTCGTCAGCGTCGCGATCAGGAACAGCACCGAGTCGAGCGCCAGCATGTCGTCGGCGAGGGTGTTCGCCTTCCGCACCGCGATCACCACGCGCAGGATGCCGATCGCGGTGAGACACACGCCGACCATCGCCGCCGCGATCGGGCAGATCATCCGGCACGCGCGTTCGTCGAGCGTGTACGCGCTGTGATGCTCCTGCGGCGGCCCCCTCACTCCGCTGCCACCGGCGTCCGTTTCTCCACGACGGTCTCCGGTGCCGCCACGGCCTGGGCCTCCACCCGGCCGCTGCGCTCGAGCTTGCCCCAGCCGACCCAGGGGCCGCGCAGCGCATTGGCGACGGCGCGGATCACCACCCAGTACATCAGCTGGCGATAGACGAAGCGCTGGGCGAGCAGCAGCAGCCCCGGATAGCGCTTCTCGCGCGCTTCCATGCGATAGGCGACCCAGCCGCACAGGAAGTCGATGCCGGTGAAGGCGATCCAGTAGATGCCCATCCGGATCACGTCGCTCTCGGTCTGCGCCCAGCCATGCTGCCAGACGCGCAGCGCGGTGCCGACGATCGAGAGGAGCAGCGCCGCGTCGATCAGCGGCGAGATCAGGGCGAAGGCGATCTGGAACACCCAGGCCTGGGGGATGCCGACCAGCGCCAGCCCGGCGGGCTTGCGGGTGCGCAGGATCGCGCGGTGCTTCCACAGGCACTGGAGCGTGCCGAACGCCCAGCGGAAGCGCTGCTTGGCGAGCGCACCGAAGCTCTCCGGCGCCTCGGTCCAGGCGACAGCCTCGATATCGTAGCCGACACGCCAGCCCTTGCGCTGGATCGCGATGGTCAGGTCCTGGTCCTCGGCCAGCGTGTCGACCGGATAGCCGCCGACATCGTCCAGCGCCGCCTTGCGCCAGGCACCGACCGCGCCGGGGACGACCATGATCGCATCGAGGCTGGCGAGCGCGCGCCGCTCGAGGTTCTGCGAGGTGACATATTCCACCGCCTGCCAGCGCGTGACCAGGTTGATCCGGTTGCCGACCTTGGCGTTGCCCGCGATCGCACCGATCTCCTCGTCCGCGAACCAGCGGGCGAGGCGGGCGATGGTCAGCGGCTCGAACTGGGTATCGGCGTCGAGCGCGATGACGATGTCGCCCCTGGCATGCTTCAGGCCCTGGTTGAGCGCGCGCGCCTTGCCGCCATTCTCCAGCGTCAGCAGCGTGACCCGCGGCTCGCTCGCAAAGGCACTGCGAACCACGTCGCTGGTGCCGTCCTTCGAGCCGTCGTCGAGCACGATCACCTCGACGTTCACCTGCTCGCTGGCGAGCACCCGGCGGATCGAGCTCTCGATCACCTTGGCCTCGTTATAGGCGGGGATCAGCACCGAGACGAAGCGGTCCGGATCGATCGTCGGCGCGACCGGGCGGTTCTTCTTGCGGTTGCCGTTCACCGCCAGCGCGGCGAGCACCAGCGCCCGGGCGATGCCCAGGGCGATCGCGGCGAAGAACAGCCATTTGAGCGCGAAGCCGATCATCGCGACGACGAGGAAGATGCCGACATCGGTGCGCACGGCGGCGAGATCGGCGCCCTGGACCTTGGGCATCACCTGGTCGCGGGTCAGGCCGGCGAGCTGCGAGACGGGGACGAACTGATAGCCCTTGGCCTTCAGCGCATCGATGATCCGGGGCAGCGCCGCCAGCGTCTGCGAGCGATCGCCGCCGCCGTCGTGGAGCAGGATGATCTGGCCCGATTGCTCGTAATTGCCCGCCTGCACCTCACGCAGCACGGTATCGACGATCGCGTCGACGCCCGGCCGCTGCCAGTCATTGGGGTCCACGTGCAGGCCGACATTGGTGTAGCCGGCGCGCTGGGCGGTGAGGGCCGGGATCAGCTCGTCCGCGGTGGTCGGCTCGGCGTCGCCGAAATAGGGGGCGCGGAACAGACGGACCGAGCGGCCGGTATAGGCCTCGATCAGCCGCTGGGTGGCGTTGAGCTCGATCCTTGTGCCGCGCGCCGAGGCGAGCGCCAGGTTCGGGTGGGTGAAGGTGTGGCTGCCGATCTCGTTGCCTTCGTCGACGACGCGGTTAACGAGGAATGGCTCCGCCATCGCATTCTCGCCGATCATGAAGAAGGTGCCGGTGACCTGCTTGGCCTTCAGCACGTCGAGGATCTTCGGCGTCCATTCGGGATCGGGGCCGTCGTCGAAGGTCAGCGCGACCTTGCCGGGCATATAGCCGGTGCGGGTGACGACATAGGGCGTGGGCAGAGACTGGAAGACCTCGTCCACGATCAGGCCATTGGGGTTCTGGACGATCGTGCGCGTGCCGGTGCTCGGCGTGCTGGTGATGCGCAGGATCTCGCCCGAGCCTTCGACATCGACGTCGCCCACCGCCTCGATCCGGCGCAGATCGGGGATCTTGCCCGAATGCGCGGCGGCCAGCGCCGGCCAGAAGTTCGAGTCTTCCGAGCCCAGGCGCCACAGCGCGACGCCGCCGACGCCGCGCAGGTTCGCGGCGCGCAGCTGGTTCCATGCCGTGGTGGCATCGGCCATCCACACGGTGTGCTCGGTGCCGTTCTCTTCGTACGCGAAGCTCTGGTTGCCGCTCGCCTTGTCGAAGGTGACGGTGGCCTCGCTGTCATGGGCGATCAGCCAGGCTTCTTCGATCGAGATCGGGTCGGCCTTGCCGGGGGCGGTCCAGTTATAGCCATAGTTGGCGACGCCGACGATCAGCTTGTCGGCCGGCACCTGCTTCAGCGCGGCGTTCATCTGGTTGACGAACCAGGCCTGGCTGGCGATCGGGCCGGGCGCGGTGACCGGGGCATGCTCGTCATAGTCCATCAGGACGAGCTTGTCGGTCGCGGCGGCATAGGCCTTCATGTCCCAGTCGTCGTCCTGGGCGGGCACGGTGACCGATACGCTCATCTTCGCCGCGGCGAAACGGGCATGCGCGTCGCGCAGCAATGCCAGATAGCCGGGCTGGGCGGCGGTCGGCAGTTCCTCGAAGTCGAACACCGCGCCATCGGCCTTGCGCGCGACCAGGGTGCGCTGGAGATCGTCGAGGAAGGCGGCGCGCGCCTTGGGATCGCGCAGCAGCGCGGCGGCACCGGCGCTGTCCCAATTGTCGCCGGTGGCGTTCTGCACCATCGGCAGCACCTTGGGGCGCTTGGTGGCGGCGGCGATGATCGTGTCGAACTGCGCATCGGGGGTGACCGTGATGGCGTGCTTGGCGCCGGTGACGCTGTAGAGCGCGGGCACCACCCAATCGAGATCGTTGACATGGCGGCGGAGCGAGGCGCGGCTGGCATCGTCCCAGGGCACGTAGAAGCCGACCGAGAGCGGTGCGCTCGAGGCGCTAGCCTTGCCGCGGGGCAGCCAGGAGGCGAAGCTGTGGCGCAGGTGATTGGCCTGCTGCTTCAGCGAACGGGGCTGGGGATGCTCGCGGGTCAGGGCGAGCGGGCCGGGGATCGGCACGCGGACGACCGTCATCGCAAACGCGCCGGCCGCCAGCACGATCACCAGCAGCAGCGCGAAGAAGGCGCGCATCGTCCAGCGATTCCGCTTGCCGCTCGCATCGAAGAAGATCGGACGTTCCATCGCCTGTGTTGCCCTGGTTGCAATGTCTGGGTGGTGCGACGCCCGGCCCGAGGAGTGCAGGAGGACCGGGCGCCGCTGGTTTGCCGGCCATGAACGCGAATATGGCCTGCCCTGTCTGGTTAGCCCCGCCAGTCCTTCCCGGACCTGCCCGCGGCATTAACTTCCTGTCATGTCGGCGATTCCGAAAAACAAAACGGCCGGCGCGAGGGGAGCGCGCCGGCCGTTCAGGTATTGCGGGTGCAGGCTGAAGAGGGTTGCCTGCACCCGCGGGCATCGCCCGGAACAGGGAGAGTCGGGCGGTGCCGAATGCGGGGTCAGCGGTGTCCGTGCGCCATTGCCGTGGCGTGCGCGATACGGGCGTCGGCGGTGGACCAGGCAGCCGATCCGGAAATGATCGTGGCCAGTGCCAGCAGGGCGATCGCAATGCGGGGATTGGGCATCTCGAAGTCTCCTGTCTCGCCGGTTCGCTTGCCGACCGTGAGACAGGAGATAGCCTCCGCAAGATGTAGCGGCGCTGGCCGCCGGGTTACATTTTGGACAGGCGCAGACCCAGCCAGCCGGAGAAACCCGGTGCCATCCGCCGCGCAACGGCTTCGAACGCCACGGCAAGGGCGAGGGTGATCCCGAACAACGGCATCAGCACGCCCAGCACGACGGTCAGCCCCACGAGCGCCCAGCTGTGCCTGAGCGGATCCTTCGCCGCCGGTGCGCCCAGCCTGCCCTCCGGGCGCCGGCGCCACCACAGAACCACGCTCGACACCGCCAGCGTCACCAGCCCGATCAGCACGAGCAGGTTTACCAGCTGGTTGAGCAGGCCGAGCCAGGCGCCTTCGTGCACCGCCACGCCGAAGCCCACCGCCCGGTCGATCCAGTGGCGGTCGGCGAAGCCCTGCGATCCGATCACCGCGCCATCGTCGCCGATCTCGACCGAGACGCGCCGCGTCCGGTCCTCGGTCTGGGACTGGACGAGCCAGCGCCCACCCGGCTTGGTGGGCGGGCTGACTTCGGCCGGGGCGGCGAGGCCCAAAGTCATCGCCTTGTCGACCACCCGGTCGAGCGCCGGGCCCTTGGGCGCGACATGCGCCATGGTCATGCCCTTGTGCTCGGCATGCTCGTCGAGCATCGCGCGCACGCCCTTGTCGAGATCGGCGCGCGCCTGCGCATCGGCCACCGATCCCGCCGACCAGTCCTGCCGCACCGCCGCGGTGCCGGTGACCACGCGGACCTGCTTCAGGTAATCGCCCCAGTTCTTCGCCCAGGGCAGGCCGGAGGCGATCAGGAACACCGCGCCGATCGACACCCACAGGCCGGTCACTGCGTGCATGTCGCGCCAGAAGACGCGCCTGCCGCCGCTCAGGCGGGGCCAGAGGATGCCGCTCAGTCCCTTGCCCTTGCGACCGCGCGGCCACCAGAGGAACAGGCCGGTGACGATCATCACGATCGTCCAGCAGGCGGCGATCTCGACCAGTGCCGATCCCCAGTCTCCGGCGAGCAGCTCGCCGTGCAGGCGGAAGATCACCCGCATGAAGCGATCCTCCTCGGGCACCGCCTTCAGCACCGCGCGGGTCTGCGGATGGACCCAGACCCGGCTCTCCTCCGCCCCGGCACCGACCAGCAGCTGCACCGCGTCGTTCGGCGCTTCGGGCAGCACATATTTGTGGAGCACCGATCCCGGCACCGCCGCGGTGCCCGCCGCGACGATCTTCTCCGGCGCCAGCATCGCCGCGCCCGGCGTCGCGACATGGGTATAGGGCGCGTAGAGCCAGCCTTCGATCTGTGGCTTGAACAGATAGATGCCGCCGGTCACCGACAGCCACAGGATGAAGGGCACGCAGAAGATGCCGGCATAGAAATGCCACCGCCACACCGCGCGGAACCAACGTTCGTGGCGCACCGCCGGTTCGCTCACAGCGTCCACCCCGCCTCGACCAGGAAGCTGCGCTGCGGATAGGGGTGATAGACCCAGGCGCGGTCGTTGGTGATGTTGTCCACGCCTGCGCTCAGCCGGAAATTGTCGGTCATCTTCCAGTTCACTTTGGCATCGAGCGCGAACAGCTCGGACGTATAGCCGAACGTATCGCCGCGCTGGAGCCCGAACAGATCGGTATTGGGCCGCGTGGCATAGCGCATGCCGATCGATGCCAGCACCCGCGGGGTCACCTGATAGCGGAGATTGGCATTGAGCCGCCAGCGCGGGATGCGCGGGAACTGCACGCCCTCGGCCGCCGGCGCGCTGTCGTTGCGTATCGTCTTGGAGTCGATCCAGGCCAGGTTGGCGTCCAGGTCGAGCCCGCGCACGCCGACGTCGCGTGCCTCGGCGATCAATTCGAGGCCGACCTGCCGGGTCACGTCGATATTCTTGTAGTTCGAGGTGGTGATGCCGTTCTGGTTGAACCCGACGAACGAGAAGATCGTGTCGTTCACCCGCTGCCAGAAGGCGGATCCGGTGAGCTTCACCCGCCCGAAATCATGCGCCACCAGCAGGTTGGCGTCGCGCGATCGCTCCGGCTTCAGGTTCGGATCGAAGCTGTTCGGGTTGAAGCTGCCATCGCCGTTCAGGCTGCCCTGGAACAGCTCGCCCACCGTCGGGAAGCGCGTCGCCTCGGCAAGGCTGAGCTGCACGCTGGTGGCGCCGCCATGCCATTCGACCGAGAATTTGGGATCGAAGGCGGTGTCGCTGCGCGCCGCGTAGCGGTTGGTGACCGGCTGTCCGGAAGTGCCGATCCGCCCCAGCCCGCCGTCGAATGCCCGCCAGCTCTCGAACCGCGCGCCGAGGGTGAACACCAGCGCATCGGCCCGCAGCCGTCCCTCGGCCCAGCCGGCAAGCAGCCGGGTCTTGCCGAAGGTTCGGCTGGAGAAGGCGCGGCCGGCATCGCCGCGCCAGTTGGGTACGGCGAAGTTGGTCAGGTCGGTCTGGTAGAGATTGGTGCTGGCGCCGGCGGCGAGATCGAACGGACCGGTCTTCGCGTCGAGCGAGAATTCGCCCGTGTACCAGCCGGTCGGCCCCTGCCGGGCGAGCGTGCCGGCACCGTTCGTGCTGCCAGCAACCCAGCTGGCCGAAGTGAACCCGTCCGAGCGGGCGACCTGGTATGTCGAGACGTTGAGCTTCGCGGTCACGTCCGGGCCGATCGGCGCGGCGATCTTGCCGCCCGCCAGAACCTCGTCGCGCACGGTGCGGGACCAGCGCGCGCCCGAGGCGGTCCAGGTCCGGCCGAGCGTGGTCACCCGGCCTTCGCAGACCTTGTTGCCGGCAGCGTCGCGCAGATAGCAGTCGGGCGCATATTGCGCGTCGAGATTGTGCCAGTACGCGACCAGCAGCTCGCCGGTGACGCCCGAGGCGCCGTCATAGCCGATGCGCAGCTTGGCCTGGTCCTGCGTGGTGGCGGCCGGGCTCTGCGCGGCGAAGATCGGGTTGGACGCGGTACCCGGCGCGTTGGGGATCGCCTGGCCCTTGTCGAGCACCGCCCCGGTGACGACCGTGCCCGCGGCGCCCGTGGCCGGGGTGAGCCCGTACCAGCTCATCGGCTGGCCGTCGTTCCGGAAATGCCGGCCGGAAATGCGCGCCGACCACGGACCGTCCTTCTGCCGCCAGCCCAGGCCCGCCTCGCCCGACCAGCCCCAATAGGTGGCGTGGGTGCCGTACTGGTCATAGGGCTCGGCGAGGCCCTGGACGGTGGCGAACGCCTCGGTCTTCTCGGGCGAGCGGGTGGTGATGTTGACGATCCCGCCCATCGAATTGCCGTTGTAGCGCGCCGAATAGGGGCCGTAGACGATGTCGAACTGCTCGACCTCGCCGGGACCGACCACGCCCCATTTGGGCGCGAAGGCGAACGAGTTGCCGAGGAAGTTCGACACGACGAACCCGTCGACCATCACCAGCGACCGGGCGCTCTGCATCGAGTGCGTGCCGCGGAATCCGGGGACGCCGTTGGAGTCGCCGGCATAGCGTTTGCGCACGAAGAAGTCGGGCGCGTACTTCATCAGGTCCTCGACATTCTGGGCGTTGATGCCGGCGAACTGTTCGTCGCCCAGGCTCACCGAGAGTCCGCGCGGATCGATGCTGATCGGCGCATCCTTCTGGCCGATCACGAGGATGGAGGGTTCGTCCTGCGCCTCCTGCGCGAGGGCAGGGGCGGCGGCGATACAGAGAAGCGGCAGCGCGGCGATGCGCGCGCGGCGGTATGAAGACATGCGATTTCACCTGAACGAGGAAAGACGGGGTTCAGGTGCGGGCAGGCGGTCCTTGCGAGGGCGGCTGGGCGAAGGCGCGGCGGCGCACCGCGGGCTGCGCGGCGGGGGCGAAGCCGAGCGCGAGCAGGAAAGCGATCGCGGCGAGCAGAAGCACCGGGTCGGCGCCGCCGATCATCGCGTGGCCGAGCCCGGCGTATGCGCAGTCCTGCTTGCCGCTGTCGGGGGCCTTGGCGTGATCGGGGTCCATCGGAATGTCGATGGTCATCGTCGCGGGGCCGTTACCGTCGCAAATCGCCATGGTAAGCGTCTTTCCGCCCGTTTCCGCGAGCATGTAGCCCGCAGGTACGAACGCCTTCACCACCAGCGCCACGGCAATCAGCCACAATGCCAGCCAGTGATGCTCTTTGAGGAAGACGCGCCATGCCCCCATGGCCGGTCGAGCTACGCGCTTCCGTAGGGGCTGTCACGTCCGGATTGGACGCGCGGCCGTGGGCATTTTGTCCAAGCGTGCAGGTTTCCCCGGCGGACGAACCGGCGTAAGGGCCGCGCATGACCCAGCTCCCGATCCTCGTGCTCACTACCGGCGGCACGATCGACAAGCAGTATTTCGACGCGTCCAGCCAGTACATGATCGTCGGCACCGTGGTGACGCGGCTGCTCGAAATCGGCCGCGTGCTGCATCCCTTCCAGGTCGAGGAAGTGATGCGCAAGGACAGCCTGGAGATGGACGATGCCGACCGCGCGACCATCGCCGCACGCGTTGCCGCTTCGGATGCAACACGCATCGTCATAACTCACGGTACCGACACGATGACCGAGACCGCCAAGGCGCTGGCCGGGATCGAGGGCAAGACGATCGTGCTGGTCGGCGCACTGGCCCCAGCGCGCTTCGCCGAGAGTGACGCAACCTTCAACCTGGGCATGGCCTTCGCCACCGTCCAGGTCGCGCAGCCGGGGGTCTACATCACGATGAACGGCACCGTGTTCGAAGCCGGCAAGGTAGTGAAGGATCGCGAGGCCGGGCGCTTCGTGGAAATTTGAGGGGTTATCTCATAATCGTCATCCTCGCGCAGGCGGGGATCCAGAGCCAAGAGCGTTGCGCGAAGTAACCCTGGATCCCCGCCTGCGTGGGGATGACGAAATTGGGGATCAAAGAATCCCCGGCAGGTCCAGCCCCTTCTCCCGGGCGCAGTCGATCGCGATGTCGTAGCCCGCATCGGCATGTCGCATCACGCCGGTCGCCGGGTCGTTCCACAGCACCCGCTCGAGCCGCTTCGCCGCTTCCGGCGTGCCGTCGGCGACGATCACCATACCGGCATGCTGCGAATAGCCCATGCCGACGCCGCCGCCGTGATGGAGCGAGACCCAGGTCGCGCCCGATGCGGTGTTGAGCAGTGCGTTGAGCAGCGGCCAGTCCGAGACGGCGTCCGATCCGTCGCGCATCGCCTCGGTCTCGCGATTGGGGCTGGCGACCGATCCGCTGTCGAGATGGTCGCGGCCGATCACGATCGGGGCCTTGAGCTCGCCGTTCGCCACCATCTCGTTGAAGGCGAGGCCGAGTCGGTGTCGGTCGCCGAGGCCCACCCAGCAGATGCGCGCAGGTAGGCCCTGGAAGTGGATGCGCTCGGCGGCCATGTCGAGCCAGTTGTGGAGATGCGCGTTGTCGGGCAGCAGCTCCTTCACCTTGGCATCGGTCTTCGCGATGTCTTCGGGATCGCCCGACAGTGCTGCCCAGCGGAACGGGCCGATGCCCCGGCAGAACAGCGGGCGGATATAGGCAGGTACGAAACCCGGGAAGTCGAAGGCGTTGGCTACCCCCTCGTCGAGCGCGACCTGGCGGATGTTGTTGCCGTAATCGACCGTCGGTACGCCGGCCTTATGGAAGTCGAGCATCGCCTTCACGTGCTGCGCCATCGACGCCTTGGCGGCCTTCGCCACGCTTTCGGGATCGCGCTCGCGGGCGGAGAGCCATTCGTCGACGGTCCAGCCCACGGGGAGATAGCCGTTGACCGGATCGTGTGCGCTGGTCTGGTCGGTGAGCAGGTCGGGGCGGATGCCGCGCGCGAACATCTCGGGCAGCAGCTCCGCCGCGTTGCCGAGCAGGCCGACCGAGACGGGCTTGTCCGCGCCCTTGATGATCGCCAGCGCCTCGTCGATGCTCTCGGCCGCGCGGTCGAGATAGCCGGTGCGCAGGCGCATCTCGATCCGGCTCGGCTGGCATTCGATCGCGAGGCACGACGCGCCCGCCATCACCGCCGCCAGCGGCTGCGCGCCGCCCATGCCGCCAAGACCCGCAGTGAGCAGCCAGCGGCCCTTCAGGTCGCCGCCATAATGCTGGCGGCCCATCTCGGCGAAGGTCTCATAGGTGCCCTGCACGATGCCCTGGGTGCCGATATAGATCCACGAGCCGGCGGTCATCTGGCCGTACATCGCCAGCCCCTTGCGATCGAGCTCGTTGAAATGCTCCCAGGTCGCCCAGTGCGGCACCAGGTTCGAGTTGGCGAGCAGCACGCGCGGGGCGTACTCGTGCGTCCGGAACACGCCGACCGGCTTGCCCGACTGGATCAGCAGCGTCTCGTCGGCCTCGAGATCGCGCAGCGCGGCGACGATCCGGTCATAGCTCTCCCAGTCGCGCGCCGCCCGGCCGATGCCGCCATAGACGACGAGTTCCTCGGGCCGCTCGGCGACATCGGGGTGGAGGTTGTTCATCAGCATGCGCAGCGGGGCTTCGGTGAGCCAGCTCTTGGCGGTCAGTTCGGTGCCGGTGGCGGGCTTGATGATGCGGCTGTTGTCGAGGCGGGTCATTCCGGGGCTCCGGCAAATTCGAGGCAGGTGGTGAGGATCTGGGTGAGCGCATCGCGCATCGGGGCGGCGCGGGCTTCGGTGTAGGGCGTCGGCCAGTGCGCTTCGTCGAAGCTGGCGGGCTCATCGATATAGCCGCGGCAGGCCAGCTCCATCTGGATGGCGTGGACGCCCTGTTCGGGCCGGCCGTAGTGGCGCGTGGTCCAGCCGCCCTTGAACCGCCCGTCGGTCACCTGACTCCACGGCGTGGCGGCGCAGACGGCTTCCACCGCGCGAGCAAGGGCGGGGGCACAGGTAGTGCCGCCATTGGTGCCGATGTTGAACTGGGGCAGCTCGCCGTCGAACAGGCGCGGGACGTGGCTGCGGATCGAATGGGCGTCGTAAAGGACGACCCTCGGGTGGATCGCCCGGAGGCGGGCGATCTCGGCTTGGATCGCGGCATGATAGGGATCGAAATAATGCTCGCGCCGCCAGGCGATGTTCGCGGCGTCGGGCACGTCATCGCGGTACAGGGGGGCGCCGTCGAACGTGGTCGTCGGGCACAGCTCCGTCGTGGCCTGACCGGGGTAGAGCGAGGCGCCCGAGGGATCGCGGTTCACGTCGATGACGGTGCGGGAGATGCTGGTGCGGATGGTCGTCGCGCCAAGCCCGGCGGCAAAGTCGTAGAGCCGGTGGATCCACCAGTCCGCGTCCTTGGTCGCCAGCCAGGGCGAGACGAAGCGGTTCTTCAGATCGTGAAGAAGGTCGGTCCCGGTATGCGGGAAGGCGACGATCAGCGGAGACTCTCCGCGATGGACCTCGAGCCAGCTCATGCGACGCCCGGCAATGCGATGTCCGCCGCCTCTGCCACCGCGCCGGCGCGGACCAGCGCGGTCGCGGCTTCGATATCGGGGTGGAAATGCCGGTCATGGTCGAGCGTCGGCACGTCGCGACGCAGCCGCGCGCGGACGCGTTCCAGTGCTTCCGAGGAAGTCAGGCCGGCATGGAAGTCGCAGCCCTGTGCCGCGGCGAGCAGCTCGATGCCGATCACCCCGGCACAGTTCGCCGCCATGTCGAGCAGGCGCCGGGCACCGTGCGCGGCCATCGAGACATGGTCTTCCTGGTTGGCCGAGGTCGGGATCGAATCGACGCTGGCCGGTGTCGCGCGCTGCTTGTTCTCGGAGACGAGCGCGGCGGCGGTCACCTGGGGGATCATGAAGCCGGAGTTCAGGCCCGGCTGGGGGGTGAGGAAGGCGGGCAGGTTGGACAGTGCGGGATCGACCAGCATCGCGATCCGGCGCTCGGCGATCGAGCCGATCTCGCAGATCGCCAGTGCGATCATGTCCGCGGCGAAGGCGACCGGCTCGGCGTGGAAGTTGCCGCCGGACAGCGCTTCGTCGGTCTCGGGGAAGATCAGCGGATTGTCGGATACGCCGTTCGCCTCGGTCTCCAGCGTGGTGGCGGCCTGGCGGAGCAGGTCGAGCACCGCGCCCATCACCTGGGGCTGGCAGCGCAGGCAATAGGGGTCCTGCACGCGCGGATCATTGTCGCGGTGCGAGGCGCGGATCGCCGAACCCTGCATCAGCGTGCGCAGCGTCTCGCCAACCGCGATCTGGCCGGGATGGCGGCGGAGCTGGTGGATGCGCGGATCGAACGGGGCGTCGGTGCCCTTGGCCGCCTCGGTCGACAGCGCGCCGGTGACGAGCGCGGCCTGGAACAGGGTCTCCGTCTCGAACAGGGCGGCAAGTGCGTTGGCGGTGGAAAATTGGGTGCCGTTGAGAAGGGCGAGGCCTTCCTTGGGCCCGAGCGTCACGGGCGCGAGGCCGGCTTCGGCCAGCGCCTGTCCGGCGGGCAGCACGCGGCCGTCGACTTCGATCGAGCCCACGCCGATCATCGTCGCGGCCATGTGCGAGAGCGGGGCAAGGTCGCCGCTGGCGCCGACCGAACCCTGGCTCGGCACCACCGGCGTCAGGCCCTTGGTCAGCATCGCTTCGAGCAGTTCCACGGTGGCGGGCTGCACGCCCGAGGCGCCCTGGGCGAGGCTGGCGAGCTTGAGCGCCATCATCAGCCGGACGACCGGAGCGGGCGAGGGCGCGCCGATGCCGGCGGCATGGCTCAGCACGATGTTGCGCTGGAGGGTGGCGAGATCCTCCGCCTCGATCTTGACGCTGGCGAGCTTCCCGAAGCCGGTGTTGATCCCATAGACCGGCTCGCCATGCGCGAGGATGCGCGCCACCGCCGCGGCGCTCTCGGCGATGCGCGGGGCGGAGGCGGGGTCCAGCTTCGGCACCGCGCCGCGCCAGATCGCGCGCCACTCGGCCAGCGGCACGTCGCCGGGGATCAATAGTACTTCGGTCATACGCCCTTCCAGATACCTTTGAAGACTCTGGCATGGAGCGGGTTCAGCCCCATGCGGTAGACAAGTTCGGCCGGCCGCTCGACATTCCAGATCGCGAGATCGCAGCTCTTGCCGGGTTCGATCGTGCCGATTTCGTTTTGCAGCCCCAGTGCCCGCGCCGCCTCGCGCGTCACGCCTGCCAGGCATTCCTCGACGGTGAGGCGGAACAGCGTCGCGCCCATGTTCATCACGAGCAGCAGGCTGGTGAGCGGGGAGGTGCCGGGATTGCAGTCGGTGGCGAGCGCGATCGGCACGCCGGCGTCGCGCAGTGCCTGGATCGGCGGCAGCCTGGTCTCGCGGACGAAATAATAGGCGCCCGGGAGCAGCGTGGCGACGGTGCCGGCCCGGGCCATCGCCGCGATGCCGGCATCGTCGAGATATTCGAGATGGTCGGCCGAAAGGGCGCCATGGGACGCCGCCAGCGCGGCGCCATGCTGGTTGGAGAGCTGCTCGGCGTGGAGCTTCACGGGCAGGCCATGTGCCTTCGCCGCCCCGAAGACGCGTGCGGTCTCCTCGGGCGTGAAGCCGATCCCCTCGCAAAATGCATCGACGGCGTCGGCGAGGCCGCCCAGCGCCGGGATCATGGTCTGGCAGACGAGATCGACATAGCCCGCACGGTCATCGGCATATTCGGGTGGCAGGGCATGCGCGCCGAGAAAGGTCGTGGCGATCCGCACCTTGCGCTCGCGTGCCAATGCCCTGGCGGCGCGCAGCATCTTCAATTCGTCGTCCAGCGACAGGCCATAGCCCGACTTCGCTTCGACGGTGGTCGCGCCCTCGGCGATCAGCGCGTCGAGCCGGGGCAGGGCGCTCGCGACCAGATCGGCTTCGCTGGCCTCGCGCGTGGCGCGCATCGTCGAGACGATGCCGCCACCGGCGCGGGCTATCTCTTCATAGCTGGCGCCCTGGAGGCGCAGCTCGAACTCGTGGGCGCGGTTCCCGCCATGGATCAGGTGGGTGTGGCAGTCGATCAGCCCGGGGGTGATCCAGCGGCCTTCGCAGTCGATCGTCTCGGCGGCGGTGGGAGCCTCGCTGGCGGAGCCGACCCAGGCGATCCGCCCGTCCTTGGCCGCCACGGCGCCATGCTCGACGACGCCCATGCCGGGGCCGGTCATCGTTGCGATCCGTGCGTTGGTCCAGAGTCGGTCCATGCACGCATCCTTGCCTGTGGGGCAGGTTATGTCTAGACATAATCAAAGGCGCGTCGCACAGTTCAATCGTCATCCCGGCGAAAGCCGGGATCTCGTGCGGCTCTTTACCCGCCATCGCCTGAGATCCCGGCTTTCGCCGGGATGACGGAAATGGTGGCGGGATGACGGCTATGAGGAAAGCTGGGCATGGATCTCTGGTTCGAAACCGCGTTACTTCCCACCGGCTGGGCTGAGCGCGTCACCCTGCGCATCGAATCCGGCCGCATCACCGAAGTAAGCGCGAACACCGACCCCACGCCCGGCGCAGAGCGTCACCGCGTTGCGATCCCCGGCATGGGCAATGTCCACAGCCACGGTTTCCAGCGCGGTATGGCCGGGCTCAGCGAACGCCGCGGTCGGCCGGACGACGATTTCTGGAGCTGGCGCGAGATCATGTACCGGTTCCTCGACCGGCTCACCCCCGACGACATCGCCGCGATCACTGCCCAGGCTTATGTCGAGATGCTCGAGACCGGCTACACCCGGGTCGGCGAGTTCCATTATCTCCACAACGACGTGGACGGCGCGCGCTACGCCGATCCTGCCGAGACCGCCGGCGCGATCGTCGCCGCCGCCGAGCAGACCGGCATCGGCCTGACCCTGCTCCCCGTCTTCTACGCACACAGCGATTTCGGTGGGAAGGATCCCAAGCCCGGCCAGCGCCGCTTTATCTCGGACGTCGACGGGTTCGCGAAGCTGGTCGAGGCGAGCCGCGCCAGGCTGCCTGCGGATGCCGTGCTCGGCGTTGCGCCGCACTCGCTGCGCGCAGTCACGCCTGAAGAACTGGCGGCGGTGACCGCGCTGACCTCTGGTCCGCTGCACATCCATGCGGCCGAGCAGGTCAAGGAAGTCGAGGCCTGCCAGCAGTGGAGCGGTGCCCGGCCGGTCGAGTGGCTGCTGCACAATGCCGATATCGGCACCCGCTGGACGTTGATCCACGCCACCCATCTCAACGACACCGAGACCGACCGGCTCGCCCGGTCGGGCGCGGTCGCCGGCCTGTGTCCTGTCACCGAGGCCAATCTCGGCGACGGCATCTTCCCCGCCGAGCGCTATCTGGCGGCTGGGGGAAGGATTGCCACGGGCACGGACTCCAACATCCAGATCGATGCGGCATACGAACTTCGCTCGATCGAATATTCGCAGCGCCTGTCGCTGCGCCGCCGCGCGATCCTCTCTCCCGAGGGCGCATCGGTCGGTGAGACGCTGTTCGGCGCCGCGCTGGCCGGGGCGGGGCAGGCGCTCGGCGTCGCGACCGGTATTGCGCCCGGCGCGCCGGCCGATATCGTGAGCCTGAACATGAACCATCCAAGCTTCGCCGGCGCCTCCGCCGACACAATTCTCGATCGCTGGATCTTCGCCGGCCGCGCCGGCGCGATCGACTGCGTCTGGCGTGCCGGCCGGCTGCAAGTGGTTCGCGGCAAGCATCGCGCGGGCGAGGTTATTGCTAATCATTATCACAAAATCCTGGAGCGCCTGCTCGGGTGACGCTGCAGGAGCGCATCCGCTCGGACATCGAGGAGCGCATCCGCTCGGGCGAACTGCGCCCCGGCGATCGCATCCCGTTCGAGCACGAGCTGGTCGCGCATTATGGCTGCGCCCGCGCCACCGTCAGCAAGGCGCTGGAGCGGCTCGTCCATGCCGGGCTGATCGAGCGCCGGCGCAAGGTCGGCTCGTTCGTCGCGCACCCCCAGGTGCATGCCGCGGTGCTCGCGGTGCCCGACCTGGCCCAGCTGATCGCGGCGCGTGGCGAGGAATATCATTGGACGCTCGACACTTGCCGCGTGGTCAACCGCGATGCCGATATCGAAGTCTCGGGCATTCCGGCGCCGGCGCTGCTGATCGAAGGCGTCCATTTCGCCGGCGGCCAGCCCTTCGCGATGGAGCGCCGGCTGATCGCGCTAGACACGGTGCCGGTTCCGCGCGCCGACACGTTCGAGACCGAGGCGCCGGGCTCCTGGCTGCTCCACCATGTCCCCTGGACCGATGCGCGCCACCGTATCCGCGCAGTTTCGGCCGGCGGGGCGCTCGCCAAACGACTCAAGCTCGATGCACACGCCGCCTGCCTCCAGGTCGAGCGCTGGACCTGGCGCACGGGCCGGGCGGTGACTTTCGTCCGCCAGACCTTCCCCGGAGACCGCTACGATCTGGTCGCCGAGTTCACGCCGGGCGGGTAGTTCCCGCTACGAAACGAATAGCACCGAAGCGGGGCCTTCCCCTTTTCGCGCAGTTCGATAGGCTGGCGCGATGAATTTGCGGCACATCGAGATCTTCCACGCTGTCTATGTGAACGGCTCGGTCAGCGGGGCGGCGCGTGCGCTCAACGTGTCGCAGCCTTCGGTCTCCAAGATGCTGCGCCACGCCGAGAGCCTGCTCGGCTTCCAGCTCTTCCACCGCACCAATGGCCGGCTCGTCCCCACCGAGGACGCGCACACGCTGTTCACCGAAGTCTCGGAGATCCAGGACCGCGTCTATGCGCTGCGCGAGGCGGGGCGGAACCTGAAGCGCGGCGCGGGTGGGATGCTGAAGGTCTCGGCGCTGCCGAGCCTCGCGCTCAATGCGCTGCCCACCGCGGTGTCGCGTTTCATGCGCAATCACGACGGCGTGCGCTTCGACCTGCAGACCGTCCATCATGACGACCTGCTGCGCAAGCTCTACGAGCGCGAGACCGATGTCGCGATCGCCTATGAAGTGCCGCACGCGGCGCCGATCGGCCATCGCTGGCTCGGCGAGGGCGAACTGGTGGTGCTCTATCGCGAGGAGGACATGCCCGATGCACCGCCGCGGATCGAGCTGGACCGGCTGCGCGGCCGTCCGTTCATCAGCCTCGCGAACAGCGGCCCGATCGGCCAGCTGTTCAGCCAGGAATGCGCGCGGCTCGAGCTCGTCCTCGACGAGGTGATCTCGGCGCGGACCTTCTACATCGCCACCGCGCTGGTCGCGCAGGGGGTGGGGATGACGGTGGTGGACAGCTTCACGGCGCAGGCCTCGCTCGTCCCGGGCCTGTCGATGCGGCCCCTGAAGCCGCAGCTCACCTTCGACGTCCATGCGATGTTCCTGCTCAACCGGCCGCCCACTGCGCTGGCCACCGATTTCCTCAAGACGCTCGCCAAGGTGATCGACGCCTGAGCCTGCCATAACGGCTGGCTATGCCGAGCGGCGCACTCGCTATGCGCGGTGCCGGGTGCGGGGCGATAGCGTTATCACCCAATGATACCGGCACCTTACCTCCTTTACCTCGGTCACAGCACCGATTTCGTGGGCATCAAGACGTCGCGCGGCCTCGCCGAATTCCGGCGCGGCGATTGCGTGGGCGAGTTCCGCCACGATGATTCCACCCTCACGCTCGGCCTGCCGCGCATGACCATCGAAGAAGGCGCCGCCGCAGGAGCGAAGACGCTCGTGCTCGGCATCGCCAATTCGGGCGGGGTCATGGGCGGCGACCTGGTCCGCGACGCCGTGGCCGCGCTCAATGCGGGGATGAACATCGCCGCTGGCCTCCACCAGCGTCTGCGCGACGTGCCCGAGCTGGCCGCGCTGGCCAGGGAGAAGAACCTGCAGCTGTTCGACGTGCGCGATCCGCCGGCGGACATGAAGGTCGGCAACGGCTATGCCCGCGCCGGCCGCCGCATCCTCACCGTCGGCACCGATTGCTCGGTTGGCAAGATGTACACCACGATCGCCCTGGCCGATGCGCTGAAGGCGCGCGGGGAGAAGGCCGATTTCCGCGCGACGGGCCAGACCGGCATCCTGATCGCCGGATCGGGCGTGCCGATCGACGCGGTCGTCGCCGACTTCATCTCGGGCGGCATCGAGGCGCTGGCGCCCGAGCGCACCGATGGCGGCTGGGACGTGATCGAGGGCCAGGGCTCGCTGTTCCACCCGAGCTTCGCGGGTGTCTCCACCGGCCTGCTCCACGGCGCACAGCCCGAGGCGCTGGTGCTCTGCCATGATCCGAGCCGCAGCCATATGCGTGGCCTTCCGGGCCGTGCACTTCCGGGCCTGAAGGAATGCCTGGAGGCCAACCTCCAGACCGCGCGCCTGACCAGCCCGAACGTCCGTGCCGTCGGCGTCTGCCTCAACACCTCCCGCATGGCGAAGGACGAGGCCGAGGCGCTGTGCCGCCAGGTCGAGGCCGAGCTCGGCCTTCCCTGCACCGATCCGATCGCCTTCGGGGTCGAGGCGATCATCGACGAATTGCTGTGCAGCGAACCCTCGCGGCCTGCCACGACCGCCGCGCGCTGATCCCCCTTCGCTTCTCGCGCGGGGTGGAGGCCGAGGCAGGCATGGCCAGGGTCGCGTCGCATGTGGGAGATGTTGTGATGGTCGGTCGGCCGCATGTCCGATTTCGCCGATCTTGACGGTCCGCCCCGGCTCGCCAAGGATCGGCGGGGCGGGGTCGAGGATCGGAACGGCACGCTTTGTCCGCCACTTCCGGGATTCTGGGGAACATCATGAAGATCGCGCTGCTGCTGGGGATTGCCGCCATTTCGCTGGGCGCCGCCGCGCCGCTCCCGCCGCAGAAGGTCGATCTGCTGATCCGCGGCGGCACGATCTACACGGGTTCGGATGCGCCCTTCATCGGCGATGTCGCGATCAAGGGCGATCACATCGTCTCGGTCAGCCGGCATGCCAACGTCACGGCCACGCGCATCATCGATGCCAAGGGCATGATCGTCGCGCCCGGCTTCATCGATCCGCACACGCACATGGGCGAGGACCTCGCCTCGGACGACCAGGCCAAGCGCCTGATCCCCGCTTTCCTGATGCAGGGTGTCACCACTGCGTTCATCGGCAATGATGGGGGCGGCGATCCCGATGTCACCAAGGTGCTCGGCAGCGCTTCGATCAAGCCGGTGGGCATCAACTATGCCGCCTGGGTCGGCTTCGGCGCGATCCGCGAGAAGGTGGTCGGCGAGGACAATCGCGCGCCGACCTCGGAAGAGCTGGCGAAGATGAAGGGGCTGGTCGCCTCGGCGATGTGCCAGGGCGCGCTCGGCCTCTCCACCGGCCTGTTCTATGCGCCGCAGAGCTTCGCCAAGACCGAGGAAGTGATCGCGCTGGCCAAGGAGGCCGGCAAGCGCGGCGGCAGCTATGACAGCCATATCCGCGACGAGAGCAGCTATACCGTCGGCCTGGTGGCGGCGATCGACGAGGCGATCCGCATCGGCCGCGAAGGCGGGCTGCCCGCGCATATCAGCCATATCAAGGCGCTCGGCGTCGACGTGCAGGGCCAGGCGCCGAAGATCATCGCGATGGTCGAGGCCGCCCGCGCCCGCGGCGAGAAGGTGACGGCGAACCAGTACCCCTGGTCGGCATCGGGCACGAGCCTGGTCGCGTCGCTGGTACCGCTCTGGGCACAGGATGGCGGCCGGCCGGCCCTGCTCAAGCGCTTCGACGATCCGTCGCTCAGCGAGAAGATGCATGCCGGCATGGTCGAGAACCTCCGCAAGCGCGGTGGGGCGGACAAGCTGCTGGTCGTCGAGGGCAAGTACAGGAACCGCTATCTCGATGCGGTGGCGAAGGAACTGAACCTCTCGCCGGTCGACGCTGCGATCGCGGTGATCCGTATCGGCGATCCGGGCACCGTCTCGTTCAACCAGAGCGAGGCCGATATCGCCGCCTTCATGCGGCAGCCCTGGGTGATGACCGGATCGGACGCCTCGGGCGGCCATCCGCGCGTCTATGGCAGCTTTGCCCGCAAGTACGACAAGTACGTCAAGACCGACCATGTCATCACGCTGCGCCAGTTCATCGAACGCAGCTCGTCGCTGACCGCCGACACCTTCGGACTTACGGGCCGTGGGCATCTGCGCAGCGGTGCCTTCGCCGATGTCGTGGTGTTCGATCCGAAGACCTATGCCTCGCGCGCCACCTATGAGGATCCGGCACAGCTGGCCGCGGGCGTGCAGACGGTAGTGGTCAACGGCGTCGTCGCGGTCGACAAGGGCGCGATGACCGGCAAGGCCGCGGGCCGCGCGCTGGCGCACAAGCCGACCGCCGGGAGCTGCAACTGATGGGCTGGTGGTTCGGCATCGCGCTGTGGAAGCGCGTCCTCGCCTTCCTCGTCCTCGGCGTGGTCTTTGCGCTGCTGCTGCCGCAGGGCGCGCCCTATGTGCAGTTCATCGGCGACCTGTTCGTACGTGCGATCCGCATGCTGGTCGCGCCGATCGTGCTGGTGACGATCGCCTCGGGCATCACCTCGCTCGCCGATCCCAAGCGGCTGGGCAGCCTTGGCGGGCGGACGGTGGGCATGTTCGCGCTGACCACTTTCATCGCCGTCTCGGTCGGCATGCTGGTCGCCACGATCGTCCAGCCCGGCATCGGCGCGCCGCTCGGCACCGCCGAGGCGCATGTGCTGGGCAAGGCGGTGACGCCCTATGAGCAGCTGATCAACATCATCCCCACCAACATCTTCGACGCGCTGGCCAAGGGCGACATGCTCGCGCTGATCTTCACCTCGATCCTGATCGGCTGCGGCACGGTGGTGGCGGGGGAGGCGGGCAAGCCCTTCGCCAACCTGCTGCAATCGACATCGGCGGTCCTGTTGCGGGTCGTCGGGCTGGTGATGGAGGCGACGCCCTTCGGCGTGTTCGCGCTGATCGCCAATGCCGTGGCCGCGAACGGGGCGGCAGTGTTCGTCCATGTCGGCTGGCTAGCGCTGGCAGTGGTGCTCGGCTCGCTGATCCAGATGCTGGTGGTGCACAGCCTGCTCCTGCGCTTCGTCGCGCGCCTGCCGCTGCTGCCCTTCTTCCGCGGTATCGTCGATGCGCTGGCGATCGCCTTCTCCACCGCCTCGAGCGGCGCGACGCTGCCGGTGGCGATGCGCGTCTCCGAGCAGAATCTCGGCATCGGCCGCCCGGTCTTCTCGACCGTGCTGCCCCTCGGCGCGAGTATCGGCAAGGACGGCACGGCGATGTATGTCGGGCTGCTGAGCATGTTCGCCCTGCAGGCTTTCGGCGTCCACCTGACCCCGACCGTCTATGCGACCGTGCTGTTCACCGGCGCGCTCGCGGCGTTCGGCACGGCGCCGGTGCCCTCGGCCTCGCTGTTCATGCTGGCGGCGGTGCTGAGCGCCGTGGGCGTCTCGCCCGAGCAGACTGCGCTGGTTGTCGGCTTCGTCCTGCCCTTCGACCGGCTGCTCGACATGACCCGCACGGTACCCAGCGCCTCGGCGAACCTGACGGTGGCGACTTTGGTCGCGCGCTGGGAAGGGGAGCTGGACGAGGAAGTCTACAGGGCGCCGGATCTGGCCTGAGCCGATCTCCCTCCAGAGGGTGGCCGAGCGAAGCGAGGTCGGGCGAGGGTGCGTGGCGTGCCCCGAGCGGACCGCTTGCCTCCCGCTCGCACCCTCACCCCGGCCCTCTCCCGCAAGCGGGAGAGGGAGATCAGTCCAGGCTGACCTCGCGCCCGCTAACCCAGACCCGCTTCACCGAATACAGGTCCCGGAACGTCATGTCGGGCGCGCCGCCGGTGAGCACCAGGTCCGCACGCATGCCCTTGCGGATGACACCCTCGGACCGTTTCCTTCCCATGATGTCTGCGCTCACCCGTGATCCCGCCTCGATCGCCTCCGCAGGCGTGAAGCCCAGCTCGGTCAGGATGCGCATCTCGCGCAGCGCGCCGAAGCCCGGATAGACCCCTTCGATGCCGGTATCGGTGCCCACGCCGATGCGGATCCTGGCCGCCTTCAGCCGGCGGATATTCTCGCGCATGATCGACCAGCGCTTGCTGTCATAGGGCGCGATCGCCTCGGCCTTGCCCTGTCGCGCCGCTTCGCGCGCCTGCTGGTCTGGCGTGAGCAGGGCCAGCTCCTCCGGTGCCAGCACCCGCGCCTCGAGCGGCTCATAGGTCGCCAGCGTCGCCACATAGGCCATGTGGTGCTTCTTCATCAGGCCGATCAGCTCGGCATCGACCAGCCCGTCGCCCACGCCGTGCGCCACCGAGTCCACGCCGGCCCGTGCCGCGATCTTGGCGCCCTCCAGCGTCACCGTGTGGGTCATCACCTTGATGCCCGCCTTGTGCGCGTCCGCGACGATCGCGGCCAGGGTCGGCTCGTCCATGCTCGGCCGGTCGGGCCGATCCGGGTCGCCATAGCGCCAGCCGTCGTTGAACACCTTCACCATGTCGGGCCTGAACACCAGTGCCCCGGCCATCGCCGCATGCGCCTCGGCCGGGGTGGTGACCTGGATCGTGATCGAGTTGGTGAACTGGCTCTCGGTGCCATGCCCATCGGGCACGCCCAGCCGCACCGCCAGGGTGAGGTGCGGGGTATCGGCCTGGAGCGCCCGGATTCCGGCCATCATCGCGCCCGAGACCGAGAATTCGTTCACGCTCGTCACGCCCGCCCGCAGGTACGGCACGTAGAAGCGATGCAGCGACGCGGCGTCGGCGAACGCCTCGCGCCTTGTGTGGATGTGGAGGTCGTGCAGCCCGGGGATGAGCGTCATCCCGGTCGCGTCGATCACTTCGGTGCCCTCGGGCACGCGCAGTTTCTTCCCCACCCGCGCGACCTTGCCGTCTTCGATCAGCACGTCGGCGATCTTCGCCGGCTTGCCGGTACCGTCGAACACCCGCGCGCCATGGATCAGCGTCGCGCGCTCCTGCGCCTGCGCACTGCCCGCTCCGGCCATCGCCGCCACTGCCATCAGCCACCTCATTTCAGATGTCCGTCGAAGAAGGAGATGGTGCGGCGATAGGCAGTGAGCCAGTCGGCGTAGCGGAAGAATTCGTGGCGCTCATTGGGGAAGACCAGCTCCTCATGGGGGATGCGCCGGGCCGACAGCTCGCGGGCGAGCAGCAGCGACTGGGCGAAGTCGACATTGCGGTCGTCGTCACCGTGCACCAGCAGCACCGGCGAGCGCCATTTCTCGATCGATCCCATCGGCGAGCTCTCCCACTGCTTCTGCCGCACCGTCACCTGCCGGTCGGGCGCGATGCCATTGTCGACGTTGCGGAGCAGGGTGTGGACGCCGTGGAAGTCCGCGCCGGCCTTGAACAGGTCGCTGTTCCGGGCCAGCGCCAGCGCGGTCAGGTAGCCGCCCCAGCTGCCGCCCCAGATGCCGATCTTATCCGGCGCCACATCCTTCTGCGCCGCCAGCCAGCGCCCACCGGCGAGCACGTCGCGATATTCGCTGGCGCCGTCGCGGGCGATTTCGGGCGCGTCGCGGAACGCCTGCCCATAGCCGGTGCCGCTGCGGTAATTGACCGAGAGCACGGTATAGCCCTGCGCCGCCAGCGCCTGGTTCATCACATAGGCGTTCGAATAATATTGGCTGTGGTGGAAGCCGAGCACCATCTGCCGGCGCGGCCCGCCATGGACGAAGATCAATGCCGGGCGCTGACTCTTGCCCTTGCCTCGGAACAGCTGGCCATGGACGGTCACCCCGTCCTCGGCGGCATAGGTCACCGGCTCGGGCTGGATCGCGCCCTTCAGCTCGGCGACCTCGCCCAGCGGCGCCAGGTCCTTCACCAGCACCGGATGCGCCGGATGGCTGGCATCCGCGCCGATGCCGGCGAGCAGCCCACCCGCGAACATCGGCAGGCTCTCGCTGCCCTTGCCATTGGTGATGCGCTTCGCCGTGCCGCCCTTCGCCGGCACCTGCCAGAAATGCCGCCGGTCCGCCTCATCGGCATTGGCGGCGAAGGTCACCACATCGTCGGCGCCCAGGATGAAGGTCTCGACTTCGAACTTGCCGGGCGTCAGCTCGCGCGGCTCGCCGCCCTTGGCCGCGTCGATCGCATAGACATGGAGGAAGCCGCTGCGTTCCCAGGGGAAGAGCAGCTGGCCGCCCTTGCTCCACCAGAGATTGTGCTGGCGGGTGCCGTAGTAGCGGCCGCCCATGCCCTGCGGCGCGGTCCAGACCGTGCGCGCCTTGCCCGTCGCCGTATCGGCGACGCGGAGCGACCAATAGGGACCGCCGTCCCGCGCCGCGCCCGAAGGCGGATCGAGATACTGGATGTACGCGACCTGGGTGCCATCGGGCGAGAGCGCCGGCTCGACCGAATAGCCGAGCGCCGGCTCCATATAGGTCAGCTTGCCGCCATCCATGTCGAGCAGCGCGACGAATGCGTGATCGTTGCGATTGTCGACGAACAGCAGCTTGCGGCCGTCGGGCGTCCATTTCAGGTCGGTCACCTCGCCGGGTACCGTCGCGATCCGCGCGGCCTTGCCGGCCTGCCACAGCCACAGCTCGCCGCGCCGGGTGAAGGCGATGCGCTGCCCGTCGGGCGAGAAAATGGGCAGGTGTCCGTCTCCGATCGGTGTGGGATCGCCACCGTCTTCAACGACGAACACCTGCTGCCCCGGCGAAACCGTCGCCGAGGCGGTGTTGGGAAGCTTGCCGTCCGGGAACTCGTCGTCCCCGCCGCGTACGAACGCGATGCGTCGCCCGTCGGCGCTCAGCGCCAGCTCGTAGAGCATCATGCCGTCGTCCTCGGCATAGCGGGTCAGCTGTCGCGCCTTCTGCCCCGTGTCGGCCACCCAGAGATTGCGCGCCCCGGCGCGGTTCTCCACCCAGGCGAAGCGCGGCACGTCGCGCGCGCCCGCCATCTGGCTCGCGGTCGGCAAGGCGAGCGCCGCCGCCAGGTCGTCGGTCTGGGCGCGCGCCGGCGCGGCCAGGGCCAGCGTCACGGTGCAGCTAAGGGTGAGGGTGTTCCGCAGCATCTTCATTACGCCAGCGTGCCGGGCCTATGTTGCCCAAACAATGCTGGCATGCGCGCCGGTTATGCCCGGGCGACTCCTCTGAATGATCGCGGGTTTGCACTGTGTCCGGCGAGAGTTACGCTTGCGGCATGAAGCATATCGCACTTGGTCATATCGCACTGGGCATCGCCCTTACGCTCGCCACGCCGGCGCTCGCCCAGCAGACGCTGGAACAGCGCGTCGCCGCCAAGCTTGCCGAGGCGCCGCTCGGCACGCGCTTCGGCCTGGTGGTGGTCGACGATACGGGGAAGGATATCGTCGCGATCAACCCGGATGGCCGCTTCATCCCGGCTTCGAACACCAAGATCTATACGACCGCCGCCGCCTTCGCGAACCTGCCCGGGATCAACCAGCCCGACACCGTCGGTGGCGCCACCGTGGCGCTGCGGGGCGAGGACGTGGTGCTGCGCGGGCGCGGCGACGCGCGCCTGTCGAGCGCCGATGACTGCACGGTCGATTGCCTTGCCACGCTCGCCGACGCGATCGCCGCGAAGACCAGGCATGTCCGCAACGTGATCGGCGACGACACGCTCTTCCCCGATCAGCGTTGGGGCCCCGGCATGAGCTGGAACAACATCCCCAGCTCCTCGGGCACGGGCGCCTCGGCGCTCACCCTCGACGACAACGAGCTGAAGCTGACCATCACGCCGGGCAGGGCGGGGGAGCCTGCCCGTGTGGAGCTCTGGCCCTATTTCACGGTCGACAACCAGGCCAGGACGGTGCCCGGCGCCGAGACCGAGCTGGGCTGGGACCGCGATCCCAATGGCAAGCAGCTCCGCATCACCGGCACGATCGGCGCGGATGCCAAGCCCAGGACCTGGCAGCTCGGCATCGACGATCCCGCCGATTATGCCGCCTGGCGCCTCAAGGCGCTGCTCGAGGCGCGCGGGGTGAAGGTGAAGGGCCAGGTCCAGGTCCGCCACCGTGCACTGACGCCGCAGGACGATCCCGACTATCGCCAGAAGAAGGGGCTGCCGGTGGTCCAGGCGGCGCCGGGCGAGCCGGTCCTCGCCAGCCTGACCCCGCCGCCGTTCGCGGAGAATCTCAAGCATATCAACAAGGTCAGCCAGAACCTCCACGCCGAGCTGACCCTGCGCCGTGTCGCATCGCTCCAGGGCAGCGGCTCGATCGCGGACGGTGTGGCGCAGGTCGAGAAGATGCTCGATACCGCGGGCGTGCCGCGCACCGCCTGGGACTTCTCGGACGGGTCGGGCATGTCGAGCTACAACCGCGTTGCGCCGCGCGGCACGGTGAAGCTGCTGCGCTGGATCGCCGTCCAGCCCTGGGGCGCGCAATATCGCGAGACGCTGCCGATCGGTGGGGTCGACGGCACGCTGCGCAATCGCTTCAAGGGCACGCCGCTGGAGGGCAAGGTCTTCGCCAAGACCGGCACGCTCAACGCCACCAACGCGCTGGCCGGCTATTTCACCGGCGCAAGCGGCAAGACCTACACCTTTGCCTTCTACGCCAACGACGTGCCGCGCGACGCGAGCGGGACGAAGTACATGGACGACGCGCTGAACATCGTCGCGGCGGGGAATTGAGCCATTTCTCCCTCTACCGCTTTTGCGGGAGAGGGACGGCTCGCAACGCGAGCCAGGGTGAGGGTGTGTGCTGGCCGCGAAGACCTTGCTTGCCTCCCGCACTGACCCTCACCCGGTCTCGCTGAAGCTCGACCACCCTCTCCCGCGAAAGCGGGAGAGGGTTTTGAGGATCACTTCTTCGCCGCGCCGTCCTCCACGGCCTTCAGCACGCGCAGCACGTTGCCGCTCCAGATCTTCTCGATGTCCGCATCGGAGAAGCCTTCCTTGCGGAGGCGCGCGGTGACCTTGGGCAGCGCGGTGATGTCCTCCAACCCGCGCACGCCGCCGCCGCCGTCCCAGTCGGCGCCGATGCCGACATGGTCGACGCCCATCACGGCGATGCAGTGGAGCAGGCTCTTCATGAACAGCTCGAAGTCCGCGCCCTGATAGGGGTTGGTCGCGTCGGCCTTGGCCTTGTCGGCGATCAGCTTCTTCTGCTCGGCATCGGACAGCGCGTGCCAATTGTCCTGGCGGTCGGAGATCTTGTTGCGCTCGGCGTCATGGTCGCCTGCGACCAGATAGACGCTGTTCACCTGCAGCACGCCGCCCGCCTTGGCGAGCTTGCGCATGCGCTCGTCGTCCAGGTTGCGCGGGTGGTTGAAGATCGCCCTGGGACCGGAGTGCGAGGCGATGAACGGCACCTTGGACAGGGCCAGCACCTGGTCGAACACATCGTCCGACGAGTGGCTGACGTCGATGATCATGCCCAGCCGGTTCATCTCGGCGACCCATTGCTTGCCGAGTGGCGACAGGCCGTTCCATTTGGGCTTGTCGGTGGCGCTGTCGCCGAACTGGTTGTTGCGGAAATGGATCGGCCCGGCCATCCGCACGCCCTGGTCGTAGTACCATTTGAGCAGCGTCAGGTCCTCGCCCAGCGGATAGCTGTTCTCGATCGACTGGAAGACGATGCGCTTGCCGGCCTTGTTGATCCGATAGGCATCCTCGGGCGTGGTCGCGAATTCCATCTTGTCGGGGTTCGCCGCCACGACGCGCTGGATCCACATCTCGCGGGTCAGGGCGCCGTCGCGCGCCTTGGCATAGCCTTCGGGGGTCAGCGGGCCCTGGCCGGTATAGACCGCGAAGAAGCCGCCATCGAGCCCGCCCTGCTCCATGCGCGGCAGGTCGATCTGGCTCTTGTCGAAGTCGCGGTCGTGCCACTCGTCGAACTTCCAGCCGGGATGTTCGAACAGCTCGGGCGTGTCGATGTGCGTGTCGAGGACCAACATCTGCTGGTGCGCCAACCGGTCGGCGGGGGAGGGGGTGTCGCCATCGGGCCCGGACAGGGCGATGGCGAGGGCGAGTAGCGAGATCATAGGGCCTCCCAGGCGTTGATGACGGCATCCCCCGTCGCGGGGCGCAGCACGAAGATGCCGCTGTCGAAATGGCGCGTCGGGTGGACGCGGTTGGTGAGCAGGGTCCAGGCGAGGCCGCGCTCGAAGTCGATCCACAGGCCGGTGCCGGTGAAGCCCGTATGGCCGATCGTCTCGTCCGAACAGGCCTGGCCGCCCGACCAGCCGGCGAACTTGCGCTCCCAGCCGCAGGTGCGGTGGCTGTATTGCGGGGTGCGGATCGCCTCGAGCATGCCCGCCGAGAAGCTGCCGCCCAGCACCCCATGCGCGAAGTCGAGCACGCCGGCGACGGTGCCGAACAGCCCGGCATGGCCGGTCTGCCCGCCCATCGCCCGGCAATTCTCGTCATGCACCTCGCCCTTGAGCACGCGGTTCTGCCACATGCAGCGCTCGGTCGCGACGGCGGGACCGGGCGGCGGGCCATAGCTCAGCCCTTGGCCCAGCGGCCATTCGCCCAGCGGCTTGCCGGTGATCCGCTCGATCGCGATGCCGAGCAGCAGGAAGTTGATGTCCGAATAGACCGGCTCGGCGATGTGCTTCCATTCGCGCTGCAGCACGAAAGCCCTGAGACGGTCCGGATCGTCGCCATAGGTGTAGATCGGCTCGACCGCGGGGAAGAGCGTCCGGTGCGCTAGGCAGTCGCGGAAGGTGAGCGTGCGCTCATAGGCACCCGCCACGTCGTACTGGCGCAGGTCCGGGATCGCCGTGGTCAGCGGCGCGTCGAGATCGAGCCGCCCTTCGTCGGCAAGGCGCAGGATCATCGTCGTGGTCGCCACCACCTTGGAGACCGAGGCGAGGTCGAACCAGTGATCCAGCGTCAGTTCCTCGGGCTCGGGGACCAGCGCCGCCATGCCGGTGTGGGTCACCCAGCGCCGCCCGTCCGCGGCGACCACTCCCAGCGTCGCGCCCGGGATAAGGCCCGAGGCGACTGCCTCGGCTGCCGGTGCGAAAGCCGCCTCGATCATGCCGCCGCCTCGTCGGGACGCGCCTTCGCCCGCACGATGAAGGGCACGAAGATCAGCGCCGCGACGCTCATCGTGCCGGCCATGATGAAGAACCCGTCATAGCCGATCGCCTTCTGGAACACGCCGGACAGGCCCGCGAGCAGCCTGGGGATCAGGAAGGCGAGCCCCGAGAGCAGCGCATATTGCGTGCCCGGGAAGCGCGGGTTCACCAGCATCGACAGATAGACGACGAACACCGCCCCTTCGAAGCCATGCCCGAACTGATCGAGTGCCATCGCCAGGTAGAGGTCGAAATCGCCTGCCGTCACCTGCACGCCGAGCAGCGAGAACCACACCGGTCCGCCGGGGGTCTGGTATGCAAGCCAGGCGAAGATCCAGTTGCTCAGCGCCGACATGATCGCGCCGATCACCAGCGCCCAGCCCATCGGCGCCTTGGCCGCCAGCCAGCCGCCCAGCGCCACGCCGAACATGCTGGAGAGCAATGCCACCGCGCCATCCGCGACAGCGATTGCCTCCAGGCTATAGCCAAGCGCGTTGAACAGCGGGTGGGACAGGGTGAGCGCCATCACATCGCCCATCCGGTAGACCGAGACGAACAGCAGGATCGGGATCACCACCAGCCCGAAACGCCAGGCGACGTTGAGATAGGGGGCCAGTGGCGAACTGGTGAGCAGCCGGTGGTTGCCGGGCAGTCCCTTGATCCACGGCACTGCGACGCCGAGCGCGACGAACGGGAGCAGCGCCACCGCGAACACCCAATATTTGACGATGTCCGGGTTATCGAGCCCGACCGACCCCATCGCGGTCAGCAGCGTCCAGCCGACCGCCGCAGCGATCACCAGGCTCCCGCCGAGCACCACTGCGCTTGCCAGGATGCCGGTGACGAGCGCGGTGCCGCGCCCGCCGCCACGCTCCGCATCGGGGCGCATGCAGGCAAGGATCGGGAAGGGCAGGAAGGCGGCGGCCGCGATCACCAGATAGGCGGTGGTCCAGTCGCTCTTCGCCGCGATGTAGATCGCGCCGCTGCCTGCTGCGACCATCGCGCTGCGATAGCCCCACAGGTTCGCCGCCACCATCGGGCCCTGCTGCTCCGCGGTCGGCGCCAGCTCGATGCGCCACGCGTCGGCGGCGACTTCCAGCGTGGTGGTCCAGAAGGCGAGCAGCACCGCGAACAGCGCGGTCACCTGCAGATTGGCGTCGGACGAGGTGAACGCCATCGCCACGGTGGAAAGGAAGATGCCGAGCTGGGAGAGCATGATCCAGCCGCGGCGCTTGCCCCAGAAGCGCCCGAAGCCGGGCACGTCATATTTGTCGAGCAGGGGCGCCCAGGCGAACTTGAAGGTCGGCAGCAGCGCCACCCAGGCGAAGAAGCCGACCGTCACGATGTCCACGCCATGCTTGGCCAGGCGCAGCAGCAGCACCGCGTTGAACATGTAGAAGGGCAGGCCCGCGGCGAAGCCGAGCAGCAGGTACAGCGCGAGCCGTCCGAAGCCCGGGCGGACCGCCGGAACGGTGGGACTCGGGGCTTCAGTCACGCAGCATCACGGGATGAAAACGGGTCATGCAGGGCTTCCTCGTCCTGGTTTCGCCAACGGTCGGACGGGGCGCTCGCGCAGTCAATGGCGATGCTGACAGGCTTGTGTTGCAGTCGTGTCACGCTTTGACGCGTATTCGTCACATTTGATGCCGCCGGGTTATGGCGCGGGGAACAGAAACTATGGCGCGACGCAACATTCTTGGTACCTAATGCCCTCTCACCGCGCGGGATATTGCGGACTTCAGGGGGTTTGAGACATGATCGAAGCAAGGGCGTTCAAGAAGGTACTGGCCAGCAGCTCGGCGTTCGCGGCGATTGCGCTCGCGATGCCGGCCTGGGCGCAGACCACCGCTCCGACCACGCCGGAAGCCGCGCAGACGGCACCGGCCGCGGAAGGCGAAATTCTCGTCACCGGCACGCGCATTCGCCGCGATGGCTTCCAGGCGCCGACGCCGCTCACGGTGCTGACGCAGCAGGACATCCAGAACACGTCGCCGACGAACAACATCGCCGACTTCGTCAACCAGCTGCCGCAGCTCGCCGGCTCGACCAAGCCTGCCAACTCGCGCCTCAACCTGTCGAACGGCTCGGCCGGCATCAACGCGCTCAACATGCGCAACCTCGGTGAAGGCCGCGTCCTCGTCCTGCTCGATGGCCGCCGCTCGGTCGGCTCGACCATCTATGGCTGGGTCGACATCAACACGATCCCGCAGGCGCTGGTCGATCGCGTCGAAGTCGTCACCGGCGGTGCCTCTTCGGCCTATGGTTCGGACGCCGTCTCGGGCGTGGTCAACTTCATCCTCAACAAGAAGCTCGAAGGCCTCAAGATCGAAGCCGATACCGGCGTCACCACCTATGGCGATGGCGGCAATTATTCGGGCAGCATCGCGGGCGGCAAGTCGTTCGCCGGCGGCCGCGGCCACATCCTGCTGAGCGCCAATGTCGATCACCAGGACGGCATCTTCGAGGTCGGCCGCGAGCGCGAATGGAATCACACCGGCTATGTCCGCGCCGAGAACCCGGCCTGGGTGTCGGGCGTCAGCACCTTCAACCGCTACTTCACCACGCTGCGCAATGTCGGCGCGTCCAACTCGACCCCCGGCGGCCTGATCACCGGTTCGGCCGGCACCACCGCCAATGCGCTGCGCGGCCTGTATTTCGGCCAGGGCGGCGCGGTGAACACCTTCGACTATGGCTCGTTCACCTTCCCGGCGTTCACCCGCGCGTCCGGTTCCTCGGCGCCGAGCGTCACCCAGAACGGATCGTGGCAGGTCAATGATTCCGGCCGTCGCATCGGCCTGATGCCGAAGGACGATCGCTGGGGCGTGTTCGGCCGGCTGAGCTTCGAGGTCGCCGACGGCATCGAGCTGTTTGCCGAGGGTTCGTACAACAAGCAGAAGGTCTTCTTCAACGCGGGCCCGAACCTCTCGACCGGCATCACCTACAACACCACCGGCTGCACCACCGTGCCGGTTCCCGTGACCTGCAACGCCTTCGCGCTCCAGGCGCTCGGCGCGTCGCGGCTCGCCGGCGTCACCAGCGTGACGGTGGCGACCACCGCCGCCGACCTGCCGTTCCGCGCGATCGACAATGAGCGCAAGGTCCAGCGCTACGTCGTCGGTGCCAATGGCGACTTCGATGCGTTCGGCAAGCCGGGCCACTGGGAAATCTACGCCCAGTACGGCCGCTCCGACGTGCGCGAGCAGCTCCGCAACGTCATGCACAACACGCGCATGGCCAATGCGACCGCGGCGGCGTTCGCTCCGACCGGCAATGCCCGGGGCTATACGGTCGGCTCGATCCAGTGCCTGATCAACGTCGACGCGAGCACCACCAACGACGATCCGAACTGCGTGCCGCTCAACCGCCTCGGCGTCGGCGTCGCCGATCAGGCCGCGATCAACTATGTGCTCGGCAACCCGTATCGCGATCAGGTGCTCGAGCAATATGTCGCCGGCACCAACTGGTCGGTCACGCCCTTCGCCACCTGGGCCGGGGACGTCAGCGTCTCGGTCGGCGGCGAAGTCCGCAAGGAGAAGATCCGCGGCACCGTGCCGAAGGAATATCAGCCCGTCATCAACGCCAATGGCACCACCACCAATGCCTGGTCGGTGGGCAACTACCTGCCCTTCACCGGCGAATATAGCGTGAAGGAAGCCTATCTCGAGACGGTGGTCCCGCTCGGCCTGGGCCTGGAGTTCAACGGTGCGGTCCGCGCCACCGACTATTCCAACGCCGGCTATGTCACCACCTGGAAGCTGGGTGCGACCTGGGCGCCGATCCCGGACATCCGTTTCCGCGTGACCCGCTCGCGTGACATCCGCGCGCCCAACCTCAACGAGCTGTACCAGGCGGGTACCGCGAACAGCGACTCGGTCCGCAACCCGAAATATACGTCCGACGGCCTGAACGGGCCGCAGACCTTCGGCTATTCGGGTCTCGTCACCGGCAATCCGAACCTGCGTCCGGAAATCGCCAATTCGTGGAACATCGGCGCGGTCGTCTCGCCGCGCTTCCTGCCGGGCTTCACCGCTTCGGCGGATTACTTCCGCATCGATCTCGAAGGGGCGATCGACTCGATCAGCGCCCAGGAGATCATGAATCGCTGCGCCGAGGGCATTGCCGAATATTGCGCCGCGATCACTGACGATCCGGTCCGTTCGACGCCGACCGCGCCGTACAAGCTGATCCGCAGCCAGCCGTTCAACTTCGTGCGCAAGCTGGTGCGCGGCATCGACTTCGACGCGGCCTATCGGATCCCGGTGGGTGCGGGCAGTGCCTTCACCATCAAGGGCGTCGCGACCCGCTATATCGAGAACCTGTCGGATACCGGCATCGTCGGCCAGGTGGCGGTGAACACCGTCGGCGCCAATGGCGGCCAGGCCAGCACGCCGAAGTGGATCTTCCGCGGCAGCGCCACCTATGAGTCGGAGACCTTCTCGGCCACCATCACCGGCCGCGGCGTCAGCGCCGGCAAATATTCGGCGACCGGCATCGAGTGCACCACCAGCTGCCCGGTCACCACCACCACCTCGACGTTCCAGACCTATGACAACAACCGCGTCTCGGGCCTGTTCTACGTCGATCTCAACCTGAGCCAGACCGTGCCTTTCGGCGACAACAAGGCACAGTTCTTCATCAACGTGACCAACCTGTTCAACCGCTGGCCGCTGCTGGTGCCGGAAACCGGCCTTGCCGCGAACAGCACCTATTCGGACATGCTCGGCCGTCAGTTCCGCGCCGGCATCCGTATCAGCCTGAAGTGATCCTCGTGCCGGCTCCATCTCTCATGGTGGAGCCGGCATGATCGCCACCGCGCTCCTGCTGGCGGCGGCAGCGGACCCCGTCGCCGCGGTCCGCGTGACATTCGATAGGAGAGGGGAGACGTCGGTCAGCCTGAAAGGGCTGGCCGACGTCGCTTCGTCCAGGCCCGTCACCGCCGACGATCCGGTGCGCATCGCCTCCATCTCGAAGCTGGTCGTCGCGATCGGCGTGTTGCGGCTGGTCGAGCAGGGCAGGCTCGATCTCGATGCGGACGTCTCGCGCTATCTGGGCTGGAAGCTCCGCAACCCGGCTTTTCCCGATGCGCCGATCAGTCTGCGGCTGTTGCTTTCACACCGATCGAGCCTCACCGACCGGGTCGATTACGCCCTGCCGCTCGACGCCGACATGCGCGCCGTGCTCCAGGATCCCAAGGCCTGGGACGCGGGGCATGCGCCCGGCAGCTGGTGGGCCTATACCAACTTCAACTTCCCGGTGATCGCCGCAGTGATGGAGCGCGTCACCGGCGAGCGTTTCGACCGGTTGATGGATCGCCTGGTGATCCGGCCGATGAAGCTCGATGCCTGTTACAACTGGGCGAGCTGCGCGCCGGCGACTGCCGCCCGCGCGATCGTCCAGTATCGCGAGGGCCAGCCGGCCAAGGACGACAATCGCGACGCCGCGCCCGCCTGTCCGGTCACGCCGGCCGTGGATGGCAGCTGCGATCTCTCGACCTGGCGGCCCGGCAGGAACGGCGCGATCTTCTCGCCCCAGGGCGGCCTGCGCATCTCGGCGCGTGGCCTTGCCCGGGTCGGGCGGATGTTCCTCGGCAATGGCCGGCTCGACGGCGTGCGGATCCTGCGCCCGTCCTCGGTCCGCCTGATGGAGACGCCGCTCTGGACCTTTGACGGGCATAATGGCGATATCGGCGGCGACATCTCGGTCGCGGTGCCGACGGGAGGCGCGACCTGCGGCTATGGCCTCGCGGTGATGTTCACCGCCACCGGCGCGCCGGGGTGCCGCGACGATCCGGTCGGCGACGGCCGGCGGCGCTTCGGCCATTCGGGCGACGCCTATGGCCTCAAGTCGGGCCTGTGGATCGATCGGGCGGCGGGGAAGGGCATGGTCTATTTCGCCACCGATGTTCCGGATGTGCCGGGGAAACGTTCGGCCTATACGCCGGTGGAGGAATCGCTCGCCCGACCGGAGTAGTCACTTGCGCCACGACACCAATCTCAGCACCGACCGCCAGACCTTCGTCACCCATCTCGAATGCTCGATGACCGGAGAGCGCTATGAGGCGGACCAGCTGCACGGCCTGTCGCGCGTGGGACGGCCGCTGCTGGTGCGCTACGATCTCGAAGGCGTGAAGGCCGCGCTGCCGAGGGACGAACTCGCCCGCCGTCCCGCGGACCTGTGGAAGTATCGCGAGCTGCTGCCCGTCCGCCGGACGGAGAATATCGTCAGCCTCGGCGAGATCGCCACGCCGATCATCCCGCTCGATGCCGTGGCACGCGCGGCCGGCGCGAAGCATCTCTGGGTCAAGGACGAGGGGCGCCTGCCCACCGGCTCGTTCAAGGCGCGCGGGCTGGTCATGGCGATCGCCATGGCCAGGGAGCTGGGCGTCAAGACGATCGCGATGCCGACCAACGGCAATGCCGGCGCCGCCGCGGCCGCCTATGCCAGTCGGGTCGGCATCGAGTCCGTCATCTTCTGCCCGGCGGACACGCCCGAGGTGAACGTCCGCGAGATCGCGGCGCAGGGCGCGCGCGTCTACCGGGTGAACGGCTTGATCGACGATTGCGGCAAGCTGGTGGGGCAGGGCGCGAAGGAACGCGGCTGGTTCGACCTCTCCACCCTCAAGGAGCCCTACCGGATCGAGGGCAAGAAGACGATGGGCCTGGAACTTGCCGAGCAGCTCGATTGGGAGCTGCCCGACGTGATCTTCTATCCCACCGGCGGGGGCACCGGGCTGATCGGCATGTGGAAGGCGTTCGCCGAGATGGAGGCGCTGGGCTGGATCGGTGCCAGGCGCCCGCGGATGATCGCGGTCCAGGCCGAGGGCTGCGCCCCGATGGTCCGTGCCTTCGAGGCGGGCGAGCGCCACGCGACCCGCTGGGAGGATGCGCACACGATCGCGATGGGCATCCGCGTGCCCCAGGCGGTCGGCGACTTCCTGATCCTCGATGCGGTGCGCGAGAGCGGTGGCGTGGCGATGGCGGTGAGCGACGAGAGCATCGCCCGCGCGGTGGACGATGCCGCCCGGCAGGACGGGCTGCTGCTCTGCCCTGAAGGCGGCGCGACGCTCGCGGCCTGGCGCAAGGCGCTGGCCGAGGGGCTGGTCGCTCGGCACGAGAAGGTGGTGCTGTTCAACTGCGCGACCGGGCTGAAATACCCGCTCGCCGACCAGTCCCGGTTCCTCGACAAGGACGGACCGGTGGATTTCGCGGCTCTCTAAATTCCTCCCCGAGCTTTGTCCGGGGAGGGGGACCGCCGCCGACGGCGGTGGCGGAGGGGCCGGCGCAACGCGCCGGTGCCCGGCACGCCCCTCCACCATTCGCTTTGCGAATGGTCCCCCTCCCCCAGGCAAGCTGGGGGAGGAATTAGGAGGCCAAGCTCCGGAACGTCACCGACCAGCGCGCCGCATCCATTGGCGTGATGCTGTGTTCCCATGCATGCCGTGCCTCGCCGGAAAGGTGGTAGGCTCCGCGCGGCTCCAGCGGTAGCTCGGCCCGGTCGAACTTCCCGTCCGCCCGTCGCCTGCGAAGCCGCAGCACTGCCGGGGCGCCCAGCGACACGCCGACGACATGCTCGAACACCGGCCGGTCCCGGTGCCAGCCGATGCCGGCACCCGGATCGTACCGGATCACCAATGCCTGGACGAGCGCCTCCGCCGCCAGCCCGGCGAATTCCGCCGCTCTTTCGCGCAGCGGCAGCAGCCAGTCCGGAAGCGCCTCCACTTGCGCGAAACTTGAATCGGTGAAGTCGTAGCGCCAGCCGAAGCTGCGCGTCAGCCGCTTCCCCTCCCATTGCTGAAATCGGAACGGCTCCAGCCCGGCTATGTCGATGGCCCGAATCAGCTCGGCTTCTTCCATAGGCGAAATGATATTCTTGGCCTGTTCGATTCCGGGCGGAACGGCCTTTTCGAAAAGTATGGGAAACAGTGTGGACACGCCCCGGATATGGGAATGCCATCTATTCCCTTCCAGTCTAGGAAGACTTCACATTCGAATGGAATTCCTATGTCTTTCCCGCGAGATAGCGGTTGCAACCAGAGGCGTCCCTCCCTAGCTGTCCGCCCGTGAAGAATGAAATGATTGCAGTAGTCGATCGTGCCTCCGCGTTCCTGAAGGCACTATCGGGTCGAAGCCGTTTTCTGCTGTTGTGCCACCTTCTCGATGGCGAGAAGTCGGTGGGCGAGCTCGCGCGCCTTACCGAGGCACGTGACACCGCCGTGTCGCAGCAGCTTGCCCTGCTCCGCCGCGAAGGGATGGTCGCCGCACGCCGCGACGGCCAGATGATCTTCTATACGCTGGCGAGCGAAGAGGCGCGCCAGATGCTCGAGGCGATGTACGACCTGTTCTACAAGCAGGACGCGGCCGAGGTGCAGCAGGTTCAGGAAGCCATCCCGGCGTAAAGCCGTTCGACGTCCTCCCGGTCCACCAGTTCGGTCGCGGGAGTCATCAGCGTCGCCGCGCTGGCGGCGATGCCGTAGCGCAGCGCATCCTCGATCCCCTTGCCCTGCGAAGCGGCGAGGGTGATCGCGGCCACCATCGAGTCGCCGGCACCCACCGTGCCCTTGGCTTCCACTGGCACCGCCGCCACGCGCAATTCCTTGTCCTTGCCGACCAGCAGCGCCCCGCGCTCCGCGAGCGAGACCACCACCCATTCGGCAAAGCCGCGATCGCGCAATTCCTTCGCCGCCGCGGCTTCGTCCGCCTCGCCGGCGATCTCGCGGCCGAGCAGGTCGGCGGCTTCGCGCAGGCTCGGCTTGATCAGCCAGGCACCCGCGCCCTCGCAGGCGGCGAGCGCCGGCCCCGAGGTATCGATCACCAGCTTCGCCCCGGCGGCGTGGCAACGCTCCGCGATCCGCTTGAGGATCGCCGGATCGCAACCCGGCGGCAGGCTGCCGCTCACCACGATGTGGCTGACCTCCACTATTCCGAACAGCGCATCGACCAGTGCCGTCAGTTCGTCGTCATGCAGCTCGGGCCCGGGCAGCACGAAGCGATACTGGTCGCCTGGCCGATCCTCGTCGACGGTGAAGCTCTCGCGCACCGCACCGGCGATCGGCACCGGCAGGATCGGTATCTTCTTGTCCTCGAGCAGCTTGACGATCATCCCGCCCGCCGGCCCGCCATTGGGGAACACCGCCGTCGCCATGCCACCGAGATGCGTCACCACCCGCGCCACGTTGATCCCGCCGCCGCCCGGATCGAAGCGCGGATCCGAGCAGCGCAGCTTGTGGTGGGGGCGAACCTTCTCGGTGCAGGTCGTCACGTCGAGCGCCGGGTTGAGCGTCAGCGTGGCGATCGCCATCAGCGCGCGCGATCCAGCGCGGCACGCGCGGCGGCGACGATCAGCTCCTGCGGGCGGTTCACCCGGATGCGGTGCCAGTGGATCTCGCCGACCGAGCGGCGCGACTGCTCACGCACGACCTTCTCGGTCGCGTCCGACGCGTCGTTCTCGCGCGCCTTCACTCGGGCGATGCGATCCTTTTCCGGCGCTTCCAGCCAGATGCCGGTGAAGCTCGCCCGGTAGCGATCGGCCAGCGCCTCCACCACGTCGCGCTCGCTGCGCGCCATGAACACCGCGTCGAGGATCACGCTGTTGCCGCAGGCCAGGTGATCGTCGGCCGATTCGAACACTGCCTCATAGGTTTCGTCGTCATTGCGACGGGTATAATGCCTGGGCGGCAGCCGGGTTTCCGGGTTCACTCCTGCAAGGCGTTTCCGGAACACGTCGGAGCGCAGCACCCGCGCGCCGGGCAGGCGGCCGATCCGGCTGCCCAGCAGCCGTGCCAGCGTCGACTTGCCGGTGCCCGACAGCCCTCCGATCACCACCAGCCGTGGCCTGGCCGGGGCGAGCAGGCTCTCGGCCAGATCGGAATCCCCCTCGGCGCTCGCGCGCAGCGAAAGGTAGAGCGGCAGCAGCGCCCAGCCGGTCGCCCCCTGCGGGGCGATGTCGAGATAGCGGTTGGCCAGCGTGTTCGCCTCGCCAGCCATGCCGCCGCGCATCACGTCGAGCACGGGGCGGGCAAGGTCGTAGAGCAGGTCCATTGGCTCGCCCATCACCGCGCGGACGCGGCCGGCGGCGATGCGGCGGGCGATCGAGTCCTGGTGCGCGGCAAGCTCGGCCCGCTGCGCCTCGCTGGTCGCGGCGAGGGCAAGCGTCTTGCGGAAGGCGGCACCGTCGCCCTTGGGCGCGGCGACGTGGCCTGCGGCGATGCGGTCGGCAAGGGCGTGCAGCTGGCCCGTATCAAGGTCGCCGGACAACAGCGCCTCGAAGCTCGGTTCCTGGCTCGCGGCTGCCGCCGCCATCGTTCCACTCCCGCAATTAGGTCCGTCGAATCAGCCCCTAGCACGAGTTTTCTGAACGATCTTGGACAAGATCGACTTATCGCGCCGGGGCACCCGCAAAGGCATCCCGGATCACGCCGTACAGTGCCTTTGGCTGGTACAGGTCATTATAGGGCGTGGCGCGCTGCAGGGTCTTGTCCTTGCGCGGCTTGAAGCCGTTCAGCCAGGTGAAGCGGTCGCACATGCCCCAGGCCAGCACGTCCCTGAGCTGCGGATAGGAGACCATGATCTCCAGATAGGCCGCTGCATAATTGGCGACGATCCCGTCGCGCAGCTTGGCGTCGGTCGGCAGCAGATGGTCGTCCACGTCGAACTCGGTGATCGCCAACTTGTAGCCCATCTGCGTGGCGGTATCGAGGAAGGTCCGCCACGGCTTTTCCTGCCGGCTCACCAGCGCCCCCACCGTGCCGTCGCCGGTCAGCCCGATATGCGATTGCACGCCCAGCGTGTCGCAGGGCACGCCGCGCTTGCGGAACCCCTCGAGCAGCTTGAGCACGCCGTAGCGATGCCCCTCATTGCCCGGCTCCCAGCTCATATAGTCGTTGTAGACCAGCTCGACGCCCGGGGCGTGCTCGCGGGCGGTGTGATAGGCGAAGTCCAGCATCGCCTCGGTCCCGCCGAACGCCTTGGACAGCGACGAAGTGCGCAGCGCGCCCGTGCCTTCCTCCACCGTCTCGTTGACCACGTCGAAGCTCACGATCCGGTTGCCATAGAGCTTGCAGAGCGTGCGGATATGCGTGCCGAGGATCTTCTCGGCTTCCTTCACCGGGCTGGCGCCGAAATCATGGTCGTTCAGCCATTTCGGGAAATATTGCGTCTTGTGCCACAGCAGGGTGTGGCCGCGCATCGCCATGCCGTTGGCCTCGGCATAGTCGAGCATGTCGGAGAAATGATCGAGGTTGAAGGTCTTGGCGTCGGGCCGGATCGCCTGCCATTTGAACTCGTTCTCGGGCACCAGCACGCCGCAGTCGCGCTTGAGCAGTTCGGCGTACTTCGGATTGGTGAAGGAGCCGCGGTCGGCGCCCGGAGGACCCCAGGCGAGGCACGAGCCGAAGCGCATGCCCCTGGCTTTCGCCACGACGTTCAGCCCCTCGGCTGCCTGGGCGATCGAAGGAAAGGGCAGGGCGGCCATCGCGGCTCCTGCGCCCAGCAATCCACGGCGCGTAATCTCGGTCATCCGCAAGCCTCTCCCCGCTTACCAGTTGAACAAAGTTCCGTCCTCGAGCCGTGCGACGGGGAGATAGGCGCGCTTATATTCGTATTTCGCCGCCAGTGCCTCGTCGATCTCGACGCCCAGCCCGGGCGCGTCGCCCGGATGCATCATCCCGTCCTTGAAGGAATAGGCGTGCGGGAAGACTTCGTCGGTCTTCGCCGTGTGCGGCATCAACTCCTGGATGCCGAAATTGGGCACCGACAGGCCGAAGTGCAGCGCCGCGGCCATGCACACCGGCGACAGGTCGGTCGCGCCGTGGCAGCCGGTGCGCACCTGGTACAGGTCCGCGAAGGACGCGATCCGGCGCATGTGCGTGATCCCGCCCGCATGCACCATCGTCGCGCGGACATAGTCGATCAGCTGTTCCTCGATCAGCTGCTTGCAGTCCCAGATCGTGTTGAAGATCTCGCCCACCGCCAGCGGGGTGGTGGTGTGCTGGCGGATCAGGCGGAAGCCGGCCTGGTTCTCCGCCGGCGTCGCATCCTCCATCCAGAACAGGCGGTACGGCTCCAGCTCCTTGCCCAGCCGGCCTGCCTCGATCGGGGTCAGCCGGTGATGGACGTCGTGGAGCAGGTGCACGTCCCAGCCCAGCACTTCACGCGCCTTGTCGAACAGCGGCGCCACCGAGCGGAGATACTTCTCTGTAGACCACAGGCTCTCGGTCGGCAGCGCACCGTCGGCCGGCTCGTAGCGCTGGCCCGGCTTGGCGACGCCGTAGGTCGATTTGAGTCCCGGCACGCCCGCCTGGAGACGCACGGCCTTGTAGCCTTGCTCGACGTGGCGGATGGCTTCCTCGATCGTCTCCTCGATCGTCGCGCCGTTCGCATGGCCATAGACCATGCAGCCCTCACGGCTCGCGCCGCCGAGCAGCTGATAGAGCGGCAGGCCCGCCACCTTGGCCTTGATGTCCCACAGCGCCATGTCGACCGCGGCGATCGAGCACATGGTCACCGGGCCGCGCCGCCAATAGGCGCCCTTGTAGAGATACTGCCAGATGTCCTCGATCCGGTGCGCGTCGCGCCCGATCAGGCAGGGGATGACGTGATCCTGGAGATAGCTGACCACCGCCATCTCGCGCCCGTTCAGCGTGGCGTCGCCGATGCCGGTAATACCGTCCGCCGTCTCGATCTTGAGCGTCACGAAGTTGCGGTCGGGGCAGGTAACGATCACGCGCGCGGATACGATCTCGGCCATGAAGTCTCTGCTTCCCCATCCTGTTCCGGCGCATCGCTCGGCGCGCTTCTGTCCTTGGTAGCGCTACCATTGTTGCCCTGTTACAAGCTTGTCAACGGCGGCGTATGACCGTTTGCAGGTAGGAAGAGCGATGCTTCGGAAATTGCTGACTATTTTGTCTGCGTTTATGTGTTTCGGCCTTGCGAATCAAGCGCATGCCGAGGACGGATACGACCTCTGGCTGCGCTATCAGCCGCTCGAATCCGCGGCGAAAGCGCGCGTTGCGCCGGCGGTTCGCTACTTTGTCGCTTCCACGGATCGCCCGATCATCGCCGCGGCAGCGGACGAGCTGAAGCGCGGGCTGGCCGGGATGATCGGCGCTGCGCCGAGCCAGCGCGAGAAGATCGACCAGGCTGGCGGTATCCTGATCTCCACGGATGAGGTGGCCTTCGAAGTCGCCGGTCGTCCGTCGGGTCTGGGCGATGAAGGCTATGCGATCCGCACCCGGAACGTATCGGGCAAGCCCACGATCTTCATCGTCGCGCACAGCGATGTCGGTGTGCTCTACGGCGTCTTCCGCTTCCTCAGGCTGCTCCAGACCGGCCAGTCGATCGACAATCTCGACATCATCGATGCGCCCAAGCTCAAGGTCCGCGTCCTCAACCATTGGGACAATCTCGATCGCCATGTCGAGCGGGGCTATGCCGGCCTGTCGATCTGGGATTGGCAGAAGTTGCCGCTCCACAAGGACCCACGCTATGTCGACTATGCTCGCGCCAATGCCTCGATCGGCATCAACGGCACGGTGCTGACCAACGTCAACGCCAATGCCGATATCCTGCGCCCCGACTATCTCCAGAAGGTGAAGGCGCTGGCGGAGGTCTTCCGGCCCTATGGCATCAAGGTCTATCTCACCGCGCGTTTCTCGGCGCCGATCGAACTGGGCGGACTGAAGACCGCCGATCCGCTCGACCCTGCGGTTCAGGCCTGGTGGAAGGCCAAGATCGACGAGATCTACACGGTGATCCCCGATTTCGGCGGCTTGCTGGTCAAGGCCAATTCGGAAGGCCAGCCCGGCCCGGCCGATTACAAGCGCACCCATGCCGAGGGCGCCAACATGATGGCCGATGCGCTCGCCCCGCATCACGGCATCCTGATGTGGCGCGCCTTCGTCTATGCTGCCGAGAATGCCGAGGACCGGCACAAACAGGCCTATACCGAGTTCCAGCCGCTCGACGGCGAGTTCCGCGACAATGTCCTGGTCCAGGTCAAGAACGGCGCGATCGATTTCCAGCCGCGCGAGCCCTTTCATCCACTGTTCGGCGCGATGCCCCGGACGCCGCTGATGATGGAATTCCAGATCACCAAGGAATATCTCGGCTTCGCTACCCACCTCGCCTATCTCGGCACGATGTGGGAGGAAGCGCTGCAGAGCGATACCTTCCGCCCCGCCAGGGGCAGCACCGTTGCCAAGGTGATCGAGACGCCGATCGATGCCGGTGCCGCCACCGGCATGGCCGGGGTCGCCAATATCGGCAGCGACCGCAACTGGTCGGGCTCGCAGTTCGACCAGGCCAACTGGTACGCCTTTGGCCGTTTCGCCTGGGATCCGGATGCGAAGGCTGGGCCGATCGCGCGCGACTGGGCGCGGATGACCTGGGGCAATGATCCGGCGGTGGTCGAGCCGGTGGTCGGCATGATGATGGGCTCGCGCGAGGCGGTGGTCGACTACATGACGCCGCTCGGTCTCGGCCATCTGATGGCGACCGGGCATCACTATGGTCCGGGACCCTGGGTTTCCGACCTCGCCCGCCCCGAATGGAACCCGGTCTATTACCACAAGGCCGATGCTGCCGGCATCGGCTTCGACCGGACCGCCAGGGGCAGCGACGCGCTCGGGCAATATGCTCCCGAGGTCGTGGAGGCCTGGGGCAATCCAGAGACCATCCCCGAGAAGCTGCTGCTCTGGTTCCATCACGTGCCCTGGGACTATCGCACCAAATCCGGCCGCATCCTGTGGGACGAGCTCGTAACCCGCTACGACGCCGGCGTCGGCGCGGTTGGCAAGATGCAGGCCGACTGGGATGGTCTGCGCGGCAAGGTCGATACGGCACGCTGGGCCGAGGTACGCGATTTCCTGGCGATCCAGCACCAGGAAGCGACCTGGTGGCGCGATGCCTCGATCGCCTATTTCCAGTCGATCTCGAAGCGCCCGCTGCCAGCGGGCCACAAGCCGCCCGCGCACGACCTGGAATATTACAAGGCGATCACCAATCCCTACGCCCCGGGCCAGGCGAAGTGACCTTCGCCCCAATTCCCTCTCCCGCCTGCGGGAGAGGGTGTGTGGGGGCCGCTAAAGCGTCGCTTACGTCCCGCACTGACCCTCACCCGGCCTCGCTTCGCTCGGCCACCCTCTCCCGCAAGCGGTAGAGGGTTGATTGCCTCAAGGCCTCTGCAACCCCCGCATCAGATACTGCTTGATATACTGCCGCAGCTGCGGCGTCGGCTCGCCCAGCACGCTGCGATGCTCCAGCGCCAGATGCGCGGCCGGATCGCCATGTTCCTGGAACACGAAGGCGTCGAAATATTCCGACCAGGCCGCCCGCCGCTCCGCCGGCAGGCGGCTGAGCGTCAGCACCGCATAGACCATCGCGTCGAACCGCGCGTCCTGGTCGGGCGAGTCCGTCCACCAGAAGTTCACCAGCGCGTTGAAGTCCGACAGCGCCTCGACATGGTGCCACCAGAGCGCAGGGATGTAGATCGCGTCGCCCGGCTCCAGCTCCGCCGTCTGCGCCACTGCCAGTGCGTCGCGGAAGCGCGGGAAGCGCTCGAAGTCGGGCTCGGCGAGGTCGACCATGCTCAGCGGCTGGCCGGCGACATTATGGTCGAGCGGGCCGATATAGAGGTTCGCCGTCTGGTCGGGCGGGAAGATGGTGAAGCGCCGCCGCCCCGCCGCGACCACCGCGATATTGTCCGACGCATCGAAATGCGTGCTGATGCTCGTCCGGTTGCCCACCCAGATCCGTGGCTCCGCGCCCATCCCGAACAAGGCGGGCAGCTGGTTGGCGCCTGCGAACCCCGGCAGCGCCTGCGCCGTCTCGACCGCGCCGGCATAGACGGCGGGCATGTCCTCGCGCCCCTGCAGCTGCAGCAGATATTTGAGCAGGTCGGCGAACCGTCCCTTGCGCCGCTCGAAATTGAAGCCGCGCATGTCGTCCGAATAGAAGAAACGGCCCTTGATCGAGGGCGGGCCGACGAACGCCTCGGCTGCCGCGCCCTGGTCGAAGCCGAGCAGATAGTCGCACGCCGCCTGCGCCGATACCGCGCCGGCCTGCACCAGCGGCCAATCCTTCGCCACGCCGCGCAGCACGACCGGCGCATAACCCTGCACCAGAACCCGTAGCCCCGCCGCGTCGAGCGGCCCCTCGATCTCCCGCAGCGATGTCATTCGAAATTGTCCCGGCAATGCACGGGCCATGCTTCCCGCGGTTGATGTCCCTGGCATGTCCGGGTTTTCTCCGCACGCCATACAAAAAATGGCGCCGCCGGCGGGAACCGGCAGCGCCAGGCAGGGTGTTTTTCAGATCAGAAGTTGAAGCGCATGATCGCGGCGAAGCGCCGGTCGTTCATGTACCAGCCGCGCGGCACCTCGACATTCTTGCCGTTCGCATCGGTCACGATCGCGGTGGTGCGCACCACTTCGTTGAGCAGGTTCGACGCCTGCACGCCGATCTTCACCTGCGGCGAGAAGGAGTAGAAGATCGACGCGTCGAGCTGGCCGGTCGCCTTGTTGATGATCGGGTCGTTCGGCACGATCACGTCGCGGATGGTCAGCAGGAAGTCGGAGCGCCAGGAATAGGTCGCACGCAGCGACAGCGGGCCATAGTCGAAGAACGGCGTGATGTTCACTTGGTGCTTCGACAGGCCCTGCAGCGGTAGGTCCTGCAGCCGCACCGTCGTCACGCGGCCCGCGCCCACGTCCGGATCGGTTTCGGACAGCGTGCTCTGCGGCACGCCGCTCGATTCGATATAGGTGTAGTTGGCCTGCAGGCCGAGGCCCTTGAGCGGCCCCGGCAGGAAGTTGAAGGTCTGCTGATAGGCGACCTCCACGCCCTTGATCGTGCCGGTCGCCGAGGCATTTTCGGGCTTGGTGTAGACCGCGTCGAAGGTCTGGCTGTTGTTGCTCAGCTGGATGCGCTGGGTGCTGTTGGTCACCACGTTCTTCAGGCGCTTGTAGAAGCCCGAGACGGTCAGCTGGCCGACGCTGGAGAAATACCATTCCGCCGTCAGGTCGAAATTGTCGGCCTCGACCGGCATGAGGAAGGGGTTGCCGCGGTTGACGTCCGCCTGCAGGCGGAAGCTGCCCTGGATCGGCGTGCCATCGGGGTTGGTGTTCTGCACCGCGTTGACACGGATGTCGCCATAGTTGCGGATCAGGCCGGTCGACGGCAGCGAGATACCCTTGAAATAGGCCGCGCGGAACTGGAGCCCGCCGCCCACTTCGAGCTTCAGGTTCACGCTCGGCAGCCAGTAGCTGTACTTGGTCTTGCCCGGGTTCGGCACGATCGCGCCGTTCTGGAAGGCGCGCACGGTATCGCGGATCGCCTTGGGCTTGGCGCAGAAGCCCTGGACGATCGCCGATGCGTCTGCCGGCGGTGCAAGGCAGGTCGCCTCGGTCGGCAGATAGACGCTGTCATAGGTGTATTGCTGCACACCCTGCGAGTCGCGGTTGGTGGTGGTGTAGCGCACGCCGGCATTGCCGGTCAGGTGCAGGCCGCCGAGCTGCGTGTCGAAGCGCGCCATGATATAGGCGGCCTTGTTCGTCTCGCGGATCGGGTTGATCTCGCTCGGCAGGAACGGGGTGCCGGCAATCACGCCGCAGCGTGCGGCCAGCGCGTTCCAGCCGCCGTTGCGCACGACGCTGTTTGCCGGGCTATCCGACGGGCAGTTGGCGACGCCCGGCTGCCATTCGCGGCTCACCATGTTGGCATAGGCGATGTACGCGGCGTAGTCGGCGGTCGAGTTCGGCGCGTAGAACAGCCGGCCCTGGCCGGCGAGCGGGTTCGGCGCCTTGCCCTGGAAGAAGTTGCTGAAATAATAGGGCGCGTTGTAGTTGCCCAGCACCGCCGAGCCGCCATTGCCGCCGGTCGTGCCGTCGACATTGTCGCTCAGCCAGACCGGGCCGCCATTGCCCCACTGCTCGGAGAGCACGCCCCAGTTATAGGCCGAATAGCGCGAGATCTGGTCGCGGTCGGCATAGCGGCCGCCGACGCGGATCGACTTGAGGAAGCCGTTCTCGGGCAGCGTATATTCCAGGTCGAGGCGGAAGGCGTCGGAATTGCCGTCGCTGTCCTCGATATGGTCCATCGCCGCGCGCGGGAAGCTATTGTACGGATCGGTGAAGCTGGTGTGGCCCGCGCCGTAATAATTGGGCGAATATTGCGAGCCTGGCGCAGCCGCCGGGCGGCCGCCGAAGCCCGCGCAATCGTTATCGGTGCCCGGCGGGTCCTGCGAATTGGCGGCCGGGCCGCTGCACACCTGGGGCGGCAGGAACTGCACGTTCGGATAATCCTTGCCGCGCAGCTGGATCGAGGCGTTCTGATAGGTCGAGTTCCACAACCCGTTGTCCATCAGGTTGGTCTTCGAATCGACGTGCTGATAGTCGACGGTCACGCCCAGCCGGTCGCTGACGTCCCATTTGAAGTTGAAGCTGTAGTCGTCGGTCACCAGCCGCTCGTCATGCGCGCGGGCGATGATGTTCGATTGCAGGCCGAGCATCGGCACGCGGGCGTCGGTTCCGCTGTTCTGGTCGGCGCGCCAGCCGGTCGGGCCGGTGATCGTGCCGCTGGTGAACATGCCGTCGCTGTCGAAGTTGAGCGTGGTGCCCGGCACGCGCCGCGAGTCGCCGTTCGACGAGACGTTGTCGGTCGCGATCTCCATGGCGTGCTCGGTCCAGGCCTGGCGCGCGTCGGAGCGCAGGAACTGCGCCACCGCTTCCATCGACCCGTCATTGCTGCGCCACTGCGCCGCGGCCGAATAGCCGTAGCGGGTGCGGTCGAATTCCTGGCTGCCCAGTGCCGCGCCGCGCGGGAACAGCACGCGCTTGTTCACGGTGGTGCCGCCATTGGCGTTCACGTCGCCGTCCGAATAGAGGTTCCGCAGGCGGAAGCTCGAGATCTGCAGGCGGTCCGCACGGCTCTTAAGGTTCGAATAGGACGCGCTGGCCAGGAAGCCGAACTCGCCGATCGGGGTGTTCCAGCGATTGCTGATCACGGCCGACAGGTTGGCGCCCGGGTTCTTGGCGAAGTCGCCGTAATTTACCTCGGTCGAAGCGGCGATCACCAGGCCCTTGGAATCGAACGGCTTGCGGGTGCGCAGGTTGACCACGCCGGCGATGCCGCCCTCGATGCGGTCGGCCGAAGGCGATTTGAACACATCGACGCCGCCCATCATCTCGGCGGGGACGTCGGCGAAGCTCAGCGAGCGGCCGTTATTGGCGCTGAACGCCTCGCGGCCGTTGAACTCGGAGCGGACATAGGTGAGGCCGCGCACCACCACGCCCGAGCCTTCGACCGAGAAGTGGTCGGGGTCGACGCCGGCGGCGAAGCGGTTGATCGACACGCCCGGGATACGCTGCAGCGTTTCGGTCACCGAGCGGTCGGGAAGGGCGCCGATGTCCTCGGCGGTCACCGAGTCCACGATCACGTCCGAATTCTTCTTCAGCGCCTGCGCGTTCTGCAGCGACTGGCGATAGCCCTGGACGACGATCGTGTCCTCGGTGGGCGTGTCCTGCGTGTCGGTTTTGGCGGGCGCCGCCTGGCTATCCTGCGCCCAGGCAGGGGCTGCGACCGAAAGGCAGGCGAGTGCCGCCGCCGAGACGCCGGCCCGCAACGCCCCCGTGCGGAACCGTCCGGCCATGTCGACATGATGAATGGAATCGTGCTTGCGCATCGAGCTGTCCCCTCCTGTTGTTAGCGCTATCATTTGAATGCGCGTTTCTTGTTTGTGTCGAACCTAAAGTAGGAGTTATGAAAAGATCAAGCATCTTGTTGCAGTTATGCGAAAACCGCTGATTTCCTGCACTTTGCAATGATTTCGCTGCATTGCAGTATGATTTCTGCAAATGCGAAAGGGCCGATCCGGCCTCGAATCGCCCTGTCTTTCGATTGACCATTTCTCAACGGGAGCGCTAACATTCGTGTCGGAGAGGGGCATCGCAAGAATGCTGGTGGGGCGCATACTCGTGGTAGGCGGGGGCACCGCGGGGTGGATGGCCGCCGCCGCGCTCACGCATAAATTCGCCGGGACGAAGCTGGCGATCACGCTGATCGAATCGGCGGAGATCGGCACCGTCGGCGTGGGCGAGGCGACGATCCCGCACATCCGCCATTTCAACGCGACGCTTGGCATCGACGAGGCCGATTTCCTCGCCGCGACCAAAGGCACCTACAAGCTCGGCATCGAGTTCGTCGACTGGGGGCGCAAGGGCGACAGCTACATCCATCCCTTCGCCCAGTTCGGCGATCCAGTGGACGGCGTGCCCTTCCATCATCAATGGCTGGCGACCGAAGGGGCGGGGGCGTTCGAGGACTATTCGCTCCCCATCCAGGCCGCCCGCCGGGGCCGTTTCCGCCGGCCCGAGGGCGATCCCTACAACTATGCCTATCAGTTCGATGCCGGGCTCTACGCCAGGTATCTCCGCACCTATGCCGAGGCGCGCGGCGTCGTCCGGCGCGAGGGCAAGGTGGTCGATGTCGCGCTCGACGGCGAAAGCGGCTTTGTCCGTTCGGTCACGCTCGAAAGTGGCGAGACGATCGAAGCGGACCTGTTCGTCGATTGCTCGGGCTTTCGCGGGTTGCTGATCGAGCAGGCGCTGCACACCGGTTATGAGGAATGGACGCACTGGCTGCCTTGCGACCGCGCCATAGCCATTCCCTGCGCGAATAGCGGACCGCTCGCGCCGCTCACCCGCGCCGCCGCCAAGCAGGCGGGCTGGTGCTGGCGCATCCCGCTCCAGCACCGCACCGGCAACGGCCATGTCTATTCGAGCGGCTTCCTGGGCGACGATGAAGCGCTGGAGGTGCTGCTCGAACAGCTCCCGGCCGAACCGCTCGCCGATCCCAACAAGCTCCGCTTCGTCACCGGCAAGCGGCGCAAGCAATGGGTCGGCAACACCGTCGCGATCGGCCTGTCCTCGGGCTTTCTCGAGCCGCTGGAGTCAACCTCGATCCACTTGATCCAGGTCGCGATCGGCAAGCTGCTCGACCTGTTCCCGACCGGCGACTGGGATCCGCTCGACGCCGCCGAGTTCAACCGAGCGATGGCGCTCGAATATGAGCGCGTCCGCGACTTCCTGATCCTCCACTATCACGCCACCGAGCGCGACGATTCCGAGTTCTGGCGCCACTGCCGCAACATGATTCTGCCGGACTCGCTGGCCTACAAGCTCCAGCTGTTCCGCGAGCGCGGCGTGGTCGTCCAGTACCGTGAGGGCACCTTCCTCGAGCCGAGCTGGCTCGCCGTCTATCTCGGTCAGCACGTCACCCCGCGCCATCCCGATCCGCGGGCGGGCGGGCAGGGCGTCGCCGCCGCGCTCGCCGCGATGCGTGCGGAAATCGCCGCGGCGGCCGAGGCGATGCCGCGTCATGAAACGGCGCTGGGGATGGGCGCATGATCCGCAGCATCGGCATCGTCGGCGCGGGTGTCGCCGGCTGGATGGCGGCGCTTGCACTCCGCCGCGCGCTGCCCGGCGCACGTATCTCGGTGATCGAGACCGAAGGGCCGGACTGGAGCCTAGGTCCCTTCGGCCCGGGCGAAGCCAGCCTGCCGGGCCTCGAGAGCTGGCTCGCCGATCACGGCGTCGAGGAAGGCGCGCTTCTCCGCGCCGCACGTGGCGGCTTCTCGCTCGGCACCGCCTTTTCCGGCTGGGCGGGGCAGGAGGCGGACTGGTTCCTGCCTTTCGGCACGATCGGCGCGCCGATCGGCACGGTCGCCTTCCATCAGCTCGCCGCCCGCCTGCGCGCGGCCGGGCATCCACTCCGCCTCGCCGATTTCTCGCTCGCCGCCATCGCCGCCGCTTCGGGTCGCTTCGCCCGTCCGAGCCCCGATCCGCGCTCGGTGCTGTCGAGCTACGGATACGGCCTGCACTTCGCTCGCGCCGGCTTGGCTGAGGTGCTCCGCCTTGCCTCGGGTCTCGCAACCGCCGGCAGGTTCCGCCGCGCGCTCGGTGATGCCGGGATCACTGCCATCGAGATCGAGGACGGCGCCCAGGTCAGCGCCGATCTCTGGTTGGATTGCTCCGGCCCCGCCGCGCTGCTCGCCGGCCGGCTCGACAGCGGCTGGGAGAGCTGGTCCGAATGGCTCCCCTGCGACCGCGCGGTCGAGAGTTGGAACGAAGTGGAGGGCGTGCCGCCACCCTATGCCCATGCCGGCGCCTTCGAGGGCGGCTGGCAGCGCACCGTGCCGCTGGTCGGCGGGCAAAGCGGGGCGCTGCTCTACGCTTCGGCATTCCTCGCGGAGCAGCCCGGCGCCGTCCCCATCGCCCAGGGCCGCCGCACCCGCGCTTGGACCGGCAATGTCGTCGCCCTGGGCGCCGCCGCCGCGTTGGTCGAGCCGCTCCATGGCCATAACCTCGCTCTGCTCCAGAATGCGCTCACCCGCCTGATCAGCCTGCTTCCCACCGCGCCGGACGGTCCCGAGCCCGCCGAGTATAACCGCCTGACCGCCAGCGAAGCCGACCGCGTCCGCGACTTCGCGATCCTCCACTACAAGACCAATGGCCGGGCCGGCGATCCGCTCTGGGATCAGGCCCGGGCGATGCCCGTACCCGAGACGCTGGCCCACAAGCTCGACCTGTACGCCAGCCGCGGCCGCCTGCCGGTCTATGACGAGGAGCTGTTCGATCCGGAGGAGTGGATCGCGGTGCTCGACGGTCAGGGCGTCCGCCCGCGCCGCCACGATGCGCTCGCCGACGCCATCCCCGAGCCGCAGCTCCGCGCCCATGCCAGCCGCATCCGCGAAGTCATCGTCGACGCGGTCCGCGGGATGCCGCACCATGGTGCGACGCTCCGCGAGGAAGGATTGCTGGCATGACCGCCCCCGCGCCGATCCGCAGCATCGTCATCGTCGGCGGCGGCACCGCCGGCTGGATGGCCGCCGCCGCGCTCACCCGGCTGATCCCCGCCGGCGTCTCGGTGACCCTGGTCGAGTCCGACGAGATCGCCACCGTCGGCGTCGGCGAGGCGACGATCCCGCCGATCCGCAGCTTCAACGCACTGCTCGGCATCGACGAGAACGACTTCCTCGCGAAGACCCAGGGCACGATCAAGCTCGGCATCGAGTTCGTGAACTGGACCCGCGACCAGCATCGCTACGTCCACCCGTTTGGCGAGTTCGGCTTCGATATCGAGGGCGTGAAGTTCCACCAGGTCTGGCGCAAGCTGCGCGAGGCGGGCCGGGCCGAAGCGATCGACGCCTATAATGTCTGCGCGCTGGCCATGACCGCCGGGCGCTACCAGCCGCCGGTGACCGATCCCGGCTCGATCCTGTCGCGCATGGCGCATGCCTATCAGTTCGACGCCGGGCTCTACGCGAAGTACCTCCGCGGCTATGCCGAGGATCGCGGCGTCGTCCGCATCGAGGGCAAGGTCGCGCACGTCCCCCTGCGCGCCGCGGACGGCTTCATCGAGGCGGTGATCCTCGAAGGCGATCGCCGGATCGAAGGCGAGCTCTTCATCGACTGCACCGGCTTCCGCGCGCTGCTGATCGAGCAGACCCTCCACACCGGCTGGGAGAGCTGGGCGCACTGGCTGCAATGCGACCGCGCCGTAGCGGTCCCCAGCGCGAGCCCGGGCCCGGAGATCACCCCCTTCACCCGCGCGACCGCGCACAGCGCCGGCTGGCAATGGCGCATCCCGCTCCAGCACCGCGTCGGCAACGGCCATGTCTATTGCAGCGCCGACATCTCCGACGATGCGGCCCGCGAGACGCTCCTCGCCAATCTCGACGGCGCGCCCCTGCGCGATCCCTTCATCCTCCGCTTCGAGGCCGGCCGCCGCAAGCGCGCCTGGGAGAGGAACTGCATCGCGCTCGGCCTGTCCTCGGGCTTCCTCGAGCCGCTGGAGTCGACCAGCATCCACCTGATCCAGTCGGGCATCCACAAGCTGATGGCGCTGCTCCCCGACACGGGTTTCAGCGCCATCGAGCGCGACGAATATAACCGCCTGACCGATATCCAGCTCGAGCAGGTCCGCGACTTCATCATCCTCCACTACCACGCCAACCAGCGCAGCGATGGCGACCTCTGGCGCCGCATGCGCGAGATGGCGATCCCCGACACGCTCCGCCGCAAGCTCGACCTGTTCCGGAACCGCGGCCGCTTCTTCCGCTACGAGGACGAGCTGTTCGCCGAATCGAGCTGGATCGCGGTGCTGCTGGGGCAGGGGATCCTCCCCCAGGGCTGGGATCCGCTCGCCGACGCCTTCGACGACGACAAGCTCGCCTTCAGCCTTTCCCGCATCCACGAGATGTTCGCCCGCGCCGCCCAGGCGATGCCTCGCCACGAGGACTGGCTCGCCCGCAACGCGCCCGCAAGGACCCCCTGATGACAGACCGCAACATTCGCTCGATCCTCATCGTCGGCGGCGGCACCGCCGGCTGGATGACCGCCGCCACGCTCTCGCGCATCCTCGGCCCCGACTATGCGAAGATCACCCTGGTCGAGTCCGACGAGATCGGCATCATCGGCGTCGGCGAGGCGACCATCCCCCAGATGGCCACCTTCAACCGCATGCTCGGCCTCGACGAGGACCAGTTCGTCCGCGAGACCAAGGGCAGCTTCAAGCTCGGCATCCAGTTCGTGAACTGGGGCCGGGCCGGCCACCGCTATTTCCACCCGTTCGGCAAATACGGCCTCGACATGAAGGGGGTGTCCTTCCACGCCTATTATCTCCGCCTGCGCCAGCTCGGCGAGGCGCCCGACGTGGACGAATGGTCGCTCCAGGCGATGGCGGCGCGCGACGACAAGTTCATGCGGGCGATCGACGCGGGCAATTCGCCGCTGTCCGACATCGCCTATGCCTATCATTTCGACGCCGGACTCTATGCGAAATTCCTCCGCCGCTATGCCGAGGACAAGGGCGTCACTCGCCGCGAAGGCAAGATCGTCGACGTGAAGCTCCGCAGCGAGGACGGCTTCGTCCAGTCAGTCCAGCTCGAGGACGGCTCCCATCTCGAGGCCGACCTGTTCATCGATTGCTCGGGCTTTCGCGGCCTGATCATCGAACAGGCATTGAAGGCCGGCTATACCGACTGGTCGCAATATCTCCCCTGCAACCGCGCCATCGCCGTGCCCTGCGCCAGCGTAGATGCCTGGACGCCCTATACCCGCAGCACCGCGCACACCGCCGGCTGGCAATGGCGCATCCCGCTCCAGCACCGCATCGGCAACGGCCATGTCTTCTGCTCGGATTACATGTCCGACGACGAGGCGACCGCCATCCTGATGTCGAACCTCGACGGCGAGCCGCTCGCCGATCCGCGCACCGTTCCCTTCAAGACCGGCCACCGCAACCGCATGTGGGTCAAGAACTGCGTCGCCATGGGCCTGTCGGGCGGCTTCCTCGAGCCGCTCGAGAGCACCTCGATCTGGCTGATCCAGTCCGGCCTGTCGCGCTTCCTGACCATGTTCCCGGACCGTGACTTCAACCAGGCCGATATCGACCGGTACAACCGCATCATGCAGACCGATTACGAGGAGATCCGCGACTTCCTCGTCCTCCATTACCACGCGACCGAGCGCACCGATTCCCCCTTCTGGGACTATTGCCGCACGATGGAGATCCCCGAGCGGCTCGCCGAGAAGATGCGCGTGTTCCGCACACATGGCCGCGCCTTCCGCGAGAATGAGGAGCTGTTCAACGACACCAGCTGGTTCGCGGTGATGCTCGGCCAGTTGATGGAGCCGGCGTCCCACGATCCGGTGGCCGATGTGATGCCCCTCGCCGAGACCCGTGAGCGCCTGGCCCATATCCGCGAGGCGATCGCCAATTCCGCCGACTACATGCCCAAACACCGCGATTTCATCCGGGAGCACTGCGCAGCATGAACCGTTTCCTGACCATCGCCGCCACGCTGCTCGCCGCGGCTCCCGCCACCGCCCAGCCGGTCGCGACCTTCTCCAGCTTCACCTATAGCGGCAAGGACGCCTCCGATGTCCTCACCGCCGGCCCGAACGAGTATCGCAACCCGGTCCTCAAGGGCTTCTACCCCGATCCCAGCGTCACCCGCGTCGGCGACGACTTCTACCTGGTCAATTCCACCTTCAGCTGGTTCCCCGGCATCCCGGTCTTCCACAGCCGCGACCTCGTCCACTGGACCCAGATCGGCAATGCGATCGATCGTCCGGGCCAGCTCGATTTCAAGCAGCTCGGCCTTTCGCGCGGCGTGTTCGCGCCGTCGATCCAGGCGAAGGACGGCATCTTCTACCTGCTCAATACCTGCGTCGATTGCGGCGACAATTTCCTGCTTACCGCGAGGAACCCGGCAGGCCCCTGGTCAGATCCGATCTGGCTGCCCGATCTCAAGGGCGGCATCGATCCCTCGATGTTCTTCGACGATGACGGCCGGACCTGGGTGGTCAACAACGGCCCGCCCGAAGGCACCCCGCTCTACCAGGGCCACCGCGCGATCTGGGTCCAGGAGTTCGACCGCAAGACGAACAAGACCTTCGGCCCGCGCAAGGTGCTGGTGAACGGCGGCATCGACCTCTCGAAGAAGCCGATCTGGATCGAGGGGCCGCACATCTTCAAGAAGGACGGCTGGTATTATCTCAGCTGCGCAGAGGGCGGCACCGCCGAGGGCCATAGCCAGGTCATCCTGCGCTCGAAGAACGTCACCGGCCCGTACGAGGCGTGGAACGGCAATCCGATCCTCACCCAGCGCGATCTGCCGCGCGACCGGGCGATGCCGATCACCTCGGCCGGCCATGCCCAGCTCGTCACCACGCCGGACGGTAAATGGTGGGCGACCTTCCTCGCCGTGCGTCCGTACGAGGGCGATTTCTACACCACCGGCCGCGAGACCTTCCTGCTGCCGGTGGAATGGAAAGACGACTGGCCGGTGATCCTGCCGCCCGCCACGCCGATCCCCTGGACACACGCGAAGCCGGCGCTGCCCCAGGGCAAGGCGCCGATCCCCACCTCGGGTGCCTTCACGATCCGCGACGATTTCCGCGGCAAGCTCCCCAGCTACTGGATGATGCTGCGCAACCCGCAGGGCGACTGGTACCGCACCGGCGCCGCCGGCCTGATGCTCAAGGCGCGGCCGGCGGGGCTGGGCGACAACGCCAATCCGTCGTTCCTCGCCCGCCGCCAGCAGCACACCAATGCCGTTGCCGAGACCGTGGTGCAGTTCGCGCCGGAGAAGGACGGCGACCGCGCCGGCCTCGTCGTCCTCCAGAATGACGATTACTGGTTCTTTGTCGGCCGCAAGCGCATCGGCGGCAAGGATATGATCACCGTCGACCAGCGCGAGGGGCCAGCCAGCCCGAAGCTCGGCAAGACCCTGTTCACTGCCGCTGCCCCCACCGGCGCGCTTCGCCTCCGCATCGCCGTGCAGGGCCGCAGCTACAGCTTCAGCTATGCCGCCCCCGGCGCGAAGCCGGCCTGGAAGCCGCTCGGCAAGGTCGAGACCGACGGCCTGACGACGAAGGTGGCGGGCGGTTTCGTCGGCTCGGTGTTCGGGTTGTTCGCCGGGGCAGGGGAGTGAGGTTCTCTCCAAATCCTCCCCCGGAGGGGGAGGGGGACCAGCGAAGCTGGTGGAGGGGTATTATCCGCGAGCGTTCCGCCAGTGGCGCGCTACCCCTCCACCACCGCTTCGCGGCGGTCCCCCTCCCCCTCCGGGGGAGGGTTTGGGTTCTCGCCCCCTGGATATTCCTAACCGCCGCCGCCCCGCAGGGCCCGGCCATCAATCTCAACCAGCTCGGCTTCGAACCCGCCGACCCCAAGACCGCGATCGTCGAAGCCGAGGGCGGCCCGCTCGACTGGCAACTCCTCGACGCTGCCGGCAACACCGTCGCCAGCGGCAAGGCCCAGTCCTTCGGCCCGGACGCGGCATCCGGCGCCACGATCCAGCGCATCGACTTCTCCGGCTTCCGCGCGCCCGGCAACGGCTATCGGATCCGGATAGGTGCCAGCGAGAGCGCACCCTTCGACATCCGCCCGAACCTCTACCGCCCACTCGCCCGCGACGCGCTCGCCTTCTTCTACCACCAGCGCGCCGGCGTCCCGATCGAGGCCCGCATCGTCGGCGAGAAATGGGCACGTCCCGCCGGCCACCCGCACGAGATCGCCACCTGCTTTGCCGGCAAGGACGAGCGCGGTACCGAATGGGCGGGCTGCCCGTACAGCCTCGACGTCACCGGCGGCTGGTACGATGCCGGCGATCACGGCAAGTACCTCGTCAACGGCGGCATATCGCTATGGACGCTGCTCGACGTGGTCGAGCGCAATCCCAAGGCGCTGCCCCAGGCCGCCGGCGGTGCCCCGGGCGTGCTCGCGGAAGCCCGCTACGAGATGGAGTTCCTGCTCCGCATGCAGGTGCCCGAGGGCACGCAATTGAGCGTCCCGGTCGGCAAGCCCAAGCCGGTTCCGGGCAAGCCCGTCTGGGAAACCGCGCCGCCGCCCTTCGCCGCGATCGACGCATCGGGCATGGCGCATCAGAAGGTCGCCGATCGCTGGTGGACCGCGCTCCCCACGCCGCCGCACAAGGATGATCGCGAGCGCCGGCTCTATCCGCCCACCACTGCCGCGACGCTCAACCTCGCCGCCACCGCGGCCCAGTGCGCCCGGATCTGGCGGAAGGCGGACCCAGCCTTCGCCGCGCGGTGCCTCGCCGCCGCCGAACGCGCCTATGCCGCCGCGAAGCGCAACCCCGATGTCTATGCCACCAACAGCTTCACCGGTTCGGGCGGCTATGGCGACAATGACGTGTCCGACGAATTCTTCTGGGCCGCGGCCGAGCTGTTCACCACGACCGGCAAGGCGGCGTACCGCGCGGCGGTCGAGGCCTCGCCGCATTTCCGCGGCGAAGCCGGCGCACCCAGCTGGCCGCAGGTCGCGACGCTCGGCACGATCGTGCTGGCAACGCGCCCCTCGACACTGCCACCGGCCGAGGTGCAGCGCCTGCGGGCCAGTCTGGTCGCCGCCGCCGATCGCTTCCTCGCCGATGCGCCGGCTAATGGCTACCGGATCCCGTTCCCGAACCGCTATGACTGGGGCTCCAACTCGAACCTGCTCAACCGCGCGATGCTGCTCGGCCTGGCCTTCGACCTGACCGGGAACGAGAAATACCGGGCAGGGGTGATCGACGTCGCCGACTATCTGCTCGGCCGCAACCCGAACGGCGTGTCCTATGTCAGCGGCTATGGCACGCGTGCGATGCGCAACCCGCACCACCGCTTCTGGGCGCCGTCGCTCGACCCGAACCTGCCCGGCCCGCCGCCCGGCGTGCTGTCGGGCGGCCCCAATTCCACTGCCATGGTGGATCAGGTGGCAATGAAGCTGAAGGGCCACTGCGCGCCGCAACGCTGCTGGGCCGACGACGTCCACGCCTATGCGCTGAACGAAGTCGCGATCAACTGGAACGCCCCCCTGGTATGGGTGGCGGCGTGGTTGGCTGAGTAATTTCTAATTCCTCCCCCAGCTTGCTGGGGGAGGGGGACCGCTCGCGAAGCGAGGGGTGGAGGGGCGCGCCGGGCACCGGCGCGTTGCGCCGGCCCCTCCACCAAGCCGCTGCGCGACTTGGTCCCCCTCCCCGAAACAAGCTCGGGGAGGAATTGACTACCGCACAGTGAGAACAGTGCTCTTCAGATCCACCGAATTCGGCCCCGCCGAGATCGTGAACGTCCCCGGCTCCACGACCCGCTTCATCGCCACGTTCCACAGCGACAAATCCTTCGGGGTCAGCTCGAACGACACGGTCTTCTTCTCGCCCGGCTGCAGCGTCACCCGCTGGAAGCGCTTGAGCTCGATCAGCGGCCGGGTGACGCTCGCCTCGTCGTCGCGCACATAGAGCTGGACCACTTCGTCGCCGGCGCGCTTGCCGGTGTTGGTCACGTCCACCTTCACCGTGACGTTGTCGGCGATCCCGATCGTGCCCGTGCCGAGCACCGGCGCGCCAACCTCGAAGCTCGAATAGGACAGGCCATAGCCGAACGGATAGAGCGGGCTGGTGTCGCCGAACAGATAGCCGCGCCGCGCGGTCGGCTTCCTGTTGTAGTAGATCGGCAGCTGGCCGACGCTGCGTGCGATCGACACCGGCAGCTTGCCGCCCGGGTTGAACCGGCCGAACACGACGTCCGCCAGCGCGTTGCCGGTCTGCTCGCCCAGGTACCAGCCCTCGATCAGCGCCGGCGCCTTCTCGGCGAGATAGTTGACCGCATAGGGCCGGCCGTTGAGCAGGATCACCACCACCGGCTTGCCCAGCGCGAAGATCTCCTTCGCCAGCTGGTCCTGCGGCCCGGGCAGGTCGAGCGTGTCGCTGTCGCCGAGATGCTCGTCGGCCCAGGCCTCGCGGCTCAGCGCCTCGTTGCCGCCCAGCACCATCACCACGACATCGGCGTCCTTCGCCGCCGCCACCGCATCGGCGCGCAGCTTGTCGTTGGTCGCCGCGTCGGTGGGCACCACCTTGTCCTGCGCCCACACATGGCCTTCGGTCAGGCGCACACCCTCCGAATAGTCGACCTGGAACTTGCCCTTGCCCTCGGTCTGCATGGCCTCGAGCACCGAGACGACATGGTTCGGCACGTCCGAATAGCCGCCGATCGGGGTGTCGCGGGCGTGCGTGCCGATCACCGCCATCTTCCTGATGCCAGTCGCGTCCAAGGGAAGCAGCCCGGACGAATTCTTGAGCAGCACCACGCTCTCCCGCGCCGCCTGGCGGGCGAGGGCGATGGCTTCCGGCGTGTTGGTCTTCTTCGCCGCGGTCTTCACATCGGCATAGGGGTTCTCGAACAGCCCGCCCTCGAACTTCATCTCGAGCACGCGGCGCACCGCATTGTCGATCTGGCCCTGGCTCACCTTGCCCTCGCGGACCAGCTCGATCAGGTGGTTGAAACCCTCGCCGTCCGGCGTCTCGACATCGACGCCCGCGTCGATCGCCCGCGCGCCGGCGTCCTTGACGTCCTTGAACATCTTGTGGCGCGTCACGAGCTCGCGCACCGCGAAATAATCGCTGACCACCGCACCCTTGAAGCCCCATTCGCCGCGCAGCACGTCATGCAGCAGCCACTTGTTGGCATGGCTCGGGATGCCGTCGATCTCGTTGTAGCTCGCCATCACCGCGCGCACCGGCAGCTGGGTCACCGCGCTCTCGAACGGCGGGAAGAAGTCCTCGCGCAGCGTCCGCTCGCCCAGCGAGGCGGGGCCGATATTGGTGCCGTTCTCCGGCTGGCCGTGCCCGGTCATGTGCTTGAGCGTGACGAACACCTTGTCCCTGGCGAGGGGCAGCGTCGTGCCCTGGAAGCCGCGGATCGCCGCCAGCCCCATCTCGCTGACCAGATAGGGATCCTCGCCATAGGTCTCCTCGATCCGGCCCCAGCGCGGATCGCGCGCCACGTCGACCACCGGCGCCAGCACCAGGTTGGCGCCGCGCGCCCGCGCCTCGGACGCCGCGACGCCGAACACCTTCTCGAGCAGTCCCGGATCCCAGGTCGAGGCGAGCGCGATCGACTGCGGGAAGCTCGTCGCCCCCGGCGCCACCAGCCCGTGCAGCGCCTCCTCGTGCATGATCATCGGGATGCCGAGCCGGGTCTTCTCCAGCGCCCATTTCTGCGCCGCGTTGATATAGGTCGCGGTATCCGCCGGATTGCGGTTGCCGACGCCCACAGCCGCGCCCGCCGCGCCATTGGCCGCCGGCGTCACGCCGCGCCGGTCGGACGGGCGCGAGACCATGCCGAGGCCGTTCGGAAAGGCCTGGCTCGCCTTGGCCGGATCGAAATCGCCCGCCGCGGTCTGGATCCTGTCCTTGTGCTCCCAGATCGCCACCAGCTGCGCGACCTTCTCCTCCAGCGTCATCCGGGCGAGCAGGTCCTCGACCCGCGCGTCGACGGTCTGGCTGGCATCCTTGTAGAGCGGCCGATCCGCCCTGGCGGTCTGGGCCTGCGCCGCAGGTGCGATGACGGGTGTCAGCGCCGTGGCGGCGATGGCAAGCGCGACGATGCGGCGGAAATTACGCACGTTCCTCTCCCTCTTTGGATCGCGGCGCTCGGGCGCCGGCCTATTTCGAATTATGGTAGCGCTATCACTATCAGCGCCAGTCCGAACAGGTCAACCGGCACGCACGCGCGATTGCATTATTGCTAATCGCGGAATATCCCCAAAACGATGAGCAGACCCAGCCGCAGAAGCCGAGGCACAGTCACCGTACAGGATGTCGCGCGCGCCGCTGGCGTGTCGGCGATGACGGTATCGCGTGTCGTCAATGGCGGCTCCAATGTTAGGGAAACAACCCGCCAGGCCGTTCTCGAGGCGATCGCGAAGCTCAACTATTCGCCCAACAGCGCCGCGCGCAGCCTGGCGGCGGGCGAGGCGACCCAGATCGGCCTGCTCTATTCGAACCCGTCGGCGGCCTATCTCTCGCAATTTCTGATCGGCGCGCTCGCCGCCGCCCGCCGTGCCGGCTGCCACCTGGTGCTCGAGGCCTGTGAAGGCGAGCGGGCGGACGAGCAGGCCGAGGCGACCCGCCAGTTCGCCGCCACCAGCGTGGAGGGCGTGATCCTGCCGCCGCCGCTGTCCGAGGCCGCGCCGGTCCGCGCCGAGCTGGAGGCCGCCGGCATCCCCTGGGTGTCGGTCGCCATGGGCCTGCCGCCCGAGCGCAGCCTCAACGTCCGCATCGACGACGCCGCCGCCTCGGCCGCGATGACCAAGCACCTCATCGACATGGGCCACCGCAGCATCGGCTTCATCCGCGGCAATCCGAACCAGACCTCGTCCGCCGAGCGCCATCGCGGTTTCGTCGAGGCGATCGAGGCCGCCGGTCTCGACGTCAAGGCGATGCCGGTCGAGCAGGGCTATTTCACCTTCCGCTCGGGCATCGTCGCCGCCGAGCGGCTGCTCGATCGCAAGGAACCGCCCACCGCGATCTTCGCCTCGAACGACGACATGGCCGCCGCTGCGGTCGGCGTCGCGCATCGCCGCGGGCTGCACGTCCCGCAGGACATCAGCATCGTCGGCTTCGACGATACCTCGCTCGCCACCACCATGTGGCCCGAGCTGACCACGGTCCGCCAGCCGATCGCCGCCATGGCCGAGAGCGCGCTGGCGCTGCTGCTCGCCCGGCTGCGTGCGCACCGGGCGGGCACCACCGACAAGCTCGAGGAGCAGGTGCTCGATTTCGAGCTGATCCAGCGCGAATCCTGCGGCCCGCCTCCCGGCGCGGGCAAGCCGGCGCCGGCGAAGAAGAGCTGGCGTTAAGGCTCAAGCCCTCAGGCTCGAATACCAACGGATCGTCACCCCCGCGAAAGCGGGGCCCATCTCGTGGGCGATCGGCAAATACAACCGGTGCGTTACGGGATGGTCTGGGAGATGGGTCCCCGCTTTCGCGGGGATGACGGAGGCGCGGGTAGCGCAGGCGATCAAGGGGACTTGGCCCCCGGCCCAAACAGGTCCAGCATGACAACGCGGGACAGAGTCGCTCCTCCGGCGTAACCCCACTTGCTTTTCCCGTCGGATCGAGCCACCGTTACCGCTAACAATTCGCCCGACCGGGGCGTAATGGAGGGGATGAGTGCATGAATGATACGGCGCAGAAGGCCAATATCGGCCTGATCGGCGCCATCGTCGCGGTGGCGACGATCGGCGGCCTGCTTTTCGGCTATGACAGTGGCGCGGTGAACGGCACGCAGGAGGGCCTTAAGCACGCCTTCGCGCTCGACGAGGCGGGCCTCGGCTTCACCGTCGGCTCGCTGCTGATCGGCTGCGTGTTCGGCGCCTTCTTCGCCGGCACGCTTGCCGATGCGATGGGTCGCCGCAACGTCATGCGCCTCGCCGCCATCCTCTTCCTCGGCGGCGCGATCGTCCAGGGCATCGCGCACGATCACACCATCTTCGTCATTGCCCGCATCATCGGCGGCATCGCGGTCGGCGCGGCCTCGGTGCTGTCCCCCGCCTATATCTCCGAAGTCGCCCCCGCGAACATCCGCGGCCGGATGACCACGGTCCAGCAGATCATGATCATCACCGGCCTCACCGCCGCGTTCGTGGTCAACTATTATGTCGCCCAGGCCGCCGGCAGCTCGCTCGGCCAGCTTGGTGGGATCGAGGCCTGGCGCTGGATGTACCTGATGCAGGCGATCCCGGCCGCCGTCTTCCTCGTCGCCCTGTTCTTCATCCCGGAGAGCCCGCGCTACCTCGTCGCCAAGAAGCGCAACCCCGAAGCGCTCAAGGTGCTCACCAGCCTGTTCGGCGCCACCGAAGGCGGCCTCAAGCTCGCCGAGATCCAGGCCAGCTTCTCGACCGACCATCGTCCGCGCCTGGCCGACATCTTCGCGCCCGGCGGCTTCCTTGGCGTCCGCGCGATCGTCTGGGCGGGCCTGCTGCTCGCGGTGTTCCAGCAGCTCGTCGGCATCAACGTGATCTTCTATTACGGCGCCACCCTGTGGCAGCTCGCGGGCTTCACCGAGAATGACGCGCTGCTGATCAACATCGTCTCGGGCGCCGTCTCGATCGCCGCCTGCTTCGTCACCATTGCGGTGATCGACAAGATCGGCCGCAAGCCGCTCCTGCTGATCGGCTCGGCCGGCATGGCGGTCACCCTGTTCGTGATGGTCTATGCCTTCAGCCAGGGCGCGCTGGTCGACGGCAAGCTGGTCCTGACCCCCGAGCTGGGCATGGTCGCCGTCGTTGCCGCCAACCTCTATGTGATCTTCTTCAACGTCAGCTGGGGCCCGGTGATGTGGGTGATGCTCGGCGAGATGTTCCCCAACCAGATCCGCGGCTCCGCGCTGGCGGTCTGCGGCTTCGCGCAGTGGGGTGCCAATTACGTCATCGCCCAGACCTTCCCGAGCATGGCCAAGTGGAGCCTCACCGGCGCCTATACCTTCTACGGCGTCTGCGCGGTGATCAGCTTCTTCCTCGTCCAGAAGTTCATCCACGAGACCAAGGGCAAGGAACTGGAAGCGATGGAGGGGTGACCAATTCTCCCTCTCCCGCTTGCGGGAGAAGGAAGGGGCCCATCGCGCAGCGATGGGAAGGGTGAGGGTGAGAGCTGGCCGCGAGTAGTTCGCTTACGGCCAGCTCTCACCCTCACCCCAACCCTCTCCCGCAAGCGGGAGAGGGAGATTGCATGAGTAGAGGTTTGACTAGATGACCACCCGCACCCCCGTCCGCCCCTTCCGATCGCGCGAATGGTTCGCCGCGCCCGGCCGTGCCGACATGGCCGCGCTCTATCTCGAGCGCTTCATGAACTACGGCATCACGCCCGAGGAGCTGACGTCGGGCAAGCCGATCATCGGCATTGCGCAATCCGGCAGCGACATCGCGCCGTGCAACCGCATCCACCTCGAGACCGTGAAGCGCGCCCGCGCCGGCATCCTCGCGGCGGGCGGCGTGCCGATGGAGTTTCCGCTCCACCCGATCTTCGAGAATTGCCGCCGGCCGACGGCTGCGCTCGATCGCAACCTCGCCTATCTCGGCCTGGTCGAGATCCTCAACGGCTATCCGATCGACGCGGTCATCCTCACCACCGGCTGCGACAAGACCACGCCCAGCTCGCTGATGGCCGCCTCCACCGTCGATATCCCGGCGATCATCCTGTCGGGCGGCCCGATGCTCGACGGCTGGCACGAAGGCGAGCTGGTGGGTTCCGGCACCGTCATCTGGCGGTCGCGCCGCAAGATGGCCGCCGGCGAGATCGACGAGGCCGAATTCCTCAAGCGCGCGATGGAAAGCGCCCCCTCATCCGGGCACTGCAACACCATGGGCACCGCCTCGACGATGAACAGCATCGCCGAAGGGCTCGGCATGTCGCTCCCCGGCTGCGCGATGATCCCCGCGCCGTACCGCGAGCGCGGCCAGATCGCCTATGAGACCGGCAAGCGTATCGTCGAGATGGCCTATGAGGACCTGCGCCCATCGAAGATCCTGACCAAGGCGAACTTCCTCAACGCGATCAAGCTGCTCACGGCGATCGGCGGCTCGACCAACGCCCAGCCGCACTTGGTGGCGATGGCCCGCCATGCCGGCGTCGAGATCACCCCGGACGACTGGCGCTCAGGCTACGACCTGCCGCTGGTCGTCAACATGCAGCCGGCAGGCGAATTCCTCTCCGAGCGCTTCCATCGCGCCGGCGGCATCCCCGCCGTGCTCACCGAGATGCTCGCCAACGGCGCGCTCGACGGCGACGTGATGACCTGCACCGGCAGGACGCTTGCCGAGAATGTCTCCGGCCACGGCGTCACCGATCGCGCGGTGATCTTCGATTGGGACAAACCGCTCAAGGAGAAGGCCGGCTTCCTCGTCCTGTCGGGCAACCTGTTCGACATCGCGATCATGAAGACCAGCGTGATCGGCGAGGATTTCCGCGCCCGTTATCTCTCGCGCCCCGGCCATGAAGGCGTGTTCGAGGGCCGTGCGATCGTGTTCGACGGCTCGGACGACTATCACCACAACATCAACGATCCGGCACTGAACATCGACGAGAACTGCATCCTCGTCATCCGCGGCTCGGGCCCGATCGGCTGGCCCGGCTCGGCCGAGGTGGTCAACATGCAGCCGCCCGATCACTTGATCCAGAAGGGCATCATGAGCCTGCCGACGCTCGGCGACGGCCGCCAGTCGGGTACCTCGGACAGCCCGTCGATCCTCAACGCCTCGCCCGAAAGCGCGGCGGGTGGCGGGCTCGCCTGGCTGCGCACCGGCGACACCATCCGCGTCGATCTCAACAACGGCACCTGCGATGCGCTGGTGGATGCGGACGAGATCGCCCGCCGCAAGGCCGAACCGGCCCCGCCGATCCCGGAGAGCAACACCCCCTGGGAAGAGCTCTATCGCGAAAAGGTCGGCCAGCTGGGCGAGGGCGGCGTGCTCGACTTCGCGCTCAAGTACCGCAAGACCAGCGAAAAGGTGCCGCGGCACAACCACTGATCCTCCAAATTCCTCCCCCAGCTTGCTGGGGGAGGGGGACCGCCGCCGAAGGCGGTGGTGGAGGGGCCGCCGGCGCAGGCGGCGTCCCGCCAGCCCCTCCACCCCGACGCTTCGCGTCGCGGTCCCCCTCCCCGAGACAAGCTCGGGGAGGCATGATGCTCCAGCACCGCCCGCTCCAAACCCTCACCAGCCCCAAACCGTCATCCCGGCGAAAGCCGGGATCTCAGGCGAAGGCGCGAGACAGGAGCCGCACGAGATCCCGACTTTCGTCGGGGTGACGGTAAGAGGCCGGGCTGCGTGAGGGGCAGGCAGGACGGCAAAAGCCTCAGTCCTCCACCTCGCCACGCCCGATCTCGATCAACTCCGCCAGCACCTCGCGGGCGTGCAGCACCCGCGCGTCCCCCATCCGCACGAGCAGCTCGGCATCGATCGCCTCGCGCGCTGCCTTCTGGGTATCCGCCGCTGCCTGCCCGCGCTCGGTCAGCGTCACGGTCAGCCGGCGCCGGTCCTGCGCGTCGATCTGTCGGTCGAGATAGCCGCGCAGCACCAGCGCATCGACCAGCTGTCCGGCCGCCTGCTTGGAGACGCGCAGCTCGCGGACGATCTGGCTCAGCGGCGCCTCGCCCAGTGCCAGCGCGCCGATCACGTACAGCCCGTTGCCGGGGATATCATCATAGCCGCGCGCGGCCAGCGCCGTCCGCATCGCCGCGCCATAGGTGTGCCGGGCATGACGCAGCAGCGCGGGAAGCGCGACTTCGAGGAGTGGGGAGGGGGTATCGTCGGACATTGGACAAGCTTCCTTCCGTCATCCCCGCAAGGGCAGCGATGACGAGAAAGATTTACAGTCCCGAATATTGATAGTCAACTAAATTGACTAAAAATGCCCGCCCAAATACCCTTTCGGCGCAACCTTGGCCAACTTGGGCGTCCGCTTCAGACCCCTTCGCGGATCAGCGTCCCCGCCACGCCGGGCACCGAAACCTCGAAGCGGAACAGGTCCCCGGCCCGCGGGTTCGCCGCCCTGGCTTCGGCGCTCAGATGCTTGTTGGCGGTGGTGGCATAGACCGTCTTGAGCTCCGGCCCGCCAAAGGCGATCTTGGTGATCGCGTCGACGGGGAAGGGGACCACCTCCAGCAGCTCGCCGGCCGGCGAATAGCGCCGCACCGCCGATCCCATGTACAGCCCGATCCACACGCAACCCTCGGCATCCACCGTCGGCCCGTCGGGATAGCCTTCTTCATTGGGGATGCGGGCGAATTCGCGCCGGTTGGTCAGGCTGCGGTCCTCGGCGACGTCGCAGGCATGGATTACCCCGCCCAGCGTGTCGACATGGTAGAGCGTCCTGCCGTCGGGGCTCAGCGCCGGGCCGTTGGTGATCGAATAGGGCGGGCTGGAGGGCACGCAGACGCCGTCCGCGCCCAGTCGGTGGATCGCCCCGGTCTCGGCCGCCTCGGCATCGTCCATCGTCCCGAACCACAGCCGGCCGTCGGGGCAGACGGTGCCGTCGTTCAGCCGGTTGCCGGGCAGATGCGGCTCGGGATCGGTGAGGGGGGTGAAGCTGCCGGTCTCGGGGTCGAAATGGGCCAGGCCGGTCTGCAATCCGGCCACGAACCCGCCGCGCTCGGCCGGCAGTACGAATCCCACCTGCGCCGGCGCCTCCCAGCTGCTTTTGTCCCCGGTCTCGGGGTCATAGCGATGGACCTTGTGGCCCTTGATGTCGACGAACCACAGGGCGGCGTCCCGCGCCACCCAGACCGGCCCTTCGAGCAGTGGTGCGGCAAGCGACCAGACACTCTCCGGTGCCGACGTCACCACGCTCATATGTTACCTCCAGCCTGCGTCGACGAAATACTCGTGGCCCGTGATAAGCCGTGCGTCGTCAGAGGCAAGGAACAGTGCCATCGCCGCGATGTCGTCGGGCACGAGCCGGCCCTTGAGGCACTGGGCGGCGACGATCTCGGCCTCGCCCTCGGGCGTGTACCATTTCATCTGGCGCGGGGTCTTCACATTGCCCGGCACGATGCAGACCGAGCGGATATTGTCCGGGCCCAGGTCGCGGGCGAAGCTGCGGGTCATGCCCTCGATGCCGGCCTTGGCGGTCTGGTAGAGCGTCAGCCCTTCGAGCGCGAGGTGCCAGGAGATCGAGCCCAGGTTGATGATCACGCCCGCGCCCTTGGCCTTCATCCCCGGGATCACCGCCTGGGCGCAGAAGAACAGGTGGCGCAGGTTCACGTTGAGCCGGTTCTCCCAATAGTCTTCCGTCACTTCCTCGATGGTGTGGCGGTCGTCATTGGCAGCGTTGTTCACCAGGATATCGAAGCTGCCATGCTCCTCGATCAGCTGCGCGATCACCGCCTTGGCCGACTTGATGTCGGTCAGGTCGACGTTGCGATAGGTCGGCGCCTTGCCCACGGCCTCGAGGCTGGCGACCAGTTCCTGCGAATCCGCGTCGGCAATGTCGAAGAAAGTGACGTCCGCGCCCTGGCGGACGAAACCCTCGACAAGGCCGGCACCAATCCCGGAGCCGCCGCCGGTGACCAGCACGCGCTTGCCCTTCAGGCTGGGATAGATGGCACGCTGATCGCGAGTCTGGGTCACGTGCATGGGATCAGCTTCCGACATGAGAATGAATTACCTTGGAAAACATAGAGGAGTGGCCGCGCGCTGCGCTCACAGCAGGCCGCGGCCCGCCAGGTTGCGCACCAGTGCGCGGATGCCGAAGGTCCAGGGCGCGGCGGCCTTGGAGGTGGTGACCCGGTTGACCAGCGCGCCGAGCTTGGGGCTCGAGATGCGCACCACGTCGCCGTCCTTGTGCGTGAAGCCGCGGCCGGGGTGGTCGCGATCCTGGATCGGGGCGAACAGGGTGCCGAGGAACAGCGCGAAGCCGTCCGGATACTGGTGCTCGCTCAGCGTCTGGCGGACCAGGTCGGTCGGGTCGCGGCTGATCTGGCTCATCTTGTTGGTGCCCTCGAGGCGATAGCCTTCGGGCCCGTCGATGACCAGATCGACCTCGGCCGCGCGGACATCGTCCATCGTGAAGCCGGTATCGAACAGGCGGATGAACGGCCCGATCGAGGTCGAGGCGTTGTTGTCCTTGGCCTTGCCGAGCAGCAGCGCACTGCGTCCCTCGAAATCGCGCAGATTGACATCGTTGCCCAAAGTCGCGCCCCGCGGCGTGCCGGTCTTGTCGACGATCAGCACCACTTCGGGCTCGGGATTGTTCCAGTCGCTGTCCGAGCGGACGCCGATATCGGCACCCCAGCCCACCGCTGAGAGGACGGGTGCCTTGGTGAACACCTCGGCATCCGGGCCGATCGCGACTTCGAGGTACTGCGACCACATCCCCGCCTCGATCAGCGCGGCCTTGAGGTTCGCCGCCTCGGGCGTGCCCGGCACCACCGAGCGGATGCCCGATCCGACCTTGGCTTCCAGGTCGCCGCGGATCTCGTTCGCCTTGTCGGCATCGCCGCGCGCGCGCTCCTCGATCACCCGCTCGATCGCCGAGAGCGCGAAGGTCACGCCGCATGCCTTGACGCACTGCAGGTCGATCGGCGCGAGCAGGACAGGGCCGTTATCGCTACCAAGATCGGCCACGGCGCCGATGTCGGCGCCGGTCACGCTCGCCGGATCGGCAAGGTCGAGCAGGTCGGATACGGTCGCGGCGCTGGCCGAGACGTCGTAGATTCGTCCGCCGCGCAGGATCACGGGGCTTGGGCCCGCTTCCGTCAAGATACGGCCAACCAGAATTGCCTGCTCATGATCGACAGGCAGCATTTCCGCCGGGGACGCTTTCAAAATCCTCTCGCCTCGATATTTGATTGTGATAGCGCTACCATGCTGCGGCACGGGTGGCGCTGTCAAGCATATCGCGACGCTTTAGGGGTTATTTCGGAACCGCTTCCAGCAGGGCGACGATCTCGCCGACGATATCCGCGGGCGGGCGCATTGCCCCGTCGGTGCTGGCGTGCACCATCCGCCACGGCCCGAGTAGGCCGGCAGCTACGATCGACTCGTAATTGCCTCGTACGCGCTGCTGGAGTGCGACATCGGCTTCATATTCGTCGAAGCTCTTCGCGGTATAGCTGCGCTCGGCCTTCTGCAGGATCAACGCGCGGGCAAGCTCCCAGGGCGTGTTGAGATAGATCGACAGGGCGGGAGCGGGCAGGGCGAACTGGCCGGTCTCGAGCGCCAGAATCCATTCCATCAGCGCGCGGCTCTCGTCCGCCGGCACGCGGGCGCCCTGATAGGCCATGTTCGACGCGACATAGCGGTCGAAGATCAGCACGTCATGTGCCTCGACCGCGGCGAGGACCTGGTCGCGCCACTCGAACCGGTCGAGCGCATAGAGCGTCGCGGCGGCGTGGGGGCTCACCGGCACGGGCATGTCCCCGGCCAGGTAGCGACCGATCGTCACCCCGGCGACGGTCTCGCCATAGCGCGGGAAGCCGATCACCGTGGCGGTCTTGCCCGTGGCCTGGAGCGTCTCGCACAACAGCCTGGACGTGGTGTTCTTGCCGACGCCGTCGGCGCCTTCGATCGCGACAATGATCCCCATGGCCCGCGCCCTAGCACGGGCGCCGCGATCAGAGGAAGACGGCGGAGACGATCGCTGCGAGGCTCGACGGATCGCAATCGTCGAGCGGGACCTCCATGTCCGGGTTGACGCTGTAGCCGATCATCCGGCCGTCGCGATCCGAAGCGACCGAGAGCAGCCGCCAGCTTTCGCCTTCGCGCAGCGCCGCGAGCCCGCCGGGTAGCGGCAGGCGATCGGGATCGGCGACCACCGTCGCCTGGGCGGGCAGGCCGCCGCCCAGCGTCGCGCGGCAGACCTTGAGGCCGAAGGCGCGCGGCCCGGCGATGTGCGGCGCTTCCACCGTCTCGCCGGTCGGCTGGTGGCCGATCAGCCCCTGGGGCAGCGCCAGGCCGAAGATCGGCACCAGCCGGATCGCGCTCACCGGCGTGCCGGGCAGCGGCAGCGGCATCGATGCCAGCACGGGCGGCGCTTCCTCGTTCAGCGCAGTGACGAGCTCGGCCACGCGTTCGCGCGTGCGGGTGATGCGCGTCTCGGGATTGGCGATGGTGGCGAGGAAGGGCGCCAGTGTGCCGGCCTGGTGGCGCTGCTCCACCTCGGCGCGCAGTTCCGCTTCGTCGGCGACGTCGAACAGGGCGAACAGCGCGGTGTGGATCGCCGCGTTCCAGCGTCCGAACGGCTTCTGCGCATTCTCGACGCGGGAGAGGTTCACCGGGGGCAGGCCGAAGTCGCGTTCGATCACCGCGATGGTGAGCGCCGGATCGAGCGTGCGGCGGGCGCGGAGCGCGGCGCCGAGCAGTACCGCGAAGCGCTCCTCGTCCTGGTCGAGCACGGCGCCGTCGCTGAACGGCTCGGCCCAGACAGCGATGTCAAAATCGGATGCGTCGATATCCAATAACAATTCGGTCGGTGCCAGGTCGAGCGCCGCGGCGATGCGACGCAATTCGTCGGGCCGCGCCACGACTTCGCCGCGCTCGATCTTGGAAAGACGAATATAGGGTATCTCGGGAATCTTGGTCGAGAGACGGAGCAATTTGGCAAAGCCGCGCCGTTGACGCTGCTCACGCACGCGGTTCGGAAAGACAATTGCACGATAGAAGTCGATCATGGGTTCGCCTGCGGTCCCCGGCCGCATCTTACCCTTTCCGTTGGCGCTTGCCATGCTCAATCCCCAGAGACTCGGGGCATCTTGAAGCAATTCAAGGATAATACAAGGTAAACGACATTCCGTTAATGGAACGATCCTGCCGACTGGCTGCCCGAAAGCAGGCCACAGGAACCGGCCGGATCCAGGTCCAGGATCATCGCCAGCGTGCTCTCGCCGATGGCATGGCGCAGCAGCCAACCCTCGGCCGAAGGCGACGGATGATCGGGCGCGAAGGCCACCCCGGTGCCGTCGGTGATCACGCCGAGCGCCGCCGGCGGGCTCGGCCAGCGACCGGCAAGATAGTCGAGCAGCGCGGCGGCGGCGTCCTGCAGAGCGCCTTCGTCGCTGTCTTCCGGGCAGAAAGCGTCCGGTGCGGCCGAGATGGTGGCGACGCGCTTGAAGTCGCGCTGGCGCCACCAGATCAGGTGGATCTCGCCATCGGACGAGGCTTCCAGGCCCAGGATCAGATCATTGCCGGCGGGCAACAGCGGCTGGGCCAGTCGCGCCACGTCCTGCGCGAGGGCGGTCAGGTGGCGATTGGGGCGCGGCAGCGAGCCATGTGCTTCTCCGCTGCCGTTCCAGTCGAAATTGCGATGCATCGGTTCCTCCTACCCTCTCAGGGGCATTATAGGATGGGTTTGAAACGCGGGGCGTTCCGATGCGATCAGTGGAACGAAGCCGTCGACGGGGCAGGGGCCGCGATGAGCTGGACTGCCTCGACCTGCTGCACGGCAGGCGTGGTGATAACCGGCGAAAGCGTGGTCGGGTCCACGGCGCGGACGCTCGCCAGGCGGTTGTGCGGCAGGCTGGCGTCCGGAAGGATCGGCGCGGTGCGCGCAGCCGGGGCCGGGCGACGCTTCGGGGTGCCGGGCTGGCCATATTCGGCCATCACGGCGAAGCGCGGATCCTTGGCGGCGATATCGGCGATCGCCTTGGCGGCGCGCTTGGTGATCTGGCGGACGCGCTCCTTGGTCACGCCGGTCTCGAGCGACAGGTCGTCGAGCGTGGCGGTCTGGAACACGCGGCGCTCCACGATCTCGCGGTCGCGGCTGAGCTTGGCCTCGAGCTTCTCCAGCTCGGCGGGATCGATGCCATAGGTGGCGGTGCGCAGGCGCGGACCCTCGGCGCGGCGCAGCGCGGCTTCGGCGCGCTTCGGGCGGGGACGGCGACGCAGCGCCTCGACACCGACCTTGCGGAGCTGGTCGACATAGGCGTCGATGAGTTCGGAAACGGCGCCCTCGGCGAGATAGTCCGAAGCCGCGGCCTCGGTGCGCTCCAGGGCGAATTCGTCCTCGATCATCGCCTCGGGGCTGATCTCGTCGCCGTCGGGCGAGGTGGCGAGGGCGCTGAGCGAAACGGTGGTCGCCTCGACCTTCTTCGCCGACGGGCGCTGATCGGTCATCAGGCGGAAGCGCAGGCTCTGCAGCTCGCCGCGGATCTGCCAGTTCACGAAGGTGGTGAACTGCGCCTTGGTGGGGTCATAGCCCTCGATCGCGCGGTGCACGGCAATGGCGCAGCACTGCTCGGCATCTTCCCAATGGGCGGTCAGGCCGTACTGGCGGACGAAGTGGCGGATGCGCGGGGCGATCAGCTTGAGGATCTGGGCGAAGGCACGGTCGACATAGACGCGCTGGCGGTTCGTACGAGCGGCGCCGTCCTGCGGCGTATTCTCGATGACGGTGGCGACGGCTGCTTCCAGCGCGATCGTGATCTTCGACATTGCAAATCCCCTGTTTGTCCTGGCCAGCCGGGTCTCGGCCGCCGTTCACAGGGGCAACATGGTCTCTAATCCTTTAACAGAACCCTTAAATTCCTATATGTAGTCCTACCAATCGCACATTCCCCTACGGAAGGGGGAATATGGTTAAAACTCAGAAACTACGAGTTTTTATGCGGTTTCCGCCATTTCGGGTACCCGCGGACAATCCATTATAGGATAAAAATAATTTAGCCGGCGAATTGTTCCGGACGGATTCGACGATCGATGAATCCGAGCAACCACTGGCGGTGCGCCTGGGTTGCGTTGCCTGCCGCGGCGATTCGCTGTTCGGCCGCGCCGCCGCCGATCTGGGCGGCCAGCAGCATGCGGGCGCGGCCCGGATCGATGCCGCCGGCCAGGAACTTCTTGGCGTCGCCCAGCCCGAGATGGTGCGAGAGATAGGCCGACTTGGCCAGCGTCTCGGCATCGGTGTTCACCCGGATGCCCGATTGCTCGAGCTTGGTGAGGTTGACCTTGGCGAAGTCGGCGACGGCGAGGATCGAGGCCTGGCCGTCATAGCGCAGCGCCAGCAGCTCGCTGCGCGCGCCCGCCACGACCTTGCCGCGCCCGTCGAGCCAGCCGCGCTCGGAGGCGACCTGGTTCAGCCAGGTGCCCGAGGTCTCGGCGAGATGCTCCCAGGTGCCGCTCAGGAACTGGCCGAGGCCGGCAGCGCTGGAGCGCGGATTGCGCGACATGGTGTTCCAGCTGCCGTCGCGGCCCTTGGCCGCCTCGGCATCGACGATCGCGGCGAGCGCGGTCGCGGGAATGCCGGTGCGTGCCTCGGCCATGGCCAGGGCGGGGCCGAAGCGGCTGTTGGCGCCCAGCGCCAGGCCGGAATCCATCGCCCCCTTGGCGACCGAGACGGTCGCGTTGGTGCTCATCATCGCCGCCATCCGGCGGCTGCCCTGCTCGGCGGAATCGCCGATCGCATCACGCAGGTCCTCGACGCAGTCGTTGGCGAAGCTCGCGCTGGTGGGCTTCTGGTGGCACGAGCAGGCACAGGCGCAGTGGCAGCCCTGCTGCACGCCGCCCGGCTGCATGCCGTTCTGCTTGCCGAGCAGCTCGAGCAGCGAATCCCCGGCCAGGCCGTTCTGGCCGATGCCGCCATTCTTCTTGTCGTCGCGGTCGCCATCGCCCAGCGCTGCGCGCCACAGCCGGCTCGCCAGCTCGGTCTGCGCCTCGCTGTAGATCACCTTGGCGCGGTTGGCCGGGCTCAGCGATGCGAGTTCTGCGCGCGGGATCATGCGTTGCGCTCCGCAGTGCGGCGCGCGATGACCAGCTTCGCGGCGGCGATGTCGTCGATCATCGACTGCTCGGCGCCGGCGGCGATGCGCTCGGCCTCGTCCTTGAAGCGGCCGGCTGCGCCTTCGATGGCGCGCATCGTGCCATAGACCTCGACGGCCTGGGCACGCAGATGGGTGAGTCGCAGGTTCGCGATCTGGGACTGCTGGTCCAGCCGCGCACGCTCGGCCTTCATCCGCAGCCGCCAGGCATCGCTGGCGACCGGTACGGTGATGGCGAGCGCGCGTTCCTCGCGCATGCGGATCTCGTGCGCCCGGGTCTGGTGGTCGAGCGTGGTGATCGTCTCGATCTCGACGCTGATCGACACCTTCACGGCATCGACTTCGCGGCGCTTGACGCGCAGGGCGGTGTCGAACGGAGTCATTCGTCCATCATCTCCATGCTCAGCGCGACGATCTCGCCGAGTGCGGCGAAGGCGGCGTCGGCGCTGCCCTGGTCGTTCTTGCCCTGGTTGAGCATCGCCTCGATCTGCGGGGCGAGCGCCACGGCGCGGTCGACCTCGGGCGAGGAGCCGGCCTTGTAGGCGCCCAGGCGGACCATCTCTTCCATGTCCGAATAGGTCGACAGCAGCTTGCGCGCGCCGACGCGGATGTCGTTCTGCTCGTCGTTCATGCAATGCGGCAGGGTACGCGAGACCGACTTCAGGATGTCGATCGCCGGATAGCGGCCGCGCTCGGCGATCGCGCGGCGCATCACGACGTGGCCGTCGAGGATGCCGCGCACCGCGTCGGCGACCGGCTCGTTATGGTCGTCGCCGTCCACCAGCACGGTGAACAGCCCGGTGATCATGCCCTTGCCCGGCGCGCCGGGGCCGGCGCGCTCGAGCAGGCGGGGCAGCTCGGCGAAGACGGTGGGGGTATAGCCCTTGGTCGCCGGCGGCTCGCCACTGGCCAGGCCGATCTCGCGCTGCGCCATGGCGAAGCGGGTGACCGAGTCCATCAGGCACAGCACGTTGAGGCCCTGGTCGCGGAAATGCTCGGCGACGGCGAGGGTGGTCCAGGCGGCCTGGCGGCGCATCAGCGCCGGCTCGTCGGAGGTGGCGACGACGACGACCGAGCGGGCCATGCCCTCGGGACCCAGATCGTCCTCGATGAATTCCTGCACTTCGCGGCCGCGCTCGCCGATCAGGCCGATCACGGCAACGTCGCACTGGGTCCAGCGCGCGAGCATCGAGAGCAGCACCGACTTGCCGACGCCCGAGCCGGCGAACAGGCCGAGGCGCTGGCCGCGGCAAAGCGGCACGAACAGGTCAAGCGTGCGCACGCCGGTCTCGATCCGCTCGGCGACGCGGGCGCGATTGGCGGCGGCGGGGGGCGGGGCCTTGATCGGCTGCGGATCGGCGCCATTGGGCAGCGAGCCGAGCCCGTCCACCGGCTGGCCGAGGCCGTTGATCATCCGGCCTAGCCAGGCCTTGGAGGGGCGGACGCTGAACTGGCCGGCGCCGAGTTCGGCGCGCGCGCCCAGGCCGACGCCCTGCGGGTCGACGAACGGCAGGCACAAGGCGACTTCGCGATCGAGCGCGGTCACTTCGGCCTGGACGATGCCGTTGGGCGAGGTGATCTCGATGCGGCTGCCGATCTGGGCGGCACCGGCGAGCCCTTCCACTTCGATCAGCGCGCCGCGCACGGCGACGACCCGACCGAAGCGGCGATCGGGGATCATGTCCCGGATCGCACGGGCTGCGCTGGCGAGCGTCTGCACCTTATCGTTCCTCAGGCCGCCTGCTGGGCGACGACGGCGTCTTCGAACGCGATCACTTCGCGGGCGCTGCCGAGAGCCTTGTAGTATTCGCCCTGGGCGATCTCGCCGGCGAAGCGGATGCAGGCCGCCTTGGCCTCGGCCGTGCCGAGCGCGGCGATCAGCGCGCCGACCAGGCCGACCACGGCCTCGTGGTGGCTGTCGCGGCTGGCCGGGTCGATATAGGCGAGCATGGCGGCGAAATAGAGCTGGCGCGCCGGGGTGGTGGCTTCCTCGGGGCGCATGATCTCGCTCCCGCGCAGGATGGACACCTTATTCTCTATGGCGATCTGGGTGCGGCCCACCGCGCGGATCACCGCGCCGTTGACGATCGCCTTCTCGCCGTCGCGAAGCGTGATGCGGAGCATGGGGATACAGCCTTTCGTTCGTTTGGCTGCATTATAGGATGCCTTTCGCATCGCCGGCGGCGCACCCGGCAATTTTTGCCCAGCAGAATCTTATTTGAGGCTTTGTTGGGGTCTGTGCCGCGCTCATCCTACAATTGGGGCGTGGGCCCGTGCGCGTTTCGCGGGCATCGAGGGAGTATTCGTCTTGAGCCTCTATTCCGCTCTCTATGCCGGCGTTTCCGGTCTCAACGCGCAGTCCAGCGCGATGGCAGCGGTTGCCGACAACATCACCAACATCAACACCATCGGCTACAAGGGCGTCGAAGCCCAGTTCAAGACGATGGTCACGGACGGCCGAGCCCGTTCCAGCTACTCGGCCGGCGGCGTCGTCGCGGCGCCGACCGCAATGATCTCGAAGCAGGGCATGATGCAGGCTTCGAGCAGCAGCACCGACATCGCCATCGACGGCAAGGGCTTCTTCGTCACCCGCACCGCCTCGGGCGGCCAGGGTGAAGTCGCCTTCACCCGCGCCGGTTCGTTCCGCGCGGACGAGGAAGGCTTCCTGAAGAACCCGGCGACCGGCCTGTACCTCTATGGCTATCGCCTCGATGCCGAGGGCAAGTACAACAACACCGGCAACATCGACGATCTCGAAGCGATCCGCGTCAGCGACCTGACCGGCACCGCGGCGGCGACGTCGCGCATCCAGGCGCGCATCAACCTCAACACTGCGACCGACGTGTCGCCGGCCGCTGCCGGCTACACCAAGGGCGACCTGGCGAAGTATGCGGCGAACAACAGCTACACGCCGAAGACCGAGAACCAGTTCCAGCGCTCGTTCACCGTCTATGACCAGCAGGGCGGTTCGCACACGCTCAACATGGCCTTCATCAAGACCGGCCCGAACGCATGGAAGGCGGAAGTCTATTCGGTCCCGGCCAGCGACATCATGGACACCAGCGTGACTCCGGCGGTGCCGAGCACCAACGGCCTCATCGCCGGCGGCGACGTCAACTTCAAGCCGGACGGCAGCCTCGACCTCCCGTCGGGCAGCTGGCTGAACAGCGCGCTGAACATCACCTATGCCAACCAGGCGTCCTCGGTGCCGATCAAGCTCGAACTGGGCAGCGACGGCAAGATCGACGGTCTCACCCAGTTCGGCCAGCCGAGCTCGCTGATCTCGGGCAACACCGATGGCGGCACCCTGGGCAACCTGTCGCAGATCGAGATCACCAAGGAAGGCGTGGTCAATGCTGTGTTCGACGACGGCACCACCCGTGCGGTCTTCCAGCTCCCGCTGGCGACCTTCCAGAACCCGGACGGCCTCACCCGCGTGTCGGGCAACGCCTACACGGCCAGCCGCACCTCGGGCGGCTTCACGCTGAACGAGCCGGGTGAACTCGGCGCGGGCGCAATCGCGCCGAACTCGCTCGAAGCCTCGACGGTCGATCTCGCCAGCGAGTTCACCAACATGATCCGCTTCCAGCGTGCGTACAGCGCCTCGTCGAAGATCATCACGACGGTGGACGACATGCTGCGCGAAGTCAGCGACCTGAAGCGCTAAAACTCTAACTGAACGCAGGGGATCATGGCGCTCAACGACATTCTCGGTACCGCGATTTCCGGCCTGAACGCTGCTCAGGCCGGACTTCGCTCGGTTTCCAACAACATCGCGAATGTCGGGGTGGCCGGCTATGCGCGCGAGCGCGTCAGCCTCACCACGGGCGTCGTCGGGGGACAGGTCAGCGGCGTGGTGGTGGGCGAGCCCACCCGCGTCGCTGACAAGTTCCTCGAAGCGACGGTCTACAGCCGCGCGGGCGATTTCGGCCGCTCGGAAGTGGTCTCCAACTATCTCGATCGCATGCAGGCGCTGCTCGGCCAGCCCGGCAGCAAGTCCGGCCTGTCCGCGCGCCTCGACGACGTCTCGGCCTCGGCTGTGGCGATGACGGGCTCGCTCGCCTCCACGCAGACGGTGGCGCAGTTCACCAACGACGTGCAGGATGCGATCACCTCGATGCAGCAGATGGACAAGGACGTGTCCCAGCTGCGCTCCGACGTGGAGTCGGAAGTCGGCTTTTCGGTCGACAAGATCAACACGCTGCTCCAGCGTATCCACGACCTGAACGGCACGATCGCCCAGGCGACCGGCCTCGGCCGCAGCGCCGGCGGTGCCGCCGATCAGCGGATGAGCGCGCTCGAGGAGCTGAGCGGCCTGATGCAGGTCAACATCCGCGAGCAGCCGGATGGCCGCGTCTCGATCGAGACCGCCAATGGCCAGACCCTGCTCGACAAGCGCCTGCGCCAGCTCAACTATCCGAGCAGCGGCTCGGTCTCGCAGGCAACCTATCCCCCGATCGAGATCCGCCTGGCCCAGCCCGATGCGGCGACCGGCGACAAGATCGATTCCGCCGCGATCGGCGGCAAGCTCGGCGGCCTGCTCGATCTGCGCGATCGTGCGCTGCCGGCGGTCCAGGAGCAACTCGGCACGCTGTTCACCGGCCTGTCCCAGGCGTTGAACGCGGTTTCGAATGCCAGCAGCACCGTGCCGCCGCCCGCCAGCCTCACCGGCCGCAACAGCGGCCTGATCGGGGCCGACCGGCTCGGCTTCACCGGCGCGGCCACCTTTGCGGTGACCAAGGCGGACGGCACGCTCGTTGCCAGCACCAAGATCGATTTCGATGCGCTAGGTCCCACCGCGACGGTCGATGACATGGTCAACGCGATCAATACGGGCCTGGGCGGCGCCGGCACGGCGAGCTTCGTCGACGGCAAGCTCACCATCACCGCTGCGGGCGCGGGCAACGGCGTGGCCGTCGGCCAGGACGCGACCAAGCCCAGTGCGCGCGCCGGGCAGGGCGTCTCGCAATATTTCGGACTCAACGATCTCGTCCGCAGCGACAGCAGTTCGCTGGTCCCCTCGGGTCTCGCAAGCAGCGACCCTCACGGCTTTGCTGCGGGCGAGACCGCACAGATCGTGCTGCGTGACAGCTCGGGCCGGGCGCTGACCAGCTACACGCTGTCGCCCGCCGCCGGCGGCACCGTCGGCGACATGGTCAACGACCTCAACGCCAGCCCGCTCGCCAATTTCGGCACCTTCTCGCTCGACGATGCCGGCCGCATGCGCTTCCAGCCCTCGGCCAACGTCGCGGGCGCGACGCTGTCGATCCCGGCGGACTCGACCAATCGCTTCGGCACCGGCCGTTCCTTCTCGCAGATGATGAACCTCACCGGGGCATCGAGCGGGCTGGGCATGGCCCAGGTACGTCCGGACATCCTCGCCGATTCGTCCAAGCTCGGCCTGGCCCAGCTGCAGGACGTCGCGGTCGGCGCCAAGGCGCTCGGCTCGGGCGACACCCGCGGCGCGACTGCGTTCGTCAACAAGCTCGGCAGCGCGATCGATCTCGGCAAGGACGGCAAGTCCACGGTCGATGCCTTTGCCAGCAACCTGATGGGCCGCATCGGCCTCGACGCCAACCAGGCCCAGGGCAGGCTCGCCGATGCCTCGGCGCGCAGCGCCGATGCGATCAACCGCCGCGACAGCTTCGCCGGCGTCAACATCGACGAGGAACTCTCGCAGATGGTGGTGCTGCAGAACAGCTATTCGGCCGCCGCGCGCGTGATCTCCACCGCCAACGACATGTACGACACGCTCCTCGGCATGCTCCGCTAAGGGCCAGAAAGAAGGGAAGACCCATGACCCGCGTCGCCACCATTCCGCTCCAGAGCACCATGTCCAGCGCGATCATGCGCGCGCAGGAGAGGCTCGCGAACACGCAAACCCAGCTTTCGACCGGCAAGAAGGCCGCGACCTTCGCCGATCTCGGCACCGAGTCCGTGCGCAACCTGTCGGCGCACACGCTGCTCGCGCGCCAGGAAGCGCAGTCGACCGTCTCGAAGCGCGTCGGCACCACGCTCTCGCTCTACCAGGCGAACATGGAAGGTATCGAGGACGCTACCACGGACCTGCGCACCAGCCTGATGAACGCGGTCGGCACCGGCGATGCCGCCGGCCTGCAGGAAGCGATCCAGCAGGCGTTCGACCAGTTCCGCACCTCGCTCAACGCCTCGGAGGGCGGCACGCCGCTGTTCGGCGGCAGCCAGATCGACCAGGCGCCCTTCTCGGTGGACACGCTGGCCGATGCGGCCGCGACCCCGGGCAGCGCCGCCTTCCACAACGACACTGTGCGCGCCAATGCCCGTGTCGGGGAAGGCGTGGACGTGAAGTACGGCGTCGGCGCCAGCGAGATCGGCGCCAATCTCTATGAAGCGTTCCGCACGCTCGGCGGCGCAGGCGCGATCGGCACCAAGCTGACCAGCACCCAGCTCGACGCGGTCAAGCAGGCGGTGAGCCAGCTCGACACCGGCCTGGGCGACCTGCGCGCGGTCAACGCGGAGAATGGCCGCAAGCAGAACCAGGTCGACACGCTCGCCTCGCGCGGCGAGGAGCGCGGGCTGGTGCTCAAGAATGTGATCCAGGAGAATGAGGACGCCGATCTCGGTCAGGTCGCGATCGACCTCGCCCAGCAGAAGAGCGTGCTCGAGGCGAGCTACTCGGTGTTCGCCCAGCTCTCGGGCCTGAACCTGACCGCCTATCTGAAGTAAGACGCTTCTTCGGATGGAAGCATAATGGACCCCGGAGGCTAGCGCCTCCGGGGTTTTCCTTTGGCCGCTCCGGGGCCTGGGATGCCCCTCCAGGAGGTTGTTGCTGCCGATCGTCGTGCAGCCTCAGGCCCGTCGATCTGGGCTTTGCGAGGACGCACACCGACGTCGGTGCTGGTCTATTCGGATGCGCCGATCGCGCGTGAAGTGCAGGACGGGCTGTCGTACCACGCCACCTTTGGCGCGTCTTTTCCCAGGAGCCGGCGCGCGCTTCGCTTCGCGACGGACGTGCTCGGCCATGACCGCGACAGGCGGAGTCTAATCGTGCTGCTGGCACCCGACACGCCGATCGACTCGATCGCGTGCGAGGCATTCGTCACCGCATAGGACGGATCGGCCTCAGCCCCCTGCGTCGAGCAAGTCGCCGATCGATCCCGCCGGGCTCGCTTCGGGGATCGCGCCGATCGCGGCGTCGAGCTTGGCCGGATCGATCCTGTCGATGCTGGCGGTCAGCATGTCGAACGCGCCGGCGGTCGGCAGGCCCTTGAACGCGGTGGCATAGCGGCCGTGCAGGCCGCGCAGCTTGTCCTCGCGGTTGAGCATCGCCAGCGCCACGGCATAGCGCAGCACGGCGGCCTGTTGCGGCGCGGCCATGGCCGTCTTGGCGCCGGGCAGGCTCTTCTCGCTCTCGGTCACGAAGGCGCCCCAGTCCTGGGTGCGCCAATGGATCTCGGCGCGCACCGCCGCGCCGTCCGGCACGCCGTCCAGCGCTGCCGCAGCGGCTTCGTCCTTGCCGAGCCGATGGAGCGCCACGGCTTCCATCCGCTTGCGATCCCAGCGCATCTGCTCGGAATAGCTCGGCTGCTCGGTGGTCTGCAGCGCCTTAAGCGCCAGGTCCGGGCGGTTGGCCAGGATCTGCAGCATCGCCACGCGCACCGAAAGCGGGCCCTGCGCCACGTCCTGCGCGCGCTGGGTCAGCTGGTAGGAGAGCAGCTCGGCGGCGCGGGCATAGAGGCCGGCGGCCTGGAGCCGGTCGGCCAGGCGGTTGGCGAGTACGTCGCCGTCACCGCCGGCGGGAGCCAGCTCGCGGAAGTCCCAATAGAGGCCGGCCGCCTGGGGCAGCGGCACGCCGCTCTCCGGCGCCAGCACCGCGTTCAGCGTCTGCTGCAGCTCGGCGAACATCGGCCCCGCCTGGGCGCCCATCTTGAAATAGCGCAGCAGCGTGGCGCCGCTCTTCAGCTCGGCGCGCAGGTCCTGCGCTTCCTTGGCCAGGCCATATTCGATGGTCAGCGCGCGGCGCTCGACCGCGCCGCCGCGCCAGCCGAAGCGGAGCGCATCGAGCTGCTTGATCGCATCGGGCGGAGAGACGGAGTGGCCGGCGATCGCTACTTCGATCGCACCGAGCTTCGCGCCGGCCTTGACCTCGGGCGAGCCGGTGAGCGCGGCGCGCTCGAAGCGCAGGCGCGCGCCGGCCAGATCCTTCTGGGCCAGCAGCGCGCGGCCGCGCAGCAGGTTGGCGTCGGGATTGCGGTCGCTGAACAGCTGGAGCCATTGCAGCGCCGGCTGCGGCTGGCCGATATCGATGGCGGCGCCGGCGGCGGCGAGCATGAAGGGCACGCGGTCGCGCGGGACGCGGGCGTTGATCGCGCCGCGGGCGCATTCGATCTGGCCGACGGCCTCGGGCGCGGCACCCGAATGGGCGAGCGCGCGCATCCGCCAGGCACAGGCCTCGGCATTGCCGACCAGCTCGGCCGAGCTCAGCGATTCCACCGCCTCGGCATCGCGGCCGAGCAGGGTCAGCGCCGCGCCGCGGGCGAGCTGGAAGGGGGCGACCAGCGCCAGGTCGGGATCGGCGAGGCGCATCGCCTCGAGCACGCCCATTGCCTCGCCGCCGCGTTCGGTGCGGATCAGGCCCTTGGCATAGTTCCAGCGGATCGACTGGCGATTGTCCGGCGTCGCGGTGGCGAGCTGGTGCCAGGCCTCGGTGCCGGTCACGCCGCTCCAGCCGTCACCGCCGGTGATCATCGGCATCTGGGCGAGGGTGGCGGCGAAGCGGGGCAGGGCCACACTCGGGATCGTCGCGGCCGGCGTGGCGGCGGCATGCGGCGTGGCGGCAGCGCCCGGCGTCGCGGCGGGGGCGGGCGTGCCGTGCGGCGCGACGGTCGGCGCCGTGGTGGTCGCGCCGGCGGCAAGGGCAAGGAACAGGGTGCGCATCAGCCGAGCCCGAACGGACGGACCACGATGACGGCAACGCCGCCGCCGATGCACGCGAGCAGGAAGAGGATGGCCTGCATCATCGGCAGCGCGACCTTGACGGGCACGGCGGCCGGAGAGGCCTTCGGACGCACGACTTCGGCCGTGCCTTCGATGGTGGTCCGCACATTGGGGTGCCCCGCGTCACGGACGACACGCATCTTTCCCGGGCGTTGATCGTGGCTCAACTCATCACCTGCTCACTGATTCCATTCTATTATAGAGGAGTGGGTGCCGATGCGGCGCCGGTGCACCGATATCGGGAGACAGGATTTGCGACGCGAAACGCTGGTTGCGTTGGGTCTGGCGGCATTGCCGCTGGGAGGTGGTGCGCAGGCTTCGGGCGGGGGCGCTGGCGCCGCCGGCGAGGGACTGCACCTCGTGCCCATGGAAGAAGTCACCGTGCCGATCATCGATTCCGATCGGGTGAACGGCGCGCTGCGCTTCAAGGTGGTGATCGATGCCGGCTCGGCCGAGGTCGCCACCAAGCTGAACGGCCAGATGCCCGTGCTGCGCGCCGCGACGGTTGCCGCCGGGCTCGAATTCGCCCGCCTCAACGCCTCGGCACTGCGCGCGGTCGACGCCCAGCAGCTCGACCATGACCTCACCGCCGCGCTGAAGGTCGCCGAGCCGGGTCTGGTCCGCGTGCTGATCGTCGAGGTCGAAGCCCGCACCGGCTGACGAATTGCCCCGAAACGGATACGAAAAAGCCCATCCCGTCGCGGTGCCGGGATGGGCTTTTTCTTGACCTCGGTTCTGGCCTAGCGCCGCGCCGCCTGTGCCGGACCCATCTGCTGGCCGGCCTGCGGACGCGCTGCCGCGCCCTGGGGCTGAGGCTGTGCCTGGGGACGCGCGCCGGCGTTGCGCCGCGCCATCGCCATGCTCAGCGCCGCCGCGCCCTTGGGCGTCATCGCGGCCATGATCATCGCGGTCGAGCGCTCGCGCATGCGCTGCGCGACCTTCATCTGCACTTCCATGTCGAGCTGCTCGAAGACCACTGCGGCGGCCTTGGGCTTCATCGCCTGGTAGATGCGGGCGAGCCCGTCGAACTGCGAGTCCGCGGGGTTCGGCGCGCCAGGCATGCCGCCGCTCGGGCCGCCGGCCATCTGCTGCTGCGCCTCGTCCTGCTTCTTGCGCGCCTCCGCATCGGCGGCGAGCCGCGCCGAGGCTGCCTTGGCCGCCTGCTCGCGCAGGTCGAGCCCGCGCTTGCGGCGTGCAGCGGCAGCGTCGCGGGCGCTCATGTCCTGGGTGATCTCGTTGCCGAGCCGGGTCTGGTTGCCCGTGTCCTGCTGCCCGGTCGCGATCGTCGCCGCATTGGCGACCACCGCGAGCCCGGTCACGCCGGCCGTGAGGAGAAGAAGCGAGGGGCGGGCCATTACGCGGCCGCCGCCATCGGGGCGTCGCTCTCGACCTCGGCCTGCTCGGCCTCGATCTCGCCGTCGTCGTCGCGCTGGGCATTGGCCATGCCGACCGCGCTGACGATCCGCTCGGCGGCGGCGTCGGCGATGCCGGTCATCAGGCTCAGCTCGTCGCGCAGCTCACGGGCGCGCTCGACCAGCTGGGCATGGCGGGCGCAATCGGTGCCCAGCGTGTGCTTCATGTCCGACAGCACGGCACGGGCCTGGACGGTGGCGATCTGCAGCGCCTCGACCACCTGGGTCAGCGCGCCGTCCTTCACGGTGCGAAGGCTCTTCATCATCCGCACGCTCTGCACGAGCACGGCCATGCACAGGATGATCGTCAGCACATTGGCGAGTAGCGCGATGCTCATTGCTTCACCTTCTTGTCGGAGGAAACGTCGTTGACCAGGCGGACGGCGACCTTGCCGTTGCGCTGGCCGATCTGGCCCTGGGCGAGCTTGACGCCGCCACAGGCGATATCGAGGGAATCGTCGGGGCTCTTGTGGAGCGCGATGGTCTGGCCGATCTCGAGGCTGCGCAGCTCGGCGATCGACATCGCCTTTTCGCCCAGCAGCACGCTCATCGAGACATTGGTCTTGCGCACCTCGGCGGCCATGTGCGCCTCCCAGATGCTGTCGCGGCCGCTCTTCTCGCCCATGAAACGCTGGAGCAGCTTGTCGCGTACCGGCTCGAGCGTGGCGTAGGGAAACACCAGGGTGAACCGCCCGCCGCGCCCGTCCATGTCGACGCGGAAGGTCGCGGTGGCGCAGATGTTCGAGACACCGGCGATCGCGGCGAAGCGCGGATTGGTCTCGATGCGCTCGAGGTTCATGTTCACCGGCTCGATCGGCGCAAAGGCCTCCGAGAAGTCGTTCAGCGCCAGCGTCAGCATGCGCGAGACCAGGCCGGTCTCGATCGTGGTGAAGGCGCGGCCGTCGATCATCATCGGCGAACCGCCGCCGCGGCCGCCGAGCAGCGCGTCGACGACCGAGTAGATCAGGCTGGAATCGACCGTGACGATGCCATAGCTCTCCCATTCCTCGATCTTGAACACGCCCACCATCGCCGGCAGGGCGACGCGGTTCATGAACTCGCCGAAGCGGGTGGAGGTCACTTCCTCCAGGCTGACGTCGACGCCGTCCGAGGTGAGGTTGCGCATCGAGCTGGCGAAGGTGCGGACCACGCGGTCGCACACCACTTCGAGCATCGGCAGACGCTCGTGGCTGATGACCTTGGATTCGATGACGGCGCGCAGGCCCTTCTTGCCCACCGTGGGCCCGAAATCGCCGAACAGCGCATCGATGTCCGCCTGGTCGAAGCTGCCGCCGACCATGTCCCCGGGAGGGGCGGGCGGATCCGGAAGGTCGAAATCCTCGAGATCGATCATTGCTGCACCAGATCCTGGATCAGAATGTCCTTCACCTGGCCGTCGCCCAGCGTGGCGGTGGCGCGGACCATCATCTCTTCCTTGATGCGGAAGACGGCGGCCGAGCCGGCCAGGTCCTCGGGGCGCAGCTCGCGCAGGAAGGGCTGGAAGCTGTCGAGCACCAGCGGCAGCTTCTCCTTGAGCGCGTCCGGGGTGACGCCGTCGCCCGGCACGATCATGAAGTGCAGCTTCAGGAATCGCGTCTGGCCGTCGGGCGAGCGCAGGTTCACCATCATCGCAGGCACGTCGACGAACGCGTCCTTGCCGGCCTCGGCACCTTCGCCGTGACCGCCCTCGGCGCTCTTCTCTTCCGTCTTCGCGCCATGCGCGCCCTTGGCTTCCTCAGCCTTGGCGCTCGAGCCGGAGAACAGGAAGGCGGCACCACCGCCGCCGCCGAGCAGGAGCACGCCCGCCGCGGCACCGATGATGATGAGCTTCTTCTTCGACTTGGGCTTGGCTGCCTTCGCAGCCTCCGCGCCCTCCTCGATGATTTCCGGAGACGACATTCCCTGGTGACCTTCCGAAATCTGCACGCCGACACCGCGTCGGTGCATTTCCCTCTATTATAGGATCAGCGCCCGGCAATTGTTGCCTAGTGCGAATTTTTGAGGATGGTCCGGTGGACATTTCTTCCTACGTGCTGCTCAGCCAGGAAACGGCGCTTCGCCGTCGCATGGATGTGGCGGCGAACAACCTCGCCAACATGAACACGGTTGGCTTCAAGCGCGAGCAGCCGGTCTTCCGCGAATATGTGGAGAAGACGGACAGCGCGGTGAAGCCGGCGAACAAGACGGCGTTCGTGCTCGACTACGGCGCGGTCCATGATTTCAGCCAGGGTGGCTTCCAGGTCACCGGCAACCCGCTCGACGTGATGATCGAGGGGCAGGGCTATCTGTCGGTCGAGGCGCCGGACGGTTCGACCGCCTATACGCGCGCGGGCCAGCTCAAGATGCTGCCCTCGGGCGAACTCGCCACCTCGAGCGGCAATCGCATCCTGGGCGAGGGCGGCAAGCCCATCGTGATCCCGGCGGAAGCGGCCAACCAGGTGACCGTCGGCAAGGACGGCACGATCAACGGCCCGGGCGGGCCGTTCGGCCGCATCACCGTCACCCAGTTCGACGAAGCCGGCGTGGATCCGCGCGGCGACGGCCTGTTCGACGGCACCGGCGGCCGCGAGCTCCCTTCGGGCGAGACGCATCTGCAGACCGGCGGCCTGGAAGGCTCGAACGTCAACGCGATCCAGGAAACCACCGACATGGTGGAGATCCTGCGCGCCTATCAGACCAGCCAGAACCTCTCCCAGAGCATGAACGACATGCGCAAGTCCGCGATCGACAAGCTCAGCCGGGTCGGCTGACCCCACGCCATAAGCACAAGGAACTGATCCATGCGTACGCTTTCCATCGCCGCGACCGGCATGCTCGCGCAGCAGACCAATGTCGATGTGATCTCGAACAACATCGCCAACATGAACACCACGGGCTTCAAGCGCCAGCGCGCCGAGTTCCAGGACCTTCTCTACGAGCAGGTCGTGCGTCCCGGTTCGGCGACCAGCGCCCAGACCCGCAGCCCCACCGGCATCCAGATCGGCTCGGGCGTGAAGACCGGCGCGATCTACCGGATCAACGAGCAGGGTTCGACCCAGCAGACCGACAACCAATATGACCTGGCGATCCAGGGCCATGGCTATTTCCAGATCACGCTGCCCGACGGCTCGACCGGCTATACCCGCGACGGCTCGTTCGGCGTGTCGGACCAGGGCGAGCTGGTGAACTCGGACGGCTTCCCGGTCCAGCCGGGCATCACCGTGCCGCAGAACGCCGTGAGCGTCAGCGTCTCGAAGACCGGCCAGGTCGACGTCGTCCTGGGCGGCGCCGATCCCACCCCGCAGACCATCGGCCAGCTCCAGCTCGCCACCTTCGTCAACGAAGGCGGCCTGGAGGCCAAGGGCGGCAACCTGTTCCTCGAGACCGCCGCTTCGGGTGCGCCGATCGCCGGCACCCCGGGCGATCCGGGCTTCGGCACGCTGATGCAGGGCTTCGTCGAAGCCTCGAACGTCAACCCGGTGGCCGAAATCACCGCGCTGATCACCGCGCAGCGCGCCTATGAGATGAACAGCCGCGTCGTGAAGACCGCTGACGAGATGCTGGCCACCACCAGCCAGCTGCGCTGATGATCAGCATCCTCGGCCTCGCGCTGCTCGCCTTCGGCACGCCCGAAGAAGTGCCGGTCGCCGTGCTCGGCCATGCCGTGCAGAAGGGCGACCGCATCGAGGCGGGCGATTTCTCGGTCGAGCAACGTCCCGCCGCCGCGGCGCGCGGCGCGCTCACCGTCGATCAGGCCGCGGGCATGGAAGCCACGCGCAACCTGCCGGCGGGCACCGTGGTGCGCCAGGCCGACCTGATGCGTCCCCAGATGATCCGCCGCGGCGAGCCGGTGACGATCCGTATCGTCAGCGGCCCGCTGATCATCACCTCGGCGGGCCGTGCGCTCGCCGGCGGCTCGAAGGGCGATGCCGTGCGCGTCGTCGCCAATGCCACCAACCGCACGCTGGACGGGGTCGTCGAGGCCTCGGGCGTCGTGCGGATCGTCACGCCTTGAACTTGCAGCTTACAGGGAAAGTAGCATGCGTAAGATCATTCTGATTGCGGCGATGGCCGCCACGCTTTCGGGTTGCGGCGCCGTCGGGCGCCTGAAGCAGGTGGGCAAGGCCCCCAAGCTCTCGGAGATCCAGCCGGTCGAGGCGCCGGAGATCGAGCCGTCGCTGGCGATGCCGTCGGAGCGTATCCGGGGTGCGACGACCAACGGCACCGTGGCGATGCAGCAGCAGCCGCAATCGGGAGGCAGCGCCTCGCTGTTCCGCACCGGCGCCGGCGCGCTGTTCCGCGATCAGCGCGCGAACAAGCTGGGCGACATCCTGACGATCAAGATCAACATCGCCGACAAGGCGGACCTGGGCAACAACACCTCGCGCACCCGCGGCGGCAGCGAGAGCGGCGGCCTGGGCGGCCTGCTCGGCATCAGCCCGGTGAAGAAGCTGCTCGGCGCCGACGCCAATGCGGCGCTCGAGACCAATTCGGGCTCGAAATATGCCGGCGGCGGCACCACCGCGCGTTCGGAGAACATCAACATGACGATGGCCGCCATCGTCACCCAGGTGCTCCCCAACGGCAATCTGATGATCAAGGGCCGCCAGGAGGTCCGCGTGAACTTCGAGATGCGCGAGCTGATCATCACCGGCCTGATCCGGCCGGAGGACATCGCCCGCGACAATTCCATCCGCCACTCACAGATTGCCGAGGCACGCGTGATCTATGGCGGCAAGGGCCAGCTCACCGACGCGCAGCAGGCGCGCTGGGGCCAGCAGATCTACGACGCGCTCTTCCCCTTCTGAGCCGTCTAGCAACGCAAGAGGATCGCCTCGCAGCCCGTGCTGCGGGGCGATTTTCGTTTCTCGGTCTCTCCTGAAGCGGAGAGGGCAGGGAGAGGGGCTGTCGAGGACGCTTGCCCATGCTCCTCTCCCCGACCCTCTCCCCGCCAGCGGGGAGAGGGAGATGCAGCCTTCCTATCACCCCAAATCGTCATCCCGACGAAAGTCGGGATCTCGTGCGGCTCCCGTCCCGCGCCATCGCCTGAGATCCCGGCTTTCGCCGGGATGACGGGGTAGGGCTAACCCCTGAAATCCCGACTTAGCCGCGATGACGGGTGGCGCTAAGTGCCTGGAATGGCAGGGGCAACGGACCCGAAGCCTCCATTAACCTTTCGGTAACCATTTAAATTCGCAGGACAATTTTGGTCCTCCTATAATTCTTCCCACAATGGAAGTGCGGGGCATACCGATCATGCTCTCGTCGCGAACCGGCGTCTCCGGTTCGGGCCGCAGAAGCAGCCCTTGATCCAAGAAGGAATTTACAATGGCATTTTCGGTTAACACCAACGTCGGTGCGATGGCGGCTCTCCAGAGCCTCAACGAGACCAACAAGGGCCTGTCGCAGGTTCAGAGCCGCATCAACACCGGCCTGAAGGTTGCGTCGACCAAGGATGACTCGGCTTCGTACACGATTGCTCAGGGCCTGCGTGGCGACATGGGCGGCCTCAACGCCGTTTCCTCGTCGCTGAGCCGCGCCAAGAGCGTGACCGACGTGGCGGTGGCTGGCGCCGAGCAGATCTCGGACGTCGTGAACCAGATGAAGGCAAAGGCCTACCAGGCTGCTGACGCCGGCATCGACACGGCGACCCGTGACGCGCTCAACAGCGACTTCGTTGCGCTGCGCGACCAGATCACCACGATCGTGAAGTCGTCTGACTTCAACGGCACCAACCTGCTGAAGGCTGGTGGTGGCACCGTGACGGCTCTGCAGTCGCTGCAGGACTCGAACAGCGCCTCGACCACCTGGGATCCGGATTCGCTCAGCGTTGCGAACCAGGGCCTCGACCTCGGCGGTTCGACCGTGACGATCGCTTCGGGCGCCACCATCAGCACCCAGGCGACTGCTCAGGCGATGATCGACACGATCACCACCACCCAGGGCAACCTGAAGACCAGCCTGAGCACGCTCGGCGCTGCCTCGCGCAAGATCGACGCCCAGTCGACCTTCACGAGCAAGCTGTCGGACGTGATCGAAGGCGGCATCGGCAACCTCGTCGACGCCGACCTGGCGAAGGAATCTGCAAAGCTGCAGGCCCTTCAGGTCAAGCAGCAGCTCGGCGTGCAGGCTCTGTCGATCGCCAACCAGGCGCCGTCGACCATCACGTCGCTGTTCCGTTAAGGCCAGACTTTTCCCTGGAGTCTATGGCCCTGACGAGGAGGCCGGGACGCAAGTCCCGGCCTCCTTTTTTTGTGCCCATTGGGTCGGTTTCGGCGCGTTCGCACGTCTATCTTGGTTGATGCCTCTATAATGATCCTAAGAGGAGAATAGGTCTTGTTTCCCAGGATCAGAGAGATAACCGACGCATTCGGCGGCCGTCTGCAGGTGAGCGTGGAGGAACATCCCTCGGGCGCGCTCGTCGTGCTCGAGCGTCCGGACATCACCGGCCGGCCGCGCATCATGCTCGACGGCTACGGCGTGGACGTGCTGTCGGGCTATATCATGTCGGCGCGCCTGGCCGTGCCGCACGAGCTTCCGGACGAGCATATCGACGGCGTGTTCGCCACCCGCTTCCGCCTGGGGCTCGATCCCTGCGCGCAGCTCGCGCTCAACCAGTCGGGCGGTCCGGCGCTGGACATCCCCGCGCCCTTCTGGGACCGGCTCTATGCCGAGCTCTGCCTGGTCGCGGCGCATGCCCGCGAACTCGGGCGCCGCGCCGAAGCGCGAGTCCATTGATTCCGCAAAACCACATACGGGCTTGCCCGTACTACGCCGGGGGCCGCATTTGCGGCATCTAGATACGAGTTCACACGAACGGGTCAGGGGCAGACAAATGGTCGTTAGTGATATGGCGTACAGTTCGGGTGTTTCGAGCAGCTTCACGGTGTCGCTCACCCTCAAGGTGGAGGATGCACGCGCGCTCTGGGCGGCAGCTGCCGACCGCGCGCTGGCGGCTCCGGGAATGACGCTTGCCGACGTGCTCGACACGATCGGTCCGCGCGAGGATCCGTCGATCGCCGAGTGCATCGCGATGCTCACCGCGCCGGTCGCGCTGCCGGGCTGCGTGCTCGACGGCTATGACGTCGCCGAGAGCGATGTCGATCTGGCGCCGGTCCAGATCATCCAGCTGCCCACGCAGCCGGTACTGCGTGCCGCGCACGCCTGAATAATTCTTCCCCAGAACAGAACAACGAACGGGGCCTTTCGGGGCCCCGTTTTCATTTGCCCGGACGAGATCACTCCCTGCCGCCGCCGGCGCCGCGTCGCGCGCGCACGAAAAAAGACGGGCCGGTGGAGGAGGAACCGGCCCGTCTATTCTTAAGCGAAAGGAAAACAGGGCGCCGAGGCGCCGGCTGAGAGGCGAGCGGATCGCGAGGGGATTGATACGTCCGCCCGCCTCTCTTCTTTCATTATAGGAAAAGAGGGGAGGCGCCCCAAACGGACCCGCCTCAGGAAAACCCCTATGCCCCGGTCTCGGTCTGGCTGTTGGTGCCGCCACCGCTGGTGCCGCCGCTGTTGCTGCCGCCACCGGAGCTGCCGCCCGTGCCGCCATTGCCGGCGGCCGGCGCCACGCCGATGCGGATGAGCTTGCTCGAATCCACTTGGCTGCCGTTCACGGTCACCAGGACCGAGCCGTTGGCAAGCTGCACGTCGTTCACCACGCCGATGCTGTGCACGGTGGTGTTGGTGATCTCGGTGCCCGAGGCGTCGGTCGCCTTGATCGACAGCGAGTATTTGCCCGCGGGCATTTCCTTGCCGTCGGAGGTCAGCCCGTCCCAGGCCAGTGTGCCGGTGTCGCCCTTGACCTCGATGGTGCGGGTGTCGACCACCTTGCCCGAGGAGTCCTTGATCGTCGCGACGATCGAGGTGGCGTTGCGCGGCGCGGTCCAGCTCCACTGGGCCGCCTGGGTGTCGGTCATGCCCGCCACCGGCGAGTCCACTTCCACCGCGCGGCCGATCAGCGACGAGGCCTGGGTCAGGTTCTGCGTGCCGAGCGTCGACAGGATGTCCTTCAGCGTCGAGGTCTGCGCCATCGACTGCTCGACCTGCGAGTACTGGACCAGCTGCTGGGTGTACTGGCTGGTGTCCATCGGGCTCAGCGGGTCCTGGTTCTGCATCTGCGTGGTCAGCAGCTTCAGGAACATCGTGAAGTCGGCGTTCAGGCCCGTGCTGTTCGGATTGGCCGTGTTGTTCGCCGTGTTGGTGGTGTTGTTCGTATTGACGGTAGTCATGCTGAAGCGCTCCTAGGCGAGGAGATCGACCTGGCCGTCACCGCGGATCTCGCGATAGGCCGGCTGGGTGGTTTCGGGTTCGTCGTTGCCGGCGAGCTGGTCGCCGCGATGGTTCTGGCCCTGCTGGCTCTGCGCCTGGCCATTGCCGCCTTCGCTGCGGCTCTCGAAGCGGAAGCTCTGCGCGTCGGCGCGGATACCCGCCTGGTCGAGCGCGCGGTTGAGGTCCGGCGCGTCCTGGCGGAGCAGGTCGAGCGCATGCGCGCTTTCGGCGCGCACCGTGGCGTGCATCTTGCCGCTATCGTCGAACGACAGCGTGACCTCGACCTTGCCGAGATTTTCCGGGCTCAGCCGGACGCGAAGCGTATCCTCGCCAGCTTCCACCTTGCGCGCGATCTCGACGCCCATCTGCTGGCCGAGATGGCCCGGACGCGCGGCGATCACCGACTCCGCGGCGGCCGGCACGGCGGATGCCGTCTGGGTGCGGGCGGCTTCGGCGGCGTGATGCGTGGGCGTCGGCCCCGCAGTTGCATCCTGGCGCAGCGTGAACGCCGGTGCCTGGCCGCGCTCGTCGCCGGCTGCATTGTCGTTCTTCTGGCCGGACTTGCCGGCGATCGCCGAGGTCGCGGCGTCGATCTTGTCGTTGCCGGTCGCCGCTTCGGCACCCTGCGCGTTCGCCGAAGCCGTGCGGGCATCGGCCTTTCGGGTGCCGGTCGAGACTTCGCCGATCTGGCGGCCGGACGAAGGCTGCGGCTTGGCCGCGATTTCGGGCCGGACCGGCGCCTGGACGACGGCGACCGCGACCATGTCGGCGGCGGGCGCATCGGCCGGGATCACGGCCGGATCGGCTGCCGGCAGTTCGGCATTGTCGCCGGCGAGACGCGGGCCGCGCTTGACCGGCGCCTTGGGGCCTTCCGTCGGTGCCTCGGCCTTCACCTCGCCCGTCGGTTCGGCCGGGACATCGGGCGTGGCGATAGCGGGCTTCGCTTCCGCAACCGGCTTGCCCGGCTTGGCGGGCTTCGCGTCGACGGGCGGCTTCTCGACGACCGGCTTGTCCGGCGTCGCGGGAAGGGTGGCGGCAGGTTCCTCGGTCACCAGCGGCAAGGCGTCGGTCGGCGCCTGGGCGTTCGGCGCGGCGGGCCCCTCGGGCAGCGCATCGGCTGCCGGCGCGGGCATCGCCGTTGCAGGCGCATTTGCCGTCGCCGTCGCCGTAGCGGCCGGGGCTGCGGTAGTGAGCAGCTGTGCCATGCTCAGCGACGCGGCCGGAGCAAGCATGTCATTGGCTGCCTGTGGGGGCGTGGCCCCCATGGCGGGGACGGTGCCCGTGGCGAGGGGTGTCCCGGCGGGATTGGCCGGGGTGCCGAGCATCAGCCCGAGCGTCTGTGCAAAGCCGGTACCCACGGTGCCGGGGTTGGCACCGCCTGCACCGAGAAGACCCGCGAGCCCGATATTGTTTATCTGCATTCAGGCGCCTCATGGGCGGGCATCTGGGCCCGCAATATTCCTTATAGGACGGTCGCGACCAACCGGGTCAGGACCTCATCCAATTGTCCCGAGCGCACGGATGCGGGCGCGGGCATGGATCTCGTTCTGCGACAGCACCACCGTCGCCGGGCGCACGCGCTCGATGATCGAGCGGACGAACGGGCGGATCGCCGGGCTGGTCAGCATGCAGGGGATCTCGCCGTCCTGCGCCAGCCGGTCATAGGTCTCGCGGACGTGCTGGATGAACTTGTGGAGCGAGGAGGGCGCCATCGCCAGCTGGCGGTCGTCGCCCTGGCCCAGGATGCTCTCGGCGAACTCCATGTCCCATTCGGGCGACAGGGTGACCACCGGGATCGCCTCGCCGCGCACCTGCGACGCGCTGATCTGGCGGGCCAGGCGCGAGCGGACATGCTCGGTCATCTGGGTCAGGTTGCTGGTCAGCGGCGCGGCCTCGGCGATGCCTTCCAGGATCGTCGGGATGTCGCGGATCGAGATGCCTTCCGACAGCAGGTTCTGCAGGATGCGCTGCACGCTCGAGACCGAGACCTTGCTGGGGACGATGTCGGCGACCAGCTTCTCCGATTCCTTGTGGACTTCGGTGAGCAGCTTCTGCGTCTCGGTGTAGGAGAGCAGGTCGGCGATGTTCTCCTTGACCAGCTCGGTCAGGTGGGTGGTGATGATCGTGCCGCACTCGACCACGGTCAGGCCGCGGAAGCCGGCTTCGTCGCGCAGCTCGCGATCGATCCACAGCGCAGGGAGGCCGAACACGGGCTCCTTGGTCGGCTCGCCGGGCAGGCCGGCCGGGCCGCCGCCCGGATTGATCAGCAGCAGCTTGTCGATGCGGATCTCGCCGCGCGCCGCTTCGGTCTCCTTGATCGTGATGACGTACTCGTTGGGCTTCAAACCCATATTGTCGATGATGCGCACCGAGGGGAGTACGAATCCGAAATCAGTCGCCATCTGGCGGCGTAGCGCGCGGACCTGGTCGTCGAGGCGCGGCTCGCGCTCGGCCTCGTTGATCATCGGCAGCAGGGCATAGCCGATCTCGATCCGGACGGCGTCGATCGCCAGCGTCTGCGAGATGGGCTGCTCGACCACCGCGGCGGCAGCATGTTCCTGCGCCTCGGCGAGCTTCTCCATCGCGGCCTTGGCGGCGGCGTTGCGGCTCATCTTCCACGCGGCGAAGCCCGAGGCGGCCGAGAAGATGGCGAAGGGCAGGAAGGGCATGCCCGGCATGATCGCCAGCGCGCCCATCAGGAACGAGACCATCCCGAAGGCCTTGGGGTAACGGCCCATCTGCTCGCCGAGCGCGGTGCCGGTCTTGCCCTTCACGCCGCCCTTGGAGACGAGCAGGCCCGCGGCGATCGAGATGATCAGCGCCGGGATCTGGCTGACCAGGCCGTCGCCCGCGGTCAGCACGGTATAGGTGTGGAACGCCTCGCCGATCGGCACGCCGTGCGAGACGACGCCGATGGTCAGGCCGACGACGATGTTGACCGCGGTGATCAGCAGGCCGGCGATCGCGTCGCCCTTCACGAACTTCGAGGCACCGTCCATCGCGCCGTAGAAGCCGCTCTCGGCCTCCACTTCGGCGCGGCGGGCCTTGGCTTGGTCCTCGTTGATCATGCCGGCCGAGAGGTCGGCGTCGATCGCCATCTGCTTGCCGGGCATCGAGTCCAGGCTGAAGCGCGCGGCGACTTCGGCGATACGGCCGGCGCCCTTGGTGATGACGACGAAGTTGATGACGATCAGGATGATGAAGATGGTGAGGCCGATGATGACCTCGCCGCCCATCAGGAACTCGCCGAACGCCCCGATCACGCCGCCCGCCGCATCATGGCCTTCATGGCCGTGGGTCAGGATCAGGCGGGTGGAGGCGAGGTTGAGGCCGAGCCGCAGCATCGTCGCGACCAGCAGGATCGTCGGGAAGGCGCTGAGCTCCAGCGGCTTCTCGATGAAGAGCGCGGTCATCAGGATCATCACCGAGACGGTGATCGACAGGGCGAGGCCCAGGTCGAGCAGCCAGCCCGGGATGGGCAGGATGAGCATCGCGATGATCGCGATCACGCCGCCCGCGAGCGCCATGTCGCGGTTCGCACCGATCTTCTGCAGGAAGTTGACGATCACGGGAGGCATCAGGGGCGAGCTTTCCAAACAGCCTTGGCCGGCGCCGAGGGCGACTGGCCGAGCGTGAAGCGATGGCAGAGCGCTGCGTTGGGCAGGCCCTGCGGCAGGTCAGCCTCCGCCTGGGGCAGGCGGAGGCTCTGGATGGCGAAGAGCGGCCGCGGGCTCATGCCGCGGGCGGCACGGCGATGCCGCCTTCGATGAAGGTGCGCAGCTTGTTTCGCATCGTGCGCACCGAGATGCCCAGGATGTTCGAGGCCGAAGTGCGGTTGCCCTGGCAGCGCTCCAGCGTGCCGAGGATCAGCTCGCGCTCCACCTCTTCCACGGTGCGGCCGATCAGGCTGTCGACTTCGATCCGGCCGTCGGCCGCGGGCAGCGACACGATCGCTTCGAGCGGTGAGCCGTCGGCGCGGGTCAGGTCCTCGGCTTCGATGCGGTTCCCGCGCGCCAGCAGTGCGGCGCGGTGGATGCATTCCTTGAGCTCGCGGATGTTGCCCGGCCAGCCATAGGCGCGCAGCACGGCCATCGCGGCGGGCGAGAGCGGGCGGGCGGGGAGCCCGTCGGCCTCGGCGAACTGCTCGACGAAATGCTCGGCCAGCGCCGCGATGTCGTCGCCATGCTCGGTGAGCGGCGGCACTTCGATGCGCGCTAGGCTCAGGCGGACGAGCAGGTCCTCGCGGAAGCTGCCGGCTTCCACCGCCAGCTCCAGGTCCATGCTGGTCGAGGCGATCAGGCGCGCGCCGAAAACGACGTCCTCATTGCCGCCGACGCGGCGGAAGCGCTTCTCGATCAGCGCGGCGAGCAGCCGGGCCTGGGTGGCCGGCGACAGCGCGCCGACTTCGCGCAGGAAGATCGTGCCGGTGCGGGCGCTTTCGAGCCGGCCGACGCGGCGGGCGGCGGCGCCCGGAAAGGCGCCGGCCTCGTGCCCGAACAGCTCGGATTCCAGCACGTCGGCGGCGACGCCGGCGCATTCGACCGAGACGATCGGGTCCGTGCGGCCCGAGAGCCGGTGGATCTCGCGTGCCATCATTTCCTTGCCGCTGCCCTTGCCGCCGGTGACGAGCACCGGGGAGGCGCTCGGCGCGACCGCGGCGCCCAGCGCCATGGCCCGTTCGAGCACGGGATGGCCGCCGATGCGCACCTGGGCCTGGCGCTCCACCACCGAAGCGATGGCAGCGGCGATCAGCTCGCGTTGCGGGGGCAGGGGAACATAGTCGCGGGCGCCGGCGCGGATCGCCGCCACCGCGCGCTCGGCCGGGGCGGAGATGCCGCAGGCCAGCACGGGAACGACGAAGCGCTCGCGGCGCAGGTCGCCGAGGAAGCCGACAGCGTCTTCCAGCACGTCGATCATCACCAGGTCAGCACCCTGCTCGCGTAGCGTCTCGAGGGCGGGCGCGGGCGCGTCGGCCATGGTGACCTCGGCGCCGGCGCCCTGCGCCAGCTCGGCGGCGCGGCGAAATTCGCTGCCCGGCGCGCCGATCAGCAGCATCCGGATCGGTCCCATCATCAATGCTCGGCCCGCACGATCTCGGTGAGGGTCACGCCGAGGGCATTGTCGATCAGGACGACTTCGCCGCGGGCGATCAGGCGATCGTTGACGAAGATGTCCACCGGCTCGCCGACGCGGCGGTCGAGCTCGACCACGGTGCCGGAGCCCAGGTGCAGCAGCTCGCCGATCGGCATGCGGGCGCGGCCCAGCACTGCCTGTACGCGCACCGGCACGTCATGGACGGCCTCGAGGCCCTCGGTGCCCTGCGGTGCTTCGCCGCTCGGGTTGATGTCGAAATCCTCGAACACGGGCGCGGGCTGGTCCGCGGTGGTTTCGGTCGGGATGATGTCGTGGGGTTCGATATCCATGGTCACAGTCCTATGCGTTCATCCACTGACGGATCACCGAGGCCGCTTCGGGCGGGCTGGCGGAGATCGCGTCCCCGATGCGCTTGAGCGCGGAGAGTTTGATGCGGCCGTCGACCTGGGCGAGCGCGATCTCCTGATCGAGCTGCGGCACGTCCGGGGTCATCGCCTCGAGCTGGGCCATCGCCTCGGTATCGCCGTCCGCGGCGCGCTCGGCGAGCGCGAGCATCTCGGGCGAATGGGTCGGGGCAAGCGTGGCCTGGGCTTCGGTGGCGTCGAGCGGAGCGACGACCTTCGGCTTGAGCATGCGGATGGCGATAAGGCCGACCACACCGATCACGACGAGCTGGAGCAGGCCCCAGATCCGGTCCATCGGCAGCGAGGAGAGGAAGCTCGTCGTGGCGTCGGCAGGTGCCTCGCCGGTGTTGAACTTCATGCTCTCGACGACGACGCTGTCGCCACGCTGGGTGTCGGCGCCCACGGCATTCTCGACCAGGCGCTGCAGGCGGTCGATCTGCGGCTGGGGCAGGCCCTTGTCGCCGCCATCGACCATCACCGCGACGCTCAGGCGGGTTACCTTGCCCGGTGTGCGGACGGTGACCGTCTTGGTCGAGCTGTTGTCGTAGGTCGTGTCTTCAGACGTCTGGTTGCTGCCCGACTGGCGCGAGGTGCCCGGCGCATTGGCGGCTGCGGTCTGCGCGGCGGGCAGCTGGTTGCCGACCGAGGCAGTCTGCTGACCGGCGTCGGTCTCGCGGTTCTGCTCGCCGGTCTCCACGCTCACCTGGCGCGAGATCACCTGCTTGTCGGGATCGAAGACGTTCGATTCCTCGCGCGACTGGTCGCGGTCGATCTGGGCCGACACTTCGGCGCGGACCTTGCCCTGGCCGACGATTGGTTCGAGCAACGACTCGATCTCGTCGCGCAGCTTGCCTTCTACCGCCTGCTGGCGCTGGTCGGCATCGCCGGCGCTGGCCGTGCTGGGATCGCCGGCACGGGCGAGCAGCGCGCCGGTCTGGTCGACGACCGAGACGGCATCGGGCGAAAGCTCGGGGACCGAGGAGGAGACGAGGTAGCGGATCGAGGCGACGGTCTCGCTCGGGATGCGGCCGCGCGTCTTGACGGTGACCGCCGCGGTCGCCTTGCGGCTCTCCTCGGCGAACATCGCGCGCTCGGGCATCACGATATGGACGCGGGCGGCGCTGACGTTCTGGATCGTCTGGATCGACTTGGCCAGCTCGCCCTCGACCGCGCGGGTCTCGTTCATCTTGGCGCGGCTGGCGGAGACGCCGAAGGGCTGCTCCTCGTCGAGCACCTCATAGCCGATCTTGCCGCCCAGCTTCTCGCCGGCCATGCCCATGCGGAGCTCGGCCAGCTTGTCCTGCGGCGCCATGATCGAGGTGCCGTCGGCCGAGAGCTGGAACTCGACATTCTGCGCCTTGAGCTTCTCGGTGATCGCCGCAGCGGCCGAGGGATCGAGGTCGGTGTAGAGATAGCCCATGCTCGGGTTCGAGCCGCGGGTAGCGACGAAGGCCAGGGCAGCGAGCAGCGCGAGCGCCACTCCTCCCATCAGCATCAGCCGCTTGGGGCCGATCTGGCCCACCAGGTTTTTGATCGCTTCCAATGTCGCCCCGTTGGGTAGAACTGGTGAGGCGGATGCCCCTTGCGATCATTATAGAGGGGTGGGGGAGGCGGCAGTTTTTGCCGGGGGAAATTTTTGCCTAGTGGGTTCTACCCACGCGCTTTTCCTCAGAATCGTCATCCCGGCGAAAGCCGGGATCTCGTGCCGCGGGCCGTACGCCTGCCGCCTGAGATCCCGGCTTTCGCCGGGATGACGGATGTTCAGTTGGAGAGCTTACGCCGCCTTGAGCAGCGTCTCGAGCTCGCCGAGGACTGCCGCGCGGCGCGCGGTGGCGTCGAGGGCGAGGCCGCCTTCTTCCCAACCGATACGGGCATCGCCCACCGGGATCGTCTCGTCGGGCACCACCATCAGGTTGAGCTTGCGGCGATCGCGCGACTGGCGGTCGGCGATGCGCCCCTCGATATCGTCGAGCAGGTCGGGATGGACGCGGATCTGCAGCTCGGTGCCGCGCGCGACCTGGCCGAGCGCCCGGCCGATCGCCTCGTCGATCGCCAGGCCCGGCGCCACTTCGAGCGCGCGGCCGGCGATCAGCTCGGCGGCGGCGAGCGCCACTTCGGCAGCCTCGCCAGTCACCCGCTCGGAGACCTGGCCGAAATGGGCCTCGATGCCCTCGATCCCGGCCTGCAACGCATCGACCGCGCTCAGCAGCGCCACTTCGCGCTCGTTGCGCGCCTGGGCGAGCCCGGCCTCGTAGCCTTGAGCCCGCGCCAGCGCGAGCGACGATTCCTGCTCGGCGCGCAGCAGCGCCAGTTCGGCGCGCAGCGTCGCGACCTCGAGCGTGGCGTCGGGCCCGATCGGCCCGCCCTTGCCCGGCGGCACCGCGAAGATGCGGTCGAAACCGAAACGCTCGACATTCACATGGGCGTGCATGCTCATCGGCTATGTTCCTTAGATGATCATCGCATCGTCGGACTTGGGGTCGACGAGCAGAATCTCGCCGCGGTCCGCCAGGTCCTTGGCCAGGCGCACCAGCGCCGACTGTGCTTCCTCGCAATCGCGGGCACGCACCGGGCCCATGCCCGCCATGTCCTCGCGCAGCAGCTTGGCGGCACGCTCGGTCATTGCACCGAAGAACAGCTGCTTCAGGCTGTCCGGGGCACCCTTCAGGGCCAGCGCCATCTGGCGCTTGTCGGCGCTGCGGACGATCGCGGCGATCGCCGGCGGCAGCAGGTTGCCCAGGTCCTCGAAGGTGAACATGAGGGCGCGGATCCGCTCGGCGCTTTCCGGCGCCCTGTTGTCCAGCGCGTTGAGCATCGCTTCCTCGGTCGAGCGGTCGAGCGAGTTGAACAGCTCGGCCATCGCCTCGTGCGGATCGCGCTTCTGCGAGCGCGACAGGTTGGTCATGAACTCACTCTTCAGCGTCTGTTCGACCTGGTTGATCACGTCCTTCTGGACCGTCTCCATGCGCAGCATACGCATCACCACGTCGACCGAGAATTCACGCGGCAGCTCGGCGAGCACGCGGGCCGAATGGTCGGGGCGCAGCTTGGAGAGGATCACCGCCACGGTCTGCGGATATTCGTGCTTGAGCGCGCCGGCGAGGACGCTTTCCGAGACGTTGGACAGCTTGTCCCACATCGTGCGACCCGAGGGACCACGGATGTCCTCCATGATTTCCTTCACCTTCTCGCTCGGCAGGATGCCGGCGAGCAGGCGCTCGGTGGTCTCGTAGCTGCCGTGCATCGACGACATCGAGGCGATCTCACTGGTGAACTGGACGAGCAGATGCTCGACGACCGGCGCCGGAATCCGGCCGAGCCCGGCGATGGTCGAGGACAGTTCCTTCACCTCGTCGGTGGTCAGCTGCTCCCAGATCGGGGCGCCATGCTCCTTGCCAAGGGCCAGCATCAGCGCGGCTGCGCGCTGCGGGCCGCTGAAGCGCTTCAGTTCGGGCGGTTCGGCAATCGGCGCCATCACGGTCATTTTTTTCGTTTCCCTCGCGAAAAAATTGCGCCCGTACACACGGATGGGGGCGGCTTTCCCTCTATTATAGAACCGAGCAAAGCGAGGCGGAGCGCGATGACGGTTAATTTATCTGGTAGTCTGATCGGCTTAAGTATTCTGACGGGGTCGAGTTCGACGATGACCTCGGCGGTCTCCGCGATCACCTATGACAGCAAGGCCGTGCGCGCGGCCAAGGCGGCGTTCACCACCGCGGCCACCGTCGCGCCGTGGAAGAGCGGCACTGCGCTGCCGGTCAACGCCAGCCAGGTCGCCTCGATCACCGCGCTGCGCACGATCATCACGCCCGCGACCACCGACAGCAGCGGCAGCTATCTTCCCAAGGACATCCAGACCAGCTTCACCGCCTATCAGGCGCTCGACAAGCTGCGCGTGCTGGCCGAGACGGCGAGCTCCAAGACGACTTCGGATGCCCAGCGCGCCGCGCTGCAGAAGACCTTCCTCAAGGGGCTGGACGATCTCCAGACCTATCTGAGCACTGCGCCGTCGGACCTGGTCAAGCTCGCCTATGGCAAGCCGGCTTCGACCGCGACGTCGAACAAGCTCGCCGCGACCGACGTCTATGCGACCGAGGGCAAGGGCCTGGTCAAGGCGCGCACCGATGCGATCCCGGGCCTCACCGGCACCGAGACCTTCTCGATCACGCTGAGCAAGCCGGGCGCCGCTGCGCAGACGGTCAATGTCGATCTGTCGACCGGCCCGCAGCCGCCGACGCTCGATTCCGTCGCGGCCCAGTTCAACGCCGCGATCGGCGCGATCCCCAATCTCCAGGCCGACGGCACGCCGCAGCTCGATGCGAACGGCAATACCGTGCCGCGCTGGAAATCGACCTTCAAGGTCACCAACGAGAGCGGCAAGTGGGGCTTCAGCCTGTCGAACCCGACGGGCATCGAGCAGGTCACGCTCGACCAGACCAACGCCAAGGATGCGATCGTCGTCGCGACCGGCCAGACCGCGCTCGACGCGCCCAGCTCGACCCAGCTCTTCCGTCTCGACGATCCCACCGGCGCCAACACGCGCACTGCGATGGGCACGATCCAGGCGCTCGATCGCCAGGCGACCGCGCAGAATGTCGCGGCCAAGAAGACGACCACCGTCACCACGACCACGACCGATCTCGATGGCAAGGTAAAGACGGTCAAGACCGAGACGAGCAACGTCTACGCCAATACCGATGCCGCCTCGGTCGTCACCGATGCGCAGGGTAACAGCTATATCGTCGGCACCACCAAGGGCGACCTTGGCGCGAACCTGTCGGACGGCGACAACAACCTGTTCCTCACCAAGGTGGACGGCGCGGGCAATGTCGTGTGGCAGCGCAGCCTGGGCGCCACCGGCTCGTCGACCGGCGCGGCGGTCAGCCTCGGGGCCGATGGCAGCATCGTCGTGGCCGGCACCGTCACCGGCAGCTTCGGCGGCGCTTCCACCGATGGCGACATGGTCGTCGCCAAATATGCGGCGAACGGCGACGAGAAATTCTCCACCGTGGTCCGTTCCGGCGGCACCGACGTGGCCAAGTCGGTCGCGGTCGGTGCGGACGGCTCGATCTATGTCGGCGGCCGCATCGCCACCGGCAATGACGGCTTCATCGCCCGCATCGATACCAGCGGCAAGATCGCCGAGCGCCGCACCATCACCGGTGCGGGCAGCGACAGCGTCAACGCGCTGGCGGTCGACAATGACGGCAACGTCCTCGCGCTCGTCTCGCATGACGGCAATGCCGAGCTGATGAAGATGCAGGGCGGGGCGCTCGGCACCGATCTCGGCAGCATCAGCCTGGGCGCCGCCGATGCACGCGTGCTCGCCGTCGCCGATGACGGCACGATCGGCGTGGGTGGCGCGACCTCGAGCGCGCTCTCGGGCAGCCAGGTCAACGGGATCAGCGGCAACCGCGACGGCTTCGTCACGCGGATCGACGCCAATCTGTCGAACGCCAGCACCACCTATATCGGCTCCTCGGCCGACGATCAGGTTGACAGCATCGCCTTCATGAACGGCGAGCTCTATGCCGGCGGCCGCACCACCGGCGATCTGGCGACGACCCGTCGCGGCCCGACCGACGGCTTCGTCACCCGCATCGACGCGTCGACCGGCGCTGTCGAGAACACCACCCAGTTCGGCCAGGCGCTGCTGCGCACCGAGCCGGTCCGCATCTCTGCCGACACCGGCGGCGCCAGCGCGGTCTCGGCGCTGGGCTTCGGCCGCGGCACGATCAACGCCGTCGCCTCGAGCAAGGTGACCACGCAGACCGGGCTCAAGGCCGGCGACTATTTCTCGTTCAAGGCCGATGACGGCGCGGTCCGCAAGCTGACCATCCTCGCCGACGATACGCTCCAGTCGATCGCCACCCGCATGTCGGGCATGCTCGGCGCGTCGAAGGGCAGCGTCACTGCCACCACGGTCGATGGCGTCCAGCAGCTGCGCATCACGATGAAGGCGGGGCATTCGCTTCAGCTTCTGCCCGGTACCGGCGAAACCGACGCGCTGGCCAAGCTCGGCATCGATCCGCAGCGCATTGCCACCCAGGCTCCGGTCTCGAGCAACGCGCCCAAGGTCCGCCCGGGCGGCAGCTATGGCCTCGATCTCGGCGAAGGGCTCAGCCTGACCAACCTCGACATGGCCAAGGTCGCGCTCGGCAAGATCAACGACGCGATCTCGATGACCCAGACCGCCTATCGCTCGCTCTATTGGGACGATGCGAAGACGACTTTGGTCGATGGCACCAAGCGCAATACCGCCACCGGCACGCAGAGCACCGCGATCGTCAACGCGCAGCTCGCCAATTATCAGGCGGCGCTCGATCGCCTGACCAGCTCCACTCCTTCCTCTTACGGATTCTGATCGCATGGACATGCCTCCGATCCTCGCCGGCATCCGCCGCCAGATGGACAATCTCTCCGATCGCCAGCGCGTGATCGCCCAGAACATCGCCAACAGCGAGACGCCGGGCTTCAAGGCGCGCACGGTCGAGGACGCCGATTTCTCCGACCTGGTCGGCAGCAGCGGCGGCATCACGATCGCCAAGCCGCGCGTGCAGCTGACTGCGGGCATGAAGGGCCTGGGCGCGATCCAGCCGGCCGGCGCCGGCATCGTGCTCGACAAGGACATCAGCGAGACCAAGCCCGACGGCAACAACGTCACGCTCGAAGACCAGCTGCTCAAGCTCGGCCAGGTCCAGGCGGACTTCACCGCGATGACCAACCTGTACCGCAAGCAGATCAGCATGCTGAAGACCGCGGTGGGCAAGGGCGGCTAAGCGCTTCTTTCGGTTGAGGAAACGAGAAGGCCCGCGAGCGATCGCGGGCCTTTTCTTTGTCTTAGCCCTCTCTTCTTAGCCCTCTCCCGCTTGCGGGAGAGGGTTGGGTGAGGGTGAGAGCTGGGCGCCAGGCATTGCCGCTAGCTTGAGCCGAATGGCCTCCACCACCCCGTCTAAATTCTCGATCACATCGCTGTTCCAAAACCGCACCATCGAATAGCCGGCGCGTTCCAGATAGGTCGTCCGTTCCCGATCTACCTGTTCGCCATGCTGGCTACCGTCCAGCTCCACCACCAGCCGCTTCTCCACGCACAGGAAATCGACGACGAACGGACCGATCGTCGCCTGGAAGCGGAACTTGTGGCTATCGAGCTGGCGGTTGCGAAGCGCGGCCAGAGCAGGCGCTCGACATCGGTCGCCTCTTTTCGCAGGCGCCGGGCATGCGGATTGGTGGGCCGTATCGCGGGCACCTGGGCAGAGTAACCCAGCTTGCACCCTCACCCAACCATCATCAGGTAAACAGCGCCCCGCGCTGTTTAGGTCATGCCGGGGGCATGACCGACCTGATGATCCCGCAAGCGGGAGAGGGCTTTTAGTTGGCCGAAACGCCAGAAACCCACCGAAGCCCGTTTGTGGCGAGCCCGGTGGGTATCGCGACCCTTGGGAACTTTGGCGCCGCTTACAGCCGCGCGTTGATCGAGATCGGGGCGGGGGCCTCGCTCGCCGCCAGGCCGCCGCACGCGCCATAGACGGTGTTGCGGGTACCAGTCAGGCGCTGCGCCTCGGCGGCGATCGCGCCCATCATGTCGGTCGAGAGCTCGATCTGGCGCTTGAGAATCTGTGCGTTGACGCTCGAGGCGTCGCGCAGGCAGCGGCTCGCCTCGGCGAGCTGCTCGCGTGCCTCGGGTGCGAGCCGCTCGGCCCAGTCGTCCGGCGCCTCGCGCTTCATCCGCGCCACCTCGGCCTCGATCCGGCCGGTGAGGCGCAGCTTGACCTGGGCGATCTCGGGCATTTCGGGGAAATAGGGCGCCTTGGCCAGCTGCTCGCTTTCCTCCTCCATGATGTGGGTGAGGGACACCATCGCGTCGATGAGCTGCTCGGTCATTATTTGTTACCCTGCTGGAGCTTGATGATCTGGTCGAGCACGACCGGCGCCAGGCCGATCCCGCCCCGGTTGGCGATCGAGGCGCCGAGCTTCTCGGCCATGATGCCGCGGAACATCTCTTCGCCGTGACCGCCGGAGAATTCGCCATCGCCCTGCGGCACGCTCTCGAGCATGATCTGGGTCATCTGGCCGAGGAACACCGCCTCGAAATTCTTCGCGGTCTCGCGGTTCTTGGCGTCGGCCTTGGACTCGGGGGCCTTGGGACCGGTCGCCGCCTGCGGCGGGAGCTGCGGCCCCTGCACGGAAGTCACGTCGCGCATCACTGCACCTCGATATCGGCCTGGAGGGCGCCGGCGGTCTTGATCGCCTGAAGGATGGTGATCAGGTCGCGCGGGCTGACGCCCAGCGTGTTGAGCCCGCTCACCAGCGTCTGCAGGCTGGCGCCGTCGACCATGGCGAGGCTGGCGCCGTTGCCGTCGTTCACCTGCACGTTGGTGCGCGGCACCACCGTGGTCTGGCCGTTGGAGAAGGGCGCGGGCTGCGAGACCTGCGGGCTCTCGGTCACGGTGATGGTCAGGCCGCCCTGGGCGATCGCCACCGGGGTGATGCGGACATCGGCGTTCATCACGACGGTGCCCGAAGCCTCGTTGATCACCACACGGGCCGGCTGGTCGACCTTGATCTGCAGCTCGCCGATGCGAGTGACCAGATCGATCACGTTGCCGACGAAGTTCTGGCCCGGAGTCAGCTGCACCGTCGCCGGATCGAGCACCGTGGCGCTGCCGGGATATTTGGCGTTGATCGCCGCCGCGATGCGGTCGGCGGTGGCGAAGTCGGGGTTCTTGAGGGCGAGCTTCAGGCTGCTGGCGGAGAGCAGCGAATAGGGGACCTCGCGCTCGATGATCGCCCCGCCGGCGATGCGCGCCGAGGTGGTCACGCCGCGGCTGACATTGGCTGCCGCGCCCTGCGCCTTGAAGCCGGAAACGGCGACATTGCCCTGGGCGACCGCATAGATCTCGCCATCGAGGCCGCGCAGCGAGGAAACGATCAGCGTGCCTCCCTGCAGGCTGGTCGCGTCGCCCAGCGCCGAGACCTGGACGTCGATGTGCGAGCCGGCGCGCGAGAAGGGCGGCATCGTGGCGGTGATCGAGACGGCGGCGACGTTCAGCGTCTTCATCTCGGTGCCGCGGATGTTCACGCCCATGCGCTCGAGCATGGCCTGCATCGATTCCTCGGTGAACGGCGTGTTGCGCAGGCGATCGCCCGTGCCGGCGAGGCCGACGACGAGGCCATAGCCTACGAGCTGGTTGTCGCGGACGTTCTCGACATTGATCACGTCCTTGATGCGCGTCTGCGCCATTGCGGCGGGCGTGGTGCCCAGCATGGCAAGCAGGGCGATCATGGGAGCGGCGAAGCGCAGCATATAACCCCTGGAAGTGGAAAATTTCCGATAATTCTCTTATAGGATAGAGGTAGGCAAAAAGTGCCCGAGGACGAGATTTCGTGCGTATCGAGAACCTTCAAGCGCCCCTGCTGAACAGCCTGATGGCTGCGCTGCCCAAGGTCGCGTCCGGCTTCTCGGTGAAGGAGGGCGAACTGCCCGCCGCGCCGGCGCCCGTACCCCAGGGGACCAACGCCGCCCAGGCGCTCAACCCCTCGGTCGCGATGCTCGTCACGCTCGCCGCCGCCGATCCCGCGATCGAGCGCCGCCGCAAGCAGGCAGTCGACGCCCAGCGTGGCGTCGACATGCTCGACGGGCTCCACCGCGAGCTGGTCGCGGGCGTGGTCGCGCCGGAGCGGCTGCAGCAGATCGTCGAATGGTCGGAGAGCTTCCAGCATTCCGACGATCCCGTACTGGCCTCGATCCTGTCGGACATCGAGGTGCGTGTCCGAGTCGAGCTCGCCAAACTCGATCTTCAGGCCTGATCGGCGCGGCGGACTGCCGCTACGGCATCTGCGGCTTTTCCGTTTCAAATCAGAACCTAATTGCATACCCGGTTTTGGGAACCTAGGGAGTCTCCAGCGGTGTCGCGTTCGAAAGGGCGATACCGTTCCTTCCCATGACCGCCCGGCAGAGTGCGGCATGGAGACCCCTCGAGGAGAGTATGCCTATGTTGGCTTTGTTGTTGGGGCTCGCCGTCGCAGCCGCCCCTGCACCCCAGTCCGGCGACGCCGTGGTCGGCCGCTGGAAGACCCCCGTCCATAACGGTATCGTCGAGATCTCGCGTTGCGGCGCCTCGATCTGCGGCAAGATCGTCGGATCGGACAAGCTGCGCACCAATCCCAATCTCGCCGACGCCCGGAACAGCGACACCTCGCTGCGCAACCGCCGGCTGATGGGGCTGCAGATCCTGGGCGGCTTCAAGCTGCAGGGTGCCGGCTGGTACGGCGGCAAGATCTACAATGCCGAGGACGGCAAGACCTACAGCGCCGAGATCACCATGTCGGGCAACGACACGCTCAACCTGCGTGGCTGCGTGTTCAAGCCGTTCTGCCGTACCCAGACCTGGACCCGCGTGCGTTAACACGCGTTTCCGAGTTTCAGCGTTCGAGTTCAGTACCGCGTACAAGGATTACCCAAATGTCCCCCTACAAGACTTCGCTTGCCGCCGGCAGCGCGCTGTTCGCGCTTCTCGGCTTCTCTCAGGCTGCCCATGCCCAGGCCTTCTACCTCCAGGAACAGTCCGCCCGCGGCGCAGGCCGCGCCTTCTCGGGTGAGGCGGCCGACACCGGCTCGGCCTCGATCTGGTGGAACCCCGCCGCGATCGGCGGCCTCGAGGACGGGGACGCGACGATCTCCGCATCGGTGATCCTGCCGCGCGGCGAAGTCGTCGACAGCGGCACGCTGATCGTCCGCCCCGGCCAGCCGGCCGCGCCGATCGGCGGCAACGGCGTCACCCGCAATCCGATCAACAACGGCGTGCTCCCCTCGGGTGCCATCGCGATTCCGATCACCAACCGCATCGCCTTCGGCGTGTCGGTCACGTCGCCGTTCAGCTTCACCACCGATTATCCGGCCGACAGCTGGGCGCGCTACAGCGCCGACAAGACCCGGCTGCGCACGATCGACATCCAGCCCACCGTCGCCATCGCGCCGACCGACTGGCTGCGCCTCGGTATCGGCCTCAATGTCGAATACACCGAAGCGAGCCTCGGCAATGCGCTGCCCAACCTCGCGGCGACGCTGCCCGACGGGCACCAGGAGCTCAAGGGCCATGGCTGGGATACCGGCTGGAGCGCCGGTGCGCAGGTTCACACCGGTCCGATCACCCTGGGCCTGAGCTACAAGTCCTCGATCGAGCATAACCTGACCGGCGATCTCGCGATCACCGGCCTGGTCGGCCCGTTGGCCACCTCGAACCTCCAGCTTTCGAATGTCTCGGCGCGCTTCTTCACCCCGTCGCAGGCGATCGGTGCGGTGCGCTTTGCCGCGACGAACAAGCTGACGCTCAACGCCCAGGTGATCCGCTATGGCTGGGACAAGTTCGACGCGATCCGCCTCGGAGTGCCGCTCAACACCGCGATCCCGGAGAATTACCGCACGAGTTGGAGCTATGCGGGCGGCCTCGACTATGCGGTCTCGCCCAAGCTGACGGTGCGCGCCGGCGTCCAGCGTGCGCTGACCCCGACCCAGGACGGCGAGCGTGATGCCCGTGTGCCGGATTCCGATCGCTGGAATTTCGGTCTGGGCGGCAGCTACGCGGCGAGCCGGAAGCTCGCGTTCGATCTCGCGGCGAACTATGTGACCTTTGCCGATGCGCCGATCGACCGCGTGACGGCGGCCTATGCGGGCACTGCCGCGCAGACGCCGATCCTCACCAATGGCGAGCTGCGCAACGCCAGTGCGGTGGTGCTCACCGCCGGGGCGCGGCTGAAGTTCTGAACCGATCTGAAGGATCGCGGGGAAGCGGCGCTCAGGCGCGCTTCTTCGCGATCTTCAGGACGTAGCTGATCACTTCCGCCACCGCCGCATAATGCTCCACCGGGATCGGGCGATCCAGGTCGGCGCTGGCATAGAGGGCGCGGGCGAGGGGGCGGTTCTCGACGAGCGGGATGTTGTTCTCGGTCGCGATCTCGCGGATCTTGAGCGCGATCGCGTCGACGCCCTTCGCAACCACCACCGGGGCGGCCATCTGGCCGTGATCGTACTGCAGCGCGACGGCATAGTGGGTCGGGTTGGTGATCACCACGCTCGCCTTGGGCACGTTCTGCATCATGCGGTTGCGCGAGCGCTGCATCTGGATCTGGCGGACCTTCGCCTTGATGTGCGGATCGCCCTCGCTCTGCTTGTGCTCGTCCTTGATCTCCTGGAGGCTCATGCGCATCCGCTTCATGAAGGCGCGGCGCTGCCAGATGAAGTCGAACAGGGCGAGCGCACCCACCAGCATCGCGATCGGGCGCAGCATCGAATAGACGATGCCGTGCGCCGCGGTGCCCACCTGCTGCAGGTCGGCCCCCACCATGGAATCGATCGTGGCGGCATGGGGCCATGCCAGATATGCCGCCACGCCACCGATCAGGCAGAGCTTGGCGAGCGTCTTGGCGAACTCGACCATCGCCTGCTTGCCGAACAGGCGCTTGGCGCCGTTCACCGGATTGAGCTTCGACCATTTGGGCTTCACCCGGCTCCAGCTGAGCATCGGCCGGCCCTGCAGGATGCCTCCGATCAGCGCGATGCCGAACAGGGTGGCGAGGATCGGGAGCAGGGCATGGGCAACCGCGCTCATCACGCCGGTCGCGAAATCCTCCGCACCCTGCGGCTCCATCCGGAAATCGTCGGCACTGCCCCATAGCCGCACGAACAGCGTGCCCATCAGCTGGAGCGTATAGACGCCCATGCCGCCCATCACGACGAGCATGCCGATGAACATCGCGGCATGCTTCATCTCGGGGGCCATGGGTACGTCGCCCTTCTCGCGGGCGTCCTCCAGCTTCTTGTCTGTTGGGTCGTGTGTCTTGTCTTCCTGGTCGCCGCCGCCGGACATCACCAGCCTCCCTGCATCGCGTCACCCATCGCACCGGCGAAGAAGGTGAGCATGGTGCCGAGGGTGGCGGCGGTCAGGCTGAGGCCGAGCAGCAGGTTGAGCGGCTGGGCGATGAAGAAGACCTGGATGGCGGGAGCGACGCGTGCGGAGACGCCGAGCGCGACGTTGAAGACGATGCCGTAGATGAGGAGCGGCGCGGCCAGGCTGACGCCGAGCATCATCGAGCGGGTGATCGCCTCGACCGCGAGCATCGCGAAATCATGGGCCGGCGGCATGCCACCGACCGGGAAGCTCTGATAGCTGTGGACGATCGCGCCCAGCCAGAGATGATGGACCTGCATGCCCATGCAGACCAGCGCAGCCGCCATCGCGACGAACTTGGAGAGCATCGGCGCGCTGCCGCTCTGCGCGGGATCGAAGATCACTGCGGAGGTCAGGCCGATCTGGGTCGAGATGATCGAGCCCGCCATCGAGACGGCGAAGAAGAGGATCTTGACGATCATGCCCATCGCCAGGCCGGTCATCAGCTCGGCGACCAGTATGGCGGGCAGGGCCGCGCCGGATTCCACCACCGCGCGGGCAGGCGCGCCGACCAGGCCGTACATCGCCGACGAAAGCCCGAAGGCGATCAGCAGCCGGATGCGGCCGGGGATCGCCTCGTCGCCGAAGACGGGCAGCAGCATGAGCACTGCGCCGACCCGGGCGAAGACGATGAAGAAGGCCGAGGCCTGCAGGGCGAGATCGGGTGGAAGCGTCATCCGCCGGTCACGATCAGGCCGCTGATCTTGGTCATGAAGTCGTTCAGGGCCGCGCCGATCGTCGGCAGCATCAACAGCAGCACCAGCCCCATCGCCAGAAGCTTGGGGACGAAGGTGAGCGTGGTTTCCTGGATCTGCGTCAGCGCCTGGAGCAGGCCGATGATGGTGCCCACGATCAGCGAGGTCAGCAGCAGCGGACCCGCGACGGTGAGCACCAGCATCAGCGCGCTCTGCGCCAATTGCATGACCTGCGACGGCAGCATCGTGGTTAGATCTGCATCCGCATGATGTCGGAATACGCGTTCACCACGCGGTCGCGCACGGCGACCATCGTGTCGAGCGCGGTCTCGGCGGCGCCGATCGCGGTGACCACGTCGATCAGGTCGCCCTTGCCGGCAACCTGCTGGGCCGAGGCCTTTTCGGCGGTGCGAAGCTGGTCGGCAGTGCCGGTGACCATGTCCTCGACCATCGCGCCGAACCCGCCGGCGCTGCCGCCCGACTTGATCGGGTCGGTCTTGCTGTTGGTACCGCCAATGCCGGCGACGCGGCCATAGGCCGACATCGCATCAAGTGCTCCGATGGACATTCCCTGTATCCTTTACTTGAGGAGATCGATGGTGCGCATCGTCAGGCTCTTGGCGGCCTCGATGGCATTGAGATTGGCTTCGTAGCTGCGCTGCGCCGCCTTCATGTCGGCCGTTTCGATCAGGCCGTTGACGTTGGGCTTGAGGACGTAGCCGTCCTTGTCCGCGGCCGGGTGGCCGGGCTGATAGACCTTGGTGAAGTCCGACTTGTCGTTCTCGATCGCCTTGACCTTCACGCCCATGCCGCCGCTCGAGCGATCGACCTCGGCCTTGAAGCTGGCGACGCGGCGGCGATAGGGATCGCCGCCCGGCGTATCGGCAACCGAGTCCTGGTTGGCCAGATTCTCCGCGATCACGCGCATGCGCAGCGACTGCGCGCGCAGGCCCGAGGCAGAGATGCCGAGCGAGGTCTTGAGGTCCATGATCGTCCTTCCCGAAGGCCCCGCAGGGCCGTTTCCTCCATTGTAGGCAAAAATTGCCGGGGTGGTCGCAGGGCACGGAAAAAAGGTTCCTATAAGTCATCCAGAAAGGAACACGCATGTCAGTGCTCGAAGGAATTATGGTCGAGATGTCGATCGTGCTGGGCTCGGCCAATGTGCCGATCCGCCAGGTTCTGCAGATGAGCCGCGGCGCGATGATCCCGCTGGAAAGCAGCCAGGACGATCCCTCGCTCGTGTACGTGAATGACGAGCTGGTCGCGAAGGGCGTGGTCCTGGTCGATGGCGAAGTGATGTCGCTCGAGATCACCGAACTCGTGAAGAAGCAGCGCCACTAATGGATATCCTGTCGATGCTGCGCACCATCGGTGCGCTCGGAATGGTGCTCGGCATGCTCGCCGGCGCCCTGTGGTTCGTGAAGCGCTATGACGTGAAGCTGCCGGGCCGGGTGACCAACTCGCGCCGCAAGCGGATCGAGATCGTCGAGCGCCTGTCGGTCGATGCCAAGCGCTCGGTCGCGCTGATCCGCCGCGACGGCATGGAGCATCTCGTGATGTTCGGCCCCGAGGGACAGTCGACGATCGAGACCGGCATCGCCGCGCCCGTGCCCGTCGAGCCGGAGGTGGCAAAGGAGCCGGAGCCGGTCGCGAACCTCGCCGAGGATCTCGCGGCGCTGCGCGGCAACTTCGCCAAGCTGGTCGAGCTGCCCAGAAAGATCGACCTGCCCAAGATCGAGCTCCCCAAGATCGAGCTTCCGACGAAGTTCGAGCTGCCGGCCGCCGTGCGCCGCGCCGCCAAGACGCCGGTTGCCGCCAAGGTGCGCCCGGCCAATGTCGTCGCCGCAGCCGCCCAGCAGCCGCCGCGTGCCCCGAAGCGGGTTCGCGAGCAGCGCAACACCACGCGGTGGAACCGCGCAGCGGTCCGGGCCGCACTCGATGCGTAAGCTCCTCGCGGCGCTGGTCGTCGCACTCGTCCTCCTGCCGGCTGAGGCTTTCGCCCAGTCCAAGGGGACGACGATCAACATCGGCGGTGCCGGCACCGGCGCGGATGGCGCGCTGTCGGCCAAGGCCATCCAGCTGGTGCTGATGCTGACGGTGCTCAGCCTGGCCCCGGGCCTGCTGATGACCGTCACCAGCTTCACCCGCATGGTGGTGGCGCTGTCGCTGCTGCGCACCGGCATCGGCGCGCCCGGCGTGCCGCCCAACCCGGTGATCATCAGCCTGGCGCTGTTCCTCAGCTTCTTCGTGATGGCGCCGACCTTCAACAAGGCATGGGAACAGGGCGTCGATCCCTATACCAAGGGCAAGATCACCGAGCAGGTCGCCTTCGAGCGGACCGCCGAGCCCTTCAAGAAGTTCATGCTCAGCCAGGTGCGGGACAGCGATCTCAAGCTGTTCGCCGATCTGGGGGGCAAGCCGATCCAGAACCGTGCCGAGACGCCGCTGACCACGCTGGCGCCGGCCTTCATGATCTCGGAGCTGCGCCGCGCCTTCGAGATCGGCTTCCTGCTGCTGCTGCCGTTCCTGGTCATCGACCTGGCGGTGTCGGCGGTGCTGATGGCGATGGGCATGATGATGCTGCCGCCACCAACGATATCCCTGCCGATGAAGATCATCTTCTTCGTGCTGGTGGATGGCTGGGCGCTGGTCGCCGGGTCGCTGGTCAAGAGCTTCGCGACATAGCGCGGAGCGGCCAAAGTTCAGGGAAGAAGGGCGGGTGCCGGGGGGCGCCCGCCCTTTTTGCTATGCGGAAGGCGAGGGCGCCTCGATCATGCTGCCGGCGGTGCGAACACGCGCAGCCGATGCCCATCGGGATCGCTCGCGACGAAGGTAGTGCCGAAGTTCATTGCAGTCGGCGGCTGGAGGATGCGCAGGCCGCGCCCCGCCCAGTCGGCATGGGTTGCCTCGACCGCCGCCTTGTCGGCCACGGCAAAGGCGATCTCGCTGGCGCCGGATTGGCCGCTCGCCGGCTCGACGGTTTCCTTTCCCCACAGGCCCAGGGTGACGCCGTCGCGCAGGGGCAGCATGGTGAAACCCGGCCTCTGGTCGAGGATCGGGGTATCGAGCAGCGAGCTGTAGAAGGTTGCGCTCGCGGCAGCGTCTTCGACGTGCAGGAGCAGGAAGTTGAAATTCGGCATGGAAATTCTCCTCATATCGGCGGCACGCGGGAGCGGCGCCGGCAGGGGAGGCCTAGAAGAACATGCTGTCAGTTATTGTCAGTAGTCATTGCTCAGGGATGCCGCGAAGGATGCGCCATTCCTTGAGCAGCACGGCACGGCGGCGTGGATAGCGCTCTGACGACGTCTCCAGTGCCGCGATGCGGTCGCATCTGAAATGGCGATAGCCGTCGCGCAGCTCGCACCAGGCGACGATGACCCGCACGCGATCGAAAAAGGCCAGCGCAACCGGCCAGACCGTCCGCTGCGTCGCATTGCCATGCTCGTCGGCATAGTCGATCCGCAGCTTGCGCTCGGTGCGGATCGCCTGGCGGATCGCGGCGAGTTCGTGGTCGCCGACCGCGATGGGTTCGCCGGGGCCGATCAACAGGCCCGATGCATCGATTCCATATTTGAGGTCATCGGGCAGCACGGCGCCGATCTTGGCCAGCACGTTGCGGGCCGCCTTGCCCAGTATCCCGTCGGCTCTATCCGATACCCAGCGCGAGCCGAGCACGAGCGCCTCGATTTCTTCCTCGGAGAACATCAGCGGCGGCAGCATGAAGCCCGGACGCAGGACATAGCCGATGCCCGCTTCGCCATCGATGTGCGCGCCCTGCGCCTTCAGGGTCTCGATGTCGCGATAGAGGGTGCGCAGGGAGATGCCGAGTTCCTCGGCCAGCACCGCGCCCGCGACGGCCCGGCGGTGTCGGCGCAGCACCTGGATCAGGTCGAGAAGGCGCTGTGCACGGGACATGGCTTGCTCTCACGGGATGGCGGAGAGAAGCATGCTGCCATAAATTGGCAGCGGGCGATATCCATTCGGATCGCCGGTCGGCCGAACGCTCAGCCGCGCGCGGCGGGACTGTCGAGCCAGGCCGAGAGCTCGGTATAGGAAATCGGATCGTGGAAGGCGACGCCGGCGAATTCGTCGTTGCTCCAGCGTGTGGTGCAGCGGCGCGTCGGCAGGCCCGGGATCATCAGGATCACCTCGCTGTCGGCGCGCAGGGTGCGCTGCAGGCGCAGGCAGGCGCCGCCCTGGGAGAGGTCGACGACGACGACATCGATCGAGCGGCCCAGCGAGTTGATCCGTGCCGGGATCTCGGCGGCGAAGCGCGGCGAGCGCGGGCGGACCGTCGCCGCCTCGATCTGCGGCTTGCCGAGGATCGCGTTGACGTCGGCCGGGGTGTCGAAGCGCACGCCGGCGCGGCCGCCCTTGGTCCAGGCGATCGCGCCCGTAAGCGTCTGGCCGCCGCGCAGCTCCACGCTGATCCGCATCGCCGGCAGCAGCGACGCGATCGTGTCGATCTGCATGCCCTGCTCGGAGATGTTGCGGACGCGGCAGAGCTGGCCGGGATTGCCCTCGTGGCTGAGCTTGCCGACGAGGAGGGTGGCTACGGCCCGCGGGGCACGCTCGATCCACTCGTCGCGGGTCTCGGCTGCGCTGGCGGGGTTGGCTTCCACGTTGTCCTCGATCGAAGTTGCGGGGTTCTTCGTATACTATAGCAGCGCGACCGGCCGGGCCGGGCGTTAACCACATAAAATACGTAGTTTACGCCGGGGTAGCCTGAGTGATCGCGACCTTGCGGACGACGCCGGCGCCGAACGCCTCCGCGGCCGAAGCCTCGACGACCTGGCGGAACTGCTCGAGGCCGGGCAGCAGCCCGTCCTTGCCCGCCGCCATCGGGGTCTTGAAGGTGCGCATGTTGATCGCGTGCAGCAGCAGCGGCAGGCGCTGGGTCACCTCGGACGACTTGTCCCTGGGTACCTCGAGGTTGAACTGGAACTGGACATAGCCGGTCAGCCGCCCGTCATCGGCGGAGACCAAGGGCGCGAGCAACTTGTCCACCGGCACGAACGTCGTCTCCACCGATTCCTCCGCCGCGGGCGCCTTGGCGGCCTGGGCGGGACGGGGGCCGAGCACCATCAAGGTGGCGAGCGCGGCGCCGCCGCCCAGGCCGATGCCGGCCAGCACGACGACGATCAGGAACAGGATCTTCTTCATGGCGCGGCTACTCAGAACTTGAAGCTGCTGTCGCTGGGCAGCGACGAGGCCTCGGCCTTGAGGACGATGGTGATCCGCCGGTTCTCCGGCCTATCGGGCTGGCCCGGGAACACCGGGCGCGTGCCGCCCATCGCGACGACCTCGGCGAAGCGGTCGGGCGTCATGCCCGATGCGATCATCGCCCGGCGCGCGGAAAGGGCGCGGGCGCCCGAGAGCTGCCAGTTGGCATCGCTCTGGCCGCCGCCCGAGGCATCGGTGTGCCCCTCGATCGCGATCTGGCCGCCCTGCTGGGCGAGCTTGGTCGCCGTCTTGGCGAGCAGCGCGCGGGCGAAGGGGTTGAGCTCGGCGGTGCCGGGGCGGAACATCGACTGCTTGTCGGTGTCCATCAGCGTGATGCGCATGCCGTCCCGGTCGGACTCGACCGCGACGTTCTTGCGGCCCTGGTCCTGCGGCGTGCTGTCGAGCGCGACCATCAGCTCGCTGGCGAGGACGCGCATCGAAGTGTCGGGCACATTGGCGGTGCCGCCGCGCGAGGCGCCGTTGGTCGCCGCCTCGGTGGTCGGCGTGCCGTTGGCGCGGCTGCTGTCGTTCGACGAGCGGCGCGCCTGGCCACCGGCGCCCTCGGACGTGCCCATGACGGGGGTCGAGGGCGCGGTGTCCGACACGGTCGGCGAGAAATAGGCGGCAAGGCCCTTGAGCCGCTGCTTGTCCGGGTTGGCGATGAGCCACAGCAGCATGAAGAACGCCATCATCGCGGTCACGAAGTCGGCATATGCGACTTTCCAGGCGCCGCCGTGGTGGGCGCCGGCGACCTTCTTGATCCGCTTGATGACGATCGGGCGATCATTGCTGCCGGGCATGGGCATCGTCAGGCGCTCCCGAGCGCGTCGCGCATGCGCTGCTGCACGGCGCCGAGGCGGATATGGCTGATCGCCGAGAGCGAGTCCTCGCCGCCCGCGATCCGCTCGAGCAGGTTCACGCACTCATCCGCATGCTGGATGAGATAGTCGAAGTCCTGCAGCTGCTCGAGATAGGTGCTCGCGAAATGCTCGTCGCAGACGAGCACTTCGGCGAGCGCCTCGAGCTTCATGCGCATCTCGCGGATCTCGCCGGCGATCACGCTGTGCAGCGTCGACGAGAAAGGGTCGAAGCCGGGCATCGTCTCGGTGGCGGAGAGCTGCGAGGGGATGGGCATGCAGGACATCAGAACAGCTCCAAATCGCCACCGGAGACCGGGGCCTGAACAGGGACCGGCGGCCGTTCTGGCACGCGGTCCGTAACCTTGACGCAGCGGCTGCGACCTTCATGCGGCAGGAACTCGATCTTGCGCGCGCTCGTGCCACCCAGGTCGCTATGGGCGACCGTGATGCCTTCGGTGTCCATGAAGCGCCGCGCGAAGGCGGCGTTCGAGGAGCCGATCGAGCCGAGCCCGGAGACGATGTTGGCACCACCATAGAGATGGGCCATCAGCCGGCCGCGGATCGCGCCCTTCTTCATCATCTCGTTGATGATGACTTCCATTGCGTGCACGCCGTAACGCGCCATTTCGGTGGCACCGACGCGCTGGTCCGCGCTCGGTTCGCCCAGCAGGAAATGGTTCATCCCGCCGACCCGGGCAACCGGATCGAAGAGGCACGCGGAGACGCAGCTGCCGAGCAGGGTGGAAACGACCACCCCGGGCTCGGCCACCACGGCATGCTCGCCCTGGACGATGGCGAGCCGGCGCATCAGGTGAGCTCGCCGAAGACGCGCTCGATCTTCTCCTTCAGCGCCGCCGGCGCGAAGGGCTTCACGACATAGTTGTTCACCCCGAGGGCCGCGGCCTTCTGGACGATCTCCTTGTCCGACGAGCCGGTGAGCATGATGAACACCGTCTTGCCGATCACCGCGTCGGTGCGGACCGCTTCCAGGAACTGGAGGCCGTCCATTTCCGGCATGTTGTAATCGGAGATGATCAGATGGACGCGGTCAGCCTTGACCGCCGCCAGTGCCTCCGGGGCGCTGGGCTTGTCACGTACGTCCTTGAACCCGAGATCCTGCAACGCGCGACGGATCATCGCGCGCATGCTGGTCTGGTCATCGACCACCATCACCTTGATCGCTGCAGCAGCAGGCATCAGACGCTCCCAACTTTCTCGCGGCATGCCTTGAGGATCGCCTCAGGCATGCCAGACAAACCAACTTCATGTTCCACCGCACCCAGCTCCTTTGCCGAGCGCGGCATTCCCCAGACCACGCAGGTTTCCCTGCTCTGGCCCAGCGTGCGGGCCCCGGCCTGGCGCATGGCCAGAAGGCCCTGCGCGCCATCGGCACCCATGCCGGTCAGGATCACGCCGACCGCGGCTTTGCCGAGCGGCGCCACCGAGTTGAACAGCGTGTCCACCGAGGGCCGGTGGCCGGAGACGGGGTCGCCGTCCCGCAGCTTGATGTGGCCACGGATGCCGCCGCGCAGCTCCATGTGGCGCTGCCCCCCAGGAGCAATATAGACGGTTCCCGGCAGTACCGGCGCGCCATCCGTAGCTTCCACAACATGGACCCGGCATTCGCCGTTCAGCCGCTCTGCGAAATTGCGCGTGAACGCGGCCGGCATGTGCTGGACGACCAACACCGGCGGGCAGTTCTCCGGCAGCGCCGGCAGCAGCGAGAACAGCGCCTCGACGCCGCCGGTGGACGAACCGAGCGCGATGATGCGATCGCCGACCGCGCCGGCCGCGAGGGTCGGCTGGGCGGGCAGGCGCTGCGGCCCGGCGCGGGCGACCGAACGGGCGGCCGCCTTCACCTTCTCGCATAGCAATACCGCGTCGCGCTCGATGTCCTCGGGCGTGCCGCTGGGCTTGGTGACATAGTCGACCGCGCCCAGGCGGAGCGCCTCGATCGTCACTTCGGCGCCGCGGGCGGTCAGCGTCGAGCACATCACCACCGGCATCGGCCGGAGGCGCATGATGCGCTCGAGGAACGACAGCCCGTCCATCCCCGGCATCTCGACGTCGAGCGTCAGCACGTCGGGGTTGAGCGTCTTGATCATCTCCCGCGCCGCGAACGGCTCGGGGGCCATGCCGACGACCTCGATGGCCGGATCGGCGGAAAGCATGCGGTTGAGCGTCGCGCGCATCGAGGCGCTGTCATCGACGATCAGCGTGCGTACGGGTGCCATCAGTGCACCTCCGGCTTCTGGTAGATGGTGTGACCGCACGAGCGCATGTGGCGCGCCGCCGGCCCGATCAGCCGCTCGGAATGACCGATATACAGGTGGCCGCCCGGCATCAGCTGGTTGACGAAGCCCGCCTCCAGCTCTTCCTTCGCGGGATCCCCGAAATAGATCATCACGTTGCGGCAGAAGATCACGTCGTACGCGGCCTTGAGCGGCCAGGGCTCGAACAGGTTGAGCACCTTGGCTGTCACCAGCGACCGCGCTTCATCGGCCATCTGGTAGCCGCCCTGCACGGGCTTCATCCACAGGCTGCGATAGGGCTCGGGCACGGCTTCGGCGACATTGTCGGCATAGAAGCCGCGACGCACCGATTCCACCACATGCGGCGCGATGTCGGTCGCCAGCAGGCGGACATCGGCGTTGCGCAGCCAGGACGCGGACGAACGGTCCGTCCCCAGCAGGCACATGGCGATCGTATAGACCTCCTCGCCCGACGAGCATCCCGCCGACCAGATCCGCACCGGGCCCTGCTTGCGCTTCAGCACGGGCAGGACGGTCTCGCGGAAATGATCGAAGTGATGCGGCTCGCGGAAGAAATGCGTGTGGTTGGTGGTCAGGGCCACCACCATCGCATGGCGTTCCACCGGGTCGCTCTGCACGAGCGCGACATAGTCGGAGAACTTGGCCAGGCCATGCTCGCGCAGCCGGCGCCCCAGGCGCGACTGGACGAGCGTGGTCTTCGCCTCGCTCAACGCGATGCGCGCATCCTCGTGCATGATCGCGGCGATGGCGGCGAAGTCGCGGGGCGTGAGCTCCGCGTTGCTCGCTGCCGACATGGCCGATGCGGCGCCGGCAGGCGCCAGGGCGCCCCCGGCGGCGGTCACGCTGCGAGATCCAGGTGCTTGGTCAGGCTCAGCGCGTCGAGGTCGAGCAGCAGCACCATGGTGCCCTTCTCGTCCCGCGTGCCGTCCTTCTGGCGCGTGGCGATGCGGACCAGGCCGGCGATCACGCTCGGCTCGATCGTCTCGACCTCGGGGGCCGGCTGGATCTCGGTCTCGCCGATCGCGACGATGTCGTTGACTTCGTCGACCAGGAAGCCGGCCTGCTTGCCCGCGATGTTGACGACCAGCACGCAGGAGCGGGCATGGATCACGCTCGGCTCCCAGCCCAGGCGCTCGGCGAGGCCGACCACCGGGATCACGTTGCCGCGCAGGTTGGTCACGCCCTTGATGAAGCCCGGGACGTTGGGGAGCGGGGTCGGCTCGTCCCATTCACGGATCTCGATCAGCGCGCGCATGTCGATCCCGAAGGTCTGCTGGGCGAGCGAGAAGGTGACGATCTTGCGGTCGGTCCCGGCGTTGTCGTTGGTGTCGGTCATGCTGCCATTCCTTTGGGGGTGTAGCGGTTGGTGGAGGCGACGAGCGCCTCGATGTCGAGGATCAGTGCGATCGAGCCGTCGCCAAGGATGGTGGCGCCGCCCAGGCCGCGGATCGGGTGGAGGTTCTGGTCGAGGCTCTTGATCACCACTTCGCGGCGGTCATCGATGGTATCGACCACCAGGCCGACCTTGCCGTGCGCCTCGCTCTCGACGATCACGACGAGGCTGTCCTCGACCGCGCGGTCGTCGTTGAGGCCGAAGATCTCGGTCGCACGCTTCACCGGCACATATTCGCCGCGCATGTCGATCACTTCGCTGTCCGGCGAGGTGCGCTTCACCTGGCCCGCTTCCGGCTGGACCGTCTCGAGCACATGCGCGAGCGGCAGCACGAAACGCTGGCCGGCGAGGCGGACGATCATGCCGTCCAGGATCGCCAGGGTGAGCGGCAGGATCATCGTGAAGGTGGTGCCTTCACCCGGGACCGAGTGGATTTCCACGCGGCCGCCCAGCGCCTCGACGTTCGAGCGGACCACGTCCATGCCCACGCCGCGGCCCGAGATGTTCGAGATCGTCTCCGCGGTCGAGAAGCCCGGCGCGCAGATCAGCTGGTCGATTTCCTCGTTGGAGAGGACCGCGTCGGGCGAGATGATGCCCTTCTCGATCGCCTTGGCCTTGACGCGCTCGCGGTTGATGCCGCGGCCATTGTCCTGGACGCGCACGAAGATGCGCGCGCCGCGCTGCTCGGCCGAGAGCTTGATCGTACCGGCCGGATCCTTGCCCGCCGCGATGCGCTCTTCGGCGCTCTCGAGGCCATGGTCCGCGGCGTTGCGGATCATGTGGGTCAGCGGATCGCCGATCTTCTCGATCACGCCCTTGTCGACTTCGGTGGTCTCACCGTACGTCTCGAGGTTGATCGTCTTGCCGGTCTCGACCGAGAGGTCGCGCAGCATGCGCGGCACGCGGCTGAAGGCCTGCTTGATCGGCTGGGCGCGCAGCGACATGACATTGTCCTGGATCTGGCGCGTCAGGCGGGCCAGTTCCGGGAGTTCCACGCGCTGGCGATCGGCCGGCGAGAGCCGGTCGGCCAGGATCGAGTTGCGGATCACCAGCTCGCCGACCAGGTTGAGCAGCAGGTCGAGCTTGCCGAGATCCACGCGGATCGTCTGCTGGGCCGCGTCGCCGCCCGCCTTGGGGGCGATGGCGGGGGTCTCGACGCTGCCGACCGGCGGCGACGCCGCGGCGATCGTCTCGACGACGCGCTGCATCTCGGCGGCGAAGTCCTCGATCGGCGCGCTCACCGGCACGAAGCCGAACTCGTCGGCGCCGGTGTCGGCGGCGGGCGCCTCGGCCACCGGCGCGGCGGCCGGGGCAGGGGTCTCGTCACGGCGGACCTCGACGACCGAATCCGGCGCGACGAAGTCGAAGCAGTCGTTGATGTCGCCCTCGGTGACTTCGCCCGGAACGCGCAGCGTCCAGGTGAAATAGGCGTCCTCGGGATCGAGGTCGCGCAGCGACGGCACCGTCCCGGTATCGACCGCGACGATCTCGGCGCCGAGCGTCTCGAGCTCGCGGATGATCAGCAGCGGTTCGCCGGCATTGGCGAGCGCGGCGCGCGACGGCTTGAACGTCACGATCCAGGCCGCGTCGGCCGCGGCCGGAGCCTCGGCAGGCGCGTCGAAATCGTCGAGCGACACGGCCATCGGCAGGAAGCCATATTCGTCCGCTTCCTCGGCCGCGGGCGCGGCAGGAGCCTCCGCCACGACAGGGGCGGCCGGCGCCGGGGCGCTGGCGACAGGGGCGCCGTCATCGGCACCCTTGTTCGCAAGGACCTGCTCGAGCGCGGCCAGCGCGGCCTCGTCGGCCGGGCGCGGGGCCAGGCCCTTGGCGGATTCGACATGGTCCGTCAGGATGTCGAAGGCGCTCAGCATGACCTTGACCACGCCGGGGCTCGGCGGGATCTTGCCGCCGCGCACTTCGTCGAGGACGTTCTCGAACTTGTGCGCGAAGGCGGTCAGGTCGGCATGGCCGAACGCGCCGGCACCGCCCTTGATCGAGTGGACTGCGCGGAACACGCCCGCGATGACTTCGGCCGAGACGTCACCACCCTGCATGGCCGAAAGGCCCTGCTCGGCGGTGGTCAGACCTTCGGCGCATTCTTCGAAGAAGATCGCCTGGATTTCGTCGAGTTCGTCGCTCACGGGCACACCCGGCGGATGGCCGCCCCCAGCTTGGTGGCTTCGAAGGGCTTGGTGATCCAGCCGGTCGCGCCGGCCGAACGGGCACGCGACTTCTTCTCGTCCGAGAATTCGGTCGAAAGCACCAGGATCGGCGTGCCGCGGAACTCGTTCAGCGCACGCACCGCCTCGATCAGTTCGAATCCGTCCATCTTAGGCATGTTGATGTCGGTGATGAGCAGGTCGGGCTTCACTTCGTGCATGCGCTCGAGGCCGTGCTCGCCGTCATTGGCGCTCTCGATGCGAAAGCCCTGCGCGGTCAGCGACGTCTTGAGCAGCATGCGCATGCTCGCCGAATCGTCGACGGTAAGAATCAACTTGCTCACAGGACGTCTCCGGTCTCGAGGCCGATCGCCGCGCCGAGCTGGCAGCGGTTCACGCGATCGACGAATGCAGGGCTAGGGTTGGCGATGCGGAATTCCTGGCCGCCCGACACTGCCTCGGCGCGCGCGGCGACGAGGAGCTGGAGGACGGCCTGGCCGACGCTCTCGACTTCCGACGCATCGATCTCGATGGCGTCGTCGAGGTCCGCGGCGAGCACGAGGCGCACCCGCAGATCTTCGGCCGTAACGGTGGTGCCGTGGGCGGGGAGGCGCAGTGCGCGCTCCTCGGCGTCAGGCAGCTGCAGGGGCTGGTCCATTCTTGGCCTCGTCAAGTGCGGTTTCTAGTTGCTGGAAGCTCGGCGAATAGGCCGACGGCGTCATGCGGCGAGCGATCTCGATTGCCACCTGAACCGGCTGGTTCTGGGCATAGGCGACGATCGCGGTCTTCACGATCTGGAAGGGCTTGCAGTCGGCGTCGATCGTCTCGAGCAGCTTGGAGGCGAGCGGACCCACCACGCAGTAGCTGAGCAGAACGCCGAGGAAGGTGCCGACGAGCGCGCCGCCGATCATCGCGCCGAGGATCTCGGTCGGCTGGTCGATCGAGCCCATGGTCTTGATGACGCCCAGAACCGCGGCGACGATGCCGATCGCTGGCAGGCCGTCGGCCATGATCTGGAGCGCGTGCTGCGGGCCGGCCTCTTCGTGGTGATGCTTCTCGATGTCCGCGTCCATCGCGGCCTCGATCTGATGCGGGTCCTCGAAGTTGACCGTCATCATGCGGAGATAGTCGCAGATGAACTCGATCAGGTGATGGTCCTTGAGCAGGCGCGGATAGGGCGTGAAGAGATTGCTCTCCTCCGGCTTGTCCAAGTGCGGCTCGAGCGCCGTGGCGCCACCCTTCTTGAAGGTGGACAGCACGGTGAACATCAGGGTGAGCAGGTCCTTGTAGTCCTGCGCCTTCCACTTGCCGCCCTTGAACGAGCGCATGATGCCTGCACCGGCCTTCTTCACCGTCGACAGCGAGTTGGCGACGATGAAGGCCCCGACGGAGGCCCCCGCGATCGCCATCATCTCGTGCGGCAGCGCGTGCGCGATGATCTCGAACTTGCCGCCGGACATCATGAAGCTGCCGAACACGCAAACGAGAATGATGATGAAACCTACGCCGTTGAGCATGGCGGTTCGCCCGATGTCCCTGTTGTTTCCAGAATTATAGGAAGGATTTGCCGGGGCGGTGCGACCGCACCGGCAAATTGGTTAAGCGGCAGCGCGCCCGGCGGTGCGGTCCTGCCAGTCGATGACGGCGAGGTAGTTGCTCAGCCGGTTGGTCTCGAGCGCATGGAGCAGCTTGTTGTTGTGCCAGGGCATGATCATCTCGGCGAGCGCGGGCGCCCAGGGGGCCGCGCTGTCGAACAGGATGCCCAGGCCGAACACCGCGGGGACGTGCGCCCAGGCGAGCGGACGCTCTTCGGTGCGCGTCTCTTCAAGGAAGTCCTCGACCGCGGTCAGCACGCCGTTGCGCGGCCCGCCCTCGTGCAGCGCCCAGGCGAAGCTGCCGCAACCGCGGAAGCCGCGGCCCTCGTGCAGCTGCGGATCGCCAAGGGTCACGCCTGCTTCATAGCTATAGGGGTGGCGATGCTCGGCCGGGATGCGGTCGGGCGCATAATAGCAGTCGCGGCGGGCGCACGGCCAGGAGACGTCGTGCATGAGCGCGAACAGGTGCTTGCCGTCGCGGAGCGCCAGCCGGTTGGCGATGCGGAGCTCCTCGATCACGGTGTAGTAATTGTGATCGCCGTCGATCACCCAGGCGTCGATGTTCGACAGCTTGGGCATCGCGTCGTGGCTCGCCTCGGGCATGTGGCGCACCTCGGGGGTCTGCGCCACCCAGGCGAGGAATTCGTTCTTCGGTGCCGGATCGATGCTGGTCAGGCTGCCGCCGGTCACGCGCGCATAGGCGGCGAGCTGCTGCGAGGTGCCGCCGAACTCGGCGCCTACCTCGGCGATGTTGCGGACGCCGGCGATCTGCAGGGCGTGGAGGATGATGTCCGAGAATTCCGACATGGAATGGATCAGAAGAGTCATGCGTGGGCTCCTGCGAAGATATGCGGTGCGGTCTGGGTTGCCGCGGCCTGGCGGGCGGCGATCGGGCGGAATACGAGGGCGAGCATCATCGGCCGGCCGTCCTGCCGCTGCGGCGGCGGGACCATCATGAAGCCGAATTCGTTCTCGCAGCGGAAGAGGTGCGGGGCGACCTGCTCCATGCCCTCGAGCGAGGGCGCGGCATCGACTTCCTCGTTGCCATCGGGATGCGGCTCGTCGCTCAGGAAGCGTTCGACCGGCATGAAGCTGGCGCTTTCCACCTGCAGGTAGTCATAGAGCTGGCCGAACTGCACGCCGACCGAGAAGCGGCTGTCGCCGATCGGAATGGGCGCGAGGTAGTAGCCGTCATGCGTCGGCGTGGCGGTGACCGAGCCGGTCGAGACCTGGTTGCCGTCGGCGACGATCAGCGGCAGCGCGATCGTGTTGTCGACGAAGTCCTGGTACTTGAGCGGCAGCGAGAAGCGGCGCTGGGCCAGCAGGCTCAGCTTCACTGCCAGGCCTTCGCCGTGCAGCTCGGCCGGCAGGTACATCCGGTCGGCGCTCTTCATATAGCTCAGGCCGCGCTGGCGCAGGCCGCGGCGGGCGATGCTCTGGTCGAACAGCGAAACCGTGTTGTCCACGCCCATGTTGAGGTCGTGCTCGAACGCGCCGAGCACTGTCAGCTCGCTTTCGAGCGGCACGTACATCAGCCGGCCGAGCACGCCGGTGGCGGCGCGGCGCCACATGGTCGCGAGGTCCGCGGGCGGCACGGCGCGGATCACTGGGCTGCCCTCGTCGCGCACGAAGCGCAGGCAGCCTGCCTGGACGCGGTCGCGGACCGCCGACTGGAGCGACTTGATCGAGCTGCCGCGGCGGATCGAGGTGCCGTCCGGCTCGTAGTCGACGACCGAGCCCTGCGCCGCGGTGCAGAGCTGCTCGAGCACGGCGACGTTCGCGCACAGCGCCTCGAGCGCGGCGCAGTCATAATGATCGTCGCCGATGAAGCCCTTCTTGTCCAAGCCGCTCAGCGACTGTTCGCGGAACAGCAGATAGCGGCCGGCGACCTTCACGCCGAGTTCGCGGGCGAGCAGCGCCTCGACATCGTTCTGGACCGAGCCGTTATAGCCGAGATCGACCAGCATCAGCGTGTCGCCCGGTGCCGGGTTCACGGTCTTGCGGACATGCGCGATCATCCGCTCGCCAAAGGCGCGCGAGGCGGCGGTGATGCGGCGCATGCGCTGCGGCTCCTGGATCGCCTTCAGGAAGGCGCCGGGGCGGGGGAAGTCCTTGACCAGCTTGGCCGCCTCCGGGGCGGGCAGCATCAGCTGCTTCGCCACCGTGGCCAGATCGCCCATTATCTCGCGCTGCAGGTAGCGCTCGACTGCCTTGGTGTCGGTGAGCGAGACGGCGGTGCCGGTCGCGCGGCTGATCTCCACGGCGTGGCCGGTGCCGCCGCGCGCCTGGTGGACCAGCTGGGGCAGATAGCCGTCGCGCATCAGGAACACCGAATGGACAGTGCCGCCGTGCCGCGCCCGCAGCGCCTTGGCCTCGTCCTCCAGCCAGCGGTCGAAGCCGTTCAGCACCGGACCCAGCGTGACATAGCCCAGGGCCTCGGCGGGATCGGCCAGCTGCGGCTCGATCGCCGAGATCGTCGCGCGGTGCGGCTGGTGGGTGAGCGCCACGCCCGCCTCGGTCGGGTGGAAGAAGCTGCTGATCGCGCTCTCCAGCCGGATGCGCTGTTCGCTGTCCCGGGTGAACTGCTTCAGGTGCAGCGTGTTGACGCCGAACGGCGCCACGCCGTTCACGTCGGCATTGAAGTTGTCGCCGATGTGCAGGATCTTTTCCGGCGCGATCTTCAGCGCCTTGAGCACCGGCTCGTACAGGCCTTCGCCCTTGGCCTTGCCATAGTGCGACGAGCAGAAGATGCGGCCGATCAAGCCGGCGACTTCCTCGCCCGCCGCCTTGGCGATCAGGCCGCGCAGCTGCTTGTCGTCCAGATAGGTGTCGGAGACGATGATCGTCTCGATGCCGCGGGCCTTGGCCACGCGCATCAGCTCGACGGTGGGCTTGAAGGCGAAGCAGTGACGGGCTTCGGTGTCGATCTCGTTCTGCACGGCGGCGCGGCGCTCGGCGATGCTCGCATTGGGCATCAGCTCGGCATAGATCTCGTCGATATGGACTTCGTTGCGCTTGTGGCGGACTGCGGCGGTGCTCCGCGCGGTCTTCTCGGCCCAGCCGCGCTGGAGCAGGTTGGCGTCGCCCAGCGCGCCGAACAGGTCGCGCGGGGCGTGCACGTCGCGCCACAGCAGCGTGTCGAAACAGTCGAGCGACAACAGGGTCACGCCGGGATAGGCGTCCAGCGCAGTCGGCAGCGCGTGCGGAATTATGGTGTTGGCCAATGATTTTCCCCGGATGCGCGCCCACATTTTCGGGAGGGCGCACTAATCTTATAGGATGTTCGCACCCGGAACGGTCGAAACCGTCCTAGAATGAAGGGTCAAGCAAATGGAGCGAGCATGACCCTTAATGCCTATCAGGCAGCCCGTGCCCGGGCTGAAACGCCGCGCTCGGCAGAGCTCAGGCTGTTGGGCGAGATCACCGGCGAGATGATGGAAGCGGAAGAGCGTGGCCTGAAGGGCGCGCTGCTGATGCCGGCGCTGCACCGCAATCGCCAGATGTGGAACGCCTTCTCCAACGATTGCAACGATCCGAACAACGGCCTGCCGCGCGATCTGCGCGCCCAGATCGTCTCGATCGGCCTGTGGGTGGATCGCTTCACCAGCGACGTCATTGCCGGTCGCGAGCGGATCCGCGAGCTGATCGAAGTCAACCGCACGATCATGGAAGGTCTGCGCGTCCCGCAACGCGTCGCCGCCTGATCTCACGATCCTGCTCAAAAAGGGCGCCCGGCGAAAGCCGCGGCGCCCTTTTTCGTTGTGGTCGATAGCGGCTAGGAGCAGCCGATGCTCGTCGCCGCCTTCACCTGGATACTTCTCGTCAATTTCTGGACGATCCTGCGCTTCTGGCAGGACAAGAGGCGCGCGATCGCCGGTGCGCGGCGCATTCCCGAAGCCGATCTGCTCGGCCTCGCCCTGATCGGCGGATCGCCGGGGGCCCTCGCCGCGCGGCGGCTGTTCCGCCACAAGACCCGCAAGCAACCCTTCACCACCTGGCTCTGGCTGATCGCGCTGGCGCAGATGGGGTGCGGGGCAGGGTTGCTGGCCTTCATTCTGCGGGGCTGAGCCGCCAAGGAAAAGGGCGCCCCGGCCGAAGCCGGGACGCCCCCATTTCCTGCGTCGAGGACAGGGCTCAGAAGCTCGCCCAGTCGTCCCCGCCGTCCATCGCCGCGGCCGGAAGGGCCTTCACCGGCGAAACATAGCCACCGGCCTTCTTCGCGGCCGGCTTCGGCGCGCGCGTGGCGGGCGTCGGGGCCGGACGGGCCGCCGGGCGCACCGCCGTGGCGGCGCCGACGGTGAAGCGGCTGGCCTGTTCCGAAAGCGCATTCACTTCCGTGTTCAGGTTGCGCGCCGCCGCCGAGGTTTCCTCGACCATCGCCGCGTTCTGCTGCGTGGTCTGGTCCATCGTGCCGATCGCAGTGCTGATCTGGGTGATCGCAGCCGACTGGGCCTGGTTGTCCGCGGCCATCTCCGCGAGCAGCGTGTGCACTTCGCCCACGTCGCTCGAGATGTTGGCCAGGGCACCGTCGACCTTCTGCACCGCGTCCACGGCCGAGACGATGTCGGTCTGGGTGGCGGTCAGCTGATCACGGGCGCGACCAGCTTCTTCCTCGGCGCGCATGGCGAGCGCCGAGACGAGATCGGCGACCACCGCGAAGCCGCGGCCGGCTTCACCGGCACGGCCGGCTTCGACGGCGGCATTCATCGCGAGGACGCGGGTCTGGAAGGCGATCTTGTCGAGGCCTTCGATGACCGAGTCGATGCCCTTGGCGCTGTCGCTGACGCGGGTCATCGCCTGCATCGCCTCATCGGCGATCGCGCGGCCGCCCGAGACAGTGCTGATCGCGCCGTCCGCGCGCTCCACGGTGCGGCTGGACGAGCCCGCCATCACCTTCAGGCGCTCGTCCATCTGGCTGATCGCGGCCGAAGTCTCCTCGAGCGACGCCGCGTTGCTCTCGGTGCGGCGGGCGAGATCTTCCGAAGCCTGGGCGATCTCGGTCGAGCCGGTGTTGATCGTCGCGGCCGATTCCATCACCGAGCCGATCAGCGTGCGCAGGCTGCCGACAGCTTCGTTGAAGTTGGTCTTGAGCTGGATGTACTCGCCCGTGAACTCACGGCTGATCGTCGCGGTCAGGTCACCCTTGGCGAGCTCGCCGAGATTGTGGCCGAGCGTCTCGACGACCATCTTCTGCTCCGCATCGGCCTTGGCCTTGGCCGCTGCGGCAGCTTCCTGCGCCTGGGCGGTGTCACGGAAGACCAGCACGGTCTTGGCCATTTCGCCCAGCTCGTCGCCGCGATCGGTGCCCGGCACCTCGACGCGGTTGTTGCCGCCGGCAAGGGTGCGCATCGTGTCCTGCAGGCGTGCCAGCGGCTGGGTGATACCTGAGCGCGACACGACAAAGGCGATGCCGATCGCCAGCAGGGTCGAGATGATGCTGATCGTCAGCATCAGCGTCGAGGTCGCGTCCGCCGAGGCCGAAAGCTTGTCGGATTCGGTCTTGCTGTCGGCGATGATCGAGTCGTTGAACTTGACCATGTCCGTCGCGAGCGCTTCGACCAGCGGGTCCATCTCGGCCAGCGTTGCGCGTGCTTCGACGTCCTGGTTGCGCAGGCCGTACTGGATGGCGCGGGCGGCGAGTTCGTGAACCTTGGTCATCCGCGTGCGGAAGTCCTCGACCTGCGGCTTCAGGTCCGGCTGGAGCTGGATCGCGCTGTCGAACAGCTTGTTCGCCGATTCATAGTTGCTCTTCTCGATGCCAACCGTGTCGCGGGCGATCTGCGTGCTGCCGTCATAGGCGAGCGCGCGATAGGCGGTGTAGGCGATGTCCGTGCCGCGGCGATTGGCACGGGCCATCGCAGTGGAGACGGGCATGCGCTCCTCGACCAGCGCCGAATATTTGCCGGTGATCGTGTTGAGGGCGTTGGTGCCGAACAGCGACACGGCGAAACCCACCGCCGCGATCATGATCACGAGCGCGAGGATCTTGGTTGGAATCTTGAACTTCGCGAGAAGGTTCATGTCTTTACTCCTGCGAAGAAGCGGGCTCCGAAAAGCCCGCTTCCTCAGTTAACTAGGGTCGATGCGTCATGGCGTCAGAACGAGGTCCAGTCCTCGTCACCGCCACTGGCAACAGGCGTGGCGATGGGCAGGGCCTTCACCGGCGAAACATAAGTCGAGTTGTTCCTGGCGACCGGCTTGGCCGGCCGCGAAGGGGAGGGCGTGGGGGCAGGGCGCGCCGCCGGGCGAACCGCGGTAGCGGCGCCGACGGTGAAGCGGCTGGCCTGCTCGGCGAGCGAGCTGACTTCCGAGCTCAGGTTGCGCGCGGCGGCTGAGGTCTGCTCGACCATCGCGGCATTCTGCTGGGTGCCCTGGTCCATCGTGCCGATCGCGGCGCTGATCTGGGTGATCGCAGTCGACTGGGCCTGGTTGTCGGTCGCCATTTCGGCGAGCAGCGTGTGCACTTCGCTCACGTCGCCCGAGATGTTGGCGAGCGCGCCATCGACCTTCTCGACCATCTCCACCGCCGCGACGATGTCGGTCTGGGTGGCGGTCAGCTGATCGCGAGCGCGGCCGGCTTCTTCCTCGGCGCGCATCGCGAGGGCGGAAACCAGGTCGGCGACGACGGCGAAGCCGCGGCCCGCCTCGCCGGCACGGCCCGCTTCCACCGCGGCGTTCATCGCGAGGACGCGCGTCTGGAACGCGATCTTGTCGAGGCCCTCGATCACGCTGTCGATGCCCTTGGCGCTGTCGGCGACGCGGGTCATCGCCTGCACGGCTTCGTCGGCGATCGCGCGGCCGCCCGAGACGGTGCTGATCGCGCCGTCGGCACGCGCCACGGTGCGGTCGGCCGAACCGGCCATCGCCTTCAGGCGCTCGTCCATCTGGGCGATCGCGGCCGAGGTTTCCTCGAGGCTGGCGGCATTGGCTTCGGTGCGGCGCGCCAGGTCCTCGGAAGCCGAGGCGATCTCGCTCGAGCCGGTGTTGATCGCGGCGGTCGATTCCATCACCGATCCGATCAGCGTGCGCAGGCTGGTCACGGCTTCGTTGAAGTTGGTCTTCAGCTCGGCATAGGCGGCCGGATAGGCAGCAGTGATCTCGGCGGTCAGGTCGCCGCGGCTCAGCGCCTGCAGCGTCTCGCGCAGCGTATCCATCACTTCGCGCAGCTCGGCGGCCGAGCGCGCATCGGCTTCGGCGCGGGCCTTGGTGCCCAGGCGGAACTGCTCGACGGCATTGGCGATCTGGCCCAGCTCGTCCTTGCGGTCACGGCTCGGTACCTCGGCCTCGCCACCCTGGGCGAGCACGGTGGTGGCTTCGGTCAGCTTGGCCATCGGATTGGCGACGGTGCGGTTGATCGCGAGCCAGATGCCGATCAGGCCGCCGAAGGAGACGAGCGACAGCAGGATCGTCATGATCAGCGCCAGGGTCGTCTGGCTCTGGCCATATTCATTGTCCTTGGCCGAGCGATCGCGGGTGCGGGTCAGCAGGTTGTCGGCGGCCTCGATCGCGTCGTGCGACTTTTCCTTGCCGACGCCCTTGATCGCCTTGACCGAACCTTCGAGGTCGTTTGCGGCGCGCAGCTCGAAGATGATCTTGTTCGCGGCGATCAGCTCGGTCGCGCGAGCGCGCAGTCCATCGACGTCGGCGCTGAAGTCATCGCCTGCGACTTTGCGATAGGCGTCGATGTCGGCGAGCAGCTTGGCTTCGCCCTTGGCGCGGCGTTCGACCAGGCTCGCGGCGTCCTTAGGGGTCGCGGCGTTGTAATAGCTGTAAACGATGATGCGCAGCTCGCGGATGTCGGCGAGCACGTCGGTCAGGCCGGAAAGCCCGGTGATGCCGTTTTCGACGTGCCGGGTGGCTACGCCGCTCAGGGTCTTGTTCGACACATAGCCATTGATGCCCAGGCCGAGGACCAGGGTGCCGATCAGGGCGAAGGCCACCAGCATCTTCTTTGCGAGGGGCCAGCTGTTTATTGTGCCGAGCATTCTGAATTCCACTAGCTTCCGGCCCCCTTCGTGATGGGCGCCGCGATTGAGAGGGGAGCCCTGGCGGGCGCGAAAATACCCCCTCATTATAGGACGATCGGCGACCCCGTTCCCGGACTGCGTAGTTTCCACAGGGTGGTCTCTGTAGTTTACGGATCATCCTATAATTTCTCGGGTAACCATTTCCGGAGTTTCCCGTGGCCCGTTCTGTTCGCATTTCCCTCGCCTGCGCAGCGATCCTGCCTTTCGTTTCCGCCGCGCCGGCCCTTGCGCAGGACAAGGTCAAGGTCAGCCTGACCGGCAGCGTCCGTGCCCGCGCCGAGACGATCGCCGGCCAGTTCCGTCCCAACACGCCGGAGCATGACAGCTTCCTCTCGTTTCGCACCGTGGTGGCGGCGAAGGTCGATGTCGGCGCCTTCACGCTGATGGGCGAAGTCGTCGATGCGCGCGGCTATGGCGAGGATGACCGCAGCTCGGTGCGGACCAGCGAAATCAACGATCTCGAGCCGGTTCAGGCCTATCTCGCCTGGCGTCCGGTCAAGGGCGTGCAGGTCACCGGCGGCAAGTTCTCGATGGACATCGGCGCGAGCCGTCTGGTCGGCCGTACCGACTTCCCGAACGGGGTGCCGACCTATCTGGGCGCCAAGGTCGAGGCGAAGGACAAGAACAAGAACCAGTTGATCCTGTTCTGGACGCGCCCCTTCACCGCGCTGCCCGAAACGCCCGCGGATATCTACGACAACAAGGTCCAACTCGACCGCGCGGCGGAAAACATCGAGTTTTTCGGCGGAAATGCGATGCTCGCCAAGTTCTATGGCAACACCTCGCTCGAGACCTATGGCTTCCGCCTGATCGAGCATGACCGCACCACCCACCCGACGCGCAATCGCCGCCTTGTTACCTTCGGCGCGCGCCTGCGCCGGGCGCCCGCCAAGAATGCGCTCGATTACGAAGTGGAAGGGGCGCTGCAGCGCGGCCTGGTGCGCGCCACCGCCGCGGTCACCGATGTGCGCGATCTCAAGGTCCGCGCCGGCTTCGTCCATGCCGAGACCGGCTGGACCTTCGATGGCAAATGGGCGCCGCGCGTCGCTGCGTTGTTCGACTATGCGAGCGGCGAGACGGCCAACCCGAACACCTTCACCCGCTTCGACACGCTGTACGGCGCGCGCCGTGCCGATTTCGGCCCTCTCTCGCTCTATGGCGCGCTCGGCCGGGCCAACATCGTCTCGCCGGGCGTGCGCTTCGAGGCGCGCCCGTCGAAGCGGCTCGACCTCATGGCGTCGGTGCGCGGTGCCTGGCTCGCCTCGGCGATCGACAGCTTCGCCTCGACCGGCGTGATCGACCGGACCGGCAGGACCGACACCTTCGGCGGCGTCCAGTTCGAGCTGCGCGCGCGCCGCTGGCTGGTTCCCCAGAAGCTGCGCCTGGAACTGGGTTCGGCCTGGCTCGCCAAGGGGGCATTCCTGCGCGACGCGCCCAATGCGCCGCGCACCAGCGACACCAAGTTCGTCCACACCGACCTGACCCTCAGCTTCTGATCCGGCTTTGCGGCCAAACCTTTAGGTAGAAGCCCCGGATGGCCGGATATGCAGGATTTCGCATATTTCGGTCATCCCACGGGCATCAAGTCCGGGTCGCGAATGTCAGGAAGGCCAGGTGAGCCCGTGTTCCCATTGCTGGTGCTGATTGTGCGTGAGGCGGGCCTCCGCAGCATGTTGATCGCGCGTCTGTCGATGGCCGGCGCCGATCTCGTCACCCTCGACAATATCGACGATCCCAGTGTCGAACGCTGGCTCGCCAAGGCGCCCGTGCTGATCATCGACGAGGTCGCGCTGGCCGGACGAGAGGGCGGCGAGGCCGCGTTGCGCGCCGATCCGCGCTGGCGCGGGATCGCGGTGATCGGGGGAGCGGCGGCCGATCCGGCCATGCCTGCCCGCATAGCCCGTGAGGATGCTGCTGCCGCGATCGAGGCGATGCTGCCCGGCTGGGGCTATCCGGAGCCCTGACGGCCAGGGTCCGTGCGGACCCCGGCCCTGATTCTTCAGTTCTTGGGGAACATGCCCGCCGCAAAGGCGATGCGCAGCGCTTCGGAAAGGCTGCGCACTTCCAGCTTTTCCATCAGGTTGGCGCGGTAGATCTCCACCGTGCGCGGGCTGATGTCGAGTTCATAGGCGATGATCTTGTTCGATCGCCCTTCGATCAGCCCCTTGAGTACGTCCCTCTCGCGCGGGGAGAGCTTGCCGATCTTGGTTTCGGCGACATTGACCCGGCTTGCCGCCTCATTGCCTTCCTCGAGGCGCGAGAAGGCGAGGTCGATCGCCGTCATCAGGAATTCGGCCTCATAGGGCTTCTCGATGAAATCGAGCGCGCCGGCCTTCATCGCCTGCACCGCCAGCCCGACATTGCCCTGCCCGGTGAGGATGATCGCGACGAACTTGGGATCGTTGCCCACCGACTGAAGCACGTCCAGGCCGGTCGATCCCGGCATGTGGAAATCGAGCAGCAGCACGCCCGGATCGAGGTCCGGCAGCGATTCCAGGAAAATGTCGCCCGAGCGGAAGGCCCGGATCACCAGATCTGATCGGAGAGAAAGGAGGCTGTGCAGCGAGGCACGGACGGCATCGTCGTCGTCCACGATATAGACCGTTTTTGTCATCTACTCTCCACCCTGTTCCGTGGTGGGCAATGTGAAACGGAAAACCGCGCCACCCTCTGGCCGGTTCTCCGCACTCAACGTCCCACCATGCGCTTCGATGATACGCTTGCTGATGGAAAGTCCAATACCCATTCCTGCGCCTTCTTTTTTCGTCGTGGTGAAACGAGAAAAGAGTTGGTCGAGCATTGGTTCCGGTATGCCCGGGCCGCTATCGGCAATCTCTATTGCAATCATGTCTTCACTGGACTTGCGCGAACTTACCGTGATCCGGCGGTCGCTCGCGTCCTGTTTGCGAAGAACGTCTATAGAATTGCGCAGAAGATTGACTACGACTTGCTGCACCTGCACACGATCCGCGAAGACGCAGGGCACGTCGGGATCGAGATCGTAAGTCAGCCTGATATTGAACTGGCTGGTTCCTATAAGCACCAGATCGGCGGCATCTCTGATCGTTGGCGCCAGCGGTGTAACCCGCAGGTCGACATCGCCGCGCATCGTGAAGCTGCGTAGTCGCCGGATGATCTCGCCCGCCCGCAAAGTTTGCTCGTTGGCCATGCGGAGGAGTTCGGCGATGCGTTCGAAATCCTCTCCTTTGTCGAGCAACATACGCGCTGCGGCGAGGAAATTTGAGGTCGCGGCGAGCGGTTGGTTGAGTTCGTGCGCCATGTCCGCCGCCAGCTCGCTCATCGCCGACTGGCGGCCGACATGGGCGAGCTCGGCGTTGAGCTCGCTCAGCCGCTCCTCCGCCTCGAACTGGTTGGTCAGGTCGCGCGCGAACAGGGTGTAGAGCAGGTGCCCGTCGATCTGCGCGACGCCGGCCCGGACCTCCATCGGGAAGCGGTGGCCGCCGCGGTGCAGGCCGGCGGCGGCGATGGTCTGGCCGGGATCGAGCGGCTTGCCCTCCTTCAGGAAGGCGCTCAGCCGCGATTCCGCCCCGCCCTCTTCCCCCGCATCGTCGCGCGGATAGGGAGTGAGCATCGAGAAATTATGGCCCAGCACTTCATGGGCGCGATAGCCCCACAGCTCCTCCGCGGCGGTGCTGAACACCCGGATCGTGCCTTCCTCGTCCACGCCGAGCATCGCCTCGGGCACCGTCTCGATGATCGAGCGGAGCTGCGCCTCGCGCCGGCGCAGCGCGGACTCGCGCTCCTCGCGCTCGGTGACGTCGAGCATCGCGCCGATCGTCCGGGTGAGGTTGCCCTCGGTATCGTAGAAGGCGCGCGAGGACCCCTCCACGGCGCGGACCGTCCCGTTGCGCTCCTTGAACCGGTAGCGGAAGCTGAACCGCGGCGCGCGATCGGCAACCGCCAGCTCGATCGTCTCGATCACCGCCTCGGCATCCTCGGGCTCGATCTGGTCGCGCCAGCCGTTGAAGGTGGTGACGCTGCCCGGCACCAGCCCCAGCCGCTCCTCGGCGCCGGGCGCCCAGCTGAGCTTGCCCGAGGCGACGTCCCATTCGAACACGCCCACTTCGTGCGTGGCGGTGGCGATGGCGAGCCGCTCCTCGCTCTCGCGCAGCTCGGCCACGGTGTGGGCGCGGTCGGAGATGTCGGTCATCTTGTGGATGATCACCGGCTCGCGGCCGACGATCTCGACGCGGTGGACGCGCTCGAGAATGGCGATCTCCCGCCCGTCCCGGGTGAGCTCCACCAGCTCCTGCGCCTCGCCCTGGGGGCGGCGGGGCAGGCTGGTCTCGGCGCTTTCGCAGCGCGAGCGGAGCAGCTGGTATTTGTTCTGACCGCACGCCTCCTCGGCGCTCCAGCCGAACAGCTGGGCGGCGCCTTCGGACCAGTGGACGATCCGCCCGTCCGGCGCGGTGAGCGCCATGGTGGTCACGTCGATCGCCTCGCTGAGCTCGACCTGCACGGATTGCTCGCGCGCCACGCGGGTGACCGCCCAATAGGCAATGGTGCCGACGATCAGCACATTGCCGAGCATCGCCAGCAGCTGGCCGGGGGCGGCGGCGAACACCATGCGCCGCGCCAGCACCAGCTCCAGCGCGGCGGGCAGCACCGGCAGGATCAGCGCGGCGGGCAGCAGGATCTGCAACACGCGGCGATTGCCGGGATCGCGCGCCAGCTCGCGCATCCAGGTGAAGCCGCTGTTCCAGGCGATCGCCGAAAGGGCCAGCGAGATCGAGATCATCGCGGCGGGCAGCGACGTGGTGAGCAGCGGCACGCTGGGGCTGGAGCCGGGATGCGAGAACAGGATGATGATCGCCGCGGCGGCGGCAAGCCCCAGCGCGATCATCGCGACCAGGCTGCGCATCTCCTTGGCCACCAGGTCGCGCACGCACTGGCCGAGCCCGGCCAGGCCGAGCACCAGGAACACCGCTGCCGGGTTGATCCCCACCCGGCCCGGCGTGGGAAAGGCGAAATCGACGACCTGGTTCGGGAACAGCAGCCGGTCCACCCCGAGATCGATTTCCGTCCAGCGCTCGAACAGCGAGACGAAGGCGATCAGCAGCGGAATGGCGAGCAGATGCATCGCCACGCGGCGGCGATCGAGGAAGGAGGCGAGGAAGCCGAGCGACAGGCCGGCATAGCCGATCGCGGTCCAGGGCCAGATCGGGAAGTCGTTGAAGCCGAAGCCGCGCAGGTCTGGAATCGCGAAAATCCAGCCGGCGAAAGAGGTCAGGCTGCACGCCAGTCCGAAGCTGGCAAGCCCGATCGCGACCCGCCGGTTTCCGGGGGCCGTCACGCGAGACGGCTCGGCAGGGTCAATTGCTACGCGCAACGATGCACCTTCCCCTTCCAGGAACTGTCAATAACACCAATCAAGCCGAGGAGAAAATGGGGATAGTCCAGAGTGGTTCAGTTTCTTCCAAGCAAAGGAGTTACTTGCCAAGTGGCCTTCACCTGCGCGATCACCGGACCATTACGCAAGGGGGAGGAATCGCTTGATCCGCTCGTTAATCATCTTTGGGGCGCTGGCCGGGCTGACAGCCTGCGATTCCAGCAGCACCAGGGCGCAATCGGCATCGTCCGAGCCGGCCACGTCGACCAGCGGACCGGGCAAGGGCAAGGGCTATAGCCACGATCCCTATCCCTCGACCTATCATGCCTATCCCGGCGCGCCGACGCTGCTGACCAACGTCACCGTGCTCGATGGCGAGGGCGGGCGGATCGACAATGGCCAGGTGCTTTTCCGCGACGGCAAGATCGTCGCGGTCGGCCAGAACCTGGATGCTGCCGGCGCCACCGTGATCGACGGCAAGGGCAAGTACGTCACCCCCGGCGTGATCGACATCCACAGCCATCTCGGCGACTATCCCTCGCCCGGCGTGCAGGCCAATTCGGACGGCAACGAGATGACCGGGCCGGTGACCGCGGATGTATGGGCCGAGCACAGCGTCTGGCCGCAGGACCCCGGCTTCGGCCGCGCGCTCGCCAATGGCGGCGTCACCACGCTCCAGATCCTTCCCGGTTCGGCCAACCTGATGGGCGGCCGCTCGGTCGTGCTCAAGAACGTCTATGCCCGCACCATGCAGGGCATGAAGTTCCCCGGCGCGCCTTATGGCCTCAAGATGGCCTGCGGCGAGAACCCCAAGCGCGTCTATGGCTCGAAGGGCCGCATGCCCTCCACCCGGATGGGCAACATCGCGGTCGACCGCGCCACCTGGGCGCGCGCCGTCGAGTACAAGCGCCGCTGGGACCGGTATGAGGAGAAGGGCGGCGAGGCGCCGTCGCGCGACATCGCGATGGACACGCTGCGCGGCGTGCTGGACGGCGAGATCCTCGTCCAGAACCACTGCTACCGCGCCGACGAGATGGCCATCGTCATGGATATGGCCAAGGAGTTCGGCTACCACGTCTCGGCCTTCCACCACGCCGTGGAAGCCTACAAGATCGCCGACCTGCTCAAGGCGAACAACACCTGCGCCGCGGTCTGGGCCGATTGGTACGGCTTCAAGATGGAAGCCTATGACGCCGTCCCCGAGAACCTCGCCATCCTCGACAAGGAAGGCGCCTGCGCGATGATCCATTCGGATGACCAGAACGGCATCCAGCGCCTGAACCAGGAAGTCGCCAAGGCCCGCGCCTCGGGCATCAAGGCGGGCATGAACATCAGCGAGGAACATGCCTGGACCTGGCTGGCGATCAATCCGGCCAAGGCGCTGGGCATCGCCGACAAGACCGGCAGCCTCAAGCCCGGCAAGATGGCCGATGTGGTGCTGTGGAACGGCAATCCGTTCAGCATCTACACCCGGCCCGAGAAGGTCTGGGTCGATGGCGCCCTGATGTTCGACGCCCAGGATCCGAAGCGTCGCCCGGTTTCCGATTTCGAGCTCGGCCAGCCGGGCGAGGGGGATGTGAAGTGATGACGAAGCAGCTCCTTCTCGCCGCCACCGCGGCGCTCGCCTTCAGCACCCCCGCCCTGGCCCAGACCGTGGCGATCACCAATGCCAAGCTCGTCGTGGGCGACGGCGGCCAGCCGGTCGATGGCGGCACCGTCGTGATCCGTGACGGCAAGGTCGTCGCCGCCGGTCCGGGCGTCGCGGTGCCCGCCGGCATCCGCGTGATCGACGCGGGCGGCAAATGGGTCTCGCCCGGCATCTTCGCCGGCTTCACCCGCATGGGCATCGTCGAGGTCGACGGGGTCGACGAGACCAACGATACCGGCGCGAGCAGCGCACCCTTCCACGCGGCGATCGACGTGACCCCGGCGGTCAATCCCAAGTCGACGCCGATCGCGATCAACCGGGCCGAGGGCATCACCCGCGCCGTCGTCGCGCCGGACAATCGCGGCTCGATCTTCGCCGGCCAGGGCGCGATCATCGATCTGGGATCGGACATGGACGCGGTCAGCAAGCCGCGCGCCTTCCAGTTCATGGAATGGGGCGAGGCTGGCGCACGCGCCGCGGGCGGCAGCCGTCCGGCGGCCTATGCCACGCTGAAGAACGTGCTGTTCGAGGTCCGCGACTATATCCGCGCGCCGGGCAGCTACACCGATCGCGGCAAGGACGCCTTCCTCACCCGCGCCGATGCCGAGGCGCTGGTGCCGGTGGTGCAGGGGCGCATGCCGCTGGTCGTCCATGTCGAGCGCGCGTCGGACATCCTGGTGCTGCTGCAGCTCAAGAAGGAGCTTCCGTCGCTCAAGCTGGTGTTCGTCGGCGCGACCGAGGGGTGGACCGTCGCGCCGCAGATCGCGGCCGCCGGCGTGCCGGTGATCGCCACCGCGCTCAACGACCTGCCCGAGAGCTTCGAGCAGCTCGCCGCCAGCCAGTCGAACATCGGCCGCATGGCCGCGGCGGGCGTGCTGGTCGGCATCGGCACGATCAACCAGGACGAAGCCCGCCAGGCCCGCTGGGAGAAGCAGTATGCCGGCAACCTGGTCGCGCTGACCAAGGTGCCCGGTGCCACCGGGCTCGACTGGGGCGCGGCCTTCGCGGCGATCACCTCCAGGCCCGCCGAGGCACTGGGCCTGGGTGGCGAGTTCGGCTCGCTCAAGCCCGGCCGCCGCGGCGATGTGGTGATCTGGGACGGCGATCCGCTCGAGATCGGCACTTCGGTGGTCAACGTCTTCATCGACGGGGTCGAGCAGCCGCTCGAGAACCGCTGGACGCGCCTGCGCCAGCGCTATCTCGATCCCAAGGAAGGCGCGTTGCCCAAGGCCTATCAGCGCTGACAGGAACAATGGTTACGGTCCCGCATTGATTGCGGGACCGTCCTTTTTCGAAGGAAACCGTGATGCGGATTATCGTTCCGATGCTCGCCGCTCTTGCGCTCGCCGGCTGCGGAGGCGGGAGCCCGACCAACCTCACCGCCAATGACGCGGTGAACGCCGAGCCGCTCAACGCCGCCGACGAAGTCGCTGCGGACAACACTGCGGAGGTCAACTACAGCGCAGCCGTGCTCGCCCAGAATGATGCGCAGCGCGGCGCGACCTTCATCCGCGCGCTGCAGGATGCGCCCTTGCCCTGCGACCATGTCGACAGCTCGACCCGCATCGCCGACCAGGACGGCGTGCCGACCTGGCGCGTCACCTGCAAGGGCGGCACGAACTACATGATCGGCATCCCGAAGAACGGCGTGGCGAAGATCATCAGCCGCACGGATCGCTAAGGGCTGCGCTGATATCCCCGGAAGGGGCTTTTACGCGGCGCCTCCGCCCAGCGGATCGGCGGTGAAGAACTCATAGCTGTTGCCGTCACCGTCCCAGACATAGATGCCGCGCCCGCGATTGTGACGGTTGATCCTCTGGTCGCGGGCGAACGGCGCCGATCCGAATGGCAGGCCCCGGGCCAGGACGCGCGCCTGGATCGCGTCGAAGTCCCGGTCCGCGACCAGGAAGGCGAAATGGCCGAACACGAAGGCGCCTTCGTCATAGAAGTCGAGCGTCAGCCGATCGTTGACCCGTACCGCCGCGAAGGGGCCCGAAGCCTGCACGGGCGGGGCGTCGATCAGCTCGGCGAAGAACCGTGCTGCCCCGGCCTTGTCGGTGCAGCGGACGATGGCGTGGTTGAGTTCGAAACCCATGTCGCGAGTGCCTTTCGGGGATTGGCAGTCAGTGCATCAGCCGCCCGCCGGCGATGTCGAGCGTCGCGCCGGTGAGCCAGCCGGCGCTTTCCGACGCCAGGAACAGTGTTGCCGCCGCGACGTCGGCGGGAGTGCCGAGCCGGCGCAGCGGATGGGCATCGGCGATTTCCTGCCGCATGGCGGGCGGCATGCGCTCTTCGGTGCGGTCGGTGAGCACCGCGGAGGGCGATATGCAGTTCACCCGCACGCCGTCGGGCCCCAGGTCCTGGGCGAGCTGCTGCGTGAGCAGGATGATCCCCGCCTTCGCGACGCCGTACCCCAGTGGCGCTGCGGACGGCGCCCGGCCCGCGGTGGAGGCCATGGTCACCGCTGCACCGTGTCCGCTCTTCCGCAGGTCCGGAACGAACGTCCGCAACGTCAGGAAGGTGGCAGTGAGATTATGGTCCAGGCTCGAATGCCAGTCGCTCTCGGTCACCTGTTCGATCGGGGCGGGCCGGCTCGTACCCCCACCGGCAAAGGCGACCAGGATGTCGAGGCCACCCTGGCGCTCGATCAGCGTGGCGCGTGCTGCCTCGAGCTGGTCGGCGCTGGTGCAATCGAGCGCGATCGCAGCGTGCACCGGCGAGATGGCCGCGAGCGAGGCATGGACGCTGTCGAGCCGTGCCTGGTCGCGCCCGGCGATCGTCACTCGGGCGCCGTTATGCGCGAACCAGCGCGCCGTCTCGGCACCGATCCCGCCGGAGCCGCCGGTGATCAGCACGGTCTTGCCGATGAGGTCGAGAAAAAGGGGAATGGCGGACATCGCGGTTTCCTTCAGACGTAACGGGACACGGCCATGCAGATGATGGTGACGATGAGCAGCACGGCGGACGCGCGATAGCCGCCGGCAACGCGCCGCGACGCCTCGCCGGAGCGCAGGGCCGGGCGGACCAGCGCGAGCTGGAGCAGCAAGGCGAGGATCGCGGCCGCGGCGCCGGTCGCGAGGATCTGTTCGACCAGCTGGAAGCTTCCGCTGTGGAGCAGATGCCAGAGCAGCAGTCCCGACAGGACCGCGACGCCAGCGGCGCCGGTCTGCGGGCGGATCAGCCCGCTGGCGCCCCGGCCGCCATTGCGAGCGAGGACGAAGGTCGATCCCGCCCAGAAGATCGACGACAGGACATGGACAGCAATGGTGAGGATCAGCAAGACTTGCACGTGCACAGCTCCGGATCGACGGCTCAACTCAGATTCGATATACAGGTTGTATAGTGAATATTCCCGGCAAATCGTCAAGGCCCTATGCGACCGAAAAACGCGATGCGAAGGCGGCGGAGACGCGGGCGCGCCTGCTGGACGCCGCGCTGGTCATCCTGCGCGAGTCCGGCGGGCAGGCGCTGTCGCTCGATGCGACGGCCAGGGCCGCGGGGGTTACCCGGCTGACGGTCTACAACCAGTTCGGCTCGCGCAACGGGCTGCTCGAGGCCGCGTTCGATGCGGTTGCCGAGCAGGGCAATCTGGCCAGCCTGGCCGAGGCGATGGCCACACCCGATCCGCGCGCCGCGCTCGCCCGGGTCGTCGGCATCTTCTGCGATTTCTGGATGGCGCATGACGGACTGGGCGGCATCTTCGCCGCGGCGGCGATGGATGCCGAACTGGGTGCAGCCCTGGCCGCGCGGAACGAGCGGCGGCGCGCCCTGCTGGGTGTCCTGGTCGATCGCCAGGGTATTGCCGTGGGACGGGCGAGGGCGGACGCGGTCGATCTGCTGTTCACGCTCACCAGCTTCGCGACGTTCACCAGCCTGCGGGGCGATCAGCGGGATGGCGCGGCGGTGTGCACATTGCTGCTGCCACTCTGCGACCGGATCCTCGCAGGCCAGGCCGATCCCGCACAAGGCCGATAGCCCGCGACCGGCAGCGTGGGGGCTGCAACGAAAAAGGGAGGCCCCCTCGCGGGAGCCTCCCTCTCTGTTCCGCCGATCCGAAGATCAGAGGCCGACGATACCGCCGTCATTCTTGGTGATGATCACGATCGCCGAGCGCGGACGGACCGTGGCGCCGGCGGTGCCGGTCGCCTGGCTGTCCGGCCAGTGGCTGGTCGGGGCATTCGGATTGCCGCCCGGGAAGGTCGCGGCGCCTTCACCCGGGTGCTGGATGCCCACGAACAGCGTGCGGCCGTCCGGCGTCGAGTCCACGCCGGTGATCTCGCACTCGACCGGGCCGACCAGGAAGCGCTTCAGGTTCGCGCCCGGTGCCGCGCCGATGCGGGTCGCCTGGGTCGCGGTCGCGCCGCCCGCGCCGGTGTTGGTGATCGTGCGCGCGCCGCCATCGCCCACGCCGCCCGGCTGGCCGACCAGCATCATGCAGTTGGTGACGTCGGTATAGGCGCCGTCGTCGGTCTGGATCCACAGCAGCGGCTTGACCAGGCCCGAGGCGTTGCTCGAGCGGCCGAACCACAGGCCGTCGGGCGACGAGAAGTCGTTGTCCGCGGTCAGGCCCGACAGGTTGATGTTGGTCGCATCGAGATCGGCACCGGCACCAAAGGCATAGATGTCCCAGGTGAAGGTGAGCGACTCGGTGCTGGTTTCCTTGATGCGGATGATGTGGCCGTTCGGATTGCCGAACTGCGCGGTGCCGGCGGTGCCGAACGGATCGTTATAGTGGCGCGGATTGGCCGCATCGGTGCCGTTGAGCGGGCGCAGCGTCGCGTTGTTGTTGGTGAGGGTGAGGTAGACCTCGCCGGTCACCGGGTTCACCGCGGTCCATTCCGGACGGTCCATCGGGGTTGCGCCGACCACGTCCGCGGCGAGGCGGGCGTTGACGAGCACGTCCGCCTGGTCCGCGAAGGGATAGATCGCGCTGGCGGCGGTGATGCCGTTCTGGCCGAACACCAGCGCCACCCAGCTGCCGGTGCCGTCGGCGGCGAACTTGGCGACGTAGAGCGTGCCCGCGTCGAGATACTTGTCACCGATCGCGAGGCGGTCGGTCGCCGTGGCGTCGGCGGCGGCCCAAGCGGTGTTCGACACGAACTTGTACATGTACTCGCGGCGCGAATCGTCGCCCATGTACCAGGCGGGCTTGGTGCCGGCGACGAACTTGCCCGGCCAGCAGCCCTCATGGCCCAGACGGCCGAGCGCGGTGCGCTTCCGCGGCGCCTTGCTCTTGTCGTAGGGGTCGATCTCGACGACCCAGCCGAACTGGTTCGGCTCGTTGCGCCAGTCGGTCGTCGCGGTGCCGCCGGTGGTGGCGCGCGCGTCCCAGCGGCGGAAGGTGGTGTTGGTGCCGTCGGCCGGAACCACGGTCGACCAGCCATAGCTGCCCGAGCTGCTCGTCACGCCATAGCGGCTGAGCGAGGTCAGCTCCTTGGCGGTGCGGGCGGCATTGTCGCCCGAACGGCGGAAATAGCCGGCCCAGTTCTCTTCGCAGGTCAGCAGCGTGCCCCAGGGCGTGTAGCCGTTGGCGCAGTTGTTGATCGTGCCGCGGCCCGCGACGCCGGTCGTCGAATAGGGGGTCTTGATCAGGTCCGAACCGGCCACCGGGCCGTTGAACACCACCGGGGTGTTCGGCGTGATGCGGCGGTTGAAGGTCGAGGTGGACGAGAAGGTCCAGGCGCGGTTGGCGCCTTCCGAATATTCCACGACCGAAACGCCGTGGCACTCGATCTCCTTCAGCGCTTCCGTCTCGGGGCGGACGCCGCCGGGCTGGCTGGCGCCGGCAGCGTGGAGATACTGCTGATTGATGTTCTCGTGGTTCTGCACGATCAGGCCGCGGATCGAGCTGGTCTCGTCGCGGGTGCCGGTGCTGCTCAGGCCGAACCAGTAGAGCGCATCGCCATGGTCGCCGATGCGGTTGGCGAAGCCGGCGTCGGTGCCGTCATTCTTGTAGGCCGCGGCGCCGCCGGTGATCGGGTCTCCCAGGCGCGCGCCGATCTGCACGGTGTAGCCGGCAGGCACGGTCACCACGTCGTTCTTGTTCTTGGCGACGGCGGCGAAGCCGATCGCGGCCGGGCTGACGGTGATCGTGGTCTGCGCGACCGAGGGCTTGTTCGACGCGTCGGCGGCAGCGAACTGGAACACCAGCGGCGTGGCCGCGGCGACGCTCGGCGCGACGAAGGTCACGGTGTTGCCGGTGCCGGTCAGGGTCACGGTCGGGCCGCTGACCTGGCTCCAGGCGGTGGCCAGGCTCGCGCCGCCGGTGGCGGTGCCGGTAAGGGTGACGGTGCGGCCCGAATTGGTGGCCGCATTCGCGCCGGCGCTCACGGTCGGCGCCGGGCCGGTGTCCTCGACCTTGCTGTCGCAGGCCGCGAGGACCGAGCCGCCCATGGTTGCCGCGACGATCGCCGTGCCACCGCGCTGCAGCGTCTGGCGGCGCGAATAGCGCAGGTCGGCCAGCTCGTTCAGCGACGGGCCGGTGTTGTGGATGTTCTGATCGACGTCGCCGTCGGTATAGCCGAAGCCCGTCTCGGTGAGATTGGTCATGGAAACCCCCAAGCAGCCGAGTCACTGGCGACCCGGTCGCCCGGTCCTTGGAAGCGCGAAATGACGCCAGCATGCGATTGTCGTTTCGTTAACGTGACTTTTATGTTTCCGCCGCGTGACGCTTTGCGCGGAGCGGCGGCAGCGGCTAGGCAGGCGCGCGATGGACGCCGGCAAGCCCGATACCGACACGCTCACCCCCCAGGCGGACAGCCTGTCGCACCGCCTGTCCGCGGCGCTGGCCGGGCTGCGCCTGCCGGCGGGTGGCTGGAGCGTGGCGGCGGCGTTCGGTGCACTGCTCGCCGCCGGGCCGCTGCTCACCCTGGCCGGCGCGAACATGCTCGCCCAACATGAAAAACGCGCGACACTTCGGTTGCAGGCGCAAATCGCCCCGCGCCTCCAGGCCGAGGCCGCTGCCCGCGAGGCGCGCGCCGCGCTCGCCAATGCCGCCGGCCGCGCCGCGCCGGGCGTGGTGCTCGAGACGCTGGCCGGCACGCTGCCGCCCGAGGCGAAGCTTACCCGCGTGGAACGCACCGCCGATGGCGGGCTGGAGCTCGACGTGACCGGCGGCGACCCTGACGGACTGCGTGCCGCGATCCGCCGCGCCCCCGAATTCGCCGGCATGCGCAACACCAGCCAGCGCCGCACCGATTCGGCGATGATCGTCTCGATGCGCGAGGATGCGCAGTGAAGGTACCTGCGATGCTGGTGGGCGGGATCGCCGGCCTTGCGGTGGCGCTGCTGCTCGCGCCGGCCACCGGCACCGCGCTGGGCGACCTCGCCACGGCGCGTGCCGAGCGTGCGAAGCTTGCCGCGCTGGCGGCCAGCCCCGCGGCTCCGCCGCCCTTGCTCGCGCCGGGCCTTGGCCTGCACGTGGCGGATCCGGCGACGGGCCGCGCGGCGATCATGCAGCGCGTCCATGGTCTCGCCCAGCGGGGCGGCGTGCTGGTCGAGGAGATCGCCGCGGCCCCGGCGCCCGCCGGTGTGGTCGCGCTGCGCATCCGCATCTCCGGCGCCGAGAAGGCCGTGGTCGCGCTCACCGACGCGCTGGAGCGCGGCAAGCCGCTGATGCGCCTGCGCAGCTGGCGGATCGAGCCGATCCCGGAAGGCGGCGGCGTGCGGCTGATCGGCGAGGTTGTTGCGGCATGGCAGTGAAGCCGCGCCCCGAATGGATTGCGCTGGCCGTGGCCGGGGCGTTCGCCATCGGCATGCCGATCGCGCTGCTGCTGCCAGGCAAGGCGGGGAAGGGGGCTGCCCAGGCGCCGGTGCCTGCCCCGATCGGCGCCGGCACGATGCCCGATCTCGCCCGTGCCTATGAGCGCCCGCTGTTCGGCGGCACCGAGCCGGCCGAGGCGCCCGCCGACGCCCCGCAACTGGTCGGCATCGTCGGCAGGCTGAACGTCGATGCGGTCGCGCTGGTCAAGGCCAGCGACGGCGCTACCCGCACGCTGAGGATTGGGGAAAGCATCGACGGCTGGAGCCTCGCCAGCCTGGCGATCGACGCGGCCTTCTTCACCCGGGGCGCCGAACGCGTCCGCGTGCCGTTGCCGATCGGGCCGGACGGGGGCGAGGCGGCACCGGGCGAAGCGGGCCAATAGCTTCCCGGCGCATGACGGCGTTCCAAATAAATTGGCGTGCGCGCCCCGCGGAATGCGGCGAAGAAACGCACATGGAACAACGGCTCCAAACCGAATCCGCCAGCCCGCGCATTTCCGCCAATCTCTCGGAAATGGAGCGCCGCATTCTCGAGCTGCTGGCGCGCGGCCACACCGTGAAGAGCATTGCCAGCGAGACCGGCTGGACGGTCGTCTCCATCAACGAAAGATTGCGGAACGCGCGCCGCAAGACCGGCGCGGCGAGCAGCCGGGAGCTTGCCCGCCTGTTCGTCGAAAGCAGCGACCCCGAAAAAATCGATCTGGCGCCACCGGCGGCCCTCCCTTCCGATATCGCCACCTCCTCGTCATCCGAGAAGGCAAGTCGATATGCGAAAGGTCTTGCGATGCTGGCTCTGTTTCTACTGACGATTACCGGTGTTGGCGGCGTGCTCGTTCAGGGCAATGCGGTGGAGTCCGCCGAAAGCACGATGTCCCTTCACGATCCGCTGATCGACGACATGCTCGCCACCCTGGACCGTCGGCCCGAACTGCCCAATTCCCCCGAGCATGCCGGGCAGCTGCTCGAGCGGGAGGGCGCCGTCGCGCTGGTGCGCAAGCTCCATGGCATCGCCCGGGCGAAGGGCGGGGAGGACGCGCGGCATGCTGCCAGGGCATTCGGTGCCATCCTCACCGATCTCGCGCATCGCGGCGGTGCCACCGGGCAGGCGCGGGTGACCTGCTCGGCGAGCGTGTGCGAGCTTGCGATGAAGACCAGTGCGCCGCTTCCTTCCGCCGGGATCGTTCCCGGTGACGCCCGGGCGGACGACGCCGAACTTCGGCGCGCTCTGGCAGGCGCCGGCTTTTCGGAGGTCATTACGCTGCGGGGCAGGGTGGGCGGCGGCAATAGCGGCTATGCGGGATACTGGATGAAGAAGGCCGCTTCCTGAGGCGTCTTCGGCCCGCATCTCCCTGCGCGCGGTCGATGACTGTCGCGCAGGGACTGCGGCCGATGCCCGGCTTGGCGATCCGATGGTTGGGGCCTGGCTAATATTCCATCCGCAGAGCAGCCCGGAGCGTGCAGACTATCTGGAGCAAAGCCACGCATCCGAACACGGCGAACGCAGTCATCAGATAGCTGCTGCCGAAATCGCCGCGAAGCATGCCGGCCACGCACACCAGCCAGGCCGGCAACCCTATCAGCACCGTTACCGCCTTCACCCAGTGGGGTAGCAGGCGCCAGTGGCTGTCACGGCCAGTGGGGAAATCCTCGTCTTCGGTTGGCATCCCGAGAGGGTCGCACAGCATGAAGGATGCCCACAACCCGCTGCATCAGCGGAGCTCCGCCGGGAGTGGTGACTAGACGCCGTCCGTGCGCGGATAGGGCAGCGTCAGGTCTTCGCGTTCCAACGCAGCTCCACCTCGGCCATGGTTCCCCTCAGTAGATCCCGTCGATCTCCACCGTCAGGCGCGGCGTCGGCGGGGCGAGGAGGAGGCTGCCGCGCTTGGCGTTGGCGATCTCGTCCGCCCGGAGCCGGTTGTAGCGGTCCTTCGCCGCGGCGGCGGCATCGGCGCCGTCGCGCAGGATCGTCGGCTTGAGGAAGATGAACAGCGTGCGCTTCTGGTGCTGCTCGCGCCGGCTCTTGAACAGCTCGCCGACGATCGGGATGTCGCCCAGGATCGGCACCTGCTGGCGGGTGTCGATGTAATCGTCCGCGGTCAGGCCGCCGAGCACGATCGTCTGGCCGTTGTCCGCCAACACCGTGGTGGTGATCGCGCGGCGATTGGTGACCAGGTCCGATGCCGCGGCGGTCTGCGCGGCGGCGATCGACGAGGCCTCCTGGTTGACCTGCAGCCGGATCGTGTCGCCGGCATTGACCCGCGGCAGCACGCGCAGGGTGATGCCCACGTCCTTGCGCTCGATCGTCGTGTACGGGTTCACCGTCGAGCTGTCGGTCAGGATCGAGCCGGTCAGGAACGGCACGTTCTGGCCCGAGACGAACTCGCCCGCGACATTGTCGAGCACGGTGATCTGCGGGGTGGAGAGCAGGTTGGCCCGGGTCGAGCTGCCCAGCGCCTGCACCAGGATCGAGAAATCGTCGCCGATCGTGACATTGGCGCTGAGCCCGGTGCCGAGCACCTTGCCCGCCGGCACGCCCAGCGCGGTGAGGATCGTGCCGAGCGACGGCCCGGCGGCGTCGAACGAAGTGCCGCCGCCCTTCACCCGGTCGAGCACGGCGCCGCTGGTGCCCAGCTGCACGCCCAGCTGCTCGGCATCGTCGCCGGTGATCTCGGCGATGGCGGCCTCGATCAGGACCTGGGGGCGGCGCACGTCGAGATCGGTGATCAGCGGCTCGATCGCGGTGATGGCGGCAGCGGTGCCGCGCACCACCACGGCGTTCAGCTCCGGCGCCGGCTGCACGTTCAGTTCGGGCGTCGAGAAGCCCCTGGGCGTCGGCGTCTGCACGTTCTGCATCGTCGTGCCGGTGGTCTGTGCGCTCTGCATCGCGCTGCCGATCCCGCCGCTGGTCGAGGCGGCGCTGTTGGGCAGGGCCGAGAGGTTCTGGTTGCCCTGGCTCAGCCGGGCGAAGGGATTGGAGCTGCCGCTGCCCAGGCTGCGCGCCACCGGATTGTCGGCGCTCTCGCCCTGGCCGAGCACGCCGCGCAGCACGTCGGTCACCGTCTCGGCATCGGCATAGTTGAGGCGGAACATGCGGGTGATCGGCGTCGCGCCGCCCGGCTGGTCGAGCGAGACCAGCATCTTGCGCGCCTCGGCGACCGAGGCGGGGGTGCCGCGCACGATCACCGTGTTGCTGCGCCCGTCGGCAGCCACCCGCGTGCCTTCGCCCAGCACCGCCTGGAGCGACTGCGCCACGTCGGTCGCATTGCCGTTCTTCAGCGAGAAGGTGATGAAGGTCGCGCCGCTGCCGCCGTCGAGCTGGCGGGCGATCGCCTCCACCCGGCGGACATTGTCGGCATAGTCGGTGATGACCACGGCGTTGGGCGTGCTCAGCGGCTCGACGCTGCCGAAGGTGGCGACCAGCGGGCGCACCACGCGGGCGACATCGGCGGCGGGCACGTTCTGCAGGCGGACCATACGGGTCACCAGCTCCTGGCCGGATACGCCGCGGCTCGGGATGCCGCCGTCGCGCACCGCATTGGCCGCCGGCACGATCCGCCAGGCCCGGCCCGAGCGCACCGCCGCGAAGCCGTTTGCCCGGAGGACCGACTGGAACAGCTCCCACACGCCCGAGGGCGACAGCGGGCTCGACGAGGTGACAGTCACCACGCCCTTCACCGCCGGATCGAGGATCAGCGTGCGCCCGGTGATGCGCGAGATCTGGTCGGCGACGTCGGAGATTTCGATGCCGCGCATGTTCACCACCACATCGCCGGTGCCGGCATCCTGCGGCGCAGGAGCGGGCGCCGTCTGGGCGATGGCAACCGTGTCCAGGGCGATCCCGGCGAGCGCGAGTGCGGCGATGGCGGAGCGAATCTTCACGGGAGCACTTTCTAACGGAGCGGCACGGTAAGCGTCAGCCGCTTCCCGTCGCGCAGGACCTGGATCTGGGCGGAGCCGCTCGACTGGGCCGCCGCAAGGGCGCCCTGGGCGGCAGCGGGGTCGGACAGCGAGGTGCCGTTGACCGACTGGATCACGTCGCCCGCCACCATGCCGGGCGGGCCGTTCTCGCCGATGCGGTAGCCGCCCTGCACGGGCGACGCGTCGAAGCGCTGGAGGATGCCGGCCATGCTCGCCTGGGGCGGTGCCGGCGGAGGGGCGGGCGGGGCGCCCGGCGTGCGCGAGGGCGGTGCTCCCACCGGCGCGGTCACCGGATTGGCCGGCGCGGCGACGGGCTGGCCCGAAGCCGCGGCCTGGCGCTGCTCGGGCGTCAGGGTCGGGTCGGGGAAGGCGAGGAACTCGTTGCGGCCGCCATTGGCCAGGATCACCCGGTCGCGCAGGATCGCCTGGATCGTCGCGCCGTTGAGGTTGTCGCCGACCTTGTACGCCTTGGCCGGCTGGCCGCTCACCGAGATGAACGCACTGGAGAGCTCGGCCGGGCTGGCGGCGATCACGCCCTTCAGCTCCAGGGGAAGCGCGGTCGCCTGGCCCGCTTCGGAGACCGAGGACTTGCCGAACGGCGCCAGCGCCACCGCCGCGCCGATATCGGGCGCCACCGCCGGGCCGCTGGTGCCCGACGGGACGGTGATCGCGCCGGTGCCGGCATGGCCGGCGATCCGCCAGGTGAGTCCGGCGAGCGCCACCGCCACCGAGACGACGACCGCGCCGGTGAACAGGTTGAGCCCGATGCGCGCCTGGCGCGGCGTGAGGGTGAGCGCGGTCATTACAGCTTCCGTCCGTCCACGAAGCCGTCGAGCGATGCAAGCGCGCTCTTCTCGGCGCCGGGGAACACCTGGATGCGGACACGCTCGATCTCGGGATCGTCGGTCCGCCTCTTCTCCACCGCGATGCGCCATTGCTGGCCCATCATCTCGACCTGGTCGCTGCCCGGCGCATTGGCCTGCAACTCGGCCATCCGGTTCTCGGCGACCCACATGGCAGTGGTGCGGCGCTCCATCGCCCGGGTCGAATCGATATGCGATTCGACGGTGCGCATCAGTCCGACCGTCGCGATGGCGAGGACGGCGAGCGCGACGAGCGCTTCGATCAGGGAAAATCCGTCATCCCGGCCACGATCCGTCACAGCTTCAGCGCTCCCACCGGAAACGCCCGCACGGTCATCCCGTCATAGACGACCGTCCAGCGCCGCGGGCCGCTCTCGATCACCGCCTGCATCGGCTTGCCCGCGCCGTCGACGCCCAGCACCACCGGCGGCTTGACGCTCAGCGTCATCACCATGCCGCCGGGCAGCTTGTGGAAGCCGAGCGCATCGTCGGTACGCGCCACCGCCTTGCCGTCGCTGCCGATCGTCGCGAAGCCATATCCGTTCTTCTGCACGGTGAAGGCGATCGTCCGGTCGCCGAGCATCGCATCGTCTGCCGCCGCCTGGAGCCGGGTCGCGAGGCGCCGCGCCTCGGTCTCCACGCTCGGCGCGCGCGTCACCGATCCCATGCCCAGCGCCACGGCGCCCGCCATCACGCCGATGATGACCAGCACGATCATCATCTCGATCAGCGTCATGCCGTCCTCCGAGGGGCGACGACGCATCGCGATGTCGGCCCCCCGCATGCGGATCAGCCCTTGCCGTCGATATCGGCGTCCACGCCTTCGCCGCCCACCTTGCCGTCCTTGCCGAGCGAGCGGATCGTGAAGCTGCCACCTTGCGAGGTATATTCGTAAGGCTTGCCCCAGGCATCGAGCGCGGGGGCGGAGAGATAGCCGCCCTGCGGGAAGGTTGCCGGCAATGGCGGCGTCGTGGTCTTCTCGACCAGCGCCTTCAGTCCCTGCTCGGTGGTGGGATAGTCGCCATTGTCGAGCCGGTACATCTTGAGCGCGCCGGAAATGGCGGCGATGTTGCTCTTGGTTGCGGTGGCCTTCGCCTCGTCCGGACGGCCCATCACGTTCATCGCGACAAGGCCCGCGACGATCGCGATGATCACCAGCACGATCATCATTTCGATGAGGGTCAGACCGGCCTCGCCCTCGGGCACGGCGTGCTTGCGGTTATGCACCTGAGGTGCGATGTCATGGAACTGTTTCAAAACTATGCGCATCCCCGCCCCATGCGTCCTGCCCATGAAGCAAATGTGACAATGAGCCCAAACGCCCCGGGTGCGCCCGACCCTTATGAACCGCCCGCCGCGGGCGTCTGGACGCTGACGGGGGATCGCCTGATCATAACCGTGCGCGACTGGCCCGCAACCATTCTCGTCCCGACCGACCAGGTGCGCCTGCTCGCGGTCGACCTGCCGCTCCCCAGCCACGCCAAGCGGGTCGCGGCCTTGCCCTTCGCGATCGAGGATCGAATCGCCGAGCCGGTCGATTCGGTGCATCTCGCGCTCGGCGAGCAGGTCGCGCCGAACCGCTATCTGGTCGGCGTGGTCCGGCACGAGGTGATGGCCCGCTGGGTCGCCCAGGCGGAGGAAGCCGGGATCGGCAACGCCGCGATGGTCCCCGATGTGCTGACCATGCCGCGCCCTGCCGAGGGCTGGGCGGTGTCGCAGTCCGCCGGCCGTGCCGCTGTCCGCGATGCCGAGGGGACCGGTTTCGAGGTGCCCGCCGCGCTGCTGCGCCCCGCCTGGGAAGCCGCCGGGCGCCCCGCGGTCACCAGCTATGGCGAGACGCTGCCCGACGACATGCAGAAGGGATCGGCAACGCTCGATCCCGCTGCGGTGGGCCCCGCCGCCGGTGCCGCGATCGCCACGCTCAACCTCCGCCAGGGTGCCTATGCCGTCCGCAAGACCGGCGGTTCCGGCCTGTGGCGCAAGTTCGCCTGGGTCGCCGCGTTCGGCGTCGCCGCACATGTCGTGATCGGGCTCGGCGATGTGATAATGCTACGCAATATCGCGGATCGGCGCGAGGCGGAGACCCGCGCGACCGCCGCGCTCGCGGCGCCCGGCGTGGCGCTGGGCGACGATCTTGCCAATTCGATCGCCGGCATGCTGCCGAGCGGCGGGGGAGGGCAGGTGCCGCAGGTCTTCCTGCCGCTGGTCAACCGCGTCTCGGGTGCGCTCGGGCCGCTTTCCGGCTCGATCGCGGTCCGCGCGATGACCTTCGAGGGCCGGCTGCTCACCCTCGATCTCGATGCTTCGAGCGACGCGGGCCTGCCCGGCCAGATCGAAGCCGCCCTGAAGGGCGCCGGGGTGGGGGCGCAGGTCGTGCGCTCGCCCGAAGGCGCGATCCGTATTACGGCGAGTGCCGCATGAGACTGATTCTCGCCCGCATGCCGGCGCTCGACGCCGCGCTGATCCGCTTCGATAGCTGGTGGAGCGGCCGCAGCCGCCGCGAGCAGGTGATGCTCGGCGGCCTCGCCCTGTTCCTTGCCGCGCTGGTGCTGATCTTCGGCATCGTAAAACCGCTTCAGTCCGCCCGCGCCGCCGCGCTGCAGGACATCCGCACCTATGAGACGCTCACCGCGCGCATTCGTGCCGCGGGCACGCTGAGCGCCGGCCAGCCCCAGCGCCGCCAGGGCTCGCCCAACGACGTGATCACCGGCTCGGCGCCGGGCTTCGGCCTCACCGCCACCGTCTCCGCGATCCCCGGTGGCGCCCGCGCGACGATCGCGGACGGCAGCTATGACAGCGTCATGGCGTGGCTCGCCGACCTGTCCGCAACCTCCAGCCTGCGGATCAAGCGCGTCGATCTCCAGAAGGCCGCCGCGCCCGGCCATGTGGGCGCCACCGTGGATTTCGGCGGATGAACGAGATGCTGATCCTCACCGACGATGCGCCCACCGCGCTGCCCTATGGCTTCGCGCGCCGCAACGGCGTGCTGCTGCGCGTCACCGATGCCGGCGTCGAATGCGTCCACAAGGCTGGCGCCGCGCTCGACGGCCTGCTCGAAGTCCAGCGCCTCGCCCCCGCCGCGCGCTTCGTCACCGTGCCCGACGACCAGTTCGAGGCCGCGCTCAGCGCCGCCTATTCGGGTGCCGGTGCCGCCGCGGACATCGACCTGGGCGACATGGACCTGGCCGCCCTCGCCGACAGTGCCGCGAGCGTCGACGACCTGCTCGACACGCGCGACGACGCGCCGGTCATCCGCCTGATCAATGCGCTGCTGCTCGAGGCGGTGCGCGAAGGCGCGTCGGACGTGCACATCGAGACGCAGGAAAAGCGCCTGGTCGTCCGCTTCCGCATCGACGGCGTGCTGCGCGACATGATCGAGCCGCCGCGCGCGCTCGCGCCGCTCCTCGTCAGCCGCATCAAGGTGATGGCCAAGCTCGATATCGCCGAGCGCCGGATCCCGCAGGACGGCCGCGTCACCCTCCGCATCGGCGGCCACGACGTCGACGCCCGCGTCTCGACCATCCCGACCCAGCATGGCGAGCGCGTCGTGATGCGTCTGCTGGAGAAGGGCTCGCTCCGTCTCGACATGGAAGTGCTCGGGATGAGCGAGCGCGACCGTAACGTCTTCACCCGCCTGCTCGAGCGCCCGCACGGCATGCTGCTGGTCACCGGCCCGACCGGTTCGGGCAAGACGACTACGCTCTACGCCGCGCTCAACAAGCTCAACGACCGCAAGCGCAACATCATGACGGTCGAGGATCCGATCGAGTACGAGCTGGCCGGCATCGGCCAGACCCAGGTCAATCCGCGCACCGACATGACGTTCGCGAGGGGCCTGCGCGCGATCCTCCGCCAGGATCCCGACGTGATCATGGTCGGTGAGATCCGCGACCAGGAAACCGCCCAGGTCGCCGTCCGCTCGTCTATGACCGGCCATTTCGTGCTCTCGACGCTCCACACCAACAGCGCGGTCGGCTCGGTGACGCGCCTGATCGACATGGGCGTCGAGCGCTATCTGCTCGCCCCGATGGTGGTCGGCCTCTGCGCCCAGCGCCTGGTCCGCAAGCTCTGCCGGAACTGCGCGAAGCAGGACGACGCGACCGAGGCGGATTCGCTCCTGCTCGGCGGGGCGATCAAGCCGGGCAAGAAGGTCTGGCGGGCGGTAGGCTGCGCGGAATGCCACGGCGAAGGCTATCGCGGCCGCGCCGGCCTCTATGAAGTCGTCGCGGTGGACGACAAGTTCCAGAAGCTGATCCACGACGGTGCGTCCGAGGCCGAGCTCGAAGTCCATGCCCGCAAGGAAAACCCCAGCCTGCTCGACGACGGCATCGCCAAGGTGAAGGCCGGGGTGACGACGGTCGAGGAAGTGGCGCGGGTGGTCCGCGATGAGGGCTGAGCCAACCCAAATCCTCCCCCAGCTTGCTGGGGGAGGGGGACCGCTCGCGCAGCGAGTGGTGGAGGGGCCGCCGTCGCAGACGGCGGTGTTCCACCGCCGCCCCTCCACCACCGCTTCGCGGCGGTCCCCCTCCCCGAGACAAGCTCGGGGAGGATTTTAGGATGCCCGCCTATGCCTACCGCGCCGCCGACAAGGCCGGGGCCGCCAGGAAGGGCATCATCGAGGCCTCCAGCCCCGCTGCCGCCCGCGCGCTGCTGCGCGAGCAGGCGCTGCTGCCGCTATCGGTCGAAGTCGCCGCCGAGAAGGGCGCCAGCCTCGGCAGCATCCAGCTTCCCAAATTCCGTCGTGGCACGATCTCGTCCAAGGCGCTCGCCACCGTCACCCGCCAGATCGCCACGCTGGTCGGATCGGACATCGCGATCGAGGAATCGCTGCGCCTCGTCGCCACCCAGTCCGAACAGGCGGCGACCAGCTCGCTCCTGCTCGACGTCCGCTCCGCGATCCTCGATGGCCGCAGTTTCGCCGCCGCGCTGTCCCAGCACCCCAAGGCCTTCCCCGAATTCTACCGCGCCTCGGTCGCGGCGGGCGAGGCGTCGGGCAAGCTGCCGAGCGTGCTCGAGCATCTCGCCGAGTTCGTCGAGAACCGGCAGGCGAACGGCCAGAAGCTCCAGCTCGCCCTGATGTACCCCGCGCTGCTCGCCTTGGTGTCGATTGGCATGATGGCGCTGCTGCTCGTCTATATCGTGCCGGACATCGTGAAGGTGTTCGTCTCGCGCGGCGCCGACCTGCCGTTCCTCACTCGCCTGCTGATCGCGGTGAGCTGGTTCCTCCAGAATTTCGGGTTGTACCTGATGCTCGGCATCGCGGTGATCGGCCTGGTCTTCGGCCGCTGGGCACGCGTGCCGGCCAATCGCCTCCGCATCGATCGTTTCTTTTCCGAGCGTCGCCCGTTCCGCCGCTTCAGCCGCCAGCTCAGCGCCGCCCGCTTCGCCGGCAGCCTCGCCACGCTGGTGGGCAGCGCGGTGCCGCTGGTCGATGCGCTTCACGCTGCCGCCGCCGTCACCCCCAATCGCTGGGTCCGCGAAAAGGCGCTCGGCGTCGCGACGCGGGTGCGGGAAGGCATCAGCCTGCGCGCCGCGATGAGCGAGGCGGGGGTCTTCCCCTCGATGCTGGTGGCGATCGTCGCCTCGGGCGAGAGCTCGGGCCGCCTGGCCCCCGCGCTCGGCCGCGCCTCGGACGAGCTGCAGCGCGAGCTCGACGCGCTGGTCGGTACCCTGGTCGCGCTGGTCGAGCCGCTGGTGCTGCTGGTGATGGGCGGGCTGGTGCTGATGATGGTGCTGGCGATCCTGCTGCCGATCATCAATCTGAACAATCTGGTGGGGCTGTAAGCCAATAAATCCTCCCCCAGCTTGCTGGGGGAGGGGGACCGCTCGCAAAGCGAGTGGTGGAGGGGCCGCCGTCGAAGACGGCGGACTGCGTCCGCCGCCCCTCCACCGGCCTGCGGCCGGTCCCCCTCCCCGAGACAAGCTCGGGGAGGATTTGAAACTACATCTGCCCCTGCACCGTCGCCCCGCCGGGCAGCCCGACGAACGGCAGCACCGCCGCGCCCTCCGGCGTCATCGAGATGTCCAGCGCCCCGTCCTCGCGCAGCACCGCGGTCATCAGCGTCTTGAGCCGCTGGGCCGAGGGCGCCACGCGGAACGTCGTGCGGTCGCCGACATGCTCGGCGGTGATCAGCAGGGCGGGGACCGCCACCGGCGCGCCGGTCTTCGCCCGGCAGCTGCCCGGATCGGTGGTCACCTTGCCGTCCGCCATCCGCGCGCCGCCCCCCGAAGCGATCCGCTGCATCTCGATCTGCATCGTCAGGTTGCAGGTGAAGGGCAGGTTCGGCTGCAGCGCCTTGAGCAGGTTCGCATCCGCCGATCCGCTGACATGGTCGAGCACCGTCCGCCCGCCGAGATGCTGGACCATCTGTCCGCCCAGATCGGTGTCCGGCCCCGTCGCCTTCCAGTCCGCGGCAAAGGCCAGGCTGGTCAGCGAGCGCAAAGGCGCCATGTGCCATGCGAAGGTCGCGCCGCCGGCGATGCCGACTTCGCCGTTCCACACCGTTCCCGCCACGCCGGTGCGCCAGCTGGTGTTCTTGAAGATCACGCTCGCCGGCATCGTCACCAGCAGGGCGAGCAGATATGCCGCTATGCCGATCAGGGCGAAGAGGATAATAGACCGCCGTGCCCCGCTACCCCCTTCGAGAGTCGGCAATGGATCGACGGACCCTGCTGAAGTCACTGCAATCAGGCCTGGTCGCGTCAGCGGCATCGGTCGTGCTTCCCTCTGTCGTGTTCGCAGCCGACAAGAAGAAGGACAAGCGCCCGATCGCCCTGCTGCTGCCGCTCACGGGCCCGCGAGCGCGGCTGGGGCTTAGCATGCGGCAGGCGGCGTTGCTCGCGGAAAACAGCGCCTTCGTCCAGAGCTTCGACACCGGCGGTACCGCCGCCGGCGCCGCCGCCGCCGCGGCCCAGGCGTTCAAGATCAAGCCCGCGCTCATCCTCGGCCCGCTCAGCGCCGAGGAGGTTCCCGCCGTCTCCAGCACCGTCGCCGGCCGCGTCCCCGTCATCGCGTTCAGCAACGACAGCGTGCTGCGCGCGCCCGGCACCTGGATCTTCGGGATCACCGCCGGCCAGGTGACTACCGCGATCCTGCGCTATGCCCGCACCCGCGGCGTGAAGACCGTCACGATGATCGATGACGGCTCGCCCTGGAGCGCCGCCGCCACGATCGCCGCCGGCAAGAGCGAGAGCGAGATCGGCATCACCGTCAACATCCTCCAGGTGAAGCCCGGCCAGCCCCTGCCCAGCCCGGGCGAGGCGCCCGACGCGGTGCTGCTCCCCGGCGCCGGGGAGACCGTCCTCGCCGCCGCCCGCGCGCTCAAGGAGACCGGCGTCCAGCTGCTCGGCACCTTCCAGGCGCTGGACAGTCGCCCACAGGCGCTGGCCGCGCTCGACGGCGCCTGGCTCGCCAGCCCCGATCCCAACGCCTTCGGCACCTTCGCCAGCGCCTTCCAGGCGCGCAACGGCGGCGATCCCGGCACGATCGCCGCGCTCGCCTATGATGCCGCCGGCATCGCCAACACGCTGCGCGCCGACAACCGGCTCGGCATGGAGGGGCTGATGGACGCCAAGGGCTTCCACGGCGTCACCGGCCCCGTCCGCTTCCGCACCGACGGCTCGGTCGCCCGCGATTTCGCCATCCTGGTCGCCGGTCCCACCGGCTATACTCCGGTGGCATCGAGCTCGGGCTCGTGAAACCGCGCTCCGAAGCCGGCGAAACCGGCTTCACCCTGATCGAGCTGATGATCTCGATGGGCCTGTTCGCGCTGATCGCGGTGGCGGGGCTCGCGCTGGTCGACGGCATCATCAAGGTGCAGGGGCGCACCGAGAAGCGCATGGACCGCCTCGCCGATCTCCAGCGCGCGATGTTCGTCGTGTCGAGCGACATCGACCAGATCTCGTTCGGCCAGGTCTCGGGCGGCGGCGAGAAATTGAACTTCACCCGCGCCGCGCCCGGCTTTGGCGGACCGGCGGTGCCGCTGCAATATTCGGTGGCCAACGGGAACCTGGTCCGCGGATCGGGCGCGATGGTGCAGACCGTGGTCGGCGGCGTCGCCAATGTCCGCTGGCGCTTCTTCGACGGCAGCGCCTGGCTCGATCGCTGGCCGGCCCGAGACGAGGACAAGGACAAATGGCCCCGCGCCATCGCGGTCGACCTGCAGGCGGTCGGCCCGGGCGGCACGCCGGGGGCGCTGCGCCGCGTCGTCACGCTGCCCGACCAGGCGGAGTATCCCAAGCAATGAGCCGCCGCGAAGACGAAGCGGGGATGATCCTCGTCAACGTGCTGATGTTCGTCGCGATCGCGTCCGGACTTGTGCTATTGCTAATCAATCGCGAAGAATTGGCGCTCGATCGGGCCCTGCGGACGCGCGAGGCGGCGCGTGCGCTGTCGGTGGTCCGCGGCGGCGAATTGTCGGCGGTGGTCGCGCTCCGCCGCGACATGGTCACCGCGCCCAACGAGGACAATCTCACCGAGCCCTGGGCCAAATTGTCGGAGAAGGGTGCGCCGATCGAGGGCGGCACCTTCGATCTCGCCATCGCCGATGCCGAAGGCCGGTTCAACCTCAACAGCCTGCGCGCGGGCGATGCCGGCGCGATCGTGCTGTTCCAGACGATCGCCAAGGAAGTCGGCCTGTCGAACGACGATGCGATCAAGGCGGTCACCTATGTCCGCCTCTATGGCCCGCTCACCGATGTCCGCCCGATCCGACTGGCCGGCTTCGAGCCCGAGGCGGCGGCGCGAATGGAGCGGCTGGTGACGGCGCTGCCCGGCACCACCACGATCAACCTCAATGCCGCCGACCCCGAGATGCTGCGGGTTCTGTTCCGCGATCCGCTCGTCGCGCAGCGCCTCGTCGAGATCCGCCAGCGCAACGGCAAGCTCACGCTCAAGGACCTGAGCGACCAGAACCTGTCGCAGCCCTGGGGCACCGGTTTCCGCTCCGGCACCTTCTGGGTGCGCACCCGGGTGACCATCGGCAGTACCAGCCAGCAGGCCGCGGTGCTGATCCAGCGGGTGCAGCGTCCCGACGGCAAGATCGCGGTCGGCGTGGTCGAGCGCTGGCGCGGGGCGTCGGTACCGCCCGAGGCGCCGGCCTTCCCCGCATCGCGATAGTCGGACCGCCCCGGCGCCGAAATATTTGTACAAGTCAGGTTATAACTTATACGTTTCCTTTCGCTGAATGGGAGGAGGCGCGCATGAATTTCTCACGGTTCCATATGCTTGGAACGCTCGCCTGCTTCGCGTTCGGCACCGTCGCGCTTGCTGCTTATGCCCGACAGCAGGAGAAACCACAGGACAGCGACGGTGCGCTGGTGGTCACCGGCAAGCGGGACGAGCGGCGCCTGCGGGGCGGGGAGTGGAACATCAGCCTCTCCCGCGCCTATCGTTCGGGCCATCTTGGTGACACGTCGCCGGTGGGCAGAGACAGGACCTGGAAATTCTGCCTCGGTGACGCGGATGTCGAGCCGCTGATGCGGATACTGGTGGGGGAGGGGCGCACCGCATCGTCGGCCACGACGACCTGCTCGCCGCTCACCATCCGGCTCGGCGATGGCCGGCTCCGCGGTTCGCAATCCTGCCGTGGCGGATCGATGCAGCCAGTGGAAGTCGAGACGCACCAGGGCGTTGGCTCGCTCGCGTCGCGGAGCGGGGGCGGGGGTGGTGGTGGATCGGCCAGCAGTGCGACGGTTCCTGCCAAGAGCAGCTTGACGGTCACCGGCCGCTATGGACGCGACAAGCTCGTGATCGATTTCCACGACGTCCAGGAACCGGTTTTCCCGGACAAGTCCTATCTCACCCGGCCGGACGTGCTGCGCTGGTCCATCAAGGGCCAGCGCGTCGGCGACTGCCAGCTCGAGCCTGCGCCCGGCAAATAGCCGGGCTTCGCGCACCGCTGCCGCCCTTCTGGTCGGGGCGGAGTGGATGGAGCGTGTCACGATGGATCGCGACACGCCCCGATCCTTGCACGCCGCCGGCGCTCACATGCTCGCGAACAGTTCGATCTTGTCGTCGGGGGCGCTCTCGACCTTGCGCATCGTATTGATCGAGATGTGCGGCCAGATGATCCGGCCGGGCAGGCCGCTCGTCCGCGGATCGAAATCGAGCATCACGATCTGGAGATATTGCAGGCGCAGCTTCGGCCTGCCCTGGCTGTCGGTCTCCGCGAGCTCCTGGATCCAGAAGGTCGAGCGCATCGAAGAGGCGTTGGCCTGCTTCACGACGAAGGGGATGTTGTGGATCCCCCCGGTCTCCGCCTCGGTATCGACCGAGAGCGTCGTCGTGCGCAGGATGTCGACCCCTTCATTGGCCCGCTTGAGCAGCTCGGCCGGGTGGACTGGATCGAACACGCCTTCGAACAGGTTCTCGTGGAAATGCTTGTAGGGGGCGAGGTAGGGGCTATCGAGGTCCTGCTTCACCTTCAGCGGCAGGCCGCTGACATCGGGGATGACCGGCGCGCCGGGCGTGACCGGAACGCTGCGGCCGAGCGCGAGCAGGGCATCGCCGTGCGGAACGCTGCCCAGCCGCGCGATGTCGTACCCGTCGGTGATCTGGTCGAGCATGTTGAGCCACAGGCCGGGCTCGTGATGGATCGTGTTCCCCGGCGGGCTGGTCGGCCCCAGCACCGTGCTCTGGGGGAAATCGGCCGTCGCGATCTGGTCGGTGACCTGCTCGTAATCCATCGCCATCAGCGACTGGTCGGCCTGAATCCCCGCGGTCAGCCCGCGATTGGGCACGCCCTTGTCGACCAGGTCGAAGACGAGCGTCTCGTTATACTGGTTGAGCAGCAGGCGATAATCGAGCGTCGAGCCCGGGCGCGTCTCGAAGGGCAGGGCGATCATGTTCCAGCCATGGCCCTCGAGCCCGTCCTCGTTCCGCCAGACGCCCGGCAACAGGGCGAGCGGACCGAGAAGCTTCTCCCCCCGCTTGGCCGCCTGAAGGACACGGCCGCCGTCCTTCAGGGCCATGAGCGTTGCTCGACTGAATGCCATCACTGCCTCCCCTTGCTGTTCCGGTCGGAATTGCTTCGCGCCTAGACGCCTTCGACCAGCAGCCTGGTGTCCGGCAGCTTGTCGAGATACGGAATCTCGAGGTCCGGCCGGGCCATGCGGGTCAGGGCGTTGAGCGCCGCGGCGATCGCGCCCTCCTGCCAGCCCGGCAGCGAGGACAGCTGGTCGCCGATCACGAAGAACACCGGATCGGACAGCTTGCCCTTTGCATCATGGACGCCGGTGCCCTGGCTCAGGATGTTGAAGTGCTTCACGGCATCCTTGCCGACCGACTGCCAATAGGCCCAGCCGCCCTTGATATAGGGCATGTTCTGCCAAGCGATCGCGAGCCCGTCGTGCAGCCCGTTGCCGAAGCGCTTGCCGAATTGCCGCGCGCCCTCGCGCGCCAGGTCGAGCCGCTGGCCTACCGGCTTGTTGCCCCACTCATAGGCGGTCTGGCTGAAATTATACGCGCCGGTCAGCACGCCCTTGCGGTCGTGATAGCCATTGGAGGGATACCAGATCTGGACGATGGGATGCGAGGTCCAGCTGATCCCGCCGAAGATCGGCACGACGCCCTCCTCGCTGTCGGGCGCGACCAGCGTGTTGAGCTTGAGGTCGTCCTCATGGTCATGGGTGATGAGCTTGCCCTGCCACAGCGTGCGGTCGCCCTGCCAGCCGACCTTGGTCGTCACGGCCAGGAACTTGTCCTGATACTTGCCCTCGGCGGTGATGCGCGGCCGGGCTTGCGCGGCATAGACTGCCTTGAGCCCCTTCTTGAACGGGAGCGCGAAGCCTTCCTTGTCGCCGCCGCCCTGCAATCCCTTGGACAGCAGCTTCTCGAGGAACGGCATCGCGATGTTCGAGAAGCAATAGTCGGCGCGATACTCGGTCGTCTCCTTGCTGCCGATCTTGGCGACCTGCACGACGAACTCGCGCTTCTTCGGATCCCAGTCGATCGAGGTCACCGGGCTGTTGAGATGGACCGTCCCGCCCAGCGTCGCAATCTGGCGGGCAAAGGCACGCTGGACCTGGTCCATGCCGCCGACCGGCTGGAAGATCGTCTGCTGCCAGAGAAAGTCGACCGGCTGATAGAACCGGGTCTGCGCCCAATATTCCGACGCGAGCAGGTCCTGGAGCTTGATCGCCTCGGCAATCTCGCCCACCGCCACGCCGGGCAGCACGTCGAACCCGGCGCGCGAGATCGCATTCTCGAAGCCCGCATTCCCGGCGGTGGGCGCATAGCGGCCTTCATCATCCAGCTCGCCGAAGCTCACCATCAGCGACTTGAGCTTCTCGGCCAGCGCCTCTTGCTGGTTCTTGGGGATCGCCACGCTGGGCGTTTTGATCAGTTCGGCCGCATGCTCGTGCACCAGTTGCGCGATCCAGCCGCGCAGATTGTGGTCGATCTGCCGATAGATCTGAGGCTTACCCTTGAGCGGCCCCGTGTCCATGTGGACGAGGTTCGACATCGAATTCATCACATAGACTTCGACCGCGACCCCGAATTCGCGAAGATAGTTGAGCAGCCGCTTGTGCGCCGAAGGGATACGGCCGGGGCCTGCGTTCAGATAGGGCTCGGAATCGCCGACCGGCCATTCGAAGCGGACGACCTGGGTCTCGCCTGGCTCCGACCCGAACAGCGCATCGTCCTTGTCCTCGGTCAGCGTGTCGCCGGTGCGCAGCGAGAGACACCGCCCGCCGGTGCGGCTCTGCGCCTCGAGGATCGTGACTTCCATGCCGGTTTTGTGGAACAGCAGCTCATAGGCCGTGGTCAGCCCGCCGACGCCGGCGCCGAGGATGAGCGCGCGCTTGCCCTTGAAGCTGCCTTCCTCCAGCTCGATCGGACCCGGCGTGATCCGCATCTGCGCGTTGGTCGCGTCCGCGAGCTCGGCCCATGCGGATGCCTTGGGGTGCGACCGCAGATAGTCCGCGCGGCTGATCCTGATCGTCATGTCGTTCCCCCATCTGGCCGTAAGGACCCTAGGTCGAACGCCATCCGCCCGATCGGACATCATCCGCTGGTCACTACGTCATTACTGCGATTCGTGGAGTGAACATGCCCTATCGGGCGTGGAGTGCAAAAGTAGTTATGTCGGCAAATAGTCCAAAATGAACCAGAATGATGACTTAATGTGCAAGTATCCGAATGATGAACTTCGCGTTCTGGTGGTGTGTTTTTGGATAATCGTTCGTATACTGCCAAATCGGTGGAAATTACTGCCCTGTCAAACCGAAGTCCGACGAGCCTGGCCGCCGGCAGCTGGTCCTAGAGCAGGATCCGGAAGAGTGCTCCGCCTTCGGGCGCGTCCGAGATTGTGATCGTGCCGCCATGCGCCACCACGATCTGCCGGGCGAGGTTCAGTCCGACGCCGGTGCCCGTCGCGCGGGTGGTGAAGAAGGGCAGGAACACGTCCTGGCGCAGCCCCTCGGGCACGCCGGGGCCATTGTCCTCCACTTCGATCACCAGCGCTTCGTGATCCTCGAACAGCCGTAGCGCCAGCGCCGGCGGGCGTTCCTGCCCGGCCATGGCCTGGGCGGCGTTCTGCAGCAGGTTGATCAGCACCTGGGCGAGCAGGTCGGGATCGGCGTCGATCGCCAGCCGCGCCGGCACCACGTCGATCGCCAGCGGCACGTCGGGCTGGCGGGTGGCGAAGATGCGGCCCAGCTCCTCGGCCCAGGGCTGGGCGGCAAAGGCCTGGCGCTTGATCTCGGGCGTGTGCGCCACCGCGCGATAGGCCTCGATGAAATGCCCCAGCCCATGCGCGCGCCGGGCAAGGGTGGAGACCGCCGCCCGGGCGTCGCCGATCCGCGGATTGCCCGCCAGCTCGGGATCGTCGAGCAGGTCCGCTGCCGTCGCCGCCAGCGACGTCACCGGGGTCAGCGAGTTGAGGATCTCATGGGTCAGCACGCGCACCAGGTCGGTCTGCGCGGCCATCTCGACGGCGTCGAGCGTGCCCTGGATCGGCTGCACCGTCACCGCGCGGATGCTGCGCCCGAGCCGCTCCAGCGTGCCCGAGCGGACCAGCACGCGCTGGGTGCGTCCCTCGATCGCCAGCAGCAGGATTTCCTCGGCCGCGTCGCCGCCCGCCAGCCTCTTGGCCAGCGTCGCGCCATAGACGGCATAGTCCTCGGCCCGGGTGCCGCCGACGCCACGGAACAGCCGCCGCGCCGCCTTGTTGGCCGGCTCGACATGGCCTTCGCCGTCGATGGTGAGCAGCGCGACCGGCATGTCGTCGACCAGCGCCTCGAGGAAGCGCGCCTCGGAGGCGGCCTTGGCCTGGCGCTCGCGCATCCGGTCCATCGCGCCGTCGAGCGCGGTGCCCAGCGCCTCGAACCCGCCGCCGCTCGATCCACCGAAGCGCGCGGCACTATCGCCGAAGTGCAAAGCCTCGACGAAGCGCGCGATCACCGCATTGGTGCGCGAGACGTGCTGCCACAGGCCCCAGATCGCGCCGGCGACGAGCAGCAGCGCGACGATCCGCGCGGCGCCAAGTCCCGGGGAGAAGGACGCCAGCACCGCGCCGGTCAGCGCGATCGCCAGCGCGACCACCCAGGCGATCAGGCCCTGCGTGAAGCGCCGGTCAAAGCCCATGCTTCTCCATCCGGCGATAGAGCGCGGCGCGCGACAGGCCGAGTTCGCTGGCGGCGAGCGAGATGTTGTAGCCGTGCTTCTTCAACGCCTCCTCGACCAGCCGGCGCTCGACCCGCTCGAGGTTGAGGTCGTCGCTCTGCCGGGGCTGGGGCGGCGCCACCGCGGCGACGGGCACGATGCGGGGCATCGCCTGGACCAGCGCGAAGTCCTCGGGCTCCAGCGCCGCGTCGCGCGCCAGGATCACCGCGCGTTCCAGCGCATGGCGCAGCGCACGGACATTGCCCGGCCAGTCATGGTCGAGCAGCGCCATCCGCGCGGCAGGGCTCAGGCTCGGCACCGGCCGGCCATAGCGCTTGGCGTAATGCTCCAGATAATGCTCGATCAGCTGCGGCACATCCTCGCGGCGGTCCCTCAAGGGGGGAAGGTCGATCTCCACCGTGTTGAGGCGGAACAGCAGGTCCTGGCGGAAATGGCTCTCGTCGCGCAGCTTCTCGGGGGGCAGGTTGGTCGCGGCGATCACCCGGATGTTGACCGGCACCGGCTTGTTGGCGCCCACCGGAGTCACCTGGCGCTGCTCGAGCACGGTGAGCAATTTGGGCTGCAACCGCAGCGGCAGATTGCCGATTTCGTCGAGGAACAGGGTTCCCCCGTCCGCAGCCTGGATGCGGCCGACCCGGTCCGTACGCGCATCGGTGAAGGCGCCCTTCACATGGCCGAAGAGTTCCGAATCGATCAGCTCCTCGCTCACCGCACCCAGGTCGACGGTCAGCATCACCTGGTTCGCCCGCAGCGACTGGCGGTGCAGCTCGCGTGCGACCAGTTCCTTGCCCGTGCCGTTTTCGCCGAGCACCAGCACGTTCGCATCGGTCGGCGCCGCGCGGCTGATCAGCGAGTGCACCCGCGCCATCACCGGCGAGTTGCCGAGCAGGGGAGAGGACCCGGCCTGGATCGCCGGGGCAGGGACTGCGCCGGTGCCCCCTGAAACCGCCCGGCGCGAGCGGCGCAGCGAGGCGGCGGTGCGCACCGTCGCCAGCAGTTTCTCGTTCGACCAGGGCTTGGAGACGAAGTCGGTCGCCCCGCGCTTCATCGCCGAGACCGCCACCTGCACCCCGCCATGCGCGGTGATCATCACGACCACCATCTCGGGATCGATGCCGAGCAGCTTGTCGAGCCAGGCCAGGCCCTCCGCCGCATTGGTCGCCCCGCGCGCGAAATTGGCGTCGAGCAGCACCGCGTCGGGCGCGCGCGCCTGGATCAGCGGCAGCGCCTCTTCGGGGCTGCGCACCGCCTCCACATCCTTGAACAGCCGTCGCAGCAGCAGCCGCGAGGCCATCAGGATGTCGTCGTCGTCGTCGATCACGACGCAGAAATCGAATTCCGGATCCCCCATAATGGCCACTCCCGTACATGCACTGTGCGGAACCGGACAATCAAATTGCGTGCCAAGCCCTGGTCCCCCCTGAAGCCGCAATTGGCACGGCTCATGCTGACACTCCGATGAACGGCGCGGGTGCCGGAGGAGGAAATCGTGCAGCTTCGGGGGAGCCTGGTTCGGAAGGGAGCGGTCGTCGCGGCGGCGCTTCTCCTCCTGTGCCTGCCCCGCGGGCCTGTCGGTTTCGACCTGCGGATGGACGCTGCCGGCAGCCAGGCCGTGCTTCGGCTCGGCATCATATCGTTACGGGTGGCGTTCGATTCCGGACGCCTCTGTCCGAAATCGAACACTTGCCGCGCCGCCAGCGCCACGCCGCCCGAGGAAGCGCGGCTGGCACGGCAATTGCGAGGATAGGGGGCATGACAGTGCTACGGATGCAGAAGGACAGGGGGGCAGGCGCCGTCTCGGGCAGCGGGATGGACCTGGTCGTCGAGAAGCGCAGCCTGTCGCTGCGCGTGAAGATCGCGCTCGGCGTCGCCGCGGCGCTGCTGGCTGCATTCGGCTTCTGGTGGTTCGCCCCCACCGGCGCCAGCCAGACCGTGACCATGGACCGGGTGACCGTCTCCACCGTCACCAAGGGCACGTTCGACGATTTCATGCCGCTGCGCGCCCGCGTCACGCCGCTGCTCACCGTCTATATCGATGCGGTCGAGGGCGGCCGGGTGGAGAAGATGCTGGTCGAGGACGGCGCCACCGTCGCCGCCGGCCAGCCGATCGCGCTGCTGTCGAACGCCGAGCTCCAGCTCTCCACCCTCGCCCGCCAGACCGAGGTCGAGCAGCAGATCAACAACATGCGCAGCCAGGAGCTGTCGCTCGCCCAGACCCAGCTCTCCAACGAGCGCGCCGTGCTCGCCGCCCAGACCACTTATGAGAAGGCCCGCCGCCAGTATGAGCGCGAGAAGCCGCTCGCCGATCGCGGCTTCGTCTCGGGCAAGCAGTTCGCCGACACCCAGGCGGATTACGAGCTCAGCCAGCGCAACCTCGCCGCGCTCAAGCGCAGCCAGAGCACCGATGCGCGCCTTCAGGGCAGCCAGCTCACCCAGCAGCAACAGGCTGCCAGGTCGATGCAGTCCGGCCTCGCCATCGCCCGCGCCAATCTCGACGCGCTCCAGCTGCGCGCGCCGGTCGCCGGCCAGCTCTCCGGCTTCTCGGTCCAGGTCGGCCAGTCGCTCTCCCGCGGCGAGCGCGTCGGCCAGATCGACAGCCCGGGCCGCAACAAGCTGATCGCCGGCGTCGACGAATTCTACCTCGGCCGCGTCCAGCTGGGCCAGCAGGCCGCGCTCGACTGGGGCGGCAAGCGCTACGCGGCCAAGGTCACCAAGATCTATCCGCAGGTGCAGAACGGCCAGTTCCAGGTCGACCTGCAGTTCGCCGGCGCCGAGCCGCCCCAGCTCCAGCGCGGCCAGACCATGCAGGCGCGCCTCACCCTCGGCGATCCGGCGCCCGCGCTGCTGATCCCGAACGGCGCCTTCTACAACGACACCGGCGGCGCCTGGGTGTTCGTCGTCGCCCCGGGCGGCGGCAGCGCCGAGAAGCGCACCGTTCGCCTCGGCCGCCGCAACACCGATTTCGTCGAGGTGCTCGAAGGGCTCGAGCCCGGCGAGAAGGTGATCACCTCGCCCTATACCGGCCTCACCGACAAGACGCGCCTGGACCTGACCAAGTGACCGAAAAGAAAGGGAATCCGATGCTGCATATGCGCGAACTCTCCAAGGTCTACCGCACCGACACTGTGCAGACGACGGCGCTCGACGCGATCGACCTCGAAATCGCCCAGGGCGAATTCGTCGCGATCATGGGCCCGTCCGGCTGCGGCAAGTCGACCCTGCTCAACATGATCGGCATGCTCGATAGCCCGTCCTCGGGATCGTACATGTTCAACGGCCAGGAAGTCGCCGGGCTCAGCGAGAGCAGGCTCGCCGATGTCCGCAAGGAGAATATCGGCTTCATCTTCCAGAGCTTCAATCTGGTCGACGAGCTGAGCGTCCGCGACAATGTCGAACTCGCTTTGCTCTACCACAATGTCCCCGCCGCGGAGCGCAAGCGCCGCGTCGACGAAGTGATGGACCGCACCGGGATCGCGCACCGTGCCCGCCACCGGCCCAGTCAGCTCTCGGGTGGCCAGCAGCAGCGCGTCGCGGTCGCCCGCGCGCTCGTCGCCTCTCCGAAGCTGATCCTCGCCGACGAGCCTACCGGCAATCTCGACACCCAGCATGGCGAGGAGGTGATGCACATGCTGCAGACGCTCAACGCCGAGGGTTCGACGATCGTGATGGTCACCCACTCGCCCGCGCACGCCGACTATGCCGGCCGCATCGTCTCGATGCTCGACGGCCGCGTCCTCCAGGAACGCCGCCGCGCGGCATGATGCAACGCCTTCTCCCCGCTTGCGGGGAGAAGGCAGGGGAGAGGGGGATTGATCCCTAGCGCCCCTCTCCCCGATCCCCTCCCTGTCCGCGGGGAGGGGGAGAACGAGAAGGAAGAAGCCCATGTGGCGCAACTATCTCACGGTCGGCCTGCGCGCGCTCGCGAAGAACCGCACCTATGCCTTCATCAACCTGTTCGGCCTGGCGATCGGCCTCGCGGCGTGCCTGCTGATCCTGCTCTACGTCCAGTATGAGCGCAGCTACGACCGCTGGCTGCCCGACAGCGACCGCACCTATCAGCTCCAGGTCTATTATCAGAGCAAGACCAACGGCGATAAGTACGACAACCAGGGCGCGCCCTATGTGACCAAGGCGGCGCTGCTCAAGGATTTCCCGCAGATCGAGAGCGCCACCTATTTCGGCGGCCCGCGCCTCACCCTGCTCAAGGACGGCCAGGCGACCGAGGTCGAGGACGGCCGGCTGGTCGACAGCGCCTTTCTCGATACGATCGGGCTGCCGATGGTGCAGGGGGACCACAAGGCGCTCTCGGCCCCCGGCACGGTGGCGCTGAGCGAGACCGAGGCGACCCGGCTGTTCGGCACCACCAGCGTGGTCGGCCGCACCCTGACCCTGCTCGTCGCGGGCAAGAAGGCCGATTACCGGATCACCGGCGTGTTCAAGGACCTGCCGAAGAACTCGCACATGGCGATGCGCATGCTCGCCCGTGCCGATTTCCCCAGCATGTTCCCCGAGGATGACGGCTATCTCACCAGCTGGGGTTGGACCTCGGGCTATGTCTATGTGAAGCTGCGCCCGGGCGTCGATGTGAAGACGATCAATTCCCAGATGCCGGCCTGGGAAAAGCGCAACATCCCCGACGAGAATTTCAACGGCAATCGCTACAATGCCGGCGACGAACGCACCTTCAAGCTGGTCGCCGCGCCCGACGTGCACCTCGGCATCGCCAGCAATTCGGGCATGACGCCGGGCAATGACCTGCAGACGATCACCACCTTCGCGGTGATCGCCCTGCTGATCCTGGCCATGGCCTGCATCAACTTCACCAACCTCGCCACTGCCCGCGCCAGCCAGCGCGCCCGCGAAGTGGCGCTGCGCAAGGTGCTGGGCGCCACCCGCCGCCAGCTGATGACCCAGTTCCTGGGAGAGTCGGTCCTGCTCGCCACGATCGCGATGCTCCTCGCGCTCGCGGTGGTCGAGATCGTGCTGCCCTGGTTCGGCAACTTCCTCGATGCCGATCTGGAGCTCCATTATTTCGGGCAGGACGGGCTGATCCTGCCGATGATCGCACTGGTGCTGCTCGTCGGCGCGGCGGGCGGCCTCTATCCCGCCTTCTACCTGTCCCGCTTCCAGCCCGCCCGCGTGCTCAAGGCGAACAAGTCGGCGGCGGACGCCGAGGGCTCGGGCCGGCTGCGCAGCGCGCTCGTCGTCATCCAGTTCGCGGTATCGATCGGGCTGATCATCTGCACCGCGGTGGTCTATTCGCAGAATGTCTACGCCCGCACCGTCGATCCGGGATACAAGCGGGCCGGGCTGCTCCAGCTCCAGGGCATCGGCTCGAAGACGCTCGAGCCCCAGGCCGATGCACTGACTCGCGAGATCGCCAAGGTGCCGGGCGTCGAATCCGCCGGCCGCACGATGATCGGCGTCGTCACCGGCCAGACCTCGACCACCTCGGTGGTGCTGCCCGGTCGCCCCGATCCGGTGGATCTCGGCGTCTACTCGGTCGATGCCGGCTTCTTCCCCACCATGGGCATCCGCACCACCGCAGGCCGCGTGTTCGACGAGCGCGCCGCCGACGACATGACCACCCCGCGCCCAGAGGATCCGGCGGCGGAGCGGGTGCTGGTCGCGCGCGGCGGCCATGTCGTGCTCAACGCGGCGGGCGTGAAGCGCCTCGGCTTCAAGAGCGCGCAGGAAGCGATCGGCAAGACGATCCGCTACGGCGTGAAGGACGAATATGGGGGCATCATGGACCTCACCATCATCGGTGTCGTCGCCGATGCGCGCTTCCGCACGGTGAAGACCGCGATCGAGCCGACGATGTTCCTGCTCGACAAGCACAACGTCAACTGGCTGGTCGCCCGCTTCCACGGCGATCCGCGCCCGGTGCGCGAGGGGATCGAGCGGGTCTGGCGCCGCCATGCCCCCGACGTGCCGTTCGACGCGATCCTTGCCGACGAGGTGATCGCCAAGGCCTATGAGCGGCTCGATGCCCGTGCCCAGATGTTCGGCCTGTTCGCGGTGCTCGCGGTGGTGATCGGCTGTCTCGGCCTGTTCGGCCTCGCCGCCTTCACGGCGGAGCGGCGGACCAAGGAGATCGGCATCCGCAAGGTGTTGGGCGCCCGTACGATCGACATCGCGCGGCTGCTGGTCTGGCAGTTCACCCGCCCGGTGGTGCTCGCCAACATCATCGCCTGGCCGGTCGCCTGGTGGCTGATGCGCGAGTTCCTCAACGCCTATGACGCGCGCATCTCGCTCACCCCGGTGCCGTTCCTCGCCGCGAGCCTGCTCGCGCTGGCGATCGCGGTCCTCACCATCGGCGCCCACGCCTTCCGTGTCGCGCGCACCAATCCGGTTCATGCCCTGCGCTACGAGTAGGCGCGTCAGTTCAGGGTCATGGGAGCGGGCGGGGAGGCAACTCCCCGCCCGTTTTTCGTATTAATTCCTCCCCGAGCTTGTCTCGGGGAGGGGGACCGCGCGACGAAGTCGCGTGGTGGAGGGGCCGGCGCCACGCGCCGGTACCCGGCGCGCCCCTCCACCACCCGCTTCGCGGGCGGTCCCCCTCCCCCAGCAAGCTCGGGGAGGAATTTGAGGGGGATGGACGCAAACCGCCACCGCGCTATCCTCCGCCAACACCAAAATCGGGAGGGGATATGATTCGTATCGCAAAGATCGCTCTGTTCGCAGCTGCAGCGATGACACCGGTGGCATATGCGGCGATCGAAGTGATCGGCCAGATGACGCCCGCCGAACCGATCACCCATGCCCGGATCGCCACGCTTCCCATCGGACAGCAGCGCGCCTGGAACGTCTATCTCGACAAGTCGGCCGAGCTGAAGCAGGCCGACAAGGCTGCGCTCGCCGCGGAGCGCCAGGGCCTCGCCACCATCCCCGCGCCGCCGCCCTCGGGCAAGTCGGGCGGCAGCGGCATGGAGGCCAACAAGGCCGCCGCCTTCTACGCCACGCCCGAGGCGCGCCGCGTCGCCGACAACATCGTCAGCTTCCAGACTCCGGCAGGCGGCTGGGGCAAGAATGTCGATCGCGACGGTCCGGCCCGGGTGAAGGGCCAGCATTATGTCCCGGTCGAGCATCTCGCCGCCAATGCGCGCACCGCCGGCGACGACGAGGAGTGGAGCTATGTCGGCACGATCGACAACAACGCCACCACCTCCGAGCTGCGCTTCCTCGCGCGCTTCCAGGCCGGGCTGCCGGGCGCGGAGGGCGATCCCTATCGTGCCGCCTTCCTCAAGGGCGTGCGTTATCTCCTGAATGCGCAGTTCCCCAACGGCGGCTGGCCCCAGATCTACCCGCTCCAGGGCGGCTATCACGATGCGCTCACGTTCAACGATGATGCGCTCTCTTCGGTGGCGGGTGTGCTCGCCGACGTCGCCCGTCGGCAGAACGATTATGGCTTCGTGCCCGAAGCGCTCGCAGCGGAAGCGAAGATTGCCTGCAACCGCGCGATCCAGCTGATCCTGAAGACCCAGGTCCTCGTCGACGGCAAGCGCACCATCTGGGGCCAGCAGCATGACGCGCTCACCCTTGCGCCGGTGGGTGCCCGCAACTTCGAACCGGCCGCACTGTCCTCGGATGAGAGCGCCGACCTTCTGATCTTCCTGATGAAGCAGGCGGGCCGCTCGCCCTCGGTCGATGCGGCGGTGCAGGACGGGGTGGCCTGGCTCAAGGCGCATGCCTTTCACGGCGTGATCTTCACGGACGGCGCCGATGGTCGCAGGCTGCGCGACAAGCCCGGTGCCGGCCCGATCTGGTCGCGCTACTATGACATCAAGACCGGCAAGCCGATCTTCGGCGACCGCGACCGGTCGATCCACACCGACGTCAACGAGATCAGCGCCGAGCGCCGCAACGGCTATAGCTGGTACAATGCCGGCCCCGCCAAGGCACTGGCGACCTATGACAAATGGGTGGCGAAGAAATAGCGCCCAGGCGTCATCCAAGCCTCAAACTGTCACCCACCCCAAACCGTCATCCCGGCGAAAGCCGGGATCTCAGGCGGAGGCGCGGGGAAGGAGCCGCACGAGATCCCGGCTTTCGCCGGGATGACGGATGGGCGTGCGGGATGCAGCTCAAGCCTGTCCTACAGGCAAATGTTCTGCTAATGTTCCAAGAGGCTGCCGCAAGGCCGCTCTTTGAACCGTAAGCTCAGCGCATCCGCGCCAACATCCGCGTGCGAAACCGTCCGTTCGTGCGTCACGCCGCTCTCGCGGAACTGTATCGCGGAGCGCTTCGGCAAGCGTGTGCTCCGCGTAACCTGTGCCAATATCCGCGTCCGCAGGTGTCTAGTTCGCCGATTCCAGCGTCTCGGTCGCCCGCAGCCAGGTCGCCTCGGCCTCCTCCAGCTCCGACTCGACCTCGCCGCGCCGCTTCATCAGGTCGCCCATCGACAGCGCCTTGAGCCATTTGGGCGGCTTGCCGGCCAGGGCTGCGTCGATTTCCGCTAGCGATTTCTGTGCCTTGGAGATGCGGTCCTCGGCATCGCTCACTGCCTTGCGCAGTCCGGACGAGCCTTCGCGCGCCTGGGCCGCGGCGCGGCGCTCTTCCTTCTTGTCGGCAGGGGCGGGGGCGCTGCCGGGTGCCGGCTTCCCCGATACGACGAAGGCGGCATATTCCTCGATCGTCCCGTCGAACTCGCGGGCGGTGCCGCCATCGACCAGGAACAGCCGGTCGGCGACCAGTTCGAGCATGTGGCGGTCGTGGCTGACCAGCACCACCGCGCCCTTGAACTCGGCCAGCGCCTGGACCAGCGCCTCGCGGGTATCGACGTCGAGGTGGTTGGTCGGCTCGTCGAGGATCAGCAGGTGCGGCGCGTTATGGGTGACCAGCGCCAGCGCCAGCCGCGCCCGCTCGCCGCCCGAAAGCTTGCCGACCTTGGTCAGCGCCTTGTCGCCCGAAAAGCCGAAGCGGCCGAGCTGGCTGCGCACCTGCACCGGCGTCGCGCCCTTCATCACCCGGCCCATCGTCTCCACCGGGGTGGCGTCGGGATCGAGCTCTTCGACCTGGTACTGGGTGAAATAGCCGACCGTCAGCTTGGTGGCGGTGGTCATCTCGCCGGCCATCACCGGAAGCTCGCCGGCGATCATCCGGGCGAGCGTGGTCTTGCCGTTGCCGTTGCGGCCGAGCAGCGCGATGCGATCATCGGGATCGAGCCGCAGCCCCAGCCGCGAGAGGATCGGCTTGCCTTCCTCATAGCCGACGGCGGCGTGATCGAGCGTCAGCAGCGGCGGACGCAGGCCCTGCGGATTGGGGAAGTCGAAGCGCATGCTCGGATCCTCGGCCACCGCCGCGATCGGCTGCATCCGCTCCAGCGCCTTGACGCGGCTCTGCGCCTGCTTGGCCTTGCTCGCCTTGGCCCGCCAGCGATCGACGAATGCCTGCAGCTTCTCGCGCTCGGCCACCTGCTTCTCGCGCGCTGCCGCCTGCTGCGCCATCCGCTCGGCCCGCTGCCGCTCGAACGCGTCGTATCCGCCGACATAGAGCGTGGTCTGGCCGCGATCGAGGTGGAGGATATGGTCCGCCACGTTGTTGAGCAGGTCGCGCTCATGGCTGATCAGCAGGATCGTGCCGCGATAGGCGCGCAGGAACCCCTCGAGCCACATCACCGCTTCCAGGTCGAGGTGGTTCGAAGGCTCGTCGAGCAGCAGGATGTCGGGGTTGAGGAACAGCAGCGAGGCCAGGGCGACGCGCATGCGCCAGCCGCCCGAGAAGCTGTCCATCGGCCGCGCCTGCATCGCCTCGTCGAAGCCCAGGCCCTTGAGGATGCGGCCCGCACGGGCAGGGGCCTCATATGCGTCGATCTGGTCGAGCCGTTCATAGATATGGCCCAGCCGGTCGGGGTCGGTCTGCGTCTCGGCTTCGGTGAGCAGTTCGGCGCGCTCGATATCGGCCTCCAGCACCGTATCGAAGGCGCTGGTCTGGCCGCTCGGCGCATCCTGGCGGAGATAGCCGAATCGAGCGCTGCGGGGAATGTCGACCGAACCATTGTCGGGCTCGATCATCCCGGCGATCGCCTTCATCAGCGTCGATTTGCCGGCGCCATTGCGCCCGATGAAGCCGACGCGCGCGCGCTGCGGGATCGCCGCAGAGGCGCCCTCGATGATCGCGCGGCCGCCAAGCCGGATGGTGATGTCACGGAAAGAAAGCATATGCGGGCGCCTAGCAGCACTCAGGCGGGCGCCCAAGTGCCCTGTGACCCCTGGCGGTCACTTTACCTAAAGTGTTGAAATAAGCGGGAATAAATTGGTCGGGGAAAGAGGATTCGAACCTCCGGCCCCTGCCTCCCGAAGACAGTGCTCTACCAGGCTGAGCTATTCCCCGACCGGCGCCTCCGGGGCGAACCCCGACTGCGAGGGGGCGCCTATAACCACGCTATTTGAGTCACGCAAGCCACTGAATCAGCTTTTCCGCGCACCCAGCATCGCATCGACCGAAACGAACTTCTCGCGCGGGGCCCCGATACGGGCCGCGGCGATCTCCGCCGCGTCGATCTTCAGCCAGTCGCGGAAGGTCACCGCCTCCACCCCGCGCTCTTCCAGCAGCGCATCCAGCCCCGGTCGCCCGGGCTTGCCCGCACCCTCGCCAATGTCCTCGGAAATCTTCTCGGCGATGTGGAAACCGTCGGGCCGGTTGGTGCCGATCGTCCCCGTCGGCCCGCGCCGCGCCCAGCCGACCGCGTAGAGGCCGGGCAGCACCCGCCCGTCGAGATTCGCGAATCGGCCCGCCTTGTCGTCATAGGGCACGCCCTCGATCGGCGGCGTGCGATAGCCGATGCAGCTCACCACCAGGCTCGCCGGCACCGCATAGGTCTCGCCCGTGCCGTGCGCATTGCCGTCCAGCCCCAAGGCGGTACGCTCCACGATCACCCGCTCGACCCTGCCGTCGCCCTCGATCGCCACCGGCATGGCGAAGAAGTCGAAGACGATGCGAATCGGCTTGTCGGGCATGCCCTGGGCATAGCGGCGCAGATGCCCGACCGACTTGCGCTGGCCGGGATCGAGGACGCCATCGTCCTCCACCGGCGGGAAGTCATGGGGATCGACCACCGGAGTCGCGTGGGCCAGATCGCCCAGCTCGCCCAGCTCCTTGGGCGTCATCGCGATCTGGTGCGGTCCACGCCGCCCGAGCAGGGTGATGCTGTGCACCTTCGAGCCGTGCAGCGAATCGAGCGCATGCGCGACGACATCGGAGGCTTCCAGCTCGTCCTCGGCCTTGGCGAGCACCCGCGCGACGTCGAGCGCGACATTGCCGTTGCCGATCACCACCGCCGGCCCGTCGAGCGGCGGGTTGAGCGCGGCATAGTCGGGATGGCCATTGTACCAGCCGACGAACGCCGCCGATCCGACCACGCCGGGCAGTCCGGCACCGGGGATCTCCAGCTTGCGGTCATGTGGCGCGCCGGTGGCCAGGACGACCGCGTCGTACAGCTCGCGCAACTCGTCGATCGTGACGTCCTTGCCAAGCGTGACATTGCCGACGAACCGGACATTGTCGGTCTGCGCCACTGCCTCGTAGCGCCGCGAGACGCCCTTGATCGACTGGTGATCGGGGGCAACCCCAGTGCGGATCAGCCCGAAGGGGACCGGCATCCGGTCGATGATGTCGACTCGAACCTGGTCGCCGAACACCTTCTGGCACGCTTCGGCGGTGTAATATCCCGCCGGACCCGAACCGATCACCGCGACATGACGCATGGGCCTCTCCTCCCGCGATCCTAGGCCGTTACCGTAGCGGCAAGTGGGGGGAGGGCAAGCCTCTCGACGGCCCGGCCAAGTTGTTGCTAGGCCGTAACCGTGAGCCCGATCGAAGCGACTGCGAGCCTGCTCGGCCTGATCAACATCCTGCTGGTGGTCCGGCGCAGCATCTGGAACTACCCCTTCGCGCTGGCGATGGTCTCGCTCTACGCGTGGATCTTCTTCCACGAGAAACTCTACAGCGACGCGCTGCTCCAGCTCTTCTTCTTCGCGGTCAATCTCTATGGCTGGTGGAACTGGGCGCGTTCGCGGGCCGAGAGCGGAGAGGTCCGCGTCCGCACGCTGGGCCGGTCCGAGCGCGCAGGCTGGGCGGCGGGCAGCATCGCGGTGATCGCGCTGTGGGGCTATGTGATGCACCGGCTGACCGATGCGGCCTATCCCTGGTGGGACGGCAGCATCGCGGTGCTGAGCATCGCCGGGCAGATCCTCCAGTCGCGCCGCAACTGGGAGTGCTGGCTGCTGTGGATCCTGGTCGATCTGCTCGCAATCCCCCTGTTCGCCGTGAAGGAATTGTGGCTTACGGCGGGCCTGTACTGCGTATTCCTGGCCCTTTCGATCTGGGGGCTGTTCGATTGGCTGAAGGCACGGGAATGAAGCTGCGCACCATCTGTCTCCACGGACCCGAGAGCACCGGCAAGTCCACGCTGGCGCCGCGCATCGCCGAGTATCTCGGTGGCGAGGTGGTCGACGAATATGGCCGCGAATATGCCGAGGCGCGCGGCATCGACTTCACGATGCGCGACCTGCTCGAGATCGCCAAGACGCACGATGCCGGTACCCGCACGATGGTCGCTGCCGGGCTCAAGCCGCTGGTGCTCGACACCGATCCGCTGATGACCGCGGTCTGGGCCGACATGCTGTTCGGCGATCGCGATCCCTGGTTCGACGAATGGCAGGGCTATGCCGACTTCTACCTGCTGTTCGACATCGACATGGCCTGGCGCGCCGATGGCACGCGCATGTTCGGCACGCCGGAGCTGCGGCAGAGGTTCTTCGACCTGTCCAAGGCCGAGCTGAAGCGCCGCGGGGTGCGCTGGGCGCTGGTTTCGGGGCAAGGCGAGGAGCGCTACGCCAATGCGATCGCGGCTATCGAGGCAGTGCAGGCGGGCTGAGTCCTGCGCCTTTTCGCAATTGCGCCTGGTGCATGCTGCATTGCGAAAATTTAATGTTCTCTGTCATAGTTCGTACACAATCCGATCCTACCCGCCCTGCGCAGGGGGCACCGAAAAGCCCTCCGATAACTAGAATGCCTGGCGTGCCGAGAGCGCGATTCCGCCGTTGTGGAATCGTGGCCAATTTCGTGCGCGGGCAAACGACAGGGAACAACCACATGAAGATTCGGATGACCAAGTCCGTCCTTTTCCTGGGCGCCGCGTTCAGCGCGCTCGTGATCGGCGGTACCGCCCAGGCGCAGGACAGCGCCGCCGCGACCGCCACTGCCGACGAGCCTACGGCCGAGATCGTCGTCACCGCCGAGCGTCGCCCCGAAACGCTGCGCAACACCCCGGTTTCGGTCGCGGTGATCGGCGGCCAGGACGCGCGCGACTTCACCGCCTCGGGCGATGACACGCTGCTCTCGCTCTCGGGCAAGGTGCCGAGCTTCTATGCCGAGACGACCACCGGCCGCATCTTCCCGCGCTTCTACATCCGCGGCCTGGGCAATATCGACTTCTACCTCGGCGCTTCGCAGCCGGTGTCGATCGTCCAGGACGACGTGGTCCTCGAGCATGTCGTGCTCAAGTCGAACCCGGTCTATGACCTCGATCACGTCGAAGTGCTGCGCGGCCCGCAGGGCTCGCTGTTCGGCCGCAACACCACTGCCGGCATCGTCAAGTTCGACACCGTCCGCCCGACGCTCGATCGCCTCGATGCGCGCGGCACGCTGAGCTATGGCAGCTACAACAGCATCAACCTGGACGCCGGCATCGGCGGTCCGCTGGGCGACAACATCGCGGTTCGCGTCTCGGGCCTGATCCAGCACCGCGACAATTATGTCGACAACGCCTATGCCGGCGTGAGCCAGGACGGCACCAACGGCCCGCGCAAGAACGCCATGGGCGGCTTCGACGAGCGCGATGCCCGCATCCAGGTGCTGGTGAAGCCGACCGAAGGCTGGACCTCGCTGTTCTCGGCGCACATGCGCAACTATAACGGCACCTCGACCCTGTTCCTGCGCCAGGCGCTGAAGAAGGGCTCGAACGACGTCAGCAACGTCTCGCGCACCACGGTCCGCTACGACGAGGCGATGGACAATCCGCAGGACTACGACACCTACGGCATGTCGTGGAACAACAGCTTCGATTTCGGGCCGGTCACGCTGACCTCGATCACCGCCTATGAGACCTCGTCGGGCTACAGCCGCGGCGACACCGATGGCGGTGCAGCGGCCGACTATCCGGTCGGTGGCGTGCCCAATGGCTTCGGCCAGTCGATGGGCCGTCTGGCCGATCTCGACCAGTGGACCCAGGAAGTCCGCCTTGCCAGCAACGGCGACGGCCCGTTCAAGTGGCAGGTTGGCGGCATGTACTTCGACAGCCGCGACATCACCGAGTTCTATCAGCGCGCCTGGTTCCTGACGACCGCAGCCCGCAACCCGAACAACTGGGTTCGCCTGCACGACGTCAACACCAGCTGGGCGCTGTTCGGCCAGGCGAGCTACCAGCTCACCCCGAAGTTCCGCCTCACCGCCGGCGTGCGCGTGACCGAGGACACCAAGACCACCGACCTGCTCAAGACCGCCAACACCGTGGCGAATGTGTCGACCTATACCGGCCGCCGCCACGTCCGCCTGTCGGACACCCAGCCCAGCTGGGACGTGAGCGCGCTCTATGAGGTGAACGACGATCTGAGCCTCTACGCCCGTGTCGCCCGCGGCTTCCGCGGCCCGACCATCCAGGGCCGCTCGGCGGTGTTCAACTCGGACTTCACCACTGCCAACTCGGAGACGATCGTGTCGTACGAGGCCGGCCTCAAGTCGAGCCTGTTCGACAACAAGGTCCGCTTCAACCTGACCGGCTTCTACTACACGGTCGACGACATCCAGCTGAACGGCAATGACTCGAACGGCAACGGCGTCCTGTTCAACGCCGACAAGGCCGAGGCATACGGCGTCGAAGCGGAGCTGAACGTGCGTCCGGTGCGCAACCTTGCCCTCTCCTTCGGTGCCAGCTGGCTCCACAGCGAGATCAAGGACAAGCGCGTCTACGCCCAGGTCTGCGCGCTCAACGGCATCGTGGTCTGCACGGTCAACGATCCGGTGAAGCAGGTCGGCGCCAACTATTTCGCGCAGATCGACGGCAACCCGCTGCCGAACGCGCCGAAGTACAACCTGAACGCGACGGCACGCTATGACATCCCGGTCAGCGACAGCGGCCGGGCGTTCATCTCGACCGACTGGAACATCCAAGGCTACACCAACTACGTCCTCTACAAGACCAACGAGTTCTACTCGGACGGCAACTTCGAGGGCGGCCTGAAGGTCGGCTACACGGGTGGCAACGGCACCTGGGAAATCGCCGCCTTTGCCCGCAACATCACGAACGAGAAGAACCTCAAGGGCGTGATCGAGAACTACATGGCCGCCGTGCTCAACGAGCCGCGCGTCATCGGCATCTCGCTGACGGGCCGTACCCGCTAAGCGGCATCAGCCTCTCGGCAAGTCATTCGGGCCCGGTGGAGTCAGCTCCGCCGGGCCCGTTTCTTTCCAGGACAAGAAAAAGGGCGGGTGCCGATGGCGCCCGCCCTTTTTCGTCAACGATGCCGGGGCGTCAGTTCGACGGCGCCAGCTTGGTGTTCAGCACCCAGCCGACATTGTCGTTCTCGTCGGCGACTTCCCACCACAGGCCGTTCTTGTTGCCCGTGGGATAGACGATCGAGCCGACCGGCAAGGTGCGGATGACCTTGCCCGTGGCGGCCGGCGTGGTGCGCATCGCGACCGGCGCCTGGGCGGTGAAGGTCTTGGCGGGTGCAGCCTGGGCGGTGCCGGCATCGCCCGGCTGGACCAGGCCTAGCTCGGTGACCATCTTGGCATAGGCCTGGATGAACGACAGCGTCACGATCCGGCCGATATCGGTGTTCTCATAGCCGCCGCCGACCGCACCGAGCGCGCCGCCGAAGACGCCGACGCCCGCGCCGGCGCCGAAGCCGATGTCGTTCTTGGCGGCATAGCCTTCCTGCACGGCGATCGTCTCGGTCGTGCGGACATTGGTCAGCGAGAGCACGGTGTTCGCTTCGAGCTTGCGCGACTTGACGCCGCCGATCAGCCCGCCGACGCGTCCACCGACCAGACCACCGACGATGCCGCCCACGGCGTTGCCGCTGGCATTGCTGTTGGCGCCCTGCACCTCGGCGACGAGGACATAGTCGGCGGCCTTGATCTGGCCCTGGCCAACGTTCGAGCCGCGCTGCAGACCCAGATTGCCGCCGATCGCGCGCTCACGCGACGCGGCCTGCAGGCCCGAGCCGCGATCGACGAGGTTGAAGCAGCCCGAACGCTGCACCAGTACCTTCAGCAGCTTGGCGGGCGGTGCGAGCTGGTATTGCGTCCAGCCGATGGGATCGTCGCCATCGACGATCGAGAGGGTGCCGAGCTTGCGCGAACAATGCGGCACGTCGTTGACTGCAGCCTGTTGCAGCTTCTGCCCCTTGGTCGGCTTGGCCTGCTTTTGAGCATAGGCCTGAGTCGCGCCGAACAGCGCGGCCGAGGCCATTAGAATCTTTGCGATCGACGCGGTCTTCGAGGTCATGACTTTCCCCACGTTACTGAACCCGCGCGTCGGATAACCCCAAAAGCGTTTCGGAGGAACAACAGAAGTCGCGAAAGGGATGCTGCGAGTGCTTTGGCTTTTGCGTGCAAGCTGCTAACGCGCGCCGATCATGGCGACCGAACTTTCCAAGATCCGCAACTTTTCCATCATCGCGCACATCGACCACGGCAAGTCGACCCTGGCCGATCGGCTCATCCAGCGCACCGGCGGGCTCTCCGACCGCGAGATGTCCGCGCAGGTGCTCGACAACATGGACATCGAGAAGGAGCGCGGCATCACCATCAAGGCGCAGACCGTGCGCCTGGAATGGAAGGGCCATATCCTCAACCTGATGGACACGCCGGGGCACGTCGACTTCGCCTATGAGGTGAGCCGCAGCCTCGCCGCCTGCGAAGGCGCGCTGCTGGTGGTGGACGCCGCGCAGGGCGTCGAGGCGCAGACCCTGGCGAACGTCTACCAGTCGATCGAGCACGACCACGAGATCATCCCGGTGATCAACAAGATCGATCTCCCCTCGGCCGAGCCCGAGAAGGTGAAGAACGAGATCGAGGAGATCATCGGCATCGACGCGTCGAACGCGGTGCTCGCCAGTGCCAAGTCGGGCATCGGCATCGAGGAGATCCTGGACGCCGTCGTCGAGCGTATCCCGGCGCCCAAGGGCGATGCCGATGCGCCGCTCAAGGCGATGCTGGTCGATAGCTGGTACGACCCCTATCTCGGCGTCGTGATCCTGGTCCGCGTGATCGACGGCACGATCAAGAAGGGCCAGCAGATCAAGTTCATGGCGGCCGGGACGACCCATCTGGTCGACCGCGTCGGCGCGTTCACGCCCAAGATCGAGCAGCTGCCCGACCTGGGGCCGGGCGAGATCGGCTTCATCACCGCGCAGATCAAGGAAGTGGCCCAGGCCCGCGTCGGCGACACGCTGACCGACGCCAAGCGGCCCGCGCTCGAACCGCTGCCGGGCTTCAAGGAAGTCCAGTCGGTGGTGTTCTGCGGCCTCTTCCCGGTCGACGCCAACGACTTCGAGAAGCTGCGCGAGAGCATCTCGAAGCTGCGGCTCAACGACGCCAGCTTCTCGTTCGAGATGGAGACGTCCGCTGCGCTGGGCTTCGGCTTCCGCTGCGGCTTCTTGGGCCTGCTCCACCTGGAGATCATCCAGGAGCGGCTGATGCGCGAATATGATCTCGATCTGATCACCACCGCGCCGTCCGTGGTCTATCAGATCGAGCTGACGCATGGCGGCGGGCATATCGAGCTGCACAATCCGGCCGACATGCCGGATCCGAACAAGATCGAGAGCATCGCGGAACCCTGGATCCAGGCCGTGATCTATGTGCCGGACGAGTATCTCGGTTCGGTGCTGAAGCTGTGCCAGGACCGGCGCGGCATCCAGAAGAACCTGACCTATGTCGGCGGCCGTGCGCAGGCGACCTATGAGCTGCCGCTCAACGAGGTCGTGTTCGATTTCTACGACCGGCTGAAGTCGCTGTCCAAGGGCTATGCCAGCTTCGACTATGAGCAGATCGGTTATCGCGAGGGCGACCTCGTCAAGATGGGCATCCTGGTCAATGAGGAGCCGGTCGATGCGCTCAGCATGATCGTCCACCGGTCGACCGCCGAGGTGCGTGGCCGCGGCATGGTCGAGCGGCTGAAGGAGCTCATCCCGAGGCACCTGTTCAAGATCCCGATCCAGGCGGCAATCGGCGGCAAGGTGATCGCCCGCGAGACGATCAGCGCGATGCGCAAGGACGTGACCGCCAAATGCTATGGCGGCGACGCGACGCGTAAGCGGAAACTTCTGGAGAAGCAGAAGAAGGGCAAGGCGAAGATGCGCGAGTACGGCTCGGTCAGCATCCCGCAGGAAGCCTTCATCGCGGCGCTGCGGATGGGCGAGGAGTAACGACGCCGCTCGAAGCGGCGCCGGCTAGGTCTTCTTCGCCACCGGAAAACTCGTGATCCTGAGCTTCGGCGCGGCATAGGGCATCAGCACCAGCTTCTCCGGCTCGCCTTTCACCACTGCCGTCGCCGGGGGCGGGGCGGCGGCATTGTCCTGCTCGTCCCAGTCGGCGGCGGTCAGGCGATAGCCTTGCGTCACCAGCACCACCGGCGGGCTGCGGCGCGAGAAGGGCACCGGCCCGATCGCGCGCTCGACCCGCTCGATCGGCGCATCTCCGGCCAGCGCATAGCGCCACTCGCCCTCGGGCAGCACCGCCCAGTCCGCGGTCAGCCCGCGGTCGCGCAGCTTCTGCCATTTCTCGGGGATCGGCAGCGAGAACACCAACGGCCCCTGCTCGACGAAGCTGCCATGGGGCGAGGCGACACGGCGCGGCTCGGCGGTGAAGCGCAGTTCGATCCTGTCTCCGGCCTTCCATTCGCGATCGACCCTGGCGAATTGCCCCGCGGTGGCGCCGGCGATTGCCTTGCCATTGACTCGGATGCTCGCCGTCCTCGCCCAGCCGGGCACGCGCAGCGCCACCGGGAAGCGGGTCGGCCGGGCCGGATCGACACGGATCGTCACCCGGTCGCGGAACGGATAGTCGGTCTCTTCGCGCAACGTCACAGGCACGCCGCCGACAGCGGTGGAGACTTCGCACGGGCCGTAGATCGTCTTCGCCAGCCCGCCCTCGGCGCTCGCCATCCACAGGCTCGCGACCAGCTTGGGCCAGCCCTGATGGAAATTGGCGGTGCAGCAGCCGAAATTGGGCTCCAGCCCGAACAGGTTCGATTCAGAGCCGTTGGTCGTCCACGGGCCCTTCTCGTGCGCGCAGCGGATCTGGTTGGGCTGCTGGTCGTACTGGTGCGCCCACATGTCGTCGGTGAAGGTCGCCTGCAGCGCATTGTAGGCGATGCGCTCGATCCGATCGCCCAGCACGGCGTCACCGGTGATGGCGAGGCCGAGCTCGAGCGAGTACATCGCCTCGACGATCGCGCACAGCTCAACGCCCTGGCTCGGGCTCCGCCCGGCAAGATGCTCGTCGGCCGAATAGATGCCGATCGGCAGGCCGTGATAGCGGTCGAGGATCGCCAGCTGGTTGTGGATCGCCTTGCGATCCTCGGCGCTGCCCGAAACCACCGCCCATACCGGCGACGCCTTCAGCGCCTGCGCATTGTTGACGCCGTGCAGCGTCTGCGCATGGTCCGCGAGCCCGTTGGCGGTGCCCTCCGCGCCGGTCTTGTCGAGGCCGACCTCCGCCTTGATCGTCTTGGTGCGATAGGGATAGTCCGGCCCGAACAGCCCTTGCCAGTCGGTGCCCTGCCGCTTGAGCAGCTGGGCCAGTTCGAGCAGCTTCGCATCGCCGGTGCGGTTGTAGAGCCAGATCACCGACACGACTTCGTCCTGCCAGCGCGACCGGCCCCAGTCGCGCAGCGGCCGGCCCGGCATCTCCGCCAGCTGGTGATGGAAATAGCGGGTCATCACCGGGATGACCCGCGGATCCTGGGTCAGCTCATGATATTGGGTGAGCACCTTCAGCATCACCATGCGCGGCCACCAGTCGTTGTTGCTGCGCGGGCCGATCATCCCGTTGGGGGCGGGGTTGTCGAGCGTCCAGTCGATGAACTTCATCGCCTTGGCCTTGAGCGGTGCGGAGTCGAGCATCCATGCCAGCGGCACCAGCCCGTCGAGGAAATAGGGGCCGCGCTCCCAGCTCTCGCCCTTGCCGCCCAGCCAGCCGCTGTCGGGGCCGAGATCGGGCCAGGTCTCGTCGATCCGCCCGCCCATGCCATCGGCCTGGATCTGCAACTGCTTGCGCAGCCATCCGCCCGGCCGGACCGCGCCGGTCGGCAACGGATAGAAGGGCTGGGGCGCGAGTGGCGCGCGATTGGGTGGTGGCGACGCGGCGATCAAGGGGGCAGCAGGCCGCGCGGCGGCCGGTACGCCAGCTGCCGTGGCCGCGACGGCGGCGGTGCTGCCGAGGAACTGGCGGCGATTGGTGTGATGGCTGCGCAAGGCGTCGCTCTCCCGGCTTATCTGACTTATATGATTCGTTGGGGAGAATGGCCGCTGCTCTGCTGCCGTTCAAGTATCTGCGGCTTTTCGATTGCGAACCCGATGGGAGAACCACCGGCGCAGGTGGGCGCTTGTCGCGCGACTGTCATCGATCCGTCGCACTGCGTTTATAGGGGCGGTTCGAAACGAAGGGGATCCCATGCTGCTTGCCACGCTGATGCTGCTCCAGACCGCGCCCGTCGCTGCTGCCGTGCAGGAGGTGCCGACGGCCGAGGTGAAGGCGGTCGGCGAGACGACAGCGGTGGCGAGCCTGGAGGATGCGGCGGACGATCCCGCGATCTGGCGCAACCCGCGCGATCCCCGGCAGAGCCTGATCGTCGCGACCGACAAGAAGGCCGGGCTCAACGTCTACGACCTGTCGGGCAAGCTGCGCTCGACGCTACCGGCGGGGCGGGTGAACAATGTCGACCTGCGCCTATGGGGCGGGCAGGTGATCGTCGCGGCGAGCGATCGCAACGACAAGGCGGCGGCCAAGCTGGCGCTCTACGCGCTGGATACGAAAGCGGCGACGCTGCGCGAGATCGGGCGCTTCGATGCGGGGGCGGGCGAGGCGTACGGCCTGTGCATGTACGCGCCGCGCGGGGGCAGGCTCTATGCGTTCGTCGTGCACAAGGCGGGCACGATCGTGCAGATGGAAGTGCTGCGCGAAGGCGGCGCGATCAAGGCGGATCGGGTGCGGACGATGAAGCTGGCGACCCAGTCCGAGGGCTGTGTGGCGGACGACCGTACCGGCCAGCTGTTCGTCGGCGAGGAGGATGTCGGCGTGTGGCGCTTCGGCGCGGGCGCCAGGGACGCGGTTGCCGGCGAGAAGGTGATCGTGGCGGACGGCAAGCGCCTGGTGGCGGACGTCGAGGGCGTGGCGATCGCGGCCGAAGGCGCGCGGGGCGGCTATCTGGTCGTGTCGAGCCAGGGCGACAGCGCCTATGGGCTGTGGCGCCTGAGCGACATGGCCTATGCCGGGCGCTTCCGGATCGCTGCGGGCAAGTTCGGGGCGACGAGCGAGACCGACGGGATCGAGGTTTCGACTGCAAGCTTCGGGCCGGGGCTCGCAGGTGGGATCATGCTGGCGCAGGACGGCGACAATGCTCCGGCCGCGCAGAACTTCAAGCTGGTCCGCTGGGCCGATGTGCGCAAGGCGCTGAAGCTGCGCTGACGCGTCCTATCCTGCCCGCATGATCGCAAGCAGATCGGCCATGCGGGCATCGATCGGGGCAAGGCGCTGCTGGTCCTCGGGCGCGAACAGCGGCAGCATTTCGATGCCGGGCCGCCAATAGCGATCGGTGATGTCGCGCCGGGCGGCGGCGAGCGCGATATATTCGCGCGCGGCGGCGTTGCCGGCATCGGGCGCCATGATGTTGCGGCGATAGGTCGCCGGATCATAGACCGCATCGGGTTGGGACAGGAACAGGATTCGGGGCGGCGCGCCGGTCTGCGGGGTGACGTCGACCAGCGTGCCATCGGGCGATCGCCAGACGGCATGATGCTCGGCTTCGAAATAGCGGCCGGGCCAGCGCCAGATCGCCCAGCCATAGGCCGCCGATCCGCCGTGGCGGCTGGCCTGCGTCTCCGAATTCTCGAAGCAATGGATGAATTTCGCACCGGGCGCCGGCTGCACCGGCACATAGACGGGCTCGGCCGGCGAGATCGCCGCGCAGAAGGCGCGCGTTTCGGCGTCGATCTGCTCGGGCGGACCGAGGATGAGCGCGTCATCGGAGGCGGGGGACTGGTCCATGGCCCAAGGGCTAGGCGTTCGCCGGGGGCGGTGCAACGACTGGTTCGCCTTGTGCGGCGGCGCCCATGTCCGCATACCCCGGCCATGACCAACCGGCGTGAACTGCTCTTCGGCATCCTGGCAACTTCGCTGGCCGGGCCGCGCATGGCGCTGGCGAGTGCGAAGGCGCCGCTGGTGCTGGCCGCGGCGAGCCTGCAGGAATCGATGACCGCGGCGGCAGATGCCTGGGCGGCGAAGGGCCGCGCGCGGCCGGTCTGCTCCTTCGCGGCCTCCTCGGCGCTGGCGCGGCAGATCGCGGCGGGGGCGGCGGCGGACCTGTTCGTCTCGGCCGACGAGCCCTGGATGGACGATATCGAGAAGCGCGGGCTGATCGTGCCGGGCACGCGCGCGCCCTTTCTCGGCAACCGGCTGGTGATCGTCGGGCCCGCCGGCGCTCCGCGCGCACGGCCCCAGGACGAGTTTCGCGGGCTCGGGACGACGCGGGTGGCGATCGCCGATCCGGATGCGGTGCCGGCCGGGCGCTATGCCAGGGCCGCGCTCGAATATGGCGGGCGCTGGGCGGCGGTGGCGCCGCAGCTGGTGCGGGCGGAGAGCGTGCGCGCCGCCCTGGCGCTGGTCGAGCGCGGGGCGGTGCCGCGCGGTATCGTCTATGCGACGGACGCCCAGGCATCGAAGCAGGTGCAGGTGGTGGCGGTCTTCTCCGAGCGGAGCCATCCGCCGATCCGCTATCCGCTCGCCCGGCTCAAGGCAGCGACCAGCCCGGACGCCGAGCCCTTCCGCCGCTTCCTGCTGAGCGGCGAGGGGAAGGCGATCTTCCGGCGTTTCGGGTTCCGGACGCTCTAGGAGGCTGCGCGGCGGCGCGGTTGACCCGGACCGTCGCCTCGCCTCTAGTGCGGCATCGTCGGTTAGACGCCGATAATCGGGGGCATGGCATGAGCAAGAACGGTTCGATCGGGTTCGCTGCGGGCGTGTTTGGCGGGATCATCCTGGGCGCGCTGATCCACAATATGGCGATCGGCCTGCTGATCGGGTTCGCAGTCGGCTTCGGCCTGCTGAAGTTCCCGGTGAAGCGCGGCGACGCCTGACCGACCGCAGGCGGGAGACGAGGAGCCGTGACTCCCGAGCTTTGGGGCATCGTCTGGCTGTCGCTCAAGGTGGGCGGCGTGGCGGTGCTCGGCTGCCTGCCGGTGGCGTTCGCGCTGGCCTGGCTGCTGGCGCGGGGGCGGTTTCCGGGGAAGCTGCTGCTCGACGGGCTGGTGCACCTGCCGCTGGTGGTGCCGCCGGTGGTGACCGGTTGGCTGCTGCTGCTCGCCTTCGCACCTGCGGGGCCGATCGGTAGCTGGCTGGAGAGCTGGTTCGGGGTGAGCGTGCTGTTCCGCTGGACCGGCGCGGCGATTGCGAGCGCCGTGATGGCGCTGCCGCTGATGGTGCGGGCGATGCGGCTGTCGATCGAGGCGGTGGACCGCCGGCTCGAACAGGCGGCGGCGACGCTCGGTGCGGGGCGCTGGCGCGTCTTCGCCAGCGTGACTCTGCCGCTGAGCCTACCGGGTGTCCTTGCCGGCACGGTGCTCGGCTTCGCGAGGGCGCTGGGCGAGTTCGGCGCGACGATCACCTTCGTCTCGAGCGTGCCCGGCGAGACGCAGACGCTGCCGCTCGCCATCTATGCCGCGCTGCAGATTCCGGGCGGAGAGGCGCAGGTGCTGCGGCTGGCGGGCATCTCGGTGCTGCTCTCGCTGGCGGCGCTGCTGGTTTCCGAGCTGATCGCCCGGCGCGCGGGCAGGGGGCTGCATGTCCTTTGACGTCGACCTGACCAAGCGGCTGGGCGAGGCGGAGATCGCGTGCCGGATCGAGGCAGGCGAGGGGCTCACCGTGCTGTTCGGTCCTTCAGGGGCCGGGAAGACCAGCGTGCTCAACATGGTCGCCGGGCTGGTCGAGCCCGATGCCGGGCATGTGCGGGTGGCGGGCGAGACGCTGTTCGACGGCGGCGCCGGGCTCGACGTACCGGTGGCCGAGCGTCGCGCCGGCTATGTGTTCCAGGAGCCGCGACTGTTCCCGCACCTGCGGGTACGGTCGAACCTGCTCTATGGCCGGCGCGCGGATGACGGGCTCGATGTGGACGAGACGATCGCGCTGCTCGGCATCGCGCATCTGCTCGATCGCTGGCCGCGCACCCTGTCGGGCGGCGAGGCGCGGCGGGTGGCGATCGGGCGGGCGCTGCTCTCCGACCCGCGTTTCCTGCTGCTCGACGAGCCGCTCTCTTCGCTCGATAGGGCGCGGCGCGAGGAGATCATGACGCTGATCGAGCGGCTGCGCGACACGATGAAGCTGCCGATCCTGATGGTGACGCACGACCGTGAGGAGGCGGCGCGGCTGGGAACGCGGATCGTGGAGATCTAGGGGGCGGCTTTCGCCCTGAAATCAGGCACCAGGGCGAGTGCCTGGTCGTTGTCCCGTGGAGTGAGGCGCGACCGAGCGGCTACCCGTTTCTTGCCTGGTCCAATCGCGGTGCGCCGGATTGCACCGTTTCAGATCATATAATCTGCGTACATATTGTGCGCAGGCGCGAAAAATGGTGCCCTTTCGACCGGCGAATTGTTCGCCGAAGCTGGAGACTGCCTATGTTATTCATGGCCGTTGCACTGATGCTTGCAGGAGATGACCTGCCGAATTGCCTTGATGAACTGGTTCCTCCCGAGCTCGTGGGCAGCCCCGACTTCCCCGGTGGCCATTGCGATCCCATGGGGGTTCCTCCTCCCCCGACGTCCCCTATCGATCCGCTCGATCCGCGTGTGAACCCGCCGGCACCACCGCCGCCGCCTCCTCCCCCGCCGCGGCCCTACGATCCCAGCTACACCTGACACTTTCAACGACAGCGCGGGCTCCATGGGCTCGCGCTGCCACAACAGGCACGCCACAATTCCCGGAGCGGAATTGTGGAGCCGTGGTTCCTCCCTTCCGGGAAGGGGCTCCAGCCGTCAGCCTTCCAGCTCCGGCCCGTAGACGCGGAAGGATACGCCTTCGCTGCGCTTGGCGGCGTAGAGGGCGAGATCGGCGCGGCGGGTCAGCTCCACGGGGGTGAGCTTCTCGGCGCGGGACAGGGCGATGCCGATGCCGGTGCCCACGTGGAGCGTGCGTCCCTCGACGAAGACCGGGCGGGCGATGCTCTCCGCGAGCCGGCCGGCGATCAGCTTGACGATCTCGGGATTGGCGAGACCGGGGGTGATCACCGCGAACTCGTCGCCGCCCAGCCGCGCGGCGGTGTCACCCTCGCGCACGGCGCCGGCGATACGATCGGCGACCACGCGCAGCAGTGCGTCTCCCATGCCATGGCCATGGGTGTCGTTGATCGCCTTGAAGCCATTGAGATCGAGCATCAGCACTGCATGCAGGCCGCTGGGGCTGAGCTTGGCCAGTGCCTCGTCAAAGGCGCGGCGATTGGGCATGCCGGTGAGCGCGTCGTGATAGCCGAGGTCGCGCGCGCTGCGCTCAGCGGCGATCCGCCGGTCCCGCTCGCGTCCCCGGGCGCGGTGCTGGTTCAGGCCGTAGCTGAACAGCAGCAGGATCAGTGCCGAGGCGAAGAGCAGGAATTCGTCCAGCTCGATGCGCAGCTTGCGGTCGGTTACCGAGGAGGTCTCGTCCCGGAAGATGTCGAACGCGAAGATGCCGTAGAGCCCGGCCATCGCCAGCAGGACGACGAACCAGACGCTCCGATTGGATAGCAGCGCACGAATCCCGGGTTCCATGCGCCGGAATCTGCACCCGTAACGGTTAACGTGGGGTAGAGGCGGCGCTCAGTAGAGATGCGAGTGCGCGATTCATCGGCGCGTCGATCCCGTGCTTCTCGCCCAGGCGCACGATCACCCGGTTCCGGGCGTCGACCTCGGTCGTGCGGCCGGCGACGTAATCGGCGTGGAGCGAATTGACCGACTCCGGATGCGCCAGGGTGGTCCATTTCACCACCTGGTCGGCGAGCTTGTCGGGCAGGTCGGCGCCTTCGGCCCGGCCCACCGCGATGCATTCGCGGACCAGCGCGCGCATCACCTCGGCGACGCCTTCGTCATTGGCCACTTCGGCGGGGCGCAGGGTGAGCGCGCTGACGATGCCCGAGCAGTTGATCGCCAGCTTGCGCCAGGCGGCGGTGAGGAAGTCGGGGGTGGTCTGCGCGTCGATCGGCGTGTCGGCGAACAGCGCGACCAGTGCCTCGCCGGCTTCGCCCTCGGGCACATGGATGGTGCCGTTGCGGCGCTGGACGATGCGGCCGGGGGCGCCGCGCTCCGCGGGGAGGTCGATGATCACCGGTACGGTGCGCTGGGCCGGCACCTGCGGGAAGCGATCGCGCTGCTCGACGCCGTTCTGGATCACCGCGAGCCGGGTGCTGGCGCCCATCAGCCCGGGCAGCCAGGCGGCCGCGGCGGCGCAGTCATAGGTCTTGGTGGTGCAGAGCACCCAATCGACTTCGGTCGCTTCGGCCGGATCGGTGAGGATGCGCGGCGTGGCGCGGATCAGGCCCTCGGGCGTCTCGACCTCGAGATCTTCGAGCGGCGAGCGTGCGCAGACCGTTACTTCGTGACTCTGGGCCAGCCAGGCGGCGAGGGTGCCGCCAATGGCACCCGCGCCGATCACCGCGACACGGACCATCAGATGCCGCCCAGATAGTCCATCTTGCCGAGCGGCGCGCCCTTGTGGCGCAGGATCGCGTAGGCGGTGGTCATGTGGAAATAGAAGTTCGGCAGCGCGAAGGCGGTGACGTAGGGCAGGCCCTTGAAGTGGAAGCTGCGGTTGGGGGTCTTCACTTCGATATCGGCATCCTCGCGCCCGTCGACCGCCTCGCGCGGGACCGACTTGAGGAACTCGACCGTCGCGGCGATGCGCGCCTGGAGCTCGTCGAAGCTCGTCTCGGTGTCGGGCATCGCCGGGGCGTCGAGCTGGCCGAGGCGGGCCAGGGCGAACTTGGCGCCATCGCTGACGCGCTGGATCTGCGAGCTGAGCGGGGCCATGTCGTCCGCGAGCCGCGCTTCGAGCAGCTCGGCATGCGGGACGCCATTCTCGTCGGCCCAGGCACGCGCCTTGTCGAGGAAACTGGCCATCGACTTGAAGCCGCGGAGGAAGGCGGGGACGGTGAGGTCGTAGAGTTCAGTCGTCATGGCCGCGGAAATAGGCGCTGGCCGGGCATGGCGCAACGGTCCTTGCGGTTTCGCAATGGACCGAAACGGGAAGAGCCGGCGAGGTGTGTGTCCCGCCGGCTCTTCTTGTTCGGGGACTGGGCTCAGTGCACCGTGGTGCCGTGCAGCGCCGGGCGCTGCGGGGCGGGGCGATGGCCGCCCTGTGGCGCGTCGATGGTGAAGGTCGCGGTGCTCTCGGCGAGCGAATTCACCTCGAGGGTGAGGTTGCGCGCGGCGGCCGAGGTTTCCTCGACCATCGCGGCGTTCTGCTGGGTGCCGCGATCCATGTCGCCGATCGCCTCGCTGACCTGGCTGATCGCGTGGCTCTGGGCATTGTTGTCCTCGGCCATGGTGCCGATCAGGGCATGGACCTGGCCGACATCGCCCGAGATGTCGGCGAGCGCGCCATCGACCTTCATCACGGCTTCCACCGCGGTGACGACTTCGGCCTGGGTGTGGGTGAGCTGGTCGCGGGCGCGGCCGGCTTCTTCCTCGGCCCGCATGGCGAGGGCGGAGACCAGGTCGGCGACGACGGCGAAGCCGCGGCCCGCCTCGCCGGCGCGGCCCGCTTCCACCGCCGCGTTCATCGCGAGGACGCGGGTCTGGAACGCGATCTTGTCGAGGCCCTCGATCACGCTGTCGATGCCCTTGGCGGATTCGCTGACGCGGTTCATCGCCTGCACGGCTTCGTCGGCGATAGCACGGCCATTGCCGACCACGGCGATGGCGCCATCGGCGCGCGACAGCGTCTCGTTGGCCGAGAGCGCGACCGACTTGAGCCGGTGATCGATGGCGTTGACCGCGGCGTTGGTCTCCTCGAGCGTCGCGGCGTTGCGTTCGGTGCGGCGGGCGAGATCCTCGGAGGCCGAGGCGATCTCATTGGCGCCGGTGCGGATATTCTCGGTGCCGGTAACGACGGTGCCGATCAGCGACCGCAGGCCGCCTGCCGCATCGTTGAAGCTGCGCTTGAGCGCGGCGAAGGGGCCGGTGAGATCGGCGTCGATCTCGACGCTGAGATCGCCGCGCGCCATCGCGTCGAGGCTGGTGCCGATCGTATCGACGATCAGGCGGGTCTGCGTCTCCTTGGCTTCCTCGGCGGCCTTGAGCTTGTCGCGGAAGGCGTCGATCGCCTGGGCCATGCCGCCCAGCTCGTCCTCGCGGTTCGCATGCGGCACCTTCACCGACAGGTCGCCGCCGTCCAGCGCGCGCATCGTGCCGGCAAGGTCGAGCAGCGGGCGGATGAGCAGGCGGCGCGCGGTCTGGGCGAGCAGCAGCGCGGCGGCCAGGCCGGCGAGCAGGGTGAGGAACAGGATCACCATCGCGATGGTGCCGAGCGTCGCCGAGCTGGCCGCGACCTGCTTGGCGTGATTCTCGATCGCTTCCGAAGCTGCGGCCATCGATTCCTCCAGCGCACGGAACTGCTGGAGGAAGGTGGGAAGCTGGTTGCGTGCCGCTGCCGGATCGGCGCCGGCGGCATCGACGATCTTCTGCGCGGCGGCGGCATAGCTGACCACCGGCGCCTTGAGCTTGCTGGTTGTCGCGACGATGCTGTCGACACCCTGGAAGGCGGCATCCTCGTCGATCGCCTTCGACAGCGTGTCGAGGTGGTCCTTGAGGTCGGCGAGGGTTTCGCGCCGGGCGGCATCGTCGCCGCCGACCAGTGCGGCGAGCACGTCGGCGCGGACCGCGTCGTGCATCATGTCCGCTTCCATATGGTTCTGGAGCAGGCTCGCCGCAGCGGCCTGTTCGGCGATCGCGGCATTTTCCTTGGCAACGATGAACAGACCGGTGCCGCCCGAAAGCGCGGTAATGCCGATCAGGACGGCGGCGGCTTGCGTCGTCGCCTTGTTGAGTGACGTGATCTTCACGGAAGTCTCCCGCACGGAAGCCTCCGCGGCTCCGTCCCCGAAGCCAATTATAGGGTGAATCGAACCGCTATGGTCTGAACCGTCTATTATTGTGTCCGGGGATGTCGCGAACTGGGGTTTTTGGACATGCGTGGGACTTTCGGCGGGGCCTCGACGGCGCTCGCCCTGCTTTTCTCGACTTCGGCCTATGCTCAGGACTCCGAAGATCCCGCGCTCGATATCGGCGCGACCTATCGGGCGGACCTGGCGGGCGTGGCTGCCGACGGGCGCAAGATGCGCAGCTTCGGCCTCGACGATCTGAACATCGAGGCGAATGGCGATCTGGAGCGGCTGGTCGGCTGGAAGGGCGCGAGCTTCCATGTGGACGTGCTCAACAACCTTGGTGACCGGCCCAACGACGTGGCGGGCACGCTGCAGGGCGTCGACAATATCGAAGTCGCCTCGCCCAAGCTGCGCCTGTACGAGCTCTGGCTCGAGCAGAAGGTCGGCGCCGCCACCACGCTGCGCGCCGGTCTCTACGACCTCAACAGCGAATTCTATGCGAGCGATGCCTCGGGCCTGCTCATTGCGCCGGCCTTTGGCGTGGGATCGGAGATCGCCGCGACGGGTCCGAACGGCCCCTCGATCTTCCCGACCACCGCGCTGGCGGTGCGCGTCGAGCAGCGCTTCGGCGGCGCCGGCTTCGCGCGTGTCGCGGTGCTCAACGCCACGGCCGGTGCGCTGGGCGACGATCGCGGCTCGGCGCTCGACTTCCATCACGGCGCGCTGCTCATCGGTGAAGCCGGTGTGGAGAAGGACGGCAACAAGCTCGCCGTCGGCGCCTGGGGCTATAGTCAGAAGCAGGACGACATCGTCGAGACGGACGGCGCAGGCGATCCGATCCGCCGCAAGGCACGCGGTGCCTATGTGATCGCGGAGAAGGCGCTCGGCGACCAGGACGGCCCCTTCGCCACCAGCCTGTTCGTCCGGGCCGGCATCTCCGACGGCAAGACCACGCCCTACAAGGGTGGCTGGCAGGCGGGGGTGCTCGCGGCGCACGTCGTGCCGGGCCGCGACGACAGCCAGGTCTCGATCGGCGTGAACCAGGCCTATCTGTCGAAGGGCTATCGCGATCTGCTGCGCGGGGACGGGATCCACACTGCCGCGGCGGAGAACGCAGTGGAGTTCACCTTCTCGGACAAGATCACCAAGTTCCTGACTTTGCAGCCGGATCTGCAGTTCATCTGGAATCGTGGAGGCGATGCCGACGCCCGGCGCGTCACCGTGGCCATATTGCGCGCGACACTGGAGTTCTGACTTCCGGATAGCTCCAATATGGTGTGAGTATATCCGTAAAACTGGGGAGTTGAGTGGAGAGGATGCTCTCCCTAGGATTCGACGGATATTGATGCATGCGGGCATGGCACTTGGTTATGCCTTGCATGCATCTCGATAAGACTTGGCGTGAATTGCCAATTGACGCTGGTGTGTTGCGTTAATAGTTCACCTCGCCTCGGCCATGTAGGACCTGTCGAAATGCCCGTTACCTTTGCGCCGGCGTCTGCGTCGGCGACGTCCCCGCGCAAGCTGCGCGAGATGCACAATCATCATTTCGATTCGACCGTTTGGAACGATGTGGCCTTCCGCCGGGACGATGTGGTGGTCGCCACCTATGCCAAGGCGGGCACGACCTGGACGCAGCAGATCGTCGCGCAGCTGATCTTCAACGGCGATCCTGAAGTGTCGATCGCCGAGATCTCGCCCTGGGTCGATCTGCGCGTGCCGCCGGCGCTGGCCAAGCTCGCCACGCTGGAGGAGCAGACCCACCGGCGGATCATGAAGACGCACTTGCCGGTCGACGCGCTGCGCTTCAGCCCCCAGGCGAAATATCTCTATGTCGCGCGCGACGGGCGTGACATCGCGTGGAGCCTGCACAACCATCATTTCCACGCGACCGACGACTGGTACGCGGTCCTCAACGACACGCCCGGCCGGGTCGGCCCGCCGATCCCCCGCGCCAATCCGGACGTGGCGGCCTATTTCCGTGAATGGCTCGACGCCGACGGCGCGCCGTTCTGGCCGTTCTGGGAGAATGTCCGCAGCTGGTGGGCGGTGCGCAACCTGCCCAATGTCCATCTCGTCCATTTCGAGGCGCTGAAGCGCGACATGGCCGGCGAGATCCGCAAGATCGCCCGGTTCCTGGAGATCGACGTGGCGGCCGGGACCTGGCCGCGCGTGCTGCGCCACTGCAGCTTCGACTGGATGAAGGCCAATGCCGGCCAGGTCGCCCCGCTGGGCGGGGTGTTCTGGGACGGCGGCGCCGAGACCTTCATCAACAAGGGCACCAATGGCCGCTGGCGCGATGTCCTCACCGCCGAGGACATTGCCCGCTACGAGGCGACCGCGCTGGCCGAGCTCGGCCCGGAATGCGCCGCATGGCTTGCGAGCGGCGAGGCGGCGTAACTGCCACCCGCTTGCAGATCGAGGTCCATGCGCCGAAGTAGGGCGCATGGACCTTGATGCACTGCTCGCCCATTATTTCGGCACCGACGAACCCGAAGCGCTGGACGCAACCGTCCGCGAACGCGGCGAGGAGCGGCTGCGGATCGATTTCGGCGTCGAGCAGGAACCCTCGCGCAAGTTCGCGCTCTGGGTGGTGATGGAAGGGCTCGGCATTGCTCCGTTGCCCGCCGAAGCGTTCGACGAGGAGCCTGCGCTCAAGACGGCGGCCGAGAAGTATCTGGACGCCGCCTGGAAGCTGGAGCGGGACTAGCGCCTGTTTCGATCCTCCCCCGCCAGGGGGAGGATTATAGGAGTCAGCCCTCGCTCTGCGCGCGCAGCCGGGCCTCGCGCTCGGCGATCTCCGGGGTGAGCTCCGGGCCGAAATCGGTCATCTCGTAGAAGGGACGGATCTCGAGTTCGCTCGGGCCGGGCATCGGATTGGGGCAGCGCTTCGCCCAGGCGATCGCCTCGTCCATGTCCTCGACCTCCCACAGCCAATAGCCGGCGACGAGCTCGCGGATCTCGGCGAAGGGGCCGTCGATCACGGTGCGGCCCGGCCCGTCGAATGCGATCCGCTTGCCCGCCGAGGAGGGCTTGAGCCCGTCGCCGCCCTTCATGATGCCGGCCTGCACCAGCGCCTCGTTATACTGCATCATCGCATCGAGCAGCTCGGTGGAGGGCATCAGGCCCGCTTCGCTGTCCTCGGTCGCCTTCACCAGCACCATTACCCGCATCGTTCCTCTCCTCATGGTTCGCGCGCAGCGCCATTGCCTCGCATCCTGACGGCGAACGGTCCGAAGGGAAATCGGCGGGGCGGAATTATCTTCCTGGCCCGTCAATCCTTGCAGACCTGCACCAGCGCCAGGCGCATCGGCTCGCCGCCAAAGCCGGGGAAGAGCTGGTTCTCCACTATGATGTTGCGGCACGGCTTGCCCTGCCTGTCGAGGATAACCTTCCTGGCCGTGCGAGCAGGAGCGGGGGCCTTCGCGGCGGTCCCTGGTGCGGTTGCGCGGGTGGCAGGGCAGTCGCCCTGGGCGACGAGCCGGCGGTAGCTCGCCTCTTCCTGTGACTTCGCCCAAGCATTGGCAGCCGCCTTGCCCTGGCGCTTGTACCGGGCGGTGTAGCCGTCGATCAGCCGGCGCTTCTCGGGCTCGGGCAGCGAGTCGATCGAGCAGCGCCCGGCCTTTAGCGCCTGAGGGGCAGGAAGGGCTTCGGCGGACGGCGTCGGGCCGAAGAACAGCAACGCGATCGGCATATGTCGAAGCATGGAGTCTCCCCTCGAAACGGCGGCTGCACAACGCGCATTGGCCGCCGGGCGTTTCCCGGAACTCCAAAAGAAAACCGCCGCCCGGTTGCCCGGACGGCGGTGTTTCTAGTCAGCGCTGAGAGCGGCTGAACTCAGGCGATCACTCGCCCGCGTTCAGATAGTCGCCGGCGTCCGCATCGGTGCCGTGGCCGCTCTGGACGACCGAGGCGAGCGGATCGCTGCCGGTGCCTTCGGCGTCACGTGCCGAGCGGGCGTGCTCAGCGGCGCGCTCCTCGGCGGCCGAGTTCGGCGCCACCAGCGCGTTCTGCAGCGCACGCTGCTGGACGCGGAGGGCGGCGTCGCGGCTCGTCGCGGCGACACGCAGACGGTTCATGCCCGCGCCGGTGCCGGCGGGGATGAGACGGCCGACGATCACGTTCTCCTTGAGGCCGATCAGCGTGTCCTGCTTGCCCTGGACCGCCGCCTCGGTGAGGACGCGGGTGGTCTCCTGGAACGACGCCGCCGAGATGAAGCTGCGGGTCTGCAGCGACGCCTTGGTGATGCCGAGCAGGATCGGCTTGCCCTGTGCGGGGGCCTGACCCGGAGCCAGCTTCTCGTTGGTCTCGTCCATCTCGGTACGGTCCACCTGCTCGCCGGGGAGCAGGGTGGTGTCGCCGGCTTCGGTGATCTCGACCTTCTGCAGCATCTGGCGAACGATCACCTCGATGTGCTTGTCGTTGATCTTCACGCCCTGCAGTCGATAGACTTCCTGGATTTCCGACACGAGATATTCCGCGAGCGGCTCGATGCCGAGCACCTCGAGAATGTCGTGCGGATCGGGCGAGCCGCCGATCAGGTTGTCGCCACGCTTGACGTAGTCGCCTTCCTGGACGTCGATCACCTTCGACTTCGGAACCAGATACTCGACCACATCGCCGCCGTCCTCGGGCATGATGCCGATCTTGCGCTTGGCCTTGTAGTCCTTGCCGAACACGACACGGCCCGAGACCTTGGCGATGATCGCATTCTCCTTCGGCTTGCGGGCCTCGAAGAGCTCGGCGACGCGCGGCAGACCGCCGGTGATGTCGCGGGTCTTGGCGGACTCGCGAGCGACACGGGCGAGAACGTCACCGGCCTGCACGGTCGCACCGTCCTCGACCGAGAGCACCGCGCCCGGCGCCAGCATGTAGCGGGCGGCTTCGGCGGCACCTTCGCCGGTCAGGGTCAGGCGAGGACGCAGATCCTCCTTCGACTTGCTGGCCGCGCGATACTCGGTGACGACGCGCTGGGCGATACCCGTCGCTTCGTCGACCTGCTCGGTCAGCGTCTTGTTGTCGAGCAGGTCCTGGTACTTCACGACACCGCCGGTTTCCGTGATCACCGGCATGGTGAACGGATCCCACTCGGCCATGCGATCGCCCTTCGAGATGATATGGCCGTCGTCGAACAGCACATACGCACCGTACGGGATGCGATCGACCGCAAGCTCGCGACCATCCATGTCGAGGATGGCGATCTCGCCCGAGCGGCTCAGCACCACGCGGCGGCCACGCTGGTCCTCGATGAGGCGCAGGTCGCGGAACTCGACGGTACCGTCGACAGCCGCCTCGAGGTTCGAGGTTTCGTTCAGCTGCGCCGCACCACCGATGTGGAAGGTACGCATGGTCAGCTGCGTGCCCGGTTCACCGATCGACTGCGCCGCGATGACGCCGACGGCTTCGCCGATGTTCACCGGGGTACCGCGGGCGAGGTCACGCCCGTAGCACTTGCCGCAGACACCGATCTTGGCTTCGCAGACCAGCGGCGAACGGATCTTCATGCCCGGAATCTTCAGGGCTTCGATCTTCGCCACGGCCGGCTCGTCCAGCAGGGTGCCGGTCGGGATCACCACATTGCCGTCCTTGTCGACCACGTCCTCGGCCGTGGTGCGGCCCAGGATACGCTCGCCAAGCGAAGCGATGGTCGAGCCGCCCTGCACGATCGCGCGCATTTCCAGCGCCCGCTCGGTGCCGCAGTCCAGCTCCATGATCACGCAGTCCTGCGACACGTCGACCAGACGGCGGGTCAGGTAACCCGAGTTCGCCGTCTTGAGCGCGGTGTCGGCAAGGCCCTTACGGGCGCCGTGGGTGGAGTTGAAGTACTCGAGGACGGTCAGGCCTTCCTTGAAGTTCGAGATGATCGGCGTTTCGATGATCTCGCCCGACGGCTTGGCCATGAGCCCGCGCATGCCGGCAAGCTGCTTGATCTGCGCCTGCGAACCACGCGCACCCGAGTGGGCCATCATGTAGATCGCGTTGATCGGCTTCTCGCGGCCCTTGTTGGGGCCGTCTTCGTAGCGCTTCACAGCCTTGATCTCGTCCATCATGGCGCCCGCCACCTGGTCGCCGCAACGGCTCCAGGCGTCGATCACCTTGTTGTACTTCTCCTGCTGCGTGATCAGGCCGTCCTGATACTGCTGCTCATAGTCCTTCACCAGGGCGCGGGTCTCGTCGACCATCGCGGTCTTGGCGTCCGGGATGATCATGTCGTCCTTGCCGAACGAGATGCCCGCCTTGAACGCGTGACGGAAGCCGAGCGCCATGATCGCGTCGGCGAACAGCACGGTCTCCTTCTGGCCGGTGTGGCGATAGACCTCGTCGATCACGTCGCCCACGTCCTTCTTGGTGAGCAGGCGGTTGACGGTGTCGAACGGCACCTTGTGGCTCTTCGGGAGGCACTCGCCGAGCAGCATGCGGCCCGGGGTGGTCTCGAAGCGCTTCAGGTACTGCTGGCCCTGCTCGTCGGTCTGCGGGACGCGGCTGATCACCTTGGTGTGCAGGGTGACGGCACCGGCCTCGAGCGCCTGGTGCACTTCGGCCATGTCGCCGAGGAGCATGCCCTCGCCGGGCTCGCCTTCCTTGAGCATCGACAGATAGTAGAGACCCAGCACCATGTCCTGCGACGGCACGATGATCGGCTTGCCGTTCGCGGGCGACAGGATGTTGTTGGTCGACATCATCAGGACGCGCGCTTCCAGCTGGGCCTCGAGGCTCAGCGGAACGTGCACGGCCATCTGGTCACCGTCGAAGTCGGCGTTGAAGGCCGAGCAGACCAGCGGGTGGAGCTGGATCGCCTTGCCTTCGATCAGCACCGGCTCGAACGCCTGGATGCCCAGACGGTGGAGCGTCGGCGCGCGGTTCAGCAGAACCGGGTGCTCGCGGATCACTTCGTCCAGGATGTCCCAGACTTCCTTGCGCTCCTTCTCGACCCACTTCTTGGCCTGCTTGAGGGTCATCGAGAGACCCTTGGCGTCCAGACGGGCGTAGATGAACGGCTTGAACAGCTCGAGCGCCATCTTCTTCGGCAGGCCGCACTGGTGCAGCTTGAGTTCCGGACCGGTCACGATGACCGAACGGCCCGAATAGTCGACGCGCTTGCCGAGCAGGTTCTGACGGAAGCGGCCCTGCTTGCCCTTGAGCATGTCGGACAGCGACTTGAGCGGACGCTTGTTCGCACCCGTGATGGTGCGGCCGCGGCGGCCGTTGTCGAACAGTGCGTCGACGGCTTCCTGCAGCATGCGCTTTTCGTTGCGGACGATGATGTCCGGCGCACGCAGCTCCATCAGGCGCTTCAGGCGGTTGTTACGGTTGATCACGCGGCGATACAGATCGTTCAGATCCGAAGTCGCGAAGCGGCCGCCGTCCAGCGGCACCAGCGGGCGCAGCTCGGGCGGGATGACCGGAACGACGTCCAGGATCATCCACTCGGGGCGGTTGCCCGAATCGATGAAGCTCTCGACGACCTTCAGGCGCTTGATGATCTTCTTCGGCTTCAGTTCCGACTTGGTGACCGCCAGCTCCTCGAGGAGCTCCTTGCGCTCGCCTTCCAGGTCGAGATCCATGAGCATGATCTTGACCGCCTCGGCGCCGATGCCGGCCGAGAACGCGTCTTCGCCATACTCATCCTGCGCGTCGAGCAGTTCGTCCTCGGTGAGGAGCTGGAACTTCTCGAGCGGGGTGAGGCCCGGCTCGGTGACGATGTACGACTCGAAGTACAGCACGCGCTCGAGCTGCTTCAGCTGCATGTCGAGCAGCAGGCCGATGCGCGACGGCAGGCTCTTCAGGAACCAGATGTGCGCGACCGGGGCGGCCAGCTCGATATGGCCCATGCGCTCGCGGCGGACCTTCGAGACGGTGACTTCGACACCGCACTTCTCGCAGACGATGCCCTTGTACTTCATGCGCTTGTACTTGCCGCACAGGCACTCGTAGTCCTTGATCGGACCGAAGATGCGCGCGCAGAACAGGCCGTCACGCTCGGGCTTGAACGTGCGATAGTTGATGGTTTCCGGCTTCTTGATCTCGCCGAACGACCACGAACGGATCCGATCCGGCGATGCGATGCCGATCTGGATCTGGTCGAAGGTTTCCGGCTTGGCGAGCGGGTTCGCGAAGTTGGTAAGTTCGTTCATATTCTTTCGTCCCTCAGGAGGGTCAAATCTTCTGGGCGGGGAGGGGAGGGCCCCTGTCTTCGGGAGACAGGGGCCGAAGGTTCCTTACTCCGCCGCCTCCGCCAGCTTGTTGCCGTCCTCGTCCACCTCATCGATGGCCTTGAGTTCGACGTTGAGGCCGAGCGAGCGCATTTCCTTGACGAGCACGTTGAAGCTCTCGGGGATGCCGGCCTCGAAGGTGTCGTCGCCCTTGACGATCGCTTCGTAGACCTTGGTGCGGCCGACCACGTCGTCCGACTTCACCGTCAGCATCTCCTGCAGCGTGTAGGCAGCGCCATACGCCTGCAGGGCCCAGACCTCCATTTCACCGAAGCGCTGGCCACCGAACTGCGCCTTGCCGCCCAGCGGCTGCTGGGTGACGAGCGAGTACGGCCCGATCGAACGCGCGTGGATCTTGTCGTCCACGAGGTGGTGGAGCTTCAGCATGTAGATGATGCCCACGGTCACCTGGCGATCGAACTTGTCGCCCGTGCGTCCGTCGAACAGGTCCGACTGGCCCGAGGTGTTGAGACCCGCCAGCTCCAGCATGTCCGAAACGTCCGCCTCACGCGCGCCGTCGAACACCGGAGTGCCCATCGGGATGCCCGTGCGGATGTTGTGGATCAGCTCGTTGACCTGCTCGGGGCTGCGCGCCTCGATCTCGTCGGCATAGTGATCGCCATAGACCGTCTTGAGACGATCCTTGACCGCGTCGGGCATCACGCCCGGCTGCGCGTCCGGATTGTTCTCGCGCCACTCCTCGAGCTGCTTGGCGACCTGCATGCCCAGGTTGCGGGCAGCCCAGCCAAGGTGGGTCTCGAAGATCTGACCGACGTTCATGCGCGAAGGCACGCCGAGCGGGTTCAGCACCAGGTCGACCGGGGTGCCGTCCTCGAGGAACGGCATGTCTTCCTGCGGCAGGATCCGCGAGATGACGCCCTTGTTGCCGTGACGGCCGGCCATCTTGTCGCCCGGCTGCAGCTTGCGCTTCACCGCGACGAAGACCTTGACCATCTTGAGCACGCCCGGCGGCAGCTCGTCGCCCCGCTCCAGCTTCTCGCGGCGGTCCTCGAACTTGTCCTTGATGCGCTTCACGGCCTCGTCATACTGGCCCTTCACCGCCTCGAGGTCGCCCTGGACCTTGTCGTCGGCGACGGCGAACTTCCACCATTCGTGACGATCCACGCTGTCGAGCAGGTCGCCGTCGATCTCGGCACCCTTCTTCAGGCCCTTCGGCGTCGCCGTGGCGACCTGGCCCAGCAGCATCTCGCGCAGACGCGACCAGGTCGCGCGGTTGAGGATGTTGCGCTCGTCGTCCGAATCCTTCTTCAGACGCTCGATTTCCTCGCGCTCGATGGCCAGGGCACGCTCGTCCTTGTCGATGCCGTGACGGTTGAACACGCGGACGTCGACGATCGTCCCGGCCACGCCCGGGGGCAGGCGGAGCGAGGTGTCGCGGACGTCCGAGGCCTTCTCGCCGAAGATGGCGCGGAGGAGCTTCTCTTCCGGCGTCATCGGCGATTCACCCTTCGGGGTGATCTTGCCGACCAGGATGTCGCCCGGCTCCACTTCGGCGCCGACATAGACGATGCCGGCCTCGTCGAGGTTGCGCAGCGCTTCCTCGCCGACGTTCGGGATGTCGCGGGTGATGTCCTCCGGCCCGAGCTTGGTGTCGCGGGCCATCACTTCGAACTCGTCGATGTGGATCGACGTGAACACGTCGTCCTTCACGATGCGCTCGGAGATCAGGATCGAGTCTTCGTAGTTGTAGCCGTTCCAGGGCATGAACGCGACGAGCGCGTTGCGACCCAGGGCCAGCTCGCCGAACTCGGTCGACGGACCGTCGGCGATGGTGTCGCCGGCGTTCACGATTTCGCCCACCTTCACCAGCGGACGCTGGTTGATGCAGGTCGACTGGTTCGAGCGCTCGAACTTCATCAGCGTGTAGATGTCGACGCCGCTCTCTTCCGCCGAGACCTCACCGGTCGCGCGGATGACGATACGGGTCGCGTCGACCTGGTCGACGATGCCCGCACGCTTGGCGGCGATCGCCGCACCCGAGTCACGCGCAACCGTCTCTTCCATGCCGGTGCCGACGAAGGGCGCTTCCGCCTTCACCAGCGGCACGGCCTGGCGCTGCATGTTCGAGCCCATCAGTGCGCGGTTCGCGTCGTCGTTTTCCAGGAACGGAATGAGCGACGCTGCGACCGAGACCAGCTGCTTGGGGCTGACGTCCATCAGCGTCACCGTCTCCGGCAGCGCCATCAGGAATTCGCCGGCCTGGCGGGCCGAGATCAGGTCCTCGGTGAAGCGGTGATCGGCATCGACCTCGGCCGAGGCCTGCGCGATCGTGTGCTTCGCCTCTTCCATCGCCGACAGATAGACCACGTCGTTGGTCACCTGGCCGTTGTTCACCTTGCGGTACGGCGTCTCGATGAAGCCGTACTTGTTCACGCGGCTGAACGACGCGAGCGAGTTGATCAGACCGATGTTCGGGCCTTCCGGCGTTTCGATCGGGCAGATACGGCCATAGTGGGTCGGGTGAACGTCGCGGACTTCGAAGCCCGCGCGCTCACGCGTGAGACCACCCGGCCCGAGCGCCGAGACGCGACGCTTGTGCGTCACTTCGGAGAGCGGGTTGGTCTGGTCCATGAACTGCGAGAGCTGCGACGAGCCGAAGAACTCGCGAACCGCGGCAACCGCCGGCTTCGCGTTGATCAGGTCGTTCGGCATCACGGTCGACACGTCGACCGAGCTCATGCGCTCCTTCACGGCGCGCTCCATGCGGAGCAGGCCGACGCGGTACTGGTTCTCAAGCAGCTCGCCCACCGAACGCACGCGACGGTTGCCGAGATTGTCGATGTCGTCGACTTCACCCTTGCCGTCCTTCAGGTCGACCAGGGTCTTCACCACGGCGAGGATGTCCTCGGTGCGCAGCGTCGTGACCGTGTCCTCGGCGTCGAGGTCGAGGCGCATGTTGAGCTTCACGCGGCCGACGGCCGAGAGGTCATAGCGCTCCGGATCGAAGAACAGGCCGGCGAACAGCGACTCTGCCGTCTCGAGCGTCGGCGGCTCGCCGGGGCGCATGACGCGGTAGATGTCGGCCAGCGCCTGCTGACGCTCCTCGGCCTTGTCGGCGGCGAGGGTGTTGCGGATCCACGGACCCGTCGAGATGTGATCGATGTCGAGCAGCTCGAGCTTCTCGATGCCGGCCTTGTCCAGCTTCTCGAGGTTCTCGGCCGAGACTTCGTCACCGGCTTCGATGTAGATTTCGCCGGTCTTCTCGTTGATCAGGTCGAACGCGCTGTAGCGGCCGAAGATTTCCTCGGTCGGGATCAGCAGCGTCTCGAGACCGTCCTTCTGCGCCTTGTTGGCGGCGCGCGGGCTGATCTTCTGGCCGGCCGGGAAGATCACTTCACCCGACTTGGCATCGACGATGTCGAACGACGGCTTGGCGCTGCGCCAGTTCTCGGGCGCGAACGGGATCTGCCAGCCGTTCGGACCGCGGACGAAGGTCACGCGGTTGTAGAAATAGTTGAGGATGTCCTCGCCGTTCAGGCCGAGGGCATAGAGCAGCGTCGTCACCGGCAGCTTGCGCTTGCGGTCGATACGGACGTTGACGATGTCCTTGGCGTCGAACTCGAAGTCCAGCCACGAGCCGCGATACGGGATCACGCGCGCGGCGAAGAGATACTTGCCGCTGGCATGGGTCTTGCCGCGGTCATGGTCGAACAGCACGCCCGGCGAACGGTGCATCTGCGACACGATCACGCGCTCGGTGCCGTTGATGAAGAAGGTGCCGTTGCCCGTCATCAGGGGCATGTCGCCCATGTAGACGTCCTGCTCCTTGATATCGAGGACCGAACGGGCTTCGGTATCGGGATCCACCTCGAACACGATGAGGCGCAGGGTAACGCGCATCGGGGCCGCGTAGGTGATGCCGCGCTGACGGCACTCTTCCACGTCGAACTTCGGATTCTCGAGCTCGTAGTTCACGAAGTCGAGCTCGGCGGTGCCGGCGAAGTCGCGGATCGGGAAGACCGAGCGCAGGGTCTTCTCGAGGCCGGAGACGTAGCCGATCGAGGGATTGGACCGCAGGAACTGCTCGTAGGATTCGCGCTGAACCTCGATCAGGTTCGGCATCTGCACCACTTCGTGGATGTCGCCGAACACCTTGCGGATGCGGCGCTTGAACGTGCCGCCCTCGATTGCCTTGGTTGCCATGGGTGTTTTTGCCTCGTCAGCAGTAAATTCGGTGCCCCTGATCCGGGGCCGGGACGTGCGGAAAGACGCAGAAAAAGCCGCGCGACTCCCATTTCGGGTTTCGGCAGCTTTCAGCGTCTTATGAGACCACGAAACCAATTCGACCGATGCGCTGCGCGACGACGCATCATTTCCCGGAACCGTGGTGAGGAGCGGGATATAGGGTTCGTGTTGGATTCTGTCAAACCGGTGCAACCTCAGGTTGGTCGCGCCGGGACGGCGGGCTAGCATCGGCGCACATCAGGGAGTGGTACATGGCCGAGGTGACAGCCAGCTATCTCAATCGCGCAACGCCCGGCGTCCATGTCACCGAGATTGATGCGTTCGGCACTGGCGTCGTCGGGGTCGAAACCGCGGTGCCGCTGTTCGTCGGCTATACCGAGTTCGCCGGCGACCCGGTTTCCGGCACCTCCATGTACGACATGCCGGTGCAGATTGCGTCCGCCGCCGACTATGCCGGCTATTTCGGTGGCGCGGCGCCGGGTGGTGGCTTCAATCTGGCTGCGCAGATCCAGCTCTTCTACGCCAATGGCGGGGCGAACTGCTACATCCTGTCCGTTGGAAGCTATTGGCGCGATCGGCGGCCTTTCTCGTCGCCGGCGCCGGCGGACTGGGCGCTCGATGCGATTGCCGCCGATGCGCTGGTCGCCGGACTTGCCAAGGCCGCGCTCTTCACCGGGCCTACACTGCTCGTCGTGCCGGAGGCGTGCCTGCTCGACCAGGCCGGCTATGCGCAGGTCATCCAGGCAATGCTGCGCCAGGCGGGCAGCCTGAAGGACCGGATGGCGATCCTCGATCTGCCGGGCTGTATCGGTGCAGCCGACATCGCCGCGCTCGAGACCTGCCAGCAGAATCTTTGGAATGCGGTCGGGCCGGAGATCGCGCATGCAAGCTATGGCGCGGTCTATGCCCCGGCGCTTGTGCTGCCCGACGGCACGATTCAGCCGCCAAGCGGCGCGATAGCAGGCATCTATACCGAGAACGATGCGATGCAGGGAGTGTGGACGGCGCCGGCCAACATCCCGGTCGCTGGCATTGCCGGGCTGCGCTTCAATATGAACGATGCCGAACAGGCCGGCTTCAACGTGCCTGTCAACGGCCAGGCGATCAACGTCCTGCGGGTCCAGCCCGTTCGCGGGGCGGTGGTCTGGGGCGCGCGGACGCTCGACGGCAACAGCAACGACTATCGCTATATCCAGGTGCGCCGCACGCTCATCTATGTCGATCAGTCAATCAGGCAAGGGCTCGCCACCTTTACCTTCGCCGCCAACGACGGGGGCACCTGGCAGGCGGTGATCGGATCGATTTCGACTTTCCTCCTCGGGCTCTGGCAGCAGGGCGGGCTGATGGGCAGCAAGGCTGCCGATGCCTTTACCGTGTCCTGCGGGATCGGCACGACGATGACGGAGCTGGACGTGCTGAACGGGTATATGATCGTCAGCGTGAACCTGCAGCTGGCGCATCCGGCGGAGTTCGTGGAGCTGAGCTTCACGCAAAAGATGCAAGGCTGACCATTTCGCAGCCGAATTGACAGTCGCGCTTAAATATAACGTAGCCGTTCCAATTGCCTGAACGCTGAATTAACGGCGTTGTTCGTCGTTTCCGACAAACAATTCATCGCAGTTTCGAGCCTCCTTCGCGACGGAATCCGGGTTCCATTCATTGAACCTGCGACATGAAGGAGAGACCTGTAATGCGTACCATCCGTGCCGCGCTGTTCGTCAGCGCCGCTTTCCTTGCCCTGCCCGCCCAGGCGCAGGACACTCCCCAGCAGGTGACGCCGCCGCCGATCATGACGACGCCGGCGCAGGAGGCTCCCGCGCCCGCGCCGCAGGCGCAGGTGGTGATCCAGCCTTCCGCGCCGGTCGTGCAGTCGGTTCCCTCGGTAGAGGAGCAGCAGCGCGGTGCCGCCGCGGCCGACGCTCCGGCCCCGGCCGAGCGTCGTGCTGTCCGCACCACCACGACGCGGACTACCGCAACCCGCGCGGCTCCGGCGCCGGCTCGCGAGGCCGCGCCGGCCCGCCAGGCTGCCCCGGCGCCCGCCGCCGAGACGCCGACTGCCCCGCCGTCGCCGCCGATCGACACCTCGGCCCCGGCGCCCGCGCCCTTGCCCCAGGCCGAGACCGCTCCGGCCCCGGAAGCCGCGGCGCCGGTGGCCACGGAAACCACCACCACGCAGAGCAGCGACACCAGTATCGCCTGGCCCTGGCTGATCGGCGGCCTCGCGCTGTTGGCGCTGGGCGCGATCGCGTTCCTGTTCACGCGCCGCCGCCGCAATGATGAGGCGACGACCACCGACGCGACCTATGTCGAGCCGGCCTATGTCGCCCCCGCAGTTGCTCCCGTTGCCGCTGCGCCGGTAGTGATCGAGCCGGTCGTCGCGCCGCATGCCGCCGTCATCGCCGAGGTGCCGCCCGCCGACGAGCGGATCGTGCGCCGCGAGCCCAGCCCGGTGATCGCGCCGGTTGCCGCTGCCGAGCAGGTCGAGGAAGCCGAGATCGCCGATGCCAGCAAGGACGACCTCGCCGGTGTCGCCGATGCCGCAGCGCCGGTTGCGCATCGTCCCTGGATCGAGCTCGGCCTGCGCCCGGTAAGCGCCGGCACCACCGAGGAAGAGGCGGTGGTAGATTTCGAGCTGACCGTCGGCAATTCGGGCGACACCCAGGCGCGCAACGTCCGCATCTCGAGCTTCATGCTCGCCGATGAGGCGGAGGGCACCGAGATGGAACGGATGCTCACCGAGCGCCGCGCCGACACGATCGTCCCGCCGGTCTCGATCGAGCCGGGCGACGGCGCCCGTGTCGATGCGCACCTTGCGGTGCCCAAGGGCGACCTGGGCCGTGTGTTCAATCCGGTCGTCGTCGCCGAGGCCCGCTACACTCTGCCGGACGGTAGCGAGGCGCGCACCGCTGCGGCGTTCAGGATCGGCCGCCCGGCCTATGAAGGCGGCATCGGTGCGATCGGCGCGTCGCGTCCGCACGTGACCGACGATCTCGCTGCCGAGCTTTACGGCGAGCCCGAGCACGCCTGATTCCTGACATATCGGGGACACAGGAGCCCGCTTCTTCCGAAAGGGAGGGGCGGGCTCTTTCCTTGCGGATGGATTTGGGCTTATCGAACGCCATTCCTCAGGGAGATAACATCACATGAAGAAGTCGTTGCTCGCACTGGCCGCCGGGACCGCGATCCTCGCCGCCACCGCCGTCCAGGCCCAGGAAAACCCGGCCCCGGCCCAGGCGCCCGCCGCGTTCAACGACATTCCGCCGAACTTCAATCCGCCTTCGCTGCCGGCCGATTACATCAAGCGCGAAGTGATGATCCCGATGCGCGACGGGGTGAAGCTCTACACGGTGATGATCATCCCGAAGGGCGCGAAGAACGCGCCGATCCTGTTCACCCGCACACCCTACAACGCCGCGGGCCGCGTCGTCCGCACCGAGAGCGGCAAGATGATCAACACCCTGCCCGAGGGCGACGAGGTGTTCGTCAAGGCGGGTTACATCCGCGTGTTCCAGGACATCCGCGGCAAGTACAAGTCGGAGGGCGATTACGTCATCACCCGCCCGCCGGTCGGCCCGCTCAACCCGACCAAGGTCGATCACATCACCGACGCCTATGATTCGATCGACTGGATGGTGAAGAACGTCCCCGAGACCAACGGCAAGGTCGGCATGCTCGGCTCGTCCTACGAGGGCTTCACCGTGGTGATGGCGCTGATGGGCCCGCACCCGGCGCTCAAGGTCGCCGCGCCCGAAAGCCCGATGATCGACGGCTGGATGGGCGACGACTGGTTCCACCACGGCGCGTTCCGTCTCGCCAATATCGGCTGGATCGGCTCGCAGACCGGCTACAAGGGCGCCGGCAAGGCCCCGCCGCGCCCGGACTGGGACGATTACGAGACCTTCCGCAAGGTCGGCTCGGCCGGCGACTGGGCCAAGCAGTTCGGTTACGACCAGCTGCCCGCCTGGAACAAGATGAGCCAGCACGTCTCCTACGACAAGTTCTGGCAGGGCCAGGCGCTCGACAAGCTGCTCGCCGCCAACCCCTCGAACATCCCGACGCTCTGGGAGCAGGGCATCTGGGATCACGAGGACATGTACGGCGCGATCCACGCCTGGGAGGAGTTGCAGAAGACCCCGCAGGCCAGCAAGAATTTCCTGCTGATGGGGCCGTGGCGCCATTCGGGCTTCAACTATAACGGCTCGACCCTCGGCCAGCTCAACTTCGAGGGCGACACCGCGCTCCAGGCTCGCCGCGACATCCTGCTGCCCTTCTTCAACGCGTACCTCAAGGACGGCGCGCCGCCCTTCACCCCGGCCAAGGCAAGCTTCTACAACACCGGCGAGAACCGCTGGGAATTCCTCAACAAGTGGCCGCTCGCCTGCGAGACCGGCTGCGACGCCAAGCTGACCCCTATCTACCTCAAGCCCGCCGAGGGCCTGGGCTTCGAGAAGCCCGGCGCCGGGTCTGACAGCTATGTCGCCGATCCCGCCAAGCCGGTGCCGCATCTGCCGCGCCCGGTGAACTTCCAGGACGGCCGCTGGTCGACCTATCTCGTCACCGACCAGCGCTTCGTCGATGGCCGGCCGGACGTGATGACCTATGTCACCGACGTGCTGACCGCGCCGGTCCGCGTCTCGGGCGCGCCGCTGGCGGACATCTTCGCCAAGACCACCGGCACCGATGGCGACTTCGTGGTCAAGGTGATCGACGTCTATCCGGACGATTACGTCACCAAGAAGGAAATGGGCGGGTTCCAGCTGCCGATCGCGATGGACATCTTCCGCGGCCGCTATCGCAACTCGTTCGAGCACCCGACGGCGATCCCGGCGAACAAGGTCCAGGAATACAAGTTCCGCCTGCCGACGGTGAACCACGTCTTCCAGCCGGGCCACCGGATCATGGTGCAGGTACAGTCGAGCCTGTTCCCGGTCTATGACCGCAACCCGCAGAAGTTCGTGCCCAACATCTTCTTCGCCAAGCCGGAAGACTATCAGAAGGCGACGGTGACGCTGATGTATGGCGGCGCGAATTCGAGCAGCGTGCTGCTGCCGGTCGTCCCGCTCGACCAGTCGGCCAACCAGCAGAAGTGAGGCGAAGCGGGGAAGGGGGCGCCCTGCCTCCTCCCCCGCACCCCGCGCCATCGTCATCCCGCATCCACCGTCGTCATCCCGGCGAAAGCCGGGTTCTCATGCGGCTCTCGTCCAACCTTCCGCGCCATCGCCCGAGATCCCGGCTTTCGCCGGGATGACGGGGTGCGGCGCGGCCCAAGGATCGGCCGTTTCGGATGCGCAAGCCTCTTCCCATCACGGTGTGCCGATGGAATAACTCACCTGCGACTCATCCTTCGGGGAGGAATTGATGCCTAAATGGAGCCTCGCGCTCGCTCTGGCCGCGACCGCGCTTCCGGCGCTCGCCCATGCCCAGGCCGCCGCACCCGCCGCGGCGAGCAAGCTGCATGTCGACACGCAATATTTCACCCTGCCCAACGGCCTGCGCGTCGTCCTGACCAGGGACACGATCGCGCCCACGGTGACGGTCGGCGTCTATTACGGCATCGGCTTCCGCGTGGAGCCCAAGGATCGCACCGGCTTCGCCCACCTGTTCGAGCATCTGATGTTCCAGGGATCGAAGCACGCGCCCAAGGGCGTGTTCGACACCACGATCACCAATTCGGGCGGCATCAACAACGGCTCAACCCGCTTCGACTTCACCAATTATTTCGAGATCGTCCCTTCGGGTGCGCTCGAGCGGATGCTGTGGCTCGAGGCTGACCGGATGGAAAATCCGGTGATCGACGATGTCGTGCTGAAGAACCAGCAGGGCGTGGTCGGCAACGAGGTCAAGGTCAACGTCCTCAACCAGCCCTACAGCACCTGGCCGTGGATCGACCTGCCGATGCTGGCCAACACCAACTGGTACAACAGCCACAATTTCTACGGCGATCTGAAGGAGATCGAGGCGGCGACGGTGCCTGATGCCCAGGCCTTCTCCAAGGAGTTCTACCGGCCGAACAACGCCGTGCTCGTGATCGCCGGCGACATCGATTACGCCGCCACCCGGGCGATGGTGGAGAAGTATTTCACCCCGATCGCGTCCGCGGCGCCCGTCGCCCAGCCCGACATCTCCGAGCCGCGCCAGACCGCCGAGAAGTTCAAGAGCCGGGTCGATGCGCTTGCCCCCAAGCCGGGCTATGCCGCCGGCTATCACGTGCCCGATCGCGGCACGCCCGAATGGTACGCAATGGGGCTGATCGATCAGATCCTGCTTCAGGGCGACGACAGCCGGCTGTTCAAGAAGCTGGTGTCCGACACCGGCATCGCCGGCGAGCTGTCGGGCGGGATCAACGGCGATCTCGGCAACATGTTCAACTATCGCGGGCCGATGCTGTGGAGCTTCAGCTTCACCCATGATCCGACCCACACCACCGCTCAGATCACCAAGGCGGTGGACGAGGTGATCGAGGAATTGCGGACGAAGCCGGTGACCGCCGCCGAGCTGCAGCGTGCCCGCACCAAGATGCGCTCGGACCTGTACGGCACGATCGACGGGGGAGGGCGGGTCGGCCTGATCGACCTGCTCGCCGTCTATGCGCTGTTCGACAATGATCCCGCCGCGGTGAACCGGATCGAGGAGGGCTTCGCCAAGGTGACGCCCGCGCTGATCCAGAAGACCGCCCAGGAATATCTCCGCAAGACCAATCGCTCGGTCTACGTCATCGAGCCGGGTGCCCAGCCCAAGGGAGGCAAGTGATGAAGCGCATGCTCCTCGCATCGGTGGCGTTGCTCGCCGCCACGCCGGCCCTGGCCCAGGACAATTTCCCGCCCGCGCCGCCGATCGCCGATCCCAAGCCGTTCACGCTCCCGGCGACCGAGACCTATACGCTGCCCAACGGACTGCAGGTCACGCTGATCCCCTATGGCATCGCCCCCAAGACGGTCGTGTCGCTGCGCGTGCGCGCCGGCGCGGTCAATGAAGGCGACGCGGTGTGGCTCTCCGACGTCACCGGCGCGCTGATGAAGGAAGGGGCGGCGGGCAAGACCGCAGCCGGTCTCGCCGCCGCGGCGGCGGGGATGGGCGGCCAGCTCAACGTCAGCGCCGGCATGCAGTCGACCACGGTCGGCACCAATGTCCTGTCCGAATATGCGCCCGAGGCGATCCAGCTGGTCAGCGACGTCGCGGTCCGCCCGACCCTGCCGGCGAGCGAGCTGGCGCGGGTGAAGGCCAATCTCGGCCGCCAGCTCTCGGTCGCACTGTCGCAGCCGGGCACGCTGGCGGACGTGGCGCTGGGCCGCACCATCTACGGCGCGGACCATCCCTATGGCCGGCAGATCCCGAGCGCGGCCCAGCTCCAGGCCTATACGATCGCCCAGGTCCAGGCCTTCCACGCCGGCCAATTCGGCGCGAAGCGGGCGCATCTCTATGTCGCCGGCCGGTTCGACACGGTGGCGGTGAAGGCGGCGATCGACAAGGCGTTCGCCAGCTGGAAGGGCGGTCCCGATCCGGTGGTGCTGCAGAGCCCGCACAATCCGGGCCCGCGGATCGTGCTGGTCGACCGTCCCGGCGCGCCGCAGACCACGCTGCGCCTGAGCTTCGACGCCAGCCGCGCGGGGACCGAGGGGGATATCCCGCAGCGCGTCACCAATGCGCTGCTCGGCGGCGCGTTCAGCTCGCGGATCACCCGCAACATCCGCGAGGACAAGGGCTATACCTATTCGCCCGATTCCGATGTGGAGTTCACGCCCGAACAGGCGCTGTGGACCTTCCAGGCGGACGTCACCACCGAGCACACCGGCGACTCGCTCAAGGAAGTGTTCAAGGAAATCCGCCGGATGCAGACCGAGCCGGTTGCGCCGGACGAGGCCAAGGGCATCCGCACCTATCTGGCCGGTCTATTCGCGATCCAGAATTCCACTTCGGGCTCGGTGATCGGCACGCTGGCGACGCGCGACATCCTCGGTCTGCCAGGCGACTGGACCGAGCGCTACGTGCCTGCGGTGCTGGCGGTGACGCCGGAGCAGATGCGCGCCTCGGCGAACAGCGGCTATCCGCTGGGCAAGCTCACCCTGGTGGTGGTCGGCGATCTCAAGACCGTCGTCCCCCAGCTCAAGGCCCAGCCCGAACTGGCCAATGTGCCGACGACCACGGTGACGGTGCCCTGAGCATCCAATTCCTCCCCCAGCTTCGCTGGGGGAGGGGGACCATTCGCGCAGCGAATGGTGGAGGGGCCGCCGCGAAACGCGGCGATAGCCCGCCGCCGGCCCCTCCCTTCAGGGAGGGGAGCCGGTGCGCTTGCAATGTAGGATTTCGCCTGCTTGGCTGGAGCGGTCGGACCCCGGCGTCCGGCCGCTCTTTGTCTTGTTGGAAGAATAGGATCACACGCTCGCAAGGATATTGCGAGATGCGGTGGGTTTGCGGGAACTTGGTCAACCTAAGACGCGACGAAATCCGTGCTGGGCACGAACTTAGTGAACTTCCGCGAGTCGCCCGCCGCGGCGCTGTTGGAGCGGCGGGTCAGCGAACGCCCAATATGGTCCGCTTCAGATCGGCATAGATCAGGTCGTTGCCCAGGCCGCTCGGATGGTCGCCGTCGAAGAACAGTGGCCGCCCGCCGGGCAGCGCCTCGCAGGTCTGGCCGGGGCAGAAGATCGGCAGCGGGTCCCACAGGATCGTCGGCTTCTCGCTGGCGACCAGCGCGCTCATCGCGCGCATCACGTGGCGGCGACGCTCGAGCATCGTCTCGCGCCCGATCGTCAGGCCGTGGCAGGCCGGATTGGTGCGGTTGAACCAGTCGGCGCAGCGGAAGGTCGGGCTGGGAAAGGTCGGCTTGGGCGCCTCGAGCACCAGCCGCGCGCCGCCGGCGGCAAGCTGCTGGGTGATCCCCTGCGCCTCGGCGAGCGCGGCGTCGGACACCGTGTCCGCACGGGCACCGACCAGGTCGCGGTCATTCTCGAACTGGTTGGCCAGGCGGGTGACGCGCAGCCCGGGCAGGAACACGACATCGCCCGGCTTCGAGCGGGCGGCGATGTCCTTCTCCACCCCCTGGTACCAGCCCGCGCATTTCGGGCGGGAGGCATGGGTCTGGATCAGCTTGAGATAGGGGCAACCCGGCTTGAAATAGAGGCGCACGCTCGCGCCTGTCTCGGCGGCCAGCCGGCGCAGCGCCGGGGTATAGGCCAGGCCGTGCGAGTCCGCCGGCACGAACAGGGTGAAGCCTTCCGGCCGCGCGCAACGCGGGGTCCACAGCGCGACCTTGCCGCCCGCCACCCATTCCTCGCCATCGATCGGCACGCAGCCGGTCAGGTCGAGGGGGAGCGGCCGGCCGGGCTCGGCGTACCAGGCGAAGCGGTCGCGGGTGACGCTCAGCGTGATGCGGTTGTGCGCCGCGATCAGCAGCTGCCCGCCCAGCATCGCGACCAGCACCCCGGCCAGCGCGACCGCGACGACCCGTCCGCGCGGCCAGCCGGCGAGCAGGCGGCTGGCGCGCGGCGGCTTCTCGACGAGGAAATAGGAGAAGATCGCCAGGGCGACGGCGATGACCAGGGCGGCAAGCTGGAGCTTCAGCGCGTGCAGCCCGACGGTCCAGCGGAACAGCACGAACACCGGCCAGTGCCAGAGATAGAGCGAGTAGGAGAGCAGTCCCACCGCGACCATCGGCCGGCTGCCCAGCGCGCGCGGTGCGGTGCCGCCCAGGATCGCCATGATCACCAGCGCGGTGCCCGCCACGGGCAACAGAGCGCCGGGGAAGGGGAAGAGCGGTCCTTCGGGAAGTGCGAAGCCGGCGGCCACAAGCAGCGCGCCCAGCGGCGCCAGCCAGTTTTTGCCCGCCGCCCAGGGCTGCCAGCGCTCGCGGGTGAGGCAGAGCAGCATACCGGTGCCCAGCTCCCAGAAGCGGGGGAAGATCAGGTAGAAGGCGAACTTGGTCGCGAACAGGCCGAGCACTGCGCAGAGCAGCAGCGAAAGCCCGGAGAGGATCGCCACCAGCCGCACCGCCCTGGCGCCCGATTGCAGCTTGTGGTGCCACCAGAGGAGGAAGGGGAAGAACAGGTAGAATTGCTCCTCCACCCCCAGCGACCAGCTGTGGGTGAAGGGGTTGTAGGCAGCCTGGGGGCCGAAATAGCTGTCGGTATCCGTCGCCAGCACCACGTTGCTGAGGCCGAGAAAGGCGAAGCGGCCGACCTGGGGCAGGCTGTTGCTCAACCAGGAATCGGGGATGAACAGCTGTGTGGCGAGCAGGGTGACGAGCAGCATCGCCACCAGTGCCGGCATGATCCGCATCAGGCGGCGGGCATAGAAATAGCCGGCAAGCTGTCCCAGGCTGGCGAACTCGCGGCCCATCAGCGATCCGGTCACGACGAAGCCGGAGATCACGAAGAAGACGTCCACCCCGGTGAAGCCACCGGGCAGCGTCCGGGGCCAAAGGTGGAAGAGGATGACCGAAGTGACGGCAATGGCGCGCAGCCCGTCAATCGCCGGAATGTAACCGGAGCCCTGCCCCGCTCGCTCGCCCGCCACCAAAATCTCCCCAGTGTTTCGCCGCTGTAAGGGACGGAGACGGCAGGGACAATCCGCCCTCGACATGCGGCGAACGGCGCGCAATGTGCAGCCATTGTTCAGCTTCGAAGCGTCAGGAAAAGGCCGTGAACGCAGGGAGGCTCAGGACTGGTTGGCTGTGTGGCCTGGCCGCGGCGATGCTCGCTGCGCCGCTGGCCCGCGCCCAGGATGCGCCGACGTCGAGTCCGAGCCCCGTGGTAGTGCCCTCGCAGCGCCCGCAGACGCTGCCGGGGGTGATCCCCGAGCGCTTCAACCTCGCGCCGTCGCCGACTCCGACGGCCACGCCGCTGCCGCCGCCAACCCCGCTCCCGACTGCACGGGCGACCCCGGCGGCGCAGCGTCCGGTGCCGGCGGCGCGGCCTGTCCAGACGCCGCGCGGTGCCGCGCCGGTCGTGGCCACCCCGACGCCTTCGGCTTCCCCGACTGCTGCTCCGGTCGCCACGCCGGCTCCAGCGCCGGTCACGACTGTACCTCGGCCCGTCGCGCCCGCTGAGCCCGCCGGCGAGCCGGCGTCGTCCGTGCCGCCCTGGCTCTGGGCCGCGGCGGGGGCGGGCGGCACTGCGTTGCTCGGGCTGGCCGGCTGGCTGCTGCTTCGCAGGCGGCGCCGTGAGGACGATGCGGAGGAGCGCTTCGAGAGCGTGCCCGTCGAGGCCGTGCCTCCGCCGCCTCCGATCCAGCCACCGCCCGGCCTGACGTCCGCGGTGGCCCCGGCTCCGGAGCCCGTAAAGCCCATCGTACAAGCCGGCGAGCCCTTCGAACTGGCGCTCCACCCGCGTCGCATTGCCTTTGGCGAGGAAGACGTGCTGCTCGAGTTCGAGCTGCTGATCGGCAACCTCTCGGGTGCCTCGGCGGACAATATCCGCGTCGCCTTTGCGGCGATGAGCGCGCATGCCCAGCAGGATGCGGTGATCGCCGGCTTCCATGGCGGGCCGCCGGGCGAGCCGGGCGGGGCGCCCTTCGACCTGCCGGCGGGCGGAGGCGGGCGGATGCCCGTGCGCCTGGCGATCCCGCGCAGCGGGGTGAACGTGGTGCAGGTCTCCGGGCGCCCGATGTTCGTCCCGATCGTGCTGATCGACCTGCGCTGGCGTGGCGGGCTCAGCATCCGCCGGTTCGGCGCGGACTTCATGCTGGGCACGGCGGGACAGGGCGACAAGCTGGGCCCGATCTGGCTCGACCGACCGGCACCGAGCAGCACGCTGGCCGCGCACCGCTATCACGCCAAGGCCGCGGTTGCCGCCTAGGCATATCGAAATTCGATAAATATATTGCCGTTTATCGCAAATAGCCTTATCGAATTTCGATAAGGAGGCGGAACATGCGCGACTCGATGATCGGCGGAACGCGGTTGCTGGTCCAGGCACTGAAGCTGCTGAACCTGCTCGTCGGCATCGGCTTCGGCATCACGCTGCTGGTCAGCTTCTGGGAGCACGGCCCGCTGGTGGCGCAGCTGGTCCTCAAATATGGCGCGGCGCATGCGGGCCCGATCCTGACCGGCATGCGGGTTATGCTCGCCGCCGGTATCCTCGCCGTCGGAGTCGCCTATGTCTTCCTGCGCCTGCTCGCCGAGATCCTCGCGACCGTGGCCGCCGGCGACCCCTTCATTGCCGAGAATGGCGTGCGGCTGCGGCGCATGGGCTTCGCGCTGCTCATCTACCAGCTCGGCGACCTCGCGCTCGGCGTGATCGACCACTGGCTCGACCTGCTCGGGGCGGACACCGTGCCCTGGTTCCCGTCGCTGGGCGGCTGGCTGGTCGTGCTGCTGCTCTTCGTGCTCGCCCGCGTCTTCGCGGTCGGTGCCGCGATGCGCGACGATCTCGAAGGGACGGTCTGAGCGATGCCGCTGCTCGTCCGCCTCGATGACCAGCTGCATGCCCGGCGCATGACGCTGACCGAGCTTTCCGATGCGGTGGGCATCACGCTCGCCAACCTCTCGATCCTCAAGACCGGCAAGGCCAAGGCGATCCGCTTCTCGACGCTCGAGGCGATCTGCCGGGTGCTCGAATGCCAGCCGGGCGACATCCTCGCCTATGACCCCGAGGGGGAGGCGCAAGACCCCGCGCCCTGACGATCCGGGCGCCGACGAAGGAGTGACAGGATGACGACATTGGTGGACGCCGGCGCACGCGCGCCCGGCGAACGGCTCGACGCGCGCCCGGCACGGAGCCCCCTGTATCGGTTCGCCGGACTGTGCCTCGACCTGTACCGCCGCGGCGGACGCGCATTGTGGATCGCCACGCCCCTGGCGGCGCTGGTGGTGGTGCCGGAGTTCCTCCAGCACATCGTCGAGATCAAGATCGGCATGTTCGCGTCCACCGAGGCGTTCCGCGCCCATGCCCTGGATCCGCTGCGCATGGGCTTCGGCGTGGCCAAGGTTGCCGGGCTGGTGCTGGCGATGCTGGCGATCGCGCGCTTCTGGTGGACCGGCTCGATCGGCGCCGCCCTTCGCATGCCGCCACGGGCATTGCTGCGAACCGCATTCGCCGTCGCCCTGGTGTTCGCGCTGGAACTACCGTTCGACCTGCTGCGCCGGGTCGTGCCGGCCGGCCCCGGCATGGCGCTCGCGGTGGCGGCATTCCTGATCCAGGCCTTCGCGTTCGTCTATCTGGTTGCCGCCCTGCTCGACGACCGGACGATGACGCTGCGCCGCACGCCCGCCCAGTGGCGGGCCGCCCTGCTGATGATGGTCCTGCTCGTGCTCGCCTATGGCCCGTGCTTCGCGCTCCACATGGCGACGCACAAGCTGGCGCTCGGCCTGCCGGAGCTGGCGGTCTGGGCGATCATGACCTTCGACGCGCTCGTCGTCGGCCTGCTCGCCGCGCTCGCCGGCACGGCGCTGGCGCTCGGCTATGCGGCGGGCACGGGGCAGCGGCTCGCGCGCTGAACGGCCAAAAGAAAAGGGCGGCCCGTTGCCGGACCGCCCTGATCTGTTTCGCTGAGTAGCGAGAAGCTAAGAAGCTTACTTGACCTCGACGGTCGCGCCAGCTTCCTCGAGCTGCTTCTTGATCTTCTCGGCCTCGTCCTTGTTGACGCCTTCCTTGACAGCCTTCGGAGCCGACTCGACGAGAGTCTTGGCTTCGGTCAGGCCCAGGCCGGTGATGGCGCGGACTTCCTTGATGACGTTGATCTTCTTGCCACCGTCGCCGGTGAGGATCACGTCGAACTCGGTCTTCTCTTCGACAGCCGGGCCGGCGCCAGCGCCACCAGCCGGAGCTGCAACGGCGACGGCAGCGGCGGCCGAGACGCCCCACTTCTCTTCGAGAAGCTTCGAGAGCTCAGCGGCCTCGAGGACGGTCAGTTCCGAAAGCTGGTCAACAAGCGCGTTAAGGTCAGCCATGATAAACTCCAATCAATTCAGATGTTTAGGGATAAATAAACTGCAAGATCCGCTTACGCGGCGTCCTTGTCCGCATAGGCGGCGAAGACGCGCGCGAGCTGCGCTGCCGGAGCCTGGGTAATCGTCGCCAGCTTGGTAGCCGGTGCAACGATGAGGCCCACGAGCTTGCCACGCAGTTCGTCCAGCGACGGCAGCGAGGCGAGCGCCTTGATGCCTTCCTGGTCGAGCACCTGCGTGCCCATTGCGCCGCCGACGATCTCGAGCTTGTCGTTCGTCTTGGCGAACTCGACCGCCACCTTGGCCGCAGCCACGGGGTCGATCGAGGTGGCGAGCGCCGTCGGACCCGTAAGCAGGTCGGCGATCGCCGCGTAATCGGTGCCGTCGGCAGCGATCTTGGCAAGCTTGTTCTTCGAGACCTTGTAGCTCGCGCCGGCCTCACGCATCTTGTTCCGGAGGTCCGTCGACTGCTTGACGGTCATCCCGAGGTTGCGGGTGACAACCACCACGCCAACCTCGCCAAAGGTGCGGTTCAGCTCGGCAACGGCATCAGCCTTCTGGGAACGATCCATGCCGGTCTCCTCGTTATGAGCATCTCCCTTTCGGGAAGCGCCCGGTTACAAAATGTCCGAGGGGAAGGATCGTCCTGCCCGGTTATCCCTGGGCATGACCCGAACGCTCCGCTTGGCGGAACGCCGGTGAAAATCTGTCCCCGTCTAGGCAAGAGATTAAGCGGGGCAAATTCCCCGCACTTGCTGTCTCGGACGGTCTCCTCCCGAAGGAGGAAGGCGCGCCAATAGCGATATTCGTGGATAAGTCAATCGTCGCGCGGGTAAGACAGGGGCTGGCGCTCCGCGATTGTCTTCAAGGTTTCACATTTGTGTCCCGTAGATTTCGCGCAAGCACAACAGCATTGCCACAAGCGCCTCCTAGGGCCCGTGCTGCGGCGCAACGAAGCCGCGATCCCAGGGGGAATGAATGATCGTTCGTCACGCGCTTCGCGCAACCGTTTGCGCTGCAGTTCTCGCCACCGCCATGTTGGCGACTCCGGCACTTGCCCAGGACCAGACCCAGGCCGCGCCTGCCGCCGATGAAGGCGCCCCGGAAAATGCCGGCGACGGCACGATCCTGGTCACCGCGAAGCAGACCCGCTCGGCCACCGCGATCCCGGCGAGCGAGATCCAGAAGATCCTGCCGGGCGTCTCGCCGCTCAAGGCGATCCAGACCCTGCCCGGCGTGCTCTATGTGACGGCCGATCCCTGGGGCAACAACGAGCAGAACGCCCAGATCTTCATCCATGGCTTCGCCGGCAACCAGCTCGGCTACACGATGGACGGCATTCCGCTCGGCGACCAGAGCTACGGCAACTACAACGGCCTGTCGCCGCAGCGCGCGGTGATCTCGGAGAACGTCGCCCGCGTCGTCGTGTCGGCCGGCGCCGGCGATCTCGCCACGCCGTCGAACAGCAACTTGGGCGGCACGATCGAGACCTATTCGTCCGATCCCACCCCGGCGTTCGGCCTGACCGCCAACCAGACGATCGGCAGCTACAACACCTCGCGCACCTTCCTGCGCGTCGACACCGGCAATTTCGGCGGCGATGGCAGCACCAATGCCGGCTATCTCTCGGTCGCGCGCCAGAAGGCCAAGGCCTGGGACTTCAACGGCTGGCAGGGCGGCTGGCAGGCCAATGCCAAGTTCGTCCATGACGATTCGGTCGGCAAGCTGACGCTGTACTTCGACTATAACGACATGACGCAGCCGAACGAGGACGCGACCGTCTTCTTCAAGCCGACCCCGCCCGCCACGGCCAGCGCGGTGCAGCTCTACACGCCGTACACCAAGCCGTTCTTCTATTCGGACTTCGCCGGCTATCGCAGCTATATCAACGCGCTGGGCAATTCGCCCGCGGCGCAGGGCGGCAACTACCGCAACTATTATTCGGATGCGCAGCGCACCGACTATCTCACCTATGCGCGCTATGACGCGAAGATCGCCGACAATGTCACGCTGTCGAACACGATCTACTTCCATCACAATGACGGCGCCGGCGTCGTCGCTGGCCCGCTCGGCCAGTCGATCACGACCGCACAGCCCTATCTCGATCCGAACTATGCCAGCCTGCCGACCAATTGCCGCTTCGGCGCCAATGGCAATGGCGTGCGTCCGACTGCCTGCACCGGGCTGACCGACGCCCAGGCAGCGGCGGCCGGTGCGGCGCTGGTCGCGGCGACCGGCGGCTCGGGGCTGATCACCCGCACCACCGAATATCGCATCGACCGCGGCGGCGCGATTGCCGCGCTCAACGTTGACCTTGGTGACCACAAGATCGAGCTGGGCGGCTGGTTCGAGCACAACAGCACGACCCAGTGGCGTCGCTGGTACGCCGTGCCGGTCGGCAATCCGCGCCTGAGCACCCCGTACATCCGCCCGCTCGAAGTGATGCAGCCGCTGTTCACCCAGTATCAGGGCGAGGCGCGGATCAACGAGCTGCAGCTCCATGTCCAGGACACCTGGCAGGTGTTCGAGCCGCTGCTCGTCCAGTTCGGGTTCAAGACCAGCGCGCAATGGGCCAATGGCTGGTTCCCGGTGCAGCCCAAGCTCGGCTCGCTCTCGGGCCTGACCGGCAAGCTGCCCGAGGGCAAGATCAACACGCTCAAGTGGTTCCTGCCGGCGATCGGCGCGACCTATGACTTCAACGGCCATGAGCAGGCCTATTTCAACGTCCAGAAGAACCTGCGCCAGTATCAGGCATATCTGGCCGGTGGCGGCGGTCCGTGGTTCACGGGCAGCCAGACCGCGTTCAACGCCTTCGCCAATGACGGCAAGCCGGAGAGCAGCTGGACCTATGAGGCCGGCCTGCGCACCCATCGCAGCTTCGGCGGCGGCATCGGGCTGGACGCGCAGATCAACTATTATCACGTCGACTTCAGCGATCGCCTGCTGGCGATCTCCACCAACCCGGGCGGCATTGCCGGCGGCCAGATCGCCGGCGGCACCTCGATCCTGGTGAACGTGGGCGATGTGCGCACCAACGGCGTCGATGCGGCCTTCACCCTGCGCTTCGGCCGCGCCTTCTCCTTCTACAATGCCGCGTCCTACAATCTCTCCAAGTACCGGAGCGACTATAGCTCGGCGGCGACCGGCATCGGCGCGGCGACCAACAGCTGCATCGGCGGCTATGTGGTCTCGGGCGGCGTGGTCCCGACCTGCGGCAAACAGCTGCCCGGCACGCCGAAGTGGATGAACAAGAGCGTCGCGACGCTCAACATCGGCCCGGTCGAGGCGCAGCTGGTCGGCGACTATGTCGGCAAGCGCTATGCGACCTTCTCCAACGACGCCAGCGTCGGTTCGTACTTCCTCACCTCGCTCAGCGTCGGTGTGGACCTGCCGGCCGAGCGGCTGGGGATGAAGAAGGCGAAGCTCAGCCTGAACGTCACCAACCTCGGCGACATCAAGGGCGTGTCGACGCTCTCGGTGGGCTCGGCGACGAACAGCTACTCGGCCTATCCGATCCCGCCGCGCCAATGGTTCCTGACCTACGCCTCGCAGTTCTGATCGGCGTTCGATGAAAGGGAAGGGGCCGGGGCATCGCCCCCGGCCCCTTTTCTATTGCCCGAGGCTGGCGAGCAGCGCGCGGGCCGGGGCCGTCTCGGGCGAATCATAGGCGCCCTTCGCCACCGGGATCAGCGCCGCGCGTGCCGCACCGGGGTTGCCGCGGCCGGCCAGTGCCTCGCCAAGCAGCAGCCGGGGTGCTGGAGCCGCGGGGACGGCATCGGCCGCCTTCATCAGTCCCTCCAGCGCGACATCGGGCGCCATCTCACCGGCATCGGCGAAGCTGCGGTAGAATGCGAGCAACGGCACCGGGTTCTCGGTATCGGCGCGATTGGCCTGGGCGATCGTCTGGCGGGCGGCCTTGAGCAGGGCGGTACGCTCGCCCGCCGGCGCGGCCCGTGCCAGCCGGGCCTGGCCGCTGCCCTTCCAGGCGAGCGCGTCGCTGTCTCCGGGCGCGAGGGTGAGCGCCCGGTCCGCGACCGTCACGCATTCGGTGCCGTTGCCGCTGCGGCATTCGGCCTCGGCGAGCAGCAGCTGTGCCTGGACATTGGCGGGGTAGCGGCCGGCATCCTTGCGCAGGTTCTCCAGCCAGCGGTTCCGCGTGGTGATCGCATCCTCGCGCGCCGTGTCGCCGGGCGGGGGCAGGTCGATCTGCGCGCCGAGCTCCAGCCGGCCCTTCACGAACGCGGCTTCGCCCAGTGTCAGCTGGCGGACGATCGGTCCTTCGGCGCGGCCGGCCGGATAGGTCATCTGCTCATAGGGGATCTTGCTGGCGCCATAGGCGGCCAGCTCGCGCTGGAACCTGTCCAGGTCGCCGAACGCTTCCGCGGCCTTCTCCATCGATCCGCCTGCCGCGATCGTGGCGAGATAGGCGTGGAGCTGGCCCCTTCGCTCGTTCGAGAAGAACAGCATGTGGGTGAGCGCCCAGGCGTGATAGGGCGTCCAGCGTTCCCGGGCCTTGCGATCCTTTAGATAGCGGCCGGTGAGGATGTCGGCGATCGGCAGGCGGGCATAGCGGTCGAGCACCTTGCGATAGCCGTCCGGTGCCCGACCATATTCGATTCGGGCATCGCCCTCGATCGCCAGGGTCGCGAATATCTCGCCGAAGCCGTCGACATACCAGCGCGGATAGGCGTGCGGGAAATAGGTGGTGAGGAAGTGGCGGGCGTAGCCGGCATAGATGCGCCCTTCCGCCGATTGCGGCACCGATTGTTCGTTGACCGAGAGGGCCAGAGGATCGTCGCGGCCGAAACGTGCGATCGAGCCGGCATAGCTGGCGGCGAGAGCGGTGGTGGTGCCGGGATTCTCGCCGGTCACGCCGGGTGCGCCGACGGTCTCGGGCGTGGTCGCGCGCACCAGGTCGGGCAGCAGGCCGGCGAGCGACTGGCCGCGCTCGAGCAGGATCTTGCGGTCGAAGCGACTCGCGGCGAACACGGCGCCGTCCTCGCGCGGGTCGTAATAGGCCGGTTCGGGAAAGGCGCGGGCAAAGGGGCCGGGCGAGTAGCGCAGGTTCCTGAGGTCTATCGCGTCGAATTCGGCGCCGTCGCCGACCAGCGTGACTCGCAGCTTGCGGGTATTGTCGGGCCGATCGATTCGGTTGAGCAGCACCGAAAGGAGGAAATGGAGCCGCTCCAGGTTGTGGGCGATCCGCACCAGCTCCTTTTCGCTGCCGTCGCTGATCACCACGATATGATCGGTCTCGGCCTGGCGCCAGTTGCTGGGCCGATCTCGCGTGCCCTGAACGACGATTGCCGATTCCCGCGCCGGGAGATTCGATTCTTGCGCTTGGACGGATGCGGGAAGTCCGAAGAGCGCAAGTACCAAAATCATTCGGGTACTATGCATATCGCCTATCCCCCATCGTTATACGTGCGTTACTATGCGTGTTACGTCGGGGGGAAGGAAGCGCGCTATGGCGGTTCGGCTGAGCCCGGAATCGCAAGGGGGCAGGGAGTGGAATGGGAAGCCATTTTGGCTGGATTCTCATTCATCTGTGGCCAGTTTCTTCTATACGCGGCCTGTGATCGCGCTTGCTGAAAATAACACCAACTCGGTTGGATTCGCGCGCGCGTCAGCTAAAAGCAGGCGGCGATGGTGACCGGGACGATCGAGCAACTCACAGCACGTGAACGCGACTGCCTGCGGCTAGTCGCGCGTGGAATGTCGTCCAAGGAGATCGCCCTTGCCCTGGGCCTCTCCCCGCTGACGGTCGACGGATATCTCAAGGAAGCGGTGCGCACGCTCGGGGTTTCGAGCCGGCGCGAGGCCGCGCGGGTCCTTGCCTCGCACGAGCAGCACGGCCCGAACGGCGCTTTGCCGGAGGCGGAAATGCCCCCCCAAAATTTGGGGGGCGAGCCGCAGGACCTTGCCGAAACGGTGCATTCGGAGGTTCCATTGCCACCGAAACGGTCTGAAGCCGAACCGCGGTTTCGGGTTCCGTTTCTGAGGCAGGGGAAGCAAGTAAATGATCTGGACCCGCTCCACCGGTTGATGTGGATCTTTGGTCTCGCGCTGCTGATGCTGATCGCGGTGGCCAATTTCCTCAACGGTCTGGGCGCGCTCTGGCGCATCACCGGCTAACTCAGCTTCTCTCGACCAAATGACACTGAACCCCGTCGCAGCCCCCTGGCTGCGCGAAGGAGGACCTATGACGTCTCCGAAGAAGATCGCCGCCGTCCGTATCGCCCGTTCGCTCCAGCCCGCCGAGGTCGCCATGAACGAGGCGGCGCTCAAGGTGCTCGCCATGGGCACCGCCGTGCTCACCGCGCGTGCCGATGGTACCTTCCACCCGCTCGAGGCGCAGGGCGCCGTCGATTATGTCGGCGCGGCCACCGCCAAGGTCTTCGGCGCGATGTCGGACATCAAGCGGGCGCATGGCGAACTGCGCGGTGTGGGCATCCGCCACCAGGTGCTGGGCGCCGGCGACATTTTCGAAACGCCCGAACATGACACCCCTCGCGGCGAAGCGGAAATCACGCCGTTCGTGATAGCGGCATGAAAGGGCCGTTGACTTGGCCTGGGTTCGCTGGTGCGATCATGCGTCATGAACGTAGTGATCTATCTCGCCTTGCTGCTGGTTTGTTGTCTCTACGCTTCGGCGAGGGGCGGCACGCCGGAGCGCCTGGCCGTCGCAATCCTGATTGCGGCGATCGTCGCCTCTCACTTCGTGCCTCCCGCCGGTCCGGTGCGCTTCCAGCAGATGGAGCCCGGCCTGCTGATGGTCGATGCGGGAATGTTCCTCAGCACCATGCTGCTCTCGCTCAAGGCGCAACGCTATTGGACGATCTGGCTGTCCGCGGTGTATCTCAACATCGTGCTGACGCATCTGCTGATGCTCACGCCTTCGCTGATGCCCTGGTCCTATGCGGTGGCAAACGCCGCCTGGAACTGGCCGGTGCCTTTGCTGATCGCGATCGGCGCGGCACGGCATCGCCAGCGAATCGCGCGCTACGGAGCGGATCCCGCCTGGTCCTGACGGGGGAGGTGCGTCATGGCTGACGCGGATAACTCCTATCGCCTGCGCGAGCGGCCCACGCTCCCGCCGCGCCCGGCCGGCGGCGGCGTGGCCTTCACCGGAAAGGCGGCGGACCTGGTCGAGGGCATCTATCGTTCCCGCAGGCTGCGCGACGATGCGTTCGGGGAGATTGCGGGCCAGTTCCGCGAGCCGACCTGGGACATATTGCTCGATCTCTACCTCGCTGCCGCCAAGGGCCGCCCGGTATCGGTGAGCAGTGCCTGTATCGGCAGCGGCGCTCCGCAGACCACGGCGATCCGCCACCTCGCGCTGCTCGAAAGCGCGGGTCTGGTGGTTCGCTCGCCCAATCCGATGGACAATCGGGCGGGCATCGTCACGCTCACCGAGGACGCGATCCGCAAGGTCGATGACTGGGCGCGGCGCGTACGCAGCGTATGGAAGGCGGAAACGCCTTTGCCGGGCGATCCGGCGATCTGAGGCGCCCCTTTCTTCGGGGGAGGCAGAAAGGGGCCGGGAGCAGCGTTTCCGGCCCTTTTTCACGCCCGGGTGGGGCGGGCAAAAGAAAAGGGCCGAAGGATCGCTCCTCCGGCCCCTGTTCTGTTCAGCGAGGACGCTGGATCAGACGGTCGCGACTTCCGCGACGTCGACCTTCACGCCCGGGCCCATCGACGAGCTCAGGGCGACCTTCTTCAGGTACTTGCCCTTGGCGCCCGACGGCTTGGCCTTGACCACTGCGTCGACCAGCGCGTCGAAGTTCGCGCGCAGGTCTTCCGCCGGGAACGACGCCTTGCCGATGCCCGAGTGGATGATGCCGGCCTTCTCGACGCGGTACTCGACCTGACCGCCCTTGGCGGCCTTGACGGCCTCGGCGACGTTCATGGTCACGGTGCCGAGCTTCGGGTTCGGCATCAGGCCCTTCGGACCCAGCACCTTGCCGAGACGGCCGACCAGGCCCATCATGTCCGGGGTCGCGATGCAGCGATCGAACTCGATCTTGCCGCCCTGGACGATCTCGAGCAGGTCCTCGGCGCCAACGACGTCCGCACCAGCTTCGCGAGCTTCGTCAGCCTTCGCGCCCTTGGCGAACACGCCGACGCGCACGGTCTTGCCGGTGCCCTTCGGCAGCGTGACGACGCCGCGGACCATCTGGTCGGCGTGACGCGGATCGACGCCCAGGTTCAGCGCGACTTCGATCGACTCGTCGAACTTGGCGGTGGCGTTGGCCTTCACCAGGGCGATCGCCTCGTCCACACCGTGCAGCTTCTCTGCGTCGATGGTCCAGGTCTTCTGCTTCTTGGTCAGCTTTGCCATGTCGTTAGCCCTCCACAACCTGGAGGCCCATCGCGCGGGCCGAGCCCTCGATGATGCGGGTGGCCGCCTCGATATCGTTAGCGTTGAGGTCCTTCATCTTGACCTCGGCGATCTTGCTCAGCTCCGAACGGGCGATCTTGCCCGCCGAGACCTTGCCCGGCTCCTTCGAGCCCGACTTCAGGTTCGCGGCCTTCTTGATCAGATAGGTCGCCGGCGGGGTCTTGGTCTCGAACGAGAACGAGCGGTCCGCATAGACGGTGATGACGGTGGGGAGCGGGGTGCCCTTTTCCACGTCGCCGGTCTGGGCGTTGAACGCCTTGCAGAATTCCATGATGTTCACGCCGCGCTGACCCAGGGCCGGGCCGATCGGAGGCGAGGGGTTTGCAGAGCCGGCCGGCACCTGCAGCTTGATATAGCCGGTAATCTTCTTTGCCATGTCACTCTCTTTCGCGGGGCCTTCGCGCGAAGGCTCTGGCCCCTGATCAAGTCGAGCGGTGTAGCGGCCGTGCGAACACGACCTCCCGCGGATTTCCGTAGCTGTTGCTTTGGAAGGGCGCGCGCCTAGCGCAAATCGGGTTGCAGTGCAATTGCTTCCGTGCGGATCTGCCTCAAACCGGCGTCTTCGATCCCGAAATCGTCGGACATTAACTTTTGGTAATGTCCGTTAACTGTCATTTCCGCGTCGCAACGGGCGGCCTTCCATCCCAGGGGGGACCACCAAATGCGCACCGCGAAGATCCATTTCCTCGCGCGTCCGGCGCTTACCGCGCTGGTATTGAGCATTGCCGCGCCTGCCTTCGCGCAGGAGCAGGCTGCGACCGCGGCCGAGGCGCAGGAGATCGTCGTCACCGGTCAGCGCGCCGCCCAGCGCGCCGCGAATCTCGAGAAGCGCGATGCCGACAACACGGTCGAGACGTTGCACGCCAATGACGTGGGCAAGCTGCCCGACCAGAACGTCGCCGAGGCGATCAAGCGCCTTCCGGGCCTGTCGGTCGCCAACGACCAGGGCGAGGGGCGCTACGTCATCATCCGCGGCATCGATCCCAACCTGATCAACGTCACGCTGAACGGCCAGACGCTGCCGGCGCCCGAGCCCGCCGGCCGCCAGGTCAAGCTCGACGATCTGCCCTCGGGCATGATCCAGTCGGTCACCGTCAGCAAGTCGCTGCTTGCCAGCCAGGACGCCAATGCAGTGGGCGGCGAGATCAACATCAAGACCAAGACCGGCTTCGACAGCCGCAACCCCTTCTTCTTCGACGCGCGCGGCGCCATTGGCCGCTACGACATGAACCACAAGGCGCCGTGGGAACTCGACGCCACCGTCGGCGGCCACACGGACACGCTCGGCGCAGTCGTCTCGGTCAATTATTCGCGCCGCCCGATCGAGACGGAGAACTATCAGGGCTCGTCGGCCTGGAACGCCGCCGGCACGCCCGACGGCAACGGCCTGCGTGACTATAACCTCACCCGCACCCGCCTGGGCGTGGTCGGCAATTTCGACTGGCATCCGAGCGACGGAGTGAAGCTGTACCTGCGCACCAGCTACTCCAAGTTCCAGGACCACGAGACCCGCGACCAGAACCGCCTGGCGATCACCACCTTCACCCCCGGCGCGCTCAAGGCGACCGGCACGATCCTGGTCCGCCACCGCGAGGAGGACGACAACACCAAGTCGGCCACGCTGGGCGGCGAGTTCGACCTGGGCGGCGGCAAGCTCGAGGCGTCGGGCGGCTGGACCCGCGCAGTGAAGATCGATCCGATCCGCAGCGAATTCACCTTCGGCACAACCAAGGGCGCGGTGTTCGCGACCTTCGACAACAGCACCGACCCCTATACGCTGGTGCCCAGCGGCACCTCGACCGGTCTGTTCGGCGATCCCAGCCAGTTCAAGCTGACCAAGTTCAACTACGAGACCCGCCAGGCCAGCGAGGATCTGTGGCAGGGCCGGCTCGACTACACGCTGCCGATCTCGGTGGGCGAGGACAGCGCGATCAAGGTCGGCTTCAAATATCTCGACCGCCGCAAGAAGAACAATCAGGACAAGCGGAACTACAAGAACGGCGCCACGGCCTGGGCGGTGACCAACGTCGCCTATGCCGCCGATCCGAGCTTCTATGACGGCCAGTTCCACTTCGGCGAGCGGATCGATTACGGCGCCGCGCTTGCCTATGCAAACGCCAATCCGGGCGTCCTGGCGATCGACAATGCAGGCACGCTCGCGGACTCGCTGTCGAGCGACTATGACGTGCACGAGAAGATCACCGCCGGCTACGCGATGGCGACGCTGCGCTTCGGCGCGCTGACCCTGATCCCCGGCGTCCGCGTCGAGCATACCGACGACGACACCGGGGCGAAGATCGTCCGCCCCGGATCGACGCTGGCGGACGGCTACAACAGCCATGGCGAGAATGGCTATACCGACTTCTTCCCGGGCCTGAACGCCAAGTTCGAGATCGCGCACAACCTGTTCCTGCGCGGCGCGGTGACCACGGCGATCGGCCGGCCGAATTATGCCGATCTCGCGCCCTACATCACCGTCGACAGCGGCGCGTCGCCGACCGCGATCGCGCTCGGCAATCCGGATCTGAAGCCCTATCGCGCGGTCAGCTACGACGCCTCGATCGAATATTATCCGACGCCGGACAGCCTGTTCGTCGCCGGCTTCTTCCACAAGGACATCGACAACCCGATCTACAAGACCGGCAACGTGGTGGCCAACGGCGTCTATGGCGGGGTGACCTATGCCAGCGCGCTCGTCACCAAGCCGATCAACGTCGACAGCGAGACGCTGAGCGGCGTCGAGTTCAACCTCCAGACCCAGTTCACCTTCCTGCCGGGCGCGCTGAGCGGCTTCGGCGTCTCGGCGAACTTCACCCATGTCTGGGGCCATGCGAACGGCCTGCCGGGCCGCGCCGGTGACATTCCGCTCGGCTTCCAGTCGAAGAATGTCGGCAACGTCCAGCTCTTCTACGAGAAGTATGGCTTCGCCGCGCGCCTGGCCTTCAACTATCGCTCATCGTATCTCGATACGCTGGCGGCCACCGCCGCGGCCGACCAGTTCACCGATGGCAATGGCCAGCTCGACCTGCACGTCAGCTACCAGATCATGCCGGAAGTGACGGTGTTCGGCGACGCGGTTAACCTGACCAACGCGCCGTGGCGCCGCTATATCGGCACCAAGCCGTTCCTGGTCGAGCGCGAGCAATATGGCGCGCTGCTGCGTGGCGGTGTGCAGCTGCATTTCTAGGACGAGAGGACTGGTAGGTCGGGAGGACTGGGTGATGCGCAAGGCGATGATGTTCCGCACGCTGCTGGGCGGTATCGCCCTTGTGGTCAGCCTGGGCGGCAATGGGCCCGCCGGGCCTGCCGCCGACGCCCCGCCGCCAGGGCTTGGCGTGGACCGCGTCGTGCTGCTGATGCGACACGGCGTGCGCCCGCCGACCAAGGCGCAGCCCATGCCCGCGGGCGCGGCCGCCGATGCCTGGCCGAGCTGGCCGGTCGCGCCGGGCTGGCTCACCCCGCATGGGGGCGAGGCGGTCGGCCGGCTCGGCAGCTGGGATGGCGCGCGGCTGCGCCGGCTGGGTGTGTTGCCCGCCACCGGTTGTCCGGCGCCCGGCGCGGTTGCCGTGGTCGCCGACAGCGATCAGCGGACCATCGCCACTGCCGATGCCTGGCTCGCCGCGCTCGCGCCGGGCTGCTCCATCCCCAACCGGCACCGGCCGCAGGGCGAGGACGATCCGATCTTCTCGGCGATCGAGCAGGGGCAGGGCGGCTATGATCCCGCCGCGGCCGATGCCGGTGTCGCCGCGGAAGTCGGGCCGGGCGGCATCGCTGCGGTAGAGGCGCGCCACCACGCATTGCTGGTTTCGCTCGACAGGATCCTGTGCGGTGCCGCGAAGAACGGCTGCGGCGTGTCGGGCGAGGCTTCGAGCATCGCGCCCGCCGCTGCCGGCAAGCGGCCGAAGCTCGGCGGTGCGCTCGACCGTGCCTCCACCGCCGCGCAGATCCTGCTGCTCGAATATGGCGAGGGCAAGCCGATGGCCGAGGTCGGCTGGGGTCGCGCCACCGCGCGCGACATCGCCGCGCTCTCGGCCTTCCATGCGCTCGAATTCCGCCTGCTCGCCCGGCCCAGGGCGGTGGCTGCGGCGAACTTGAGCGGCATCGCACCGATCCTGCGGGCGGGGCTGACCGGCAGCGCGCCGGTCACACTCGTCTCGGGGCACGACACCAATGTCGCCAATCTGGGCGGGCTGCTCGACGTCCACTGGCAGGTGCCGGGTATCGCCGCCGACGATCCCGCGCCGGGCGGGGCGATCGTGCTGGAACGACTGCGCGACGCGAAGGGCGCGCTCTATGTCCGCGCGCTCTATCGTTCGCAGACGCTCGACCAGATCCGGAGCGCGACGGCGCTGGGCGCGGACGCGCCCTATCGCGCGGTGCTGGCGATCCCGGGCTGCGATGCGCGGGGGATCAAGGGCCTGTGCACGCTCGCCCAGTTCGAGGCGAAGCTGGCGCCGGCGATGCGCTGACACCTTTTCCGATCAATTGTGCCTTGCCAATTGGCCTGACCATGCTCAGTCTGGCCCAACCGGCGGCATGAGCAAAAGCTCCCACGAGACCAGCCGGGGCAACCCAGGAGGCACCTGGAGAAGATGCCATGTTCAAGCATAATCGCACGGCTGCGCTCGCGGCCACCGGTCTGATCCTCGCCACCGCCGGGGTCGCCTGGGCCTACACGACTGACGTCGATGCCCGCGGCAGCATTACCAATATCGGCGGCGGCAAGCGGTTCACCATCCAGCAGCGGACCGACAGCACCCCCGGCAGGGCCGAGCTGCGCGGCACGTCGAGCACAACCGGCGTCTCGGCGAGCGGGCGGTTCAAGCTGGTGAGCGGCGGGAAATATGTGAGCGTGATGCAGGTGCTCAACGTCGTCGCGGCGGGCGCTACCTCGGGTCCCTCCGAGCCTATCACCCAGCTCGCGGTGCGGCCCAAGTCGGGCGGCAATTTCGAATTCTACGTGGTGCAGGGCGGGCAGGTGTGCAGCGGCGCGCCGACCGTGATGATCGGCAGCTCGTACGACGTCAGCGTATCGGTGAGCACCGGGCAGACGCCGGAATATCGGATCAACGGCGTGGTCTGCAAAAAGACGAACCCGGACGGGGACAAGGCGGGAACCGTCTTTGACGGCAGCCTGAAGAGCGGGCGCCATTTCTACCCGAAGATGGGCGCCTACAACACGAGCAGCAACCAGTCCCAGAGCGGCGGCAACTCGACGATCGAGTGGACCGAGATCGCGATCTGAAGGGGTAGGGGGATCGGCCGAGCCTAGATGGTCGATCCCCCATAAGGAACGGCCTCCCTAGTGGCCGTTCCCCATATCCGGCATCGGCATCATGTTGGCGTTGAGGTGGTACATCACCCACACCGAGCCGCCGATCGTCAGGATGACGATCACCGCCGTGAACAGGAAGGCGAGCAGCGTCCATCCGCCCTCGGACCGTGTGTCGAGGTGCAGGAAGAAGACGACATGGACGATGATCTGGACGATCGCGAAGGCGAAGATCGTCGCCACGGTCCAGCCGGGCGAGAGCGGCGAGCCGTTCATCACCAGCCAGAACGGGATCACCGTCAGGACGATGGCGAGCAGCGAGCCGATGCGGTGGCCATTGCCGTGCCCGCGCGTGTCGGGCGTTTCGTGCGGGGTGCTCAACGGATCACTCCATACAGATAGACGAAGGTGAAGACGCCGATCCAGATGATGTCCAGGAAGTGCCAGAACATCGAAAGGCAGATCAGGCGGCGCCTGGTCGCGGCGTTCAGGCCGTGCTGGCCGAGCTGGATCAGCATGGTGACGATCCACACCAGGCCGATGGTCACATGGGCGCCGTGGGTGCCGACCAGGGTGAAGAAGGCCGACAGGAAGGCGCTGCGGTCCGGCCCGGCATTCTCGGCGATCAGGTGCGCAAACTCGTAGAGCTCGATCCCGACAAAGCCCGCGCCGAGCAGCCCGGTGAGCGCCAGCCAGAAGCGGACGGGGCCGACCCGCCCGGCTTCCATGTGCGGCATCGCTTCCCCGAAGGTGATCGACGAGGCGAGCAGCAGGCCGGTGTTGAGCGCGACCAGCTTCAGGTCGAAGATCTCGCGCGGGACCGGGCCGCCGGCATAGGCGCTGGCCACCACCCCGAACATCGCGAAGAGCGAGGCGAAGATGAGCGCGTCGCTCATCAGGTAGATCCAGAAGCCCAGGATCGTGGGACCGGCGGCCCCGTGATCGTGATGCCCCTCTTCCTCGGTCAGGTACCAGGTCGGCTCGGCCTGGGGTTCCAGTGCGTGGTCGGTCATGTCAGGCCCCCTGCGCAAGCAGCGTGGTGCGCTTGTCCTCGGTTGCGGCGACTTCCTCGGCGGGAATGTAATAGTCGCGCTTGAAGTTGAAGGTGTGGCCGACGGCGACCGCGAACAGGCCGGCGAAGCTGAGGGCGGCGAGCCACCAGATGTACCAGATCATCGCGAAGCCGAAGACCAGCGCCAGGCCAGACAGGATCACGCCCGCGCCGGTGTTCTTCGGCATGTGGATCGGGCGGAAGCCGCTGGTCGGGCGCGCATAGCCGCGGCTCTTCATGTCGTACCAGGCATCCAGGTCGTGGATGACGGGGGTGAACGCGAAGTTGTAGGCGGGCGGGGGCGACGAAGTCGACCATTCGAGCGTGCGGCCCTCCCACGGATCGCCGGTGGTGTCCTTGAGCTGGTCGCGCTTCAGGAAGCCGACGAGGATGCTCATCACGAAGCCGAGGATGCCGACCAGGATGATCACCGCGCCGATCGCCGCGATCACGAAGTATGGCTGGAAGCTCGGGTCGTCGAAATGGTTCACGCGGCGCGTGGTGCCCATCAGGCCGACGACGTAGATCGGCGTCCAGGCGACCCAATAGCCGATCACCCAGCCCCAGAAGGCGACCTTGCCCCAGAAGTCGTCGAGCTTGAAGCCGAAGGCCTTGGGGAACCAGTAGACCATGCCGGCGAACAGCGCGAACACGACGCCGCCGATGATCACATTGTGGAAGTGCGCCACTAGGAACAGCGAGTTGTGCAGCACGAAGTCGGCCGGCGGGATGGCGAGCAACACGCCGGTCATACCGCCCACGGTGAAGGTGAGCATGAAGGCGACCACCCACATCATCGGCAGCTCGAAGCGGATGTTGCCGCGGTACATCGTGAACAGCCAGTTGAAGATCTTCGCGCCGGTCGGGATCGAGATCACCATGGTGGCGATGCCGAAGAAGCTGTTGACCGTCGGGCCGGCGCCCATGGTGAAGAAGTGGTGCAGCCAGACCAGGTAGCTGAGGATGGTGATGACCACCGTGGCGTAGACCATCGACGAATAGCCGAACAGGCGCTTGCCGGTGAAGGTGGAGGTGATTTCGGAATAGATGCCGAATGCGGGTAGGACGAGGACATAGACCTCCGGGTGACCCCAGATCCACACCATGTTCCAGTACATCATCGGCGCGCCGCCGAGCTCGTTGGTGAAGAAGTGCGTGCCGGCATAGCGATCGAGCAGCAGTAGGAAGAAGGCCGCGGTCAGCGCCGGGAAGATGGCGATTGCGAGGACGTTCGAGCAGAGCGCGGTCCAGGTGAAGACCGGCATCTTCATCATCGTCATGCCGGGCGCGCGCATCTTGATGACGGTGGCGACCATGTTGATCGCCGAGAGTGTCGTGCCGACGCCGGCTATCTGCAGGGACCAGAGATAATAGTCCACGCCCGTGTCTGGGCTGTACTGCAATCCGGCCAGCGGTGCGTAGCTCAGCCAGCCGGTCCGCGCGAACTCGCCGACGAACAGTGAGAGCATCACCAGCAACGCGCCCGCGACCGTCAGCCAGAAGCTGAGGTTGTTGAGGAACGGAAAGGCGACGTCGCGCGCGCCGATCTGGAGCGGCATCACGAAGTTGACGATGCCGACGACCAGCGGGATCGCCACGAAGAAGATCATGATCGTCCCGTGGGCAGTGAAGATCTGATCATAATGGTGTGGCGGCAGGTAGCCGGGGTTGTCCCCGAACGCGATCGCCTGCTGGGCACGCATCATCAGGGCGTCGGAGAAGCCGCGCAGCAGCATCACGATGCCCAGGATGATGTACATGATGCCGATCTTCTTGTGATCGACGCTGGTGAACCACTCCTTCCAGAGATAGCCCCAGAGCTTGTATTTGGTCACCACGCCGACCAGGCCGAGGCCGAGCAGCGCGACGACGATGAAGGTTCCGAGCAGGATCGGCTCGTGCAGGAAGGGTAGGGACTCCAGGGACAGGCGTCCGAACACCGTCTTTGTCAGGGTGTCAGTCATGGCGGTTCCGATCGCTCAGGCCTGGGCGGCGCGCGGTGCGCCGGGCGTGCGGATGGGGGTGAGGGCGGACATACCCGGGTGGTGCTTGTCCGTGGGCTGGGCCTGGGGCTGGCCGGGCGGCTGCCCCTCCGCCGGCCGGGCGTGGCCGGGCTTGGCGCCGCGCATCATGTCGCCGCGCATCACGTCGACCATGCAGGGCTTGCCGGGCTCGGCGCACTGGTTGACGATCCTGTCGAACAGGCCCGGCGCCACGGTGGAGAAGCGCATCACCGGCACCTTCTCGCTGGGCTTGGCCAGTTCGAGATAGGCGGCGGTATCGAGATTGCCGCCGGCCTTCACGCCCGCGACCCAGGCGTCGAACTCGGCCTTGTCCACGCCGCGCAGCTTAAAGCGCATGTCCGAATAGCCGCGGCCGGTATAGTTGCCCGAATAGCCCCAGCTGTCACCGGCCTTGTTGAGCACCGCGTGCAGCTCCGACTTCATCGTCGGCATCGCATAGATCATGCCGGCGAGGGTGGGGGCGTAGAAGGTGTTGAACTGGTCGGTCGAGGTGATCGAGAAGTGCACCGGCTGGTCGACCGGCAGCGCCAGCTCGTTGACCGTGGCGATGCCGAGTTCCGGATAGATGAACAGCCATTTCCAATCCATGCCCACCGCCTGGACCTCGAGCGGCTTGGTCCCCACGGGAACCGGCTTGCCCGGCGCGATGCGCTCGAGCGGGCGGAAGGGATCGAGCAGATGGGTGCTCGTCCAGGTCACCGCGCTCAGCGCGATGATGATCAGCAGCGGGCAGGTCCAGATGATCAGCTCGAGCGTGGTCGAGTGATCGAAGTTCGGATCATAGGTCTTGTTCGGGTTGCTGCGCCGGTATTTCCAGGCGAACCAGATAGTCAGCGCCATCACCGGCACGATGATCAGCAGCATCACGCCTGTAGAGAACAGGATGAGATTGCGCTGTTGAACGGCGATGTCGCCGGTCGGGTTCATGACGACCATCTTGTCGCATCCACCCAGAATCAAGGGCAGGGCAAGAATGGAAAGGCCCCCAAAGGCCCGGCGAAGCAGCTTGGATCCTGGTCTCAGCATGCGCCCCAGCTATCCTCCCGATGCTCTTCTGCCTTTGACCGATGTCAAAGGCACGCGACTGACCATGAGCTAGGCGGGAAACTATCATGGAACTACACCGTTGCGCATCCGTGCCCGTGCAATGCGCATTGCAATGGAAGAGGACTGAGGGATGGTGGCCACGCTGAGCACCACGAATTCGACGACGCTCGAACGCGACGCCCGCCTGATCAATGCCCGCGGGCACGAAGTACGTCCGTCCGACATCGCGGTCGGCGTGATCATCGGGCGCGCATCGGAGTTCTTCGACTTCTTCGTCTATGCGATCGCGTCGGTGATCGTCTTCCCGGCCGTCATCTTCCCCTATGTCGATGCGCTGACCGGCACGCTCTATTCCTTCGCGGTGTTCGCACTGGCCTTCATCGCCCGTCCGTTCGGCGCGCTGCTGTTCGTCTGGCTCGACCGCAAGCACGGCCGCGGGGTGAAGCTGACCATCGCGATGTTCCTGCTCGGCGGATCGACTGCGGCGATGGCCTTCCTGCCGGCCTATGCCCAGGCGGGCGGCTTGGCGGTGGCGCTGCTCGCATTGTTCCGGCTCGGCCAGGGCTTCGCCCAGGGCGGCACCTGGGACGGTCTGCCCTCGCTGCTCTCGCTCAACGCCCCGCACGAGAAGCGCGGCTTCTATGCGATGATCCCGCAGCTCGGCGCGCCGATCGGTCTGTTCGTGGCCGCCGCCGTCTTCGCCTTCCTGCTCACCGCGCTGAGCCCGGCCGACTTCCTCGACTGGGGCTGGCGCTATCCCTTCTTCGTCGCCTTCGTGATCAACGTGGTGGCGCTGTTCGCCCGGCTCCGCCTGATCTCGACCCCCGAGTTCGAGCGGCTCTACGAGAGCCAGGAACTGCAGCCGACCCCGGTGGGCGAGCTGTTCCGCGAGGAAGGGCGCACCGTGATCCTGGGCGCCTTCGCTCCGCTCGCCAGCTTCGCGCTGTTCCACCTCGTCACCGTCTTCCCGCTTTCCTGGGTGGTGCTGAAGGGCGAGCCGGCCGAGCATTTCCTGGTCATCGAACTAGTCGGTGCCGTCGTCGGCCTGATCTCCGTGGTGCTCTCCGGCTATATCGCCGACCGGATCGGGCGCCGCACGCTGCTCGGCGTCTCGGCTGCCTTCATCGCCGCCTATAGCGGCTTCGCACCACAGCTGCTCGGCACCGGATCGACCGGCGAATGGGTGTACATGATCGTCGGCTTCATCCTGCTCGGCCTGTCGTTCGGCCAGTCCTCGGGCGCGGTGAATTCCAGCTTTTCGGCTAGGCGGCGCTATACCGGGGCCGGCACCACGGCGACTGCGTCCTGGTTCATCGGCGCCGGTTTCGCGCCGCTCGCCGCCTTGTTTCTGGCGAGCCATTTCGGGCTGCTCTCGGTCGGCGCCTATCTGCTCTCCGGCGCGGTCTGCACGCTGGCGGCGCTGGGGCTCAACCGCGAATGGGGCGGCAAGGAAGCCTGATTCCGCCGGATACAATGCGCCCGGCCGCGCATTGATGGGTGATGAGCCCATATGACGAGCTGCAGCGGCTGCACGCGGAGATACGGACCCAGCTCGACGAGCTTGAGGCGCTGACGGCCCGCCCGGAGCCGCCCATGCAGGAGCTCTCGGCGGTACGCCTGGCGCTCACCCGTGCCAGCCGCGCGCGGACGATGCTGCTGGACCGGCTCTATCCCGATCTGATCGCCCGGGCGGGCCAGCAGGAGCGGACCGACCTCGATGCGCTGCGGGAAGGGGCGCAGCACGACCGTTTCGCCTCGACCAAGCACATCTCGAGCTGGACGATCCGCGAGATCACCACGCGCTGGGACGATTATCGCGATGCTTCCCGGACGATGCGCGCGGCGATGCGCGAGCGGATCGGGCGGGAGGTCTCGACGGTCTATCCGCTGCTCGCCGAAACAGGCACGGCGGACGCGGAAATTCGCCCAGGTCGGGCGTAGCGACGCCTCAACGGCGAAGACAACGAAAAAGGCCGGAGCTTTCGCCCCGGCCCTTTCGTGATCCAAAAGTCGCCTGCGCTTACTTGATGCGCTCGACGTCCTCGAAGCCCAGCTCCAGCGGCGTGGCGCGGCCGAAAATCGAGATCGAGACCTTCACGCGGCTCTTGTCGTAGTCGAGCTCCTCGACCACGCCCGAGAAGGTCGCGAAGTTGCCGCTGGTGACCTTGACGGTGTCGCCGATGTCGTAATCGACCTTGACCTTCGCCTTGGGCGCGGCGGTGGCCGCCTCGTCCTTGGTGTTCAGGATGCGCGCGGCCTCGGCCTCGCTGATCGGCTGGGGCTTGCCCGACGAGCCGAGGAAGCCGGTCACCTTCGGCGTGTTCTTCACCAGGTGATAGACGTCGTCGTTCATCTCGAGCTTGGCGAGGACATAGCCCGGGAAGAACTTGCGCTCGGACTGGATCTTCTTGCCGCGGCGAACCTCGGTGACGGTCTCGGTCGGCACTTCGACCGATTCAACCAGGCGATCGAGGCCCATGCGGGTAGCGTCGGCCAGGATCTGGTCGCGGACCTTGCCCTCGAAGCCCGAATAGGCGTGGATGATGTACCAGCGCGCCATGCGTTCGTTCTTTCCCTAGTTTCTGTTCTTAGCCGCGCTGCGACAGGCGCAGCAGCGAATTGACGATGAAGTCGAAGATGGAATCGATGCCGAAGAAGAACACGCCGAGCAGCGTGGTCATGATCATCACCATCACGCCGGTCATGATCGTCTCGCGGCGCGACGGCCACACGATCTTGCGCGCTTCGGTCTGCACCTGCTTCACGAATTCGGTCGGACTGGTCTTCGCCACTGGGGCCATCCTCGCTTCAAAGTTCGCCGGCCGCGGGGCACGGGTCCGCTGCCCGGTCCTTCCTGAAGGAACCGGTGCTTTCCCACCCACGCTGTCGGATTGGGTGCTGTATCTAGCGAGTCGCGAGCGAGGGTGCAAGCTGGCGCTGAGAGGAAAAGAAACCGGCGGTTCCGCTCAGAACAGCGCGACTGCCACGAAGCCCAGCACGATCAGCGCCAGGAAGCCCCAGGCGAACAGGTCCAGCCGCTTCTCGACGAATTCCTGCACCGGCGCGCCGAAACGCTTGAGCAGCGCCGCGACGAGGAAGAAGCGCGCCCCGCGGGTGATCGTGGCGAGCAGCACGAACAGCGCGAAGGGATAGTGCGACAGGCCGCTGGCGATGGTCACCAGCTTGAAGGGGATCGGGGTGAAACCCTTCACCAGGATGATCGCCCAGCCATATTTGTTGTACTGGGCGGTGAATTCCTGGAACGCGTTGTGCTTGAAGAATTCGAGCACCTGGTTGGCGAATTCGGTGAGGAAATAGCCGATCGCATAGCCGAACATGCCGCCGACCACCGATCCGAGCGTGCAGACCGCGGCGATCATGTAGGCGCGGTCGCGGCGGGCGAGCACCATGGGCATCAGCATCGCGTCCGGCGGGATCGGGAAGAAGCTGGCCTCGGCGAACGAGACGCCGAACAGGGCCGGCAGCGCGTGGCGGTGGTGCGCCATGCGCAGCACCCAGTCGTACAGAGGTCGGAACATCGGGACCGGGCAACTCTCAGGCGTGAGGGAGGAGGCCGACCTTTATGGGCGGCGCCGGAACTTGTCCATGCCGGGCCAATAGGGTGCGTCACACCGGGCCGTTTCGGGGATAATTCGCGGCGTCTTGCTGCGACCGCGAGGAACTTTCGGGCGACGAGCGGGTTGGTGAGCGGGGTCAGAGACTGGCTCTCTGACTGTTGCGCTGCGTGGGGGAGCGGGTTTGACGCGATTTCGGCATGTCTCGATCCTGACTGCGCTAACCTCCCTCACAATTGCCTGTGCCCCAGCCGCGCATTCGTCGCGCCCGGTGCAGGCAGAGGCGAGCTTCGCGCCGCGCGGCGATCCGGCATTCGGCGATGCAGCGCCAGCGATCCGGCGGCTGCTCGCCGAGGCTGCGCCGCACCCCAAGGGTCCCCAGCATTTCTGCGCGATCGGTTATCGCGGTCCGGAGGGGGCCACGGGCTGGGTGCATTGGCGCGAGGGTGAGCGGCTGATCCTCTGGCTGGGCCGGGGCGACGGCAGTGACTCCGCGGATGCGCTGCTCCGCTCGAACCGCAACCTGAACCTCAAGACCGACGTGGTCGCCACCGAGGCCGATGTCGCGGGCAGCACCTATCTCGTCACCCGCGCCTGGGTCGCCGCGAAGCTCGCCGACTGCGTCGCCAAGGGCGACAAATACACGATCAGCGCGTCCTGAACGGCAGGCGAGGGGAAAGCAAATGGCCGATCTGCAATGGTTGTCCGGACAGTCCGTCGCGACGCCGATCGTCGCGGTGGCGGGCAATTCCCTCAAGCTGAAGGTGTTGCCCGGCCCGGGCGAGAGGCTTCCGCTGACCATCGTCTCGTCCACCCCGGCGGTCGCCGCAGGGGTCGAGGTCAACAACCGGATGGGGCCGAACTTCACCACCTTCATCCTGCACGCAGTGCTGGCCGGCCAGACCAACCTCTCGATCCGCTCGGGCGACGGGGTCGTCTATGGGCCGGTGCCGGTGCAGGTGCAGCCGGTGCTGACCCTGCCCGATCCCACCACGGATGCGGGGCTGCTCGCCCGTCTGCTGCTCGCCGAGGCGCCCAATCCCACGTTGGTGGCGGCCAACGCCCAGGCGCAGCTCGCCGAATCGATGCGGCTGATGCGCGTCGTGGTCGAGAACCGCCGGGCCAAGCCGTCGAACCGCTGGGGATCGCAGGGCGCGACCAGCCTGGGCGACGTGATCCGCGCGCCGGGCCAGTTCCACGGGCTGGGCAGCTATCCGACGATCGCGGGCGACGTCTCGTCCAACATCGCCAATATCTTGCGCCTGGCCAACGAGGCGGGTGACCAGCGCCAGCCGGTGCTGCGCGCGCATGTCGAGGCAGTGCTTCAGATCGCCCGCGGGCCGCGTCCACCCGACCCGACCGGCGGCAAGCTCTACTGGTGGCGCACCGCCGGCAGCGGGGCGCCGAGCAGCGATGTGGTGCTTTACAAGACGCTCGCGGGAAACAGTTTCTATCAGGAGCGTTGAATGTTCCGGTCTCGACACAAACCTGAAAGATTAACTTACTAACAGTTGTGCAGATATCGGGTTATCGCATAGTAAAATAATAATAAATCATAATAGAATCGCGGATTTCGCGGTCGTGGGTTCGTGCGTTCAACAGTGGCGCCTCTCGGGTGTCACAGGCGTTCTAAGGGGAAGCGCGGCGTGCATCGTTCAGGGTGGTTCTATCGTAATGGTTGTGGTGCGAGCGCCTTGCTGGCTGGCCTGCTGTGGAGCGGCGCGGCCGCGGCGCAGACCAATCCGTCGCAGCAGAGCCTGCCGTCGCCCGAGCAGGTGACGCCGCCGACGCCGGAGATCCAGAAGCGCTCGAGCGTCAATGTCGACTCGCGCGGCGCCTTCCAGGCCGAGACCTGCCCGTTCGACGATTCCCCGTTGCGGCTGGATTTGAAGAAGGTCGAGTTCTCGCGGCCCGACGGTTCGGCGCTGCAGCCCGAGATCGCGGCGGCGATATCGGACCTCAAGCTGCCGAGCGGCGACCAGTCGATCCGAGTGGTCTGCGAGCTGCGCGACAACGTCAACGCGGCGCTACGCCGGCGCGGATGGATCGCCTCGGTGCAGATTCCGGCGCAGGAGATCACCGACGGGGTGCTCCGGCTGCAGATCGTCACGGCGCGGATGGTCGAGACGCGAGTGCGCGGCAATCCCGGGCCGTACGACAAGCTGCTGCGCGAGCGGCTGGCCCAGCTCCAGGCCTATGACCCGCTCAACGAGCGCACCGTCGAGCGGCTGCTACTGCTCGCCGGCGACGTGCCCGGGCTCGACGTGCAGCTGGCGCTGCGCCCGGCCGGTGGCAAGCAGGGCGACGTGATCGGCGAAGTGACGATCAATTATCGCCGCTTCACCGTGCTCGCCAATGCGCAGAACTACAATTCGAAGGTGCTCGGCCGCGAGACCGCCTATGTGCGCGGCGAATATTACGGCCTGACCGGCATGGCCGACCTGACCTATTTCGGCGTGTCGAGCACCGCCGATTTCCAGGAGCAGAAGATCCTCCAGGCCGGCCACATCATCGGCCTGGACGGCAAGGGCACCACCTTTGGCGGGCGGGTGAGCTATGCCTGGTCGCGTCCTGATCTCGGCGCGCTCGACTATCGGACCGACACGCTGATCGCCGGTTTCGACCTCACCCGGCCACTGGTCCGCTCGCTCAACACCAATGTCTCGGTGGGTGCCGGCTTCGACTATATCGACCAGTACACCAACATCTATTCGGGCGACGCCAAGCTGCCGCTGACCCGCGACAAGATGCGGATCGTCTATGCCAGCATGAGCGGCGACATGCGCGATCTCCGGCTGGACGGCAGCGTGATCTGGTCGTTGCGGACGGCGGTGGAGTTGCGGAAGGGATTCGAAATCCTCGGCGCGTCGAAGACTGGATTCGTCGATGGGCACGTCCAGTCGCGCATCGACGGCAATTCGGCCGCGTTCGTCGCGCGCGGCAGCGTCGAGGGGATCGTCGGGCCGAGCCCGTGGTTCCGGCTGATCGGCAAGGGCCAGGTACAGTGGACCGACGTCTCGCTGCTCAACTACGAGGAATTCTCGCTCGGCAACCTGACGATCGGGCGCGGCTACGACCCGGGCGCGAACAGCGGCGACCGGGCAGTGGGCCTGAGCGCCGAGGCGGAGTTCACCCTGCCGATCTCGCAGCGCTTCACCGTGCAGCCCTTCGGCTTCTACGACTTCGTCTATCTCGACAATCTCGACCGCGGCGCGACCGAGCGCAACCGCAAGCTCTCCAGCTTCGGCGGCGGCGTGCGGCTGACCCTGCCCGGCATGGCGCTGCTCGAGGTCACCTATGCCCATCCCAAGGACAAGGCGCTGACGATCGACCAGCGGCGCCCGTCCGACCGCCTGCTTTTGTCCCTGTCGCTGCGGTTCAGCGACACCGCCCGCTGATTTTCGCCGGTAGTTCGAGGAGCGTATCATGACGACCAACCCCGGCCAGGCCCGCACCGCGCGATCCTCGACCCTGCGGGCGCTGGCATTGTCCACCGCGCTCGCCGGCAGCATGACGCTGCTGCCGACGGCGGCGCGCGCGCAGAACAACACGCCGGCCAATCCCGGCACCATCACCGTGGGGCCCGGCGGCTCAGCCCCGGTCTTCACCGGACCGACCAACGGCTCCTCGACCAACATGAACGTCGATCTGCGCGCGCAGAGCACGATCATCGAATGGCAGCGGTTCAACATCGCCCAGGGCTCGAGCGTGACCTTCGGCACCGGGCTGGCGGGCGACGTCGCGGTGCTCAACCGCGTGACCGGGGGCTCGCTCAGCACCATCGCCGGCGCGCTCAATTCGGATGCGAACGTCAGCGTGTTCCTGGTCAATCCCAACGGGATCATGGTCAGCGGCACGGGCAGCGTATCGACCGGCTCGTTCGTCGCCTCGACCCGCGACATCTCGAACAGCGATTTCATCAACGGCGCCTACCAGTTCTCGGGCAATGGCAGCAGCGGGATCACCGTCAACGGCAGCATCACCACGCGCGGCACCGGCATCGGCCTGATCCTGCTCGGCGCGCAGGTGGTCTCCAACGGCACGCTCGATTCGGGCACCCAGGACGTCGCGCTGGTCGCCGCCGATGACGTGACGCTGAACTTCACCCCGGGCAGCCCGCTCGGCATCCAGATCACCCGCGGCACCAATGTCAGCCAGGCGATGCAGATCGTCGGCGGATCGATCCAGGGCCGCAACGTCTATTTCGCGATGGCGACGCGGGGTTCCGCGACCAACTCGCTGCTCCGCATCGACGGCGATGTCCGCGCTGTCGCGGGCGACAAGGGCATCGTCATCGTCGGCGGCCAGTCCTCGATCGACCCGGACATCCAGGCGACCGGCATCAACACCAACAACGATGTCGGCGTCACCGTCGGCGGATCGCTGACCTATACCGGTTCGGCCGCCAATGCCGGCGTGCATATCGGCGGAACCGATACGGTTACCGTCGCCGGCACGGTCAGCAGCGGCGGCGACTACAAGGTGCGCGGGCCGAGCGTGACGCTGGGCAAGGCCAGCACCACCTTGCTCCAGCAGGCGCAGGGCGGAGTTTCGATCACCGCCTATGACGGCGACATCACCGGCCTGGGCTCGCTGACCCTGATCGCCGACCGCTCGGGCGCGGGCGGCAGGCCGCTGGTGCTCGATGCCGATGGCGACATAGATTTCGGCAGTGGTACCACGCTGAACGCGGGCGGCTCGAGCCTCGCCTCGGCGGTCAACATCTTCAGCGGCAGCCGCAATGGCAATGTCCGGCTCGGCGACGTCAGCGGGTTGCGGATCGATGGCGGCCTGTCGGGCGGCGCGCTGGAAGGCAAGCTGGTCCGCGCGGCGAATATCCTGGGCAATGGCGGCGACATCACGCTCGGCAACGTGACCCTGGCGGACGCGGCGACGATCGAGGCCGACGACCTGACCCTGACCAGCCTGACCGCGCCGGGCGCGGTGTCGCTCAAGGCGGCGAACGCGCTGCGCGCCGGATCGGTGCGCTCGACCGGCGGCACGGTGACGATGGAGGCCAGCACGCTGAGCGGCGTGCCGGCGGGCAGCCGGGCGAACGTCTCGGCGACGGGCACGGCCACCATCGATGTGAACGGCAGCGCGCTGCTCGGCACGGTGGAGTCGATCGGCGACCTGGTATCGGTCACGGCGGGCTCGCTCGATGTCTCCAGCGTGAGTGCGGCGACCGGGGCAACGCTCATCACCAACACCGGCGACGCGCGGGTCGGCGGGATCAGCGTGTCGGCCGGATCGGCATCGGTGAACGCCGATGACGACGCCTTCGTCACCGGTGCCGTGACGGTTTCCGGCAGCTACAATGTCACCGGCGACGCGGTGACGCTGGCCGGCACCCAGGCGGCGGGCGGCGCGGTGACGATCACCGGCCGCAGCAACGGCACGATCGGCAACAGCGGCTCGCTGAACCTCACCGCCAATTCGGATGGCGTCGGCGCCGAGGCGCTGACGCTGCAGGGGCGGATGAACCTGAACAGCACCAGCACGCTGAATGGCGGCAGTGCCCGGCAGTCGGCTGTGGTGATCTCCACCCCCGCGAACAGCGACATCTCGCTCGGCAACGTCAACGGCGCCTCGCTGGCGATCGCGGGCGGCGCCAACCTCACCGGCGATCTCGTCCTCGGCAACGTCGACACCACCGCCGACTTGAGCTTCGTCTCGAGCCAGTCGATCAGCGCCGGCAACCTGACCAGCGGTGGGCTGGTCAGCCTGCAGGCACCGGTGCTCGTCACCGGAGATATCCAGGCGGCGACCAGCGTGGCGCTGAGCGGCCGCCAGATCGACTTCGGCGCGATCAACGCGGCCAGCGCGACGCTGGCGACGACCGGCACCAGCGGCACGCGGCGCCTCAACGGCCTGTCGATCACCACCAGCGGCGCGGTGACGCTGACCAGCGCGAGCGGCGCGATCACGGTGGATGCGATCACCGCCGGCGGCGGGCTGGGCGTGACCTCGGCCGGTACGGTCTCGTTCAATACCGTGGGCGTGACCGGCGACGCGACGATCACCACCACCGGCGCGAACGATATCGGCCTGACCTCGCTCACTGCGACCGGCGCGGTCTCGCTGACCAGCGGCGACGACATCGCCGCCGGATCGGTGACCAGCAGCGGCGGCACGGTGACGATCAACGCGGCGGACGACCTGACCGGCGTCGGCGGCGGACGGGGCGCCTTGAGCGCAGCCGGCGCGCTGGCGGTGACGGCGGGCGGCGACGCCCGGCTCGGCACGGTCAGCGGCAACACGGTCAACGTCCAGGCAGTGACGATCGATGCGGGCGCGGTGAGCGGCCCGGCGGGGATCACGCTGAACGCGACCGGTGGGACGCTCGATCTCGCCGGCTTGTCGACCACCGCGGGCAATGTCAGCGTCACGGCGAGCGGCGCGGTGACGGTGGACGGGCCGGTTTCGATCACTGGCGATTACGTGGTCAACGGCAGGGGTGTCACGCTGGGCGGCGTCCAGGGGGCGACCGGCGCGGTCGACATCACCGCAAGCGGCGCTGGCAACACCATCTCCAGCCTTGCCGGGCTGCAGCTCACCGCCAATTCCGACGGTTTGGGTACCGAGGCGCTGACCCTGCACGGCGGCGCCAATCTTGGCGCGGACAGCCTGTTGCGCGGCGGGCCGGGCCGCCAGTCGCAGGTCGTGATCGATTCGAGCGCGGCGGGCAATTTCCGGCTGGGCGACGTCGATGCCGGCGGGCTGGTGATCGCAGGCGGCGCACCGCTGAGCGGCAGCCTGACCTTCGGCAACGTCATCACCACGGGCGCCGTGACCCTGGTCGTCGATGGCGGGATCACCGGAGCCGGGATCACCAGCACCGGCGGCGCGGTCTCGCTGAGCGGCGCGGGCGGCGCGACCGTCGGCACGCTGTCTGGCTCCACCGTCGATGTGGCGATGCAGGGCAATGTCAGCATCGACAGCTTCACCGCCACGGCGGGCGCGGCGAACCTGGGCTCGACCGGCGGGATCGTGACGCTGAAGTCGGGCTCCGCGACCGGCGATGTGCGGGTCCAGGGCCTGGGCGCGGTATCGATCGCCGATGCGATCACCGCGGGCGGCGACTACCGGGTGCGCGGCGCATCGGTGGCGCTGGGCGTGGACAATGGCAATGAGATCCAGTCGGCCGGCGGCACGGTGGACATCACCGCCACCAGCGGCGCGATCACCGGCGGCACCGGGCTGACGCTGCGCAGCGGCACCGGCGCGCTGATCCTCGACGGCGCGGGCGGGATCGATTTCGGCGCGGGCGTGCTCCAGGCGGGCGCGAGCGGCACCGGGCAGCTCGGGCTGCGGGCGGGCAATGGCCAGACGATCGACCTGGGCGACAGCGTCAAGGTCGGCACGATCGGTTCGGTCGATGCCGGGCACACGGCGATCGCTGCCGCGCTGACCCATAACGGCAATCTGCGCTTCGGCACGCTCGACGCGGTCAATGCCGTGGACATCCGCCTGACCAGCGGCAACCTGATCGGCACCGCGCTGAACGGCGCGGGCACGGTGGCGATCGATACCGGCAGCGGCGGGATCGACCTCGGCACGCTCCACGGCACCACGCTGACCGTGAACGGCGGTGCGCTGACCGGCGGCTCGTGGACCGCGAGCGGCAATGCAGTGCTCACCGGCGGCACGATCGCCCTGGTCACCTTCGACAGCACCGGCGGCGCGGCCAGCGCCACCACCAGCGCGGGCACGCTCTCGATCGACACCGCCCATGCCGCGACCGACCTGACACTGACCGCCAATGGCGGCGGAGACCTCTCGGTGGGCACCGCGAGCGCGGCCGGCAACGTCACGCTGGTGGCGCTTGGCGGCGACATCCTCACCGACAGCGCCACCGCCGGCGCGACGCTGACGCTGAAGTCGGGTGGCGACATCCTCGGGCGCAGCGGCGCCAATCCGGGTCTGTCGGGCACCGATGTCGTGCTCGAGGTGGTCGGCAACCTGACCACCGGCAGCATCACCTCGCCGGGCGGTCTGAGCATCACCTCGGGTTCGATGAACATCGGCAGCGTGAGTGCCGGCACCGCGCTCAGCCTGACCGCGTCGAACGGCGCGATGACGCTGGGCAGTGCCAGTGCAGGCACCGCGATCAGCCTGACCGCGAGCGGCGCGATCGATGTCGGCACGCTGACCAGCGGCGCGGGCGCGACGCTTGGCGCCGGCGGTGCGCTTTCGGTGCACCAGCTGACCGCGCCTGGGGCGGTGACCGCCACGGCCGGTGGTGCGCTCACGCTCGACACGGTGCAGGCGGCGAGCCTGGCCACCCATGCCGCCTCGGCGACGCTCGGCACGCTCACCCTGGGCACGCTGGCGCTCACGGGCGGATCGGCCAGCATCACCGACGCGACGGTGAGCGGTGCGGTGACCAGCGACCTGACCGGCGCGCTCGACATCGGCACGCTGGGCGCCGCCGACGTGACGCTCAAGGCGGGCAGCGTCCGCGCCGACAGCCTGACCGCCGGCACGCTGGGCGTGACCGCGGGCAGCATCGACCTGACCGATGCCGTCGTGACCGGCACCGCCACGCTGACCGCGAGCGGTGCGCTCGATGTCGATACGCTGAAGGCAGGCAGCGCGGTGCTCCAGGCGGGCAATGCGACCCTGGGCACGCTGACGCTGGGCACGCTCACCCTGACCGGCGGATCGGCGAGCATCGCCAATGCGACAGTCACCGGCGCGACCTCGGCGGACCTGACCGGGGCGCTGGCGATCGACACGCTGACCGGCGCCGGCGTGACGCTCAAGGCGGGCGGCATCACCGCGAACACGCTCACCGCCAGCGGCGTGACCACGCTGACCGGCGGCACGGGCGGCGTCGATCTCGGCCAGCTCAAGGGCACCGGGGCGATCACGATCGGATCGGCGGGCAATGTCTCGGTCGATGGCTGGCAGGCGCCGGCCGGGCTGACGATCACCGCGACCAACGACGTGGCGCTCGGCACCGGCACGGCGAGCGCGCTGACCGTGACCGGACGCGGCATCACCGTCACCGACGCCACGATTGCCGGCGCGGCGACGCTCACCGCGAGCGGGGCGCTGAACGTGCAGGCGCTGCGCGGCGGCAACCTCGCCTTCCGGGCGGCGAGCATCACCGCCGACGGGCTGACCGCCACCGGCACCGCGTCGCTGACCAGCACCACCGGCACGATCGACCTCGGCACGCTGAGCGGCGCCGGCGCGATCACTCTGGGCTCGGCGGATGGCGTCGTGATCGATAGCTGGCAGGCACCGGCGGGGATGACGATCACCGCCGCCAATGCGGTCAATCTCGGCACCGGCACGGCGAGCGCGCTCACCGTGACCGCGGGCAGCATCCAGCTCGCCGACGGCAATGTGACGGGCGACGCCAATCTCACCGCGAGCGGCGCGCTGGGCATCGGCAAGCTGCGCGCGGCCAACGCGGTGCTGAAGGGCGGCAGCGCGACGCTGGGCACGCTGACCCTGGGCGGGCTGACCCTGACCGGCGGATCGGCGACGATCACCGACGCGACGGTGAGCGGAACCGCTTCGATCGACCTGAGCGGCGCGCTCGGCATCGACAAGCTGACCGCCGCCACCGCGACCCTGCTCGCGGGCGGCACCGCGACGCTCGGCAACATCACCGGCACCAGCGCGCTGACCGTACGAGCGGGGGACCTGGTGCTGAACGGCACGCTCAAGGCGCCGACCGTGACGGTGGGCAGCCGCGATGCCGCGGGCGGCCTGCGCCTCGGCGCCGCCGCCGATGCCGCGGGGCCGGGCCTGGGGCTGAGCGAGAGCGAGATCGCGAAGATCGACGCCGATCGCGCGGTGTTCGACGGGGGCAGCGGCGAAGTGCGGGTGGGCACGCTGAAGTTCGGCGCGCAGACCGGGCGCAGCCATGTCGACATCCTCACCACCGGCGACCTGAAGGTGGTCGGCGTGGTCGAAGGCGAGGGGGCCGGGCGGCTGTTCCGCTTCGGCGGCACGGCGACCGACAATACGCTGGCGAAGACGATCCAGATCCTCGCCACCGCCGATGCGGGCGGGCGGCTGTTCTTCGGCAATGCCGACCTCGAGCTGCGCGGCGCCAAGATCGCGCTCGGCCAGAGCGGGCTGCTCGACCTGTTGTTCGCCAATGGCGGCGCCTCGGCCGACCAGGCGGCGGGGCTGATCGGCAATTCCAACTCGCCGCTCTACAGCGCGCTGGCCGGCGGATCGCCCTATGTGCAGGGCGAGGAGACCACGCTCACCGCCGGGCGGCTGACGGTGCGGTTCGACGACTTCGCGCTGTTCCAGAACACCGGCACCCGCGGGTTCAACACCGGCGTGGCGCTGGGCGGCAGCACGAGCGGCGGGGCGACGCTCAGCCTGATCGGTCCGGGCGGCGGCAAGCGGACCGCCTTCGCGATGTTCGGCACGATCAACGGCATCGGCGGCACCTCCACCGCGGTGCTCGGCAACACGGTGATCAATTCCACCGGCATCGACCTGGTCAATGCCCGGGTGAACGGCTGCGTGCTCGGCACCGCGGCCGGCTGCCTGACCACGACGATCTCCCAGCCGACCCTCAACGTGTTCGACCCGGGCCGTCTGGTGGTGTTCCGGGCCGAGGCCGACTTCACCCTGCCGTTCGATCCGGTGATCGGCAGCAACAACGAGGCGCTGTTCGCCGGCGTCGGCTCGATCGCCGAGCCCGGCGAGCCGGGGATCGAGCCCCAGCCCATGCCCCAGGAGCAGAAGTGACGATGCGCATGCCCCATGCCCGCACCCGGCTGGCCGCCACCACCGCGATCCTCGCGATGCTCGCCGGATGCGCGTCCGAAGGTGGGCGACCGCGGACCCAGCTCGACAGCCTGAGCCTGGGCCGCAACACCGCCGACGAGCCCTGCGTCGCCAGCCGCACCTGGCGTGACGCGGGCGCCAAGGACCTGTTCGACAGCGCCTATCTGATCACCTGCCGCAACGTCACCGCCAGCCGGCCGCTCGGCGCGATGCGGGTGGTGCGCGACACCCCCGATGCGCTCAAGGCGGTCGATGCGCTGTTCGATTGCGGCGCCGAGGCGGACGTGACGATCGCCGGGGCGCCGGCCCGGGCGCGACGCTGCACCGACAAGACGCTGGGCATCGAGACCGTGCGCGTGGACGTGCCGATGGGCCGCGACCGGCTGATCGCCAATGCCACGCCTTCGCTGCTCGGCCAGCTCGAGGAAGGCGTCGGCATGCTCACCGGCCGCCGCAAGCTCGACGGCGATCCCCGGCGCGACGTGAAGGCGACGATCGACCTTGCCGCGCTCCCCGCCGGCCCGGACACCGCGCCCGTCGTCGCGGATAGCGGCGGTGAGGCGTTCGACGCCGCCGCCTCGCTGCGCCAGGGCATCCAGCTCAACCACAATGGCCGCTATGCCGAGGCCTCGCGCCTGCTCAACGACGCGATCAGCCGGCTGCCCCAGGGCAGCGATCCGGCCACGCGCACCGAGCTGCTGCTCGAGGCCGGGCTCGCCGATTCCAACGTGTCGTTCAACGACAGCGCCCAGCAGCGCTTCTCCCAGGCCGATGCGCTGATCGGGCAGAGCGAGGGCGAGCGCGCCGCCTATCTGCAGCGCAAGCGCGACGCCTATGTCGCGCTCGACCAGCTCAACCGCCGCCAGTTCGCCGCGGCGCTGACCACGCTCGACCGGCTCGTCTCGGTCGAGGCGCGGGCCGACCAGCCGCTGATGGACGTCTCGACGATCCGCCAGCTCAACCAGTCGCGCCCCGGCAAGGTGAGCAATGCGGTGGCGGTGCCGGATACCCGCCAGCTCTCGCAGCTGGTGATCGATGCCCAGGCCAATTGGGCGCGCAGCGTCGCGCTGCTCGCGCTCGGCCAGGACGACCGCGCCACTGCCGCACTCGACGCCTCGACCCGTGCCTATCGCGCGCTGCTCGGCGAGCCGATCGATCCGACCCAGTCGCTCTGGCTCGGCGCGCGCATCGAGCGCCAGCGCGGCCGTCTCGCCGCACGGCGCAAGGACTGGCCGGTGGCGCTCGCTTCGTTCGACCGGGCGCTGCAATATCTCCGCCGCAGCGCGGTCGGCTCGCTCGGCACCGGTAGCGAGCCGGCGATCGCCGAGGCGCAGCTCGAGCGCGCCGGGGTGCTAGCGCGCAGCGGGGCCTCGGCCGCGCAGATCCGCCAGGAATATGCCGTCGCGGTCGATGCGCTGGTCGCGTCGAACAGCACGGGCAGCATCCTGCCGACGGGGCTGGAGAACTATCTCGACGTGCTGGTCGCCGAGGCGAAGGCCAAGCCGCGCGCGGACACCTATGAGCTGTTCTTCCGCGCCGTGCAGTCGGGCGGGCAGCCGGGCGTGGCGCGCCAGCTCAACCAGCTGCAGAACGTCGTCTCCGCCGATCCCGAGCTGGCCGATCTGGTCCGCAGCCGCGCCTCGCTCGAGCGCGAGATCACCCGGCTGCGCTATGCCATTGCCGACAAGGCGGCGGCACCGGGCGAGACGATCGGCGATCTCAACGATCAGCGCCAGCGCGCCGAGGGGCAGCTGCTGGTGGTCAACGACCAGCTCTCGCGCAACCAGCGCTTCCGGGCGGTCGACGACACGCCGGCGACCGTTGCCGCGATCCGCGAGGCGCTGCGCCCGGGCGAGGGCTATCTGAAGCTCTACCAGCTCAGCAACCGCGTCTACGGTATCTACATCACGCAGCAACAGACCTTCATCTATCCGGTCGTCGCTAGCGCCAAGGAACGCGCCGAGCTGGACGGACTGGCGGACACTGTGCGCCGCTCGATCGACGGGCGCCTCGTCGACGGGCAGCTGGTGCCGTACGACGCGGGCGGTGCGCACGTGCTGTTCCGCCTGATCGCGGGCCCGGCGCGCGAGGCGATGCTCAAGACCGGCTCGCTGGTGGTCGATCCGGCCGGGCCGCTGACCATGCTGCCGATCGGCGCGCTGGTGACCGATTATGATCCCAAGGTCGTCCACGAGGATCCGTTCGACTTCTCGCAGACCGCGTTCCTCGCCGCGAAGACGACGATCTCGACCGCGCTGTCGCCGCGCTCGTTCCTCGTTTCGCGCGGGCTGCCGCAATCGACCGCGCGGCATGCGCTGCTCGGCTTCGGCGCACACATCCCGCCGGTGCAGAATGCCAGCGTCAACCGGATGGTCGATGTCGGCTTCGGCTGCACCGTCGGCTACAACCAGCTCGCCTCGATCTCGCGCGGCTTCGCGCCGATCGACAAGAGCGAGCTGGTCACTGCGGCCCAGGCGCTGGGCGATCCGGACGCGCCTCTGGTCACCGCTGCCGCCTTCACCGACACGGCGATCGAGCAGCGCGGCGACCTGGCCGATTACCAGGTGATCCACTTCGCCACCCACGGCCTGCAGGAAGGGCAATGGGGCTGCAACAAGTCGCCGCCGGCGCTCGTCACCTCGTTCGGCGATGCAGGGTCGGACGGGCTGCTGAGCTTCTCGGAGATCGCCCAGCTCCACTTCAACGCCAATCTCGTCGTGCTTTCCGCCTGCGACACCATCAGCGGCGTGCGCGACCAGAGCCTGGCGCGTGCATCGGGCCAGGAGGAATCGGGGACCACCCTTGAAGGCCTCGTCCGCGCCTTCCTCGCCGCCAATGCGCGGTCGGTTATGGCGACCTATTGGCAGGTCTCGGCCGAGCAGGAATCGCAGGACCTGATGCGCACCTTCTACGGCGCGGCACGCACCCAGACGATCGGCCAGGCGCTGCGGAGCGCGCAGCAGAGCCTGATGCGCGACCCGAAATACTCGCATCCCTTCTACTGGGCGCCCTATTTCATCGTCGGCGACAGCACCAAGATGATGCTGTCGGCCGGCCCCAAGGCACCCGTGGTGGCTCGCCGCTGATGGCCGGACCCGGCACCGGCATGCGCGAACAGATTGCGGCGGCGGGATCGCTGGTGGCGGGGCTCGGCCTGATGGCCGCGATCCTGCTCGCCGGCCCTGGCCTGGTCGCGCCGATCGTGCCGGCGGGCTGGTCGCAAGCCGGGCAGGAGACCGCGTTCGTCCTCCTGCTCTACGGCGCGATGGTCGTCGTCGCGCTGGCTGCCGGTGCGGTGCTGCACCACAAGGTCGTGGCGCTCGGCATCAGCCCGGGCTGGCGGTTCGCCGCCGGGTTGAGCCTTGGCCTGCTCGGCATCTGCCTGGCCACTACCTTCGCGACGATCGCGGGCGGACTGCGCTTCGGCGAAGGTGGCGGCGGCGCGACCGTGCTGCTCCTCGGGCTGGTGCTGGTGTTCTTCCAGGCCGCTGCCGAGGAACTCTATTTCCGCGGCTGGATCCAGCCGGTGCTGGCGCGTGCCTGGGGCGTGCTGCCGGCGATCGGGGTGACCGCGCTGGGGTTCGCCGCGCTCCATATGCTGGGTGCCGCCGTCGCGCCGCTTTCCTTCCTCAACCTGCTGCTCGGCGGGCTGTTCTTCGGCACCCTCGCCGCGCAGGGCGGGGGACTTGCCGGCGCGATCGGCGCGCATTTCGCCTGGAACGGCACCGAGCAGCTGGTGCTCGGGCTAGATCCCAATCCCGGTATCGGCAGCTTCGGTAGCCTGTTCGATCTCGACCTGGCCGGCCCTGCCGCCTGGGGCGGATCGGCCGAGGGGCTCAACGCCAGCCTGGCGATGGCGATGGCGCTGGTCGTCGTGCTGGTCCCGCTCGCGATGCTGGCGCGCACCGCCGCGCCTGCGCCCGCGGTCAGTTCGAGGTAGCGGCGCGTTGCTGGTCGATCCGATCCCGTTCCTTGCGGAAAGCCGCGAGCGCCTTGCCGGACAGGGATTGGCCGGTGCCGGTCGGGATCGTCATGGGATCGACCGGCTGGCCGTCGATATGGACTTCGTAGTGCAGGTGCGGCCCGGTGGAGCGGCCGGTGGTGCCGACCTCGCCGATCTGCTGGCCCTGCGAGACGTGCGCGCCGGCGGTGACGCCGGGCAGGATGCGGTTCATGTGCAGGTACAGCGTCTCCCAGCCATTGTCGTGGCGCAGGCGGACGAAATTGCCGTTGGCGCCCTTGGGGCCGGAGAACTCCACCACGGCGCTGCCCGAGGCGAAGATCGGCGTGCCGGTGGGCGCGGCGAAATCGGTGCCGCGGTGCATCTTCTGGTAGCCCAGGATCGGATGCTCGCGCATGCCGAAGCGCGAGGTGATGCGGGCGGAATCGACGGGCGTGCGCATCAGCGAGCGGATGGTGCTGAGGCCGTTGCCGTCGAACCAGCCGGCCTCGCGCTCGCCGGGCGGGGTGAAGCGGTAGAGCGCACGCGACTTGGCCGCGGTGCGCAGCGAGACATAGACCAGCCGCGGCACGCCCACCGCCTCGCCGGCGGGGTTGTAGGCCTGTTCGAACCCGGCCTCGAAGATGTCGCCGGGCGCCACTTCGCGCTGCATGTCGAAATCGAAGCTGAAGGCGTTGGCGAAGTCGCTGATCAGGCTGTCGGTCACGCCCGCCGCGACGGCCGAGCTGTAGAAGCTGTTGCTGTCCAGCTCGCCGCGCACGACGGTGACCCGGGTCTTGAGCGCGGCGGTGAGCTTCTTCGCGTCGAAGCTGCCGTCCGCGGCGCGGCGCAGGACCAGGCCCGCGCCATCGGCCCGGGTCGCCTCCAGCGAATCCAGCTGTGCCGCACCGGGCTCGCCGTGCAGGTCGAAGATCAGCCGGATTTCGCCGGGGGCGGTGCCGAGCGCCTCGCGCGCGTGGCGGGCGGCTTGGCTCGCCTCGGCCGGAACGATGCCGCCGGAGCGCAGCGTGTCCTCGATCTCTGCCGGGCCGGCGAGGACGAGGGTGCGCCGGCTCGACGTGGCGAGCGGCTGGGCGGGCAGGGCCGCGCTCGCCTCGGCCTTGGGCGGTGCGATCTGGGTGCTGCGATTGGCGAAGGCGATCACCGCCCCGGCCAGCGCCAGCGCCGCGCCGGTGCCGAGCGCGATGCCATAGCGGCGGAGGTTCGGGTCGATCGGCGCGCGCGGGGGCCGTGGCGGCGCGGGGGGCGGAGTGGGGCCATTGCCCCAGCTGCGCACGTCGAACGACGCGTCCTGCGCGGCGGCGACCGGCCTGCCGGAGCCCCAGGTCCTCGGGTCGAACGAAGGCTCGTCACGATCCTGCATCTACGCGCCCTGTCTCACGCGCGGGCGCCGCTGCCCGCAGGGGCACCAGATAACCTTGCTTTATGGGAATCGGAAGCTGTGCTTAAACAAAGCCCTCTGCTCGAAGGAGTGGGATATGGCCGGAAATAACCGCGTCGCCTGGCGCGAGGGCATGTTCCTGCGGCCGCAGCATTTCCAGGCGCAGGACCGCTATATCGACGCGCTGGTGCGCGCCCGGGTGGGCAGCGTCTCGCCCTGGCCCTGGGGCTTTACCGAGCTGGTGATCGACGAGGATCTGGCCAGCCTCGGCAAGTTCGGCGTGGTCCGCGCGACCGGGGTGCTGCCCGACGGCACGCCCTTCGCCATCCCCGACGACATGCCGCCGCCCGAACCGCTCGACGTGCCGGCCGAGGCGCGCGATTCGGTGATCTACCTGACGTTGCCGGCGCACCAGGACGGCGTCACCGAGTTCCGCGATGCCGAGACCAACGCGCTCGACGCGCGCTTCCTGGTCGACGAGCGCGAGACGGCCGACGCCTTTTCTGACGACCGCACCACCGAGGGCATCGACTATGGCCGGCCGAACCTGCGCTACGGCATATTGCGCGACCAGATCTATGGCCGGGTGACGCTCGGCGTCGTGCGGGTGCGCGAGGTCCACAACAAGCGCGTCATGTTCGACGACCGCTTCATCCCGCCGACGCTCGACAAGAACGCCTCGCAGCGCCTGCGCGGGGCGGTGACCGATATTCTCGGCCGCGCCGAGCAGCGCGCCGAGGAGCTGGCGATCCGTGCGGTCGAGGCGACCGATGGCGGCGCCGAGACCTTCGGCAGCTTCCTGCTCCTCCAGTCGCTCAACCGCTGGGTGCCCGTACTCCAGCATGCCGAGCGGCTGCCGATGCTCCACCCCGAGCGGCTCTACGAGAATTTCGTCGCGATGGCCGGCGAGATCGCCACGATGATCCGCCCCGAGCGCAAGCCGCCGCCCTTGCCGCGCTACGATCACGAGCATCCCCAGACCTGCTTCGATCCGGTGCTCGACCTGCTCCAGTCGATGCTGGCGGCGGTGTTCGACCGCTCGGCGATCCAGCTCCCGCTCGATAATGCCGGGCCCGGCGCCTACGTCTCGAAGATCACCGACCACAACCTGTTCCAGAACGGCTATTTCTACCTCGCCGTCGCCGCCTCGGCGCCGTTGGAGGAGATACGCGGCCTCTTCCCCTCGGTCGCCAAGATCGGCGCGATCGGCAAGATGCGGCAGATCGTCGACAGCGCGCTGCCCGGCGTACCGCTGCGCCACACCCCCACGCCGCCACCGCAGATCCGGGTGCTGCCCGGCTTCGTCTATTTCGAGCTCGACCGCGGCGCCGCCGACTGGCGCGACGTCACCACTGCGCCGGCGCTCGGGCTGCACGTGGCGGGCGACTGGCCGCAGCTCAAGCTCGAACTGTGGTGCGTGAAGAGGTCCGGCCGATGACCAACGGCAACGGAGATAATGGCGACGGCAACCGCACCGTCTTCCGCCCCTCGCCGTTGCAGGGGTTGCGCGGCAATGAGGGGCAGGGCGGCTATGATCCCGCTCCGCCGCTCTCGCGCACCGGCCAGGGCCAGCAGGGCGTCCGTCTCGATCCCTCGCGCCTGGCCGAGGACGACGTGCCCCGGCCCGCGAAACCGCGCGCCGTCCGCAACGTCATGCTCACCGAGGCGGCGCCGGTGCTCGCGCTCGCCGCCGGCATCCGCTCGGGCCGGGTCCGCGCGCCGATGCCGCAGTTCCACCGCGAGGCGACCCAGCTGATCGCCTCGTTCGAGCGCGCGATCGCCCAGCATTACCCCGAGGAAGTCCGCCAGCGCGCCAAGTATGCGGTCTGCGCGACGATCGACGACATCGCCCAGAACCTGCCCAATATCGGCACCGACGGCGCCGAATGGGCGCGCCGCTCGATGGTCGTCCAGTTCTTCCAGGAGAATATCGGCGGCGACCGCTTCTGGCAGCTCACCGACGACATGCTGCGCGCGCCGGCCGACAATCTCGACATCATCGAGCTCTACCATGCCTGCCTCGCCGCCGGGTTCGAGGGCCGCTTCCGGGTGATGCCCGACGGCAAGCGCCGGCTGCACGAGATCATGGCCAAGCTCCAGGGCGCGCTCACCCACACGCGGTCGCTCTCGCAGACCGAGCTGGTGCCGCATTGGCGCGGCGTTGCCGCACCACTCAAGCGCCTCGGCCTGTGGAACCTGATCGCGCTCGCCGCCGCCGGCGCCGCGGCGCTATTGCTACTCGTTTTCATCATTCTGCGCCTGATCCTGATGTCGAGCGGCGAGGCGCCGTCCTCCGCGCTGGCCTCGGTCTCCCCCGGCGCCCCGCTGACCCTGTCGCGCCCCGCGGCCGCGCTCCCGTCCACCGGCAGCGCCCAGGCCGAGGGGCTGCGCAAATTCCTCGAGCCCGAGATCCGCGAGCATCTCGTCACCGTCGAGGAAGACGCCCAGACCGTCCGCGTCCGCACCACGGTCGGCCAGCTCTTCCAGTCCGGCTCGGACCAGCTCGAAGCCGGTCGCGAGACGCTGTTCAGGCGGATCGGCGACGCGATCGAGAAGGAGAAGGGCGCGGTCACGATCGAGGGCCATGCCGATAGCGACCGGGTCGCGACGCTGAGCTTCCCCGACAATATGGCGCTGTCCCAGGCGCGCGCCGAGACGGTCGGCACGATCATCCGCGCGTCGCTCAGCGACCCGAACCGCGTCACCACCAAGGGGCTCGGCGAAACCGTCCCGATCGCGTCGAACGACACGGCGGCAGGCAAATCGAAGAACCGGCGCGTCGAGATCATCGTGCCGCGGCGTTATTGAGCGGAGCAGAGCGAATGCGTCGTCTCTTCAAGAACTGGTGGTTCGTCACCATCGCCTGCGCGCTGATCGTCGCGCTGCTGCTCGCGCTCGGCCTGCCGATCTTCGTCAAGTTCCTGCGCCCGCTCTGGGTGCGGATCCTGTGCGTGGTCGTGGTCGCGTCGATCTGGGGCCTGTTCGCGTATCTCCGCCATCGCCGGCACAAAAAGGCCGCCGATGCAATCGCCGCCGAACTCGCCGCGCCCGACCCGGCCGGCGAGGAGAGCAAGGCCCTCGGCCAGCGGATGCGCGAAGCCGTCGCCCAGCTGAAGTCCGCCTCGGGCAAGCAGCGCAACTATCTCTACACGCGCCCCTGGTATGTGATCATCGGCCCGCCCGGCGCCGGCAAGACCACCGCCTTGCTCAACTCCGGCCTGCGCTTCCCCTTCGGCGACACCGCGATGAAGGGCGTGGGTGGCACCCGCAACCTGGATTTCTGGTTCGCCGACGAAGCGGTGATGGTCGACACCGCCGGCCGCTATACCACCCAGGATTCGGACTATCAGGTCGACAGCCGCGGCTGGACCTCGTTCCTGTCGCTGCTCAAGAAGAACCGCCCGCTCCAGCCGGTCAACGGCGTGATCGTCGCGATCGGCGTGGACGAGCTGCTCGCCAGCGATTGCGCGAAGATCGACGCGCACGCCGCCGCGGTCCGCCGCCGGCTGGTCGAGGTGCGCAAGACGCTCGAAGTCGCCGCCCCGATCTATGTCCTGCTCACCAAGGCGGACCTGCTCGCCGGCTTCACCGAATATTTCGATGATCTCGACGTCGAGGGCCGCCGCGCCGTGCTCGGCCACAGCTTCGATCAGCCGCGCGGTCGCCCCAGCGCCGATGACGTCGCCAGCGCCTTCGACGAAGTCACCCAGGCCGTCGCGGATCGCCAGGCCAAGCGCCTCTTCGACGAAGTCGATCCGCTCCGCCGCGCGCTGCTGCTCGGCTTCCCCGCCCAGCTCGGCTCGCTCCGCGCCCGGGTCGCACGCTTCCTCGAAGGCGCCTTCACCAGCGGCGACGAGCCGAGCGGCCAGCTGCGCGGCTTCTACCTGACCAGCGGCGTCCAGCAGGGCGCGCCGCTCGACCGCATCCTGGCGGGCATGGCGGACATCTATGACCGTCCCGCCCAGCCGGCGCAGGGCAGCGGCAGCTCGGGCCGTGCCTATTTCCTCAACCGGCTGCTCGGCGACGTCATGTTCGGCGAGGCCGGGCTGGTCACGATGGACCCCGCCGCCCGCCGCCGCCAGCGCGCCCGGCTGGTCGCGGGGCTGGTCGGAATCACCGCCGTCGTGCTGCTCACCTTCACCGCCTGGGGCGTCAGCTTCGCCAATAATCGCGGTTTCCAGAACGACCTGCTCGCCAAGACCGAAGCCGCGCGCGCCCAGTTCCGCGAAGCCGGCATCGACCTCCAGCAGGTCCGCGAAAGCGACGGCGACCTGCGCGCCGCGCTGCCCGGCCTCAACGCGCTGCGCACCCTGCCGCGTGGCTATGCCGATCGCCAGAAGGGCGGCCCGCCGCTGATGATGACCTTCGGCCTCTACGAAAGCGGCCTCAGCAGCCAGGCCGAGGAGACCTATCGCGAGGCGCTGCGCCGGGTGATGCTCCCCCGCCTGATGCTGCGGATCGAGCAGTATATGCGCGGCCATGGCGGCGACGCGATGGCGCTTTACGAGCCGCTAAAGGTGTATCTGATGCTCGGCCAGCAGGGCCCGATGGACGCCAAGACGGTCAAGCGCTGGATCACCACCGACTGGGCGACCGAAGTCTATCCGGGCTCGGACAGCAATGCCGAGCGCGGCCAGCTCGCCCGTCACCTCGATGCGCTGCTCGAGGACAGGAACCTCGCCGGCGTCTGGGCCGATCGCAAGCCGCCGCTAGACGGCGCGCTCGTCGCCAGCGCCCGCGCCGCGATCGGCACCCTCTCGCTCGCCGACCGCGCCTATGCGGTGATGAAGCAGAAGGCGGCCACCGCCGGCGCCGATTGGGAAGCCGCCAATATCCTGTCGCAGGGCGATGCCATCGCCTTTGCCGATCGCGAGAAGGTGCTGTCCACCCGCGTGCCCTATTTCTTCACCCGCGACGGGTTCGAGAAGAGCTATACGCTCGGCCTCGCCACCGTGCAGGAAGACCTGAAGCGCGATCTCTGGGTGCTCGGCGGCGATGCCGATACCGGCGGCGTGCGCGACGAGATGAGCAATATCCGCCCCGGCGTCGCAGGCCTCTATGCCAAGGACTATATCGCCGCCTGGGAAGGCGTGATCGCGGCGATGCAGCCGGCGGACTATTTCCGCGATCCCTCCGCGTTCGGCGCGATGACCAAGAGCCCGTCGCCGATCAAGCGTGTGCTGCTCGAGTTGCGCAAGAACACCATCTTCGCCGGGGGTGCCCAGGCGGTCGGCAAGCGGGTCGTGCAGGACCGGATCAACCGCTCGCGCTTTGGCCGTTATGCCGGCGACGCCACCAATGGCCGTGCCGCGGGGCTCGATGCCGGCGAGGAGATCACCGCCTATTTCCAGCCGCTCCACGACTATGTCGGCGACGGCAAGGGCTCGGCCCCGATCGACGAGTTCGTCGCCGCGGTGAAGCAGGCCGGCCAGGCGGTGATCGCCGCCCAGTCGGTCGGCGGCGGCGGCGGATCGGATGCGACCCAGGCGCAAATGGCCACTGCCATGGCCTCGGTGAAGGCGGCCGCAGCGGGCGCACCGCCCCAGCTCCAGGGCTTCGTCAACGCCGCGGCCGGCGGCGGATCGGCGGCGCAGATCAGCGCTGCCAAGGGCGCCGTCTCCGAAGCCTATGCCCAGGCGGTCCTCCCGGCGTGCCAGGAGGTCGCGCAGGAGCATTTCCCTTTTTTCGGGGCCGCCGCGGCCAAGGATGCCCCGGCGGTTGATGTGCTCCGCGTGTTCGGCATGGGCGGCACGCTCGATGGCTTCGTCCAGCAGCGGCTGAAGCCGCTGATCGATACCAGCGGCCCGGTCTGGCGCTGGAAGCAGGACGATCCGATCGCGCGCACGCTCGATCCCGGTAGCCCCGAGCAGCTCGCCAAGGCCGCGCAGATCCGCGACCTGCTCGCCGGCGGCCTGCCGATCAAGGTGTCGATGGCGAGGTTCGGCCCCGGCGTCACCGCGGTCGAAGTCTCGAACGGAGGCTCCACCTACAAATTCGACGCGACCAACAACCTGCCCAAGCCCTTGCTCTGGTCGGTCTCGGGCGGCCTGCCCGAAGCTTCGGTTGTGTTCTACCAGGCCGATGGCAAGGAGTTGCGTCGCTTCGAGGCGGAGGGTCCCTGGGCGCTGTTCCGACTGATGGGCCAGGCGCAGGTGGAGAATGCCGGCGCCCAGGCGATCCGCGCCACCTTTGGCGAAGGCACCGGCAGCGCCACGCTGGCGATCCAGCTGCCCAGCCAGCGCAACCCGTTCAGCCGCGGCGACCTCTGGTCGTTCCGCTGCCCGGCGGCGCTATGAGCGGGACGGTGAGTGGCGCCCGCCTGTTCGGCAAGCTGCCAGCGCATGGCGATTTCGTCGCGCGCGGGCTCGGTGCGGCGGAGCGCGACGCGCTCGATGCCTGGCTGTCGGGCGAGATGCTCGCGGCGCGCGCGGCGCTCGGTAGTGATTTCGAGGAGCGCTATGACCGCGCGCCGCCCTGGCGCTTCGCCGGGCCGGACGGGGCCGGGGTGCTGGTCGCCTCGGTCGACGGGGTGGGGCGCCGCTTCCCGCTCTACCTGGCGCTGGCCGGCGCAGGCGACGACACGACCGAGCAGGTCGAGGATCTCGTCTACCGGGCGTTCGGTGAAGGCTGGGATGTGGATCGTCTGGTCGCGGAAGTTGGCACGCTCGTTCCGGCGGGCGAATCCGGCGCTTCGGCGTCGCGCTGGTGGACGCTTGGCGGCGAGGGCTTCATGCCTGCGTCCTGCGAGGGCGAGCGTCCTGAGGGATTGCTCGCCAAGATGTTGAGTTCCGAGGTGAATGCATGAGCGCGCAGCTGCGTCTCGACGGGGTGGGCGGCACCCATGTCGGCCGGGTCCGGACCAATAATGAGGACAGCTATGCCGTCCGCCCCGAACTCGCCTTCTGGTCCGTAGCAGACGGTATGGGCGGGCATGAGAACGGCGAATGGGCGTCGTCCGCGCTGACCGAGGCTGTGGACGCGCTCGACCTGCCCGCGGATTTCGACCAGGCCTGCACCGCGATCGCCGACATGATCCATGCGACCAATGCCCGCATCCACGAAGAGGCGGTGCAGCGCGGCATCCAGATGGGCTCTACCTTCGTCGCGCTCCATTTCAACGAAACCGCCTTCGCTTTGTTCTGGGTGGGGGACAGCCGCGGCTATGTGCTGCGCGACGGCGTGCTCCACCAGCTCACCCGCGACCACAGCCAGGTCCAGGCGATGGTCGATCGCGGGCTGATCCGGCCGGAAGAGGCAGCAGGCCATCCGATGTCGCATGTCCTCGCGCGTGCCGTGGGGGCGCAGAGCGAGGTCGAGGTCGATGTCATCGTCGATCAGGCGCAGCCGGAGGACGTGTTCCTGCTGTGCAGCGACGGCCTCACCAACCGCGTCTCCGATGCCGAGATCGCCGAGGCGCTGGACGGGCACGGCCACCGGGAAGCGCTGGACTGGCTGATCGCGCTCACCCTGGAACGCGGCGCGCCGGACAATGTCACGGCGGTCATCGTCGGCGTCAGCGAAACAACCCAGCTAAGCTTTGCCTCTACCGGTATGGCGCGATGAGCGACCCGAAGGACGATCCCAAGACGGTGTTCGTGCCGTCCACGCCCGAGCCGGCGCCTGAACCGGCGCCCGAACCGGCGACTGCGTTCCAGCCGGGCGCTCCGGCCGAGCCCGCCACCGAGTTCCAGCCCGGTGGCGCGGGGACCGGCTTCGCGCCGCGCGGCGAGGGGACGACGATCCAGGTCGGCGACGTGCTCAACCACCTGTTCGAAGTGAAGCGCTTCATCGCCCGGGGCGGAATGGGCGAGGTTTTCGAGGGTGTGAACATCAACACCGACGAGCGCGTCGCGATAAAGGTGATGCTCCCCGCGCTCGCCAAGGATCCGAACGTCGTGTCGATGTTCCGGCGCGAGGCGCAAACTTTGCGCCGGCTGCGGCATGATGCGCTGGTCCACTACATCGTGCTCGCTGAGGAGCCGCAGCTCGGCGTGCTCTACATCGTCACCGAATTCATCGACGGTGCAAACTTGTCGCTCCAGATGAGACAGTTGAGTCCACAACAGGATGAACTGGTCGCGTTGTTGAAGCGCCTGGCCGCCGGACTCGACACCGCGCACCGCCTTGGCGCCATCCACCGCGACATCGCACCCGACAATATCCTGCTCGAGGACGGCAAGCTCGACCGCGCAAAGATCATCGACTTCGGGATCGCAAAGGAGATGGATCCCGGCACCGCGACGATCGTCGGGGAGGGGTTCGCGGGCAAGCTCAACTATGTTGCCCCCGAGCAGCTCGGCGACTTCGGGAGGTCGATCGGTCCGTGGACCGACGTCTACAGCCTCGCCCTGGTGATCCTCGCCCTGGCCCAGCGCGGCGACGTGAAGATGGGCGGCTCGCTGGTCGATGCGGTCGACAAGCGCCGGGCGGGTCCGGACCTGAGCGCGGTCGAGGAGCCCCTGCGCGGGGTGCTGGCCAGGATGCTCGCCCCCGATCCGGCCCAGCGCCTCCCGTCGATGGAGGCGGTGCTGGCCGAGGTGGCGAAGATCGAGGCCGTAACCTCTTCAAAAGCCGACCCGAAACGCTGGTGGCTGATCGGCGGCGGGGTCGGAGCGCTGGCGGTGGTGCTGGCCGGTGCGGGCCTGATGCTGACGCCGCGCGGGCCGGCGCCCACGAAGACCGAGACTGCCACCGCCGCCTCGAACGATCCCGTTCAGCTCGCTCGCGCGGCCATCGACGCGGCGCTGCCGTCGGTCGGCTGCACCTGGCTGCAGATCGTCGAGGTGACGCCGGGCAAGCCCGGGCCGATCGCCAAGCTGACGGGTGTCGCGGGCAACCCCTCCGCGGCGCAGAACGAGATTTCCCAGGTACTTGCCCAGCGCAAGATCGAGGGCGCGAGCATCGATTTCAGCGAAGTCGCCCAGATCACCCAATCGGGCTGTGCTGCGCTCGACACCTATCGCCAGGTCCGCGCGCCGGACTCGCACCAGCTCGGCGTGCCCCAGCGCAAGTTCGAGATGCGGATGCAGCCGGCGGATCCGTCGCTGAGCGGCTATCCCGGCGAGAATGCCGCGAACGTCGTCCTGCAGATCGCCATCGCCAATCCCAAGGACGATATCGCGCTGATCGGGCTCGAGCCCTCGGGCGTGATCGATCCGGAATTCTCGGGCCCCGGCACCGGCGTGTTGGGCCGCGACGGGCTGAAGAAGCTGGCCGGGCAGACCCGGATGGTCACCGATCGCGGGGGCGACCGCTTCCAGATCCAGCTCGACGTCAACCATCCCGGCTGGTCGGGCGTGCTCATGATCAGCGGAAAGGGACCGTTCGACCAGACGCTGATCGCCCCGCCGCTGGGCGGGCGTGGGCCGGAATGGACGAACAAGTTCGTCTCCCAGGCGGCTGCGAACGGCTGGCAGACCCAGATGGTGTGGTTCAAGGTGGTGGACGAGCTGAAGGAGTGATCAGCGCTGCCGCTGCGCGCGCGACTGCTCCTCATAGGCGCGGCGGAATTCCTTGGCGAAGACGTCCATGAACGCTTCGTCCGATCCTTGCGCGACTCCGCCGAACTCCTTCTCATAGGCCTGCCACAGCGCGGCATCGCGTGCGCCGGGCAGGATCCTGGCGAGCAGCCCGCCACTCTCCGCACGCTGGCGGATCGCATTGGGGGAGAAGCGGTCGAGCGTCGCCCGCAGCGCGCCCTGCATCGCCCGCAGGGTGGCGATCTGGTGCGATTGCAGGTCGAAAAAGGCATTCTCGATCGCCGGGCCGGCATCCTGGAAGCCGCGTGCGGGCGGATTGAGCAGGGCGGCGATCGCCTCTTCGGGGGTGCGGGCGAACTTGATCGGGTTGTTGCCGTCGACTTCGAACGCAGTCGATTCCGCGCCCATCTGCGACTTGGCGCGCGCCCGCGCCTCCAGCATCACCACCAGCCCGGCGACGAGGCGGTGCAGCACCTGGCCTGCGCGATCGAGCAGGGCCGGGTTGCGCTGCTTCACGCTGCCATCCACGCCGGCGGCGCGCAGGAATGCCTCGACCAGGGCATAATCCGGGGCGGGAGCCGAGGGTGGCGGCGCCACCGGCGGCTGCGGCTGGGTCGCGCCATTGGCTCCGGCGACATGGGTCGCGGGCATGGCGAAATGCTGCTCTGCCACCGGCGCGCCGATCGGCGTGGGGGCGGGGATGTCGCGTGCGCCGAAGGGGCGGGCGGGGGCGACGCCGAGCGCCTGTTCGGTGCCGACCGGACGGATGCCGAGCGGGTCGCTGTTCTCCTGGATCGGCTGGCCGAAGCCGCCGCGTGCCCAGTCGACCACGTTCCCCTCGGCGAGCCTGCCCCAGATGTCGTCAGGCGCCGGCGCGGGCGGGCGGTCCGGTGCGGCGCTCGACCAACCCGAGGCGGGCTGCGCGTCGGGCGTGGGGCTGTGCCAGGCGGAGGCGACCGGGTCCTCGCGCTCGGCTGGGGCGGGTGCCCAGCCTTGCGCGCTGTCGGAGCGCGGGCCCCAGCTGTCATTGTCGCCCGGTGCCGAGGCGATCGGCGCGGCACCCCAATTGCCCGCGGCGGGTGGCGGGTCCCAGCCGGTGGCGGGCTTGTGCTGGTCGCCGTTCGCCGGCGCGGGAAGCGGCGTGGCGGGCGCGGGCGTGTTGCCCCAGCCGTCCCATTGCGAGGTCGCATGGGCAGAGGCATGGACCGGCGCGGCGGCGCCCAGTGTCGCGCGGACCTCGTAGCCACCGATCGTCAGCACGTCGCCGTCCGCCAGCCGGTGCGGCTGGGTGAGGCGTTCCTGGCGGCCGTTCACGAAGGTGCCGTTCATGCTCAGGTCGCTGAGCAGATAGGCGCCGTCCTGATAGCGGATCTCGCAGTGGCGCGACGAGATGTGGTTGCGCGGATCGGGCAGGCACCAGTCGCAATTGGGCGAGCGGCCGATCAGCGCGCCGCGTTCCTGCAGTACGATCTCGGCGGGCACGCCATTGTCGAGTGCCGAGCGGCCGAGATTGGCGATGGCGAGGCGAAGCGTCATTTGCTGGGCTGGATCCCGTGCTCGGCGATGGCTTCGGCGCGTTCGAGCGCCTGGGCGAGGAAGCCCTTGGGGTCGGTGCTGCGCCAGGCGGCCTGGACGACCGCGACCACCGCGAGCCGATTGGCGAGGCCTGGGGCGGGCTGGACGGGCGCGACGCCCTCCGGCGCGATCGAGCCCCCGCTGTAGAAGATCGCCGTCGCCAGCGACCGTTCGGGTGCCTCGCGGTCGGCGGACTGGGCCGCGGCATAGGCCTGGCGGCGCTTGTCGTCGTCGGGTGCATCCAGCCAGAGACGTGCGCTATCGAGCGTGGCGCGTTCGGCGGGGGCGTTCTCGCTCAGCTTCGGATCGATCAGGCCGGCCGCCCAGTGGATGGCCTCGCGCCGGGGCAAAGCGTGGCCGATATAGGATACCGCCTTGGAGGGATTCGAAGCGCGCAGCGTCTCGTAGTGCGCGCGCACGGAAATATCGGGGGAAGGGAGCTCCGCGCCGCGCAACTCCATCAATTCCCCGACCTGCCGCGCCTTGGTGAGATGCACGCTACGCCACGGCTCCATTGCCGGCCCCCTAGTTGATCTTCACCAAACCCCCGGTGAGCGTCAGCGTTCCCTTGCCATCGACCGAAGTCTCCGGCGAATTCATCGTCACCGAGCTGTTGCCGTTCACTTCGATCACCGGCGAGGTCATCGAGATCGAACCCGGCTTCATCTCGATCTTCGAATTGCCGACCTGCAGCACGATGCTGGTGTTGGCGGTGAGCTTGAACGACTGGGTGACGTCGACGATGTCGTCCTTGCCCACCTTGCTGTGGCGCTGGGCGACGATGGTGAGGTTCTGGTTGTTGCCGATCTCGACCGTCTCGTCATTGACCACGCCGCGGGTGCGGTCGTGCCCGACATTCACCGTCTGGTCCTGGCCGACATGGTGCGTCTCGGCCAGGCGGATGCGCGTGTTCATGTCGCGCTCGGCATGGACGTAGATCTCTTCCGCACCGCCCTTGTCCTCGAAGCGGATTTCGTTCGCGCCGGGCGCGCCGCTGTCGAGCGGCTGGGCATTGGGATAGTCGCCGGTCTCGCCATAGCGCTTGGTACGCCACAGCGCCCGGGTCTTGTTCCCGGGCAGGTCGTAGATCGGCATGTGGTTGGCGTTGAACACGCGGCCCACCACCACGGGGCGATCCGGATCGCCACCGAGGAAATCGACCAGCACCTCGTGCCCCACACGCGGCAGGATGAGGTTGCCGAGGCCGCCGGTCTGCGAGACGCGGATCCAGCAGGTGGCGGATTCGCCCGGGGTCGGGCCGCGGTCCCAGTGGAAGCGGACCTTCACCCGGCCGTACTTGTCCGTGTAGATTTCCTCGCCCGCCGGGCCGGCGACGATGCCGGTCTCCAGCCCCTGGACCACCGGGCGGGGAGTCGACTGGGTCGGGTGGAAGCGCGTCTCGGCCGGGATCGCCTCGAAGCGCACGTTGAACGACGTCTCGCGTGCGCTCTGGCCGCTGCGATAGCTCTCGGCGACGATGCTGTGATAGGCCGAGGTGATCAGATAGTCGCCGTTCATCCGGCCGACGTGATGGTTGGCCACGCTGACCTTGAAGCCGGTCGACAGGCCCGCCGATTGCGAGGAGCCGGTGAACACCCGCCGCTGCGCGCGCGCGCCTGCCAGCATCGTGTCGCTGCGCTCGCCGCCATGCGTCTCGACCGAGCCCGGATCGATCGACTCATGGTAGAAGCGGCCGGGATAGACATAGATTTCGCGGTCGTCCCGCTCGTGCTGGCCTTCGCTTTCCGACTTGGCCTCGACGAAGCGGTTGGGTGCGCGGAAGTCCCAGTCGCGCACCGTGACCTTCGAGCCCGCCTGGGTGCTCACCCGCTCGTGCCAGCTCTGCAGGTAGAATTTGCCCTGGCTGGCGCGCTCGCCGGAATCGGCGGAGAAGACCGAGACCGAATTGGGCGCATAGGTGATGCTCGGCGGGTTGCCGACGGTGTGCGACGACGGGGCGTCGCAGATCACCATCACATGGCTGTCGGCCGAATGGCGGAAGAAATAATACCAGCCCTCCTCCTCCATCAGCCGGGAGGCGAAGGCGAAGTCGCTTTCCTGATACTGGACGCAATAGGTGCGCGGACGCGGCGTGCCGGACAATTTGAATTCGAAATCCGAGATGCCGGCGTTCTGGAACACCTGCTTGATGATGTCCTGCGCGGTCAGATCCTGGAAGATCGCCATCGATCGGCCCTGCGCCAGGAAGAAGCTCCAGGGCTTGAGCACCAGCCGGTAGCGGTGCCCGGTGGGCGATTCGTCGATATATTCGCCCGAGATCACCAGCCCGTGGAAGTGGCGGCGCAGCTCGCCGTCCTCGCTCACCTTCAGGCCGCAGGGTTTCCCCAAATGTGGCTGAATGTCGACCTCTAATGGCGAGAATATGTCGACGGTTATGGTGAAAGGAGAACTAAGGGTCTCCATGGAGTCGATTCGTTCGAGCTCAACCTGCTCGTCCCCCAAATCGATCGTCATTTCGGAAAGTCTTGACGTGCCTGACAACGCGGCCTCCGACCTTACTCTTGCCCAATGCTCTTACGCTTGGGACGCGAAACGGTTCAAGTCTGAGTGATAAACCGTTCCACCTTCATTTCGACCGTTCTATCGTAACGGCCCGTCGGAAGCCGGCTTGTGAACGTTACGGACCCATTTTAGAGTTCATGCGTTCTCCGGGGGTAGGGGTAAGCCAGCGAGGACGTGCATGCGTATTGCGTACCTGTCGACGATTGCCGGCACTGCGTTGCTCATGGGCGCTCCGCCCGCGGCTGCGCAGCAACAGGCGGAGCCGACCGTCGAGGGATATCTCTGCACCTTTGCCGGGAAATGCGGAAACGCGCCGGCAGTCGAGCAGCCGACTCGGGCTGCGCCGGCGACCAAGGGATTCCGCATCGCGCGGCCGGGTGCGCCCGCGGCTACCGCGACAAAGCCCGCCGTCCGTGCCGCCAGCAGCGACTATCGCGCCCCCCGTGCGAACGTGGCGCCGCCGCGTCGTGCCGGTGCCGGCTATTCGAGCTACACCCCGGCCTCGCGCGTGTCCGAAGGGCCGCGCGCCGATCTGATGATCGGGTTCGAGCTCAATTCCGCGCGGCTGACCGCCGACGGCATGGCCAAGGCCCGGATTTTCGCGCGTTCGCTGGTGATGCCCGAGCTGCGCGACAAGCGCTTCCTGATCGAGGGACACACGGATTCGCTGGGCGGCGTGCCGTTCAACATGGAGCTGTCGCGCCGCCGCGCCGAGGCGGTGGCGGCCTATCTCTCCAGCCAGGGTGTAGAGCGCAGTCGCGTGGAGATTCGTGGTTTCGGGCCGAGCATCCCGCTGCCCGGACGCCGGGCCGACGACCCGAATAATCGTCGTGTGGAGGCCAAGCTGATTTCCTGATCCCGTTGCGGCTTTCGTTTGATTTCGAAGGAGAGGGATTTGTCGGGAATGCGCAGGTGTTGATGCCGATTGGCGAGCTGCTCGCCCCCGTCTCGGAGGAGTCTCCGGGCGGGCTGGACCTCTATGACGATCCCGAGCGCCAGCAGATCGAGCAGGCGTTCGAGGAGGAGCCCTCGGGCGTCGACTGGCGCGAGATCGTCTCGAAGATCGAGGCGCAGAGCCAGCGCACCAAGGATCTGTGGCTGGCCGTCTATCTCGCCCGCGCCGGCGCGCGGATGGGCCGGCTCGACGTGGTCGTCATCGGTTGCGAGATGCTGGCCGGGCTGCTGGAGTCCTATTGGGATGTCCTCCATCCCTCGCTCGACGAATATGGCCTGCAGGGGCGCAAGGCACCGTGCGAGTCGCTCACTCGGATCGGCACATTCCTGGGGCCGCTCAAGCGGATCGCACTGATCGAGCATGCGCGGCTCGGCGACTATAGCGCCGAGGATCTCGAGCGGTTCGAGAATGAAGGGGAGGGTGCCGACGGGTTCGGCATGTTCCGCCATGCGGTGAGCGAGCTGCCGGCTGATGCGCTCGCGGGCACGATGGTATCGCTGCGCGCGATGCGATCGGCGATCGAGCGCGCGGACCAGGCGCTGATGGCGCATGCCGAAGGCGATACCGGCACGGACTTCAAGCCGGCCTATCAAGTTATCGATAACATGCTGAGATGGATAACGCCTTATTCGGCAAATCCTGACGAGGAGGCGTCCGCGGCGGACATCGATTCCGGAAACGAATCGGACACTATTTCCGCACCGCAGCGAAGTTTCGGGCGGGTGGAATCGCGCGAAGACGTTGCGCGTGCGCTGGACGCAATCGTTGAATATTACGCACGCAGGGAACCAACGAGCCCGATACCCGTTGCACTCCGTCGAGTACGGGGGTGGATAAACATGGATTTCCTCGCAATTCTACGGGACATCGCGCCGGGCGGCATGCACGAGGCCGGTTCCGTATTGCTTGCGCGTCCGGAGGAAGAAAACTCCGGATACTGAATAGATCCCTCAAATCCCTGACTTTTTTGGATGGTGCCCGAAAAGGGCGACGAAAGGCGGATCCGATGGTTGCTAAGAGTGGACAGCGTTTCATCAAGGAGAACCGGGCGCCGCGCGTCCATATCGAGTACGAGGTCGAGACCTACGGCTCGCGGCAGAAGATCGAACTGCCCTTCGTGATGGGCGTGCTCTCCGACCTTTCGGGCAAGAGTCATGTCGAGAAGAAGGATCTGTCGAAGCGCGACTTCGTCGAGTTTGACATGGACAATTTCGACGAGCGCATGGAGGCGATCGCGCCGCGCGCGGCCTTCACCGTGCAGAATACGCTGACCGGCGAAGGCAAGTTCGGCGTCGACCTGACCTTCAAGTCGGTCAACGACTTCACGCCCGGCGAGGTCGTCAAGAACGTGCCGGCGCTCGCCCAGCTGCTCGAGGCGCGCCAGCAGCTCCAGGACCTGCTGATCTACATGGACGGCAAGGAAGGCGCGCAGGACCTGCTCGAAAAGGTGCTGAAGGACCCCGCGCTGCTCTCGGCCCTGAGCTCGGCCAAGGCAGCGGCGAATGACGAGACCGTGAGCGCCGCTCCGGTCGAGCAGGCTTGAAAGGGAAGATAGGCAATATGGCGCAAGAGGCACTTCAGCAGGCGCAGCCCCAGGCCGAGGCCGTCCAGTTCGACGAATTTTCGGCACTTCTCCAGAAGGAGTTCAAGCCCGCCGACGACATCCGCAAGAACCGGATCGAGGAAGCGGTGCAGACGCTGGCGCAGCAGGCGCTGCAGGACGCGGCGATCATCGGCGACGACGTCTATGCGACGGTCGACGCGATGCGCGCGGCGATCGACCGCAAGCTGACCGAGCAGGTCAACCAGATCATCCACCAGGAGGAGTTCCAGGCGCTCGAGAGCGCGTGGCGCGGCCTCCACTACATGGTGATGAACACCTCGACCGGTAAGGACATGAAGATCCGGGTCATGAACATCTCGAAGGAGGAATGTCGCAAGATGTTCCGCCAGTATCGGGATGCGGCCTGGGATCAGAGCCCGCTGTTCAAGAAGGTGTACGAGAGCGAGTTCGGCCAGCTCGGCGGCCAGCCCTATGGCGCCTTTGTCTGCGACTATTATTTCGACCACACCGCGCCGAACCTGGAAGTGATGAAGGGCCTCGCCAAGATCGGCGCGGCGGCGCACGCGCCGTTCATCGCTGCCGCGGCGCCGCCGCTGTTCGGCATGGAGAGCTGGACCGAGCTCGCCAATCCGCGCGACCTGGGCAAGCTGTTCGACGCGCAGGAATATATGGCGTGGCGCTCGTTCCGGAATTCGGAAGATGCCCGCTACATGGCGCTGACCATGCCGCGCTTCCTCGGTCGTCCCGTCTATGGCGCGAAGACCGAGCCGGTCGACGAGTTCGACTTCGAGGAAGAGACCGAAGGCGCGCACGACCAGCATCTGTGGCTCAACGCCTCCTATGCGATGGGCACGCGGATCACCGAGGCGTTCAACACCTATGGCTGGTGCACCCGCATCCGCGGCGTGGAATCGGGCGGCACGGTCGAGGACCTGCCGACCGCGACCTTCCCGACCGACGAGGGCGGCATCGACCAGAAGTGCCCCACCGAGATCGCGATCTCGGACCGGCGCGAGGCCGAGCTGTCGGCGGCGGGCATGCTCGCGCTGATCCATCGCAAGAACACCGACCAGGCGACCTTCATCGGCGCGCAGACGCTGCACCGGCCGAAGAACTACGAGAATGTCGACGCGACCGCGAACGCCAATCTCTCGGCGCGCCTGCCGTACATCTTCGCGAGCTGCCGCTTCGCGCACTATCTGAAGTGCATGGTGCGCGACTGGGTCGGCGGCAATCGCGAGGCGGACCAGCTGCAGCGCGACCTGCACAACTGGGTGCTCCAATATGTCGACGGCGCCCCGAACTCTTCGAGCGAAGAGACCAAGGCGCGCCTGCCGCTCAAGGACGCCAAGATCGAAGTGACTCCGGATGAAGAGAATCCGGGTTACTACAAGGGCAAGTTCATGTTCGTTCCGCACTATCAGCTTGAAGGAATGGATATTGCTCTGAGCATGGTTTCCAGACTCCCACGGGCCAACTGAACTTTAGGTCATTTGGTCGCTGGGGCGTTGTACTGAAACGTATCTGCAATAGTGCAAGTAAATATACGTCACGCAAGTCCGCGTATCTATGGAGGTAGGTGATGGCAGTTGATTTGTTCCTGAAGATCGATGGCATCGAGGGTGAGAGCCAGAAAAAGGGCCATGAGAAGGAGATCGACATCGTGTCGTTCAACTTCGGTGCGGCCCAGCATGGCTCGTTCCACACCGGCGGTGCTGGCGGTGGTTCGGGCAAGGCCGAGATCCGCGACATCTCGATCGTCAAGGAAGTCGACAAGTCTTCGCCCAAGCTGTTCAGCGCCTGTGCTTCGGGCAAGCACATCAAGGAGATCATCATCTACTCGCAAAAGGCGGGTGATGATCAGCAGCCGCTGACCTATTACAAGATCAAGCTGGAAGACGTGATCGTCTCCTCGGTCGACAACCAGGGCGCGAGCCATGGCGATGCGATCATGGAATCGATCGTGTTCAACACCGCCAAGGTGACCTTCGACTATCAGCCGCAGGGCAAGTCGGGCGCCAAGGATGGTGGTGTCGTCACCGCCAGCTACGACATCCGGCAGAACATCGCCGCCTGATCCCGAAAGGTTCAGCGACGATGTCGGATGCCGACACGCTGCTTCGTTCCGGCGATCTCGACGGTGCGCGCTCCGCGCTCGTCGAGACCGTCCGGGCGGAGCCCGCCAACCAGCAGGCACGTATGTTCCTGTTCCAGCTGCTCGCCGCGGCGGGGGAATGGGACAAGGCACGGCGCCAGCTCGACACCCTCGCACAGCTCTCCGGCGAAGCGCAGATGCTCGCAGTGGCCTATGGCCAGGCGATCGATGCCGAGCGTGAGCGTGCGGAGGTATTTGCCGGCCGTGCCCGCGCGCGCCAGCACGTCGCCAGCGACTGGCTCGAAGGCGTGATCGACGCCATCGAGCATTTCGCCCAAGGCCGCATCGCACAAGGCGAGGGCGCGCGCGACGTTGCCTTCGATGCCGCGCCAGGTGTCGCGGGCAGCTTCAACGACATTCCCTTCGACTGGATCGCCGACGCCGATGCGCGCTTCGGGCCCAGCTTCGAGGCGATCATCGGCGGCCGCTATGGCCTCCAGGCTTTCGACCAGGTGGCCAGCATCACCAGCGAAGGGCCGCGCGACCTGCGCGACCTGATCTGGTATCCGGTGCAGATCGCCTTCCGCTCCGGCCAGTCGGTGGCCGGCTTCCTGCCTGCCCGCTATCCCGGTTCCGAGACCGCGAGCGACGTCTCCGAGCGGCTCGGCCGCGCGACGTCTTGGCGGGATGCCGAATGGGGGCAGGCGGGATCGGGCCAGCGGCTCTGGACCCTGTCCGATGGCGAGGATCAGGCGCTGCTGTCGCTGCGCGCGCTGAGCTTCGGCTGAGCCGATGGCTGTCCGCCAGCGCCTCACGCCCACTTTGTTCGACAAGCTGGTCGCCGATATCGAGATATCGGGGCTGCGCGACATGGAATCCGAGACGCCGCAGGTCTCGCGCGAGAAGTTCCGCCATTATGCGGTGCCGAAGCTCGACCGTTTCAACGAAGCGGCACTGCGCGCGACGATCCGGCGCGAGCTGGCCTGGCTGCTCAACACCACCAATGTCGAGGCGCTGCACGACCTAGAGCCCTATCCGCAGGTACAGAGTTCGGTGCTCAACTATGGGCTTAGCGACCTGGCGGGCAAGGCGCTGACCCGGCGGGCGATCCTCCAGCGCGCCCGCGAGATTCGCAAGGCGATCCGCCGGTTCGAGCCGCGGCTGGCCGGGGAGACGCTGACCGTCGAGCCCGCCGAGAATCCCGACAAGCCGAACACGATCACCTTCGTGATCCGCGGCGACATCACCGCTGCCGCGCATGCCATGCCGGTCAAGTTCCGCACCGAGGTCGATCCCGAGACCGTCGCTGTCGACGTGACGGAGTAGCGCGCAATGGATCCGCGCCTGCTGCGCCATTACAATGACGAGCTGGCCTATTTGCGCGAAGCCGCGCGCGAGTTCGGCGAGGAGCATGAGGAAGTCGCGGGCCGGCTGGGCCTGAAGACGCCGACCGATCCCGATCCCTATGTCGAGCGCCTGCTCGAGGGCGTGGCGTTCCTGGGCGCGCGGGTGCAGCTCAAGCTGGCCGACCAGTATCCCGAGTTCACCTCGCACCTGCTCCACGCGATCCAGCCGCATTACCTGGCGCCGATGCCGTCGATCTGCGTCGCCGGCTTCGATCCCAAGGAAGGCGACCAGGTGCTGCTCAAGGGCCACAAGGTCCCCCACGGCACCCAGCTGACTGCCTTTGCCGCCGGGCAGGACAATGCGCCGGTGATCTTTCGCACCGGGCACGACGTGACCTTGTGGCCGATCAGGCTGGCCGAGGCGGAGTATCTCTCCACTCGCGCGGCGGTGGCGCCCTATGCGGCTGCGGCCAATGTCCGCGCCGAGGCCGGTCTCCGCCTGCGCTTCGTGGCGACGCCGGGCGCGGAGCTGCCCAAGGTGCCGGTCAAGGAACTGCCGCTCTATCTCCACGGCGCGGAGGCGGTGCCGAACGAGCTCTATCGCCAGCTGATCGGCGAGACGCTGGCGGTGCTCGGCCGCTCGGCGGATGCGGTGCCGAATGCGCCCTGGGTCTCGCTGCCGGTGCCCGAGCAGGTCGGCTTCTCCGACGAGGAGGCGCTGCTTCCTGCCGACCAGCGCGCCTTTCGCGGCTATCGGCTGCTCTCCGAATATTTCGCCTGCCCCGAACGGTTCCTGTTCGCGAAGCTGCGCGATCTGCACCGCGCCTTCCAGTCCTCCCCGCGCGCCTGCGACGTTGTCCTGCTGTTCGGCCGCTCCTCGCCGGCGCTGGCCCGGGCGGTGGACGCGAGCAATTTCAAGCTGTTCGCAGCGCCGGCGATCAACCTGTTCGAGAAGCAGCTCGACCGCGTCCAGGTCCGCCCGCACGAGCATGAGCTGCACGTCATCCCCGATCGCACCAAGCGCTACGATTTCGAGGTGTTCCGGCTCACCGAAGTGAAGGCCTATGCCCGCGACAATGTCGATGCGCGCACGGTGGCGCCGCTCTACGCGTTCGGGGCGCTGCTCTATGACTGGCGCGAGGCGCTGTTCTATTCGACCCAGCTGCGCCCCCGTCGCCTATCCACCCGCGAGCAGCGCCTGCGCCGGCGCAGCGAATATGTCGGCACCGAGACCTGGATCAGCCTGACCTCGCCCGGCGACGCGTCGCGGCTCGACGACGTCCACGAGCTGGCGGTCCGCGGGCTCGTCACCAATCGCGAGCTGCCCGAGCTGCTCACCTTCCGCGGCGACAAGCATTTCACCGTCTCTGGCGTGCCCGCCCGCGCCGTCTCGGTGCTCCGCGCGCCGACCCGGCCGCGCCCGCCGCTCGGCCTGGGCGACGCCGCCTGGCGGGTGATCGCGCACCTGACCCCCAATTACGTCACGCTCGCGCCCGAGGATCATGACGATCCCTCGGCGCTGCGTGACCATCTCGCGCTCTATGGCCGCCAGGACGATGCCGTGCTCCGCCGCCAGATCGATGGTGTGCTGGGCATCAGCTCGTCCAAGGTCATGCGCCGCGTGCCGGGGCTCGACCGCATGGCGCTCGCCCGGGGGCACAAGATCCGCATCAAGCTGGACGATGCCGCCTTCGACAAGGGTGGCATGTTCCTGTTCACCGCCGTGCTCGAGCGTTTCATGGCGGAGTTCGCCAGCATCAACGCCTTTACCGAGTGCAGTTTCTTCAGTCCGAACGAAGGGGAATTCGCGCAATGGCCGCCGAGGATGGGGCGCCAGCACAACATCTGAGCTTCCTGCGCCGCGTCGGCGAGCAGGCACGGAAGTTCGGAATGTTCCCCGCGGTTCGTGGGGCGGAGGCGCGTGCTCCCCATCTGCCGCGCCTCGGTCGCGCGCGCCGGCCGAACCAGAGCATCGTCGACCTGGCCCAGGTGCCGGCGATGCACTTCCCGGCGCCGACGCTGCATTCGGCCGAGCCGCGCGGCGAGCGCATCCAGCTCAACGGCTATTGGCTGGGGCTCACCGGTCCCAACGGCCCGTTGCCGATCCACCTCACCGAATTCGCGACCTTCGAGCATCGCTATGCCAAGCAGCGGCCGTTCGGGCGCTGGCTCGACGTGCTGGCCAACCGGATGCTGCAATTCTTCTACCGCGCATGGGGGGATTCGCAGCCCGTCGTCCATGCCGATCGGCCTGCGGACGATCGCTTCGCCGCCTATCTTGCAGCGCTCTCCGGGGCGACCGAGGGCGTGTCGCCCAAGGCGTTGTTCACCGGTCCGGCCCGCGTCCATTATGCTGCCCTGTTCGCCTCGCGGCGCAGCGCGATCGGCATCGAGGATGCGCTGGGCCATCTGCTCGGCCAGCCGGTGCAGGTGATCGAGTATCGCCCGAGGTGGCGCGACATCCCGACGGAAGATCGCAGCCGGCTGGGTCGCAGCTTCGCGACCCTGGGTGGCGACCTGGTGCTGGGCGACCGCATCCGCATGGCCTCCGATGCATTCAGCGTGGTGATCGAGGCGCGCTCCTTCGCCGAGTTCGAGAAGCTGCTGCCCTCGGGCCCGCGCTTCGCCATCGCTTCGGAAGCGCTCGATGCCTTCGCGCCGAGCCATCTCGAATGGGACATGCGGATCGAAATCGCCGAGCGGAACGTTCCAGCCGCGCGGCTGGACGGACGCACGCGACTGGGCTGGACGGGCTGGATAGGCCCGCAGCCGAGCGACCGCATCCGTTCGGACGCGCATCTGCGGCGGCTCAAGCCCGCCCATGCTGCTCTTGGGGGACTTTGATGACGGAAATCAGCCGCTCTGCACTGTTCGGTCGCCTCGGTCCGGTGCCGCTCAAGGCGATCGAGACCGCGACCAGCTTCTGCAAGATGCGCGGCAATCCCTATGTCGAGCTGGCGCACTGGATGCACATCCTGCTCCAGGATCCCCGCAATGATGTCGCCGCGATCCGTACCGCCTTCGGCCTCAATGACGGCAAGCTGATCGAGGACACCGTCGCCGCGCTCGACGCACTGCCGCGTGGCGCGACCGCGATCTCGGACTTCGCGCCGCAGATCGAGGAAGCGATCGAGAAGGGCTGGCTCTACGCCTCGCTCCAGTTCGGCGCGGGCCGGGTGCGCAGCGGCCATCTGCTCTACGGCATGCTCAAGACGCCGACGCTGCGCAATGCGCTGTTCGCGCTGAGCGCGGAGTGGCGCAAGGTCCAGGCCGAGAAGCTGGGCAGCGACTTCGATCTGGTCGTCCAGTCCTCCGCCGAGACCACCCAGCGCGACGCGGCTCCGGCCGCCGCAGGTGGTGAAGACGCCCCCGCCAGCACCGGCGTCGCCGGGCCGGGCGAGGCGCTGGGGAAGTATTCGATCGACCTCACCGCCAAGGCGAAGGCGGGCGAGCTGGACAAGATTGTCGGTCGCGACGCCGAGATCCGCCAGGTGATCGACATCCTGCTGCGCCGCCGCCAGAACAATCCGATCCTGGTCGGCGAGGCCGGTGTCGGCAAGACCGCGGTGGTCGAGGGCTTCGCCCGCCGTATCGCCGATGGCGACGTGCCGCCGGCGCTGCAGGGCGTGGCGCTGCGTACCCTCGACATCGGCCTGATGCAGGCCGGCGCCAGCGTGAAGGGCGAGTTCGAGAAGCGCCTGCGCCAGGTGATCGACGAGGTCGAAAGCTCGCCGACCCCGGTGATCCTGTTCATCGATGAGGCGCACACGCTGATCGGTGCGGGCGGCCAGGCGGGGACGGGCGATGCCGCCAACCTGCTCAAGCCTGCACTGGCGCGCGGCCGGCTGCGCACGATCGCGGCGACCACCTATGCCGAGTACCGGCAATATTTCGAGAAGGACCCGGCGCTCACCCGTCGCTTCCAGACCGTCGATGTCGGCGAACCCGAGACCGACAAGGCGATCGACATGATCCGCTCGGTCGCGCCGATGATGGAGGCGCATCACCGGGTGGTGGTGCTCGACGAAGCGGTGTCGGCGGCGGTGACGCTGTCGCAGCGTTACGTCCCGGCGCGCCAGCTGCCCGACAAGGCGGTGAGCCTGCTCGACACCGCCTGCGCCCGCGTCGCAGTGTCGCAGCACGCCACGCCCGCCGCGGTCGAGGATCGCCGCCGCAAGGTCGAACTGCTCGAGGTCGAGCGCGAGGTCGTCGCACGCGAGGCGAGTGGCCAATATCGCGCCGACGATCGGCTGGCGAAGATCGACGAGGAACTGGCCGAGGCGCGGGCATCGCGCGATGCGGTCGAGACCAAATGGAAGCGCGAGGAAGAGGCGCTGGCAAGCGTCGTCCAGGCCCGTACGGCCCTGCGCGATGCCCGTGCCGAAGCCGCGGGCGAGCCGGCCAACGAAGCCGAACTGCGCGATGCGCTCGACGTTGCGATCGCCACCCTGCGCGAGGCGCAGGAGGATACGCCGATGGTGTTCGGCGTGGTCGATGCCGATGCGGTTGCCGCCGTGGTCGGCGACTGGACCGGTATTCCCGTCGGGAGAATGGTCAAGGACGAGATCCAGAGCGTGCTGACCATCGCCGACAAGCTCAAGGCGCGGGTCGTCGGCCAGGATCATGCGATGGACGCGATCGCCAAGCGCATCCAGACCAGCCGCGCCAAGCTCGACAATCCCAACAAGCCGGTCGGCGTGTTCATGCTCTGCGGCCCTTCGGGCGTCGGCAAGACCGAGACCGCGCATGCGCTGGCCGAATTGCTGTTCTCGGGCGACGATTCGCTGATCGTCATCAACATGAGCGAGTTCCAGGAGGCGCACACCGTCTCCACGCTCAAGGGCGCACCGGCGGGCTATGTCGGCTACGGCCAGGGCGGCGTGCTGACCGAGGCGGTGCGGCGGCGGCCCTATTCGGTGGTGCTGCTCGACGAGGTCGAGAAGGCGCATCCGGACGTCCACGAGATGTTCTTCCAGGTGTTCGACAAGGGGTTCATGAACGACTCCGAGGGGCGGTTCATCGACTTCAAGAACACGCTGATCCTGCTCACCTCGAACGTCGGCACCGACCTCGTCATGAACCTGTCCGAGGATGACGAGATGAAGCCCGAGCCGGAGGGGCTGGCGACAGCGCTGCGGCCCGAGCTGCTCAAGGTGTTCCCGCCGGCGCTGCTCGGGCGCCTGCTCGTGTTGCCCTATTATCCGCTGAGCCCGGCGATGCTCGCCGGCATCGTCAAGCTCCAGCTCGGCCGCATCGTCCGGCGCCTGGCCGACAATCACAAGATCCGGTTGAGTTTCGCGGACTCGGTGGTCGACCTGATCGTCTCGCGCTGCAACGAAGTCGCCTCGGGCGGGCGCGTGATCGATGCGATCCTGACCAACACGATGCTCCCCGAAATGTCGATCGCGCTGCTCGAGCGGCAGATGCGCGGCGAGGATGTCGAGGCGATCCATGTCGATGCCGGGGCGGACGGGTTCAGCTACGGTTTCGAAAGCGGGCGCGATAAGAAGCCGCAGTCGATCGACCAGAATAACGATGCGGTGGAACGAGTTCCGGAAGCGGTGAATGAGGGTTGAGTAACATTTCGTGCAGTAGATAGTCATGTCACTGCAAGATAACGCAAAGAAGCATATCTAATAATGCCATCGGCATTCAGTAGGGAGTAGGGGTATGTCAGCGGCTCTGCAGGGTTCGGTCGGATTGAATGGCAATAATGCGCGCGGCGATACCATCGCGGTGCAGAGCCTGCTCACCCGTGCCGGGATGAAGCTCGGCCTGATCGACGGTCGATGCGGGCCCAAGACGATCTCGGCCATCGTCAACTATCAGCGCAACCTGATGCGTAATCCCGATGGTCTCGTCGAGCCCAATGCGACGACCTGGAAGCATCTGACCGGGCAGGGTAGCGCGGCGCGTACTGCTGCGCCGGGTCCGACCCGCAACGTCACGCCCGTCCGCACGCCACCGCGTGTTGCGGCCAATGGCGGTGGCGGTGCACCTGCGATCGTCGGACGAGCAGCGCCGCCGGTTGCTGCAGCGCCGACCCCGGGGAACAGCTCGACTTCGTACACGACGCTGGTGCCGCGCCCGGATCGCACGACGCTGAACCGTGGGCTCACCTCGCCGTCAAACCGCGTGCTGCTCGCCAAGCTCGGCGCCCCGCGCGAGAATTACAGCCAGAACGACCAGCCGATAACCAATGCCAAGCTGGCGGCGATGATGAGCACGGAATCGGTCGGCCCGTTCCGCGTCACCGGCCTGCGCCCGGCGGTGGCCAGCCTGCGCGAAGTGATGCTCGACGTGCAGCGCTCGATCCCCGATCTCTACAATTCGCTCAGCTCGGCGGGGATGAAGGTGGTCCGCAACGTGCGCGGATCGTCGACTTCGATCTCGAACCACAGCTGGGGCACCGCGATCGATCTCAAGATCAACGGCAAGCTCGACGTCCGCGGCGACAACAAGGTCTATCACGGACTGGTCCTGCTCGCTCCCTTCTTCAACGCCCGCGGATGGTATTGGGGGGCGGGTTTCCGAACGGAGGATGCAATGCATTTCGAATGTGGCGCCGCACTCATCGCGACTTTCCCCAACCCATGAGCGCGCGTCTCCTGTTCGGCGGCATCGCCGCCATCGCGCTGCTCGGCTGCCATCCGGTCGTCGCTTCGGGCAACGATCAGGCACCGGCGAACGTCGCGGAAGCCTCCGTTGCAGCCGTGCCGGCAAACGCATCGGCCGCTACTGACGGCCAGTTGGTCTGGTCTCAGGACCCGGGCAGCAAGTGCCGCTTCGTCGCGCCCAAGTCGCTGACCGCGGGGCCGACCAACTGGATCGGCGAATGCCCGGCCGGCAAGGCATCGGGCCTGGGCGTTCTGGTGCGCCGCGATGGTGGCAAGGCGACCGCCACCTTCTATGGCGAGCTGCGCGACGGCGTGCCGGTGATCGGTGCGATCAATGTCGATGGCGGCTATGTCGTCGGCAAGTTCACCGGCGACGACCTGGTCCAGGGCGATCTCGAGCCGCAGGTGCGGATCGACTCGTTCAACGTCGCGGCCAAGGCGGCGCGTGCGGCCAGCGCACGGTTCCAGGCCCAGAAGAACGCCGCCTCGGCGCGCTTCTATGCCGATGCGGCCAAGCAGCTCGACCTGCAGGTCGAATGAGCGAAGCCGCGCCCACTGCCTATGACGCGGTGGCCTATCCCAGCGCGATCTTCAGCCAGACGGCGCCCGACCGTCTGGCGGTGATCGCGCGGCTGGCCGGCTTGTCGCCGCCGCCGATCACCCGTGCACGCGTGCTGGAGATCGGTGGGGGCGACGGGATGAACCTGCTCGCGCTCGCCGCGGCCTGGCCCGAGGCGCATTTCACCAATTTCGACCTGGCACCCACCGCGGTTGCGCGGGGTGAGCGCTGGCGGGCGCTCGCCGGCATCGAGAATGCCGAGATGCGGGTGCTCGACATCCTAACCGCCGCCGAGCATCTCGACGGACCGTACGACTATATCGTCGCGCACGGCGTCTATGCCTGGGTGCCGCCTGCGGTGCGCGAGGCGACGATGGCGCTGATCGGCAAGCTGCTGTCGCCGGACGGTGTCGCGTTCGTCAGCTACAATGCGATGCCGGGCGGCCATATCCGGCTGGTGCTGCGTGATGCGCTGCTGCTCCAGCTCGAGGGACTGGAAGGCGCCGAGCGCTGGCAGGCCGCGCGCGACTATCTGACCGCACTCGCCGCCGAGCCCGAGGGGCGCGAGAACCCGGCCCAGGCGGCGCTGCGCGATGCCGCGAAGCACACGCTCGACAAGCCCTGGTCGGTGCTCTGCCATGACGAGCTGGGCCCGTTCTTCCATCCCCAGTCGCTGGCGGATGTCGTCTCCGCGGCGGCCGCCAATGGCCTGCAATTCCTCGGGGATGCCGATCGCGAGCGAATGGGGGACGCCTTCCTGCCCGACGAGGTCGCCGCCGAAGCCGACGCGACGCGGCAGCTGGTCCGGCTGCTCCAGGCGCGCGACTTCCACGACTTCCGCTTCTTCCGCCAGACCCTGCTGGTGCGCGACGGCGTCCGGCCGAAGCGGCGCATCGATCTCGACGCGCTGGGCACGCTCTATGCCGTCACCCGCTGCCACCGCGATGTCGAGGGCATGTTCCGGATGAACGCCAATGTGTTCGAGGTGCAGGACGCCCCGCTCGCCGAGGCGCTGGGCCGGCTGGTCGATGCGCGGCCGGCGCGGATCCGGGTGGACGAACTCGTCGATACCCCGGCGCGCAAGCTGGCGCTGTTCGAGATGTTCGACGCCGGGCTGATCGACCTGTGCACCACCCCGGCGCCCTATGCCGCCGAGGTGAGCGAGCGGCCGCGTGCCAGCCCGCTGATCCGCGCGATGCTGGGCGAGGGGCTGGAGAATATCTGCACGCTGGACCATCGGCTGATGACCATTCCCGAATTCGGCCCGCGCCATGTGCTCGCCCATCTCGACGGCACTCGCGACCGTGCCGCGCTTGCCGCCGTGGCGCGCGAGGCGGGGCTCGACAGCGACGAGGCGCTCGACAAGGGCCTGCGCACCTTGGTGACCGAGGGGCTGATCGCGGCATGATCCTGACCGCGCTTCTCGCCCTGGCGCTGACGCCGCAGACCCTCCCGAGGGAGGTCCGCGCCTATGTCGCGCGGCGGGACAAATGCGACCATTTCCGCGGCGAGGACTCGCCGGACGAAGCGCGGCAGAAGGAAATCGAGGCGGCCACGATACGGTTCTGCACCGGAGCGGACCGGCAACTGGCCCGCCTGAAGCGCATCCACGCGCATAACCGCGCAGTGCAGCGCCGGCTCGGCCGCTACGACCCGCGGATCGAGGACTGACCGTGCCGATCACCGGATCCGTAGGCCGTGGCGGCGCCAATGTTCCCGCCGATGTCGCGCAGGTGCAGGAGCTGCTCAACCTGCGCGTCGGCGAGATGGGCGTGCAGCCGCTGCCGACCAATGGCGTGATCGACAACGCAACCATGGCGGCGATTGGCCGCTACCAGTCGCTGGTGCTGGGCGGCCGATCGGACGGGCGGGTCGATCCCAATGGCCGGACCTGGACCGCGCTGGCGGATACCCAGCCGACCTCGCTGCTGCGCGACCGGTTGCGTGCCCAGGCGGCGCTGCCCAGGCTCAGCGGTGCGGCCTGGTTCAATGCCAATGAGGCGCGCTTCCCCAACAGCGACCGGGTGGCCGATCTCGCCCCGGCCTTCGCCACCCAGGCGAGCAGCTTCATCGCCGCGCTCCAGCGGGCCGGTGCGACCGTCAGGGTGAGCGCGACGCTGCGCAATCGCAACCGCGCCTGGATCATGCACTATGCCTGGCAGGTCGCCCACGGCGCGGTGCAGCCCGGCGCGGTGCCCGCCAATCCGGAAGTCGACATCCTCTGGGATCACGGCGACCCGACCGTCTCGCGCCGCGCGGCCCAGGCGATGGTCAACCTGTTCCACATCGCCTTCAAGCCCTCGCTCACCTCGAACCATATCCAGGGCACGGCGATCGACATGACGATCGGCTGGGACGGGCCGATCGATATCCTCGACGCCGCCGGCCAGACGCACCGCATCGACCAGCCGCGATCGGGCAACACCAACGCCGATCTCCACGCCGTGGGTGCGACCTATGGCCTCCTCAAGCTCGCGAGCGATCCGCCGCATTGGTCCGCCAATGGCCGTTGAGCGTTCGTACCCCGTCCCGCGTATCTGGGAGTAAGATCATGCCGCCCGCCGCACGGATTACCGATACCGAAGCTTGCCCGGTCAAGAACAAGGGCACGATCATGACCGGCGAGAAGTCGGTGCTGATCGTCGGACTGCCTGCCGCGCGCAAGGGCGACACGCTCGATTGCGGCAGCCCCAGCCAGATCGAGAGCGGCTGCCCGACGGTGAAGATCGGCAACAACGAAGCGGCCCGGATCGGCGACAGCACCTGCCATGGCGGCAAGATCGCCACCGGCGCGCCGACCGTGCTGATCGGCGACGGCGCCAAGGCGCGCAGCTCCACGCTGGGGAGCGCGCACGACAGCGGCGCGCCCTTCGTCACCGAATAGCGCATGGCCAGCGCCGCGCCCCCGATCCTGTTCGCGCCCGTCGCCGCGCGCGACGTCGCCGGCTGGGCGGCGGCGGGGCAGCTCTATGCGCTGGTCGATGGCTGCATCTCGCCCGACATTCCCGCCATGGCCCAACAGGCGGGGCAGGGCAGGGCGGCCTGCCTCTATCTCGGCCGCGCGGCGATCAACTATCGCGAGCAGGCGCCGTACCTGTTCCGGGTCGATCCCGCCCAGGCCGAGGCACTGGCGACGCGTTTCGATGGCGCGCCCTGGGGCGTGTTCCTCCTCTCCAGTGCAGGCTTCGACGCGACCCGGCGGCACCTGCGCCGTTTCCTCAAGGTCCGCTCGCCCGAAGGGGCGGGCTGGCTGTTCCGCTTCTACGATCCGCGCCTGCTCCCTGCCTTCCTGCGCAGCTCGACCCCGGAGGAGCTCAACAGCTTCTTCGGGCCGGTCCAGGCCTTCCTGACCGTCGATACCCGTGGCGACGGGATGATGGCATACCGCGCGCCGGAGATCGTCCGCGCCGCGCCGCGCCCCGCCGTGGGCGCCCGGCATCGGATAAGCGAGGCCAATGTCACCGCCTTCCGCCGCCGCGCGCTCGGCGACCGGATCGCGGAGAGCTTCGAGGGCACACCGCAAAAGGCACGGCGCGAGCCGCAATCGGACGATGTGCTGGTCACCAACCCCGATGGCGGTGTCATGCGGCTGGGCTTCGGGGCGAGCGGCATGCTCGACCGCGTCACCAGCCCGCTCGGGCGGCAATGGCGGGTGGCCAGCAACGAGCGCGGCCAGCTCAAGGGGATGAAGCTGCCTTCGGGGCTGGCGCTCGGCCTCGACTATGACGCGGCAGGGGACATCACCCATGTCTCGCGGGGCGGCGAGACCCGGTTCCGCGCCGGCTATGACGACCAGCACCGGCTTACCCGCATCGACTTCCCCGACGGCAGCTTCTCCGGCATCCGCTACCGCGACACCGGCATCGAGGCGTCTCGCGACACCCGGGGCAAGTACATCACCGCCCAGCGCGACCGGGTCGGGCGGGTCGAGCGCTACGACTATGACGGCGACACGCTCGTCGCGATGATCGACGGCAACGGCAATGCCACCCGCTTCGACTATGGCGCCGGCGAGCGGCCCGAGGCGCTGGTCCAGGCCGATGGCAGCCGCGAGGCCTATGCCTTCGATCCCGCCGGCCGGCTCCAGCAGATCACCCGTGCCGATGGGCATGTGCTCGATGTCATCCAGGACGAGACGGGCCGGGTCACGCGGCTGGCTACCCCCGATGGGGACGTCGCGACCTTCACCTATGACGAGAAGGGGCTGCTGGTCGCCGCCAAGAACGGCGATGCCGCGCTCGCCTGGGCCTATGACGAAGGCGGCCGGCTGATCGAGGAGCGGCAGGGCGACCAGAACGTCGCCTATGTCTATGACGATGCCGGCACGCTGACCGGCCTGACCTACCCGACCGGCGAGACGATCCGCTACACGCGCGACGCCGACCTTCGCCTGTCGAGCATCACCGACTGGGCAGGGCGCCGCCACGCGATCGACTATGCGCCCGAGGATGCCGGCTGGCGGCTGACTTCACCGGAAGGGCTGGCCACCAGCAGCTTCCAGAACCCCATAGGCCTCACCACCGGCGTGCGGGTCGAGGCGGCGGGCAAGCCGGTGTTCGAACAGGGCTTCGCCTGGGATGGCGACGACCGGCTGGTCGAGCAGCGTGACACCCGGCTGGGCGCGACGCGCTTCGGCTATGATGCGGAAGGGCAGCTGCTCGCGGTCGAGCGCTCGAACGGCGCCGGCGAGGCCTTTGCCTATGACGGCGCCGGCAACCGCGTCTCGGGCCCGGCCGGGACTGCGCAGTTCGACTCGCTGAACCGCATGATCGGGCAGGGGAGCGAGCGGTTCGACTATGACGGGCGCGGCAACTGCATCGCCCGCAGCGGCGGTGCGCATGCCTGGCGCTATGCCTATGACGGGTTCGACCGGCTGGTCCGCGCCGAGGACGATGGCGGCCGGGTGGTTCGCTTCGGCTATGATCCGCTGGGGCGGCGGATCTGGAAGGAAGTCGGCCAGGGCGGCGAACAGCGCATCACCCGCTATGTCTGGGCCGGCGAGCAGCTGATCCGCGAGATCGAGCAGGTGCACGGCGATGCCGGCTCGGACTGGCAGGGCGGCGGCCCCGAGCGCACCCGCGACTATTGCTACTGGCCGCAGACCTGGAAGCCGCTGTTCCTGCGCGAGGGCGGCGCGATCCACCAATATCATTGCGACCCGCTGGGCGTGCCGATGCGGCTCACCGATGCGGGCGGCCGGGTTGTGTGGGAAGCCGAGCGCAGCGGCTTCGGCGCTATGGCCGCGCTGCCCGGCGGGATCGACCAGCCGCTGCGCCTGCCGGGCCAGTATCACGACGCCGAGACCGGGCTGCACTATAACCGCTTCCGCTATTACGACCCGGCGCTCGGCCGCTATCTAAGCCGCGATCCGATCGGGGTGGCGGGCGGGCTCAATTGCTATGCCTATGCCGGCAATGATCCGGTCAACCGCGCCGACCCGACCGGCCTGTGGTGGAAGGCCGCGCTGGCGATCGTCGCCGCGGTCGCCGTCGCGGCGATCGTCGTCGCCACTGCGCCGATTTCGGGACCCTTGCTGATCATCGCGGCGGGTGCGGCCGCGGGTGCAACGGGCATGATGGTCAACGAGGCGCTCAACCAGGAGCATTTCTGCCTCTCCTGCATCCTGCTGGCGGGCCTGAAGGGCGCGGTGGTCGGGGCTATCGCCGCGGTGCCTTTCGTGTTCCTGCCGGCGACCGCGGGGATCGCCGCCTTTGCCGGGGTCGGCGCGGGCAGCGGCTTCCTGAGCTATGCCGCCGACTGGGGCATCGACCGGCTGATGGGCAAGGACCGGCCGTGGAGCTGGAAGGATGCCGCGATCGCCACCGGCATCGGCGCAGTCACCGGCGGGCTCGGCCGCTTCATCAGCGGCAGCGGCGGCATTCCGCCGGGCTCGTTCCGCATGCCGGTGCCCCAGCCGGCCTATGCGGGCATCCCAGTGGCAGCAGAAGGTGCTGCGATCACCACGCCGGGCGTCACCGCCGCGCAGATGGCGGCGGCGGGCAGCGGCGTGTCGGCGGCGAGCGGCGCCGCCGGTGCGACCGCCGCGACCGGCGGTGGAGGCGGGGGCTCGAACAACGACGATGATGACCAGGAGCCGGATGACGACTGGCAGAAGCCCAAGGACCAGGGCGATGCCTGGAAGAATCCGCCCAACCCGGACAAGTGGCGTGCCAAGGGCGGCAAGATCTATCCGCAGGAAGACGGCTCGACCATCTATGAGAACGCCTCCGGCACGCGTGTTACCTATAGCGCTGACGGCTATCCCGATTTCGGGCCTTATACGGTGAGCGAGACCGAGCTGCCGGGCGGATTCCAGGGGCGCAGCCAGGATTTCCGCGCGGCGAACAACGCAACCGGGCGAAGCGAATATGGCGACAAGTCGCCGCCGGGCTATACATGGCATCACCACGAGAACGGCACGACGATGCAGCTTGTCCCGCGCAGCATCCACAAGCAGTTCACCCATGCGGGCGGCATCGCCGGCACACATTGAGCAAGGACCCCGATGGACTATCGATCCCGCATGATGATGGCGAACCCCCCGGCCAGCGAGGCGGACATCGATGCGCTCTCGGCCCATGTCGGCGCGGCCCTGCCCGAGGACTACAAGGCGTTCCTGCGCCAGGCGAGCGGGGGCCGGGTCCGTGACGACAAGGTAAGCGTACCGAAGAGCGGAGACACGGTGCTCAACGACCTCGCTTCGGCGACGCCCGGGACCGAGCCCAATATCCTCGAAGACTATGAGATGCTGCGCGACATGGATCGCATCCCGGCCGCGAGCCTGCCGATCGGGGACGATCCGGCGGGAAACGCCTTCCTGCTCAGCCTCGAGCCGGACAGCCATGGCGCGATATTCTTCTGGGATCACGAGCGGGAAGCGCCCGATGGCGGGAGCCGCTTCGCCGATTTTTCCAATGTCGAGAAGATCGCCGGGTCCTTCTCCGACTTCATCAACGCGCTGCGTGCCTGAGGATCGCCGAATGACGCTTGCCGACTATCTCGCTTCCCTTCCGCGCCGCACGGCACAGGCCGAGGTGCTGCGCCAGAGCGAGGCGCTGGGCGCCGCGCCGCGCCACGCCCGCGACACCGGGGATGGCGGGAAGGTGATCGAATATTACGGGTTCGACGCGCTCGCCACCAAGGTGTTCCTCGAAAAGGGCGTGGTGAGCGGGATCCGCTACAGCAGCGGCTTTCCCGATGCGGTGCGCGGCGTGCGCATCGGCATGCACGGGCGCGAGGTCGTCGCGGTGCTCGGCCGGGCCCAGCGTCCCTGGCCGATGCCGCATCCGAACATCATCCTGCTCTATGACAAGCCCGAATTCCTGCGCATCGACGTGGATCGCGACAGCGAACGGGTGATCGACATCTATCGATAGGCCGCGGGCTCGCCGCCGCCAACACCGTCATGGAAGCGCGGATTTACGGCCTCTGAGGCACGCTCGCGGCCCCTTACGCCCAAAATAGAGGGCCCGCCTTCCGGAGAAGACGGGCCCAGGGGCTAGTCGTGAAAAACTAGATCAGAAGTTGATCGTGGTGCCGATGGCGACCTGGCGACCCAGCGAGTCGTAGCGGGCCGACAGCGTGTTGTTGCGCGACAGGCCGTAGTTGTACGAGTTCGGCAGGATCGGCGGGGTCGTGTCGAGCAGGTTGTTGACCGCGAGACGGACCGAATAGGCCTTGTTCACGCGCACCGCGAGCGACAGGTCGAAATAGTCCTGCGCGTCGATGCGGTAGAAGGTCGCGCGGTTGTCGCCCGGGTTCCACTGCAGGTTGGGATCGTTCGAGTTGGTCACGTTGGTCAGCGGACCGAGGTGACGCCAGTTGAACGATGCGCTGAAGATGTCGTCAGCGGTCGTGTAGGTGGTGCGCAGGTTGTGCGACCACTTCGGGATCAGCTGACCGCAGCCCGAGCCGTAGTAGCCGGCGCAGTTGTACTTCTTCAGGATCGGCGAGTCCTGGCCACCGGCATAGGTGGTCAGCGAGGCCGAGAAGTCGAAGCCGAGCGTACCGACCTTGGCGAGGTTCAGGTTGTACTGGCCCTGGAAGTCCCAGCCCGCCGACTTGCTGCGATAGTAGTTGGTGGTGCCGCCGCGGATATAGCCCGAGGTCGGGTTGCTGTTCGGCGTGCTGAACAGCGTGCCGTCGGCGTTACGGACGAACTTCGAGCAGAAGAACTCGCTGCCGGTCTGGGCGCAACCATTCGAGAAATAGTCGTAGCCGTTATAGCCGATCGAGTCCTTCAGGTTGATGATGAAGCGGTCGGCCGAGAAGGTGAAGCCCTTCAGGAAGCGCGGCTTCAGCACCAGGCCGAAGGTCTTGGTGTAGGCGGTTTCCGGATCGACCGGGAAGCCGCCGCTGCGGAAGGTGCAGCCAGCCTGGCCGGCCGGGAGCGTCGCACCGTCGCCGCACAGCAGCGTCGCGCTGCCGTACAGATTGTCCGCCAGGCCGGTCGCGCGGCAAGCCTCACGCGATGCCACCGGCGCGCCGTAGGTCACCGGGCCGCCGGGCGTCGTGCTCGGGATCACGGTCGGGGCGCAGATGTCGTTATAGGCGGTGGTGATCCGGCTCCAGCTCGAGTTGCTGCCCTGATAGGCCTCGACGACCGTCGGGGCGCGCTGGGCGCGGTTGATCGATGCGCGGAAGGTGATGTCCGGGATCGGGGCCCAGATCGCCTCGCCCTTCCAGGTCGAGAACTTGTCCGGGTTGCTGCTGTACTTCGACACGCGGTACGCGCCGTTGAGCTGCAGCAGGTGGGCGAACGGCTTGCGCTGTGCGAGCGGCGCCTGCACTTCGACGCTGCCTTCCCACACATGCTGGCCCAGATTGGAGTCCGTGCCGCCATTTTCCGCGCGGTAGATATCGTCGGCAAAGCCGCGCAGCTTGTCCTCACGATATTCGGCGTTGAACGCCACGGCCAGGCCGTCTTCCGCGAACGGGCTGGTGATGCCGTACTTGCCGAGATCGCCCTGCACGGTCGCGATCGCGTTGTAGAGCGTGTTCACGGTCGTGGTGGTGCCGTTGCGGCCGGTCAGCAGGTAGTTGGCGAGGGCGGCGTTGTTGTTGTTCGCGCTGAACGCATCGAACGGAACGCAGCTCGGGTCGGTGCCATCGACCACCGACTGGCAGGTCGGGGTGCCGTTGACGTTCACGACGTTCAGCGAGCGGTTGATCTTGGCGAAGTCAGGGAAGTTGCTGCCGGTATAGTCCTGACGGTTGCGGGCGTAGACGCCGCCGACGTCATAGCTCCACGCCTCGGCGAAGTTGCCGCGGATGCCGGCCGAGATGCGGGTACCCTGGTTGAGGTACACGTCTTCGGCCTGGGCCAGGCCGTTGAAGCGGTAGCGAACGTCCAGATCCGCCTTGGCGGTGGCGCTGCCGGCGTTGACGCCGCAGAGCGCGGTGGCCTGCGAGGTGGACAGGAACGGGTTGTTGCAGTTCACCTGGTAGGGCGTGCTGCCATAGGCGGTGTAGCTGTAGACACGTGCCGGGAACGGGTTGCTCGAGCGGTCGCGGAACCACATGCCGTTCACATAGAGCTCGGCAGCGTCCGACAGGTGGAGCGAGGCGAAGCCGCCGGCATTCCAGCGCTCGTTCTCGCGCTGGAACGAATAGCCGTCATACGGATTGGCGGCGTTGCCGACACCAGCGCCGTACGGCACGAAGGTGCGCGTGCCGTTCGGGTTGTTGACATACTGGGTGCCGCTGTTCGGGCCGCTGCGCGGCGAGACATAGCCGCTCGGCGAATAGGTCGACACCGAGCAGGTCAGCGGGCCGTCCTTGACGCTCTCGACCAGCTGGCAAGCCGAAGTCTCACGCGCCGAATAGGGCACGAGCTCTGCCTTGCGGTAGTTGACATAGCCGTTGAGGCTGAGGTTGCCGTCGAAGAACTTCTTGCCGGCGGTCAGCGAGATGTCGGCGCGGCCACCGTCGGTGGTCAGGCCCTTGGGCGTGCCGAAGGCATAGGGGCCGGCGACCTTCGAGACGAGGCCCGGCTTGTTCTCATGCGCGTAGAAATTGTAGTTCGCGTTGAGCTGAAGGCCTTCGAAGTCCTTGTTCATGATGAAGTTCACGACGCCCGCGACCGCGTCCGAGCCGTAGACTGCCGAGGCGCCGCCGGTCAGCACGTCCACGCGCTGGATCAGCGAGGTCGGGATCATGTTCGCGTCGAGGCCGTTCATCGTGCCGAGGCGCTTGCCGTCGACCAGGATCAGCGTGCGCTCGAAGCCGAGGTTGCGCAGCTTGATGCGCTGGCGGCCGTCCGAATCCTGATAGTTCTGCTGGCTGTCCGGCGCGACCTGCGGGATGCGGTTCATCACTTCTTCGATGTTGACCGCCGCCTGGGCGCGGATCGACTCCGAGGTAACCGAGGTGATCGGCGATGCCGCCGTGGTGTTCGGCCGGTTGATGCGGCTGCCGGTGACGATGATCGCACCGGTGTCCTGCGTATCCGCAGCCGCTGCTGCGGTGCTGTCCTGTTCCGCTTCCTGCGCCATGGCAGGCGCAGCGATCAACACCGCGAAACAGGTGGAACTCAACAACAAGGCATTGAACTTCTTCATTAATTCCCCCTTGGAAAACCAGGAATGGGTGAGGATTACTTGGAGGCCGCGGGCTTCTTTAAGCTCTCGGAGGCCAGGACTTGGGTTCGTCCCTCGAGGTCGGTCACTGCGTAGGTGAAGCCGGGCTGGAGCGCGAAGGCGCCGATCTCGCCGCGATGGTTGATCGCCAGGAAGCCGACCTGCGCGTCGCGCACGGCGTCGCCGCGCAGCTTGAGGATGTGGAGCACGGCTTCGCGGCAGGCGGCCTGGGGCGACATGCCGGCGCGCATCGAGGCGACGACGCGAGCCGATCCGGCAATGCGGGTGACTTCCTCGCCCACACCGGTGGCGGTGGCGCCGCCGACGCCGGCCTCGACGAACAGGCCGGAGCCGGCCTGGGGCGAATCGCCGACGCGGCCGCGCAGCTTGAACGCCATGCCCGAAGTGGTGCAGGCGCCAGCAAGCTGGCCGTCGGGTGCGCAGAACAGCATGCCGATCGTATCATGGTCGAGCGCCGAGCCGCGCTGGTTCTCGATGTTGACGATCGGCTTGTACTTGGCGGTCTTGAGCCAGTCGCGCCACGCCTTCTCGGCCTCGGCGGTCGGCATGGCGACCTTCTCGAAGCCTTCGGCTTCGGCGAACTGGTGCGCGCCTTCGCCGACCAGGAAGGTGTGCGGCGTCTTCTCCATCACCCGGCGCGCGACGGAGATCGGATGGGCGAAATCCTCGAGCGCGGCCACCGCGCCGACATTGCCGCGATCGTCCATGATGATCGCGTCGAGCGTCACATGGCCGTCGCGGTCGGGATAGCCGGCAAAGCCGACCGAATGATTCTTGGGATCGGCCTCGGGCACGCGGGCACCGGCTTCGACCGCATCGAGCAGGCTTCCGCTCTTCTTCCACTGCGCAAAGGCCGCGGCATTGGCGGGCGCGCCGAAATCCCAGGTCGAGAGAATAAGGGTACGGTTAGCGGGGCGGGCGAGCGCCGGCGCAGCAACGCCGAGGGCCGCGCCTCCGATTCCCAATCCCATAGCGCCGCGGCGAGACGTTTTCATCGACAAGCACCACCCAATGACCCGGCCGCCTGAAGGCGGTCTCCATGTGTCCGGGTCTTATCTGCAGACCCTCGACTGCAATGAAGTTGTCATAGGTGAAAAATCACTTCAATACCAAAAACGCATTTGGTGCTATGTGTCGTGAGCATCTTGCGTACCAGTTGCAAAATTACGTCACTCCGGCGCGGCGCGCCTGGCTCACAACGCACAACGCGCCACAGGACGAGCGGGTTGCTCGCCATGTGACGCGTCGTGCGGCTTGGTTGAGAGGGGTTAGCGGGCGGGCGTGAAGCCGCCGATGCCCGCGATCGCGAGACGGCCGGCCGGCACCGCAGTCTCGGCGAAGCTGATCCGCAGGTAGCGCGAGAGGCGCGGCTTCGCGAAGGCGATCCGCTGGGTCGAGAGCGCATAGGCGATGTTCGAGAACTCGCCGCTCGCCGCTGGTTCCCAATTGGTACCGTCGCGGCTCGTTTCCGCGACATACCCACGTGGCGGCGCGGCGCCGGTCATCACCTGGCGCGAAGGCGTGAGGCTGAAGCCGGCGAGATCGGCGTCGCCGCCGAGATCCACCGTCACCCTGGCGGGCTTGCCGGCGGTGGGGCTGGGCTGCACCCAGATCGTGCTTGCCTCATTGTCGAGCAACTTCTCGGCACTGGGGGCACTCGCCTCGACCACCTTCCATTTGGTCACGTCGAGCACGGTCGGGTCGGTCGAGACGATCACCGGTACCGGCACCGGCGCGACCGAGGCGAACAGGGCGAACTCGCTGATCGCCGGGCAGGCCGGCGCCTCGAGGATGCGCAGACGCACCCGGCGCGGGGCGATCGGGGCGGTCAGGCGGATAACGCGCTGGGCCGAGATGCATTCATGCTCGGCCAGCGTCTTCCAGACGCCGCCGATCTCGGCATCGACCGCGAAGCGGGTCACGCGCACGCCGAGCGGGAGATACTCGCGCAGCCGGATCACGTCGAAGCGGGTGCCCGGCTTGAGGTCGAGCGTAAGGCTGGGCGTGGTCGCCTGGTCGGGCGTGGTCCAATAGGTCTCGCGATTGCCGTCGAGCACCCGCGCCGGCGCGAAGCCCGGACGGGCGTGGCTGGCATGCGCCACGGCACCCTTGGCGAGATCCTTCGCAAAGGTCGCACGGATGGCGTCGCCGAACGACTTGAGGATCTTGAAGTCCTGGTCGGGAATCCGGCCGCGGCGATCGGGCGGGAGGTTGAGGTTCAGGTTGGTGCCACGGCCCACCGACTCGTCATACAGGCGGATCAGCCGCTCCGGGCTCTTCACCTTGGAGTCCTCGTCGGAATGGTAGAACCAGCCCGGACGGATCGAGACGTCGGTCTCCGCCGGCCACCAGATCGCGCCGCCGCGCACGCCGGCATTGCCGTTCTTCTGGTCATAGGGCTCGTCCGGCATGGTCGGCCAGCACGGATCGCCGGCGACGCCGTCCTCATTGCCTACCCAGCGGATATCCGCGCCGAGCGGATCGAAGGTGCAGGCGTTCGGCTGGAGCTTGTGGACCAGCGCGACGATCGACGGCCAGTCATAGTAGCGCGGCGCATCGATCTTCCGTGCCTCGCGCGCGCCGCCATAATAGCCGTCGCCGCCATTGGCGCCGTCGAACCACACTTCGAACAGGTCGCCATAGCGGGTGCACAGCTCGGTCAGCTGGGCGCGGTAATAGGCGACATAGGCCGGGCGGCCATATTCGGCATGGTTGCGGTCCCAGGGCGACAGATACAGGCCGAAGGGCAGCTTGGCGCGGCGGCAGGCATCGGCCATCTCGCGGACGATGTCGCCCTTGCCGTTCTTGTAGGGGCTGTTGCGGATGCAATGCTCGGTGAGCATCGTCGGCCACAGGCAGAAGCCGTCATGATGCTTGGCGGTGAGGATCAGCCCCTCGAGCCCGCCGGCCTTGGCCGCCGCGACGATCTGGTCGGCGTTGAAATCACTCGGGTTGAACAGCTTGGGGCTCTCGTCGCCGAAACCCCATTCCTTGTCGGTGAAGGTGTTGATCGAGAAATGGACGAAGGCGTATTGCTCGCGCCCGTGCCAGCGCCACTGGCGCGGGCTGGGCGTAGCGCCGAAGGGCTTCGGCATGTTGGCAGGCGCGGCGGCCTGGGCGGGAACGGCAGGCAGCGCGCCGGCGGCGAGGCCGGTGGCGAGCAGGGTGCGCCGGGACAGATCGGTCATCATTCTCTCCAGGATCAGGCGGGGCTGCGGCCGAACGACGGCGGCCGGTCGGCGCGCGCGCGGCCAAAGGCGCGGTTGGGTTTTGCGGACATGGTGAAGCGCAGCGTGCCGCCGGCGGCGATATCGCGGTGCGAGATCCAGCTCTTGCGCCACGGGCGGCCGTTCCACGTCACCGCGGCGACATAGGGGGTGTCGGCACGGTTGCCGGGGGCCTCGACCACCAGCTTGCGGCCCTTGCCCAGCTGCATCTCGGCACGCTCGAACAGCGGCGAGCCGAAGACATAGACGGCCTCGACCGGATCGACCGGGTAGAAGCCGAGCGAGGAGAGGACGAACCAGGCGCTCATCTGGCCGCAATCGTCATTGCCGATGATGCCGTCGGGGTCGTTCTTGTACATCTCGGTGCATAGCCGGCGGATCATCGCCTGCGTCTTCCAGGGTGCGCCGACATAGCTGTAGAGATAGGCGGCGTGCTGGTCCGGCTCGTTGCCATGGGCGTACTGCCCGACCAGCCCGGAGATGTCGGGCGGCGCATTGTCTGGCAGGGTCGAGGGTGCGGTGAACAACGCGTCGAGCTTCGCTTCGTACGCGGCGTCGCCGCCCATGTGCGCGATCATGCCATAGATGTCGTGCTGGTTGAGGAAGGTCGCCTGCCAGCCATTCGCTTCGGTATAATCGCGCCACCACGGCTTGGGCATGTGGCCGAGCTGGACGGGATCATAGTCCTTCCACCACTGGCCATTCTCGAAGCGGGGGCGGGCGAAGCCGATCTTGCCGTCGATGACGTTGCGCCAGTTGCCCGAGCGCTTGTGCAGCCGCTCGGCATCCTCGGTGGCACCGGCCACGCGTGCGAGATGCGACGAGGCCCAGTCGTCATAGGCATATTCCTGGGTACGGCTGACGCTCTCGAACACCTTGTCCGCCGGGACATAGCCGAGCTTGTCGTACAGGTCGCGGCCAAGGCTGTTGTCCTTGTCCGGTGCCGAGAAATCGAAGCTGCACTTGCGGATCGCCGGCCAGGCCGCGGCATAGTCGGCGGGGATGCCCTTGGCATGCGCCTCGGCGAGCGGGACGACGCCGTGCCAACCGATCATCGTGCCGGTTTCCTTGCCCTGCAGCGGCCAGACCAGCGGGCCGAAGCGCGACTGCGCCGTCTGGCGGATCATGTCGTCGATGAGCAGCTTGGTCTGATCGGGCGCGACCAGGGTGAGCAGCGGATGCAGCGCGCGATAGGTGTCCCACAGCGAATAGGTGCTGAACGCCGCACCGCCCGCGGGCACGGTCTGCGTCTTGCCGTCCATGCCGGGATAGCGGCCATCGACGTCGGACACGAGCGTGGGCGCGAGCTGCGCGTGATAGAGCGCCGAGGAGAGGATCGTCCGCTGGTCGGGCGTGCCGCCCTCGACCTTCACGCTGCCCAGCGACTTGCTCCACAAGGCAGCGGCGTCGCGGCGGACCCGGTCGAAGTCCCAATGCTTCGCCTCGGCGGCGAGGTTGGCGCGGGCGCCATCGGCATCGACCGCGGAGATGCCGCAGCGGATCACCAGCGGCGCGCTGCCCGCATCGTCATAATGGAGCACGGCCTTGAGCCGCTTGCCCGCGACGCGGGTGGTGCCCGCCGGCTGGGCGACATCGTCGTCGCCGATGAAGGTGATGCGGTCGGGCTTCCGCGACAGCTGCATAGCGAAGAAGATCCGCCGGCCCTTGGCCCAGCGGAACACGCGGCGCGTGCCGCTGAGCGTGCCGTCCGCGGCGAGCTCCAGCAGCGCCTCGTCAACCAGCGGCGGCGAGTCCGACTTGTCGAGGATGAGGTGCGACAGGTCGATCAGCACATGGCCCTTGCCCGCCGGGAAGCGATAGCGGTGCCAGCCGGTGCGCTCGGTGACGGTCAGTTCGGCCTGGACGCCGGTTTCCAGCGCGACCCGGTAATAGCCCGGCTCGGCATGCTCGCCCGAGAAACGCTGGCGATAGCCTGCGTCGGGGTTCTCGGGTGTGCCGGGCTGGAGCTGCACCGGGCCGGTTGCCGGCACCACCAGCACATCGAGCATGTCGCCGATGCCGGTGCCGGAGAGATGGGTGTGCGAGAAGCCGAGGATCGAGGTGTCGGTCTTGTAATAGCCCGAGCAGGTTTCCCAGCGCTCGACGCCCGTATCGGGGCTGAGCTGGACCATGCCAAAGGGCAGGGTGGCGCCGGGATAGGTATGGCCGGTGCCGCCGGTGCCGATGAACAGGTTCGGCTCGACCGGCGGGGCCGGCAGGCGGGCATGGGCGGGGAGGGCCGCGGTGGCAGCAAGGCCGAGGCCGGTGGAAGCGAGGAGTTGGCGGCGGGTGGGGTTCACAGCGTTTCTGCCAGCAATTGGGGACGGGTATCGGCGAGGTGGACGATGAGTTCGCCGAACAGGCCATTGGCCCAGGCGAACCACTCGCGGGTGAATTTGGCGGGATCGTCCTGATCGACCGCCTCATGGATGAAGCCGGTGCCGCCATCGCTGTCGCGGATCATGCGCAGGCACTGGCGGATCGTCGCGTCGTCCGAGGAGGAGAGCGCGCGCATCACCAGCGACATCGGCCAGACCTGGCCGAGCCCGACATGCGGGCCGCCAATGCCTTCGACGACCTTGCCGCGCGACCAATAGGGGTTGTTGTCGCTCCACGCCGCATCGGCGGTGCGGCGCCAGAGCGGGTCGGTCGCCGCGAAGCAGCCGAGATAGGCGAGGCTGGAGAGCGAGGGGACGTTGGCGTCGTCCATGAAGATCGTATTGCCGAAGCCGTCGACTTCGAACGGGATCACCTCGCGCCCGTCGGGCAGGCGCATGCGGGCATATTGGCGCAGTGCCGCGTCGACTTCATCGGCCAGCGCTACGGCGTCGGTAGCCAGGGCTGCGTCGCCGCGTGCGGCATTCGCGACCACCGCCAGTTCACGCAGGGCGGTCACCGCGAAATAGTTGGACGGGATCAGGAAGGGATAGACGCAGGCGTCGTCCGAGGGACGGAAGCCGCAATGGATCAGCCCGACCGAACGCGAGGGCGCGCCATAGCCGTCGAGCATCAGCGATTCGGTGGGGTTGTTGCTCCTGCGCTGGAAGCGATAGGGGCCCTTTCTATCCTTGCGCTGCTGCTCGCGGAAGGTCGCGATGCTCAGGCGCGCGGCTTCCGCCCAGAGCGCGTCGAACGGCGTTTTGTCGCGCGTCGCCTGCCAATAGCCATGCGCGAGACGCATCGCATAGCAGAGCGAGTCGATCTCCCATTTCCGCTCGGCGACCCCCGGCTTGAGCGGGAAGCGATCGTCGAGCGACCAGCTCAGATTGGTCCTGGCGGCGGGATCCTCCATGAACGCATTGGCATAGGGATCGATCAGGATCGAGCGCGACTGGCGGGCGATCAGGCCGTGATAGAGCCGGCGGAGGTCGGCGTCCTCCTTCGCGAGATGCAAATACGGCTTCACTTGCGCCGAGCTGTCGCGCAGCCACAATGCGTTGATGTCGCCGGTGCGCACGAACGCGTCGGGCGCGCCATCGATGGTGCGCATCGCCACCGTGGTGTCGAGCGTGTTCGGATAGCAGTTGCCGAACATCCAGCGCAGCTTCGGATCGCCGATCTTCTTCGAGACGCGGACGATCTCACGCTCGACCGACTTGCTGACGAACTTGCGGTCCGCAGGCGCGGGGCGGTGGCTGACGAAGCCGGTTGCCTTCTGGGCGAGGGCCGGTGTGGCGACGAGCGCGATGCCGGCGCCGATCATCGTACGACGGTCGATCATTCCCTTGGCGCTCATTTGGGCAGCTCCTGCGCTTCGCCGGTCAGGGTGAAGTCGGTCCATAGCCCCGGCGCGGTGCCCGGCTGGCCGCCGCCGATCCACAGGCGATAGGCGCCCGGGACCACCTGGCGGGTGCCGTCGCGCGACACGGAGCTGATGCTGCGCGGATCGAGGCTGAAGCGCAGCGTACCCGCCTTGCCCGGCTTGAGCGCGATGCGCTGGAAGCCGACCAGCTCGCGCTGGAGCACCGGGGTGGTCATACCGTTGCCGCGCGCCTTGCTCGCCGGCGGCACCAGATAGGCCTGGACCACTTCCTCGCCCGGCCGCGCGCCGCTGTTGCGCACCCGCACAGTGACGTCGACCGGAGCCGCGGTGCTGCCTGCCTTCGCGCTCAGCTGGTCATAGGCGAAGCTGGTGTAGCTCAGCCCGTGCCCGAAGCCCCAGAGCGGCGTGCCGGTGAAGAAGCGATAGGTGCGCTCCTTCATGCCGTAGTCGATGAAGGCGGGCAGGTCGTTGGTCGACTTGTAGAAGGTGACCGGCAGGCGGCCCGACGGGTTGTTGAGCCCGGCCAGCGTCTCGGCGATCGCCGTGCCGCCGCTCTCGCCCGGATACCAGGCGGCGAGGATCGCATCGGCGAGCGAGGGATCGACCGAGACCGCGCTGCCGCTGGTCAACACCACTACCACCGGCTTGCCGGTATCGCGCAGTGCCTGGAGCAGCCGCTGCTGGACGAGCGGCAGGGCGATGTCGGTGCGGTCGCCACCGACGAAGCCGGGTACGGTCACCTGCAGAGCTTCGCCTTCGAGGTCGGGCGAGAGGCCGAGCACCGCGACGACCACGTCGGAGTCCTTCGCTGCGCTCACCGCCTGAGCCAGCAGCGGCTCGGCGGGCGGGAGCCACATCAGGCGCAGGCCTTCATCCTCGCCGGCATGGTCGATCTCCATGCGGAAGGCGTGGCGGTTGCCGTCGCTGGTGAAGGGCAGTTCCACACGGCCCTTGCCGAGCAGGCCTTCATGCAGCGGCTTGTCGTCGATCCACAGCCGCACGCTGTCATGCGTCTTGCAGTCCTTCCAGCAGGCCGGGATGTCGATCGCCAGCGTGTAGCGGCCAGGCCCTGGCGGCACGATCTCGCCCGACCAGCGGACGGCGAAGCCCTTTGGATCGAGCTGCGGCAGAGGCGCGACGCGGGTATAGTTGAAGTCGATCCGGCGATCCTGGCGCGTGACCACGGGCGTGCCGGTCACGGTCGGGCTGGCGAAATATTCGGCCTTGAGCCCCGGCTTGCCATCTGCGGAGAACGCCGTCTCGGGCATTACGACGGGCGCGCCATCCGCGAGCACCGATCCCTGCGCATAGACGATGTTGGCCGCGCCGAACTGGCGGCGGATGCCGTCGAGCGGGGTCACCGGCGCCTGCGCGGTACCGTGGTAATTGCCTTCGAGCACGCCGAGATCGTCAGCGTCGGCGCCGATCACCGCGATGCGGCTGCCGGTCTTGAGCGGCAGGCGATCGGCATCGTTCTTGAGCAGCACGATCGCCTTGCGGGCGGCGTCGAGCGCCAGTGCGCGGTGCGCCGGCGTGCCGACTTCGCTTGGCTTGATCTGGCTCCATGGGCTGGTCGCGCCGAAGATCGTGCCCAGCGCCTGGCGCGCCGAAAGCGAACGGGTCAGCGCGGTGTCGATCTCGGCTTCGGTTACCAGGCCGCGCTTCACCGCCTGGGGCAGTGCGGCGTAGGTGGTGCCGCAGTTGAAGTCGTTGCCGCCCTTGATCGCCGCTGCCGCTGCTGCGGCAGCGTCGAGCTTGTAGTGGTGGAACATGTGGATGTTGGCGACGGCATCGCAGTCCGAGACGGTGAAGCCGTTGAAGCCCCAGTCCTTGCGCAGCCGCGTGTTCATCAGGTCGGACAGGGCACAGGCCGGGGTGCCGTGGATCGAGTTGTACGCGCACATCAGCGAGCGCGCCTTGCCCTCGGTCACCGCGAGGCGGAAGGCGGGGAGATAGGTGGATTCCAGATCCTGCGGGCTGGGATCGACGTCGAAGCCGTCGCGCCCCGCTTCCGGCCCGCTATGCACCGCGAAATGCTTCGGAGTGGCGATCACCTTCGGATATTTGGGATCGGGCCCCTGCAGCCCCTTGATGAAGGCGACGCCGAGATGGCCGGTGAGGTACGGATCCTCGCCATAGGTTTCCTGGCCGCGGCCCCAGCGCGGATCGCGGAAGATGTTAATGTTGGGCGACCAGATCGTCAGCCCCTCATAGATACGCCGATTGGCGCCCATCGGCTTGGCGTTGAACTTGGCCCGCGCCTCGGACGCGACGACATCGCCGACCTGGTTCATCAAGTCCACGTCCCAGGTCGCGGCAAGGCCGATCGCCTGGGGGAAGACAGTGGCATAGCCATTGCGGGCGAGGCCGTGCAGGCCCTCGTTCCACCAGTCATAGGCGGGGATCTCCGCCTGGGTGTCGGCCGGCGCGGTGCTCTGGAGCTGCGCGGCCTTCTCCTCGACCGTCATGGTGGCAATCGCGCGGGCGACCGCATCGGGATCAGGGTCGGCGGCGGCGAGAAGCAGGAACGGAATCATTTACTTGGTCCCCAGGGTACGCAGGGTCAGGGCATTCTGCAGCGCTTCGGCAGAGGCATCCGATCGAACCTCGATCGTGACGCTCTCGCCGGGCAGAAGGTCGAAGCCGTCATCGCTCGGATGCGCAGCGATGGTGCCGAAATCGAGCATGACGGCGCGGGCCAGCGCGCTGGCGGTGATCGTCACTCGCTTGCCGTCCCAGCGCGTGCTGAGGCCGGGAGCGGGATAGGCCATATCCTTGGGCAGGGCGCGCTCGACGATCGTGCGCGACACTGCGCGGCCGTCGATCAGCAGCTCGGCGACGGCATAGCTGGCCCCCGGAGCGGCGCCGGCGAACAGGTCGGCATCGGCGATGCCGGCAGCTTCCTGCGCGCCGAGCGGGGTGAGCGAGACCCTGTCGCCGCGTTCGCCCAGCGGCTTGCCCGCCATGTCGAAGGCGCGGATCCGCCATTCGGCTGCGATCGGCGTAGTCGCATCCGAGACCAGTGCGACGCGGGTGGCGCCGTCCTTGTGCTCGGCAACGATCGCCTGGGGCGCGAAGAAGCGCTTTGCCGCATATTGGAGCAGCTTCCACTGGCCATCATAGGAGATGCTCGCCCAGGAGATTGCGGGCCAGGTGTCGTTGATCTGCCAGTAGAGCGAGCCCATCGTCACCGGACGGCAGGCGCGGTGATGGCGCGCGGCCATGTCGATCGCCTGGGCCTGGTTGACCTGGGTGAGATAGACCAGGTCGGCAAAGTCCTTTGCCGGGCGCAGCCGCTGGTCGAGATAGAGCTGCAGCCGGGCATTGCCCTCGCCCGCGAGGAAGCGCTGGTGCGCCTTGAGCACCGGGCTGTCGATCGCGAGTGGCCCGTCACCCGCGAAGTCGCGGATCGTCGACAGGTCCGGCATCGCCTGGAAGCCATATTCGGACATGAAGCGCGGGCAGGAATCGAGATAGCGTTCGACCGGCTTGGAGCCGGACCAGACGTCCCAGAAATGGCGGTCGCCATCCTTGTCGGTGTCGGTCGGAGCCTCATAGTCGGTGGCGGGCGAGTTGTTCCAATAGGGCGTGCCGGGCGCGCGGGTGATCACTGCGTCACGCAGCACGCGATCGAACAGCACCGCCATGCCGACGCCGATCCGCTCCTGCTCATCGGCACCCACGCGCCGCTTGAACGCCTTGCGATCGGACCAGTTCTCCCAGCCGGCCAGGATCTCGTTGCCGCCCGACCAGGCGATCACCGACGGGTGCGGCTGCAGACGCTCGACCTGCTCCTCCGCCTCGATGCGGACATTGTCGCGGAACTCGGCATCGGGGGGCGTGATCGATCCGCCGAACATGAAGTCCTGCCAGATCATCAGGCCGAGCTGGTCGGCGATCTCGTAGAACGCGTCATCGAGATAATAGCCGCCGCCCCAGACGCGGATCATGTTCATGTTGGTGTCGCGGGCGCTCTGCAGCACCTGCTGCATCTGGGCGCGAGGCACACGGCTGGGGAAATTGTCGAACGGAATCAGGTTGGCGCCCTTGGCGAAGATCGGGATGCCGTTGACCTTGAAGCCGAAGCTGCCGTCCTTGCGGATCAGCTCGACGGTACGCAGGCCGGTCTTGCGAGCGATGCTGTCGGCGGTGCCGCCGGCATCCGAAAGCTGGCCAGAGACGTCGTACATCGGCTGCGCGCCATAGCCGACGGGCCACCAGCGGCGCGGGGATGCGACGGTCAGCGGAACGCTGACCTCGTTGACGCCGGGTGCGACGGTGAAGCTGCGGGCAACCATCTGCTTCTTGCCGTCCGGGCCGGCAAGAGTGGTGCGCAGGGTCAGCTTGCTGCTGGCGCCCGCGACGATGCGATAGCGGGCGACCAGCCGGGCCTCGGTGTCGTTCAGTGCTTCCTGATCGACGCGCAGATTGTCGATCCGGGCATTGTCCCAGGCTTCGATCCGGGCGGGGCGCCAGATGCCGATGTTGACGAGGCGGGGACCCCAGTCCCAGCTATACTGGTATTTCGGCTTGCGGATGTAGGGCGAGGTCTGCTTGCCCTTGGGCTCGTCGCCGAACTCTGAATCATATTCGCCGGGCAGCGGATTGGCCTGCGCGAGGACCATCGGCTGGAGCGTGCGGATCGGCGAGGCGATCGCGATCACCAGCTCGTTGCGGCCGAGCTTGAGCGCGGATTTGGCGTCGATCCGCCAGCGGCGATGCGCGTTGGCGGTGGTGAGCAGCTTCTGCCCGTTGAGCGAGACGGTGGCGAAGGTATCTAGCCCGTCGAACACCAGGTCGAGGTGATCGCGCTTGAGCATCGCCGGGGTGACCTCGATCACCTTGCGGAACTGCCAGTTGGTGAGACCGGCCCATTGGATCGGCGCCTGGTTGATCCCCTTGAACGGATCGGGCGCGCGGCCGGAGCCGATCAGGTCCTGCTGGACGCTGCCGGGCACGCGCGCGGCGAACCAGCTCGCTTCGCGCGGATGTGCTTTTGCAGCTTCGGCGTCGGTGGGGTCGATGCGGACTTCCCAGGCGCCGTCGAGCGACACCGTGTCACGCGGGCCGGCCCAGGCGGCGGTGCTGGCGAGGAGCAGTGGCAGCAGCAATGCACGCTTCACTTGGTGGCCCCCTCGGTCAGCACGACCTTCTCGACGGTGTAGAAGGGGGCGGATACCGGCGAAGTGAACTGGAAGCACAAATCCTCGTCTCCCTGCATCTGCGGGAATGTACCCGAGAAGCTGAACTGGGTGGGCGCCGTGGCGGGATCGGGCAGCGCGAAGCTGCCGATCACGATCGGCTTGATGGTCTTGTCGTTGGCGGCGGCGGTGCAGCGGGCGGTGATCACCAGTTCGCCATGCATGGTCGCCGGATACTGGTCGCGGCGCTTGCCGGTCTCGTGCGCCAGGCCCCAGTGCCGGGCGAGGCGCGCGACGCTGACGGTGAAGCCCCGGGCGATGTCGAGCGGCGCCGCGGGATAGGCGGTGCAGGTGTTGAACAGGTCGATATTGTAGACCGGCGCATTGGCGGTCGCGTCCGGCGTGAGCGGCACGCGCAGATAGAGCGAGCCACCCGGGCAGGCCGTCATTTCCGAGGTGGTGCGCGTCAGCAGCGCGGCGCGGCTGGTGTCGAAGGCGCGGGCCGCCGCGGTGAGGTTGCCGCTCTTGTCGAACGCGGCGGCGCGGATCGTGACGCCCGGCTTGAGCGTGAGCGGTGCGCTATAGGCTGGCGACTTGGCGGTCGGTTCGCGGCCATCGAGGGTGTAGCGGATCGTGCCATAGGGCGCCTGGGTCGCCAGCGCGACCGTGGCCTTGTTGGCGCGCAGCGCATCGCCGCGGCTGCCCTGTAGCGTATAGCCGACCGCGAACGCGCCGTCGGCCACTTCCATCCCCGAGCGGCGCCAGCGTGCGATCTGCGGCTGGACGCGGTCGAGGAAGCTGGCGAAGTCGCGCCGGTCCTTGGCCGACCAGGTCATCTCGGCGATCGCCGCGGCGCGCGGGAAATAGGCGTGCTGCACCTGCTGCGGCGTGATCAGATACTCGCTCCAGGCATTGCCCTGCGCGCCGAGTACGTGCTTGGCCTTTTCGGCATTGATCCCGGCGGGCACCGGCTCGTATTTGTAGATCTTCTCGAGCGACTGCACCGCGAGGCGGCCGTTCAGCTCGTCGCCCAGGTTGCTCTGCAGCTGGTCGAGATAGAGCAGGGGGGCGGGGCTCAGCACCACGTCATGCCCCTGGTTGGCAGCTTCCACCGCGCCCTTCTCGCCGCGCCACGACATCACCGAGGCCGAAGCAGGCAGGCCGCCTTCGAGGATCTCGTCCCAGCCGATGAGGCGGCGGCCCTTGCCGGCGAGGTAGGTGCCGAACTGGTCGATCATCCAGCTCTGCAGCTGGTTCCCGGTCTGGAGGCCGAGCGCCTTGATCTGCGCCTGCACCTTGGGCGAGCGCTCCCACTGGTCCTTGATCGCCTCGTCACCGCCCAGATGGATATAGGTGCTCGGGAACACCTCGATCAGCTCGTCGATCACGTTCTTGATGAACGCAATGCCCTCGGGCGCCGGGTTGAACAGATAGGGCATCACGCCCCAGTCGTGGCCCACCTCGGGCGAGTCCGCGAACACGCTGAATTCGGGATAGGCAGCGGCGAGCGCCTGGGCGTGGCCGGGCAGGTCGATTTCGGGGACGATCGTCACGCCGCGTTCTGCGGCATAGGCGACCAGCGCCTTGAGCTGGGCCTGGGTGTAGAATCCGCCATGCCTGGGCCCGACCGGGCCGCCGCTGGAAGGCGGCGTGCGCCAGGCGCCCACTTCGGTGAGCTTGGGATAGCGTTTGACCTCGAAGCGCCAGCCCTGGTCGTCGGTGAGGTGGAGGTGCAGCGTGTTGAGCTTCACCGACGCCATCTGGTCGATGACCTTGTAGACTTCCTCGATCGGCTGGAAGTGGCGGGCGACGTCCATCAGCAGCCCGCGCCAGTGGAAGCGGGGTGCGTCCTCGATCGTCGCGGCACGTACCCGGACGGGCTTGCCGTAGGCGCGATCGGGGCTGAGCAACTGGGCCAGCGTCATCGCGCCATAGACCAGGCCGCTGTCGCTGGCGGCGGCGATACGGACGCCCTTCGCATCGACGGTGAGACGATAGGCTTCGTCACCGGCAACCGATGCGTCGCGGATCAGCTGGATAGCAGCGGCACCCGGCCGGGGCGCGAGGGTGATGCCGCGCTCGGCCTTGACATGGGTGGCGAGAAGGCGGGCCGCGGAAGCGGCGCCGGCATCGCCTTCGGGTATGCCGATCGCGGCGCCGTCGCGTACGGTGAAGTCGCCGGTCCCGAGCGTGACCGAGGCGGGAAGCGGGGTGATCGGAAGGTCCTGGGCGAAGGCTGCGGGTGCTGCCAGCAAGGCTGCCCAGGCAAGGTGGCGCGTCCGCCGAACCGCTAGCTTTTCCATCTCTTCCTCCCGCTCGTGCCGCTGATTGCTGTCAAAGCGGTGTAACCAATATAAGTCCTGTGGCACAATAGCGTCGTTTGCGCGGAGGCCGTAGCGTCAGGTTATGGGGGATCGGCAGACGCGCAAAAATCCGGCTCTCCTTGGCGTTCTCCGCATTGCCGGGCGGTGACCAGCGGGCGGACGAGACATTCCAATTCCATTAGATACCAATATAAATCCACATCATGCCATTGCCCCGGCAAGACGGGTGCGATAGTTTTGCCGCCAACGGAGCGTGCAGGGGACGCAGCCGGGGAGGATTAATTGGGATTTTCGGACCAGCTAGGGCGTTTCCGCAAGGACAATCCCGCCCCGCTCTACCTCCAGTTGCAGCAGCTCATCCGCGATGGGATCGGCTCGAACGTGCTCGGCCAGGGCGACGCGATCCCGCCGGAGCGGGACCTGGCGATCGAATATGACGTGTCGCGCATCACCGTGCGCAAGGCGATCGGCGGGCTGGTCGAGGAGGGGTTGCTCACCCGGCGCCGCGGCGCGGGCACCTTCGTCGCCGGGCGCGTGGAGAAGAGCTTCTCCAAGCTCTCGTCCTTCACCGAGGACATGGCGGCGCGTGGGCGCAAGGCGAGCAGCAGCTGGATTTCGCGCGCGCCGGGCCAGGTGAACCCCGAGGAAGCGATGATGCTCGGCCTGTCGCCGGGTGCGCCGGTGCTGCGTTTCGCACGCATCCGCTATGCCGATGACGAGCCGATGGCGCTCGAATTCTCGACCATCGCCGGCTATTGCCTGTCCTCGGTCGATGCCGTGAAGGACTCGCTGTACGGCGCGCTCGACAAGGTCGGCAACCGCCCGGTGCGGGCACTACAGCGGCTGCGTGCGGTGCCGTTCGGGACCGAGCATGCCAAGATGCTCGGGGTCGATCCCGGCCATGCCGGACTGCTGATCGAGCGTCGCGCCTTCCTGCGCGATGGCCGTCCGGTCGAAGTCACGCGCTCCTATTATCGCGGCGACGCCTATGACTTCGTGGCCGAGCTGAGCGACATCTGACCCTTCCTGCCCATTGCCATCGGGCCGGCCAGCGCTGCGGCCCCAGTCGGAGTATTGCCATGGATCGTCGTCAACTCCTGCGGGGGAGCGTCGGCGTCGGCGCGATGCTGGCGGCTCCGATCGGTACGGCAGAGGCTGCGACCAAGGGCCCAGGCGATGGCGATGGCTTCCCGATGCCGCAGCCGCTCGCCACGCTGGCGCCGCGGCTGCCCGAGGGCGATCCCTCGCGCACCCTGCTCGAGCTCGGCTGGCGCTTCCATGAGGGCGATGTGCCCACGCCGGAGCCGCAGGGACATCACGAGACTTATCTGAGCGTCAAGGCGGGCAATGCGCTCGGCGCGGCGGCGATCGCCTATGACGACAGCGACTGGCGCGACGTGCGGCTGCCGCACGACTGGGCGGCGGCGCAACCCTTTGTCGAGACCGCCAATGTCTCGCAGGGCTATCGTCCGCGCGGGATCGGCTGGTATCGCCGCAGTCTGCGCCTCGACCCGACGGACCGGGGCAAGACGCTCGAGCTGCATTTCGACGGCATCGCCACCAACGCGACTATCTGGATCAACGGCAGCACGGTCGCGCACAACTGGTCGAGCTACAACAGCGTCTATGTCGACCTGACGCCGTTCGCGCGCTTCGGCGACGAGACCAATGTGATCGCGATCCGCGTCGATGCCGATGCCAAGGAAGGCTGGTGGTACGAAGGCGCGGGGCTCTATCGCCATGCCTGGCTGGTGCGCCGCGCGCCGGTGGCGATCGTCAGCGACGGGGTGCACTGCGATCCGCGCTTGGTCGATGGGCGCTGGCAGGTGCCGGTGACCGTGACGCTGGGCAACGTCGCCCGTTCGGCGGCGGCGGTCACGGTCGAGACGGTTTTGCTCGGTCCCGACGGTCGCGAAGTCGCGCAGGGCGAGACACAGGTTACCGTGCCGGTGCTCGACAGCGCCGATGCCGTGCTTCGGCTCGATGCGGGATCGCCGCGGCTGTGGTCGGTCGAGGAACCGACGCTCTACACCGTGCGCACCCGGGTGCTGCAGCAGGGTTTGGCGATCGACGAACGGCGCACCGCGATCGGCTTCCGCACGATCCGCTTCGATGCCGAGCAGGGGCTGTTCGTCAACGACAAGCACGTCAAGCTGAAGGGCGTGTGCCTGCACCAGGACCATGCCGGCGTGGGCGTGGCGGTGCCGGACTCGCTGCACCGCTGGCGGCTCGAGCGGCTGAAGGACATGGGCTGCAACGCTATCCGCATGTCGCACAACGCACCGACCGCCGAGCTGCTCGACTGGTGCGACCGGATGGGCTTCCTCGTCATGGACGAGAACCGCCTGTTCAACCCGGCCCCCGATTACATGGCCCAGCTCGAATGGCTGGTCCGGCGCGACCGTAACCACCCGAGCGTGATCCTCTGGTCGGTGTTCAACGAGGAGCCGATGCAGGGCACCGGCGCGGGCGTCGAGATGGTCCGGCGGATGATTGCGGCGGTGAAGAAGCTCGACGACAGCCGGCCGGTGACTGGGGCGATGAACGGGTCTTTCTACAACGAGGTCAGCGTTGCCGGCGAGTTCGACGTGATGGGCTTCAACTACTACCAGGCCGATTACGACAAGTACCACAAGCTCCACCCGAACCAGCCGATCACCAGTTCGGAGGACACCAGCGCCTATGAGACGCGCGGCGCCTTTGCGAGCGATCCGGCCAGGCACGTCATCACCTCCTACGACACCGAGGCGACGAGCTGGGGGGCGACGCATCGCGACACCTGGAAGAACATCGCCGAGCGACCGTTCGTCGCCGGCGGGTTCGTGTGGACCGGGTTCGACTATCATGGCGAGCCGACCCCCTATGCCTGGCCGACCATCGCCAGCTTCTTCGGCATCCTCGACCTGTGCGGTTTTCCCAAGACCGCGTTCGACATCCACCGTGCGCACTGGATCGACGACCAGGACGTCGTGGCGATCGCGCCGCACTGGACCTGGCCGGGCCGCGAGGGCGAGCCGATCAAGGTCTTCGTCAGCTGCAATGCCGAGACCGTCGCGCTACGGCTGAACGGGCGCGAGCTCGGCGTGCAGAAGGTCGAGCGCATCATGGGCAATGAATGGACCGTGCCCTATGCCCCCGGCCGGATCGAGGCGGTGGCGATGCGCGGCGGCAAGGTCGTCGCCCGGGCGGTGCAGGAGACGGCGGGGGCACCGGTCGCGCTGCGGCTGACCCCGGCGCGCAGCGTCATGGCCGGCGACGGCGAGGAGTGCCAGGCGATCACCATCGATGCGGTCGATGCCAAGGGGCGGCACGTGCCGACTACGAACCTGATGACCCGCTTCACCGTCGAGGGCGCGGTGATCCTGGGCGTCGGCAATGGCGACCCGAACAGCCATGAGGCGGAGCAGGTCGCGCCGGGCGCCGGATCGCGCTCGCTGTTCAACGGACTGGCGCAGCTGCTGGTCCGTGCCGGCACCGACCGGGGGCGGATCACCGTGCGGGCGCAGGCCGAGGGTCTGTCGCCGGCGGTGCTGACGATCGCGCGGGCCGATGTGGCGCCGCGGGCGCAGGTGGCGGTGGTGCCGCAGGTCCAGGATCTGCGCGACTGGCGGCGCTCGCCGTTGCTTGCCGAAAAGCCAGCACCGACGCTGGCGCCGGCGGACGGCGACAACAACAGCTGGGACTTCGTCCGCAGCGGCGTGGCGACCCCGGCCGAGGTGCGGCCGGGCTGGCGGGTCTATCGCACCCGGGTGACGCCGTGGAAGCGGGTTGCGGCCGAAGGCGGCATGATCGCCTTCGAGGCGATCGGCGGCAGGGCCGAGCTTTGGGTCGACGGCAAGCAACTGGCGACGAAGGCAACCGCCGCGCCGGGGCCGCTCAGTGCGACGCTGCCGGCGGGCAAGGGGCCGCGGGTGGTGGTGCTGCTGGTCGATGCCGCGGCGGGGACGGCTTCGGGGGTGCTCGGCACGGTGTCGATCACGACGCGCTGAGGCGACGAAGAACGCGAGGGCCACGCACGGCGCACTTTCCTACAAAGTGCGCCGGGGCGCTTCGCCAAAGTTCACTAAGTTCGTGCCCAGCGCGGATTTTCGCCGCGCTGAAGTTTGCCAAGATTGCGGGGAACCTGCGTATCGCGCGCGCATGCTTGCGCCCGCCTGATCCTATCTTTCCTACCGGGTCAAAGAGCAGCCGGGCCGGTGACTCGGCTGCGTGAGCCAAGCAGGCGAAATCCTACATTGCAATGGCTTCGGCAATGCAGGTGGCGGCATGGAACCCCCGGGCCCCGGCTTTCGCCGGGGAACCGAAGATGGTCAGGCCGCGAGCAGGCCCTTTGCCGCGCCCGACGCGAGCAGCAGGTGGACCACCCCCTCGGAGGGATGCGCGACGGTACGGACGCCGAGCGCGGCCAGCGCCGGCTCGCCCAACTTTGCGGGCTCGCACAGCTCGACGCGCAGGCGCGTGCCGAGCAGGCGGGCGCCTAGGACGTTGTCGGCACCGCCGAGCGCCGCCAGCGCGGCGGGGGTGAGCTGTGCCTGTTCGGCGGGGGCCGCGATGGGGGCCGGAGCGAGGGCAGTGCCACCCATCGCCAGCGCGTCGCGGATCTCGACCGCGACCGAGTCCGCGATCGGGCCGAGCACGACCTGGAGCGCGTTGGCCGAGGGGCGGATGACGCCGCGCGCGCCGAGCGCCTTGAGCGCGGGCTCGTCGACCTGGGCATGATCCTTGACCATCAGGCGCAGGCGGGTGGTGCAGGCATCGATGCTGGTGATGTTCGCCGCGCCGCCGAGCGCCTGGGCGAAGTCGGCACCACGCTTGCCGGTGGCGGCGATCGAGGAGGGTGCCGCTGCCGCCTCGGGCTCGCGGCCCGGGGTCTGGAGGTTGAAGCGGCGGATCACGAACGAGAAGATACCGTAATAGAGCCCGAAATAGACGATGCCGACCGGGATCAGCAGCAGCGGGTTGGTCGCCTTGCCGTAGTTCAGGACATAGTCGAACAGGCCTGCCGAGAAGCCAAAGCCGAGCTTCACGTTCAGCAGATCCATCACCACCATAGCGATGCCGGTCAGCACCGCGTGCACCGCGAACAGCGCAGGCGCGAGGAACATGAAGCTGAATTCGATCGGCTCGGTGACGCCGGTCAGCGCCGAGGTGAGCGCGAGGCTGAACAGCATGCCGCCCACAGCCTTGCGGCGCTCCGGACGCGCCGCGCGGTACATGGCGAGGCAGGCGGCGGGCAGGCCGAACATCATCACCGGGAAGAAGCCGGCCATGAAGGCGCCCGCGCTGGGATCGCCGGCGAAGAAGCGACGGAGGTCGCCATTGGCGCCGTGATAGTCGCCCTGGACGAACCAGAAGACGTTGTTGAAGATGTGGTGGAGGCCGGTGACGAGCAGCAGGCGGTTGATCAGGCCGAACAGGAACAGGCCGATCTCGCCCGCGCCGGTGATGCCGTGGCCGAGCCCGTCGATCCCGGCGCTCAGCTGGGTGAAGCCCAGGCCGATCAGGCCGGCGATGAGGACGCCTGCAAACCCGCTGACGATCGGCACGAAACGGCGGCCGCCGAAGAATGCGAGATATTCCGGCAGCTTGATCGTCGAGAAGCGGTTGTAGAAATTGCCGCCGATCAGGCCCGACAGGATGCCGATCGGCACGTCCAGCCGGGCGATCGCCTTGGCCTTCCAGGCGGCAGTGGTCAGCTCGAGCAGCGGACCGTCCATGCCGGCGATCACGTCAGCGGGCACGGTGAGCAACACCTTGGCGGACTCGGTCGCGACCAGGAAGCAGGTAATGCCGGCGAGCGGCGCAGCGCCATTGCCGTCCCGGGCATAGCCGGTGGCGACGCCGATCGCGAAGAGCAGGCCGAGATGCGAGAAGAGCGCATCGCCCGCGGCGCTGATGAAGGCGATGTTCAGCAGGTCGGGCTGGCCGAGGCGGAGCAGCAGGCCGGCAACCGGCAGCACCGCGATCGGCAGCATCAAGGCGCGGCCCAGCGGCTGGAGCAGTTCCAGGATCGACTTCATGCGGTGAACTCCCGGGCAAGAGCGCGGACATCGGCAGCGGTCGCGCAGGCGAGCGCGGCCTGGGCATGGGCACGGACGGCGTCGAGGGTAAGGCCGGAGACCAGCGCCTTGATCTCGGGGACCATGGCGGCGGTGGAGGACAGCTCGGTGACGCCGAGGCCGATCAGGATCGGCACGGCGAGCGGATCGGAGGCGAGGCCGCCGCACACGCCGGTCCAGCGGCCCTTGCTGGCAGCACCGCGGCAGGTGTCGGCGATCAGGCGCAGCACGGCGGGGTGGAGCCCGTCGATCGCGCTCGCCACGCTCGCATTGCCGCGGTCCATCGCCAGCGCATATTGGGTGAGATCGTTGGTGCCGACCGAGAGGAAATCGGCCTCGGCGGCGAGCAGGTCGGCGGTGACCGCCGCTGCCGGGGTCTCGACCATCACGCCGAGTTCGACCTTCTCGGTGATGCCGAGTTCGGCGCGCACCCGATCGAGGACTTCGCGGACGCGGCGCAGCTCGTCGACGCCGGCGATCATCGGGATCATGATGCGGCACTGGCCGATCGGCTGGACGCGCAGGATCGCGCGGATCTGATCCTCGAGCAGCTGCGGATGGGCGAAGCCGACGCGGATGCCGCGCAGTCCGAGCGCCGGGTTCTCCTCCGCCGGGATCGGCAGATAGGGCGCCGGCTTGTCGCCGCCGACATCGAGCAGGCGGACGATCAGCGGGCGGCCGGCAAGCGTGTCGGCGATCGCCTGGTAGTCGGCAGCCTGTTCGTCGACGCTGGGTGCGGAGCCGCGGTCGAGGAACAGGAATTCGGTACGCAGGAGGCCCGAGCCCTCTGCGCCATTGGTGATGGCCAATTCTGCGTCTGCCTGCGAGCCGAGATTGGCGAAGACTTCGATGCGCGTGCCGTCGGCCATGTGGCAGGGCCGGGCGGCGGCGGCGAGCGCGGCGGCGCGGCGCTCGGCACGTTCGGCGACGGCCTGGTGCGCCTCGGCGAGTGCCGCTTCGTCAGGGGCGACATGGAGCCGGGCGAGGCCGGCATCGAGGATCAGCGTGGTTTCCTCGTCGATCTGGCGCAGCACCGGGCCGAGCGAGACGAGCATCGGCAGGCCGAGCCCGGCGGCGAGGATCGCGACGTGCGAGGTCGGTCCGCCGCGCTCGACGCAGATACCGACGACCTGGGCCGGATCGAGCGCCATCAGCTGCGAGGGAAGCAGGTCCTCCGCGATCAGGATGGTGCCGGGCGGAAGGACCAGCGGGGCGTCTTCGCTGCCGGCGAGGACGAGCAGGACGCGGCGCTCGAGGTCGCGCAGATCGTCGGCGCGCTCGGCGAGGCGGGTGTCGCCCGAGGCGGCGAGTGCCTCGGCCTGGGGCGCGATCACGGCGCGCCAGGCCTGGCCGGCGCTGGCGCCGCCCTGGATTGCGACAGCGGCGGCGGCGAGGAGGCCGTCATCGTCGAGCATCGCGCTGTGCGCCTCGGCGATGGCGCGCTGGGCGCCATGGGCATGGCCGATCTCGCCGTCGAGCCGCGCGGCGAGGGTGGCACGGGCGGCGTCGAGCCGAGCCTGCTCCTCGGCCGCGCCCTTGCTGACCGTGTCGACCTGGACTTCGGGAAGGCGGAAGCGACGGGCCTGGCCGACCGCGAGGCCGGGAGCGGCGGTGACGCCGCTGAGCTTGCCGTCGGTGGGGAGGGTGGTGGTCTGCGGCGCGGGGGCGACGGGCGCGGCCGGCTTGGCGCCGGCATGGCCCTTTTCGCCCATGCCGCTCTCGATCAGCGCGGCGAGCGCCGTGGCGGCCTGCTCCGCATCCGGGCCGGTGGCGGTTATGCGGACTTCGTCTCCGAACGCGATCGCAAGTGTCAGCAGCCCGACCGGGCTGCGCGCGCTGGCAGTACGGTCCTGCTTGGTCAGGGTGACTTCGGCGTCATGGTCCGCGAGCAGCTCGCGGATGCGCGCGGCGGGGCGGGCATGGATGCCGTGGACGAGCGGCACGGTGACGATGCGCTCGACCGTCTCGCCGGTTTGCGGCGTGGCGGCGGGCGTATCGGCGCCGAGGCGGGGCTCCAGCGCGAAGATCGTATCGCCGACCTGGATCGGGCCGTCCGCACGGGTGCGGACCAGCGCGTGATTGGGGGTCTCGAGCAGCAGCACCGGCGTGATCGCCGAGGGGGTCGCGCAGACGATCGTGTCGAGATCGAAGCGGATCAGCGGATCGCCTTGGGCGACGCGGTCGCCGACCGCCACACAGGGGGTGAAGCCCTCGCCCTTCAGCGCCACCGTATCGAGGCCGATGTGCATCAGGATCTCCACGCCTTCGGCGGCGCGGATCGTGATCGCGTGGCCGCTCGGCTGGAGCACGGCGACTTCGCCGTCACAGGGCGCGTGCAGGCAATCGCCGGTCGGGTCTATCGCGATGCCGTCCCCCAGCATGCGCTGGGCGAAGACGGGGTCCGGAACTTCGTCGAGACCGGAAAGCCAGCCGGCAAGCGGGGCCGCGATGGCGATGTGCCCCGCGGGAGTGTCGTCGAGCGGCGGCAGCGATTGCGTGGGCAGGGCTTGTCTCCCGAGGATCAGGCGATGCGGGTTCCGGCGATCCAGGTGCCGACGGGCGCGAGATCGCGCGTCAGCTGGACCCAGTCGGCGACCAGTCCGGGGGCGAGCGCACCGCGCTCGTCGCCCAGGCCGAGAAAGGCGGCGGGGCTGGTCGCGGCCATCATGGCGGCGTCCGCATGGGACAGGCCGATCCGCTCGACCGCGTTGCGGAAGGCGCCGGCCATGTCGAGCGAAGAGCCGGCGAGCGTGCCGTCCTCGCCCAGGCAGCGCCCACCCTCTACCAGGATGCGACGGCCGTGCAGGTCGAACTCGGCGACGTCGGCGCCGACACAGGGCATCGCATCGGTGACGAGCAGGAAGCGGTCGTGCGGCCGCGCGCGCATCGCGATGCGGACCGGGGCGTCATGGACGTGGAAGCCGTCGAGGATCAGCCCGCAATAGATGCTCTGGTCCTCCAGCGCCGCGCCGACCACGCCGGGCGCGCGGTGGAGCAGGGGGGACATGGCGTTGAACAGATGGGTGACGCCGGTCATGCCCGCGGCGATCGCGGCCTTGGCGACGTCGTAGCTGGCATCGCTATGGCCGATGCTGAGGATCACGCCGGCTGCGTGGAGCCGGGCGATGTCCTCGAGCGAGACCATCTCCGGCGCGAGGGTGAGCATCACCTTGCCGCGGCGCGGGCGGGTGAGCAGCGCGAGGAAGTCCTCGTCGAGGCGGCGGAACTTCTCGGCGTCGTGGATGCCCTTGCGGGTGACGCTGATGACCGGGCCTTCGATATGCACGCCGATGACGCCGGGCACGCCGGCCTCGATCGCTGCGTCGGTGGCGTCGAGCGCACGGGCGACGATCTCGACGGTGTCGCTGATCAGGGTCGGCAGGAAGGCAGTGGTGCCGTAGCGGGCATGCGCCCGGCCGATCGCCGCGATGCCGTCGACATCGGGCGAATCGTTGAACAGCACGCCGGCGCCGCCATTGACCTGGGTGTCGATGAAGCCGGGGACGATCCAGCCGCCGTTGAGGTCGATGGTCTCGTCTGCCGGGCCGTCAGGGGAGATCGCGGCGATGCGACCGCCGGCGACCGTGAAGGTCGCGCGATCGAGCATGCCGCCGGGCGTGACGATGTGCCCGTTGGTGAAGGCGAAGGCAGTCATCGCGTCTCGGTCACCTTCTTGAGGTAGAGCGGGCGATCGGGATCATGGCCGCGCGCCAGCGAGAGCGCATTGGCCATGTGGTAGAAGCTCTGGACCATCAGGAGCGGCTCGATCGCCGGGTGGCCGGCAAGCGCGGGCAGGCTGCCGCTGCCCTTGGCGTCGGCCAGGCAGATGCGGGCGCCGCGCTCGGCGAACTCGGCGGTGGCTTCGCGGACGCTGTCGCCCGCGGTGTCGGAGGTGGCGAAGGCGAGGATGGGGAAGCCTTCCCCGACGATCGCCATCGGGCCGTGACGGACTTCGGCGGCGCTGAACGCCTCGGCATGGAGCCCGCAAGTCTCCTTGAACTTGAGCGCGGCTTCCTGGGCGATGCCGAAGCTGTAGCCGCGGCCGATCACGAACAGATTGGTCGCATCGCGGAATGCGGTGACGGCGTCGCTCCAGTCGAGCGTGCGCGCCTGCTCGAGCTGGTCGGGCAGGCCGGCCAGCGCTTCGGCCAGCGCCTCGTCCCCGGACCAGCCGGCGACCAGCGCGACGAAGGCGGCGAGCGAGGCGATATAGGATTTGGTCGCGGCGACCGAGCGCTCCGGGCCGGCCTTGAGCCCGATGCAGGTGTCGGCGAGTACCGCGAGGGGCGAGGTCTCGTCGTTGACGAAGGCGACGACATGGGCTCCGGCTTCCTGGTGCGCACGGACGGTGGCGAGCAGGTCGGGGCTGCGGCCGCTCTGCGAGACTGCGATGCACAGCGCCGAGCCGGGCGCGACCGGGGCGGCGAACACCGACGCCACCGACGGGGCGGCCGAGGCGACGGGAATGCCGATGAAGGTCTCGATCAGATACTTGCCATAGCTCGACGCATGGTCCGACGAGCCGCGGGCGCAGGTGACGATGCGCGCGGGCGGGTTGGCCCGCAGCCGCGTGGCGAGCGCCGCGAAGGCGGGCTCGTTCGCGGCGATCAGCCGGCGCACGACCTGCCCGGCCTCGGCCGCTTCGGTCTCCATGAGCGTGGCGGTGGTTTCCGCCTGCGGCTCTTCAGCCCCCATCATACAACTCTGCCTTACTGGTTAAGTGGACGGCGATAAGTCATATATTGGTATTGTTCAAGGTTCTATGGCCATCGAGAATCCGGCGCAGCGCGGATACCTTGGCCGGGTCCGTAGCGAGGCTCGGGCCGGCCTGGAAGCCGAAGCGCTGCTCGGCTTCGCCGGGGGCGCCAGCGGGGCTGCGGCACGACGCATGGACCTCGGGCACGCCGGTGGCGAGGATGGCCGGCAGATTGGCGGCGTCGACGCCGCTGCCGGCCAGGATTCCGATGCGGCCATCGGCACGGCGGACCAGTTCGGCGAGCGTGTCGAGCGCATCGGCGGCTTTGGGCTGGCCTCCCGACGTCAGGATCCGGTCGAAGCCCAGCGCGATCGCCGTGTCGAGTGCTTCGAGCAGGTCCGGGCAGAGATCGAAGGCGCGGTGGAGGGTGAGGGAGAGGGGCCGTTCCCTTTTGGCGCCCTCGGCACGGGCGTGCGCGACCCAGGAGGCGAGGAGATCGGCATCGAGGCGTCCGGCGGCATCACTCGCGCCGATCACGACGCCGGCGAGCCCGGCCTCGGCGGCGAGGCGGATGTCGTCGGCGACCAGCGCGGCCTCGCCGGCATCATAGCGGAAGTCGCCGTCGCGGGGGCGGGCGAGCAAGTGGGCGGGGATCGGCGCGGCGGCGGCGCGCAGGACCAGCGACTGGGGCGGCGTAAGCCCGCCGACCGAAAGCGCGGCGCAAAGCTCGAGCCGATCGGCGCCGCCGGCGATGGCCGCGTCGATCCCGGCGAGCGTGTCGATGCAGATTTCGAGCATTGGGCTCCGCGTCCTCTCGATTGGGCCGGGCCGGTCGCGGCGAAGCGGCCGGCCCGGTTCCATGGTTCAGGCGTCGATGACTTCCTGGCGCTGCTCGCCCAGGCCGGCGATGCCCAGCGCGACCCGGTCGCCCTTGTGCAGCCATACATTGGGAGTCTGGCCAAGGCCAACGCCCGGCGGCGTGCCGGTGGTGACGATGTCGCCCGGCTGCAGGCTCATGAAGCGGCTGAGATAGGACAGGATGAAGGCCGGACGGAAGATCATCGTCGAGGTCGAGCCGTCCTGGTAGCGCTTGCCGTTGACCTCGAGCCACATGTGCAGGTCGCTGGTGTCGCCCACTTCGTCGGCGGTCACCAGCCAGGGGCCGATCGGGCCGAAGCTGTCACACCCCTTGCCCTTGTCCCAGGTGCCGCCGCGCTCGAGCTGGAACGCGCGTTCGGAGACGTCGTTGCAGACGAAATAGCCGGCGATCGCGGCCTCTGCCTGTTCCTCGTCGACATAGCGGCATTCGGTGCCGACGACGAAGGCGAGCTCGACTTCCCAATCGAGCTTGGTGGCGTCGCGGGGCTTCACGATCGGATCGTTCGGGCCCGAGAGCGCGCTGGTCGCCTTCATGAAGAGGATCGGTTCCTCGGGAATCGCGGCGCCGGTTTCGGCCGCATGATCGGCATAGTTGAGGCCGATGCAGATGAACTTGCCGGGACGCGCGACGCAGGCGCCGAGGCGCGGATCGCCCTCGACCAGCGGCAGGCTCGACGGATCGATCGCGCGGAGCCGTTCCAGGCCCTCGGGCGTGATCGTGCTGCCGTCGATGTCGGACACGATCCCGCTCAGGTCGCGGATCTTGCCCTCGGCATCGACGAGGCCGGGCTTCTCGGTGCCGTTCGGGCCGAAGCGCAGCAATTTCATATCAAAGCTCCTTCAAAAACCGGGATCAGTTGGTCCAGCCGCCATCGATCACATGGATCTGGCCGGTGGTGAATGCGGACTCGTCCGAGGCGAGATAAAGGGCGAGCGCGGCGACCTCGGCGGCCTGACCAAGCCGGCCCATGGGCTGGCGCGCGATGAAGGCGGAGAGGGCGCCTTCATAGTCGCCGGTATCGCGCAGGCGCTCGTGCAGCGAGGGCGTCTCGATCGTGCCCGGGCAGATCGCGTTGCAGCGGATGCCCTGGGCGACGAAATCGGCGGCCACCGCCTTGGTGAGCCCGATCACGGCCGCCTTGGTCACGCCATAGGAGAAGCGGTTGGGCACGCCCTTGATCGAGCTGGCGACCGAGGACATGTTGACGATGCTGCCGCCGCCGCGCGCGATCATCGCGGGCAGGGCGGTGCGGATGATCCGGTACATGCTGGTGACGTTGAGGTCCTGGGCCAGGTCCCATTGCTCGGGCGTGCAATCGAGGATCGTGCCGCCCGGCACTGCGCCGGCGCAGTTGAAGATGACGTCGAGCGGCCCGGTGCGATCGAGCGCCTCGGCGATCGAGCCTTCGTCGCGTACGTCCAGCCGCGCGGTCTGGCAACCGGCGATGTCGGCCAGGCCGTCCAGGTTGACGTCGGTCGCCCATACCGTGGCGCCCTCCGCTGCGAAGAGCTCGGCGGTCGCCCGGCCGATACCCTGTGCCGCCGCGGTAACCAGCGCGGTCTTGCCCGCCAGCCGGCCAGCTTTACTCATCTTTTGTCTCCGTCAGAGCTGATAGATTCGTGCCGCATTGGCACCGAAAATGGCCTCGCGTGCCCGGGAATCGAAGGCGGCGAGAAGCGTGTTGGTGATGGCGATCCAGTCGGCATAGCTGCCGGCGGTGGTCACGACCGGCCAGTCGCTGCCCCACAGGATGCGCTCGGTACCGAAGCTGGATGCGACATGGTCGAACCAGGAGGCGAGGGTAGTTGCGTCGGCGTGCGGCGGCGCCTCGGTGAGCAGGCCCGAGAGCTTGATCGTCACATTGGGCATGCCGGCAAGGGCGGCGATCGCGTCGCGCCATTCGCTGTCGGGCGCGTCCTCGATCCGCGGCTTGCCGAAATGATCGAGCACGATCGACAGGCCGGCATGCCGGGTGGCGAGGGTGAGGATCGCGGGGAGCTGTTCCGCGCGGACCAGCGCATCGAAGACGAGGCCGTGCTCTGCCATCGCGTCGAGCGCGGGACGGACCGCGTCGCCCAGGATCCAGGCGGGATCGTCCAGGTCCTGCAGCATCGGGCGCAGGCCGAGGATCTTGGGCGTTTCGGCAAGGGCGGCGATCCGCGCCGGGGCGTCATCGGCGGCCAGGTCGGTCCAGCCGACGACGCCGGCGATCCAGGGACGGCTTTCGGCATGATCGAGCAGGAAGCGAGTTTCCGCCTCGCTTGGGGCGGCCTGGACCAGGATCGCGGCTTCGATGTCGTGCGCCACCAGCAGGGGAGCGAATTCCTGCGGCTCATAGTCGCGGTAGAGGGCGCCGGTGGCCGGCGTCAGCCAACCATAATCGCCGCGGGCCGGGCGCCAGAGGTGGAAGTGGGCATCGACGCGCATCTAGCGATCCGTCGGGATGGGCGCGTCTTCGGCGATCAGGCCTTCGCCCCGGAGGTCGAGCCAGAATTGCGCGGGGATCGGGAAGGCGTGAAGCCTGATCGTCTCCTCCACCTGGCCTGGCGCGCCGAGGCCGAGCAGGACGCTGGCGACAGCGGGGTGGGCGAGGGGAAACTGGAGCGCGGCGGCGGCGAGCGGCACTTCGAACGCGCGGCAATGGGCTTCCAGCCTGGCGACGCGCGCAACGATTTCGGGAGGCGCTTCGCCATAATCGTAGCGCAGGCCGGTTCCCTGCGCGGTGCCGGTGGCGAGGATGCCGGAATTATAGGCGCCGCCGATGATCACGCCGACCTGGCGATCGTGGCAGAGCGGCAGGAACTCGGTCAGTGCGCCCTGCTCGAGCAGGGTATAGCGGCCGGCGAGCAGCATCGCGTCGCAATCCGCGTGGCGGAGTGCGTCAAGGCCGACCTGCCATTCGTTGGCGCCGATGCCGAAACCGGCAATGGCCTTCTCGTCGCGCAGGCGCTCCAGCGCCTTGAAGCCGCCGCCCTGGGTCAGCTGGTCGAAATAATGGGCATTGTCCGCGCCGTGCGTCCGGGTGCCGATATCGTGGACATAGAGCAGGTCGATGCTGGCCAGGCCGAGCCGCTGCAGGCTGTCCTCATAGGAACGCAGGATACCGTCATATGTATAGTCATAATGACGGGCAAAGGGCAGCGGGGAGCGGAAGCCTTCCCGCTCGGAATCGTCGCCGCGCAGCGTGGCGTCCGCGCGGAGCAGCCTGCCGACCTTGGTCGACAGCACAACGCCTTCGCGTTCGCGCAGGGCGTCGCCGACGCGGCGCTCGCTCAGACCGTGGCCGTAGTGCGGCGCCGTATCGACATAGTTCATCCCCGCCGCGAGCGCGCGCTCGAGCGTGGCCCTGGCTTCGATATCGGTGATCGGCTGGTAGAGATTGCCAAGCGGCGCCGCGCCAAATCCGATCTCGCTGACCTTGATCTTCGCGCGGGGAATCGTGCGGACCGGAATCATGCCGCAGGCTGCTCGTCGAGCGCGAAGATGCGGGTCATCGGCAGCCATTTCGGGCTGCCGGATGCGATCGGGCGCTGATAGGCGTCCATCTCGGATTCCCACTGGTCGATGATCGGCTGGAGTTCGGGGGCCGAAGGGGTGAGGCCCTCCGGTACGATTTCGGCGAGCATGACCAGGCGATTGGCGACGCGCCAGATCTCCATCTCGCGATAGCCGCGCTGGCGGATGTCATGCACGATCTCAGGCCATACCGATCCGGGCGCGTGGCGCGCTTCATAGGCGGCGATCAGCTCGGGATCATTGTCCAGATCGAGGGCGAACAAGGCGCGGGTCACTGGGTACGTCCTTCGCGGAGCCGCTGCACGGCAAAATAGAGCACGCCCGCAAAGGCGAGCATGGGCACGAGCATCATGTGGTGGACGCCGCCGACCCGTTCGGAGACCAGGCCCATCAGCGGCGGGAACACCGCACCGCCGATGATCGCCATGATCAGGAAGGCAGCACCGCTTTCAGTCTCCTCGCCCAGGCCCTCGACGCCGAGCGCGAAGATCGTCGGGAACATGATCGACATGAAGAAGCTGGTCAGCCAGAGCGCGCCGACCGCCGGCATGCCGGTGGCGAAGGCGGCGAAGCCGCAGAGCAGCACGTTCGCCACTGCGTAGAGGAGGAGCAGGCGCGCGGGCGCGAAACGCTGCTGCAGGAAGGCGCCGCTGAAGCGGCCGATCATCAGCATGCCGAGGCTGGCGGAGAGCAGGAAGGCAGTCGTCTGCTCGCTGAGCTGCGGGGCCTGGCTCTTGGAAAAATCGATGAAGAAGCTCCACACGCCGACCTGGGCGCCGACATAGAGGAAGAGCGCGAGGATGGCGGCGCGCAGCCGGCGGTGGCGCAGCACGGCGAAGAGCGGGCGGCCATTGCCGGCGGTCTTCTTCGCCTGTTCGAGGACCGGGAAGCGCGTGCAGGCGATGAGCAAGGCGAGGAGGCAGACCGCGACGCCGATCGCGAGGTACGGGCCCTGCACCGCAGTTGCCGCCGCGGACCGCCAGGCGGCGCGCTCGGCCGGGGCCATTGCGGCGATCTGCGCCTGGGTCCGCTCGTCCGAGGAGAAGATGAAGAGCCCGCCGATGATCGGGCCGATCACCGCCCCGATCCCGTAGAAGGACTGGGCGAGGTTGAGGCGCGAGGACGCGGTCTCGGGCGCCCCGAGGATCGTCACATAGGGGTTGGACGCGGTCTCCAGGAAGGCGAGGCCGATGGCGATCACGTACAGGGCGACGAGGAACAGGCCGTACTGTTCGCTTGCCGCTGCGGGATAGAAGAGGAAGGCGCCGCCGGCGTAGCAGGCCAGGCCGATCAGGATGGTGTTCTTGTAGCCGAGGCGGCGGATCAGCAGCCCCGCCGGGATCGCGGCGCAGAAATAGCCGACATAGAAGGCGAACTGGATCAGGCTCGCTTCGGTGCGGGTGAGGTCCAGCGCCTTCTGGAACTGGCGGATCAGCACGTCATTCAGTGCGGCGGCCAGTGCCCAGGAGAAGAAAAGCGAAGTGACGAGCGCGAAGGCGACCGCATAGCGGCGCTCGATGATCGGCGGTGCGGCAGCGGACGCGCGACTGGCCATTTTCAGATTTCCTCCCCCCGCTGAGCGGGATGTGGTCTTTGTATAATTGCGTATTTAAAATACAAGTTCACAGGAAAAAATGAGCCAGGGGCCTCGGGCATCCGGCGGTGATTTCCGGCTGGTGTCGTCGTGCTTGTCCCTGCGCTATCCATCCCTGTGCTGAACGGGGTCGGCACGATATCGTCAAGGCCGATCTGGTGCCGACCGTATATCATTCGGGCCGGAGCTTCCTGCAGAACCTGGCCCCCAGGGCGAGATCCATGTCTCGCCCCACGGTTCAGGCGGCCTGCTCGCGGCCGGGCTGGTGCCGGTAGCGGGTGAGCGTCTCCGGCTTCATCTCGATCGAGAAGCCTGGGCGCTCGGGCGGCATATAGGCGGCCGAGCGGATCACGCAGGGATCGAGGAAATGCTGGTGCAGGTGATCGACATATTCGATCACGCGGCCGTCCCGCGTGCCGGCGAAGCAGAGATAGTCGATCATCGCGAGATGCTGGACATATTCGCACAGGCCGACGCCGCCAGCGTGGGGCCAGACCGGCAGGTCGTACTTCGCTGCCATCAGCAGCACCGCCAGCACTTCGTTGACGCCGCCCAGGCGGCAGGCATCGATCTGCACCACGTCGATCGCGCCGCTCATGATGAACTGCTTGAAGAGGATGCGGTTCTGGCACATCTCGCCGGTCGCGACCTTCACCGGTGCGATGCCGGCGCGGATGCGGCCATGACCGAGCACGTCGTCCGGGCTGGTCGGCTCCTCGATGAAGAAGGGCTTGGCGAAGGCGAGGGCGTTGACCCATTCGATCGCTTGGTCGACTTCCCAGACCTGGTTGGCGTCGATCATCAGCGTGCGATCGGGGCCGAGTACCTCGCGCGCGATCGCGACGCGGCGGATGTCGTCCGCCAGGTCGACGCCGACCTTGAGCTTGATGTGACGGAAGCCGGCGTCGATCGCCTCCTGCGCCAGGCGGCGGAGCTTGTCGTCGTCATAGCCGAGCCAGCCGGCCGAGGTGGTGTAGCAGGGATAGCCCTCGGCGCGGAGCAGCGCGATCCGCTCTTCCTTGCCGACGGCGCGGGCCTCGAGCAGCGCGAGTGCCTCTTCGGGCGCGACGCAGTCGCTGATGTAGCGGAAGTCGATCGTCCGGACGAGCTCGGCCGGGGACATGTCCGCGACCAGCTTCCACACCGGCTTGCCCTCGGCCTTGGCCCAGAGATCCCAGACCGCATTGACGACCGCGCCGGTGGCGAGGTGGATGGCGCCCTTGTCGGGGCCGATCCAGCGCAGCTGGCTGTCGCCGGTGATGTGGCGCCAGAAGGCGGCCGGCTCGGCACGGATCGTGTCGAGCGACTGGCCGATCACCAGCGGGCGCAGCGCTTCGATCGCGGCGACGCAGATCTCGTTGCCGCGGCCGATGGTGAAGGTGAGGCCATGGCCGCTGAGGTCGGGCGTATCCGTTTCGAGGATCACATAGGCGGCGGAGTAATCCGGATCCGGATTCATCGCGTCGGAGCCATCCAGCGAAAGGCTGGTGGGGAATCGGATGTCCAGCACGCGCAGGCCGGTGATCACGGTCATTGGCGATTTTCTCTGTGACGGAAGGAACAAGTGTCAGGCACTAATGTGACTTGTTCTTATTAAGCCGTGTTCATTTTGTATATGGAAATATCATTTCCAGATGAAATTTACCTGTTTTCCCGTCGTTGCGCGGCGGGCGGGCGCGGGCACGGAGAGCGCAGGCGAACGCACTATGTCCAGGCGGTTTCTGTCAAGCGATGGTCACGCGTAGATGCGTCCGCAAGCGGTGCCGGATGGTCCCGGTGCCGGCGGCGATGTGCATCGGAATCGGTGCAATTTGTTGGGCGGATCAGCCCGCCTTGCGGGTCCGGCGGGCGCGTTGCGGTTCGGGAACCGACAGGGTGGGCACCACGGGTGCTTCCTCGCGATCGTACCAGCCGAGCACGGTCGAGATGTCGAGCGCGGCGGCCTTGAGATGGTCGAGCGTCTCTTCCACCGAAAGGTGCGGCGCGTCGTCTATCACCGCCAGGTACGGAATGGTGAGCGCCGCGACGACATGGCCGTTGAACCCGAAGATCGGGCAGGAGAGATCCGAGACGCCGGCCAGTCGGGAGCTGGCGATGGATTCGTAACCCTGGGTGCGGACCGCTGCCAGGCGCTTGGAAAGCGTGCGGGAGAGCTGTTCGCCGAGCACTTCCGCGCGGCTGGCCTCGTCCATGAAGGCGAGCAGCACGTGACCCGAGCAACTGTTCGCGAGGGTGATCTCGGTACCGAGGCGCACCGCGAAGCCCGTGGGGCCCGAGCTTTCCTGGCGCGCGACGATCAGGCCGCGCGCGCCGTTGATGACCGCGAGGTGGCAGGACTGCATGGTGGCCGCGGCGAGGGCGTGCATGCGCGGCGCCGCGACATAGGTGAGCTCCTGTGCTGGCGTGGCGCGATGCGCGAGCTCGAGCAGCTTGTAGGTGACGCGGTAGCGGTCGGTCGCGGCATCCTTGTGCAGCCAGCCGCGCCGATCGAGCGCGACGACGACGCGGAACAGCTCGCTGACCGAGCGGCCGAGCCGCTGTGAAATCTCGGTGATGGTGAGCCCGAACGGCTCGTTGCCGAGCAGTTCGATCACGTCGATGCCCTTCTCCAGGGCGGGCGCGCTATAGTTGGGGGAGGCCGACTTGCCGTCTGTTTTGGCTTTCTTGGCGTCCGACTTGATCTGCGATGCTGGCTTTGACGGCATCTGACAACGCTAGCCTAGCGCAAACGGCTTGTCATGATCTTCTGCGCGGAGTGAAGATCAGAGGTCGGTGAGCTCCGCGACGAAGTCATAGGCGTCGCCGCGATAATAGGATTGGGTGTACTCGACCGGCCGGCCGTCGCGCAGGAAGCCGCAGCGCTCGATCAGCAGCCCGGGGGTTCCGGCATCGACCTGCAGCAGCCGCGCCTGGGCGCTGGTGAACGGTACCGCGCGCAGCCGCTGCAGCGCACGGACCGGGCGATGATCGGTATGGGCCAAGGCGGCGTACAGCGATTCCGACACGTCGTGGATGCTGCCCAGGCAATAGCCGGGAACGGTCGAGAATTCGAGCGCCATGGGCGCATCGTCGGCGATCCGGACGCGGTGGAAGCGCATCACCGGAGCACCGGGCGACAGGTTCAGCTGCATCGCCTCGGCGGGCGTGACGATGCCCTGCGCGCGCAGGATCCAGCTGCTGCTCGCCACTTGCCCGCGCGCCGCCATCTCCTCGGAAAAGGAGCTGATCCGCGAGAAATTCTGCTCGATGCGGCGGGTGACCGTGGTGCCCGCACCCTGCTTGCGCGTCAGCAGCCCGTCTTCCGCCAGCTCCGCGATGGCGCGGCGAATCGTGATGCGCGACACGCCATATTCGGCGGCGAGATCGCGTTCGGGCGGCAGCGCGGCGCCGGCTTCGAGCCGCCCGTCGGTGATCGCCTTGCGCAGCAATTGCGCAAACTGGGCATAGAGCGGCCGGTGGTCATGGGTCGGCAGATCGCCCAGCCAGGCGCTGTCCGAACGGGTGCCCGAGGCGCGGATTGCGGTGCTGTAGGTCATGCCGAGTTTCGACTCCCATGGCTCCGAAGCGACCTGCCCATCCGTGCAGGCAAGAGACCAATTGCATCAACTGCGCACGCGGCAGCGGCTGGTTTCGATCGCGCGATCCGGAGCGGCGCGCATGTGCCCATAGCGTTCATTTGCTCTCCTATCCGGCTCGATTTGCTCGGCGCAACATCAGGGGCGTCCGCTCAAATGTCACGCTTCATTTTCATACGCAAAACAAATTTCCAAAAACTATTGCGTGATTGGTTCGATCATGGTTACACACTGGTCCCAAGGCGCCCCGATGCCCGGATTCGCAAAGAATCGAGCGGGAGAGGCGTTCGAGAGACGTTGTGTATCCGCAGGAAGATGCGGGCTGGCTGGGCCAGTCCGGCGATGCAAGCGACGGGGGATGGACCAATGAATCTACGACTTAAGTTCCTGACCGGTACTGCGCTTATCTGTGCCGCGCTGCCGGCCTATGCGCAGGATGCCGTTCCTTCGCAGCGCGACGACGGTTCCAATGGCGAGATCGTCGTCACCGGCATCCGCAAGAGCCTTCAGGACGCAATCCAGACCAAGAAGCGCGCCGACTCGATCGTCGACGTGATCAGCGCCGAGGATGTCGGCAAGCTGGCCGACAGCAACGTCGCGGAATCGCTCTCGCGCCTGCCGGGCGTGACCGTCGACCACCAGTTCGGCGAGGGCGAGCAGCTCTCCATCGCCGGTGTCGAGCCCGCCCTGAACCGCCTGACCATCGACGGCCATTCCGTCGCTTCCGCAGACTGGGGCGGCAACCCCTCGGATCGCTCCAGCCGCTCGTTCAACTATTCGCTGCTCTCACCGACGATCATCAGCCAGGCGGTCGTCTACAAGACCCCCGAGGCACGCCTGCAGGAAGGCGCGATCGGCGCGAGCGTCGACATCGTCACCCGCAAGCCGCTCGACCTCGCCCCCAACACCGTCGCGCTGACCGGCGGCGGCGAGTACAACAGCCGTGCCAAGCGCGGCAGCTTCCGCGGCTCGGCGCTGTACAGCTGGCACAATGCCGACGACACGATCGGCTTCCTCGGCGCGGTCAACTACGACAAGGAGCAGCTCAGCCGCGCCGGCTCGGCGGTCTATTGGTACCGTACCGGCGATGCACTGCTCGACCGCTATGCCAAGGATACCAACGGCAACATCATCTATGGCGCGGACGGCCGCGTCACCAGCGGTCCGACGCTGAACGGCCAACTGCCCAATGCGGCGATGATCGCCGACTTCAGCAAGGCCCGCGTGGCCTCGTTCCTTGCCCGCGAGTTCTTCAAGCAGGAGCGTGAGCGCATCGGCTTCTCCGGCGCGCTGCAGGTTCGCCCGGCCGACAACCTGACGCTCACCGGCACCGCGCTGGTGATCCGTGGCAACTACGACAACCTGTCGAACTCCGAATATACCTATGGCTATGAAGGCTCGCTGCTGCAGAGCGCGACCTATGCGAACGGCATGGTCACCTCGGCGACCTTCTCCGGCATCACCAGCGGCAACGGTGCGACCGGCCAGCTCGACACCAATTTCCGCCGCACCCGCGTCAAGAATGACTCGCTCACCTTGATGGTCGACTGGAAGCCGGGCGACTGGGTGATCACCGCGAACTTCGGCGGGACCCGCGCCTCCGGCGGCAAGGACCCCGAATATCTGCTCGATTTCCGCACCAAGCAGGGGTTCACCTCCGGGACCAACGGCAAGGAAACCTATGTCAACTGGCAGTATCCGGCGAGCGACCCGTCGCGCTGGCTGAGCAACTACACGGCGCTCGGCGGTGAGAACCAGACCGAAGCGGCGGTGCGCGCGGCCAATGGCGGCAATCCGTTCTTCGGACGCCAGATCGGCGGCATCACCTTCGCCGAGAAGACCCGCGACAAGGAGCTGTTCGGTCAGGCGGACGTCGCACGCGCCGTCAATCTCGGCCCGATCAACAAGATCCTGTTCGGTGCGCGCTTCGCCAGCCACACCAACAGCAACACGACCGTTGGCGGCGCGACGTTCACCAACCGGAACTTCACGCTCGCCGATCTCAACCCCTATGTCCTCGACAGCAACCTGTACGACGGCCTGGGCGTGAGCGGCAACGGCACGCCCTATGCCACGCTGGATGCCGATGCGATCCGTGCGACGCTGGAGAAGTACGGCAACATCAATGTGAGCCGCGGCCTTTCGAAGGACCAGTATTTCCACGTCAAGGAAACGATCGTCTCCGGCTATGTGCAGGCCAATTTCGAGGCTGGCCGTTTCCGCGGCAATATCGGTGGCCGCTACGTCTTCACCCGCGACCAGTCGCAATTCTACGTGCAGAGCGGCGGCGTGTTCGCACCGACCCAGGTGACGACGGACGACAACCGCTTCCTGCCGGCCGCCAACCTGATCTTCCAGGCGGGCGAGAATGTGATGCTGCGTGCCTCGGCGGCGAAGGTGATGGCGCGTCCGCGCTATTCGGATCTCGCCGGCTCGCTTTCGCTCGACGACACCACCCGTTCGGGCAGCGGCGGGAATCCGGACCTGAAGCCTTATGCGGCGACCAATTTCGGCCTCTCCGCCGAATGGTATTTCGCACCGGCGAGCTACATCTCGGGTGAAGTCTTCTACCGTGACGTGTCGAACTATATCGGCAACCAGGTGGAGGACAATGTCAGCCTCACCAACACGGTGACCGGCCGGACGCTGATCTATTCGATCTCGCGCCCGGTGAACGGCGGCAAGGCGAAGGTCACCGGCTTCTCGCTCACCGCGAACGCCAATCTGTTCTGGGGCTTCGGCATCCAGTCCAACTACACCTTCACCGATGCCGATACCGGTTCGCCCACGGGCCTGCCCTATCTGTCGCGCGATACGTTCACGATCGTGCCCTATTTCGAGAAGGGGCCGTTCCAGGCGCGCGTCAGCTTCAACCGTCGTTCGAAGTATTTCTATCGCTTCGGCCGCCAGCAGTCGCAGGATTACACAGACGGCTACAGCCAGCTCGACGCATCGATTTCGTACAACATCACCGACAAGCTGCAGGTCAGCGCATCGGCGTCGAACCTGCTCGACGAGACCTATTACCAGTACAGCTCGGATCCGAGGTTCCCGACCGCGGTGTACAAGAACGGCCGCGTCTACTCGCTGAGCGCTTCGTTCCGGATGTAAGCTTGTTTCCGGGCGCGGCGGCGTACCTGCCGCGCCCGGCCCCTCTTTCGCGGTGCCGGGGTCTCTCCAAAGTCTGGCACCATTTCCTTGCCGCCCGCGCCCTGTCGCGGGCGGCGTTTTTGTGCCCGGGTCAGAGGGTTTCCAGCAGCGTGATCGCCTGATCGACCAGCTGCTCGATCCGCCGGCGATCGAGTTCCCGGCGCAGCAACGCGACATGGTAGATCACGCTGCCGACCAGCGTATGGATGATGAAGTCGAGGTCAGCCGGCTGCGTCTGCGGTCGCAGGCGCAGCATTTCGCGCCGGTAGAAATCGAGCTCGTTCTCGATCTGCCCGGCGGTCGCCTTGCCCAGCGCGTCATTGTCGCGAAGGACCGCGTCCAGCTTGAGCAGCGCCCGCCCGTAATTGCCGGCCATCAGCGTGTGGCATGCGCTGGTATGGGCGATCAGCGCGTCGCGCGGTGTCATCTCGGGCCGGATCACCGGTTCCACCGCGCGGGAGGATTCATCGAGGATCGTCGCCACCAGCGCGTCCTTGGAGGCGAAGCGGCGGTACAGGGTCGCGCGGCCGCACCCCACCGCCTCGGCCAGCGCCTCGAAGGTGAGCCCCTCATAGCCATGATCGGCGAGCAGCGCCCAGGCGGCCTCGCGGATATTGGCGTCGATCCCCCCGTCGCGCGGTCTTCCCCTGCCGCGCAGCACTTCATTCCCGGCGTTCAAGATTCTTCTCGCTCCTGCAGCAATTCTGTCACGGAATATCGATACGTGACCGTCTCATAAATAGTCGGGGGTTGGAAGCATGTATAAATTTCTACTCTGTTCCAGCATGTTGGTTCTTGGTGCGACGCAGGCGCATGCCCAGGCTACCGGCGAATCCGCACGCGTCGATGCGCCGGCCAAGCTGGCACAGGATCGCGCCGCGGCCCAGTCGCCGAGCGATGGGGATGACACCGTAATGGGGGACGACATCGTCGTTACCGCCCAGAAGCGCGAGCAGCGGATCACCGACGTGCCGATGGCGATCAGCGCGTACAGCGCCGACGCGCTCGAGCGGATCGGCGGCACCGAGCTGAGCAAGGTCTCGGCGATCACGCCGGGCTTCGTGATCCAGCTGCAGGACAAGTTCGCGCCGGGATTCTCGGTGCGTGGCATTACCTCGAACGACTTCCAGCCCCAGGCCGAGCTGCGCGTCGCGGTGTTCCAGGACGGCATGCCGGTCACCCAGGCGACGGCTTCCTATACCGAGATCTTCGACGTCGACCGGATCGAAGTGGAGCGCGGCCCGCAATCGACGCTGCACGGCCGCTCGGCGCTTAACGGCGGGGTGTCGATCTACCAGAAGCGCGCGGCCGACACGTTCGGCGTCGAGGCCAAGGTGGCCGGCGGCAACTACAGCTACTGGTCGGCTCAGGCAGTGGTGAACCTGCCGGTGAGCGATACCCTGGCGGTCCGCATCGGCGGGCTCGCCCGGCAGCGCGACGGTTTCGTCTCGGATACCCAGTCCGACCGTACCTACAATGCGGTGAACGCCCAGGCGCTCCGCTTCGCCGCGCGCTGGACGCCGAGCGCCGATTTCGAGATGAATCTGATCGCCACCTATGACCGCGACGACACCCGCGGCGGCGTGCCGTTCAAGTCGCGGACCTTCCTGCCGCTCGACCAGAAGACTGGCGCGATCGTCGGCGACCTGAACTTCTGGACGCCCACGCATCTGGATACGTTCGGCAGCTTCCGCGAGCCGATGTTCAAGCGCGACATCGTCAACATCAGCAGCACGCTGGACTGGCAGCTGAACGATCGGCTGAGCTTCACCTCGGTCACCGGCTTCCGCTGGGCCGACGCGTTCCAGTCGGGCGACAATGACGGCACGCCGACCAACATCATTGCCTATGAGCAGCGCAACTACGGCTATCAGGTGTCGCAGGAGCTGCGGCTGAACTTCAAGGATGTCGGGCCGTTCCAGGGCTTTGTCGGCGCCAGCGCGTTCCGTGCCGACAACGGCATGGACTTCAGCCTGGGCTATGACGAGCGGGCGATGGCGCTGCTGCTCGGCGGCCAGCTCCAGGCGCTCGCGCCGCGCGGGCTGACCAACGCGCAGATCAACGCGCTGCTCGGGCCGACGGCGGCGGCGCTCAAGCCCTTCCATATCGACCAGCAGGTCTCGCACGCGAAGATCATGACCTATGACGTCTTCGCCGACGTCACCGCCGATCTCGCGCCCGGGCTGCAGCTGTTCGGCGGCGGCCGCGTGACCTTCGACAAGAAGGAAGCGTCGCTGCAGGGGCTGACGCCGCTGGGGGTGAGCCGGCTCACCGGCCGCGGCTTGCTGCTGCAGCCGACGCCGGGTGGTGCGGTGGTCGCGGGCGAGAACCGCTCGAACACGCTGACCGGCCGCGCCGGCCTGCGCTATTCGGTGACGTCCGACGTCAACCTCTATGCCGTCTACGGCATCGGCAAGCGGCCCGAGGTGGTGCAGGTACTCAACACCGGGGTGGTCCAGATCATTCCGGCGGAATCGCTGCAATCGGCCGAAGCTGGGATCAAGACCCGCGCGCTGGGCGGGCGGCTGACCGGCGACCTGTCGATCTATCACTATCGGTACAGCAACTTCCAGACGCTGGGCACGGTCAACGGCACGATCGGCACGATCAACGCCGGCAAGGCGGACGCGACCGGCATCGAGGCGCAGCTGAGCTACACGCCGATCAACGGCATCCGCCTGTTCGGCAGCTATGGCTGGAACAAGGCGCGCTTCAAGAACGGCGTCTATGACGGCAACCGCTTCCGCAACAGCCCGGACAACAAGTATGCGATCGGGGCGGACTTCTATGCCGATGTCGCGGGCGGGCGGTTCAGCTTCGCGCCGCTCTACAGCTGGCAGTCGAAGATGTTCTTCGACGACAACAACGACCGCCCGGACCTGCAGGTGCGCACGCCGGCGGCTTATAGCGACCGGGTCGTCGACGAATATCAGGGTTCCTTCGGCCTGCTGAGCGCGCGGCTTTCGTTCACCGGCACGGGCGAGCGCTGGAGCTTCGCGCTGGTGGGCGACAACCTGACCGACGAGAAGTTCATCGTCGATGCCGGCAATACCGGCGACAATTTCGGCATCCCGACCTTCATCGCCGGCACCCGCCGCACCTATCGCGCCGAATTCGGCGTGAAGTTCTGACCCCGCATCTCAGGAGCAAGACCATGCGCAAGACCGCAGCATTTCTCGCCGCCGTTACAGCCCTTTCGGGGGCGGCGGTGCCGGCCCTGGCCCAGGACCGCAGCTTCACGATCGCGGCGATCTCGGACACGCAGAACTATACCGACTACACCCACCAGACCGCCGAGGGCTTCAAGTTCGACGCGGACCGGATGTTCCTCGACCAGATGGCGTACATCGCCGCCAATCTGCGCTCGAACGGCGGCGACATCGATTTCGTCACGGCGCTGGGCGATGTGTGGCAGCACCAGACGCTGACGATCGATCCGGGCCATGCCGCGCGCGGCTTCAAGCGTGTCGCCAACCCGATCCTCGACGCGCATTTCGCGCCGACGCCGAAGGTGACGACCGTCGAGATCGCCACGGCGCGCAAGGGATACGAGATGATCGCCGGCAAGGTGCCGTTCTCGGTGGTGCCGGGCAATCACGACTATGACGCGATGTGGACCGACTCCAGCCACCCGCCGGCGGCGAAGTTCACCGACATGTCGAGCCTGGGCATGCTGCATCCCGGCGGGCTGAACAATTTCCGCTCGCTGTTCGGTGCGGACAAGCCCTTCTTCAAGAACAAGCGCTGGTATGTCGCCAGCCATGACGGCGGTGCCGACAGCGCCCAGATCTTCAAGGCGGGCGGCTATACCTTCCTGCACATCGGCCTGCAGTTCGACGCCCCTAACGCCTCGCTCGAATGGGCGGCCAAGGTGATCGCCGAGCATCCCGGCCTGCCGACCATCGTCTCCACGCACGACTACATGACCAAGGAAGGCGAGCGCGTTCCCAATCCGATCATCGACGGCCACGCCGTGGACGCGGAGGACAACAGCCCGCAGATGGTGTGGGACAAGTTCATCAGCCAGCACGACCAGATCTTCCTGGTGCTGTGCGGCCATGAGCATGGCCAGGCGATACGCGTCGACAACAACCGCGCCGGCCACCCGGTGTGGCAGGTGCTCGCCGACTATCAGGACCGTCGCCAGAGCGCGATCGATGCCGGCGCGAAGATGGGCCCGGGCGAGGGCATCGGCGACGGCTGGCTGCGCCTGATGCGCTTCGACATGGGCAGCGCGACCCCGACGATCCAGGTGCGCACCTATTCGACGCACTACAAGAAGCAGAGCCGCGACACCGCCGAATATGCCGCCTGGTACAAGGCGGCGGAGAAGCCGAAGCTGAGCGACGAAGCCTTCCACGGCGAGGACGATTTCAAGATCGACCTGACCGGCTTCCGCAAGCGCTTCGGCAATCCGCGCTGATCTGGGCAAAGAAGATCGGGCCCGATCCTCCCGGGTCGGGCCCTCAGCGCCGCGCGGCCCAGCGGATCGCGCCCGAGATCAGCGTGCGGTGCAGCGGCTCGGCATAGGTCTCCGCCTTGTGCCCCAGCGCCGAGAAGAACACCCGGCCCTTGCCGACGCACCGCGTCCAGATCAGCGGATGCTCCTTGCCCATCCGCACGCGCTCGGGGAACGGCTCGTAGCTGGTCTCGTCGAGCGTCGCGAGGATGCGGGTGCAGTTGCCTGTCGGCACCTTGTCGAACGAATACCATTCCTCGGTCCGCACCCATTTGGCGGGCAGGTCACGGGTGGCGGGATTGCTGCGGTCGATCACGTCGATGCTGCCCTGCTGGAACTGCTTGGGCCGCCCGGTATGGCCGATGAACTGGGCGCCGATCAGCACCTCGGGATACCAGCGCCAGTCATATTGCGGATCGCCGCCGGCGCCGTGCAGCAGAACCACGCCGCCGCCCTTTTCCACCCAGTTCCTGAACGCCGCGCGCTGGCTTTCGTCGAAGATGTTGCCCGAGGTGCTGTTGAGCACCACCGTCGAGAATTTGGCGAGATCCCGCGGGTTCATCACCGCGGCATTCTCGGTCTCGAACACGTCGCGACCCTGCTTGCGGACGATCTCGGCGAGCGTGGCGTTGGCGGCGTCGATCTGCTCGGGATCGCGGAAGCCGTTGGTCTTGGACAGGACGAGCACCGCACCGCGCCGGAGCGGCGGCAGCTTGGGCGCTACCGTGTCCATCACCGGCGCCGGCCAGTTGCGCGGATCGCGCGGCGGGGGCGTCGCCGATTGCTGCGTGGCGGGGGCGGTCTGGGCGAGGAGGGCGAGGGCGATCAGGCTAAGCGGCATCCAGTCTCTCCGATCAATCTTGGTCGAGGCCGAATTCGGCGACGATCGCTTCGTTATGTTCTCCGACGTGCGGGGCGCCGACCGGATTGCCGGCACGCGCACCGTCGATACGCACCGGGCTTCGGGTGGTCGTTACACCGCGCCCGATTTGCTGGAGCATTTCCAGCCGCTGGAATGCGTCTTCGGCGAGGAGGCGGGGCCAGTCGTTGACCGGCGCGCACCAGATGTCGTGCGGGTGCAGCCGATCGATCCAGCTTTGGGTGCTAGCCTCGGCGAGGCGGCCGGCGATCATCGCCTTGATCGTGTCGCGTTCGGCAAAGGCGTCGCGGCCGACAAGGGGCAGGTCCAGCAGGGGGGCAAGGGTGTCGAGCGGGGTCATCGCCAGCGCGAGCCAGCCGTCGGCCGTGCGATAGCTGCCATAGGGCGCGGCGAGATAGGCATGGGCATTGTCGACCGCCGCGCGCCGGGGCAGGCGCCCGCCATCGTTCAGATGGGTGGTGAGCACTTCGAACTGCAGGTCGATGAGTGCTTCTAGCAGGCTCGTCTCGACATGCGCGCCTTCGCCCGAGATCCCGCGGCGGACGAGCGCGGCCAGGATGCCCTCGACCAGCACATGCCCTGCGAGCATATCCGCTACCGAGAGGCCGAAGGGCACCGGGCCGTCGGCGGCGTCGCCGTTCAGCCACATCGCGCCGGACAGGGCCTGGGCGAGCAGATCCTGGCCCGGCAGCGTCGCCCAGGGGCCATCCTCGCCATATCCCGAGATGCTGCCGACGATCAGTTGCGGGTTCGTCGCACGCAGTGCCGCGGGGCCGAAACCGAGCCGGTCGGCGACGCCGGGGCGGAAGTTCTGGATGACTATGTCGGCGCGGGCGATCAGCCGGTGAACGCGTGCCGCGTCGCGCGAGTCCTTGAGGTCCGCGGCGAGGCTCTGCTTGTTGCGGTTGATCGCGTGGAACAGGGTGGAGTCCCCGGCGATGTCGGTGTCGCTCAGGTAAAGCGAGCGGCAGATGTCGCCGCTCTCCGGCCGCTCTACCTTGATCACGCGTGCACCGAGGTCGCCGAGCCGCAAGGCTGCCGAGGGGCCCGACAGGAACTGGGCCATGTCGATGACCAGCAGGCCCTTGAGCGGGGCGTCGCTCATTTCGATGCCGCGTAGAGCTGGTTGAGCGCGGCGATGACACGCGCGCCGTCCTCGCCGGTGCGCAGCCCGTGGTTCAGGCGCTCCGAGGCGGCATGCTGGAAGTCCATGTAGCCGGCATGGCGCGGGCGAACCCAGGCATTGTCGAGCGTCGCACGGGTTGCGCGGTAGAAGTCGTGCGTGGCGGCATTGGTGCTGGCGTCGATCCAGGCGTCGGCATGGCCGGCCTGTCCGCCATGGGTGGCGATCAGGTCGCGTTGCGCCGCGCCGCCGGCAACCCAGGCAGCGAATGCGGCGGCGCCCGCCGGGTCCTGGGCATAGGCGGAGACCGCGATCCCGGTGCCGCCCAGCGCCGATCCGCGCGGGCCGTGGCCCAGCACCGGGATGTCGGCGAAGCGGATGCGTGTGTCGCGGTAGCCGGCGAGCGCGTAGTTCACATAGCCATAGATCAGCGGGATGATGGCGAGGCGGCTGTCGGGACTGGCCATCGCCTCGAACATCGCGATCGGATCCATCTCGAACGCGGCGGGATCGGCCAGCGCTGCGAGAAGATCATGGGCCCGCGCCGCTTCCGCCGGGAAGAGGCCATTGTCGGTGTCGTGCAGCGTAATCCCGGCTAGTCCGCACAGAGTGAACAGGCTCATCAGGCTGTGCGGCGGCCGCAGCGGCAGCGATGCGCGGCCCTCGGCAACCAGCGCGGCAAGATCGCTCCAGCGCGTCAGCGGCCCGGCGATCCGCCCGGGCACCCAGGCCTGGACCTGCGCCGCGGCATCGATGGGCAGGGCCCATTGATGGCCGGCCCAGGCATAGCTCGCATGGGATCCGCCGACCGATCCTCCGGCGATCTCCGCGAGCGTCGCGGCATCGATCGCCTCGTCCAGCGGCAGCAGGCAGCCGCTGTCGGCGACCTGGCCGACATGCGGATGATCGATCACGATCAGATCATAGCGCCGGGCGAGTTCCTCGACCGGATAGCTCTCGAAATCCTGGAGCGAGCGGCGGTCCCAGGCGATCGCCTGTCCGGTCCGCGCCTCCCAGGCGGAGGCCGCCGCCACCAGCGGATCATGGCCGCGCGAATGGTCCCAGGTCATGCCGCGCACGACGCTCTCTCCCGTTTGTCCCGCTTCCCGGGAAATCGTTTGACTCGGCATAGCCGCGACAATAGCGTCAGGGCAATAATCATATTAGAATATTATATGGAGCGGGTGTGGGAGAGGGTGACCACAGCGGGATCGCAGCGGCCGAGGCGCCGCTGACCGGCGTTACGGTGCTGGATTTCAGCCAGTTCCTCGCCGGCCCGTCCTGCGCGCTGCGCCTCGCCGACCTCGGCGCGCGCGTTATCAAGGTCGAGCGACGCGAAGGGGGCGATGCGAGCCGCGGGTTGTTTCTTGCCGACATGGCGTTCGACCAGGACAGTGCGCTGTTCCACGCGATCAATCGCGGCAAGCAGAGCTATGCCGCGGACCTCAAGGACCCCGGCGACCTCGAGGCGGTGCGCAGGCTGATCGCCCGTGCCGATGTGCTGATCCACAATTTCCGCCCCGGCATCATGGAACGGCTCGGGCTCGGCTGGGACGAGGTCTCGGCACTCAACCCGCGGCTGATCTATGCCGGCGTCAGCGGCTATGGGCCCGAGGGCCCGTGGCGGGACAGGCCGGGGCAGGATCTGCTCGTCCAGTCGCTGTCGGGCATCGCCTGGCTGTCGGGCGAGGGCAGCGGGCCGCCGGTGCCCGCCGGGCTTTCGATCACCGACATGATGGCCGGGGCACAGCTCTGCCAGGGTATCCTTGCGCTACTGGTGCGGCGGGGCATCTCGGGGAAGGGCGGCCGCGTCGATGTCAGTTTGATCGAGACGGCGATCGACCTGCAGTTCGAGCATCTCTCGGTCCATCTCAACCGGGACGAAGCGATGCCCCCGCGCAGCGCGGTGTCGAACGGCAATGTCTATCTCGCCGCGCCTTATGGCATCTACCAGACCGCGGATGGCTGGCTCGCCCTGGCGATGGCGCCGGTCGACAGGCTCGGCAGCATCCTCGGCCTCGACGCACTCGCCCGCTTCGCGCCCGCCAGCTGGTTCGCCGAGCGCGACGCGATCAAGGCTCTGATCCGCGACCATTTGACCGCCCGCACCACCGCCGAGTGGCTCGCCTTGCTCGAACCCGCCGGCATCTGGGCGGCGCCGGTGCTCGACTGGCCAGCGCTGCGGGCCGAGCCTGCCTTCGCTGCGCTCCATGCGACCCAGATTGTGCGCTCGCCCAACGGCGCCGAGCTCACGCTCACCCGCTGCCCGATCCGCATCGACGGCAGCATCCTCACTTCGCCGCGCGCCGCGCCCCGCCTCGGCGCCGACCGCACCGAAATTGACCGGGAGTTTGCCGCATGATCATCGAGCAATATTTCGAGGACTATGAGATCGGCGCCACCCGGACGAGCTTCGGCCGCACGATCACCGAGACCGATTTCGTCGTCCATGCCGGCCATACCGGCGATTTCTTCCCGCACCACATGGATGCCGAATGGTGCAGCACGCAGGAGATCGGCCAACGCATCGCGCACGGCACGATGATCTTCGCGATCGGCATCGGGCTCACCGCCACGGTGATCAATCCGCACGCCATGTCCTATGGCTATGACCGGCTGCGCTTCATCCGCCCGGTCCATATCGGCGACACGATCACGACGATCACCCGCATCGCCGACAAGCGCGATCACCCCAAGCGCACCACCCACGGCCTGGTTACCGAGGCGGTCGATATCCGCAACCAGCGCGGCGAGACCGTGCTGGCCTGCGAGCATCTCTATCTCGTCGCCCGGCGCGAGCTGGCCTGAGCGGCGATGCGGCTGCGCCCGATCCCCTTGCTGCTGGCGCTCTGCGTCGTCGCGGTCTCGGCAGCGTCGCTGGTCGGCGTGCGCAACGCTGCGCGTGCGGCCAATGGCGCGGTGGCGAGCAAGGCGGGCAGCGGTCCGCGCTACGGCCTGTCCACTGTCGGCCTCAGCTATCCGTTCGCCGCCGCCATCGCCAAGGGCTTCAGCGATGCAGCCGCGAGCGCCGGTGCCCGTGCGGTGGTGCTCGACGCCAAGGGCGACGTGCAGAAACAGGCCAACGACATCGACGACCTGATCGCCCAGAAGGTCGCGGGTGTCGCGGTGATGCCGATCGACTCCGTCGTGGCACAGGGCTGGGTCCGCCGCGCCAACGCCCAGCATGTGCCGATCGCGGCGGTGGCTGCGCTGGTCGGGGATCCGCGGACGCGGGCGATCGACGACGTCTATCCGGGGCTCGTCGCATTGGCATCGCAGGATGAGGTTGCGGCCGGCCGCGCGGCGGGCACCCTCGCCGCGACCTGGTTGCCCCGTGACCGGGTCGCGCGGATCGCGATCATCGAAGGCGCGGCGGGTTTCCCCGAAGTCGAGCAGCGCGCCCGTGGCTTCCGCCTGGCGCTCGATGCCGCCGGCCTGCGCTACCGCATCGTTGCCTCGCAGCCGGGCAACTGGACCAGCGAGGGCGGGGAGGCGGCCTGCCAGAACATCCTTGCCGCGCGGCCGGACATCGACCTGTTCTACAACGAAGCCGACGATATGGTGATCGGCTGTGCCCGCGCGGTGCGGGCGGCGGGTTCCTCTGCCCGGTTGCTCGGCGTCGGCGGCTCGAAGCTCGCCATCGCCTCGATCAAGGCCGGTGCGGTGGACGGCACGGTATGCTTCAAGCCCGAGGCGCTGGGCGCGCTCGCCTTCGAGGCGCTGCACGCAAAGGCCGAAGGCGCGTCGCGCTTCCGCACCTATCCGATCCCGGCGGTGACGCGGGCGACGGTCGGCGAATGTGTCGGCCAATGGTAGGGGCGCCGCTCCTCCAGCTGGCCGGGGTCGAGAAGATCTGGCCGAACGGCACCGTAGCGCTGCGCGGGGTCGACCTGACCCTGCACGCCGGCCGGGTGCACGGGCTGCTCGGTGCCAATGGCGCGGGCAAGTCGACGCTGATCAAGGTGCTGGCCGGTGCGATCCCGGCGAGCGGCGGCACCGTCGCCTGGCGCGGCGAGCTGGTGCGTTGGGCCAGCCCGCGTGCGGCGCGGGCAGCGGGCGTGGCGACGATCTACCAGCATATCCCGCTGGTGCCGACGCTGTCGGTGGTCGAGAACATGCTGCTGGAGCGGGCCGGCGGCTGGCGCGCGGATCGAGCCGGGTGCGCCCGCGCGGCGCAAGTGGCCAGCCTGCTCGACAATCCATTCGATCTCGATGCGCTGGTCGGCGATCTGCCGATCGGCACGCGCCAGATGGTCGCGATTGCTCAGGGGCTGATGGCCGATCCGGCGCTGCTCATCATGGACGAGCCGACCGCTTCGCTCGCCGGGCACGAGCGCGAGCGCGTCTATGCGGTGGTCCGCCTGCTCGCCGCGCAGGGCCACGCGGTGCTGTTCGTCTCGCATTTCCTCGACGAGATCCTGTCGCTCACCGACGAAGTCACCGTGCTGCGCGATGGCCGCGCGGTGCTGCATGCGCAGACCGCCGATCTCGATGAAGCCGCGATCGCGGCGGCGATTGTGGGGCGTTCGGTGACGGCGCTGGAACGGCGCCCGAGGGCAGCGCGTGCCTTCTCAAATCCTCCCCCGGAGGGGGAGGGGGACCAGCCGCAGGCTGGTGGAGGGGTACTCTCTACCAGCGATGAAGCCCGGGGGGCGCTACCCCTCCACCACCGCCTTTGGCGGCGGTCCCCCTCCCCCTCCGGGGGAGGATTGATTGAGAACCCACCCGCTCTCGAACTCCGCGACCTAGGCTCACCCGGCAAGCTCGCCCCCACCAGCCTCACCGTCGCAGCCGGCGAGATTGTCGGTATCGCCGGCATGCTGGGCTCGGGCCGCAGCGAGTTGCTCCACGCGATCTTCGGCGCCGATCCCGCCGCGCGCGGCGCGGTGCTGCTCCACGGCAAGCCGATCGGGCGCACGCCCGAGGAGGCGGTGGCGGCGGGCGTCGCGCTGGTGCCGGAGGACCGGGCGACGCAAGGCTTCGTCGCGGGCATGAGCGTCGCGGAGAATATCGCGCTGCCGCGCACCGGCCTGTTCCAGTCGCCGGTGCAGGAGCACGAAGCCGCATTGGCGGCCATCGAGCGGCTGGCGATCAAGGTGCAGGGCCCCGACGCGCCGGTCGGCGAGCTTTCGGGCGGCAATGCGCAGAAGGTGGTGATCGCCAAATGGCTCACCCCCGATACACGGCTGCTGCTGCTCGACGAGCCCACTGCCGGTATCGATATCGGCGCGCGTACCGACATCCTCCGGCTGATCCGCGGCCTCGCCGATGAAGGCTTGCCGGTGCTGCTGGTCAGCTCCGAGTTCGAGGAGCTGATCGGCGTGTGTGACCGCATCCTGGTGATGCGAGACGGTCTGGTGATCGCCGAAGTCGATCCCGAAACCACCGACGAGGCGGCGCTGATCCAGCGCGCCAGTGGCAATTTCCCAAGCACAGGAATGGCTGCATGATGCAGACGACAGACTGGCGCGCCGGCCTCGGGCTGCGCAAGGCCGGCATTTACTACGCGCTGCTGATCCTGCTCGCGCTGCTTGCCGGCATCGCACATTCGCGCGGGCTGCCGGCCTATCTCTCGGCGCAGAATCTCGGCAACATCGCCTATCAGGCCTCGCTGGTCGGGATCATGGGCGTGGCGATGACGGTGATGCTGATCACCGGTGCCTTCGATCTTTCGGTCGCCTCGGTCGCGGCGCTCGCGGCGGCGGTGCTGGTCGGGCTCGCCCCGAGCATCGGCTTTCCGCTGGCCGCGCTCGCTGCGATCGTCACCGCGGTGTCGGTCGGCATCTTCAACGGCGCGATCGTCCAGTTCGTCGGCATCAATGCGTTCATCGTGACGCTCGGCACGCTCACGGCGGTACGCGGGCTGGTGCTGGTGCTCACCGACGGCCGCTCGCTGATGGTCGAGCAGCCCGAGGTGCTCCAGCAGATGCTGGCCTTTGAGAGCACCCGCGTGCCGCTGTTCTGGCCACTGCTCGCGCTCGCCGTGGCGCTGTCCGCCTGGGCCGCCTTCCGCCGCCGGATCCTGATCGGGCTGGCCGGCCTGGTCGTCGCGGGGCTGGCGTTGCTTGCGGGGCAGGGCTTCGCGGTGGCCGCGCCGGTGGTCTATCTCGCCTTGTTCACGGCTCTGGTCTGGGCGGTGCTGCGCTTCACCGTGGTCGGCCGGCGCATCTATGCCGTGGGCGGCAATGCCGAGGCGGCGCGGCTGTCGGGCGTCAACGTCCATGCCTACAAGCTTGGCGCCTTCATCCTGTCGAGCGCGGCGGCGGGCTTTGCCGGGGTGCTGTTCGGCTGCCGGCTCGGCGCTATCAACCCGACCGCGCTGCAGGGTGCCGAACTCACCGTCATCGCCTCGGCGATCCTTGGCGGAACCTCGCTGTTCGGCGGGGCGGGGAGCGTGCTCAAGACGGTGGCGGGGGCGCTGCTGCTGTTCACCCTCACCAACGGCTTCAACGTGCTCGATCTGGGTGCGAGCTATCAGGGGCTGATCGAGGGAATTGTGGTGATCGCCGCGGCTGCGATCTACACCGTCGGCGGTAACCGGCGGCGCGCGGCATGACGACGCTGCGCATCGCCGTCCGCCGCTTTGGTCCGTTCGAAAGCGCGATTCGCAAGCAGTTCGACGACTTCGTGCGGACGACCGGCCGCGAGGCCGAGCTCGAAGTCGTGCCGATGGATCTCAATCCGCTCCACGAAAGCGCGATTGACGGGCGCGGGCTGGCCAGTGGCGCATGGGACATCGCCTTTCTCAATACCGACTGGCTGGCGGAAGCCGTGGCCGACGATCTGCTCGAGGATCTGGCGCCGCATCAGGCGCGCACGCCGATCCCGGACTGGCCCGATGCCTGGAGCCCGTCGCTCACCGGCCTGCAGCAGTTCGGCGGCGGGCTGTGGGCGATGCCCTATCATGACGGGCCGGAGTGCCTGGTCTATCGCAAGGACCTGATCGCCGAGCCGCCCGCGACCTGGGAGGAATTCCACGCCCTCGCTCGCGCGCATCACGTGCCTGAGGAAGATCGCTACGGCACGGTGCTCGCGCTCTATCCGGACGGGCACAACAGCTTCTACGATTTCTGCATCCATGTCTGGTCGCGCGGCGGCGAGGTGTTCGACAATTTGGGGAGGCCCGATCTCGCCTCGCCCCAGGCGCACGAGGCGCTCGATTTCCTGCGCATGCTGGCCCGCGACACCGGTGCGATCGCGCCCGATTGCCGGTCGCTCGACAGCGTCGCCTCGGGCGGGCTGTTTGCGGAGGGCAAGGTTGCGCTGATGGCCAACTGGTTCGGCTTCGCGGCCTATGCCGACACCGCGCCTGAGAGCCGGGTACGCGGGCTGGTCGATGTCGCGCCGCTGCCGGCCGGGCCGGGCGGGTGCAGCGTGTCGCTCAACGTCTTCTGGGTGCTGGCGATCGGATCGGGTTCGCGCAACAAGGGGCTGGCCTGGGATTTCCTGCGCCACTGTGCGACCGCGCCAATGGATCGGCTGACCACCAGCGAAGGTGCGATCGGCGTGCGGCGCTCGACCTGGCTGGATGCCGAGATCAATGCGCGCCTGCCCTATTATCACCGGCTCGAATGGCTGCACGCGCATGCCCGTTCGATGCCGATCACGCCCGATCTCGCGCGGATCAGCCATATCGTCGACGATCTGATGACCGAAGCGGTCACCGGGGATCGCCCGACCGCTGAGCTCCTCGCCGAAGCGCAGAGCCGCGCACTCCAATGAATGCTCCGATGAACCACAAACTGCAGCAAAGCTGGCCGATGCCTTCGGCGCCGCGCCCGATCGTCATCCTGGGCACCGGCGGGATCGTCGCCGATGCCCATCTGCCCGCCTATCGCAAGGCGGGCTTCACCGTCGCCGGGCTCTACGACCTCGATCGCTCGCGCGCCGAGGCGCTGGCGGCGCAATGGAACGTGCCGCAGGCCTTCGATACTGTTGAGGAAGCCGCGGCGGCGGATGCGGTGTTCGACATCGCCGCGCCGCCGGTCGCGCACCGGGAAATCCTCGAGAAATTGCCGGAGGGCGCGGCGGTGCTGCTCCAGAAGCCGATGGGGCTCGACCTCGCCGCGGCGACGGCGATCCGCGACATCTGCCGGAAGCGGAAGCTGACCGCCTCGGTCAATTTCCAGCTGCGCTATTCCGCGATGATGCTGGCGATCCGCGATGCGGTTCGCCAGGGGCGCCTGGGCACGCTCACCGAGATCGAGGTGCGCATCAACCTGGCGACGCCCTGGCACCTGTTCCCGCACCTGAAGAGCAACAAGCGGGTCGAGATCGTCAGTCACTCGATCCATTATCTCGATGCGATCCGCGCGCTGGTCGGCGAGCCCGAGAGCGTGTTCGCGCGCAGCTTCGATCATCCGTCGGGCGAGCTGGCCGATACGCGGACCTCGATGATCCTCGATTATGGCCCGACGCTGCGCTGCCTGTTGTCGATCAACCATCAGCATGACTTCGGCCGTCGCTTCCAGGAGGCGAGTTTCCGGGTGGAAGGCCTGGAGGGCGCCGCGATCGCCAAGCTGGGCGTGCTGCTCGATTATCCGGCCGGTGAGCCCGACGCGCTTTGGCTGGTCGAGCGCGGCAAGGACTGGGAGCAGGTGCCGCTGGCCGGCACCTGGTTCCCCGACGCGTTCATCGGCCCGATGGCCAATCTCCAGCGCTTCGCCGCGGGCGAGGACACGGTGCTGTCCACCCATGTCGAGGATGCGTGGCGGACCATGGCGCTCGTCGAGGCCGCTTATCGTTCGGGCGACCAGTCCGGCATGTCCATTCCCAGACCCTGAAGGACCAATTGTGATCGACCTTACCGGAAAGACCGCGCTCGTGACCGCCGCCGCCCAGGGCATCGGCCGCGCTTCGGTGCTCGCCCTTGCCGCTGCCGGCGCGCGCGTGATCGCGACCGATATCGACGAAGCGCGGCTCGAGGGACTTGCGAGCGACCGCATCGAGACGCGCCGGCTCGACGTGCTCGATCCCGCCGCCGTGGCCGCGCTTGCCGATGAGACGATCGACATCCTCTTCAACTGCGCCGGCGTCGTCCATGGCGGCACGGCGCTGGAGACCAGCGACGCCGATCTCGATTTTGCCTGGCGGCTCAACGTGATGGCGCAGGTCCATACTTGCCAGGCGGTGCTGCCCGGCATGGCCGCGCGCGGGGGCGGGGCGATCATCAACATGTCGTCGATCGCGTCGAGCGTGAAGGGGGTGCCCAATCGCTTCGCCTATTCGGTGACGAAGGCGGCGGTGCTCGGCCTCACCAAGTCGATCGCCGCCGATTTCGTGGACAAGAACATCCGCGTCACTGCGATCTGCCCGGGCACGGTCGATACGCCCTCGCTGCAGGAGCGGCTCGGGGCGGGCGGAGACTATCAAAGCACGCGCGCGGCCTTCGTCGCGCGTCAGCCGATCGGCCGGCTCGGCACGCCGGAGGAGATTGCCGACCTGGTCGTCTATCTCGCCGGCGCGACCTACACCACCGGCCAGGCGCATGTCATCGATGGGGGCTGGGGCATATGACCATGGACCGGCGAACGCTGCTTGGAAGCAGCGCGGGCGCGTTGCTGCTTCCGGGAGCCGCAAGGGCAGCCACGCGAGATCCTCTCACGCCCTATCGGACGCCGTACAAATATCCCAAGTTGATCCTCGGCGGATCGGGCGTGCCCGGCAGCTTCGACGAGAAGGCCGTCGACTGCCCGTTCGTCTTTTCTGCCAACGGCAAATTCTACCTGACCTATGTCGGCTTCGACGGCACCGGCTATCAGACCGGCATCTGTGAATCGACCAACCTGGTCGACTGGACTCGCAAGGGCGTGATCCTCGCGCGCGATCCCTCTGATCCGATCACCCGGTTCAATATCGCCTGCGCCTCGATCCTGCGCGAGAACGAGCTGCAATCGCCTGCCCGGCTGGTGAAGGTCGGCGGACGCTATGTCGCCGCGTGGCATGCCTATCCCAATGCGGGCTACGAAGAGGGTGCCGCGGTGATCGGGCTCGCCTGGAGCGACGACCTGTTCCACTGGGAGCGCGGGCCGGTGATCCTGCGTGCCGAGGACGGCGCCGAATGGGAACGCGGCGGGCTCTACAAGCCCTATCTCGTCAAGATCGGCGACACCTTCCACCTCTACTACAATGCCAAGACTACTGGCACGCCGTGGAAGGAGCAGACCGGTCTCGCGATCTCCAAGGACCTCAAGGCCTGGACGCGGCACCCGGCCAGCCCGCTGATCCGCAACGGGCCTGAAGGCGCGCCTGACTTCCGCTTCGCCAGTGACCCGGTGGTGGTCTCGCATCGCGGGCAATGGGGCATGTTCTATTTCGGGCTCGCCAAGGATGGTTTCGCGAGGGACCTGTTCGCGTTTGGTAACAGTCCGAGCAGCTTCACCAAGGCGGACGAGGTGCTGATCGACGTCGGTGCGCCGGGCGCGATCGACGAGAAATTCGCGCACAAGCCCGCGGTGATCTTCCACGACGGTGCGCTCTACCATTTCTACTGCGCGGTGAGCGGCAAATGGCCGAACGATGTGCGCGGGCTCGCGGTGGCGCGTTCGAAGCCCTGGTGATCGATCAAAATATTTGATCCCGAAAAACTTGTTTGACTCGGAAAAACTGCAGCAATAGCTTTGCTGAATAATCATATTAGAATATTATTGATGCGGTGATGTGGGAGCCGGTGCCCAGCGAAGAGCGGGTGCCGAAGAGCGTTCCCACGCGGGCTGCCGCGCGAACAGGGAGAGGGATGATGGCACACGCCCAATGGCGGTGGAGGCCGCTGCTTGTCTGCTTGAAACTCGCTGCTGCGCTGGCCGGTATCGGTGGCGGGTGCGTTGCCGCTTCGGCGGCGACGGTGGAAGGCACGCTCCAGCAATGGCGCGATGTACGGTTGAGCTTTGCGGGGCCCAAGACAAGCGAAACCGCCGAAACCAATCCCTTCAGCGACTATCGGCTGAACGTCACCTTCACCAACGGCAGCAAGACCTATGTCGTACCCGGCTATTTCGCCGCGGACGGCAATGCCGCCGAGACCAGTGCGACCGAGGGCAGCGTTTGGCGCGTCCATTTCGTGCCCGACGAGGCGGGCACCTGGACCTATCAGGTATCCTTCCGCACGGGGAAGGACGTAGCGGCCAGCCAGGATCCCGGCGCCGGCACCGGCGTCTCGATCGATGGCGAGAAGGGCACGCTCCAGATTGCAGCGGCGGACAAGTCTGGCCGCAACAAGCTCGACAACGGCATGCTCCAATATGTCGGCCAGCACTTCCTGCGCTATTCGGGAAGCGGGAAATATTTCGTGATGGCGGGTTCGCAGAGCCCGGAGAATTTCCTCGCCTATTACCAGTTCGACAACACCAAGGATTTTCGCGGGGCGAAAGGCTTCGCGACCGAGGACCAGCTCCACCATTACGACCCGCATGTTCGTGACTGGAAGCCCGGCGATCCGACCTGGCAGGGCGGCAAGGGCAAGGGGATCATCGGCGCGCTCAACTATCTCGCGTCGAAGGGGATGAACTCCTTCTACACGCTGACGATGAACAACTACGGCGATGCCATGGATATCAATCCATGGGTCTCGTACGACGCGCATACCCGCTATGACGTGTCGAAGCTGGCCCAGTGGGAAATCGTGTTCTCGCACATGGACCGGCTGGGCATGCAGGTCATGCTGATCACCCAGGAAGAGGAAGGCGAGCAGACGCTCGGCAAGCTCGGGGTGGAGCGGCGGATCTATTATCGCGAGCTGATCGCACGCTTCGCGCATCATCGCGGCGTGATCTGGGATCTCGACGAGGAGATGGACCGGTTCCGCTATTTCACGACGCAAGATATCGAGGAAATCTCCAACTACATCAAGGCGCTGGACCCCTGGAAGCACCCGATCCAGTATGTCCAGTGGAAGGCGGAGATGATCGCCGACGACAAGACCTATGGTCGGCTGCTCGGCTTCAGGAATTTCGACGCGACCGCGCTCCAGCACGATCCCGAGAACACCCATGCCGAGACGATCAAGTGGCTCGACAAGTCGGCTGCTGCCGGACACCCATGGCTGGTCCAGCTGATCGAGATGAACCCGGGCGTGCGCACCGATATCGAGGATCCCGGACACGACAAGGTGCGCAAGCTGGCGATCTGGGGCCATTACATGGCCGGCGGCACGGGGACGATGTTCTTCTTCACCGACCCGATCGGCGATCTCAACATGGAGGATTTCCGCAGTCGCAATCAGCTGTTCGATCTGATCCGGTACGCGCATGATTTCGTCAGCACCTATCTGCCGGTCACCGAGATGAAGCATGCCGACGCGCTGACCCCGGCGACCGATGACTATGTGCTGGCCAAGCCGGGCGCGGTCTATGCGGTCTATCTGCCCGAAGGCGGCACGACCACACTGGACCTGTCGGCGGCAGCGGGGTCGTTCGAAGTCAAATGGTACAATCCGCGGACTGGCGGCGCGTTGCAGAATGGCAGCGTGCGGACCGTCCAGGGTGGCGCTGCCGTTGCGCTCGGCACCGCGCCGAAGGGCGCCGCCGGCGACTGGGCCGTGCTCGTCCGCAAGACCGGCAAGCGCTGAGGAGATCAGGGACATGAACAGGCATCTACTCACGCTCGGAGCCCTGCTGCTCTCGCCTGCGGCCTTCGCGCAGGAAGGGGGTGGCGGCGCGGAAGTCGTGTCGCCGATGAACAGCAGCATGCTGGTCAAGATGAACACCTCCATCAGCACGACCAGCAGCAAGCCGGGTGACCGGATTACCGGCATGCTGATCGATCCGCGCGAGCTGCGCGGCGTGGTGATCGAGGGTAAGGTCGATCGCGCCGATCACGCGATCCTTGGCTTCTCATTCGATCGGATCATCGTCGGCGGGAAAGTGATCCCGATCCAGTCGCACCTCGTGTCGCTCACCAGCTCGAAGGGCAATGAAGGGCGCGACGATCTCGATAACCGGATCCGCATCGAAGGCGTCGGCATCATCGCCTTCGGCACTGCCACAGCAGTCGATGAAGGCGCGGAAGTTCGCATCACCGCGTGGAAGCGGTGAGCTACAGGATCATGGAGAAGACCAGGATGATATCGGGCAAGCGCGTGTTCGGCGCATCGGTGGCGATGGCCGCGCTGGCACTGGCGGTGCCTGCGGAGGCGCAGGTGCCGGGCTATGAAGCCAAAGTCGATGCCAAGCTGAAGCAGGTAAAGGCGGGGATCGCCAAGGGGCCGTTCAAGTCGGACTGGGACGCGCTGCGCGGCAAGTATCGCACGCCCGACTGGTTCCGCGACGCCAAGTTCGGCATCTTCATCCATTGGGGGCCGTACTCGGTCCCGGCATTCGCCAATGAATGGTATTCGCGCAACATGTACGTGCCCGGCAACGCCGCGTACAAGCATCATGTCGAGACCTACGGCCCGCAGTCGAAGTTCGGCTACAAGGACTTCATTCCGCAGTTCAAGGCAGAGAAGTTCGATCCGGCGGCTTGGGTGAAGCTCTTTCAGCAGGCCGGCGCCAAATATGTCGTGCCGGTCGCCGAGCATTGCGACGGCTTTGCGATGTACGCGTCCGACTTCACCGAATGGGACGCCTCCAAGATGGGGCCCAAGCGCGACACCACCGGCGAGATCGCCAGGGCGGCGCGGGCCGCGGGCATGCATTTCGGTCTGTCCTCGCACCGCGCCGAGCATTGGTGGTGGTACTATATGGGCCGCACCTTCGATTCCGACGTGAACGACCCGAAGAATGACGGCCTGTACGGCCCCGCGGCGCCGATGGGCCTGCCGGCCGACAAGCCGGAGAGCTGGCCCGATGGCGGCCAGCTCCAGACCTGGATGCCGCCGAACAAGGCGTTCCTCAACGACTGGATGGCGCGTACCTCGGAGCTGGTCGACAAGTACAAGCCGGAGCTGATCTATTTTGACTGGTGGACTGCGGCGCCTTCGTTCGAGCCGCTGATGCGCGACACCGCAGCCTATTACTACAACCGCTCGGCGGGCTGGGGCCAGCAGGGGATCATCGCGTACAAGGGCGGCCAGTTCGCCGAAGGCAGCGCGCTGTTCGACATGGAGCGCGGCAAGACCGATGCGCTCAAGCTGACGCCCTGGCAGTCCGACACCTCCGTGAGCGTGCACAGCTGGGGCTATGCCAAGGATGACAGCTACCGCACGGCGCAGTCGCTGATCTCCGACCTGATCGACATCGTCAGCAAGAACGGCAATCTGTTGCTCAACGTAGGCCCCAGGGCCGACGGGACGATCCCCGACGAGATCGCCCAGGTGCTGCAGGGCATGGGCGGCTGGCTGAAGGTGAATGGCGAGGCGATCTACGGCACGCGCCCGTTCCAGTTCTTCGGCGAGGGGCCGACCAAGTCGGGCCAGGTCCGCGTCGGTGGGCAGGTCGAGGAATCGGCGGTGAAGGGCTACACACCCGCCGACATCCGCTTCACCACCAAGGGCGACAATCTCTACGCGCTGGGGCTGTCGCGGCCGCAGGACGGCGCAGTGCTGATCAAGACGCTCTACGCCGGCACGCCCTATCTGGCGGCACCGATCAAGAGCATCGCACTGCTGGGTGGCGGCAAGGTCGAGTGGGAGCAGACCCCCAAGGGCCTGCGCATCACGCTGCCGGCGGTTGGCGACGGGGCCTATCCCTACGCGCTCCGCATCCGCACGCGCTGAAATCAACGAAAGGCACGGCCGGGCCAAGCGCACCGGCCGGCCGACAATCAGGGGAAGATATCATGAAGCGGTTCGCCTGCCTGTTCACCGCCGCCGCACTTGCGGGAACGGCGCTCACTTCGCCTGCCTCGGCGCAGGACATTCCGATGCAGCCCTTCCCGGTGGATCATGAGGCGCGGGTAGATTCCGGCGCCGATGCCCGCTTCCTGCTCGATGGGCCGGCGGGGAAGTACGGCTTCATCAAGGCGCGCGACGGCCATCTCTATCGCGGCGACGGCAAGCGCTTCCGCTGCTGGGGCGTCAACCTGACCGGCTGGACGATCGGCGGCGAGGAAATCCCTTCGCACAAGGATGCAGAGACCTATGCCAATGCACTGGCGCGGCTGGGGGTGAACTGCGTCCGCATGCACTTCCTCGACCGGCCCGACACGCCGGACCAGATGCGCAACGAAGGCACGGGAGGCCCGGTCACCCACGGCCCGCGCGGCCTGATCCGCGGCGATGTGAACAATAGCCGGGAGATCAATCCCGAGCGGATGGAGCGGCTCGATTACTGGTTCGCGCAGCTCAAGAAGAACGGCATCTACGTCAACTTCAACCTGAATGTCGGCCGCGTCTTCAAGTCGGGCGACGGCGTGCCCGACGTCGATCTGATCAACAACGCCAAGGCCTTCACCTATTTCGGCCCGGAGCTGGTCGCGCTGCAGAAGGAATATGCAAAGCAGCTGCTCGGCCACACCAACCAATATACCGGGCTGCGCTACGCCGACGATCCGGCGGTGATGACCGTCGAGGTGGTCAACGAGAATTCGGTGCTCGAATTCTGGATGCGTAACTGGCTGCGCGGCGAACGGGTGAAGGGCGGGGCCAACTACCAGCTCGACATGACGCCGCATTACCAGGCGCTGCTGGTGAGCATGTACAATAGCTGGCTCGCCAAGAACCGCACGGCTGCCCAGGTCGCCGAGCTGCACCGGATCGCGGGCGTTACGGCGGACAAGCCGGTACCGTTCATGCGCCGCGGCGATCACCCTGACGCGCCGCGCCTGCGGCTCGATGCCGAGCTGGCCTTCCTGACCCAGGTCGAGATCGACTTCCACGCTGACATGAAGCACTTCCTGAAAGACGAGCTGGGCGTGAAGTCGCCGATCGTGCCGATGGCGGACCACACTTATTTCATCGCCAACCAGCCGCTGATGCGCACTGCGCTCAAGGGCGACATCGTCGATGCGCATGTCTATTGGCAGCACCCCGCGATCTATGGCCGGCGCAACGAGCCGATGGTCAACAGCCCCGAGCTGTCGATCATCCAGAAGCTCGCGCGCAGCACTGCTGTCGGCAAGCCGTTCACGGTCAGCGAGGTCAACCACCCGTTCCCGAGCGAATATGGCTCGGAGATGATCCCGATCCTCGCCTCCTATGCGGCGCTGCAGGATTGGGACGGGATCTTCTTCTACACGTTCGAGACCAAGATCAGCGGCGAGTGGAAGCCGGCGATCGCCGACCATTTCGACATGACGCTCGATCCGGTGAAGATGGCGCAGATGCCGGCGGGGGCGATGATCTTCCTGCGCGGGGACGTTTCTGCGGCGAAGACGGTGCTGACGCGCTCCTATTCGACCGACCAGATCAGCGAGGCGTCGCGCCTGCCGCGGGCGGAGATGCCCTATTACACGCCGGGCTTCGACAAGATGATCCCGCTGGTCCATGGCTCGCGGGTCTCGTGCCTCGATTGCAAGCCGAGTCTGCCCGCGCCGCTGCCGCCCGCGAACCCTATCGTGTCGGACACGAAGGAGCTGAGCTGGAAGACCTCGGACGGCAAGGACGGAATCGTCAGTGTCGATACGCCGCGCAGCCAGGCGCTGGTCGGCTTCGTCCGTGACAATGCCAAGGTGCAGACCCGCAACCTCTCGGCCGAGATCAAGAACGACTTTGCGACGATCACTTTGTCGTCACTCGACGGCAAGCCGATCAACCTGTCGAACCGGCTGCTGCTCACCACCACGAGCCGGACCGAGAACACCGGCGCGAAGTGGGACGAGCGCGGCGCGATGCTGACCGAATGGGGCACCGCGCCGACGCTGATCGAGCCGGTCACCGGCTGGATTCAGCTCAAGGACCTGGAAGGCGCGATCGGGGTGTTCGCCCAGCCGCTGGACGGGGCGGCGCGGCCGATCGGCAAGGAGATCTCCGGCAAGATGATCGAGCCGGGCTGGGAGATCCGCGTGGGGGCGCCGGCGACGACCAGCTACCTGATCCGGGTTGAGCGCTGAGGCTCGAAGCCCTCTCTCCAAAGGGGAGAGGGAGAAAGATGCCCAGCTAGCGGCAGCCCTGCTTCAGGATCTGGGGCAGGGCCGTTTTCGCCATGCGGGTATAGCCTGCGTCGTTCGGGTGGAGATGGTCGCCGATCTGCTCGGCCAAGCGCATCGTGCCGGACTGGCCCGGTTCGTCCATTGCCTTGTCGAAGTCGATCAGGCCGTCGAAGCGCGCGGCATTGGCACGGATCCAGGCATTGACCGTCTTGCGGCGCTGCTCGCCAGCCGCATCGGCATAGGCGGCGCCCTGATAGGGCAGTAGCGTGCCGAAGATCACCTTGAGGCCGCGCGCCTTGGCGCGGACCAGCAGCTGCTCATAGGCGGCGATCAGGCTGGCGGCCGGCGGCTGCCAGTCCTTGCCCGGGTTCTTGACCGTGCCGATGTCGTTGATCCCCTCGAGGATCACGACATGGGTGGCGCCCGGCACCGACAGCACGTCGCGATCGAAGCGGGCGAGCGCGCCGGGGCCACGGCCCTGGCTCAGCAGGCGGTTGCCGCTGATCCCGGCATTGGCGACCGTCCAGCAGCGGCCCTGCGGACTTGCGGGGAGCAGCCTGCCGAGCTGGTCGGGCCAGCTCATCGCCTTGGACGCACCGGCGCCTTCGGTGATCGAATCTCCGAAGGTAACCAGCACCTTGGTCGCCACGGTGCCCGACAGCTCCAGCGCGCTGACCACGCCCGAGGCGCGGGCGTGACGGGGGCTGGGGAGGGTGAGTTCGGCAGTGGCGTCGCCGCTGGCGATATCGACCATCTGCGCGTGGGTGGGCGGGGCCACCTCGTCGGGGAAGTAGAGCGAGACAGCGAGCCGCTCGCCGGCCGCTACCGGATAGGCAAGCGGATCGGAGAGCATAGGCGCGCGGGCGGGGATACGGACATCCCGCGTACCGCTGAAAGTAAGCGTGCGCAGACTGCCGGGAATCGGCTTGCCCTCGGCATCGAGGCGGAGGATCGAGGCGCCGCCGATGCGCAGCGCCTCGTCGGCCAGCTCGTTGCTGAGGCGCACCCGCAGCGTCTTGCCGGCAATGCCCGCGCGCAGCTCCTGGCGGACCGTCTCGGCCTCGAACGGGCGGCCGAGCGCCTTGCCGTCGCGCGTATCGGGTTCATAGCCGATCGGCGGGCCCGACCAGGCGGGCACCCAATGATCGGGACCGGTTGCCGCGCCGGCGAGGAGCAGGGCGGCGAGCGAGAGCGTCAGCGGCTTGATCATTTGGCATCTCCCAGCGTGAACCACGCGATGCCGTGGGCGGCGATCTGGCCATCCGCCCAGTCTCCGCCGGCCGGCTTCGCGCCGGCGGGGAGGGCGAGGGGATGAGGCTGTTTGCCGTGGTTGATCGCGATCAGCACGCGCTTGCGGCCGCCGGCGCGGACGGCGATCTCGAGATCGGGGTCGGCGCCGGGGAGGATCGGCCTCACCTTCGCATCGGCGAGCAGGCTGGTGGCGAGCTGGGCCATCGCCGCCGGATCGAGCCACGCGCCGACATAGGTGATGCTGCCCTTGCCGACCTTGCGGGTGACGATCGCGGGCTTGCCGTCGAGCCAGCCGCCTTTGTCGGCATAGGTGGCGCGGACCTGCACGCCCTTGGCCAGGGGCGTGATGTCCTCGGCCCAGATCGTCGCCTTGCCCGCGACCGCACCGGTTACGCCGACGCTCTCGTCCAGCGCATAATATTGGGCGATTTCAGCGCCGAGCAGGGTGGCCAGCGGTCCCGGCTGCTTCTGCGGCCAGAGCGCATTGGCATCGTCGCGCATGCCAGAGCGCGGACCGAGCACGAGGTTGCCGCCGCTGCGGACATAGCTCTCCAGCGCCTTCGCTTGCCCCTCGGTCAAGACCATCAAATTGGGTGCGACCACCAGCTTGTAGCGGGCGAGATCGGCTTCGGGGGCGACGACGTGCACGCCTTGCGCCTGGGTGCGCAGCGGGCGGTAGAAGTCGGTGAACGCCTTGATCGCGTCGAAGTCCTTGTGATGGCGCTGGATATCGATCGCCCAGCGGCTGTCGTACGAGAAGAGCATCGCGACATCGGCGCTGGGCGCGGTGTCGGCGAGCAGGGGCGCGGCGGCGACGAGATCGGCGGCGGTGCGGGCGATCTCGGGCTGGATCGGGTTGGGCTTGCCGTCCTGCCCCAGGACCGCGCCGTGATAGGTTTCCTGCCCGTTGGCGGCGGGGCGCCACTGCCAGTAGAGCACCGCATCGGCGCCGTGGGCCACGGCCTGCCACGCCATTTCGCGGACCTGGCCGGGGTCGAGCGCGCGGTTGACCGGGGCCCAGTCGACGCGGCCGGGCTGGGTTTCCATCAGCCAGAAATTGCGCTGCTTGTAGCCGCGGACGAGATCGTGATTGGCGCCGTTCGCCACCCAATCGGGCCGGCCTTCCTGGATGTAATTGTCCCAGGAGGCGATATCGAGATCGCGGTGCATCGCATAGTGATCGAAGCCCGCATTCCAGAACATCGTGTTGGTGGTGACGAAGGCGCGGGGATCGATCAGCGGGCGGATCGCGCGGACCTGGTTCTGGACATAGTCGGTCCAGGTCGCGGTGGTGAAGTGCTTGAAATCGAGCAGCAGGCCCGGGTTCTGCTGGCCGGTGGCGCGCAGCGGGACCTGGCCGAAGTCGTTGTAGTGCTGGCTCCAATATTCGGTGGTCCAGCGGCGGTTTAGCTCGTCGATGCTGCCGTAGCGCTTCTGCAGGAAGGCGTGCCAGGCGGCGACCGATTCGGGATCGAACGAAGGCGGGCCGACTTCATTGTCGATCTGCCAGCCGACCACCGAGGGATCCTTGCCGTAGCGACGCGCCATCTCGACGGCGATGCGGCGGGAGAAGTCGCGGTAGCGGGCGCTGGCGAAGGAGAAGTGGCGGCGGCCGCCATGGCCGGCGCGGGTGCCGTTCTCGTCGACGCGCAGTACCTCGGGATATTTCTGGGTGAGCCAGGCGGGCGGGGCGGCGCTGGGGGTGCCGATCACCACCATCATGCCGTGCTTCTTCGCCGCTGCGATCGCGCGATCGAGCCAGGCGAAATCGAACTTGCCTTCCTCCGGCTCCATCCGGCTCCAGGCGAACTCGCCGACGCGTACCGTGTTGAATCCCGTGGCTTTCATCAGCGCGAGATCCGTGTCCCAGCGTGCCTCGGGCCATTGCTCGGGATACCAGGCGACGCCGACCGCGATGGCCGGCTTGTCGGCAAAGGCGGTGGCGCGGTTGAGGCTGCCTGCCTGTGCCAGCGCGGGGGCGGCGCTGCCCAGTGCTGCTGCCAGCAAAGCCCATCTTGCCCAGCGTGCCATCCTCATCCTCCAGACTGTTCTGTTTGCAAAGGTGATGCCGGGAGAAGATCGGCATGCCAAGCCTATTTATCGTTTTATATGATATTTTAGCCTGCTAGGCTGTGGCAAAACGATAGTCGGGAGAGGGATGGACATGGCAGGCATCGGACGGTGGCTGGCGGGGTGTGCGCTGGTGATTCCGGCGGCGGGGGCGATGGCGCAGGAGGCGCCGGCTCCGGACGCGGCGGCGCAGGGCAAGCCGAGCCCCGAGGCGTTTCGCGATCCGCCGGCCGAGGTGCGGCCCGGCACCTTCTACCACTGGATGAACGGCAACGTATCAGCAGACGGTCTGGACGCGGATCTTGGCGCGATGCGGGAAATCGGCATCGGCAGCGTGATGGCGTTCGACGGGAGTAGCGACGTGCCCAAGGGGCCGGTTGACTATCTCAGTCCAGACTGGTTGCGGCTGATGACGCACATGATGGCGAAAGCCGACCAGCTGGGCATGAAAGTGGGGCTGCACAATGCGCCGGGCTGGTCGTCCTCGGGCGGCCCTTGGATCACCCCCGAGCGATCGATGCAGCAGCTCGTCTGGACCGAGGCGACCGTGGCGGGCGGCAAGCCGGTCGCGGTGAAGCTGGCGCAACCCTATACGAAGCTTGGCTATTATCGTGACGCGGCGCTGATTGCCTTCCCGGCGAGCGCGGGGGACGACAGCGTGTATCGCGACGCGGTCGCCGAGATGCGGACGGCGAGTGCGGTCGCCCCGACGCTGCTGACCGACCGGGACTTGAACACTGGCACGAATGCAACCCCCGACGCGCCGCTGATCATAAGGATGAAGTCGCCCTTCACCGCGCAGGCAGTGACTTTGTACAGCGACGCGCATGCCGGGCCGTTCAGTGCAAACATCGAAGCCTCCAGCGATGGCAAGAGCTGGACGCGGATCGGCCAGGTCAGCGCGCCGGCGCAGCATGAGCGCGGGATCGAGGCGCCGGGCACGATCAACTTCGCGCCCGTCACTGCGAGCTGGTTCCGCGTCACGCCCAAGGGCAAGCTGAAGCTTACCGAGGCGCTGTTCCACGCGACGCCGCGGATCGATGGCTGGGATTTGAAGGGCGAACATCTGTTCCGCGCCTCGCCCGCAGTCGAGCCGCACCCGAGCGATCTGCGCAAGGCCGATGCGATCGACCCCGCGAAGGTGATCGACCTGAGCGGCAAGCTCGACGCGAGCGGTACGCTGCGCTGGACGCCGCCGGCGGGGCGCTGGACGGTGCTGCGGCTGGGGCACACCAGCACCGCGCATCTGAACGTCGCGGCATCCGATGCCGGGCGGGGGCTTGAGGTCGACAAGCTCGATCCCGATGCGGTGGACTTCCAGTTCCAGAGCAGCGTCGGCAAGCTGGCCGAGGCGTCGGGCGGCTATCTCGGCAAGACTTTCAACATGATGATGATCGACAGCTATGAGGCCGGGCTGCAGAACTGGACGGCGAAGCTGCCGCAGTTCTTCGCGAAGCAGAAGGGCTATGCGATCACGCCTTGGTTGCCGGCGCTGACCGGGCGGATCGTCGGCGATGTCGACCAGTCCGACCGCTTCCTGTTCGACTTCCGCGATACGCTCTCGGACCTGATGGCGGACAATTATTATGGCCGGATGCAGAGCCACGCGAACGCGATCGGCCTGCATTTCTATGCCGAGCCGTACGGGCCCGGCGCGTTCGATACGCTGCAGGTTTCGGGGCGGACCGAAGTGCCGAGCAGCGAATTCTGGACGCGCACGCCCTGGACCGACAACCGATCGATGAAGATGGTGACGTCGGCCGCCCATGTGTACGGCAAGCCGGTGATCGCGGCGGAGAGCTTCACCGGCGAGGCGCAGACCAGCCGCTGGCAGGACTATCCCTATGCGATGAAGGCGCTGGGCGACCAGATGTTCGCGCTGGGGCTCAACCAGATCATCTTCCACCGCTATGCGCACCAGCCCAATCCCAAGGCAGCGCCGGGAATGGTGATGGGGCCTTGGGGGATCAACCTCGACCGATCGAATACCTGGTTCGCGCAGGCGAAGCCGTGGATGCAGTATCTGGCGCGCAGCCAGTATCTGTTGCGGCAGGGCATCTATGTCGCGGACGTGCTGTTCTTCACGGGGGAGGAGACGCCCTATCAGGCCGAATATGCGCGGCCCGATGTGTCGCCGGACAGCAACCCGAAGATCGGGCAATATTTCGAGCCGCATATCCCGCCGGGCTATCAATATGACCTGGTCAATGCCGAGGTGCTGCTGACCCGGGCGAGCGTGAAGAACGGGCGGATCGTACTGGCGAACGGGGCGGAGTATCGGCTGCTGGTGCTGCCCGCGACGCTTTCGAGCATGACGCCGCAGCTGGCGAGCAAGCTGCATGCATTGGTGGAGCAGGGCGCAGTGATCCTCGGGCCGCGGCCGGTCCATTCGATGACGATGACGGGAGACGAGGATTTCCGCGCGGCGACCGAGGCGCTTTGGGGTGCAGGAGATGCGCCGCGCAAGGTCGGCGCGGGGATGGTCTTCCCCAAGGGCAGCGTGCTGGAGGCGATGGACGCGCTCAAGGTCGGGCCCGATGCGCGGTGCGACACGCGGACGCCCGACGGGCAGGTGGTGTGGCTGCACCGCAAGCTGGCGGGCAGCGACATGTATTTCGTCGCCAATCGCCAGCGCCGCGCCGAGACGGTGACGTGCAGCTTCCGCGTCGGCGGTGCCGCGCCGTCGCTCTGGGATTCCGAGACGGGGACGGTGTCGCGCCCGGTGCTGTTCGCCAGCGATGCGGCGGAGACGAAGGTGACGTTCGACCTGTCGCCGGCGGGATCGACCTTCGTGATGCTCGATCCCGACAAGGGAGAGAAGCGCACCGGCTGGATCGCGCGCGACGGCAAGCGGGTGGCGGAGCTTGATGCGCCGGTTGCGGTGCGGGCCGCGGCGCCCGAGGGCAGCTTCACCTTGTCGCTCTGGGCCAAGCCGGACATCGATTTGCGCGTGCTGCCCGACGAGAAGACCGAGGGGCGGATCAACGAGACGGGCAAGAACTATCTGATCAACGCGCGCTCGGGGCGCGACCTGCACGGCGAGGGCAGTGCGATCGCCGGGCTGGCGATCGGCCGCAATGGCGCGATGGTGATCGAGCGGGCGAGCCCGGACAGCGTGCCGGCGGTGCTGGTGAGCCGCACGCCGGTCTCGGGCTGGACGCATGTTGCGCTGGTCTATGACCAGGGGACGCCGAGCCTGTACCTGAACGGCAAGCTGGTGCGGACCGGGCTGCGCAGCGGGCGGCGGGTGTTCGCCGGCGGCAGCGATGCGCCGCAGCCGCTGGGCGTGAGCTATTTCTTCGAGGGCAATTCGACGCCGCTCAAGACAGTGGCGCGGGCACTCAGCGCGGACGAGATCGCCGCCGAAGCGGCGGGTGCGCCGCCGGTGGCGCCGATCGCGGCAACGCCGGTGACGGTGGAACGCGACGAGGCGGGCGGGCTGCACGGGCTCGCCTGGGCGAGCGGGCGCTATACGCTGGAGGGTGGCGGCGGCTTCACCGCCAAGGTGCCCGAGCCGGTGACGGTGGCGGGGCCATGGACGGTGCGCTTCCAGCCCGGGCGCGGGGCGCCGGAAAGCGTGGTGCTGCCCAGGCTGGAATCGCTCAGCCATCATGCCGATGACGGGGTGCGGCACTTCTCGGGCACTGCGACCTATCAGCGCAACATCGACGTGCCGGCGAGCGCGCTGGGCAAGGGGCGGCGGGTGTATCTCGATCTGGGCCGGGTCGAAGTGCTGTCGGGCGTGACCGTCAATGGGAAGGACCTCGGCGTGGTGTGGAAGGAGCCCTACCGCGTCGACATCACCGATGTGGTGAAGCCGGGGGCAAACAGGGTCTCGCTCGCCGTGACCAATCTCTGGGCCAACCGGATGATCGCCGATGCGGCGCTGCCCGAGGAGGGCCAGTTCGTCGATGCCGAATGGCAGGTCGGCGAGAAGCTGGCGGCGGACGGCAGGAAGGTGCCGGTGATGGCGCGCAAGATCACCGCGCTGCCCGACTGGTACAAGGCCGGCGAGGCCAAACCGGCGGGCGGGCGGGTGAGTTTCACGCCCTGGACCTTCTATTCGGCGGACGAGCCGCTGCTCGATTCCGGGCTGCTCGGGCCGGTGCGGCTGGTGTTCGCGCAGGAAGTCTCGGTGAAGCGGGAGCGCTAGGCGATGCACTATGCTCTGCTCGGCAATAGCGGGCTGGTCGTCTCGCGGCTGGCGTTCGGGGCGCTGACGCTGACCCGGGACGATCCGATGCAGGGCCTTGCCAAGGTGCGCGGGGCGGATGCCGATGCGCTGGTCGGCCAGGCGCTCGATGCCGGGATCAACTTCTTCGACACCGCCGACATCTATGCGGGCGGCCAGTCCGAGGAAGTGCTCGGCAAGGCGCTGGCGCCGCACCGCGACGGGGTGGTGATCGCGACCAAGGTGATGGGGCGGATGGGCACGCCGCTGGTCCAGGCGGGGCTTACGAAAAGGCACATCGCCTGGGCGATCGACCAGAGTTTGCGCCGGCTGGGGACGGACTGGGTCGATGTCTATATCGCACACAACGAGGATGCGCGGACGCCGCTGGAGGAGACGCTGGAGGCGCTCGACGGGGTCGTCCGCGCGGGCAAGGCGCGCTATCTCGGCTTCTCCAACTGGTCGGCTTGGAAGGTCGCTGCCGCGCTCGAGCTGCAGCGGGCCAATGGCTGGGCGCAGTTCACCCATGGGCAAATGTATTACTCGCTGCTCGGCCGCGACATCGAGCGCGACCTGATGATGATGCGGGGGCGCTACGGGATCGGGGTGACGGCATGGAGCCCGCTCGCGGGTGGCTTCCTGTCGGGCAAATATGACCGCAATCGGCCGGGGGCGGAGGGCGATCGGCTGGCGGCGACGGGGTATATGCCGTTCGACCGGGAGCTGGGCTTTGCGCTGCTGGATGCGTTGCGGGAGATCGCGGGCGAGCTGGAGGCGAGCGTGGCGCAGGTGTCGCTGGCCTGGCTGCTCGCCAAGTCGGTGGACAGCGTGATCCTGGGGGCGTCGCGGCCGGAGCAGCTGGCCGACAATCTGGGGGCGGCGGCGCTGATGCTGCCCGATGATGTGGTGGCGCGGCTCGATGCGCTGACCGCGCCGGCGGAGCTCTATCCGCACTGGCACTGGCGCAATGCCGCGGATGGGCCGCTGGAGGCGGCGCTTTCCGGGCATGGGAGATAGCACCGGAACCGCGACGAGGGGCTGGCCACAAATACTATTATAACTGTAAGGAAGTGGATTGGCTGGCTATTCCAGCCTCCCGGAGAAACTCGAAATGCTGGCCCGCCCGAACTTCAGCCGTTTTGCAGAGACAGCGCTGTCGAGCCACGACCAGGTGGCGCGGACGCTGGGCGGCGAGATCCTCGCGGGCGTCTATCCGCCCGGCGGCAAGCTCCCGTCGGAGGCGGACATGCTCGCCCGTTTCGGCGTGTCGCGCACCGTGCTGCGCGAGGCGTTCAAGACGCTGACCGCCAAGGGGCTGATCGTGTCGCGCACCCGGGTGGGGACCACCGTGCTCGACAGCGCGCACTGGAATTTCTTCGATGCCGATGTGCTGACCTGGAAGGTTGCGCAGGGCTTCGACATGGCGTTCGTGCGCGATCTCGCCGCGATCCGGCTGGCGATCGAGCCGGCGGCAGCGGAGGCGGCGGCCGAGCAGGCGACCGAGGAGGACATCGCCCGGATGCGCGACTGCGTGGCGCGGATGGGGGATGCGCCGGGGGATGCGGGCGAGTTCGCGACGGCCGACCTCGAATTCCACAAGGCAGTTGGGCAGGCATCGGGCAATGTGCTGATGCGCTCGCTTTCGGCGGTGATCGAGACCGCGCTGCTCGCCTCGTTCCGGATGAGCTCGCCGGTGCGCGAGGCGGAAGTGCACGAGGAGAGCGTTGCCGGGCACAGCCGGATCGTCGACGCGATCGAGGCGCGCGACGGCGCGGGCGCGGCGCAGGCGATGCGGGACATCATCGGACACGGCTTTGCCCGGCTGGAGCGGGCGGGGACTGGCGGGACGAAGAAGAAGCGCAAGGATTGAGGCTTCAATCCTCCCCCGGAGGGGGAGGGGGACCGCTGGCGCAGCCAGTGGTGGAGGGGTAGCGCGCCTCAAGCTGTATCGCTGGTGGAGAATACCCCTCCACCAGCTTCGCTGGTCCCCCTCCCCCTCCGGGGGAGGATAAAGCATTACAAAGTTTGTCCGGTCTTGCGCCGTTGATTAGTATTATTATAAGCCTAGCGATAACGGTCGGCACGCTGCGGAGCAGTGGCCGATTCCATGTGAGAGGATCGCTATGAAGGGCTTCGAAAAGGCCGGGATTTCGCGTCGCGAGTTCGTCCATTGTGCTGCGTGCGCGACTGCCGCTGCCGGCACGACGATGGCGAGCCCTGCAGCGCTGGCGGCCGCCGCCGCGGTGGCGGGCGGCAAGGAAGCCGTGCACGAGTTCGCCTATGGCAAGGTCCGGCTGACCGGCGGGCGGATCAAGCAGCAATATGACCATATCCAGTCGCATTACCTGGCGCTCGACAATGACCGGGTGCTCAAGGTGTTCCGCGAGAATGCCGGGCTGCTGGCGCCGGGCCCGAACATGGGCGGCTGGTACGACAAGGACGGCTTCGTTCCCGGGCTGACGATCGGCCAGTATATCTCAGGCCTCGCCCGGCTTGGCGCTACGACCGGCGACAAGGACATCCACGCCAAGGTCGCAGCCCTCGTCCAGGGGTTCGGCGAGGCGTTCGTCAAGGGCAGCAACCCCTATGCCGGTCCCAAGGCGCAGGACCAGTGGGCCGCCTATGTGATGGACAAGTACGTCGTCGGCATGATCGACGCGTACCGGCTGTCGGGCGTCGAGCAGGCCAAGAAGCTGCTGCCGATCATCATCGAGAAGTGTCGGCCCTATATCTCGCCGGTCTCGCGCGATCGCATCGGCAAGGTGAATCCGCCGTACGACGAAACCTATATCATGTCGGAGAACCTGTTCCACGTCGCCGACATCACCGGCGACCAGAAGTATCGCGACATGGCGGTGCACTACCTGCTCGACAAGGAATGGTTCGATCCGCTCGCGGCCGGGCAGGACGTGCTGCCGGAGAAGCATGCCTATAGCCACACGATCGCGCTGAGCTCGGGCGCGCAGGCCTATCTGCACCTGGGCGACGACAAGTATCGCAAGGCGCTGGAGAATGCCTGGAAGTTCATGGAGCCGCAGCGCTTTGCCTCGGGCGGTTGGGGGCCCGAAGAGCAGTTCGTCCATCTCCACCAGGGCAAGCTCGCTGCGAGCCTTAAAAGCTCCAAGGCGCATTTCGAGACGCCGTGCGGCGCCTTTGCCGACCTGAAGCTGGCGCGCTACCTGATGCGCTTCACCGGCGACGCGCGCTATGGCGATGGGCTGGAGCGGACGCTGTACAACACGATGCTGGCGGTGCGCCTGCCCGACAGCGACGGCGGCTATCCCTATTATTCGGACTACGGCGCGGCGGGCGAGAAGCGCTATTACCACCAGAAATGGCCGTGCTGCTCGGGCACGCTGGTGCAGGGCGTCGCCGACTATGTGCTGAACCTCTATTTCCATGACGACGACAGCCTGCTGGTCAACATGTACGCGCCGTCCGAAGTCAGCTGGGATCGTGCCGGCGGCACGGTCGAGGTGGTGCAGGAGACCGACTATCCGGCGCGCGACACGGTGAAGCTCAAGGTGCGCAAGGCCGGCAATGGCCGCTTCGCGATGAAGCTGCGCATCCCGGCCTGGACCAAGGGCGCGACGCTCAAGGTCAATGGCGTGGCCCAGCCGGCCACGGCCGGCCAGCTCGCGGTGGTCAAGCGGACCTGGAAGGCCGGCGACGTGGTCGAGCTGACCATCCCGCAGCCGCTGCGCACACTGCCGATCGACGACCAGAACCCGAACCTCGCCGCTGTGATGCGCGGCGCGGTGATGTACGCGGGCATCAACCCGTGGGAGGGGATCGACAATCAGGCAATCGCGCTGCCGGGCGCGCTCGAGGCGATGCCCGACCAGGACCAGGCGTACCGCGTGAAGGTCGACGGTCGGAACCTCGTCTTCATCCCTTATTTCAACGTCGATACCGAGCGTTCGACCACCTACTTCAAGACGGCCTGATCGGATGGAACCGCGGATCTACGCCACCTACTGGATCGAAACCGCCTTTCCGCTCGCCCAGGCGGCGGCGACGATGGCCGGCGAGCAATCGACCGGCACCTTCGTCCGCGTGCCGGGCGAGACCGACGAACTGCGCGAGGCCCATGCGGCCCGTGTCGAGGAGCTGACCGAGCTGGGCGAAGTCGCGGTGCCGTCGCTGCCGGGATCGGGGCTGCCCAAATCGGGCGACGCGACCCGGCGGGCGGCGCGGGTGGTGCTGTCCTGGCCGGTGTCGAACATGGGGCTGTCGCTCCCCAATTTGCTGGCGACGGTCAACGGCAACCTCAGCGAGCTCAAGGCATTCTCCGGACTGCGGCTGCTCGACCTGAAGCTGCCGCCCGAGTTCCTCACCCGCTACCAGGGGCCGCAATTCGGCGTGGAGGGCACGCGCAAGCTTGCGGACGTCTACGGCCGGCCGATCATCGGCACGATCATCAAGCCGAGCGTCGGGCTCGGGCCCGAGGCAACCGCCGAGCAGGTGCGCGGGCTGGTCGAGGCCGGGATCGACTTCATCAAGGACGACGAGCTCCAGGCCGATGGGCCGCATTGCCCGTTCAACGAACGGGTGAGCGCGGTGATGCGGGTGATCAACGAGCATGCGCAGCGCACCGGCAAGAAGGTGATGTACGCTGCCAACCTGACCGGCGAGATCGACGAGATGCTGGCGCGGCACGATCATGTGCTGGCCGAGGGCGGCACCTGCGTGATGGCGAGCATGAACTCGATCGGCCTGCCGGCGATGAAGGTGCTGCGCGCCCATTCGCAGCTGCCGATTCACGGGCACCGCAACGGCTGGGGCATGCTCGGCCGCTCGCCGGCGATCGGGATGAGCTATATCGCCTTCCAGAAGCTGTGGCGGCTGGCGGGCATCGACCACACGCACGTCAACGGCATCGACAACAAGTTCTGCGAGACCAATGAGAGCGTTATCGCCTCGGCCCGCGAGTGCCTGACGCCGATGTTCGACGCACCGAACAAGGGCTGCGAGATCATGCCGGTCTTTTCCTCGGGCCAGTCGGCCCGGCAGGCGGCGCCGACCTATGCCGCGCTCGGATCGGTGGACTGCATGTTCGCTGCCGGCGGCGGGATCATGGCGCATCCGGGCGGCCCGGCGGCGGGCGTGCGTGCGCTGCGCCAGGCCTGGGACGCGGCGGTTGCCGGGGTGCCGGCCGAGCAGGCCGCGAAGGATGCGCCCGAACTCGCGGCGGCGCTGGGCGCTTTTGGGGGATGATCCGCCACCAACGTCATCCCGGCGAAAGTCGGGATCTCGTGCGGCTCTTGTCCCGCGCCTTCGCCTGAGATCCCGGCTTTCGCCGGGATGACGGATGAGAGTGAAATGACCAAACTCCTCTACAGCTTTTACGGAGACGATTTCACCGGCTCCACCGATGTGCTCGAGCAGCTTGCCGAGGGCGGGGTGCCGGCGGTGCTGTTCCTGCGCGCGCCCGATGCTGCGCTGCGGGCGCGCTTCGCCGATGCGCGCGCGATCGGCATTGCCGGGGACAGCCGCAGCCAGTCGCCTGCGTGGATGGACGCGCATCTTCCCCCCGCCTTCGCGGCGCTGGGGGAGGGAGCGACGGTCCATTACAAGACCTGCTCGACCTTCGATTCCAGCCCGACCACCGGATCGATCGGCCGCGCGATCGAGCTGGGCCGAGCGGCGTTTCCGGGCAAGGCGGCGATCCTGGTCGGCGCGCCGCACCTGCGCCGCTATGTCGCGTTCGGGAACCTGTTCGCGGCGGCAGGCGCCGAGGTGTTCCGCATCGACCGCCACCCGACCATGGCGCGCCATCCGGTCACGCCGATGCACGAGGCCGACCTGATCCGGCATCTTGCCGGGCAGAGCGAGGCACGGGTCGCGCTAGTTTCGCTGGAGGCGATCCGGGCCGGGCAGGCGGAGGCGGAGTTCGACGCGGCCGATGCCGATGCGGTGCTGTTCGACGGCGTTGCGATGGAGGATCTGGCGGCGGCGGGCGACGTACTGCTGTCGCGCGGGGTGCGCTTCGCGGCGGGCAGTTCGGGCGTGACCCGGGCGCTGGTGCTTGCCTGGCAGGGGGCGGGGCTGATCGACGGGCGGCCGGCGGAAGTGCGTGCGCAGGCGGTGGACCGGTTGCTGGTGGTGAGCGGGAGCTGTTCGCCGGTGACTGCGCGGCAGATCGTCCGGAGCGCGGCGGATGGGTTTGCGGCGACGCTGGCCGATGTCGGTGCGCTGCTGGAGGGTTCTTCGGCGGAGGAGGCGCGGCTGGCCGATGCGGCGGTGGCGGCGCTGGCCGGGCAGGGCAAGGCGCTGATCCATTCGGCCGAGGGGCCGCTGGATGCGACGGCACCGGCGGCGGGCGAGAAGCTGGGGCAGGCGCTGGGCCGGGTTGCCGGGCAAGTGGTGCACCGGGCCGGTTTGCAGCGGCTGCTGTTCGCGGGCGGCGACACGTCGAGCCACGGCGTCGCGCAGCTCGGCATCGATGCGCTGACCTGGGCCGCGCCGATCGAACGCGGCGCGCCGCTGGTGCGGGCGCATGCCAGCGATCCCGCCGTGGATGGGCTCGAGCTGGTGCTCAAGGGCGGCCAGATGGGCGGGGACGGGTTCTTCGAGACGGTGCGGCTGGGGGGATAGGGTTGGCTCGGGCCTTCACGAGCTTCCCCAGGACGCCGCGTTAGCTTGGCCTTGGGCTGGGTCCATCAGGCAACGTGCGGACCTTCAGCTGCGCAGCAAGCGCAAGTCGACACTGTCGCACCACTGGTCGCCTATCAACCAGGTGCGCTCCCGACGGCCGATTTCGATGAAGCCGAGCTTCGCGAGCAGCCGCAGCGATGCGGCGTTCTTCGGGTCGACATCCGCTTCGACAGCCTCGAGGCGGTGCACCTGGAAAGCCCTTTCGAGCACGGGCCGCAAGGCTTCCTCCGCGAACCCGCAGCCCCAGGCGCGAGGATGCAAGATGAAGCCAATCTCCGGAAAGCGGAAGAAGCCAGCTTTGCCTATGGCGCGGCCTTGATGCTCGACAACGAAGTCCTCGCCTTCCCCAGGCGGGATATCGACCATGCTCTGCAACCATTCGCGCGATTGCTCGACATCGCTGTGCGGCGGCGTCGACCAAAACGCCGTTGCTTGCGGGTCGCTGAGGATCGAGTGGAACGCGGCAAGATCGTCCATGGTGGCGCGCCGCAAAAGCAGCCGTTCGGTTTCAATTTCCAGCATGCGGACAGACTAGCGAGAACGGCCGCGTTCCAAAACGCCGAATTTGAAGGCGAACGGCGGCAAGTGGGGCGTTTGCCAACGGGCCGCCGATCCCGCCGTGGATGGGCCCGAGCTGGTGCTCAAGGGCGGCCAGACTGTTCTTGGAGCGGTGGCGGACCAAAGCGAACATCCAATTCGGCAGCCGCGCACCCTTCCGCCGGCCACGCGATATCGAAGGCAAGCTATCTCGCTAATCCATTGCTCCATCGACGGTGCTCGCGCGTTTTTCTGAAGCGGCAGCATCCCGCTCGAGCGCGATCTTCAGATCAGCCGGGCGCACTAGCCTCGAAGTGCGGACTCCGTTGGTCTCGACGATGAGCTCCACTTCAACCGCGACATAGACGGGGTCAAAACTTCCCCCGTAGGTGTCCTCATGAGTGAAGATCGAGTAAGTGCCCGCCGACAGCTCGCGAGCGTCCTTGCCCAAGAGAAACGGAAAATCGAACGAAACAGTGGAGGCCGTTGTGCGAGCCCCTGCGATGGCGAGGGTCATGACCACCCCTTCGTAGTGAATGGGGTGCGCTGTACTGCGCCAAGCAGCAACTTGGATTCGAATATGCGCCGCATGAGAGCGGCACCGTCGCTGCTCACGAGGACTACTCGGGTACCACCTGACGGCAAAGACTCACTGGTGCTCACCGCGGCGCCCTGTTCGGCACACGCTGCGAGCACATCAGGCTGCTTCAGGTCGACGTTTATTGCTCGGGACATGGGCGCTCCTCCAGCGGGAGCGCAACGTCTCTCAGCCGAACCAATGCTGAGGTTGCCGATCCGGTTATATGGATATGGGACGTCCGCTATTATAAACAAGCAGCTGCCACGGGGATCTCAATCCCCTCCTTCGTCCGCGAATTGTAGCTCGCCTCCCAAACCGGATCACCTTTTCGCTAAACGGCGGTTCCCGGGCCGTCGATTTTGCTGCGCTTGCCGACAGGCCGGGTTTATTGGTCTACGGCATAAGTGCGGCATGTCGCGAGACCTGATGGTCTTCTCCCGCAAGGGGAGAAGGCGTTATTGGCGCTGCAGCACCGCCACGCCTTCGCGGCCCAGCACCACCTTGCTGATCTTCCCGCCCGCCAGCAGGTCGGTCATCGCCGTAGGCAACACTACCTCACGGGTCTCGCGGCCATGGTTGACCAGAATGACGATGCGCTTGTCCTGGCCCTCGCGGGTCATCAGTTCGACATCCTCGGGCACGGCGAAGTCGCGCGAAACCCTGGCGTCGGCGAGTGCGGCGTCGATCAGCCCCTTCATTACGCCGTCGTCAACCAGCGCGCCGACATAGGTGATGCTGCCCTTGCCGACCTTGCGCGAAATCACGGCGGGCTTGCCGTCGAGCCAGCCATTTGCCTTGCCGTAGCGCAGCAGCACCTGGGTGTCCGGCACGCTGGTCGAGAGCATTTCGGCCCAGATCGTCGCCTTGCCGGTTCCGACTTCTACGGGCTCGTCGAGCGCGTAGAATTGCTCGACCTGGCCGCCGAGCAGCTCGGCAAGCGGGCCGGGCTGGCGGACGGTGTCTAGGCGGTTGTATTCGTCCTTCATGCCCGAGCGGGGCCCAAGGATCAGGTGCCCGCCGCCGCGGACATAGTCGGTCAGGCGCTTTGCCGTCGCATCGGTGATGACGTTGAGGCTGGGGGCTACGACCAGCTTGTAGCCCGATAGCGGGGCTTCGGCGGCCTCGACCACATCGACGGCGCCCAGCGCGTCCTTGAGCGGCTGGTAATAGTCGAGCAGCGTCTCGATCTGGTCGTAATCCTTGTGGTGGAGCTGGAAGTCGATCGCCCAGCGGCTGGGATAGTCCTGGAGGATCGCGACCGGGGAGACCGGGGTGGTGCCCGCCAGTGCCGGCGAGGCGGCCTTCATCTCGCGGCCGATCTGCTGGATCTCGGGATAGACGGGCAGTGGCTTGCCGTCGGGGCCGACGATCGAGCCGTGCATCGTCTCCTGGCCGTTCAGCGCGTTGCGCCACTGCCAGTAGAGCACGGCGTCGGCGCCGTGGCCGACCGCCTGCCAGGCGACTGCGCGGGTCTCGCCGGGATAGAGCATGTTGCTTACCGGCGCCCAGTTCACGAAGCCCGGCTGGGTTTCCATCACCCAGAAATTCTTGCGCTTCCAGCCGCGGACGAGGTCGTGGGTGGCGCCCATGCGATAGGGCTTCACATGGCCCATGCCGACATATTCGTCCCACGAGGCGAAATCGAGGTCGCGGTTCATCTCGTAGCGATCGAAGCGATTGGCCCAGCCGAGCCCGCCGAAGTTGATCGTGATGAACTGCCTGTCGCCGACGACGGCGCGGACCGCGTCGATCTGGTTGCGGTGGAAGGCGCGCCATTGCGAGGTGATGAAGCGCTTGAGCTCGAGCATCCAGCCGGGATTGGCCTTGTCGCTGTTGAACGGCACCTGATCCCAGGCGGTGTAGGTCTGCGACCAATATTCGGTGGTCCAGGCGGCGTTGAGCTTGTCGAGCGTGCCGTAGCGCTGCTTGAGCCACGCCACCCAGGCGGTGCGCGCTTCGGGGTCATAGCTCTCGTCGGTCGGCTCGTTGCCGATCTGCCAGCCGATGACATTGGGCTCGTCCTTGAGCGCCTGCGCCATGCGGGTGACGATGTCGCGGGCGAAGGCGCGGTAGCGGCTTGAGGAGATCGAGAACTGGCGGCGGCCGCCATGGCCGATCTGTTTGCCGGTGCCGTCGATCTGGAGGGTGTCCGGGTATTTCTGGGTCATCCAGGCCGGGGGCGTGTCGGTCGGCGTGCCGATCACGACCTTCATGCCGTATTTGTTGGCGAGCCGCACGGCGCGGACCAGCCAGTCCATGTCGTACTTGCCTTCCTCCGGCTCCATCTTGCTCCAGGCATATTCGCCGATGCGGACGACATTGGCGCCGTGGCCCTGCATCAGGCGGAGATCCTCGGCCCAGGCGCTTTCGGGCCATTGCTCGGGATACCAGGCCGAGCCGATGTACAGGCGCTCATGCGCGACCCTGGCGGCGGCGGGGGAGGCTTTCTGGGCCTCGCCCTGCTGGGCGAGCGCGGGCAGCGGTGCGGCGGCGCCGGCGAGCAGGAGGGCGGTGGCGAGGGCGAAGGTCTTCACTGGTTATTCCCCTTGGCGTCGTCGAGCACGAGCGCCCAGTCATTGCCCGGTGCGGTCTTGCCGGGTGGCGTGAACAGGCGGACGCCCGTGTTGGCGAAAGTGCCGATCGGCGTGCTTGCCCCGGTGCGCGGATCGAACCAGGCGGCGCGGACGCGGGTGCCGCTGATCTTGCCCATCCGCACATGGAAGGGGCGGCCGGTATAGGTATAGGCGATCGCGTAGCTCTTGCCGCGGGTGGCGGCGACGCGCTCGTAGCGCGGGCCGCTGTCGGTAATGAGCGACTGATCGGGCACGCGCTCGAAGAAGGGGCGCGAGAGGATCAGGTCCTTGAGGTGGTGCATCTGGCTGCCGCCGGGGGCGTCTAGCCCTTCTTGCCAGGAGAGCTTGGGCCAATAGGCGTTGGCCTTGGTGCCCGGCGTGAAGAACTGCATGACGCTGTTCTCGCCATAGGTGTGGCCGAACGCGCCGGCCAGGACCGACCACCAGGCATAGCGGCGTGCGTCGGCGGCGCCCCAGCGGGGCTCGGGTGCGCGGTCGAGTCCGTGGGGGATGTTCTCGTAGCTCGGCTCGGCGTCGATCGTCGGCTTGGCCGGGCTGCGCGAGAGATCGTCGGTGGTGTAGACCCAGTTGTCCTCGCCGCGCGCGTTGAGCTGGTGGTCCTGCGCGTAGCTCTGGTGGCCCGACTGGTACATGTTGAAATCGAGCCAGGGCGCGTCGTGGAACATCCAGGACGAGCTGGCGCGGCCGGCCGGGTGGTAGGTCATCAGATGATTGGGGTCGACCGCGCGGATCGTCTTGCCGAGGATGTCCCAGGCGAGCGGGGAGAGCTCGGGATAGCGATCGCCGCCATTCACCCAGATCAGGTTGGGCTTGTTCTTGTAGCGCTCGGCGGCGAAGCGGCCGATCACCGGGGCGGTATCGGCGTTGAGCAGGCGGAAATCGGCGAAGTCGCCCCAGACCGGCACCAGCGCGATGTAGAGGCCGTGCGCGGCGGCGCGATCGAACACCCAGTCGAGATGGTCCCAATAGTCATATTCGCCGGGCTTGCTCGGATCGTTGCCCGGGGTGACGCGGGGGCGGGTGAGGTCGCCGTCGACCAGGGCCGGGCCGGCGACGGGGTTCTCCATCTTCGGCCCGTGCAGCATCATCACCTGGATGACGTTGTAGCCCTGGGCTTCGCGTTTGGCGAAATAGGCTTCGGTTTCCTCGCGATTGAGCTTGCCGAGCAGCAGCCAGCCGGTGTCGCCCAGCCAGAAGAAGGGCTTGCCGTTCGATTCCAGATAGCGGCCGTTCGCCGATACCTTGAGCGGCGGCGTGCGGTCCTGCGCGGACGCGCCGGATGCGGCGAGCGCGCATCCGGCGGCGACGGCGGCGATCAGCCAGCGCATGGTTTCCCTCCTCAGATCGACTTCTTGTGGTCGAAGCCTTTGGTGCAATCGATGGTCGCGAAGATCATAGCTGCCAGCACCACCATCAGCGCGATACCCTGCAGCGGCAGGTTATAGTTGCCGGTGGCGGCGACGACGTAGCCGAACGCGACCGAGCAGACGAAGCCGCCGAGATTGCCGGCAGTGTTCATCACGCCCGATGCGGTGCCGCCGTAGCGGCCGCCGATCGACATGCACATCGCCCAGGCGGCGGGGAGCATCAGGTCCATCACCATGAAGGCAGCGCCGGCGAGCAGCACGATCGCGAGCTTGCTGGTGGCGAGGCTCATCGCGACGAGCAGCGCGGCGGTGCCGACCAGGCAAGTCGAGGCGATCAGGCGATAGGCGTTGCGGTTGCCGATGCGTGCGGCCAGCCGGTCGCACAGCACGCCGCCGGCCAGATTGCCGACCACGCCGAGCAGGAACGGGATCGAGCCATACAGGCCCATCTCGTCAACGGTGAAGCCCGCGCCCTTGACCATCCAGGTCGGGAACCAGCCGAAGAAGAACCAGCTGCCGAACGCGTAGAACAGATAGGCGATGGAGATCAGCCAGAGCTGGGGCAGGCCGAACAGCTGCTTCCACGGGGTGCCGCTATGGCCGGCATGCTCGTCGCTGCCGATCTCGGCGACCTCGGCCGCGGTGATGCCGGGCTGCTCGGCGGGCTTGTCGTGGAACCATTTCCACCAGGCGAGCGCCCAGACCGCGCCGATCACGCCGAGCAGGACGAACACCGCCTGCCAGCCGAGATGCTTGTTGGCGGGGACCAGCAGCAGCGGGGCGAGCGCGCCGCCGAAGCGGCTGGCGGCCCAGATCACACCCTGGCCGCGGGCACGCTCGCGCGCCGGCAGCCAGCGATAGAGCACGCCGGTCATGTTGGGATAGGCACCGGCGGCGCCGAGGCCGAACAGGAAGCGCGCGGCGGCGAGCTGCCAGAAGTTGCGGCACACCGCGGTGATCGCGGTGAAGAAGGACCACCAGACCGTGATCCGGGTCAGCTCCTTGCGATAGCCATGCTTGTCGCCCATCGCGCCCGAGGGGATCTCGAACACCGCATAGGCGATGACATAGGCGCTCAGCACCCAGCCCCATTCGGCGGGGGTGATGCCGAGATCCTTCTGGATCGACGGGCCGGTGACCGCGATCGCCAGCCGGTCGATAAAGGTGATGATCGATAGGGTGGCGAGGAAGCCGAGGACCAGCCGCCGCTTCTTCACTGGCCGAGGCCTGCCAGCACGGTGCGCGCATGCTCCATGCCGAGTTCGGGGCTCGCATAGACCGGCGCCGAGACCGCGCCCTCGGGCAGGCTGGCGACGACGCGCGCCATCGATGCCTGGGCGAGGACGATCGCGTCGACACCCTTCATGCCCTCGGTGAGGCCTTCGCTCACGATCCGGTCATGCTTGGCGCCGTCGCCGGCCATCACGGCCTGGAACGCGCCTTCGCAGAGATGCTCGACGATCTCGATCGCCTTGCCCTGCTCGGCGGCGACGCGGCGGACGAGGTCGGCGGTAGGCTGGAGCGTGGTGGGCAGCGTGGCGACCACGCCGATGCGGGTGCCGCTGGCGACGGCCTTCTCGGCCATGGCGCGATCGACGCGGAGTACGGGCTGGTCGTAAAGCTCGGCCGCCATCTCGACTGCCTTGCCGATCGACGAGCAGGTGACCATCGCGACGTCGCAGCCGGCATCGAAGGCCGAGCCGACCAGCCGGACGACCTGACGCATCGTCGACTTCTGGAGATGGCCGGCGGCGATGGTGTTCTTGATCGTGCTCTCGTCGACGAAGTGGAGCAGCTTGACGTCGGCCGGCATCACCCGCGCCGCGATCTCGGTGAAGATCGGCACCAGCGTTGCCGAATTATGGATCAGACCGAGGGTAGGCATCGTCACTCTCCGGATTTCGTGAATGCATGGGTGCCGGCGCCGACTTCCGTACGGCTGTCGACCGGCGAACCGCCGAGGCGCCAGCCGCTTCCGGGCAGGTCGACTTCGGCGATGGTGTTGGCGGGGATGGTGAGCGTGAAGCGGGTGAGGCCGCTCGCATCGCCATCGGTTTCGGCGGCGATCAGGCCGACGACGGACTCATAGCGCGCCGAGACCCGGCCGATCGCCGGATACCAGAGCGGCCGTGCGGCGATGCGGCGGAAGCCGGGGGCGGCGGGGGCGATGCCGGCGAGGCGGCGATAGAAGAAGCCGACAATCGCGCCGAACGCATAGTGATTGTAGCTGTTCATCGACAGGTCGCCGGTGTCGCCGTTCCAGCGTTCCCACATCGTCGTGGCGCCCTGCGACGGCATATAGCCCCAGCTCGGATAGCCGGTCTGGAGCAGTAGTCCCGAGACTTCGTCATGCCGGCCGGCATCGGCGAGCACATCGAGGATATAGGGCGTGCCAAGGAAGCCGGTGGACAGCTTCATGCCGCGTGCGCGGATGTCGCGGGCCAGCACTTCGGCGGCACCGGCGCGGCGGTCCTCGGGAACCAGACCCATGAACAGCGCGAGCACCTGGCTTGCCTGGCTGCCATTGCCGGCGGTGCCGTCCGTGGCGACGAACTCGCTGGCGAAGGCGGTGGCGATTTTCGAATGGAGATCCCGCCATTCGCTCGCGTCGCGGCCGCTGGCCTCGGCCATCTCGGCCATCAGCTCGGCGCACCAGGCCCAATAGGCCGTCGCGCAAAGGATGCGCGGGGTGGTCTCGTCATCGGGCTTGATCGCATCGACCGAGAGCCAGTCGCCGAGATCGAGCCCGCGATCATTACGCCAGATGCCGTCGGGATTGGTCCGCGCGACAAAGGCCATCCAGCCCGCCATCGCGTCCCAATTCTCGTCGATCACGGCGGTGTCGCCGTAACGCTGCCAGAGCTGCCAGGGCAGGATGATCCCGGCTTCGCTCCAGCCCGCCGTAACCACATCGGGGAAGGAAAGCGGCTGCGGCACCACGATCGGATAGGCGCCGTCGGGGCGCTGTGCCGCGCGCGCTTCGAGCAGGAAGCGGCGGAGAAAGGGATCGACCTCCATGTTGAACGCGGCGGCGTCCGCGAACACCTGGATGTCGCCCATCCAGCCCATGCGCTCGTCGCGCTGCGGGCAATCGGTGGGCACCGCGAAGAAGTTCGAGCGCTGGCTCCACAGCGCATTGTCGAAGATGGTCTGGAGCAAAGGCGCATCGTGGAAGGTCACCCCGCCGGTCTCTCGGCAGGCGCTGTGGACAACAATGCCCTCGATATCGTCGAGGCTTGGCACGCCGGGATAGCCGGCGATCTCGACATAGCGGAAGCCGTGATAGGTGAAGCTCGGCTCGAAGACCTCCTCGCCGGTGCCGGCCAGGGTGAAGCTGTCGGTCGCCCTGGCGAGGCGGAGATTGGCGAGATCGGCAGTGCCGTCCGGATTGAGCAGCTCGGCGAACTTCGCGGTGATCGTGGTGCCAGACGGGCCGGTCGCGCGGATGCGGACCCAGCCGGGGAAGTTCTGGCCGAAGTCGAAGACATAGCGGCCGGGCAGCGGCTCGCTCACGCTGCGCGCCTTGAGGCTGCCGGTGCGTTCGAGCAGGGGCGACGTCTGGGCGATCAGGCGGGTGTCGAGGTTCTGGCCGCGCTTCGCCGTGGCCCAGCCCGAGGCGTCGAAGCCGGGCAGATACCAGCCGGGCTGCTCCTCGCGGGCATCACGGGTCTCGCCATCATAGATTTCGGATTTGGAGATCGCCGAAGGGGCGAGGCGCCAGTCGGGGCCGGTCTCGACCCAGTGGCTGCTGCCATCGGCGTAATCGAGACGAAGCTGGGCGCGGAAGCGGCGCGGGGCGGGGCCGAAGCCATAGCGCTCGATCCGCCAGCCGAACGGGCTGGCATAGAAGCCGTCGCCGACCGTTGCGCCGAACGCATTGGCGCCCTGCTGGATCAGGTCGGTGACGTCATAGACCTGGTAGAGGACATGATCGGCCGCGACGCTGATCTCGGGGGCGAGGATCGCGCCGGAGACGGGCTGGCCGTTGATCCGCGCGTCATAGGCGCCGAGCGCGGTCGCATAGAGTCGGGCCGCGACCACCGGCTGGTCGGCGGTGAACTCGGTGCGCAGCTGCATCGCCGGTTCGCTGGGACGCGGATCGTTATGGACGTTGGCGCCGCTCGGCACGGGGGCCGCCCAGCCGCTCGCGTCGAAGCCGGATGTCGTCCAGCCCTCGGGCGGGGACGGCATCAGGCGGAAGGCGCTGCTGACGATGCGATCGACGCTGCCATCGGCGCGGTAGAGGCGGATCAGCGCGGCAAAGGCGCCGCCATCGACCGGGAAGAAGCCGGTGGTGTCGGCCTCGACCAGTGCGCAGACGCTGTTGCGGCCCGGCTTCACCTCGCCGGCATAGGGCGCGAGCGTGCCCCAGAAGGGGAGATAGGTGTCCCAGTCGAAATGCCAGTCGAGCGGCGACTTCTCGCCATTGACCCAGACGCCGCGCAGATGGTCCTTGCCGGCGACCAGCACCTCGGCGCGGACCAGATCTTCGGGGGCATCGAAATCGAGGCGGAAGGCGTGGGGGCGGTCGTCGAGCGCGGTTTCGCTCCACACCCAGCTGACGCCTGCGGCGCGCTCGGCGGCGGCGAAGTCGTCCTCGGCCTCGATCCAGTCGGCGCGCCAGTCGGTGGGGGCGAGCAGGCCGGTCTCGAACCAGGTGGGGGCGGATTGGGCGATATTGCCTTCGCCATCGGTGACTTCGACTGTCCAATCGACGCGCAGCATCGAGGTGAGCACCGGCCCCTCATAGGCGATATCGAAGCTGGCATCGCCCGCGACGTCGCCGCTGTCCCACAGCATTTCGCCGCCGGAAGTGGCGCGGATGCGGTAGCGCGCCTGCACCGTGCCCGGCGTGTCGCTCTCGATCCGCCACGACAGGCGAGGCCGCTCGGCCTCGGTGCCGAGCAGGTCGACGGTGTTCTCGGTACGCAGGTCGACGACGCGCAGGGTCATAGGGTCAGGCCCAGACGGTAGAGGCGGTTGGCATTGCCGGCGAACAGCGCGAGGCGCTCGTCCGCCGAGAAATCGAAGGTGATCGCGTCATAGGCGCCGAGATGCCGGTCGAAGCTGCCGAACAGCTTGTCGGTGGGGAAGTTGCTGGCGAACATCGCCCGGTCGGTGCCGAACAGCTCGATCGTCTCGAGCACATAGGGGCGGGCGCGGTCGAGGTCCCAGGGGCGCCAGGTGAAGCCCATGCCCGAGATCTTGACCGCGACATTGGGGAGGGCCGCCAGCGCCGCCATGCCATTCCGCCAGACAGCCCAGCCGTCCGCGTCGCCGGGGATCGCCATGCCGGCATGATCGATGATCACCTGGATATCCGGGTGCCTGGCGATCAGCCCGGCGAGATGCGCGAGCTGGCCGGGATAGGCCTGGAGATCGAAGCTCAGGCCGTATTTTGCGAGCAGGCCGAAGCCGCGCATCCATGCGTCCGAGGTGGTGATGTCCGCCGGGGAATAGCTGCGCTGCGGATCGGGATGCCAGTTCACGATATGGCGGATACCGCGGACATTGGGGTGCGCGACATGGGCGCCGAGCAGGCCCTCGAGCGTCGGACTCTCCAGCGCGGCGAAGGCGACGATGCCGTTCGGCATGCTGCTTTGGTCGGCCATGGCCTGGAGCCATTCGGTCTCGCGGAGCGCGTCGTCCGGATGCGCGCCCGCATCGATATGGACGATCCCGCGCACGTCCCAGTCGCCCGCATCGGCCAGATACTCGTCGAGCCCATAGTCGGAGGCGATGGGCTCGACGCTGCCATTGGGCCCGTCCTCATTGAACGGCGGCATCAGCCACGGATAGCGGATGTGCGACAGGTTCCAGAGATGGACGTGCGGATCGATGAAGGGCGGGCGCTGGGGCATCAGAAGGTGGTTCGGCCGCCCGAGGTGTCGAAGGTCGAGGCGGTGGTGAAGCTGCACTCCTCCGAGGCCATGAAGCACACCATCGCGGCGGATTCCTCGATCTGGCCGAGCCGGCCCATCGGGATCTTCGAGCGCATGTAGTCGACCTGGCTCGGCGGCAGCTGGGCGAGGATCGGGCTCTCGAAGGTCGCCGGGGTGAGCGCGTTGACGATCACGCCCTTGCCGGCCAGTTCCTTGCCGATCGACTTGGTGAAGCCGATCACGCCTGCCTTCGACGCCGAATAGGCGCTGGCATTGGGATTGCCTTCCTTGCCGGCGACCGAGGCGATGTTGACGATGCGGCCATAGCCGTTCGCGAGCATCAGCGGCACGATCGCGCGGTTGCAATAGAACAGACCGTTGAGGTTGATGTCCATCACCCGCAGCCAGCTGTCGACCGGGAATTCGTGCGCCGGCACGGTCGCGCCGGTGATCCCGGCCGAGCAGACCAGTATGTCGATCCTGCCGAGGATTTCGGCGCTCGCCTGGGCCGCGGCCTCGACCGCGGCGAGGTCGGACACGTCGAGCGCCTGGACGCCGATGGCGCCGGTCTCGGCCTGGGCAGCTGCCAGCGCGTCGGGGTTCAGGTCCCAGAGGACGACCTGGCCGCCCTCTTCGACGATCCGCTTGGCCACGGCCTTGCCGAGGCCCGAAGCGCCGCCGGTGACGACGGCGCTGCGGCCGGCATAGCGTCCCGCGAACACGCTCACTTGGCGGCCTGCCATGCGACGAACTCCTGGCGCTGCTCGCCGAGCTTCTCGATGCCGAGCTCGACCACGTCGCCGGCCTTCAGATACCAGGGCTCGGGCTTCTGGCCGAGGCCGACGCCCGGCGGGGTACCGGTGGTGATGACGTCGCCGGGCAGCAGCGTCATGAACTGCGAGCAATAGGCGACGATCTGCGCGACGGTGAAGATCATCGTCTTGCTGTTGCCGTTCTGCATCTTCTTGCCATTGACCGACAGCCACATGCCGAGATTCTGCGGATCGCCGACTTCGTCCTTGGTGACCATCCACGGGCCGATCGGGCCGAAGGTGGGGAAGCCCTTGCCCTTGTCCCAGGTCAGGCCGCGCTCGACCTGCCAGTGACGCTCGGACACGTCGTTGACCACGCAATAGCCGGCGACGTAATCCAGCGCGTCTTCCTCGGAGACATAGGAAGCGGGGGTGCCGATCACGACGCCGAGCTCGACTTCCCAATCGGTCTTCTTCGAGTCCTTCGGGATGGTGACGGGGTCGTTCGGGCCCTGGATGCAGCTAACCCACTTCTGGAATACCACGGGTTCCTCGGGCACCGGCAGGTTCGATTCCGCGGCGTGATCGGCGAAGTTGGTGCCGATCGCGATGAACTGGCGGGTGCCGGTGACGCAGGCGCCGTAGCGGACATCGCCTTCGACCAGCGGCAGGCTGGCGGGATCGATCGCGGCGAGCTTGGCGAGGGCATCCTTGCCGAGCGCGTCGGGGCCGATATCGGCGATGTGCGCGGAGAGGTCACGGATATGGCCATCGCTGTCGATCAGGCCGGGCTTCTCGGCGCCCGGGGCGCCATAACGGCAAAGCTTCATGGGTTCGGTTCCTTAGCGGGAATAGGGGCGGTGAAGGGCGATATCGCGGTTGAGTTCGACGCCGAAACCCGGCTTGTCGAGTTCGCTCGCGCGGATCTTGCCGTTGACGGGCACCGGCTCGCCGAGCAGCTGCGGCGCGAACATCGGCACCACTTCGGTCGGCCCCGGATGCATCATCAGGAACTCCGCGAAGGGCGAATTGTGGCGGGTGACGACGAAGTGGTAGCTGTACACCGACGAGCCGTGCGGGACCATCATCACGCCCTTTGAATCGGCATAGTTGGCGATCTTGATCAACTCGGTCACGCCGCCGCACCAGCCGACATCGGGCTGGATGATGTCGCAACATTCCATGTCCATCAGCATGCGGAAGCCCCAGCGGGTCGCCTCATGCTCGCCGGTGGTGACGAGCAGGCCCTTGGGGGCATTCTTCTTCAGCTCGGCATAGCCCCAGTAATCGTCGGGGCTCAGCGCCTCCTCGATCCACTTGAGGCCGCACTCGTTCCAGGCGCGATGCGCAAGGCGGGTGGCATAGTCGATGTCGAGCGACATCCAGCAATCATACATCAGCCAGAAATCGTCGCCGCACTTGGCGCGCATGTCGGCGAGCAGGGCGATGTTCTTCTCCAGCCCCTCCAGTCCCTCGGCCGGGCCGTGGTGGAGCGGCAGCTTGCCGCCGATGAAGCCCAGTTCCTTGGCGACATCGGGACGCGAACCGGTCGCGTAGAATTGCAGTTCGTCGCGCACCGCGCCGCCGAGCATGTGATAGACCGGCTCGCCGCGCAGCTTGCCGAGCAGGTCCCACAGCGCGAGGTCGACGCCCGAGATCGCGTTGATCACCAGGCCCTTGCGGCCATAATATTGCGTCGAGAAATACATCTGGTCCCAGATCTTCTCGACCTCGACCGGATTGCGCCCCTCGAGGAAGCGGGCGAGGTGCTTCTCGACGATATAGGCTGCGGGCTCGCCGCCGGTGGTGACCGCGAAGCCGATCGTGCCGTCCTCGGCCTCCAGCTCGACGACCAAAGTGCCGAGCACGTTGATGCCGAAGCTCTGCCGCGAGGCGCGGTACTCGGGATAGCGCGCCATCGGCGTGGCGATGTGATCGTCGATCCAATGGCCGGAGCCCTGGTCGTGATAGTCGCCGCCACCGCCGCGCGCCACGAAGGCGCGGACGTGCTTGATCTTCGGCAGGCTCATGCGCATTCCCTTATTGACCCGCGCGCGGCGTGCGCGCGTCGTCGAGCACCAGCACCCAGTCATTGCCCGGCGCGGTTTCCCCCGGCGGATCGAAGCGGTGCTGGCCTGTGTTGTTGAAAGTCCCGATCGCCACCGACTGGCCGTCGCGCGGTGAGTACCAGTGCGCGCGGACCTGCTTGCCCGTGATCGCGCCGAGCCGAACCGAGAACGGGCGGCCTGTATATGTATAGACAAAAGCATAGCCCTTGCCGCGGCTCGCCAGCACGCGGTCGTAGCGGGTGCCGTTGTCGATGATCAGCGACGGGTCGGGCACGCGCTCGAGCATCGGGCGCGATTCGATCAGGCGGCGCAGATACTGCATCTGGTTGGCGCCGGGCGCCTCGATCGCCTGCTGCCAGGGCGTGATCGGCTCGAAATTGGCCGTGTCCGCGCCGGGCGTGAAGAACTGCATGACGTGGTTCTCGCCATAGGTGTGGCCGAAGGCGCCGGCCATCACCGCCCACCAGGCATAGCGGCGCGCGTCCGGCGCCAGCCAGCGCGGCTGGTTCGCTTCGTGCAGGCCGTGCGGAATGCCCTCATAGGAGGGCTCGCCGTCGATCACCGGCTTGGTCGGCAGGCGGATCCAGTCGGTGGCGACATAGCGCCAATTGTCCTCGCCGATCGCGCTCGCGCCTTCCTGGGCGTAGGAGCGATGGCCCGACTGGAACATGTTGAAATCGAGCCAGGGTGCGTCGTGATACTGCCAGGAGGAGTCGGTGCGGCCGATCGGATGGAAGGTCATCAGATGGCCGGGATCGTAGCGCTTGATCGTCGATCCCAGCGCGTCCCACACTGCGGTGCGCATCTCCGAGCGGGTGTCGCCGCCGTTGAGCCAGATGATGTTGGGCTGGTTCTTGTAGCGCTCGGCGAGGAAGCGGCCATAGGCGGGCGCGTTCTGCAGGTTCAGCTTGCCGCCGTCTGCGATCGAGCCCCAGGCCGGGACCAGCGCGAGGTAGATGCCGAGTTCCTCGGCGCGCTTCGCCACCCAGTCGAGATGATCCCAATAGTCATATTCGCCGGCCTTGACCGGGTCATTGCCCGGTGTGGTGCGCGGGCGGCCGGGATCACCATCGACCAGTGCCGGACCGGTCGCCGGGTTGGTCATCTTCTCGGTGTGCAGCACCATGATCTGGACGACGTTGAAGCCCTGGCGCTTGCGGGTGAGGAGATACTGCTCGGCCTCGGCGCGGCTGGTGCGGCTGAGCAGCAGCCAGCCGGTGTCGCCCATCCAGAAGAACGGCTTGCCGCCGGCGAGCAGATAATGGCCGTTCGGCGCGACCGAGAGCGGCGGCGTCTGCGCGGCGGCCGGCGCGGCGACTGCCGCAGCGGCCGCGAGCGCGGCCAGCAGAATCGAGCCGGCGTGCATCAGACGTTCCTCTCCCGAAGCGCGGGAATCGTGGCGCCCGCTGTCTGACGTTCATTGTATAATAGTATTATTCAAGTCAATCGTCGTTGCGCGCTTGTGCTGATAATTGCTGCGGAATCGGGCCGCCGGTGGCCCAGTCGAGCAGCTCGACGGTGTGCACCACGGGCACGCCGGCGCGCGAAGCGATCTGCATCGCGCAGCCGATATTGCCGGTGGCGATCACATCGGCATTGAGGCGGGCGAGGTTTGCCGCCTTGCGGTCGCCGAGCTGGCCGGCGATTTCGGGCTGGAGGATATTGTAGGTGCCCGCCGAGCCGCAGCAGAGATGCGCCTCTGCGGGCGTGCGCACGGTAAAGCCGGCCTGGGCGAGCAGCTTCTTCGGGGCGTCGGTGACCCTCTGGCCATGCTGCAGCGAGCAGGCGGCGTGATAGGCGACGGTGAGCCCGTGCCCGTTGCCGGCGGGTAGTTCGATTTCGGCGAGCAGCTCGCTCACGTCCTTGGCCAGCGCGGAGACCCGGGCGGCCTTTTCGGCATAGACGGGATCGTCCCGCAGCATGAAGCCGTAATCCTTGATCGTCGTGCCGCAACCCGATGCGGTGACGAGGATCGCAGCAAGCCCGCCGGCCTCGATCTCGCGGGTCCAGGCATCGACATTGCGGCGGGCGGCGGCGAGGCCGTCTTCCTCGTGGCCCATGTGGTGGACGAGTGCGCCGCAACAGCCTTCGCCGGCGGCGAAGATCACGTCATAGCCGACACGGTTGAGCAGCCGGATCGTCGCGGCGCGGAATTCGGGGCGCAGCACCGGCTCGGCACAGCCCTGGAGCAGCGCGATGCGGCCCTTGGCTCCGGGGACGAGCGAGTCGCGGGTGGGGGCAGGCGCAGGCAGATCGCGCGGCGCGAGGGCGAGCATCGCAGCAAGCGGCTTCAGCGCCTTCACCTTGCCGAGCAGCGGCGCGAACGGGCGGCCCAGCTTGGCGGCGGTCAGTGCGAGGCGGAAGCGGCCGGGATAGGGCAGCACCCAGGCGAGAATGCCGCGCAGCATCCGCTCGTGCCAGGGGCGCCGGTAATGGTCGTGGATATAGGCGCGGGCATGATCGACCAGGTGCATGTAGTTCACGCCCGAGGGGCAGGTGGTCATGCACGACAGGCAGGACAGGCAGCGGTCGACATGCTTGACGACCTCGGCGCTCGGCGCGCGTTCATGCTCGAGCATGTCCTTGATCATGTAGATCCGCCCGCGCGGGCTATCGAGTTCGTCGCCGAGCAGTACATAGGTCGGGCAGGTCGCGGTGCAGAAGCCGCAATGGACGCATTTGCGGATCACGCCTTCGGACGAGGCCATGGCCGGATCGGCGAGCTGGGCGGGGGTGAAGCTGGTCTGCATGCTAGAAGCGCCCCGTCTCGAACAGGCCCGCGGGGTCGAATGCGCGCCGGACTTTCGTCTCCAGCGCGGCGAGGGGGGCGGGCTGAGGATGGAGGGCGGGCACGGCCGCGCGCATCGCGGCGTCGGCGCGGATCAGCATGGCGTGGCCTCCTGCATTGGCGGCGGCGATGCGGATCGCCTGCGGGTCTGCGTCGCTCGCCAGCCAGACCAGGCCGCCGGCCCAGTCGAACAACCACTCCGCGCCGGGCAGCGCGGCGATCAGTGCAGGCGCGTTCCGGCCGGGCACGATGATGCGCCAGAGCGGCTTGTCGCGGGGAAGGGGAGCGGCATCGCGGACCGCGTCCCATAGCGGCGCATCGTCCTCCAGCGGCTCCAGCCCGTCGATCAGGCGGTGGAGCGTTTCCGCGCGGGCGCGGATCGAGGCGGGGAAGCCGTCGAGCCGGAGCGCGGTGACCGCGCCGCCTTCCCAGGCAGGCAGGTGTGCCGCCGCAGATACTTCCGCGGCCGATCCCATTGCGCGCGCCATCGCCGCCGCTGCCGCGACGGGATCGAGCCCGCGTGCCAGCAAGGTCGTGCGGGCGCGCGGTGCCGGCAGCACCTTGAGGGTCAGTTCGGTGATCGCGACGAGGCGGCCCCAGCTGCCGGTGATCAGCTTGGGCAGGTCGTAGCCGGTCACGTTCTTGACCACCTTGGCGCCGGCGACGAAGCGCTCGCCGCGCCCGGATACGCCGGTGAAGCCGAGGAGATGGTCGCGCGCCGCACCGCGGCTCAGCCGGGCCGGGCCGGCGACGCCTGAAGCGATCACGCCGCCGATCGTTGCCAGGCCGGGCGTGCCGCCGAGCAGCGCGGCATGGTCGAACGGCTCGAAGGCGAGCATCTGGCCCTCGCCGGCGACCAGCGCCTGGATTTCGGCGAGCGGGGTGCCCGCGCGTACCGTGAGCACCAGCTCGGGCGGGTCATAGTCGACCACGCCGGCAAAGCCGCGCATGTCGATCACTGCCGCATCGGTGGGCGATCCAATCGCGTCCTTGCTGCCACCGCCGCGCAGCCGGAACGGGCCGCCGCTGCCTGCGATGATCTCGCACAATTGAGTGATGTCGGCCGGACGCAGCATCAGAAGCGGGGCAGTTCGGGGAAGGGCACGGCGCCGCCATGCACATGCATGCGGCCGAGTTCGGCGCAGCGGTGCAGCTCGGGGAACATCTTGCCCGGATTGAGCAGCAATTCGGGATCGAAGGCACACTTCACCCGCTGCTGCTGGGCAAGATCGACGGGGCTGAACATCACCGGCATCAGGTCGCGCTTCTCGACGCCGACGCCATGCTCGCCGGTGAGCACGCCGCCCACCTCGACGCAGAGGCGCAGGATGTCGGCGCCGAACGCCTCGGCGGTTTCGAGCTCGCCCGGCTGGTTCGCGTCATAGAGGATCATCGGGTGGAGATTGCCGTCGCCGGCATGGAAGACGTTGATCACGCGCAGGCCATATTGCTCCGAAAGCACGCCCATGCGGCGCAGCACGTCGGGCAGGCGGCGGCGCGGGATCGTGCCGTCCATGCAGTAGTAATCGGGCGAGATGCGGCCGGCGGCGGGGAAGGCTGCCTTGCGGCCCGCCCAGAAGCTCGCCCGCTCGGCATCGCTGGCCGAGGCGCGGATCGAGACGGCGCCGTTGCTGCGGGCGATCGCCTCGATCTCGCCGATCAGATGCGCGCATTCGCCCTCGGGCCCGTCGAGCTCGACGATCAGCAGCGCCTCCACGTCGAGCGGATAGCCGGCATGGACGAACGCCTCGGCGGCGTGGATCGCGGCGCGGTCCATCATCTCCATGCCCGCCGGAATGATGCCGGCGGCGATCACCTCGGCGACGCATTGCCCGGCAGTCTCGATCTCGGCGAAGCCAATCAGCAGTGCCCTGGCGGTCTGCGGGCGCGGCAGGATGCGGACGGTGACTTCGGTGACGACGCCGAGCAGCCCTTCCGAGCCGACGACGAGGCCGAGCAGGTCGAGCCCCGCCGATTCCAGCCCGCGCCCGCCGAGGCGGAGCACTTCGCCCTCGATCGTCACCAGCTCGACGCCGAGGACGTTGTTGGTGGTCAGGCCGTATTTCAGGCAGTGCACCCCGCCCGCATTCTCGGCGACATTGCCGCCGATCGAGCAGGCGATCTGGCTCGACGGGTCGGGGGCGTAATAGAAGCCTTGCTCCTCGACCGCGCGGGTGATCGCGAGGTTGGTGACACCGGGCTGCACCACGGCGATACGGTCGGCATAGTCGATGTCGAGGATGCGGTTGAGCTTCGACAGGCCGAGCAGCACGCCGTCCGCCAGCGGCAGCGCGCCGCCCGACAGCGAGGTGCCGGCGCCGCGCGGCACCACCTTCACGCGATTGGCGTGGCACCAGGCGAGCACGCGCGCGACCTGCTCGGTGGTTTCGGGCAGCACCACCACCAGCGGCGGCTGGCGATAGGCAGTCAGGCCGTCGGCCTCATAGGCGCGCAGGCCGTCGGGATGATCGATCACGCCCTCGCCGGGGACGATCGCGCGCATCGCGGCGACGATCTCCCTGCGGCGTGCGAGCACGCCTGCATCCGGCTCGGGCATGCACAGCGACATTATTGCAGGTTCACGAACATGCCCCCGTCGACCAGCAGCGCGGCGCCGGTGACATAGGCTGCCATGTCGGAAGCGAGGAAGACGATCGGCCCGGCGAGATCCTCGGGCATGCCGAGCCGGCCGAGCGGGGTACGCTCTTCCATGTGATGGCGCTTGACCTCGTCGGCGAGGTCGTCCTTGTTGATCTCGGTCAGGATCGTGCCTGGCAGCACGCTGTTGCAGCGGATGCCGTGCTTGCCGAGCGCAATCGCGGCCGACTGCATCAGCGAATGCACGCCCGCCTTGGTCGGGGTGTAGTGGGTCTGGAACTCGCCGCCGACCAGCGCCGAGATCGACGAGACCGCGACGATCGCGCCGCCATGGCCCTGCTTCACCATCTGGTTCGCTGCGGCCTGCACCATGTAATAGGCGCCGTGGAGGTTGACCCGGAAGGTGCGGTCGACCGTCTCGACCGGCATGTCGAGGAACGCGTGGAACGGGCAGATGCCGGCGTTCGAGACCATCACGTCGACCTTGCCGAACGCCTCGACCGCCTTGGCGACGAACTCGGTCGCGGTCTCCGGCAGCGCGACATCGCCCTTCACCGCGATAGCCTTGCGGCCCAGCGCCTCGATCTCGGCGATGCAGGAATGCGCCTTCTCGTCGCTCGCCACATAGTTGATCGCGACGTTGGCGCCGTGCTGCGCTGCGCCGATCGCCGCCGCGCGGCCGATGCCGGTCGAGCCGCCGGTTACCAGCACGGTCTTTCCATCGAGAAGCTTCATCACTTGTCCCCTGCGAGGATCGAGCGATCGATCGCTTCGATCCGATTGACTCCGGTCAGCGTCATCGCGACCGTCATTTCCTTGGCGATCAGCTCGAGCAGCTTCGCCACGCCGGCCTCGCCCTGGGCGGCGAGGGCGTAGACCCAGGCGCGGCCGAGCAGCACGCCGTGTGCGCCGAGCGCGAGCATCCGCACCACGTCGAGCCCGTTGCGCACGCCGCCGTCCGCCAGGATCGTCAGCTGGTCACGCACGGCGTCGGCGATCGCGGGCAGCGCCCGGGCGCTCGACAGCACGCCGTCGAGCTGGCGGCCGCCATGGTTCGAGACGACGATGCCGTTGGCGCCGATCGCGGCGGCCTCGCGTGCGTCTTCGGGATCGAGGATGCCCTTGATGATCAGCGGGCCATCCCAGGCGGCGCGGATCCATTCGAGGTCGCGCCACTGGATCGACGGATCGAAATTGGCGCCGAGCCAGCCCATATAATCGTTGAGGCCACTATCCTTGCCGAGCACGGGCAGCAGGTTGCCGAGCGTGTGCGGGCGGCCTCGCAGGCCGACGTCCCACGACCAGTGCGGCTTGCCCATCGCCTGAAGCACGCGGCGCAGCGGCGCATTGGGGCCCGACATGCCGGAATGGGCGTCGCGGTAGCGTGCGCCGGGTACCGGCATGTCGACGGTGAACACCAGTGCCTTCGCTCCGGCCGCCTTCGCCCGGGCGATCAGGTCCTTCATGAAGCCGCGGTCGCGGATCACGTAGAGCTGGAACCAGAAGGGGGCGGCGGCCTGGGCAACCTGCTCGATCGGGCAGATCGAGACGGTGGACAGGCACATCGGCACGCCTGCGGTCCGCGCCGCGCGCGCCGCCTGAAGCTCGCCGCGCCGGGCATACATGCCGCTGATCCCCACCGGGCCAAGGCCGACCGGCAGCGCGATCTCGCTGCCGAACAGGCTGGTGGTGAGGTCGATCGACGCGACGTCCTTCAGCACCCGCTGACGGAGCGCGATGCCGGAAAGGTCACTCACGTTGCGGCGGAGCGTCTCTTCGGCATAGGCGCCGCCATCGGCATAGTCGAAGAGGAAGCGCGGCAGGCGGCGGCGGGCGGCCTCGCGGAAATCGCTGGCTGAGGAAATGATCATGGCCATGCCTTATGGCGTCCTGCACGCCCGTGGGAAGTGGATTGCGCGATCATCGGCCATGCATTTTCCGACAAGCGTGAGGCGCGCGCGAAGGGACGGCCGTCGCTCTCCGCGAACCTGTACGACTCGCGCATTTCCGCCATTTTGGTTCCTGAAATCTGCCTATGCGACCGCATGGCGGCGAACCCTCTCCGGCCTGTCCCGACCCTTCTGATATTGTCATTTCTTGCGCTAAGCGATGGAAAACAAAAAAGATCGTAACCCACATACGAAGCAGATTGAAGATATTATAGTACTAATCGTTGCAATTGTCTCCCCCTCCGGCTAACCAATGGAAAGGAGAGATGAATGCATAACCTGGAAAGGCCGGGTGCGACGGGAGCGAATCCTGCGCATCTGGACACCCGTGCAACCCATGTCCGCGAGCGCGCCAACTGGATGCGCCGCCGTCTGTTGCGCATGATCGTGGAGGCCGGGCAGGGCCATCCGGGCGGCGACCTGTCGGCCGCCGACATCATCGCGTCGCTCTATTTCGATATCCTTCGGATCGATCCGAAATCGCCGGATGCACCGGATCGCGATCGTTTCATTCTCAGCAAGGGCCATTGCACCGGCGCGCTCTACACAGCGCTCGCGGGCGCGGGCTTCTTTCCCGAGGCCGATCTCGACACCTATCTGAAGCCGGGATCGCGGCTGAACGGCCACCCGAATCGCAACTATCTGCCGGGCGTCGAGACCAATACCGGGCCGCTCGGCCACGGCTTTCCGGTCGGTGTGGGCGTCGCGGTGGCGGGGCAGATCGACCAGGCGGACTACCGGGTCTTCGTGCTCACCGGCGATGGCGAGCTGCAGGAAGGCAGCATGTGGGAAGCGGCGATGTTCGCCGGGCACCGCGGGCTGGGCAACCTCACCGTGATCGTCGACCGCAACCGGCTGCAGCAAGGCGCGGGGACCGAGGATACCAATTCGCTCGAGCCGCTCGCCGACAAGTGGCGCGCGTTCGGCTGGGACGTGGTCGAGCTCGACGGCCACGACCATGAAGCCCTGCTCGCCGCGTTCGACGCGGCAACCGAGCCGCGCGACAAGCCGCGCGTGCTGATCGCCAACACCCACAAGGGCCAGGGCGTCAGCTTCATGCGCGACCAGGCGAACTGGCACCACGGCGTGCCCAATGCCGAGCAATACGCCCAGGCGATCGCCGAGCTGGAAGCGGAGATGCGCGCGTGAAAGACGTGATCGCACCCGACATGTTCGATTGCCGCGACGCCTATGTCGGTGCGTTGCAGGAGCTGGCGGCGGCGGACGATCGCATCGTCGCGGTCGTCAATGATTCGGTCGGTTCGTCCAAGCTCGGCAAGTTCCGCGAGCGCTTCCCGGCGCGGCTGATCAATGTCGGCATCGCCGAGCAGAACATGGTCGGCGTCGGCGCGGGCCTGGCCAATGGCGGCAAGATCCCGTTCGTGAGCGGCGCCTCCTGCTTCCTCACGGCGCGCGCGATGGAGCAGATCAAGGTCGACTGCGCCTATAGCGAAGCCAATGTGAAGCTGTGCGGCATCTCGAGCGGAGTCGCCTATGGCGAGCTCGGCGCGACGCACCACAGCATCGAGGATGTCGCCTGGCTGCGCGCCATCGACAAGCTCACCGTGATCGTGCCGTCGGATCCCTGGGAAACCGCGGCGGCGATCAGGGCGGCAGCGGCGCATCAGGGCCCGGTGTACGTGCGGATCAGCCGCATGCCCGTGCCGGTGCTCTCGCGCAGCGAGGATGCGGTCTTCACGATCGGCAAGGCGGAGCTGCTGCGCGACGGTAGCGACGTGGCGATCATCACCAATGGCACGCTGGTGCACCGGGCGCTCGACGCGGCCCGTATGCTGGCGGGCGAAGGGATCGAGGCGCGCGTGGTCAACATGGCGACGGTGTCGACGCTGGATGGCGAGGCGATCCTGGCCGCGGCGGCAACCGGCGCGATCGTCACGGCCGAGGAAGGCCTGGCGACCGGCGGGCTCGGCGGCGCGGTCGCCGAACATTGTGCGCGCCATCTCCCGGTACCGATGCGGATGCTGGGCTTCCCCGGCTTCCTGCCGACGGGTTCGGCCAGCTGGCTGATGGAACAGTTCGGGCTCACCGCGGAGGGCATCGCCGATGCCGCCCGTGAGCTGGTTGCGAGGAGGGGCTGATGGCGGCGCCGTCGGAATCGGATCGCAAGGGGGCGGAGGGCTTCGCGCTGACGCCGAAAGGAGACGCGACGGAGCGGCTGTGGGGCCGCACCGAATGACGTGACGTGCTTGGGCACGAGAAAATAAGGGAAGGGAGTGGAAATGAAAAAGGCATTCAAATCAACGCATACCGCGCCGCTGCTGCGCGGAATGCTGCTGACCGGGGTCAGCGCCATGACGCTCGTCGTCGCGCCTGCCGCCTTCGCGCAGACTGCGCAGACGCCGCCGCAGGACACCACTGTCAGCGAGACGCCGCAGGAAGCGACGACCCAGAACGACGCGATCGTCGTCACCGGCAGCCGCATCAAGAGCCCGACGCTGACCTCGCCGTCGCCGCTGCAGGCAGTCACCGCCGAGACGATCCAGAACATCGGCGCGACCAACGTCCAGGAAGCACTCGCCCAGATCCCGGCGGTCGGCGTGCCCGGCCAGACCCGCGTCAGCAACGCCGGCGATACCAATCCCGGCCTCGCCACCGTCAATCTGCGCAACCTGGGCGACAACCGCACCCTGGTGCTGATCGACGGCCGCCGCTCGGTCGCCGGCATCCCGGGCACCTCGACGGTCGACCTGTCGATGATCCCGACCTCGTTCGTCGAGCGCGTCGACGTGCTGACCGGCGGCGCCTCGGCCGTCTATGGCTCGGACGCGATCGCGGGCGTGGTCAACTTCGTCTACAAGAAGAACTTCCAGGGCTTCCAGGCGAACGCGCAGGCCGGCATCTCGGAGCTGGGCGACGACAAGCGCTATTCGATCAACGGGACCTTCGGCCAGAACTTCGCCGACGGCCGCGGCAACGTGATGATCTTCGCCGGGTACAATCACGAAGGCGACGTGCCCAACTACAAGCGCGAGCGCACCTCCGCGGGCTATAGCAGCCTGGGCAACACGCAGCGCGTCGGCGGCAACAGCGCTGCGAACCTGACCGCTGCGCAGAACCTGTTCACGCGCTTCTACCAGCCGTCGAATGTCGGCCCGGGCGGCGTGTTCAACTTCGGCGGCGTCGGCAGCCGGCTGATCCTGCCGGACGGCACGCTCGACACCTATCCGGCGGTGAACGGGACGAACTACAACGATCCCACGGTCGTCGCGAAGATCAACAAGTACGGCTACAACGCTGCCGCGCTCGGCCAGCAGGCGTCGCCGTCGAACCAGATCACGATCGCCACGCGCGCCAATTACGATGTGAGCGACAGGCTGAACCTGTTCGTGGAATCGACCTTCTCGAACTACAAGACCAAGGGCCGCCGCGAAGCCTCGCCGATGCGCACGGACAGCGCGCTGGGCGCGTTCAACGGCACCAACGGGTTCTTCCCGATCCAGTACCAGGTCGTGAACCCGACCAACCCGGCCGACGTCCGAATCCTCACCAACCCCTTCGTGCCGACCGCGGTGTTCAACGCGGCCGACAATCGCGCCAACAACGACGCGATCGCTTCGAAGGACGTCAGCTTCCTGCTCCGCACGACGATGTTCGGCGACGGCACGCGCAGCACCCCGACCGAGCGCGACAATTTCCGCGCCGTGGTCGGTGGCACCTACAAGATCGGTGGCGACTGGACGGCCGACTTCTACTATCAGTACGGCTTCACCAAGCAGCGCCAGAGCATGACGGGTCTCGCCGACCTCAATCGTCTCGCCCAGGCGGTGCAGGCGATCCCCGACGTGTTCGACTATGACAAGGACGGCAACACCACCGAGGCCGTCTGCGTCGACGCGACGGCGCGTGCGAACGGCTGCGTGCCGATCAACGTCTTCGGCCTGAATGCGGACGGCAGCTCCAAGGTCTCGAAGGAAGCCGCTGCGTGGCTGATGACCGAGATGAGCCGCTATTCGAAGCAGGAACTGCAGACCGCGGCGATCAACGTCGGCGGCACGCTGTTCAACCTGCCGGCCGGCCCGGTGCAGGTCTCGGTAGGTGCCGAGTGGCGTTCCGAGTACAGCATGGACGACTTCGATCCGCTGACCAACACCGCGCGTAACGGCTATGTCCAGCTGCTCGACACCAAGGGCAAGTTCAACGTCAAGGAAGCCTATGGCGAGCTCGTCGTGCCGATCCTGCGCGACACGCCCTTCTTCCAGAACCTGACGCTGCGCGGTGCGGCGCGCCTGTCCGACTATTCCACGGTCGGCAGCTTCTGGGCCTGGAACGTCGGCGGCGAATGGGCCCCGGTCGAGGACATCCGCTTCCGCGCGGTCTACGCCCATGCCGTCCGCGCGCCGAACATCGGCGAGCTCTATGCGGCTGCGGCGGCCGGCATCATCACCATCACCGATCCGTGCCAGGGCGTGACGCTCGCGGCGAGCACGGCGGTGGCAGTGAATTGCCGCAAGGATCCGGGCGTAGTCGCGAACATCAACGCGAACGGATCGATGACGCTGACTTCTTCGGATACGGCGGGCGTCGGCAGCATCACCGCGAGCAACCCGGGCATCCAGCAGGAGACCGGCAAGACGATGACGTTCGGCGTGGTGATCAATCCGCGCTCGATCCGCGCGCTGCGCGGGCTGACGATCACGGCCGACTATTACGACATCAAGCTCGAGAACGCGATCAACCGCCTCGCCGCGGCGACCGTGCTCAACAAATGCTATGTCTCGGGCCTGCCGGAGTTCTGCCAGTTCGTGACGCGCCGTCAGCAGCCGTCGGGCGCGTTCAGCGTCGGCTCGGTCGAGCAGGTCGTGCGCGGCCTGGTCAACAGCGGCGGCCAGTTCACCCGCGGCATCGATATCACGCTGAACTACAGCCACAAGCTGTTCGGCGGCACCGCGACCTGGTCGGGCAGCTGGACCCATCTGCTCAAGCAGGGCATCGTTCCGCTGACCGGCGACGCCTATGACAACACCATGGGCGAGATCGGCACGCCGCGTGACTCGGTCAACTACGGCGTGACGTGGGAGAATGACTCCTTCGGCTTCACCTTCAGCGGTGACATCGTCGGCTCGCAGATGTTCGACTACGAGAACTACCAGACGACGTTCCGCCTGGCGGATGGTTCGCTGCCCGACAAGAAGTACTTCACGATCGGCGCGAAGAACTACAACAACGCCCAGATCCGCTACAAGGGCCTCGAGAATTTCGAGCTCTATGCGGGCGTGAACAACCTGTTCAACGTTCAGCAGCCGCCGCTCTGGACCGGCACGCCGAACGGCAGCCCGAACGCGATCTGGGACATCATCGGCCGCCGTTACTATGCGGGCGTCCGCCTGAAGTTCTGAAACGGCTCCCCCAAGGTTGCCTCCTGCTGGGGCGGTGCGAAAGCGCCGCCCCATTTTTGTGCGTGGCGTAGGGGGAGGGGGCACCCGCAGCAGCGCTGGATAGGCGATGTCCAAGCTTCCTCCGTCATCCCCGCGAAGGCGGGGATCCAGGGTAGTTCGGGGAAGGCGATGAAATCGGGCCGACGATTGCCGGATATGGCAAGGCGTGCCCCGCGATCCTCGCTCTTGACGCTGGATCCCCGCCTGCGCGGGGATGACGGTTGAATGTGGGAAGGGCGCCGGGTCGATCCGGGCGAGCGTCTCTGTGGCAACTTGAAATGCGGTGCACAGGACGAAAAAAGGGGCGGTCCCCATCCGGAGACCGCCCTTTCGAAGATACCGGCGGGCCGAACCAGCGGCCCGCTAACGGATCATGCCGTGAGCTTCGCCTCCAGCTCCTCGAGCGACTTGCCCTCGTTGCGCGGTGCGCCGAGCATGCCGATGATGCCGCTTGCCGCGAGGAAGCCGGTGAGGATCCAGGCCAGGGTGGTGAAGCCGGTCGCGGTCAGCACCGGGACGAAGAAGCTCCAGATGCCCAGGCCGATGCGCACCACCGCGAACATCAGGCCCTGCGCGGTCGAGCGCAGCAGCGTCGGGAACATCTCCGAGCTCCACAGCTGGAAGAAGGACTGGGCGCCGAAGCCCTGACCGAACGCCATCAGGAAGACGTGGAGGATCGCCAGCGGCAGGGTGAGCGGGAACAGCGCGAGCAGCGACATGCCGACCACCTGGATGATCGCGGATACGAGGAACATCGTGCGCTGGTTCAGCCGATCGGAGAACTGCATGAACACCAGCCAGATCGATAGCATGCCGACCAGGAAGCTGAGCGTCTGGATCGCCACCGCGGTCGCCTGGCTGGCATCGCCGACGGTGCGCAGGATATAGGGGAAGAAGAAGCCGTTGGTGCCGGCCCACAGGTTCCACATGCCGTACATGCCGATCAGGAACGCCATCGAGCCGAGATAGCGCGGTGCGAACAGCGCGCTGATCTTGGCCGGCTCGATCTGCTTGTGCTCGTCGGCGGCCTGCGCCTCGAGCCAGCGCGGCGATTCCTGCATGCGCGAGCGCAGGAAGGTGAGGCCGAGGGCGAGCAGGGCGAGGTGCGCGAAGACGATGCGTGCGCCGAGCAGGCCGAGCGGGGTCAGCACCAGGAACAGCAGCAGCACGACGACCGGCCCGAGATACCAGAGCACCTGCGCCACGCCGCTATGCTTGCCGCGTTTCCCCTTGGGTGCCATCTCGGCGATGATCGACCAGGAAGCGGGAATGTCCGCGCCGACCGCGAGGCCGACCAGGAAGAAGCCGAGCACGACCATCCAGGCGTTCATCGCAAACACCAGCCACAGCATGCCGAACGCGTAGAACAGCATGTCGTACTGGTAGATCTTCTTGCGGCCGAACAGGTCGCACAGCCGCCCGCCGATCAGCGCGCCGATGCCGGCCGAGATCGCGTTCGGCCCGAAGGCGCCGATCAGGCCTATCGTGCTGTTGCCGAGATGATAGGCTTCCTGCCACAGCGCCAGCGCCACCGATCCGGCGACGATCGATCCCGCGTCGATATAATTTGCCAGGCCGGCGAGGATCGTATTCCGCCAATCGTCCCGGTCCTGCGCATTCGTGCTGGTCATCGACCGGCTCCTCCCCTTGACTGCATATGATAGTATTATTTGAGGTGCAGCCTAGCGGCGCGGGGAGGCGGGGGCAAGCGCTTGCGGCGCCCTTTGGACGCCTTAAGCATGGTTGTGCGCCCGATGATTTCTAGTAAGATAATATTATTATAAAGATCGCGCCTCTTCGGGGTCGCGCGACCAATCTGGAGAGGGTTCGGAATGAAGATCACGCGACGGAACATGCTCGCCCAGACGATGGCGATCGGTGCCGCCACGTCGGCCCCCGCCATCGCCGCCGCGGCGCCGCGCACGGTCGAGCGCTGGGGCGTGTTCGAGATCGCGCTCGAGGGCCCGCGCGAGGGCAACCCGTTCGTCGACGTGACGCTCGCCGCGGTCTTCGAGGGCGCGGGCAAGTCGATCCGAGTGCCGGGCTTCTATGACGGCGACGGCGTCTACCGCATCCGCTTCAGCCCGCCCGAACTCGGGACCTGGCGCTGGCGGAGCGAGAGCAGTGCCGGTGTGCTTGCCGGCAAGACCGGTGAACTCACTGCGGTCGCGCCGGGCAAGGGCAATCGCGGGCCGGTCCGGGTGTCGAAAGACGGCTATCACTTCGCCTATGCCGATGGCACGCCGTTCCGCCAGATCGGCACTACCTGCTACAGCTGGGCGCTCCAGTCCGATGCGAAATGCGCCGAGACGCTGAAGACGCTCGCCGGCGCGCCGTTCAACAAGATGCGGATGCTGGTCTTCCCCAATGTCCCGTCGGTGGCGACCAATCCGTTCGCGCGAACCGGGGACGGGCCGCGCGACTGGGATTCGGCGCGGTTCGATCCCGCCTATTTCCGCCGCTACGAGGATCGCATCCAGAAGCTGGGCGCGCTGGGGATCGAGGCGGACGTGATCCTCTATCACCCCTATGACGAGAAGCGCGGCTATTCGGACATGAAGCGTGCCGATGACGAGCGCTATCTGCGCTACGTCGCCGCGCGCTTCGGCGCCTATCGCAACGTCTGGTGGGCGATGGCGAACGAGTACGACAACATCGAAACCAAGACGATGGAGGACTGGGACCATCTCTTCCAGGTCCTGGTCGCCGCCGATCCGCACGACCGGCCGCGCTCGATGCACCAGATCAACACCTATTACGACCATCGCAAGCCGTGGATCACCCATGCCAGCGTGCAGAATGGCGCGGCCGTGCTCGACGATCTGCGCGCCGAGCTGCACCGCGCCTTCGCGCTCAAGCCGGTGATCTTCGACGAGGTCGTCTATGAAGGGAACATCGCCAAGCGCTGGGGCAATCTGAGCGCGGAAGACATGGTCCAGCGCTTCTGGTTCGGGCTGATCGGCGGCTGCTATGTCGGGCATAGCGAGACCTTCGCGGCGGATCGCAACGCCGATGGCTCCTGGCTGGGGCAGGGCGGCAGCCTGTCCGGCCACAGCGCGCCGCGGCTCGCCTTCCTGCGCAGGATCATGGAGGAGGGGCCGGTGCCGGGCGTGGAGCCGATCCAGGCCTGGTGGAACTACCACCTCGGCGGCCAGCAGAACGCGTACTATCTACGCTATTTCGGCGCCGAGCAGCCGACCGAATGGCCAGTGGTGCTGCCCGGCAAGGGGCCGGAGTCGCTGCAGAGCTACCGCGTCGACATCCTCGACACCTGGAACATGACGGTCACCCCGGTCGATGGCGTGTTCAGGATGGCAAAGAAGAACGACTACGACGTTCAGGATCCCGCACGGCCGACCGTGAAGCTGCCGGGCAAGCCTTGGATCGCGCTGCGGCTGGTCAAGGTGCAGGCATAGTCGTGGCGGCAATCCGGTATGCGCGCCTCGTTGCGGCGGGGCTGCTGCTGTTCGCCGTGCCCGCCGCCGCGCAGAGCAATCGGGAGGCGTGGATCGACGCGTATCAGTCGAGCCCAGCAGACTATGACTTCGTCATCCCCAAGGAGATGAAGCTCCCGCCCGAGACGCGCGAGCGGCTCCGCGACCGGCCGCCGGTCACCGGCACCTTGCGGATGCGCATCGCGGTTGCCGCGGGCGGGCGCGAGGTTCGCATCCGCCTGACCAACGAAGACGGCACCGCGCCGCTGACTATTGCGGCGGCGAGCGTCGGACTGGCCGCGACCGGTTTCGACGCGCGCCCCGGCACGCTGCACAAGCTCAGCTTCGGCGGCGCGGACAGGGTGACGATCGCGCCCGGTGCGCCGGTGTTGAGCGATCCCGTCGAACTGTCCGTGCAGGTGCTGGGCGATCTGGTGGTGAGCGTGCACATTCCGCAGGGTCTGAAGCTCAAGGGCTTCGGCAACGCGGCGATGGCGATGGGCGAGGGGGACCAGACGCTGTCTCCGGCGCTTTCAGGCGCCGACACGATCATCGGCCGGCCGCCGGTTAGCGGGGTGATGGTGCGCGGTGCGAACCCGCCGCGCGTGATCGTCGCGCTCGGCGATTCGATCACCGACGGCAACCGGCCGGCCCTCGGGCAACTGCATGGATGGCCGGAGCGGCTCCAGCAGCGCATCGCCGCCAGCCCGAAGCGTCCGGCGCTGGCCGTGATCAACGCCGGCATCGGCGGCAATCGCGTGCTGTCGACCAGCTGGGGCAAGGCGGCGCTCGCCCGGTTCGACCGCGATGTCGCGCGGATTCGGGGCGTGTCCCACGTCATCCTGTTCGAAGGCATCAACGATATCGGCAATGGCGGATCGAGCACGATGTTCGGTACCAATCCGCCGCTCGACGTGAACGACCTGATCGCCGGCTATCGCCAGATCATCGCGCGGGCGCATGCGGCCAATATCAAGGCCGTGATGGGAACGCTGACGCCGTTCCAGGGCGCGACCTCGTACAGTGAAGCGCGGGAGGTGCAGCGTCAGGCGGTCAATCGCTGGATCCGGACCTCGGGTGAGCCGGATGCGGTGATCGACTTCGACAAGGCCGTCCGTGATCCGGCGGTGCCGCTGAAGCTGCGGCCGGACTATGATTCCGGGGATCACATCCATCCGAGCGAAGCGGGCTATCGCGCGATGGGCGACAGCATCGATCTGGCGCTGTTCCGGTAGCAGCTTGGAGTTCCCCGCATCCGGCTCCCTTCTTCGTCATCCCCGCGAAGGCGGGGATCCAGGGTGGTTCGGGATGCGCGATGAAATCGGGCGTGGAGATGCCGGAGAGGGCGGCGCGAGCCCTCCGTTCCCGGCTCCTGGCTCTGGATCCCCGCCTTCGCGGGGATGACGGGATAGGTGCGGCGCTGCTTTGACGTCGATAGCTTAGACGTTCGTCCCCGCCGAGGCGCTGACCGCCTGGCGCCAGCGCGCCATCAGCTCGGCGCGGGCGCTCGGGTCGATCCCCGGCTCGAACCGGTCCTGCGCGACCGGTGCCCAGGCGGACCCGCCCAGCTTTCCGGCGGCGAGCTGGGCCACGCCGCGCGCGCCCAGTTCGAGCTGACGCGGTCGGAGCACCGGCCGGTCGATCACATCGGCCAGGATCTGGACGAGCAGGTCGTTGGCCGCAGCGCCGCCATCGACCGACAGCACGTCCAGCGGCGTGCTGAGATCGGCGTCCATCGCGAAGACGATGTCGGCGATCTGCAGCGCGATGCCTTCGAGCACGGCGCGCGCGACATGGGCCGGGCTGGTGCCGAGCGACATGCCGCTCAGCAGCCCACGCGCTTCCGAGCGCCAGTGCGGCGCGCCGAGCCCCGCCAGCGCAGGCACGAAGGTGACACCCTGGCTGTCCGGCACCTCGGCGGCGAGGCGAGTGAGCTCGCCTTCGTCGCGCAGATTGAGCAGGCGTACGCCAAAGGCCGCGGCATGGCCCGATACGGCGACATTGCCCTCGAGCGCGTGGAAGACGTCGTGCCCACGCGCCCAGGCGATCGTGCTCCACAGACCGTGCGAGGACGTAACGCGGGCCGGCGTAACCGCCATCAGCGAGGAGCCGGTGCCGCAGGTGACCTTGGCCTGGCCCGGTGCCGCGAAACCATGGCCGAGCAGGGCGGCGTGGGAGTCGCCGAGCAGCACTTCGATCGGAAGCCCCGCGGGCACGCCGCTGGCGGCGGTGATGCCGAACTGGGCGTCGGACGGGCGGATCGTCGGCAGCATCAGCCGCGGTATGCCGAACAGATCGAGCATCGCGCGATCCCAGTCGAGCGTATCGAGTGACATCAGCTGGGTGCGTGAGGCATTGCTGACATCGGTCGCGTGCTGGGCGCCGTTGGTGAGCTTCCACAGCAGCCAGCTGTCGATCGTGCCGGCGCGGAGCAACCCGGCTTCCGCCTTGGCGCGCGCGCCCGGCGTCTCGTCGAGCAGCCAGGCCAGCTTGGTGCTGGGCGCCAGCGGGTCGATGCCGAGACCGGTTGCGGCGATGATTGCCGCCGCGTGCGGCGCCAGTGCGGCGCAGCGATCGGCGGTGCGACGGCATTGCCAGCTGATCGCGGGGGCGACGGCTTCGCCACTCTCGGCGTCCCACAGCACGATCGTCTCGCGCTGGTTGGCGATGGTGAGCGAGGCGACTTCGGCGCCGGGCGTTGTCGCGATGACTTCGCTGATCGCGCCGGCGACGCTGCCCCAGATCGCCTCGGCCGATTGCTCGGCCCAGCCCGGGCGCGGATGGACCACGCCCAGCGGATGCGACGCCCGGCCGAGCACTTCGCCGGTGTCCGCCGCGAACAGCAGCGCCTTGGTGTTGGTGGTTCCCTGGTCGACCGCCAGGATCGCCGGGCGTGCCATCAGCCGCGCTTTTCGAGGAGTTCGCGCGCCGCGGCGGCGATACCTGTCGGGGTCAGCCCGTGCCGTTCGAACAGCCATTCGGCCGAGCCAGTCTCCAGGAAGCCAGGGAAACCAAGAACGCGCATGGGAACGGGCCTTTCCTCCACAACGACTTCCGCCACGGCACCGCCAAGGCCGCCGCGCACGACATGTTCCTCGGCGGTGACGATCGCGCCGGTGCCGGCCGCGGCGACGATCGCCTCGCGGTCGATCGGTGCTACCGTGGCCATGTTCAGGACGCGAGCGGAAATGCCTTCCGCCGCCAGCGCCTCGGCGGCGTCGAGCGCGCGGTGCACCAAAGTGCCACAGGCGATGATCGCGATGTCGTCGCCTTCGCGCAGGATCTCGGCCTTGCCGGGGGTGAAGCGGGCGCCTTCCGGACGGGCGAGCGCCGGCACTGCCATGCGGCTGATCCGGATGAAGACCGGGCCGTCATGCGCCGCGGCCCAGCGGATCGCTTCGGCGGTTTCCCAGGGGTCCGCGGGCACGATCACCGTCAGGCCCTTCATGGCGCGCAGCCAGGCCAGGTCCTCGATGCTGTGATGCGTCGCGCCGAGCTCGCCATAGGCGACGCCGCTCGAGATGCCGCAGAGCTTCACGTTGACGTTGCTATAGGCGATGTCGGCCTTGATCTGCTCGAGCGCGCGGCCGGTCAGGAAGCAGGATGCGCCGCTGACGAACGGCACCTTGCCGCCATTGGCGAGGCCCGCGCCGACGCCGACCATGTTCTGCTCGGCGATACCGACATTGACCAGCCGCTCGGGGAACTGGTCGCGGAACTTGTTGAGCTTGGACGAGCCGACCGAGTCATTCACCACCGCGACGATACGCGGGTCCTCGGCTGCCAAAACCTCCAGAGTCTCGACATAGGCATTCCGGCAATCGAATCCCTTGCCCGGGGAAGCGGCGCTCATGCGGCAAGCTCCGCGTCGAGTTCGGCAAAGGCCTGGGCCAGTTGCGCGTCGCTGGGCGTGCCGTGATGCCAGCCGGCCTGGTTTTCCATGAAGCTCACGCCGCGTCCCTTGATCGTATGGGCGATAATGCAGAGCGGCTTGCCGTCCGCGCCGCGCGGGGCGGACAGCGCCGCGTACAGGGCATCGGCATCATGGCCATCGATCTCGGCGACGTCCCAGCCAAAGGCCGCCCATTTGTCGGCCAGCGGCTCGAGCGAATTGGTGTCCTCGGTCGAGGCGCCCTGCTGCAGGCGGTTGCGATCGATGATGACGGTGAGGTTGCCGAGCCTGCGGTGGCCGGCGAACATCGCCGCTTCCCACATGCTGCCTTCCTGCAGCTCGCCGTCGCCGGTGAGCGCGAAGACGCGGTAGTCCGCTTGGTCGATCTGCCCCGCCACCGCCATGCCGACCGCGACGGGCAGGCCGTGCCCGAGCGGCCCGGTGTTGGTCTCGACGCCCGGCAGATAGTTGCGGTTCGGATGCCCGTTCAGCTGCGAGCCGGGCTGGAGATAGGTCTCGAGGTCCGCCTCGGGGAAATAGCCCGCGCCGGCGAGCGCCGAATAGAAGGCGCCGGTGCAATGGCCCTTGCTCATCACGAAGCGATCGCGGGTGGGGGCCTGCGGCTCCGCTGGATCGAAGCGCAGGACGGCGAAATAGAGTGTCGCCAGGATGTCGGCGCACGACATGTCGCCGCCGGGATGCCCCTGTTTCGCGCGGTGCGCCATGGTTAGCGCGTGGCGACGGATTCGGTTTGCGCTGCGGCGAATCTCCGCCACGCGTGCGCTGGCATATTCCCTGGATGCTGTTGCTGTACCCATGGCCAGGAGGCTTAGCCGAGGGCGGCGGCAGGCATCAACCGATTACTTACGATTATTTTCGTTTTCCTCCATTTGTGAACGAATCGCTGTTCGTTCGTTGACACTTGGTTCCGTTCGCGATTACCGTTCGATGGAAGCAGGCAAGCAGAACTGCGATCGGAAAGGGACAGGCTGTGCAAGGCTCCGGCGCGGAACATCGTCTGCAGACATGCGCGGTTCCCGCCGATCCGGCGCGCGCCATCGGACATCGGATTTATGCGGCCGGCGGCACCATGCTAGAGCCGCCGCAGCTCCGCATATCGCGCGGCGGTTGGAGACAAGCATGAACGTTCGGACCGGAACCCCCGGATTGCTCGGCGAAGCGCGCCGGATGAAGATCCTGGAATGGCTCCAGGAAGAGGGTGCCGCCCGCGTGCGCACCCTGGCCGATGCCTTCGGGGTATCCGAAGTGACGGTGCGCCAGGACCTGGAGAAGCTCGAGGCGGAAGGCCATGTCGTGCGCGAGCATGGCGGGGCGTTCCTCAAGTCGGTGCCCCAGCAGGTGCGCGCGATGGCACTGCACCACATGGTCCACATGGACGCGAAGCGCCGCATCGGCCGGGTGGCGGCGGCGCTGGTCCAGGACGGCGAGACGATCATCCTCGATTCCGGATCGACCACCACCGAGATCTCGACGCACCTTGCCACGCGCAGCGGGCTGACGGTGATCACCAACGCCCTCAACATCGCGCTGGCGCTGGGCGGTCTGCCCGGGTTCGACGTCCATATGCCGGGCGGCCATTTCAAGGCGCCGACCCTGTCGCTGAGCGGCGAGCGCTCGGGCGACTATTTCCGCGGGCTGTTCGCCCAGAAGCTGTTCCTGGCGACTGCAGCGGTTTCGCTCGACGCCGGCCTGACCTTCCCGTCGCTTTCCGACATCACCGTGAAGCGCGCGATGATCGAGTCCGCCGCCGAAGTGATCCTGGTCGCCGACAGCAGCAAGATCGGCCACCGCTCCTTCTCGTCGCTGGGCGGCATCGAGCTCGTCCATGTGCTGGTGACCGATGACGGGATCCGGGACGAGGACCGGGCGGGGTTCGAGGCGGCAGGGGTCAAGGTGCTCATCGCCTGAGGAACAGGCTTCCGGCCAGGCGCGAAAACGCGACGGCCCAATATTTCGCACCCGGCAGAGAGCGGGGTCGCAACTTCGAGAGGTACTGACAATGGCGAGCGAGCAGAAATACGGGGCGGGGATCTGGCATTTCGCGACCTATGTGGATCGCTATGCGACCGACGGGTACGGCCCGGCCCGCTCGCTGATCGAGATGATCGACCTGGCCGGGGAGGTCGGCGACCTGTCGGTGGTCGACATCAACTATCCCTTCCCCGGCGGCGAGACCGATTTCGCCGCGGTCGAGGCGGCGCTGAAGCGCAACAACCTGTCGGTCATCGGCATCACGCCGGAGATCTACACGCGCAAGTTCGCCAGGGGCGCCTTCACCAATCCCGATCCGGGCATCCGCCGCGAAGCGCATGCGATGGTCACCGAGGCGGCCGGCGTGGTCCGCCGCTTCGGCGCCAATTATGTGAAGCTGTGGCCGGGCCAGGACGGCTGGGACTATCCCTTCCAGGTCGATCATGGCGATCTGTGGCGGATGAGCATGGACGGTGTCGGCCAGCTCGCCTCGGAGAATCCCGACCTCAAGTTCGTGATCGAGTACAAGCCGCGCGAGCCGCGCAACCATATGAGCTTCGACAGCGTCGCGCGCACGCTGCTCGGCATCGAGAAGATCGGGCTGCCCAATATCGGCATCCTGCTCGACTTCGGCCACTCGCTCTATGGCGGCGAGAGCCCGGCCGATGCCGCCCAGCTCGCGATCGACCATGGCCGGCTGTTCGGCATGGACGTGAACGACAATCTGCGCGGCTGGGACGACGACATGATCGCCGGCTCGGTCCACCCGATCGAGCTGTTCGAGTTCTTCTACACGCTGCGCAAGAACAAGTGGGAAGGCGTCTGGCAGCTCGACCAGTTCCCGTTCCGCGAGGATTGCGTCGGCGCCGCCAAGAGCGCGATCGGCTTCCTGAAGCATATCGAGAAGGCGCTCGACCGGCTCGACTTCGATGCGATGCGCGCCGCCCAGGCGAAACAGGACGCGGTCGAGACGCTGCGCCTGGCGCGCGAGGCGCTGTTCGCTTCCTGAATTGAGGCTGGCGAGGCACCCTCGGTACCGGTTCGCATGGATCGGTGCCGGGGTGTGCACGCCTGACTTTAATTGCTATTGCTAATCGTTATCAATTATGGGAGTGCCCGTCCAAGGGAGTAGCCCAGTGTATCAGGCCCAATTTTCCGCCGTGGCGCTCGATCTGGACAAGGCCGCGTTCGTATCGCTGCTGCGTGCCTGGCGCAGTGCGCGGGACGAGGGGCTGGCGACGATGCCGGCGATGGCGAAGCTGGCGCCCGGACACGACGGCGCGATCCTCGCGCCGGTTATCGACAGCCTTGCCCGTCTCTTCGAACTGGCGCTCGGCCGGCCGCTCGGCATCGGGCGCGATGAGATGCTGAGCCCGGATGAGCATCTGCTCCTCGATGCGATCGGGCGGCAGGGCTGCCGGCCGGATTGGGCGGGTGAAGGCGTGTCCGGCACGCTGATCGGCGCCATCCGGTCCGCCCGGATCATGCTGGCACTGGCCACCAGGCGGGAAGCGCCGCGCGCGAAGCTGCGGCCGTAACGCGCATTTCCGCTTGGCGTCGCTCGATCGCTTCCAGATACTGCGCGTGCGCCAGGCTTCGCAGGAGGCCGTCACGCAGATTTCACCTGCCGGTGCTTCGGTGGGTTCCTGATCTTTCCTGGGGGTTTCCATGGTCCGTATTATCGTTCTCGGCGCAGCCGCCGCCGTGCTTCTTCCCGCCGGCAGTGCCGCCGCCCAGTCCGTCGGTGGCGCCACGCCTGCCCAGGCCGCGCCGCAGGGGCAGCCGCTCGGCGGCCCGGTGATCCCCGGCGTCTGCCTGCTCTCGCGGGAGGCGATCTTCGCCAACGCCGCGGTCGGCAAGGCGGCGAGCGCGCGGCTGAATGAGCTGACCCAGGCAGCGCAGAGGGAAGTCGACGCGCAGCGCACGCCGCTGGAGACCGAGACGCGGGCGCTCGAGGGGCAGCCCGACAACGCCCAGACCCGCCAGCGCCGCGACCAGCTCGCCCAGCGCTGGCAGACGCTGCGCGCGCTAGCGGCGCACAACAGCCAGGAAATCGAAGCCACCCGGGTCAAGGCGATGGGTCGGATCGCCGGCGAGGCCCAGCCGCTGATCGCCCAGGTCTATGGCCAGAAGAAGTGCGGCCTGCTGCTCGATCGCAGCACCGTTCTCGGCGGCAATTTCGCCAACGACCTGACCGCCGATACGGTCAAGGCGCTCGATGCGCGGATCCAGACCATCACCTTCGAGCGCGAGCGCCTGCCGCAGCAGGCCGCCGCGCCTGCGGCACCGCGCAAGCCGTGATGCGTCGGGGAAGGCCGTGGCGGCAGCGTTCGCGCTGTTCGCCCGCCGCGGCGGCCTTCGCCGGCACCTGACCTGTTCGTCGTCCGCACGCTGCTTCGCCGGAGCGCCGTCCCGTTCCCGGAACAGGGCGGTGCCGGGGGAGGTTGACCGGGAGGACAGACGTGAAACGATAGAGAAAAATCGTTACGCCCATCGACCAGGTCCATGAGCGCGATCCGCACCTGCGCGGCGTTAATCATGATTTTCTTCCAGGGGCTTGGAAAAAACTCCTGTGAATATTCAGGCCCACCGCCCTCATGGAGCCGCGTGGCAGCCCCCATATGGTATATTGACTTAAGCGCGCGCTCGGTCCTCGGTTTTTCCGAGGGGAATCAACATGCCGAGCAATATCGAGTCGTTTGCGATCTTCAGCGCTGCCAGGAAGCGGTTGCGTAAATCGAGGCGGTCGATCCGCTCGGCCACCGCCCTGACCGGCGGCCTGGCCGCGCTGCTGATCGCGGCGCCGGCCTTCGCCCAGCAGGGCGGCGCTGGTGGTTCGGGCGGCTTCGGCAACGGCGGTGCCGGCGGCGACGCGGGACAGCCGGGCGGCGCGGCGACCTGCTCGATCACCCCCTCTACCGGTTGCCTGACGGCGGGCGGCGCTGCCGGTACCGATCCCGGCGGGGACGGCGCCAATGGCAACGTCAATCCCGCCGGCCCTGGCGGCGGCGGTGGCGGTGGCGCCAACGGATCCCTGGCTGCCCCGGTCGGCGGCAATGGCGGCAATGGCGGCAATGGAAACGCCGGCAATTACAGCACCGGCGGCGGAGGCGGCGGCAGCGGCGGCAACGGCGTGGTCCTGACCGGGCCGCTGACCAACAGCGCGACCGTGGCCGGCGGCAATGGCGGCAATGGCGGAGCCGCCGGCGCGACGTTCTTCTCCGGCGGCCCCGCCAATGGCGGCGCGGGCGGCGGCGGCGGTGCGGGCATCGTCGCCAGTGCCGGCGCGGTGATCACCAATCTGTCGGGAGGATCGATCACCGGCGGCTATGGCGGCCTGGGCGGTGCGGGCTCGAACGGTGGCGGCACTGCGGGCGCCGGCGGCGCCGGCGGTGTCGGTATCCGCGGCGCGGACATCACGATCGAGACGGCCGGCAGCATCGCTGGCGGCACGGGCGGCGACGGCGTGACGCGCGCCTATGCGCTGCACTTCACCGGCGGCAGCAACACCCTCAGCCTGCTCGCCGGATGGAGCATCACCGGCGGTATCCAGCTCGACAGCGGCAGCAGCCTCGGCTTCGACGTGGGCGGCACCGAAACACTGGGCAATGTGATCTCCGGCGGCGGATCGATCGGCAAGGCCGGCGCCGGCACGCTGATCCTGACGGGCACCAACAGCTATTCCGGCGAAACGGTCCTGGGTGGCGGCACGCTGCAGATCGACGCGCCGGCCAGCATCGGCAGCGGCGCGATCAAGCTCAATATGGGCACGCTCCGTACGACCTTCGACGGCGCACTCGGCAACCATCTCTTCTGGGAAAGCGGCGCGACCGGCACGCTCGCTGCAGCGACGGGCACGACGCTGACGCTCACCGGCACGCTGAACTATGGCGGCGATACGGAAGTCCGCTTCGGCAGCGCCACCGACACCGGCACGATCATCGCTTCCTTCTTCAGCGGATCGGTGAGCGGGGGATCGCCGAGGCAGGCCATCTTCGGTGGCGGCATTTTCCGGGCGGGAACCGGATTCATGAGCCTCGCGCTGGGCGCCTTCGATTCGGTGCAGATCGATGCGGGCGCGACGCTCGACATCAACGGCGTGCAACCCAGCACGACGCTCAATATCCTCGAAGGTGCCGGCACGCTGCTGAACGACGGTGCCTTCACCATCATCGGCAGCGGCGATTTCGCCGGAATGATCACCGGGTCCCAGAACATCGTCAAGGTCAGCGGCGATACGCTGATCCTCAGTGGCGACAATGACTATAGCGGCACCACCGAGGTCGCTGTCGGCGCGCTGCAGATCGGCGCGGGCGGCAGCAGCGCGACCAGCGGCACGCTGGGAACCGGCAATGTCACCGTATCGAGCGGCGCCAGCCTGATCTTCGCGCGTGCCGATGCGCACACCGTGTCGAACGCAATCGACGGCGACGGATCGGTGGAGCAGGCCGGACCCGGCGTGCTCGAACTGGCCGGCGCCAACAGCTATACCGGCGGCACGCGGATCACCGGGGGGCTGATCAGCTTCACCGGCTCCGGCAATTTCGGCACCGGCAACATCACGCTGAACGGCGGCGGGCTGCAATGGGCCGCCGGCAATACCACCGACATCTCCGCGCGGCTGGATGCGATCGGAGCTGCCGGCGGCGTCTTCGACACCAACGGCAATGACGTGCTGCTGATGAGCGCGCTCTCGGGCAGCGGGCTGACCAAGACCGGCAGCGGGACCCTTACGCTGGCGGGCAGCAACAGCTTCACCGGCACGGTGACGATCAACGACGGCACCCTGTTGCAGAGCAATGCGAACGCCCTTGCCGGCGCGGACGTCGTGCTTGGCGGCGGCACGCTCGACATCGGCAATTACGATCTGCGGCTCGGCCAGGCCCTGGGCATCACCGGCACGGGGACCATCGAATCGTCGGGCACCGGCGGCCTGACGACGGTCAGCGGCGAGGAGGCGGTGTTCGGCAGCAACGGCGGCACGATCACGTCCTCGCTGGGGCTCTCCGTCATCAGCGGCAGCACGCTGACGATGTTGGGCAACAACCTGCTGAGCGGCGGCATCCTGGTGGACGGCAAGCTGGTGATCGGCGAGACCGGTGCGGCGGGTGGCGCGGGCAATATCATCGGCACGATCGGTTCGGTGATCAGCTTCGCCGATGGCGTCGACAATGCCGCGACCATCCTGATCGCCTCGGACACGACGCAGTTCGAAGTGCTGGGCACCGATGTCGCGACGCAGAGCGGCACGATCGCGCAGGACCATGGCGGGCGCGGTTTCGAGAAGATCGGGGGCGGCACGCTGAACCTGACCGGCGCCAATGCGATCGACGGGGCCATCCTGGTCTCGGGCGGCACGCTGGGCTTCAACCAGCAGGGGCTGGGCTCGGTCGTGACGCTGGGGATCGACAATGGCGCTGCGGTCCGTCTGCTCGAGGACGTCGACCATAGCGGCGGCGTGACGATCGGGGCGCTGGGCGGCACGATCGATACCGATACCTATCGCTTCACCGTGTCCGGCGCCGTCGATTTCCAGGGCGAGCTGACCAAGACGGGGTCGGGCACGCTGCTGCTCACCGATCTCAATGAGGCCAGCACGGGCGCCGGCGGCATCAGCGTTTCCGCTGGCACGCTGGCGCTGGCCAACGGCACTGCGCCCGGCACCGGCACGATCAAGCTGGCGGACGCCACGATCCTGCTCAACGCTTCGTGCGGCTGCAGCCTGCTGACGCTGACCAACGCGATCCAGGTCGCGCTGGGCGGCACGGCAACGATCGACGCCGATGGCCATGAGACGGTGCTGGCCGGCACCCTGACCGGCGGCAACCTGATCTTCGCGGACAGCAATGGCGGCGGCACCACGATCCTGAGCGGCACCAACAGCTATGGCGACACGAGCGTCGGGGGCGGCGCCACGCTCCTGGTCGGCGATGGTGGCACCACCGGCACGCTCGGCACCGGTACCGTCACCACCGACGGCATGCTCGCCTTCAACCGTTCGGACGAGGTCACCCTGGCCACCGCGATCGGCGGCAGCGGCCTGCTCGGGCAGTTCGGTACCGGCAAGCTGATCCTCACCGCCGACAACAGCTATTCCGGCGGTACGCTGATCCTCAATCCCGACGGCACGATCCAGGTGGGCGACGGCGGTACCACCGGCAGGCTCGGCACGGGCGCCATCGTCCTTGGCGGCGGCAGCCTGATCTTCAACCGCTCGGACGACATCACCGTCGCGGACAGCATTGCGGGCATCGGCCAGATCACCAAGCTCGGCGCGGGCATGCTGACGCTCAGCGGAGACAATCTCGACAGCCAGAATATCGGCGTCGGCCCCTATGTCGGCAACATCTCGATCCTGGCCGGCACCCTGGCCGTCGGCGAATTCGGCCTTGGCGGGAGCGAACTGGTCGAGATCGACAATGGCGCGACGCTGAAGGCGCTCAAGGACGCCTTTGCCGGCGACATGGCGATCCTGTCGGGCGGCGGCACGATCGATACCGGCAACTTCACCCTGGAGTTGTTCGGTTCGATCGACTTCCAGGGCGAGCTGACCAAGACCGGCTCGGGCACGCTGCTGATCGACGACAGTTTCGAGGAAGGCATCGGTGCCGGTGGCATCAACGTCACCGCGGGCACGCTCGGCCTCGGCAGCGACTTCGCGGCCGGTACCGGCCTGATCAAGCTGGCGAACGGCACCACGCTGCTCAATGCGGCCTGTGGCTGCTCGCGCCTCGACATCGACAACGAGATTCAGATCGCGCTCGGCGGGGCGGTGACCTTTGACGGCGGGGGCAACAATACCGACCTGAACGGCGCGATCAGCGGCGGCGACGTGCACTTCACCACCAGCGTCTCCGGGCCCTTTGCCGGGAGCATCTTCCGGCTCAACGGCGCGAACAGCTATGGCGAGACGCGGATCGGGCCCAATGTGGCGCTGATCGTCTATGACGGGACGCTGGGCACCGGCAACGTCACCTTCGACGCCGCCGCATCGGACCCGACCACGCCGGCCGCGCTCGTCTTCCAGAACGCCACCGACTACAGCTTTGGCGGCAAGATCATCGGCGCGGGCATCGTCAGCATCGAGGCCGATTCCGGCAGCTCGGTCACGTTGACCGGCTCGAACAGCGCGACCGAGAATTTCACCGGTGCGGTGGAAGTGCTCAGCGGTCGCCTCGTGCTCAACGGGGATTTCGGTGACGTGGTGGGCAACACTGCGACGCTGCTGATCGACGACAGCTGCTTCTGCGGCGGCACGGCGCCGTCGCTGGGCGGCAGCGGTGTCTTCCATGGCAGTATCGACCTGGGCAACGCCGAACTCAATCCCGGCAACAGCCCGGGCACGCTGGTCATCGCGGGCAATCTGAACCTGGGCGCCGGCACGATCCTCAACTTCGAGCTGGGTGAGCCCGGCAAGCCGGGCGGGACCAGCAACGACCTGGTCACCGTCGGCGGCAACCTGGTGCTCAACGGCACGCTCAACACGATCGCCTCGGGCGCGGGCTATGGCCCCGGCTATTATCGCCTGTTCAACTATGGCGGCACGCTGACCGACAACGAGCTCCTCATCGGCTCGATCGCCGGCGGTCTCGATGCGCAGGTCCTGACCAACATCAACGGCCAGGTGAACCTGCGCCTGGGCGGCGCCCAGGCCATCCAATATTGGGATGGGGCAGACACGGGCGCCAGCGCCGCGACGGGCGGCAATGGCGGCGCGGGTACCTGGAACGGCACCAGCACCAACTGGACCGGCCCGACCGGCTACGCGATCAACGACAGCTGGAAGAGCCAGGTCGGCGTGTTCGCCGGTGCGGCCGGCGGCATCGTCACCGTCGAGGGCACGCAGAGCTTCGAGGAACTGCGCTTCGAGACCAACGGCTATGCGCTGCGCCCGTCCAATGGAAGCGCGCGGCTGAACACCACTGGCGGCTTCTCGATCATCGATGTCGCGAGCAGCATCACCGCCGATATCGGCGTGACCATCCAGGGCGGCGCTGGCCTGGACAAGACCGGCGCGGGAACGCTGATCCTCTCCGCCGTCAACACCTATAACGGCGCCACCGACATCGCCGCGGGCACGCTCAGGCTGGGCATCAACAACGCGATCTCGAACCAGTCGGCGCTCAACGTCCAGGCGGGCGCGACCTTCGACCTCGCAGGTTTCCAGACCTCCGTCGGTTCGATCCAGGGCGCAGGCGATATCACCCTTGGCGGCGGCCGGCTCGCGGTCGGCTATGACAACAGCTCGACTCTCTTCAGCGGCACGATCACCGGCCCCGATGGCGGCGCTTCCACCCTCATCAAGAACGGCAGCGGCACGCTGACCGTGGATGGCAGCATCGCGCTCGGCATGAGCGGCGGGGTCAATTCCTTCCTCCAGGTCAACAACGGCACGCTCCGGATCGCCGGCACCGGCAGCCTCAGCGGGGACTTTGTCCAGAGCTTCTCGACGATCGAGAACAACGGCACGATCACCGCCCAGCTTCAGAGCTTCGGCAGCCTGACCAATGCCAGCACCGGTGTGATCCATGGGCTCACCCAGAGTTTCTCGGCGTTCGACAATTACGGGACGATGGGTGCGCTGGTGTCGATCACCGGTACTGCGGTCAACCACGGCTCCGGCGTGATCAACGGCTCCGTACAGACCTTCGACGACTTCACCAGCACCGGCATCATCAACGGCGCGATCAGCAACTTCGGCAGCGCGCATATCGCGAACCAGGTCAACGGCGATATCCTCAACCTGCAGCCCGGCGCGATCGTCACGCTCACCGGCACGGTGAGCGGGATCGCCAATTATCAGGGCGCGCAGGGCTCGCTGCTCGATCTTGCCGGTTTCGACACCACGGTCGGGTCGCTCCACCATAATGACGTTGGTGGCGATATCCAGCTCGGTACCGCCACGCTGACGATTGGCGGTACGCGGCCGAGCGCGTCGTTCACCGGCGCGATTCACGGCAGCGGCGGCCTGATCAAGACCGGCGCGGGCGAACAGATCCTGGGCGGGCTGAACGACTATACCGGCACCACGGTGATCAGCGGCGGTACGCTGCGCCTGATCGATGGCGGTGCGATCGGCGCGGGCGCCGTCACCAACAATGCGACGCTCGCATTCGACGGCACGCTCGACCGGGTGTTCGCCAACACGATCCAGGGCAGCGGCGGCCTGACCAAGACGGGCGCCGGCATGGTCGCGCTGACCGGAGCCAACAGCTATGCCGGCACCAACGCGGTGCTCGGCGGCACGCTCGGCTTCGACAACGCCCAGGCGCTCGGCACCGGCGCGATCACGCTGGACGACGACACCCGGCTGCGCAACCTCCAGGGCGTTTCCGCCATCTCGCTGTCGAACACCATCCAGGTTTCCGGCATGGCGACGCTGCAGGGCGTGGGCGGCTCCAGCACGACGTTCAACGGCGCGATCAGCGGCGACACGGTGCGCTTCGGCCTGTCGGGTGGCGGTGCCACTTCCTTCACGCTGGCTTCTGCCAACAGCTATGGCGATACCCGGATTGGGGGCGGCGTGGCGCTGACCGTGGGTGCGGGCGGCTCGCTGGGCAGCGGAAACACCGTGTTCGAGGCGAACCCGACCCCCGCTTCGCTGACCTTCGCCAACAGCAGCAACTACAGCTATGCGGGCGTGATCTCGGGCGCCGGTTCGATCCTGGTCAATACCGCAATGCCAGGCACTTCGGTCTCCCTGACGGGCTCGAACACCGCCAGCGACAATTTCACCGGCGCGGTGACCGTCGACAGCGGCAAGCTGGTGCTGGGCGGCGATTTCGGCGACGTGGTGAACAACGGCGCCAGCCTGACGCTGAACGGCGGCTCGCTGGGCGGCAGCGGCACCTTCCATGGCGATGTGACCTTCGGCAACGCGTCGCTCAATCCGGGGAACAGCCCGGGCACGCTCACCATCGCCGGCAACCTGACGCTCGGTGCCGCGACCATCCTCAATTTCGAGCTCGGCGAGGCGGGCACCGTCGGCGGGGTCAACAACGACCTGGTCAATGTCGGTGGCAACCTGACGCTTGACGGCACGCTCAACGTCATTGCCCAGCCGACCTTCGGCGAGGGCTATTACCGGCTGTTCAACTATGGCGGGTCGCTGACCGACAACGGGCTGAACCTTGGCGCGCTGCCGGGGGGCTATTCTCCGACCTTGCTCACCAACATCGCGGGCCAGGTGAACATCCTGTTCTCCAGCAGCCCCCAGGCGATCCAATATTGGGATGGCAGCGACCTGACCGGCAGCTCGACCGCGGCCGGCGGCAATGGCGGTGCGGGCATCTGGAGCACAGGCGGCACCAACTGGACGGCACCGACCGGCTATGGCGTCAACGACAGCTGGCGCAGCCAGGTCGCGGTGTTCGGCGGTGCGGCGGGTGGTGCCGTCACCGTGCAGGGCACCCAAGCCTTCCAGGAGCTGCGCTTCACCACCACCGGCTACACGATCGCTGGCGCAACCGCCGCGAACGGGCTGGCGACGACGGGCGGCTTCTCGGTGGTCGATGTGTCCACCGGCGTGGCCGCGACGATCAACGCCGCTATCTCGGGCACCGGCGGGCTGACCAAGACCGGCACCGGCACGCTCAGCCTGGGCGGGGTCAACAGCTATGCGGGCACCACCACGGTCTCCGCTGGGCAGCTCAATCTGCTCGCGGGCGGATCGATCGCCGGCAGCGTGGTCAACCAGGCGAGCTTCGCCAATGCCGGCACGGTGACTGGCGCGGTGCAGAACGATGGGACCTTCACCAACAGCGGCACCGTGACCGGAGCCGTGCAGAACAACGCCACGCTCACCAGCACCGGCGCGCTCGCCGGCGGGCTGGTCAACAGCGGCACCGCGACCCTGGCTGGCACGGTAGGCACCGGGATCGTCAACAACGGGGCGGTGACCTTCAGCGGCGCCGCGACGGTTGCCGCCCTGCAGCAGGTCGCCGCTGGGACGTTCAACCTGGCCGGCTTCGGCGTGTCGCTCGGCACGCTCGGCGGATCGGGCGCGATCAGCCTGGGTGGCGGTGCGTTGAGCGTGGGGACGGGCAACGGCAATTCGTCCTTCGCCGGCACCATCTCGGGTGCGGGCAGCCTGACCAAGACCGGCACCGGCACGCTGGTGCTCACCGGCACGGCCAGCCAGACGGGCGGCACGACGATCTCGGGCGGCACGCTGCAGATTGGCACAGGGGGCACCACCGGCGCGCTCTCGGGCGCGATCACCAACAACGGCGTGCTGGTGCTCAACCGCAGCGATGCGGTTACGCTGGCCAATGTGATGTCGGGCACCGGCGGCTTCGTCCAGGCCGGGACCGGGACGACCACGCTGACCGGCGCCAACAGCTATGGCGGCGGCACGCTGGTCTCCGCGGGCAGGCTGCGCGGCGACACGGCCTCGCTGCAGGGCGCCATCCGGAACGACGGAACGCTCGAGTTCGCCCAGACCGGGGCCGGCACCTATGCCGGCAGCCTGTCGGGCGCGGGCCTGCTCGAGAAGACCGGCACCGGTACGATCAGCTTCACCGGCAACAGCGCGACCTTCACCGGCGCGACCAGCGTACTTGCCGGCACGCTGGCGCTGAACGGCCTGCTCTCGCACTCGACGATCACGGTGCGCAACGGCGCGACGGTGATGGGCACCGGCACGGCGGGCGGGCTCGTCGTGCAGAGCGGCGGCACGATCGCGCCGGGCAACAGCGTCGGCACCTTCAATGTCGCCGGCAATGTGCTGTTCCAGGCGGGCTCGCTGTTCGCGGCCGAGGTTCAGGCGAGCGGCGCCGACCGGATCCAGGCGACCGGCACCGCGCAGCTGAACGGCACGCTGCAGATCATCAACCTGGGCGGCAACTACGCGATCAACAGCAGCTTCGTGCTGCTCCATGCCGATGCCGGCGTTACGGGGACCTTCACCGTCAGCGGCCTCAACGGCTTCGGCTTGGCCTATCGTCCGAAGATCATCTACACCGCCAACGAGGTTCAACTGCTCCTCGCGCCGAACCAGCTCTCCGCGGTCCTCGGCACCGGCGTTCCGCTCACCTACAACCAGCTGAGCGCGATCAGTCGCCTCGACGCTGCCGTGGTGACCGGCGGCTATGATCCGACGCCGCTGAGCGCGCTCTACAGCCTCGCTCCCGCGGCGATTCCCGCGGCGCTCGACCAGCTTTCCGGCGAGATCTATGCCGACGCCACGCGGGCGGCGCTGGAGGACGAGCGGGTGGTGCGCGAGGCGGTGGTCGGCCGGCTCGCGGATGCGGCCGATGCCGGGCTTTCGGGCAATGGCGCCTGGGGCCAGGTGATCGGCAGCTGGGGCAGCGTCGACAGCGACGGCAATGCCGCCGGCTATGACGTGAACCGCGCCGGCATGATCATGGGCCTGGACGGCGGCTCGGCGACCGAGGACGGATCGGTGCGCGCCGGTGTGATGGGGCATTATACCCGCATCACCGTGCCTGCCGACGCGCGCGGCAGCCGTGCCACGATCGACCGGACGGGCGGGGGCTTCTACGCCGGCGCCGCGATGGGCGGCCTGCGCGTCCGCGCCGGCGCATCGCTCTCATTGCTCGACCTCAAGGCGAAGCGCCAGATCGCGGTGCCGGGCCTCACCGCCACCGAACGCGGCAAGGCGCAGGGTGTGATGCTCCAGACCTTCGGCGAGATCAGCTACCGGATTCAGGCTGGCGCGGGCAGCTTCGTCGAGCCCTATCTGGCCGGCAGCGCCACCCGGGTGCGCTTCAACCGCTTCGCCGAGAGCAGCGGCCCGGTGGCGCTGATCGTGCGCGAGCAGAAGAGTGTGCTCGGCATCGCCGAGCTGGGCCTGCGCGGCGAAGTGCCGCTGGCCGGTGGCGATACCGGCGGCGTGCGGCTGGGCGGCAATCTCGGCCTGCGTACCGCCTTTGGCGATCGCGCCGCCAACCCGGCCATCGCCCTGACCGCGGCGGCCGGCCAGGCGTTCAACGTGCGTTCGGCGGAGATCGACCGCTTCGCGGCGGCGGCGAACCTGAACCTCAGCGCCGATCTGAGCGACACGCTGAGCCTGCGTATCGGCTATAGCGGCGTGCTGGGCGGAGGTGTCCGGGAGCATGGGGGGCGTGGGACGCTCAGCCTGCGGTTCTGATCGCGGCGGTTGCCGATGTGAAATGGGGCCGTCACCCTCGGGGTGGCGGCCTCATTGCCGTTCAGCCCGGCGATGGGGGCGGTGAAGTCGGCCAAAATGCCGCTTCTCCTTCGCCAAGTTTTTAATTCATAGCGAATCGATGGGATTTATGTTCACATCCACTGCCTGAGGCTTCGGCAGTGAGAGGTGTGACATGCGTTTTGTCGAGGATGGTCCGATCAAGCTGCTCACCGTACCGGGAATTGACGGGTCGGGAGCCAGGCATTGGCAGAGCGCCTGGGAGCGCGACCTGGAGGATTGCTACCGGGTGGACCTTGGCTGCTGGGACGATCCCATCCGCAATGTCTGGATCAGCCGGCTCGACCAGGCGGTCCACGAAGCCCGCGGCGAAGTCGTCCTGATCGCGCATAGCCTGGGCTGCCAGACGGTTGCGTGGTGGGCGCGGCTGCTGGGGCCGAGCGGGGTGTCCTCGGTTCGGGGCGCGCTGCTCGTGGCGCCGCCCGATGTCGACTTCCAGGAGGTCGATCCGAGGCTGGATCGCTTCGCCCCCAATCTCGATGTCGCCTTTCCGTTTCCGGCACTCGTGGTCGCGAGCCGTGACGATCCCTATGCCACGGTTTCACGCGCCCGCGAGATCGCTGGTCAATGGGGCGCGGCGTTCGTCGATGCCGGCGAGCTGGGTCACATCAACGCCAATTCGGACATTGCCGACTGGACCGAGGGCCAGGCGCTCGCCGAGCTGGTCGCCTCCGGGATCCGGGACCATTCCCAGATCGAGCGGCTGGCAGCCGATCTGCTGGCCGTGCCTGCAGGACCTGGCCGGCGGCAGAGCGGCCTCTCGGCATTCGAACCGCGGAGCGCGGCCTGAGGCGGGCGCGCGGAATCCTTTCCATCCTCAATGATCGAACGGAGCCATTCATGAAATCCTTGCCCGTGCTGGCGGTTCTCGCCGTGCCGTTCCTGCTCGCCGCTGCCGCGCCCGATCGGGCGCCGCACGTGCCGATCACGTCGTTCGAGCAGTTGCCCAAGCCGTTGCCGCTCCCCTATGACGAGAGCGCCAATGCCGACCAGGCGGTCGCGGCGGCGAAGCTGCGGGCCAAGCGAGCCGGCGAGCGGCTGATCATCGACCTTGGCGGCAACTGGTGCCTCGATTGCCGATTGCTCGCGGGCACGCTGGAACTGCCGGCGCTGAAGGGCTGGCTCGCCAGCCGCTATGAGATCGTCACGGTCGATATCGGCCGGTTCGACAAGAACCTGCAGATCCCGGCGCATTACGGCATCCGCTCGCGGCTCGAAGGCGTGCCCGCGCTGCTGATCGTCGATCCCGGGACCGACAAGCTGGTCAATGGCCGCAGCATCGCGGCGCTGGCGGATGCGCGCAGCCTGACGCCGCAGGCGCTTGCCGACTGGCTCGCCCAATGGTCTCCCGAGCGCAGATAGATCGGGGACGAACGGAGGGAAGCGGACGGGCAGGTGCCCGCCCGCTTCTTCTTTGCCTCAGAAGTTCAGATTGGCGTTGATCCCGACATAGCGGCTGTTGTCACGCGGCACGAAGCGCGACACGCCCGCTACCGCGCCATAGCCGATCGCCGGTGAATAATGCTGGTTGGCGATGTTCTTGATCAGCGCGCGGATCTCCCAGCCCTTGCCGGCATCGCTCACCAGCCCGATCGAGGCGTTCCAGATGCCATAGGCCGGCTGGACCGTGTCGGGGGTCTGGGTGATCGAATATTGGGTGTCGTCCTTCCAGCTGAAATCGCTCTGGAGGTCGATGCCGAGCGTGTCGGTGACGGGCACCCGGTAGCTGCCATCGACATGGAACTTCCACTTGGGTGCGAAGGGCAGGGGCTGCCCGTCGACATTGGCGCAGGCGCCGCCGGCCGAGGCCGGGCAGAGGAATTGATCGATATGCGCGTCGTTGTACGCGAAGGCGCCGCTCAGCCGCAGGTTCTGCACGGGCCGCAGCGTGATGTCGCCCTCGACACCCCGGGACGAGACGTCGCCGGCGTTGATCAGGCGGGTGACCAGCGTGCCGAGATAGGTGTCCTGGAAATTCGCCTGGAAGCCCTGGAACTTGGTCAGATAGGCAGCCAGGCTGTAGGTGACCGCGCCGTTGCCGCTGCTGCCCTTCAGGCCAGCCTCGAAGCTGTTCGAGGTCTCTGGCGCCAGCGGGTTAACGTCGAACGCCTGCATGTTGAAGAACACGTTGTAGGCCGGGCCCTTATAGCCGCGCGAATAGGTGGCGTAGAGGTTCAGGCGATCGCTCAGGTCGTACTGGAGGCCGGCGCGCAGGCTGAAGTCGGTCCGGTTGGTATCCCCCGAGCTCGAATAGGAGGGGCGGATGCCCGCCACGCCGGTGGCGGTGGTCGCCACGCGGGCGTGCTCGTACGCGAGATCGTCATGGATCAGCCGCCCGCCCAGGATCGCGCGGAACCGGGGCGTGAAGTTGATATTGGCCTCGCCGAACACCGAGTAGTTGTCCAGATCGGTGCGGTAGTTTGCGACACCCAGGTCGAAGACCGGTGTGCCGGCGACGAGGCGGGTGACGCCGCGCTGGTAGCGCTCGCGGGCGACGGTGTGGAAATAATAGAGGCCGACGACATAGTCGATCAGCTTGCCCTTGGGCGAGGTGAGGCGCAGCTCCTGCGAGAACTGGTCGGAATCGACCTTGCCGATATCCTCGCCCCTGGCGGTCGCCGCGGTGAGGGGCCCGACCGAGTCCCAATCCTGGTGCTGGCGGTTCTTCCAGCCACGATAGGCGGTGATCGAGGTCAGCGTGTGATCGCCGATGCCGATCTCTGCGGTGAAGGAGCCGCCGTAATTCTTGTCGCGCACGTCCGCGTCGAAGCTCGGCGCGACCCGGGTGTTGTTCGCGCCCGGCACGATGCCCGACGCGGCGAGGATCGCCGCGAGATCCGCATTGGGCGTCACCGTGCCGGAGGGATAGGCGACGCGCGAGGTGGAGACGAACACGCCGGTCGGCACATTCTCGTAGGTGAAGACATAGTCGCCGGCGAGGGTGAACTTGAGGTTGTCCGCCGGCCGGTAGACCAGCTTGGCGCGGCCGCCCTGCCGATCATAGCCGTTGACCCAGTCACCGGTGGTGACGTTGCGGACATTGCCCTTGAACCCGCCGAGCAGGCCGGTGACCGCGAAACCCCAATCGTCGCCGATCGGGCCGGAGGCGCCCAGGCGGACACGGTATTCGCCGCCCTCATAGATGCCGAGCTGTGCGTTGAAGCCGAGCTGCCTGGCGGGCTCCTTGGAGACGATGTTGATCACGCCGGCCGAGGCGTTCTTGCCGAACAGCGTGCCCTGGGGCCCGCGCAGGATCTCGACGCGCTCGATATCGAGCAGGTCGAGCGTGGACTGGCCCGGGCGGGCGAGGACGACGCCGTCGATCACCGTCGCCACCGAAGGCTCGACGCCGGGCGAGGTGGTGATCGTGCCGATGCCGCGGATGAAGGTCGAGCGGTCCTTGTTCGACGATCCCGCACGGAAATCGAGCGTCGGCACCGTCTGGGCGATGTCCTGCAAGGTATTGAGATTCTGGGCCGCGAGCGTGTCACCCTTCAACGCGGTGATCGCGATCGGCACATCGGTGAGAGACTCCGTGCGGAAGCGCGCGGTGACGACGATCTCGCCATTGTCCTGCGCTGCCGGGGTACCGTTGGTCTCCTGCGCATGCGCCGGCGCGAGGGCCGCCAAGGCGCTCCCCGCCAGCATGGCAAGGCGCGACGCCGAGCGGACGCGTCCGTATCCTTTTCTTTGCATTGTTTACTCCCTGAGCTTCCGGGAGAGGATATCCTACCAATTTGGTGGGGAAATAAACTTTTGCTTTGCGGGACAGCGGGCCGGGCTTCGGGTCAGGGCCTGGGGGGCTGGAGGAAGCGCGGCGGGAAGGGTGCACCGACAGATCCCCTTGCATTCCGAAGTTCATTCCGCCCGCCGGAATCGACGCTGAGCGGGATCTGCATGCCGCCGGTTTCCTCGAGGATCCGGAACAGCCGCTCGCTCATCCGCTGGGCGAGCGCCTCATGGCCCGGGCGGGCCAGGAGATTGTCGGTCTCGTGCGGATCGGTGGCCAGGTCGTACAGCTCGTCCAGGTCCCAGATGCCGTGGAAGTGCATGTATTTGTAGCGGTCTTCGCGCAGCGCATGGACAGTGGGGGTCTGGGGGAAATTGCGTTCCCAATAATATTCGTAGAGCAGCTCGCTGCGCCATGGCACGGACTGGCCGCGCGCCAGCGGCAGCATGTTCGCGCCGGCCAACCCTTCGGGCGCCTCGAGCCCGGCCGCCGCCAGCATCGTGGGGGCAATGTCAATATTGGCGACCACTTGTTCCACTGCGCCATGCCCGAACAGCGCCGGGCAGCGCGCCAGCAGCGGCACGCGCATCGATTCCTCATAGGCGGTGCGCTTGTCGATCAGCCCGTGCTCGCCGAACATGAAGCCGTTGTCGCCCATGTAGACGATCAGTGTGTCGTCGAGCTCGCCGCGCTGCTCGAGCAGGTCCAGGATCCGCGCCAGCCCTTCGTCGACGGCCAGCAGCGTCTCCATGTAGCGCTTGTAGTAATCGGCGATGTCGAGCGTGCCGTGATAGGCGAAATCGACCCCGTGCCAGCTGTTGCGCTGGTTCTCGACCCACATCGGCCGGCCGGGCGCGCCCGGCTGCATCGAGGCGGGATAGCGGAACGTCTCCCCCGCATATTTCCCGGCATGTCGGGGTGCCGGAATGAACTCGGAATGCACCGCCTTGTGCGCGAGGTGCATCATCCAGGGGCGCTTGCCGTCGCGCTTGCCGATCCAGTCGAGCGCGTACTCGGTGAGCTCGTCGGTGATGTAGCCCTTTTGCGGGACGTTGCGACCATCGACGTTCAGTCCGTTCGCATCGGGCAGGTAGCTGCCCTGGCCCTTGAAGCTCACCCAATGATCGAAGCCCGGCTGGGGCGCATCGGTCTCCGCACCCATGTGCCATTTGCCGATAAAGGCAGTCTCATAGCCCGCCTCGCGCAGATACTCCGGATAATAGACCAGGCCCGGCGGGATCGGGTGGTTGTTGTCCACCACCCGGTGCTGGTGCGCATAGAGGCCGGTGAGGATCGAGGCGCGCGAGGGCGAGCAGAGCGCGGTGGTGACGAAGGCGTTGCGGAAGTGCACGCCTTCACGCGCCAGACGATCGAGCGTCGGCGTCTCGCCGAAATCCTGGGCCTTCATGAAGCCCATCGCGTCGTAGCGATGATCGTCGGTCAGGACGAAGAGGATGTTGCGCGGCTTCACGCCAGGCACCCGTTTCAGACGCCGTTGTTGGCGCTTCTCCCGGCGGCTCTGCTTCGCCTCGGCCTGCCACGAATAGAGCCCGAACGCGCCGCCGCTTCCCGCCAGCAGCACCCCACGGCGATCGATATTGTCCGTCATCCTGTCACCTCAGTTGTGCGTGCTGCGGAAAGCGTATCAATGCGCCACAACGACCTCTGCCCCGGCATCGGGCTCGGCGCGCCGGATGCGCGGCAGCAGCAGATGGATCCAGCCGAGCGCGAGCAGATAGGAGATGCTGGCGAACAGGAAGAGCGGCAGATAGCCGAGCCCTGCGGCCAGCACCGCGCCCGCCACCTTCACGATCACCATGCCGCCGATATTGCCGCAAAAGGCACCGAAGGCAGTCACCCGGCCGACCTTTGCGCGCGGCGTCAGGTCGGCGATCGTCGCGAACAGGGTGGTCGAGAAGGCCTGGTGCCCTGCCATGGTCAGCGCGAGGATCGCCGTCGCCTGCCACAATTCGCCGGTGTAGAGCGCCAGCGGCACCGGCAGTACCAGCAGGCCGGAAACCAGCATCGCGCCCTTGCGCACCCGGTCCAGTTCCCATCCGCGCACCAGCAGCCGGCTGGCGAGCGTGCCGGCGACCATCGCGCCGATCGCCGATCCGGTATAGGCGATCGCGAGCGGCGGACCGAGCGCGGTGCCCTCCAGGCCGAACTGGCGGTGGAAGAAGTCCGGCATCCAGAACAGCATCAGCCACCAGGTGGAGTCCGACAGGATCTTGGCGACGGCGATCGCCCAGGTGCGGCGCTCCCTGAGGATCGGGCCATAGACCGGTGCGTCCGCCTCGGCGGCAGGGGCGGCGGTGTCCCCGAACTCCACGCCGCGGACCGCGAGCAGCCAGGCACCCGCCCAGACCAGGCCGACCACGCCGGCGAACACGAACGCCGCGCGCCAGCCATAGCCGGCGGCGAGCAGCGGGATGAGCAGGGGCGCGAGGATGCCGCCGAAGCTGTTGACGCCGTTGCCGATGCCATAGCCGGTCGAGCGCAGATGCGGCGGGAAGATCGTCGCGATCGTCTTGATGCCGCTGGGCGTGCCCATCGCCTCGGTTGCGCCCAGCGCCGCGCGGACAAAGGCGAACTGGCCCATCGTCGCAGCCCAGGCATGGCCGATCGCCGCGACGCTCCATGCCGCCACGCCGAGCGGATTGGCCCATTTGACGCCGGCCTTGTCGACGATCCAGCCGGTGAACAGGAAGGCGACCGCCGCCGATCCCTGGAACCAGGCGGCGAGCGTGCCATAATCATTGTCGCTCCAGCCGAGATCGGCCGAGATCACCGGCTTGAGCACCGAGATGATCTGGCGATCGACCAGGTTGAGGATGCCCGCCACCAGCAGCAGCGCGAACAAGGCCCAGCGGCGCCCCGGCGACAGCGTCATGCGAAGCTCACCTGGCGGCCGCCCTGGACGAGCGGGATGGCGTTGCGGCGCAGCTGCTTCGTCCCGGGGTTGAGCATCGCCTCGGCCGTGTACTGCGCGAGATAGACGCGCCTTGGCCTGTCGGTGCGGTTGGTGCCGGTCGCGTGCAGCGTCAGGCTGGAGAAGGCGACGATGCTGCCCGCCGGCACTTCGATCGCGACGCTTTCCGCTTCATCGACTTCGGCGGCCAGGTCGTTGCTGCCCTCGCGCTTCGCATGGGGAACGATGCCGCGCAGATGGCTGCCCGGCACCACGCGTACCGTGCCATTGTCGATCGTCGCATCGTCGAGCGGGCACCAGCAGGTGAGATAGGGCAGGTGGTCCGCCGGACCGCCATAGCCGACGACATAGCCCGAATCCTGGTGCCAGCTGAACGGCAGGCCACCCTCGGGGCCCTTCACGACATATTGGTCGAAGAAGAAATAGGCGGTGTCGCCGAGCGTCGCCCGGCACAGCTCGGCCATTTGCGGGCTGAACAGCATGCGCCGCAGGGCGGGCTGCTCGCGCTGGCATTCATTGGCGAAATAGCGCCGGCCGCGATGGCTGATGCCGAGCGTATCGGTGCCGGCGGCGTCCATCCGCGCGACTTCCCGCGCGACAAAGGCATCGCACTGCGCGCGCAGCAATTCGAGCAGCTCGCCCTTCAGCACCCCATCGAACACGGCATAGCCCTGTTCCGCGAACTGCTCTGACTGGCGCGCATAGCTCATGGGGCGGATGCTAGGCTGCGCCGGCCGCGGGGCCACCAAGAAAATCTATCAATCCCTAGTTGTATGGTGGGGATTGCGTGGAGGGCTGTGGGAGGGAGAGGCGGGAGCGGAGCGATTGGCTTATCCCAGTGGCCCGTGATCGAGCCGGGGCAGGACGTGGCGGGCGAACAGATCGGCCTCGGCGGCGTGGGGATAGCCCGACAGGATGAACGCCTCGATCCCTTCCGCCTGATAGGCCTGGAGCTTGGCGAGCACCTGGTCCGGATCGCCGACGATCGCCGCGCCGCAGCCGGAGCGGGCCCGGCCGATCCCGGTCCAGAGATTGTCTTCGACATATTCGCCGCCCGCCGCCTCGCGCAGCTCCGCCTGGCGGCGCACGCCCGCCGAGCTGCTGTCGAGCGAGTTGGCGCGGATCCGGGCGCCGGTGCCGGCATCGAGATGCGACACGAGGCGGTCGGCGGCGGCGCGGGCTTCCTCCTCGGTCTCGCGCACCACGACATGGACGCGGTAGCCGAAGCGCAGGCTGCGGCTCTCCCTGGCGGCGCGGGCGCGCAGATCGGCGATCGTCTCGCGTACCGCCGGCAGCGTGTCCGGCCACATCAGATAGACGTCCGCGCCCTTGGCAGCGGCGTCGCGCGCGGCTTCGGAGAGTCCGCCGAAATAGAATTGGGGCGCGCGGCCCGACACCGGGGCGATGCGCGGCGGCTTGAGCTTGAGGTTCCAGAACGCGCCCTCATGGTCGAGCGGCTCGCCGTTGAGCAGCGTGCGCAGGATCTCCATCGCCTCGACCGTTCGGGCGTAGCGCGGCGCGCTGTCCAGGGTTTCGCCAGGCAGGTCGCTCGAGATGATGTTGATCGCCAGCCTGCCGCCCAGCATCTGATCGATCGTCGCGATCTGGCGGGCGAGCTGGGGCGGCCAGTTCTCCCCGATCCGGACCGCCATCAGCAGGCGGATGCGCCGGACCCAGGTGGCGATCGCGGCGGCGAAGGCCGTGGTGTCGATGCCTAGCGCATAGCCCGAGGGGAGCAGGATATTGTCGAAGCCGAGGCTTTCGGCCTGGAGCGCGATGTCGCGGCAATGTTCCCAGCTGGACTGGAGCCTGGGTTCGGGTACGCCCAGGAACTCGTAATCGTCGTCGCACAGCGCGGAGAACCAGCTGACTTCACACTTGGCCATAGAAAATCTTCTCCCGTCGTCCGCCGCGCTACTCTTGCGCTCGTTCGGCGGTTCGCGCCAAGAAGTTTAATCCCAGCATTGGCATAGGAATTATGGTCGAGACAATCCGCTACGGCATCGTTGGCACCGGCATGATGGGCTGCGAGCATATCCGCAACATCCGCCTGATTCCGGGCGCGCAGATCACGGCCATCGCCGATCCGGTCGAGGCGTCGCTGGGCTGGGCCGATGCCTTTCTGGGGGAGGCGCGGCCCGCCCGGTTCCGATCGGTCGAGGAACTGGCGGAGAAGGGCGAGATCGACGCCGTCGTCATCGCTTCGCCGAACAACACCCACCGGCAGGTCCTGCAGCCGCTGTTCGATCGGGGCGTGGCGATCCTGTGCGAGAAGCCGCTGGCCACCACGATCGAGGATGCGCGCTGGATCGTCGAGCAGGCCGAAGGTCGCGCCGCGCCGTTCTGGACCGGCATGGAATATCGCTACATGCCGCCGGTCGCGCGCTTCGTCGAGCAGGTCCATGGCGGCCGCGTCGGCAAGCTGCAGATGGTCTCGATGCGCGAGCATCGCTTCCCGTTCCTCCCCAAGGTCGGCGACTGGAACCGCTTCTCGCGCAACACCGGCGGGACGATGGTCGAGAAATGCTGCCACTTCTTCGACCTGATGCGGCTGATCACCCGCAGCGAGGCGGTGCGCGTCTATTGCTCCGGCGCGATGGACGTGAACCACCGCGACGAACGCTATGACGGCGAGACGCCCGACATCATCGACAACAGCTTCACCATCGTCGATTTCGCCGATGGCACGCGGGCGATGCTCGACCTGTGCATGTTCGCCGAGGGCGTGGAGCATCAGGAAGAGATATCGGCGACCGGCGACCGCGCCCGGCTCGACGTCCTGGTGCCGCCGGGCGAGCTGGTCTTCTCGCCGCGTGTGCCGCTGCGTGCGCCGAAGCAGGTGGAGCGCGAACTGGTGCGCGTCGACGAAGTCGCGATGGCGGCGGGTTCGCATCACGGCGCGACCTTCCACCAGCACGAGGCCTTTGCCCGGGCGGTGCGCGGGGAGGGCAAGGTCGAGGTCTCGGCGCGGGACGGGCTGCAGGCGGTGGCGATCGGTGCCGCGGCGGAACGCAGCGCGCGCGAGGGCCGGGCGGTGGAACTGCGCGAGATACTGGGCGAAGGCTGAGCCGGCGGGCGGCTAGCCGATCAGCCTGGTGCTGGATCGGACGACGAGCTCGTGCGGCAGGGTGATCTGGCTCACCGGGCTGTCGCCGCCCTGCAATATGTTCACGAGCAGCTCGACCGCCTGCTGGCCGATGCGCCCCTTGGGCTGGGCGATGGTGGTGAGGCCGGGCTGGAAGAAGCGGGCGAGCGGCAGGTCGTCGAAGCCGATGACCGAGATGTCATCCGGGCACGAGAGGCCCGCCTGGCGGATTGCGCTGATTGCCCCCATCGCCATTTCGTCGCTGAAGCAGAACAACCCGGTCACGCCCTGCGCGACGAGGTCCGGGACATGGTCGGCGGACGACTGGGCGGAATAGTCGCCGACGCGGACCTGCAGCCGGTCGCGAAGGCCATGGCGTTCGGCCGCCTGCATCGCGCCGGCGAGGCGATCGCGGCTGATCGGGCTGACATGCGGGCCGGTGACGAGGCCGATGTCGTGATGCCCCAGTCCGATGAGATGCTCGACCGCGTCGCAGCCGGCGGCGGCATTGTCGATGTGCACGCTCGGCACGCCGATATCGGGGCTGTACTCGCAGCCATTGACCACGGGCGCGCGGGCGCCCTGCATCGCCATCAGCGGGCGCAGATTGTCCGGCAGGCGATGGCCGAGGAAGATCAGCCCGTCGACCTCGCGGCTGGACAGCATGTCGGCATATTGATCCTCGATCGACGGATCGTGCCGCGTATCGCCGACGACGACCGCATAGCCGGCATCGCGCGCCGCTTCCTCCGCGCCGCGAATCACGCTGGCGAAGAAGGGGTTGGAGATGTCGGGGACGGTCACGAGGATCTTGGCGGCGCGAAGTGTGCGCAGCGTGCGGGCGGCGACGTTCGGCTTGTAGCCCAGCGACTCGACCACCTCGAGCACGCGCCGGCGAGTCGCCTCGGCGACGCGGTCGGGGTGGCTCATGACGCGCGAGACGGTGGCCGTGGAGACGCCCGCCATCGCGGCGACCTGGATGATGGTCGGCATTGACATCGATGTAACTCGTTACACGGTCCTGTCGAGCGATGTAATCCTTTACATCGACTTTCGACCTGCGTAGCCTGAGTCCCGGCAAGCAGGAAAACTGCAGCGGAAAAATGGGAGAGGGGCTTCATGGCCACGTTGGGCAATGATGCGCTTGCGGCATCGCAGCGTCCGGTATCGGGGCTGCTCATGGGGCGCCTCAGCGCGCTCATGTTCATGCAGTTCTTCGTCTGGGGCGCGTGGAACGTCACGCTCGGCCTGGTCATGCAGACCGTCGGCATCGGCAGCCTGATCGCCAATGCCTTCTCGGTCGGCCCGATCGCCTCGATTGCGGGATCCTTCCTGCTCGGCATGGCGGCGACGCGCTATCTGAGCCCCAAGGCGCTGATGGTGATCCTGCACCTGGTCGGCGGCGCGATCCTGCTGGTGATGCCCGCGCTGGTGACGCCGGAGAATGGCACCACCTTCGTCTGGGTCCTGCTCGGCTACATGGTCCTCTACATGCCGACCGTGGGCCTGGCGAACACGATCGCACTGAAGAGCTTCGGCGAGCGCGCGGACCGCTTCCCCTTCGTCCGCGCCTTCGGCACGCTGGGCTGGATCGTCGCGGGCCTGATCATCGGCTGGGTCGGCCTGTCGGCGAGCCCGGAGATCTTCCGCGTCGCCGCGATCGTCTCGATCGCGCTCGGCCTCTACAGCCTGACACTGCCCAACGTCGCCCCCGACGCGCCACGTGACGAGAGCCTGGTGCGCCAGGTGCTGTGCGTCGAGGCGTTCGGCCTGATGCGGCAGCGCTCCTATCTGATCTTCATCCTGGCGGCGACGCTGATCTCGGTCCCGCTGGCGATGTACTATGCCTATGCCTCGGCCTATCTCGGCGTGGCGGGCATCCAGAATGTCGGCGGCACCATGGCGATCGGGCAGATGTCCGAGCTGGTGTTCATGTTCTCCATGCCCTGGCTGTACCGCCGCTTCGGGGTGAAGCCGCTGCTGCTGGTCGGCATGATCGCCTGGGCGCTGCGCTATGCGCTGTTCGCGATCGGCGACGGCGGGAGTTCGCTCTGGGCGATCTATCTCGGCGTGGCGCTGCACGGCGTGTGCTACGACTTCTTCTTCGTCGCCGGCGCGATCTATACCGGCACCATCGCCTCGCCCAAGGGCGTCAACGCCCAGGCGCAGGGCATGCTGACCCTGTTCACCTACGGCGTCGGCATGCTGCTCGGCTCACAGATCGGCGGGCTGCTCTACGCGCAGCTGCCCCAGGCCTCGACCATCGCCGACTGGCACCAGATGTGGTGGTACCCGGCGATCGCCGCCGCCGTCATCGCCGTGCTGTTCCAGCTCTTCTTCCGCGACGACAGCCGGACGGAGGCCGCAGCATGAAGGCGATGAAGGGTCCCGCGATCTTCCTGGCCCAGTTCCTGGGCGACACCGCGCCGTTCGACACGCTCGACGGCCTTGCGGAATGGGCCGGTGCGCTCGGCTATGTCGGCGTCCAGATCCCCTGCGATCCACGGCTGATCGACTTGAAACTGGCGGCCGAGAGCAAGGCCTATTGCGACGACCTGCGCGGCCGGCTCGCCAAATTCGGCGTCGAGCCGACCGAGCTTTCGACCCACCTGCAGGGCCAGCTCGTCGCCGTGCATCCGGCCTATGACCAGCTGTTCGACGGCTTCGCCCCGGCCGAGCTGCACGGCAAGCCGGCCGAGCGCCAGGCCTGGGCGGTAGAGCAGGTCAAGCTCGCCGCACGGGCAAGCGCCAATCTCGGGCTTAACGCCCATGCGACCTTCTCGGGCGCGCTCGCCTGGCCCTATGTCTATCCCTGGCCGCAGCGGCCGGCGGGACTGGTCGAGGAAGCGTTCGCCGAGCTCGCGCGGCGCTGGATTCCTATCCTCGACGTGTTCGAGGAAGCGGGCATCGACTGCGCCTATGAAATCCATCCCGGCGAGGACATTCATGACGGCGCGACCTGGGAACGGTTCCTCGCGGCGGTCGGCAACCATCCCCGCGCGCGCATCCTGTTCGACCCGTCGCACTATGTGCTGCAGCAGCTCGACTATCTCGACTTCATCGACCGCTATCACGACCGGATCTCGTGCTTCCACGTCAAGGATGCCGAGTTCAATCCGACCGGGCGGACCGGCGTCTATGGCGGCTATGAGAGCTGGGTGAACCGCGCCGGCCGCTTCCGCTCGCTGGGCGACGGCCAGGTCGATTTCGTCGGCATCTTCAGCAAGATGGCGCAATATGGCTATGCCGGCTGGGCGGTGCTCGAATGGGAGTGTGCGCTCAAGCGGTCCGAGGACGGCGCGCGCGAAGGCGCTCCGTTCATCCGGGATCACATCATCCGCGTAACCGACCGGCCCTTTGACGACTTCGCGGCGAGCGGCGTCGATCGGGCGGCGATCCGCGCGCTGCTGGGGCTTTCGCCGCAGCAAGACTGAACTCGAACTCGTCGGTTGAGGGGATAGGCGTTCCATGGTTCGACACGCGCTTCGGCTCGGCATGGTTGGCGGCGGGGAGGGTGCCTTTATCGGCGCGGTCCACCGCATGGCCGCGGCGCTGGACGGCGACTGGCGGCTCGTGGCGGGCGCGTTCAGCACCGATGCCGGGCGCAATCAGCGGACCGGCGACGCGCTCGGCCTGGCATCGCAGCGTGTCTATGCCTCGTTCGACGCGATGCTCGCGGGCGAACGGGAGCTGCCCGAGAGCGAGCGGATCGATGCGGTTGCCGTCGTGACGCCCAATCATCTCCACGCCCCGATGGCGATAGCCGCGCTGAATGCCGGCTTCCACGTCTTCTGCGAGAAGCCGATGGCGATGAGCGTGGCCGAGGCTGAGGCAATTGCTAACGCCGCGCGGGCAAGCGGCAGGCACTTCGCGCTGGCCTTCACCTATAGCGGCTATCCGCTGGTCGAGGAGGCGCGGGCGCGTATCGCGCGCGGCGACCTGGGCGCGATCCGGCTCGTCCAGGTCGAATATCTCCAGGGCTGGCTCAGCCTCCCCATCGACAGCGCCGGCAACAAGCAGGCCGAATGGCGCACCGATCCGGCGCGTGCCGGGCTTGGTGGCTGCCTGGGCGATATCGGCACGCACGCCTTCCAGCTTGCGGAGCGTGTTTCCGGGCTGCGGGTGGAGACGGTATCCGCCGAGCTGACCACCCATGTGGCGGGCCGCAGGCTCGACGACGACGTCAGCGCGCTGCTGCGCTTCGCCGGCGGGGCGCGCGGCGTGCTCAAGGCGAGCCAGGTGGCGGCGGGCGAAGAGAATGGGCTCAAGCTGCGCATCCATGGCGAGCGCGGCGGCCTGGAATGGGCGCAGATGGAGCCCAACACGCTCACGCTGCGCTGGCTCGATCGGCCGGCCGAGATACTGCGCGCCGGCGGGCCGGGACTTCAGGAGAGCGCGACAAGGCTTCAGCGCACCCCATCGGGCCATCCCGAGGGCTATATCGAGGCCTTTGCCAACCTCTATCGCGCCTTTGCCGCAGCGATCCGCGGCGGTGGCGACCGCTGGTTCCCCGGCGTCGCCGATGGACTTCGAACAATGCGTTTCATCGAGGCCGTCATCGCCAATGCGGCGGCGGACCAGAAATGGACAATGGTTGATCCGGGAGAGAAAGAATGAAGCTTCTCGTGTGCCTGGGAGCGTTGAGCGTCGCTGCGGCGGCCCAGTTCTTCGCCAGCGTACCCACTGTCGCCCAGACCGCGGCCCCCGCGCCGCCGCCGGCGTTCAATGCCTGCCGTGCCTGCCATACGGTGGAGAAGGGCGGCAAGAACGGCGTCGGGCCCAATCTCTACGGCGTGGTCGGGCGGACTGCCGGCACGACGCCGGGTTTCAATTACTCGCCGGCGATGAAGGCGTCGAAGCTGCGCTGGGATGAGGCGACGCTCAACGAGTATCTCGCCGGGCCGGGCAAGAAGGTCCCCGGATCGCGGATGCCGATCGGGATGCCCGATCCGGCGAAGCGTGCCGCGATCATCGCCTATCTCAAGGCGGGAAGCGGCAAGTGACCGGCGCCGTCACGCGTAGGACGGTGCTCGCCGCGGGTACGGTGGGCGCGGCGTCATCGGCGATGGCGATGGGCGGAAGCAAGGGTAGCCAGGGCTCGAACGCCGCGCGCTTCTCGCTTGGCTATGCCCCGCACGAGGGCAGCTTCGCCAGCCGCGGCGACCTGTTCGAGCAGATCGCCTATGCCGCCGACCAGGGCTTCACCGCCTGGGAGGACAATGAGGCGCGCAGCCGGTCGGTGGCCGATCAGGAGAAGATGGCCAAGGCCTTTGCCCAGCGCGGCATGAAGATGGGCGTGTTCGTCGCCAGCATGCCGAAATGGGCGCAGTCGCGGCCGCTGCTCGGCGGCAATGACGATGCCGAGCGCGAGGCGTTCCTCGCCGATATCCGCACCTCGATCGATGTCGCCAAGCGGCTCAATGCCACGCGCATGACGGTGGTCACCGGCTTCCTCGATCAGAAGGTGCCGCTCGACATCCAGACCGCGCGGGTCATCGACGTGATGCGCAAGGCCGGCGACATCGTCGCGCCGCACGGGATCGCGATGGTGATGGAGCCGCTGAACACGCGGACCAACCATCCGGGCGTGTACATGCAGACGATCGCGCAGGGCTTCGCGGTGGCGCGCGGGGTGAACAGCCCGGCGGTGAAGATCCTGGCGGACCTCTATCACGAGCAGATCCAGTCGGGGAACCTGATCCCCGCGCTGGAGATGTGCTGGAGCGAGGTCGGCTATATCCAGTTCGGCGACAATCCGGGCCGCAACGAACCCGGCACCGGCGAGATCAACTATGCCTCGGTCGTTCGCTGGCTCCGTGCGCGACGCTATGACGGGGTGATCGGCATGGAGCATGGCAATTCGGTGAAGGGGCGCGCCGGCGAGGACCGCCTGATCGCCGCCTATCGCAAGATCGATTCACAGGGAGAGGGACTATGACGCGCATGCGCATGGCGGGATATGCTGCCGCCGGCCTGATCGCGATCACGGGCGCATTCGCCTTCGCGCAGCAGAAGCCGGGCTTCAAGGACACGCCGCAGCTGCCGGGCGGCCAGTGGTTGGTCCATGATGCGGACCGGCCTGCGCCCACGGTGACCACGCCGGCGGCGGCGCCGGGTGGTGCACCTTCGGACGCGATCGTGCTCGCGCCCGATGCGTGGCAGGCGGAAGCTGCGCCCTGGCAGGTGGCGGGCGGCGTGATGACGGTACCGGCGCGCGCGCAGGGCGCCAAGGAGAGCAATCTCGTCTCGAAGCAGAGCTTCGGCGACGTCCAGCTCCATCTCGAGTTCCGCTCGCCCAATCCGCCCAAGGGCACGTCCCAGGACCGTGGCAACAGCGGCGTCTGGTTCATGCAGCGCTACGAGGTGCAGGTCCTCGATGGCTATCAGAACCCGACCTATGCCGACGGGACGGTCGGCGCGGTCTATGGCTGGAAGCCGCCGCTGGTGAATGCCGTGCGCAAGCCCGGTGAATGGCAGAGCTACGACATCGTGTTCGAACGGCCGCGCTTCGCGGCGGACGGGAAGCTGGTGCGTCCCGCCTATGTCACTGCCTTCCTGAACGGGGTGCTGGTGCAGAACCACCAGGCGCTGCTCGGCACCACGATCTACCGCAAGGTCGCCAGCTACCAGGCGCATGGCGATGCGGCGCCGCTGCAGCTGCAGGACCATGGCTCGCCGGTCTCGTTCCGTAACATCTGGGTGCGCCCGCTGCCCGAGGCGGCGATCGCCCAGGACCTTCCGGGAGGTGCCAAGTGATCGATCGCAGAACTGCGCTTGCCGGCGTCGTCGGCATGTTCGGCGCCGCGGCCTTCGCGCCGCTCGCTCGCGCTGCCCAGTTGGGCAAGGCGTCGGGCATCCCGGTGATCAGCGAGGGGCCGCCGAGCGTGGCGGTGTTCAACCCCGCCCAGCGCGCGCTGATGACCGCACTCAGCGAGCGCATCCTGCCGACGACCGATACACCGGGCGCCATTGCCGCCGGCGTGCCGGCATTCATCGAGAAGATGCTGGCCGATTGGGCGCGGCCGACGGACCGGGTGCCGATCCTCGCCGGGCTCGACGCGATCGAGGCCCGCAGCCAGCAGGATTACAAGGTCGCGGGCGCGCAGGCGACCGCGGAGCAGCAGGATGCGCTGCTCACCCTGGCGATGAACGGCCAGCTGCCCTCGGGCGGCGTGTTCTTCGAGGCGTTCCGCCAGCTCGTCCTCGCCGGCTACTACACGTCCGAGATCGGCATCACGCAGGAGCGTGAATATCTGCCGGTGCCGGGCGAGTACAACGGCGAGTTCCTCTATTCCCAGGTCAACAAGGTGTATTCCGCATGATGATCAGCCGTAGAAACCTGCTCGCTGGCGCGGGCGGCGTCGCCGCGCTTTCCCTTGCCGACCTGGCGATCGCGCCGGCCTTCGCCGCGCAGCTGGGGGCGATCGGGATCCAGCTCTACACGGTCCGCGACATCTTCCAGAAGGATCCGGTCGGCACGCTCGAGCAGATCGCGCGGATCGGTTATCGCGAGGTAGAGTTCGGTGGGGGCGGCTATGACGCCATGGACCACGCGCTGCTGCGCAAGACCATGGACCGGCTCGGCCTCAAATCGCCGTCGCTGCACATCGGCTATGACGCGCTGCTCGGCCAGTTCGACAAGTCGGTGACGATGGCGAAGACGCTCGGCGCCGATACGGTGGTGCTGCCCTACATGACTGACGAACACCGCACCGAGCAGGGCTGGAGCGCGGCGCTGCCGAACTTCAATCGCTTCGCCAAGGACCTGAAAAAGGCCGGGCTCGGCTTCGCCTATCACAACCATGATTTCGAGTTCACGACGAAGCCGGGTGGCGTCAGCCTGTACGAGCGGTTCCTCAAGGAGACCGATCCCGCGCTGGTGAAGGTCGAGCTCGATCTCTACTGGGCGGCGCATGCCGGCGAGGATCCCGGCGCGTGGATCGATCGCCTGTCGAAGCGGCTCTATGCCTATCACGTCAAGGACATGCGTGCCGATCGCAGCATGACCGCGGTGGGGCAGGGGACGATTGATTTCGCGGGGCTCTTCAAGCGCAAGGGCAGCGCGGGCGTTCGCCACTTCTATGTCGAGAACGACCAGGCGCCCGCGCCTTATCTGCCCGACATCACCACCAGCTTCCAGACGCTGCGCGCGCTGCGTTTCTGATCAGTTTTCGGGAGGGAAGAACATGGCTTCGACCAACAGGTTCGATGCGATCGTCATCGGCTCCGGCGTAAGCGGCGGGTTCGCCGCCAAGGAGCTCACCGAGAAGGGCCTGCGCGTCCTCATGCTCGACCGCGGCGTGATGGTCGAGCATGGCGAGGGCTATGCCTATGACGGCAAGCCCGCCTATGAGGTCCCGGCGCGCAACATGATGCCGCCCGGCCTGCGCGACAGCGACTATTTCATCGCCAAGCACGGCTATGTCCAGCCGAGCAACCGGGCCTTCTACAATGACGACCGGCTCAACCCCTATGCCTTTGACGAGGGCAGCAAATTCTACTGGATCCGGCCCGGTGCGGTCGGCGGCAAGTCGCTGATCTGGGGGCGGTGGAGCTTCCGCTGGAGCCCGGCCGATTTCGAGGCGAACAAGCGCGACGGGATCGATGGCGACTGGCCGATCCGCTATGACGACCTCGCGCCTTGGTACAGCTATGTCGAGAAATATATCGGCGTGTCCGGCTCGCGCGAGAACCTGCCCTATCTGCCGGACAGCGAATTCCAGCCGCCGATGCCGATGAACATCGCCGAGAAGTGGCTCAAGCAACGGCTCGAGACCGAGTTCCCCGGCCGCAAGCTGATCAACACCCGCCTGTCCAACATGACCGAGGACAAGCCCGAGCAGAACCGGACCAAGTGCCAGTTCCGCAACCAGTGCGGCAATGGCTGCTCGTTCGGTGCCTATTTCTCGACCCAGGCGGTGACGCTGCCGGCGGCGCGGGCGACCGGGCGGCTGACGCTGCGCGCGGACGCGGTGGTGACCAACCTCGAATATGACGCGGCGAAGAAGCGCGTCACCGGGGTCCGGTTCATCGATGCGAAGACCGGGCAGGCGGAAGTGGTCAATGCCGGGCTGGTGTTCCTCTGCGCCTCGGCCATGGCGTCGAACCAGATCCTGCTCAACTCGCGGCCGGCGGGCAGTGGCCGCAGCCATTTCGACAGCAGCGGGACGCTCGGCAAATATGTGATGGACCACATCTTCCGGGTGTCGATCGACGGCGACATCCCGGGGATGGACGAATATATCGAATATGGCCGCCGGCCCGGCGGCGTCTACATCCCCCGCTTCCGCAACAATGGCGGCGACGAGGGCGTCGGCTTCAAGCGCGGCTATGGCTATCAGGGCAGCGCGCGGCGCGAGCCGGCGCCGCCGGTGGGATTCGGAGCTTCGATGAAGCACGGGATGCGCAAATATAGCGGGTGGAAGTTCGGCATGGGCGCGTTCGGCGAATGCCTGCCCTATGAGGACAACCACGTGTCGTTGCATGCCGACAAGGTCGACCGTTTCGGGGTGCCGCTGATGCGCTTCGACGTGCGCTTCCGCGAGAACGAGCTGCGGATGATGGCGGATGCGCGGACGCAGGGCGAGGCGATGCTCAAGGCGGCGGGGCTGACCAACGTCACGAGCAGCGAAGGCGATCACGTGCCCGGCGACGCCATCCACGAGATGGGCGGCGCGCGCATGGGCGCCGATCCGCGTTCCTCGGTGCTGAACAAGTGGAGTCAGGCGCACGACGCCACAAATCTCTACGTCACCGACGGCGCACAGATGGCCTCGGTCTCCTGCGTAAACCCGTCTCTCACCTTCATGGCGCTGACTGCGCGTGCCGCCGATCACGCGGTCAAGCAACTCGCCAGCGGGTGAGGGTGCTGCCTCAGGCCTTCGCGACGCCGCCAGATGGGGCGCTAGAAGGCTTGTCCATCGACTGATCCGTGCCGGTTCGCTTCCATGAGGCGGGCCGGCACGAACGTATCGGGGTGCCATATCGCGGCGCCGAATCCCGCGCGTCCTTTGCGGGAATGTCTCCGTGATCCGATTCTTCGCGGCGTGTTGGAAATTCGATCGAATTGACCCGCGAAACCGGCGACGAAAATGATCGCCGAAACGCATTTTTGCATCGATCTGATTTATCAGGAAATTTGGCTGAAACCCGTGCCTGCGCGCGTTGCCGGGGTGTGTCCAGCTGTTGCTCGACGCGCGCGCCGCACAGCCAGAATGCCGCAGTTCATTTGACAAAATGATTTATTTAATCAACATCACGACTCGTGACCGCCAGCATAGGCGGCATGCGAAAGACGGGCGGTGCAGGCCGCCTAATTGGAGAGGGTGAATGGGGGTTTCCAACCCGCGGCCCAAGGATCGCGCGCGTCATATTGCAACGCGCGTCATCGCGCTGGCCGGTGCTGCTTCGCTGTTGGGTATCGCGTCTGCCATCGCGCAGACTTCCGGGAATACGGCGGAGGATCGTGCGCCCGTTGATGTCGCCAATCCGTTGGTGGGCACGGCGCCGCTCGACAAGCCCGAATTCATCGGCAACGCGCCGCCTGCGGGCGAGCCGCTCTATTCCGGTTTGACTTCGCCCGGCGCACGACTGCCGCACAGTGCGGTCGAGGCCGCGCCGGTCAATTCGAATGTCGAGCTGAGCTATCCCTGGGGCGTTGCCACCCCGTATTATTATACCAATCCCACGATGATCGGTTTCACCGGCGGCGGCGGCCCGACCTATGGCGCGCGCGCAACGCCGATGCTGATGCCGATCGTCGGCGATTGGACGGTGCCGCCAGTCTATACCGAAGCCTGGTACGACAAGGCGCATGAGATCGCAGCGCCGGGCTATTATTCGGTGTTCCTCGACAGCTTCAAGACGAAGGTGGAGCTGACCGCGACCCAGGCGACGTCGCTGATGCGCTTCACCTTCCCGGCGACCGAGCGTGCGCACGTCATCCTGAACCTGCAGGGGCGCGGCGGCCAGGTCGAAGTGGTCGGCGACCGGACGGTGCGCGGCATCATCGGCGCGAACCGCGACAATGATGCGCGCGACGGAAGCTATTTCGTCGCGGAGTTCTCAAAGCCGTTCAAGCGCTTCGGCACATTCCGCAAGGCGCCGGGCGATGCCCGCGGCTATGGCATCGGCGACAAGGACGTGCAGCCGGATACCCGGCAGATCGAAGGCGCGTTCGCTGGCAGCTATGCCGATTTCACGACGCGTGACGGCGAGCAGGTGCTGATCCGGATCGCCTATGGTCCGAGCTACGAAGCGGCCACGAAGCGACTGCGCGAGGAGAGCCCGGACTGGAATTTCGACCGCATTCGCGGTGCGGCGCGCGCCGAATGGGCGAAGCTGCTCGACCGCGTGCAGGTTAGCGGCGGTACCGAGAAGCAGCGGATGCTGTTCTACTCGACGTTGTTCCAGTCCTTCGCCAGCCCGCGGCTGGTGGCGCGCAAGGGCGAGCATTTCACCGATACGAACGGCAAGACCCAGGTCGCCAGCTATGATCGCTACGGCCCGGTGCCCTTCTGGGATACCGGCCGCAACCAGATCGTGCTGCTCGAACTGCTCGAGCCCGAGGTTACCCGCGACGTGATGCAGTCCGAGTTGGACATGGCCCGCGAACGCGGGTTCATGAACACCTCGTTCCACGGCGACAATGCCGTGTTCCTCTATCTCGGCGCGATGCGGCGCGGCATCGAGTTCGATTATCCGGCCGCCTACGCGTATCTGCGCAAGAACGCGCTGGACCCCAAGGGGCCGCGCCACTTCCTCGACGAATATATGGCGCGCGGCTGGATCTCGGACGTGGTGCCGGATCGCAACCCGAGCCCGCCGCATGCCGATGGCAAGGCGGGTGCTGCCAAGACGCTGGAATATGCCTGGGACGACGCCGCGCTCGCCGATATGGCCGAGCGGCTGGGCAACCCGCAGGACGCCGCGCTGTTCCGCAAGCGGTCAGGCAACTGGCGCAACGTGTTCGACCGTTCGATCGGCTTCGTCCGGGGGCGGACCGAAGACGGCAAGTGGTTCACGCCCTTCGATCCGGCCGAGCCCTATTACAACCACATGATGAAGGAGGCCTCGGGCTGGTCGACCCTGTGGCTGGTGCCGCAGGACGTGCAGGGGCTGATCACCGCGCTGGGTGGCCGGGCCGCGTTCAACGCCAAGCTCGATGAATTCTTCACCAAGCCGTACAACCCCACGGGCATCTGTCGCGACTGCACCGGGGTGATCGGCCAATATGTGCAGGGCAACCAGCCCGACCAGCAGGCGCCGTATCTCTATGCCTGGAGCGGCCAGCCCTGGAAGACGCAGGAACTGTCGCGCCGCATCCTGCGCGATCTCTATGGCAGCGATGCCGCCGGCTATGGCTATCCCGGCATGGACGACCAAGGGGCGACCTCGTCCTGGTACGTGCTGAGCGCGATGGGCTTCTACACGGTCGATCCGTCGAGCGACGTCTATGTGCTGGGCAGCCCGATCTTCGATCGCGCCGCGCTCAAGATGGGCAATGGCAAGACGTTCGAGATCGTCGCGAAGAACAATTCGGCGGCGAACCTCTACATCCAGTCCGCCACGCTGAACGGCAAGAAATGGACCAGGCCCTGGTTCCGCCACGCCGACATCGCGAACGGCGCCGTGCTGGAGCTGACCATGGGCGCGAAGCCCAATCCGGCCTGGGGCAGCAGCCCGGCCGATGCGCCGCCTTCGCTGAGCCGGCACTGAGGAACTTGACGATGCGAACCATGATGCTTGCCCTGCTGCTTTCCGGCGCGGCGACCGAAGCCCTGGCCCAGCAGGCACCGGCGACCCGAGCGGATGCCACCTATACCGGTGGCGACATGATCACCCGCTGGGGCCGTGAGGTGACGCCCGAGAATGCCTGGCGCAGCTATCCGCGCCCGCAGCTCGAGCGGGAGAAGTGGCTGAACCTCAACGGCCAGTGGGACTATGCCATCACGAAAGCGGCGGCACCGATGCCGCAGCCGACGCAGATGGACGGTAAGATCCTGGTGCCCTTTGCCGTCGAATCCCGCCTGTCGGGCGTGGCGCGCAAGGTGCAGCCCGAGGACCGGATCTGGTATCGCCGAAGCTTCAGCGTGCCCGCCGACTGGGCCGGGCAGAATGTGATGTTGAACTTCGGCGCGGTCGATTTCGAGGCGCATGTCTGGGTCAACGGCGCGGTCGTCGGGGCGCACAAGGGCGGATCGAGCCGCTTCGGCTTCGACGTCACGCCCTATCTGAAGCCCGGCACCAACGAGCTGGTGGTGCAGGTGGCGGATCCGACCAGCGCCGGCAGCCAGCCGCGGGGCAAGCAGCTGCTGAACCCGGACGGCATCTGGTACACACCGGTCAGCGGCATCTGGCAGACCGTATGGCTGGAGCCGGTGCCCGCGCTCCATATCGCCGATGTGCGGGCGACGCCGGACATCGATCGCGGCACGGTGGAAGTCGATGTCGCGCTCTCGGCCTGGGCGAGCGATACCGATGCGGTGCGCCTCAGCGTGCGTTCTCAGGGCAAGACGATCGGATCGACGATCATCCGCGCCAATCGCCATGCCAGCATCGCGATCCCCGATGCGCATCTCTGGTCGCCCGAGGACCCGTTCCTCTACGACCTGGTCGCCGAGCTGGTGACGGTGCGCGATCCCTGGGCCGACCGGAAGGAGCGCGACCGCGCCGCCTATGACTCGCGTTTCACGGTGGGCGAGAGTGCGGCCTATGCCGCCGCGCAGGTCGACGGCGCCGCCCGCGACACCGCCAAGGCCTATTTCGCGATGCGCAAGGTCTCGGTCGGGCCGGGCAAGGTGCATGGCCAGCCGGCACTGCTGCTCAACAACAAGCCCTATTTCCACAATGGCGTGCTCGACCAGGGCTGGTGGCCGGACGGCCTGCTGACCCCGCCGTCCGAAACCGCGATGCGCTACGACCTGGAGTTCCTGAAGAAGGCGGGCTTCAACATGGTCCGCAAGCACATCAAGGTCGAGCTGGACCGTTATTATTACGACGCCGATCGCATGGGCATGCTGATCTGGCAGGACATGCCCTCGGGCGGTGGCGAGGACCAGTTCCTCGCCGGCACCAGCCAGAGCCAGGCGGTGCTGTCCTCTGATGTGATGGCCCAGCAGCAGTTCGAGCTGTCGCACATGATCGGCGATTTGCGGGCATTTCCGTCGATCGTTCTGTGGGTGGTGAACAACGAGGGGTGGGGGCAGTATGATTCCGCCACGCTCACCAAGTTCGTGCGCGGCATGGATCCCAGCCGGCTGGTCAATTCGGACAGCGGCTGGCTGGACGTGGCGGGCCGCGACTCCGACGTGTTCGACATCCACACCTATGAGGACGTGCCGCACACGCCGGCACGCCACAGCGACCGCGCCATCGTGCTCGGCGAATATGGCGGCGTCGGCTGGCCGATCGAGGGGCATCTGTGGCGCAACGACAAGCGCTGGAGCTACCAGGTCACCACCGATTCCAACGACTATCTCGCCCGCTATCGCCGCAAGTTCGACGAGGTGGTGCGGCAGGCCAGGGAGAACGGCCTGAGCGCGTCGGTCTATACCCAGACGACCGATGTGGAAGGCGAGATCAACGGCCTGCTCACCTATGACCGCGCGGTGGCGAAGGCCCCGGCCGAGGCGTTTGCCCGGATGGCGGCACCCTTGTGGGACAAGCCGGCCGCGGCGGCCAAGGAAGTGCCGCCGCCCAGGAAGCGCAAGCGCGGCTCGTAAGGGCGCAAACGTGCAACAGCTGGTCGGGATAACGCCACCAGCGCAACCGGATACAATTGACAAATTGATTTTAGTATTCTGATTTTGGAGCGCCTCAAGGGAATACCCAGGGCGCATAACCTCGGGCCAGAGTCTGGCCCGAACTGGAGAGGGAATAGGGGATGACTTTTCGCGCACGCACGCCATTGGCCGGTCGTAACCGGCTGATATGCCAATTGCTTGCATCGGCCAGCCTCGCGATCATGGCGAGCGGTGTGGCCCATGCCCAGGATGCCGCCCAGGCCGGGCAGGATGCCGGGCAGGCGCAGCAGGATGCGGGTGCCCAGGCTGGCGACATCGTCGTCACCGGCTATCGCGGCTCGATCGAGAAGAGCCTCAACCAGAAGCGCGAGGCCAACGCGTTCGTCGACGTGATCACTGCCGAGGACATCGGCAAGTTCCCGGACAAGAACGTGGCGGACTCGCTGCAGCGCGTCCCGGGCATCATCATCGATCGCGATGGCGGCGAAGGCAGCCGGGTGAGCATCCGCGGCCTCTCGTCCGACCTGACGCTGACCGAGCTCAACGGGAACTTCATCGCCTCGGCCGACAGCGGCGATCCCTCGCGCTCGTTCAACTATCTGCTGCTGCCCTCGACGCTGATCGGCAGCGTGGAAGTGTTCAAGTCGCCCGAGGCGCGCCTCGATGAAGGCGGCGTGGGCGGCGTCATCATCAACCACACCCGCAAGCCGTTCGATCTCGCGCCCTGGTCGGGCACCGTCTCGGCCGAAGGCACCTATGCCGACGTGACCAAGAAGGTGGAGCCGAACGTCTCGGGCCTGCTTTCCTGGCACAATGAGGAGAAGACGCTCGGCTTCCTGGTCGGCGCCACCTATCAGGTGCGCACCAACCGCTCACTGAGCTCGTCGGGCGACAGCTGGCAGTGGTGGACCGACAGCAAGGCCGCCGACCCGGCGACAGACGTCAACGGCAAGACCTTCGCCAATGATTCCGCGATCTCCTATTGGAACAGCGGCAACAATGCCGGCCAGACCACGCGGGACGGCAAGCACTATAGCGGCTATTGGGCGCCCCAGTCGGTCGCCGAGACGATCACCGACCAGAAGCGCAAGCGGCTGGGCATCCAGGCGACGGCGCAGATGAAGCCGTTCGACAATTTCGAGGTGACCGCCAATTATTTCCGCTTCCAGCTGAACGGCGACTACACCCGCAGCACGATCAAGATCCCCGAATGGGGCTTCGGCAATTTCTTCACTGGCGCGACGTTCGACAAGAGCGGCACGATCATGACCGGCGCGAAGTTCGAGGTCCCTCCCGAGGGCACGGGTTGCCGCGTTCCGGGCAACATGTGCACCATGGAAACCCCGGCGCCGCAGGATACCTATGTCCGCGAGAAGAGCGTCTCCAACACCTATGACGTGCGCGGCAACTGGGAAGTCGGCCACCTGAACGTCGACTTCGTGTTCGGCAAGACCAAGGCCACCGGCGGTCCGTCGTTCCAGTTCTACGCCCAGGCCAAGCCGCGCAACGGCACGGTCAACGGCAACGCGCTGAGCGCGTGGAACTTCACCGATCAGTCGATCGCGATGCAGTTCTCGCCCAACGTGATCCAGAACATGCTGAACGGCGTGGCGCAGATCGACCTTGGCTCGACGGGCTCGGGCTTCACCAACAGCTCGATCTCGCAGCGCTATGCGCAGGTCGATCTCACCCGGAAGTTCGACTCGCCCTTCTTCGACTCGATCCAGCTCGGTGCGAAGTGGCGTGACGGCCGGGTCCACCGCGAGACCGGCCGCTTCGAATGGTATTCGGACGCGGCGAACACGCTGCGCTTCCAGGATACCGCGGGCGGCGCGCTGGCGAAGCCCGAGATCTTCTACCCGGGCTCGCTCGGCAACATCGCCGGCGGCTTCGAGACGACCGCCTTCCCGGCGATCAACATCCGCAAGTACATCGACTATCTGAACGCGACCTATAACGGCCCGGTCCGCGTGCCCGAGCCGCAGAACCTCTACGACATCCGGGAGCGGATCTGGGCGGGCTATGGCCAGCTGAACTTCAAGACCAGCAACATCCGCGGCAATATCGGCCTGCGCGTGGTCAACACGAAGCAGGACGGCACCTCGACCGACCGTATCACCTATGAGAACGAGTATTGCGTGAACGGACCCGGCGGCCCGTTCGACCCGAACAAGCCGGTGGGCGCCGATGGCAACTGCTCGGTGATCCCGGAATCGCAGCGCCAGGTCCGCGTGTTCAGCCCCAATTCGGAGGGCAAGAGCTACACGGACTTCCTGCCGAGCTTCAACATCTCGTGGGACGTGACGCCGAACCTGCTGCTGCGTGCGGCGGCATCGAAGGTGATCGCACGCCCGGGCTATGGCGATCTGGCGGGTGCACGCTCGCTGACGTTCAACTCGGACGCGTTCGTGTTCGACCGTGCCCAGTTCGGCGCCCGTGCCGGCTGGTTCGGTGATGGCGGCAACTTCAACCTGAAGCCGTTCAACGCCTGGCAGTATGACTTCGGCGTGGAATGGTATTTCCACCGCGGCTCGGTGCTGGGCGCGACGCTGTTCCGCAAGGACGTGAAGGACTTCATCGTCCCGGTGGTGATCGACCTTCCGCAGGAAGTCGCCGGCCAGACCGTGACGGTGCAGCAATATGCCACCCAGGCCAATGGCACGAGCGCGGTGTCGCAGGGTGTCGAGCTCTATGCCCAGCACACGCTGGACTTCGGCCTCGGCGCGCAGGTGAACTTCACCTACAACGACACCTCGCAGGCAGACGTGTCGCTGAACGGCACCAAGCTGGGTGAATCGGCGCTGGTCGGCAGCGCCAAGACCCAGATCAATGCGTCGATCTTCTACGAGCATGGCCCGATCCTGGTCCGCGCCTCGTACAATCGTCGCGGCGAAGTGGTGCGCGGGTTGTCCTCGGGCCTGAACGTCTATGACGATCCGTACGAGCAGGTCGATCTCAACGCTGCGGTCGACGTGTTCAAGAACTTCCAGATCACCGGTTCGGTCATCAACCTGACCAAGTCGGAACAGCGCCAGCACCTGGGCAACGACACGAAGGACCGCTTCATTTCGAACGTCTATTCGGGGCGCCGCTTCTATCTGGGCATGGCGTACAAGTTCTGATCATCGAGTGAGTCAGCCCCCTGACTCAGGAGGTGGCCCATCCTCCCCCCGGGCCACCTCCACCCCCCTTACCGGGGAGCGAGACGAGGGCGACAATCATGCTGCCGCTGGACCTCACGGGGCCCGGCGGCACATGATTAGGGGGATCGAAAAGGGGATCGTCGCGTGAACAAGATTCGGGCGGGCATCATCGCCGCCACTGCCATGCTGAGCGCGGGGCTCGCCTGGGCGCAGAACCCGATCGTGCCGGGCTGGTATGCCGATCCCGAGATCCGGGTGTTCGACGGCAAATACTGGATCTACCCGACCTATTCCGACGATTTCGGCACGCCCGACGTGACGAAGCGCTTCACGCCGCACCAGACGGAGTTGCGCAAGCAGAAGACAGTGCGCCCGTCCTATGTGCAGCAGACCTTCTTCAACGCATTCTCGTCGCCCGACCTGGTCAACTGGACCAAGCACAGCCATGTGCTCGACGTCGAGAATGTCGCCTGGGCCGGCTATGCGATCTGGGCGCCCACCGTGCTCGCACACAAGGGGCGCTACTACATGTTCTTCAGCGCCAACGACATCCAGAGCGATGCGGAGGTCGGCGGGATCGGCCTGGCCGTGGCCGACAAGCCGCAGGGGCCGTTCAAGGATGCGCTGGGCAAGCCGCTGATCGGCAAGTTCCACAATGGCGCGCAGCCGATCGATCCGTTCGTCTACCGCGACGACGACGGCAAGGTGTACCTGTTCTACGGCGGCTGGAAGCACTGCAACGTGGTGCAGCTGAGCGACGACCTCCACTCGGTCGTCCCCTTCGCGGACGGGAGCACCTATAAGGAGATCACCCCGCCCGGCTATGTCGAGGGATCGTTCCTGATCAAGCGCAAGGGCGTCTATTACCTGATGTGGTCGGAAGGCGGCTGGACCGGCCCGGACTATAGCGTGGCCTATGCGACGGGGCCGACCGCGCTCGGGCCGTTCACGCCCAAGGGCAAGATCCTCGAGCAGGACTTCAAGATCGCGCGCGGCGCGGGACACCATTCTGTGGTCAACGTGCCCGGCACCGATGACTGGTACATCGTCTATCATCGCCGTCCGCTGGGCGACGAGAAGGGCGAGCATCGCGAGATGGCGATCGACCGGATGGAATTCGCCGCGGACGGCTCGATCAAGCCGGTGGTGATGACGAATGAGGGCGTGAAGCCGCGGCCGTTCAAGGCGCGGTGATCAGCGCAGCTACGAAACAGAGCAGGGGAGTATCGGATTGTGAGGAAGTTCATCGGCGCGTGCTGCATTTCGGCAATGCTGCTCACCAGTGCGCTCGGCACGACCATGGTACCGGCGCTGGCACAGACGGCGGAGCCCGCCCTGGTCGACCTGATCAATCCGCTGATGGGCACCGACAGCAGCTATGAGCTGTCCTATGGCAACACCTATCCGGCGGTGGCCGTGCCCTGGAGCATGAACTTCTGGACGCCGGTCACCGGCAAGATGGGCAATGGCTGGGGCTACACCTACAGCGCGCACAAGATCAACGCGATCAAGCAGACGCACCAGCCCAGCCCCTGGATGAATGACTATGCCGCGTTCGGCCTCTTCGCCGAGACCGGCCCGCTCAAGGTCAAGGAAGAGGAGCGCGCCTCCTGGTACAGCCACAAGGCCGAGGAAGCCCGCGCCTATGGCTACAAGGTCTATCTCGCCGATTATGACGTGACAGCCGAGGTCACGCCGACCAACCGCGCCGCCAGCTTCCGCTTCACCTTCCCCAAGTCCGACGATGCGCACATCCTGATCGACGGCTATGCTGGCGGATCGATGGTGAAGATCGATGCCGCGAACCGCCGCATCATCGGCTATGTCCGCAACAACCACGGCGGCGTGCCGGACAATTTCCACAGCTATTTCGTCGCGCAGTTCGACAAGGATTTCGAAGTCAGCCGCACCTGGGACGACAATGGCCAGGTCTCGGGCGCCGCTGCCAGCGAAGGCGATCATGTCGGCGCGGTGGTGAGCTTCAAGACGCGGGCTGGTGAGCAGGTCAACGTCAAGGTCGCGTCCTCCTTCATCAGCCCGGAGCAGGCGGCGCTCAACCTCGACCGCGAGATCGGCAAGGACAGTTTCGACCAGACCCAGGCCAAGGCGCGCGACGTGTGGGAGAAGGAACTCTCCAAGGTCCAGGTGAGCGACCCGAACCTCGACAATCGCCGTACCTTCTACTCGGCGATGTACCGCATGTTGCAGTTCCCGCGCATGTTCCATGAGGTCAACGCGGCAGGCAAGACCGTCCACTACAGCCCCTATGACGGCAAGGTGCACGACGGCTTCCTCTATACCGACAACGGCTTCTGGGACACGTGGCGCGCGGTCTTCCCCTGGTTCGCGCTGATGAACCCGGAGCGGGACAGCGAGATCATGCAGGGGCTGGTCAACACCTACAAGGAATCCGGCTGGCTGCCCGAATGGGCGAGCCCGGGGCACCGCGACGTGATGATCGGCTCCAACTCGGCGAACCTGATTGCCGACGCCTATCTCAACGGCGTGCGCGGCTTCGATGTCGAGACGCTGTACGAGGCGATGGTCAAGAACGCGACCACCTCGGAAGGACGCCCCCGCGACAAGCGCGGCAACGTCGTCGGCGCGGTCGGACGCGAGGGTGTCGAATATTACAACAAGCTCGGCTACGTCCCCTATGACGTGGGCATCAATGAGAATGCCGCGCGCACGCTCGAATATGCCACCGCCGACTTCTCGCTCTCGCGCCTCGCCGCCGCGCTGGGCAAGACCGAGGATGCGAAGAAATACGCCGCGCAGGCGCGGAATTACCGCAAGCTGTTCGACCAGGAGAGTGGCTGGATGCGCGGCCGCAACCAGGACGGCAGCTGGTCCACGCCGTTCAATCCCTACAAATGGGGCGACGCGTTCACCGAGGGCAATTCGCTCCACTATAGCTGGTCGGTGATGCAGGATGTGCAGGGCCTGATCGACCTGATGGGCGGCGACCGGAAGTTCACCGACCGGCTGGATTCGATCTTCTCGACCCGGCCGATCTTCGACGACAGCTATTATGGCCAGGTGATCCACGAGATCCGCGAGATGCAGATCGTCAACATGGGCCAGTACGCCCATGGCAACCAGCCGATCCAGCACATGATCTACCTGTACGACTGGGCCGGCCAGCCATGGAAGGCGCAGGCGCATGTCCGCGATGTGATGAAGAAGCTCTATTCGGCTGCGCCCGACGGCTATCCGGGCGACGAGGACAATGGCCAGACCTCGGCCTGGTATGTCTTCTCGGCGCTGGGCTTCTATCCGGTGACGCCGACGTTGGGGCAATATGCGATCGGCAGCCCGCTGTTCCGCAATGTCCGCCTGACGATGCCGGGCGGCAAGGTGCTCAACATCGAGTCCGCCAACAACAGCGACAAGAATGTCTACATCCAGTCGGTCACGCTCAACGGCAAGGCGCACGACAAGCCCTGGTTCTCGCGCGAGGAACTGCAGGGCGGCGGCACGCTGCGCTTCGTGATGGGGCCGAACCCGAACACCAAATGGGGCATCGCGAAAGCCAATGCGCCCTTCTCGATGAGCGCACCGGTGGCGCGCTGAACAACCAGAACAGGAGAGGGTGATGAAGCGTCGTGAGGTGATGATGGGGGCAGGGGCGCTGGCGATGTCGGCGGCCCTGCCGATGCGGGCAATGGCGGGGGTAGGGCAGGCGGAGGGATTCGAATCGAAGCGGCCGCCGGTCGGTCAGCGCGGGTTCGTGAGCAAAGCGGTAGAGGCCGAGATCAAGGCGGTGAAGGCGAAGATCGCCGATCCCGAACTCGCCTGGCTGTTCGAGAATTGCTACCCGAACACGCTCGACACCACCGTCCGGCTCGGCACGGTGGACGGCAAGCCCGACACCTTCGTCATCACCGGCGACATCGATGCGATGTGGCTGCGCGACAGCTCGGCGCAGTTGCAGACCTATGTCCATCTGACGCCCAAGGACGCCGATCTGCGCCGCGTCTTTCAGGGCGCGATCCAGCGCCAGGCGCGCTGCATCCTGATCGATTCCTACGCCAACGCCTTCACCCCGGACCCGACTGCCAAGTCGAACCTGTCGGCGGTGAACGACAAGACCGACATGAAGCCGGGCGTCGCTGAGCGGAAATGGGAGATAGACTCGCTCGCCTATACGATGCGCCTTGCCCATAGCTACTGGATCGCGACGCGCGACAAGACGCCGTTCGACGCGCTCTGGGCACAGGGTGCGGCGCGGGCCGTTGCGACCTTCCGCGAGCAGCAGCGCAAGGACGGCCCCGGTCCGTATCATTTCCAGCGCGTCGATCCTTCGCCGACCGAGACGCTGATGTTCGGCGGCTTCGGCGCGCCGACGCGCAAGGTCGGGCTGATCCATTCGGGCTTCCGCCCGTCGGACGACGCCTGTGTCTTCCCCTTCCTGATCCCGTCCAACCTGTTCGCGGTCTCCGCGCTCAAGATGCTCGCCCAGGTGCACAATGAGGCCCGCGGCGACACCGCGGCCGCGCAGGATGCGCTGGCGCTGGCGAACGAGGTGCAGGCTGCGCTCGACGCCCATGGCAAGATGCCGGACGGGAAGGGCGGCGAGGTCTGGGCGTTCGAAGTCGATGGCTATGGCAATGCGATCTTCATGGACGATGCCAATGTCCCGAGCCTGTCGGGCCTGCCGCTGCTCGGCGCGGCCGACAGGCGTGACCCGCTCTATGTCCGTACCGCCGCGCTCGCCTGGAGCGATCGCAATCCCTATTTCTTCAAGGGCAAGTTCGGCGAAGGGATCGGTGGGCCGCATATCGGCATGGACATGATCTGGCCGATGTCGCTGATTACGCGAGCCCTCATCCATGACGATGACGCGACCGTGATGCAGTGCCTCAAATGGCTCAAGGCCTCGCATGGCGGCACCGGTTTCATGCACGAGAGCTTCCACAAGGACGATCCGGCCAATTTCACGCGGAGCTGGTTCGCCTGGGCCAATGGCCTGTTCGGCGACCTGATCCTGGACGTCGCAAAGCGCAAGCCCGCGCTGCTCGCGCAGAAGCTGTAAGGAAGGGCAGGAACCCATGATCACCGCAAATCGCCGCCAGTTGCTCGCCGGAGCCGGCACCCTCGCCCTCGGCACCGCGCTGCCGCATGTGGCCAGCGCCCAGGGCGCGGCCGGGCCCGGCAAGCCGAACCTGTTCATCGGTACGGGCGGGCACGGCCATACCTTCCCGGGCGCCTCGCTGCCCTTCGGCATGGCGCAGCTGAGCCCGGATACCGACAATGCGCGCTGGGATGCCTGCTCCGGCTATCATCGCAGCGACACCTCGATCATGGGCTTCTCGCACACGCATTTGTCAGGCACCGGCATCGGCGACATGCTCGACGTGCTGGTGGTGCCGACGCGCGGGGCGCTGCAGCTCGATCCGGGCACGCTCGAGAACCCGGACACGGGCTATCGCCAGCGCTTCTCCGAGGAAGCGGCGGAGCCCGGCTATTACCGGGTGAAGCTGGAAAGCGGCGTGCTCGCGGAGCTGACGGTGACCGAGCGCACCGGCCTGCACCGCTATCATTTCCCCCAGGGCGCCGGGCACATCCTGATCGACTTCGCGCACATGATCCGCGACGTGTGGGACAAGGGCGTCACGCTCGACAATGCCTCGCTCGCGATCGATGCCAACGGCATGCTCACCGGCAGCCGCCGGGTGCACCGCTGGGCCAAGGGCCGGATGATCCACTTCGCGATGCAGCTGTCGCGCAAGCCCGACCGGGTCGAGTTCTTCGGTGACGACAACAAGCCGGCGGCCAAGGGGGCCGCTTCGATCGAGGGCAATCGCCTGAAGGTCGCATTGTTCTTCGACGAGGCGGGCGGCGCGCCGATCCAGATCAAGACCGGCATCTCCGCCGTCGATGTGGCCGGGGCCAAGGCGGCACTGGCCGGCGAGGCGCCGGGCTGGGATTTCGATGGCGCGGCGACCAGGGCGCGGCGCCTCTGGGCGAAGGAACTCGACCGGGTCCGCGTGACGGGCGGCAGCGAGGACCAGCGCACGATCCTGACCAGCGCGCTCTACCACTGCTTCCTCGCGCCGACGCTCTTCACCGATCGCGATGGCCGCTATGTCGGGATGGACGCGCAGGTCCATCAGGTGCCGGCAGGCGAGTCCTCGTTCAGCACCTATTCGCTGTGGGACACCTATCGCGCGCTGCATCCGCTGCTGACCCTGGTGCAGCCCGATCGTGCCGCCACCTTCACTCGCGACCTGATCCGCCAGACCCAGCAGAGCCCCTATGGACCGCCGGTCTGGCAGCTCCAGGGGATCGAGACCGGCTGCATGATCGGCTGGCACTCGGTCTCGGTGCTGGCCGAGGCGCATGCCAAGGGCATCAAGGCCGATTACGCCGCCGCCTGGCCGAACATCCGCCGGCGCGCCTTCGATCGCGACTTCAAGGACAGCGACGGCTCGCTGGGCCGCGGCTATTATTACGACCTGGGCTATATCCCCGCCGAGAAGATCTGGGAGTCGGTCAGCCGCACCCAGGAATATGCCTATGACGACTGGGCAATGGCGGTGCTCGCCGATGCGGCGGGCGCGAAGGACGACGCGGCGGCCCTGCGCAAGCGCAGCCTGAACTATCGCAACGTGCTCGATGCCTCGACCCGCTTCGCCCGGCCGAAATTCTCGGATGGCAGCTGGTGGGCCAATTACGACCCGATCCAGATCGGCCACGACGTGAAGAAGCACCGGGATTACACGGAGGCCAATGGCTGGCAGGCGACCTTCCTCAACCAGCATGACGTGCACGGCCTGATCGCGCATTTCGGCGGCGATACCGCGTTCGTCGAAAAGCTCGACGCGTTGTTCAACGCGCCCTCCACACTGCCCGAGAATGCACCGCCCGACATTTCCGGGCTGGTGGGGCAATATGCGCACGGCAACGAGCCGAACCACCATGTCGCCTATCTCTACGCCTATGCCGGCGCCCCGGCGAAGACCCAGGCGATGGTGCGTCGCCTGTGCCTCGAGATGTACAAGAACGATCCGGACGGCGAGATCGGAAACGACGATTGCGGCCAGATGAGCGCCTGGTACGTCTTCTCGGCGCTGGGCTTCTATCCGGTCGATCCGGTCAGCGCGCTCTATGTGTTCGGTTCGCCGCTGTTCGACCGCGTTGAAGTCGCGCTGGGCGGCGGCAGGACGCTGCGGGTAGTGGCGAACGGCAATGGCGCCGACCGGCCGTACATCCAGTCGGTCCGCTGGAACGGCAAGCCGTGGACGAAGAACTGGATCGCCCATGCCGATCTGGCGAAGGGTGGCGAGCTGGTGTTCGAGATGGGCGACAAGCCGTCGCGCTTCGGCACCGCCAAGGCCGATCGGCCGCCGTCCTTTGGACGGCCGGCCTAAAGCCTAGGCGTCCATCTCCGCGTCGGCGCTGCCCTGTGCCTTCCACAGGGCGCCCGGCTTGGGCAGCAGGAAGTGGCTGAACGGCAGGATCGCCGCGCCCACCGCCGGCGCATCCTCCGACAGCGCGGCGCGGGCCACCGGCGCCACCGCCGGCAGCTGCGGCGCGCGTTCGCGCATCAGCGCGTCGGTGCGGGCCGCCAGCGCATCGAGCTGCGCGGTGGGAAGGCGCCCGCCGAGCAGCACCACTGCGGGGTTGATCAGGCAGTTCACCGCGTCGAGCGGCACGGTGAGCTGGTGCGCGGCACGCTCGGTCCAGTCGGCGATGCAGTGCTGCACCGAGGCCTCGGGCGCGCGGCCCCGCGCATCGGCCAGCGTGTGGCCGGCCGCCTCGAGGCTGCGGGTCAGGCCGGAGAGGGAGACCAGCGACTGGATCTGCTCGCCGGTCTCGCCCTGCGCGCGCATGAAGCCCAGCTCGCCGCTGCGCCCGTCGGCACCACGGATATAGGTGCCGTCGATCACCAGGCCGCCGCCCAGGCCCGATGAGAGCAGGATGTAGAAGAAGCTGTTGTTGCTCTGGCCATGGCCGAGCTGCATTTCGCCCATCGCGGCGGCGGCGGCGTCGTTCTCGACGAATACCGGCAGGTTGAACGGCTCGTCGAACAGCGCGGCGATGTCCGTGCGTTCCCAATCGGCATAATTGGCCGGGCGGCCGGGCAGGTCGACCAGCCCGAGATCGTCGGGCATCGCCACGCCGAGGCCGACGACCTTGGTCACGTCGACATCGACGCGGCGCAGCATGTTGCGGATCGAGCGGCGATAGAGCGCGCGCACCTGGGCGGGCAGGGCGAAATCGACTTCCTCGGTCGTGCGGGTCAGCGTCTCGCCGGAGAAGTCGACCAGCACGATGGTGATGTGATCGCGGTCGATATTGACGCCGATCGAGTAGCAGGCGTCGCGCTTCACCACCAGGGCGGTCGGCGGCTGGCCGCGCCCGCCGCGGCGCTGGCCGGCTTCCTCGATCAGCCCGTCCTGCAACAGCCGCTTGGTGATGTTGGCGATTGCCGGGCCGGTGAGCCCGGTGATCCGCGCCAGCTCGACGCGGGTCAGCGGACCCAGAACGCGGATCGCGTGGAGCGTCACGCGCTGGTTGTGATCGGCGGCACGTTCGAGATTGGTACCGGAAAGGCGCGGCCTGGCGCGGCGGGCATTGCTCGTCATGCCAAGCTCATTTCCATCACGTGCCATCATTTCCCTTCGAGCGCCCCCTCCAGCCGCTCCAGCGAAATGCCGCGCGTTTCAGGGAAGTATCGCCAGACTATGACAAACTGCACCAGCATTGCAGCGGCGAACAGCCAGAAAGGCAAGGCCTGCGTATATTGTGCGACAATCGGGAAGCCGAAAGCGAGAAGCGCGTTCATGCCCCAATGGGTCGCGCTGCCGATCGCCTGGCCCCGGGCGCGCACCGCGGTGGGGAAGATCTCGGACAGATAGACCCAGATCACCGCGCCCTGCGACACCGCGAAGAACAGAATGAACAGGATCAGCGCGGGCAGCAGGAATATCTGCCCCTGGCCGAGAGTGTAGATCGTCGCGACTGCCGACAATGCCACTGCGGTGCCGATCGCGCCGATCAGTAGCAGGAGCTTGCGGCCGACCCGGTCGATCACCGCGAGACCGAGCAGCGTCGCGAACAGGTTGGCGACGCCGATCGCCACCGCCTGCAGGTCTGCCGACACCGCGCTGAACCCCGCGGCGGCGAAGATGTCCCCCAGGTAATAGAGGATCGCGTTGATGCCCGAGAGCTGGTTGAACAGCGCCAGGGCGATCGCGAGCAGGATCGGACGGCGATGTAGCGCCCAGCTGATCCGGGCAGGGCCGCTCGGGGTAACCGCAGCGGTGAACTGGGCGAGGAGCGTTTCGGGATCGCCCATCCGCAACGTGCGGATCGCGGCACCGGCCTCCGCCAGGCGTCCGCGTTGTGCAAGCCAGCGCGGGCTGTGCGGTATGCGGAGCAGAAGCAGCAGGAAGAGCAGGGCGGGCGCGGCGGCCACGGCCAGCTTGATCCGCCAGGCCAGATCGCTGTCGATCGCGCGGGCGATCAGGAAGTTGCTGACATAGGCGGCAAGGATACCGATCACGATGCTGAGCTGGAACAGCCCGACCAGTTGCCCCCGCCGTTCGGCCGGGCTGACCTCGGCGATATAGACCGGCGCGAGCACCGAGGAGCCGCCGATCGCGAGCCCGCCGACGAAGCGGAAGGCGACGAGCATCGCCAGGCCGCCTGCCGCTGCCGAACCGACGGCCGAGACGATATAGGCGCCGGCGATCCAGTAGAGCATCGTGCGGCTGCCGAAGCGGTCGCCAGGCGGCCCCGCACCCAGCGCGCCGACTAGGGTGCCGACCAGTGCGGCGGAGACCGCCGCGCCCAGTTCGGCTGCGCTCAGGTGGAAATTGTGGCGCAAGGCATCGGTAACGCCGGCGATGACCGCCGTGTCGAAACCGAACAACAGGCCGCCCAGGCTGGCAGCGCCCACGGCCGATCGATTGAGCGTGCTCGCTCCCTTATCCATCGCAGACCCCTCTCCGGATCATTGAATTATCTAATTTGAAATATTAATGCAGCGGGAGCGCGTGACAATAGCCTTGTATAGATATGCGCCAAGTTATTGATAGGAGAGGGGAATGCAGTCGCTATCCGGTCTGGGCGCAGCAGCGCGGGCTTTCTTGGCGTGACGATTCCCGATGCGCGATCGGTGCTTCGGGCCGGAATCGAACTGGGCGGAACCAAGTGCGTAGCCACATTGGCGAGCGGTCCGGACGACATTCGCGACCAGCGCACGGTGCCGACCACCCGGCCGGACGAGACGCTGCCGGCGATCCTGGCGATCCTGCGCGAGTGGGACGCGGGCGAGGGTTTCGCCGCGCTGGGCATTGCGTCCTTCGGGCCGATCGACCTCAACCCGCATTCCCCCAGCCACGGCCAGATCCTGGCGACGACCAAGGCGGCGTGGCCGGGCACCGATGTGCTGGGCATCCTGTCGGCCCCCTTCGATGTGCCCGTGGGCTTCGACACCGATGTGAACGGTGCGGCGCTCGCGGAGATGGCCTGGGGCTGCGCGCAGGGGATGGACGATTTTGCCTATGTGACGGTGGGCACCGGCGTGGGGGTCGGCCTGGTGGTGCACGGCCTGCCGACGCGCGGCTTCGCGCATAGCGAGATCGGGCACATGCGCGTGCCGCGCCTGCCCGGCGACGACCAGCCGAGCTTCTGCAGCTTCCATGACGATTGCGTGGAGGGGCTGGCCTCGGGCTCGGCGCTGAAGCTGCGGCTGGGCGGCCGGCCGGCGAGCGAGGTGGGTGCGGACGATCCCGTCTGGGCACCGGTCGCCCACACGCTGGCGATGATGTGCCATGCGATCGTCTCCTCGACCGCGCCGCATCGCATCGCGATCGGCGGCGGCGTGGTGACCGGGCAGTCGCACCTGCTCGGCCGTATCGAGGCCGATCTCCGCGCCAGCCTCAATGGCTACATGACCTTGCCGGACGACGGGCCGTACATCGTGGCACCCGCGCTGGGCGACAAGGCGGGGCCGCTCGGTGCCATCGCCGTCGCCGATCTGGCACTTTCCAAGTCGAGGAAATGAGGTTCGAGGGTCGGGCCTTGCCCTGACCTGAGCCTCCAGTTGCGCGCGGCGATCGGCCTTGGGCGCCGGCCAGTCGCGGAACAGGCCCGGCGCCTTGGGCTCCAATGTGCCCGGTTTGCCGGCGGCTCGGCCGCGCCCACCTTTTTCGCAGGCCCGCCTCTCGTTAACGCCGCGACGCATTTCAGCGCGCAGTGCTTCTCGGGCCCGGCCGACGTGGCGCTCGACCGATGATCCTATTTATCATATGAAGCGATTGGGGTGCACGACACTCCCCCAACCAAGACAATGATGGAAAGGATCATGATGCCGGACAATCTCAAGCGGATGTCGCGCGGCCGTGTCGCCCTGGCGAGTTGCCTGCTGGCAGGCAGCCTGTGGGCGCAGGCTGCCTCTGCGCAGACCACGCCGCCGGTCGCGGTGCCGCCCGGTGCGCCCGAAACCCCCTATGTCGATCCCGACAAGGCCTATCTGTTCGCGCACATGACCAGCGAGCATTACGGCGTGCTCTATTATGCGGTGAGCATCGACGGGCTGCACTGGCGCGCGCTCAATGGCGGCCAGCCGGTGTCGCAGGATTATCATGGCCACGCGTCGATCGCGAAGGGGCCGGACGGGCGCTATTATCTGGTGGGAAACAGGAGCGACGGCGACAAGCTGATCCGCTTCTGGAGCTCGACCGACCTGATCCACTGGACGCCCTACGGCACCTATGAGCCCAAGCTGTCCAACATCCCCGGCCTGCCCAATGCCCTGCAGCGCATCGGCGCGCCGAAGCTCTATTTCGACGCGCCCTCGGGCAATTTCCTGCTGACCTGGCACACGCCGACCGTGCCGGGTGTTCCCGACGATCCCGAGCGCTACTGGGCGAGCCAGCGCACGCTCTATGTGCAGTCCAGGGACCTCAAGACCTTCGCCGCGCCGCCCAAGCGGCTGTTCAACTGGGACATGGCGACGATCGACACGTTCGTGCGGCCCAATGACGACGGCAAGGGCTATTGCGCGATCATCAAGGACGAGCGCTATCCGTCGTACAACTGGACGACCGGCAAGACGGTGCGGATCAGCTGCGGCCCCACGCTGCTCGGTCCCTATCCCGAGCCGGGCGCGCCGATCAGCCCGAACTTCCGCGAGGCGCCGACGCTGATCCGCGCGCCGAACAACCAGGACTGGCTGATGTATTACGAGCAATATGCCGGGGCGAGCTATGGCCTGTCCAAGGCGCCGCGGCTCGAGGGGCCCTGGTACCAGGTCTCCGGCAATTCGCGCGTGCCTGCATGGGATCGCTTCTCGATGCCCGAAGGCTTCCGGCACGGCTCGATGGTGGAGATCAGCCGCAAGGAATATGACGCGATCGTCGCGGCATTCCCCGAGAATGCGCCCGGCAAATAGGCAAAAAATACCCCCGGGCGGCGGTGCCGTCCCGGGGGTAGTCAGGGATAGGATTTTCCGGATCAGTTGTAGAGCGTCACCTGCGTGGTCACGCTCGTCTTGATCGCGGCGTTGGTCGTGTCGGTCGCCGTGATCGTCGCGGTGTATTTGGTGGGAACCGGCGGCGAGACGATCGCCCCCGCACTGTCCCCCCTGCTGGCGTTGCCGCACCCGGTGAGCGCCAGGACCGCGGCTAGCGACAGTACGCCGACCGCGCTGCGCAGCGCCGAGAAGAGCAGCATCAGCGGTGCGGCGCCGACCAGCGCCAGGGCGGGCATGCTCGCAAAGCCGAAGCTGCCGCCCGACGACGATGCCGACGACGATGCCGACGCCGTGCCGGTGCCCGAGCGCAGGGTGAGCTTCGCCGTCTGCGCCGCGGCGCCGGCGAAGGTCAGCGTGTCGCGATCGAAGCTCGCGGTGCCGTTGAAGCCCGGGATCGAGACGGTGAGCTTCAGCGTGCCGAGATAGCCGCCATTGGGCGTGACGGTGACGTTGCCGGTCGAGCTCTGGTTGAGCGAGACGCCGATCGCGTCGGCACCCAGCACCAGCGTGGGCGACGAGGCATAGGTCGGCACCTTGCCGAAATAGACGCGGCAGACATTGGACGAGTCATAGTCGGTCGTCAGGCCGAACAGCGTCGTGCCACCCGCGAGCGGCAGGAGTGGCGGCGAGTAGTTCTGGCAGACATTGCTGGTGCCGGTGAGGCCGGCGATGGGGGCGGGGGCCGCCATCGTCTTCCACTTGCCGCTGCCGTCGGCGGTATCGTTGTAGAACACCACATTGCCGTTACCCGAACCGATGCCCGAGGCACCGCTTTCGATCTGGCCGATCAGGAAGATGCGGCCATTGGGCAGGCCGGGAACGGGCGCCCAGGCGACGGTGGGCGTGTGGAGGAACCAGTGGCCGTCTTCGCTCTCGACCCGGGTGCCGACGCTGCCCGCCGGGGTCCAGTTGATGCCGTCGGGCGAGGTCTTGTAGAACACGGTGCAGCCCGCCGGACCGCACAGCTCGAAGGTCATGAAATAGCGGCCGCTGGGCAGCTTGCGGACCACCGCCATGCCGGGGCGATCGGCCTGGACGCCGCTGGCCACGGTACGGACCGGGGCGCTCCAGTTGATCCCGTCGGTCGACGTGACCTGCTGGAGCATCTGCGAGAAGCCGGTGACGGTCTCGTCCGAGTAGAAGCAGACCAGCGCGCCATTGGCGGCGATGGTGAATTCCGGCTCCCACAGGCCGCCGCCCGAGCGGTTCACGGTGCCGGTCGCGCAGTTGGAGAGATAGGACCAGGTCGCGCCGCGATCGGTGCTCTTGTAGATACGGAGCTGCATCGGCTGGGCCGGGGTGTCGCCACCCACCGAGCCGGCCCAGAGCAGGGTGCCCGCGGACAGCGCGCCGACCGTCTGGGGAAGCTCGTAGAGCGTGCCGCAGCACAGGCCGCGGGCGAAGAGCGGATCGGTGATCGTGCCGATCTGGTTGAAGGTGGTGCCGTTATCGTCGCTGGCATAGATCGGCTGGGCGCCGACGCCGCCCGGGAAGGCAGTGAAGCTGACGACGATCCGGCCGTTGTTCGCCGGGGTCGCGTTGTGACTGAGTTGCACGGCGCGCGGATACATGCCCTGGGCGAGCATGGTGCGCTGGGCCAGCGCGGGCATGGCCCAGCCGGCTGTGAGGAACGCCAATATACACAGGAGTCGCGGCAGCATGCCGCGCAGCAATGACCTCATGGGTTTTCTCCCCTCCATCCGGCTTGGGCCGGCTCTGTTGGTTCCGCGCACACGAGGGAATCGCCGCCCGCTAGCGCGGCCGACTAAGTGCGCCACAAAGAAGCGTGCGTCAATAAATATGCTAAATAGGATAAACCCGTGTAATCCGTTTTAACCCAGGTAAGGGACAGTGTGTGTCCTGCGTGCCACAGAGGGGAGGGCTCGTTCCCCCTCCCTCAAGAAATGGGCTTGTGGGCCGTTTTGTGGTCCGCTATTTATGAATGATAATATTAATGAGGGCACGAGCAACCCGTGCCCACGCTCCGGAGGGGAAAAAGACATGAAGTCCCGTTCTATCGCCTTGAAATCAGCCACTGCGATCGCGCTCGTCCTGTGCGCGGCGCCCGCCTTTGCGCAGGACGCGAGCAGCCAGAGCGCGCTGCAGGCCGAGTCGCAGGACGAAGGCGAGATCATCGTCACCGGCCAGCGCGCCAGCCTCGGCGCCGCCGCCAAGATCAAGCAGGACTCGGCCAATGTGGTCGACTCGATCGTCGCCGACGATATCGGCAAGTTCCCGGATCGCACCGTCGCCGGCGCGCTGCAGCGCGTTCCTGGCGTACAGGTGACCGTAGGCGGCAACAACGAGATCGTCGCGCCGATCATCCGCGGCCTTGGCGACATCCTCACCACGCTCGACGGCCGCGAGATCTTCACCGGTGTCGGCCGCGGCTTCGCCTATCAGGACCTGCCGGCCGAGGCGCTGGCTGGCGCTGACGTCTACAAGACCAGCTCGGCCAATTTGATCGAGGGCGGCGTGGTCGGCGCGATCGACCTGCGCCTGCACAAGCCGTTCGACTTCAACGGCTTCACCATCGCCGCCAATGCGCGCGGCATCTATTCGAAGAACACCAACGAAGTCACGCCGATCGCCGGCCTGCTCGTCTCGGATCGCTGGAACACCGGCATCGGCGAGATCGGCGCGCTGCTCGACGTTTCCTATGCGAGCACCGACTTCAACCGTCCGATCGCGTTCAACTGCGACTATCGCAGCGGCAATCACGGGCCGAACCCGGTCGCCGGCGGCTCGGCCGGCCTGGCGGCGCCGACCTGTGTCGGCGGCCTGAACAACGAAGGCAATTACCGCCGCATCCAGACCAACGGCGCGATCCAGTGGAAGCCTTCCGACAACTTCCAGCTCGACCTGACCGGCCTCTACACCAGCTATGTCTCCAAGTGGGCGAGCATCTTCCTGATCGACGACCTGTTCGGCGGGCCGTTCAGCAACGTCCAGGCGACCAGCGACTGCAACGCCTATGATGTGGGCGCCGACGGCTTCTACGCCAATCCGTACAAGGCCGATGGCACTCCCAATCCCGCCGTGCACCGCGAGAATCTGTGCACCGTGAAGAGCATGACCGTGGGCAGCCATGGCGGCTTCACCAGCACCCAGGCGCACAACGACCGCACCGACCTGTACCTGCTCGCCCTGGGCACCAAGTACACCGTCGGCGCGCTCGAGCTGAAGGGCGACATCTCCTATCAGAGCTCGAACATCCGCAACCAGAACTTCATCCTGGACACGCTCAAGGTGGGCGGCGGCATGGTGAGCACGATCACCAATCTCAACGACAATGGCGGCACGGTCTATTCGTCGCCGGGTCTGAGCAATCCCGTCGGTTTCGGGCTTTCGCCGCTCAACCAGGATTCGATCCGCGACAAGGGCAGCGCGTTCGCCGCCAAGTTCGACGGCACCTGGAAGATCGGTTCGTTCCTCAAGGAGATCCAGTTCGGCGCGCGCTATGCCGATCACAAGGCGGACCACCAGCAGGCCGTGATCGGCACCTGCGGCACGGTTTGCGGGACGCTGATCACCGCGGTTCCGTTCCTGCCGGCCGACTTCATGATCCACAGCTCGGGCATTCCCAGCGTGAACAACGGTCTTGGCGTCGTCGCGCCCGACCAGGACATGCTGCGCGATCCGAACATCCAGAACCAGCTGCGCAAGCTCTATGGCCTCGCCGAGGGTTGGCCGGCCTTCCAGCCGGAACGCGCCTTCAGCGCCCAGGAGAAGACGCTCTCCGGCTATGTCCAGCTGGCCTATGACATCCCGCTCGGCGGCGCGCTGTCGATCGACGGTCTCGTCGGTGCGCGCTACACCCACACCAGCCGCGACATCAACGGCGCGGCACTGGTGACGCCGGCGGCGACTCCGGCCAACCCGACCCCGGCGCCGGTGGTGACGCCCTACAGCGCCTCGACCGACGACAACGACTTCATGCCCAATGCCAGCGCCCGCATCCGCTTCGGCGGCGGCCTGCAGGCGCGCCTGAGCTATGCCAAGGCGATCGCGCGTCCGTCCTTCGGCTCGCTCAACCCCGGCCTGAGCTATCTGATCTCGACCAACATCCTGATCCTGCCGGCCGGCAGCGGCGGCAACCCCGACCTGAAGCCGCAGAAGTCGGACAGCTTCGATGCGACGCTGGAATATTATTTCGGCCGCGACAGCTACATCTCGGTGGCGGGCTATGCCAAGGACATCACCAACCGCGTGATCAGCCAGAGCCAGGTCGAGACGATCAACGGCTTCGACTACAACATCACCCGCCCGCGCAACGTCGGCAAGGTGACGCTGAAGGGCATCGAAGTCGCCGGCCAGGCGTTCCTCGACTTCCTGCCGGGCCCGCTCGGCGGCCTGGGCATCATGGCGAACTTCACCCTTGCCGACAGCGAGATCAAGAAGGACGTCGATGCCCGCATGATCGGCCAGGCGATCGGCGGCGTCTCGAAGTACAACTACACGGTCGGCGCGCTCTACGAGAAGTACGGCGTCACCGGTCGCGTGGTCTACACCCACCGTTCGAGCTATTATGACGAGATCTATGGCGGCACCACGATCCGCCCGGCCACCGGCCCGATCACGTCGCTCCAGCCGAACCCTCTGGTGCTCAACATGGTCCGTCCGGGCGGCCGCCTCGACGCCAGCCTGGGCTTCGACGTCGCCAAGGGCATCACGCTGAGCGTCGACGCCACCAACATCACCAAGAACAACTATCGCAGCTATTATGGCCGCCCGGAATTCCCGCGCGACCGCCGCTATGACGACACCACCTATTCGGTCGGCGTCTCGGCGAAGTTCTGATCCTCAAGACGAAGCCGGCCCTGCGCCGGCTTCCCCTGGCAAAGGCTGCGCCGGCGATGCTGGCGCAGCCCTTTTTTATGTCGGTGGTGCTGCGCGCTCAGGCGTTCTCGGGGTGGAACAGCCGGGCGAACTGCTCGCGCAGCTGCTTCTTCTGGATCTTCCCCATGGTATTGCGCGGCAGCTCGGGCAGGAAGACGACGCGGCGCGGCTGCTTGAACCGGGCGAGCTGCCCGGCGAGCGCCGCGAGGATGCCCGCTTCGTCCAGGGCGGGATCCCGCGCCTGCACCACGGCCACGATGCCTTCGCCCATGTCTGCGTGCGGTACGCCGATGACTGCGCTCTCGGCGATGCCGGGAATGGCGTCGAGCAGCGCCTCGACCTCGGCCGGATACACATTGTAGCCGCCGCAGATGATCAGGTCCTTGGCGCGCCCGACGATCGAGACATAGCCGCGCGCATCGATCATCCCCAGGTCGCCGGTGATGAAGAAGCCGTTTTCCCGCAGCTCCTCGCGGGTCTTCTCGGGCTGCTCCCAATATCCCTGGAATATGTTCGGGCCGCGCACTTCGATCATGCCGACATCGCCTTGCGCGACTTCGGTGCCGGTCTCCGGATCGGTGATCTTCAGCTCGACGCCGGGAAGGGGACAGCCGACGGTCCCGGCCACGCGATCCCCGTCATAGGGGTTCGACGTGTTCATGTTGGTCTCGGTCATGCCGTAGCGCTCGAGGATGGCATGGCCGGTGCGCGCCGAGAATTCCTTGTGCGTCTCGGCGGACAGTGGCGCGGAGCCGGACACGAACAGCCGCAAGTGGCTCACCAGGTCGCGGGTGAAGGCGGGATCGGACAGGAGCCGGGTGTAGAAGGTGGGGACGCCCATCATCACGGTGGCGTCGGGCAGCGCCTGCAGGATCTTGCGCAGGTCGAAGCGGGGCAGCAGCTGGATCGCGCTTCCGGCCATGATCGTGGTGTTGGTCGCGACGAACAGGCCGTGGGTGTGGAAGATCGGCAGGGCGTGGAGCAGCACGTCGGACGCGGTGAAGCGCCAGTAATCCGCCAGCGTCGCCGCGTTGGACGCGAGGTTGCCATGGGTGAGCATCGCGCCCTTCGACCGGCCCGTCGTCCCGGAGGTGTAGAGGATCGCGGCGAGGTCGTCGGCATTTGCCTGCCACACCTCGGACTGGGGCGATTGCGCGTCAGCACCTTCGGCGAGCGTGCCGCGGCCGTCCGCGTCCAGCGTGAGCCTCTCCGGCACGCCCAGCTCCGCGCAGAGCGCGGCCATCGCGGCTTCGTCCTCGGGGCGGTGGAGGAAGAGGGCGGGGCGGGCGTCGCCGAGGAAATAGCGGACTTCCGCCGGGGTATAAGCCGTGTTCAGCGGAAGATAGACCGCGCCGATCCGCAGCGCGGCGAGATAGGTGAGCAGCGCCTCGGCGCTCTTCTCGGCCTGGATGGCGATCCGGTCGCCCGGCTGCACGCCGCGGCTGCGGAAGAGGTTGGCGATCCGGGCGGTGCGATCGAGCGCCGCCGCATAGCTGAGGACGGTCCCGTCTTCGAGGCGGAGGAACGGCGCCTGGGGTGCGTGGTCCGCACGCGACTGGAAGATCGGGAAGACGCCAGGGTTCATCGTTGTCCTCGGGGAAGTTGGGGGCGCTCGGCGGATCGCTGCGAGCGAAGAAGTGCGGTTGTCACATCCCCTAGTGTATGCAAGATCGTTTCTCCAGCCATTTCCCGCATGCAGGACGAGATGATGTCGAGTGACGACGCGAACCCGAACCCGCTTCTGTCGGAGCGCATCCGCATCGCGCTCGCCGACGAGATCACGGCCGGTACGCTGGTCGCGGGGCAGCCGCTCGACGAGCAGCAGATCGGCGACCGGTTCGGTGCCTCGCGCACGCCGGTGCGCGAGGCGCTGCGCCAGCTCGCCGCGGCCAGCTTGGTCGAAATCCGGCCGCGGCGCGGCGCGATCGTCGCCGGCTTCACCGCCGAGCGGATCGTCGAGATGTTCGAGATGACCGCCGAGATCGAGGCGATGTGCGTGCGCCTCGCCGCCTGGCGGATGACACCGATCGAGCGGAGCCGCCTCGCGCGGCTGCACGACGAGTCCGAGGAGATGGTCGCGAACAACGACATCGACGGGTATGACCGGCTGAACTGGGAGTTCCATCGTACGATCTACGAGGGAACGCACAACAGTTTCCTGGCCGAGCAGGCGATCGCGCTGCGCGATCGCATGGCGGCCTTCCGCCGTACCCAGCTGCGCGAGAGCGGCCGCCCGGTGCGCTCGCGCGGAGAGCATGAAAAGGTGCTCGAGGCGATTATGCGCGGCGATGGTGAGGAGGCTGCTCGCTGCATGCGCGCCCACATGTTCAATGCGTCGATCGCGTTGGAGCGGCTCACCGCGAAACGCGAGCCGACGTCCAACAACTAACCATATAAAATCAGGGGGGAATGCATGGCGATCTTCGGGACGGCGCTGCTGGCGCTGTGCACGCTGCTGGGCGTCGCACTGGGTGAGGGGCTCGGCCGGCTGCTGCACGTGAAGGCGAATGTCGGCGGGGTCGGGATCGCGATGCTGCTGCTCATCCTCGCCAAGATCTGGCTGACGCGGCGCGGCAAGCTCACGCCGGGCATGCGGCTCGGCGTCGAATTCTGGGCGATGATGTACATCCCCATCGTCGTGGCGATGGCGTCGCAGCAGAATGTGCTGGCGGCGGTGGAGGGCGGTCCGATGGTGCTGCTCACCGGCGTGCTCGTCGTGGCGACCTGCTTCGGCCTGGTCGGCCTGCTGGGCCGCACGACCGGCGGTGCCCGATGATCGGGATCGTTGAGAAGATCGCCGAGGAACAGGCACTCGTCCTCTCCTTCGCGCTGGTCGGCGCGTTGATGTGGCTGAGCGCGCTGCTGTCGCGCCGGCTGACGCGCGGGCGGATCCATGCGAGCGCGATCGCCATCGTCGCCGCACTGGCCCTGGCCTGGTGGGGCGGGGTGGTGACCGGCGGCAAGAAGGGGCTGGCCGACATCCCGGCCTTTGCCGGCCTCGCCCTGATGGGTGGGGCGATGCTGCGCGACTTCGCCATCGTCGCCACTGCGTTCGAGGTGGACGTGGTCGAGGCGCGCAAGGCGGGGCTGCTCGGTGTCGTCGCGCTCGCGCTGGGCACGATCGTGCCCTTCGTCATGGGCGTGATCATCGCCTGGAGCTTCGGCTACCGCGACGCGGTCTCGCTGACCACGTTGGGAGCGGGAGCGGTCACCTATATCGTCGGGCCGGTGACGGGCGCGGCGCTCGGGGCATCCTCGCCAGTGATCGCGCTGTCGATCGCGATCGGCGTGCTCAAGGCCGTGCTGGTGATGGTCGCCACGCCGATGGTCGCGCGCTTCATCGGTCTCGACAATCCGCGCAGCGCCATGGCCTTTGGCGGGCTGATGGGCACGGTCAGCGGAGTCGCGGGTGGACTGGCTGCCACCGACGAGCGCCTGGTGCCCTATGGCGCGCTGACGGCGACCTTCCACACCGGGATCGGCTGCCTGTTCTGCCCGTCGCTGTTCTTCCTGATCGTGAGCGCCATCGCCTAGCCGCGTGCTTTCCGCCGACCGCGTGACCCCCGGCTGGCCCGGAGGGTTGCTGCGCGCGTCCCGCAAATTCCCCGCGAATGCCTTGTGTACAAGAATCAATTCCTCGTTGCGATGCGTATATTATCTGATAAGTGGGATAGATAATCGACATACAAAGGGGAGGAATCATGGCCGTTCGCAGTCATTTTCTATTGATGGGGGTATCCGTTCTAGCGCTCGCCATGCCGGCGGTGGCTGCCGCGCAGACGGCATCGCAGGCCGGACGGGATGGCCCGCAAAGCGTGCCCGAGACGGCTAGCGAGGCGGACGGGGACGGCATCGTCGTCACGGCGATCCGCCGCAGCCTGGAGACGTCCCAGGCGATCAAGCAGGACTCCGATCAGATCGTCGACTCGGTCGTTGCCGAGGACATCGGCAAGCTGCCCGACGTGACGGGGGCGGAATCGCTCGCGCGCATCACCGGCGTGCAGGTCGATCGCGGGGGCGGCGAGGCGTCGGGCGTGCGCGTGCGCGGTCTGCCCGACCTCACCACCACCTATAATGGCCGCGAGATCTTCACGGCCGAGGGGCGCTCGGTGGCGCTCCAGGATTTCCCGTCGGCCAGCATCGCCCGGATCGACGTGTACAAGTCGGCCAGCGCCAATCTGGTCGAGCCCGGGATCGCCGGCCTGATCGACGTGCGCTCGCGCATGCCGCTGGACTTCAAGGGCAGCCGGATCGCCGGCGGCATATCCGGCGTGCACTGGACCCAGTCGCAGAAGATCGGGATCGACGCGAACCTGCTGCTCAGCACGCGCTGGCACACCGGCCTCGGCGAGATGGGCTTCCTGATCGAGGGCTCCTACGCCGATGTGAACTTCCTCGATTCGGCGCGGGTGGTCAGCCAGGGGATCCTGACCCGCACCGGGGTGCCCGGCACGACCGGCGCGATCCGCTATCCGAACAACATCAACATGACCTATTCGCCGGGCGATCGGTATCGCCCCTCGGTGCACACCGCCTTCCAGTGGCGGCCGAGCGGCAACCTCGAAATCTATGCCGACGGCCTGTACCAGGGCTTCCGCAGCGATGACGCGGGGCGCAACCTGACCGTCAACAACGGCGCGGCGGCGACGCTGACCAACATCACCTTCTTCCCAGGCACGAATCTGGTCCGCAGCTTCACCGCGACGGGCGGTACCTTCCCCACGGGTCAGCAGAATGCGATCAAGGGCAAGACCGACACCTATCAGGCCGGCGGCGGCTTCATCTGGAAGCCGGGCAAGTGGCGCATCACCGGCGACGCCGCCTATACCGACTCGACCTACACGCAGCTCAACCAGTCGTTCGTCTTCACCCAGACCCGGGTGCAGCCGACCCGCAACTTCAACTTCGACTCGCCGGACGGTGCTGGCGGCGGCTCGGTCACCGTGTCGAACTACGACCTCTACGATCCCCTGAACTACCGGATCACCGCGTTCAACGAATCCGGTCGCCGCGCCAACGGGCGCGACATCCAGGCCCGACTGGACATCGAGTATCCGCTCGAGGGCTGGCTGACCAAGATCCAGGGCGGCATCCGCTTCAACACGCGGGATGCGAAGCTGCAGACCTATACCCAGAACGGGAATGCCCCTGTCGGGTACAATTATTCGGTGCTGCCGCTCGACTTCACCAGCAACTTCGCGGGCCGCCGGGGCGACGAGGTGAACTCGATCGTTTCCTGGATCTCGCCGACGCCCGAGAGCATCCGCGCGAACGCCGACTATCTGCGCACGCTGGTCGGCAAGGCAAAGGGACAGCCGGCATTCCTGGCGCCGACCTTCCGGGGCACGGAGAAGGGCTATTCCGCCTATCTGCAGGCCCGCTATGCGCTCGACCTCGGCGTGCCGGTGGATGGCTTGATCGGCATCCGGGCGATCCGCACCGAGGACAATATCAACGGCTTCACCACCGTGCCGGGGCCGACCGCGGGCTCGACGGTGGACGTGCCGGTGATCCGCGACAACGCCTACACCGACTATCTTCCCAATGTCAGCCTGCGCGCCAAGCTGACCCGCGAGCTGCAGCTGCGCCTTGCCTTCACCCAGACGCGCACCCGCCCGGCATTTGCGAGCCTGAGCCCCTCGATCACGGTGGGCGTCCCGTCGGACATCTGCTCGACCGACCCGACCAATGCCGACTGCCTGCGCGTGGCGTCCGGCGGCAACCCCGATCTGAAGCCGACCAAGTCGACCAACTATGACGCGTCGCTGGAATATTACTTCACCCGCGACGGGTCGATCACGGTGGGCGCCTTCTATCGGGATCTGACCGGCTTCATCAACACTACCACCACGACGATCATCGATCCGGTCTACAACCGTCTGAAGATCACCCGCCCGGAAAATGGCGGCAAGGGCCGGATCCGCGGTGTCGAGGCGGGCTTCCGCACATTCCTGCGGGCGCCGTGGCTGCCCAATTGGATGCACGATTTCGGCGTGCTCGCGAACTACACCTATCTGGACCACCAGTCCGAGCTCGCCCCGGCGCTCGCGGCGACGCTGCCCGGGATGCAGCCGATCTCGGGCGTGTCGGCGCACCTCGTCAACGGATCGGTGTTCTACGAGAACCGCTTCATATCGCTCCGCGCGGCCTATAATTACCGCTCGAGTTTCCAGACCTACAGCCAGGTCGTAAATCCGACGACGAACATCCTTGGGCCAACGCTGCCGACCATCGAGAAGGGCCGCGGCACGCTCGACCTGTCCGGCACGATCAATCCACGCGAGAACATCAGCGTGAACTTCAGTGTCGCGAACGTCCTGGGTTCGGTTGCCACCAACAGCCGGCCGTTCGACGTCGAGGGTGACACCTATCCCTACCAGGTCCGCTTCCTGGAGACCGTCTACCGTCTGGGCGTTCGGTTCCGGTTCTAAGGGCGGGGCGTCCGGTGTCGTACCCCGGCACCGGACGTCCTGTGGCACGCATTGACCGGATTAAATTATATTATAGAAGTGATTTAATAAGATGCGGTGATGCGGGAGAGACTGGCCGGTGGCTGACCAAGTGAGGGGCATGAACCGCCGCCAGGCACTCAAGGGCGGGCTCTCGCTCGGCGCGATGGCCGCCGCCGCATTCGGAGCCAGCCGGGGGCTCGCCTGGGCGAAGCGCCGCGACAGCCGGCCCAACATGATCGTCATCATGGGCGACGATATCGGCTATTCCGACCTTGGCGCCTATGGAGGCGACACCGACACGCCCCATCTGGACGCACTCGCCGCCCGATCGGTGCGCTTCGACAATTTCTACAACATGTCGCGCTGCTGCCCGTCGCGGGCCAGCCTGCTGACCGGGCGCTATCCGCACCGCGTGAACATGACCGGCAACGGCACCAGCCTGTCGCTCGACACGCCGACGGTGGCCGAGCAGCTGCGCGCGGGCGGCTATGCCACTGCCATGATCGGCAAGTGGCACCTGACCGCCGCCGAGCCGCTCACGCCGCCGGCCGAGCATCTCAAATGGCTCAACCACCAGGGCCATTTCGACCGCGATTTCGGGGACAGGCGCACCTATCCGGTGTCGCGGGGCTTCGACTATCACTGGGGCATCATCTGGGGCGTCTGCGACTATTACGACCCCTTTTCGCTGGTCGAGAATTACACCCCGGTGCGCGAGCTGCCCAAGGACTTCTACCTGACCGACGCGATCAGCGATCATGCGGTCGAGCAGGTGCACAAGCTCGGCAGGGGCGACAAGCCCTTCATGATGTACCTGGCCTATACCGCCGCGCACTGGCCGCTGATGGCGCCGGAGGCGGTCATCCAGAAATACCTGCCCCGCTTCGGGGACGGCTGGGACGCGATGCGCAAGCGTCGCTACGCCCGCCAGGTGCAGCTGGGCCTGGTCGATCCGAAGATCGATCCGCTGCCGCCGCTCGACGACGATTATGCCGAGAATGCGAAGATCGCATGGGATGCGCTCACGCCCGAGCACCGTGCCGAGCAGGTCCGCAAGATGGCGACGCACGCGGCGATGATCGACATCATGGACCAGGGCATCGGCCGGGTGGTCCAGGCGCTCAAGGACAGCGGCGCGTACGAGAATACCGTCATCCTGTTCCTGGTGGACAATGGCGCCTCGCCCGAGATCATGGTCCGCCCGGGCTACGACCGTCCGAGCGAGACGCGGGACGGCCGCAAGGTCGGCTATGGCGAATATCCGGGCGGTATCGGCACCGAGCTCAACCAGACCGGGATCGGCGCCCAATGGGCGAGCGCGGCCAACACGCCGTTCCACTGGTGGAAGGCGGAGAGCTATCAGGGCGGCACCCATACGCCCTTCTTCATCAGCTGGCCCGCGGGGATGAAGGGACGCGAGGGCGGGGTGGTCCGGCAGGGCACCCATATCGTCGATGTCACGCCGACGCTGCTCGAGCTGGCGGGCATCGCACCGTCGCAAAAGGGCGCGCCGATGGACGGCAAGTCCTTCGCGGGGGCGCTGACCGGGAAGGCGCTGCCCAGGCCGAGGCCGTTCTTCTTCGAGCATTACGGCGCCCGCGCTGCGATCGACGGGCAGTGGAAGATCGTCTCGCTGGCGCCGCATGGCGGTGACCAGAGCTATCGCCAATGGGCCCTGTACGATCTCGCCAGCGACCGTACCGAGACGAAGGACCTGGCTGCCCGGCATCCCGAGATCGTCGGCCGCCTGGCGAAAGCGTGGCGCGACTGGGCGATGTCGGTGGGCCTGAAGCTGCGTGCCGAGGGTGGTGTCGGTGCCGGCGCCCCGGAGAAGGTGGACAATTTTTCGGACTAGTCCGGGCAGTTATCGCCCGCCAGGCATGGTGCGAGATCCGGTTTCGCCTGGATTGAGACAGGGCGCCGGGACATGCATCCCGGCGCCCCTCGTGTCCGCAGTTACTTCTTCTGGAGCGCCTTGTAGTCGTCGATCCAGGCATAGTTGAACGCCGAACTGCCGTCCGGATTGGGCTTCACGGTGCGGCCGGCGAACACGCTGTTGAGCAGCCAGGGCGTCGAATCCGGCCCGAAATTGTTCACCATCGAGCTGCCCTGCTTGAAGCCATAGGTGGCGACCGCGAGGCGGCCGGTGTCGCGGAAGATCTTCATCTGGTTCCGGAGATAATGCTTGCGGCTCTCGAACCAGGGGCTCTGTGCCAGGAACTCGTCCCATTGCGGCTTGGAGAAGGGCGTCTCCAGCGCGGCCTTGATCACCTGCCAGGTCTGGGCGTTGGCCGGTGCGCCATATTTGGCGGCGAAGGCGGCGGGGACGGGGGCCTTGAGGTGCTGCTTCCACCACCAGACCAGCGAGAATTCGAGCACGAGGAACTTCTGCTCGGGGCGCATCCGCGGCAGGATATAGTCGAGGAACGCCTTGGACTGATCGATCGTGGTGATGTGCGGGTGGATGTCGAGCCCCTCCAACTCGGGCGTCTGCTTGATGAATTCCAGCCAGCGATCGGTGGTCGGGTTGCGCCACGCCGGGTTCTGGGTCTGGTTGAGTGCGCCCATGTAGAGATGGGTCTTGCAGGCATTGCCGCCGCAATGTTCCGCCCGATACTGGATCGCCGCCTTGGCCAGCGCCTCGTAATAGGCGTTGAAATTGGGGTTCCAGTCCTGCTGGCGGCTCTCGATGAAAGGCTCGTTGCCGATCACCAGGATGTCGACCTTGCCCATCACCAGCGGCAGCGCCGCCTCGAGCCGGGCGAGATCCTTCCGGAAGATGTCGCTGTCGGCCTTGGGGAAGGCGACCCGGTTATAGGGGAATTTGAGCGTCAGCACGGTCTTGTAGCCGTGATTGGCGACATCGAGGATCGTCTTCACCGCTCCATGATCGGCGGCGGGGCCGCGATCGAGCTGGAACATCGGCAGGAAGATGCGGACCCATTGCGTGTCGCTCTTCTGGAGGTCGCGATAATCGACGTCCTCGAAATGCTCGTTGAAGTTCGCGCCGAGCGCGCCCTGCGCCAGCGCGGTGCCGGGCAGGCCGAGCAGCGCCGCGGCGCCGATTGCCAGAAGCTTGTGCATGATTTCCCTCTTCCCTGTCTTCGCCCTCGCATGGGGCAGTTGGTTTGGTGGTTGGCGTCCGCTCAGGGGCGGCTGCGGCCGTCGCGTTCGATCTTGTCGAGCCAGGCGGCCATGCGCGCGGTGCGCTGCGGTTCCTTCTCCGCGAGATTGACCTTCTCGGCGGGATCACTGGCGACATTGTAGAGCTGGTGGACGGGCAGGGTGCCGATCGGGTTGCCGTGGAACGCGTGCGGCTCCACGCTGGCGCGGATCAGCTTCCAGTCGCCGGCGCGGATCGCGAAGATGCGCGCGCCGCTACCTGTCACCTTGGTGCCGGTTGTGACCATCAGCTTGGTGTCCTCGATCACATGGTCGCGCCCGCGATCGGTCTGGCCGAGCAGCGGCGCGAGCATGTCGAAGCTGTCCACCGCGGAATCCTGGGGGAAGGCGCCGCCGACCAGCTTCGCCAGCGAGGCGAGCAGGTCGACATGGTCGACGACCGCGGCCGAGACCTTGCCGGCGCGGACCTGACCCGGCCACCAGCTGATCATCGGCACCCGGGTGCCGCCTTCATAGATGCTGTACTTGCCGCTGGTGAACGGGCCGGCAGGACGGTGCTTGCCGGCTAGTTCGACCGCCTGGTCCTGATAGCCGTCGAACAGGATCGGGCCATTGTCGCTGCTGAACACCAGCAGCGTATTGTCGGCGATGCCCAGCTGCTCGAGCTGGCGCATCAGTTCGCCCACGGTCCAGTCGAGCTGCAGGATGGAATCGCCGCGCGGCCCCATGCCGGACTTGCCGACGAAGCGCGGATGCGGGGCGCGCGGCACGTGCGGTTCGTTGACGGCGTAATAGAGGAAGAAGGGCTTGTCCTTCTGGCCACGCATGAAGTCGACCGCCTTGCCGAGCAGCACGTCGCTCAGCTCCTCGTCCTTCCAGCGCGCCTTCCTGCCGCCTGTCATGTAGCCGATGCGGCTAATGCCGTTGACGATCGTGTTGGAATGCTCGGGATCGGCGCCGAACTTGAGCATCTCGGGATGATCGAAGCCGGTCGGCTCGTCGCCGATCTTGTCGTGATAGTTCACTTCGATCGGATCGGCGGGGTCCAGGTTCACCACGCGCCGGTTCTCGATCAGCACGGTCGGAACCCGGTCGAGCGTCGCCGGCATGTAGAAGCCATAGTCGAAGCCGATGTCGAGCGGGCTGGGGGCGATCTCGCCGTTCCAGTCGACCTTGCCGTCGCCCAGGCCGAGGTGCCACTTGCCGACCAGGCCGGTGGTGTAGCCGGCGCGCTGCAGCATCGTGGGCAGGGTGAACTTGCCCGGGCGGATCAGCGCCGGCGCGTCGCCGGGCAGGATCTGCACGCCCGAGGCGCGCCACGCATAGTCGCCGGTCAGCAGCGCGTAGCGTGAAGGCGTGCAGGTGGCGGAGGGCGAATGGCCGTTGACGAAGCGCGTGCCGCCGGCAGCCAGCCGGTCGATGTTCGGCGTGTGGATCGTCTTCGAGCCGTAGCAGCTCAGATCGCCATAGCCGAGATCGTCGGCATAGAGGATGATGATGTTCGGCCGCCGGGGGCTGGCCAGGGCGACGCCTGGCACGGCCAGCGCCGCAGCGCCGGCAAGCAACAGGCTCCGGCGAGTCATTGCGGCCTTCATCGTCTCTCCTCCCGTCGTTCGATTTGATGCCTGTCTACGGATAGGATTTATCGGATCACAAGCAAATTATCATATCACAAAGGAAAGCTTGCTTGGGTGTGCGGCCCTGAACCGGCAGGGGTCGCCTTCTTCGCTTTCGTTTCAAGGGCGAAGTGTGACTCATGCTCGCGGGGGCATCGAGCCAAAGGGGCCGTGCCACCGCGCGGATCGAACGCTTCCACGTTTCATGCGTGGATGTCCGATAGCTTTGGGGAGTTGCCCTGATTGGGGCTGCGCCGGCCAGCCAACGCAACCTTCTGAAATCATACGGAAGTTTCAGTCCGAAATGGACTGTCTTGTCAGGGAATTTATAGTATGATAATTCAGATAGATAAGTTCCAGAGAATGGGCCAGAAAATGAAAATGGGGGAGGCTAAGTGATTACGCGCAATTGTTATTTCCTGCTCGCGACCAGTTCTGCGGTGGCTCTGGCGACGATGCCGGTTGCCGCGATGGCGCAGGACGCCGCGCCGGACACCGCCGCGATCGGCGTGCAGGAGCAGGAAGCCCCCGACACGAACCAGATCGTCGTCAGCGGCATCCGGCGCAGCCTCGAGTCCGCCCAGTCGGTCAAGCAGGACTCCGACCAGATCATCGACTCCGTCGTCGCCGAGGACATCGGCAAGCTGCCCGACGTCACGGCCTCGGAATCGCTGGCCCGCATCCCCGGCGTCACCGTGACCCGCGATGCCGGCGTGGCCCAGGGCGTCCGCATCCGCGGCCTGCCGGATCTCGCCACCACCTATAACGGCCGCGAGGTGTTCACCGCGGAAGGCCGTTTCGTCCAGCTGCAGGACTTCCCGTCGAACAGCATCGCGCGCATCGACGTCTACAAGTCGGCGAGCGCGGATCTGCTCGAGGCGGGGCTGGCCGGCCTGGTCGACGTCAAGTCGCGCAAGCCGTTCGACTTCAAGGGCACCCGCGTCACCGGCTATATCGGCGGCGTGCACTGGTACCAGTCGCAGCGCCTGGGCGTGGAGGCGAACGGCCTGTTCAGCACGCGCTGGAAGACCGGCATCGGCGAGATGGGCTTCCTGCTCGAAGGTTCCTATGCCGACACCAAGTACATCGACTCCTCGCGCGCGGTGGCGCAGGACATCCGCAACCGCACCAACGTCACCGGCTTCTCCCAGCTACGCTATCCGCAGTTCGTCAACACCGACTATGCCTCGGCGACGCGCTGGCGGCCGAACGTCGATGCGGCATTCCAGTGGCGGCCGAGCAGCACGCTCGAAATCTATCTCGACGGTCTGTACCAGGGCTATCGCGGGCGCGGCGACGGTCACAACCTCCAGGTCGTGGCCGGCGATGTCGCCACGCTGAGCAACATCACGCTGATTTCGGGCACCAACCAGGCCGCGAGCTTCGATGCAGCGGCGGGCACCGGTGCGGCGCCGACCGGCGCGCAGCAGATCAACGACCAGTCGACCGATACCTATCAGGCCGGCGGCGGCTTCATCTGGAAGAACGGCCGGCTCAAGGTCACGGGCGACGTCGCCTATACCGAGTCGACCTTCATCAACCGCAACGTCGCGTTCAACTACACCCTCACTTCGACGCCCGCGCGCCACTTCGAGTTCGATACGGCGCAGGGTGTCGGCGGCGGCACCGTCAGCCTGATCAACTACGACCTCTACAATCTCGGCAATTATCGCTGGACCGGCCTGACCCAGAGCGGCAACCGCGGCCATGGCCAGAGCTGGCAGGGGCGGCTCGACCTCGACTACAAGCTCGACAGCTTCGGCCTGACCAACCTGCAGGCGGGCATCCGCTTCTCGAACCGCGATGCGGATTCGTACAGCTATGCCCAGTCGACCTATGCCGCGCCTGCGGGCCAGACCTATTCGGTGCTCGCGTCGATGCTGAACATCCAGCCGGCGGCGGGCGGCTTCCGCAACGACGACGCGACGTCGATCCGCACCTGGCTCTCGCCGACGCGCGAGAGCCTGATCGCCAATCTCGACACGCTGCGCGCGATGACCACGCTCACCGTCAACGGCGTGACCACGACGCTGGCCAAGGGCGATCCGGCCTGGGGCTCGCCGGTGTTCGTCAGCAACGAGAAGCTCTACACCGGCTATGTCCAGGCGCGTTATGCCTTCGAGATCGGCGGCGTGCCGATCGACGGCCTGTTCGGCGTGCGCGGCACCCAGGCGGACGTGTCGATCAGCGGTCTGCGCCGTTCGACCACCGGCACGGTGACGACGATCACGCCGATCTCGATCGCGTCGAGCAACAGCGATTTCCTGCCGAACGTCAGCATGCGCATCAAGCTCGATCCGAAGCTGCAGATGCGCCTGGCCTATACCGAGACGCGGACGCGCCCGGGCTTCAGCCAGCTGAACCCGACGATCACGATCGGTGCGCTGCCGACCGGCAACACCTGCGCCGATCCGAACGGAGCGGATTGCGTCCGCAGCGCCAGCTCGGGCAATCCGGACCTGAAGCCGACCACCTCGAAGAACTATGATGCGTCGGTCGAATATTACTTCAGCCGCAGCGGCGCGTTGACGGTCGGCGGGTTCTACAAGGACGTGAACGGCTTCATCAACACGTTCACCACCGACGTGGCCGATGCCGAGTTCGGCCGGCTGCGCACGAGCCAGCCGCAAAATGGCGGCGCGGGCCGGATCAAGGGCATCGAGGCCGGCGTCCGCAGCTTCCTGCGCGCACCGTGGCTGCCGAACTGGCTGTCCGATTTCGGCGGGATGGTGAACTACACCTATCTCGACGCGAAGTCGGTGCTGGCGCCGAGCCTTGCCGCGACCCTGCCGGGCATGCAGCGGATCGCCGGCACGTCGAAGCACACGGTCAACGCCTCGGCCTGGTACGAGAACAAGGTTCTCTCGCTTCGCCTGTCGTACAACTGGCGCAGCGACTTCGTCGACAGCTATGGCCAGGTCGCCGATCCGGCGCTGGGCAACCCGGTACCGCTGGGCCCGACGCTGCCGATCAAGGTCGATGCCCGCGGCACGATGGACTTCGCCGCGACGCTCCAGCCGACCGACAACATCACGCTGAGCTTCAACGTCAACAACCTGGCCGGCGGCGCCTACCGCAACTACCGCACGTTCAACGCGGCGGGCCAGGCCTATGCATGGCAGACGCGCTTCCTGGAGAGCGTCTATCGTGCGGGCATCCGCTTCCGGTTCTGATCCCGGAACTGCCTCCCTCTCTCCTCCACCGGAGGTGAGGGGGAGGTGGCTCCCTTGTTTGACGGGCATGAGGACATCAACGTGAAGTATTTTCTTGCTGCCGCGCTTGCCGCCACTTCGCTGATCCCGGTGCATGCGCTCGCCCAGCAGGCGGCGCCCGCGGCTCGGCCGCCGGCCGACGACATCTTCATCGACCACCCCTCGCAGGACCGCAACGCGACGGTGATGCCGGCGGCGGACGCGATGCCGGTGAAGGCCTTCTTCGCGGCACATGCGATCACCGATGCCTCGGTCGCGCAGAGCCCGGACGGGCGCTGGTTCGTCACCGGCACGGTGATCCGCGAAGGGCGCCGCGACGGCATCCAGCTCTGGTCGTCCGCCGATGACGGCAGGAACTGGACAGCGCTCGGCGTCGTGCACGGTGCCGGCCACCGCTACCTGGCGCCGGACATCCATATCCGCGGCGACCTGGTGCAGCTCGCCTTTGCCGACGACAATGGCTGCGCGCACATCGCTCGCGGTTCGCTGGCGAACCTCAAGGGCGGGTTCAGCGAGAGCCCGTGCCTGGTGAGCGACGTGGCCGATGTCTCGTCCTTCATCGATACCGACGGCACAAGCTACCTGCTCTGGGGCGCCGGCTACATCGCCAAGGTCGCGCCCGACGGTTCGAAGCTCGCCGAGGCGCCGCGTTTCCTCAAGCCCGATCCGGCGTTGTTCAAGACCGATCCGCCGGCGGGCAAGGACTGGCCGGTGCGGCTGCGCGTCGGTAAGGGCGGCGCCGCGATGTTCCGGGACGGTGACCAGTATGTCATCACCGCCAGCGAAGTGACCGGGCGGATGCGCACCGCCACCGACGATCTCTACATGGCGACCGGCCCTTCGCCCTATGGCCCGTTCGGCAAGCGCATGCTCGCCGTGCCGCATGCCGGGCAAAGCAATGTGGTGCGCACCCGGGACGGCAAGCTGGTCGCCAGCTACAATCCGCGCTGCGAGGACGATTTCGCGATGTTCTGCGAGCAGGTCGGCCTGGTCCCGCTCGAGCGGGCGGAGGATGGTCGTATCCGCCAAGCGGCCTCGGTGCTCACCGAGAACAGCGCGGTCGCCGATCGCCAGCCGCTGGTGACGAGCGAGATGATGCGCGACCCCTCGGTGATGATGGGCGGAGACGGCGCTTATTATCTTGTCGGCACGCAAAAGGGCTTCGGCTTCCAATATCCCGACGGCGGTGTGAACCTCTATCGCTCGACCGATCTCAAGACCTGGACTTCCCAGAACAAGATGATCTTCGACTGGAAGGGGCTGGGCTATAGCTTCAAGAACGTCGCCGAGCTCTGGGCGCCGGAGATCCACTGGTCGGCCAGGGACAAGACCTATTATCTCGCCTTCTCGGTGATGGAGCGCGGAGTTGGGGGCAAGTCCTGGTTGTTCAAATCGACCAGCGGCAAGGCGATCGGCCCGTACGTCAACACGCGCGCCAGCTACTTCGTCGAAGGGATCGACGCCTTTCCGTTCGAGGACGAGAGCGGCTTCTACCTGCTGTGGGGCGGCGGCCGGATCGGCAAGCTCAACGCGAAGCGCGACGGCTTCGAGGGCGAAGTGAAGCGCCTGGTCGATACGGACGGCGAGAATGTCGGCTATGAGGGCAATGGCCTGATCAAGGTCGGCGGCACCTATTTCCTCACCGGCGCCGAATGGAACGGGCCGCTGCGCACCGACGGCACCTATGACATGATGTACGGCACGTCCAAGTCGCTGATGGGGCCGTACAGCAAGCGCCGGCTCGCGGTGCCGCATGGCGGCCACGGCACGGCCTTCCGCGATGCCCAGGGCCATTTCTGGTACACGATGTTCGGCAACGACACGACCGCGCCCTGGCGTCGCCATTTCGGCCTGGTGCCGATCCTGATCGGCGAGGACAGCATCCGCGTGCCCCGGATCGAGCGCTGATTTCCCGATATCGAACCGAGCCTCTCCGTCGGCTCCACACTCAGGCCCCGGCGTTTCGCCGGGGCCTTTTTGTTGTTCCTACGGCGGGTGGCGGGGCGACTCGTCAAAGATGGCGAAGGTCGTGCACGTTGGCGTGTTATCGGGGCGCCAAAGTTGACACTGTTCCCGCGAATGCCTCGCATCTCGCAATATTATTGCGTGGACGGGATCCTATTTTTCCTACGGTTTGAAAGAGCGGTCGGGTGGCAAGCCCGACCGCGTGAGCCAAACAGGCAAAATCCTACATTGCAACCCGGCCCGTCATCCCCGGCGCAACACGGAAGGTTTCAGAATTCGAACGGCTCGATCTCGCGGCGTTCGGCGAGGAGGAAGGCGTCGGCGACCAGGCGCATCGGGCGGACGTCGACATCGCTGCCGCCGGTCGCGAGCAGCTCGGCGAAGCGGGCATAGAGGCGCGGATATTCCTGATCCGCGGCGGTGCATTCGGCCTCGCCGGGCAACTGGAGCACGCTGCCGCCGAGCGACAGTCGGAGCGTGCCGGCATCGGTGTCGACCTCGATGTCCCAGGTCTGCGGCCCGGTCTGGAGGAAGTCGAACGAGGCGCGGCCCTTGGCATCGCCGCAGCGCAGCTGCAGCTCGGCGGCGAGCGGGCCGGCGCGGCCCATCGGCACGTCCATCGTCGCGGCCTCGACGAAGAGCGGGGCGGGGAGGATCGCGGTGGCGATCGACAGGGCGTTGATGCCCGGATCGAACACGCCGAAGCCACCGGCGGCGAGGATCCATTCCTGGCCCGGATGCCAGCGACGGATGTCCTCGCGCCAGTCGATGCGGACCGCCTTGATCTCGCGGTTCGACAGCCAGTTGCGGGCCGGGCCCACGCCCGCGGCCTCGCGCGAGTGCCAGCTGGTGAACAAGGTCACGTTGCGCGCCCGGGCGAGATCGGCCAGCGCCTCGATCTCGGAGAGTGTGGCGGCGGGCGGCTTTTCGAGCATGACGTGCTTGCCGGCCTCGATCGCGATGCGCGCCAGCGCGTGGCGACCTTCGGGCGGGGTGCAGAAGGAGACCGCATCGAGCTCGGTGCCGGCGATCATCGCCGCGGTATCGGGATAATTGGGCACACCATCGACCCGGCCATGACGGCTCGCGATCGCTGCCAGCGCGAATCGGTCATTCCCCGCGATCGCCGGAAGATGCTGATCTCGAGCGATTTTCCCGATGCCCACCAGGCCTAGACGAAAGCTGTGCACCCTTAACTCCCTTTTATACGATATATATGCTTCCTATCGGCGGCGGTCCGCACTATCAAGTGCGACGCAGTTCGAACGCGCCGGTGAATGGCAGCGGATTTTGGGAAGAGGATTTGAGTATGTCCGGGGGTAGTGAAGTCGGCGGCAAGCGCCCGAATCTGCGGTCGCGTGCCTGGTTCGACGACCCCTCCAACCCCGACATGACCGCGCTCTATGTCGAGCGTTACCTGAACTTCGGCATCAGCCTGGGGGAGCTGCAGTCGGGCCGCCCGATCATCGGCATCGCCCAGACCGGCAGCGACCTGACACCCTGCAACCGCCACCATCTCGAACTCGCCAAGCGGGTGCGCGAGGGCATTCGCGACGCCGGCGGCATCGCGCTCGAATTCCCGACCCATCCTATCCAGGAGACCGGCAAGCGCCCGACCGCGGGGCTGGACCGCAACCTCCAGTATCTCAGCCTGGTCGAGGCGATCTTCGGCTATCCGATGGACGGCGTGGTCATGACCATCGGGTGCGACAAGACCACGCCGGCCTGCCTGATGGCCGCGGCGACGGTGAACATCCCGGCGATCGCGCTGTCCGTGGGGCCGATGCTCAACGGCTGGTTCAAGGGCGAGCGCACCGGCTCGGGCACGATCGTGTGGAAGGCGCGCGAGATGCTCGCGGCCGGCGAGATCGACTATAAGGGCTTCATCGAGCTGGTCGCCAGCTCGGCGCCGTCGACCGGCTGGTGCAACACGATGGGTACCGCGACGACGATGAACTCGCTGACCGAGGCGCTGGGCATGTCGCTGCCCGGCTCGGCTGCGATCCCTGCGCCGTACCGCGACCGCGCCGAATGCGCCTATCACACCGGCGTGCAGATCGTCGAAATGGTGCATGCCGACCGCAAGCCCTCGGACGTGCTCACGCGCCAGGCCTTCCTCAATGCGATCCGGGTCAACTCCGCGATCGGTGGATCGACCAACGCGCCGATCCACCTGAACGCGATCGCCCGGCATATCGGCGTAGAGCTGAGCCTGGCCGACTGGGAAGAGCATGGCGCCGACATTCCGCTGGTCGTGAACCTGCAGCCGGCGGGGAAGTATCTGGGCGAGGATTTCTACCGCGCCGGCGGCGTGCCCGCGGTGATGGGGCAGCTGCTCCGCGCCGGGCTGATCGATGGCAGCGCGCTGACCGTCAACGGCAAGACGGTCGAGGAGAATATCGGCACCGCGACCGCGCAGGATGCGGATGTGATCTTCCCGCTCGACGCGCCGCTGAAGCAGGCCGCGGGCCTGACCGTGCTTTCGGGCAATCTGTTCGACAATGCGGTGATGAAGCTGAGCGTGCTCTCGGACGAGTTTCGCAACCGCTATCTCTCCGACCCCGAGAACCCCGATGCGTTCGAGGGCACGGCGATCGTGTTCGACGGGCCGGAGGACTATCATCGCCGTATCGACGACCCCGCGCTCGGCGCCGACGATCACTCGATCCTGATCATGCGCGGTGCCGGCCCGGTCGGCTATCCGGGCGGTGCCGAAGTGGTGAACATGCGCCCGCCGGTCGCGCTGATCCGTGCCGGCGTGCATGCGCTGCCCTGCCTGGGCGACGGGCGCCAGTCGGGTACGTCGGGCAGCCCCTCGATCCTCAACGCGGCGCCCGAAGCCGCTGTGGGCGGCGGGCTCGCGCTGGTGAAGACCGGCGACCGCATCCGCATCGACCTGAAGAACCGCACCGCCGACATGCTGGTCGATGCGGCGGAACTGGCCGCGCGCCGCGCCGCGCTGGCGATCGACTATGTGCCCGAGGCGCAGACGCCCTGGCAGGAGATCCACCGCGACCTGGTCGGCCAGTTCGACGGCGGCGCGGTGTTCGAGAATGCGGTGAAGTATCAGCGCATCGCCCAGAAATATGGCGTGCCGCGGGACAGCCACTGATGTCCGTCGTCCGTATCGTCGAGCGTGACCGGCGCGATGTGCTGGGGGAGGGGCCGCTCTGGTCCGCTCGCGACAATGCGCTCTACTGGACCGACATCCTCTCGCACCGGCTGAACCGCCTGTCGCTCGACAGCGGCGTGGTGCGCAGCTGGGAGTTCGACGAGTATCTCGGCTGGGCCGTCGAGCGGGAGAAGGGTGGGTTCGTCCTGGGACTGGGCCGCCGCTTCGTCCGCTTCGATCCCGAGACCGGGGTGACCCGGGCGATTGCGGCGCCCGAGCCGGACCGGTTCGGCAACCGCATCAACGATGCCAAGGCCGATCCGCAGGGGCGGATCTGGGCCGGCACCATGTCGATCAACTGCGAGGACCCGACCGGCAGCTTCTACCGGCTCGATACCGACGGTACCGCCACGCGGGTCGATGGTCCCTATACGATCGCCAACGGCCCCGCGATCGCGGCGGACGGCAGTTTCCTGCTGCACACCGACACATCATTGGCGACGATCTTCCGCTTCGACATCAACGACGACGGCTCGCTTGGGCCACGCACGCCGTTCGTCACGTTCGAGCCCGAATGGGGCAATCCCGACGGCATGACCTTCGACGCCGAGGGCGGCCTGTGGGTCGCCTGCTGGGGCGGGGGCTGCGTGACGCGCTTTTCGCCCGAAGGCGTGCGCGAACGCAGCATCGCGCTGCCGGCGAGCCAGATCACCAGTTGCACCTTCGCCGGCCCGGCGCTCGACCGTATGTTCGTCACCTCGGCGAGCGACGGGGTGGACGAGCCCCAGGGCGGCGCATTGTTCGAGGTCGACCCGGGCTGCCGCGGCCTGACGACCCAATATTATCGCGGTTGAGGAGGAAAGGCATGACCCTGCGGAAGAACGCACTGCTTGTGGGAGCGGCGCTCGCCGGCGCGCTCGCATCGAATGCCGAGGCGGCGACCGCCAAGCGCGGCAGCTTCGGCAAGCTGCCCGACGGACGCTCGGTGGAGGCGGTGACGCTGTCGAATGCCAAGGGCGTCTCGGCGAAGATCATCGCCTGGGGCGCGACGATCCAGTCGGTGATCATGCCCGATCGCAACGGCAAGAAGGCCGATGTCGCGCTCGGCTATGACAGCATCGACCAGTATCTGGCCAAACCGCAATATTTCGGCCCGATCGTCGGCCGCTTCGGTAACCGCCTGGCGGCGGGCCGCTTCACGCTCGACGGTCAGACCTATCAGACCCCGGTCAACAACGGGAAGAATTCGCTGCATGGCGGCACCACCGGCTTCGACAAGGTGCTGTGGGACGTCGTCGCGGTGAAGAACGGCCCGACCGCCTCGGTGACGCTGCGCTATGTCAGCCCGGACGGCGACCAGGGCTATCCCGGCACGATGACCGTCGATGCGACCTATTCGCTGGACGAGCAGAACAACCTGACGATCGAGTACAGCGCGACCACCGACAAGCTGACGATCGCGAACCTGACCAACCACGCCTATTGGAACCTGTCGGGCGAAGGCTCGTCGAACGGCGCGATGGGGCATGTCGTGACGATCCCGGCGCAGACCTATCTGCCGACCGACGACGGTGCGATCCCGACCGGCGAGTTCAAGTCGGTCGCCGGCACCGTGTTCGACTTCCGCAAGCCGACCGCCGTGGGCCTGCGCGTCCGCGACGCCAGCGACCAGCAGATCGTCTGGGGCCGCGGTTACGACCATAACTGGGTGATCGGCCGCGAGGTCACCAAGACCCAGCATCTGATGGCCAAGGTCTATGACCCCGCCTCGGGCCGCGGCTTCGAGCTGTGGTCGAACCAGCCGGGCCTGCAATTCTATTCGGGCAACTTCCTCGACGGCACGTCCCACGGCAAGTCGAAGAAGGTCTACCGCGAGGGTGACGCCATCGTGATGGAGCCGCAGATCTTCCCGGATTCGCCCAACCAGAAGGGCTTCCCCGACGCGCGCCTCGCGCCGGGCCAGACCTATCGCAACGTGATGACCTATCGCCTGACCACGGGTCAGGCGGCCAAGCGCTGAGAGGATCGCCATGAAGACTATCGCCCTGTTCCTCGCCGCGACGACGCTCGTGGCGACCCCCGCGCTTGCGCGCGACCAGTGGACCGCGGCCCAGGCGAACGCCTGGCACGCCAAGCAGCCCTGGCAGGTCGGCGCCAACTACACGCCGGCCACCGCGATCAACCAGCTCGAGATGTTCCAGGCCGAGACCTGGGATCCCAAGCGCATAGACCTGGAGCTCGGCTGGGCCGAGGCGATGGGCATGAACGTGATGCGGGTGAACCTGCACCACCTGCTGTGGGAGACCGATGCCGCCGGCCTGAAGCGCCGGATGGACGAGTTCATGACGATCGCGTCCAAGCACAAGATCAAGACGCTGTGGATCTTCTTCGACAGCTGCTGGGATCCGAACCCCGTCGCCGGGCCGCAGCATCCGCCGATCCCGGGCGTGCACAATTCCGGCTCGGTCCAGTCGCCGGGCGAGGCGCGGCTGAAGGACGTGTCGCAGTACGGCAAGCTCGAGGCCTATGTGAAGGATCTGGTGACGACCTTCGCCAAGGACGAGCGCGTGATCGGCTGGGACGTCTGGAACGAGCCGAACAATGGCGGCGGCGGCAGCTACAAGCCGACCAAGGACAAGAACAAGTACGTCGCGACGCTGCTTCCGCGGATGTTCGCGGCGGCGCGTTCGGCCGATCCGATCCAGCCGCTCACCTCGGGCGTGTGGATCGGCGAGAACTGGGACGACCAGAGCAAGCTCGACGCGGTCGAGAAGATCCAGATCGCCGAATCCGACGTGCTGAGCTTCCACGATTACAACTGGCCCGAGACCTTCGAGAAGCGCGCCAGGCAGATGCTCAGCTATGGCCGCCCGGTCTGGTGCACCGAGTATATGGCGCGCGGCAACGGCTCGACCTTCGACGGTTCGCTGCCGATCGCGAAGAAGCTCAACATCGCGATGTACAATTGGGGTTTCGTCGACGGGAAGATGCAGACGCGCCTGCCCTGGGACAGCTGGAAGAAGCCCTATACCTTCGACGAGCCGACGATCTGGTTCCACGACATCCTGTATTTCGACGGCAAGCCCTATCGCCAGGCCGAGGTCGACCTGATCAAGCGGATGTCCGCGGCGCCCAAGGGCGTCGTTCCGGTGGCCAAGTGACGCGAAGGATCGGTTTCGGGGCGCTGGCGGGGCTTGTCCTCGCCGCGCTGCCGGCCAGTGCCCAGGACGCGCCGTCCTTCTTCGACGGCGCGGATCCGGACTTCGAAGTGGCCGAGGGCCAGTACTGGCTCTACCCGACCTTTGGCGGGAAGACCCTGGTCGCCTGGCATTCGCTCGACATGCAGAAGTGGGAGAAGGGGCCCGTCCTCCTCGACCATGGCATGATCCCGTGGATCGGGGACGATCACGCCCCCGAGCATCGGCTCTGGGCACCCGACATGGTCCGCGCGAACGGGCGCTATTATTTCTACTATTCGATCGGGCCGCAGAACCCGACGCCGAGCCGCATCGGCGTGGCGACCTGCGACGGTCCTGCCGGCCCCTGCAAGGACAGCGGCAAGCCGCTGGTGAACGATGGCGGTCACGGTTTCGAGGCGATCGACCCGGCGGTGTTCACCGACCCGAGGAGCGGCAGGAGCTATCTCTATGCCGGCGGCAGCGCCGGCGCGACGCTGCGCGTCTGGCAGCTCAAGCCCGACATGGTCAGCATCGACCATGAGGTGAAGGTGAAGACGCCCGAGCACTTCACCGAAGGCTCGTTCATGTTCGAGCGCAAGGGTACCTATTACCTGTCCTATTCCTCGGGCAATTTCCGCGACACTACCTATTCGGTGCACTACGCCACGGCATCGTCACCGGTGGGGCCGTGGAAGTATCGCGGGGCGATCCTGGTGAGCGACGCCAAGTACAAGGGGCCGGGCCACCACGCCTTCCTGCGCGATCCCAAGGACGGGCGCTGGTACATCGCCTATCACCGCTGGGAAGGGCAGCCGCATGACGGCCCCTATACCGGCTCGCGCCGGGTGGCGATCACGTCGGTGACGTTTGGCAAGGACGGATCGATCCTGCCGATTCGGATGGACTGAGGATCAGGCCGGCGTGTTCTCGTGCGCGTCGATGAGCTCGAGCACGTCGGAGATCAATGCCCGCATCGCGGTGCGCGCCGAATTGGGGTCGCGGGCCTGGATCGCCTCGAGCACGCGGCCGTGATCCGCGACGTTCGCGGTGCGGCCCTTCACCCGGTTGGTGAAGCGGATCGAGGTGCGCAGCGCGGTGCCGACCACGTCACGGAACTGGACGTAGAAGGGGTTGCCCGACGCGCGCAGGATCGAGACGTGGAAGGCGATGTCCGCCTCCAGCGTGTCGTCCATGCCGGCTTCGGCGGCTTCCATGCGGGCAAGGCCTTCGCCGATCGCCTCGATATCGGCATTGCTGGCGAAGCGGGCGGCGAGCGCGGCGGCCTCGGGTTCGATCGCGACGCGCAGCTGGTTGAACTGCTTGAGCAGCTCGACCGAGAATTGCCGTTCGAGCAGCCAGCGCAGCACGTCGGTGTCGAACAGGTTCCACGACGAGGTCGGCTCCACCACCGTGCCCTGACGCGGACGGGCGCTGAGCAGGCCCTTGGCGGTGAGCATCTTCACCGCTTCGCGCGTCACCGAACGGCTCACACCGTGCTGGGTGGTCAGCTCCGCCTCGGTCGGGAAGGGCTGGGTCTCGTACTGGCCGGTGACGATCGCGCGGCCCAGCCGGTCGAGCAGGCCGTAGGTGAGGTTACGGCCGAGCTGCGGACGAAGTTCGTCTTGCGACCTGGATAGAGACGTTGCCACGCGCGGGTATTCCTTTTCTGTCGAGGCGACGATCGTCGCTTGCCCTCTGATTTCTAGCTGTATCCCAAACGCGTGGCTAGACAAGCCCAATTAATAAGATAAATGAACCACTCGGCCGCCCCGTTTGAGTGCGCGGCACCTTAGGGAGGGATAGCGTGACGAGCCTGTCGCAGATCGACCTGATCGTGGTCATCATCTACGCCATCGGCATTTTCGGACTGGCCCAATGGGTCAGCCGCGAGAAGGCCGGGCATGCCAAGGATACGTCCGACTATTTCCTGGCGTCCAAGTCGCTGCCCTGGTGGGCGATCGGCGCGTCGCTGATCGCAGCGAACATCTCGGCGGAGCAGATCGTCGGCATGGCCGGATCGGGCTACAAGATCGGCCTGGCGATCGCCTCCTATGAGTGGATGGCGGCGCTGACCCTGCTGATCGTCGGCAAGTATTTCCTGCCGATCTTCCTCAAGAACCAGATCTACACCATGCCGCAGTTCCTCGAGCAGCGGTACGGCAAGGTGCTGCCGGTGCTGATGGCAGTGTTCTGGCTCGCGCTCTACGTGTTCGTGAACCTGACCTCGATCATCTGGCTCGGCTCGATCGCGGTGCACAAGGTGGCGGGTATCGACCAGAACGCCGCGCTGATCGCGCTCGGCCTGTTCGCTTTGCTCTACCAGCTGTACGGCGGCCTCAAGGCGGTGGCGCTGACCGACATCGTCCAGGTGACGCTGCTGGTGATGGGCGGCCTGATCGTCTCGTATCTGACGCTCGACCAGATCGGCGGCGGGCAGGGCGTGTTCGCCGGCTTCCACACGCTGATGAACGCCCATCCCGAGAAGTTCGACATGATCCTCTCGCCCGACAATCCCTATTACAAGGACCTGCCCGGCATCGCCGTGCTCGTCGGCGGCATGTGGATCGCGAACCTGAGCTATTGGGGCTTCAACCAGTACATCATCCAGCGCGCGCTGGCCGCGAAGAACCTGGGCGAGGCGCAGAAGGGCATTACGCTCGCCGCCTATCTCAAGCTCCTCATGCCGGTGATCATCGTGCTGCCGGGCATCGCCGCGGTGATGCTCGCGCCGAACCTGGCGGTGGGCGACGAAGCCTATCCGACGATGCTCAAGCTGCTGCCGCCGGGCCTGCTCGGCCTGGTCTTCGCGGCGCTGGTCGCGGCAATCATCGCGTCGACCGCCTCCAAGATCAATTCGATCGGCACCATCTTCACCCTCGACCTCTATGCCAAGGTGCGCGGCATCAGCACGCGCGGCGAGGACGGCAGCGGCAAGACCGGGCAGGAGAAGCACCTCGTCCTGGTCGGCCGCATCGTCGCCGCGCTGGCCGTGGTGATCGCGATCATCGCCGCCCGGCCGCTGATCGGCCAGTCGGACCAGGCCTTCCAGTTCATCCAGGAATTCTCTGGCTTCTTCACCCCGGGCATCACGGTGATCTTCCTGCTCGGCCTGTTCTGGAAGCCGGCGAGCGAGGCGGGGGCGATCGTCGCGGCGGTGGCTTCGGTGGCGCTGTCCTATGTGTTCAAGGTCGGCATGCCCGACTTCCCCTTCATGAACCGCATGGGCCTGGTCTTCGTGATCAGCCTGGCGCTGGCGGTGATCGTGTCGCTGGTGAAGCCGGCAAAGGCCGAGAAAAATGTCGTGACCATGGAGGGCGTCAGCTTCAAGACGCCGAACGTGTTCAACGTCGCGGGCGTCGGGGTGATCCTGATCCTCATCGCGCTGTACGGGGTCTGGTGGTGAGCTTTTCGGGACCCTTCCTCGCTATCGACTGGGGGACGACCAACCGGCGCGCCTTCTTGATCGAGGGCGGCCAAGTCGTCCGCACCGAGCGTGACGACCGCGGCGTGACCTCGGTCACCGACTTCGCGGCCGAGGCTGCGGGCATCCGCTCCCGCTTCGGCGACCTGCCGATGCTGATGGCCGGCATGGTCGGGTCGAACATCGGCTGGCGAGCGGCGCCCTATGTGCCCGCGCCGGCCGGGGTCGAGGACCTGGCGGCCAATCTGCTCAAGATCGACGACCGCACCGCGATCGTCCCCGGGGTCTCGGTCACCGGTCCGGCGGACGTGATGCGGGGCGAGGAAGTCCAGCTGCTGGGCGCGGTCGCAGCCGGGCTGGTGCCGCACGACGCGCTGCTCGCCCAGCCGGGCACGCACTGCAAATGGGCGGAGATGGAAGGCGGGCGGATCGCTCGCTTCACCACCGCGATGACCGGCGAGCTTTTCGCCATGCTGCGCAAATATGGGCTGCTTTCCTCGCAACTTACCGAGGAGGTCACGCTGGGCCAGGCGTTCCTCGACGGGGTGGAGGAGGGGCGCAAGCGCGACCTCGCCGCTTCGCTGTTCGGCATCCGCGCCGCCAAGCTGCTGGGCGAGCGCCCGGACTCGGACGCCGCGAGCTTCGCCAGCGGGCTGCTGATCGGCAGCGACGTCGCTGCCCGGCTCGAGCGGGTGGGGCATGACGAAGTCCATATCCTCGCCGACCCCGTGCTCGGCGGGCTCTATTCGGCGGCGGTCGAAGTGCATGGCCGCCGCGCCGTGCGGGTCGACAGCCACGCCGCCTTCGTTGCCGGCATCATCGCCATTGGGAGTATATCGTGAGCCATATCGCCGCCTTCGACACCGCCTTTGCCCGCTGCCCGCTGGTCGCGATCCTGCGCGGGGTGAAGCCCGATGAGGTAGAGGAGATCGGCGAAGCGCTTGTTTCGGCAGGCTTTACCCTGATCGAAGTGCCGATGAACTCGCCCGATCCGCTCGACAGCATCGCGCGGCTGGCCAAGCGCTTCGAGGGCAGGGCGGTGATCGGCGCGGGCACGGTGCTGCGCGAGGCGCAGGTCGCCGAGGTCGAGGCCGTCGGCGGCACGATGATCATCTCGCCCAACGCCAACCTCAAGGTGATCGCCGCCAGCGCCGCCCGCGGGCTGGTGTCGCTGCCCGGCATCTTCACGATGAGCGAGGCCTTTGCCGCGCTCGACACGGGCGCCACCGCGCTCAAGCTGTTCCCGGCCGAGGCAGCGAGCCCCAATGTTCTCAAGGCGATGCGCGCCGTGCTGCCCAAGGACGCGCGGGTGCTGCCGGTGGGCGGCATCGCGCCCGACACCATGGCCCCGTGGCGCGCCGCCGGCGCCCCCGGCTTCGGGCTCGGATCGGCACTCTACAAGCCGGGGATGACCGCCGCCGAGGTGGGGGCCAATGCCCGCGCCTTCGTGGCCGCGCTGGCGGACTGAAACGGACATCGATCGTGGCAAAGTTTGCGACCTGAGGCTTGTCTTGGGTCGCAAATTATATGATAAGTCATCTCATATAAGCGGGAGAGATGCCATGAAGACGCGCGACCTCTGGAGCGGGGCGGTGATTGCCGCGGCCCTGTGCCTGGGCACCGGAACCGTATCGGCACAGAACGCTCCGGTCGCGGAAGTTGGCACCTACACCAATCCGCTGCTCCCATCGGGCCCCGATCCCTGGATCACCCAGGTCGACGGCACCTATTACTACATGCACACCCAGCGCGACGGCATCACGCTGTACCGGACGCGGAACATCGCGGACCTGGCCAATGCGGAGCAGAAGCTGGTCTGGACCCCGCCCAAGGAGGGGCCGAACGCGCATCTGGTATGGGCGCCCGAGCTGCACCGCATCGGCAAGAGCTGGTTCCTCTACTACACCGCCACTGCAAGCGGTTTCAGCGACGACGCCCACCGCGCAGTGTTCGTGTTGGAGAACAAAGCGTCCGATCCGCTCAGCGGCACCTGGATCGACCGGGGCCGGATCAACACCGCCCATGCCGGGATCGACGGCACCAGCTTCGAATATCGCGGCAAGCGCTACTTCGTCTATTCGCCCTATCTTGGGCCGGACAGCGGCCTGGCGATCGCCGAGATGGCGAACCCGTGGACGCTCAAGGGCAAGGAGCAGGTGATCGCCATGCCCGACCAGCCCTGGGAACGGCTCGACGGGCGCCAGATCCTCGAGGGGCCGGAATTCCTGCTGGGGCCGAAGGGCGACCTGTTCCTGACCTATTCGGCGAGCCCGTGCTGGTCGGACGATTACGCGCTCGGCCTGCTGCGCGCGGCGCCCGGCGCCAACCCCCTCGATCCCAAGGTGTGGAGCAAGTCGCCGACGCCGGTGCTCCACAAGGGGAATGGTGTGTTCGCCACCGGCCATAACGGCTTCTTCAAGTCGCCCGACGGCAAGGAGGACTGGATCATCTACCACGCCAATGCGGCGGCGGGGATGAAGTGTACGCCGAAGCGCGCGCCGCACATCCAGAAGTTCGGCTGGACCGCGGACGGCCGGCCCGATTTCGGCTTGCCCGTGCCCGAAGGCGCACCGCAGAAGGTGCCGTCCGGTACGCGCTGATACGAGACCATAACCGTCAATAGCCTGGAGGGGATATATGCACTGGATGTCACGTGGAGCCCTGATTGCCTCGTTGCTGATCGCCGCCCCGGTGGAGGCCCGCGCGGGGCCGGACGGCTGGACGCCGGCCTGGACCGCCAGCATGTGGCAGGCGAACCAGCCCGCCCAGCGCGTGTCGGTGGAGAATGCGACGTTGCGCATGCAGGTGCGCGTCGGCGCGGCGGGCGAGAAGGTCCGCATCCAGCTGGCGAACGATTATGGCCCGGCGATGCGGATCGGCGCGGCGAGCGTGCGGATCGCCGGCGGCAAGCCGGTGCGCGTGACCTTTGACGGGCAGGGCCAGGGTCAGCTGCGCAACGGCGCGCCGCTGGTCAGCGATCCGGTGGCATTGCCGGTCAAGGCGTTCGACCTGATCGAAGTGTCGCTCTACATGCCCGACAAGGTCGATATCGACACGGTGCACGGCGCGGGTGGGGCGAAGACCGCGATCTCGCCGGCGGGCGACTTCACCGACAAGGATTTCGCGCCGGCGAGCCAGTCCGGTCCGCGCCCGCTGCTCGCCGAAGTCGATGTGCTGGGCGCCAAGCCGCGCCCGGTGATCGTCGCCTATGGCGACTCGATCACCGACAATACCGGCTGCGCGAACGACGCGGTACCGGTGTGCCGCTGGGGCGACGTGCTCGGCCGGCGGCTGGCGGCGGCGGGCATGCCGCATGTGGTGGTGACCCAGGCGATCGGCGGCAACCGCATCCTGTCGAACGGCACGGGCCCGAGCGCGCTCGCCCGCTTCGACCGTGACGTGCTGGCGCTGCCGGGCGTGACGCATGTCGTGATGCTCGAGGGGATCAACGACATCGGCGGATCGGGCCGGAACAACGGCCCGGTGGTCAGCGCGGCGGACCTCAAGTCCGGCTTCCGCCAGATCGTCCAGCGCGCCCATGCGCACGGCATCAAGGTGATCGGCCTGACCATCCTGCCATTCGAGGGCGCGGGCTACCAGACCCCGGAGGGCGAGGCGCTGCGGAGCGAGATCAACGAGTGGATCCGCACTTCCGGCACGTTCGACGCGGTGGTCGACATGGAAAAGGTCGTGGCGGACCCGGCCAACCCGAAGCGCCTCGCCTCGGCGCTGCAGGGCGGGGACAATCTCCACCCGAACGGCGCGGGCGAGACGAAGATGGGCGAGGCGATCCCGCTGAAGCTGTTCAAATAGGTTTCCGGTTCCCCAAGGGGAGGCAAGCGGCTGTCGGCAAGGTGCGAGAGACACCCTTGCCGGCAGCCCATGCCACGCCGAAATCGCGGCTGGTGCGATATCCCGGCCATCGCCGGCGAGTCGAACAAGCATCCCGCGCAAGATTGCACCGAAACCGTGCGAGCTACTCGGCAGATGGGCGCAAGAATTTCGGGCCCAGGTCTTGCGTGTTGAAAGTAGAGTGGAATTCCTGGTTAATATTTTATTCAAGAACTGAAATGGACTCTTTGGCGGTTTTGAAATAACCTCCAGCCTCCGCAGCGATGGATCGCCGGTCGATTCCGGCATCGGTCAGTGCGGACAGCCCGAATAAGGTCGCAGACATTCTTGCCCAAATGTCCTGGCGCGCATCTCGATGCAGCGGTGTGCCAAGTCGTGTCGTTATCTGGGGAATTGGCGATCATGATTCATGGCTGGCCGAGACTGGTCCTGCTTGGCGGAAACGATGAGATCCGCGGGCGGATCGATCGGGTAGCCTGCTCGCTTGGGGCCGGGTTGCGCGTGATCGAGACCGCGCCCGACGGAAACGACCGGCTTTGCGACCAGGTACAGATCGCCCTGATGTCGATGCCGGCGCCGCGGGCGGCGTTTGCCCAGATGCGGCGGGCATTCCCGGCGGCGCGGGTGATCGTGTTCGGCAGCGACGCCTCGCAACAGGCCGCGATCGAGGCATTCCGATCGGGTGCCGATGATTTCATCGCACGCGACATGGACGAGAGCCAGCTCGCCCAGTTGCTCGGCGGACATCTCGATCCCGATGCGCAGCCCGATGCAACCGACGGGATGGCCGGGCGCAGCGCCGCGCTGACGGCGGCGCGGGATTATGCGTTGCGGCTCGCACCCAGCAATGTGAGCGTATTGGTCACCGGCGAGACGGGGACGGGCAAGGACTGCTTCGCCGCCTTGCTCCATCGGCGCGGGCGGCGTGCGCGCGGTCCCCTGGTGGCGCTCAACTGCGCGGCGATCCCCGACGGGCTGCTGGAGGGGGAATTGTTCGGCTATGAGCGCGGCGCCTTTTCGGGGGCGCTCACGGCCTATCCGGGCAAGCTCAAGCTGGCGGATGGCGGTACGCTGCTGCTCGACGAGATCGGCGAGCTGAGCCTTGCCGGCCAGGCGAAGCTGCTCCGTGCGATCGAATCGCGCGAGGTATATCGGCTCGGCGCGACCGCGCCGACCCGCTTCGACGCCCGGATCGTCGCGACCACCAACCGCGACCTGCGCGCCGAGATCGAAAGCGGCGGCTTCCGCGAGGACCTGTTCTACCGGCTGGCGGTCGCCTGCATCGAGCTTCCGCCGCTGCGCGACCGGCGGGAGGACATCATGCCGATCGCCTGCCACCTGCTGCGCGAACTCGCGGCGTCGTCGTCGCTGCCGGTGCCGGCGATCGCATGCGGGGTCGCAGCGGTGCTCGAAGGGCATGACTGGCCGGGCAATGTCCGCGAGCTGCGCAACGTGATCGAGATCGCGCTGGTCACCTGCAATGCCGGCCAGATCACTCCCGACGACCTGCCATCCTATCTCTTCGCCTGTGCGCCGGCATTACGGCAGGGGCAGGGGCAGGGCGAGGACGAGCGCGGCATCCTGCTCCAGGCGCTGGAGCGGGCAGGGGGCAACAAGAGCGTCGCGGCCAAGGCGCTCAGCTGCTCGCGGATGACGCTGTACCGCAAGCTCGCCCGGCATGGCCTGATCGAGGAATCGGCGATCCTCTCGATGGTGTGACGCTGCTGTCCACCCTGTGACAGCACCTGTTACAGATTCTGTCTCGTCCGATGTAACATCGCCTCTGTCTCGTTCACGCCAATTCCTTTGAAAGCAATCGCTTAGCGGCTTGGCAAGGGACTTGCAGAGATGCCCCCGACCGGATGCACCCGGTCAGGGGACAGGCGATGGGGGAATTTCCACGCACCGACGCACCCGAGCTCTGGCCGGCCGGTCGTGCGCGCCCCTATTCCAACCATGTCGAGATCGCGTTCAACGTCTCCGAGGTCGAGCTCTGCTTCGCCCAGGCATTCGACGGCGACGGGCGGCTGGCGCCGCACAGCTGGATCCAGACCACGCCGGTCCACCTCGTCAGCTTCGGCGAGGCGATCCGCCGGACGATCGATTCCTATGAGGAGCGTTATGGCCGGCTCCCGCAGCACCGGGAGGAACGCTGACCATGGCGGGTCTCGCGGCGGTCAACCAGGTGGGCGAAAGCATCGTCAAGCTGCTCGACGCGCGGCGGGAGCTGCTGTCCGCCGACGGGCTGCTGGGGCCGGTGCCCAAGGCGCTCAAGATCAACCATCTCTCGCTCGGCGACCTGGCCACCAAGACCGAGCCAACCAGCGACTGCTCGCTGACCTGCTACCGGGTGAAGATGTCCGATCATCCGGCGCAGCGGCTGCGGACCGGCGACGCGCCGTCCTCGACCAGCCTCGCGGTCGATCTCCACTATCTGGTCACCGCCTGGCCGAGCAAGGTGGCCGACGAGCAGGCGATCATCAGCTGGGTGATGCTCGAGCTGCTCGCCAACCCGCTGCTCGATCGCTCGCTGCTGCCCAATGACGGCAGCTGGGGCAGCGACGAGACCGTGCAGATCGTCCCGGACACGATGAGCGACGACGAGCTGTTCCGCATCTGGGGCGCGCTCCAGCGCCGCTATCGGATGTCGGCGACGTTCAAGGCACGGGTGGTGCGGATCGGCTATGGCCAGACGCCGGACTATCCCGCGGTGGTCGCCAGCCGCTTCGGCTTCGCCAATGTCGATCCGATGGCGGAGACGGTGTGATGGCGACGCGGGCCTGGGACCTGCTCGATCGCCGCATCCTGGCCGCGATCGCCTTTGTCGACACGCTCGGCGCGCCGGTAACCTGCTCGGTCGCGATCACCGCGCCCGACGGGTTCGGCTGGTTCCGGAAGAGGCCGGGAATGGTGATCGTCACGCGTGCGGCGGGGCTCGCCGCGCACGACGCCGCGTTCGAGGCGGCGCCCGGCACGCCGGCGGTGCGGTCGAAGAAATACCAGCTCGAGTTGCGTCCTTCGGACCCGGCCTATGCCGCGCGCAGCGTGGAGCTGCGGCTTCCGCGCCATCCCGATCCGGCCAACGTCAACAGCGTGTTCCGGCCGGTCGAGGTGGTGCTGCCGCCGACGCCGCTCGCACGCCCGGCGGGGCTCAGCGCCGCGCTTCGGGTGGCGGTCACCCGCAGCGACGATGGCCGGGCGATCGAGGGTGCGCTGGTCCGGCTGCGCCCGGACGGGCGGCCGGAGACCTTCGCGCTCACCGATGCGGCGGGCGAGGCGCTGCTGTTCGCCGACGCGATCCCCTTCGCCAGCAGCGCGCCGGGGCCGTCGATGACCCGCGACTGGCCGGCGGAGATCGACGCGGTGGTCGACCCCGCGACCGCGCGCTTCCATGCGCCCGAGGCGATATTCGCCGCGCGCCAGGATCCGGGCGCGCTGATCGATCCCGATGCGCTCGCGACCGGCGGCACGGCCTCGGCCGCCAAGACACTCGCGATCGCCGCCGGGCTGATCCGGACCGCGACCTTGTCCTGGACGCCGCCATGACAGGCTGCCGTCGCCCCACCCCGAACCAGTCCCTCGCAGGAGTCCTGCCATGCCCGAATATCTAGCCCCAGCCGTCTATGTCGAGGAAACCAGCTTCCGGTCCAAGTCGATCGAGGGCGTCGGCACCAGCACCGCCGCGTTCGTCGGGCTGACCGCGCGCGGCCCATCCGGAGTCACGCCGCCGCTGCTGACCTCCTTCTCCGATTACGAGCGCTATTATGGCGGGCTCGGCAATCTCAAGCTCGGCGCCAATGCGGCGGTCAACCATATGGCGCTCGCCGCCTTCGCCTTCTTCAACAATGGCGGCGGGCGGCTCTATGTCTCGCGCATCCTGGGCCCGGGCGCAGCCGCCGCGAGCAGCGGGGTGATCAACGCGCCGGCACCTGCGCCCGCGCCATCGCCATCGCCATCGCCATCGCCATCGCCATCGCCCTCTCCGTCGCCCTCGCCATCCCCTTCGCCGACACCCACGCCGACCCCGCTGGCGAGCAACAAGCAGGTCGGCTTCAGCGCGCGCCATACCGGCGGCGCGACGCTGCCCGGCGAGCCGACGGTCAACTACCGGGTGCGGCTGGTCCAGGCGGCGCTCACCAGCACCAAGAAGCTGGCGCTCAGCCAGCCGGCGGGGACGCTGGTCAAGCTGGGTAGCGACTTCTTCGTGACGGGCACGCCGGTGACGACAACCGCCGCCGACCTCACCGCCTGGGATGCCGCCACGCCCGACACGGCGGTTACCATCTACACGGTCAGCGCCGAGGTGACCGGTCCGGACGGCGTGCTCGCCGAATATGGCGCGCTCGGCTTCAGTCCGCTGCATCCGCGCTACATCGGCACGATCCTCAACCCCAAGCCGCCGATCGCCCAGGCCGCGCTGACCAATGCGGTGCAGATCGACATCGGCGACGCGGTGACTCCGTTCGAGCTGCAGGCCGGCCTGATGCAGAGCGGCAACAGCCGGACGGTCAACCTGACCGGCGGCGTCGAGGGGAGCGGGCCGCCCGCCTCGTCCACGCCGTTCGACAATGCGCTCAACGCGCTGCTCGCGCTCGAGGACATCTCGATCGTCGCGGCGCCGGGCGCGTCGAGCTTCAACGACACGCTGGCCGCCGCGGTCAACCAGTCGCTGATCGCCCATGCCGAGGCGCGCCGCTCGTACCGGATCGCGGTGCTCGACACGCCGCCGAACAAGGATCCGGCCGGCGCCCGCGCGCTCAAGGACAAGATCGACAGCAAATATGCCGCGCTCTACTATCCGTGGATCACGATTTCGAATCCGCTCGCCGGCACCGATCCGATGCAGCCGAGCCAGATCGACGTGCCGCCCTCGGGCGCGGTGTGCGGCATCTATGCGCGCAGCGACGTCCAGCGCGGGGTGATCAAGGCGCCGGCGAACGAGACGGTCACCGGCGCGCTCGGCCTGCAATATGGGGTGCGCTTCGGCGAGCAGGAGCTGCTCAACCCGCTCGGCGTCAACTGCATCCGCGCGCTGCCCAATCGCGGCATCCGGGTGTGGGGCGCACGCACGCTCAGCTCCGATCCCGAGTGGAAATACGTCAATATCAGGCGCTATTTCCTCTATCTCGAGGCGTCGATCGACCGTGGCACGCAATGGGCGGTGTTCGAGCCGAACGGCGAGCGGCTGTGGGCCAATGTCCGCACGACGATCAGCGACTTCCTCTACAACGAATGGCTGAACGGCGCGCTGCTCGGGGCCAGCCCGAAGGAAGCGTATTTCGTGCGCTGCGACCGTTCGACCATGTCGCAGAACGATCTCGATAACGGACGGCTCGTCTGCCTGATCGGCGTCGCCGCGATCAAGCCCGCCGAATTCGTCATCTTCCGCATCGGCCAGAAGACCGCCGACGGCCGCGATTAAGGAGACAGGACCATGCCACGCGACACGCCGTACGGCGCATATAACTTCCTGGTCGAGCTCAATGACGGGGTGGCGTCGTCCACCGCCGCGCTCGGCGGTTTCTCGGACGTCAGCGGCATCGGCACCGAGACGACGCTGATGGAATACCGCCAGGGCAACGACAAGGTGAACCGGGTCCGCAAGATCCCCGGGCTCCACAAGGCATCGGACGTCACGCTCAAGCGCGGCATCATGGGCCTGACCAACTTCTGGACCTGGGTGGCCCAGACGCGCACCGACCCGACCTTCGTCCGCAACGTCGACATCACGCTCAACGACGAGACCGGCCAGCCGGTCCTGCGCTGGAAGCTGATCAACGTGCGGCCGATGAAATGGACCGGGCCGACGCTGGCCGGCAAAGGCGGCAGCGACGTGGCGATGGAAGAGCTGGTGCTCGGGGCCGAAGGCTTCGAGTTCGCCGAGATCTGACGGACCCGCGGCGATGCCCTTTCCCGAACTCGTCCTCAGCGATGCGCCGCCGCCCGGTGCCGACCTGCCGAGCCGCGCCGATGTGGCGCTGTTCGTCGGGCTGGTGCCGCGGCGGGACGCGCCGGTGCCCGCCAATGTACGGCGAGCGCTGGAAGAGGCGGGCTGGGCGGGGCAGGGCCCCTTTGCCCGCAGCGACGAAGCCGTCGAGGCCCTGCTCGACGTGCCCGTCGCGGTGACGAGCTGGGACGCGTTCGACGCGCTGTTCGGCTGGGACACGCGCTTGCTGGCCAAGGGCAGCAAGCGGCGGCTGGCCTGTCCGTTGGGGCTGGCGGTGCGCAGCTTCTTCGTCGAGGGCGGGGCGAAGGCCTGGATCGTCCGCACCGGCGATCCGCTGCCGTTGCTCCCCGATCCCGCGGTGGCGGAGGCGGACGTGCGCGCGGAGAAGCGCCGCCTCGTCTCGTGGAAGACCATCGCGCCGCCCGACGCGGCGAACCGCGTCGCGCTGGTCCCCGGGCTCGATGGGATCGGCACGCCCGCCTCGACCGGCGATCCGGCGACCTGGCACGGTGCCGCGCATATCTGGGGCGTCGACGACGCGGCGATGCTGTTGCTGCCCGACCTGGCCGAACTGTTCGCGCCGCCGCCCGCACCGCTGGCCTCGCTTCCCGAGCCGCCGCCGGTGCCCGAGGCGTTCAAGCCCTGCGCCGTGCCGGTCGAAGGACTTGCCCCCGAACCGCGCGTCGCACGCCCGAACGTGACGGCGCCGCGTTACGACCGCGCCGCCTATGGCGGGTGGAGCGGGGCGATCAAGGCGCTCCTCGACCTGCTCAATGCCTCGCGCCGTGCCGGGCATCGCCGCGACGTGATGCTGGTGGCCAGCCTGCCGTTGCCGCGCAACGATCTCGACCTGCCCGGCCTGGAGGGATCGCCGCTCCGCCTGCTCGACGAGCCCGAGCTCGGCGTGGGCAAGCTGCGGCTGCGCGAGCTTGACTGTATCGGTAGCGCCCGGCTCCAGCTCGCCTATCCCTGGGTCGCCACCGCCGCCTCGGCCGTGCAGCCCGAGGGGATCGAGGCGCCGGAAGGCGCGCTGGCGGGCGCGGTCGCGCGATCGGCGCTGACCTTCGGCGCCTTTGCCAGCGCAGCCTCGACGCCGCTACCCAGCATCGTCTCGACCGTGCCGGAACTGCCCGGTGCGGAGATCCGCGCCAGCCTGCCCGGCGGGGTGGCGGACTGGACCGGCGATCGGCTTTGCCTGATCGGGCGGAAGCTCGGCGCGATGGCGCTGATCAGCGATGCGACCATGTCCGAAAGCCGGGACTGGCGGGCGGGCGGCGTATCGCGGCTGATGGGGATCATCCTGCGCGCCACGCGCTGGCTGGGGCAGGACCGGCTCTACGAACCCTCCGGCCCGCGCCTCTGGGCCGAGCTGCAGCTCGACCTGGAGAGCTTCCTCGACCGGCTGTGGCAGCTAGGCGCGCTCTCCGGCGCGACCGCCGCGCGCGCCTATACCGTCCGCTGCGACGAGACCACGATGCGTCAGGCCGATATCGATGCGGGCCGCACGATCGTCTCGCTGGCCTTCACCGCCGCCCAGCCGATCCAGCGGATCGAAGTGACGCTCTCGCTCGCCGATGCCGGCGTGCTGCAGATGGCGGAGGCCGCCTGATGCCGATGCCGCCGCCCGAGGGAGAGGATCCCTTCACCCCGCTTCCCGGCTTCAACTTCCATGTCCATTTCGTCCAGCGCCAGCCGGACGTCGGGCCGCCGTCGAACGCCAAGTTCACCCCGATGTCGAACATCAAGACCGGCGTAACCGGCGGCTTCTCGGAGATTTCCGGGCTCGAGGCGACGATGGAGCCGAAGGTGATCAAGGAAGGCGGGCGCAACTATGGCGCGGTCCAGCGGGTGGGACCGGTCAGCTTCGCCACGGTGGTGCTCAAGCGGGGGATCATCCTGCAGCGGCATCTGTGGAGCTGGTGGGCGCTGTTCGCCGGCGCCGACGGCGCGGCCAATGGCGGCTGGGGCGGCGGCAGCCGCGCCGATGTGATGATCGCGCTGATCAAGGACGGCAAGCCGGTGCTCGGCTGGAAGCTGGTCAACGCGATGCCGGTCAAGTTCCGCGCGGGCGACCTCAATGCGCGCGGCACCGAAGTCGCGATCGAGGAACTGCACCTTGCCCATGAGGGCCTCAACATGGCGGGGGTGGTATGAAACCCTCGGCCCGCGCCACGATCAAGGACCTGGGTGCCGGCGGCGCCAAGCTCGAGGTGCTGTTCAACCCCACCTCGCTCAAGGTCTCGCTGACCAACAAGCTGCAGGACGAGGAAGCCGGATCGAGCGGCAACGCCAAGGGTGCCGACAAGAACGGCAAGGCCGCCAAGGCGCGCCAGACCACGCGATCGACCACCACCAAGCTCGACGTCGAGCTGGTGTTCGACACGACCGAGACCGGAACCGACGTCCGCGACGGACCGCAGGGCACCCAGGTGCTCAAGCAGATGGCGGCGGCGCCCGAGCCCAAGCCGGACAGCAAGGATCCGCCCGCCGCGCCGCCGCAGATCGAGTTCCGCTGGGGGCGCTTCGCCTTCAAGGGGCTGATCGAGTCGGTCAACGAGACGCTCGATTTCTGGTCGTCCGAGGGCGTGCCGCTGCGCTCGACCATCCAGATCGTGCTCCAGGGCACCGGCACCGACACTATCGAGAAGGGCGCCGACGCCAAGCTGCCGCCCGCGACCGCGCAGGCCGTGGTGGCGGTGCCGAAGGGCGGACGCGGAGTCACCGATGTCGCCGCCAACCACGGCAATGCCGGCGCCGGACGCGCGATCGCCGCGGCGAACGGCATCGAGGACATGCGGATGGGCGGCGGCGGCGCGGTCGCGGTGTCGGCGAGCGTCGAGCTGCAGGCGGCTGCGTCCTTCAGCCTCTCCGCGAGTGCCTCGGCCGGGGCAGGCGCCGGCATCGGTATCGGCGGCGGGATCGGCATCGGCGCATCGGCGGGTTTGAGTGCGGGAGCCGGGGCAGGGGCCTCGCTCGGATTCGGGATCGGCGCCTCGGCGAGCGCGGGCGCTTCTGCCGGGATCGGCATGTCGGCAGGCGCCGGGTTCTCCGCCGGCGCGTCCGCTGGTTTCGGCGCCAGCGCGTCCGCGGGTTTCAGCGCCAGTGCTTCGGCGGGAGCGTCGTTCGGCGGCTCGGCCACCGCCGGGGTCAGCGCCAGTGCGGGTGCGTTCGCCGGGCTCGGCGCGTCCAAGACAGTCGCGGTCTCGCTCCCGGTCGACCCGATCCTGCTGCTGCCCAGGCCGAGCGCACCGGCGATCGGCGCGGGCACCAGCTTCGACATCACCGGCCGCGCAGTGGCGGGCGGCGGCGGACTCAATGCCCAGGTCAGCGCGCAGGCGTCGGCCGGCGTGCGGATCATGTGAGGGAAATGCGATGGCAGTGGTGATCGACGAAGTGCACGCGACCACGGTGGAGCCCCAGGCGGCCGAGCCGGCGGCGGCGCCTGCGCCGGGATCGGACTTCGATCCCGAGAAGGTCCGCGCGCTGCTCCGCCGCGACGCGCAGCGCCAGGCGCGGCTGACGGTCGACTGATGGCTCGCGACGACCCCAAGGGCAGCTACAGCGCACGCCCGACCGTCCAGATCGGCGGTCAGGACCTGCCGTTGCTGAGTGCCAACCTCAAGAGCTTCCGGATGCGGGAGGCGCTGGGCGGGATGTCGTCGCTCGAACTCGCGATCTACGATGTGCTGTCCTTCGCCGACGGCAGCGCCGGGTTCGGGGCGACCGCGGCATCGCCCCTCAAGCTCGGCGCGACGATCAAGGTCTATGTCGGCGACACCTTCGCCCCGCAGGAAGTGTTCGACGGCGTCGTTACCGGGATAGAGGTCGAAGCGGGACCCGGCTCGGCGCCGGTATTCACGCTGCTCGCCGAGGACCGGCTGTTCAAGCTTCGCCGCAAGCGCCGCAGCAAGACCTATGAGGCGCAGAGCCCGGCCGATGTGGTGCGGGCGATCGCGGGCGATCACGGGCTAGAGCCGCAGATCGGGGACGGCCTCGATGCGCCGACATCAAGCTGGGTGCAGATGAACGAGAGCGACCTGGCGTTCCTGCGCCGGCTGCTGGAGGTGTTCGACGCCGATCTCCAGCTGATCGGCGCCAAGCTCCAGGTCGTGCCGATCGCGGCCGAGGCGCGCAGCACCGTGCCGCTGCGCTTCGGCGACACGCTGCTCCAGATCCGGGTCACCGCGGATCTTGCCGAGCAGGTCGCCGAGACGCGTATCGGCAGCTTCGACCCCGAGAGCGGGGAGGCGATCGCCGCGCTCGCCACGGCGGGGCGGATGGGCCCCGGCACGGGCAGCACCGGCAAGCAGGGCCTCACCGGCGTCGCCGATGGGGTCCGCGAGCATGCCGGCCATTTCCCGCCGATGACCGAGCAGGCCGCGCGGAAGGTCGCGGAGGCTGCCTATGGCCGGCGGGCCCGCCGCTTCGTGCGGGCCGAGGGCACCGCGCAGGGCGACGGCGCGATCCGGGTGGGCAGCTGGCTCGAGCTCAGCGGGATCAATCCCTTCTTCGTCAACAGCTACAATGCCGTCGAAGTGACCCACCGCTTCGATCTCGAACGCGGCTATCTCACCGATTTCGTCGCCGAATGCGCCTATCTGGGAGCGGGCGCATGAAGCCGCTGGGCATCTTCGCCAACCCGGCGCGGTGGATGGACGGCGCGCATCTCGGCCGCGTCGTCTCGGTCGCCGATCCGAAGAATCTGGGCCGGGTGCAGGTCACGCTGCTCGCCGAGGACAGCGACGGCGCCGCGGAGGTGTGGGCGCGGGTCGCGGTGCCCTTCGCCGCGTCGAATTGCGGCGCCTTCTTCATCCCCGATGTCGGCGAGGAAGTGGTCGTGATGTTCGTCGGCAACAACGCCGATGCGCCGGTGGTGGTCGGCAGCCTGTGGAACGGCAAGACCGATGTTCCCGAAGCGCTGAGCGGCGACAGGGTCGATCGCTGGACGATCACCGGCAAGGCGGGGACCCGCATCGCCATCGTCGAGGAATCGAGCGGCCAGGAAAAGGTCGAGATCGAGACACCCGGCGGCGCGAAGTGCACGATCACCGATGCCAGCGGCGGCTCGATCAAGTTCGAATGCGCGGGCAACACGATCACCTCGAACACCCAGGGGGTCAGTGTCGAGAGCGGGTCGACCGTCAAGGTCACTGCCTCGAAGGTCGAGGTGAGCGCCGGCTCGGTCAAGGTCGATGCCGCGATCTCGACGTTCAGCGGCGTCGTCAAATGCGACACGCTGCTCAGCAACAGCGTCGTCTCCACCAGCTACACGCCGGGAGCGGGCAACATATGGTGACCACGACGCTCCATCCCGCCGCGCGCCGGCGCCTGGCCGAGCGGATGCCGCCGGTCCATGACCATGACGTGGTGATCCGTCCGCTGGGCGGGCACGGCGCGCGCGAGGCGATCGTCGGCGCGACCGAGCAGGAATTCATCGACGCGGTGCTCGCCGATCTGGAGAAGACCAACTGGCGGCAGGCGCTCGCCAGCCGCCGCGTGCTGCGCCGGGGCAGCGACAATGTGCTGGAGCTGACCCAGCCGATCCACCGGCGCTTCTATCTCGTGCTCTACGAGGCGGTGTGCCGCCGCCCGGGCGGCCCGCGCGTCGATCCGCGCCGGCTCGACGGGATGGGCCTGGTCCTGCGCCGCCGGGAGGAGGGCCGCTGGTCGGGCTGGATGCACGAGGGACCGGCCAAGAAGGGCTGGCAGCCGATCCTCGAGGACGAGGCCGATCCCGATGTGACGCGGCGCGGCTCCGTGCGCGGCGGGGCGGCCGGGCATCTCGACAAGCTGATCGCCCGGCGCCGCGGGGGCGCGCCGCTCGCCGAGCAGGTGCTGCCGCTGTTCGCCGCGCCGGTCGACCTGTGCACGAAGATCGGCCGGACCGTGCTCTATGGCCTGGTTCCCGTATCGAGCGGCGAGCGCAGCGAGGAGGCGGTGAAGCCCCGCGACTATAACGGCCTCCCGGCGACCGAGAAGGCCGAGATGGTCCGGCATCTCTCCGGCTTCCTCAAGCCGCGCCCGCGCATCGACCTGCCGCGCAAGCAGCAGGCGCTGAGCCCGGCCTGGGCGCCGCTCCAGATTCCGGCGGGCGCGACGGGCGAGGAAGGGCAGCTGGGCGGGTTCGGCACCTTCCTCCACCAGCTGATGGTCGAGCTCGACGCGTTCGGCACGGGGCCGGCCGCGCGCGAGCTGATGCGACTGCTCCGTACGATCGTGCTGCCCGTCGCGAAGAACAGCCGGGGACAGACCACCGCCAGCGTGAACGCCGCCGATTTCCTGGCCGCAGCCGCGCCGATCCTCGTCACCGGCGACGCGAACGCGCGTGGGATCGTCATGCCGATCGAATGGCCCGATGTGGGCAACGCGCTCGGCAACCAGCTGACCGCCGCCGCGCTCTCCTGCCTGTCCGAACGCTATGCCGCGGTCGTCCCGCAGGCGCCGAAGTTCGACGGCAACAGCCGCCAATATGCCGTGCGCGCCTTTGTCCGCGCCAGGGGGGCGGAGGAATGCCCGGCCCGGATCGTGTGGAGCGACTACAGCGACCAGTTCCGCGTCCTGCCCTGGTGGGACGGCGACGGACCGGCGACCAAGATCTCGCTGCCGAGCATCTCCGATTTCAAACGGATGAAGCCGAACGTCTCGTTCGAAGTGCCGCCGTCGCTGTCCAACCTGCTCGGCGGCGACATGAAGAAGTTGAAGGAAGGACAGGACGGCGGTGGGCCGCAGCTGGACATATTCTGGCTGTGCAGCTTCTCGCTGCCGATCATCACGCTGTGCGCGTTCATCGTGCTCAACATCTTCCTGACGCTCTTCAACATCCTCTTCTTCTGGATGGCGTTCATCAAGATCTGCATCCCAATCCCGAGGCCGAAATGAGCGGACCGATCGTAACCGGCGGCGCGCCGCAACTTCCCCAGGTCGGCACCGGCTGGCCCCTGCTGCCCGTGCCCGATGCGGAGGGCAGGCTGGCCTGGCCCGATCCCGCCCTGTCGGTCCGCCAGAAGATCGAGGCGATCCTGCGTACCGCGCCGGGCGAGCAGCTGATGCGGCCGCGCTTCGGGGCGGGGCTGGAGGCGCTGATCGACCGGCCCAACACGCTGACCACGCGGGCCGAGGCGCATGACGCGGTGCTCCAGGCGCTGTCGCTCTACGAGAAGAGGATCGTCGTCGACGGGGTCGATGTCGCCGAGGGCGACGATCCGCGCGAGCTGATCGTCTCGATCGCCTATCGCCTGCGACCGACCGGGGTGCCCGGGCGGATCGAAGCGCGCGTGCCGGTGGGAGCCGCCTGATGCCTTTCCAGCCCCCCGCGCTAGACGATCGCAGCTTCGAGGACCTGGTCACCGACCTGGTCCGCCGCATCCCCGCGCACACGCCCGAATGGACCCAGCCGTCCGAAGGCGATCCCGGCCGCACGCTGATCGACCTGTTCGCCTGGCTGGCGGACACCATCCTCTACCGCGCCAACCTGATCCCCGAACGGCAGCGGCTCGCCTTCCTCCGCCTGCTCGGCGTCGGCATGCGCCCGGCAATCCCGGCACAGGGCCTGCTCCAGATCTCGCTCGCCGAGCCCGCCGCCGTCGCGCCGGTCACCCTGCCGCTGCACAGCGCGGTCGAGAAGCCGCTGCCCTATGAGACGCTGAGCGAGATCATGGTGCACGCCGTCGAGGGCCGCGCCTTCATCAAGCGGGTGCCGAGCGACGCCGAGGACCGGCAGCTGCGCGACCTGCTGCCCGACCTGCGCGAGCTGTACGGGATCGCCGGCTCTCCGCGCGGCTATGTCACCACCCCGGTCTTCACCGGCAAGATCGCCGCCGACCCGGTCGATCTCGCCACCGCGACGCGCGACCATTGCCTGTGGTTCGCGATCCTGGCCGGCACCCCCGATCCCGCCCAGGTCGCCGCCGTCCGCGAGGAGCTGGGCGGCGGCGCGAGCAACCGGCGGCGCGCGATCAACATCGGCATTGCCCCGGCGATCGCGATGCCCGAGGCGTTCGACGATATCGGCATCCGCGCGCGCGTGCCGCACGTCTGGGAGATCAGCACCGGCGATGGCGACGGGCAGGGCTATGTCCCGCTCGACGTGCTCGCCGACGGATCGATGGGGCTCACCCGTGCGGGCGTGATCCGCCTGCTGATGCCTGGCAAGGACGATATCGGCGCGCCGTCCAACGACGTGTTGCAGCAGGTCAGCGCCGGCGTGGGCGACCGTCCCCCGCGGATCGACGACGAGGTGCTCGCGGCGCGGCTGGTCACCTGGATCCGCCTGCGCCCCGATCGCAAGGCGCAGCTGAGCGCGCTCAAGCTCGGCTGGGCCGGGATCAACGCCGTCGCGATCGAGCAGCGCCGCACGCTCGGCCGCCAGACGATCGGCCAGGGCACCGGCGCCTCCGATCTGGAGCTCTCGCTCGGCAGCGGATCGGTCGAGGCGAGTAGTCTGGTGATCGACGTCGAGGAAGAGGAAGGCATGCGCAGCTGGCGCCAGGTGGCGGATACCGCCGCCGCGCGGCGCGACGAGCGCGTCTACAGCCTCGATTCGGAGGCGGGGACGGTCCGCTTCGGCGATGGCGTGCGCGGCATGGTCCCGGGCAGGGGCCGCCAGGTCCAGGTCGCGCGGATGCGGACCGGCGGTGGCGCCGCGGGCAATGTCCCCGCCGGCACGATCAAGGCGATCGCCACCCCGGCTGAGGTCCGCGTCAAGGTGGGCCAGCCGCTGCCCTGCGCGGGCGGCGCCGATGCCGAGCTGCTCGCCGAGGCCGAGCGCCGCGTCCCCGCGCTGATCCGCCACGGCGACCGCGCCGTCACTGCGCGCGACTATAAGGAACAGGCGCTGCGTACCCCCGGCGTCGCGGTCGGCCGGGTCGAGGTGCTCGAACGCTTCAAGCCGCAGCAGCGCCGCGACGGGGTTCCCGGCGTGGTGACGGTGATGGTCATCCCGCAGCGCCTCGGCACCCAGGCACCGGCGCCGCGCCCCGACCGGCCGATGCTCGAGACCGTCCATGCCTGGCTCGACGAACGCCGCCCGCTCGCGACCGAACTCTATGTCGTCGGGACCGATTATGTGCCGATCGGCGTGTCGGCCGCAGTCGAACTGGTCGATTCGACGCAGCGCGAGGCGGTTCTGGACGCGGTGTCCGAAGCGATCCGCCTCCATCTCTGGGCGCTCGCACCGGGCGGTCCCGACGGGCAGGGCTGGCCGCTGGGCCGCGCCGTGGACGACCGGCTGCTCGAGACCGCGATCGGCCGCGTCCCCGGAGTCCGGACCGTGGCGCCGGTGCGGCTGTTCGCGCGCCGCCCGGGCGAGAAGAAATGGCGTCCGGTTGCCGAGGATTCGCAGTTGCGCGGCCGCATCGCGCTTCAGCGCTGGCAGCTCCCAGAACTGGCGATGCTCGCCGTGTCCGAAGGGGACACGTCCTCGCCGAGCCTGCCGCCCCAGGGCTTCACCGACGATGCCGGCGTATCCGTGCCGGTCGTGCCGGAGACCTGCTGATGGACGCGAACGGTCTCCGTTTCTGGCAGATCGCCGATCCCGGGGGCTTCGGCATCGGCGCCGATGCGAAGGACCTGCATTGGCGCCCCGAGTCCGGGCTGCTCCGGCTCGACCGCCAGCAAAAGGCGCCGAGCCTGGCCGAGGACAAGATCTTCGCCCGCGCCCGGGCGAGCGCGCCTTCGCCCGTGTCCGATCCGGGCGGCAGCTTCGCCTGGCTGGACGAGACGGGCACGCTGCGCACCGCAGGCTTCGGCCCTGGCCCGGTGCCACTGGCGATCCCGCCCGACAGTCCCCCGGGCGTACCCACGCCGACCGATCTCGCCTTTGGCGACGACGATGTCCTCTATGTCGCGCGGAACGACGGTGTGCTGATGGTCGATCGGCGGGAGCGCTGGGTGCCGGCGCGTGTCGACCTGAAGAATTTCCATGCGCACCGGCTCGCGCCCGCGCCGGGCGGCGGCGCCTGGGTGCTCGATCGCAGCACCGGGGAACTGGCGCTGCTCAAGGGCATGCCGCTGCGCACCGGCGGCATCCGGCCGGACATTGGCGAGGTCTTCCGCCCGGTCGAGCCCAATCCGCGGCCGCCGGCGATGCGCCGGATCCGTGCCGCCCGGCTCCCCGCCAATGTCGAGCCGATCGCCATTGCGGGATCGAAATCGGGCCGCGTCGCCGTGCTCGGCTGGATCGAGGACGAGGACGCGGTGCTGTTCACGCTGGAGGGGCGCGAGCTGGTCCGCCGCTTCGCGCTGGAAGGGCTCCGCTATCCCTATGGCCTGGCCTGGGAGGGTGAGGACCGCGTCGCCGTGCTCGCCAGCGACGGGGGCCAGCCCGCGCGCCAGGCGTTCGTCTATGAGCTCGACGTGCCGCCGAGCGCGGATGCCAGCGCCCGGCCGACCGGCGAGATCCATCGGCTGATCGATCCCTGGGCGGCCAATTTCTGCAACCGGCTGACCGAGGTTCCCGAATATCTGGTGACGGGGGAGGGCGCGACGGCGCCCCAGGGACGCCGCATGCTCCGGGCGCTTTCGCGCGCCACCTATGCCCGTTCGGGCAGCGTGACCATCGGCCCGTTCGATGCGGGCAAGGCGGACAATGTCTGGCATCGCCTCTATGTCGAGGCATCGGTGCCCGAGCATGCCGGAATCCGGATCTGGATGCATGCCGATGATCGCGGCGGCAGGCCGCCCGCGCCCGGCGAGGACGATGCGCCGCCCTGGTCGCTCCACATCGTCGGCGATGCCGCGCACGAGGACTATCCGCAGGCCGCGCGGGCGAGCTGGTGCGCCGAGCGCTCCGAGCTGCCCTTCCATCCCGGCCTCTCGCCCTGTCCGTCGGCGCTCGATCGCTCCGGGCTCTTCACCGCACTCGTCCAGCGCCCGGACTCCCGCGTCCGCCGTCTCAGCGGGCGCTGGCTCTGGCTCCATGTCGAGCTGACCGGTGACAGCCAGGTTTCGCCGGAACTCGCGGCGATCCGGGTACATGGCGATCGCTTCTCGTGGCGCGACCGCTATCTCCCGTCCTTCCTCCACGAAACCCTGTCCGGCGTCGATGGCGAGATGGAGGGTGCGGCCACCCGCCACGATTTCCTCGATCGCTTCCTGGGCCTGTTCGAAGGGCCTCTCACCCAGATCGAGAACAAGGTCGCGGGCAGCTGGCTGCTCACCGATCCTGCCGCCACGCCCGATCCCGCGCTGCCCTGGCTGGGGAGCTGGATCGGCATCGAGGCTGGACGCGGGGAGGCCGCCGAGGGACTGCGCGAGCGCCTTCGCGCCGCGCCCTGGACGGCACGGCTTCATGGCACCCCCGGCGGATTGATGGCCGCGCTCGAGCTCGCCACCGGTGGAAAGCTGGTGGTCGGCGGCGGCATCGACCTGGAGCGCGAGGTGCCGCGTCCTGGCCAGCTCGCGCTTGCCGAATTCGACGACCACATCGTCCGGAGCCTGGTGCTCGGCATGTCCGATCCGCGCGGCGGGCGGCCGCCCGCGATCCTGGTCGGCGGATCTGTCACGCGCGGCGAGATCGTGGTGATCGAGGGCTGGCGGCTGCGGCGTACCTTCGCGACCATCCTCGGGGCCGATCTTGCCGATGAGAACGATCCGCTGACGCTCGGCCTGTCGGTTTCGGGCAATTCCTATGTCGGCGACACGTTGATCCTCGGGGATCAGGCCCGGCGCGAAGTGATGGCACTGTTCTCCGCCGACCTGCCGCAAAGCGCCGCGGATCGTGCCGCCGTCGCCGACTTCTTCGAACGGCTCGCGCACCGCGTGCTCGTCCTGGTTCGCGAGACGCCGCGCACCGCCGATCGCGCGCGGCTGCGCCAGATCGCGGAGGCGGCGGCGCCGGCGCATGTCGAGATCACGCTGGCCACGGCGCGCCAGCCGCTGATCGTCGCGGTCGCCTCGCTGGTGGGCGTCGACAGCTTCCTGCTGCCCGAGCCGCCGCCGCGCACCGCGCGGATCGGCCGCACCGCGCTGGGCGCCGGGGATCGTGTTGCCGGCAGCGGCCGGCTCGATGCCCGTGCGGACGGGCCCGTCAGCCCGCCTCCGGTCGCAGTGGCCGACGGTCCCGCCGAGGTGCTCGCCGGCCGCGATTTCCTGCTCAGCGCCGCCCGATCGGAGGCCGCGCGCGGCCGCTCGGTCGATCGCCACATCTGGACCCGACTTTAACCCCGAAGGACCCGAGACATGCCCCAGTTCAAGGTCAACGAGCCCCAGACATCCACCGAAGCGGTGATCAAGGTCGAGGTGTCCAAGGCCAATCCATTGCCGCCCGGCCCCCACCGGTTCCAGCTCGTCGTGATCGACAATGAAGGCAATGAGAGCGAACCGGCCTTTGTCGACCTCACCGTCCAGGCGCTGAACGCGCCGACCGCGGTGCTCGAACTGGTCGACGGCGGCGGCAAGAAGATCGACCCGGCGGTGGTGATCGAGGGCAAGAGCTTCACGCTGTCCGCCGCGAAGTCGATCGATGTCGCGCCGGGCACGATCGTCCAGTATCGCTTCACGCTGCTGCCCTGAGCCATGGCGACGCTCACGCCTGGCAAGACGGTGGCCAGCCGCGAACCCGGCCTGCTGGTCGAGAACGCGCTCGCGCCCGGCAAATGGCGCTTCCAGCTGGTCGTGGTCGACAACGAGAAGAACGAGAGCGAGCCCGTCGAGCTGGTCGTCGAGGTCGTCGCGCTCCGACCCATTCGTCCCCTTCGGCCGGTGGAGCCGGTCGTCCTCACTCGGCCGGTGACCCCGGTCCTGCGTCCGCGATGAAGGAAACCAGGCCATGAGCGAAGCCGATCCATTCGCACCCGCCGATCCGATCGAGGGCCTGCCGCGCCCCGAGCGGGTCAACTACGCCACCGGCGTGCTGCTCGATGCCGAGGACTTCGTCGACGAGCAGAGCTATCACCGCGCCCGCCTGGCCACCGCGCTCAAGTCCGTGGTCGGCTTCGGCACCGTCGCGGGCCTGCGCGTACGTCCGCCCGCCGAGGCGGATCCCGAGCGCGAGCTGCACGTCGATCCGGGCGTCGCGATCGACCGGTTCGGGCGACTGATCGAGCTGGCCGAACCCTGGTGCATCCGTATCACCCGCTGGTTCGACGCGCAGGATACCGACGTGCTGGAGTCCGCCAACCAGGGCGGGGCCGATCCGGTGATGTACGTCGACGTCTTCCTCTCGGCACGGAACTGTGCGCTGGGCAAGACCCCCGCCTTCGCCACCGGGCCGTTCGATGCGCTCGATGCGGTGGTCGCCTCGCGGATCAGCGAGGGCGCCGCGCTCGAACTGGTGCTTCGCGCGGAGCCAGGCACCCCGCCGCTGCCGAAGAACTACTGGCCCTCCGCCGGCGCGAGCAATGCCGACAAGCTCGCGGCCGTGCTCGGCAGCTGGAACAATGGGGTTGCCTCGGGCAGCGACCAGCTGCTCGATCCGCTCCAGGAACATGTGGAGGGGCAGGACCCGTCCGCGCTTTTCCTCGCACGCGTCACGATCCCGCTCGATGTTCCCGCCAGCCCGCCCGGTGCGCGGGTCGCGATCCACGATACGCGCCCGATCTCGGTCGACAATGGCGCCCGGCCATTCGTCTACCTGCCCAACAAATGGCTCGGCGACGGCTTCACCGCCGAACCCCTGATCCAACCCGAACCCTGAGCTTTTCCAGAGAGGTCCATCGCCATGGCTTCCTTTACCAACAGCAGCGCGAGAACCCGGATCGACGTAGCCGAAGCCAGCGAGATCGCGCGGCAGGCCCGGGGCGATGATCCCAACACGCTTTCGCGCGACGACATGCAGGCGCTGCTCGGCAACTCTGCGCTGGTGCTCGACGGCCTGCGCCAGAAGCCGGCCTATTTCGACGGGCGCTTCCTCACCGGCGCCGACCTGACCCGCGACCAGAGCTATATCCGCCAGCGCCAGGCCGATCTCGCGCGGGCCGGCGGCGCAGGGGTGGTCACCGGGCTGCGCGTGCGGCTGGGCAACGACACCGCGGGCCAGACGCTGGTGATCGAGGGCGGGCACGGCATCACGCCGAGCGGCGACCTCGTCCTCGTCGCCAACACGCGCTCGGTGGTCGCGCTCGATCTTCCCTCGGTCGAGCGGCTCGACGCGACGCTGGGCCTGCGCCGCGAGCCCCGCGCGCCGCTCGGACGGCGGACCGGGCTGTTCGTCCTCGCGCTGCGCGCCGTCGAGTTCACCGCCAATCCGATCGCGGCCTATCCCACCAGCATCACCGGCAGCCGCCATGTCGAGGATGGCGACATCATCGAGGCGACGGCGATCACGCTGATCCCCTTCCCGGATACCGGGGGCGCCGCGACGCTGGACGAGGCGCGGCGGAGCGTCGCCCGGCGCATCTTCACCGGGGATCCGCGCGGGCTTCCGCAGGATGCGCTGCCGATCGCGATGATCGCGATGGAGCGGGGCGCGATCCGCTGGATCGACCAGGCGATGGTACGCCGCGAGACCGGTGCCGACACGCCGCTCCAGGTCAGCATGGGCGCGCGGCCGCGGGCGCTGTCGGAGGCGTTCGTGCTCCAGCACCGCGAGCATCTGGGCGACGTCCTCGAAGCGCGGGCGAATGCGGGATTGCCGAGCGCTTTTGCCGCCGCGCAATATTTCGCGGCGCTGCCGCCGGTCGGCCAGCTGCCGGCGGGCGCGATCCTGCTCGACACCATGGGCTTCCGCCAGCTCTGGTTCCCGCCCGCAGTCGATGTCGACATCAGCTTCATCCCCGAGGACGAAGTCGCGGCGCTGGTCGAGGAGAGCCTGGCGCTGCCGCCGATCGACCTGCTCGACGATCCAGAGGATCTCGACGCGACCGGAGTGGTCGTATTGGCCCCGGTTCCGCGCCCCCGCCTCCAGCGTTTCGAATCGGCGCTAACCGCACTGACCCGCGCGACGGTTCCCGATCCCGCGCAGGGCATCCGCCGCGCACCCGCCGACATGCTGGCCGCGATGCTCGCCCGCCGGACCAAGCTGCTCGAGGCCCGCGAGCGCGATGCGGAGGCATCCGCCCGCGCCGAGGCAAGTGACGCCGAGCTCAAGGCCTGGCAGGCGGCGTGGCAGGAGGCGATCGCGGGAATCCCGGTGGGCGAGGGCAACCAGCCCCTCCTCTGGTATGTCCGCAGGCGCGCGGTCGCCGATCGCGCCAACATCGTCGGCCTGCCGGTGGCGGTGGCCGGCGATGACGAGGCGCTGGTGAACAAGGTGACCAAGCGCATCACCGAGCTTGGCCTCACCACGCGCAAGAAGAAGCTCGACGACGCCTCCACCCCTTTCGCCGAGGCACGGACGCTGGGGCTGCTCGGATCGGCGCGACTGGTCGATTCGGATGTGTTCGTCACCGCCGTGTTCCGCAGCCTCGAGGATGCGGTGACCAGCGTTGCCTCGGCCTCGGCCGTGGCCGAGGCGGCGCCGGCGGAGTCGGCTCGCGCAGCTGCCGCGAAGGCAGCCGTCGCCGAGAAGGCCGCTGCGGTCGGGAGATCGAAATCCGCCGAGAAGGTCGATGAGGCGGTCGCCGGCCGCGCAAATGCGCTCGTCCTGTTCAAGCGGCAAAAGGCCATAGCCGTGCGTGCCGAGCAATATGGCACCACCAAGCTGACCGAAGCCGATGTCGTCGATGTCGCCAGCGATTTCGGCGACGCCGCGCTCGGCGACGGGATCGACCGGCTGACCGCGGCGATCCGCCCCGCGCTCGACCGCACGCAGCTGATGTGGGTCGGCGACACCGGCTATGCGCTGCTGCTCGACGCGGCCGCCCGCGACATCGAGGCGGGCGATTTCAAGGACTTCGCCGCCAATGTCGCCGAGGCGATCAAGGCCAAGAACAGCCAGGCGCTCGGACGCCTTGCCGGCGCATTCTGAGCCACGGACGGGAGAAGCCAGGTGAAAATCGTCTCCACCATCGACCGTCCGCTTGCCGACGAGCATGTGATCGCCGTCGACCCGCCGCTGATGCCGCAGCTCGATGCGGTGTGGCGGCGGCGGATCAACCCTTTCACCGGCCGCGCGCTTTCGGATCGCGCGCTGGCCGCCGAGCAGGCGTGCAGCGCCGGCATCCAGCGGCTGCGCGGGCAGAACCTGACCCCCGGCATCATCACGGGCATGGACCTGCTGCTCGAGCCCGGCGCGATCGGCGCATTGCCCGACGATGCGCTGGTCCAGATCCTGCCCGGCTACGGCCTTGCCGCGTCGGGCGAGGACATCACCGTCTCCACGCCGCGCCGCATCGCGCTCGGCAAGCTGCCGGTCCATGCCCGTGCCGATATCCTGAACGCGATCGCTACGAAACAGCCGGCGCCGAAGACCGCCGAGCCCAAGGGCAAGGATACGCTTCCCCCCTTGCTTCCGCGCCGTATCGGCCCTGCACTCGGCTCGCTGATCGGTTTCAAGGCAGCGAGCGCGCTGCCGCGTGTCATGGTCCTGGTCGCCGAGCCGGTCACCGCGACGATCGAGGCGCGCCCGCGCGATACCTGCCCGCCCGATCCGCGCGACGATCCCTATGACGATCTCCGCCTTATCGACGGCGTGCGCCTGGTGCTGGTCGCCTGGCCGTCCGAGCTGACCGCCACGGGCATTCCCGACTATGCGCTGCCCGGCCCGGGCAGCGACCGGCGCAACCGCGTCGCCTATCGCGTATTCGATGCCGAGCGCGCCCGGGCGCCCGGCGCGCTCCATCCCTGGGAAGCGATCGGCGTTCCGATCGCGCTGGTCGGCTTCACCGACGACTGGAAGCTCGACTTCGTCGATCGCGCCGCGGTCGTCCGCCTCGGCGGCCAGCCCAATCCGCGCACGCCGCTGACGACCGGGAGCGGATCGCCCCTGCTCTGGCAGGCGCGGGTGTCGCAGTTCGTCGAGCAGATCGCCGATCTCGACAGCCTCACCGCCGACGCGCTCACCGCCGCCTTTCGCGAGCTGCCGCCGGTCGGCTTCCTGCCGGCCAGCGTGATCGACCTCGCCGCGCGCCGCCAGGATTTCTTCCCGCCCGGCTTCTCGCTCAGCGCCTCGCCGATCCCGCTGGAGCATCTCGACTTCGCGGTGGGCCAGAGCGCCGGCCTTGCCCCGATCAATCTGGCCTATCCCGACGTCCTGGAACTGCTCGTGCCGGTGCCCGAGCGAGTCTACGAACCCGGCCTGCTGGAGACGGCGGTGGTCGATCCTGCCTTCGCCCGGGCGATGGCGCGCTATATCGACGATCGCAGCGACTGGCTGATCCGCCGCGAGCTGCTGATGCGCCGCCGCGACCTGCTGATCGACGGGGTCACCGGCAACCGCCCGTCGCACGCGATGCTCCCGCTCGCCGAGGCCTTGCCCTATCCGAGCGAGCGCGCGCCGGTCACCGCGACGCGCTTCCGCCGCATCCAGTCAGGCGGCACCGTCAAGTCGCATCAGCTGACCAATGCCGGCAGCTCGCTGGTCTTCGCCAAGGGCGACCGCGCCTTTGTCTGGGTGCGGGTGGTGCCCGGGACCTTTCCCACCGGCCTCTCGATCCGTTTCTCGGTCATCGGCGGGTTCGGGCCCGTGGTGTTCTGGGGATCGTCCTCCGGTCTGCCGGTGGCGGTCGGCGCGAATCCCGGCCCGTTCGACATGGGCGACCTGCCGGAGGCGGGGGTGTGGACCCGGCTCGAGGCTTCCGCCGATATCGCCTGGCTGCCGTCGGGCGTGCCGCTGGCAGGCTCGGTCGCCAAGGGGGTCGAGCTCACCCAGAACAATGGCATTGTCGAATGGGGACCGATCGGCAAGATCGACGCCGACGGCAACGAGACGATCTGGATCGCCGACGACGCGCCACCGGCGTCGGTGCTGAGCATCGGGGGCAATCCCGGTTGGACCCAGACTTCCGCCACGCTTGGCGATCCGCCGGTCGAGGGGGATCACGGCACCACCGAAGCCGATGGCATCCGCACGGTCAATGCCCTGACGCGCTTCCGTGCGCGCTGGTCGCAGGGCTTCCTCGACAGGGATTTCACCGATCTCACCGAAGCCGGGATCGAGGGCTTCACCGCAGCGATCGAGGCCCGGCTGCGGATCACCAACGACGCGATCGATCTCGGCTTCGTCCGCGCCCGCGCCGACATCTACCGCGTCCGCCAGTATCTGCTCGGTGGCGACGCGGCGTCGCGGCTGGTGACCTCGCCTGCGCTCGCCGATCTCGCGAACCGCGACGAGAGCGCGCGGGCGACCAGCGAAGGCCTCGCCGCCTTCCTCAAGACCGCATACAAGACCGACTTCCTCCGTGACGAGGACAACCCGCTCGAAACCCAGCCTGCGAGGGGGCGGACCGAGTCCGCAGTGGATCCCAAGGCGCGCAAGAAGGACGAGAAGCCCGCCCCCAGCGCGCTGTTCCTCAACGGGCTGGCGATCAGCCAATATTCGTTCACCAGCAACGTGATGTCGTATCAGGTGGCATCCCAGGCGGTGAGCACCACCCAGGCGGCGAAGGCGCAAACTTCGTACAGCGCGATCTCCTGGTCGCAGGTGTCGAAGGCACTGCCGCAATACAGCATTGCCGCCAGCGCGGTGCAGATGAGCGCCTATCGCCCCACCGACGTGCAGGCGCAGCACCCCGTGCCCGGCATGGTCGAGCGCAGCCTGTCGATCGCCGAACGGCTCCGTCCGGCCCCGGCGGTCGAGGCGCATGCCTATGCGATTGCCGGCAAATATGCAGTGGTCAACGCCATTGCCGGGCTGATCGGCGATCCGCTGACCGGCGAAGGCCGCACCGGCATCGCGCTGGGCGACCTGCCCGCGCCGGGCTTCACCAACATGAAGGGCGACCCGCCGCCGCCGCGGAAGGGTGGCAGCATCGGTGACGTGATCCTCGACCGGGTGAAGACCGGCGACAATGTCGAGTATCGCGACGACGACGAGCGTACCGCGCAGAATTCACGCCACGAGGCCGATTATTTCGCCTCGGCGGTGCGGGCGATCGACAATACCGTGGCGCTGATGCGCCTGGTCGAGGGGCGGATCGATCTCTACAACCAGCTGCTCGCCGATGCCCGCTCGGTGCGCGAGGAGATGCTCGGCCAGGTCGCCGGAATCGACGCCCGGCTGCGCGTCATCGCGGTCGAACTCGAGGAAGCGCGGCACGACGTCAGCGTCGCCACCGCGCTGCTCGCCGAGGAGCGCGACCGCGTCCAGACGCTCAATGCCCGGCGCAAGGCGATCCTCGATGCCAATGTGAAGGCGATCGTCTTCCGCAGGCCGCGCCGCGCCGATCGCAGCCATGCGATTCCGGTTGCGCCCGCGGTCGCGGCGCTGATGGAATCGCCGGTCACCGCCTGCCTGCGCGAGCATGAGAATGTGCCCGAGGAGCTGCGCGAGTTCACCGCGCTGTTCCGTGAGGCCGCGGTCGCCTGGTTTCCGGGCGTCAGGGCGCAGCTCGCGCTGATCGACCGGCTCGATGCCGCGCGCAGGGCGCTGGTCGCGGTGCGGGTGCGTGCCGCCAACCCGTTCCTGCTTCAGTACACCCCGCCGTCCAACCCGCCGGTGATGCTCGCCGCGATCCACACCGCGATCGCGGCGCAGCGCACCCTGTTCGACGCGCGTCGGGCGATGGCGCTCGACATCGATGTCGCCGGTGCTGCTTCGTCGCAGCTTTCCTCCGCGATCGTCGCGCTCGCCCAGCATGCCAGCCTGGCCGACATGATCGCGGGCGATCACCAGCGGGCGGTGCTGGCACGCATGGCCGCGTCCGAAGTCGAGGGACTGGCCCAGGTCGCGGGCTGCCTCCATGCCAGTTTCGGCGAAACCCCGCCGATCCTGCGGCTCGAATGGGCGGAGCTGCTCTCCGAGTTCGATCGCCCGGCGCCGCTCTCCAACCTGGCCGGGCTCCCCGGCTGGCATGATTTGCCGATCGCGCTGCGCCGGACGCAACAGGGCTTTGTCGACTGGCTGTTCAGCCGGATCGACCGGTCGATCGCGCCCGCCGAAGCCGCGGTCAACGAGCTGGTCCGCATCTGCATCCTGCTGGCCGCGCATGCCCCGGTCGAGCGGATCATTCCCGCCCGGCTGGTCGCCCCGGCGCCTGCCCGGATCGGCGTCCGGCTCGATCTCGCGATCGACGTCGGCATCGCGCGTATCGGCATGACGGTGCTGGTCCGCGGTGCCGACCAGCAATCGGTGGCGCAGGCGGTTGTCGACGATATCGGCGACGGGCTCGCCCGGGCGCGCATCGTCAAGCTGTACGGCCAGACCACGACCATCGCCCAGACGATGAGCTTCCACGTCAGCGACACCGGAGCGCGCTGATGGCGGAAGTGAGTGTCGCGCGCCTCGCGATCTCGGCGGCGCCGGGCCGGGTCGGCGAGACACGGATGCGCAGCGAGGATGCGTTGCGGCTCGCGGTGCCCGACGACGATCGCCTGCTCGTGCTGCGCCGCCTCGATCTGGGGGCCTTGCCCGCCCGCGCGCCGCCCGCCTTGTGGGAAGCGCGGGTGGCCGATCGTGTGCGCGAACAGCGTGCCCGCGCGGTCCATGCGGCCCAGGCGGGCGCGGCCGATGCCGATGCGGTCTGGTTCCGCTCCGAGGAAGAGGCGCGCGCCTTGCTGCTCGCCCTGCTGGCGAGCGGCCGAGCGCCGACCGCCTGGTTCTGGCGGCTGGCGGTTCCAGGCTTGCAGGGATTGTCGCCGGCCGGCTGGGTCGCCAGCGAGATCGGCCATGCGCTCCTCCATCCCGAGGCGCTGCCGCCGCTTGCGCGCGCGCTGATCGTGGCGGTCAGGGCAGGCGAGGCGGCGCGCGTGCTGGCGTGGCTGGCCCAGGCTCTGGCGCCACCGGCCGTGTCGCAGGCCGTTGCTGCCCCGGCACCGTTGCGGGCACCGGCTGCTATGGCCGAGTCCGCCAGGGCAGATCCCGTCCTTGCGCATCGGGCACGCCAGCTCTTTGCGAGGCTCGAGCCCGTGGCGGTCGCGGCGATCCACGCGGTGCTGGCCGATGCGCGCGGGACCGAGGCTGCGCGGGAATGGCTGGCGCGCTTTGCCCTGATTGCGGCCGCGCCCGAACGCGCTGTCGCGCCGGAGGCGATCGCGAGGATGGCGCAGGCGCTGCAGGCGTCGATCCTGGCGGAGGCGACCGCGCCGGCCGCTCCGCCGGAGGGGGAAAAGGCGCGGGCCGATCGCGCACCTGACCGGCCCGATGCGGCTGCCGAACCGGACCGGCGACTCACCCGGCCCGTGGATCGGCCTAGCATTGCGGCCGAGCATCAGGTCGAAGCCGGCGACGCGGCGCCCGCAAGCCTGGTATCCGAAAGTCCGGCATTGGCCGAACCGGAACCCTATCTCGGCGAGTGCCTGGAAAGGGCCACCAAGGCTGCGGGCCTATTCCTGCTCGTCCGTCCGCTCTGGCGCATGAACATCGAGCCCTGGCTCGCCGAGCGTCCCGATCTCGCCATGGCCGGCTTCGGCCGGGCGCTGCTCGTGCATATCGCGGAGCGCATGTGGGTGGAGGCCGAGGACCCGCTGTTCGCGCTGCTAGGCGAGGTGGAGCCGATCGACCCCGAGATCCTTGCCGCATGGCGCATCGGCCTCGACCGCTGGCTGCGCCGCAACGTCCGCTGCACGCTCGCCGACATCGTCAATCGGCCGGGCCATCTCACGCGCCGGGATGAAGGGATCGACATCCGCATGTCGCCCGAAAGCGCCGATATCCGGCTGCGCCGCAAGGCGCTCGATCTCGATCCGGGCTGGGTCGGCTGGCTGGGGCTGGTGATCCGCTACCACTATCGCGACCGCGTGCCGGCATGACCGCCGAGGGCGCCATCACCGCCGATCTTGGCACGCTCGCGCTGGCGGCGGTCGGGCATGCTGGCAGCGGGCCGCTGGCGGTTTCGGGCTGGAGTGCGGACATGCTCCAGCCCTGCATCGCCGCGCTCCGCGCCGCGCCGGGCGAGCGGGACCGCCGCCTCGTCGCGCTGGCCGCGGCGCTCGACCTGTCCGATGCCGAGATCGCCGCCGCCGCCCTGTGCCTCGCGGTGGAGCGGGACTCGCGCACCGCGCGGGCGCTCGCCGAGGTTCAGCATCCGCTCGGTAGCTCGCGTCCCTTGCTCGGCCTCGTCGCCACCGCGCTGGAGCCGGTGGGGGGCGAGGTGCTTGCCCTGGCCTCGGGCGCGGCGGTCGCCTCGGGGCTGATCGAGATCGGCAGCGAAGCCGCGGCGCTGCCCGAACGCAGCCTCTCCATCCCGCTGCCCCTGCTGGGCGCGCTGACCGGCCATGCCGATGCCTGGGCGAACGTCCGCCCGGTTACCCCGCCAAGGGTTCCGCTTCCCGACGCGATGCGTGCCGCTGCTACTGCGCGTGCAGGGCTTCTGGCGCACCGCCCGCGCGGCGGGATGGTGATCCGCTCCGCCTCCGCATCCGAGGCGCTGGCCGCCGCGATCCTCGCCGCATCCGTGCTCGGCCTCCAGCTCGCCCGCATCGACGGCGATCCCCCGCCCGGGCTCGCCGCCTGGCTGCTCGCGAGCGGCCACGCCCCGCTGTTCGCGCCGCGCCCCGGCCCCGGCGAGCGCTGGCCGCTTCCGCCGCTCGGCCATTATGCCGGGCCGTGGTTCGTCCTGCCCGGCCTGGACGGCGTGATCGAGGCCGAGGAGCCACCGGTCGAATGGCTGCTCGCCATGCCGGACGAGGAGGCGCGTGCCGGCCTGTGGCGCGACGCCGGTGCGGCGCAGGTTGATGCCGCCACCGCGGCGGCCAGCTTCCGCCAGGGTGCGGGGCGGATCGCCGAGGCCGCGCGCCGCGCGCACGATCATGCCCGGATCGAAGGACGCGGGGCGCTGGAGTGGCAGGACATCATCGCCGGCGTCGCAGCAGGGGCGGCTTCGCTCGACATGCTCGCCCGCCGCAGCGATGCGCAGGTCCCCGACGGCAGCCTGGTGCTTCCTCCCGAGCTGGACGACGCGCTCGCCCGGCTGGTGACCCGCGCCCAGCTCCGCTCGACGCTCTCGCGCGGGCTCGGCACGGCGGTATCGGCGCGCTACCGCCCCGGCGTCCGCGCCTTGTTCACCGGCGAATCCGGGACCGGCAAGACGCTCGCGGCGCATTGGCTGGCGGGCAAGCTCGGCCTGCCGCTGTACCGCGTCGACATGTCCGCGCTCACGTCGAAATGGATCGGCGAGACGGAGAAGAACCTCTCCGCCATCCTCGGTGCGGCCGAGCATGCCGATGTGCTGCTGTTCTTCGACGAGGCGGATTCGCTGTTCGGCGCGCGCACCGACGTCAGCGACGCGCATGATCGCTATGCCAATGCGCAGACCAATTTCCTCCTCCAGCGGATCGAGGAGTTCGACGGGATCGCGCTGCTCGCGAGCAACAGCCGCGACCGGTTCGATCCCGCCTTCGCGCGTCGGCTCGACGTGATCCTCGAATTTCCGATGCCCGAGGCGCCCGCGCGGCGGGACCTGTGGCGGGCGCATCTGGGCGACGCGCACCAGCTCGACGATGCCGCGCTCGACCGGATCGCGATCGCGGTCGACCTGGCGGGCGGGCACATCCGCAACATCGTCCTCGCTGCCGCCGCGCGCGCCCGTGCCGCGGGCACTGCGATCGGCTGGGAGGCGGTGGCCGCCGCGACGTGCGAGGAATATGGCAAGCTGGGGCGCCCGCCGCCCCATCTGTCGCGATGAGCGGCGCCGGCGTTGCCCTGGCGCCCCGCGCGGCCAGGCCCGCGAAGCGTGGCGGCTTCACCCCGCAGCGTTCGTTCGCCACCTCACCCGTCATGACCGCGACGCTGCAGGACCTGCCGGCACGTCCCGCCTATCTCGCGCCGCCGCCCCAGCTCGATGGCATGCTGGATGCCAAGGGCCTCGACGGGCAGAAGCTCGACGCCCAGAAGACCGACAAGGTCGACGACAAGGCGAAGGGGAAGGCCGGCAAGGACGGGCCCGGCGCCGGCGGCGGTGCGGCCGCCAAGGGCAAGGACCAGAAGGCCAAGGCGTCCGCCGCCAAGGGAAAGGGCAAGGCGGGCGGCAAGGCCAAGGGCGGCGATGCGGGCGGCAAGCTCGCGATTCTCCACTTCCTCCACGAGCCGATGACGCCGGTCACCGGATCGGGGCAACTCGCCCGCCCGCGCTTCGAGGTCGTTGCCGATACCGTCGCGTTCTCGGCCCCGCGTGCGCTGCCTTTCGGTCCGGCCAAGGCGAAGAAGGCCGACAAGCCCGAAGTGGTGAATCCCGCCGACTATCGTGCCCGCTTCGCCGAGGCGGCGACCGCGAGCTTCAACCTGTTCCAGCAGCTGAACGACGGCGCCCGCCGGCTCGCGGAGGAGTCGCGCACCTTCTCGAGCCGGATCGCGGATCGCCACCGCGACGCGCTCGACCAGCAGCTCAGCCGCCTGGATGGCGATCTCGACCAGGCGCGCACGCGGCTGATGTTCGGCCGCGAGGAGGCGCTCACCGCGCTCCATGACGGCGCCGATGCGATCCGGCGCAAGGTATGGGGCGCCTCGAACTCGTCGCTGGGCACGCTCTCGGCGCTCTACACCAGCTATCTCCAGGCGATGAGCGGCCCGCAGGGGCGGGCCAAGGAGATCAGCGCCAGATCGAGCAAGGCGGTCACCGATCTCGCGACGAGTTCGGACAAGGCGATCCTGGCGCTCACATCGCTCAAGGGCAATCCTGCTCCCGTGCATGACGATGGCGGCGAGGTGTGGACCCCGCCGATCAACGAGGCGATCGACGCCAAGCTTCCCGAAAAGGCGAGCGAGGAGGTCAAGGCCTTCACCGAAATGGTCAAGGGCTTCCGCGAGCCGTTGGAGAAGCTCAACGCCTGCCTGCCGTGCAAGTTCTCCGGCGCCTTTGCCGACATGAACGGGCGGGTGAAGAGCGTCCACGAAACCGGCCCCAACGCGATCCGGTCGGCGCGCGATGCCGGGCTGTCCTCGATCGCCAATACCGAGCTCCAGCTCGAGGACATGATCGAGCGCGGCGTTGCCAGCACCGATGACGCCCTGGTCAAGCAGCATGACAGCGCACGTACGCGCTACATCGAATCCGCCGCCGCGACGATGGCCAGCGAGACCAGCCGGATCGAAGGCGTCGGCCGTGCGCAGGTGCGTACCCTCCTGGCGATGGCGGAATCGCAGCCCCAGGCGCTGCAGGGTGTCGTCGATCGCCTCGAGGATCTCAAGGATCGGCCCGAGAGCGAGTTCGCCAAGGCGGTCGGCACGAGCACCAGCAGGTTGCGCGTGACCATTGCGACCAGCGCGGCGAAGCAACCCGGGCTTGCCCAGTCCGTCTTCGGGCAGCAGGTCGCACCAATCGATCGCCAGGCAATACGCTTCGATCTGGGCATTGCCCGCGGCATCGCCGACATCGCCAAGTCGAGCGGCGACATGGTGGCCAACAGCATCGCCAGCTATCTGGGCGAGGTCGGCAAGGGGCTGGACGGGCTCAAGGACCTGCCTGGATCGGTCACCCAGCAATGCCAGGGTTTCCTCGACCCGATGGACAACAGCTACAAGACCGCGGTCGAGAAGCTTGGTGCCGCGGTCGACGCGACGGGTGCCGAAGTCAACGCGATGCTCACCGGCGCCACCGCCAAGGCGGGCGGCGACAAGCAGGGTGAGGACAAGCAGGGCGGCGACAAGGGCGCCGGGAAGGACGGCGCGGCCAAGGGGGATGCGAAGGCTGGCGGCGGCGCGCCGGCGGCCAAGGGGGAGGGCTCGCTCGACGGCGCCGCCCCCCAGGCGGTCACCAGCTCGCCCGGCTCGGGCCCGCCCAAGTTCAAGGCCAAGGGTGGCGCCAAGCAGGCCGAACCCGGTGCCGGAGCGCCGGCCGAGCCCGCGGGTAGCTGTGGTGGCTGCAACGAGGCTCCGCCCGCCGCCAGTAACGAGGCCGGCACCAAGAAACCGGACAAGCCCGCGCCCAAGGCGGACGGCAAGGGCGCGGCGGAGAAGGGGAAGGGCGGAGAGGCTGGCGCCAAGGACCAGATGACGGTCGACAAGCTGATCGAGCTATCGGGCAAGATTGCCGGCAATGTCCTGGCGAGTCCGGCGATCAAGGAATTCCAGGGCAATGCGCGCCGCAGCGTCAGCGAGGCGCTGACCAAGCACTCCGAGGCCATCGACAAGGAATGCAGCGCCTGGTTCTCCTCCGACGGGGACCGCATCGTCGCCGAACTAAGGGGTACCACCGCGATCCAGGGGACCGCCTACCGCCAGGATCTCGCGCATGGCAGCACGCTGGACGAGCGGATCCGCAAGGCGATGGGCAACAGCTGGGGGATGCCCGAGACCAAGCAGCAGAACTATAATTCCGCGATACGTTCGCTCAACGGCAAGACCGGCGCCGCGGCGATCGCCGACCTGCGTGCGGCGTTCAACTGGACCGACGACAATGAGCGTGCCCGCCAGACGCTGGAAAGCCTGTCGCCCGCGGATCTCGCCCAGCTGCGCAAGGACCATGGCGCCGAGCTGATCACGATGGCGAAGGAGCTGGAGGGCGCCGATCGCAAGAAGTTCGAGGCGCTGATCGGCCTCGACGCCGATGGCAAGTTCCTCCCCGCCAGCGAGGCCTCGGCGAACTACAACGCGATCCGCCTGCAGGAGGCGATCGCCGCCGGCCGCGCGGTGGAAGGTGAGGAGGGCTGGGAAAAGACCGGCAAGGGCATCGGCGATGTCGGCAAATCCTCCGGAACCTCACGCCTCGCCGGCAACGACGATCCCTTCAATCTGGGCAGCGATACCAAACGCAGGGATCGCGAGAAGAACGAGTGGGAGAAGACCCAGCTCGCCTATGGCCGGAACACCGGCGCGGTGCCGGCCGCTGGCAAGGACGGCAAGCCACCGACCAAGGAGGAGAAGCTCAGCGCTGCACAACAGGGGATCATCGAGGCGGCGACCAGGACGATCACCCATCATCACGAAAGCCAGGGCAGCGGCGAATATCCGCCGGTCGAGTGGGACACGGTCGACAAGGTCGGCGACGACCATAAATTGTGGATCAAGCGGATCGTGGAGAACGGCGCGGATTCCAAGGAGGCGCGCGCCGCCCGGCTCGGCATCGAGATGAACCGCGCGGGCAAGCCCAAGCGCGAAGGGCTCGACGAGTCGATGCATTTCGGCGGGGCGGATGCGGTCGAGGGTGGCCATTACGATGCCAAGGTGCGCGAACAGGGCCTGAAAGGGGCCAAGGAAGAACAGGACGCGGTGCTGCTGCTCTATGCGCAGGACCAGCTCGACCGCCAGGCGAAGAAGGACGGCACGCCGCACCAGGATAACAAGCGGAGCGCCGAGGACATCCGCAAGGAGCTGTCCGTGCAGCTCGGGGCGAAGTTCGGCAACGACAAGAAGGCAGCGGACGACGCCGTCGGCATAGTCTCCGATCCCAAGGGCTCCCCGCTCGCTGCGATCGAGCTCGCGATCAGCAGCGAGAAGAAGGAGATCGCGATCCAGCAGCTCAAACGGATGGACAAGGAGGAGATCGCCAAGCTCATCACGGCCTATAACGAGGCACACAAGGGCGAGAAGGGGCTCGAGGAACAGCTCGGAATCAACGGCAACCACTGGAACTGGCACAATTGGAACGGTGCGACCTTCAGCGGCGACGATGCCAACGAGATCGAGATCGCCTTCATGGGCGTGCCGCAGAACCCCAAGGAACGCGGCGAGATCGCCCTTCGGGTGATGGACCAGCAGACCGAGCAGGCGGGCGTGCTCGGCATGGCTCTCGCCTATGGCGACTACAAGAAGCTGACCGACAATGCCGCCGAGCTTCGCCGGCTGATGGGGATCAAGGAAGGCCAGGTCGACGAGCGCGGCCGCATTCGCAGCAAGGATCCGCAGACCGGCCTGCCGATCAAGATCAACTTCGACGAGAATGGCGATTTCGTGCCGCCCGAGAAGGGGGATGCCACGGCCTTCGAGCGTGCGGTGACGATGTCGCGCATCACCGCGGACAACTATGTCGCCTCGGTCGACAGCATCGCCAATTTCGTCGCGACCGCGCTGGTGGTGGTCGCGGCGGTGGTCACCACCGTGCTCACCGGCGGCGCGGCGGCGTCGATCTGGATCCCGGCGCTGGTGACGCTGGGCGCCGGGCTGGTCGGGATGGGGCTGAACGTCGCGATCAAGGGCGGGCGCTATGGCCGGGACGACATGGTTCGCGATCTCGTCCAGACCGTCGTCCAGGCCGCCACCGCCGGGATCGGCGCGGGGGCAGGGGCGGCGTTGCGGGGCGGCTCGCCTGCGCTCAAGGCGCTGGCCGGTTCCTGGCGGATGAGCGAGCAGGCGCTGGCCAAGGCCGCCGGGTCCGCGGGCGCCCTGCGCGCGCTCACGCTGACCGAGGAAGTGGTGATCGGCGCGGGCAGCTCGATGCTCGCAGGCGGGGCCAATGCCGCGCTCGATCCCGCCGCCCGGCGGCGGGAAGATTATGGCATGAACATCTTCCACTCGATGGCCAAGGGCGCACTGGGCGGCGGGCTCGGGGCCCTTGGCGCGCGGGGCGGCAGCAAGATGTTCGAGGCCGCATCGAAGCGGCTCAGCTCGGGCGTGTCGCAGCGCGCGATGGCGGTGGCATTGGCGGCGGGCAAGTCCGAGGCCGAGGTCATCCGTGCGGGCGAACAGGCCGTCGCCAAGCATTGGGCGGTCGAGATCGGCACCCGCGCCGCCGGCTCGGGTGCGAGCGGGATGGCGTCGAAGGGCGGCGAGATGCTCTACGACAAGCACATCAAGGGCGACAATATCAGCTATGGCCAGATCTTCCGCGAAATGGGCACCGCCGGCCTGACCAACTTCATCCAGGGCGCGGCCGAAGGGGTGGGGGATCGGCGCATGCGCAAGCGCTACGCCTCCCGCGCCGAAGAGCAGCATTGGGTCGACAACAATCCGCATGATCCCTTGGCCCAGCAGGGCAAGCCGCGCGAGCATGCCGGGGGAGGGGACGCCGAGGCGGAGACCGCGCGGCTCGCCGCGGTCGCCAGGCCGGAGACGGAAGCGGGGGGCGATGCCGGCAAGGGTGGTGCCGGCAAGCTGCCGCATCTCGACGCCGATACCACGCGCGCTGCCGAGATGATCGGGTCGGGCAGGCTGCTTGATGCGCCGCCGGAGCAGAAGCTGCTCCCGCCCGGCAAGACTCCCGCCGCCGAGGAAACCGCGCTGACGCCGCCCAAGACCGATCACGAGGAGCTGGCGGGGCCGCAAGCCGAGCCGACGGACAAGCTGCTTCCACCGGTCAAGCACGAGGATCCGCCCACCACGCAGGTCGAGAAACAGCCGGTCAGCGCGGGGCGCACGGGCGAGTCCGAGGTGCTGCTCACGCTCAAGGGATCCGGAGGCGGCAGCGCCCCCGCCGCCAACGACAATGGCGGCGCCACCGAGAAGCGGTTCGCGGTCGCCAGCGTCGACATGGTCGCGCTCGGGCCGATCGCCGAGGGTACCGTGTTCGTCCATCCGGAGTCGCGCAGCCGCGAGGCGGCGAACGACAATTTCGGCCGCATGGTCCTCGCCGACCCGAACCGCGAGGTCGCGGTCTACCGCAACCCGGTGACCGGTGAATATGTCGTCATCCAGGGCGCCAAGGGCAGTGTCGGGCGGATCAACTCCGCCGGCGAACTACGCGGGCCGAATAGCGTGGGCCGCCGCACGGCATGGCAGGCGCTGCTCAACGAGCAGGGTGGCCACTGGGTCATCGAGCATCATTTCCATCCCAACGGGACCGATGCCCACGGAAAGCCCCTGGCGCATACCGAGCTGATCAGCCGCCTGCCCAGCGGCGAGCCGGGCGACATGCATCAGGTGATCGGCGAGGTGACCGACCTTGGTCATGCCGAGCGGTCGTCACGTATCTATTTCATCGACAACGGAAAATTCAATTTCACCGATTTCGGGATCAATACCAATAACCCCGAAAAGCCGATCTGGATCAACTTCCCGCATCCCGAAACCGGCGTGCACACCAAGCGCGAATTCGCGACGATGCGCGCCTATCACGAGTTCCTCAGCGAGACGCTGAACTTCAACTTCCGCCTGCCGGAAAGCTATGTCGAGCCGGTCCTTGTTCCGGCCAAGGTGCCGCAATCCGAGCCCCGCGCGCTGTCGGCCGGGTCGGGCCACACTTCGCTTAGCCCACGTGACGTCTCGGACATCCAGACCGTCGCGCGGCGCGCGCAGGCGCTGCCCCCATCCGAGACGCACGAGACCCTCCGCACAATGGGGCTTGTGGGCGAGAAGGACTCGATCGCGCGACTGCACCTGGTGGTGAACGACGAGAACATCCCGTTCGACACCCGCAAGAAGGTCGCCGCGTTGGTGCTCGAGGCCAATCGCGCGGACATGGTACGGCGCGGCGAACTCGACCCCGACGAGCCGCTGCATCTCGTCTTCCACGGCGCGCCCGAGGGCCGCAGCAAATCGATCCGCGAGGGCGGGATCGACATGACCAAGATCACGGACGGCAGCTCGGACGATTTCGGCCGCGGCCTCTATCTGACCAGCCAGCTCGACAACGCCCTGCTCTATGCCCGGCGCATGGTCGGCAAGAACCACCCGGACGGCACGCCCCAGCTTCCCGGCGAGATATTCCCCTTCCTGATGCGCGGGCGCGACATCCCGCGCGAGATGCTGGACGTGCGCACCGGCGGCAAGCACCGCGCCGCATGGGACGAGTTCCTCGACCGTGTCCCGGCCGCCTATCCGCCGTCGAAATCCTCGATACCGGGCCTGGAATCGCCGTACAAAACCGCCCGGCACTATGCCGCCGGCGACCCCTATCCGCAGAAGAGCCCGACGCGCGGTGAAGTGTTCGAAGCGTTTCTGGCCGAGAAGAAGCTTCACATGGTCGCGATCGTCCATGGCGATCTGGGCATGGATAGCCTGACCAACGGGATCGGCCGGGGCGACCAGTTCTCGCTGCGCTCGCAAGTGCTGGCCGATACGTTCAACGACCAGCTCGGCTTCACCCGCAAGGCCGCGCCCACGCCCGCGCCCGAGGGTGAGGTGCTGCATTCGCTCAAGGACCTGGTCAAACAGGATCCCTCCATCGCCGAAACCAGAAAGGTGCCCCACCCCGACAACCCCAAGCGCAAGATCGTATTGACGGCTTCGCAGCAGGCGGAGGCGCAAGCCGAGGCGGCGAAACTCCAGGCGAAGGCGGACAAGAAGGCCGCGCGCGATCAGGAGCGGGAGGCGAAGAAGGCGGAAAGGGCGCAGGCGAAGGCCGCCAAGCAGCAGGCCGCGCCGGAGACACAAGCTGCGCCGGCCGTCGTCGATCCCGCCGCCGCCCCGCCGGTTGTCGTCGATCCTGCCGCCGCGGCGGCGACGACCGAGGCGACCGGCCGCGAGGGCAAGCAGTCGAAATGGGTATTCGATCTCGCCGGCGCCCGGGCGGCCGAACGGAAGCTCGCTCTCGCGGAAGCGAGCGCGCTGTTGCAGGACAGTCGCGCCGAATCGCTCAGCAATCTGGCCAACAACGGCCCGGCGGAGGTGGCGAAGCGGATCCACGAAGATGCGGCGATGAAGAAGGCGCTGTCCCCTGACGCGCGCCTGCTGGCCACCAAACTCGATCCGACGCTGGAACGCCCGGGCACGGGGCGCGCCCCGAATCACGACGAGAATGTGGAGACGCTCGACAACCTGCTCCGCGATCCGCACTTCAACGATCGTCATCCCGATCCCAACGTGGTCGCGGAGGTCCGCAAATATCTGGAGCGCCGCAGGGAGCTGGCCCAGTTGCGGCTCGACATCGAAGATGCGCAGGGGCCCACGCTCATCCGCGGCCAGGAGAATTGGCAACAGGCAGTTGCCGATGCGAAGCATTGGCGCGAGATTCAGCTGCCCGATGCCAAGCTGGCCGTGCGCAAGGCCAATCAGCCGGTCAAGGATCTGCTAAGCACCGGCCCCAACTACCAGGCGAAGCGCGGCACCCTGAAATATGACGAATATATGGGTCCCCCGGAATTCGCGGCCTATCAGAAATTGAAGGGAACGCCGCTCAAGTTCGATGTGGATCACCTCATACCCCTGGCCGAAGTCGCCAATATGTCGAAACTCGGGGAACTTCTGATCATCGGGGATCAGCTCGATGCCGACACCCGTGCCGAAATCCAGAGAAGAGTGATCGGCCTGCCCGATATCCCGGATAATCTGAAGATGATGCACCGCGACGCCAATCGGTTCATGAAGAGCGATCTCAACTGGTCGGACATCAGCTTCGAGAAGGCGGCGCAATACGGATACAGTGCGGAGATGGTAAAGGCCCAGCGGCTGGAGGAAATCCGGGTCCGCAAGCTGATCACGGACGCAATCGCGGACATGATCAAGGAATATGGGAAGAAGTTGGCCGAAAAGCGCGCCAAGACCCTTCAGCAGGGCACGCCGATCCAGACGCTGCTGCCGCCCCCGCCTCCGCCCCCGCCGGAAGACGACACGCCCTAGGCCGATCTCGACAGTCGGAGCCCCTTGTCGTCGTCCGCCGAAGGGCTGCCAAGCCGGGAGCAGTGTCAACCATGGTTGGCGATCGATCGCCCGAGGGCGGATGAGGGGCACGCGGGCATCATCCCGGGCGGCTTCGGGTTCGCCTGTCGCGCTCCTCAGCGCCCTGGGCCACGCGCCACCGCATAAGCGCATCTCCTCCCGGGCCAGGCTCGACGGCGATCGCGCGGGACGGGACGGGTGCCGTCTCGGCATCGAGAAGGGCCAGCTTCAAGCCATGGCCAGTCTCCGCATCGATGAACCGCAACGGTGCACCTTCACGCACGGCCTCGCGCCATTTGTCGCCGACCTGGACCATCGCCTGCATGAGCAGGGCCAGATCCCGGCCCTTTTCGGTCGGGACATATTCGTGCCGGTCCGGCCGCGCCTGATATTGCCTTCGTTCGATGAGCTCCGACTGTTCCAGCGACTTCAGGCGATCGGACAAGGTCGCGTTGGTGACGCCGGTGGAGCGCCGCAGATCGTCATAGCGGGTCAGGCCGAGCAGCAGGTCGCGCATGATGAGTAGACCCCAGCGGTCGCCTACGGCTCCCATCACCTCCGCGATCGAGCACGCCATTCCCTCGAAACCCTTTGATCGCACGGTCACACCTCCAGCCGGACACCGATTTCAGCAATAACTCTTATTATAAGAGTTGATATGCTCCTATGATGAGAGTTAGTTGATGCGGTCAGCTTTTAGGAGTCGGAAATGACCAGTGTCTCTCGAATTTTCGTGATCGGCGCGACCGGTGCGCAGGGCCTTCCGGTGGTGCACGGGCTGGTGGCGGACGGGCGCTACTCGGTCCTTGCCCTGACGCGGGATGCCGGATCCGCGCGGGCGCGGGCGCTTGCCGCCATGGGGGATGTCTCGTTCCTCGAGGGCAGTTTTGCAGACGAAGCCATTCTCCGGGAGGGCCTGCGCGCGTGCGACGGCGCCTTCGTCAACATCGACGGGTTCAACGCCGGCGAGAAGACCGAGATGTACTGGGCGATCCGCTGCTACGAGATCGCGATCGAGGAGGGCGTGAAGTTCTTCGTCTACGGCAATCTGGACTACACACTGAAAAAGGCCGGATATCGGTCGACCTTCCGCACGGGCCATTATGACGGGAAGGGCCGGATCGGCGAGTGGATCCTCGAACAGAACCGATCCAATGGCGATCGGATGGGCGCCGCGCTGTTCACCACCGGTCCCTATATCGAGATGGCGTTCTCGGCCCAGACGCCGATGACCCCGCGGATGGAGGACGGAGTGCTGACCTGGCGGGTGCCGCTGGGGGCGGGCGCAGTGGTCCATGTCGCGCTGAAGGATTGCGGCCATTATGTACGCTGGCTGTTCGACAACCCGGATCGGGCCAACGGCATGGACCTCGAGGTGGCGATCGAGCATGTCCGCTACGCCGATCTCGCCGCGGCGTTCGAGCGGGTGACCGGGCATCCGGCCCGCTTTGTCGACACCGATCTCGATACCTATTTCGCGCCGCTGCAGGCGATCGCCGCCCTGCCGGCCGGATATAATGCCGATCCGAACGACAAGGCGACGATGAGCTTCCGCGACAATTTCACCGGCTTCTGGAATCAGTGGAAGTACGACGTAATCCAGCGGGACTATGCCTTGCTCGACGAAATCCACCCGAACCGGATCCGGAGCGCCGAGGAGTGGATGCGGCGCGAGGAGCAGCGCGCGAAAGAGGCGGGGACCCTGACGCTCTGGGAACGCATGCAGCCGGAGAACCTGTCGAAGCGGCCGATCCTCAAGCTGAGCGAGGACCATCGACGCGGCGCGCTCTGATCGCAGGGTGCAGACTTCCGCTCCGGCGGGAAAATGGGCGGCCGGCGACTGTGCCGGCCGCCCATCTTGATGGCGTTCCTCAGTCGGCGGCCACGGCGTGCTGGCTCGGGGCGGGCTTGCGGGCGATCCAGATCACCGCGATCGTCGCCAGCGCCATCCAGCCGCAGATCCAGAACAGCTCGAGCGACGAGAGCAGATAGGACTGGTTGGCGATCTGGCGCATGATCGATCCGGCCGCCTGGAGCGGGCTCATCCCATGTGCCTGGAGTTGCTCGGTCGCCTGGCGATAGACCGGGGAATAGTCGTTCCCCACCTCGGTCAGCCGGGTCTGGTGTAGCGCGGCGCGGCGATCCCAGAAGGTGGTGATGATCGAGGCGGCGAAGCTGCCCGCGGTGATGCGCGCGAAGTTCGAGATGCCGCTGGCCGAGGGCACCCGCTCCGGCGGCAGCCGGTCGAGCGAGATGCTGACCAGCGGCACGAAGAACATGCTCATCGCGACGCCCTGCAGCAGCAGCGGCAGCATCAGCGTGACGAAGCTCGCATCGGGCGTGTAGTTGGCGCGCATGAAATAGGAGCCGGCAAAGGCCAGGAAGGCGACCGTGGCGAGCCAGCGCATGTCGAGCTTCAGCCGCGCGACGATCGGCGTCATCAGCACCGCGACGATGCCGCTCGGCGCCGCCACGAAGCCCGCCCAGGTCGCGGTATAGCCCATCTGCTCCTGCAGCCAGAGCGGCAGCAGCAGGTTGTTGGCGAAGAACAGCGCATAGCCGAGGCACAGCGCGAGCGTGCCGAAGGCGAAGTTGCGGCGCTTGAACAGGCTGAGGTCCACCGCCGGCGCGCGGTCGGTCAGTTCCCAGATCACCCAGGCGACGAAGCCGATCACCGCGCAGATCGCCAGCACGACGATCAGCGAGTTGTGGAACCAGTCGCGATCCTTGCCCAGGTCGAGCATCGTCTGCAGGCTGAACACCCAGAAGGCGAGCAGGATCAGGCCGACCGTGTCGATCGGCAGCTTGCGGGTGGGCGTCTCGCGGCTGGCGAGCTGGCGCCAGCTGATCGCGGCGGCGGCGATGCCGACGGGCACGTTGATCAGGAAGATCCAGCCCCAGTGGTAATTGTCGGAGATATAGCCGCCGAGCACGGGGCCGAGCACCGGCGCGACCAGCGTGGTCATCGCCCAGATGCTGAGCGCGGTGCCGCGCTTGTGCGGCGGGAAGATCGCGATCAGCAGCGCCTGGCTGCCGGGGATCATCGGCCCGGAGACCGCACCTTGCAGGATGCGGAAGGCGATCAGCGACTCCAGGTTCCAGGCGAGGCCGCACAGCAGCGAGGCGATGGTGAACAGGATCACCGAGATGGTGAAGGTCCGCACCACGCCCGCGCGCTGCATGAACCAGCCGGTGAGCGGCACGGTCACCCCGTTCGCCACCGCGAAGGAGGTGATCACCCAGGTGCCGTTGTCGGTCGACACGCCCAGATTGCCGGCGATCGTCGGCAGGGAGACGTTGGCGATCGTGCCGTCGAGCACCTGCATGAAGGTGCCGAGCGCCAGCGCCACCGACGTGACCGCCAGCGCGCCGCCCTTCAGTGGCGCCGGCTGGGCGCCCGCGGCGTTGCTCACCGGCCGCGTCCCAGATTCTCGGCGATGATCTGGCGGATGCGGGCCTCGATCTGCGGGCCGCCGTCGAGGCTCCGCTGGACCGCGCCTGCGGGCGGCGAGCTGCCGGCGACCATCGGGCCCGAGCGATCGCTCGTCGCCACCTTCACATCGACCGAGAGGCCGACGCGCAGCGGGTTCTTCTTCAGTTCGGCGGGATCGAGCGCGATGCGCACCGGCACGCGCTGGACGATCTTGATCCAGTTGCCCGAGGCGTTCTGCGGCGGCAGCAGCGAGAAGGCGCTGCCGCTGCCGGCGCCGAGGCCGAGCACCTTGCCGTGATAGGTCACGTCATTGCCATAGACGTCCGCATGGATCGTCACCGGCTGGCCCACCCGCAGGTGCTGGAGCTGGGTCTCGCGGAAATTGGCGTCGATCCACAGGCTGTCGAGCGGCACCACGGCCATCAGCGGCGTGCCGGCGGCGACCTTCTGGCCGAGCTGGACGGTACGCTGGGCGATCACGCCCGAGACGGGCGCGACGATCCGCATATGGCTGGAATTGATCGCGGCCTGGCGTACGTCGGCGATGGCCGCGAGCACCTGGGGATTGTTGTAGACCGAGGTGCCGGCGACCGTGCTCGCCGCCTGGGCCTGCTTGGCGCGGGCGAGGTTGAGCGAAGCACGCGCGGTGGTGACGGCGTCGCCTGCGTGGCTGACTTCCTCGCCCGAGACCGCGCCGTCCGCGGCTGCGCCGCGGCGGCGGCTATAGTCGTTCTGCGCGCGGCTCAGCTCCGCCTGGGCCTGGGCGATCTCCGCGCCTGCCTCGTCGACCTGGGCATTGTTGGAGCGCACGGCGCGGACCGCCCGGCCGAGCGCCGCTTCGGCAGCGGCGAGCTGGACGTCGGTGGTCGCCGGGTCGAGATCGATCAGCGGGGCGCCCTGGGTCACCTGCTGGGTATTGTCGGCGTGCAGTGCGAGCACCGTGCCGCCGTCGCGCGCGGTGACCGCGACGATGTTGCCGCCGACATAGGCGTCGTCGGTCTCTTCGCTGGGCGGCGCCGTGAAGACCAGCACGGCGTAGATGATCGCGCCGATCAGCACGACTGCGCCGAGGATCAGGAAGCCGATCTTGCGGGCGCGCGACTTGGTCGCCGGAGCAGCCGCTGCTGCCGGAGGGGCAGGGGGCGGTGCCGCGCGCGTCGTTTCCGGCTCGGCCTTGGGCTCGACCGGGGGCAGCTTCTCGCCGCGCGCCTTCAGCGCGCCTTCAGTCGTGTCGGTCATCTCAATGGGCTTCCACTGGCGCCGCGACGAGCGGCTGGTTGGGATCGAAACCACCGCCAAGGGCGGCGATGAGCTGGATGCGGCGGGTGAGGGCGTCGGACTGGAGGCCGGCCAGCGCCTGCTCGGCCTCGAGCAGGCGGAAGCCGGAATCGATCGTATCGAGCCGCGAGCCGAGACCGGTCGAGACGCGCACCTGGTCGAGCCGCGCTGTCTCGCGCAGGCCGGCGACGATGCGGCGCTGGTCGCCCAGGTCCTTGTCGGCGGTGCGAACCAGGGTCAGCGCGTCCGAGGCGTCGCGGATCGCGCCGAGCACGGCCTCGTTATAGCCGGCCACGGCCGCGTCGAGATCGGCGGTGGCGCCGCGATATTGCGCCTTGAGCTTGCCGCCCTCGAAGATCGGCAGGTGGATCGCCGGGCCCGCACCATAGGTGCGGGCGCCCGGATCGAAGAAATTGCCGAGGCCGAGCGCGGCGAAGCCGGCGAGCGCCTGGATGCTGACGTTCGGCAGGAAGTCGGTGCGCGCGACCTGGCGCCCGGCCGCGGCCGCATCGATGCGGGACTGGCCGGCGAGCAGGTCGGGGCGGCGGCCGAGCAGATCGGCGGGCAGCAGGTCCGGCACCGTCGGCGGGGCATCGAGCGCCAGCGTCGGCGCAGCGATCTGCGGATAGAAATCCGCGCCGCGCCCGGCCAGTGCGGCCAGGGCATGGACCAGCAGGTCACGCTGGCCCTGGGCACGGGTCTGCGCCTGTTCGGCCTCGGCCAGCAGTGTCTCGGCCTGGCGGAGCTCGAACTGGCTGGCGAGCTGGTGCTTGATCCGCGACTGGACGTAGCGGAGCGCCTGTTGGCGGGTGGTCACGAAGCCATTGGCGACCTGGATCAGCCGCTCGGCGCGGGCCAGCCCGACATAGGTCTGGGCGATCGAGGTCGAAAGGGTGAGACGCGCTGCGGCGACGTCGAGCCGGGCCGCCTGGGCGCTCGCCCGCGCCCCGGCGACCATTGCCTTCTCGCGCCCGAACAGGTCGAGGTTCCAGCTGAGATTGGCCTGCACCTGAGTGATCGGCCAGGCCGCGCCGGCATAGGGCGGCGGGTAGATATATTTCTCGGGGAAGCGCTGATAGGTCGACTGGCCATCGACGGTGACCTGGGGCAGCTGGGCGGCATGGCGCACGTCCACCATGGCCTCGGCCGCGCGGACGCGGGCGAGCGCGCTTTCGAGCGTCGGACTGTCCGAGAGTCCCATCGCGATCAGCCGGTCGAGCTGCGGGTCGCCGAACGCGGTCCACCAATTGGCGTCGATTGCCGGGGTTGCCGTGTCGAGACCGAGCGTGGCCGGCTGCAGCTGCGCCACCTGAGGTGGATCATGGGGCACGGTCGCACAGCCTGCGAGCAGGAGTGCCGTAAGTGCTGCGAGGCCTGCAGTGCGGATCATGCTTCTTCGTCCTCGGTGACAGGGGTGCCGGCGACGCGCTCGGCGGCGACGAGCAGCTTCGCCAGCAGCTGGACCAGAAGCTCCGCTTCGGCCTGGGTGAAGTCGGCGACCACCTCGTTCCAGGTCGACACGACGTCGCCCTGCAGCTTGGCGACCGTTTCGCGGCCGGCCGGGGTAATCGCCAGGCGCACGACGCGCCGATCCTCGGCAGTGCGATCGCGCGCGAGCAGGCCTCGGCTCTCGAGCAGGTCGATCATCCGGGTTGTGGCGCCGGTGGTGATACCGAGCTCACTCGCCAACTCTCCAGCATTACCCACCACGCCGTCGCGTACGACCTTGAGCGCAATCCATTGCTGGAAGTTCAGATCGAACCCGTCGAACTTGGCCTCGATCTGCCCCGACATGATCTTGTCGAGCCGCCGAAGCAGCCGCCCCGGCGAACGGCTCGCCGCACAATCCTCGATGGTGAAAACAGCCATAAATCTCGCCAAGCAGTATCTGCACAGGCAGATATATCGGGGTTGGGGTGTTTCAAGGGGATGTCCGAGAAAAACCGAGGGTCTCCGCGGGGCGCGTGAACCACGTGTTGGCCAGTGATCACGCCGGTGCGGAGTTTGGTCCGCTGCCGCGCGTGCCTTCAGAGTGCGGCAAGTTGAATTACTCGACTCGTCTCGCATTGGACACGGTTCGCCTCGGCTTAACCTGCGTGGAAGTGATAATCACTCGCAGATGAAAATATCCGTCCATGGCTCCGGGTTGATTTCGCGCAAAACCTCTCGTGACGGTCAGAGAATATCGCGATAAATCTCGTGGAAAGTAAAATTCACAAATAGCCTGCGAGGTTATTTTGTTTGAATTCACTTATAATTTCATGGGGTTTGAAATTTTACCGAAATAGCCTCGGGGTTGCGCGGCTTATTAACGGCATATCTACAATTATATACTTGAAAATACTGAGAAATATTTGATGTCAAGAAAGATTCCATCTGGACTATACTTGTGAATCGCCCTATTGATGCGCCGGGCTCTAATAGACTGGCTCGCCATGCAAATCGTAAAACTAGTAATGGATCGCTCTGCGGTCCTGCTCCTCGGTGTATCCGTTGGAGTCGTGATTGGATTCAGCTTTCTGGGGAGCTCTGGTTCCGCCGGATCTACAATAATTGGCGGAAGTTGTTCGCCAACTATACATAAGGATGTGACTTTGCGCGCGCCCGAAGTGAGCGGTGCGCAACAATGCGCGGCGCCCGCGCAACGCCAGCTGATCTCGACGTTGCGCGCGCATCGACCCGTTCGTGTCGCGGTCTTCGGTGACAGCTATGGCGACGGCATCTGGTCCGGGCTGCAGCGCCAGCTGAAGCCGGCCGATGGCTATGAGGTGATCAAGTACAGCCAGCCGGCGAGCGGTTTCACCCGCTACCGCACGCTCAATCTCGAGGCGCATGCCGCCGAGCAGCTCGGCGACGAGAAGATCGATGTCGCGGTGATTTCCTTCGGTGCCAACGACGTGCAGGGGATCATCACCGACGAAGGCAAGCATGCGCCGCTGATGGGCGATCGGTGGAAGGCGCAGATCGGCAAGCGGATCGAGCGTTACGTCACGCTGCTCCGCAAGCACGATGCCCTGGTCTATTGGGTGGGGCTGCCGCCGATGCGCGATCCCGCGTTCGAGGCGCAGGTGAGCGCGATCAACGCCTTCTATGCCGCCGAGATGGCCAGGCTGGAGGTCCCTTTCCTCGACAGCCGCCCGGTCGTGTCGGACGCCAGGGGTGCCTATGCGGCCTATCTTCCCGACCCGAAGACCGGCGAGCGTACGCTCGTCCGCGCCGGGGACGGCATCCACATGTCGATGACCGGCTATATCTGGATCACTCGCAGCCTGGCGGGGCGGATCCGTGACTATGTCGACGCCACAAGGACGATCGCGGAGCCAGCGCCCAAGGATGCCGGCAAGTGATCGCGCTCGCCACGCTCCTGCTCGGCGCCTCCCCTTGCCCGGGACCCGCCTGCAATTTCGATACACTCAAGCCGCTGGCGGCAAAGCTGGCCGCGGCGCGGGCGCCCACGCCCGGCGTGCCGCCGGTCCATATCCTCCAGATCGGCGATAGCCACACCGCCGGGGACGCGCTGACCGGTGCCTGGCGCGATCTGCTCCAGGCCGCGACGGGCGGCGGCGGTCGTGGCGTGCTGGCGCCGGGCCGACCCTATGCCGGCTATCTCACGCGCGGCGTGACGGTATCGATGTCGCCGGGCTGGCAGGTCGCGGCGAGCTTCGGTCCGGGATCGGCAGCGCCCCGTCCGCCGCTTGGCCTGTCGGGTTTCACGCTCAGCTCGACCATGCCCGGGGCGCGCATGGGGCTGGTGGCGGAGCCGTTCATGGCTTTCGACCGGTTCGTGCTCTGCGCGATGGCCGGCCCCGCGGCTGCCGGCGTCACGGTGCGCACCGGAGCCGGCGCCGAGACGGTTGGCCTGGTCGCCGACACCGTCAGGCCGCGCTGCACGACGCTGCGCTGGGACGCGCCGCAAACCGCGGTCGAGGTGATCGCCGATGCGGGCCCGGTGACAATCACGAGCTGGGCGAGCTTCCGCTATGAAGGCGGCGTCGCGCTCTCCAATCTCGGTATCGTCGGATCGCAGCTCCAGCATTTCGGCCGCACCGACCGCGATGTGCTGACCAACGAACTGCGGGCCTATGCGCCCGATCTCATCGTGCTGGCGTTCGGCACCAACGAAGGCTTCGCCCCGCATTTCGACGCCGATGGCTACAGGGCAAGTTTGATCGAGCAGATCGACCGGCTGCGCGGGCTTGCGCCCGGTGTGCCGATCCTGCTGCTCGGTCCGCCCCATGCGCTCAGCCGCAATCCTGCCCTCAAGAACAATGCCGAGGGCGTGCTGGTCGGTTGCCCTGCTGCCGATCCATCCCGGCCACCCCTGTTCGAGCCGCCCGCGCTCGGCCGGGTCCGCGCGATCCAGAGCGAGGTCGCGCAGGAGATGGGCTTCGCCTGGTGGGACTGGGCGGCGCGGATGGGCGGGCCCTGCAGCGCCACCCGCTGGGTCGCCAATGGCTGGCTGCGCGGCGACTATGTCCACCTCACCACCACCGGCGGCCGGGCGCTCGCGTCGCTTCTGCAGGCCGATCTCGACCAGGCGCTGGAGGCGCGCTGACCATGTTGTTCCCCACGCTGAGCTTCGGCCTGTTCTTCCTGCTTGTCTTCGCCCTGACCTGGAGCACCACTTCGAACGACTGGCGCAAGCTGGTCCTGCTGGTCGCCAGCTGGATCTTCTACGGCGCCTGGGACTGGCGCTTCGTGCCGCTGCTGATCGTCTCGGCGGTGATGAACTGGGGTGTCGCGGCGCTGATCGCGCGCGATGACGATCGGAAGCGGCGCAAGGCGCTGATGCTCGGCGGGGTGGTCGCCAACCTGGTGATGCTCGGCTTCTTCAAATATTTCGACTTCTTCGCCGAACAGGCCGGCAGCCTGCTCGAGCTGCTCGGCGTCAGGCAGGATCCGGCGCTGATGCAGGTGATCCTGCCCGTCGGCATCTCCTTCTTCACCTTCCAGGGGATCAGCTACGCGGTCGACGTCTACAAGGGCAGGGTGCCCGCGGCGCGGCTGCTCGACATCCTGCTTCTGATGTCCTTCTTTCCCCACCTGGTCGCCGGCCCGATCGTCCGTGCGTCCGACCTGGTGCCGCAGTTCCAGCAAAAGCCGCAGCTCAACCGCGGCATGGTGACGATGGGGCTGCTGCTGATCGTCTGGGGCCTGTTCAAGAAGGCGGTGATCGCCTCCGAACTCGCCACTGCGTTCGTCGATCCGGTGTTCGAGGCGCCGATGATGCACGGCCGGATCGACCTGATCCTCGCCGCCTATGGCTATGCCGTGCAAATCTATTGCGACTTCTCCGCCTATTCGGACATGGCGATCGGTATCGCGGCCTTGCTCGGCTATCGTTTCCCGCGCAATTTCGACCGGCCCTATCGCTCGGCCTCGCTCCAGGAATTCTGGCGGCGCTGGCACATCAGCCTGTCCCGCTGGCTGCGCGATTATCTCTATATCGATGCGCTGGGCGGCAATCGCGGCGGCAAGGCGCGGGTCTATCGCAACCTGATGCTCACGATGTTGCTCGGCGGGTTGTGGCACGGCGCGGCCTGGACCTTCGTGATCTGGGGCGGGCTGCACGGCGCGGCGCTCTGCGTCGAGCGCTGGTGGTCGCGTGCGAGCCTGACCAAGGCCTGGGTGTTGCCGCACTGGGCGAAGGTGGCGCTCACTTTCCATGTCGTGGTGCTCGGCTGGATCTTCTTCCGCGCATCGAGCTTCGGCGACGCCGTTGCCTATCTCGGCGGCATCTTCGCGCCGCAGGTCGACACGATGACGGTGACGCCGCTGGTGGTCGGGCTGATCCTGTTCGGCCTGGCGATCCATGCGCTGCCCTGGAACGCGATGCAGCGCGCGGCCGAGCGGCTGCGCAGCCTGCCTGCGCCGGCCTTCGCGCTCGGCCTGGCCGCGACGATGCTGGTGGTCGATGCAATGCGCTACGAAGGCGTCGCGCCCTTCATCTATTTCCGGTTCTGAGAGGATTGTCCGAATGGAAGCGCGCATCCGCGACAGCTATGAATTCCCCACCGACCTGGCCGAGGAGGCCGACACGCGCGGTGCCCTGCGCTGGACCATCGGCGTGATCGCGACCGCCGCTGCCGCGCTCGGGCTCACCAATGCCGGGGCGATCAGCGGCTGGGCCTCGAGCTTCGACCCCCAGCCCGGCGTGATCGTGCTGGTCCATGCCGCGGACGGCTGGGACGAAGCTACCGCCAAGCTCGGCCTCGGCGCGCCGCATGCGCGCATGCACAAGGCGTGGAAGCATATGGAGCAGGCCCGCTGGTCGGGCGGCGGCGCGGTGGTCGAGCAGGCGGCGCTCGACGCGCCCGCGCCAGAGCAGGGCCCGGCCACCCAGCGATAGGGAGGTCGACGGACCTGGGGCTCTCGACAAGGCCGCCCGTAAAGCGGATGGGGGCATACCGGACTCGATCCCCGGGTGTTGGCGAAAGGCTTTGAGATGACCGCTGGAGTGCTCCCCGATCTGAACCTCTATATCGGTGGCGAGTGGCGTGGATCGGCGGGGCGCGAGACCCAGCCGGTGCTCAACCCCGCGACCGGCGAGACGATCGGCGCGCTGCCGCTGGCGACCAGCCAGGATCTGGCCGATGCGCTCGAGACTGCCGAGCGCGGCTTCGCGACCTGGCGCGCGACGCCGCCGGAGCAGCGCGCCGCCGTGCTGCTGCGCACCGCCGCGCTGCTCCGCGAGCGTGCCGAGGAACTGGCCCAGATCGCCACGCTCGAACAGGGCAAGCCGCTGGCCGAGGCGCGCGGCGAGGCACTCTATTCCGCCGCCCTGCTCGAATTCCATGCCGGCGAAGCGCTGCGCAACTATGGCAAGGTGCTGCCCCGTGCGCCCGGCCTGCGTTCGCTGGTGCTCAAGCAGCCGGTTGGCCCCGTGGCGGCCTTCTGCGCCTGGAACTTCCCGGTGATCAATCCGGTCCGCAAGATCTCGCCGGCGCTGGCCGCCGGCTGCTCGGTGATCCTGAAGCCGAGCGAGGAGACGCCCGCCAGCGCGATCGCGGTTATGAAGTGCTTCCAGGATGCCGGCCTGCCCGGCGAAGTGTGCCAGATTGTGTTCGGCGTGCCGGATGCCGTCTCGCGCACGCTGCTAGCCTCGCCGGTCACTCGCAAGCTCAGCTTCACCGGGTCGGTGCCTATCGGCAAGCATCTGATGAAGCTCGCCGCCGATACGGTGATGCGCATGACGATGGAGCTGGGCGGCCATTCGCCGGTGCTGGTGTTCGACGATTGCGATCTGGAGAAGACGCTCGACACGCTGGTCGCGCACAAGTTCCGCAATGCCGGCCAGGTCTGCGTCTCGCCGACCCGTTTCTATGTGCAGGAAGGCATCTACGACCGTTTCGCCGCCGGCTTCGCCGAGCGCACCGGGCGGATCAGGATGGGCGACGGGCGAGAGGCCGGCATCAATATGGGCCCGACCGCCAATCCGCGCCGTCCCGGCACGATCGAGGCGCTGGTGGAGAATGCCCGTAGTGTCGGCGCTAAGCTGCTTGCCGGTGGCGGGCGCGGCGAGGGCGACGGCTTCTTCTTCCAGCCCACCGTGCTCGGCGACGTGCCGATCGAGGCCGCGGCGATGAACGACGAGCCCTTCGGCCCGCTCGCTTTGCTCGCCCGTTTCGGCAGCGTCGAGGATGCGATCGTCCACGCCAACCGCCTGCCATATGGCCTCGCCGCTTATTGCTTCACCGAGAATGGGCGCCGGCAGAACCTGCTCGCGGACTCGGTCGAATCCGGCATGGTCGTGATCAACAATGTGCGTACCTCCTGGCCGGACGCGCCGTTCGGCGGGATCAAGGAAAGCGGCTTCGGATCGGAAGACGGCCCCGAGGGCGTGGAAGGCCACATGATCACCAAGGCAGTTCATATGAGCTGAGCGCAGGCCGTGCTCAATCGCGGCCCCATTCCCGCCTGCCGATAGCGCCCTGCGCTCCGCCGGGATTGAAGAGGGAGGCGAGCAATGCCATCTGGCAGCCGTTGTTCTCCGTCCAGGCGGCAACGTTGCTTTCGGTGTCATAGGGCTGGCCGCACGCTTCCGTCTTTGCCGAGATCGACAATACGTCGGCAACGCTGGCGCGGGAGAGCTTCCAGCCCAAGGGCAGGCGCAGATCCTTGATGGGGAGTGCGTGCGGGAAAAAGCCATTGTCCACGTCCGTTCCCTGCGCCATCTCCCGATCTTGCGGCGGCGCAAAGGCTGCACGGGCACGATCGATGGCGAGCGTCCCGCGCGCGTTCCTGGCCTGCAGCATGGTGTTCAACGGATCGGCAAGCCAGGACTGGGGCGGGTTCGGCGTGTCCTCATAGGTATAACCGGGCAGTTTATCGTTCGCTTCGACGATCGGCATATAGGCAAGGAACACCGGAACGCCGCACCCGGACCAGTCGGCTGCCTGGGTGAAGGTGCGCTGTATGCGCACCGGGCATTTGCAATCGCCCAGGTCGCCAAGGACGTTCGATCCCGCGGCGCAGGCGGCGTGTTGCTCACCCAGCTTGCGGATCTGCGCCACGAGATCCATTGCCGTGTCGGCGCCCGAATTCTCGTAGTAACCGCCATCCGCGAGGATGCGGTACGAGTTGTCCGAGACCTGCAGCCTCGCTGTCGCGGTCAGCCACGGAAAGCGGGCGCTGATGAAGGCCGCATCACTGGTGGCGATGTCGCGCGGGGAGGTGATGGAAGGGAAGCTTGCCGCGCCGATCGCTCCAGCACCGTCGAGTGGGGAGAGCACCACACGATTGCCTTCGCCGATATCCGTGGTCACGAACAAGGTGACCGGGCGCGATCCATCTGGTCGCCAGCTCGCACGCAACGGTTCGGTCATATGCGCATTGTTCGGCACCATCCCTGCGATCGCTTTGGCAAGGACCTCTCCGCTATCCGGAAAAATGTCGATGAAAGGCACGAGGAAATCGGCGACCTGCGCAAAGAACAGGTTCGCGAGGGGCGGTGAGATGAGGTCGGTCGTGAGCGGCCGCGTGTCGATGCCCGCGGCTCGCGGATCCGGCTGCCGACATGGAACAAGCGCTCGTGTCCCGGCGCGGGGCGCGCTGTTCGCGGCGTAGAGCAAGGTACCGATCGAGCCGCCCGATACGCCCACGGTCGCGAACAGATGATTGGGAAAGCTTGGGCAGATGGCCTGCATGGCACTCAGCGCCAGATAGCCATGCGCCGCCGCGTAGATGCCGCCGCCCTCCGCGGAGGCAATCACGACGGGATAGGGTTTGCCCGCCTTCCGATAGGCGTCCAGGTCCGGTCGGGATTTGAGCCACGCCTCGAAAGCCGCATGGACGGTTGGCGATCCTCTGGATGGCGCGCGCTCGGGTTCGATCAGCGGGATGGGCCGACTTCCGGGAGCGAGCGTGGCGGCGAGGCAGCACAGGGCGAGATATGCCCCGGCCAGGGCCGGTCGAAGCGCAGCGATGCCGAGCAGAAGCCCGATGAGCGAAAGACCGAGGGTCAAGACCGTCAGTGGACCGATCATGACAGGGAAATCGATTGGCGAGATTGCGGTGGCTATCAGCGTTGCCGCGAACAGGACGATCGTGACGGCGATTGCGGCCTGGAGTGCAGTGCGTGGGTGGCGGACGCCGAAGCGGCGCGCATAGCCAGCCGCCGCAATGGCTGCCAGAAGACCAGGCAAGGTCGCGACCAGAAGTCCGGGCGCCCAGAGCACGGCCATGGCGCACAGGGCGATCGCCGGCATGCACGCGATCAGGAGGTCGATCCAGCGCAAGGCATGGCGCGACGCCAGAAGGGCGAGGCCGGCGGCGGTTGCCAGGACCGGCGGCAGCATGAAGCCGGTCCATTGGAAGCGTGTCGCCTCCGTGGAGAAGTTCGCGACGATATCGGTGATCTGCGCGGGTGCCGCGATGATGATCAGCAAATAGATCGCCGCGATGAATACGAGCGGAAAGCGCGTCGTGAAGAACCGGGCGGTGGAGACGGTCGCGGCCGCGACGATAATGTCGAGGCGACCAAGCCGTGATCCGAGCCCAGCCAGTATTGCGGGTCCGCGCCTTCGACTGGAATTGATCGAGTCGGGCGCAGCCCCATCCGCCGTCTCAATCATTCCCTTCCTCCCCCGGTCGGGCAATCGGAATGTCGCCGATCTTCACGCTGTCAGCCCCCGATCGTCAAATATTCGAGTTCCAGCAAAAGCTTATTTGCGACTCAACTTTGAAAGACGAGGGCAGGATCCGATATCGGCAGGATTGTGCACGCACTTCCTTCGCCACGCAAAGCACCCGCTCCAAATTGGATGCTTAATTTATCGTACAGATGAGTGTCGATTTGATATCCACCCGTGATCGGCACAGGTCTTGGGGGAAGACTGATATGGCGAACTGGGGGAAAATCTCGGCAATCCTTTTAGCGTGCGCGCTGGCGGGATGTACCACAAATTTCAATAGTCGCCTGGCGCAAGCGAGCGACCCGCAGCCCAGTAGATTTCCGTCCTACCGGCTGCCGGTGAAGAAATATGAACTGAGCATCAGCTGGCGCCTCGAGAAGTGCCTGAGCGGTGCCGAGATGGAGAAGCTGGGAGTTGCGAAAGGGAAGCCGGGCCTCGTCTTCAAGGTGAAGCCTGACTACACCTCATCGATCGTGGAAGGCCCCGAAACCTTCGTCATCGATTATCATCGCATGACCAACCGTTTCAAGATCGGGGAGATGACGGCAGAATATTATCAGGATGAAAACAAGGTCCCGACAAGATTGCTGCGATCGATCAATGCGACGATCGAAGGGCGGGAGCCGGAGGCGCTTAAGAGCGGAATCCAGGCGGTTGCGAATGTGGCCAAAACCGTTCTGATGCTGTCGGGCGGCATCCCTGCCGGTGGCGCCAATGGTGTCAGGCCGCCGAACGAAGACGCCTCGTGCCTCAAGGAGACGTTCGATGCGATCGCCGATCTCAAGGCTATCGATGGTGAAATGGAAGAGATCGCCGACGAAGCCAAGCGCCTAGAAAATCGGTTCACGGTGCTCAAGGCGCGCGTCGTCTTTGGCAAGCTCGGCAAAGCGGATCGGCGGCAATATGAGCAGCTGGCGAAGGACATGGCCGCGCTCGTCAGGAAGCGTGAACGTGCCGAGGGGCGTGCCGCTCCCCTTCGCAGCCTTTTGACCTACACCGAAACATTCACCTACCAGCCGGGCCGTGACCCCTCTGCCACCGAGCCGCTGACTGCAGATGCCACGAAGGCAAAGGCATTCCTGCAGAAGCTGGTTACCCGGGAAGACGCAGAGCTGGCTGAGGATGTGAAGCAGCTCGCGATCACGGTGAAGTTCGAAGCGAACGCCGGCGAGTTCACGAGCACGGTGATCACGGATGACCAGCTTGCCGTCATGTGCGGGGAGAAGGACAAGGCCAGCCAGATCACGCCGTGCGAAGGGGTCGTCTATCGCGAGCCCGCCCTTGGAAAACTGGTGATCCAGGCAAAGGGCGCCGACGGCAAATATTCGACGATCTCCGACAAGGCGGAGCAGTTGCCGCAGGTTGGCATGTTCCATATCCTGCCGCTGCGCAGCCGCTGGGGCGAGAAGAACACCCTGTCGGTGGATTTCGCGCCGATCGGCCTTCCCACCAAGGTTTCCTACAAATCGCTCGAGGCCGGTGGCGCCAAAATGGTCGAGGCCGTCAATCAGGCGACGGCGAGCGCGCTCGATATTGCGACGGGCATCCGCAAGCAGAACGAGGCGGATGCGGCGAAGGAGAAAACGCCGGAAGAGAAGGCTCTGGCCGATCTCAAGCAACAGCTCGAACTGGCCGATACGCAGGCCAAGCTCGTGGCGCTCAACAAGCCCCAGGATCCGGCCGAGGCGGCGCGGGCCCGGGAACTGGCGGCCCTGAAGCAGGAAGTGGAGCTTGCGGACAATCGCGCCAAGTTGCGCGGTCTCACAGCCACACCGGACGAGCAGGCCGCCGCCCTGACGGCAGAGATCGCCATATTGCGGCTGCTCAAGGAGAAGAAGGACCTGGAGGCAGATATCCGCGAGGCGGACTGAGATGCCGGGCGAAAGGAATGCCGTCTGGCGGGCGGCATTCCCACCACCCGGGGTCGCGCTGCCCGCCGGCGCGGAACCGGCTCAGGTCATCCCCGGCTTCCGCTCCAATACGGAGCAGAAGAAGTCGAACTGGTGCTGGGCTGCAGTTTGCGCGTCCATCCTTGGCGTCCTCCCGAGGCCCGGCGTCAATGCCAGCCAGGAGGCCGTGGTCGCGTTCGTCCAGGGTGCATCCGGCCTCAACGAGGATCGCATGGAGCATCTGGGCACGGTGCTGAGGGATCTCGGTTATCAGACCCGAGTTCTGGGAGGTGCGAGCCTGGATTTTCTCAAATTTGCGCGCGATGTGGTGGAGCCGATCGGGCGAGGCCATCCGCTTGCGATCACCATCGTGTGGCAGGACACCCAGCTCGGCCACGCGATCTGCGCCTTTGGCTATGGTAAATTGGGAGGCTTGGACGCGCTCGTGGTCTACGATCCTGCCGTCGACCTCGACGCGGACAACGTCACCATGGTCACTATCGAGGGAATGCAGAAATACGCGGCGCAAATGGCGGGGCCAGCGCGGTTCGCCGCCTGGTCGACCGCGCATATAGTGGGCGAGGCCTGACATGGCGCTTGTCGCCGTCCGTGAGTCCATGCGCGCCCGGGTCCTGGCCGAGAATGTCCTGCTCGAGCGATTGGTCGTTGACTTGGGGCGAGATGGATTTGACCCAGCCGTGGCGTTCGATGGCGAGGGGCGGCTCGGCGTGGTGCCCGTCTTCACCCTTGGCCCTGGCGATCTTCGCGTCGAGAAGCTGGGCAATGCCTGGAAAGCGGGCTGGCGTTATTTCTGGATCCATCCGGCAATCGACGTCGGTGCCGTCATCTCCATCGCGAGGGATGGGAAGGGCGCCCCGCAATTGCTCCGCTATCAATGGGGCGGGCTGGCGACCGAATATGCCGGCCGTCTGGATCGCCTCGTTCAGGGATGTCTGGATCTGGCTGGACGACAGCGCCTGCGCATATTGCGGCTGGCGCCGCTGCAGATGGAAGCGCTCTGGCTGACCTGCCGGGAATTTGACAGGCTGGTCGGCCTGCGGCCGGAATTGGAGGACCAGGATTTTCTGGATGAAGCGGAATTGAAATACGCTGCAACGCGCGGGAAGGCTTAGGGAGCGGCGACAAGCCGAGGCCGGGCAGCGGCTGGCGACCCCCATCGAGCCGCCAGCCACCTTTCCGTCAGCGCGTGTAGGTGGTGCGCAGCTTGGCTAGGTCGGCGGGGCGTAGACCCAGCTCGTCCTTGAGATAGCCGGGCACGCCGCCACGATGCTTGTCCATCACTGCGAACACCGCTTCGATATAGTCGCGGTCGGCGGCCATATAGGCCTTGAGCACGTCCATCGGCAGCTTGCGCCACGCCTGCGAGGCCTGGTCGTCGCTCTGAACGACCTTGCGCGGGTCGAAATATTTGTTGGTGAGCAGATAGTCCTGGATGACCGTCTCGCGCGGCACCTCGAGCGCGGTGAGGATCAGCGCGGCGGCGACGCCGGTGCGGTCCTTGCCGGCGGTGCAGTTGAACGCGAGCGGCGCGCGGCCGGCGAGCAGCTCGCCGAACATGCGGCGATACTGGCCGTTGAACTGCTTGAGCAGCGCCGGGTAGGTCGCGGTCATCGTCGCCCTGGCGTCGGCGGCGGTGGGGGCGTGGCCGGGCTTGGGCGCCATCGCGCTGGTGTCCATCGCATAATCGTCGGCCAGGACGCGCGGCGCCTTGCCCGCCGGCCACATCACCGGTTCGTTGTTGCGCTCATTGGTGGCGCGGAAGTCGCAGACGGTGCGGATGCCGCGCCTGGCGAGATAGTCGAAATCCGCCGGCGTCAGGAAATGCATCGAACCCGAACGGTAGAGCACGCCCCAGCGGACGGTGCGGCCGGTGCGGGTGCGATAGCCGCCCAGGTCGCGGAAATTCTGTCCGCCCTGGAGCGGGAGCAGGCGGGCATTTTCGCCCTGCGCGACGGGGGCGGCCTGGTGCAGGCTGTGCGCGGCGATCGGCACCGCGGCGGCGGCGGCGGCCACCGCGAGGCCGATCACGCGGAAGCTGGTGGGGATACGCATGTCGGGTTCTCCTTAGAAACGGATCGAGCCGGTGAGGCCGTAGGTGCGCGGATCGTTGAAGATCCCGTAGGTGCCGAGCGCCGCGCTGTAGTTGCGCAGGAACAGGTGCTGCTCGTTGAGCAGGTTGCGCGCCCAGACCGAGAGCTCGAGGCGGGCGGCGCTGTCATCCAGCTTGATGCCGGCCAGCGCCAGGCGGCCGTTGACGATGAACGAGGAGTCGCTCTTCGTCGGATCGCTGGTCGAGCTGTACTGGGCGGAGGCGTAATTGCCGTCGATATGCGTGACGATCGTCGCCGCGCCGACCGGCAGGCGATAGTCGATCGACCCGCTGGCCGAATTCTCCGGCGCGAAGATCGGATAGACCGGCACCAGAGGATTGCCCGCGACGAACGGGTTCGGCGCCTTGGGCAGGCGGATATATTGATGGGTGTAGTTGCCGGTCAGGGTCAGGCCGGTGACCGGTGCGACCGCCAGCTCGGCCTCGAAGCCCGAGATCTTGCCCTTGCCGGCGGTGTTGGTCGTCTCCAGCGTGCCGCGGTTCGAACCCGGGATCACCGCGTTGAAGTCGATCTGCACGTCCTTGTAGGTGCCGGTATAGGCAGTCAGGTTCAGGCGGACATGATTGTCGAGGAAGCTGGCCTTCACGCCGCCCTCGAACTCGGAGACCGATTCCGGGCCGAAGCCGCGATAGGTGAGCGAGCGCGAATTGGCGCCGGCCGATTTGTAGCCGGTGCTCCACTTGCCATAGACCATTACGCTGTCGGCGACGTCGATCGCGATATTGGCGAGCGGATCGAACCGGTCCGAGGTGACGTGCATCGGCACGATCGCGCTCACGCCATTCACTACCGGCAGCGCGCCGTTGACCTTGTCGAGTTCGCCGCTCTTCTTGTCGTGCGAATAGCGGCCGCCCAGCGTGACGTGCAGGCGATCGCCGAGCAGCGCCGGCGTGTAGGTGAACTGGCCGAACACCGCTGCGCTGTTCGTGCGGGCGACGCTGGCGCGGTCCGGGAAGGACGTGGCGGAGATCGGCGAGGGCAGGACGGTATAGCCGGTGCCATCGGCGTTGAACTTCAGCGTGTTGGGCGCGAAGGCGTTATCGCCGACCCGTTCGTTGTAATAGAAGGCGCCGGCGACGAAGCTCAGGCGCGGCAGCTCGCCGAGCAGCTGCACTTCCTGGCTGAACTGGTGCTGCCCGAAATTGGCCAGGCTGTAGCGGGCGAAATTGCCGTTGGGCGCAAACACCGAGAGGATCGCCGAGCCGTTGTCGTACTGGGTCTGGGTCAGCGTGCGGTAGCTGCTGATCGAGCGGACGCGCAGGCCGCCGCCCAGCTTCCAGTCGAGATGCAGCGACATGCCGCTGGTGTCGCCGACGCTGGCCTGGAGCGGCACGCCGACCAGGCCGGTCTCGGCGCGCTCGGGCTGGAGCTTGATGATCGGGGCGAGGGGCAGGCTGCCCTTGCTCAGCAGCTGGAGATAATAGGGCGATGTCTCGTCGTGCGAGATGTCGAACTGCCAGAGCGCGCTGAACTTGTCGCTTGGTTCCCAGAGCGTAGCGACATGTGCGCCACGGCGGTCATAGCTGTTGAAGTCGAGCTGGCCGGCCATCGTGTTGTCGACGGTGCCGCCGCGCTTCTGGATCACCCCGTCGAACTTCAGGCTGATGTTTGCGGCGCGCGGCAGATCGAGATGCAGTGCAGTCTCGTAGCCGCCGAAGTTTGCGACGCCGGCCGAGGCGTTGAGCTGCAGCTCGCCGCTAGGGCGCTTCGAGACGATGCTGATCGCCCCGCCTTCGGTGTTGCGGCCGAACAGCGTGCCCTGCGGACCCTTGAGCACTTCGATGCGCTCGATGTCGTAGAGCGCGGTGCCCAGGCCCTGGGCACGGCCGAGATAGATGCCGTCCATATAGACGCCGACGCCCTGCTCGCGCGCCGGCTGGTTGGCGTCGCCGAGGAAGCCGACGCCGCGGATGCCGATGACCAGCGCCGAGTTGCGCGAGAAGAAGGGGGCGACGCGCAGGCCGGGCACCGAGCCGTCGGCCAGGTCGGCAAGGGTTTCGACATGGCGGTTCTGCAGCGCTTCGCTGTTGAGCACCGCGATTGAGATCGGGGTCTTCTGGAGGTTGGTCTCGCGGCGCTGCGCGGTGACGACGATCTCGCCGAGGCCGCCTTCCTGATCCTGTTCGGCGGCGACGCTGGTGGTCGTGTCGCCAGCGACCTGCTGGGCGAAGGCAGGGGCGGTGCAGAGCAGGGCAACGGTGGTGGTTCCGGACAGGGCGGACAGGCGTAACCGGTGCTTGATCTTGAGTTCCATGATGACCCCCTGGGGTTGATGATGAGCGGGCCACTAGAACGATTGTATGTATCTTATGTGACGCTTGTATGGGCCTTTGCAATCCGGCATGGCGAGGGTCGCGAACACGGAGAATGGGATGCCCGGTCGGGAAGCCGCTGCCGCCAACAAGGCGGGGGGAAGTGCCGAAAAATGGATAAAGGCAGTGCTAAGTGCCTGGGAAGTCGGCGGGCAGGCGGCCGTGTCGGCGCGCGGTTTGGCCCAGGCGACGGGGCTGCCGGCATCTTCCATTTATCATCATTTTGGCGATCTTGAACAGTTGTATGTAAGTGCTCACGAATATGCCCAAGCGCTGGCGGCGGCCTGGTGCGACGATCGGCTCGATCAGATTTCGGAAGCACCGACGGGAGGCGATTCGCTCGCGCCGCTACTCGCGACGCTGATCGACGATTGGTGCGAGGGGCAGCGCGGTCTGGCCTTCGCCTGGCGGGAATGTCTGCTGCTCGCCGCCCGTGACGAGCGCTATGCGGGTACCGCGCAGCGCTGGCGCCTGCTCTGGGCGGATTTCTGGAACGATGCGTGCGCACGGCTGGGCATCCCGCAGGTGGCGATGCTGACCGAACGCGTGTTCGACGGCGAAAGCTATATGCACCTGCTGCGCTGGCGGCGCAGCGTGGACCGGGCCGGGCTGGAGGAGATCTGCCGGGCCTGGGGGAATTGGATGCACGGACGGCTCGCCGGACCGTCTCCCTGGCGCGAAATGGCGCGGGAGTGCGCGCTGCGGTCGGCGCCGTTGCCCGAGCTGCGCGACGAGACCGCCGAGCGGATTGCCGCTGCTGCTGCGGCGGTGCTGGCACGTATGGGGGTGGGCGGCGTCACCCACCGCGCGGTGGCGGCCGAGGCGGGGCTGACCCTGGGGGTCGTCTCGCACAAGTTCCGGACCAGCGCGGACCTGCTCGGCTCGGCCTTCGAGATGACCTATCTGCAGAGCGTCCCGAGCGAGGCGATCGCCCAGGCCGCGGGCACCGACGGCGATGTGCATTCGATGCTCGATCGGATGGACAGCCTGCCCAGCACCGAGAATTTCCGCCTGGCCATGGCCGAGCTGATGATGGCGGCGATGCGCGATCCGGCGCTGGCGCCCTTTGCCGCGCAGCTACGCTATCTGCGCGGGCGGACCTCGCGCGGGGTGCTGCAGGCGCTGGTCGGGCGGGACCGCCCGGTGAGCGTGGCTGACGCGGCGCTCTTCTCCAGCTTCTCGGTAGGCCAGGGCAATGCGCACGCGGCCCTGAGCCTGGCCGACCGCCAGGCGGCAGGCCGGGCCGAACTGGAGATGCTGCTGGGATTCCTCAACCGCGGCTGACGGTCGCACGATTGTCATCCCTGTCCGTCACTGGGCCGGGGTGGAAATTCACGAGGCAGCGAGTCGGGGCGAGCGGCTGAGCAGGCTGGACCTGCTCGTCTTCTCGTCGCCGGTGATCCTGTTCCAGGCGATCGAGCTGGCCTGGCGCACCTATCTGCCCTCCTTCTTCTCCGCGACCCTGGCGCTGCCGATCGCGGCGGTGGGCATGTTGCTGCTTGCCGCGCGATTGTTCGACGGCTTGATCGATCCGTTCGTCGGCTGGGCGAGCGACCGGTTTCCGACGCGCTTTGGGCTGCGCCGGCCCTGGATGGCGATCGGTGCGCCGCTGGTGAGCATCGGGGCGATCGGATTGTTCTGGGCAGCACCCGGAACCAGCATTGCCACGCTGGCCGCCTGGAGCCTGGTCTTCCATCTCGGCTACACGCTCACCGCCACGCCGCACGGCGGCTGGGGACTGGAACTCTCGCGCGACAAGCATGAGCGCGTGCGCCTGATGGGCGCAAAGGTCTGGGTGGGGATGGCGGGCATGATCCTCACCCTGATGCTCCCCAGCCTTCTCGAACGCGGGTTCGGCCTTGGCCGCGGCGCGCAGGTGGGTGCGCTGGGTGCCGCGATCGTGCTGCTCGCACCGCTTACCGCGGTGCTGGTGCTGCGCCGCATCTCCGAGCCGGATGCGCGGGGCGCCGAGCGCGTCCCCAACCCACTGGCCATGTTCGGCGATATGCTGCGCACGCGGGAGATGCGGCGGATCGTGATCCTCTATGGCCTGCTGGGCATTGCGGATGCCGCGGCCGCGGGCACTTTCCTGTTCTTCGTCGAGCAGGCCCTGGCGCTGCCGGGCTGGGGCAGCACCTTGATGCTCGTCCAGGGCGTGATCCCGCTCGCCTTGCTGCCGCTATGGGCGCGGGCGAGCCGGCATTTCGGCAAGCGCCGCACCTTGCTCGCTACCTATGGCTGGCAGGCGCTGGTGGCTCCGATCGCGTTGCTGTTGCCCGCCGGGAGCCTGATCGGGCTGGTCCTGTGGCTGGTTGCGCGCAGCCTGACCTTCGGCGTCGACTACATGCTGCTGCGCGCGATGGTGAGCGACATCACCCGGCGCGAAGTGGAGCAGGGGCAGCGCTGGTCGTCGAGCCGCTATGCATTGTTCAACGTCACCCTGCGGCTCGCAATGGGCGTCGGCGTCGCCGCAGCCCTGGGCGCGTTGGGCGTGGCGGGTTTCGTGCCGAGTGCACCGGCGGACGGCGAAACGCTGCTCGTGGTCCGCGCAACCTATGCCCTGCCGTCGGCGATCGCGGCGCTGATCGCGTGCGCGCTGCTGACCCGGGCGGCATGGCGTCCCGCCCGCGCGCAGGCGGGCCAATTTCCCGATCCTGGCTTCGAGGCGCCGGAGCCCGCAAGGATTCCCGCGGCGCTCCGGGCGTGCAAGGTGCCCTGAGAAGGGGGGGCGTCAGGACTAAGTTGCGGCGCTCGGATAAAATTTGTGCGGGGCAGCACGGAAGCGACCGGCCCGTGGCTCTAGCGCTCCATAGGCACGGCAAATCAGCCGCGCCCGAAGGGGCCCGCAATGACTTTCAGACATCGTTCAAAGCCAGTTCTATCCATTCGTTCGCGCGCGCTCCTGCTCGCGTCCGCAGCTATCGCGCTCCAGCTGCCGGTTGTGGCGCATGCGCAGGCCGATGCCGCGCAGAATCCGGCAAGCGGGAATGGCATCGTGCGTGGCCGGGTCTTCAGCGAAGCGACCGGCACCTATGTCAGCAATGCGCAGATCAGTGTTGACGGTACCGGCATCGCCACGATTTCCGAAGACGGCGGCGACTTCACGCTGACCGGCGTGCCGACGGGCGCCGCCAACCTCACCGTCCGCTATGCGGGTCTCGAGGATACCCATGTCAGCGTCGTGATAGATGCCGGGCAGGCGGCGCGCGTCGATGTCAGCATGAAGGCACAGGCCATAGCGGACCACGGGCGGGATTCGGAAGCGATCGTCGTGAACGGCGCGCGTTCCGGCGAGGCGGCCGCGCTGATGCAGCGCCGTGCGGCGATGAACGCGGTGGAATCGATCGACGCGGACGCGTTCGGCGCGCTGACGATGAACGACGTCGGCGAGTTCATGAAGAACATGCCAGGCATCTCGCTCGACTATGTCGAGGTCGATACGGACGCGGTGCGCATCGGCGGGCTCGATTCCAAATATTCGACCTTCACCCAGGACGGTGCCCGCCTGGCCTCGGCGAGCCCGAGCAGTCGCCAGTCGAGCTTCACCCAGATGTCGATCACCGGCATCACCCGGATCGACCTCAACAACACGCTGACCGCCCGCATGGATGCCGACGCGCCGGGCGGCAACGTCAACCTGATCTCCAAATATGCCTTCCTGCTGAAGAAGCGCCTGCTGCAGGCGCAGCTGACCGGCGTCGCGACCTCGGACTCGACGCTGGGCACCTATTACGCGCCGGACGATCGCAAGCATGCGACGGTCTTCCCGGGCGGCCAGATCAGCTATGCGGACGTGTTCCTGGGCGGCCGGCTCGGCATCGCGCTCAACGGCAGCTACAACGCCAACTACGTCCAGCAGGACCGCGTCCAGACCGACTGGGCCTATTACAGCGGTACCAACAAGGACTCCAAGGGCGCCCCGCTTGCAGGCCAGGTGCTGCCTTATCAGACGATGTGGCGTGCAGGCCCCAAGTTCACCCACCGCGCCGCGTTCAACGGTGCGCTCGACTACAAGTTCAGCGACAGGCTCGCCTTCTCGCTGCGCGGCGGATATTCCTTCTACGACGTCGAATATTACAACGGCTACACGTACCTGAAGTACGGCAGCACGACGACGAGCTATGTCGACACGGCCAATTCCACGGCGACCCATCTCGTGGTGCCGCAGAACGCCAATGCCGGCGTCGATACCGAATATTCGCACCGCTACAATCCGCAGCACGTCGTGATGGCGAACCCCAAGCTGGAATATAAGGGCGACACCTTCGAGGTCGCGCTGCGCGGCAGCTACTCGTACGCGGCGACCAATTTCGACAGCGACGGCTTCTTCCAGCGCAACGACACGCAGGACAAGAATCTCGGCTTCACGCTGGACCGGGAGGATACCGAGACCCCGGCCTACACCCTGACCCAGACCGCCGGAAAATCCTGGTCCGATCCCGCCAACTGGACGCCGGTGAATTCGGCGACCTCGATCCGCTATCCGGTGTCGCACACCAACGACGCGCAATATGGCGGCAATCTCGACCTCAAGAAGAAGCTCGATGCCGGCACCGTGCACCTCGAGCTGCTCGGTGGCGTCGGCATCCGCACCAATAGCTGGCAGACCGACGAGGGCGGCTACACCTCGTACAATTATATCGGCGGTACGCTCGGCGGACCGGGCACGCTCCCCGCGACCAGCAACTACCAGTTCCTGATCAAGGGCTTCGATGCCGGGAATTTCAACAGCCAAGGCTGGCGTGCGGACAACAATTATGCCGCCTATGACCTGTTCGTCGCGCATCCCGAATATTTCAAGGAAGACGTCACCGGCGGGCTGACCCGCAAGTACAATTCCACCCATGAGGTGCGCGAGACGATCAAGGCGGCCTATGGCGAGTTGCAGGGCGGGTGGAACCGGCTCCGCTTCGATATCGGCCTGCGCTACGAGCACACGCAGGAAGGCGCGGCGGTCACGCAATCGCGGGCGTTCAACGCCGCGGCTTGCGGCTGCGCTTCCGGCACCGTCGATGCTATCAATTATCAATATTACAACGGCCAGCAGCTGTGGAACCGCTTCGGCTATGACAATTGGTTCGTCAGCGGCGGGCTGAAATACGATATCAACCGCAACACCGTCGCCCATTTCGCCGCGAGCCAGGCGATCCTTCGCCCCGACTATGGCAATCTCGGCGGTGCGCTCACCGTCAACGATACCGCCCTCACGGTCTCGGCGCCCAACCGCAACCTGAAGCCCGAAGAGGTCACCAAATATTTCGTAAGCCTGCAGCATTATCTGCCGCACGCGGGCATCATCGCGGTTTCGGCCTATCGGCTCGACGTGAAGAACATGCAGTACAGCGCCAAGGTCACCGATCCGGCGCTGGTCGGCCTGCCCGACGACTATAACGGCTACCAGATCACGACGACGCTCAACCAGCCGGGCATCAGCTCCACCAACGGCGTGATCTTCGAATATAGCCAGCAGCTGACCTTCCTGCCGGGTGCGCTGAAGGGCCTCGGCGTGCGCGGCTCCTTCACCTATGTCGATCCGGACGGTCCCCGCGTCTCGACGCCGGATTATTCGGCCAACTGGGCGGTCCGCTACAATCGCGGTCCCTTCGACGTGCAGATGACGGGAAGCTATATCGGCACCTACCGGACGAGCGCGCTGACCAACACGCCGACCACCGCGACCAACGGTATCCTCTACCACAACGAGCGGACGCTCTGGAACCTGTCCGCCTCGTACCGGCTCAACAAGACCTGGTCGCTGCAGGTCGCGGGGCGCAACATCTTCAACGCACCGGACATCGTCTATTCGAACGTCCGCAGCCGGGTGCAGCTCTACAGCATCTACGGTTCGATGTGGAGCGCGGCGGTGAAGGCCAGCTTCTGAGTTCCCCCACTGTCCCGCGGCCGCGGCGGTGTGCATATGGCCGCGGGACCTTTTCGAATTTCCAAGGAGATCCCATGGTGTTGACGATCGATCGCCGCAGTCTCGTCCTGGGCGGCAGCCTCGGGCTCGGTGCAATGTTCTTTCCCGCCGGGCGCGGGCTGGCGGCGGTGCTGGAGGGCAGGGGCTTCACCCATAGCGTCGCGAGCGGTGAGCCCGGGACCGATTCCATGCTGCTCTGGACCCGCTATGTCGGCGCGAGCGACGATGCGTTCGTGCGGCTCGATGTGGAAGTCGCGCTCGATCCGGAGTTCGCCAAGGTCGTCGCGGGCGGTACTTTCCGCACCGGCGCGTTCCGCGACTGGACGGCAAAGGTCACCGTCGACGGGCTGAAGTCCGGGACCGTCTATTGGTACCGCTTCGTGGCGCCGGACGGCACCAAGTCGCCGGTCGGCCGGACCAAGACCCTGCCGGAGGGCAAGACCAATCGCTTCGGCCTCGCGGTGTTCTCCTGCTCGAACCTGCCCAATGGCTGGTTCAACGCCTATGGCCATGCCGCGCAGCGCGGCGACCTCGACCTGTGGCTGCACGTCGGCGACTATATCTACGAATATGACAATGCGCGCGCCAAGCCGATCGAAGGCCGCCGCGTCGAGCCCGACAACGAGATCATCGCGATCGCCGACTATCGCCTGCGCTATGCCTGCTATCGCGCGGACCCGGACCTGCAGAAACTCCACCAGGTCGCGCCGATGGTCGCGCTGTGGGACGACCATGAATCGGCCAATGACAGTTGGGAGGGCGGGGCGCAGAACCACCAGCCGGCGACCGAGGGCGACTGGAACCCGCGCCGCGCCGCCGCGATGCAGGTCTATCGCGAGTGGATGCCGGTGTCGGACGAGCCGTGGAAGGCCTATCCGCTGGGCGCGCTCGGCACGCTCTACCGCACGGAGTCGCGGCTGCTGGCGCGTACGCGGCAAGCCGATATCGGCGCCGCGTACAAGGCCTCGAACCCCGACGCCGCCCTCGCGGCCTTCCGCGACGGCGCGTGGCAGGACCCCGCCGCCACGATGCTCGGCACCACCCAGGAAAGCTGGCTCTCGCACCAGCTCAAGGCCAATGCGCAGACCTCCGCATGGCAGCTGATTGGCATGGGCACGATCCTCGGCCGCACGGTGATGCCGGCACAGGCAGTGGACTGGCTGCGCGCTGGCTCGAGCGAAGGCACGATCAACAATTTCCGCAACAGCATCCGCGCCGCCAAGGCCGGGCTGCCGATGTGGATGGACCGCTGGGACGGCTATCCCGCCGGGCGCTCGCGCCTGCTCAAGGCCGCGCAGGTGGCGGATGCCGACCTGGTGATGCTGTCGGGCGACAGCCACAATGCCTGGGCCTATGCGCTGACCGAAGGCGGTAAACCCGCCGGCGTGGAGTTCGCCGGCCAGGCGGTCACCTCGAACGGCATGGAGGGCAGCTGCGGCGCGGATCCCCGGATCGTCGCCCAGGGTTTCGTCGCCGCCAATCCCGAGCTCAAATGGGCCGATACCAGCCGGCGCGGCTATATGATGATCGAAGTCACGCCGCAGCGGGTGACCGGCGAGTGGCAGTTCCTCAAGACGATCACCGAGCGGAACACCGAACTCTCGGGCACGCACCGCATGCAGGTCGAGCGCGGGCGGCGGGTTTTCGCGAGCTGAGATTTCGAATGCGGAGGCTGGCGATAACCTTGCGGAATATCGCCAGCCCCTGGTGCGGCCGCGCGGGAAGGAGGCATACTCAGACTGTCATATTCGCCGCCTAACGGAGGGCCGACTCACCAGCCGGTGAGATCGGGACGCACCCTGCAGGGATGGCTGATGCACGCGATTGACCGGGAACGGACGCGATGGTTCCTGCGCAACATATTGCCGCATGAACCGGCGCTGCGCAGCTGGCTTGGCCGGCGCCAGCCGCTTGGCCTCGATGTCGACGACATCATCCAGGAATCCTACGCGATCCTCGCCGATCTCGACACCGTCGACGGCATCCGCAATCCGCGGGCCTATCTGTTCCAGGTCGCCCGTTCGGTGATTACCCGCCATGTTCGCCGTGCCCGCGTCGTATCGATCCACACCGTGGAGGACCTGAGCGAACTCGACACGGCGGATGACCGTCCCTCGCCCGAACAGATCGCGATCGATCGCGACGAACTCGGGCGGCTGGCCCAGGCGATCGGGGCGATGCCTGCGAAGACGCAGGAAGCTTTCATGCTGCGGCGGGTGGAAGGATTGTCACAGCGCGAGATCTCCGAGCGCATGGTGATTTCGGAGAATACGGTCGAGAAGCACATCTCGCGGGGACTTCGTTTTCTGATCGATTGGTTTGGCCATGGCGGAAAAGCTCTGGCAAAAGCCTCTAGGGAAAGGGAAACGGAGATTAGCGCTTTTGACGGTCGAGCGAGAAACCAGTCGGTCCATTGACGAGCAAGCCGCCGACTGGATCGCCAGGCTCGATCGGGGGCCGCTTTCCGACGCTGAATCGCAGGCACTGAACGCCTGGCTGAGTGGCGATCCGCGTCGCCGCGGCGCGATGCTGCGCGCCGATGCCTATGCGATGCTGAGCGAGTCCGCGCGGGCCCTGGGGCCGCAATTCGATCCCAAGCAGTTCGCCACCTCGGAGCCCGAGCCCGAACCCGAGGTCAGGCCCACGCGCTTCACGCGCCGGTCGATGCTGGCGATGATCGGGACCGGTGGCGCGATCGCGGCCTCCGTCGTCGCATTGGGGATCAGCCTGCCGGCCGCCGCGATCACCACCGGGCTGGGGGAGGTCCGCCTCGTCACGCTCGACGACGGATCGACGATGATGCTGAACACCCAGACCAGCGTGAAAGTCCATTACGGCGCGGAGGAACGCAGCGTCGAGCTTCTCTACGGCGAAGCCTTCTTCACGATCGTCGCCGATCCGCGCCGGCCCTTCTTCGTCGAGCTGCCCGGCAAGCGGGTCCGCGCCACGCGCGGCACCTTCCGCGTGCGCAAGCTGCAGGGCAAGCCGGTGGACATCCTGGCCGACCAGGGCAGGCTCGAGCTGGCGGCGGCCAATACCCCCGCGCTGCTGCAGCTTCCCCAGGGCAGCCGCCTGACCTTCCCGTCGGACAGCCGGATCGAGCAGCTGCCCCCGCCGCAGGGGATCGCGCCGGACCTGGTATCGCGGGAGCTGGTCTGGCGCGAGGGCAAGATCGCCTTCGAAGGCGAGCCGCTGGCCCAGGCCGCCGCCGAGTTCGCCCGCTACAGCAGGACCCGCATCGAGATCCGCGATCCCGCGCTCGCCCGCGAACCCGTCGCCGGGCTGTTCGCCGCCAGCGATCCGATCGGCTTCAGCCGCGCCGTCGCCAGCCTGTTCGACGCACGGATCGAGCAGCGCGGCGATACGGTGGTGCTCAGCCGGGATTCTGCCCGGCCCTAAAATTCAACTCCGGAATGGCGGAACTTTCCCCGCCGGTTCTCTCAGTCACCAAGGGGTACGGCGTCCGCCGTGCGGATTGGGGTCTTGCGGCCATGTTTTCCCGGAATGCCATCCTGTCGAAGACGGCGATCCTGGTGGCGTGCACCGCGGCGACGCCGGCCTTCGCGCAGGTGCGCAGCTTCGACATTCCGGCGCAGGCCGCGGTCAAGGCCATTCCCGAATTCGCCCGCCAGGCGCAGGTCCAGGTCCTCGCTTCGGCACGCGATCTCGCCGGGACGCGGACGCCCGCGCTCAAGGGGACGATGGATGCGCGCCAGGCATTGCGCCGCCTGATCGCCGGCACGCCGCTGGAGATCGCCAGCGACGACGGCCACATCATCACGCTGCGCTCGCGCCGCCTGCCCGGCCGCGGGCAGGACAGGAGGGTGGACGGCCGCGGCACGATCGCGGGACAGGTGCTCAATCCGGCGAGCGGCGAGTATCTGCGCGCCGCCGTGGTCGAGCTGCTCGCCGCGAACGGCGAGCGGCGGATAACCAGCTCGGGCGATGCCGGCGCCTATCGCTTCAACGGCGTGCCTGCCGGCCATGCCATCGTGACCGTCCACTTCACCGGCTATGTGACCGAGGATGCCGAGGTGCAGGTGCACACGCGCAAGACCGCCAGGCTGGACTTCAGCCTGAGCGAGAGCCGCGTGGCCGGCGAGCAGCCGAGCAACCACATCGTCGTGAACGGCATGCGCGAGGATTATGCGCAGGAGATCATGACGCAGCGCAAGTCGATGAACATCGTCGATGTGCTGTCCACCGAAGCCTATGGCGACATCGCCGGCGGCAACCCGGCCGAGTTTCTGAAATACATGCCCGGCATCGATGTCGACGGCACCAACGGCACGTCGCTCTATGCCTTTCTGCGCGGCTTGCCCGCCGAATATACCCGCACCCAGCTGAACGGCATGGACGTGGTCTCGGCCAACGCCGCGGCCCCCGCGGGCTATGCCAATTCGGCCGCGGCGGCGCGCATCTTCAGCTATGAATCGATCTCGATGTCGGCGATCGATTCCGTGACGGTGTACAAGACCGTCAGCGCCGACAACAACGCCGATGCGCCGGCCGGCATCATCGATCTGCGCACCAGGCGTGCCTATGACCGCAAGAAGCCGGCGCTGATATTCTCGGTCGGCGGCTTCACCCACCAGAACATGCTGGACGGCACCACCCATACCGGCCCCGATCCGCGCGGCTATGGCCGGGATCGCTTCCTGCCCGAGGCGACCTTCTTCTACGCCAACAGCTTCTTCGATCGCCGGCTCGGCGTGATGCTCTCGCTCGGCTACAACAACAGCTATATCGAGCGCGAGCAGCTCACCATGAGCCGCAACTATGTGCCGACCGCGAAGAGTCCCGATCCGCTCGCCTTCACCGCGATGGAGTTCGAGACCTCGGCGCGCCAGACCACGCGGCGCACCGCTTCGGCGGTGATCGACTTCCAGGCCGACGACCGGTTGACCGTGTCGCTGCTCGGCATCGCCTATCGCGGCGACGTCTATCAGAACCAGTCCGATGCCACCTTCACCACCGGCGCGCGGACCAACGGCGTGAGCGGCGACATCCTGAGCGACTATACCACGCTCAATCCCGCCACGGCCAAGACCTTCCAGGCGGCCAATACGAGCCAGTACAAGGTCAACAACGGCAACATCGTCGCGCCGAGCTTCGAGTGGAACCGCGGCAACGTGCATCTCGACGGGTATTTCGCCTATTCGGATTCCAAATCCTATTATGACTCGCCGCACATGGGCCAGGTCACCTCGTTCATCCCGACGGTGACTTCGACCGGCAATTTCTCGGCGGTGAAGGGCAGCCCGAGCCTCGCTTATACCGACTGGAACGTCACCCAGGTGAGCGGGCCGGACTGGAGCAGGATCGGCGCCTACACGCTCTCCGCCACGCCGCAGATCCGCACCACCAGCGGTGCCAACGCCTTCATCTACGAGAAGTCGGGCGGGCTGAACGCCAGCTATGACGCGCAGTTCGGCAACGTACCGATCAGCTTCAAGGCGGGCTTCAAGGTCACCGACACCGTCTATCGCTTCGGCGATACGTCAGGTGACAATCTCTACACTTATGCCGGCGGGCTCTCGAACGCCGATTTCCTGGCGGCGGTGACGGGTCCCTACACTCGCACTTCGTGGGACAAGAGCGGTGCCGGCTTCACCTCGATCTCCGGCTCGTCCCATGTGCCGATGATCGACCTGGGCAAGCTCTACGACATGTTCGTCGCCAACCCCGGCGAATGGACGCACACGCTCAGCGCCGCGAACTACGCCGCGGCCTATTATGCGAACAACACGCGGTTCGAGGAGAACATCAAGGCCGCCTATGGCATGGCGACCGCGAAGATCGGCAAGCTGCGGTTGCGCGCCGGCCTGCGCGCGGAATGGACTGCCAATACCAGCTGGGGCTGGTCGCCGCTCTCGGCCACCGAAGTGAAGGCCGCGACGGTGAACGGCGTGAAGTGCGCGGTCACCGCATCGACCGGCATCGCCACCACCATCCCCTGCGTCGACTATCAGTTCCGGACCAATGGCTATCGGGCGACCCGGGGCGACTATTTCAAGCTCTATCCGAGCGCATCGGGCAAGTTCACCATCGGCCGCGGCACCGATGCGGAGCTGGGCTATAGCCGCACCATCCTGCGTCCCGGCCTGAACGCGATCGCCGGCAGCGCGAGCGTGGACGATGCTGACAGGGTGATCTCGGTGCCCAATCCCGGCCTGACCCCGGCGATGTCGGACAACCTCTCCGTCCGGCTCTCGCACTATTTCAAGTCGGTCGGCCTGCTCACCGCGGGCTTCTACTACAACCGCATCGACGGCCTGGCCGACCTGCAGGAGGGCCTGAGCGCTGCCGAGGTCGGCCCTGCGGCCGGCGGCTATGCCGATGATCCGGCCTATGCCGACTATACCTACGCCACCTATCGCCAGCTCGGCGTGGTGCGCATCAAGGGCATCGAGGTCTCGTTCCAGCATTCGTTCAGCTGGCTGCCGGCGCCGTTCGACGGCCTGTCGGTGCGCGGTGGCTTCATGCACAACGAGCCGAGCGAACCGATCACCCGCGTCGGCAAGAACATCGGATCGGCGGCGCTGATGTACGAGAAGGGCCCGGTGCGGCTCTACGTCAACATGCTGTGGAACGACGACAAATATCGCTCGACCACGCCGACCTGGTTCCAGGCCCGCACCGATCTGAGCGTCTCCGGCCGCATCAAGCTGGCGAAGCACTGGGAAGCCTATGTCTCGGTGAACAACCTGCTTGCCCAACCCTATAACGTCATCGTCCCCGGCGCGCTCGCCACCAGCGCGGGCGGCTTCCCCAACCATAGCGCCATCTTCGTCCAGAACGGCCGCACCGGCACGTTCGGCATCCGGGCGCGCCTCTAGGCGCGCCTTTCCAGATTCCCCACCAGCAGCGGAAACCTCCCATGGCAGATACACCGATCTTCACGCGCCGCCGCCTGATCGCCGATGGCGCGCAGCTTGCCGCGCTCGCCGCGGCGACCACCCTGATGCCGCCCAATGTGCAGAAGGCGCTGGCCCAGGCGCCGAACCGTGCGGGGTCGATCAAGGACATCAAGCACGTCGTGCTGCTGATGCAGGAGAACCGGTCGTTCGATCACTATTTCGGCACGCTCTCGGGCGTGCGCGGTTTCGGCGATCCCGATGCGCTGAAGCTGCCGGACGGGAAGAGCGTGTTCCACCAGCCGGATGCCGAGAACCCCGCGGGCTATCTGCTGCCCTTCCACCTCGATACCGCGACCACCAACGCGCAGAAGCTTCCCTCGACCAGCCATGCCTGGAAGGTGCAGCACCAGGCCTGGAATGGCGGCAGGATGGATCAGTGGCTGCCGGCGCACCGCGCGGCGGACGGTACCGACGGGCCCTATACGATGGGCTATTTCAAGCGCGAGGACATCCCGTTCCACTATGCGCTGGCCGAGGCCTTCACGGTCTGTGACGCCTATCACTGTTCGGTGATGGGGCCGACCTGGCCCAACCGGCTCTACTGGATGACCGGGATGATCGATCCCGACGCGACCGGCGGCGGCCCGGTGATCAGCAACAAGGCCCCGCCCGAGGGGTTCCGCTGGACCACCTATGCCGAGCGGCTCGAGGCGGCGGGCGTGCCGTGGCGGGTCTATCAATATGGTGAGAAGGGCAAGCGCGCGCACAATCTGTTCCGGCACTTCGCCCAGTTCCGCAATGCGCCGGCGGACTCGCCGCTGGCGACGAAGGGCATCCCGGACACCGACGAGGGCGCCTTCGCACACGACGTGCTGCACGACCGGCTGCCGGCGGTCTCCTGGATCATGCCGAGCGCCGAGGCGAACGAGCATCCCGATCACATGCCGGCCGCCGGCGCGAAGTTCATCGCCGACCGGCTGAACGAGCTTGCCGCCAATCCGGAGGTGTGGGCGAAGACCGTGTTCATCCTCAACTATGACGAGAATGACGGGCTGTTCGATCACGTTGCGCCGCCGGTCCCCGCGCCGGGCACGCCCCAGGAGTTCGTGAACGGCCTGCCGATCGGCGGCGGCTTCCGCGTGCCCTGCATCCTGATCTCGCCCTGGACGGCGGGCGGCTGGGTGTGCAGCCAGCCTTTCGACCACACTTCGGTGCTCCAGTTCTGCGAACAGGTCACCGGCGTGCGCGAGTCCAATATCAGCGCATGGCGCCGTCAGGCGTTCGGCGACATGACGGCAGCATTCCGCTTCGGTCAGTCGACCGCCAAATTCCCGCCGCTCCCGGGTACCCAGGCAATGCTGGATCGCGCGCTTTATGCCGCGGCCAACCTGCCGAACCCGCCGGTGCCCGGCGCCGAGCAGCAGCTGCCGGTGCAGGAGAAGGGCACGCGGAAGCGGATCCAGTGACCGTGCGGCAGCGGACGCCATTGCTTCTGTTCTGCGGCATGGCGTCCCTGTCGGCGGCGGCACTCGCGCGTGCGCCACGCGCCGTCGAACCCGGTCATCTGGTCTACGCAGCGCGCTGCGCCGCCTGCCATGGCCGCAATTTCGAGGGGGATGAGGATGCGCCGGCATTGGTCGGCGTGCGTTTCGAGGCAAAGTGGCGCGGCCAGGCGGCAAGGTTGCGCGACAAGATCGGCCGCTCGATGCCGCAGGACGATCCCGGATCGCTATCGCCTGCCCAGGCAAGCGACGTCACCGCACTGATCCTCGCTGCAAACCGGATGCCGCTTCCGCCGCGAACGCCCGGCGCTCGATCGGATGGCTCAGAGGCGATGTAGCGCCGGTCGGTCGGGCTCGACGACGAAGCGCGCCAGGGTGGTGATCGCGCCGCCCGGCGACTGGACGCGGTCCAGCACCTTCACCTCCGTGCGCCATTCCTTCGGGGTTATGTCGAAGGTCTGATAGCCGCGCTGATCGTTGAGCAGTGCGACGTTCGGGCTCGCCTCGCGCAGTGCCTTGTGCCGGGGTGTCTCGCCCGGGGAACCGTCGCCGCCCGAAGTGATCGAGGTGGCGAGGAACTCGGTGGCCGCGGCCGGTCCGTCGGGTGCGTCGTCGCGCATCGGCACGGTGCCGATCGCATGGATATGGGCGTCGCCGGTGGCGATCACGACATTGCTCAGCTTGTGCCGCGTGATCGAGCGGACCAGTGCGGCCCGCGATTCGGGATAGCCGCTCCAGCTGTCGGGTCCGGGGCGCAGCTTGCGGCTGCCGTCCGCCTCCGCGACGTAGAGCGGCATCACGAAGACCTGCTGCGCGATGAGGTTCCAGCGTGAGGTGTTGGCGAGCCCCTGGTCGAGCCAGGTCTGCTGCGCCTTGCCCGTGATCGTGCCTGCGGGGCTGTCCGCGGCCCGGCAATTCTTCTCGCCCGGCTTCGTGCAAGGCTGGTCGTCGCGGTAGCTGCGCGTGTCGAGCACGTGCATGCGCAGCAGGCCGCCGAAGTCGAGCCGGCGATACATGGTGAGGCCGCCCGGGGTGGGCAGCTGCGCGCGGCGCACCGGCACATTCTCGTACCAGGCCTGCATCGCGGCGAAGCGGCGCAGCAGGAACGCCTCGGGCGGGGTGCCGTCCTGGTCGAACTTGCTCGCCCAGTTGTTGTCGACCTCATGGTCGTCGAACGACATGACGAATGCCGCTGCCGCGTGTGCTGCCTGGAGATCGGGGTCGCTCTTGTACTGCGTGTAGCGGCGTCGATAGTCGTCGATGCTGTAGATCTCGTCGCCGAAATGATCGCGCGAGACGACATTGCCGGCGGCGTCGCGGATCAGCAGGTTCTTCGTCGCCGGGTGCATCGCGCTTTCGTAGATATAGTCGCCATAGTGGAAGACCGCGTCGAGATCGGGCTCCTCGCTGATATGGCGCCAGGCCTCGTACCAGCCCTGCGGATAGGCCTGGCAGCCGGCAACGGCGAGGCGCAGGCGATCGACCGCGGCACCGGCCGCGGGCGCCGTCCGCGCGGTGCCGACCGGGCTCGCCTCGGCTCCGTCGACCAGGAAACGGTACCAATAGGGGCGGGAGGGCTTGAGGCCGGACAGCTCGACATGCACCGAATGGCCGAGCTCGGGCCGGGCGACCGCTTCACCCGACTGGACGATCCGGGCGAAGCGCGCGTCTTCCGCCACTTCCCAGCGCACCGGCACCGCCACCATGGGCATGCCGCCATGCTCGCCAAGCGGTTCGGGCGCCAGCCGCGTCCAGATTACGAATCCGTCGGGCCACGGGTCGCCGGCAGCAACGCCGAGCGAGAAGGGGTAGCGGCTGAACTTCGGCGCTGCCCAGGACGCAGGAGCGAGCCCGCTGAACAGGACGAGGCCGCCGGCGCCGGCGAGCAGTTTGCGGCGATCGAGTACGAGCGTCATATAGTCCTCCCCGGGGATTGGAAGGGTGCGCGCAGGCCACGCGCACCCCTGGCTTCTAGAAGCGGCCGCGAATGCCGAAGGTGCCGGAGCGACCGAACCAGTTCTCGATCGCGGTGTGGTTGGGAAGGGTCGGGTCCTTGGTCTGCGTACCCGGGGCATTGCCGGGGACCACGACATTGTACGGCTTGTTGAGCACGTTCGACATGGTGCCGAACAGCTCGAAGTTCTTGGTCACCTTGACGCGCAGGTTCAGGCTCAGGTCGGTGCGGGCCTGGAACCAGCTCGGCGTGGTCGAGCGCAGCTTGTCGTCGTTCCACAGCAGGTTGGCGTAGAGGCGGACCGGACCCTTCTCGTAGGTGATCGCGGCCGAGCCGATGTTGTTGCCAAGGCGCAGCAACGGATCGTCACCATGCGTATTGGGCTCATTGTGCATGAACGCCCCCCGCAGTGAGAATCCATCGAACGGCGCCGGCAACCAGCTGAAGCTGTGCTGGAAGCTCGCCTCGATACCCTTGATGGTGACGAGGCTCACCTGCTTGTAGGTGGTGAAATAGATGCCCGTCGGATCGTCGATGCCCAGCTGCGCCAGCGCCTGGGCCGCAGCGGAGCCCGCTTCGTCGGCGGTCAGGTCGGACTGGGCGACCGCGAGGCCCTTGATGCGGTTGTAATAGACGCCGACGTTGAACAGGCCGACGCTCTTGAAATAGCGCGAGTAGCGGGCCGAGAAATTGTCCGACGTCGCCGGCGACAGCCCCGGATTGGGGATGGTGATCAGGCCGGTGCCGAGGTCGCCGCCCAGCGGATCATAGCTGGCATTGCCCGCGGTCGCGTTCAGGCCGGGACGCAGGATCGTGTGGCTATAGCCCGCGTCGATATCGTTGCTGTCGCCAAGGGTCCATTTGATCGAGGCCGAGGGGAACAGGTTGAAGTAGCTGCCCGTCGTCTTCTGGATCCCGTTGGTGCCGTACTGGATGTCGACGCACGGGATGGTCGTGGCGATGCCAGTGGTCGCTACCGCGCAGGCCTTGCCGGTGTTCGGATCGGTATGGGTCTTGAGTTCCGCCGCCGGCATCTGGGTATAGCCGAGCGAGGTGTTGCTGGTCCATTCGGCGCGCAGGCCCACGCGCACCTTCAGCCGCGGCGCGACCTCGGCGGTCGCCATGCCGTAGAGCGCCTTGATGTTCTCCTGGAAGCGCGTGGTGTTGTTATAGGCCGCCGCGGCGTAATTGGCGGCGGTCGGCACTGCCTTGGCCCAGCTGGCGGGATTGTTGACCAGGTCGAGATAGAGCTTGTGGGTATCGAAGGTCGGGATGTAGCTCGAGCCCGAGAGCGAGTAATGGTACGAGCCCGACTGCTCGTACACCGTGCGCTGATAGGGGTTCACGAAGGCCTGGATGAACTGGGCATTCGTCATCGGCCCGACATAGTTGTAGATGCCGTCGAGGAAGGTGTCGTCGCTGAAGCGATAGTTGACGTTGCTGATCTTGAAGCCGGACTGCAGCGTCAGCGGCATATTGCCGAGATGCCCCTCATAGCGCGCGTTGAGCTGGCCCGACTTCTCGTAGATGAACGCATCCTGCCCGCCGCTGGTGCGGATCTGCGGGGCGCTCATCGTGTAATTGGCCGGGTTCGACCAGTCGGGGCCGGCGGTCTGGGTCACCGTCCAGTCGGTGCCCATCAGGCCCGGGCTGTTCTTGACCATGCTGAACTGCGGCGTGCCGGACAGGGTCAGCGTCGGCGCCGTGCCCACCTGCTGGCGGTGCAGCGTGTTGTAATAGCTGTGGCTGTCCGAATAGGCGAAGCTGCCGTCCAGGTGGAAATTGCCGCTCTTCCACGCGAAGCTCGGCGCCAGGATGTTGCCGTTGTTGATCTTGTACTGGCCACCGCCGCTGACCGTCATCTTGGCGCCGGTGGTGGTGGTGAAGTTGCTCAGCGGATCCCCGGTCACGCCGCTGCGCGCGCCGGTGGTGTAGGTCACGTCGCCGGTGGTGTTCTGGTACACGTCGCCGCGATAGAGGATCGAGAGGAAGCCGAAGCTCAGCTTGTCATTGGCCTTGAAGTCGAGCTGGAGCGAGCCGGTGCGGCGCGTGGTCTCGCGTGGATTGGCGGCGGTTTCATAGGCGGTGTACGCCAGCGGCCCCGGGCTCTTGGCCGTCGGCGCATAGCTGCGGCTCATCGTGTTCTGCTCGTAGCCGAGATACTGGTCGGCGAAGCCGAGCGACAGCATCACGCCCAGGCGATGATCGAAGAAGCTGTCGGCGAAGAACAGGCTGGCGTTGGGCAAGAAGCGCTTGCCGCCCCAGCCATCCGATTTCGGGCCGGTATGCTTGTACTTGTCGAGCATGTCGTCCGAGGTGAACGCGCTGAGCGAGAAGGTGAGTACGGGCTTCTTGCGGTTATAGGCGTGCTTGGTGCGCAGATCGACGATACCCGCAGGCGCATCCGCGTTCTGGTCGGCGCCGACCGTCTTGTAGAGAACGATGGAATCGATCGCCGAGATACCGATCGCCTCATAGCTGAAGACGCGCGCAGCGGCTGCCGAATTGGCGTAGCCGGTGGGCGAATTGGCGTTGGCGGAAATCACGTCCATGCCGTTCAGCTGGGTGCGGGTGAACTCGCCGGGCAGGCCGCGGAGCGACGCGTAGATCGATGTGCCGTTGGTGCCGTCCACATCGACGCCGGGCATGTACTTGATCATCTCCGCGGGATTGCCGCCGGCGACGTCGCCATAGGCCTCGGTCGAGATGACGTCGGCGATCTGCATCTCGCGGCGCTGCGCCTGGATCGAGCTGGCCTGGCCTTCGCGCTCGCCGTTGACGATGATCTCGTTCTCGCGGGCGGTCTGGCCGTTGCGGCCAGTCTGCGCGAGGTTGAAGTCGAGCCGCGCGGCTCCGCCCGGTGCGACCACCGTGTCCTGCGTCTGCGCAACATAGCCGACGAAGCTGACCGTCACCGTGACCGGGCCGGCCGGCACATTCCGCACCTCATAGGATCCGTCTTCGCCGCTGACGACGGAATAGTGCTTGTCTCCCGCGTCGATGGAAATGTCGGCATTGCGGAGGATATCGCCACCGGCTTCCGTCGCGACGGTGCCGGCAATCGTGCCTTCGCCGATCGCGCGCGCGCTGGTCTGGTCCGGCGATCCGCTTCCCCGGTCCTGCGCGAATGCCGGCTGGGCGATCGCAATCGCGGCGATTGCCGAACCACAAAACAGAACCGAACGATCGAACTTCATCATATGCCCCCTGCTTCCCGACAGCGCACACGCGCTGCCCCTGAGAGCCGTGGGGGCTTCGTTTCCGCCACAACGGTTCAATTTTTCCTGGAAGCTTTCCGTCCTGGGACGATCGCCTGCGATCCGTAGCCGTCAGAAGCCGCGCACCCGGAGGCCTATCCGGATCGTTCGCGGGCGTAGCGGGGTGCCCTGCGCGCTTGTGGCCAGCGTGAACGGCGTGCCCAGGGCGAAGATATTCCCCCTGGTGTCGAACAGGTTGAACAGGTCGAGCGACAGGGTTGTCCTGCCGATGTCGAGGGCCAGATTGCCGGAGACATAGGCATAGTCGCCCTGTTCGAACGCGAGTTCCGGCCCGAAGCCGAGGAGCGAGTGCCCGACCGCATGGGCACGCAGATTGGCGCGAAAGGCGTGTCCCGAAGCGATGCGTCCCGCATAGCCGAGGGACAGTACGGCGCCGTGCCGCGCGACATTGGGAAGCGCCGAGCGCACCGTCTCCTCCAGATAGGGCACCCAGCCGACCAGATCGCCATCGGCGACGAAGCCGCCCGCCGCCACGGTGACGCGGCGCACCGGCGAAAGGCGGACCTGCAAGGTGGCGGTGCGCACGATGCCATTGCCGACATTGGCGGTATGCGGGAGCCCTAGCCCGTCGACGGTATCGGCCTGCACGTTGCGCCAGTCGGTGCGCGCCAGCGTCCCCTCGATCTGCAGCCCGGCCAATTCCCGGGCCTGCATCCGGAACCCGAGCTCTGCCGTGCGCACCGTATCCGGCGTGAACCGCTCGACCGCGCCGCTGACGGTCAGTCCGCCGGGGCGGTAGCCACCCGCATACCGCACATAGAGCGTCGCTTCTGGGGCGGGCGTCCAGGCGAGGGCGAGGCTGGGGGTGGAGAGCCGCTGACGGCGTAGCGGCGGGGTGGGCGTCGTGCCCGGGGCGGGCTTGGCGAGAACCCCGGTGGCGGCACCGCGCATCTCGATGAACGAAACCCGTCCGCCGGCGCTCATGGTCAGCCTCTCGTCCGGATGCCAGCGCGCCTCGCCGAACAGCGTGGTTTCGCGCACCCGGGCGTCCAGCGTCCCCAGGTTGACGGGCTGCGATGGTACCCCGGTGCTGCGCGCCTGCCTGTCGATCGAGCGCAGCGCGGCAAAACCGATCAGCCCGTCCCATCGCCGGCCGAAGGCGCGGGTCAGGCGGGTCTCGTTGGAAAGTAGCGAGATGTGATCACGCTGGCGATAGGCGACCGGTTCCTCGTCGGGCCGGGTGGCATCGAACACCTGCGAGAGCCGCTGGTCGACCAGGCCCCAGCTCGAGTGCAGGCGCCCGCCAGCCAGTGGGCCGGCAACCGAGACGGCCAGCGCGCGATAGAAATGATGCGAGGGCTGGGCGAAGGTGGAGGCGCGGACGAGGCGGCCGAGCGTGCGCTGTTCGTATTGCGCATCGGCGTTGCGCACATCCTGGCCAATTCCGGTCAGGTCCAGCGACCAGCGCGACCCGACTGGCGTGTGCACCGCGACCCGCCCGCCGGCCACGCGCGTGGAATTGACGTCCTTCTTCCCGCGTCCGACATCGTCGATATAGCCGCCTGTCGCCTCGCGGTAGCCGAGGATGCGGACGGCTGCGCGTTCGCTCAGCGGCAGGTTGACGACCAGCCCGGCATCCGTGCTTCCGGTGCCGTGCGCGGTGGCTTCGGCTCCGGCCCATGCCTCACCCGAGGCCTGCCGCGGATCGGGTGCGTTGGGCACGATCCGCAGCACGCCGCCGAGCGACCCCGCGCCGTAGAGCGATCCCTGCGGCCCTTCGAGCACCTCGACCCGATCGACATCGTACAGGCGAAGGTCCGGGTCGGGCGAGGCATAGGCGAGGCGCAGGTCGCCCAGATACTGGCCGACGAGCGAGGGGCTGGCGCCGGAGAAGCTGCTGTCGGAGATGCCGCGGAGGAACAGCTTGTTGCGGCCCGAACCAAGCCGGGTCGACAGCAAGGTCGGATGGAGTTCCGAGATGGCCAGCGTTCCATGCTCGCCGGTGACATGCGCGATATCGCTCCCGTCGATGATTGCCACGCTGGCGGGATAATGGGCGAGGGTGACGTCCATCTTGCTGCCGGTCACCACGATTTCCGGCGCGACCTGGGGGGCGGGCGGTGGTTTCGGCGGCCGGGGCTGGGGACGGGGGCGTTCCGTCACGATACGCCAGATCCCGGGGGCGACCCGGCGGGCGGCCAGCCCGGTTCCGGCCAGGGCGGTCTCGATCGCCTGGTCGATTCCGCCGTCGAAGCGCAGCCGCCGGGTCCGCCGGCGCAGCAGCGCGGGGTCGTCGGTGCCGAAGCTCGCCCCGGTCTGCAGGGCGATCGCGCGCAGGGCAGCGGAGACCGGGCCGGCCGGCAGGTCGAGATGGACACCCCGGGCCGTCTGCGCGCCGGCAGGCGCCGCTCCGACCGTCAGCGACAGCGCCGGCACTAGCAGCGCCCACGCATATCGGCAGCAAGGGCCAGGCAGGAGCGCGGGCACGAGGCTAGTTCAGGTGCCGTCCGGTGCCGGCGCGAAGATCCAGCCCTCGCCCTCGCGGCGGGCCGAGACGCTAAGTACCGCTTCCAGCCGTGAGATCACGGCCTCGGGCGGCCCGTCCAGGTTGATCGATCCGGCAAAGTGCCGGCCAGCCAGCCCCGGGGCCAGCCGGATACGCATGCCCGTCCGCCGGCTCACATCGGCGACGACGCGCGCGAAGGTGACGTCCTCATAGCTCAGTGCGCCGCCCTGCCGTTCGGAGCCTTGTCCGGCGCTCAGGCTGGTGGGGCTGCCCGGCGCCGCACCGTTCGGGATGACGCTACGCTGCCCGGCTCGGAGCTCGAGCTGCTTGCCCGCCGCGCGGATCGCCACCGAACCCTCGGTGACGGCGACGGTCGTAGCATCCGCCCCGCGATCGACGTCGAAGCGCGTGCCGAGATCCGTAACCTCGATGTCGCCGGCGGTCACCGTGAAGGGATGGGCCGCGTCGTGACGGACCTGGAAGCTCGCCTGGCCGCGCGTCAGATGCACTGCGCGGGGATTGGCCGGCAGGAAGCGGACCTCGCTGTCACCGCGTAGGGTCACGCTGCTCGCGTCGCCAAGGGCAAGCGTCCGCACTTCGTCCGCCCGGGTGCCGACGATCTGCTCCGGCGCCGAACCCGGTGGCTGCAGGAACCAGGAGGTGCCGAAGGCCAGGCCCGCCACCCCGGCAGCGAGCGCCGCGGCCGCCCAGCGCCTGCGCGCGGGGCGGGGCGATTCCTCGACGGGATCGGCAAGATCGCCCTGGATCAGCGTGAAGCGCTCGCGTGCAGGCACCGCGGCGATGGCGGCGGCGGCTTGATGGGCATTGCTGGCCGCGCGATCGAACAGCACGGCATGGCGCGGATCGGCCGCCAGCCATTGCTCCAGCGCTTCCCATTCGACGAAGCCGGGCGCGTCGGCGCGGATCGCCCAGGCGATCGCCTGTTCCTCGGCGTCGGACAGTTGCTTGCTCATCCTCGGCATCTCCTCGCGCCGATGACGCCATGGGCCGCTCTAAACCGCATCGCTGTCGTCCCTCAAGCGGGCGAGCGCCGCATAGCTCCGGCGCAGGTCCTTCTCCACCGTGCTGATGCTGATTCCCATCTCCTCGGCGATCCGCCGCTGCTCGATCCCGTCGACGCGGTAGCGGGTGAAGATGCGCATCGCCCGGCTGCCGACTTCGGCGAGCGTCTGCTCGATCTGCTGCAGATGCTCGCGCGCGAGCAGCGCGCGCTCGGCCATCGGCGCCTCTATCGCTTCGGTGATGCCCTGGGTGAAGCTCCAGTCCTGCTCGCGGTCGCGCCCGCGCGATGCGCCCCTGCGGGTGTCGAGGACCAGCCGGTGCGCCATCTGGTAGAGATAGGCGAGGGGAACATCGACGTCGGTGCGGACCTGCTGGACCTTGATCCAGAGTTCCTGGGTGAGATCCTCGGCACTGTCGGTGCCGCAGCGTATCGCCAGGAAGCGGGCGAGCGCGTCCCGGTGCTGCATGAAGGTCGCGACCAGTATGTTCTGACTTTCCCCCTGCACCCTTCGCCCGCCATTGACCCGCAGCGGCATCCTGCTTTCGCAGTGTTGCGGTGCAGCAGAGCCTTTCCGCCGGGCAACGTCAAGCACATTGCCGAAATGTGCCCGACCCGGCCGCGCCCCCGCGCTCACGCGGCGCGCGGGAGCGGGGTGCTGTCCAGGAGCGCGGCGTCGAAGCTGATCGTGCCGCGCATTTCCGGGGTGTCGGGACCCACTGCCATCGGGCAGGCGACGCCCGGCATCGCCGTCACGTCGAACAGCTCGGTGATATGCCCCTCGAGGCGGATCCACTCGACCAGGTTGCCGGTGGCCAGGTCGACGATCAGCAGCCCACACCAGGCTTCGGCGTCGCGCGCCTTGAGCTCCCCGTCGAGGGAGAGATGCTTGAACGTGCCGTCGCGCGGCTTGGAGACGGTCACGATCGCGTGGCCGTCATGGATCGTCATGCCACGCAGGAAGCCCGGGCAGAAGGCGATGTCGCGCTTCTCGCCGGTCCGCGGATCGACTTCGATGATCTGGCCGCGGCCGCTGTCCAGCGCATAGAGCCGGCCGTTCACCACCCGGGGGGAATGCGGCATCGAAAGCTGGTCGGTGACGATCCTGCCGGTCTGGACCTCGACGATCACGCCGCCTTCGTGGCGCCGCTCGCGCCAGCCGGTCAGCACGTCCGATCGGCTGACCGCGGTAACATAGGCCGGCCGCCCGTCCGCCATCGCCATGCCATTCAGGTGGCAGCGATCTTCGGGCGCCAGCCTGGAAATGAAGGGCGGCTTCCAGATCGGCTTGAAGCTGTGGGTCAGGTCCGGTGTGCACAGGCAGCTATATTTGGTGTTCACGAAGATGACGCGGCCATCGCCGTCCACGCCCAGTTCGTGGATGTCGATGTCGCCCGTCGTCTGGGCGTTGCGCGGCACCAGCACCACGTCGAAGGCCTCGTTGCCGCGCTCGCCGGGGCGCAACATGTTCTCCAGCCGCCACACCTGGCAGAGCGATCCGAGATAGAGCCGGCCGTGCGACCAGGACAGGCCCATGGCACGGCTGAAATTCTGCTGGTTGAACGAGACGGTGCCGTTCGGCTGCCGCCCGACCAGGAACAGCTGGCCGGTCTGGTAGGAGGAGAAGGCCAGGCTCGTCTGGTGCGCCGCCAGCCAGCCGCTCAGTCCGCGCGAGACGCTGATCTGTGAGGTCCCTGGGGCTGGTGCGGGCGGCGGCGCATCCGGCGCGCTCGCCGCTCCCGTGTTCACAGCCGCCCCGTTTCCCGTCGCGTTCTCCTGCGCCTTGGTCATTTTTCGCGTCCCCAAGCCTGCGGGCAAGTCGCGCCCGCGCGATTGTCACTATTTTGAAAGACGCCGTCATCGCGCTGTAACCTTGCGCCAAATCGGTCTTCGGCGACATTTTTTTGCATCACCGGATTTTTGGCTTTTCGAAGGTTGCGGGGCGCAAGGCTCGTCCGGCGACGCGGCGTCACAGGATCGTAACGTGACGCCCCGGGCGTCCATGCTGGAGATCCCGATGCCCCTTATGGTTCGTACCGCCGCTCCTCAGGCCCGCATGTCCCGCCGTCCGTCGAAGCGCAGCTTCTGGGGCGCAAGCGCGGGCGCGCTTGTCGCGCTGCTCGCCACCACCCCCGCACTCGCCCAGGCGGACCAGCAATGCGGCCCCGTGGTCGCCGGCACCGTCCAGTGCGCACCCTCCGACGACGCGCATCCCACCGGCGTGCGCTATGATCTCTCGGCGCAGCCGCCGCAGGATCTCACCCTTGTGATTCCCCCCGAGACCGTCATTTCGACGACCGATGACGAGACCGCCGGCATCAGCATCTCGACCGGGGGCGGGGCGATCACTGTCTCCGCGGCGGGTTCGACCGTGCAGACCGCGGGCTGGCGCAGCACCGGCGTGCGCGCGGTGAGCGCAGAGGGTAACGTGACCGTCGAAGCCGGCACCGTCACCACCAGCGGCTATCGCGCCGACGGCATTGTCGCGGACACCGGCAATGGCGGTAGCATCCGCATCACCGCCGATCAGGTCAGCACCTCCGGCGAGGCGGCGTTCGGCGTCCGCGCCAACACGCCCAATGGCGACATCGCGATCCACACCGGGGGCGTCTCGACCTATGGCCTGGGCGCCGACGCTATCTATGCGGCGACCAGCCACGGCAACACGACGATCGAGACCGGCGCGGCCTATGCCTGGGGCGGTTCCGCTCGCGGCATCGTCGCCTATGCCTCGGGTACGACCACGATCCATGCGGAAACGGTGGCCACCTCGGGCGGTGGTTACGGTACCGAGGCCGATGCGACGGCGGTGACTGCGATCGGCACCGCAGTCGATGTCGCGATCTCGGGCGGCGTGCGCACCAATGGCGATTATGCCACCGGCATCTTCGCGCGCAGCAACCTGGTCTACAGCGACGACGAGGTCACGCCGACGATCAGCGTGAGCGCAGGCTCGGTTTCGACCTCGGGCGCCTTTTCGGACGGCATCGTCGCGCTCAACTATTCCGAGAGCGGCGCGGTCCACGTCGATGTCGGGTCCGTCGATACCCGCGGGCCGGCCTCGTTCGGCATCTATGCCGGCGGCAATGGCGATGTCTCGGTACAGGCCGGCAACGTGACGACGCTGGGCACGGGCTCGCAGGGCGTGCACGCGGTGAGCTTCGGTGGCGACATCACGGTCACCACCGGCAACGTCGCGACCAGCGGCGAGCATTCGCACGGCGTGTACGCGATCAACTACAGCGAAGGCTCGGTCACGGTGAAGACTGGCGACGTGAAGACGCGCCGCGACTATTCGATCGGCATCGGTGCACTGTCGATCGGCGACGTCTCGGTCGATGCCCATTCGGTGCAGGTGAGCGGCTATGGCAGCCAGGGTATCGTCGCGTACAGCGTAGCCGGCTCGGTGGACGTGCAAGCCGGCACGGTTTCTACGCTCGGCGGCAAGGGCACCGGCATCGGCGCCTACAGCTTCGCCGAGGGCGAGACCGCCCATATCACGGTGGGATCGGTGGAAACGCGCGGCGACTATGCGGTCGGCGCCCTCGCTCTCTCCGGCGGCGGGCTGGCGAGCATCGACGTGACCGGCACGATCACCACGGCGGGCGAGCACAGCGAGGGCATCGCGGCATCGGGCATCGCGCTCAACGGCGGGGACGCGGTGGTCATCAATGCCGCGACGGTGATCACCACCGGCGGCGGTGCGCGCGGCATCTCGGCGAGCGGCTCGCTCGGCGACGTCCGCATCAATGTCGACAAGGTCATCACCTCGGGCGATCTCGGCGGCGGCCGGCACTCGACCTGGGCCGAGGGTATCCTCGCCAGCACCTATAGCGGCACGATCTTCATCGATGCGGGCAGCGTCGAGACTTCCGGGCGCGGCGGCGCGGGCATCGATGCCCAGGCCAATTTCGGCAACATCGCGATCAAGGCGGACACGGTCAGCACCGCCGGGATCCACGCGCCGGCCATCGTAACCGCCGCCATGGACGGCTGGACGACGATCGAGGCCGGCACGGTGAAGACCACCGGCGACGATTCCGAGGGGATCATCGCCCGATCGGTCCCGATGGACATCTATTCCGACGTCGATCGCAGCATCTCGATCAAGGCGGAGTCGATCGCCACGACGGGCAACCGCTCGGACGCCGTCTATGCCGTGGGCGCGGGGGCGATCACCGTCGATGCCGGCGCCATCGCCACCAGTGGTGCCGATGCCCGCGGCGTCTATGCCGCCAGCGTCTATGACGATGTCCGCGTCATCGTCGACAGCCTCAAGACCACCGGCGCCGGTGCCACCGGCATCTTCGCCCTGTCGCCCTATGCGAATGTCAGTGTCGAGGCAGGCAGCGTGGAGACGCGCGGCGACGCTACCGACGCGATCCGCGCGGGCGGTCTGAACGCCGCCGTGACTGCCCAGAACGTGACCGTCACCGGCGCGGACTCGCGGGCGATCGACATGCTCGCCGCCAGCGGGGACGCAGTGCTGAAGGCCGGCGCGATCACCGGCTCGGGTGCCGGCAATATCGGCGCCGTGGTCACCAGCTATGACGGTGACACCTCGATCCAGGTCGATCGCATCACGCTCACCGGCGCCGGCAGCATTGGCATCGCCGCGCGTGCGATCGGCGGCAACCTGACCGTCTCCAGTGGCGCGGTCAGCACGACCGGCACCGCCATCGACGCGACAGCCAGCGGCGATGTCGGCATCACCATCCGCGGTGCGACCAAGTCGCAAGGGGACGCGATCGTCGCCACCGGCAACAACATATCCCTGACGATCGCCGCCGGCGGCAGCGTTTCCGGCGTCAACGGCGTCGTGGTCAGCGCGCAGACCTATGTGCCGCCCGCCGAGCCGGGCGAGGGCGAGGCGCAGAGCCAGCGGGCCGCCGCAGATCCGATGCACCGCTTCACGCTGACCAATGCCGGGCTGCTCGAAGGCGGCAGCGGCTATGCGCTGCGCGTCGATGCCGGCACCGCGACGATCGCCAACAGCGGCACGATCAAGGGCCGCCTGCTGCTCGGCGACGGCGATGATCTGCTGACCAACACCGGCCTGTTCCTCGCGACCGCGGACAGCGATTTCGGCACCGGCAATGATCGCTTCGTCAATCAGGGCACCGTCCGCATCGGCGCAGCGGGCGCACCTGCCGCCAGCGTGACCCTGCTCGGGCTCGAGCGGTTCGAGAATGCCGGTGGCACGATCGACCTGTCGAACGGCCATGCCGGGGACACGTTCACCCTGCCGAAGGATTATGTCGGCTCGAACGGTGCCCGCGTTGCGCTTGATGTCGGCGGCGGTACGACCGATCGGCTCGTCATCGGCGGCGCGGCGACCGGTTCCACCACCGTGCTGCTCGCCGATGTCGGCAATGCGAACGCGGTCCTGACCGGCCAGGCGCCTGTCGCGCTCATCCAGGTCGGTGCCGGCTCCTCGGCGAATGCCTTCACCCTGGCAAACAGCGACATAGGCCTGGTCCATTACGACCTCGGCTTCGACGCCGCGAGCGGGAAGTTCCTGCTGCGCAATGCAGCGGGCACGCCGGTCTACCGCCTGGCCAGGCTGAACGAGACGCTGGCCAATGCGTGGAGCCGGGGCACCGACACCGTCGCGACCCATCTTGCCGGCGCCCGGGATGCGGGCACGGCCCAGTCCAGCGCACTCTGGGGCATTTCCGGCGGCGGCTCCGAGCGTATCCGCCAGACCCGCTCGATCAACGGCAGCGATACGGCGGTCGGGTACCGGCAGGACGAGGTTGAAGCCCGGATCGGCTATGACTTTGGCGTCGGCAATGCCGGGCGGCCGGGCTTTGGCATCACCGGCGGCTATATCAACTCGAAGGTCAATTTCTCGGGCAGCGCGGCCCATGCCACTGCCGACAGCCTGGACCTTGGCGGCTATGGGCGCCTGTCGAGCGGCCGGTTCTTCGCCAATGGGTCGGTGAGCGTGGCGTTCCATTCGCTCAAGGTCGTCGACCGCGGGCTCGGCTATAGCGATGACGTTTCCGGGCGCAGCGTCGGCGCGCAGGCGGAAGCGGGTGCCCGCTTCGGCGGTAATGCCTTCTTCGTCGAGCCCTCCGCCCGGCTATCCTGGTCGCACACCAGCCTCGGCGATGTCGCCGCGCTCAGCCAGACGGTCTCGCTCGACAGCCTGACCAGCGTGCGCGGTACCTTCGGCGCGCGGCTGGGTGGGACGACCCATCTCGGCGCGACGCCGGCGACCTTCTACGGCGGCGTGCACTATGTCCACGAGTTCGCGGGCAAGAGCGACGCGACGCTGTTCAGCAGCACCGCCAGCGACACGATCTCCGGCCTCGCGCTGCCCGATCAGGTTCGTGCCTCGATCGGTACCAGCATCGGTGGCACCGGACCGGTCTCCGGCTTCGTGCAGGCCGATAGCGCGTTCGGCTCCGGCCGCCGCGGCGCCGGTGGCCGCATCGGTATCCGGTACGGGTTCTAATAGCCTCCCGGGTGGGTTGCCGCCGCAGCAGCTACTGCGGCGGCAGACCATCCTCGTTTTGTCCATTGTTGTGACAATCGGCCACACGGAGCCGATCCGGGGACTTTTCTCCGGGAAAGCGTCACATTGATCCCGTAGCGATGCCCCGCGGGGGACGGAGCGATGCTCCCCCACGCACGGGGTTCCTTCCGGATCAGGCCATGGACAAATCGCGTCTCGCTTCGTCGGGCATCACCGCTGCCCTGGCCCTGTGCCGCCGCCATCTGCTCGCCGTGGCGGTGTTCAGCGCGCTCCTCAACCTGCTCTACATCGCGCCGACCCTCTACATGCTGCAGGTCTATGATCGGGTGGTCCCGACCCGCGGACTGCAGACCCTGGCGTTCCTCACCCTGGTGCTGCTCTTCGCGCTGGCGACGCTGGCGCTGCTCGATGGAATCCGCGCGCGGCTGCTGGTCCGTGCCGGCGTCCAGCTCGATGCCGCGCTCGCGCCGCAGATACTCGACGCGACGCTGGGACGCCCCGATCTGCCGGTCGCCCGCCAGGCACTGCGCGAGTTCGACACGATGCGCGCCACGCTCAGCGGCGCGGGCGTGCTGGCCCTGTTCGACGCGCCCTGGGTGCCGATCTACATCCTGGTCTGCTTCCTGGTGCACCCCTGGCTCGGCCTGGTCGCGATCCTCGGCTGTGCGGTGTTGCCGCTGATCGCCTGGGCGAACGAGCGTTCGACCCGCAAGCGGCTGGACCGGGCACAGAAGATCGCCGCGCTTTCCTATGCCCATCAGGATGCGGCGTTGGGATCGAGCGACAGCATCCGCGCGCTCGGCATGCGCCGTGCCATGGTGGCAAGGCAACTGCGCCAGCGCGAGGCGATGCTGGATGCGCAGACCGAGGCGGGCTTCGCCACGGGCGGCTATCTTACCGCCACCAAGTTCGTCCGCCTCGCGCTCCAGTCGCTGGCGCTCGGCCTGGGCGCACTGCTCGCGGTCGACAATCTCATCTCGGGCGGGGCGATCTTCGCCGCTTCCTTCCTCATCGCGCGCGCGCTCGCACCGATCGAGCAGCTGATCGGGACCTGGCGCGCGATCGTCCAGGCGCACCAGGCCTATCGCAGCCTCAGCCTCCTGCTGGACGGTACCGCGGAGGCGGGCGAGCCGACCCGGCTGCCCCCTCCACGCGGCGCCGTGACGCTCGAGAATGTGACCGTGCTCAACGATGCACGCGACGGTGCGGTGCTGAATTCGGTCTCTCTGCGCATCGCGCCGGGCGAAGTGGTCGCGGTCGTCGGGCCGAGCGGAGCGGGGAAATCGACCCTGGTCCGCACGATCGCCGGCGCGTTGCTGCCCGATCACGGCACCGTTCGGTTCGATGGCGCCAGCGCGACCGACTGGGAGCCCGAGGTGCTGGCCCGCTACATCGGTTACCTCCCGCAGGACTTCGCGCTGTTCGCCGGCACGGTGGCCGAGAATGTGGCGCGCTTCTCGGGGGAACTGGGTGAGGATCGTTCGGCGATCGATGCCGCGGTGATCGCCGCCGCCGAGAAGGTCGGCGCCGACGCGCTGATCCGTCGGCTCCCCCGGGGCTATGAGCATGCATTGAAGCTGCGCGGTGCAGGGCTGTCGGCAGGCCAGGCGCAGCGGATCGCGCTGGCACGCGCCGTCTATCGCGACCCGCCGATCCTGATCCTCGACGAGCCCAATGCGCATCTCGATGCCGAGGGCGATTCAGCGCTGATCGCCGCGCTTGGCGCGCTCAAGGCGGAAGGCCGGACGATCCTGATCGTATCGCACAAGCTCGGCATTCTGCCGGTCGTCGACCGTATCCTGGTATTGCGCGAAGGGAGAGTGGAGATGTTCGGACCGCGCGACGAGGTGCTGCCGAAGATCACGCCTCCGGCCCTGCGGGTGGCGCGTGCGGCAGGAGCGCAGGCAGGATGACGGCCGCCATCCTGCTGCCGCCGCGCCGCGATGCGGTGGCCATTCCGGCGCCCGTGCGCGCCGATCCGACACGGGATATCCGGCTGGGTGCGATCGTTGCCGCGCTCTTCTTCGTCCTATTCCTCGGCTGGGCCGCGTTCGTGCGGCTGGATGCTGCGGCCTATGCGCCGGGCACGCTCGTCGTCTCGGGACAGCGCCAGTCGGTCCAGCATCGCGATGGCGGCGTCGTCGGCCGGATCCTCGTCCATGAGGGGCAGCGCGTCGAACGCGGGCAGCTGTTGATGCAGCTCGCCGCCGCCGAAGTGCAGGCGCAGGAGCGGGCGCTCGCGTCCCAGTCGATCCGGCTGCTCGCCCAGCGCGCCCGGCTCCAGGCGGAGGAACTGGGCAAAGCAAGTTTCGCGCCGCCGCGTGAATTCGATGGTCTCGCGCCCGAGGACAGGGACGAGGCGGAGGTCGCGATGCAGCTCCAGCGGACCGAGCTCAGCGCGCGCACCGCCGTGCTGGTGGCGCAGAGGGACGCGCTCGGCCAGCGTGTGATCCAGTCGAGCGAGCAGGGGCGCGGCTATGACCGCCAGGCGGTTTCGACGCAGGAGCAGCTGCGGCTGATCGAGGAGCAGATCCGGGTGTTGCGTCCCGTCGCCGACAAGGGCTTCGTATCGCAGACCAGGATGCGCGATCTGGAGCGTGCGCGTGCAGATTTGCAGGGGCGGAGCGGGCAATATAGCGCCAGCGTCGCGCAGACCCGCGGGGCGGTGGGCGAAAGCCGGATGCAGATGCTCGAGACCGAGCGCAGCTTCCGCGAGCGGACCGCCGCCGACCTGCGCGACGTCGAGAGCCGGCTCGGCGAGATGCTGCCCAAATGGATCGCTGCCCGCGACCAGCTCGAGCGCACCGCCATCCGTGCGCCCGCTACCGGTGCGGTGGTGGGCCTGTCGATCTTCACCCCGGGTGGGGTGATCTCGCCGGGGCAGAAGCTGATGGACATCGTGCCCGAGCATGCCGCGCTCCGCATCCAGGCCCGGATCGCCCCCGACGACGCCGATGACCTCGCGGTGGGGCAGAAGACGCTGGTGCGGTTCAGCGGCCTGCACGAGCGCCGCCTGCCGAGCCTCGAAGGCCGGCTAACCCGATTGTCGGCGGACAGCTTCATCGACGAGAAGACCGGCCAGAGCTTCTTCACCGGGGAAGTCACCGTGCCGCGCGACCAGCTCGGGCTGATCCAGGCGGTGCGGGGCAGCGATTTCGCGCTGCGTGCCGGAATGCCGGTCGAGGTGCTGATCCCGCTGCGCAAGCGGACTGCGCTCGACTATGCGCTCGAGCCGCTCATCGGCAGCTTCTGGTCCTCGTTCCGCGAGCATTGACCGGGATTGGGCCGGCGAAGGGCGCCGGTTTCGTCCGTTCCACCCGCCCCGGCGTGCAGGCGGAAAAGCGGCACCCCGGTCGAGCGCGTGCCCGACCGGGGTGCCAGCGCATCAGAAGCCGTGCGCGAGGTCGTTCGACGTCACGTGCTGAAGCGTGTCCGCAAGCGCACCATTCGCTTCGAGTGTGCCGGCCAGCGCCGACAGATGGTCGAAGATCGAATCGCCGGTGACGATATGGACCTGGCTGGCGTCGCTGACGCCGAGCAGGACCGCAGATCCGCCCAGGCTGAGCTTGAGGACGAGATCGTTGACGCCGTCATTGTTGACGTCCTTGACCTTGGTTTCGGTCACGGTGACGCCGTCGTCGAGAACGATCTGATCCTGGCTCGTGTTGAAGTCGTAAATCGTGTCCCGGCCGCCGAGCCAGCTGAAGTGGAAGCTGTCGTTGCCGGCGCCGCCCCACAGCTGGTCATTGCCGAGGCCGCCGTACAGTGCGTCGTTGCCGGCATCGCCATGGAGCTGGTCCTTGCCCAGACCGCCATACAGCGTGTCGTTCCCGTCACCGCCATTGAGCACGTCATTGCCCAGGCTGCCGTCGAGCAGGTCGTGTCCGCCCTGGCCATTGAGCGTGTCGTTGCCCAGGCCACCCCACAGCGTGTCCTCGCCCGAGGTGCCGTTGAGCGTGTCGTTGTGGATGGTGCCGATACGCACCACGCCGTCCGCAATGCCGGTCACCGTGACGGTCACCGTCGCCGTGCTGGTCAGGCCACCGGCATCGGTCACCGTATAGGTGAAGCTGTCCGTCGCAGTGGCGCCCGGCGCCAGCGCGTCGAACGCATCGGCGTCGGCCACATATTGCAGCGTCTGGTGCGCGGGATCGAACACCACATGGCCGAGCGTGCCGCTGGTGTTGATCGCGCTGATGGTGAGCGGCTGGCCCTCGGGATCGGCGTCGTTGCCGAGCAGCGTGGTCCACAGGTTCGCCGTCGTCGCATCCTCGTTGACCGACGCCGCGTCGGCATGCGCAACGGGCGCCTGGTTGGGATGGTCGTCATTGACGATCGTGCCCGTGGCGGTGTCGTTGTCGATGATCACATTGGCGCTGAGCGGGTAAAGGTGGACCGCCAGAGTCTCGTTGCCCTCGACGATGGTGTCGCCCTTGACCGCGATGGTGATCGTCTTGCTGGTCTCGCCCGCGGCGAAATCCACGACGCCCGCAAGAACCGCGCCCGAGGCGAGATCGCTGGCCGAGGCGGAACCGTCGAGCTCGACGCCGTACTCGATGCTCGCCGCATCGGTGCCGCCGGTGCGGGTAACGGTGAAGACGAGGTTGCTCGTGCCGCTATTGCCTTCGACGACGCTGGCGTCGCCGATGCTGATGTGGCTGGGGAGGACGTCGTCGTTGACGATGGTGCCGGTGGCGCTGTCGTCATCGACGATGACATTGGCGCTCAGCGGAAACAGATGGACCGAAAGCGTTTCGTTGCCCTCGACGACGGTGTCGCCCTTGACCGCGACGGTGATCGTCTTGCTGGTCTCGCCGGCGGCGAAATCCACGACGCCCGCGAGTACCGCGCCCGAGGCAAGGTCGCTGGCCGAGGCGGAGCCGTCGAGATCGACGCCATACTCGACGCTGGCGGCATCAGTGCCGCCAGTGCGGGTAACGGTGAAGACGAGGTTGCGGGTACCGCTGTCGCCCTCGACGACGCTGGCGTCGCCGATGCTGATGTGGCTGGGCAGGACATCGTCGTTGACGATGGTGCCGGTGGCCGAATCGTCATCGACGATCACGTTGGCGCTCAGCGGATAGAGGTGGACCGAAAGCGTTTCGTTGCCTTCGACGACGGTGTCGCCCTTGACCGCGACGGTGATCGTCTTGGTGGTCTCGCCGGCGGCGAAATCCACGACGCCCGCGAGAACCGCGCCCGAAGCGATATCGCTGGCCGAGGCGGAGCCGTCGAGATCGACGCCATACTCGACGCTGGCAGCGTCGGTACCGCCAGTGCGCGTGACGGTGAAGACGAGGTTGCGGGTACCGCTGTCGCCCTCGACGACGCTGGCGTCGCTGATGCTGACATGGCTGGGCAGGAAGTCATCGTTGACGATCGTGCCGGTGGCGGTGTCGTCGTCGAGGATGAAGTCACCGCTCAGCGGGTAGAGATGGACCGCGAGAGTCTCGTTCGCCTCGATCTGGGTATCGCCCTTGACCGCGACGGTGATCGTCTTGCTGGTTTCGCCGGCGGCGAAATCCACGACGCCCGCAAGGACTGCGCCCGAGGCGATGTCGCTCGCCGAGGCAGTGCCGTCGAGCTCGACGCCATATTCGAGGCTGATCGCGGCGCTCGCATCACCGGTGCGGGTGACGGTGAAGACGAGATTGCGGGTGCCGGAATCACCCTCGATGACGCTCGCATCGCTGATGCTGAGATGATCCATGGGATATTATTCCTTTAGCAAGTCTACGCATGCCGCGTAGAGAGGATGTGGTTACGCGAATCACAAACAAAGTGACGCATTGGGCTAGTCGTCGAGTATGACAGCGCCATTGCGGACCTTTATTTACTGAATTGTCAATTGTGATTCGGTTTTGTCTATTCTTGTCTATTTATTGTTCATTGTTGTGGTGATTTTGTACGATGTTGTGATTTGTGGATTGTGCGGGGTCATTGCGCGTGCGTGGCCGTGCATTGTTCAGCCAACGGCAGATGCGAGACTTGACCCAATCGGCGAAGGCGTTGGCGGCAGCGCCGTGGAGCGTGCGGTCACGCGTTGGTGCGGTGCGCCAGAAGACCCCGTGTTTCCCCTAGGTGAGCAAAACGCCGGATCATCCATGTCACACTAGCGTCCCAGAAAAGTGGTCTAAAAAGCGCACGGTGCTCCGACTCAATGCGAGTGTTCATGCCTGGTCCAAATCGGATCAATTTCCCGGGTCTATTCTGCTCGTGTGTCGGCCAGGCCGTCATACTGGGCGGGATCCTGTACGGACTCTCCGACAGCCGCCGGGAAAGGCTGGGGATTAAGGATGCACATGCCCCGCTGGTCCTGCAGTTCGAACCATTCAGTGCCGAAGGCGCGCCGAGCCGGTCGGTGAAGGCCGATCATGTGGCGACGGCCGTCACGCCCCTCGCCGACAGCAAGCGCCGCCTGGCCGAGCCCGTGAAGTCGAGCGATCCCGCGAGCGCCGAGGCCGTTCCCGCAGCGGATGAAGCGCCGGCAAAGACCCCGAGCGAGGCGCAGGGGGAGCATGCGGCGGTCAATCCTTCCCAGTTCAGCGACTATCAGCGGCGGCTCTACGAGGCGGTGGCGAATGGCAGCCGCTATCCGGCGGAGGCGCGGCGCCTCAACCTGTCGGGCGTCACGCGGCTGGCCTTCAAGGTCGATCGCGAAGGCAAGGTGCTCGACAGCTGGATCCAGGAGAGCTCGGGCTCGGAACTGCTCGACGATGCCGCGCTTGCGGCACTCGAGCGCGCCCAGCCGCTGCCGCCCATACCCGTGGGGCTGCCGTCGCGACTGAACTTCGTGATCGAGATCGACCTCTCGGTCATTCGGCAAGACGCAAGCCAGCAGGCCGGGCGGAAGTGACTCACTTCGAGGCGCGTGCGCAGAACCGGACCGACCGGGACGCCGCCGCGAGCCGGTCGGCGCGCGACGTGCTGATCGCGCTGCTCGTCTCCACCTATCCCGATCTCAAGAAGCGCCTCACCGCGCGATTGGGATCGGCAGAGACCGCCAACGAGGCCTTGCAGGACACCTATGTCCGGCTGCAGCGCACCGAGATCCAGGGCGAGCTGCGCAATCCGCGCGCCTATCTGATCACCATGGCCGTCAACATCGCGTCCAATCGCACGCGATCGGAGGCACGGCATCTGTCCGCCGCGGACATCGAGGAACTGCTCGACATCGCCGATGACAGCCCGGACCCGCTGCGCGTCGCCGAGGCGCGCTCGGAGCTCGAGGCGGTCGAGCGCGCGCTGCAGGGGTTGCCGTCGCGGCGGCGCGCGATGTTCCGCCGGTTCTGGGTCGAGAACGCCGACTATGGGAGAATTGCCTCGGATTTCAACGTGTCGGAGCGGACTGTTCGTCATGAGCTCCTTCTGGCGACGCGGCACCTGCACGCGGCGACAGAGGAAATATTTGTTGCGGACTTGCAAAAACGCCTGTCCCAAGTGTCTTCACAATAGAGATGCGCGATGATCAGGCAAAGCGCGTCCCTGGCGGAGCTATTGGACGGCCATTGGGAATGACGCACGGGAGCGGCTGGAAGGATTCTGACCTCGCGCGTTTGCGCCAGGAAGGTCTGGATCATCTCAATCGCCTCCAGTCGGGCGAGGCGACCGATCGCGACGCCGCCGCCCTGATCGCCTGGCGGAGCCAGAGCCGCGCGCATGAGGAAGCCTTTCGCGCGGCGCTGCGCCTTCGCATGCTCGTCCGCACGGTCGAGGGTGGGGCGGCTGCTCCGGTGGCGCCGGAGGCGGAGGAAATCGCTCCCCCGGCCGATATCGCCGATGCGGGACAGGGCGCCGAGATCCTGGAGTTCGAGCCGCGGGTGGCCCGCCGCCTGACGCGGCGCCACATGCTCGGCGGGGCGATTGCCGCGTCGGTGGCGGGCGGCGGCATATTGGTAGGCCGTGGCCTCGACCTGATCCCGAGCGCCGGGGAAGTCCTGGCCGATTATCGCACCGGCCCCGGCGAGCGTCGGGTGGTGCAACTGGCGGGCGGCGCGAGCGTCGATCTCAATACCCGCACCGCGATCGACCTGCGCACCGATCTGGGGATGCCGGCGATCGAACTGGTCTCCGGCGAGGCCGTGCTGTCGAGCGCCGGCAACGGGCGTGCGGCGCTGGTCGCGGGAGCGGGGACCAGTGTGGTCAGCGGTGGCCGGTTCAATGCCCGCCGCGAGGGCGATGCGGTCTGCGTCACCTGCCTGGCGGGCAGGGTCGAGGTGAACTGGGCGCGCGAGAAGCGGGTTCTCGGGCCGGCCGATGAAGTCCGTTACGCGGCATCCGGCATCGGCGCGGTCGCACGCGGGACGGATCCGGCGGTGCTCACCGCCTGGCAGTCCGGCACGCTGATCTTCCAGGGCATGCCGCTGCGCCAGGTGGTGGCTGAGATCAACCGCTATCGCAGCGGGCGCGTCTTCCTGACCAACAGCGCGCTGGGCGCCCGGCCGCTGAGCGGCACCTACTATGTCGATCGGCTGGACGATTTCTTCAGCCAGGCGGAACTGGCGCTGGGCGTCAATGTCGCGCGCTATCCGGGGAACATCGTCGTTCTCAGCTGAGCTGGTCGATTTCCCGTGAGTCACTGAACTGCAACAAAAAACTTCTGCCAGAAAGCTCGGGCCGGGGTGTCCTTTCTATTGGGGATCACCAGAGGGACGCACCCGATGCTTTCGAGTGGAGCTGCGCATGCAGAGCGCCTGCAGGACCAGGCGGATGCGGATGTCGCCCCTGCCAGGCCTGCCGCGCTCAAGAAAGTCGAACCGGGGCTCGCGCCGCTGGGGCAGTGCCTCTCCGCGCTCGATCTGCGCAACTGGCTGCTGAAATATGCGCGCAACCTCGGTTTCTATGGCGCGCGCTACATCCAGCTCGCCCGGCCCTGTTGGGGGCTGGAGGAGAGCGAGCCGGGCTTCGCCATCCGGTACCTGTCGACTTCGAGCCAGGCGGATCGCGAGGACGAGCACTGGATTGCGAGCGATCCGGCGATCGGGCGGATCCGCGGCGCCTATGTGCCCTTTTCCTGGTCGACGCGGAGTGGCGTGACGGTCAACCCCCGGCATCGTGCCTGGCTCGACGGAGAGCGCGCCCGGGGCGTCGATGCGGGCCTGGTCGTGCCGGTGCAGGACAGCGCGGGCTGCCCTGCCTATCTGAGCTTCTTCGGGTTCGACGAGGCGTCGATCCAGCGGCTGATCGATCAGTGCGCGCCGGAGATGTCCTTCCTCGCCGGCCAGTTCCACGCGCTGGCCAAGACACTCGTGCCGATCGCCGACTGGGTCGGCCGCGCGCCGCGCCTGTCCAATCGCGAGCTGGAATGCCTGCGCCTGGCGGCACTGGGCCAGACCGTCGATGAGAGCGGCCAGACGCTCGGCATCTCGGGGCGGACGGTGGAGTTCCACCTGCGCAACGCCCTGGAGAAGCTTGGTGCGCCGACCAAGCTCCGTGCGGTGGTACTGGCTTTCGGCGCCGGGGCCGCGGTCGCGATCTAGCGCTCGCTATCCGGCGCCTGCTTGACCAGTGCGTCGAGCGCGAGGAGCCGTTCGACCAGGGGCTCCAGCTGCGCCAGCGGCCAGCTATTGGGCCCGTCCGACAGGGCATTGTCCGGATCGGGATGCGTCTCGAGGAACAGGCCCGCGATACCGCAGGCGATCGCCGCGCGGCTGAGCAGCGGAACGAAGCGCCGCTCGCCGCCCGAGCGATCGCCTTGCCCGCCCGGTAGCTGGACCGAATGGGTCGCGTCGAACACCACCGGCGCGCCGGTATCGGCCATGATGGCGAGCCCGCGCATGTCGTTGACCAGATTGTTGTAGCCGAAGCTGGAGCCGCGCTCGCAGAGCAGGAACCGGTCCGCGTCGAGGCCTGCCTCGGTCGCGGCGCGCATGGCCTTGTCCAGCACCTGGCCCATGTCGCCCGGAGCCATGAACTGCCCCTTCTTGATGTTGACCGGTCGGCCCGACCGGGCGACCGCCGCGATCAGGTCGGTCTGGCGTGCGAGAAGGGCTGGAGTCTGCAGCACGTCCGCCACCTGGGCGACGGGCGCGACCTGCCAGGTTTCGTGGACGTCGGTCAGGACGGGCAAGCCGGTCTCCGCGCGGACCCTGGCGAGGATTCCCAGCCCCTCTTCGAGCCCGGGGCCGCGAAACGAGGCGCCGGAGGTGCGATTGGCCTTGTCGAACGACGCCTTGAAGATCACCAGGATGCCGAGCCGCTCGGCCATCGCCGCGAGTGCTTCCGCAACCTCCAGTGCGAGGCGTTCGGACTCGAGCACGCAGGGGCCGGCGATGAGGAACAGGCGCCGGTCGTTGCCGATTGGGTGGCCGAGAAGCTGCATGGCGTGATCCGTTCGGTCAGGCGAGGTGACGCTCGGCGAGCGCAGCCTCGACAAGGACGACGTCGCCGGGATTGTTGACTTCCCAGATGCCGCCGGCCGGATCGGGGATCTCGACCATCCGCACGCCGATGCCGCAATGGAGGAAGCGAAGCTGCTCCAGCCCCTCGACGACCTCGAGTGGCGACGGGGGCATCTGGACATATTCCCCAAGCGCGCCGCGCCGATAGGCATAGACGCCAAGATGGAAATAGACCGGCGCGTCCCGGCTGCGCTCGGGCACATGGGGTATCACGCGCTTCGAGAAATAGAGCGCGTCGGTGGCGGCATCGAAGACCACCGTCGTGCCGCCCACCCGGCCACGCCGGGCTTCCTCGGTCAGCCGGTCCAGCTGGAGCGGCGAGCAGCGGATCATCGGTGTCGCGACCCGTACCTGCGGCTCAACGCGCAGCGTCTCGACCAGCAGTTCGACGGCGAGCGGCGGGGTGAGGGGAGAGTCGCCCTGCAGGTTCACGATGATCTCCGCATCGATTCCCGCCTCGCAAAGCGCTGCCCAGCACCGCTCGGTGCCGTTGCGGCAGCCGCTCGGCGTCCGCACGACCTGCGCCCCGAAGCGGCGCGCCGAATCCGCGATCCGGTCATCGTCCGTCGCGATCCAGACCTCGGCGACGCCGCCTACCGCGCATGCGGCCTCCCAGCTGCGCTGGATGAGGCTCTTCTCCGCGCCGCCCACGCCGCGCAACGGGACGAGTGGCTTGCCGGGAAAGCGCGCCGACGCGAAGCGCGCGGGGATTATGATCGCCGCGCGCATGGGCTGCGCCGTCACGCCCGTTCCCCCGACCAGCTTGAGCATCAGCCGATCCCGAGCCGAAGCAGGTCGTGGATATGCACGAGGCCGCGGACCCGCCCGCCGAGCACGTCGCTGAGGACGAAGACCGCGGTGATCCGCGCCTCGGACATGATGGTCAGCGCGTCGCGCGCCATGGCGTCGCAGCCGAGCGTCCTCGGCCGTGCGGTCATCACCTGTTCGGCGGTGCGCGATCCGAGGTCGGCGCCACAGCGGCGGATGTCTCCGTCGGTGATCACGCCGACGAGCCGCTGGTGCCGGTCGACCACCCCGGCGATGCCGAAATTCCTGGCACTGATCAGGTCCAGGACCTCGCCCATCGGCGTCTCCGGCGAAGTGAGCGGAAGCGCGTCGCCCTCGTGCATGAAGCTGTCCACCGAGACCAGGTCGAGGCCCAGCCGGCCGCCGGGGTGCAGGGCGAGCAGGTCCGACGCCCTGATTCCGCGCAATTGCATCATCGTCACGGCGAGCGCATCGCCGAGTGCCAGCATCATTGCCGTGGAGGTGGTCGGAGACTTGCCGAAGGGGCAGATCTCGGAGCGTGGCGGGAGCAGCAAGGTTATCCCGGCGGCTGCGGCCACCGGGGACTGCGGATTGGATGTGATCGCGATGATCGGCACCGCGAGCGCTTCCGCCCGGCGCATGATCACGCCGAACTCGCGGGTGTCGCCCTGGTTCGAGAAGACGACGAGCGTGTCGCTGGCGCCCAGGATGCCGAGCTCGCCATGCACCGCTTCTCCGGCGTGGAGGAAGATCGCCGGTGATCCGGTCGATGCCAGGGTGGCGGCGACCTTGCGCGCTATCTGGCCGGACTTGCCGAGCCCGCACAGCACGGCACGGCCCGAGGTCGCCATCAACAGCGCCACCGCCTCGGCGAAGCTGGAGTCGAGCCCGTGCGCCAGCGACCACAAGGCCTCTGCTTCGGTCGCGATCGCCCGCCGGCCCATCGCAATGATCTCGCCGTCGTCGACGGCTCTCTCGGCAAGCGCATCCATGCCGCGCGCTCGGCTCCTTCCGTGCGCCGGGAATGACGCCGTTCGAGTCTAGTGCGGCCGGCGGAGCGCCTTGCTCGGGAAAACCACAGGCTCTTTCAATCCTGGGCGCCGTGCTTTCCCTTGAGCGCGACGATCAGCGGCTGGGCGATGCCGTCCGGCGGGGGTGTCACGACCTTGCCGGTGAGCACTTCGGTGATCAGCTGGCGGATGCGTGAATCCTGGCCCTGTTCGATCTGGACCCGCTCCAGCTTGCCGCCCGGCGCGATCTCGATCGAGGCACGGACGCTGAAGGTGAGGCGGTTGGTGCGCGGGTCGCTGCGCAGATGGGCCTGAAGCTCGCGCGCGAGCTGCCCGTAGAAGGCCAGGCGCTGGACCATGGTGAAGCGTGGCGGCGGCGCGACCTGCTCGCGCACGACGATGCGCCCCAGCGGAACCAGCGGCGCCGCCTCCCTCGCCTCCGGGCTGGTCAGGATCGCGGCGTTCGACCGGCTGTAGCGCGCGATGAGCCCGGTTCCGCGCAGGAGCAGGCGCAATGCCTCGCGCGGGGTGAAATTGCCGCGCACCTCTCCCGACCGGCGACCCGCGGTGAGCGCGCTGTCGTAGAGCAGCTGTACGCCGGTGGCGCGGAAATAGGCGGTGAGCGCCGCGTCGAGCGGCTGGGCGGGAATGTCGAAGGCGATGCGCTGGTCGCCGCCACTCGCCTGGGCGTGCGCCTCATCGGCGATCAGGGTCGTGGCGGACAGGGTGCCCAGGACCATGCACGCCGGGACAAGCCTGAAGAGGATCGGCGGCGCCATCGCGGGGCAGGATAGGGCAGTGCCGGGCCTGTTGCGAGGTGCGAATTGCAACCGCCTCGGTCCCGCACGGGCTCCTGTCGAACCAGACATCGTCATGCGTTGCACAAGTCGATCGGTCATGCGCGCCATGGTTGGCGGTACGCAACAGGGAATGTGGCGCGTGAGATCGGGCGGACATTCGAATATATATCAAGATTTGATCAAGAGAAAATTTTACATAATTGGCAAGATTCTCGAAAATAATTTCGAGATCGAGCATGTATTGATGTGAAATTTAAAATGACACCCTGATAATTATTTGAGTGTTATTTCAAGTAATGTCGAACTGTGCGCCGCTTGGGAAATTGCGTCATCAAACTGCAACAAAAAAGCTTTGCCAAAATGGAGCTAGCCCCGTGTCCACTTAGCAGGGAGCCAGATCGGCGGGGAAAGAGAAATGTTCGCGAGCAGCGCCTTTGGGCGCCATATCAGCCCCGTTGCACCCGACAGGCTGCGGCCTGCGGATCGCGTGGGACTGACCGCGCCGGCGTCGCTCGCTGCGCTCATAGGCGATCTGGCCCAGTGCGAGACCGCCGAGGCGCTGCGGCAGTGGCTGACCGATCACGCGGTGCGGCACGGGTTTCGCGGCGCGCGCTACATGCATCTCGGCCATCTGCACCTGGGCCAGCGCCTGCCGCACTGGAAGCTGCAGCGTTTCCTCTCGACGCATCCGGACAGCGCCAATCTCTGGATGACCGAGCAGGCCGGGGTCGAGACCATCCTGATGGCCTTCCTGCCCTTTGCCTGGCTGAGCGGGGAAGGCGAGGGGTTCACCGACGCGCAGCGTGACTGGTATGCGGCACAGCAATTCGAGGACCGGCCGGCGGGTGTCACGGTGCCGGTGCAGGATCATCCGGCCGGCCCCGCCTGCCTGATCCTGTTCGGCGGCACCGAAGAGGGCGCCATGCACCTCGTCGATACCCAGACGCCGTTGCTGGCGACCCTGGCGCTTGCGTTCCACCTGATGGCCAAGGCGATCCTGCCGCCGAGCAACAGCCTGGGGCCGGCGCTGTCCGACCGGGAGATCGCCTGCCTGCGTCTCGCCGCGCTCGGGGAAACGCTGGCCGAGGTCGCGAACAAGCTGGGGGTCTCGATCCGCACCGTCGAACTGCACGTGGCGCGCGCGAGCAAGAAGCTCAACGCCGTCAACAAGATCCACGCGGTCGCGCTGGCGATCGGCGCCGGCCTGATCGAGATCTGAGATGCGCGAGCCGCTCTTCCTCATGGCTTCCGCCGCTGCGCTGGCGGTCACGGGTGCAGTTCCCGTGGCACTTGCGCAGGACGCGCAGCCTTCCGAAGCGGGCGCCCGCGCGGCGCCGGCCAGCTTCATGATCGCCGCGATCGACGTCTCCGGGGCGACCCGGCTCAGCAATGCCGAGATCGAGACGCTGATCTATCCCTATCTCGGGCCCGGCCGGACCAATGACGATGTGGTCGCCGCGCAGAAGGCGCTCGAACGGGCCTATGCGGCCAAGGGGTTCGAGGCGGTCGAGGTCGAGGTTCCGATCCAGCCCAACGAGACCTTCAGCCAGGGCATCGTCCAGATCATCGTGCGCGAGGCGCCGCTCGGCCGCGTCCAGGTGGTCGACGCCAAGCATCATTCGGCCGAGGTCGCGCGTGCCCAGGTGCCGTCGCTGGTCGAGGGGCAGCCGATCAACGTCGCCGCGCTCCAGCGCGACGTCACCGAGGCCAATCGCTATCCCGACCGCGCGATCAACCCGAAGTTCAAGCCCGGCGCGGCGCCCGGTACCGTCGATGTCGACCTGGAGGTCGAGGACAAGCTGCCGCTGCACGCCAGCATCGAGCTCAACAACGACAGCAGCCCCAACACCCGCCCGCTGCGGCTGAGCAGCACGGTGCGCTACGCCGATCTCTGGGGCCAGGGCCATACGCTGACGGTCACCAGCGCGATCACGCCGCAGGACACCGACCAGAGCGCGGTGGTCTCGGCCTCGTACAATGTGCCGCTGATCGGGACGCCCTGGTCGTTCCTGCTCTATGGCTACAAGTCGAACAGCAATGTCGCGGCGCTGGGCGGCACCAACGTGCTGGGCAACGGCTATCAGATCGGTGCGCGCGCCACCTATCGCCTGCCGGGCGACAAGGTCTCGCAGCAGATAAGCTTCGGGCCCGATTTCAAGAGCTTCAAGGAAAACATCTCGCTGGCGGGCAAGCCCCTCCAGCCGACCCGCATCCGCTATGTGCCGTTCGTCACCGAATATTCGCTGAGCGGCGCGGACGAGACGAGCAGCTTCGGCCTCACCTTCGGGGCGACCGCGGGCCTGCGCGTCGTCAAGCGCGACGATTGCTTCGAAAGCCCGTTCGATACGCCTACGCCGCCCCCCGGGGTGCTCACCTGCAGGCTGGGCACCGGCGATATCGGCGTGGTCGCCGATCAGTTCACCGGGCGCGCGATCGATGCGAACGAGAATTTCGTCCATTTCAACCTGGACCTCAACTACACGCGCACCCTGATCGCGGACTATCAGCTCGCGCTGCGCGTCTCCGGCCAGTTCGCGGATACGAGCCTGGTCACCAACGAGCAGTTCTCGATCGGCGGCATGTCGAGCGTGCGTGGCTATTATGTTTCGGAAGCGGTGGGCGACGACGGCTTCGTCACGTCGATCGAGATGCGCACGCCGAGCCTGGCGCCTTCGCTCCCCAGCTTCGTCGACGAGCTGCGCCTCTTCACCTTTCTCGACGCCGGTTATGCGCGGCTGCGCGCGCCTTCCATCGGCCAGACCGACGAGTTCCGCATCGCCGGCATTGGCGGCGGCCTCCGGCTGCAGGTCTTCAAGCTGCTCAGCGGCGAGTTCGTGATCGGCGTGCCGCTGCGCACCGGGCCGACGAGCAGCCGCGGCGAGCCGCGATACAGTTTTTCGCTGAAGGGCGAATTCTAACTTCGGACAGCAATGGGGATCTGAACGTGGGCCGTAAATTTCTAGCATGGCTGATCGCGCTGATCGCGATCACCACCCCGGCCTTTGCCCAGACGAGTGGCGGCTGGTGGAACAAGGACTGGCCCTATCGTCGCCCGGTGACGGTCGACACCTCGCCTACGGGCGGCAACATCAGCGGTGCGATCGGCCGCACGGTGCTGCTGGTGCGGCTCCACGACGGCAATTTCACCTTTGGCGACGCGCTGGAGAATGGCGCGGACCTGCGGGTGCTCGATACCGACGGCAAGACCCCGTTGCCCTTCCATATCGAGCGCTACGACGCGGCCAACAGCATCGCGACCCTGTGGGTATCGGTGCCCAGCCTCAATGGCGGCGAGAAGCGCCAGCTCTGGCTCTATTACGGCAACAAGAACGCGTCGGCCGGCAGCAATGTCGCCCAGACCTATGATCCCGACACCGTCGCCGCCTATCATTTCAGCGAAGCCGCGGGGAAGCCGGCCGGCGACCTGACCGCGAACGCCAACAACGCGCAGAACGCGGTGCCGGCGATCGACGAGAATGGCGTGATAGCCCGGGCGGCGCGTTTCCAGGGGCAGGGCGAGCTGGTCATCCCGGCGACGCCGTCGCTGGCCATGCCCGCGGGCGCGCCGCTGACGCTGAGCACCTGGGTGAAGGCCGATCAGCCGGCGGGCGAGCAGGCGATCTTCACGCGCGGCCCGCTGATCGTCGGCATCGCCAATGGCGTGCCCTTCGCGCTGATCGGCACCCAGCGCATCCAGGCAGCCGCGGCGCTGAAGCCCGGCGAATGGACCCAGCTCGGCTTCGTCGCCGACGGGCAGAATCTCCGCCTCTATGTGAGCGGTGTCGAGGCCGCCGCCGCGGCGGGCGCGCTTCCTGCGCTCGATGGTTCGATCACGCTGGGCGGCGCGCCCGGCCGGCCGTTCACCGGCGAGCTCGACGAGGTCCGCCTGTCCAGGACGGCGCGTCCCGCCGCGATGCTGCTGGCGAGTGCGCAGGCGGAAGGGCCGAGCAACAAGCTGGTCACCGTCGCGGGCACCGCCGAGCGGCAGAGCTCGGGCGGCGGCACCTTCTTCTACGTGCTGAGCAAGGTCGAGCTGATCGACGCCTTCATCATCGGCCTGTGCCTGTTCATCCTGGTGCTGGCGGTGCTCGTGATGATCACCAAGTCGAACTACATCAACCGGTCGGTGCGGGCGAACCGCGTGTTCCTGCGGCGCTTCCGCAGCCTGCACGAGGATCTGGTCGGCATGAAGCAGGTCGAGGGCATGAGCCCGCGCGAGCTGGCGACGATCGAGCGGGCGCCGCTCGGCCGGATCTACGAGACCGGGATCGACGAGCTCGAGGTGCGCCGCGCGGTGCGGGGCAAGCGCCCGCTGTCGGGCGAGAGCGTCGAGGCGATGCGCGCCGCGGTCGATGCCGTGGTGGTCGAGGAGAACCAGAAGCTCGATCGCTGGCTGGTGCTGCTCACCATCGCGATCTCGGGTGGTCCGTTCATCGGCCTGCTCGGCACGGTGCTCGGCGTGATGAACACCTTTGCCGGCGTGGCGCAGGCAGGCGACGTCAACGTCAACGCGATCGCACCCGGCATCGCCGCGGCGCTGATGGCGACGATCGCGGGCCTCACCTGCGCGATCCCGTCGCTGTTCGGGTACAATTATCTGAACAGCCGGATCTCGTCGCTCTCGGACGAGATGCGTGTGTTCGTCGACCGGCTGATCACCCGCCTTGCCGAGATGCAGATCGAGGACGCCACGCCGCCCGTGCTCCAGGCGGCCGAGTGATTGCGGCGAGGGGAGACCAGCCATGCAGATCAACAAGGGCCGCAAGGCTTATGACGACATCAACATCACGCCGATGCTCGACCTGGCCTATGTGCTGCTCGTCATCTTCATCCTGATGGCGACCGCCTCGGTACAGGGGATCAAGGTCGACCTGCCCAAGGCGAGTGCGGCGCAGAGCCTGGTCCAGCCCAAGACGATTGCGATCACCGTCACCACCGACGGGCAGATCTTCATGGATGCCTTTCCGGTGACGATGGCCGATCTCGAGACGCGGCTGCGCAGCGCCAAGGCGAGCAACCCCGACGTGCCGATCGTGCTCAAGGGCGACCAGACCGCGCAGTACGGCAAGGTGACGCAGGTGCTCGACCTGTGCCGCCAGCTCGACCTCAACAAGGTGGGGCTGGTCACCGGCAAGCCCAGCACCGCCTCCTGAGACGGCGAGACGCACGTGACCACCCTGCAGCCCAAGGACTTCGAGGCTTTCGAGGATCGCGCACCGATCCGCGAGGCACTGCCCTATGTCATCGGGCTGGTGCTGCTCGGGGCACTGGCCTGGTTCGTCTACGGCCAGATCACCGCGGTGCGCGGGGTGCGCGTCAACGAGGACTCCAAGTCGGTGGTCGATGTGGTGCCCCTGCCGCCGCCTCCGCCACCACCGCCTCCACCGCCCGAGCCCAAGGAAAAGCCACCCGAGCCGACCGAGCAGCCCCAGCCTTCGCCGGCCGAGGCGCCCAAGACGCCGCAGCAGCCCCAGGCCGCACCGGTGACGATCGCGGCGCCGGCGCAGGCGGGAACCGACAGTTTCGGGATTGCGGCGGGCAGTGGCGGCGGGATCGGCGCGCCGGGAAGCGGCGGCACCTGTCTGGGCACCAATTGCGGCGCCAAGCCCGCGGGCGGCGGCGGGATGGGGGAGGGACTCTATCGCCGCTACCTCAGCTCCGAGCTCGAGGAGCGTGTGCGCGGTGACGACCGGCTGAGCCGGCTGGTCTTCTCGGCCGATCTTTCGCTGACCGTGACCGCGGATGGCCGGGTGGCCGGCGTGCGCCTGTTGGGGGTGCGCGGGAGCGGTGACGACGAAGGCATGAAGCGGCTGGCGTCGCTGCTCGCGGGCATTCGCGGGCTCAACGCGCCACCGCAATCGATGACGTTCCCGCAGCGGATCACCGTCCGCGGCCGGCGGGGGATTTGACGTGCGCGCGGCATCCGGCCCGCGGCGTGGCTCAGCAATTTGGCGTGTGACGGTCCCGGCCAAGGGGACGCGCGCGGAACTCGAAGGGGTGTGATGATGTTCGTGGGATTCAAGCTCCGGCGTTCGCGCCACGCCATGGCGCATGGCGCCGCGGCGGTGGCGCTGCTCTGGACCGTACCGGCATTCGCACAGCAGGCCGCCGCGCCGGCCCAGCCTTCGGACAGCGCGATGGTCAATCTGGTCCGGCTCCTGATCGAGCAGGGCGTGCTCACCCCTGAAAAGGGCAAGGCGCTGATGGACCAGGCCCAGGCCGAGGCCGTGCAGGCGCGTGCCGCGCTGGCCCAGGTGCCGGCGGCGCCGGTCCAACAGGCAGCCGCTGAGTTGCCGCCACCGCCTGCTGGTACGGTGCGGGTGCCCTATGTCCCCGAGACGGTGCGCAACCAGATCAAGGAAGGGCTGCGCCAGGAAGTGCTGGCCCAGGCCAAGGCCGAGGGCTGGGCGGCGCCGGGCAAGGCCGCGCCCGACTGGGTCGACAATATCCGGATCCATGGCGACCTGCGCTTCCGCTCGGCCTCGAGCTTCTACGCCAAGGACAATTCGCCCGACTATATCGACGTGTCCGAGTTCAACGCGATGGGGCCGATCGACCTCACCCGGCAGCTCGCGCCGCGGATCAACACGACGCGCGACAAGCGGAACAACATGGAGATCCGCGCGCGGATCGGGCTGGAGGCGACCGTCGCCAACCGGTTCACGCTCGGCTTCCAGCTCGCGACCGGCGAGAATGCCGGTCCGATCTCGACCAATGCCACGCTCGGCGGTGGCTTCCGCAAGCGCGACCTGTGGCTGCAGAACGCCTATGTGAAGGGGGAACTCGTTCCCGGCGTCACGGCAATGGTCGGCCGGTTCGACAATCCGCTCCGTACCACCGACCTGATGTTCGATCCCGATCTGGCGCTCGACGGGCTCTATGGCGAAGCGAACCTCGCCAGGATCGTGGGCGAAGACGGCTTTACCCTGGCGGTGCGCGGCGGCGCGTTCCCGGTGATGTTCGAGGATACCGACTATCCCTCGACCTCGTCGGAGAAGCGCAACTGGCGCGACCGCTATCTGTTCAGCGGGCAGGTCGAGCTGGCGAAGAAGTTCGGCAACGGCGTCGAGGCGCATCTCGCGGGCGCCTATCACAACTTCACTTATCTGCGCGGGCACGTCTCGGCGCCGTGCGACATCTATTCGGTCGAGAATGTCGAATGCTCGACCGACGCGCTGCGTCCGCTCTTCGCGACCAAGGGGAACACGCTGATGTTCCTGCGGCGGTTCGACACGACTGCCAATCCGAACCCCAACGATCCGCGCCAGCCGCAATATCTGGGCCTGAAATTCGCCTATCGCGTGCTCGACCTCAGCGGATCGGTGAGCGTGCCGATCTCGGATCGCGTCGTCGCCCGGCTGACCGGCAATTATCTCTACAATTTCGGCTTCAATCCCAAGGGCATCTGCGCCGAGGGGGCGGACGGGGCGCCGCTCAACAATGTCGTGCTCTCCGATCCCGCCAACAATCCGCTCCAGGGCGCCTGTGATGTGACCAATCCGGCGCGCTTCGTAGGTGGCAATCAGGGCTATGGCGGATATTTCTCTATCGGCGATCCGAATCTGTTCAGTGTCAATCCGCGCCGCGCACAGCGGGGCGCCTGGGCGGTCAACCTCGCCTACAAATATCTCGAGAGCGACGCCGTTCCCGACAGCTTCACCGATTCCGACTTCCACCTCGGCGGCACCAATGCGCGCGGCTTCGTCATCGGCGGCGCCTGGGCACCCTATGACGGCATCGCGATCGGCGCGCGTTGGCTGAGCGCGAACCAGATCGTCGACGCGCCCTTGGCGATCGACGTGCTGCACCTCGACCTCGGCGTCGCCTTCTGATGCTCCGCCCCGCCGCCTCGTCATGCTGGCGCGATCGCGCTGGCCCTCGACGGCGGCGCGGCTCCCCTGTCCCCGACCCCCTTCGCGTTCCTGAACGACCTTCAGGCTGGAGTACCGCAATGACCGTTCGTCGCTCGTCCTCGCCCTTTGACGCCCGGCGTCATCTGCTGCTGCTCGGCGCGAGCGCTGCGACGCTGGCGCTCGGCCTGACCAGCACGCCGGCCGCGGCCCAGACGATGGGCAGCCTGCTCCGCCAGCAGGCCGGCGCGCCGCGACCACAGGCACAGCAGCCGAGCGCGGTGCCGGTGCGCTCGCCGACGATGCAGGCCGCGCTGTCGCGCCAGCGCTCCACCCAGTCACGGATCGCGCAGATCCGCGCCTATGCGAGTTCGCTGCGCCAGGCCGCGACGCGCACCGGCGTGACCGACGGCCTGTCGTCGGGCGGCCTCGATCCAACCGAGGCGATCCGGGAAGCGATCGCCGCGACCAAGGCGGGTGACACCGAGCGCGCCAACCAGCTCCTCGTCAGCGCGGGTGCCGCCAATGACCCGACGGGGCTCAAGACCTGGCAGGGCGCGGGCCTGCCGCGCCAGACACTGGTCGATGGGCGCGTCGTCGTCACGATCGACCAGACCCAGGAACGGGCGCTGCTGTCCTGGAACCGCTTCGACATCGGTTCCAACACCACCCTCCAGTTCAACCAGAAGGAAAATGGGGTCGCGAAGCCCGGCTGGGTCGCGGTCAACCGCGTGACCAACGCGACCGATCCGAGCCTGATCCTCGGCAACCTAAAGGCCGATGGCACCGTGGTGGTGCTCAACCGCTCGGGCATCATCTTCGGCAAGAACAGCCAGGTGAACACCCATTCGCTGCTGGCGAGCACGCTCGACCTCGGCGCCGCGATGGTGGGCATCGGACCGAACGCCCGCGCCACGACGATCAGGGACCGCAACACCGCCTATCTGGAGGGCGGGCTGTTCCGGGACGCGCCGACCAACGATCCGCTGTCCGCGGTCGTCCTGGTTTCCGGTGTTGCCGGGCAGGGCGGCAACGAGGGTGCCGTCACCGTCGACAGCGGGGCCCAGTTGAGCTCTGGCACCGGCGGCTTCCTGATCCTCGCGGCACCCAATATCACCAGCTCGGGCACGCTGCGCGCGGTCGAGGGGCAGGTCAGCCTTCAGGCGGGCCGCGAAGTGGCTTTCGTCGAGTCCACCGGCGGCAAGGGCAGCGCGGATCCGGATGTCCGCGGCTATATCCTGACGAGCGGAGGGGCCGATGCCGACCTTGCCGGCAACGTCCTCGTCGATGGCCTGATCGAATCGCGCCGCGGGTACCTGTCGCTCGGCACGGGGATGCTCGGCAAGATCACGCAGAACGGTCTGCTGTCGAGCAGCACCAGCGTCTCGCGCAACGGCAAGATCTCGCTGACCGGTGGCACGATCGTGCTCGGCGGCAGCAGCGATCCCGCGCGGGCGGCCGGCCTGGAAATCATCGCCGATCCCAATGGCGAGGGTATCCCGCAGGGAACGGCGAATGAGCCAGCCGTCTTCAAGGCTTCGCAGATCGAGATCGGAACACGGGTGACGCTGAAGGCGACGAGCGATCAGCCTGCGCCCTTCGCGATGCTGCCGACCGACTTCACTATGGGCGAGAATGCGCTGATCTACGCGCCCGGCGCGAACGTGGTGGTCGGCGCGACCAAGGATGTTGGCGGATTGATCGGCGGGACCCAGGCCCAGTTCCCCGGCCATGTCGAGATCGGTCGCGGTGCGACCATCGACGTCAGCGGCTACAAGGACGTCCAGCTCGACGCGTCGCGCAATTCGATCGAGATCACCCCGGTGAAGCGCAACGAGCTGCGCGACACACCCAATTATCGCGAAGTGGCGCTCGACGGCAATTTCACCCTCAACGGCGCGACCCTGTTCGTCGATCCGCGCCTGTCGGGCGTGCGTGCCGACGGCGTCGCCTGGGTCGGCTCACCGCTGATCGAGGCCGGTAGCCTTGCCGGCCAGATCGGCGTGACCGCGCAGGAGCTCATGACCAAGGGCGGCAGCGTCAGCCTGTTGACGTCGCAGCTGGGCGGCAGCGCTACGAACCCGGCTAGCGTGCATATCGCGCAGGGCGCGACGATCGACTTTTCGGGGGGCTGGGTCAGCTATGCCGGTGGCACGGTGCGGACCAGCCGGCTGGTCACCAAGGACGGGCGGATCGTCGATATCGGCAAGGCCGATCCGAACGACGTCTATGTCGGGGTGGTCGACGGCTTCACCGAGGTTCAGCCGCGCTTCGGCGTGCTGCGCACCTATCTGAGCGCCTCGGGACAGGGGCTGCGCGTTGATGCCGCCTATGACGAAGGGCGCGATGCGGGCAGGCTGACGATCGGCGATCCAGCCGTCATCAACGCGCCGACCGTGACGATCGACGGGACATTCTACGGCAATGCCTTTGCCGGCGCCCGCCAGATCGCCGCCGGCGACAGGCCGAGCCTGGCGAGCACGGTTGCCGGGGATGGTCGGAAGCTCCAGCGCGACGCTTTCGAACTGCCCTCGGGGGGGGCGGTGTCGATCCGGTCTGCGGGGGATATTCTGGTCTATCGTGGCGAGCGCGGCGCGGCCGAGGCGAACCGGGGCGAGCTGCTGCTGCGCGACGGGATGCTGAACGACGCCGGCCTTTCGGCACTGTCGCTCACCACGCTTGGCGCGGTCACCTTCGCGGGCGCCAACCCGTTCACGCTGCAGACGCCGGACGCGCTGCGGATCACGGGCGCGTCGGATCTCGTCCTGGCCCCCGGGGGCGCCTTGACCGTCACCGCCGGGCGCACGATCCGCTTCGACGGCAGGGTGACGGCGAATTCGGGCTCGATCGACGCGCGGACGGTGAATCTGGCCGGGCCCGGCCAAGCCTCGCCGGGATCGGCCTATCGCGTCGGTGCCTATGGCAGCGGCAATGGCGACGACCTCGGCACGGGCGGCCTCCTGCTGTACGCCGCCGACCCCGGCGCACTCCACCCGTTCGATGTGATCGTCACCGGAACGCTCTCGACCGCCGGACTGTGGGTCAACGACTATGCCGAGCAGGGCGCGCCGCGGGGCGGGGCGTTCAGCGACGGTGGCAGCATCACCCTTTCGGCCGCCCGCAACGTCTTTGCCGCGATCGGCACCAGCCTGGAGACCGCGACGCAGGCGGTCGACCTGAGCGGCAGCGTGCGGGTCAGCGGGACGCTCAACGTGATGTCGGGCGGCTATGTCAGCACGACGGGGAGCCTGGTGCTCGACGGCAAGGGTGGCAACGTATCGCTGTCGGCTGCAACCACTTACGCGGCGGCCGGGCTGACCAACAGCGGTCGCATCGTGGCCGAATCCAATCCGCTTGCCGACAAGCCGCTGGGAGGCACCAGCCAATCGGTCGATTTCACGCCGCTCCCGGTCGGCGGGCTGCCATTCCCGGGCACGCCGGTGTTGCCGCAGCTCGTGCCCGATCCACGCGCGACGGTGGACATCGGCAGCGCGACGATCCTCGGCTATGGCTTCGCCGGCGGCGGCACCTTCTCGCTGGTCGCTCCCGACATCAGCTTCGGTTCGGACAATCGGGCCGGCGCGACGCATATCGGCTTGGATTTCTTCCGCACCACCGGTTTCGGCACGCTCGACCTGAGCAGCTACCGTTCGCGGATCGTCGACGACGTCTTCACCAATGCCCGTAGCGGCAAGTCGGCATTCCTGGAGACCAGCCAGTTCGTCGTGAAGGCGGGCGAGACACTCGACCTCACCCAATGGCTGCTCCCCTCGGTGCTGAGCGCCGACCAGGCGAGCGCGCTGCGCGGGCTGGCGAGCGGCACGGACCTGCACGGGCAGTCGTTCCTCACGCCCTCGCGGATGGAGGCGCCATGGGATCGCAAGGCTGCCCATCTGGTGCTTGGCGGGCTTACCGAACTCGATGTGCTCGCGGGCGGCACGATCACCGGCGCACCCGGGGCGAGCCTTACCGTCAGCAAGCTCTACAATGGCGGCACGATCGCGCTGCACGGCGGCACGATCACCCAGCGCAACGATCTGCCCAATGATCTCGTCATCGGCGGCCTCGGCGTGCGGGGTGCCGATATGGGCGGCCACGGGCTGGCAGATGCATTCGGCGGCGCGACCGACGGGCTGGGGCGGTTCGACGAGAATGCGCTCAACGCCGCCGGAGTCCGGGACCATGCCGATCCCAACCGGGTCATCACCAATCGCGAGCTGGTCTCGCGCGAAGGCTCGGACCGGCTGATCTACTTCCTGGGCAAGCTGGATGCCGGGCAGGGGATACTGCTCGACGATGGCAGCGTCACCGATCTGTCGGGCATCGCTATCTTCAACCCGCGCGCGCCGTTCCAGCCTGGCGGAGCGCAGGTCCGGGTTGGGCGCGTGCTCGACGGCGGCAGCATCGCGCTGCTGGCCGGCAAGGAAGCCAGCCGGCGCGGCTCCTCCGCGGTCGTGCTCTCGCAATCGACCCTGACGCGGCGCGACGGCGCAGCGTTGGATATCAGCGGCACCAGCGCCTATGTCGACCTGGCGACCGGCCTGGGCAATTTCACGCCTTACCTGGAATGGAGCGCGGCGGGCTCGATTTCGGCACTGGGCGGCGGCTCGCTCGGCACCACGGCGATCGACGCGCATGGCGGCACGGCGCAGGCCGAAGGCGGCAGGCTCGAATGGCTGCTGCCGACCCTGGGCGCAAATGCCGCGGGCGGCTCCGACTATCTCTATGCAGGGATGATCGCGGCGAGCGGCTTCGACAGCCTGATCGCCCGCAACACGCTGACCCTGGACGGCGACTTCTCGCTCTCGCTGCGCAAGTCGCTGATGGTCCTCTCACAGGCTCCTACCGCTGTCGGGGCGAAGTTCGGCAGCGAGGTTCATGTCTCGGCGACGTCGGGCACCGACGCGTCGATCAAGGCGGGCTATATCCGCTTCGGCAGCGATCGTGCCGCTGCACTGCCCGGCGGGACTACCGGTGACGCACGGGTCGATCTCCTGGCCGGAGGGCAGGGCATCGACGTGGTGGGGGGCGTTGCCTTCGACCGCGGCATAGCCTCTGTCGGGTTGCGCAGCTCCGGCGATGTCCGGCTGACCGGCGTGAACGACCTCGGCGTCGGGCAGTTTGCCTATAGCGGCCGGCTTGTCACCGCCGGCGACCTGCTGATCGATGCGCGCCGCACCTATGCAACGACCGGCACCGGCAACCTGCAGGCGCTGCTCGAAGGCAAGACCACCAATATCGATCCCTTCGACATCGCCGCGCTCGGCGATCACAGCATCACCTTCGGCAACACCTATCTCGATGCGAAGGCACCCCCGCCGCTGTCGGCGGGCACCCATCTGCGCGTCCTTGCCGCGCGGATCGCGCAGAACGGCTATCTCGCCGCGCCGCTGGGCCTGCTCGAGCTCGGTTCGAACACCGCCGTGAACTTCAGCGCCTCGGCGACCGCGCTGGCCACTACCACCCTGACCTTCGGCGCGGGCAGCGTCACCACGGTCTCGGGCGCAGGCCTCAACGTGCCCTATGGCAGCACCTCCGACCTGATCGAATATTATTTCCCGACGATCCCGACGCCGATCACGCGCCTGCCGACCGGGCAGCTCAACCTGGCCGCGGCCTCGATCGTAGAGGAAGCCGGGGCGCGGGTGGACGGGCGCGGCGGCGGCGATGTCTTCGCCTATGAGTTCCAGTCCGGCGTGGGCGGATCGCGCGACGTGCTCGACCGGTTCAACCGGGATCCTTTCAGCAGCAGCGGCTTCGATCCGCTCACCGGGCGCGGCTATCAGTTCGCCGACCAGCGGCAGGTCTTCGCGCTGGTGCCGGTCAGCGAGGCCAACAAGATCGCGCCCTTCGATCCGCTCTATTCGGCCGATTACGGCCGCGACGGCCCGGTCGACCTTTATGGGAGTAGCGCCGGACGGACGGTGAAGCTCGACGGCGCGCCGGGCGTGCCGGCCGGCGAATATCTACTGGTGCCAGCCAAATATGCGATGGCGATCCCGGGAGCGCTGCGCCTGGTGGAGAACACCGGCACCGGCGCACCGCTTCCCGGCCAGAACACGACCCTGCTCGACGGCAGCGTGATCGTCGGCGGCACCTATGGTTTTGCCGAGAACGCCATCGCGGAATCGACCCGCCGCGGCTTCACCGTCCAGACGCGCGATACCTTCCTGAAATACTCGAAGATCGTCACCACCAGCGGTTCGGGCACGCTCGTCAAGAACGCGGCGGACAAGGGGCTGGCCCGGCCGCGCCTGCCGCTCGACGCTGCGCGGGTGATCCTCAGCCCGCTCACCGCGCTGCGCATCGCGGGCACCTTCGATACCAGCCCGGCCGAAGGCGGGCAGGGCGGCCAGTTCGACCTGCTCGGCGCCAATGTCATCATCGCCGCGGACGACAGCCAGCAGACCGCCGGCGCGCTCACCGTGAGCGCCGCGACGCTAGGCCGGCTCGGCGCGACCAGCCTGCTGATCGGAGGCCAGCGCGCCGACAACGCCAACGGCACCACGGCGATCAACGCCAGCGCCAGCTCGCTCGTGATCCGCAGCGGCGTGACGCTGGACGCGCCGGAGTTGCTGCTCGCGGTGGGCGGGATCGGCTCGACGCTCACCATCGAGGATGGCGTGACGCTCAAGGCGAGCGGCGCGCTCGGGACCCAGCCGGCGACCGACTATACCGCCACGACGGCCGGATCGCTGGTGCGCCTCGCCAATGGCGCCGAGCGGCTGGTCTCCCGCACCGGCACCGGGGCCTCGACGCTGAAGATCGGCGCGGTGAACCTCAACGGCGGTGCGCTCGCGCTCGACACGAGCGGCAGCTTCGTGGTCGCCGACGCGGCTGCTCTCGCGGCGCAGAAGATCGCGATCAGCGGCAGCGCGATCCAGTTCAACGCGAGCGCCGATGTTGCCGGCCAGGCTGGCGTGATCGGTGCCGGGCTCGAGGCCAAGCTCGCCGCGGCACAGCAGCTGACGGTGCGTTCGCCGGGCGCGATCCGCTTCTCGCAGGGCAGCCATCGCTTCAACGACCTGGTGCTCGACACGGCGACCCTGGCGGCAAGCCTGGGTGGCGCCGCCGATGGCGGGATCACCATCGATGCGGGCGCCGTCCGCCTGCTCAACGCGGGTGGGGCGACCGACGGGTGCGTGACCGCCGGCCTGTGCGGCCAGGCGGCGAACCTGACGATCAATGCGACGACCCTCAGCCTGGGCACGAACGCGGTGCGGACCTCGGGCATCACCGCCGGGGTGACGCTCGGTGCGCGCGACGGCATCTATGTCGAAGGCAAGGGATCCTTCTCGACGGGCAATGCCGCGCTCACCCTCCGGGCGCCGTTCCTCGCCGATCGGGCGGCGGTCGCCGATCCGCGCGCGCAGAAGGTGCGGCCGGAATATAGCTTCCTCACCAATGCCGGCTTCACCCTGACGGCGCCGGCAGGAGCGGCGGCCCAGTCGCCCATCGGCAACGCCGCGCCGGGCGCGAGCATCAGCATCGGCACCAAGGACGCGCCGGTACTCTCGGCGACCATCGTCGGCAGCCTGATCCGGGCATCGGCCGGCATCATCGACGTGGAATCGCGCGGCGACATCACCCTGTCGGGCGCGACGCTGTCGACGCCGGGCTATGAGAAGACGTTCGGCGACAGCGTCGATGCGGTGACCGTTTCGGCCGGCGGCGGCACGATCAACCTCCTGTCGAAGACGGGCAATCTGCGCGCCGATGCGGCGAGCACGCTGATCGTCGACAATGGCGTGGGCACCGCCGGTACGCTCAACCTGCTCGCTGGCAACGGCACCATCACGCTCGATGCGACGCTGAATCCGGGCGTGCAGGGGAACCGCCAGAGCTCGATCGCCTTCGATTCCGGCCGATCGGCGTTCGACCTGGGCGGCTTCGTGGCGCGCTATGGCCGCCTGTTCGGCGGCGATGTCGCGGTGCGCAGCGGTGCGGGCGACCTGGCGCTGGCCGCGGGGCAGGTGCTGAAGGCGAAGAGCATCAGCCTCACCGCGGATGGCGGCGCGATCACCATCGGCGGGACGCTCGACACCTCGGGCATGAGCATCGCCGGGATGACCGCGGATCAGGCGCGCAACGCCGCCGTCGATGGCGGGGACATCGCGCTGTGGGGACGCACCGGGGTGACGCTCGCCGCCACGGCGAAGCTCGACACCCATACCAGCGGCTATGCCGACACCGACAGCCGCGTCGCCTCCGCCGGCGACGTGACGATCGGGATCGAGTCGCCGGATGCGGCGATCACCATTGCCAGGGGCGCGATCATCGATGTCGGCGCCCGCCGGACCCAGGCCGCCCAGGCTGCCGGCGAGACCGGCGCGCGGCTGGTGCCGCAGGTGATCACCGATGCGGTTACCGGCAATCCGATCACCGTCTATCGCTATGCGGCGGCCGACGAGGGCGGGATCGTACGCTTCCGCGCGCCCGTGCTCGGCACCAATGAGGATAAGGTCGCGGTCAGCCTCCACGGTACGGTGCTGGGCGCGAGCGAGATCCAGCTCGAGGCGTTCAAGCGCTACGATCTCGATGCGCTGGCGAACAGCGGGCTCTATTCGGGGATCACCCGCGCCGCGGACGGAACGCTGCTGCTCGACATGGCCGCGAGCAGCGCGGCCGGGGGCAAGTTCAATCCGTTCACCGAGAATTTCGCGCTCGCCGATGGTGGTTCGTCGCTGGTGCGGTTCATCCAGGGCTTCGGCGTCACCACGGTGGACGGCAGCAGCCTGGACGGGATCCGCCTGCGGCCGGGCGTGGAGCTCGCCGCCGACGGCAGCATCCGGACCACGACCCAGTGGAACCTCGGCGCGGCGACCTTCTCGCCCGCGCAGCTCCAGGCGGCGGTGGCCGCCGGCGTGATCGAAGTCATCCCCGAGCTGAGCACCGGTGGGCAGGCCCAGTATCGCGTGGTGCCGGGCAAGGAAGGCGCGCTGCTCGACCGCTTCGCCACCTTCCTCTACCGCACCGGCGGATCGGCACGCGGCGAGGCGCCGGTGGTGACGATGCGGGCCGGCGGCAGCCTGACGATCAACCGCAGCATCAGCGACGGCTTCTTCACCTTCCACGACAAGTCGAACGCCAGCTATATCAACTGGCAGCTCGGCGGCGGCGACCGGAGCTATTCGCCGGCGATCCAGTTCTCGTGCGGCGGCGCCGCGGGATCCTGCGGAAACATCCCGAGCTATGCCTCGGGCGCGGCCAACAATCCGGGAGCTTCGGGCACACTGGTCATCGGGCTCGGCTCGCAGGCCGCGCAGGGCGATCTCAATTCGGGCTCTGCCTATGTGAATTCGCCGCTGGCGCTCGCCGGCAATGGTGCGGCGGGCGGTGGCGACGCGGGGGATTCGCTGGGCTTTGCCGAGCTCTTCCCGCTGCTCGACGGCAACACCGCGATGCACTCGTCCGATCTGCGCCTCGTCGCGGGGGCGGGCGAGACCCTGTCGGTCAATCCGCTGGTGGTCGATCGCGCGCTCGATGCCGACATGATCGTGGCGGGCCAGTACAGCTACCGCCTCACCGCGACCGGCACGGTGAGCTTCAACGGCCCGCTCCAGTTCCAGCTACTCCAGTCCGCGGGATCGAATGCAGTCAATTTCGACCTGGGCGACACGCTAGACCTGACCAATGCGACCGGCGGGCTCAACCAGCTGCGCGACGATGCCTATACCCAGCTCAACTGGGGCAACTCCGCGGGGCTCGGTGCCGATGCGCGGGCGGCGGCGCGGATCTATTTCGCCGGCAAGGGGTACAGCTTCATCGGTTCGGCGACGCAGCCGACCGGGATCACGGCGCCGCTTTCGGAGGTCCTCGGTTTCCTGAAGAGCTTCGAGACGACCTATATGGCCGGGCTGACCAGCGGGCGGACGGGCTATACGGGGAACCGTACGCCGACGATCATCCGCTACGGCACCGCCGGCCAGCAGAACAGCCCGACCGCGCCCAACCAGGCCTGGGTGCGCTCCTATGTGCGGACCGGCGACGGCGCGATCAACGTCGCGGCGGCGCGGGACATCGACCTGCGCGGCGCGGCCAATCTGAACGATCGCAACGCGGTCACCTATCGCAAGGCGGACGGGACGTCGACGACGGCCGCGGACTATGGCAGCAGCATCAATGCGTCGTTCGATTTCTCGGCGGCGGCGATCTACACGGCGGGCGTCCGCGTGGCGCCGGTGGATGTCACGGCCCGTATCGCCGGGGGTGGCCTGGTCACCGTCCGGCCCGACAGCCCCTATCTCGATGCAGCGCCCGAGAAGCTGAACTTCATTCCTTCGCCGCTCGGGCTGGCCGAAGCCCCGCCGGTGCTGGCATATGGCGGCGGCGACATCGACCTCATGGCGGGGAGGGACGTGCTCGGCACGCGCGACGTGTGGAGCGAGCGGGTCCTCGGCCTGGCCAACGGAACCCCGCTCGATCCGACGATCGGCGAGGCCAGCCAACGCTGGCGCGTTGTTTCCGGCCAGATCGGGGTCGATACCGAATTCGCCCTTTCGCCGCGCTATTTCACCTCTGGCGTCGGCGCGCTGGCCGGGGGCGACGTGACGATCGACGCCGGGCGTGACGTCGTCGAGCTGACCGTGGCGCTGACCAACGGCGTGTCGACCACGTCCGGTGCCGCCGGACCGGTGATGCTGAGCTTCGGCAACGGCAATCTCTCGATCGATGCCGGCCGCGACATCCTGGCGGGGCGCTTCGACGTCGCTTCGGGTGCAGGACGCATCCATGCCGAGCGCGACATCGGCGCCTTCGGCCTCGAGCCGTACACCGCCGCCCTCATCGGCAACAAAGTGCCCCCGCAATATGGACGAGTCCGTCTGGCCGACGCGGTGGTGGACATCTCGGCCAAGGGATCGGTTACGCTAGCCAGCGTATCGGCGCTCGGCGTGAACAGCTCTACCCAGACGCCCGGGGCGATCGGCTTCTTCAGCCCGGCTGCCGCGATCGGAATTTCGGCCAATGAGAAGATCGAGCTCGCACCGCGGTTCTTCACGCTGCAATCCGGCCCCGATTACGGGCTGGCGGACAGTATCCAGGTTCTTCCGCCGACGGTCGCGCTGACCTCGCTTGCCGGCAGCGTGGTGTTGCCGGCAGGGACGCCGCATTTGCTCTATCCGTCGCCCATCGGGCAATTGCGCCTGCTCAGCGACGGCAGCATCAAGGACCTGTCGATCGCGATGAGCGACGCGGATCCGGGCTTCACCGCAGGCGCTTTCATCACGCCCAATCCCAATGCCTTCGCGATCCCCGCAGTCGTTTCGAGCACCACCAATGCGCAGCTCCGCAGGCAGCATAATCAGCGTCTCACCCATGCGGGCGATATCGAGCCGGTGCGGATCTACAGCGGTGGCGACATCGTCAACTCGGCGATCTTCCTGCCCAAGCAGGGGCGGATCACCGCGGGCGGCGATATCGTCGACATGTTCTTCAATGGGCAGAACCTGACTGCGTTCGACGTGACGCGCATCCGCGCGGGCGGGGACATTACCGGAACCATAGCCTCCACACCGGACCTCTTGCCCTATGTCCGGTCGAACAATTTCATTCTGGGCGGGCCCGGTACCCTGATCGTCGAGGCGGGCGGCGACATCGGGCCCTTCGTCACTTCCGCCAACATAACCTCCCCGAATGGCCAGCAGTCGGCAAGCTTCGGCGGCGGCATCCGGACGATCGGCAATGACTATAATCCCTGGCTGGCCGAAACGGGTGCGGATCTCCAGGTCCGCTTCGGCATGGCCGCCGGTGCCGACTATACGGCATTGCGAGAGACCTATCTCAACCCGGCGAACTTCGCGAAGCTGGACGGCGATCTGTTCGAGCAGGTCACCGATACCTTTGGCAACCAGCGGCCCGATCGCAGCAGGCAGATCTATGCGCCTCTCCTCGCCGAATGGCTGCGCGACAATGCGCCTGAAGCATTTGCCGCGATCTTCGGTGGCCAGGGGTTCGCCGACGCGGCGGCACTGAGCCAGGCGGCCTATGGCCGTGCCGATGCGCTCTATCAGGCCTTCGCCAAGGTCGATCCGCTGCGCCAGCAGGACTTCCTGATCAACCGGCTCTATTTCAACGAGATCGAGGCTGTCGGCGTCAGGAACGGCCCCTCGTTCCAGCAATATGTCCGCGGCTACCGGGCGATCCAGACGCTGTTTCCGGCGAACCTCGGCTATACCGACAATCTCGCGCCTTACGCGCTCGATCCGTCGACGATCTCCCCGGATCACCCGCTCGGCGAGCCGGTGCGCAACATCGTCAATGGCCAGCCGCAAAAGGCCGAGCGGATCGTTACCGGCAATGTCGACCTGCGGCTTGCCACGATCCAGACCGCACGCGGTGGCGACGTCACGATCCTGGGGCCCGGCGGCGACGTCATCGCCGGTTCGATCGTCCGTACGGCGGATCAGGCGACGCGTCGGGCAACGGCATTCCAGTTGCAGACGTCTTTCCTGGAGCGGGGTCTGGTGAATCAGATCATCGGCGCGCAGTTCGCGTCCATACCGCTCGGCTATGAGGGTGTGCTGACGCTGCGCGGCGGCGAGATCCGGTCCTTCACCGACGGGGATTTCATCCTCAACCAGAGCCGCGTGTTCACCCAGCAGGGCGGCGGTATCGTCATGTGGTCGTCGAACGGCGACCTCAATGCCGGCCAGGGGCCGAAGAGCGCCTCGAACTTCCCGCCGGTCACGATCCGCTTCGATGAGGACGGGCTGGCGGACGTCAACAGCGTCGGCAGCGTCTCGGGCGCCGGTATCGGCACTTTCAAGCGGACACCGGAGGATCCGGCGTCGGACGTGATCCTGATCGCGCCGGTGGGCGAAGTCGATGCCGGCGACGCGGGCGTGCGCGCCTCGGGCAATGTCGTGGTCGCGGCGGCACGGGTGGCGAACGCGGACAATTTCAAGGCAGCGGGAGACGTCACCGGCGTACCGAGCCAGGGCGTCGCCAATGTGAACGTGACCCCCAACGGCGCCAATGAAGTCCAGGCCCAGCTGCGCGACGCCACGCGGAGCGCGCAGCCGCCGGTCGATCGTCGCTCGATCATCACCGTCGACGTCCTCGGGCCAGCGCGCGACGGCCGCTGCGAGGATCGCAACGCGGGCGACGATCCCGACTGCGCGCCGGGCGGCGATCGACAGCAATGACGTGCGTTTTCCAGCGTTTTTCTATTTCATCGGAGATTTGAAATGGCGGGTGATCCCAGCAATCCGTTCAATGACAAGCTTGTTCAGCTCAACGGGGTGGATTTCGGTCCAGTTAAGGCTCTTGTGCGATCGGGGCCGGACGATTTGAATGCCGTAGGCGATAATATCACCGCAACCAGCGGCGGATCTAATACTCTGGTTAATACATTGAATGTCGTGAGCTACGGCTATACGGCGGGATTCAATGACGGAGTGGCTTACAGGCCACCGGTATTCGGTATCATCACCTTCTCCAATCTCCCGAATACCGGTATCGATGTGCCGGGTCCCTATCAGCAATATGCGATCATCGGATTTTCTTCGAATGGTCTTCTGCTGTATCGTATGCTCTACAGCGATATGAGATATGCCCGGGTCGATTATATGGACGCGGGTTTTGGCGGTGCGATTTTCTCTGAAACTGGTTTCGATACTGGAGACGTCACCTTTCCCGTGACGTTCAGTTACAACCCCAGCACCTATACGGCCTGTTTCGCCGAAGGTACGCCACTGCTCACGCCGTCGGGACCGCGCCTGGTCGAGGAGTTGGCAGCGGGGGATATGATCCTGACCGCGGGAGGCGCGCAGCGCCCGATCAAATGGGTCGGCTGGTCGAGCATGCGCCCCGCGCGCCATCCGCATCCGGACGAGGTCAATCCGGTGCGCGTCAAGGCTCATGCCTTCGCGCCGAACGTGCCCGAGCATGACGTGCGCCTCTCGCCGGGCCATGCCCTCCATGTCGACGGGGTGCTGGTGCCTGCCGGCCGCCTGATCAATGGTGCGACGATCGTCCAGGAAGCAGTCGAGACGATCCGCTACTTCCACGTCGAACTCGATACGCACGACCTTCTGGTCGCAGCGGGCCTGCCCTGCGAGAGCTATCTGGACGACGGCAATCGCGCCAGCTTCGTCAATTCGGGCGAAGCGGTAGCGCTGCATGGCCGGCTCGACCCGAAGAGCTGGGACGATGCCTGCGCGCCGATGGTCGCGGCGGGGCCGCAGCTCGTGGAGATCCAGCAGCGCCTCCACGCGCGCGCCGAGGCGCTCGGTTGGGTGCGGAGCGAGGATGCCGGCCTGGCGATCGTCGCCGACGGCGTCGAGTTGGCGCCGCTCCATGTCGCGGGCGATCGCTATTGGTTCGCGCTGCCGGTGGCGGACGAGATCGTCCTCCACTCCAATCACGGCATGTTGTCGCAGCTGGTTCCGGGGCTCGCCGATCACCGGCAGCTCGGTGTCGCGGTGTCGCAGCTCCGGCTCGATGGGGAAGCTATCGGCCTCGACAGCCACGTCCTGGCGTCCGGCTTCCATGCGCTCGAGCAGAGCGAACAGCTCTGCTGGCGCTGGACCGACGGCAATGCGACGCTCGCGCTCAAGCCGGCCGCGCCGGCCATGCTCGAAATCGAGCTCGTCATGATCGCGCCGTCCTGGACCAGCCCGATGCCGGCGCTTCGCATCGTTGCCTGACATTGGCGAGGGCCCGGCCGTTAGCCGGGCCCTCGCTCCAAGGGAGTTTGCCTTTTGCTCGACGTGATCGAGAAGCAGGATGCCAATCAGGGGCCGGCCCAGGGTTCGGCATGTGCGTGCCAATCGGGCCTCAGCCGGGACAAGTGCTGCGAGCTGGATCTCAGCCGGACTGAGCGTGTCCCGCCGGAGAGGCACGCGGAGGCGCTGACCGACCTGACTCGTGCCTTTCATGCGGGCGACCGGGAGACTGCGCGCCGCCTGGCAATCGAAGTGCTCGAGGTCTCACCCGGCCAGCGCGATGCGCTGGGCGCGCTCTTCAACCTGCTGCGTGAGGCCCGGCAATCGCAGGCGGCGGCCTCGGTGGTCAATCGGATGGCCCATCTCGATCCCAACGACGCGACCATCAGGTCGGTGGCGGCGAACTTCTTCCTGGAGCACAACGACATACCGCATGCGAACATGCATGGGCGCATGCTGGTCCGACTGGCACCGGAGGAATCGGTCGCGCATTTCGCAATGGGCCGCATCTTCCTGGCGAGCGGCAAGGCGCAGGCTGCGGAGGTACATCTCCAGCTCGCCGAGCAACTCGCCGATCCGGCCAAGCGGAACGCGCCTGATCTTCTGGCGGCACGCGCCCTCGCGCTGCGGGAACAGGGCAAGTTCGCCGCGGCACGCGCGATCTACGAACGCCTCTCCGAACAGAACGGCCTGAGCCTCCAGATGATGCTCGACTGGGCCACGCTCGAGGAATCCGCGCGCGATTTCCCCGCTGCCTTCGCGCTGCTCGATCGTGCGGACGCGATGCCCGGAACCGACATGCGTGCTGCGGTGATGCGCGCCGGCCTCCATCGCCGCGTCAAGGAACCCCAGCGCGCGCTAGAGGCGATCGGTGCGCCGGGCGAGGAGGTCGAAGGGAGCGGGGCGCTGCTGGCCCGGGGCCAGATCCTCGACTCGCTGGGCCGCCATGACGAGGCGTTCGCCTGCTTCGCCGCGTACAAGGCACGCGTCCGCGAGGGGGGCGGGGTCTATATGGCCGAGGAGGCGAGCCAGCTGGTCCGTGCGCTGGAGGATTTCTTCACCGAGGGCCGGACTCGGCTCCTGCCCCGCGCCGCGGTTCGCGAGGCGAGCCCGCAACCCATCTTCATCGTCGGCTTCCCGCGCTCGGGAACCACGCTCGTCGAGCAGACGCTCAGTTCGCATCCGGAAATCTCGGCGGGTGACGAACTCCCGATCATCCATTCGATCGCGCAGCGCACGCAACTCCTGCTCGGCAGCCCTGGCGCCTACCCGATCGCGCTGAGCGAGCTCTGGCTGGGCGATCGGCGCGGCCATGTCGATACGTTGCGCGACCTCTACCTCAACGAGGCGCGGGAAATGGGTGCGGTAGCGCCGGACAAGCGATGGTTCACCGACAAGATGCCGCTCAATGAGACGCATCTCGGCCTGATCGGCCTGTTGTTCCCGAGGTCGCCGATCATCCACCTCGTCCGGCATCCGCTCGACGTGGTGCTCTCGGTCTTCTCGAACGGCCTGACCCACGGCTTCTATTGTGCCAGCGCGCTGGAGACCGCCGCTACGCACTACGCCCTGATCGCCGACCTGATCGCGCATTACCGGTCGGCGATGCCGCTTCATTATCATGCGGTGCGCTATGAGGATCTGGTCACCGACCAGGAGCGCGAAGTGCGCGCGATGCTCGACTTCATCGGCGAGCCATTCGATCCGGGGGTACTCGCCTTTCACGAGAATGCCCGCCACGCCCGTACCGCCAGCTATGCCCAGGTGACCGAGAAGCTCTACACGCGATCGCGATTCCGCTATCGCAACTATCTGAAGCATCTCGAACCGGTGATCCCGATCCTGATGCCGGCGATCGAGCGGCTCGGCTATACGGTCGAGCGGTAGCGAGGACTATCGGCAGGAAACGGCCCCGGATTTTCTCGGGGCCGTCCTTGCCCTGTCGCCAGTGCCTAGATGCCCGCCTTGCCCGAGCAGGTGCTGTTGGCGGACGCGGGGGTGCCCATGAACAGGTTGTACCCGCCGAGCGTGCCGCTGACGCTCGAAGGCTCCACCGAGTTCTTCAGGAAAGTCTCGCGCACTGCGTGCTTCCACGGAGTCGGAAGCGCGCCGATGTTCGAGCGGATGAGCAGGCCCGAACTGACAAACGTGGCGGCGACGCGGGTGAAGATGCCCGTGCGGTTGGTGCCCGTGCCATCAAAGGTAGGGACATAGTCGGTGTTGAAATTGAGGAAGTTGACCATTGCGGTGCCATTCGAACCGCTGGCATCGGTCGCGTAGCAGGTATAGCCCAGGAACTGGGTCGTGCCGGTGATCGGATAGCCGGCCGAGGGGTTCTGAAGGCCCGTTCCTGCATAGATCACGTCGTACCAGGCGAGCGGGTTGGTGCGCTTGGCATTGCCCTTCACGCCCGGGGTGCCGCCCTGATAGCTCGGGATACGGACCTGGCGGGTATCGGCGCTTGCGTCGTTGAGCGTGCCATCGCTGGTCGACTGCGGCGGGAGGATCGTGCCGAAGGCAGTCGTGGCGTTCTGCGCGCTCGGCATGTGCCACAGGCCGGTCGTGGCGTTCTGCAATGCCATCGCCTTCAGTCCGCCGGGCGCGCTCGGCGAACCGTCGATGAAGGCTGCGCCGATATAGCCGATCTTGCCGTTGAGCTTCACGGTGTTGTCCGAAGGCGAGACATAGTCGGGCGCGAACTTGATCGCGCTGGCAATGTTGTGATCACCCAGGGTGACGAGGAACAGGCCAGTGCCGTTCGAGACCGTGGGGGAGGGCTGCGAGCTCACCTTGCCGGCGTTGGTGGCTGGGGTGACGATCGCGCTGCCGCTCCAATATTCGGCACCGACCACCGTGGCGCCCGAGAAGTTCGGGCTGCCCGGGACGCCGGCGTCGTTCGGCGAGGTGTTGCCGGCTTCCGGCGCCGTGCTGCCGGTCCGTAGGCCGGTATCGATGCTGACGCTGTCGAACACCGGACGCACCGCGGCGGTCACCGTGCGGTTGTACGGCAGCGTATCGGCGTTGGTGGCGTATTTGTTGCCGCTGGCAACCGTGCCGCACTGGGCGGCGAGGGCGCGGGTGAAGATGTCGGTCGTGCCCGAACGGTCGAGACGGCCGACCAGGCGGACCGGAACGCCGTCCGCATTCCAGCGGGCCGCGGCATCGGCCGAGTCGCGCAGGCTCGTGCCGCCATTGTCGGCGGTGAAGGCAGCGTTGTTGAAGTTGACGATGGTGCCGTTGAAGACGCCGCAGAGCGTCGACTGGCTCAGGCGCAGGCCGCCGGCATTGGTGCCCAGGATGGTCTGCGGGTTCGATAGGTTGAAGAAATAGTCGGTGGTGACGCCGCCGACCGTCTTGCGGCCGTAGTTCGGGCTGTAGGCGATCGCGATTGGAAGCACGAACTTCGGGAACATGATCGGCGCGCCGCCATTGGTCTGCGCGGCGCCGCTGGTGTAGCTGGTCAGGTCGCCGTCCGTGACCGACGAATCGGCGAAGGCGAACTGGACCTTGTTCCAGGTGCCGAAGGGGTTCGGATTTATTGTGTTGATCACGAAGGCGGGAACCGAGGTGAGCGAGCCCGGTGCGATCCAGGCGTTGCGTGCGTTACCCGAACCCGAGCTGAGATAGCGGCCGAGGAAGCCGGGCCAGAGGTCCGTGGTCGCGCAGCTGATGAGCAGGTTCGTCGGCTCGGGGATTGCAATGAAGCCGTTGCCGAGCACGCCGAGGTTCGAATAGCCGCCGTTGCAGTTGAGCTCCTGTACGAGCGCGCCCTGGATCGAGCTTGCGCCGGTGCCGTGCAGTGCACGCTCCCCGTCGTTGCTCGCGGTGGTCTGGGCCTGCGCGGAGGCGCAGGCGATGGCTCCGGAGGCGATCGCCGCCAGAATCAGGGTCTTGCTGGAATATTGCATCGAAAGTCTCCCGGTTGGTATTGCGGACCGATGCGAACCTTCGGGGATTTCGTTCTCTGGGGGCCTTTCCAGGTCCTGGTGCGGTAACGAAAACGGCGGCCCCGGATTGCTCCAAGGCCGCCGCAGTTTCTGGTTATCCTATGTACTTACAGGCCGGTCTTGCCCGAGCAGGTGCTGTTGGTCGACGTGGGGGTGCCCATGAACAGGTTGTACCCGCCGAGCGTGCTGCTGACGCTCGAAGCTTCCGTCGAGTTCTTCAGGAAGGTCTCGCGCACCGCGTGCTTCCACGCCTGCGGAAGGCCGCCGATGTTCGAGCGGACGAGCAGGCCCGAGTTGCTGAACAGCGCGCCCACGCGGGTGAAGATGCCCGTGCGGTTGGTGCCGGCACCGTCGAAGGTGTTCACATAGTCGGTGTTGAAGTTGAGGAAGTTGACCATCGCCGTGGCGTTCGAGCCGCTGGCGTCGGTCGCGTAGCAGGTATAGCCCAGGAACTGGGTCGTGCCGGTGATCGGATAGCCTGCGGTCGGGTTCTGAAGGCCCGTGCCTGCATAGATCACGTCGTACCAGGCGAGCGGGTTGGTGCGCTTGGCATTGCCCTTCACGCCCGGGGTGCCGCCCTGATAGCTCGGGATACGGACCTGGCGGGTATCGGCGCTCGCGTCGCTGAGCGTGCCATCGCTGGCCGACTGCGGCGGGAGGATCGTGCCGAACGCAGTCGTGGCGTTCTGCGCGCTCGGCATGTGCCACAGGCCGGTCGTGGCGTTCTGCAGCGCAGCAGCGTGCAGGCCGCCCGGGGCGCTCGGCGAGCCGTCGATGAAGTCGGCGCCGATATAGCCGATCTTGCCGTTGAGCTTCACGGTGTTGTCCGAAGGCGAGACATAGTCTGGCGCGAACTTGATCGCGCTGGAGACGCGGCCGCTACCGTCGGCGACGAGGAACAGGCCGGTGCCGTTCGAGACCGAAGCGGAAGGCTGCGAGCTCACCTTGCCGGCATTGGCAGCCGGGGTGACGATCGCGCTGCCGCTCCAATATTCGGCACCGACCACCGTGGCGCCCGAGAAGTTCGGAGTGCCCGGTACGCTGGCGTCGTTCGGCGAGGTGTTGCCGGCTTCCGGCGCGGTGCTGCTGGTCTGCAGGCCCGTGTCGGCACGGACGGCGTCGAACACCGGACGCACCGCGGCGGTCACCGTGCGGTTGTACGGCAGCGTTTCGGCGTTGGTGGCGTACTTGTTGCCGCTGGCGACCGTGCCGCACTGGGCGGCGAGGGCGCGGGTGAAGATGTCGGTCGTGCCCGAACGGTCGAGACGGCCGACCAGACGGACCGGAACGCCGTCGGCATTCCAGCGGGCCGTGGCGTCGGCCGAGTCACGCAGGCTCGTGCCGCCATTGTCGGCGGTGAAGGCGGCATCGTTGAAGTTGACGATGGTGCCGTTGAAGACGCCGCAGAGCGTCGACTGGCTCAGGCGCAGACCGCCGGCGTTGTTGCCGAGGATCGTCTGCGGGCTCGAGATGGCGAAATTGTAGTTGGTGACGACGCCGCTGACGGTCTTGTTGCCATAGTTGGGGCTATAGGCGACCGCGACCGGAAGCACGAACTTCGGGAACATGATCGGCGCGCCGCCATTGGTCTGCGCGGCACCGCCGGTGTAGCTGGTCAGGTCGCCGTCCGTGACCGACGAATCGGCGAAGGCGAACTGGATCTTGTTCCAGGTGCCGAAGGGGTTCGGATTGGCGGTGCCGATCGCGAAGGTCGAGGTCGAGGTCATCGTGCCAGCCGCGACCCAGGCCGTGCGGCCGCCGCCCGAGCCCGAACCGACATAGCGGCCGAGGAAGCCCGAGTTGAGATCCGTGGTCGCGCAGTTGAAGGCAGGCGCCGGCGCCGGCGAGAACAGGTTGGTCGGCTCGATCGAGGTCGACGAGGTGCCGGCAACCGACGAGGTGCCGATCGCGCCGAGGTTCGAGTAGCCGCCGTTGCAGTTGAGTTCCTGCACCAGGACGCCCTGGATCGAGGTTGCGCCGGTGCCGTGCAGGGCGGTCTCACCGTCGTTGTTCGCGGTGGTCTGGGCCTGGGCGAAGGACGAGGCGAGAGCGCTGGTGGCGACGGTCGCCAGGAACAGCGCGTTCTTGAAACGCTTCATGGGTATTCTCCTGTTTGGGACATGCCTTAAGAAATGTCGGTTAGTTCCAGTCGAATTCGGTCGTTCAAGATATCTCTGCGATATCCTGTTTTGATCGAAGTAAGTTCTTAAGGTCACGCAAAGTCCATCCGCGCATTCATGAGAATGTCGGCGAACCCTCGTTCTAGGGTTATTCGATCTATGCAGCCATTGATTAGATGAATTGCGTAGATGGAAATCATTCAAACAAGAATATTGTCATATATCGGCTTCGACTCGATTCTGAACCGACGATTGATCTCTTACGCAGATCAAATGACATTTTTGTTATCGAGAAGCTGTCGCAAATATAATCTGCACTAAAATGGCAGTATTTGCAAAAATGCACGGTTAATGACTTCTGAAATATGAAGTCATATCTAAAGTATAGTGCAATTTAGTTGTAGCATTATCCGGATATGAGCTTTTCTTGGCGGGCTCATCCAGGGCTTGCCTCGACCGGGAGGCTCGGGCCGGAAGGTGGTACATGATCGGCGATAGCACGGCGCCCGAGCCAAATATTGAAGGTTCCTGGGACAAATTGCCGGGTGGACCGGCTGTCGCGCCCGATGGAGATGGGCTTGCGGCGATGCTGCAGGATCGCGGGCTGCTGGCGGAGGAGGCGCTCCAGCGCGCGTTGCTGATCGAGCGCGAATCGGGCGAGCGGCTCGAGGCGGTGGTGACGCGCCTGGGCATGATCTCGGAGGACCGGCTCGCCGCGGAACTGGCGCGCTTCTCGGAACTGGCCGAGATCGCTGCCGATGGCTTCCCTGCGGCACCGGTCGAAGGGCCGGAGCTCTCGATCGCCTTTCTGCGCGACATGCGGGCAGTTCCGATCGCGATCGATGGCGCCGCGGTGCGCATCGCGGTGTCGAACCCGTTCGATCCCTTCGCGGTCCAGGCCTTCGGCTTCATGTTCCAGCGTCGCGTCGAGCGGGTGATCGGCCGGGCCAGCGACATCGATGTCGCGATCGAGCGGCTCTATCATGGCCAGCCGCAGAGCGCGGACGCGATCGACGACGCCGTCGATGACGATGATCTCGAACGGCTGAAGGATCTGGTCAGCGACGCGCCGGTGATCCGCGCGGTCAACCGGCTGATCGCCAGCGCGGTCGACCAGCGCGCCTCGGACATCCATATCGAGCCGGGCGACGATGGCCTGGCGATCCGCTTCCGCATCGACGGCATGCTGCGCGACGCCGGGCGGCTCCCGGTGGCGATGCGTGCCCCGCTGGCGTCGCGCATCAAGGTGATGGCGCAGCTCAACATCGCCGAGCGCCGGCTGCCGCAGGACGGGCGGATGCGCATCTCGGTGCGGGGGCACGAGATCGACCTGCGCGTGGCGACTGCACCTTCGATCCATGGCGAGAGCGTCGTCATGCGTATCCTCGACCGCTCCAGGTTGGCGCTCGACTTCGTCGCGCTCGGCTTCGATCCGGACCTTGCCGGCCGCCTGCGCGATGCGATCATGTGCCCGCACGGGATCGTGCTGGTCACCGGCCCCACCGGCAGCGGCAAGACCACTACGCTCTACGCCGCGCTTTCCGAGCTCAATGCGCCCGAGCGCAAGCTGCTCACCGTCGAGGACCCGATCGAATACCGGCTGCCGGGTGTCGTCCAGACCCAGGTCAATCCGGCGATCGGCTTCACCTTCGGATCGGCGCTTCGTTCCTTTCTGCGCCAGGATCCCGATGTGATGATGGTCGGCGAAATCCGCGACACCGAGACCGCGCAGATCGCGGTCCAGGCGGCGCTGACCGGCCACATGATCCTGTCGACGCTGCACACCAACACCGCCGCCGGAGCTGTCTCGCGGCTGCTCGACATGGGCGTCGAGCCGTTCCTGCTCGGGTCGGTGCTGACCGGCGTGCTGGCTCAGCGGCTGGTCCGCCGGCTCTGCCCCGAATGCCGCCAGCCCTTCGATGCGCGAGAAGCGGGGCCCGAGGCGCTGCGGCCGTTGCTCGCGCGGCAGGGTGTCGACCGGCTCTACCACGCGGTGGGCTGCGCGCGGTGCGGCGGCAGCGGCTATTCGGGGCGCATCGCGCTGCTCGAGTTCCTGCGGGTGGACAGCACGGTGGAGCGGCTGATCCTCAAGCGGGCCGATACGCGGGAGATCCTTGTCGCCGCCGAACAGGGCGGGATGCGCAGCCTGGCGGCGGACGGCGTCGCCAAGGCGGCGGCGGGACTGACCACGATCGAGGAAGTCCTCCGCGTCGCGAGCGGGGAAGCCTGATGGCGACCTGGCGCTACCGTGCGATCCGCCGCGACGGCTCCGCGCTGGCCGGTGAGGTCGACGCGGCCGATCGCGAGGATGCGGTCGCCAGCCTCAGGCGGAGCGGCGCCACGCCGCTCGAGCTCGTCGTGGTGCCGCCGCGCGCACCGGGGCGGCCGCGGCGTGCCGGGGCCAAGGCGAAGGCGGCCGCCACCACCTGCATCGGCGAGTTGGCGGTGCTGATCGGCGCCGGGCTGCAGCTCGATCGGGCACTCGCGCTCGCGATCGAGAATGTCGAGGACAAGAGGGTCGGGGAGAGCCTGGGCGAGATATTGCGCGACGTCCGGGAGGGGGCGCCGCTTTCGCGCGCGATCGCGCAGAAGCCCGAGCTGTTCTCGCCCACCGCGATGGCGATGATCGAGGCGGGCGAGGCCAATGGCCGGCTCGGCGAGGCGCTGTCCCGGCTTGCGGCGACGCTGGAGCAGGAGGCCGAGCTTCGCCGCCTGGTCGGATCGTCGATGATCTACCCGATCGCGCTGCTGGTGATCGCCCTCGGCGTGGTGCTGCTGATGCTGCTCTTCGTCGTCCCGCAGTTCGAAAGCATGTTCGCGAGTGCCGCCGGCAAGCTCCCCACCGCCACGGTCGTGGTGATGACCGCGAGCCGGCTGTTGCGCGGCTATGGCCTGGCGATGCTGCTCGGCATCGCGGTCGCCGGCGTGGGTGGGGCATTGCTGCTCCGCCGCCCGGCGGTGCGTCTCGTCCGCGACCGGTTGGTGCTCGCACTGCCGCTGCTCGGCGAGCTGGTCCGGCGGGTCGAAACCGCCCGGTTCGCCCGCACGCTCGGCGCGCTGATCGACGGCGAGGTGCCGCTCCCCGCCGCGCTCGGCCTCGCGCGCCGGACGATCTCGAACCAGGTACTGGGCGACACCATCGCCCGCGTCGCCAATGGCGTGAAGGAGGGCGGGGGGCTCACCGCGCCGCTCGCCGCCTCCGGCGCGCTGCCGCGGCTGGCGATCGGCTTCCTGCGCACCGGCGAGGAGACCTCGCAGCTCGGCATGATGCTCGGCCGCCTCGCCGACGTGCTCGATCGCGACATCCGCCTGCGCATCGAGCGGCTGATCGGCATCCTCACCCCGGTGATCACCGTCGTGCTGGGCGCCACCGTCGCATCGATCATCGCCGCGATCATGTCGGCGATCCTCGGCTTCAACGATCTCGCCCTGACATCATGAACAAGGACAGGACCGCCATGCGGAAAGACAATGGACGCGACGCCGGCTTCACGCTGCTCGAACTGCTCGTGGTGCTCGCGATCCTGGGGCTGCTGGCGGCGATCGTCGGGCCGCAGGTGATGAAATATCTCGACAGCTCCAAGTCGCAATCGGCACGGGTGCAGGCCAAGAACGTCGCCGCCGCGCTCAACCTGTTCAAGCTCGACGCCTCGCGCTTCCCCACTGCAGAAGAGGGCGTCGCCGCGCTGATCAAGCAGCCGGCCAACGTGCCCAACTGGAACGGTCCCTATCTGCCCGAGCAGTCGGCGATCCTCGATCCCTGGGGGCGGCCCTATCTGCTGAAGATCCCCGGCGAGCATGGCGATATCGACGTCTATTCGCTCGGTTCGGACGGGCAGCCCGGCGGCACCGGCGAGGCGCGGGATGTCGGCAATTATTGATCCGCATCGCGGGGATGATGGCGGAACCTGTGGATTCACGCTGGTCGAGGTCCTGGTGATCCTGGCTATCCTCGCGCTCATGGCGGGAATCGTCTTTCCTTCGGTCGAGAAGGCGATGCGGCGTCAGGGCTTCATCGAGGCGGCGAAGCGTGTGGAGCTGGGGCTTCGCACCGCCCGGGCGGCGGCAGTGACCAGCGGCGAACCGGTCCGCTTCGCGGCCGCGTTCGATGGCCAAGGTTTCCGCTTCGCCGATCGCGACGATCGCTTGCCCGAGGGGGTGACGATCGCGATGCCCGGCCGCGGAATCCGGTTCTTCGCCGATGGCAGCGCAACGGGCGGCGATATCGAGATATCGGACGGGCAGCTTCGCCGGCGGATCGCCATCGGCAAAGTGCTGGGCACGATCGAGGCCCGGCAATGAGAGGCCCGGCGCCAGCGGACGCGTCCGAAGGGTTCAGCCTGGTCGAGACGCTGGTCGCGCTCTCCGTGATCGCGATGATGTCCGGGCTGTTCTTCGATTCGATCAGTGCCAATGCGAAGCTCGCGCGCAACGTTGCCGCGCGCCGTGAAGCGATGCTGCTCGCCCAGTCGCTGCTCGCCGCGGCCACGGCACCGAGCGACGCGCGCGATGTCGCTGACAGCGGCAGCAGCCGGAACCTGCGCTGGAGGATCGTGCGCGCACCGCGTGGCGGTGGCGCACGGGATGGCGGCATTCCGCTCGAGGAGGTGCGCGTCGAGGTGGTCGACCGTGAGACCGGCCGACGGCTCACCAGTGTCCGCACGCTCCGGCTTGCGCGTTGAGCGATGCGTGTCCCCGCTTCCTCGGCAAGCCGTGCGGGCGCATCGGGCTTCACGCTGATCGAGCTGCTCGTCGCGCTCGCGTTGATGGGCATGGCGGCGTCGCTGCTTCTTGCCGGACTGCGCATGGCCGGGCTGGTGACGCTGCGCGAACGGGCGAGCAATGCGGGGCTGGACCAGGTGATTGCGGCGCAGCGCATCCTGCGCACGGGGATCACCCGGCTCCGGCCCGTCGCACGCTTCGACACGTCCCGGCCGATCCTCGAGTTTCGTGGGGACGATGGGGTGCTGAGCTTTGTGGCGCCGCCCTTCGATCGCGACGCGCCGGACGCGCTCCAGCGTTTCCGGCTCACTCGCACCGCGACTGGCGACCTCGTCCTTCATACCGTGAGCACGCGCAAGGCCGGGGTCGATCAGCGCGGCTATGACCTGACCGGCTGGACCTCGACGACGCTGCTGCGCGGCATCACCCGCCTTTCGATCAACTATCGCGGTGTTCCGGAATCGGGCGGCGACCGGGCCTGGCTCAACCGGTGGTGGGACCGGACCAGCCCGCCCGAGCTCATCCGTATCCATGTCGAGTTCGCGCCGGCCGATCCGCGGCAATGGCCGGACCTGCTGATCCGGCCGCAGGTCGCGACCAGCACCTGCCTGGGCGATCGACCGGGCGGCGGCTGCGGAGCCGAGCGATGAACCCCCGCGCCCTGCTCGACGCCGATATGCGCACGATCGGCCAATGGCTGCTCCAGGCCTGGCAATGGTGGGTCGATGAGCTGAGCGGGCTGGTGCCGGCTCGGTTGCGGCGTGGGCGGACCAGCGAGGCGCCGCGCTTCGCCGTGCGGCGCGATATGCTCGTGCCGGTGTCGGTCGGGGTTCGCGGTGCGGCGCCGGGCATGCGGGTCACGCTGGTCGTGTCCGCCGCCGATTGCCTGGTGCGGACGATCATCCGTCCCGCGCTCGGCGAGCGCGACATGCAGCGCATGATCGCGTTCGAGGCGGATACGCTGCTGCCGCTTCCTTCGGGCTCGGCGCTGCTGGCGGCGCGGATCGCAGGCCCGTCGGAAGAACCGGGCACGATCCGTATCCTGATCGCCGGCCTGCCGATCGAAACGGCGCGCGCCATGCTCCAGGTCGCCGACGCCGCAGGCGTCGTGCCCGTCGCGGTGGTTCTCGAAGAGTTGCAGACGGTGTCGCTCGACTTCGCCCCGGCGATGCGTGCCGCGGGCCTGCTGGCGCGCAAACGGAGCGCCGCACCCCTGCTCTGGGGGCTGGTGGTCATGCTATTGCTACTCAATATCGCTGCGGCGATCTGGAGGGATGCGGCGCATGTCGCCCGGTTCGAGCAGATCGTCGCGGAGCAGCAGCCGGCGGTCGGCATCGCCCAGGCGATAGCCAGGCGGGGTGAGCAGGACCGCAGCCTGGCTACGCGTTCGCTCGCGTTGCGCCGCACGCACGACCCGCTGCACGTGATCGCGGCGGTGAGCGATGCGCTGCCCGAGGGGGCCTGGCTCCAGCGCCTCGTCTGGGATGGCGAGACGGTGCGCCTGACCGGCTATCGTCCGGCGCGTGCCGATGTCGCCACGGCGCTGCGCCGCTCGGGCCGCTTCTCCGGCGTTCGTGCCATTGGGGAGAGCAGCGAGGCGGCGGTGCCTGCCGGTGAGCCGTTCGATCTCTCCGCCAGGGCAGGCGCACGATGATGCGTCCGGTATCCGCCCGCGAAAGGCGCCTGGTGGCGCTGCTGATCCTCTTCGGGATCGTCGCTGCGATCCATTTCCTGGTCGTCGGCCCGATCCTGGCGAATTTCCAGATGCGCGCGGATCGGTCGGACCGGTTGGCGCTGACCTATACGCACAATGTCCGGACCATCGCGACGATCCCGCGGCTGCGGCGCCAGGCGGAGGCCGCGCGTGCCGCGACCGCGTCCTTCGTGGCTGCCGTGCCCAATGTCGATGCGGGCCGCGAATGGCTCAAGGAACGGCTGCAAGCTGCGGTCGAAGGAGCAGGCGGCACCTTCCGTGAGGGAGGGGACGCCGAAGGCCGCCCGGGCTGGGCGCGCGCGCGGGCGGCGGCCCGGATGACCCTGCCGCAACTCACCGCCGCCCTTGCCCGGCTCCAGAACCAGCCGCCCTGGCTCGTCGTCGAGACGGTCAGCCTCAGTGCGGGCAACACGATCGTGCCCGGCCAGTCTCCAGTCATGGATGTGGAAATTGAAGCTTCGATCCCCATTCGCCCTGCCGCCGCTCGATAGGTCGTCGATGCTGCCGTTGGCGCTAGCGCTGCTGCTCGGCGCGGCGCTGGCGTTCCAGGCGCTCGCCGGCGACGAGCTAGACCTGCCCCTGGCAGGGCCGGTGCGTGGCGGTGCGGCAGTGGACGATCGCGCGGCGATCCAGCCGCCGGTTGCGATCATCGACCCGGGCATCGCCCGTCGATCGATGTTTATGCCGGTCTTCGTCGAGACGAAGGAAGCGGCGGCGGCGCAGGGGCCGCTTGGCGGCTATTCGGTGGTCGGTGTCGTCCAGGTCGGTGCGGCCATCTACGCGATCGTGCAGGGGCCGGGCGAGCAGACGTTCCGCGCCGTGCCGGGCCAGCGGGTCGGCGACTGGCAGCTGCGGAGCGTGACGCGCGATCAGGTCGCGCTGTCGCGGGGCAGTGAGCGCATGCAAGTCCGTTTCGGTCCCGGCGGGCCGGTCACCACGGCAGCCGGCAAGGGAGAACAATGATGGACGCGCGTCGCAAGTTTCGATCGGGAACGGCGGGGCTGTCGCTCGCGCTGGCCGGCTGCGCCGGCAGCCCGCCGCCCCAGCCGATCGCCGTGCCGCAGGCGCCATCGATCGTGGCCGGGGCCGAGCAGGCAGCACCCGAGGTCCGCACGACGATCGTCGGCGGCGAAAGCCCGCCGCCGGGCCCAGTCGCGCCGCGGCCTCGCCAGGTTCGGCCGGGCACCATCAGCATCAACCTGCCGCGTGCCGATGTGCGCGCCGTTGCGGTGTCGGTCCAGGAAGCAACGGGGATCGCGATCGCGGTCGAGCCGGGCGTGACCGGCCAGGTCTCGCTGGTCACGCCGGGAACCGTCGCCCGGTCCGAGGTCGTCCCGCTGTTCGAGGGCGCGCTGCGTGCCGCCAGCCTCGCGCTCGTGCCTGCCGGCAACGGCTATGTCGTGCGCACCCTGGCGGCGGCCCAGGCGCCGGTCGCGCCCGATGCGATCGGCTTCGGCACCGAGATCGTCACGCTCGAGTTCATCAATGCCGAGGAAGTGAAGAAGGTGATCGACGGCGCCTTGCCCGGCGTGGTCGCCGGTGTCGATGCGGCGGGCCGTCGGATCACCATTGCGGGCACGACCGGCCAACGCGCCAGCGCGCGTGACCTGATCAAGCAGTTCGATGTCAACTGGCTGCGCAACATGAGCTTCGCGCTGTTCGTCCCGGAGCGCACCGATGCGCGGCTGATCGTCCCCGAGGTCGACAAGCTGATCAACGCCGCCGACGCGCCGACGCGTGGGCTGGTCCGGCTGATCACCATGGAGCGGCTGAACGGCATCCTGGCGGTAAGTACCCAGCGCCAGTATCTCGACGATGTCCGCCGCTGGATCGAGGTGCTCGATCGCGAGGGCGAGAACAATGAGCGCCGGATCTTCGTCTATCGCGTCCAGAATGGCCGCGCCCGCGATCTTGCGCGCACGCTCAACCGCGCCTTTGGCGGGGGCGGCGGTGACGAGGATAGCGGCAACGACGATCCCTTCGCACCCAGTGACCAGTCCGCGGGCAAGACCGCATCGCCGGCGCAGAAACCCGATGCCGCGCGCCCCGCGGGCGGCGGCGCGAATGCCGCCGATCAGGGGGCGGCCGGGCGCGATGCGCAGGGTTCGGGCGGCAAGATCACGGCGGACGAGGTCAACAACGCCGTCGTCGTCTATGGCACCCCGCGCGACTATGCGATGATCGAGGATGCGCTGCGCCGGCTCGATCTGCCGCCCCAGCAGGTGATGATCGAGGCGGCGATCACCGAAGTGTCGCTCACCGACACGCTGCGCTACGGCGTCCAGTGGAACTGGCTGACCGGCGACAGCAATTTCCGCGTTACCGACGGTGCTGCCATGCCCACCGGGCCGACCCAGGCCGGCTTCTCCTATTTCCTTGCCGGGGGCAGCATCACTGCGGCGCTCAACGCGCTCGAGCAGCGCACCAACATCAAGGTGGTCTCGGCACCCAAGCTGGTTACGCTCAACAACCAGACCGCGGCGCTGCAGGTGGGCGACCAGGTGCCGGTCTCGTCGGGAAGCGCGGTCAGCGTCGACAATCCCAATGCGCCGATCGTCAACTCGATCAGCTACCGCGATACCGGCGTGATCCTGAAGGTGACCCCACGAGTCAATGCCGGCGGACTGGTGCTGCTCGACATCTCGCAGGAGGTGAGCGACGTCAACGTCAACGCGCCCAATGCGAGCGGCGACAAGACCCCGGCCTCGCCGACCATCTCGACCCGCCGCATCTCGACTTCGGTCGCGGTGCAGGACGGACAGGTTATCGCGCTGGGCGGGCTGTTCCGCGACTCCAAGAGCCTGGGCAAGAACGGCATCCCGATCCTGTCGCGCATCCCGATCATCGGGGGCCTGTTCGGCAGCCACAACAATGTGCAGAACCGCACCGAGCTGATCGTGCTGCTCAAGCCGCATGTGATCCGCACCCCCGATGACGGCCGCGCCGTCACCGAGGAGCTGCGCGCCAAGCTGCGCACGCTGGAGCCGTTCCGTACCCAGGGACGGATCCCGTGAACCGCGCGGGCGAGGAGGGCTATGCCCTTGTCGCGGCGGTGGCGAGCATCGCCGTGTTCGCCACCGTGGCGCTCGGGCTGCTCGAGGCGGCCCGCATGGGACTGGCGGATGCCGGGGCGGAGCAGGCGCAGATGCAGGCGGTGGCGGCCGCCGATGCGGGGATCGCGCTGGGCCTGAGCAAGGTCCTGGGCGATGACCCCACCCAGCGCTGGTCGGCGGACGGCACGGTCCATGCCCTGCGCTTCGGCGAGGCCGATCTCCGGATCGCGGTGCGTGACGAGCGCGGCAAGGTGCCGCTCGGGCTGCTCGACGAAGCCCAGGCGACCCGGTTGCTCGAACAGGCGGGCCTGGGGGGCGAACGGCTGCTGATCGCGCGCGATTCCCTGCTCGACTGGATCGACGACGACGAGCTCAAGCGCCCCTTCGGCGCCGAGGATGGCTACTATGCGGCCGCGGGCATCCGTCCGCCGGGCGCGCGTATCGCTTCGGTCGATGAGCTCGCGCTGGTGCGCGGCCTGGATCCGGTGACCGTCGCCCGCATCCGGCCCTATGTCACCACCTATACGCTGCGCAGCGGCTTCGACGCGCAATATGCCGATCCGCGCGCGCTGGCCGTGATGGAAGCCGGTGGCGAGGATGGCCCGGCGGCTATCGAGCGCGCCCGTGAACTTGGCGGGCAGCGGACCGCGCTGGCCTTTGCCAGCACGCCTTCGCTCGTCGATCGGCCGGTCTCGATCGAGGTGCTGGCCACGCTTCCCGGTGGCGGCCGTGCCGCGCGGATGCTGGTCGCCGAGATCACCGGCATTCCCGAACGGCCCTATGTCGTGCGGTCCTACGAATGAAGCGCTCCAGAAGAGGTGAGGCTATGGTGGGTTCGAATCCCCCGACGACCGGCCGGCAAAACCAGGTACAGGCGTTGCTCGCGCGCGGCGCCATGTTCCTTGCCAAGGGCAAGCCGGCCAATGCGTTGCGCGCGCTCGACGACGCGGTCGCGCTCGACCCCGCCAATGCCGAAACCTTCTGCCGGCGCGGCGATGCGCTCGCCGGTCTCGGGGAGCTCGCCGCGGCGATTGCCAGTTACGATCATGCACTTGCGCTCGATCCGCGATGTGCCGGGGCACATGATCGCAAGGGTGTCGCGCTCGCGGCCTCGGGCGCGCTCGAGCCGGCGCTGCAGAGCATCGAACGTGCCCTGCTGATCGCGCCGGACAATCTCGACACGCTCCACAATCGCGCCAACCTGCTTCGGCAGCTCGGTCGGCTCGGGGAAGCGCTGGAGGCGTTCGACGATGTGATCGCGCGCATGCCGGACCGCGCTTCGGCGCATGACCTGCGTGCGCGGACGCTCGCCGCGCTGGGGCATCACCATGAGGCGCTGCGGGGGTTCGAGAACGCGCTGGCGATCGAGCCGAACAATATCGAGACACTCTGTAACCGGGGAACCGCGCTGTCCCTTCTCGATCGCCAGGAAGAAGCGATCGAAATGTTCGAGAAAGGGCTGGCGATCGATCCCGGGCAGGTCGAACTGCTGACCAATCTCGGCGCATCGCTGTTCCGGCTGGAGCGCTTCGACGAGGCGGAGCGCTGCTTCCGTCGTGCCCTCGATCGCGAGCCCGATCGGGTCGCCACCTTGCAGCGCTACGCCACCCTGCTCACGCAACGCCGCCGCTTCGACGAGGCGGGGCGCTGCTATCAGCGCATCCTGACGATCGAGCTCGACAATGTGCCGGCGCTCCGCGGCCTCGCCCGGGCGCTGGAGGAACTGGGCCAGCACCAGAGCGCGCTGATCTGCTACGATCATCTGCTGTCGGTCGACCCGGGCAATGCCGCCGCGCACCAGCAGCGCGGCTTCCTGCTGGTCGGGCGCGCGGAGCATGCCGAGGCGCTGCGCGCTTTCGACCGGGCCAAGGCGCTCGACCCCTGGATGGAGCAATCGGCGGTCCGGCTCCATGCGGCGATGCACCTGTCGCAATGGGAGGATTTCGACGGGCAGCTCGCCGCGATCCGGCGTGCCGCGGCCGTTGGCAGCCAGGGAGCCTTGTCCTTCCCGGTACTGGCGCTGGCCGATGATCCCGCGCTCCAGCTGCAATGCTCGCGCATCCTCGCGAACAGCCATCCGCGCGTGCCGGCGGTGCCGCTCGCCGGGCGCTACCCACGTCGAGATCGGATCCGCATCGGCTATTTCTCGGCGGACTTCCATCATCACGCGACGATGCAGCTGCTCATGGAGACGCTCGAGGCGCACGATCGCGACCGTTTCGAGCTCACCGCCTTCTGGTTCGGCGACGGCAGGGGCGACGCGTGGCGCGCGCGGATCGAAAAGGCGTTCGACGCCTTTGTCGATGTCCGGCTGAAGGAAGATGCCGCCGTTGCCCAGGTCGCCCGCGAGCGCGGGATCGACATCGCGATCGACCTGAAGGGCTATACCCAGAATTGCCGCTTCGGCATCTTCGCCGAGCGGGCAGCGCCGGTGCAGGCAGGCTATCTCGGTTATCCGGGCACCTCGGGCTCGCCCGTGATCGACTATCTCATTGCCGACGAAGTCGTGGTGGATCCCGAGACACGCGACGCCCTCTCCGAGAGGATCGCCTATCTGCCCGGCAGCTATCAGGCGAACGGGAGCCTGAAGCCGGTGTCGCGGCGGATCACCCGGCTCGAAGCCGGATTGCCCGAACAAGGCTTCGTGTTCTGCTGCTTCAACCAGAACTACAAGATCACGCCGGAGGTCTTCGCACGCTGGATGGCGATCCTGCGCGGGGTGGAGACGAGCCTCCTCTGGCTCTGGGTCAGCCATGCGGGCGCGCGCGAAAACCTGGCGCGCAGTGCCGCCCAGGCCGGGGTCGATCCCGCCAGGATCGTGTTCGCGAGCACCGAACCCAGCGAGCGCCATCTCGATCGGCTGCAACTCGCCGATCTCTTCCTCGATACCCTGCCGTGCAATGCGCACACCACGGCGAGCGATGCGCTCCGCGTCGGCCTGCCGATCCTCACCTGCGCGGGGCGGAGCTTCGCCGCGCGCGTTGCCGCCAGCCTGCTGATGGCAATGGATGCGCCGGAACTGATCGTGCGCGACCTTGCCGAATATGAGGAGCGCGCCGTCGCGCTCGCCAGGGATCCGGCGCGGCTGGCGGAGATCCGCACCCGCCTGCTGGTGAACCGGGGGCCATCGCAACTCTTCGATCCCGTCGCCATGGCCCGCAAGCTCGAGGCGGCCTATGTCGCGATGTACGAGCGCCACCATGCGGGCGAGGCCCCCGCGGACTTCCGCGTGTCCGCGTGATCCGGGGCGATCGACTATGGCTGTGGCGATGCCGCGGGAGATTGCGGGGCGAGGCCCCAGGGGGCGAAGGCGGGCGGTGGCGCCGGGGTCGCCGTGGCAATGGCGGGAGGCGCCGGCATCGCGCCGGCGAAGCGCAGTGCGGTGATCGCCGGAGTCACGCCCCCTCGGCGGCGATAGAAGATATGCGCGCCGATCTTGGTCACGCGATCCAGGCTAGGTGCCCAATAGGGCGAGACATAGTCGGCGTGATAGTTGAGCGCGTCGGCGACCAGCGGCGTCAGGCGGCCGTCGATCGCCTGCTCGGCAACGGCGCGGGCCTGCGTCATCACCTTGTCGGTCAGGCGCCGCCGCAGCGATCCGTCGCAAGTGAAGGTGAACTGGCATCCCGTCTTCAGCCTCGAGCCGGCAAAGACGACGCCGCACACCGATTTCGGGAACGCGGGGTGGCGAACGCGGTTGAGGACGACCTCGGCGACGGCCTGCTGGCCCTCCGGGCTCTCATACCCCGCCTCATAGGCGATCGCGAGCGTCAGGCATTCCGTGGCCTGGGCGCGATCCTCGAGCGGGGAGGGGGCGTTCTGGGCCCTGGCTTGCGAAGCGCCCAGCAGGGACATCGCAGTGAAGAAGATGGCAGCGATCAGCCACATCGATCCGGCATGTCCTCCGCCGGGTCCGAATGCCGAAAGGCAATGGTGGAACGCGTGGAATCGGCGTGTGAGCCAAGGCGTTGGGCCGTTGGCTATTGCGTTGCGCCCTTGCCGAATCTTCGCCGGTATCACGCTATTATCCCTGACACTTTAAGGATATCTCGCAAACGATGCGTATTACCTGAAAGTAATTTTAGCAGATTGTGGAATATTATTACCGATCTGGTCTTTGTAATATTATCGAAAAATTGCTTGGCCAAGCTCAGGTAGCGCGGGCGTCTTACAGTGCCGAGAAGGTCATCGCGCCATTTCCGCTTAAATTTGTCATTTCCTGTCACAAAATTCGAACTGTCGCCTTGAGCATGGAGCTGTGAGATGATTGGCAAGATCGCTGCGCTGGGCCTGGTTTCCCTCCTGGGTCTGTCCGCTTTGGCCTGGCGTCAGCCGGCACCGGCTACCTCTACGCCGGCGGCTTCGCCCTCGGCGACGAACCCGGCTGGCGCCGCGCCGGTTCGCGCTAAGGCCGCTTCCCTGGTCGCCGAAGGTGCCATGTTGCCCGAGCGCCTGCTCGAGTGCCGGCTCAGCCGCATCACCAACTTCAATCCCGCGCGCGAGCAGGCGCCTTCCGAATTCACCTATGAAGGCGATCACCGCTTCGCGCTGCTCCTGCCGTCGATCCCGGTGCGAACCACCGAGCCTCCCCTGTCGACCCTGCCGCCGGAGCCGGTTGATCCGCGCACGCGCATCGTCGCCGACCCCGACGGGATTTCGGGAGGCGCGGCTGCCAAGCCGTTCGAGCGCGTGGTCGATTATTGGCCGGAGCGCGTGGAGATGACCACGCCAATCGGGAACGGGTCGGTGAACCTGATCATCCTCCAGCGTTCGCAGGCCAAGCCGGGGCTGATCGACCTGTTCATGACCAGAGCGACCGACGCGGTGAGCTGGGACGAGAAGCATATCTATTCGGGCCATTGCAAGCCGAGTGAAAAGAGGGCTGGCTGATACCTCTTATCGGTTTCCAGGCGGGACATCGGAAGCATTGATGATGGTGTTGCAAGAATTACGATAGGGTAATCGGTAAATAACTCGCCGATAATGGAAGCTGCTCATGGAAATGTGCGGACTATATTGCGAGTTCGTTTCCGTGCCTGTGTCGGATTTCGGCGACGCATATCGGTAAATATTGTGACGATGCCGAAATTTATCGTCTTCCTCTGCCAAAAGCGCTCGGCCGAGGTGTCTACAGGATAGGAAACACGAGTTTCCGGTTCCTTGGGAACCCCGGGGGCGAGACTTTCCTGCGACGTGCCTGCGCGCGCCGCGGGATGTTCCCTGCGCCCGGATCCCATCCTTGCTCCAAGGAGGTCGCAATGGAGGAATCCTTTTTGATCGCAGCATCCGTAGCTGCGGATCAGGAATATCCTTCGGGTTCGTTCGATCATCACCTGATCGCCGAGGGCCGTACGGAAGCGCCGCCGCTTCCGCCCAGACCCAGGACGCGCGCGCATCTCGCGGCATGGCAGGTCAAGCTCGCGCGCGACATGATGCTCGCGCAGATGGCTGGTGGACTTGCCCTGGCGGATGTCGCCCGCCGGCTCGACATGTCGGTCAGCCATTTCATCAAGGGTTTTCGCGAGAGCGAGGGCGTGTCGCCCTATCACTGGTTCATGCAGCGCCGGATCGCCCAGGCGACGACGCTGCTCCGCGATGAGACGATCCCGCTGTCCAAGGTCGCCGACGAATGCGGCTTTGCCGACCAGAGCCATTTCACCAAGGCATTCACTCGGCTGCTCGGTATCTCGCCCGGCCGGTGGCGTCGAAACCTGCGGAGCAGCGCGCTCGGCCTGGGCGCCTGATTTGTCGATAATGGTGCGTACCTGTGGAAACGACTAGGTCGGGGCGGGGCCGATCCCGATAGTCCGGAGCGGCGGAATCGCCGCACGGCCTCCAGCCCCGTCGAGACAATGCGACCAGCAGATTCCAGCGTGATCGAAACCGGCGATGGTTGCCGCGGCGCATCGTCGGCCGGTCCGTGTCGCGAGGATCGGCGATGAACCCGGGCGGGCCGGGCATCGAGCGGCTTCGGCAACTCTATGATCCCAACTACGTCCGACGGGTGGATACGCTCGGAGACGCCCCGGTCCAGGTCTGCCTCGAGACGCGGATGCTGGGCGCAAGCGCGGGAACGGGTGTCGCGACCTATGCGCGGACGTTGGCGGCGTGCCTGCCGGCGGCAGGCGCATCGCTGCTGCTGCTGGGTGACCGGGACGGAGACCAGGCGCCGCGCTCCACCCGGTTCGGCCGCTGGCTCGCCGCCGCGCGTCCCGGCGCGCGGATCGCCGCCGCGCAGCACCCGGGCGACGAGGAAATGCCGGTGCAATGGGCGGCTTGCGACCTGTTCCGCGAGGCGCATGTCTTCTTCAATCTTCACCGCCGGTTGCTGCCGGTCGAATTCACCCGGCCGCCCCAGGTCATGCACTGGACCTACCCGCTGCCGCTCTATGTGCGCGGTGCCAGGAACCTCTACACGCTGCACGACCTGATCCCGCTCACCCATCCCGAGCTGACTTCGATTTCGCCGGTGCGCCACACCGCCGTGCTCGGCGAGATCGCGCGCCACGCACACCGGTTGGTCACCGTGTCCGAGGCCGTTCGTCGCCAAGCCATCGAACGGCTGGCACTGGACGAAGAGGGAGTGGTGAACACCTGGCAGGCGGTCGATGCGCCGCTCCAGGTGGACCCACCCTTGCCCGCGGGCCTGCGCTCGGGGCGCTATTTCCTGTTCTGCGGCCGGGTCGAGGCACGCAAGAATCTCGATCGGCTCGCCGCGGCCCATGCGGCGAGCGGAACGGCGTTGCCGCTCGTGATCGTCGGCCCGGAAGTGCCCGGCGAAGCCCGCCTGGAGGCGCATTTGCGCGCGTGCCCTGCGGTTATCCGTCTGCCCTGGGTGCCGCGTCCGGAATTGCTCGGCATGCTGCGCCGCGCCCGCGCGCTGTTGTTCCCTTCGCTGGCAGAAGGTTTTGGACTGCCCATTGTCGAGGCCATGGCGCTGGGATGCCCGGTGCTCGTTTCGGATATCGAGACGGCGGTGGAAGTGGCCGGCGATGCCGCGTTGCTGGTCGATCCGCATGCGGCCGAGGAGATCGAGGCGGGCATCCGGCGCCTGGACGGGGACGACATCCTCTGCGCCCGCTTGCGTGCCGATGGGTTCGCGCGCAGCCGGATGTTCACCCCGGAACTCTACGCCCGCCGGCTCGGCGCGCTCTATGCGGATGCGCTCGCCGCATGACCCGGCTTCCCACCCTGTTCCGACGCAGGCCGCGTCCGGGCAGCCGCACTGCGAACGAGGCCTCCATCCGGAGCCTGTGCGCCACTGCCTATCTGGGAGACAACCGCGCCCTGGTCCGGGTGCTGGGCCGCTACAAGATGTTCGTCGATACGCGCGACGTCGATATCGGCGCGCATCTCCTGCTTGACGGCTTCTGGGAGATGTGGGTCACCGAGCTGTTGCCGCAGCTGATCCGGCCCGGCGCGGTCTGCATCGATGTCGGCGCGCATGTCGGCTATTTCACCTTGCAGATGGCCGAGCTCGCCGGCCCTTCCGGCAGGGTCCATGCCTTCGAACCCAACTCGGCGCTGCGCCGGATGCTCGATGATTCCGTGCGCGTGAACGGGTTTGCCGAGCAGGTGCGGTCCCATGGCGATCCGGTGTTCGATGCGGCCGGCCTCGCTGCCGAGCTCGTCGGCACGGTGACGCAGCCGAGCGGTGCCCATGTCCGCATCCTGCCCGAAGGCGATCCGGCGGCCACGCTGCGGACCTGCCGGCTCGACGGCATTGCCGGGCTCGATCGGGCCGACTTCGTCAAGATCGATGCCGAGGCATCGGAAGAGGCGATCTGGCGCGGCATGCGGGGCCTGCTCGACCAGGGGCGGCCGATGACGGTGCTGCTCGAATTCGCGGCGATACGCTATGCCGATCCCGGCGGCTTCCTTGGGGCGATCACCGGCGAAGGCTTCGCCCTGCATCGAATCGATCCCGACCAGGGACTGTGCCGGGCGGATGTGGCCGGGATCCTGCGCGCGCCGCCGGCGCGCGAGCAGATGCTGGCGCTGATCCGATGAGCGACTTCGGCTTTCCCCAATCGGATCACGGTTTCCGGATCGGCATCGACGGGCTCAATCTCGCGATGCCGCGCGGTACCGGGGTCGCCACCTATGCCCGGACGCTGGCACGCACGGTCGCCGAACTGGGCACGCCGCCGGACCTGATCTTCGGGCTGCCGGTCCACCCGCGGGCCCCGCGCGACCTGCGCGAGACGCTGTTCTTCGCCGAGCTCGGCCGCGACGAACCGGTGGGCGAGGGGAGCGGTGCGCCGAAGCGGGAACGGCTGTTCCTGTCCCCGCTGGCGCGGCGGCTGGTCGAGGTGCCGGTCGAGGGGCGCGTGCGAGCCGAAGCCTTTGCCGAGCGCATGCCGCCCTTCTCGCGGCTGTACAGCTTCGGTTCGCTCTGGTCGGTCGCGGCGCGGCATTTCCGGCGCTATCGCCGCTTCCTCACGGTGACGATGCCCGATCCGCCGGCGATCATGCACTGGACCTATCCGCTGCCGATCCATCTGGCGGGGGCCGCCAACCTCTACACGATCCACGACCTGGTGCCGCTGCGGCTGCCGCACACCAGCCTGGAGAACAAGCGGCTGCACGATCGCCTGCTGCGCGGCTGCGTGGCGCGGGGGGCGGGGATCTGCACCGTCTCCGAAGCGTCCCGGCGCGACATCATCGACATGCTCGGCGCCGATGCGGGGCGGGTGGTCAATTGCTACCAGTCGATCGATCCGGTGCCGGAGATCGCCGCCGACGAGCTGGCCGCTCGGCTGCGTGCGCTGTTCGACCTCGAGGCCCGGGGCTATTTCCTCTATTTCGGCGCGATCGAGCCCAAGAAGAATGTCGGCCGGCTGATCGAGGCCTATCTGGCGAGCGAGGTCGCGACGCCGCTGGTCATCGTCGGCGGGCGGGCCTGGCGCTCCGAGAACGAGCTGCGCCTGCTCGGCATGTCCGCGGCGCAGGGGCTTTCCGGCGCGGCGCGTATCCGCAAGCTCGACTATCTGCCGCGACGGATGCTCGACCTGCTGATCGCAGGCGCGCGCGGCGTGCTCTTCCCCTCGCTCTACGAAGGCTTCGGCCTGCCCGTGGTGGAGGCGCTGGCGCGCGGTGTGCCGGTCATGGCCTCGACCGGCGGCTCGCTGCCCGAAGTGGCGGGCGGGGCGGCCCTGCTGGTCGATCCCTATGACGTGGGCGACATGGTCGCGGCGATCCGCCGTCTCGACGGGGATGCCGAGCTTCGCCACCGCCTGTCCGTCGCCGGCCCCCTCCAGGCCGTCCGCTTCGCGCCGGCAGCCTTCCGCGCCAACCTGTCCGCGCTCTACCGCTCGCTCGCCCCTTCGCCTTCCGGGACCGCCACCGCATGACCCTGCCTTCCTCGTTCCGCGTCCTCCCCGTCGCGCTGGCGCTCCTCGCCGGCGGCTGCGCCACCCTGCCGTCGAGCGGCCCGACCGGCCCCCAGGTCGTCGCCGCCTCCCGGCCCGATTCGCGCCTGCCCGCGCAGCTGGTCGAACTCGACGCCGCCGCCCTGCCGGAGGCCAACAGCGCATCGACGGCGACGGAGACGCTCGCCGGGCTGGCGGCCGAGGGTGTCACCGACCGGATCGGGCCGGGAGACGTGCTTCAGGTCACGATCTTCGAGGTCGGCACCGCGCTGTTCGCCGGCCCGTCGGCGGCGACCGCGGGCCAGCCCGCCGCAGCGGGGACCAACCTGCCGCCGATCACCGTCGCGGCCGACGGGACGATCCAGATCCCCTATGTCGGCCGCATCGCCGCCGCGGGCGAGACCGCCCAGGCGCTCGCCGGCAGCATCGAGGCGCGGCTGATCGGCTATTCCCAGCACGCCCAGGTCAGCGTCGCGATCCGGGAGAACATCGCCAACGCGGTCTTCGTGCTCGGCGGGGTCAAGGCGCCGGGGCGCATTCCCCTCTCGCTCGCCCGCGAGCATCTGCTCGATGCGGTCGCGCTGGCGGGCGGAGCGATATTCCCGGCGCAGGATACCAGCGTCCGGATCACCCGTGCCGGCCGCAGTGCCGAAATCGGCCTCGACGCGCTGCTCGCCGGATCGCCCGACGACCTGCAACTGCTCCCCGGCGATCGCATCGAGCTGCTCCGCCAGCAGCGCAGCTTCACCGTGTTCGGAGCGAGCGACAAGGTATCGGAAATCCCGTTCGAGGCCCGCCGCCTGTCGCTTGCCCAGGCTGTCGCGCGGGCCGGCGGGCCGTCGGACCGCCAGGCCGATCCGACCGCGATCTTCGTCTTCCGCTGGGCCGCCGCGGACCCGTCCGGCGGCGCGCCCGTCCCGGTCATCTACCGGCTGAACCTGCTGCGCCCGGAGAGCTATTTCGTGTCGCAGCGTTTCGCGATGCGCGACGGCGACGTGATCTACATCGCCAACGCCCGCTCCAACCAGGCGAGCAAGCTGGTCCAGATCATCAACCAGCTCTTCTCGCCCTTCTACGGGGTACGCGAGCTGACGCGATGACCGTCGGCATCGCCGGCTCAGGCCGCCAGCGTCTGCTGCGCGAGATGCACGTCGATCGCCTCGTCGATCGTCGGATAGAAGCGGAGCCGGCCCTCGTGGAGCACCGCGCCGGTGCTGCAATATTCCTGCAGCGTCGCCGGGCTGTGCGAGACCATCACCAGCGTTCCGGTCGCGCGGCGATGAGCCAGCGCGGCATGGCAGCGCTCGGCGAACCGATGATCGCCCGCGCTGGTGACTTCGTCGACCAGATAACAATCGAAGTCGATCGCCAGGCTAACCCCGAAGGCGAGGCGTGCCGCCATGCCGGCCGAATAGGTCTTCACCGGCTGGTCGAAATATTCCCCGAGCTCGGCGAACTGCTCGACAAAGGCGAGCAGCCGGTCGACCGGCTGGCGATAGATCCGGGCGATGAACCGGGCATTGTCCGCGCCGGTGAGGCTGCCCTGGAAGCAATGGGTATAGCCGATCGGCCAGGACACCCGCATGCCGCGGCGGATGGTGCCGCTGCTGGGGTGCTCGACCCCGGCGATCAGCCGCAACAGGGTCGATTTGCCCGCACCGTTCGCGCCGCAAATCCCCAGCGACTGCCCCGGGCGGATCGTGAAGCTCGCATCATGGAGCACATGCCTGGTGAGCTTGCGGCCATGATAGGCCTTGTTGACGCGGTCGAAGCTGATCATGCGCAGGGCCCTCCCGGCCTTGTCGAGCGGGCCGGGGTTTCCGGACCGGCAATCAGGAATGGAGCGGTTGCATGACGATCGAAATCACCGCGGTGGTGCTCGCCTTCAACGAAGTGGAGATGCTGTCGATCACGCTTCCGGCGATCAAGGCGCTCGTCGATCAGGTCGTCATCGTCGATATGGGCTCTACCGACGGAAGCGACGCGCTCTACGCCCGACTGCTCTCCGGGGAAGACCGGCTGGCGCATTACGATCAGTGCAATCTCTCGCAGTTCGGCTTCGCGCACGCCCGGAACCACGGCGCGAGGTACGCGGACGGGTCCTGGCTGTTCTCCATCGACGCGGACGAGTGGATCGATCCCGGCCAGGCCGGCGCGCTTCGACGCGAGATCGCCGAGGCCAGCTTCGACACGATCGCGGTCCATCGCCGCAACTATGCGGGCCAGCCGGGTGTCCCGATCGACCTCGACCAGCTTCGCGTCAGCGGTTCCTTCGGCGAGGAGACCCACCGCCGGATCTATCGCAATCGGCATGACATCCGCTGGGAGGGGCTGATCCACGAGGAGATCTGCGATCGGGACGGGAATAGCTGGCAGCGCGCGGGGCAGAGCGAACTCGTCCTTCACCACCTCTCCGCGTTCAAGCCGCATGTGGCGATCGAGGAAAAGAGCCGGCTCTATTCCTACATGGTGCTGCGCGGAGCGGTGGTGCCGGGATATCGCTATGGCACCAACCCGTTCTGGCACTCGACCTTCATCCGCGAGCATTTCGACTTCCTGATGGAAAAGGCCAATGCCTATGCGGCGGCGCGGGGCCTGCCGCCGTACGACGGTGATGCGGTCGCCCGCGCGATCGGCTGATCGGCGCTTCATCCGGCGGCCGTGTCGAACAGGATGTCGAAATGCACCCAGCCCTGGGGAAGCAGGCCCAGCCGCGTCGATTCCGCGTCGCGCGCTTCCCAGAGCCGCATCAGCTCGCTCGTCGAGCTGACCCGGGTCAGCGAACCGTCATGCTCGATCAGGTCTCCATAGGGTGCGAGCCCGAAGATATGGTCGGCGAGCAGCTCCGGATCGGCCTCGGCCTGTTCCCGGATGCACATCGGATTGAACTCGCACAGGATCCGTGGCCTGTAGCGGCGAATGCTGCCCGCCAATCCCCGCAGCACCCGTAGCTCGAAACCCTCCACGTCGATCTTGATCAGGTCCACGCGCCCCTGGGAAAGCAGGATCTCGTCGCCCGGAATGGCCTGCACCGCTTCCAGGGCCTGAAGCGCGGTCGCCTGGCCCAGTACCTTGGCATTCGACGCGTCGCTGAGGCAGATCATCTCCTCCCGGTCGCTCAGGGCGAAGGTGAAGAGCCGCACATTGTGGAGGTCATTGGCGACGATGCCGCGCCGGAACAGGGCGGCATTGTCCGTGTTCGGCTCGAAAGCCAGCACCTTGCCGGCGGCACCCACCTGCAAGGCGGCCTGGAAGGACATGACGCCGACATTGGCGCCCACGTCGACAAAGGTGGCACCGGGGTGCAGCTGTCCCGTGATCGCCCTGGCGATATGCGGCTCCCATCCCCCGCCGGCCGCGAGGCATCGGCCGAATTCGGGCTCGGCGGGATTGACCACCACCTTCGCCTCTCCACCGACCTCCGCCACGACGAGGGGCGTTCGGGACTGCCGGAATTCCGGGCTGTCGAGCAGGATGCGCCGCAGGTCCTGAAGGGCGATCGCACCGGACTCGATTTCCTTCAGATAAGCGGTCAGCCCGTCGGGATCGGGGGCCCGGCCGAGGATCCAGAGATAGGCTGCTGCAATCTCGTCCCTGGTCTGCGCGGTCGTGTTGGGCATCGGATACTCTCGATGGCTCCGGGGAGCGGTTACGGTACGGGTGGGGTCGACCGCCGGGGCAGGGGCCGGCTTCGGGACGTCGTCGGACGGTTCGCGGCTGGTGAGGCGCAGCCTGGGAAAACCGATATCGGTGTACCAGAGCGCGCCTTCGGACAGCAGCGACAGCTCGATCTCGATATCGTTCGCCGGGGTTGCGGGCGGCGCGGGAAGGCTGATGACGAACCTGGCGGACTCGCCGGGCTCGAGCTCGGCGGGGACCGGCATGGCGCGGGCCTCGATCGACCAGTGCGTTTCGCCGTGCATCCGCAGCCGCCCGCCGATCAGCAGCCGATCGGGTGACTGGCGTCCGAAGATCAGCCTCGTCTCACCGGCGTTGAGGATGCTGCCGCATAGCCGAATGCCACCCGATGGCGTGGGCCGTGCCGCTTCCGTCAGTTCGAGGCGATAGGCGTTTCGTCGCTGCCAGCGTGCAGTCAGTTCCGACAGGTCGGGAAGCGCCGCGCCGGCGATCAGTGCCGGAATGATTTGCGCCATCGCGCCGGATTGGCGCAGGGCGAGTGGCAATATCGTGTCGGGCAGCGCAACTGCCTGCTCGTCGAGAGCAGGCAGTTGCGCCAGCCACGCGTCGGCGCGCCCCAGGCCGGTTATGGCCTGCACGGATCTGGCAGCGGCGACGCAGGGCCCGTCCGCGAGCGGCGCCAGCAGGAAGATCGCGTCGGCGTCGATCTCGGCCGCGAGCCGCGTCGCCAGCATGGCCCCGGCTCCATGCGCGATCACGATCGTCCGGGCACAGCCGATCCCCTGGACGCGCAGGATCTCCGCCAACGCGGCAGGATCGACGGCATCCGGAGCGCCCGCCACGCTCGCGATACGACATTCGCTCCGCTCGACGAGATCCTCCGCGAGCGGGGCAGCGAAGTCGTCGCTCGGGTCGGCATCGGCCAGAAGGACCACGAACAGCATGTCGCCATCCCCGCGGACGGTGGATATGGCCGCGCCGTCACGGCCCAGGGGCGGGAGAGCGGTCAAGCTTCGCGCGCTGCCGTCGCCGGTCGCCGGCCGAATGCCAGGTCGTCAAGCGTCCCCAGGGTCATGGCTTCCAGGAAATCGAGCCGTGCCTGGCCGTCCTCCGTCGCGCACAGGAAGAATCCCGCAACGCCGACCGAGACCACGCGCGGATCGCCGCCCGCCGTTACTTCCGACAGGTCCAGGCTCGCATTGCCGGCGATGTTCAGGCGGATGATTCCTGCCGGGTCGGGCAGGAGCGTCATCGTCACCCATTTGAATTCGCTTGGCTTCAGCAGGCCTTCCACCTGCCGCGCGGGGTCCCCGGTGGCGATCACGAAGCGCAGGTCGCGGCCGGGAATGCCGTGGAGCCGCAGGCACAGTCGCATCGCCATGCCGGGAGCATTGGTGCCGATCTCCAGCCGTCCGCCCTGCGGCTTGGTCCAGCATCCCCAATCGTCGGGCCCCCACCAGCCGTCGCCAGCGCGGAAGATCTCGGCGGAGCGCATGCCTCGCCACAGGGTGGTGGCATAGTTGCGTTCCAGTGCGTGCCAGGCGCCGAGCTTGGCCAGGGGAGGGGCCGGGGGCGGCGCCTCCGCCGCGTCCGCAGCCCATTGCCGCGCCGCACCGGCGATATCGGCGGCGATCACGCTCCACGGGCGTGGCCTGAAGGTCTCGGCAATGCGCTGCTCGAGCGTCTCGCGATACCCCTTTTCGCGGATCAGCCGGTCGAGTGCCTCGACCAGGGCATCGACATTGCCAGACGGGAAATAGACCGCATGGTTGCCGCCCGCTTCTGGAAGCGATGCCGCGTCGGAAATCAGCGGAACCTTGCCGTGGCACAGGGACTCGGTCACCGGCAGGCCCCAGCCCTCATATTGGCTGGGATAGAGAGTGAAGAGGCACGAGCGGTACAGCCGCTCCAGCTCGGCATCCGACACGCCCGAGAGCATCACCACCTGGTCGCGCAGGCCTGCATGGCTTTCGAGCCGGGAATAGACCGCGTCGTTGAGCCAGCCCCGATTGCCCACGCACACCAGCTTCGGGACCGCTGTCGGGCCGTAGCGCTTGAGCAGCGTGATCCAGGCCTGGAATGCGGCCAGGTGGTTCTTGCGCGATTCGATGGTCGAGACGAACAGCACATAGCCGCCGGGGGTAAGCCCCCAGCGGCCGAGCCGCTGCTCGGGAAGCGGCTCTGCATCCGCCTTCCGGCAATCGCCGTCGAGGCGGATCACGGCGACGTCCTTGGGCGCCACTGGATGATCGAGCAGCGCCGCGACCCGCATCAGGTCCCGCTTGGTCGATTCCGAATTCACCAGGAAGTGATCGGCATGCTCGAAGGCGCCGATCGCCCAGCTGATGAAGTCCTGGGTCAGCTCCTTGACGCAATGCTCGCCCGCCATGACCGGGATCAGGTCGTGGACGAAGGGAACGTAGCGCACGCCCCGCAGCGCCTTGGCCTGGCGGACGAAGAGGAAATAGTTCTGCAGCCACCAGGAGGTGCCGAGGTTGATGAGATAGGCGCCATACGGCATCTCGATCGGGTCGGCGGTGGCGAGGCGCAGGTGCAGCCTGGCGAGCGCCGCGATCCATTCCGGTGCGCCGCGATCGCCGCCGTTCAGGCTGAGCTCGGCGATCGCCACGAAGCTGGCCGCCGGGATTTCGAGCCAGTCGTCACGCGATTCGAGGAAGGCGCAGATCCGGACGTGGGAACCGTCGAGGCGCAGCGCACTGCAGATCGTCTCGATCTGCACGCGCTGGATGCCGGTCGGCAGCCGGGCGTTGCGGAAATAGGAAATCAGGTCGGAGACATCGAAAACCAGCGCCGGCGAGACGGCAGCGTCCGGTGCGGTGGCGAGGGGCGACTGGGGCTCCGCGGCGCGGATGAGTGCGGTCAGCGCCTGCACCTGCTCGCGGGCGATGTTCCGTTCCTGCTCGGGCAGGGTGCGGAGGAACGCGTCGATCTGGCGCAGCGAACGCTCCGCGTCCCGCGCTTCCGGCGTCGCCAGGTCTTCGGTGGCGAGGGGCGTCGCGCCCGCCCCGAGCGTGGCGATCAGCTCGCGCATCTGGACCTGGTCGCCGCTGCCGAGCATCTGCCCCATCTCGCGCAACGCGTCCGGATTGGCGGGCTCCTGCCGGAGCGCGCGCATATAGCTGCGATTGGCCGCGGCCCGGTTGCCGCGTTCCTTGTGGAGATGGCCCAGATGGAGCCACGGATCCGCCTCTGCCGGCGCGGCGTCCGTCGCCATCCGATAGGCAGCCTCCGCCGCCTCGAGGTCGTGCTGCTCCTTCAGCGCGTGGCCGAGCTGCACCCAGATATGGCCGAGCGAGGGATCGGTCTCGAGCGCCTCGCGATAGGCGGAAGCCGCCTCCGACCAGTCGCGTGCATCGCGCGCCTTGTTGCCGGTCGCGATCATCCGGTGGACCTGCGGCGTCACGGCGATGCCCGCCGATCTGCGCAGCTTGAGCGGGAGGTTCATCATCAGGTCGGTGGTCATGCGGCATGCTCCCGGACGCCCGCGAGGATCAGCCAGCCGATCGCGTAGATCAGCAGCAGGGCGAAGAAGATGGTGGCGACCAGCTTGAGGCGCTTGGGATAGAGCGCCTTGGCCGGCAGATTGGGCTCGACGATCCGCACCAGGTACAGCTGCTGGCGCAGCGCCTGCTCTCGTGCGGTATCGAGCGCTGTTGTCGCGCTTTCATAGCGTTTCGCGGCAAGCTCCTGGCGGAACCGAATCCCCTCGAACCGCCCAAGCCCCGTGGCCGTCGCCTGGGCCGATCCGGTCAGGCTGGCCTGCGCCGCGGCGACCTGTTGTTCCAGCCCGCGAACCTGCGCCGTCTGCGCGACATATTGCGGGCTGTCGGGCCGCACCGCGGCGGCCATGCCCGCCAGCCGGGCCCGCGCCTGCGCCAGCTCGCTCTGCAGCTGGGTCACCATCGTGATGCGCGCCGCGCCGGTGCGCTCGGGATCGATGTCGCGGGCGGACTGGCGCAGGCTGCTCAGCGCCGCCTGGGAGTCGTTGACGCCGGTTTCCGCAGCCTGAAGCGCCTCGCGCGCGGCGGCCAGGCGACTGGTCAGCAGCCGCTTGTTGAACTCGTTCACGCGCTGCTCGCCGATGACGAGCAGGGCTTCGGCCAGCCGCTGGGCGTCCGCCGGCCTGAACCCCCGCACGCCGACCCGGGTGATCCCGGCCTCGTGGCCGACATCGACGTGCACCATCTCGCGATAATAGCGCAGCAGGGTCTCGGGCGGCGCGTCCGCGTCGAGGCGGGAGAAGGGATCCGCCTCGGAACGGCGGAACATGGCTCGCAGACCGACCGTGCGCTCCAGGCTGGCGACCGCGTCGTGCGACAGCAGATAGTCGACGACCGTCTGGCTGTCCGCCGTGGTAGGATTGGGATCCAGGCCGAGCAACTGGCCGAGCCCCGAATTGGCGGAGCCGCTCTGGCCGGCCGTCCGGATCACGAAATGGGTCTCGGACTCATATTGGTTGGCGACAATGCCGTACTCGAAGATCGCGACGGCGAGCGTCGGCAGCAACACGAACAGGGCCAGGTTGCGCAACCAGGCTAGCCGTTTCCGCCAGGGTTCGGGCCCGCCCGGCGCTGCCTGCTCGAACCGGTGGGCCGCATGCGCCGGTTCTCGCTGGAAGAGGGCGGCCGGTTCCCCGGACGGGGTCGGCGGCTCGGTGAGGCCGGTCTCATGGTCGGGTGGGGGAAGTGGGATCGTTGCCATCGGCTCAACTCAGATGAACATGTTTGCGGACGATGCGGATCGAGATCAGCCCCAGCAGGGTGAGGCCGAGGCACCAGAAACTCAGATAGGTCAGGTCGAAATAGGGGCTGCGGACCGAGGCGAACTGGCCGGTGTGGAACAGCTCGAAGATCTGGTTGAGCGGGAACCAGGCGAGCAGTCCGCGATAGGGTTCGGGCAGCCATTCGAGCAGGAAGAAGGTGCCGGAGATCGGCATTGCGAGGTAGACCAGCGGGTGGACGAACTTGCCCACCGCCTTGCTGAAATAGGAGGCCGCGCACACCGGCATGGCCAGCGCGAAGGAGAACCAGGCCATATAGCCAAAGCCCGCGAGCATGGTCAGCGGGGAGGCGGGCACGCCGCCGAAGCCGAGGGCCCAGGACAGGCTCAGCAGCACGACGAGCGCGAGCAGCGACGAAGCGGCTTCGAGCAGCATGCGCGCGGTGAGCAGGTCGAAGATCGTCACCATCCGGTGGAACAGGAGCGGCTTGTTTGCCTCCAGGGCGGATTCCGCGCGCGAGATCACCGAGCGGAACAGCATGAACATGCAATAGCCCCCCAGCGCGAAGGGCACCGGGTACAGGTCGCTCCCGCCGTGTGGGCTTTCCTTCCCGTGCAGGGCCGCGACCGAGGCGGCGAGCAGCATCGGCTCGACCAGCAGCCAGGCATAGCCAATATTCTCGCGGCCATAGCGCGTGTGCAGCTCGCGCATGATCAGCGCGCCGAGCACTGCGCTCTGGACCTCCAGGCCCCGGAGATATTGGGCCAGTCCGCCGCGATCGTCGGTGGCGATCATGACCGTGCGACCTCCTCTGCGAAGGCCAGCGTGCGTTCGACATGGTCTTCCCATGTCCGGCGGGAGCTGCCCCGCATGCGCGCCAGCTGGGCGCTGCGGGCGGAGGAGGCGGGGGCCGCATAGTCGAGGATGCTGCGGTGCCATCCGGGACCGTCGAGCGGATCGAGATAGTCCGGCACCGCGCCGCCGGCCTCGCGATGCGCGGGCAAATCGCTGGCAATGACCGGAATCCCCGCGGCAAGCGCCTCGGCCACGGGCAGCCCAAACCCCTCTGCGAAGGAAGGCATCAGCAATGCCGATGACCCGCCGAGCCAGGCCGACAGCGTGCGATCGGAAACCCGCCCAACCTCGAGGACATGCGGGCGTAGCTGGGGGCAACGGTCGAGCAGGTTGAACGTGTTCTGATTCTCCCAGCCGCGACGCCCGATGAGGACGAGCCGGGGTATCCGGGATCCGTCCGCAGCTTCGGCAAGCCGTCGCCATAGGTGCAGCAGAAGGAGATGGTTCTTGCGCGGCTCGATCGTGCCCAGGCAGAGGAAATAGGGCCCGTCGATCGGTGGCGGACCCGGCGCATCGGATGCAAGCGGCGCGGTGCCCAGCGGGTTGACCAGGAGCGGCGGCACCGGCTCGGCGATGGCATCGAGATGGCGGGCCAGCGCATCGGCGGTGGCCTGCGAATTGGCGATCACGCCGTGCGCATGACGCGCCACGCCGATCATCCGCCGCTGGTGGCGGAGTGATCCGTCGGCACGCGCGAAGCCGGGTTCGGCGATCGGGATGAGGTCGTGGACCAGGCAGATCAGCCGAGCGTTCTCACGGCGCAGGCGCGCTGCGATCTTGCCCGGCTTTTCGAGCGCGCTGGGGGATACGTGCAGCACGATACGTGGCCGCGTGGTCGGCTCGATCCGCTGCGGACGCAGGCTGGCCAGCGCCACGAGCAGATGCCGCATGCCCGCGCCGCCGGTCTCTTCCCCGCCGACTTCACCCCACCGCCGTTCGGTGGCATCGAGAAAGCGGAGGACCGCGCCGGGATCGAGCCGGCCGTAATGGCCGAGCGGATGGGTAGCTGCGAATTGCAGCCGTTCGGGCGCGCGCGCGAGCAGGGCGCGGGCATAGTGCAGCTCCACCCGGTCGACGCCGGTAGGTGTCGGATGCCGCACGCGCGACAGCAGGCGGGTGAGATCGAGGATGAGTTCCGGTTCGATCGAGCGAACCGGCGGCGTGTGGTCCGCACGGGCGACCTGACCGGGGAAGCTATGCGGCTTCATGTGAGCGCCCGCACCGGCTTGCCCGCCTCGACGGCGCGCGCGGCATTGCCTGCGGACAGCATCCGGGTGACCGCCGGTTCGATCAGCAGGGCACGCCCCTCGCGGCTGCTGAACCCGCCTCGGAGCAGGCAGTGATGCGCGAGTACCCGGCGAAACGCGGCAAAGATCTCCACCTGGGGCTGGCCAGGCGCCGCCCAGAAGCCATCGAGCGGGCCCTGGTGCGTGATGCCCGGAACGTCGTAGACCGCCCGGCCCAGCACCTTGACCGGGACACCTGCCGCCAGCGCCAGCGTGCCGGTGGTGCTGTTCACCGTCACCACGCCCTGCGCATGGGCGACGAGCGGTGCGATATCGGCATGTTCGAGATAGCGGACTCTGTCGGCGATGCCGAGCTCGGCGGCTCTTGCGCCGATCCATTTGCGCCAGTTGTGCAACCCGTTGTCGAGCGGATGCTCCTTGAACACCAGCATCGGTCCGGCGGGTGCATGCGCGGCGAACGAGGCCAGTATGGCGCCGATGGCGCTCTCCATGCCCTCGAACGGCGAATGGACGCGCAACTGATAGTCGGAATCCAGTTGCAGCGGCACGGCGAAATAGGACGCGGCGAGCGCACGGCGCACCCTTCGGCTCCGCCATCGGGCCAGGGGATGCCGGGCGAAGCGGCGCAGCCAGCCCGCAGCCTCTACGGGCACGCGGAAGGGGCGATGCGAGCGATAGTGCCGGAACCGGAGGGCCAATGCGGTGCTGGCGCCATAATAGGCGAATGCCTCGCGGGCGCGCTGCGTGAAGCTGGCGGGAACCGGCGGGAGAGCGGGGACCGGCGCGAGGCGGATCGCCGTCCGGCAATAATATTCGGCATCGCGCGGCAGCGGGGAATGCCCGTTCACGCCATTCTGCTCGAGCGTCACCCAGTCGGGGCGGACATAGCCTTCCTCGAAGACGTGCACGGTGACCCGATGCTCCGCCGCCACCGATATCGCTGCGCGGTGCAGTGGCCGGCAGTCGCCGAACAACACCAGATCGGTGACCTTGTGCCGCTGGATCAGCGTCTCGACCGCGTCCGGCCAGGCTTCCGCGCCTTGCCGGAAGTGGATTGCCGGCGCGCGCCAGTCGAGACGATCGCCGCCGTTGAAATTGACCCGCAGCACCGCGTGGCCGGCGCAGCGCAGGGCGTCGCCGAGTTGCCGGAAGAACGGGCCGGGCGGCCCCTGGAGGAACAGGAAACAGCGCATCATGTCGCCTGCCGCAGGATATTGCGGGCCTTGCCCTCGATCCGCCGAAGCCGGCTGAGGAACGAAACATGCGGCGCGGCGCTCGCCAGGCATTCGACCAGCCGCTCCGCAGGGCAAGGCAGGCCGGTCTCGGGATCGAGATAGAGCGGGTAGAGGAGCAAGGTTGCCGCCACCAATGCGTCGAGGTCGAGGCGGCGCGTGCGGCGCGGTACCGGCACGAGGTCGCGGGTCAGCCCCCAGCCGGCATAGAAGGGTATGCCGTGGCACAGCACGGTGCGCTCGCGCAGCAGCGCCTCGAACCCGGCCAGCGAGGTGAGGACATGAACCTCGTCGACCTGATCGAGCAGGGGCGCCAGCGGGCAGGGCGTGTCGAGGATCCGGTCGGCAAGGATGCGGGCTTCGCGGTCGAGCGCGCCGCGGCGATGGCCGGCGAGGGTGTCGGGATGCGGCTTGTAGAGGAGGAAGGCATCCGGCGCGAGCGCGCGGGCGCGCTTCAGAAGCCCGGAATTGCCCAGACCGGCAACGTCGCCCATCCGGACCGACTGATCGTCCTCGACCTGGCCCACGACCAGGATGCTGCGCCGGTCGTGCGGCAGCGGGATCGGCGTGGCATTGTCGGCACGGCCATATTTGCCGATCCCGGCGCCCACGATCGCGGCCCGAAGCGCCGCGGCGCGGCGCAGCAGCGCGGGCGGGAAGGGATGCTCCGATAGCAGCGCTTCGAGGTCGCTGGACCGGGCGGGATCGTAGTGGATTCCCTGGCGATCAACGACGATCGATTGCGGTGGCACCAGATGCACGCCCAGGCCCAGCGACCGGAGGAACCCGTCCTCGACCCGTGCCAACCTCACGCCGGCGGTCGCGGCACTGGCCTCGAAGTCGGGCGGTACCCGCGACGGCCATATCGCGACGGCGGCGTTGTCCGCGCGAGCCCTGGCCAGCGCATCCTTTCCCCGCCTGGCCTGGCCGGGCACGCCGGCGGTGCCGGTGAGGAAACGGTCGATCTGGCCGCGTTTCCAGGCGCGCATGCCGAACTGCACGCCGATTCCGGCGATCGCCTCGAGATGTCGCCGCCATTCGCCGAGCAGGTCGATGGCGGCTTCCACCGCTATCGGCGAGCCGGTGAAGGGCTCGTGATAGTCGTGCGCGACGACGAGCGTATCCCATGCCAGTGCGCGGCGCGCGTCCGCGCCGATGGGCAGCGGTTCGCCGGTTGCCGTGTCAGTCGTCGGGATCGCGCGCAACCTGGCGAGTATCGCGAGTGGATCCCCGTGCGGTGCGATCACCGCAGCGGCGTGGTCGAGCAGGTGCCAGGGGTCGATATCACCCGCCAACACTTCGGTGCCGGCCCAGAGGGTCGCATTGGCATCGGTCGGCGAACCTGGTGCCTTCACCACGGTGCAGCCCGGGGGAAGGGCCGGTCGCGCCCCCCAGAAGCTGCCGCCGACGCGCAACTGGTGCAATCGTTCGATCAGTCTATCCGACCGGTCGGCCTGTTCCTGGGTCAGAGGCGGGTGGCCGTGCGAGCCCCGTGCGACCGCCAGGGGCGCCCGCGAGCGCTTCGCAAAGGCCGGCGGTGCCTGCAGAAGCGGAGCGGCACGCGTCGGGGCGACAGGGGCGGTCATGATGTCAGCACGTCTGCGATCGCAATCCTCGCAGCCGCTATCGCAGGCACTGGAGGCGACCGGGCTGGGGATTCCCCCAGCCGGGAGCGAAATCGACAAAACCGCCCGAGGGTTGCGGGGTATCGCTGGGCCGCGCCCGAACAGGGCCCACGCTACAGGCTGAAGTTGGTACGTCGGCCTGTGTCTGCGGCTCTACGGGGGCGCGGCGGTCGCTCAAGCACGAGCCTGGCGAGTGCCGCGCCGCCCTGGTCAGAAGCGGATGCGCGCACTCAGGCTGGCACGATGATCCTCGCTGCGCTTGCCGAACTCGCCGTCATAGCCGAGCCGGAGCGAAAGGTTCTCGTTGCCGACCACCCGCAATTCCGCACCGACATGCGCGGCCCGGCGGTCCATCAGCGTCGAGATCATCGCCGGTGCTGCCGAGGGATTGCCGCCGAGCAGGCGGAACGGGGCCTCGATCCGATCGGTGGTGTTGAACACCCCGCCGGCGGTGATCGCGAAGGTCGCGATGGTCGGGCCGCTACGCGCGAACCGCACGCCGAGGCTGACCTCGGGCTGGACGGTGCCGATCCACTGGGTGTCCTGCAGGCTCTCGACGCCCAGGCCTTCCAGTCCGCGCTCCTTGAACCCGCCCTGGCGCAGCGCGGTCACATAGCCGCGCACCGCCGGACGGGCGAAGACCGAGCCCTGGCCGATCACCCAGGCTGCCTCGGCGCTGCCCTGGAAATAGCCGGTGCCCTGGTTGCCGACGCCCTGGCGCGAGTCGAAGATGTTCACGCCGCGCCGCAGTTCGGTCCATTGCCAGCCGCCGCTCACCGAAGCGGACAGTTGCGCGCCGCTCGCGCCGGCATAGCGGGCGCCGATGCCGGCATGGACGCCGTCGCCATCGGAATTGGCGCGCAGGCCGTCGATCTTGGCATTGCCGATGCTGTCATAGCCGATCGCGCCGCCGACCATCCAGTCGCCGCCCAGGGGCTTCTCGAAGCCGGCGCGGAACCGGCCGTCGGTCTCGCCGCGGACCTTGGCGTATTCGCTGTCGCCGGACCGGTTGAAGACATGGCCGCCGGCCTGGCTCCACACGCAGCCCTCGCCCGCCGGGCCGGCCAGCGTGCCGCAGCCGAACAGGTTGGACGAGAAGTCGCGTGCCGCACCGAGCTGGGTGAGCGAGGCGATCAGATAGGGCTCGGGATTGAGCTGGTCGAAGATCGCGCGATATTGCGCTTCGCCGCCTGCCTGGATGTTGCCGATCAGCGCGAGCAGGCGGCCGACGCCCGCCGAGCCGCCCGCGGTAACCGCCCGGTCCATATAGTTGCCGAGCGAACGCTCATTGGCATTGAGGAACGGCTGGGCGAAGTGGGTGTCGAGCGCGAGCTGGATGCCCGTGCTGTTGGCGAGGACGCGATAGTCGATCGCCAGCGTGTCGCGGATGTTCAGCCCGTTGTTGGTCGCCGTGCCTGCCGTGGCGAACAGCGTGACGGGGTTCTTGTCCTGCAGCCAGGTCAGGATCACGTCGCCCGTGCCGGCCACGCTGGTGTTGCCGCTGACATTGACGCGGTCCGAGGCATAGGGGCCGAAGGCGACGTCGAATGCCATGTGGCCGGTCGCGGTCTGGGTGAAATCGCCGTCCAGCGTGACCGTGTTGATCACGCGGGCACCGTAGAGCAGGTTGGTCGCGGGCGTGCCCTGTCCGTCGAGATTGGCGAAGACCGCGCCGTTCAGCAGATCGATCGGCCGCCGGTCGGCCGAGAGGCCCATCTGGAAGTCGCCGGCGTTGCTGAAGCTGCCGGTCGAGCCGGCACCGTCGCGCAGGTCGATCCGGTTGAAGGCGATGAAGGTGGCGTTGGCGTTGTTGATCACGGTGTTGGCGCCGCCGCCCAGCGCGACGTTGCCGATGATCGTGCCGCCATTCTCCACCCGGTCGTTGCCCGCGCCGGTGTCGATCGCGAGGCCCGAGGTGGCGCTGATCGAGCCGGAGGTGAGCTGGATCAGGTTGGTCGCACCGCCGGACAGGCGGATGCCCGCACCGGTTCCCGATCCGCCGCGCACCATGTTGTTGGCGGTGACCAGGATGTTGCCCGCGCCGGTGCTGCCCTGGCTCTGGGCGAAGATCGCCGTCGAGTTGAGGCCGCCGGCAAAGACCGAGCCCGAGAGGCGCAGGTCGATCGCACCGCCGGCACCCGAGCCGGTGCCGTTGCCCGCGAAGCTGCCCTCGACCCAGCCGCCACCGCCGCCGAGCGACTGGGCGACCACGCCGACCGAGTTGGCGCCGAGCACCGCGATGTTGCCGGTCTGGTCGAAATGGATCGCGCCGCCATTGCCGCTGTTGCCGGCATTGAGCGTGACGCTGGCCGAATCCACTGCGCCGAGCACTGCGCCGCCGCCGCCGCCGATCGACTGGAGGAACACGCCGTGCGAATGGCTGCCCCCGGTCTGGACCGCACCGTTGTTGGACACCGAAACAGCGCCGCCATTGCCGCTCGCGCCGCCGCTGCCGCCCAGCGTGACGTCGGCGCTGCCGCCGGTCAGGCGAACCTCGCCGCCGCCCGCGCCGATCGACTGGACCACCAGCGCCGGCGAATAATCGCCGAGCGTGGCGAAGCCGCCCGAATAGGCGAGGGTGACCACACCCCCGTCCAGCCCCGCGCCACCATTGGCGCCGAGCTTGACGACGGTGGGCGGCGGAGCGGGAGGCGCCGCCACCAGCGGATTGCCGCCCGCCATCCACAGGGCGAGCTCGCGCTGGCCGTCTGGCGAGAGGCCGTTGGCGACCGCGCTCGGCCCGGTGCCGAGGGCCGGGGCGTGGTCGATGTCGAGGACGGCCGGAGCCGATGCCGTGGTGGAGGTGCCCGTCGCGACCTCGACGATCACCGAGCCGCCGCCGCCGCCGATCGACTGGACGATCGCGCCGGGCGCGAACTTGCCGGTGGTGGTGATCGCGCCGGTCATGCTGCGCTGGATCGCGCCGCCGGCCGAACTGGTGGTGCCGTCCGCGCCGAGCGTGGCCGAGGCACCCGCGAAGAAGGCCGCCAGCTCCGCGGTCACGTCGATGATGCCGCGGCCGCCACCGCCGCCGATCGACTGGGTCAGCGAGCCCGCCGAGCCGTCGCCATTGGTGGTGACGTTGCCCGAATGGCTGCCGGTGATATTGCCGCCATTATTGCCCGAGCCGCCGGTGCCGCCCAGGGTCAGGTCGACGCGGACGGGGGCCTGCGGATCGGTCACGGTCGCATCGTGGAGCGCGACGATGTTCAGGTGCAGGTCGATCGTGCCGCCACCGCCGCCGATCGACTGGTTGCTGATGCCGACGCCGTTGCGCCCACCGACTCCGATCGTGCCGTTGGAGTTCACCGTCACCTTGCCGGCGTTCATGCCGGAGGCGCCGTCCGCGCCGGCGCGGGCGACGACCAGCGGGTTGGGACGCTCGGTGTTGCCGGTCGGACCGACAACGGGCAGGCCGGGCAGGCCGGTGATGCCGCTGAAATCGAAGCCCAGCGTGCCGCCGCCGCCATTGATGCTCTCGGCGACGATCGCCTGCGATCCCGCGCCGAGCACGGTGATGTCGCCGGTCTGGTTGACCGTCACGGTGCCGCCGGTGCCGCCGGTGCCGCCACCGGCAAGGCCGACGATCAGCGCGAGCGTGTTCGACAGGGTCAAGCTCGCCGGCTCGCCGGTCAGCGCGGCGCCGAGGCCGGCATTGCCACCGCCGCCGCCGATGCTCTGCGCGACGATGCCATGGGCCAAGGTCCCGCGGGTGAGGATCGTGCCGGTGTTGGTCACGGTGACCGCGCCGCCGTCACCGCCGCTGCCGCCCACACCGCCGATCGAGATCAGCGGTGCTGAGGTCGGGGCGCCGAGCAGCAGGGTACCGGTCAGCGCCATGCCGCCATTGCCGCCACCGCCGCCGATCGACTGGGCGAGCACGCCGTGTGCGCCCGCGCCCTTGGTCTCGATCGTGCCGGCATTGGTGACGTCGACCACGCCGCCGGTATTGCCGCTGCCGCCGATCGCGCCGAAGTTGAACCCGAAGGCGACGCTGTCCTTGCCCGACGAGACGCCGGTGAGCGCCAGGATCGTCGAGCTGTTGCCGCCGCCGCCGCCCAGCGACTGGGCGAAGATGCCGTAGGCGCCCTTGCCTTCGGTGAGGATGTCGCCCGAATTGGTGCCGCCGGTGTCACGGTTGACCACCGTGACCTTGCCGCCGGTCCCGCCATCGCCGCCATTGCCGCCGATGTTGATCTTGCCGCTATGCGTCTGCTTGTCGCTGCCGGTGAGCCCGACCGCTAGCTGGAGCACCAGCCCGGCATCGCCGCCGCCGCCGCCGATCGAGTTGGCGCTGATGCCTGCCGCATCCTCGCCCTTGGTCCAGATCAGGCCCTCGTTGGTGACGGAGACGTCACCCGCTTTCTCGCCATGCCCGCCGGCGCCGCCGACATTGACGTTGAACGAGTTGTTGGCGCTCTTGCCCTGGGCGCGGAAGTCGATGACCGCGCCACCGATGCCGCCACCGCCGCCGATCGACTGTGCGCGGATGCCGAAGGCGCGTGCGCCGGTGGTGGCGATCACGCCGGTGTTCTTCACCGTCACGGTGTCGCCTATGCCGGCGGTGCCGCCGGAGCCACCCACGGCGATGCCCATGGTGTTCGAGGTGTTGCCGCTGCCCTTGTACTGGAGCGCGACGCTCGCCGCGAAGCCGCCGGTGCCGCCGCCACCACCGATCGACTGGGCGAGGATGCCGTCCGCATCGTCGCCGCCGGTGACGATCTGCGCGCTGTTGCCGACATCGACCGTCGAGCTCTTCGAGCCGACGCCGCCGGTGCCGCCCACCGCGACGGTGAGCGCCGCAGTGGTGTTGACCATCACGCCGGTGCCGCTGCCGCCCGCACCGCCCGATCCGCCGATGCTCTGCGCCCAGATGCCGCGCGATTCGACGCCGCGGGTGGTGAGGTTCGCCGCATTGACGACCGAGACCGCACCGCCGGTGGCGCCGACGCCGCCGTCAAGCCCGACGCCGACGCTGCCGGAATAGCTCTTCGCCGCATCGCCGCTGCCGGTGCCGACGGTGCCGCCGATCTTGAACGAGCCGCTGGTGCCGCCGCCGCCGCCGACCGACTGGGCGAAGATCGCGGAGGAGTAGCCGCCGGTCGTGTCGATCACGCCTTCGGCGTTCACCGTCACTTCGCCGCCGGTTCCGCCGGTGCCGCCCGACTGGCCGAGGCTCAATGCGAACTGGTTCTTCGAGCCGGGGACCAAGCCGAAATCGAACGAGGCATTGCCGCCGCCGCCGCCGATCGACTGGGCATGGATGCCGATCGATCGCGCGCCGGTGGTGACGATCTTGCCGTCATGGCTGACATCGACGTCGCCGGCATCGCCGCCGATGCCACCGCTGCCGCCTACGCTCAGGTTGAGCTGGTTGGCGTCGCGCGTGTAGCCGCCGGCCAGGTTGAAGGTGCCGCTGCCGCCGCCCTTGCTGATCGACTGGGCAAGGATGCCGTCGCTCGCCGCACCGCTGGTGCCGATGTCGCCGCGATGCCGCAGCGTGACGTCGCCGCCCGTGCCGGCGTCGCCACCCGAGCCGCCGACATTGATCACCGCAGCGAACGGGCTGTTGTCCGCCGGTGCCAGGGTCACGTCCAGCACCAGGTTGAAGCCGGCATTGCCGCCGCCGCCGCCGATCGACTGGACGGTCATGCCGTTCGAACTGTCGCCGAAGGTGCGGATCAGGCCGGGCGTCTCGGTCTCGACGCCGCCCACCATGGTGTAGCCGCGCGTGACCGTGACGTCGCCGGCATTGCCGCCCGCGCCGCCGGTGCCGCCGATGCCGAGGGCGATCGGAGAACCCTGGCGCGAGACCGCGCCGGACACGTTGACGCCGCCCTGGCCGCCGCCGCCGCCGACCGACTGGACGAGGATGCCCGTCGCGCCGCCGATATAGTCGGTCGCCGAAAGCGTGACCGCCCCGCCGGTGCCGGTGGTCACCTTGGTGTTGACCAGCACATTGCCGTTGCTGGTGAAAGTGACGTCGCCGGCATCCGCGCCGGTCCCGCCGGTCCCGCCCAAGCCTGCGGCGAGCGCGACGCCGTTGAGCTTCGACTGGCCCGCGCCGGCATTGTTGAGCGCGGCCGAGACGTTGAGCCCGCCATCGCCGCCGCCGCCTGCGATCGACTGGACGATGATGCCGGCCGCCTCGAAGCCGTCGACCAGCACCTGGCCGTTCTGGGTGGCGATCACGTCGCCGCTGGCATTGCCCGCACCGCCAAAGCCGCCCACGCCGAAGACCAGCGCGGGTTCCTTGGTGCTGCTGCTCGCGGTGATGCCGCCCGAGATGTTGATCCCGCCGGTGCCGCCGCCGCCGCCGACCGACTGGACGAGCAGGCCGCGTGCCTTGTTGCCCTGAGCGAACAGGTCGGCATCGACATTGGCGGTCACGGCGCGGCCCAGGCCGCCATCGCCGCCGAAGCCGCCGATCCCGACGGTCAGCTGGCCGTCCATCGAGATGCCGCCCGAGACGTTGATGCCGCCAATGCCGCCGCCGCCGCCCAGCGACTGGGCGATCACCGCCGAACGCTCGTCGCCCGTGGCGCTGACCTGCACCCGGTCGGCACCCGGTGCCTTCACGGTCAGCTTCACCGTGCCCGCATCGCCGCCATCGCCGCCGAAGCCGCCAATGCCGAGTGACGCAACGCGGCTCGAGCCGGCGCTGGGCGAGGAGAGGGCGATCTGGCCGGTGACGTTGAGCCCGCCCTGGCCGCCACCGCCGCCCACGCTCTGCGCGACCACGCCGTTGGAGCCGTTCTGGATCAGGCGATAGCCGGGCAGGGTGAAATCGAAGCCGAAGAAGTTGAAGGTCACCGGGGCGATCTGGACCACGCCCGCATTGCCCGAGGCGAGGACGTTGCCGGTCACGCTTGCGACCACGTCGCCCGCGTCTCCGCCCTTGCCGCCAAAGCCGCCCAGGCCGAAGCCGAAGGACCCGGCGCTGCCGCCGGTGCTGCCCGAGATGCCGCCCGCGACGTTCAGGCCGCCCCGGCCGCCGCCGCCACCGATGCTCTGCGCGACGACGCCGTCGGAATCCTTGCCGCTGGTCACGGTATCGCCAGTGCGGGTTAGCGAGACGCCGCCCGCCTTGCCGCCGTTACCGCCGAAGCCGCCCACGCCGATCGAGACGGTGCCCGCGGTGCCGGCGGATACGCCGATCGAGCCCGAGACGTTGAGCCCGCCCGCGCCACCGCCGCCGGCGAGGCTCTGCGCCATCACGCCGACCGAATCCGCGCCGCGCGTGCGATAGTCGCCGGTGACGCTCGCGGTGACCAGCTCGCTGGTCCCGCCACCGCCGCCGAAGCCGCCCACGCCGATCGCCGCGCCCACCGAGGTGTTGTTGCTGGTCGTGACCGAGAGCGAGCCGGTGACGTTGAAGCCGCCATTGCCGCCGCCGCCACCCAGGCTCTGGATCAGCGCGCCGGCCGATTCCAGGCCGGTGGTGGCGACATCGCCGACGAGCGTGGCGTTCACCGTGCCGGCCTTGCCGCCGTCGCCGCCGAAGCCGCCGACGCCTATGCCCAGCGTACCCGCGCCGCCGCCGCTCGACAGGGCGACGTTGCCGGTGACGTTGAAGCCGCCATTGCCGCCGCCGCCGCCGGCCGACTGGACGAGGATCGCGCTGCTGCGCGCGCCGAGCGTCGAGACGTCGCCGGTCAGCTTGGCGGTCACCGCCATGGCGTCGCCGCCGCTCTTGCCGAAGCCGCCGACACCCACGCCCAGCGAGCCGGTGCCGCTGGTCCCGGCGCTGAGGCTCAGCCCGCCGGTGACGTTGAACGCGCCGTTGCCGCCGCTGCCGCCCAGGCTCTGTACCGCCAGGCCGAAGGAATCGCTGCCCTTGGTGCCGATGTCGCTGGTCAGGGTCGCGTTGACGATGCCGGCATTGCCGCCCGCGCCGCCGAACCCGCCGACGCCGACCAGGATGTTGCCGGTCAGTCCCTTGGACGCGGCGATGCCGCCGGTGACGTTGAAGCCGCCATTGCCGCCACCGCCACCGACCGACTGGATCAGCGCGCCACCCGAGCGGGCGTCGATCGTGCCGATATCGCCATTGATGTCGGCGATCACCGTGCTGGCATTGCCCGCCGTATCGCCCGAGCCGCCGATGCCGATGCCGATATTGCCCGCGCCGCTCTTGGAACCCGAGATGCCGCCGGTGATGTTGAACGCGCCGTTGCCGCCGCCGCCGCCCAGGCTCTGCGCGACGATGCCACGCGCGTCGCTGCCTTCGGTCGAGACGGCGACCAGCGTGTTGGTCGTGTCGGCGACGCCCTGGTTCACCTTCAGCGTGACGGCCTTGCCGTCGCCGCCCGAGCCGCCAGATCCGCCCAGGCCGACGCCGATATTGCCCGCACCGTCCTTGGCGATCGCGACGCCGCCGGAGACGTTGAAGGCGCCCGCGCCGCCACCGCCGCCGGCCGACTGGGCGAGGATGCCGTCGCTCTCGTCGCCGCCGGTCGCAGTGGTGCCGGTGACGGTGAGCGTGACCACGCCCGCATCGCCGCCGCCGCCGCCCGAGCCGCCCAGGCCGACATTGATCGCGCCGGCAACGGTGCCGCCGATGCCGATGCCCCCCGAGACGTTGAACCCGCCGGTGCCGCCGCCGCCACCCAGGCTCTGCGCGGTGATCGCGGTCGACTGGTTGCCGAGCGTGACGACGTTGCCGGTGACGGTCGCGCCGACGCGCTCGGCATTGCCGCCACCGCCGCCCGAACCGCCCAAACCGACCGACAATGCCACGCCGGCGGTGCCGCCAAAGCCGATCCCGCCCGAGACATTGAATCCCCCCGCGCCGCCACCGCCGCCCGCGCTCTGCGCCAGGAAGCCGCCCGACTGGTTGCCTTCGGTCAGGATCGAAACCGCGCTGGCATCGACTTCGCCGCCATTGCCCGCGCCGCCGCCGGCGCCGCCCAGGCCGATATTGACCGAGACGCCATAGCTGCCGGAGCCGGCGATGCCGCCCGAGACGTTGAACCCGCCCGCGCCACCACCGCCGCCGTTCGACTGGACCACGACGCCGCGCGACTGGTCCTTGACCGTGTGGACCGCGGCGAGCGCTGTGCCGGTCGCGTGCCCGGCGTGACCGCCCGTTCCGCCCGAGCCGCCCAGGCCGACCGAGAGGCCGCCGCCAAAGGTGCCGGCACCGGCGATCGTGCCCGAGACGTTGAACCCGCCCGCGCCGCCGCCGCCGCCCAGGCTCTGGACGAGCAGGCCGTCCGACTGGACACCCGAAGTGTAGATCGTGCCGGCCGCAGTGCCGGTGGCTTCGCCGCCGCCGCCACCACCTGCGCCGGCGCCGCCGAGGCCGACCGCGATGCCGCCCGAATAGGAACCGCTGCCGCTGATCGATCCGGAGATGTTGAAGCCGCCATTGCCGCCGCCGCCGCCGGCCGACTGGACCAGGATGCCGGTCGAGCGGTCGCCCGTGGTCTGGACGTTGCCGCCGACCCGGCCGGTCACCTTCCCGCCGTCACCGCCGCCGGCTCCCGAGCCGCCGATGCCGACCGCGATGCCCACGCTGGCCTTGCCCGCGAAGCTGACCGCGCCCGAGACGTTGAACCCGCCCGAGCCGCCCGCGCCGCCGATCGACTGGATCACGGCACCGCCGGAATCGTCTCCGCTGGTAGAGATCGTGCCGTCGAAATCGGTATCGACCACACCGCCATTGCCGGCATTGGCGCCCGAGCCGCCGATGCCGACCGCGAGCGAGATCGCGCCGGCACCGCCCGCGGCGACCGCCGCCGAGACGTTGAAGCCGCCATTGCCGCCGCCGCCGCCGACCGACTGGGTGAGCAGGCCGGTCGAGAAGTCGCCGCTGGTCTGGATCGCGCCGCCCGAATTGACCTCGACCAGCCCGCCATTGCCGCCGGTGCCGCCCGAACCGCCGATGCCGAGCGAGAAGGACGCACCCACCGAAGGCGCGCCGGCCGCCGCGACCGAGACGCTGAAGCCGCCGGCACCGCCGCCGCCTCCCACCGACTGGGCGAGGATACCCTCGGAATTGTCGCCGAGCGTGCTGATCAGCGCATCGCCGTCGAGCGTGACATGGCCGCCGATGCCGCCGCCGCCGCCGCTGCCGCCGATCGCGATGCTGGCGCCGCCGAAGATGCCGCCGGTCGCCTGGACCGCGAAGCCGCCATTGCCGCCGCCGCCGCCGACCGACTGGATCTGGATGCCGCGCGCGCGGTCGCCCGTGGTCGAGATGAACGGATCGAGCAGCACCGGCGCACCTGCGACCATCACCGAGCGCTGGCTCAGGTTGACGTCGACGATGCCGCCATCGCCGCCGGCGGAACCCGCGCCGCCGATCGCGACGCCGACGAATGCGCTCAGCGACGCGGTCGAGCCGCCATTGCCGCCGCCGCCGCCGATCGACTGGGCAAAGATGCCGTTGGAATCATTGCCGGTGCCGATGCCGGTACCGGTCAGGATGTTGCCGCTGTGGTTGACCGTGACGGTTCCGGCATTGCCGCCGCTGGCGCCCTGGCCGCCTATGGTGAGCAGCACGCCGCCGGTCGTGCCGCCATCGCCGCCACCGCCGCCGACCGACTGGACGAACAGTGCCGTCGAGTTGTTGCCCGTGGTCGTGACGCTGCCGCTGTTGCTGACGGTGACCGCGCCACCGATGCTCGCCGCCGAGCCGTCGCCGCCGATCGTGACCAGGCCGCCACTGTCGCCGCCCTTGCCGCCGCCGCCGCCGACCGACTGGGCGAAGATGCCGCGCGCCGCGTCGCCGCCGGTGGTGACCTTGCCGGCATTGGTGACGGTGACCGTACCGCCCGCGCCGCCCGCGCCGCCCTTGCCGCCCAGCGCCACCACGCCGCCCGAGGCCGAGCCCGCGCCGCCGCCGCCACCGACCGACTGGACGAAGACGCCGTCGGCGCCCTTCTTGGTGGTCGTGATCACGCCGGTATCGGCGATCGTCGCGGTGGCGCTGCCGCCTGCGCCGCCGATCGTGCCCTTGCCGCCGATCGAGACGAGGCCGCCTGTGCCCTCCGCCGAGCCGCCGCCACCGCCGATCGACTGGACGAACACGCCGCGCGCGTCGACGCCGTCGGTGGTCACCGTGCCGGCGATCGTCGCTGTGGCCGTGCCGCCGGTACCGCCCGATCCGCCCGATCCGCCGACCGCTACCGCACCGCCCGAAGCGCCACCCGCGCCGCCGCCGCCGCCGATCGATTCGGCGAACACGCCGTGCGCGTTGCTGCCCCTGGTCTCGACCAGCGTGCCCGCCGCGACGGAGATCGTCGCCGTGGCGCCGTTGCCGGCGTTGCTGCCGCTTGAGCCGAACGCGACCAGGCCACCATTGCCGCCGGCCGAACCGCCGCCGCCACCGATCGACTGGGCGAACACGCCGTACGCACCGCTGTTGGTGGTGGTGACCCGTCCGCCTGTCAGCACGTTGATCGTCGCCGATCCACCATTGCCGCCATTGCCGCCGTCGCCGCCGAACGCGACGATGCCGCCCGCATTGCCGACATTGCCGCCCGATCCGCCGATCGACTGGGCCTGGATGCCATAAGCGTCCTTGCCCGAGGTCTCGACCACGCCGCCATGGTTGATCGTGACGGACCCGCCATTGCCGCCGGCGGCGCCGCGCCCGGGATCGCCGATCACGCCGTAGCTGCTGCCGCTGGTGCCGGCGCTGCCGCCGAGGCTCTGGCCCAGGATGCCCACGGCGTCGTCGCCCGAGGTCGAGATATTGCCGGTCTGGTTGACCAGCACCGTGCCGCCCTGGCCGGCGCCGCCGCTGGCGCCGCCGCTCGAGAACACCCAGCCGGTGCCGCCTTCGCCGCCCTTGCCGCTGGCGCTGCGCGCGAGCAGGCCATGGGCGCGATCGCCTTCGGTGACGACGGTGACGCTCGAGGCCACGGTGACGTTGCCGCCGGCGCCCGCGGCGCCGCCGGTGCCGCCCTTGACGTTGCCGGCACCGTCGCCGCCCTTGCCGCCATTGCCGCCCTGACTGACCACCCGGATGCCGGGCAGATCGTCCGAGACTGTCGAGATGTCGCCGTGATTGGCGGGCGTGATGGTCGCCGAGATGTCCGCGCCGCGCGCACCGCCGCCGCCGTCGCTGGCATTGGCGCCGATCGTGAAGCAGCCGCCGAAGATACAGATCCGGACGCCGGCGCCGAAGCTGCCATTGCCGCCGTCTCCCGCGACGCGGACGTCCGAATAATAGTTCACGTCGCCCGCCGCGGGCGTGAAGGTGACGGTGGTCGAGCCCGAGCCGGCGCCCCCGCCGGCCTGTGGCGTGACTGGCGTGTTCACGCCGGTGGTCACGTCGGTGACGATGGGGGTCGTCACGCTGCCGCCGCCGCTCTTGTCGAGCGTGACGCCCGTGACCCGGCCGGAGGTGAGGGTGACGGCGCTGACGGTATAGGTGATGCTGGTATTGGTGTCGGTGAAGGTCTGGCCCACCGTGTTGGCGAGCAGGATCGTGTTGTTCTTGTCGGTGCGGACCAGCGCGGGGTTGATCACCTCGATGACGGTCTCGTCGAGATCGCTCACCGGATTGTGGACCGTGTCGCCTACCGCGACCGGCGGGATCACCGGCGGCGTGGGGGCGGGGGCCACCATCGCCTTGACCAGCGCCATGCGCGAGACGCTGGTATTGGCCGCCGCGGTGGTCGCCCAGGTCGCCGTACCGAGGGCGAGCACCAGCCCGATACGCTTCAGGTGGCGGGTGAGCGTGCCGAACAGCTTGCGGTCATTTTCCCGCGGACGTCGCGGCGTGCCGGCGCCTGCGATGCGGCCGCGAAGGCGTTCCAGCGCCTGGGAAAGTTCAGCCGAGCGATCGGCGAGCAGCGATAGGACTGCGCTGATCTCGGAAAGGAAATCCTCTCGCTGGGCGTGGTTCAGTCGGTCTGCAGAGACTGATTCGCCGGTCGCGTCCACCAAGGTCGCGAGCCGCGCGAGCCGCGCAGCATCCGTTCGCCGAGCCATTGCTATTCCCCCGAAACTCTCCTGAGTCGAGGGCGTATCTTATCAGGGTGAATGCGTGATTACCCTTATTCTTATCACCTGCACTGTCCCGCATTCGTGCACCTTCCCGGAACGGGAATTGCAACGGCAAGTCGACGGGAGGTCATTGGTGGAACCGTGGCCGGGGCGGGCCGGCAAAGATCGTGCGATGTCACGCATGCTTCGCCTGGTTGTCACATAAATGATAATTATAGCTAGCATATGCCGCCCCGACTCAAAATCAGGGGTTGCCAACAATGAACATCCGCGTTTCCCGCCTTGCCTTGTCGTGCGCGCTTTGCGCCGGTGCGGCCTGGATTTCTCCCGCGTTCGCCCAGTCCGCCGACACGCAGGCGACCTCCGGTGACGAGATCATCGTCACCGGTCGCGCCGGCACCACGCAGCAGAAGAAGGTCGATACCAGCTACGCCATCTCGACCATCTCGTCCGAGGAGCTGCAGATGCGCTCGCCGATCGGCGTGGTCGAGGCGCTCAAGCAGGTGCCGGGCTTCTTCATCACCAATACCTCGGGCGAGGCGAGCAGCGGCGTGCGCGTGCGTGGTATCCCGAGCGACGGCTTCCAGACCGTGGCGCTGCTCGAGGACGGCATCCCGATGCAGGCCGATCCGGGCCTGGGCTGGCTGAACGGCGACCAGTCGCTGCGCTACGACCAGACCGTGGAGCGCATCGAAGTGGTGCGCGGCGGCCCTTCGTCGATCTTCTATTCGAACGCGCCGGGCGCGGCGATCAACTTCATCACCCGCAAGGGCGGCGAGACGATGGAAGGCCTGGTCCGCTACGAAGGTGCCGATTATGGTTCGCACCGTGTCGATGCCTGGGTCGGCGGCCCGCTCGCCGGCGACTGGCGCTTCTTCATCGGCGGCTATTATCGGCTGAACGACGGTCCGCGCGATGCCGGTTTCCGGACCGGCCAGGGTGGCCAGTTCCGCGCCAATCTGTCGCGCGAGTTCGCGCGCGGCTCGATCAATCTGGGCATCAAGCGGATCGACGAGCGCATCAGCAACTGGGGCGGCGGCGTCTACACCACCGATGCCGATGGCAACGCGATCGGCGTGCCCGGCTTCGATCCGAAGCGCGATACCATCCAGGGCCCGGAAAGCCGCTACTTCAACTTCCGCACCCCGAACGGCAGCTATGCGTTCGACAGCGGCGTCGGCTCCACGGTCAAGCTCACCCAGTACAGCTTCGGCGGCGAGTACGAGCTGGGCGACAAGGTCAAGCTCCAGCACAACATGCGCTACCGCGAGAGCTGGACGCGCCGCAACAGCATCACCCCGTACAGCGTGGCCGGCGCCCAGGCGTTCCTGACCGGCACCTTCGGCAAGGCGATCCCAGCGGGCAGCGGGCTGACGCTCGGCCTGCGCTACCGCGACACCGGGGCGACCTATGACCTGGCCAAGGCCAACGGAAATGGCCTGGTGCTGGTCGATCTCGCGCGTTCCTACACCACGCCGCTCGACGAGTTCGTCAGCGACACTCGCCTGGTCGCCAGCTTCGAGGCGGCGGGCGAGCACAACTTCGCGGTCGGCGGCTATTACGCCAATGTCGACGAGGGCTTCCGCACCAACAGCGCCGCGATCCTGACCGAGGTGGCCAACCAGGCCCGCGTGCTGGACGCCTATGTCCTGACCGCGACCGGTACGCCGGTGCTCAAGCTCAGCGACAATGGCGTCGTCGCCTATGGCTCCGAATGGAACAATGCCGAGGGCCAGTCGGACACCTTCGCGCTCTATGCCAGCGACGAGTGGCAGATCACCGACAAGCTGCGCCTCGACGGCGGCGTGCGCTGGGAGCGGATCTCGATCAAGGGTCGGGTCGAGGGCAAACGCACCGTCAATCTGGGCCAGACCAGCTCGATCGCCGACGATGCGGTGGCGACCGGCAACGGCGTGTTCAAGCCCTACGACCGCAGCTTCGACCACACCGCCTGGACGGTGGGCGCGAACTACCAGTTCAAGCCGTATTTCGGCACGTTCGTGCGCTACACCAATACCTTCCGCCTGCCCAACATCTCGAGCTTCGTCACCAACGCCGGCGCCGATCCGGTGGTGCAGACGATGAACTTCATCGAGGCCGGGCTGAAATTCTCGCGCCGGAAGTTCGATATCTACCTCACCGGCTTCCGCACCAAGTACAACAGCTACGAGATCACCGACTTCCGCAATGTCGGCGGCACGCTCACGCCGTTCCGCGTGTTGGGCGACACCCGCACCTGGGGCACCGAGCTCGAGGCAGGCTGGCGCCCGACCGACTGGTTCGATCTCCATGCCTCCTGGACCTGGCAGGACGCGCGCTTCACCAACTTCGTCTATACCAACAACGCCGGCAAGCTGACCGACTATTCCAACCACCGGATGAACGGGCTGCCGCACAACAACTTCCGCATCAGCCCGGGCGTCAACCTGTTCGGCAAGGCGCTGCGGGTGGAAAGCGACATCAACTATAGCGGCCAGCGCTATACCGATGTTGCCAACGAGATCAGCCTCAAGCCCTTCTGGGTGGTCGATCTGACCGCACGCTACGAAGTGACGCCGCAGCTCCAGCTCAACCTGATCGTCAACAACCTGACCAACGAGTTCGGCCTAGTGAACGGCAATCCGCGTGCCGGCACGATCGACAATGGCGAGGCGGGCCAGGCGATCTTCATCGGCAGCTCGCAGTTCCGCCGCAGCTTCCGCGGCGCGATCACCTATCGCTTCTGACCTGTCCCGGACCGGCATGTCACGGCATGCCGGTCCGGTGCTTTCCATCCGGTCGCATGATTGTCGCGGCCCGATGCCGATGTTAGCCAACGCAGCGGACGGGGAACGATCCGCTCGGGCAGGAGAGTGAAGGCGCGTGACGGCATATCGCCAACCCAGGCAGGAACGATCGCGGCGAACCTTCGACGCATTGCTCGACGCGGCCGGCTATCTGCTCGCCGAAGTCGGCATCGAGCGTATCTCGACCAACCTGATCTGCGAGCGTGCCAAGGTGACGCCGCCCGCGCTCTACCGCTATTTCGACGACAAGTACGCGATCATCTACGCGCTCGCCGAACGGCTGATGCTGCGCCAGAACGATGCGCTGGAGACCTGGATCGCCAGTTATGGCGACAAGGGGCTCGACGTGCTTTCGGACAAGCTGCTCGAATTGCTCGAGACCATGTCCGCGATCACCGGCAGCCAGCCCGGTGCGATCTGGATCATGCGGGCGCTGCGATCGGTGCCGTCGCTGACGCCGGTGCGGCTCTATTCGCACAACTACGTCACCGACCTGCTCACCGATATCTATCACCAGTATCTGCCGCACGTGGATCGCGAGACGATCCGCCGGCGCACCCGCCTGTCGGTCGAGATGGCCTATTCGATGGACGAGATGCTCAAGGAAGAGGATTTCGATCAGAAGAAGCTCCTCCAGGATGCGGCCTTCGTCTTCCGGTCGATGCTCAATTTCCCCGAATATGGGCTTCACCCCGCGCCGGCCTGACTTGTCATAAAATTGATAGCTATCGCTAGTATTCGGCGCGCCAACAGGGTTCGCAAGGAGTGTGGCGATGAAGGTTTCGGATCGGTTCGGAGGCGTGCAATTGCTGGCCGCGGCGGCGCTGGCGCTGTGCGGTGCGCCTGCGGCGGCGCGGGATGACGAGCCGAATATCCCGCCGGTCGCCAGCCTTGGCGACGGCGTCTGGATGAAGGGCGACCTCCACCTCCATTCGCGCCACAGCAAGGATTCGTCGAACAATTCGGAAGCGACGATCATCGGCTTCGCCGAACAGGCCGGTTTCGATTTCCTGGCGATCACCGATCACGACAATCACGTGGAGGGGGATGTCGCGCATCACACCTGGAGCGATCCCGAGTTCCGTTCGGACAGGCTGGTGCTGCTCTACGGTGCCGAATGGACCACCAATCGCGGGCATGGCAACGTCTTCTCGGCGAAGCCCTACGACCATCAGAGCCTCTACGACATCCGGGATGCGCGCGACGCGAAGATCCTGGCGCTCAAGAAGAAGCTCGGCATCCACCTCTCGGCCAATCATCCCAGCGGCAAGGACCATTTCGGCTTCTCGTTCGACATGGTCGATTCCATCGAAGTGTGGAACTCGGTGATCTGGTCGAAGAATGCCGAAGCGGTGATGATCTGGGACGACATGCTGCGCTCCGGGCGCAAGCTTACCGGCCGGGGCGGCAGCGACTCCCATCACGGCACCCCGTCTTCGCCCGACAAGGCGGGCAAGAACAGCATGGAGCGCACCGCCAACTATGTCGGCACGCCGACGACCTGGGTGTTCGCCCGGTCGAGGACGCGCGAGGGTGTGGTCGAGGCGCTGACCAATGGCCGCGTGTCGATCAGCGCCAATCCGCGCGATCCCCGGGTCGAGCTCTATGCCGATCGCGATGGCGACGGGAAGATGGACATGATGATGGGCGACAATGCCCCTGCCAGCGGCAAGCCGGTCCGCTTCGAGGTGCGGCTGGTCGGGGGCGATGTGGCCGACGCGGTCTACACGGTCCGGGTGATCCGCAACGGCGAGAAGTTCGGCGAGTATGAAGCCCGGGGCACCAACCCCTCGATCACCTTCGAGGACAGCCCCGGCGCAAGGGAACGTTCCTATTATCGCGTCGAGGTCGAAGGCCCGCAAAGCGCCTATCCCGAAGTGCCCAATTCGATGCGGCTGAGCGGCAGGATGGTTGGCCTGTCCAACCCGGTCTTCTTCAATTTCGACCCGCGCTTCTGATATCCGCGGGCGCGTCCCAGCGCTCCCCCGGGGATACGATGTCCGCAGACGAAGGTGCGGGGTGAGAGAACCCGTGCCCCGTCTGCGGTTTCGCGCGATGGCGAAGAAGAAGGAGCGTCAGTTCTTGGAAAGCGAATAGGCGCCCCAGGCGGCATATCCCCCGGCGATGTGGAACGCGACCACGCCATAGATGGCATAGGCGTCGTTGGTCTGGAGGTTCTTGCTGAGATCGGCGAGCGCGGTGGTGAAGCGCGTGAGGCCATAGCCGGCCTTGGCGTAGTTGCCGCCCTTGTCCATCAGCGAGCCGATCGCGTTGGTGGCGAGGTAGCCGCTCTGGGCCCAGGCGCTGCTCGCCGCGCCGCTGCCCGCGCCGCCGAGCCCGCCGGTCAGCGCCGAGGTGCCCAGGTCCTGGTACCAGGGCTGATGGTCGAACAGGTTGGTGACGATCTTGCTGACGTCGCTGCGTACCGCGCCGGCGACCGCACCCAGTGCGGCGTTGGTGCCGATCCGCGTGAAGATCGCGCCATAGGAAAGGCTGCCCTGCAGCGTGCTCAGCTCCATCGCGCCGCGCGCGACATTGCCGAGCGCACTGATCCCGCCGCTGGCAAGCCCGCCGGCGGCGCCGGACAGCGCGCCGATGCCCACTGCCGCGAAGAAGCCGGCGGCGGTGAAGTCGCGGCCATGGGTGGCGTCATATTGCAGGCCCGACAGGCCGGCGCCGACCAGCGTACCGCTGAACACCGCGTTGCCGATCGTGGCGAGTGCCGAGCCGGTGACCGTCTCGGCCGCTTCGGCCGCGACCACGCCGGCGCCGACTTCGGCACCGATCTCTGCGCCCTCGGCACCGACCAGCGCCGCGTCGATCGAGCCGGCGACCGCATCCGATGCGCCCCCGGTGAAGGGCGTGGCGAGCAGCCCCACCGCGGCGATCGCGACCATCGCGATGCCGATGCCGACCTGCGCCCAGATCGAGATCTGGCCGCTGGGGTCGACCGCGACCAGCGGGATGTTGCCGGCGAAGAGATAGGGGCTGGGGAACTGGTTCTGCGGGTCGGGCGCGAGGAAGCGCATCTGCAGCGGATCGTAGAGCCGCGCCTTGAAATTATAGAGCCCGACCTCGGCATCCCATTCCTGGCCCTGGAACAGCGTGGCGAACGCACCGGCATCGCCGGGCTTCTCGACCAGCTGCTGGCCGAACGGCATATAGCCATAGTGCGCGACCGCGCCCGAGGCGTCGACCAGCGCCCAGCAGCTCTGCGTCGGATCCTTGAGCGGGTAGCGGCGGGTGCCGCCTTGGTCGATGGCCAGCAGGCCCGCCGGGCCCTGGATGTACGCGGTCCATTCGCCGTTGCTGAAGGTGGCGAGCGGCTCGCTGCTGGCACCGTTGAAATAGGCGATGGTGCGGCCCTCGCCGGCGCGCAACTGCTTGAGCACGCGCTGGCTGGCATCGCCATAGCCGAGCCGGATGCGGTTGCCGTCGCGCGCGGCCGCGACCGCCATCGCGATGCAGCGGTCATAGGAAAGCGTGCGACCCAGCCCGGCGGTCTGCTGGCCGCGGGCGTTGAAGGCGAAGTCGCTGGCCGTGGTGCCGCCCAGCGTGGCGGTGGCGACACGGTCCGTCCCGGAGGCATAGGTGAAGTCGGTCGCGTCGCTGCCGACCGTGCCGGCCCAGATATTGCCGTTGGGATCGAAGCTTGTGATCGCCTGGGTCTGGGTGCCCTCGAGCGCGTTGAAGCGGCGCTGGCCGTCATAGCCGATCGTGCCGCTATATTTGGCCGTGGCGCCGCTGAGGTCGAGCGTCACGTCGCGTGCCGTCATCGCCCCGTCGGGGGCATAGTCGAACGCCATCGACAGCGATTGCCCGCCGGCGGTGGCGACCGTGTCGATCGAGACCGGATTGGAACGCGGATTGCTGCTGGCCGCGACCGTCCAGGCGCTGCCGAGCGACTGGACCGCGACGCTGCCATCGGGCGAGAAGACGAAGCTCCCGATATCGTCTGCGCCAGCGGTCGATCCGACGGCCACGATATGGCCAAGCTGGCTGAAGCCGTAATGCACCGTGCCCGGCGTGCAACCCTGGGGATAGCCGATCGCGACGACTTCGTTGAGCGGGTTATAGGTATAGGTCACCGTGCCCGCGGCGTCGTTCGCGCCCGACAGGCGCGTCGCGACGCTGGCGATCTGGCCGTTGGGGGCATAGCGATATTCGGTATCGACGGTCAGCGCGCCGGCATCGGGATCGCCGGCGGGCGCCGGATTATGACTGGTGGAGGCGGATTTCTGCCCGATCCGGTCGGGGGAGCTGCCGTCGCCGTCGAATTGCCACGCCGTCGTCGGGATCGTGCCGCTGGTCGGATAGGCGGGATCATCGGCGTTGGCGCGGAGGGCTGCGGGGTCCCAGCTGCCCTCGATCACGCCCTGTTCGATCATGCGGTTGAGCGGATCGAACTTGTAGTAGAGATACCAGGCCTCGCCGCCATCCATCGCTGGCTGGACGAAGCGCAGATTGCCGGCGGAATCATGGACGAAGCGCACCAGCCCGGCATCGCTGTCGGCAACTGCGTTGTTGAGCTGCAGCGGGTTCGTGGTCGCGGTGCGTACATAGCCGGCATCGCCCTGCTGCGGGCCGCTGCCGGTCGCGTTGGGTAGCCGGGTGGTAACCGTGACCGAGGGGCCATCGGTACCCACCGCATAGCTGTACAGGCCTTCCGATCCCTCGGTGCCCGAGCCGTCCGACGCTTCGCTGGTCGAGCCCACCTGCTGCGTCAGCATGTCGAGCAGGGTCGATGCCTTGACCTTGGCCGGGCTGGTGACGGTCTGGACCGAGAAGATCGGGCTGTCGCCGCCGCCGTTGCTCGCGCCATAGTCGAGCTGGACGGTCTTGCGATCGGCGACCGGTACGGTGAGGTCGATCGCGCATTCCTTGCCCGGCGCGCCGGTCTCGACGGTCACCTGGCGCGGCGATGCCTCGAACCGGGTGCCGTAATAGGGATAACCCTGGTCGTCGCTGCGCTTGACCGGGCCGTCCTGCTGGCCGCGATAATAGTCGGCGACGTCGCCGGGCATCTGCCAGGTCGAGCCCAGATTGGCGAGGAAGCCGGCAACGTCGACGAAGCCCGGATGATATTGCAGCGTCGCCTGGCTGGCACCGCTGCCGAAACTGCCCGGCGCCGCCTTGGTCGTCGCGACCGAGCGGTCGAGCCCGTCATTCACGGTCTGGACGATGAAGCTGTCGGCGGCGACGAGCTGGTGCGCCTGGCGCTGGCGCTCGGCGGCGTCGTTATAGGTCAGGCCCAGCCGCATGTCGTTGCCGGTGGCGAGGTTCCTGAGCCCGGTGGTCGCGCCGCCCAGCGTGATCGCCATGGCGCGGCTGGAGGGAGTCCGCTTCGCGCTGAACAGCAGCTGCCCGCCGGCGAAGAACAGGAAGATCCCCTGGTCCGCCAGCACCAGCCATTGCCGTGCCGGCGCGGTTCGCGTCGCGAGGGGCGGGATCGGCGTGGAGCCCTGCGCGGCGGTATAGCCCTTGCCGTCGACGCCGACCGTGATGTCGCCGAAGGTGACCGAGATGGTGGTCCCGTCACCGGGGACCAGCTCGAAATAGAGTGCATGGGCACCGGTCGGTTCGGGGCCGGTCCAGCTGAGCGTGCCCGGCGCGCTGCCCGCATGGGTGAGCACGTCGCCGGTGACGGTCCAGGCGCTGCCGTCGCCATCGGTCGACCAGCGCTGGCGCCAGGCACCGGCATCGCGGAAGGTCTCGACCTGGCCGCCGCCGGCGGCATTGCCGGTCACCGCGGCATTGGGGCTGGCCGGATCGAAGCTGCCGTTCGCGGAGCCGCTGCGCGACAGATAGTTGAGCGCGATCTCCTGCACCTGGTCGGTCGGGCCGACCGCGAGCGCCGTCCGGTTGGTGTCGTCATAATAGCTGAAGCTGGTCGATCCGCTCGCCACCATCGAGGCGAGCACATTGTGGTTCGCCGCGTCGAAGGTGCGCCCGGTCAGGCCATTGGCGAGCGGCACGAGCAGGGCCGCGTCGATCTGCACGCCGACAGGGGTCGCATTGGCGATCCGCAGCGTGATCGACACCTTAGGGTCGGAGCCGCCGGCGGGCACCGGCACGGGGAGGGTGCGATAGACCCAGGCGCCGTCGGTCGCCTCGAAATCGAGGGTCACCGCCGGCTGCGCGGCGCCATCGACGGTCACCGTCGCGGACAGGCCGCTGCCGGCCGCGGGCGCATAGCCCGGATCGGTCCGGTACCAGCAGCCGGCGACATAGGGCGCGCCGGCCTGGTGCGGCGCGACCGTCACCGCAGCGGATGCCTTGGCGCCGCCCGGCAGCTCGAGCGACTGCACGCCGGTGCGCGCGAGGTCGGTGCGGAACCGGGTGCTGGCGAAGGTCCAGCCCTCGAACGGATCATAGGGCTGGAAGTCGCTATAGGTCATGCCGCCGGCCGCAGCATTGGCGCATTGCGCGATCGGGAACTGGTCGTCCTTCGCGTAGAGGGTCGCGGTTGGCACGCCGAGCGCGCTCCGGCTCTCGCGCTCGAGGCCATAGCGGGTGCGCTGGGTGAAGCGCTGGCCCAGTGCCCAGCCGGCCGGCTTATCGCCACTGTGATAGGCGCCGAAGGGGAAGCCGATCGTCTGCGCGCTCTCCAGCCCGAAGCGGGCCTCGCACGCCCAGGCGGTGACGCCATCGCCGAGCAGGGTCGCCCAGGGCTGATAGGTGGTTGCCTGCGCCTTGATCGGAATCTTGTCGCCCGATCCGCCGGCCGGGCTTGCCTGGGCATAGGTCTCGGCGATGTCGGCCAGCGCATGGATCGCGCGGAGGCCGGGATAGATTTCCGCGCCATAGACCGCGCCGTTCTCGAAGGTCTGGCGAACGCCGCCGACGGCGTAGGAGTCGGTGTACTGCAGGACCGGACTGCTGCTGAACGGCCCCGGCTGTCCGGCCGCGACATAGTCGCTGACCTTGCGGGTGGTCAGGCCGTCGCGGAAGCTCTCCATCGCGACCGTGGTCGCGAAGCCGCCATGGAGCTGCACCGCGGTCGCGCCGCTGGTGCCCGGCTCCAGCGAGACCTGCTCGAACACCTTGTATTCCGAGGTGGTGGACTCGCGCAGCACGCCGCTGCTGTCATAGGTCGCGGTCTGGCGCAGCATGCCGTCGAGCATGTTGTAATAATTGCCCTGCGCGATCGTCAGGCCGTTCAGGTACAGATTCTCGGTATAGCCATTGGCGGGATCACTGATCGCGGTGCAGTCCGGATAGAGCCGGGCCTTGTAATATTTGACGATCCGGCCCGAGGGGTCGCAGGCGGCGGTGGCGGTGTCGAAGGTGTAAAGCGTAGTGACCGGGCTCTCATAGCCATAGTCGATCGTCAGTCTCTCCACTGCGAAATGGGCGATGTTGCCCTGGAGCGCCGCGCCGGCGAAATGGTTGAGATAGACGGTGTCGCTGCTGTCGAAGCTGAGCGCGCTCGCCGGATAGGTCATGAACATCTGCGGCCCGCCGGCATAGATGCCGGCGCCGGTGATCCCGCCCGGCATGCCCGGATAGGTCATCTTCTGGGCGTCGAACGATTCCAGCGGCCCGAGCTGCCCGCCATTGCGCAGCACGACCGAGCTGACCGCGACCGGATTGGCACCGTCATTGACGACGAAGCTGAGGAAGCCCGGCGCCTGGTTGATGAGCGAATCCGAATTGAGGATCTTGGTGCCGCCACTGATCTCGCTCGCCAGATCGATCGTGGCGTCCTTACCCACGACCAGGCCCCAATCGTCGGCGATGCCGCGGAAATAGACATAGGGCCCGGCGATCGCCCAGTCGCTCCCGCCGCTGCTCGGCCAGTTGAGATATTCGGCCTGCTGTGCCGGCAGGGTCTGCTTGAGCGCCGTGCCGTCCTGGGGCCAGTCGCTCTCGTTGCGGGTGGCGTCGAAGCCGAGCGCGAACCCGGTCGGCAGGCCGATAGAATCGGTCGGCGCGAGGATCTGGAACACCCAGTCCGGGCCATAGGCATAGCGGATCTGGGTATCGGTCACCGATGGGAGCGGGGTCAGTGCCTGGTTGCCCAGCCACTGCGTGCCGCTGAAGCGATAGATCACGCCATTGACCGCGATCATCGTGTCCTCGACGATCGTCGGCACGAAGATCGTGTTGGCAGTGGTGCCGCTCCCATAGGTGAAGCTCACCGGATCGAAGCTATCGACCGAGACGGTGTAGCTGGCGTCCCAGCGCGCTGGCCAAAGCTGGAATTCCATGCCCGAGGCGAGCAGGTTGCTCACCACCACCATGCCGTTGCCCGGCACGACTGCCACGTTGCGCGTGTCGAGCGTATAGAGGCCGGGAATCGTCACCGGGGCCGCGGCCTGCCAGGTCAGGTTGCCGTCGAGATAGTGGACGGTCAGCGCGCCGCTCGTGTCGAGCAGCGCATAATATTCGCTGCGCGCCGCGAACCAGCTGTAATGGGCGAGCGGGAAACGCTCGACCGTCCAGGCCATGTCGGTCCAGCGGAAGGTCACGCGTTCGTAGAAATCGTTCGACGAACCCGCGACGCTGGAGACCAGGAAGAAGCTCGCGCCCGAAGCGAATCCGGGATCGAGCTGGACATTGTCATAGACCAGCGAGGGGGTGTCGGGCGCGGTGGTGCGGCCATTGATCGTCGCCGCGACCCATTGGCCCTGGCGCGCGGTATCGCGCTGGAAGACATAGACCGCGCGCTGCGGCACGCCGGTGCCGGCGAGCCGGTTGAAGTGGAGCGCGAGGAAGTCGCTGTCGGCCAGCACGTCGAGCGAGTTCAGGTCGAGGCCCTGGGTGTCGAGCACCTTGTCCTCGGTCAGCTGCCAGCCGAGCCATGCGCCGGTCCAGGTGAAGACCTGCATGGTCAGCGTGCCGCGCCCGGCATTGGCGTTGTAGTAGGTGACGACGGCATAGTCGCCGCCGAAGAACACGCGTGGCGAGCCGCCGGCGCCCAATGCCGTCGGCCGCGTCACGGCGACGCTGCGATTGCAGGCCGCGAGCGACTGGAAGCTGTAGTCGTAGTGCGCGACGGCGCCCTCGGGATAGGTGATCGTCTCGAGCGCGGCGGGCGAATAGCCGGCGGGGCGATGGGGATCGTCGGCCTTCTGGAGATAATAGCCGAAGTTCAGGGGCGGCGCGGTGGTGTCGTCGGCGTTGACGAGCATGATGCCGGTGAGGAAGCGCTTGTAGGTGTCGCCCTCGAGCCGGCCGCTGCTATCGGTGACGTTGGCGACTTCGCTGCCGCGCCCGCCGGTGCCGGGCCGCGGATCATATTGGAAGCGATAGCCGAACAGCGGCACGCCATTCGCGTCATGCGCGGTCATCGCCGACAGGAACTTGGTCTCGTAGCGGTCCTGATAGGGGCTGGGCTCGGTCGAGGGCAGGGCGCGGTGCGGGTCGCAATATTCGCGCGGATCGGTCTCGCCGTCGCTCCACAATTTGTCGCCATAGCCGAGCTCGACCATGCGGCCGAACACGTCGGTGACGCGGGTGAGATAGACCGCCTTGGTGAAAGGAAGGCCGGCCATGCCGACACGCTGCTCGACGTCCGGGATCAGCCCGGTCTTGGGGTCGCGTTCCCAGCCATTATAGGCAAAGCCGATATGGTCGCCGAAGCGGTCGCGTATGCCGGTGAGATACCAGGCGCGCGCGACCTGGACCTGGTCCTGGGTGACGTTCGAGGCGCCGGTCCAGACCGGCCGCGCGCTCGCGCCCTTCCACCACACTTCCCAGGCGATGCTGTTGTCGATGCCGGTGCGGAAATGGTCGGGTGTCTCGTCGCCGAGCCCGCCATAGGACTGGACCATCCCGGTCTCGGTGACGATCAGCCAGCGCTCATAGGCGGGGAAATAGACGATCGAATAGAATTTGTAGTTCTGCAGCGCATAGCATTCACCGCCGTAGCGGACCGCGATACCATTGCTCTCCGTCTCCAGCGCGAACTGTTGCTGAAGCGCCGGATCGTCGATCGTCCAGGGGCCGGTGCCCGCAACGGTTGCGCCGCTGTCGAGCGGCAGGCCCATGCCATGGAAGGCGTCGAGCACATCGCCCGGGACGGGCTGGCCCGCCTTGAGCCCGCTCGCTGCGCCGGAGGGCAACTCGAACAGCAGCGGCACGATCGCCTGGCGATAGAGGCTGTTGGGCGTGCCATTGTCGTAGAGCGTGTACTGGCGGGTGCCCGGCACCGGAGATCCGCTGTCGGCGGCGTCTATGTAGCTGAGCGGGAAATTCCAGCCGAGGCCGAGAATCCCGGTCGGCGCGTCACGATTCCAGGTGGCCGCGGCTTCGGTGACATTGCTCTGATATTGCAGCGAAATATCGATGTCGAGGCCCGAATTCTGCGCACGGCCGGGCAAGGTCAGGATCGACTGGGTGAGGTTGATGTCGCCGCGGAACAGATTGACCGCGCTCGAAAGCTTGCCGACCGCCGTGCCGTCCATCTGGAAGGTGCGGATTGCGGGCACCGAATTGTCGACCATGTGCGCCTCTCGGAATCGCGGCGCGGACGACGGCGACGCGCCGGCGCGACTGCCGCTCGATCATGAAAACCGGCCGGGAGCGGCACTGCGCCGCGCCCGGCCGATGACGGTCAGCCTTTGGGGATGCCGACGACGATGAGATTGACGAAGGACGCGTTGTTGTCCTGCGTGTTGCCCGAATTGTCGCTGACGAAAGCCCGGGCATTGTCGATCGTGACCTTGGACGTATCGGTGCTGTCCAGGCTCCAGCCCGTAGAGCCTGCTCCCAGCGTCTTCACATGATGGTCGTCGCCGCCGAAGGTGATGGTGAAGCTGTTCAACATCACCACTGCGCTCGACAGCGGCTTGCTGAAGGTGACCTGCTGGGCCGATGTGGTCTGCTGGTTGGTGAGGATCGCGATTTCCATTCCGGTCTCGGCATAGTTGCCCGCGAGGAGCACCGCATCTGCGCTCTCCGTGCTCGCTTCATGGCCACTGCTGTCGACCATCGCCGCGTCGGCGCTGATCTGCCCGGACGTGCCGTGCTGGGCGAAGCCGAGCGAGACCAGCATCTGGCGGAGATGGTGGTCATTGTCGCCGAAGGAAAGCGCGAAACCGGCAATGCCGGGCTGGGCGAATTTGAGCGAACTGCCGGGCAGCGAGATCGGCGCGGACTGGGTTCCGGTCATGATGCCGTCGACGGTTGCGAATGCGAGATTGTTGTCGGCGGAGTCGGTGTTGGCGATGCAGACGAGTCCGATCTTGGAATCGGCCTTGTCGATCAGATTGCCGGAGGCATCGACAAGTTGCGCAGTCACACTGGCCTGAACGGTATTGTTGCTCCAGCTCGTCTGGACCGACAGGCTGACCTTCTTGATGTGGTGATCCGTGTTGCCATAGGTGAGGCTGAAGAAGGATATACCCACGACATTGGATATGACCGCGCGGTCGAAGCTGAAGCTGGCTGACTGATTAAGATTTACGGTAGTAGACTTTACTTCGATTGCCATGATGAATCTCCCAAGCGAGATTGTCCATGAGGTATATAAATGTCACAAAACTCTCAAGTTTTGCTAATTTACTTTGGATTCTTATTTGAGAGAAGATGAACGGGTATCACTCAAATAAGAATGGTTCGTAATTTATTTGTTGTTAACTGGAATATCTGCGTCGATTATCAATAACAGGATTCGATTTTGCTTCGCAAGGCGCGATGTGTATTAGAACCGCAACGGTCGCAAAAGCGGGATGGTGTTGCGCGGGCTTCCGGATTTCGGTCGATCGGGCAGGGCGATGCGCGGGACTGGCGCAGTGGCGCAGTGGCGCAGTGGCGCAGTGGCGCGGTCGCTGGCGGTCGTCGAGCTCAAGCTGGCAACGCCTCCGGGTTTCGCGAGGTCGCGGCCAACTGGATCTTCGATGCCACCGAGAGGATGCCCGCCGGCAGGTCGCCGGTGAACCTCGGATTCGGATGTGTAAAATATTGTAATGTAAAACGAATTTTACATCCTGAGACTGTTCTTCGGTAAGGCTTCTGGCGGATAACGCCTGTGCTGACCCCTGATGGGTTCAGCCATTGTATCGATTTCACGAAGAGCTTGGGTGGGGCGTGAACATCTATTGGCGGCATCGGCCGGATCTGAACCAGGGAAGGCGCGCTTCGATGCCGTTCGCGCGCCGCAGGGCCTGATGGGGGCACATCCCCTGGAGATCGTGCCCGACATGACCGGCGCGGACAGTCTGCGTGTCCTGATCGAAGGCTCGCCGGACGGCTTTCTGGTGCATGACGTGGCCGGGCACATCCTCGATGTGAACGAGCGCTTCTGCCGCGATCTCGGCTATAGCCGGGCGGAGCTGATCGGGCTGACTATCGACGAGATATCCTGCGGCAGATCACCCGCCGCGAACGCCAGGCTATGGGTTGCCGCGGTGCCGGGAACCGCTGCCACCGTGTCGCAGATCGCCGTTCGCAAGGACCGCACGACCTACCCGGCGGAGGTCCGCCTGACCTGCCAGATGGTCGCGGGCCGCAAGCTGTTCATGGCGTTCGCGCGCAGCCTGGGACGCCCCGCGCCACCTCGCCTCGGGGCGCTCGAGCTCTCTGCGCGAGAGAGGGCGCGGGAGGCCCAGTCGGTCTATGGAAAGCTGCGCGCGGTCATGGACAGCGCCGACGACGTGATCGCCTTCCAGGACCGGCTGGGCCGTTGCCTGATGCTCAATCGCAGCGCGGAGGCGCTGGCCGGGCTCCCACGCGGGGAAATCCTCGGCCGGAACGCGATCGAGATTTTTGGTGACGAGATCGGCACACGCCTCCGCGAGAAGGAGGAGGAAGTCCTGTCTACCGGCGCCTGCTCCGTCACCGAGGAAGTCTTCCCGGTGGATGGCGGTGAACGGATATTCCTCATCACCCGAAGCCCGCACCGCAACGAGCGGGATGAGATCGACGGGTTGGTGAGCATCGCCCGCGACGTCACCGATCTCCGCGAACGCGCGCGCCTGGCCGAGGAGCGACTGAAACAGGCCAATCTCTCGCTGGAGGAGGAGAAGTTGGCGCTTTCCCAGCGCACCGTCGAGCTGGGGCGCCAGGCGGGCGAGGATGCGCTGACCGGAATCGCCAATCGCCGTCGCTTCGACGAGGCGCTTGAACGGGCCTGTCTCCATGCTGCCCGCATGCGTCAGCCGCTGGCCCTGGCGATGATCGATGTCGATTTCTTCAAGCTCTACAATGATCGCTATGGCCATGTGCAGGGCGATGCCACGCTGAAGCGGGTCGCCGATATCCTCGCCGGTGCGGTGCGGCGGCCCTATGATCTTGCCGCGCGCTATGGCGGCGAGGAGTTCGTGCTGCTGCTGCCCGGCTCGGACCAGCCCCGGCGCGTGCTCGAGGATATCGCCACCGAACTGGCGCGGGCGCGGCTGCCGCATGCCGCGTCGCCCGTATCCCCGTTCGTGACGATGAGCTGCGGTTGTGTGGTGGTGGCCGACCCCGCCGCCGTCGCGCCGGCGGACATCATCGGGGAGAGCGACAAGGCACTGTACCGGGCGAAGCAGGAAGGGCGAGACCGGATCGTCGTCACGCGCTTCTGACGAGCTTTGTAAAACCTTGTAAAGTCGGCGAAATGGCGCGCGACTTCGTGCGATCTAACCGGTTACACGCGTGATTGCGAACCTCCCATCGGTCGCAGTCGCCGCCGAGTTGAGGCTCGGCGGCGGCATCTCTATGGTTCTCCCCGGCGAGCCATGCGGGAGAAAGAATTGCGTTGTGCCTTCTGGATCATGGCAGCCCCGCCCGCGCTCCTCGCCGGTTGCGTCGCGCCGATCGAGCGAAGCGACCTGATCGTCGGCGAGGCTCCGGTTCCGCCCGTGACGAGCTTCTTCATCGCGGGTACGGACATGAGCACGCCGATCGGTGTCGAGGCGCGCGAGGAAGTGCGCCGCGCCCTTGTCGCAGCCGGGCTGCGGGAGGATCCCGCAGCGCCGGTTCGCGTCGATATGGGGTTCGCGGTGGCCCGCAAGGCACTCCAGGTGGCGCTTCCGGAAGCGAAGCCGGTGCCTGCCGATCCGGAAGGCATCTCCACCTGCCGCCGCAGCCAATATGTCCTGTCGGTCGCGATGATCGCGCGGGACAATGGACGGGTGCTGTTCCGCGGCGCAGCTACGGCGCATCGCTGCCCGCGCTCGGCCCGGAAGGCACTGCCGCTGCTGGCCAGGGCCGCCCTGTCAGACAGCCCCTGGACTGGCCGGAAGGACTAGGGTGAAGCAGGCACCGCCGTCCGGGGCCGCGCGATAGACCAGCACACCGTGGTGGCGCTCCGCCACGGTGCGGGCATAGGCGAGCCCCAGGCCGGCGCTGAGCCCCTTCTTCTCCTTGGAGGTCGGGCCGAAGCGCTCGAACAGCCAGGGCAGCTGCTCGGATGGAACCCCCGATCCGGCGTCGCGTATCTCGACGCGCTGCCAAGTCGCGCCTTCCTCCACGACCTCTTCCAGGGTGCAACGGACCTCTCCACCCTCCGGGCTGAACTTCACCGCATTGTCCAGCAGGTTGAGCAGCGTGCGGGTCAATGCCTGGTGCTCGCCCCGCACGCAGTGCGGCTCTTCGCCGGCATCGACGACGACGCGCACGCCTTTGGCATTGGCCAGCGGCCATACCGAGTCGCTCGCTTCGGCCAGGCAATCTGCCACGTCGATCTCCTCGGGCTGGAAGGTCGCACCCTCCAGTCGTGCGAACTGCACGAAATCGTCGGCGAGGCGCAGCGTCCGGCGTGCATGACCGGCGAGCCGGCGGGCGAGGCTCTCGGGGATGTCCTTGCCCGGCTCGCCCTCGACCAGCGCGACGATCGCGGCCTGGGGAGAACGCATGTCGTGGCTCAGGAATTCGATGGCCGCTTCGCGATCGCGTTCCGCCGTGCGGATCGCGGTGATATCCGCGAGCAGCAGGATCCAGCCCCGCTGCTCGGCGCGCGCACCGGTGAGGGGCGTCTTGCGCGGTGAGAAGCTGCGGCCGTCGGAAAGTGTCAGGTCCTCCGCCAGCGGCGCGCGGATCAGCCGTGTCACCTCCGACAGGTCGAGCGGACCGTCGAGCAGCAGCTGGGCGGGTTGGTTGGCCAGCAGCAGCTCGCCCGACAGAGTCGTGACGATCAGCGGATCGGCGACGCCCTCGATCGTGTCCGCGACGAACTGCTTGAGGTCGCGCAGACGGGCGATCGAGCTGCTCAGGGCCAGCGCGTTGCTGCCGGTTGGATCGAGTCCCACCGGCGCGGAGGGGGTGATCGCGCTGTCCGCGCCGAACCGGGTCAGCTCGTCGGACATTGCCCGGTGGATAGCGCTCAACCGGCGCCATCCCCAGAGCGGGTAGACCAGGGCGAGTGCCAGCAGCGCCGATACCGGCGGGATCCAGATGCCGGCAAGCAGCAGCAGGGCGATGGGCAGCATCGCCGTCACCGTGAATATCGCCAGTACCGCGAGCAGCGACTGGGTCGGCCGCAGCCGCAGGAAGAGCAGCAGCAGGATGATGCTGGGCAGCCCGGCGAAGAGCAGGCGCCACGGCATCGATGCGAGCTGGACGAAGCGATCGACGAGCAGTGCGTTCAGCAGATTGGCCTGCACCTCGACCCCGGGGAGAGTGCCCGCCCCGGCGACGAAATGCCGATCGCCGAGCCCTGCCGCGGTCGCGCCGACGAGGATCAGCTTATCCTCGAGAAACCCCTGGGGAACCTCGCCCGCGAGCACGTCCTTGAACGGCACGGTGCGGAAGCTGCCTGCGGCGGCATAGGGTACGAACACCCGGTAATCGTCATGCGCGGCGGCGCGGCCAAAGGCCGGCGAGGGCACGCGGTTGGCCAGGCGGTAGGTCGTCTCGGCTAGGTGCGGAAGGGGCCGGCCGTCGATGTCCAGCGCCAGCAGCGCCGCGCGGGCGCTGCCGTCCGGATCGTGCGGCAGGGCGACATGGCCGAGTGCGGCCGCCGCCTCGCGCTCCGGCGAAATGGGAAGGGTGGCGTCGAATTCCCTGCCGGCGGTGCCGGGGGCTTCGAGGAGGATCGGCAGCGAGACCGGCACACGGCGCATCGCCTCGGCCAGCGCGATGTCCTCGGCGGGGCGCGGGGCGGGCTCGGTGAACAGCACGTCATAGGCGATCGCGGCGGGCCGGGCGGCGGCCATGCGGGTTAGCGCCTGGGCGTGGATGTCGCGCCGCCACGGCCAATGGCCGATCGCGGCGACGCTGGCATCGTCGATCGCGACGATCAGGATCCGGTCGGACGGCGGCGCGGCGCGGAAGCGGATCAGCCCGTCGTACAGCGCACTGTCGAGCCGGGAGACTCCGCCACCCAGCACCAGGCCGCAGGAGACGGCGAGCGCCAGCAGGGCAATCGCCGCCCATTCCAGCAGCAACCGGACACGGGCCAAGTTCAGCGATCCGCCTTGCGCGTGCGCGAAGGCGCGGCGATCGTCAGCTTTTCCGGATTGGTCCAGGTCTCGACGGTGTCGTCCGCTTCGATCTGCAACAGGCCGACGCGCCAGTGATAGACGCCGGGCGCGAGCCGGTGGAGCGTGAGCGAATCCTGCTCGAGCCCGACCCGGTCGACGATCGGCGGTGCGCCGGGGGTGTCGCCCAGCAACTGGAAGCGGTAGCGCCGCGCGCCGCTGCCCGAACCCCACCAGCGGAAGCGATAGCCATCGTCCGCCGTATCGACCGAGGCATGTAGCGAGGCGAGGCGCCGCTTGAAGCCATAGCTCTGCGCGAAGCCCTCGATGCCGCTCGACGTTATCGCCGAGATGCGGGCGAACTGGTTGCCATTGGGAATGTCGGCGAAGGAGAAATGGCCGTCCTCGGAGATTTGCTCGACATTGTTGTCGATGAAGCCGGCATCGCTGGCGATGACCAGCCGATAGCGCGCGGCGCCGGGTGTCGGCGCGGCGCGGAATTCGACGATGTCGTCGAGCTTCACGGCGCCAGGATCCTCGAGCGCAGGGGCGGGGAGCAGCGGTTCGGTGCGCACCGCGCCTTCCCCGTCACGGGCCGCGCCGATGCCGGGATCGAGCGCCAATTCGCGTCTTTGCCCATCGGCATCGGTGACGAGCACATGGCCGCTCAGCACTTCGGTGATCGCCGTTCCCGCGGCGAACGATACCCGGAACTCGGTGCCGCGCACCGCGGTCATGCTCACCGGCGTCTCGATCCGGTACCGGCCCGACGACCCCTCGAGCGGCTGGACCTTGGTCTCCAGCCGGCCATTGGTGACCTCGAGGCGATAGTCGATCGCGTTGGTGAGCAGGATGCGCCGGAGTTCGCGGACCCGGACACGGCTCTGCGAGGGCAGCACGATGCGCGACTGATCGGCGAGGATCAGCGTGGCGAAGCTGTTGGCCGCGGTGGAGATGAACATCCCCTCGCCGATGCTCGCGCCGATCACGGCGGAGGTTTCGCGCCCTTCGCTGGTGATCGCCACCCTGCCGCGATAGCTCGCCAGCCGGGCGGGCTCGATCCGGTAGCGCAGCCAGTTGCGGGGGATCCGGATCTGCCGTCCCGTCGGAAGGCGGCGCGGGTTCTGCACCCGGGCGAGCCTCAGCAGCGCCCGCCAGTCGCGCCCCTCGACCAGATAGTTGCGGCTCAGCTGGTCGGCCGTGTCGCCGCGCCGGATGACATAGGCGATTTCATTGGCACGCGGTGCGGGCCGGACGGCGGGTGGAGGCGTGTCGAGGATCATTGCATCTCCTCCGCGCCGAACTGCTCCATGCGATAGCCGAAGCCGGAAATCGCGACGATGCGGTAGCCGTTGGCGGGGGTCAGGTTGAGCTTGGCGCGGATACGCGAGACGTGCATGTCGAGCGTGCGGGTGGGGAGGTCGCCGGCGCTCTGCCAGATCTTCTCGAGCAGGTAGCTGCGCGACAGCGGCCGGTGCATGTTCTCGAAGAGAAGCAGGGCGAGCTTGAACTCCTTCGCACTGAGCGGGATGTCGGCATCCTCGAAGCGCACATGGCCCGTCAGCCGGTCGAAGCCGTATTTGCCGAAGATCGAGACGCGTTGCTGTGCTGCATCGGGCAGCGAACGGCGCAGCACCGCGCCGACGCGCGCGGCGATCACGATCGAACTCTCCGGCTTGATCACATAGTCGTCGGCACCGGTCTGCAGCGCTACGGCGATGTCGTCCTTGTCCGATCGGCTGGTCAGCATGATGATCGCAGTCGAATGCGCGCCCGCGCCGCGGATCGAGCGGAGCAGGTCGATGCCCAGGCTGTCGGGCAGGTTCCAGTCGAGCAGGATCAGGTCGAAGGTCTGGCGGCGCAGCGCGGCGAGCAGGGCGGCGCCGGTCCGGAACGGAGTGCAGGCATAACCGGCCGCGGTCAGCGCGGCGCTGACGAAGTCGATGATCTCTTCGTCATCGTCGACCACGGCGATGCGCATCGCGTCGCTATGGTCCGGGAAGCCCGCCTTAAGCGAGACCATCGCAGCAGAAACCGTTACGCAAGTACATCTCGTCCTTTGTCAGTGGGAGCGAGCACCTATTTCCGGACACTGGATATCGGTGTTGCGTGAGTTTTCTCCGTATCGCGCGGTATGGCGCGGGACCATTCCAAGCTGCTGCCAACTCGCCTCATGGTGGAGTGCTAGCAAAGCGCTGCCCAAGGGGACAGACATTGCCGGTGTAAACTGTTGTAACGCGCGTGCGCTGTTGAGCCTCTCCTGCCCGCCCGCTGCGGGAGCTGCTGCGGAATGCGATTGTAAACTGTTGTAACCGAAGCTGATTTGATCGGGCTTTGCCCGGGTTGATGGGATATTGGCGGATCGTCTCGGGACGCGTGGCTGGGGGGCGCGTGTTCGTGAAGGCGATATTCGCACCCCCTCCGGACAGCACACCCCATGTGCTCCGGGGACCCGGCCGGTCCGACTCCAACGGTAGTCGACCGTGCTGCCCCGCCGGGTCCCCCCGGCTCGGCGGGGCTAGGCTTTCGCGGCCCACCTGTCCGGTTTCGCTCTCGTCGTGACAAGTGGGCCGCCTTTTCCCGCCGGGCGCGCGGCCTATATCTCCTTGTAAAATCTTGTAAGATAGGCGCGCTTCGGATTGTCCGGGCCAGGACCGTGATCTACCTCCGAGATGCTGGAGGGGTGCAGGAATCCGAATGCCGGCGGGGCACGCGAACCCCGCTACAGGCTCAGCGACGGAAAATACATGACGCTTGATTTGCCCATCACGATTCTGGGCGGGCTGCTCGAAAATGGCGAGAAGACCCTGGCGGGGACCGCCCATGATCCGATGCCCGTCGTCAAACTACATTGTCCCGATACCGGGGGAATCTGGCTGCTGACGGAGCTCGACCCGAGGGATCCGGACCGGGCGTTCGGCCTGTGCGATCCGCTTCCCGGTGCCCCGCGGGTATGTACGGTCTCGCTGACCGAGCTCGCGAAGTTTCGCGGGCCGCTGGGCCTGGCGATCGAACGCGACCTGCTCTTCCAGGCGGACCGAACGCTGCGCGCCTATGCCGAGCAGGCGCTGGCGGCGGGGCGGATCATAGCCTGAGCCGGGGTGTCCGAACTGGACACGCATCACACGTAATCTTCGAACTCCCGGGCAATCCATTGCCAGGAAAGCGGGAATTATGTCTCGATGCGAAGATGGCAGGCCATCGTGTACGATATTCGAACTTCTCTATGGGAAGACGCCGACATAATCGCCGCGAGCGTGCTTAGCCTCCGATTGATCGGCTATCTACCGCAAGCCGGCGGAGGAGGCTAAACTGGGGGGCGCGTTGGTTCGGCGCCTAATGCGCGTGGCCAGAATCTAGTCCGCAGTCCGGCGGCCCAGTCGGCGGGTATCGAGCGGCCGTGCGCCCTGCACCTTGGAACTATGCTCTTTCATCCAGGTCTCGGCGAACAGGTCGCGCTTCGCGATATGGTCGCTCAAGTCCTTCGTAACCCGGGTGAAGGCGCCGATCAGCGTGCCGGGCTCGAGGAACGTGATGTCGTCGCCCAGCGTCTCGTTGAGCTCGCTCATCGCGATCATCAGAATCGTCATCAACTTATTGTCCGCGCAGCGCAGTGCGAATTCAGGGGACTTGAGTGCCAGCACTGCAATGATCGCGAATGGATCGCTGTTGGTGACTTCCGCGAACCGCACCAGCCGGTCGAAAGTGATGCGGCCGCGACCGGATTCAAAATGCTCATAGGAGCGGAGCGGCATGCCGAGCGCGCGGGCCACCTCGCTCGATCGCATGCGGCGATCCATGCGGATCGCCTTGAGCGCAGTCGAAAGCAGGCTGATATCGGCGCGCTCCTCAGTGCTCTTCATATGCCTCCGCTCTCCGTCTTCAATCGCGGTCGCGATTTCCGGAAGCCTAATTCTCGCACCCAATTGTTGCGTCGGGCTGTCGGCCAGTTCGCCCGGGAACAAGCGGGGTGGCATCAGGGAATGATACGCATTCTGCCAATATTTGTACGCTTTTCCATGCGGACGCGGCAACACTCCCGTAGAATTAGCGCACGCTGTGCCCATACAGGATCGGTTTTTGGTTCTTTGGCCGGAGCGGTGCAGCAGTTCTACCCATTTTGGAGGATATTGCTGGACGGGTTCTACTGCGAACCGATGCTGGCCAGATGCAGGAGAAGTGGGGGATCGAACGAGGCGGGCGGGGCGATCCGTATGAACGGGCCTATCGCGGACTGCGGCGCGATCTTGTCACCGGCGCAGTCCTGCCCGGCGACCAGATCGTCGTCATCGAGGCGGCGAAGCGGCTCGGCATCAGTCCGACGCCTGTGCGCGAGGCGCTCGCGCACCTGGCGGGCGAGCGCCTGATCGAGGACCGGCGCCGGCACGGCTATTTCGTGCCGCTGCCCTCCTGGTTCGACCTGGTCGAGCTCTATGATCTTTGCGAGCTGCATCTCGTCGCCGCGCTTCGCGAGGCTGGGCGCAGCGGTGCGTCGGCGCCGGTAGGCGCGACGGAGGTCGAGGCGACGAGCGTCCAGATGGATCCCCTGGGCGAAAAATTCGCAGCGGTGATGTGCTTGTCGCGAAACACCCGGCTCGTGCTTGCCGGTTGCAGTTTCATCGACTGCCTGGCCGCGGCGCGGCGCTTCCAGGTGGGGATCTATGGGGAGGACGAAGCGCTCGCCACTCTATCCGCATTGCTTAGCGCCGGAGACTGGCGACAGGCGGTCGCCGTCCTCTGCCGGATCCTGCGCCGGTGTCGTGGCCATGCCGAGCCGGTGGCGCGCGCGATGGCCGCTGCGCACCGCGCAAGAAATAGAGCCGATATAGTTTGAGAATAGAAAGGCAAGGGCATCTGCTGGGCCTGCCGCAATTCCGCGGCACGACAGTGGAGATCTATATGCAGACCAAGTCAGCACGGCTCGTCCACGTCGGGCAGGTGAGCAAGCTCACCAAGTCCGTCGTGCTCGTCCAGCCGAACGAGCCGGGCAGCATCCTGCTCGGCATTCCCACGCCGTAACGGCAGGTCTGGGGGCGACCGGTTCGGCCGCCCCCATTTTCCGGGTGCCGCCATGTATTATGGTCTCTCTCCCGACGTTTATCTCGCGGAGGTGGACGGCGATATCGTCCTGCTCGATGCGCGTGCCAATGCCTATTTCTGCCTGCCTCGCGTCCATACTCGCGGCGTGAAGGCGGCGCTGCTCGGGAACCACCGCTTTCGCCCGAGCGCCGACCTGCTGGATGAGCTTGAGGCAGCGGGGCTGTTCGGGCTGATCGACACGCCTCCTGATGCGCCGCCCGTCGAGAGCCGGGCGCGGCGCGACCTATTCCGGCTGCCCGGTGCGCGTGCCCGGCTTACACCTTGGCGGGCCTGGCTGCTTATTAGGGTTGCGGTGCGCACGCGCCTGCGCCTCGGTCTGTTTCGCCCGCGCCGCTGGCTCGCGGTGGTTGCGCGCCGCAACGCGCATGGTCGAGAGGACGATGGCGAGTGCCTCCTAGCGCTGGCGCGCCTGGCGCGCGACATCCAGCCATTTGCGCCGGCGATGTCGAGCTGCCTGCCGAGCTCCTTATTCCTGCTGGATCTGCTCCAGCGCCATGGTCTGCGGGCGCGATGGGTGTTTGGGGTGCGCACCTATCCGTTCGAAGCCCATTGCTGGGTCGAGCATGATGATATTGTCCTCAACGACAGCCTCGAGCATGTCCGCTGGTTCACACCCATTGTCGCCGTCTGACGCCTATTCGGCGCTCGGTTATCTAGGGCTTTGCTGGGATCCGGTAGCCGAATCAGCCTCTCTTCGCCGCATCCTCGCAGCGCTGGCCGTGGAAGCACCCAGGCTAAAGCTACAGCTGTCGCATCCCGGGCTGATGGTGTTCGGCGAAGCGGACGCGCCGCGCTGGTCGGTAGATGGCGACCGTGAAGGGACCTTGGCGCTGATCGGCACGGCCTTCGATACGGCCAGCCTCGGCGAAGCCGGTGCTGCGGGTGCGCAACCGGACGGCCTGGCGGGCATGACTGACCTCGGGTTGCTGCGCGCCGCCTGGGGCGGGTTCGTTGCCATTCGCCGCCGTGGCAGAGGCTCAGGTTGGACCTTTCTGCGCGAGCCTGGCGGGACGGCTCCGACGCTGATTGCCGAAGGCGCCGGGCTGGTTCTGCTCGCGCCCAGTCTGCCGCGCTGGTTGCGCGAGGCAGCCGGGATCGCGCCGCGGATCGATATGCCGATGCTGGCACGCGCGCTCTTCAACCCCTTGCTCCCCACCTGGCGGTCGCTTCTTCAAGGCGTGCACCAATTGCCGGCGGGCTGCGCGATCGATTGGGACGGCCATGGCATCGGCGCGGCGCGAACGCTCTGGCCGGGCCACGAAGTGCTCAGCGATCCCGTGCCTGAGGATCCGACCGCCCCGGCGCACTTGCGCAGCACAGTCATCGGCTGCGTACGCGCGCTGGCGGCGCGTCACCAACGCGTGACGCTGGAGCTTTCAGGCGGCCTCGATTCTGCGATAGTGCTCGGCGCGCTGGCGAGCGCGCCCGAGCCTATCGATATCAGCTGCGTCAACTTCGCGGTCGCGCATGCTGGCGGCGACGAGCGGTCCGAGGCGCGTGCCGTCGCCGATCGCTGGGGCGTTCGGATGATTGAAGTCGCCGCCGATGCCAGGGAGCTGCGCTTCGAGGATTTGCTTCTGGGTGAGCAGCCGGTCGAGCCGGTCCTGTTCGGGCTCGACCCGATTCTAGAGCGTGCCAGCGTCGGGGTCGCCCAGGCGTTCGATTCGCACTCGATCTTCACCGGCCAAGGCGGGGATGCGATCTTCTGTAATTTGCCGACGCCGCTGGTCGCGGTCGATCATGCACGCGCGATGGGCTGGCGCGCCTTTGGGTCGCGCGTCGCCTATGATGCAGCCATGCGCGCCCATTGCTCGATCTGGCGGGTGCATGCGCTGATGCTTGTCGATCGCTTCGCGCCCTTGCGCCCGCCGCCGCAGTCGCTGCCGGGCATGCAATTGGGCGCGCGCGCCGCTGCGCTGGCTGGGCCATTGTCGCGCCATCCCTGGTTGGCCGGCGATGCCGGCATGGCGCCGGCCCGCCGGATGCAGCTCGGCGCGATCGCCAATTGCCAGCATTTCCATAGCCCGACCTGGCGAAGCGGCGCCGCAGCACTCGTTCATCCGTTGCTTGCCCGGCCGATCGTCGAGGCCTGCCTCGCCATACCCACCTACCGCTTGGCCCAAGGCTCGGGCAATCGTGCGCTGGCGCGCCAGCTCTTCGCCGACTGGCTGCCGGAGTGCGTCCGCACCCGGCGCGACAAGGGCGACGCCACCAATTATTATCGCCGGGCGGTCGCCGAGAACGTCCCATTCCTGCGCGAGCTGCTGCTGGACGGCGTGCTGGTCGCGCATGGCCTGCTCGACGGCGCCGGAATCGACACGGCGCTCAGCGATGCGAGCCTGATCTGGAGCTACGAGTCCCGGCTGATCGTTGCCTATGCGAGCTTCGAAGCGTGGGCGCGCTATTGGGGCTTGGAGCGTTCCGGTGACAGCGGTGCTTTTCGGGTGAGATCCATTTAGCGCCGGGCAGTAAGGCCTGCCAAGGGGAGGATTTGGGCAGGGTCTTATGAAGCTGCCCGCGACCTTTGGAGCCTGCCTTCGAACAGGGAGCGTCCCATATTGGAGTCTTAGCCGGCGGCGTGCGCTCGCTGATTTTGTCGGTGTTCAGCTCCACATAAGCGAGGTTAGCGAACCGCCCAGGATGGCTGGCTGCCAGGCCCATGCAACATCTCGTACGTGCTGCATGGATGGCGCTTGCCCCGGTACCGGACAGGTCTCAGGGCAAACGACGAGATCCTGCCCGGCCTTCGCATAACGCCTTTCGCTCGACTCGGTTTCCTAAGTAGAACGCGGGGACAGTGGCGCACGCCGGGCCTTCTTACGAATGCGATAGGGCGTGTGTCTTGATTTGATATTGTCTCGGACATAATCTCCGAGAACGGCAGATTTCTGTCGTTTTCGCCGCTCGAGCTTTAGTCGATTGCTCGCTGGGGAGACCCAGCCTCCCCAACTCCTCCAAATGAGTTGTCGTCCCACTGGGACAGCGACAAACGCGCGATTCTCCTCCGAGATGCAATGTGGAACCGGCCGCACGGGCGGGTCGGCTGTATTGTCGGCCTGTTGGTGCTCATCAGGCTGCTTGCTGCTGCACTGTCTGGCGCCGGGCAACCAAAGAGAACAGGTCACGTGGGTCGTTAGGTTCGACGATCAGGTCGAGCCGGCGCAGGTCCTCGCGGCCCTCGATCAGTTCGTGGAGATAGGAAAGGGCGGAGAAGTCCTCGATCCCGAAGCCGACCGAGTCGAAGATGGTGATCTCGTCCGCCGTTCTGCGTCCTGCCGCTTCGCCGACGAAGACACGCCATAGCTCGGTTACCGGGAAGTCGGCCGGCATCTGCTGGATCTCGCCTTCTATCCGGGTCTGTTCGGGATATTCGACGAACACGGTGCCGCGCGACAGGATCGCCGGGGCGAGCTCGGTCTTGCCCGGGCAATCGCCTCCCACTGCGTTGATGTGGATGCCGGCGCCGATCATGTTGTCAGAGAGGATCGTGGCCTGCGCCTTGTCGGCGGTTACGGTGGTGACGACGTCGGCCCCCAGTACCGCCTCGGGTGCCGAAGCGGCCGCGACGATCTCGAAGCCCTGGTCGGCCAGGTTGACGCGGAACTTGGCGGTCGCCGCGGGATCGACGTCCCAGACCTGCAGGCGCTCGATCCCCAGCATCGCGCGGAAGCCGATCGCCTGGAACTCGGATTGGGCACCCAGCCCGATGATCGCCATCGTCCGGCTGTTCCGCCGGGCGAGATAGCGCGCCGCCAGTGCCGAGGTCGCCGCGGTGCGCAGCGCGGTCAGCAGCGTCATCTCGCTCAACAGCACGGGATAGCCGGTGTCGACATTGGCCAGCACGCCGAACGCCGCCACCGTCTGCAGGCCCAGCTTGGTGTTCTTCGGATGGCCGTTGACGTATTTGAAGCTGAAGCGTGCGCGGTCCGCCGCGGGCATCAACTCGATCACCCCGTCGGGCGAGTGGCTGGCATAGCGCGGCGCCTTGTCGAACTCTTCCCAGCGACGGAAATCGCTCTCGATCCGGTCGGCGATGCCGAGGATGAACGGCTCGACCCCAACCTGCTCGACCAGCCTGCAAAGATCTTCCACACCCATATAGATCGTCATGCCGCTGCCCTTCCTGTTCGCGTTCCGGGGAAATTAGCTCCGCATAGTGTCGAAAAAAATTGCCATAGTGCGCAGTTGATGGGTAAGCATTCGTCAAAATGACGGGTTGTGCTAGGCAATTTGCATGATTTTGCTCGACTCGCTCGATCGCCAGCTGATCTCGCTACTCCGGGCCGATGGCCGCGCCCCGGTCTCGCGGTTGGCCGAGGCACTCAAGGTATCGCGCGCCACCGTGCAGGCGCGGCTCGACCGGCTAATCGAATCGGGCGCGATCCTGGGCTTCACGGTGCGCGCCGAGGAGCGGGGGGCGGGCGAGGGCGTGCGCGCGATCACCCTGATCGAAGTCGCCGGCGCCTCGACCAGCGCCGTGATCCGTGCGCTACGCGGCCTGCCGGAGATCACCGCCCTCCATACCACCAACGGCGCCTGGGATCTGGTCGCCGAGGTCCATGCGGATTCGCTCGTCGATCTTGATCGCATCCTGCGCGAGATGCGCACGGTCGAGGGCGTGCTCAACAGCGAGACGAGCATCCTGCTGCGCTCGGTGCAGTAATCCATTTGACCGTCATCCCGGCTTTCGCCGGGATGACCGCTAGAAACTAATCCCGCCCGCGCAGCAACCCGATCGCCACCGCCGCGATAACCCCGCCCGAACCCATCACCAGCGACACCGTCAGCAGCCCATGGCCCCCGGCGAACAGCGCCCCCGCAAGCAGCGGCCCCAGGATCGACCCACCACGCCCGACACCGATGACGAAGCCCGTCCCGCTCGCGCGCAGCTCGGCCGGATAGGTCTTGGCTAGCAGCGGGTAGATGCCGACCACGCCGGCGTTGATGAAGAAAGCCGCAACCGCGACGCTCAGCGAGAGCAGGGTCAGGTCGCGGAAACCGAGCCCGAACACGCCGATCGCCGCCACGCCGACCAGCATCGCGCCACCGATCAGCGGCCGGAGCTGCAGCCGCTGCGTGGCCAGGCCGATCACCAGCGCGCCAAGCAGGTTGCCGACATTGGCCGCCACCAGCACGCGCCCGGCCTGCGCCGCGTCGAAGCCCATGTCGACGATGATCTTCGGCACCCATTTCTGGATGTAGTAGAAGAATGTGATCTGGGCGAAATAGGCGATCGTCAGCAGGATCGTGACCGCACGATAGTCGCGCGAGAACAAGGCGAGGATCGACGGCCGGGCACGCGCTGCATCGGCCGGCGGCAGCGCCGTGATCGGTGCGCGGCGCAGGCGGGCGAGGGCGCGGTTGATCGCGTCCAGCGCCCCCGCCGGCCGCCGCGCCAGCAGCGAGTCGATCGATTCCGGCAGCAGGAACCAGGCGAGCGGCAGCGCCACCAGCGTCATCGTCCCGCCGAACAGGAACACGCCGCGCCAGTCGCCGCTGCCCGCCAGCAGCGACGAGGCGACCAGTCCGCCCAGGATCGCTCCGGTCGAATAGCCGGCGATGTTGAGCACCGTGTTCAGCCCGCGCCGTCGGCTGTTCGAGAATTCCGCGACCATCGCGCTGGTCGCCGAGAGCATACCCCCGATGCCCAGCCCGGTGAACAGCCGGATCGCCGAGAGCATCTCCACGCCGCTCGCATGCGCCGCCGCGAACATGCCGATCGCCATCACGCAGAGGCAGGCAAGGATCGTCGGCCGCCGCCCGATCCGGTCGGCCAGGTTGCCGAGCAGCACCGATCCCGCGGCCATGCCGATCAGCTCCATCGACAGCACCACGCCGAGCGTCGCCTTGTCGACACCCCATTCCCTCGCGATCCCGGGCGCGGCGAAGCTGATCGCCAGCACGTCGAAGCCGTCGAGCGCGTTCAGCGCGATGCAGACCGCGACCACCGCGATCTGCGCCAGCCGCATCGGTTCAGCGGCGATCGCCGCGCGGGGATCGTGGGACATGGCATTCCTCTCGTTGGAAACCGCGCCCCTGCCTGCATGGGCGGGGCATCGGGGGTGTTGTCGGTGGGTACTGCTGTTCCCCTCCCTTGCAGGGAGAGGAGTAGGCTCAGCCCAGCATCCCCACCTGCCGCTGCAGCACCGCGGCCATCTCCGGCCGCCGCTCCAGGCAGCGCGACACCGGCCCGACCACCACGATGGACAGCCGCCGCCCGGTCACCGGCAGCGGCAGGGCGACGCCCGCCAGGTCCGGGGTGTATTCGGCATTGCTCTGGTGCCAGCCACGCGCCGCCGCCTCGGCCAGGTCGGCCTCGATCCGCTCGGGGCTCATCGGCGTGGTCGGCGAATAGCCGGTGAAATCCATCTTGCGGTACAGCGCCTGGCGCTCCTCGGCCGGCATCTGGGCAAGCAGTGCGCGCCCCGCCGAGCTGGCATGGATCGGTACCCGGTCGCCAACCTGCGCGAAGTAGCGCACCGCATGGCGCGATTCCTTCACCGCCACGAACATCGCGAAGATACCCGCCGGTGCCGAGATCGCGGTGGTCTCGCCGGTCTCCACCGCCACGTCCTGCACCAGCTTGAGCACCTGCGGCGGCAGTGGATCGGCCTGCGCCACCTGCTCGGCCTGCTCCAGCCAGCGCGGGCTGGGATAGTGCCCGCCGCGCCCCTGCGGCTCGTAGAGATAACCCCGCGCCGCCAGCGTGCCGAGCAGCTTGAACGTGCTCGATCGCGGCCAGCCGAGATCGTCCGCAATCTCCGCCGCCGTCGCCGGCCGTCGCCGCTCGGCGAAATATTCCAGCACCTGAAGCGCGTTCTCCGCCTGCCGTACCGTCATCGATGCTGTCCGTCACAAAATGGAAGGGGCCGCGATATGACGCCACTTGCTGCGCGGCAACTGCGGGGCCTTCCATCCTCCCCCTCCGGGGGAGGATCTTGGAGGGGCGCCCCAAAATCACCGCGCGGTAAACCCGCCATCCACCGGCAACGCCACGCCGGTCACAAAGCTCGCTTCGTCCGAAGCCAGCCACAGCGCCGCGTCCGCCACTTCGCCCGGCTTGACCAGCCGGCCCATCGGCACCGCGCCGATTACCTTGGCTTCGTTCGCCGCCGCCTCGGCCGGATCGCCACTGCGCCCGGTGAAGCCGATCTTCATCGGCGTGTCGGCCAAGCCCGGGCACACCACGTTGACGCGGATATTGTCGCCGGCCAGCGCCAGCGCGAGGCTCTTGCCGAGACCCACTACGCCCCATTTCGCCGCCGAATAGATCGGGCTCATCATCGAGCCGACCAGGCCCGAGATCGACGAGGTGAAGATGATCGAGCCGCCGCCGCGCGCGCGCATGTGCGGCGCGACCTGCCCAGCGCCGAGCGCTGCGGACGTGATGTTGAGGTCGATCGCCTTGCGATAGGCATCCATGTCGAGATCCTCGACCGAGGCGGGCCCGGGCATGCCGGCATGCGCCCACAGGATGTCGGCGCCGCCCAGTGCTTCCACGGCCTGGTCGATGCTGCCGCGTGCGCCCTCGGGGGTCGAGAGGTCCGCAACGATCGGCGTCACCTTGTCCGATCCGAACTCGGCGACCAGCGCGTTGAGCGCCTCCGAGCTGATGTCGATCGCGGCAACGCGCGCACCTTCGCGCACGAAGCGGCGGACGCCCTCGCGGCCCATGCCCGATGCGGCGGCGGTGACGATGGCGAGCTTGCCCTGCAAACGCATGACTTCAGTTCCTCAATTGGCGAAGGGATCGGCAAACTTGCCGGTGGTGGAAATGACGGTGGTCTTGGTCTCGAGATAGGAATCGAGCGCCTCGATCCCGTTCTCCCGGCCCCAGCCGCTCGACTTCACCCCGCCATAGGGGGTGGACCAGCGGATATAGCGATAGGTGTTGACCCAGACGATGCCCGCCTCGATCCGGTTGGCCACCCGGTGGGCGCGGCCGACATCGCCAGTCCACAGGCCGGCAGCCAGGCCATATTGCGTGCCATTGGCGATCGCGACCGCTTCTTCCTCGCCGTCGAACGGGATAATCGCGGCGACGGGCCCGAAGATCTCCTCCTGCGCGATCCGCATTTCCGGCGCTACCCCGGCAAACACGGTCGGCGCGACGAAATAGCCGTCCCCGTCCAGCCGCGCGCCGCCGGACACCAGCTCGGCACCCTCCTCCTTGCCGATCGCGACATAGGAGAGCGTCTTGTCGAGCTGCTGCTGGTGCGCTTGCGGGCCCATATGCGTCGCCTGGTCGAGCGGATTGCCCACCCGTACCCGCGCGGCATTACGGCGGAAGCCTTCGACGACCTGCTCATAGATCGGCCGCTCGACCAGGATGCGGCTGCCTAGCGCGCAGCTCTGGCCGCACAGCGCCCATGCCGATCCGGTCGCGGCGTTGAGCGCATTCTCCACGTCGCAGTCCGCGAACAGGATATGCGGCGCCTTGCCGCCCAGCTCGAACGAGAAGCGCTTGAGCGTGTCGGCCCCGGTCTTGAGGATCGTCTTGGCAGTCGCGCCTTCGCCGGTGAACGCGATCTTGTCCACGTCCGGGTGCGAAACGAGATGGGCGCCGGCGACCGGCCCGTCGCCTGGCACGACATTGACCACGCCCGGCGGGAAGCCGGCTTCTTCGAACAGCTTCGCTAGTGCCAGCGACGAGGCCGGAGTTTGCTCGGCAGGCTTGAGGACCAGCGTGCAGCCGGCGGCGAGGGCAGGGCCCAGCTTCCAGGCAGCGGCCATCAGCGGCACGTTCCACGGGGTGATCGTGCCGACAACGCCCACCGGAAGCCGGGTGGTGAAGGCATGGACGCTGTCGTCCATCGGGATCGTACGCCCCCCCAGCTTGTCGGCCAGCGAGGCGAACCAGTGATAATATTGGGAATGCAGCCCGATATCGCCGCGCGATTCCCGGATCGCCCGGCCATTGTCCTGTGATTCGATGCGGGCGAGCGCATCGACCTGCGTCGCGTAGAGGTCGGCGAACTTGCGGATCAGCGCCGCGCGCTCCCACGGCGCCATCTTGCGCCACGGTCCTTCAAAGGCTTCGCGCGCCGCCGCGACGGCCCGGTCGATATCCTTTTGGCCGCCATAGGCGACCTTGCCCCAGGGCTTGCCGGTGGCAGGATCCAGGCTGTTGCGAACGCCCCCGTCCAGGGGGTCGACCCATTCGCCGCCGATGAACAGGCGGTCGAAGCTATATTCCATGGCGACCTCTCAAGTTTCTAATGCTGGACTAAGTTGTCCACATATGGAAATTTGAGTCAAACGAATTTGTGGAGAGTTGCCGTGCTTCCCCTGCTCGAAGGCGTACGTGTGATCGAAGTCGGCGCGGTAGTGCTTGGCCCCTATGCGGGCCAGATCCTCGCCGATCTCGGGGCCGAGGTGATCAAGGTCGAGCCGCACGAGGGCGACATCGCTCGCCACGCCCATCCGCAGGGGCCGGGGGGCGGGGCACTGTTCGTCAACAATAACCGCAATAAGCGGATGCTGGCACTCGACCTCAAAAAGCCCGAGGGGCGGGCGGCGCTGGCAAGGCTGGTTGAGAGCGCCGACGTGCTGTTCCACAATATGCGACTGGACGCTTCCGAACGACTTGGACTCGGATATGAACAGGTCACCGCGATCAACCCGAACATCGTCCATTGCGCGGCCACCGGTTTCGGGCGCGGCGGGCAATATCGCGACCGTCCCGCCTTTGACGACATCATCCAGGCGGCGAGCGGTCTGGCCGGGCTCGCGGCCCTGCAAAGCGGCACACCCGCCTTCGCGCCGACCATCGTCGCGGACAAGGTCGCTGCCTTGCACGTGGTATACGGTATAGTTTCGGCGCTGTACGCGCGCGAAAGGGGACGGCCGGGACCCTTCCGCGTGGAGGTGCCGATGTTCGAGGTGATGGTCGCCTTCCTGATGAACGAACATCTCTCCGGCGCAACCTTTGTCAACAACGGCGTACCGGGCTATCCGCGCCTGCTCTCCCCCGATCGCCGGCCCTTCCGCACTGCCGATGGCTGGATCGCGGTGCTCCCTTATACCGAGCCGCAATGGCGCCGCTTCCTCGCCGCGATCGGCCGTGCAGAGGTCTGCGAGGAGGGCTGGTTCCGCGCCCCGGCCGAGCGGCAGGCCCATATTGGGGAGCTCTACGCGATCGTAGCTGCCAGCCTCGAGGCGCGCGGCACGGATGCGTGGATCGGAGCGCTGGAGGCGATCGACATACCCTGCTCGCGCGTACCGATGCCCTTGGAATTGCTCGAAGATCCGCACCTGAAGGAGATCGGCTTCTTCGACGTGCCCGAGGGTTTCCCGGTCGCGCGGATGATCCCCCAGCCGGTCCAGTTCACCGGCATCCTCCAGAGCCCCGACACCCCGCCCCATGCCCTGGGCGAGGACAGCCGAGCGGTGCTGCTGGGCTGCGGATATGACGACGCCGAGATTGATGCGCTTGTCGCCGCGGGGGTGGTGGCGGTCTAGCCGGCTTCCTCGTTGGCGAGCGCATCGAGCCAGGCCTTTGCTTGCTTGGGCTCGCCGACCGCATCCGCCTTGACCCTGCCGCGCGCAGCCAGGAAACGCTGCTGCAGCTCGAAAACAGGCAGGCCAAGCTGCGCACGCAGGCTGTCGATCGTCTTCCCGATCTCCGCCAGATTAGCGATGACGGGTGCGAACGCCGCTCGGGTCGCGCGATCGCCATTGTGATCGAACAGGCCCCATTTCCCCGCAGCGGTGACCTGCAGTGCGGTGATCAGCTCGGCGCGATACTCAGCTTCGAGTTCCGCGCGGCGCAGGTCCATTTTCTCAAGTCGATCCGCTTTGGCCATATGCTGGCCTATCTCGCAAACGGGCGGACAGCTACCCGAAATCCCTGGCCACCTTACCCATGGCCGCGCTGGCGGTTCGGCACCCCGGATAGTTCAATCCTGCCCAAAACCAGGAGGACAGGATGCCCAGATTGCTCGCCACCAGTGCCCTCGCGCTCTGCCTGCTGGCCTGCGCGCCAGCCATGGCCCAGACCGCACCGCCGGCGCCCGGCTATGTCCTCCCCGATACCCAGACCTGGGAGCTGAAGGGCCCCGATGGCTATCCCTATCAGATCTTCGTCTCCAAGCCCGCCGGCCCGGCCCCTGAAGGCGGCTGGCCCGTCCTCCTTGTCCTTGATGGCAATGCGATGTTTGCCGGCTTCGCCGAGACCCGGCGGATGCACGAATACATGAAGGCCGATCCCGGCAAGACGATCATCGTCGGCGTGGGGTACAAGACCGACAAGGCCTATGACATCCGCCGCATCCGCGACTTCACCGGCGGCCCGCCGCCGCCGCCCTGGGACGTCTCGCTCGCCAAGGCGCCCTATGGCGGCTGGGACCCGTTCCTCGATTTCCTCACCGGCCCGCTGCGCAGCGAGCTCGACCGTCGCTACACGATCAACCGCGATCGCCAGGCGCTGTTCGGCCATTCGCTGGGCGGCCTGTTCGCGATCCACACGCTGTTCACCCGGCCGAGCGCCTTCCACGCGCTGATCGCCGCCAGCCCCTCGCTGTTCTGGCATGACCGCGAGATGCAGCAGGAGGAACGCGCCTTCGCCACCGCGCTGCAATCGGGCAAGACCCCTAAGGTCGGCCGGCTGATGGTCGTCTGGGGCGAGCGCGAGGAGACGATCCTTGAGCGCTGGGATGCCGAGGCGTTCGTCCGCCGGATGGACCCGCTATCGGCCTATGGCCTGCGCCTTCGCCACGAAGCTTATGACGACGAAGTCCACATCACCGTGCCTGCGCGCGCGGTGACCTCTACGCTGCGCTTCGCGTTCGCCTGGCCTTGAGCAGCACCCCGTAGATCGCCGCGGCGACGATCGTCGCGTCGAGCGCCGGCACGGTGGTGAGCGTCCAGCCCTTATAGGCGCCGAGCACGCCCACCACCACCGAGATCCCCCAGGTCGCGATCGCCCGCCAGTCGAACCTGGGAAGACCGAGCAGCGATTCCGCCGCGTCGGCAGTGCGGTAGCGCGTCCAGGCGTCGATCACGTAGATCGCGGCGATCGGCGGGATGATCAGACCGAGGAACAGCACGAAGGGAATGAACGCCTCGAGGATGCCCATCAGCGCCAGGATCGTGCCGATCACACCGCCCGCCACGGTGAACACCCATTGCCGCACCTTGGGAAAGGTGCTGCCGAGCGACAGGCTCGACGAATAGAGGTTGAGCGCGTTGATCGTCCAGGTCGGCAGCAGCAGCAGGAACAGCACCGGGGTACCGAAGCCATAGGCAGTCACCAGCTTCATCACGCTGGTCTCGTGCGTTGCCAGTGCCGGGATCGCGGCGGCGGTCATCATCAGCGGCGTCGCGATCGGGAAGGACAGCGCCATGCTGGCAATCGCCCCGCGCCGGGTGCGGGTGAAGCGCGACAGGTCGGGCATCGTCGCCACCGCGAGCATGTACGCGCCGATCAGCGCCGAGATCGCGATGCCGAGCGTCATCGGCTCGGGCGGATTGGGATCGGCCGCGGTGACGAAGCCGTGCGTCTGCAGCGTCATCACCACTACCGCCAGCAGGATCGCGGCCAGCACGGGTACCGCGACCAGCGCCAGCCGGTCGAGCGCACGGAAGCCGATTACGGTCGATCCCATCATCAGCACGCTGCCGAGGATGACGAAGGCAGTGAAATTGCCCGGCAGGCCATTGGCCTTTGCCGCCTCGACCATCGCCTCGCCGAAGAAGGAGGCGTTCACCCCGAACCAGCAGAAATGGATCAGCGCGATCACCGTGTTGATCAGCGCCGCCCCGCCGGTGCCGAACGAGCGGCGGACGAGGAGGTAGGTGGAGAGCCGGGTGCGGACGCTGACGATCGCGGTCATCGAGCCGCCGACGCACAGGATGAGGCCCGCGATCACCGCGGCGATCACCGCGCCGGAAAAGCCCAGCGCCAGCGCGTTATGCGAGCCGTTGAGGAAGTCCGGCAGGCCGATCGAGAAGCTGGCGACGATCAAGCCCACGCGCCATCCGGGAACGGTGATGCCCTGGGGCACCGGCGAATGGGCATAGGCGTCGTCAGCTTCGTGGCTCATCCGCGGTTCCAGCCGTTGAGGTCCTCAATGGGACGATAGGGTTCGCTAAAGCCGAAGGCACTCGGTCCGACAAAGGTCAGCGCCCGCTCGGCACGCAGCACCGCCGGCGCGGCGGCGCCGACCACCTTGACGCGCTGGCCGAATTTCAGCCGCTCGGTGACGATGCTGTCGGCGGTCTCGCGGTCCATCACGGTGATCAGGTCGGGCACCAACGCGCGGACCTCGCCATTCACCCGGGCGATCAGGTTTTCGTTCTGGAACTCCAGATCCATCCGCCCTTCGCCCCCGAACCCCTCGATCACGACATGGCCGACCGAGAAGCCGCCCTTGGTCTCGCGCTCGACATCGACGACCTTGCCGTCGAAGATCGTGCCGGCAAAGGGATAAAGCCCGCTGGCTATCAGCGCCTTGTGCAGCGCCTCGAATGGATCGTCGCCCGCCGTGCGGGCGATGCGCACTGCTGCGCCGATCGCTACCGCGGCCGAGATGCTGCCGCCGATCGCATGGCGCTTCGCCTGCGCGCCGTTCAGCGGATATTCGACCATATGGGCGTTGCCGCCGAACTCGATCGAGAGCTGCCGCGCCACGCGCTCATGCTCCAGATTGTCGTCGGTCTCGATCAGCCGCAGCTCGCCATTGGCCGAAGTGACAACGGAGGGGCAGGCGGAGAGCCCGTCGACGCTGAACACCGTCATCTGCGATTCCGGGAAGGCCCGGCCCATGCCGTCGGCATCGACTACCGGGATGCCGAGCTCGGCCGCGGCGAGCAAAGGCGCCAGGCCGTTGCCGCCACCGATCTCGATCGGCATCACCGCATCAATCGGGCGGCCGTAGATCCGCTCCAGCTCGCGCAGGCCGAGCAGGGCTTCCCGGCCATTCGGCAGTTTCTCGGCCGACACCGTAGGCGCGCCGATCCAGCCGCACGGTGCGATCAGCGCATCATCGGCCAGTGCATCGAGCGCGACCAGGTTGAACGGCCCCCGCCGCGCGATCTCGGCCTCGCCGAGCAGCTGCGAATAATAGGGGTCGCCGCCGCCGCCCGAGCCGAGGAAGGCGGCGCCGGTGGCGAGGTCGAGCAGCGCCTGGCGATCAATGCGCATGGGCGGCCAAGGCAGGGGTGCCGGCAAGGTCTGCGACGGCGCGGACACGGACCTGCGCGGCGCGGCCGGGCAGATAGCTGAGATACACTTCGTCCATCTCCACGATTTCTACGGTCTCGGGAATGCCGCCGGCTGCGATCGCCTGGTCGCGCGCTTCGGTCTGCAGCCGTTCCAGCGCAGCCTCGCGCGGCTCGCGATCGAACGACACGACCTGGTCGACCATCGCGCCGACCTGGGCGATCGCCGCACCCACGGCATTGGCGACGGCGGCGTGCGGCGGGCGCACCACCCGGGTGGCGCCGTGCAGGCTGTCGGGCACCAGGAAATTGCCGCCGCCCACGGCCAGGAGCACGACTTCGCCGCGGCTGGTCTTCATCCGGTCGACCGCTTCCTCGAGCATTGCCTGCATCCGCGCCCACACTGCGTCGCGCATGCCCTCGGAGAGCGCCGGCAGCTTGGCCGGATCGCCGAAGCGCGCGCGCCCGGCGGCGACCGCGACATCGCTGGCGGTAAGCGTGGTGCCGCCGAACAGCCGGGCCTGCTCGGTGATGCGGAAGCCCACCGAGTCCGGCCCGACGCGCAGCTCCTCCGCGTCGATCCCCTCGGCGCCATAGCGTGCCGGGTCGAGATGGATGCGCGTGCCGCCGCCCAGGCCGAGCGCCAGGATGTCCGGCATGCGGAAGTTGATCCGCACCCCGCCGATATCGACCGCGACCGAGGATTCGCGCGGAAAGCCATTGGCCAGCACGCCCAGATCGGTGGTGGTGCCGCCGACATCGAGCACGATCGCGTCGCGCACCCCGGTGAGGAACGCCGCGCCGCGCATCGAGTTTGTCGGCCCCGATCCGATCGTCAGCACCGGATAGGCCGCGGCATGCGAGGCGGAGATTAGCGTGCCATCATTCTGCGAGAGATAGAGCGGCGCATCGATGCCGATCTCGGCCAGCGCCCGCTCGAACGAAGCGACGACATGCGCCGCGAGGCTTCCCAGCGCGGCGTTGAGGATCGCGGCATTCTCGCGCTCGACAAAGCCGATCCGGCCCAGCGTATGCGACACGGTGACCCGTGCCTCCGGATGCTCTTCCGCTACCAGCGCGGCGGCACGTTCCTCCATCGACGGGTTCACCGGCGCGAATACGCTGCTGATCGCGATCGAGTCGATGCCCATCGCGCGCAGCTCGCGTGCCGCATTCCGCACCGCCGACTTGTCGAGCGGCGCGATCTCGCGCCCGTCGAACTCGAAGCCGCCGGGCAGGAGATAGGTCTTCGCGTCGATCTGTGCGGACAGTGCCTCGGGCCAGCCAGTCATCGGCGGCAGCGCTTCGCCGGCGGGGCTGGCGAGCCGCAATATGCCCACCCGGTCGAGCTTGTTGCGCTCCACCAGCGCGTTGGTGAAATGGGTGGTGCCGATCATCACCGACGCCACTGCCTCTGGGGCGACACGCCCATCGGCCAGCACCGCGCGGATCGCGGCGGCAACGCCCGATCCGACGTCGGCCGTCGTCGGCTGCTTGGTCCAGGCGACCACCTCAGCCCCGTTCATCAGCACGGCGTCGGTATTCGTTCCCCCGACATCGACCCCAATTCGCACGCTACACCAATCCTTTGGCACGCCCCATAATCCTTGCGAGCTAAGGGCCGGCAGCTTCGCCGCGCAATGCGGGAAACGGGTGCGCGGGGTCGGCGAACGGGTAATCGGGGCGCCCGGACGGGTAAGTCGCTCCCGCGCCTGCCATCTTCTTGTACCGTCTTCGGTCTAGCGAATCGGCATGGGTGGAGTAGCCGCGATAGACGAACTGATTCCGACCAAGGTCGCGCCGCCATTGTGGATGGGCGACCAGATCCGCCGCGATGCGCTGCTTGACCGGCTCGACGGCGCGCTCGGGCGGCGGCTCACGCTCATCCATGCGCCGGCGGGTTATGGCAAGACCAGCCTGCTCGCCCAGTGGCGCCGCCGTTTCGAAGGTGGCGACCGGCTCGTCGCCTGGCTCACGCTCGAGCGCGACGATGCCGATGCCAAGCGCTTGGCGCAGTACATCAGCTATGCGATCAGCGGCGAAGGCGAGGAGGAAGGCGAGCCCGCTTCCTCCGGCATGCCCGCGCGTGCGGCGCTGTCGGCGATCATCAATCGGCTGGCCCGCGATCCGCGCCAGGCGGTGCTGATCCTCGACGATCTCCACTGCGCGGAAAGTGTCGAAGTGCTCGATTTCCTCCAGTCGCTGATCCGGCTGGCGCCGCGCAACTGCCACTTCATCATCGCCTCGCGCGATTATCCTCGGCTCGGCCAGGCGATGCTCGCCGCCGAGGGGCAACTGCTCGAACTCTCCGCCGAGGACCTGAAATTCTCCAGCCCCGAGGCGGAGGAGATGCTCGCCCGCGCCGAGGGCATGCCGCTGGGCGACGACGATGTCCGCAGCCTGATCGAGCGCACCGAAGGCTGGCCGATCGCGCTCCAGCTCACCCTGTTCTCGCTCAAGCGCGGCATCGACCGGAGCAGCTTTGTTGGCGGGGCAGGGGGCTCCGGCTCGGAACTGGCCGGCTATCTCTCCGAACAGGTACTGATGTCGCTGCCCGAGGATGTGCAGGAAGTGGTGTTGCGCACGTCGCTGCTCGGCCAGGTGACCGGTGAGGCGCTCAACCTGATCTGCGATCGCCAGGATGGCGGGCTGCTGCTCGAGCGGCTGGAGCAGCAGGGCGTGCTGCTTTCCCCGCTGTCGCCAGCTCGCGATGCCTGGCGCTATCACCAGCTCTTCGCCGAATATCTCCGCCAGCGCCTCGCACGGCGCGACATCGGCCAATATCGCATGCTCCATCAGCGGCTGGCGCTGTGGTTCGATGCGCGCGGCGAGACCGCGGACGCGATCAGCCACGCGATCGAAGCGGAGGACAGCGCGCTGCTCGCCGGGGTGCTGGAGGATGCCGGCGGCTGGCGGCTGATCCCGCAGGGACAGCTCAACCTGGTCGAGCGCGGCCTTGCCCGGCTGAGTGCCGCCGAGATCGATGCCAGCCCGGCGCTGGTGCTGGCCAGGCTCTATCTCGACATGAAATGCGGCCGGATGGACGCGGCGCGCCTCGCCTATGATCGCCAGGTCGCGCGATCGGAGCAGGAGGACACTTCGCCCGATCTGTGGACCGAGATCCGCGTCGTCGGCGATATCCTGGCCGAATATGAGAACCAGCCGATGGTGCTGGAAGACCTGCTCGCCCGCGAGGCGCTGCTGCGCACTCTGCCGGCCGACGATCACCTGATCCTTGCCAATGTCAGCGAATCGCTGGCGTCCAAATATTATGAGGGCGGCTGGCTGGAGCGCGCGATGGAGCCGACGCTGGCGGCCCGCGCGCATTACCAGGCGATGGGCTCGCCCTATAGCGAGCTGTTCACCCGCTTCCACGAAGCGCGCATCCGCGAAGCGCAGGGGCGGCTGAAGGATGCGGTGACGGTGCTCGCGGTGGCGCGCGGCGAGATCGAGGCGGATTTCGGCGCGCGCTCCGATCTCGCCGCCAATTGCGCCGCGTTCGAAGCGGAGCTGCTCTACGAGCAGGACCGCGCCGGCGAGGCCAATGCGCTGCTCGAATGGGCGCTGCCGCACATGGAGCAGTCGGACGGCTGGGTGGACGTCTATGCCGCCGCCTATTTCACTGCGGCGCACAGCGCGGCCGATGAGGGTTCGCTCGATGTCGCCCGTGCGCTGCTCGCCCGTGCTCGCGGCGTCGCCCAGCGCCGTCGCCTGCGCCAGTTGGAATTGCTCGCCGAGCTGTGCGAGCTCGAACTGCTACTGCGCGACCCGGCCTCGCTCGGCGAAGCCCGCGCCTTCGCCGCCACGATCGGCCTCGATGCCCAGGCCGATGCGATGGCCGAGGAATCGCCGATCTATCGCCCGGTGGCCGTCGCCGCCGCGCTCTGCCGGGTCCGCCTCCAGCTGTTCGCCGGCGCCCACCACAGCGCGCTCGACGAGCTGGTCGTGATGGGCCGCTGGGCTCGCCAGCATGGTGCCGGCCGGCTGCTGATCGATCTCAACCTGCTCAAGGCCGAGGGCTATCGCGCCATCGGCGAAGCGGGGAAGGCGCAGGCCTGTTTCGACGAGGCCGTAGGCACCGCGATGTTCCAGGGCATCGTGCGCCCGTTCCTCAATGCGCGCGCCTTCGTCCAGCGGGCGCTGGAGGAAGCGCTCGCGGCCACGCCCGACCGGTTCCGCGCCCAGTTCCTCAAGACCCTGTCCAAGACGATGGGCAGCGCCCGCGCGCCCGCGCCGGCCCCCGACGCGCTCAACGATGCCGAAGCGGCGATCCTGCGCCATCTCAGCCAGGGCTACTCCAACAAGGAGATTGCCCGGCTGATCGGCATGTCGCCCGATACGGTGAAATATCGGCTCAAGGCGGTGTTCCGGAAGATCGGGGTCAACAAGCGGCGTGATGCGGTTCGGGTGTCGCACGAGCGCGGGCTGATCGACGGGGGCGATGTGGGCTCGGGCGCGTTCTGATCGGGCCGTTCCTCCAGACAGGGTAAAGCCTTACCCGTCTTGTGCCCGGAATTACCCTGAAAACCGCGTGACGGTTTTGCGACGCTGGCTGTTCAATGTCCCTGCAAACAAGCCGGCTGTCGTCACGGGAGGCGACATCCACGAGGCCGGCGCAAAGAGCAAAGGGTGGGCGGCCATGACACACGAACTTTCAGGGAAACTGGTAAAGCAGACGCGGCTCGCGCTGCTCTCGGCATGCGCGGTGATCGGCTGGTCCGGCGCGGCGATGGCGCAGGACAGCGATGCGGCGCCGAAGGAAGACGAAACGATCGTCGTCACCGGCGAGCGCGCGCTTTCGGGCACCAAGACGGATACGCCGGTCACGGAGATCCCGCAGTCGGTGAGCGTCATCACTGCCGAGGAGTTCCACGATCGCGCGGCGGTCAATCTCCAGGACGTCATCCGCTACAGCGCGGGCGCCTCGAGCGAGCTGAACGGCGTCGATACGCGCGGTGACTTCCTCGCGGTGCGCGGCACCGGCGCCGAGCAGTATCTCGACGGTCTCAACCGCATGCCTGGCTTTATCTATGGCGGCCGTCTCGAGATCTTCACCGTCGAGCGCGCCGAGCTGCTGCGCGGCCCGTCCTCGACGCTGTACGGCGGCGGCGGCGCCGGCGGCATCCTCAATTCGATCAGCAAACGCCCGCGCAAAAGCTTCGGCGGCGAAGTCGGCGTCACCTACGGCACCGACGACTACAAGCAGTTCCAGCTCGATGTGACCGGCCCGATCGTCGACGGCGTCTCGGCGCGCCTCGTCGGCCTCGTCCGCGATGCGGACCTGCAGCAGAAGGGCCAGAAGAACGATCGCATCGTGGTGATGCCGGCAGTCACGCTCAAGCCGGGCCCGGACACCGAAGTCACCTTCATCGGCCTGTACCAGCGCGACCATCTCGGCAGCCAGACCTATCTGCCGACCAGCAAGACGGTCGACGGCAGCGGCGCGACCAAGATCTCGGACGATTTCTACCTGGGCGAGCCGGGCTTCAACCACACGCTGGCCAGCCATTATGCGCTTTCGCTGCTGGTGACGCATCGCTTCGGCGACAACCTGACCTTCAGCAGCCGCAACCGCGCGTTCGAGCAGGATACCGACTATCAGGAGGTGTTCGGCTATACCGGCTTCGGCGGCGCCTATGCCGATGCCGGCCGCACCATCGCCAACCGCGCCTGGTATCTGAACCGCGCCAAGTACACCGGGCTCAACAGCGACAACAACCTGGTGCTGAGCTTCGCCACCGGGCCGCTGGAGCATCAGATCCTGGCGGGCTTCGACTATACCGAGTTCCGCGAGGACAAGCAGGAAGGCTTCGGTCAGGCGCCGGGGCTCAACCTCTACAATCCGGTGTACGGGGTGCCGTTCGCGTACGGCGTGGGCTGGACGACCGACACCAAGAACTCGCAGACCGGCTTCTATGTCCAGGACCAGATTCGTGCCTGGGATCGCGTCTCGCTGGTGTTCGGCGCGCGGCACGACAATGTGAAGTCGAACGTCAACGGCACTGAGCTGGCGGCCAACAAGGCCTGGACCTTCCGCGCCGGCATCATCGCCGACGTCGTGAAGGGCGTGTCGCCCTATTTCAACTATTCGGAATCGTTCCTGCCGGTGTTCGGCTCGAACTTCTTCGGCGTCGCCTATGTGCCGCGCACCGGCCGGCAGTACGAGGCGGGCATCAAGTTCCAGCCCTCGAAGCGCATGCTGTTCACGATCGCGGCCTATGACATCAAGGAACAGAATGTCCTGATCGCCGATCCGAACGAGCTGCAGAACTTCATCCAGGGCGGCTCCACCGGCTCGCGCGGGATCGAGGCGGAAGCCAATGTGAAGCTGCCCGGCGACTTGGACCTGACCGCGGCGTACAGCTACACGCGCGCGCAATATCTCAAGGTTGATGGCCGCCAGCGCGGCGACCGGCGTGAGAACCTGCCCGAGCACCAGGCCTCGGTCTGGGCCTCGAAGCGGTTCGACCTGGGCGGCGAGCTCGGCCTCAAGCTCGGCGCGGGCGTGCGCTACCAGAGCGACAAGGTCAGCTTCGACCAGCTCTACCGCATCGCGCCGGTCACCTTGGCCGATGCGATGGCTGAGCTGAGCTACGGCAAATGGTCGCTGTCGGTGAACGGCGCGAACATCTTCAACGAGCGCGTCTACACCAATTGCACCTACAGCGCCGCGGTGGCCGAGGGCTATTGCTATCTCGGCAAGGATCGCACCGTGCTCGCCACGCTGCGCCGCCGCTTCTAACCTTGCCTCATGGGGCCGGAAGGGAAGACCCTCCGGCCCCCTTATTGTTCAAGCTTGCACAGGAATTGCCCCTCATGGCCCCTCGGTTCGCTCGTCATTCCCTGTTCCTCCGCTCCGCGACCGCCGGGTTGCTCCTTGCCGCCACTGCCAACAGCGCGCCGGCGCTGCCGGCACCCGAGGCGGCGGACCTGATCCTCACCAATGGCCGGGTCTATACGGTGGAGGAGGGCAAGCCCTGGGCGCAGGCCGTGGCGATCAAGGATGGCCGCATCCTCGCCGTCGGCAGCGTCGCCGAGATCGCGAAGCGCAAGGGCGCGAAGACCCAGGTCGTCGATCTCCACGGCCGCTTCCTGATGCCCGCCTTTGGCGATGCGCATGCCCACCCGATCTTCGGCGGGATGAGCCATGCCCGCTGCTCGCTCCACGCCGGCAAGACGCTCGACGATTATCGCTGGATCATCGCCGAGTGCGTGAAGAAGAACTCGGGCACCGGCACGATCTTCGGCTCGGGCTTCAACCAGACCCTGTTCCCGCCCAACGGCATCCCCAACAAGCAGCTGCTCGACGAGATCTCGAAGGATCGCCCGCTGATCTTCGAGTCCGACGGGCACACGCTCTGGGTCAACTCCAAGGCGCTGGAGCTGGCCGGCATCACCAAGGATACGCCCGACCCCAAGAACGGGACGATCGACCGCGATCCGAAGACCGGCGAGCCGGTTGGCGGGCTCGAGGAATCGGCGATGGCGCTGGTCGACAAGCTCGTGCCCGCACCCACCGACGCAGATCTGCAGGGCGCAATCCGCTACACGGTCAGGTTCTTCAACTCGATGGGCATCACTTCGTGGCACGATGCCGCGGTCGAGTGGGACAAGGGCGGCACCAGCCGTGCGATCGACGCGTACGAGGCCGTGAAGGCCCGTGGCGAGCTCACCATGCACACCGCGATGGACCTGCGCTGGAACAATGAGCGCGGCATCGAGCAGATGGGCGACATCCTCAAGCTCTCCGCCCGCGCGAAGCAGATCGGGCTCGCCGCCAACGGCGTGAAGTTCTTCATCGACGGCGTGATCCCGCAGCGCACCGCCGCGATGCTCAAGCCCTATGAGGGCACCAGCGAGAGGGGCGCCCCCCAGATTGGCCTCGACACCCTGTCCGAAGCCGTGGCGGCGCTCGATGCCAGGGGCATGCAGTCGCATTTCCACACGATCGGCGACGCTGCCGTGCGCGAGGCGCTGGACGCCGTCGAGCGCACCCGCGGCAAGGACGGCATGACCGATACTCGCCCGATGATGTCGCACATGAACGTCATCGATCCGGCCGACCAGCCGCGCTTCGGCAAGCTCAACGTCACGGCAGTGTTCCAGCCGCTCTGGGCCTGCAACGAAGCCTATATGGACCTCACCAAGGAGCAGATCGGCCCGCTCCGCTCGACCTATATCTATCCGGCGGGGAGCGTGCTGCGCGCCGGCGGTCGGCTGGCCTATGGCGCCGACTGGTCGGTCGCCTCCGCCAACCCGTTCGAGGGGATCGAAGTCGCGCTCACCCGCGTTGGGCCCGAAGGCGACAGGCTGCCGCTTGAGCCAAACGAGGCCGTCACGCTCGCCCAGGCACTCAAGGCCTATACGCTCAACGTGGCCTATGTGAACCACCTCGAGAAGGAGACTGGCTCCATCCTGCCGGGCAAGAGTGCTGACCTGATCGTGCTCGATCAGGACCTGTTCAAAGTGCCCGCCAGGCGCATCCACGCAACCCGGGTGGTGCTGACCATGTTCCGGGGGCGGACAGTCCATGGCAGCCTTGACGGGCTAGGGCGCTAGGATCTGGTGCGACGATGAGCCGTTTTGCGCCGCGCCGTAGCGGAGACGTCGCGAGGATGGTGCGGCAAGAAGTGCTGGGCCTCGTTACGACGCATGACTGCGGAGGCTTCATCTCGACCCCTTTGCCGCTGTTCGCGGAGCTGGACGAAGCGGGGGAGGTTCGCATGCTGGTCGGGCATTTCGCAAAGGCCAATCCGCATGTTGCACGCGTGGTTACGACGCCGCGCGCCCATGTCAGCTTCTTCGGCCCGCATGCCTATATCTCGCCTTCGATGGTTTCGAAGACTGATTGGGGACCGACTTGGAACTATCGCCTGGCGCAGTTCGAAGTCGATATCATGTTGGAGCCTGGCAACGAGGATCGTGTGATCCGCACGCTTGCCACCCTATTGGAGGGAACCGAAGAGGGAGGATGGACGGTCGAACGGATGGGCCCGCGTTATGCAGACCTCGTCGCACACGTCGTTGCCTTCCGGGCCAAGGTGGTGCGATCGAGCGCGCGCTTCAAGCTCGGACAGGATGAGAGCATGACATCCTTCCAAGAGGTCCTTGCCGCACTTGGAGATACGCCTCTTTCGAGGGCGATGCGCGAACAGCGTGATTGACGACGAGGTTAATGCAATGTCGGCGCTCGCCTATAGAGGAAATCAGCAGGGCTCAGACAGTGAAGATCTCGATGGAAGCTGAAACCAGAAGTCACGCCTCGGCGGTGCCTGGCGGGCGTTCTCGGGCAGCCCTGATCATCGGAGTGGAAGATGAAGGCATCGTTTTCCTATCAAGCGCTGCTCCTGGTGCTGATGTCGACAGCCGTGCATGTCGACGTTTCGTCGGCAAAGTCTGGTAACAATGGCGATCCGCGCACCTGGAGTGTCAGCGGTGCTGAACTGATCGAAGCGCTCGAAGGAAAGTCCGATACGGGCGAATTGGGAGGCGAGGCGGATCGCATCAAATTGGCCATCAAGGCGAGCGCCTATATAGCCGGAGTGGCGGATGCTACCAGCGCGACGGCCTGGTGCGGAGCGGGATCGATCCTTCCCCATGAACTCGCCGATCGGGTCTACACCTATCTTCGCAGTGCCCCGCCAGAGCTGCTCAAGGGGAGAGCATCGACCTTAGTGATCAAGGGGCTCGCCAAAAGCTTCCCTTGTGCTGGTCAGAGATGAGCGTTTTCGAGCCGACTAGGAGAAAAGCTGTGGTGCGTTCGACTGATGATATCGTGCCGCTGGGATAACAAGACGTGGGAATTGGCTTTCGGGGCACGCGTCGAGTGATTCATATTCCGAGCCCTTCCGGTCGTCCTCGACGGCAATATCCAACGGTGCCGCGCCCGTCTTCGGGACCACGGACGCTTGAGGCTGCAGGAGTCGAGCATGTGACGCGGTTCGACGGAGTCTGGAGTCGGTGCGGCGGTATTGCCTTTGCCTAGCGCACGAGTACAATCGAGCCATTCTGATCGCGGTGACCTGCGGGACATGCGCGAGCGCCTCACAGCCGATGCGCGCGAACGGCAGGCCGTACCAGTGGCCGGTATTATACCGCTGCTCCCGCCCGCCCACCCAACCAAGGGATAGCCTAACATCGACAGGTCGGGCGCGAGCGGAAGCGCAGCGAACAGCCCCCGTCCAGATCGGCGTAAGCCGTCAGTGCGACGACGGCGAGCGGTAGGCTTTAGTGCGCGGTAGGCACTCGGGGCACTCCGGTGACGATGCCAGGCATGGTATCCTTTGAGATTCTGTTTGCGTACATCAGGTCGCCACTTGTGCAGGACTCAAGTGATTGCAGCAATCGATGCTGCTGTCGGGTGACCTCACATTTGGACACCTCGAAAAGACCAGTGGTGCTTGATGGGGCGAGTAATTCATTGAAGTGCGCCGGGATATTGCTGGCGCCTCTCCCGGATCTGGTCGACGAACCAAGCGAGCATGGGGTCTCGACGATGTCTTGGCCATTGCGCCACAATCTGGTTCGGACGTCTGGCAAAGGGCGCCGTGACAACCTTCAGAGGCATCATCGATGCATAATGTTGGAACAGCCACATGCTGCCGGTCGCCACCAGATCGCTGCCTATTATGATAGCGGGCAGTGTCGCCTGCGAACTCGCGCGGATGCAGATATGGCGGGCACGCAGCATTTCGGCGCCAGCTGCGTCAAGCGGGAAGCTTTCCGTCAGCTCGCCGCGTGCGACGATGTGCCGCGCGGCACGATACTGCGCTTCGGTCAGGTCATCGCAATCCTGGAGCATTGGATGCTTGGCCCAGATCATGCACGAGGCCTGGTCGTTCAGGATCGGCAATGACTCAAGGCGCTCGAGAGTTCGTTCGCCGGGGAGCAACAGCAAATCGGCCCCGTCATCCAGTGCGCGCTCAGGTCGCGCAACATCGAGCGGACAAATGCTGATGTTCAAACCGGGGGCAGCTGTGGAAAGATTGCCAAGGACGGGCCCGAGCAGCATCTGCTCTACTGCCTCGGATGCGGCAACAGTGAGGGTGCCGCTGGAAGTCATTGGATCGAAGGCAAGCGAGAAGTTGAGGGCGCCGTCCACCTCACGCATCACGCGCTGCACTTCGGGGCGCAACGCCAGGCCAAGGGGCGTGAGTTGCTGCTCTCCGCCCACATGAATGACCAGATCATCACCGAAATGCTCTCGAAGGCGGCGCAGTGCGTGGCTCATTGCCGACTGGCTTAGTCGCACTTCCCGACCCGCTTCGGTCAAGTTCCGCGCGCGCAGGATCGCATCCAGAGGGTAGAGCAGGTTCAAATTGAGTTTGCGTAGAGGCGCAGCGCTGGGGAAGGGAGCCGTACCGGGTTTTACTTCAGATTGCTTGGCGTCCATTCCGTGCATACCCCTGATAAACCTACCAGCTCTGCTACCTCTCGACAATCTTCCAGATACAGAACTTTGCCCGCGGCTGACGCCCGCTCACCCGGCGGCTCCATCCGTCCCCGTAAGCGCGAGCAGTGCAAAGGTGGCCAGCCAATGTTCCCCCATATAGTCACCGGAGACTTCGTTGATTGCGGCCGCAAGATGCTCGCCAGCACTTGTTTCCAGCGTCTTTCCACCACGGCTCGGTACATGGGGCGAGAGGCTACGCATTGCCCAGGCGCGGCTGAGGTTCAGGCCGTCGAGATGTGCGAGCTTCCCGTCGGAACGATCGCTGACCTGCGCGGGGATGAAAAGTGCGGCGGGCTGGCGGGCGGTGAGATCGGGCAGGAAGGCAGCGAACCAAGGGGCGAAATCCTCAGGCGGCAGCAGGACCTGCATCGCGAGTGCTTCCATGAGCGTAGGGGACAGGAAATCTTCGCCGCCGGGTTCCCAGGCCTGGGCTGCGCAGTCGCGCGCAAACCAGTCGCAGGCACGCGTCCGGAGCAGTGTGCGAAACGCTTCGTCGCCGGCGACGCGGGCGTAGCGATCGGCCAGCACCAGCGCGAACGCGGTGTTTGCGTGGAAGCCCGCGCGGACCGGATAAAGGAGCTTTGGCAGGAAATCGCGGAAGCGCTCGACAAAGGCATCCGCCAGCGGCTGTAGCGTCGCGGCATGGGTGTTGCTACCACCGACGCTCAGCTCGCTGGCCAGCATCAAGGCCCAGGCCCAGCCATAAGGGCGCTCGAAGCCGCGCGCGCTCGGGCGATCGATATAGGCCCGCTCCACCTCCACATTTTCGGAGGTAAAGCTCTGGGCAAACAATGCATCGATCGCCGCCGTCTCGGCGAGCTGCGGGAACAGCCGCCGAATCCGTGCGAGCAGCCAAAAGCCATGAACGCAGCTGTGCCAGTCGAAGCTGCCATAGAAGATCGGATGCATCGTGCGTGGGCTATAGGCGTCGCCATCCGCCTCCAGCACATGATCGGGCTTGTGGGGATATTCGCGCGTGACATGGCCCAGCGCGATGCGCCCGAAGCGGGCGGCGAGCTCCGGGGTCATCATGGATTTCCTGTAAAGGCAAAGACCAGCATTGCCGGCGCGCTTAGAGCGTCGCGGCGGCGCGGGCCGCCTGGTTGTATTGGCCTGACAGGCGGCGGAGCAGCGCCGCCGCCTGCGCCAGTGCGGTTGCCTCAGGTCCGTCCGCAGCGATCGGCTCGGTGAGCACGGCTTCGCGGATCGCGCGATACGCGGCGCAGAAATCGATCCCTGCGTCGGTCGCGCCGATCAGCTTCTCCTTGCCGGACCGGCGTGTCGCCACCAGCCCGGCCTTTTCCAGCTTGCGCACGGCATAGGTTATGAGATGCGTGTCTTCCACATCGAGGACCAATGCGATGTCCGCGAGCCGCTTGGGACGATCGCGGTGGCGGACGGTATGCAGGATCAGCACTTCCAAGGGCGCCAGCGCGATGCCAGTGGCGGCGGCGCACCGGGCGATCCAGCGATGATAGGCGGTGGCGGCGAGCGTCAGGCTGAACTCCAGCTCTGACAGCGCCGGTGCCGCGCCGTCGGCAAGATGGGCCGACGACACGATTGCATTCCCAGTTCGCTGCCCTGCCATCTCGTCTTCTCCTCACTGCTGGAAGGTTGAGCTATACAAGCGAAGTGTCAACATTTAGAAGATGATTCATCGATAAATTATCAGTGAGGATGTGCTGCGTGGGTGGATGGCGCTTCTGGATCGATCGCGGCGGTACCTTCACCGACATCGTCGCGCGGGCACCTGATGGCGCGCTGTCGACTGCCAAATTGCTGAGCGAGAATCCCGAGCGGTATGCCGATGCCGCGATCGCTGGCATTCGCCAGATCCTGGGGCTGGGAGACGACGATCCATGGCCGGCGGACGCGATCGCCGAAGTGAAGATGGGTACTACGGTCGCCACCAATGCGCTGCTGGAACGAAAGGGTGCGCGCACGCTGCTGGTCGTCGATCGCGGCTTTGCCGACCTGCTGGCGATCGGCAATCAGGCGCGCCCAGCGCTGTTCGATCTGGCGATCCGGCCGGCACTGCCCTTGCACGAGCAGGTTCTCGAGATCGGCGGGCGTATCGATCGCGCTGGCGGCCTTGTAGCGCTTCTCGATGAGGGCGCCGTGTTGGCCGCCTTGCAGGCCGCGCGCGAGGAAGGGTTCGAAGCGGTGGCCATCGCGCTCACGCATGCCTGGGCGCACCCTTCCACCGAAGACCGGGTGGCGGCACTGGCGCGCGCCGCTGGCTTCCCGCAAGTCTCCGCCAGCCATGTCGTCAGTCCGCTGATCGGGCTGGTCGCGCGCGGGCGGACCAGCGTCGTCGATGCCTATCTGTCGCCCGTGCTGCGGCGTTACGTCGATCGCGTCGCCGGAGCGCTGGGCGATACGCCGCTGCACTTCATGCAATCGAACGGCGGGCTCGCCGACGCAGCGCATTTCCAAGGCAAGGACGCGATCCTCTCGGGGCCGGCAGGCGGCGTGGTTGCGGCGGCGCGCACGGCCGAACGCGTCGGGTTCGATCGGGTGATCGGCTTCGACATGGGTGGCACCTCGACCGACGTCGCGCTCTATGCCAGCGCCTTCGAGCGGGTATTCGATGCCGAGGTGGCGGGCGTCGAGATGCGCGTGCCGATGATGGCGATCGAGACAGTGGCGGCCGGCGGCGGGTCGATCTTGCATTTTGACGGCGCCCGATACCGGGTGGGTCCGGGCAGCGCCGGGGCCAATCCGGGGCCGGCCTGTTACCGGCGCGGCGGCCCATTGACCGTGACCGATGCCAATGTGCTGGTCGGCAAGGTCCGTCCAGAGCATTTTCCCGCGGTGTTCGGCTCCGGCGGTGATCAGGCCCTGGACCGGGCGATCGTGGAGCAGCGTTTCGCCGAACTCGCGGACAGGATCGCGGCAGCGACAAAATCACCCCAGGATCCGCGGGCAGTGGCGGAAGGGTTCCTGTCGATCGCCGTCGCCAACATGGCGGCGGCGATCAAGCGAGTCGCGTTGGAGCACGGCGAGGACGTGACCAGCTTCGTACTGCAATGCTTTGGTGGCGCAGGCGGGCAGCATGCCTGCCGGGTGGCGGAACTGCTGGGAATGACGCGCGTGCTGATCCATCCGCTCGCGGGGGTGCTGTCGGCCTATGGTATGGGGCTGGCCGATCGCGCATCTCTGCGCCAGCGCTCGGTCGAGCAGGCCTTCACCCCGCAAGCAATCGCGGATCTCCCCGGCCTCGCCGACGCGCTGGGGGCGGATGCCGCGGCGGATCTGGGCGGCGATGCGGCCGTTCGGCGCACCGCGATGGTGCATCTGCGCTATGCCGGTACCGATACCGCGCTGCCGGTGCCGCTCGGTGAGGTGGCAGCGATGCGGGATGCCTTCGAGGGCGCGCATCGCGCGCGGTTCGGCTTCGTCAGCCCGGATCGTGGCATCGTGATCGAAAGCATGATGGTGGAGGCAGTGCTGCCCGGCGACCCGGTGGAGGTGCCTGCCGGCGCGACACGGGTGGGCGAGGGGCCCGTGTCGCTGGACCGGGTGTCCGTCTGGACCGGCGGTGCCGAGCACGCCGTGCCGGTATTCGATCGAGCCATGCTTTGCCCCGGCGACCGGCTGACAGGACCGGCGCTGATCCGGGAAGCGACCGCGACCACGATGGTCGAGCCGGGTTGGGCGTTGAACGTGGGCGATGGCGGCGAATTGCTGCTGGAGCACATCGGCGCGGCGCCGCGGACCGAGCCTGACCCCGCTATCGCGGATCCCGTGCAACTGGAGCTGTTCAACACGCAGTTCATGGGCATCGCCGAGCAAATGGGCGTGGTGCTGCGCAACACTTCCAGCAGCGTCAACATGAAGGAGCGGCTGGATTTCTCCTGCGCCCTGTTCGATGCGGAAGGGCGGCTGGTGGCGAATGCGCCGCATGTGCCCGTGCATTTAGGCGCGATGAGCGACAGTGTGCGCGCCGTGTTGGTGCGTCGAGGGGCGAGGCTGAAGCCGGGGGATGCGATCGCGCTTAACGATCCGTTCCATGGTGGCACCCATCTGCCGGACGTGACGGTGATCACGCCGGTGTTCGATGAGGATGGGCGCAAGCTGCGCTTCTTCGTCGCCAATCGGGGCCATCATGCCGATATCGGCGGGACGACGCCGGGGTCTACGCCGCCGGACTCCGCGCGCCTTAGCGAGGAAGGCGTGGTGATCGACGATTTCCTGCTGGTCGATGGCGGCGTCTTTCAGGAGGCTGCGTTCCGGCGCCTGCTGACCGAGGCCGAATGGCCGGCCCGCAACCCCGACGTCAATATCGCCGACATCAAGGCGCAGCTTGCCGCCAATGCAAACGGCGTTGCCGAGCTGCAGGCGCTGGCGGCGGCACGCGGCTGGCCGATGGTCCGCGCCTATATGGGGCATGTGATGGCGAATGCGGAGGAGAATATCCGCCGCGTCATCGCCGGTCTGTCCGATGGCGTGTTCGAGGATCGGCTGGACGATGGCGCGCCGCTGAAGGTGGCGGTCACGATCGACAGGGAGGCGCGCGAGGCGGTGGTCGACTTCACCGGTACTGGTCCCGCCAGCGCGGGCAATTTCAACGCGCCCCCCTCCGTGACCCGTGCCGTGGTGCTTTACGCCTTTCGCTGTCTCGCGGGGGAGGCGATCCCGCTCAATGAAGGCTGTCTCGCGCCGCTGCGCATCGTCATTCCGGAAGGCTCCTTCCTGGCGCCGCCGCCGGGCAGCGCCGTAGTCGCGGGCAATACCGAAGTGAGCCAGGCGCTGTGCAATGCGCTGCTCGGTGCACTGGGCGCGGCGGCCGCGTCGCAGGGGACCATGAACAACTTCCTGTTCGGCAATGAACGCTACCAATATTATGAGACGATCTGCGGCGGGGCTGGGGCGGGGCCCGGCTTCGACGGCGCCACGGCGGTCCAGACGCATATGACCAATACCCGCATCACCGATCCTGAAATCCTGGAGTTGCGTTATCCCGTGCGCCTCGATCACTTTGCGATTCGTCACGGGTCGGGCGGGCGGGGTGAGTGGCGCGGCGGCGATGGCGTCACGCGTGCGATCACGATGCTTGAGCCGATGACCGCGACTATCGTCGCGTCTCGCCGTTTGGTCGCGCCGTTCGGGCTGGCCGGTGGTGGCTCGGGTGCGCGGGGCGCACAGCGGGTGGAGCGTACCGAAGGCAGGGTCGAAACCCTCCCTGGTACGGCTCGCGTCGAGCTAGCCCCGGGCGACTGCTTCGTGATCGAAACGCCCGGCGGCGGCGGTTACGGCTCGCCCGATCTGGGGTTACGCGACTCCCGAGGGACAGCGTTGATCGATTCAAATGAAGGCGCGCATCGGACGGGTCACCGGCAAGATTGATCGACCATTCGGGCCGCGTGCCTATCGAGGCACCCGGACACTCCATCGATCATCGATGCGGCTCATGGAGGCATGAACACTTCGAATTTGCCTGTAACCTAACTGAAGCATAGCCTCTCATTTGACGGAAAATTCCCGCTGGCGCCTCGCGCACCAAGACTGGGAAAGCCGTCATGCAGGTGGACAGCCGCAGTTGCAGCCGTTTCGGAAGCGACCGTTTTTCGCCGCGAGGCGAGTCCGTTTTGTCACAGGGTTTCGATCTGTCAGGTGCGCGGCGATGGCAGCGCATGGGATGGCGCGCGTCCTGGGAGGGGAGTGATCATGCCTAGTATGACTGCACATGCACGCGCTTTGTTGGGAGCCGCAAGTCTTGGGGTTCTCGCGGCCGCCAATCTCGCCTTTCCATCGTCAGCCGCCGCCCAGGCCGCGCGGACCGTCGACGTCAACCTGCCCGCCATGCCTATGGCTGAGGCGCTTCAGGCGATCGCAGCGCAGACCGGCGAAACCATCAATTACGACCCCGATGCGGTCAAGGGCCTGACCTCCCGGCCGGTGCGTGGCGCCACGAATGCCGAGCGCGCGGTCAAGGCCGCGATCCACGGAAGCGGCTTAACCGTCTTCCCTGGGGCGAAAGAAGGGCTGGTCGTCGTCAACGACATCGTCGTCACCGCTCGGCGTGACGAAGCCGAGACGAGCGTGCTCGTCCGCCAGTCGACGACGTCTGATCGCAATGGTCTGGGGTTGCGCAATCAGCCGCGCAACACTCAGGTTATTAGCGCCAAGACTATTGAGGAGCAGCAGGCACTCAACATTACCGACATCCTGCGCAATGCGGGCGGAGTTTCGACGCTGGGCAACAGCCCCAATAGCGGCGCCAGCTATACGATCCGCGGCTTCTCAGCGGGCGGTCTGGTGAACGGCCTGACGACGACGTCGCAATATGGCGTCAACGCGGGCGCGGATCAGCCGGTCGCCAACATCGAGCGGGTCGAAGTCCTGAAGGGCCCCGATGCGCTGCTCGCCGGGTTCGGCAATCTGGGCGGCAACGTCAATGTGGTGACGAAGAAGCCGAGCGCCGAGGAGCGGTTGGCCGTCAGCTTCGACACAGGCTCGTTCGGGCTGGTGCGCGGGGTGATCGACGCCAACAACGCGATCACCGCTGACAACAAGCTGTCGGGTCGCGTCATCGCCAGCGCGCAGACGATGGACCATAATTACGGGGGCTATACGGGTGACAAGAACTGGCTGTTCGCGCCGACCCTGCGGTACAAGGATCGCCTGACCGATATCGTGATTGGCGCCAGCATCAACGAAGGCACGAGCGGCATCGGGGCATTTACGCTGTTCGACAACAAGACGCGGCAGATCATCGATCGCGATCCCTCACGGGCGATCTATGCGTCCAACCAGGGCATTCGGATCAATACCACGCGCTTCTATTTCGATGCGACGCGGCAGATCATGCCGGGTATCGACCTCGTCGTACGCGGTATGCACGACAAGACCGAGCTGACGACTCGGGCCGCCGGCGTCGGCTACAGCCGTGCGGGCGCCCTGGTGGCAGATACCCAGGGCGCGCAGCAGGACGGCTCATCCAATGCCATCGACAGCTTCGTGCGGATCAAGACTCACATCGGTGACGGCCTGAAGACCAGCTTCAACGTCGGCTATAATTACAGCGACGGCTCCGGCGCGCAGCGCAGCGGGCGGGACTTTAACCGGGCCACGAACCCGTCACTCGACGCCAGCACACCCTTGGTCGTCATACCGTGGACACCCTTTGGCAATGTGCAGATCCGCAACGGCGGCAAGCAGGAGGGGATCTATGGTCAGGCTCTGGTCGAGTTCTGGAAGATCAAGATCCTGGCCGGCGTTCGCAAGAACTGGTTCGAAAGCACATCGCAGACGTTTTTCGCAGGGCCATCGCCGTTAGTAGTGCAGCGTAAAGATGGTGTATCCCCAAGCGGCGGCATCATCTTCGACGCCACGGACAACCTTTCGATCTTCGCCAATTATGCGCGCGGCGAGCAGGCGACGTTCACGGTCGCAAAGGATGGCTCCATCCTGCCGAACATCATCACCACGAACAAGGAAGCGGGCGTCAAGCTCGACCTCTTCCAAAAGCGCGCAACGATCAATGCGTCCTACTTCGATATTCAGCAGGACAATATCATCGTTCGTGACCCGGCGGATCCGACCAACCTCTTCCCTGGACCGGGGCAGCGCGGGCGGGGCCTAGACCTGAACATCGCCGGACAATTGTTGCCGGGATGGACGGTGCTGGCGTCGTTGACGCGTACCAAATATGCGCTGCTGACGACCAACGCCCTTCAAACCGTCGTGGCGAACCAGCCGCGTGACACCTACAGCGTCTATTCGACCTATCGAACCAAGATTTCGGATGGCGTCAATGGCGGCGTTTCGGCTGGCCTGTACGGGCGGTCGAGCTCCTACGCCAATCTACTGGGGCAATATGTCGTGCCGGCATCGCGGCAGATTGATGCGAACGCGTTCCTGAGCGTGCACGGCTTCGACATCAATATCGGTATTCGTAACATCTTCGATCGCCGAAACTACGGATCGACATCCGTCTTTACCTACGTTCCGGTTGGAGAACCGCGGAGCGTTCGCCTCAGCATTTCCAAGCGCCTGTTCTGATCGCGTATAACTGAGCGATGATACCACCTCCAGCCAATGTCGATGAGACCCGCCGCGAGGCGGGTCTCCAGTCCAACCAGCCGGCGCGAGAACGCTGGGCGCATGCGTGGCGGACCAGCACGCGTTATTTCGTGTCGGACGACTGGAAATGGGCGTGGTTTCTGGTGGCGTGCTACTGCGCGATCGAGGTTGGCACGACCTATGCCTTCCTGCTGGCCAATCAGTGGCAGCGCAACTTCTTCGACGCGATCGAGCAGCGGCAGGGCGGCCTGTTCCTGTCGCTGGTCTTCGCTTTTTCGATGATCATCCTTCTCCAGATCGGGACATCCTTTGCGCACAATATCGTCGGCTGGACGCTGTCGATACGGTGGCGCAAATGGATGACCGAATGGTATCTGGGCCGCTGGTTCGCCCGAGATCGCTTCTACGAGATCGAGCGGTTGCGGATGATCGACAATCCGGACCAGCGCATTGCCGAGGATGTGAAGGAATTCACGTCGATGGGCACGGTCTATGGCACGTCGCCGCTCAGCATCCTGATCGCGCTCATCTTCAGCGTAATCCGTGCGGTCGCCTTCGGCGCCATATTGCTGGAGACATCGTCGCCGATCAGCATTCCCCTGTTCGGCTACCGCATCCCATTGCCTGGTGGCGACCTCATCTGGTTCGCGATCATCTACGTCCTGGTCGGCACGACGGTCATCACCTGGATCGGCAGGCCGTTCGTGCGCAGACGGATGCGCGAACAACATTATGACGCGGACTTCCGCAGCGATCTGATCCACGTCCGGCGCAACAGCGAACAGATCGCCTTTTCGGGGGCGCAAGGGACCGAGCAGGGTGGCCTGCGCGTCGCCTTCGAGAATATCCGGCGCAACTGGTATCGGCTGATGCTGGCGAATGCGGGCTTGCAGGTCGGGCAGGGCTTCTATCAGCAGGTCATGGGCATCATCCCGCTGTTCCTGACCGTGCCCAAATATTTCGCGGGCGCGATCAGCTTCGGTCAGGTCCAGGCCGCGCGCGACGCTTTTTCGCAGTTCTCGGGTACCTTGTCCTATATCGTTACCGCCTATCCCAGCATTGCCCGCCAGATCGCCAACTTCAACCGTCTAAAGGCGCTGGACGATGCGATCGATCAGGAGCGGCCACGCGGCATCGGCTTTACGCCCGGCGGCACGCCCGACGGTGTCGCCATCAGCGCGACGGGCCTGGTGCTGCGTCGCCCGAATGGCGAGCCGCTGATGGAGGTTTCGGACTGGACGATCCGTGACGGTGAGCGCTGGGTGATCGAAGGGCCGTCGGGCACGGGCAAGACCACGCTACTGCGCGCCATCGCTGGCTTATGGCCGGATGGCGCGGGGCAGGTAGCGATGACGAAGCGCGGTAGCGCGATGCTGGTACCGCAGCGACTGTACCTGCCGCTCGGCACGCTCAAGAACGCGATCTGCTTCCCCGACCGGGCGGAGGATCATGACGACGCGACCATCGCGGCGCTGCTGGAGCGGGTCCGGCTGGACGCCCATGCCGATGCCATGCACGAACTGCGCATGTGGCAAGACGAGTTGTCGCCCGGCGAGCAGCAGCGTGTCGCGCTCGCGCGAATCCTGTTGCAGCGGCCAAGCCTGTTGATCGTAGACGAGGCGACCAGCGCGCTCGACGCCGACAATGCGGCGCATTTTTACCAGGCAGTGATTGCCGCGATGCCAGACGCCACCATCGTCAGCGTCGTGCACAATGAGAAGCTGGCCGCTTATCACACGCATCGCCTGCGCCTGCACCACGGACATGCCACGATATCGATGATCGCAGAGGACGCGGCGTGAGCGAGTTGCTGACTCAGAGCGAGACGGCCATGCGCGAGGCGGCGGAGCGCGCGGTCGAACTGGCGGCCAGGCGGGGCGCCCGCGCCCGCGCTTCGGTCCAACATGAGGGCATAGCGAAGACCGCGATGCGCGGAGGCGAGATCGAAACGGCCGAGCGCAGCGGCAGTCAGGGACTGAGCCTCACCGTCTTTCATGAGGGACGGCGCGGATCGGCCTCGACGGCCGGGCTCGATCGGCCCGCGATCGAGCGCGTGGTCGAGGAAGCGATGTTGATCGCAGGGCACGTTCAGCCCGATCCCGATGCAGATCTGCCCCCCGCCGAGTGGCTAGCCTTCGCGAGCTCCGCGCCGCTGCTCTACGCCGACAGCCCCCGCAGCCCCAAGGCGATGCTGGAAGCTGCGAGCGCGATGGACCGAGTTGCAACCGGGATCGCGGCGGCGGACAGCCGGCTGCGGGCTGGGGAATCGGTAGCGGTGGCGACCGAGGGTCTTTGGGCTCTGGCGACGAGCGATGGCTTCTGCCGCAGTGCGATGCGTTCGAATGACTCGCGCTGGACGGTAATGCTGGCGCAGGATGAGGGTGGCGGCATCTCCGACTTCTGCCAATCGCAGGAGCGGCGCGTCGATGCCTTGGTCTCCGCCGAACAACTCGTGAAGATCGCCGCCGAACGTGCCCGCAGTGCTTTGGGCGCGCGCTCGATCGACAACCGTCGTTGCCCTGTGCTGTTCGAGCCGCGTGTCGCCGCCACGCTGGTTGCCGAACTTGCGGGCGCGCTGACGGGAGCGGCGCAACATCGGCGAATGAGCTTCCTGCCCGATCCGATCGGGCGGCGCGTCGCCGCGCCGCACCTCGCTCTTCACGAAGATCCGTTCGAGCCGCTGGGGCTGGCCAGCGGCGGCCTCGACAGCGAAGGGATCGCCGGATCGTCGCGCGCCGTCCTCCGGTCGGGCGTGGTCGAAGGGCTGTTCCTTTCGAGCTACACCGCGCGCAAGCTGGGCCTGGCCTCGACCGGCAATGCCGATGGCTATTACAATCTGCGGCTGACCAGCACCGCCGAAAGCGGCGACTGGGCCGCGATGCTGCGGATGCTCGGCACCGGGCTGGTCGTCACCCAGTTTCAGGGCGGCAAGACCGATCCCGCGAGCGGCAACTGGACCCAGGCGGTGCGCGGCCTCTGGGTTGAGGGCGGGGAAATTGCCCATGCCGTAACCGATGTGACGCTGGCCGGGACCATGCCCGCGATGCTGAACGGCATCCGCGCGGTTGGCCAGGATGTCGAGCGGATGGGCGCGATCCGCACCGGCTCGATCCTGGTCGATGACATGCGCGTGGGAGGCAGGGCATGAACGGCGGCGCACTCGCGATCGACCGCGCAACCGCGCGATTGCTTGGCCCGGCGGGGCTCGACGAGGCGGCGATCGCTCGCGCGCTTGGCGAACTGGCCGGCGGCGGCGCCGATCTCGCCGACCTCTATTTCGAGGCGACCAGCATGCGTGGCTGGCAGCTCGAAGGCGGGCGTGTAACGCAGGGCAGCTTTTCGATGCGGCAGGGTGTTGGTGCGCGTGCGGCCCATCGAGGCCAGGTCAGCTTCGCCCATTCCGCCGATATTCGCGAGGGTGCCTTGCTCGACACGGTCCGTGCGGTCCGGACGCTCGAGCGGCGCGGCGACGCGGCGCGCCATCCGCAGGGCATCGCGCTCGACCGCCGGGCGGCCGGCCATGATCTCTATCCTGCGATCGATCCGGTCAAGGTCGAGGATGCGACCGCCTGGATCGCCATTCTGGAGCGGATCGACGAACGCGCACGGGCACAAGACCCGCGCATCGTGCGGGTTGACGCCAATGTCCGCGCGACCGACACGACGGTTCTGGTCGCCGACGCTGGCGGATTGCTGGCCGGCGACGTGCGGCCGATGACGATCCTGTCGATGGTCGTCATCGCCGAGCATAATGGCCAGCGCGCGCGCGGTCAGGCGGGACTGGGGCGGCGCGCCGGGCTCGACGGGTTCGCTACCGCCGAGATAGACGCGATGGTCGGGACCGCGACGCGCATGGCGCTCAACAACCTCGACGCCATGCCCGCGCCGATCGGCGAAATGCCGATCGTGCTGGGACCAGGCTATCCCGGTGTGCTGTTCCACGAGGCGGTGGGACATGGCCTGGAGGGCGACCATCACCGCAAGCATCTGTCCGCCTTCGACGGCAAGGTCGGCGAGCGGATTGCAGCGCCCGGCGTCACGGTAATCGACGATGGCGGAATTCCAGGGCGGCTGGGGTCGCTGGGCATCGATGACGAAGGCACCGCGCCGGACCGCACCGTGCTGGTCGAGGACGGTATATTGACCGGGCTCATGCAGGACCGGCTCAACGCGGGGCTGATGAACGCGTGCTCGACCGGCAACGGCCGTCGCCAGTCCTACGCGCATCTGCCGATGCCACGCATGACCAACACCTTCCTCGCGAACGGCAGCGCCGATCCGGCCGACATCATCGCCTCGATCGATCGCGGCATCTATGCGACCGAATTCGACGGCGGGCAGGTCGATATCGTCACGGGCCGGTTCAACTTCACTACGATCGAGGCCTGGCTGGTCGAGAAAGGCAAGCTGGTCGCGCCGGTGCGCGGTGCCACGCTGATCGGCGTTGGGCACGAGGCGCTGCGCCATGTTTCGATGATCGGCAACGATCTGGCGCTGGACACCGGCATGGCGACCTGCGGCAAGCAGGGGCAGTCGCTGCACGTCAGCGTCGGCCAGCCCACGCTGCGCATCGATCGGATGATGGTTGGCGGGCAGGCCGGCTGAACCCCCATTGCAGACAAGGAAAATCATTATGCGTAACGCGACCGAGCAGGATTTCGATGACATCGTCCTGAAGAACGACAAGCCGGTGCTCGTCGACTTCTGGGCACCCTGGTGCGCGCCGTGCAAGGCGCTGGCTCCCACGCTCGACGAAATCGCCGCGGAATATGCCGAGGAGATGGAGATCGTGAAGGTCGATATCGAGGCAAATCCGAAGCTTGCCGAGCGGTTCGAGGTGCGCGGTATCCCGCTGTTGATGATCGTGAAGGACGGGTCGGAGACCGCACGGACCTTCGGCACGCTCTCGCGCAGTCGCCTCGACGCCTTCGTCGATGCGAATGTCGGCGGGGCAGAATGATGCGCGTTGTCACCTTCCACGGCGATCTGGCGGTCAAGGCGCAGGCGCTGGAGCGGCTGCGGCACCACATCATGGCGGGCAACTTTGTCTATTTCCCGGCGTGGGAAGATGGAAAGGCCAACGTCATCGGCGCTGTGATGGAGGCCGACGATACGCCGGGCTATGCAGAAAAGCTGGGATATCCACTCGGTCTGGCCGACACACTGCCGATGTTCGTCAACGGCTTTCGCCCGCAAGCCGAGGCCGCGCGTTTTGCGGACGCGTGGCTGGAGCGGACGCCGGTAGGAGCAGATCTGACGCAGATCGTCTCGCAACTGGTGCTGGACCTGCTCGCCAACCCCGAACTGGTCGCGATGACCAAACGTCACCCGGACGTCGAGCGGGGCCGTAGGGCGATCATGGCATTGCACCAGCGCGCGGTCGACGGCGACGAACCCGATCGAAAGACGTGGAAGGCGGCACGTCTGGCCGCTGTCGCCGCAACAGATGCCTTCGAGGAGGAGACACTCGATCGCTGGGCGGCGCAGGTTATCGAGGCAGCGGCTTGGCCCGGCGCGATGCGAACCGTCTTGCGCGACACGCTTGGCGGGCTGAGTGCCTTCGAGATGCACCTGTCGCTGTCCAGAATCGGTTGGACGAAGGAAGACGAGAGCCGCGTGTTCCATATCCGCGAACAAGCCGAAAAGGACGGCTTCAAGGCCGAGTTTTCCGGGCTCGATCGCGTGCTGGCAATCCTCGACGCCGACCATCCCGCTTTGGCGGGGCAGTTTCGCCTTCGGCTGGAGGGGGTCGAGGAGGCCACCGAGCGGTATCGGGCGACGGGCTGGAAAACGATCGAGATGATGGAACAGGCACCGCTCGCCGCCCCCGAACGCGCGGACGAGAGGGCACGAGCGTAAAATGCCGCGGGAGAACGAGCCGGATATACGGCACAGCAAGCTTCTCATCATCGGCTCCGGCCCGGCGGGTTACACCGCAGCCGTCTATGGCGCGCGGGCCGCGCTGGCGCCGATGCTGATCGAGGGACCGCAACCGGGCGGGCAGTTGACCATCACCACCGAGGTCGAGAACTGGCCGGGCGACGAAAGCGTGCTTGGTCCCGACCTGATGGTACGAATGGGCGAGCAGGTGCGCAAAGCCGGCGTCGATGTTGTCAGCGACCTGATCGTCGAAGTCGATCTGACCCGCGCACCGTTCCTCGCGATCGGCGATGGCGGCACGCACTATACTGCCGACACGATCGTCGTGGCGACAGGAGCGTCGGCGCGCTGGCTGGGACTGGAAAGCGAGACAAAATATCGCGGACGAGGCGTCTCGGCCTGCGCGACGTGCGACGGCTTCTTCTATCGCGACCGCGTCTGCGCGGTGGTCGGTGGCGGTAATACTGCGGTGGAGGAGGCGCTTTATCTCACCAATTTTGCCGAGAAGGTCTATCTTGTCCATCGCCGCGATATTCTGCGCGCCGATCGCACCAATCAGACGCGGCTCCGGGCCAATCCCAAGGTCGAGATGATCTGGAACGCCGAAGTCGCCGAGGTTTTGGGCGATAGCGGCGGCGTGACCGGCGTGGCGCTGCGCGATACGCGCGACGGCACGATGTCGCATCTCGCGGCGCACGGTCTGTTCGTCGCGATTGGCCACGATCCCGCGACCGCGCTGTTCAAGGGGCAACTGCATATGGACGACGAAGGCTATATCCTCGTCACACCGGGTTCGACCGCGACCAGCGTGCCGGGCGTGTTCGCGGCGGGCGATGTACAGGACAAGCTGTTCCGCCAGGCGGTCACCTCCGCAGGCATGGGCTGCATGGCCGCGCTGGAGGCCGAGCGATACCTGGCCGGACATAACACCCATGCCATCGCCGCCGAGGGCGCCGACACCGGCCTACTGGTTTGAGAGAAAAATCGATGACGAACCCTTTGCTTGATACCCTGGCGTTGCCGCGGTTCGATGATATCCGGCCCGACCAGATTGCGCCCGCGCTCGAACAGGCGATCGCCGATCATCGCGCGGTTGTGGCCAGGATCGTCGAGACCCGGCCGACCCGCTTTGCCGAGGCGTGGATGCCGCTGGAGCGCGCCGATACTTTGATCACGGGCATATGGTCGGCGGTCTGGCATCTTCACGGCGTCGCCGATACGCCCGAGCTGCGCGCCGCTTATGTTGCAGGCGAGGCGCGACTGGTCGAGAACCAGCTTCAGGTCCTCCAGAATGGAGGGCTGTACGAGGTCCTCGTCGCGCTGACCAGGACAGCCGAGTTCGCGGGCCTGTCTGATGCGGATCGCGCCGCCGTCGAGCATATGATCCGCGACTTCAAGCTTTCGGGTGTCGCGCTCGCGCCCGAGGACCGCGCCCGTTTCGCATCGCTCACCATGGAACTGTCGCAGCTTTCGACCGCGTTCGGAAATGCCGTGCTCGACGCGACTGACGCCTGGTTCGAGCATGTCGAGGACGAAGCGATACTCGCCGGGCTTTCGGACGCGGACAAGGGGATGTTCGCCGAGGCTGCGCGGGCGAAAAACCTATCCGGCTGGGTCGTCACGCTCCAGATGCCGAGTGTCAACGCCGTCCTGACCTTCGCCGAGGACCGGGGCCTGCGCGAGCGCGTCTATGCCGCATCGGGGACGCGAGCATCCGATCAGGGACCGCATGCCGGGCAGTTCGACAATTCCACGCGGATCCTTGAGATTCTCTCGCGGCGGCGGGAGGCAGCGCGACTGCTAAGATTTGCCGATTCGGTCGAATGGTCGCTCGCCACCAAGATGGCGAGCGACGCGGGCGAGATCATTGCCTTCCTGCGCGATCTCGCGGCGCGCGCCAAGCCCGCCGCCGAAGCGGAGATCGAAGCACTGGCCGATTACGCCGCAGAGCATCTGGGCATCATCGACCTTCAGCCTTGGGACATCACCTATGTCTCCGAGCGAATGCGTCAGGCCCGGTATGCGATCGACGAGCAGCAGGTGCGTGCCCATTTCCCGGTCGAGTGCGTCGTCGCCGGATGGCAGCGCCTGCTCGACCGGCTGTTCGGCATCCGACTGGTCGCGCGGCCCGATGTGGCCGTCTATCATCCCGACGCCCGCTATTATGACGTGACGGATGAGGAAGGCATGGTCTTCGCCGGCATCTATGTCGATCTGCACGCGCGCGCCGGCAAGCGCGGCGGCGCTTGGATGGCGCAGGCACGGCCGCGGCTGAACGACGGCAATGTCCAGCGCGTACCGGTCGCCTATCTCGTGTGCAACTTCGCGCCGATTACTGACGGCAGCCCCTCACTGCTTAGCCACAAGGAGGTCGTCACCTTCCTGCACGAGACCGGGCATTGCCTGCATCACCTATTCACCCGGGTCGACCGCCCGAACATCGCCGGCACCAACGGGTTCGAGTGGGATGCGATCGAGCTGCCCAGCCAGTTGATGGAGGATTTCGCCTGGGATCGCGACGTCCTGCGCGACATGTCGGGACATCATGAAACGGGCGTGCCGCTGCCCGATGCGGTGTTCGACACGCTCATCGCCGCACGCCACTTCCTCTCGGGCATGTTCATCGTGCGGCAGGTCGAATTGGCGCTGTTCGACATGTTGCTGCATCTGGGGACATTGGGAAGCGACCCGATCGAGGTGATCGAGGCGGTGCGCGACGAGGTAGCGGTGGTGCGTCCGCCCTCATGGCACCGCTTCCCGCACGCCTTCACCCATATATTCGCGGGCGGCTATGCCTCGGGCTATTATAGCTATCTATGGGCAGAAGTATTGGCCGCCGACGGGTTCCAGCGCTTTGTCGAGGGCGGGCTGATTGATCGCTTCACCGCCGCCAAGTTTCGCCACGAGATTCTGGCAAAAGGGGCCAGTCGTCCGGCGGCTGAAAGCTTTCGCGCGTTCCGGGGGCGCGATGCCGATCCGCAGGCAATGCTGATGCGGCACGGGCTGGTAAGCCAATGACTCACAACATGAACGACGCCGTGCGCTCATGGCGGATCGAGGCGATCCGCCGCATCGAAGCCGATTTCAACCGGTCTGCCGACACACACCTTATTCGGCTGGATTTGCCGCGCTATCCCGGGATCACGCTGTATCTCAAGGACGAGAGCAGCCACCCCACCGGAAGCCTGAAACATCGCCTGGCGCGCTCATTGTTTCTCTACGCGTTGTGCAATGGCTGGATCGGGCCTGACACTTGCATCATCGAGGCATCTTCGGGATCAACCGCGGTCAGCGAGGCTTACTTCGCACGGATGCTAGGTCTGCGTTTTATCGCGGTGGTGCCGACATCCACGGCCGCGCCAAAGCTCGATGCGATCCGGTTTCACGGAGGAGAGATCCACGCGGTCGACGATCCACGAACAGTCTATGACGTGGCGTACCGCCTCGCGCGTGAGACAAATGGCCATTACCTCGACCAGTTCACCTATGCAGAGCGCGCGACCGATTGGCGCGGCAACAACAATATCGCGGAGAGCATCTTCGCGCAGATGGCGTCGGAGGAGCTTCCGATCCCTGCCTGGATCGTTTGCGGCGCCGGTACGGGCGGGACATCGGCGACGATCGGCCGCTATATCGCTTATCAGCGTCATATGACGCAGCTGTGTGTCGCCGATCCCGTCCATTCGATCTTCCATCGACATTTCGCGGATCGCGCCGTCACGTCACTGCCTGAGGGGTGCGCCAGCCAAATCGAGGGCATTGGCCGGCCACGCGTTGAACCCAGTTTCATCCCGTCGATTGTCGACCGGATGATCGCGGTTGACGATGCCGCCAGCATTGGTGCGATGCGTGCGCTGTCCGCTCGGCTGGGCCGGCAGGTAGGTGGATCAACGGGGACGAATTTCGTCGCCTGTAGCCGGTTGATCGCCGAAATGGCCGCTGCCGGCGAGCGAGGCTCAATCGTTACGATCCTGTGCGATGGTGGAGAACGATATAGCTGCACCTATTATGACGACGGGTGGCTTGAAGCACGCGGCGTGGAATGGCAGCGACATGAGGTAGAATTGAATGCCTTGCTTGCTTGATAGAGCGATTGTTTATCGATCGGCGCCGCAATGCAATCCAGGCAAACTCCCCGGCATAACCTTTATTAGGTCAGGGAGCATCGTTCGGATGCTACTTCGGTGTCGATCCAGACAACTGGCAAAACACCTGTGATGAACTCGGTTCATGATTTGTGGCAGCGACGACGTAGTTCCAGCTGACGAATGCCATCTCGGCGACCGCTTCAAGCTCCGCCCGCTCCGCACCGTCGCGGGCGCGGATCGCCATGCCGCTTTGTATCGTCTGCACGAACCTCGCCAGCTTGGTCGTATCCGCCGTGAAGGCGAGGTCTCCATCGCCTTTTGCCTTGTCGAAACGTGCCTTGAGGACCTCGAAACCACCCGCGCGGGTGGTTCTCATGAGTTCGCCGAGCTCGGCATGCCCATCGCTGCCCACTGTGGCGAGCGTTGCCATACAGCCATGTGGCAGATCGCAATCGCCACCCGTCATGGCGATTGCGGAATCCTGAAGGAACGCCAGCGCCGCCTCTTTCGCGGTCGCTGCTTTCCGGAAACGGGTCCAGACCAGCCCTTCATAGGTCGTATAATAATATTGGAGGGCTTCGGCGTAGAGCGCATCCTTCGAGTCAAACGCGGCATATAGGCTCTTTGTCCCGATCCCCATCGCCTTGGTAAGATCCGCGATCGAGGTAGCCTCGTACCCCCTGATCCAAAATAGTCGCATCGCGGCCGCGAGGGCTTCCTGGCGATCGAATTCCCTCGGCCGACCGCGCGCGGGGCGTGTCGACGCCGAACAGGCCGGGGGTGCTGGGACGTCATTGTGCATCAACCACTGCATAAATCAATTGACGGCGCGCTGCAACAAACCTACCGATTTAATGCAGCGATCACTGTAAAAAGGAATCGATCATGGACCTGATTGGAAAACGCGCCCTGGTGAACGGCGGCTCGCGAGGCATTGGAGCCGCGATCGCAGTTGCGCCTGCCGAAAAGGGGGCCGATGTCGCCTTCACCTACAACCGCTCTGCGGAACGGGCGACGACGGTAGTCCAGTCGATCGAGGAGAAAGGTCGGCGTGGGCTTGCGATCCAGGCCGATAGCGCCGATCCGGAAGCCATCTGCCGCGCTGTCGCCGAGACGGTCGACACGCTTGGGGGGCTCGATATTCTCGTCAACAGCGCGGGCATTGGAACGGCGGGGATGACAGCAGACCTGTCTCTGACCGATTTGCAAGCCATGCTCGACGTTAATGTTCGCGCGCCAGTTCTCTTCGCACAGGCGGCGATCCCCCACCTGATGTCCGGAGGCCGTATCATCTCCATCGGCTCCTCGTTGGCCGAGCGTGTTCCGTTCCCAGGGGTAACGGCCTACGCCATGTCGAAGTCGGCGCTTCTGTCCTTCACGCGAGGTCTTTCGCGCGAACTCGGCCCTCAAGGCATTACCGTGAATCTCGTTCTGCCGGGATCGACCGACACGGACATGAACCCGGCCAATGGCGAGAATGCTGACTATCAACGGAGCCTGACGTCGCTGGGTCGATTTGGCGAGCCCCGTGAGATCGCCAGCGCTGTCTCGTTTCTCGCCGGTCCCGCTGCAAGTCTGATTACCGGCGCGACCCTCAATGTGGACGCCGGCTTCAACGCCTGAGTTCATCGGAGACGTCTCACCGCGTGCGCCCTTGATGGTCTTGGAGATCGCCGGCCGGGTGTCCGGCGATCTCTCTTCGGTTCGGAGGGGCGGGGGGCTTTCGTGATTCGATTTCAGTCCGAGGTGGCTGGTACCGCGCTCAGTGGCGGCTTCGGCGCGACTTCGCGGACACGCTGCATCCACGCGGGATATTCCTTGGTGATCTCGCTGACGTCGTTCAGCCTTGCGATTTCGTCCGCGCTCAGTCGGACCTCGGTCGCACCGACATTGTCGTCGAGCTGTGCGATCCGCTTGGCTCCAACGATTACGCTGGTGACATGGGGCTGGTGCAGCAGCCAGGCGAGCGCGATCTGCGCGACGCTGACGCCCTTGTCCGCCGCGATCGTCTCCATCGCATCGATTACCTGATAGGCGCGGTCCATGGCCACGGGCGGGAAATCGAAGGTCGTGCGCCGGCTGCCCTGTTCGGCCTGCTTGTCGCGGCCGAACTTTCCGCTGAGCAATCCACCGGCGAGCGGGCTCCACACCATCAGTCCGAGCTTCTCATCCCTGATCAGCGGCACGATTTCACGTTCGAGATCGCGGCCGGCGAGCGTGTAATAATTCTGTGTTGTCACGATCTTGGCAAGGTTCAGGCGTTCGCTGTGTCCGAGCGCGCGGGCCATCTGCCAGGCGGACCAGTTCGAGACACCAACGTAGCGGACAAGGCCCTGCCGCACGAGCGTGTCGAGCGCCGCGAGGCTCTCCTCGATCGGGGTCACGGTGTCCGCGCCATGGAGTTGGTAGAGGTCGATGTGATCGACCTGGAGGCGCTTCAGGCTTGCCTTGACGCTGTCGAGAATGTGCCCCCGCGAATTACCGTGGTCGTTCGGGCCCGGGCCGACCGGGCCGTATACCTTTGTAGCGATCACCACGTCCTCACGCCGGACGCCCAAGTTTTTCAGAGATTGGCCAACAATCTCCTCCGCCGCACCGTTCGAATAGATGTCGGCGGTGTCGATGAAGTTGACGCCATGTTCGAGCGCGCGCGCGATCAGGGCCTGTGCGTCTTCCTGCTGAACATTCCCCATGTTCGCCCAGACGCCTTGACCGCCGAAGGTCATGGTTCCAAGGCAGAGTTCGGAGACGAACAGACCGGTCTTGCCGAGTGTTTTGTACTTCATTGCGCATTCCTGTGGATTGAGAGGAAGGGCTCCGACATTTCAGTCGGGAGTTGGCCGCATGGGCAAGCCGCGCATCGACCCGTCGCCAAGACACCCCGAGGGCGAACTGCGTGTCAGTCTTGTCTCAGCGGAACGGAAACAAGCTCGTTGCAATTAGCAGGCGATTTCCCGTCACCCCAATCCGCCGTTTGCGAACACGGTTTGAGCGTCGATCCAGGCACCGTCCTGCGAGCAGAGAAGCGCGATGACGCCGGCGATGTCTTCCGGCAGGCCAAGGCGACCAAGCGGGGTCTGTTCGGGAATTCCGCGGAGCGCTGCTTCACCGTGCTGACGGAGGAGCTGCGTGTCGACGGCGCCAGGGGCCACCGCGTTGACCGAGATGTTGCGACCCGCCAGCTCCTTTGCAAGGACGTTGGAGAAGAGCATCTGGGCGCTTTTCGTGGCGGCATACGCGCCCGTAGCTGGGGGTGGCGTCTTGACGATGCTCGAGCTCAGGCTGATGATCCGGCCGCCGTCACGCGTACGCCGCGCCGCCTCGCGCAGCACGTTGAAGCTGCCTTTGACATTGGTGGCCATCATCCGATCGAAGGCCGCGTCCGACATCTGGGCAAAGGGGCCGACGTTCATGATGCCAGCGTTGTTGACCACCACGTCAACGCCTCCAAACGCCTTGTCATTGGCGTCGAAAAGAGCCTTGACCGCTGCCGGGTCGGCGACGTCGGCCTGGCGAACGATGGCGCGCCCCCCAGCCGCCTCGATGTCGGCCACGACGCGGGCGGCGAGGTCACGGTTGGTGAGGTAGTTCACAGTTACGGCAAAGCCATCGCGCGCCAGACGCTTGGCGGTGGCAGCACCGATGCCTCGCGACGAGCCGGTGACGATGGCCGCCCTGCCAGCGCCAGGCAAAGCGGTTGGGCCCGCCGTGGCTGCCTGGGCCGAAGCCGCGCTGCCCATGGCGAGAGCCGCGGGAGCGGCCGCCGCGAAGGTCATGAACGCGCGGCGTGAGGTATCAGCATCGGACACTTCGATGGTTCCTTTCACAATATACTGGTTTGTTTGCGATAGGCGCCGCCAGACCCGGCGGTTGGCTGGCTAGGGCCTGTTATCGACTGATAGGGAGGAGGCGAAGATCATCGTCTTTCCAGCGAAGCGGCGATCCGCCGGTTTGCGATCAGCAAGGCGATGCCTGTCAGAACGCTCGCGATCGGGACGACCAGCAACCCCAACCCAAGGCCATTGGGCACCTGCGCAGCCGTCGCTGCGTCGCTGACCACCCCGACGATGACGGGCCCGAGCGCCGGCCCAAGAAGGCCTGAACCGATCATCACAAGGCTGGACGCCTGCGCCTGCCTGCCATCGCCCGCCACAAGATGGGCAGCGCCGAAGGCCCACGGCAGCATGAACGAAAAGGACAGCATCCCGGGCACCAGCAGGGCGATCGACAGCCAGCCGTCCGACACGAACAGGGCCGCGCTCGTAGTCGCACTGGCGATCAGGAAGAGAATGGCTGGCGGTCCGAGCACTCTTCCGGTGCCTGCGCTCACCGCGCGGTCGAACCAGCGTCCGCCCAGAAGCGTGCCGATGATACCCATCAGGCCCTGCAGGAGACCAAAGGCCAACCCCACCTCGCTTGTACTGAAGCTATGTGTGCGGATGAGGAATGGGGCGGAGAAGGCGTAGAAGGGCGCTGCGGCGAAACCGAGGAAGATCGCGGCGATAAACATCCAGCGGAACGCCGGGGACGCCAGCAATCGCCGACTGGACTGAAGGAAGGGCTCGCCGTTGGTGGCCGTGCGTTGCAGCGTTGGGGTTGGACCGGTGGCAAGAAAGGTCAACAGGGCGATCAGTCCGCCGATGGCGCCGGCGCCGACCAGGGCGGAACGCCAGCCAAGCGTATCGCCGATGGCTCCGCCGGCAGCGAAGCCGACCATGGTGCCAAGCGGAATGCCCATCGCGAACAGCCCGATTGCAAGGCCACGACGTTCGGGTCGGATCTTGCGGGCAATCAGGGCATGGCCGGCAGGTACCGCGCCTGCTTCTCCAAACGCGACGCCGAAACGTGTAAACGCGAGCATCAAAAAGCTGGAGGCGACGCCGCCGAACGCTGTCATCCCGCTCCAAAGCAGGATGCACGAAACCAAGACGAGGCGGGGCGATCCCCGATCCGAGGCCCGGGCGAGAGGCAGGGATAGCAGCGAGTAGCAGGCCGCGAAGGCAAGGCCCGTAAGCAAACCCATCTGTGTATCGCTCAGCCCTAGATCGGATTTGATCGACTCAGCCAAAATGAATGGGAGTATTCTGTCGATCTGACAAAATGCATTGATCAGAAGTAGCGTCACGAAGATCGCGACCATGCGCCAGCCACGCACATATTCGTTTTTGGAATATCCCGATAGGGCGGATGAAGATCTTTGCAGGTCTATTGACTGCGCGGCGTATTCTGTCATTTTCGACACACTCCTCGCTTGGTCCGCAGCCTCAAGCTAGATGGAGTGTCTGATGAACAGAATGCCGGAAGCCCCAAAAAACTTGCCCAATCCTGCGGGCAATGATGTGCTGCCAATCGAGAGTCGGGTACTACACTGGCCTCGCAATGCTTCGGAGGTATGTGTGCCGCCAGCGCTGTTGAGGACGGTCAATGCCTATATCGAAGCCCAAGGCAGGGGGCAGGGGGTATTCCCTACGCCGATCGGCAGCTTCAATATCGTTCGATCCTTCAAGCAAAGAATGCGGATGCGTCAAGTCTACAAGCCGTCGCTCTGCGTCGTGCTTCAGGGGGCGAAGGAAATCATCCTGGGGGAGGACACACTTCGTTATGGCGCGGGGCAATGTCTGGCTGTCGGCATGGCGCTGCCGGCGACCGGGCACATCGTCGAGGCAAGCCCGGAGGTGCCCTATACCGGATTAATGATCGAGCTGGACGTGGCGATGATCCGCGACGTACTCGAGCAGCTAGAAGCGCCGCCGCCGCCCACTGCGAGCTCCGGGCCATGCCTGTTCGTACGGCAGGTCGACGAGCCTTTGGCCGAGTGTGTCTTGCGGCTTTTGCGAATGAGCGAGACGCCAGAGGCGATTCCGATTCTCTTTCCGTCCGTCATGCGAGAGATCTGCTACTGGCTTTTGAGCGGCCCCAATGGTGGCGAGCTTTGCAAATTGGTCGAGCCTGAATCGAACGCAGCACGGATCGCCAAAGCCCTCCACCTTCTGCACGAAAACGTCGCCCGAACGCTGCGTTTGGAGCAGCTGGCGGAGGCAGCACGCATGAGCCTTTCGTCCTTCCATCAGCACTTCAAGGCGATGACGTCGATGACGCCGCTGCAGTTCCAGAAGCAGTTGCGCCTCCTTGAGGCGCGGCGCCTGATGGTGATGGAGGATACGACTGTTGCAGAGGCCGCCTATCAGGTCGGCTATGAAAGCGCGTCCCAGTTCAGCCGCGAATATTCCCGGATGTTCGGCGTTGCGCCCAAGCGTGACGTCATGAACCAGCAACGTCTGTACAGCGAATATGTAGGGCGCAGGGGGCAGACCGGTATGTAGGGCATGGGCAGACCGGGTGATGGGCAAGCTGGATCTCTTGTCGCTGCCTTGCAGGTTGGGAGATCATGGTCGAGAGCGTAGCAGGGCTGCCGGACGGGCTAGTCGATGTGCCAGCGGCAGGGGCGTCGAATGATCAGGCAGGATCGCCTGGCGCGTTGCTGATGGTGCTTGCCTGTGCCAATGGCAGGCTTCGCGTTGGATTGCCCGTCAGCGCCAGCAGGGCGTTTGCGACGGCCGGCGCGATCGGGGGAACGCCGGGTTCCCCCATGCCGGTCGGCCGGTTCGTGGAAGCGATGATGTGCGTTTCGACCGCCGGCATCTCGTTCATGCGCAAAATCGGGTATGTGTCGAAATTGGTCTCCTGCACGATACCATCCTTGAGCGTCATGGAGCCGGACAGCGCTGCAGAAAGCCCGAAGCCGATGCCTCCTTCCATCTGCGCTGCGATCTGGTTCGGGGAAACCGCGATACCGCAGTCGGTCACGGCGACGACGCGACGAACGACCGGCTTCCCTCGGTCCAACCGAAGCTCCGCAACCTGGCCGACCAGGGTCCCGTACGTCTCATGAATTGCAAGGCCGCGCGCCCAACCCGCTTCCATCGGCTCACCCCAACCCGAGCGGCGGCATAACGTCTCGAGCACTGCCAGTCGGCGCTTATCGCCTGCCTTCTCGTAGAATGTCCGACGATAGGCGGCGGGATCGCGACCCGCGCGCCGTGCGAGTTGGTCAATGATATGCTCCATCACGAAAGAGGTATGCGAATGACCGACCGATCGCCAGAAGGATGGCGGTACCGCGAAGGAGGGGCTGAAGATCTTGCCATCCACGGTCGATGCTGTCGAGAAATAGGGCGAACCCTCGATGCCTTCCACGGCCTGACTGTTCGGGCCGACCGGAACCAGTGGTTGACAGACACTGTGGACGCGCCAGCGCCGCGGGAAACCGTCATGCCCCATCTGGACCCAAAGGCGGTGATGGGACATCGGCCGGAAGTAACCGGCCATCATCTCGTCCTCGCGTGTCCAGATCATCTTGACCGGTCGTCCGTTTGTCCGTTTCGCGATCCGCACGCATTCGACGACATAGTCTGCGCTCATGACACCGCGACGCCCGAAAGAACCGCCCGCGGGAATGACCTCGAGATCAACGCGGCCCGGGGTGGTGCGTGCGGTCAACGCTGCCTGCACCTGATCGACGATGGGCAGGTGAGCGCCGGAGGTAATTGAGACATCCCAGCCGTTTACCGCTGCGACGCAGTCGAGCGTTTCCATCGGAGCATGCGCCAGATACGGGAAGTCGAAGGCGAACTCGAAGATGTCTCCGCTGAACGGCGCTTCGGGCTTGTCGCCCTTCATGGCAAAGTCGCTCGGACTCACGTCGCCGCGCCCTGCGGCAAGGTCGTGATAGTAGCGAAAAAGGTCGGGCGTTGAGCGCTTTTCCGCCTCGCTGTCGTCCCACTCGACGCGCAACGCGTCACGGCCTTTCCGTGCCGCGAAGCTGTTCTGTGCCACCACCGCTACCCCGGTCTCGATCGCGAATACGTCGATCACGCCTTTTACCTTGCGGGCGTCGGATGGGTCGAAGCGGGCGAGCTTGCCGCCGAAGCGCGGGCTGTGCGCGACCATGGCGACCAGCAGATCGGGTCGCTGGACGTCCTGCGTATAGACCTGCGCGCCCGTGCTCTTCGGTACGCTGTCCTTGCGCCGAACCCGGTCCGTGCCGATCAGGCGATAGTCCTTCGTCTGCTTGAGCATGGGCTGCTGCGGCGGGGCCTGCCGGGATGCGTCGGCGAGCAGCTCCGCGAAGGTGGCAGAGCGGTTCGAACCCGGATGTGAAACGACACCGTCGCGAACGTCGATGAGCCGCCGCGGCACGCGCCAGAGCAGCGCAGCCGCATCGACGAACATCGAACGTGCAGCGGCCCCGGCATTTCGCATCAGATCCCAGTTAGACGAAATCGAGCGCGATCCCACCGAGCCCTGCGGTCCGTAGGTGCGAAAATTGCTGCGGGAATCGATGACCTTTACCCGGTCCCAATCGGCGTCGAGTTCCTCGGCGACGATGGCGGCCAGACCCGCATGAATGCCCTGGCCAAGTTCCTGTTGGCGGTTCACGATGGTGACAAAGCCATCCGAGGCGATGCGGATGTACGAGCCAAACGCGCTCGGTTCAGGGTCGGGGCCGCCGCCGCTCAGGATCGCGCCGCCCACCTCCATCGGGTGGGTCGCGGTGTAGCCTACCACCATCGCGCCGCCAATGAGCGAACCGCCCAGGACCATCCGACGGCGCGTCATGCGGAAGCCGCGCTTCGCCGGCTGCGTCGGATCCAGACTTTCAGGTGGGGACTTCATGCGGGACACCTCGCACCGGACTCGAGCCAAGCCTTGATAAGCGCACCGAACTCCGCTTGCGTGCCCGGTGCGGGACTGCGCTTGCCGCCAGGATGCCATGCCCAGCCGACGAGTTCGTCTTCCGTCATATGATGAAGGAGCGCGGCGCGATCCATGTGCGAGCGCGCTGGATCGAGCATCTGGCGGCAGATTTCGCCCAGCGACTTGCCCTGCCAAGCCATTTCGATCGGCGCGAGCTTCCATTTGGGATTGCCCGGGACGCCGGATGCATCGAAGTTCGCGGCGTGGTGGCAGGTCGAGCAGCGTAGCGTGGGTTCGCCCGCATCATCGGGGCCGCGCGACACCCAAGGAACATGTGGCCGCATCGCGTCCGTCTGTGTCGGACGATCATCGCGCGGGTGGCAATTCATGCAACGCGGATGCTGGATCACGCGTCCGGCTTCCGTGAACAGCGCGAGCGACCGCGTTTCGGGATCACCGATCGAGGCGAATGACGCAACAGGTCGCAGCTGCGCCACGTCGCTCCTCGGTGGTGTCGCAGCGATGGACTCGGGTTGCGGCAGGGCGCGGGGCCACAAGGCAATCGCGGCGATGAGGACAACGGCGGCGACGATGATCGCCAGAAGCGGCACGCAGCCGATCCGAAGCCGGCGTCGCCGTGGCCTTGCCGAGCGGAATCCATGTCGCCAACTCACGCTGTCTTTGCCTGGGAGGTAGACGATTGCGCCGCGTCATGGATCGCCGCCCGAATGCGGTTGTACGTTGCGCAGCGGCAGATGTTGCCACTCATTGCGCGATCGATGTCGTCGTCGGTTGGGGCGCCGTTGCTGCGGAGAAGCGCAACTGCGCTCATGATCTGGCCCGACTGGCAAAATCCACATTGCGGCACGTCGCGCTTTACCCAGGCGGCGCGCACCGCAGCCGCTTCAGGCCCTTCGACCGCTTCGATCGTGACGATCTGCGACCCAGCGGCAGTTTCCAGGGACAGTGAGCAGGAGCGCATGGGCTGGCCATCGACATGGATGGTGCACGCGCCGCATTGGGCAATGCCGCATCCATATTTGGTGCCGGTGAGGCGCAGTGTGTCGCGAAGTACCCACAGGAGCGGCGTTTGCCCGTCCTCGTCGATTCGATGTGTGCGGCCATTGACCGCGAGTTGGTAAGGCATGCCAGAGGCTCTATCCGGAGATGAACATCGCCTCAGGATAGGCCCGGCATGCTCACCTTCGAACGCCTGATCCTTCGAAAAACTTGCCTAAAGCGCCACGAAATCTCCGCCGCCACTTCCAACCCCTCGACGCGGATCGCTCCTCGCGGTCGATCGTCGCCCCTTTCCCGGAGCCACTGGCCGACCGCGCTCGCGCCAGCGCCCGATCAGGCACTCGCGATGGATAGGCTGTGGCTTAAAAACGGTACGACAGCAGGAGGCCGGCCGCGGGTTGCCAACGGCGGCCCTCTTCGGTGATCGGGCTGTCGGCGAGGTTGCCGACAAGATAGGTGGCGCCCGCTCGCGCGGTGATACCGAGCTTGGGAGAGAACCAGTAGCCGGCAGTCACCCCGGCGCCGACGTCTCTGATGCCGCCATCCGGGCGGTAAGCGGCAAGTCCGCTCGCGGCGGCTCCGGCTCGGTCGACCCCGAAATAGGTGCGGGTGTAATCCGCATTTGCGAGGGTGGTTTGCGCATCGATCGAGAGGAAGAAGTCCCGGCGGCTGACGGCGGCATAGCTGGCGCTCGCAGTGGCGAGCAGGCCGTTATGCGTGCGGGAGACGTCGTGGAGCACCGATAGCTCCATCTGAAGCACGCCCTGTCCATATTGATCGCCGCCAAAGCGATAGCCGACAAACGCACCGGCTTCGATCGCCGTGTCGATCTCGGGGAGCAGGCCGATACGACCGCCCGCGTCGTTGCGAGGCAGCCGGGCAGCGATAACCGGCCCGAATGCGATGCGGGAGTCTGAAATGACGTCGGCCCGCAAGCCGGGGCCCCGAACCTGAACATTGACGCCGCCCCAGCGAACGTCAGCCATGACGAAGGGGAGGATACGCATATCGCGTGAGCCGTCGAACTCGGGAACGGCCCCGGGGCCAATAGCGACCACGCCGTGCGGGCCGCCGTCCGATGGAGCGGACTGAGCCTGCGCTACGCCGGTGGGGATTGCGGCAACGCCACAGGAGAGGAAAATCGGAATGAGCTTCTTCATCGACAGACCTTTTCGTTTGGAGGGACGCAGGGCCACCGAAGGCGCCCGATTTGCGGGCTCTCCTTCGGTGGCCGTCGAGGCCGCCATGGGCGAGGGATAGGGGACGACCTCGAGTCGGAATCGCGAACCGAGGGCAGGTCCGCGGCTCCCAACTTGATTGTTGCTATGGCCCGCCAGCGCGCGGCGGCTAAAGCCTTCGTCGCTCACTGCTGCGCTCATGCGCGAATTTGCGAATACTCCAAGCAAGTTTCATCTTGGAGTGCTGAGCTTTATGATGGGAAATGTTGAAAAATTATCATAGTGGTAAGTAAACTACTTTGAACTTCAGAATTTTTGACGATTATGATTGGAGAATTTCAGCATTTATATTTAAATTATATTGAAGACTTGATGAATTGTGACATTATGTTTCTATCTGGCTTCGGTTGGCACCAGGAAGCTAGAAGGAATGACCAATGGTCGAAATGCCGGAATTTGGAAAAATCTTGCCTTTTCCTACGCGCGATGCGATCCGTGGCTCCGCTGAGCGCGGAACGCAGGATGGTCGCGCGGAAAGGATCGGCATGGCTTCGACCCTGTTGGGGGCGGTTAACGCCTATGCCGATGCGAATGGCGGCGGGGAGGGGTATTTCCCGATCCCGAACGCTGGATTGCATATCATTCGCGCCTTCCATGAGATGGACAATCATTATGTCTATCAGCCCTCCCTGTGCATCACCCTGCAGGGTGGGAAGGAAATCCTGATCGGAGATGAAACCCTCAGCTACGGCCCGATGCAGTGTCTCGTTGTCGGCCTGGACCTTCCGGCTTGCGGCCGGATCGTGACGGCGAGCCCCAACGAACCGTTTATCGGCATCACCGTCGAGTTCGACATCGCCATCATGCGCGAAGTTCTGGACAAGCTCGACGCGCCGGTGGTTGCGTCGACAGATCCTGTGCGCAGCATGTTCGTGGCTGATGTCGATGGTGCATTGGCGGATTGTGTTCTGAGGATGGTCAGGCTGACGGAAACCCCGCAGGCCATCCCGATCCTCTATCCGGCCCTGATGCGCGAATTCTATTACTGGCTGCTAAGCGGGCCCAATGCTTCGGACCTGTGGCGGCAGGCTGTACCGGACACGCATCTTGAGCGCATCGGCAGGGCGATCCACCTGCTTCGCCAGAATTTTTCCCAGACCCTGCGAATCGAACGTCTGGCTGAAGCGGCGAACATGAGCCCGTCGTCCTTCCATCAGCATTTCAAGGCGCTGACTGCCATGTCGCCACTTCAGTTCCAGAAACAGCTGCGACTGCTTGAAGCGAAGAGGCTGCTGACGGCGGAAGCCATCAATGTCGCCGAGGCCGCATACCAGGTCGGGTACGAGAGCCCCTCCCAGTTCAGCCGGGAATATTCGCGTACCTTCGGGATAGCCCCGAAGCGTGATGCCATGAACTCGAAGGCTGCCTTGGCATAGCAGCCTGCACGTTAGACAAGCTGTAACGCTGCTGGGTCGTCGCCTGCGTGCGGGAGTCTTTTTTGGAGATTCGGGCAAGTCTTTTAACGCTTCGGGCATGGAACCCGACGGCTTTCGTCGGCACTGTCTGACAAGATTGGCGCGGCTCTCAACACCGAGGATCGCGCGGCTTGCAGTCCGATCCGAGGAGAGGCGCCATGCTTTTGCAACTAGAGCGGGTGGAATTACCACAGCCGAGGTCAATCGAGACATCTCTGCCAGCTATGGCAAGCCCGAACTTTTCCCGTCTTGAGCGTCAGGCGCTCGTTATCGGGATCATGGATGGGCGTAAGATGCGCAGTCGATCACGGCTGCAACGGCTTTTCGTCTTTTTCGACAATTTTAAGTCCATCCCCCTCGCTAATCCGCATCTCGAGGCGCTGCGCGCCTTTGCAGAACTGTCTCGAGCGTCGCTTCCCTGCCTTGTTCCCGCCGCCACGCTGGAGGAACTCGGCTTTTCCAGAGCACAAATCGAGGCCGCGCGAGAATCCGTCGCGGCGGATGCGGCATTGGAAAGGCGGATTAAGCCTCGCGCATTGGAGGAATAGGCATGCCTCTTGGAGGTTTCGGCATGGGCTTTACGCCGGTGATGACTAGCTTCCGTCTGAACCAATATGATTTACGAAAGGCATCCTCATGACCGGCTGGACCGCGTCCGACATTCCACCGCAGCAGGGCCGAACGGCCGTTGTCACAGGCACCGGCGGCTTGGGTTTTGAAGATGCGTTGGCGCTCGCGCGCAGCGGTGGGGATGTCATCCTTGCCGGTCGAAATCCCTTGAAGGGGCCCGATGCTGTGGCAAGGATTCGCCAACTGGTGCCGCAGGCGATCATCAGCTTCGAGCAACTGGATCTCGCCAGCCTGAAATCGATCGACGATTTTGCCGAGCGCCTCAGCAGCAAGCGGCCAAGCGTCGACATGCTCATCAACAATGCGGGCGTTATGGTGCCACCAAGGCGCCAAGAGACCGAGGATGGCTTCGAACTGCAGTTCGGTACCAATTTCCTTGGGCATTTTGCACTGACGGCCCGCCTGCTGCCGCTCCTGCGCAACGCAAGCAAGGCGCGGGTCGTAACGCTATCGAGTATCGCGGCCCGCGCCGGCTCGATCAATTTCGCGGATCTTAATGCCGAACAGGGTTACAAGCCCATGCCGGTCTACAGCCAGTCGAAGCTTGCCTGTCTGATGTTCGCTCTGGAACTGGACCGGCTTAGCAAGAAGAACGGCTGGGGCGTGAGCAGCATCGCTGCGCATCCCGGCATATCACGCACCGATTTGCTGCTGAACGCGCCAGGCAAATTCAGCCTGGAGCGGACCATGCGGACGTTCCTGCCATTCCTGTTTCAGCCCGCCGCTCAAGGCGCGCTTCCCGCCCTCTTTGCAGCGACCGCGCCCGAAGCGAAAGGCGGGACCTATTATGGCCCCGACAAGATGAGTGAGGTTCGTGGTCATCCAGCGCCTGCCAAGGTGCCCGACGCCGCACTGGATGAGGCTGTGGCGGGCCGTCTTTGGCGGTCTTCCGAGGAGCTCACTGGCATTTCCTTCCCGGGGGCGATGATCGAGCGGGCCACGGTACCGGTCTGAAGCACATGTCGTCGGCTCCAGCCTCGCCGCCTGCACCCGACCCAAGTTTTTTAGAAAGGGACCGGACGATGGCCTCTCAGGAACCCGACACGCTTTCCTGGCGGACTCGCCTTTGCCTGCATCCGAAGAGTAGCGCTCGCTTCACACTTGATGGCGGTGGACCGACGATCTCGAGGGGGACCTCCGGAGGGCGGAGCCTTGACCCTGCGCCTTCTTGGGCCGGAGGGTGGCAGGACAATCTTCGCTTCGCGTGGGAATGGCTGAGGGATCCGGTGGGTACGGCCGCGGTGGCGCCATCGGGCAGGGCGCTGGCATCGTTGATTACGCGAGAGATCGATCAGACAAGCGGAAAAGTCCTGGAGCTCGGCCCTGGTACAGGGATCTTTACGGAACGCCTTGTCAGCAGGGGGGTGGATCAAAGCGACCTCACCCTTGTCGAGCAGAACCCCGGTTTCGTGCGCTTGCTGAAGCAGCGCTTTCCCCGCGCCACTATCCTCGAGATCGACGCAGCTGCGCTCGGGCTTATCCGCCAGCCGCGGGGCGATCTTTTCGGTGCCGCCGTCTGTGGATTGGGTCTGCGCAATATGCCGGTCGGCCATATCGAGGGTATCATGCGTTCGGCATTTTCGCGCATGTTGCCCGACGCGGCGCTCTATCTCTTCACCTATGGCCGCCGATGTTCCGTGCCGGCCGAGGTCTTGGAGAGGCTTGGTCTCGCCGCCGAGCACTTCGGGATCGCTCTGCTCAACCTGCCTCCGGCATCTGTGTACCGCATCGTGCGCGTGCGAAATATTCAATGATGCGCAGCTCGAACCGTGCGGGCACGGACGCAATGGGGCCACGAGCCGATCAATCGTGGAGCGTGCATTCCACGATGAGTTGGGTCGCGAATCTTGTGATCGTCGCGGTCTTGCCGACGAGGCTGGGTCTGCTCGGCGCTCCGCTCTGGTTCTTTATGGCCTATGCGGTCGTCGCCGGGTGCGTACTCGCACTCATAGATAGCGTCGGCTTTGCTCGGGACATTTGCATCCGTCCTGATGTGCTGGTGAGGATCATGATCGTAGTCGTTGGCGGTCTCGTTCCGTTCACGATCGGACACGCAATCTGGTGATCGCCAAGCGTGCCAAAAGAAGAGAGCCGAGGAATTGTCCCGGCTGCGGCGGGATTTTGACGGATAGCGTGTCGCACGATGTGGCCTTGCGAGCGAGCGCCCCGCCATGAAAAGGGGGCAGAGCATATGAGACTTGATCGGGCACTCGTAACGGGGGCCTCGGGTGGGCTGGGCGCCGCCTTGGCGGATGATCTCGCGCGGCGGGGCTATCCTCTCGTTCTCACAGCTCGAAGTCGTCCCGCCCTGGAAGACGTCGCTCGCCGCATTCGTGACGAGCAGGGCGTTGAGGTCATCGTCCAGACCAGTGATCTTTCGAAGCTAGACGGCGTAAAGGAATTGATTGCCGCGCTGGACGCCCAGGACATCCGGCCGTCCATCCTCGTCAACAATGCCGGATTTGGGCTCAACGAGCGTTTCGAGGAGCATGGGCCGGAACGGCTCGAGGCCATGCTGCACCTGAACATCCTAGCCCTTACCACACTGACCCACGTCTACGCGCAGCGGATGAAAACGCATGGGGGTGGGCACATTTTATTGGTGGCGAGCCTCGCCGCACATATGCCTGCGCCTCTGATGGCGGCTTATGGCGCATCAAAGGCCTATGTCTTGTCGCTCGGCGAAGCCCTCCATGTCGAGTTCGCACCGCAGGTCCGGGTGACGGTTCTTTCGCCCGGCTATATGGAAACCGGCTTCGATGACACTTCGGGTTTTCGGCCCAACGCAGCGACCAAACGAACCGCGCTTGCCCCTGCATCTGTCGCGCGGATCGGACTCGACGCCCTGTTCGCCGGTAAAGCGTCGGTGGTCGCCGGTCGTGCCAACAAATTCGCGGCCTTGCTGGCGCGCATTCTTCCGCGGACATTCATGGCGCGGCAGCTCTACAAGTCGGCCGGCGAGCGGTTCCGGGAAGGTTGAGGCGCGCTTGCAGTTCCGCGGTCGCGCGCCTGTCACCTCATTTGACGCGCCGCCACTCGATCCGAATCTCGGTGCCCTCCGGCCGGCGAAATCTTTCGGTCATGCGGTCGCCAGCAACGACCAACGTTAGATCCTGCCGGGTCCGGACGCTGCCCACCCAATTGGGAAATGTCGCTCCCTCGACACGGTTTCCGCTGAATTCGCCCTTCTCATCGACGGTGTAGGTGCCGAAGAACCCGATGTTGCGCGCCATGGCCGCGCGATTCTCATCATCCGTTCCTTGACCGCGAGCATCCGAGGCAAAGCGCGGGACGTTGGCGTCAGAAAGAACTTCCACGAAGTGCATGTCGGGCGTGAAGACAAGCAGACCGTTGGGTTCCTCACCATAGGCGGCGATATTCTTTCCGCCGGGATCGATCGTCGCCGACGTCATTCGCCAGGTGCCTACGACCTGGTTTCCTGCTGCGGTCTGCGCGACGGCCGGAGACGCGATGCTGAAGGTGAGAGCCCATATTGCTCGGCAAATAGACATGTTGTTTCCCTGCTGGTTCACGAGGTCCGCATTTCTATGCGCCGGCTGCGGTTCACAGATCCTGCCGGTCGGCGGATTTCGCGACCGCCTGCTGCGCCTCCAGTGCGGCCAGACGCGCCGCAAGCGCCTGCGAGATAGAGGTATAGGCCGTGCTGCCCAGCGCCAACCGGAGTGGAGGCGCGTCGCTCTGGGCGGCCGAGATCATTGCGGCAACGGTTCGTGCCGCATCGCCCTTGATCTCGAAGCTTCCGTCGCTGATCGCGTGGCGGACGGCGTCGGCAGGCGTTTCCGCATAGGCCGCCAGGGACTCTGCGCGGTCGAGGTTGGTTCCGAAATTCGTGCCCGTGGGGCCCGGCTCGGCGATGATGAAGTCGATACCGAACGGCGCCACTTCCTGGGCGACGGATTCGACAAAACCCTCGATACCCCATTTGGTCGCGTGGTAGAGGCTGAAACCCGGATAGGCGATCTGCCCGCCCTCGGAAGAAACCTGGACGATGCGTCCGCCACCTTGGCTTCGCAGCAAGGGCAGTGCGGCGCGGATCAGATGGATCGATCCCGTCAGGTTGGCGGCGATTTGCCGGTCGATCTGCGTGGTCGTGAGCTCTTCAGCCGCCCCGAACAGGCCGTAGCCGGCATTGCTGACGATGACGTCTATCCGCTTGTGTCGCTCAAAAGCGCTCTCGATCGCAAATGCAATGCTGTCCGGTTCCAACAGGTCGAGTTGGACAACATCCAAGCGGGCGGGGTGATGCTGCCTGAGCTGCGCCAGGGCATCGGGGCGGCGCGCTGTGGCGATTACCATATGACCTTCGCCAAGCAGCTGTTGGGCCATCTCCAGGCCGAGGCCCGAAGTGGCGCCGGTAATGAACCATGTCTTCGGCATATGAATCCTCCATCTGTTCGTTTTCCCGATGTAGAGGTAGATATTGGTGGTATAAGGTCTTCAAAATGAGATGACGTGGTGAAGATTGATCACGAATGGTACGTCCGAGCCTGAACGATCTGACCGCTTTCGCAGCGGTGGCCAGCCACCTGAGTTTCCGTGAGGCGGCCGATGTCATGGGCGTTTCACGCTCTGCGCTCAGCCACGCGATCATCGGTCTCGAGGGAAAGCTGGGCGTCCGGCTGTTCAACCGGACGACCCGCAGCGTCTCGCTCACCCAGGCCGGTGCAAATCTGCTCGCACGTCTCGACCCGGTTCTGCAGGCTCTCGACCAGGCACTCGACACGCTTTCGGAAGAGCGCGGCACCCCCAGCGGTACGCTGCGGATCAATGCGAACAAGAGCGGCGCCAGCATCCTGCTCGCAGACGTCGTGCCGAGATTTCTCGATCTCTACCCCGATGTAGACCTTGATCTGGTGTCGGAGGGGCGGCTCGCGGATATCGTGGAGCAGGGTTTCGATGCCGGCGTGCGATTGCTGGAGGCCGTGCCGCGAGACATGGTCGCAGTGAAGTTCGGGGGCGATGTGCGTTTCATCGCGGTGGCCGCACCCTCATATCTTAAGGGCAGCTCGACACCAAAGACACCCGACGAACTGCATACACATCGCTGTATCCGTCAACGTCTTCCGAGTGGAAAGCGCTACCGCTGGGAGTTTGCCAAGCGCGGCGCCGAGATCGCGCTCGACGTGCCGGGCACTCTCACGCTCGACGACAATGATCTGCTCGTGCAGGCAGCGGCGGCTGGGCGCGGCATCGCTTATGTCCCCGAGCATTTCGCCAAGTCATTTCTGCAGTCGGGTGAACTCGTGACCGTTCTCGATGACTGGTGCCCGCCGACACCGGGCCTGGCGCTCTACTACCCGCGTAGCCGACACCTGCCGTCGCCGCTCCGGGCGTTCATCGACTTGTTGAAGCAGTTGGAGGGCGGGCGATGACGTCGTGAAGCGGGACACGGTATCTCCCTAAGCTCGCTACGACGCGGCCTGAAGCTCTCCGATTATTGACATTCGTCAAACACATCCTCGGGTACGCGCCAATTCCCGCGGATATAGCGTGTCAGAGCCGCCTCAAGGGGAAGAACCTCCTGGCAAAACCAATCTCCAATGCTGCTTGGTAGGTCATTCCGGCGCGGGCCACCTTTCCGAGCTGCAAGGCCTTTCAAGCTAAGATTATCGCGGGACAAAACCCGTGCGGTCGATCGACGAGACTATCGCTGCCAGCCTAACGATCTGGTGATCTGGCAAGCGGTAATCGGATGCGCAGCTTGCAGAAGCGAAGCAGCAAAGTTGGATCAATGGGCTACAAGTCGGCATATGTCGTTCGTGCCGAGGGCGCGGTCGATTGGCGCGATCGGATTTGTTGTGACATGTCCGCCGGCTTATGTTTTCTCCATGCAAGGCCCAAACACCTTTTCGCCGCCGGTCGGCGTGCTGTCGACGCTTGGCATGCCGATCGAACGCCTATGCGCACATGCGGGCGTCGCCCCGTCGAACGCGTGGGTGACAAGCGATTTCTTCCGCATCTGGACGGCAGCCGAGGAGGAATTCCAAGACCCCGGCGCAGGCATTCGCTTTGGCGACGAAGGGATCGCGCGCGGTTACGGTGTGGCGGCGATCGTCGCCTTGCACGCGCCCGATTTTCGCAGCGCACTTGCTGCGCTGTCCCGTTATAAAAGCCTGACCTGCCCCGAATTTGTAGAGGTCGAGGTCAAGGGCGGCGAAGCCGCCGTTCGTTACCGCTGGCTTCAGGCGAACGGACCGGTCCCGCGCCTGCTCGTCGATATGACGATGGCCTCGTTGCGCCAGCTCGCCTGGCGAGGCACAGGCGGAAAGGTCACGCCGATACGGCTCGAACTGACGCGGCGCCCGAGCGAAGAGGAGCTTCTGCATCGCCACTTTGAGTGCCCGATCGTTTTCGGGGCCGCGAGTGAGGCAATGGTCTTCGATCGCGCCGCGCTCGACGTTCCGTTTCTCACCGCTGACGGCGGTGCCTTCGCGCATGTGCTGGGTGACCTGGAGCAGCGCATTCGCGCGGGAGAGGGCTTCCCCGCTTTTGTGGGCGAGGTGAGCGTCGCCATTGCACGGCAACTGAGCGAGGGGCGCGAGCCAAGCGTGGCGGCGGTGGCCGGACGCCTCAATCTCAGCACCCGCACACTTCAACGCCGGCTCCACGAACTCGGGACGAACTTTCAGGAGCAGCTCGCGGGCGTGAGGCGGACCACCGCAGGTCGTTTGCTCATCGCCACCGACCTCGATGCAGTGGCCATTTCCATGCTGGTCGGCTTCGTCGAGCCCAATTCATTTGTCCGAGCCTTCCGCCGCTGGGAGCGGACAACCCCAACCCGCTGGCGCGCCCAACGGGTTGACGATCATTCCATTCACGAAGAAACTCCGTCATGATTCCGAAGTGCGTTCTCGTCACCGGGGGCTCCGGTTTCGTCGCGGGGCACTGCATCCTCCAGCTTCTGGAGCAAGGCCATTTCGTCCGCTCCACTCTCCGGTCGCTGGCGAAGGAAGCGATGGTGCGCGACATCCTCCAGAATGCAGGCATGGTTCATTCCGACAGGCTGAGCTTCGTCGCGGCCGATCTTCTGCGCGACGATGGCTGGACGAAGGCAATGGCCGGCATGAATGTCGTCCTGCATGTCGCCTCGCCGGTACAGCCGGGGCAGGTGGCGAGTGAAGATGAGGTGATCATCCCCGCGCGCGAAGGCACGCTGCGCGTGCTGCGGGCGGCACGTGCAGCGGGGGTGAAGCGCGTCGTTTTGACCTCCGCATTCCACGCCGTGAGCTGGGGGCACCCCCATGACGGCCACATGTTCACCGAAGCCGACTGGACGATTCTCGATGGTCCGGGCGTCGATGCTTACGGCAAGAGCAAAACCCTCGCCGAACGTGCGGCCTGGGATTTCATTGCCACTGAGGGAGGAGGCCTCGAACTGACCACGATGCTGCCGGTCGCGGTCATGGGACCGGTGATGGGCAAGGACGTATCGGGTGCAAATCACATCGTGCAGCGCATGCTCGAGGGCGCGATGCCGGTCGTCCCCAACCTGTTCATACCCGTGGTCGATGTCCGCGACGTGGCCAGTGCGCATGTGATGGCGATGACCAACCCGGCGGCGGCCGGTGAGCGGTTTCTGCTCTCTAACGGCCGAGCACTCAGTCTGAAGGAGATCGGCGCAATCATCAGGGCCGCGCTAGGCGATGCGGCCAGGCGGGTTCCGATGCGCGCACTCCCCAACTTCTTGGTCCGCATCGCCGCCCGCTTCAATACGGAAATGCGACCTTTCGTACCCGACCTCGGCTACGCTAAGAAAACCTCGAACGACAAAGCGCAGCGCGTGCTTGGCTGGACACCACGCGAGCCTCGCGAGGCGATTATTGCTGCGGCGACTTCTCTAGCCGGAAGAACAGGCTAAGCCCGCTCCTCGAACGCATCGACTCCCGCGCCCTGCAGCGTGGCGCCGCCTTTATCGTGCAGTTCCCTGCGCCACTACCGGAGTGTCGCCCACGCCAGGATTCCTCACGATCAAGCGGGCCGATCGGACGCGCGAAAGGCGGGTCGAATACCAAGCTCTACGCTACCGCTTCCGGAAATCTCGTTCTGTCTCTCACGCCATCATTCGACGTCACCGCCGTTTCGTGGCGGTGGCGCCGCGGTTATTGCCGCTCATATATTCTCGAATGTCTTTCCGCGATGTCGCATGGCCCTCGCGCGCGCAGGCGGTGGCGGTCATGATTTGTCCGGGCGTGCAATAGCCGCATTGCAGGGTGTCGTGGTCGATGAAAGCCTGCTGCATCGGGTGGAGGTTGTCGCCGTCTGCAATGCCCTCGATCGTGATGATCTCTCGTCCATCGACCTTGGCAGCCAGGGTCAGGCACGATGCGATAGGGGGGCAGATGCACGGTACAGGCGCCGCATTGACCATGGTCGCAGCCTTTCTTGGCGCCAGTGAGGTTCAGCCGCTCGCGCAGCATGTCGAGGAGGGGGGCCCGCGCGTCGATCTCGAGCGAGACGGGCTCACCATTGATGCGCGCCTCGATCGAGACCGTGGAGCCGCTCTCGTTTCCCGGCACCGGCACAAACGCTAGCTGCTGGGCTCGCGCTTGCGGCACGAAGCCGACGACACCAGCAACGGCACCGGCCTGCAGGGTTTCACGGCGGGTGATCTCCAGCGCTGTCGATTTGGAGTGGGTCACAGCGGGCCTCCTGTTTTCAAAGCTCGCGCTTCAGGCGGGTGTCGACGGACCAAGCGACGGCGCCGTTCATGGAGATAAGCAGCGCGATGAAGCCGAGAATGATGGGGTATTCGATCCCACGGTCGATCCAGGGATAGGTCGGCCCAAGCGCAAAGCAGATTACCGCCATTTGAACCGCGAGCATCGGTGCGAACAACCGCGTTGCGAATCCGATAGCGACTGCGAATCCGCCAAAGGTCTCGAGCAGCGCCACGGACAGCGCAAGCTGTGGTGCAAAGGGGAAGCCCAGCACATTTTCGATCAGATTGACTGATCCGGCCATCGGGTTGGCCATGGAGCCGTGAGCGCTGCCGGTCAGTTTCGGCACGCCGTGCGTCATGATTGTGAGACCAAAAGCTATCCGGAGAGCGACGTAGACGGCCACTCGCCCACGACTGTAGAAGCGGGCCAGGGCGGGGAAGACTAAGCTCGGCACCTGCGCCGTCGCGCCGGCAGGTCTCTCCGGCATGTCCATCTCCTCGACTTGTTTCACTGGAAACAACAATATCGAGAGAGGATATCTACTCAAGAAACAATAATTGAATTCACCATTCCACATGCATCAACAATCGGCGGTTGATGTACGATGACGATCAGTCCATCGGAATAGCATGGATCGCTTCGAAACCATGCGGCTCTTCGTCCGGATTGTAGAGCGGGGAAATTTGCGAGTGCTGCCAGGGATTTGCGACTTCCGCGCGCCACGGTGACCCGAGCCATTCAGCAGCTAGAGGCGCACCTTGGCACGCGCCTGCTCGAGCGCACGACGCGGGCGGTTCGGCCGACGGACGACGGCAATATCTATTACGGTCGATGCGTCCGGCTTCTGGCCGATCTCGATGAAGTCGAAAGTGGATTTCGGGCTTCTGAGCCCAAGGGACCTTTGTGCGTCGACATGCAGGGGACGCTTGCTCGCTTTTTCGTTCTGCCGGCGCTCCCTGACTTCATTCGCCAGCATCCCGCGGTGGAAATCCGGTTGAGCGAGACGGATCGTATGGTGGATCTAGTCGAGGAAGGGGTGGATTGCGTGCTTCGCGCGGGTGTTCTCCCGGATTCTTCGCTGGTTGGCCGAAAGGTGGCGGAATCAGCGCAGCTGACGCTGGGGAGCCCCGTCTATTTCGAGCGCTTCGGCCTCCCTTTGACGCTCGACGACCTCAACGGGCATCGGATGGTTGCTTATGCCGCTTCCGCCTCCGGCCAACCCTACGCGCTCGACTTCGAAGTCAAGGGGGTGGTGCGAGAGGTGATGCTGCCGTTCGATGTCACCGTACGCGGCGCCGAGATCTACACTGCTGCGGGAGTTGCTGGGCTTGGGATAATCCAGGTTCCGCGTTACCGTGTGCAGCAGCAGATCGAGGCAGGTGAGCTTGTTCCGGTGCTCCAGCATACTCCGCCACCGCGAATGCCGATATCCGTGTTGCATCCGGGTCATCGCAACATATCGCCACGGACAAGGGTGTTCGCTGACTGGTTGGCCGCATTGTTTGAGCGGCTCCAGGTGGATAGGCGCCTATAGATCGACTAATCGTCGTTAGATAACTTGCGGACGATTTCGGAGATCAGCATGTATTCCGTTTTAAACACCAATATCAGACGCCTATCTGTGGTCTGATCCTCTCTGCCAACGCTCGATATTGCAGGAATAGACCATCCCTTAACGGCGCTGCAGATAGCGAGGATTCGTCGAACGCTCCCCGACCATCTGCCGAGCTTGATCAAGAGCCCAGGGAGAATGGCACGCCGACCCGCGCGGCAACTTAGCGCATCAGATCGTCGGCGAACCTGCGCAGCAGCTGACGAAGCTGATCGAGCTCGGAGTCCGTCCATGATGCCAGGATGCGATTGGCCAGACGCTCGCGCGCGGCGTTCAGCGCATCGATCATCCTTTGCCCCTTCTCGCTGACGCTGGCCTCGCGGACCCGCTTGTCGCGGGCAGAAGCTTGCCGGTTAATCAGGCCTAGTTCGTCAAGCCTCGTCATCTGGCGGCTGACGGTGGTGTGGTCCCGGCCCGTTCGGTCAGCGAGTTCGACGACACCAATCGGACCGTACCGAGCGATCCGCGTCAGCAGCGGGAACAGCGCACGGTCGAGCGGAATGCCAGCCTCCTCGATCAGTCGGTCGTCCCGGCGCGGGCGGTTGAGCTCATCCACCACATCGATGAGCGCGGCTTGAAGGCCGCTCAGGATGTCTCTATTATGTGCATTATTCACGGTTTCCTTGCTCCGCAGCATCATTGAATATATGTGCATAATGCACATTGATTCGCGGAGATGCCAATGTCTTTCGATACCGAAGTCCTGATCAGCGGTGCAGGCGCGGCAGGCCTCGCACTCGCTATCGATCTTGCCCGACGCGGCATCGCGTTCTCGCTGATCGAGCAAAGCGAGCGGCCTTTTGGCGGATCACGTGGCAAAGGCATCCAGCCGCGTACCCTTGAAGTGTTCGAGGATCTCGGCATGGTTGATCGCCTCGCGGCGGCGGGCGCTCCATATCCTCCATTGCGCCAATATCGCAGCGACGGCGCCACCGAGGAATCGCTGCTGACCGGGGAGGAATTGTCCACCAGCCCGTCGGAACCCTATGTCGCTCCGTTGATGGTTGCCCAGTTCAGGACCGAGGCCGTCATGCGCGAAAGGCTTGCGGAGCTTGGCCACCGCCCGCATTTCGGACGGCGGCTCACCGGGTTCGAACAGGATGAGGAGGGTGTTTCCGCCCGCGTCGCGGATGCGCAAGGCGAGCACCCAATCCGTGCCCGCTTCCTGATCGGCACCGATGGTGGCCGGAGCTTTATCCGTCATGCCCTGAACATCGGCTTTCCAGGCGAGACACTGGGCGTTCGCGCACTTGTCGCCGATGTCCGGCTGAAGGGGCTTGACCGGCTGGCCTGGCATCGCTTCCAGCTTGGCTCCCCCGTGACGCAACTGATGGTGTGCCCGCTGGCAGGCACCGATCTGTTCCAGTTGCAAGGGCCGGTGGCGCTCGAAGGGGATGTCGATCTTTCCCCCGCTGCTCTGACAGGACTGATCGCTCAGCGAACCGGCCGGAGCGACATCGTGGTGCGAGAAGTGTCCTGGGCTTCGGTCTATGCGATGAACGCGCGGTTGGCGGACCACTATCGCGTCGGGCGGGTCTTTCTGGCGGGAGACGCGGCCCACACCCACCCGCCAACGGGAGGGCAGGGGCTCAACACCAGCATCCAGGATGCCTATAATTTGGGGTGGAAGCTGGCAGCGGTCATCTCCGGTGGACCGGACACGCTTCTCGACACCTACGAGGAAGAGCGACGCCCCATCGCGGCGGGGATGCTGGGACTGGCCACGCGCCTGCTCGGCGAAGCCAAGGCGGGTACAATGCGCCGCGACCGCGAAGCCCGCCAACTCGACCTGGGATATCGCACATCGTCATTGTCACGCCCGTCCCGGTCCAGCGAAGCGCGGCTCCAGCCCGGCGACCGCGCGCCCGATGCGCCGTGCCGGGGACAAGCGGGCCAACAGACGCGCCTGTTCAACGTGTTTGCCGGGCCGCACTGGACCTTGCTGGGCTTCGATGTGGCCGAGCGTCCCTTGCCGCGCGCGGGTTTGCAGATCGCCCTGATTGGCGAGCAGGGCGACCTAGTCGATGAGGCGGGGTATGTCGCGCATGCTTATGGGCTCACTCCTGGTCAGTGGGCGCTGGTGCGTCCTGACGGCTATCTGGCCGCGATCGTCGATACCGGTGAACTGGATCGGACGCTGCGAAGCTTTTTCGACACGACGGTTGGAACAACCTTCCCCGAAGTGTCGGCATGAGACCAAGTGATCTGCTTTGACGGCGCAAGACTGGTTCGGCCACGACGGGTGGCAACAGACCTGGGAACCGCTCGCAGCCTTCCAGCAGCTCGGCTCAGACGTGCGGGGCGTCGCGAAGAACGTCGGCACCGACATGGTGTGCCACGAGCAGGATGATCCGTTCGGCTTGAAGCGGGCTCAAGGCGCTCAATCGTGTCCACGATGCCGCTATCGGGATGATCGACCTACAGCCGGCCATCGGCTTTGAGCCTGATCTCGGAGGTATTCGTGTCGTCCATCCGCCCCGATTCGGGCGAGATAGCCCAGGCTTCGGAGGACCTTGCCCGTCGCACCGAGAGCAATGCCGCGTCGGGGCTCGGATCTATGATCATGAAATTGAATGCCCGCAATCGGGGCGTGGGCCGCCGTACCAAAAACGGCAGTAGGTAGATGTCGTTTCGCGTTCACTTCACAGGCAATGACCGCCGTGGAAACGAACGATGGGACATTGGCATCTTGATGCTGTCGCACAGCGCCGGCCCGCGCGGAATGCCGGCAAAACAGCCGACACGAAACGACCGCTGACCCAGAAATAGATCTGGGTCGTTCGCTTTTTCTTGGATCGGGAAGGTGGCCTCTGAGGCAGAGCGCTGTTCGACCTGGCGATCGATAGCAAGTTGCGCGGTTGCGATCTGGTGAAGATCAAGTCCTGAGGGAGGATCCATTTCCCTTGGCATGAGACGAGCCGCCCGCTGCTTGCCACTGGTGACCGCTCATCGCGACGCCGGCATCGTGCGCAAAGCAGCGATTCCAGAACAGGGCCGAGGCCGAGATTACGGTGACGATCACGAATGCCAACGAGAAATCGCCGAGTTCGAACTGCTCCCAGTGCGCCAGCCGAGGCCCCAATTCCAGGGCCATGGCGGCGATGCAGATGCCAAGCGACAGGGTAAGCTGCTGGAAGGTGGCGTAGAGGCTGGTCGCGGCACTCATCTGGTGCTTCTCGACATCGGCATAAGCGATCGCATTGTAGCCCGTGAACTGGAACGAGGTGAAAAAGCCCGAAAGTGCCAACACCGCCATCATCGCCGCGACTGACCAACCCGGGTGGAACAGCGCGCAGATGGCATAGCCGAGGCTGCTCACGAGCCCCGAGACGATCAGGCTGTCGCGAAATCCCCAACGGCGCAGAACGCGCGGCGCCAGCGCCTTCATCGCCAGCGCCCCGATCGCGACTGCCATGGTGATGGTGCCGGTGGTCGCCGCAGACAAGCCGAAGCCCAGTTGGAACATCAACGGAAGCAGGAAAGGCTGGGCGCCCTGCGTGATGCGCGTGAGCGAGCCGCCGATCACCGATAGTCGGAAGGTATTGATCCGCATCAGCCGCGGATCGAGGATCGGGTCGCTCACCCGTCGGGCGTGCCGGACATAGGCAAGACCGAACACCAGCCCGATCACGAGCAGCGCAAGGGCAACCCGGCCGGTGCCGGGGCGGCTCGACAGTTCGAAGCCGAACAACAGACAGCCAAGCGCCACGCCAGACAGCAGGAAGCCGGGGGTATCGAACCGAGCGCAAGCATCGCCCCGCACCTCGGGCACCAGCAGCAGCGCCCCGATCGTCCCGGCGATCCCAATCGGCAGATTGAGATAGAAAATCCAGCGCCAGTCAAGCCAGGTGACGATGAAGCCGCCCAGGGGCGGCCCCAGGATCGGTCCGATCAGCGCGGGCATGACCAGCCAGGACAGCGCCTGGACCAGGTCTTCCTTCGCAACGCTCCGCAGGAGCACCAGCCGACCGACCGGCACCATCATCGCGCCGCCAATCCCTTGCAGGAAGCGGGCGGCGACGAGCATCGGCAGCGTTCCGGCCTGGGCGCAGGCGAGCGATCCGGCGAGGAAGATGCCGATCGCCGCGCAGAACACGGTGCGCGAGCCGAACCGGTCGGCCAGGGTGCCGCTCGCCGGGATGAACAGCGCCAACGCAAGGAGATAGCTGGTGAGCGCGAGGCTGAGGCTGGTGGCGGAGGTGCCCAGGTCTCGCGCCATCGTTGGCAGCGCGATGGTAAGAACCGTGCCGTCGAGTTGCTGCATGAACAGTGCTGCGGCGACTACCAACGCAATCGCTTGGTAGCCCCTTCCACCACCGGACACCGCTTTGGCCGGCAAGGTCACGGCCTCGACCCCCGGTGCTAGGCCATCGCCGACATCCGCGCTCATCGAGGCCAGGTTACGTCGTCTCCACCGCATGCCGTTTGTTTCCGTTTACCGCTAATCCTCAAAAGGCGATCTGCGCACGACCAACCAGACTCTGGCCGTGATCGCTTGCCATGCCGGTGCCGCTCGGGCTGGTGATCGTCCAGTCGATTGCATTCAGCTGCAGCCGCGTGAAATTGTTGAGATACCAGTTCACGCCAAGCGTAGCGGCGGTGCCCCGGCCGGCGAGCGGACTGTCGCTATAGTCGATTTCCTCATAGCGGGCGGCAAGCTCGAGCGCGCCGCTACCGCCAGAGGTCACGGGCTGTAGCACCTTGGGCCGGCTCCACACTCCGCCGCGCGCGAGGTAAGGCGGCGTCTCTCCGGTCAGGAACCAGCCCGTCGCCAGCGACCAGGCGGAATGGTGGGCCGCCTCGCCCGACCCCTTCCGCAAATCCCGCGCGCCGGCTTCCGCCGATGCCCAGAGCGTTCGATGAAACAGCGCGAATTCGGCGCCATAGCCATTGCCACGCGTGGCATGCGCGAAGTCGCCTGGCAGCACGCGGAGATTGTCGTTGTAGAAACCACCTATGGCGATGCTTCGGACAGGACGGACGACATCGCCGGCGATCTTCTCGTTGAAGCCCCACGCGCCGAGATGGACGAGCCAGTTGGCGGTTTTGACCGGATTCCAGTGGGCGCGCGCCGCGATCGTGCGGCTGTCGCTGCTGGTGCTGGCGTTGTTGATGTCGTCGCCCGAGACCTGCACGCCGACATGCCAGTGGCTCCCATAGACCCTAGCGGCGGCGCCGAGTCCGAAAAAGCCGCGGGCCGGGATGATGCCCTGCGCCACGACATTGCGCTCCAGGAAGGGCACCGAGATCGTGCCGCTAGATCCGTCCAGCCCGCGGTCGTTGAGACGGTTGCCCAGCGCGAACTCGGTCTGCTGTCCGAGGAAGCGCGTCGTCCAGGCGAGATAGGCGGATTTGATCGTGACGTCGTTGTTGGCGAAATCGCCTTCCAGCACATAGGAAAGGTGCTTGCCGATCGTGCCTTCCAGGCCGAGCCGAAGCGAGCGCGCCCGGGTAGCGGTGATGTTGCGGCTGGGCACCGAACTGCCGGTGGTGGTACCGAGGTCGATCAGGATGCGGCCGCGCGGGCGAAAGGTGAAATTGCCGTCGGCGCTGGCGAATTCCGGTGTTCCCTTCGACCAGTCGACCTGCACACCGTCGCGCTGGAGCCGCTCGATCCGTGCGAGCCGTGCATCGAGTGAGGGCGGATGGGCATCGGAAGGCAGAGCCTGGCCGAGCGGGGCGCGGCCGTGGTACTGGTTTTGTGCGGCTGTCAGCGTCTCGGCCTGGGGGGCTGGGGGGGCGACAGCGATGGCCTTGCCGGCATCGATCGCATTCAGCCGGGCCTCCAGCCGGGCGATCTGCGCCTGCTGCGCTTCCACCAGCCGCGCCAGGCGTGCGACCTCGTCGGTGCTCTGGGCACGGGCGGGTGCGGCGATCCACAGGCCCAGGATCAACAGGGCTCCTCGTTGCATCGAACTTCCTCTCCGGGGGCGGACGGCGGCGCGCGGCCGCCGTCTCGCTTCTCGTGTCGCGGGATCAGGCCGCGCGGCGGCGCGCGAGGTGGGCGCCGATCAGCAGGGCCAGCAGTGAGAGCAGTGCGGCGGCCGCGCACCAAGCGCCGGGGATCGCTTTGTCGCCGGTGGCCCCGATCAGCGCGGTACTGATCGCCGGCGTAAAGCCGCCGAAGATGGCGGTCGCCAGGCTGTAGGCGAGGCTAAAGCCCACGGTGCGGACATGCACCGGGATCACCTCGGTCAGATAGACGATGAAGGCGCCGTTATAGATGGCGTAGATCGCAGCGAGCAGCAGCTCCACGGTGAGCAACCGGCCGAAGCTCGGCGCCTCCACGAGCCAGTGCATCAGCGGATAGGCGAACACCATGCCTAGCAGCGTCGCCGTGATCAGCAGCGGCTTGCGCCCGACCCGGTCCGACAGCGCGCCCATAACCGGCAGCAGCGTGAAGTTGGTGATGCCGACACAGGCCGTGACGAACAGGCTTTCGCCGGGTCCCAGCGCCAGAACCTTGGTGCCGAAAGTGGGGGTATAGGCCGTGATCATGTAGAAAAAGACGGTCGTCATCACCGCCATGAAGGTGCCCTGTGCCACCAGGCCCCAGTTCGCGCCGACGGTGCGCAGGATTTGGCTTAGGTCGGGCCGCACCTTGCGGTTCAGGAACGCCTCGGTTTCCTCCATGTGGCTTCGGATCACGAACAGGAACGGGATCATCAGACAGCCAATGACGAACGGTACGCGCCAGCCCCAGGCTTGCATCGTCTCGGCGTCGAGGCTGGTTGAGACCAGCAGGCCAATCACCGCCGCGAACACCACTGCGGCCTGCTGGCTGGCCGATTGCCACGAGGTGAAGAAGCCGCGGCGGTCGGGCGGCGCGATCTCGTTCAGATAGACCGAGACACCGCCCACTTCGACGCCTGCCGACAGGCCCTGGATCAGCCGGCCGAGCAGGATGATGACCGGAGCGGCGACGCCGATCTGCGCATAGCTGGGCGTCACCGCGATCGCGAGCGTGCCGAGCGCCATCAGCCCCAGCGTGAGCAGCAGCCCGCGGCGGCGGCCATGCTTGTCGATATAGGCGCCGAGCACCAGCGCACCGACCGGCCGCATCAGGAAGCCGGCGCCAAAGGTCATTAGCGTCAGCATCAGCGAGGCGAATTCGCTGTCGGCGGGAAAGAACGCCTTGGCGATGTACGTGGCGTAATAGCCGAACACCATGAAGTCGAACATCTCCAGGAAGTTGCCGCTGGCGACGATGAAGATCGACTTGAAGGCCGAACTGCGCCGCTCGGCGGGAACGGGGGCGGAGGCCGAGCTGTCGGCATAGGGCGTGAAAATCTGGCTCATGGATGCACCTTTTGCGACGCGGGCTCCAATCCGCTGTCGCGGATGATCGAGTACGCACGGGGAGAGGCGAGATACGCGATCAACGCGAGCGCCTCGTTCGGATTGGTGGAATAGGCGACGACACCGGCGGAGAAGGGCGTCACCTTCTGCAGTGTTTCCGGCAGCAGCCCGACGATGCGGATGCCCTTGACGGGCTTGAGTTCGCTCAGTTGCTGGAAGCCGAGCTCTGCCTCGCCCCGCGCGACGATCTCGCCGACCGGCGTGGCGGGGATCATGCGGCCCTTGGGCCGGACCTGGTCTGCGATACCGAGCCGGTCGAGCATCACGGTCTGGATGTAAAATCCGGAGGCGCTGTCGGACCAGGCAATCGACGTGGCGTGGAGCAGCGTCTTGCGTACCGCCTCGGGCGTGGCGATGTCGGGGAGGGGCGCGCCCGCGCGCACGGCGACGGCGATCTTCGACAGGCCGAGATCGGTGACCGTCGCCGGTACCACGGTGTGTTGCGCGGCTAGCTTGTCGAGTCCGCTGCGGGCGAGGATTACGATATCGGCTGCCTCATGCCGGGCCAGCCGGTTCGGAATCGCCTGCGGCGTCTCGCCCATGGAGGGGCCGCGTTCCGTCACAATGTGGATTCCGGTCTCGCGTTCATACTGAGCGGCGAGCACGGCGAAAGCCGCAGTAAAGCCGCCCGAGGTGAAGACGCGGAGCTCGCGGATCCGCGCCGGCTTGTGGTCGCCGGCCGATGCTGGCCCTGCACCTAAGCCAATGAGGCTCAGCGCGCCAAGGATCGTCGCGCGTCGGAGAATGCCGCGGCGGCTCTCCGGCGTGTTGTGTCTGGCCAAGGTGGCGGGAGGAGCAGCGTGCATGAAAACCTCTCTCGTCGGTACCGCTGGTGCGCGGTCTCTTGTCGCGGCGGGGCTTGAGCCCGGCTGCCTTTGGCGACACTAAGAACCCGCACCGGGCCTTTATCAAATGCAATGATCGGTTCACTTTATGCGCTACACGCATAAAAATCAGGAGAGCGACTCTGCGCGCGGTACGGCACCTTTACGTTCAAATGCTGATCGGCATCCTCGCGGGTTCGGCGATCGGCTGGTGGTGGCCAGCGGCGGGGCAGGGGCTGGGCCCACTCGGCATCGCGTTCGTCAAGGCCATGCGGATGATGGTACCGCCTGTGCTGTTCTGCACCATCGTCGAAGGCATCGTGCGGCACGGCGCCGCGCGAGATACCGGGGCGACGCTGCTACGGAGCGTCGCACTCTTCCTCGCGATCACGGTGGTGGCGCTGGGTGTAGGGATGGGCGTAACAATGGCAATGCAGCCCGGCCGCGGTCTGGCGGTGCCGTCCGACGCCAGCGGCGCGGCCGACATCGCTCACCAGCTTGCGGGCCGGCATCTTACCGGTCCGGGCGACTTCCTCGTCCATATCGTTCCCGACACGCTGTTCTCCGCCTTCACAGCCGGCGACGCGTTGCCGGTGTTGTTCGTCGCCGGATTGGTCGGCTTCGGGCTGTTGCGGATCGGTGAGGCGGGCGCGCCGATCGTCCGCGCGATCGAAGCCTTGACCAAGCTGCAATTTGCGATCTTCGGCTTCCTGATTCGCGCAGCGCCGGTCGGCGCGTTCGGCGCGATCGCCTATACCGTCGGTACCTTTGGCATCGGCTTTCTCGGTTCGCTGGGCCTGCTGACCGCAACGCTTGCGCTTGCCTGTGGGCTGCTCGTTTCCTTACTGGTCGCAGCCGTTTGGTTATCGACTGGCATCGGCGGGCTCCTGCTGCTGCGCCTGTTCCGTGAGGAGTTGCTGATTGTGCTTGGGACTTCCTCCAGCGAGGTGGTGCTGCCGCGACTGATCCAGAAGTTGGAGGCGCTGGGCTGCCCGCGCGGCATTGTGGGGCTCACCGTACCGCTTGGCTATTCGCTCAACCTCGCCGGCACCGCCGTCTACCTGATCGTGGCGACCTTGTTCCTCGCAGAAGCGCTGGAGGTGCCCTTGTCGCCGGGCCAGGTCGCGCTCTATCTCGCGGTGATGCTGGTCACGTCAAAGGCTGCGGCCGGGGTAACCGGCAGCGGATTCTCGGCGCTTTTGCTCACGCTATCGCTATTGCCCGAGGTGCCGGTGGGGGCTGCCGCCATGCTGATTGCGATCGATCGCTTCCTGTCCGAAATCCGTGCATTGACCAGTACCACCGCCAATGTGACCGCGTCCTTACTCGTGGCCCGGTGGAGCGGTGCCCGGCCGGGCCTTCCCCCAGGCTTCGCCGAGCAGCGCTAGCAACCGGTTCGCGGCAGGGGAAAGCGTTGCGCCAGGGCGGCGCAGCACGCCGATTGTCCGGTTGATCTCCGCTCCCTTGAGCGGTCGCCACACCAGATCACGCGCCTCGGGCCCTTCACAGGCCAGTCGCGGCAGCACTGAGGGGCCGAGTCCGGCCTGTACCAGCGCGATCGCCGAGGCGAGGCGAGTCACCTCATAGAACCAGCGCAACTCGATCCCCGCGCGTGCTAGGCCCGCTTCCAGCGCGGTACGATTGCCGCTGCCGAGATGCACTGTCACGAGCCGTTGTCCGATCAGGTCTGACCAGGCTGGGTCCGCCAGCGCGGCCAAGGGATCATCTCGCCGACAGACAAGGCCGTAGGGGTCGTCCGCCAGCGGCTCGAAGATGACGTCATTGTCGGCAATGACCGGCAGAGTGATCCCCAACTCGGCTTCGCCCCTGCGCACGGCCTCGGCACATTCGGTGGCGGAAAGATCGAGAATCCGTACGCGGACGCCGCGATATTCCTGTGCGAACCGCTCGAGAACATCAGGAAGAAATCGGACGGTGGCGCTCGGGATGCTTGCTACAGTCAGCCGCCCGGATTGGCGTTCCCCCAACGCAATAATGCCGAGTAGCGAGCTGTCCATCTCTTCCAGCAACCGCTTCAAGAGTGGCAGTATTTCCTGGCCGGCGGGCGTCAGTCCTACCCTACGCGTCGTGCGCTCCAGCAAGGGAGTGCCAATTGCCGCCTCGAGTTTCTGGATGCGTCGGCTGAGCGCAGGCTGCGACAGGTTGAGAAGATCGGCGGCGCGCAGGAAGCTCTTGCCGTCCGCGACCGCGACGAGCGCCCGCAAATCGATCAACTCGCAGTTAAACGGTGCCATATATCGACGCTATCACAGGGCATCGTGCCTTTCGAGCGGTGCCGTGTGCGACCCTTGGCGCAGAATGGCGAAGGGACCGTCTACTCGGCCTGCCACTTCGTTCTGCCACACGAAGCTGGAATCTGCTCGACCCCGATGTGCTCCGATGGCTTGCGGGCGGCTGGCCGGCGAGCGCGCCGATGCATAAATTGTTCGGGTTCCGAGTGGCGTTCGAGCCGCAGGCGGCGTAGCTCGCTGCGGAAACCGCGCATCCCGAGCAGATTGAAGCCATTCAGAGCGCCTTGGCGCCGATGCTTGATCCAGCGCAGCGCGCAAGGGGGGGCAGAGCTCCCTATCGCCTTTAACCTGGCGGCGAAGTCATCGAGCCGGCGCTGCGAATGCCGTGGGGCTGGTCGACCCGCGAGAACCTAAGCGACCATCTTGCGGTTTTCGCGGCAATTGCTTCGCATAGATGCGACCAAGCCCGGGATGCGATGTATCTTCTATTGACGAAAGACGCGCCGGTCTCACCGAAAACGGAGCCGCCACTCGTAGCGTAGCGAAGCCGCACTGAAGAATAGTAGCCGCCCGCCCCGGGGCAGCATCGGTTACCGCGTCCGGCATGAAGAACTCCAGGCCAATATGTCGCGAGGAGTGAGCGGAATGCGCCGAGCATAGCAGCTCACAGAACCAGGTGCCAACCAGCATGGTGCCGTCGATTTGCCAGGGCCGCCTCAGCGTATTCCGCTCCCAAAGAATACAGCCAACTGCGGCCCGCGTCTCCGGCCTTTCCGCAGCTCAGGCGGCTGCCAAGCTCGGCGGCCTTGGCGGTATGACCTCCAATGCGGCGAAAAGCTCGGCATGACCGTTACTTTGGAACTTTGCCGCGCTGGCTCTAAAGTGCTCCAGCGCTTCTTCGCCCTTGGAAATGCTCTCGCCGTCCCTCCGCAGATCGCCGCCGTTCGCCTCGAAAATGCTGTGGAGGTAGAATGCCTGGTCGGCGGGCGTGTCCATGCCGGCCAGCTTCGCCAAGAGAATCATCTGTTGCTCCTGTGATACCAGTACACCTCCAGCCAGTACGGGCGACGCGAGGGCCGGCAGCTGATCTGCGGAAATCGCCCGTTGGCAGAGATGCAGATTGAGCGCCTCTGTTTGCCGCCGCACGCGGGCGGTCGGAGCACGAGCGGGCTGCGCATGGCCTAGGCCGGTAAGCGTTAGCAGCGCGCTCAGCACGTCGCGCAGCTCTGCGGAGGCCATAGCAGGGGTTTCGCAGATCTCGGCGACGCTCTTGGGCGCATAGCCATCGGAAGCGAGGAACGCGATGAGCGGAGCATAGGTACGCTCATCCAGTTCGAGTTCCCCCATGGGCGCCTGATGGATGTAGGCAATGAGGGGCGCGGGGGTCGTGAGCATGAAGGACTCCGCGAGCCAGCTATGCCGCCACTCCAGTGCCGTCAGCCGCCGCGTGCCCTTCGAAAATATGTCCATGCGGAATCGTTGATTGACGATGAAGTCGCGCACGGTCTCCCGGAAGACCGGATGGCCGGCTTCCTCTAGAATTCGGCGTGCGGAGGGATGCATGCCTTGGTTTTCCAGATTGTCTAGAAGGCGAGCGGAAGTGGTGAACGAGAGCTTCGCTCCGCTCAGCCTGTCCGCTACGTCCGAGAAAAATACGTTGTGCCAATCTCTGTTGAGATATTCGTGCGACAGATAGTTTCTACTGCGACTGTCCATATTCTCGATGTGGACAGCAAGCGACGGGTTCATTTCGAAATATTGGGCGCCAGAGTTCGCGACCCTGCGTACGTACCGCAAAGCGTCATCAATTCTGGCGATCGGTCCTACGCTTTCGGTACCTGTGGACCTTATAGATTGCGTCATTAGATGGCGCAGGGGCATTTGCGGTGCCCATCCGGGTTGGCAATTGTAGCTTATGAAGAGAATGCCGCCTGGTCTGAGCCGCTTGCGGACAAGCTCGGTGATGATGGATTGGTTGTGCTCACTTATCCAGCTCCAGACACCGTGCAGGACGATGACATCGAATAAGGGGATGTCGCTTCGCCGGGCGAACTCTTCGAATGATTCGTCGAATAAGGATAGCTCGGCGCCCGAAACATCTGCCAGCCCGGACGCATGTGCCACCTGCCCAGGATTCAGGTCGGTTCCCCAGAATTCTCCTTCGGATGCTGCGGCGTGCACGTTGAGCGAGACACCCTGTCCGAAGCCAAGTTCCAGATAGGTCGGGCTTTCGGAATAGGGAGGCACGACTCCCGCCGCGAGACAGGCGATGCGCAACATGGCCGGATTGAGTTCGCGATAGTAGCCGAAAGTGTAGTCAAGGCCCGTGAAATAGCCTTCTGCCCAGTCCATTGCCGACGACCTCCTATTGGCGCGGGGGCCATGGCGGCGAGCGCGCTGTGACAATCCCGCAGACTGACCATGGGGACTCCCTGCAAGACGTCCATGCCGAAAGGCCCGGAAAACGTGCCTGATCCTATCGACCGGCCGGCTCGAGCTGGCGTTCTTCGGCCTCGCCCTGGCAGTGACGGCCCATGATAGGACCCCCTCCACGCGAAACCCTCTCGGCCCGCTCGCGAGATTTCTGTCCGCGCGCCGAGCCGAATGAGCATTACCCATCCTCACCTTTGAACGGATACACGATATGACCCGTATCCTGTTCGTCGGCCAGAAGCCCGGAACCGTCGATTTCTCCGATCCGGCGCTGCCGCCGGGCTTCGACGCCGCCAAGATCAACGCCGGTATCGCCGTCGCGGTCGACAAGATCGCCGAACGCGGATGGTAAAGGCGCTACCTGCATGATCACGCCCGATGACGCCGGACGCGCCATGCTAGAACGGCAACTGAAGGCCGAGGTGTATGACTGCGTCGTGATCGGCGCCGGGCTCCGGCTCCCGCCCAAAAGCCTGGCGTTGTTCGAGGCGGTTGTGAACATCGTCCATCACGCTGCACCGGGCGCGGCGATCGCCTTCAACACCAAACCGGAAGACACTGCCGCCGCCGCCGCGCGACAGCTAGGTTTGGGGCGGTGATCGCTGCACGTCCCTGTCGCATGGGATGGGATGAAGGCTTTCCAGGTCACGCGCATGGCACATCCGGATGAAGGGATTCGGGATCAGGGCCAACTGGCTGGACGGCGATAATTGGGGTGTGAGCTGCCGTTCGGGCGGAGCCAGCGGCGAATGGCAGCAATCGAGATCGCCGGACTGAAAGCGGACTGTCAGCTTTGGGTAAGTTCAGCTGCTCGATTGACAGTCGAGAGGTTGATCGCTTGATGACAGCTTTCTAGGACCTGGTACCAAAAGCCGCCTGACCGCAACCGGCCCAAAACCTGGCCATTGGGCGCTTCGCTGGGGAAGCCCAGGACCGGACGCTCATCCGAGGTTTAAGAAATATCTTTTGAGTCGTGTCGATTCCGCTCAAGCCCGTTCGACGTACCATCAGGAGGGCGATTGATGCGCTCTACGGACGAGGAGATTTGACATGCGGGTAGTGGTTTTCGTGAAGGCGACAGCGGACAGCGAGCAGGGTGTTCTCCCCTCGACCGATTTGCTGGAAGCGATGGGCAAATACAATGAGGAACTGGTCAATGCCGGCGTGATGGTGGGCGGCGATGGCCTCAAGCCCACGTCGCAGGCGAAGCGCATCGCGTTCGACGGCTCCAATCGCTCCGTGATCGACGGGCCCTTTGCGGAAACCCGCGAGCTGGTTGCCGGTTATTGGGTCTGGGAAGTGAAGGACATGGACGAGGCGATCGCCTGGGCCCAGCGCTGTCCCAATCCCATGACCGGCCCGAGCGAGCTGGAGCTTCGCCCCGTCTACGGGATGGAAGATTTCGGCGACAACATGACGACTGAAGTCGCCGAGATTCACCAGCGTTCGCGCGACACACTCGCTGGCCAGTGAACCGCTAGCCGGCATAACTTCCACTTGTGTCGCCTCTCCGTTTGACCAAGATGCGCTCATGGCGGACGAGACGACGCGCCGCGCGATCGAAGCGGTTTTCAGAATCGAGCGGGCGAAGCTCATTGCCGGGCTTGCCCGCCTGGTTCGCGATTTCGATCGGGCGGAGGAACTGGCGCAGGAAGCGCTGGTCACGGCATTGTCCGAATGGCCGAAAGCGGGAGTGCCGAACAATCCTGCCGCATGGCTGATGGCAACGGCGAAGCGTCGCGCGATCGACGGGTTCCGTCGCGACACTATGCGCGAGCGGAAGCACGCCGAGATTGCCCGCGAACTGGACAATGAGCCTGACCATTCGCTCGAACGGATCGAAGTCGCCATGGCCGACGATATTGGCGACGAGCTGCTGGGGCTGATCTTCACGGCCTGCCACCCCATTCTCCCGGCCGATGCGCGCGCGGCGCTGACGCTGCGCCTCGTGGGCGGCCTGACGGTTGGCGAGATCGCGCGGGCCTTCGTCTCGAATGAAACGGCCATCGCGCAACGGATCGTTCGCGCCAAGCGGACGATCGGCAAAGCGGGCCTCGCTTTCGAGGTTCCTCGCGGCGCCGATCGCACCGCGCGCCTCGCGTCCGTGCTGGAGGTCATCTATCTCATCTTCAACGAAGGCTATGCGGCGACCGCTGGCACCGATCGCATTCGGCCGAGGCTGTGCGCCGAAGCCCAAAGATTGGGCCGTATCCTCGCCGGGCTGATGCCGGACGAGCCGGAAGCTTTCGGGTTGCTGGCCCTGATGGAAATTCAGGCGTCCCGCCTGTCGGCACGAACAAAGCCCGATGGCTCCCTGATCCCGCTGACGGAGCAAAGCCGCGCCCGCTGGGATCGCTTTTTGATCCAACGAGGTTTTGCCGCCCTTCACCGGGCGGAGGCCCTGCATGGCGCTGACGGCCCGTATGCACTGCAAGCGGCGATAGCAGCCTGCCATGCCCGGGCGCCGATAGCAGACGATACAGATTGGAGACGTATCGCCTCGATCTATGACCGGCTCCGTGAAGTCATCCCGTCTCCCATCATCGACCTAAATCGCGCCGTGGCGCATAGCATGGCCTATGGCCCAGACGCGGGCCTCGACATGATCGGTTCGATTGCTGGCCTCGACGCGCTTCGCGGCTATGCGCCGCTGTCGGCTGCGCGCGGTGATTTTTTGTTCCGCGCAGGCCGGATCGCGGAGGCGAAAATCCAGTTCGAGGTCGCCGCGAATCTAACGCAGAACGTCAGTGAGCGGTCCTTCCTGCTTGCGCGTGCTGCGACTTGCGTTGCTCAGTCGAACTGATCGGGAATGACAGCTTCAGCCAACCGCCTCCCCGAAAGCTACCAGAGCACTTTCGCACCAGGAGCGGCCGGGCAGGTACTGCCATAAGCTGACAGGCGGAAATGCGCCCCAATGTCGGCCATTCGTCTGGCCATAAGATGACCTTGAAAGCGGCCGTCCGTTCGAAGGCGTTGATAGATGCGGTCGGTGGAAGGCGGAACAGCTGCTTTCGAGCACTTCTCCTGTGCGACATGTTCTCGACGGGAGCTAGCAGTTGGCCGCGCTGCCTTGGGCGTATTGGGGATGGGAGGATGGGATTATCATCCTGCGCCGCCGGGTTGACGGCGTTTTGGCGGCTATCCAACATGATGTTTCGCAAGCCGATCTCTTGACAGTGACCGCCTTGGCGGTGGCCAAACCGCAGTTCGGACGCGATCCCGTCGAATGGAACCCAAAAAAAGGTCAGAGTTTGCATGATCAAGACCATCGCCGACCTACTGCGCGAGCTCATGGTGAAGGAAGCCGCCGAGCTTGACGAGGAACCTGTCAAGCACGGCCCGACCATCGGCGCGATGTATGAGGGGCTCGCCCGCGACATCCTTGATCGCGCAATCCCGGGTGAACTCGACGTCCGCGTTGTCGACGGATTCATCGAAGGCGTGGACAGTACACTCAGTCCGCAGATCGACGCCATGGTCGTCACCGGCGAAGGGCGACAGATACCCTATACCAGCAACTTCGTCTGGCCGATCGCCGACGTCATTGCCGTGTTCGAGGTAAAGAAGACGCTATACGCCGGTGATCTGGCCGACGCCTTCGAGAAGCTGCGGACCGTCAAGCGCATGTCGGAAGCCCATGTCCAGAACGGGGTGAAGGTCGTCGCCGGCCCGAGCTTTCGCGCCTTCGCCAAGACGACTGGCCACTATCCCCGATCGATCGAGGCCGTCGATGCGCTTCCGGACGAACTGAACTACATCTTTCATACGATGCTGGCGGAGCAGCTCGCCCCCGTACGGGTGATCCTGGGCTATCATGGCTATGTCGACGAGCATGGCCTGCGAAAGGGACTACTGGGGTATCTGCAGGACCAGGGAGGCCTCGCCGCCGGGTTCGGGGCATCATCGATGCCCAATCTGATCGTCGCGGGCTCCAACTCAATCCTCAAGATGGACGGACATCCCTATGTCGCGCCCTTGCACGACGGCTGGTGGCACCTCTTGGTCTCCAATCCAGAAAATCCGCTCCGGCTGTTGATCGAACTGCTCTGGACCAAGCTGGGAGACCGGTTCGGGGACATCTTTCCCGTCGATGATGATCTTGAGCTGGAGCGGCTCGCGCCCTTTCTCGACGCGCGGTTGGACCGCGACGGCGAGACGCTCGGCTGGGCCTATAACTATTATCCGCTCAGCAGGAAGGAGATGGCGGCGGCTGCGGGACCGAGCTGGGATCCCGAAGCCGTCGATACCTGCGAGATGGTCATCCAGCTCCAGCTCGCCCGCCTCGGATCGATCGACGTGCGGGATGCGGAATTCCGCGGCTTTGTTACAAAGGAAGGCATCGATCCGGACGCCCTGATCGCGGACATGGTGGCGCGCCGGATGCTCGCCTGGGTCGACGAGCACACCGTGCGCATGATCGACGGCGGGACTGTGTTCACCGGATTCATGCCCAGCGGTGTGGGCTTTTCGACCACGGATGCCGATCGCCTGTCGCCGTGGCTGACGCGCGAACTCGACAAGCGCAAGCGTTAGGGATCTCAGGCGAGAGCGGGGAGCGATACGAAACGGCCCTCTTCGCCAATGCAGATTAAAGCCGAGCGCTATTCTCGGCGGCTTCCGTCATTACGGAACCGCCCGATTTCGTCGCTGTCATCGCTCTGCAGCAGCGGCAGCAGCAAATCGCGGATTGGCGGCGCTTCGCGGAATTGCAGATTGTCGAGGTCGATCACCTCGCCGAGCGGGCGCTCCTGATCGGTCACCGGAACGATAAGCCGCTCGACCACATCGCCGCGCATATTGCCGGCGGTCACTCGCACCTCGATATGTGCGGCTTCGCCGGTACGCTCGAGCGGCTCGATCACCGCGGTGAGCGTCTGGACGCGGCCATGCCGGAAATCCTGGCAACGATATTCGACCTGAACATCGGGATCCTCAGACTCCTCGATACCGAAACTCGTGCGGTCGGTTCGCGCCAGGTTGTGCGACAGGCGTGGGATATTGGTCAGAAAGTCGCTCTGCGTGGACGGCGGCGGCGGTCCGAAGACGTCGACGACGTACGGCCCGTCATGCAGCACGGCATTCCCCGAGCGCAGCTCGACGGTGACATGCTCGGCAGCCAGGACGCCGACATTCTCGATGGTGACCTCGAAACCATATTGCGAGAACTGACGCGCCACTCCGAGATGGATGTTGGGCACATCGATCGCCTTCAGCGCCGCCGCATAGTCGTCATAGTCCTCGTCATAATGGCTGTTGGTGTGCAGCCCATGCGCCATGAACCCGCCTGTATGTTGGCGCGGGTGCTTGGCGAGGATCATCCGCGTCACGGGGTCGACGGTCTCGGCGGGAAGCGGTGCCAGGCGAAAGCGGACAAGCGGGGGCTCGTGCAGCATGCGGACCCCGATGCGCAACTGGGGCTCGCTCGTCTGTAGCAGCCGTACGCGCTGTTCGAGTTCGGCGACCCGCCGATCGGTCGGTGACGGCTCGGGGGCGAGCAGCCAGCTCTCGTCCGGCTTGATCGCCTTCAAGCCGTGCCGGCGCGCCGCCGCTCTCGGCCGGCTGTCGAAGCTCATCACCTCGACACGGGCCGGATCGTCGACCAGCGCGTGCATCGCCTGTGCCACGATCCGATCGTCGCCATTGTCGCGCTCCAGATCCTCGAGACGCTCCCAGTCGACACGTCCCGCCGGGACATAGGCAATGTCGATCCGGACCGGCTCTTCCGCCAGCATTGCCGCGCCACCGCTTTCGATCGAAGGTTCGAGGAGCCGATTGAGGTCGCGCGCGCGCTGCCCAAGCCGTCCATCGCGTTTGCGCGCATCGACCTCGGCGCTCACCTGAGGAAGCACCAGGAGCAGGATCGGTCCATTCGAGATCGTCGACCAGTCGATCTGGGTCAGCGGACGCGCTTCGAAGATCATCTGCGTGTCGAGCGCGAAGAGACGATCATAGCCGCTTGTATCAAGCCTGGAGTTCATGGGTAGATGTGACACCAATATCGATGTGCCGACAATCAGGAACGGTCCGTGCCTTCATCTTCGGTGCGTTTTTCCGATATGTTAGACGGCAATGCGACGTGTCGATATCGCGCTACTTCACCGGGGAGACGAGGCTGATGAAGTTCGATTTCGACACTATCGGCGAATGGGCGCCGCGGCTGTCCGCCGCGCTCGATACGCTAATGTCCGACCGGTTGCGCAAACGCGTCGCAGCAGGACCGATCGAGTGGCTCGAGGATGCGCTCGACATCATTCTCGAGGAGGTCGAGCGCAACGCCCTTATCGATGCAACGCGCGAATGGCTGCGCGGCCAAATGATCGTCGCTTATCATGGCTCGCGGCTCTCACCGGAGGAGATCGCCTCCGTCCGGACTGCTGGACTGAGGGCACTCGATCCTGGTACACGCAAAGGCCAACTCGCGCAGATACTCTCGCGCCATCCGGGTTGGGCGCAAGCCAGCATCGGACTCGACGCCGCGATTCGCGACTTTGGCGACGGCCAATTCGGGCGGCGGCAAGGACAGGCCCATTTGACGATCTCCCGCGGCGCATTGCTCACCGCCTTCAATCACTATCTCGTGGAGGGATCGGAATTTGATCAGGCCGTCGCGGTCGAACTGCTCGGTAAGGGCGCGAGAGCGCTTTTGCAGGAGGGCCGGTCGCCTGTGCTGTTTACCGTCGAAGTGCCTGGAGACCGCGCGCTCGATCTCGCCGAGCGATGGCTCCGCAATGGCGAAATGCCCGGCCTAATCCGTCACGTCCTGCAGTTCTGGGCCAATTGGCTGCACGATCCCGCTCTCGATCCGGGAACGCAGCATGTGGATTTCGGGCTGATCTTCTATGAGGGAATACCGTCCGACTGGATCACGGACGCAGCGTTGATCGACGAGGCCCGGCTCCTGGAATCTTATCACCGCTGAGGGTTACGGCTGAGTTTATGGATTGGGAGGAACCAGGATGCCCAAACTTAGTGTCGAAGGACCACAGGCGAGCGAAGCCGGCCGCTGGCTGGTGCGCCTTAATATCCGCCATCGCGCCGGGGTCGAACGCTATGGTGTTGCGCGGCTGACCAACAATGCCAATAGCAGGGGACTGGATGTCCTGCTGCTCGGCCATGATCGCGACGACGCGATCTTCATGCCCTACGACATCCGCGAGCGCCTAGGCGTCGCCAAGGGCGGCGAACTCGATTTCTCGCTGCGCAAGGTCGGGCTCTGGGGCTTACTTCGATGGTATGTGCGCTCGCCCGATCCCGCCGTGTCCATCCCCGCTTGGATCGCGGTGATCGGGCTCGCTCTCGCAATCGTGGGAATCGTCCTCGCCGCGTTGCCGCTCATCTGCATCTAGCATCCGGTCCTATGCCTTGCTTCACCATGTCGCGCGGCCGACGCGATAGACGTTGGGCCACGTAGCTACGGTTGCCGACGCTGAGGGGATGCTGGCTAGGACCCAGCTGGATTATGTCAGCTTTTGGCCGACCTGACGCTGCAAGCCGCCAGTCCGCAATCGGCCCAAGAGCCGACTGGCTGCTGCTGGCGAAAGCTGCCGGGCAGAAATGCGCCCCAATATCAGACGTAGCGCATGGGAGTTCATTCTCTCGAAAGCAGCCATTAGCTCGTCATCGTCAGTTGCGCTGATGGTCGTGCTGCGGGGTAGCGGTGAGGCCGCCACCCAAGTAACTGTGACCTACCCCGCGTGATGCTTTGGCCGAGGATGTATTATAACCGGCCCGCTGCCGAACGGAACAAGGTCACCGATCGGGCCCAGGTGGCTTCCGCCGGCGCCCATGAAGCCACCCACCGCCCGACCCGTTTCATCCACTTGAAGAACTGGTTTGAGTTCCACGCCGTGTTTGGTGGTAATCGCGCATTGCACACTGCCACCGACTGAGTGATGGCTGTCGTTGGTGATCACTGCCTGCAAAGCGCTGTAGCCTGTGGCTTTCCGTCCTGCTTTCCATTCACTGTCGATATGCTCTTGCGCGACGCGATGCCCTTGCCCGATTGCGTACAGGCCAAATTTGGCGAAATCCATTAGCTCGGCGTTCGCAACGGCCGTCGGTCCCTCCGCCCAAGTGATCTCGAAAGTATAAGCGAGCGGGCCATCTCCCTCCCAGCCGAAAACGAGGCCCTCAAAGGTTGCGAGGTCAGTCGGATAATGCGCTCGGATTTCCTCTTGGCCGACCGTCGGCGGCGTGGGGGTATCCTTACTCCAGAGCGCTTGTAGACCAGCTGTCGCAAGCGCGTTGGTCATATGACCCGCCGCAGTGTGGCCGGCAAAGGCGAAGCCCATCGCCGGGTCCCGTCGCGGCCCGTCAGCGAAGCTCGGTGAATGCAGCACAACCGGAACCGCGTATATTTTGGGGGCGGCGTCCACGCTAACTCGCTGCCCAGCGCTCAACCGCGTATCTGCGATAACGCATAGATTGTCGCCTGACAGCCACGCGAGGATGAGTGTCATAGTCGACCGTTTCCTTCTTCTCTCAAACGCTTTGAGCCACTTTGACTAGAGTAACAGTGGAAGTCAGAGGCGGGGATGCTCCCTCATGTCGGACGTTCCGCGCGAGCCAAGGCAAACCCAGAAGCTGCCCTTCGTTCAGCCATTCCGATCTAACCGCTCGCGCGCTGGGCCGACGAAAGCTCCAGGCGCGCCGCCCCTTTTGTGTATTCCGTTGCGTTCACTCTAGACTAAATACGGCGAATGGGAACGCCGCGGCGAGAGGACGAGATATTCGAAGACTTGGCCAAAATGGCGGCCGAGCCTGGATACGCTCACGTCATCGCTGGATTTTGCACGCGGGATAATTTCACTTGGTACAGCGACGAGATCCGCGCGGAAGATTTGTCGCATCTTTATTCGCGCTCCCGTCTGATCCGAACGGAGATGTTCACGCTCATCGGTCTCTTGGTCCGATTCGACCCGGACTTCGATGCCCCGCCGCCCGCACACTCAGCAGCGCTGGTGGAGCGGACCGAAGCGCTGCTCTCGGAGTTGCATATGAGCATGAGCCGCCCTTGGTTCGAGGAAATTCGGGCAGCCATGGAAGCCAGCGTTCCGGTGAACCCGTGGCAAGGCGGCGACGCGATGCGCGAACCGATCTTCTATGGCGGCGAGGCTGCCTTTGCGTTTCAGAACTGCGATTTCGCGGCGAGGAAATATGCCGCCGACGACAACTGGCTGATCGCAAACCGGGGCGCCTCGATCAACGACATGATCGTCGTCGCTAAGGTGATCGGCGAATTGCAGAACGAGAGGCTGGGCGCCGCGTTTAAGGCAGGTGCCACGCCGCTCGACGACCCTCGTGTGCTTGGCGCCTTTGTCTTCACCGTAGACGACCTCGCGGCTCGCTCGACGCTGTCCGCTGAGACGATCGCGGCCTGCGTCAATGCCTTCGCCTTCCCGCGCGAGCATGGCAATTCGAGCTTTAAGGCGCTGCACGACTTCAACGCCGTCAACGGTTCGCCCATCCTCACCATCGACAGCGAACGCTTCCTGCTCTTCCATTTCAACGCCCTCGCCGAGGCGCTGTACGAATCGCCTTTCTACTGGCTAGGCGCGGACAAGACCTATGCGGCGACGGCGCTCAAGCATCGAGGCCAGTATACTGAAGCGTTCGCGCTCGATCGCCTCGGCGCGGTATTCGGCGAGGCGCGCGTTTATCAGGGCGTGAACATCGAGCGCGGCAAGGGAGACCGGCTCGGTGAGATCGACGTGCTGATGCTGTTCGGCGATCGGGCAATCGTGCTCCAGGCAAAGTCGAAGCGGCTGACGCTCGAGGCGCGGCGCGGGAACGACCTGCAAATCCGCGGCGACTTCAAGGCGGCGGTACAGGACGCCTATGATCAGGCGATGGATTGCGCGGTCGCGCTGCGCGACCCGACGCTCCGGTTCGTGACGGCCGAGGGGGACGAGCTCTCCATTCCCGCCGTATCCCAGATATTCCCGGTATGCCTTGTCGCTGACCATTATCCCGCACTGGCATTCCAGGCGGACCAGTTTCTCCTTCGGCGCGATGTGGATGGCGTGGTCGCGCCGCTCATCATCGACGTGTTCACGCTCGACGTGATGGCCGAGATGCTGGACCGTCCCCTGCGGTTCTTAAGCTATCTCGAGCTGCGCGCTCGCGCGTCTAGCAAGATCCATATCCACCACGAGATCACGCTGCTCGCCTACCACATCAAATATAACCTGTGGCTCGACGACGAATATGATTTCGTCGCGCTCGAAGACGACTTCGCGGCCGACATCGAGATCGCGATGGGTGCGCGGCGCTTCGGCTTACCCGGCAAGCGGACGCCGAACGGCATCCTTACCGTGACCGAGGGCCGCAGGGTCGATGCTATCATCCGCGCGATCGAGGCCGAACCGATGGGCGCGATGATCGACCTCGTGCTGCTCATTTATCAGCTCAGCGGAAACGCGATGAAGGAGCTGCTCGGCGGAATCGATCGCGTCCTCGCTTCTGCGCTCACCAATGGGAAATCGGACTTCTCGCTGGGCTTCGCCGATACCGGTTTGACGGTGCACGCCAATTTCGCGCCTCGCAGCGAAGCGGAGCCACGGCTCGAAGCCCATATGATGCTCGGCAAATATCGCCAGCGGAAGGGAAGCTGGTACGGGCTCGCGCTTTTGCCCACTGACGGCAGCGTTCGATTCGGCAAAAAGGTCGCTTTTCCCTGGAAGTTCGACAGCAAGCTCGACCGCATGGCGAGAGAAATGCAGCGGGCTCGAGCGCCAGCCCCGATGCCGACGCTGCTGGCTGGCCCAAGGCCGGGTCGCAATGATCCTTGCCATTGCGGAAGCGGCAAGAAGTACAAGAAATGCCACCTGGCCGCGGATCAGGGCAGTTAGCGTTATGCGGTGCCATTGCGCACTTGCGAAGCAGTCGGAGCGCTAGATCGAATGGTCAACAACAATATCGCCGACCGCCTCGCCGATGTTCTGGGAGAGCCGCGCGAGGGCCTCGACGTCGAGGTGAAGAACTGGCTCGACCTCAGAAGCGACGAGGACGCCAAAGCTATTTTCGCGAAAGCAGCCCTCGCGCTCGCCAATCATGGCGGCGGGATCATCATCTTCGGAATGAGTGAGGCCGCCGAGGGCATGATACCGGCGCCCGGCCGACCGGCAACACTGGATGGCTATGGCGTCGACCTGCTCAATGGCATCATCCATAACTACGCCGATCCCGCCTTTCATTGTGCCGTGCATCTGCGCCCCGGTCCGGACGGGCAGGTCTACCCCATGGTCGTGATACCCGGCGGGCACCGCGTGCCTGTCCGATCGAAGCGTGGCGGCCCGAATGGCAAAATCGTCCGGGACAACAGCATATACCTGCGCCGGCCGGGCCCGCGCAGCGAGACCCCCCAAACCTCGCAGGATTGGGACGCGCTCCTCGGTCGTTGCCTTGCCCATCGCCGCGACGAGATGTTCGATCAGATCCGGGCGCTGATCACCGGTGCCGTACCAGCAGCCTCATTGCCGACGCCCCCCGATCAATTGGTCGAATGGATCGAGCGTTCCAAAGCAAGATGGAGGCGACTCCGTGATACGCTGCCCGCGGGCGCCCCCGAGCGCTGCCCGCACGGCTTCATGTGGTACGCGTTCGAGCTCGGTGGAAGCCGTCGTCGCCTGCCGGGTTCGCAATTCAGCGAGACACTGCGTTCGGCGGAAGTAAATCTCAGTGGCTGGCCGCCCTTCTGGTATCCAACACGCAGCGGCATCAAGCCTTACCCGTTTGAGGGGCTCGTCGAGTGCTGGATCGGTGGCGACACGGAGGAAGGCTATTCGAATCACGGCGCCGGGTTCGCCGATTTCTGGCGCGTCTCACCCGAGGGAATGGGATTCTTCCTCCGGGGCTATCGGGAGGACGATCTGGCCGGCGGACGCGGAATTCCGCCGGAGCCCGGCACCTGGACCGAGATCGAATGGCCCGTTGCCACAACCGCGGAAGTGATTTTCTACATCGAAAGTCTGGCCGCGCGGATGGTGGAGGGTCCTGCCAGTGTCCGGCTGTCGTGCGCCTATACCGGCATGGACGGCCGGCATCTGCGCAGCCTCACCGGTCGCTACCTTCATCCACGGGTCGCCCGGCAGGATGTCATCGAACTCGATGCGACGTTCAGTGCCGAGGCGGTCGCACCGAACATCGCCGAGATCGTGCAACCCTTGCTGGCGCCCTTCTATACCGCGTTCGACTTCTTCGACCTGCCGATGTCGCTGGTCACTGAAGTAATCGGCAAGCTGCGCCAGCGCTCATACTGACTCTCGCGGCGGGGCTGCTTACGGTTATGCGGCGCGCGGGAGGATCATCCAGTTTTGGACTTGGCGCTCCGTGAGCCGTTCGCGCATCTGCGCGAGCCCCTTCTGCTCGGGATCGAGATCAAGCCCGAAGCTGACGCCAAATATCGCGATGTCGAGGATCGGCATAGTGCAGCCTTCGGGCATGATCGGCTGACAGAAATAATGGCTTTCGCCCATTTCGCCGCCGCTCATCATCAGCACGTCAAAATCGCCTTGGCCCTTGCGCACGAAGGCACGCACCGGATCATAGGCGTCGCGCAGAGCCTCGGCGGCGCCGAGGTGAAAGGCTAACGTTCCGAACGCCACCTTATAGATCGCCCGCCGTAACTTCGGCTCGCGTCCGAATTCCTGTTTGAAGCTGATCTGGCTTTCCTGTCCGACGATGCGCGAGTCGTCGTTGGTTACGGCATGGATGCCGTTTCGAGACGAAGCAGCATGCAGATTCTTGCCCAGCGCCTCGACCGTCTGGGGTCCGGCATTGATGAAGATTTCCGGCCCTGTCGCGCCATAGTGGCCGCGGATCGCCGCCCAATTGTTGATTACCGGCGGCCGCCCGCCCTTGCGACGAACACCGTGCATGAAGGCAATGATCTCGAACTGGCGAAGCAACGCCTGATCGACATGTCCGAGGCCGTTGTTGCAAGCCATGCAGACGCAACCGCGCAGGACGAAGTCGGGCGGACAGCCGAGCGAATCCGGGAGGATGTGCTCGACGTTCGCCTTCCTCACAGGGCGCTTGCACCAGATGCAGTCCTGGATCGCCGAAGTCATGCTTCCTCCTACCTGCCCGACACAGGATTTGCGGTCGGGAAGAATAGAACGAAGTTGGAACATTGTGAAGGCGAGAGTGACCGCTGCCAGGCTCTCAAAAGCCGAGAAACGCCTTCGCCGCCGACATGTTAGGCGCATATGCCATGTTTGCGCGTCCGAAATCCCTGACGAGGTCGGGCGTCAGTACTTTGGCGTCGGTCAGATATTCCTTGGTGTTGGAGGAAAGAAAGACGGCGGTGGTCGGCATGCCGGCGGCGCGAAGGGCATCTACGGCGGTGAGATAGGTCTCCACAACCACACAATCCTTGACCGAATCCTTTCCCTTGCGTGCCGGCGCGATGTTTCGGTTCACGCGATCCATTGCGTTGGTGAAGATGGCGGTCGAGCTGGGCACGCGATGGGCGGCGTTGGTCCAGCGCGTGATGATCTGGCGGGCCGGGGCCACCACGCCGTCCAGATGCGTCAGGTCTATGTTCACCGCGCTCAGAAAGGCGGCGTGGATCCGATTTGCTTGGTCGACGCGCTCTCTCAGCTTGCGAATCGCATTCGTGGCCTCCAGTTGGATATCAGCATCATGGCTAGCGAATTCAATTTCCACCTGTTCGGCGACTAGGCAGACCAGGTCCAGCTTCTCCAGGCGTTGGACGATATCGATCGCTGCGAGCCGATCACGCGCCTGCGCGCCGTCGCGCGTCGGGTCACGCATGATGTCGAGCAACGAGCAGGTGTCGATGCACAGCACCGGCACGCTGAGCGCGGCGATCGCAGTGGGATCAAACGGCTGCACCTCAGCGGGTCTCGGCTTCCCGCGTCAGGAGCGCGAGGCCGCGTTCGAACTCGCCTGCGAGGTCGTGCGCCGTTTCCTCTCCCCAGCCTTCGACTTCGTGGAGCCAGCGCGCCAGCCGATCGGTCCCGACATCGTCGCCGGCGCGGTGAACGGCGATGATGAAGTCGAACCAGCGGCGTTCATCCATCGGATGACTCGCCCCGGTTGACTTGTTCGCGGCAGCCGAGAAGCGGCGAAGGGCCTTGGCCGCATCCTCGGACATCCAGTCCTCGAGATTCTGTACTGCCGAGGTGATGTTGACGAGATAGCCAAACCGGCGAGCGACGGGCTTGGCGATCGCGTCGGCGAAGTTCGACAGCACCGCGTTGTACTGCGCGATAGTCAGCTGGCCGATCTCGGCGGGCGTGATGTTGGGCACATAATAGCCCTCTCCCTTGGGCCACAGCACGAGCCGTGCGGCGGGGAGGTTTGCGTCCCCATCACGCTGGAAGATCAGGATACCCTTGTCACCGAGCGCATTGCGCTCGGCATCCTCGGATCCTTTTTCGTCGAATGCCCATGGCGCGATAGCGCTTTGTCTGAGCTCGGCCGCAAGTGCTGCGCGTTCGCTTGCTGGCCCCGTCAGCGCCATGTCCTGGAAGACGTCAATTCCGCTCATGTCGCTCCTTGCCGATTCAGCTGCTCGATCACCGCACTTGGCGTTGCGTTGGCTCGCCTATAGGGCGGGCAAGGATGGCTTTGCCAGCCGTTGTAGAGAACGTGACACCAAGCTGCGCGTTGCCTCTTCACCCTGAGCATCCCGACTGTGAGCGAATGGCAGCTTATCTACGTTCCGCCCAGAAACTTGCCTGACCGATTTCGGCCCAAGAGCCGACTAGCTGCTGCTGGCGGAAGCCGCCGGGCAGAAATGCGCCTCATTTGCGGTCATTCAGCACGACGTAGATGAAGCCTGAAGGCAGACCTTCGTTCAGCCGGCGCCGGTCGGCAGTTCCTTGGAGTTCACCCACCATCTTGTAAGATCCCTCACCATAGCGGACGAACGAAGGGCGACTTTGCCAAGTTTACAACTCGCTGCGTCGCAATCCTTCAGCAATTTTAGCGATTTGTTAACGCTTGCGGGCGTTGGTACGATGACGCCCAATCCAGCGGAAAACGCCGCCGACCGCAAGCCACCCGATCAATAGCGCATAGGGGCGCCAGTCCGCTTCGAGGCCGACAAAGATGAGTGCCACCGCGCAGAGCGTACCGGCATAAGAAACCAGCAGCATAGGGCCAGGGGCCAGCTTGAACGCGGCGGCCGCGTACAGCTCGTGATGGCGTTCGGTCACGCGCGCGGCGGACAGGCAGATGCTGGCATATTTGAGCAGGTTCGGGATGTTCACCGCCAGGAACAGGAAGGTCAGCTCCATCGGCAGGAACAGGCCGACACAGCCGATCGCGAAGACGGCGATCAGCGCCACATAGGGCGTCTTCCAGCGGGGATGGACGCGGGCAAAGGCAGCTGGGAGCATGCCGGCGGTGCCCATCGCATAGAGGCTGCGGCTGAACATCGCGAACATCGCGTTGAGCGACTTGCCGATCGAAAGCACCGCGGCGAGTACGATCAGCGGCGTCGCCACCGGGCCCATGAACTGCCTGGCGGCGTCGAGGATCGGCGCCTGGCTCGCGCCCAATGCCGGCGCGCCGAGCACGCCGAGCGCGACGAAGCCGACCGCGAGATAGAGCAGGGTGGCCGAGCCGATCGACAGCGCGATGCCAAGCGGAATGGTCCGCCGGCTGTTGGCGACTTCGGCACCCGCTTCGGTCGCCGCCTCGATCCCGAAGAACAGGCCCATCAGCAGCGGGGTGGCGGCGATCACGCCGTGCCAGCCCTCAGGGAACATCGGCTCGAAATGGTCGAAACTCACCGCCGTCGCGCCGCCCCAGATCACGAAGATCGCGAACAGGATCAGCATGCCGATGAGTAGGATCTTCTGCGCGCGGGTGGCGATATGGACGCCGAACAGGTTGAGCAGCAATGCCAGCAGCAGCGCCAGGAACATGGTCGGCTTTACCGGCAGCGGCACCAGCATCGAAGCGTAGCGGACCAGCACCAGCGACAGCACCACCATCGCCCCCATGTTCGCGATGATCCGCGCCCAGGCGATGTAGAAGCCCCAGCTCGGGCTCAGGAAGCGCGCCGGCCAGGCGAAGGAAGCGCCGGACACCGGCAATGCCGAGCCGAGAAAGGCGTAGCTGACTGCGATCAGGTACATCGGCAGCGCGGCGATCAATGCCGAGAGCAGCATCGCCGGCCCCGCGATCGCGGCGGCCGGGGCGATCGCCGAGAAGATCGAGACGCCCACGGCGGTGCCGAGCCCCATCGCGATCACACCGCCAAGGTCGATGCCCTTGACCAGCTTCTCGTCGCCCGCGCCCTCGCTCACTGCGCGGCGCCTGCGATCAGGAAGGCGCGGATATCGGCGACCAGCTTCTGCCAGCTCGCATCGTCCGAATAGGCGACATGGCCGGCGGGATAGCGCGCGTTCCGGTAGCGCTCGGCGGGAAGCGCGGACTGGGCGAACAGATAATCGGCGGCTCCTACGGTGGTGGTCAGGTCGAACAGCCCGGTGCCGACGAACAGCCGCATTCTGGGGTTGTCGGCCATGTTCTTCTCGAGCTGAGCCATGAACGGCCAGTCGTTGAACGGGGAATCGCCGGCGCCATAGGCCCAGTCGCCGGGGAAGCGGGCGATCACCTTATAGGCGGAAGGGTCGGCCACGCCGATCCGCTTGAGCTCGCCGAGCACTGCCTTGCCGTACAGGTCGGAGACTGCCGAGAAGGCGTCGGGCCCGACGATCTCGCCGGCATTGGCGGGGCGCGGCGCGGTGTAGCGCGCATCGTAGCGGCCGAGCACCTTGCCCTCGGTGCGCAGCAGCTCGGTGCGGAACTGCTCCTTCGAGATGCGCAGGTCGTGCGACAGGTAATAGGCGCGCGGGATGCCGGTCAGGTCTTCCAGCTTCGTCGTGATCTCGGCGCGGGTGGCGGCGTCGAGCGCTGCGCCGCGGAACAGCGCGTTGAGATAGACGGGGCCGAACGCGGTCGCCTCGGCGGCGCTCGCGGCGGGATCGCAGGCGGCGGGGCGCTTGTGGTGGTAGCAGGCGATCGCCGCCAGGGTAGGCAGCGAGATCGGATAGGTGATGACATTGTCCGGCCGCTGCGACGTCTCGATCATGTTGAGCGCCTGGCCGAGCAGCAGCACGCCGCGCACCTGCAGCGCGGGGTCGCGCAGGCGCAGCGCCTCGACCATCGCTGCTGCGCGGATCGTGCCATAGCTCTCGCCCAATATGTAGAGCGGCGCGCCGGTGCGGCCGTGTGCGGCCAGCCAGGCCTGGGCGAGCTGCGCCACGGCGTCGGCATCGCCCTTTACCGACTGGTAGACGCTGCGATCGGCATCCTCGGCGAAGCTCGAGAAGCCGGTGCCCGGCGGATCGAGGAAGACGAGATCGGCAAGGTCGAGCAGGGTCGCAGGATTGGCCGAGACACTGGCTTGGTCAGGCAGCGGCGCGGCGGGGTCCTGCGGCACCTGCGCGCGCATCGGGCCGAGCGCGCCCATGTTGAGATAGGCCGAGGCGGCGCCTGGGCCGCCGTTGAAGATGAAGAGCACCGGCCGATCGGCGCGGGCCGGGCCGGTATAGGAGACGTATCCGGCGGTCGCGTCCTGCTTGCCCGGCTTGCTGGCGACGGGCACCAGCCCGACCTCGGCCTGTACCTTCACGGTCTTGCCGGCGACCTTCACCGCCTGCTCGCTGCGCGCCTGGACCTGTGCCAGCGCCGCGTTGCCGCTCAGCAGGGCGGCGGCAAGCGCGGTTCCGGCCAGCAGCCGCCTGATATTCCCCCGCATGCTCATCCTCCCTGTTGTTCCCGGTAGCGGATCAGGCCTTCGGTCAGGGCCTGCAGGCCGTAATCCACTTCCGCCGGTGCCCCGGCGAAGCCGATCCGGATATGCCCCGGCGCGCCGAAATACTCGCCAGGTGCTACGATCACGCCGCAGCGGTCCGCCAGCCATTCGGAAAAGGCGATGCTGTCCTCGATGCCGACCAGCCGGGGGAAGGCGATGCAGCCGAAATCGGGCAGGGCGCCTTCGAATAGGCCTTCGTCGAGCCAGTGACGGTGATAGGATTCGATGATCGGCCGCGCGCGCGACATGATCCGGCTGCGATAGCCGTCGAACATCTTGGGCTGCTCGAGCACCAAGGCGGCAAAGGCATGGGCGAGGTTGGAGACGCCGAAGTCGATCTCCTCGGCCAGCGCCCGGATCCGCGCCATCCGCCCGGGCTCGCCGACGATCCAGCCGCAGCGCAGCGTGCTGAGCCCGTGCGACTTGGTCAGGCTGCTCACGCTGATCAGCGCGGGCGACAGGCTGGCGGCGGGCAGGGGACGCAGCGCCGCGTCGACATAGTCGCCATAGACCTCGTCGACGATCACGCTGATCCCCCGCGCCTCGGCGATATTGCCGATCGCGATGAGGGGCTCGCGGTCCAGCGCCATGCCGGAGGGGTTGTGCAGGTCGGACAGCACGATCAGCCTGGTCCGCGGGTCGATCCGCGCGGCGAGCTCGTCGGGGTCGATAGTGAACCGGTCCCCGCGCCGCTCGAAGCGGTCGACGCCGAAGCCGTGGGTCTCGGCGATCTTGTGGAACAGGTCGAAGCCGGGATTCTCCACCAGCACCCGGTCGCCCGGCGCCAGCATCGCGCGGTAGATCAGCGACAGCGCGCCGGTCGCGCCGGTCGTGCACAGCACCTGCTCCGCCGGCACCTGGTAGCGGTGGGCGAGCTGCTCCACCACATAGGGATTCCCGCTGGCGAAGGCGCTGGTGTAGCGCGAGGTGATCGGTTCCGAGAATCCTTCGAGGATGATCTGGCGCAGCAGGTCGAAGGGTTCCGGCACGGAACTGTCGAACAGGCTCACCAGCAAATTGCGCTCCGAACGGACGGCGCGGATCACCCGGCGCACCCAATGCGAATAGGATTCCCCAACCGGCGCCCCGGCGCCAGGGATATCCGCTTCGCCCAGGGCCGCGGGGGAAAGGTCGGTAAATTCCGGCCGGTTCATGTTCTGGTTCGTTTTCCGTCCGTGCCTGGGGTCAAGCCATGGGGTGCCGCCCGGCACTGTGCCGGGCGGTCGAGGGATCACTTGAGCTTGATGGTCGCGCCGACGAAGAAGCGCCGCCCGAGAATGTCGCCATAGGCGATCTGCGGGTAGGACGGTGCCTTGTCGGTGAAGTTGTCGATGCCCGCCCGCAGAGCGAAATTGCCGAGGTCGTACTGCGTCGAGATGCTGTGGACCACATTGGCATCCAGCATCGGCGTCGGCGTCGTCTCGATCGTCGCGTTCGCCGCCGAGCGGGTGCGGCCGCGATAGTCGAGCTGATAGGTCAGGCGGAACGGCCCATTCTCATAGACCGCGTTGAACTGCCCCACCCATTTCGGGCTGAGATAGGTGTCGTCGGTCCGCGTGAAGGTGGTGCCGGTCACCGACCGCGTCAGCAGCGCATTGTGCGTCGCCACCGCGCGCAGCCCGAGCTTGCCGATATCGCCGCCGCCGAACACATCGGCCAGCGCGAAGCGATAGTCGATCATGTAGGTCTCGCCGCGATACTTGATCACGCCGGCGTTGAAGGTGGTGGTGGTGCCGGTCAGCACCGAGCCGCCGATCGCCGTCGCGCTCGGATTGGCGATGCGCGAGAAGGCGCTGCACACCGCCGCGTCCGGGCTCGCCTCGTCATAGCAGGCCGCCATGAAATCCTCGGTCGTGAAGGGCGACAGTCCGTCCTTCAGGTCGATCTGGACGCGGTCCGCGCTGATCGTCAGCCCGGGCACGAAGCGCGGCTGGAACACGAAGCCATAGGTCAGCGTGTCCGAGATCTCGTTGCGCAGGCCGGTATTGCCGCCGCTGGTGATCGTCGCGATGCTGAAGTTCTCGGCCGGATCCTGGAAGCGGGCGAGCCGCTGGGCCGCGCTCAGCCCCGCGCCGGTGCCGTCGGGATCGACGCCATAGCCGGGGTTGGCCGCGAACAGCGCAAGGCAGTTGGCCCGGCGGTTCGCGGGATTGGGCCCGCTGTTGATCCGGTCGGCATCGCAGGGATCGAAGCCCACCGAGCCGAGCCCGCTCGAGGTCGGCGCGAGCAGCTGGGTGAGCGTCGGCGCGCGGAAGTTGCGGCTGCGCGAGCCGCGCAGGGTCAGCCCGCCGGTCACTTCCCAGCGCAGCCCGACGTCCCACACATTCTCGCTGCCGGCGAGCGAGTTGTCGACATAGCGGAACGCGCCCTTCAGCTCGAGCGCCTTGACCAGCGGCAGGGTAAAGCCCTTGCCGACCAGCGGGATCGAAAGCTCGGCCGAAAGCTCGTCGGTGTTATAGCCGCCGGACTGGGCGACCTGGGTCGATCCGTCGCCGAAGGTCCCCTGCAGGTTGGCGGCGAGCGGCGAGAAGCGCGCCTTCTCGTCGCGATGCTCATAGGCGGTGCTGAACGCGACATCGCCCATCGGCAGGCTGAACAGCGATCCGCCCAGCGTCGCGAGCAGGTCGACCTGCTCGTTGGTCCAGTCCATGCCCGCGCGGGTGCTCACATAGTCGCGCGCCGCCTGGCTCACATTGCCGCGGCCGAACGGATTGATCGGGGCGCAGCTCGCATCGTCGTTGGTCGTGATGGCATCGGCATTGATCGCGCAGACCACCTTGCCTCCGCTCAGCACCGCGTTGATCGCGTTGTTGTAGCGGCTGTTGATCACTTCCCAGGTGCGCTGCTTGCCCTCGACCCGGCCATAGCTGCCCGAGACCGACCAGTAGAAGTTGCGCGCGCCGATATCGAAGTCGCCGTCGAGCGTGACGAGTGCGCGATAGGTGTCGGTGGTGGTGGTGCGGGTGGCGTCCGGCACCAGGTCGTAGAAATACTTGGACAGGTACAGCGGCGCGCCGGCGGCGAAGGTCGGCGAGATCGCGCTCAGCGCCGCCTTGGCCTGGGCGGTCAGGAAGCCGTTGTTGATCGTGAAGGCGATCGGCCCGGCATAGGTGCCGGCGTTCAGCGTGGTGCGGCTGTTGCCCTGCGGGATCTCGCTGCCGGTGGTGCGTGCGAACAGCAGCTCGGTCGAGATCTTCATGCGATCGGTCAGGTCGTAATGGCCGATCAGGTTGGCGGTGTAGCGCTCCACGCCGGTGCGCAGGCCGGCCAGCTCCTGGTAGGCGAAGCCGTCGCCGCCCGAGGCGAAGGGAATGCCCTGGATCGTGCCGGTGTTGTAGGCGCCGACATTGCCCGCGGAATCGAACTGCAGCGCGCTGCCGCTGGCGTTGCGCGCCAGGAAGTTGGGCGGCGGCGCCGGGCGGGTGAAGATCACGCCATTGCCGTTGAACGGCCAGAAGGCGGCGTTGAAGATCTCCTTCACCGAAGGGATGCCGTCGCTCGGGCCGGTATCGGCCGAGTTGCTCACGGTCAGGCGGCCGAGATTGGACAGCGGGCGATCCGAGAAGCGCAGGATCGGCGACTTGGACCAGCCCACATCGATCGCGACATTGCCGCGGCCGCCGGCGAAGTTGGTGCCCGCGGTGCCGCGCAGGCTGTAGGTGGCGTAATCGCCGCGGCCCGAGATGCCGGTCTGCCCGTCGAGCACCAGCCCGGTGAAGTCGCTCTTGAGGATATAGTTGACCACGCCCGCGATCGCGTCCGAGCCGTATACGGCGGCGCCGCCGCCCTGATAGACTTCGACGCGCTCGAGCAGGCCGAGCGGGATGATGTTGGAATCGACCTGTGCGTCACCCACGCCGCCGGGATCGCCGATGCCCGAGCTGCTGGTGACCATGCGGCGGCCATTGACCAGGGTCAGCGTGCGCCCGGCACCCAGGCCGAACAGGTTCGGCGCCTGGATGCCCGATCCGCTGGCCTCGCCCGATCCGTCCGCCTGGTTGAGCACCGGAACGTTGGAGGGCAGGTCGTTCAGCGCGTCGGCGGCGCTGGTATAGCCGCGATCGATCACTGCCTGCTGGCCGATCACGGAGACCGGCGCGGCATTGTCCGATTCCGGGCGGCGGATGCGCGAACCGGTGACGATGATCGGCTCGCCGGCTTCGCTTGCGCCCGTGTCCTGCGGCGCGGCCTGCTGTGCCAGTGCAGGCATCGCGGCCATGGCGGTGAACAGCGCCGTCGATGCCATCAGCCGGCGCGCGATGCGGGTATGTGTGTTTGTCATGCTACCCCTTGCTCCCTGAAATGCGTTCCGGTGGCCTGTGCGGCTCTTTCCCGGATCGGCATCAGAATAGGCGGGCGGCGCGGAATTTTTTGCCGAAGCCACGCCCGGGAGCGAAAAATATGAAACAAATTCGCAATGTCTGGGCGGGTGAGCGCAAGATTTATGCTCAGGGTCGGAGGAAGGCCGCGAGATCCTTGCCGAAACGCAGCGTCTCGCGCGGATCCTCATACATCATGTGCCCGCCGGCATAGCAGCGCAGGGTGAAGCGGGCGGAGACGGCCCGGGGCAGTCCCGCCGCCACCGCTTCGTTGCCGGCGCAGCTGTTCAGCGAGTCATACAGGCCGGTCGCCACCCAGGCGCGCAGGCGCGGGGCCTTCTCCATCGCGCGCAGCGTCCAGGGCTGGGAAGGACTGGGCGGCCCTTCGCCGGCACGGGCGCGGGCGAGCGAGTCCGGAGTGATCGGCGCCTGGTCATATTGCCACTGGCTGCCGGCATCGCTTTCCGGCGCATCGATTCCGGCATAGCTGCCGGTGCGATAGTTCAGCGCGGTGCGATAATAGTCGAGCACGGTCCGGCCATCGGAGCTGTCGTCCTCGGGCGCTCCGGTCTTGCGCATGTCGAACAGGCCCAGCGTGTCGCCCGCGATCAGCCCGGTGCGGAAGGCGCGCGGCGAGACCCACAGAGTCTTGGCGTCGATCGTCGCGGGATCGAGCCCCTGGAAGCGGGCAAGCGCGGCGATCACTCGGGCGCGGTCCTCGGCGGAGAGTGCATCGGGCGCCACCAGGGCAGGGGCATAGACCTTCTCGGCCCAGCTTCGCGCTTCGGCCAGCGCGCGCGGCTGGTCGGCCTGCAGCTCGGGCGCCAGCTTGCGCAGCGCAAGCGCGGTGGCGGTGCGGTTGACCAGCGACAGCGCGCGCAGTCGGTTGCGGTCGGGCAGGTCGCCCAACGGGATACCGCCCGAGATCAGCGCGATGCCGGCCACCGGCACCTTGGCGTCGATCAGCCGCTCGGCCACGCCGGCGGCGCGCCACGTCCCGAAGCTCTCGCCGGCGAGGTAGAGCGCGGAACCGGTGCGGCGATAGGCGGTACGGAAATCGGTGACGAAGCCGGCGACCGAGGCGATATCGGCATTGGTGCCGTAGAAGTCGGCGGCATGGGCGGGATCGTCGGCCTTGCTGAACCCGGTGCCCACCGGGTCGACGAACACGAGATCGCTCACCCCGAGCGGGCTTGCTTCATTGTCCACCAGCTTGCCCTGCTTGAGGATGCGCGGGCCGACCGCGTGGAACTGGAGCGTGCGCGAATCCGCGCCGGGGCCGCCATTCCACACAAAGGCGAGCGGGCGTGGCTTGCCGCCGGGCACCAGATAGGCGGTGTAGAAGATCCGCCCGCGCACCTCGCCGCGCAGGTTGCGCACCGGCAGCGTGCCGGCACAGGCGATGTAGCGCAGCGTCTTGCCGCCGATCCGGGCGCTGTGCTGCGTCTCCACCGCGTCGCCGGTGCAGGTCTTCGCGCTGGCGGCGATCGGCATCAGCGCTCCGCCGGCCAGCAGCATCGCGCAAGTCAGTGCTCGAACCTTCATCGCTTTGTTCCTTCGAGAAGCCCACCGCTTGGCGGACACGCCTTCCGTCATTCTCACTCCCGTCATCCCCGCGAAGGCGGGGATCCATTCTGGCTGGCCGCAATGTGTCTCACTGCCTTCGGCGACTATGGATCCCCGCCTTCGCGCGGATGACGAAGAGAGGTTCGATCCATCCTATCCGGGCCCGTGGGGAATTTTTATGCGCAACATGGCGAGTTTGCGGGGAAGCACGGGATCGGCTTCGCTGTGATAGCCCGTGAAAATCGGCAAAAACTATTCGCGCGACCGGCGCTAAGCTGATCGGCAATTCTAACAGGGGAAGGCGGGGCATGCGATCGGGCGTCACACGGCGCGAAATCCTGGCAGCGGCGGGCGCCGCGCCGCTGGTCGTGCAGGCTGCCTCCGCTGCAGGGGCCTCCACACCGCTGCCCGACAGGGCGAGCTTCGCGCCGATGCCCGGGCCCTATCTGGATTCGGGCACGATGCATCCGATCCCGCTCGGTGCCCGCGACGCGGTGCGCGCCTATCTCGATCAGCGCGCCACCACCGATGGCCATTATCCCACCGATGCGGTCGAAACCCGGGTCAAGGCGAGCTTCGCCAAACTCATCAATGCCACGCCCGAGGAGATCGCCTTCGTCCAGAGCACCACGGCGGGGGAGCAGCTCGTCATCGACGCGCTCGATTTTCCGCGTGCCGGGGGCCGGATCGTCACCGATACGCTGCACTTCTTCGGCTCCTTCTACCTCTATCAGGAGCTGGCGAAGCAGGGCGTCGATGTCGCCTGGGTGCGTCCCACCGACAATCGCATCTCGGTCGAGGCGATGGAAAAGGCGATCACCCCGGGCACAAGGCTGGTCGCGCTGTCGCTGGTGTCGACGTACAATGGCTTCGAGCATGACCTGAAGCGCGTGTGCGAGATCGCCCATGCCCGCGGCGCGCTCGTCTATGCCGACATCATCCACGCGGCCGGCACGATCCCGATCGACGTGCGCGCCACCAATGTCGATTTCGCCGCGACCGCCAGCTACAAATGGCTGATGGGCGATTTCGGGCTGGGCTTCCTCTATGCCCGCGCCGACCTGCACGACCGGCTTAAGCGCACCCGCTATGGCTATTACCAGCTCGCGAAGTTCGCCCCGCACGTCTATCCCTTCGATCCGCCGGGCGAGACGATCGCCGATGTCGCGCCGCGTCCGGACATGGAGGGGCTGTTCGCCGGCGGCACCCATTCGCACACTGTCGTCGCGCAGCTCGACTGGTCGCTCGACTATATCCTCAAGCTGGGCGTCGATCGCATCGCCGCGCATCGCCAGCCGCTGATGGCGCGGCTGCGCAAGGTGCTGGCCGATCGCGGCTACACGATCGTCACCCCGGCCGGCAGCCGCACGCCGCTGCTCACCTGCGCGCTCGAGGGCGCCTACGCCAAGCTCTCCGATCCGCTGAAGGCGGCGAAGGTGCAGATCACCCTGTCGCGCAACCGTTTCCGCGTCTGCCCGTCCGTCTTCAACGACCTGGACGATATCGAGCGGCTGCTCGCCGCGCTTCCCCGCATTTCCTGAAAGGCTCCCTGATGCGCCGTGCTTTGTCTGTCGCCCTGCTGCTCGCTGCCGTCAGCCCCGTTGCCGTTCATGCGCAGGACGGCAATGCGCCGATGCCGCCGGCCTTCCTGCGCGCGATGGAGCCGATGGTCCCGCGCGATGCCGCCAGCGATCGGGTGGTGACGACGCAGCATGTCGCGATGATCGGCGGCAAGAAGCTCGCCTATCGCGCCGTCGTCACCGAGCTGCCGATGCCGGGGGCGGGCGGCACGCCGGTCGCGGTGGCGGTCAGCTATGGCTATCTCGCAGATGTGAAGGGCGATGCGACGAAGCGGCCGGTGCTGTTCGTGTTCAACGGCGGCCCGGGCGCCTCGTCCTCGCCGCTGCACATGCAGGCGCTCGGCCCGCGCCGGATCGTGGGCAAGGGCGATGCGGCGCATCTCGAGGACAATCGCTTCAGCCTGCTCGACGCCGCCGACCTGGTGTTCATCGATCCGGTGGGGACGGGCGCGAGCATGCCGCTCAAGGACAAGGATGCTTCGGGCTATTGGGGCGTCGGCGGCGATGCGCGCGGGGTGGCGCTGATGATCGAGCGCTGGCTGGCGGCGAACGGGCGCACGGGTTCGCCGGTGGTGCTGGTCGGTGAAAGCTATGGAACCTCGCGGGCGCTTGCGGTGTTGAACGAGACCAGCAAGGCGAAGAAGGCGCTGCCTGATGGTGTCGCGTTGCTCTCGCTGGCGATCGGCGACAGCGACGGGCCGGTGATTTCGGACGTGGTCAAGCTGCCGACCCTGGCTGCGGTGGCCTGGTATCACCAGGCGATCGATCGCGGTGGGCGCAGCGTCGAGCAGTTTTATGCGGAGGCTCTGGCCTTCGCGCAGAAGGACTATGCGCTTGCGCTGCTCAAGGGCTCGACGCTTTCGGCCGCCGAGAAGCGCAAAGTCGCGGAGCGCATGTCAGCGCTGACCGGCCTGCCGGTGTCGCTGCTCGAGGAGAAGAACCTTCGCCTCGACAATTACGACTTCATGCTCAACCTGCTCGCCGCCAAGGGCCTGCGCACCGGCCAGCTCGACGGCCGCGCCACCCGGGCGATCGCGGAGTCCAAGCTCCGCCCCCCCTTCGACGATCCCTCGATGACGCTCGGCGCCAGCTCGGCGCAGCTGATCGAGACCTATCTCAAGACTGAGCTCGCCTATACGCTGCCCAGCCCCTATCGCAGCCTCAATCTGGGCATCAACTTCAAGTGGAACTGGGACAAGGAATATGGCGGCAGCTACCGCTCCATGTCCTTCGCGCAATATCTGAAGGCGGCGATGGACGCAAAGCCGAGCCTGCGCGGTTTCACCGGCGGTGGCTATTACGACATCACCACGCCGGTCTATGCCGGGCAGTTCGCGCTCGAGCAGGCGGGTGTGTCGATGGACCGCGTCGCGGCGCATCACTATGCCGCCGGGCATTCGGTGTTCGAGGACGAGGAAGGGCTGGCGGCGCTCAGCGCGGACCTGCACGCCTTTGTGGCGCAGGTCGTTGCCGCCAAGCCGTAGTTACCGGGCGGGGAAGTTCGCCTTCCAACGTTCGTCCAGCTTCGCCGCCGCGCTCTTGCCCTTCGCCGCGGCTATGAAGGAGATGCCGCGCAGCGTGACGCTGTGGCCGCCGAGCAGCTTGCCCGAGATAGTGTACCCACATCGTAGAGCGCGCTGTCCGAATGCGGCTCGCCATTGACCAGGAACTGGGTGGTGACCAGCACCGGAAGGCGCTCGTCGCCGCGACTGTTGTCGGGCAGCTTGGCCGCATTGCGCGCCTTTTTCAGCGCCTCGTCGAACCATTTCACGTCGATCCGCGGTTCGCCGGTGGTCTCCACCGCGGCGATGCCCAGCGGCGAGGGGAAGGCGATCTTCTGGCTCTGGACGGTCTGGTCGGCCGAAGACGGCTTGAGCACCAGCACGCGCTCGCCGGAATCTGCCGCGACCAGCACCAGCGTGCCGGCGCGGGCGGAGGCACGCTCGGCGCTCGCGCTCTCCGCAGCCTTGCTGTCGCTGCGCTCGCTCCAGTTGTTCCACAGGGTCAGCGCGGAGATGAGGACGGCAACCACCGCCAGCACTTCGCCCACGGTTATCCAGCGGCGACGGATCGCGGCGGCCTCGGCCGCGCGTTCCTCGTTCTTCTGATCCACAGGCGCTTCGGGTTCGGGGGAATCGAGACTCACGCCGGCCGTTCGATCATCCCGCGCCTGGGCGTCAAGCCGCTGCGCTCAGAACAGGAACTCGTCTGCCGCATCATGCGACGGACCGCTGCCCGGCGCCTTGGCCGCCGTCGCCGGGCGCGTGATCTTCGGCGCCTCCGCGAATGGCTTCACCCCGAAGGCCGGATAGATTTCCGAGGGGAAATAGATCGTCCCGCCCTTCACCACCATCGCGATGCGGTGCAGCTCGCGCAGATCCTTCGTAGGATCACCGGGCAGCAGCAGGAAGTCGGCGCGCTTGCCACGCGCGATCGAGCCCAGCTCCTGGTCGCGGCCTATATAGACTTCGGGCGTCAGCGTGCCGAGGCGCAGCACCTCGGGGATCGGGATGCCCGCCTCGCCATAGATTTCCAGCTCGCGATGCACCGACAACCCGGTCTGGTCGTCGGTGCCGGGCAGGAGCGTGATGCCGCGATCGTGGAGCAGCTTGAGCAGCTGCTTCACCTTGACCATCGCGCCGTCATAGGCGGCGGCATCCTCCGGCCCGGCGATCGGCGCGATCGCCTGGCGGCGGCGGCGCTGCAGGCCGATCGGCAGGTGATCGATATAGCTGGCGACCGAGGGGCTGGGCGCGCCATTGCGGCTGAGCATCAGCAGCTCGAGCGTCACGGCGGTCGGATCATGCGCGACATGACCGGCGACCATCGCGTCCACCGTCTTGCTCACCTTTGCCGAAGCGAGATCGAGCCCGGCCGTGCGCCGCATCGCGGTCAGGCGCAGCGGGGTGCGGGTATCCTCCTTGGGATCGAGCACCCAGCCAAGCATCAGCTGGTTGATATGAGTGACTTCGTTATAGCCCGCCGCGATCATCGCATCGGCATTGGTGAAGGCGGGGATGTGCCCGGTCACGCCCATGCCCAGCCGGTGCGCCTCCTGCGCGATGGCGGGCACCCAGGCGGGGTTCATGCTGTTGTAGATCTTGACCTGCCAATAGCCGCGCGCGGCATACCAACGGACGGCGTCGATCGCCGCGCTCTCGCTGTCGGCGACCACGCCCAGCCGCGCCGAATAGGGGCTGCGGCCCTCCAGGAAGCCGTTGGGCACGATGCGCGGCCCGGCGACTTCGCCCGCATCGATCCGGCGGATCAGCTGGGGCAGGAAGACATTGTCATTGCCCATGTCGCGCACCGAGGTGACGCCGGCGGCGATATAGAGCATCGCCGATTCCAGCCCGATATGCGCATGCATGTCGTGCAGCCCGGGGAGCAGCGTGCCGCCATTCCCCTCGATCGTCGCTTCGCCGGGCGAGGCGGGGGCGTCGAGCGGCTGGATGCCGGTGATCCGGCCCTCGGCGAACAGCACCGAGACCGGCTCGCCGAGCTTGCCCGAGGCCGCATCGAAGACGCGGACGTTGCGGATGCGCACCGGCGCGTCGATCTTGTGGGCGAAGCGCTGCTGGAGCGCGGCATAGCGCTTCGCGGTCAGCGCGGTCGCCAGCTTTGTCAGCGCCGGCACCTCCGCCTCATGGCCTTCGCGCACCACCGCGCCGCCGGTGTCGAGCACTGCGAAAAGACGCTGCTGGCCGTCGAGCAGGATCATCTCGGGCGAGAGGTCGATGCCGCTGATCGCATAGGCCTGATAGGTCGCGGTGCCGATCTTCGCCGGCCCCAGCTTCTCGATGCGCAGCTGCCCGCCGGGCATTGCCGGCAGCGTGCCGTCCGCGCGCTTGAGTAGGGCACGGGCATAAAGGCCGAGCGCCCAGGGGCTGGCATTCTGCCCGATATACAGGCCGGCGCCAGTGACGGGGGCGGTGCGCTCGCCCATGGAATCGGTCCAGCGCGCGGAACCTCCCTCGCGGGTGAAGCTCTCGTGCACATCGCCGCCGAAGGTCGACTTGCCGTCGAGCGCCCAGCGGACCGGCAGGCCGTCGGTGCCCAGCGCGATCGTCTCCGCCATGGTCGGGCCGCGGCCATTGTTCTTCACGTCATATTTGATCGTGACGTTGCTGCCCTGCTGGTCCGCATCGACGAAGCCGACCTTCTCGCCATTGGCGATCACGCTCAGCCGCTCATGCTGGGCAAGCGCGGGTGTGACGGTGAAGAGGGTGGAGGCGAGAAGAGCGGCACGCAAAAGGGTGGGCGACATCAGCTGAGCGAGCTCCGGTAGAGATGGGCGGCAACGGCCAGGTCCTGCACGGCATGGCCCAACGACTTGTAGAGGGTGATCTCATCGGCGCTTCGGCGGCCGGGGACGCGGCCGAGCAGGACTTCGCCTATCTCCGCGACGATATGGTCGTCCGTCACCACGCCGGCCTGCTTCGCCACTAGGAACTCGGCGGCGGCGTCCAGCGCGGAGGCGCGGCTGTCAGCGATATAGCGGCTCATGGCGACCAGCGCATTGTCGGCTTCGACCGGACCCGGGCCGCTCGATCCAACTAGGTTTACGTGCGTGCCGGGGCGCAGCCAGGCGCCGAGGATCACCGGCTCGGCCGAGGTGGTGAGCGTGCAGATCACGTCGGCCCGGCTGGTGGCGGCTTCGAGGTCGGAGACCGCTTCGGCGCCGATCGCGGCGAACTCGGCGGCGAGGCTCACCGCCTTGTCGAACGAGCGACCCCAGATATGCACGCGGTCGAAGTCGCGGACCAAAGGCAACGCGCGCAGATGGGTGCGCGCCTGGCCGCCAGTGCCGACGATCAGCAACGTGCGGGCATCGGCGCGAGCGAGCGCATCGGTGGCGACCGCGGTGGCCGCCGCGGTGCGGATATGGGTGATCTCCTCGGCATCGGCGATCGCGACCGGCTCGCCTTCGTCCGGCTCGAACAGCAGCACGACACCGCGATGCCGGCGGAGGCCCGGCGAACTGGGATCGGCGAAGACGCTTATCATCTTTGCGCCGAACATCTCGCGCTCGCCGAGCGCTCCGGGCATTTGGGCAAAGGTGCGACCCGAGCCCAGGGGGATCATCGTGCGGAGGAGCTGGCGGGTGGTGCTCGCGGACAGCGCCTCCATCGCGTCGCGGACGACGCGGATGCAGTCGGGATAGCTCAGGTGATCGCGCACATACTGGCCGTCGAAAATCGCCAGCTGCTCGCGCTTCATGCCTCGTCCTCCCGTCGAAACCTTGCAGGCAGGATAAGTCGGCGACCCCGCAAACGCTTGCCTGTCATCGTACTGTAATTTAGCGTTCGCGAAAATATGATCCAATTTTCGCCGGGGAGGCGCATAAATATGGCGGACAATCTCGACCGGATGGACATCAAGATCCTGGAGCGGCTGCAGATCGACGCCTCCGAGTCCTCCAGCGAGATCGCCGAGCGGGTGGGGCTGTCGCAATCGCCCTGCTGGCGCCGGATCCAGCGGCTGCGCGAGGAAGGCTATATCAAGGCGCAGGTCGCGATCCTCGATCGCGAGAAGTTCGGCGAGAGCATGTACATCTTCGCCCAGCTCAAGATGGGCCGGCTGAGCGACGAGGGCCGCGAGCGCTTCATGCGCGCGGTGGAGGAAATCCCCGAGATCACCGAGGCCTATACGCTGTTCGGCGAGATGGACGTGATGCTGAAGGTGCTGGCGCCGAGCATGGCTTGGTATCAGAATTTCACCTTCCGCACGCTTCTGCGCCTGCCCGGCGTCGAGGATATCCGATCGGTGGCGACGTTATCCGAGATGAAGTGCAGCCACCGCTTACCGCTGCCGTCGCGCTGACAGGGCGAAGCCGGCACCGACCAGCAGGAAGCCGGCGAGTTCGACCGCGCCGATGCTCTCGTGCAGGAAGATACCGGCGAAGATCGTGCCGAACATCGGCATCAGATAGAAGAACAGCCCTGCCCGCGCCGATCCGACCAGCGCCACCCCGCGGTTGAACAGGAAGAAGGCGAGGATCGACGGCCCGAGTGCGAGGTAGAGCAGCGCGGCGAACCCGCTCGCGTCCTTGAGCGGTAGCGGCGTCCCCATCGCAAGCTGGAAGGGCAGCATCAGCAGCGCGGCGCCTGCAAAGGTCAGGAACAGGAAGCTCGCCGGATGCACGCGCGGGCGCTTGCGCAGCAGCGTGGCGTAGAGCGACTGGGAGAGCATCGCCGCGCAGGCGAGCAGGGTACCCATGTTGAGGCTGCCCGAGGTGCCGGGCTTGCCGAGGATGACGCAGAGCACTCCGGCCAGCGCGAAGGCCATGGCACCCAGCTGGCGTGCCGCGGGGCGCTCGCCGAAGAACAGAAAGCCCAGGCCGATGATCGCGATCGGGATCGCCGATTGCACCAGCAGCGCCGGTGTCGCCCCGGTCACCCGCACCGCGTAATAGGCGAGGGTGTTGCTGCCGGCGAGGCCGAGCCCGGCGAGAAGCAGCAGCACCGGCCAGCCCCGGCGGATCAGCGGCCAGTCGCGCGCCAGATAGGGGAAGGCGAAGGGCAGGGTGAAGGGCACCGCCAGTGTCCAGCGCCAGAAGGAGATGCTCACCGGCGCCATGCCGTGCGGTATCGCCCGGCCGAGCACGAAGTTGCTTGCCCAGAGCGATGCCGCCAGCGTGAGCAGGAGGTAGGGGCTGTTCCACAGCGACCAGCGTGCGTTGGACGATCGCGTCCCGGCGCCCGTGGTCAGGTTCGCTCCGGTCATGCCACGCCCGCGCGGTCCAATGCGCGAAGCGCGTCGCAAAAGCGGGCGATGGTGGGCAGGGTGAAGCCGGCGATGTTGATCCGGCCGGAACCCGCCAGGTAGATCGCATGCTCGTCGCGCAGCCAGTCGATCTGGGTGCGGCTGAGCGGCAGCGTGGCGAACATGCCCTTGCCACGGGCGATCTGGGTCAGGTCGACCTTGCCGATCCGTCCTTCGGATGCCAGCGCCCGGCGCAGCCCGGCAAGCCGCTCGCGCACAATATCCAGCTCCTCGCGCCAGATGCGGGTGAGTTCGGCATCCTCCAGGATCACGCGGACGACGGCAGCGCCGTGATCGGGCGGCATCGACCAGTTCGCGCGGGCGAGCGCGAGGAGGTTGGAATGGGCGATCGCGCCCTGCTCTGCATCGGGTGCGGTCACCCACAGCGCGCCGACGCGCTCGCGATAGAGGCCGAAATTCTTGTTGCAGGAATAAGCGAGCAGGCCGAACGGTGCTGCTGCCAGCAATATGCGGGTGCCGAGCGAGTCTTCGCAGAAACCCTCGCCCAATCCCTGATAGGCGAGGTCAACCAGCGGCAACAGGCCGCGGCGCACCACCACCTCTGTGATTGCCTGCCAGCCGAGCGGGCCGGGATCGATCCCCATCGGGTTGTGGCAGCAGCCGTGCAGCAGCACCGCGTCACCAGGTGTCGCGCCATCCAACTCCTCAAGGAAATAGGCGAGGTCGAGATGCTGCGCGGCGATGCTGAAGCACTCGATGAAGCGCGGCTCGATCCCGGCTGCGAGGAATACCGGGGCGTGGTTCGCCCAGCTCGGCGCGGCGACCCAGATGCGGCGCACCCCGGCCTTGGCGAGCAGTTCGGCGGCGAGGCGCAGCGCGCCCGTGCCCCCCGGCGTCTGCAGCCCATGACGCCGCTCGACGGGCACGGCATTGCCCAGCACCTTGTCCGCCAGCCGCTCGACGAAGCCGATATCGCCTTCGGGGCCCAGATAGGACTTGCTCTGCTGCTCGCGCAGCAGCTTCTCCTCGGCCAGCTTCACCGCGCGCATCACCGGCGTGTTGCCGTCCTCATCGCGGAATACCCCGACGCCCAGGTCGATCTTTTCGGTGCGGGTATCGCGGCGAAAGGCGCCGATGATCTTCAGCAGCGGATCGGCGGGCTGGAGCGCAAGCGTATCGAACGACATGGTGAGACCCCTTTTGTTTATTGCGCTGCAAAATACGGGGGTGGCGCGCCAAAGTGCGTGCGAAATGGTCGGCCTTTTCGTGGATATTGCATCATCGATGTATGGATGTGGTAGTTCGTGCAAATTTGATGCAGGATCGCGGAATGGCGCGCGAACTCGACAGCTTCGATCTCCGTATCCTCGAGCAATGGCAGGTACAGGGCGATATTGGTCCGGTAGAGATGAGCGAGCGTGTGCACCTCTCCGCCTCGCAATGCTCGCGCCGGATGCATCAGCTGCGCGAGGCCGGTTATCTGGCGCGGGTGGCGGGCGTGCTGGATGCGGAAAAGCTGGGGATCGGCGTGAGCGCCTATGTGTTGCTGAGCCTGCGTTCGCACGAGCCCGGGTGGCTGGAGACCTTCCACCAGCGCATTACCGCCATGGATGAAGTGCTCGAATGCCAGGCGCTGACCGGGGAGGCGGACATCATCCTCAAGGTGGCCACGCGGGACCTGGCGAGCTTCAACAGCTTCCTGGTCAGCGAGCTGCTGGTCGCTCCCGAAGTGGCGACGGCGCGCTCCAGCATCGTGCTGGAAAACCTCAAGAGCAGCACGGCGCTGCCGGTCCGGTTCGCGCGGCAATCGGTCGGGCAGGGCCCCGACCACGCATAAATCATGTGCGGGGGCGGCTCTGCGGCGGGAGATCGCAGAAATTTTCGCGGCTCCAGCCGATAGGATCGGGGCAGCGGAGGAGAATTCATGACCAAGATTGCCCGAAACACTGTCCTGGCAATGGCCATTGCACTGGTGCCGGTTTCGGCGAGCAGCGGGGGGACCGCCGAGCCCGTGCCCGAACTGGCGATCACCATCGCGCCCTCCGCGCCCGACGCCGCGCACAACGTCCCCTATGTCGATGTGACGGTGGTCACACAGGGCGTGCACCGCAAGGCCGGGGAAGACCTGTTCAAGCTTGCGCTGGTCGCCAACACCGTGGTCACCAGCGGCAAGGACGTGCAGGGCCTGGCGATCACCGACGCCGCCGGCACGATCGCCGCCACGGTCAAGGATGTCGAGGAAGACGGCTCGAACCGCACCCGTATCTGGCAGGCGCCCCGCGCGATCGATGGTGCCGTGACTATCCGCTACCGCGTGCCGATCGATGCCGCCGCGCCGCCGCTCGCGCTGCCGCAATATGAGATGCGCACCGAGCTGGACGGCTTCTCCGCCGCCGCCAATGCGTTCGTGATCCTCCCCGCCGACGAGACCGCCCGCCGCGCGAAGATCCACTGGGACTTCGCCGCTTATGGCCCGGGCGGCATCGGTGTCTCCAGCTTCGGCGTCGGCGACGTTACCAGCAGCGAGCCGCTGCCCGCATCGCGCCTGTCCTCGGTCTATTACATGGCGGGCAAGCCCGGCGTGTTCCAGGCCGGTGGCGATGGCTTCTTCGCCGCCTGGCAGGGCACGCCGCCCTTCGCGATGGACCCGCTGATGCACTGGGCGGGCGACCTTCATCGCTTCTACGGCAAGTTCTTCGGGTACATGCCGCCCAGCTTCGGCGTGTTCGGGCGCACCAATGTCCGCAACCCGGGCAGCGGCATCGGCCTGACCGACAGCTTCGCCTTCACCTTCAACCACACGTCGAAGCCCGACGACCTCAAGTCGCTGCTCGCGCACGAGATGCTGCACAGCTGGGTGCGCTCGCTAGATGAATCGATGGACTCAGCGGGTGGGCTCGACCGCTCCTGGTTCGGCGAGGGGCTGGCCGTGCATTATCAGCGCATGCTGCCCTATCGCGCCGGGATGATAACCGCCGACGAATTCCTGGCCGACCTCAACGAGACCGCCGCGCGCTACTACACCAACATCAAGATCAACGTGCCGAACTCGGAGATCCCGGGCGGTTTCTGGAAGGACACCCGCATCCGCGTGCTGCCCTATGACCGCGGCTCGCTCTATTTCGCCGCGCTTGACGCCGCGGTGCGCAAGGCTTCGGCCGGCAAGCGCAGCCTCGATGACATGGTGCGGACGATGTTGGCGGTGCGCCAGGCCGGCAAGCCGATGAACGAGGCGCTGTGGCGTTCGCTGCTCAAGGAGCAGCTGGGCGCGAAGGGCGTCGCCGATCTCGACGCGATGCTCGCCGGCGGCACGGTCACCCCGCCGTCGGATGCCTTCGGTCCGGGCTTCCGCCGTGTCTCGCGCCAGCTGCGCCGGTTCGATCTCGGCTTCGATCCCGCCTCGCTGACCATCCGTCCCAAGCTGGTGAAGGGTCTGATCGCGGGCTCGGAGGCTGAGAAGGCCGGACTGCGGAACGGTGACGAGATCCTCAACACTTTCTCGCAGGACGGTCTCCAGGGCGACCAGACCCGCATGCTCACGCTCGAAGTGAAGCGCGGTACCGAGACATTGTCGATCCGCTATTTGCCACGGGGCGAGACGGTGGCTGCCTGGCAGTGGGAACCTGTTCCCAGACAGAGCAGGTGATGCCACTGCGTGGCTGGCGAAGAAGCCGCCGGCACGGGGGCAAGCTTCCTGGACTTCGCGCGTGTGGGCGTGGAGGCGCTTCGCCGGGTCGAACGACAGCTCGCTAGGACAGCGTGCCCAGCGTACGCGAATTGCAGCCGAGAGCCCCTCCGGCCCGCATCCGGTCGTCACCATCGCGATTCAAGGTCGCACCGATCCGCACCTGCAACAACCGTGCCCGCTTTCTCTGTCGGATGCCCAAAAGGCGACAGTCGGGAAGCGGCCCACAAGCCGCCGGGCCGTTCTGCGCAAAAGCTACCGGTCGGCATCGCGCGCCAAAAGTCGGCCATCCGACCGCCCGACACTTTCCCGAAAGCCGACGTACGTCACAAGCCGCGATCGGCACGATTGGTGGATAGCGGCCCGTCCGCTCTGGAGCATTCGAACGGCATTTCATGGCGATCGTTCATGCGGTCGTCGGCGGACATCCTTTAGGGTGCGGGACCTCGTTTTATCGAGAGGGTTCGCTTGCCGCCTTGCGGAGGGCGCGAAGATCCAGGCCTAGCCGCTGAACCTTGTAGTAGAAGGTCTTGCGGGGAATACAGAGGCGTTCGATCGCAGCGCCGATGTCGCCGCGAGTCGCATGCACGGCCTGCATAATGGCCTCGCGCTCAAACGCCGCCACCCGCATCGGGAGCGCATCAATGCAGTCGGGCACGTGGGGATCGGCGATTTCCTCCACGCCGTGCACGATGCGGACGGCATAATGGGCGATCTCGCGCACATTGCCCGGCCAATCATGCTCGCGCAGATAGCGCCGCTGGCCTTCGGAAAGCGGCGGCAGATCGCGGCCCAACCGGGCCACCTCCTCGCCAGCGAAATGGGCAAACAACAGAGGAATGTCCTCGCGCCGCTCGCGCACGGGCGGCACGCGCAGGCGGACCCCTGCCAGCCGATAGAAGAGCGCGGGATCCATCGTGCCGACAGCCGGCCGATCGTGGTCGCTGCCGGTTGCGATCACGCGAAGATCGATCGGCACCGCATCCTCGGGACGGCGACCCAGAATCGCGCGCTCCTCGATCAATGCCTTCAGGCGAAGCTGCAATGGGCGCGACGCCTGATCGACATCGTCGAGAAAGAGCGTGCCGCGATGTGCGGAGACGACGCTGCCGTCGCCCGCGCGCGCGAACAGATCCGTATCGAGCAGCGCATCGGGATAGCCGGCGCAGGCCACGCGGCGAAAACGGTGCCGGGCGCGCCGGCCCGCACGATGGATCAGGCGGGCGAGCATCTCTTTGCCGGTGCCGGTCTCGCCCTCGATGTACAGGTCGATCGCCGCATCGGCCAGAGCAGGGATCATTTCGCGCAGGCGGCGGATGGCCGGCGAATCCCCGATTAGGGCCGGCATGTCGTCAGCGCCCGCCAGCGCCTTCAGTCGCCGGTTTTCCAGCGCTAGGGAGCGCGCCGTGCCCGCACGCGCGACGGCGGCAAGCAACGCATCGGGATCGAAGGGCTTGGTCAGGAAATCCCAGGCGCCCGCTTGCAGCGCCGCCACAGCCATGGCCACATCGCCGTGGCCGGTGAGCAGCAGTACTGGAAGCGTCGCATCGCGCGCCTGCAGGATGGCGAGCAGCTCCGTGCCGGACATGTGCGGCATACGCACGTCGCTGACCACCACGCCCGGATAATCAGCCTCGATCATGGCCAAGGCGTGGGTTGCCAGCGCGAAACTGTCCACCGCATAGCCGGCGAGCGAGAGAATCTGCGCGGTCGACGCGCGCATATCGGCATCGTCCTCGACCAGCGCGATGCGGAGGGCCGCTTCGGTCGTCACGGCCGCCGCAGCTCCATCTCGAAGCAGGCGCCCGCTTCGGAGGGCACGAGCCGGAGCACGCCGCCCAGGTCGGCCATGATGTCCTGCGCGATCACCAGCCCCAGGCCGAGCCCGGTGGGCCGGCTGGTGACGAAGGGGGTGAAGATGCGGGCGACGACGTCCGCCGCGACGCCGGGGCCGTTGTCGGTCACCGAGAGCCGGACCGCATCCGGCTGGAGCGTAAGCGCTACCTCCACGCGCGGATCGGTGCGCCCGATCAGCGCCTCGATCGCATTCTGGAGAAGGATGACCAGCACCTGCTCCAGCCGGATGCGTCCGCCCGTCACATGCAGGCCCGGCGGGATATCTGGCCAGATCATGAGGACGCGCGAAAGCTGATCCTTCAGGATCAGACGCGCGCCCTCCACTATGTCTGCGAGGGGCACGGGGCCGATCTCGCCGCTGCCCTTGCGCGAGAAGCCCCTCAATTCGTCCGTGACGCGGCCGATCCGCTCGGTGAGGCGCGCGATCGCCTTCAGGTTTTCGCGCACCGTCTCCGTATCGCCGCGATCGAGCAGCTTTTCGCCAGAGGTGGCATAATTGCGGATCGCGGCGACGGGCTGGGCGGTCTCATGCGCCACGCTGGCCGTGATCTGCCCCAGTGTGGCGAGGCGATTGGCCTGGCGCAGCGCGTCGCGCAACTCGGCCGCCTTCGCCTCGGCGCTCGCCCGGTCGCGCATCTCGCGGGTAAGGTCGGCGGTCCGTTCGGCCACGGCGAGTTCCAGCGCGGCGGTCTGTTCGGCGCGGCGGCGGCGGCGTTCCCGCACTGCCACGAGCAGGCCGACCAATGCGAGCGAGGCCAGCAGCGCGGCGATCCGCGCCGAGCGCACAGGGTCGCCGATCGCCTTTTGCTCCGGCATGCCGAGCACTACCCGCCAGCCCATCGCGTCGGGCGGCGTCTGTGCGAGGAGGAAAGTGCCGCCCCGCGCTGGCATTGCGATCCGCGTTTCGTCCAGCGGCCGGAACGGTGTCGGGAGTAGGGCGGCGATGCCGATGTCCGTGCCGACGCGCTTCGCGACGGCAGGGGCGATGGGTCGCGTGGTCGCAAAGCGCCAGTCGCGCCGGCTGGTGACGAGGATGATCCCCTGCGCGTTCGTGACGTAGGTGATGCCGCCCGCCGATCGCCACTGCCGCTCGATTCGATCGAACTCCAGTTTGACGACGACGACGCCCTGGCCCGTGGCGGTACGGCGCGTGAGGTAGAGGCCGGGAACGCGGCTGACCATGCCGAGCGCGAATTGCTCGCCCGCGCCGGTTGCGTGCGCATCGGTATAATAGCGGCGAAAGCGATAGTCGCGGCCGACGAAGGAGGTAGCGGTCTGCCAGTTGCTGGCGGCGATCGCACGGCCGCTCTCGTCGATCACGTAGATGGTGGCCGCGCCGGTCTGACCGGCGAGCCGCTGCAGCTTGCGATCGAGCAGATCGCGCGCGCCCGGCGCCCGCGCCAGCGCGGAGATCACGTCGCGATCGTCGGTGAGCGCCAGCGGCAGGAGCCGGAAACGCGCGATCTCGCTCGACAGCAGCGCCTGCCGCAAGCGCGCATCTGCCGTAACGGTGGCTGCAAACGACTCACGCGCGCGTCGCTCCGCGACCAGACCGGCCAGCAAGATTGCGGAGGCGGCGAGCAGCATCGCGGTGAGCGCTGTGAGGGGCCAACGAACCGGTCCGACCATCCGCATAAGGCAGACTTACAGCGTTGCTCCCGGTTGTGCAATTATTTGCACTTCTAGGCGAAGTGATGTGCATGAAATGATACATGCTGCACCGCGCAGATGTAGATATATCATTGATATAAAATTGTTTTTTTAATGTTCATTGGTGCGTTTGTCCGCATCGACATGCCGCATATCGTCCCTCTCACCCGGACCGGCCGCCAGAGACCGCACCGAGAGAGGACGAAAGGTACAAAGACGATGATGATAGCGCCCACCTCCGCCGATAGCGGCCCCGCGACCCCGAAGCCCTGGTATACGCACCTCTACCTGCAGGTGTTGGTCGCGATCGCGGCGGGCGTTCTGCTCGGCCACTTCGCACCGTCCGCAGGCGAAGCGCTGAAACCGTTGGGCGACGCCTTCATCAAGCTGGTGAAGATGGTGATCGCGCCCGTGATCTTCCTGACGATCGTGACCGGCATTGCCGGCATGCGCGATCTCCAGAGCGTCGGTCGCGTCGCGGGCAAGGCCTTCGCCTACTTCTTGTTTTTCTCCACTTTTGCACTGATCGTGGGCATGGTCGTGGCAAATGTCGTCCGGCCGGGCGCCGGCCTGAACATCGATCCCGCTACGCTGGACGCTTCCAAGGTCAGCGAGTTCGCGGCCAAGGCGCACGATACGACGATCACCGGCTTCCTAACCGGCATCATCCCCGAAACCTTCCTGTCCTCGCTGACCGAAGGCAATATCCTCCAGACTTTGTTCGTAGCGATCCTGTTCGGCATCAGCCTCGCGCTGGTCGGCGATCGCGGGACGCCGGTGCTGACCCTGCTCGAAAATATCTCGGTCGCCTTCTTCAGGCTGGTCAGCATCCTGATGCGCGCGGCGCCCTTGGGTGCGTTCGGCGCGATGGCCTTCACGATCGGCAAATATGGCGTGGGTGCGCTGGCCAATCTCGCCTTCCTCGTCGGCACTTTCTACCTCACTTCGCTGATCTTCGTGCTGGTGATCCTTGGGATCGTCGCGCGACTGTCCGGCTTTTCGATCTTCCGCCTGATTGCCTATCTGAAGGCGGAACTGCTGCTGGTGCTCGGCACCTCCTCGTCGGAAAGCGCGCTGCCGGCCTTGATCGAGAAGATGGAGCGCGCCGGCTGCCCCAAATCGATCGTCGGCCTGGTCGTGCCCACCGGCTATAGCTTCAATCTCGACGGCACGAACATCTACATGACGCTCGCCGCGCTCTTCATCGCGCAGGCGTGCAACGTGGAACTGACGCTGGACCAGCAATTGCTGCTGCTAGGAGTGGCGATGCTCTCGTCCAAGGGCGCGGCGGGCGTGACGGGCGCTGGCTTCATCACGCTGGCCGCGACGCTCTCGATCGTGCCGTCCGTGCCGGTTGCCGGTATGGCGCTGATCCTCGGCGTCGATCGTTTCATGAGCGAGTGCCGCAGCCTCACCAATTTCATCGGCAATGCCGTCGCGACGATCGTGGTGTCGCGCTGGGAGAATGCGCTGGACGAAGAGGCGCTGGAAAATGCGTTCGCGGGTCGGGTGACACGGGAGGAAGCACCCGTCCTCCGCGCCGTCGCCGCCGAATAATCCCGCACGCTAACCCCAGGAGCCGTCCATGAAGACGTCGCTGCCGCGGCTTGCTGCCGCCACCCTCTGCTTTGCCTCCGTTCCGGCGATCGCCCAGACCACGACCGGCGAGGCGCCCAGCGTCGAGTCCCCGCTCCCGATCCGGCCGATGCCCGCACCGTCAACCTATCCGCGCGCGCCCGCCACGCCGATCGCCACCACCTATCCGGCCGCCGCCGCGGGCGAAGGCGCTAACACCGCCGGATACAATCTGTCGCGTTGGGCCGAGGATTGGCGCGCGCTGCGCGATCCGAAGAAGCGCGACGATCCGCTCGATCGCCTGAAGTTCCTGCCGCTGGACAAGGACGGGGACGTCTATCTGACGTTGTCGGGCGAGCTTCGCCTGCGGATCAACAATACGAGTAGCCCCAATCTGCGCGATGGCCCGGACCAGAGGCAGGACATCACCCGCATCGTCGCCGGGGCGGACCTGCATCTCGGGCCGCATCTGCGAGCCTATGGCGAGATCGTGCATGGCGGCCTTGCTGGCACCAATCTTGGTGTGCCATCGGGCAATTTTCGCAACGATCTGGCGGTCCAGCAGGCCTTCGTCGAGGCGGACGCGCTGATCGGCGGCACGGCGCTGGGCGTGCGCTACGGCCGGCAGGAATTTACCGACGGTCCCAATCTGCTCGTCTCCCAGCGCGATAATAATACGATCCGCTACACGCTGAACGGCGTGCGCGCCTGGGTGCGCGGGGCGCGGCTGCGGGTCGATATTTTCGATCTCAAGCCCACAGCCTATGGCAATGATGGCTTCAGTGACGATCGGACCGATGATGCCCGTCGCTTTTCCGGCGCCACCTTCGGCATCGTCCTGCCCAAGAGCTTCCTCGGCGGATCGAACCTCTATCTGGATCCCTTCGTCTGGCGGCGGCGCAACCGCGTCGGCACCTGGGGCGGACGGATCGGCCCGACGACGCGTTATTATGTCGGCGCGCGCCTTTGGGGCGATGCGGGCAGGCTTTCGGTCGACTGGTCGGCGAGCCACCAGTCCGGCCATTTCATCGATCAATCGATCGACGCCTGGCTGTTCACCGCCGCCAACACCGTCCGGCTGGGCAAATCGCGCAACGCGCCACGCGTCGGCTTTCATGCGGATTATGCGTCGGGCGGCGGCGCCTATGGCGGGCGCAAGCTGCGCAACGCCTACGCGCCGTTCGGGAACAACGTCTATTACAGCTACCAGCTGTTCCTGACGCCCTCGAACCTGATCGCGGTGGCACCCGGCGTGACCTTCACTCCGCTGGAGCAGGTGCGCTTCAACATCGAATATCAGTTCACCTGGCGCGATGACGTCCGCGATGCGGTTTACCGCGCGAACGGGCAGCCCTTCGCCGGCACGCAGAACGTGCCCGGTACCAAGGTAGCCGAGGTTGCCCGCGCGCAGATGGTGTGGACGATCACGCCGCGCCTATCCGTCACCGGCCGGTACGAGCATCTCGCCGCCGGCCCCGTCCTGTCCCGCGCCGGCTTTCACAGCTCGGATTTCCTGTCCGGCTGGATCAGCTTCCGCTTTTGATCGCTTAGAAGACAGACCATCTCTCCCCATGCCCATGCCCATGCCCATGCCCATGCCCATGCCCATGCCCATGCCCATGCCGCCGCCCGCGCCCTGCTGGCCGATCCCCTGACCAACAAAGGGACCGCGTTCACGCAAGCGGAGCGCGACGCGCTTGGCCTATGAGAAGCGGCTGATGGCCGAGTGCTATGACAGCGACGGCATGATCCCGGAGGCCGGAAACGTCGAGCGCCTGACCGGCATCCTAGGGCGGCCGCTGAACGGCCATCGGGAGTTCGCGCTGGCTGCGGCTGGGTGACCATGGCGTTTGCGCGGGAGGGGCGCGTCGGAGGGCGCGCCCCTTTGGGGGCGGCTACCCGCTGCGCGCGGCTCTATCGGCGCCTTGGCCGACCGAACTCCAGCTGTGCTGGATCTCGGCCCCGGCGGGTAATGATCCGCTGCCGGGCAGGGGAGGGCGGGGGACGTAGAGGATTGCGGAAGGCGGCTTTGCGTCCCAAATCTCGGCCATTCAGCGTGCTCGTGATCCAGCTCAGAAGCAGAAGTTGTTCAATGCATCGGGCGAACGACCGCAAACGCCCCAGTTGCGGACGTTCAGCAAACCGGATCGAGCACCTCAAGGATTGTGCCCACCGCCACCAACTTACCGCCTTCTTGAATGCGCCACTGCTTACCGGCTTTGATCTCCGGCTTCACGGCGGGGTAAATCAGTAAGTCGAGATCGGCCTGAATGGTTTCGCCCGGAGTGACTTGCTGGCCTGCGGGGAGTTCGATGAAGCCCATGCACATATCTCGGTCGTTTGGGCCGAAGAAGTTATGATTGGGCCTGTAGCTGCCTCCGCCTGCAAGCGGCGAAGCCCGACCACCCTCTTCTGCGGAGAGGAAACGGATGCTTGCTCTCACGCGAACCTGATCGTCCATCATCCCAACATTCTGTATGTGAAGGCCGCAGGAAGCAATGGCAGCTAACCACCCACTAGCCGCCGTCCACCCACCGCTTGAGTGAACGACGGCTTTGGTGATAGCTCGCGGATAGTTCGAACGGAAATTGGGGCGCTTTGCCGCCTGACCGCCTTGAATTGCCTCTATCGGGTATGAATGGCAGCGTTTGTCCCGAGGTTCAGTCAACCTGTCGAAAGGGCATAGGGAGCCTGCCGCGTCTGACGAGGAAAACCACTTCCTGGAAGAGCTACAGGCTTCTGGCATGGTGGCCTACCGGTCGCCCGATCGGAGCGGTTGCTCCGGCGAGGAGCGATGATGACCAAAAAATCCGACCATCCGGTAACCCGAGAAGGTCTGCTGCACGCGCTGTACGAAGCGGCGGAGCTCGAGCAGGATCTGATGTGCACCTATCTTTATGCCGCCTTCAGCCTGAAGGATGGCGAGGAGGAGGAGGGATTGCTGCCGCAAGAGGCAGAAGCCGTCACCCGATGGCGGCGCGCGATCATAGCGGTTGCCGTCGATGAGATGAGTCATTTGGCGGCGGTTTGGAACATCACTTCCTCGCTGGGCGGGGCGCCCCGCTTCGGGCGAACGAATTTTCCGCTCGAACCGGGCTATCTTCCGGCAAACATGGTGGTGAAGCTCGCCCCGTTCAGCGAAGAGGTGCTTCAACACTTCATCTATCTGGAGCGGCCGGACGGCTCCGATGAACCGGATGGCGAAAGCTTCGCACCTCCCGAAATAGCGGTGCGCACGCCCGTTCCACTTCGTCTGACTCCCACGGGCTATGACTATGCGACGATCGGCGATTTCTACCAGCGCGTAGAAACCGATCTGCGTTCGCTGGTCGATCGGCTTGGCGAGCGCGAAGTCTTTTGTGGCGATCCGGCACTCCAGCTCAGCCGCACCGAAACCTGGCTGAGGGGCGCAACCGAGGTTGTCGATCTCGACAGCGCACTCGCCGCGCTCACCGAGATCGTGGTCGAAGGCGAAGGTGCTCCTGAGCACCGCGAGAATTCCCACTTCGCCCAGTTCCTCACGATCCGCGACGAATTCCGGGAGCTCAAGGCTGCGAACTCCGATTTCGCGCCGGCGCATCCAGCTGCGGTCAATCCGGTATTGCGCAAGCCGCCGCATCCCGAAGGGAAGGTGTGGCTCGAGAATCCTGAAGCGGTCGCGACCGTGGATGTGGCGAATGCGATCTATGTGCTCGCCCTGCGTCTCCTGGCCGGAGCCTACGCCGTACCGCGGCCGGACGCACGCAAGGCGTTATATACCGGTTGTGCCATTGCGCTGATGCACGCCATCGATGCGATGGGTACGCGCGCTGCGCGGCTTCCCGCCGGGCCTTCGAACCCCGGCTGCAATGCAGGCGTGTCGTTTACGGCGCTGCGGGAAGCATCCGCGCTTCCGCAGGGGCCGAGCGCTCACAAGCTATATGTGGAGCGGATGGACGAGCTCTACGCTGCAGTCGATGCGATGGATGTAGCGGACCCCAAATGCGCCCATGTCGGGCAGATCCTGCAGAGCCAGGCGGCACGCCTGCGCTCCACGCCGGACGATTCGGTCGCCTAACGTCGAGGCGTCAACTTGGACCTGCCCCGTTCCCCCAGTGGGCGTGAGCGGGAGCGATGGGTTCTGGCACTCTCGCCCGGCTCGTGTACGTTCGCGAATTCCGCAGTCAGCACCTACGTTACGATGTCGGCTTTCGGGATCGGCGCACTGCCTCGGCTATGACCGGCTCTGGGGCGCTTTGCTGGCGGAAGGCTTATCGCGGGCCAAGCCAAGCTTCCAGGCCGATCGCCACAAGAGCATCCCTTGCGGCTGTAGGGACGTCAGGCGTAGCACGGCCTATTCGCTGGGCATCTGCCTTCAACCAACGCAGCCTGATAGTCTTAGACAGGGAGCCACAATGGAAAATCGGAGATGGGTTGAAATCGTTGAAGAGAATATTCAACGATTTGGCGACCTCGTTGTCGGCATCGATCCATTCCTTCCAGATATTCCACATGTTCTGCGTCAGGCTGGCGATGCTGAGAGCTGGATTTCGGGCTATGTCGACTTCATCCTCGATACCGTCGAAGGAAGTGTTGGGTTCGTAAAGTTTCAGTCGGCCTATTTCGAATCGCACGGACTCGTCGGATTAGCAGCGCTTTCCGCTGGAATGAAAAGGGCGAAGGCGGCGGGAATGGGCGTCATCTTGGACGCAAAACGTGGAGACATTGGCGCTACCGCTGCAGCATATGCTCGTGCCTATCTGGCGCCGGGTTCTGAGGGCGGTAGCGGAGACTTCGAAGCGGACTGCCTGACAATTAACCCCTTGATGGGGCCCGACAGCCTCGATCCGTTTGTCGAATGCGCAAACCGGTTCGGGAAAGGTCTCTTTGTGTTGTGTCGCACTTCCAATCCGGGCGCGGGCTGGCTCCAGGACAAGATGGCGGGGAACAGGCTGATTTCCGATCGGGTCGCCGATTTGATCGGAGCCCTCTCTTCCCCAGAAACCGGTTCCCTAAGTCCTTTCGGAGCTGTGATCGGAGCAACCGTACCGCAGGAGGGGCGTCGCCTGCGGCAGCTTTTGCCTCGCTCGATTATTCTTGCCCCTGGCCTCGGGGCTCAGGGAGGCGATGCCGCAAGCATCCATTCTCTTCGTGGCAATCGCTCTGGCGATCTACTTGTGCCCGTTTCGCGAGGATTGACCCGCATCGAGGATCGGGATGTTTCGCTGGAGCGCTACCGCGCCGTCATCCAGGAAAGGGTCGATCAGTTCAAAGCGGCGATCGTGTACGATTACCACATGACGGCCTGAACAAGCCACCAGCCTAGGAAGGCCTTAGTCAACGTCCGCCTTCGCGATCGGTTGACCGAAAGCAGCCTGACTGTTTTCCACCCATTCTCCGCCATTCCGGCCCAAATCTTATATGCGAACGGGCGCCGCCGCCCCCCCCCCCCGAAGAGATCAGCACCGCGTCAGAAGTGGTAGGACCGCCAATTCGCGTAATGCTCATTATGGGAGGGTAGTCATGAGTAAGCTCGCAATGTTCAGTGCGCTGGGCATGATGCTCACAGGTGCATTACCGGCGGCAGCGCAAAGCTGGACTCCGCCAGGACCAGTCACACTCGCTGGCAACGTCACCGTTCAGGAACCGTCTTTGACGCTCAATTGCCGCATTGTCGGCACGGGCGCCATAAGTACGAGCGGCACCTTCCGGCTAAACACGCTCGCCTTGCAGCCGGGCAGCTCCCCCTTGTGCCCAGCGATTCTTCTGAGCGGCAACCCATTGCAGGTGATTTCCAGCACGGACGGCATCATCTTCACCAACCTGCAATGGACCGGCATAACCGCCAACTGCGTGGGGAACATGACAGCGGCATATAATTCAAATAGCGGGTTCATCACCTTCAACCTTTACAGTTCTATTCCCGCAACGTCTGGACCTGGGTTTTGTCGTCTGCAGGGCCCAGCTTGGTTCACGCCCGTCGCCCACCCCTGATGAGGTCGGGCGCAACCTGGGGACCGATGCCGGGTAAAGTTCTGAACGACCGCTTTCCACCCTAGTCGGCCGTTCAGCGAGCGCTAGGCCGGATCCGAAGGCGCAGGGCCGCCAACGCCGATAAGCCGCCGTTTTGCGTGCAGTTCAAATAGGAGGTCCGAGCGCGCGGTGCGCCCGGACCCTATTGCCTGCGCCGACGTCAGAACCCGTACGAGAGACGCAGGTAGCCGAACTGGCCCGGCAGGTCATAGGTGGTTGGATCGAAATTTGCGCTGTCGCACGTGAAGCATTGCGGCGGATCCCGGTCGAACACGTTGTTCACCCCGGCCGTGAGCCGGAGGCGATGATCCATCCAACCCGGCGAAAAATAGAGCTGAACGTCCCCATAGAAGACATTGCCCATGCGGTGCACGCCGTCACGCTCATCGACCGCTGAGATGTATCGTCCGGTGAATGAAATGCCATAGGCCGGCGCCGACCAGTCGATCGTGCCGTTCAGCTTGAACTTCGGATAGGCCTGATCCGGGCTGCCCCGTTCGGTGCCGGCATATTCTTGCGTCGGCGCATTGAGGTCCGAAGGCGGCACGATGTTGTATTTGATCAGATGTGCCGCGTTGACGTTTAGCCCGACCGATCCACCGCCGAACTGGGCCGAACGAAAGGCCAGGGTCCAGTCGATGCCCGAGGTCTCGATCGCGTTGAGGTTGAGCAACCGTGCATTGATCGAGGCCACCGCACCGCTACCGGTTCGAGTGATCGCAGCACAGCTGACCGGATCGGCGTTGAACGCACAGCGCGAGAGCGTAAGCGTCGCTGGGACAGAGTCGATCGCATTGCGCAATTTGATGCTGTACCAATTGACCTCGAGGCTCAGCGCGCTGGCAAAGCCGCCGCGCGCCCAGCTTGGGCTATACACGCCGCCCGCGGTCCAGGTCTCCGCGGTTTCCGGCTTCAACGCGGTGTTACCTTGCGAAAAGACGCCGAGCTGGCCGCCCGTGGGTTCGGCATAGCTTCCATTGGCCGGAACGCCGTTGGCAATGCAATTGGAGCGGACCGTTGCGTTTGTCTGGAAAGAACCTCCCGGTGCGCTGGTACACGGATCGTCGATCGTCGCGTCGAAGCGTGAGGGTCCGGCATAGAGCTCGCCGATGCTAGGCGCGCGCAGACTTTCGGCATAGCCGCCACGGAAGAGCAGGTCCGGCACCGGCTTCCAGAGCCCCGAAGCCGTGAAGGTGGTGTTGCTACCGAACGATGAATAGTCGGAATAGCGCACCGCACCGCTCAGTTCGAGCGAATGAAAGAAGGGCGTGTTCGCGAGCAGCGGCACGCGGAGCTCGCCATAGACTTCGTCGACATTGAACCCACCCCGCGCCGGGCTGGTCGGCACGTCCGCGCCAAGCCCCGCGACGATGATCGGATCGGGATCGTAGCTGGCGTGCTGGTCCCGATGCTCATAGCCGAGCGCGATGCCCACCGGACCGGCCGGCAGGTTGAATAGCTCGCCCGACAGATTGGCCGTGAAGTCCCATAGCCGCTGGCTGCTCTTGTCCCGCTCGTCGAAGGTGACGTAGTCGAGCATCGCCTGAGTGACCGATCCAGCACCACCAAAGATGTTGAACGGTACGCAGCTGCCAGTGCAGGCTGCCACCGGCCCGAGCGCGCGGGCGAGGTTCGCCGCGTTGACGTTGCCAGTGAACAGCTGGTGCGCGTCGTTGATCCCGTAGACGCCATTGACGTCCCAATACCATTTATGGTCGCCGAGGTCGAAGGAGCCGTCGAACGTGAGCGTGGCGGAGAGCGTGTCGACGGTTTGGCTGAACACGCGCTGCCCGGCCTCGACGAAGCGGCGGCGCACCGTCGAATAATTGGCGGGCGTCCCGTTGGTGCCCGAGGAGAGCGTGACTCCGAAGGGATTGTAGGGATTGGTCACGTCGATCGAGATTGTGTCGAGCAAATTGCCGTTGCCGGCGTCGGGCCCGACGAACAAGGGAAGGAACGCTGCCTTGGTGGTCGACTGGCGGTGGTTGGCCACCAGCTTGGCGCGCATGTTGATGTTCTCGCCAATCTCCTGCTTGAAGTTGACGAAGCCGCCGTAGCGCTCAGATGGTGTCAGCAAATAATTGAACGGGGCGAAGTTGAAGGAGTCGGTCGCCGAGGAATAGGCCCTGAAATCGGCGGGATAGACCGGCGTCCGCCCGATGACCGGGGCTTTCAGCGTCAGGCTTTGGCCGAGCACGTCGAAGCGGCCGTTGGGGATCGCGCTTGAGCAGCCTCCCGCGGCGCAACTGGTCGCCCCCGGCGTGGGGAATTGGGAGATCGAGCGATCGGCCGTGCTGACGGCTTCCTGCTTGGTATAATAGCCACCAAATACCAACGATGTCCCGGTATCGAGGGACTGGATGCCGTAGCTCGCTTCGTAGTTCTGGGTGTGGCCGTCGCCCTGGCGGTAGGTCCCGAACTGCGCCGAGGCGCGCAGGCCCTGCTGCGCCTGCTTGGTGATGATGTTGACCACGCCCGCCACTGCATCGGTGCCGTAGAGCGGAGAGGCCCCGGACTGGAGCACTTCCACGCGCTCGATCATGCTGGTGGGCAACGCGTTGAGATCGACGGAGGCGGGAATGCCGCCTGCCGCCGTACCGTTGACATAGCGCAACCCATCGACGAGCACGAGGGTGCGCTTGGCAGCGAGATAGCGCAGGTCAATTTCCGCCGAGCCAGAGCTCACGCCAGTTCCATCGGGCGGACCGCCGATATTGCCCGCGTTGTTTACCTTGGTGTTCAACCCCCCGCCGGCACTTGGCAGGCGCTGAAGCACGTCGGCAACCGAACTAAGGCCGGTGCGGGCGATAGAAGCTTCATCGACTGTGGTCACCGGCTTCGCCTGATCAAGCGGACTTCGTCGGATGCGCGAACCGGTGACGACAATTTCCTGATCGGTCACCTGTACATCATCGGTCTGTGTCGTCTGTGCCTGGGCGGGCATCGCCGCCAAGGCGGTCGCAAGCGCCGCAGTTGCGATGCCGGCATTCTTCCACAACTTGATATCGCGCATGGTCGATCCTCCACTGAGCCTTGGCGAGACATCCTCTTTTTGTCGTTGGTCACAGGAGAGAAACAAACCCTCGGCGTTTGCGCAATGGCAACGGGGGCACGTGCCGCGATCAATCGCGCAGTGTGGCTTTGGCGTGACAGCGGCGAGGGAAGCTCGGGAAGAGGCGGCGCGGAGCGAACCGACCGGGATTGGGTCGGAAGACGAATGGCTGCTGGCTGCTTCTGCTATGACCGGACTTGAAGCCGACAGTCGCCTATCGGCCCAAAAACCGCTGGCCTGCTCTCGTCCAACCTGCCGGTCGGGAGTGCGCCCGATTTCGCCCGCTTCCGAAACGAGGTTTGAGCACATAAGCTGGCCGTTCGTTCGAGACGCTCGCGACGGCCGCATGAATGCCGGAGTTTGCAAACGCCCAGCCTGTCAGCCTTAGCCTACAAATCGCCAAACTCCGCGCCGGCTAGTGGTCATGATATTTTGCAACCAAACAAACTATCTTTTCCTAGGGGGGAAATTCTCTTCCCATGTCTCATAGATTGCAGAACGGGAGTTAATCTCGGCAGGGGAGGGGTTTACGCAAGGGGCAGCGGACAAGCAGCTCGCGCAGCGGCGCCGGATTGCGACCTGGGTCGCACGCGAGATCGTTCCCCATGCGGGGCGAATTCGTCGATGGCTGGCGCGCTCGCGCCTTTCGCCTGAGGATGTCGACGAAGTTATGCAGGAAGCCTATTGCCGCATCGCCATGCTGCCCTCGGTCGATCATATCGATCAGCCGCTCGCCTATATGTTTGCGACTTGCCGCAACCTGCTAGTGCGCCGCCTCAAGCGCCAGCAGGTCGTCGTGCTCGAGGCGCTGAGCGAGATCGAATCCTGGGAAGACGAAACCAGCCCCTCGCCCGAAGAGCAGGCGGCGCGTCGGCTGAGCTATGAGCGCGTACTGGCAATTATCGGGGCGCTACCCGAGCGCTGCCGCAAGGTCATTGAACTGCGCAAGATCGAGGGATGGTCGCAGAAGGAAATCGCCATGCATCTGGGCATGACCGAAAAGGCCGTCGAGAAGCAGGTCTGGGTCGGTGTCCGCGCGATCAGGAGCGCCTGGGTTAGGGCCGAGACGCGGAGTGAGGACCTCATGCTGAGCATCGAGCGCAAGGAGGCGCGGCGATGACGGCATCCTCCATGGCCGAGGCTCGCGACATCGCGGCGCATTTTATAGCGCGCATGGATTCCGGCACGTGGAGCGAGTCCGACGAGGCCAAGCTTCAGGCGTGGCTTTCAGAAGATCTGAAGCGCCACGGGTTGTTGCTCGAGATGCAGGCCGAGTGGTTGGCGCTCACGCCCGCTGTGGAAACGTCAGCCCTGACAGCTCCGGAAGATCTAGGCGAGCCGGAGGCGGGGTCGCGACGATGGGCGCGGCGCGGCATCCTCGGCGGGATCGCGGCTTCCGCCGCAATCGTGTTCGGTGGCACGCGATGGGCGGAGGGGCCGTCCGAATTCTCCACGCGTCTGGGCGAGATCCGCCGCCTGCCCCTCTCCGATGGATCGGTGATGACCATCAACTCGGGCAGCAATCTCAGTGTCGCCATGGAGAAGCGGTCGCGTCAGGTGGAGCTGGCCCAGGGAGAAGCCTGGTTCGAGGTTGCCAAGGACGCGCACCGGCCCTTTGTCGTGACCGCGGGCAATGTTCGGGTTCGCGCGGTCGGTACGGCCTTTTCCGTGCGCCGCCGCGAGACGGGCGTGGAAGTCCAGGTCACGGAGGGCGTGGTGGAGACCTGGTCCGACGGGGACCGCAGCCTGCGCATGCGATTGAAGGCCGGCGACCGCGCCATGCTCAGTGCCCATGCCGTACTCGACTATGAGACGGACATTTCTTCTTCGGTCGACCGCTCGCTCGCCTGGAGAAGCGGAATGATCGATCTGGATGGCCGCACGCTCGCCGACGCGGCCGAGGAGTTCAACCGCTACAACACACGCCAGATCATCATCGCGGATTCGCGGGTTGCTCGGGAGGAACTCTCGGGCCTGTTTCGTATCAATGATCCCGAAGGCTTCGCCGAGACCGTGAAGACCAGTCTCGGCGTGTCGGTCGATATGACGCAATCGGAGATCATCCGGATAAAATGAGGAAATAAATTCGAGACGGCGGGAAGGATTTTTCCATAAATCGTCTCAAATACAAGTGCGGGGACAATACTCCGCCAGAAAAAATATAGGGGAGGAAGATGAATATTTCCACTGTTCGTGGAGCCCTGCTCGTGTCTTCGGCAATCGTCTGTGCGGCTGTGTCGCCGGCGCGCGCTGAGGCCCAGGTCCGCCAATTCTCGATTGAGGCGCAGTCCGCCGATACTGCGATCAGCCAGCTTGGGCGCCAGGGCGGTATCCAGATCGTGGCGGCGCGTCGCGTGACCCGCGCGGTGCGTACCAATGCCGTGCGCGGCGAGATGCGTGCGGAAGAGGCGCTGACCCGGCTGCTCGCCGGTACGGGGCTGACGGCGCGGCGCACGGGCCCGACTTCCTTTGCCATCATTTCGAGGACCCCGTCGCCGACACCGCCGGGCGGCGGCGTGCCGACAAGCTCTGCCGCGGCCGCTCCGAGCCAGACCGCTCTTGCCCAGCGCGTGTCGGCGCCCGGCGCGGCGCCGCAGGACGCCGGGCAGGAGGCATCCGCCGCGGAAGAGGCCATCGTGGTCACTGGATTCCGCGGCAGCCTTGCCAAGGCACAGGACCTGAAGCGCAGGGCCATCAACGTCACCGAGAGTATCTTGGCCGAGGACATGGCCAAGATGCCCGATCTCAATCTCTCGGAGTCGATCCAGAGGCTGCCGGGCGTGGCGATCTCTCGCGAAGGCGGTGAAGGCCGCAACATCACGCTGCGCGGCTTCTCGCCGGATTTCACCCGCACCACGCTGAACGGGATGGAAGTGCCGGCCAGCAGCGACGGCCTCGATTCCGGCGGGTTCACCATCAATGCCGGCCGCGCGTTCGACTTCCACGTCTTCGCCTCGGAACTGTTCAACCGGATCGACGTCCAGAAGACCCAGCGCGCCTCGATCGAGGAAGGCGGCATCGCCGGCACGGTCGATCTCTATTCGGCCAAGCCGTTCGACTTCAAAGGCTTCCACATCGTCGGGTCGGCCCAGGGCGGCTATAACCAGATGACGCGCAAGGTCGATCCGCGCGCGACGCTGATGATTTCCGATACCTTCGCCAATGATACGATCGGCATCCTGCTATCCGCGGCCTATTCCAAGCGCACGGTTTATCAGGAGGGTTTTGCCAGCGTCCGCTGGACCTCGCCCTTCGTCAATGGCGACAGCTGGGCCGACACCAATCCGACGGTTACCGGCACGCCGACCAATTGCGGTGCGGCCGACCGGCTCGATTGCCTCTGGGCGCCGCGGCTACCGCGAGCGGATTTTTTCGGCAATGACCAGAAGCGGCTTGGCCTGACCGGCTCGCTCCAGGTGAAGCCCGTCGACGGCATGAAGATCAGCTTCGACGTGCTCTATTCCCAGCTGGACAACGACCGGTACAATTACAATTCGATGGAGTGGCTGCTGACGCACGGCACGGCGGGCAACTTCGTCGGCCAGACGCCACTGTCCTTCACCATTGCGCCTGACGGCAAGCAGCTCATAGCGGCGGCCTTCAACGACGTGACCTCCTGGTATGAGAGCCGGCACCAGACTTCGACCTCGAAGTTCCAGCAATATGTGCTTTCGGGAGATTATCAGCTCTCCGATACGCTCAAGTTCGACGCCATGGTGGGCACCGCGCGCGACGCTGCCGACCGTAGCGAGCTGCGCTTCTACGCGCGCTCGGTCCCGCATTATTATGCCTATGACTATCGCGACAGCGTCGATGTCGCGAAGGTCAGCTATGGGAATTACGACCCGAACAACGTCGCCAATTTCATCGATGCGACGACAGCTGCGAACCGGCTAAACAATGTCGTGAAGGACAATTTCACGGCCAAGGCCAATCTCACGTTCGAAAAGGGTGCATTCACCGCGCAGCTGGGCGTCGCCCATAACCGCCGGCTGGTCCGCTACTCCGAAGCACAGGGCGACCTGCCGGGCTTCGCGCCGCAGAAGTACCTGACCAGCTTCCCGATCGAACATTTCGGGGACGGCGTCATCGATGGCGGCCTGCCCACCTTCGCGGTGATCGATTTCGACAAGATCGCGAGTTCGGGGCTGATCTCGTCGAACTATCCGACGAACCTGGGCGCGGGTTGGGAGGTCACCGAGAAGACGACGGGCGGCTATGGCGAAGTTAGCGGCGAAATCCCGATCGGTGCGATGAAGCTGCGGCTAGATGGCGGCGTGCGCTATGTGCGGACCGATGTCGGCTCCAGCGCCGTGATCGGGACCTCGCCGGTCACGGTCGATCGTCACTATGACAATTTCCTGCCGTCTTTCAACGCGGCGCTCAACATCACGCCGGATCTGGTAGCGCGCTTCGCCTATGCCCGCTCGATGACGCGGCCGGGCCTCGCGGCACTGAACATTGCCGCACCGGTGTTCGAGTATACGACGCGTACAGTGAGCAATCTCGGCGACCCCAACCTCAAGCCGTACCTTTCGAACGACTTCGACCTCGGCCTCGAATGGTATTTCGGCAAGGGCGGCCTTATCGCGATCGGCGGCTTCAAGAAGAATATCGTGAGCTCGCTGACAACCTCGGTCGTCCAGCAGGCGGTGCCCACCGAGTTCTGGGCCGCGATCTATGCCGATCCGCGCTACAGCCCGTCCTACAATGCCGATCCAAAGACCGCGCAGTACACCTTCTACAAGACGGTGAACTCGCCCGGCGGCAACAGCGTCACCGGCTTCGAGGCGACGCTCAACCTGCCGTTCACCTTCCTGCCGGGGCTGCTCTCGAACCTTGGTTTCGCCTCCAACTACACCCATGTCTCGGCGCGGGATTCGACGGGCCTTTCGCCCAATTCGTATAATTTCACCGGCTATTACGACACCGGCAAGATGGGCCTGCGCGTCTCGGTCAACAAGCGCGACGACTATCTGCTGAGCGAGCCAGGCGGCAACGGCCATGTCCAGGAGCGCAAATACGGCCCGACCCAGGTCGACCTCTCGGCCTATTACAACCTCACCAAGCGGCTGAGCCTCAACGTGCAGGGCATCAACATCACCAACGAGAAGGAGCGGATCTACGGCACCGGTGACGGGTCGCAGTATCTGGTCCGCGAATTCTCGAAGACGGGTGCGCAGTGGTTCGTGGGCGCGCGCTACCAGTTCTGACACTTTCGGGGCCGTCGGGCGCCTCCCGCCGACGGCCCTCTTTTTCGCTTCGCCGGGGTATTTTACATGCCGAACCTGAGCCTGCTGCCGCTGGCGCTCCTGGCCGCTGCCATGAATGCCGGTGACGTTCCGTTGCGTGACGTCGATGACAGCTACACGATCGGCCAGCGCTTCGAGCAATATCGCGACAAATATCCGGGCATCGCTTGGGCTCCGGTGACCTGGCGGGAAGGGCAGTCCGTGCTGTTCGACCGGCCGTACAAGAACAGCGGCACGCGTGACCTGCATATCGACATCTTCAAGGCGGCTCCCGAAGCGCCCGCCAGGCATCAAGGCATTGTCCTGGTTCATGGCGGTGGCTGGAGTGCCGGCAACAAGAACCATTTTTACGCGCTGGCCAATTTGCTGGCGCAGCGCGGCTACACGGTATTCCTGCCCGAGTTCCGCCTGTCGCCCGAGGCACCCTATCCGGCGGGCATGATCGACATTGGCGACGCGCTTGCCTGGGCACGAGAGCACGCCGCCGAGCTAGAACTCAGTCCCGACAGGATTGCGATCGGTGGTGCGTCCTCGGGCGGGCAGATGGCATCGCTGCTCGCCTATGCCGGCCCCTCCGGCTTGTTCGGCGAAGGCCGGGACCGGCGCGCAAACGCCCTGATCGATCTGGACGGCGTTCTCGACTTCACGCTTCCCGAGACGCTCAAATATGAGGATGCCGCCAAGGAGGCTTCCCCGGCCGCGCGCTGGCTGGGCGGATCCTATGGGCGGGCAGCATCGCGCTGGCGTGAGGCGAGCGCGGCCAGTCATGTCGGCCCGAACGCGGTGCCGACCCTCATTCTCGGCAGCGGCATTCCCCGCTTCACCCAGGGCAAGGACGAGGTGTTCGCCGCGCTGGACCGATACCATGTCGCGCACCGCGAGTTTCACTTCGAGAACGCGCCGCACGACTTCTGGTTGTTCGAGCCTTGGCTTCCGCGAGCAGCCAGCGAGATCGACAGCTTTCTCAGTCAGGTCGTTGCGAAGAAGGGGAGGGCGAAGTGATCCGGAGGGGCTTTCTTGGGCTGGCGGCGGCGGTGATCTTTCTTCCTGCTTTTGCCCCGGTGCCGGGGCCGCGCGAACTGACCGTCAGGCCGGTCTGCGGCAAGGCGGCGCGATCCTGCTATCCCTCGATCGCGGCGGCCCTGGAGGCTGCGACGGCCGATCGTTCGGGACGCTGGGTGACGATCCGGATCGCGCCCGGCGACTATCGCGAGAAACCCGTCGTGACCCGTGACCGGGTGCGACTGATCGGAAGCGGGCCGGGTAAGACACGGCTGCATTTCGATGCGGTGGCCCAGACCGCCAAGGCCTATCATCGCGCCGGCTGGGGGACTCCGGGCTCGGCGACGCTCACCATCGATGCGAAGGACGTGAGCGTTACCGGCATCACGGTCGAGAACCGCTATGACTATCTGGCCAACGACCGATTGGCGGACGGGGATCCTCGCAAGATCGGCAATCCCCAGGCCGTGGCCCTGCTGCTCGACATCCATAGCGATCGCGTGCTGCTCGATCGAGTCGATCTGCTCGGCTATCAGGATACGCTGTTCGCGAACGGGGGACGCGGGCTGATCCGAAACAGCCTGGTCGCGGGGAACATCGATTTCATCTTCGGCAACGGGCAATTGCTGATCGAGGACAGCGAGATCCGCTCACGCCGGCGCAGCGCACCTTATACGCCCGGCGAATTCCAGTCCTTCATCGCCGCACCCTCGACCCAGCTCTCGCAGGAACATGGCATTATATTCTATCGCGCGCGCCTGACGCGCGAGGCGGGGGTACCGGACGGCGCGGTGGCGCTGGCACGGCCCTGGCACCCGACAACAAGCTTTGCCGATGGCCGCTATGCGGATCCCCGTGCGGTGGGACAGGTCTCGTTCATCGACTGCATCATAGGTCCACATATCCATCCCGACCATTGGACGGAGATGAAGGGCACCGCGCGCGACGGCACGATGCGCGACGTATTCCGCGCCCAGGATTCGCGCTTCCTGGAAGTCGGGTCACGTGGCCCCGGGTCCCGGAAGCGGGATATCGGTCTGACCTGGAATGGCGAGGTTGATATTCACAGGATCAGGGCAGCGTTTTTCCGCGGGTGGCGCTTCTAAATCTAAGCTGGCAATCGCATATTGGATTTCTGCACCTGGCCTTTGAAAAGCTGTGGGAGATCGCCCCATGCCGCCGCTCGCGCCCGGCGGCGATCGTGTGGCTACGTCAGATATGCCCCTCGACACGCCATGCAAATCCGAGGTTTGCGGCCGTTCCAACCGACCCCGAGGCTGGAACAGCTGCCCGCCTTGGGAAAGGTGCTGCGCGGGTTGGCGGGTTCCGTGGCGCGCGAGAAATGAGCGTCATTGCTCCCTAAGTGACGAGGGATAGCGTGCGGCCTGGCGGCATGGCCATCGCTCTCTGGCCGCACCGATCCTTACAGGGATTGATTTCCCTCGCCCGCTCCCCGTTGTGACCCACCGATGCGAGGGGCACGCTGTCCGGCTTGCCAAAGGGTTTGCTATATAAGGGGATGAAGGCGCCTATATCCCGAGAGAAGAGAAATTGGTGACGGCATTTGCGAGTATCTTGCATGCTGGAACGTTGCTGGTGGTCAATGCGATCCTGGCACTGCTGTCAGCGGCGATTTTCATCGTTCTATATGCAACGCGGCCGAAGGTCGCTGCATCCAAAGGCGTCCTGCTCTGGGGGCTGGGATATGGCGCGATTGCGCTTGGTTTCTGCATCCTCATTCTGCCTGCATTCAAAGTCGAATTTTCCTATTTCGTTCTCCTTGCCAACCTCCTGATTGATGCCGGGACAATTCTCACCCTGTTCGGCGTCGCGATCTACCTGCAGCGTTGGGGGTGGGAGCTCTGGGCATTGCTCCCGGCGGCTATTCTCGGATGTATCGAAATCGTCCTCGTTATAGCGGGCGGCGAAAGCTACCGCGTGATGGTTCCGCTGGGTGCTGGATTGCGCGCGATTGTCACGATTGCGACGGCCATCGCCCTTTGGCGATGCGCGGATGACGCACGCCAAATGGCGGCCCGCTTGGCCAGCGTTTTTCACTTGGTCTGGGCGGCCATGCTGGGTTTGCGCATCATCTGGTGGCTCGGGCACCCCATCGCCGATACGGCGATGGATCCGACTTCGACTTTCGGACTTCTGTCACGCCTGTTGCTGACCTGGGCGATTACGCCAAGCTACTTATGGATGCTAACGCGGGAATTGGATGCAGAGCTCATCCGGCAGGCGCGTCAAGATCCTCTCACCGGCGTGGCAAATCGGAGGGTGATCTGGGCCGAAGGGGAAAAATGGGCAGGAACGGGCAGCCGAAAGCGTCAGTATCTGGCAGTCCTGATTATCGACATCGACCATTTCAAGGCTGTGAACGATAATTGGGGGCATGGTGTGGGCGACGAAGTGCTGGTCGGGGTTGCGCATAGCTTGGCACAGCATATGCGGGACGAGGATCTGTTGGCCCGCATCGGAGGGGAAGAGTTCATGGCCCTGGTACGCCATGACGGCCCGAGCATCGACCAAGCCACAGATGCCATCAGGGCGATAGCGGAAAGGCTTCGTCAGGCCATTGAGAAAGACGCATTCCCTTTGCCTTCCGGTGGGAATCTGGTTTGTACGGCCAGCATCGGCTACGCGATATCGTTGCGCGGCCAATATCAATGGAAGGATATTGTGGAGGCCGCCGACGGAGCGCTCTACGACGCGAAGAGGAACGGGCGTAACCAGGTCATGGGCAGCGTTTACGAACCGAAGGCGGTACACGCGAAAGCCGACTGACTCCATGGCTGGCTACGCGGCATCGGGCTGATCGAAATCGGCCGAGCGAACAGGATCCGGCATCGTCTGAAGCTATGCGGAGCTGCCTATCGCCGGGGTAAGGCACGGACCGGTACTTCCAGAAGCGCTACCTGGCACACTCCCTTGTGAAGCCCTCGCCTGGCTCCGATGTGCGTGCCGTCGGTCGCTTCAGACCACAAGTCTTGCTGCTTACGCTCGGTGGAGGCTCCTGGACCGTTGGCAGGCGCACGGTGGGCGCGTAGGGTCGGGATAGCGCCAATTTCCGATGTTTGGACTGGATAGCATGTCTCGGTCTATCAACCTGCGGACGGTCCAGGCATTCATGGCCCTAGCTTATGGGCTGCTCGCCGCCATCGCGGTTGCACGCGAGCCGAGCCTTGTCTCCGCGTTCCTTGCGGTCGGGATGGCGGTCGGTGCCTATTTGACCGGAAGGGCCGTGCCCGATGTCCATATACCCGCGACGATGATCCTGCGTGTTTGCGGCATTGGCGCAGTCGTTCTGGTTGTGGGTCTGGCTACGGATCTGTTCGGCAGTTCGCATGCGCTTGGCTGGGCGATGGCGGTGATGGGATATTGTGCGGGCAACAGGCTGAAAGCCGCGGGTGTCCGCGTGCCGGCCTAACACTCGGGAGGCCTCCGGGGCTCAAGGGTCGATGGGAAGGGCGCGCTGCGTCCCTTTGTTGGTTCAGCGATGCTCCCTTACCTGGCACGTCAGCCTCGAGCGGATTCATGGGCCCATTGGCGATATCGTCCCTCGCGATGCGGCATTTTTCGATTACAGTTCCGGGGACCGTGATTGTCTTGGTTCAGCGAAGCTGCCGCATTCCGTGGCGCAGATCGGATTTGACCATTTGGACAGGGATGCGGCAGTCCGAGCCTGGTTCTGCGAAGAGGTGCTCCCTCTGGAGGGGGCGCTGTTGCGCTTCATTCGGAGGAACTGGCCGACGGCGGACGATGCGACCGATCTGATGCACGACGTCTACGAACTTGCGATCACAGGTGCCAGGACCGCCATTCCTCAAAACACGCCAGGATATCTGTTCACGGTCGCGCGCAATCACCTGATCAACCGCGCAAAGCGGGCGCGGATCGTGTCCTTCGATCTCGTTGCCGACCTCGAAGCCGTAGCGGCGGGCATAGACATGTTCGAAGCCGAACGACAGCTGCATGCACGCGATGCGTTGCGGCGGGTTCAGGCCGGAATGGAAAAGCTGTCGCCTCGCGTGCGGGAGATCGTGTTGCTGCGCAAGGTCGAGGGTCTCGACGTCGCCGAGACCTCGCAAAGGCTTGGCATTGGCAAGGACGCGGTCAATCATCAACTGGCGATGGGCATGAAGGCACTCGCCGACCATATGCTGGGAGGTGCTGGAAAGATCGTGCGGCGCAGATACACCGCGCGGCGGACAGGAAGGGGTGAAGCGTGAGCGACGCCGGTTCCGCACGCGATCGCGCCGCCTCCTGGGTCCTTGCGCGAGAACAGGATGGCTGGTCCGACCAGGACCAGGCGGCGCTGGATGCCTGGCTCGAGAAATCGGACCTGAACAAGGCTGCCTATTGGCGCCTGGAACATAGCTGGCGCCAGGCCGACCGTATTGCCGCGCTCGGGGGCGATCGTCCCGCAACTCCGCGTCGGCGCACATTCGTTCCGCGGCTGGGACCTGGAACTTGGGGAAGTCTGGCTGCCCTGGCTGCCTCGCTGGCAGCGATTGTGGGCATGGGCTTCCATGGCGGACATCGGAATATGGTGGGAGCCGACAGTGTCGCGACTGCCACGTTCGCGACGGAAGTGGGCGGGCACCGGCTGCTCGGGCTGTCCGACGGCAGCCGTGTCGAGCTGAATACCGACACCAGGGTCAGAACCGCGATCGGCGGAGGACGCCGCGCGGTGTGGCTAGACAGGGGAGAGGCATTCTTCGAAGTCGCGCATCGCGATGGCCTGCCATTCGTCGTCCATGCCGGCTCACGCGAGATAACGGTCCTGGGTACCAAGTTTTCCGTACGCCGCGTCGGCGACAAGGTCACGGTCTGGGTGCGCGAAGGCCGGGTGCGTGTAGACAATGTGGAGCATGCGAGCGCGGCACGTTCGTCGATCGTCACTACCGGGGGCGTCGCGCTGAGCGATGGGGCGGCGACGCTGGTCACGGCGGCTTCGCCCGAACGTGTCGAGCAGGCACTGTCCTGGCGTGATGGCATGCTGGGGTTCGACCATGAGCGGCTCGGGGACATCGCGCTCGAGTTCAACCGCTACAACCGAAAGAAGATCGTCATCGACGATGCAGCGGCCGCGAACATTCGTATCGGTGGCACTTTCCCCGCCTCGGAGCCGCGTGCCTTCGCGCGATTGCTTCGCGACGCCTATGGACTCGAAGTCGCCGAAACGGACACGGAAATCAAAATTCAGAAAACGGGATTACAGCTGCCGGATCGTTGATTGTCTTATTCCCCGGAGACGGGCGGCTATGGAGCACCCGCACATTAGGGGGATGAGGATGAGGTTCACCAGCCTCGCTGCAGCGCTTGCTGCCAGCACCTGCATGTTTGCGATCGCGGCGCCAGCCCAGGCGCAGCAACGAAGCTTCGACATACCGCAAGGCAGCCTGAAGGGTGCCCTTGACGCGTTTGGAAGGCAATCGGGCAGGCCGGTCATCTACCGGGTGGAGGATGTCAGCGGCATCAGCACCGCCGGGTTCCGCGGTGCGGCATCTCCCGAACAGGTTCTGGCCGCGCTGCTGCGCGGCACGGGCCTGGGCAGCCGGAACGGCGAAGCCGGAGCTTTTGCGATCGTCCGGGTGGGAAACGGACAATCAACAGGCGCTAGTTCTCCGTCCCAGGCAAGCGTCCAGGCCGGGCCGTCGGACGAGGCGCCGGAACAGGAGATCGTCGTCACCGGCATCCGGGGATCGTTGCAGCAGTCGATCAATGTAAAGCGCGGTGCCGACAGCATCGTCGATGTGATCACGGCGCAGGACATCGGCAAGCTGCCCGATCAGAATGTCGCGGAATCGCTGAGCCGGGTTACGGGCGTCCAGATCAGCCGACGCGAGGGCGATGGCTCCACTTTCACCATCCGCGGCATCTCGCAGAACCGGCTCGAGATCAACGGCCGCAACTTCATCGGCCCCGGCAATGGCGGCAACGCGGCGCTGGAATCAATCAGCCCGGAGATCCTCTCGTCCATCGTGGTCATCAAGTCGCCCACCGCAGACATGCCAGAAGGCGCGCTCGGCGCCACCGTCAATTTGCGGACCAAGCGGCCGCTTGAACTCAACGACCTGGCTGTTGCCGGGCGAATCCAGGGCGCCTATGCCGATCAGGCCGACCATGTCGGCTATCGCGGGTCGGCTTTGGTCTCGAGCAGGCTCAGCGACCGCTTCGGCATCCTCGCCAGTGTCGCCTATTCCGATACGAAAACGCTCGGATATACCTTCGACAGTGGCGGATGGACCCAGACGGGAGCAATCGACGGCAATGGCGATGGGATCGACGATCCCGGGCTGTTTCGTCCGAACCGCTTCATGGCTCGCGTTTTCGATCGCACCGAGAAGCGGCTGACCCTCAACGGCACCGCGCAGTGGCGGCCGACCGACGAGCTGGAGATTATCCTCGACGCCACCTACAATCATCTCAAGCGGCGCCGGAACAGCGTCAACTATCAGGTGCTGTTCAACAACAACGATACCGCCGCAACCGTGAACGACAAGGGAACCGTCGTTGCCGGGACCTTCTCCGGCGTGACGGTGCGCCCGCTCATCTATGATGAGCCGACCGACCTGAAATCGACGCTCCTGGGTGGATCGGTGAAATGGGAAGATGATCGCGCGCGCGTCACTCTCGACATGTCCTACAGCCGCGGCAAGGGCAGCGATGGCGGGCCAGGCGCGTCCTTCGCTTATGTGGTCGTCCCGCGCGCGGGCAATGTTGCCAATGCGAGCTATGACTTCCGTCGCGGAAACCCCGTGCCGGACCTGTCTATCTCCGCCAATTTCAACCCGAACGATCCGACGCGATATCAGCTGCTGTCGATCTTCGACTATGATGCCGTGACCGACAACAAGGGCTACGACGCTAGGCTGGACTGGAAGTACAAGACCGAGTGGGGCATCCTCGCCTCGGTCGAGACAGGCATGCGCTATGAGCGCGTGGAGCTGCTCGCCGCCGATCCGCAGAACCTGCCGGTCGCGGCGAGCCTCCTCACCAGGGGGGACCGTAACGGCGATGGCATCCTCACCGTCGACGAACTCCCGGGCCTAAGCTACGGCAAGGACTATGGGCCGTTCTTCCCGAGCGCGACCGGCAGTTTCCCGCGCGATCTTCTCGGCGGCACGCTCGACAAGCAGGCGGCGCGTGAAGGGTTGGGACTGGCCGCGCCCAATCCCTACGACACCAGCATCACGGTCGGGCCCACCTCCATCAAGGACGTGACGCAGGAGACGCTCGGCGCTTATGTGAAGGCAAATTTCGAGGGTGCCCTGGGCGCTGTGGACTATACCGGCAACGCCGGCATCCGCTACATCGAGACCGCCCGCTCGACGCTGGGGTATCTGTCCGCCACCCAGACCAATGTCATCAAATCGGACTTCGGCTACTGGCTGCCGAGTGCCAACCTGGCGATCAACTTGAACAAGGACCTGACCCTGAGGTTGGCCGCCGCCAAGGTGGTGGCGCGGCCGAGCCTCAATCAGGTGAGTGCCAGCTTCGTTCCCAATACCGTCTCGATGACCGGATCGCGCGGCAATCCTTCACTGCGCCCCTTCGAGGCCATGCAGGCCGATGCCACGCTCGAATGGTATTTCGCACAGGCGAGCTCATTGACCGGCGCCGTCTTCTACAAGAAGGTCGACTCCTTCACCGTGAACACGGTCAGCCGCGAATTCGTCCCCGGATTCTCTGAACGTTTCGGCCTGTTCGACATCTCGCAGCCCCAGAATGGCGAAGACGGCAGCATCAAGGGGTTCGAGGTCGCCTACCAGCAGGCACTGCGTTTCCTGCCTGCGCCGTTCAACGGTCTCGGCGTCCAGGCCAACTATACCTATGTCGACAGCCGCACGCCGCTCCGGGACGCGATCACCGGCGCGCGCCTGCCGCTTCCGGGGCTCTCGCGCGACAGCTTCACCCTGATCGGCTATTTCGAGGACAAGATCTTCTCGCTGCGGGCGGCCTATACCTATCGCAGCGCCTATCTGAACAGCGTCGGCGCCGCCGCGAGCGGCGGAAACAACTATGTCAACGGACGCGGGCAGCTCGACGCATCGGTTCAGGTCAACCTGACCCCGAATTTGCGCCTGACGCTCGAGGGGATCAATCTCACCAAGGAGATCGACTCCCAGTATCTGGGGGAACGCGATCGTCTGACCTTCTCGGCGCGCGAGGATCGCCGCATCTTCTTCGGCCTGGCCGCGAGCTTCTGAACAGGGACGAGAGGGGAACATGATCGAACGCACACTTCGCCGCGTCCTGGCTGTCGCCTGTGCCGCGCCTTTCGCCCTGGCCCTGGGCGTGCCGGATGCGGTGGCGGCGCCAAGGCGTGCCGATATCGTGATCTATGGCTGCACCTCCGGGGGCGTGATCGCCGCCATCGAGGCACGGCGCCTGGGGCGATCCGTGCTGCTGGTGTGTCGAGAGGACTATCTCGGGGGCATGTCGACCAACGGCCTGGGATGGTCGGATACCGGCAATCATCGCGCGATCGGTGGCCTGTCGCTCGAATTCTATCGCAAGGTGAAGCGCCATTATGACGACCCGAAGATATGGGTGCACGCGCCCCGGCCGGCGCGCGCCGAGAACTTCGTCGACGGCGAGGCGATGTGGCAGTTCGAACCCGGGGTGGGCGAACGGATCTACGAAGACTGGGCGCGCGCCGCGGGGGTGACGATCGTCCGCAACCAGCCGCTCGACCGCTCGAAGCGCGGGGTCGAGCTCGCGAACCGGCGCGTCGTCGCTTTCCGTTCGAAGACGGGGCAGCGGTTCGAAGGCAAGGTCTTTATCGACGCGACCTATGAAGGCGATCTGATGGCAGGCGCCGGGGTCCGGTTCACGGTCGGCCGGGAGGCCAATGCGGCCTATGGCGAGACGCTGAATGGCGTGCAGCTGAAGAACACCACCAACCACCAGTTCACGCTCGACATAGACCCCTATCGCGTTGCGGGGGATCCTTCCAGCGGCCTGCTGCCGCGGATCAGCGCGGAGCGCCCGGCGCCGGATGGCAGCGCGGATGCCAGGATCCAGGCCTATACCTACCGGATGTGCCTGACCGACGTGCCGGCCAATCGGGTGCCCTTTTCCAGGCCGCGGGGTTACGACGCCGGCCAATATGCGCTGCTCAAGCGCTACATGGACGCGGGCTATCGCGACTTCTTCCGCAAGTTCGACCGGATTCCGAACGGCAAGACCGACACGAACAACTTCGGCGCCTTCTCCTTCGACAATATCGGCATGAACTATCGCTATCCCGAGGGTAGTGACGCCGAACGACAGGCGATCGCGCGCGAGCACACGCGCTATCAGCAGGGACTGCTCTGGTTCATGACGCATGATCCCGGCGTGCCGGCGGATATGCGCGCGGAGATGTCGAAATGGGGCCTCTGCAAGGACGAGTTCACGCGTAACGGCCACTGGCCCCGCGAAATGTACGTGCGCGAGGCGCGCCGCATGGTGTCCGACTTCGTGATGGCGGAGCCGCACCTGCGAGGCACAAGCCCGACGCCGCGGCCGATCGGGATGGGCTCGTACAACATGGACTCGCACAATGTGCAGCGTATCGTCGACACGCGCGGCTTCGTCCGCAATGAAGGCAATATCGAGATCAGTCCCGGCCGGGCCTATCCGATAAGCTATGACGCGATCGTCCCGCGCAGAGGCGAGGTCACCAACCTGCTCGTACCCGTGGCATTGTCGGCCTCGCATATCGCCTATGGGTCGATCCGGATGGAGCCGGTCTTCATGATCCTGGGCCAGTCGGCATCGGTCGCAGCCTCGATCGCTATCGATGACCAGTTGTCGGTGCAGGATATCGATTACTCGAAACTCCGCGCGCAGCTTACGCGTGAAGGGCAGATCCTCGAACTGGTGCAATAGGGCCGACACGGCATCAGGTCGGCCCTGAATCTGTCCGGGTTCGATTGATGCCCTCGTCAAGCCGGAAGGCGTCGCCTCCGCCAATCGCTGCCAAAGGTCGAGGCGGCAAGGTGGGGCCGAACATGCAATATTCGGCGATGGCCTGGCGAGGTTCGGACGGCCGTTCCCGGGACTTCGGAGCGCGCGTTGCGCCCTGGGGCGACGGAAAGCAGTGGCCCTGAGCGACGGTGCTCTCGTCAGGCGACCTTGGTCGACTCGCAGTCTTTTGCTGCCCCTTTCTAGCCTTGCGGGGGAGGTGTCCACATCTGTCTTCCACAAAGCGCCATGTGCTCAATCGAGAAAGACCGCCAGCTCCTCCGGGTGGCCCTGCGGGGACAGCTTCGCCAGATAGGCGAGGAACGCAGAGACCCGGGGGCTCAATAGCTGGCGCGAGGGATAGAGCCGCCCATAGGGCAATGTCCGGACCTTCGACATCGCCCCATTTGACCAGCCAGCCTGCGCCCAGGTCACGGCGGACCAGCGACAAGGACAGGCGACCGGCCCCGACACCCTGCAATATTGCATCGCGAACCATAGTCATCGAGGCGAGCGATAGTCGGGCACGACCGGGATCGTGCTCGCCGTTCCATTCCTCCTCAGCGTCCAGCCGGTTCGCGGATCGGCGGATCCTCGCGCCACTATCGGTGCGGGCGCACTCGTCTCGGGAAAGGCGAGGGAGGGCGCCGTCACGACCAGCCGCCGATCGTGCAGAAAGGCCCGGCTGATCAGGCTCTCATTGGGAGGCGGGTTGACGCGGATGACCAGGTCATAGCCTTCCTCGATCATGTCGACGGGGCGGTCGTCGGTCGTCACCTCGAGCCGGACCTCGGGATATTCGAGCGCGAAGCCTGCCGCGATCCTGCCCATCGCGATCTGGGGAGAAGAGGAGGGGCGCGCTGATCCGTAACGGTCCGGGCGGACTGTCGCCGCCCGAGGCGATCGTCGCGGCGGTTTCGTCGAGTTCGGTGAGCAGCGCGCTGGTCCACGCATGAAGCAGTTGAACCTCCTCGGTGAGCTTCAGGTCGCGCGCGCCGCGTTCGAACAGGCGCAGGCCGAGACCGGCTTCCAGCTCGGACACGCGCCGCGACAGGGTTGCCTTGGGCCGGAGCCGAGCAGGGTCAGCAGTATCAGGATCGACCCGGTTGAGACGACAAGATCGCGCGAGCACCGTCGAATTGCCCCTTAGTCTCGGGCGCAAGCGGCGACTGGAGTGCCACCGCTTGCGGATGTGTTCGATGAAACCGCGGTCGGGCGGGCGCGGTGTCTCAGGAAGTGACGGTGTGAGCAGCTTAGCGCGACGACTTGCGCTCCTTGCGTGCAGCGTAACGCGCATCGCGCGCGGCCTTGCGGTCGGCCTCCGTCCGCTCCGGCGCCACCGGCGTCGCGGCGATCTGGGCCGCCTCAGCCTTGCTGGCCTGCTTATGCACTGCGGCCAGAGCACGCGCGGCACGTGCAGCCGTCCGCTTTTCGGCCTCGGTAGCTTCCCGTGCCGCGCGCCGCGCAAGGGCGGCAGCTACCGTCGTCGCATCGGCCTGCGGCTTCGATCGCAGTAGGGCGAGCGCCCTACTCCTGGCCGTTGCGGCAGCCGCGGTACGTTCCTGAAATGTCGGGGTCTTAAATGCGGGCATAATTTCTCCGATATCCGTTACAGACGGCCCAGGCGCGTGGCGGTTCGGACAACCTTGCCCGTGAGTACCTTCGACCCGTAGACCTTGGCGATTTCCGCGGCATCCTCGACATTGTTCATCACAAGACGCGTTCCGCCGGACTGAAGTGTTTCGATTGCGCTGATGCCGATCTTGCGCTTGGCGCAAGCGGCGATGACATGGTCTTGCGTCGCGTTCAGGTTGATCGCTCGGGACATGGCGCATTCCTTCATGAGTCAGGCCACACCCTTGCGCGACCTGCGGTTGGCTGGGCGAGCGCGAGGCTCGCCCGAACCGTCAGGCGGACTGCAGGTTCACAGCGGAGGTCTTGCCGCGGCGATCGGTCTCCAGCTCGTAGGTAACGCGCTGGTCCTTATCGAGCGTGCGCAAGCCCGCGCGCTCGATCGCGGAAATGTGGACGAACGCATCGTCGCCGCCCGTCTCGGGCGCGATAAAGCCGAAGCCCTTGTCAGGGTTGAAGAATTTTACAGTTCCGGTGATCATATGGGTATCCTTTGTCCCATGTATGGCGGGCATGCGCCAAAAGCAGCGCATCCCGGCTTCGAAAGCTAGAAAGGGACAAGGGGAGAGCCGAAGCGGCCCGATATCCGTCGCACGCGACGTCAGCAGATCGCATATAAGGATGAGCGGCTGGGTTTATAAGGGCGCTCGCACGAAGAAATAGAACCCGCCTCCTTGGGCGGTTTCACCCTGCACCGCCCCTCCACCGAACCGTCTTGTTCTTTCGACGGTCGCGAATGGTTTGCGCCCTATCAGCGCTTCCCCGATGCGCCGGCCGCGCGCAGCCCGGGCCATTGGTCCTCGAAACGGACGAGACCTCCGAGGGACACCGCTTCACACCGGTCGAGGGGCCTCGACTTCTAGCTGTCAAAGGAGGCGAACATCCATTGACTGCTTTCCGTTTCATCCACCGCCATCGATGGCCATGCCGAAAGGCCTGCATTTATTGAGTTCTCGGTCGGCGATCGTTGCCTATGCGTTGGAGGCTTGGCGCTATTGGGGGCCGGCATCTTCAAGTGGATTCCGAGACGCATCGAGGAACGCAAAGACATGTGCCCAATAGTCGCGTAGGTTCGCCGGGCTGATCAGGCTGTGGCTCTCGCCCTTGTAGCGCAGCAGCATCGCGTCCTTGCCAAGGCGGTAAAGCGCCAGGAACATGCGCTCGGCCTGTGCCGCCGGCACATAGTCGAGGTCGGAGGTGACCAGCAGCACCGGCACCCGGATGTCCTCGACATGATAAAAGGGGCTGTTCTTCGCATAGCGCGCGAGCGCGGCCCAGGGCGGCACACCCATCCGGCCCTGGCCGCCTTCCGACCAGCCGATCGGGATGGTCAGAGAGATGCCGTTATCTCCATAGTCGATGCGCGGGTCCATCGCGCCATAGACACTGGTGAGGTCATAGATGCCATTGGCGGCGACGACGCCGGCGAAGCGGTCGCTGAGCGCAGCGGTGCCGAGCACCGTATAGCCGCCATAGCTGTGCCCAACTAGAAGCGGCTTGGCGCGCGATATGAGGCCGCTTGCCTGCGCCGCATCGACCGCGTGGGCGATTTCCGCGACGATCGTGGGGAGCGGGTCGCCCGGGCCGGGCGCGAGCGGGATGCTGGGTTGGAGCACCGCATAGCCATGGCCGACCAGCAGCTGCGGATGGGTCATGATCGTCGGCATCGCGGGCCGGGAGTCGGCGGGGGGCGTGGTGCCATAGGGATAGCCGGGGTAGGGGACGACGATCAGCCGGGGCGGCGCGTCGGATCTGGGCGGCAGCAACAGCCAGTGATTGAGGGTCGTGCCGTCCGCGGCCTTGCTGTGCAGCAACACGCGCTTCGGCGGCTCGACCGCAGATAGATGCTGGTTGATCCGGTCGAGCACGCGCTCAGTACCACGCTCGCTCCAGCGCAGCGTGCCGACGCCGTGATCGTCCTCCCCATAGCTGAGGAGCCCGCCCGAGGGCGTCATCGCCAGCATCATGCCGCCGTGCGCGATCCTGTCGCTCTGAAGCCGGCCCGTCTGGTCCTCGACCAGGACATGGGCGGCATCGTTGGTGCCGAGCAATGCCATGGCCCGCGCCGGGATGGCATTGATCCAGCGGCGGGTGCCGAGGCTATGGCCATCGAACAGCAGCGGCCGTACCGTGCGGACCGGGCCGTCGGCGACGTGTTGGAGCCCGCCGTCCCAGTTGCCGCGCCACAGCCCGCGTACATCGCCGGCATAGAAATGTGCCGTATCGGCGGCGGCCAGTTCGGCAGGCGCCGTCGGAAAATCGGCCGTAATCGCCCGCGCGCCGGTCTTGCCCTCGATACGGTACCAGTCGCGCCGATGGTCGGTGCTGCGCTCGGCGAAGACCAGGGGGCGGTCGCCAGCCCAGCCTGCGGGTACGAACCGCGCGCTGCCGCCGGCGATCTGCGGCACGGCACGGAGCGTCGCCGGCAGCGGCGTGGAGATGGTGTCGCTGCGCGCGTCGAACCGGTAGAGCTGGCCTTGTGCCCAGGATTCGCCATCGGCGCGGGCATAGAAGAGCAATTGCGCGCCGGTTGGGGACCAGTGGAGCAAGCTCGGCAGGATATCGCATCCCGGGCAAGGCTGCCGCGGCGTGCCGCGCGCCAGGTCGAGGATCGTCAGGCGCTGGCGGCGTGGCTCGAATGCCGGGTCGATGGCAAGTGCCGGATCGGGCTGGACTGGCCCGCCCTTGTCCAGCAGCGCGAGCTGACGATGGTCGCTCGAGAGCGCGAGGTCGAGCACATCGCCCTGGAAGCGGGTGCGCGTGGCGCCCGTTGCGAGGTTCAACTCGACGACCCGGCGGTCGCGATAACTCGTGCCGCGCGCCAGGAAACGGCCGCTGCCGAGCAAGGTCGAGGCTGGTTTCTGTCCGCGAGCGGTCTTCGCCCAGCCGGCGGCGGCGAAGCGCTGGGCGTTGACGGGGTTCTGGAACAAGGCGGGCAACCCGCCATCTGCCAGCGTCACGACGAGCAGCCGGTCATCGTCCAGCCAGAGCGGGGCCGGATGCGCGTCGGGCAGGTCCGGCACCAGGTCGAGCCAGCGCACTGCGCCGCTCGCCAGTTCGACCACGCCGAGCTGGAGGCGGTTCTCGGCGAAGCGGAAGACCGACAGGCGGCGGCCCGAAGGCGAGAAGTCGCCTGCCCAATAGCCTGTCTTTGGGTCCTGGGCGAAGAGCGGGCGGGCAGGCGCCTTGCTGGCCAGGTCGATCACGAGCAGCTTCGAGACCAGCCGCTTGACGTTCCAGTCATAGCGAAAGTCCGGCGCGCTGTCGAAGCGCGCGCGCCGCTCGACGACCGCGAACTGGCCGCCGGGCTCGACCAGCACTTGCCCATAGCTTTCCAGCCGCAGCAGGTCGTCGATCGTATAGGGCCCGACTGTCGCCGATCGACTCAGTGTCGGGCACAGCATCAGGCATAGCGCGGCCATCCAAGTGAAGCGCATGGTCGATTATCCAGGTTGGTGAAGGGAAGGCGCGCGGGCCGTTAGGACTGCGTCACCATTTCTTGACGACCTGCAGCGACACGAACCGGCCGATCGGGTCGGCATTGGCCGCGCCATAGCCGAACCCGCTCGGCTGATCGACGAAGGGCGGATCGGCATCGAGCAGGTTTTGCGCATTGAGTGCGAAGCTGAGCCCGATGCGCTCGAACGCCTTGGGCTGAATGCGCAGCTGCGCGTCAAACGTCGTCCATCTGCCGACCGGGCGCGCCGGGCTGCTCACATCATCGAGGTAGCCACTGACATGGTTGAGCGTTACCGAGACGCCCCAGCCTTGCCTGTCCCAGCCGGCCGAGGCCCGCAGCCGCCAGGCCGGCGGGTTGGCGATCGTGCCGACCTGCTCTATCCGCGGCGCCAGCGGCGTGATGCGGCGCTGATAGTCGAACATGTGCGAGGCATTGGCGCTGAGCGTGGCGGTGCCGCCGGCCAGGTCGAACGATCCCGCTGCCAGCAGGTCCATGCCCCGCACCACGAGCTCGCTCGAATTGACCAGCCGTCCGTCGAGGATCGCCTTGTAGAATTCGGGCGGGAAGAGCCCTGCGATCAACGAGCCGGGCGCGTTGATCAGCGCCAGCAGCCGTTCGCGGTCGGCGGGGTTCGCGACGGGATCGACCCGGCTGATATAGGGCGAGAAGATCATGTTGGAGAGTGCGTCGCTCAGATTGTCATAGGCTGGCCGCTCGATCCGGTTCTTGAACTTGGTCTGGAACCAGGTCGCCTCGACATGCCAGCGGCGTGCCCAGTTCGGCTGATAGCGCAGATTGAGCGTCAGCGAGCTTGCGGTCTCGGGCTTGAGATCGGGGTTGCCGCCATAGAGGGTCACGACCGGGGTCAGCACGCCCGCCGCGTCGCGCAGCTGGACATAGGAGACGCTGAGCGCATCGCGTACCTCGCGCAGCACCGGTGCCCGGAACGAGGTGCCCCAGCTCGCCTTGAAGCCGAGCTCCGTGCTCGGTTCCCAGACCAGGCCGAGCTTGGGATTGGTGGTGCCGCCAAAGTCGCTGTAATGTTCATGGCGCACGGCAGCGGAGAGCGTCAGCCGCCTAAGGCCCGGCCGGCCATTATCGGGCCCGAACAAGGGCACCGCCAGTTCGGCAAAGGCCGCGGTGATGTCGCGCCCGGCATGGGTGCCGGTCAGCGCGGTCGGCTTGGTCCCGGAGAAGAAATTCTCGCCGCTGCGCTCGAAATGCTCATGCCGGAAATTGGCGCCGAAGGCCGCCTTGATCCGCCCGCCGGGCAGGCGGAACAGACTGCCGTCCGCCTTCAAATTGGCGGTATCCATCACGCTGATCGTGGTGTTGCGCGCGAAACCCTGGCCGATGAAGTCGAGGATCGTCTGGCTGTTGACCAGACCATCGCCATAGGGGTTGAAGAAGCCGTTGGTCGCTGTGCTGAATGCGGTACCGGGATCGTCCGGCAGCGATCCGACGGCTTCCGCGAAATAGGTCGAGTTCACCACATTCTCATAGGCGGTATAGGTCCGCTCCCGGGCGTGGCTGGCATAGGTCTCGGCTTGCCAGTCGCCAAAGGGCGCAACCGTCGCCCCCGCCGTGGCGCTCCACGACGTCACCGAGCCCGGTTGCCGGATCGGGCCGATCTCGCGGGTGAAGGAATAGGCGATCAGGCTGTAGGGCGACCCGTCGGGGCTGACGAAATAGGGGTTGCGGGCATCGACCTGGGCAAGCCCGGTCGAGGCCTGGCCGTTGCTCTCGAAGGACCGGTGCGCATAGCGGCCCTCGGCGAACAGCTGCAGCGTGCCCAGATCCTGCTCGGCGCTGAGATAGGCCGCGTGTCGGTCCTGGCGCGGCAGCAAGTCGGTGCCGACACGGAAATTCTCGAGGTTCTGGCCTGCGGAGAAATCCTTTGGGCTAAGGCCGGTGCCGTTCTGGCCGGTGGGAATGGCAAAGGCCGGCTCGATAGCGCCCGCCGGTGTGATGGTCAGGATTGTGCCGGGATTGGAGAAATAGGAGCGCCAGTCGCTGCCGCCGAACGGCCGCAAGTCGGGCGATCGCGTATAGGCACGCTGGTCGGTGCGCAGCCGGCCACGGTGCATATATTCATAGGCCGCGAGGACATGGCCCGTCGACCAGCTCGCGCCGAGCACCTGGCCGATCTGGACCTCGCTGGCGCCGCCCTGCGTCGCAGTGCCGAGCCGCAGCCGCGTCTCGCCGCCGTCCAATGTCTTGCGCAAGAGGATGTTGACGACGCCGCCGACCGCGTCGGAACCATAGAGCGCCGAGGCGCCGTCGGTGAGGATCTCTATCCGCTCGACCGCCGCGAGCGGGATCAGCGAGATGTCGGCAAAATCGCCTTGCCCGCCCGAGCCCGGCAGGCGGCGGCCATTGACCAGCGTCAGTGTCGCGTCGCTGCCGAGCCCGCGCAGATTGGCGCTGGTGCCAAGGCCGATATTCTGGGTGGTGCGGTCCGCCCCGGTCAGGCTGGTGTCCTCGGTGCCGGTGCCACCGAAATTCTGCGGGAGCGCTGCGATCGCCTCGCCGACCGAGCCATGGCCAGCCCGGTCGATGTCGAATCGGTCGAGCACGACCATCGGCGACGCCCTTTCCGAAATCCCGCGGATGTTCGACCCAGTCACCAGGATCTTGGTGTCGCCATTTTCCTCCTGCGCCGCGCGCAGCGCGGGTGCCGATATGGGCGTGGCGGGCATCGGCGTGGCGCGTTGGGGGCGCGCCGGCTTGGCGGCTGCCCGGGGCGCAGGCACCCGCCGCTGGAACAGTACATAGGCGTTGCCCGCGCGCCGGACCGCGATGCCGGTCCCGCGCAGCAGTTGCGCAAGCGCTTCGTCATCGCCGTAGCGGCCATCGAGTGCCTGGCTGGTTAGACCGGCGACGAGCGTGCTAGGATAGAGAAGCTGGCGATGGGTGATCCGCGCATAGGTGGCCAGCGCCTGGTCGAGCGGTCCCGCGGCGATGTGGAATTCCTGCTGCGCGCGGGCCGCCCAGGCCGGGCCCGGTGCGATCATCGCGATCGCAGCCGCCCCCATCAGGCTGAATCGCGTGCTCCCCGCGATGATCGGTTCTTTCCTCACGGTCTTCTCCCCTGCGCGCCGGTATTCCCGGTCGGTCACTCAAATCGCGTGTTTGTGCCGCGATTGAGGAAGCAACGCGGCGGGGAAGGGGGGACCCTGGCTGCTTCGCAGAATAAATTTTGCGGGACGGCTGGGCTTGTCAATTACGCGACAGAAGAATCCGATTCTCCTGTGTTCTTTTCTTCAGGTCGAACAGCGCGGAGACCGCCGCGACGAACGAGTCCATGTCGCCGGTCTCGAAGCTGCCGTTGACCTTGGCCCCGGCCAGCGACGGGTCCTCCAGTTCGATCCGGGTCCGGCTATAGCGGTTGGCCTCGGCGATCGCATTGGCGAGCGGTGTGGCATGGAAGACGAGCCGGCCGGTGGTCCAGCTGGTCGCCGCCTCGACATCGACATGGCTGACTGCCAGCGCGCCTGCCGGGCCGATTGTCGCGCATTCGCCAGCGGCCTTGAGCAATGTCGGGGGAACGCCGGCACCGGCATCGACCGAGACGCTGCCTTGCGTGAGCACGACCTGCACGGCTTCGTCGCTGCGGTGCACGTCGAACTGCGTCCCCGCGGCGCGGATCGCGGCCTTGCCGGCGCGGACCTCGAAAGGCCGCGCCGGATCATGCTTCACTTCGAAAAAGGCCTGTCCGCGCTCGAGCGTCACCCGGCGCCCGGTATCGCCGGCATCAACGTGGAGTCGGCTGTCGGTGTTGAGCCGGATCCTCGAGCCATCGCCCAGGCTGACCACCAGTTGCTCGCCGGTCGCGGTCTGATAGGCGCGCGCCATCGGCAGCAGCAGCCAGCTGGCCCCTGCCGCGACCGGTGCCAGGGCGGCGCCCGCCAGCACCACCCGGCGGCTCGGCCGCCAGCCGCGCGCTTCCGATTCCATCCGCTCGAGCCGGGGCCGGGCGAGCGCGTCGCGCGCCGCCGCGGCGATGTCGGGATCGTCGCCGAGCGCGCGTGCCTGGCGCCATAAGCTCTCGATCTCGGCATAGCGTGCAGCATTGCCGGGTTTGCGGCGCCAGCGATAGAATTCCTCGAGCTCCTCGGTGGTGACCGAACGGTTGTTGAGCCGTGCCAGCCATTCGGCTGCCTGCTCGTCTGCGCGCTCCTCGTCCGTGCCCATGACGTCCCGCCGTTTAGTCGCGCAGCCTGGCCGCGCACATCGCCAACGCTCGGGTCATCCGCCATTCGACGGTCTTGACCGAGATGCCAGCATGGCTTGCGATCTCCTCATAGGTCAAACCGGTAAAGCGACTGAGTACGAACACGTCGCGATAAATCGGCGGCAAGGCGAGGATCGCCTGCTTCATCTCGAGTGCCTCGTGCTGCTCGGGCAGGACCGAGGCGAGGCTCGCCTCGCCTTCCTCGTCGAGCGGCTCGGCCAGGCCGCCACGCACGACATTGCGGCGCATCTGGTCGCGTGCCAGGTTAACCGCGATCCTGAGCAGCAGCGCCTTGGGGTGGCGCGCCGCATCTTCCGGCGCATAGCGCCCCATGCGGACATAGGTCTCCTGGACAATGTCGTCGACATCGAGCGCGGTGGTGCGCAGCCGCCAGGCGAGCACGCGGTTCAGCCAGCCGGCGTGGCTGCGATAGAGATGTTCGAGCAGGCTTGCCTGCGCCGCCTCGGGCGCCTCCGCGTCCTGCTTGTCCGGGCCTGGGCCGGCCATGGCATCCTCTCCCCAACGAGACAGGGGCGACGGCCATGCCGAAAATGGAAATCCCGGGCAGCCGCGGCGCGCGGTCATGGACCGGCACGACGTTGCGGACCCGCGGGCAGCATTAGGCGCGCGGGTCTCGTCGATCTTGCACAGGGGTTTCCACGCCCCTGCCGCCGATGCGTCGGCGGCATGCCCATGCTGGCGCATTGGCGGACTCCTGGCAACTCGTGCCGGAAAGGGAAGGGGCCGGGTGTTGGAACCTCCTGTGCAAAAAGGCCCGCTTGTTGTGGCCGCCCCACGCCCTGCCGCATGTGCGGCGCCCTGGGCTCGAGGACGGTCCCTATTGGGCGGCACCCGGCATCCCGGCCTAGGATGGGATGCCGGGGGGCAGCAAGCCACAGAAGGGGTCGGGTGTTGGAAACCTTTGTGCAAAGGCCCGCTATTTAGGACTGACCCGCTGCCATTACCCTGGCTCCTGGGAACGCCCCTGATTCACGGCACCCGACCGTGTGACCCTGCGCAATTCGGCGATGTGCGGCAAGCGCGACCTTGGCGCGCGCGGACCAGCCGACTCGTGCGCGAAAGCTGCCAGGGCCTTGGCAGCGTCATTCCGCGCCAACGGAAGGATTTGCTGGGAGTGCGCCGAATTTTGGCGGGCGGTGCGCAGAAAGTTGCGCATCGTATCTCCGCTCCGAGTCGCGCACGGGCCGCGGCGCGACAAGCCCGCTGCCGCATGCTGCGTTCGCCGCTTGAGGATGGCGACGGGCAAGCATCGCGATGTCTTCGGCTATGGGTGAGGATTGGCGTGACGCCGAGAGCTATCGGCCGCTGCTTGCGCTTGATCGCCATGGCTTCGCCTGGGAGTTCCTGCGCCGCAATCCCGCCTATCGCGCCGAAAGCGCCGCGCCCTCGGTTCTGTCGCGATCTCGCCTTGGTGGGAGCCTTGAGCATTTGCACGCGCCGGCGGGAGGTGCGGCGCGCTGGGGGCTGTGGTTTCCAGGAGGCGCCCGAATGCGACGCGCTCCATGCGCGGATACTCTGGCGCGCCGAGCATGATCGCGGTGTCGTCACCGTGGATGCGATCCCGGCGGAGCAGGGGAAGGACAGCCTCGATATTCGCCGTGTCGGTGTCGATGTGCTGTTGCTGTCGCCCGATGGTGGATCCCGCCAACTGCTGCTCAGCGATGGCCCGCGCCATATCCACCTCGCGTTGCGCGAGGGCAGCTTGCTCGATGGTCCGGTCCGGTTGCGTTACGCATTGGAGGGGCTGGCGGATATCGAGCCCAAGCTGCTCACCGTGCGGCGCTTGGCGGGGCTCTGGCGCCTTGGGCGAATGCCGGCCGAACTGTTCCCGCGCGATCCCCGTGCCCGGCGCTGGATCGAGATGCTGCGCGCGCTTGACGCATCGCGGGACGGCGCCAGTCAGCGTGACATCGCCGCCGCGCTGTTCGGGGCCGGGGCCGTGCGTCGCGATTGGCGGGCCGCTTCCGACTATCTGCGTCTGCGTATCCAACGCCTGGCGCGAAACGGCGAGGCTATGTTGGATGGTGGCTATCTTCGATTGGTGGCCGCGCGTGTCGGTTGAGTGCTGTTTGAGCTGAGGACCGCGGTTGGCGCGTTGGGCGCCCGTCGGACGTCGGTCGGACATCCAGCCGCGCCTGCGGCACAGCCACGGCAGTCGCCAGCGCAGGTGACTTCGGCCGCAGGCGACGCTATCCCGGCACGCATGAGGGAACGGCACCAGACGGCCCTGCGCATGCGAGAGGACGGCGCAACATTCCAGGCGATCGGCGAGGCCCTGGGCGTCAGCCCCAGCCGGGCGAACGTGATCTATCAACGCGCGCTGGAGGTGCAGGCGGAAGTGGCGGCCGGGATGGGCGTGCGGGCGATCAGGATCCTGCGGCACTATCGAGGCGATCTGCACGAGCTCGCTCCTTCGCCGCGCGAGACCCTCGTGGCGCGTGCACGCTGCTGATCCAAGAGCCGAATTGCCTCCGCCGGCACGCGTATCAGATCATCGCCTGGCTCACGGCCGGCAACCGCGAGAAGCCCTGATCAGGCGCGTGCGCGAGATCGCTGCCACCGCGAGGTGAAGTTGCGAGCAGGGCCACCGCTTACCATATTTCCGCGTCGCAGAGACTGCATAGCTCTACTTGAAGAAGGAGGGTGAACTCGATGCTAGTGGCGGCGCAACAGGCTATCGTGCGCAAGGCCGGAGCTGCGAAAGCCGTGGTCCAACTCGTCGGCCAATCCGAATGTCTGAACTTAATCGTCAAGGCAGCTGATGAGTTCGGTATTTCAGCCGAACCTGCTGCCGGGGATTTCCACATCATTGTTATTCCGTGGTCGGCGATCACGACGCTATCGTTCGACAGATGAAACTCGATGCGTCGCCGTGAGCTCCGCGGCGCTCTCCGGCGGCGCTTTCCAAAAACCGGCCGTTCCGCTTTCACCCATTGTCGGCCGCTCCTGGCTGGCGGGCCCGATCCGAAGTGAGCGAGCAGTTCACACGCGGTTAGCGTACGTCAGGCCTCGTTGGGCGCCGCTGTATCTGGTTGTCGATCCAAACTGCTCCCGACATGAGCAGGGCAGCGACCAGCACCACTGCGGCATATTTCAAGGCTCCGGCCAGCGGAATAGCTGCCTGAATGGCATCGACAAGAAACAGCGGGAGCAGGATCGCAGTCAAAAAGGCGAAAGTTCGCATGGCTGTCATCCGCTGTGCCAAACTACGCTGCTTCTACCTTCATTCTCCGAAATTGTCGAACGACCGCTTTCCACCCATAGTCGGCCGTTTGGCGGTGGGGCGGCCAATCCAAAAGCGGTCAGGCTGCAAACGCCCCATTTGCCGCCATTCCTGCGCAATGTGTGAAATCCCATTTGCCGCTGGTCGCGCCGGGTGCGACCAAGCTGTATGAGCGAAGCGATATATGGGCCGATCCTCATGCTATTGGGAGCGTTGTAGCTCGGGTGGTGCGAAATAACCTTGTAATGTAGGATTTCCATCGTTCTCCTTATGTTCCATTTTGAACAGTAAGGAGTAGCATATGGCAACCGTGGAGAGTTTTTCGTCGCTTGCGAACCTCAAGGCGAGCACGGCGACGGGCGCGGCGTGTCTGGTTGGCGTGAGCGGTGTCCCGGACGGAGTCTTCTTCTTCACGTCCGGCGATTTCACCGGCCAGGCCGATGACCAGAACATCGTGAAAGCCGACAGTACTCCACTCGCCACCGGCGCGTGGGTTCGGCAGAGCGGAAAGGCTGTAGCCGAGAAATACCCGAACGTTGCGGCGCCCTATCTGAACCTGCACGACTATGTCCTCGACAATGGTTCGTACAATGTGATGGGGTTCGTGCCGCAGGCGGCCAAATCGGGCATCCGCGACGGGCAGGGCACCGTCGAGGTCGATGGTGCGATCCGGACCGCGATGCAGGCGATCAGGGACGAGCGCGGAGGTGGCCAGCTGTGGATGCCCGCCGGGCACTTCAGGGTCGGGGCGCCCATCGTCGCGCCGCAGGGCGTGGGCATCACTGGTCAGAACTCCAAGGCCACTTTCCTGCACAACCAGGGGACCGGAGGCTGCCTGATATATGGTACGGGGACCAGCGACAACGACCCGGACTTTGAGCGGGTCCTGATCGAAGGCCTGGCGATCATCGGTACCCCCACGAGCGGGAAGGCGATCTGGGGCCGCAAGGCGACCACGATGTTCTGCATTCGCGATGTCTATATCGAGGGCGGCAACAGCCCGGTCGTGCTGGACAGCTGCTATTCGCTGATGATGGAGCGGGTGCAGGTCCGCAGCGCGGAGACAGGCGACAATATCGCCCTGAATGCGATCAGCCATGACGTGACGCTGTTGCAGGTGTCTTCGCAGGTCGCGAAGGCCGGCGCCGGCATTGCGATCCTGGGATGCTACACGCCGCGCATCTATGGCGGGAAGGCCGAGTTCAACCAGCATGACCAGGTGCGGATCGCCAACACGCGAGGCATGACCATTCGCGACATGTACATTGAGGGAATCCAGCCCAGTTCGACCGGATATGCGGGCATCCACGTCACCAATGCGGATGCGGTGATTGTTTCGGGCGGATTGTTTGACGCGACGCAAGGCAGCACGACGCTGAGCGGGACGATTTCGGGTTTCACGCTCACGGTCACGGACATCCAGCTGGGCACTCTCTTCGTGGGGGCTGTGCTGACCGGCCCCGGTATCCGCGTCGGAACCAGGATTACCGGCTTGGGCACTGGCACCGGCGAGGAGGGGACCTATACGGTGGATCTCTCGCAGGAGGCAGGTTTCACGGCAGCCCGGGCGACCGGGCCGATGGGAACCGACGGCACCGGCACCTATGTGAAGGTGAGCGGCGGGACTTCCGCCCTGCGCATGTCCGACTATGGCTTTGTCAGCGTTGCCGCGAGCCAGCATCATGTGGATTTCGGAGCGTCCGCCTATGGCTGCGAGGCAATGATTCCGTTCGGTGCCCGCTTCGTGAACGCCAATCCCGATCAGAACTTCGTCCGATTCCGGCCCGGTGAGGACGCGCCGTTGCTCGCAACCGTCTCATCGCCGCAGGCAATCGTCCATGATGCGACGACGACGATCAGCTTCGACGTCAAGACCAAGGACGTGCGCAACGAATGGAGCGGGAACAACACTTTCTCGCCGGCCGTCACCGACATCTATCAGATTCGGGGATTTGTTCAGCTGGCCGGCCTGGTCTGTACCTCTCAGGCGAACGCCATTCTCTACAATGTCACGGACTCCACGACCGTATCCCAGCTGGTCCGCTATCTCCCTACGGGCGCGCCGTCGGTGGATTTCGCCTTCGAGGGGAAGCTGGAGGCCGGCAAGAACTACCAGATCCGCCTCTATTATTCCGATCCTGCGTCCGTCACGCGGTATACGTCCGGCCAGGCTTCCTCCAACCAGCTTTCGATTCAACGGGTCAGATAGCCCGCTGCCTGATCGAGCAGTACTCTAACTAGGCTTCGATACAGGGTCATGGAGCCTGAGCGCGGCTCCATGACCATTACGACGCTAGCGGTGGGAGTTCGCCTTTCCTGGCTGCTTTCAGTCCTTGCGGATGAGAGCCGCCAGGCTGTTTTCCACCCATCGTCCGCCGTTCGGCGGTTGGACGGCCGAGCCAGAAGCGGTCAGGCAGCAAGCGCGCCACAAGCGGACGTTGACGGGGGCTAGCGGTCCCGCGATCCTACGATCATGCATCAAGACATCGTCGCAACTTTCCTCGCCCTCTCATCGAGAGGGAAAATCGCGGTTCTTGCTCGGGCCATTCACATGGAGACAATTCATGTGCGAGCTGCGCATCTAGATTATCCCGGCGACGCGGTAAGACCCTATCGGTCGAGTGAGTTCATCCACCGTTTGTCCGGATCAATCTTAGGACTGACGCACAATCCAGAGCTGGGCGAGAGCGAGGCGACCTACGCGGCTCTATCATTGGTCGAAGGGATTGAACCACGCGGGCAACATTATCTGGATGAGCTCGGCGAATGGATCACAGACGCTCAGTCAATGTCCTGACTGCCACTTTCCGCCCATAGTCAGCCGTTCGACCGGCGCCAGGTCGGTCCAAACCGGGCGGGCTGCAAGCGCCCCAATGTAAGGCGTTAGGATGGGCAAGCGGGCGATCCCGAAAGCTGCCGTTTGTCACCTTCCTAGTGGCAGCAATTGGGAACGACCGAGATTGAGGAGGCAATGGGAAGGGAGTTGCTGCGAGTTATGAAGCGGGCCCTCCGCGAGCGGTGCAATGGTTCCAAGGCGGACTTTGGCAAACCACGCACTGCTGCGCCGCCGGCACGAGCGCGGTGGGATTCAAGGCAGCATCAGCTCCGCGAGGTGGGCATGACAGTCTGCCAGTTCGAGATGGCGTTCGCGCAAAGCAGCCTGGGTCGCCCGCTTTGCAAGCTGCCGCTCGCGGTCAGCCCGCTGTAGATGATATTTCCGATCTTCCGACACTTGGGCGTCGCGCACGGAATCATAGTCACCAGCACGCGGTCTTGAAGGAAGGCTCATACGGAAACGCTCCCTTTACGGTACTCGGGGCTATGATTTTGGCCCCTGAGATGAACGTCTGCAGTGTCGTTAATCTTGTCGGTGCTGCGCCGTAGTCGGGCGCCTTGGCAACAAGTAACCAGACTGGAACTGTTCTTGTGAATAAGGCAATCACGGGTAACTTTACAATGGATGGGCCGGCGAGTGACCAAGCGATGATCTTGACCAGCATGCACAATCCCGTGCTCGTTTGCATCTCGATCCTGATCGCCATCGCCGCCTCCTACACGGCGCTCGACCTCGCGAGCCGGGTGCGAGCATCGGAAGGTTGGCTGCGACAGACCTGGCTCTGTACCGCCGCGATCGGCATGGGGGGCGGCATCTGGGCCATGCACTTCGTCGCCATGCTCGCTTTTAGCATGCCGGGCATGGAGGTCGGCTATGACGTCGAACTGACGGTCGCGTCGCTGCTCGTCGCGGTACTGGTCACCGGCATAGGCTTCGCGGTGATGAGTCATGCCCGTGGTGCTATCGCGCCCCTGATCGCGGCAGGCCTGTTCATGGGTCTCGGGATCGTTGCCATGCACTACATAGGCATGTCGGCGATGCAGACACGAGCTACGCTGCGCTACGACCCGGTCTGGCTGACCCTCTCTGTCCTGATTGCGATCGTCGCGGCAACCGCGGCGCTCTGGTTGGCGTCGCGCGAAAGCAAGAGCGTCGTTCGCCTTGGGGCAGCGGTCTTGATGGGCACGGCAATCGCCGGAATGCATTTCGCGGGCATGCGCGCCGCGACCTTCACTATGACCGCAGGCGCGGGCATGGAGCACTCGGACGCCAATGCGACCCAGGCGGGCCTGGCGGTGAGCGTGTCCGGCGCTGCCTTTCTCATCCTGGCGCTATCGCTGGTCGCGGCGATGTTTGATCGGCGATTTGCCCTGCTCGCCCAACGCGAGGCCGAGGCGCTCCGCCAGAGCGAGGAGCGGTTCCGGTCCTTGTACAAGGGCACGCCGCTCCCCCTCCATGCACTCGACCGGTTCGGAGTCATCGAGCATGTCAGTGACGCCTGGCTCGAGCTGATGGGCTACACGCGGGACGAGGCGATCGGACGCCGCTTCGTCGATTTCCTCACCGAGGCCTCGGCGAGCCAGTTTCAACGAGACTGGCCAGAACTGATGCGCAACGGCTCGGCCCACGCGCGCGAATATCGCGGGGTCACCAAGAGCGGCGCGCTTCTTGAGCTCGTCTCCGCCGCCAGGGTGGAGCGGGACGGCGCCGGCAACTTCCTGTACGTTGTTGGCGGGCTGACCGACGTGACGGCGCGCCATCAGGCCGAGCAGGCCCTGCGCCAGGCGCAGAAACTTGAGGCGATGGGGCAGTTGACCGGCGGCATAGCCCATGATTTCAACAATCTTCTCGCGGTCGTGCTCGGCAATCTGGAGTTGCTCCGCAAGCGCGTGCCCGAGGATGCCAAGGCCTTGCGGCTGCTGACGAGTGCTTACGAGGGGGCGGAACGCGGAGCGGCGCTGACCCAGCGGCTACTCGCCTTCGCCCGCCGCCAGGACCTGCGGCCGGAGCCGGTCGACGTCCCCGCTCTCATCCGCGGCATGGCCAATTTGCTGCAGCGCTCGCTGGGGCCGCGCGTGAAGGTCGACACCCAATTCTCCGTGGGCCTTCCATTGGCGCGCGTGGACGCCCATCAGCTCGAGATGGCATTGCTGAACCTGGCGGTGAACGCCCGAGATGCGATGCCGGACGGCGGCTACCTCGACATCGCAGCGTTCGAGACCGTCCTCGCCGAAGGCGAAATCGCCAACCTGCCAGCAGGGCTCTATGTTCGCCTGATCCTGACCGACACCGGCGAGGGCATGGACCCGGAAACCCTAGCCCGCGCGACGGATCCGTTTTTCACGACCAAAGGCGTGGGCAAGGGCACCGGCCTTGGCTTGTCCATGGTACAGGGCCTTGCCGCCCAGTCGGGCGGCAGCCTTGTGCTGCGCAGCGCGATCGGCCAGGGCACCTGTGCCACTCTCTACCTTCCGACCGCCGAGCGAACGGCAAGGCAAAAGGCAGAACCGGTGCGTCGCGAGGACGCCGAAGCAACCTTGCCGCCCATGACCATCTTGGTGGTTGATGACGATCCGCTCGTACTCGCCAACACGGCAGCGATGCTCGAGGACCTTGGTGCGATGGTGATCCCGACTGCTTCCGGAAGTGCAGCGCTGGCCGAACTGCAATGCAGTGCCGTCGATATTGTCGTCGCGGATCAGCTGATGCCCGGGATGACCGGCCTGGAGCTGGTCGAAATGATCCGGGAGGAGCGGCCCGAGATGCCCGTGCTGCTCGTTAGCGGATTCGCTGATATCGATCGCGATGCACTCAAGGATATTCATGTGCTCGCCAAACCATTCACGCAGGAGGCTCTGGCCCGCGCGGTCCTCCTCGTGAAGATATCGACGCTCAATTTCCCGGTGCAAGCGAGATCGCCGACATCGCTGCCGCACGAGCCCAAAGCGTAAGAGACAACGACGGGAGCGCGCTGACTGTGACCGGATGGTATTCGGACCGCCTCAGATCTCTGTTTCCCATGGCAGCCGCCTGCAATCTCGCGAGGTGGCTAGCCCTACGCGCCTCGTCTTAACCGAAAAGTCGCGAGCGCGCAGACCTTCAAAGAATCGAGAATGGCATCTCCGCCGCGACGTGCGCGATCCTTTGCCAAAGGCCCGCCGACCTGCCCTGCACCAACGTCAACTCGTGTGGGCCGAATGCCTTCTCCAACTGGCCGAACTTCGACCGATGCGTCATCAGTTGCAATGCCCGCACGCGCGGGGCGACAGCTCAATGGACCTGCCTAGCGTCGCCTGACGGCGGATATGGATGGGAAGCGATCATCTTTTCGGATGAACGATCTGTTGGGCGTAGCGCTGTTTACGTTTGCTAAAAGGAGACAGTGATCGTTTGGTGAGCTTTGGCGCCAACGGCAGCTATCCCGCGGGCGTACCCAAAAGCGGCCCGTCTGCAACCGCCCCAATGCCTGCCGTTCCGGGTCGCGGTCGCGCTTCCCGACGATCGTTTAGCGGAGCAGCATGGTGCTATCTGCGCTCAATGTGGTCGTCGCCCCCGAAATAGACAGACCATAACGGTGCCATCCCTCTCTTGGTGCTGCGGGGGGAGTCTGCATAATCGGTCGATAGGGCGGGCATGCGATTCTCGCATTTTTTGGGAAGGGGGCACCGCATGAAATTCTTCGTCGCCTTGGGCATTGCCGCCTTGGCGGCTTCGGCGGTTCAGGCGGCCGAAACCATCACTTACAACTATGACGCCAAGGGCCGGCTTGTGAGGGTCGAGCACTCGGGCTCCGTGAACAACGGTGTCAAAAGCACGCATACTTACGACAAGGCCGACAACCGCAAACGGGTACAGGTGACTGGCGCACCGAGCTGATCTCCAAAGCTGCCTTCCGCGAAGCCAACCATAAAGCAGGAAAATCTGATGAAACGGATGCAATCTGGCCGCTCGCGCGGCCGGAATGGGCAGCGCTTTGCCCTGTCGGTCACTACCTTTCTTACGAACGTGCTGGCGATCCCAGCCTTCGCACAGTCCGCGCACCCTAATCTCGATGCCAATGGTGTCGACGTCACGACTGACAGGTACGTCCTGCAGTTGCCGATTGCATCGATCGGCTCTGGCCAGGCGGAACTTCCGCTGCTTGCGCTCGACGGACAGTACACCAACTGGTCGAATATCTATCTGAACGTGACGCCGGTCGGAGGGACCACACGCTACAGCGTGGTTGATGGGCAGCGCTTCGACAATTTCAACGGCGCCGGTTCGTCGTCGGTTTATGGCAGCGGTTCGACGATTTCCAGTGACGGCACCACTTATCGGACCTCAGACGGAGTCGAGATCGTCTTTGGCAACCCCGCCGGCACCTATGGCGGCAAATCGAATTTGTGCGACGTAAACAACCCGACCAATTGTATCCTGCTACCGATTTCGATCACCGGGAAGACGGGCATGACAGTCAATTTTGACTGGGAGATCTTCGCGGACTGCTCGGATGTTCCAATCGGGTCAGAAACAGGCCCCGATTGCCAGTTCTCCTGGCGCCTGACCTCGGTGAGCAACTATGCTGGCTATTCGATCGGCTGGACCTATGGGCTTAGCAGTGGCGCGGGTACGCCCGGTTGGTATCATCCGCTCACCGCCGCTTTGAGGAAAGGCACGACGACAGTCAGTACGGTCAGCTACGCCAATCCCTCCCCCGGCGTCTACACGATCACCAAGCCAGGCGGCGGCGCTTGGCGGATTACCGGCAGTATAGGCAACATCACCGGCGTGCGGCGCCCCGGTGCCGCAAGCGATACCACCACGGTCACATATTCGGGCGGTGCGGTCTCGTCGGTGACCATTGATGGGATCGTGACCGGTTACAGCCGAAGCGTCTCCGGCTCCACAGCAACCATGGTAGTGACCGACGCCCAGTCGCATTCGACGACCCTTGTATCGGACCTTGCCAAGTACCGAGTCACGTCCATCACCAATGCGCTCGGCAAGACGACGAGTACGGCCTATGATAGCCTGAGCCGCCCCACGGAGATAACCAATCCTGAAGGCGACAAGGTTCAGTACACCTATGACAGTCGCAGCAATGTCACCGAAGTGCGGCGTAAGGCAAAGCCCGGATCCGGGCTTTCCGACATTGTGACCAGCTCGACCTTTGCGCCGAACTGCACGTCCACACCTTGGTGCAACAGTCCCGACACGACCACCGACGAACGCGGCAACCAGACAGAGTATGCCTATGATGGCATTACCGGGCTTCTAACCAGCGTCTCGCGTCCGGCGGCGACGAGCGGCGCCAACCATCCGCAGACACGCTACAGCTACATGACCAACAGCGCCGGCATCGCACTGCTGACCATGATTTCCGAGTGCCGGAACGGCACGCCGCCTAGCTGTATCGGCACAGCGGACGAAGTGAAGACCACGATTGCCTATGATGGCGCACTCAACGTTACCAGCGTCGTGAAGGGCGCAGGCGACAGCTCGCTGAGCGCGACGTCCACTGCAACCTATGATGCCGCCGGCAATTTGGTGACAGCGGACGGTCCGCTTCCCGGAGGCGAAGATACGGTCACGTATCGCTATGATGCCGATCGGCTGCGGGTCGGCGCCATTTCGCCTGATCCGGACGGCATCGGCGCGCGCAAGCGGCAGGCGGTGAAAGCGACCTACACGCCCAACGGTCAGCTCGGTGCGGTTGAGGTCGGCACTGTAGTCGGCACGGCTGATACCGACTGGGCCACATTCGTGTCCGTTCAGCAGTCGACGGCAAGCTATGACGCAAACGCCCGCAAGATCCGCGAGGTGCTTACGGCGGGCGGCACCGTCTACGGCGTCAGCGAATATAGCTATGATGCGCTTGGCCGCCCAGACTGCACAGCGACACGGATGAACAGCGCCGCTTGGGGAGCGTCGCTGGCCGCCTGCACACCGGCAACCACGGGCAGTGCCGGCTCGGACCGGATCACTAGGAACAACTATGACCCGACGGGCCGCAAGTCGAAGGTGCAAACTGCATATGGCACTACCGACCAGGCTGACGAGGCGACAACATCGTACACCGATAACGGCAAGGTGGCGAGCGTTACCGATGGAGAGGGCAACAAGACCAGCTACGAATATGACGGATTCGATCGGCTCTCGAAGACCTATTATCCGGTGCCCGCGCAGGGCGCGGCGACGAGTTCGGCGAGCGATTATGAGCAGCTGGGCTATGATGCTGCGAGCAACGTCACTTCGCGCCGCCTGCGGGATGGTCAGACGATCACCTATGGCTATGACAACCTCAGTCGTGTCACCAGTAAGGTGACGTCTGGGAGCGCCTATCTCGATTGGGATGTGGCCTATGGCTATGACCTGCTCGGACGGGTGACCAGCGCTACGGGCGATGGGTGGGCGGTGAATGCTCTGGGCTATGACGCGCTCGGGCGCGTGGTAACCGAGCAGAATTACAATGCCACCACCTATCACGTTTATGACTTGGCCGGCCGCCAGACCCGGCTGACCTGGAGCGACGGCTTCTATGTCGATTACGACTATAGCGTGACCGGCGAGGTCACCGCGATCCGTGAGAATGGCGCGACTTCAGGCGCAGGTGTGCTGGCAACCTATGGCTATGACGATCTTGGTCGTCGAGCGAGCGTGACGCGGGGCAATGGAACGACGACGAGCTATAGCTATAGTGGCGTGTCACAGCTCGCCTCGCTGACCCAGGATTTGGGTGGCAGCGCCTATGATTTCACGAATAATTTCAGTTATAATCCGGCGGGGCAGATCACGTCGCTGACGCACTCGAACGATGCCTATGCCTGGGGCGGGCACTACAATGTCGATCGTCCCTATTCGGTCAACGGCCTCAACCAGATGACGGCCGCTGGCGCTACCAGTCTTGGCTACGATGGGCGCGGCAACCTGACCAGTTCGGGAAGCGCCAACTATGGCTACACAGCCGAGAACCGGCTGGCCTCCGCGCCTGGTGCAATAATGGTTTATGAGCCAGGCGGCGGGCAATTGCTTCAGTACGCCACCAATGAGGACACGCGCTTCGCTTGGTCAGGTAGCCAGATGATCTCCGAGATTAATGTTCCGAGCCTGGCAATCACCAAGCGCTACGTGCCGGGTCCTGGCGTCGATGAAACCGTGGTGTGGTATGAGGGCTCGGGTACAAGCGATCGGCGCTGGCTCCATGCGGACGAGCGTGGTTCGGTGGTGGCCGTGACCGACGGTTCGGGCAACGCGATCGGCATCAACCGCTATGACGAATATGGCATCCCCGCTGCGAGCAATATTGGACGCTTCCAATATACTGGGCAGGCATGGATGCCCGAGCTCGGACTCTATTACTACAAGGCGCGTGTCTACTCATCGACTTTAGGTAGATTTATGCAGCCCGATCCAATCGGATACGAATCGGGTATGAACCTTTACAATTATGTGAACGGAGACCCGATCAATCTTACTGATCCCAGCGGCCTTTTGTTTTGCCGCACGCAGTACTATGCGAGCGCTTCCACGCTTGAAGGATATCCGGGAGCGACGCTCGCGACGAGCAAATGTGAATATGGCTCAAGCGATTTTATCTTACCCAGAGAAATTGGTCTTGAGGTTGGCGGTGGCGGTGGCGGTGGGGACTCGCAGGATCACTCAAAAGGCGATCCTCCCCCTGACAAACGTTTAGGAAGAGCGCTGCGATTGCATTTATGCCTCTCCGCCGTAGGAATAGGCTCCCTGAAGGAATTAGTCAGTTGGACTAATTTGGTTGGCACTGGAGGAAGCACTGCCTTCGAATATTCTAAGGGCGCAACCGCGGCGAGAGGCGGATTCACAACTGGTGGCGGGTTTAACGCAGTAAGATCATCGAGCTTAGGCCTGCTTGTATCATCCGGAATAACCATGATTATTGGCGGGTATAATGGATATCAAAACAGCGAAATCTGCAAAAAAGCCAACTGAAATTATTGCCAATATAATCAGTTCTGCAATCTGCATAGCTTGCTTTATATTGGCCAGAAGGTTTGGACTTTCATTAATTATTTCTATTTTTATTGCAGTTGCAGTTGGCTTTTTGCTTGGGCTGATATTTTCCTTCAGTCAAAGGCTGCGCATGTCCAATCGCAATGATTCGTGACATGGCGCCTCCTATGGCGAAGAAGCTTGGTTCGCCCGAAAAGGTGCCGCCCAACACGCGATGTGAGCTGGGCATGTAGCAAATTGCGATTCACATCATAGTCGAACCGAGCCGCCGCCCGATCTCTCCCGGATCGGGCGGCGGCACCTCGGGATGGCGGCCACGTCGTCGCGCGTGGCCGTCTCGATGCCGCAAAACTTGTGATTCCGCCCATCGGCGCAGTCGTCAGGGCTCTAAACACCGCACCACGCTAGCAGCCGTGCCGGGCGAGCTCTGCATCGTCGCGAATGTCAGCCTTCGCATGCGACTCCAATAATGGCCGCTTGAGCAGAAGACTGGCTGATACCGGACTGGCAGCTAACCACCCATCTCGGACATTCAGCGGCCCGTTTCCGTTGGCTCAACGCAAACGGCGGCTATTGGGTGGAAAGCAGAATAGCAGATTTGCCTTTCGCTAGCCGAAAAAGCTGCGATCAAACGGCGCCCGTGAGCTACTTATCTCACCGCGATGCACCTTCTCCTTTGCTGGTTATTGGCACCGTAGGCGGAGATGCGGTCGCTGGCGCCCCCAAGAAGATCTTTGTCGAGTATGGTGATGACCTCGACTGCTTATGAATTGCCTTCTCTGTGAACGCTTGCAAGGGAGGTAGTTAACTGGCGAGCCGGTAAGGGAAATTTCCGGATACATCTATTTTCGATCTTTTGGACGTCAAAGATAACCATTTGAGACGTGACTGCGAATTTGCAATTCGGTAATCTGTTATAATGCCGCCTATTTCACCCACCGGCGCCACCACGGTTGACCGCCGGGCTCCTGATGCAGATTTGCTAGCGGCATTTGTGGAGAAGGTCGCAGACCGGGCATTGATCCTGTTCGACGCGAGTGGCCGGGTGACGGGGTGGAACAGCGGCGCGGAACTGCTGACCGGCCTGCCGAGAGGCGCTGCGCTGGGTCGGGACCGGGCCTTTCTCTACAGCAAGGAAGATCGCGAAACCGGCAAGCCCGCGCGCGATCTTGCTGAAGCGGCGCAAAGCGGTGGTCGGCGCGAGGAAGTGCACCGCGCCCGCAGCGACGGCTCGGAATTCCTCGCCGATGTGTCGCTTACCGCGCTGCGCGGCGAAGACGGCGCTTTGTTGGGCTTTGGAGAGGTCTTCCACGATATTTCCGAGCACAGGGCCGCCGAGGCCGCTGAACGCAAGGATGCCGAGCAGGCCCTGCAACGCAGCGCGCTACATCTGCGCTCCATCCTTGCCACCGTGCCCGATGCGATGATCGTGATCGACCAAGTCGGCACCATCCTGTCGTTCAGCGCCGCCGCCGAGCGGCTGTTCGGCTACACTGAAAGCGAAGTCATCGGCCGCAATGTCAAGATGCTGATGCCGCAGCCCGATCAGTCGCGGCATGACAGCTATCTGGAGCGCTACAGGACGACGGGCGAACGCCGGGTCATCGGCAATGGGCGCATCGTTGTAGGGCAGCGACGCGACGGCACCGATTTTCCGATGGAGCTAGCGGTCGGCGAGGCCCGGTCCGAAGGCCATCGCATCTTCACCGGCTTCATCCGCGACCTGACGGAAAAGCAGCGTGCCGAACTCAGGTTGGAAGAACTCCAGTCCGAGTTGATCCACGTCTCGCGCTTGTCGGCGATGGGCACCATGGCATCGACCCTCGCGCATGAACTCAACCAGCCTCTGACCGCGATCGCCAACTATCTCGAGGCCAGTCGGGCATTGATCGATCGAGACGCAGCGCAGTACAAGGATATGCTGCGAGAGGCGGTAGATGAATCCTCGAAGGAAGCGCTGCGCGCCGGATCCATAGTCCGCCGCCTCCGCGACTTCGTCGCGCGCGGCGACGTGGAAAAGCATGTCGAGAATCTGCCCAAGCTGATCGACGAGGCCAGCCGCCTCGCGCTGATCGGGGCGAAGGAGCGCGGCGTGAGCGCATCCTTCGCCATCGACGAACGCGCCGACAGTGTCCTGGTCGATCGCATCCAGATCCAGCAGGTGCTGGTCAACCTGATCCGCAACGCGATCGAAGCGATGGCGGAGAGCGATATACGCGAGTTATCCATCACAACCCATGCCGCGCCGAAGGGCATGGTCCGGGTCTCGGTCGCGGATAGCGGCACCGGGATTGCGCGTGAAGTGATGCCGCAACTCTTCCAGGCGTTCACCAGCACCAAGGATCGCGGGATGGGACTGGGGCTATCCATCTGCCGCACCATCGTCGAAGCGCATGGCGGCCGCATCTGGGTCGAGGCTCGTCAGGGCAGCGGCACCATCTTTCATTTCACCTTGATGGAAGCGAGGACTGAACTCGAATGAAGAATGGACGCGTCGTCCATCTCGTCGACGACGAGGATTCGGTGCGGCGCGGCATCCGCTTCCTGCTGCGCACCGAGGGTTTCGAGGTGGAGACCTATGAGACCGGCGTCGAGTTCCTGAGCAGGGTGCATGAGATCGAAGCAGGTTGCGTCCTGCTTGATGTACGCATGCCCGAGATGGATGGCCTTGCTGTGCAGCGATCGCTGAAGGAGCGCCGGATAACGATGCCGGTTATCGTGATGACGGGTCATGGCGACATCACTACCGCGGTGGCCGCGATGCGGAACGGCGCGGTCGATTTCATCGAAAAACCATTCGAAAAAGCCGTGCTGCTCGCAGGCATCGATGCCGCCTTCCACCGCCTGGATCCGTCGGCATCCCGTTCCTCGCCGCAGGAAGCGGCGCGAGCGCGCCTGATCGCGCTCACCCCACGCGAACTCGCCGTGCTGCGCGGCTTGGTGCGCGGCCTCCCCAACAAGACAATCGCCTATGACTTGGGCATTTCTCCGCGCACGGTGGAACTGCACCGCGCCAACCTGATGAGCAAGCTCGACGCCCGCAGTCTTTCCGACGCTTTGCGCGTGGCCTTCGCAGCGGGTATCGAAGACGATACCGAAGCGACATAGATGCGCCTAACCTCGGAGGTTTCCGGAAGGACGACGACGCGAATTTCCGGCATGGCCTTTTCATGCCCACTGCATCTCCTCCGCATCGCCGCATATTGCTGCTCGAGAACGATGAAGCTGTGCGCCGTTCCCTGGCGATGCTCTTGAAAATCAGTGACTTCGAGGTGCGCGGCTACGATCGTATCGCATCTCTCATTGCCGATCCCATGATTACCCAGGCGGAATGGATCATTGCAGGCGATTCGGTGTCCGACGGTACTGCGATCGAGGCCCTTGCCGCGTTGCGCGAGCGCGGCTGGTTCGGGCGGGCAGCGCTGATGACGGCGACCCATTCCGTCGAATTCGAACATGCAGCTCGCGCATGCGGCTACGGGACAGTGCTGGCCAAACCAATTCTGCAGCGGGAATTGCTCCACCTGCTGACCGATGGTGACCGGATGCCTATTGCGGCCGGCATTGCGCCGCCCCGACAATCACAGCCCGCGTCACGAGTCTGAATCGGGATATCCACCTGCGATCAGGTTGAACTGCGGCGTTGCTGTTTCGCCACAGGGGGCTCACAGTCCTCGCCTGTCCGCACGCGACAGCTTCAAGCGCTGGCATCGCCCGTCAAGCCACATCCCCGACAAGTGGCGATCGATCCCGCTGCCCCCCCCGGGCCGCCGGATAACCGCATCTCGCGGCTCAGCTTGATAGCCACCGCTGCCAAGAGACTGCTTTCAAATGGCCCCGATCCTTGTGGAGCGGTGATAGGGGCTTCTCCGCGCGGAAAGAGATAGCGCTAACAGATGTTAGATATGATAAGTATTGATCTATTCAATACCAGTTGCGCTTCCCCTCCGGATAAATGCGATCCGCACTATCTCTGGCTACCGACCTTCACATTGCCATGATTGTATAAGGGCAAGGGAGGCTTGAATGCTCGACACACATGATGCTCGCTTGCTGGTCGTAGACGACTCGCGAATGATACGCCGTATCGTCGTCGGCATGATCCACGAATTCGGCATAGCCCAGGTCGATCAGGCAGGCGACGGCAACGAAGCGCTCGAGATGCTGCGTCGCCGTCGCTACGATCTCGTCATCTCCGATTGGTGGATGGAGCCGGTCAGCGGCTTCGAGTTGCTCCTCGCCGTTCGCCTCGACCCTGCGCTGGCCAAAATACCTTTCCTGATGATCACCGCCGAGCGCGATTTCGGCGAAGTCATCAACGCCAAGAGCGCGGGCGCCACGGACTATCTGTTGAAGCCGTTCACCACCGAGACCCTGAACCGCAAGCTCACGCGCTTCGTCTCGAGCGACGCCCAGAACCTGGCGGTATTGCCGGCAGCGGCACGTCGCGTGGGATGGCGCGAGGACGCCGACGAGATTTTCTGACACAAACTGGAAACAATTCGAATTCGCCCCCTATAAACTGAAGAGCTGCAGCGCGCCGACGCGAGAGGGGGGCAGCATCCACACAAACAATAGTGAGAGGCACCCATGCTCTGGTTTCGCGAAAAGGCCCCGATCAGACAGAAGACGCTGGTCGCATTCGGCTCGCTCGTCGCGCTCATCGCCTTCCTCGGATTGGCAGCGCTGGCGCGAGGCGACTTCGTCATGGCTGGTCTTGGCGTCGGCGCTGCGCTGGTTGCCGCGACGATGTCGGCGAGCTACCGCAAAGCGATCTGCGATCCCTATGTGAACACGGTGGTTCGCATGGAGGGGCTTGCCGCAGGCGACCTGACCAGCCCCATCGCCTATACGAACCATGAAGACTGTGTCGGGCGGATGACGCGCGCCATGTTCACCTTTCGTGACATCGCCGAGAAGCAGATGCGCGACGCCCAGGAGCAGGCGCAGATCGTCGAAATCGTCGGGGAAAGCCTGGCACGGCTCAGCACCGGCAATCTGACGGGTGAGATCGTCGCGGACTTCCCTGCGGCCTATGCCAGCCTCAAGACCAACTTCAATTCCGCGCTCGGGAGCATGCGCTCGCTGATCGGAACGGTGCTCGAGAACGCGCAGACGATCCGGACCGGCTCCGGCGAGATCGCGCAGGCCTCGGAAGACCTGGCGCGGCGGACCGAGGCAAATGCCGCCAGCCTGCAGGAAACCTCGGCGTCCGTGACGCAGATGGACGAACGCCTCAAGGAAAGCGCCGGTGCGGCAGCCCGGACGCTGGTCCGCGCCGATGATGCGATCGCGACGGTGTCAACTGGGCGCAGCACCGCAGACGAAGCCGTACAGGCAATGAACCGGGTCAGCGAGAGCGCAAAGGGTATCGACAGCGTGATCGAAGGCCTCGACAAGATCGCGTTCCAGACCCGCGTGCTCGCCATGAACGCCGCCGTCGAAGCGGGCCGCGCCGGCGAGGCCGGGCGGGGCTTCGCCGTGGTTGCCGATCTTGTCTCAGCGCTCGCCATGCGCGCAGAAGAAGAAGCGGGCCGCGCCCGCGAGCAACTGACAGCGACTCAGACCGATATCCTGGCCGCGGTCGACATGGTCCAGAAGGTCGATACCGCGCTGGTCGATATTTCCCAGAATGTCGAAGAGGTGCATGACCTGTTGGGCTGCATGGCGAACGACAACCAGGCGCAGTCGGCTGCCATCACGCAGATCAATGTCGCCATTGGCGAAATGGACCAGGCTACGCAGCAGAATGCCGCCATGGTCGAGCAAACCTCGGCAGCCGCCCGCAACCTGAGCGGACAAGTGGTCCTCCTTGCGGAACAGGCCGGCAGGTTCGAGATCGGAACTCCGAAGGCGGGGTCTGCCCATGCTGCGGAAGCCTCTGCGTCGTCGGCAATGCGTGGACTGTATGCGCGTCCACGCCCAACTCACCACCGAGCGGTAGCCAGTCATGCTCAGAATCATGATCGGGTAGCTTCGTGACGGAAACGTAGCGGAATACGGCTCGCTACTCCCGCGCACATTCAGATAGTCGCGGTCTGCGGTCGGGGTAAGTGGCGAGCCGATCATTGTGGAGCGTGAAGTGGACATACCTCTCGCCGACAATATCCTCTGGGGGCGCATAATCTCGGGCATCTCCAACCCGGACATAAGGACCCTGGCCACCCGGCTGCTCATCACCCGACTACGGATATCCGTAAGAAATCGGGAGACGAGCCTACCGGATGCTGTCGCGGAGTTGCACAGCTTCTTCCTTAACAACAAATTTGCGCTTCGCGACCTTGCCGCAATTACGGGTGCCTGATCCATGAAGAATGCGTTTCTCACCGTCGAGGCGACCGAGGCTCTAATCACCTCCGGCGCCACGCTCTTCATATCAGGCCCAGAAAGCCTGCTACGCCGGTTGCCGCGCGGGAAATGGACCGGTGCCACGACGGTCTATTTCATCCTTGAGGACGGCGGAGCTTCACGAGAGGATCGGTTGTTTTGCACCCATTTTGACGAAGCTGCGGCGGTTCGCACCGCCATCCTATCGGGCGATGAACTCGCCGGGCTGGTCGAGCGTCGCTACGAGCACGGCATTACCTGTGTCGTGGTGCCCGCTTTCAGCGCCACGCTGCAGCGCTACGCCGCCGAGGGACCCCGCCTTTCCGGTCTCTACAACCAACCGGTTTTCGGCTGGGTCGCCGGCGTTCATCTGGATCGCGTCGGCATAGATAGCGCTAAGGTATTTGATGGTGTGACCGGCACAATTTCCGAAGATGGTCTGGCGGCGCTGTGGATCGCGCTCCCCGACACGATCGAAGCCGATCTCAACATCGTCAATCTGTTCACCGCCGGCGAGGGGAGCGAGTTCAGTTTCGCTGACGGCGGCTTCGAGATAGCGGACTGCCTGATCGATGGAACTCCCGCCAATCTGGCCTGCCATATCGTCGAACAGGGGCTCGATACCAGGCTGCCACTTGTCGCCGACTATGCCGGAGCGATGATCAATGTCTCGTTCCAAACGGTCGATGCAGATAATGGCAAGGTTCATTTTTACGCGCCAGTCGTGCCAGGCGTGACCTATCGCCAGGCAAGCCCCGTCGCCGATTATGCCTCAACTTATGCTGAAGCAGCGAACGGCAGAAGCGCCGAGGGCATGCTATCCTGCAACTGCATCCTCAACTATCTCTATGCAGGCCTTGAGGGACGCTCGACAGGCGGCTTTGTCGGGCCGGTCACCTTTGGTGAATTCGCTTACATCTTGCTGAACCAAACCCTATCCTGCCTTTCACTCCAAGAAGCGCCGACTGGAGGGGACCATGCCCATAGAAGTTGAAGAGCAGGCGAAGGCAAAGAACGGATTGTTCGTGTACGTCATTCCGCCGATCGATCTTTGGTTTGGCTGGAAGAACCTCGCTAAAGTTCGCGCGGACGGGCATTTCCCCGACGAAGGAATGAGTTCTATCCGGCACAACCAGAGGAAAAAGGCGTGGCGGATCGAAACCGATCGTCTCCTTTTCGAAGGGCGGAAGTGGGCTCAACAGAATCTCGACTATGCCGGGGACATCGAGCGCGGGCCATTTTTGAGTTTTCTGCCGGGGAAGGCGGAGATCGTGCCGCTGGTCGCCTGGGAAAGTGTCGATCGAGAATTGGTGTTTGTCGCCTCTCCGGTGCCCCTTCCTCATCTGGATGAGCTGCAGAAAGAGGTCGCGGAAGTTCGTGCGGCACCGCCAGCTCAGAAGGACAACAGCCCGTTCGGCCGGTCACCTTTTCCCCGCGAGGAATGACGTGTTCCCGCAGGCCTCGTTTGATTGGCACCAAGCAGTCTGAACGTCCGAAATTGAGGCACATTCCCGACCGGCGAGTTGCTCTAAGAGCTGCCAAGCTGCTGTTGGGCCGTTTGCAGCCTGACCGCTTTTGGATCGGCCGTCTCACCGCTGAGCGGCCTCTAGTGGGTGGCTTTCAGACCGACAGCTTTTTGAGAGCGGGAATTGCAATAGCTGTCCGTAGGCGTCGCCGGCCGCGAATGACCGCTAACGACCCGGTTTGCGCTATCCGATGCCAGCTTCCAGGCACGCGATGACAGCAAACACCGGATCCTCGCCGCACGCCTCGAGCAACCGATCAAGATGATTTCAAAGGAGGTCGCTCCTTACCTGCCTTTGGAGCAGCAAGCATCTCTTACAAACCTGCGAGCCACTCCCCATATTGGCGTTATCGCGCGCCCTGCCTGAGCACCCGCGCGACTGAGAGACCTCGTGCTCCCGCTTCGTGGGACACCGCGCATGGACATCAACTATATTCTTCGTCGGGAGCAGATCTCCCTTTACAACGCGTCGGTGGCGAAGTCTGCGTCAGCGCGGATAGCCCATGAAGGTTTGGCCAGAGAGTATGGCCGCCTGTTGGAAGGAAGCACCTTCCCCCACCACAATCCGCTCAAGCTACGGTTTAGGCCCGTGCCCGCCGACGACGCAGGTCGATGGGACGACGACGGGGGAACTATATCCTCGAAGTGAACGGCATGAGGATGGGCCTTGACGGCGGAGCGGGGCAGAAACCGCGCCCGATGTCCGCAAACGACCGGACCAGGTTATTCGCCGGCCATTAGGTGTTCCCTGCAGGCTGCCGGGAATGGCGAATTGATCTCGGACAACCCGGATCGGTGGCATGCAGGCATCCCGCGCTTCGAAACTGCAAGCGACAGGTTACGGAGAGATCCGGTACTCTCGCTTGCCGCAATGGAGCGGCCCGATGACAGTTCAAACATTCCGCGCGTCCGATTGGACCCAGACGGCAGTTGAGTTTGCAACCAGAGCCTTTCGCAGAGATCCGTTCAGGTGGACAAGAACGCGGCGGCGGGAGCTTCACGATGCCATCGATGCATGGAGTCATGAGGGCGTGCGCGCACCGAAGTTAACGGCAGGACCTGCCCATTCCGAAGATTCGTGCGACGTTCCAGAATATCTGAATGATGTCGGCGCGAGCACAATTTGGATCGGTGCGCTCGCTTTTTCCTGCGTCGGCGCATCGCCGCCGAACGATCATCCGCACGTCTATCTGAACATCAAAGGTGCGCGAGATATCCCCTGTCCATATTGCTCAACCCATTTCTCATTTCGCGCAGGCCTTGGTCGGTGTGAGACCGATCCGCCGGGTTGCTATCGAAACATGCTGGGCAACAGTGCCAAATCGCAGTTGCCTCGCTAGATCCTGAGCGCATTCCCTTCTGATATCGCATGCGACGATTTCACCTGGAAACTAGCGGTGGGTTGGACCGCAGGATTGTGAGCTCGAGAGCAGTGACATTCGGACTGAACGTCCGACATTGGGGCGTTTGCCGCCTGTCGGCTTCCGGATCGGCCGTCTCACCGATGAACGGCCAGCTATTGGGTGGTTTCCTGCCTGGCTGGTTTGGGGAAGGCTGAAAGTGATAGCTGCCATGGCCTCGATCGCGGCGGCGTGGCAGCTATCGACCTACTTCTTGCCGTTCGCTCCCGCCCAGCGCGGCACCTTAGATCAGCCGTTAAATTGCCTGGACGGTTCCTGGATAGGGCCTGGCAGCACGGCGTTCTTTAGCTTTCCGACGGCCTAGGGAAGGCGCCGTCAGCGGGTCTGGGGAAGTCCAAGCAGGTTCCGACCAGCTGAGGCTTGCTCGCTTGCCGGCCGTCAGAGCAACTGCTGCTCAGCCGCGTGGAAGACGGTCCGAATCGTCGGCCGGAAGCCGAGACTGCGCGCGAGCGCGGTATCGACCTGCATGGCCCAGGGCTCGGCCAGCGGCCGGGCTGATGCCGTCATCTCGCCCCGGCTGAGTGCAATCAGGTCGAGCATCGATGCGGGGACGTCGTCCGCAATGTTGACGACATGTCCGTCGAATTTACCGTCGAGAGCCAGCACCATCGCCGTTGCGATATCGCGATGGTGGATCGTGCTCATCCGCATCGCGGGATGCCAATTCGCGGACAGTAGATGCGCGGGCAGCTCTTCGAGATGCCCATCGCCATCGCCGTAGACGAACGGGAACCGCACCACCGTCCAGGTCAGTCCGCTTTCGCATAACGCCCGTTCTGCGGCCACCTTGCTCGCCGGATAAGCCTGTGTCGGGGCGACGGCATCGCTCTCGCACCCTGGTCGCGCCTGGCTCTTGTCATAGACGTTGCTGGTGCTGGCGAGGATGAACCTGGCGTGCGGCGCGTGGGCGCTAGCCGCCGCCATCAGGTTACGCGCGCCATCGAAGTTACTCTTCCAGATCAGCGCCTCGTCCCCTGTGCGAAACACCGCAGCCAGGTGGATGATCGCGGTCACGCCCTCTACCGCCCGGGCAAGCGACTCGGTATCGAACAGGTCGCCTTCTACCGCATGCGCGCCGGCGGGCTTCGGTCTTCCGCCACGAACCATCGCCCGGCAATCATAACCTGCTTCGAGAAGGCGCTGAAGAAGACGCGAGCCTACAAGCCCGGTGGAACCGGTGATCAGGATAGTCATGGGACGCGTTCCCTCTTTGTGAAGGCGTCCAGCCGTTCCGTTGCGAGACGCAGCACACGTACGGCGGCTTCGATATCGGCGTCGCTGACACCGCCAAAGGCAGTCTCATTAATGACTGTGGAAAGCTCCGGAAGGGTGTCCCACAGCTCCATGCCGGTAACCGTCATGCGCAACAACTTGCGACGCTGGTCCGCCTCGTCGATAACCTGTTCAACCCATCCCTTGCGAACAAGTGCCCTGACAATGACCGTCAGCGTTGAGCGCTCGATCTGGAGAAGCCGCCCCAGATCGCGCTGCATGGTGGGGCCATGATGGACGAGCTGGTGGAGAATATACCACTGCGTCGATCCCAGCCCGGATGGCCGCAGCATGGCTTCCATCGCCGCGCGCGCCGCGAAATAACAGCGCTTCGCCCATGCTCCAGCTGCCCCATGATGATCTTCGATTATTCTGCTAGCCATCTAGCTAAAATGCTAGACAGCTAGCGGATTGTCAATCCGTCGGAGCTTGTTGCTGCGAGGGCTGCTGCTCGCCGCATTGTCGAACGGGATGCCGGCCTTATTCCTCGCGATCGCTTTGTTTGATCGCGATGCGCAGCACGCTGATGCCCGTGTCCGGGTCTTCGTCGATCGGTCCTTCGGGCGCCCGTCCGATGACGGCAACCTCATCCGCATACATCGCCTTCGGACTCTACTGACCGGCGGCAATTTCCAGGAAATCGACGGGAAGTCGATCGTGAGCATATTCGCCGCCTCACCCTGGCTGGAGCAGGTCTGAGATCGGGGATCGCGCGGATGCGCGACGCCGAGCTCAAGATCCTGGCGAGCGACGATCTCCTCAAGAGCGGCTGGGCCAGATTCACGCGCTGGCTCGACGAGCGGCTGGGCGTTCCAGACGCGCCTACATGATCGTTCGCGAGGGCCCGGACATCGATCGATTATCTCTAGATATTCGGATGGGCGGAATGACGAGCGGGCTAGCAGCCGGTCTCACTTTCAGATGGGTATTCTGATCTTCCCGGTGGGCCGATCCTTGGTCGAGTAATTCGAAGAGGGGAAGGCCTTCCCCTGACGTCGAACCCTGTGGTTTCGGCCTACCCCTTCAGCGGGGCCAGGCCCCGCAACGCCAGGCAAGAAGCGGAGCGGGGCTGAGGACGCACACTGCCGGTGCTGCGCACCGGACAGGGTGCGGCGCTTGATCGCGGCCCCGCGGCACTCCGGCGACGCGGACGGGCGGCGCGCCCGTTTTCGGCGCGGACGACCTGGCGCCCGTCCGTCGCTCGAAGCCCGGTTCGACGCCGCTGATCCGCCCGCTCTGCCGGTGAGCCCGCCTTTGTTGGGCGGCTGCGCCGCCGGGGAGATGCGGGCGCCGCTGGCGCGGCGGCGTTGTTCGTGTCGCTCCCGGAAGCGGGATGGTCGGCGCTCCCGTCTAGGCCCGCCGCGGGCGGCGGCAACCGGCGCTGCGCGCCGGTCCTCCACTTCGTTCCGGCCCTTCGGGTGCCTCCGTCCGCCTGGAGCGGGCCTCTCTGGTCGCTGTCGCCGCCCACCCCGCTTCCGGGGTGCGGTGTGCTTTGAGGACAGGGAGGCGGACGATGGCGACCAGAGGCAGGGGGGATCGTGACAGGGCCAGGTCGGACGGACAGGCCATCGAAGCCGCCAAGGCGCCGACACCGGTGGAGTTTGCGGCATGATCGTCCTGCCCGATGCGCTTCGCGCTGCGCTGCTCGCCAATGGTGCCGAGCGGCCCGCCGATCCGGTGCCGCTGCTCAAATTGTTCAACCCGCTGGGACCTGCGACCTGGCTGGCGACCGAGCTGGACGCGGATGGCGATACCTTGTTCGGCTTGGCCGATCTGGGGTTCGGCTGTCCCGAGCTGGGCAGTTTCAGCCTGCATGAAATCGGCGCGGTTCGCTTGCCTTTCGGGCTGGGCATCGAGCGCGACCGTCATTTCGAGGGTGGGTTCCCACTCTCGGTCTACGCCGAGGCCGCCCGCCAGAGCGGCAGCATCACCGAAAGCCCGCAGGCGCTGGAACACGCCGCCGCTGCGCTTCGCCAGCGCCGCCGAGACGATCCCGAGCTTCCGCCACGAGGCGGTTGACGCGCGCGCCCGTTTCGGCGCGCACATCCGGCTCCGTCTCCCCGGAACTGGCGACGGGGCCGGTCCACCACGGAAGGATGGACCCATGGAACTGACTCATATCCCGCTCGGCAAGCTCCGCATTGCCGCCGTCAACATGCGCGACGGCAAGAAGCCGCCCGACATCGCCGATATCCTGCCTTCGGTGTGCGCGCGCGGCGTGCTCGTCCCGCTGATCGTGCGGCCCTTGGCGGAGGCGCCCGATGCGGAGGCGCCCGACCTCTTCGAGATCGTCGCGGGGCGCCGCCGCTATTTTGCCGCGAGGACCCTCGCCGAAGAGACGGGCGCGGCGTGCGAACTACCTTGCACCGTGATCGCGCGGGGCGACGATGCCGCCGCGCTGGAGGCCTCGCTCATCGAGAATTTCGCGCGCGAGAATCCGCACGAGGCCGAGCTTTGGGCGAGCTTCACCAAGCTGGTCCGCGAGGGCCGGACTCCCGACGAACTGGCCGCGACCTTCGGCTTCACCGAGCGGCAGGTCGCCCAGATCCTCGCGCTCGGCAATCTCATGCCGCGTATCCGCGACCTCTACCGCGCCGAGAAGATCGACGTGGCGAGCGTCCGGTTCCTGACCATGGCGACCAAGGCGCAGCAGCGCGAATGGCTGGCGATCCTCGCCGACCCCGCGTGCCACGCGCCGAGCGGGCACCAGCTGCGCCAATGGCTGTTCGGCGGCCAGTCGATCTCGACCGAGCATGCGCTGTTCGACCTTGCCGGCTATCGCGGCACCATCGTCGCCGACCTGTTCGGGGGCCAGGGCTATTTCGCCGATAGCGGCCAGTTCTGGGAGGCGCAGCGCGTAGCGGTCGAGGAGAAGCGGCAGGCCTATCTCGCCGATGGCTGGGGCGAGGTGGTCGTGCTCGAGCCCGGCCAGCACTTCAACAGCTACGAACATCAGCGCACCCCCAAGCGCAAGGGCGGGCGGGTCTATATCGCGCTCAGCCCGCGCGGCGAGGTCGTGTTCCACGAAGGCTATCTGACCGGCAAGGAAGCCCGCAAGCGTGCCAAGGGCGAGGAAACGGGGACCGGCGAGCGGCCCGCGCGCCCCGAACTCACCATCGCGCTCGGCAATTATGTCGACCTGCACCGCCATGCGGCGGTGCGTGCCGCTTTGATCGACCGGCCCGCCGTCGCGCTGCGCCTGCTGCTCGCCCACGCGATCTCGGGCTCGCATCTGTTCCGGGTCAGCGCCGATCCGGCGCATGCCGCAAGCGATGCGATTGGCGCCAGCGTCGCGGCGAGCGAGGCGGCGGGCGTGTTCGCCTTGCGGCAACAGGCGGCGCGTGTCGTGCTCGGGTTCGAGGACAGCGAAGGCGCGATAGCCGGGGCGGGCGAGGGCGGCACCGCCGCGATCTTCGTGCGGCTGCTCGCGCTCGACGATGCGCAAATCCTTGCCATCCTCGGGTTGGTGATGGCCGAGGGCATGGCGTCGGGAAGCGCGGTGGTCGAGGCGGCCGGGCATCATCTCGGCCTGGGTTCGGCGGCGCATTTCATGCCCGACGACTGCCTGCTCGACCTGCTCAAGGACCGCGAGGTGCTGGTCGAAATGATCGGCGAGGTTGCCGGCGCGGAGGTCGCCAAGGCCTATGCGGGAGAGAAGATCGCGGTGCTGCGCGGCCTGTTGCGCGATTGCCTGTCGGGCGCCAATGGCCGGACCAAGGCTAAGGACTGGGCGCCGCGATGGCTGGCGTTCCCGCCTGCCCATTATACTGCGCGCGGCGGCGCCAATGCGGTGCGCAACTGGGAGCGGGTCGCCGCGTCGTTCGCGCCCCAGCCGGTCGTGGGCGGGGTCGATGGCGATGGCGGAGCGCCCGCGTCCGAGGGGCTGGCGCCGACCGGCGCCGGAGGCCCGACGGAGACAGAGCGGGAGCCCGCCGCACAGGCGGGCGAGGACGCATCCGAGCGCGATCTCGACCGGCTGGTTGCCTGAACCGAAGGGCGGGTGGCGGGCTGGCCGCCGCCCGCCTGGGCTCCGAAATTTCGCCGCGCACCGCCGCCCGCTGGGCGCCGGCGCGCGGCCTCTGTCATGCCGTCCTCGCCGCCCGAGCGCGGTGCCGAGCGTTCTCGCGCGTCATGATATGGTATGAGCGCGACGCATGTCGGGAGGGCGACGCAAGGGGGAGGATGCGACATGCGGGGCCGGCATGATGCCGGTCGTGCCGGGCGGGTTGCTGGCGCGGTCGGGCCTCTGCACGGTCGGCGAGCCTGCCGAGACCTTGGGCGGCGTCGCGACGATGCCGGCCGAGACCGGGCCGGAACCACGAGGCCGTGCCGCCGATATCGGCAGCTTCGCGCACAAGGCAGTGGTTCAGGCGCGCTCCGCTACAACATATTCAGGCACGCGGCAGCGCTCTGCGGATGACATTCCCGTCTGACTCTCAGCCGAGCCCCTGGGCCTTTGCCCAGGTGACGAACATATCCTTCCAATGCCGTGCCGGCTCTCCAGCCGGGCCCGGCAGGCCGAGGCCATGTTGGCCAGAAGTGAACAGGTGCGTCTCCACCTGGACGCCCGCCGCCTTCAGAGCGGCACGCATCTCGATGCTATTCTCGACCGACACCACCGTATCGTCCTCGGCATGGGCCGTGAACACCGGCGGCGTGCCAGCGGAGACGTTATGAGCGGGGCTGTGCGCGCGCTGCATCTCGGGTATGGGGTTCTGCCCCAACAACATGTCGCGCGACCCGCCATGGGCGAGCGGGGCGTGCATGGACTGGACGGCGTAGATGGGGGCAGCGATCGCCGGCCGCGCGCTCAGCCGGTCGGCGGCGTCGATCGGATCATAGACCTTCACGTCATATCGGGTGGCGAGGTCGCCGCAGACGTGACCGCCCGCGGAAAAGCCCATCGCTCCGACCTTTTCGGGATCGAAGCCATACACCGCCGCACGCGAACGGATCAGTCGCATGGCGCGTTGCGCGTCGGCCAGCGGCACATCCGCGCGGTTCGACCAGCCCTCGCCCGGCAGGCGATAATAGAGGACGAAGACCGTCCAGCCGCGTTCGGCGAGCCAGGGCCCGATCTGATAGCCTTCGACGTCGATCATGATCACCGAGTAGCCGCCGCCGGGCGTCACCAGCAGAGCTGCGCCATTCGGCCTGGAAGGTCGGAATACCTTCATGCGGGGACGGGCGATGCCCTTGACCATCCGGCCATGGCGCTCCTCCGTCCCGGTCTCGATCACCTGCTCGACCGGCAGGGCGGCGGGCGCGCCAGGCGGCGTGCCGGGCCAGAGGTCGATCTCCTCGGCCGGATATGCGGGCCAGGTGCCGTCCTGCCGTGCTGCACGCGCTTCCGTACCAAGCAAGCTCGTAGCCAATCCTGCCAGCAGTGCTTCACGGCGGTTCAACATGGCGATCCCTCTCCTTCGTCCGCAACGATGATCAGCGGAATGATGGTGATGTCAAAGCTTGATCGAAATTGAGCTGGCCTTTGCGTCCGTGGAATCGTCGGCGTCCATGGGCCACGTTCACGAGAGGGTCGTTCCGGAATAATCCCGTAAAGCCATATTGTTGACCCTTGATTGCCGTGGGCGTTGCCTCGGGAGGGACTGGTCGCACGCAAGTCGATCACCCTTAGGTGGAGGTTCAGTCTCCTTGTGCTTTTTGCACTTGCGAACGCTATCGCTGCATTGCACAAGAAACTGCCTTTCAGGCATCCTCTCCTAATACTTTCAGGCCGGCGCCGCGCCGGCCTTTCTTTTTGGGCGCGCCGGCCATGATCGGAGGCCTGCCTCGGCGGTCGACTTGTCTCGCCGATCGAGAAGAATTGGAGCGGTGCCGCTGGTGGCATGTTCCGGTTGCTGCTGTCGGGTCGGACGAAAGACGTCCGCGCACCGGATTGACGGCGCCGTCATGCGGTCGCGTTCGCGAGATGGTCGGATACCGTCGAGATGAATGCGCGGAGACGTTCAAGACGCCGTAGGTCCCGGTGGTACCCCATCCAAATGTCTCGCGCCGGCGGCGGCTTCGGCGGCTCCAGTCTGCGAATACCCGGGATCTGGTCGCCGACCAAGCGGGGCAGGACCGCGATGCCGACGCCCTGCCTGCACATGCGTGCCTGGACGTTGCGGTTGTTCGATCGCAGGACCGCTCTCGCGTTGGGAAAACTCTCGGTGAGCCACGCGATATCGGGGAAATGGCCCGTGGAGGTGTCATGGGTGATCAGCCGGAAACCGGCCCCGTCGCCATATTTGGGATCAGCGGCCTCCTCGGCGATATAGACACCGTATTCGAGCCGGAAGAGCCGCCGCTGAACGACATCGGCGGTGTCGAATGGAACGATGCGGAATGCGATGTCGGCCTCGCGCTGCGCAAGGTTGAACAGGCGTGTGCCGGTCAGGATCTCGACATCGACATTGGGGTAGGCTTTCGAAAAATCCGCCAGGACAGGAGGGAGGACATAGGCCCCAAACCAGTCCGCTGACGAAATGCGCAGACTGCCTTTGAGGTTCTGCTCCTGCCCCGCAAGCCGGCGCTCCATGGCCAGCGCGCCTTCTTCCATTTGCTCGGCCAGCGCGATGATCCCATGGCCCTCTTCGGTCAGAACCAGACCGTCCGCTGTACGCTGGAAGAGCGTGTGACCGATCGCTTGCTCGAGTGCACGAAGGCGCCTGCCGACGGTCGGATGGCTTGTCTGAAGCGAACGGGCCGCGCCGCCAAGCGTGCCGGATCGCGCAACCGCGAGAAAGATCCTGACGTCACTCCATTCCATCGCGGCCACCCACACAAAAATGAACGCCGAGAATACAGATATGTCAGTTCAAGAACAAATCTAAACACCTAGATTCCTGCCCTCGTCTGAACGCGGTTTGGAGGAATAGGTTGTGAAAACATGGCTCATTACGGGTTGCTCGAGCGGCTTCGGCCAGCGGCTGGCGCGCGCTGCGGCACAGCGCGGCGATCGCGTGGTTGCGACGGCCCGCGACGTCTCGACGATCGAGCAGATCGCCGAGCCTTTCGGTGGCCGGATGATCACCTTGCCGCTCGACGTGACCGATGCGGCGACGGCCAGGGCGGCAGTCGCAAAGGCGGTCGAGGCCTTTGGCGGGGTCGACGTGCTCGTGAACAATGCCGGCTACGGACTGTTCGGCGCGATCGAGGAAGGCACGCCCGAGGAATATCGGCCGATGTTCGAGGTGAACGTCTTCGGTCTGATCGAGACAACCAGAGCGGCCCTGCCTTCCCTGCGACGCTCGGGCGGAACGATCGTCAACATGTCGTCGGGCGCGGGAATCGCGGGCGGCGGCGGCGGCGGATATTACAACGCGGCCAAGTTTGCCGTGGAAGGGATTTCCGAGGCGCTCGCCGGCGAGCTGGCGCCGTTCGGCATTCGCGTGCTGATCGTCGAACCTGGCCCGTTTCGCACCGATTTCCTTGGCCGTTCGATCACGATGGCTGGCAACGAGATGCCGGAATACGCCGCGAGCTCGCGCAAGCACTACCGCGAAACCAACGACGGCAATCAGGCGGGCGATCCCGACAAGGCCATCGCGGTGATCCTGCAGGCGGTCGATGCCGATGATGCTCCCCTGCATCTGCCGCTCGGCCCGATCGCGCATGCGATCGCCGAGCGAAAGCTGGCAGCCTTCCGCAGCGATATCGACGCCTGGCGCGACGTCACGATCGCCACCGATTTCGACCAGCCCCGAGGGCTGGACCCGAGCTCTGTCTGAACGTCCACATCTGATTGGAAGCGATGATGATCGCAGCTTTGAACGGGTTTACCCAGCAGTTGGTGCCGGTGAATGGCATCAAGATCAACGCCGTCACGGGAGGTTTCGGCCCGGCGGTCCTGCTACTTCACGGCTGGCCGGAAACCTGGTGGGAATGGCACAAGGTGATGCCGCTCCTTGCCGAGCATTTCAGCGTGGTGGCGATCGATCTGCGGGGCGCAGGCTTTTCCGACTGTCCGCTGGACGGCTATGACAAGGCGACCATGGCGCGCGACGCCCACGAAGTCATGACTGCCCTCGGGCATGAACATTACGCCGTGTGCGGACATGATATCGGCGGGATGGTCGCCTTGCCGCAGGCGGCCATCTATCGGGAAGCGGTCACTCACTTGGCCGTCCTCGACGTTCCGCTTCCCGGCTGGACCAAATGGGAGGCTACGACCGCGAGGCTCTGGCACTTCAGCTTCCACATGAACCGGGATCTGCCCGAGCGCCTGATCCATGGCCGTGAATATGACTATATTTCGACCTTCATGGCTGAGCGGTTCTACGATCACAGCACCTTCAATCCGGCAGACGTAGAGATCTACGCCAGGGCGATGGCGCTCCCTGGCCGCACCCGCGGCGGCATGGAATGGTACCGCACCCTGGACGCCGACCGCGCGGTCGCGCTCGAATACAAGAAGCAACCGCTCGAGATACCGGTGCTGGGCCTCGGTGGGGATCGGCGCTTCGGTGCGCAGATGGTGCCGATGCTCAAGGAGTTCGCCACCAATGTGACGGGCGGCTCGATCGCACGGTGCAGCCACTATGTCGCGGACGAACGGCCGGCAGAAGTCGCAGCCGCCCTGATCGAGTTCCTCAAGGCCGATTGAAATTCGGCGCCCGGGCAATCGAGGCCCGGTCGGATCGCGAGGCCGCGGGCGAATCGCACCGGCGGCGATCGCAATGGATCGAGCAACAGCAAAGGAGACTGTCATGACCGCACCTGTCATTCGCGGCGTCAATCATATCGGCATCACGGTGCCCGATATCGAAGCAGCAAAATCGTTCCTGGTGGAGGCTTTTGGCGGCCAAGTGATCTACCAGTCTTTCGGCCCCCAGGATCCGCCGCGGCAGGGCCCGGAATTCGAGCGGGCGGTCGGCGCTTTCCCTGGAACGGTCGTCCGTGGTCAGGCTATGGTGAAGATCGGGACCGGGCCGGACATCGAGCTGTTCGAGATGCATGGGCCGGAACAAGCCCAGCCGATCCGGGCGAGTGATTTCGGCATCACGCACTTCGCGCTCTACACCGACGACATCGACGCATCCGTCGAGCGCTTCGAGAAGGCGGGAGGTACAGCTCTCACCGCGCCGCGCGCTATTCCCTACGCAACGGAGAAAGGTCCTGGAAACAAGGTCTGCTACTGTCGCATGCCTTGGGGCACGACGATGGAATTCATCACTACGCCCGATCGCATGGCCTATCATGACCAGACGGATTTGCGCCGGTGGCAGGACGAGGACTGAGCGGGGCCAAAGCCGCCCGAGCGCTTCCGCCCCAATTGCGGACATTGAGCTTTGGCTACATATGCCAGCAATGCCACCGCCCGCGACCGTCATCGCTGATCCGCCCACGAGTCTCAAACCCTACGAGGTGGACCTACTCGGCAGAGTTCAGGAGTTCGGCTGGCAGACAACCTCGGTCGGGGCGGATGATGACAATGGCGATCCCGCGTTCAGCTACACGACAGGCTTCTGGCTAACGATCGATCAGCCGGAGGTAATTGTCTTCGACTTCCCACCGCAGCTATCTCACGATGTGTTTGGGCAAATAATGAGGCGGGCACGGGCCGGGGATCGCTTTCCCCTTGGACAGGCGATCGAGGGAATTCTCTCTAACGAGCCGGTGTATCTCTTTACCGTCGGTCAAGTCGCTGGTGCTCAATACCTGCGGTCGAGTGACTGGTTCTACCGGCGTGGTCAGTTCCCGGCAGTCCAACTCGTCTGGGCCGACGGGAGCGGGCGGTTCCCTTGGGAGGCGCACTTCGACGCATCGCTCGTGAAGCTCCAACCCGATTTGTCTCCCAAGGGTTGGCTCAACGAACTGGGCGCAGCCTCCAAGAGCGGCTAACCAGATGACCATCCGAAAGCTGCCGTCCCGTAATCCGCCCATTATCGGCCGTTTCGCCTTCGCGCCGAAAGCGGGCCTTTACGGTTCATGACCTAGCCAATGCCTGGCCGACCACACTGGGTGATGTTGATGCGCTGCGGTTTGCCCGATCGGCACGCCTGAAGCTTCTTTCGTTTCTCCGACATCTGTCCAGCCTGGACACCGCGCGGCCTGTCTCGATTGGGCTGTCTGGCGAAGCGGATCGGGCCCGGTACCCGGGCCCTCGGCCTCATGCCCGCAACGGCTTCGCCGACTTTCTTCCCCGCCGCTCCGCGGCTCCTCGCCCAGCAAGAAACCCGGACTTTCGCCGTCCTGCGCGTTGCTCCGGCCCTTCGGGTGCGGACCGGCCGCCACCTCGCCTGATCGACGCCATCGAGGCCGCATCGGGCGGTCTCGAGGCAAGGACAGGAGACTATCATGGCTCAGATCGGCACCTTCACCCGCGACGAGAACGGCAATTTCGCGGGTACCATCAAGACCCTCTCGCTCAGCGTGAAGGCCAGCATTCGTCCCTCGGCCACCCGATAAGCGTTGTAGAGGCGTTCGTCTTCGCCGAGTTCGAGCCAGCCGACACCAATTGCTAGATTGAGATGTTGTGCGAGTGAGGCCACACGCAGGACACTCGGGCCATCCACCGGCTCCGCGATTGCATGCAGTCCTGCTTCGTCGAGGAAAGGCACATGCCAATAGCCGGAAATGCACATCTCCGGCATGCAGACGAGTTGGGCACCCGAGGTCGCCGCCTGTCGGGCAAAATGTTCGATGCGAGAAAGATTATGGTCCTTGTTTCCCGCCTGGTGCTGGAACTGGACAGTCGCAACGCAAAGATTTCTGGTCATGGGGTTCTCCTGAGACGCCAATGCCAGCTTGGCACTGCAAAACTCCAATGAAACATATGGTCGCTTGTGATAGCTGATTGGAATGGATGTCGAGCGACTACGTGCATTTCTGGCGGTTGCGGATCAGGGTCATTTTGGCCATGCCGCCGAGCGACTGCACATTACCCAGCCTGGGCTGACGAAACGGATCCGAGCGCTCGAGGAGCAAATCGGCGGTCAACTTTTCGATCGTGACAGGCAGCCCGTGCGCCTGACTCCGCTCGGGACCCTTCTACTTCCTCAGGTTCGGCGACTTGTTCGGGATGCGGATGCCTTGCTGCGCGATGCGCGTGGTGCCGTCGATGGTCAGATCGGCCATTTGAATATTGGTTTCGGGCTGTCGACGATCGCGGTCGCGCCCTGGCTTGTCGCTCGCTTCCGTGCCGCGTATTCCGGCGTGTCCGTATCAATGGATGACTACTCTTCGCATGAGCAGGTCAACCGACTTAGACGGGACGAACTCGATCTCGGTTTCATTCGTTTGCCCGCGCCACCGGACCTGACGTCGTGTCCGCTGGCATCCGACCGTCTTGCGATCGCAGTTCCGCAGAATCTGGACATCCCTTCGGGAGCGAGATTGTTAGGGTGGCTCGCAGCACAGGACTTCATTGCGCTGCGGGAGGCACGCGGACCTGGGCTCGCCGCCCAAGTTCGAGCCTGGTGTCGCTCCGCCGCTTTTGATCCGAAGGTGGTGCAGGAAGCCGATGACATACAGACCGTCCTCGCTCTGGTTTCAGCAGGGCTGGGCTGCGCCATCGTGCCAGTCAGTTCCGAAGCATTGCTTCCCGGTCGATTGAGGCTTCTGGCTGTGGAGGGGAAGGAAGCGGCATGGAGCATCGGCGCTGCCTGGAAGGCACAGCGCGAGGTTGGCGCACTGGCCCATCTGGTCCGGATTGTCAGAGCAGGGGTGCCGATGCTGGAAGGCTTCGGCGGATATTGACCACGCAATTATTAGATCTGTTACCGGGCACGCCGCTGAACAGCTCCCGCGTGATCCGCCGGTCAGCTACGCGCCCCAGTTGCGGTCGTTCGACCACGCTCGCGCACACCCGAAAGCCGTCGTTCGTAATATCCGAAAAAATCGTCCTATGGGACAGATCTCGATCGAGGCCGTGAGCCTGTAGCCTGCGAATTGAAGCACCGTACACCGGACTATTGCGGGCAACGAGTTCATCGACCGAGTGTGCCAGTTCCGTCGGACGCCTGCGGAGCGTCCCAACCACCCCCCAGCGCGCGGAACGACGCGATCGCCGCCCGCGCGGCAGCGGCTCTCGCCTGAATTTCGGCATCTCGGCTGGCGAGAAGTCGCTGGTCGGCGTCGAGCACGTCGAGCAGGCTGGAGACTCCCCCCTTGTAGGCCGCGAGCGAGGATGCGCGGGCCTTGGCGAGCGATGCGACACCCTGGTCGAGGATCTGGCCGCGGGCCTGCTGCTTGAGGAGCGCCGAAAAGGCATTCTCCACATCCTCCGACGCCCTTAGGACCGTCAGGCGATAGGCGGCCAGCGCCTCGGCGCTACGGCCGCGCGAGGCGGCGATCTCGGCGTCGATGCGGCCGAAGTCGAACAGACGCCAGCGCAATCCCAGAACGCCGCTCGCTTGGTTGGCATTGCCGCCAAACAGGCTGCCGACGCCCATGGTCGCCGTGCCGAGGAGCCCGCTGAGCGAGAATTTCGGATAATATTCGGAGATCGCCACACCAATGCGCGCGTTCGACGCGGCGAGTGTACGTTCGGCCGCGATGATGTCCGGGCGCCGGCGGAGCAAGGCGGCCGGACCGCCGGCGTCGGAGACTGCAGGGACGCTGGGAATCGGCGCGATGGCCGCAAGCTCGGGCCGAACCGAACCAGGCTGGAGGCCGAGCAGCACATCGAGCGCGTTCATCGTGGCGTCGAGATTCTGCTCGAGTTCCGGAACGCCGGCCCTCACTTGCGCCAGGGCCCCCTCGGCCTGCCGTAGTTGCAATTCGGCCGCCACCCCCTTGCGGTACTGGAGCCCGACCAGATCGACCAGCTGCTGCTGGACCTGCTGCTGGTTGCGCGCCACATCGAGTCGCGCCTGAAGGCTGCGGATCGCGACATAGGTGTCGGCCGTCTGCGCTGCGACGGCGAGCCGCGCGGCGACGGCACCAGCAGCGGATGCCTGCCAGTTGGCCCGCGCGGCGTCGCGCGCCGCGTCCTTGCCACCGAAGAGATCGATCTCCCATCTCGCGCCGAGGTTCAGCTCATAGCTCTGCGCCTCGCGTTCGAAGCCTGGCAAGGCGCTGGCGATGCGGCCCTGCGGGGTCTCGATCGACTGATAATTCTCGCTCGCCTGGCCGCTGACCTGTCCGGACGGAAGGAGGTCGGCTTTGGCATGGCGCAGGGCGGCGCGCGCCTGCACGATGCGGGCGGTCGCCTGCTGCAGGTCGAGATTCTGCGCCAGCGCGCGTTCGACCAGGCTCACGAGGAGTGGATCGTCGAACGATCGCCACCAGTTCACCAAGTCGACCTTCGCTGCCTGCCCCGTGGCGGCCTCGACGGCGGGGCCGCCCAGAAAGGCAGGCGGGGCCGTCGTCTGCGGCGAGACATAGGCCGGACCGATGGCACAGCCACCGAGTAGCGCAGCCGCTCCGGCCACCGTCAGGATCGAAGATGAAATGCGCATGCTTCCATTCGCCAGCAGTCCCATAAACCATCTCATGGTATGTGACGAATAACGTATTTGGTCACAATTTGTCAATTCGGACTTTTGACGCTATGGGGGCGGCCATGAAAAATCAGAACACAAGCAAGGCTGCCAAGCGCGGACCGGCTGAGCATTCCGTGCGGGACCAGATCGTCGATGCCGCCCGCGAATGCTTCGCCCATTACGGCTATGGCAAGACGACGGTGTCGGATCTCGCGCGTGAGATCGGCTTCTCTAAGGCCTATATCTACCGCTTTTTCGAATCGAAGCAGGCGATCGGCGAGGCGATCTGCGCCGAGTGTGTGGGCGGCCTATTCGACCAGGTCCGGGAGGCAGTGGGCGAAGGGGGCGACGCGACCGACAAGCTGCGGAGATTCGCGAGGACCGCCACCACCGCTACCGTGGAACTGCTCTTCACAGACCGCAAGCTCTACGAGATCGCGGTTTATGCGTCGTCCGAAAACTGGGAGGTCGTGCGGGCCTATATCGAGCGCATGCAGGGCCTGCTCGAAGAGATCCTCAAGGAAGGCCGCGAGAATGGCGAGTTCGAGCGCAAGACCCCGCTCGACGAAACCCGCCGATCGATCTTCTATGCCCTCAAGCCCTTCATCGACCCCGTTTTCCTCGAGCGCAGCCTCGATCTGCTTCCCGACGCGCAGACCGAGGTAACCGGCCTAGTGCTGCGCAGTCTCGCGCCTTGAAGTCAGAAGCTTATATGTGACTAGTTGACAATATAGTCACTCGATGACATTTGGTTCCCACTGAACAGGAGGAACCTGCGTGTCGACATCGTCTTGCGCCCGAACGGTCGGGCTCCTTGGGCTGACAGCCGTTGCGCTGGCCGGCTGCGGGCAGTCGGGCGCTGACCCGCGCACCGCGCCGCCGCTGGTGCGAATCGCGTCTGCCGGTGCTGCCGAAGGAGGCGCCCGCGAATTCACCGGCATCGTGGGCGCCCGCGTGCAGAGCGATCTCGGCTTTCGTGTCGGCGGCAAGGTGGTGGCGCGGCTCGTCGAAGCCGGTCAGACCGTGCGCCGCGGCCAGCCTCTCATGCGCATCGATGCGGCCGACTATGCGCTCGCGGCGCAGGCGGCGGCCGGCACGGTCGCCGCCGCCCGCGCCCGCGCGGTTCAGGCCAGCGCCGATGAACAGCGCTACCGCGATCTGGTGTCCGCGGGAGCGGTCTCCGCCTCCGCCTACGACCAGGCCAAGGCAGCAGCGCTTTCGGCTCGTGCGCAGCTCTCCGCCGCCGAGGCCCAGGCACGGGTCAGCCGTAACGATACCGGCTATACGTTGCTGGTTGCCGACGCGGACGGCGTGGTCGCCGAGACGCTGGCCGAGCCGGGGCAAGTGGTCGCGGCCGGCCAGACCGTCGTCCGCCTTGCCCGCTCCGGTCCACGCGAAGCCATCGTTGCACTGCCCGAGACGCTTCGCCCCGCACTGGGCGCGGAAGCGGAGGCCCGGACCTATAGCGGACTCGATGGGCAGGCGCGATTGCGGCAACTGAGCGACGCCGCCGATCCAGTGACGCGGACTTTCGAGGCGCGTTTCGTCCTCTCCGGCGCTCCCGCCGCTGCACCTCTGGGATCGACGATAACGATCCGAGTTGGCGCTCCCGGCAAGCCGGCGGCGATCGCGGTCCCGCTCGCCGCTATCTACGATCGTGGACAGGGGCCGGGAGTCTGGATCGTCGGCAGCGGAAATAGTCCCAGGGTCACCTGGCGTCCGGTACGGCTAACCGCAATCGGCGACGAGAAGGCTGTCGTGGCCGCAGGCTTGCGCCCGGGCGAGCGCTTCGTCGCGCTGGGCGCACACATGCTTCACCAGGGCCAGCCGGTCCGCGTCGCGGCGGGAGCGGTCCGTTGAGCGAGACGTCCAAATCCAAGGGCAGGTTCAACCTGTCCGCCCTCGCGGTGCGCGAACGGGCAGTCACATTGTTCTTCATCATCGCCATCTCCGCTGCCGGACTCGTGGCTTTCCTGAGCCTCGGCCGCGCCGAGGACCCGAGCTTCACCATCAAGCAGATGACGGTGGTCACCGCATGGCCCGGCGCCACCGCGCAGGAAATGCAGGACCAGGTCGCCGAGCCGCTCGAGAAGCGCCTGCAGGAGCTGCGCTGGTACGATCGCGCGGAGACGTTCACGCGGCCCGGCCTTGCCTTCACCACTTTGCTCCTGCGTGACCAGACGCCCCCATCCGAAGTGCAGGAGCAATTCTACCAGGCGCGTAAGAAGCTTCAGGACGAGACCCCGAGGCTCCCGCGCGGCGTCGCCGGCCCGTTCGTCAACGACGAATATGGCGACGTGACCTTCGCGCTCTATGCGCTGAAGGCAAAGGGCGAGCCGCAAAGGGACCTTGCCCGGCAGGCGGAGACGCTGCGCCAGCGGCTGCTGCATGTGCCGGGGGTCAAGAAGGTCAATATCGTCGGCGAGCGGCCGGAGCGCATCTATGTCGAGTTCGCGCAGGACCGGCTGGCGACGCTGGGCATCGCACCGCGCGCGATCTTCGCCGCGCTCGCGCAGCAGAACCTGGTCACCCCGGCGGGCGCGATCGAGGCGAACGGGCCGCAGGTGCAGGTCCGGCTCGACGGCGCGTTCGACGATCTCGAAAAGATCCGCGACCTGCCGATCGTCGCCAATGGCAGGACCCTGCGTCTGGCGGACATCGCCGAGGTTCGGCGCGGCTATGAGGATCCGGCGACCTTCCTGATCCGTAACCAGGGCGAGCCGACCCTGCTGCTCGGCGTGATCATGCGCGAGGGCTGGAACGGGCTTGAGCTCGGTAAGTCGCTTAAGGCCGAAGTCCAGGCGATCTCGTCGGAGCTGCCGCTCGGAATGGTCCTCGCTCCCGTGACCGACCAGTCGGAGAACATCTCGGCGGCCGTCGATCAGTTCATGCGCACCTTCCTCGAGGCGTTGGCGATCGTGATGATCGTCAGCCTCGTCGCGCTCGGCTGGCGAGTCGGCGTCGTCGTGGCGGGGGCGGTGCCGCTGACGCTCGCGATCGTGCTCGTCATCATGTGGGCAACGGGCAGGGTGCTGGACCGCATCACGCTCGGCTCGCTGGTTCTTGCGCTCGGGCTGCTCGTCGATGACGCCATCATCGCGATCGAGATGATGGTCGTGAAGATGGAAGAGGGGTTCGACCGAATCAAGGCGTCGGCCTATGCCTGGAGCCATACCGCCGCGCCGATGCTTGCCGGAACGCTAGTGACGGTGATCGGCCTGATGCCCGTGGGCTTCGCAAAGTCCACGGCCGGAGAATATGCCGGAAACATCTTCTGGGTCGTTGGCTTCGCCCTGCTGGCCTCCTGGCTCGTCGCGGTGATCTTTACCCCCTATATGGGCGTCAAGCTGCTGCCGGCGATCAAGCCGGTCGCGGGCGGCCACGACGCCATCTACGAAACGCCGCGCTACCAGAAGGTGCGCCAGCTGATCCGCTGGGCGGTGAAGCGCAACCGGGTGGTGACGATCGCAACGGTGGCGGCGTTCCTCGTCGCCGGTGCGGGCATGGTGCTGGTGAAGAAGCAGTTCTTCCCCACCTCCGACCGGCCCGAGGTGCTGGTCGAGGTCCAGATGCCCAAGGGTACCTCGATCGAGCAGACCAGCGCCGCGAGCGAGGCGGTCGAGGCGTGGCTACGCAAGCAGCCCGAGGCGAAGATCATCACCGCCTATGTCGGCCAGGGCGCGCCGCGCTTCTTCATGTCGCTATCGCCCGAATTGCCCGATCCCTCTTTCGCCAAGATCATCGTGCGAACACCGGACGAGGCGGCGCGCGAGGCGTTGAAGGAGCGGTTGCGGCGGGCGGTCGCCGACGGCCTCGCCCCTGCGGCACGCGTGCGGGTAACGCAGCTCGTCTTCGGTCCCCCTTCTCCCTATCCGGTGGCGTTCCGGGTCAGCGGCCCGGATGTCGAAAAGCTGCGCGCTATCGCCGAGCAGGTCCGCGCGATCATGACCAGCGATCCCATGATGCGCACCGTCAACACCGACTGGGGCGAGCGCGTGCCGACGCTGCACTTCGTGCTCGATCAGGACCGGCTGCGCGCCATGGGCCTGACCTCGGGCGATGTCGGCGAGCAGCTGCAGTTCCTGCTCTCGGGGGTGACCGTCTCGCAGGCTCGCGAGGATATCCGCACGGTCGAGGTGGTGGCGCGGTCCGCCGGAGAGGCCCGCCTGGATCCGGCGCGCGTCGGCGACTTCACGCTGACCGCAACGAACGGCCAGCGCGTACCGATCAGCCAGATCGGCAAGCTCGAGCTGCGGATGGAGGACCCGATCCTGCTCCGCCGGGACCGCGTGCCGACGATCACCGTGCGCGGCGACATCGCCGACGGCCTGCAGCCTCCCGACGTCTCGACCGCCATGCTCAAGAAGCTCCAGCCGGTGATCGACACGCTCCCCTCCGGCTACCATATCGCCATGGGCGGCTCGATCGAGGAGGCGGGCAAGGCCAATGCCGCGCTCGCGCCGATCTTCCCGATCATGATCCTCTTGATGATGATTGTCATCATTCTGCAGGTTCGCAGCTTCTCGGCGATGACGATCGTGCTGCTGACAGCACCGCTGGGGCTGATCGGCGTGGTGCCGACGCTGCTGCTCACCGGCCAGCCTTTCGGGTTCAACGCGATCCTGGGGCTGATTTCGCTGGCGGGCATCCTGATGCGCAACACGCTGATCCTGATCGGGCAGATCCATGAGAATGAGGAGCATGGTCGCTCCCCCTTCGACGCTGTGGTCGAGGCTACTGTGCAGCGTTCCCGGCCGGTGATCCTGACGGCGCTCGCCGCGGTGCTCGCCTTCGTTCCGCTCACTCATTCGGTGTTCTGGGGGGCGATGGCGTTCACCCTGATCGGCGGCACGCTGGTCGGAACGATCCTCACCCTGGTCTTCCTGCCGGCGCTCTATGCGCTCTGGTATCGGATCAAGCCCACTGCGGAGGGCCCGGCGCATCTGGCGGAGGTGACCGCATGAGCGAGGCCGCGGCTATCGATCCCGCCATTTCGGCGGACGACCCCCTCGAGCCACTCGAGGGGCGCTGGGTGTTGCGGATACTCATCTGCCTCAACGCGGGCGCGCACCGGTTTGCGGACCTGAGGTCGGCGATCCCGCGTGTCAGCGCGAACATCCTCACCGACCGGCTGCGCACGCTGGAATGCGCGGGGCTCGTCGAGCGGCGCTACCTTCCAGCTCCGTACGCCAGCCATGTCTACGCGCTGACCGAGGTCGCCACGTCCCTCAAAACAACGCTGGATGGGCTGGCCAGCTGGCGAGCGTCACAATCCAAGATGTCCATCCCCTCGCGTCGCCCTGGAAAGGAGCAATCACGATGAAGCTGAAGGAAGCCGCGCGCCGGATCTGGCGCTCTTTCGAGGCGCTCGCGCAGGCAGACGACTATGATCCGCTGACCGACGTCCTGTTGCGGGTCGAGCGGCTGGAGCGCGCGGTTGCCGAGCTCCGTAAGCCTGCCGCAACCTCCGCCTGACAGGCCGGCGAGCATCGCGTGCCGGGCTCGGCGCGTCGCGATGCACTCCCACCTTCAACGCGCCAACGCTTGTGCGGCGACGATCAGAGGAACCCGCGAATGACTGACTGTGGGGTCGTTTGCCGCCTGGCCGCTTCTAGATCAGCCGCTCCACCGCCGAACGGCCGACTATCGCTGGTTAGCTGCCGTTTGTATGTGGGCATTGCTCCGGTGGCAGATTTTTCGGTACTCTGGCAATCACGTCCCTTTCGGGAGGCCCCACAGCAATTAGGTGCTCGACGAAGAATTTTCGGTCGCCCCACCGATCCCCGGGAGTTTCCGCGAGCCGACCCACTGCCTCAACTGACACGGCGGTCACACAGTCTTGCGAAAAGGCGCGCTCCTCCTCGGCCACGAAGCGTCGATAAAGTGGCTCGCGTCCAAAGCTATCGTTCCAAATGAAAGCGATGGCCCTGTTTGCGCCTTTCGTAATGAGTGCCCCTCCGTGATGGTCGAGGAGTACCGTCCCGGCAAGTCGCTCAGGCTTTCCTAGAACCGCGCAGCCAACCATGAACTCGGGTACCTCCACCGGGCGAGAGAAATTAGGTAGCCCTAGCTTGCAGGCGGCCGACAAAGCGCTGGATCGACCAAATACGACCCACCCGCCCGCCGCGATAATCGTCGCCGCGAAAATGATCGCCCCTATGGAAAGCGCCCTCGTCCACGTCATGTTGCGACTATGCACGGTTCGCTCGACGGCCGCTATTGGGGCGTTTGCAGCCTGACCGCTTTTGGATTGGCCGCCCCACCGCCGAACGGCGGACGATGGGTGGAAAGCGGCCTTTCCGCTTTAACGGCTCCGCCCTGTTCGGCGCCGTAGCGGGGCCACGCTTATTTTGCCTGTAAAGGCGAAGGCGGGACCGGGCCGAAGAAGCCGTTGCAAAGCTCTGAGAGGAACGCCGTCTCGTTGTTTAGGCCTTAATCCGGGGAATGAGTACCACCCCCTTGCCCAGCGGCTCTACGTCGATCTGATCGAGCTTCGCAAGAAGATCATCGAACATGCCGTCGGGATGCACCGGGATGGCTCCCCGGAACCGGTCGCCCAAGCGCTCAAGATCGCGCTGGGTTAGTAGACCGACAGCAACAATCTCGTCTTTAGGCACCCGCTCTGCTCCATCACCGCGAAACATAACGCACGAAGACGGAAATTGAGCCCTGGTCGAGCGGCTGTCCGGGACGTGGGCTCCGCTGAGCCAGTGTAGGGATCCGCTCAAAGGATTCGCCGTGTTATCAGGAACATGCTATGCTCTACATAGCGCCGACCTCAGCCCAAGCGCGTCGGAGACTGGGGGCATCTGGAAAGCTCCCGCTTTGTGAGGAGCGCAACCATGCTCAGCGATAATGACCGCATTTATCTTGAACGTCGCGAAGCTCAAGAGCGTAGGCTCGCTGAGGAAGCGACTGATTTGGGCGCGAGGAAAATCCATCGCGAGATGGCCGACCGGTATTCCGCAAGGCTGCAAGGCCCACCAGTTCGGGTAGTAGCTGCTCAGGCGATTGAAGCCTGACCTGTAGCTGGCGAGCGCTTCCGCTTCCAGCCGGTTCGGGACCGACCCATTTTGGCGAGCTATCGGTCGATGGCTTCGCCAGAGCGGGAAAGCGCCGCCACCACTCTGGCAGCAAATTCCTCTGGAAACAGAAGCTGGCAACATCTCTGTCGCAATGTCCGCTAGTTGGCATCGTACTCGCGGTTAATGAGTTCACGGCCTAGTTCTCTTCCCGCTCCCCGAGAGTCATCCGGTCGGCTGAACGCGCATGAGTATCACCTGCGCGGGATAGCTCTCATTGGACTGCGGCTTGCCACGATCACCTACGATAATCGTGTAGAACTCGCCGCGAGACTTAGCTTCTTCAAAGTCAGACTGACTCAGCTCGTTGCCAGATCGCCAACTATCTCCGCTTCGGATGGCCATGAATGTCGCCGATCGTCCCATCGCGAAATAGGGACGGAAGCCCAACCATGTCTCAAGCGTGCTTTCCAAGCCTCGTACTGGCGAGCCGATAGCTATAGCGCAAATATCCCTTCGTTCCCCGTTACTCGTCTCCGAGCTGGCGGACAGCAAGAGGGGCGATCTTCTGTCAGGCGACATTCTCTGCGTAGAGCGGTCGAAATCCTTGGGTAATTTGTCACCAGTCTTGCGCCACCCATGGGCTGCAGCACGGTCGAAAACGGCGGCGGGCGTCAGCGGGCCAGTTGCGCAAATATCCCGGAACGCGGTGGAGGCCTCCTGTTCTGCTGCCGGATGTGCAGCCAGAGCAGGCTGATTGACGAAGAACCACGCAGCCGACAGAATAATCTGGATATTACGGCTCACAATCATTGGATAATCCTACAGCATCGCTCTCAGGAGTCGAATGAACTTTCCGTCATCTGGAGACGTCGCGATAATCAGGCCGGGCAGCGTTCGCCTACGAATGTATTGCGCAGGATAATGATGCTGCTGGATAGGCCGGCGAAGGCATGGCAAACGCCGTCTCTGCGGTCTCCGACACTGCTTTTTTGTCAAAGCCAAGGGCTATGGGAATGTCCGATGTTGGGGCGTTAGCGGCCAGGCCGCTCCTGGTCGGTGATATTGAGACCGGAATGGCTGAGCTTGAGTGTTTTGGCGACGGTCGGGTTCCGCCGCAGAACGGTGGAAAGCCGACGAACGGCTTGGAGAGCCGTGCGCAGAAATGCTGTCCCACTCGGCCCGCAATCGCCGGATCCGCTGACGTCGAAGGGCAATCCTCAAGGCGCGCCAACCAGCGCTCAAAATCGCGAGCCGTTGGGAAGGATCTAGTTGGCGGGCGCGGGCGACATGAATGACAGAGGCTTGCAGCCCGGCTTTAGGCCGGCGATGGCTTGGCTCTTCGCCCTCTTGTAAAGAGAGTTAATTGCTTCGTCATTTGGGTATTGGATGAAGCCGGTAACAAGTGATTCGCCGGCCTCTGAAAGGCGCGTGATGGTGAACCGCCCGCCGAGCTTCAATTCGTCCAGGTGCTCGGTGCCCCAAGTCAAACCCTTGTACGGGCCTTTCTGCGCTACCTTGAATTCATATTCGCCACGGCTGTTTCCATAATATGCGTGAGGAAAGGTGCGCCAGTCGCCGTCGTCCCGCCTCCACCTTATCGTTTCCCGATGAGGTTCAGTGATCGCAGTGGAAGCCGACGAGTAAACGACGAATTGCGTTGGGTTGATTCGCCCCTCCGAGGTTTCCTCGTAGGCGCCCGAGGATCTCATTTTTGCGTCGAGACCGAGAACACTGACACTCGCGTGAGTCGTGATTGGCTGTTCGGTTCCCGTCTGTTCGACGAGCACTAGCATCTCGGTGCTTCCCTCCGTCAGCCGAGCGCCTCCGCAACGGTCAGCAGCAAGCCCTTCCGATGTTTGGAAGGCAAAAAGAACGCCAAAAATCCATCGAACCATATGCCCCCCTCGCGCGATGAAAGCGCTGGCCTTTCCTGGTCATCAACTGGAATGCGCACTCTGGTCAATTCTGCCACAATAGAAAGGGCGGCAACCGTCCCTTGCTCAGCTTCGTGAACCAACGTCAGTTTTCGGATCACGCGAGCGCCGGCTTCAATGGCTGGCTGGCTTTGGGGCGTTTGCTGCCAATCGCGGCTGCGACCAGCTAGTTCGACGCGTTCCATCAACGGCCAATTAAGGCCGTGGAGACAAACCGTGGGACATTCACATTATGATCCTGCCGTGCAGTGCCGGCCTGCGTGGAACGCGGGCAAGACTGTCGGGGCCAAGCGACCGCTGACACAGAAGCAAATCTGGGCCGTTCGCTTCTTCCTGGATCGAGAGGGCCGCGTTCGTGACAGGGCGCTGTTTGACCTAGCGATCGACAGCAAGCTGCGCGGTTGCG
>NZ_JACIEH010000003.1 GCF_014196745.1 Sphingomonas kyeonggiensis
CCGTCGGTGCTGTAACCCCAGTTTGCGGCGGGCCCGACGCGATCGACGGCGCTGCTGTACACGCGGCTGAGCGACAATCCTGCCGGCCCCTCGCCGCCGATCGATAGATCCTGTTCGGTCAGGCTCAGGCTGCCACTACGATAGTTCACGCCGGTGGGGCTCTCGGCGCTCTGCCTTGGCGGCGCGAGGGTGGACTGGCCCCAGGCGGCACTGGTTGCCAACAGAGGGCAGATCAGCGCTGTCACCAAAAGCGCAGCGCGCAGCTTTCCAGAACTTGTCATGTACCCCCGCGTGGATTTCTCGGGCACCACTCAACTGGTCGAGAGATTGCCTCCCGCACCGCAGCGGCGCGTGCCTCAGCTATGAGTGTATTGGTTTGATGGGGCGGCCGACATGCCCCAAGACGTCAGCTCACCCGAGCATCCCTCAGGGCGCGCCGGTCACCTTGACGTTGGTGCGGTTGCCTGCCTTGTCATAGGCGTAGTTCGAGACGACGTTGTTGTTCACGCTGCCGCTGTTCTCGACCTTCACCAGCCTGCCGAGCTCGTCATAGCTGTAATTGACGGTCTCATTCATCGGCGACGAGGAAGCCGTGGCCGATAAGGTCGCCATGCCAAGCACGATGAAGGAAACCGGCAGAGCAAGCTGCTTCAGATAACGCAAACGTACCCCCTACGGGCGCGGATCTGCTGCGTTGCCCCGCATCGCGCCTTCGGAAAGCAACTATCCGGTCAAATCCGATTGGTCCACATTCAAAACGGATGGGTTCTTTCGGAAGAGAACCGTTTGGAGGTTCCTCATGGTGCGTCGGTCGCTTGGTAGAACATCGGGTTGCGCAGCCAGGCGTTGATCGCCGACTCCCTCCAGCCGGCGCAGCGCGTGCTGATCTGGACGTTCTTGGGGAAGGTGCCGTTCTGCATCTTCCGGTACAGAGTCGATCGGCTGAGGCCAGTGCGATCGAGGACGGTCTTGATCCGGAGGATACGGTCTGGAGTGTCGGCCTGCATTGGTATCACCTTGCATTATTTGCGTCTGATTGGTGCTCCCCGGAGGGAGGCTGTGCAGGGTTGTTCATCTGGGCAAGGGGTGGTCGTGTCGGTCGCGTATATGGGCGTATCTGGGCGTCGATCTTCGTACATAAAGGCGGTTCGCGATTCTCGAGGGTCGCGTGTCAGAGCGTCTCATGCCTGCGGTGTGATCGCGCTCTACGCCGCCGCGCGGCGCCGAGTCGCTGCGCGTCTCGGTCCATTCGGGTGACGATCGCTGACGTAATGGCCGGTGGAGCCGGCGAGTAGTGGAACGCGATATCTGATGGGAGTTCGCTGGCGGGCTTCCGCGAAGCCGCCAGGGTCCGCGGCGCCTCTTGCTTTCCGCGTCGCACACTCGACCCGCGCCGGAAGGCGCGGCGGCGGCTGGCGCACGGGCGCGCGCGCAAGCCGCCGCGACGGCCGGCCGGATTCGAGAGTGCATGTTTGCTGGCACCTGCGGCGCTGGGCAGCGCTTCGCGCTGAGATCTGCGGACGGCGCGGATGCGCCGGCGTTGGCCTCCGGCACTCGTTCTGGCGGGTGGGCGTCGCTGCCCTGTGATCCCGCCGCGGCGTGCCGCAACCCGGGCGATGCCCGGGTCTTCCACTGCGTTGCAGCCCTGCGGGTGCACCCCGCCTCTACCGGCGGGACCGTGGGACCGCTCCTGCCGCCCACCCGCCATTCCGGCGCCGGTTGCGGTGGTTTGAGGAGCAGGAAAGATGGAGACGACCAGAACCAACCGTGAGAGCCTCTATGGCGAGGTGACCGCGCGGGTGATTGCCGAGCTGGAGCAGGGGCGGCTGCCCTGGGTGCAGCCTTGGGACAGCGCGGCGTGCGGCTGCACCATGCCGCATAACGCGGGAACGGGGCGACGCTATTCGGGGATCAACGTGCTGATCCTCTGGGCGGCCGTCATCGAGGGTGGCTATGCCTCGCAGCGCTGGCTGACCTATCGGCAGGCTCAGGCGCTTGGCGGCAATGTCCGCAAGGGCGAGCATGGTACCACCATCTGCTATGCCAATCGCTTCACCCCGAAGGACGAGGCCGAGCGCGCGCGGAGCGAGGACCGCGAGGCGCGGCAGCTGGCGTTCCTGAAGCGCTTCACTGTCTTCAACATCGACCAGTGCGAGGACCTGCCGGAGAAGGTGACGGCGCTTCCTGCGATGGCAACCGAGCGCGAGACCATCCCACTTGCCGAGGCGGTGATTGCAGCCACCGGCGCAGACTTCCGGATCGGCGGCAGCGAAGCCTATTATTCCCCGCCGCATGACTATGTGCAGGTGCCGCCGCAGGCAGCCTTTCCCGCCCCGATCAACTGGTACCGCACCGCGCTGCACGAGCTGGGGCACTGGACCGGCCATGCGAGCCGGCTGAACCGAGACCAGCGCGGTAGCTTCGGTAGTGCCGACTATGCCCGCGAGGAGCTGGTCGCCGAGATGGCGAGTGCCTTTACCTGTGCATCGCTGTCGATCTTACCGACCGTCCGGCATTCCGATTATATCGGCTCGTGGCTCGCCGTGCTGCGCGAGGACGAGAAGGCAATCTTTCGCGCCGCGAGCGCTGCCAGCAAGGCGGCAGACTATCTGCTTGGCTTTGTCCAAGCCGAACCGGATCAACGCCAGCAATGATCCTCGGGTTATGGACCGGATAGGCCTTGCCATCCGGTCCGCGCCTGCCACAGGTTGAAGCTGTCTTATGCGAACCGATCTCGACCATCTGCCACAGGCCAAGCAGCGCGAGTTGGCCCATGTCGTGCGCATCCTTTTCGAGGAATTCGCCGAGATCACCGCGCGCACCACCGATCCCAAGAAGAAGGCGGCGCGGATCCTCAAGCTGGTGCTGTTCGGCTCCTACGCACGCGGCGATTGGGTTGATGATCCAATCGGCGGCTATCATTCGGATTATGACATCCTCGTCGTCGTCAATGACGAGCGGCTGACCGATGTCACCGAATATTGGGGCGCCGCCGATGACCGGCTGATGCGCGAAGTGACCATCGCCCAGACGCTGAGCGCACCGGTCAATTTCATCGTCCACACCCTCAGCGATGTGAACAAGCAGCTCGAGCGCGGGCGGCCGTTCTTCGTCGACAGCCTCAAGCAAGGCATCGCGCTGTACGAAGCCGAGGGGTTTCCGTTCGCGGCGCCTCAGAACCTGCCGCCTGAGGAGGCACGGGCCGAGGCACAGAGATACTTCGAGGAGTGGTATCCGGACGCAATCAAGCGCTTCGATCTGGCCTGCACTGCAATTGAGAGGGGCTATTCAAAGCAGGCGGCATTCGACCTCCATCAGACTGTGGAGCAACTCTACCACTGCACACTGCTTGTGCTGTCACTCTACAGTCCCAAATCGCACAAGCTGAACTTCCTCCGGTCGCGTGCGGAGGACATCGCGCCGTCACTGATCGAGGCGTGGCCGCGCGACGACAAGGACAGCCGCAGGCGCTTCGAGCTGCTGCGCCAAGCCTATGTGAACGCGCGCTACTCGCCGCACTACAAGATCACCGCCGAGGAACTGGCCTGGCTCGGCGAGCGGGTCGCGGTGCTGCGCGATCTGGTTCGCGCGGTATGCGAGGAGCGCCTCGCCTGATGCTCATGGGGCTACACGAAGCCGCCGCGTGCCGAACGACACTATCTCCTGAATGGCTCGCAGGCGATGCCATCACCGTCGCCGTCCATGTGAGCACCATAGCCGGGCTCCCCGCGGCGCAGCGGGGCCGCGCCCGCACGACGAGCCTCTGCGCAATTGCGATAGCTCCAACCGGTGACAGCTTTCGGTGCTGGAGCTGATCGAGCGCGCCGAGCCGATGGCGAAGCCCAAACGGGTTGGGGTGGCTTCGCTACGCCACAATCGGTGCCGACCAAACCGAACTGATCCCAATCCGCCCGGTAGATTGCGTGCCCGCCCGCAAGCTGCGCGCATGACAGATCGACTCCATTGACCTGCACTCGAGCCAGGGTTCGGCCATATACATCCCGGCCCTGTCGATGGATCGACGCGGCGCCGCGCGCCAGAACTTCCAGCGCTCGCTTCGATTCCAGCGGATCACCAGGAGCGCAATCGCGCCCGTTCTGGCAATGCCCCGGCAACTCCGGCGCGTCGATTCCTATCAGGCGAATGAGTTCCTGGTCGCAGCGGAGCGTGTCGCCGTCCACGGCGATCAACACGCAAGCGAGGACAAGGAAAGACATGCAGTCAGCCTTGCGCAGCCGCGTTAAAATCGCGTTGTCGCAGGAGCGGCCGATGCTTGCTCGCCGGCCGCTGGCGGAAATCTCGCAGCCTGGATCAGCCGCCTGCGACTAGCGTGCCGGGCGCACCGCGCCCGGCGCGCGGACGCTCGTTACGAAGCGCTCGCTTTCGCACGCGGCTTGCGTGCCGGAGACGGGGCCGGCGTTGCGGCCGCACCCGACTTGGCTGCGCGGCCCTTGGCGCCCAGGCCGATCTTGTGCGCCATCGCGCGGCGTGCTTCCGAATAGTTCGGGGCTACCATCGGATAATCCGCCTTGAGGTTATACCGCGCGCGATACTCCTCGGGCGTGAGTCCATGCGTCGAGAGATGCCGACGCAGCGTCTTGTAGGGCTTGCCGTCGATCAGCGAGATGATGTGATCTTTCGAACCGAGCGACTTCCGTACCGAGACAGCTGGCGTGTATTCGGACTCACTGCCGGCTTCATCGACCGCCTCAGTTGTGGGCGCCGCTTTTCCATCGAGTTCGATAACAGTCGCGTGCATCGTGCGCAGGAATGCAGGTACATCCTCGGCGTTCACGCGGTTATTCTGATTGCCAAGCCAGGCAATCGTGAGCTCTGTGGCAAGCTCAACGGCGTTCAGGGAGTTCTCGTCGGACATTTGCGGCCCTTTCTTAGTTGGCGCAGCGCGATATCGGATTTGATAGCTGCACGCCTGATCGTCGTCCCTGTAGTATATTGGTTGGCGACGCAACCAACTCCCGGTCAACCATCTCTTTCATTGCCGAATGCGCGCTTTCCGCGTCGGCGCCATAGCACAAGTGCTTGATCGCGATCCTCGCCTTGCAAAGTCCCGGCGGCGCTCGTCAGCAATCCGAAGATCACCGCGCGATCATCATCGGCCAGTTCTACCAGGCCTGCCTTTGCAACCAGGCCGCCCAGTTCGATCAGCTGCCGCGTGCGCTCGCGCCGCTTCACGACCCAAGCTCGCTTATCCTGACGCGCTATCTGCGCGCGCAGACGATGCCGCGCCGCCAGCGCGTGCCGAAACGACACCTGATTCCTGCGCATTTGCTCCGGAATTCTTGCGGGTCCGGCTCTGAAAGAAAGCAGCGCCGCGCTTGCGCCACGCCTCCTTCGTCGGCGCGTCCTTCATCTCGACCGCAGCGAGCAGCGCGCCGGCCAGATGTTCGGGCGACAGCGTGTCCGCGCCGGTAACGGTCACCAGCTCGCCAAGCTGGTGGAGCTTTTGCTGCTGAAGCTGCCTGGCCTTGTCGGCCAGCGCCTTCAGCTCGGCATCGAAATCCCGGGGTTTGCGCATGGTTCATCCTTTGCGTTGTGCAGCAAAGGCGAACCAGTTATCGCTGCTCTCGATCAGCGACAACGCCCTGAAATCTCTTGGGATTGCGCAGTCCTGAGAAAGATGAATTCTTTCGAGGGCGCGCTTATACGTCGTGCCGACGTCGCTTGTGCGGTGTAGATGGTATGGTCGCGATGGCGATCTACCACTTCTCAGCCAAGATCATCTCCCGCGCCAACGGCTCGTCGGCGCTGGCGGCGGCTGCCTATCGCTCCGCGTCCCGTCTCCACGGCCAGCGGCTCGACCGGCACCACGACTTCTCGAACAAGGCCGGCGTCGTCCATTCCGAAGTGCTGCTGCCCGACGGCGCGCCCGAGTATCTCACCGACCGCGAGAAGCTCTGGAATACGGTCGAGGCAGCCGAGCTGCGCAAGGATGCGCAACTGGCCCGGGAGGTAGAGTTCGCCATCCCGCGCGAGCTTGACCAGGAAGAAGGCATTCGGTTGGCGCGCGAGTTTGTCGAGCGCGAGTTCGTCGCGAACGGCATGATCGCCGATCTCAATGTCCATTGGGACACCGGCGCCGATGGCGAGGCCAAGCCGCACGCGCATGTGATGCTCACACTGCGCGACGTCGGCGAGGACGGATTCGGCAAGAAGAACCGCGACTGGAATCGCACCGACCTTCTGGAGAAATGGCGCGAGCGCTGGGCGGAACATGCCAATCAGCGTCTGGCCGAACTCGATATCGATGCACGCATCGATCATCGCAGCCTTGAAGCGCAGGGCATCGACCTTGAGCCGCAGCATAAGATCGGGCCGGCTGCCGCCCGGATGGTCGAGCAAGGGCTCGCCTCCGAGCGGCTCGAAGAGCATCACGCGATCGCGCGCGCCAATGGCGAGAAGCTGCTCGCCAACCCAGCACTCGCGCTCGTTGCAATCACGCACGGACAGGCGACTTTCACCACCCGTGACCTCGCGAAGTTCGTACACCGGCACAGCGAGGGGAAAGAGCAGTTCGACCGAGTGATGGCGGCGGTGCGCGCGTCGCCGGAACTGGTCACGCTCGGCAAGGACGGACGCGGCGAGGATCGCTTCACGTCGCGCGCCATGATCGACACTGAGAAGCGTCTGGAGCGCGCCACCGTCACGCTCGAAGCGCGGCGTCACCACGCAGTTGCGACTCGCGACCAGGATCGTGCACTTGCCCGTGCCGCGACACGAGGGCTGTTCCTTTCAACCGAGCAGCGCGATGCGCTTGATCTGGTCACCAAGCCGCAAGGCTTGAGCACCATCATCGGCTATGCCGGGACCGGCAAGTCGGCGATGCTCGGCGTCGCGCGGGAAGCTTGGGAGCTGGCCGGCTACCGTGTCCAAGGGGCGACCCTATCCGGCATTGCCGCGGAGAATCTGGAAAGCGGCTCCGGCGTCGCGTCGCGCACGATCGCCAGCCTTGAGTATCAATGGGCACAGGAACGCGAGTTACTCACAAACCGCGATGTGCTGGTGATCGATGAGGCCGGCATGATCGGTACACGCCAGATGGAGCGCGTGATTGCCGAGGCCGAGAAGCGCGGCGCCAAGGTCGTGCTGGTCGGCGATCCCGAGCAGCTCCAGGCGATCGAGGCGGGGGCCGCATTTCGCTCGATCGCCGAGCGGCACGGCAGCTTTGAGCTGACCCATGTCCGCCGCCAGCGTGCCGAGTGGCAGCGCGACGCCACGCGCTGGCTAGCGACCGAGCGCACCGGTGATGCCATTGCCGCCTATGCCGAGCACGGCGCAGTGCATGCGGCCGAGACTCGCGAGCTGGCACGCGCGGAACTTGTCGATCGCTGGGATCGTGACCGGCAGGCCGTGCCGGACGCGAGCCGCATCATCCTCACGCACACCAATGACGAGGTACAGGCGCTCAATGGCCTCGCACGCGAGCGAATGCGGGGAGCCGGCGCGCTTGGCGAAGACGTCGAGATCGGCGCAGAGCGCGGACGGCGTAGCTTCGCGTCTGGCGACCGCGTCCTGTTCCTCAAGAACGAGCGCGGCCTGGGCGTGAAGAACGGCTCGCTCGGGACGGTTCAGAGCGTGAGCCAGGTCCGCATGGCGGTGCTGCTCGATGACGGCCGCGCGGTCGCGTTCGACCTGAAGGGTTATGCCTATGTGGATCATGGCTATGCTGCCACGATCCACAAAGCGCAGGGCATGACCGTTGATCGCGTGCATGTGCTCGCCACGCCCGGGCTCGACCGGCATGCTGCCTATGTCGCGCTGTCGCGGCACCGCGACCAGGTCGATTTACATTACGGGCGCGATGACTTTGCCGATCAGGGGCGCCTGGTGCGCACGCTGTCGCGCGAGCGCGGCAAGGACATGGCGTCGGACTATCTCCAGCCCGCCAAAGCCGTCGAGATCTCTGCGCCAGCGCCCCGGCGCGGCCGCTTCGAAGGGCTGCGTCCGCCGGTCGCGTCCGAGCTGTCGCCAGCGCCCCTGGATCGCGCGGTCGCCAGGCTCGGTCGGGCAGTTGCCGACACTATGCGGTTGCGCGCTCTGGGCGGTTCGGAACTCCCCCATCAGCGGGTCGCGCTGGACGCGGCGGCAAAGGAACTGAACGCGTTGCGGCCGAATGGATCGCGCGATCTACAGGCGGCATTCCGGACCAATCCCGAGCTGGTCACGGATGCAGCGCAAGGCAGGACCGCGCGGGTGCTGCAGGCAATGACCTTGGAGAGCGAGCTGCACGATGACCGCATCGCGCGCGCCGATCGCTTCGTGGCAGACTGGAACCGGCATGCCAGGCGGGCCGCCGCCTTTGACCGGCAAGGTGAGCGCTGGCGCGGTGATGAGGTCCGCACCGCGATGACCACCATGGCCAAGAGCCTGCAGCGCGACCCACAGCTCGAGTCGTTGCTCCGAACCCGCGTCAAGGAACTCGGAATCACGCCCAGTGGCACGGGCTCATTGTCCCATGATCTCCTACACTGGCCCGGCCTCTCGCGTGGGCGCGGCATCGGCATCTAATCTCTCTTCCATGACCGAGGACATGACCCAAGCCGCCGGCGATGCCGCCGCCTTTGAAGACCTCCGTGCCGAGATCAGCCTGATGCGCCGGGCGATTGAAGGACTGACCGCTGCCCGCGAGCGCGTTCCGGACTATACCCCGACGCTCGCCGATATGGCCAACCAGCTGACCAACGTCCTTGCCGCGCTCGAACGGATCGCCAAAGCGCCGGCTGTTTCGCTGACGCCGGTTGACCTGGCCCGGCAGATCAACGCCTCTGCGACCCAGGCTCGGGCGGAGGATGCGCGCAAGCTCGATGAGGCGCGCGACACGATTTCCCGATCGATCGGAAGGATCGACGGGATGATCGCACGTGGCCAATCGGTCGAAGGGCAAAGGCGCCGACTCATCTGGTGCTGCGCTGGCAGCGCGGTCGGCGCTATCATTCTTTGGTGCCTGCTCGTGCGAGCCATTGCCGGCTGAGAAATGCCGACAGCAGATTATGTCCGCTTCGCGCCCTCATTTCGGCCGCTCGATTGGTCTGCTGTCGACCCCAAAAGCGGTCAATCGGGGCAAACTCCTCAATCGGGCTCGACGCTATCGGCTTCTCCTGGGGGGAGTCCTAGCTCGCGCTGCCTCTGCGCTTCCTTAAGGACAGCTGGGTCATCAACCCGCATTAACGTTAGGGCAGCGAACACGCGGTCCCACAGGTTTGCCGAATTCACGCCGGGCGTCTTGCGCCTCGCATAGGTGAATAGCGATTCCGCGCGCGCGTACAGCGCGGCTGCCTGGATGATGTGGATTGCCAGAAGATCGGTATTGATGTCGGTCCCAGCGACCAAAGGCCGTGTGCGGGCAGAAAAAATCTGGGCTTCCCGAAGGATGCTCTCAATGCGCTCTGCTACGTCCTCGGCGTCGGTCAGTTCAACAATTCTCTCCAGCGATTCCAGAAGCTCGTAGGGGAATAGTGGTAGGTCGGCTTTTACGGGTTGTACCGAGTTTGAATGATGGTCCTCAGGGTAGAGCTTTGCCGCTGATGGCCACGCGGCATGGAGCGTCTTGCCGGCCTCTTGGGCAAACTCGCAAATCGAGCTCAACGTCGTCGGTAGCGATGCGCGTGCTGCTCGCAACCTCGCCCCCCGCTCGTGATCCGATTGGGTCTTGGCCACTGCGATCTGTTCGCGCGCCACTTCGATCTGGGAGTTCGCTGCGTTAACCTGCTTTTGCGCAAAGCGAGCCGCGTAGAACGCTGCTCCCACGGCAAGAAGCCCAGTAATCAGCGTCTGAAAGTCGTAGATCCAGTGCCCCACGGCGAGGAAAAAACATGTCACGCTGTCGCCCCGATCTTAAGCCCCGAGTGTGAGCCTATCACGATCTGGCGGCACTCTACAGGGAAGGTGATGATTGCGAGATGTATGGCGCAGGGCTTTGTCCTCCACGAGGAAGGGCGTCTTTCACCTTCCACAGCTTTTAGTTGTTCACCCCTTTAAGATCAAAGCAAGAACAACTATGCTCGTGGTATGTCCGTCATATCCCGAGAACTGCCAGCGCCGAAGAACTGGCAGGAATTCGAAAATCTAGCCTTCGACGTCTATCGGCGAATGTGGAAGACGAATGATGCGGAGATGCATGGACGTCAAGGACAGCCGCAAGCTGGCGTCGATGTCTATGGCACTGATCGGGTCGAGCAGCGCTTCACCGGGGTCCAGTGCAAAGGCAAGGATGGTGACTTAAACAGTGCTGTGACAGAGGCTGAGTTGCGTGGCGAGGTGGCAAAGGCGCGCACGTTCCAGCCTCCGCTTGAAGTGTTTGTGCTCGTCACCACAGCGCCAAATGATCATGCGATCCAAAGCGTAGCGCGTCAGATCACGGGTGAGCACGCTCAAAGTGGATTGTTCGAAGTACGGGTCACCGGCTGGACGACCTTTCGTAGCTACGTCGCCGACTATTCGGATGTGTTGTTGAAATATTATCAGGATCTGGCCCCGGTGGATGTGGCGGCCCAGATAGCGGGGGCCGCCGAACAGCAAGCGCAGGGATTTGCGCAGACAGAGAAATTGTTGCGCACCACGATGCGCATGATCGGAGACAGATCTGACAATCCGGATGCTGGTGACCAGCTAGCAGCACGCGTGGCGGAGGTCAGCAAACTAATTGGCGATGGGGCTCCCCGCGCAGCGCTGAAAGCCCTTGAGCGTATCGAAGCTGAAGAAGGCGAAGCCGCCAGCTCACTCGCCCGGTATCGCATTTTGGCGAGCCGCGGCAATGCGTACTTCGCGCTTGGTGATGAAGCGCGCGCGATCAGCCTCTTTCATGAGGCATTCGCGGCCCACCCCGAATATCCCAACGCCAGAGCGACCGAAGCGATGGCGCTCACACTGGAGGGTAAGCGGGAAGAGGCAGAGCCGATCGCCCGCGCGGCTTATGTGGCTGACCGAAGCTCAAGCCGTAATGCGAGCATTTGGATCGACACGATGGAGCCGGGTACCCCCGTTGCTCAGATCGAAGCAGTGTTATCGCCAGATATTCTCGATAACTTCGACATCCAACTGCATCTCGCGCTCCAGTCTCACGAGAACGGTGACCCGGCTGGCCATCGGGCGCATGCCGAAGCAGCACTCCGCATTGCGCCAGAAGATTGGCGCGCCATGTCCGCAGTGGCTGAGGCGTTAGCGCAGCCTCTGTCTGCATTCGACGGGTTGGCTATCACGCACGCGTTGCCCGACGAGCACCGCGCTGATGTTGAGCGGGCGGTCGTCTTGATGAAAGCGGCTTGGGCAAAGCTTTCGGAGCGTGATTCGGTCTTCCAAGGCCGCCATGTGGCAGCCAATCTGATTGGGCTGCTCGGGCTGCTCGGGCGCGATGCCGAAGCGGAGCAGATACTCGACCAGGCGCTAGCCTTCGAGGCCGACTATGCGCCTCTGGCGATTTTGAGCGCTCGACGTTCGGGAGAGCAAGGCGACTGGAAGACTGTCGCCCGTATTGTCGACGCTATCCCGGATGATGAGCTTAGCTTCGATGTGGTTCTATTGCGGACTCACGCCGCATTTCAGCTGAAGGATGGAGCTGGCGCTATCGCTTGGGCGGACAGGTTGGGGGCCATGCCGCGGCCCGGACCAGACCTGCCTGATCGGCGGGAATTGGTCGAAGCTTTGCGGGTACGAGCTGCAATCTTGGCGGGTGCTGACAGCGACCAGGCGATCAAGGCGGCCCTTGAGGATCGACCAAAGTCGATCATCCTTCGCTCTGTTCTGTTCGATGACATGGATGATAAGGATCCGCTGCGCGAGCAGTTGGTGCGTGAGATCGAAGCCCTCGCGGCAGGGGAGCTGAGCCTACGTGAACGGCTTCACGCCGCCGAAACTCTCTATGTTTCAGGCCATTATTCCATGGCCGCGGACTTATATGCGCCGCTGTCGGGTACGGCGGACAGCTATGCGCTGCGACGTACGCTACAAGCCTTGCATCTCGCTGATCGACGTTCCGAGGCACGCAAGCTGTTCGAGTCATTGTCGCCTGAGTTGCGTGTGTCGGATGGTTATCTCGGCCTAGGTGTAGGGGTTTATGAACGCGCCGGTTTGCTTAAGCCGGCCCTCAAACTCGTCGAGCGCGCGCTTGAGCGGCATGATGTGCTGCGCAATCGTTTGTCCTGGATCCAACTTCTGATCCGCCTAGGCCGGCCTGCGCCGATGCAGAATTGGCTCGCGACCGTGCCGGCGGAAATCGAAGGTTCGCCGATCGAGCTCATCAGCCTCGCGCAGCTGATCGATCGCTACGTCGGAAACGATGAGCGAGCCTTGAGGATTGGGTATCGTGCGCTGCGTGCCGGCTATGGAAACCCGAGGGTTCATCTCGCGTACGCGCTTGGCCTTATCATCGGGGGGCGGGTCAGCGATGTGGTGATGAGTGTGCCGGATACGGTAAATCCTGGTACCGGCGTGGTGCTCGTAAATGATGACACTGGGGAGGTACTGCATCGGATCATCGAGACGGCAGCCAACCCGATTGTCGAGCGCGAGGAGCTTTCCCCTGACGATGCGTTGGCGAAGCGCCTGCTGGGGCTGGCGGTGGGTGAAACTATTGAGTTCCCCAAGGTTGGTGTGGGACCGCAAATCTACCGGTTAGCGGAAATCCAATCGCGCTATCTCTTTGCGTTTCGCCGCACTATGCGCGATTTTCCGACACTGTTCCCAGACAATCCGGCCTTTGGCTCGTTTACTATTGACGACAGCAAAGGTGATGAGCGGTTCGAGGAGATGTTCGCGCTTGCGCGCGGGCGTGCAGAACGGGGCAAGCAACTCGAGGCCACCTACCGCGATCACGTGATTCCAATCGCAATGTTCTCGCGGTTCAGCGGAGCGAGCATCTTCGATGTATGGGATGGATTTTCGTCGAACCCTGACATCGGGCTCAGAGTCGCGCTGGGCATCGAAGGAGAATTCGAGGCGGGCCGTTTGGCTGCCGCGCGGCCCATCGGGGTGGTCGATCCGCTTTCCATCTATGCTTGGGTGCGTATGGGCGTGGCGCCTTTGATACGCAAATTGTCGCAGCGGCTTGCGGTGGTCCAATCCACGATCGATGCACTTAGAGAGTTGGCGGAGGAACGAGAGTCGCAGCGCGGCCGCAAGATGGGCACCTTCGGCTATGACGGAGAGCACTATCAGCTCGTCGAAATGACGGAAGAGGTCTTCGAGCGCCAGCTTGCGGAAGCCAATGCTGCGCTTGAACTGGCCGAGACGCTGCCGCTCGTGCCAGCGGAGGCGGAGCAGGCTCTGCCGGACAAAATTGCGGATTTGCTACGTGATCTGCACCCTGCCTATCATGATACGCTCATCGCGTCGCTCCAGCCGCAGCGGGCGCTGATTACGGATGACTTTGGCTATCGCGTCGTTGCTCAAGAGGCGGGCGCTCAAGTCACCTGGACGCAGTGCCTTACCAAACAAGCGCAGCGGTCCAAGCGGCTCTCCGATCCGGAATATCGTCAGATCATCGGGGCGTTGCTCGATGCCAACTATCGCTTTGTGCAGTTCGGCGCGAATGAGCTAATTGGAGAACTGCAGGATAGCGATTGGCAGCTGAACTACCGTCTGCGTAGCTATGCGCGGCTTCTGGCGAGCGAGACGCTGAACCGGGCGAGCGTCGCTCAGGTTCTGGCGGAGCTGGTGCTTACGTCATGGCATCATGCTAGGAATTCTAGCCAAGTCGCGGTTTTCCCAATGGCGTATCTCGAAGTATCTCGTGAGCTGGGCCGGGAGAGCGTGGCGCGTGAAGATCTCGTGGCTGCGCACCGGGTTGCACATGTACTTGAGACCCGGGCGCTCAACGAATTCAAGCTGCCGCCGAAGTTGCTTGGTACGACAAACCTGACGCCCGTCTCTGAGCTGGCTCGCGAATCACTAGAGGCGGCTGGCCGGGAGGTTGCGCGGATTTGGGGCGTGCTGCGCGCCGCGGGGCTTGGCTAGGACAAAAATCGCGGGGTCTGCGAGCAAATCGGTGAGACGGAACGTTGGCTGACAAGATCATCGCCACATCGAAGACCGTTGTACGGCCGCTAGATTGAACGTCTGTTCCAGCGAGGTTCTGTCCGAAAGCCGTCAGTCCGTAATCGGCCATTTGTTGCCGTGTCAGCGACGCGCCATCATCCTTGTTACCAGTCGTCCAGAGTGAGATTTTGCCGTCCGATAGCGATCGCCGAATGATCCTCGCGTGCGACCGGGAGGCAGCCCTCCTTGCGCTCGGAATATCGGTGGACGAGCTGGGCAATACGTGGGCGCATCAGCACGGTCATCCGCACGAGCTCCTCCATCACCTCGACGATGCTGTCGTAATAGCTGGGCGGCCGCATCCGGTCGTCGTCGCCGAACTCCTTGTAGGCCATGGCGACCGACGACTTGTTGTGGATCGTGAACATCCGCATCCAGCGGCCGAGCAGACGCAGCGTGTTGGCGCTGTTGAACGACTGCGTTCCGGCCGACACCGGGCAAATGATCGCCTGCGAAAAAAGCCTGGGGCGTGTAACGCCTTGGCCTAGCAATGGATTTCAAAAGCCGAGTCCGGATCGGATGTAATTCGGTTATTTTTTGGCGACCCGCCCTCTGGCTTGATCTTCATTTGTTCCTATCTCAACTTGATTAAGCACCAGCGGGGGCCCGAAATGGACGATCTATTTGCCGCGACAGTCGAGCTAGTCCTTCCTGCAATTGAATTCGGTCCCGTTAGAACCCCGATCGGCACGATTTCCGCCGTGCTGCGCGACCCCGAAAACCAGGTTGCGCGCGAAACACCGCCGGTAGCTTTGACACCACGGATCAAAATCCCCTGTTTCCGCCTGGCCAGCGGCGAAATCATCGCCATTACCGATCGCGACAAGGGCACACGGCCCAGCGATGTCGATGGCCTGTTGCAGCGCTTGCCCGGTGGCGGGCTGCGCTGGCTCGGCCACCGAGCCATCGACGATCTGCTTTTGGCGGCTCAAGAAGATGGCTGGAGCAAGATCGTGGAGAAGCGCGCCATCAGCTGGAACGGCCAATTTTCGTTTCAGACAGAGCGGTTGAGCGCGCGTTCAGAAGAAGCCGAGACGCCGGGACTGCGACCGCCGCAAGTGGGCGCCCTGCTTTCGATCGGGACGCATTGGAGTCTGTATCGCAGCCCCGCTACCATCGTCATGCCGACGGGTACCGGCAAGACCGAGACGATGCTGTCAGCGCTGGCTGCTTATGTCCGCAAACCGATGCTGGTCATCGTGCCCTCAGACGCGTTGCGCAAGCAGACCGCCGACAAGTTCCTCTCCTTTGGCCATCTCTACCGGCTGGGCGTATTGGCGCCTGGTGCCGCCAAGCCGATCGTCGGTATTGTCAAAGGCGTCCCCAAGACTGCCGAGGCGCTCGAAATCTTCGAACGCTGCAATGTGATCGTCGCGACGATGTCCTCGCTTGGCGACGAAAGCGCCGAGCCCTTCTGGAGTGAAATCGCCAAGCGGACCGGGGTCCTGGTCATCGACGAAGCCCATCATATCGGCGCAGCGCGCTGGACCAAATTCCGCGAAGCGTTCAGCGGCGTGCCGACGCTGCAGTTTACAGCAACACCGTTCCGGCGCGACGGTGCGCTGGTCGATGGCCAGGTAATCTACAATTACCCGCTGCGGCTGGCGCAGCAGAATGGCTATTTCAAGCCGATTTCGTTCGAGCCAGTCTATGAACCGGTTCCGGCCAATGCCGATATGGCGATTGCAACCGCCGCTGTCGCCAAGCTCCGTACCGACCTTGCCGCCAGCTTCGATCACCTGATGATGGCACGCTGCGTCAATATCGAGCGAGCGCTGGCCGTGCATGCCTTGTATCAGACGCTTGCACCCGAGCTGCGCCCGACGATCATTCATTCCAGACAGGCTGACTCTGCAACGCGGATCGCCGCGCTGCGCGAAGGAAAGAGCCGCATCGCGGTTTGCGTCAACATGCTGGGCGAAGGCTTCGACCTGCCGCAGCTCAAGATCGCGGCGATTCACGATCTCCATCAAAGCCTGGCAATCCTGCTGCAATTTACCGGGCGTTTCACCCGCAGCGCGGGCGCGGTGATCGGCAATGCGACGATCATCGCCAATGTTGCCGAGCCGAATGTCGCAACCGCGCTCGAGCGCCTGTACAGCGAGGATGCCGACTGGAACGAAGTTCTGAGCGAAATGAGCTCGGCGGCGGCAAAGGATCATGCCAAGCTGATTAAATTCCTGAGTGAAGCGCAACGCCTCGACGAAGGGGTTGCCGATGACGATATTCCGATTACGCACAAGCTGATAAAGCCAACGCTCAGCACGCTGATCTACCGCGCTACCAAGTTCACACCCAAGGCCTTTCACGAAGGGCTGCCTAGCGGGCTGGTTCCCTATCGCGTCTGGCTACATGCTCCCTCAAACACGCTATTCTTCGTGACCCGCGAGGAACCGACCGTGAAGTGGAGCCGGTCCAAGGCAGTACGCGACCGCAACTGGGCGCTGTTTGTCCTTCATTTCGATGAAGCACGCCAATTGCTCTATTTGTCCTCGAGCAATCACAAGATCAGCACCGAAGCGCTGGCCAAGGCAGTCGGCGCGGGCAAACAGATTTACGGCGACATCGTCTTTCGAGCGCTCGGTCGGATCACCCGGCTGATCTTCCAGAATCTCGGCGTCAAGAAACATGGCCGGCGCAATCTCTCCTATGCCTCCTACACCGGCGCCGAAGTCGTGACGGCGCTCAGCCAGGCCGAGAAAAGCGGCTCGGTCAAAGCGATGCTGAGCGGGACCGGCTGGGAGAATGGCGCGCCGACCACGATCGGATGCTCGGCCAAGGGCCGTATCTGGTCGCGCGATGCGGGCGGCCCTGTGCCGCGGCTCAACGAATGGTGCGAATCGATTGGCGACAAGATCGTCGACGCATCGATCGATACGACCAAGCTGATCGACAATGTGCTTTTACCAACGGTGGTGTCCACCCTGCCCGATGCCGAGTTGCTCGGTATCGACTGGCCGGTCGAGATCCTTGGTCAAGTCGAGGAACGCGTCCTTTTCAATAAAGGCACGCGCGAAGCCGCACAGACGGTCTTCGAACTCAGCCTTACCGGGCTGGACCGCGCCACAAATACGATCGACTTCGATCTTTGCGAGGCGGCTTCCGGCATCTGGGGCTCGTTCCGCTTTGCGCTGGGCGGGCCGAATGAATTCTCGGTCACCCAGCTATCCGGCGAGGCGGTCCAGATCACGATCGGCAAAGTGAGTGCGCCTCTCGCCCAATATTTCTCGGACTATCCGCCGTTGTTTCGCTTCGTCGATTTGTCAGAACTCGACGCCAACCTCCACATTACCCCCCAGACCCCCTATGACCTGACGATCGACGATGCGCGGTTCGAAGGGTGGGACTGGGACGGGGTCGATATCGCCAAGGAATCGCTCTGGAAGAATGGGAGCATTCGCAAAGATTCGATCCAGTGGCGGGTCGCCAGCAACTATATCGCCGCCGAATATGATGTGGTCTTCGACGACGATGCCAGCGGCGAAGCTGCCGACCTGGTTTGTTTCAAGGACGCCGGCGATCATATCAAGCTTGCCCTGGTCCATTGCAAATTCTCAGGCGGCACCGATGCCGGCGCGCGTGTCGCCGATGTGGTGGAAGTCTCGTCGCAGGCGATCCGCTCGGCCCGCTGGCTGGGCAAGATTCCAGCGCTGGCCCATCACCTCAAAGCACGCGACGTCGCATTACGGGGTGGCGGGCGCCCGACGCGCTTCCTGCGCGGCGGCCATTCCGAACTCAACCAGTTGCTCAAGCGAAACCGCTTCGTGCCCGTGCGCACCTCGATTCTGGTCGTGCAGCCCGGGCTGTCCGTGGGCCGGCGCACCGACGCCCAATCGACGGTCCTGGCTGCTGCGCTCACCTATCTCAAGGAAACCGTCGGCATTGATCTCGAAATCATCTGCTCGCCCTGAGACTGGACGCCAAGCTCCCAAAAATGGCCATCCCTATGTTGCGTGAGCGAATGTCAGCTTTCGGGATCGGAAGTGTTCCCGCCTAACGACCAATGTGAGGGCGCATAGCGGTCGCTAATTGCGTCATGTCGCGCCAGAAAATCGCACGCTCGGTGGTAGGAAAAGTGGTGGGTAGGGAGTGTCAGTCTCGCAATTTCCCTAGCCTATTCAAGTCGTTATGCGGGAATTTCACCTTCCTCCCGCTCCTAGAGACCAGCAAAAGGGCGCCGCGAGTTAAGTTCCCCGCGCCCATAGCAATTTAAACCGACAAGATATTGGGCTGGGCTGGTGGGCGAAACCGTCACGCGGAAAGAGCACGATATGACCTCCGCAACGCGACAGAAACTCACGCAGCCCTATCGATCCGCAAGGCGCCGTTTGGAGCTATTTGGTCTTCCCGCCTTCCCAAGCAGGCGTAGGCTTACGGTAATCCAGCGCAGGCTCTCGGTTGCCTAGCAAGGCGTCATACTTGAAATTCGGCCCGCGTGCTTTGTCGAGCTCGGCCTTCGCCTCCTTCAGCGTTTCAGGGCTTAAGAACAGGTCCGCCGCCGTCAGTGCGATCGTCTTGGCGGCGACCGCGGCGCCCTTGGCACCAATGCTCGATCCGGATGCGGCGACCGCCTGCCAGCTGTGCGCCGGCGTACCCGGGACCCAGGTGGCGGTATTGAGGCCGATCGTCGGCACCGTCCAGCTGATGTCGGACACGTCGGTCGAACCGCCGCCATCGGGACCACGCTCGCGCGAGCCGGTCTCCCTGACGCTGTCGAGCGGCTTCTGCACGGGAAGGCTCTTCTGCAGCTCGGTCGCCCAGGCTATCTCCTCGGGCGTCCACTGCTCCCCGCCTACCGTATCGAGGTTGCGCGTCATCACCTTGGCAAGCGTCTCGCTGGCGAGCATCGAATAGACGCCGCCGGTGATCTCGTGATCCACCGTGGTGCCGGTCGCCATCGCCGAGCCCTCGGCCGCCTTCACCACTCGCGCCCATACGTCGCGCACGATCGCCGGCTCGACGTTGCGGACATAATAATAGCTCTCGGCGAAGTCGGGCACCACGTTCGGTGCCTCGCCGCCTGCGGTTATGATGTTGTGGATCCGCGTCGAGGACGGGATGTGTTCGCGCATGAAATTGACCGCGACGTCCATCACCTCGACGCCGTCGAGCGCCGAGCGGCCCTTGTCGGGCGAGGCGGCGGCATGCGCGCTCACCCCGTGGAAGCGGAACTTGCCCGAGATGTTGGCCATGCTCTTGCCGGTCGACACGCCATTGGCGTCGCCCGGATGCCAGTGAAGCACGGCAGAGACGTCATCGAACAGCCCCGCGCGGACCAGATAGACCTTGCCCGAGCCGCCCTCCTCGGCAGGCGTGCCGTACAGGCGCAGCTCGCCCTGGACCTTGTTGGCGATCATCCATTCCCGGATCGCGATCGCCGCTTCGACGCTGGCCGCGGCGAAGAGATTGTGCCCGCAGCCATGGCCGGCCGCCTTGCCCGCGATCGGCGTCTTGGTCGGGTCGGTGGTCTGGGCGAGGCCGGGCAGCGCGTCATATTCGGCGAGGATGCCGATCACCGGGCCGCTGCCCTGCTTGAAGCTGGCGACGAATGCCGTCGGCATGCCGGCCACGCCCGGCGTCACGGAGAAGCCGGCCTTTTTCAGCTGCGCTTGTAGCAGCGCCGACGACTTGTTCTCCTGATAGCCGACTTCGGACCAGCCCCACAGCGCCTTGGCGGTGGCGGCAAGACTGGGCGTGCGCTTCTCGATCCCCGCGAGCATCGCGCCGCGCTGCGCCTCGGGCAGCGCCTGGGCAAAGGCGGGGAGCGGTGCGAGCCCGGCGGCCAGCAGCAGCGCGGTCTTGATCGTCATCTCGTGCACTCTCCTATTTCGCGCCGACGGCGGCGGCATCGGGGCGGCGCGTATCGGCCGATCCCAGGAACTTCTCGCCCTCGACCATGATCGACTGGACCGATCCCATGGTGTTCGAGCTGCGCACCTTGTGCCCTTTGGCTTCGAGCAGGGGAACGATATCCGGCGAGAAGCCCTCCTCGAGCTCGATCGGGCCGTCGCCGCCGGACTGGTTGATGCGCGGACGCTCGGCGGCCTCGGCCACGTTCAGCCGGTGATCGATCACGTTGGACAGCATCTGCACCATCGTCGCGATGATGTAGCCGCCGCCGGGCGTGCCGGTGACCAGCCAGGGCTTGTCGCCCCTGAACACGATCATCGGCGTGATCGTCGAGCCGACGCGCTTGCCGGGGACCGGTTGGGTCGCCTTCCACTCGTCGCCGCGGCGGCCCCATGCGAGGTTGCCGAGCGAGTTGTTGAGCAGGATGCCGGTGCCCGGTGTGACGACGTGCGCGCCGTACGAAGCCGACAAGGTATAGGTGTTGCTCACCGCATTGCCGGCCGCGTCGACCACCGAGAAGTGCGTCGTGTCCTTGCTCTCGAACGGATAGGGATTGCCGTCGGGCAGCGCCTTCGCGTCAAGCGAACTGCCCGGCTGGATCAACTTTGCGCGCTCGGCCGCATATTCCTTGCTCGCCAGGCCCTTTGCCGGCGTCCGCCAGTCCGGTCCGCCGCCGATCAGCTTGCGGTCCGACCAGACGATCTTCAGCGTCTCGGCGAGGAGATGGAGATTGGCCACGCTGCCCCAGCGCTGCTCGCGTACCGGGAAGCGCTCGAGGATGTTCATCGCCTCGGCGACGCTCACGCCCGATGCGGTCGGCGGCATGTACGCGATCGGAAGCCCACGATAGCTCGACCAGATCGGCTCGGAGATCACCGGCTGGTAGGCGGCGAGGTCCACCTCGTCGATCACGCCGCCGCCGGCCTTCATGCCGGCCGCGATCTTCTTCGCGATGGCGCCGGTGTAGAAGCCGTCCCGCCCCTTGGCCGCGATCACCTGCAGCGTCGCGGCGAGATCGGGCTGCTTCCAGCGTTCGCCCGGCGCATAGGCGCTGCCATCGGACTTGAAGAAGACGGCGAGCGCGGCGGGATCGTCGTGCATCGCCTTCTTCTGGTCGGCATTCGCCTGGGCCTCGTCGTCCGACAGGATGACACCGTCGCGCGCCATCGCGATCGCCGGGGCGATCAGCGTGCCCCAGGGCAGCGAGCCGAAGCGCTTGTGCGCTTCCCACAGGCCCGCGACCGTGCCGGGGATCGCCACGCCCTTCATCGAATAGCCCTTGGCCGGATCCAGCTTGCCATTGGCGCCGAGCAGCAGGTCGGGCGTCGTGTTGCGCGATGCCTGGCCGTAATAGTCGATCGCCAGGGTCTGGGCGGGCTTGCCGTCCTTCGCCGCCATGTGGATCAGCATATAGCCGCCGCCGCCGACATTGCCGGCACGCGGCAGGGTGACTGCGAGCGCGAAGGCAGTGGCAATCGCGGCATCGACCGCATTGCCGCCCTTGCGCAGGATCGCGGCACCAACCTCCGCCGCGATCTTGTTCTGGCTGACGACCATGCCCCCGCGCCCGATCGCGGGCTTGTGGATCTGGTCATAGGCGACGATGTCGCCGCCGGAGACGCGCTGCGCGGCAGGCGCCTCGGTAGCTTCCTGGGCGAAGGCCGGCGTCGCGAGCGACGCCAGCGCGAGGATCAGGGCGATCCGCATCAGAAGCTCGCCCGCATGTTGGCGTACCAGTAGCGGCCATAGGGGCTGTAGAGCGAGCCGAGGAACCCGCTCGAGCTGAGCGGCGGCCCCTCATTGGTCAGGTTGCGCACGCCGATGCGCAGCCGGTAGCGCCCACCATTGTCGCGCTTGCCCACGGTGACCTGGCCGTAGAGGTTGAAGGTCATGCGGTCCTCGATCAGCCAGGCGGCGCCGGCGGAATCGAGCAGGCCGGTATCGTCCACGTCGCTGGTGTACTGGGTGAAGCCGCCGATCTGGAACGGCCCCTTCTCCCAGGTGATCGATCCGGTCACCTTCCAGCGCGGCTTGCCGTTCTGCCGGACGAGATCACCGGCATCGGCGATGTTGGTGCCGGCATTGATGGTCCCCGCGGCCCGCGCGGCGATCAGGGTCTGGATCGGCGGCGAGGGCTCGAGGAAGAACTTGTCGAGATAGGCGGCATTGGCATTCAGGCTGATCTTGCCCGCGCCGAAATCGGGCAGGCGCCAGTTGAAGCCCAAGTCCACGCCCGCGACTTCCTGCGGCAGCAGGTTGACGTACTTGTCGTTGACGTAGAGCACCCGGCCGACCGGGGCGAGGCCCGATCCGGCGAACAGCGTATTGTCCTCGGCGGTCGGCGCGGCACGGATGACGTTGGGATCGCTCGATCCCTGCACGCGCAGCAGATAGTCGTTGATCAGCGCATTGCCCTCGCCGAACAGGCCGACGATCCCCTTCTGGTCGACATGCCAGTAATCGGCGGTGAAGGTCATCCGGCCGATCGCCGAATCCAGGAAGTGCGGCTCCAGCACGACACCCACCGTCCAGGTCTTGGACTGTTCGGGCTTCAGGTCGGGATTGCCCGAGCGCCGCGCGGTGGTGGCGAAGCCCTGCGAACAATTGGCGAAGCTGGAGATCGCGCCGGTGCGCAGCTGCGCTTCGCAGCGAACCCAGTCGGTGCGGGTGTTCGACCGCGTCACCATCGTCGCGTTGATCTGCTCGAGGTTCGGCGCCTTGAAGCCCTCGGCATAGGAACCGCGCACGCGCAGGCCGCGCACGATGTCCCAGGCCGCGGCGACCTTCGGCTTGGCGACCGAGCCGACGTCGGAGTAATTCTCGAAGCGGCCCGCGAGCTGGAGCTCGATGTTGCGCACCAGCGGGATGTTCATCTCCGGCGAGACGACCGGCACCGCGAGTTCCAGATAGGCAGCGGCGACGGTGCGGCGGCCGCTTGTGTCGGGCGAGGGGCTGGTGCCGACCAGGTCGGAGCCGTTGACCGCACCGTTGATCGAGTCGGTGAACTGGATCGTGCCGTCGACGCGCCCGTCGCGGTCGTCATTCTGGGTCTCGCGGCGCACTTCGCCGCCGATCGCCAGGCCGACATCGCCGCCCGGCAGGTGCAGCAGGTGCGTGGTCGAGCCCTTGATGTCCCACATCGCGAGCGTCGACTTGCTGATCCGGGTGGTCTTCACCTTGATCGCGGCGATCGCCGCCGCGCTGCTGGGCGTATTGTCGATGCCGCTCGGCGGGGTGATGCCGCTGCCGTTGAACGGATTGTACGCATCGGGCGTGGTCAGGTTGATCTGGCGCTGGAGCAGGGTCTGGCTGATGCCGTCGGAACGGTCGCGAACCCGCGCTTCGGAATAGAGGCCCGCGCTTTCCCACTCCAGGCCGAGCGCCTTGAAGCGGACGCCGCCCAGCAGGCGATATTGCGTGTTGAGCACCTCGACGCGATTGGGGCCGACATCGGCGAAATTGTAGCTCGACAGGGTGATCGCCTGGCCGCCGGCTGCCGCGTTGATGCCGGGCAGGCGGTTCGGGCTGCCGGCCAGGCCGAACGGATTGTAATAGGCATTGGCGGCAATGGTCAGCGGGCCGGAAGAGAGCGTACCGCTCGACGCCTGGATGCTGTTGCTCTCCCCATTGTAATAGCCTGCCTCGCCGAACAGCTCGATGCCGCCGCCCAGCTCGTAATGGCCGTTCACGAACAGGTTGATACGGCGGATATTCGGCGTGACGTTGGTGTTGAAAGCGAGCGGCGCGTCGAAGCGCAGCTCGCGGATCGCCGCCGCCGAGCTGGTGCCGGTGGCGACGCAGTTGGTGCCACCGATGATGCCGGCGCCGCCCGCCGGGCAGCCGGTGAAGCTGGTCGGCTGGATGTGGAACTGGCCCGAGGTGTTGGTCAGTACGGTCGTACCCTGGCGGACGACGACATTGCCCACCGTCTGGAACGAACCCCAGGGCGTGATCGTCGAACGGCCGTCGAGCGAGGTCGAGCCTTCGAAGCGCGTGCCGGCGAACAGCGAACGCAGGTCGTTGGTGCGGGTATAGTCGAAATCATTCGCCATCACGCCGTCGCGCTTGTCGTAGCTGGCGAAGAGCGTGATGTTGCCCCGGTCACCAAGGTTTCGGCCGGCGAGCAGGTGCGTGTTGGTCTCGAACAGGCTCGAGCCTTCGCCCCAGCCGACCTGCCCTTCGAGCTCGACGCCGTTATAGTCGGTCTTCAGCACGGTGTTGACCACGCCGGCGACCGCGTCCGAGCCGTAGATGGCGGCAGCGCCGTCGCGCAGCACTTCCATGCGCTCCAGGCCGAAGACGGGAATGGCGTTGGTGTTGACCGTGAGCACCGGCACGAGGTTGTCGTCGGCGCGGCTGGTCGGATGATTGACCACGCGGCGACCGTTCAGCAGCACCAGCGTGTTGCCGACACCGAGATTGCGCAGGTTGATCGAGCCGACATCGCCGCGCGCCGAGTTCGAACTGTTCGGCAGATACGAGCTGTTGAAGCTGACGTCGCCGAGCTGCGGGATCGAACGGAACAGCTCGTCGCCCGAAGTGGCGCCGGTCGCGCCGATCTGGGCCTCGTCGACCACGGTGACGGGAAGCGCGGCGGTCACCTTGCTACCCCGGATCTGCGAGCCGACGACGACGATTTCCGCCGAGGCCGGCGCGTCGCCGTTCACCGCCTGCTCCACGGCTGCGGTCTCGGCCGCGGCCTGCTGGTCACCGGTCGGCGCGGGAACGGGCGCGTCCTGATAGAGCGAGACCGGTCGTGCGTCCGGCTGCGCATCTCCCCTCGCCATCACCCGCACGCTGTTCGGACCGGTGAAGCGATAGGTGTAGCGGCTGTTGGCGAGCAGAAGGTCGAGCGCGTCGCCGATCGTGTAGCGGCCCTCGAGCCTGGGCGCCTTCAACCGCGCGATCGCCGGATCGGTGAAGACCAGCTGGACTCCCGTCTGCTGGGCGACCTGCATCAGCGCCGTATCGAGGCGACCGCCTGAGAAATGGATCTCGTGGCGCACGGTCTCGCGCGCCTGTCCGGCGGCCGGCACCGCGACAAAGGCGGCAACGGTCATGAGAAGAAGCTGGCGTGTTTTCATGGAAATCGACCCCCCTGAATCGATGCCTGGACCCGGCAATCAGGGTTTATGACGCGGGCAAGTCACAACCGCGAACCGAAGTGGATCAATTTTTTTCGAGTGTTGCATGGTTGCAAGGTTCGCCTTTGCCATTGTTGCGCGTCATGGCAGGGAGGAACCTTGCGCAGGGGCGCTGGGGGGAGATGCGCGCTTGGCTGCCGGACGACCTGAAATGCTGCAGGCGCCAGACGACGGGCATGGCGGGCTCGACGCCTATCGGGCGGCCTTGCGGGCGTTCGTCGCACGGCGGGTGGATGACGCCGCCGAGGTCGATGATCTGGTGCAGGAGGCCTGTGCCCGGCTGGTCGCAAGCGCGCGCGAACGCACCGTTGACGAGCCCCGCGCCTATCTCTTCCGCATCGCCGCGAACCTGATCGCGGATCGCCACCGCCGGGCCTTGCCGGTCGTGCCGCTCGATCCCGAGATCCATCCGCCGGTCCGCCCGGCGCAGGAGGATCGCCGCCGGGCGGCGGACCTCCAGGCCGCGCTGGAGGCGGCGCTCGACGAACTCTCGCCACGCTGCCGCGAGGTGTTCGTCATGCGCCGCTTCGACGAGCGCGGCACGGGCGAGATCGCCCGCGAACTCGGCATCTCGCCGCGCATGGTGCAGAAGCACCTCACCCATGCGGTCGCGCACCTCTACGATCGGCTCGCGCATCTGATGGAGCGCGGCGCATGAGCAAACGCGATCTCGGCAAGCGCGCGCCAGCGGTGTTCGAATCCTTCCTCGACGGCCGCGACGCCCACCTCCATCCGGACGACCGAGCGGAGGCTGCCGAATTCTGGAATTGGCTCGGCGAGCTCGAGCGCCCGGGCCCTGCTCCGACGCGCCATCGCCCCGTCTGGGTAGTGCGAGCGCTGGCAGCATCGGTCGCGGTGCTGGCTGTGTTTGGCGGGACGCTATGGATGACGCATCCGATGCCGACCCGCGAGACTCTGCAGAGTGTCGCCACCGGACATGCCGAGCGTCGCCGAATCGCACTTAGCGACGGATCCGTCGTGACCTTGGCGGCCGACAGCCGGGTCGATATCGCTTATCTGGCCGGGGAGCGCCGGCTGCGGCTGATCTCCGGCGAAGCCCTGTTCAGGGTCGCACATGACAAGAGTCGGCCGTTCGTGGTCGAGACCCGGCATGGCGATGTCGTCGCGGTCGGCACGATGTTCGACGTCAGCGTTGGCAAACGCGAGGCGGAAGTTACGGTAGTTGAGGGCGTGGTGCGGGTCGCATTGTCCGAACCTGGCCGACGGGGATCCGCCGAACCGATCGAGAAGCTGGCACATAAGGGCGAGCGCCTGTCGTTCGGCGTCATGACGAGTACCCGCGGCGATACTGGCTTCATCCGCCAGGCGGCGGACATCGATGCTGATAGCGCCGTCGCCTGGACGCGCGGTCGCCTAGTCTTCCAGGGAGAGCCGTTGAGCGAGGTGATCGTCGAGGTGAACCGATACGCCAAGGACCGCCTGATCCTGACCGATCCTCGCGCCGCCAACATCCCGGTATATGGCATCGTGAATCAAGGAGACACAGCTGCTATCCGGGAACTTATCGCGAATCCTCGCGCCGTCGCAGTCGAGCCCCGTACACCTTGAAGCTGTTCAAGCCCCGGTCGAGGAGGCGAGCCAGGATATTTGAGCGAGATTCATGAGGCTGGCTCGGAGACCTCTGGTTTCAGCTACTCGGCCTTTGTTGGTGCGCAAAAGCTTGCCCAATCGCGCATCAAGAGGCGACGCTTGTCGAGAAAGTCTGTTCTCCGGTAGGCCGCTTCAACCTTATTCGATACCGTGTGCGCTAAAGCAGCCTCGGCCACCTCGCCAGAGTAATCGGTTTGCTCCGCGACCCAGTCTCGGAACGCGGAGCGGAAGCCGTGCACCGTTACCGCGAGTTCCATATCGCGTAGGATCTTGAGAAGGGTCATGTCCGAGAGCGGCTTCTTCACGCTTTGACCTGGAAACACCAAGTCACTGGCCCCAGCCTTGAACTTTTTGGCACGTTCGAACACCGCTACGGCTTCGGGCGAGAGAGGGACAATATGGACCTTCCCCATTTTCATACGGTCCGCAGGTATGGTCCACAGCGCAGACTTCAGATCAAGTTCCGACCAGGTGGCACCCCGCACCTCTCCCGAGCGGGTCGCGGTCAGGATCAGCGCCTCAAGCGTAAGGCGCCCTACTGACTCACGTTCGGCCAACTTCTCCATAAAGCCCGGAACAGCCGCGTAAGCCATTGCAGCGAAGTGCCCGTCCTTTTTCGGTTGCCGCGGCAATCCCTTCGAAAGCGACCGCATCGGAGCTTCGGTCGCGCGAAAGCCTCGAGAATACGACCAGTCGAGTACAGTACCGATGCGTTGTCGCACTCGACGCGCAGTCTCTGGCTTGGCCAGCCAGATCGGGGCGAGGACGTCGCGAATGATGGGCCCTTCGATCTCGTTGACCAGTAGATCGCCCAACTTCGGAAAGGCGTAGGTCTTCAGCGTCGCGATCCACTGATTCTGATGTTTCCCGTTCTTCCACCCCTTCTCGCGCTCCGCGTGAACCACCTCTGCTGCCTTACGGAAGGTTGGGATTACCTGTCGCTCTTGCTTACGTTCAGCGACCGGATCGATGCCTTGCGCGATCTTCTGCCGAGTCGCGTAGGCGGCATCGCGGGCATCCTTGAGAGAGACAGATTTTGCAGAGCCAAGGCCAATGTCTCGGCGTTTGCCACTGGTCTGGATCCGAAGAATCCAGCTGGCCGTGCCTTTTCCGTTGATCTCAAGGAAAAGGCCGTCCCCATCGGAATATCGGCCAGGTTCAGTCAGCGAACGAATCTTGAGCGCAGTGAGCTTCCCCATGCCACCTCACCTCATTCTTCCCCACACTTTTCCCCACACTCCGTGCGAGACTGTGTCGGATTGAGTGAAACGCAGCGGAACGAAAAAGCCGCTGATTTCTGCGGTTTCCTAGCATATTTGGGGGGGGTTGGCGAGCCCTGCCTAGGGCAAGATGGCGGAGACGGAGGGATTCGAACCCTCGATACGGTTTCCCGTATGACGCTTTAGCAAAGCGTTGGTTTCAGCCACTCACCCACGTCTCCGGATAACGGCTCGAAGGCAGGCCCTATAACGAGCGGTTTCGCAGCAGGCAACGCCCAGCTTGACGTGAAATCGACTCTATTTGCCGCTCGTTCATTGCCGCGACAGCCGCACCCCGTAAAAAGGGCCGATCTGCTGGGCTGGGGTATTTCCGCGATGAACGTTCGTGCACTGGTGTTGATGGCGGCGGCCGCCGCGCTCGGGATGACGGGCATGCCCGCATCCGCCCAGCAGCAGATGACCACGATCGACCCCAACACCGCGATCGATTCGGACATCAACACCCCGCCCCCCGCACAGGACCCGTACAACCGCCCGGCGCAGCAGCAGGACGTCCCCGCCCCGCCCCCGCAGGACCCCTATCCCCAGCAGCAGGGCCCGGCCGGCCAGCAGCAGCAGCCCGCCCCCTACAACCAGCAGGGCGGCGCCTCGCGCGACCAGGCCACCACCTATCAGCAGGAGGAGCTGGTCGGCGCCGCCGAGGGCGTGTTCGGCAAGGGCGCATCGGGCCTGGCCAAGCTGATCGAGAACATCCTCAAGGACCAGGGCCAGCCCAACGGCTATATCGCCGGCAGCGAAGCCTCGGGCGCGATCGGCGTCGGCCTGCGCTATGGCTCGGGCATGCTGTTCCACAAGGTCGAAGGCCAGCGGAAGGTCTATTGGACCGGCCCGTCGATCGGCTTCGACCTGGGCGGCGACGCCAACAAGGTGTTCGTCCTCGTCTACAATCTCTACGACAGCCAGGACCTCTACAAGCGCTTCCCCCAGGGCGAGGGCCGCGCCTATTTCGTCGGCGGCCTCTCCGCCTCGTACCTGCGCCGCGGCGACGTGGTGCTGATCCCGGTGCGGCTGGGCGTCGGCTGGCGGCTGGGCGTCAACGCCGGCTATATGAAGTTCAGCGAAAAGGCCCGCTGGCTCCCCTTCTAAGGGGTTGATTTTCCAGGAAACCGAGCGGCAGCGAACCACAAATCGTGCCATGTAACGAACCATATAGGCACTTTTGGCTTGACATCGTCACGCTGATATGGCACAAGTAGAGCACGCTGAAGAATTGCGAGTCGGGCCGGGGCGGCAACGCCTTCCGGCCCTTTTCTTTTTCGGGAGAGGAGCCGTGGAGAAGAAGAGACGGCGCTGGGTGCGCTGGACCAAGAAGAAGCGCACAGACTTCCTCGATCATCTCGCCGGCACCTGCAACGTGCGGGCGGCAGCCGCCGCGGCAGGGATGACGCCGCCGAGCGTCTATCATCTGCGGCGCAAGGACGAGGCGTTCGGCGAGGAGTGGCAGAAAGCGCTCCACGTCGGATACGAGATGCTGGAGACCGAGCTGCTCGGCCATATGCTCGCCGGCGGCGGCGACACGATCGACCGTGCCGACGGCAGCAGGATCATCGTCGAGCAGGCACTGAAACTGCTGGGCCAGCATCGCAACGCCATGCAGGGAAAGTGGCGCGGCGGCCCGAAGCTGAAACGCGCCTGCCCGGAAGATACCGATACGGCGATCCTGAAGAAACTTGCCGCGATGGATCGGGTTCGGGCGCTGGAGGCGGAGGAGAAAGGTGCGCAATAGGGCTGCGTTCGAAGCGCTGATGGCCCGCACACCCGATGAACGCGCCGAAGCGATCCGGACGCTGAGCGGACCGCAGAAGCGCGAGTTCGCCGAGCGCTGGTGGCAATGGGCGCATGCGGGCCAGTTCGAACCCGAAGGCGACTGGCGCATCTGGCTGATCCGGGCGGGCCGCGGCTTCGGCAAGACGCGGGCGGGCGCCGAATGGGTGCTCGCCCGGGCCCGCGCCAACCCGGCCGCGCGCATCGCGCTGGTCGGCGGCAATATCGACGATGTCCACCGCGTGATGATCGAGGGATCGAGCGGCCTGCTGGCGGCCGCGCGCGAGGACGAGAAACTGGTCTGGCATCGCAGCTCGGGCGAGTTGCGCTTTCCGAGCGGCGCGCAGGCCCATGCCTATTCGGCCGGCGCGCCCGATACGCTGCGCGGGCCCGAACATGATTTCGCCTGGTGCGACGAGCTGGCGAAATGGGGACGGGGCGGCGAGACCGCCTGGGACAATCTGATGCTGGGGCTGCGACTGGGCGAGCATCCGCAGATGCTGGTGACGACGACGCCGCGCCCGGTGAAGCTGATGCGCAAGGTGATGGCCCTGCCCGGCGTGATCGAAACGCGCGGGCAGACCCGCGCCAACCCCTGGCTGCCGCGCAGCTTCGTCGAGGCGATGACCGCCGATTATGGCGGCACGCTGCTCGGCCGGCAGGAACTGGATGGAGAGATGATCGAGGAATTGCAGGGCGCACTGTGGAACCGCGCGCTGATCGAGAAGCTGCGTGTCGCGGAAACGCCCGAACTGGTGCGCCGCGTGGTGGGCGTCGATCCGCCGGCGGGCGTCGGCGGCGATTCCTGCGGGATCGTCGCGGTCGGGCTGGGCCGCGACGGCAAGGGCTATGTGATCGAGGATGCCAGCGTTTCGGGCGCGACGCCCGAGGGCTGGGCCCAGGCGGTGGCGGCCTGTGCCGCGCGGCACGACGCCAGCCGGGTGATCGCCGAGAAGAACCAGGGCGGCGCAATGGTGAAGTCCGTGCTGCTCGGCGCGGACAGCGCGCTGCCGGTTACCCTGGTGCATGCCAGCCAGGGCAAGGCGGCACGCGCCGAGCCGGTGAGCCTGCTCTACGAGGCGGGCAAGGTGCGGCATGCCGGCGCCTTCCCGGCGCTGGAGGACGAGCTGTGCGGGCTGGTCGCCGGCGGCGGCTATGAAGGGCCGGGCCGATCGCCGGACCGGGCGGATGCGCTGGTCTGGGCGCTGACCGAGCTGATGCTGAGCAAGCGGGGCAAGGCGGCGATACGGGTGCTGTGAGTTCGCTCCAGCCTCCCTCTCGTCGTCATCCCCGCGAAGGCGGGGATCCAGAGTAACAGAGCGACATCCTGTGTGACCCTGGATCCCGGCCTTCGCGGGGATGACGAGAAAAGGGCCTGCAGGGACAAATCAGGAGAATCGACATGACGGAACGGAACATGTTCCGGCGGGCGATCGCGCTTGCCGGGATGCTGGGGCTGTGCGGCTGTGCGCTGAGCGTGGGCGCGCTGCTCGATGCGGGCAGCACGGCCCTGGTGGCGCGCTTCGACACCGATCGCGATGGCGGCCTCGATCCCGCGGAAGTGACCGCGATGGTCGCCGCCGCGGTACCGGGCAAGGGCGCCGAGTTCGACGCGCTGCGCGCCGGGCTGGCGGCAGGATATTGGACGCGGGACTGCAACCGGGATGGACGGCTGAGCGCGGCGGAGCTGGCGGCGGGCGATCCCTGCGCGTGATGCCCGGATCGTTCCCCGGCGAAGGCCGGGAACCGGTTCTCGCGGCATAGTCGTCCGACAATTCAGGAGATCAGGCATGAAATGGTTCGGGCGAAAGTCCGTGCGCGAAGGCGCGCGGCCGGCCTTGTCGCGCGCGGGCAGTTTTGCGGGCGCCATCGGCGAATGGCCGCGCAGCTACGAGGCGCAGGTGCGCGAGGCCTATTGCCACAATCCGGTGGCGCAGCGGGCGGTGAAGCTGGTGGCCGAAGGCGCCGGCAGCGCGGCGCTGAAGGCGAGCGATCCCGCCCTGCTCGCGCTGGTGACGGCGCGATCGGGCGGCCAGCCGCTGATCGAGACGCTGGCCGCCCATATCCTGCTGCACGGCAGGCGATCGTGCGGCTCGACCTGCTCACCCAGGCGAGCGCGGTGGCGATCGGCACCGAGACGCCCCCCGCAGACCCCATGCCGGGAGCCTGCTGGATCCTCGGCAGGGTACCGGAGGGTGACTGGGCAGGGCGCGGTGGCCAAATCGCAGGCTGGACCGAGGGCGGCTGGCGGTTCGTGGCACCGTTCGAGGGGATGCGCCTCTGGTTGGGCGAGGTTGGCGGATACGCGCTTTTCACCGGCGGGGAATGGCGTACCGGAGAGGTCCATGGCCGAGTGTTGGTGGAAGGCCGGCAGGTAGTCGGCCCCCGCGCCGCCGGCATAGCGGAACCAGAGGGCGGGCCGGTGGTTGATGCGGAAGCGCGAGCCGCAATTTCTGCGGTACTCGTTGCTTTGCGCGTGCACGGTCTGATCGAACCCGACCAACTGTGACGTTCATGCAACAGTGCCCGGATTTGTGCGCTTGCGTAGAAACTTTCGTTTCGGTACTGAGTTTTTCGCTGTCCGTAGTGACAATCATGAAAGGGGATTAAGATGCGGAAGCTTGCCGTAACTCTGGCACTCGCAACGACCGCGCTCAGCACGCCCGCCCTCGCTCGCGACGACGCGTGGTACGTGGGTGTCGAAGGCGGCGCGATGCTGGTCGAGGACATCAAGTTCGACGTCGGCGCTGCCACCGACGCCGCGACCGTGCATCACAAGGCTGGCTGGGACGCCGACGCCACTGTCGGTTACGACTTCGGTCCGTTCCGTGCGGAAGCCGAAGTTGGCTATCGTTCGGCCTCGGTCAATCGTCTGACCAGCACCGTCACGCAGCCGTACCGCAATGCGGCCGGCGCTGCGCTCAACGCTCCTCCGGGCGACTACAGCTATGCTGGCGGCCGCTCGACGGCGCTCAGCTTCATGGTCAACGGCCTGCTCGACTTCGGTGAAGACACCGGCGTGCAGGGCTTTGTCGGCGGCGGCGTCGGTGTCGCTCGCGTGAAGAGCAAGGTTGGCCTGAACACCTACGCCAACACCCTCGACGATTCGGACACGGTCTTCGCCTGGCAGGCGATTGCGGGCATCCGCGCTCCGCTGACCGACTCGATCGACGTGTCGCTGAAGTATCGCTTCTTCAACGCCGACAATGTGAAGCTCACCGACGCCTCGGGTCGTGTTTGGGACGGTCGTTTCCGTTCGCACTCGATCCTCGGCGGCCTGACCTTCAACTTCGGTGCCCCGGAAGAGCCGGCTCCCGCGCCGACCCCGACGCCGGAGCCCACTCCGACGCCGACCTGGACCCCGACTCCGGAACCGACCCCGACGCCGACCGTCGTCTGCACCCCGGGACCGTACATCGTGTTCTTCGACTGGGATAAGTCGGACATCACGCCGGAAGCCGCGAGCATCCTCGACAACGCCATCAGCAACTACCAGAACTGCGGTAACGCGCAGGTCATGCTGGCTGGCCACGCCGATCGCTCGGGTTCGGCCAGCTACAACGTTGGCCTCTCGCAGCGTCGTGCTGACTCGGTGAAGGCTTACCTGACCGCCCGTGGCATCGGTGCCGGCGCGATCTCGACCGAAGCCTTCGGTGAGAGCAAGCCGCGCGTCGAGACTGCCGACGGCGTTCGCGAGCTGCAGAACCGTCGCGTGGAAGTCACCTACGGTCCGGGTTCGGGCTACTAAGCCAGACCGGTCTCAAGGGACTGACAGAATTGGGGAGGTCGGGAAACCGGCCTCCCTTTTTCTTTGTGTGGCTCGAGCCAAGGTGGAAATCGACGGCGATGCGGATAGCGTTGGTAGTGCTGGCGATACTCGCCTTCCTCTATCTCACTGCACTGGTGTCGCTCGCCCTTGGCCAGCGCGCACTCATCTATCCAGCGCCCAAAGCGGCCAGCATCAATCCCGCCGACGTTCCTCCCGGTTTCGCCCCGGTCACGCTTGCAACCCGTGACGGATTGCACCTCCATGCTGCCTACCGCACTGCCGCGCCCGGCCATCCGACCCTCGTCTTCTTCCACGGCAATGGAAGCCGGATCGAGGAATCGGCTTTGGCGACCGCACTGCTGGGCCAGCGCGGCAATGGGCTGCTGCTCGTCGAGTATCGCGGCTATCGCGGCAACCCCGGCAAGCCGAGCGAACAGGGTCTTTATGCCGATGGCCGCGCCGCGCTGGCCTGGCTGGACGGGCACGGCGTGCCCGCGAACCAGCGCATCCTGATCGGCAATTCGCTAGGGTCCGGCGTCGCGACCCAATTGGCGACGGAACAACCAATTGCAGGCCTCGTGTTGATCTCGGGATTCACCAGCCTGCCGGATGTCGCCGCCGGTCACTATCCATGGCTACCGGCCAGGCTGCTGCTGCGTGACCGCTACGACAATCTGACCAAGCTGCCGCAGGTCAGCGCACCAGTTCTCGTGCTGCACGGCACTGCCGACACGCTCATCCCCGCATCACATGCCCGCGCACTCGCCGCCGCGGCACCACGGGCCGACCTCGAACTGGTACCAGGCTATGGGCACGAACTGGCATTCGAACCCGTTGCCCAGGCCCGGATACTTGCCTGGCTGGGCGCGCTACAGCGCTAGGCCGGCGTCTCCGCCAGGGCATCCGCCAGCCATTCCGGCACCAGCGCATCGCCGAGCGCCTCGGCCCGGCGAAGCTCCACCATCAGGCCGAGTTCGGGATAGCTGGCCCGGGTGCGATCGCCGGCTTCTCCGATCGGCGCGACGACCAGGCGGCGATTGACCTTGGCGCGATAATGCATGCGCGCCGTGTTCTCCTGGCCGACATAGCAACCCTTGGCATAACTGACACCATTCAGCTCGGCGGCGTTGCATTCGAGCCACAGTGTCTTGTCCTGGCCCAGCTCCTCCACGCCCTCGACAACGCCGAGCCGCAGACGATGCGCGCGCCAGCCTGTCGCAATCCCCCCCGAAGCCTGCCCCAGCCAACGACAGCCGAGAGCGGCGAGGCGAGGATCGGGAATGCCCTGCCCCGGCTCGGGCGACCAATGTACCCCGCCCTCGACCGCTTCGATCGTGATCGCGCGGCGCAGGCGGTAGATCGTCAGGCGCCGGATCAGGGCCTCCCGCTGGGCCGCCTCGCAATCGACGAGGATCGCATCGCCATCCGCCCAGAGCAGGAAATCGAACAGCGCCTTGCCCTGGGGGGTGAGCAGCGCCGCCCATTGCGGCGTTTCCGCAGTGACCAGCGCCAGATCCTGTGTCACCAGTCCCTGGAGAAATCCCCGAACGTCTTCGCCTGAAATACGGATCAGGGCGCGGTCATCTAGCCAGGTGCTGGTATCGCTCATTCCGAACAGGTAGGGGGTGGCCGGGGGCGACGGAAGAGGCGCGGTTATGAATGTCGATCTGAAGCTCAAGGGCGGGCGCGTGCATCTGCCCTCCGGTCCTGCCGAAACGGATGTCGGCATCCGGGATGGACGTATCGTCGCGATCGGCGGCTCGCTGGAAGCGGGCGAGACGATCGACTGCACCGGGCTCGACGTGCTGCCCGGCGTGATCGACAGCCAGGTGCATTTCCGCGAGCCGGGCCTCGAAGCCAAGGAAGACCTGGAGAGCGGCGCTCGCGCGGCGGTGCTGGGCGGTGTCACCGCGGTGTTCGAGATGCCGAACACCAAGCCCAATACCGATTCGGCAGAGGCGGTGCAGGACAAGCTCGCCCGCGCGCGCGACCGGATGTGGTGCGACCATGCCTTTTACGTCGGCGCGACCAACAACAATGCCGAGCATCTCGCCGAGCTGGAGCGGCTGCCGGGCACGGCCGGCGTGAAGATCTTCATGGGCGCCTCCACCGGCGACCTGCTGGTTTCCGACGATGCGAATCTGGCGCGCGTGCTCGCATCCGGGCATCGCCGCGTGGCGATCCACGCCGAGGACGAGTTCCGCATGCAGGATCGGCTGGGCGAGCGCGTGGCCGGCGATCCCTCGAGCCATCCGGTATGGCGGGACGACGAGAGCGCGATGCTGGCGACCCGCCGCATCCTGGGGCTGGCGCGCGCCGCACGGCGGCGGATCCATGTCCTCCACGTCACCACGCCGGCCGAACTGGAAGTGCTGGGCCAGAACAAGGACATCGCAACCTGCGAAGTCACGCCGCAGCACCTGACGCTGGCGGGCGAGGAAGCCTATCCCACGATCGGCACCTTCGCGCAGATGAACCCGCCGATCCGCTCGGCCGCGCATCGCGCCGGGTTGTGGCACTGGCTCAACCAGGGCGTGCCCGACGTGCTGGGTTCCGACCATGCGCCGCACACGCGCGAGGAAAAGGCCAAGCCCTATCCCGACAGCCCCAGCGGCATGCCCGGCGTGCAGACGCTGCTGCCGTTGATGCTCAACCATGTCGCCGAAGGCCGCACCACGCTGCAGCGTGTGATCGACCTGACCAGCGCCGGACCGCAACGCATCTTCGGCATTGCCGGCAAGGGCCGCATCGCGGTCGGCTATGATGCCGATTTCACCGTGGTCGACCTCAAGGCGCGCTGGACGATCGAGGAGAGCTGGCTCGCGTCGCGCTGCGGCTGGTCGCCCTTCACCGGCATGCAGCTCACCGGCAAGCCGATCGGCACGATCGTGCGCGGCCACCGGGTGATGTGGGAGGCCGAACTGGCCCACCGCGCGATCGGCCGGCCGGTGCGCTTCGAGGCGGTCGAGTTCGGGTGAGGACGGTTTCGCGTACCGATCGCGCGTCACGGCTGATCAAGGCACCGGCGAGCAAGATCTATAGCGCCTTCATCGATGCCGATGCGCTGGTGCGCTGGTTGCCGCCCGAAGGCATGACCGGCGAGATGCTGGCCTTCGACGCGCGACCGGGTGGCGGCTATCGCATGGCGCTGCGCTATGACGAGCCCGGACAGGACGCGGCGGGCAAGACCTCCGACCATGAAGATGTCGTCGAGACGCGCTTCGTCACGTTGAAGCCGGGCAGGCTGATCGTCCAGACGGCAGTGTTCGATGCGGAGGACCCGGCCTTTGCCGGCACGATGCGGATGACCTGGAGCTTCGAGCCGGCCGAGGGCGGCACGCGTGTCGCTATCAGCTGCGAGGACGTGCCGCAGGGCATCCGCAAGCAGGATCATCTCCAGGGATTGAAGTCCTCGCTGGCCAATCTCGCCAGCTACGTCGGCGGCTAGGCCGGGATCGCGGCGGCCCAGGCCTCTGCTTCATCCTCGCGCCGGGCATGGACCAGCGGCGGCTCGGCGGTGGCCGTCGCGGGATCGACCTCGATGCTGGCATCGTAGAGGAAGGTCGCATTGCCGCGGATCGTCACCATGCCAGCGGCATCCGACGCGCCCATCACCAGCCCGCCCTTGTTGAACACCTTCATCACGGTGCCGAAGGGCACTCGACCGGTGCGGCCGGCGGCATAGACCGAGGAGGCCATGGCGCTGCCGCAACTGTCGGTCAGGCCGACGCCACGCTCATAGGTCCGCACGAAGAGATCGTTCCCGCGCACTTCGACGAAGGAAACGTTCGCGCGCGCCGGGAGCAGATCCGGGCCAGCCTCGCACCAGTCGCCCAGCGCGACCAGTTCGGCTTCATCAACCGATTCAACGAATGTGACGAGATGCGGGTTGGGCATCGCGATCGCCGTGAAGGCGCGCGGGCTCGGCAGGCCGGGAACAACGGCGTCGATGATCTCCGCCGCCGCAACGCGCAGGCCGACATCGGAAGCCAGAGTCGAAGCCGGGCCGGCGGTCTCGCGGATCGTCACCACGCCAGGCGCGAGCGGTTCGGCACGCGCCACCTGGGCGCTGCTCGTCTTGAGCCGCACCCGGGCATGATCGACACCGAGCAGCTCGAAGCCAAGCCGTGCGGTGCAGCGCAGACCATTGAGGCAAGTCTCCGCCTCCGAGCCGTCGGAATTGAACATGCGCATGCCGAAATCGTGCCCGGCATCGTCGCCCGCGGTGAGCAGCAACAGCCCGTCGCCACCGACCGGACCCGCGCGGTCCGCCAGCGCACGCGCCACGCCCGCCCAGTCCGCATCGGACAGGTCGAGCGCGCGCGCGTCAATCAGGGGAAAATCGTTCCCCGAGCCATGGCACTTGATGAAGGCGAACCGCATGGCGCCCATCTAGGCGCATGCGGCCTCGCTGGCTAGCCGGCGACGGCTTCGCGGGACACGGCGCCACCCATCGCATCGACCGCCGCCCTGTCGCGCGCGATGATCGTGGCGAAGCTGGGCCGCGCGTGCATCGACGCCACCCAGGCGGCCAGGCGCGGATAGGTCGCCGGATCCACCGTCACGCCGATGCACCCCAGTGTCGCGAGCGGGCTGGCCACTGCGATGTCGGCCAGCGTCAGCCGGTCATCGACGAGGTAACCGCTCTCGGGAATCGCGCTTTCCAGATAGGCGAGGATCGGGGGCATCAGGTCGCGCTCGGCAGCATCGGCCGCATCATGGTCGCACTCCATCTTGAGCACGCGCGGGCGCACGAAGCGCTGGCCGAAGATCGCGCCGCCAGCGGCCATCATGATCGTATCGGCGAGCTCGTCGAACCAGATCGTCCGTGCCCGGGAACGCGGTTCGGTGGGGATCAGGCTGGGCTGGGGATATTTGGCATCGAGATAGGCGACGATCGCCGAGCTGTCGGAGATCAGGAAGTCCCCGTCCTTGAAGCCGGGCATCTTGCCGAACGGGCTCGCCGCCATGAAATCCGGGCCGCCGCGGCCCATGCCGGCGGCCTGCAGTTCGAGATCAAGGCCCTTTTCGGCGCCGAACACCATGACCTTCCGCACATAAGGCGAAAGCGTCGAACCAAACACGATCATGCCAACCTCTCCTAGGCTTTGGCAAAGGCTATCCGATCGATTGCACGGGGCAACCGGGTTATGCGCGACAGGTGCGCTCCGCTGTGCGAAGAGGACGCGCGTGATTGCTCTCACGCTCCTTGTCGCACTGGGCGCGGCTGCGGCCTTTTATATCGTGCTGCGGCGCGTGGCCTTTCTGGAACAAGAACTGCGCCGTGTCGAATCGCTGATCCTGGCGCGCGACCCGGAAGTGCGTGAAGCGCCGATTCACCGAGCCGAGCCCAAACCGATGCCTGTCCGCGCCACCGAGGCGCCGGCACGCATCGCCAAAGCACCGGCGCCGCAACCCGAGCCGGTTCAGGCCCGCGCCCCTGAGCCGCGGCCATCCCCGCAGCTCAGCCTAGAGACGCTGATCGGCGGGCGACTGCCCATCTGGATCGGGGGCGCGGCGCTGGTGCTCGCGGGCTTCTTCCTCGTTCGCTACTCGATCGAAAGCGGATTGCTCGGCCCCGCGACGCGCACCCTGCTCGCGGCACTGTTCGGCCTGGCCCTGGTCGCGGGCAGCGAAATCACGCGGCGACTGCCCGCCACCGCCGAGGACCCGCGCGTGGCCCAGGCGCTTGCCGGGGCCGGCATCGCCAGCCTCTACGGCACGCTCTACATGGCGGCGGCGCTCTATCACCTGATCACGCCGCTGGCGGCCTTCCTGCTCGTGCTGGTCGTGACCGGCGGGGCACTCGCCCTGGCGCTGCGCCATGGCCCACCCACGGCAGTAATGGCACTGGTTGGCGGATTCGCCGCCCCGCTGGTGGCCGGCTTCGACGCGGCCGGGATCGGTCCCCTGCTCGTCTATCTCGGGCTGTTCACCGCGGCCCTGTTTGGCCTGGCGATCCATCGTGGCTGGGCCTGGCTGGCACTCGCCGCCTGCGTCTCCGGCTTCGCCTGGATCAACTTCCTGATCGCGATGCTGACGGCACGGGCGGGCGATCTCTCCGCAGTCGGCGCCTTCACCATGCTGCTCGCGATCGGCGCCAGCCTGGCACTGCCAGCGACCGGCGCCGGCAATCGCTGGCTGCGCCTCGCACCGCTGCTCGCAGGCTGCCTCCAGCTCGCCGTGCTCGCCCCGGCACTCGACTTTGGCTGGCTGGCCTGGAGCTTCTACCTGGTGCTCGCCGCAGCCGCATTGTTCCTTGCCTGGCGCGATGCCGTCTACCTGCCCGGCGCGCTCGCCGCGCTGATCCTGTTGCTGATGCTGGAGATGCTGGCGATCGTGCCGCCCGATCCCGGCTTCACGCCAATCGCCGCCGTCCTCGCCACCCTTCTCTTTGCCGCTCCCGGCCATGTCCTTGCGCGCCGTAACCCGATCTGGGCAGCGATCGCCTTGTCGGGCACCTCCGGTCCGTTGCTGGTCGCGCATCTGCGCGCACCCGATCTGCTTACGGCGATGCAATGGGGCGTGATCGAACTCGCCGCGGCAGCCCTCACCTTCAGCCTTGCCTGGCGGACCCGCAGCGAACCTGAACATCCGATCCTCGTGCCCGCAACGACGCTGGCCGCGTTCCTCGCTGGCCTGGGCCTCGGCCAGTTCGTGCCGGGCGACTGGCTGTCCGTGCCGCTCACCCTTGTCGCCGCGTCACTGGCCTGGTGGGCACGCAGCACCCGCGCGCGCCTGCTCTACGAGCTGCCCGCCTATCCGCTGGCCGCCGCACTGGTCGCTGCTGCCCTGCCGCTCGGCGCCCTTAGTGAGCTGGTGCTCGCCTCGCTGTCCGGCGAGCGCCTAACCTACCCGCTGCTTCCGGACCTCTTCGAACTGCTGCGTGAACTGGCACCGCCGGTAGCACTCGCCATCGCGCTGCTGCTCGACCCTGCCCAGTTCGGCCGGGTCCGACGTCCGGTGTCACTGGTCTCCACCGGGCTGGGCATCCTGCTGCTTTATGCGCTCGCCAAGCAGGTCCTGGCCATCACCACCTTGCCCGGCTTCCTCGACTGGGGCTTCCTCGAGCGTGCGCTGCTCACCCAGGCCTGCCTCGCCGCCGGCTGGTGGCTGGCCCGCCAGGGCAAGGTCACCACGCTCGGCCACGCCCTGCTCGCGCTCGGCCTGTTCCGGATCCTCTGGTTCGACCTTTTCCTGCTCACCCCACTCATCGAACCACAGGCAGTTGGCCCATTGCCACTCCTCAACGCCGCGGTGTTGCACCTCGCGCTGGCCAGCTTCTGGCTCTGGACCCTGCCGCCGCGCTGGCGGACCGGCGCCGCGCTGCTCAGCCTCCTGGCCGTACTCGCCGCGATACGCCAGGCCACGCATGGCAGCCTGCTCACCGGCCCGATCGGCACAACCGAAAATGGCGGATACAGCGCCGCGATGCTGGGCCTGGCGCTGTTCTGGCTGTGGCGCGGCATCACCACTGGCGCGCGCGATCTGCGCATCTTCGGCCTGGCCCTGCTCACCGGCGTCACGTTCAAGGTATTCCTGATCGACGCCGCCGCGCTCGACGGGGTGCTGCGCATCCTCTCCTTCCTCGGGCTGGGCCTCGCGCTGATCGGGATCGGCTGGGCCTATGGCCGCTTCGTCGGCAAGGGCGCCGCGCCGGACGCCGAACCGGTCACCTGATCCCGTAGAAATCCGCAACCCGGTCCAACGCGAAACACAGCACCAGCTTGCCTGCCCGGCTCGGCCAGCCCAGCGCCTTCTCCGCCGGCCCGAGCCCTTCGCCCGCACAGACCACCCTCCACAATATGTCGACCAGGCCCGGTCCCGCCGCCGCCACCGCGCCATCGAATCGCCGGCGCGCGGCGATCTGGGCGAGCGTAGGGTCGAGCCGCTCCGACACCCCACCCGGGGTTCGCGCCGCCGGCGAGGCATCCCAGCGCATCGTGACGCGCGGCCCCAGCGCCGCAGTCTCATAGTCACTGCGCAGCCTTTCCCCCGCCTCGAGCTGCCGCGTGTCCACATGCCCCCGCGACGCGAGCCACGCCATCGGTGATTCGGTCAGGTTCACCATGACACGGCGCTGGACGCCACCAATGTCCTCGATCGTCCGCTCAACCAGTTCGCGCATCGATGATCTCCTTTTGTTCCGATTCGCAAGACTTGCCATGGCGGCACGATTGTAGGAAAGAGGGAAACCGATTTGGTTAGAGAAACATATCCATGATCACCGCAATCCGCGAGGTACGCCGCGCCAAGGGGCTCACGCTGGAGGAAGTCGCGGCGCGCTGCGTGCCGCCGACCACGGCGCAGACGATCGGTCGCCTGGAGACGGGCACGCGCACCGTCTCGGTCGGCTGGCTCAACCGCATCGCCGCGGCGCTGGGGGTGGACGCCGCCGATCTGGTCAGGCTTCCCGAGCGCCCGGAGATTCCGGTGGCCGCACTACTCGAAAGCACCGGCGCCCAGGCCCCACGCAGGACCGCCGCAGTGGTGCCGCCGCACGCCGAGCCCGGCATGGTCGCGGTAACCGTCGTGACGGGGGTCGGCGACTACCGCGCCGGCGACGAGATCTGGTGCAACACGCTGGCGCCCGAAGGCTTTGCGGCCGCGCTCAACCGCGACGTGCTCGTCCCCCGCCCCGCCGGACGCTTCCTGTTCGGGCGGCTGATCGGACGCGAGGGTGACCGGCTCCATCTGCTTCCATTGGGCGCCGGTGCACGCCAGCAGGTGATCACCGATCCGCCCTGGATCGCCGTGGCGATCCGTCTGGTCCGCGCCCTCTGAATCACCTTGCGGAGCGCCACGGACAGGCGCAGTCTGCTTGGCAAAAGCAGGAGGGGCATACCATGCTGAAACTGGGTCTGGCGGCAGCCGCCGCAATCGTCATCGCGGCACCGGCAATGGCGGACGAGTGGGATTTCGTGCTGATCAACAATAGCGGCAAGGCGATCAAGACGGTCGAGATCGCGCCGACGGGCACCACGACCTGGCAGCCCAACAAGGTCGATCCCGAGTTTAAGAAGGCGGATGCCACGGTGAAGCCGGGCGCGCGGATGACGGTCCATTTCGACAAGGGCGCAGGCTGCAAGTACGACGTGAAACTGAGCTTCGCCGACAACAGCGACGGCGTGTGGACCGGCATCAACGTGTGCGACAATTCCTACATCACGGTGAAGTACAACGCCGCGGGCGCGCCCGCCTTCACGGCGAACTGATCCGCATCCACGCGATGCACGAATGGCGGAGCGCCACATTCTGCGGCGCTCCGAACCACAAGGGATTGCGCGCATGCCTGCGGCGACGGCGCCGATATGTTGAGACCGGACAAGACTGCCGTTGGTTTCTTGGCACGGGTACTGCGCGTCGCCCTTGTTGAGCGGATGGCGGGTATCGGGATGCAGCGCCCGCCGCCGCGTGTTGCTGCAGGAGGGCTTATTCTGGGTCTCTAGCTGACCGGCACCTTCCGAGAACGGAATTACGCAGCGCGGCCCACCCCCTCCATATCGCCACCGACACCGGCATCAGTTCGGCACAGACCTCTTCGAGAAAGCAAGGGCAGCGAGCTTCCATCGGCCATCTACTTTTACGTAGGTCTCGGTAACCGAGAAAGGATTATCCGCCACCTGGTCACGGACAATGGCATGGAGGTCGATCCGACTGGCAACAATTGCGGTGTCACCGATGAATCTGACCGAGATCTCCTTGATGTCGGCCCGCCTGTACTCGATGTTCCTGGATTGAATGACCCCCAGCTCCTGCGGCTGGGTCATCGTTCTGCTCATGTGAACGAAGATGGCCTTCTCATCGAAGAGCTCGGACAACGCTTCGACATTGCGCTCCGCCATCCACAGCCATTTCTGCTTGGAGAGCGCGATCAGCTCGGCCTCGCGGGGATCCGCTTGAAGCGATTGCGAGCCGGCTGCGGTCTGGGCGCTGGCGGCGAGCGGCATGGCCGTCGTCAAGAGGGCGAATGCGAACTGCTTGATCATCGGGAGGTACCTTCCACGGCGTTGAAGGGGCGGCCGCGATTGCGGGCGGGCGGCCAGAGACGTCACTGCTGGAGCTTTCGTGTCCCGAGCCACTTCACCATCGCCGGATCGCGGTGATCGAAGAAGCTGCTGGCCTTCTGGTCGAGCGTGGCAATCGCAGCGAGGTCATCCGAGTCCAGCTCGAAATCGAAGATCGCGAAATTCTCGGCCATACGTTCCCTGCGGACCGATTTCGGGATGGCGACGATGCTCCGTTGCATTAGCCAGCGCAGCACGACCTGCGCGACGCTCTTGCCATGTTTTTCGCCGATCGACTGGAGCTGTTCGTTGGAGAACAACCCGTTCTTGCCTTCGGCGAACGGTCCCCAAGCCTCAGCCTGAACCTTGTACTCGTCCAAGATCGCCTGCGCGTCGCCTTGCTGGTGGAAGGGATGGATCTCGATCTGGTTCACTGCAGGAGCGATCTCGTTGTGGAGGACGAAATCCACGAGTCGGTCGGGGTAGAAATTGCTGACACCGATCGCGCGGATGCGCCCGGCGCGGTGCAATTCCTCCATCGCGCGCCAGGCACCGTACACATCGCCATAGGGTTGATGGATCAGGTAGAGGTCGAGATAGTCGAGCTGGAGCTTGTCGATCGAGCGCTCGAAAGCCGCCTTCGTACCCTCGTAGCTCGCATCCTCGACCCAGAGCTTGGTCGTGACGAACAATTCGCTGCGATCAATCCCGTGGCTACGGAACGCGTTGCCGACTGCTTCCTCATTGCCATAGGAAGCTGCGGTGTCGAACAGCCGATAGCCGACGTCGATCGCATCGCGAACGCTTCGCTCGCATTCGGACGGATTCTGCACCTGGAACACGCCGAAGCCGAGGATCGGCATCTCCACGCCATTGTTCAGCGTGACGGCGGGGATGTTGTCGCTCATCGTCGGTTTCTCTCGATGGTTGCGGAAGCGTTCGCGAGTCCGTGAAACGCAGGCCGAGCCGGCGTCGGCACCGGTTTGATATACGCCGTCCGACCTCCCCCGATTAGACAGGGTAAATCGCTTGAGCCTATGACTAGGTGTCATGAAATCGAGATTGCGGGGATTGCGATATGCGGCGTGAAGACTTGGGCAGCCTCGCGATGTTCCTGTCCGTCGCGGAGGAACGCAGCTTTACCAGGGCAGCGGCCAAGCTCGGTGTTTCCCAGTCCGCGCTCAGCCATTCGATGCGGCGACTGGAGGCAAGGCTGGGTTTGCGCCTGCTCACGCGGACGACGCGCAGCGTCGCGGCTACGGATGCCGGCGAGCGCCTGATCGAAACCCTCCGCCCAGCGCTCGAAGAGATCGACTACAAGCTCGCATCGCTGACCGAGCTTCGCGAAAGACCTGCCGGCACGGTACGCATCACCGCAGGCGCACACGCGGCTCGCGCCGTGCTCTGGCCTGCCATCGACCGCCTGACCGCGGAGAATCCCGACATCAATATCGAGGTGAACATAGAGGGGGGCCTCGTCGATATCGTGGCCGACCGGTATGACGCCGGCGTCCGGCTTGGCGAGCGCCTGGAACAGGACATGATCGCGGTGCCGATCAGCCCCAGGCTGCGGATGGCCGCGTTCGGCGCGCCGTCCTATTTCGCGGAACATGGGACACCCCAGACTCCCTATGATCTGGCGAAGCACCGCTGCATCAGCCTGCGCATGTCGAGCTCGGGCGGACTCTATGCCTGGGAATTCGAGAGGGCCGGCAAGGAACTGAGGGTCAAGGCGGAAGGGCAACTCGTCTTCAACGACGCGGACCTCATCAAGGCAGCGGCGCTCGCCGGTCATGGCATCGCCTATATGCTCGAGGATCATGTAACCAAGCAGTTGAACGACGGCAGCTTGGTGCGGGTGCTGGAGGACTGGTGCGAGCCGTTCGACGGCTATTATCTCTATTATCCCAGCCGACGACAGCCTTCTCCGGCCTTCAGCCTCGTTCTGGACGCTTTGCGCTATCGCCAATGACGACGAACCAGCCGCACCCAGTCACGAAATTTCGTTTCCAGTTCCGGCGCGAGCGCCCCGAATTACCGCAAATGGGATGCGAAGCCGACGCGCACGTCGACTGGGCATGCTCACCGCGATTCAGCAGCTCTCCGTGGACGGACGGGATGGGGTGACCGCGGCGCGAGAAGGTGCGCTGGCTCGGCTTCGCCCCGTGGCGATGATGGCCCTGGTGGCGAGCCTTGGCTTTCTTCCGACGGCGCTTGGTCGCGGCGCCGGTGCGGAAGTGCAGAAGCCGCTGGCGACGGTCGTGGCCGGCAGCTGACTGACTGCTTCTCTCGCGATTCGAACGACAAGCAGACAGTCGCAACGGTGAAATGGTCTACTGACCTGCGCTTCGTAGCCGCCCAAATGCACGCAAGCCTCCCGATGACACGAGGTGGACCGTGACCCGACGAAGCGATTGCTATAGACGCGCGGCCGTGTCCTTGAATCGATCGATCGCGCCCCTTGGCATCTCCGTCGATGCAATCGTCGACAAGGCGCTCGACCTTATCGCGTCCGGCGGCCTCGCCGAGCTGACCCTGCGGCCGCTTGCGATGGGGCTGGGCGTCAGCGTGCCGGTGATCTCGGCGCGCATGGGTAGCAAGGAGCAACTGCTCGAGGGCGTGACGAAGGCAGCGCATAGGCGCGACCTCGCCTTTTTTGCCAGGTGGCGCGACCTCGCCAACGCCATCGGGCCGATGGATGCGGCGATGCACGCCGCGATGGCGGAGTTGGCGCTGCGCGATTGGGTCACGCGCGAGCGGCGCCAGATCATTCTCCTTATCGAATTGGTCCATGACCGCGCGCTGCGCCCGGATCGCTTCCAGCCGCTGGAAGACTGGCTCGACGATGCGGGCCAGTTCTGGGCCGAGATGATCTTCGGCGACGCCGCGCTGGCCGATCTGGCGCTCGGCTATATGCTCGACGAATCAGGGTTTTCGCTCGGCGCCGACGATAATCCGAAATATGCGCTGCTGCGCTCCCTGTGTCTCCAGCGCTTCGCGAACGGCATGTTCCCTGCAGGGAGTGAAGCGGCAGCCGACACGATCACACCGCTGATCGGACTTCTCGATCCGGCTGTACCGCCTGCCGCCGAGGAAGAGGATGCGAAACGCCAGAGGATCGTACGCAGTGCGGCCGATCTGATCGTTTCCCAGGGCATCGAAAGCGTGACGCATCGCTCGGTAGCGCTCGCCGCGGGCGTACCTGCCTCGACAGTGGTGTATCATTTCGGCGCGCGGCCGGCACTCGTGGTGGCGGGGCTGCACGCCGTCATCGCGCGCTTCCACAAGCGGCGGGGCGACATCCCCGCCGATCGCGGCGGCGCGCCACCGAATGACACAAGCATCCAGGATCTGATCAAGGCCACCTCGATGATCGCGCTGGCAAGTACCCGCGAGCCCAGCCTGTTGCCCTACGCGATCGACATGCGGCGGCGGCGCGGCGAGAATTGGCGCGTGGACGACATGGCCCCGATGGGAATCGGCACCGGCGCAGGCTTTGACCGTACCGCGGCCCAAGTCCTCTCGATCGCGGCCTTCGGCATGGGCATGGTTGGCATGGCCCGGAAGACAGCCGAGCGCGACCATTACAGGCGCGCCTTCACCGCCTTCGAAGCCTGGCGTATCCGATCTTCCGGCTGATCCCGCAGAGTCATCGAAACGGCACAACCCGCTGATAGGCGCCCGACCGGAGTGCGGCGGGATGGCGGATCGGGAAATATTGTCGGGCACGCGCCTCGTCGTGCTCTCGCTGCCGTCGCTGGCCTTTGCAGGCTATGACCTCGCCCGGCGGGTGTTCCTGGCACCGTATCTTTCCGGCGAACTCGCGCTGCAGGTCGGGGTTGTCGGCTGGCTGGTGCTGCTCGCCAATTTCGCATCGATTCCAGCCGAGTTGCTCGCGGGATCGATGGGCGATCACGGATCGGACCGGATCGGGCGGCGGCGACTATGGATGATCCTGGGTACCGCGCTGGTGCTGATCGGCACCGCCGGACTGCTCCGACAGGGCAGCACACCATCGATCGCTTCGGTGGCCGTCGCATTGGTCGCGCTGGTGGTCGGCTGGGCCTTGTGCAACGTCACGCACGGCGCCTGGGCACTCGAGGCCGCGCACGACAGCCGGTCCCGAGGGCGGATATTCGGCACGCGGACGCTGTTCGGGATCGCCGGCGGTATCGGCTTTTCGGCGATCGGCGCGCTGCAGATCGCCACCTGGCCCTCCCCCTTCACGATCATCATGATCACCGTTGCCTTCGGTGCGCTGGTGCTGCACGCCGCACTCGCCACCCTGTTGCCCGACCGGGCGCCCGCGCCGGACAGATGGCGGCTCGCCTCCCTGCTCGATCCGTTGTGGCTGCTGTTCGCCAATCGCGGCAACCGCCGGCTGGCAGCGCTGTTCGCGCTAAACGGCGCACATGCGGCGATCACCACCACCGGCTATTTCTACATGGTCGACAATGGCCTGGGGCTGCGCGGCTGGGCGCCGACCGGGATCCTCGTCCAGACCATCTGCGCCGCCATCGGCATCCTGGCGGCGATCCGGATCGGTGCCAGCCTCAGCGCGCACGCGCTGCTGCGACTGACGCTCTTGGCGAATCTGGTTCTGGCGCTTGCCTTGCCACTGCTGCCCGCCGGCTCGCCAGTCGCGCTGATGCTGTGGACGGTGCCGTTCGGGCTGACCTCCGCGATCGACTTCATGGCCCTGCGGATGCTGCTCGGCGCGCGGCTCGATGCCGGAGGCGCGCCCTCGGGGAAGCGTGCCGCCGCGCACTATGCCGGGTTCCACCTGCCCTTCAATCTATGTGGCGCCATCGCCTCGGGACTGTTGTTCGCGGGCTATCGCACCCTGGGCTTCGATCCGCGCGCAGCCCTTGGGCCTGAACAGACGTTCGCGCCGGTGCTGCTCGTCCCGAGCGTGGCCGCCGCGCTGATCACGCTGGTTTCACTCAGAATTCTGGCAGATTCCTCGCTGGACGAGCCTGCCGGAGCATCTTCGGCAACACGCATGACCCCTGAGGCATTGACTGAACAAGTGTAATTATATCGTCATGGACACATCATAGGAGGTGCCCCGTATCCCGCCGAATCGGCGGGACTTCGAGGGGATCCCGGATGAGAACCGACCTATTTCGCGCGCTGACGGCCAGCGTGGCAACGCTCAGCTGCGGCTTCGGCGTTACTGAACAAGCGTTTGCACAGAACGCAGACACCGCGCCCGTACAGACGAGTGAGGCCTCCGGGGATACCGGCCTCGCCGACATCGTCGTCACTGCGCAGCGCCGCCAGGAAAAGGCACAATCGGTACCGATCTCGATCACCTCGGTCAGCGGCCAGGCGCTCGAGGACAGCGGCTTCACCTCGCTCACCGACCTGCAATATGTCGTGCCCGGCGTTCAATATGACCCCACCCAAGGCGCTGCCTTCCAGATCCGCGGCGTCGGCAGCACATCGTTCGACTTCTCCAACGCCAAATCGGTCAATGTCGTCGTCGATGACGTCGTGATGGACGCCCAGCGCGACAACGGCCTGATCGGCCTCACCGACATCCAGCGCGTCGATGTGCTGATGGGCCCGCAGGGTACGCTGTTCGGCAAGAACTCGACCTCGGGCGTGATCGCGATCACCACCAACAAGCCGGTGATCGGCCAGTTCTCCGGCACCGCCTATGCCAGCTATGGCGAACGCAACGACCGCAACACCAATGCGACCGTGAACCTGCCGATCAGCGAGCAGGCAGCACTTCGCCTGTCCGCCTTCGCGCTGGGCCAGGACGGCAAGGGCCGCTATGTGGTGCTCGACCGCAATCTCGGCCTGGTCAGCGAATGGGGCGTGCGCGGCAAGCTGCTGTTCCAGCCGGCCCCGTCGCTCGAGCTGGTGCTCGCCGGCGAATATACCCACCATATCGACACTGCCATCCGCGTGCCCGTTGGCGGCCCGGCCGGCTCGACCTTCGCACCCGCCGCCGCGCTAACCGCGGCGCAGATCGCGCTTGGCGTGGTCCCGGGACCGGAGAATGCCGACAGCGCCGACGGATCGCTGGGCCACAACACCACGACCAACAAGGGCGGTTCGCTCCATGTGAACTATGAGATGGGCCAGCACACGCTGACCTCGATCACCGCCTATCGCGAGACGACGTTCGACAACGACACGCCCGCCGATCTGCTTCCCCGCAACGTCTATGCCTATATCCCGTTCAATTCGGGCCGGCTGAAGACGAACAAGTTCAGCGAGGAGATCCACTTCGCCTCACCCACCGGCGGCACGATCGAATATCTGGTCGGCGCCTTCTACAACAAGCTGAACGCCAAGCAGACCCAGCTGCAATGGGGCACGCTCGGCACGCCGCTGCTGTCGCCTGCCGGCGTTCCCTCGCCGACGCTCTATGCAGTGACCGGCGCCTTCGATCCGATCACCAAGGCAATGCTCGGCAACGCCGTGCTGTTCGACGCCACCAACGAAGCGGCGGCCGCGTTCGGCCAGGTCAAGATCACGCCGGCACGCCAGTTCAGCGTGACCTTTGGCGGGCGCTACAACTACGACTGGAACAGCCAGACGATCAGCTACATCAATATCGATCCAAGGCCCATCACCGGCTATTCGCCGATCTTCGTCGCCACCGGCGCAGGACCGACCGAGGCATTCCGCACGGGATCGAAGAAGGGTGGCCGCTTCACCTATCGCATCGCGCCGCAGTTCGCGATCAACCGCGACGTGATGGTCTATGCAAGCTACGCGACGGGCTACAAGCCGGGCGGCGTCGCGTTCGTCGGCAACCGGTACGACCCGTACAATCCGGAATCGGTGAAGAGCTGGGAAATCGGCCTGAAGAGCGAGCTGTTCGATCGCCGCGCGCGGTTCAACCTCGCAGCCTTCTCGTCGAAGTTCACCGATTTCCAGGCGACGATCCTGACTCCGGTGAGCACCGGCATCGGCGGGTTCATCCTGGCATCGGCCATCGGCAACGCACCGGGCCTGCGCTCGCGCGGCGTCGAGGCATCGCTCACGGTCAAGCCGGCGCGGCAGATCACGCTGGGCGGCTCGGTCACCTATACCGACGCCACCTTCACCGATTACGTCGCCAGCCCGACCGCCAACTATACCGGCACGCGCCTCACCAACGCGCCCGAATGGCAGGCAAGCGTGACGATGGACTATGCCGACGAGATCGGCGCCGGGCTGAACTTCAAGGCACATCTCGACTATGGCTATCGCAGCGACACCCAGACGGTGACGGGCGCAATGCTGGGCGACATCCTCGCCCCGGCCGTCAGCAACGCGGACGGCACCAAGACGCCCAATTCGACCTATTCGCGGATCCCGGGATACGGCCTGCTCAACGGGCGCGTCAGCCTGGCCAAGCTGGATGGCGCGGTCGAGTTCGGCGTCTATGCCCGCAATCTGCTGAACACCTATTATTCCACCGGCTGGCAGATCTACGGCCCGCTCGGCCTGCTGCACTATACCTCGCCGAACGCCTACCGGACGCTCGGCGCCTTCGCCAAGATCAACTTCTGACGCGCCTTCGCCGCCGCCTCCGCCATTCGGTGAGAGGCCGCGCGCGATCCGTCGCACCAAGGACCTACGACATGAAGAAGCTCGCAATCGGCCTCGGCCTGATCGCCACCTGCGCCGCCGCGATCGCCATTGCCCAGGAAGCGCCCCGCACCGAAGAGGTACGGCTCAACGAGATCCAGGTGATCGGCACCCACAACAGCTATTCGCAGGGCGTCGATCCTCGATTGCTCGCCTTGGCCGATGCCCGGATCGGCCCGATGATGGCCGGTTTCGTGAAGAACATGCCGGAAGCGATGAAGGCCGACTGGCAGGAATACCACCCCAATTTCATCAGCTTCAGCGAGGGCCTGAACTATCGCTACACCTCGCTGACCGAACAGCTCGATGCCGGCATGCGCAGCCTGGAGATCGACATCAACAACGACCCCCAAGGCGGGCGCTATGCCCATCCGGCGGGCCTCGCGGCACTCCGCGCTACGGGCGTGAAGGACAGTGACATGCTGCCCTATGACGCAACCGACATGGAAAAGCCGGGCCTCAAGGTGTTCCACGTCGCCGATCTCGACGTGCGCTCCAGCTGCAACCTGTTCAGCCGCTGCCTGAAGAATCTGCGCGCCTGGTCGGATGCGCATCCGAACCATGCGCCGATCTTCATCCTGGTCGAAGCGAAGAGCGATGCCGTGCCGGTGTTCACAGGCGCGACGCCGCCGCTCGCCTTTGATCGCGCGGCGTTCGACGAGATGGACCAGTCGATCTTCCGCGAGATCGGCCGCGACAAGCTGGTGACGCCCGATCAGGTCCGCGGCACCTATCCCACGCTCGAAGCTGGCGTGCTCGCGCACAACTGGCCAACGCTCGCCAAGTCGCGTGGCAAGTTCGTCTTCCTGCTGCTTACCGCGATGGATCCCCGCGCGCTCGCCGCCTATCATGCGGGACACGAGAATCTGGAAGGCCGCGCCGCATTCCTGCGCGCCACGCCGGGGCAAAGCTACGCTGCGTTCCTGCTGCTCGACAACGCCAATGTCCGCGCCAAGGAGATTCCCGAGCGCGTGAAGCAAGGCTATCTGGTCCGCGCCCGCGCCGATATCGAAACCTATGAGGCAAAGGTGAACGATCCAAGCCGCGCCAATCAGGCATTTGCCAGCGGCGCCCAGATCGTCTCGACCGATTTCTACAAGCCTGGCAACGCCTATGGCACCAGCTATGTCGTTCGGCTGCCGGGTGGTGGCGAGGCGCGCTGCAACCCCGTCAATGCCCCCAAGGGCTGCCGGCTGGAGCGCTGATCGATCGACCTCGGGCAAGGAGACGAAGGGTGAATCGGCGGACTTTCCCCTGCGCATCGGCAGCGACGATCGCAGCGGCAGCCTTCAACTTCTTGCCGCAGGGGCGAACGCGCGGCCCAAGCCCGATATCATCGTGATCCCATGGACGATCTCGGCTTCGGCGATGTCGGACCGACCGCGGGCCAGGCCGACGCCACGCCGAACATCGACAGGGTGGCCAACAAAGACACGGTGCTGACCGACTATCCCCGCCGGCAAGTCTGGCCGCGCCGCGCGCCAAGCCGGCCGCTACCCAATCCATACCGGCTGGCGCAGGGCGCGATCCGGCAGAATGACAATCTCGGCCTGCCACTTACCGAGATGCCCCCTTTTTCCGGCAAGCCGGGGATCGGCGGATATTCTCGATTGATGTCGAGCAGACCTTCTGAAGCGAGGCATTCGCAGCCTAACAGCCTTACCTGCTCGACCGCGCGACCCGCGCTGAGGCAATCTTATTTCACGGATGAGGCACTTTTATCCGTGCTCGACACCGATACTGGGAAGTGGTGGGCGCTGACGGGCTCGAACCGCCGACCCTCTCGGTGTAAACGAGATGCTCTACCAACTGAGCTAAGCGCCCTGGCAATGCCAGTTTGCGTCCGATGCCAAAGCCTTGGCCTCAGGGCAAGCCCTCAGACGAGACCGAGCCCCGCACGGCGGATCGCCCCAACATAGGCGCGCATGCCCTGCACCGCCTTTTCGCTCAGCACGATATAGGCGCGGCGCCGGTCGCCGGGATCGGCCTGGCGCCCGAATAGCCCGGCTTCGTGCATCGTGCCGATCCACCGCAGCGCCGTGGTGGGCGGCACGGCGGCGGCGATGCACAGGCTCGAGACCGAGACCCGCCGCCGTTCGAGGCTGGCCGCGAAGAGATCGAGCAGCATGTCCCAGGCGGGATCGGCGAACAGCTCGGTCGCGAAATACTGGCCGCGGAGCCGGCGCGCGCGGATCACCGCGCGGATCTCGCCCGACGAAATGTCCGGCAGCGGCTCGTCGGCACCGCGATACTCCATTTCGGGCGCGCGGATGCTACTGCGCCCGATCTCTTCCTCCTCGGCCAGTTCGCCTCGGGTGAGCCGAGCAAGCGCATCGGCGATGCGCGCAACCTCCTCGTTGAGACGGCGCAGGCGCGCGACTTCGGTGTCGCGGGTGATGTCGGTCCAGCGGCTACGTGGCGCGCCTTCGTTTTCTGCCCGGGCCCGAAGCAGCGCGCCGAGCAGCTCGGTGGTGCCGGGATCGCAGAGCAACTGGGTCCGCGGCTTACCGATAAGCGGCCCGGCGAGGTCGATCTGGCCGTCGGAGAAGATCGCCACCAGCGCCGGCCCGGCAAGTGCGTCGCCCAGCATGTCCAGTACCATGGCCAACTCGGTCTCGGCGGCTCCGCGTGCATCGAGCAGCACCAGATCGAGCGCCGCTCCATCGAGCAAGGCAGGCGCCGTGGCGATATCGGCCACCTCCCGCACCCGGATCCCGGCAGCGGTAAGCGTCTCGATCACATCGGTTCGCGCCGCGCTGGTGATCAGCAGCGCGTTGGCCGCCAGATCATAGGGAGCGCCAACCAGCTCGGGAGCCGCGGAAAGGTTCGCCATTGCCTTCTCGGGTCATGTTCCCGGAGAGGCCCACCCTCCGGAACGGATTGCTCGATCCGCCCCGTTTCGGAGCTTATGGCGCGACCCGGACGGGCGGGAGAATCATTGCCCGCCCGTTCCGGATCAGTCCACGACTGATCCGTCGGATTCGGCTGCAAATACCGCAGCTTCGCTCGGATCGCCGAGAAGTTCGCGCGTCGCGCTGGCGAGCAGACCCGGACCGAGCGCCAGGCCGACCGCGAAGAACACCGCACCGACCACGCCGAACAGGATCTTGGTGACGAGCGGCATCGCCAGCTGCTGTGCGGCGAACGCCTCGGCCGCAGCCTGCATCTGCTCTCGGTCGCCATTGGCCGCGAACAGCGCGGCGAGATAATCGCCCATAACGAACGACATGACGGCGACGCCGGCGACGACGAAGATCAGGCTGATCAGGAAATAGCAGGCAAAGAGCAGCCAGAAGCGGCCGCGGGTCAGGTCCCAGGCGACATCGAGGCTGATCCGGCGGCGGTAGAAGCTCAGCGGGAAGATCAGCGAGATGCGCACCTCGACCCAGATCACGGCACAGATGAACGCGAGGACAAGCAGGAACGAAAGAATGGCGGTGACGACGTTCTGCCCCACGATCCAGCCCAGGGCGGCGATGACCAGCAGCAGCAGTAGCTCGGCGATGAACACCGCGACGAAAAGCCCGATGACGACGAGGATCACCAGCCCGAACATGCGGAACTCGTCCATGCCCAGGCGCATATAGGCGAAGCCGCCCTCCTCGGGTCGCAACATTGCGCGGAACACCGCGTTCATCAGCACCACGACGAGGAACAGCAGGCAGAGGTTGAGGAGCAGGATCAGGCTGAACGCCGGCCCGGCGAACGCCGAGACCGCAGCGCTGGTATCGGCCACGCTCGGCATCATCGTGCCGTACATCAGCAGCCCCATGACCAGCGATATGGCCAGCGCGCCGACGCAATAGGTGACCGCCCAGATCACCACCGACGCGGGGCGATCGCGCAGCAGCCCGAACGCTCCCCCCAGAATCGAACCCACGCTCGCCATTCGATTTCCCCCATTCGCTCAGTCCGTCAGCGTCAATCGAGGCTCTTCACGATCTCCTCGACCATCTTCTTGGCGTCCGCGAGCAGCATCATGGTGTTGTCGCGGTAGAACAGCTCATTGTCCACGCCGGCATAGCCCACACCGCCCATCGAGCGCTTGATGAAAAGCACCGTCTTGGCTTTTTCGACATCGAGCACCGGCATGCCATAGATCGGCGAGGACTTGTCGGTCTTCGCCGCCGGGTTGGTCACGTCGTTGGCGCCGATGACGAAGGCGACGTCTGTCTGGGCGAACTCGCTGTTGATGTCCTCCAGCTCGAACACCTCGTCATAGGGCACGTTCGCTTCGGCGAGCAGCACGTTCATATGACCAGGCATGCGCCCCGCGACCGGGTGGATCGCGTATTTCACGCGCACGCCATGCTCCTTGAGCTTGTCACCCATCTCGCGCAGCGCGTGCTGCGCCTGGGCGACCGCCATGCCGTAGCCCGGCACGATGATGACCTGTTCCGCCTGGCTCATCAGGAAGGCCGCATCCTCGGCCGATCCACGCTTCCAAGGCCGGTCGATCGCCGCACCGCTGCCACCCGAATCGGCGACGGCGCCAAAGCCACCCGCGATCACGCTGATGAAGCTGCGGTTCATCGCGCGGCACATGATGTAGCTGAGGATCGCGCCCGACGAGCCGACCAGCGCACCGGTGACGATCATCGCCGTATTGTGCAGCGTGAAGCCCATCGCCGCTGCCGCCCAGCCCGAGTAGCTGTTGAGCATCGAGACGACCACCGGCATGTCCGCGCCGCCGATCGGCACGATCAGCAGGAAGCCGATGACGAAGCTGAGCGCGGTCACCGTCCAGAATACCCAGGGGCTCTGGTCGGTGACGAAATAGCCGATCAGGCCGAGAATGCCGGCGAGAACGCCCAGGTTGATGACATGGCGGCCGGGCAGCAGGATCGGCTTGCCCGACATGTTGCCGTTGAGCTTGAGGAACGCGATCACCGAGCCGGAGAAGGTGATCGCACCGATCGCGACGCCCAGGCCCATCTCGATCCGGCTGATGCTGAGGATCTCGCCGTCGGGACCCAGGATGCCGAAGGCACCCGGGTTGAGGAAGGCCGCGGCCGCGACGAGCACCGCCGCCATGCCGACCAGCGAGTGGAAGGCGGCGACCAGCTGCGGCATCGCGGTCATCGCGATCCGCCGCGCGGTGACGAAGCCGATCACGCCGCCGATCGCAATCGCCGCGCCCAGTTCGATGGGGCTGGCGATCTCGTGGGTGATCAGCGTGGTGACCACCGCGATCGCCATGCCGAGCATGCCGAGCCGGTTGCCCCGCCGGCTGCTCGCAGGGCTGGAAAGCCCGCGCAGTGCGAGGATGAAGCAGATGCCGGCGACCAGATAGGCCAGCGCCACCCACGGATTGACAGGTGCCCCCTCGTGCATCGGCTCAGCCCTTCTTCTTGTACATGGCGAGCATGCGCTCGGTGACGGCGAAGCCGCCGAAGATGTTCACGGATGCGAGCGCCACGGCGACCAGACCGAGCCACTTGGCGACTTCCGCGCCCGATGCGGCCGACGCGATCAGCGCACCGACGATGATCACGGAGGAAATGGCGTTGGTCACCGCCATCAGCGGCGTGTGCAGCGCCGGCGTGACCGACCAGACCACATAATAGCCGACGAAACAGGCCAGCACGAAGATCGACAGGATCGAAATGAAGTCCATAGATCATCAGCCCTTAAAGATATTGGGGAACACCCAAACCAAGAAAAAATAGACCTCGATAGCTGCTGTAACCCCTATCGCAATCTTCCAATACAGCCTGCTCACGCCGTACTGTCCGTCGGAAATATGCCGAACATTGGCTTCTGCGCTTTCCCGATTCGCGCCTGGATGCTCCTCGATGTAGCTTTTTATCGCGCGCTCACGCTTCATCCGACGATTCAGTTGCCATCCAACAGCACCGAATTTGCGCTCAATGCTGCGCATCACCTCACCACGTTCAATCATGCCATTGCGTTGAGACATTGCGTGGGCTCGACCCAGGAAACTGAGCCAGATTGGTAATATTCCTACTAGCATCTTGGCAGGCCCGTCAGGAATGAGCTTGTCTCCGAGAATTGCAGCATAGAAAGCAGCCAAAGCAGCGAGCGACAGTTGTATGAACTGCCATCGCGTTTGCTGAGCCTTTTCATTTCGGTCGAATAGCTGCTGGTAATGCGCCAGTAGAAATTCAGGCTTCGCTTGCGCAGGCTGGATCAATTCACCGTCAAGATTCTCAACGCTGTCTGCGGGAGCACTCACCCGAGCAGCCTCTCGTTCACCACCTTGCCGCCCTGGGTCAGGCGGATGGCGTTGCCGATCTCCTCGTCGAGAACCGGCTTGCCCTGCTCCTTGTCCCAGAAGGCGGAGAGGAAGTTGAACAGGTTGCGGGCGAACAGGGCCGAGCTGTCGGCGGCGAGGCGCGAGGGCACGTTCTTGTGCCCGACGATCTTCACCCCGTGCTTCACGACGATCTCGCCGGCGACCGCACCTTCGACATTGCCGCCCGCCTCGACCGCGAGGTCGACGATCACGCTGCCCGGCTTCATCGTGGAGATCTGCGCGTCGCTGATCAGGCGCGGTGCAGGCCGCCCCGGGATCAGCGCGGTGGTGATCACGATGTCCTGCTTGGCGATGTGCGAGGAGACGAGCTCGGCCTGGGCGGCCTTGTACTCGTCGCTCATCTCGGTGGCATAGCCGCCGGTGCCTTCGCCTTCGATGCCCTTCACCGCCTCGACGAAGATCGGCTTGGCGCCGAGCGACAGGATCTGTTCCTTGGTCGCCGCGCGCACATCGGTCGCCGAAACCTGGGCACCGAGGCGCCGCGCGGTGGCGATCGCCTGCAGCCCCGCCACGCCCACGCCCATCACGAAGACCTTGGCCGCGGAGACCGTGCCCGCCGCGGTCATCATCATCGGGAAGGCGCGGCCATATTCGGCCGCCGCGTCGAGTACCGCCTTGTAGCCGGACAGGTTCGACTGGGACGAGAGAATGTCCATCGACTGCGCGCGCGTGATTCGCGGCATGAACTCCATCGCCAGCGCCTCGAACCCGGCCGAGGCATAGGCATCGACCCGGGCACGCTCACCGAAAGGGTTGAGCCCCGCGACGACCCAGGCCCCCGCCTTGGCGCCAGCCAGATTTGCCGGATCGGGACCCTGCACGCCGAGCACGATGTCCGCATCCTTGAGGACCGCGGCCCGCGCGCCGACACTGGCGCCGGCATCGGCATAGGCCTGGTCGGCGATCGTGGCATCGGTGCCCGCCCCCGCCTCTACCGACACCTGCGCGCCGAGGCCGACGAACTTCTTCACCGTTTCCGGAGTCGCGGAGACGCGCCGCTCGCCGGCGGCGGCCTCCTTCAATACCGCGATCTTCACTTGGCGGAGATCAGGAAGACGACGAGGGCCGCGACCAGAGCCACGCCCACCGTGCCCCAGGTCATCATCGCCTTGAAACCGTTCCACGTCTGCTCATGTGCCTTGAGCTGCGCGGCATTGTCACCGGTGTCAGCCATTCGTCTCTCCCCTGAAACTTTGTGAAGGGATGTTAGCTCCCCGCGCGCAGTCCCTCAACCCCGGTGCGACTTCGGCAAGCTTAAGCCCGCCTTTACCCATCTGCTTTAAGACGGACGACCTGAAACGGGACATTGGGGACACAAAGAGCGATGACGCGCAACGGCCAGCGCCTCCTGATGCTGATCGACGACGAGCCGGCACAACGCCGCCTCGTCGCGGCCATCGCCGCACGCCGCGGCTGGCGCACCATCTTCGCGAGCGAGGCCGAGACCGGCATCGCCACGCTGGGCACACCCGACGGAATGGCGCTCGACGCGATCCTGCTCGACCATAGCTCGCCCGACGCCGATGCAGCGGGCCTGATCGCCGAGTTGCGCACCCGCCGGCCGCAACTGCCCATCCTGATGCTCACCGCCAACGGATCGGTCGCCAATGCGGTGAACGCGATGCGTGCCGGCGCGACCGACTTCCTGGTGAAGCCGCTCGCCGCCGAGCGCCTGCTCGCCGCGCTCGAGGCCGCCGTGGGCGGCAAGACCGCGGGCGAGCTGCGCCCGCTTACCGAGAAGCTCTCCGCCCCGCTCGCCTTCGACGAGATCGTCGGCAGCGCGCCGCAGTTCCGCGCCGCCCTCGCCATTGCCGCCAAGGCCGCCCGCGCCCGTGTCCCCGTCCTGATCGAAGGCGAGAGTGGCGTGGGCAAGGAAGTGGTCGCCGAGGCGATCCACGCCGCTTCGCCGCGCAGCAAGAAGGACATGGTCTGCGTCAATTGCGGCGCGATCCCCGCCAACCTGGTCGAAAGCGAGCTGTTCGGCCACGAGAAGGGCGCTTTCACCGGCGCCTTCGAACGCAAGATCGGCCGATTCGCCGAAGCCGATGGCGGCACCTTGTTCCTCGACGAAGTCGGCGAGATGCCGCTCGATGCGCAGGTGAAGCTGCTGCGCGTGCTCCAGTCAGGTGAGATCCAGCCGCTCGGCGCGCGCCATGCCCGTGAAGTCGACGTCCGCGTGATCGCCGCGACCAACAAGACGCTGCAGGCCGAAGTCGAAGCCGGGCGCTTCCGCGAGGACCTCTATTACCGGCTCAACGTCGTCCAGGTGACGATCCCGCCGCTTCGGGAACGCACCGGCGACATCCCGGCGCTCGCCCGGCACCTGCTCGCGCGGATCGCCGAGCAGCCGGGTCTGCGCGAGCTGGGCATCACCGACGACGCGCTGCAGCTGCTCGGCTCCTATGACTGGCCGGGCAATGTCCGGCAGCTCCAGAACGCGCTGTTCCGGGCCGCGGTGCTCTGCGACGGTGACGGGCTGACCCGTCTCGACTTCCCGCAGATCGCCCAGCTCGCCGCCGGCCGCCCGGCGGGCAATGGCCAGCAGGCGCCGGGTGCGAACAATGCCGGCGTCACGCTGTTCCGGCCCGACGGCAACCTGCGCGCGCTGGACGAGATCGAGGCCGATGTGATCCGCCTCGCCATCGGCCATTATCGCGGCCGGATGACCGAGGTTGCCCGGCGGCTGGGGATCGGCCGCTCGACACTCTACCGCAAGCTCGGCGAGCTGGGGATCGACCAGACCGCCGCCTGAGCCTAGCCTTCGCCCCATGCTGGGCGAGGCACTCCTGTTGCTCGAACGCGCCGCCGAACCGGGCGTGGCCGAAGGCATGGCGCGATTCGGCATCGCCACTGCCGACCGGGTGATCGGTATCAAGGTCGGCACGATACGCGGCATCGCCAAAGGCCTGGGCCGCGACCACGCGCTGGCCGAAGCGCTTTGGGATGCCGGGGTGTACGAAGCGCGGCTGCTCGCCTGTTTCGTCGGCGAACCCAGGCGGATCACCGCCGAGGGGATGGACCGCTGGGCCGCGGCATTCGACAATTGGGCAGTCTGCGACACCGCCTGTTTCGACCTGTTCGACAAGAGCCCGCTCGCCTGGGATGCGGTCCACCGCTGGGCCGGGGACGAACGTGAGTTCGTGCGCCGCGCCGCTTTCGCGTTGCTCGCCGGACTGGCGCTGCATGCGAAGAAACTCCCCGATGCGCCGTTCTTCGAGGCGCTGCCGCTGATCGAGACCGCAGCGATCGACGAGCGCAACTTCGTCAAGAAGGGCGTGAGCTGGGCACTGCGCGGGATCGGCATGCGCAATCCCGTGCTGCATGCCGCGGCCAGCGAAATGGCCGATCGGCTCGTCGCCTCCCCCGCCCCCGCCGCCCGCTGGATCGGGCGGGACGCGGCGCGCGACCTCGCCCGGCCGGCGGCACGGCGCAGGGCCGGCCTCGGCTAGACCATCAGCCATTGCCAAAGCAGCCGGCCGGGCAGGAAGGCGAACATGCCCGGTAGCAGCAGCGCCAGCGCATAGAGCCGCCACATATTGACCTTGTGCGCGGCAATCTGGCCCGCCCGGGCCTGGCGGATGGCGCGGTAGAGCGTGAAGAACACGATCGGCACGAACAGGTGCAACCAGCTGAACTGGCCGTGGTTGAGGTGGCGGATGAACAGCGCCGACCCCGCCCCGGTGACCATCAGTGCCGCCCAGATCCGGCCGAGCATACGGTGGGTCGCATCGCCCTTGCGGGACAGCAGCACCCACAGGCCGAGCGGGATCGCCGGCAGCACCGTGGCCAGGTGGACGGCGATCGCGACCTGGCGAATCTCATAGGTCGCCGGCGTCAGGCCGAGCAGCACCCGCGCCACCGCATAGCCGGTCGCTCCCGTCAGCGCCCCCGCCGCGACGAACATGATCCCCTTGGCGACCCGCGACAGATCGATCGCCGCCGCTTCCCGAACAACTGCATGACTGGCCATTGCTTGCCTCCCGACGCTATTGGCGAGGTCAGGATGGCGCCGGGCCGATCCGCCGCAATCGCGGCTGCGTGGCCGGGCCGATTGCTGCGTGGACGGACGGCGGCGCGCTGGGCGCTGCCATTTGGCGAAGCGCGAACGGGACGGGGGAAGACGGACGCGTGAACGGTGCACGGCGAATCCTGATCGACTGCGCGATCATCTTCGGCGTGGGGCTGGTGCTGGCGCTGGTCGGCCCGTTCGGCAGCTTCGCCGCGCCGTTCGAGCTGCGGCTGCTCTACTGGCTGGCGATGAGCTATGCCGGCTATTTCCTCTATTTCCCGGCGATGCGCGGCATGAGCGCCCTCGCCCCGCGGCTCCAGCTCCCCGAGCCGGCACTATGGGCCGCCGCGTGCCTGGTCGTCACCCTGCCGATGAGCGCGGTGGTGTGGACCGCCAACTTCGTCTGGCATCCGCCCCGCTGGCCGACCCTGGAACAGGCCCTCGCCCATTATTGCAACGTGCTGATCATGGGGGCGCTGGTCTGCGCGCTGTTCTGGTTCGCCCGGCAGCGCCATCGGCCGCGGGACGAAGCGGTGGCCGGGCCGGTCACCGAACCGGCAATGGAGCCCAGCATGCCGCGGCTGGCCCACCGCCTGCCCCCACACCTCCGCGCCGCGCCGATCGCGCTGGAGATGGAGGACCATTATGTCCGCGTGCACACCGCGCAGGGATCCACCCTGCTGCTGATGCGGATGCGCGACGCGGTGGCCGAGCTCGACGGACTGCCCGGCGCGCTGGTCCACCGCAGCTGGTGGGTCGCCCGCGACGCCGTGCAGGGCGTGCGCCGCGAAGGGCGCAATGTCCGCCTGCAGCTCGCCGGCGGGATCGAGGCGCCGGTCGCCCGTGCCCAGGCACCCGGACTGGAGGCGGAGGGCTGGTTCTAGGCCTCCGGCACCGCGACGGCGGCCGTCTCGCGGGTAGCTATTTCCCGATGGTTTCAAAGAGCGGCCGGCACGAGGACCAGCCGCCCGAGACCACCAGACGAAATCCTACATTGCAAGCACGCTCAGCGGACCGCGACCAGCTTGGCGCTGGACAGATGCCAGCGCGTATCGGCGCGGTTGGCGCTCACGCCGGGCACCACGCGGTGGAGCGTGTACGACCCGCGGAAATGCTGGCGCCTGCCGTTCTTGAGCGTGGCATAGACATCGACCGGCACGGTGATCCAGCGCTGGCTCATCCCGGCATCCTCGCGCCCCGGATTGCGCGTCTCGACCCGGCTGTGCGCCGTCGACGCGAAGCCCTGGCGGAAGCTGGCGAAGCTCTTGCCACTCGCCTGGCCGCCCCGGTCCCACAGGCCATAGGCGGTGCGGAAATCGCCGCGCTCGATCGCGGCATAATAGGCCTGGACCGTGTCGCGGGCATCCTGCGGGCCCGGCTCCTGGGCCAGCGCGGCGGTGGGAGCGGCAATCAGGGCAAGGGCGAAAGCGAGACGCATATACTCTTCTCCGTTTCTCTAGCGGGCGACCAACGCCGAATCGCGCAGGCCCCGCCAGACCCTCAACGCCTGAACCGTGTCGAATACATCATGAACACGTATGAGTTGCGCCCCGGCATCGGCACCCTTGAGCGCGATGGCGAGACTGCCGCCCAGCCGCTGGTCGGCCGGCGCCTCGTTCGACAGCGCACCGATCATCCGCTTGCGGCTGGCGCCGAGCAGGATCGCGCAGCCCAGGCCATGGAACAGCGCCAGCCCGTTGATCAGCGCGAGATTGTCCTGGAGCGACTTGCCGAAGCCGATGCCCGGATCGACCAGGATCTTCGACCGGTCGACCCCCGCGGCGACGACGTCCTCGACGCGCTTCTCGAGCCAGTCGTACACGTCGAGCAGCACGTCGGCATAGCCATCGCCGCCATGCGGGCCCTTTTGCGGCTCGGGCGAATGCATCAGCGCGACCGGGCAGCCGGCCTTGACCACCACGTCGAGCGCCTGGGGATCGTAGAGCAGCGCCGCGACGTCGTTGACCAAGTGCGCGCCCGCCTGGAGCGAAGCCGCCATCACCGCGGCGCGGCGGGTATCGACCGAGATCGCTGCGCCGCCGGCGGCGAGCTTGCGAATCACCGGTACGACGCGCTCGATCTCCTCGCCCTCCCAGACCTCGGCGGCACCCGGCCGGGTCGATTCGCCGCCAATATCGAGGATCGCCGCACCGGCCGCCGCCATGTCCACGCCCGCACTCGCCGCGGCATCGACATCCTCGCGAAGCGCGCGTGAATCGGAGAAGCTGTCGGGCGTGCGGTTGAGGATCGCCATCACCTGGGGCTGATCGAGCCGGACGATACGCTCGCCCAGTTGCAGCGGCGCGCGGGGCGCAGTGATCCGCTGGAGGATCGCGGCGATGCGGGGATCGTCGGGCAGATCGGCGACGGGGATCGTGCGCTGGAGGATGCGCTTGCCGCCCTCGCGCGCGATCAGCTCGAAAGCCGAGCACCAGCTGAGGCCACCGGCGAGCCGGACGACCTCGCCATCCCGGTCCACGGGCGAATCGGCGAGCTGGACAGGGCGGAGATAGAGCCGCGCGGACAGGGGGAGATCGAGGGTCATGCGCCGCGGAAAGTCACAAAAGTCACGACATCCACGCGCGCGAGGCTTCCCGTCCCATCGGACGGCCTGATGCGGAAAGTGCGGAGAGAGCGGCTGGCCATGCGGAAAACCGTCTCAGACGAAATCCAACATTGGAAGCGGAAAGTGCGGCGCTCCCCTTCCCCCTCGAATCGTCATCCCCGCCTTCGCGGGGATGACGGTTATGGTCAGGGCTGGGTCGCCAGCAGGTAGTTCTGGCGGATCGCGTCGATCGGCTTGAGGCCGTCGGCGGCTTCATAGTTCCAGAAGGTCCAGCCATTGCACGACGGCGCGTTCTGCAGCGTAGCGCCGAGCTTGTGGATCGAGCCGGCCTGGCCTTCGCAGGTGAGCGAGCCGTCGGCGCCGACCACGGCCTTCCAGCGGCGCTTGCCGTCGGTCAGCACGGTGCCGGGCTTCAGGAAGCCATTCTCGACCAGCTGGCCGAAGGCGACGCGCGGCTGGCTCTTGGGCGCCTGCATCGTCTTCAGCGCCGATTCGTCGAGCGGCAGCGCCGCCGCGATGCGCTCGTTCGCCGCCTCGACATAGGCGGTCTCGCGCTCGATGCCGATCCAGCGGCGGCCGAGCCGCTTGGCGACCGCGCCGGTGGTGCCGGTGCCGAAGAACGGGTCGAGCACGACGTCGCCCGGCTTGGTCGAGGCGAGCATGATCCGGTAGAGCAGGGCTTCGGGCTTCTGGGTCGGGTGGACCTTGGTGCCGCCCTTCTTGAGGCGCTCCTGGCCGCCGCAGATCGGGAATTCCCAGTCCGAGCGCATCTGGATCTCGTCGTTCAGCGTCTTCATCGAGCGATAGTTGAAGGTGTACTTCGCCTTCTCGCCGGTGCTCGCCCAGATCAGCGTCTCGTGCGCGTTGGTGAACCGGGTGCCCTTGAAGTTGGGCATCGGGTTGGCCTTGCGCCAGATGATGTCGTTGAGGATCCAGAAGCCGAGGTCCTGGATCGCCGAGCCGACCTTGAAGATGTTGTGATAGCTGCCGATCACCCAGATCGTGCCGTCGTCCTTCAGGATGCGGCGCGCCTCGGCCAGCCATTCGCGGGTGAACGCGTCATAGGCGGCGAGGCTGTCGAACTTGTCCCATTCGTCGGTGACCGCGTCGACGGCGCTGCCATCCGGACGGTTCAGGTCGCCACCGAGCTGCAGGTTGTAGGGCGGATCGGCGAAGATGCAGTCGATCGACTTCGCCGGCAGTGCCCGCATCGCCTCGATGCAGTCCTGCTGCAGGATCGTGTCGTAGGGCAACACATCGACCCAGTTACGCACCGTTGCCGGCTTGAGTCTGCCCTTTTCGAGAACCCCCATTAACCTCTTTCCCCTTGTTGGAGAGGCGGTTTCTGTCGCGGAACGGTCATCCGTCAAGCGGAGATTAGTTAACGAAAAAACCTGTGATTCCGTTAACTTGTGGAACGACGAGCGAACTTATCCACATACTGAGTCAAGAAGTTATCCACAGGCACTAGATATGGGGTGTGACGAAAAAGACTCATTTCGCGCCCAGCCTGCGATTCAATCGACGCGACGATGCGACCGGCGCCCGTCGACCGAATCACATGCGGGCATGCCGGCGGGCAGCGTTCGGCAGATGTGCGCATTCCCGGCCTCGCTCACGCACCGAGATTTCCCCGTGACATGTAGGAAATCGAAGAACATATCATGAACGTTGAGTGATTCGGACGGGAGGCGCCCCCGACGGATCGCCCGGCATGTGGTTCATGTTCATTGGAGTATCCTCATGACCGTACACACTTACGGCAGCATCGATTTCAACCAGCCGAACACCGGCTCCCCCTTTCCGACGCTGAACGGCGACCTGACCGTGCTGGCCCGGCTGGCCGCCGCGTTCGCGCCGCACGAGACCGCCCCGCCGTCGATGGCGGTGTCGATCGACGCCGGTGCACTGATCGTCGCCGGCGCGCCGCTCGAAGTGAAGGCGCAGACCAGCGGGGCGATCGCGCCGCCTGCCGCCAGCCCGCGAATCGACCGGGTGACGATCAGCCCGACCACCGGGCTGCTCACGGTCACGACGGGCACGGAAGCGGCCAACCCGGTCCCGCCCGCCCTCCCGGCCGGCCAGCTGCCGGTGGCACAGCTGCGGCTCGATCCCGGCATGACCGCGATCAGCAATGCGCGAATCAGGGATGAGCGCGTTACGCTGGCAGCGGGCAGCGGTGGCGGCCTGCTGGCGGTACAGCGATTCACCGCCAGCGCGACCTATACCGCGACGCCGGGCACCAGCCGGGTGCTGATCCGTGCAGTGGGCGGTGGCGGCGCCGGCGGCAGCTGCACGGCAACCTCGTCGAGCCAGGTGTCCTGCGCCAGCGGCGGCAGCGCGGGCGCCTATGCCGAGACGCTGATCACCAGCGGCTTCGACGGCGCTGCGGTTGTCGTCGGTGCGGGCGGCGCGCCGGCCGCGATCGGCAACAATAGCGGCGGTGCCGGTGGCGCATCGAGCTTCGGCTCGATTCTCGCGGTCCCCGGCGGCAGTGGCGGCTTCGGCAGCATCGCGAGCACTGCACCGCTGCTGTTCGGCGGCACCGGCACTTCCGCGCTTCCCACCGGCGCCAACCTGGTCGCCGCGGCCGGCGCGACGGGTAGCGAGGGCTTCGCGCTGGCAACCACCATCGTCGTCGGCGGCATCGGCGGCTCCTCGGCCTTCGGCGGCGGCGGGCGCGGCGGCGGCGCGACTGGAGGCTCTGCCGGGCAGGCACCGGGCGCGGGTGGCGGCGGCGCCGCGGCGATCGCCAGCCAGTCCGGCTTCCAGGGCGGCGCCGGGGCGGCCGGGCTCGTGCTGGTCTATGAATATGCCTGAACGTGATCCGGCGGTCCCCGAATCCGCCTGACGCGATGCGCGTGCTTCCCTCCCAGGAGGGAGGCACGCGCCCTCATTCCGCCGCCGGCATCCCGAAATCGAAATGCGCCTGGGCGACCGGCGCGAAGCTCCTGCGGTGGTGCACCGTGGGGCCGAGCGTGCGAAGCGCCTCCTGGTGGACCTTGGCGCCATAGCCCTTGTTGCTCGCCCAGCCATAGCCGGGATGGAGCGCGTCCAGCGCGATCATCATCGAATCGCGGTGATGCTTGGCGATGATCGAGGCAGCGGCGATCGACAGGCTGAGCGCGTCGCCGCCGACCACGGCATGGCTCCGATGCTCCCAGTCCGGGCAGCGATTGCCGTCGACCAGCACGAAGGCCGGCGCCAGCTCCAGCGCGGCGACTGCGCGGGTCATCGCCAGCATCGTCGCCCAGAAGATGTTGAGGCTGTCGATCTCCTCGACCGTGCAGATGCCGATGCCGACCCTGGCGCAGCCGAGCAGTTCGGCGCTGATCCGCGCGCGCTTGGCGGCGGTGAGCACCTTCGAATCGTCGATGCCCTCGGGAATGCATTTCGGATCGAGCACCACGGCGGCGGCAACGACCGGCCCGGCGAGCGGGCCACGGCCTGCCTCGTCCACCCCGGCCACCGGGCCATTGTGCAGCTTTCCGTATTTCCGCTCGAACTTCAGGTCAGGCATCACCGACCCGCCATGGCGGATAGCGGCGCATCTCGCCAGCCTGATAGAGACGAACCGAATTGCCGGCCGGATCCCGCAGCCGCGCCTCGCGCCAGCCCCAATTCTCGTCCCTGGGGTCCTGCTCGAACTGCACGCCCTGCTGCTGGAGATAGGCCACGGTGACGTCGAGGTCGCCGCATTCGAAATAGACGACCGGCGCCGTGTAGCCGGGATCGGTGGCGATGCTGAAGGTGGCGCCGCCCTCGGTCTCGAAGCGGGCATAGCGCGGGCTGGCGCGGACCACCTGGGTGAGACCGAGCAGCCGGTAGAAGCGCTCGCTCGCCGCCAGATCGGTGGCGGGCACGGTCACCTGGTTCAGCATCGGCTCGAAGAAGCTCATGTTGAGGTCGAGCCGCACCGCCTGGTGCCCCATCGGACCATGGCCGCGGCCCAGCCCCGGTGCCTCCAGCATCGCGATGCGGACGAAGCGGCGGGCACGGCGGATCGCTTCCGGCAGGTCCCATTCGACCGCCAGGCCACAGGCGATCGCCGAGGACAGGGTGCAACCGGTGCCGTGGGTGCTGTCGGTATCGATGCGCGGATTGCTCCACTCGATCTCGGGCGGATCCTCGGGATCGGCGGAATAGAGCCGGTCGGTGACCACCGGTCCCTCGACATGGCCGCCCTTCACCAGCACGGCGCAGCGATGCGCGGCGACCAGCGCCCGGGCATCGCCGCCGAGCGCGGCGAGCTCGGGAATGTTGGGGGTGACGACGGTGGCGCGGTCCATCAGCCGCTCGAACGCGGCGATCGTGGCATCGTCGGCCAGGGTGGCGCCGCTGGTCGCGACCATCACCGGATCGAACACCACCGGCACGCCGGGCAGCTCGGCGAGCTTCTCCGCCACCGCCAGCGCGGTGCGGGCCGAGCCGATCATGCCGATCTTGACCGCGTCGACGCCGATATCGGCGACGCACGCCTCGATCTGGGCGATCACCATCTCGGTGGGCACCGGATGGACGCCGCTGACCCCGAGCGTGTTCTGCGCGGTGATCGCCGTGATCGCGGTCATCGCATGGCCGCCGAGCATGGTGACGGTCTTGATGTCCGCCTGGATGCCCGCGCCGCCGCCGGAATCCGAGCCGGCGATGATGAGGATGCGAGGAGTCATGTGCCTCTGCCCCTGGAGTTAACCCTTGAACCGGCGCGCCGTGGAGGCCGGGTTGCTGGCCAGCGCCTTACCGACACGCGCCGGCCGGTCCAACAGTTCGCCACCGCAATTGGGGCAGCGTTCGTCGAACGCGTCGGCGCAGTCCGCACAATAAGTGCATTCGAACGAACAGATGAACGCGCCGCCCTCGTCCGCCGGCAGATCGACGCCGCAACGTTCGCAATCGGGGCGCATCTCGAGCATCAGGCCGCGACCTCCGCGACCACGCCGCAGATGCGGTCGACCACCGTTTCGACCTGCGCCTTGTCGTCGCCTTCGGCCATCACGCGGATCACCGGCTCGGTGCCCGAGGCGCGGATGACGAGACGGCCCTTGCCGTCCAGCTCGGCCTCGGCCGCGGCGATCACGTCCTTGACCCGCGGATCGTCGAGCGGCTTGCCGCCCTTGAAGCGGACATTCTTGAGCAGCTGGGGCAGCGGATCGAAGCGGTGGAGCACTTCGCTGGCCGGCGCACCGGCACGGACCAGCTCGGCCAGCACCTGGAGCGATGCGACGAGACCATCGCCGGTGGTGGCATAATCGGACAGGATGATGTGGCCCGATTGCTCGCCGCCGACATTGTAGCCGGAGGAGCGCATCTTCTCGAGTACGTAGCGATCGCCCACCGCGGTGCGGATCAGGCCGAGGCCCTGCGCCGACAGGTGCCGCTCGAGCCCGAGGTTCGACATGACGGTGGCGACGAGGCCGCCGCCCGCCAGCCGGCCCTGACGCGCCCAGCCGCCGGCGATCGTCGCCATCAGCTGGTCGCCATCGACGACCTTGCCCTGCTCGTCGACCACGATCAGCCGGTCCGCATCGCCGTCCAGCGCGATGCCGATATGCGCCCCCGAACCCACGACGGTCTCGCACAAGGTGCCCGGCGCGGTGGAGCCGACGCCGTCATTGATGTTCTTGCCGTTCGGAGTGACGCCGATCGCGATCACTTCGGCACCCAGCTCCCACAACGCCGAGGGGGCGACCTGGTACGCCGCGCCATTGGCGCAATCGACGACGATCTTGAGGCCGTCGAGCGTCAGTTCCTCGGGGAAGGTCGACTTGGCGAAGTGGATGTAGCGGCCGCGCGCATCCTCGACGCGACGGGCGCGGCCGATATCGGCCGACTGGGCGAGCGGCACCTCGCCGTCGATCAGCGCCTCGATCGCCAGCTCGTCCGCGTCGGAGAGCTTGAAGCCGTCCGGGCCGAACAGCTTGATGCCGTTGTCCGCATAGGGATTGTGGCTGGCCGAGATCATCACGCCCATGTCGGCGCGCATCGAATGGGTGAGCATCGCCACCGCCGGAGTCGGCATCGGCCCGAGCAGCACCACGTCCATGCCGACCGAGGTGAAGCCGGCGACCAGCGCATTTTCGAGCATGTAGCCCGAAAGCCGCGTGTCCTTGCCAATCACCACCCGGTGGCGATGATCGCCCCGGCGGAAATGCGCGCCGGCCGCCATGCCGACCTTCATCGCCATCGCCGCGGTCATCGGCGCGACGTTGGTCGCACCGCGGATTCCGTCCGTACCGAAATATTTTCTTGCCATGTGCCGTTTTCTCGCGACCTTGCGGGCCCTCAACCGCCATCCGATTAGCGCGGAAAATCAAAAAGGGCGAGCATGTCGCAAGCATTGAGAATCCTGATCGCGCTGGTCGCGGGACTGGGCGTGGGGATAGCGCTTGCCAATTACGCGCCGGGCGCGGGTGGCTTCGCCCTGCATTATTTCACCAAGCCGATCGGTTCGGCCTGGCTGCACGGGCTGCAGATGGTGATCGTGCCGCTGGTCGTGGCACTGCTGGTGATCGGCATCGCCGCCTCGGCCGAGGCCGCGCGTGCCGGCCGCATCGCCGCGAGCGCGCTGATCTGCTTCGTCGCGATCCTGTGGTTCAACACGCTGCTGTCGGCGTTCGTCACGCCGATGCTGCTCCAGCTCTTCCCGCTGCCGCACGAATGGGCCGAGGCACTGCGCGCCTCGCTGTCGAGCGCCAAGGTGGCCGGGCAGGTGCCGAGCCTGAGCGACTTCTTCGACAAGATCGTGCCGACCAACATCGTCGCCGCCGCCAGCGCCGATGCCTTCCTGCCGCTCACCGTGTTCGCCATGGTCTTCGCCTTCGCGATCACCCGGCTGCCGACCGAGCGCCGCAAGCTGCTGCTCGACTTCTTCCAGGCGATCGCCGACGCGATGATCGTGGTGATCGGCTGGGTGCTGATGCTCGCCCCGATCGGCGTGTTCTGCCTGGCCTTCGGCCTGGGCATGGAGACCGGCGCAGCCGCGTTCGGTGCGCTGCTCCACTATATCCTGATCGTCTCTTCGCTGGGCATCATCGTGCTGCTCTCCGCCTATCCGATCGCCGCGATCGGCGCCCGGATGCGGATCGGCCGCTTCGCCCGCGAAGTGCTGCCGAGCCAGGTGGTGGCGCTGAGCACCTCCTCCTCGCTCGCCAGCCTGCCGACCATGCTCCGCTCCAGCGAGGCATTGGGCGCGCCCGCCACCGTATCGGGCGTGGTGCTGCCGATCGCCGTGGCGGTGTTCCGCGCGACCAGCCCGGCAATGAACCTGGCGGTGGCTCTCTATGTCGCGCACCTGACCGGCACGCCGATCGGCCCCGGCCAGCTCGCCGCCGGCATCGCCACCGCGGCGATCACCACCATGGGATCGGTGAGCCTGCCCGGCACGATCAGCTTCTTCGCCTCGGTGGCGCCGGTCGCGGTGGCGATGGGCGTGCCGATCGAGGCGCTGGGCCTGCTCGTCGCGGTGGAAACGGTGCCCGACCTGTTCCGCACGCTCGGCAACGTCACCATGGACGTCGCGGTGACCGCGACGATCGCCCGCCGCACCGGCGACGGCGAGCCCAAGACCGAGACCGACGCGCTGCTCGCCGAAGAGCTTTGAGCGGCCGCACCGCCGGACTGTGGCTGGCGCTGCTCGCGGCGTCGGCGGCGGGCACGGCGATCCTCGAATGGATCGGGCTGTCGGCCGGGCTGCTGCTCGGGCCGATGGTGGCCGCGATCGCCTTTTCGGCGCGCGGCGCGGGGCTGAGCCTGCCGAGGCCGCTGTTCGTCGGCGCCCAGGCGGTGATCGGCTGCCTGATCGCCGGCACGCTCGATATCGGCACCTTCGCCCGGGTGGTGACCCAATGGCCGCTGTTCCTCGGCGTGACCGCGGCGACGCTCGGGGCGAGCAGCCTGCTCGGCTATCTGCTCAGCCGCTGGCGGGTGTTGCCCGGAAGCACGGCGATCTGGGGATCGATGCCGGGCGCCGCCTCGGCGATGGTGGTGATGGCCGATGCGTTCGGCGCGGACGCGCGGCTGGTGGCGTTCATGACCTATACCCGGGTGGTGTGCGTGGCTGGCGCCGCCTCGATCCTCGCCGCGGCGCTGGGCGCGCATCATGGCGGCGACTGGCTGGTGACGATGCTCGCCCCTGCGCCGCTGATTCCTTCGCTGGCGACGCTGGCGGTGGCGGGGATCGGGGCGGTCGCCGGGCTCAAGCTGCGAATCCCGGCGGGCGCCTTGCTGGTGCCGATGGCGGTGGGCATCGCGCTCCATGCCATGGGCGTGCTGCGCATGACCCTGCCCGAGCCGGTGCTGGCGGTGAGCTATGCGCTGGTCGGATGGCGGATCGGACTCGCCTTTACCCGTGAGACATTCGCGCTGGCGGCGAAGGCGCTACCCCGCGTGCTGCTCTCGACCTTCGTGCTGATCGGTTTTTCGGCAGCGCTGTCGCTGGTGGTCGCCCGGCTTACGGGGATCGATCCGGTCAGCGCCTATCTGGCGGTGAGCCCGGGCGGGCTCGATTCGGTGGCGATCATCGCCACCTCGGTGCCGGTCGACCAGCCCTTCGTGATGGCGATGCAGGCGCTGCGGTTCCTGGCGGTGCTGGCGCTGGGGCCGACGCTGGCGAGGGCGGCGGCCACCCGTTTCGCCAAATCAAATTCCTCCCCGAGCTTGCTCGGGGAGGGGGACCGCGACGCGTAAGCGTCGGGGTGGAGGGGCGACGGTGGAACACCGCCGAGTGCCGTGACGGCCCCTCCACCACCGCCTTCGGCGGCGGTCCCCCTCCCCCGGACAAGCTGGGGGAGGAATTGGTTACTTCATGAGCACCAATTCCTCCGACATGGTCGGATGCAGCGCCACGGTCTGGTCGAAGGCGTCCTTGGTGAGGCCGGCCTTCACCGCCACCGCCGCCGCCTGAAGGATCTCCGGCGCATCCGGCCCGATCATGTGGAGGCCGACGACCCGGCCGGTCGTGCCGTCGCAGATCATCTTGTAGAGCGCGCGCTCGTTGCGATCGGCCAGCACGTTCTTCATCGCGCGGAAATCGGACTGGTAGACCGCGATCGAGCCGAGCTTGTTGCGCGCCTCGCTCTCGGTCATGCCGACGCTGGCGAGCGGCGGGTGGCTGAACACCGCGCTGGGGATGCAGCTGTAGTCGACCTGGTGCGGCTTGCCGCCGAAGAGCGTGTCGGCGAACGCCTGGCCTTCCCGGATCGCGACGGGGGTGAGCTGCACCCGGTTGGTCACGTCGCCCACCGCATAGATCGAATCGACCGCGGTCCTGTTGTCCGCGTCGACCTTAACCGCACCCTTGTCGTCGAGCTCGACGCCGACATCGGTGAGGCCCAGCCCCTCGGTGTTCGGCACGCGGCCGGTGGCGAAGAGCACGCAATCGACTTCGATCGGCTCGTGCTTGCTCAGCGTCACCCTGAACGCGCCATTCTCCAGCTTCTCGATCGACTTGAAGTCGCAGTGGAAGCGGAAATCGATCCCCTTCATCAGCGAGATCTGGAGCAGGCGGTCGCGCATCGAATGGTCATAGCCGCGCAGGATCACGTCGGTGCGGTTGACCAGCGTGACGTGGCTGCCGAACTCGTTGAAGATGCCGGCGAACTCGTTGGCGATATAGCCGCCGCCGGCGATCAGGATGCGCTTGGGCAGCTTTTCGAGGTGGAAGACCTCATTCGAGGTGATGCCATGCTCGCTGCCCGGGAATTCGGGCACGTGCGGATGCGCGCCGGTGGCAACGAGGATGTACTTGGCGGTGACCTTACGCCCCGAGGCGAGGGTGACTTCGTGCGGACCGGTGACCGTGGCGCGCTCGAGGAAGGTCTCGACGTTATTGTTGTGCAGCGTCTGGGTGTAGAGCCCGTTGAGGCGATCGACATCGGCCATGACGTTGTCGCGCAGCACCGCCCAGTCGAAATCGCATTCGGGCACGTTCCAGCCGAAGCGGCGCGCGTCCTTCAGGTCCTCGGCGAAATGCGCGCCATAGACGAGCAGCTTCTTGGGCACGCAGCCGCGGATCACGCAGGTGCCGCCGATGCGATATTCCTCCGCCACCGCGACCTTCGCGCCGTACGCGGCGGAGACGCGCGAGGCGCGGGTGCCCCCGGAACCGGCGCCGATCACGAAGAGGTCATAGTCGTATTCGGCCACGTGCTTGTCCTTCCGGGTCGTTTCGAGGCCGGGAGATAGGATGCGCGCGGCGCTCTGCCAATCTCACCCTTGGCCCAGGTCGATCCGGCGCGACAGGAAATGCAGGATCCAGGCGATTCCGACCGCGCCGAGCGCGAGCGGGAGCAGCGCCGCGGGCACGCTTTCGGGCGACACGAAATGCTGGGCGGCAAGGGCGAGGAAGATCAGCCCCCACACCCAGGCATGCAGCGCGATCCGCCACGGATTGCGCCGGCGATACCGGGCGGCGAGCTCGCGCGGGATCGGGGTGCGCAGCGCCAGCTCGCCGCGGATGCGCTCGCGGATCAGGCGCAGGTCGCGGCGGAAACGATAGAGCTGCCAGATCGGCCAGCCGTGCAGGATCGCCCCGCCCGCCGCGCCACCGATCACCAGCGTCGTGCCGACGGGCAGATGCGCGAAGGTCGCGATCAGCGACAGGCCGATCATGAACGCCACGAACATCCAGCCATGGACCTGGCCGGCGACATATTCGCGCTCCACATAGCGATCGATCCGCGCGAACGCCTCGGCCTGCCAGCCGGGGATCGACGCCGCCGGCGCGGGCAGCAGATCGCCGGTGCCGGGATCGAACAACGGCCCGAGCGGGCTCACCGGGAACCAGCGCTCGATCGCCGCCCGCTCGCTTTCCCGTACGATCCGCCGCTGGTCCATCGGCCTGCCCCTTGCCGTGAAGGGGCGAGTCTAACGGAAGCGGGTAAACGGGGACTTTCCGCCAACCGTCATCCCGACGGAGGAGGCTGTTACCGCTTCCGCACGAACTCCGCGCGCAGGACGAGGCCCTTGATGCCTTCGTACTTGCAGTCGATCTCCTGCGCGTCACCGGTCAGGCGGATCGACTTGATCAGCGTGCCGCGCTTGAGCGTCTGGCCAGCGCCCTTGACGGTCAGGTCCTTGATCAGCGTGACCTGGTCGCCGTCCTGGAGGAGGTTGCCGACCGAATCGCGGACCTCGACCCTATCGGCGGCGCCCGCTTTGGCCGCGGCTTCGGCGGCGGGGACCCACTCCCCGCTCGCCTCGTCATAGACGTACTCGTCGTCGCCGCTCACTTGAACGCCCGGGCGATCAGGTCGTTGGTCGATGCGTCGAAGCTCTGGTCGCCGGCACCCGCCGCCTTGGCCATTTCCTTGCCCAGCTCGACGCCGAACTGGTCGAACGCGTTGATGCCGAGCAGCACCGCGTTCACGAAGGTGCGCTGCTCGTAGAACGCCAGGATCGCGCCCAACGTGCGCGGATCGACGGTGTCGAGCAGCAGCGTGGCGGACGGACGGTCGCCCGGATAGTCGCGCGCCAGATCGTCGTTCTTGCGGCCGGCCATCAGCGCGGCACCCTGGGCGAACATGTTGAGCAGCAGCTGGCGGTGATGCTCTTCTGCAAGCCCGTCGCCCGGCTCGATCGAGCCGATGAACTCGAGCGGCACCAGGCGGGTACCCTGGTGGAGCAGCTGGAACACGGCGTGCTGGGCATCGGTGCCGACGCCGCCCCAGGTGATCGGCGCGGTCGGATAGGTCACCGGCTCGCCCTTGGCGGTCACCCGCTTGCCGTTCGACTCCATCTCTAGCTGCTGGAGATAGCTGGGCAGCAGGCCCAGGCGCTCGTCATAGGCGAAGGTGGCCCGGGTCTCGCAGCCGCGGACCTGAGTGTAATAGAGGTCGGCGAACGCCGCGAGGACCGGCGCGTTCGCCTCGAACGGGGCGAGGCGGAAATGGCGGTCCATCTCGGCAGCGCCCTCGAGCAGTTCCTCGAACGCGTCCCAGCCCAGCGCGAGGGCGGCGGGGAAGCCGATCGACGACCAGAGCGAGTAGCGGCCGCCGACGGACTCGGCGAACGGCAGCACGCGGGTCTCGTCGATGCCGAAGGCGATCGCCTTTTCGGGCGCGGCGGTGAGTGCGACGAGCTTGCCGTACGGATCCTCGACGCCGCCCTGCATCAGCCAGGAGATCGCGCTCTCCGCATTGAGCATCGTCTCGGTGGTGGTGAAGGTCTTCGACGCAATGGCGATGAGCGTGGTCTGCGGATCGAAGCGATCGAGCGCGGTCTCCAGCGCGACGCCGTCGACGTTCGAGACCACCGCGACCTCATAGCGGTCGGCGTCGCGGCCGAGCGCGTCGACCAGCAGGTCCGGGCCCAGTGCCGAGCCGCCGATGCCGATATGGATGACGCTGCGGACCGGGCCGAACGCCTCGGCCTCGATCGCGTCGATCAGCGCGCGCATGCGAGCATGATAGGCCTGGGCACGGGCGACGCTGTCGGGCGAGCCTTCGCCGCGCTCGGCGGTGTGCTCCACCGAGCGCCCCTCGGTGACGTTGATCTTCTCGCCGGCGAACAGCGCGTCGCGCTTGGCGACCAGGCCCATGTCGGCGGCGATCCTGGTGAAGGCCGCGATCAGCTCGGGCGTCAGATGGGTCTTCGACCAGTCGAAGTGGATGCCCGCGACATCGGCGGAGAGCTTGGCGACCCGGTCGGAGTCGCGCGCGAACAGCTCGGTCAGCGTGGAGGCCTCGAGCGATTTTACGGCGGACCAGTCGGGCAAGCTCATGTTCATCTCCATTTGCGACAAGCCAGCCCCTATCGTCCCAATCTCTCCGCCGCCACTCCATTCATCGGCTTGACCTCACCGCCCGCCCCAAGCAGAGCAGATATCCATGGAAAACACCCCCGCCGATTCCCTGAACGAGAAGCCTGCCACTCCCGCCGCGGCGGCGACGGCCGAAAAGCCCAAGAACGAGTGGAAGGACCTTGGCCTCTTCCTCGTCAAGCTGGCGCTGATCGTGTTCGTGGTGCGCAGCTTCATCTTCTCGCCCTTCTCGATCCCCTCGGAATCGATGATGCCGCGGCTGCTGATCGGCGACTATCTGTTCATCACCAAGTGGAACTACGGCTATTCCAAGCACTCGCTGCCCTGGAGCCTGCCGCTGATCCCGGGCCGCATCTTCCCCGGCACGCCGGCGCGCGGCGACGTGGTGGTGTTCAAGGCGCCCGGCCATAATGGCGAGGACTGGATCAAGCGCGTCATCGGCCTGCCGGGCGACAGCGTCCAGGTGGTCAACGGCCAGGTGATCCTGAACGGCAAGGCGATCCCCAAGCAGAAGGTCGCCGATCTCGAGCTGCCGGTCACGCCGAACTTCACCAATTGCCCCACCCTGTTCCAGGGCGTGAGCGCCAAGGGCGATCCGGTGTGCAAGCTGCCGCGCTTCCGCGAGACGCTGCCGGGTGGCAAGAGCTATGACGTGCTCGACCAGGGGCTGACCCCGCAGGACAATACCGAGGTCTTCCACGTGCCCGCAGGCCATGCGTTCCTGATGGGCGACAATCGCGACAATTCGACCGACAGCCGCTTCTCGCAGCCGCCCGAGGGCCAGGGCATCGCCTATGTCCCGCTCGAGAATATCGAGGGCAAGGCCGTGCTGAGCTTCTGGTCGACCGACGGCAGCGCCAACTGGTTCCTGCCCTGGACCTGGTTCACCGCGGCGCGCTGGAGCCGGATCGGGGAAGGCTTTTGAGCATTCCCGACCTGGGGGAATGGATCGCCAAGACTTTCGGCCAGCGCCCTTCTGACCTGGCCCCCTATCAGCGCGCGCTGACGCATGGCAGCCAGGCGGCGGAGAATTACGAGCGGCTCGAGTTCCTCGGCGACCGGGTCCTCGGCCTGGCCATCGCCGAATGGCTGTACGAGCGCTTCGCCAACGAGCCCGAGGGCGCGCTGTCGCGCCGGCTCAACGCGCTGGTGACCGGCGCGATGTGCGCGAACGTGGCGCGCGAAGTGGGCGTGCCGCCGCTGCTCCGCCTGGGCAAGCAGGCACGCGGCGACGGCGCCGCGGACAGCGACAATGTGCTGGGCGATGCGATGGAAGCGCTGATCGGCGCGCTCTATCTCGAGTTCGGCTTCGCACCGGCCCGCGACTTCGTCCGCAAGGCCTGGGCAAAGCACATCGACGCGCATGCCAGCGCCCCCCGGCACCCCAAATCGGCGCTGCAGGAATGGGCGGCGGCGAACAATCGCCGCCCGCCCGAATATGCGGTGACCGATCGCTCGGGACCGAACCACGCGCCGCGCTTCACCGTGAAGGTGTCGATCGGCAGCTTCGCCGAGGCCGAGGCGCAGGGCACGAGCAAGCAGGATGCCGAGACCGCGGCCGCGGCGGCGCTGCTGGTGAAGCTCAAGGCGTGACCCGTTTCTCCCCTGCCGCTTGCGGGAGGGACCGGGGGAGGGGCAATAATTCCCCTTCCTGCTATATTCGACACCCCCTCCCCTAACCCCTCCGCCACGCGGAAGGGGAATTTGGAACTGATATGACCGACACCCTCCCCACCCAGCACTGCGGCCTGATCGCGATCGTCGGCGCTCCCAACGCCGGCAAGTCCACGCTGGTCAATGCGCTGGTCGGCCAGAAGGTCGCGATCGTCAGCCCCAAGGCACAGACCACGCGCACCCGGGTGATGGGCATCGCGATCGAGGGCGACGCCCAGCTGATCCTGGTCGACACGCCGGGCATCTTCACCCCCGAGCGCCGGCTCGACCGCGCGATGGTCGCCGCCGCCTGGGAAGGCGCCGAGGGTGCCGACCTGATCGCGCTGATCGTCGATGGCAAGGGCGGCATCGGCCCCAAGGTTCACACCGTGATCGAGAGCCTGAAGGGCCGGCGCGAGCGCAAGATCCTGATCCTCAACAAGGTCGATGTGGCCGACAAGCCGCGACTCCTGGGTCACGCCGCCAAGCTCAACGAGATCCTGCCGTTCGACGAGACCTATTTCGTCTCGGCCCAGACCGGCGACGGCGTGCCCGAGCTGAAGGCAGCGCTGGCCGTAGCGATGCCCGAATGCCCCTGGCACTTCCCCGAGGACCAGGTGAGCGACGCGACCGATCGCATGCTCGCCGCCGAAGTGACCCGCGAGCAGCTCTATCTCCAGCTCCACCAGGAACTGCCCTATTCGAGCGCGATCGAGACCGAACAGTACAAGGAACGCGAGGACGGATCGGTCGAGATCCACCAGCAGATCCTGGTCGAGCGCGAGACCCAGCGCGCGATCGTGCTCGGCAAGGGCGGCACCCGCATCAAGGAGATCGGCGCCCGTGCCCGCGCGGAGCTTTCCCGTCTCATGGGCGTAAAGGTTCATCTCTATCTTCACGTGAAGGTAAGGCCGGAATGGCAGGAAGACCGTTCGCTTTACCGTGAGATCGGGTTGGACTGGGTCGAGTGACGAAAAAGCTCAAGGTCGCCATCGTACAGGATTCGCCGGTTCCCCTCGCCATCGGCGCTGGGCTGGACCGAGCCATTGCCAAGGCGCGCGAGGCGATCGAGAAGGGCGCGCGCGTCATCGCCTTTGGGGAAGGCTTTCTGGGCGGCTATCCGGCCTGGCTCGAGCATATCGCCCCCGCACGCCTCTGGGATCATCCCGGCACCCGCGAGCTGCACGCGCTGCTGCTCGACCAGGCGATCCGCGGCGACGATCCGCGCTTCCAGCCGCTGCAATGGACGGTGGACATCGCCGATGTCGCGGTGTCGATCGGCGGCTATGAGCGGGTCCGCCAGAGCCTCTACGCTACGCAATTCCTGTTCCGGCCCAAGGCGCCGGTGCTCCGCCACCGCAAGCTGATCCTGACACCCGCCGAGAAGCTGATGCTCGGGCGCGGCGACGGATCGACGCTGGGGCTGCACACCGCGCCCTGGGGCAAGATCGGCCAGCTCGCCTCGACCGAGCATTGGATGCCCCTGGCCCGCGCAGCGATGCATCACGAGGGCGAGACGGTGCACGTCGCCGCCTGGCCGCAAGTCACCGACATCGCGATGCTCGCCTCGGCGCATTATGCCTATGAGGGCCGTGCCTTCGTCCTCGCGGCCGGCACCATCCAGTACAAGCAGGAGCTGATCGCCGGCTATGAGAAGGCCGGCGGCGACGGATCGGCGCGCAAGCTGCTCGATCGCCTTCCCGACGGCCAGATCCAGCGCGGCCACAGCGCGATCCTGGCGCCCGACGGCGTGGTGATCGCCCAGGCCGGCACCGCGCCCGAACTGCTGATCGCCGAGATCGACCTGGACGAAGTCGATCGCGGGCTGGCGACGATGGACGTCGATGGCGCCCAGGCGCGGCACGACGTGTTCGAGCTCTCGGTCGATCGCCGAGAGCGCGCCGGCATCGTCGACAAAGACGAGAGCGAAGCCGCCTGAGGGCGTACGATATTCAGAATCCTCCCCGTTAGGGGGAGGATCGAAGGGGCATGTTGCCCCTCGGTCCGCCTCAACCCTTGCCCAGCTTGTCCCTCAGGCCGGCCAGACCACCGAACGGGCCGCTTTCCTCGGCGAGCCGCTTCGCCTCGTCCTCGCTGATCACCCCGGCATCGCGCAGCGCGGCCTCGGCGGCGGGGCTGCGCGGATAGGGGTCGAGCGCCAGCGCCAGCGTCTCGGCCGCCGCCTCGCCCAGATCGATCGCGCCGCCCGAATAGAAGACGATGTCGCACTCGTCCTCGCTCAGCTCGGTCTCGTCGTCGCTGTCCTCACCTTCGCTCTCGGGCAGGAAGCGGATCGCGAAATCCTCCTCGATCCGGGCGGGCACGGGGTCGTCGGTGATCACACAGGCCTGGACCACCTTGGCCGAGAGATGGCCGGTGGCGATGATGCCCTGCGCGTCGCGGCGGATGCGATAGTCGGCGGTGAGGTTGCCGATCGACTTGAGGCCGAAACGCTCGGCCAGCGCGATGCGCTCGGCCGGCTCGGCCTGGACCTGGATCTGGCTCTCGCCGGCGCCGATCGTGTCGAGCCGCTGCGGGCGGTTGAACTCGTTCTGGATCATGCCAGCTCTCCGGCGATCAGGGTGGCGACCGGCGTCTCGCTCAGCTTCGCATGAAGGGCGCGCAGCTCGGTCTCGACATGGGCGAGCGCTTGCGGGTCCGGCGCCTCGCCACGATAGAGGTTGCGGACCAGCGCTTCGCCCAGCGTATTCCCTGCCAGGCCCTCGCGATAGGCGCCCAGCCGGCCGCCGAGCATCCCCATCATCTTGCCGACATGCTTGCCGACGACGATGTCGCCGATGCCGATCTGGCGCAGCTGGCCGTCCATGTCGTCGATGAACACTTCGGTGAGGTGCGTGCTGAACGGCACCGCCGCCTCGTCCTGTTCGAGCCGGAGCAGCGCCAGGCTCATCACCGCGGCGATCATGTCGAACCGGCCGTCGATCGTGTCGGGTACCGCGCCGGCTTCGTACCAGTGCGGCTGGCGACCGCGCGCGACGATCGCGGCGTAGAGAATCGGGGCGGCACCGCGGTCGGGAGCCTGGAAGAGCCGCTGGAGCAAGCGCATGTGCCGGTTCGGTCCTGCTATCTGGGAGCGCGACCTTGTTTGGCCGCATTTTGCCGCATATTGAGGCGAACGGCGTGCGATGCAATGCGTGACGCCGGTACGCGTTTGCCTGGAGACCAGAATGTCGATTCCCGCCCGCGCGCTTGGCGCCGCCCTGCTGGCAGCCGCGCTTGGCACCACCGCCTGCGTGCCGGTGCGCACCCACCAGGGCTATATCATCGACACCGAGCTGGTCGATTCGGTCCAGCCCGGCATCGATACGCGCGAATCGGTGCTCCAGACGCTGGGCCGCCCGACCTTCACCAGCCAGTTCAACGAAGGCGAGTGGTATTACATCTCCCGCCAGAGCGCGAACCTCGGCTATCAGGGCCTGAAGGCGAAGGACCAGACGACGCTGCGCATCACCTTCGACGCGAAGGGCAACGTCGCCGCGGTCGACCGGACCGGCAAGGACCTGATCGCCTCGGTCGATCCGTACGGCAAGACCACCCCGACGCTGGGCCACAAGCGCGGCTTCTTCGAGGATCTGTTCGGCAATATCGGCACCGTCGGCGCGCCGGGTACCGGTGGCCCGGGCGGTGGCGGCGGCAACGGCCCCTAGTAGCTGGCCGCGGCCTGCGCCTTTCATTTCGCTGACGGCGCCGTTCCCGGGCCGTTCAGCGAGGCTTCTCCAAACAGGCGCTCTACCGGAAAGCAAATCCGGTCAGTGCTTTGGAGGAAGACATGAAGACGTTCGTAACCGCCGCGCTGCTCGCCGCCGTCGCGATGCCGGCCGTGGCGCTGCCGACCGCAGCCAATGCCCAGTCGCGCGAGGAGCTGCGCCGCGACCGCCAGGATATCCGCCAGCAGGAGCGCCAGCTGCGCGATGCCCATCGCCGCGGCGACCGTCGCGACATCCGGGACGAGCGGCGCGACGTGCGCGAGGCGCACCGCGAATATCGCGAAGACCTGCGCGACCGGGACCGCGCCTGGGCGCGTGACGACTGGCGCTACAATCGCGATCGCAACCGCGCACTCTATTCGCGCGGCAGCTGGAACGCGCCGTTCCGCTACAATGCGTTCCGCGCCGGCGGCCGGATCGCCCCGAGCTATTATGGCTCGCGCTATGTGATCGCCGATCCGTGGCGCTATCACCTGCCGCGCGCGGACCGCTACCAGAGCTGGGTGCGCCACTATAACGACGTGCTGCTGATCGACACGCGGCGCGGCATCGTGATCCGCACGATCCCCGGCTTCTACTGGTAATCTCGCAAGATCAAAGGCTTCGGCCGCACCGCCCTTTGGGCCGTGCGGCCGGTGCCGTTGGGCACGGTCCCGAAAGGGGGTGGGACCATTTGCCGAAACGCCCGAATCAGCGTTTCGCTCCCTCAACATTCCCCGATTTTACGCGCTATCGGATGGTGAACAGCACCTGGTCGACGACCTTGCCGTCCAGGTCGACCAAGGCGAGGCGATGCTTGCCCGGCGGGGCGAGGATCAGCGGGTGCGAATCGGCGGTGCCCAGGTCGCGCTTGTCGAGAATCAGCCGGTGGCCAAGCGCCTGGCCGGACACCGAAATCGCCAGGCGCTGATTGTCCTGGGGGATATCGGGATCGAGCGCATAGACGCTGCCCGCGACCGGATTGACGATCCGCGGCCGGCGCGCCTCGGCCGGGGCATAGGCGACGCGGTCGAGCCCGGTGCCCTTCAGGAAATATTCGCGGCGCGGCTGCTCGATCCCGGCGGCGAAGCGGATCTGGCGCTCCTCGATATCGGCCGGGCGCGGCGGCGCCTTGCCGGGGTTCGCCTCATTGAGCGCCAGCATCACGTCGCGCCACACCGGCGCCGCGCCGCTGGTGCCCGAGACGGCACGCATCGGATCGCCCTCGAGATTGCCGACCCACACACCCACGGTGAAGCGATCGGTGAAGCCGACGCACCAATTGTCGCGCATCGCCTTGGACGTGCCGGTCTTCACCGCCGCCCAGAAAGGCAGGCGCAGCGCCGAATCGACCCCGAACGTGCCGGCCCGCGCATTGGGATCGGCGAGCATGTCGGCGACGATCCAGGCAGCCTCGGGCGTGGTGGTGCGCCGCGGCGCCTCGGTCTTGGCGTCCATCGTCAGGCGAAGCGGCGACCAGCGCCCCGCAAGCGCCAGGCTGCGATAGGCGTCGACCTGCTCCATCAACGTCACTTCGGCCGATCCGAGCGCGAGCGAATAGCCATAATATTGCCCGTCCTCGACCAGCCCGCGATAGCCGGTGTCCCATAGCCGGTCGCGGAACGCATCGACCCCGGTGAGCAGCAGGGTGCGCACTGCCGGCACGTTGAGCGAGCCGGCCAGCGCGATGCGCGCCGAGACCGGCCCCTTGAACGCCTTGTCGTAATTCTGCGGCACGTAGAGGCCCGAGGCGGTGTCGAGCTGGACCGGGGAATCGTCGAGGATCGAGGCGGCGGTGAGATAGCCCTTCTCGATGCCCATCGCGTAGAGGAACGGCTTCAGCGTCGAACCCGCCTGGCGATAGGCCGAGGCGCCATCGACTGCCGGCGCGGTGCTCTCGCCGCCGATCCCGCCGACATAGGCGAGCACGTCGCCGCTCGCATTGTCGACCACGATCACCGCGCCATCGCGCGCGCGGCTGCCGCCCAGCCCCTGGAGCTGGCGCTTGAGCGCGGTGATCGCGGCGCGCTGGATGCCGGCATCGAGCGTGGTGGTGATCTTCGCGCCCGGCTTGGTCAGCAGTTCGGCCGAGAGATGCGGCGCCAGCCCCGGATCGAGCGCGAGGCTGCGCGCCGGGCCGAGCATCGAGGCAGCGGCGCCGGCGAAGCGGGTGCAATCCCTGTCGCGGCTCAGCGCGCAGGCCCGGCGCGCGACTTCGCCCGGTACTGCCTGCGGATTGGGCAGCAGGGCGGCGAGCAGCAGCGCATCGTCGCGGGTCAGCGTCGCCGGCGTCTTGCCGAACAGGCCGAGCGCGGCGGCGCCGATCCCCTGCGCCTCGCCGCGGAAGCCGGCGAGGTTGAGATAGGCCTCGAGGATCTGGTCCTTGCTCCAACGCGATTCGAGGCTCCACGCCGCGCGCATCTGGCGAAGCTTCTCGCGCACCCCGCGGCTGCCCGGCGCGGCGAGATCGGGGGCGAGATAGGCGGCGACCTGCATCGACAGGGTCGAAGCGCCGCGCCCGCGCTTGCCCTCGATCCGGTCGCGCGCCGCGCCGGTCAGCGCCATCCAGTCGACGCCGCCATGCGCGCGGAAACGGCGATCCTCGGCGGCGATCAGGATATCGCGCGCGACCGGGGAAACGTCCTGCAGCCGGGTCCAGGCAAGGCGGCGCGCCTGGTAGTCGATGCGGCTGGAGTCGATCAGCACGCCGTGCCGGTCGTAGAGCCAGGCCTCGGACGGATGCCAGCCGGCCCGAACCGCCGAATAGTCGGGCAGCGCCGGCGGGCGCGTCACCCACCAGAAGCTCCCCGACACCAGCAGGAACAGGCCGAGCACCGTGCCGACCACGCGCGGCGGGGTGACGACGCCACGCCACCCCTTGTCCTTCCACGCCGCCCGCTCCCGCCCGAACCAAGCATGCAGCGCCTCGGGGGCATCGTCGATGCGCTTCGTCCAGCGGCGGGCGAAGGCGAGGAGGTGGTCGAGTGCCTCCTTCGCCGTCACCGCTGCGCCACGGACAGCACGGCATTGGGCAGCTGCGCGCGGATCTCGGGCGCATACATCGCCTCGATCCGGGTCGCGGGCAGGTTGAACTTGCCCGCCGCGTCGAGCCGCATCACGTACGACACGGTGAAGCTGCCGCGCGGCACCCAGCCATAGAAGGCGCGCCAGCTGTCATTGCCGCGCTCGATATAGCTGGGCGAGACGCCTTCGCTGGTGCCGGCGTCCTTGGCGAGCATCTCCGACTGGCCGCCGAGATTGCCGACGATCGTCGCGCCCGCGGGCACCGGATCGTTGATCACCACCCAGTTGCGCTCGGCCGAAGCCTCGACGCTGATCGTCACCTTGACCACGTCGCCGCGCGTCCAGCGGCCGGCGACCGCCTGCTTCACGGCCTCGACCTTCTTGGTCGCCTTGTACCCGGCCATCAGCGGCTGGGTGAGCGGCACCGCCGCCTTCACCCGGACGAACGCCCAGGGACCGGCCGCACTCGACTGGTTCAGCACCAGCGGCGTGGCCTGGGCGGGCAGCGGGAAGCTGAAGCTGCGCTGCGGCTCAGCGAGCGGCCAGTTCAGGCTCAGCGGGCTCGCACTGCCGAAGCTGGCAGTGGTCACGCCCGCGATCGCCTCGGCCGGGTAGAGCCCCATGAAGCGCCGCGCGAGGATCGTGCCCCAGGCATTGGCAGTCGTGGTGTCCCAATGCCCCCGCTGCTGGCGGGCGGCGATGCCCACCATCAGCTTGGCCGAGTCATTCTCCCAGCCGGGGCGGCCGAGCGTGGCGAGCAGCACCTTGATCGCCGCTTCGTCGTCCGACGACATCAGCCACCAGGCCATGTGCCCCTTGTCCGAGATGTCGACGCGGGTGCCCTCATAGACCAGGCGCGTGCGCAGCACCTTCTCGGCATCGATGCGGAGCTGCTGGCCATTGGCCAGGCCCTGCACCTTGCCGAGCGCCATGGCATAGTCGGAAAGCGTGCTGGTCGGCATCTCGGCCGGCGCCATGCCGATCTGGCCGAGCATCGCCGAAGTCGCCGCGCCCTGGCGCGCCAGCGCGGTGAAGGCAGCGACACGCTGCAGGCGGACATCGCCATAGTCCTCGTGACGCAGACGCCCGTCGAGTACGGCCTTCATCGCCTCGAGCATCTTGCCCTTGGGGCCTTCCGGCAGCGGCAGGCCCGCCTCACCACTGGCCGACAGGATATAGGCGGTCAGCGCCTCGGAGCCCGGCCAGTCGCCCGGCCAGTAGCGCAGCAGGCCGTCACCGTCCTGATAGGCCGGGATGTCGCTGGCGATCAGGTTCCACATCCCCGTATCGCCCAGCGCGATCGCGCGCGACGTGCGCTGCTCGAGGCAGTTGTACGGATAGGCGGACATGTACTCGCGCACGCCCGAAAGCGGCGGGGCGAGGCTGTCGGTCAGGCTCACCTCGACCGCGCCGAAGCCGGGCAGCGCACCCGCCGGCGGCGCGATCGGGAATTGCGTGCCCGTGCCGACCCGGCCGAGCGTCGCCGCCCAGGTCTCGACCGGCACGGCCGGCGCCACGACCTGCGCCACCGTGACCTTGTCGGCCGACTTGCCGTCCGCCGACTTGGCGGTGACCGTCCAGCTGAGCTTGCCGTCGCGCGGCGGCGCGGTGAGGTTCCACACCACCGGCGCGGCGCCGCCCGCCGGGATCTCGACAGTCAGCGGCTTGCCGGTCGCATAGGCCGGGTTGAGCGCCACCGTGGCGGTGACCTTCATCGGCTTGCTCGATCCGTTGCGCAGCGTGAACATCGCGCCGAACTGGTCGCCGGTGCGCACCAGCTGCGGCACGCCCGCATAGATGGTGAGGTCCTGCGACGAGCGGATGCTCGCGCTGCCCGTGCCGAACAGCTGCGGGCCCGAAGTGGCGATCGCGACGAGCTTGAACGACGTCAGCGCGTCGTTGAGCGGCACCTGCACCTTCGCATGCCCATTGGCATCAAGCGCGACCTTGCCCTTCCACAGCAGCACCGGCTGGAAATTCTCGCGGTTGAGCCCGGAGAGATCGCCGCCACCGCCGCCGCCGGCCTCGACGGCCTTCTTGCCATAGTGGCGCTTGCCGACCACTTGGGTCTGCGCGGTCGAGGTGAGCACCGAGATCGGGCGATCGCCCATCATCGCGGTCAGCACGTCCCAGCTCTCGTTCGGCGAGAGCTGGAGCAGCGCCTCGTCCACCGCGACAAAGGCGACGTCGGCGCTGGCGGCCGGCTTGCCGTCGGGCGTCTTCACCGTGACGTCGACCTGCGCATTGTCGCGCGCGGCATAGCTCGGCTTGTCGGCCTTCACCGCAACGTCGAGCTTATGGCCTTCCCAGCCGACCTTCACCTTGGCGATGCCCAGGCGATAGGCGGGCTTGGCGAGATCGACCGTCGCGGTCGGCTCGCCGCCGTCCTTCGACCAGGGACCGCCCCAGTCGCGCGCGATGTTCGAGCGCCAGTTCTGCCAGCCGGTCACGCGACCGCGCACCGCCATGACCGAGACGAACACGTCCGGCGCATAATCGCCCGGCATCGGCACTTCGATCACCGGGTCCTTGCCGGTCAGCCCGACGACGAAGCTGGAGAGCACGCCTTCGCGCTCGACGGTGACCAGCGCGGTCGCGTCGCGGAAGGGCATGCGGACCTGGAACTTCGCAGTTTCGCCCGCCTTGTACTCGAGCTTCTCGGGGATGACGTCCATGCGGTCGCCATTGTCGCCGCCGAACCACCAGTCGTCATCGCCGACCAGCCAGACCGACTTGGTCGCCCGCGCGACATTGCCATTGGCGTCCTTGGTGGTCGCCACCGCATAGACCTCGCCCGAGACACCGGGGTCGAGCGCGCAGCTCGCCAGGCCCTGGGCGTCGGTGGTCGCCGAGCAGGTGGCGCTCAGCCGCGTGGTCTTCATCTGGTTGTCGTACGCGTAGAAGCCGCCGATCAGCCGGCGCCGCGCGGTGAGGATCTCGCGGCTGTACAGCTCGACCGAGATCGCCTGGTTGGCGATCGGCTTGCCATTGGTGTCGAGCGCGACGAAGCGCAGGCGCAGATCGTCCTGCTTCATCAGCCAGCCATCGGTCTTCACGCCGAGCTGGACGCCCGATGTGAAGATCGGGATGCGCCGCGACGAGGTCAGGATCTGGCCATTGGCGTCCTGATAATCCATCTCGACCAGCATCGTGGTGTTCTGCTCGAGCGTCTGCGGCACCTCGGCATTGATCCGGCTGGTGCCATCCGCGCCGAGCGTGGCCGGCAACGTCTGGGTCGGCGGCAGCTTGACCTCTTCGTCCTCGCCCTCGCCGTTCATCGGCTTGGTGCCTTCGATCATCGCCCGGCCGCCGAAGCTGTAGCCGTCATAGTCTTCGGGGGTCTTGAAGTCGGCGAAATAGCCGATCCGCGTCTCGACGGGCAGGCTGGCGGCACCGCCACCCGAGAGATAGCCGACGAACAGGTCGAGCGGCAGCGTGGAGGGGCGCACCGCGGCGTCCTTGGGCCCGGCGACCGATGCCTTCATCGTCGGCAGCTTGTACTCGTCGACCTTGAACGACTGGCCGGTCCAGATCGTCTTCTCCTTGCCCTCGCCGTCCTTGGTGAGGACGGTGAGGTCGTAATCGCCCATCTTGGCGCCCTGCGGCGCGGTCCACTCGGTCTCGCCCACGCCGTTCTGGTCGATGGCAAGCGGCAGGTCGTACTGGGTGTCCGAGCCGCGGTGGCTGAGCCGCAGCGTGCCGCTGAACGCCGGCGAGGCGCTGAAGCCGGTCGCGATCGGCGTGCGCACGATGTGCTTCATGTGCACCGTCTCGCCCTGGCGGACGAGCGAACGGTCGAACACGGTGTGGAACTTCTCCTCCGGCGCCGACCAGCCATAGTTGAGGTCGAAGTCGAACGGGCGGATGCCCTCGCCCCATTGGGTGAGGGTGAAGCTGAAATCGTCGGCCTTGCGTGCCGAGATCATCAGCGGGCTCGAGTCGTTCTCGCAGCTCGTATAGGTCTCCGGCGCGGGCAGGCCGGCGGGGACGCCGAGGCGGCCCGAGGCATCGGTCTTGCCCTTGGCGAGCAGCTGGCCGGTGCAGCTGTCGGTGATGCGCACCTCGGCCTCGCCAACGCCCTGGCCGCTGTCGAGCGCGGTGACCCAGACCAGTGACTGGTCGCGGCCCCATTTGAAATGGACGCTCATGTTGGTGACGAGCGCGCCGGTGGCGACATAGCGCGGCGCCTTGCGCCCGAGCAGCGCCTCGCCCAGCCGCGGGCTGGCCAGCTCGACGATGTAGAAGCCCGGTTTGCCGAGCGGGATGCCGACGACCTCGAACTCCTTGCCCTTGCCGGGCAGGCCGATCTTGAGCGGCTTGCCGGTGGCGGGCGTGAGCAGCGGCTTGGCGCCGGTCTGGTTGATCCTCACGGTTTCTTCGCCGCGCTTCACTTCGTCGGACTTGTCCTCGGCCGCGTCGGCGAGCGCGCGGAACCACTTGGCGATCTCGCCATCGCCGCCCTCGACCTTCAGGCTCTGGCCCGACACCGCCATCTGCATGCCCTGCAGGTCGGGCTCGACATTGCGGACGGTGACCGGGAGGACGCCGCCTTCCCTAGCTTCCAGAATGCCGAAATTGCCGGCGAACTTCACCAGCGGCGGCGGCGCGTCGAACTTCACGTCGAGCGGGAAGCGCTCGGCATTGGCGAGCTTGCGGCCGCTCTCGTCGGTGATGTTGGCGGGGAAGACGACCTTGGCGGTGGTCTCGGCCGGCAGCGGCGCCTTGAACTTCAGGTCGGCGACGGTCGCCTTGTTCTTGTCGTCGTCCCCGAAGATCGGCTTCAGCTCCTTGCCGTCGGCCGCCTTGATGCGGACGGCTTCCGCCTGCGCCTTGGGGATCGGGGCGGAGAAGCGCACCCAGGCGTCCTGCACCGGGCTGCAGCCCGCGGTCGGGTTGACGCGCGAGCATTCGAAGCGGGCGCTGAATTCCTTGCGGACGGTGAAATCGAAGCGTTGATCGGTGCCGGCGGCGCGTCCCGAGGCGCTTTTGATATCCTTCCCCCAAACCAACGCCATGTCCCGGCCCGGCGGCAGCGGGCGGCGGCACTTCACCGCCACCACGCTGGCGAGCGACTTGGCGCGATCCTCGGCCTTTTCCGGCAGCGCCTGGGGCAGTCCTGCCTCGCTCAGGAAGCTCTGGACCTGCCAGCGATCGGTGCCGAGATCGGCGAGCAGCTTGGGCGCGACATCGGCAGGCAGCACGTCGACCGGGATCTTCTCGCCCAGGCCATCGACCGCGCAATAGGCATTGGCACCGACCGAGGCGGGATCGGGCGCGAGGTTAGCCGCCACGACGAAGACCTGGTCTTCCTCGATCTCGCTGCCATAGCGATTGGGCAGCACCGCGCGGGCGATCGGGCCGCCCGAATCGACGGTGAATTCCTTCTGGCCCTGCAGGTCGTAGCCCGACAGGCTCTTGATCCCGTCGCGCAGGGTGAACTTGCAGGTGACCCCGCCGGGGAGCGGGCTGGCGAATTCGTGGACATAGGTCTGCTGGTCGACCCAGCGGCCCTGGCCGCCGGTGGGGCAATCGACCTTGAAGGGGGATTCGGCACGCGGGTCGCCCAGCGGCACCATCGGCACGTTGAAGCGGGCAGTGAAGCGCTCGATCGCGCCGTCCCCGACGCCGGGCGTCGCCATCTCCACCTGCGGGCTGTTGTCGCCGAACGCAGTGACGGCGCCGATCGGCGCCAGGACCAGCGCCAAAACGCCTAGACGGGCAACAAGCTTCATGGTGGCAACCTCCCCTCGGGCAGCGGCGGCACGATAGCCGGGCCCTGTTGCGAGTCCAGCGACGAATCAACCGCGTCCGTTTCGGAGCCAAAATGCACTGCGCCGCTTGATCGTTCCGTCAGCGGCACGGCTTAATTCCGCTTCCGAATCGGAGGGGCTCGCGGTGCCGACTGGGGAGGCGCTGATCACTGTCATGGATGTCGTGGCGCGCGAGATGACCCTGTTCGCGGCGCTGTGGTTCGTCGTCGGCGGGATCGACGACCTGCTCGTCGACCTGATCTACGCGTCGCGGCGGCTGCGCGGTCGCGAGGCGCTCCCGCCCACGCTCGACGAGGCGGTTCCGGCCGGCCGGATCGCGGTCTTCGTGCCCGCCTGGGACGAGGCCGCGGTGATCGGCGAGATGCTACGCTCGGCGCTCGAACGCTTCGATCACCCGGACTACCGGATCTATGTCGGCGCCTATCCCAATGATCCGGCGACCATCACGGCGGTGGCCGAAGTCGCCCTCATGGACGCACGCGTCCGACTGGTGATCGGTCCGCGCCCGGGCGGAACGACCAAGGCGGACTGCCTCAACACCTTGTGGCGCGCGCTGCTGCGCGACGAGGCGGCGGAAGGCTTCACCGCCAGCGCGGTGGCGCTGCACGATGCCGAAGACCTGGTCCATCCGCTCGAGCTGCGCGTCTATGCCCGGGAGCTGCTCACGCATCCGGCGGTGCAGCTGCCGGTGCTGCCGCTCGCCCATGCGCATTCGCGCTTCTTCGCCGGGCATTATTTGGATGAGTTCGCAGAGAGCCATGGTCGATCGCTGGTCGTCCGTCAGGCGATCGGCGCAGGGCTGCCGTTCGCCGGGGTCGGCTGCGCGATCCGACGAGACGTGCTGGGGCGGCTCGCCGACTTGCGCGACGGTGCGCCGTTCGACGCGACCAGCCTGACCGAAGACTACGAACTGGGCTTCGCGATCGCGGCGCTCGGCGCGCCGGCCCGATTGGTCCGGATCGCGGAGGCGCCGGGCGGCCCGCTGGTGGCGGTGCGCGCCTATTTCCCCGACACGATCGAGGCGGCAGTACGGCAGAAGGCGCGCTGGATGACCGGCATCGCGCTCGCCGGCTGGGACCGGACGGGCTGGGGCGGCTGGCGGCAGATCGGCGACAACTGGATGCGGATGCGTGACCGCCGCGCGACGCTGGAGATCCCGGTGCTCGCCCTCGCCTATCTGTCGATCGTCGCCTGGGGAATTTCGTTCGGCGCCCATCTGCTCGCGGGCAGCGTGCCACCCGACCAGTCGCCGCTGATGCAGGCATTGCTCCTGGCGAATTTCGCGCTGCTGACCTGGCGCCTAGCCGTCCGCGCCGCCTTCGTCACCCGCGCCTATGGCTGGCGCGAAGGCCTGTGGTCGGTACCGCGCATCTTCTCGAGCAACGCCGTCGCGCTGCTCGCCGCACGGCGCGCGCTCGGCCTCTATGTCCGCATGCTCGCCGGCGCCCCGCCCCGCTGGGACAAGACCGCGCACCGTTTCCCCGATCTCAAACCGGCAGAAGGCGGATGATCGGACGCGGGCGGCCACTACGCTTCCTGGCGATGGTCGCTGTCACCTGGACGGGCGCGCGCGTGGCGATGCTCTGGCCGCAGACCGGTTCGCTGCCCGCCGCGATCCAGGCCGCCCTGCCCCTCGCCGGGACGGAACCCCTGCCCCAGACCCCGCACGTCCGGCAGCCCGTGGCCGGGAAACATTCGCTCCAAAGGACATCCGCGCCGCTGCCGCCCCGCTATCGCCTCCCGCTCGGCGACGACGATCCCCGCGTGCAGCTCGCACTGATGGCGCTCGCCCAATATGGCGAAGCCGAGCCCCTGCAGCCGTCCTTCGCCGTGACACCGGCGCGGACATCGCTGCCGCCCATGGCGATGCCCGCCCCCGAACGGCTCGATCCGCTGCCCGATCGCTGGTCGCTGAGCCTGTGGATGGTCGCGCGGGGCAATGGCAGCCCGGTGGCGGCACCCGGCGGACAGATCGGCGGCGGCCAGGCCGGGGCGAGAGTCGCCTGGCTGGTCGCACCGCGCCAGCGGATCGCCGCCTATGGCCGCGTCACCGCCCCGCTATCCGGCAAGGGCCGGGAGGCGGCACTGGGCCTGGAATGGCAGCCGACCCGTGCACCGGTCCGGCTGGTCGCCGAACGCCGTTTCGGGCTCGACGGCAATCCCGGCGGCACCGGGATCGGCGCCATCGCGGGAATCGACCGGGACTGGCGCGGCTTCCGCCTGGAGGCCTATGGCCAGGCCGGAGCGGTACTGCGGCGACGCGCCGAACCCTATGCCGATGGCGCGGCTCGCGGCATGCGGATGATGGGAGCGAGCGGACCCCTACGTCTCGGCCTGGGCGCGGGCGCCTGGGGTGCCGTGCAACGCGACGCGCAAAGGCTCGATGTCGGTCCCTCGGCGACGCTGGCAGTGCGCAACCTTCGCCTGGCGCTGGACTGGCGGCAGCGCGTCGCCGGCGAGGCAAGGCCCGGCTCGGGCCTCGCGCTCACCCTCGGTGCCGATTTCTAGAGCCTACTTGCCCTGCGCGCGCCAGCGGCGGATCGTGCGCTCGAGGATCTGCTCCTCGCCGCCGGTATCGCGCCACAGCTCGGAGAAGAGCGGATCGTCCGAAGCCGGCCGCTTGTTGTCCTCGAGATTGTCGAACAACAGGCGGATCGGCGTGGCGACACCCTCGCCCACCGCGATGCACTCGCGGTTCCGAAGCGCCGGGATCGAATCGAGGAAGCCGCGCGCACCTTCGGGCATTGCCGCCTTCACGAAAGCCTGGTCGCGCTCGTTGTTGAGGCGCATCGACAGGATCGTGCCGCACTGGGAGAGCACGCCTTCGGCCAGATCCGACGGGCGCTGCGTGATCAGGCCCAGCGAGACGCCGTACTTGCGGCCTTCCTTGGCGATCCGGCTGAGGATCCGGCCGACCGACGAGCCATCGGCATTGCGCTCGTTGGGGACGTAGCGGTGGGCCTCCTCGCAGACGAGTAGGATCGGCCGCTTGTTCTCCCCGCGCGACCAGATCGCGAAGTCGAACACCATGCGGCTGAGCACCGCAACCACCACGGAGGTGATCTCGCTCGGCACGCCCGACACGTCGATGATCGAGATCGGCTTGCCGTCGCCCGGCAGGCGGAAGACGCGCGACAGGAAGCTCGCCATCGTGTCCGCCACCAGCATGCCCGAGAACATGAAGGCGTAGCGCGGATCGCCCTTGATCTCGTCGATCTTGGCACGGATGCGCAGATAGGGCGCCGTGTCGGTCGACTTGTCCATCTTGCCCATTTCGAGCTGCAGGATCTGGGTCAGGTCCGACAGGAGATAGGGGATCGGCGCATCGACGGTGAGCTTGCCGATCTCGGCGGCCAGCCGGTTCTTCTGCTTCGCCGCGAGCACGCACTTGGCGAGGATGTCCGCATCCACCTGCCGGTCCGAGCCCTCGGTGGTGAGGAACACTTCGCAATGTTCCTCGAAGTTCATCAGCCAATAGGGCATCTGCAGGTTGGTGACGTCGTACAGCGCGCCGGTGGTCTTGAATGCGCTGCCATATTCGCCGTGCGGATCGATCATCACGACATGGCCCTGCGGCGCGAGCTCGCAGATACGGTGGAGGATCAGCGCCGCCGCGGTCGACTTACCGGTACCGGTCGAGCCGAGCAGCGCGAAATGCTTGCCGAGCATCGAATCGACATAGAGCGCCGCGCGGATGTCCTTGGTCGGATAGACATTGCCAATCTCGATATGCGCCCGGTCCTCGGCCGCGTAGATCTGCTTCAGGTCCGCGGTCGAGACCGGGAACACCGGGGCGCCCGGCGTCGGATAGCGCGTCACGCCGCGGCGGAACTTGTAGAGCTTGCCGGTCAGCCGCTCCTCATCGCCCTCGCCCAGGAAGTCGATGTACGCGGCGATATGGTCGCCCTGAAGTTTGAGCGAGCGGACGTTCGCGATCAGCCAGGTCGCGCCGACGCGCACCTTCACCTGGCTGCCGACCTGGCCGGCATTGGCGACGGTGGGGTCGCCATGGCTGGCGAGCGCGTTCAGCGCCTCCGGATCGATCAGCACCTGGCTCGAGGAACCGGCGATCTCCAGCACCGCGCCGATCGGCTCGATCGGCGCGCGCGAGGGCAGGCCCTCATTCACAGAAACCGACGCCGCGCCTTCAAACCCGCGCGCGCCAAATTGGCCGTCCATTCGGCTGCTCCCCATTGACGCACGCAATCTGCGCCAGCGGAGGTAAATATTGGATGAGTCCCGACCGCCCCTAGAAGCGCTTCCAGATCGCGCCGGCGCCCCAACCGAAGAGAATCGAGAGGGCAACGGCAACGATACCGTAGAGTACCGAATAGTGTTCTGCCGAATGCGCGACGAAGCGCTCGAAGCCTGATTTGCGGATCTCGATCCCGCGTACGGCGGCGGCGAGCACCCGGCCGTCGCGAATCAGGAAGGTCTCGGCGGTGAACTTGCCGATCGGCACGCGCGCCGGAATCGCCAGCCGGGCGCGATACAGCACGCCATCGGTGATCTCCACCGCACCGGGCGCCTGGTAATAGAGGCCGGTGCTGGCACGCAGATCCTCGAGCCCCTTGTCGAAGCGGGCCTGCACTTCGGGCGTGGCGCCCGAGGCTGGCGAAAGCTGCAGACTATCGACGCCGAGCTCGTAGATCGCGCGCGTACGTTCGTCGACGATCCGGTCGATCGGGCGCGACGAGGCGATCGCGTAGAAGCTGGGCGCCGAGCGATAGCGCATCCGCTGGGCGTTGACCCAGATGCCGGCGACCTTCTCCTTCTCGCGCACCTGCACCGATTGGGTCGGCCCCTTCACCACCACGACGATGTCGGCGGGCTTCTCGTCCTGCCCGGGCGCACGGCCGCCGGGATAGAGGATCGCGCCGAACAGCAGCAGCTCGGCACCGGTGAAGGAATAGGCGATCTCGATGTCGCGCTGCGAGACATCGGGGACCAGCACCGGCTTGGCCTGCCCCATCAGCAGGGGGGCCAGGAGGAGCAGCGCGAACCGTTTCACAACAGCTCCACCGAATAGATCTCGTCCGGCTGCCAGGCGAGGCCGAGCAGCATGCGCACCGCGACGAGCAGCACGATCACCGCGAGGATGAAGCGCAGATATTCGGGCTTCACCGCCAGCGCGAAACGCGCGCCCATCTGCGCGCCGACCACCGATCCGAGCAGCAGCAGCGCGGCAAGGACGATGTCGACCGCCTTGGTCGTCGTGGCGTGGACCATCGTCGCCGCCGCGGTGACGAACAGGATCTGGAACAGCGAGGTGCCGACCACGACCTGGGTGCCCATGCCGAGCAGATAGAGCATCGCCGGCACCAGGATGAACCCGCCGCCGACGCCGAGCAGCACGGTCAGGATGCCGGTGAAGAAGCCGAGCAGCAGTGGCGCGAGCGGCGAGATGTAGAGGCCCGAGGAATAGAAGCGCCACCGCAGGGGGAGCATCGCGACCAGCGGATGATGCCGCCGCTTGCGCGGGCGCGGCGGGCGGGCACCGCGCGTCACCCGGATCGCCTGGACCGATTCGTGCAGCATCAGCCCGCCGATCGATCCGAGCATCAGCACATAGAGCACGCCGATCACCACATCGATCTGGCCGCTCTTCTGGAGCAGGGTGAACAGGCCCGCCCCGGCAATGCTGCCGATCACGCCGCCTACCACCAGCACCGCCCCCATGTGCAGATCGACTCCGCCCCGGCGGAAATGCGCGAGCACGCCCGAGACGCTGGCACCGGTCACCTGGCTGGCGGCGGATGCGGCGGCAACGGTCGGCGGGATGCCGTAGAAGATCAGCAACGGCGTGGTGAGGAAGCCCCCGCCCACCCCGAACATGCCCGAGAGCAGCCCGACGCCAAAGCCCAGCGCCACGATGACGAGCGCGTTGACCGACAGGTTGGCGATCGGGAGGTAGAGGTCCATTGCATCGCAGCGATACCGCGTTTGCGGTGCAGTGCAAAAGGGCGGCGTCGATTTCAGCCCGTGCCGGAGGCCCGAAGGCCGATCGCCCCGGCGAACCAGCGCCGATTCGCGCCCGCCCCGATGCGCGGAAGTTTACGAAGTTTATGGCACGGGGCCCCTGTTCTCCCCTCCCCCGCAAGGGATCGCGGCGGACGCAATCGGTGCGGAAGAGGACAGGAGCTCGCATCCACCAGTATGGAGCAGGCGAAATCCTACATTGCAAGTTCGGGCATAGCGGGTTCCACGGATCGCATGCGTCGAACGCGGATGCGCCTCAGTCCTCGGCGTCCTTCACCGCGCCATGGCCGACGGGCACCGAGAGCAGCCGGTTGAGCTGCGCCTTGAACTCGCCGAGATCGCCGCCGGTGAGCTGCTGGGTCGAGGTGAACGACACCGAGCGCGGGTTCACCGCCATGCCGTTGCGGTACAGCTCATAGTGGAGGTGCGGGCCGGTCGAAAGGCCGGTATTGCCCACCGCGCCGATCCGCTGGCCGCGACGCACCGTCTCGCCATTGCGGACGAAGATACGGCTGAGATGGCCATAGCCGGTGCCATAGCCATTGCCGTGCGTGACCTTGATGAAGTTGCCATAGCCGCTGCTGCGGCCGGCGAACTGGACGACGCCGTCGCTGGCAGCGAACACCGGCGAGCCCCAAGGCGCAGCGATATCGACGCCCTTGTGCATGCGGGTATAGCCGAGGATCGGGTGGCGGCGCATGCCGAAGCCCGAGGAAAAGCGGCCATTGGCCGGCATCGCCATCGCGCCGGTCGAGTTGCCCTTGCCGGCACCATCGAACCAGGTGGTCTTGCCGCCTTGCTCGAACGGCGCGAGCTGCACCTTGCTCGCGCAGCCGCTGACGCCGGCGTACATCAGGCTGCCGAGCTGCACTTCGCCGGTCTCGGCGCGCGCCTGGCCGACGATGATGTCGAACCTGCAGTCCGACCCCAGCCGCGAGACGGGCGTGCGGGTGGCGAGCGTGCGGATATAGCTCTCGACCGCCTTGGCCGGAGCGCCGGCGGCGCGGGCGGAGCGATAGAGCGAGGAGCCGATCGTGCCCTGGATGCGCAGCGGCGTCCGGTCGATCGCGATCGGGATCTGCTTGAGATCGAGCGCGCCGCCATTGCGGGCGACTTCGAGCTTGAGGTCGAAGCGCGCGCGCATCTCGAGCTTCTCGAGCGGGCGCGGCTGCGATTTGTCGACGCGGCGGCCGAGCGTGTAGTCGAGCAGGGTACCGGGCTGGAGGTCGCCGCTCGCCACTGCCTTGGTGACCAGCTGCTCGACCATGTTCGCGTCGGTCTTGCCCACACCCGAGCGCAGCAGCGAACCGAGCAGCGAGCCGGTATATTTGGTCGAGCCTTCGAGGATCGGGCGCTCCGGCGTGTCGCTCAGCGGCGCGACGAGATTGGTCGCGGCCAGGCGCGCACCGGTGCCCGAACCCATGCCGATCGGCTTGATCGCCTGGGCCTGGGTCGCGTCGAACTCGGCACCGGAAACCGGCGCGGGGACGGTGCCGTAGATCGGGTTCTCGAAGCCGGGCGCGAGGAGCAGGGTAGCGGTGATCAGCCCGACACAGGTCGCGGCGCCGCGATACCAGGTCAGCGTGCCGATGCGCGAGCCGAGATCGGGGGCGAATTCGAAGTCGGCCAAGCGCTCGCTCAACCGGGCGGAGAAGCCACGCGCAGGGGCCGCGGCGCGTGCCGATGCGGCTCCGCCCGTCAGGCCCTCTCCATGGTCACTCCGCAAATACAAGGCGCAACGCCCCCCAAAAGGTCGTCGATGTCGTGCCGTAAACCCCCGGCTACCGACATAATCACTCTGCAAGGCAGGGCTTAAAGTCAAATTAAGTACCCGGTCTGGGGCCGACTCGTGCGGCGAGTTGTGCCGGCTCGCCGATGAAGCGAAGCTCTCAGCATATTCGTGAGTAATTCCAACATGGTTAAGGCGAATCACCAATCCGGGGGAGTTGCTTAAGGGCTGACTCGGAACGATCTTGGGAACTGCAATGAGTCGTTTCGCGCGTTCCGAGATCACCGCCGTGCTGGGCCCGACCAACACCGGCAAGACGCACCTGGCAGTGGAGCGGATGGCGGGTCATGCCAGTGGCATGATCGGCTTCCCGCTGCGGCTGCTGGCGCGCGAAGTCTATGATCGCGTTGTGAAAATGAAGGGCAGCGACGCCGAGGTCGCGCTGATCACCGGCGAGGAGAAGATCTGCCCGCCCAAGGCGCGCTGGTTCCTGTGTACCGCCGAATCGATGCCGCTGGAGCGCGAGGTCGCGTTCGTCGGACTGGACGAGGCGCAGCTCGGCGCCGATCCCGAGCGCGGCCATGTCTTCACCGACCGGCTGCTGCGCGCCCGCGGCCGCGAGGAGACGATGATCCTCGGCTCGGATTCGCTGAAGCCGATGCTCAAGGCGCTGGTGCCCGAGGCGGAGGTGATCGGCCGGCCGCGCTTCTCGACCTTGAGCTATGCCGGCGCCAAGAAGCTTTCCCGCCTGCCCCGCCGCTCGGCGATCGTCGCGTTCAGCGCCGAGGAAGTCTATGCGGTGGCCGAGGCCCTGCGGCGCCTCCGGGGCGGCGCGGCGGTGGTGATGGGCGCGCTGTCCCCGCGCACCCGCAACGCCCAGGTCGCGATGTTCCAGGCCGGCGAGGTCGATTATCTCGTCGCCACCGATGCGATCGGCATGGGGCTCAACATGGACGTGCACCATGTCGCCTTCGCCTCGCTCACCAAGTTCGACGGGCGCCGCCAGCGCCGGCTGACCATCGCCGAGATGGCGCAGATCGCCGGCCGCGCCGGGCGCCACCAGCGGGACGGCACCTTCGGCGCGCTGCACGAGGAGGGTCCCGGCGCCTTCACGCCGGAGGAAGTGCTGGCGATCGAGGCGCACCGGGTGCCGCCGCTCGAAAAGCTGTTCTGGCGCCAGGGCGAACCGGATTTCGGCAGCGTCGAGGCGCTGATCGCCAGCCTGGAGGCCAAGCCGCACAGCGAGGTGCTGCGCGCCGCCCCCGAAGCGGTCGACCTCTCGGTGCTCAAGCGCCTGTCCGAGGAGGATTGGGTTCGCCAGCGGGTGCGCTCGCCGGCGATGGTCAAGCGGCTCTGGGCGGCGTGCGGCCTGCCCGATTTCCGCAAGCTCGGCGCCGAGCCGCACAGTCGCTTCGTCGGCCGCCTGTTCGGGCATCTCTCCGAAGGACGCGGCCATGTTCCGCACCAATGGTTCGCCGACGAGATCCAGCGGCTCGACAATATGGGCGGCGATGTCGAGACGCTCGCCGGGCGCATCGCGGCGGCGCGCAGCTGGGCCTATATCGCCCACCGCGCCGACTGGCTGGAGGACCCGATACACTGGGCCGAACGGACCCGCGCGGTGGAGGAGAAGCTCTCCGACGCGCTCCACGCCAGCCTCACCCAGCGCTTCGTCGACAAGCGCACCACCGTGCTGCTCCGCCAGATCGGCGCCGATGCCTCGAACCTGCCTGTCGAGATCGGGCCGGAAGGCGAAGTTACGGTCGAGGAGCATGCGCTCGGCACGCTCACCGGCTTCCGTTTCTCGGTGGCGCCCGAGGCGCGGGCCTCGGACAAGCGCATGCTGCTCGCCGCCGCCGAGAAGCGGCTCGGCAAGGAGTATCGCAAGCGCGGCCAGGCGCTGATCGACGCGCCCGACACGGACATCGCGCTCGTCGGCGCGGTGCTTAGCTGGAACGGCGTGGCGGTGGCCGCGCTGGAGCCCGGCCCCAATATCGCCCGTCCGCGCATCCGGCTCGACCGTTCGCTCGACGTGCTCGAACCCCAGGCCAAGGCCGCCGTGCAGGCCCGGGTCGAGCGCTGGTTCGCCGACCAGATCGGCAGGCACCTCACCGTGCTGGGCAAGCTCGACGAGGCGACGCGCGACCCGCAGGCCGGCTCGCCGCTGCGTGCACTCGCCGCCGCGCTGCTCGAGGCGGGCGGGCTGCTGCCGCGCCGCGCCGCCGCGACGCTGCTCGAGGCGCTCGACACGCCGGCACGCCAGCGGCTGCGCAAGCTCGGCATCACCATCGGCACGCTCGACATCTTCGCCCCCGCCCTGCTCAAGCCTGCCGCGGCACGCTGGCGACGCGAGCTGATGGGCCTGGCCGAAGCGCCGCGCGAAGGTGCCACCGTGCTGCCGCGCGGCACGCCGGGCGCCGACTTGCCGCACGGCTATCGTCCGCTCGGCGCGCAGGCGGTGCGGGTCGACCTGGTCGAGCGGATCGCCCGCGCCGCGCATGACAGCCGCGCCAAGGAGAACAAGGGGGGCCGCAAGCCCTTCACCCCCGATCCGGCGCTCGCCACGTCGATGGGACTTACGCCCGAGACGCTGGCGCGACTGATGGCGCAGCTCGGCTTCCGCACCGCCCGGGGCATGGACGGCGAGCCGCAGCGCTGGATCTGGCAGGGCCTGGTCGCGCCGCCCAAGCCCAAGGCGCCGCCGCGCGACAATGCCTTTGCGGTGCTCGCGGAGCTGAAACATGGCTGAGGGCGCGGCGATGCGGATCGACCGGTTCCTCTGGTGGTCGCGCCTCGCCAAGACGCGCTCGGCGGCGCAGGCGATCGCCGAGAAGGGCACGCTGCGCATCGACGGCCGCCGCATCGAGCGCAGCTCCGCCACGGTGCGCATCGGCTGCGTCGTCGCCTTCCCGCTCTATGGCAAGGTGCGCGTGATCCGGGTCGAGCAATTGCCGGCGCGAAGGGGCCCGCCGGCCGAAGGAAGCGCCTGTTATCAGGACCTGAGGGTGACTGAGAACGTCTCGCAGGAAGCGCCATTTGATTGACGCGGCAGTGTCACAGGCATAGCAGGACCGGCACGTTTTCGTTCCAAGGGGCCGTTTCCATGACCTATGTCGTCACCGACAATTGCATCCGGTGCAAGTACATGGATTGTGTCGAAGTCTGTCCGGTCGACTGCTTCTACGAGGGCGAGAACATGCTCGTCATCAATCCGAACGAGTGCATCGACTGCGGCGTCTGCGAGCCCGAATGCCCGGCCGAGGCGATCCTGCCGGATACCGAGAACGGCCTGGAGAAGTGGCTGGAGCTCAACCGCACCTATTCCGAGTCCTGGCCGAACATCACGCAGAAGGGCGACGTACCCGCCGATGCGGATGCCATGAAGGACGTGCAGGGCAAGTTCGAGCAGTTCTTTTCGACGGAGCCCGGTTCGGGCAGCTAGGCTTACCCGATTTGGCGGTTACCAACGCGAAATCCACATAAACCTGCGAGAAACCGCATTTTTGCGCGGTCAAACGGTGACGTTTGGCTGGTAATTTTATTGCAAGCGTGTTAAATGGGGCGCGACGGAGGAAGACTCACCTCCGCCCGGAGAAGCAAAGAGAAGTCGCCCCGATCTGCCTGCCCTGCATTGCCGGGGTGGACGCCGAGCCCGTCGGGGCCGGTTATCACGAAAGGTTCCTCGCACATGGCTGCAAAGGCGCTGTCCTTCGATGTCGGCGATTATGTCGTTTACCCCAAGCACGGCGTTGGCCGTGTTATCGAGCTCCAGAAATCTGAAATCGCTGGAATGCAGCTCGAGCTTTACGTTCTGCGCTTCGAAAAAGAGAAGATGACCCTGCGCGTTCCGACCAACAAGGCGGAAAGCGTCGGTATGCGCAAGCTTTCGAGCGACAAGACGCTCAGGGAAGCGCTGGAGACCCTGAAGGGCAAGCCCAAGGTGAAGCGCACCATGTGGTCGCGCCGCGCCCAGGAATATGAAGCGAAGATCAACTCGGGCGACCTGGTGTCGATCGCCGAAGTGGTCCGCGACCTGTTCCGCGCCGACGACCAGCCCGAGCAGAGCTATTCGGAGCGTCAGATCTTCGAAGCGGCCGCCAGCCGCCTCGCCCGCGAGCTCGCGGCGATGGAAGAGACCGACGAGCCGGCCGCGCTCGAGAAGATCCTCGACATCCTGCGCAAGGCTGCGGCGATCCACAACAAGGACAAGGTTCCGGCCTGATCCAGGTTGGCATCGAAGACCTCAGGAGAGGGGCGGCCTTGAAAACCGCCCCTTTTCCTTGTCTGATCGATAGTGTATTGCACAAGCAACACACATATTCGGGAGATATTCGATGCGCAGCCTGATCGCCCTCGCCCTGGTGCCGCTCCTCGCCACCGGCGCCTGTCACGCCAGCTGGGAAAAGGATGGCGGCAAGGACGGTCACGACGTCAAGCCGAGCGGCGTCACCGCCAAGCGCAGCTATGACGCGACCGGCTTCACCAAGGTCGAGCTGCGCGGACCCGACGATATCGACGTGACCAGCGGCGCCCAGTTCGCGGTCAGCGCCGAAGGCGACAGCGCGGTGCTCGACGAACTGGTGGTCCAGGTAGTCGACGGCACGCTGCGCGTCACCCGCAAGGACCGCCGCGGCTTCTCGTGGAGCAGCGATGGCGATCACGGCGTGAAGGTGCACGTCACCCTGCCCAAGCTGACCGGCGCGAGCCTGACCGGCACCGGCGACATGAAGATCGACAAGGCCGAGGGCGATTTCCGCGGCGCGGTCACCGGCACCGGCGACCTGAGCGTCGGCGCGCTCGCCGCCACCGATGCCGACCTGTCGATCACCGGCACGGGCAACATCACCGTCGCGGGCACCGCCAACCGGCTCAACGCCTCGATCAAGGGCACCGGCGACATCGATGCCACCGGCTTCACCGCCGGCAGCGCGAGCATCTCCATCCTCGGCCCGGGCAGCCTGAAGGGCAAGGTGACCGGCGGCGCCTCGATCTCGATCGCCGGCCCCGGCGATGTCGAGCTGACCGGCGGTGCGAAATGCTCGATCAGCGCGACCGGCCCGGGCGAGGCGCACTGCTCCTGAGCTTGCCTAAGCCGTGAAGCCGCGCGAGGGTGAGCCATGCACCGGCTCGCCCTTGCCCCGCTCCTCCTGCTCCTCGGAGCCGCCGCGCCTGGCGACGAGCGGGTGGTGATGGTCACCGGCTTCGACCGGCTGCGCATCGACGGACCGTTCGCCGTGGAAGTCGCGCCGGGATCGCCCGGCGTGACGATCAGCGGCGACCGCGCGGCGATCGACGCCGTGAACGTGCGCGTCGATGCGAGCACGCTCATCCTCAACTCCGGCACGCAGAGCTGGGAGTCCGCCGCCGGTAAGATGGCGAGCGGCGCACGCATCCGCGTCACCGTGCCGGCACTACGCGTGGTGCAGACCAATGGCGGCACCCAGCTCAAGCTGGCCGAGATGCGCGGCGACAAGCTCGACGTGGCGCAGAACGGCACCGGGCGCATCGACATCACCAGGGTCGATGCGCAGGACATCAGCCTTACCCTGGCCGGATCGGGCACGATCGCGATCGCCGGCACCGCGATGCGCGCGCGGGTGCGGCTCTATGGATCGAGCAGCCTCGACGCCGCGGCCTTCACCACCGCCGACGCGCAGCTCGTCTCCGGCAGCAGCGGCGAACTGGCGATGACCGTGCGCTACAATGCCCGGATCAGCACGACCTCGAGCGGCGTGGTGCGCGTGCTCGGCGACGCCAAATGCGCGGTGATCGGCCAGGGCCCGGTGGAATGCGCCGATTTCGAGAAGGGCCGGGAAGCGAACTAGACAGGGCCGGTCAGGCGGCGAGCGGGAAGCGGAGCAGCCGATCCTCGAGCGCGACCAGTGCCTGGGCCTTGCGCCCCACCGCGCGGACGATCTCCGGGTGATGCGCGTCGAGCCCGCCGGTGAGCGCGCCGAACGCCGGCAGGATCAGCTTGGTCGCCGACGCGACGAAGCAGCGCCGCGCAACCTGACGCCCGCGGACGCGCAGGCGGAGCTTGGGATGGAAATGACCCGAAAGCTCAGGACGCGGATCGCCGGGTTCGGCCTCGTGGCGCAGCACCAGCCCATCGACCTCGGCCTCTTCCAGGATCGTACCGCCACAAGGATCGACCAGCAGGCTGTCGTGATTGCCGGTGATCCAGCGCCAGTCGAGCCGGGCGGTGAGATCGGTGAGCAGCGCCCGGGCATCGCCGGGCAACCGCTCGCACCCTTCGGAATCGTGGAAGCTGTCGCCCAGGCACCAGAGCTCGCGCGCCCGGGTGCGCTCGGCGAGCGCCGCCACCGCCTGCAGCGTCGCGATCGAATCATAGGGCGGCAGCATCTGGCCGCGCTGGGCGAACCAGCTGCCCTTCTCGAAATGCAGGTCCGCGACGAGGAGTGCCTCGCGCGCCGGCCAGTAGAGCGCGCCTTCGGGCAGCGCCATCAGTTCATGGCCAGCGAACGAAAGGGGAACCATGCCCCCGCTATCGGCCGCCGCGCCCGCGCCGTCAACAGCGCAGCATCGGCACCTTGCGGCCCTGATAGGTGATCGTGCCGTGATCCTTGTCGATCTGGGCGATCGTGTAGCTGCGCGTCTCGGGCGGGTTGACCTTGTCGGTGCCATCGGCGGCACTGTCATAGCGCTCGCGGATCGTCTCGGTGACGGTGTCGCCGGCCAGCGCCCAGCTGCCGGTCTCGCCGCTATTGTCGAGCGCGCCGTCCGCGGCATAGTGCGCGATGAAATCGCTGGCGCAGCTGTTCTCGAACGACCAGCTGCCGACCAGCCAGGCCTGAAGCGGTGCGGCCGGGCCGGCGGGCCTGGGCACGGCGGCAACGGGCCGGACCTCGCTCGCCTGGGCCTTCTGCACCGGCTTCACGGGCCCCTGGTTGCACCCCGCCAACGCCGCGCAACCGATCAAAGCTGCGATGATATGAGCCCCTGTCCGCATGGCCCGAACCTAGCCGAGATGGCCGATTCGGGCCAGTGCGATCAGGCGGGGACCTTCGCCATCTCGCCGATCTTCTCGAGGATACGGACCCAGGAGCGGATGCCCTTGTGGAAGCTCTTCAGATCGTATTTCTCGTTCGGCGAATGGATATTGTCGTCGGTCAGCGCGAAGCCGACCAGCACCGTGTCCATGCCGAGGATCTTCGAGATCGACGTGACGACGGGTATGCCGCCGCCGCAACCGATCAGCGCCGCCTTGCCCCATTCGGCATCGAGCGCGGCGCGGGTGGCCTCGAGCGGCGGGCTGTCGCTGGAGACGGTGACCGCCGGGCTGCCCGGGCCGCGGCCGGTGAATTCGACCGAGCAATCGGCGGGCAGGCGCGAACGGACATGGTCCTCGAACGACGCCCAGACCTTCTCCGGATTCTGCGTGCCGGCCAGACGGAAGCTCACCTTCGCATGCGCTTCCGCCGGGATCACCGTCTTGAAGCCTTCGCCGGTATAGCCGCCCCAGATGCCGTTGACCTCGGCGGTCGGGCGCGACCAGATCTGCTCGAGCACGTCATGGCCCTTCTCGCCGGCGGGCACACTGAGGCCGATCTCGCCGAGGAACTCCGCCGGATCGAAGCCCAGCGCGTCCCAGCTCGCGCGCACTGCGGGGTCGAGCTCCGGCACGCCGTCATAGAAGCCGTCGAGCGTCACCCGGCCATCGGCGTCCTTCATCTCGCCGAGGATCGAGCAGAGCAGCTGGATCGGGTTGCGCGCAGCGCCGCCATAGAGGCCGGAGTGGAGATCGCGCGACGCCGCACGGATCGTCACCTGGCCGGCAGCCATGCCGCGCAGGCCGATGGTGAGGCCCGGCGTCTCGGTGTCCCACATCAGCGTGTCGCAGATCAGCGCGAAGTCGGCCTTCAGCTCCTCGGCATTGGCATGGAGGAAGGGCTCGAGGCTCTTCGAGCCGGATTCTTCCTCGCCCTCGAACAGGATGGTGACCTTGCAGGGGAGCCGGCCCTCGGTCTCCTTCCAGGCGCGGCACGCCTCGACGAAGGTGCGCAGCTGGCCCTTGTCGTCCGAGGCGCCGCGGCCGACGATCTGCTTCGCGCCGTCGCCGCGCGTCTCGATCACCGGATCGAACGGATCGCGCTTCCAAAGCTCGAGCGGATCGACCGGCTGCACGTCGTAATGGCCATAGAACAGGATGTGCGGACCGTCACCGTCGTGATGCGCGACGACCATCGGGTGGCCGGGCGTCGGCGCAACGCGGGCATCGAAACCGAGCGCGTTCAGCTCGTCGGAGAGCAGTTGCGCGGCATGCTGGCATTGTTCGGCATAGGCGGGATCGGTCGAGACCGAAGGCACGCGCATCAGCGCGAAGAGGCGGTCGAGGCTGTCGTCGAGATGGGCCTCGACATAGTCGAGCGGCTTGGAGGAGTCGGTCATGCGGCAGCGCTACGCCTGTGGGAAAGCGGGAGCAAGTTCGACTCGACGGTGCCTTGGAACAGCAGGCCCCCGCCAAGGGTTCAGCGCTTCGGAGGCGCATATGGCGACTGCTTTGCACAAGGGAATGCTGGTCTGTGCCGGCGTAGCGTTGCTCGGCGGCGGGCTGGCCGGCATGGGGCTGGCCAATTACACCCGCACCGGCGCGTTCGACTTCTACAAGCAGCGGCCGCCAGCGACCTACGATATGGCGGCAACCGCGGACAGCGCCGGCTATTATCCGGTCAGCCGCGCCGCGCCGCCGCCGGCCTATCCCGAGAACCTGGTACCGCCGCGCGCGAGCCCCATCGCCCTGCCGGCCGAGCCCGCCGACTATCAGCCCGAGCCGATCTACGAGCCCGAACCGGCGCCGATCGAGGAGCAGGCCGCCCTGCCCGAGCCGGTTTCGGTGATCCCGGTGCAGCGGGGTTCCTGGAGCGAGCCGGAGGAAGAGGCGCCTGCCGCGCCGGAGGCAGGCTCTCAGCCCGGCGGGACTACCTCCTAGGCGACATTCTGCTCCCTGCCTTCGTCGGGGAGTAACCAACGCAACGCCGACCAGACCTTGGCCGGCCGAGCCGCCCCTCAGAAAGAAGAGGGGCGGCGGTGGTGCGATCGCTCGCCCCGCCGCCGCCCCAGTGCACTACACCAGGTTGGAGATCAGAAGTTCACATTGACGGTCGCGAGCAGCTTGCGGCCGTTCTTGTACACGCCGCGCGGCAGCGCCTGCGTATTGGCATAAGCATAGTATTGGCTGTCGGTCAGGTTCATGCCCGAGACGGTCAGCCCGATTTCCTTGGTGATGTTGTACGTCGCCGACACGTCGATATTGGCGGCGTCGCGGACGTACATCTGGTCGCCGCGGTCGATGCCGGTGAAGTATTTCGAGCGCCAGGTATAGGTCGCGCGCAGGGCGATCGGGCCGGTCTCGAAGAACGGGCTCAGGCTGGCCTGGTGGCGCGAGTTGTAGGGCAGGTCGCCGCCGGTGCTCGCCTTGCCATCCGAGTAGGTATAGTTGGCGAGGATGCCGAGGCCGAAGGGCAGGCTCTGCTGATAGGCGATGGCGAAGCCCTTCACCTCGGCCGAGCCGGCATTGAACGGCCGGGCGATCTGATAGGTCGTCACCGCATTGCGCGACGAATTGAAGTGCTGCTCCGGCGCGGTCTGCTGCAGGATGTAGTTGCTGATGTCCTTGTAGAACACTTCGCCCGACAGGATCGCCCGCGGCGCCAGATACCATTCGAGCGACGCGTTGAAGTTGTTCGACTTGTAGGGCTTCAGGTCCGGATTGCCGCCGCCGCCGGTGCCGATCTGGTCCGACAGCCAGAAATAGTTGGTCATGTCGGCATAGTTCGGGCGGGCGATCACCTGCGCCGCGGCGAAGCGGAAGATCAGGTCCTTCTTCACATCGGCGATGATGTTCACGCTCGGCAGGACATTGTCGTAGCTCGACTTGGTCGTCTGCCACACCCAGTCGGCCTGGGCGTTGCAGGTCGCGCCCGGCTTGCAGACATAGCCCGCGCTGTCGGTGCTGGTGTGGACGTAGCGCACGCCGAAATTGCCGCGGAAGCCGCCGGCGTCGAAGTTCGCCTGGGCGTAGAAGGCGTGGATCTGCTCGTTGATGTCCCAGTTGCCGGCGGTGAATTCCGAAGCCGCGAACTTGGACGGGGTGGGCAGGTTCGGACGGCCCTGGACATAGTTCACCATCGAATCGCCGTTGATGATGAAGCGGCCCGCCATCTGGTCGTTGATGCCGTCGAAGCCGGACAGGTAATTGTCCTTGACGGTGCGGGTGTCGAAATTGCTGGCCGGCACGGCCAGGCCGGTCAGTGCGATGCCCTCATATTCCTGGGCGGTCTCGTGCTTGCGGTACTTGTAGCCGAGCTGGATGCGCTTGAGCACGCCGTCGAACTTCAGGCCGAAATCGACCTGGCCATAGCGCTCCTTGTCGGTGGTCGGCTTGTTGACCAGGTTGCCGCTCCAGCCCGGATCGGTCGCGAAGGCGGCCGGGTTGCCGAGCACGTTGCTGGTGTAGCTGATCGTGCCGGGCTTGTCGGGCGCGCCGCTGATGTCGACGGTGTAGTTCGCCCAGTTGAGGAACTCGAGGAACACCTGCTTCTTGGTGCCGCCGTCCGCATCGGACACGCCGCCTTCGACGTTCAGGTCCCAGTGCACGTCGTCCCAGCCGATCTGGCCGTGGAAGGTCTGCGAGTGCATCTCGGCGACGCGGTACTGCGCATCGAGCACCGAGAGCGCGTTGTTGAACGTCGCCGACTTGACGATGCCGTCCTGCACGTTGAGCCCGGTCAGGCGGCCCGCGCTGTTCCAGGTGTTGCCCGGGAAGGCGTACATCGACTGGTTGAGATTGTCGTAGGTCGCGTCGATGCGCAGCCAGTCGGCGGTGATCGTCAGCTGGTCGACCGGCTTCCACTGGGCGGTGGCCGAATAGGTCAGGCGCTCGCGGCCCTGCTCGAAATAGGAAGTGCCGAACGCGTTCGGGAACTTGGCGTTCGGATTGGCGAGCAGGGTGGTGGCGCAGGTGCCGGTGCACTGGCCGGTGCCGGTGACCTGCTTGGTCGGATCCGGATTGACCGGGATCATGCTCTGCGGGAGCGAGCTGGTCAGCGCATCGTTGGCGCCGTTCCAGAAGTTCGCGTTGATCGTGCCATAGGCCTCCAGGCCGTCGCGGCGCAGCCGGTCCTTGGTGCGCTGGAACGAGGCGAGGACGCCGAAGGTCTTGCTCGCATTGTGCCAGCTGACCAGCGCCGAACCCTGGACGTCGCCCTTTTCCGAGCGGTCATTGTAGAGATAGCCGAGCGAGCCGGCGACCACGAACGGCTTGAGCTCGAGCGGCTTGCGGGTGAGCACGTTGACGGTGCCACCCACCGAGCCTTCGTCGATCCGCGGCTCGGGCGACTTGTAGACGTCGACGCGGTTGACCAGCTGCGGCGCGAGCAGCGCATAGTTGAAGGTGCGGCCCGGCGAATCGAGGATGAACCAGTCGGCCGAGGCCACGGTCTGGCCGTTGAGCAGCGTGCGGTTCAGCGCCGGATCGGTGCCGAGGATCGAGACCTTCTCGCCCTGGCCGAACTGGCGGTCGACGGTGACGCCCGGAACCAGCGTCAGCGCTTCGGCGACGTTGGTGTTGGGGAACTTGCCGACATCCTCGGACGAAACCGAGTCGATGATCGCATCGGCCTTGCGCTTGGCGTCGATCGACTGCGCGAGCGAGGCGCGGAAGCCGGTGACGACGATCTCGCCTTCATCGGCAGGTTGGGCAGTGGTGTCGCTGGTCTGTGCATGCGCGGCACCGGTGAGCAGCGCCATAGCGCTGGCCGTGCCGATAAGAAATCCCCGGATCCCCATGTCTCATCCCCTTGGTCAGAATGGATTCTGAACTTGCTTATAATTTGTTGTGGTACGTCGCCGGCAGACCAGTCGCATACCAATACCTGTACCATTCCTTAGAGTGGGATAGGCGTCAAGACACATTTTTACACTCAGGTTACAGACCTGTGCAATTTTCTGCTGACATATGGTATGTTATTGGTACTAATGCCGCATCCGGTAACGGCCGGACCAACGGGGCAAGGAGGGGCAGAAACGATCCGATGCGGGGGCTGATTCCCGATCGCGCGCTGATCCACGGGGCGCTGCGTGAGAATGTCGCGATATTGATCGAGGACGCCCGGATTGCCGGCGTGGTGCCGGCCGATGCGCTGCCCGCGCATGTCGACCGGCAGCGCCTGTTCGGCACGCTCGTCCCCGGCTTCATCGATACCCAGGTGAATGGCGGCGGCGGAGTTCTGTTCAACGATTCGCCGACGGTCGAGGGGATCGCCGCGATTGGCGCCGCGCACCGCCGCTTCGGCACCACCGGCTTCCTGCCGACGCTGATCAGCGACGATCTGGACGTGATCCGCCGCGCGGTGACGGCGGTGGATACCGCGATCGAGGCGGGGGTGCCCGGCGTGCTCGGCATCCATATCGAGGGTCCGTTCCTCAACATCGAGCGCAAGGGCATCCATTCGGGCGAGAAGATCCGCCCGCTCGATGCCGAGGGCATGGCGGTGCTGGCGGGCCTGAAACGCGGCCGCACGCTGGTCACGCTGGCGCCCGAACGCGTCTCGACCGCCCAGATCGAAGCGCTGGTCACGGCCGGAATCGTCGTCGCTGCCGGACACAGCAATGCGAGCCACGCCCAGGCCAAGGCGGCGGTCGCGGCCGGCATGCGCGGGGTGACGCACCTGTTCAACGCGATGTCGCCGCTCGGCTCGCGCGAGCCGGGCATGGTTGGCGCCAGCCTGGACAGCGACGAACTGGTCTGCGGGCTGATCGTCGACGGCCATCACGTCAGCCCCGACACCTTGCGCCTGGCGCTGCGCTGCAAGCCGGCCAGCGGCTTCATGCTCGTCACCGATGCGATGCCCTCGGTCGGCTCGAATGCGAGCAGCTTCCTGCTCCAGGGCCGCCGCATCACCGTGCGGGACGGCGTCTGCCGCAGCGACGACGGCACGCTGGCCGGCTCGCACCTCGACATGGCGACGGCGGTGCGCAACGCAGTGTCGATGCTCGGCCTCGACCTGGCGACCGCGGTGCAGATGGCGAGCGCCAACCCGGCGGCACTGATGGGCCTGGCCGAGTCGCATGGCCGTATCGCCACGGGCCTCGCCGCCGACCTGGTGCTGCTCGACGATGCCGGGCAGGCCAGCGCGACCTGGATCGGCGGGCGCCAGCGATCGGAGCTTCCGGCGCTGGTCGCCTAGCGCCTGCACCGATTCTGCACGGCTTCTCCTCGCGCCGCGCCGCCGGCGCTGGACGGCCGGCCGCCATAGAAGCTCCCGAACCTGGGAGACCCGCATGGCCCGCAACCGCTACAGTTTTCTCGTCAAGCTACCTACCGCGATCGCGCTGATCGCCGCCGCCGACCAGCTGTTCCTGGGCACGGCGATCGGCTCGTGGATCGGCGCGCTGGCGCTCGGCTGGATCCTGGCATTGCTGCTCAGCCGCCCGGCGCTCCGCCGGCGGCCAAGCCTGGTGGCGCTGGCCGTCGCAGCCGGATTCACCGGGGTGCTGGCACATGCCCCGAGCCTGCTCGGCTGGGTGCTGTTCTGGAGCGCGCTGTCGATCGCGGCGCTGATGCCGCGGATCGGCAGGTTCGACGATGCCTGGCGCTGGGGCCTGAGGCTGCTCGCCCATGCGATGACCGGCCCGCTCGCCCCGCTTCTCGACGGCATCCGCCTGTTCCGCGCCCGGCCGCGGCGGGGACGGCCGAGCAGTTCGGGGCTTGCCGCACTGCTCGTCCTGCCGCTGGCAATGACCGGCCTGTTCCTCGCGCTGTTCGCCAGCGCCAATCCGCTGATCGCCCGGGGACTCACCCAGGTCAGCCTGCCCTCGTCGTTCAGCGTGATCTTCTGGGCCCTGGTGCTGCTGGTGGTGTGGCCGAGCCTGCGCCCCACGCGCTGGGCCACGCGGATCGTCGCCAGGATGCCCAGCGCCGATATCGAGCTGCCGGGCCTTCCCCAGGCGACCCTGCTGCTCTCGCTGATCCTGTTCAACGCGGTGTTCGCGCTGCAGAACGGGCTCGACCTTGCCTTCCTGTGGAGCGGCGCGGCGCTGCCCGAAGGCGTCACCCTGGCCGATTATGCCCATCGCGGCGCCTATCCGCTGATCGCCACCGCTTTGCTCGCCGGATTGTTCGTGCTCGTCGCGCTCAAGCCCGGATCGGCCAGCGCCGCCAATCCGGCGATCCGCCGGCTGGTGGTGCTGTGGGTCGCCCAGAACCTGCTGCTCGTCGCCTCCTCGATCCTGCGCACGCTCGACTATGTCGAGGCCTATTCGCTCACCGGCTTCCGCATCGCGGCGCTCGCCTGGATGGGACTGGTGGCGATCGGGCTGGTGCTGATCTGCTGGCGGATGCTGGCGGGACGCAGTGCCGCCTGGCTGATCAACGCCAATGCGCTGATGGCCGCGCTGGCGCTGGGCGCGGCGAGCGTCGTCGACCTCGACGCAAGCGCCGCCGCCTGGAACGTCCGCCATGCCCGCGAGGTGGGCGGGCGCGGCGTCGAGCTCGACCTGTGCTACCTTTCCTGGACCGGCCCCTCCTCGCTCCTCTCGCTGATCGAACTCGAGCGCCGGCCGCTGCCGCCCAGGTTCCGCGACCGCGTCCGCTATGTGCGCGCCGAGGTGCTGGAGACATTGGTCCGCCGCCAGGCCGACTGGCGCAGCTGGACCTGGCGCAACCAGCGCCGGCTCGACACCGCGCGGCGGCTGCTCGGCGCCAATCCGCCGGCCCCTGCCGCGACCTGGCCGGGAACGCACCGCGAATGCGATGGCTGGATCCGCGACGACCCTGCTCCCGAGCCCGCGCCCAGCGTCACCTCCGAGAGCGATCCGGTCGCCAATGCCGTCGCCACCACCACTCCGCCGTTGACCGGAACACCCTCGCGATGATCCAATGCCCCATGCCCCGCACCATCCTCGTCGCCGATGACGATCCGCACATCCGCCAGCTGCTCGTCTTCGCCCTCGCCAAGGCCGGGCTCGAGACGATCGAGGCAGCGGACGGCGAGGAGGCGCTGCAGATCGCCGAGACCCAGGCGCCCGACCTGATCGTGCTCGACATCAACATGCCGCGGATGGACGGGCTCGAGGTCTGTCGGCGGCTGCGCGCCGAGGGCGGGCTGCCGATCCTGTTCCTCTCGTCGCGCGACGACGAGATCGACCGGATCATCGGCATCGAGCTGGGTGCCGACGACTATGTCACCAAGCCCTTCTCCCCCCGCGAAGTGGTGGCGCGGGTGATGGCGGTGCTGCGCCGGACCGCCGCCCATGCCCCCGATGTCGATCGCGCCGGCACAGCGATCCGCCACGGCCGCCTCAGCCTCGATCCCGAGAGCTGGGAGGCGAGCTGGGCGGGCATCGCCGTGCCGCTCACCGTCACCGAATTCGGCATCCTGCGCACCCTGGCCACCATGCCCTCCAAGGTGTTCAGCCGCGACGCGCTGATCGACCGGCTGCGCGGCCCGGGCTTCGCGCTCACCGACCGGACGATCGACAGCCATGTCCGCAACCTGCGCGCCAAGTTCGGCCAGGCGGGCGCGCAGGACCTGATCGAGACGCGGGCCGGCATCGGCTACCGTATCGGCGCATGTTCGGAGGGCTGATCGAGGCGATCAAGGCGCCGGTCCGCCGCTACTGGCCAAGGCTGCGGCTGCGGACGATCCTGCTCGTCACCTTCGTGTTCGTGGCCGCCCTGCCCGGCGTCGGCGCGCTGTTCCTGCGCGTCTATGAGAACACCCTGGTCCGCCAAACCGAGGCCGAGCTAATCGCGCAGGGGACCGCGCTCGCCGCGCTCGCCAGCGCCGAATGGCCGGGCTCGACCGGGCCGGAGCTCACCCCGCGCGTATCGAGCGGTATTGCCGGCGGGCCGCTCTCGACCATCGACCTCGGCACCAGGCCGCTGCCCGAGCGACCCGAGCCCGCCGCCCTGCCCGGCGGCCCGGCGCCCGATGTCCAGGCAGCCGCGGCCCGCCTCGCCCCTGTGGTGAACGCGACATCGGACGCCACGCTGGCCTCGATCCTTTTGCTCGCGCCCGATGGTCGCATCCTGATCGGCAAGAACCAGGGCAGGAGCCTGGCAGGTCTGCCCGAACTGGCCAGGGCAGTCCGCGGTCATCCCGATACGGTGCTGCGGCAGCGCGGCGACTATCGCCCGGAATATGCCTTCGAATGGCTGAGCCGCGCCTCGGGCCTGCGCATCCACCACGCCCGGCCGGTGGTGGTGAACCACAGAGTGGTGGCGGTGCTGCTGCTGTCGCGCTCGCCCCGCGCGCTGTTCCGCGGGCTTTATGAGGATCGCGGCAAGATCCTGTTCGGCATCGGCGCGATCTTCGCCACTTTGGTGGTGCTGAGCGGCCTGCTCTCGCGCGGCATCGCCCGGCCGATCGAGATGCTGAGCCAGGCGACCCGCGACGTGGCGCGTGGCGGCGGGGGCGCGGTGCCCGAAGTGCCGCCCACCGCCGCGATCGAGATCCAGGCACTCTATGCCGACTTCGCCACCATGGCCGACGCGATCGACCGGCGATCGCGCTACCTGCGCGACTTCGCCCATGCAGTGAGCCACGAGTTCAAGACCCCGCTCGCCGGCATCCGCGGCGCGATCGAGCTCCTCGAGGACCATCATGCCGGGATGAGCGAGGCAGACCGCCGCCGCTTCCTCGCCAATGCCGGCGCCGATGCCGACCGGCTCGCCCAGCTCGTCACCCGGCTGCTGGAGCTCGCTCGCGCCGACATGGCCGAGGCGGATGCGGGTGCTTCGACCGATGTCGAGCTGGCCGTGCGCCGGCTCGCCGATGCCTGGACCGATCGCGGGCTGGCGATCACGCTCGACCTGCCCGACACCCTGCCCCGCGCCGCGATGCCGGCGGCGATGCTGGAGGCGATCGTCGAGAGCCTGGTCGAGAACAGCCGCCAGGCGGGGGCGACAGGGGTGACCATGGCTGCCATCGAGGAAGATGGCACGGTCCGGCTCCGCATCGCCGATAACGGCCCCGGCATTCCGGAGGCGGACCGCGCGCGCATCTTCGAGCCCTTCTTCACCAGCCGCCGCGCCGCCGGCGGCACCGGGCTCGGCCTGCCGATCGCGCGCTCGCTGCTCGCCTCGCATGGCGGGACGATCGCGCTGGTACCGTCGGAGCGGAGCACCAGCTTCGAGATCCGCGTGCCCGTCGCCTAGCAAGCCGATTCGGGCCTCTCGCGATGCGCGGAAGTTTACGAAGTTGATGCTACGGGGGCCCCGTTTTCCCCTCCCGTGCAGGCGCACAGAGTGCATGCGATAGACAGGATAAGGGAAGCGGGCCTGCATCCGCCAGTTTGGAGCAGGCGAAATCCTACATTGCAAGATTCCTGCGCGAAACTCAGCTCCAGCCGCCCCCCAGCGCCTTGTAGAGCGCGGTCGCCGCCTGGGCCTTGGCCGCGCGGGCCTGCTGGTCGCGGCGGGTGGCGGCAAGCAGCGACTGGCGGGCGCGTTCGAGCGTAAGCCGGTCGTCCTCGCCGCGATCCGCGCGCTGCCGGGCGAGCGTGAAGGCGCTCTGCTCGCGCTGGAGCGATGCGGCCGCGTCCTCGGCGGCGGCGCGGGCGTTGAGGAAGCGGTTGATCGCCACCTCGCTGTCCGACAGCGCGCCGACCACCGCCTTTTCGTAGCGCGCGGCCGCGGCATCGGCCCGGGCATCGGCGGCGCGGATCTGGGCGCGGATCGTGCCGCCCTGGAAGATCGGCCAGGAGAAGCTCGGCCCGATCTGGAGACGGAAGGAATCGCCCGAAACCAGGTCGCCGGGCTTGCGCGCCTGCTGGCCGATGCTGCCGAGCAGACTGAAACGCGGGAAGAGATCGGCGGTGGCGACGCCGATATCGGCGCTGGCCGCGGCCAGCTCGCGCTCGGCGCGGCGGACATCGGGGCGGCGCTCGAGCAGGTCGGAGCGCAGGCCGACCAGAATCGCATCGGGGCTGGCCGGCAGGGGCGCCGCCGCCTGCAGCTCGGGCACGACCTGCTCGGGCGCCACGCCGACCAGGGTGGCGATCCGATAGGAAGCGGCACTCGCCTGGGCTCGGGCACCCGGCACTGCCGAGGCACTCGCCTTGGCCGCGGCATCGGCGCGGTCGAGCTCTAGCCGCGAGGCCTCGCCATGATCGAAGCGCAGCCGGGTGAGCCGGGCCAGCTCGGTATCGGAGCCGGCCTGCGCCTCGGCGGTGGCAGCGTCCGCCTGGGCGGCGCGCAGGTCCATGTAACTGCGCACCACTTCGGCGATCAGCGTGAGCATCACGTCGCGCCGGGCATATTCGGCGCTTTCCTCGCGCGCGGTAGCGCCCTGCATCTGGCGGGTGCGGCGGCCCCAGAGATCGACCTCCCAGCTGGCATCGAAGCCAAGGTCGAACAGCGGGAAATCACGCGAGAAGCCGGGAAAGGGGATGCTGCCGAGCGGCAGCTGGCCATTGTTGCTCAGCACATTCTCCGTCGCCGAACCCTTGGCGGTGACGCTGGGCAGGCGGCCGCCGGCGATCGCCTCGCGATTGGCCCGGGCCTCGGCCAGCCGGGCCCGGGCCTCGCGCAGGTCGGGGCTCGACGCCACCGCGCGCTGGACGAGGGCGGAGAGCTGCGGATCCTCGAACCGGTCCCACCATTTGAGATCGACGTCGCCGGGCGTCCCGGCCTCGACCCATTCGGGCGCGGCTTTCGTCTCGGGCGGATGATAGTCCGGCCCCACCGTGCAGGCGGAAGCCAGCAGCACGGGCAACAGGAACAACGGAAGCGAGCGGTACATCGGGTTACTCCATGCGCGCACGGAAGAGCCAGGCCGAGGCGGAAAGCGTCACGCAGGCGATCAGCGCGAGCGGCCAGAGCTGGTGGAACACCGCGCTCGCCGGCATCGCCTTGAGGAACAGCCCCTGGACGATGACGAGGAAATAGCGGGCGGGATCGAGATAGGTGATCGTCTGCAGCCAGTCCGGCATGTTGTCGATCGGGCTGGCATAGCCGGAGAGCAGGATCAGCGGGGTGGTGACCAGGAACACGCCGAGGAACGCCTGCTGCTGGGTCTGCGAGGCGGCGGAGACCAGCATGCCGAGCCCGATCAGCGCGAGCAGATACATGCCGAGCGACAGCCAGAAGAGCAGCAGCGATCCGGTGAAGGGAACCCCGAAGACGAGCGGCGCCACCACCAGATAGACGCTGCCGTTGATCATCCCGATGATGAAGGGCGGGACCATCTTGCCGATCAGGATCTCGTGGACCCGCAAGGGCGAGACCATCAGCTGGTCGAACGTGCCCAGCTCGCGCTCGCGCGCCACCGATTGCGAGGTGATGGCGAGGCCAGCGACCGAGGTGATGATCGCGACCAGCGAGGGCAAGGTGAACCAGATATAGTCGAGCGACGGGTTGTACCAGTTGGTCACCACGCTGCCGCCCGCGGCCCCGCGCACTTGTGCCGGCGCCAGCTCCGCGCCCATGCCGCCGGCGATGTTGGTGACGTATCCCGCCACGATCTGCGCGGCGTTGGAGCGGCGGCCGTCGAGCACCAGCCCGATCGTCGCGCTCTCGCCGCGGGCGAGCTGCCGGTCGAAATCCTCGTCGACCACCAAAGCGGCGATCACCTTCTGGTTGTCGATCGCGGACTTGAGCTGCTTCGGCGTCTGCAGCCGCTCGATCCGGCGGAAATTGGGGCTGCCGGCAAGGCGCTGGACCAGCTCGACCGAATGCGCACCCGAGCTGCGATCGAGGATGCCGATATCGACATTCTTCACGTCGAGCGTGGTGGCATAGGTGAAGATGAACAGCTGCATCAGCGGCGGCACGAACAGCACCAGCCGCGCCTGCGGATCGCGCAGCACCGCCCACATCTCCTTGACGATCATGGCAAGCAGCCGCCGCATCAGTCGAGGCTCCGGCGGGTGACGCGGAAGGAGAGCGCGAAGAAGACCATGCCGAAGACCAGCATGATGCCGATGTTCGGGAGCAGCAGGCCCCATTGGTCGCCGGCCAGGAACACCGTCTCGAGGCTGGGGATCAGGTAGCGCGCCGGGACGATATAGGTCAGCGCCTGGATCGGCCAGGGCATCGATCCGATCTCGAAGATGAAGCCCGAGAGCAGGAAGGTGGGCAGGAAGGCCGAGAGCAGGGCGACCTGGCTCGCCACGAACTGGTTCTTGGTCGCCGCCGAGATGAACAGGCCGAGGCCGAGCGCGGGCATCAGGAACGCCGAGGAGATGGCGTAGAGCGCGAAGATCGAGCCGCGGAACGGCACCCCGAATATCCACACGCCGATCACCGCGCAGAGCGTCATCGAGGCCTGGGCGAGGAAGAAATAGGGGATGACCTTGGAAGCGATGAACTCGGCCATCGAGATCGGCGTGGCCATCATCGCCTCCATCGTGCCGCGCTCCCATTCGCGCGCGACGACGAGCGCGGTCAGCAGCGTGCCGACCATCGTCATGACGTTGGCGATCGAGCCGGGGACGAGGAAGAAGCGGCTCTTGAGCTCGGGATTGTACCAGTAGCGCGCCGAGATGGTGACGGGCGGCTCGCGCGCGCCGGGATTGCGCTCCAGCCCCTCGGCGGCGGCCCAGCCGGCGCGGACGCCCTCCCCGTAAGCCGCTGCGAAATTGGCGGTATTGGGCTGCGAGCCGTCGGTAACGATCTGGATCGGCGGCATCTTCCCGCGCTTGATCCCCGCGCCGAAATCCTGGGGAATGACGATCAGCGCCCGCAGCTCGCCATCGACCAGCTTGTCGCGCACCTCGGCCACGGTGCGGGCCTCGGTGACTTCGAAATAACGCGAGCTTCTATAGGCTTGCGCCAGCCGCAGGGCGGGCGCGCTGCTGTCCTCGAGGACGAGGCCGACCCGGGTACGCGTGCTGTCGAGCGACACCGCATAGCCGAACAGGAAAAGCAGGATCATCGGCAGCACGAAGGCGATGAGGAAGGTGGAGGGATCGCGCAGGATCTGCGCGGCTTCCTTGCGAACCAGGGCGGCCAACCGCCTGAGATCGAAGCGGAAGCTCATGCGGCCTCCCGCGCTTCACGCTTGCGGTCGAATTCCTCGATCAGGGCGATGAAGGCATCCTCCATCGTCGGGTCCTCGGTGCTGGTGAGCCGGGCGGCCTCGGCCTTGAGCTCGTCGGGGGTGCCGGTGGCGATCTGCTCGGCGCGGTAGATCAGGGTCGCGCGGTCGCAATATTCGGCTTCGTCCATGAAATGGGTGGTGACCAGGACGGTCACGCCCTTCTCGACCAGGCCGTTGATGTGCATCCAGAATTCCCGCCGCGTCACCGGATCGACGCCCGAGGTGGGCTCGTCGAGGAACAGCACCGGGGGCTCGTGCATCACCGCGCAGGCTAGGGCGAGGCGCTGCTTGAAGCCGAGCGGGAGCGTGCCGGCGTTGACGTCGACCTTGTCGCCCAGCTCGAAGATCTCGATCATCGCCTCGATCGCGCGCTTCGCCTTGTCGCGCGGCAGGTCGTAAGCCCCTGCGAAGAAATCCAGATTCTGGCGGACCGAGAGGTCGCCATAGAGGGAGAATTTCTGGGCCATGTACCCCAGCGACGCCCGCGCGGCGGCAGCGGACTTGCGGAGCGACTTGCCGGCGACCGCACCAGTCCCCGAAGTGGGCGAAAGTAGCCCGCAGAGCATCTTGAAGGTGGTCGACTTGCCGGCGCCATTGGGGCCGAGGAGTCCGAATATCTGTCCCCTCGGGATGCGGAAGTTCATGTCCCTGGCCGCAGTGAACTCCCCGAACACCTTGGTAAGCCCCCTGGCCTCGATCGCGCATTCCTCGGTCTCGGGGATGGTGCGGTAGCGTTCCGCCAGCGCGGAGGTGCCCTTCGGACCGCCGCCCAGCCGCTCGATGAAGCCGTCCTCGAAGCGCGGATCGGCCGTGCCAACTTCGGTGTCCGGACCGGCTGCAAGCGCTGCGGCATCCGGGACCGGCTTGCCGTCGGCGACGAGCAGGCGGACCGAGCGGCCCTGGATCGTGCCGTCGATCACGTCGCCGCGATCGAGCGCATGGGTGAGGAATTGGCGCCGCCGCTCCTGGAAGCCGGTTACGCGGATCACCCGGTCGCGAACGCGGCCGGTCAGCTCGGCCGGGGGGCCGTCGAACAGCAGCTGCCCTTCGTTGAGCAGATAGACGGTGTCGCACTTCTCCGCCTCGTCGAGATAGGCGGTCGACCAGAGCACGCCGATGCCCTGTTCGGTCAGGTCGCCGACCATGCTCCAAAGTTCGCGGCGGCTGATCGGGTCGACGCCGACGCCGGGTTCGTCGAGCAGCAGCACCCGCGGCGTCTTCACCAGCGCGCAGGCCAGGCCGAGCTTCTGCTTCATGCCGCCCGAGAGCTTGCCCGCCAGCCGATCCTGGAAGCGGGCGAGATCGGTGAAGTCGAGGAGCCTGTCGAAGCTGGCCTGCTGTTCGGCCCGGGGCAGGCCGCGCACTTCCGCGTACAGACGGAGGTTCTCGATGACCGAGAGATCCTCGTAGAGCCCGAAGCGCTGGGGCATGTAGCCGAGATCGTCGAGCTTTTCCCCGGGCTTGCCGCCCAGAACTTCAACGGTCCCGGAAGTTGGCGCCATCAGTCCGGCGAGGATGCGGATAAGGGTGGTCTTGCCCGCCCCGTCCGGCCCGACCAGGCCGGTGATGCGGCCGGGCTCGATCGCCATCGAGACGCCGTCGAGCGCGCGGTTGGCGTCGAAGCATTTCACGAGGTCGGTGGTCTGGGCGAGGGGCTGGGTCATGCCCATCCCCAATCCTCCCCCGCAGGGGGAGGGGGACCGCCAGCGTAGCCGGTGGTGGAGGGGTAGCGCGCCTCGGGCTTCATCGCTCGTGGAGAATACCCCTCCACCAGCCTGCGGCTGGTCCCCCTCCCCCTCCGGGGGAGGATTTTGGAGTGGCCCCGCACCCCGCTCAGCCCTTGTGCTTCGGGCGGGCGCCGGGGACCGAGACGCTGACCGGCTGGCCCTGGCGGAGCGCATCGTCCGGATCGGTCACGATGATGCGCAGCTGGTAGACGAGGTCGGTGCGGAGGTTCTCGGTCTCGACCGTCTTGGGCGTGAACTCGGCGCGGGGCGAGATATAGCCGATCGTGCCCTTGTAGCGCCTAGGGTTGCCATCGGCGGTGACCACCACGTCCATCCCCGGGCCGATCCGCGAAAGGTCGCTCTCCGCGACATAGGCGCGCACGCGCAGCGGTCGCAGTATCGCCAGGGTCAGCACCGTCTCGCCGGGCTGGACGATCGCACCGGGTTCACGGGCGCGGGTGACGATGGTGCCGTCGGTCGAGGCGAGCAGGCGGGCGTCGCCGAGATCGGTGGCGGCGCCCTGGCGCGCGGCGATGGCGGAGCGGACATCGGCGGCGGCGGCGTCGATATCCTCCTTGCGGCTGCCGGCGTTCAGCAGCGACAGCGCCTGCTGCGCCTGTTGCAGGTCGGCACGCGCCTTGTCGCGGCTGGCCACGGTCTGCTCCCAGATATCGCGGCTGATCGCGCCCGGCTCGACCAAGGGCTGGCGGCGGGCATAGTCGCGCTCAGCATCCTGGGCGACCGCGGCGGCGGCGGCGACCCGGGCACGGGCCTGGGCGATGTCCTGCACGCGGTTGCCGTTGCGGAGCTTGGCGAGCTGCGCCTCGGCCTGCGACACGCGCGCATCCGCCTGGGCGATGCGGCTGTCGAGCGTCGCGGCGTCGAGCGTGGCGAGCAGCTGGCCCTGCTTGACTTTGGCCCCCTCCTCCACCGCGATGCCGGCGATGCGGCCGCTCACCCGGAAGCCGAGATCGACCTCGCGGATATCGACATTGCCGTTGAGCGCGAGCGCGCCATCGTCCCGCGCCTTGAACAGGCCGAAACCGCTGGTGGCGATCGCGGCTATCGCGAGCACGGCGATGACGACGAGGATCGCGATGCGGCGGCGGTTCATGCGGGATTCTCCGACAGGATGCAGAGGGCGTTGGCGCGCAGGCGGGCGCGCAGGAGCGTGGCAGTGGGCGCGTCGATCGTCTCGACCGAGAGGATGCGGGTGACGGCCGCGCGGCAGACGCGCAGCACCAGGCACTGGCCGAACAGCAGGATGCCCATCGCGCGCACCTCGTCGCCCGGCAGGTCGGTGCGGATACGGGCGAGCGCGGCGACGAATACCTCGACCACGCCCTGCATCACCCCGGTATAGAGCCGGTCGAACGCTTCGGTGGGGTTCTGCTGCTCGCGGGTGATGAACAGCGCCCAGGCCTCGGTCTGCGGGCTGATCATCATCAGCGCGAAGCCGTCGAGCACCGCGAGCAGCGCCTCGATCGCCTGGTCGCGCGTGCCGTTCTCGGCGACCCGGCGGGCGGCTTCGAGTGCCGGGCCCTGAATCGTCTTCACGCTGGCGGCGATGTGATCGGCGGCGGCGAGATAGAGCCCCTGCTTGCCGCCGAAATGATAGGTGATCGACGACATCGCCGTGCCCGAGGCGCGCGCGATCTCCCGCGTGCTGGCGCCTTCGAAGCCGTGGCGGCCGAACTGTTCGATCGCCGTGTCGATCAGGGTCTGGCTGGTCATTGCACCGAATCTTGTTCGTTCGAACGAACTAATATTGGATGCACGGTTGTGAAGCAAGCGATGTTGCGATGGATGACAGACGCGCATCGAAGGCGTAGGTTCCTAGCCGTCCGCGTGACTGGCGATACGAGATGGAGCACCATCGGGAAGCGCGGGCGTGGACGCCGTTCGCCTGGGCACCCTTCCGACCTGGAGGATCCTGATGCCCGAACCGTTGCATATCGCTTTCCTGCTGTTCCCCGACGTGACCCAGCTCGACCTGACCGGGCCGGCCCAGGTGCTGTCCCGCTTGGGGAACGTCACGCTCGACCTGGTTGCGAAGACCCGCGATCCGGTGCGCACCGATGCGCTGTTCGACCTGCTGCCGACCGCGACCTTTGCCGAGGTGCCCAGGACCGACATCCTCTGCGTGCCCGGCGGGTTCGGTACGGTGGCGGCGATGGAGGATGCCGAGACGCTCGCCTGGCTGCGCCAGGTGGCGGCGGGGGCGACCTGGGTGACCAGCGTGTGCACCGGATCGCTGCTGCTCGGCGCGGCGGGACTGCTGAAGGGCTATCGCGCCGGCTGCCATTGGGGGTCGCGCGAGCAGCTCGCCTGGTTCGGCGCCGAGCCGGTGGCCGAGCGGGTGGTGTTCGACCGCAACCGCGCGACCGGCGGCGGGGTGACCGCCGGCATCGACTTCGCGCTGGCGCTGACCGCGGCGATCCGCGGCGAGGACCATGCGAAGTTCGTCCAGCTCAGCCTGGAATATGACCCCGCCCCGCCCTTCGACAGCGGATCGCCGGACCGGGCGGAAGCGGAGACCGTCGCGCGCTACCGCGCGATGGTGGAGAAATTCGCGCCCGGACGGGCGGAGAAGGTGAAGGGAATCGCGGAGCGACTGGGGTTCTAGTGACCAAATCCTCCCCGGGAGCTGCGCTCCGGGGGAGGATCATACGGTCAGCCGAACATCCCCAGCGCGACCAGGATCAGCAGGAAGAGCACCAGGATCCAGACGATGAAGAAGGTCAGCACCCAGGCGCGCATGAAGGCGGAGAACCAGCCGATGTCATAGGCCTGCTTCAGCTGGCGGGTGATGTGGACGAAGGGCACCAGCACCGCCACCATCCCCAGCGGACCGCCGCCCAGCCCGATCGCGGCGGCAACCGCGATCACGATGTAGAACAGCGACATGAACGCGATCGAATAGGTGATGAAGATCGTGTGGTCGTAGAGCTTGTACTGGCGCTTCCAGAAGAACAGCGCCCACAGGAAGGGCAGCGACAGCGGGATCAGCAGCCAGGAGAATTTGTAGCTCGCCGACTGGAGCTTGTACATCATCAGCGCCGGGTTCTTCTGCCACTTCTCGATGCCGTGATCGAGCGCATGCCAGCCGGTGTGCGCCTCCGTCGTCGACACGTCGATCGGGCCGCCCTCCAGCGCCTTGCCCGCCTTGTCGAGCCCGGCGATCTGCTGCTGCGCATCGGCGATGTCCTCGCGATACTTGGCCTTGTCGTCCTCGTCGGTCGCCTTGGCGAGCTTCTTCTGCGCCTTGTTCAGATCGTCCTGCGCGTCCTTCCGCGCGAAGTCGATCGCCGCCACCGGCTTGAGATTGCCGCTGCTGAGCTGGCTCGGCGCCGCGATGCCGACCCAGGAGAAGACCGCGAACATCGCGAAGACCGAGAAGAGGAAGATCGCCATTGGCGAGACGAAACGGGCGCGCTCGCCGGCGATGTAGCGCTTGGTCAGCTCGCCCGGGCGCCAGGCCAGCATCGGCAGCGTGTTCCACAACTTGCCTTCGAAGTGGAAGACGCCGTGCAGGATGTCGTGCCCGATCGCGTGGAGCGAGCGGTGGACATGCCCCGACTGGCCGCAATTATGGCAATGCGGGCCGATCAGCGCGGTCCCGCAATTGAGGCACAGGCCATGACCCCCGCCATGACCTTCGCCCGCCCCCGGCTCGACCGCGCGGCCGAGCAATGCCCCTGTCGCCAGTTCCCCGGCTGCTTCGATTTCCCCCGACATGGCGCATTCGCTACCAGCTTCATGCTGCACGTGCTAGCGGTTCGAAATCATGACTGACGCCCAGACCCTGATCGCCGAAATGGCCGCCCGCGCCCGCCTCGCCTCGACGAAGCTCGCCGCGATGCCGACCCCGGCCAAGGCGGCTGCGCTGCGTGCCGCCGCCGCCGCGATCCGTGCTGATTCGGGCCTGATCCAGGCCGCCAATGCCGAAGACATGGCCGCCGCGGAGGCGAACGGCCTGTCCGGCGCGCTGCTCGACCGGCTGAAGCTCGACGGCAAGCGGATCGAGAGCATGGCGGCGGGCGTCGAGGCCGTGGCCGGGCTCGCCGATCCGGTCGGCGACGTGTTCGACCGGGTTGAGCGGCCCAACGGCCTGGTCCTGACCCGCGTGCGCGTGCCGATCGGGGTGATCGGCATCATCTATGAGAGCCGGCCCAACGTCACCGCCGATGCCGGGGCGCTCTGCGCGATGGCGGGCAATGCCGCGATCCTGCGCGGCGGATCGGAAGCGATCCGATCGAACCGCGCGATCCACGCCGCCCTCGCCCGCGGCCTGGCCGAGGGCGGCATGCCCGAGGATGCGGTGCAGCTCGTTCCCGTCACCGATCGCGCGGCGGTCGGCGCGATGCTCACGGCCGAGGGCGCGATCGACATGGTCGTGCCGCGCGGCGGCAAGGGGCTGGTCGCCCGCGTCCAGGCCGAGGCGCGGGTGCCGGTGCTCGCGCATCTCGACGGGCTCAACCACACCTATGTCGACGGTGCCGCCGATCCCGACATGGCGCGCGACCTCGCGCTCAACGCCAAGATGCGGCGCACCGGCATCTGCGGCGCGACCGAGACGCTGCTGATCGACCGCGCCTTCGCCGACCCGAAGCCGATCCTCGCCGCGCTGGCCGATGCCGGCTGCGAGCTGCGCGGCGATGCCGAGACCCAGGCGCTCGAGCCCCGCACGGTGGCGGCGAGCGACGAGGACTGGGACACCGAATATCTCGATTCGATCCTGTCGGTGAAGCTGGTCGACGGCGTCGACGACGCGATGGCGCACATCGCCGCGCACGGATCGCACCATACCGACGCGATCGTCACCGCGGATGAAGCTGTGGCCGAGAAGTTCCTGGCGCAGGTCGACAGCGCGATCGTGGTGTGGAACGCCTCGACCCAGTTCGCCGATGGCGGCGAGTTCGGGCTGGGCGCCGAGATCGGCATCTCGACGGGCCGCCTCCATGCGCGCGGCCCGGTCGCGCTCGAGGGGCTGACGACGTACAAATGGGTGGTGCGCGGCACGGGGCAGGCGCGTCCTTGAAGCGCATCGGCCTGCTCGGCGGCTCGTTCAACCCGGCGCATCTCGGCCATCGCAAGCTCTCGCTCCACGCGATCCGTGCGCTGGGGCTCGACGAGGTGTGGTGGCTGGTCTCGCCGGGCAACCCGCTGAAGGACAAGGCGGGCATGGCACCGTTCAAGGCGCGCATGGCCTCGGCCCAGCGGATGGCACGGCATGCCCCGATTCGGGTGTCGGACATCGAGAAGCGGATCAAGACGCGCTACACCGCCGATACCGTGCGCAAGCTGCCCCGGCTGTTCCCGCAGCACCGCTTCATCTGGCTGATGGGGGCCGACAATCTCGCCCAGTTCCACAAATGGGAACGCTGGCGCGACATTGCCGAGCAGGTTCCGATTGCGGTGATCGCCCGTCCGGGATATGATCGCGATGCCCATGCAAGTCCTGCAATGGGTTGGCTGCGGCGCGCTGTGTGGCCCGCAGGCCAGGCGAAGAACTGGACGCGTTGGAGATTGCCGGCCCTCGTGCTGTTGCGCTTCCGCCCCGATCCTACTTCGGCGACGAGCCTTCGGGCCGCCGATCCTGCCTGGCACCGGCGTTATGCGGGTACCGGTCAAAGTGAAGCTTTGACGGGATCGGATAAGGCGTCGTCTCCATCCCGACACCACACAGACCAGTTGCAACCCTAGGAGGCCCCTTGGCCACATCGCCCAATGTTCTGCGTTCCTCCGATGCCAAGGATGGTGTCGAGGCGCTGCATCAGCTCGTGATGGCGTCGCTCGACGACGATCAGGCGGTCGAGACGGTCTCGATCCCGCTCGCCGGCAAGAGCAGCATCGCCGACTACATGGTCGTGGCTTCGGGCCGCTCGACGCGCCAGGTCGCCTCGATGGCGGTGAAGCTCGCCGACAAGATCAAGGCCGAGTTCGGCCGCACCCCGCGCGTGGAGGGCCTGCCCACCGCCGACTGGGTGCTGATCGACGCCGGCGACGTGATCATCCACCTGTTCCGCCCCGAAGTGCGCAGCTTCTACAATCTCGAGCGCATGTGGTCGTTCGGCGAAGCCGGCCAGGCCTGATCCGGTAAAGGGCCGCGCGGGCGATGCAGCTACACATCGTCGCGCGCGGCAAGATCGGTCGCAGCCCCGAGGCGGAGCTGGTCGATCGCTATCTGAAGCGCATCCAGTGGCCCACAAAGGTCACCGAGCTGCCGGACACCGGCGGCAAGATTCCCGACATCGCGGGTACCACCCGGATCGTCATGCTCGACGAGCTGGGCGAGAACCTGCCGTCCAAGGCGATCGCCGAGCGGCTCGGCGCCTGGCGGGACGATGGCGTGCGCGAGGCGCGGTTCCTGATCGGCGCGGCGGACGGGTTCGACGATGTCCAGCGCGCCCAGGCCGACCTGCTGATCAGCTTCGGCCGCGCGACCTGGCCGCACATGATGGCCCGCGCGATGCTCGCCGAGCAGCTGTGGCGCGCCACCTCGATCCTTGCCAACCACCCCTATCATCGCGAAGGCTGAGCCCATGCTCCGCCCACTGATTCTCGGTGCCAGCCTGGTCGCGATCCTGATCACCGGCAATCTCGCCGCGGCGCAGGCGCCGAGCCTGGCCGAGCAGCAGGGCCGGCTGCGCGACGCGACCGCCCAGTCCAACGCCGCCCAGGCCCGCAGCGCCGCGCTCGAGCGCCAGGCCGCGGCGGAAAACAACCAGGCAGCCCAGGCGCGTGCCCGCGAAGCCGCCGCCGCCGAGCGGATCAAGGCGGCCGAGGCCGACATCGCCGCCGCCCGCGCGCGAATCGGCATCGTCGACCGCCAGCTCGTCGAGCAGCGCACCCGCGTCGCCGAGCGCCAGGGGCCGATCCTGCGCCTGATCGCCGCGCTCCAGTCGATGGCGCGCCGGCCCGCGGTCCTCGGCCTCGTCCAGCCCGGCTCGACCGCGGACATGGTCCATGTCCGCGCCGTGCTCGGCACCGTGATGCCCGTGGTCGAGGCGCGCACCCGCGACGTGCGCGCCGAGCTGAGCCGTGTCCGCCAGCTCCGCGCCCAGGCGCTCGCCGCGGTCAACAGCTTCCGCGACGCCCGCCAGCGGATCGAGCAGGAGCGCGTCGGACTGGTCAAGCTCGAGGCCGAGCACCGCGCCCGATCGGCCCAGCTCGCCTCCAGCGCACTGGTCGAATCGGACCGCGCGATCGCATTGGGGGAACGCGCACGCGAGATCGTCGACCAGATCGAGACCAGTGGCGAGGCGGCCGAGATCCAGGCCGATCTCGCCGCCCTGCCCGGCCCGTTGCCGCGCCCCGGCAGCGCCGTCGCCGCCAGCGGACGCCGGGGCGGCGCCCCCTATGTCCTGCCCGTTACGGGATCGGTGGTCACCGGCATGGGCGAGCTTTCCCCCACCGGGGTGCGCGCCCGCGGCATCACCCTCGCCTGCGCCGCCAATAGCGATGCCGTCGCCCCCACCGCCGGCCGCATCCTCTTCGCGGGCCCGTTCCGCGACTATGGCGGCGTCGTCATCATCGATCACGGCAATGGCTGGACCAGCTCTATCACCGGGCTCGGCGCCATCGCCGTCCGGGTCGGCCAGCAGGTTTCGCAGGGCGATGGCATCGGCCGCGCGCCGGCGAGCGAGGCGCCGCGGATCACCGTCGAGCTGCGTCGCCGCGGCGAACCCATGGACCTGGCGCGGCTGCTCGGCTGAATCTGCCGTGCAATTGCCGCGATCCCGTCCTAGATTGTTTCTCGAACGCGTTTCCGGAAAGTAGTTGTTGATGCTCCGTTCGTTCCTTCAGGTCACTGCCGCCGTCGGCGCGCTGGCGCTCGTTCCCGTCGCCTCTGGCGCGATGGCCGGCGTCGATACGTCGAGCTTCAAGGAGCTCGACACCTTCATGGAAGTCTACAGCCAGGTGAAGGCGAACTACGTCGACAAGGTCGACGACGCCACGCTGATGAAGGGCGCGATCCAGGGCATGCTCGCCGCGCTCGATCCGCACAGCAGCTTCGCCGACGGGCTCGACTACGACAATCTCAAGATCCAGACCGACGGCAATTACGGCGGGCTGGGCCTGACCGTCACCCAGCAGGACGGCGCGGTGAAGGTCGTCGCCCCCACCGAGGATACCCCGGCGGCCCGCGCGGGCATGAAGTCGGGCGACTTCATCACCCATATCGACGGCAAGTTCATCGTCGGCGGCAGCCTGGACGAGGCGATCGAGCAGATGCGCGGCAAGCCGGGCACGCCCGTGACGCTCACCGTGATCCGTCCGGGCGCCGACAAGCCGCTCACCTTCTCGATGAAGCGCGAGATCATCGTGCAGAAGCCGGTGAAGTGGGACGTCAAGGACGGCGTCGGCATCATCAACATCAACACCTTCACCGCCCAGACCGGCGCGGACACGGTCAAGGCGATCGCCGAGATCGACAAGAAGCTCGGCCACAAGCCGCTCGGCTATATCGTCGACCTGCGCGAGAATGGCGGCGGGCTCCTGTCGCAGGCGATCGAAGTCTCGGACGTGTTCCTGTCGCACGGCGAGATCGTCTCGCAGCGCGGCCGCGAGAAGACCGATATCGAGCGCTGGTACGCCGATGTGAACGAGCCCGGCATCAATTCCATCCCGGGCGACCTCGCCAAGGGCCTGCCGGTGGTCGTGCTGATCGACGCCGGCACCGCTTCGGCTTCCGAGATCGTCGCCGGCGCGCTGCAGGATCATCACCGCGCGCTCGTCATGGGCGTGCGCAGCTTCGGCAAGGGCTCGGTCCAGTCGATCCTGCCGATGGGCGCGCGCGCCGCGCTGCGCCTGACCACCGCGCGCTATTACACGCCGTCGGGCCGCTCGGTGCAGGAAGGCGGCATCAAGCCCGACCTGCTCGTGCCGCAGCTCACCGATCCCGACTACAAGAGCCGCCCGTCGATCCGCGAGGCGGATTTGCGCGCGCACCTGATCAACAACGACAAGGTCGATGATTCGGTGCTCGAGGACGATGCCCGCACCGATCCGCGCTTCGCCAAGACGGCCGAGCAGCTGAAGAAGGAAGGCGTGGACGACTTCCAGCTTTCCTATGCCCTGCAGACCATCTCGCGCCTCGGTCCCAAGACCCAGGTCGCCGCGGCGAAGAGCAAGTAAGCGATGCGGTTCGACAGCCTTTGCGCCGCGCGCTGGCTCGCGCTCCTGCTGCCCCTCGCCCTGGTCGGCGGCGCGCACAGCACCGAGTTCTTCGGGCTGGTGCCGTGCGAGATGTGCTGGTGGCAGCGCTATCCGCATTATGTCGCGATCCTGATCGCGCTCTCCGCCTTCCTGGTGAAGAATCGCCGGGCCCAGCTCGGGCTGGTCCTGCTCGCCGCCCTTGCCGTGGCGGTCAGCGGCGGCATCGGCGTGTTCCATGCCGGCGTCGAGTATAAATGGTGGCAGGGCATCACCGCTTGCACCGCCCAGGTCCATGGCAGCAATCCGCTGGAGATGCTCAACGATGCGCTGCGTCGTCCGCTGATCCGCTGCGACGTGCCGCAATGGACGCTGTTCGGCATCAGCCTGGCCGGGTTCAACGCGATCTTCTCGCTCACCGGCGCCGCGGTCATCGCCGCGCTGGCGCTGCGGAAGCGCCGCGCATGAGCTGGAAGCCCGGCGATCGGCGCGAGGGAACCGCCTCGATGGTCCGCGTCGACCAGGCGGGCGAATATGGCGCGACGCGCATCTATGCCGGGCAGCTGGCGGTGATGGGCGATCGCACGCCGATGGCGCGGATGATCGCCGGCATGGCGAGCCAGGAAGAGCGCCACCGCGCCTTTTTCGATTCGATGATCGCCAGGCGCGGGGTGCGCCCGACGGCGCTGCAGCCCTTCTGGGACGTCGCCGGCTTCGCCCTGGGCGCGGCGACCGCCGCGATCGGCCCCGAGGCGGCGATGGCCTGCACCGCCGCGATCGAGACCGAGATCGACCTGCATTACCAGCAGCAGCTCGCCGAACTGGGCGCCGGTGATCCGGAGCTCAGCGAGGCAGTGGCGAAGTTCCGCGACGAGGAGCTCGAGCACCGCGACACCGCGCTTGCGCACGGTGCCGAGAACGCCCCGGCCTATCCGCTGATGTCCGGCCTGATCCGGGCGGGATGCCGGGCTGCCATTGCGCTGTCGAAACGGATATAAAGCCCAGGTTCAGCCGTTTTCCCCGATGCACGGCGCCAGAGGAGTAAGGCCGATGTTGAAGCGTATCGTGATCGCAGGCGCGCTCGCCGCCATTCCGATGCTGATGCCCGTAGCGGCACAGGCCCAGAACGCAGCCCAAAACGGCGTGCTGGTGATCTATGGCAACGACAAGTGCCCGACCAACTCGAACGGCGAAGAGATCGTGGTCTGCAAGCGCCTCGACGAGGCCGAGCGCTACCGCATCCCGACCAACCTGCGCGAGCAGGGCGGTCCGCCGCAGAAGACCGAGAGCTGGGCGGTGCGCTCGGAGGATGCGATGACCTCGGGCAACTTCGGCACGGGCAGCTGCTCGACCACCGGCGCCGGTGGCGGCACCGGCTGCTTCGTCCGCCAGGCAACCGCCGCCCGCGCCGAGACGCGCGCGCGCAAGAAGGCCGAGACCAACCTGCCGCTGCCTTGAGGCGGGCTGCATTCATTCCCCTCCCTCCAAGGGAGGGGGCTAGAATTGGTCAGCGCGAAGCCGGCCAGCGTCCCACCCACGCCGGCGGTTCGCGGCGCACGCAATCGGTGATGATCCAGAGCATCACCATCGCCCGGGCAATCGCCGCCCAGGCGATGTCGGTCGTGTTAGCCGCCGGCCAGGCTCCGTCCACTCCGGCGAAGAACCAGAATTCGGCGAAATAGGCGATCGTCCCGGTCACCGCGAACAGCGCGACCGGCCAGAGACGCGGCGCGGTCATCACCAGCAGCGGCCACAGCCAGAGGTCGAATTGCGGCGAATAGACCTTGTTGGTCAGCATGAACCAGGCGAGCAGCGGGGTGGACAGCACCCAGAGCCGGCTGTGGTGGCGCCGCCAGCCCAGGGCGAGGATCGCCGCCCCGCCGATGACGAAGGCGAGCGCGGCGTAGAGATTCTTCTCTTCGATGCTCAGCGGCAGCCAGCCCATATTGCCAAGCACGTCCCAGCTGCCCGCCGTCGTGCCGCTGCGGGACTGGGAGAAAAGGTAGAACTCGCTCCAGTTATCGGGCGCGATCAGCGCGATCGGCAGGTTCACCGCCGCCCAGGCGCCGATGGCCGCCAGCGTCACCCATGCGGCGCGGCGGATGCGCAGGGACCAGGACTTGCCGCGCTCGAACAGCGCCGACAGCCCGATCAGCGGCAGCATCACCACCGGGAACAGCTTGGCGGCAACGCCCAGCCCCGCGGCAGCGGCGGCGCGGACCAGCCGGTTCTCGCGCGCGAGCAGCATCGCCCAGACCGCCAGCGTCACCGCGATCATGTCCCAGTTGTGCCCGACATAGAGGACCAGCGGGGGCGCCGCGGCCCACCACCAGAGCCGCTTGCGGTCCATGCCTGCACGCCAGAACATCCCCAGCACGACGAAGGCGAGTGCGATGTTCACCGCCGTCACCACGCCCAGGAACTTGGCGTCATTGGCGTATCGGCCGAAGATCAGGCGGGTGGCGGCGCCTTCCACCCAGATCGCAGCACCGGTCAGCACCGGATATTCGATCGGAGTCTGGAGATAGGGGATCCTCCCCTTGTCGACGTGGCGGGCGCCCCAGAAGGGCACCGCATCGCTGTAGCAACCGGTGATGTACTGCTCGGAATCGGTCCAGCCGCCGGGCATGCAATGCTGCTTGAAGCCGAAGCCGAGCAGGCAGGTGACCGCCAGGCCGATCAGCAGCGCCCGCAATTGCCGGTCCAGCTTCCACCGCATCGCATACTCCCTTTGCCGCGCCTCCTCCCACAAGCCGCTGGACACCGCAATATCAGGAACATAGAAGGAACATATGTCGCAGCTCGATCTCCGCGCGAAGCTCGCCATCCTGGCCGATGCCGCCAAGTACGATGCGAGCTGTGCCTCTTCCGGTACCACCAAGCGCAACGCGGCGAGCGGCGCCAAGGGCGGGCTCGGCTCGACCGAGGGGATGGGCATCTGCCACGCCTATGCGCCCGACGGCCGCTGCATCTCGCTACTCAAGATCCTGCTGACCAACAGCTGCATCTTCGACTGCCATTACTGCATCAACCGCAAGAGCTCGAACGTCCGCCGCGCGCGGTTCACGCCCGAGGAAGTGGTCGAGCTCACGCTGAGCTTCTACCGGCGCAACTATATCGAAGGGCTGTTCCTCTCCTCCGGCATCATCCGCTCGTCGGACTATACGATGGAGCAGATCGTCCGCGTCGCGCGGCTGCTGCGCGAGGAGCATGATTTCCGCGGCTATATCCACCTCAAGACGATCCCCGATGCCGATCCCGAGCTGGTCCGCCAGGCCGGGCTCCATGCCGACCGCGTCTCGATCAACGTCGAGCTGCCGACCGTGGCAGGCCTCACCCGCCTCGCGCCCGAGAAATCGGCGGGCCGGATCGAAGGCGCGATGCGGGACGTGCGCGCCGCGATCGACGACACGGCGGATGCCGGCAAGCGCTACAAGTCGGCACCGAAATTCGCGCCCGCCGGCCAATCGACCCAGATGATCGTCGGCGCCGATGCCGCCACCGATGGCGACATCATCGCGCGCGCCTCCGGGCTCTATGCGAAGTTCCAGCTGCGCCGCGTCTATTATTCGGCGTTCAGCCCGATCCCCGATGCCAGCGCGGTGCTGCCGCTCCAGCGCCCACCCCTGATGCGCGAGCACCGGCTCTACCAGTCCGACTGGCTGATGCGCTTCTACGAATATCAGCCGAAGGAAGTCGCCCAGGCGGCGGACCCGACGGGCATGCTGCCGCTCGACATCGACCCCAAGCTCGCCTGGGCGCTCAAGTTCCGCGAGCGTTTCCCGGTCGACGTCAACCGCGCCCCGCGCGAGGCGCTGCTGCGCGTGCCGGGGCTGGGGCTCAAGGCGGTGGACGCGATCCTCGCCACCCGCCGCCTGCGCCGGCTGCGGCTGGACGACGTGGCACGGCTGACCGCATCGATCGCCAAGGTCCGCCCGTTCCTGATCGCCGAGGACTGGCGCCCGGTCGCACTGTCCGACCGCGACGACCTGCGCGCGCTGGTGGCGCCGAAACGCGAGCAGCTGGAACTGTTCGCAGCCTAGTCGGGGATCGGTACGAACAGTCCGCGCTTGCCCACGCCCAGCGCGACATTGGTGGTGAAGCGGCGCACGTTCGGATTGTCGGCCATCAGCCGGCTCATCAGCGCGTCATAGGCGCCGACGTCGGGCGCGACGACGACCAGCACGAAATCGGCGGTGCCGGTGACGTAATAGACCTGCTGGATCTGCTCCTCGGCCGCCATCCATTGGCGGAGCCGGGCGATCAGCTCGGGCCGTTCGCGCTCGATCTCCAGCGCCGCCAGGAAGAAGTTCGGCTTCCCCGTCTTGAGCGGGTCCACCACGGCGATCTCGCCCAGGATCACGCCGGTCTCGCGCAGCCGCTTGAGCCGGCGCAGCACCGCCGAAGCCGACAGCCCCACCTGCTCGGCCAGCGCATCGGCGGTCTGGCCGGCGTCGCGCTGGACCAGGGTGAGGAGCTTGCGGTCGAAGCGGTCTAGATCGGAACGGGACATCGCCGTCACTCTAGCGCGCAAATGCGCCGAAATCCGGTGATTCCGCCAGCGCCTTTGCCGGAATGCCGCGCCATCGGCGCCCTATCTCCTGCCGCGAAGGAGACAGTCATGATCGACCATATCGAAATCCGCACCGCCCGCCTGGCCGAGAGCCTGATCTTCTACGCCGACGCGCTGGCACCGCTCGGCTACAGGCAGAAGGTCGATGGTCCCGCCAAGGGCTTCGGCAACGAGACCGCGCTCGACCTGTTCCTGGTCGAGGCCGAGGTGCCATCCGACCTGCACTTCGCGTTTACCGCCCCGGACCGCGCCACGGTCGACCGCATCTATGCCGCCGGGCGCGCCGCCGGCCATGTCCTCGACCGTGCCCCCGCGCTCGCCTCCCACATCCATCCGAACTATTATGCCGGCTATCTTCGCGACCCCGATGGCCGGCTGATCGAGTTCGTCTGCCACCAGCCCGAGCCGGCCTAACTGACAGGACTGTCAATTTCCCTCGACCGGCGTATCATCCTTCAAAAATACGCAAATGGGGAGAGAGGGATGCTTCGATTCTGTGCGCTTGCCGTGCTGCTCGCCGCGACTCCGGCGATGGCGAAGGACATCATCGTCGAGGCGGGGCCGGGCGCCCAGGAGCGGCTGCAGACCGCGCTGCTCGATGCCAAGCCCGGCGACACCGTCCGCATCGGCGCCGGGCGTTTCGAGCTGACCGACGGCCTCAGCCTCGACGTGAACGGCGTGACGGTGCGCGGCGCCGGCCCGCTCAAGACCGTTCTCAGCTTCAAGGGCCAGCTCGGCGCCGGCGAGGGGCTGCTGGTCACCTCCGACGACGTGGTGCTGCGCGACTTCGCGGTGGAGGACTCCAAGGGCGACGGCATCAAGTCCAAAGGCGCCGACCGGATCGTCTACAAGAACGTCCGCGTGGAATGGACGGGCGGGCCCAAGGCCAGCAACGGCGCGTACGGCGTCTATCCGGTCGAGAGCGAGGACGTGCTGATCGACGGCGTCACGGTGAAGGGGGCGTCGGACGCGGGCATCTATGTCGGCCAGTCTAACCGGATCATCGTCCGCAACTCGACCGCGATGTACAATGTCGCGGGGATCGAGATCGAGAATAGCGGCCTGGCCGAAGTGACCAACAACCTCGCCACCCACAATACCGGCGGCATCCTGGTGTTCGACCTGCCTGCGCTCCCGCGCCGCGGCAAGGGCTGGGTCATGGTCTCGGGCAACAAGGTGCGCGACAACGACACCCCCAATTTCGCACCGCCAGGCAACACCGTCGCCACCGTGCCGACCGGCACCGGCGTACTGGTGATGGCCGAGAACGACGTCACCGTCTGGAACAACGAATTGAGCGGCAACGGCACTGCCAACATCATGGTCGTCGCCTATCGCCAGCCCTTCGAAGACAAGGGCTATGATCCCTATCCGCGCAACATCCGCCTGGCCGGCAACAAGCATGGCCGCGCCGGCTTCGCCCCGGCCATGCCCGGCGGCAAGGAGCTCGCCGCGGCGCTGGGCGGCACGCTGCCGCCAGTCTTCTGGGACGGCACCGGCGGCGAGCAGGTCAAGCTGACCGGCAATGACGGGCCGGTGCTGACCCTCGGCCTGGCGCTCGGCGCAGGGATCGAGACCGCCAAGCCGCAGCTGATCAAGCTCGAGGACGAGATCCCGCCGCCCTGGCAGACCTTCAAGCTGCCGCCGGCGATGGAGGCCGCCGCCAAATGAAGGCGCTGCTCGGCGCGGCCGCTCTGTTCGCCGCCGCGCTGCTCGGCCGCCCGGCCGGGGTGAACGACGCCGCGATCACCGCCGAGGGCTGGCCCGCCCATCTTTCCGACTATGGCTTCTTCACCGACCTGAAGACCCGCGCACCGGCCCAGCGGCTGATGCGCTACGATCTCGAGACGCCGCTCTTCTCCGACTATGCCGAGAAGGAGCGCTACCTCTACCTGCCCGAGGGGACGCGGGCGAAGTACGATCCGGACAAGCCGCTCGACCTTCCCGTCGGCGCCGCGCTGATCAAGACCTTCGGCTACCGGATCGGCGGCGCGTTCAAGCCGCTCGAGACCCGCGTCCTGCTCCACCGCACGAGCGGCTGGGTGCCGATCCCCTATGTCTGGAATGCGGAAGGGACCGATGCCGACGTCAGGCGCGCCGGCACGCGCATCCCGGTGCGCTTCACCGATCCTTCCGGCACGCAGCACAGCATCAGCTATGCCGTGCCCAACCAGAACCAGTGCAAGGACTGCCATGGCCTTGCCGGGCAGGTGACCCCGATCGGCATCAAGGCGCGTTACCTCAACCATGGCGGCCAGCTGGAGAAATTGCTGGCGGCCGGGATGCTCGACCGGCTGCCCGCCGATGCGCCGAAAGTCGCCCGCTGGGACGACACGGCAGCGCCGATCGACCAGCGCGCCCGCGCCTGGCTGGAGATCAACTGCGCGCATTGCCACAATCCGCAGGGCGCGGCGTCCAATTCGGGCCTGTTCCTCGATCTCGCCCGCACCGATCCCGAGCAGCGCGGACTGTTCAAGCGGCCCACCGCCGCCGGCCGCGGCGCCGGCACCCGCGACTTCGACATCGTCCCCGGCGATCCCGAAGCCTCGATCCTGCTCTACCGGATGGAATCGACCGACCCCGGCATCGCCATGCCCGAGCTCGGTCGCGCCACCGTCCACAAGGAAGGCGTCGCGCTGGTCCGCGAATGGATCGAATCGATGCCGAAAACGCCCGACAAGCGTTAGTAGCCGTCATCCCGGCGAAAGCCGGGATCTCAGGCAAATAGAGCGAACGGCCCGCGGCACGAGATCCCGGCTTTCGCCGGGATGAGGGTTGGGACCGGGTGTGCGCGTCGTAAGTCTGGCAAGCGAGGACGATTTCACCGGCTGGCGCGACGCCGCGCGAGGGCTCGCCCAGGCGGGGGTGCCGGCATCCGAGATACTCTGGCAGGTCGGCGCGCACGCTACCGATCTGTTCGCGGACGAAGCGGTCGTGGCGCCCGCCGCACCGCGCGCCCTCAAGGTCCCCCGCGCCTTTCTCGACCTCGCCCAGTCGGCAATCCTCCACAGCGATCCCGAGCGCTTCGCCCTGCTCTACGCGCTGCTCGCCGGCGATCCGCATCGCGTCGCCGACCAGGCCGATCTGCTCGTCCGCCGCCTGGAAGCCATGGCCCGTGCCGTTCGCCAGGACATCCACAAGATGCGCGCCTTTGTCCGCTTCCGCGAGGTGCAGGACGCACCGCCCTTCCCCGGCACCGGCGAGCCCAATACCCGCTACGTCGCCTGGTTCGAGCCGGAGCATCACATCGTCCGCGCCAATGCCCGCTTCTTCGTCGAGCGCTTCACCAGCATGCGCTGGTCGATCCTCACCCCCGAGCTGACGCTCCACTGGGACACCGAGACGCTCACCGAAGGCCCCGGCGCCACGCGCGGCGATGCGCCGGGTGACGATCCGGTCGAGGATATCTGGAAGACCTATTACGCGTCGATCTTCAACCCGGCCCGGCTGAAGACCGGGATGATGCGCAAGGAGATGCCGCGCAAATATTGGAAAAACATGCCCGAGACCGCGTTGGTCAAGGAGTTGGTCGCAACCGCGCGCCAGCGGGAGACGGCGATGGTGGCGACGGCACAGGCCCGGCCGGGCGGGAATATCGAGGACGCGTGGCAGGCGCTGCGCGACGAGGCGGCGCATTGCACGCGCTGCGACCTGTATCGGCACGCGACGCAGACCGTGTTCGGCGAAGGGCCGGTCCATGCCCGGATGATGATCGTCGGCGAGCAGCCGGGCGACCAGGAGGATCTGGCCGGTCGTCCGTTCGTCGGGCCGGCAGGCGAGGTGTTCGACCGTGCCCTGGCCGATGCGCGGATCGACCGCGACACCGTCTATGTCACCAATGCCGTGAAGCACTTCAAGTTCGAGTCGCGCGGCAAGCGACGCATCCACAGCAGGCCCGATGCCGGCGAGATGCAGGCGTGCCGCTGGTGGTACGAGCAGGAACGCCTGCTGGTGAAGCCGGAGATGACCGTCGCGATGGGCGCCACCGCCGCACGGCAGTTGCTCGGCAAGGCCGTGACGATCACGGCGATGCGGGGCCGGGCGATCGAGCTGCCCGAGAGCGGCCTGGGCTGGGTGACGATCCACCCGAGCTTCCTGTTGCGGATGCCGGACAAGTCGAGGGCCGAGGACGCGTTCGCTGCGTTCGTCGAGGACCTGAGGGGCGCGGCGAAGGCGCTGTCTTAGGTTGCAGCGCCTTTCAATCCTCCCCCGCCAGGGGGAGGTGGCGCCCGAAGCGCGACGGAGGGGGAGGCAAGCGAAACGATAGTTGGCTGCTTACCTTCCCCCTCCACCAGCTTCGCTGGTCCCCCTCCCCCTGGCGGGGGAGGATTGTAGAACCACCCCAAAGAAAAACCCTCCCCCGATCGCTCGGGAGAGGGCCTTTTCATTGGCTAAGGCCGGATCAGGCGCCCTGGGGCGTCGGCTGTCCGAACGGACCCTTGGGCTTGCGGATCTTGGGGATGGAGGTCCCCGCGACCGCCGTCGGGCGCGCCGCCGTGCCCGGGTCCTCGCGGCCGAGATCCTCGCCGGCGATCAGCCGCTTGATCTCCTCGCCGGTGAGCGTCTCGAACTCGAGCAGCGCCTGGGCAATGGTGTGGAGCTGGTCGATATGGTCGGTGAGCAGCTGGCGGGCACGGCCGAGGCCGCGCTCGACGAACGCCTTCACTTCGCTGTCGATCAGCCGCGCGGTCTCGTCCGACATCGGCTTGGCGCGCGCCATCGAGTAGCCGTACGCCTCGTCGCTCTCCGAGAAGTCGAGCGGGCCGACATTGTCCGACAGGCCCCACTTCGTGACCATCGCGCGGGCGAGACGCGTCGCCTGCATGATGTCGTTCGAGGCGCCCGACGAGACCTTGTCGTAGCCGAAGATCAGCTCCTCGGCGATGCGGCCGCCGAACGCCACGGCGATATCGGCGTGCATCTTGTCGCGGTGATAGCTGTAGCTGTCCCGCTCCGGCAGCGGCTGGACCATGCCCAGCGCGAAGCCGCGCGGGATGATCGTCGCCTTGTGGATCGGATCGGCGGTCGGCTCGTGCGCGAAGACCAGGGCGTGGCCGGCCTCGTGATAGGCGGTCATCCGCTTCTCGTCGTCGGTCATCACCATCGAGCGGCGCTCGGCACCCATCAGCACCTTGTCGCGCGCGTCGTCGAATTCCTGCGCCGCGACCAGCCGCTTGCCGCGGCGGGCTGCGAGCAGCGCCGCCTCGTTGACCAGGTTGGCGAGATCGGCGCCCGAGAAGCCCGGCGTGCCGCGCGCGATGACGCGCGGCTCGACGTCGGGCGCCAGCGGCACCTTCTTCATATGGACCTGGAGGATCTTCACGCGGCCTTCGATGTCCGGACGGGGCACCTGGACCTGCCGGTCGAAGCGGCCCGGACGCAGCAGCGCGGGATCGAGCACGTCGGGGCGGTTGGTCGCCGCGATGATGATGATGCCCTCGTTCGCCTCGAAGCCGTCCATCTCGACGAGCAGCTGGTTGAGCGTCTGCTCGCGCTCGTCATTCTGGTTGCCGAGGCCGGCACCGCGCGAACGGCCGACGGCATCGATCTCGTCGATGAAGACGATGCAGGGGGCCGACTTCTTGGCCTGCTCGAACATGTCGCGCACACGCGACGCGCCGACACCGACGAACATCTCGACGAAGTCCGAGCCCGAGATGGTGAAGAAGGGCACGCCCGCCTCACCCGCGATGGCGCGGGCGAGCAGCGTCTTGCCGGTACCGGGCGAGCCGACCAGCAGCGCGCCCTTGGGGATCTTGCCGCCGAGGCGAGCGAACTTGGTCGGGTCCTTGAGGAACTCGACGATCTCCTGCAGCTCCTCGCGCGCCTCGTCGATGCCGGCGACGTCGTCGAAGGTGACCTTGCCTTCCTTCTGGGTGAGCAGGCGCGCACGCGACTTGCCGAAACCCATCGCGCCCGAGCCCGAGCCCTTTTGCATCTGGCGGATCACGAAGAAGGCGATGCCGAGCATCAGCAGGAACGGCAGCGACTGGTAGAGCAGGTAGAACCAGATCGACGGCGTCTCCTCGGCACGCGCTGTGACCTGCACGTTCTTGTCGAGCAGGTTACGGATCATCTGGGGATCCTCGGGCGCGTTCGTGCGGAACTTGCTGTCGTTGGTGAAGCTGCCCGTCACCACGCCGGTGCCACGGGCGATGTTGACCGACTTCACCTCGCCATTGTTCACCTTGGCGATGAACTGCGAATAGGAGATCGCATCGCCCGTCGCCGGCGCGTTGCGGTTGTCGAACATCGTCACGAAAAGGGCGAGCGCAGCCAGGATGCCCACCCAGATCAGCAGGCTCTTCATCCAGGGGTTGCCCCCATTCTCCGGACCCTGCTGCTGCTTGTCGTTGTCGCTCATGCGGAATCGGTACCTTTCGCCCACCAAGATAGGCACGGCCAAGTTAATGGCAATGGAACAGCGTCGATCAGTGTGATCGACGGGGTGGCGCCAGTTCGAAACGCCACATAGCGGCTTTGGTTCTCGCCATCACTTCCGCAATGGTACCGGTGCCCCCGGCATCGAGCGCGGCGAGCAGCGGTTCGAGGCCGGTCTCGCGCCAGTCCGGCCCCAGGCCGTGCGCGGCGCGGACGGTAGCGACGGCGCGCTCGGCGAGGCGGCGGCGCAATTCGCGGGGCAGGCCGGCGGGATCGATCGTCACCTGATTCGGCGTGATCGTGGCACGCGCCTGCCATTCGCGCTCGGCAGCCCAGGCCAGGGCGTCCTCGGCATCGCGCAGATTGGCGGCGGCAAGCGCGAGGCGATCGGCGGGCAGGTCCCCCGCCTCGGCGAGCAGCGCGCGGATGCGGGCGCGATCGAAGCGCGGATCGGCGTTGGAGGGATCGCGGACCGGGGCGATGCCGGCAGCGGCCACCAGATCCTCCAGCTCGGTGCGGGTCCAGCCGAGCAGCGGGCGGATCAGCGTGACCGGGCCGAGCGGGCGCGATGCGGCCATCGCCGCGAGCCCGCCCACTCCGGCGCCGCGGCGCGCGCGCATCAGGAAGGTCTCGGCGACATCGTCCTGCTGGTGCGCGGTGGCGACCCAGGCGGCACGGCCGATCGCCCAGTCGGCGAGCAGCGCATAGCGCAACGCCCGCGCGCCCTGCTGGAGATTGCCGGTGACGGGGACGCTGCCCGCCAACGTCTCGTGCGGCACGTCGAGCTGGTTGCACAGGCGGCGGACCAGAGCCGCCTCCTCCACCGCTTCGGGGCGCAGGCCGTGATCGACCGTCGCGGCGATCACCGCGCCGGGCCAGGCATTATGGGCGAGGAGCAGCAGCGCGAGGCTGTCCGGCCCGCCGGACACGGCGAGCGCGAGCTTCTGTTCGGAGGATGGCACGGCGCCGAGGAGCCCCGCGCAGTCGTACCGGAAGCGCTCGACCACCTCAGGGTCGAGCGTCAGCCGGTCACTTGCACTTCTGACTTGCACGACCCTCGACCACACCGGCCTTCATCTCGGTCGACAGCTTGTCGCCATAGAGCTGGTCGAGCTCGGTGTAGACCTTGCAGACCTCGCTGGCCGGCTTCTTCAGCTTGATGAGCGCCTGGGCCAGATAATAGAGGCTGTCGGGCGCGCGCTCGCCCTTGGGGTTCTTCTTGTAGTTCTCGTAGAAGGCCACCGCCGCGAGGCTGGGCGCACCGCTGTCGAGATAGGCGCGGCCGAGCAGGTTCTGCGAATAGCTGGCGCGGCGATGCGTCGGATATTTGGTCGCCACCGCTTCGAGCTCGCGGCGCGCTTCCGGATAGAGCTTGGCCTGCCACAGGCGGAAGCCATAGGTGTAGCCGTCCTCGGCCGGATCGCCCGAGGCGGGCTTCTCGATCGCCGCGACCTGCTGGGCCCGCGTGCCGGTGGGCTTGGGCGTGTTCGCGGGTGTGGTGCTCGCGCCCGGCGCCGGAATGGTCGGACGCGTGCCGATCGGGGCAGGCGGACGGATCGCCGCGCCACCAGTGTCGCTAGGCACGGTCGTATCCTCGCCGCCGAGTGCGGCATTTGCGGTCGAGCGGTCCTCGAGCGTCTTGAGGCGGTTGTCGGTCAGCCGCTTATAGGCGGAGAAGGCGTCCTCGAGCTGGCGCAGGCGATACTGGCCCTGCTCGACCTGACCGGTGAGCGTGCGCTGCTGCTCCTCCAGCGCAGTGACGCGGCTGGTGAGGTCGTTGAGCGGCGAGCTGGACGGGATGCCCGGGATATTGGTGTTGGTCTCGGGCGTGATCTGCGGCTCGACGGTCTGGCCGGCGCCGCCCGGGAACACCTTGCGCTGCACCGCGCGCATCTCGCGCTCCAGCCGGTCGACGCGGCCGGAGATGCCCGAATCCTGGGCCTGGGCGGTGCCGGCGGCGCCGAAGACGACGGCCATTGCAGTTGCAGCGAGAAGAAAACGCATCGATCACACCCCCCGGTGCAGGTCAAACAAGGTGAACAGAGTTTAGCTATAACCGGGAGGAGGCATTCCCCGCCAGTCCCGGGGGAAATCCTTATGGCGTGCTGTTGCCAGTGCTCGTCGCAGGCAAGGGCTCGTCCGGCACGGGCGTCGGCACCGAGAGGCGCGCCGCGGCGGGCCGCTCGCGCCGGGCGGGCGCCGATGCTGTCGGCGCAGCCCCGGCGATCGGGCCGGCACCCGGCTGGTTGCGGTTGCGCAGCGCATCGGCGCTCACTTCGACATCGACGGTGGTGCCGGCGCGGCCGAGCGGATCGACGTTCGAGCCGTTGAGCGTCACCTGAATCTTCTCGGGCCCGCCGGTGCGGATGCGCGGATGATCGGCATCGGCCGGCACGTCATAGCGCTCGCCCGGCGCGAGCTCGCGCTCGACCAGCTTGGTGCCCTTGGCATCGGTCACCCGGATCCACACGGTGTCGAGCGCAATCAGCGAGACCTGGCCGCCCGCGGGGACCGGCACGACGCTGTTCGCAACGGCGCCGTTGTCGGCGGTGTTCGCCACCGGCTCCTCGGTCGCCAGCGTCTCGGGCGCCGGCGCGCTGCCACGGAACAGATCGGTACCGTAATAGAGGATCGCGCCGACGATCAGCACCAGCGCGAGGATCACGCCGAAAATCGCCAGGCCGCGCGGCGGCACGCGCGCCGGGTCGCTGGTCTCATAGGCGGGGACCGGCGCGGCGCGCTCGGGATTGTGGTGCAGCTCGGCGCGCAACTCGCGCGCGATCGTCACCTCGTCGGCACCGACGGCGCGGGCATAGGCCTTGGCGAAGCCCAGCGCATAGGTGATCGAAGGCAACCCGGCATAATTGCCCTTCTCGATCGCTTCGAGATGGCGTTGCGGAATCCGGGTACGCGCGGCGATCTCGGGAAGGTCCAATCCCTGCGCCTCACGCGCGGCACGCAGCTTGTCCCCCACCGTGGCGGGAAACAGGTTCGGGTCTTCGGCGGCTTCGCCTTCCATCCATACTCTCCGTAGCGGAAGGGTTGCGCCCGGTGCTTCCGCTACGGCTGAAGCTGTCGTTCACCACGTCGCCCCTGTCAACGCCGACAGGGGCTATTTTGCCGGTAGATCAGGCCAGTTCGACGGAATGTTCGCTTGCCCAGGCCTCCAGGCCCTCCCGCAGCGAACGGCCCGGCTCGGCGAGCATCGCGGACATCGCCTCGATAAGCGCCGCGCGATCGAGCGAGCGGATCATCGCCTTGATCGGGCCCACGGCCGCCGGCGTGATCGACAGGCGATCGATGCCGAGCCCGAGCAGCGCCAATGCCTCGAGCGGCCGCCCGCCCATCTCGCCGCAAACGCCTACCGGTACGCCCGCCGCCTGGGCCTGGGCGGTCACGCGCTTGAGGAAGCGCAGGATCGACGGGCTCAGCCAGTCATAGCGCAGCGCCAGCTTGGGATGCGCGCGATCGGCGGCGAAGAGGAACTGGGTAAGGTCGTTGGTGCCGATCGACAGGAAATCGAGCCGCGGCAGCAGCACGTCGAGCACCTCTGCCAGCGCCGGCACCTCGAGCATCGCGCCGTAGCGGATCTCGGTCGGCATCTTGCGCCCGCGCGCGGCGAGCCAGGCGCGCTGCGCCTCGAACAGGTCGCGCGCCGCATCGAACTCCCAGGGCTCGGACACCATCGGGAACATGATGTTGAGCGTGCGGCCGGCGCCCGCCTCGATCAGCGCACGCGCCTGCGCCTTCATCAGGCCGTCACGATCGAGCGCGAGGCGGAGTGCCCGCCAGCCCATCGCGGGGTTCTCTTCCTCACCGTCCTCGTCATGGTTGAGATAGGGCAGCGCCTTGTCGCCGCCGATATCGACGGTGCGGAAGGTGACCGGGCGATCCCCGGCGGCATCGAGCACGTCCTTGTAGAGCCGACGCTGCATCTCGCGCTGGGGCAGCGTGGCCGAGACGAGGAACTGGAACTCGGTGCGGAACAGGCCGATGCCGTCGGCGCCGGTAAGGTCGAGCGCGGCGAGATCGTCGCGCAGGCCGGCATTGACCATCACCGTGATCCGGTGGCCGTCGGCGGTCACCGGCGCGACGCCGCGCATCTGGGCGAAGGCGGCGCGGCGCTTCTGGCTGAGCTCGAGCTTGGTCTCGAACGCCTCCTGCATCGCCGGGGTCGGGCGGACGAACAGGCTCTCCTCGCTCGTGTCGAGCAGGAGCATGTCGCCCTCGGCGATCAGCTGGCGGATGTTGCGGACCCGGCCGAGCACCGGCACGCCCATGGCGCGCGCGACGATGGTGACGTGCGCGGTGAGCGAGCCTTCCTCGAGCACCACGCCCTTGAGGCGCCGACGATCATATTCGAGCAGTTCGGCCGGACCGAGATTGCGCGCGATCAGGATCGAATCCTGGCGCAGACCCATCTGCGCCGCCGTGCCGAGCTGGCCAGAGACGATGCGGAGCAGCCGGTTGGAGAGATCCTCCAGATCGTGCATCCGGTCTCGGAGCAGCGGATCGTCGATCTCGCGCATGCGCTGGCGGGTGCGCTGCTGGACGCGCTCGATCGCCGCCTCGGCGGTGAGGCCGCTGTCGATCGCCTCGTTGATCCGGCGCGACCAGCCTTCGTCGTACGCGAACATCTTGTAGGTCGCGAGAATCTCGTCCTGCTCGCCGCCCACGCCGAACTCGGCCTGGCTGGCCATCCGGTCGATCTGCTCGCGCATCTTGTCGAACGCGGCATAGACGCGGTGGCGCTCCGCCTCGGTATCCTCGGCGACGGTATGCTCGATGGTGATGCGCGGTTGGTGGAACACCGCGACGCCGGCGGCCATGCCGTCGACCAGCTTGAAGCCGTGGCCGAGCTCGGGCGCGGTCGACTGAAGCCGGGTCGAGCCGCCAGCACTCGCCGGGTCGATCAGATCGGCATTGGCGATCAGCTCGCTGAGCACCATCGCCACGGTCTGCAGCGCCTCGATCTCCTCGCTGGCATAGCGCCGCGATTCGGCATGCTGGACGGCGAGCACGCCCACCGACTGCTCGCGGCGGATGATCGGCACGCCGGCAAAGCTGTGGAACGCCTCTTCCCCCGTCTCCGGGCGATAGGCGAAGGCCGGGTGCATCTCGGCCTCGTCGAGGTTCAGCGTCTCGACATTCTGGGCGATCGTGCCGACCAGACCCTCGCCGAGCGCGAGCTTGGTGACATGGACGGCTTCCTGCGCCAGGCCGCGGGTGGCGAACAGCTCGAGCAGACCTTCGCGCAGCAGGTAGATCGAGCAGACCTCGCTATCGAGCGCCTCGCCGATGATGTTGACCACCGAGTTGAGCTTCGATTGCGCCGGGTTGCGCGACGCCATCACGTCGTGAAGGCGGGTCAGTATCTCACGGGCCGAGGCGGCTGCGGAAACGGGCATGCGCAAGGCGCTAACAGATTGTGTTCGCCCACGCCATGCGCCGGCGAACACAAACCGTTACGTCTGCGTATGTTTTTCAGCGCTGGAGGCTGGCCAGCTGCCCGCGCCAGGCGAGGTCGGCGGCACGCCACGCGTCATAGTCGCGGTAGAAGTCGGTGAAGGGCGCCTCCAGCCGGGGCAGCGCGTCGGCCGCGAAGGCCGCGAACTGCTCGGGCGCCACCCGCCCCGCCTCGGCCAGCACGTCGCGCGCGACGCGGCAGAAGCCGGCCTGGGCCGGCGGCTGGGCGAAGAAATTGTACACGCGCGTCATGTCGCGATCGTGCCGCGAATCCCAGCCCGCGCCATAGCGGACGCGGTACTGGCCCTTCACCGCCGCATCAGCAGCGGCGAGCGAGGCCCGGTGCCGGCCGAGCATCGCATTGTACGCCGCGACCGTCTCGCGCTCCGCCACGTCACGGCAGCCGAGCGCCGCCACATTGAGCGCCGCACGCACATGCCAGGCCGTCTGGTCGCGCGAGAGGTTGTGATTGACCGTGTCATACCGCCCGTCGGCGGCGATCGCCGGGATCAGCTGGTTCGGTACCGAACCCGCCGGCGGCAAGGGCCGGTCGAACCCCTGGCCACCGCGATATTGCGCATGCGCAGGCACCGCGCACACGATTCCAACGAGCGCCGCAGCGCCCCAGATCAACGTCTTCATGCAAGAAACCCCCCGGTCTCCATCCCCTGCCGGCAGCATCACCGATCGCGCTGAATCCGGCCTGAAGGATCCTTCTGAATCAGAAGTTTACCGCCTCGATTCGTCGCAAATTACAAGCACTTGCGTAACGATCGGCGCGCCTCTTGCTCTTTAATATACTGTGCGCTACATAGTATGCGTCATACACGATATGAGGCACAGGACGATGCCGGTCGAAGACGACCTGTTCGAGAAACTGCGCGTCGAGCTGCGACGCGGATCGCTGGTGCTGGCGGTGCTCGGGGCGCTGCGCGAGGAGCGCTATGGCTACACGCTGCGCACCAGCCTGGAGGAAGCCGGGCTGCCGATCGACGAAGGCGCGCTCTATCCGCTGCTGCGCCGGCTGGAAGCACAGGGGCTGCTCACCAGCGAGTGGCGCGAGGAGGCCAAGCGCAACAAGCGCTTCTACCGGCTCACCCCGGTCGGCCTCGACGTGCTCGGCCAGTTGCTCGCCGAATGGAACGCGATCTCGGAATCGATCCTCCGCCTGACGCAGGGAGACAAGTGATGGACCTCATCGAACGCTATCTCGGCGCGGTGCGCTGGAACCTGCCCGCCGCCAAGGCTGACGACATCATCGCCGAGCTGGCCGACCTGATCGCCGCGCGGATCGAGGATCGCGAGGAGGGCCTGGGCCGTGCGCTGACCCGCGACGAGATCAGCCAGCTGCTGCGCGAGTTCGGCCATCCGATCGCGGTGGCAGGGCAGTATGGCGATCAGCGCGCATTGATCGGGGCCGAGGTGTTTCCCTTCTACTGGTTCGTGCTCAAGGTCGTGCTCGCCGTGGTCGCGGTGATCGAGCTGGTGCAGATCGGCGGCGGGATCGTGGTGACCGGCGACCTCGGCCAGGCGGTGGCGCACGGTTCGGGCGCGCTGGTGCATACGCTGCTCTACAATGCCGCGCTGGTGACGCTCGCCTTCGCCGTGATCGAGCGGCTCGGCTGGCTCGATTCCTATCTCGCCAAATGGAAGCCGGAGGAGCTACCCGATCTCGGCAAGCTTCGCCTCGACCTGCCGCCGCGCAAGCGCTGGGAGCCGCTGTTCGAGGTCGGTTTCGGCATCGCCTTCCTGATCTGGTGGGCGGGCGGCTTCACCTTCCCCTTCGTGCCGCACGATGCCGGCGTGCGCATCACCGGCGCGCAGGTCTGGGCTACGCTCTACTGGCCGGTCGCGCTGCTGGTCTGGTCGCGGATCGCGCTGAGCCTGATCGGCTTCCTGCGCCCGGGCTGGAAGGCCGTGCGCGCCGTGCTGATCCTCGGTACCACCGCCGCCACGCTGCTCATCGCCAAGGTGCTGCACGAGGCCGGGCAGATCGTCACCGTCGTCGGGACCGACACGGCCAAGGCCGCCCGCATCCAGGAGAGCCTCGACAAGAGCCTTGAGATCGCCGTGATCGTCGTCGCCGCTGCCACTGCCTTCCAGTGCGCCAAGGAGCTCTGGCAGCTGTATCGGGAGCGCCGCTGAGGCGCTCCCCTGTAGGGCTCAGGCCGCGCGCTTCTCCAGCGCGTGGGCCGCCTCGGCCATCAGCGTGGCGATGATGTCGGCGACCGGCTCTTCCTTCGAGACCATGCCGACCGACTGGCCCGCCATCACGCTGCCATGCTCGACATCGCCGTCGATCACCGCGCGGCGCAGGGCGCCCGCCCAGTAATGCTCGATCTGGAGCTGGGCCTCGAGCATCTCGACCTTGCCCTCGTCGAGCAGCTGGGCGACTTCGCGCTGCTTGGCGGAGAACAGCTCGCCCGCGGCATTCTTGAGCGCGCGGACGGGAATCACCGGCAGGCGCGGATCGATCTGGACGCTGGCGATCGCATCACGGGCCGAGGCGCGGATGAACGCCTTCTTGAAATTGGCGTGCGCGATGCTCTCGCTCGCGCAGACGAAGCGGGTGCCGAGCTGGACGCCCGCCGCGCCCATGTCGAGATAGCCGGCGATCGCCTCGCCGCGGCCGATGCCGCCGGCGACGAAGACCGGAACCTGCTCGGCGACTTCGGGGAGGATCTCCTGGGCGAGCACGCTGGTCGAGACCGGGCCGATATGGCCGCCCGCTTCCATGCCCTCGACCACCAGCGCATCGACGCCGCTGCGGATCAGCTTCTTGGCGAGGCTGAGCGCGGGGGCGAAGCAGATCAGCTTGGCGCCGTTCGCCTTGATCGCGTCGAGCGAGCCCGCCGGCGGCAGGCCACCCGCCAGCACGACATGGCCGACATCGTGCTTCTTGCACACTTCGATCAGTTCGAAGAGCTGGGGGTGCATGGTGATCAGGTTGACGCCGAAGGGCTTCGACGTGAGCGCCTTGGTCCCGGCGATCTCCTTGTCGAGCAGCTCGGGCGTCATCGCGCCGCAGGCGATCACGCCGAAGCCGCCGGCATTGGAGATGGCGGCGACGAGGTTGCGCTCGGACACCCAGGACATGGCGCCGCCCAGGATGGCGGTATCGGTGCCCAGGAATTCGCAGCCGCGCGCCATGCGGCGGGCCAGGCGCTCTGCGCCGACGGAAGATGCATTGGTCATCCCCCTCGCCTAGCCCCGCAACCCGTCGCCCGGCAAGGGTCCCTGCAGTTCCCGCCCTAACGTTCGCGGACGGTCCGGTGATAGTCGATGCGGATCGTCACCCATTCGCCGACCATCAGCTTGTTGTTCACCCGCGGGGGCCGCACGAGGAACTGGAAGGCGGCCTGGCGCACCGATCCGGCGAAACCGGTGCCGCGCGTCTCGTCTAGTTCGTAGCAATCCTCGACCCGGTTGCGCGCCGCAGTGCGGCAGGCGACCAGACCGAAGCCCGGAAAGCGCGCACGGTTTTCGTTGATATAGGGGTTGAGCTCGGCATTGGTCGGCTCGCGCACCCATTCGGCAATGTAGAGCGTCTCGCCGTTGCGCCCCTTGCGGCCCGCGGTCGGTGTGTCGTTCGACCCGCCCCCGCCACCGGCGTCGGCCGTTTCGGTGGACGCGCCGTCGGTGGTCTCGGCACGCGAGGGCACCTTCGAGATGTCGCCCTGCTGATAGTCGTTGCGGCTGAGCTTGAGGAAGGTCGGCGGGCCGACCGGCACCGGCGTCTCGATCGGCGTGGGCACCGGGGGTGGCGGCTGGGTCTGCGCCTGTGCCTGGGTCTTCTGGGCGCGCGCGGCTTTCTTCTCTTGCTTCTCGGCCGGCTTCTTGTCGGGGCTTTCCTCGCCCTTCGACGCCTCGATCCCGAAGGTGTTGAGGCTGTTGCCGTGCTTGCGGCCCGGCAAGGGCGGCACGAAGAACAGCAGCAGCGCCAGGAGCAGCAGCTCGATGACGAGCGCGATGAGCAGCGCGGCGCCGCGCCTGCGCAGCAGCCCCGAATCAGCGAAGAGACGGGTGCGCAGCCACATCATCACGGTTTTGCCCCAACCATGGCGGCGCGGCGGCACCGCGACCGAAACATGGCAGCATCGCGCCGCATGTTACGGTTCGTTGCAGCCGGCGATCAGAAAAGGATCAGGCGGCCTCGTCCGTCGCGTCCAGGCCATAGGCGGTGTGGAGGATGCGCACCGCCAGCTCGGTCTCGTCCTCGTTGATCAGCACCGAGACCTTGATCTCCGAGGTGGTGATCGCCTGGATGTTGATCCCGCGCTCGCCGAGCGTCTTGAACATCGTCGCCGCCACGCCCGCATGGCTGCGCATGCCGACGCCGACCACCGAGATCTTGGCGACGCGCGTGTCCTGGAGCAGGTCGGCGAAGCCGATCGCGGCCTTGGCCTGGTTCAGCGCCTCGATCGAGCGGGCGAGGTCCGCCGCCGGCACGGTGAAGGTCACGTCGGTCGCGCTCGCCGAACCCGCGCTCTGGTGCGCGATGTTCTGGATGATCATGTCGACGTTGATGTTGGCCGCGGCCAGCGGATTGAAGATCGACGCCACCGCGCCGGGCTTGTCCGGCACCGCGGTGAGGGTGATCTTCGCTTCGTTCTTGTCGTGCGCGATGCCGGTGATGAGCTGGCTTTCCACGTCCTGAATCTCCTCTTCGCCCACGATCATCGTTCCGGGCAGCGTGTCCGCCATCGGAGCATCGTCGCCGGTGAACGACGACAGCACCTGAACGCGGACCTGTTCCTTCATCGCCAAGCCCACCGAGCGCGTCTGGAGCACCTTGGCCCCGACGCTGGCGAGCTCCAGCATTTCCTCGTACGTCACCTTCTTGAGCTTGCGGGCCCGGGGGACGATGCGCGGATCGGTGGTGTAGACGCCGTCGACGTCCGTGTAGATGTCGCAGCGATCGGCCTTTACCGCCGCCGCCACCGCCACCGCCGACGTGTCCGAGCCGCCGCGGCCGAGCGTGGTGACGCGGTTGCTGCCGTCGTTGGTGACGCCCTGGAAGCCCGGGATCACTGCGACTTCACCGCGCGCCCAACCTTCTTCGAGGCCGGCCGAATCGATCGTCTGGATCCGCGCCTTGGCATGGGCGGCATCGGTATGGATCGCGACCTGCGAGCCGAGCCAGGAGCGCGCCGGCACGCCGAGCGCCTGCAGCGCGACCGCAAGCAGGCCCGAGGTGATCTGCTCACCAGCGGAGACGACCACGTCATATTCGCGCGGATCATAGAGCGAGCTCGCCTCGCGGCAGAAATTGACCAGCCGGTCGGTCTCGCCGGCCATCGCCGATACGACCACCGCGACCTGGTTGCCGGCGTCCCATTCGCGTTTGACGCGCTTCGCAACGTTCCGGATGCGCTCGATGCCTGCCATCGAGGTGCCGCCGAACTTCATCACGATACGCGCCATGGAAAGAGCCTGTCTGCTTTGCGGGCCTGGTCCCCGCCTGCGCGGGGATGACGATAATGGGGCGTCCTGATAGGAGCGGCGCATGGCAAGCGCAACCAAAGCAACAATTGACCCGCGTGAAGCTGAGCATTTCGGCAAGCTGGCGGCAGACTGGTGGAATCCCAAGGGTAGCTCGGCGATGCTCCACCGGCTGAATCCGGCGCGGTTGGGCTATATCCGCGCCGCGATCGACACGCATTGGGGCGGCGATTCCGCCGGCTTCGCCCCGCTGGCGGGCAGGACCGCGATCGACGTCGGCTGCGGCGCAGGACTGCTCGCCGAGCCCCTCGCCCGGCTGGGCGCGAAGATGACCGGCATCGACGCCGCGCCCGAGAATATCGGCGCCGCCCGCGCCCATGCCGCCGCGACCGGACTCGCCATCGAGTATATCGCCGGTGGCATCGAGAACCTGCCGGACCGGACCTTCGATCTGGTCACCTCGATGGAAGTGATCGAGCACGTCACCGATCCGGCTGCGTTCGTCGGCGCGCTGGCCGGTGCGCTCGCCGAGGGCGGGCTGATGATCCTTTCGACGCCCAATCGCACGCTCGCCTCGCACCTGGCGATGATCACGCTCGCCGAGGGCACCGGCGCGATCCCGCCCGGCACGCACGACTGGAACAAGTTCCTCCGTCCCGAGGAGCTGGAGGAACTGCTGACGGCCGCGGGGCTGAAGGTGATCGACCGCACCGGCCTGGGCTTCTCGCCGGCGCGCGGGTTCGTGACCGGCACCGGCGAAGCGTTGAACTATCTGGTCACGGTGGTGCGGGCCTAGTTCTTCGCCTAGTTCTTCTCTGCCGCCAGCACATGCGCCACGACGGCATTGGCATGTCCGTGGCCCATGCCGTGCGCGTCCTTCAGCATCGCGACCAGCTCCATGTGCTTTGCCGGCAAGGCCTTGCGAACCAGTTCCTGCCATTCGCCGATGGGTCGGCCGTATTTCTTCTCAATGGACGGGAAATAGGAAGCAGGTCCCTTGATCGGTTCCTCGGCCATGTACGCGCTCTCCTGATGTTTATCGCACGGCCAACTGGCGCAGACGCATCGGCCACGCAACCATGGCTTCAGGGCTTCTGCCCATAGTTCAGCACCGCCATCGCGCCGATGTCGAGCGTCTGCTTCGCCGTGTTGACGTGGAGCGCGGCGGCGAGCTCGCCCTTGGCATAGTCGCGGTCGGCATGGCCGGCGGCAGTGTAGAGCTTCCAGTCCGGACCCACCGTCACCGGGTTGCCGAAGAGCTTGGTATAGGGTGCCGCCGCGAGCTGGATCTGGGCGTTGGCGATCTCGGCGGTGGTGGCGCCCTCGGCCGGCTTCTGCACCCGGGCGTAGAAGGCGATCACGATCTTGTCACCCTTCTTCACCCCCAGCTGGAGCGGCGAATTGACCCCGATGCTCCAGGGATTGCCGCCACCCGGCGTCTCGACGCGGATCGCCTTGCCGAACTGGACCTTGGCGTCCTTCACCGATTGCGGCTTGGCGCCGCCCGGCAGGCCGTAGACCTGAAAGCTATCCGGATTGGCGTTGTTGAGGACTTCGGGCTCCGCCGGTGCCGTCTGCGCGGCAAGCGGTGCGAATGCGAGCCCGGCCGGAATCGCCAGGGCAATGGCGGCGAGCGCCAGTCGCTTGGTCATATATGCCTCCCCTCGTTATTTTGCGGGGAGGCTATGCTTGTGTCCGGCTCGTTTCAACGGATTTGTTAGCGCTACCGGATCAGAACAACCGGCCCCCGTCCGGCACCCGCTCGCTGGGGTGGAACAGCACCACCCTGCCCTCGGCATCGGGGAAGCCGAGCGTCAGCACCTCGGACATCATCTTGCCGATCTGGCGCGGCGGGAAATTGACGACGGCGGCGACCTGCATGCCCCGCAGCTGCTCGAGTGTGTAGTGCTCGGTGATCTGCGCCGAGGAGCGCTTGCGGCCGATCGTCGGCCCGAAATCGATCAGCAGCTTGAAGGCCGGCTTGCGCGCCTCGGGGAACGCCTCTGCCTCGACGATCGTGCCGACGCGGATGTCGACGGCGAGGAACTGGTCGAAGCCGATCGTCTCGGCGGCCGGGGCGGCGGGATCGTGGTCCATGTGCATGGAGGCCCCATGCCACCGCACCGCCGCCCCGGCCAGCTTCAACGGCTCGCGCCGTCGTAGAGCTGGACCGTCAGCGCATCGAGATCCAGGCCGTCGGCGCAGCGCAGGTTGATCTCGACCATCGGCCCGTTGGGGCCCCGCCCCTCGGCGAAGGGCGCGACGCCGCAATTGCTGCAGAAGTGATGCTGGATGACGTGATGGTTGAACTCATAGGTCGCCACCACATCGCGCGGGGTGTGGAGGGTGAACCGGTCCGGCGTAGTGAAATGGTGCAGCGGCGCCTTGCGGCGGCAGATCGAGCAGTTGCACTGCATCGCCTGGCCGGGCGGATCCTCGTCGACCGTGTAGGCGATCGCGCCGCAGTGGCAGCTTCCGGTGAACGGCATCGTCTCCTCCTCTTGTTTTGCGGGGCAACGCACGGGCCGCCCCATTGTTCTTGTTCTCATTATGTTCTATTGCGCCGGCCATGCAATCGGGCTTCGGCTTCTACGGGCATGACGACATAGCGCGCTGGCAGCAAGCGCTGGAGCCGATGCGGGCGCTCGCCGGCCCGCTGCCGCGCCGCTCGCCGATCGGGGCGCTGGTCAAGTCGCTGATCAGCGGGCGGACGAAAGACCCAGTGTCGCTCGCCGCCTATGACCGGCTGGTCGCGCGCTTCGGCACGCCCGGCCAGGTGCTGGCGGCGGGACCGGCCGAAGTGCTGCGCCAGATCCATGCGGTCACCCATGCCGAGGACAAGGCACGCTATCTGATCGGTGCGCTCGGGCGGATCGCGGCGGAACGCAAGGGCTTCGACCTGCGCTTCCTGGCCGACCTGTCGCTCGGCGAGGCGCTGGGCTGGCTCGAGCGGCTGCCGGGCGTCGGCCGCAAGGTCGCGGCGGCGACGCTCAACGCCAGCACGCTCGACCGGCCGGTGCTGATCGTCGACACCCATGTGCTGCGCGTGCTCCAGCGCACCGGCTTCGTCCGGCGCAGCGCCGAGGGACGCGACGCGAGCGAGGCGGTGACCGCGGCGATGCCAGAATGGCAGGGCGCCGACTTTCTCGACTTCCACATCGGCACCAAGAAGCTGGGCCAGACGCTGTGCCGCTTCGACGCCACCGATTGCGCCCGCCGCCCGCTTCGGACCGATTGCCGCGCGCGCAGCGATTGACAGGGCGCCGCCGGTCCCGGACAGGAAGCCATGGCCGAGGTGAAACTCCATCCGAGCTGGCTCGAACCGCTGCAAGGCGAGTTCGCCGATCCGTACATGGCGGCGCTGCGCCAGTTCCTCGTCGCCGAGAAGGCCGCGGGCAAGCGCATCTTCCCCGCAGGCGGCGAATGGTTCCGCGCGCTCGACCTGACGCCGCTGGAGAATGTCCGCGTCGTCATCCTCGGCCAGGACCCCTATCATGGCGAGGGCCAGGCGCATGGCCTGTGCTTCTCGGTCAAGCCGGGCGTGCGCACCCCGCCGAGCCTGGTCAACATCTACAAGGAGATGGAGACCGACCTCGGCATCCCGCCGGCGCGTCACGGCTTTCTCGAGCATTGGGCCGAGCAGGGCGTGCTGCTGCTCAACGCCGTGCTCACCGTGCAGATGGGCGCGGCCGCATCGCACCAGGGGCGCGGCTGGGAGCGGTTCACCGATGCGGTGATCCGGCTGGTCAACGCCCGTGCCGAGCCGGTCGTCTTCCTGCTCTGGGGCAGCCACGCCCAGAAGAAGGCGGCATTCGTCGATTCGATCGACAAGGGCGGGCGGCACCTGGTGCTCAAGGCGCCCCACCCCTCGCCGCTCTCCGCCTATTCGGGCTTTTTCGGCTCGGGCCATTTTTCCAAGGCCAACGAATTCCTGAAGAGCGTCGGGCAGAAGCCGATCGACTGGGCGCTGCCGCCGCTACAGGGCTAGCGCGTACTGGCGCTGCACGAGCGGCCAGCGACCCAGCACTTCGTGGCCATGGTCGCTCAGGATGAGCTGGAATTCCTCCACCCGCCAGCCAATCGGATCGATCTCCCTCCGCGGCACACCCATGCCCTTGTAGGCGAGGCTGAGGTGCAGCCAGAAATTGTGCACCGGCAGCTCGACACCACAACGCCGCGCAGCCCGGCGAAGCGCACGGTGGAACGCCGCCGGCGCGGGCATGCCCTTGCGCCCCCGCAGCGCCCGCCGGTCGATCGCGTCGAGCGCCACATCGAACGGATCGAAGTACAGCGCCCCCAGTTCCTCGCGGAGCCGGCCCAGCCGGTGCGGCGCCCAGTTGCGGGCAAGTCCGAGCTTGAGCATCGTGCAATGCCGACGGTCCGGCGGATAGTGCGCGTCCAGCCGGTGCGCGCTGCGGCAGCCGCACAGGGGCGCGCGAAGCTCCGGCGGCGGCTTTATCATGACGTACAGAGCTGGCTCGGACATGGGCACGCTTCCGACTCACTGGATTTGTTCTTATTATGTTCCTTTCCGTGCATTGAGTCGAATCCGGCGATAACAAGGGGATGACTTGCAAATCGGCCGGGCCTAAGCTCGCGCCAAGGAGACCCCCATGCGCCGTACCCTGACCGCCCTGATCGCGCTTTCCCTGGCCGGCTGCAGCGGGGGCGGCGGGAGCGGGTCCGTCTCGGCCGGCGGAGGATCGACCGGCACCTCCACCCCGACTCCCACGCCCACCACCGCGGCAGGCTGCACCCTGCGCGAGCGCCAGACCTGGGCGGCCGCGCAGCTCAACGAATGGTATCTCTTCCCCGAGACGCTGCCCACCAGCCTCGACCCGACGCCCTATTCGACCGTTGGCGCCTATGTCGACGCGCTCACCGCCACCGCGCGCTCGCAGGGCCGCGACCGCTATTTCACCTATGTCACCTCGATCGCCGAGGAGAATGCCTATTACAATTCCGGCTCGAGCGCGGGCTTCGGCTTCCGGCTCTACCTGAGCGGCAACCGCCTCTATTCGGCCGAGACGTTCGAGGGCACCAGCGCGCTCGCCGCCGGGATCGACCGCGGTACCGAGATCCAGGCGATCGGCACCACCACCGCCAATCTGCAGAATGTCAGCGACATCCTCGCCTCGGGCGGCACCGACGCGCTGACCGCCGCGCTTGGCCCGAGCACCGCCGGCACCAGCCGGGTGATGCGGATCAACGACACCGCGGGGGGCACCCGCGTGGTGACCGTCTCCAAGACCGACTATACCCTCGACCCGGTCTCCTCGCGCTACGGCGCCAAGATCATCGACGATGGCGGCCACCGCGTCGGCTATGTCAATCTGCGCACCTTCATCAACACCGCCGATTCGCCGCTGCGCGCCGCCTTCGCCAATTTCAAGGCGCAGGGCGTGACCGAGGTGATCATCGACCTGCGCTACAATGGCGGCGGCCTGGTCTCGATCGCCGAGCTGATGGGCAATCTGATGGGGGCCAACCGCAGCACCTCCGACGTGTTCGACTACATGACCTTCCGCGCCAGCAAGTCGGCGCAGAACGAGACCGCCTATTTCGCGCCGCAGACCCAGTCGATCGCGCCGACCCGGGTCGCCTTCATCGGCACCTCCAGCACCGCATCGGCCAGCGAGCTCGTCGCGGCGGGCATGCTGCCCTATCTCGGCACCAACATGGCGCTGGTCGGCACCAACACCTATGGCAAACCGGTCGGCCAGATCGCGATCGACAAGGCTGCCTGCGACGACCGCTTCCGGATCATTGCCTTCGCCCTGGAGAATCGCGACCATCAGGGCGCCTATTTCAACGGCCTGGCCGGCACGGTGAAGGCGAGCTGCCGCGCGTCGGACGACATCGCCTATCAGCTGGGCGACCCGCGCGAGGCATCGACCCGCGCCGCGCTCGACTTCATCCAGGGCAAGAGCTGCACCGCGATCAGCGCGGTCGGCGGCACCAGCGCCAGTGCCCGCAGCACCGGCGAGACCGGCAGCCCGAGCGCCCAGCAACTGCTGAGCCCCAAGGCACCCAGCGTGCCCCAGCGCGACGTGCCCGGCCTGTTCTGAACTCGTGCGGAAATGCGCGCCGCGCATTTCCGGGCGGCACCGCGAAGCGCCGGATGGCGCTTCCAGAACAGGCTTTGCCCCGTTTTTGCGGCGTCCGGCATAGGCGCGGGCGTCCGCAGTTGCTATCTTCCCCTCCGGACGATGGAGGAAATGATGAAGTCGCTGTTCGGCCGGTTGTTCGGCAAGCGCGCACCCGAGGCGGAAACCGAAGCGGCCCTGGCGCCCCCGGCGACGCCGCCCGAGGAAAAGGCCGAATGGGTGCGCGACCAGATCCGCCGCGACGTGGCGAGCGGCTTCTATGACGAGGACGCGATCCTGACCAACGCGGCCGACGCCTTTGCCGACGACCTGACCCCCGACGAGCTCCGCCCCATGGCGCAGAAGGCGCTGCGCGAGGCGCTGGCCGAGCAGCGCTATGCCGAGCGCCAATGGCCCGAGGAGACCGATTGCGACCGGCTCGACGCCGCCTTCGCCGCGCTGGAGGAGAACGGCGTGATCGCCCGCCAGAACTTCAGCTGCTGCGGCAATTGCGGCGCGACCGAGATCTGGGACGAGGTCCGTGCGGTCGAGGAGACCGGCGCCCCGGCGCACGGCTATGCCTTCTACCACATGCAGGACACCGAGGGCGCGGTGGACGGCGGCGGGCTCTACCTCAACTACGGCGCCTGCGACGAAGGCGAGGACGCCGCCCTGGCGGTGGGCCGCGAGATCGTCGCCGAGCTCGAGGCGCACGGCCTGGAGACGCTATGGGACGGTAGCTGGGACAAGCGCATCGGCGTGACGCTCGACTGGAAGCGCCGCCGGGGGCTCTGAGCCGGGCCCGGCGCCGGCCAGCACCGCCCGCGGAAGTTTACGAAGTTTATGCTACGGGGGCCCGCTTTCCCCGGGTTCGTCACCGCGCGCGAGCTGCTCCAGACGGGCCTCGAATTCGGCTTCCCTGCGTGCATCCTCGGCCGCTTCGCGCGCCGCCTCCCGCCGTTCGACATCGGCGACGCGTTCGTCCCAGGCATCGACGACGAAGGCCCAACTGATCGGCATGCGATCGCGCGGGCGCGGTTCGCCCGCTTCGTCGGCATAGGCATCGCCTTCGAGATTCTGGATCGCATAGGAAAGCTGGCGGGCGGCACCGTCAGGATGGCGGCGCGCCTCCTCCACCCGATCGATCCAGGCGCCGTAGCGGACCGGATCGCGGCGCCCCAGGATGAAGCGGGTGAGCCGCTCGTCGAAATAGCGGCGCTCGCCGATCTGCTCGCCCTGGAAGAAGACCGGCACCGCGACGCCGTGGATCGCCCGGCTGAGCGCCGCCTCGGCGAGACGCTGCACGGCATAGTCGAGCGCCAGGTCCCAGGCGACGCGGAAGCTCTGCGCATCGACGCGCCTTCGCAGCGTATAGGCCGATTGCGGCTGCATGCCGACGCGCTGGCAGGCATGGGCAACGCAGCCGCTCTCGGCCAGCGCCTCGATGAAATCGACCTGCTTCTCCGGCGTCCAGCCATCGTGGCGCGGACGGACGGGGACGGGCGTGGAGAGGCGCGGCTTGTCGCCACGCTTCCCGGCGGAGGCCGCACGCGAGGCGGCGGCGATGCGTTTCCTGCTCATCGGGCAGGATAGGCCAGACGAAATCCTACATTGCGAGGGCTGTAGGATGGTTTGCCGGTGAGTGTGGCGTGAGGGCATCCATCAGGATCTGGAGCCGGGGTCCTTCGGCGCGGGAAGCTGCTTCTGGCCGCGCGTGGCATGTACGATCGGCGGGATCGACAACAGGATCGTCGCGATCCACGCCCCCGATCGCCAGCAACCCAAGCGGCGTGGCCCGCGCCTCGGCCTCCATCACGAACCCACCGGCGCGGAAGGTCGCGCGGGCGGCTTGGGGGGTGAAGAGGGGGTAGGGTTCTGGAGTGGGCATGGTTATATCCGACCGTGTGGCAAAGATCGAGAGCTTTTCAAGGAAGAGGCGCTAACCTTCTACTTGCCCTTCTCTCATGTACACATTCAGATCTCGCTTCAGCAGTAACTCATTTACCACAGATGTACCAATTCCACTCTCTTCATACAGCTTCTCTATAAATTTTCGAAAACCGAAACTTCCTCGTAAATCAGCTTTACCAGCCGAGACAGCCTCAAGAATCCTATCTATTCTATAAAATCCTAAATTCGGAATATTTGGAATTGCAACCAGCTCAGATACCAGGTTTGCCTCCGTCCAATTTGGCACTTCGCAAAAAATATTAGCAATTCTATCTAGAATAACATCGTCCGGCTTACCAAGTATCCTACTCATTTGCTCCACAGACAATCTTTCGACCGATCTTATTGCCGCGGACCTCATTCAGTCCACCGAGAGAGCAAAGTTAACAGAGCTCGCAGCTAAATCTCCTTCTTCATTCTCGATCCATCTACTGAGGGTCGCTCTATTCGCCAGATCTATTTCTGGCCTCAAATCGGGTATCATAAATACTTCTGCCGCAGCTACCCACATATGCTGGTCTGCCAGTTTAGGTATCAACTTATTTATTTGCTGAATAGCACGCGGAAATGCAGTCTCACGATACATCTCTATGGAGGCATGCAACGCTATTACGGCAGACATATTCAGATATAGATCTGAGCCCTCTTCAACACTCTGATAAATCATGGTGTCAACAAATGCTTTAATGAGCGACTCCCTTGCCTGCCCAAATTCAGAAGCTTTTAGCCGAATGACCACATCCTCAAATCGTTCGGGGAAATGCCTGGACGATACAAGAGATATCAACCTTTCCAAAGCAGGCTTACCTGAGGTTGGCGACCTAGATAGAACCAGTTCAATAGCATTGACGACATGCAACCGCGCAGCTTCCGCAGATGGTTGGTAAATATTATCTGTGAAGTCGTACGAAGGATGAGCACATCTATGCCTATCTTCACGCAGTCTAGATATCTCTATGTATTCATTTGATCCAAAAAATTGGAAATCCTGCTTGAAAAAATCTATGAGATTTCTCTCAAATTCCAGAAGTCCCTTCAGACTTGCTCCATCATTATTTTGAAGTCGTTCTTGGAAATTATCCAAGGACGCCTCAAGCTCTTTAGCTCTAGCATCGCCGCCTCCCGCAAGCTCTCGGAGCTTTTCTATCAAGTCCGATGATACAGCAATCCATGCCGAGATGATTGCGGCCCTGTATGCAGATGCTTCATAGCAACGGATTGCTTCGCGTATTAGCTTCTGACTAACACCTGAGATGACGCGAAGGCATATTTCATCTAAGCTACGTATCATGGCCAAGATTCTCCACCCTATAGCCATGCTAGTTTTAGAATGATGATTGGTAAATGCCTTACGACCCTCCAGTTATTACGACCTGACATACCTCACCAGACCTCCACCACCCCCTCGAACGGCGGCCCGCCGCGGCTGTGCTTTGCCGTGAAGTGGATGCGCGAGGGGACGATGCTGGTGCCCTTGTACTCCGCCTGGACGTCGAGCTGGTCGATCAGGTCCTCCGCGGTGAAGCGCTGGAGGGTGCCGATCAGGAGCTGGCGGGTATATTCCACCGCGGGCGGGATATAGGTCAGGTTCCCGGGGTCCGCGGGGCCGCCCAGTTCGGCGGGGAAGAGGCGGATACGGACCAGCCGGCCCTCGCGGACGAGCCTTTGCGCCGCCGCCTTGCTGGTGACCATGCTGAAATCGGGCCGGTCGGCCAGCTGCCCTGCTTCCTGCGCCATCGCCCCCGGGGCCAGGCTGAGGCCCCCGAATAGCAGCATCGCCGCCGCAAGTCCCTGCCATCCAGCCATGATCGTGCCCTCCCCCGCTTGCCTCGCCGGTGCAGGCTAGCGCGGGTCAGGTCCGTTTTGGGGGGAGGCTTGTCCGTTCCGGAGGAGGTTGCCCCGTGCCTTCGGCGCTGCCCCTCCACCATTCGGCCTCGCCGAATGCCCCCTCCCCGAGACGCGCTCGGGGAGGTATTCGGGACTTAGTCGTGCTCGCGGTCGCCCTGGCCCATGTACAGCTCGCGGCCGGTCTCGTTGTAGAGCTGCGACATCGCGGCCATGCCGGCCTCGGCATCTTCCGCCGCGAGGAAGCCCTCGACCGGCGCGTTCTGCTTGGCGGCAAAGTCGCGCACTTCCTGCGTGATCTTCATCGAGCAGAACTTCGGGCCGCACATCGAGCAGAAATGCGCGGTCTTGGCACCTTCGGCCGGGAGGGTCTGGTCGTGATACTTCTCGGCCGTATCGGGATCGAGCGACAGGTTGAACTGGTCGCGCCAGCGGAACTCGAAGCGGGCGCGGCTGAGCGCATCGTCGCGAACCTTGGCGGCCGGGTGCCCCTTGGCGAGATCGGCGGCGTGCGCGGCGAGCTTGTAGGTGACGACGCCGACCTTGACGTCGTCGCGGTCCGGCAGGCCGAGATGCTCCTTGGGCGTGACGTAGCAGAGCATCGCGGTGCCGTACCAGCCGATCATCGCGGCGCCGATGCCCGAGGTGATATGGTCATAGCCCGGCGCGATATCGGTGGTGAGCGGCCCGAGCGTGTAGAAGGGCGCCTCGCCGCACGCCTCGAGCTGCTTGTCCATATTCTCCTTGATCTTGTGCATGGGCACATGGCCCGGGCCTTCGATCATCACCTGGACGTCCTGCTCCCAGGCGCGCTTGGTGAGCTCGCCCAGCGTGTAGAGCTCGGCGAACTGGGCTTCGTCATTGGCGTCGGCAATGCTGCCGGGGCGTAGGCCGTCGCCGAGCGAATAGGCGATGTCGTACGCCTTCATGATCTCGGTGATCTCGTCGAACTTCTCGTAGAGGAAGCTCTCCTTGTGGTGCGCCAGGCACCATTTCGCCATGATCGAGCCGCCGCGCGAAACGATCCCGGTGACGCGCTTGGCGGTGAGCGGCACATAGGGCAGGCGGACGCCGGCATGGATGGTGAAATAGTCCACGCCCTGCTCGGCCTGCTCGATCAGCGTGTCGCGGAAGATCTCCCAGGTCAGGTCCTCGGCGATGCCGCCGACCTTTTCCAGCGCCTGATAGATCGGCACGGTGCCGACGGGGACCGGCGCGTTGCGCATGATCCATTCGCGGGTGTCGTGGATGTTGCGGCCGGTCGACAGGTCCATGATCGTGTCGGCGCCCCAGCGGATCGCCCAGACCATCTTGTCGACTTCCTGCGCGACGTTCGAAGCGACGGCGGAGTTGCCGATATTGGCGTTGATCTTGACCAGGAAGTTGCGGCCGATCGCCATCGGCTCGGATTCGGGGTGGTTGATGTTGTTCGGGATGATCGCGCGGCCGCGGGCGACTTCCTCGCGGACGAACTCCGGCGTGACGTAATCGGGGATGGCAGCGCCGAAGCTGTTGCCATCGCGCTCATATTCGGCGAGGCGGGCGCGACCGAGATTCTCGCGCTCGGCGACATATTCCATCTCGGGCGTGATGATGCCGCGGCGGGCGTAATACATCTGCGAGACGTTGGCGCCCGGCTTGGCGCGCAGCACCCTCTTGCGGACGTTGGGGAAGGGCTGGACGCCGCCCGAGCGATCCGGGCCGAGCTGGCCATTGTCCTCGGGACGGACCTCGCGCTGGGTGACCTCTTCCACATCGCCGCGGGCGCGGATCCAGTCGCGGCGCAGCTCGGGCAGGCCGGCCATGATGTCGATGCGGGCATCGGGATCGCTGTACGGGCCCGAGGTGTCGTAGACGCGGACGGGAGCCTCGCCGGAGCCCGGCTCGAGATGGATCTCGCGCATCGCGACCTTGAGCGGGCCGACATGGATCTTCTTCGAGCCGCGGATCGCGCCGGTGGTGACGGCGAGTTCGGTCTTGGCGGGGATGTCGGCCATTCGTCACTTCTCCATAGCGGGAGAGGACGGTCCTGTGGTGGGGCCGCTCCCTCCCTACGCCGGTCTCAACCGGATCAGGTTCAGCGGGTCGGAGGCTGCGGCCTCCCTCTCAACCGCGACATAGCGGTCCCCCGGGGATGACGGCGGTATTAGGCGCTTGGCGGTGCCAGGTCCAGCACTCAGAACGTGAGCGCCAGGCCCGCCGCGCCGGTCCACTGGTTGCGGTCGCCGGCGATGCTGACCAGCGGGCTGTCGGCGAAGTCGTTCACCAGCTTGCGATAGGTGCCGCCGGCGACCAGCGACAGGCCCTTGGTGAGGTTGCCGGTGAGCGCATAGGCGAAATAGCCGCCAAAGGTGATGTCCTTCTGTCCGCCCTGGGGGCGGAAGATCGGCAGGCCGCTGGCGATGCTCTGCGCCGGGGTGACGCCGAAATAGGTGCGGGCATAGCGATCCTCGACGATCTCGGCCGAGGCGGACAGGCTGACCATCGCCTTGGTGCTGAGCGGCGTCGAATAGGTCACCACCGGGTTCCAGATGCCAGCGCGGTGCACCTTGGTCACGTCCTTGCGATAGGAGATGGTGACCGAGAGCTTGTCGAAATCGCTGGTGATCAGCCCGGTGCGGCCGATGCCGAAATAGCCGCCGACCTCGAGCGCGGAATCGACTTCGCCGAGCGCGCGGACGCGGGGATCGCGGATGGAATCCCGGTTCGAGCGGTTCATGTTGTAGACTGCCACCGGCCCGAACTGGATGTCCCAGCCCGGCCCGGTACCGTTCGGAATCACGTCGAGCTGGGCGCGGTTGCCGACCAGGGTGAAGCTCATCCCCGCCACCGTGCCATTGGCGACCGGGATCGGCGTCCAGCGATTGTGGCTCGATCCTTCGTAATCGGGGAAATAGGCCGCGCCGACGCCGAGCGTTAGCCGTGCGGCGCCTTCGCTGGCGGCCTCGGCGACCTCGGCAGATTGCGGCGCGGGCTGCGGTTCCGCCTCGTCCTGCGCCCAGGCAGGCGCGATGGCGAGGAACGAGACGAGGAGTGCGCCGCAAAGTCGGATCATGTACTGGCCTTCAGGGATGTTGCAGCTGCGAAACGCGGCCAGATCCCCGCAAGTTCCTATAAAAGGTAGCGAATCCGAACCTGTTGCGTCTGGGCATCAGCCCCGAGGGTGAAGCGCACGTCCTTGTAGCGCGGCGGGCCGAAGCGGATCGCCGGGTTGCGCGAGAAGCCGAAACCCTCGCGCGGGATGCCGAGCATCGTATCGAGCCTGGCATTGCCATTGGCATCGTGGATCACGGCGATGGCATAGTCGCCCATCGCCAGGCCTTCGAGGCGGATGCGCGGATTGGCGGCGGGAAGCGTGCGCTTGAGGGCGCCCTTGCCTTCCCGGCAATCGGGAAAGTCGCTCGGGTCCTTCACCACGCAGATCCGCACCACCCCCTTGGTCGAGCGCAGTCCGGTCACGTCTATCTCGAGCGCGCCGCCCTCATTCGGCAAGGGCGCGGCGGCGCCCAGCAGCGGCATGGCCGCGATCGAAAGCGCCAAGGCCCTTGTCGGTGCCGCAGAGCCGGTCCCAGTGACGGAAATAGAGGCCAAAATTACATCCATATTGTTCGTGGTGCCGCTGATGATGGCTGGCGGTGATCAGCCAGGCGCCGAGCGGCCCCTGCCAGACGAAGCGCGGCCAGATTTCCCAGCCCATGTGGTTGGTGACGCCCATCACGGTCATGATCGTGAGCACCAGGCCCAGCGCGCCGACATGGATGGGGATGAGGAAGACCAGGGCGGGGATCACCACTGCGCCGGTGACCGCTTCCCATGGATGGAAGCTCATCGCCGCCCAGGCCGTCGGCGGCCGGCTGGCATGGTGGACGGCGTGCATGCGGCGGAACAGCGCGGGGCGGTGCATCCAGCGATGCGTCCAGTAGAACCAGGCGTCGTGCGCGAGCAGATAGAGCAGCACCGAGAGCGGCAGGTACCAGAGCGGGAAGGCATGGAGATCGGTGTAGATCCGCGTCCAGCCATGGTTCTGCCAGCCCCAGGCGACGATCCCGGCGGGCACGCCGTAGATCGCGGCGCTGGCGAGGCTCCAGCCGATCTCGCGGCGGATCTGCCGGTCGAGCCCGGCATAGAGGTCGGGGTGGCGGAACCGGGTCGCCAGCGCGAAGCCACCGCTCGCCAGCAGATAGCGCACCCCGACGATCAGCGTCATCGCCAGCGCGGAGAGGAAGATGGCGAGCGTCATGAGAGGGGGCTTATCCCATTTTCCGCCCATGTCATTGTTCGAAGACGATTGCACCAAATTGTCAGGGCGCGATGCCTAGAGTGCAGTCGACTTCTGACATCCAATGATCAGAAGACGACAGCACCAATTTACGTTATGATCGATAGCCGTGTGCACCAAATTGAGGTTTGCGCATGGCGTCTGAAACAGACTCGATAGCCGAACACGGCGTGGCCACCCTTTCCGATGAAGAATGGGCGCGATGCCGGCGCCGGGCTGAGATCATCGGACCATTGGCGGATCTTGCAGTAGTCGGCCACGAAGCTGCGGATATCGCTGCTCAAACACTCGGCCTTTCCAGGCGCCAGATTTATGCCCTTGTCCGCCGCGCCCGCCAAGGCGAAGGGTTGTTGACGGATGTTGCTCGCGGGCAATCAGGTGGTGGCAAAGGCAAGAGTCGTCTATCGGAGCAGGTCGAATTCATTATCCGCGAGCTTCTGCAGAAGCGGTTTTTGACTAAGCAGAAGCGGAGCGCTGCAGCATTGCACCGTGAGATTGCACGTGCTTGCATCGCCCAAAATCTCCCGATCCCAACGCGCAGTACCCTTGCTCGAAGAATCTCTAGCCTCGATCCGATCAAAGCCACTCGCCTCCGGGAAGGCCAGGATGCATCCCGCGGCCTACAAAGTGCCGGGGGCAGACCTCCTGCCCTGACCGCTCCGCTTGAACAGGTTCAAATCGACCATACAGTCATCGACGCGATCATCTTGGGCGAACGTGATCGTCAACCAATTGGGCGCCCATATCTCACGATCGCCATAGACGTGTTTACCCGATGCGTAGTCGGCATAGTGGTCACGCTTGAAGCTCCATCGGCCGTCTCGGTAGGCCTCTGCCTGGCACATATCACATGCGACAAGCGCCCTTGGCTCCAGGAGCTGAACGCAGAGATGGATTGGCCGATGAGCGGCAAGCCCAAACTGCTCTACCTGGACAACGCAGCCGAATTCAAAAGTGAGGCTCTGCGTCGCGGTTGCGAACAACATGGCATCAAGCTGAATTATCGTCCGCCCGGTCAACCACATTACGGCGGCATCGTGGAACGGATTATCGGCACCACAATGCGGATGATCCATAACGAGTTGCCAGGAACGACCTTCTCCAATCCCGGCCAACGCGGGACATACGCGTCGGAGAAGAAGGCGATCGCGACCTTGCGTGAACTAGAGCGCTGGATCGCACTAGCGATCGGCACTTATCACGTGTCCGTACATAGCGGCCTGCTTCAACCACCTGCAGCACGCTGGGCCGAGGCTGTCGCGCGCGAAGGCGTGCCGGCCATCGTCACCAACCCCAAGGCATTTCTCGTAGACTTTCTGCCCATCATTCGGCGCACACTGCAGCGTACCGGCTTCGTCATCGACCACGTCTATTATTATACTGATGCACTCAAGCCATGGATCGCGCGCCGTGACCGCTTGCGGCCTTTCCTGATCCGGCGTGACCCGCGCGATATCAGCCGGATCTGGGTGCTGGAACCCGAAGGACAACTCTATCTGGAGGTCCCTTACCGAACTTTGGCGCATCCGGCTGTCACCCTTTGGGAACAAAGGGAGGCGCTGACGAAACTGCGGCAGCGAGGGCGCGAACAGGTGGATGAAGCGGCCCTATTTCGCATGATCGGCCAGATGCGTGAGATCGTCACCACTGCGCAGAAGGCTACGCGCAAGGCGCGACGCGACGTGGAACGCCGCCAGCATCTCGAGGCACAGGCTCCGCCCGATACCCGCGTTCTGCCACGGACGAACGCCCCGAGCGGGCTGCAAAGCGACCTGCCGCCGGCCAAGCCTTTCGATCAGATCGAGGAGTGGTAGCCGTGAATGATTTTCCCGTCGTTGATCTGTCTCATCTGCTGCCGGTGGTGCGGGGCGTGGCGCGTTTGCCAGCGGAGGAGCGGGTACAACGCATCCGAACCGATCGCTGGATAGGCTATCCCCGCGCGGTCGAAGCGCTGAATCGGCTAGAGGCTTTGTATGCGTGGCCCAACAAGCAACGCATGCCCAACCTGTTGTTGGTCGGCCCGACCAACAACGGCAAGTCGATGATCATTGAGAAGTTCCGGCGGGCGCACCCGGTCAGCTCGGATGCCGATCGAGAGTGTATTCCCGTGCTGGTTGTGCAGATGCCATCCGAACCATCGGTGGTCCGCTTTTATGTAGCGCTGGTCGCTGCCATGGGTGCACCGCTGCGCCCGCGACCGCGGATGCCGGAAATAGAGCAGCTTGCGTTGGCACTGCTGCGCAAAGTCGGCGTTCGCTTGCTCGTGATCGACGAACTTCACAATGTCTTGGCCGGCAACAGTGTCAGCCGGCATGAATTCCTCAATCTGTTGCGCTTCCTAGGCAATGATCTGCGCATCCCGTTGGTCGGCGTCGGCACGCGCGACGCGTACCTGGCCATTCGCTCGGATGACCAGCTGGAAAATCGGTTCGAACCCATGACGCTACCGGTGTGGGAGGCTAACGATGATTGCTGTTCGCTTTTGGCAAGTTTCGCGGCGTCGCTTCCGCTGCGACGCCCCTCGTCGATCGCTACGCTAGACTTCGCCCGTTACCTGCTCACCCGCAGCGAAGGTACTATCGGCGAGTTGGCGCACTTGTTGACCGCTGCGGCCATCGCTGCGGTGGAAAGTGGAGTTGAAGCAATCAATCAGCGCACGCTGAACATGGCCGACTACGCTGGCCCCAGCGAACGGCGACGCCGGTTTGAGCGGGAATTGATGTGAGCACGGAACCCCGCTGGCCGCTACATCCAGCCCCGAGAGAAGGGGAAGCGCTCTCATCTTGGCTTCATCGTGTTGCGGCTTGCTACGATATGGATACGCCCGAGCTGCTGAAGCATGATCTCGGGTATGACCTCGGGCACGATCAAGTCGATGATCTAGACACCTCCCCACCAGCGTCGCTGCTTTTGAAGATCAACCAACGAAGCGGTATCGATCTGGATCAGCTGCGCTGCATGAGTTTCGCTGGCTGGATACCCTGGCTGCTGGATAGCCTGGATGACGACCTTCCTGATGCCTTGCGCACCTATGCGCTTCAATTCTCGGTTTTGCTGCCGCGGAGCAACGATAGGCCCGTGCCGATTAAATATTGGCGTGCATGGCTACCAATCTGGCCAATCCATCGGGCATGTCCGCTCTGCCTCAAAAACTCGGCAGATCAAGCTTTACTGCTCGTGTGGAAGCTGCCCTTGATGCTGAGCTGCCCGCACCATGGCTGCTGGCTAGAAACCTATCATGGGTCCCCAGGGCTCTTTACCAGCTGGGAGGATCCTAATTGTACCCCGCGTCCGGCTAGCGATACGATTGCAGCGATGGACCGCCGCACTTGGCAGGCTCTGACAGCAGGATACGTGGATCTATCTCGTCGACGCATTCATGCTGGCGTCTGGTTTCGATTGCTTCGTACACTTATCGAGGAGCTAATCACACCGCTGTCCCAATGCTACGAGTTTGCGGGACATATTCGTTATGTATGGGAGCAAAGCGGTCAACCATTGCGCGCTGGCCAACGGATTTGGCGCCGCTTTGAGAATCTTGCGCTGAACGTACAGCTGCGAACTCTGGAAGTTGCAGCCACGGCCATTTATTTGCTTGAAAACAGGGTGCTTCAACCAATGGGCGCGCAAGCGTCGCTATTCGTACCCGAACGCAGAACCGAGTTCACTAATGGTCTGCCGGCGGCGGCGCGGGAGGCGGCCGAAATCGCCCGTTGGGACGACGCGATCACGGTCATCAACGATGCTATCGCCGACGCGCGACACAATCCCGACACGGCCCGCTTCTTGTACACGCTGGCCGCCTGTGGGTACCCGCGAAACCCCGAAAGCGTAGAACGACTACTGGGGTATTTTGACGAGCTGGAGATCCCCAGGGAGTTTTTGCCACTTAACTTGCCATTGCCACCGTTTGCGGGCCTTAGATAAAATGACGGAATAAGTGACCGATTTTGACAGATAGGGCCTACCACTTTAATCCTGTCAAATAATCGAACGTATGTGTGACAGGGTTTACCGATGCTGATTGGCTATATGCGGGTATCGAAGGCGGACGGCTCCCAGTCCACCGACTTGCAGCGCGATGCGCTCATCGCCGCCGGGGTCGATCCCTCACATATCTACGAAGATCTGGCATCCGGCAGGCGGGATGATCGCCCCGGACTAGCCAACTGCCTGAAAGCCCTTCGTGAAGGGGATGTGCTGATCGTGTGGAAGCTCGATCGGCTCGGCCGCGATATGCGCCATCTGATAAATACCGTGCATGACCTGATCGAGCGTGACGTGGGCTTGAAGGTCTTGACCGGTCATGGCGCGGCGATCGACACGACGACGGCCGCCGGCAAGCTTACGTTTGGAATTTTCGCTGCTTTAGCAGAATTTGAGCGCGAGCTGATTTCCGAGCGAACGGTTGCCGGCCTCGCCTCAGGATCAGATCGTGCGGCACAAGCGGTTCGCATCCACGACTTGGGCGCTCGACGGCCAGGAGGTGGCGAAGCTGGAGGCCGTAGCCAACAAGCACGCACCCACCGATCCCGTGCTCATCGCCTCCGAGCTCTTCACCTACTGGGGGTGGGGGGACGACAGTGATCCCGAGGGCCTCCAGCGCCGACGCGTCGACGCCGTTGCGAAGCTGGCGGCGGAGAACGGCCCCGACGCGATCCGAGCTCTTCTCCATCGGTCGCAGCAGGCGCACTACGTGCAAGAGGCGATCGAGGAAGCGAAGCTCGGCCCAGCGTTCCTCGAGCAGTTGCTGAGAGGAGAAATCGCGGAAGCACCCGACGGTTGGCACGCTGGCGGATATTTCTCGATGCTGCGACGGGCAAGCGATGCGGACATCGCGCTCGCCGTCGCTGCCGACCTCCTTCAGACCAGCACGCCAGGGACCGTTGCCAAGCTCATGCGCTCTTGGCCGCCGGAGCATGCGACCTGGCAAGCCGTCGCATCTCTGGGCAGCGAGGTGCTTGAACACTACTGGACCGACTGGACCCCCTTCCACGCGCAAGGAGATCGGCGCACCCTCCTGACCATCGTCCTCGAGCTGATGCGGCGCGACAGGGCGCTCGTCGCCTTGGAGACCTGCCTCAACCGCATCGATGAAGTCCCTTCCTGCCTCGTGCTTCGAATGCTCGATGCTATCGTGAACGAGCTGAACGCGGGTCAGAAGCCTCGCGTCAGTGGACTTCTCGACTACGAGCTTGAGGAGACATTCAAGTCGCTCGACAAGCGCGACCTACCAGACATTGCGATCGCGCAGCGCGAATATGCGCTGCTCGCTCTTCTTGAACGAGAGCATCGTCCGCTCAAGATCCATAGCCTTATGGCGCAGGATCCGGAGATGTTCCACCAGATCCTGAGGGACATCTACCGGGCGGAGCACGCGGAGGACACGAGCGGCGAACAGACGGACGAGCAACGTTCAAAGTGGCGCCAAGCCTACAAGCTGCTTTCGCACTTCTCGACGGTCCCTGGCTTTACAGAAGCTCCTCCGAACCGAGAGGCGCTAAATACCTGGGTCGATGCGATGCGAGCGCTCGGCATCCTTCATGATCGCAAGGACGTCACCGACATTGTGGTCGGCAATGTGCTCGCGCACGCCCCCGAAGACGATCTCGACAACGTCTGGCCCCACCGCTTCGTGCGCGACGTCCTCGAGGCGAACGCGGGCAGGATCCCAAGAGGCATGATGACTGAGCGTGTGAATATGCGCGGGGTCACCGTCCGGGGCGTGCTAGACGGCGGCGATCAGGAGCGCGATCTTGCGGCCAGTCTCAGAAAGAACGCCGGCGCCATCGAGCGCTGGCCAAACACGGCGGCGATGCTTCGAGCAATGGCCGAGCGATGGGACGCATATGCGGAGCACGAGGATGTCGATGCGCGTCAGCGACGCCTCCGCAGCTGAGGCCTGCTCAGCAGAATTCCCGACAGACGCAACCCATTCGTCGCAGTGGCACGCGCCAATCGCCCGCGCAAATTAGCGCGAATGTGCTCGATAGACGACTGGCGGCCAAACGTGCTCGATAGACGTGCCTAGAGGCATCAGATTAGAGCTCCCCAAAACTCCGGACCGCTTGGGTGTTTGACACTTAGCGAGCGCCGCAGCCCCTAGTGCAGTCGCCTTTGGACATCCGTGCAGTCGTCTTCGAACAATGACAGCCCAAAGGCGCGCAGCGATGAATGATTCCTGCCCGTTTTTTGGGCACACCTTCGCATCTGCACAAAAATTTACCCATGGGTAATATTTGATTGCGTCCAAACCCCACGGAATCATGGGATTCTTGCGCTTGGCACGCTGTTTGCGACGAAGCCCCTCGGGATAACCGCCAACGAGGGGGCGACATGAAGCTCATCATCGCCATCATAAAACCATTCAAGCTGGACGAGGTCCGCGAGGCGCTCACGGGCGTCGGCGTCGCGGGGATGACCGTGTCGGAAGTGAAGGGATTCGGACGCCAGAAGGGGCAGACCGAAATCTATCGCGGCGCGGAATACAGCACCAACATGGTGCCCAAGATCAAGATCGAGGTCGTGGTGGGCGCCGATATCGCCGACCGCGCCGTCGAAGCGATCCAGGCCGCCGCCAGCACCGGCGCGATCGGCGATGGCAAGATTTTCGTCCTCGATGTCGGCCAGGCCGTGCGCATCCGCACGGGCGAGACCGACGAGACGGCGCTGTGAAGATGGGGGTCCAGATGAAACTAGCAAAGATTGCCGCGGTGGCGGGGCTCGGCGCCCTGTTCGCCGCGATGCCCGCGCTTGCGCAGGCACCCGCAGCGGCGCCGGTGGTGCCGACCGACGCGATGGTCAACAAGGGCGACGTCAGCTGGATGCTGGTCTCGGCCGCGCTGGTGCTGATGATGTCGGTGCCCGGCCTCGCGCTCTTCTATGGCGGCCTGGTCCGCACCAAGAACATGCTCTCGGTGCTGATGCAGGTGCTCACCATCGTCTGCGTCGCCGGCCTGCTCTGGGTGACCATCGGCTATTCGATGGCCTTCACCAATGGCGGCGCGCTCAACCTGTTCGTCGGCGGCTTCTCCAAGGCGCTGATGCACGGCGTCGACGCCAACACCTTCGCCGCGACCTTCTCGAACGGCGTCTATCTGCCCGAGACGACCTTCGTCGTCTTCCAGATGACCTTCGCGATGATCACCCCGGCGCTGATCGTCGGCGCATTCGCCGAGCGCGTGAAATTCACGCCGCTGATCCTCTTCGTCGTCGCCTGGTCGATCCTGGTCTATTACCCGATGGCGCACATGGTCTGGTACTGGCCGGGTCCGGACTTCACCGCCGGCCTGCCCGACGACCATGGCTATCTGTGGGGCCTGGGCGCGCTCGACTTCGCGGGCGGCACCGTGGTGCACATCAACGCGGGTATCGCCGGCCTGGTCGGCTGCCTCGTGATCGGCAAGCGCACCGGCTACAAGAACGAGCCGATGCCCCCGCACTCGCTGACCATGACCATGATCGGCGCCTCGCTGCTCTGGGTGGGCTGGTTCGGCTTCAACGCCGGCTCCAACCTCGAAGCCAACAAGTTCGCCTCGCTCGCCTTCATCAACACCATGGTCGCCACGGCGGCTGCCGGCGCGATGTGGGCGATCATCGAGCAGGTGATCCACGGCAAGCCGTCGCTCCTCGGCGCGGCCTCGGGCGTGGTCGCCGGCCTGGTCGCGATCACCCCGGCCGCCGGCTTCGCCGCCCCGATGACTTCGGTGGTGCTCGGCGCGGTCGCCTCGGTGGTCTGCTTCTTCTTCGTCACCACGGTGAAGAACAAGCTCGGCTATGACGACACGCTCGACGTGTTCGGCGTCCACTGCGTCGGCGGCATCATCGGCGCGATCGGCACCGCGGTCGTCGCGGACCCGACGCTGGGCGGCCAGGGCTTCATGGACTTCACCGTGATCCCGGCGGTTGCCGGCAAGTACGACATGGCGACGCAGCTGGTCACCCAGGCGACCGGCGTGGGCGTGACCCTGCTGCTCTCGGGCGGCGTCTCGCTGGTGCTGTTCCTGCTGCTCAAGTTCACCATCGGCATCCGCCCGAACAAGGAAGTCGAGGTCGAAGGCCTGGACATCAATGCGCACGGCGAGCGCGCCTACAACTACTGACGAGATCGGGCGCCGCTCCCTCTCCTCTCCTGAGGAGCGGCGCCCAACCGAGGTTCCTCCTGCGGACGACTGGGCCGGTGCGAAAGCGCCGGCCCTTTTTTCATGTCTCCATTCCTCCCCGAGCTTTGCTCGGGGAGGGGGACCAGCGAAGCTGGTGGAGGGGCGCCGCGCCAGCGGCGGAATAGCCACGGCCTTACGGTCTTCCGCGCGTATGGCGCGGCCCCTCCACCACTCGCTTCGCGAGCGGTCCCCCTCCCCCAGCAAGCTGGGGGAGGAATTAGGAGGCCAAATCTTCCTTGATGAACTGGGCGCAGCGTTCGCCGATCACGATGCTCGGCGCGTTGGTGTTGCCGCCGACCAGCCGGGGCATGATCGAGGCATCGGCGATATAGAGCCCCTCGACTCCGCGGACCTTGAGGCGCGGGGTGACCACCGCGCCCTCGTCCGATCCCATGCGGGCGGTGCCGACCGGGTGGTAGATCGTGTCGGCACGGGCACGGATCAGCCGTTCGAGCGCGGCATCGTCATCGAGGTCGATCGGATAGCGGTCGCGGCCGCGATACTGGGCGAGCTGGGGCGCCTCGAGCACGCGGTACATCGCCCGCGTGCCCTTCTTGAGCAGCTCCATGTCGCGCGGATCGCCGAGGAAATCGGGATCGATCAGCGGGGCCACGCGCGGATCGAGCGACTGGAGGCGCACCGTCCCCCGGCTCTCGGGCCGCAGCACACAGGCATGGCAGCTGAAGCCGTGCCCTGGCACCGCGGTGCGACCATGATCCTCGACGATGGCGATGAGGAAATGGAGCTGGAGATCGGGCCGCTCGAGCGCCGGATCGCTGCGCAGGAAGGCGCCGGCCTCGGCATAGGGCGTGGTCATCCGCCCCTTGCGGCTGACCATCCAGCGGCCGATCGAGCCGAGCGACTTGAGCGTGCCGGGCAGCGAGCGGCCGAGGAAGAAGCTGCCCTCGGTCTCGAAGGCGGCGACATAGTCGACATGGTCCTGGAGATTGCCGCCGACCGCCGGCCGGTCGATCCGCACCGACAGGCCCATCTCGCGCAGATGCTCGCCCGGGCCGATCCCGGACAGCATCAGCAGCTGCGGGGTCTGGAAGGCGCCGGCGGCGAGGACCACGGCATGGCGGGCGCGGATCTCGCGCGCCACGCCGTCGCGCTGATAGGCGACTCCCCAGACGCGCCCGTCCTCGAACAGCACGCGCTCGACCATCGCATCGGTGATGATCTCGAGATTGTCGCGGCGATCGAGATAGGCGCGCGCGGCCGTCCAGCGCTCGCCGTTCTTCTGGGTGACCTGGAACAGGCCGGCGCCCGACTGCTCGGCGCCGTTGAAATCCTGGTTGCGGGGAATCTGGAGTTCGCCGCACGCCTCGATGAACGCCTCGCTGCCCGGATGCGCCCAGAGCTGGTCGCTGACCCAGAGCGGGCCCTTGTCGCCATGATAGTCGCTGGCGCCGCGGACATTGTGCTCGGCTTTTCTGAACCAGGGCAGCATCTCGTCCCAGCCCCAGCCAGGGCAGCCGAGATCACGCCACTCGTCATAGTCGCGGTGGTGGCCGCGGACATAGAGCATCGCGTTGATCGCGCTGGAGCCGCCAAGGCCGCGGCCGCGGGGCTGATAGCCGCGCCGACCGTTGAGCCCGCGCTGCGGCACGGTCTCGAACGCCCAGTTGGCGCCCGGACGCTGGAACGGCATCATGCCGGGCATGCGGGTCTTGATGCTGGTGTTGCGGCCGCCCGCTTCCAGCACTGCGACGCTGTACTTGCCCCCTTCGCTCAGGCGGCCTGCGACGGCGCTCCCGCCCGATCCCCCACCGATGACGACGATATCGGCTGCTTCCACGAATCCCCCCGTAGCTGCTCCCGCGCCTCCCAGCGCGCTTTTATGGTCTCGGATGTATCGCGGCTGCCATCGTGGCTCCAGCCCGGCGGCGCGACCATATAGCCAATTCGGGACTTCCAGTCGGGTGCCGACCAGACGTCCTTCGCGATCCCCACCCATTCGTGGAACGCCGCCCAGAGCAGGTTGAAGCTGCCCAGGTCCTTGACGATGCCGTAGCGCGGGCGATCCTCGTCGCGCTCGGGCTCATAGGTGCCGAGCATGCGGTCCCAGACGATGAAGACCCCGGCATAATTCCTGTCGAGATAGCGCGGGTTGGTCGCGTGGTGGACGCGGTGGTGCGACGGCGTGTTCATCACCGCCTCGAACCAGCGCGGCATGCGGCCGATCACCTCGGTGTGGATCCAGAACTGGTAGATCAGGTTCAGCCCCGCGACGAAGAAGATCATCGCCGGGTGGAAGCCGATCAGGAACAGCGGCAGGCGAAAGACGAAGCTCACGCTGATGAAGCCGGTCCAGGTCTGCCGGAGCGCCGTGGTCAGGTTATAATGCTGGCTCGAATGGTGGATGACATGGCTCGCCCAGAACCAGCGGACGCGGTGCGCAGCGCGGTGGAAGAGATAATAGGCGAAATCGTCGAGCACGAAGGCCAGGACGAACCAGTACCAGGCGAAGCCGATGGTGAAGATGCGGAACTGATAGACCCACATCGCCAGCGCATAGACCAGGCCGGCGCTGAGCAGCCCGGCAACGGTGCTGCCCAGCCCCAGCGACAGGCTGGTCAGCGTATCCTTCGGGCAGAAGCGCCGGCGATCGCGCAGGCGCGCGACCAGCATCTCGGCAAGGACCAGCACCACGAAACCGGGAATGGCATAATCGACCGGATCGGGCAGGTACGGAACCACGGGCATGGGCCCCTGCTTACCTCAATGTCAGTAACGAGTCACGCCGCGCAGCAGCACGGCTCCGAAGCGCTTGTCGCCACTGTCGATACGGAGACCGTCGGGGATCAGCTGGGTGGCGAGCGGCAGGCGCAGATGCCGCGCCGCAACACGCGCGCCGTGGAGCTTGAGCAGGGCGACATCGCCCGCCTTGCCATGGACCAGAGCGGCCTGGCCGTCGCTGCCGAGCAGCGCCTCGCCGGCATCGAAGCCCGAGATCATTCCCTCGGCCGCCGCGCGCGCCTCCTCGGCGCTGGCGATGGCGCCGCCCCGCCCGAGCCCGAGCGCCCAGGCGACCAGCGTCATGACCAGGATCGCGGCGAGCGAGCCGGCGAAGATGTAGAGTTGCGTCACGCCCTGCCCGAGAGCTGGTCGAGCAGCGGACGGATGCCCGAGATGTCGTAGCCGGCCTGGGCGGCCTTGGCGGTGATCTCCGCTGGATCGCCGCCGCGCGACGCCTCGGCCAGCGCCCAAAGGTTGCACGAGCGGGTGCCCGAGCGGCAATAGGCCAGCACCGGCCCGTTCGCCTCGGCCAGCGCGGCGGCCATCGCCTCGACCTGGGCGGAGGAGAAGCCGGCATGGGTGACGGGAATCGCGGCATAGCCGAGCCCGGCGGCCTCGGCCGCGGCGCGGATCGACTCGCCTTCCGGCTGGCCCGACTCTTCCTCGTCCGGGCGGTTGTTGATCACGAAGCTGAAGCCCTGCTCGGCGAGGAAGCCCATGTCCTCGGCGGCGATCTGGGGAGCGACGGAGATGCTGTCGTCGACGCGGCGCAGGTTCATTGGCTTTCCACCTTCTGTGTCTCGAGGATCGGTTGATTGGCGGCCCAGGCGGCGATCCGGCGCTCGGCCGCGGCGATGCCCTTGAGCACTTCCTCGGTGGCGGGATCCTGGCAGCCCATGTCGTAGGTGAGGCTCCTGCCGGCCCAGCGGACGGTGCCATAATATTGATCGGTGATGCGATCGCCGCAGGTCAGCTCGCGCCCGGCATGCGCCTCACCCGAAGCGAGCAGCTTGCGGATCTCGGCGAAGCCGGCGGCTCCGGCGGAGAAGCTGCGGGTAACCAGCCGCTCGGGCTTGTACACATCGGGCTCGGGCACCGTGTATCTGCCGTTGCCGGCCGCATCGATCGACCAGCGCGAGACCGGGCGGCCCCAGCTGTTGCGGTCCATCGTGATGCTCGACAGCGCCGGCGTGGCAGGCGCCGGCCCGGGCTGCGGCGCGCAGGCGGCGAGCAGGACCAGACTGGCGAGCATTATTCTCACGCGGCCTCGCGGATCACTTGCAGGAAGGCGTCACCATAGGCGTCGAGCTTGCGCGCGCCAACGCCCGAGATGTTGCCCATCGCGGCGATGCTCTCCGGCTTGAGCAATGCCATGTCGCGCAGCACCGAATCGTGGAAGATCACATAGGGCGGCAGGCCCGTTTCCTGCGCGATCTCGCGGCGCTTGGCGCGCAGCGCCTCGAACAGCGGGTTGCCGACCGGATTGTCGCCGGCCGCCTTGCCGCCGCGCCGCCGGCGCTCGCGTTTCGGGGGAAGGACCAGCTCGACCTTGGCGCCACCCTTGAGGATCGCGCGCGCCTCGGGCCCGAATTCGAGGCCGCCATGGTCGTTGGCCCTGAGCGCGTCGCGCAGCAGCAACGCGCGGGCGACCGGCTTGATCAGCACCGCTTCCTCGCCATCGACGATGCCGAAGACCGAGAGCGATTCATGCCCGTTGGAGATGCTGCGATCGCTCGACTGGCCGAGCAATATGCTCTCGATATAGCCGGTGCCGAACATCATGCCGGTGCGGAACACCGCCGAGAGGAATTTCTGCGCGGTCACCGTCGCGTCGATCGCGGCGGGCGGGCTCAGGCAATTGTCGCAATTGCCGCAGCGTTCCGGCGCTTCGTTCTCGCCGAAATGCCGGAGCAAGATGCGGCGGCGGCAGGTGGCGGTTTCGACCAGTGCGCCGAGCGCGGTGAGCCGCGTCCGCTCGCCGGGCTGGCGCGAAGGCTCGACTTCGGCGATCCGCTGGCGGGCGCGGGCGAAATCATCGGCGCCCCAGAAGAGATGCGCGACCGCCGGATCCCCGTCGCGCCCGGCGCGGCCGGTCTCCTGATAATAGGCCTCGATCGACTTGGGCAGGCCGGCATGGGCGACGAAGCGGACGTCGGGCTTGTCGATGCCCATGCCGAAGGCGACGGTGGCGACGACGATCATGTCCTCGCTCGCCACGAAGGCGGCCTGGTTGCGGCGGCGGACCTCGGGATCGAGCCCGGCATGATAGGGCAGCACCGGCCGGCCGGTTTCGGCGGCGAGCTTCTCGGCGAGCTTCTCCACCCCAGCGCGGGTCTGGGCGTAGACGATGCCGGGGCCGGGCGTCTCGGCGATCAGGTCGATCACCTGGCGGGTGGTGTTCTCGCGCGGGGCGATCGCGTAGCGGATGTTGGGCCGGTCGAAACCGGCGACGATCATCCCCTCCTGCGGCAGCCCGAGCTGCTCGAGGATGTCGGCGCGGGTATGCGCATCGGCCGTGGCGGTGAGCGCGAGGCGCGGGACGTCCGGGAAGCGATCGAGCAGCGGGCGGAGCAGGCGGTAGTCGGGGCGGAAATCATGCCCCCATTCGGAGACGCAGTGCGCTTCGTCGATCGCGAACAGGCTGAGTTTCGCCTGAGTGAGCAGGTTGCGGAAGCCTTCACCCGAGGCACGCTCGGGCGCGATGTAGAGCAGGTCGAGCTGGCCGGCGCGGAACCGCTCGATCGTCTCGGCACGGTTGTCGTCGACGGATGTCAGCGTCGCGGCGCGGATGCCGACGGCTTCGGCGGCGCGGAGCTGGTCGTGCATCAGCGCGATCAGCGGGGACACGACGACGCAGGTGCCCTCGAGCATCACCGAGGGCAGCTGGTAGGTGAGCGACTTGCCCGCGCCGGTGGGCATCACCGCCAGGGTGCGCTCGCCGGCGAGGACCCGGGCCACGACCTGCTCCTGCACGCCGCGAAAGGCGTCGAAGCCGAAGACCCGGCGGAGCGTATCGGTGGGGACCATCGCGCCCGGTTAGCGGGCGAGGACCGGGTAAGTCGAGGCTATTCGCAGCGCGGCTTGCCGCCGTCATACTTCTCAAGCGCGATCGCGCTCAGCTCGATCTTCTCGATCGCATAGGGCCAGTTCTCGAACCCGCGCTTGCCCGGCAGCACGGTGCAGACGTCGGTGGGGGTAGTCTTTCCCTTCACCGTGATCCTGGCGCGATAGGCGATCGCCTGGTCATAGCCGTTCTCGAGGACGAGCAGGGCCGCCTTGCCGCCGCCGATGGCCATGAACTTGGCGACGAAACGGCTGGGTGCGATCGGCTCGGGCTCGGGCAGGCCCTCGCCGCTCACCGTGGCCGAATTGGCGCCCATCGCGTCGGGGAACAGGTTCGCCTCGAACTGGCGGACCACCGCCGCCTCGAACGACGTGAGGCTGGCCTTCATGCGGGTGACGACGGGCGCGGGCCCCGGACTGGTGACCGAGACGCCTTCGCCCGGGGCGAGCGTGACGGTCTGCGCGGCCGCCGGCACCGCCATCATCATCGCCGCGGCCGGAATCCAGATCGCGTTGCGCATGCCATCCCCCTTTTGATGCCCCGCGACTATCCGTCGGAGCGAGGAGAGCGGCAAGCGCGGTTTGCACCGGCGCCGGGCCTTTTGCGCACACGAATGGGAACGGAAGCGTATCGCCCACAATTTTTCGCCCGGCCGAGCTTCCCCCCGCCCCCGCCATCGGCCAAAGCGGATGCGATGACGGTGCGTGTGGACATGGGAACGGACGGCAAGGGTGATGCCGTCGCCATGGATCTCGAGGAGCTGCTGGCGACGCGATTGCTCGTCCAGGGCAATTCGGGGTCCGGCAAGTCGCACCTGCTGCGCCGGCTGCTCGAGAAGAGCGCGGGCCATGTCCAGCAGGTGATCATCGATCCCGAAGGCGATTTCGTCACGCTGAGCGACAAATACGGGCATATCTCGATCGAGGCGGCCGATTACAGCGAGCGCGAGATCGCCCGCTTCGCCACCCGGATCCGCGAGCATCGCGCCTCGGTGGTGCTCAGCCTGGAGGGGCTCGAGGCCGAGGGGCAGATGAAATGCGCCGCGGCTTTCCTCAACGCGATGTTCGATGCGCCGCGCGACCATTGGTATCCCGCGCTGGTGGTGGTCGACGAGGCGCAGCTGTTCGCCCCTTCGGGCGGCGGCGAAGTGGCCGAGGATGTGCGGCGTGCCTCGCTGAGCGCGATGACCAACCTGATGTGCCGTGGGCGCAAGCGCGGTCTTGCCGGCGTGATCGCGACGCAGCGTCTCGCCAAGCTCGCCAAGAATGTCGCCGCCGAGGCCTCGAACTTCCTGATGGGCCGCACCTTTCTCGACATCGACATGGCGCGCGCCGCCGACCTGCTCGGCATGGAGCGCCGCCAGGCCGAGGCGATCCGCGACCTGGCGCGCGGCCATTTCCTGGCGCTCGGCCCGGCGGTCTCGCGCCGGCCGGTGTCGATCCAGATCGGCGCGGTCGAGACCAGCGCGCGCAGCGGCAGCCCCAAGCTGACGCCGCTGCCCGAGGCGCCCTCGGCCGAGCTCAAGGACCTGCTGCTCGCGCCGGCCGAGCCCGAATGGACGCCGCCGACTCCGCCCGCCCCGGTCCAGGCGCCGCAGCTCGCCTCCGACCGGCTGCTCGAGGCACTCGCCCGTTCGGTGCCGGCGCGCGAGGAAGTCCCCGAGGTCGATGCCGAGGAAGCCGCCGAGAAGATCGCCGACGTGCTGCGCGACATCGTCGAGGACCCGGAGAGCACCTATCGCTCGCCTTCGGTGCTCTATCAGGATTTCCTGGTGCGCTGCCGGATGGTCGGCCTCGCCCGGCCCCCGCTCGACCTGTCGAACTTCGTCCGCCGGCTATCGGCCGCGCGCGCGGGCATCCATGGCAATCCGGACGACGACTGGGCACAGGCGCTGGAAGCGGCGCGCGCACTGCCCGACGACATGCTCGGGCCGTTCCTGCTCGTCGCCCGCGCCGCGCGCGAAGGCGCGCCCTGCCCGAGCGATACCGAGATCGCCGCGACCTATGGCACCAGCTCGCTGGGGCGAGTTCGCCGTCTGCTCCAATATATCGAGAGCAAGGAGCTGTTCGTGACGCGCACCGACCTGTCGGGGAAGCGCTCGATCACCATCCCGCGGCTCGGCTGGACCACCGAGCCGGCGGAGATCGGCAGCAGCTAGAGCCGGCGCAGCCAGGCCTCGGTGGCGTCGACATGCGTCACCGGGAGCATATGGCCGCCATCGAGCATCTCGATCGCACCATGGGGGATCGCCGACGCGGTCTTGCGCCCGTGCAGCTCGGGATCGAGCAGCGCGTCCTGGCGGCCATAGAGGATGGAGACCGGAATCGCGATCTCGCCATAGCGCGGCGCCTGGGCCTTCATCACCTCGGGCGCCATCTCGATCTCGTAGCAGCCCATCTGGAAGCTCGCCGGGCGGATGGCGAGCGCGCCGCCGGCCTTGATCGGGAAATCCTCGGGCAGGGGATCGGGGGCGAAGACCGCCACCGTCTTGGTCCTGCCGGTACGCATCGAGAGCGGCACCGCGATCGTCCAGGCGATCAGCGGGCGGAGCGGCGCCGGGATCACCAGGCCCTTGAGCGGCTCGGGCGGCTGGTCGATCGGCTGGGTATAGGGTGCGATCAGGCCGAGGGCACGGACCGCGCCGGGATGCCGGAACGCAAGCGCCAGGCTGACCGCGCCGCCCATCGAATGGCCGACCAGCAACGGCTTCTCCAGCCCCAGCGCCAGGATCGCCGCGGCGACCGCATCGGCCTGACCGCGAATGTCGAGCCGCGGGCCGGTCAGCACCGAATAGCCCCAGCCGGGGCGATCCATCACGATCACCCGGCGATCGCTGGCGAGGCGGTCGGCCAGCGCATAGGTGAAGACGCGCAGCTGGCTCATGATGCCGTGGATCATCACGATCGCCGGCGCATCGGCCGGGCCCATCTCGACATAATGGATGCGCACGCCGGGCACTTCGACCTGCCTGCCATCCATCGGCACCCAGCGCTCGACTCCGCGCGACACATATGCCGACCAGAGCACAAGCGCCCCGATCACCACCGCCAGCGCAACCAGGAACCAGATCATTGCCCCTCCTATTCGGCGGGGACTTCCTCCCCGCCTTCGGCCGCGCGCTCCTGCGCCTGGCGCGCCCACATCTCGGCATAAAGACCGTTCTTCCGCAAGAGCTGGGCATGGGTGCCCTGCTCGGCGACCCGGCCACTCTCCAGCACGATGATCCGGTCGGCATGGACGACGGTGGAGAGCCGGTGGGCGATGACGATGGTGGTGCGGCCATGCTCGATGGCTTCCAGCGTGGCCTGGATGTCCGCCTCGGTCCGGCTGTCGAGCGCGCTGGTCGCTTCGTCGAGGATCAGGATCGGCGGGTTCTTCACCAGGGTACGCGCGATCGCGACACGCTGCTTCTCGCCGCCCGAGAGCTTCAATCCACGTTCGCCGACGCGCGTCTCGAAGCCATCGGGCAGCGACTGGATGAAGCCGGCGATCGCGGCGCCCCGGGCCGCGGACGCGATCTCGTCGGGCGTGGCGCCTTCGCGGCCATAGGCGATGTTGTACCCGATCGTGTCGTTGAACAGCACCGTGTCCTGCGGGACGATGCCGATCGAGCCGCGCAGCGAAGACTGGGTGACGTCGCGGATGTCCTGCCCGTCGATGGTGATGCGCCCGCCGGTCACGTCGTAGAAGCGGTACATCAGCCGCGCGAGCGTCGACTTGCCGGCGCCCGACGGGCCGACCACCGCGACAGTGGCGCCGGCCGGGATGTCGAGATCGATGCCCTTCAGGATCTCGCGGTCGGGATCATAGGCGAAATGCACGTCCTCGAAGCGGACATGGCCGCTGGCGATGGCGAGCGGTACCGCATTCGGCGAATCCTTCACCTCGGCGGCGCTGTCGAGCAGGTCGAACATCGAGCCCATGTCGATCACGCCCTGCCGGATGGTGCGATAGACCCAGCCGAGCATGTCGAGCGGGCGGAAGAGCTGGCTGAGCAGGGTCGAGACCAGCACCACGTCGCCCGCGGTGAACTTGCCCGAGGACCAGCCGAACACGACCAGCGCCATGCCCGCGCCGAGCATCGTGTTGGTGATCAGCGCCTGGCCGATGTTGAGCCAGGCGAGGCTGTTCTCGCTCGTGGTCGCCGCCCGGGCATAGGCCGTGACGGCGTTCTCGTAGCGCCGCGCCTCGCGCTCCTCGGCATTGAAGTATTTCACGGTCTCGAAGTTGAGCAGCGAATCGACCGCATGGGCGACCGCGCCGGTGTCGAGGTCGTTCATCTGCTCACGCAGCTTCGAGCGCCAGTCGGTCACCCAGCGGGTGAAGGCGATGTAGAGTACCACCATCGCCATGGTGCCGGCGACCAGCCACACGCCATAGCGCGTCCAGAAGATGCCGACGACCAGTGCCAGCTCCAGGATCGTCGGGGCGATGTTGAACAGCAGGAAATAGAGCATCGTGTCGATGCTCTTGGTGCCGCGCTCGACCACCTTGGTGATCGCGCCGGTGCGCCGCTCGAGATGGAAGCGCAGGCTGAGCTGGTGAAGGTGGCGGAACACGTCGGCGGCGAGGCGGCGGGTGGCGTCCTGCCCGACCTTCTCGAACACCGTGTTGCGCAGATTGTCGAACAGCACCGAGCCGAAACGGGCCAGCGCATAGCCGGCGACCAGAGCCACGACGAGCCACACCGCGTCACGCGAGCCGCCCGCCATCCGGTCGATCGCGCCCTGCAGCGCGAAGGGTGCGCCATAGACCTGGACCAGCTTGGACACCACGACCAGGCCGAGCGCGATCACGATGCGCACGCGCAGCCCCGGCGCGCTCTTCGGCCAGAGATAGGGAAGGAAACGCCGCAGCGTGGCGAGCATCGGGCGCTCGCCGGAGGGTGCATCGAGTTTTGAAGCCATCGTCCCCGATTTGGGGCGCTGGGCGCCGTGATGCAACGGCTTGCCGCCACGTCCGTTATTTACGCCGGAAGGAAGGAGCGATGGACCAGGTCTTCTACCTGCTGGCGATCATGGGCTGCAGCGACGACAATCTCGACTGCCGGCAGGCGCGGATCGAGCCGGCGCGCTATACCAGCCGGGCCAGTTGCCAGGAGGCGATGGCCGATGCGCTCCTGCGCAACATGGACCTGGATTTCCCGGTCATCGCCGGCCAATGCCAGCGCCATACCCCGGAAATGGCCGATGGCGGCAAGGTGAATCCGCGCGGCTGAACTAGCGCGGGCGAGTCCAGAGGTCCGGATCGCGCGGCGCGGGTGGGTAGAGGTCCCTGCGGCGCTGTGCCTGCCACCAGGCGCGGCCGATCCAGCCCAGCTTCTCCAGGCCGGACGTGGCGACGCGGTGGTCCCAGGCATGTTCGCCCCGCGCCGCGACCTTCCTGGCGATCTCGCCATAGATGCCGGCGGCGGCGAGCACCGCCCAGGCCGAGCGGAACGGCAGCGACGGGGTGCCATGGCGGGCGCTGTCCGCATAGGCGGTGGCCGCGCTGGTCAGCCGGCCAGCGAGCACGGCCAGGCGCTGGCGGAAGGGCGGCTTCATGTGCTGGCCGGGCGGAATGTCCATCTCGGTCAGCCAGTCGTCGGGCAGGTAGCAGCGGCCCATCCGGTCGTCCGCCTCGATATCGCGAGCGATATTGGCGAGCTGGAAGGCGATGCCGAGGTCGCAGGCCCGGTCGAGCGTCGCCTCGTCCTCGGGCGACACCCCCATGATCACTGCCATCATGCAGCCGACGCTGCCGGCGACGTGATAGCAATAGCGGTAGAGATCCCCCTCGTGGCGCGGGCCCCATTCGGCCGCGTCGAGCGCGAAGCCCTCGACCAGGTCCCAGACATAGCGGTGGGGCAGACCGGTTTCCGCCGCGACGATGCGCAGTGCGTCGAAGGCGGGATCGCCGACCCATTGGCCGTCGAGCGCGGCCTGGGTCAATTCGCGGATACGCGCCAGCCCGGCCTGCTTGTCGACCTCCATCGCGCCGTGCCCATGATCCTGGCCGTCGGCCAGATCGTCACAGGCGCGGCACCAGGCATAGAGCAGCCAGGCACGCTCGCGCGTCTGGCGATCGAACAGGCTGCTGGCGGCCCCGAAGCTGCGGGAGCCGCGCGCGATCGCTTCCCGCGCGGTCGCGACGATCGCGGCGCGCGAGGGAAGCCATTCGCTCACAGATCGCCGCGCCGCATATGCACGATCGTCTCGACGGGCTTGGCCGCGATCATCTTGTCGAGCAGCCCTTCCAGCGTGGTATCGACGATCAGCATGTTCTGGTGCTGCGGACGGACGAAGCCGACCCGGCCCATATGCTCCCAGAAATCGACGAGCTTGTCGTAATAGCCGGCGATGTTGAGCAGGCCGACCGGATCGGTGTGGTAGCCGAGCTGTGCCCAGCTCAGCGCTTCCCACAGCTCGTCCATCGTACCGGTGCCGCCAGGCAGGTTGATGAAGCCATCGGCGATGTCGGTGAAGCGCGCCTTGCGCTCGTGCATCGTGCCGACGACGTGGAGCTCGGTGAGCCCGCGATGCGCGACCTCGGCGTTGACGAGCAGCTCGGGGATCACGCCGATCACTTCGCCGCCGGCCTCGAGCGCCGAATCCGCCACCGCGCCCATCAGCCCGAGCTTGCCGCCGCCATAGACGACGCCGATGCCGCGCTCGGCCAGGGTGCGGCCGACATGGCGCGCGGCCTCGATATAGACGGGATCGGCCGGGCTGGCCGAACCGCAATAGACTGCGACGCGCTTCATATCTCGATCTTCCCGATGTGCATGGTCCGGCCCGCCTTCGGCCAGAACGCGCCGGGGGGCAAGTCGCTCACTTGCCCTCGCCCAGCATCAGCGCCGCCGTCGCCTTGGCGCTGCCGACCACGCCGGGGATGCCCGCGCCCGGGTGGGTACCGGCGCCGACGAAGAACAGATTGTGGATCGCATCGTCGCGATTGTGGGTGCGGAACCAGGCGCTCTGGGCGAGGATCGGCTCGAGGCTGAAGGCGGAGCCGAGATGCGCGGCGAGATCGTCGCGGAAATCGGGCGGCGCATAGCTGAACTTCGTCACGATCCGGTCCTTGAGATCGGGGATCAGCCGGCGCTGGATCTCGGCGAGAATGCGCTCCTCCAGCACCGGGCCGATCTCGCTCCAGTCGGCCGGGAACTTGCCGAGATGGGGCACGGGCGCGAGCGCATAGAAGGTCGAATGGCCCTCGGGCGCCATCGCCGGATCGCTGGCGCTCGGATGGTGGAGGTAGAGCGAGAAATCCTCGGCCAGCACGCCGTGATCGAAGATGTCGGCGAGCAGCCCCTGGTAGCGCGGACCGAACAGGATCGAATGGTGGGCGATGTCCGGGAAGGTGCCGCGCACCCCGAAATGGACGACGAACAGCGAGGGCGAGAAGCGCTTGCGCTGGAGGCTCTGCGCGGCGCGCTGGCTGGAGCGCGAGCCCTTGAGCAGGTCGCGATAGCTGTGGACCACGTCCGAATTGCAGGCGACGGCATCGACCTGCAGCTCATGGCCGCCCATCGTCCGGACACCGGTGACCAGGTCGCCCAGCGTATCGATGCTGGCGACCGGATCGCCCAGGCGCAGCGTGCCGCCGAGCCGCTCGAAGTGGCGGACCATCGCGGCGATCAGCCTGTTCGTCCCGCCCTCGGCCCACCACACGCCGCCCTGGCGCTCGAGCTGGTGGATCAGCGCATAGATCGCGCTCGCGGTCATCGGGTTTCCGCCGACCAGCAGGGTATGGAAGGAAAAGGCCTGGCGCAGCTTCTCGTTGCGGATGAAGCTGGAGACCTTCGAATGGACCGAGCGCCAGGCGCCATATTTGGCGAGCGCGGGCGCGGCGCGGACCATCGACATGAAGTCCTGGAACGCGACGGTGCCGAGCTTCACATAGCCTTCCTCGTACACGCCGGCGGCATATTCGAGGAAGCGGCCATAGCCGGCGACGTCCTGCGGCTCGAGCCGGGCGATCTCGGCGGCGAGCGCGTGGTCGTCGTTCGAATAGTCGAAGCGCGTGCCGTCGGGCCAGGACAGGCGATAGAAAGGCGAGATCGGCTTGAGCCGCACATCCTCCGACATGCGGTGGCCGGAGAGCTGCCACAGCTCCTCCAGCGCCTCGGGCGCGGTGATCACGGTGGGACCGGCATCGAAGGTGAAGCCGTCACGCTCCCAGAAATAGGCACGGCCGCCGGGCTTGTCGCGCGCCTCCAGCACCACCGTGTCGACGCCCGCCGACTGCAGCCGGATCGCAAGCGCCAACCCGCCGATCCCGGCACCCACCACTGCCGCACGCTTCACTTGAACGACCCCCAGATTGCCGACACTGCCTTGCCCACCGGAACCGGCGGCTTGCCCGAAACGATCCGCAGCCGATCGAACAGCGTCGAATGCCCGGCATAGAAGCGCCCGATGAGCCCCGGATCGAGCTGATAGAAACGCTGGAGGACGCGGTAGCGCTCCTCGGGTTCGGCGGCCTTGAACAACATGGCGGCGAGCATGCGGTAGAAAGTGCGGCGGCGCCATGTCGATCTGGCGAAATCGTGGAGCAGCCGGTGCAGCGCCGCGCCGCCGAGATCGCTGGCGGCGGCGACGAGGGTGGCGGTGCGCACCGCATCGGGCAGGCTGTAGCTGGTCAGCGGGTGGAACAGGCCGGCGCGCAGGCCCGCCTTGGCGACCTTGTTGCCTCCCGCCTGCCAATAGTCCGCGAAGCTGCCGCCCATCACCACGGGAAGCACGCCGGCTTCCTCGCGGACGACATGATCGACTTGCCAGCCGCGTACCTGGGCGTACCCCCCGATACGGTTTCCGAGCGTCTCCGCATCGAGATCGGGGGTATCGCTGTAATAGGTGTCCTCGACGAACGCGCAGGTGGGGCCGAAGGGCAAGGCATAGACGAAGCGATAGCCGTCCAGCTGCTCGACCGTCGCGTCCATGATCATCGGCCGGGCGAGATCGTGCGGCGCGGCGAGCTGGAGCTCGCGCCCGTAGAATTTCTGCCAGCCGCATTTCAGCGCCGACAGATCCGCGGGGCCGCGGCAATCGATCACACCCCGCGCCTCGATCCGGTCGCCATCGGCGAGGACCACGGCGGTGGGGCTGGCCGCAAGCGCCTTACGGCGGGTCATCACCGCCGGCTCGGGCAGCTCGGCGCGGACGACCTGGTCGAGCCGGCGCGATTCGATCGAATAATAGCCCGTGTCCAATGTGCGCGAGACCGCCGGAAAGGCGACGTCATGGCCACGCCAGCCATGGCTGACGAGCGGCGCGGTGAGCCAGCGGTCGGCGGGCGCGACATCGGAGGCGAAGAAGGACCAGAGATGGTTGCCGCCGATCCGGCTGCCCCCCTCGACGATGCGGACGTCGCAGTCCGGCCGTTTCCGGCGCAGCGCGAGCGCGATCAGCCCGCCGGCAAGGCCCCCGCCGACAATCGCCACGTCGCAGTTGATCGTTGCGGGCATGGCACAGGCCTAGCCGAGCGATTCGCCCGATTCCAACAAAAATGCCCCTTCCGCACGCCATCGAGGACGGGGTGGAAGGGGCAGGTGTGGCGGGAGAGACCGTGATGCGGCCTCGCCCGGAGTTCGAGAGGGATCAGGCGGCCTTGAGCAAGGGCCATTCGGCGGCCATCGCCCGCGCCACCGCGGGGCGGGCGCGCACCCGCTCGCGATAGGCGGCGAGCACCGGCCAGTCGGCGAGCGGCACCTTCGAGAACTCGCTCCAGTTGAGCACCGCGACCAGATAGGCGTCCGCCACGGTGAACCGGTCGTCGAGATAGTCACGGCCCTCGAGATGCCGCGACAGCACGGCGAAGGGCCTGGCATGGCGGGCACGTGCGGCGACCTGCTCGCCTTCCGAATAGCCCTTGCCGAGGATCGGCATGTACACCGCCTTGTGCAGCTCGGTGCTGATGAAGTTCAGCCAGGCGAGCATCCGGTAATGCGCGTCCGAGAAGCCGGTGAAGCTGAGTGCGCCTTCCGGCGCCAGCTCGGCGATATAGGTGAGCACCGCCGGCCCCTCGGTCAGCACGAAGCCGGTGCCGGTCTCGATCGCCGGGACATAACCCATCGGCGAGATCTCGGTGAAATCGCGCCCATCGGGCAGGCGCAGATCCTTGGGCACCTGGACGAACTCGGCGTCGAGCCCGGCCTCCTCGAGCGCGATTCGCGCCGCCAGCGAGCAGGCAAAGGGGGTGAAATAGAGCTTCATGGCGAGTCTCCCTTGTATTTTTGTACGATCCCGCACAAAAATACTCGGGTCAAGGAATTTAATGCGAAACGATACAAAAATAGCGCCACGCGGACGCGGCCGTCCGCGCAAATTCGACGAGGAGGCGGCGTTGCGCGCAGCGTCCCAGCGCTTCCGCACGCTCGGCTATGCCAATACCTCGCTCGACGAGCTGGCCGCCGCAACAGGGGTGAATCGGCCGAGCCTCTATGCTGCGTTCGGGGACAAGAAGGCGTTGTACCTTGCCGGGCTCGCGCGGACCCATGCAGTGGTCGATTCGACCTTTGTAGCGCTCCATGGGGTGAACTACCCGCGCGAGAAGATGCTCAAGGCACTGTTTCTCGGCGCGATCGAAGGGTTTCTGACCGGCGAATATGGCCCGTCGGGCTGCATCGCCGTGAACACCGCGGCGGCCGAGGCGGTGATGGATGCCGACATCCGCGAGGCGCTGGCCGGATTCGTCGCGCTGCAGGACGGCTGGATCGAGAAACTGATGGTCCAGGCCGGCAGCGCCGATCCGCGCGGCGATGCGCAGATCGCCTCGTCGGTGATCCATTCGCTGAGTACCCGTGCCCGCGCCGGCACGCCGCGCGCCGAACTTATCGCAATCGCAAAGAAGGCGACGGCACTGCTATTGGCTTGATCGCAGAACCAGCAATCGCACCGCCGTGAAAATCAATCGGCTTTATTATCAATTCATAATAGTGCGACTTGCAGTGACCGTCCATTTCGGCGGCGATGCCGTTTGACTTCTGGTTCTGCGGGCGCAGTCTTCTTGCCTCGAAACCCAAAGGGGGGAGGAACGCACATGCACCGCATGACCTGGCCTGGCCTGGCGCTTGCCGCGGCACTTGCCGCCGGCTGCACCGCATCGGAAGGCAACAAGGCCGCACCCGCTGCCACTACCAACGAGACAGTCAACGAAAGCGCCAACCTGTCGGCCGCGACGGAGGTTGCCGCAGCCGCCGTGAACGACTGCGCCAAGGTCAAGACCAAGGACTGGAAGGCCTGGGTCAATGTGATGCCGGGGCCGGGATCGAGCCCGACGCTGCATGTCACTGGGCATGCGATCACCCCCACCGGCGGATGGAAGGTGGTGCTCAACACGGGGCCGCTCGACAAGGCCCTGCCTCCGACCCAGCATTTCGCCCTGGTGGCGACGGCGCCGGGCCAAGTAACGCAAGTCGTGACAGAGTGGGACCTGCAAGTCGAAATCCAGGACGCCCAGCCAAAATACAAGGCGGTCGTGATCTCCTGCGGCAGCACCGGAATCGCGACGATCCCGGTCGAGATCGTTTCCTGAGCTAGGCGGCGTCGAGGATCTCGCGCGCCCGCGCCAGATCCTCGTCGTCCACCATCACGCGGACCGGGATCAGCAGGTACGAGCCGTCGGCGATGCTGGTGCCGGCATCGAAGACGAAGCTGGGAATCTCCTCATCCTCCAGCCGGCCCCGGACGATAAAGGCTTCCTGCCGATCGAAGCGGCCGAGTTCGACCAGGGCCATCAGACAATCCTCGGTTTGCGGGGCTTGCCCGGCATACATTCCAGATGGGCGCGATCCCAATTGCCGAGATCGGCGGCGGCGTCATAGCTCGCCTGGAGGAAACCGAACAGGGTCGCGCGAGGATCGGCGGCGGTGCGGACGGCATCATAGTCGAGCAGCCATTCGCCGAGTCCGGTATCGAAATAGGCCGGGGCCGGCACCTTGGCATCGGCATAGCCCTGCGGCGCGGGATAGCCATAGGCGTAGAAGGCGGGCCTGGGGAACGCGTCGCTGCCGGGCCAGAAGCCGGCACTGGCTTCCTCATGGCTATAGGCTTCGCAGGTCACCGCATCGGGCAGGCCGGGAAAGCCGCCCGGATGCTTGGGTGCGGAACGGCCCGAGAAACGCGTGACCGCGAGATCGAAGCTGCCCCAGAAGAAATGGACCGGACTCGCCTTGCCGAGGAAACCGGTGCGGAACTGCTGGAAGACCCGGTCGACCCAGAGCAGGGCGCGGTGGAAATCGCGCACCGCATCGGCATCCCAAGGGCGTTCCGCCACGTCTTCCACGAAGGGAATCGCATCGGGGATCTCGCTGGGCGTGCCGTTGATCGCCACCGGCGTACCGAGCGCAGCCAGCGCCGCGATCAGCGCCGCATGGAAATCGGCGATGCTGCCCGGGCCGAGCGGCAGCACGGCCTCGCCCCCGCTGTCGGTGGACAGACGCAGCTCGCTCGCCTGCAGATCGAGATCGAGCTGCAACGTGGCGTCGGTGCAGGGGATCGGGCCGGTGGTGAGCCCCCAGGCAGCGGGATAGAGCACCACGTGCCAGCTATGGTTGAGCCAGGGGGTCTGGGCGAGGCGGACCTTGCCGATGATCTGGGTGACCAGATGGAGGTGCTGAGCGGTCTCGCGCCAGCTTGTCCAATCGAGTTGAGGCAACGGCTGGGTCATGCCCGAATCCTATCCGATCGGCCCGGCGAACAACAGCTTCCACGCGGCCACCACCGACCAATGGATGAGAACGCACGGCCAGATGCTCCCGCTCGCCCGGTAGATGCGAACAAGCAAGGCTCCGAGCACCGCGACGATGGCGAGGAAGCGCGGATCGAGGAAGATCGCCGACCAGGGCGGGCCGAAGGTCAGCGCCTGGAAGGGATGCCAGAGGAAGAAAACGCCGACCGCCAGTGCAGCTTGCCATGGCGGGAAAGGCCGTTCGGGCGGCGGGACGATCAAGGCACGGAACAGCAGTTCCTCACCCAGGGCGGGCACCAGCATCAGGCCGAAGAAGAAGCCGAGCCAGCTCGTACCGAACGGCATCGGGTCGAACCGGGCAAGCCCGGTTGCGAAGGCGAGCAGTCCGATGAGCGGCAGGCCCCAGAGCAGCTCGCGCGCGATCCGCTTCCAGCCAGAGGTATCGGGCCAGGTGGCGAGCGCCGCTTGAAGGCGACGCCCGGCCCGGATCACGCCGCGGTGCCGCCCACCGTCAGCCCGTCGACCAGCAGGGTCGGCTGGCCGACGCCGGCGGGAACGCTCTGGCCGCCCTTGCCGCACATGCCGACACCCTCGTCGAGCGCGAAGTCGTTGCCGATGCCGGTGACCTTGTTGAGCACGGTCGGGCCGTCCCCGATCAGCGTGGCGCCCTTGATCGGGGCGCCGAGCTTGCCGTTCTCGACCAGATACGCCTCGGTGCAGGAGAAGACGAACTTGCCCGAGACGATATCGACCTGGCCGCCGCCGAACGACTTGGCGAAGATGCCCTTCTTGATGCGCGACAGCAGCTCGGCCGGATCATCCTTGCCGCCCTTCATGAAGGTGTTGGTCATGCGCGGCATCGGAGCGTGCTGGAACGATTCGCGGCGGCCGTTGCCGGTCGGCTCGACGCCCATCAGGCGGGCATTGAGCCGGTCCTGCATATAGCCCTTTAGGATGCCGTCCTCGATCAGGATCGTCTCGCGCGTCGGCGTGCCCTCGTCGTCGATCGACAGCGAGCCGCGGCGGTCCATCAGCGAGCCGTCATCGACCACGGTGACGCCGGGCGCAGCGACACGCTCGCCGATCCGGCCGGAAAAGGCGCTGGTGCCCTTGCGGTTGAAGTCGCCTTCGAGGCCATGGCCGACCGCTTCGTGGAGCAGCACGCCGGGCCAGCCCGGGCCGCACAGCACGGTCATGTCGCCGGCGGGGGCATCGACCGCGTCGAGATTGACCAGCGCCTGGGCCAGCGCCTCGTCGATCGCGCGGTTCCAGGTCTCGGGCTGGAAGAGATTGTCGTAAAGGGTGCGGCCACCCAGGCCGAAGCTGCCGGTCTCGCGCCGGCCGTTCTGCTCGACCACGATCGAGACGTTGAGGCGGACGAGCGGGCGGACATCGGTGGCGATGAAACCGTCGGGCCGGACGATCTCGACCACGCTCCACGATCCGGTGAGCCCGACAGAGACCTGCTGCACGCGGGGATCGCGGGCCCGGGCGGCGGCGTCGATCGACTGGCAGAGGTTCACCTTGTCGGCGAAAGGCACCAGGTCGAGCGGGTCCTGATGGGTGTAGAGATGGCGATTGTTGCCCTGGGGCGGCGGGGCCTTGCCCTGCTTGGCCGGGTCGATCAGCGCCATCGTCTCGGCCGCGCGGCGGATCGCGGCGGGCGAGATCTCGTTGGCATGGGCGAAGGCGGTGGTCTCGCCCGATACCGCGCGCAGGCCGAAGCCCGACTGGGTGTCGAACGAGGCGGTCTTCAGCCGGCCATCGTCGAAGCCGAACGCCTCGGTCTTGCGATACTGGAGGTACAGCTCGCCATCCTCGGCGCTGGCCAGCGCTTCGGCGGTGAGCTTCGCGGCGGTCTCGGGATCGAGCGAGTCGCGATAGATGTAGCTGCGCGGATCGGAGGGAATGCTCATCCCGCCGATATAGGAGGTTTAAATGCTCGCGCCAGCCGGGTGGTCGGGAAGCTGGCTCTGGTCGGCGCCGTCGGCCGGGCCGCCGATCAGCACGAAGCGGCGGTCGCAATAGCCGCAATCGACATAGCCATGCTCGTCGATCTGCAGGAACACGCGCGGATGGCCCAGCGCGGCGGGCAGGCCGGGGCCGGTGCCGTCGCAGGCGACGCGGGCGGAGGCGGTGCGGATCACTTCGGGCTGTTGCGCGGTCATGAGTCGCCGATAGCAAGCACTGCGGGGGCTCGCAATCGCTCGCGCGCAGCCTTATGCGGTGCGCATGACTCAGGCTGCGATCGCGATCCAGGATCTCTGCAAGACCTATCAGGGCGGCAAGCGCGCCCTGGACGGGGTGACCTTCGACGTGCCCCGGGGGCAGATCTTCGGGCTGCTCGGCCCCAATGGCGCCGGCAAGTCGACGCTGATCAACATCCTGGCGGGGCTGGTCAACAAGACCGGCGGATCGGTCTCCATCTGGGGATTCGACATCGACGCCCATCCGCGCAACGCCAAGGCGAGCATCGGCATCGTCAACCAGGAGATCATCTTCGATCCCTTCTTCACCCCGAAGGAGACGCTGCAGATCCAGGCCGGGCTCTACGGGGTGCCGAAGGACCGGTTCGACGCGATGACGCTGCTGCGCGCGGTGCATCTGGAGGACAAGGCCGATGCCTATTCGCGCACGCTCTCGGGCGGGATGAAGCGGCGACTGATGGTCGCCAAGGCGATGGTCCATTCCCCGCCCGTCCTCGTCCTCGACGAGCCAACCGCGGGCGTCGACGTGGAACTGCGCCAGCAGCTCTGGGCCTATGTGCGCGAGTTGAACCAGCGCGGCGTGACGGTGGTGCTGACCACCCATTATCTCGAGGAAGCCGAGCAGCTGTGCGACCGGATCGCGATCATCAACCACGGCAAGCTGATCGCCAACAAGCCAACGCGCGAGCTGGTCGGCATGGCACAGGAGAAAGTGGTCGAGGTCACCGTCGATCGTGACATCGGGACGCCCCCGACCAATGCCTGTTTCCAGAAGGTGGAGATGAAGGGCGAGCGCACGCTGGTCATCACCTATCGCAAGGACCAGGCGAATGCCGGCGAGGTGCTGGGCGCGGTGCAGGGCGCGGGGCTCGGCATCGTCGACGTCTCGACCCGCGAGGCGGACCTGGAGGACGTATTCCTGAACCTCACGCGCGCGGCGAACGGCTGAGCCGCGCCTAGGGCGCGATCCGGCCGCTCCCCGCAAAGTGAAGGGAGTCGCGACAAATCATTTCACTTAGCCGTCTTCCCGGGCGGCGCTTGAAAGAGCGGTCGCGCCGCAACGCGACCTGATATGCCAAGCAGCCAAAATCCTACATTGCAATAGCCCGGGACCGGCCGCACCGGGCTAGCGGCGGCGATGCTTCGCGAAGAAGGCCCACATCGCATCATTGTCCGCGGTCCAGACATGGCCGGCGCCGCGGGTGATCCGGCCGATCACTTCGGCGCCGGCACGGCAGCCGCTGTAGCGGACTTCATAGGTCTTCGGATCCAGATCGCGCTGCACCGGGCCCACCCGGCAGGCGTCGAGATCGGACCAGCGGGTGAGCGCGGTCGCCATCGTATATTGCCAATAGCCGGCGCCGCCGCCCTGGATCGGGTTGGTACGGTCGGCATCGCCGGCAAAGGCGATCACCGGCATCGGCCGGGACGGCTGGCAGGTCGCGGGATCGGGCACGCGCTTGTCGCCCGCCAGCGGGTTGCCGGCGCGCAGGCCCACGACAGGCGCGATCGCGGCGAAACGGTCGGCGGCGACGCAGCCGAGCCAGCTGGTCATCCGCCCGCCGCCCGACAGGCCGGTGGCATAGACCCGGCTCGGGTCGATGCAGCGGTTCGCCGCCAGCCAGTCGATCGCGCCCTCGAGGAAGGTGACGTCATCGGCATCCTCGGCGCCGGGCATCTTGCCGGTGACGCTGGGCACGCCGGGGATGTTCCAGACGAACCCCTTCTGCACCGGGATTCCCGCATCGGGCGCGAGGACGATGAAGCCATGCCCGTCGGCGGCGCTGGCCAGCTTCGAGCTCTCCAGCATTCCCGCACCGGTGCCGCCACTGCCATGGAGCAGCATCACCAGCGGTGCCGCCCGGCCGCGCGAGAAGCCGGTGGGCAGGTGGAGCATCGCCGAGCGCCCGGTATCGCCGATGCTGATCCGCACCGTCTGGCCGACCGCGCCCAGCGAACAGCCCTTGGCCGCGGCGGGCGCCGACCAGAGCGCCGCCAGCGCGGCCATCGCGAAACCCAGGCTTTGTCGGCGCATATCTCTCTCCCGTTGCCAGCACCCCCGCCTAGCGCCTAGTCCGGGCGCGAACCAGCGGAAGAACAATGGCCAACGATCCCCATAGCAGCGACGTCCTGGTTATCGGCTCCGGCGCGGCGGGACTGACCGCGGCGCTCAACCTCGCCCAGCGCTTCAAGGTGACCGTGCTCGCCAAGGGCGGGTTCGCCGAGGGCTCCACCGCCTGGGCGCAGGGTGGCATCGCCGCGGTGCTCGAGCCCGGCGACACGTTCGAGAGCCATATCGAGGACACGATGATCGCTGGTGCAGGGCTGAACGACCGCGCCACGGTGGAGATGGTGGTCGAGAACGCACCCGCCGCGATCGCCCGGCTGGCCGAGATCGGCGTGCCGTTCAACACCGAGGGCGGCGCGCTCCACCTCACCCGCGAGGGCGGCCACAGCCATCGCCGCATCGTCCATGTCGACGACGCCACCGGCCTGGCGGTGCAGACCGCCTTGCTCAAGGCGGCGCAGGCCAATCCGAACATCACCCTGGTGCCCGACCAGGTGGTGATCGACCTGGCGACGAGCCGGCACGAGGAACGCTATTCGGGCGCCGGCAATGTCTGGGGCGTCTATGCCTTCAACCGGCGGACCAACCGGGTGGAGCTGTTCACCGCGCGCGCCACGGTGCTGGCGACGGGCGGCGCGGGGCGGACCTATCTGTTCTCGACCGCGCCGCGGGGCGCGACCGGCGACGGCATCGCCATGGCCTGGCGGGCGGGCTGCCGCATCTCGAACATGGAGATGATGCAGTTCCACCCGACCTGCCTCTACAATCTCGAGGTCAAGAACTTCCTGATCACCGAGGCGGTGCGCGGCGAGGGCGGGCGACTGCTCCTCCCGCCCGATGCCGGCGACGAGGCGGGCAAGCGCTTCATGCCCGATCTCGACCCCCGGGCGGAACTGGCGCCGCGCGACATCGTCGCCCGCGCGATCGACCATGAGATCAAGCGGCTCGGCCTCGACTATGTCCATCTCGACATCAGTCACATGGGGCCGGAGTTCGTGAAGCATCACTTCCCGACCATCCACGCCCGGCTGCTCGATCTCGACATCGACATGACCAAGGAGCCAATCCCGGTCGTCCCCGCCCAGCACTACACTTGTGGCGGCGTGGTGATCGACCGCGACGGGCGGACCGACCTGCCCAATCTCTATGCGGCCGGCGAAGTCAGCCAGTCGGGGCTGCACGGCGCCAATCGCCTGGCCTCCAACTCGCTGCTCGAATGCTTCGTGTTCGGCGAGGCGGTGGCCAACCACATCACCACGCATTGGGGCGACCTCGCCCCGCCGCCGGCGATCCGGCCATGGGACGAAAGCCGCGTCACCGATTCCGACGAGGAAGTGGTGATCAAGCAGAACTGGACCGAGATCCGCCGCTTCATGTGGAATTATGTCGGCATTGTGCGGACCACCAAGCGGCTCGAGCGGGCGGCACACCGGATCAAGATGCTGCGCGAGGAAGTTGCCGATTATTACGGCCATTTCCGCGTGACGCCCGACCTGATCGAGCTGCGCAACCTGCTGGAGAGCGCCGACCTGATCGTCCGCTCGGCGCTCCACCGCAAGGAGAGCCGCGGCCTGCACTATAATCTCGATTATCCCGAGACGCTTCCGCAAGCGATCGACACGGTGCTGGTGCCCTGAGCGCCAGGCGGATCTTCTGGGGGGCGCTCCTGCTCGCGGCGGTGCTGCGCGCTGCCGCGTCGATTCCGTTCATGGTCAACTGGTTCGACGAGATCTGGCAGTATCTCGAACCCGCCTGGCACCTGGTCGCAGGTCCCTGGGTGCAGACCTGGGACTTCCGCGCCGGCCTCAGGAGCTGGCTGATCCCCGAGCTGCTCAGCGTGCCGATGGGAATCGGCCATGCGTTGTCGCCCGACACCACGCTGCACCTGCTGCTGGTGCGGCTGACGCTGGCGGCGCTTTCGCTGGTGATCGTCGGCAGCGCGGTGTCGCTGGGGCTCAGGCTCTCGCGGCTGCACGGCATCGTGGCCGGGTTCGTCGCGGCGAGCTGGTTCGAGCTGGTCTATTTCGCGCCGCGCGCCCTGTCCGAGCCGATCGGCCTCGCGCTGCTGATGGGGGCGATCTGGCTGCTCCTGGCACGCCGCGCGCCGGGTCCACGCCAGTTCGCGATCGCCGGGCTGCTGATGGGGCTCTGCTTCGTCGCGCGCATCCAGTACGCACCCGCGCTGCTGACGCTGGCGATCTTCACCGCGAAGCGCGACTGGCGCGGTGCCTGGCTGCCGATGATCGCGGGCGGATGCGGCGCGCTGGCGATCGACGCGCTTGCCAATCTGGCCATGGGCGCGGTGCCCTTCCGCTGGATGATCGAGGCGGCGCGGATCAACCTGATCGAGGGACGTGCCAACGAATATGGCACGATGGCGGTCACCGGCTATCTGTCGCTCCTCGCCGCCAACTGGAACCTGGTGATCGTCCCGATCCTGATGCTCGCCTGGCTGGGCGCGAAGCGGTATCCGGCGCTGCTCTGGGTGGCGCTGGTCCATCTCGCCTTCCATTCGCTGATCGCACACAAGGAATATCGTTTCGTGCTGGCGAGCAGCGCGCTGCTGGTGATCCTGGCCGCGATCGGTACCGCCGAGCTGCTGCGCCGCCTGCCCCGCCAGCGGCTGGTGCCCGCGACGGCCGTAGCGCTGGCGCTGTGGAGCCTTGCCTCGGCCGGCCTGGCCATGGGCTATTTCCGTCCGAACTGGACGATGGAGGCCGATCTCGCCGCCGCGCTCGAACGGGCGGGCCGGCCTGCCGCTACCTGTGGCCTGGCACTCTACCGCCCGCGCGAGACCGTGCCGGGCGCCTATGCGCTCTATCGTCGCGCCACCCCGATCTACAGGATCGAGACGCCGGGCGACCTCGCCGGTCGTGCGGAGGCCTTTGACGTCGTGGTCACGCCGCGCGCGCACATCGCAGAGCTGCCGAAGCAATATCGATTGGAGTTCTGCGCCATACCCAGCGTCTCCGATGCGCCGGGCTGCGTACTGCGCCGGACCGGCAGTTGCACGCCCGATCCGGCGCTGCCCACGCTCAACGCCTGGCTGCGCGCCACGAACAACTGAAACCTCAGGTCTTTCCCTGCGTTTTTGAAAAAACTGGCGGTGCGTTTCCGCTGCATTCACGCTTCACCGCTACAAGATTGTCATTCGTCGCAACCCGGCGTGGCGCGGACTTTTCCGCCAACCACATCCGCCCCATGGTTGCCGGCGGGGCAAGGGGTCGTATTAAAGTGTTCAAGTTCGAGGACTTCTCGGCGTTTCAACGGGCAGTGACAGTGGCGGGCCTCGGTCCGGCGATGCTGGTCGGCTGCACGGTGCACGGCGATCCTTCGCTCGCCACCTATCTTCCCGCCGCGTACGGCGTGAGCTTCGCCTTTCCCTGGGAAGGCAATACCCAGCCCAGCGCCAATGCCTGGAAGCCGACCGCGCGCGCGCCGCACGGGCTGGTCAATGCGATCGACGGCATCACCCGCAATTTCGACGGGCTGGTCGGCGTTGCGATCACCAGCGTGCAGGATGGCTGGATCGTCACCTCGAACGACGCCGCGCGGCCGATGCCGCAGCAGAGCGTCTCCAAGCTATGGGTGACGATGACCGTGCTCGACGCGGTCGACCAGGGCAGGATCCGCCTCGACGATCCGCTCACCATCACCCGGTCCGATTTCACCCTGTTCCACCAGCCGGTCGCCGCGCTGGTGAAGGGCGATGCCGGCTATACCGCCACCGTCGGCGAGATCATCCGCCGCGCGATGCAGATGAGCGACAACACCTGCAACGACAAGCTGTTGCGGCTGGTCGGCGGGCCCGACGCGGTCCGCGCCTTCCTGGCGCGCAAGGGCATCACCGGCGTGAAGTTCGGCCCGGGCGAGAAATTGCTCCAGGCCGGCACCGCCGGGCTGGAGTGGAAGCCCGAATATTCGATGGGCAATGCCTTCGCGGTCGCCCGTTCGCGGCTGGCGCCGTCGGTACGGCTCAACGCCTATGAAGCCTATGTGAAGGATCCGCCCGACGGCGCCGCCGCCGGCGCGATCTCGGTGGCGCTGGCCCGGCTGAAGCGCGGCGAACTGCTTTCGCCGAGCTCGACCGCCTGGCTGCTCCAGACGATGGACGGCGCCCGGACGGGCCGCGCCCGCGTGCACGGCGCGGTGCCGGCGGGCTGGGTCTATGGCCACAAGACCGGCACCGGCCAGGACCTGGGCACGCGCACCGCGGGCTTCAACGATGTCGGTATCCTGACCGCACCCGACGGCAAATCCTATGCCCTCGCCGTGATGATCGGCGATACCCGCCGCCCGATCCGCGAGCGCCAGCTGCTGATGCAGGCGGTGGCACAGGCGATCGTCGCCAATCATGGCGGCGGGTCGCGGGTCGAGGACAATGTCGATCCGGCCTGGAAGGCCTTCACGAGCAGCAAGTAAGTTCGGCAGCAAGTAAGTTCGGAAGCAAAAGCCGGAAGGCGCGCCGGGATCCGGCGCGCTAGTCCGCGCCCATGCTCGACCGATATGACTGGACCGCGATCACCGCGGCACTCGACACGCAAGGCTGGGCCGTGCTGCCCGGCCTACTCTCCCCCGACCAGTGCGCGGCGACCGCCGCGCGCTATGACGACGAAGCGGGGTTCCGCAGCCGGGTGGTGATGGCGCGCCACGGCTTCGGCCGCGGCGAATATCGCTATTTCGCCTATCCGCTGCCCGACACGGTCGCAGCGCTGCGGACCGGGCTCTACCCGCCGCTCGCCGCCATCGCCAATCTCTGGCACCACCGGATGGGGCTCGCGCACCGCTTTCCGCCGGCACATGGCGACTTCCTCGCGCGCTGCCACGAAGCCGGCCAGCTACGCCCTACCCCGCTGCTGCTCCGCTATGGCCCGGGCGACTATAACTGCCTGCACCAGGACCTGTACGGCGCGCACGTCTTCCCGCTCCAGCTCGCGGTGCTGCTCTCCGAGCCGGGGCGCGACTTCAGCGGCGGCGAGTTCGTGCTGACCGAGCAGCGCCCGCGCATGCAGTCGCGCGCTTCGGTGGTGCCGCTCGCGCAGGGCGACGCGGTGATCTTCGCGGTGAACCAGCGCCCGCTGCGCGGCAGCCGGGGCGACTACCGCGTGACGATGCGTCATGGCGTCAGTGAGGTGCGCTCGGGCCGGCGTCATACGCTCGGCGTGATATTCCATGATTCGGTGTAATCTCGACTCGCCAGCGTAACGAAAACGCCGGATAATCGATGAAACCTGGGAGTGGTCGCATGGATATCCGGCTGAATTTCATCAACAACTCGAACGATACCCACAACACCCAGGTGCTGTTCTATTCCGAGAACCTGCTGCCTCCCCAGGCAGGCCCCGCGGCCGCCTGGAAAGTGATCCGCAATTGCGGGCCGGGCAGCAATCATCCCTTCACCTATCCGGCGGCTTCGCAGATCGGCTATCTCGACAGCGACGGCAACTACACGCCGCGCCTGCCGGCCGAAGCCGGCCAGAGCTTCGCGGCGACCTTCACCAATGCCGGCGACACGATCCGGATGACCGGCCCGGCGACCAACCCCCAGGCGATCGAGCTGATCAATACCCTGCCGAGCGGGGCGATCACCGCCCAGATCTACAAGGACGGCCGGCTCTATGCGGGCGGGGCCGTCATCCATCCGGGCGCGCGGGCCGAGTTCGTGCTGGAGCCCCGGCTCTGGATCGGCACCGTCTCCCAGATGACGCCGGCGGATTCGCCGGTTTCGATGAGCGTTGCGCAGGACAATAGCGAGATATCCCTGCTCGGCATCGCCAGCGCCGATATCGTGATGACCGGCAGCGGCCCGGGTGACGACGCCTCGCCCTTCCAGTTCACCCTGCAAAATATCGTAATGGCCTGAGGGGCTTTGTTCGGCGCACCGGCTCGGCTATCCCGGCGCGGCAATGCCACATCTCTATCTCGTCGACGGCTCCGGCTATATCTTCCGCGCCTATCATCGGCTGCCGCCGCTCACCAATAAACATGGTGAGCCGGTGGGCGCCGTCTATGGCTATACGACCATGCTGTGGAAGCTGGTCGACGAGCTGAACAAGGCCGACGGCCCGACTCACATGGCGGTGGTGCTCGACAAGAGCGAGCACACTTTCCGCAACGAGCTGTACGACCAGTACAAGGCGCACCGCCCGCCGGCGCCCGAGGATCTGGTGCCGCAGTTCCCGATGATCCGCGACGCGACTCGCGCCTTCTCGCTGCCCTGCATCGAGGAAGCCGGCTGGGAAGCCGACGACCTGATCGCGAGCTACACCAAGGCGGCGCTGGCCCAGGGCTGGTCGGTCACCATCGTCAGCTCCGACAAGGACCTGATGCAGCTGATGACCGATCCGTCGGTCGACATGCTCGATACGATGAACAACCGGCGGCTGGGGCCGGCCGACACCGAGGAGAAGTTCGGCGTCCTGCCCGAGAAGCTGGGCGAGGTGCTGGCGCTGATGGGCGACAGCGTCGACAATGTCCCCGGCGTGAAGGGTATCGGCCCGAAGACCGCCGCCAAGCTGATCCAGGAGTTCGGCACGGTCGAGGCGGTGCTCGAGGCGGCGCCGTCGATGAAGCCGTCCAAGATGCGCGACAATCTGATCGAGCATGCCGAGATGGCGCGGCTGTCGCACAAGCTGGTGCAGCTCGCGAGCGACGTGCCGCTGCCCGAGCCGCTCGAGGATTTCGCGCTGCAGGGCATTCCGGACGCGCCGCTGCGCGCCTTCCTGGAGCATCACGGCTTCCGCACCTTGCTCAACCGGCTCTCCGCGGTGGCCGATGCGCCGGTGGAGACGCACGAGACCCCGGGGCTGGAAGAAGACCCGCCCTGCAATCACGACGGCTATGAGACCGTCATCGACGAGGCCGCACTCGACCAGTGGATCGAAGCGGCGCGGCACCAGGGCTGGGTGGCGATCGACACCGAGACCACCGGCGTCGATGCGACCCGCGCCGAGCTGGTCGGCGTCTCGATGGCACTCCAGCCCAACAAGGCCTGCTACATCCCGCTCGGCCATGGCGGCACCGACATGTTCGCCGAGCGGCCGGTGCAGATCGACCGCGCCGTCGCACTCGCGAAGCTGAAACCGCTGCTCGCGGACCCCGCCGTCCTCAAGATCGGGCACAATCTGAAGTACGACATGATCGTGCTCGGCCGCTGCGGCCTGGATGTCGCCCCCTATGACGACACGATCGTGATGAGCTTCGACCTCGATGCCGGCCTGCACGGGCACGGCATGGACGAGCTGGCCGCGACCCATCTCTCGCATTCGTGCATCGCCTACAAGGACGTGGTCGGCACGGGCAAAAGCCAGCTCGGCTTCGGCGAAGTCGATCTCAAGGCCGCCACCCGCTACGCCGCCGAGGATGCCGACGTGACGCTGCGGCTGTGGCGCCGGTTCAAGCCGCGGCTCGCCTATGAGGGCTCGACCCGGGTCTACGAGATGGTCGACCGGCCGCTGGTCGCGGTGATCGCCGGCATGGAGCGCGAGGGCATCAAGGTGGATGCCGGCGTGCTGGCCAAGCTTTCCTCCGACTTCTCGCACCAGATCGCGGCGCTGGAGGAGGAAATCCACGGCATTGCCGGATTCAAGTTCACCATCGGCAGCCCCAAGCAGCTCGGCGACGTGCTGTTCGACAAGATGGGGATCAAGGGCGGCCGCAAGGGCAAGTCCGGCGTCTATTCCACCGACGTCAACGAGCTCGAGCGGATCGCGGCGGACAAGGATTCGCCCGGGCGCGAGATGGTGGTGAAGGTGCTCGACTGGCGCCAGCTCACCAAGCTGAAGTCGACCTATACCGATGCGCTGCAGGCCCAGATCAACCCGGCGACCGGGCGCGTGCACACCAGCTACTCGCTGACCGGCGCGCAGACAGGGCGGCTCAGCTCGACCGATCCCAATCTCCAGAACATCCCGATCCGCACCGAGACGGGCAGACAAATCCGGGACGCGTTCGTGGCGGAACCCGGCAATGTGATCCTCTCGGCCGACTATTCGCAGATCGAGCTGCGCCTGGCCGCGCACATCGCCGACGTGCCTGCCCTTCGAGAAGCCTTCGAACAGGGCGAGGACATCCACAACCGCACCGCGATGGAGCTGTTCGGCGAAGTGAACCGCGACACCCGCGGCCGCGCCAAGACGATCAACTTCGCGATCCTCTACGGCATCTCGCGCTGGGGCCTGGCCGGCCGGCTGGACGTGACGCCCGACGAGGCGCAGGCGATGATCAATCGCTATTTCGAGCGCTTCCCGGGCATCAACCGCTACATCGCCGACACGCTGAACGACGCCAAGGCGCGCGGCTACACCACCACCCTGTTCGGCCGGAAGACGCATTTCCCGCGGCTCAAGGCCTCGAACCCGAACGAGCGCGCCGGCAGCGAACGCGCCGCGATCAACGCGCCGATCCAGGGCACCAGCGCCGACATCATCAAGCGCGCCATGGCGCGGATGGGCCCGGCACTCGCCGAGGCCGGGCTGCACAACGTCAAGATGCTCCTCCAGGTGCACGACGAACTGGTGTTCGAGCTGCCCGAGGGTGACGTGGAGGCCGCCAGGCCGATCATCCAGCGGGTGATGGCGACCGCGGCCGAGCCGGCGGTGAAGCTCACCGTGCCGCTGGGCGTCGAGATCGGCGTCGGCCCGAGCTGGGGCGCCGCGCATTGACCCAGGCAGTGACCGCGCCGTCAGGGGGCGAGGACATCAATGCGCTCGCCAAGGGCGGGCGGACCAACATGCTGGGCTTCATCATCCGCCTGGTCGCGCGCCTGCCCTTCCTGTTCATCGCCGGCCGCGCCTATGGACCGGACATCGTCGGGCGCTATGCGATCGCGGTGCTGGTGATCGAGGTCGCGGCGCTGCTCGCCACGCTCGGCCTCAAGCGCGGCCTGGCCCAGGCGCTGGCCGATACCGACAGGCCGCACGCCCATGTCGTGTGGGACGCGATGGTGGTCGCGCTGATCGCCTCGCTGATCGCCAGCGGCGTGCTGGTCCTCTTCCCCCAGGCGATGTTCCCCAACAGCCCGGTGACCGGGCTCGAACCGCTGCTAGCGCTGGTGGTGCTGTGCCCGGCCCTGTCCGACGTCGCGCTTTCCGCCTGCGCCTATCGCCACAATATCGGCGCGGCGGTGACCGCGCGCGCGATCATCGAGCCCTGGACGATCAGCATCGCCGCCTGGGGCTTCTCCTATGTCTCGGCGCGCGACGGCCTGCTCTACGCCTATGTGCTGTCGATGATGGCGGCGCTGGGCGCCTCGATCGTGCCCTTCGTCAAGGACTACGGCCTGCCGCGCGGCTGGCGGCCGCGACCCAGCGCGATCTGGTGGCTCGCCCGGGCCAACGCCCCGCTCGCCGGCGCCGACGCGATCGAATGGGCGACGCGCAATGTCGATCGCTTCATCCTGGCGCTGCTGTTCAGCCCGGCGGTGGTCGGCATCTATTACATGGCCCAGCAGGTCGCATCGGTGCCGCAGCGGCTTAAATCGAGCTTCGACCCGATCCTGGGGCCGGTGGTCACCAAGGCGCTGGCCGAGGACGACAAGGTCGCGGTGGCCAAGCAGGTGCGCCAGGTCGGCTTCTGGGTGACCAGCGCCCAGGCGGCACTGGCGGTGATGTTCTCGATCCCCGCCGAGGGCGTGATGGGGCTGATCGGCAAGGAATTCGTGATCGGCGCCGGCGCGCTGTGCATCCTGCTCGTCGCCGAGGTGCTCGCCTCGACCGGCGCTGTCTGCGAGACCGGCCTGGTCTATATCGCCCGCCACAAGAACCTGGCGATCTCGGTATGCGTGCTGCTGCTCCAGATCGTGCTGAGCTTCGTGTTCGTGATGGTCGCGCGGGGACAGGACTGGCCCGAGCCGATCCAGGCCGCCGGCCCCGCGCTGGCGCTCGCGGTGTCGCTCACCATCGGATCGGCGGTGAAGGCCACCCTGCTCTATCGCCTGACCGGCGCGCCGGTGGTCTCGATCCGGCCGAGCTTCTTCGCGGCGATCGCGGTCGCCTGCCTGGTCGGCGGCGCCTTCACCTCGCTGCCCAAGAGCGCCGAATGGGCCGAGCTCAGCCTCGGCATGCCGGCGATCCTGGTCACCTATCTGTTCGTGATCATCAAGTTCGGCTTCGGCCCCGAGGACAGGGCATTGTTCCGCAAGATGCCGCGCGCGGGCGAGGCGACGCTGCCGGTCGAAGAGAAGATCTAACTCCCCAGAACCACGACCGTCATCCCGGCGAAAGCCGGGATCTCAGGCGATGGCGGGAAAGAGCCGCACGAGATCCCGGCTTTCGCCGGGATGACGTTTGAGGGTGGATGACGTTCCGGTGGTGTCGGCCCGGCCTCAGTGCCGGAAGTGGCGCATGCCGGTGAAGACCATCGCCAGGCCCGCTGCGTCGGCGGCGGCGATGACTTCCTCGTCGCGGATCGAGCCGCCCGGCTGGATCACCGCCGTGGCGCCGGCTTCCACCGCCGCCAGCAGGCCGTCGGCGAAGGGGAAGAAGGCGTCCGAGGCGACCGCCGAACCGATCGTGCGCGGCGTCGCCCAGCCGGCCTTGTCCGCGGCGTCCTTGGCCTTCCACGCGGCGATGCGGGCGCTCTCCAGGCGGTTCATCTGGCCGACGCCGACGCCCGCGGTCGACCCGTCCTTGGCATAGACGATCGCGTTCGACTTGACGTGCTTGGCCACCGTCCAGGCGAACAAGCAGTCGACGAGCTCCTGCTCGGTCGGCTGGCGCTTCGTCACGACCTTGAGGTCGCTCGCGGCGATCACGCCATTGTCGCGGCCCTGGACCAGCCAGCCGCCGGTAATCGACTTGGCCATAAGCCCGGCGCGCTTGGGATCGGGCAGACCGTCAGTGAGCAGCAGGCGCAGGTTCTTCTTCGCGGCGAACAGCGCCAGCGCTTCCTCGTCGGCACCCGGCGCGACCACGACTTCGGTGAAGATCGAGGTGATCTGCTCGGCGGTGGCGCGATCGAGCGGGCGGTTGACCGCGATGATGCCCCCGAACGCCGAGACGGTGTCGCAGGCAAAGGCCGCCGCATAGGCCTCGGCCAGCGTCGCGCCGCTCGCCACGCCGCAGGGATTGGCATGCTTGACGATCACCGCGGTCGGCGGACCGTCGCGGAATTCGCTGACCAGCTCGAGCGCCGCATCGGCGTCGTTGTAATTGTTGTAGCTCAGCTCCTTGCCCTGCAGCTGGCGCGCCTGGCCGATGCCGGGGGTCGAGGGACCGGTCGCGGCATAGAAGGCCGCCGACTGGTGCGGGTTCTCGCCGTAGCGGAGCGATGCGCCGCGCTTGAGGCTGAGGTTGAGCGTCTCCGGGAAAGCCTCGCCCTGATCGGCGAAGGCGAACCAGCTCGAGATCATCGAATCATAGGCGGCGGTGGCGGCATAGGCCTTGGCCGCGAACGTGCGGCGCTGCGCGAGCGTCGTCGTGGCGCCGTGCACCAGCGGATAATCGGCCGGATCGGTGAGGATCACGACGCTCTCGTGGTTCTTCGCGGCCGAGCGGACCATCGACGGGCCGCCGATATCGATATTCTCGATGATCGTCTCGCGATCGGCACCGCGCGCCACGGTCTGGGCGAAGGGATAGAGGTTGACGACGACGAGATCGATCGGGCCGATCTCGTGCTCGGCCATCGAGGCCTCGTGCTCGGCATTGCCGCGCACCGCGAGCAGGCCGCCATGGACCTTGGGGTGCAGCGTCTTCACGCGGCCGTCCATCATCTCGGGGAAGCCGGTGAGATCGGAGATGTCGCGGACGCTCAGCCCGGCGTCGCGCAGTGCGGTGGCGGTGCCACCGGTCGAGACGAGCTCGACTCCCTGCGCCGCGAGGGCGGTTGCGAGTTCGACGATCCCGGTCTTGTCGGAGACGGAGAGAAGCGCACGGCTGATCTTGATCTGGTCCATGCGGCATGCCCCTCTACGGATCGGGGGGCCGCTGGCAACCCCTAGTCTTCGAGTTCGACCTGCAGGCAGGGCTGGAATGCGGCGCTTTCCTCGTCGTGCCGGAACCAGACCCTGGTGACGACATAGGCGCTGGAGACGCCCTCGACCTCGATCGACAGATACTCGCCTATGCGCGGCAGAAAGCTGAATTCACTGACGAAGACGGGCTCCAGCGCATCCTCTTCATCGAAAACCTCGACCTGCGCCATCGCTCATTCCCCCCAGAATCAGTCCGGAGGCGTCTATCACTTCGCGCGGTGGAACAGCCAGCTGACATTTGCGCCACCGGCAAGCGATTCGCCGGTGATGACGAGCTGCTTCGTCGCCACCGGCTTGCCGGTGCCGTCGATCCAGATCGAATCCTCGAACGCCAGCGCCCCGCCCTTGCAGCGGAACTGCCAGAGCTGGCCGCTCGGCAGGCGCAGGATCGCGGCCTGACCATCGGCGGTGGGCGAGATCTCGACCTGTGGTGCCAGGTGGAAACGGATCGCGAAGGGAGTGCTGGCCTTGCGCTTCTTCTTGTCGGCGGGGAGCAGCATGTCCTCCCCGCGCACGTCGCGCCCGTCACCGCCCAGCGCGATCAGCCGGCGATGGGTGAAGCCCAGGCGCCGGACATAGCCATCATGGCTCGCCTCGATCCGGCTGCCATTCTCGCTCTCGGTGCGCGCCAGTTCGACTTCGACCACGCCGCGGCCGAGCGAGCCGTCCGGATGGATCGCGGTGGAGTTGCTGTCCGCCAGCGTCAGGGTGGAGTGCGCCGCGGTAGTGCGCAGCCCCTCGGTGAGCGCGGCCGGGAGCGAATGGCTGGCCATGCCCGAGCCACCGCAATTCACCACGATGCGGTTCGGACCGTCGGAAAGTTCGAAAGCGAGCGTGGAAGCGCATCCGCCGGCGGCGAGCCGCGCCAGGGGCGGCGGCGCGGCGTCGATGATCAGCACGGTGCTGCCGGCACCCAGCCGCTGATAGCCCCATTCGCGCGCCTGCTTGAGCGGGCGAGTGCGCACGCCGGTGGCCTCGACCGCCTGCTCGATCAGTGCGCCCGGCACCGGCGCCGAGCCCTGCCAGCTGCCCAGCCCCTTGTCGCCATGGCAGACGCCGAGCAGCGCGGTGACCATGCGGTTGAGCGCCGAGGAGACGATCGCCGGCGGCTCGAGCCGGCGCGCCTCATAGGCGTTGGACAGGATGGTCAGCAGCTGGATCGCTTCGAGCTGGCCCCAGGGCGAGCGGCCGACGGTACCGCCATCGTCGAACATCGACTGTTCGAGCGCGCGGCGCAGGCCGGTCTCGCCGAAGGAGCGGCGCGGATCGCCGCCCGGGATCATCAGCCCGGCGACCAGCACCCCGGACCATGCCGCGATGCGCCCGGGGCCGGGCGGCACGCGATCGGCGGCGCGATCGAGATGGCGCGCGCCCTTGGCCAGTGCGTGGAGCACCGAGGAGCGATAGACCAGGTCGTTGGCCGAGAGGATCAGCGGGGCATGCGCGGTCCAGGCGAGGATACGCCGGCCGACCAGATCGGCCTGCCAGGCCGGCTCTGAGACCTTGTCGCCGTGCACCGCCAGCCAGCGCTGGGTCAGCGCCTCGGCGATCGGCGCGGCGGTGACGCGGGTGGTGACGCTCGACAAGTCGCGCAGCCAGCCGAAGCCATGGAGATATTCCCCCATCGCCGCCGACCAGTCCGGCCGGGCGAAGTCGAGCCCCGTGATCGAGCGTTGCTCGCCACGGAACAGCACATAGCCGTCGAGCAGCGCATTGCCGCGCTCGACGTCCCCGAAAAAGGGATCGTCGCCGACCGCGATCAGCTTGAGGGGATGCCGGCCCTTCAGGCGCATATTGTGAAGCGGTGTCCGCCAGGCGAGGCGCTGAAAACGCTCGGAGATGCGCTCGGCCAGGCTGAGGCCGCGTTCGCCGCCCGTGCGGATGAGCCGCTTGCCCTGCTCGACTCCGTCGGCACCGGAGCCGGTCCCGTCATCGCTCACCCGCCTCGCAACGCGGCGATGTTCGCGGCATATTGGCCGGGCCCACCGGTGAAGGTGGCGGTGCCCGCGACGAGCGCGTCGGCACCCGCGGCGATGGCGCGCGGCGCGGTCTCCCGGTCGATGCCGCCATCGACCTCGAGGTCGATCGCGCGGCCGCTGGCGTCGATCCGCTGGCGCAGCGCCGCGATCTTGCCGAGTTGGCTCTCGATGAACTTCTGTCCACCGAAACCGGGGTTCACGCTCATCACCAGGACCAGGTCGATCAGGTCCATGACGTAATCGATCGATTCCACCGGGGTGGCGGGATTGAGCACCACGCCCGCGCGCTTGCCCAGGCCCTTGATCGTCTGGAGCGTGCGGTGAAGGTGCGGGCCCGATTCCGGGTGCACCGAGATGCAGTCCGCGCCGGCGTCCGCGAACGCCTGGAGCATCGGATCGACCGGCGCGATCATCAGGTGCACGTCGAACGGCTTGGCGGTGTGCGGGCGCAGCGCCTTGATCACGCCCGGCCCGATCGTGATGTTGGGCACGAAATGCCCGTCCATCACGTCAACATGGATCCAGTCGGCGCCGGCGGCGTCGATGGCGCGAATTTCCTCGCCCAGCTTGGCGAAATCAGCGGAGAGGATCGAAGGTGCGATGCGGACAGCCATGATGAATCCTTAGGCACCCGGTGATTCGCGCGCAACCTAGGCTTTGCGGGTGAGCCTTGCGATGAAGAACCCGTCCAACCCGCCGGCATCGGCCAGCGTTCCCGGCAGAAGCCGCAAACTGCCATCCTCACGCGGTGTTACGCCATGGGGGAGCTCCTCGGGCTTCACTGGCACGATCGCATAATCGGAGCGCGCCTTCAGGAACGCCTCCAGCTGCGCCTCGCCCTCCTCGGGCTCCAGGGAGCAGGTGGAGAAGACGAGGATGCCGCTAGGCTTCACCCAGTCGGCGGCGCGGGCGAGCAGCTTGCCCTGCAGTTCCGCCATCTCGCGGATCAGGCTGGGGCGGACGCGGTGGAGCACGTCGGGATGACGGCGGAAGATACCGGTGGCGCTGCACGGCGCATCGAGCAGCACGGCGTCGAACCCATCCTTGGGCGCCCATTCCAGCAGATCCGCATCGATCACTTCGGCCGAGAGCCCGACGCGCTCGAGATTCTCGTGAAGTCGCGCCAGACGACTTTCGGAGATGTCGACCGCGGTCACCTGCCAGCCGGCGGCGGCGAGCTGGAGCGTCTTGCCCCCCGGCGCGGCGCACAGGTCGAGCGCGGTGCCCTCCCCCTTGCCGATCAGCCGCGCGGGCAGCGAGGCGGCGAGGTCCTGCACCCACCACTCACCTTCCGCGTACCCCGGCAGCATCGCCACCGGCCCCTTCTCGTCGAGGCGGAGATGACCGGCGATCAGGCTGGTGCCCGGCAGATCGGGCACGACCGCGGGATCGCGCAGGGTGAGATCCAGCGGTGGCGGCACGGCGATGGCGCGCTCGGCATCCTCGATCATCTGGTCGCCCCAGGCGCTGTGCCAGCGAAGCGCCACCGCGTCGGGCAAGGTCGGCGGCTCGGGCAGGGTCACGCCCTGGCGCACCAGCGTGCCGAACACGCCGTGGACCAGCTTGCGCGGGCCGCCATCGACCAGAGGCAGCACGGTGGAGATCGCGGCATGGCCGGGCGTGCCCAGCGCCAGCGCCTGGACGAGCGCGATGCGCAGCGCGAACCGCGCCTTGGCATCCTCGGGCAGGGTCTGCTTGGTCGCCGAATCGATCAGCGCGTCGAGATCGGGAAGGCGCCGCAGCACTTCGGCGGCAATGGCATGGGCGAGGCCGCGATCGTTGGGCGCCAGGCCCTGCGCCGCCGAATCGAGCGCCTGCTCGAGCGCCAGCCCGCGCCGGAGCACCGCATCGAGCAGCTTCAGGGCCGCACGACGGGTGGGGACGCCGGGGCCGTCGGGGGTGCTCTGGCGGGAATTGGGGCGGCGCGGTGGCTTCACTTGACCTCGTGGATTGGAAGGACGATCTGCTGCCTATGGCCCAGCGCCCCGCAAATGTGAAACCGCCGGCGTATCTGACGCCCAGCCCGCCCGTGCCGAAGCCCGCGCCGGCCGAGCAGAAACCCGATGCGCTCGACCCGACTCGCTATGGCGACTGGGAGCGCAAGGGCGTGGCGGTAGACTTCTGACGATCAGGAAAGCGCCGCCAGCAGCTTGAGCACGGTGTTCCAGTTGCGGCCGGTATTGGCGTGCGACAACTTGGCCTTCTGCATCGCCGGGATCAGGTTCGAGCGGCCCTGGCCGTCGGGGAAATCGGTGAACAGCTCGCGGCCGACGATCACCATCCGTTCGGGACCGTCATAGCCTTCCAGCAGCCTGTCGATCGCCGCCTGGTCGGGCGGTGTGCGGTGGAAAGTGACGACGAGGAAGCTGGGACGCTCCTCGGCCTCCTTCGGGAAGGGGTTGGCCGCGACCAGCGCCTCGAGATCGGCGCGGTTGCGGACGTAGACATCGGACTTGAGACCGGTCGCCTTCTCCAGCGCGACATGGAGACCCTGCTCCAGCGCCTCCGGCGTGGCGTCACTCGCCTCGAACACGACATTGCCCGAGGCGAGGATCGTCTTGACCTCAGTGAAGCCCATGCCCTCGACCACCGCCTTGAGCTCGGCCGATTTGAGCTGGCGCTTGCCCAGGTTGATCCCCCGGAGCATCGCCGCCCATTTCATGCCTTTTCCTCCCGCAGGGGCCGGCTGAGCAGCGCCTCGATCACCTGCGCCACGGGCGCGCCTTCGAGCAGGGCGTTGACTGCCTCGGTCACCGGCATGTCGACCCCGGCATCGCGGGCGGCATCACGCAGCACCGGCGCGGTGAAGGCGCCTTCGGCGACGGTCCTGCGATCGGCCATCAGCTCGGCGGCGCTGCGGCCCTGGCCGAGCCCCAGGCCGAGCGAGAAGTTGCGCGAGTTGGTCGAGGAGCAGGTGAGGACGAGATCCCCCAGCCCGGAAAGGCCGGTGAGCGTCTCGGCCTGGGCGCCGCGGGCCATGCCGAAGCGGGTCATCTCGGCAAAGCCCCGGGCGATCAGCGCGGCGCGGGCGTTGAGGCCGAGCCCGGCCCCTTCGACCACCCCGCAGGCGATGGCGAGGACGTTCTTGACCGCACCGCCGATCTCGGCGCCGACCACGTCCGAGGATCCGTAGGTGCGGAAGGCGGGGCCGGCGAGGCGCTCGGACAGGCGGGTGCGCAGGCCCTCGTCCTCGCAGGCCAGGGTGACGGCGGTCGGCTTGCCGGCGGCTACCTCATGCGCGAAGGTCGGGCCGGAGAGCACCGCCAGCGGGGCGTGGGGGGCGACCTGGTGGGCGACCTCGCCGACCAGCAGCTTGGTGCCGGCCTCGATCCCCTTGGCGCAGAGGACCAGGGGAACAGCCCCGATATCGGCTTCCGACAGGACCGCGCGGACATGCTGGGCGGGTGCCACGACGAGCAACGCTTCCATATCCGCAAGTTGGCCAAGTTCACCCGTGGCGCGGATCGAGGGGCTTAGCGGCACGCCTGAGAGGAACAGATCATTCTGGTGGCGGACATTCACACTCTCGACCACTTCGGGCTCGCGCGCCCAGAGCAGCACCGCCTCGCCGCCCCGCGCCGCGACCTGGGCCAGGGCCGTACCCCAGGCGCCGCCGCCGATGACTCCGATCTTCATTGGCCTGTCCTCATGCCTTCACTCCCGCGCCGCGGACCTTCTCCGCATCCGGATCGAGCGGCCAGCGCGGCCGCGCCACCACGTCGAGCGGATCGCTGAAACCCGCCAGGAACCGCTCGGCTCCCGCCCAGGCGATCATCGCGCCATTGTCGGTGCACAGCCAGAGCGGCGGCGCGACGAAGCGCATGCTACTTTCCGCGGCCAGTTGTTCCAGTGCGCCGCGCACCGCCCGGTTCGCCGCCACGCCGCCGGCGACGACCAAAGCCGTCGCATCGACCTTGGCGATCGCCCGGCGGGTGCGATCGAGCAGGCAATCGACCACCGCCTGCTGGAAGGACGCGGCAATATCCTCGGCGCTGTAGAGCCCGACCTTGCGCGCGACGTCGCTCTTGAGGCCGGCAAAGGAGAAATGCGGCTCGGCCGACCCCAGCAACGGGCGCGGCAGCGGCACCGCCTTCGGATCGCCGCGCATCGCCGCTTCCTCGACCGCCGGGCCACCGGGGAAACCCAGGCCGAGCATCTTGGCGGTCTTGTCGAACGCTTCGCCCGCGGCATCGTCGATCGTGGTGGCGAGGCGCTGGTAGCGCCCGACCCCCTCGACCAGCAGCAGCTGGCAATGGCCGCCCGAGACGAGCAGCAGCAGATAGGGGAATTCGAGGTCGGGATCGGTGAGCCGGGGCGACAGGCCGTGCCCTTCGAGATGGTTGACCGCGATCAGCGGCTTGCCCCCGGCCAGCGCCAGCGCCTTGCCGGCGACCAGGCCGACCATGACGCCCCCGATAAGACCGGGACCGGCGGTGGCGGCGATCGCGTCGACATCGGCGAGGGTGACGCCCGCTTCCTCGAACGCGCCCTGGATCAGCGGGCCGATCGCCTCGACATGGGCGCGCGCGGCAATCTCCGGCACGACCCCGCCATAGGGGCGATGCGCCGCCTCCTGCCGCGCCAGCTTGTGGGCGAGGATCTGGCGGTCGGTGGTGACCAGCGCGACGGCGGTTTCGTCGCAACTCGATTCGAGGCCGAGGATCAGGGCCATGGTGGTTCGTTCTTACTCCGTTGTTTGCGGCATCTAGTGTGCCGGGGGGCGCTTGTCGAAGTGCAGCGCCAATTCCTCTCCGGAGCTGCAGGCTCCAGGCGAGGAATTTAACGGGAGTGCGAACTTTCGGCGTCCACTTCGACAAGCGGGGCACGAGCCACTAAGGAACCGACATGGCCGTTTTCAAACTGGGGACCCGCGGTTCGCCGCTCGCGCTGACGCAGGCGGAGATGGTGCGCGATGCGCTGGCCGCCGCGCACAAGCTGCCCGCCGACGCCTTCGAGATCGTCGTGATCAAGACCACCGGCGACAAGGTGCAGGACCGCGCGCTCGCCGAGATCGGCGGCAAGGCCCTGTGGACCAAGGAGCTGGACCGGGCGCTGCTGAACGGCGAGATCGACGCGGCCGTCCATTCGATGAAGGATGTCGAGACCATCCGGCCCGACATGATCGCGATCGCCGCGATGCTGCCACGCGCCGATGTGCGCGACCGGCTGGTCGGCGCCGCGTCGATCGAGGCCATCCCGCAAGGCGGGGTGCTCGGCACCAGCTCGCCGCGCCGCGCCGCGCAGATGCGCAAGCTGCGTCCCGATCTTTCGATCGTGCTGTTCCGCGGCAATGTCGACACCCGGCTCGCCAAGCTGGCGGCGGGCGAAGCCGATGCGACCTTGCTGGCGGCAGCTGGGCTCGACCGGCTGGGACGCCATGACGTCGGCGTCGAGATTCCCGACAATGTGCTGCTCCCCGCCCCGGCCCAGGGCGCGGTGGGCGTCGAGATCCGCGCCGACGATGCGCATGCCCGCGAGCTGGTGGGCGCGATCGACGATGCCGCGACACATCGCTGCGTCCGCGCCGAGCGCGCGCTGCTCGCCGCGCTCAAGGCCGATTGCCATTCACCCGTCGCGGCACTGGCGACGATCGAGGGCGGCATCCTGACGCTGGAGGCCGAGCTGCTGTCCGAAGACGGCGCCGCGCATGTCCATGGCAGCATCGAGGGTGCGCCGCTCGATCCTGCGCTGCCGGCCGCGCTCGCCCGCGACCTGCTCGACCGCGCGCCCGAAGCGGTGCGCCGCCTGTTCGAGGGATGAGCCGCGCCATCGCCGTGCTCCGGCCCGAGCCCGGCAACCGCGTGACCGCGGCGGCGATCGAGGCGGCGGGACGGACGGCGATCCGGCTACCCTTGTTCGCCGCCGGGCCGGTCGCCTGGACCGCGCCCGATCCCGACGGGTTCGACGCGCTGCTGCTGACCAGCGCCAATGCGGTGCGCCATGGCGGGCCGCAGCTCGATACTCTGCTCGGGTTGCCGGTCCATGTCGTGGGCAAGGTGACCGCCGAGGCGGCGCGGCACTTCGGATTCGACGTCGTGCAGGTCGGTACGGGCGGCGCCGCCGAGCTGATCGCGACAGCCGAGGCGATGGGCGTGGCGCGCGCGCTGCTGCTCGGCGGGCGCGAGCGGATGCTCGATACCGGCGGCGTGGTGGCCCGGGGGATCACCGTCTATGCGAGCGAGCCTCTCGACATCGCGCCCGACCAGGCGGCGCGGCTGCGCGGCACGGTGGCGCTGATCCAGTCGGCCCGGGCCGGCGCGCGGTTCGCCGAGCTGATGGCACCCGACCACCGCGCGATCACCAGCATCGCCGCGATCAGCGCGCGGGCCGCCGAGGCCGCGGGACCGGGCTGGCGGCGGATCGCAACTGCCCCGGACACGCATCCCGACACGCTGATCGCGCTCGCATTGCAGCTCGCCGATTGACCGCGCGGTGCCGCGCGGCGAATAAGGACCTTATGAGCGACGAGACCCTCGCGCCCCCGCCCCAGCGCATTCCCTGGTGGCGCAGTGCCAGCCTGATCGGCATGATCGCCTTTGCGGGCGGTGTCGGTGTGACCATCGGTGCCGTGGGGCTGGCCGGCGGGCTTTCCCCGCACGATTCCGCCCCGGCGCCCGCCCCAGCCCCCAGCGCCAGCCAGGTGACGATCCCGGCGCTGCCGCCGGGCACCGACCTGGCCACGCTGAGCGCGCGCGAGACGATGCTGGCCGGCAAGCTCGACCAGATCGAACTGCGTATCCGCGATTCCGATGCAAGCTCGCGGAACGCCGCCGCCTATGCCACCCGCGCCGAGCGGATGATGGTCGTCTTCGCGGTGCGCCGCGCGATCGAACGCGGTCAGCCGCTGGGACCGCTCGAGCCCCAGCTGCGCGCCCGCTTCGGCGAGCGCAATGGCGAAGCGGTCGCCGCGATCCTGCGCGCCGCCGCCCAGCCGGTGACGCTGGAGGATCTCCGCCTGGCGCTCGACACGCTTTCGCCCCGCCTTTCCAACGATCCGAACGACAGCCTGTGGAACCGGGTGCGCCGGATGCTCGGCAATTTGGTGGTGCTGCGCCAGGCCGATACGCCGAGCCCGCTGCCCGCCGAACGGCTCCGCCGCGCGCGGCGCGCGCTCGACCGCGGCGATGTCGAGGCGGCGCTCGCCGAAGTGGCGCATTTGCCCGGCGTCTCGGTCGCCGAAAGCTGGACCGGCGCTGCACGGCGCTATGTCGCAGCCCGCACCGCACTCACCGACATCGAACGCGCGGCGATGGACGTGCCGCCCGCGGCGCCCCCCGCCCAGGCGGGATAGCCGCACCGCATACCCCATGCCGTCATCCCGACAGGTTTCGGGCGCGCGAGCGGTTAGGACGGCGAAGACCAATCTGGAGAGGACGAGAAAATGGCAGAGATGGGCCGGTTCGACTGGGCGGATCCCTTCGGGCTCGATGCGCAGCTGACCGATGAGGAGCGGATGGTCCGCGACGCCGCGCGCGACTATGCGCAGGGCGAGCTGCTGCCGCGCGTGACGCGGGCCTATCTGGACGAGCATTTCGACCGCGAGATCATGTCCGAGATGGGCGCGCTCGGCCTGCTCGGCGCGACGATCCCCGAAGAATATGGCGGCGCGGGTCTCGGCTATGTCTCGTACGGGCTGGTGGCCCGCGAAGTGGAGCGGGTCGATTCGGGCTATCGCTCGGCGATGTCGGTGCAGTCCAGCCTCGTGATGCACCCGATCAATGCGTACGGGACGGAAGAGCAGAAGCGGAAATACCTGCCCAAGCTCGCGACCGGCGAGTGGATCGGCTGTTTCGGCCTGACCGAGCCCGATGCCGGTTCGGACCCGGGTGGCATGCGCACCCGCGCCCAGAAGATCGACGGCGGCTATCGCCTCACCGGCTCGAAGATGTGGATCACCAACTCGCCGATCGCCGATGTGTTCGTCGTCTGGGCGAAGAGCGAGGCGCATGGCGGCGGGATCAAGGGCTTCGTGCTCGAAAAGGGCATGAAGGGCCTCTCCGCGCCGAAGATCGAGGGCAAGCTCTCGCTTCGGGCCAGCATCACCGGCGAGATCGTGATGGACGGCGTCGAAGTGGGCGAGGACGCGCTGCTACCCGAGGTGCAGGGGCTGAAGGGGCCGTTCGGCTGCCTCAATCGCGCGCGCTACGGCATCGCCTGGGGCTCGATGGGTGCGGCCGAGGCGTGCTTCCATGCCGCGCGCCAGTACACGCTCGACCGTGCCCAGTTCGGCAAGCCGCTGGCGGCCAACCAGCTGGTGCAGCTCAAGCTCGCCAACATGGAGACCGAGATCGCGCTCGGGCTGCAGGCGGCGCTGCGCGCGGGCCGCATGTTCGACGAGGGTACGCTGGCGCCCGAGGCGATCAGCATCATCAAGCGCAACAATTGCGGCAAGGCGCTCGATATCGCGCGGATCGCCCGCGACATGCATGGCGGCAACGGCATCTCGGCCGAATTCCATGTGCTGCGCCACGCGATCAACCTCGAGACGGTCAACACGTACGAGGGTACGCACGACGTGCACGGGCTGATCCTCGGCCGGGCGATCACCGGGATCGCAGCGTTCTGATGACGCCGGACCGGCAGCCGGTGCTCGAAGGCGCGCTGGTGACGCTGCGTCCCAGCACGCCCGAGGATTGGGACGCGCTGTTCGCGGTCGCGTCCGATCCGCTCGTCTGGGAAGTCCATCCGGCGCACGACCGCTGGCAGGAGCCGGTGTTCCGCGCCTATTTCGACGCGGGCATCGCCAGCGGCGGGGCGCTGACCATTGTCGAGCGCGAGACCGGCACGGTGATCGGATCCTCGCGCTTCGACAATTGGGAGCCCGAGGCCGACGAGATCGAGATCGGCTGGACCTATCTCGCCCGCGCCTATTGGGGCGGCACCTACAATCGCGAGATCAAGCGGCTGATGCTGGATCATATCCACCGCTTCGTGCGCACCGCGGTGTTCACGATCGGCGTGGAGAATGTCCGGTCGCGCAAGGCGATGGAGAAGATCGGCGGCGTGGCGCGGCCGGATACGGTCGAGCGGCTGATGGCGGGCGAGATGAAGCCGCACCTGATCTACGAGATCCGGCGCGCATGAAGCCGCTCGAGGGCATCAGGGTCGTCGAGCTGGCGCGGATCCTCGCCGGCCCGTGGTGCGGGCAGCTGCTCGCCGATCTGGGCGCCGAGGTGGTCAAGATCGAGCGGCCGGGTGAAGGCGACGACACCCGCCATTGGGGACCGCCCTTCCTGCACGATGCGGCGGGAGAGAATCGCGACGCGGCCTATTTCCACGCCTGCAACCGCGGCAAGACGAGCGAGGCGATCGACATCGCCGCGCCCGAGGGCCAGGCGGCCGTGCGTGCGCTGGTCGCCGACGCCGATGTCGTCATCGAGAACTACAAGGTCGGCGGGCTGGTCAAATACGGGCTCGATCCGGCTTCGCTGCGGGCACTCAATCCCCGGCTGGTGGTCTGCTCGATCACCGGCTTCGGCCAGACCGGGCCCTATGCGCCGCGCGCCGGATACGACTTCATCATCCAGGGAATGGGCGGGTTCATGTCGCTGACCGGCGAGCCCGACGGCGCGCCGCAAAAGGCCGGCATCGCCTATGCCGACATCTTCACCGGCGTCTATTCGGCGGTGGCAATCCTGGCGGCGCTGCGCAGGCGGGATGCGACCGGAGAAGGCGCGCATATCGACATGGCGCTGCTCGACACCCAGGTGGGCGTGCTCGCCAACCAGGCGCTCAACTGGATGGCCAATCCCGCCAGGGTGCCGCACCGGATGGGCAATGGCCATGCGAACCTCGTACCCTACCAGGCGTTCCAGGCGCGGGACGGCGAGCTGATCATCGCGGTCGGCAATGACTCGCAGTTCCGCAAGCTCTGTGGGGTGCTGGGGCTGGACTATGGATCGGACGCGCGCTTCGCGACCAATCCGGCACGGGTGACGAACCGCGAGATCCTGCTGCCGCTGCTCGAGGCGGCGATCCGGCAATGGGCCAAGGCGGACCTGTACGAGGCGCTGGAGGCGGAGGGCGTGCCGGCAGGTGCGATCAACACGGTGGACGAAGTGTTCGCCGATCCCCAGGTGATCGCGCGCGGCATGAAGATCGAGCGCGACGGGCTTCCCGGCATCGCATCGCCGATCACGATCGACGGCGAGCGGATGGTCGCCGACCGGGCGAGCCCCAGGCGGCCCTGACGAAAAAGGGCGGCCCCTTTCGGGACCGCCCTTCCTCTCCCTAAGCGGGAACCCGCAAGATCAGAAATTGACCTTGGCGCCGACCGTGAAGCGGCGGCCATAGATGCCGTCGCCGGCCTGGACCGGGTTGTAGAGATACGCGCCATAGGTGACCGGATCATAGTCCGGCAGGCGATCGAACAGGTTCAGCACGTTCGCATAGATCGTGAACTTGTCGGCGATCTTGGCGGTCGCGTTGAGGTCGAAGGTGAAATAGCTCTTCACGCGGCAACCGGTGTACGCGGGCGACGGCGCCAGGCCGCAATCCTTGTACGCATTGCCCTGGTCCATGGCCGAAAGATCATAGCCCGAGGTGTAGTTGGCCGTGCCGGTAACCGTGTAGTTGCCGATCGCGAAGCTGTTCATCCAGCTGCCCTTCCAGCGGAAGGTGCCGGTGCCCGCGGTGAGGTTGTAGTTGCCCAGCGTGTCGACATAGGTCTCGCGCGTGCCATCGGCCAGCGTGGTGCTGAGCTCGAGCATGAGCGTGGCGTCGAGATTGGTCGTCCAGGTCACGCCGCCGAGGTTGAATCGGCCATTCGCCCCGAAGTCGATGCCTTCCGCCTTCTGCTTGTTGGCGTTGACATAGTGCGACTGGACGAACGCCACGCGCGGCGTCGCGCCCGGATGCGCGGGATCCGGTGCATCGGTGATGATCGTGAAGCCGTCGGGGATCGCCTGGCCCGAATAATAGGCCCGCAGCGCATCCGCCGAGGAGAGCGAGGTGATCGCGTCGGTCTTCTTGATGTTGAAGTAATCGACCGAGAACGAGACGTTGCGCATCGGCTGGAAGACGGCGCCCAGCGTGATGCTGCGCGACTTCTCCGGCTTCAGGTCCGGCGAGGCGAGCGTGGTCTGGCCGTAGCTGCCGTTACGCAGATAGGAGGCGCAGGCCGTCGTGTTGAAGTTGGTCGACGTGCAGCCATATTGGGCGAGATACGCGTCGCTGAAGAGCTTGGGCGTGTTGTTCACATAGCCCGTGGTCGGCAGCGAGTTGGCTTCGCCGAAGGACGGGATACGGAAACCGCGCGACCAGGTGCCGCGCACCGTCAGCATGTCGACGGGGGTGAACTTCGCACCGACCTTCGGCGAGAAATAGCCCGGACCGGTCGAGTAATGGTCATAGCGACCCGAGAGGTTGAGCTCGAGCTGCTTGAGGACCGGCAGGCTGAGTTCGCCGAAGCCCGAGGTGACCGTGCGGTGACCCTTGGTACCGAACGCGTTGATCGTGAAATAGCGCTCGGTCGGGCCATTGGCATCGCTGTTCGCCGAGGGCGAATCGACGCCTTCGTAGAAGAACGAACCGCCGACGCCGAGCTGGGCCGGGCCGCCCGGCAGCTGGAACAGCGCCTTGTTCACGCTCGCCTGGACCTGGTAGAGTTCCGAGGACGCATCGGTCGAATGCGCCGGCGCCAGATAGTCCTGCACCGCCTGGCTGTTCGACGACGGATCGACGAAGTTGTACGAGCCGTCGGCGATCACATCGAGCAGGTGCTGGATATAGACATAGCCGGTGGCCGAACGACGCAGCTCGCTGCGCATCGCCGTGGCATCGACCTTGTAGTTCCAGTCGTCGCCGAAGCTGCCCTTGATGCCGGCGGCTGCGCGATAGACGCGGCTGCGCGATTCGTCATGGCGGACAAGGTTCGGCATCGCGCCGATCAGCGTGGCGGTCTGGCCCGAAGCCGCGAACGGATTGTTCGGGTTGAGCGTGCCGTTGGCCGCGGTGCAGTTCACGCGGGCGGCGCAGACATAGACCGGGAGCGTCAGCGCGCCCGAGCCGGGGGCGAAGCTGGCGCCGCCGCCCACGGTCGAGAAGGGCTCATGGTCGATGCCGGCCGGTGCGTTCGCATAGATCGACGATGCCGCGCCGCTATACTGGCTGCGCGACTGCTGGAAATTCAGCTCGAGATAGGCCTCTGCCGAATCGCCGATCGTCTTGGCGACATGCGCCGAGATGCCGAAGCGATCGACCTGCGGCGCGACCACGCCGTAGCGGTTGGTCAGGTCCTGCTGGCAGATGCTGGTCGGCAGCAGGGCGTTCCCGCCCTGCTGGGCAGCGGTGGTCTGGGTCAGGTTGCCATTGGCGCAGCCGCCGGCGAGCAGCTGATAGCGGCCGCCCGAGCCCGGCGCGACATAGAGGTTCGATCCGAAGCCGGTATAGTTGGCGGCGAAATTGTCGCCGTTCACCTGGTTGTTCGGGCCGCCGATGCTGGTCTGATCGTCCGAGTTGAACGGCGAGCGCAGGTCGCGGGTGGCAACCGAATCAGCATGATAGTAGAAGCCGCTGACATAGGCGTTGAACCCGTCGCGATCGAGATCTCCGATACCCGCGGTGACCGAGAAGCGCTGGGTGGCGGCGATGCCGTCCTGCGAAACGCCGGCTTCGGCGCGGGCCGAGAGGCCGGTGAAGCTGCGCTTGGTGATGATGTTGACCACGCCCGCGATCGCATCGGCACCGTAGCTCGACGAAGCGCCGTCCTTGAGCACTTCGATACGGTCGATGATGTCGTCCGGAATCGTATTCAGGTCGACGAAATTGCGGGTCGCGTCGTCGGCGAGCGGATAATAGGCCGCGCGCAGGCCGTCGAACAGCACCAGCGTCGAGTTGGTCGACAGGCCGCGCAGCGAGATCGCCGAGGCGCCGCCGGCGAACGCGCCGTTTGCCGAGAAGCTGTTGGTGAGGGTCGGGCCGTTGTTGGCGGCGAGGCGCTGCAGGCCGTCCTGGACGGTGCTGATGCCGCGCGCGTCGAGCGATTCGGCGGTGACGGTGGTGACCGGAGACTGAGTCACCTTGGTCGCGAACAGCGAGCCGGTGACGACGATTTCGGGGGCTTCGTCGGCTGCCGGGGTTTCCGGAGCGGTCTGGTCGGTGGTGGGAGCGGTGTCCTGCGCGAAGGCGGGGACGGCGAGGAGACTGGTGGCCAGGGTGAGCGCCGAAAGGGCGGTCCCGGCCCGCAAGGTGCGAGCGATGTTACGCGTAAACATGGTACCCTTTTCATACTGCCCGCGCGAACAAAGCGCGGGTACGAACTGGCTCACGCCGCGAAACGGCATGCGCTGGCGCCGGGATGAAAGCGGGAGATTCGCGGGTAAAGCAGCCGATGGTAGGGGGTGACGCTTTGCCTTCGGCCTGTATCCCGAAAGGCACGCATCTTTACCGGGGTGTGTCCGCAGGATTTCGAGTCCGCGCACCGGGCCTCGGAAAACGGCGGAAATGCGACGGATTCGGGCGGCGCAAAGGCCGCATCAACCCGCAGATATCAGCCCGGATTCGCGCCCTCGAGCCGGTGGATCAGCTCTTGCGCCGCAGCGGGGGCGCGAACCTTGCCGCCATGGATGAAGAAGATGAAGGTTTCGCGTCGCGTGGCCGGCGGGTCGCGGTCCTCGACATAGGGAAGCCCCACGGGCCGCCCGCCCGACGCCCAGGTCCGCGCCGCCTCGGTCCAGCGTGGCAGGTCGCCCTCGGGATAGCAGAAGGGGTTCTCGTCCTCGCCCGCCTCGAGCCGGGCATAGACGAAGTCGCCGGTGATGTCGGCGATCGCCGGATATTGCGGCGAATCGGCATAGACGATCGCGACGCCCGCCTTGCGGCACAGATCGACGAACTCGGGGACGGCGAAGCTGTCGTGCCGGACCTGCACGGCGTGGCGGAGCTTCACGCCCTGATGCTCGCGGGGAAGCAGATCGAGGAACGCGCCGAAATCCGCGGCGTCGAACTTCTTGGTCGCCATGAACTGCCACATCAGCGGCCCGAGCCGGTCGCCGAGCTCGACGATCCCCTGGCCGACGAACTTCGCGACCGATTCGCCCGCATCGGCCAGCACCTTGCGATTGGTGCAGAAGCGCGAGCCCTTCACCGCGAAGACGAAGCCATCGGGCACGGTCTTCGCCCAGCCTTCGAAGGTGGCGGGCTTGAAGCTGGAATAATAGGTGCCGTTGACCTCGATCGCGGTCAGCTGGCGCGACGCATATTCGAGTTCCTTCTTCTGGGAGAGCTTCTCCGGATAGAAGGAACCGCGCCAGGGCTCGAAGGTCCAGCCGCCGATGCCGACTCGAATGGGTGCACTGCTCATGCAGGTACCCTAAACGTTCCGGTCGGCCCCGCCAGCCCGAAGGCTGCGCTCAAACAGTTCGCTTCCTGGAATGCGCCTGTCGGCGCATTGCGGTGCCGGCCGGGTGGGGGAGTGGGCCGGCACCGCCTCGAAATGCGCTCTTTCGCGCATTTCCAAACAGATTCAGCGCACCCGCGACCAGGTCTGGGCCTTGCAGATGATGCCGAACAGCACGCAGCCCTTGCCGACCATCTTGTCGCCGTCCTGGAACTGGATCGTGCCCGAGAAGGTCTGGCGGATGTCGGGGACGAACACCTTGCCGCTCCACTTGCCCGCGCCGGCCGGCTTGAGATCGCGGAACAGGCGCGTGCCGATCAGCTGGGTCGTGCCGCCGCGCTTGGCGTCGGCAATGGCTTTGTCGCTGGCCCAGGTGATCGTGCCGCACACCGCGCCGCCGCACTGGTCGATGCGGACATGGACGCTGTTGCTGGGGTTGCGCCATTCGCTGGCGATCGGCGCGTCGGGCGGGGAAGCGGACGCGGGGACGGCGAGCGGGAACAACATGAAGGCGGGCAGAATCGCCCGAAGCATTTTACCGAACATGGCGGGACTTCTTGCGGTTGGAACCTGTATGCCCGCTGAAGTGGAAAGCGGTGCCGCTCCGGACAAGGGGTCGTTCCGGAAACGCAGCGTTCGCGAATCAGTCCGCGCGAATCGGCAGGGCCTTACGGCTTCACTCGGCCACCCGCGACCAGGTCTGCGACTTGCAGCCGACGCCGAGCAACAGGCAGCCACGGCCGATCATCCTGTCGCCTTCGATCGTCACGGTGCCGGAGAAGGTCTTCTTGATGTCCGGCACGAACACGCTACCCTTCCAGCGATTCGCGCCGGCCGGATAGAGATTGCGGAAGATCGAGGTGCCGATGAGATTCTCGGTGCCGCCGCGCTTCGCGTCGGCGATTGCCTTGTCGCTGGCCCAGACGACCGTGCCGCAGATCGCGCCCTTGCCGCAGGATTCGTAGCGGATGTGCACGCTGTTGTGCGGATTGCGCCAGACGCCCTCGATTCCATCGGGAAGCGGGGCAGCGGAGGCGAGGAGAGCGGCGCCAAGCGCCAGAGCGAGCCGTGCGATCATCATCGGCAACACTTTGTCACCGCGACCCGGGGCTGCGCAAGCCATCCCATGGCATAGCGCAGGCACGCATCACCGCGAGCCAGAGCGTTCTCTCAAGTTTCCTGGAAAAGTGCCGGAAATCCGGCAGGAAACGCTGGAGCGGGCGAAGGGATTCGAACCCTCGACCCCGACCTTGGCAAGGTCGTGCTCTACCCCTGAGCTACGCCCGCTCTGGCGTTCTAGTCCGGGGCAGCGAAGCGCCACCGGGCTGGGTGAGGCGCGGCCACTAGCACCGGCTTTTGGGGCCGGCAACCCCATGCGTGCAGTTTTTTTAGAGGCTTGGCGCTTTCGCCCGGAAAGCCCACATAAGCGCACAACCGTAACAGTGCATTTCAGGAGCACCATCTTGGCCACGCTTGGACTCACCCCCGCGGAGAAGGAAGCCGTCGACGCGTTCCGCCGCGACGTCGTCGAGCCCTCGATGACCAGCCTGGTCATCATCGATTTCTGGGCGGAGTGGTGCGGCCCCTGCAAGGCGCTCGCCCCGGTGCTCGAAAAGGTCGCCGAGGACTATGCCGGCAAGGGCGTGCTGCTCGCCAAGGTGGACGTCGACGCGAATCAGTTCATCGCCAGCCAGTTCCAGGTCCGCTCGATTCCGACCGTCTATGCGATGTTCCAGGGCCAGCTGGTCGCCGATCTCTCGTCCGCACGCACCGAATCGCAGCTGCGCACGATGCTCGACCAGATTCTCCGCCAGCTGCCGGTGGAGAGCGCCGACGCGCAGGCCGAGGCCGAACTCGAGCCGCTGATCGCCATGGGCGAGCAGGTGCTGGCCGAGGGCGATGCCGAGCGCGCCCTCTCGGTCTTCGAGCAGATCGCCGAGCTTGCCCCCGAGCACCCGCAGATCGCCGCCGGCCGCGCCCGTGCGCTGCTCGCGCTGGGCCGGGCCGACGAAGCCGAGGCGGTACTCGCAGCGCTGCCCGAGGACGCCAAGGGCGCCGAGATCGAGCAGGCCCGCGCTGCGATCGCGCTCGCCAGGGAAGCGACGCCGGTCGAGGACCTCAGCGGCCTGGCCGCCCAGGCGGCCACCGGCGACATGGAAGCGCGCTACGAGCTCGCCGGCGGCCAGATGGCCTCGGGCGACCGCGACGCCGCCGCCACGACCCTGCTCGCCATGGTGCAGGACGACCGCGAGTGGAACGAAGGCGCCGCGCGTCAGCGCCTGCTCAAGCTGTTCGAGGCGGTCGGCCTCGAGGATCCCTGGGTCTCGGCACAGCGCCGCAAGCTGTCGGCGATCCTGTTCGGATGATCCGCTCGGGGAAGATCGCGCGCCTTTCGGTGTTCCCGCTCGGGGGCGCGCTGCTCTTCCCGCGAATGCATCTGCCACTGCACATCTTCGAGCCGCGCTACCGGGCGATGATATCGGATGCCCTCGCCCGGGACCGGCGAATCGGCATGATTCAGCCGCGCGACACCGCCAGCCCGCCCGCCCTGTTCGACATCGGCTGTGTCGGCCGGATCGCCGAGGTGGAGGCGCTGGACGACGGGCGATTCGACATCGTGCTCGAGGGGCTGGCCCGTTTCGCCGTGCTGCGCGAACTCGACGTCACGACGCCGTTCCGCCAGGTCGAGGCCGAGCTGGAAACGGTAGGCGAGAGCGAGATCCTCGCCCTTGCCGAGCGCGCCGCGCTCGAGATCGAATCGCGCCGATTCGCCGATGGCCTGGGCTATGCGGTCGACTGGGAAGCGGTCTCGCGGCTCGATGACGAATCGCTGGTCAACGGCATCGCCCAGATCGCACCCTTCGACGCCGCTTCGAAACAGGCGCTGCTGGAGGCGGATACGCTGAGCGAACGATCCGAGCTGATCGTCCAGCTGATGCAATTCTACGGCCGCCACGACGGCGACGAGAGCGGCACGCTGCAATAGGCCTCAGGGCAGGTCGAGAATCTTCCTCGGCGCCACCATCGCCCGCACCTGATCCAGCGTCCGCGGCGGCTGCGGCAAGGCGAATCGCGCGGAAGGAATCGGATCGTGCTTCACGCTCCTGAGCTGCATGCCGCCCAGGGCGATCGGCGCACCCTGTGCGAGGGCCGCACGCATCGGGCCGCTCACATTGGGCAGGCCGATCACGCCGATCCCCCTGGCCCGGCTGGAATATTGACGCTGCATCGCCGCCGCCAGCTCGGCGAGGTCGGGATCGGTGGTGACCACCACCGCCGGCGTGGCGCGATCAGTGCCGCGATAGAAGGCGCGCCCGATGCGACCGCCGATCGTGACGGTCCCCTGCTCGACGAACGGCGATCCGCCCGATTCGTCGTCCGAAGGCGGAACATTCTGGCGCTCTTCGAGAATCTCGCGGATTGCCCGCTCCATGTCTCCCTGGCGCACCACGGCGAGCGAACCATCCTGGCCCGGCTCGACGATATAGCCCTCGCCATCGCGCACGATCAGGCCATAGAGACCGACATCGTCCTGCTGTGCCGTGGGAAGCTTCTGCCGAGCTTCCTCGATCACCTTGCCGCTGATCGTGATACGCAGGTTGCCGCCCGAGGCGATCTCGACGGTCACGATCGCGGCATCGTTCGGGAACGCATAGACGGCCGTGGTATCGGCCAGCGCCGGCGAGGCGCACAACAGCCCGGCCAACAGGAACGGCAGACGCATGGATATTCCCCCTGATAGGCTCAGCGCCGATAGGTGCCGGTGAAGGTGACGTTCATCCCGCCGCAGCGGCCATTGTCGCGGGCAACCAGATAGGGGCCGAGCAGGCGGAGCGTGACGCGGCAATCGGCCTCTTCCGAATCGGCAAAGGCCAGGCTGTCACCCTTGGGTGCGGGCAGATCGGCACCGAGCATGCCGAAATTGACGCCGCCGCGCTTCACCCGGTCCGGATCATGCGCGCCCCAGGTGGCATTGCCGCCGATGTGGAACGTGCCCGGCTTCGCACCGCGGGTGATGTCGATCTCCGATTCCCAGCCGGTCCAGCCGCCGATCCAGTCGGATGCGCGCGGCGAGACAAGCGGCACGCGGCGCAGCGCCGCGCTCTCGACCCAGCCTTCGCTCGGCCGATCCGAGCCGGGGGCGAGATAGGTGACGCGGGTCAACGCGCCCCTGGCTTCCCAGGCGACCAGCCGGTCGCCGCCGACGACATAGCCCTTGCGGCGGCAGGCGGCGGTCGGCGCCGGGCACCCTTCCCGCTCCTCGCCGGCATGGAAATAGCGCCTGGGGCCGGCGACGATCTCGACCAGCTCGGCCGCCACGGGCTCCGGTGCCGCGTCTGATTGCGGGAGGAACATTGCCAGGAGAAGGAACACCGCTTGATCTCCCCGGCTATGCGCTACGGCGCGACCCGATAGTCCTCGGCCGGGCTCACCCAGATCAGGTCCATCGTCGCCGCGTCCGGCTTGCCGTCCACCGCCGGGTGCGCGACGAGATGATCACCGCTCACCGTGTAGCGGGTGCAGACCTCGTGATCGAGCATCGCCGCCCAACTGTCGAGGATGGTGGCGCGCAGCGACGCCGTCTTCTCGGCATCGAGCACCGCCCCATCGACGAGGAACTCGGCCTTTCCGATCGCTTCGCGGCTGAGCGGGCCGCAGATCGCGCCATCGCGGATGGCTACCGGCGTGACAGTACGCATCACCAGCGACGCCTGGGGCGCGATCAGCACTTCGGCGGTATTCAGGAGGCCGCCCTTGCCGTCGGGCCGATAGCTGGCCAGCGACTGGCAGGTGCGGCGCGCGCGATCGGGGACATGGCATTGCAGCTTGCCCTCCGCCGCCGGGCCAATCGGATCGGGAAAGGTCTCGCCCGGGCCGGCGAGCAGCAGCGCGAGCGCGGCGATCACGCGGTGATGCCCTGGAGCAGCTTGGGCACGTCGCCGCTCTCGCCGCGCGCTTCGGCCATGAACCAGTGCTTCAAGGGCGGCAGCCGGTCGACCGCCGAAAGGCCGAAGCGGCGGACGGCGCTGGCGGTCTTGCCGGGGATGCCGAACAGCCGGGTCAGCCCGTCGGTGGCGGCGGCGACCATGAAGGTGTCGAGCCCGCGCCAGCGCTGGTAGCGCGCGAGCAGCTGGGGATCGCCCATGTCGAGGCCCAGCCGCTTGCCGTCGACCAGCACCTCGACCAGCGTGGCGACGTCGCGGAAGCCGACATTGACGCCCTGGCCGGCGATCGGGTGGATGCCGTGCGCGGCATCGCCGACCAGGGCCAGCCGGTCGCTGGTGATCCAGGCGGCGTGGTGGAAGCCGAGCGGGTGGCTGAAGCGCGCGGTGAGCGGCCCGAGCTTGCCCAGGAAGCCGCCCATCCGCTTCTCGGCCTCGGCCAGATAGGCGCGCTCGGAGATCTTCATCATGCCGACGGCGTCGCGGGCATTGACCGTCCACACCACCGCCGAGCGATGTCCGTTCTCGTCGTCGAGCAGCGGCAGGATCGCGAAGGGCCCCTCGGGATAGAAGATCTCGAAGGCGATGTTCTCGTGGCTGCGTTCATGGCCGAGCGTGGCGACCATGGCAGCGTGATCATAGCTCCAGCGCGCGGTGCTGAGATTCGCGGCCTCGCGCGTCGGCGAATTGCGGCCCTCGGCGCCGACCAGCAGCTGGGCGGTGACCGTGGTCCCGTCGCTGAGCCGGGCGGTGACGCCGAACTCGCCACGTTCCACGTGAAGCGCGCGGGTCTGCATGCGGACATCGGCCAGCGGTGCCGCGACCGCCGCCTCGTAGAGCGCGGTGCGCAGGATGCGGTTCTCGAACATGTGGCCGAGCGCGCCATCGCCCTCCTGCGGGGCGAAATCGAGCTTGCCGGGCTCCAGCCCGTCGGAGACGCGGATGCCCTCGATCGGGCAGCCCTTCCCCGCCAGCCGCGGCGACACGCCGATCGCCTCGAACATTCGCATCGGTGCGCTGGCGATCGCCGAGGCGCGGCCATCGTGCCGGGCGGCGAGGATCTGTTCGGGATCCGCCGGATCGACGACGATCGAGGAAATGCCGTGCGCGTCGAGCGCGGTGGCCAGCGCCGAGCCTACCAGCCCGCCGCCAAGGATGAGGACATCTGCGCGATCCATAGGGGTGCCGTAGCGCGTGTCTCTTCATTCGTCATCCCCGCGAAGGCAGGGATCCAGAGTCATAGGCGAGGCGGCATGGAAACCCTGGATCCCCGCCTTTGCGGGGATGACGGGAATAAGTTGCGTGACCAGATGCGCCGGAACGTGCCGGGAACGCTTGACGCAGGAGTCCGCTCGCGCGATTAACCGCGTCGCACCCCTGAAAATCTGGAGGCTGGGCATGGCGTCCCGGGCACAAGCGCCGCTTTGGCGCGAAACCATGAAGGCCGGCGCGCGCCGCAGCGGCGCGGTGATCGGCGGAGCGGCCCTGTTCCTGGGCATGCTCGCGCTCGGCGTCGCGCTGGGCAGCTATCATGCGACCGATCCCTCGCTGAACACCGCCGCCGCCGGCCCGGCGCGCAACTGGATGGGCGATCCCGGCGCCTGGGTCTCCGACCTGCTCTATGCGTTGGTCGGGCCCGCGGTATGGCTGTTCCTGCCGGTCGGGCTGATCGTCGCCTATCGCCTGCTCAAGGACCGGCCCGTCGGCACTTGGGGGACGATGTTCCGCGGCGTCGGCATCGGCGTGCTCTTCGTGGCAACCGCCCTTTCCTTCTTCTCCTCCGACGCGGTGCTGACCCTGCCCGGCGGCCTGGGCGGCGTGGCCGGCCTGACGATCGCGGCGCTGTTCAACTGGCTGATCGGCCTGGCCGGCGATCCCGTGATCAGCCTGTGGGCCGGGCGCGGCCTTGGCGTCCTATGCGGCCTGGCTGGCCTGTTCATCTGGTGGCGCAGCCTCGACTTCTCGCTGCCCGAGCGGGTGAGCCTGCCGAGCATCCCGAACCTGAAGGGACCGGCCAAGACCGCGCTGCTCGGCGGCCCCGAGCCCCGCGAGCCCAGGGAACGCGAGCGGGAGCGCGACATCGAGGAACCCCGGATCCGCGAGGGCCGCGAGCCGCGCAAGACGGTGGTCCCGGACAATCGCCCGGGCCCGGTGATCGCCGAGCGCAACGTCGCGCCCGCGCCGGTGCGCACCAAGCCGCCGACCCAGACCAGCCTCGACTTCAAGGACAGCTACCAGCTGCCCTCGATCGACCTGCTCAAGCCGCCGCCGGTCAACAAGAATGCCGGGATCGACAAGGCGGCGCTCGAGCGCAACGCCCGGCTACTCGAAAGCGTGCTCGACGATTTCAACGTGAAGGGCCAGATCGTCGAGGTCCGCCCGGGCCCGGTCGTCACCATGTACGAGCTGGAGCCGGCCGCCGGCATCAAGGCGAGCCGGGTGATCCAGCTGGCCGACGACGTGGCGCGCAACATGTCCGCCACCTCGGCGCGCATCGCGACGATCCCGGGGCGCAGCGTGATCGGCATCGAGCTGCCCAATGCGGTGCGCGAGCCGGTCAACCTGCACGAGCTGGTCGCCAGCCAGACCTTCGAGGACCAGGGCGCCACCCTGCCCCTCGTGCTCGGCAAGAACATCGCCGGCGACGCCGTGATCGCCGACCTGGCGCCGATGCCGCATTTGCTCGTCGCCGGCACCACCGGCTCGGGCAAGTCGGTGGGCCTCAACTGCATGATCCTGTCGCTGCTCTACCGGCTGACGCCCGAGCAATGCCGGATGATCATGATCGATCCGAAGATGCTCGAGCTGAGCATGTACAAGGACATTCCCCACCTCCTCGCCGACGTCGTCACCGAGCCCGCCAAGGCGGTGCGCGCGCTCAAATGGGCGGTCGAGCAGATGGAGGACCGCTACCGGATGATGGCCTATGCCAATGTCCGCAGCCTCGCCTCGTTCAACGACAAGGTGCGCCAGGCCAAGGCGAAGGGCCAGAAGATCGGGCGCAAGGTGCAGGTTGGCTACGACCCCGACAGCGGCAAGCCGATCTACGAGGAGGAAGCGCTCGAGCTGAATCCGCTGCCGCAGATCGTGGTGATCGTCGACGAGCTCGCCGACCTGATGATGACCGCGGGCAAGGAAGTCGAATTTCTGATCCAGCGGCTCGCGCAGAAGGCGCGTGCGGCCGGCATCCACCTGATCATGGCGACGCAGCGCCCCTCGGTCGACGTCATCACCGGCGTGATCAAGGCGAACCTGCCGACGCGCCTCTCCTTCTACGTCGCCAGCAAGATCGATTCGCGCACCATCCTGGGCGAGCAGGGCGCCGAGCAGCTGCTCGGCAAGGGCGACATGCTCTACATGCCCGGCGGCAAGCAGCTGGTCCGCGTGCACGGGCCGTTCGTCAGCGACGACGAAGTCCAGGCGGTGGCCGATCACTGGCGCGCGCAGGGCACGCCCGACTATATCTCGGCGGTCACCGAGGAGCCCGAGGATGGCGGGTTCAGCCTGGACGGCGCGCCCGAAGGCGACGATTCGCCCGAGGACCAGCTCTATCGCCGGGCGATCCAGCTGGTGGCGGAGAGCCAGAAGGCCTCGACCTCGTGGCTGCAGCGCCAGCTGCGCGTGGGGTACAACTCGGCCGCGCGGCTGGTCGAGCGGATGGAGAAGGACGAGCTGGTCTCGCGCCCCGACCATGTCGGCCGCCGCGAAGTGCTGATGGATACCGACGGGCGGCAGCTGTAACGGGATCGAAACGCCGGTCTTGGGGGTTCAGGGGACATTCAAGCCCCGTCTCCCAGGGCATTTCCCCGCAATTTGGAGAAACGACACGTGTTTGCACGGCCCCTCGCCTTCAGCCTCGCCCTTGCTGCGCCGGCGCTGGTCTCGGCCGCCGCCCCCGCGCCGGCCAACGAGCTCGCGCAGGTGCAGCAGCATCTCGAATCGGTGAGCTCGATGACCGCCGGCTTCGCGCAGACCGACCGCAACGGCCGCACGCTCACCGGCACGATGACGCTCAAGCGCCCCGGCAAGATCCGCTTCCAGTATCAGAAGGGCGTGCCCCAGCTGATCGTCGCGGACGGGCGCAGTCTCTATTTCATCGACTACCAGGTGCGCCAGGTCGAGCGCTGGCCGATCGGCAACTCGCCGCTCGCCGTGCTGCTCAACCCGAAAAAGGACATCGCCAAGTTCGCCAAGGTGGTGCCGACGGGCAGCGACAATGTCGTGTCGGTCGAAGTGCGCGACGATTCGCACCCCGAATATGGCCGGATCACCCTGATCTTCCAGAAGAACCCCTCGGCCCCGGCCGGGCTGATGCTGCAGGGCTGGGTGGCACTGGATTCGCAGAATTATCGCACGACGATTCGCCTTTCGAATCAGCAGTTCAACGCCAATGTCAGCGATGGAGCGTTCCGCTGGAACGACCCGCGGAAGCAGGGCCCGCGCTAAGCTGAACATCGTTCATGCTGGCGACAGGTAGGCTACCCTAGAACCAGTCTTGCGGATGTGGAGGCGTACTCGGGATTTTCCCCCTGTTACCCGAGATCTTCACTTCCCGCCTGCGTGACGAACGCTAGGTCGGCCCTCGTTCCATTGCCCCCGGGACGAGGGCCTTTCCATGTCCGGCGCGTTTTGCGCGCTGCGCGGGCTGTGGCACTGGTGCACAGGCCAAACACCTCCTAAATCCCGGGCGATGAAGATCGCCTCCTGGAACATCAACTCCGTCCGTTTCCGCATCGAGATCGTCGAGCAGTTCCTGCGCGAGGAAGCGCCGGACGTACTCTGCCTCCAGGAAACCAAGGTGATCGACGGGGACTTCCCCGAAGGCGCCTTCCGCGCGCTCGGCTATGACCACATCATCAAGCACGGCCAGCGCATGCACCACGGCGTGGCGATCATCGCCCGCGTGCCGGTGGTCGAGGACGACCGGTTCGACTGGCAGGCCAATGGCGAGGCGCGCCATGTCGGCATCCGGCTGCCGAACGGCGTGCGGGTCGAGAATGTCTATGTCCCCGCCGGCGGCGACATCCCCAACCGCGAGCTGAACCCCAAGTTCGGCCAGAAGCTCGATTTCCTCGAACGGATGATCGCCTGGTCGAAGGACCTGAACGTGCCCTCGATCCTGACCGGCGACTTCAACGTGGCGCCGCTGGAGAGCGACGTGTGGAGCCACAAGCAGCTGCTCGACGTGGTCAGCCACACCCCGATCGAAGTAGAAACGCTCGGCCGGCTGCAGGCGGCGAACGACTGGGTCGATCTCGGCCGCCACTTCGTCCCCGCCCCTGCCCGCTACTACAGCTGGTGGAGCTACCGCGCGAAGGACTGGGCCGCTTCGGACCGCGGCCGCCGGCTCGATCACATGTGGGCCAGCCGCGACGTCGCCGAGAAGGCGACCAGCCACAAGGTCTGCGAGCCCTGCCGCTCCTGGCTCAAGCCGTCCGACCACGTCCCCATCGTGACGGAGTTCGACTTTTGAGCGCACACGCCGCTGCCCGCGCCGTCGATGCGCTGCGCCGGGGCTGGCCGATCGCCATCGGTGACCTCGCCCTGCTCGCGGTCGAGACCGCCGATGCCCGCCGCCTCGCCGCGTTCGACGAGGCCGGCCAGGCCGATCTGCTCCTCTCCGCCGGGCGCGCCGCGACGCTCAAGCTCGCCAACCAGCGCGATGCCGCGACGCCCGATGCCCCGGTGCTGGTGCAGCGCGCGCCCTGGCTCGATTTCGACACCGCGACGGCGCTGGCCGATCCGCAATTCGATCTGGCCACGCCGCTGAAGGGCCCGTTCCGCGCGATTCCGCTGGTTGAGCCCGCGCTTTCCGCAGCGGCACTGCGCCTCGCCCGGGTCGCGGGGCTGCTGCCCGCCTTCTTCGTGCGGCCGGCCGCCGGCGAGGAGACGATCACCCCCGAAGATATCGACGCGCACGAGGATGCCGACCGGCTGCGCATCGTCGCGCGCGCGCGCCTCCCCGTGCTCGATGCCGAGGACAGCGAGATCGTCGCCTTCCGCACCGACGAGATGCCCGGCGAGCATGTCGCGCTGCTGATCGGCGAACCGAATGGCAAGCCGCCGCTCGTCCGCCTGCACAGCGAATGCCTGACCGGCGACGTGCTCGGCTCGCTGAAGTGCGATTGCGGGCCGCAGCTCCAGGCGGCGATCCGCGAGATCCGGGCGAGCGGCTGGGGGATCCTGCTCTATCTGCGCCAGGAAGGGCGCGGGATCGGGCTGATCAACAAGCTGCGCGCCTATGCGCTGCAGGACCAGGGCTTCGACACGGTCGATGCCAACACCCGGCTGGGCTTCGCGATCGATGCGCGCAACTTCGCCACCGCGGCGAAGATGCTGTCGCTGCTCGGCCAGCACCGCATCCGGCTGCTCACCAACAATCCGGAGAAGGTTGCCGCGCTGGAGACCGCCGGCGTGACGGTGGTCGAACGCGTGCCGCATTTCCTCCCGCCCAACCCGCACAACGAGCGCTATCTCGCCACCAAGCGCGACCGGACAGGACACCAGCTCTGAGATATTTCCTCGACACCGAGTTCAACGGGTTCGGCGGGCCGCTGATCGCGCTGGCGCTGGTGCCCGAGGATGGCGGCGCGCCTTTCTATGCGGCGCTCCCCTGTCCCGATCCGACGCCCTGGGTGGCCGAGCATATCCTGCCGGTACTCGACGTGACGCCGGTGTCGCGCGAGGCGATGGGGCGGGCCTTCGCCGCCTATCTGGGCAATGATCCCGATCCGCTGCTCGTTGCCGACTGGCCGGAGGACATCGCCCATGCCGCGACCCTGCTGATCGCGGCGCCCGGCCATCGCTATCCGATCGACCGGATCCGCTTCGAGCTGTGCGACGCCTTCGGCTTCGACAGCGCCGCGCTGAGCAAACGCCCGCACAATGCGCTGAGTGACGCCATGGCGTTGCGCGACTACCTGCTCGCCCGGGAAGCGCGCGGCTTCTAGGCGACCAGGCGCGCGACCTCGTCGAAGTCGTGCGCGATCAGCTTCACCCCCAGAGCGCGCAGCCGTTCGGCATGGTCGGGCGCGCAATGCGCGCCGGCGCACAGGCCGATCACGTCCGCGCCCGAGGCGACCGCGCCGGTGACGCCAACCGGCGAATCCTCGAGGATCACGCAGCGCTCGATCGGCACCCCGAGCGCGGCAGCGGCATGGAGATAGAGATCGGGCGCCGGCTTGCCGCGCGTCACATGCTCGCGGCCGCTATAGATATGGTCGCCAAACGCATCGCGGATGCCGAGATGGCGGAGATGCCGGTCGATCCATTCGGTGCGGCTCGACGAGGCGATAGCGCGCGGCAGGCCGGCGGGCAGCCCCTCGACGAATCGGATCGCGCCGGCAACCGCGGGAAGCCCTTCCTCCAGCACGCGCGCATCCTCTTCGGCGCGGGTGGCATGGAAGTCGTCGGGAATCGCGCGGCCGATCCAGTTCTCGATCGCACCGAGGAAGTCGGCGCCGGAAAGGCCCATGAAATTGGCCATCGAATCCTCGGGACTCGTCGGGTGGCCGATGCTGGTGAGGTACGCGGCGATCTGCTTGTTGCCGGCATATTCGCTCTCGAGCAGCACGCCGTCGAAATCGAAGAGAATGGCGTCGTACTTCATGCGCGTGCTCCAAACAGCGCGGTGCCGACGCGGACATGCGTCGCGCCGATCGTCACCGCGGTCTCGAAATCGCCCGACATGCCCATGCTGAGCCCGTCCAGGCCATGGTCCCGCGCGATCTTGGCGAGCAGCGCGAAATAGGGGGCCGGCTCCAGCTCGAGCGGAGGCACGCACATCAGCCCCTGCACCGGCAGATCGGCGGTACGCGCCTCGGCGAGCAGGCTGGGCAGATCGGCGACCGAGCAGCCGCCCTTCTGCGCCTCACCGCCTATATTGACCTGGATGAAGCAGGCAGGGCGCCTGCCGGCCTTGTCCATCGCCCTGGCCAGCGCGGCGACCAGCGAGAGCCGGTCGACCGAATGGATCGCGTCGAACAGCGCGACCGCATCCTCGGCCTTGTTCGACTGGAGCTGGCCCACCAGGTGCAGCGCGACATCGGGAGTCGTCTCGCGCAACTTCGGCCACTTGCCCTCGGCCTCTTGCACGCGATTCTCGCCGAACACGCGCTGGCCCGCATCGATCAGCGGCTGGATGGCATCGGCGTCGTGCGTCTTCGAGATCGCGATCAGCGTGACAGCATCGGCCTTGCGGTCGGCGATCTTCGCGGCATGCGCGATGCGCGCACGCACATCGGCGAGGCGCTGGCTGGCTTCTTCTATCGGCATGGTGCGCGCTATAGGCAGGGCGATGCCCCGCCGCCACCCCCTGCCGCGCCTTTGGCTGATGACCGACGAACGGATGGGCGATGCGCTATGGGATGCGCTCGAGCACCTGCCGCCTGGTGGCGGGGTGGTGTTCCGGCACTATGGGCTGCCCCCGGCCGAGAGACGCGCATTGTTCGCCAGGGTGCTGAAGGTGGCACGGCGGCGGCGTCTGGTGATGATCCGCGCCGGGAACGAACCGATGCGCGGCGAAGCCGGCGTGCATGGCGGGCGCGGACGGGGTCTGCGCACGGCGCCGGCGCATGACCGGCGCGAGGCGATGGCGGCGATCCGCGCGGGTGCCGATGCCCTGTTCGTCTCGCCGGCCTTCCCTACCCGCTCGCATCCGGGCGCAACGGCATTGGGGCGGTCCCGCTTCGGGCTGCTGGTGCGCGGGCTCGACGTGCCGGTGATCGCGCTGGGCGGCATGGACGCACGCCGGGCGAGGAGCCTCGGGCGGCTCGGGATCCATGGCTGGGCGGCGATCGACGCCTGGACGAAGGGGAAAGGCTAGTGGTCCGAGATCCCGACTTCCGTCGGGATGACGGCTACGCCGTCAGAAGCGGAAGGCGGTGCCCACATAGACCGCCTGGCTCTCGCGGCGGCCCTCGTTGAGCTTGGGCAGGCGATCTTCCTCGCTGCGATAGCGCAGGCCGGCGGTCACATCGAGGTTGCGGGTCAGCGAATAGCTGCCGCCGACGTCGATCGAGTAGCTCGGCTTGTCGCCGATCAGCACCGGCGTGTTGGCAAGCGGACGATCCGAGGTCGCGCTCAGACGGCCGCTCAGACGCTTGCCGGTATAGCTGACGCCGATATCGGCGCGCTCGCGGCTGCCAGGCTGGTCGACCAGCTCGACGCGAGTCACGTCGCCCGAGACGGCAAGGCGCTTCCAGCCGACCGAGACGCCGAGATTGTACGAGATCGGGGCCAGATTGACCGGCGTCGCCGCATCGGCGACGTCACGCGTCACGTCACGGCTGCGGAGCGCACGGCTTGAGCTGGCACGGACCGCGACCGTCACGCCACGGGCAGTGCCACGCGATTCGGCCGGAGTGAAACGGAAGGTGCCTTCGGGCAGGCCCGAACGGGCGAGCACCGCGGCGAGCTTGGGATCTGCGGCCGCCGGCGTGAAGATGCCGACGCCAGCGCGCGCCGGAATGGAACTGCGCTTAGCGGCAAGAGCGCGATCACCCTTGCTGGTCTGGGCCTGAATCGCCGGCGCAAGCAGAAGGCCGGCAGCGCAGAGCACCCCCAGTCCAATTCCCGCCTTTGTCCGCCCGACTCGCATCTTCATGCACCCCTAGATAATTTGTCCTACCACGATTCCGAGACGCCGTTCCACCGGTGGCATAAATTTCGTGCCGGTGTTGCATCATACCCACAGAATCCGGTTGCGGGCCGTTGCACCAGAAGTGTTTCAAACGTGCGAATCGGGTCATGGCTTCCCGCCTTGCTCCCGCCACAAGCGCCACTATAGATGCTCACCGACTTTCTCGCCTGGTAGGAATGTGACGATGAACCGCCTGTTGCGCACCGCGATCCTTGGGTCGCTCGCTCTCTCGATCACCGCGTGCGGCGGTCACAACAAGCGCCCCGAGGCCGATCTCGCCGCTTCGAAGGTGACCACGATCGGCGTGAATTCCTATCTGTGGCGCGCCAGCCTCGACACGCTGAGCTTCATGCCGCTGCTCCAGACCGACTCCAACGGCGGCGTGATCGTGACCGACTGGTACGTGAACCCGAACGTCCAGACCGAGCGGATGAAGGTGACCGTGACGATCCTCGACCAGGATCTGCGCGCCGATGCGCTGCGCGTCGCGGCACTCCGCGAAGTCAACCGCAGCGGCGCCTGGGTCGCAGCACCCGTCCAGGCCGCGACGGTGCAGAAGCTCGAGGACATCATCCTCACCCGCGCCCGCGACCTGCGTCGCGCTGCGGTCGCCACTGATTAATTCGGGCGGCACCGGCCCGCTCCCCCACCCGGCCTCCCAACGGCAGCATTCTATGGGAGGCCGGATGGGGGAGCGGGCCGGCACCGCGACTAAAACAGCAGGAACTGACTTGTCTCGCTTCAACCCGTTGAAGGCGGACGCCGCGTGGCAGAAGGTGTGGGAAGAGAACCGCACCTTTGCCGCGCGTGACGATTCGTCCAAGCCCAAGTCCTATGTCCTCGAGATGTTCCCCTATCCTTCGGGGCGCATCCATATGGGGCATGTCCGCAACTACACGATGGGCGACGTGCTCGCCCGGTTCCGGCGGATGAAGGGCATGGAAGTGCTCCACCCGATGGGCTGGGACGCATTCGGCATGCCGGCCGAGAATGCCGCGATGGAGAAGAAGGTCCATCCGGGCAGCTGGACCCGTGCCAATATCGCGACGATGAAGGCGCAGCTGAAGCGCCTCGGCTTCGCGCTCGACTGGACCCGCGAGGTCGCCACCTGCGAACCCGAATATTACGGGCACGAACAGGCGATCTTCCTCGATTTCTTCGAGAACGGCCTGGTCTATCGCAAGGAATCGGCGGTCAACTGGGACCCGGTCGACATGACCGTGCTCGCCAACGAGCAGGTGATCGACGGGCGCGGCTGGCGCTCGGGCGCGCTGGTCGAGCGGCGCAAGCTCTCCCAATGGTTCCTCAAGATCACCGAGTTCGCCGATGACCTGCTGACCGGCGTCCAGGGGCTCGAGCACTGGCCGGACAAGGTCAAGCTGATGCAGGAGAACTGGATCGGCAAGTCCGAGGGCCTGGAGTTCCACTGGACCCTGTCCGACGGCGAGCAGTTGACCGTCTACACCACCCGGCCGGACACGATCTTCGGCGCGAGCTTCGTCGCGATCGCGGCGGACCATCCGATCGCCCAGAAGCTGGCGGAGGGTAATCCGGACGTCCAGGCGTTCATCGAGCGCTGCAAGCAGGGCGGCACCACCGCAGCCGAGCTGGAGACGCAGGAGAAGCTGGGCTATGATACCGGCATCACTGCCACGCATCCCTTTGATTCTACTTGGCAAATTCCGGTCTACATCGCCAATTTCGTGCTGATGGACTATGGCACCGGCGCCGTGTTCGGCGTGCCGGCGCACGACCAGCGCGACTTCGAGTTCGCCACCAAATACAAGCTGCCGATCCGCCGCGTCGTCTCCGAAGGCGACAAGACCGAGGCCGCGTTCCACGATACCGAAGCCTATACCGGCCCCGGCACGCTGGTGAACTCGCACTTCCTCGACGGGATGGACGTGGCGGACGCCAAGCGCGCCGTCATCCAGCGCGCCGAGGATGGCGGCTGGGGCAAGGGCCAGACGGTGTGGCGCCTGCGCGACTGGGGCGTCAGCCGCCAGCGCTATTGGGGCACGCCGATCCCGATCATCCATTGCGAGAGCTGCGGCGTGGTCCCCGCCCCGCGTGAATCGCTGCCGATCGTGCTGCCCGAGGACGTGTCGTTCGACATCCCCGGCAACCCGCTCGACCGCCATCCGACCTGGAAGCACGTCGACTGCCCCAAGTGCGGTGCACCTGCCCGCCGCGAGACCGACACGCTCGACACCTTCGTCGATTCCTCCTGGTATTTCATCCGCTTCGCCAGCCAGCCCAAGGACAAGCCATTCGACAAGGCGGTTGCCGAGCAGTGGCTGCCGGTCGGCCAGTATATCGGCGGCGTCGAGCATGCGATCCTGCACCTGCTCTATGCGCGCTTCTTCACCCGGGCGCTGCGCCATATCGGCAAGCTCGACGTGGCGGAGCCCTTCGCCGGCCTGTTCACCCAGGGCATGGTGACGCACGAGACCTACAAGAGCCTCGACGGCCGCTGGCTCTCCCCGCAGGAGATCCGCAAGGACAGCGCCGGCGCGGTGGAACTCGCCTCGGGCGAGCCGATCGAGATCGGCCGCATCGAGAAGATGTCCAAGTCGAAGAAGAACACCGTCGATCCCGAGCCGATCGTCGACCAGTATGGCGCCGACGCGGTGCGCTGGTTCATGCTCTCCGACAGCCCGCCCGAGCGCGACCTGGAGTGGAGCGAGAACGGCATCGAGGGCGCCTGGCGCTTCGTGAACCGCCTCTGGAGGCTCTTCCACAGCGTCACCGAAGACGAAGCCGGCACGGGCGAGGACAAGGATCTCGACAAGCGCCTGCACCGCACGATCGCGGGCGTTGCCGAGGATGTCGAGGCGCTGACCTTCAACAAGTCCGTCGCCAAGCTCTATGAGCTGGTCGGGGCGATCGAGAAGGCCCAGCCCTCTGCCTCGCGCACCCAGGCGATCCGCGCCCTGGCCCGCATCGTCGCGCCGATGGTGCCGCACATCGCCGAGCAGGCCTGGGCCGATTGGGGCAATCCCGGTCTGATCGCCGATGCCGAATGGCCCGTCGTGGATCCCGCCCTGCTCGTCGACGATGAAGTGACGATCGCCGTCCAGGTGAATGGCAAGCTGCGCGATACGCTGCTAATGCCGAAGGGCGCGGCCAAGGATGTTACCGAGGCGGCGGCACTTGCCAGCGAGAAGATCGTTAGGGCGCTCGAAGGCAAGCAACCGAAGAAGGTGATCGTCGTGCCCGATCGTCTGGTGAATATCGTCGCATGAAGCGGATAGCGCTCCTCGCCGCCGCAGGGCTGGCTTTGTCCGGCTGCGGGCTTCGTCCGCTCTATGGCGGCGGTCCCGATGGCGCGGTGCGCTCCACTCTCTCCGCGGTCGAGGTCGCGCCGATCCAGGGCCAGTCCGGCTGGCTGGTCGCCAATGCGCTCAAGGACCGGCTCGACCATAACGATGCCCCTGCCCGCTTCCGGCTCGAGGTGAAGCTCGACGACCAGATCAGCGGCCTTGGCGTCCGCCGCGACGACTCGGTGTCGCGCGAACGACGGATGCTGCGCGCGCGCTACCAGCTGGTCGACCTGAGCAACGGCAATGTCGTGCTCGACGCCACCGCCGGCTCCGACGCCGGCATCGACGTGGTCGGCAGCGAATATGCCACGATCGCGGCCGAGAAGAGCGCGCTCGAGCGGCTTTCGGGCATCGTCGCCGACCAGATCGTCGCGCGCGTCGCCCGCTACGCGCAGACCGCGCCCGCGGGCGGCCAGTGAAGGCCAACGCGACGCAAATCCGCGCCGCGATCGACAAGCTCAACCCCGATACGCGGCTCTACCTGTTCCACGGCCCCGATGAAGCGGGCGCCGCGGACCTGGCATCGCGGCTCGGCAAGGCGCTGGGGCCCGAAGCCGAACGCATCGATCTCGACATGAAGGCCCTGCGCGAGCAGCCTGGCAGGCTCGCCGACGAGGCGGCCTCGCTCTCCCTGTTCGGCGGCACGCGCTATGTCCGTGTCCTCGGCGTGGAGGAAGGTGCCGCGGAGGCTATTTCGCTGCTGCTGACCGCCCAGACAGCCGGAAACCCGGTGGTCGCGATCGGTCCAGGGCTCAAGGCGAGCGGCAAGCTGGTCAAGGCGGTGATCGCCGCGCAGAACGCCTGGGCGCATGCCTGCTACGTACCCGAGGGCGTCGATGCGACGCGCCTCGCCTCCAATGTCGCCCGCGAACATGGCCTGCGCCTGATGGGCGACGTTCCCCAACGCCTGGCCGCCGCCACCGCTGGCGATCGGGCGATCCTGGCCCGCGAGATCGAGAAGCTCGCCCTTTTCCTCGACGCCGCTCCGGACCGGCCCAAGGACGCCGACAGCGCCGCGCTCGACGCGATCGGCGCCGATCTGGGCGACTCCGACCTGAGCGACGCGATCACCGCGGTGGTCGATGGCCGGGTCGGCGATATCGGCCTCGAACTGGCCCGGCTGGGCGAAGGCATCGGCGTACCGCTGATGCGCCAGCTCGCCCGGCGGCTACAGGGCATGGCCGAAATGCGGATCGACCTGGATCGCGGTGGCGACATGGATGAAGTGCTTGAGAAACATCGGGTTTTCTTCCGCGAGAAAGCGGCGACCGGCCGCGCTCTGCGCCGCTGGAATGGCACCCAGCTTGTCCGCGCGATCGATCGCGTCCGCGAAGCCGAACGCGCACTGATGCATTCGGGCAGCGCGGGCGAGGTTCTGGCGGAAGCCGAAGCGGTGACGATCGCGCGACAGGCGGCGCGGGCGAAGGGCTAAGCCCCAAATCGCCGTACCCCGCCCAAATCGTCATCCCGACGAAAGTCGGGATCTCAGGCGATGGCGGGAAAGGAGCCGGACGAGATCCCGGCTTTCGCCGGGATGACGGTAACTCGGCCGACGGCTTTGAAGGTGGCTAGATCCGCTCGCCGCTCAGCCGCTGGCAGACCATGTCGAGCTGGTCGAGCGTCGAATAGGAGAGCGTCAGCGTGCCGCCCTTGGCGCCGTGCGCGATGCGAACGTTGAGGCCCAGCACATCGCCCAGCTGATGCTCGAGCGCCGAGATATCGGCATCGCGGATTTTCGGCTCGGGCTTGCGCTTGCTGTTCGGCTTGGCGTGGCGCGCCAGCTTCTCGGTCTCGCGCACCGACAGGCCCTTGTTCGCGACCTCGCGGGCGAGCTTCTCCGCCTCGGGCGCGCCGATCAGCGCGCGAGCATGGCCCATGTCGAGCTCGCCGACCAGGACCATGTTGCGCACGCCCTCAGGCAGGTCGAGCAGGCGGAGCAAATTGGCGATGTGGCTGCGCGACTTGTGGACGAGCTTGCCCAGCGCTTCCTGGCTGTGGCCGAACTCGCGGATAAGGCGGGCATAGGCCTCGGCCTCTTCGATCGCGTTGAGGTCCTGCCGCTGGATATTCTCGACCAGCGCGATTTCCATCGTCTCGGCTTCGTTGAAGTCGCGGACGATGACCGGAACTTCGTGCAGCCGGGCGCGCTGCGCCGCGCGCCAGCGGCGCTCGCCGGCGACGATCTGGTAATTGTGGCCGGTCGGGCGGACGACGATCGGCTGGATCAGCCCGCGCTGCTTGAGCGACTGGGCGAGTTCCTCCAGCGCGTCCTCGTCGAAATGACGGCGCGGCTGGTCGGGGTGCGGCACCAGCGAGCTGACCGGCAGCATCCGCAGGCCCGAGCCCATATCGGGCGTGCCCGAGACCGGCGCTTCGGGGACGGCGTCGCCGAGCAGCGACGAGAGCCCGCGGCCAAGGCCGGGACGAGGCTTGCGGGATGCTTCGGTCATGCGGCCTTCTTGAGCTTGGGCAGGCGATCGATCACTTCGCGGGCGAGCGCGATATAGGCCTCGGAGCCTGGGCAGCGATGATCGTAGATCAGCGCCGGCAGCCCGTGGCTCGGCGCTTCGGAAAGGCGGACGTTGCGCGGGATCACCGTGTCGAACACGACGCGGCCGAGGACGGCGCGGACATCGTCCGAAACCTGATCGGTCAGGCGGTTGCGGCGATCGTACATGGTCAGCACCACGCCGAGGATCGACAGACCGGGATTGAAGCGGCCGCGGATACGCTCGACCGTGCTGAGCAGCTGGCTGAGCCCTTCGAGCGCGAAGAACTCGCACTGCAGCGGCACGAGCAAGGCGTGCGCGGCGACCATCGCGTTGATCGTCAGCAGCCCGAGCGAAGGCGGGCAATCGATCAGGATCACGTCCCAGCGCTGCGCATGATGGCGGGCGATCGCGCTGTCGAGCCGATGCGTGCGCGCTTCGAACTCGATCAGCTCGATCTCGGCGCCCGACAGGTCCTGCGTCGCCGGGATGATGTCGAGGCCGGGCACCTTGGTCGGCACCGCGACATCTTCCAGGTTCACGTCGCTGACGAGCAGGTCATAGGTCGAATGCTCGCGCTCGGCCCGGCCGATGCCGAGGCCCGTCGAGGCATTGCCCTGCGGATCGAAGTCGATCAGCAGGACGCGTTGGCCGGTCGCGGCGAGCGCGGTGCCGACATTGATCGCCGTGGTGGTCTTACCCACCCCGCCCTTCTGGTTGGCGATAGCGATGCAGATCATCTGGGGCGTACCTTTCGCGCGACCACGATACCCGATTCAGGCGATGTGATGCTGGGTTCCACGTGAAACGCACCCTGCCATTTCGCGCGGGCGGCTTCCACCTCCGATTGCGCGCTTCGCCCCTTTGGAAGCAACCATATTGTGGACGAGTCTGTGCAATGTGCCGTGGACCTGAACAAATCGGGCAGCGCGGCGACTGCCCGGGCGGAGACGATCGCGGCTTTCTGCTTCGGCTGATAGCCTTCGACCTTGCAATGCTCGACGCTGGCGCGATCCCCGATACCGAGTGCCTCGACCGCGCCGCGCAGGAATTCGACACGGCGGATACGCGGCTCGATCATCACCACCGGGCGATCGACCAGCAGCGCGACGACCAGGCCGGGCATGCCGGCGCCGGTACCGACGTCGAGCCAGGCCCCCTCCCCGGCACCCTCGGCCAGCGGGATCAGCTGGGCCGAATCGACGAAGTGCCGGGTCCAGAGTTCATCGAAGCTCGCGGCGGAGATCAGGTTCTGCCGGGTCGATTCCTCCCGCAGGATCTCGCCGAAGCGCTGTAGCTGCGTTTCACGTGAAACATTGAAATGTGCACGGATCCACTCGCGTGCTTCGTCTTCGGTCATGCTGCGCGCCGCCGTGCGTGAAGGAGGATGGCGGAAAGCGCCGCCGGGGTGATGCCACGGATGCGCGCCGCCGCCCCGATCGTCTCGGGGCGCGAGGCCCCCAGCTTCTCGACCATCTCGTTGGAGAGGCCTGCGATGGCGGCGAAGTCCATATCGGCAGGCAGCTTCACGGCATCATTGCTGCGCAGCTGCGCAACCTCAGCCTCCTGCCGCTCGAGATAGGGTGCGTAGCGGGCATCCTCGACATATTCGGCAAGCAATGCCGGATCGGCCTCGGGATGCACCTCGAGATGGTCGAGCTCGATGCCGGGGAAACGCAGCCAGTCGCGCGCCGGACGCTTGGCGCCGTCCTGGGCGACCGGGGCACCACGCGCACCAAGCGCCGATGCCGTGCGAATTACGGCGAAACTCTCGTCGAGCTTCGCCCTGCCCTCGGCCCGCGCCTGCAGCCAAGCCAACCGCTCCGCACCAAGGCAACCCAGCTCCGCAGCGATCGGGCCCAGGCGCGTCCCGGCATTGTCGGCACGCAGGCGAAGACGGAATTCTGCACGGGCGGTGAGCATGCGATAAGGCTCGGTGACGCCCTGCAGCACCAGGTCATCGACCATCACACCAAGATAGGACGTCGCGCGATCCAGGACCAGCGGGGCGAGGCCCCGGGCACGCGCAGCCGCGTTGAGCCCGGCGACCAGCCCCTGCCCGCCCGCTTCCTCATAGCCCGTGGTGCCGTTGATCTGGCCGGCACACCACACGCCCGGGATCGCCGGCAGCGCCAGCGTGGCGTCGAGCGCGCGCGGATCGATATGGTCATATTCGACCGCATAGCCCGGCGTGACGATCGCCGCCTGCTCGAGCCCTGGGATCGAATTGACCATCGCCACCTGAATATCGACCGGCAACGAGGTCGACATGCCGTTCGGATAGATCAGGTGCGTATCCAGGCCCTCGGGCTCGAGGAAGATCTGGTGCCCGTCGCGGTCGCCGAAGCGGTGGATCTTGTCCTCGATCGACGGGCAATAGCGCGGCCCCTGCGCATCGATCGCCCCGGTGAACAAGGGCGAGCGATCGAGCCCCGAGCGGATCGCGTCATGCGTCGCATGGGTGGTGCGCGTGACACCGCAATGGAGCTGCGGGAGAGTCCGGCGCGGGGTGAGCGGCGACATCGTCCAGGGCTCGGCGTCCGAGGGCTGCTCCTCGATCCGTGCCCAGTCGATCGTGCGGCCGTCGAGGCGCGGCGGGGTGCCGGTCTTCAGCCGGGCCATCGGCAGGTTGAGCGCGCGCAGCTGCTCGGCGAGGCGGATGGCAGAGCCCTCGCCTACCCGGCCGCCAGTCTCCCGCTCCTCGCCCCGAAAGATGCGGCCGCCGAGGAAGGTACCGGTGGCGAGCACCACGGCCCGGCATGTGATCAGGCTGCCATCGGCCAACCGGACACCCGCGACCGCGCCGCCTTCCAGCTCCAGTCCCTCGGCCTCGCCGGCGACCAGGTGCAGGTCGGGCTGTTCGGCCAGGAGCTTCTGGATCGCCGCGGCATAGCGCACCCGGTCGGCCTGGACCCGCGGCCCCTGGACCGCGGTGCCCTTGGACCGGTTGAGCATGCGGTAATGAATGCCCGCGGCATCGGTCGCGCGACCCATCAGTCCGTCGAACGCATCGACCTCACGGACCAGATGGCCCTTCCCCAGCCCTCCGATTGCCGGGTTACACGACATCGCCCCGAGCTTCGTCAGGTCGAAGCTGAGCAACGCGGTGCGCGCGCCCCGGCGTGCCGAAGCGGCGGCCGCTTCGGTGCCGGCGTGCCCGCCGCCGATGACGATGACATCGAAATCCATTGCCCGCGCGCTACAGAATCGCAGGCCCGCCGTCAAAACCGTTCCACGTGGAACATCTACTTACCTATGCAGAAACGCCCGAACAGCGCATCGAGCATCGCCTCGACCCCGGCCCGCCCAGTGATCGCATCGAACGCGCGCATCGCGCTGCGCAGCTGCTCGGCAATCAGCAGCAGGTCGCTTTCATGAGCGATCGCCTGAAGCGAAGCCGCGGCGGACTGGCACAACGCCCGCTGCCGGGCATTGAGCGCCATCAAGTCGGGCGGGGGAAGCAGTTCGCCCGCCAGTCCAGCCATCGCCTCCCAGAGCGCGTCCAGGCCGGCACCAGTGCGCGACGATAGCGACAATCGACCCGCACCCAGCCCCCGCTCCGGCAGGTCGGCACGAGGGTTGAGCCACAGAAGATGCTCGTGCACCGGCGGCGTCTCATCGCCGAGCCACAGCAGAATGTCCGCCTCGGCCTGTGCCGCCTGCGCCCGTGCGATACCGATCGCTTCGATCTCGTCGCCCGGCAGCTCGGCCAGCCCGGCGGTATCGATCAGCAACCAGGCGATCCCGCCACGCACCACCGGCGCCTCGATCCGGTCCCGCGTCGTGCCCGAGATCGGTGAGACGATCGCAGCATCGCGCCCCGCCATCGCATTGAGCAGCGACGACTTGCCGGCATTGGGCGGCCCGGCGAGCACCACGCGGATGCCGTCGCGCAACCGTTCGACCGGCGGCCGATCGGCCACGGCTTCGATATCCACGGCCAACGCGACCGCGCCCGACCGGATCGCCGGCAGCAGCGCAGCGTCCGCGACATCATCCTCGTCGCTATGATCGAGTTCGGCCTCGACCCGTGCGGCCAGGCCAAGCAGCCGATCGGTCCAACCCTCGACCGCCCGACGCACCGCGCCTTCCGCCGACCGGATGGCGGACCGGCGCTGCGCCTCGGTCTCGGCCATCAGCAGGTCGCCCAGCCCCTCGGCCTCGCTCAGATCGATCCGGCCATGCTGAAGCGCGCGCCGCGTGAACTCCCCCGGCTCCGCGGACCGGAGCCCGGGTCGGGCAGCCAGCGCCGCTTCGACCGCGCGAACCACGGCCCGGCCGCCATGGAGATGGAACTCGGCAAGGTCCTCCCCCGTCGCGCTGCGCGGGCCCGGGAAGCAGAGGACCAGTGCGCGATCGAGCAGCGCGCGATCGGCAGGATCGTGCAAGGCCCGAACGGTCGCCCGGCGCGGTGCCGGCACGTCACCCGCAAACTCCCGCACCACCGCGAATGCCTGCGGCCCGCTGACGCGCAGCACCGCGATCGCAGCGGGTGGCGCGCCGCTCGATACCGCGTAGATCGTGTCCATTACTTCTCGGTCTTGCTCCCGGTATCGAACTTCGAAGGATCGAACAGGGCACGCCAGAATCCCATGCCCGCCTCGCTCATCGGGGCCCAGCTCTGCAGCATCTTCTGGAACGCCTCCGGGCTGCCCTGCTTGTCGATCGCATCGACCATCATCGCAATGTAACGCTCGTGCACCGGCGCCAGATCGGGCAGGCCCATGGCACGCCGCGCTTCCTCCGGCGTGCACTCCACCTCGACATTGATCTTCATGGCCGTCTCCGTTGCGCACGCCGGGTTACGGCTGCTAGTTCGAAGCCATGTATGCGCGCGACCATGCGGTGATCGCAACGCCCATCGGTCCAGTCCGGGTCGAAGGCTGTGAAGACGTGCTGGTTTCGGTCCGGATCGGCGAAGGTTCACCCACGCCAGCTGCCGCCACCACGGTCCGCACCGCCGTCGATCAGCTGGAGCAATGGTTCGCCGGCGATCGCCAGGATTTCGATCTTCCGCTCCTGCCCCTGCCCACTTCACGTGGAACAGAGCTGCGCCAGGCGATGATCGGCATCGGCTATGGCGAGACGATGAGCTATGGCGAGCTCGCCCAGATCACCGGATCGAGTGCGCGAGCGATCGGCCAGATCTGCTCGAATAACCCCTTTCCCATCCTCGTCCCTTGCCACCGCGTGCTCGGCCAGGGCGGGAAGCTCGGCAATTATTCGGGCGGCGACGGGCCCAAGACCAAATCCTGGCTGCTCGATCATGAGCGGCGCTTCTCTGGAAGGACCTTATTGTGAGCGAGATGATCAGCATCGACACGATCGACGGCAGCGGCAGCTTCCACGCCTATGTCGCCCGGCCCGAGGGCACGCCCAAGGCCGCGGTGATCGTGATCCAGGAGATCTTCGGCGTGAACCCCGGCATCCGCCAGAAGTGCGACGATTGGGCGGCCAAGGGCTATCTCAGCCTCGCACCCGATCTGTTCTGGCGGCTCGAGCCGGGCATTCAGCTCGATGCGGACGTCCCCGAGCAGTTCCAGCAGGCGCTGGAGCTGATGGGCAAGTTCAACCAGGACGCCGGCATCCGCGACATCGAAGCGACCATCCGTGCGGCCCGCGCCCAGCTGGGCGAAGGCGGCAAGGTCGGCGTGGTGGGCTTCTGCCTGGGCGGCCGCCTGGCATTCATGACCGCGACCCGCACCGACAGCGATGCGAGCGTCGGCTATTACGGCGTGGGCATCGACAATCTGCTTGGCGAGAAGCACGGCATTTCGCGTCCGGTGCTGCTCCACATCCCCCAGGCCGATCACTTCGTCAGCCCGGAAGCCCAGGCGGCGATGCATGACGGGCTGGACGATCACCCCAGGGTGACACTGTTCGACTATGCCGGCGAGGATCACGGCTTTGCCGACACCTTCGGCAAGCGCCGCTCCGACGAAGCGGCAAAACTCGCCGATGCCCGGACCGCCGAGTTTTTTGTAAAGAATCTCGGCTAAGCTGCAGGCACCGAACGACAAGGGGGAAAGACATGCGGGGAGTCAGGGCACTGCGCCGGTCGACATGCGCGCTCATTGCCTTGCTGGCATTGCCTGCCGGCGCCGCCTCCCCGTCCCCCGATCTTGGCCCGGTGCTCGCGCACTGGGACCGGGACGAACATCCCGACCTGCGCGGCGTGGTGGTGATCCATCGCGGCCAGCGCGTCGCCGAGCGCTACTACAATGGCGCCACCGCCGACGAGCTCCACGACATCCGCTCGGCGGGCAAGAGCATCACTGCGCTGCTCGTCGGCATCGCGATCGATCGCGGTGCGATCCGATCGGTGGACGATCCGGTTTCGCGCTATTGGACCGATGCCGCCGGCAGTGCGATCGGGCCGGTCGCGCTGCGCGACGTGCTGAGCATGCGCTCTGGCCTCGCCGCGTTCGACGAGGATCCCGCTTCCCCCGGCAATGAAGACCGGATGGACGAGGCGGCGGATCCGCTGGCCTTTGTCCTCGCTGTGCCGCGTGAGACCAATCCAGGCACCCGCTATCGCTACAATTCCACGACCACCTATGTCGCAGGCGTGGTCGTGGCCAAGGCTACCCATGGATCGATGGCGGATTTCGCCCGGCAGCGGCTCTTCGCGCCACTCGGCATTGCGCGCTGGCGCTGGGATTCCGACGCTGCGGGCATCACCAAGGGCCAGGGCAATCTCCGGCTCACCACGCGCGACCTGGCGCAGATCGGCGAGATGGTGCGGAACAAGGGCCAGCTGGGCGGCCGCCGGATCGTCAGCGCGCGCTGGGTATCGGCGATGACGGCACCCCTTGTCGGCATCGCGGACAGCGATCCCTATGCCGATCACTATGGCTATTTCTGGTACCGCAAGACCCATCAGGTCGACGGCACCGCCGTCACCGTGTCCTTCGCCTCGGGCAATGGCGGCAACAAGATCTATGTCGTGCCGGGCTGCGATCTGGTCGTCGGGATCACTTCCGCCGCCTATGGCCGCGGCTATGGCCAGCGGCGGTCGGAAGCGATCCTCAAGGCGGTCCTTGCCGCCGAAGTCGGTGCCGGCCACTGCCGGGCCGGCTGAGCCTCAGAAGAAGCTGGTGATCCCCGGAGTCTCGTGGGTGCCGACCCAGCCTTCATAGATCATGCGGAATGCCACGAAGATGATCACCGCCAAGCCGATATAGGCGATCCAGGGATAACGGTTGATCAGCTTGGCGATCAGGTTCGCCGCGATCCCCATCAGCGCTACCGAAAGCAGCAGGCCGACGACGAGGATGCCGGGATGCTCGCGCGCGGCACCGGCGACCGCCAGGACGTTGTCGAGGCTCATGGAGACATCGGCGACCGCGACCGCCCAGGCGGCCGCGGCAAAGCTCTTTGCAGGCTTGAGACCCGATTCCACTTCATCGGCGTGCGGACCGCCCTCGCGGATCTCACGCCAGAACTTCCAGCTCACCCAGAGCAGCAACAGGCCGCCGGCGAAGATCAGGCCGACAATGCCCATCAGCCAGCTGACGATCAGCGCGAAGGCGATGCGCAGGACAAGCGCGGCGCCGATGCCGATCAGGATGACCTTCTTGCGCTGCTCCGCCGGCAGTCCCGCAGCAAGCGCGCCGACAACGATCGCGTTGTCGCCTGCCAACACCAGGTCGATCATCAGCACCGAGCCAAAGGCGGCAAGCGCGGACGGATCACCCAGGTTCGAGAAATCGGCGAGGATATGCTGCCAGATATCGGCGGGAGAGCCGATTCCGGCTGCGGCGGCGCTGAGGAGCATGTCGAGCATCGGCTAAGCCCTAACGCGCTCGGGGCCGCATGCAAGCGCCTGAAGGTTCGCTTGTCCTGCCCCACAACGAAAAAGGCCGGGCGCTGGGCCCGGCCTTTGTTTCACGTGGAGCGTGAAGCTTACTGGTTCATCGAGTCGAAGAAATCCTCGTTGGTCTTCGAGTCCTTCATCTTGTCGAGCAGGAACTCCATCGCGTCGATCGTGCCCATCTGCATGAGGATGCGGCGCAGGACCCACATCTTGGTGAGCTTGGCCTTGTCGACCAGCAGCTCTTCCTTGCGGGTGCCCGACTTGCCAACGTCGAGCGCCGGGAAGATGCGCTTGTCGGCCACCTTGCGGTCGAGGACGATTTCCGAGTTACCGGTGCCCTTGAACTCTTCGAAGATGACTTCGTCCATGCGGCTGCCGGTGTCGATCAGCGCGGTGGCGATGATCGAGAGCGAGCCGCCCTCCTCGATGTTGCGCGCGGCACCGAAGAAGCGCTTCGGGCGCTGCAGCGCGTTGGCGTCGACACCGCCGGTCAGCACCTTTCCCGACGACGGCACCACGGTGTTGTAGGCGCGGCCGAGGCGGGTGATCGAGTCGAGCAGGATGACGACATCCTTCTTGTGCTCGACCAGGCGCTTGGCCTTTTCGATAACCATTTCAGAGACCTGCACGTGGCGCTGGGCCGGCTCGTCGAAGGTCGAGGAGATCACCTCTCCCTTCACCGAGCGCTGCATGTCGGTGACTTCCTCGGGGCGCTCGTCGATGAGCAGCACGATCAGGAAGACTTCGGGATGGTTGTCGGTGATCGCCTTGGCGATGTTCTGCAGCATCACCGTCTTGCCGACGCGCGGCGGCGCCACGATCAGCGTGCGCTGGCCCTTGCCCTGCGGCGAGACGATGTCGATGACGCGGGCCGACTTGTCCTTCTGGGTCGGATCGAGCTGGTCGAGCGTCAGCTTGCTCTCGGGGTAGAGCGGCGTGAGGTTGTCGAAATTGACCCGGTGGCGGACCGCGTCGGGATCGTCGAAATTGACCGAGACCAGGCGGACCAGGGCGAAATAGCGCTCGCCGTCCTTGGGCGCGCGGATCTCGCCTTCCACCGTGTCGCCGGTGCGCAGGCCGAACTTGCGGACCTGGTTGGGCGAGACATAGATGTCATCCGGGCCGGCGAGATAGTTCGCCTCGGGGCTGCGCAGGAAGCCGAAGCCGTCCGGCAGCACCTCGATCGTGCCCAGGCCCAGGATCTGCTCGCCATTCTCGGCCTCTGCCTTGAGGATGCCGAACAGCAGGTCCTGCTTGCGCAGCGTCGAAGCGCTCTCCACGCCGAGCTCCTCGGCCATCGAGACCAGTTCGGCGGGGGCTTTCTTCTTGAGGTCCTTGAGATGCATTGGGAGTCCGGGTGCTTGGATGCTGGGGGGAGCGTCGGTCGGCGGGTAGGATCGCGCGCGAATAACGATGCTTGGAGGAGGGATGGGCCGGTGACCCGGTCCACAGCGTGGAATTAGGAGTGGCCTACCCCCAAGTCAACCGGTCTCCGCGGTCTGGGATGCGCTTTTGCGGCAATCGGTAAATTGCGGCGACCAACCGAAATGGCGCAACTTAATTGCGCGGGCTCCTAGAAGGGTTTCACCACCGCCAGGATCACGACGAGGATCACCGCCAGCGCCGGCACTTCGCCGAGCATGCGCAGCCGCCGCGCCGGAATGTTGCCCTGCCCCGCGGCGAGCTTCCTCGAATAGCCGACCGCCCAGCCCTGGTAGCCGGAAAGCAGGAACACGATCAGCAACTTGGCATGAAGCCAGCCGAGTCCGGCGCCCCCGTCGAACAGCCCGACATTGGCGGCGAGCGCCAGGCCGAGCAGCCAGACGATGCCGATCGAGGGACCCAGGATCATCTTGCGGAGCAGCGCCTCGCGCTTCTCCCAGGCTGCGGCCTCGGGCGTTCCGAGCGATTCCTGATGATGGACCAGATAGCGCGGCAGCAGGAACAGGCCGGCCATCCAGAAGATCACGAAGATGATGTGGAATGCCTTGACCCAGAGATAGGCCCCACCCAGCCAGCCTGCCATCAACCCCTCCTGATGCGCGCCAGCAGCCGCTCGACATGTGCGATCGGCGTATCCTGCTGGATGCCGTGCCCGAGATTGAACACATGCGGGCGGCTTGGAAAGGCCGAAAGGATCCGGTCGACCGCGCGATCGAGCGTCTCGCCGCCCGCGATCAGCGCGAGCGGATCGAGATTGCCCTGCACGGGGAGCTTCTCCGGCAGCACCTGGTCGGCCCAGGCGGGATCGACCGTCTCGTCGAGCCCGATCGCATCGACGCCGGTCTCGCGCGCATAGGCGGCGAGCTTGCCGCCTGCGCCCTTGGGGAATCCGATCACCGGCGCCTTGCCCTTCACCGCCGCGGCGATCCGCGCGGTCGGCGCGATCACCCAGCGCTCGAACTGCTCGGGCGAGAGGCTGCCTGCCCAGCTGTCGAAAAGCTGCACCGCCTCGACTCCGGCATCGATCTGCGCGGTCAGATAGTCGATCGTGCAGTCGGCAATGCGATCGACCAGCGCCTGCATGAGTCCCGGATCCTGGTAGGCAAGCCGCCGCGCCTCGGCCTGCTCGCGACTCCCCTGCCCCGCGATCATATAGGTGGCGACGGTCCAGGGGCTCCCTGCAAAGCCCAGGAAGGTCACGCGAGGGTCGAGCTGGGATCTCACCTGCCGGACCGTCGAATAGACCGCCTCCAGGGCCTCAGAACCCGATTCAAGGCCATCCAGCACGGCACGGGTCGTCACGATCGGTGCCAGGCGCGGGCCTTCGCCGGTTTCGAACCAGAGTCGCTGGCCCAGCGCCATCGGCACCATCAGGATGTCGGAGAACAGGATCGCGCCGTCCATGCCGAAGCGCCGGATCGGCTGCAGCGTGATCTCGGCCGCGGCTTCGGGATCGAGCGCGAGTTCGAGGAATCCGCCCTTCTCGGCCCGGAGCGCGCGATATTCGGGCAGATAGCGACCCGCCTGACGCATCAGCCAGACCGGCGGAATCTCCTGTCGAGCGCCCTTGAGCGTCTCGAGCAGCGGCTTGGGATGGGAGTCGGTCAGGGCCCGTTCCTAAAACAATAAAGAATGAATCTAGAGATTGTTGGAGTCTGTTGGCGCGTGGAAACCGGGGCTTATGGAATCGTCCGCGCGTTGCCAACAGTTTGACTCTCGCTGTCCCGCGGGAATCCTCGGATTCGGGATCGCCGTCCCCGATATCAACAGCCTGTGGATTGGAATCACAAGCTGGGGATGCGGGTGTGGACGAATCACCAGCGGAGTCATCAAACTGACCCGATTGGTTCGTGCGCCGGGTTGCGCTAGTGGCTGTCAGCCATGTTTTCCACAGATTCACCCCCAGTGGCGCTCTGCGCCTTCCCCAAGGGTCACTGAATGCGGCTTCACCTCCACCTCCTCTCCGATTCCACCGGCGAGACGCTGGAGAACATCGCCAAGGCGGCGCTCGCCCAATATGACGATGTCGAAACGCTCCGCCATTTCTGGCCGATGGTGCGCAGCGAAGCGCATCTCGAGCGCATCCTCCAGGAGATCGCCCAGAATCCCGGGCTGGTGCTCTACACGCTGGTGAACCCCGAGATCCGCCGCACGCTGGAAAGCCGCTGCAGGGCGATGGGCCTGCCCGCGATCGCCCCGCTCGATCCTGTCAACCACGCCCTGTCCAACCTGCTCGGCCAGGAGGCGAAGGCGCGGCCCGGCCGGCAACATACCCTGGACGCAGCCTATTTCGCCCGCGTCGATGCGATCCAGTTCACCATCGCGCATGACGACGGGCTGCTCGCCGAGGATTGGGAAGAGGCCGACATCCTCCTCGCCGGCGTCTCGCGCTCGTCCAAGACGCCGACGTCGATCTATCTCGCCAATCGCGGCTACAAGACCGCCAACATCCCGATCGTGGTGGAATCCCCGCCGCCGGCCGAGCTGTTCGGCCTCAAGCATCCCCTGATCGTCGGCCTTACCACCAGCGCCGACCGGCTGATCCAGATCCGCCGCAACCGGCTGCTCTCGCTGAACCAGGCGACCGAGACGAGCTATGTCGAGCAGGACGCGGTGACGCGCGAAGTCGCCTTTGCCCGGCGGATGTTCGCCGACAATGGCTGGCCGGTGATCGACGTGACGCGCCGCTCGATCGAGGAGACCGCGGCGGCGATCATCCAGCTGTGCAACGAACGGACCCTAGAGAAAGGCGCCCAGTGAAACTCGTACTCGCTTCGCAAAGCGCATCGCGCCGCGCGATGCTAAATGATGCCGGTGTGCCGCATGAAGCCGTGACGGCACAGGTCGACGAAGCCTCGGCCAAGCAATCCCTGCTCGCCTCCGGCATCTCGCCGCGCGATCTTGCCGACGCGCTGGCCGAGCTGAAGGCTTTGAAGGTATCCGGCCTGGTGCCGGCTGCCCTGGTCCTGGGCGGGGATTCGCTGGTCGCGCTCGACGACGGCACGCTGCTCGACAAGCCGGAGAGCCGCGAACAGGCTGCGGACCATCTCCGCCGCATGTCGGGCAGGACGCACGATATCTACAGCGCCGCGGTGATCGCCGAGGGCGGCCGCGCGGTGTGGCGCCATGTCGACCGCGCCAAGCTGCACGTTCGCCCGCTCTCCGAAAAGTTCATCGAGGAATATCTCGATGTGGAATGGCCCGCGATCGCCGGCTGTGTCGGCTGCTTCCGCATCGAAGGGCCCGGCGTCCAGCTGTTCAGCCGCACCGATGGCAGCCAGTTCACCATCCTCGGCATGCCGCTGCTGCCGATCCTCTCTTATCTGCGTACCCGCGGAGTTCTGACGTCATGACTGTCCATGCCGAAGTGATCGGCGACCCGATCGCCCAGTCCAAGTCGCCGCTGATCCACGGCTTCTGGCTGAAGCAGCTCGGCATCGAGGCCGAGTACAGGCGCGCGCACGTGAAGCCGGAGGCGCTGGCCGGCTATTTCGAAGCGCGCAAGGCCGATCCCGACTGGCGCGGCTGCAACATCACCATTCCCCACAAGCAGGCGGCGCTCGAATTCGTCGAGGATCGTGGCGGCATCCGGGAATCGATCGGTGCGATCAACACGGTGGTGCGCGCCGAGGACGGGGCGCTGGTCGGCACCAATACCGATGCCGGTGGCTTCTATGCGCCGATCGCCGGGCTCGATCTCGACGGCAAGCATGCCGTGGTGATCGGTGCCGGCGGCGCGGCGCGGGCGATCCTGTTCGCGCTGTCCAAGGTCGGCATCGGCCGGGTGACACTGCTCAACCGCAATGTCCTGAAGGGCGCGGCGCTGCTTTCCAGCTTCGGCATCAAGGGCGAGGCGCTGCCGCTCAATGCCAGGCTCCCCGCCGCCCAGCTGCTGGTCAACGCCAGCGCGCTCGGCATGGTCGGCCAGCCGCCGCTCGAGGTCGACCTGTCGCCCCTGCCCGAGGACGCCGTCGTCTATGACGCGGTCTATGCCCCGCTCGAGACCGATCTGCTCACCCAGGCGCGCGATCGCGAGCTCGATACGGTGGACGGTCTCGAGATGCTGGTCGGCCAGGCCGCCCTTGCCTTCGAGCTGTTCTTCGGTGCCGAGCCGCCGCGCGACCGCGACGACGAACTGCGCGCGCTGCTGACGTCATGATCGTGCGCCGATGATTGTTCTGGGCCTCACCGGGTCGATCGGCATGGGCAAGTCGACCGTGGCGGCGATGTTCGCCGAGCTTGGCGTGCCGGTGTTCGACGCCGATGCCGAGGTCCACAAGCTCCAGGGCCCGGGCGGCGCGCTGGTCGCCGAGATCGAGGCGGAATTCCCCGACACCACCACCGCGCTGGGGGTCGATCGCACCCTGTTGCGCGAGGCGGTGCTCGCCGATCCCACTGCCTTTGCCCGGCTCGAGGCGATCATCCACCCCGCCGTGACCGATGCGCGCAATGCCTTTCTCGATTCGAATCGCGACCGGCCGCTGGTCGTGCTCGACGTGCCCCTGCTGTTCGAAGCCGGCGGCTGGAAGCATGTCGACAAGATCGCGGTGGTCTCGGCCCCGCCCGAGGTCCAGCGCGAACGCGTGCTCGCCCGGCCGGGCATGACGGTTGCACGATTCGAGGCGATTCTCGCCCGCCAGCTTCCCGATGCGGAGAAACGCGCCCGCGCCGACTTCGTGATCCCCACCGGCGTGCCGATCGGGGAGACCCGTGCGGCAGTACGTGATGTCACTGCTTGCCTAGTCGGCCCGGCAGTAGGATAAGTGACAAATGCGTGAAATCGTGTTCGACACCGAAACCACCGGGCTCAGCTTCTCGGGTGGCGATCGGCTGGTCGAGATCGGGTGTGTCGAGCTGGTCAACCGGGTGATGACCGGGCGCAATTTCCACGCCTATATCAATCCCCAGCGGCCGATGCCGATCGAGGCGTTCAACGTCCACGGCCTGTCGGACGTGTTCCTCTCGGACAAGCCGCTGTTCGAGGATGTGGTCGAGGGCATGCTCGAGTTCATCGGCGACAGCCCGATGATCGCGCACAACGCCAATTTCGACTTCGGCTTCATCAACGGCGAGCTGAAGCGCAGCGGTCGGCCGATCGTCGATCTCGGCCGCATGGTCGACACGCTGGCGATCGCTCGGGTCAAGCATCCCGGCGCCAAGCACACACTCGACGCGCTTTGCACGCGCTATGGCATCGATCTCACCCAGCGCACCCTGCACGGGGCGCTGATCGACGCCTCGCTGCTTGCGCAGGTCTATGTCGAGCTGACCGGCGGTCGGCAGATCACTCTGGGCCTCGCGGTCGACGCGCCGGTGATGCGCGAGACCGCCGCGGAGGCCCCAACGCGGGTACATGTGCGTCCCGCGCGCCAGTTTGCGGCCAGTGCGGCGGAACTCGAACGCCACGCGGCCTTTCTCTCTAAGATGGAGGAGCCACTCTGGGGCGCCGCCCCGACCAATTGATCCCCGGCAGTTGACCGCGGTCAATCGGTTCGGGCTTCGGCCCAGCTAAACTCCTCGAACAAGTGGAGGTGAAAAATGGACATCCGGGTTTCTGGGCATCAGGTCGAGACCGGCGCCGCGCTCAAGGCGCAGGTCAACGAACGACTCCAGGGGATAGCCGACAAATATTTCTCGCGGGCGCTCTCCTCCCAGGCGACCTTCGGCAAGGGGCCGCACGACAATGGCTTCACCTGCGACATCGTGATGCACGTGATGCAGGGCCTCGTCCTCAAGGCCACCAACAAGGGCATGGAGGCGCATGGCGCCTTCGACGGTGCCGCCGACCGGATCGACAAGCAGCTGCGCCGCTACACGCGCCGGCTCAAGGACCGGCAGAATGGCGTGGTCAACGCGTTCGCCGAGAATGGCGCCTATGACAACAACGCCGGCTACACGCTGTTCCAGGAAGCGGAAGAAGAGGCCGAGCCCTCGGATGCGCCGCTGATCATCGCCGAGACCCGGGTCGATGTGCCGGATGCCACCGTTTCGGATGCAGTTATGATGCTCGACCTCCGCAACACCAACGCGCTGCTGTTCCGAAATAGCGCGACAGGTGCCCATAACATGGTCTATCGGCGCGGCGACGGGACGATCGGCTGGGTGGAACCCAATCGCGCCGCCTGAGTAGTAGGGTCTGGGGCGGACCTAACTGGAATATCGATGACGACGATCCATGAATTGCTCGTGCCGGAGGCAGTGCTTTCCGGCGTGAGTGTTGCCAGCAAGAAGGCGCTGTTCGCAGCGCTGGGGGCAGCCGCCGCCGAGGCCTATGGCCTCGACGCGCGCGCTGTCGCCGAGACCCTGACCGCCCGCGAGAAGCTCGGTTCGACCGGCTTCGGCGCGGGTATCGCCATCCCGCACGGCAAGCTCGATGCGATCCGCCGCGTCTGCGGCGTGTTCGTGCGGCTGGAGAAGCCGGTCGATTTCGGCGCGGTGGACGAACTGCCCGTCGATCTCGTCTTCATGCTGCTCTCGCCGGTGGGCGCGGGTGCCGAGCATCTCAAGGCCCTGGCCTGCGTCTCGCGGCTGCTGCGCGACAAGGGCGTGGCCGCCAAGCTGCGCGGTGCCGGCTCGCACGATGCGCTCTATGCGCTGCTCGCCGGCGTGGAGGCGCGTGACGCTGCCTGAACCGATCGGGCCCGAAGTCAGTGGCGCGGAGGCTCATTTCCGCGCCCTGGAATCGCTCTATGCGGCGGCGCCGATCAACCGGTTGTTCGAGTCCGTGCTCGAGATTCCCGAGCCTGGCCTTGCGCGTATCCGCTTCACGATAGACGAGCGCTATTTCCACGCGGCCGGTGCGGCGCACGGCACGAGCTATTTCAAGATGCTCGACGATGCCGCCTTCTACGCGGTCAACAGCCTGGTCACCGATCGCTTCGTGCTGACCACCCAGTTCAACCTGCTGCTCACCAAGCCGCTCGGTCCCGGGCCGGTGGTGGCGGAGGGGCGTTGGGTGAGCGGCCAGCGGCGCGTGTTCGTCGGCGAAGCGCGGCTGATCGATGCGACCGGCGAGGAAGCCGCACGCGGCACGGGCACCTTCATGCGCTCGCGCATCCCGCTCGCCTCGCTGCCCGGCTACGCCCAGGGCTGATGGCACGGCTCGCCACCGGGCTGCTCGTCAATGCGCTGATCCGCCGTGCCGAGGGCGCGGGTGGCAGCGCGATGGTGCTCGCCAAAGGCGATGCGACGGCGGGGGCGGTGTTGCTCCTGCTGGTCGAGCGCGGCGCCAATCCGCGCTTCGTCGAACGTGGCCTGGGGCCGGACGGAAGTGCTGCGCTGATCGCTTCCGGACCTCGCGAATTCGCCGATGACGGCGAAGTTACTGCCTATTGGAGGCGGCGTCGCGCGCGCGATTCCGATCTCTGGGTGGTGGAACTGGATATCGCGCAGGCGGAACGGTTCGCCGCTGAAACATTCACGATCAATTGACATATGGGCGCCTAGCGGCGAAAGGCCCGCGCTACATCAATCGCGTTGTGCTGCCCGGGGTGTGAAGTCGGTCGGTTACGCAGTCGGGGGGGAAGCCCGGCGGTCCTGAGAAGAAAACGGGCCGGCCGCGCACCAACCGCACAGCAACGAAGCCTAATGAAGTTCATCCATCGCGCCGCGTGCTTCGCGGCCGTGACTTTCTGCGCTGGCGCACTTGCGAATGCCGCCACGCTCGATGTGACCCTGAACGCGCAGGATGCGCCCATTCAGGCGGTCAACACGCTGGAACACCAGGTTGTTCCCACGCCGGCCCCCCAGGCCGCGCCGGTCGCCCTTCCGAAGGGCGAAATCGTCCAGCAGATCCCCGATGCGGATACGGACGAAGAAGATTTCGAATCCCTCTCCGAAGCCGTCGCCGCCCAGGATGCGCCCGCGTCGCTCGACAGCGAGCTCAATTGCCTTGCCGTCAGCGTCTATTACGAAGCCAAGAGCGAGCCGCTTGCCGGCCAGCTTGCCGTGGCGGACGTGATCCTCAACCGCACCGAATCCGGCCGCTTCCCGCGCTCGGTCTGCGGGGTCGTCACCCAGCGCGGCCAGTTCTCCTTCGTGCGCGGCGGCAAGCTGCCGACCCCGCCGGCCAATGGCCAGTGGAAGAAGGCACTCGCCGTGGCCCAGGTCGCGATGAAGGAGCAGTGGGATTCACCGGTCCCCGAGGCGCTCTATTTCCATGCTCGTTATGTGAATCCGAGCTGGAAGCGTGCCCGTGTCGGCTCGGTGGGCAACCACGTTTTCTATCGCTGAGCCGAGTCGCGGGGTTTCCTGCGTTCGCCTAATGTTCTAAACCGCCGGGGATGAACTCTCCGGCCGTTTCGATTCAGCCAGACCCGTTGATCGCCGCCGATGTGGCGCGCGGAGTAACGCGGCTCCTCCTCCGCCACGACTGCGTGGCCCTGGCCGAAGTGCCGCTCGAAGGCGGTCGTCGCGCCGACCTGATGGCGATCGATTCCCGCGGCAACATCGTCATCGTCGAGATCAAGGTCTCGCGTGCAGATCTGCTCGGCGACGGGAAGTGGACCGATTATCTCGCGCATTGCGACCGGTTCTTTTGGGCGGTGCCGGAGGGATTCGATCTGCGCCCGTTCGAGCAGGAAAACTTCCTGCCCTCGCGTGCCGGATTGATCGTTGCGGACCGTTATGACGCGGCGGTGATGCGCGAGGCGGCGACAATGCCCCTGCCCGCGCCGACGCGCAGGAAATGCACCCTGGCCTTCGCCCGGCGCGCCGCGCGCCGGGTCATCCAGATCCTCGATCCGGAAGCCGAGTCCGGCTTCTAGAGCTTCGGGCCGGCCGGCGCCGCGCTGCCGCTGGCCTTGCCGCCCTTGGCGGCTTCGGCGAGCAGCTTGGCGATCTGCGGATAGCGTGCCTCGTCCCGGGCATAGTCGCGGGCCGACTTGCCGGTGACGTTGTCGGTGCGGTCCGGATTGGCGCCCGCGTCGAGCAGCTCGCGCACCACATTGATGTCATGGACCTGCACCGCGCGGATCAGCGGCGTCTCGCCGCTCATGTTCGCGAGATTCACATTGGCGCCGTACTTGATCAGGATCTGCACGCCCTCGTCCCAGCCGCGCTCGGCGGCGATGAGCAGCGCGGTGTTGCCGCGGCCGTCCTGCAGGTTGGCGTTGATGTCGTCCTGCTGGAGCAGCACGCGCAGATAGGTCGAGTCGCTGCGCTTGGTGACGATGTGCAGCGCACCCTCGCCGGTGTTGCGATCCTTGGTGTTGACGATGCGGAGCGACTTGTTCTCCAGATACTTGTTCACCTTGCTGCCGTCCGTCTCGCGGATGGCATTGAGGAAATTGTAGCTGTCGGAGAATTGCTGGGCCGATGCGGGCACGGCGGCGAGCATCAGCAGGGCGGCGCCGGCGGCGCCCAATACGCGAACGGTCATGTGTTTGCCCAAACCCCATAGCGGCAGTGCTTGCAAGCCCCGAACTATCAGATCATGGCTGGCGATACCATGAGCAGGATATTTCAGGCCTTTGCGCCTTTGCTACTGATCGTCTCGGGCTGCAGCGGCGGTACGAGCGAGGAGCCGCCGCTCGCCGGTGCCCGGATCGGCGGGCCCTTCGCGCTCACCGACCAGAACGGCAAGACGGTGCGCGACGGCGATTTCGCCGGCAAATATCGCATCGTCTATTTCGGCTATACCTATTGCCCGGACATCTGCCCGAACGACATGCTCAAGATCGGCCAGGCGATGAAGCTGCTCGACAAGCGCGCGCCGGCCAAGGCGAAGGCCATCGTGCCGATCTTCGTCACCGTCGATCCCGAGCGCGACACGCCCAAGGTGGTCGGCGAGTTCGTCCGGAATTTCGACGATCGCATCGTCGGGCTGACCGGCACGCCGGCGGCGATCCAGGCGGTCGAGAAGCAATATGCGGTCTATGCCAAGAAGGAAGCGCCCGGTCCGGGCGGCGCCTATCTGGTAGGACACAGCCAGATTGCCTATCTGATGGACAAGGACGGCAAGCCAATCACGTCGCTGCCGATCGAGAAGGACGCCGCTGCCCTGCTGGAGCAGCTCGACCATTGGGTGAAATGACCGGTAAATTCTGGGAAGACCTGCCGCTGGAGAAGCTGGACCGCGCACAATGGGAAGCCCTGTGCGACGGCTGCGGGAAGTGCTGCATCCACAAGCTGGAGGATGAGGAGACCGGCGAGCTCCATGCGACCAACGTCGCGTGCCGGTTGCTCGACCGGCGGATGGGGCGTTGTTCGGACTACAAGCATCGCCATGCCTATGTCCCCGAATGCGTGCGGCTGACCGCGCGCAACGTGCGCGACATCGAGTGGCTGCCCTCCACCTGCGCCTATCGCCTGCGCGGCGAAGGCAAGCCGCTGCCCGACTGGCATTATCTGGTCAGCGGCGATCCGGAGTCGGTCCACAAGGCCGGCGAGTCGACCCGCGGCTGGACGGTCAGCGAGGACGATGTGGTGGATTTCGAGCATCACCTGGTGGACCGCGAGCTTTGAGCGACCCGGAGATCGAGGTGGTCCGTCACGCCCGAGCGCGGCGGATGCGGCTCTCGGTCGATCCCCGGTCGGGCAAGGTGAAGCTCACGCTGCCGCCCCGCGCCTCGCTCAAGAAGGGCATGGACTGGGCGCGTGAGCAGCAGGGCTGGATCGCGCTGCAACAGGCCAAGATGCCCGAGGCGCGGCCCTTCGCGCCGGGTGCCCGGATTCCGATCGGCGATGCCGAGGTGGAGATCGTCTGGCCCGCGACCGGGGCCGGGCGCACGCCGAGGCTGGTCGGCGACCAGCTGCTCTGCGGCGGCCCGCGCGAGGGGCTGGAAAAGCGCATCGAGCGCTGGCTCCGCCAGGCGGCGCTCGACCTGCTCAGCGAAGAGACCGCCGAATATGCCGAACGGGCCGGGGTGAGCGTCACCAAGGTCTCGATCGGCGATCCGCGCGGCCGATGGGGGAGCTGCGCCTCTTCGGGGCAGATCCGCTACAGCTGGCGGCTGCTCCTGGCGCCGGGCTTCGTCCGCCGCTCGACGGTGGCGCACGAGGTCGCGCACCGCATCCACATGAACCACTCGCCGGCGTTCCACCGCGTGGTGGCGGAATTGTACGAAGGCGATCCGGATCGTGCGCGCGCCTGGCTGAAGCGCAATGGTGCGGGATTGCACTGGTACGGCAAATGATGGCCGTCACCCCCGCGAAAGCGGGGGGCCATCTCGTGCGCTACCCCAAAATCACAACCGATGTGCTCGTTGCCCATCCGGGAGATGGGCCCCCGCTTTCGCGGGGGTGACGATAATGGATTACTGCTGCTCGCCGCGCGGCGCCCCGTCGCGCGGCTGCGGGGCCGTCTGCCGGGGAACGTCGCGCGGGGCCTCGCGCTGGTCGCGCTGCGGCTGGGCGGGCGCCGGTGCCCGCTTGCCCGTCATCCGGTCGATCCAGTCCTGGTCGAGCTGCTCGTCGCCCTGCCCGCCCTGCTGACTCGGAACCGGCTGGACGACCTCGCTGCCGTCGCTACGCGGCTGCTGGTCCTCGGCAACCGGATTGCCGTCCTCGTCGACGAACACGCCATTATCCGGCTCGCCATAGGCCGCATTCTCTTCGTCGAGCTGATATTCGGGCAAGGTCACCTGGGTGTCGAACTGCTCGACCGGACGCTTCGCCACCGCCTTGATCATGAAATCATGGAAGGCGCGCGCCGGCGCGGTGCCGCCCTGCAGGCCGGGGACGACCTTGGCATCGTCGCGGCCCATCCACACGCCGGTGGTGAGGCCCGAGGAGAAGCCGACGAACCAGCCGTCCTTGTTCGACGTGGTGGTGCCGGTCTTGCCGGCGACCGGGCGGCCGATCTGCGCGGCACGGCCGGTGCCGGTGGCGACGGCGGTCTGCATCAGGTCGGTCATCTGCGCCGCCACATAGGGGGCAACGAGGACGTGGCTGGTATCGACCTCGTGCTGGTAGATCACCGCGCCGTTCGCGGTCACCCGGGTGATGCCGTACGGCGTCACTGCAACGCCCTTGTTCGCCACCGAGGCGAAGGCGCGGGTCATGTCGATCAGGCGTACGTCCGAAGTGCCGAGCACCATTGCGGGATGCGTGTCGACCGGGGTGGTGATGCCGAAGCGGCGGGCCATGTCGGCGATCGCGCCGAAGCCGACTTCCTGGCCGAGCTTCGCCGCGATCGTGTTGACCGAATAGGCGAAGGCGGTGCGGATGTTCATCTCGCCGCGGAACGCGCCCGAGCTGTTGCGCGGGCTCCAGCCGGCGATCGTCACCGGCTCGTCGACCACCAGGTCGTCGGGCTTGTGGCCCGATTCCAGCGCGGTGAGATAGACGAACAGCTTGAATGCCGAGCCCGGCTGGCGGGTCGCCTGGGTCGCGCGATTGTAGATCGACGCGACATAATCCTTGCCGCCGACCATCGCGCGCACCGCGCCGTCGCGGTCGAGGCTGACCAGCGCACCCTGCGCGTTCTTGGGCGCATTGGCACGGATCGCGTCGTCGGCGGCGCGCTGCATGTTCAGGTCGAGCGTGGTCCACACCTCGAGCGGCGCCTCGGTCTCGTCGATCAGCACCTCGAGCTGGGGCAGCGCCCAGTCGGTGAAGTAGCGCACGCTGTTCTGCTGCGGCTCGGGCGCGAGCGCCACGGTGCGCGGATCGGTCGCCCTGGCCTGGGCCTCGGTGATCTTGCCGGTCTCGGCCATCAGGTCGAGCACCACGCTGGCGCGGCCAATCGCGGCCTCGGCATCGGCGGTGGGCGAATAATGCGAGGGCGCCTTGACCAGGCCGGCGATCACCGCGGCCTCGGCCAGCGTCAGGTTGGTCGCCGGATGGCCGAAGAATTTCCGGCTCGCCGCGTCGATGCCGTATGCGCCGCCGCCGAAATAGACCTTGTTGAGATAGAGCTCGAGGATCTCGTCCTTGCTGAACTTGCGCTCCATCGACAGCGCGATGATGCCTTCGCGCACCTTGCGGCCGAGATCGTACTTGTTCGACAGGAAGATGGTGCGTGCCACCTGCTGGGTGATGGTCGAGCCGCCCTGCAGGCGCCGGCCCTCGTCGTGCAGCTGCTTGGCGCGCCAGAACATGCGGGCGACGCCGACCGGATCGACGCCCCAGTGCGATTCGAAGCGGCGATCCTCGGTCGCGATGATCGCGTCCTTCATCACCTGCGGAATCCGGTCGTACTTGATCCACTCGCCATAGCTCGGCCCGAGCGAGACCAGCACCGTGCCGTCCGCGGCATGGACGCGGATCATCTGGCCGTTGGGCGAGGATTTCAGCTCGTCGAAGCTCGGCAGCGTCGACTTGGTCGAATAGACCGCGATCAGGAGCGCGATGAAAGCGAGCAGCGCCAGGCTGCCTCCGCTGATCAGCGTCCAGAAGGCGACACGCTTCCAAAAGGAGAAATCACGCCATTTGGGCGTGCGGATCACGGCTGGCAGGTTTTTCGATGGCATCGGGGGAGTGCGATTAAGCCCTATTCGGCCCGCTCACAAGGATCAGGCGCTCAGCCCTGCTCGCTAGCGGCATTGTGGTTGCCACCACGTGAACGAAAATCGAGGCTGGCCGAGTTTATGCAGTAGCGCAGGCCGGTCGGCGGCGGACCGTCGGGGAAGACATGGCCCTGGTGCCCGTCGCAGCGCGCGCAGCGCAGCTCGACCCGGCGCATGCCATGGCTGACATCGGCATGCTCGGTGACGTTCTCCGGGCTGATCGACCGGGTGAAGCTCGGCCAGCCCGATCCCGAATCGAACTTGTCGGCGCTGTCGAACAGCTCGAGCTTGCAGCCGGCGCAGAGATAGAGGCCATCGGCCTTGTTGTCGGTGAAGCGGCCGGAGAAAGCGGGTTCGGTTCCCGCCTCGCGCAGCACGTGAAACTGTTCCGGGTTCAGGCGCTTGCGCCACTCGGACTCGGAGAGGTTCAGATGCTCCATAAACCCAAGCATGTGTCCGGCACCGGGGCCGGCGTCAATCCGCGTTCGCGCGGAAGCGGCCCAAACCGGCATTGACCTTGAGCTGGCGCTTCAATTCCTCGGCGGGTGGCGCCCAGAGAAAGCCGAAGCTGACCGCGCCGTGCTTCGATTCGACCGCATGGTGGAGCCGGTGCGCCTGGACGATTCGCTTCATATAGGTCGAGCGGGGGACGTAGCGATGGGCCACCCGCTGGTGGACGATCACGTCGTGGAACCCGAAATAGATCGCGCCATAACCGGCGATTCCGGCACCGATCCACGTGAAACCAGGCCACCAGCCCGCCTGCACCCCGCCATAGAGCAGGACGATCGAAGGGATGGCGAAGATCACGGCATAGAGGTCGTTCCATTCGAACCAGCCGGTGCGGGCCCGGTGATGGCTCTCGTGCAGGAACCAGCCCGGCCCGTGCATCACCCAGCGGTGCATCGCCCAGGCGAAGACCTCCATCGCGGCGATGGTGGCGAGGAACAGGGCAAGGCCGAACCAGGGGGACATGGTCGTTAGATAGGCGTTGTCGCTCAGAAGGCGAAGGCCGTGCCGTCGCATTTGGTCGGAGTCAGCACGTAGCTGGCGAAGGGCCTCTCGCTGCCGTCGGGCTTGCGGGCGGTGATCGTCCAGCGCCAGCCCTTGCTCAGCGGCTCGAGGCGATTGGCATAGAGCGCGTCGGGATAGGCATAGTCGATCGACAGCACGCCTTCCCTGTCGGCGCGGCCCTTGCCGGCGGCGCTGTAGCCGGCGCCGAAGCTGTCCATCCACCAGGCGCTGAGCCTGTCGCCGTCATGGTCGCCGATCGCGATTGCCGCGTCATAGGGATCGGCGGGGTCGAGCCCGTGCGACTCGAGCAGCAGGTAGCGGCCGCCCAGATGCCAGGCGCCGCGCACGCGAGTCGCGACTCGCTTGCCCATCACCTCGCCCGGCGCGTCCCAGCAGCCCGCCAGCCGGTCGAGTGCGGCATGGGCGGTCTCGGGAGCGAGGAGCAGTGCGGCGGCAAGGGCAAGGGACATGCGCCTTTCCTAGCCACGCGCCGATCGCCAAGCCATACCGGCTCTTCCATCTTCTTATTGCGAGTACGTCGCACTCGCAATTAAAGCGAAAAGATTTGGATTCGCGCGCGCGTCGTGCTTAAGGCACGCGCAAACTCCTTCCCGCCATAACCATGAGGGCGCGTTCCCATGAACATCCATGAATATCAGGCCAAGGAACTGCTGGCGAAGTACGGCGCGCCGATCGCCGCGGGCTTTGCCGCCTTCACCGTCGAGGAGGCCGTCGAGGCCGCCAAGAAGCTGCCCGGGCCGCTCTTCGTCGTGAAGTCGCAGATCCATGCCGGCGGCCGCGGCAAGGGCAAGTTCAAGGAGCTCGGCCCCGATGCGAAGGGCGGCGTCCGCCTCGCCTTCTCGCTCGACGAAGTCCGCGCCCATGCGACCGACATGCTCGGCAACACGCTGGTGACGATCCAGACCGGTGAGCACGGCAAGCAGGTCAACCGCCTGTACGTCACCGACGGCGCCGACATCGCCAAGGAATTCTACCTCGCGCTCCTCGTCGATCGCGCCACCGGCCGCGTCGCCTTCGTCGTCTCGACCGAGGGCGGCATGGACATCGAGGAAGTCGCCCACTCGACGCCCGAGAAGATCCACACCTTCGACGTCGATCCCGCGACCGGCTTCATGCCGCACCACGGCCGCGCCGTCGCTGCCGCGCTGGGCCTGACCGGCGACCAGGGCAAGCAGGCCGCCAAGGTCGCGTCGTCGCTGTTCGCCGCCTTCGTCGCAACCGACGCCGCGCAGATCGAAGTGAACCCGCTGGCGCTGACCGAGCAGGGCAACCTCCTCGTCCTCGACGCCAAGGTCGGCTTCGATTCGAACGCGATGTTCCGCCACAAGGACCTGGCCGAGCTGCGCGACGAGTCGGAGGAAGATCCCGCCGAGCTCGAAGCCTCGAAGTACGACCTGGCGTACATCAAGCTCGATGGCGACATCGGCTGCATGGTCAACGGCGCCGGCCTGGCGATGGCCACGATGGACATCATCAAGCTCAACGGCATGTTCCCGGCCAACTTCCTCGACGTCGGCGGCGGCGCTTCGAAGGAGAAGGTCACCGCGGCGTTCAAGATCATCCTCGCCGATCCGAACGTGAAGGGCATCCTGGTCAACATCTTCGGCGGCATCATGAAGTGCGACATCATCGCCGCCGGCATCGTCGCCGCGGCGAAGGAAGTGAACCTCTCGGTGCCGCTGGTCGTGCGCCTCGAGGGCACCAACGTCGCCGAGGGCAAGGAAATCCTCGCCAATTCGGGCCTCGCCATCGTTCCCGCGAACGACCTGGGCGATGCCGCGAAGAAGATCGTGGCCGAGGTCAAGAAGCTCGCCGCCTGAGCGACCTGACTGGCTGAACCGATAAGGGGGCGGAGGAGACCGGGTCTCTTCCGCCCCTTTTTCGTCAGCGCGGCTTCGACGCCGCCACACCCTTCTCGCTGATGCTCTTGTCCGCTGGCGCCGGCGGTTCGGCCGTCCTGGCGGTGGTCGGCGTCATCGAGAGGCGCGAGGGCATGTTCCCGGTTGCCGGGAGCTTGGCGGCTTCGGCCGCAGCAGGCGCCGCGTCTTCCGTGCGCCGGCCGCCGGTATAGGTCCGGCCCTTGCCCTCCGCGGCTTCCGCAGGATCGGAGGACGGGCATTCCGGCTCGGCCGCGCCCTCCCGCTTGGTCGGATTGACTCCGCCCTTCACCACGATGCCGCCGATCGGGCTGCCGGGTGCGCAGCGCGCATAGCTCGACGAGACCGCCCCGCTTGGCCTGGTGACGGTCCTGGGTGGCGCCTTGTCCTTGGCAGCAACCGGCGCGTCCTGCGCAAACGCGGGTGCCGTGGCGACGCTTGCCGCCAGGGCTGCTCCGATGATCAGCTGGTACTTCCCCATCTGTCCTCTCCCTTCCTGCATGAAGTTGAAGGTTCGTGTCTGAATTTCGGGTGAACCCGCGGCACCTCGGCAAAACGACCATCCGCGCGGGTTTTTCGATGATTGGGTATGCCCTATCACTGTTTGGGGTGGACTTGGCCGGAATCTCGGGCATTAGCGGTTCGCACAGCCGTTCTTCCAGCGATGGAGAGGATTTCGATGAAAGTTCTGGTGCCGGTCAAGCGCGTGCTTGACTATAACGTGAAGCCCCGCGTGAAGGCGGATGGGACGGGGGTCGATCTCGCCAACGTCAAGATGAGCATGAACCCGTTCGACGAGATCGCGATCGAGGAAGCCGTGCGCCTGAAGGAAAAGGGCGCCGCGACCGAGGTGGTCGTCGTCACGATCGGCGTCGCCAAGGCGGAAACCGATGTGCTGCTCACCGCGCGCGCCATGGGCGCCGATCGCGGCATCCTGATCCAGACCGATGACGAGATCGAGCCGCTGGCCGTCGCCAAGCTCCTCGCCAAGGTCGCCGAAGAGGAGCAGCCCGGGCTGATCATCCTCGGCAAGCAGGCGATCGACGACGACAGCAACCAGACCGGCCAGATGCTGGCCGCGCTGCTCGGCTGGCCCCAGGGCACCTTCGCCTCGAAGGTCGAGCTGGGCGGCAATGGCATGCAGGTCACCCGCGAAGTCGATGGCGGCCTCGAGACGGTCGATCTGAAACTCCCCGCAATCGTCACCACCGATCTCCGCCTCAACGAGCCGCGCTACGCGACGCTGCCGAACATCATGAAGGCCAAGTCCAAGCCGGTCGCGAAGAAGACCGTCGCGGACTACGGCGTCGACACCGCCCCGCGCCTCAAGACGCTCAAGGTCGTCGAGCCGGCCAAGCGCACGGCCGGCATCAAGGTGGGCTCGGTCGACGAGCTGGTCGAGAAGCTCAAGGGTCTGGGAGTCGCGAAATGAAGACGCTGGTTTGGGTCGAGCACGACAATCAGAGCCTGAAGGACGCCACCCTCGCCGTGGTCACCGCCGCGGCGAAGGTCGGCGAAGTCCATCTCCTCGTTGCCGGCAAGGGCGTCGACGGCGTCGCCAGCCAGGCGGCGGCGATCGAAGGCGTGGGCAAGGTCCATGTCGCCGACGACGCTGCCTATGAGCATTTCCTCGCCGAGAACGTCGCGCCGCTGATCGTGTCGCTGATGGGTTCGCACGACGCGGTCCTCTTCCCGGCGACCACCACCGGCAAGAACATCGCGCCGCGCGTGGCTGCCGCGCTCGACGTGATGCAGATCTCGGACATCCTCTCGGTCGAGGGTGCCGACACCTTCACCCGTCCGATCTATGCCGGCAACGCGATCGCCACCGTGCAGACCAGCGACAAGAAGCTGGTGATCACCGTGCGCGGCACCGCCTTCGCCAAGGCTGCGGCCACCGGCGGTTCGGGCACCGTGGAGGCAGTGTCGGGCGAAGGCGACAAGGGTCTCTCGACCTTCGCCGGTGCCGAGATCGCCAAGTCCGAGCGTCCGGAGCTGACCAGCGCCAAGGTGATCGTCTCGGGCGGCCGTGCGCTCGGCTCGCAGGAGCAGTTCCATGCGCTGATCGATCCGCTGGCGGACAAGCTCGGTGCCGCCGTCGGCGCTTCGCGCGCTGCCGTGGACGCGGGCTATGCGCCGAACGACTATCAGGTCGGCCAGACCGGCAAGATCGTCGCCCCGGAAGTCTATGTCGCGATCGGCATCTCGGGTGCGATCCAGCACCTCGCGGGCATGAAGGACTCCAAGACGATCATCGCGATCAACAAGGACGAGGACGCCCCGATCTTCCAGGTGGCGGACATCGGCCTGGTCGGCGACCTGTTCAAGATCGTGCCGGAGCTGACCGAGAAGCTCTGAGCTTGGCGCTTTCGCTGAACGAAGATGGGGCGGCGCACCTTCCGGGTGCGGCCGCCCCTTTTCTTGGCGCGCTGTCGGCATTGGCAGAAGGCCAGCCGGCGGACCGTGCGGGACTTCGCCTCCACGGCGTGCCCGGCCTGGTCGAACTGCTCGACCCCGATGCGCTCGGCGCGCTGGTCCCCGGCATGCGCCCGGTCCGCGCGATCCTGTTCGACAAGAGCCCGGGCACCAACTGGGCGCTCGGCTGGCATCAGGACCGGACGATCGCGGTGCGGGAGCGTCGCGAGGCGCCCGGCTTCGGCCCCTGGTCGATAAAACAGGGCATGTTCCACGTGGAGCCGCCCTTCGCGCTGATCGAATCGATGCGCACGATCCGCGTCCATCTCGATCCGGTGCCCGAGGACAATGCGCCCTTGCTGATCGCGCCGGGCTCGCACCGGCTCGGGCGGATTCCCGAAACCGAGTTGGCGGCGGTGGTCGAACGCCGCGGCACCGCGGCCTGCCTGGCAGAGGCCGGCGATGTCTGGCTTTGCGCCACCCCGATCGTCCACGCCTCCGCCGCCAGCAGCGGCGCGCGGCACCGCCGGGTGCTGCAGGTGGATTTCTCCGCGGAGATGCTGCCCCACGGCCTGGAGTGGCTGGGCGTGTGAGCGCCGTGGCATGTTGCGAGATACCCCGCGCCTCGCATAGTTTCGGCGCATGGATGCGCTCAACATCGCCGAGATACCGTTCGAGGACGGCAAGATCCGATACCGCTATTCGCGCTTCCTGTCCGACGATGGCAGCCGCTGGATCCGGCATGGCAGCTTCGTCGCCTACCACCCGAACGGCGAGATCGCTTCCGAAGGCAATTACGTACAGGGTGTCGAGAGCGGCAGCTGGCGCGATTATCACGACAATGGCCAGATCGCTGCGGAAGGTGTGTATACCGATGGCGTCGAGACGGGCATCTGGCGCTACTGGAATAGCGACGGTTCCGAATCAGGCGCGTGACCCCGGGCGATTGAGGCTCCGCCGGTGCGTCAATCGGCTCCCATCGGCCGCGGCGGGGTGACTTCGGGAAGCGGCAATGGCGGGATGGTCGAAAGCTTCGCCGCGATCGCGAGCGCCAGCACCGTCAGCACTCCGCAATAGAGCGCCACGCCGGTCCATCCCCAGCCGGTCCAGGCGACGCCGCCTGCAGAGCCGAGAACGCTCGAACCGAGATAGTAGAAGAACAGATAGAAGGCTGCCGCCTGCCCCCGGCTCGCCCGGGCGCGCCTTCCGACCCAGCTCGAGGCGATCGAATGCGCGCCGAAAAAGCCGATGGTGACGATGCCGATCCCTGCCACCACCAGCGCCAGCCACATCGAGGCGGTCAGGGCCACGCCGACCAGCAGCATCGCGGTGGGAATCCAGAAGACCAGCCGCCGCCCGCGCTTTTCGGCGAGATGCCCGAACCAGGTCGAGCTCACCGAGCCGAGCAGATAGAGCAGGAAGATCGCCCCGATCGCCGCATGGCTCAGCCCGAAGGGCGGTGCGAGCAGCCGGAAGCCGACATAGTTATAGATGGTGACGAACACGCCCATCAGCAGGAACGCCTCGGCATAGAGCAAAGGCATGGCGCGGTCCTTGAGCAGCGCGCGCCCGGCGGCGAGCACCGCACCCGGGTGCACCGCCTGTGGCACGAAGCGGCGCGAGGGCGGAGCGAGGCGGCGGAATCCCTCGGCCATCAACAGGCCGACCAGCCCGACGCCGACCAGTCCCCAGCGCCAGTCGATCAGCTCGGTCAGCAGGCTCACGCCCAGCCGCCCGGCCATGCCGCCGATCCCGCTGCCGGCGATGTAGAGCCCCATTGCCGGCCCCACAGAGCGCGGGTCGATCTCCTCGCTGACATAGGCCATGGCGACCGCGGGCATGCCGGCCAACGCGATGCCGGTGAGCAGGCGGAGCGCGAGCAGGCTGTCCCAGCCCGGCGCCAGCCCGGTGAGCATGGTCAGCAGCCCCGCGCCGAACATCGCGGCCACCATCAGCGGCCGCCGCCCGATTTTGTCCGAAAGCATGCCTGCGATGACGATCGCCACGGCGAGCGGTCCGGTGGCGATCGATATGGCCAGGCTCGCCACTTCGGCGCTCAGATGGAACTCGCTGGCGAACAGCGGCAGCAGCGGCTGGGCCGAATAGAGCAGCGAGAAGGTGGAGAAGCCCGCGAACAGCATCGCCAGCGTCAGGCGCCGATAGCCCGGAGTGCCGCGGACATGGCCGCCAGGTTCAGTCCCTGTATCCGTCATGATCCGCCAACGCGTCTGCACCCGTCAGGTGCACGGCGCACCTGCATTTTTCGCTGCTACGCTTTCTTATAGGGCAAGCGGGGAAGTGATTGGTCGCGCTCGGCTATTCCTGTTGCAGGTCGCCGCGCGGCTCGTGCAGCTGCCAGCCCTCCCCGTCGAACCGGTCCTCGTGCGGGCCATATTGGACCAGCGTCCCCGCCGGCGCGCCGAGTTCGGGCAGATGCAGGCGGAGCAGCGCCCGGGCGCGCTCCACATCGGTGGCGTCGATGTCGAGGATGGTGGCGGCGTCGGCGCCCTCGGTCGGGTCCTCGGCGTCGAAATCGACATGGGTGTAGAGCGTGCCGCCGCCCGAGCAGCAGCCGAGCCCCGCCAGCCGCAGCTCGGCATCGAGATGGATGGCGAAGCGGCCATGGCGCTCGAACGGATCGAGGTCGCCGGGCATCGACACCGTCATGCAGGTGAAGTCGACCGGGTCCTCCATCTTGCCGTCCAGGCCGGGGAGGAACCGGTCGATCATTGCATCAGCCCCGCAGCGTGGCGCCGAGCTTCGCCGCGGCGGCGACCACCTTGTCGGCGACTGCCTTCAGCTCCTCGTCGGTGAAGCTCTTCTCGCCCGGCTGCAGCGTGATTTCGATGGCCAGGCTCTTCTGCCCCTCCGGCACGCCGGTGCCGGTGAACAGGTCGAACAGCCGTGCGTCGACGATGGTCGCCTTGTCCGCGCCCTTCACGGTGCGCACCAGGTCGCCCGCCGCCAGCGTGGCCGGCACCAGGAAGGCGAAGTCGCGCGTCACCGCCTGCAGCGCCGGCGGCGTATAGGCCGTACGCATGAAGCCCGTGCCGCCCCGCTTGGCGGGCATCGCATCGAGATAGAGCTCGACCGCGGCGACATCGCCGTCGAGGTCGAACGCCTTGAGCACGCTCGGGTGGACCATGCCGAACGCCGCCAGCACCGTCTTCGGCCCGAGCCGCAGCGTTGCCGACTGGCCCGGGTGCCAGACGTCGCCCGCCTCGCCCATCACCTGCAGGTTCGCCACCGGCGCGCCAGCGGCCTCGAGCAGCGCGATCGCCTCGGCCTTGGCGTCGAACGCGGTGAAGGGCTGCGCCTTGCCGCCCTGCCAGCCGCGCGGGCTCTTCGCCCCGCCGAGCAGCACGCTCAGCGTCGGGCGCTCGCCCTCGGCCAGATAGCGACGGCCCAGCTCGAACAGGCGCACCGAGGTCGCGCCGCGCTTCAGGTTGCGCTCCGCCGCCGCGAGCAGGCCCGGCAGCAGCGAAGGCCGCATGACCTTCATGTCCTCGCTGATCGGGTTGGCCAGCGTCCAGGCACCGCCGCCGAACGGCGCCGCCTCGGCTTCGGAGACGAAGCTCCAGGTCACCGCCTCGTTGAGACCGCGCGCGGCGGCGTTGCGGCGCAGCTTGCGCTCGATCTTCTGCTCGGGCGTCGCGGTCGGCTTGGCCACGCCGGGCACGCGCGACAGCGGCGTCGAGGGGACATTGTCGATGCCCTCGATGCGGATCACTTCCTCGACCAGGTCGGCCGGGCCGTCGACATCGCGGCGCCAGCTCGGCGCGGTGACGCGCAGCGCGTCGAAGCCCTTGTCGAGGTCCACGGGATCGCCATTGCCGTCGAGCGGCTGGACGGTGAAGCCCAGGCTCTCGAGGATCTCGACCTGGCGCGCCGCCGGCACGGCGAGGCCGCCCAGCGTCTCGGCGAGCTTCGGGTCGTAGCCGGTGGTCACGCCCACCTTGGGCAGCGTGCCGGCGCGGGTCACTTCGCTCGGCTTGCCGCCACACAGCTCGATCACCAGCCGTGTCGCGATCGCGATGCCGTCTTCGAGGAATTCCGGATCGACGCCGCGCTCGAAGCGCGAGCGGGCATCGCTGGTCAGCATCAGCTTCTGGCCGGCACGGGCAATATGGTCGGGATCGAAATAGGCGCATTCGATCACGACGTCGGTGGTCGCCTCGGACACGCCGGTGTCCTCGCCGCCCATGATGCCGCCGATATCGTGCACGCCGTTGGCGTCGGCGATCACGGTGATCGTCTCGTCGAGCGTGTAGGTCTTCTCGTTGAGCGCCAGCACCTGCTCGCCGGCCTTCGCCTTGCGCACGGTCAGCGCGCCCGACAGCTTGGCCTTGTCATAGACGTGGAGCGGGCGGCCGAGATCGATCATCACATAGTTGGTGATGTCGACCAGCGCCGAGATCGGCCGCTGGCCGATCGCCTTGAGCCGGCGCTGCATCCATTCGGGCGACGCGCCATTGGTGACCCCCGAAACGGTCTGGCCGTAATAGGCCGGGCAGCCCTCGGGCGCCTCGATCTTCACCTCGGGACCCGCGCCCTCGCCCGCCACCGGATCGGCGGCAAGCGGCTTGAGCGTGCCGAGGCCGGCCGCGGCGAGGTCGCGCGCGATGCCGCGCACGCCCATGCAGTCCTGGCGGTTCGGGGTGATCGAGATGTCGAACACCGGATCGTTGAGGTCGGCATAATCGGCGAACGCCGTGCCGACCGGCGCATCGGCCGGCAGCTCGATGATGCCGTCATGATCGTCGCCCAGCTCGAGCTCGCGCGTCGAGCACATCATGCCGTTCGATTCGACGCCGCGCACCGCGGCGACCTTCAGCTGCATGCCATTGGCCGGCACCACCGCGCCCGGGGTGCCGAGCACGCCGACCAGCCCTGCCCTTGCATTGGGCGCGCCGCAGACCACGGTGAGCACCTGCTCGCCGGTATCGACGGTCAGCACTTGCAGCTTGTCCGCCTGGGGGTGGCGCTCGGCGGTCAGCACCTTGGCGACGCGGAAGCCGTTCAGCTTCTCGCCCGGATTCTCCACGCCTTCCACTTCGAGGCCGACACGGGTCAGCGCCTCCTCGATGTCGGTGACCGAGACGTTGGTGTCGAGATGCTCCTTGAGCCAGCTCAGGGTGAACTTCATGCGCCCACTCCCCCGCTCAGCGTGGGAATGTCGAGCGCCGAGAAGCCGTAGTGCCTGAGCCAGCGCAGATCGCCGTCGAAGAAGGCGCGCAAGTCGTCCATCCCATATTTGAGCATCGCCAGCCGGTCGACCCCGGTGCCGAATGCAAAACCCTGCCATTCGTTCGGATCGAGGCCGCAGCTCTCGATCACCTTGCGGTGGACCATCCCGGAGCCGAGCACTTCCATCCAGCCGCCATTGTCGCTCTTGCGCGGATCGCCGCCGATCACGCGCTTGCCGTTCTGCCAGGTGAAGCCGACATCGACTTCGGCCGAAGGCTCGGTGAACGGGAAATAGCTCGGGCGCAGGCGCAGCACGATGTCGTCGCGCTCGAAGAACGCCTTGAGGAAGGTCTCCAGCGTCCACTTCAGGTGGCCGAGCGTGATCCCCTTGTCGATCACCAGACCTTCGATCTGGTGGAACATCGGCGTGTGCGTCGCATCGCTGTCCGAGCGATAGACGCGGCCCGGCGCGATGATCCGGATCGGCGGCTTGTCCTGCACCATGGTGCGGATCTGCACAGGCGAAGTATGGGTGCGCAGCAGATACTTCTGGCTGCCGTCCTCCTCGCGCGGGAAATAGAAGGTGTCGTGCATCGCCCGGGCCGGATGGGTCTCGGGGATGTTGAGCGCGGTGAAATTGTGCCAATCGTCCTCGATCTCGGGACCGGTGGCGACTGCGAAGCCGAGATCGGCGAAGATCTCCGCCAGCTCGTCCATCACCTGGCTGACCGGATGCACGCTGCCCGCGGGCACGCCATCGACCGGCAGGGTCATGTCGATCGTCTCGCTGGCGAGCCGCGCGTCGAGCGCCGCCTTCTCCAGCCCGGCCTTGCGGGCGGCCAGCGCCTCGGTCACCGCCTCACGCAGCGCGTGGATGCGCGGCCCCTCGACCTGGCGCGCCTCGGGGCTCATCCCGCCCAGCGTCTTGAGCAGGCCCGTCACCACGCCCTGCTTGCCGAGCGCCTGCACGCGCACCGCTTCCACGGCGTCGAGCCCCGCGGCTGCCTCGATGGAGCCGAGCAGGTCGGTTCGCAGCTGATCCAGATCGGTCGTCATCAAATCCTCATTTCGTCGAGGGAGCCTCTAGCGGTGACGGCGCCAAAGAAAAAGGGCGCCGGTGTTGCCACCGACGCCCCATTTTCTTCTACGCGTCAGGTCGCTCAGGCGGCCTGGGGCAGAGCCGCCTTCGCCTGCGCGACGATGGCGGTAAAGGCTTCGCCTTCGTTCATCGCGATATCGGCCAGGACCTTGCGGTCCAGCTCGATGCCGGCGAGCTTCAGCCCGTGCATGAACTGCGAATAGGTCAGGCCCTCGGCGCGGACACCGGCGTTGATGCGCTGGATCCACAGACCACGGAAGGTCCGCTTCTTAACCTTACGGTCGCGATACGCGTACTGGCCGGCCTTTTCGACGGCCTGACGGGCGATGCGGATCGTGTTCTTGCGACGACCGCGATAGCCCTTTGCCTGCTCAAGAATGTTCTTGTGCTTGGCCTTGGTGGTTACACCACGCTTAACTCGTGCCATTTTCTAGGCCCTCCTTACTTCAGGCCGTACGGCGCCCACGCGATAACGCGGGCGGTATCGGCGTCGGCGAGCACGGAGGTGCCGCGGTTCTGGCGGATGTACTTCGCGTTGTGCGAAATCAGGCGGTGGCGCTTGCCGGCGACTCCGTGCTTCACCTTGCCAGTGGCGGTGAGCTTGAAGCGCTTCTTGACGCCGCTCTTCGTCTTGAGCTTGGGCATTTTCGTCTCCTTATAGTTCGACGATTGCGGACACGCGCGGCAGCCCATTCAGCCGGCGCATCCCTACGATCGCGGAAAGCGGGGCCCCTAGCCCAAACGCCGCTGCAGCGCAACCTGAGTCTCGGGAGACCGCTCCGGCAAGCGGAGGAGGAAAGGGAACTCCATGGTGTTGCGGGGCTTTTTCTACCGCATGGCCGATCGCGACACGCCCATAAAAGCCGCCGATACGGCCTCCGCTGGCGCCCCGGCCAGGCCGATTCGCGCGCTCGGCACGCCGCTCGCCGGCGTCATCGCGGTCATCGCCACGTTCCTCGGCCTGCTCGTCCTCGCCTGGACGATCCTGTTCGTCACCAAGGGCCGCTTCCTCAAGCACAGTTTCGAGCGCATCGTCGCGGGCCAGACCCACCGCGAAGTGAAGGTCGCCGGCGACTTCCAGCTCTATCTCGATCCCTTCAACGTGAAGTTCGTCGCCGAACGGATGACGATCGCCAACCCGGCATGGGCCGGCAAGGGCAATTTCTTCGAGGCCCGGCGCATCGATTCGCGCATCTCCACCTGGTCGCTGATCACCGGCAATCGCCGGATCAACTGGCTGAGCCTGGAGAATGGTCAGGTCGACCTGCAATGGGACAAGGCCGGCAAGCGCAACACATGGACCTTCAGCGAGGAAAAGGGCGAGCCACTCGACCTGCCCGCCATCCGCCGCGCGCTGCTCCAGGGCACGCTGATCCGCTATGCTGATCCGCGGATGCAGATCGAGGCCACCATCCGCGTCCACACCGTCGAGGCCAAGGATACCCAGTTCGCCTCGACCATCTCGTTCGACGGCAGCGGCACGGCGCGTGGCACCCGCTTCGTCCTGGACGGCGCGCTGCTCACCCCCAATGCCACCGTCTCGGGCGGCAGGAACCAGCTCGAGCTCCATGCCGAGGGCGTGCGCACCCAGCTGGATGTTGCGGGCACCCTGCCCGGCGCCACCGAGATCGAGGGCGCCGATCTGCACATGGACGTGCGCGGCCAGAACCTGGCGGACATCTTCATGCTCGCCGGCATCGCCGTGCCCGATACGCGCACCTATCGCCTCACCTCGGCGCTGACCAAGCAGGGCGACGAGTGGCGCTTCACCGGGCTCAAGGGCCGATTCGGCGATTCGGACATTGCCGGCAAGATGACCGTGAAGATGACGCGCCCGCGCATGCTGCTCACCGCGCAGCTCGCCACCGACACGCTCGATATCGTCGATGCCGGCCCGTTCATCGGCTATAATCCCAACACGCTGGCGGCAAAGGGCGCTGCCGGTGCGATCACCCAGGTCTCCGGCACGCCGCGCATCCTGCCCGACGCGAAGCTGCGCGTGGAGGCGCTGCGCAACTTCGACGCCAAGGTCCATTGGACGGTGCGCGACGTGCGGGCGCCGAGCTTCCCGGTCTCGAACATCGAGCTGGGTCTCGACCTCGACAACATGCTGCTCAGGCTCAGCCCGTTCAACTTCAGCATGGCGCGCGGCACGGTCAGCTCGGACATCACGATCGATGCGCGTAAGCAGCCGGTCTTCACCGACTACGACGTGCGCCTCTCGCCCACCCCGATGGGAACGCTGCTGGCGGGTTTCGGCGTCGAGCAGAGCGGCACCAGCGGCACGATCAAGGCGCGGGTGAAGATGACCGGCGCGGGTGACAGTGTGCGCGAATCGCTCGCCAATTCGAACGGTCGCATCGCGGTGATCCTGCCGCGCGGCAGCATGTGGACGCGCAACATCCAGCTGTCGGAGATCGATATCGGCACCTTCGTCCAGAAGATGTTCGAGAAGAAGCTCAAGGAGCCGGTGCAGATCAATTGCGGGCTGATCGGCTTCACGGTGCGGGACGGCATCGCCGCGGCGGACCCGATCCTGATCGACACCCAGAAGAACGTCGTGCTCGGCCGCGGCGGGTTCAGCTTCCGCAACGAGAGCATCGATCTCGCCATCCGCGCCGACGGCAAGAAGTTCAGCCTGTTCTCCGGCCAGTCGCCGGTCGGCCTGAACGGCTATTTCGCCCGGCCGGGCCTGGACGTGATCTCGCCCGAGCTGGTCGCGCGCGCCGGCGTGGGGCTTGGCCTGGGCGTATTCGCCAGCCCGTTCGCCGCGATCATCGCATTCGTCGATGTCGGCGATGCCAAGGCCGCGGATTGCGGCCCGGTCCTCGAGGGTGCCCGCGCCGTCGCCCAGCGCACCAGCAAGGGCAAGCCGCGCGACGATGTCGGTCGCGGCACCACCGCCAAGTCGGGGAGCGGCAAGCGCGCGAAGAGGGATTGAGTCCTTCGCGTGCGGGCCCGCTGTCCGCAGCCGGCGAACCCGCCTAGATTCGCGACAACCGACTCGAAGGAGCAGGAACATGGCCGGACAGGAAGGACCCAAGGGTGGCGTCACCGCGCATCTCACCGTGCGCGAGGGCAAGGCGGGCGAGGCGATCGCCTTCTACAAGGCAGCCTTTGCCGCCGAGGAGCTTGCGCGCCACCTCGCCGAGGACGGCAAGCGGCTGATGCATGCGCACCTGCTGGTCAATGGCGGCCATCTGATGCTCAACGACGATTTCCCCGAATGGACCGGCGGCATTGCTCCGCCTGCGGGCGTGACGCTTCATCTCCAGGTCGACGATCCCGATGCCTGGTGGCAGCGCGCGCTCGATGCCGGAGCCGTCGTCCGCCTGCCGCTCGACAACCAGTTCTGGGGCGATCGCTACGGCCAGGTCGACGATCCCTATGGCTTCACCTGGTCGATCGGCGCGCCGGTAAAGGAATAGGCCCCCCGGCCTCTTCTCGGCCAGGGGATCCGATCCTTGCAATGTAGGATTTCGCCTGCTCCATACTGGCGGATGCAGGCCATTGCTTCCTTCCCCGTCGATCGCACCCGCGCCGGGAACCCGTGCGGAGGGGAAGAACCGGGGCCCCGTAGTATAAACTTAGTAAACTTCCGCGCCGTGCTCAGTGCCCGTGGTCATGGCCCTGCCCATGGCCGCCGCGGCAGGCCAGCGCCTCGAGGATGTCGTCGATTCGCGCCGGGTCGCCGGCCGCGATCACTTCGCCGTTGCTGCCGGCGTGCAGCGGATCGCCCTGCCAGTCGCACATCCGCCCGCCTGCGCCCTCGACGATCGGTACCAGCGCGGCGAAGTCGTGGAGCTTGAGTCCGGCCTCGACCACCACGTCGAGCCAGCCGCTCGCCACGCAGCCATAATTGTAGCAGTCGCCGCCCAGCACCACGCTCATCACCGAAGCGTCGAGATGCTCGAAGGCATGGAGCTGGTCGTCGCCGAACAGCGCCGGGCTGGTGGTGGCGAGGACCGCCTGGTTGAGCTCGCGGCAGCGGCGCGTCTCGGCGGGCTTGCCGTTGAACAGGGTCGGCCGGCCGGCAACGCCCAGCCAGCGCTCCTTGGTCACGGGTTGGTCGATGATGCCGAGCAGCGGCCAGCCTTCCTCGACCAGTGCGATCAGCGTGCCGAAGATCGGGCGGCCGGCGATGAAGGCGCGGGTGCCGTCAATCGGGTCGAGCACCCAGATACGCCCGCTCGTGCCTTCGCGCACGCCGAACTCCTCGCCCTGGATGCCGTCCATCGGCCGCTCGGCGATGATCAGCTTGCGCATCGCCTCTTCGGCGGCGCGGTCGGCGAGCGTGACCGGGGACTGGTCCTCCTTGGCCTCGAGCCCATGCTCCGAGCGGAAATAGGGAAGGATCGCGGCGCCTGCCGCATCGGCAAGGCGTTCGGCGAGGGCGATGTCTGCGGCGGTTACTGGCATGGTGCCTGCCCTAGACTTCAGATTCTGACTCGCCAAGGTCACAAACCCCTGCCACTCCACGCGCCAATGTCCACGCGCCGCCTGCTGATCCCTGCCGCGCTGCTCGCCGCCACGCCCGCTGCGGCGCAGAGCCTGCGCGCCGTCCCCGCCCAACCCGCCTCCGAGACCGAGGCGCTGCGCGGCGTGGAGGTGTTCCTGGTCAACGAGGGTGAGGTGCCGGTCACCGATGCCGGTCCGCGCCAGATCGAGATCACCGCGGTCGATGGGACCCGGCTGGTGCTGGAGCGTGCGCCCGGGCCCCTGCCCACCGTCGCCCCGCACGGCTTCGCCAAGGCGCGCTACGTGCCGGTCAGCGTCGCCGGTCGCGCCGTGCCGCCGTCCGAGCAGCATGCCGCCGCCGCCGATATCCCCGAGGGCGAGACGGTGGTGCAGAGCTCGACCGGCAGCTCGGCCGCCTTCGCCGACCGGTTCGAAGCGCACGAGCCGATCTATGGCGCGTTCGGATTGAAGGATGCCGGTGGCAAGCTGCAGGTGAGCTTCGCCTTCCGCCCGTTCGCCGAGAAGGCGCCGCTCAAGCTCGGCAACCTCCGCTTCGCCTATACCCAGACGATGTTCTGGGCTTTGAACCAGCCCTCGGGCCCGTTCCGCTCGACCAATTACAGCCCCGAAATCTATGCCGATATCCCGTTCGACGAGACCACCAAGGTCGCGCTCGGCTATCGTCATGATTCGAACGGGCGCGGCGAACTCGATTCGGTGGACCTCAACCGGGTCTATCTGCGCGCCGAGAAGACGTTCGACCTCGGCGGCGACTGGCATGTCGATATCGCGCCCCAGGCCTGGTTCTATGTCGGCCGGCTCGGCACCGCGCCCGATGTGAAGGACTATTTCGGCTATACCAGCCTCACCGCGGCGATCGGCCAGCGCGACGGGCTCAAGCTGTCGCTCACCGGCCGCGGCAATTTCGATACGGGCAAGGGCGCGGCGGAATTGTTCGTCTCCTACCCCCTCGCGCGGATTGCCAAGGGTGTGGGCTTCTATATCTTCGGCCAGGCCTTCACCGGCTATGGCGAGGCACTGGACGACTATCGCAAGAACGACACCCATGCCCGGATCGGCATCGCACTGACGCGATAGGCCGGGTAGAGGATTCAAGGAGGATCGCCATGCGCAAACTGCTGATCGCCACCGCCGCTGTTCTGTCGCTCGCCGTGCCGGCCACCGCCGCGCTCAACACCGGCCAGGTCGCCCCCGATTTCACCGCGCCGGGCGCGATGGCGGGCAAGCCGTTCACGGTGAACCTCAAGGCCGCGCTCAAGAAGGGCCCGGTCGTCCTCTATTTCTTCCCCGCCGCCTTCACCGAGGGCTGCAATGCGGAGGCCCATGCGTTCGCCGAGGCGCTGCCCGATTTCCAGAAGGCCGGCGCCAGCGTGATCGGCATGACCGCGGGCAATATCGACAAGCTCGAAGCCTTCTCGGCCGAGAAGTGCGCGGGCAAGTTCGCCGTCGCCGCCGCCAGCCCCGAGATCGTCAAGGGCTATGACGTGCAGCTGACCAAGCCGGACGGCACCGCCACCAAGATCACCAGCCGGACCTCCTATGTGATCGCGCCGAACGGCAAGATCATCTTCGCCCATTCGGACATGAGCCCGGCGGGCCATATCCGGCTCTCGCTCGAGGCGGTGCAGAAGTACAAGGCTGCCCACAAGCACTGATATTTTCAGAACTCCGCAGGCTTTGCTCACCGGATGTTAGCAGTTGCGCCCTAATTTGCCCGGCGAGACGGTGTTGAGGGACATCGTCTGGCCAATTTGGGTGAGGCAGTGAAGCAGATGGTCGCGGCCAAGGCCGTCCGGGCAGCAAGCGGTTCTCAGGCCGCACGTGACCTGTACGACCGAATCGGAGAATTTCTGGTGGACCAGCGGCTGGATCCCGATCCGGCCAATTATGCGTTCGCCTATCAGCTCCTCGCCAATCCCGACGGTCCGCTGGCCCGCGCGGTGCACGCGCTGACCGATGGCGGCGTGCGGCTGACCCGGCGCGACATCGAGAGCCTGGGTTGCGACGCGCCGGCCGCCGGTACGCCGACCGCCACGATCGAGAAGGCCCAGGGCCTGGTCGCCCAGACCCAGATGCAGGTCGAGGGCTTCCAGGACATGGTCACCGCGATGCGCGCCGAGACCAAGGATTTCGGCCGCGACCTTGCCGCCAGCGCGCAGGCGATGCGCACTTCGGGGGGCGACGGGAACGAGATCAGCCGGATCACCGCGACGATGCTCGAGCGGGTCCGCAATGCCGAGGAGCGGCTCGAAAGCGCCAATCGCGAGGCCAATGAGCTGCGCACCAAGCTCGAGGAAGCCCGCGACAATGCCCGCAAGGATCCGCTGACCGGCCTGCCCAACCGCCGCGCCTTCGAGGAAGCCTATGCCGCCCAGGCCGCGGCTGGTGCGAAGATCTGCATGGCGGTGTGCGACGTCGATCACTTCAAGTCGGTCAACGACCGCTTCGGCCACGTCGTCGGCGACCGCGTGCTCAAGGCGCTCGGCGAGGCGCTGTCGGACACCTGCAAGAACCATCTCGTCGCGCGCTATGGCGGCGAGGAGTTCGTCGTGCTGTTCACCGGGCTCGACCTCAAGGGCGCCCGCGAAGTGCTCGACCGTGCCCGCCTCGCCGTTTCCGCAAAGCGCTACCGCCTGCGCGAGACCGATGCGCCGCTCGGCGAGATAACCTTCTCCGCCGGCCTCAGCCCGGCCCAGCATGGCGAAGTGTTCGGCACCGTGTTCCATCGGGCCGACCAGCTTTGCTACGCCGCCAAGAATGGCGGCCGGAACTGCGTCCGCATCGACTGACCGGAATCGGACACTGACTGTCCGCCTTTGATTGGGAAAATACACCATAGCTTGGTGTGAAATTTCCCAACCACACGTAACTTTCTAACGCGCCTCCAGTAAAATCAAGTACTTAGAAAACTGGCACGCTCCCTGCAATTCATCTGGCATCGGCAGCCGGGTGGTCCGGCAGCCGAACACAGACAGGGAGTTACTCAAATGGCCGTCCGTATCAGCTCGTTCCAGCACAGCGTTGCCGTCATCGGCGCAGTCGTCCTCAGCTATGGCATCCTGCTCTTCTCGTCCTCCGCCTTCCCGGTCGCATGATCGCCGGCGGAACCGACGGAAGGGAGAGGATAAGCATGACACGTAGCCTGATGATCGGTGTGGCATCATTCGCCTTCACCGCAATGACGATCGCCACGGTCGGCCTGCAGGGTTTCAGCCACTTCGGCTGAACCCCTGCCGAGCCGCCCGGCGGCGGCCTCCAATGGCGGACCTCGGCGCGCCCACACAGGTTTCCCGGATATCCCAGGAGGATATGATGAGCGAAACCGCCGGGATGATCCACGAAGACGCGCTACCCGGACGGGAGAGCGCGCGCGTTTCGAAGCCGGACTGGCATCTTCCATCTCTGCGCGCATGACGACGCAGCGAAGACCGCTATTGCGCCGGGCAGGGTCTCCACCCCGGTGAGGGCACCAGCTTGAACGGGTGGAATACGCCCGGCTTCAATATGCCTTCGTCCTCGAGCATCGCCGTGAACGCTTCGTGCCGCGCATAGCGGCGGAAGGCGTGGAACGGCTCGGGTTCGCGGAAGCCGTAGCCCAACATGCCGCAATAGCCGCCCTCCGCTTGGATCGCCTCGCCCAGCTCCGGCTTCAGCCCGAAATCGGTGGGGTTGAACCTGCCGCTCAGCCCGATGAACTTGTCCAGCACCGGATCGCCGCGATTGACCGTGTAGCGCAGGCTCGCAAGCTGCGGCCCCAGGTCGCGCAGCTTAGCGCAGGGCTGGCCTCGATCGATCGCCGTCTGTTGCGACTGGTCGCAGAAGTCGATCCGCCCGATCGCCGGTGCCAGCATCAGTGCGTGTATGCGGTTGTGCCGGTCGGGCAGTGGCGGCGGGGTGAGCAACGCGGAATAATCGCCCTGCCAGGCCGCGGTGACCTTCCGCGTCCTGGCGATGAAGCCGGGATGATAGACCGGATTGCCCAGCGCACTCAGGATCACCGAAGCGCCGCGGCTGTGGCTGATCAGGTAGATCTGCTTGCCCTGGATCCTTGCCAGCACCCGGCGCAGGCCGCGCGATCCGGCGAGCTGGCTGGTCGCGGTGGCGTGGAACCAGATCTTGCCGGCGCCGAGCAGCTTGCCGGTGAGCCCGTCCCAGTTGAAGCGGATCACGCCGTCGTCCGGCCCGAGATCGAGCTGCGCCTCGATCGTGTCATAGGGGGGCTCGCTGTCGTCGATCGCGCTGTTGAAGCCGTGGATCAGCACGAAGATCCGCTTCTTGCCGCGCGCGAACGCCTCGATATCGGCGAGCTGCCGCGCTTCCTCGCGGGCGATCAGCGAATCGAGCCCGGGCTTGCCCACTGCCTCGTTGAGCAGGCTGTCCGCCTTCAGCTTCTTGCCATCGGCATAGCTGCGCCAGCCATCGGGGTAGAAGGTGCCGTTCATGTCGACGAACAGCTCTGCCCGTCGCGCCGCCGCCGGATCGAGGTTGGCCGGGGCGAGGAATCGCTCGCTGACCGGATAGGAATGCGCCCAGCAGCCGCCGAGCAGGACGGCGAGCGCCAATGCAAATGTTCGCGCGAACCGTTTCCGCATGATGCTCCCCGCCAGGCGAGCATCAGGTGGCAGGCGCCCGCCGGCGGGGCAAGCGCCTTTCGAACCGGGCCGAGATCAGGCGGTGGCGCCCGCTCCGATCGTGCCGGTTGGCGCTTCCTCGCCGCGGGAATAGGTGCCGATGAGCAGGCCGGCAGCGATTACCCGGCCCTCCATTTCGCGCAGCACCGCGCCGCGGCCCGGATTCTCGCCCGGGTCCTCGCCTTCGCTCAGCGCGAAGATCTGGAACGCGTAATTGTGCTCGCCATGGCCATTGGGCGGATCGGGCGGCAGCCAACCTTCGACGAATCGGCTGTTGCGGCCGACATCCTCGCCGTCCGCGTCGCCTTCGCCATCGGGCGCGATCTCGCCTTCCTTGAGATCGCCTTCGAGCGGCAGGCCCCATATGATCGCATGCACCACCGGCTGCGGGGTTGGCGCATCGGCGTCCTCGACGATCAGCACCAGCCGCGACGTGCCTTCGGGCACGCCGGTCCAGAAAAGCGGTGGCGACACGCCCTCGCCATCGGCGGTAAAGCGCTCGGGCAACCGCGCGCCATTCGCAAAGGCAGGGCTGGCGAGATGGATCACGCCCTCGGCGGCGAGCTCGGGCCGGACGATCGCCAACTTGTCGGCGCCGGCGCGAAAGGGGCTCAGCGCCTTGCCGAGCCAATGGGGGAGATGTTCGAGCATAAGCGCTCCGCTGGCCGGCCGATCGGGATGATCAGGCCTTTGCCGGAAAAGCGCATGACGGCGCCGGGTAGTTTCATTCGGCCGTGTCTTCGGGAGCATAGATGTCGAGATCGAGGTACAATCCGCGTTCGGCGAGCGCGGCGATCGTATCGGCCTCTAACTTCAGCCCGTCATTCCCGCTGCCGAGAAACGCACCCGCAAAGATTCTGCCACCGAAACGCTTGGAGAAACCGCGCCAGACGCCGAAATCCCGAGTCAACGGCTCCAGCAACGCGCGTATCTGACCGTCGAGGTCGCCAGGCGAACAGCGATCCGCCTCGATACGCCACGAACCCGTCGGGGCAATCTTCTCGGCGCCGAGCGACGTACGCCAAATACCTCTCTTCCGCACACCCACTGTCGGAGCGCTGCCTAGTCCTGCAGTCAGCTCTTCGGGATCGAGATCGTCACCGTAGAAGCCAAGCAGCGCGGCAGTCTCTCGCAACTCCCCCATTAAAGGTCGAGCTTCTCGTAGTCGGCGGGGGGCGGAATGCCTTCCATCCGCTCGCTTAGCAGCGGGCGGAAGCTCGGGCGGCTCTTCATCCGGACGTACCAGCCCTTGGCCTGCTCATGGCTCTTCCAGTCGATCCCGCCGAGATAGTCGGCGATCGAGATCTGCGCGGCCGCGGCGAGATCGGCCAGGCTCATCGTCGGGCCGGCCAGCCAGGTGCGGTGATCGAGCAGATAATCGATGTAGTCGAGATGGTTGACTGCCGCCTTCATCGCGGTGCGCAGCGCCTGGCCGTCGGGCGACTGCTTGTAGACGATGCGCTTCAGCATGCGTTCGTGGAGCAGGGGTGCGGTGATCTCGGCATAGAAATTGGTGTCGAACCAGATCGTCAGGCGGCGGATCTCGGCACGATCGGTCGCCGTGCCGTTGAGCATCGGCGCCTTGTTCACCGTCTCCTCGAAGAACTCGCAGATCACCGAGGAATCGATCAGGGTCACGCCGCGCTCGGTATCGGCCATCACCGGCACCTGCCCGGTGGGGTTCAGGTCGAGGAATTCGTCGCGCCGCAGCCAGGGCGATTCCCGCACCGGCTCATAGCCGACGCCCTTCTCGGCCAGCAGCAGCCGGACCTTGCGCGAGAAGGGACAGAGGGGGAATTGATAAAGCTGCCACATGAGGCCGCTTTAGGACTCGCCGCGCGCCCGCGTAAAGCGATTGCCGACCGGCTGGTCGATAAAAGCCGCTTATTTGGGGTCGAGCGCGCCGCGCAGTGGCTGAAGCGCCGCGCGCAGGCGTGCGGCGGTCTCGGCGAGCGAGTCCTGCATCTGGAGCGCCCCCTCGGTCAGCTTGCCGGCGACCACGACGGCACTGCGCGCGTTCTTGTGGAAATTCCGGTCGAAGTCCGGATCGCGGCGGCGCTGGATGTCGCCCAGCGTCTCGTTCTCGTCGACCGTCGGATCCACATAATGGGCGACCGGGCCGACGCGGGTGTCGAGCACGATGCCGGCCAGGTTGGTCAGCATCGCGGCCGCCCCTTCCTGCACCATCGGGTTGTTGAGCGCGCGGGCGAGCGCCTCGGTCCTGTCGCGGGTGCTCGGTTCCGGCTGGGTCTGGGCAAGCGCCGGCGTGGCGGCGGCGCAGAACAGGGCGGCGGTGAGGACGAGACGCATGACAGGCTCCGGAGTCGGATCGGATAGCGGTGCCTTATATCACAGATAGTTGGCGCTTGCGGAGCCCATTGCGACGAGCCGTTCTCTTCCCCCGGAAGGTGGAATCAGAAAGCGGTGCCACAGGAATCGGCGGTCAGTACCCATTCGGACTGCCCTAGGCTGTTTTCCTTGCGCGTCAGGCGAACCGGGTCACCGCGGCGGCATCGTCCGATCAGGTGTCTATCACCCGTGAACCGCTGTACGCCGCCGCCCGGCATCGTGACGTCGATCGCCGCTATCGGACCATTTGCGAGAGTGTACTTGCCCCCCGAAGGTAGGCCCTGCCGCAGATCGAAGATGGTGCCTGTCGCCACGACGGCCGTGGTGCCGGGGCGCGGGAGCTTCTCCCAGGCCCACCAGCAGGCGAGTGCCACGACGACGAGCAACAGCAAGGCGGCGGCCCAGTCGCGCCGATACTCCCAAAGGAGGAATCGGACGAACCGGGCCGGCATCCCTACTCTGCCGCCACGGCCTCGACCGCGTCGTCGTTGAGTGGCATCGGCAGGCGCGTCAGCATTTCCTTCGGCACCACCTGCCAGAAGCTGCCGATCGCGCGGTCCCAGTCCTCGAGCAGGCCGGCGGCCCATTTGCTGTCGGTCGCGGCGACATGGGCCTCGACCAGGTCGCGCAGCTTGGCTTCCCAATGCGGCGTGGCGGGGCGCTGCCAGACGATGCTCTCCGGATTGGCGCGCTGCTCGAAGCTGCCGTCCTCGTCATAGACGAAGGCCATGCCGCCGGTCATGCCCGCGCCGAAGTTCATGCCGACCTGGCCGAGCAGCACCGCAGTGCCGCCGGTCATGTACTCGCAGCCATTGGCGCCGCAGCCCTCGACCACCACTTCGGCGCCCGAGTTGCGTACCGCGAAGCGCTCGCCCGCCTGGCCGGCGGCGAACAGCCGGCCCGAGGTGGCGCCGTAGAGTACGGTGTTGCCGATGATCGTGTTCTTCCACGATTCGACCGGCGAGCTGACCAGCGGTCGCACCACGATGATGCCGCCCGACAGGCCCTTGCCGACATAGTCGTTGCTGTCGCCGAACACTTCCAGCGTCACGCCCTTGCACAGGAAGGCACCGAGCGATTGGCCGGCCGAGCCGCGCAGGCGGACATGGACATGGCCGTCGGCGAGCGTCGACATGCCGTAGAGGCGGGTGATCTCGGACGAGAGCCGGGTGCCGACCGCGCGGTGAGTGTTCCGCACATTATAGGTCAGCTGCATCTTCTCGCGGCGCGCGAAGACCGGGGCTGCGTCCTTGATCATCTGCGCATCGAGGCTGTCGGGCACTTCGTTGCGGAAGGTCGACAGGCTGAAGCGGCGCTCGGCGTCGTCCGCATCGACCTTGGCGAGGATCGGATTGAGATCGAGATCGTCGAGATGCTCGGCGCCGCGGCTGACCTGGCGGAGCAGCTCGGTGCGGCCGATCACTTCGTCCAGGCTGCGGAAGCCGAGCTTGGCGAGGATCTCGCGGACTTCCTCGGCGATGAAGGTCATCAGGTTGATGACCTTTTCCGGCGTGCCGACGAACTTCTGGCGCAGCTTCTCGTCCTGGGTGCAGACGCCGACCGGGCAGGTGTTCGAATGGCACTGGCGAACCATGATGCAGCCCATCGCGACGAGGCTGAGCGTGCCGATGCCATATTCCTCGGCACCGAGGATCGCGGCGACGACGATGTCGCGCCCGGTCTTGAGGCCGCCATCGGTGCGCAGCTTCACCCGGCCGCGCAGGCCGTTGAGCGTCAGCGTCTGGTTGACTTCGGTCAGGCCCATTTCCCAGGGCGTGCCGGCGTACTTGACCGACGTCTGCGGGCTAGCGCCGGTGCCGCCGACATGGCCGGCGACCAGGATGACGTCCGCATGCGCCTTGGCCACACCGGCGGCGACCGTGCCGATGCCCGCCGAGCTGACCAGCTTCACGCACACCCGCGCCCGCGGGTTGATCATCTTCAGATCGTAGATGAGCTGCGCCAGGTCCTCGATCGAATAGATGTCGTGGTGCGGCGGCGGCGAGATCAGGGTGACCCCCGGCGTCGCGTGACGCAGCTTGGCGATGAACTCGGTGACCTTGAAGCCAGGCAGCTGGCCGCCCTCGCCGGGCTTGGCGCCCTGGGCGACCTTGATCTCGATCTCGTCACAGGCGTTGAGATATTCGGCGGTGACGCCGAACCGGCCCGAGGCGATCTGCTTGATCGTCGAGTTGGCGTTGTCGCCATTCTCGTACGGCGTGTAGCGCAGCTTGTCCTCGCCGCCCTCGCCCGACACTGCCTTGGCACCGATGCGGTTCATCGCGATCGCCAGCGTCTCGTGCGCCTCGGGCGAGAGCGCGCCGAGCGACATGCCCGGGGTGACGAAGCGCTTGCGGATCTCGGTGATCGCCTCGACCTGGTCGATCTGGATCCCTTCGTTCGGGAAGTTGAACTCGAGCAGGTCGCGCAGATAGACCGGCGGCAGATCGCGCACGCCGCGCGAGAAGGCCATGTAGGACGAGTAGCTGTCGGTCGACACCGCGGTCTGCAGCAGGTGCATCAGCTGCGCCGAATAGGCATGGGTCTCGCCGCCGTGGCGCTGGCGATAGAAGCCGCCGATCGGCAGCGTCGCGACGCCGCGGTCATAGGCCGCCTGGTGGCGCATCATCGCCGAGAGGTGGAGCGAGGCATAGCCTTCACCCGAGATCTTGGCGGGCATGCCGGGGAACAGGTCGTTGACCAGTGCGCGCGACAGGCCGACGGCCTCGAAGTTGTAGCCGCCACGATAGGAGGAGATCACCGCGATCCCCATCTTCGACATGATCTTGAGCAGGCCCTCGTCGATCGCCTTGCGGTGGCGCTTGAGGCACTCCTCGATGCTGATCTCGCCGAACAGGCCACGGCTGTGGCGATCGGCGATCGAGGCCTCGGTCAGATAGGCGTTCACCGTGGTCGCGCCGACGCCGATCAGCACCGCGTAGTAATGCGTGTCGAGGCACTCGGCCGAGCGGACATTGACCGAGGCGTAGCTGCGCAGGCCGCGGCGGACGAGATGCGTGTGCACCGCCGCTGCCGCCAGCACGCCGGCGATCGCCGCGCGGCCCTCCGAGACATGCTCGTCGGTGAGGAACAGTTCGGTGCAGCCGGCGCGGACCGCCTGCTCGGCCTCGTAGCGAATGCGCTTGATCGCCTCGCGCAGATCCTCCGGCGTGCCGCCGGCGGCGAAGGTGCAGTCGATCTCGGCAGACTGGCTGCCGAAATGGGCGCGCAGCCGGTCCCAGTCGCCATTGGTCAGCACCGGGCTCTCGAGCACGAGCACCTTGGAGCCGCCACCCTCGGTATCGAGGATGTTGGCGAGATTCCCGAAGCGTGTCTTGAGCGTCATCACCTGGCGTTCGCGCAGGGAGTCGATCGGCGGGTTGGTGACCTGGCTGAAGTTCTGGCGGAAGAACTGGCTGATCAGGCGCGGCTTGTCCGAGATGACGGCGAGCGGCGTGTCGTCGCCCATCGAGCCGATCGCTTCCTTGGCGGTCTCGACCATCGGGGCGAGGATCAGCTCCATGTCCTCGAGCGTCTGCCCCGCCGCGACCTGGCGGCGCGTGAGGTCGGCACGCTCGAAGCGGAGCGACGGGGCTGCGGGCGCGGGCAGCTCCTCGACGGTGATGAACTCGCCGATCATCCCGGCATAATCGTGCTCGCCGGCGATCTGGTCCTTGATCGCCTTGTCGCAGAGCAGCACGCCCTGGTCGAGATCGACGGCGATCATCTGGCCCGGGCCCATCCGGCCCTTGGCGATGACGGTCGATTCGGGGATCTGGACCATGCCGGTCTCGGAGCCGACGATCAGCAGGCCGTCCGAGGTCTGGGTGTAGCGCAACGGGCGCAGCGCATTGCGGTCGACGCCGGCGACTGCCCAGCGGCCATCGGTCATCGCCAGCGCGGCGGGGCCGTCCCACGGCTCCATCACCGAGGCGAGATACTTGTACATCTCCAGATGCTTGGCGGGCGTGTGCTCGTCCCAGGCCTCCGGCACCAGCATCAGCTTGGCGGTGGGCGCGTCGCGGCCCGAACGGCAGATCGCCTCGAACACGGCGTCGAGCGCGGCGGTGTCCGACGCGCCGGCAGGGATCACCGGCTTGATGTCTTCCGAGCGCTCGCCGAACGCGATGCTGGCCATCTTGATCTCGTGGCTGAGCATCCAGTTCTTGTTGCCGCGGATCGTGTTGATCTCGCCGTTATGGGCCAGGCAGCGGAAGGGCTGGGCCAGCCACCATTGCGGGAAGGTGTTGGTCGAATAGCGCTGGTGGAAGATCGCCACGCGGCTGGTGAAGCGCTCGTCCTTGAGGTCGGGATAGAAGTCCGACAGCGATTCCGCGAGGAACAGGCCCTTGTAGATGATCGAGCGGGTCGACAGCGAGCAGATGTAGAAGCCGCTGATCTGCGCGGCGATCACCGCCTTCTCGATGCGGCGGCGGACGAGATAGAGTTCCTTCTCGAACTCGGCGGCATCCATCGCGTCCGGCTGCGGGCCGGCGATCATGATCTGCTCGATCTCGGGCCGCGTCGCCTGCGCCTTCATGCCGATGACCGACACGTCGACCGGCACCTGGCGCCAGCCATAGATGGTATAGCCCGCCTCGATGATCTCGGACTCGACGATCGTGCGGCACGCCTCCTGGGCGCCGAGGTCGGTACGCGGCAGGAAGACCATGCCGACGGCGAGGCGGTTCGGCAGCACGCGGTGGCCGCCGGCGGCGATCGCGTCGTCGAAGAAGCGCACGGGCAGGTCGACGTGCAGGCCGGCGCCGTCGCCGGTCTTGCCGTCCGCGTCCACCGCGCCGCGGTGCCACACTGCCTTCAGCGCATCGATCGCCGACTGGACGACGCGGCGCGAAGGCTGGCCGTCGGTCGCGGCGACCATGCCGACGCCGCAGGCATCGCCCTCGAACTCGGGACGGTACATGCCCTCGCGGGCCATCCGTTCGCGTTCGTCCAACTGCATCTCAACTTACTCCGTGCCGGTCGCGGAGGACGCGTCGTCCTCCAGCGTTTCGGGATCGACGCCGAAAAGTTCGGCGAGCTTCTTGCGTTCTGCGGGCGACAGGTCGCCCTTCTTGCGTTCGGGCGGCAGATCGGCGGTGGCTTCTTCCGCGCGCTTCATCAGCACGGGCATGGCCGACATCATCTCGGGCATCATGTCCTGCATTGCCTGGGTCATGTCGGGGCCCATCGAGATGATCAGCGACTTCGCTGCGTAATGCGCACCGGCCGGGGTGGCGAAATAGCGATCGAGATCCTCGAGCTCGGCGGCGGTGAACTCGCGCGCATAGGCCTTGGCGAGCGCGGTGCGCACATTGGGCTCGAGCTTCGCCATCACTTCGCCCATGCCCTTGGCGAACACCTGCATCATCCGCTTCTGGCGTTCGCGCCAGACGGGATCGTAGATTTCCACGATCTCGCGCAGCTTCACACCCCCGAGCGCCTTGACCTTGTCCTCGCTGATGCCGCCGAGCCGGGCGAGCTGCGCCACCGGCATCTCGCCGGCCTGGCCGAACGCCTGGTCCATCATCTCGGTGAAGACCGTGTCGAACATCGTCTGGTAGACTCCCGCCGGCACCAGCCGCCCTACGACGCGCTCGGCAACGGCCAGCCTGGCGGAATCCACCGGAGCGAGCGCGGCGGCGGGCTTGGGCGCGGTCTGCGCCTGGGCTGTACCGGTTCCGGCAAGCAGCAGCGCGGCGGCAAGCGAAAGGCGGCGCATCACTTGGCGCCCTTCTTCTTCGCCAGATAATCGGCGGTCAGCTTGACGGCGAGCGCTTCCATCTTCGGGCGGTTGGCCTGGACCAGCTTCTGCGCCCAGGCCTGGCTCGCCGCCGAGATCTTCGGGTTGACCGTACCCATCTTCTGCGACGCGGTGCTGCCCGCGAACGCCATCAGCGCAGGGTAATCCTCGGCGGTCATCTTGCCCATCACCGAGGCGATCGCCGCCTGCTGCATCTCCTGCTCGGACTGGCCGGGCGTATTGCCCATCGTCTCGTAGACTTCTGCGCGCACCTTCTGCCCGGTCGGGCTGTTGAAGAAGGTCAGCGTGTCGGCGATCTCCGACGGAGTCAGTTCGGCCTTGAGGATCGTCTCGAGCTGGGTGCGCAGCGCGGGCAGGTCGGCGACGAGGATGCCGGTGAACTGGTCGCGGAGCGTGCCGCCGACCTGCGCGCGCAGCGCCGGATCGGCGTCATAGGCTGCCTTGAGCTTGGCGTTGGTGGAGACTTCCTGCTCCATCCCCGCATCGAACGCCTTGCCGGCCAGACGCGTGATCGCGTCGGCCGGCGCCATCAGCGCGACCAGCTTCTGCAGATCGGTGTCGGCGACGGGCGCGGCGACCGGGCCGGCGGCAAAGGCCGGTGCCTGGGCCAGCATCGCGGTGCCGAGAGCTAGAGCGGCGAGGAACGACTTCATCGGGTCAACCTTATCAAGCAGCCCGTGCCGCATCGGCGCGGGCGCGCATCCAGGCATGCATGTGCGCCGCCACGTCGCGGCCGTCGCGAATCGCCCAGACGACGAGACTCGCGCCGCGGACAATATCGCCGGCTGCGAAAACGCCGTCGAGGCTGGTCATCATCGTACGACCGTCGGTGCGCAGCGTGCCCCAGCGGGTGACGCCAAGTTCCTCGGCACCGAACATCCGCGGCAGGTCCTCGGGCTCGAAGCCGAGCGCCTTGATGACCAGGTCGGCCTGGAGCTGGAAGGCGCCGCCCGGATCGAGCTCGGGAGCACGGCGGCCAGAGGCGTCGGGTGCACCGAGGCGCATGCGCGAGGCGCGGACACCCGTGACCTTGTCGCCGCCATCAAAGGCTTCCGGTGCCGAGAGCCAGACGAACTCGACGCCTTCCTCCTCGGCATTGGCGGTTTCGCGCTGTGAGCCCGGCATGTTGGCGCGGTCGCGGCGATAGAGGCACTTCACCGAAGTCGCGCCCTGGCGGACCGCGGTACGGACGCAGTCCATCGCGGTGTCACCGCCGCCGATCACCACGACATGCTTGCCGTTCGCGTCGAGGCTGCCGTCGTCGAACGCCGGCACCGAATCCCCGAAGCCCTTGCGGTTCGAGGCGGTGAGATAGTCGAGCGCCTCGACGATCCCTTCGGCCCCGACGCCCGGCGCCTGGATGCCGCGTGCCTTGTAGACGCCGGTGGCGATCAGCAGCGAATCGTGGCGCTTGCGCAGATCGTCGAGGCTCGCCTCCCGGCCGACCTCGAAGCCGAGATGGAAGACGACACCGCCCTGCTCGAGTCGCTCGATGCGGCGCATGACGATCTGCTTCTCGAGCTTGAACCCCGGGATGCCATAAGTAAGCAGGCCGCCGGCACGGTCGTGCCGGTCATAGACGTGCACGTCATAGCCATATTCGCGCAGGTATTCGGCGGCGGCCAGACCGGCGGGGCCGGCTCCGACGATGCCGACCGACTGGCCGCGTGCGGGGCCGACCGCGACCGGCTCGACCCAGCCTTCTTCCCAGGCGGTGTCGGTGATGAACTTCTCGACCGACCCGATCGTGACGGCACCGTGGCCCGAGAATTCGATGACGCAATTGCCTTCGCACAGCCGGTCCTGCGGGCAGATGCGGCCGCAGATCTCGGGCATGGTCGAAGTGCTGTTCGACAGCTGATAGGCCTCGCGCAGCCGACCTTCAGCGGTCAGGCGCAGCCAGTCCGGGATGTGGTTGTGGAGCGGGCAATGGACCGAGCAATAGGGCACGCCGCACTGCGAGCAGCGGCTGGCCTGTTCCTCGGCGCTGGGCACCGCATAACGGTCCGCGATCTCGCGGAAGTCCTCCGCGCGCAGTTCCGCTTCGCGCTTGCCGGGATAAGCCTGCGCCGTTCCAACGAATTTGAGCATCGTTTCCGCCATAGGGCGCGCCTAACGCCGCCGGCGAGTCGATAAAAGTCAGCAAAGCTGACCTATATTAAGTTTTCCGGCCTTCCGAGCGGAAATTTGAAAGATTATTGCGTCAATTTATGGCCGATCCGGACCTTACCGGAGCGAGAGCCAGGCAATGGCAGCGATACCGGCGGCGATTCGGTACCAGGCGAACGGCGCGAAGCCATGCTTGGACACGATTCCGACGAACGCCTTGATCACCACGATGGCGACGATGAAGGCGGTGACGAAGCCGATGGCAATCTCGTCCCAGCCCACCCGGGCGGAAACTATCGCGTCGTGATTCTTGGCCAGCTCGAGCACGGTTGCGCCCAGCATGGTCGGGATGGCGAGGAAGAAGCTGAACTCGGCGGCGGTGCGACGCTCGACGCCCAGGCTCAGTGCGCCCATGATCGTCGCGCCCGAGCGGCTGACACCGGGAATCATCGCGATACACTGGATGAAGCCGATGCCGATCGTGCGGACCAGTGGGATTTCGGCGATGCCGTGGATCGTCGGGTTCTTCACCAGCCGCTCGACGACCAGGATAGCGATGCCGCCGATCACCAGCGCCCAGGCGACCACCATCGGCTCGCCGAGCAGCGCTTCGATATGCTTGTGCAGCGCCAGGCCGATCACCGCCGCCGGGATGAAGGCGATCAGCAGGTTGCGCACGAAGCGGATCGAAACCGGGTTCAGCTTGATCAGCCCCTCGGCCACTGCCCAGAAGGTCCGCCAGTAGAGCACCACCACCGCCAGGATGGCACCGAGCTGGATGACGACGTTGAACATCCCCCAGGTGGCGGAATCATAGCCCATCAGCTCGGAAGCGAGGATCAGGTGGCCGGTCGAGGAGACGGGCAGGAATTCGGTGATCCCCTCGACGATGCCGAGGAGAATCGCGACCAGGGTTTCGCTCATGCTTGGCTAGGCTCCGATGCGCCGGGGCGGGGAAATGCGTTCAGGCGGCCAGCTTGCCGAAGCGGCCGTTGCGGCGATAGCGGACCAGCCAGCCCGGCGCGACGCTGGCGAGCGGCGTCGCGGGGATGCCGAGCGCGGAAAGGCCGGCGGCATCGCCGACGACATTGTCCGCCTGCAGCATCCGCCATTGGTCACGCGTGATCGGGGTGCCGGGAAGGAGCGCGATCAGTGCGCCCAGCGGATCGGGCAGCTCGGCGAAGGCCGGCTTGTGGCCGGTCGCACCGGCCAGCCAGTCGAGCAGGCCGCGCATGGACAGCGTGTCGGGGCCGCCCAGCGCATAGGTCTGGCCGGCATGTGTCTCCGGGGCGACGAGTGCGGCGACGACGGCCCGCGCCACGTCGACGACATAGACCGGCTGGAAGCGGACATCGGCGCGCAGCACCGGCACGACCGGGCCCAGGCCGACCATCGCGGCGAACCGGTTGGTGAACTGGTCCTCGCGGCCGAACACGAAGGAGGGGCGCAGGATCGTGGCGTTCGGGAACGTCGCCCGCACCGCCGCTTCGCCCGCTGCCTTGGACTGGCCATAGGCGGAGGCCGACTCGGCATCGGCGCCGAGCGCGGAGAAATGGATCAGCGTCTCGACGCCTGCGGCCTGGGCGGCCGCGGCGACGTTGCGCGCGCCGGCGGCGTTGACGCCGTCAAAGTCGCCCTTGAGCACGCCGGCGAGGTTGACCACCGCATCGGCACCGGCGACCGCGGCCGCGATCGTGTCGGGCTGGGTCACATCGGCGGCGACGAACTGGGTCTGGCCCAGGCCGCCGAGCGGCTTTAGGAACCAGGCGTCGCGCGGACGGCGCTGGGCGATGCGCAGGCGGGCACCCGCCGCGAGCAGTTCCTGGGCGACATAGCGGCCGACGAAACCGCCGCCGCCGATCAGCACTACGAGTTTGTCCTTCATGCCCTATTTCCCGGAACTGAAACTGCCTGTCGGTGGAGCCTCCCCATGCCGCGCGGCGGCCGGGGAGGCAAGCACCGGATCATGCGGTCTGCGCCGGATCAGGCCGCCAGTGCGGTATCTTCCGCATCGGCTACGGCTTCGCGCAGGTCGCGGGCCAGCTCGGCGACGCGCTCCGGCTGGGCGTCCCAGGCGAACATGAACCGGGCGCCGCCGCCGATGAAGGTGTAGAAGCGCCAGCCGCGCGCGCGCAGCCGGTCGAGCACCTCCACCGGCGCTTCGAGGAACACCGCATTGGCCTCGACCGGGAACATCAGCCGCACGCCGGGCAGCTGGGCGACTTCGTCGGCGAGCAGGTGGGCACATGCATTGCCATGCTCGGCATTGCGCAGCCAGGCGCCGCTTTCGAGCACGCCCGTCCAGGGTGCCGACAGGAAGCGCATCTTCGAGGCGAGCTGGCCGGCCTGCTTGCAGCGATAGTCGAAATCCTCGGCCAGGGCGCGATCGAAGAACAGGATCGCCTCGCCCACCGCCATGCCGTTCTTGGTGCCGCCGAAGCAGAGCACGTCGACGCCCGCGCCGTGCGTCATCTCGCCGGGCGTACAGCCCAGGGTCGCGCAGGCATGGGGGAAGCGGGCGCCGTCCATGTGCAGCTTGAGTCCGAGTTCGCGGCACACTGACGAGATCGAACGGATTTCCTCGATCGTATAGACCTGACCCGTTTCGGTCGGCTGGGTGATGGTGACGACGCGCGGCTTGGGGAAATGGATGTCCGAGCGGCTGGTCGCCAGCGTGCGGATCGCCTCCGGGGTCAGCTTGCCGCCCGAGGTCGGCGCGACGAGCAGCTTGGAACCGTTCGAGAAGAATTCGGGGGCGCCGCACTCGTCGGTCTCGACATGGGCCGAGGCCGCGCAGATCACGCTGTGATAGGATTGGCCGAGCGAAGCGAGCGCCAGCGAATTGGCGGCGGTGCCGTTGAACACGAAGAAAACCTCGCACTCTGCCTCGAACAGCCGGCGGAACGCATCCGCCGCGCGCTGCGTCCAGTCGTCATCGCCATATGCGACCGCCGAGCCCGCATTCGCCGCCATCATCGCGGCAAGCGCCTCGGGGCAGATGCCGGCATAATTGTCGCTTGCGAATTGCTGGGGAGCCTGGGTCGTCATCGTCAAATCCTCGCTGGTACCAGCACCAGGCTTCGAAGCGACGTATGACATGCGGCTTGGGGTCCCGTTTGTTGCCGGTCCGGCCACATCCCTCCAGCTGGAGGCACCACCTTGCTCGGGAGCAGGTTGGCGTCGGACGTCGGCCCGACTCTTGATGCTGCACCGCATCTAAAAGCCGGACCGCCGCTACGCAAGAAAATTACGAGCGCCTCAGCCGATCGTCATCAGGCTGGCATTGCCGCCCGCCGCGGTGGTGTTGATCGAGATCGACACTTCCTCGAGCAGCAGGTCGGTCGGATAGCCGGAGGCGCCCGGGGTGAGCAGGGTGACGATCGGGCCGTCGAGTGCGGCGAGCTCGCGGGCCACCGCTCCGACCTGCGCGGCATCGCCCTCGACCAGAGCGGCGACGAAGGGCGCGTCGCCAGCGGGCGTGAAGGCGGCGGCGACGCGCGGCGGCAGGTCGGCGGGGAGCGCCATGCCCTGCAGCGTGCCCCGGTTGCCGGTCGCCAGCACCGCGGCGATCTGGGCATGGAGGCCGGGCTGGGTTGTCGGGCGCAGCAGGACGCGGCCGCGCGGGTGGAGCGCGTAGAGATTGTCCTCCCCGACCGGCCCGGGCAGCGTGCGCTCGGCACCCAGCGCCGAGACCGTGCCATAATGCCGTGCCGCCCGGGCGGCCTTCGCCTCGCCGCGCGCGTCGAGCCAGGCGGCGAACTCGCCCAGCGGAGTCTCCGCCGCGCCGGTGGGTTCGACTGCCCTGGGGGCCTCGCCGACCAGCCGGCCGAGATAGAGCGGTCCGCCTGCCTTCGGGCCGGTGCCGGAGAGCCCGCGCCCGCCGAACGGCTGCACGCCGACGATCGCGCCGATCACGTTGCGGTTCACATAGAGATTGCCTGCCTTCACCCGGCTGGTGACCTCTGCGATCGTTGCGTCGAGGCGGGTGTGCAGGCCGAAGGTGAGGCCATAGCCGGTGGCGTTGATCGCATCGATCAGCGCCGACAGGTCGTCCCGACGGTAGCGCAGGACATGGAGCACGGGGCCGAACACCTCGCGCTCGACATCGGCGATATGGTCGATCTCGATGATCGTCGGCGGGACGAAGGTGCCATGGCCGGCAGCGGCGGGCAGGTCCTGCTGCTCGATGCGGTGGCCACGGCTGCGCATCGTCGCGATATGGCCTTCGATATTGGCCCGGGCCTCGGCAGTGATCACCGGGCCGGTATCGACCGCGAGCGCATCGGTCCGCCCGATGCGCAGTTCCTTCAGCGCGCCCTTGAGCATCGCCAGCGTGCGATCGGTGACTTCCTCCTGCAGGCACAGGATACGCAGCGCCGAGCAGCGCTGGCCGGCGCTGTCGAAGGCCGAGGCGATGACGTCCGCCACCACCTGCTCGGCGAGCGCGGAGCTGTCGACGATCATCGCATTCTGGCCGCCGGTCTCGGCGACCAGCGGGATCGGCTTGCCGCTGGGCGAAAGGCGGGTGGCGAGCTGGCGCTGGATCAGCCGGGCGACCTCGGTCGAGCCGGTGAACATCACGCCGGCGGTCTCGGGCGCGCCGACCAGAGCCGCGCCGATCGGGCCGTCGCCGGGGACGAGCTGCAGCGCATCGGCGGGCACGCCCGCCTCATGGAGCAGCGCCACCGCCTGGGCGGCGATCAGCGGCGTCTCCTCGGCTGGCTTGGCGAGCACCGGATTGCCCGCGACCAGCGCCGCGGCGACCTGGCCGGTGAAGATCGCCAGCGGGAAGTTCCACGGACTGATGCAGACGACCGGACCGATCGGCGCCTGGGCCGGGCCGAAGGTCGCGCGGGCGCGCTCGGCATAATAGCGCAGGAAGTCGATCGCCTCGCGCACTTCGGCGATGGCGTTCGGCAGCGACTTGCCGGCTTCGCGCACGATCAGGCCGAGCAATACCGGCATGCGGGCCTGCATCGCGTCGGCCGCGGCCTCGAGCATCGCGGCGCGCCGCGCGACGGGGGTGGTGCCCCAGCTCGATGCGGCGGCGCGGGTGACCGCGGCGGCGGCGGCTTCGGGCGAGACCTCGACGACCACGCCCACCGTGTCGCGGTGATCGGCGGGGTTGTAGACGGCGCGCTCGGTGCCCTGTCCGTCGGCCGGCGCCGCACGCCAGTCGATGGTCGCGCTATGCTGGAGCGCCTGGCCGAGCGCGGCGAGCGCGTGCTCGTCGCTGAGATCGAGGCCGTCCGAGTTCCGGCGATCGGGATAGAGCGCATAGGGCAGGGCGATCTGGTCGTGATGCGCGCCGGGATCCGGCATCGTCTTCACCTGGGCGACCGGATCGGCGACCAGCTCCGACACCGGGACGTCGGGATCGGCAATGCGATTGACGAAGGAGGAGTTGGCGCCGTTCTCGAGCAGACGACGGACGAGATAGGCGAGCAGGGTCTCGTGCGTGCCGACCGGCGCATAGATACGGCAGGGCCGGCCCAGCTTCTCCTTGCCGACGACCTGCTCGTAGAGCGGTTCGCCCATGCCGTGCAGGCACTGGAACTCGTATTTGCCGACCGTGAAGTCCGGGCCGGCGAGCTGGTAGATCGTCGCCAGCGTCTGGGCATTGTGGGTGGCGAACTGGGGGAACACGCGATCGGTCGCCGCCAGCAGTTTCCGGGCGCAGGCGATGTACGCAACGTCGGTGTGGAGCTTGCGGGTGTAGACCGGGAAATCGGGCAGGCCGTCGACCTGGGCGCGCTTGATCTCGGCGTCCCAATAGGCGCCCTTCACCAGCCGCACCATGATCCGGCGACCGGCGCGACCGGCCAGATCGATGATCCAGTCGATCACGAAGGGGCAGCGCTTGCCATAGGCCTGGACGACGAAGCCGAGCCCGTCCCAGTCCGCGAGATCGGGATCGAGCGCCAGGCTCTCGAGCAGGTCGAGCGAAAGCTCGAGCCGGTCGGCCTCCTCGGCATCGATGTTGAGGCCGATGTCATAGCTGCGGGCCAGCGCGGCGAGCGTCTTAACCCGCGGCAGCAGCTCGCCCATCACCCGATCGACCTGCGAGCGGGCATAGCGCGGGTGAAGCGCCGACAGCTTGATCGAGATGCCCGGGCCTTCATAGACGCCGCGCCCGTTCGATGCCTTGCCGATCGCGTGGATCGCATTCTCGTAATCGCGGTAGTAGCGCTCGGCATCGGCGCCGGTGGTCGCCGCCTCGCCCAGCATGTCATAGCTGTAGCGGAAGCCCTTGGCCTCCTCGTGCCGGGCGCGCTTCAGGGCTTCCGCGATCGTCTCGCCGGTGACGAACTGCTCGCCCATCATCCGCATCGCGATGTCGATCGCGCGGCGGATCACCGGCTCGCCGGCACGTGCGACCAGCCGCATCAGCGCGGCGCCCAGCCCCTTGTCGTCGGCGGTGCCGACCAGCTTGCCGGTGACGACCAGCGCCCAGGTCGCGGCGTTGACGAACAGCGGCTTGCCGCCGAGATGCGCGCGCCAGTCGCCATCGGCGATCTTGTCACGGATCAGCGCGTCGCGGGTGGCATCGTCGGGGATGCGGAGCAGCGCTTCGGCGAGGCACATCAGCGCCACGCCCTCCTCGCTCGACAGCGCATATTCCTGGACCAGCGATTCGACCGCGCCGCTGCGGCGCCGGGCGCGCAGGCCCGTGACCAGCTGGGTCGCCGTCTCGCGGATCCTGGCGCGGGTCGCTTCGTCGAGCGTCGCCGCTTCGATCAGCGGCGCCAGCGCTTCGCGCTCGTCGCGGCGATAGGCGGCGGTGATCGCCTGGCGGAGCGGAGTCGGCTCGCGGACGGGCGGGGCGAAGGTGGCGAAGGGCGCGGGCTGGGTCATTGCGCCAATATATGCGCTTGGTATCGGTCGATCCGACTTATCGGTGAGCGATCTTGGTCGAATTGGCCATATTGTCGAGCATATGCTACGTGGAAATCATGAAAAAGGCTCCAGCGGCAGTCGAATTGGATGAGTTCGACCGCAAGATCGTCGCTGCATTGGTCGCGGACGGGCGGATGACCGTCACCGATCTCGCCAAGCAGGTGGGGCTTTCCAAGACGCCCGCCCAGGTGCGGCTCAAGCGGCTGATCGATACCGGTGTGATCCGCGGCTTCCGCGCGATCATCGATCCGGTGCGGCTGGGGCTCGACCATATCGCCTTTACCGAAGTGAAGCTCGCCGACACGCGGGAGAAGGCATTGCAGGAGTTCAACGCAGCGGTGCGGCGCATTCCCGAGGTCGAGGAATGCCACATGCTGGCGAGCAATTTCGACTATCTGCTCAAGGTGCGCACCGCCGATATCCGCCGCTACCGGATCGTGCTGGGCGAGAAGATCTCCAGCCTGCCGCACGTCGCCAGCACCTCGACCTTCGTCGCGATGGAGACGATCAAGGATTAGTTTGCAAACATCGCCTCCGCGATGTTGCGGAATACTAGCCCCGGGGCCGCGGCCGTCGCGGTGCGAAGTTCAGCCGGCGCGTGACGTTATAGTCGAGCACCGCCATCACGAAATACGCCGCCGCCTGCTTCACCCGCGTCCAGGGGCCGGTGCGCGCCTTGTAGAGCTCGGGCGTGATCTGCTCGGATCGCGCCACCTCGCCATCGACGAACGCACGGACATAGGCGGCAAAGGCCGGATCCTCGACGCGGAACATCAGCTCGAGGTTGAGGAACATCGATCGGATGTCGAAATTGGCCGAGCCGATGTTCACCACATCGTCGAGCAGGAACAGCTTCGCATGGAGCTTGGTCGGCTGGTATTCGTAGATCTGCACTTTCTTGCGCAGCAGTCCGGCGTAGGTGAAGCGCGCTGCCCAGATCGCCGCGCCGTGATCGAGCTTGGACGGCAGCACCAGCCGTACCCGGCCGCGCTGGCCGGCGCGATCGAGCCGGCGGAGCATCGCCGGGTTGGGGGCGAAATAGGCTGCGATGATGTCGATCGACTGCGCCCGCTCCATGTCGCGCTTCACTTCGCGTGCCCAGGGCGAGAGCCGGCGCATCGGCCCGCCGAACAGCCAGCGCGTGGCACCTTCGGGTTCGCTCCAGGTGCGCAGCGTCTTGGCGAGCTTGCGCAAGCTGGCGCGCGGTCGCTTGGCCCAGCTCGACAGCGCATCGAAATAGCCGACCAGCCGCCCGGCCGCCGGTCCCTCGATCAGCAGGCCCAGATCGCGCCAGGCGGCTTCGGCGATCGTGCCGAAATAGCTGTCCTCGATGTTGAACCCGCCGACGATCACCCGCTCCTCGTCGGCAAGCGCGAGCTTCTGGTGGTTGCGGAGCAGATAGCGGCGGCCCCAGCGCGGCACGAAGCGGCAGACATCGACGCCGGCCTCGTGGAGCGGATCGAAGAAGCGGCGGCTCTGGGCATGCTCGCTGCCCAGCCCGTCGACGATCAGGCTCACCTTCACCCCGCGCGCAGCCGCATCGATCAGCGCCTGGCGCACCGCCGAGCCGGCCTCGTCATCGACATAGATATAGTAGAGCACGCGCAGCGTCCGCTCGGCGCGGCGCATCAGGTCGAGCAGCGCCTCGAGCCGTTCCGGCCCGTCGGGCAGCAGCGTCAGCCGGTTGCCTTCGACGGTGTAGCTCGGCTGGTTGAAGCGCATCGGCTGGTGATGCGGGAGCCGCGGGACGGGAGCAAGAGGGGCGAGCGCTTCCAAAGTCGGGTTCCTGTCGTTGCGGCAGCGTTCCCAACGCGCAGGACCCGGATTCGGTTCTCGGGTCCCATTTTCTTGACTTTTCCACAGCCGGACCCTAGATCGCCCCCTTTCCCGGATACTCCGTTTTTCAAGGAAGCGTAGATGGCGCGCGTCACTGTCGAAGATTGTGTCGACAAGGTTCCCAACCGTTTCGATCTCGTGCTGTTCGCGGCGCAGCGCGCCCGCCAGATCTCGGGCGGCGCCGATCTGACCATCGATCGCGACCGTGACAAGAACCCGGTCGTCGCCCTGCGCGAGATCGCCGAGGAGACGGTGCGCCCGACTCACCTCGAGGAAGCCGTGGTCTCCAGCCTGCAGCGCGTCCAGATCGACGACGAAGAGGCCCCGGACGAGGTCGGCTCGATCGCAGCTTCGGCCGAGGCACTCCGCCTCACCGCCGCTGCCCCGCCGCGCAACCAGAATCTGGGCGGCGACTACGACGGCTGAGCCGGCGATTCGCTGAACGAACCCAAAAGGGTCCCGGAAGCGATTCCGGGACCCTTTTGCTTGTCAGGCACGCCCGAAGCGCTGCCCGATCTTGATCGGCACGGCGATCGCTACGAACACCATCATCAGCGACCAGACCCAGAGCCCGGTGCGATCCTGCTCGATCAGCGCCGCGATGATCAGGCAGGGCACCGCGATGACCGGCGTGATCTTGGTCGCCCACCACAGCCACTTGTCCTGGGTGGTGGCGAGCCGTGTCGCACGCGGGCGGAGGAGCAGGATGATCGTTGCCACCAGCTTGAGCACGAGCAGCGCGATCGCCACGACCCAGAGCGAGGCGGCGAGCGGGCTCATTCCTCTACTGGCGCCGCCTTCCGACCCTTGAAGCCCTGCGCCACCACGAACCACTCGACCGAGCCCTTGCGGCTCGACGGCGGCTTGGCGTGCTTCACCGTGGTGAAGTTGCGCTTCATCTCGGCGACCAGCGACGAATCGGCGCCGCCGGCGAACACCTTGGCGACGAAATCGCCGCCGGGCTCGAGCACCTGGATCGCGAAATCGAGCGCGGTCTCGACCAGGCCCATGGTCCTGAGCGCATCGGTCTGCGGATGGCCGACGGTGTTCGCCGCCATGTCCGAGACGATCAGGTCGGGCGCGCCGCCCAGCTCCTCGATCAGCCGGTCGGGCGCGGCGTCGTCCATGAAGTCCATCATCAGGATGATCGCGCCGTCGATCGGATCGACCGGCAGCAGGTCGATGCCGACCACCGGCGCCTTGGGCAGCCGCCGGCGGACCACCTGGGTCCAGCCGCCCGGGGCGATGCCAAGGTCGAGCACGCGCTTCTTGCCCTTGAGGAAGCCGAACTTCTCGTCGAGCTCGATCAGCTTGTAGGCAGCGCGGCTGCGATAGCCTTCGGCCTTGGCGCGCTTGACGTACGGATCGTTGAGCTGGCGTTCGAGCCAGCGCGTCGACTGTGCCGTGCGCTTGCGTGCCGTCAGCACGCGGGTATGGCCGCGTCCGCCGCCTCGACTCACAAGATTCTCCCATTGATCAGGCGGCGCAGGATTCCTTCCCGGATGCCGCGGTCGGCGATCCCTAGCCGCTCGGCGGGCCAAAGGTCGAGGATCGTTTCCAGGATCGCGCAGCCGGCCACGACCAGGTCGGCGCGTTCGGAGCCGATGCACGGCACCTGGCTGCGCTCGGCCATGCTCATGCCCGAGATGCGCTGGCTCACCTCGCGCATCGCCGGGGCGGGGACGATCAGCCCGTCCACGACCGAGCGGTCATAGGCGGCGAGCCCGAGATGCACGCTGGCGAGCGTGGTGACCGTGCCGGAGGTGCCGAGCAGCCGCGGGACCCCGCGCGGCGGCCGCAGGCGCTTGGCGAAGGGCGCGAAGCTCTCGGCGACGCGGGCGCGCATGCTGGCATAGAGCGCGGCGCGATCCTCCGCGCTCTCGGCATGGCCCGAAGCCTCGGTCAGCGAGACAACCCCCCAGGGCGCGCTGTGCCAGTCCAAGATGCGGGGCACGTCGCCGCCGCGCGAATCGAGCAGCACCAGCTCGGTCGAGCCGCCGCCAATGTCGAACACCAGGGCCGGGCCGTCGCCGGGTTCGAGCAGCGCGTGGCAGCCGAGCACGGCGAGCCGCGCCTCCTCCTCGGCGGTGATGATGTCGAGCGCGATCCCCGTCTCGCGATAGACGCGCTCGATGAATTCGGTGCCGTTGGACGCCTGGCGGCACGCCTCGGTCGCCACCGAGCGGGCCAGCGTCACGTTGCGGCGCTTGAGCTTCTCGGCGCAGATCTTGAGCGCGACGATGGTGCGCTCGATCGCGGCGTCGGAGAGCTTGCCGCTGGTCGCCAGCCCCTCGCCCAGGCGGACGATTCGCGAAAAGGCATCGATCACCGCGAAGCCCGATCCCTGGGGCCGCGCGATCAGCAGCCGGCAATTATTGGTGCCCAGGTCGAGCGCCGCATAGTGGCGCGCTTCGCCCGGTCGCCCGCGTACCGGCCGCTCCTGGGGCCGCTGCATGGGCGGCGCGCCCCTCCGGACTTTTCCGGAACCACGGCCGCGGGGCATATTGGCGGTGCCATCCCCCATCATATCACTCGCTTATGTTCTGTTCCGTCACGGCTTTTTCGCCGCCGGTGCTTGGATGCGAGGCTAGCGGAGAGTGGGGGCCGGGGCAAGGTACAGGCCGTTGACAGCGCGGGATCAGCACCGTATTGCGCCCCGCCTGCCGGTAGTGATGCCGCGTGATGCCCCGTCGTCTAAAGGTAAGACTACGGACTCTGACTCCGTCAATTGAGGTTCGAATCCTCACGGGGCATCCAGCTTTCTTTTTGAAGATCAAGCACTTAGCGCGCATTCGCCGCCGTAATTAGCGCGCGGGGGATTTCCGCCATTTCCCGCAGTTTTCCGCGACTTTCTGCCGAGTTTCGGGGCTTCCGTGGCACACGCACGGCACACGAGACATGCTCGCGGCGCGCGGTGACGCCCTGATTCGCCAAAGAAAACCCCCGCCGAAGCGGGGGCGAGGGAATTACTGCGGCAGGGTTAAGCGCCCCACCGCTAGAGCGGGATTATCAGATGCGAATGCCCGCCGCCGCCAAACCGTCCACCCAGGCCTGATCGATGGCGATCTGATCTTCCCAAGACTGGCGCCCACCGTCGAATTTGCGGGTGTCGATCTTCCATGCCAGCGCAGCTTTGCCAGGAGCTGGTATCATCATTTGCCTACTGCACTCTTCGAGGTAGCGCTGGAAACATTCGCTGCTGTCGAGCTTGACGCCGTCCCTTGCTGCCATCACTCGGCGAAGATCCTCGGCACTGCGCTCGTGCCCCGCGATGTGAACGCGGATCATTCCCTTTCTCCAGACGGCTTCCATGTCCGCCTTGAGGGTGCGTAGGTAGGCCTTGTCATCTACGGCCTCGCTGCCGTCTGGCAGCGGTGCCAATAGTTCCGCGATGAATGTGGAAGTGATGCGAGCCTTGGATGCCATATCACTTCCCCTCGTTGGAGTCCGAGCGTTCTCCGCTCGGGGAGAACACGCGGATTGCGTCGCCGTTGTCGAAGAGCAGGGCGACATTACCGTCGCTGCAGCGCTTGGTCATTCCACAGAGCCATTCAGGGCGCATCCCGGCGGCCTTCGCGCTATGCGCGCTCTTAACTGCCTTCGCATCGACCATCGCCATTCCAGCGATGAACTGGTCCCAGGACGCAGCATCCCGGCGGCGGGAAGCGATCGCGGGAACAGCCGAAACGCTGCATGCCACCGCCATTGCGCCGAGAACCCCTCGGCGGGTAGAAGTCATATCAGCCATGACGCATCTCCATATGCGTGGGTGGTTAGGGCGGCTCGGGAGGTACGAACTCTCTTGCCGCCCGAACTTTATGGCGCTATAAAGTTCACATGTCAACACTTTCTGGCGCTAAGAAGAAGATGGGACGGCCCACGGTAGACTCCGAGGCCGTCAACGTACGCATGGAGCGCGCTCTTCTGGAGAAGGTGGATGCCTGGCGTAACAACGCACTCGAACAGCCCAGTCGCCCCGAAGCGATCCGTCGCCTTGTCGAGAAGGCGTTGAAGGCGGACTAGCCGTCGCAGACTGTCGCCTATGGTTGACACGCCAACCATTGTCGCCTATAAGCGACACATGGAATACGAAGTCCGCACCACTCCTGAGTTCGACGCCTGGCTTGATGGCCTTGATGACGAAATCGCGCGGGAGCGGGTCGCGTCTCGGTTGATCCGTGCCGGCCTTGGCAACTTCGGCGACCATGCCTCGGTCGGCGGTGGGGTGAGCGAGATGCGCATCCACTACGGCCCCGGCTATCGGGCATATTACACGATCCGCAACCGCACGGTGGTTTTCATGCTGCGCGGCGGCGACAAGAGCAGCCAGAACAAGGACATCAAGAACGCCAAAAAGGACGCGAGCGGTCTCTAATGCGAGGCCAATGACCCACTCAGATACAGGAGGTGTGCCCATGGCCACCGAGACTCGGGCGTTTGACGCCGCAAAGTACTTCACCACTCCGGAGGCGCAGGCGCGCCTTCTCAACGAGGCCCTTGAAGAGGGTGACGCTCGTTTCCTCGCATCAGCGCTTGGCACTGTCGCAAAGGCACGCGGTGGCATCCAGCAGCTCGCTGCCGACACGGGTCTGAGCCGACAGGCCCTTCACAAGGCCCTGAGCGAGAACGGTAACCCGACGATCGACACCGTCCTGAAGGTAATCCGTGCACTCGACATCCGTTTACATGCGGAGCCGGGTGTGGCTCGACAACCTGTGCATGCGTAATCCGAGCCCTTAGCGGCATACCGACGAACTCAAGAGCTGCCGCCCATCGAGCCGACCAGATCGGAGGCCGCTGTGCATCGCTGGATGCCCCAGGACGAAGATAGTCACCGCTATGCTCTTTATCGGAAGGGCTACAGTGACGACAGGATAGGGCGAATAGTCGGACGAACCGAACAGGCCATTGGCAGATGGAGGCAAAGGCGCTGCCTGCCGGCTAATTTTGGAAAACCAGTTCTGGTCGAAACTGAGTTCTGGACGGAATATCAGACGAAACGCGAGCGCCTGAGAGAGGCCCTATCGCAATCCAAGGCGCGCAGTACCCGAAGACGCCAGTCGCCGCGCACTACACATACACAGAAGCCTCCGGCCCTGTGGGCAAGCGCGATCTCAGCGTATGTGGCAGGGCAATCAACATGGACTGCCGCAGAAAGCTTCGGCTTAAGTCGAAGCACGCTTCGATATAAACTGGTTCGGCAAAGGCTGCTGCGGCCGCCGGCGAAATATCCTGCACGACTTGTCAGCGATGCCGCGATCTCGGCGTACATCTCCGGCGCGTCAATGCAGAGTACAGCAAGACGATTTGATATAGGTAGAAGCGCACTTCGAGCTGAGTTGGTTCGCCGCGGCGTTCTCCGACCACATATTCGCTTGATCTACACGCTCCTGCGCGACCCGCGGGTCGTCTCCTATCTAGGCCGCGCCCCGGACGCCGTCATAGCTCGAATCGTCGGATGCACTCGCAACACCGCATGGAGGTATCGTCGATCGCTGGGCGTGCCGCGATGTCCTCCAATATGCCAGGAAAGGACTCGCGTGTTTTCAATCGATGCTCCCCGCCTCAATGGCGGCTCGCGTCACGAGCTCTACAAGGATCCGGCTTGGAGCGACTGGCTCGAGGAGTCTGGCGCGACGGTGTGGTAGGTTGCGGCTGATCACTTCATAGGACTGCGAAATGATGACTTCGAGCGGGCCCCTCACCGATGAACAAATGAACGAAGCGCGTAGCGCCATGGACACCAGCCTGCTCAACGGCCTGATTTCCGTGATCGCTATGCTCAAGGGGCAGGGTTTGCTGAATGACGGACACGTCCGCGTAATTCACGAACAGATGGCGAAGCCGCTGGAGCTGCCCAATCGGGCCAACAATCCCGGCGTGCAACTGGCGCAGAGCTACCTCGATCAGATGTTCGCAGGGCTCCTGCCGCCGCGTAAATGATTCGGAGCCGAGAGGGGGACAAGGCAGATCCCTCCCGGCTCCTGCACGGCGGTCGGGTCCACCGCGCTATCTCGTCAGGGTCGCCAAGGCCGCGAGGCGGCTGTCGATAATCTCCTGCATGGGAACGATGAACGGATTGTCGGCAACGTCCGCGTGCTCGAGCGGGAGCGACAGACCCTCATGAAATTCGCGAAGGTGTTCGTCGTCCAGCAATCCCGCGCCTCGAAGCCTGGCGGCAAGGAGGATGATGCCGTTCATGGCGCTCGTGTTGAACGCCCGCAGCGCAGCCAATAGCTGCCACTGATGAAGATCGTCATCGGCCATTGTTCATCTCCCGAAAGTTTGATTCACCGCAACACGCCATTCTGGTCGAGCTCGTGGAGCATGGACTCCAAGTCGCGTCTGATCTGCGCGACGGTGTGCTCCCCGCTTTGTCGCAGCGCGACCGCCAGACCCTCCGGACCGATCGCGCCGGCGAGGCTGTTGTGGATATGGATGTCGCCCATCCGGATCGCCGGCTTACCCCCGCCACCGTGCGCGGCGATGCCGAGACGCCCATTCCCGTCGCGCGATAGCGGCATGACGGCCTCAGGGCCGGCCTCGCCCATCTCGCCAAGCTTCGCGCCCTTGGCGAAGCGGAACAGCGTTGGCTCAGTGATGACGCGGTTGGTGAAAGTGCCGCCGTTCGCGAAACGCTGGGCGTGATCGAACGCGCCACCGTGGGCATATCGCTGCGCGGTGCCGAATGCCCCACCATCGGCAAAGAGCTTTCCGAGAGTGCTTCCCAGCGCGCCGAGCCCCGACGCAGCGCCCCCGCCGCCGAAGAGACCCGCGATCGAGTTGAAGAACATCTGCTCGATCGCGGCCTCGATCAGCTTGTCGATGATGCGATTGAGGGCATTCGTGACGGCCCTCTCGAACGACTTGAAGACGTTCTCGCCCTCGCGGACACCGTTGAACCAATCCGTGAAGAAGCCTTTCGTCACCTCGCGCGCGGACTCGATGGCTTTCCGCTGCCGGTCGATAGCCTCGGCACCATCCACCGCCCGTACGCGCTTCGAGAACTCCTGGTCCGTGACCTCGGCGAGCTGGCGGTAGGTATCAGCGAGCGCAATATTTCCGTCCGCCTCCGCTTTCTTGATCTTGGCCAGTAGATCCGACATCGCGATCTGGCGCTGAATCCGCAGGATCTCGCGCTCACGCTCGGCGCCCACAAGGCCCATGACGCGCAGCTCGACGTCGATGCCGCTCGCCATGTTCCTGCGAGCATCGTCCAAGGACTTCTGCGCGGCCTCCACCTCCTGCTGTTGGCGCAAGGTCTTGAGCGCCTTCTCCCGGGCTTCGCTGAGTTTGGTGATGGCCTCGCGCTGAGCGTCCGTCGTCGCGCGGGCCAGAGCCTGGGTGACCTCATATTGACGCAGCGCCTGGTCGCTGAGACCGATCTTGGCGACCTCTTCCGTGAGGTTGGCGATGTACTGCTCGGTCGCGCGATTGCGCTCCTGCAGTGCCCGGGCTTCCTCGCTGATCTTCGCAGCGTCTGCCCCGGCGCCACCCGTCTTGCTCTTGTCTCCGCCGGCGCTGAGGGCCTTCGCCCATTCGCGCAACTGAGCCGCGCCAGAAGCGGCGAGCGAGTTTACTCCGGCGATCGCCTTGCCGACATAGTCGATCTTCTGCGCCGCGGTGATGCTGTCCTTCGCGATGCCGCCCACATTGGTCAATGAGCCCCCATAGGGGTTGTTGAGTTGGCCGGAGTTGGCGCGAAAGCCGATCTGCAGCTTGCCACCGATCCCGAAAGGCAGGCCGCCGATGAGACCATTCAATCGGTCCACCGCCTTGTTGACCATGTCGTCAACGGTGCGGATCACGGTGTTGGCGGCCTGAATCACGGCATCGCCGATGGCGGCGGGCAGGAGCTTCCAAGTCTTCTGGATGGCCTGGAACGCGCCGACGAAGCCACCGACGATGAAGTTAATCCCGTCTCGGATGGGAGTGACGAAATCTTTTCCGAACGCCTTTCCGGCCAACACGACAGCCGCAGTTACGGCGGCGACTGCCAAGACGACCGCGGTAAAAGGATTGGCGAGTGCGAAGGCCACCATCGCGGCGGTCGCCTTGACAATGGCCGCATAGAGCGTCGTACCGATCGCCACGGCGACGGTCACGATAGCGCGAAGAATCTGCGGCGCGAACGCGAGAGTCAGGACGGCTCCGAGACCCGCAGCATATGGCGCCGCGGCCTGCAGCGCATTGGCCAGGCCGTTAAGCCCGAACTGCGCCAGCTTCGTCCAGTTGACCATCTGAAGCCCTGCGGCTGTCAGTGCGACCAGACCGATCGTGAGAAGGCTCGTCGGGCTGATCACCGACAGGATCGCGCCGCCTAGCGTCTTGAACGCATTCCCGCCGGCCTGCGCGAAGACGGATGCGAGCTGGGTGCCCTGCTGAAGCGCGATCATGAGCGGGTTCATGCCCATGCCTGCCGTTACAATGACGTCTTGGAACTGCGATGCGATGTTGCCGACGTTGGCCTTCAGTGCGCCGGCACTATCATTCGCTGCTACGACGGTACTTCGAATGCCCGCCGCCGCGGAATCTGCCGCTGGTCTGATGCCTCGCAACTTGGCGATCAGGCGGTCGAGCCATGATGCGTGTCGTTCGGTAGCAGCTGCGGCCTGATTGGCCGCCGATGTTGCCCGAGCCGTGGTGGCGGCAACCTGATCGTTCGCGGCAGCAGCGGCTTTCGACGCCGCCGCCACGTTGTCGTTTGCCGCAGCCGCGCGCATCGCCGCGTTCGAGTATTGCCCGATCTTTTCGGCCGCCCGAGTATAGTCCTGCGCCAGGCGGGCGATGCTGCCCTGCTTTGTCGACGCCCCAGCCTTCGCCGCCGCTGCGGAGAACTTGTCCAGGTTCTCCGTCGCCTTGACGACATCGCTGGAGTCGATCGACAAATTGAGGGCGGCGAGGTCCATGGCCTTCGACCTCAGAGGAAGTCCGGCGCATCAGGGACGCCAAGTCCGAGCGTGTGGGCTGCCTGCACCGCAGCGCTGTGCAGCGTCTCCACATGCTGGCGAAGCGCGCGAGAGCGATCGAACGCCCGCTCGTCGTCGAGCCGCTGCTGGTGCCTGGCGACCGCTTCGGCCAGCGATCTGAATTCCTCGATCTCAGCCGGCGCCGTGGCTCGGTAATCCTCGAGCGTGCGGCGTGCCTCGGCTTGCTTGGCGCGCCGCGCCGCTTCCACGGCGTGGTCAGCCGCCACCTGCAGCTTCCGCAGATAGCCGCGCAGGTGACAGGCCTCGACGATCAGGCCGGCCTCTGCCTCGACCATCATGCCGAGCGGCGAGAGGTTCAGAATGCCGAGCGCATGCCAGTTCGAACCGGTGCGCCGGAACATCTTGGCGAACGCTTCCTCGCGCTCCTCAGCGGTCGGGGAGCGAAGTTCGCCGGGCGCACGGTTCAGGTACTGGCCGATGGTCTCCAGGCGCCGCTCAGCGCCACGTTGCCCGCGTTCGCCGTCGTAGCGCATGGTGCCGGTCAGGAGGGGCCAATCGGGGCACTTCGTCGCGTCCGGCCAATACTGGGCAGGGTCGAGAAGCTGGGTGCGATCGATCTTGCTGGTGGGGGCCTTGCCGGCGTCCGGGCCAACGGGGATGTGCTGCTGGTACATTGCTGGTTACTCCCCAGCCGGCGCGAGAAAGCCGTGATCTGCGGACAGCGCGAGGGGTTTGCGCTCCGCGGGCCCCCCGTTCGTGCGCAGCTCGGGTTCGTCACCCGGGGGCGCGAGGTAGGCGTGTCGGTCAGCAGGAAGCGCCAGAGGCCTGCGACCGTTCGTGGCCGGCATCGCTTCCTTGAGAGCGGCGTTGAATACGCCGGCAAGCTTCTCCGGTGACGTCAGCACCTCCATGTCTTGGACGAGGCCTTCGACGGCTTTGACCAGCGTGGCGAACTCCGCGCGGGTAATCGCCGGCTGGGCTTCGTTGGTGATCGCCTGCTTTGCGCGTTGTTCGCGCACAGCGATGAATTGCTGAAGGATATTCATGGATAGCTCCCGTTGGCCGGCGCATCGGCGCCGTTGCGCTTCTCGTGGTCAGCACCCCTCGCCGTTCGGGGTCACCGGCGAGAGGTGCGTCCAGGCACCGGCAAACCGTGCCCTGACGAGATCGAGGCTAAGCTTTTGACGCAACTAAGCAACATAAAATTGCGCCGTTTAGCAATATTGTTGTTTTGTGCAGATGGGCCGCCCGATCGGCGATGGGGCCAGCTGAAATTTGGATCTGCGCGAAGATTTTGAATCTCTTGGGGATTCATGTTAGCAGATGCGTGCCAGTCTGATCCGGCGAAGGCTGGGGTAGGTCTGGCACCCTTTATCTAATAATGCCCATGCCTCGCGGGTCTGCAACGTTGGTGATCCGCCGACTGCACGGCTTCAATTCTTCGTACATCGAATCGTACCCCAAAGCCGTTCTGCTGGCGATTGGCCGCTCCATGCGGAGCAACGCGTAGGCGCAGAAATCTGCTAGCTGAATGAAGAATGAGGCCTTGGAATCCTTAAATATTGGATCTTCGACGCAGTTCGATAGTGGGATGCTCTTCATCGCCTTGTTCGTCCCTAGCCAACTTCCAAATCGGCTTGGGATAGGATTGTGAACACGCATCCGCCGGATGCGACGGGTCATTTCCGCTTCTTCGCCTTGATCGAAGAACAGTAAAACGTTTTCTCTTTTCGCCTGCGCCGTGCGGTTCAGTCGGTTCATAAGCCGCTCGAAAGCATACTGCTCATTCGTATTGCAGCTGCTCATGACATTGAAACGCTTGCTGTCCGCGATGAACCGGAGCACCTTACGGAAAATTTCGGCTCTTTCTGGCTTCAGAATCGGATGGTCAGCAATCTGGCCCTTGCCGGCGGCAAACTTCCAAGCGTGAAGCTCTTGGGCGATATAAATCCCATGCTCATCGCGGAGTTGCCGGCGAAAATCTTTCACCTTGTCGAAGGTGTCGGCCCACCGTTCGCCCTTAATAATGAGGGCGGTGTAGATGTAGAATTTACCGTCGTCTTTCGACTCATCGATGTAGGCGAACCACATGACCGCAACATCTGAAACCGGTGCGAAGAGTCAACTAGACAAGTTTGAGCAAGCCGCAGGCGAACTTGACACGGACTATGATCACGGGCGCTTCTAGGAACTCGGTGTGGCGCCAGGGTGCGGAGTTCAAAGCGTTTACTCGTGAGCCGGTGCCGGTCGCAGTCGCCAAGTGATCGTGCCCATGGGCGAGGTCGGCGTCTCCGGCCGACTCTCGCTTGGCAGGCACCGCCGCTTGGATGCTAACATTTACTAACAGGTGGGGTGGGCAATGAGACGTCGATCAACGCCGGTTGCCCATCCGGTCGATTGTGAGGAAGAGCGAGAACCCCTGGCCGAGCGGGGACCAGAACGTAGCTCGGTTGCGGTAGCGGGTTGAATGAACCCCCACCGAGGCCCGAGGGCTCGCAGCGGTGTAGGTACCAGCCCCCGACCTCTTTGGCTGCCTGCTCGAGCAGCTCGGCTGCCATCTTGAAGTTGCCAGACGCTTCGCACCGTTCAAGCATCCGTTGAAGCGAGCGAAGCCGATACGTCCGGGACGCGATCGGCACGCTACGGACATCGGAGAGGAACTTGGCGCGCGCCTCTTCGAAAACCGCCCGCCATTTCTTCGCCATCCGCGCGCCGGCGCGCTTGGTCGGATCATACGCCTCGACAGCCTGGCGCGTGAGCTTGATGCCGAACTCTTTTTCGACGGAGTTGGCGACCTCTGTGGGCGTATCAAAGCACGCAAGCCCGCGGACAATGTGGCCTTGTACGTCTTTGCCGAGCTGTGAGCGAGACATAGCTTTCGTCAATCCTCTGTCAGGAAAATGAGGTTCATCGTCCCATGACGCGCGCAGCAAAGGCCCGACCTTGAGGGGTCAGGTCGGAGGCCGAAAAATCGCCGCCCGTGTTTTCAGGGTCTTTTGAGGGTGTTTTGTGCTCATTCGAGCTGCCCGTTGCCGGGCCATGGGATGGCTTACTTATAAGCGGTGACACGTCGTCAGCAGGAAGATCTTGGGAAACGATGGTTTTGCGTCGGTGCGCAGCGATCTTTGCTGACACGTCGTCAGCAGGGGTTCTCTTACCTGCTGACACGTCATCAGCAGAGACGCGCCTTCTTGCTGACACGTCGTCAGCGCTAGATTTATCCCGCACCCAGTCGCGATACTCGTTCGTCGCGGCGCGCAGGTGGTTTCGGTCGCCACTCGTCACGAACGTCAGACGATATTCGCGCGCCATGCGCTGCTTCCATTTGCCCTCCGTCGAAACGTCAACGAGACCATGCTCCATCAGCTCAGCGATCGCGTTGCCGATTTTGCCGAAGTTCGTCGTATGCAGGCGTTCGGCAAGCTGACGCTGGCTCAGCCCGATCTTGCCATTGTTGTAGCCGTTGAACTCGCGGACGATCTCGACCAGCACCGCGCGCGCCCATATGCTCAGATGGCGGTACGCCAGGCTGTCTATCACGACGTGGGGGATGCCAGCCCAGCCTCCCCCACGAGTGTCGGCACGGTTATCGGCCTTGGGCCTAGCCCTGGCCATCGTCGGCTTCGCAGCGATCGACCACAGGCCAACCCATAGCTGCGCTAAGATCCGCCGCGTATGCCCGCGCCTGCATCGCGGTTGGGAACTCCCGGTCGTGCCCCACTCCACTAGGGGGCGGGATCACAAGCACGTCGATGCCGCAACCGAAGGGCTCAGGCGCGACGAGGATTGAGGGCCACGGCCTAAACATGAAGCTTCTGCCACTGCGCAGCCGGCGAAGCGGCCCCGCTGACCGATTGCTGCTCGAGAGCGGGCGGTGTATGAGTGGTGATGTTCATTGGATTGCTTCCTCTCGAACATGGCCGGGGCGCGGCTCCACCCGCTGCCTCGGCCCCCATTTCAGACATTGGCCGGCACGGCGTTACCGCCGTCAGTGCTGAAGGCTCGCTCGATCGCCGACTTACGATAGTAGATGCGTCGCCCCTTGCGGATCGCCGGGATCTCGCCGGATGCTGTGAGACGATAGATGATGTTGCGGCTTACGCCGGCATATTCAGCAGCGGCTTCGGCGCCGCTGAGCAAGTCTTCTGACAGCTTTTCCATTTTCGTGTATTCCCAAAGATTGACAGCGTTGAACGATATCGTTCAACTATTTGCTACGATTGTCGCCGGTTGGCGTCAAGCATTGAATGATATCGTTCAACGGAGGCACTCAATTGACCTTTTCGCTGCGGTTTTCGGAAGTTGAAGCGATATTCGCGGAGCTGCACGGGGTCGCGTCGGACAAACGCGTCGCCTTCCAAGGCCGAATCAAAGCCCTGCTGCGGCTCGGCTTGCTGCCTGGAATCATGCAAGGGCGCGGCAGAACGGCAGCCTATGGCGCTGGTGACGTCTACATGCTTGGAATCGCGTTGGAGCTGCTGCAACTCGGCCTAACGCCAGAGCGCGCAATCGGCGTCGTGAAAGATGGCATGCTACCGATTGCCAGTGGTGGTCGGCTAGCACTCTCAACGATCAATGAAAAAGACCCGCCGCTTCTCTCATTTCTGTACTTCGATCCGTCCGCACTTGAGATTCTATCGGCCCCCGACGCTCCTGACGCGGCAATCGAGTCGTTCTTTTACGGCGGAACCGGCGTCATCAAGGAGCACATTGAACACTTCGGGCTCAGCCTCTCTAGGCTCGCCCTCATCAACGTTTCCGCTGTGATAAACCGTGTCTACATCTGGCTTCGGCGGACCGGGCGGGAGCTTGCGGTCCCGTTCATCGCTGATTTGAGCGAGTGGCTCGAAAGCTATCCCGAGGATCGCGATGGCGACGATTCGGAAGCGTAGCTGGGTCGCGCCGGACGGTTCCGCAAAGTCAGCCTGGCAGGTCGATTACTCCGACGCTGCGGGCAAGCGCCGGCGCAAGCAATTCGACCGAAAGCGAGACGCGGAGGCGTGGCTTACGCGCGCGGCGTTTGACGTGACGCAGGGCACCCATACCCCCGATTCGCAGTCGATCACGATCGCAAAGGCCGGCGACCATTGGATCGCGAGGGGCCAGCGCGAACAGCTCGAGCCAACGACACTTGCCGCTTATGGCCAGCACCTGCGCCTGCACATCGTCCCGCACTGCGGAGCGCGAAAGCTGTCGCAGCTCACCAAGCCGATGGTCGAGGGATACCGCGACCATTGGGTCGAGACGCTATCGCGCCCTATGGCAGCGCGGGTGCTGAGATCCTTCACCGCGATCGTGGCCGAAGCCCAGCGCCGCGGTCATGTCGCGCAGAACGTCGCACAGGGCGTCAGGATCGCGCGCCAGAAGCGAGACAAGCCCAAGGTTGTCATCCCTTCGAAGGCGCACCTCAAGGCGCTGCTGCGGTCCGCTCAGGCGAGTGCCGAGCCAATGGCGCTGCCGATGGTCATGCTGGCGCTCTATGCTGGTCTGCGTGCGTCCGAGCTTCGCGGGCTCGCTTGGGGTGCTGTCGATCTCAGAGCAGCGACGGTGAGCGTGAACCAGCGCGCGGACGCGGCGGGCACAATCGGCAACCCGAAGAGCGCTGCCGGCCATCGCACCGTGCCTCTGCCGCCCTCCGCGGTGAAGGCACTCAAAGCCTGGAAGCTCGCTTGCCCGCCCACAGAGGCCGGGCTGGTTTTCCCTTCAGTCGGCCGGCGCGAGGGACAGGGCGGCAAGCCGATGCCGCACCGTTACGTGGCGCTCAACATCCTCGCCCCAGTGCTGAAGGAAGCCCAGCTCGAAGGCGCCGGCTACAACCTGCACGATCTTCGCCACGCGGCGGCCTCCCTATGGATTGAGCAGCGCGTCCCGCCCAAGCGGGTTCAGGCATGGATGGGTCACAGCTCAATCCAGGTGACGTTCGACACCTATGGGCATCTTTTCGAAGCGATCGATCAGGATGCGGTTGTGGCCAGCGCGATCGAGGCTGAGTTGGCAAGCTGATTGGCACATGGATGGCACATGACGCCGAGAAAGCCTGTGAGCCCTAGCGTCAGAAACGTTCTCTGACTCCGTCAATTGAGGTTCGAATCCTCACGGGGCATCCAATTCTCCCTTCAGCACCGGAAGTTTGCGCGGGACGCGCCATTCGCATGCCGCTTGGCGTGTCGATCTTCCCACGCCGCACAGAATAGATTCGCCCATGCGCAATAGTCCGCAACGACGCGCAGGGATTCGCGCATTCGAACGCGTGCCGGTGCGCACGATCTCATGGCGAGAATCCTGAACAGGGCGCGCCTGGCTGAGCGAAGTCGTGCAGTTTCGATCCCGACTATTGCTTTCGTCGTAGCCATTTCGTCGCAGGATCACCGGGCATCGTCCGGATCGCCGCTTCCGTCTCCCGGTTATCCAGCTTGATCGCAAAGGGCGGGCTCTCGCGCCGTCCAGCCCCCAACGGAGCCGCCGCTGCGCCGCGTCCGCGCCCGGCCGTCCGAACCAGTAAAGAGGGGCTTATCTCGTGAAATCGATCCACAGCTTGCAGAATCGCACGTCCGCGCGCCGGTTTCAGGGTCGCGCGGGGCTCCTACTCGGCAGTGCCCTGCTGCCGCTCGTCCTGGCCGGTACGGCCCATGCGCAGTCCAGCCCCGAGCTGGTGGTCCTCGAGGAAGGCCAGGCGCCACGCGAAGTGCATCTCGGCGCGGGCAGCGAACGGGTGGTGGTGGATATCGGCCGCGTCAACGCCGATACCGGCAGGCTCGATCTGAGCGGCCTGGTCACCGGCCCCCTCACCAATGCCGGCGGCTACGACTCCGTGTGGCTGCGCGCGACCCGCAATCGAACCGCGAACCTGGTGTTCACCACGCCGCCGAGCGGCATGGGGGAGCAATATGTGAACGCGGATGGCGTACAGTTCCGGGGCGGCACCGTCTACGAAGCCTCGGGCAACGACACCGAATTGCGGCTGGAGAACCGGGGTCGTTCGAGCGGCAATCCTCCGGTCGACCTGGAGTCCGGTCCGCTGGTGCTGGCGGGCGATGGCACGATCTATATCGGTGCGGCGCTCGATGCCGGCAATCAGCATAGCGCGAGCCAGCGGGCCATCCATGTGACGCCGGGCTCCACGCTGCTGGAGCAAGGCGGCAATGGCGACGGGCGGCTCAACATCGTGGTGGGCGCCGATGTCGATGGAATCTCTGCGGGCTACGGCCTGATCTACGCATCCGATGCTGCCGCGCTTCGCCTCGCCGATGGCGCGCGTGTGCGGTTCAAGACCGGAGTCGGTATCGTCGGAGGCCTCGGCGACATCTTCCTCGATCGGAACACCCTCGTCGCCTCGACCGATCCGTCGGTCGGCGGGGTCCAGCTGATCACCAGCCGAGGCCGCGTCTACAACTCGACCAGGATCTGGGTGGGCTCGGAGAATGGCGGATCGACGGCGGGCGGCAGGGGCATCTATCTGGAAGGCGCCAAGCTCTACAACATGCTGACCGAGAACGACACGGGCGATGGCGTGGCCGCAGGCGGCCTGGGCACGGTCCTCGCCAGCGGCAGTGCCGTTGAGGGATATGGCTATATCGAGAATGTCGGCCGGCTCGAATCGGTGGTGGGGCCGACGATCCGGAACACCGGCAGCTTCCTGTTCACCCGCAACGCCATCCACCATTTCAGCCAGGGCGGCGGCGCGCAGGCCGGGGTGATCGTGGGCGGAACGGTGGCAGACCGGCAGATCGCCTATCAGAGCGACAATTTCGTAAGCGATGTGGTGGTCAATTCGGGCACGATCATCGGTGACGTCCTGCTGGGCGAAAACGATGACATGTTCTTCTATACCGAGGCGACCAATGGCGTCACCGGCACTATCGACGGTGGCGACGGGAACGACGTCTATGGCAAGTCATTCAGCGCGAGCGCGACCTATACCGTCAGCAATTCGATCCTGAACCAGGGCAACACCACCGGCTTCGAGCTGCACGGGGTCGAAGCGCGGGGCAAGGATACCGTCGTCACCTTCGCGAGCCCCGAAACGCTCACCAACGGGCTGATGATGATCGGTGACGGCACGGTGGTGAATACCGCCAACATCGACAATCCGAGCGACATCGCCATCTGGATTCGCAGCTTCGATGATTTCCCCACGGGCGGTCGCCTCGTCAACAAGGGCAATGTCGCCGGCTATATCGGCATCTATGGCGATGGCCTTTCCAGCGTCGTCAATGAAGGCCAAGTCCGAGCGAGCGAGGCCTACGCCATATCGATCCTGGCCGGCGGGGAAGAGCGGGGGCCATTCGAGTTCGCGAATTCCGGCCTGATCGAAGGCAGCGCAGCCGGTTATTCGGCCGTGTCGCTGATGTTCTACCGTCCCGGCCCGGACGAGGTGATGGCCAATGCCGTCAATTCGGGCACGATCCGCCATAGCGGCCATGTCCGCTACGCCAATGACGAGGAGAATTACGCGCTCTCGATGACGGCGAACCTCGACAGCGAAAGCGGGGACAATGCCCTGATCCGGCTGACCAACAGCGGTACGATCGAAGCAACGGGCGCAGGGCTTTCCGGCGTGCAGATGAGCGGCCCGCAGACCGAGCTGGTGAACGAGCACATCATCCGCGGCACCAACCTGGGTTCCGGCGCGGTGCGCCTGCAGGCGAGCTATGACCGCTATCTCCCCCTTGTCGCCTCGGGCACCCGTACCAGCGCCACGCTCACCAATCGCGGCACGATCTCCGGCGGCTCGGGCGCGCTCATCGGTGGCGAGACCGGCACCAGACTATCCTATGGCGTGCTGTTCGATTTCTCGGGCTCGACGCTGGGCGGCGATGCGAATCTCGCCAATGCGGGCACGATCGAGGCTGGCGCGGGCGGCGTCGCGGTCGCCGTCAGTGGCGGCTATGAGCGGCAATCGGCCCTCAACCTGATCAATACCGGCACGATCCGCGGCAGCAGCGGCTATGCGCTCGGCGAGGACGAATGGCTGAACAACCTACGCCTTTTCCGTGACGGAGACAGGGCGATCGCCGGGGCGATCCACACCCGCAACTCGGCGGACACGATTACCAATCGCGGCACGATCATCGGCAGCATCGATCTGGGCGACGCGGAAGACACGCTCGCCAATTACGGCACGCTCGACGGCAATGTCGATCTCGGCCGCGACAACGACATCTACATCACCGACGCGGGCGCCACGATCACCGGCATCGTCGATGGCGGTGCCGGCGACGACATGATCCAGGCCGATCTGAACGGCAGCAACGCGCCGAGGCTCAACATGAGCCAGTTCCGCGGCTTCGAGGTGCTGACCAGGCTCGAGGGCCGCACGGGTATCGGCCCGGTCTCGATCTTCGGCACGATCGACCAGCTGTCGCTGCGCCTGCGCGCGATCGCGCTGCGTATCGATGGCGGCGACACGGTCGGTTCGGCTTCGGGCAGCAATGGCTTCACCTTCGACAGCCGCAACGAGGACGGCGTCGAATCGGTGACCAACCACGGCACGATCGTCGGCGGCGTGGCGCTGGGCGGCGGCGACGACACGCTGGTCAACACCGGCACGATCGGCTTCGACGTCGACATGGGCGAGGGCAATGACAATGTCGTCAATGCAGGCACGATCAATGGCAGCCTGAACCTCGGCATCGGCAACGACCGGTACGAGGCGCTGGACGGCGGGCTCGTGACCGGCACGATCGACGGTGGCGACGGTATCGACACCTTCGTCTTCCGGATGAACGGCAATGGCGGCGCCATCCCCGGCGGCTTCACCAATTTCGAGTCGTTCGGCGCCTATGGCCAGGGCACGCTGACTCTCGGCCTCGACCGTGACTATGACACGATCGAGCTGTGGGAAGGCGCCAATCTCACGCTGCGCGACGGCGCGGGCACGGTCGGGCAGATCAGGGGCGACGACACCGCGCAGGCGGTGACGATCGAGGATGCCGATTTCACCGGCGGCGTCTCGCTGGGTGGCGGCGACGACACGCTGTCGCTCAACCTGTCGGGCCCGCTCGCCGGCGCGCTGGACGGCGGCGCGGGCAGGGACACGCTCAACCTGAATCTGACCGGCGCCGCGACGATCAACGACCTGTTCAACTTCGAGATCGTCAACGCGGCAGGCGCCGCGCCGCTGACCCTGACCGGCCATCTCGGCACCGGGCAGCAGGTCAACTTCGATGCCGCCGACAATCATTTCGTGATCGATACCGGCGCGGTGTTCGAAGGCAGCGCCAATGGCGGTGCCGGTACCGACACGCTGGAGATCAACACCGGCGCGGCGAGCAACCGCACGATCGTGGCGGGCCAGCTGACGTCGTTCGAGAAGCTGGTCGCCGGCGGTGCGGGCACGCTCGCGCTCCAGGGCGAAGCCTATCATTTCCAGACCGTACAGGTGGAGGGCGATCTCTCGATCGGCACCGGTGCCACGCTCACGTCGGACGATGGCATTCGTTTCGGCGCAGGCGACAATCGCCTGACGCTGCGCGGCAACGGCAAGATCGGCAGCCCGGTCGATGGCGGCGGCGGCACCAACACGCTCGCCTTCGAGCTCGATGCCAACAACCGGACGCTGAGCAGTGCGGGCAACGTCACCAACTTCCAGCAGCTGGCGACCTCGGGGGCCGGTGCGCTGGTGGTCGATCAGGACGCGACCTACCAGCAGGTGCTGCTCGAGGGCGGCAATCTGGACATTGCGAGGGGTGTGACGCTCACCGCGCCGGTGCATGGAAGCGGGCAGGCCGACAAGCTGACCCTCGACAGCGGCGCGAAGCTGAACGGCTCCGTCGATCTGGGCGGCGGCGATGACACGGTGATCAATGCCGGGACGATCACCGGCGACGTGCTGCTGGGGGACGGCGACGACCGCTACATCGCCCGCTCGGGCGGTCTGGTCACCGGCACGATCGATGGCGGCGCGGGCAACAACAGCTTCATCTTCAACCTGGCCGGCGCGGACGGGCACATTCCGGGGTCGGTGGTCAACTTCAACTCGTTCGGCGCCTATGGGCCGGGCACGCTGACGGTGAACCTCGACCAGGGCCAGACCTATCACAATATCGAGATCCTCGAGAGCGCGAACCTGGTGCTCTCGGGCACCAACGGTTCGGTCGCCAATGTGATCGGCGACGACAGCAGCCAGTCGGTCACCATCGACGGCATGCTGACCGGCGGCGTCTCGCTGGGCGGTGGTGACGACGCGTTGTCGATGCACCTGTCCGGTCTGCTCGAGGGGGCGCTGGATGGCGGGGCAGGCACGGATACGCTCAACCTGATGCTGGACGGTGCTGCGTCGATCGGCGGTATGTACGGTTTCGAGATCGCCAACATCGCCGGCTCTTCGCCGCTGACCCTGACCGGGGATCTGGGCACCAACCAGCAGGTCAATTTCACCGGTACCATCGACAATGAGCTGATCGTCGCGGCGGGGGTGAAGTTCCAGGGCACCGTGAATGGCGGCGCGGGCACCGACACGCTGCGCGTCCAGTCGGGCGCGGCGGACAGCCGCACCGTGGTCGCCTCGCAGATCGTCTCGTTCGAGAAGCTTGTCTCCGAAGGCGCGGGTACGCTGGCGCTCACCGGTGGTGACTACAGCTTCGATGCGGTGGCGGTGCATGGCGGCAATTTCGAGCTGGGCGCGAACACGCATCTGAGCTCGGCAAGCGGCGTGACCTTTGACGGTGCGGACAACCGCTTCACCCTGGGCAGCGGTGCGACCGTGACGGGCGGTGTCGATGGCGGCGCGGGCAACGACACGCTCGTCCTCGTCCAGGCCGACAATAGTGTGCGTCTGTTGAGTTCGTTGCACCAGACCGGCTTCGAGCAGCTCGAGGCATCGGGCGGCATCTCGGGCGAACTGCGGATCGACCAGAATGCCGGCTTCGCCAATGGTGTCGGCATCGACGGCGGTGTACTGAACGTGACCGCGGGCAACACGCTCACGGCCAATGTCGTGGGTGGCGCGAACCGGGACAGCATGGTGGTTGCGGGGCGGATCGAGGGCAGTCTCGATCTGGGTGCGGGCAATGATTATCTGACCATCACGGGCGCCGGGCTGATCACCGGCATGCGCAATGGCGGCGCCGGCACCGATACGCTGATCTTCAACACCACCGGTACCTATGCCGCACCGACCCTGCTCGATCCCAATGCCTATCTCGGCTTCGAGGCGCTCAACGTCGCTGGTGGCGTGATCTCGACCACCGGGACCAGCAGCTGGTCGGCGGTCACGCTGACCGGCGGGCGCCTGATCGGCCAGGCCGGCAGCGTGATCAATGCGAGCAGCGGGATCGAAGTGGGCCGGGGTGCCACCTTCGGATCGGCGGGCACGGTCAACGGCAACATCCTGGTCGGGGGCACGCTCTCGCCGGGCGCATCGCCGGGGACGATGACGGTGAATGGCGACGTGCATTTCCTCACCGGCTCGAACCTGCTGCTCGAAGTTTCGCCGACCGCGAGCGACCTGCTCAACATCGCGGGCAAGCTGGTCATCGCCGATGGCGCCACCATCGACATTACCGGCGCGCTGCACGGCACGCCCGGGGCGCGGCTGGACCTGGTGGTGGCATCGGGCGGCATCTCGGGGCGCTTCACCACGATCAACAAGTCGACCGACATCTTCGGCTTCGTCGTGGCCAGCGGCAACAAGCTGCAGATCCAGAGCGAGTTCCTGAACAGCGACGCCTATCCACTGAACACCCGTGCGAGCATCGCCTATGCCAACGCCACGCTCGGCGCCGGCAAGGGGGTACAGGCCTATACGGCGGCGCTGCCAGTGCTGGTCGATGCGGCGGGCGCGGTGAACCAACGGGCCTTCGCCCAGCTGACGCCCGAAGCCTATGCCTCGGCGCTGCAGCTCGGGATCGAGAACAGCCTGGCGCTCTATGACGGCCTGTCGACCGACAGCGCGGCCAATATCGGGCGCGAAGGGTTCTTCTCGTTCGCCCGCTTCACCGGCGGTACCGCCGACCTGGACGGCAACGCCACCACCGGCGCGGCCAGGGCGCACAGCGCCGGCCAGGGCTTCCAGGGCGGGATCGGCTATGGCTTTGGCCAGGGCCTGCAGCTTGGCGCGTTCTTCGGCGGCGGCGAGCTTCGCCAGACGATTGCTGGGCTGGGTGCGAAGACCGAATGGGATCATCTGTCGGGCGGCATCTTCGCCGATGGCGAGCTATATGGCCTTGGGCTGCACGGCGTGGCCGCGCTGAGCAAGGGCACGGCCGAGACCAAGCGCCACCTGCTAGCCGCGCCGACCGCGGCCAAGTCGAGCTATGACCTGACCAGCTGGCTTGCCGGTGTGGGCGTCGACTACAAGCTGCGGACGGGCAGGCTCTCGGTCATCCCGCGGGTCGACCTGCTCTATGTCGGCACCAGCCGCGAGGGGCTGCGCGAGCAAGGCAATGGCTTCGCGCTCGACGTCGCCAGGCTCAACAAGGACAGCCTGTTCGGCCGCGCCTCGCTGGCCGTATCGGGCAATTTCGATGCCGGCGGTGTTGGTGTGACTCCCTATGCCGAGCTGGGCGTGCAGCAGCGGCTGAACGGCGGCGACGTCATCGCCTGGGGTGGGCTCAAGGACGCGCCGGGCGGCATCGAAGCATATGGCGTCGCCCGCAAGGCGACCACCGGCCGGGTCGCGCTCGGCCTGGGGCTCGACGTCACCCCGGGCGTGCACGTCCAGGGTGGCTATACCGGCGAATTCTCGGGCACCCGCCGCGAGAGCTTCACCGGCGGCGTCTCGATCCGATTCTGAGCACCGCGCTGCGTTCACGCGGTGCCAGAGGGGCGCGGTCCTGGTTTCCTCCCGGACCGCGCCCTTTCGGGTCTCAGTAGAAGGCGCCGTAGATCACATCGACCACGCGGCGCGTGCGGACATTGACCAGCAGCAGGTCCGGTCCGTAGCGCACCCAGCGATACCCACGCGGCGGCGCGCCAAGGCCGAGATCGTACCAGCCGTCATAATAATAGCTGTTCGACAGGAAGAGCAGCGGGAGCAGCCCGCCGATCGACCAGCGCTGGTAGCGGTAGCCGGGCGGATAGCGGAACGGCGGGCGGTGGATCGGCCGGAACTGCGGCGGGCGCCCGATGCCGGGACGGTGCGGCGGGCGTGCGACGGGCGGGCGCGGGTTCGGCGGACGCACCACCGGCGGGCGCGGCGCGGGCGGGCGGACACCCGGCTGGCCCGGATTGGGCCGGCCCGGACCGCCGCCGGGGCCACCGGGACCGCCATGATGGCCGCCGGACGGCGGTCGCTGGCCGGACTGGCCAGGCGGACGATCGCCCGGTCGGTGCTGCTGCGCCTCGGCGATCGCCGGTGCGAGGAGAATCGCCATTGCGGCGAGGGAAGTCAGCTTCTTCATGCTTGCTTCTCCGACTTCGAGAAAATCCCACCCCCGAAACGATCTGCCGCCCGAAAGGCTGCGCGCTCAGCGCCCGGCGCGGCTCTTCATCAGCGGCTGGATGCGCGTACCGAAATTCTCGACCCCTTCCAGGAAGTCGTCGAAGGTCAGCAGCACACCGCCGGTATTGGGCACTTCGGCCATTTCGTCGAGCATCCGCGCGACGCTCTCATAGCTGCCCACCAGCGTGCCCATGTTGATGTTCACCGCACCTTCCGGCGCCGCGAGCTGGCGGACATTGGTGGTCGGGTTGTTCTTGTCGGCCGCGCCCTGGTCGATCAGCCAGCGCACCGCGTCGATGTCGAGCCCGTCGCGGTAGGACTGCCACTTGGCCATCGCCGCCTCGTCGGTCTCGTCGGCGATGACCATGACCAGCACGAACACCTTCACGTCGCGCCCGGTCTTGGCCGTCGCTTCCGCCAGGCGTTCATTGTTGAAGGCGAAGGCGGTCGGCGTGTTGACACCCTTGCCGAGGCAGAAGGCATAGTCCGCCCATTTGGCCGAGAAGGCGAGGCCCTCGTCCGACGAGCCGGCGCAGATGATCTTCATCTCGCCCTGGGGCGTGGGACGGACGAGGCAATCGTCCATCTGGTAATATTCGCCCTTCAGGTCGCTGCGACCGGTCTCCCACAGCTCGCGCAGGATCTGGGCATATTCGTCGAGCATCTGGTAGCGGTTGCGGAAATGCTCGTCGCCTGGCCACAGGCCCATCTGGCTGTACTCGGGGCGCTGCCAGCCGGTGATCAGGTTGAGGCCGAAGCGGCCATGGCTGATCGAATCGATCGTGTTGCACATCCGCGCGGCAAAGGCCGGCGGGATCACCAGCGTCGGGCAAGTGGCGTAGATCTTGATCTTCTCGGTGACCGCGGCGAGGCCGGCCATCAGCGTGAAGCTCTCCAGACCATATTCCCAGAACTCGGTCTTGCCGCCGAACCCGCGCAGCTTGATCATCGAGAGCAGGAAATCGAGGCCGTGCTTCTCGGCCCGCAGCGCGATCTCCTTGTTGAGATCGAAGCTCGGCATGTACTGCGGGGCGTTCTCGCTGATCAGCCAGCCATTGTTGTTGATGGGAACGAAGACGCCGACTTCCATTTTTATTCCCCCAGAAACTCGAGTACCCTGGCTTCGAAGCCCGTTGGATCGGTGACGTTGCAGGCGTGCCCTCCCCAGGGCATGCGGACAAGCTGCGCCCGCGGCATGACTTGCGCAAGCTGCTCCGAGCAGCCCGGTGGCACCAGCGCATCGTCGTCGCTGACGAGCAGCAGCACGGGCGTGGCGAGCGGCGTGGCTTCGAGCCTATCGATCAGGTCGAACTGCAGCGCCTCGAGGATGCGCGCCTCGACCATCTTGGCGGGGAAGCCTGCGACATGGTGCCTCGCCTCTTCCTCCAGCCGCTCGTGATTCTCCGAGATCCAGCGGGGCGGGAACAGGAAGATCGGCTGGGCATCGACATATTTGCCGGGTCCATAGGCGCGCAGCAGCGCCAGCCGGGCATCGAAGCAGCGCCGCGTATAGGGATCGAGCCTGCCCCAGCCATTGACCACCACCAGCTTCTCCACGCGCTCGGGCGCATCGAGCGCAAGGCTCAATCCGCCCATACCGCCGATCGCATGGCCGAGGATCGAGGCCTTCTCGATGCCGAGTTCGTCCATCAGCCGGGCGATATCCTCGCCGATGCTCTCGATCCGCGGCGTGACGGTGCGATCGGAACGGGCGGTGCCGCGGTGATCGTAGAGGATGACCCGGTGCCGCTCGGCCAAGGCGGGCAGGTTGGGCCGCCAGTAATTGCCCGACCCGCCCATGCCGGCGGAGAGGATCAGCGGCGGGCCGCTGCCGTGGTTTTCATAATAGAGCCCAGCCGCCTCGGGCATCAGCCGATATGCGCCACCGAGGCGATCTCGACCAGGCAATCGGGCTTCACCAGATCGGCCTTGATGCAATAGCGCGCCGGCTTGGCGCCGGGGAAATACTCGGCATAGATCTGGTTGAAGACCGGATAGTCGGCGAAGTCCTTGAGGAAGATGTGGTTCATCGCCACGTCCTCGAGGCTGGCGCCGGCCGCCTCGAGCGTGGTCTTGATCACTTCCAGGATGTGCCGCGTCTGCCCGGCGGCGTCGCCGACATGGAGGACGATGCCGCCCTCGCCCAGCGCCAGCACACCCGAGACATAGACGGTGTTGCCCGCCTTGGCGCCGGCCGAATAGGGCGCGATCGGGGTGGGGAACTGGGGCGGGTTGATCGGTTCGAACGGCATCGCGCTTACTCCCGGGGCAATTGGCCGAAGCTGCCGCAGAAGTCGGCGGTGGTGGAGACCCAGCCGAAGAACTTCTCGACATTGTAGACCGTGGCTTCCTGCATCATCGGCGGACCGAGATGATGCGTCGCATCCTCTAGCATCACCCCGAAATATTCGAGGTGGAAGCCGTCGCGCAGCGTGCTCTCGACGCACACGTTCGTCGCGATGCCGACGAAGACGATGTTGCGGATGCCCCGCGCGCGCAGGGTCGAATCGAGCTGCGAGTTGAAGAAGGCGCTGTAGCGGGTCTTGTGCAGGCGGATGTCGCCGGGCTTCGGCGCCAGCGCATCGACCAGCTCGTAATCCCAGGTGCCGCGGGCGAGCAGCTTGCCGCTGAGCTCGGGCCTGGCGCGCATCGTCTTCAGCGCATTGGACTTGTGCCAGTTGGGCGAGCCGGGGCCGCCCGCCTCGACATAATCGGGGTCCCAGCCATTCTGGAGGTAGATGACCGGCATGCCCGCCGCGCGGGCAGTGTCGAGCACCGCGGCGATCTTGTGAATCGTCCCCGCCGATCCGGAGATGTCGAACCCGGCCTGGTCGACATAGCCGCCGGGTGAGGCATAGGCGTTCTGCATGTCGATCACGACGATCGCCGTTTCATCGGCGCTGACCCGGATCGGCTCGGGCCGGGCGGGAAGCGTGACGATGCGCGGGCCGGAAAGGTCGCGGCCTACCGTGGGTTCGCCTGTCATTTCGGGGAGTGTTCCCGAGAATGGCGCGGCGCACAAGTCCTACATCGGATGCCACGCCGACTCGCCAGAGTTCATCCCTGGAGCGGGTTTCGCGGCGCCAAATTTGACACACTTCCCGCAAACGCTGCGTATCTCGCAACTTCCTTGCGCGGGCGGGGTCCTATTTTTCCTACGGTATCAAAGAGCGGTCGGCATTGGTTCCGACCGCGGCAGCCGAGCAGGCGAAATCCTACATTGCAAGGTCGAACTGGCAGAGAGCCACACCGACCATCGTCATCCCCGCTTTCGCGGGGATGACGGTTGGATGTGAGGTGAGCTAGCTCGCCTCCGCGAGCAGCGCCGCCGCCTTGGCACCCGCCCAGTCCATCTCGCCCGAGACGCGCCAGACTTCCTTGCCGGCGGAATCGTAAAGTATGGTGGTGGGCAAATTGGCTTCCATGCCGAGGCTGAATGCCGCGTCGATGTCGGTCCAGGGCTTCAGATGCTTGAAGCCGGCCTTGGCGAAATAGGGATCGACGGATTCGCGTCCCTTGAAGTCCTGGCTCAACGTGATCACCGGCAGCGCATCGCCCTTCTGCCCGGCCAATGCGTCCAGCGTCGGCATCTCGGCGCGGCAGGGGATGCACCAGGTTGCCCAGAGGTTGAGCAGTACCGGCTTGCCCTTGAACGCGGCCAGCGTCGTCTTCTTGCCGTCCGGATCGGTGAAAGGCGTCGAAGGCGCCGCCTCGCCCTTGTGGCTGCGGTCGACCTTGCCCTTGTCGGCGGGCGCTTCCGCCGCCGCAGGGGCACCTGCGGCCGCATTGGCCGCCGGCATAGTTTCGTTTGCTTGGCTTCCGGGCCCGGAGCGCTTATCGCACCCCGCGATCATCAGGGTGCCGAGCAGGAGAAGTGAGATAGCCGAGCGCAAGGACAGCTCCAATGCCATGTGGGGTGGGCGCTTCGCCGAAGGCCCGTCTGCAGTCATGCGCGAGATTAACGCATCCATTCCCTTCGACAAGCGAATGTGGCGCCAGGATCTGCGCGGGAGCCAGGCACATGTGACCATGCTGGGCGCGCAGGGCATCGTCGCGGCCGAGGATGCCGCGGCGATCCATGCCGGCCTGGGCGAGGTCGCGGCGGATTTCGAGGCCGAGGGCGTGCCCGAGGACCTGGCGCTCGAGGATATCCACATGCTCGCCGAATCGCGGCTGGCGCAGAAGATCGGGGCGACCGCGGGGCGGCTCCACACCGCCCGCTCGCGCAACGACCAGGTGGCGACCGATTTCCGCCTCTGGGTGCGCGACGCGATCGACCAGGCCGAGGCGGCGCTGGGTGCGCTGCAGGACGCGCTGCTGGCGCGCGCCGAGGAACATGCCGACAGCGTGATGCCGGGCTTCACGCACCTGCAAGTCGCGCAGCCGGTGACGCTGGGCCATCACCTGATGGCCTATTTCGAGATGATCGGACGCGATCGCTCGCGCTTCACCGATGCCCGGGCGCGGCTCAATCTCTGCCCGCTCGGTTCGGCGGCGCTGGCCGGCACCGGCTTCAACCTCGACCGCGAAGCGACGGCGAAGGCGCTCGGCTTCGACGGGCCGACGCGCAACTCGCTCGATTCGGTTTCCGACCGCGACTTCGCGATCGAATATCTCACCGCGGCGTCGCAGACCGCGCTGCACCTCAGCCGGCTGGCCGAGGAGTTCGTGATCTGGGCGAGCCAGCCCTTCGGTTTCGTCTCGCTGAGCGACCAATGGTCGACCGGCAGCTCGATCATGCCGCAGAAGCGCAATCCCGACGCGGCCGAGCTGGTCCGTGGGCATTCGGGGCGGATCACCGGTGCGCTCGTCAGCCTCATGATCACGATGAAGGGCCTGCCGCTCGCCTATTCGAAGGACATGCAGGACGACAAGCCGCCGGTGTTCGAGGCGCACGACCTGCTCGGCCTGTCGATCGCGGCGATGACCGGCATGGTCGAGAGTGCGACCTTCCGGCTGGAGCGGATGCGCGCGGCGGCCGAGGCGGGCTTCTCCACCGCGACCGACCTGGCCGACTGGCTGGTGCGCGAGGGTGGTATCCCGTTCCGCGAGGCGCATCACATCACTGGGCGCGCGGTGGCGATGGCCGAACAGGCGGGCATCCGTCTCGATCAGCTATCGATCACCCAACTCAAGGAAATCGACTCGCGGATCGACGAGCGCGTATATGGCGTTCTCAGCGTCGACGCTTCGGTGTCGAGCCGTACCAGCTTTGGCGGCACGTCGCCCAAGCGGGTGCGCGAGGCGATCGCGGCGGCGCGCAAGAGCCGTCAGGAGGAAGGGCGATGAAGCGACTGGTGGTGCTGGCATTTGCGTTGATGGGCGGGCTCGCCCTGGCAGGCTGCGGCGCGCGCGAGGGGCTCAAACCCGCGGCGACGGCATCGCTGCCGGCCGCGCCCTATGGTGCGAAAGCGACGCCGTCGCCGAGCGACCTTCTCCAAGCCCCCGTCCAGACGCGTCCGGCACGCAGCGACGACCTCATCCAAAGCTCTGATCAGCGGCGCACCGACACGTTCGACCTGCCGCCGCGCTAAGCTCCTACAGGAAGTCTTTCAGTGTCCCATTTCGAAGTGATCGGCGGCGAACTGCACGCCGAGAATGTTCCGCTCGCGCGCATCGCCGAGCAGGTCGGTACCCCCGTCTATGTCTATTCGACCGAGGCGTTCCGCGAATCCGCCCGCGCCTTTCGCGAGGGGCTGAAGCCGGTCGGCCGGCATCATGTCGCCTTCGCGGTGAAGGCCAATCCGAACCTCGCGGTGCTCCGCCTGCTGGCGAACGAAGGCTATGGCGCCGACGTCGTGTCGGGCGGCGAGCTGTCGCGTGCGCTGGCGGCGGGCATCCCGGCGCATGACGTGGTGTTCTCGGGCGTCGGCAAGACCCGCAAGGAGCTGCACCAGGCGCTCGACGCCGGGATCGGCCAGTTCAACCTCGAGCTCGAGGAAGAGGGCGCCGTCCTCGCCGAGATCGCCCATGCCAAGGGCCTGGTCGCGCCGGCGGCGCTGCGCGTCAATCCGGACGTGGATGCGGGCACGCACGAGAAGATCTCGACCGGCAAGGCCGAGAACAAGTTCGGCCTGCCGATCGACCAGGCGCCGGCGATCTTCGACCGGCTGGCCAAGCTGGAGGGCATCAACCTGCGCGGCGTGGCGGTGCACATCGGCAGCCAGCTGCTCAGCCTCGCCCCGCTCGAGGCCGCGTTCGAGCGCGTCGGCAAGCTGGTCGCCGAGCTGCGTGCGGCCGGCCACACCATCACCCATGTCGACCTGGGCGGCGGCCTGGGCGTCGCCTACAAGCCCGGCGACGTGCCGCCGACCTCGGCCGCGTTCGGCGAGATGGTCGCGCGGGTGACCAGGGACTGGGACGTCGAGCTGATGTTCGAGCCGGGCCGCCACATCTCGGCCAATGCCGGCGTGCTGCTCACCGAAGTGCTGTGGGTGAAGCCGGGCGTTACCAATCCCTGGGTTGTGGTCGACGCGGCGATGAACGACCTGCAGCGCGTGGCGCTGTACGACGCCTATCACGGCTTCGCCTCGGTTACGCCGAGCGGCGAGACGATGGTCGCCAATGTCTGCGGGCCGGTCTGCGAGAGCAGCGACGTGTTCCTCAAGAACCGCGAGATCGACGCGCTGAAGGGCGGCGACCTGGCGGTGCTGCAGAGCGCCGGCGCGTACGGCGCGACCATGGCGAGCACGTACAACAGCCGCGCACTGGTGCCCGAAGTGCTGGTCTCGGGCGACCGGTTCGAGGTCGTCGCGGGGCGGATCACCGCCGAGACGATCATGGGCGAAGAGCAGATCCCGGACTGGCTGAAGTAGGATGACGCTGAACGCCCTGCCGATCTTCGTGAAGCTGGCAGGGCGGCCGGTGATGCTGATCGGCAGCGGCGAGGCGGCGGAGGCCAAGCGCCGGCTGCTCGAGCGTGCCGGCGCGGCGATCGTCGATGAGGCGGCCGAGGCCGCGCTCGCCATCGTCGCGGCCGACGATCCCGAACCCATTGTCGCGCGGCTGCGTGCCCGTGGTGTGCTGGTGAACACCGTCGACCGGCCCGACCTGTGCGACTTCACCCTGCCCGCGATCGTCGAGCGCGATCCGGTGCTGGTGGCGGTTGGCACCGGCGGGGTGTCGGCCGGGCTGGCGGCGGCGATCCGGCAGAAGCTCGAGGCCGAGCTGCCCGCCGATCTGGGCGAGACCGCCAGGGCATTGCAGGCGGCGCGCCCGGAACTGCGCGCGCGTTTCCCCGACATCGCCGATCGCCGCCGCGCGATCGGCGCCGCGCTGGCCGAGGGGCTGGGCGGCGACGTGGTCGGGCGGATCGGCGAGCCCGAGGCGGCCCGGCTGGCGCGCTTCGTCCTGACCAGTGCCGATCCGGACGATCTCACCCTGCGCCAGGCGCGGGCGCTTGCGCAGGCCGAGCGCGTGTACCATTTTCCCGGCGTGCCGACCGCCCTGTTAGACCGCGCCCGGGCCGATGCCCCGCGCATCGCCTGCACCGCTCCCCCCGAGGCGCCTGGGCCCGGCCTTTCGGTCTGGCTGGAGATCGGCGCGTGAGCGGCTTCGCCTATATCGTCCGGGACGGGAAGGTGGAGCAGCCGATCCTCAAGGAAGCGCTGGGCAAGAATGCCCCGCTGAGCTGGATTCACCTCAACACCAATGACGAGCGCGCCCAGCTCTGGCTGAGCGGCGAGGCCAAGCTGCCCCAGCCGGTGATCGAGGCGCTGACCGCGATGGAGACGCGCCCGCGCTGCGACCTGTTCGGGCCGGCGGCGCTGATCAACCTGCGCGGCATGTCGTCCGAGACGCTCGACAGCTCCGATCCGCTCGCCTCGATCCGCATGTACGCGCATGGCGGCTGCGTCTTCTCGGTCTCGCGCAAGCAACTCAACGCGGTCCAGCCGGTGCGCAAGCAGGTCGAGAACGGCAAGATCCTCGATCCGGGCGACCTGATCGCCGCGATCGCCCAGGCGATCACCGAGGAGCTCGACCCGATGGTCGCCGAGCTGGGCGATTCGCTCGACGATTGCGAGGAGCAGATCTCGCGCCACCGCGCCTTCGACCTGCGCCGGCTGGTCAACGAGACGCGGGTCAAGGCGATCGGGCTCAGGCGCTTCCTCTATCCGCAGCGCGCGGCGCTGGAGAAGCTGGCCGGGCTGCCGGTAGAATGGCTGGCCGAGGACGACCGGCTCCACCTCGCTGCCGCCGCCGACCGCGCCGCGCGCATGGCCGAGGAGCTGGAGAGCATCCGCGAGCGGGCCGCGCTCACCCACGAGACGCTGACCGACCTGCGTTCCGAGCTGATCGACCAGCGCTCGCTGATGATCGCGGTGGTGGCGATGGTGTTCCTGCCGCTGACCTTCATCACCGGCCTGCTCGGCATGAATGTGGCCGGCATCCCCTTTGCGCACGAGCCCTGGGCCTTTGCCGGGGTGGTGGCCCTGTGCGTGGTGATGGCGGTGGCGATCGCCGGCTATTTCCTCGGCCGGCACTGGTTCGAGCGCTAGCCGCTCAGCGGCGGAAGCGGTCCAGTTCGGCGCGGGTGGCGGCGAGGTCGCTGCGCGCCTCGCCCAGCTCGATCGCCCGGGCGGCGATGCGTGCGTCGAGCGCCAGGTTGGAGCGCTTGAGCTCCTCCATCCGGTCGGCACGCGCCAGCACCCGCTCGATCCGGGCGGCGAGCTCCTCGAATTCATAGGGCCGCTCGAGATAATCGTCGGCGCCGGCCTGCAGCGCCTCGATCGCGCCGCGCGGGTCGGTCTGGCTGGTGACCATGATCACCGGCAGATCGGTGGTGTCGCGCGTGCCGCGGATTTCCTGGAGCACGTGGAGGCCCGAGACTTCGGGCATCACCCGGTCGACCAGGACGAGATCGAAGCCGCGGGCGGAAACCAGCTCGAGTGCCTGGGATCCGCCATCGGCGAGCACGACGAGATAGCCGAGCTGGCCGAGGCGATGGGCGAGGACGTGCAGGTTCGTCCGGCTGTCGTCGACGGCCAGGATGGTACGCGTGGCGCGCCGGCGACTACCGATGCCTTCCTGTGCCGAAGCCTCGTCCATGGCCGGCATTCTACGCCTGCAACAATCACGAAACAGTTAAGTGGCGGGCAACCCTGCTTGGATCAGCGTCCCAGGAAGTTGAAGATCTGCCCCACCATCACGTCCATCGGGCCGTTGCACTTGTCGAGGGCGTCGCCGGGTTCGATCGTGTTGATCGCCAGGCCCATCGGGGTCGGCCAGCCGCGCAGGGCATGGGTAATGGTGCGCAGCGCCTGCAGGGTCGAGACCGCTGCCTGCCAGCCGGCGGCGGTGGCGATCAGGCCGACGGGCAGCCCGTCGAAATAGGGGCGCTCGTCCTTGCTCAGCGCCTCGACATAGTCGAGCGCGGTCTTGACCAGGCCCGAGAGCGTGCCGTGATAGCCGGGCGAGCCGACGATCACCGCATCGGCCGAGCGCAGCGCCTCCAGATAGCGCATCACCGCCGGATTCCCCTCGACATTGCCCGGCTCGTAGTGCGGGAAGGCGATCGCCTCGCCGGTGAGCAGCGTGGTGCGGGCACCGCGCGCCTCGGCCTTGGCGAGCGTCGCCGCGAGCAGGCGTCCGGTGGCGGATTCGGGGCGCAGGGTGCCGCCCAGCGCGACGATGTGAGGTGCCGACATGCGGTTGCGCTAACCCAAAGCTCGGGCGAGCGCCAGAGTGCGCGCTGCCGTGGACCTGGGGTGCAAGCTGCGGCTATGCATGGGTGAAACGCCCAAGGGGGACCCAAATGGTTGCAGCAACGCACGGTCCCCTGGCGGGCCTGCGCATCATCGAACTCGACATGCCGGGCAGCGTGCTGTTCGCCGGCATGCTGCTCGCCGATCTCGGCTGCGACGTGATCCGGATCCGCCGGCCCGGCAGCGAAGGCAGTGCCTTGGCGGCGGCGCTCTATCGCGGCCGCTCGGAAGTGTCGCTCGACCTCAGCCAGGCGGCAGGGCGCGAGCAGGCCTTGTCGCTGATCGCCGAGGCGGACGGCGTGATCGAGGGCTATCGGCCGGGCGTGGCGGAGCAGGTCGGGCTCGATCCCGCGCGCTGCCTCGCGCTCAATCCCCGGCTGGTCTATGCGCGCACCAGCGGCTGGGGCCGCGAGGGGCCGCTCGCCGGCACGCCGGGCAACGACATCAACCATCTCGCGCTATCGGGCGCGCTCCACGCGATCGGCCCGGCCGCCGCGCCGGTGCCGCCGCTCAACCTGATCGGCGAATATGCCGGTGGATCGCTGTTCCTCGCGCTCGGCCTGGTCTCCGCCATCCTCGCCGCCCAGGCGACCGGACGCGGCCAAGTGATCGAGGCGGCGCAGGTGGACGGCACCGCATCGATGATGTCGCTCTATTACGCGCTCCACGCTTCGGGCCGCTGGTCCGATGTACGGGCCGCCAACATGGTCGATGGCGGGGCGCCCTATTATCGCTGCTATGCCTGTGCCGATGGCCGCCATGTCGCGGTGGGGGCGCTCGATCCCCAGGCCTTCCGTGCGCTCTGCACCGGGCTCGGCATCGCGGCGGAGAAGTTCGACCAGTTCGACCGCAGCTGCTGGCCGGCGCTGACCGAAGAGTTCGCCGCCGCCTTCGCCTCACGCGGGCGCGACGAATGGGCGGCGCTGTTCGAAGGCGGGGAAGGGTGCGTGTCGCCGGTGCTCTCGCTCACCGAGGCGCCGCTCCACCCGCACAATCGTGCGCGCGGCACCTTCGCGGCATCGGGCGGTGCGATGCAGCCGATGCCGGCGCCGCGCTTCTCCGCGACTCCGGCTGGAATCCTGCCCGCGGCGGAGGAAAGCGTGGCCGAGGTGCTGGCCCGCTGGGGCGCCAGCTAGGCCAGCGTCGCCTTGAGGCTGTTCCAGGCGCGGGCAATTTCGTCCAGGCTGTTGGCCGCCTCGCGGAACGGCGCGGGATCGGTGCCGGTCGCGGCCTGCAGGACCTCGCCGCGCAGCCCGTGATAGAAAGTGGCGAGCGTCCTGGCGACCTCGCCGCCCTTGTCGAAATCGAGCCCGGCCTCGAGCGCGAACAGGATGGCGGTGGCGCGGGCGACGCGTTCGCCGCGGACGGAATAGTTTCGGCGCTCGACTGCCCAGGCGGCGGTACGCAGCGCGGCGATGCCCTCTTCGTAGAGCAGCCCGACCAGCGCGTGCGGATCGCCACCGGCGGTCCGGCCGACGATGTCGATCTGGCGATAGGTATCCGCGGGATTGGCGGCCAGGGCCGAGGCGTAGCGCATCAGTCCTTCGCGTTCCAGGCGTCGATCTGCTGCTGCAGGAAGGTCTGGGTCGACTTGTAGGCGGCGACCTTGGCGTCCATCGCGGCGAATTGCTGGGTCATGCGATCGCGCAGCTTCTCGGTATCCGAGGCGATCTTGGTCTTCTGGTCGGCCAGGTCTTCCTGCGCCTTGCTGTACTTGTCGGCGCTGGCGCCCAGGCCGCTCTTGGTGCTGGTCGCGATATCCGAGATGCCGGAAAGGGCCTTGGTCAGCCCCGCGCTCTCGGCGAAGATCTTCTCGACGTCGTTGGGATAGTCGGTGAGCACCTTGGACAGCCGCGCGCTGTCGAGGCTCAGCGTGCCGTCGCGATTGGTCTTCACGCCGAGATCGGCGAGCTTGGACGGGGAATCGACGGCGGCACCGGGAACCAGGTCGCTCAGCGTCAGCCGCTTGAGCTGCTGGAGCAGCTGCTTGGCTGCGGGATCGGACTTGAGTGGGCCGTTGACCGGATCGGTCGCCGTCTGCACCGCCTTGAACACTTGGTTGTAGGTCTCGACGAAGTTCGACACCGCCTGGCTAAGCGCGGTGCTCGGCGAGCTGGCGCCGATGGTCACCTTGGTGCCGACCGAGGCGGAGACCAGGTCGATCCGCGCGCCGGGGATCATCGTGGTGATGCTGTTGGTCGGGTATTTCGCCTCGACGCCGTCGATCGCGACCCGGGCGTCCTGCGCGGTTGCGCTGATCGTCGAGCCGGTGGCGCCGGGGCCGACATCGAGCTGGGAAAGGCCGTCGGTGCCGCTGAGCGTGAAGGCCTGGGAGGAGCCGGTCGCGCTCTTGAGCACCAGCCGCGCGCCGGTCGAATCGCTCAGGATCGTGGCGGTGACGCCGGCCTTCTTGGCGTTGATCGCGGCGGCGACGTCGGACAGCGTGGCATTGGCGGGCACGTCGATCTCGACCGGCGTGCCGCCGCCCTGGGTGAAGCCGGTCATCGCGCCGCTGCTCACCGTCGCGGTGCCGAAGCTCAGGGTGAGCTTGCCTCCGCCGACCACGCTGCTGCTGCCGCCGCTGAATGCCTGCGAGCTGGAAACCTGGCCCTGGGCGAGCTGGCGGACTTCCATCGTCGCGTTCAACCCGGCGAGGTCGGCGCCGGAAAGCCGGGTGACGTTGACGATACCGGTGTTCGAGCTGGTCGGCTGGGTGGCGAGCGAGCCCGAGCTGGTGAGCGAGGCGAGCGCCGCAGCGAAGTCGCTGATGTTTCCCTTGATCGTGCTGACCGAGGAGATCTGCGCGGTGAGCGCATCGTTCTTGGTGGTGATCGCCTGGTTCTTGTTGGCGAAGCTGTTCTCGACAAGCGAGGTGACCAGCGCGGTGACATCGATCCCCGATCCGGTGCCCAGCGTCTTCGCGATCGATTCGACGGCCATTTCGTCCCCCTGCTCTCCCACCGTTAAACGGCCGGAGCGCTGCCGATTTTAGTGCGGACGCGCCTGTTTCCGGCCGTTTTCGTCGAAAAGCGCGGTGTCGGGCACGGTGACCGGCGGCTGGACCGCGCCGGCGCGCCCGCTGACCTGGAAGACGAAGGCGAGCACGGTCGCCACCGCCATATAGAGGTCGTCGCGAATCTGCTGGTTTTCCTTGCTGGTGTAATAGACCGCGCGGGCGAGTTGCGGATATTCGAGGATCGGTACCGCGAGCTCGCCGGCCAGCTCGCGGATCGCCAATGCAGTCGCCCCGCGCCCCTTGGCGACCACCACCGGCACCTGGTCCTGGCCCTGCTCGTAGCGCAGTGCCACGGCGAAGTGCGTCGGGTTGGTGATGACGACATGCGCGGTCTCCACCGCCTTGCGGAAGCCGCCCTTCAGGATCTGACGCTGGCGCTGGCGCTGCGCCATCTTGGCCTCGGGCGAGCCTTCGGCTTCCTTGTGCTCGTCCTTCACTTCCTGCTTGGTCATGCGCAGCTTGGCCATGTGGCGGAGGATCTGGATCGGCAGGTCGACGCCGGCGATCAGCAGCAGCCCGCCGGCCATGACGAAGAGCAGGTAGAGGAACTCGTTGCCCATCGCGCCGATCGCGCCGTGCAGATCGGCCTCGACCAGCCCGAGCGAGCGGCTGGTCAGCGACCACAGCAGCCAGGTGCCGATGCTGCCGAGCAGCACGACCTTGAGCAGCCCCTTGCCCAGCTCGATCCAGCCATTGGGGCCGAAGATGCGGGCCAGGCCCGAGGCCGGGTTGATGCGCGAGGCCTTGGGGGCGAACAGCTTGGAATTCCAGCGCAGGCCGGCGAGGCCGACATGGCTGAGCACGGCGCCGGCGACGGCGAGCAGCAGCAGTCCGCCGATCGGCAGCGCGAGCTTCCATGCGGCGGCGGCGATCGGACGCCAGGGCTCGAAATCCTCGACATCGGCGACGGTGAAGGTGAAGCTGCCGACCATCACTTCCTTGCAGGCGCGGACCAGCGCGGGGCCGAGCGTCGCCATCCAGGCGCAGCCGAGAAGGACGATCAGCGCGGTGCCGAAGTCCTTCGAGCTGAGTATTTGGCCTTCTTCCGCAGCTTTCCGCTTGCGCTTCGGTGTTGGGGCTTCTGTCTTTTCGCCGCCGGACTCGGACATCAGCCGAGCACCAGCTGCGGCATCATCGCGAGCGCTTCGCGGATGATGACGACGAGATAGTCCCCCATCGCGGGGAGCGCGAGCAGCAGTGCGACCACGCCGAACAGCAGGCTGGCGGGCAGGCCGACCGCGAACAGGTTGAGCGCCGGGGCGGCGCGGCTCAGCATGCCGACGATCAGGTTGAGGCAAAGCAGCAGGAAGCCGATCGGCAGCGAGAGCAGCAACCCGGCGAGGAAGGTGTAGCCGCCGAACATCGCGATGCCGAGCAGCCGCTCGGGCGCGATCCAGGCACCGGGCGGCATCACCTCATAGCTGCGCACGACCAGCTCGACGAGGACGAGATGGCCGTCGAGCGCCAGGAAGATCAGGGTGAGCATCAGCGACAGGAAGGTGCCGATCGCCGGAGTCGAATGGCCGCTATTGGGATCGACCGCATTGGCGAAGCCCAGGCCCATCGACATCGAAATGACCTCGCTAGCCACCATCGGAGCGGCAAACGCCACCTGCAGTACGAATCCCATGGCCAGGCCGATCAGCGCCTCGGCAGCGATGGCGAGGAAGGTGGTGAGCGAGAAGATCTCGGCCGGCGGCGCGATGTGGGCGACGTTCATCACCAGCACGCCGATCGCGCCGGTGAGCGCGATGCGCGCGGGCAAAGGGATCGCCATCGCGCTGAAGATCGGCGCGGTGATGAACGCCGCACCGATCCGCACCATGGCGAACAGCAGCGCCCAGAGCTGCGGCTCGATCGAGAGGCCGAAGCCCATCATCGCTTGATTACTTCACCAGGTCCGGGATGCGCTCGAAGATGCTCACGGTGAAATCGCCGAGCAGCCCCATGATCATCGAGCCGAAGATCACCAGGCTGATCGCGACCACGACCAGCTTGGGGACGAAGGTGAGCGTCTGCTCCTGGATCGAGGTGGCCGCCTGGACCATGCCGAGCACCAGGCCGGCGAGCAAGGCGGGCACCAGGATCGGGGTGGCGGCGAGTGCCAGCACCCACATCGCCTCGCGGCCGACGGTGAGGAAATATTCGGCGTCCATTGCGCTAACTCACGAAGCTGGAGGCGAGCGAGCCCATCGTCAGCGCCCATCCGTCGACCAGGACGAAGAGCAGCAGCTTGAAGGGCAGGGAGATGATCGTTGGCGACATCATCATCATGCCGAGCGCCATCAGCACGGTGGCGACGACGAGATCGATCACGATGAAGGGCAGGAAGATCAGGAAGCCGATCTGGAAGGCGGTCTTGAGCTCGCTGGTGACGAAGGCGGGAAGCAGCACCGAGAAGGGCACGTCCTGCGGCTTCGCATAGGGGCCGCTCTTGGCGAGGCCCGCGAACAGGGTGACGTCCTTGGTGCGAGTCTGCTTGATCATGAAGCCGTGCAGCGCGTCGCCCGACCGGGCGATCATCTCGCTCGCGCCGATCTTGCCGGCCGAATAGGGCTGGATCGCATTGGTGTTCATCGTGCCGAGCGTCGGCGCCATCACGAAGAAGCTGAGGAACAGCGCGAGGCCGATCAGCACCTGGTTCGGCGGGGTCTGCTGGAGGCCCAGCGCCTGGCGGAGCAGGGCGAGCACGATGATGATCCGGGTGAAGCTGGTCATCATCAGCAGGATGCCCGGCAGCACCGAGAGCAGGCCCATGATGATGAGGACCTGGAGCGACAGGCTCAGCGGCGCGTTGCCGCCGCCAAGGTCGCCGAGCGCGCGATCCACCGCATCGCCCATGCCCGGGGTGGCGACCGGGGTCGGCACCGCCGGTGCGGCACCCTGTGCGAAGGCCGGGAAGGCGAAAAGGACGAGGAAGGCCAGGATGCCGACGAATAGCGCCGCACGTCCCCCGACCGTGCGCGGGGCGGAGACGAGGGCGCGGGTCATTGCTGCTTGTCCACCAGGGTGACGCCGCTGCGGCTGACCGAGACGAGCAGTTTCTGCCCCTCGAACTCGATGACGGCGAGGCGCAGGCCCGGCGAGAGCATCATCGTCTCCTTGAGCTGCACCATGCGGGTCTGCTGGTTCTTGGGCAGGCGCGCCTCGAGCTTGCGCCAGGCATAGAGGCAGCCGACCAGCAGGCCGCAGACGAGCGGCAGCAGCACGATCAGCTTGATGATGTACCAGGTCATGGGATCAGCGGCCCGCGCGCTTGTCAGGGCTGACCAGCTCGGTCATCCGCACGCCGAACTTCTCGCCGACCGTGACGACTTCGCCGCGGCCGATCAGCGTGCCGTTGACGAACACGTCAAGCAGTTCGTTGGCTTCGCGGTCGAGCTCGATCACGCTGCTTTCGCCCAGCGCGAGCAGCTCGCGCAGGGTCAGCCGGGTCGAGCCGATCTCGACGGTCAGCTTGACGTCGACATCCTGCAGCAGCCGGAAATTGGCGGCGACGGCAGAGTCGACCGGGAATGCGGTCGTCATGTCGTTCATTGGAAGTCCTCTGCGTTGATCGGTTCGAGCGAAGTAAGGCGGACCGCGGCGCGGCCATTGGCGGTGCCGACGAGGCCGGTGCCCAGACGGCGCTTGGCCACCATCACCGGAACCTCGGGGCCGAAATCGATCGGGATGATGTCGCCTTCCTTGAGCTCGAGCAGGCGGCCGAGCTGCATGGTCGGTTCGGCGAGCACCGAGCGGACGGGCAGGGTAACCGCCATCACCGCGCGGGTGAGGCCCGAGCGCCATTCGGGCTCGACCTCGTCCTTGTTGCCGTGAACCTTGACCATCAGCGCGGCGCCGTGCGGCTTCAGCGCGGCGACGGGATAGAGAATGTCGAAGAAATGCGGACGGCCCTCGCCCTCGGCCAGGCCGAAGCGGGTGACCACCACCGGATCGTCGGCGCCGAGATCGGGCGCGGCGGCGAGATTGGACTCACCCTCGGCACGAAAGGCGATGCGCGACAGCGGTTCCCAGGCCTTGTCGAGCAGCCCGGCGGTCGACTGGGCCAGCCGGCCGACCAGCGCTTCCGCGGCGGGGGTGAACTCGTTCGGCAGCGGGTTCGGCGCTTCGCCGTCGCCGCCGAAGAATGCGTCGAGCATCTCGAACACCAGCCCGGCCTCGAGCACGAACTGCGCGCGGGCACGGGCATTGCCCATCGCCATCGGCTGCCAGGCCGAAAGCACGCCGCCGCGTTCCGCCTTGTAATCGGCAAAGCGCTGGACCGAGAGCGGCTCGGCCCAGGCGCGCATGTCTTTCCTGAGCAGCCCCTCAAAGGCGCCCTTCAACGACTTGGCCAGACGCGCACTGAGGTGCTGCAGCGTGACCAGATCGCCGAACGGATTCAGGTTGGCCGTCCCCAGCACCGGCGCGTGTTCCGCGCTGGTCCGGGGGCGTTCCCGTCGTTCGGCCGAGCCGTCTGGTGAAGGGCTGTTAACCATGCCCGTTCACTGAACAATGAAATTGGTAAAGTAGACGTTACTAACGCCGCCAAAGCCTTCCTTTTCCTTCAAAACGCCGTTGATTGCCTTCGCCAGCCGGTCCTGGATGTGGCGTTTGCCCTCGGCGGTGAAGACTTCGTCCTCGGTCGTCTCGCCCAACGCCATCAGCACCGCCGAGCGAATCGCGATCTCATGCGTCTTGATGTTCTCGAGGACGCGCTCGTCATAGGGGGTCGACACGGCAAGGCCGACCTGAACGAAGTGGACGCTGTCCTGGAGATTGGAGGTGAACTCCTTCTCCATCGGATAATAGGAGGAGGCATATTTGTCGCCGCCTTCGCCCTTGGGCGTGGGCTTGCCGCCATGGCCGGGAGCCTCGCCCTCGCCTTCGCCGCCATGGCCGCCTTCGCCGCCGCCCTTCATCGAGGCGCGCTTCTCTTCGCTCTTCGGCACGAGGTGCGGCTCGTCGGCTTCCTCGGCATGGGCGGCGGCGCTGAACCAGCCGGCCTGCATGCCATAAAAGGCCGCGCCCCCGCCGCCGCCGAGCAGCAGCACCGGCAGGCCCACGAGCAGCAGCAGCTTGCCCTTTTTCTTCTTCGGCGCAGCGGCGCCCGCATCCTTGATATCGCTCATCGTCTATCTCCGCGGATCTCAGGCGACCCGTTCGTCGTCATGGGTGGAGGTCTGGGCCTCGCGGCGCGCGCTGGGCGGTGCCGAAGGCTGGTGGCGGTTGGGCGCGGCGTCCTGGCGCTGGCCCTGGTTCATCTGCGAGCTGGTGCCGGCACCGGTGCCGCCATTGGTGCCCGCCGCGTTCGATTCGACGCTGGTCGAGCCCAGGCGGATGCCGCGTTCCTGCGCGATCTCGGCCAGCTTGGGCTGGGCATCGGCGATCAGCTGACGCGCCGACTGGGTATCGGTGTTGAACTGGACGTGGATGTTGCCCGAATCGTCCTGGCGGATCGCGATGTCGACCTTGCCCAGCGCCTCGGGCATCAGGCTCAGCCGGGTCTCGCGGGCCGGGCCCGCGCCTTGCAGCGTCTCGATCTTGTCGATCATCTTCGACGTCCACTCCTGGTGACCCATGTCGAGCGCGGCGTCCTGGCCCTGGCCGGCGGCGGCGACCGCCGAAGCGGTCTGCGTGCCGGTGGTGGGCGCGGCGAGCGTCGAGAGATCGACCTGCTGGTCGCTCGGCGCACCGGCATTGGCGGTGCGGGCCTGGGGCCGATCGAACGCGGCGAAGACCTGGTCGGCGACCGAAGGCGACGCGGGCGTGGCAGGCTGCGGCTGTGCCGGAGTCACATCGGCGATCGACACCTTCTGCGACGGGGCGGGCCTGTCGAGCGCGATGCGGACCACCGGCGCCTCGGCCGCGGCCTTGCGCAGCTCGCGCGGCGGCTGGGCGAGCGGGGGCTGCAGGGCGGTCCCGGACGGGGTGTCGCTGGGAGTGGCGGGCGTGGTGCCAGCGCTGGTGGCGGAGGTTTCCGCAGGTGCTTCCGGGATTGCAACGGACTGGCGCTGGACATCGCCGTTGCGGGCGGTCGGCTGCGGCCTGGCATCGGGCTGGATCGCTGGCGGTGTCGCTGGTGCGGTCGTGGCGACGGGCTTGGGCGTGGTCGCTTCGGCTTTGCCCTTGGGCGAGGCTTCACCGGTTTCCGCGACCGGGACTTCGGGCAACTGGGCTTCACTGCGCGCGCGCTTGCCGCTGGCTTCGACGGTTACGTCAGAGACAGTTTCCGCCTTCGCTTCGGGCGGAGCGGCCAGAGGCGGCGCGATGGCGAACCAGGCGAAGGGGGGCGGAGGCGCGTCCTCCGCGCTCGCATCGTCCTTGTCGGCCATAGTGTCGGAACCCGCCTGCTCCTCGCTCTTGCCGTCGAGGCCGAGCACGGCATCCGGCAATTCCTTGCCGTCACCGGCAAGATCCTGCCCCTCGGCTAGCGGGATTGCCGCATCCGCGATCTTGCCCTGCGGTCCGGCAGGGGACGCCGCGATCTTCGGCATCAGCGCACCCATGGCCAGCGCAAAGCCGCTCACATCCGCGGGAATCGCGGTGTTCGGCTTGACTGGCTCCACGGCAATGCCGGGAAGTGCGATGGTGAGATGGATCAAGTTCGAGTCCCCGTGACACGTGGTTCACGGAGTACTCAGCAAATATCGTGCCGATTTTTGCCCATGGGCGGGAGCTGCTCGAGCTCGCGCAGCGCCTTGAGCGCGGCATCGGCCTCGGCGCGGGTGATCAGCTTCTCGATCGCGTTCTGGTCGCGCCGCGCCTCGCGTGTGGCGGTGCGGGCCATCTCCAGGCCCTGCTCGGCGACTTCGACGCGCTTGTCGGCGGCGAAGGCGGACTGGTGAAGGCGATCGCGGAAATGCGCGGCGGCGGCGAGGCTCGATGCCGATTCGGAAACGCTGGGGGCCGGCGCGACATTGGCGGCGAGGCTGGCGATGCGATCGCGCAGTTTCGCTTCCTGGTCGACCTTGGCGAGTGCGCGCACTTCATCGGCGCGGACCAGGTCGAGCTGGAGCGTGCGGACACGCAGCAGCCGGTCGAGCTTCTTGACCGACCTAGCCATGACCGAACACGCCGACCAGCTCGGTCACTGCGTCGGGCAGGGTCACGATCTCGTCGGAGCCCTGGCGGATATATTCCATCACTGCCGGGTGGCAGGCGATCGCCGCGTCGATCTCGGGATCGGCGCCAGCGCGATAGGCGCCCATCAGCACCAGGTCGCGATTCTCCTCATAGGTCGCGAGATGGCGGCGCAGCACGCGGGCGGCGCTGACATGCTCCCTGGGAACGATATCGGTCATCACGCGGCTGACCGAGGGGCCGAGGTCGATCGCCGGATAGACGCCGCGTTCTGCGAGCGCGCGCGAGAGGACGATATGGCCGTCGAGGATCGAGCGGGCGCTGTCCACCACCGGATCGTTGCCGTCGTCGCCGTCGGCCAGCACGGTGTAGATCGCGGTGATCGATCCGCCGGTGTGCACGTCGGTGCCGGCGCGCTCGATCAGGCTGGGAAGCATCGCGATGGCCGAAGGCGGGTAGCCGCGGGCCGAAGCCGGCTCGCCCAGCGCCAGGCCGATCTCGCGGCCGGCATGGGCGACGCGGGTGAGCGAATCCATGATGAGCAGCACCTTCTTGCCTTCGTCGCGAAAGGCTTCGGCAATGGCGGTGGCGCGCAAGGCGCCGCGGATGCGGAGCACCGGCGAGTGATTGGCAGGGACGGCGACGACCACCGAGCGCGCGCGGGCGGCGCCGGCGACCTTGGTCTCGAGGAAGTCGGCGACTTCGCGCGAGCGCTCGCCGATCAGGCCGATGACGATCACGTCGGCCTGGGCCGCGCGGACCATCATGCCGAGCAGCACCGACTTGCCGACGCCAGAGCCGGCCATGATGCCGACGCGCTGGCCCTGGCCGATGGTCAGCAGCCCGTTGATCGCACGCACGCCGACATCGAGCGGCTGAAGAACCCTTCCACGGTCCAGTGGCGACTGGAGTTTGCCGGCGAGCGGCCATTTGCCTGCGCCGCGGATCGGGCCGAGCCCGTCGATCGGCTTGCCCGAGCCATCTACCACGCGGCCGAGCATCGCCGCGCCGACCTCCGCCTCGCCCGGCGCGCCGACCGGACGGACCGGGGCATTGGGCAGCAAGGCAGCGGGGCCGCCCAGGTTCATCAGCAGCGTCTTGCCCGAGCGGAAGCCGATCACCTCGGCTTCGACCCGGCTGTCGCCATCGCCGATCGCGCAGACCGTGCCGACGGGCAATTGCAGGCCGACGGCCTCCATCAGCAGCCCGTCATAGGACGAGAGGCGACCTGAGATGCGCGGGCGCGGCGCGAAATCGCCGCAGCTCAGGCCTTCCAGATAGTCTTCGGTGAACAGGTTCAGCATGCGGGCGGAATCGGCACGCGGTCGATCGCCTGGGCTAGCTGTTCGAGCCACAGATCGGGGCCATCCTCGACGATGGTCGAGGCGCTCTCGATCACGAAGCCACCGCGCTGGACGTGCGGATCGCCGACCGGGAAGACGCTCGCGGGCAGCTTGCCCTGGACGAAGGCGACATCGTCGGGGTGGAGGCGGAGCAGCGCGGATTCGGCGCTGTCGGCGAGAAGGTCGACAGCGGCGTTGATCCGCTGGGCGAGCACATCGGGCGCGACGCCGACTTCGCCGACCAGCTTGGTGACGAGATGCAGCACGGTCTGGCGCAGCTGGCCGGCCATCCGGTCGCGATCGAAATGCGCGCCGGTGGCGAGCGCGGCCGAGACCTGATCGAGCAAGGCCGTTTCGCGCGTGCGGACGGCCTCTGCCTCGACCAGAGCCGCGGCATGGCCCTCGGCGAAACCCGCCTCGTGCGCCGCGGCGATCGGATCGATGAACGGCCCGGGCTCGGCGGCATGCTGGGTATCGGCCGAGAAGGGATCCCAGCCTTCGGTGGGGTTGGCCTGCGGATTGGCGGGCGCGAAGTGGCGCGGCTGGGCCGGCGCTTCCTCGAACACGCGGCGGCCGATCCGGTCGACTTCCGACGGCGCGAAGCCGACGCCGTCGCCAAAGGCCCGGGCCAGGACATGTTCGGCGGCGCTGATCCGCCCGGCAAAGCCCGGCGCGAAATCAGACATAGTCGTCGTCCCCGCCCTTTGACGGCATCTGGATCGTGCCGTCCTTCACCAGCCCGCGGGCGATAGCGATCATCGCCTTCTGCGCGTCGAGGACATCGGCCATCTTCATGGGGCCGAGCGACTCCATCTCGTCCCGGATGCCGTCGGCGGCGCGGCTCGACATGCAGCCGAGGAAGCGTTCGCGGACCTCTTCCTCGACGCCCTTGAGCGACTTGACCAGGATCGTGGTGTCGATGTTGCGGATCAGCGTCGACAGGTTCTTGTCGTCGAGCTCGAGCAGGTTGTCGAAGACGAACATCGCCTCCTCGATCGCACGGGCAACCTCGCGGTCGATCTTGGCGAGCTTGGGCATGACGCGCTGCTCGGTGATCTTGCGGGCGCCCGAGAGGATCTTCGCCGCCTCGCGCGTGCCGCCGAGCTGGAGCCCGCCGCTCGACTTGCGGCCGCCCATGCCGGCGCGGCCCTGGAGCATCGTCTTCAGCGTCTCGATCGCCTCGGGCGGCACCGGGCCGAGCTTGGCGATGCGGCGCAGGATCTGCGGCTGCGCCACCTCGGGCAGATGCTCGAACACCTTGGCGGCGATATCGGGATCGAGATTGGCGAGCAGCACCGCGGCGATCTGCGGATGCTCGTTCTCGATCATCCCGGCGATCTCCTCGGGCTCGAACCAGTCGAGCCATTCGATCGAGGCGGCCTGGCTGGCCGGCATCACCCGCGCCAGCACGCCCGAGGCACGCTCGGGGCCGAGCGCCTTGGTCATGATGCTCTCGATCTTCGGCGCCGGATCGAAGGTGACGCCGGTGCGCTCGCGCGCCTTGAACACGAAATCGTCGAGGACGATGTCGACCTCGGCCTCGCTGACGTCGGCGACGTTGAACATCGCCTTGCCGAGCGAGCGGACTTCGTCGGGATCGAGCTTCTGGAGGATGGCCGCGGCTTCCTCCTCGCCGACCAGCATCATCAGGACGGCGGCGCGCTCGACGCCGTTGAAGCTGCGGATGGCGTTCATTGCGCGTCTGCCTTGATCATGTCGCGGACCGCCAGGGCGGCGCGCGCGGGATTGTCGCGAGTGAAGCCGCGGACCAGGCCGACGCGCTCGTCATAGCTGTTGCCGGCGCTGTCGAGCATGTCGATCGACACGGGCGCGGCACCCTGCATCTGGCCCTCCTCGCCGGCCGGGCCGCTCATCGCCAGCGCGGGACGGTTGCCGGCGGCGGCCGGCTCCTCGCGCTTCTTGAGCAGCGCCTTGGTGAGCGGGCGGACGCCGAGGAACAGGACGAGCAGCGCGATCACCAATGCGGTGGCGTTGCGCGCGGCGAGCGGCACCCATTCGGCCTCGTACCAGGCCGGGCCCTTGTCGCCGGCATCGGCGGCGGCGTTGAACTTGCGGCTGATCACCGTCACCTGGTCGGTGCGGCCCTGATTGTAGCCGACTGCGGCCTGGACCAGCTGGGTGATCTGCTGGATCTCCACGGTCGAGCGCGGCTTGCCCGATTCCTCGCGCAGCAGCACCGCGACCGACAGGCGCTTGATGCTGCCCGGGGCCTGGCGGGTGACCGAGACCTGCTTGCCGGTCTCATAGGTGCGGGTGAAGCTGTCGCTCTGCTTCTGCGGCGTCGCGGTGCTGGCGCCGGCGGCAGTGGCGCCGGCAGCTGGCGTGGCACCCGGCGTCGGCTGCGCATTGGGTGCGGTGACGGTGCTGGCCGGCGGCGGAGTGTTGGAGAGCGCGCCGGGAATGCCGCCCGGCGCCTGGCCGTCCTTGGTGCCGGTCCATGCGCCCTGCTCGGCGGAAATGACCGCGCCTTCCTTGTCATAGCTTTCACGGGTCGCCTGGCTTTCGTCGAGATCGACATCGGCCTGCACCTCGGCAGTGAAGTTGCCGGCGCCGACCAGGGGCGTCAGCAGCTGGACGAGCTGCTCGCGATACTTGTCCTCGATACGGCGCTGATAGTCGATGCGGGCGTCGCTCGCCGAATTGGCCTCGTTGCCCTTCTTCGAGAGCAGCGCGCCCATCTGGTCGACGATGGTGACGTTCTCGGCCGCCATGCCGGGAACCGACGAGGCGACGAGGTTGACGATCGCGCGGGTCTGCGCCTCGCCCAGTGCGCGGCCGGGCTGGAGCTTGAGGATCACCGAGGCGGTGGGCTGGGTCTTGTCGCGGACGAAGACGCTGGCCTCGGGCGTGGCGAGATGGACGCGGGCCTCGGCGACCGAATCGATTTCCTCGATCGAGCGGGCGAGCTCTGTCTCGCGGGCCTGGCGCAGGCGCTCGCCTTCGACGGCGCGGCTGACGCCCATCGGCAGCTGGTCGAGGATCTGGTAGCCGCCCGGCGCCGCCTTGGGCAGGTTCTGGCTGGCGAGCAGCATTCGCGCCTTGTGGTAATCGTCCTCGGCGACGGTGATCGAGCCCGAGCTGTCGATGCTCGACTTGATGCTGGCGCCCTGCAGCGCCGAGCTGATCGCCGCCTTGTCGGCGTCGGTCACGTTGGCGAACAGGATCCGCTGCGGCGGGGTCGAGACCAGCGACCAGGCGAGGAAGCCGGCGGCGACCAGGCCGATCAGGAAGATCAGCGGCATCGCGCGCTTCACCGCGGGCTGGGCGAGGATGCCGCGCATCTGGGCGAGCGGCGCACCAAGGCGGCCCGTAGCGGCGGGCATCAGGGGTGCATCGGTGGAGGTGAGGGCGTTGCTCATGGATTACACCGGCATGCTCATGATGTCCTTGTATGCGGACAGGAGTTTGTTGCGGACCTGCAGGGTCGCCTCGAAGCCGACCGAGGCCTGCTGGCGGGCGAGCATCACCTTGGCGATGTCGACCGTCTCGCCGCGCTCATAGGCTTCGGAGAGCGCGCCGGCCTGGGCCTGGGACTGGTTGACCTGCTTGAAGGCTTCTTCCATCGACGCGGCGAAGCCCGCGGGCTTGCCACCCGCGGCACCTGCGACCGTGCCGGCCGGAGTCTCGTTGGCCTTGGCGAGCGCGGCGTTGCGCTCGAGGATCTGGGCGCGGAGTGCCATGACCCGGTCGACGCTCATCGCGCCACCGCCGCCGATACCGTCGATGCCGCTCATGCCGAAGCCCTCGCCTTACCGATGTCGATGCTCTCGCCCTGCTCGCGCGCCTTGGCGAGGCGGTAGCGCAGGGTGCGTTCCGAGATGCCGAGCCGCTTCGCCGTCTCGATCCGGCTGCCGCCGCATTCGGCGAGCACTTCGCGGATCGCGGCGAACTCGTGCATCTGGACGATGTTGGACAGCGAGCCCGAGGTCTCGACCTCGACGCGCGGCGCGGCCGGGCGGTCGAAGATCAGGTGCTCGGGATCGATGGTGCGGCCGCCGCAGAGCAGCAGTGCGCGCTGGATGACGTTCTCGAGCTCGCGGACATTGCCCGGCCAGTCATGGTCGCGCAGCGCCTCGAGCGCCTCGTTCGAGATCCACGGCATCGCGCCGCGGCCGCCGGCATGGCGGACGACCATCGCGGCCGAAAGCGCGGCGATGTCGCCGGGGCGCTCGGCCAGCGCCTTGGTCATCAGCGGGAAGACCGAGAGGCGATAGTACAAGTCGGCGCGGAAGCGGCCGGCGGTGACTTCACCCTGCAGGTCGCGATTGGCGCAGGCGACGACGCGGACATCGACCTTTTCCGGCATGGTGCCGCCGATCGGCACCACTTCGCGCTCCTGGAGCACGCGCAGCAGCTTGGCCTGAAGGGCGAGCGGCATCTCGGCGATCTCGTCGAGCAGGATGGTGCCGCCATGCGCGGCGCGGAAGAAGCCCTGGCCGCCCGAGGATGCGCCGGTGAAGGCGCCCTTCTGGTGGCCGAACAGCATCGCCTCGAGCATCGTCTCGGGCAGGGCGGCGCAGTTGAGCGCCACGAAGGGCCCGTCGCGACGCGTGGAATTGTTGTGGATCGCGCGGGCCAGCACTTCCTTGCCAGTGCCGGTCGGGCCGTTGATCAGCACGGTGATGTCGGACGCGGCGACGCGCTCGGCCAGCGCCAGCAGCGCGAGGCTCTCGGGATCGGCGGCGACGGGCTCGTGCGGACCGCGCAGCAGCGCGGTCGCGAAACCGGCACCGACCGCGGCATCGTCCGAAGTGTAGGAAAGCCGGGCGGGGTTGCCGTCGCCGAACGCGATCGCCTGCCGGCCTTCGTCGCCCAGGATCAGCGTGCGTGCGGCGGCGGGGGGCACTTCGCCCTCTGCGACCAGGAACAGGTCATGGGCGCCGGGCCGGCCATCCTCGCCGGTGCCGATCGCGAAACCCTGCGCGCGCAGCGACGAGACGAGCGCATATTTCTGGCGAAGCACGGCGGCCGACGGAAGGATGGATCGCATTGTTACCCCCTGAGACACCATCTCCTTTTGGGACTTATTTGGTTAACGCTGCGTAAAATTGCCGGTCGCCGCACCGTTTTGCTCCGGGCGCGTCTACGCGTGCGCACGTAGCGGCGAAATTTTCTGCTTAAGCCGGGCGCAACGCGGCCGTTCCTTGGCTTGGCGGCTCCGGGCTCCCGTTCAGGGGGGTAAATGGGAAGCCGACGAGCATGGAGTAACGAACATGACTGTTATCTCGACCAACACCGCGGCGCTGCGCGCCGCCAACGCCTCGACCGGCGCGAACAAGACGCTGAGCACCGCGATGGAGCGCCTGTCGACCGGCAAGCGCATCAACAGCGCCAAGGACGACGCCGCCGGCCTGGCGATCGCCTCGACCATGACCGCCTCGATCCGCGGCATGACCCAGGCGGTCCGCAACGCCAATGACGGCATCTCGCTGGCGCAGACCGCGGAAGGCGCGCTCAACGAAGTGACCAACATGCTGCAGCGCGTCCGCGAGCTGGCGGTCCAGTCGTCGAGCGGCACCTATTCGGACGACGACCGCAAGAATCTGCAGGCCGAAGTCACGCAGCTGACCTCGCAGATCAAGGACGTGCTGACCAACACCAAGTTCAACGGCAACGCGCTGTTCCAGATCGGCAAGCCGCCGGCGGATCCGACCGACGTCCAGACCGGCGAGACTGCGGCGAAGACCTTCTCGATCCAGACCGGTTCGGAATCGACCGACAAGATCACGATCAGCGTCGACGCGCTCGACCTGGGCAGCATCACCGGTGTCGGCACCGACCCGACGGATGCGGACTATGTCGCGCCGCTCTCGATCGGTTCGTCGAGCACCGCCGACAGCGCCCAGGGCACGCTCGACACCGCGCTTAAGGGTGTCGCCACGCTCCGCGCTTCGCTCGGCGCCGCACAGAGCCGCCTCGACTCGGTGGTCAACAACCTGACGACCAACATCGCCAATCTGAGCGACGCACGCAGCCGCATCGAGGACACCGACTATTCGGCGGAGACGACGGCGCTGGCCAAGGCCCAGATCCTGTCGCAGGCATCGACCGCGATGCTCGCCCAGGCCAACCAGAGCCAGCAGTCGGTTCTGAAGCTGCTTCAGTAAGCGCGTGCCGGTCGGGGTGTCACCCCCCTGACAGGCACCAAGGCCGGTCACCCCTTGCCATTACAAGGGGGCGCATGGGGAACCCCGGTGGTCGTTACCACCGGGGTTTTTCGCATTCTTTGAAGTGCCGCACCGGCCCGCTCCCCCACCTGGCCTCCCATACTATACTGCCGCTGGGAGGCCGGATGGGGGAGCGGGCCGAGGCCGCTTACTTCTTCTCCGGCCGCCCGCCCGGCTTCCATTCCGGCTTGGCCGCGCTGTTCGCCAGCGACTTGAGCGGTGCGACCAGCGACTGGATCGCCCGGGTCATGAAGGCGATGTCGAGATTCTCCAGCGTATCCTGCGCAGTGTGATAATTGGGCGTGACCGCCCAGCCCGAGATGGTGTGGGCGACCACGCCGCGCACGGCGAGCGAATAATTGTCCGAACGCTCGAAGAAGTTCTGCTCCGGATAGGGATCGGCGGCGACCAGCGCGCCATGCGCCTTCAGCGTCTCGCCCAGGGTCGAGCGCTCGAACCCCGTCATCATCATCGTGCCGGCGGGAAGCTTGGGATCCTGCGCGCCGATCATCTCGATCTCGATATTGGCGACGATCTGGTCGAGCGGCACCGGCGGGTGATCGCCGAAATAGCTCGAGCCATAGCCGCCGATCTCCTCGCTGCCATAGGCGACGAACAGCAGCCCGCGCCTGGTCTGCTTCGCCGCGGCCATCGCCCGCGCCAGCTCGAGCACGGCGGTGGTGCCCGAGGCGTCGTCATTGGCGCCGTGCATGATCGTGCCGTCGGGCCGCACGCCGAGGTGATCGAGATGGGCAGTGACCAGGATCACGCCGGCCTTGGGATCGCTGCCCGGCAGCCAGCCGATCGCATTGGTGGTGATCGATTCCTCGCGCGCGACCGGCAGGGTGAAGCTGACCGGTGCGCCGGCCTGGGCGAGCGCCTTGTCGAAATCGGCCGAGGGCAGAGTCGCGAGCGCGGCGTAGCTCGTCGGCGTGGCCCCCTCCAGCCCGGCGGGGAGGCGCGGCTTGCCGCCCATGCCCTTGAACATGCCCTGCGTCATCTCGGTCTCGCGGGCGATGAGCAGCTTCACGCCGGCGGCCCTGGCTGCACGGACGAGCGCCATCGGCGAGCCCTTGCCGCCGGTGACGAACACGACATCGGCATGCGGCATCCTGGCGGGATCCGCACCGTCGAACACTGCCGAGGTGCCGGAGACCGGGTCGATCGCGCCGACAAGCACCGTGGGCACCGCGGTCGGCTTGCCGGCGATGGCGAGCACGGCGGGGCCGTTCGCCGCATAGCGGATGATCTTGGCCGGCTGGAGATAGCCGGGCATCCCCGGCGCGGGCTTCAGGCCATAGCCTTCGAACTGCGAGGCGACGTACGCGGCGGCGATCGCCTCGTCGCGGGTCGCGCTGCCGCGGCCCTGCAGCGCGTCGCTGGCGAGGAAGCTCTCATGCGCGCGGACCCATTCGGGGCGGACGGTCCATTTGTCCTGCGCGAGCGCCGGCGATGCCATCAGCCCGAACGCCATCGCGCCGGCCAGGAACAGATGCTTGGTCACGTGAACTCCCCCGTATGATACCAACGGGGCGGATGTGTGGGGCAAGCTCCGGGGCGGCGCAAGCTGGCGCGCGGCATGACGGTAACGAAAGTTACGATATCTCGGCTGCCGCCTGCGCGCCCAGGAAGAAATCGATGAGGCTGGCCGGGCTGTCGGGGCCCAGGCACAGGCCGAGCATGCGATGCGCCTCCACCGCGGTGGCGGCACTGCGCGCGAACATCACGCGCTCATAGGCGGCGAGCGCGGCTTCGACGTCGCCCGGATGCGCCGCGATCGCCTGGCCCAGCTCCGCACCATCGACCATGGCGAGGTTGGCGCCGTCCCCCGCCGGCGGCATCAGGTGCGCGGCGTCGCCGACCAGGGTCACGCCGGGCGCGCGATGCCAGCGATGGTCGTCCGGCAGCGTGTGGAGCATGCGCGGCACCGGAGCGCCGTCGCTCTCGGTGATGAGCGCGGTGAGCGCCGGCGCCCAGCCTTCGAACTCCGCCGCGATCGCCCGGGCAGCACCGGCGGGGTCGGCGAAGTCGATCGCCTCGATCCAGGCGAGCGGGCGGGACAGGGCGATATAGGCATGGAGTACGCCGTGGGCGAAGATGCCCTTGCCGGGCGCAAGCGCGAACAGCGCGCCGCTGCCGACCGCTTCCGCCGTGGCCGGATGCCGTGCATCGGCGTCGCGCAGCCAGGTCTCGATGAAGGTGGTGCCGACATACTCCGGCTGCGCGTCAGACAGCAGCGGGCGCACCTTCGACCAGGCGCCGTCCGCGCCGACGAGCAGGCTCGTCTCCACCGTCGCGCCATCGGCGAAGCGGAGCCGGTGCCGCCCGCCGCCCAGTGGCACGGCCTCGGCGAGCTTGCTTCCCCATTGCACGGATCCTGCCGGCAGCGAGCCCAGCAGGATACGCCGCAACTCGCCGCGAAGCACTTCCGGACGTCCGCCGGTACCGGTGTCGGGCACTTCGAGCAGCACGCTGCCGTCCGGCGCGAGCGCGCGCGATGCCTCGCCGCCTTCATGGATGATCGCGCGGAACGCGTCGGTGAGGCCGGCTGCGGCAAGCGCGACCTGGCCATCCTCCACATGGATATCGAGCATGCCGCCCTGAACACGATGCGCGGCCGAGAGGTCCGACTCGTACACGGTGGCGGCGATGCCATGGACATGGAGCACCCGCGCAAGGACGAGACCGCCCAGCCCCGCGCCGATGATTGCGACCGTCATTCCTGCCTCCGAATCATTCTGGAACGTTGTTCCACAAAAGGTGGATTGGAACGGCGTTCCATTCATGTCAAGACGCGGCATGGCCGCACGAAACCAGCGCAGCGAAGCGCTTTCCAAGGACAGGATCGTCGAGGCGGCGATCGCGTTGCTCGACGCCGGTGGCGCGCAGGCGCTGACCTTCCGTGCGCTGGCGGCGCGGCTCGAGACGGGTAGCGGAGCGATCTACTGGCACGTCGCCGACAAGAACGAGCTGCTCGCGGCGGCGACCGATCATGTCGTCGCACGGGTGATCGCGGACATCGCCGACGAGGCGGATCCGCGCGCGGCGATCCGCGCGGTCGCGCTGGCGATGTTCGACGCGATCGACGCGCATCCCTGGGCGGGACCGCAGCTGTTCCGGGAGCCCTGGCGATCCTCGATGCCGCTGATCTTCGAGCGGGTCGGGGCACCGCTGATGGCGCTGGGTCTCACCGGCCGGCGGCTATTGGATTCCGCCTCGGCGCTCGTCCACTACATCCTGGGCGTCGCGGGACAGAATGCCGCGAACCCCCGGCTGGCGCCACAGGATGTCGATCGCGAGGCGTTCCTGGCGCATGTGGCAGCGCAGTGGATGCAGCTCGATCCGGAAGCCTATCCGTTCGTGCACCAGACTGCATTGCAGATGCGCGACCATGACGACCGCGCGCAGTTCCTGTTCGGGATCGACCTGATCCTGGCCGGAATCACCCGCTAGCCCAGCCTTCGCGCCAGCCCCTTCTTCAGCCGGGCGTGCGCGCTCGCCTTGATCTGGCAGATCCGCGCCGCGCCGACGCCGAGCACCTGGCCGATCTCCTCGAGGTTGAGTTCCTCGACATAATAGAGCTGGATCACCTGCTGCTCGCGTTCGGGCAGCTCGGTGATCGCGGCGATCAGCGCCTCGCGCTGGTCGCTCTCGGCCAGCTGGTCGAAGGCACTGGGCTCGTCGGACATGAACCAGGGGCTCTCGTCCGAATAGGCCTCGTCGATCGAATCGAAGCGTACCGCCTCGGCATTGGCATAGTCGGTGCGCAGCTTCTCGGCGGTGATGCCCAGCTTCGCGGCGATCTGCTCGTCATCGGGCGCGCGGCCCAGCTCGTTGGTCAGCACCGATACCGCTTCCTGATAGGCCTTGCGCCGGCGCATCGCGCCGCGCGTGGTGGTTGCCTGACGGCGCAATTCGTCGATCATCGCGCCGCGGAGCCGCGTTGCGAGATACTGCTCGAAGGTCACCTGCCCGCGATCCTCGAAGCCGGCTGCCGCCTCGATCAGGGCGACCAGCCCGACCTGAATAAGATCCTCCACCTCGACGAGCGAACTCATCGACCCATGGATGTGCCAGGCGATCCGGCGCACCAGCGGCAGGTGCTTGCGCACCAGCGCTTCCGGATCGCGGTGCGGCGTGGTCGGCGTGTAGACTAGGGGCGAGATTGCCAGTGAAGCCATGGCGTCAAGTTTCCCTGGGGTGAAAGCGTTCATGCGGGCAGCGCCTCGGGCGCGCCGATCACGGCGACGACTTCGACGGCCTTGTCCTCGGGCACTTCGAAGAAGCTCATCACGGGCGTGTCGGGCAGCACGTTCCGGACCAGCTTGCGGATCGCGACGCGGATCGACGGCTGGACGACGAGCGCGAAGGGCTTGGCCTCGGCGATCAGCGGCTGGGCGGCGCGCTGCAGCGCATCGGCGATGCGGCGGCCGAGATCGGGCTCGATCGTGTGGCGCTTCGACGGATCGGAGCGGACCGCCTGGCCGAGCAGCGCCTCGAGCTGCCCCTCCAGCGTCATCACCCGCAACGGCTCGCGCACGCCGCACAGCCGCTGGATGATCAGCGGGCCGAGATCGGGGCGGATCAGCTCCATGATCTCGTCGGCGTCGAGGGTCCGCTGGGCGGCGACCGCGATGGCGGCGGCGATGCGGCGGAATTCCTTGAGCGGGACGTTCTCGGCGAGCAGGCCGCGGAGGATCTGGGTGAGCGTGGTGAGCGGCACCGGCGACGGGCAGAGCGCGGCGACGAGCTGGGGCGATCGGTCCTTGAGCCCGTCGAGCAGCGACTGGACCTCGTCGGCGCCGAGCAGGTCGGACGCGTTCTGGATCAGGCACTGGTTGAGATGGGTGGCGACCACGGTGCCCGGATCGACGACGAGATAGCCGAGGCCGGTGGCGGCATCGGAATCGCCCTGGGCGATCCACAGCGCGTCGAGCCCGAAGGTCGGGTCCTTGACCGGCTTGCCCTGCAGGCGCCCGGCGGCCTGGCCGGTGTCGATCGCCAGCACTTCGTCGGGCGAGACATTGTCCTCGGCCATGACGACGCCGCCGATGACGATGCGATAGGTGAAGGGCGCCAGGTTGATGTCGTCGCGCACGCGCACCTGGGGCACGACGAAGCCGAGCTCCTTCGAGAGCTGGCGGCGTACGCCGGTGATGCGGCCCATCAGCGGCCCGCCGCGGCGCTCGTCGACCAGCGGGACGAGCCCGTAGCCGATGTCGAGCATCACCTGCATGTTGTCGGTGACTTCGTCCCAGCCGATCCGCGAGAGATCGACCGGCTCGGCGGGCGGCGCGGCGACGATCTTCGGGCGATTGGCGACCTTGCGCAGATGCCAGGCGGCGACGCCGGCGGCCGCGGCTGCGGGCAGCATCAGGAAATGCGGCATGCCGGGCACCAGGCCGAGCAGGCCGAGGATGACCGCGACCGGCGTCCAGGTCTTGTGGCTGGCGAACTGGGTGCCGATCTGGCCGGCAAGGTCGTCGCTCGACTTGACGCGGGTGACGATGGCGGCGGCGGCGATCGACAGCAGCAGCGCCGGCACCTGGGCGACCAGCGCGTCGCCGATGGCGAGCAGGATGTAAGCCGAGGCAGCTTCGCCCACCGCCATCTGGTGGCTGACCACGCCGAGGATCAGGCCGCCGATCACGTTGATCGCGAGGATCAGCAGGCCGGCGATCGCATCGCCCTTCACGAACTTGGACGAACCGTCCATCGCGCCGTAGAAATCGGCTTCGGTCGAGACCTCGACGCGTTTGGCGCGTGCCTCGTCCGGGGTGATCAGGCCGGCATTCAGGTCGGCGTCGATCGCCATCTGCTTGCCGGGCAAGGCATCGAGGGTGAAGCGCGCGCTGACTTCGGAGACGCGGCCCGCACCCTTGGTCACCACGATCATGTTGATGATCACGATGACCGCGAACACGACCAGGCCGACGACATAGTCGCCGCCGATCATGAAGGTGCCGAACGCCTCGATCACATGGCCGGCGGCGCTCTCGCCCTCATGGCCGTGGACCAGCACGACGCGCGTCGAGGCGACGTTGAGGCCGAGGCGGAACAGCGTGGCGAACAGCAGCACGGTGGGGAAGGCGGAGAAGTCGAGCGGCTTCTGCGCGTTCAGCGCCACCATCAGCACCGCGAGGCTGATCATGATGTTGAGGATGAAGAAGGCGTCGAGCAGGAAGGCCGGGATCGGCACCACCATCAGCGCGACGAGCAGCAGGATCGCGCCGGGCAGCGCGAAACTCTTCAGGGCAGGCGCCGTGCCTGCGGGAAGCGAGAGTGCAGACACTAGGGGTTACGCTCCCAGGTTCGCGAGCATGAGATAGGCGAGGCGGGCATTTTCCGGCGTCGGGCGCAGCGGATCGATGCGGCGGCCGAGCGGATCGCTGGGCGTGCCCTGCGATACGTTGAGCTGGGCGAGCGTGTTCTGCACCCAGTGGCGGTCGCTATCGACGGCACCGTTGCCGAGCACGACTTCGTTGTCGCCATCGGTGAAGGCGCGGGCGGCGGCATCGAAGCCGGCATCGAGCCCGTCGGAAGCAACGCCGGTGGCACCGCCCGCGGCGGCGCCCTTGTCGAGCTTGCCGGCAAAGCGGCTGTAGATCTCCGACAGTGTGCGCGGCTGGCCGTTCGAGGCGTAGAAGACGCCGCGATTGGCGCGCGCGGCGGCGGGGAACATGCTGGCGCCGGTGCGGCCGGGATTGTCGGCCATCGCGCTCAGGAACTTGTCGGCGCCGCCCAGGCCCAGGAAGTGCGCCATGTAGAGATCGGTGCCGGTGGCCGGGCGGCCCAGGCTGTCCTCGAGCGAGGCCTTGTTGTCGGCGGCATGTTCGGCGGCCATCAGCGACGCGGTCTGCGGATCGCTGCGCAGGTTGAGGATCGCGTTCCGCGCCGCGGGGTCGCTGACGACATAGCGGCCGGCGCTGTTCTGCTTGATGCTGTCGGCGGCCCAGCCCAGGCCATGCTCGGCGCCGTGCTGCTTGACCACGCCGAGCCAGCTTTGCTCGATGAACTGATAGAGGCCCGTGGCGGAGGAGGTGCCGGCGCGGGCATCGGCCTTCAACCCGCTCTCGACCTGTGCCTGGCCGAGCAGATAGTTGAAGTCGATGCCGGTCTTGCGGCTCGCCGTGGCGATCGCCGTCTGGACGCTTGCCTTGGAGTTGACCGAAGTGACGCTCATCTAGTCCTGATCCGGATTGCCCTTATTCGGGGCTATCGCAGCAAGGACCGTGCCAGTTCTGGTTAACGGAGGTTAGGTAGGGCTCTCAGGCGAGAGCGTAGCCTGCAGCCTTGTAGGAAGGCGCCTGCTGACCGGAAAGGATTTGCAGGCGGCGGCGAACATTTGCCGCCATCAGGTTCACATAGATGCGGCAGGTCTCGTTGAGCTTGTGCGCCTCGGCGGCGAGCTCGCGGATCTCGGCGCCGGGGGCCTCGCCGTCATGGAGCGCCACCGTGTCGATCGCGATCAGCTTCGCGCGGGTCGCCGCCTCGAGTGCCGCTACATCGCTCGCCTTCAGCGCCGCGATCTCGGCGTGGAGGCATTCGATCACCTGGATCAGTGCGTCACGACGGTTCACGGGACTTCCAATCGAGCTTGAAGGCGAGCAGCCGGTCGGCGATCGTCGAGGGCGAGAGCGGGAACTTGTTGTCCTGGATCGCCTTGCGGATGCGCGAGACGCGGTCGAGATCGACCGGCGGCCGGGCCGCCTGCTCTCCTGCGATCTCCGCCGCCGCGCTGCGCACCGCCGGGGTGTCGCTCGCGACCGGACGGACCGCGGCGACCTTGGCCGCCGGTTCAACGGGCACAGTGCGACGGTCGGTGACCGCGCCTGCCTTCGTGCCGATTGAGTCCACCATTGCCTGCAATCCTCGCTGTGCCTGCAGCCTATCAAACGGCCCGGCACGGCGAAACTTTACAGGAAAATTCAGCTGCCCTCGGCAAAGCCCGGCAGGCGGGCGCGGCCAGGCTCGATCGCGATCGCCTGGAGCGGCGGCTGCTTGTCGTCGACCTTGACGCTGATCCGGCCGCCCGGAGGGGCGTCGTTCATCGCGATGCCCTGGCGCGAGATCGAGAATCCCGGCGAGCCGGCCTCGACGGTGACGGCGTCGCCGCGCTTGATCACCGGCTCGGCCTTCACGACGGCGGCCGGGCGAACGACGACATTGGCAGGCATCGGCGCGGGCGCCGCGACGCGGGGCTTGGGCACCGCCGCGACGGGCACGAAGATCTTCCAGGCCGGCGCCATGCAGCGAACCACGACCGCGTCATGCGTGTCGTTGCGCCATTCGAGCTGGGGCGCGGCGCAGCTGGTAAGCTTGAGCCGCCGGTCGATCGGCGCGATCGCCCCGCCCTGCTCGCCGATCTCCTTGCCGGTGAACTGGGTGACGATGGTGTCGAGCGCCGCGACCGACTGGAAGTCCGAGGCGGTGAGGCTGAGTGCGAGTGCGAGGATCATGGCCGGTCTCCTTCGAAGCCGAGCGTGAGGACGGCGCGGCGCTGGCCGCGGCCGGTGGAAAGGATGATGCGCGACGGGTCGATCGCATGTTGCTGGATCAGCAGCGCGGCGACAGCGCGGGCGCGGTCGGCGGCAAGGATCGGGCCGCTGCCGGTTGCCGCATCGACATCGGTCGCCGATCCGTCGACTTCACCGGTGATGCGCAGGCGGGTGCGCGGGTCGCGCGCGGCGGTGCGTGCCCATTCCAGTGCCGAAGCTGTGTCGGCCGGAACGGCAGATCCGGGCGCGAAGCCGGTGGCGGTGGCGATGTCGACCGGCATCGGCGCCGGCGTCGTCTCGCTCGCGCCGAAGCCGGCGCGGATGCCCGCGGCGAGCTTGGCCGGATCGACCTGGTTGGCCTGGAGGAAGACGAAGAAGCCGACGAGCAGCAATGACAGGTCGGCCAGGGTCATCAGCCAGGGCGCTCGCGCGCGTTCGTCCTCGTCGAACACGGTCACGCCGCGATCTCCTTGATCCGGCCGGTGCCCGGCTCGATGCTCGCCAGCAGCGCGAGCGCCGGCTGGAGGCGGAGGCGCTCCTGGGCCTCGTGCCGGGCGCGGCGCTTCAGCCTTGTGGCGAGCGGCAGCAGCGCGAGATTGGCGAGCAGCGCGCCGTAAAGGGTCGCGAGCAGGGCGACGGCCATTGCGCCGCCGATCGCCTGGGGATCCTTCATCGCGGCGAACATGCCGACCAGCCCGATCAACGTGCCGACCATACCCATGGCCGGGGCCAGCTCGGCCGCGCCGGACCAGACTTCCCAGCCGCCGCGGTGCCGTTCGAACCGCGCGCAGCGGCGCTGCTCGAGCAGGGTCTCGACCTGGCCTGGATTGGCGCCATCGACGATCGCGGCGACCGCGGCGGCGATGTCGGGGTCCTCGATCTTCGAGCGATCGAGCGCGATCACGCCGTGGCGGCGCGCGATCCGGCCGAGCGCCGAGACCTGCGAGAGCAGGGGCTCCACGTCGAAGCGGTTGCGCGGCAGCTGGCCCAGCGCCGCGACGCCGCGCGCGAGGTCGCCCGAGGCGTTGCGCAGCACGGTGCCCGCGACCACGCCCCCGCCGACAATGGCGAGCGCGAGCGGATCGAGGAAGGTCCCGAGGGCAGGAAGCACATTCATATCCATGCCCGTGTGGGTGCAAGAGGCGGGCCAATTGCCTCTCCCTCGGCACGCGGCAATCCGGCCCCGAAAACCCGGCAACCGGCTGCCGACACACCGGCAAAAACCTGCCGCACCTTGCCGCTCCCGAGGGCAAAGGTGGATTTTTCGCCCTCTCGGTCAAATTGGCACGGCGGTTGCAGAGAGCCCGGCGAACTTTTGTGCGGGAGACGTGCAATGCCCAATGACAACCTCTTCGGCGTACATGGCACCGCGCTTGCCGTGCGCTCGCAGCGCATGGGCATGCTGGCGTCGAACATCGCGAATGCCTCGACCCCTGGCTACAAGGCCAAGGACGTCGACTTCCGCGCGGCGCTCAACAGCGCGACCAGCGCCGGCGGCTCGATCGACGGCGCGATCGACGCCAACACGCTCTACCGCGTGCCGCTCCAGCCCTCGGCCGACGGCAACACCGTCGAGCTGACCACCGAGCAGACCGCCTTCGCCGAGAACGCCGTCGCCTATCAGACGACGCTGTCGTTCCTGAACGGCCGCATCAACCAGATCACGCGCGCGCTGAAGGGAGAGTAAGAGATGGGCGACCAGCCGCTTTCGATCTTCCAGGTCTCCGGCCGCGCGATGAGCGCGCAGCTGGTGCGGATGAACACCACCGCGTCGAACCTCGCCAATGTCGGCACGGTCTCGTCGAGCGCGGACACCGCCTATCGCACGATCAAGCCGGTGTTCCGCACCGCCTTCGACCAGGCGAGCGGCATGTCGACCGTCGATGTCGAGCAGGTCGTCACCGCCGGCTCCGAGCCGACCAAGCACTATGATCCGGGCAACCCGATGGCCGACAAGGACGGCAATGTCTGGGAGGCCGCCGTGGACGAGACCCGGGAGCTGGTCGACATGATGGAGACCGCCCGGAACTACCAGAACAACGTCGAAGTGATGCAGACTGCCAAGCAGCTCATCGTCGACACCCTCAAGCTGGGCCGCTGACCATGAGCGATTTCGATACCACCCTCACCAACCTGGGCATTCCCCGGTACAACACCTCGAGCACGACGAGCGGCACCACGCTCGACACCAAGGACACCTCGCGCCTCGGCAAGACCGACATGGGGGTCTCCGACTTCCTCGCGCTGATGACCGCGCAGCTGAAGAACCAGGATCCGTTCCAGCCGGTCGACAACAGCCAGATGGTCGCCCAGATGGCGCAGTTCTCCTCGCTCTCCGGCATCACCGAGATGAGCTCGACGCTGAAGACGATCGCCAGCCAGCTGAGCGGCGGGTCGCTCAACGACGCCATCGGTTATGTCGGCAAGAACGTGCTCGTCCAGGGCAGCACCGCCTATCCGCGCACCACCGGCGGCCTCGCCGGCGCCGTCGCGCTGGAGAAGGACGCGACCAACGTCACCGTCACCATCAAGGACAAGGACGGCAACACGCTCAAGACCATCGAGATGGGCAAGGAGACCAAGGGCGCGGTCGCCTGGGATTGGGACGGCAAGACCGATGACGGCAAGGACGCCGGCGAAGGCCCGTTCAACGTCAGCGTCACCGCCACCGACGGCACCGGCAACGTCAAGGCCTATCCGCTGGTCTGGGCGCCGGTCACCGCCGTCTCGATGGGATCCGACGGCAAGCCCGTCCTCACGCTTCCGGGCATCGGCAACGTGTCCACCGACGCCATCTGGCAGGTCGGCTGAACCAGTTTTTCCAAGGAGTAACGGAAAATGTCCTTCTTCACCTCGCTCTCGGGCCTGCAGGCAGCGCAGACCGACATGTCGACCATCTCGCACAATCTCGCGAACGTGCAGACCAACGGCTTCAAGAAGAGCACGACCCAGTTCGCTGACGTCATCGCGTCGACCGCGAACATGAACCCCAGCCAGATGGTCGGCTCGGGCGTGGTCGTGAAGGCGGTGCGCCAGCAGTTCGGCCAGGGTGGCTTCACCCAGAGCTCGTCGGCGCTCGACGTCGCGATCTCGGGCGACGGCTTCTTCATCGTCAAGGGCGACGAGAAGAGCGGTAACGGGGTGGCCTATACCCGCAACGGCAGCTTCCAGGTCGATGCCGATCGCTATGTGGTCGATGCCCAGGGCAACAAGCTGCAGGTCTATCCGGTCGACGGCTCGGGCGCGGTGGTCGCGACCGGCCTTTCCTCGACCGTCAGCCTGCGCCTGCCGCAGACCAGCGGCACGCCCCAGGCGACCGAGAACGTCAAGCTGGGCCTCAATCTCAATGCCGGCTCGCCGATCCCCTCGGATAATCCGAAGTTCGACGATACCGAGTACAAGTTCGACCGTTTCGATCCGACCACCTACAACCAGTCGGTCCAGACCACGGTCTATGACGCGAACGGCAACGCGCTGACGCTGACCAACTATTTCGTCCGCGAGACCAAGCCGAGCGACACCGACGCGACCAGCAGCTGGAAGGTCTATTCCTTCGTGGGCGACCAGCAGCTCAATGCTGGTGACGATCCCGCGACGATGAAGCAGTTCGAGCTGAAGTTCGACAGCACCGGCAAGCTCTCCGAGCCGACCACGCCGATCACCTTCATGGGCTTCCTCGCCCCGGGCGCGACCTCGGAGCAGGTGCTCAAGCTCGACCTGACCGCCGGCACCACCCAGGTCAGCTCGCCGTTCAGCCTCAACTCGACCAAGCAGGACGGCTCGCCCGTCGGCCAGATCGAAGGCGTGACGATCGGCGACGACGGCACGGTGACCGCGAGCTTCTCGAACGGCGACACCCAGGCGCTGGGCAAGGTCGTGCTGGCCAGCTTCACCAACAATGCTGGCCTGCGCCAGCTCGGCAACTCGACCTGGGCCGCCACCGGTTTCTCGGGCGATGCGCGCCTCGGCGAGCCGGGCACCAACGGCTTTGGCGGCCTGATGTCGGGCGCGATCGAGCGCTCGAACGTCGACATCACCGAAGAGCTGGTCAACCTGATCGCGGCACAGCGCAACTTCCAGGCGAATGCCAAGGCGCTCGATACCGCCAGTCAGATGTCCCAGACGATTTTCAACATCCGCAGCTGATCGGGTCGGCTGAGGAGGAGTAGAATATGGACCGGCTTGTCTACACTGCGATGTCGGGGCTTCGGAGCCAGATGTCGGCGCAGGCGACGATCGCGAACAACATCGCGAACGCCTCGACGATCGGCTTCCGCGGCGAGCGCGTCAGCTTCGACCGGCTGGTCCTCCAGGGTACGGGCCTGGATTCGCGTCAGATGGCCTCGGAGGAAGTCAACGACTTCGACCGGACCAAGGGCACGATGATCCAGACCGGCAACCCGCTCGACGTCGCGGTGAACGGCGATGCCTGGATGGCAGTCCAGGCGACCGACGGCACCGAAGCCTATACGAGGCGCGGCGATCTGCGGATCGCGCCCTCGGGCGTGCTGGAAACCGGCGACGGTTTCCCGGTGATGGGGTCGGGGGGCCCCATCACCGTGCCGCCCGCCGACAAGGTATCGATCTCCGAGGACGGCACCGTCTCGATCGTGCCGCGCGGCGGCGATCCGACGCAGCCGCAGGAAGTCGGCAAGATCAAGCTGGTCAGCACCGACGGCACGCAGACCGCCAAGGGGCTGGACAATCTTCTCCATGTGAAGGGCGGCGGCGTGCTGCCCGAGGACATGGACGCGAAAGTGACTTCCGGTTCGCTCGAGCAATCGAACGTGAACCTCACGGCGGCGCTGGTCGACATGATCGAGAACCAGCGCGCCTACGAAGTGCAGGCCAACCTGCTCAAGGAAGCCAAGAACATGGACGAGAGCACCGCATCGCTGATGCGGATGCCGTCCTGATAGGGAGTAAGACCGATGGGTTCGGCAGCATTGCACATCGCGCGCACGGGTCTCGACGCCCAGGATACGCGCATGCGGGTCATCTCGAACAACCTCGCGAACGTGAACACCACCGCGTTCAAGAAGGATCGGGCCAGCTTCGAAACGCTCGCCTATCAGGTGATCACCGCCCCCGGCGCCGCCTCGACCGCGGAAACCAAATACGCGACCGGCCTCAACCTCGGCACCGGCGTGCGCACCCAGGGCACCCAGCGCATCGAGACCCAGGGCTCGCTGCAGACCACGGGCAACGGCCTCGACATGGCGATCGACGGCAATGGCTATTTCCAGATCCAGCTGCCCGGCGGCGGCTTGGGCTATACCCGCGCGGGCAATTTCTCGCGCTCGCCGGAGGGCCAGCTGGTTACCTCCGAGGGCTATCAGGTGATGCCCGGCGTCAACATCCCGGAGGGGGCGATCTCGGTCACCGTCGGCAGCGACGGCACCGTCTCGGCGCAGATGCCGAACCAGACCGACCTCACCCAGATCGGCCAGGTCCAGGTGGCGAGCTTCCCCAATCCGGCGGGGCTCCAGGCGGTCGGCGACAATTATCTGATCGAGACGCCGGCCAGCGGCAGCGTCGCGCTCGGCAATGCCGGCATCGATGGCCGCGGCACGATCCGCCAGGGCATGCTCGAAGGCTCGAACGTCAACGTCGTCGAGGAGCTGGTCGACATGATCGAGACCCAGCGCGCCTATGAGGTGAACTCGAAGATGATCTCGGCGACCGACGAGATGCTCAAATACGTCAACCAGAACATCTGAGGCGGCGGATCATGAAGCATCTCCATCACATCGCCGCGACCGCATTGGTGGCTGCCGGGCTCGCCTTCACCGCGACGCCGGCCCAGGCGCAGTTCCTCGGCATCGGCAAGAAGAAGCCCAAGGAGGATTTCTCCGCGACGATGCCCGCGCCGGTTTCGGCGCAGCCGCCGGCCAATGGCAGCATCTTCCAGGTGAACGACGGCTATGCCGCCCTCTACGAGGGCCAGCGTGCCCGTCGTGTCGGCGATCCGCTCACCATCCTGCTCGTCGAGAAGACTGCGGCGTCCAAGTCGGCTGGCACCAAGCTCGACAGCGGGGGCGGCTTCGGCCTGACTCCGCCGAGCACCGGCGCACTGTCGCTGTTCAAGGAGAGCGATGCCAGCATCAGCGGCAAGCGCAACTTCAACGGCACCGGCGCCGCCGACCAGGCCAATGCGCTGTCGGGCGAAGTCAGCGTCACCGTCGCCGCGGTCTATCCCAACGGCACGATGCTGGTGCAGGGCCAGAAGCGCGTGACGCTCAACCGGGGCGACGAGTTCGTCCAGATCAAGGGCATCGTGCGCACCGCCGACATCGACGCGAACAACCGCGTGCTGTCGACCCGCGTCGCCGATGCCCGCATCGCCTATACCGGCAAGGGCGATGTCGCCCGCGCCAGCCGCCAGGGCTGGCTGAGCCGGTTCTTCTCCGTGATCAGCCCCTTCTAAGCCGGAGCAGACCGATGATCCGCCGCTTCCTCGCGCTCGCCGCCCTCGCCCTCGCCGCCACTGCGCCGGCGCACGCCCAGCGCGTGAAGGACCTGGGCGGGTTCCAGGGCATCCGCACCAACCAGCTCACCGGGTACGGCGTCGTCGTCGGCCTGCCGGGCACGGGCGACGACAATCTGGAATATACCGTCCAGTCGATGAAGGGGGTCACCTCGCGCTTCGGCCTGCAGCTGCCCCAGGGTGTGGCGCCGGGCCTGAAGAATGCCGCGGTGGTGATGATCACCGCCGAGCTGCCCGCCTTCGCCAAGCCGGGCCAGAAGCTCGACATCACCGTCTCGTCGATGGGCAAGGCCAAGTCGCTGCGCGGCGGCACGCTGATCCTCACCCCGCTCCAGGGCGCCGACGGGCAGATCTATGCGATGGCGCAGGGCAACCTCGCCGTGGGTGGTCTCGGTGCCGAGGGTGCCGATGGCTCCAAGATCGTCGTCAACACGCCGAGCTCGGGCCGCATTCCGGAAGGCGCCACCGTCGAGCGCACGGTCGATACCGGCTTCGACAAGTCGCCCTTCGTCACCTTCAACCTCGCCCGCGCCGACTTCACCACGGCGCAGCGCGTGCAGGACGCGATCAACCTGCGCTTCGGACCCGGCCGCGCCCGCGCGATCGACGGCGTGTCGATCGCCATCCAGGCGCCCGAAGGCCGCGACGTCCGTGCCGAGCTGATGAGCGAAGTCGAGAACCTGCCGGTCGAAGCCGCCGAGGCGGCCGCCCGGGTGATCGTCAACGCGCGCACCGGCACCGTCGTGATCAACTCGGCCGTCCGGGTCAGCCCCGCCGCGGTAACCCATGGCAAGCTGACCGTTCGTATCGATGAGAACCAGCGCACCAGCCAGCCCGCGCCGTTCAGCAAGGGCGAGACCCGTACCGAGCAGCACAGCACGGTGGGCGTCGAGGAGGAAAAGCACCCCATGTTCCTGATGGAGCCGGGGCCCAAGCTCGCCGACGTCGTCAAGGCGGTGAACGCGATCGGCGCGTCGCCGGCGGACCTCGTCGCCATCCTCGAGGCGCTCAAGGAAGCCGGTGCGCTCAAGGCGGAGCTGATCATCCTGTGAGCAACATCCTCGCCCCCATCGGCAGCACGTCGGGCGGTGTCTCGACCGACACGTCGCGCCTCGCGTCCAAGGAGAATCTCGAAGCCGCCGGCCAGCGCTTCGAGGCCGTCTTCACCGGCATGATGCTCAAGTCGATGCGCCAGGCCAAGCTCGGCGACGGGCTGTTCGACAGCAAGGGCGAGGACCAGTTCCGCGACATGCAGGACCAGCAGCTCGCCCAGAACATGGCCGTGCACGCCCCGATCGGCATCGGCAAGGCGATGACCGCCTTCCTGGCCAAGGGCATGAAGACCGAGACCGCGGCCCAGCCGGCCGCCGCACCGGCCGCGCCCGAGGCCGCCAGCACCGGAGGTGCCGTCAAATGACCGACCTGCTTTCGATCGGCGCCAGCGGCGCGCGGGCCTATCAGTCGGCGCTCGCCACGACGTCGGACAATATCGCCAATGCCGCGACCGTCGGCTATTCGCGCCGCGTCGCCACGGTGCGCGAAGTCGTCGCGACCGGCGGCAATACCAGCGCGATCAGTTCGGGCCTGGGTGCCAATGTCGGCGGTGTCACCCGCGCGGCCGATGCGTTCCGCGCGACCGAAGTGCGCACCGCCAGCTCGGACCTCGCCCGCACGCTCGCCGGCGCTGCCTGGCTCGGGCGGATCGATTCGGGCCTGACCCAGAACAAGCTGGGCGACCAGCTCACCGCCTTCTTCACCTCGGCAAAGGCCGTCGCGGCGGATCCTACGGCGCTGCCCGCGCGCGCGACGATGCTCGAGAACGCTTCCAGCGTCGCCGCCGCCTTCGGCGCGACCGGCAAGGCGCTCGACGGTGCGATGGCCGATCTCAAGGCCTCGGCCGAGACCGGGGTGACCCAGCTCAACAACCTGTCCGCCAGCCTCGCCAAGGTGAATGCCGGCCTCGCCCGCGCCACCGACGGCACGGCCGGCCAGGCGGCGTTGCTCGACCAGCGCGACCAGATGCTTGAGCAGATGAGCGCGCTGACCGACGTGACGGTCAGCTTCGACACTTATGGCCGCGCCACCGTCCAGGCCGGCAACAGCGCGGGCCCGACCCTGGTTGAAGGCGCCCAGTCGGCGATCGTCTCGCAGGTCAGCAACGACGAAGGGACCTTCTCCTTCTCGGTGAAGCAGGCCAGCGGCGCGGTGCAGACCATGGCGCCGAACGGCGGCGCGCTCGCCGGCATCGCCGAGAGCGGCAGCCGCATCGCAGCGGCGCGCGACCAGATCAGCCAGATGGCGCAGAGCTTCGCCGAGGGCGTCAACGCGGTCCAGGCCGCCGGCGCCGATCTCCAGGGCAATGCCGGCCAGCCGGTCTTCTCGGTCGGCGATCCGGCGTACAACCTCACCGTCGTGATGACCGATCCGCGCGGCATCGCCGCGGCGGCACCGGGCGGCGGCACGCGCGACAACAGCAACCTCGCTGGCTTCGACACGCTGCGCACCAGCGGCAATTACGAGCAGCAGGTGACCGATCTCACCGCTGCCAACGGCGCGGCGCTCTCGGGCCGCAACAGCGTGGCCGATGCGCAGACCTCGATCCGCGATTCCGCGGTGTCGGCGCGCGATTCGGTGAGCGGCGTCAACATCGACGAGGAGGCGGTCGATCTGATGCGCTTCCAGCAGGCCTATCAGGCATCGACCCGCGTGATCCAGGTCGCGCGCGAGACGCTGCAATCCATCCTCGACATCAGGTAACAGACCATGCGCATCGCCACTTCGCAGATGTACAGCCGCCCGACGTCGCTGATGACTCAGCTGACCGCCGCGGCCGACAAGACGCAGACCCAGATTGCCACCACCAAGCTGGGGATCACCGCGGCTACCGACGCCGCGGCCTATATCAAGCTGCAGCAGATCGCGCGCGCAACCACCGGCGATGCGACCTACAAGTCGAACATCACCATCGCGCAGGGCGTGAACGCCCAGACCGACCAGACGCTGGAGAGCGTCGAGACCCAGATGCAGCGCGCGCTCGAGCTCGCCACCCGCGCCAAGAGCGACACGCTGTCCGATTCGGACCGCGCCTCGATCGGCAAGGAGCTGGACTCGATCCGCGACACGCTGTTCGCGCTCGCCAATACCAAGGACGATATCCGCGGCCAGCCGCTGTTCGGCGGCGCCACCGGCGACACCGCCTATGTGAAGAACGCCGACGGCTCGATCAGCTTCGCCGGCACCGGCGAGCCTTCGGCCATCCCGATCGGCGACGGCGAGAGCGTGCAGCCGACGATCAGCGGCGAGCGGGTGTTCAGCCCCGCCGGTGCCGACATGTTCGCGATCCTCGGCTCGCTGTCGGACGCGCTCAAGTCGGGCACGAACGTGCAGGCGGCGGGCGCCGCGGCGCTCGACGGGATCAACGCCTCGCTCGACACGGTGGCGCTCGCCCGCGCATCGGTCGGTGCGCGGGGCGCCCGGCTCGATCTGCAGGCCGACCGGCTGACCGAAGTCGCCGAGACCCGCGAGACGACGCGCTCGGGCATCGAGGATACCGATATCCCGACGGCGGTCGCCAATCTGCAGAAGACGCTCACCGTGCTGCAGGCGACCCAGGCCAGCTTCTCCAAGCTGACCAGCGTCTCGCTGTTCGACTACCTCAAATAAGCGCCGCACGGCCGCGAACGCCCGCGGATCGGCGCCGCTAGAAGCCGCGCGTCGAAAATCCAAGCGAAACAGCGAAATAATTCGGCTTGGTAACGAATTAACCATGTTTTTCCGCTGAATATCACGGCGAAACGGTCGTTAACCGAGACGACAAATCGGGGGGTTCGCGCACATGTTTCCGGCAATCGGCCTCGTCATCCTGCTGGTGATGGTCTTCGGTGGTTTCGCGATCACCGGCGGCGCGCTCGGCCCCGTGCTCGAAGCGATCCCGCACGAGATGCTCATCATCGGCGGCGCCGCGATCGGCGCGCTGGTCATCGGCAATTCGATGAAGGAGCTGAAGGCGCTCGGCGGCGGCTTGATGAAGGTCCTGAAGGGCCCGAAATACAAGAAGCAGGACTATCTCGACACGATCTTCCTGGTCTCCAAGCTGATGAAGATGCTGCGGACCGAGGGGCCGATCGCGCTCGAGCCGCATGTCGAGGATCCCAAGTCCTCCGCGATCTTCGCGGAGTATCCGCGCCTGCTCGCCGATCACACGCTGATCAACCTGATCACCGACACGCTGCGCCTCGTCGTCGTCTCGTCGGGCACGCTCGACGTGCACGCGGTCGAGGAGGTGATGGACAACTCGATCAAGACCCACCACCACGAGGTGCAGGGCCCGCAGACCACACTCCAGTCGCTCGGCGATGCGCTACCGGCGCTCGGCATCGTCGCCGCCGTGCTCGGCGTGGTGAAGACGATGGGCTCGATCGACAAGCCGCCGAGCATCCTCGGCGCGATGATCGGATCGGCGCTGGTCGGCACCTTCATGGGCGTGCTGCTGGCATACGGCATCGTCGCCCCGCTTGCCGGCCGGCTGCAGCAGGTGATCGATGCCGATTCGGCGATCTATCACGTGGTGAAGCAGATCATCATCGCCTCGCTCCACGGCCATCCGCAGCCGCTGGTGATCGAGGCGGCGCGCTCCAGCATCGCGCACGCCAACCAGCCGGGCTTCGGCGAAGTGTTCGACGGGCTGCGCGGTCGCTGAGCCATGGCCACGGCACGCGCTCCCCATGGCGTAAACGCGCCGCCCAAGATCATCGTCAAGAAGGTCTATATCGAGGGGCATGGCGGCCATCACGGCGGCGCCTGGAAGGTCGCCTATGCCGATTTCGTGACCGCGATGATGGCGTTCTTCCTGCTGCTCTGGATCCTCGGCGCCACCACCGAGAAGCAGCGCAAGGCGCTCGCCGACTATTTTGCGCCGACCCTGGTCGAGCTGAAGCAGAACAGCGCTGGCTCGAACGGCCTGTTCGGCGGCGAGGCGATCAACCAGCGCGACAACTATCCGGGCAAGGCCTCGCAGACCGGCACCAAGTCGCTGACCGTCCCCGTTGGCGGCAGCGGCGGCAAGGATGTCGGCACCGGCGCCAAGGGTACGCTGAAGGACCAGCGCGCGCTGACCCAGCAGGACCAGAAGAATTTCGACGAGACCCAGAAGCGGATCCGCCAGCGCATGCAGGCGACTCCGGCGCTGGCCAAGCTCGCCAACCATATCCGCTTCGTCCCGACGCGCGACGGCATGCGCATCGATCTGATCGACGACGCCAATTATTCGATGTTCAACCTGGGCACCACGGCGCTGGTGCCCGAGGCGAGCGCTCTGATCGGCACGATCGCGGACTCGATCAAGGGCATGGAAAACCCGATCATGATCCGCGGCCATACCGACAGCCTCGGGTACGGCGATCCGCTGGCGATGAACAACTGGATGCTGTCGAGCGGCCGCGCCGAAGCGACGCGCCGGCGCCTGCTGTCGGGCAGCGTGACCGAGATGCGCTTCGAGCGGATCGAGGGCGTGGCGGACCGCGAGCCGCTGATCGTCGAGAACCCGGCCGATCCGCGCAACCGCCGCGTCTCGATCACCCTGCTCTATCGCCGGATCATGGACCAGGACCAGCAGGGCCGCTTCCGTCCTGGCCTCCGCGCCAGCCGCGAAGGCGGATCGCCGCTGGAGGCGCACTGATATTCCCCTCCCTGCAAGGGAGGGGAGCTAGATGGGGAACAGGCTCAGAAGAACTGCTTGCGGAAGGTGAGCTTAACCGTCCGGCCGATCGGGTCGCGCAGGTTCGGCGCATAGGCGGCCGGGGTCAGGCCATTCTCGTCGGTCACCTTCTGGCGGGCGTCGAACACATTGTCGACGCGCAGCTGGATCCGCGAGCCACGGAACCAGGGGTGCTTGAGCAGGAAGTCGATGTCCTGGCCCGGGTTGAACTCGGCGAGCAGGTTCAGCTTGGCGAGGCTGCCGAAATTGAGCTCGCCGGTGCTGCCCGGCACGCCGGTGGTGCCGCCCGTGGTGCGGGTGCCGCTCTGCCAGTTGCCGTTGAGCTGGAACAGCAGCGCATCGCGCTTCACGCCGGCGGTGAAGTCCACCCGGTGCGCCGCGATCGCCTGGCTGGTCGTGTCGCCCAGCCGGTCGATGACCGGCAGGCCCGGACGGATCTGGATTTCGTCGCGCAGCACCCAGGTGTGATAGGCGCTGAAGATGAGGCGGTTGCCCCCGCCGCCCCCGCCGCCAAAGCCGCCGCGGCCGCCACCGCCCGGACCCCCGCCACCGGGGCCGCCGAAGCGCGGACCGCCGCCACCCGGCGGGCCGCCCGCGCTCGGGCCGGCACCGTCGGCCGGCGGACGCGGCGGCGCTTCCTGGCCCTGGCCCTGCTGGCCCTCGGGCCGTGGGCCGCGGAACTGGCCGCCCTGGGTGCCACCGAACAGGCTCGACTGCTGGCCGAGCTTGCGGAACTGCTCGAACATCGCGGTCATCTCGGGCGGCAGCGGCTGGCCGGTGCGGCGCGATTCTTCGCGTGCCTTCTGGAACATCTCGCGGCGCTCGCGCATGCGCTTCTGCTGGGGCGAGGCAATCGGCAGGAACAGGTTGAAGCCCCAGCGCAGCTCCGAATGCTCGGTCCGGTCATAGTTCACCGGGCGCGCATCGATGCTGAGCAGCCGTCCGCTGCCGTCGCGCACGAAGCGGTCGGGGAACGCTGCCTCCACTTCGGCCGAGGCGCCGGGGAAGCTCTGGATCGCGTTGCGGAAGCGCGAATTGGTATAGTTCACCACGATGCCGAGATTGGTCTCGGTGAACGGCCGGATGTTCAGGCCCGCGCGGAACACGTGGCGACTGTCGGCGCTCAGCAGCGCATTGCCGCCGCTGATCTGGCTGATGTTGACGCTCTCGCCGCGCACGAAGTCATAGACGGTGACGTTGGGCGTGGTGACCACCGGGTTGCCGAGCTGGCCCGGCGTCGGCGCGTTGCTGTCGTCGATGAAGCTGACGATCGCCTGGACCTGGGTGATCGGCGACCAGTTGAAGCCATAGCCGGTGGTGGTCAGCCGCCCGAAGTCGGAGAGCTGCTCGATCTCGATATTGGCGTTGACCGAGAAGTCGCCGATCGCGTCGAGCACCGCGCGGCGGCGGCTGGTGATCGGGATCGAGATGTTGCCGCGGATCGCGCCGGTGTCGCGCGAGATGTCGCTCGCGCTGTACACGCCCGAGCGGAAGGACTTGCCCGACAGGTCGTTGGTGCGCCCGGCCACGCGGATGCTGCCGGTGACGTCACCCGCCGGCAGCTTGAACAGCGGGCCGTTGGTCAGGAATTCGACATTGCCGACCTTGGTGGTCGATTCGGTCCAATCGTCCGGACGGCTGCCGATCGCGCTGTAGGGGATCGCCGCGAACGGGTTGAAGTTCGGGTCATTGGCGTTGAGCAGCGCCTGCGCCACGCTCGGATCGACGCCGCGCGTCGTCGTCGAATCGCTGCCGGTCTGCTGGTAATTGGCGTTGAGCGACCAGCGCCAGCTGTTGATCCAGGGCGAGCTGTCGCCGTTGATCGTCAGCTCGCCGCGCAGTGCCTGGCTGCTGCTCGAGCGGGTGAGCGGGTTGAGATTGTCGTAATAGCGCAGCAGCTGGACGTCCTGGCCGAACGGCGAGAACGGGTTGCCCGTGGGCAGGCGCAGCGTCGCGCTGGGCAGGCCGAGCCAGCTCTCGCTCTCGTTGACGTCGAGATTGACCGTGGCGGTCGCGCTCACCTTGGGCGACAGCGCGCGATTGTAGATGCCGCTGATCGTCAGGTTCTTCGCCGGGCCGACCAGGGTGCGATAGGGCGTGACGTCGGTGATGTTGGGATCATTGGCGTTGGCGGCATAGGCGGCCAGCGCCTGCGGGCCGGTCGCGGCGGCGGCGGGCGCCCCCACGACGGTGACGGTCGATCCCGCCAGCGCGCTCAGCGCCGGATCGATCTGCGCGCCGCCGAAGCCGGTGATGTTGCCGGTCGTGTCGAACAGCGCGTTGCCGGCGCGGCTGACCCCGCGCTCGCTCTCGAGGATCGAGGAATTCTGGTTGTACTTGACGTCCAGCGTCACCCGCCCGTCGCGGTTGAGCTTGAGGATGTTGACGTTGGCGCTCTCGGTCGCGTTGCCGCCGGCGGTGGGCATCTGGCCCTCGAGCACCGTCGTTACCGCCTGGAAGCGGCGGCGCAGCACGAAATTGATCACCTTCTGGGTGGCGCCATAGCCATATTGCAGCGCGACTTCCTCGGGCAGGATGTCGATCCGGTCGATCGCCTCGGTCGGCAGGTCGCGGACTTCGTTCATGCTCGAGCGGCGGCCGCTGATCAGGATCACCGGCTGTTCGTCGCCGCGGCCCGATCCGCTGCCCAGCTGCGCCTGGAGCGCGGTGATCAGCTCCGAGACGTTGGAGGCGCCATAGGCGCGGATATCGGCCGGGTTGAGCTGGACCTCGGGCTTGACGTCGGTCTTCACCGCGCCGGGCAGCACGCCGTTGACGACGATCGCGCCTTCGTCGCCGCCGAGCTCGTCCGCTGCCTGCTCCTGTGCCGGGGGGCTGTGGGGCGCCGGGGCCTGGCCATGGTCCTGCGATGCGGGCGTGGTGGCCGGCTGCTGCTGGGCCTGGGCCAGTGCCGCCTCCGGCATCGCACCCACGACCAACCCGGCAACCGCCGCACCCAGCATCAACTTCGAACGCATCTATTCCCACCCATTTCGATAACCCCGCGCGGCACCTGACACCGCGCGCATGAACGCTTGGTGGCTAGCCGCGACTTGTCGCAGAAGTTTGCCGGGTTCTCGAAAAAATTGCGGCACCGCGGCGATGTCGCCGGGTGCCTGCATTTTTCACTGGTGCGGTCGAGAAGACTCGAACTTCCACGGCCTTTCGGCCACAACGACCTCAACGTTGCGCGTCTACCAGTTCCGCCACGACCGCACGTGAAATCCGTCAGTTGGGATACCGACGGCTGGTAAGGCAGCGGCCCCTAGCAACGCGTTTCGGACATTGCAAGCGGTTCCGCCGCGCTTTTCCAAACTAGATGAAATCCGCTAAGCGCGCCGTCCCATGCGCCTATCCTCCGATCTTTCCGCCGAGATGCGCCGAATCCTCGCGCTGGCCTGGCCCGTGGCGCTGACCAGCCTCAACTGGACAATCCTCCACGTCACCGATGTGGTGGTGATCGGGTTCACCGGCACCGGCCAGGTGGCGGCGCTGGGCGCTAGCCGCGCGCTCACCTTCCCGGGCATCGTGATGGGGCTGGGGGCGCTGACCGGCGTGCTCGTCCATGTCTCGCGTGCCGATGGGGCGAAGGATTTGCCCGGCACCGGCCGCGTGTTCCACCAGGGGCTGCTACTCGCCACCGCGCTCGGCATCGTCAGCGCCCTGCTGCTCTTCGCCTTCGCCACCCCGATGCTGCTCGGGATCGGCGTGGCGGCGGAGGTCACTCCGCTCGCCGCCGATGTCGTGCGGGTGATGGCGCTCGCCTATCCTTTCCAGCTGCTGATCGTCGCGTCGAGCTTCTTCCTCGAAGGGGTGAGCCGGCCGCAGCGGGTGACGACGGTCAACCTCGCCATCCTGCCGGTCAACGCCCTGCTCGCCTGGGCGATGTCGGGCGGGCATCTCGGGCTGCCGGCGATGGGCGCGACCGGCGCGGCGCTGGCGACGACCATCGCCTCGGCGCTCGGCGCGGCGGGCATGATCGGCGCGGCCTGGACCTTGCCGCGGGCAAAGGCGCGGGGCGTGCACGACCTGGCCGGCCTGTTCAGCCGTGATTCGCTGAAGGGCGCGCTGGGGCTCGCCTGGTTCGGCCTGATCCCCGCCATCGCCTCGGGGCTCGAGCTGGTCGGCTTCTCGATCCTGATCGCGCTGTCGACCGAGCTGGGCGACGTCACCGCCCACGCCTTCCAGCTCGTCTTCTCGATCCACAACGTCACCTTCTCGGTGGCGCTCGGCCTGGGATCGGCAGCGGGGGTGCGCGTCGGCAATGCGGTGGGGGAGGGCGTGCCGCAGGCTGCGGCCCGGCGTGCCGCCATCGCCGCGGCGCTGGCCGCGCTTGCCACGGGCACGCTCGCGCTGCTGCTGGTCCTCGTCCCCGCGCCCCTCGTCGCGCTGTTCCCGGCGGTGCCCGAGGTGCATCGGCTCGCCCTGGTCATGCTGCCGATCTGGGCGCCCTTCATCCTGTTCGACGGGGTGCAGGTGGTGTTCGTCTATGCGCTGCGTTCGCTCGGCGACCAGGTCGCGGCGGGGATCAACTCGGTGATCGCCTTCTTCCTCGTCACCGGCGGTGCGGGGCTGGTGTTCGTCCGGCTATGGGGCTGGGAGGCGACGGGCCTCGTCCTGGCCTCGGGCATCGGCATGGTCGTGGCCGCGCTGCTCCACGGCACCCGGCTATGGCGGGTCAGCCGCCGATTTCGTTAGCGAAGCTCAGCCGCGTCCAGCGCGCATTGCGCGGCGGGTCGACCTGGGCCGAATTGAACTCGAGCGATTGCTTCGGCCCGATCTCGCGCAGCTGCGGCGTGACGCGCCAGCTGTAGACCAGCCGGTTCTGATCGTCGGTCAGCTCGATCCGGATGTCGGGCACGCGCTGCTTGTCGGCGGTGGGATTGGCGACCTTGCCCGAGATGATGAACAGCTCGCTGCCATTGGTCTGGGTGCGCAGCTCGACCTTCTTGTCGGCGAAGACGAGCGGCGTTTCGACTTCGCTGCCCAGGTTGAGACCGAATCCCAGCTGCGCCGCCAGCCCGGGCGCCCCCGAATAGAGGATCGCACCGGTGCCGAGCAGCATCGAGAAGCCGGCGATGAACGCGGCAGCGGTCCAGCGGCGTGCCGGGTTGCGGCGCGGCTTGAACGGCGGCTGCGGGGCGAAGGGATCGTAATCCGGCGAACGCCCGCCGGAGGCGGCGCTGATCGAGGCATCGTCGAACACCCGCGGCGCCGCGGGCGCCTCGCGCTTCGGTGCTTCGGCCTCGCGCTTGGGGGCAGGGGTGACCGGGCCGTCGGCGGCCGTGGCGCGGGTGGTCAGGTCGAGCGCGACGGGAGCCTGGAACCAGCTGTGCTTGCAGCTCGCGCAGCGCACGGTGCGGCCATCGGCGCCAATGGCGCTGTCGGGCACCAGATAGCGGGTACGGCACTGGCTGCATTCGAGGATCATTGCGCTCGGCTCACGACACACGGGGGCCCGTCGCCCGATTGTCATGATTCTAGACCCATCGATTCGCGCTAACAAGAGTCCCTGGCCCCTCTATCCCCAGCTTCTTGAGAAGGGCCATTTGTTTGGCGGTGCCGGCCCGCTCCCCCACCCGGCCACCCAACGGCAGTATCATATGGGCGGCCGGGTGGGGGAGCGGGCTGGTGCCGCACGCGCAAGCGCGCTGCGCTTGAGCACATAACAAGGCTGTGCGATGGCAGGTGCAAGGGAAGCGCCGGGAGCCTGATGGCCAGCATCGTTCAATTCGAGAATGTCGGCCTGCGCTATGGTTCGGGCGACGAGACTCTCTCGGACATCAGCTTTTCGCTGAACACCGGCGCCTTTTATTTCCTCACCGGCCCGTCCGGTGCGGGCAAGACGTCGCTGCTCAAATTGCTCTACCTTGCCCAGCGCGCGACCCGCGGCACGGTGCGCATCTTCGGCGAGGATGCCGGCGCCCTGCCCCGCACCCGTCTGCCCGGCTTCCGTCGCCGCATCGGCGTGGTGTTCCAGGATTTCCGGCTGGTCCCGCACCTCTCCGCCTATGACAATATCGCCCTCCCGCTGCGCGTCGCCGGCGTGTCCGAGAGCGATATCGAGGCGCCGGTACGCGAGATGCTCGCCTGGGTCGGCCTCACCGATCGCGGCCGCGCCAAGCCGCCCACCCTGTCGGGCGGCGAGCAGCAGCGCATCGCCATCGCCCGCGCGGTGATCGGCCGTCCCGAGCTGCTCGTCGCCGACGAGCCGACCGGCAACGTCGATCCCGACATGGCCGAGCGCCTGCTCCATCTGTTCGACAGCCTCAACCGGCTCGGCACCACCGTGGTGGTGGCGACGCACGACTTCCATCTGCTCAACCGCATCCCCAACGCGCACATGATGCGGCTGGAAAAGGGGCGGCTCAACGATCCCACCGGTGCGCTGCGCAACCCGCCACGGGGCGCCGCGTGAAGCTCAGCCTCAATCCCAACGCTCCCGATCGCCGTCTGCTCGACGAGAGCCGGCGGACGCGCGCGATGACCTGGATCATGGCGATCATGGTCTTCCTCACCGTGCTCGCCGGCGCGCTGGGCCTGGGCATGTTCGCTGCCACCGCGCAGCTCGATCGCCAGCTCGCCGGGCGGCTGACCATCCAAATCGTCGAGCCGGATGCAGCGGTGCGCGACAGCCAGGTGAAGGCGTTGCGCACGGCCCTGCCGCGCGTGGCGGGCGTGACGCGCGTGGCCGAGGTCGATCGGGAGCGGCTGGCCGAGCTGCTCAAGCCCTGGCTGGGCGACACCGGCCTCGATCCCGACCTGCCGATGCCGGCGATGATCGACGTGGAGACGCGGGGCGGCAACGGCGCGGTCGTCGAGCAGACCGCCCGCGCCATCGCGCCCGGCGCCCGGATCGACAGGCATGCCCAGTGGCTCTCGCCAGTGCGCGGGTTCATGACCACGATGAGCTGGCTCGCCGTCGGGCTGATGCTGCTGATCGCCAGTGCCACCGCCGCGGTGGTGCTGCTCGCCGCGCGTTCGGGGCTGGACACGCACCGCGACACCATCGATGTGCTCCACATGCTCGGCTCCACCGATGTCCAGATCGCCCGCCTGTTCCAGCGGCGGATCGCGTTCGATACGCTGCTCGGCGGCCTGCTCGGTACCGTGGCGGCGCTGGGGCTGGTCTGGTTCCTCCAGTCGCGCATGGCGCTGGTCGGCTCGGAGATGCTGAGCGGCGTGGCGCTGCAGCAGCGCGACTGGTTCCTGCTCCTGCTGGTGCCGCTCGGCTTCGCGCTGCTCGCCACCTTCGCGGCGCGGCGCACGGTGCTGCGCGCCCTGGGCCGCACGCTGTGATCCTGCGCCTGATTGCCCTGATCGTGATCGCCTGGGCGCTCGGCTTCGCCGCGTTCATGCTTTCGCTCGGCCATCCGCTGGAAGGGCGCAAGACCGATGCGATCGTGGTGCTCACTGGCGGGTCGAAGCGGATCGACCGCGGGCTCGAAGTGCTGCGCGCCGGCGATGCCGAGCGCCTGCTGGTCAGCGGGGTCGATCCCGACGTCCGTCCCGGCGAGTTCGCGGCGGAGTACAAGATCGATCGCAAGCTGATGCGCTGCTGCGTCGATCTCGGCTGGCAGGCGGTCGATACCCGGTCCAACGCGGAAGAGACCGCCGAATGGGTGAAGGAGCATGACTACAAGACGGTGCGCCTCGTCACGTCCGACTGGCACATGCCGCGCGCCCGGCTCGAGCTGGCCCATGCGCTGAAGGGGGTGGAAGTGGTCGGCGATCCGGTGCGCAGCCAGCCGGGCTTCGCCATGCTGTTCCGCGAGTATCACAAATATCTGGTGCGCCGCATCGCACTGCTGCTCGGTGCCTCTTGATGAACGTCCTGCGTACGCTGGTCTTCTCGATCTTCTTCTACGGCCTGTCGGTGGTGCTGGTGCTGCTCGTGCCGCTCGTGGCGCTGCTCGGCGGCGATGCGCTGCGCAGCTATGCGATGGCCTGGGTGGGGCTGATGACCTGGTCGGCGCGCTGGATCCTGGGGATCCGGGTGAAGATCGAAGGCGAGATTCCCAAGGGGCCGGTGATCTTCGCGGGCAAGCATGAATCGCTGTTCGAGGCACTCGAGCTGAGCCGGCTGCTCGGCTCGCCCGCCACGGTGATGAAGCGCGAGCTGGCGCAGATCCCGCTCTGGGGCTGGGCGGCGCGGCGTTACGGCGTGATCATCGTCAACCGCACCGCCAATGCCGCGGCGCTGCGTTCGATGATGAAGGATGCCAGGGTGGCGCTGGCGCAGGGCCGCTCGGTGCTGATCTTCCCCGAAGGCACCCGGGTGAAGCCGGGCGAGGCGCCGGCGCTGCGCTCGGGCTTTGCCGGGCTCTACCGGATGCTCGATCTGCCCGTGGTGCCGATCGCGGTGCGCAGCGGCCATGTCTGGCCCAAGCACGGGATCAAGAGGCCCGGCGTCATCACCTTCCGCTTCGAGCCGCTCATCCCGCCCGGCCTGCCCCGCGCCGAGGCCGAGGCGCGGGTGCATGCCGGGATCAACGCGCTCAACGGCTGAGGCGCGGTCCGGCTTGCAATGTAGGATTTCGTCTGATTGGCTCGAGCGGTCGGAACTGGCGTTCCGACCGCTCTTTGCCATGTTGGAGAAATAGGATCACGCCTGCGCAACACTGTTGCGAGATGCGGCGTGTTCGCGGCAACCGTGTCAATTTTGACGCCGTGAAAACCCGCTTCTGGCGTGTACTTCGCATTCTTTGACGAGTCGCCAGGCCTGCGCCGGTAGGAGGCTAGTCGTGCGCGCGTCCGAAATCCGGCGCCGCATCGTCCTGCCCCTGCTCGATGATCGAGCGGCGGATCGCGCGGGTGCGGCTGAACAACTCGAACAGCTCGTCGCCCTTGCCCCAGCGGATCGCGCGCTGGAGCGCGGTCAGGTCCTCGGAGAAGCGCTGGAGAATGTCGAGCACCGCTTCCTTGTTCGCCAGGAACACGTCGCGCCACATCGTCGGGTCCGACGCGGCGATGCGGGTGAAGTCGCGGAAGCCGCCGGCCGAATATTTGATCACTTCGGACTGGGTGACTTCCTCCATGTCCGATGCAGTGCCGACGATCGTATAGGCGATCAGGTGCGGCAGATGGCTGGTTACGGCTAGCACGCGGTCGTGATGATCGGGCGCCATCGTCTCGACCTCGGCGCCCAGGCGGCGCCAGAATTCGAGGACGCGCTCGACGGCGAAGGGCGCAGTGCCCTCGACCGGGGTGACGATGCACCAGCGGCCATGGAACAGCGAGGCGAAGCCGGCTTCGGGGCCGCTATTCTCGGTGCCGGCCACCGGGTGGGCGGGAACGAACACGGCGTCGGGGAGCGCCGCGTGGACGGCCTCGACGACGCTTTCCTTGCACGAGCCGACATCGCTGACGATCGCCTCGGCCGGCAGGTCGGCGGCGATGTCCGCGGCCGCGGCGCCCATTGCGCCGACGGGCACGCAGAGGATGACGAGGTCGGCGTCGATCACCGCAGTGCCGGCCGTGTCCGCGATGTCGTCGCACAGGTCGATGCGCACCGCGGTCTCGCGCACGGCGGGATCGGCGTCATAGCCGGTCACCCGCACGCTCGGCATATGCTGGCGGATGCCGCGCGCGATCGACGAGCCGATCAGGCCCAGTCCGATGACCGTGACACGCGCGAAAGGCAGCATCAGGCTTCGCCCGCCAGGCTCCGCAGCGATGCGATCACGCCGCGCGTCTCTTCCTCGGTGCCGATGGTGATGCGCAGCCCGTGGGGCAGACCCTGGCCCGGCAGCCAGCGGACGATGTAGCCGGCCTCCATCAGGCCCTTGTACGTCGCCTCGGCGCTCAGCTGGCCTTCGAACAGGACGAGGACGAAGTTCGCCTGGCTCGGCACGGCGCGCAGGCCCTTGTTGCCCAACTTGGCGATCTCGCCCGAGAACCAGCGGCGCCACTCGGCATTGTGCGCCTTGGTGTGGTCGACGAACTCGGTGTCGCCCAGCGCCGCGACTGCCGCCGCGGTGCCCGCGATGGTGATCGAGAAGGGCAGGCGGATACGGTGCATCGCCTCGATGATCGGCGCCGAGGCATAGCCCCAGCCGATCCGCTCGGCGGCGAGGCCGTACATCTTGGAGAAGGTGCGCGTCACCAGCACGTTCGGCGCGGTGCGCGCCAGCTCCATGCCGCCGTCATCGTCGTCGCCTTCGATATATTCGGCATAGGCGTGGTCGAGGACGAGCAGCACATGGCTCGGCAGGCCGGCGTGCAGGCGCAGGATCTCCGAGCGCGGCGCATAGGTGCCGGTCGGGTTGTTGGGGTTGGCGACGAAGACGATCTTCGTGCGCTCGGTCACCGAGGCGAGGATCGCATCCACATCGGTCGCATAATCCTTGTCCGGCGCCACCACCGGGATCGCACCGACCCGGCGAGTCGCGATCGGGTACACGGTGAAGCCGTAATGGACGTAGATGATCTCGTCGCCCGGCCCGGCGAACGCGCCGGCGGCGAGGTGGAGGACTTCGTCCGAACCGTTGCCGTAGATGATGCGGGCGGGATCGAGGCCGTATTTGTCTGCGATCGTCTCGCGCAGCTCGACGGCGCTGGCGTCAGGGTAGCGCTCGAGGCTGGTCGCGGCGGTCAAAAAGGCGTCGCGCGCCTTTTGCGAAGTGCCGAGCGGATTCTCGTTGGACGAGAGCTTGGTCACCTTGCGGCCGTCATCGGTGGTGGAACGCCCCGGCACATAGGGGGCGATTTCCATGATCCAGGGCTTGGGAACGGGTGCAGTCATGGTCGCGCGGCTTGGCGGAATGGTTACCGGATGGCAAGGGTCAGGCTCTAGGGCTTCATGGTTAAGCAGGAGCCGAGGAGGGGCAATGCGGGGGAACGGCATCGTCTGGCGCGCACTGGAAGCGGCGCGCCGGCGGAATCTCGAAGCGGCGGGCGAGGCCCAGCCGATCAAGGGCGCGAGCGGCGCGACGCGGCGCGCGGTGCTGCAGGCGATGGCGGCCGGCGGGGTCGCGACGGCTTTGCCTCGCCCCGCCATGGCGCGCTCCGTCGGGCGCGTGGCGATCATCGGCGGCGGCATCGCCGGCCTCACTGCGCTCCACCATCTGCGCGAAGCGGGTGTCGATGCCTTCCTCTATGAAGGGCGGGGCCGCACCGGCGGGCGGATGTACACCCACAAGTCGGGTGATTGGACGTTCGAGGTGGGCGGGCAGCTGGTCAATACCGACCATTACGACATGCAGGCGCTGCTCAAGCGCTTCGATATCCCGCTGATCGACCGCAAGGCCGAACCGCACGACACGCTGATCCTCGCGAACGGCCGCCTCGTCACCGACAGCGAGCTGGCCGAGGCGCTGCGCCCGATCGCCGCGCAGATCGGCAAGGACGCCGACCGGCTCGACAAGGACCATGCCCGAGTCGCGCCCGATCTCGATCGGATGTCGATCCACGATTATCTCGACCGCCACGCCGCGCTGATTCGCCAGCCCTGGCTGCGGCAACTGCTCGAGGCGACCAGCCGTACCGAATATGGCGTGGAGCCGAAGCGCGCCTCGGCGATCGAGCTGATCTTCAACCTGCCGACGGTGGACGGCGCGCGGGCCGAAGTGCTGGGCGGCGCGGACGAGCGCTATGTGATCGAGGGCGGGAGCTCGGCCCTGGTCGAGGCGATGAGCGCGCATTATGCCGACCGCATCGCCACCGGCAAACGCCTGCTCCGCGTCGAATCGGGGCTCAGGCTGCATTTCCTCGATGGCTCGGTCGAGCGGGCCGACACGCTGATCGTCGCGGTGCCGGGGCCGGTCACCCGCCAGATCGATTTCCGCGTCCCGCTGCCGGCCCAGTGGCGTGCCTTCATTCAGGTGATGGAGCTGGGCTATAACGAGAAGGTCCAGTCGGGCACCAATGCGACGCCGTGGCGCGGGCCGATGGGAGTCGGCGGCGAGCTCTGGCAGACCGATGCCGATGCCGGCTGGGCGCTGGGCTGGGACGGCAGCGTCCATCGCAAGGACGGCGTGTCGCCGGTCTGGACCTGGTTCCTGGGTGGCGACGAGGTGCTCCGTGCCGATAGCGAATCGCCTTCGGAGCTGGCCAGGCGCTTCGCTGCCAGCGCCGCGCCGGCGATCCCCGGGCTGATCGAAGCGGCCACCGGTCCCTTCACCCGCACCAACTGGCACGCCCAGGCGCTGACCCTCGGCGCCTATTGCAACTATGCCCCGGGCCAGCTCACCCGCTTCTCCAGGCTGCTCTGCGTCGAGGACGAGGATGGCAACCAGGTGTCCCAGGCCGGACGGATCTGGTTCGCCGGCGAGCACCTCTCGGATGCCTTTCCGGGATACATGAACGGGGCGGCGCAGACCGGGCGGATGGCCGCGGGCGCCATCCTCGGCAAGCGGATCGACGCGAAGGCTGCTTGAACCGCGGGGCGTGCGCCCGTAACGACGCGGGAATGTCCGACGATCCGCGCTATGGCACAGGCCGCTCGGTGACGCTGCCGGGGCCGTTGCGTCTCGACGGCGGCGTGCTGCTGTCGCCGGTCGACATCGGCTACGAGACCTATGGCAAACTCGCCCCCGATGGCGGCAATGCGATCCTGGTCTGCCACGCGCTGACCGGCGATCAGCATGTCGCCTCCGAGCATCCCCGCACCGGCAAGCCGGGCTGGTGGACGCGCATGGTGGGGCCGGGCAAGCCGATCGATACCGATCGCTATTTCGTGATCTGCTCGAACGTGCTCGGATCCTGTCTTGGAAGCTCGGGGCCGGCGACGATCAATCCCGCCACGGGCAAGCCCTGGGGAATGAGCTTCCCGGTGATCACCATCCGCGACATGGTGCGGGCGCAGGCGATGCTGCTTGATCATCTCGGCGTCGAGAAACTGTTCGCGGTCGTCGGCGGATCGATGGGCGGGATGCAGGCGCTGAGCTGGGCGGCAACCTTTCCCGAGCGCGTCGCCTCGGCTGTGGTGATCGCCAGCGCAGCGCGACATTCGGCGCAGAACATCGCCTTCCACGAAGTCGGCCGCCAGGCGGTGATGGCCGATCCCAAGTGGCGCGGCGGCGACTATTACGAGGACAATGATCCGCCCGTCGCCGGCCTCGCCGTGGCGCGGATGGCGGCGCACATCACCTATCTCTCCGAGGCCGGGCTCACCGCCAAGTTCGGGCGCAAGCTGCAGAGCCGCCCAGAGAAACCCGACGGCGCCAAGACCTTCGGCTTCGACGCGGACTTCCAGGTGGAAAGCTATCTGCGCCACCAGGGGCTGGCATTCGTCGATCGGTTCGACGCCAACTCCTACCTCTACATCACCCGGGCGCTCGACTATTTCGACCTGGCCGAGGAACATGGCGGGCTGCTCGCCAATGCCTTCAAGGGCAAGGACACGCGCTTCTGCGTGGTGAGCTTCGACACCGACTGGCTCTACCCGACCAGCGAATCGCGCTCGGTCGTCCATGCGCTCAACGCCGCGGGCGCGCGGGCGAGCTTCGTCGAGCTGAAATCGCCCTTCGGCCATGATGCCTTCCTGCTGGAGAGCCCCGAGCTCGACCGGGTGGTGCGCGGGTTCCTGGAGGCGGGCAAGGCATGAGCGACTATCGCATCTCGTTCGACAAGGCCGAACTCGATCTCGACCTGATCCATGCGTTCCTGAGTGGGTCCTATTGGGCCAAGGGCATCCCCAGGCACATCGTCGAGACGTCGATCCGCAACTCCTTCTGCGCCGCCGTCTTCGCCAAGGACGAGGCTGGCCAGGATGAGCAGGTGGGGTTCGCGCGGCTGATCACCGATTTCGCGACCTTCGCCTATCTGGCCGATGTGTTCGTGCTGCCGGCGCATCGCGGCAAGGGCGTCGGCATGCAGATGCTGGAGGCCGTGCAGGCGCATCCCGAACTCACCGGCCTGCGCCGCTGGCTGCTGTTCACCCGCGACATGCAGCCGCTCTACGCCAGGCTGGGCTGGACGCCGATCCCGCATCCCGAGCGCTGCATGGAGCGGCACGACGTGGACCTCTACACGCGATGAGCCTGCGCCCCGACCTTGCGATCATCGCGGCGAACGTGGCGGCGGGGAGCCGCGTGCTCGATGTCGGCTGCGGCGACGGTGCGCTGATGGCGGCGCTGCGCGACACGCGGCAGGTCGATGCGCGCGGGCTGGAACTCGATGCGGGCGACGTTGCCGAAGCGGTGGGGCGCGGGCTTTCGGTGGTGCAGGGCGATGCCGATACCGACCTGGCCGATTACCCCGACAACAGCTTCGACTATGCGATCCTGAGCCAGACGCTGCAGACCACCCGCCACCCGGACGTGGTACTGGAGAACCTGCTGCGCATCGGCAAGCACGCCTTTGTCTCCTTCCCCAATTTCGCGCACTGGCGGGTGCGGGCCTCGCTGCTGTTCGGCGGGCGGATGCCGGTGACGCGGTTGCTGCCGGTCGCCTGGTACGCGACGCCCAACATCCACCATGTCACCGTCGACGATTTCCGGGCGCTGGTGGCCGAGCGCGGGATCACCATCGAGGGCAGCTGGTTCCTGTCGGGCGACCAGCGCTGCGGCTCGGCGATGGCGAACCTGTTCGCCGAGCATGCCGTGTTCCTGCTGAGGAGGTGAGGTGATGCGGACGGTGAAGCGGGTCCACCCGGCGTTTCGCGACGATATCGGCGATCTGGTCACGCGGCGTCCGGTGCCTGGGCCGGCGATCGGGCATGTCGGCGCCTTCCTGTTCCTCAACCATCACGGCCCGCAAAGCTATCCGCCGAACAATCGCGGCCTGCCGTTCGGCCCGCACCCGCATCGCGGCTTCGAGACGGTGACCTTCATCCTCGAAGGCGAACTGGCGCATACCGACAGCGCCGGCCATTCAAGCATCATCCGGGCCGGCGGCATCCAGTGGATGACCGCGGGCAGCGGCATCGTCCATGCCGAGGTCTCGCCCGCCGACTTCAAGCGCGACGGCGGACCGATGGAGATCCTCCAGCTCTGGGTGAACCTGCCCGCCCGGCTGAAGATGGCAGCGCCGCGCTACGTCGGCGCGCAGGCCGAGGCGATCCCGAGCGTCACCGCCGATGGCGCCACCGTCCATCTGATCTCGGGCGAGCACGCTGGTGCCAAGGGCGTGATCGAATCGCTGACCGGCGTGTTCCTGAGCTGGGTCGAGATCGAGGCCGGGGGCAGCGTGACCTTTGCCGGGCTCGAGGGGCGCGACGTCTTCCTCTATTGCGCACGCGGAATGTTCCACGTGGAAGACGCCGCGGTGGCGCATTTCCATCTCGCCGAGCTGACCCCGGGCGACAGCGTGACGATCACCGCCACCGAACCGACGCTCTTCCTGTTCGGCCATGCCGCGCCGATCGACGAGCCGATCGTGGCGCACGGTCCCTTCGTGATGAACAGCGAGGCGGAGATTCGCCAGGCATTTCAAGACTATCAGGCCGGCAAGTTCGGTGTGGCGGAGATCGTCGAGGCCTGAGGCCTATTTCGCCACGCCCCAGTTCACCGTGACGTTGGTGACTGCGGTTGCCGATTCGGCCGAGACCCGCAGTGTGCGCCTGTCGCCGTCGCCGGCGGTGAACGACCTGCCGTCCTCGATCCGGAGCGACAGGCCCTGGGCGAGCGCCTGCTGCTTCGACCAGGTGAGGATGGTCGAGGGCGAGGCGAAGTCGGTGTAGATCACCGTGCCGCTGTGCTTGCCGGTCACCGCGACATCGCCGCTGGCGCAGCTGATGATCTTGGCTTCCTTGTAGATCGGCACGAAATCGGGCTTGTCGTTGCAGGTGCCCGCCGCGACCTTGGCGGGAATCCCCTTCGAAGTCGCGTCGATCACATTCTGCGCGGCGGGATCGTCGGTCGTCCTGGGGCCGCCACAGGCCCCGGCCAGCAAGGCCAATCCGATCACCGCAACGCGCATGACAATCCTTTCACCGATCAGAACGGCACATCGTCGTCCAGATCATCGGGGAACCCACCACCGAAGCTATTGTTGCCACCGCCGGCCGCGCCGCCCGAGCGCTGGCCGCCGCTGTTGAAATTGCCGCCGCCGCCGCGGCTGGAGGACTGGCCGGCGAATTCGTCGCCGCCACCGGCGCCCCAATCGTCACCGCCCGAGGAACGGCCGCCGCCAAAGCCGCCGCCGCCACCTGCACCACCGCCGCCACCCGGGGCGCCGTCGAGCATGGTGAGCACCGAGTTGAAGCCCTGCAGGACGATCTCGGTCGAATAGCGGTCCTGGCCCTGGGCGTCCTGCCACTTGCGGGTGGTCAGCGCGCCTTCGATATAGACCTTGCTGCCCTTGCGCAGATAGCGCTCGGCGACATTGGCCAGGCCTTCGTTGAAGACCTTGACCGTGTGCCACTCGGTCTTTTCCTTGCGCTCGCCCGAGTTGCGGTCCTTCCAGCTCTCGGACGTGGCGATGCGCAGTTCGACGACCTTGCCGCCGTTCTGGAAGCTGCGGCTCTCGGGATCGCGCCCGAGATTACCCACCAGGATCACTTTGTTGACGCTGCCCGCCATGGAAACTCCGCTATGAAAATCGTATCGACGGTGGCGCGTGCGCACTTCGCCGGTGAACGAATGGGGTACTATCCTTGGCCGAGATCATCAACCTGAACCGGGCGCGGAAAGCCAAGGCACGTGTGGACAAGTCCGCCCGCGCCGAAGAGAACCGCGCACGCTTCGGCCGAAACAAGGCCGAGAAGCAGGCCGAGGCCGCCGAGAAGGCCCGCATCGCCAGGACGCTGGACGACGCGAAGCGCGACTGAGCGCCGGCTGGAAGTTTACGAAGTTTACGGCACGGGGCCCCTGTTTCGCCCTTTCCGACATCGCCGGCGATGGCTTCGTTGCGACATTGGCGCGCGACAGCTGTTCCACTTCGATCCTCCAGTCGGAACGAAAGTAGAACAGGCGCAATCCTACATTGCAAGACGCCTTCCCCGGCGAAGCCGGGGTTCAGGTGGACAACGCGTTCGCTACAGACCCAGCGCCACCGCGCTCCAATAGGTCAGTCCCGCCGCGACATAGGCGAGCGCGAAGAGATAGCCGATCATGAACATCGGCCATTTCCAGCCATTGGTCTCGCGCCGCGTCACTGCGATCGTCGAGATGCACTGCGGCGCGAAGACGAACCACATCAGGAAGGCGAGCGCGGTCGGCAGGGTCCAGCGCTTGCGGAGATTCTCGGTGATCGTCGCCTCGCCCTGGGCGTCCTCGGGATTGTCGACCGCATAGACGGTGCCGATCGCGGCCACCGCCGCCTCGCGCGCCGCCATCGCGGGGAGCAGGGCGAGCGAGATGTCGTGGTTGAAGCCGATCGGCTTGACCACGACCTCGATCCCGCTCGCGATGCGGCCGGCGACCGAATATTCGCTCTGCTTCTGCCCGGCGGGCGCCTGGGGGAAGGTGGTGAGCAGCCAGAGGATCGCCACCGTCGCGGCGATGGTGGTGCCGGCGCGCTTGAGGAAGATCTCGGCGCGCTGCCACAGGCCGAGCAGCACGTCGCGGATGCGCGGCAGCTGGTATTTCGGCATCTCCATCATGAAGCCCGAGGTCGCGCCCTTGGTGACCGTGTGGCGCAGCACCAGCGCCGCGCAGAAGGCGCCGACGATGCCAAGGATGTAGAGCGCGAACAGCACGAAGCCCTGCAGGCCGATGCCCGGGAGCAGGCTCCGCTCCGGGATCAGCGAGCCGATGATGATCGTGTAGACCGGTAGACGCGCCGAGCAGGTCATCAGCGGGGCGATCAGGATGGTGGTGAGCCGGTCCTTCTCGTCGGCGATGGTGCGTGTCGCCATGATGCCGGGTACGGCGCAGGCGAAGCTCGACAGCAGCGGGATGAAGGCGCGGCCCGACAGGCCGACGCTGGCCATCACCCGGTCCATCAGCATCGCGGCGCGGACCATGTAGCCGGTCGCCTCGAGCACCAGGATGAAGGCGAACAGGATCAGGATCTGCGGCAGGAACACCACCACCGCGCCGACGCCGGCGATCAGGCCCTGGACGAGGAAATCGCGGATGAAACCGTCGGGCAGCGCCCCGGCCACCGTATCGGACAGCCAGGCCATGCCGCCCTCGATCCAGCCCATCGGCGCCTCGGCCCAGGCGAAGACCGACTGGAACATGATGAACATCAGGGCGAGCAGGATGATCGGGCCGGCGACCGGATGGAGCACGATCGCGTCGATCCGGTGGGTCCAGCGGCGCGCCGCGGTCTCGGAGACGGTGACCGCGGTGGCGATCTGGCGGGCGCGGCGCTGGAGCACGACGATGTCGTGCTGGGCGCCGGCACCTTCGCGCAGCTTGTGGCCGGCCTTGAGCACCTCGCCCAGCCGCTCCTTGAGCGCATCGAGCCCGCGCTTGCGCACCGCGACGGTGGCGACGACCGGCACGCCGAGCTCGCGCTCCAAGGCTTCCGCGTCGAGGACCAGGCCGTCACGCTCGGCCATGTCGACCATGTTGAGCGCCACCACCATCGGCAGGCCGAGCGCGGCGAGCTGGAGGGTGAAGCGCAGGTGATTGTCGAGATTGGTGGCATCGACCACCACGACGATCCCGTCGGGCAGGCGCTCGCCCTCCTGCTTGCCGAACAGCACGTCGCGGGTCACCGCCTCGTCGGGCGAGGAGGGATCGAGGCTGTAGGTGCCGGGCAGGTCGAGCAGCTCGACCGGGCGGCCATCGGGCAGCGCCAGGCGGCCGGCATGGCGCTCGACGGTGACGCCGGGATAATTGCCGACCTTCTGGCGGGCGCCGGTGAGGGCGTTGAACAGGGCGCTCTTGCCGGCATTGGGATTGCCGACCAGCGCAACCAGCGGGGCCGCGTTCATGCCGCGGGACTGACGTGGATCGCCGAGGCGACGTGGCGACGCAGCGCGACGATCATCCGGCCGATGCGGCAGGCGATCGGGCCGCCGCCGAGCAGGCCCGACTTGTGGAGCAGCTCGACCTCGACGCCTTCGTCCAGGCCCAGCTCGCGCAGGCGCCGGCCCTCGGGCTCGCTCAGCTTGCTCCAGTCGACCATGGCGACGGAGCCGGGCTTGTGGCGAGGCAGGCTGGCAAGCGGAACGGGCACGGGAATCGCAGCGGGGGCATTCATGCTGCGAGTCATTATCAATTGCGGGGAGAGGACGCCAGTGGGTAGTTCCCGCAACTCCTCTCCCATTGGGAGAGGAAGGGGCCCGCTCGCGCAGCGAGTGGGAAGGTGAGGGTCGAGATGGGAGCCGCCCTCACCCTTCCGCGCCTTCGGCGCTCCCTCCCTCTCCCAATGGGAGAGGGATTTTCAGACCGCCGGGTAGCGCAGCCGTCCCACGAAGCGCGACAGGCTGAAGCGATGCTCGGGCGGCGTCAGCCATTTGGCCTTGGCGCGCTCGAACTGCATGATGTTCTCGATCCGCCGGGCGAGGAAGGCGCGGGTATCGGCCTGGCCTTCGCTCTCGTCGTCGAGGAACACCGCGATGGTCGAGGCATAGACGGCGCCGAGTGTCATGCGCTTGGAGTAATGGTTGTAGTCGGTCGCGGTGTCGCCGGCGGCGCGCCACATCGCATCGGCGGCGCGCCAGCCGAGCCGGGCCCCGCGCGCGGCGTTCTGGGGCATGGCGAGGATGGCGAGCGCGCGGCGCAGCGCCTCGCGGTGCGGGGCGGCGACATCGAGCCGGGCTTCGACCAGCGCCGTGATGCGCGCGCGGATCTTCATCGCGGCCAGCTGCTCGGGCGTGAAGCGTGCGAGCATCGCGGCGTCGATATGGGCGAACCAGGCGTCGATCATCGCGACCGGGCCGTCGGTGAAGGCGAGATGGGCAATGTCGCGGTCCACCACCAGCGCATCCGCTGCCGCATCGAGCGCGCGGTTGTTCCAGCCGTCGAATGCCGCATTGGCGGCCAGTTCCGGCGCGAGCGCGGCGCGCAGTTCGTCGAGAGTCGCGTCCTTCAGGTCCATCATGCCGATTTAGACCCCTCAGCTTGCGACGCAACCCGCGGTCCGCCCTTGCGGACGAGCACCAGCGCGATCGCGACCAGCACCGCGCCGACGAATTCGGCGGGGCCGAGCCGCTCGCCATAGACGGTCCAGCCGATCACGCCCGCGACGATCGGCTGGCTGAGCAGGGCGATGCCGACGACCAGGGGCGAGAGATGCCCGATCGCATAGATCAGCAGCCCCTGGCCCAGCACCTGGCTCGCCAGAGCCAGGCCCACCAATATGCCCCATTGCTGCGGCCAGAACTGCTCGCCGCCGAGCAGTGCTGCGAGCAGCAGCGGCAGCACGCTGGCCGAGGTGGAGAGCGCGAGCGCCGGCAGTGGTGCCACGACGGTGCGCGCCTTGCTCATCAGCACGAAATAGCAGGTGTAGAGCGTGCCGGAGAACAGGCAGAACAGGTCGCCGGCCAGATGCTTGGGCGAAAGCTGGAAGGAGCGGCCGAGCAGCAGCGCCGCCCCGGCGGCGGCGAGCGCCAGGGCGATGCCCTGGGTCCGGGTCGGCCAGGCGCGGGCGACCAGGAAGCCGTAGATCGGGAACATCAGGATCGCCGAGTTGCCGAACAAGGTGGCGTTGGCCAGCGTGGTGCGCAGGATGCCGAGGTGCCAGGCCGCCAGGTCGGCGGCGAAGGCGATGCCGCCCAGGCCGATCGTCAGCCACAAGGCGCGGGCGGGGGCGAAGGGGCGGCTCTGGCCGGAAAAGGCGAGGGCCAGCGCGAGCAGGATCGGCGCGGCGATGGCGACGCGCCAGAAGGCGGCGGCGACCGGACCGACATCGGCCAGCCGGACGAACCAGGGCCCGAAGGCGAGGGCGACATTGCCGATGAGCAGGGCCAGCATCGGCAACGCAGAGCCGGTTTGCGGGGACGTAGCTTTTCTTGGGGAGGCCGGCCGATGCATGGGTTCCCTTAGCCCCCTATTTCCCGGCGTCACAGTCGTTAGGGAATTTGCGACGATGCCGAATCTGTTCGATCCGATCCAACTGGGCGCGATCCATGCGCCGAACCGCCTGCTGATGGCGCCGCTGACCCGCGGCCGCGCGACGCGAGAGCATGTGCCGACGCCGATCATGGCGGATTATTATGCCCAGCGCGCCAGCGCCGGCCTGATCATCTCCGAGGCGACCGGCATCAGCCAGCAGGGCCTGGGCTGGGCCTATGCACCGGGCCTGTGGACCGACGAACAGACCGATGCCTGGAAGCCGGTGGTGGAGGCCGTGCACGCGGCCGGCGGGCGGATCGTCGCGCAGCTCTGGCACATGGGCCGGCTGGTCCATCCCGATTTCCTGGGTGGCACCGCGCCGGTCTCGGCTTCGGCCAACACCGCGCCGGGGGAAGTGCGCACCTATCCGGCCGAGGAGAGCGGCGAGATCAAGCGCCCCTATGCCCAGGCCCGGCCGCTGCGCACCGACGAGATCCCCGGGCTGCTCGAGGATTATGCGCGCGCCGCCCGCAACGCGATCCGCGCCGGGTTCGACGGGGTGCAGGTCCATGCCGCCAACGGCTATCTGATCGACAGCTTCCTGCGCGACAATTCCAACTTCCGTGACGACGACTATGGCGGCTCGATCCCCAATCGGGTGCGGCTGCTCCGCGAAGTGACCCAGCGCGTGGTCGACACGATCGGCGGCGACCGGACCGGCGTGCGCCTGTCGCCCAATGGCGAAGTGCAGGGCATCAACGACAGCAACCCGGCGCCGCTGTTCGAGGCGGCGGCCGCGGCGCTCGACGAGATCGGCATCGCCTTCCTCGAGATGCGCGAACCGCGCCCCGAAGGCACCCGCGGCAAGCCCGATCACCCGCCGGTCCATCCGGGGATGCGCAAGGTCTTCAAGGGGCCGCTGATCCTCAACGCCGACTATCATCTCGACGATGCCCAGGCGGCGCTCGATGCCGGCGAGGCAGATGCGATCGCGTTCGGCCGGACCTTCCTCGCCAATCCGGACCTGCCGCATCGCCTGCGCGAGCGGCTGCCGCTCAACCCGCAGCGCGAGGAGCTGTTCTATGTGGGCGGGGCGGAGGGGTACACCGACTATCCCGTCGCGGCCTAGTTCGGGGTCGCGTCCAGCGCGGTGAGCCAGGTGGTGGCGGCGGTGCGGAAGCCGTCACGCACCTTGGCGTTGAAGACGACGAAGGCCAGCACGAACGCGATCGGCCAGCCGATCAGCGCGAACAGGAAGATCAGGACCACAATCGCCACCATCAACCCGCCGATGAGCTGGCCCTGGGCATCGGTGCCGATGCGGATGCGACGCGGGGCCTGCTTGTCGAACCAGGGCGCAGTGGTGAAGCTGAACCCCTCGCCGCCTGAATCGCGGCCACGCGGCTCGGATGCGCGGGGCATCGGACGGGGTTGGGATTGCGGCCGCGGCGCACCCATGGTGCGCGGGCGGTCCGCGAAGATTTCGGGCCGGGCCGTGACGGCCGGCGGAGCGACGGATCGCCCCGCCAGCGTGTCGATCACGACCAGCCGGCGCCCCTGCTCCACTACACGGTAGCGGGTCGGGGGCATGTCCATGGCGTCAGCCGAACTTGCTCTTGAGCGCCAGCATCGCCAGCGCGGCCTTGGCGGCTTCCCCGCCCTTGTCCTTCTCGTCCGGCTTGGCGCGGGTGAGCGCCTGGGCCTCGTTCTCGACGGTGAGGATGCCGTTGCCGATCGGCAGCGAGTCCATCGCCAGCGCCATCAGCCCGCGGGCGCTTTCATTGGAGACCACTTCGAAGTGATAGGTCTCGCCGCGGATCACCACGCCGAGCGCGACGAACGCGTCGTAGCGGCCGGTCTCGGCGGCCATCGCCACCGCGCCGGGGATCTCCAGCGCGCCGGGGACGGTGATGGTCTCGTGGCTGTGGCCGGCTTCCTCGATCGCGGCGCGGGCGCCTTCGAGCAGCAGGTCATTCAGATGCGCGTAGAAACGCGCTTCGACGATCAGGACACGTGCCAACTTATTCTCCGGTATCGATGGGGCGCTCGCCGACGATCGACAGGCCATAGCCGTCGAGCCCCACGAGCGTGTGGTGGGTGTTGGTGAGCAGGATCATGTCCTGCACGCCGAGTTCGGTGAGGATCGTCGCGCCGACGCCGTAGTCGCGCAGCTCGTCCATGTCCTTTTCCTCGAGCGTGCCCGCGCGCGCCTGCAGCGCTACGGTGAACTGGTCGGGACGCGGCTTGTTGATCACCACGACCACGCCCGCGCCCTCTTCGGCGATGAGTTCCATCGAGCGGCGCAGCAGCCCGCCGCGCGCGCCGCCTTCGCCGAAGATGTCGGAGAAGGGCGACAGGGCGTGCATGCGCACCAGGGTCGGCCTGGCCGGATCGATCTTGCCCTTGACCAGCGCGACCTGCTCGGTCTCGGTCGCCTTGTTCCAGAAGGTCAGCGCGGACCACTCGCCGCCCCATTCGCTGTCGAAGCGCGTTTCGGCGCGCTTCTCGACGAGATGGTCGTGGCGGCGGCGATAGGCGATCAGGTCGCGGATCGTGCCGAGCTTGAGGTTGTGGAACTGGGCGAAGGCGATCAGGTCGTCGAGACGGGCCATCGTCCCGTCGTCCTTCATGATCTCGCAGATCACGCCCGACGGATTGAGCCCGGCGAGGCGGGCGAGATCGACCGCAGCCTCGGTATGGCCGGTGCGGACGAGGACGCCGCCGTCCTTGGCGATCAGCGGGAAGACATGGCCGGGCGAAGTGATCGCATCGGGGCCGTTGGCCGCATCGATCGCCACCGCGACGGTGCGCGAGCGATCGGCGGCGGAGATGCCGGTCGAAATGCCTTCCTTCGCCTCGATCGACTGGGTGAAGGCAGTGCCAAGCGGGGTGCCGTTGACCCGCACCATCGGCTCGAGCTGGAGCTGCCGCCCACGTTCGGCGGTGAGCGCGAGGCAGATCAGGCCGCGGCCGAAGCGCGCCATGAAGTTGACCGCGTCGGGCGTGGCCATCTGGGCGGGGATGACGAGATCGCCTTCGTTCTCGCGGTCCTCGTCATCGACCAGGATCACCATCCGGCCGTTGCGGGCCTCGTCGATCAGCTCCTCGGGCGAGGAGAGGAAACCATGCTTCAGGCGTGCTAGTTCAGGCTTTGCCACGGAGCGCCTCCATGCGCTGCAGGTAACGGGCGAGCACGTCGATCTCCAGATTGACGGCCTGCCCTGCTTCAAGTCCGCCGAATGTAGTGACGGAAGCGGTGTGGGGAATGATGTTGAGGTCGAATTCGACACCTTCATCGGTATCGCGCACCGCATTGACGGTGAGCGAGACCCCGTCGACGGTGATCGAACCCTTGGGCGCGACATAGGGCGCCAGCTCGGGACCGGCGACGATCACGACATGGTGCGAGCCGCCGATCTCCTCGATCGACTTGACCGTGCCGATGCCGTCGACATGGCCGGTGACGATATGGCCGCCCAGCTCGTCGCCGAGGCGCAGCGCGCGCTCGAGGTTGAGCCTGCGGCCCGAGGTCCACATGCCCTTGGCCGTGCGGCTGATCGTCTCTCCCGAGACGTCGAAGGCGACCCAGCCCGGCGCCTTGTCGACCACCGTCAGGCAGACGCCCGAGCAGGAGATCGAGGCGCCGAGGTCGATCCCGGCGGTTTCATAGGCGGTGGAGACGCGGACATGCAGGTCGCCCTGCTTTTCCGTGGCCTCGACCGTGCCGATATCAGTGACGATTCCCGTGAACATTATGCGCGCTCGTAGACCTCCATCCTGTCACTGCCAAGCATGCGGCTTTCCATCAGCCGCCAGCGGCCATGGGCGTCGCCCAGCCGGGTAAGTCCGATATCGCCGATCGCCGCCCTGCCCTCGCCGATCAGGATCGGCGCGCGGTAGAGCAGCAGCCGGTCGACCAGGTCGGCGCGGAGGAAGGCGGAGGCGGTCTCGGCACCGCCCTCGACGAAGAGATGGTCGATGCCTTCGAGGCCGGCAATGTCCTCGGGGCGACGGAGGTCGCCGGTCGAGGACAGTACCAACTGGCGCGGGGCGCGGTCCTCGAGGCCGGGCAAGCGGACATCGAGTCGCGGCTGGTCGATTTCCATCGTGCGGCGGCCGACCAGGATCGCCTCGTGGCGGCTGCGCTCGAGATGGGTATGGGCACGCGCCTCGGGACCGGTGATCCACTGGCTCTCGCCCGAGGGCAGCGCGATGCGGCCGTCGAGCGAAGTGGCGAGCTTGAGCGTGACCTGGGGGCGGCGCTTTTCCAGCCGGGTCAGGAAGCCGGCCATCGAGCGGCGTGCTTCCCCGGCGCGGACGCCTTCGGTCACTTCGATTCCCGCGGCGCGCAGGCGTGCGGCGCCGGCGCCATCGGTGCGTGGATCGGGATCGCCGAGCGCGATCACCACCCGGGCGACACCGGCCGCGACCAGCAGGTTCGAGCAGGCAGGGCCGCGCGGCGATTCGTGCGCGCAGGGCTCGAGCGTGACGTACGCAGTTGCGCCGCGCGACTTTTCGCCGGCCTCGGTCAGTGCCATCGCCTCGGCGTGCGGGCGGCCGCCGGGCTGGGTCCAGCCGCGGCCGATGACGATCCCGTCGCGGACGATCACGCAGCCGACATTGGGATTGGGCGCAGTCCGCCCGCGTCCGCGCCCGGCCAGAGCGAGCGCGGCACCCATCCAGCGGCCGTCGCTCAGAAGCCGTGCTGGGTCAGCCAATCGTCATATTTCTTGAATTCGGCCTGGCGCTTCTTCTGCGCGGCCTCGAACGCGGCCCTGCGCTTCTGTTCCTCGGGCAGGTCCTTGGCCTGCTGCGCCTTGATGTCGGCATCGCTGCGATCGAGCCGCCATTGCTGCACATAGATGATGTCGCGCTTGTACGGCGTCTCGACGTTCGAATCCTTCACGAACATGTAAAGAATCACCAGCGTGACCGCCATGGCGAGGATCATGAACCACAGCTCGTACGGCTTGCGGGTGGCAAGCCAGCGCCGGAAATCGCCAAAGGCGCGCAGGGGGTTGAATCTCTGGAGGTAGCTCATCTTGCCGGTGAAGATAGGCGCGCGGGGGCCCGAGAGCCAGCCCCCGCGCACCATCAAGTCCCCTTACTGGTCCTTGATCTGAAACGTGACGCTCAGCGTCATCCAGCTTTCCTCGGCCACCCCGCCGCGCGTTGCCGGCTTGAACCGCCATTTGGACAGGGCCTGCTGGCGGGTCGCCTCGAAAAAGGCCTGGCTGGTGGCGCTGACCTGCTCGACCGCTTTCACCCGGCCATCGGCGCTGACCAGCACCCGGACCGAGACGCGACCGTCGCGCTGGGCGCGCAGTTCGGAGGCGGGGTAGTTGGGCTGGAAGGCTTCGGCGTAGCGCGGATCGCGTCGGGCGCCCACGAACGGCGGGAGCGGCTTGGCCGGCTCGACGATCACGGGCGGGCCGGGCTCGACGGGCTTGGTGATCTCGGGCTGGACCGGCGGGATGTCCTTGGTGGTCTCCATCGTGAGCCGGCTGTCGGTCTTGACGATCGTATCGGGTACCGTGGGCAGTGGCTGGGTCGGGGTCTTCGCCTCGACCTTGGGCTGCAGCTTGGGCGGCTCGATCGGCGGCGGGGGAACCGTCTCGCGGACATTATAGGTCTCGATCGGATCATTGATCAGGATCCGGGCGATGTTCGGCGCCGAATAGATCATCCCGGTGATGATCGCGCCGCTGATGAGCAGCGACGCCCCGATGCTCGCGACGCGCGATTGCTGGGGCTGGTAGCGATGTTCAGCGTACATGGCGTTGCACTCCATCTCCAAGGTCGGTCTGACGGCCGACTGCAGTGATGATACAACATTACATACACGGGGTAAATAGTTCCCGAATCAGCCGCTGCGGAGACGGACCAGGGCATTTTCCTTGCCGATCAGGGGGAGGAGCGCGGCCATGTCGGGACCGTGCTCGCGCCCGGTCAGCGCGAGTCGCAGCGGCAGGAACAGCGTGCGGCCCTTGCGGCCGGTGGCTTCCTTGAGAGCGCCGGTGAGGGCCGGCCAGGGATTGGACCAGTCCAGCGTCGCGGCGATATCGGCGGCCTGGGCGAGGAAGGGGCGGTCCTCCTCGGCGATGGTGGCGGCGATCGGGCCCTCGACCACGCTCCACCAGTCCGCCGCCTCGGCGATAGTGGAGAGATTGGGGCGGATCGCGTCCCAGCCCGCCTCGGTCATGCCGGCACGGAGGCGGTCCTTCACTGCTTCATAATCGAGCTGGTGGACGATGCGGGCGTTGAGCTGGGCCAGTTCCTCCTCGTCGAAGCGCGCCGGTGCGCGGCCGAAGCGGGCGAAGTCGAAGCTCTCGATCAACGGCGCCGGATCGACGAAAGGCTCGACGGGATCGCTGGTGCCGAGCCGGGCGAGCAGGGCGATCAGCGCCTGGGGTTCGATGCCGATCTCCCGGAAATGGGCGATGCCGAGCGAGCCGAGCCGCTTGGAGAGCTTGCCCTCGGCGCCGGTGAGCAGCGCTTCATGGGCGAAGCGGGGTGCCTCGGCGCCGAGCGCCGCGAACATCTGGAGCTGGGTCGCGGTGTTCGAGACGTGATCCTCGCCGCGCACGACATGGGTGATGTCCATGTCGATATCGTCGATCACCGACGGGAGCAGGTAGAGCCAGCTGCCATCGGCTCGTCGGACCACCGGGTCCGACATGGTCTTCGGGTCGAAGCGCTGCGGGCCACGGACCAGATCGTCCCACTCGATCATGGCGTCATGGTCGAGCCGGAAGCGCCAGTGCGGACGGATGCCCTCGGCTTCCAGCTTCGCTCGATCTTCGTCGGTGAGGGCCAGCGCGGCGCGGTCATAGACCGGGGGAAGGCCGCGACCGAGCAGCACCTTGCGCTTGAGCTCGAGCTCCTGCGCGGTCTCGTACGCCGGATAGACCCGGCCGGCGGCCTTCAGCTCCTCGAAGCGCACTTCGTAGCGATCGAAACGGGCCGACTGGCGTTCCTCGCCATCGGGGTTCAGGCCCAGCCAGGCGAGGTCGGTGCGGATCGCGTCGACGAACGCCTCTTCCGAGCGTTCGGCATCGGTGTCGTCGATGCGCAGCAGGAAGCGGCCGCCCTGCTTCTGCGCGAACATCCAGTTGTGGAGCGCGGTGCGCAGGTTGCCGACATGGAGCGTGCCGGTGGGGCTCGGCGCGAAGCGGGTGGTGACGGTCATGCGCTGCCCTTAGCCGTGCCGTGAAAGCCACGCCACCGGTGCATTAGCCGTGTATAAGCACTTCCCCGTCTTGCCCCGCCGGGAATCGGCTGACAAAGGGGCCGGGAGGGAACGCGGGAGATAATTCGATGAAACTGTTGGCCGGCAATTCGAACGCGCCGCTCGCCAAGGCGATCGCGGAGTATCTCGAGATTCCGCTGACCCAGGCGAATGTCCGCCGCTTCGCCGACGAGGAGATCTTTGTCGAGATCCTCGAGAATGTCCGCGGCGAGGACGTCTTCGTGATGCAGTCGACCAGCTATCCGGCGAACGACAATCTGATGGAGATGCTGATCATGGTCGACGCGCTGAAGCGCGCATCGGCCAAGCGCATCACCGCGGTGCTCCCCTATTTCGGCTATGCCCGCCAGGACCGTAAGCCCGGTCCGCGCACCCCGATCTCGGCCAAGCTGGTCGCCAACCTGGTGACCACCGCCGGCGCCGACCGCGTCCTCTCGGTCGACCTGCACGCCGGGCAGATCCAGGGCTTCTTCGACATCCCGACCGACAACCTCTTCGCCGCACCGGTGATGAGCGCGGACATCCACAGCCGCTTCCCCGACAAGAAGTGGATGGTGGTCTCCCCCGACGTGGGCGGCGTGGTCCGTGCCCGCGCGCTGGCCAAGCGGCTCGAGAACGCGCCGCTCGCCATCGTCGACAAGCGCCGCGAGCGCCCGGGTGAATCGGAAGTGATGAACATCATCGGCAATGTCGAAGGGCGCTTCTGCATCCTGATCGACGACATCGTCGATTCGGCCGGCACTTTGTGCAACGCCGCGGCGGCGCTGAAGGCGGCGGGTGCCGAGGACGTGGTCGCATATTGCACGCACGGCGTGCTTTCGGGCGGCGCCGTTGCCCGCGTGGACGGCTCGGCGCTGGCGGAGCTGGTCATCACCGACTCGATCGGCAACCATGCGGTGATCGCCGAGAGCAGCAAGATCCGCCACCTGACGATCGCGCCGCTGCTCGCCGAGGCGATCAAGCGGATCGCCGATGAAAGCTCGGTTTCGTCGCTGTTCGACTGATTTCCTTGTCGGCAAAGTGAAGGGAGTCGACCAACATTCCTTCACTTTGCCGCTTTCGCCGCGCCGCCGTGGGAAACGGAGGCAAGGCGCGGCGCTGGTCATGTGAAAGACCAGAACACGCGAAATCCTACATTGGAAGCCCTAGCGGAGCGCCTCGGCGACGAGGGCGATGCCGACCAGGATCATCAGCACGTAGATCGCGGTGTAGAAGCGCGCTGCGTCGACCTTGCGCACCAGCCATACGCCGGCAACGGTGGAGACCAGGGCGAGCGGCAGCATCGCGGCCGAGGTCATGAGGTTGGCCGGGGTGAACTGGCCGAGCGCGAGATAGGCCGGCACCTTGATCCAGTTGGTCGCGGCGAAGAAGATCGCGGTGGTGCCGACGAGGATGTCGCGGGGCAGGTTGCGGGGTAGCACCCAGAGCTGGAAGGGCGGCTGGCCGGCATGGGCGATCTGGCTGGTGAAGCCCGAGGCGATGCCGAACAGCGAGCCGATCCAGTCGGGCCAGCGCGCGGTGTCCTTGGGCGCTGCGTTGCGCGCGGCCCAGAGCCGATAGGCACCGAACAGGATCGAGATCGCGCCGACCATCGCCATCACCGCCGCCGAGGAGACGCTGGCGGCGAACCAGTAGCCGAGCGCGATGCCGAGCATCGAGCCGGGCAGCATCCAGCCGAGCAGCCGCCAGTCCACCGTGCGGCGGAACGCCCAGACGCCGACCACGTCCTGCGCGATCAGGATCGGCAGGGTGATCGCGGCGGCGCGGACCGGATCGATCGCGAAGGCGAGCAGCGGGAGCGAAAGCGCCCCCATGCCGGCGAACCCGCCCTTGCTGAGGCCCAGCAGGATCACCGCGGGGACGGCGAGCGCGTAGAAATGCCAATCGGTGATCATGACGGGTGCCTTAGCCGCACCCGTCATCCCGACGGAAGTCGGGATCTCGGGCCAACTGCGCGCGCCCGCCGCATGAGATCCCGGCTTTCGCCGGGATGACGGAATTGGGGCGGGTTGCGTAACCTTCCAAAGCGCCTAATCGAGTGGGCCATGGCAGAGGATCGGAGCGGGCAAACCGCCGTCATGTTCATTTCCGAGCGCACCGGGGACGACCCGGAGGGCTATGCCGTCGCCGCTGCGGCGATGGACGCGCTCGCCGCCGAGCAGCCCGGCTATCGCGGCGTCGACCATGTCGGCAGCGCCGAGGGCCAGGCGATCACGATCAGCTACTGGGCGGACGAGGCCAGTGCCGTCGCCTGGCGCAAGCATCCCGAACATGCGGAGACCCGGGAAATGGGCCGCGGGCGCTGGTATAGATGGTACATGCTCCACGTCGCCGAGATCGGGCGCAGCTACAGCTGGGCGCGGCCGTGAAGTTCCGGCGGGTCGACGGCACCTTCGGGCTGCTGTTCACCGTCATGCTCGTCATCGCGGCGGGCAATACCGCGCTGCAATCGGTGCTGCCGGCGCTTGGGCGTTCGCTCCATGCGCCGGACAGCGCGGTCGCTGCGGTCTTCTCGGTCTCCGCCCTGCTCTGGGTGATCGCCGCGCCGTTCTGGGCCAACCGATCAGACCGGCACGGGCGCCGCGCGATGGTGCTGGTCGGCATTGCCGGCTTCACCGTGTCGCTGGGGCTGTGCGGGCTGTGCCTGGCGCTGGGGATCAATGGCTGGCTGGGCCCGGTGGCGACCTTCATCGCCTTTGTCGCCGGGCGCGTGATCTACGGCACCTTCGGATCGGCGGCGCCGCCGGCAGTGCAGGCGATCGTCGCCGGCCGGACCAGCCGCGAGGAGCGGACCCAGGCGCTGACCCTGCTCGCCTCGGCCTTCGGGCTGGGCACGATCCTGGGTCCGGCGATCGCACCCTATCTGGTGATGGGGCATCTCTGGCCGGGCGGGCCGCTGATCGGTCTGGCCGGTCCCGCCTTTGCCGCGAGCGCGATCGGCGTGGTGATCTGGATCGCCGCCGCCCGGGGCCTGCCCAAGGACGAGGGCAACGAGCATGGCGCGGCGATCTCCTATCCCTCGATCGGCGGACAGGGCACCGGCGCGACGGTGACCGCCGCCACCGCCGACGAGACCAACGAGAATGTCCGCTACTTCGATCCGCGCATCCGCGCCTGGATCGTCGCCGGGCTGATCATCGGCCATGCCCAGGCGATGACCGGCCAAGCCATCGGTTTCCTGATCATCGACCGGATGCACCTGCCGCCGGTCGAGGCGCTGCAGCCGACTGGCCTGGTGCTGATGATCGGCGCCGGCGCATCGCTGCTCGCCCAATGGGGGCTGATCCCGATGCTCGACCTGCGCCCGCGCGCGCTGGTTCTGGTAGGGGCGGGGCTGGGGGCGGTGGGCTGTATCGCGACCGGCACCGCGACGACGCTCTACGGCATCGCGCTCGGCTATGCGCTGACCGCGCTCGGCATGGGCTTCGCCCGGCCGGGCTTCACCGCCGGCGCTTCGCTGGGGGTGGGAGCGGAAGCGCAGGGATCGGTGGCGGGCAAGGTCACTTCGGTGAACGGCGCGGCGTTCGTACTGGGGCCGTCGATCGGGGTGGGGCTGTACGAGCTGTGGCGGCCGCTGCCGTACTTGACCGCGGCGGGCGCGCTGGGATGTCTGCTGGTTTATGCCTGGGCGGCGACGCGGACAAAGGCTGAGGACCAGTAACTGCCGCCATCCCCGCGAAAGCGGGGACCCATCTCCCGGACTATCCACTTACGCACCGGTGCGTTTGCCGAAAGCGCAGGAGATGGGCCCCGCTTTCGCGGGGTGACGTGAAGAACTTTAATCCGAGCCCTTGGGGCCGCGGCCCTGCAGCATGCCGGGGGCGATGAACCCCAGCGGCTGGATTGCAGAGGCCTGCTGCTTCAGCCGGCCCGACATCGCCTGATATTCGCTCTCCATCTCGGGCGTGACCGTGGCGCGCGAATCGGCGAGGGCCGCTTCGAAGTGCGCCTGGGTCACTTCCTTGGTCTGGAGCGACTGGCGCAGCGCGACCAGGCCGGCGCGGCGGACCACGTCCTCCAGGTCGGCGCCGGTATAGCGCTCGGTCTGCTCGGCGACCGCCTTGAGATCGACGTCGGGTGCCAGCGGCATCTTCGCGGTCTGGATCCGCAGGATGCGCTCGCGGCCGGCAGCATCGGGCACGCCGACATAGACCAGCTCGTCGAACCGGCCCGGGCGGAGCAGCGCCGGGTCGATCAGGTTCGGGCGGTTCGTGGCACCGATCACCACCACCGACTGCAGTTCCTCGAGCCCGTCCATCTCGGACAGGATCGTGTTGACCACACGCTCGGTCGCCTGGGGCTCGCCCAGGCCGCCGCCGCGCGCCGGCACCAGCGAATCGAGCTCGTCGATGAAGATCACACAGGGCGCGACCTGGCGGGCACGGGCGAACAGCCGGGCGATCTGCTGCTCGGATTCACCGTACCATTTGCTGAGCAGGTCGCTCGACTTGGTGGCGATGAAGTTCGCCTCCGCCTCGCGCGCGACGGCCTTGGCGAGCAACGTCTTGCCGGTGCCCGGTGGCCCATAGAGCAGGAAGCCCTTGGCCGGGCGGATGCCGAGGCGACGGAACGCGTCGGGATCCTTGAGCGGCAGCTCGACGCCTTCCTTGAGGCGCATCTGGGCATCGTCGAGCCCGCCGACATCTTCCCAGCGGACGCGCGGCGCCTCGACCATCACTTCGCGCATCGCCGAAGGCTGGACCCGCTTGAGCGCTTCCAGGAAGTCTTCACGCGTGACGGCCAGCGTGTCGAGCACCTCGGGTGGGATCGTGCCCTTCTCCAGGTCGAGCTTGGGCATGATCCGGCGCACCGCCTCGATCGCGGCCTCGCGGGCGAGCGCGGACAGATCGGCACCGACAAAGCCATAGGTGGTGCTGGCCAGCTCGCCGAGATCGACCTTGTCGCCGAGCGGCATGCCGCGGGTGTGGATGCCGAGGATCTCGCGGCGGCCGCGCTCGTCCGGCACGCCGACGACGATCTCGCGGTCGAACCGGCCGGGGCGGCGCAGCGCCTCGTCGATCGCATCGGGGCGGTTGGTCGCCGCGATCACCACGATATTGGCGCGCGATTCGAGCCCGTCCATCAGCGTGAGCAACTGGGCGACGAGGCGCTTCTCCGCCTCGCCCGAGACCTGGCCGCGCTTGGGCGCGATCGAATCGATCTCGTCGATGAAGACGATCGACGGCGCGGCCTTGGCCGCTTCCTCGAAGATCTGGCGCAGGCGGCCTTCCGACTCGCCATAGGCCGAGCCCATGATCTCGGGCCCGTTGATCAGGAAGAACTGCGCGTCCGATTCATTGGCGACGGCGCGGGCGAGCCGCGTCTTGCCGGTGCCGGGCGGGCCATGGAGCAGCACGCCCTTGGGCGGATCGACGCCCAGGCGCTGGAACAGCTCGGGATAGCGCAGCGGCAGCTCGACCATCTCGCGGAGCTGGTCGATCGTGCCGGCCATGCCGCCGATATCGTCATAGGTGACGTCGGCGCGGCGGGCATCGCCCGTGGCTTCCTCATATTCGGGGCGCAGCTCGACCTCGGTATTCTCGTCGATATGGACGATGCCCTTCGGCGTGGCCGAGACCACGGTGAGGCGGATCTCCTGCAGCGCATAGGCCGGCGCGCGGAGGAACTGGGCGACCTGGGGCGGAATGTCGGCGCGCTGCTGGCCGGCAGTGGCGACGACGTCGCCCTGCACCAGCGGGCGCTGGAAGAAGACGCGCTTCAGCGCCTCGCCGCTGCCCTGGAGGCGCAGATTCTGCTGGGCGGGCGCGAACACCACGCGGGTGGCGGGCTTGGACGCGGCCTTGCGCACCTCGACGAAATCGCCCGAGCCGACGCCGGCATTGGCGCGCTGGAGGCCGTCGATGCGCAGAAGTTCGAGGCCCTCGTCCTCGGCATAGGGCAGCACGGCGAGCGCGGGGGTGGCGCGCTTGCCGACGATCTCGATCACATCGCCCTCGGTCAGGCCGAGCCGCGCCATCAGCGCGCGCGGCAGATGCGCGAGGCCACGGCCGCTGTCCTCGGGCCGGGCATTGGCAACTTGCAGCTTGATCGGCTGCGCTTCTTCGTCCGCCATGTTTCTGTTCTCCGCAGGCGTTGTGGCGGGAACATGGGGTGCGGATTTCCTCGCCGCAACGGCGCGTTCGGCCCGGCGCCTGGCGCTCGGCTATGGGCGGGCGATTCGCACGGGCAAAAAAAAGGCCGATCGCGAGGACCGGCCGGGAAAGTTTTAGGAGAGGATGCCTGAAAGGCACGTGCTTTGTGCAGTGCGGCCGGTTTTTGTGCAAGTGCGAAAAGAAACATTAACGCGTGCACAACTTGCAATCGCGAATAACAAGAGCGATATATGGCCAACACCCAAAAGGGCATTGGCGTGGGGCGAAACCCGCGCCAAGGATAATGACGCAGCGCAACAAAAAGAGAGCGGAATGCGACGACTTCCTCCCCTGACGGCAATCGAGGCATTCGTGCAGGTGGCCCGGCTGGGCTCGATCAAGGCCGCGGCGGAAGAGCTCGCGCTTTCCTCGCCGGCGCTGAGCCGCCGTGTCCAGGCGCTCGAGCGGTTCATCGGCAAGCCGCTGTTCGAGCGGCGCCACCAGGCGCTGAAGCTCAACGACGACGGCGACCGGCTGCTCGGCATGATCGCCCCGGCGCTCGACACCATGGCCGATGCGGTCGAGACGATGACCAGCGGCACCGAGCTGCTGCGCCTGCGCCTCGGCCTGTTGCCGCTGTTCGCGACGCAGCGGCTGATGCCGCACATGGGCGACCTGAAGCGCAGGCATCCCGAGCTGCATCTCGACGTCGATACCGGCGGCCATGCGGTGGCGCGGCTGGGCGACGGGCTCGATGCGGCGATCGTCGTGGCGCGCGACATCGATCCGACGCTCTACGCCAAGCGGCTGGACCGCAACCGGGTCTATGTGATCGGCGCGCGCTCGCTGCTCGAAGGATCGGACCCGATCACCCGGCCGGAGCAATTGTCGAAGCTGACGGCGCTGGTGCACCGTGACATGGCGGACACCTTCACCGCCTGGCGCGCGGCGGCGGGGCTTTCCGAGCAGGAGATCGAGCCCGCGGCGATCGACCATTTCGATTCGGGTACGCTTATGCTCGAGGCCGCCGCACAGGGCCTGGGCGTCGCCTTCATGCTCGAATCGCATTTCGAGGCGGCGCGCGACGAGCGGCTGGTCCAGCTCTTCGACCTGACCGTGGACAGCGACTACAGCTACTGGTTCGTCTGCCGCCCGCGCGCGCTGACCACGCGGCCGGTCAAGCTGTTCCACGACTGGCTGATCGACGTGCTCGAAGCCGATCGGGTCGCCTGATACAAAAAGCCCCTCCGCATCGGGAGGGGCTCTTCGTGCGATCAGGCCTCGGTGCGGGCCTTGACGATCTTGCCCGGGGTGCGCGGCGGCTCGCCCTTCGGCAGCGCGTCGACATGCTCCATGCCCTCGGTGACCACGCCCCAGACGGTGTACTGGCCGTCGAGGAAGGTCGCGTCGTCGAGGCAGATGAAGAACTGCGAGTTGGCGCTGTTCGGATCCATCGTGCGGGCCATCGAGCAGACGCCGCGGACGTGCGGCTCGCGGCTGAACTCGGCCGGCAGGTTGGGCAGGCTCGAGCCGCTCATGCCGGTGCCGGTGGGGTCGCCGCCCTGGGCCATGAAACCGTCGATCACGCGGTGGAACACGACGCCGTCATAGAAGCCCTCGTCGGCGAGGGTGGCGATGCGCTCGACATGCTGGGGGGCGAGGTCGGGGCGCAGCTGGATGTGCACGTCGCCGGTGTCGAGGGTCATGACGAGCTTGGTGGGTTCGGACACGAAGATTACTCCTGAGAAGGCTTTGCACCGCACCTAGTGGCGCGCGGGGCGACTTGCAAATCGGCGGAGAGGGTGGCAGCGGCGGGAGCGGGGCCAAACAGGGAGGTCGAACCTTGAGCGAGACCGAACTTCAAGCAGATAGCATGGTCCCCGAGCCCCAGCTCGACGAGGACGACCGGCTGCGGCCGCAGTTCGTCGACGCGGTGCTGGACGCGGTGCACGACGGCGACTCCGCCCGGGCGCACGCGCTGGCCGAGCCGCTCCACCCCGCGGACATCGCCGACCTGGTCGAGCTCGCGCCGTCCGAGGACCGCGCCGCGCTGGTCAGCGCGATCGCCGACCTGATCGATGGCGACGTGCTCGCCGAGATGAACGACTGGGTACGCGAGGCCCTGGTCGAATCGCTCACCGCCACCCAGGTGGCGGACATCGCCGCCGAGCTCGATACCGACGACGCCGTCGCGATCATCGAGGACATGGACGTCGAGGACCAGCGCGAGGTGCTGCGCGCGCTCGACCCCGACGACCGCGCCGCGATCGAGGAAGCGCTTTCCTATCCCGAGGAATCCGCCGGCCGCCTGATGCAGCGCGAGCTGATCGCGGTGCCCGAGCACTGGAGCGTCGGCGACGTCCTCGACTATCTCCGCAAGAACGAGGATCTCGCCACCGACTTCTGGGAAATCTTCGTCGTCGATCCCTCCCACAAGCCGGTGGGCACCTGTGCGCTCTCCTGGATCCTGCGCACGCCCCGCGTCGTCTCGATGGGCGATGTGATGAAGCGCGAGCAGACGCTGATCCCGGTCGACATGGACCAGGAGGAAGTGGCGCTGCGCTTCCAGAAGTACGCGCTGATCTCCGCCGCCGTGATCGATCCCAATGGCCGGCTGGTCGGCATGATCACGGTGGACGACATCGTCCATATCATCTCCGAGGAGGCGGGCGAGGATGCGCTGCTACTCTCGGGTGCCGGCGAAGGCGACATCAACGAGCCGGTGATCGATTCGTACAAGGGCCGGGTGCGCTGGCTGCTGACCAACCTGCTCACTGCGCTGGTCGCGGCGACGATCATCAGCCTGTTCGAAGGCACGATCCAGAAGATGGTGGCGCTGGCCGCGCTGATGCCGATCGTCGCCGGCGTGGGCGGCAATGCCGGTACCCAGACCATGGCGGTGACGGTGCGTGCGCTCGCCACCAACCAGCTGACCCAGTCCAACACGCTGCGCGCTATCCAGCGCGAGATCTCGATCGCGCTGCTCAACGGCGTGACCGTGGCGATCGTGATCGGCACCGCGGTGGGACTGTTCTATCACCATGCCGCCCTGGGCGGCGTGATCGCCGCGGCGATGATGACCAACATCTTCATCGCGGGACTGGCCGGCGTGGTCGTGCCGGTCACGCTCGACCGGCTCAAGGCCGATCCGGCGGTGGCCAGCTCGATCTTCGTGACGATGACCACCGATTCGATGGGCTTCCTGGCATTCCTTGGACTCGCCAGCGCGAGCGGACTGGTCGGTTGATCGCGCTTTGAGGGAACCGCTCCAGCCCGCTCCCCCACCCGGCCACCCAACGGCAGTATCATATGGGTGGCCGGGTGGGGGAGCGGGCCGGCACCGTACTTGCCGACGCAAAATGCACGCACCAGATTAGCGCCGTGCCACTTCATCTGACCAAGGTCGCCTTTGGCTGCGACTCCGTAGAGTATCTCGCCCAGCGCCTCGCTTCCCGGGGGGACGTGTGGGGGCTGACCACGCGCTATCTGCCCAAGCGGCACGAGGAAATCGGCGGCGAGGGATCGCTGTTCTGGATCCTCAAGCACCAGCTGGTCGGCCGCACCCCGATCGTCGGCTTCGGCGAGGCCGAGGGTGGGCGCACCGCGATCCTGATGGAGCCGCGGCTGATCCTGGTCGCCAATCGGCCGAAGCGCGCGCATCAGGGCTGGCGCTATCTGGAGGGCGCGGACGCGCCGGCCGATCTGGGCGAGGCCGGAGCCGGACTCGACGAGCTGCCGCCCGCGCTGATGGGCGAGCTGGCCGGGCTGGGGCTGATCTGAGGATTCTCCCTCTCCCGCAAGCGGGAGAGGGAACCGTGGTCAATTCACCAGCAGCGGATAGGCGTTCCGAAACGCCGCCACCTTCGGTTTGTCGTAGCGCACGATGTAGGGATAGGTCGGGTTCCGCCAGAAGAAGTCCTGGTGGAAGGCTTCCGCCGGATAGAAATTGCCGGTCTCCAGCTTGGTCACGATCGGCTTTGTGAAGGCCTTCGCCTTGGTCAGCTGGTCGATATAGGCAGCCGCCACCTGGCGCTGCTCCGCATTCTGCGGGAAGATCGCCGAGCGATAGCTGGGGCCGGTATCGGGATATTGGCGGTTGAGCTGCGTCGGATCGTGCGCGACCGAGAAATAGACGCGCAGCAGCGTGCCGTAGCTGACCTTCTTGGGGTCAAAGGCGATGCGCACCGCCTCGGCATGGCCGGTCTTCTCGGTGGAGACCTGGGCATAGGTCGCGGTCTGCGCGGTGCCGCCGGCATAGCCATTCGTCACCGAATGAACGCCCTTTACCGACTGGAAGACTGCTTCCATGCCCCAGAAGCAGCCGCCGGCAAGAACGGCAACCTGCTCGCCCTTGCTCGGCTTCACGTCGAGCGTGGGGACGGGCACCGGCACCGCGCGCTCGACGACACCCGCCGTCGAGAGCGCAGGGGCAACGAACAGCGCGGCTCCAAGGAGCGCGGCAGCGGGGAGCGACCATTTGAGCATGGCCGCAATGTCGTACGCGCCGAGGCTCAGCGCAAGGCCGCGCAGGCTTCCTGAATTCGAGTGCATGCTTCGGTAAGCAGCGCGTCCGAAGTGGCGTAGCTGATGCGCAGCGCCGGCGAGAAGCCGAAGGCGGCGCCGTGCACCGCCGCGACCCGCGCCTCGGTGAGCAGATAGCCGACCATTTCCTCGTCGGAGGTGATCACCGCGCCCTTGGGCGTGGTCTTGCCGATCAGCTGGCTGAACTCGGGATAGACGTAGAAAGCGCCTTCCGGACGCGGGCAGGTCATGCCGTTGATCTGGTTGAGCATCGACACGACGAGATCGCGGCGGCCCTGGAAGGCGTCGACACGCTCCTTGAGGAAGCTCTGGTCGCCGTTCAGCGCGGCGACCGAGGCCGCCTGCGAGATGCTCGACGGGTTGGAGGTCGACTGCGACTGGAGCTTGCCCATCGCCTTGATCAGCCAGGCCGGGCCGCCCGCATAGCCGATGCGCCAGCCGGTCATCGCATAGGCCTTGGACACGCCGTTCGCGGTCAGCGTGCGATCGTAGAGCGACGGGCAGACCTGCGCGATCGTGGCGAATTCGAAGCCGTCGTAGAGGATGTGCTCGTACATGTCGTCGGCATAGATCAGCACGTGCGGGTGCCGCTCGAGCACTTCGCCCAGCGCCTTGAGTTCGGCGGCCGAATAGGCGGCACCGGTCGGGTTGGACGGCGAGTTGAGCACGACCCACTTGGTCCTGGCGGTGATCGCCGCCTCGAGCTGCTCGGGCTTGATCTTGTAGCCGGCGTCCGCGCCCGCCGAGATGAAGACCGGCTTGCCGCCGGCGAATTCGACCACGTCCGGATAGCTGACCCAATAGGGCGCCGGGATCACGACTTCGTCACCGGCGTCGATCGTCGCGCAGAAGGCGTTGAACAGGGTGTGCTTGCCGCCCGAGTTCACGCTGATCTGGTTCTCGGCATAGGTGAGGCCGTTGTCGCGCGCGTACTTGGCGATGACCGCCTGCTTCAGCTCGGGCGTGCCGTCGACATTGGTGTACTTGGTCTTGCCCGCGCGGATCGCCTCGATCGCGGCTTCCTTGACGAAATCGGGCGTATCGAAATCGGGCTCGCCGGCGCCGAGGCCAATCACGTCGATCCCCTGGCGCTTCAGCTCGAACACCTTGCTCGTCATCGCGAGCGTGGCGGAGGGCTGGATACGATTGAGCGCGGCCGAGGTCTGCATGAATGGCGCCTTTTCCGGAGGGGAGACGCCGGGCCTATAGGACTGCGTTCTAGGCTTTCGCAACCGTTACGGCTGAAACAAGTCCGCGAAGGGCATTGCCGACATAGAAGCCGCCCGCGAGATCCTCGGGCCGCAGGTCGCCCTCCACCGCGCGGCCCGTCTCGATCAGCTCGGCGCGCAGCACGCCGGGGAGCAGGCCGCGGGCGAGTGGCGGGGTGACCAGCGTGCCGTCGCGCTCGACGAAGATCGAGGTGAAGCTGCCCTCGGTGAGATAGCCCTGCGCGTCGGTGAACAGCACTTCCCACGCACCGGAGTCGCGCCGCGCCTCGTCATAGAAGGCGCGGCGGCTGGTCTTGTGGGCGAGGCGGAAATCGTCCCGGGCGAGTGCGCGCGGGGTGATCGCGACCTGGACCGGACCGGCCGGCGCGTCGGGCAGCGGGGCGATACCGATCGCGATGGCGCCCGACGGGGCGAGCAGCAGGCGCACGCGCGCGGGTGCGCGAAGGCGGAAGGTCGCAGCCTGCAGTTCGTTGCGTGCTTCGTGACGGTCGAACTCGAAGGCGAAGGTCCGGGCACTCGCCTTCATCCGCGCCAGATGGCGTTCGAGCAGGGGCAGGCCGGCAAGCGGATCGAAGCGCATCGTCTCGATCAGGTCGAAGGGTGCCTCACCAGACGTGACGAAGGCGCCCTTGGCCAGGCACTCGTCCCATTCCTCGACGGCGTTCGAATCAGCGACCACGCCCGATCCTAACCCGAGCAGCGCGCGTGTCGCCCCCTCTTCTATGGTCAAGGTGCGGATAGCCACGTTGAAGTGCGCATCGCCGTCGGAAGCGATCGCGCCGATCGCCCCGGTATAGATGCCGCGCGGGCCATGCTCGACTTCGGCGATCACTTCCATCGCGCGCAGCTTGGGCGCGCCGGTGACCGAGCCGCAGGGGAAGAGGCCTTCCAGCGCCTCGACCGCGCTGATTCCCTCGGCGGGATCGGCAGTGACGGTGGAGACCATCTGGTGCACGGTCGGATAGCGTTCGACCTCGAACAACGAGGGCACCTTCACCGTGCCGGGCCAGCCGATACGCGTGAGATCGTTGCGCATCAGGTCGACGATCATCAGATTCTCGGCGCGCTGTTTGGGATCGGCCGCCAGTGCGGCGGCGATCGCATCGTCCTCGGCCGCAGTGGCGCCGCGCCGCGCGGTACCCTTCATCGGGCGTACCGTCATCCCGTCTTCGTCATAGGTGAAGAACAGCTCGGGCGAGAAGGACAGGATCCATTGGCTGCCGGTGAACACCAGCGCGCCGTGCCCGGCAGCAGCGCGCCGGCGGATCAGCGCGTAGAGCGCGGCGGGGTGGCCGGCGAACGGCACATCGGCGCGAAAGGTGAGGTTGGCCTGATAGAGGTCGCCGGCCCTTATATAGTCGGCGACGCGATCGAACTGGGCGCGATAGCCGGCGGCATCGATCCGCGGCACCGGCGCGCCGGCCCAGGCGCCTGCCGGATCGGGAAGCAGGGCCTCCGCATCGACCTGCTCCGCGTGCGGAAAGATGCCGAACCACATGCAGGGCCCATCGCCACGCTGGGTCACGGCACGCGGCTCGATTCCCGGCGATGCCTCATAGGAACAGAAGCCCGCGAGATGGAAACCGTGGTCGTGCCATAGGCGCATCGCCCTGAACCCGCGCTCGACTTCTTCCGGCGAAGCGGCTCGCACCGCGCCCTGCGGCGTATGGAACAGCCGCGCGCTGCCGCCGGGGCGGGCATCGTCGAGCAGGACAAAGGGAGTGTCGGGCAGGGTCATGCCGAGCCCCGCATGCAACTGCTTGGCCGCGACGGCAAGCCCATGTTGCCGCACGCGGGCGCGCCGCCTATCTCGGGGGCATGTCCAATCCCCCGATGCGCGCCGCCGTGATCCCGGTCACGCCGCTCCAGCAGAATTGCACGCTCCTGTGGTGCACCGAGACGATGAAGGGCGCGTTCGTCGATCCCGGCGGCGACCTCGACAAGCTGCGCGCCGCCGCGAAGCAGGCGGGCGTGACGATCGAGAAGATTCTGGTGACGCACGGTCATATCGATCATTGCGGCGCGGCCGGCGAGTTCGCCGAGGAGCTGGGCGTGCCGCTGGAGGGCCCGCACGAGGCGGATCGCTTCTGGATTTCGCGGCTCGACGAGGACGGGCGGAAATACGGCATCCGCGGCACGGTGTTCGAGCCGGACCGCTGGCTGGAGCAGGGCGACCAGGTCACGGTCGGTAACCTGGTCTTCGACGTCTATCACTGTCCCGGCCACACGCCGGGCCACGTCGTCTTCCACCATCCCGAATCGAAGTTCGCGACCGTCGGCGACGTGCTGTTCCAGGGATCGATCGGCCGCACCGACTTCCCGCTGGGCAATCACCAGGACCTGCTGGACGCGATCGTCGAGCGGCTCTGGCCGTTGGGGGACGACACGGTGTTTGTCCCCGGCCACGGTCCTCTCAGCAATTTCGGCCATGAACGGAAGACCAATCCGTTCGTGGCCGATTCGGTGCTGGCCAAGGCCTAGGTCTTCGGGCCGATCTTGAAGACGGTGGTCGGTGCCGTCTGCTGGTACTGGCTGCCGATATAGATGCCGTAGGCGGCGAGGCCGAGCATCGTCAGCATGGTGAGCGCGATGCCGATTCGGCGGCCCAGGCCCCAGCCGTCCATGCCGAAGGCGTGGAGGATGCGGCCGAAGACCAGCGCGAAGCCGACGCCCCACAGCCAGATGCTGGTGCCGGCGGCGAGCTCCACCAGGGCGAGCAGCACGAGAATCAGCGGGACATATTCGGCGAAGTTCAGCTGGGCGCGCATCCGGCGGACGAGTCGGTCGTCCCCGCCATCGCCGACGAAGATCTTCTCGGTGAGTCGCAGCCGGCTGATTCGCAGGCCGAGCCAGAAGTTGATCACGGCGGCGGCGCCGGCAGTGCAGAGCGTAACGGGCAGGATCAGCATATATAAGGGTCCCCTCTAGCGTTGCATCCCTACACTCCCTTGCGTCGCCCGCAAGAATCGCTATAGGCGCGCACTCGCTTTCGTGACCGTCCGCTGGTCCGGCGAGCGCCGGTATCTCCGTCGCTTGCCCGCTGGGCCGTGCAGTCGTATCGCGATTTTGACTTTTGTTTCGTTAGAAGGTGCCGAAATGGCCGTTCCCAAGAGAAAGACTTCGCCGTCGCGGCGTGGCATGCGTCGCGCTCATGACGCCCTGACGCCCCAGGCGTTCCAGGAGTGCCCGAACTGTGGCGAGCTGAAGCGTCCGCACGTGCTGTGCGGTTCGTGCGGCCACTATAACGGCCGCGAGATCGTTTCGGCCGAAGACTGATTCGGTAACGATTGGGCCGAATCGCGCGGGGGCATGCGAGTATGACGAATTCCTCTCGAATCGCCGTCGATGCGATGGGCGGTGACGAGGGAATTGCGGTCATGCTCGCCGGTGTTGCGCGTGCGCGCCGTCGATTCGAGGGCATGGAGTTCATCCTCGTCGGTGACGAGGCACAGATCCGAGAGGGTCTGAAGAACCACCCGAACCTGACGGCCGCCTCCGAAATCGTCCACGCACCGGACGTCGTCGCCTCGGAAGAGAAGCCGAGCGCGGCGATTCGGCGTGCCAAGACCACGTCGATGGGAATCGCCATCGACCTGGTGAAGCAGGGCAAGGCCGGCGCTGCCGTCTCGTCGGGCAATACCGGCGCGCTGATGGCGATGGCCAAGCTGTCGCTGCGCACCATGCCGGGGATCGATCGTCCTGCGCTCGCCGCGCTGATGCCGACGCTGGGCGAGAACGACACGGTGATGCTCGATCTGGGCGCCAACACCGAGGTCGATGCCCGCAACCTCGTCCAGTTCGCCGTGATGGGTGCCGCCTATGCGCGCACCGCGCTCGACCTGCAGAACCCGCGGGTCGCGCTGCTCAACATCGGTACCGAGGACATGAAGGGCACCGACTCGATCCGCGAAGCCGCGGCCGAGCTTCGCAAGGCCGAGCATCTCCGCCTCGATTTCCAAGGCTTCATCGAGGGCAACAAGCTCTCGCGCGGCGATGTCGACGTGATCGTGTGCGACGGCTTCTCGGGCAACATCGCCCTGAAGACCGTGGAAGGCACCGCGCGATTCGTCGCGGACCTGCTAAAGCGTGCTTTCTCCAGCTCGACCCGCTCGAAGATCGGCTTCCTGATCTCCAAGCCGGCGACCGAGCTGCTGCGCACGCACCTCGATCCGAACAATCACAATGGCGCGGTCTTCCTCGGCCTCAACGGCATCGTCGTGAAGAGCCATGGCAGCGCCAACGAACTCGGCGTCGACACCGCGATCGGCTTCGCGGCGAAGATGCTGCGCGACGACCTGAATCGCCGCATCGCCGAGGATCTCGGGAACTTCGAAGCAAAGGCGGCGTAGACACTTCAAGATGACCTTGCGTTCCGTCATCATCGGCACTGGCTCCGCCCTGCCGCCCCGCCGCGTTTCCAACGCCGAACTCGCCCAGGAAGTGGATACGAGCGACGAGTGGATCGTCGAGCGTACCGGTATTCGCTTCCGCCACATCGCGGGACCGGATGAGACCACAGGCACGCTGGCGGCCGAGGCCAGCAAGGCCGCGCTGGCCAATGCCGGCATCGCTGCCGCGGACATCGACCTGATCGTGCTCGCTACTGCGACTCCGGACCAGACTTTCCCGGCTACCGCGACCAAGGTGCAGGCGATGCTCGGCATCGGCGACTGCGTGGCGTTCGACGTCGCCGCGGTCTGTTCGGGCTTCCTCTATGCCGTGCAGGTCGCCGATTCGATGCTGCGTGCCGGCGTCCACAAGCGCGCGCTGGTGATCGGCGCCGAGACGTTCAGCCGGATCCTCGACTGGGAGGACCGCGCGACGTGCGTGCTGTTCGGCGACGGCGCCGGTGCGATCGTGCTCGAAGCGCAGGATACGGCGGACGAAGGCGGTCGCGGAATCCTGGCGACCAAGCTCCACGCGGATGGCCGCTACAATGACATGCTCTATGTCGATGGCGGTCCCTCGACCACCCAGACCGTTGGCAAGCTGCGGATGAAGGGCCGCGAGGTGTTCCGCCATGCGGTGGTCAACCTCGCCACGGTGATGTCCGAGTCGCTCGCCCTGGCGGGCCTCGAGCCCAAGGACGTCGACTGGGTGGTGCCGCACCAGGCCAATGCCCGCATCCTCGACGCGACCGCCCGCAAGCTCGACCTGCCGGCCGAGAAGGTGATCGTCACCGTCGACCAGCACGCCAACACCTCGGCCGCCTCCGTGCCGCTCGCGCTCGACGCGGCAGTGCGGGACGGGCGGATCCGGCAAGGCGACCTGCTGGTACTGGAGGCGATGGGCGGCGGCTTCACCTGGGGCGCGGCGGTGGTGCGTTTCTGATAGCTGCGAAAAAACGCAGATAATCATTCCGGGACCCCAATGTTCCCGTTTGCTGTGTCGAAACAATCTGATACGACTAACTCGATACAGTTGAACGCAAGGGGGAGTTGCCGGATGACGGCTGCGGGCACGCTGACCAGGGCTGATCTCGCCGAATCGCTTCATCACGAGGTGGGGCTGTCTCGTGCGGACGCTGCGCGGCTGGTCGAGCAGATTCTCAGCCATATGTGCGAGGCGCTGGCCGAGGGCCAGAACGTCAAGATTTCGGGCTTCGGCAGCTTCATCCTCCGCGACAAGGGCGAGCGAGTCGGCCGTAATCCGAAAACCGGGGTCGAAGTGCCGATCGCACCGCGCCGGGTCCTCACCTTCCGTGCAAGCCAGATGATGCGCGACCGCATCGTCTCGGCGAGCTGAGCGGGAAGTAGCCGATGCCGGGGGCCGAAAAGGCTGCTGGCGCGCTACGGACGATAGGGGAGCTCGCCCAGGAGATCGGGCGCCCGCAGCACATCCTGCGCTACTGGGAAACGCGGTTTCCGCAGCTCCGCCCGCTCACCCGGGCGGGCAATCGCCGTTACTACCGGCCCGAGGACGTCGCGCTGGTGCGGCGCATCCACGACCTGCTTTCCAACCAGGGCTACACCATCCGCGGCGTGCAGAAGCTGCTCGCGGCGGAGAAGGGCAACAAGGCCGCGCGGGCCGCGGCGGGGACTGCTGCTACTCCCACCCCACGCGGCAAGACCGATACGCAGGCCCTGAAGGCGGTGCGTGATTCGCTCTCCAAGGCACTCGACGAGGATAGCTGAGCCATCTCCTCCTCTCTGGAAGGCGGATCGAGGGGACGCGTCTTGGCGATATCGTTGCCGTGTCGCCTGTTGGTTCAGTATTGTGAGCACTCCACACCCCGCCCCTCCCCTCCGGGAAGGGGTATTTATGAGGCGCCGCCGCCGGGGCTCAGTTGTAGTCCGGCCCCAGCGTCGAATCGAGGTCGCGCGGGCGGGTGAAGCGGAGCAGCTCGGCCTTGCCGGGCTTCACGTCGCGCCAGGCGGCCACATCGAAGCGCATCTCGGCCAGGCTCGCGGTGGGGAACTTCACTTCGACCGAATCGCGCAGCGCATTGTCGGCGCAGAGCAGCAGCACCAGTTCCTCGAGCCCCGGATTGTGCCCCGAGAAGAGTACGCGATCGGCACCGGCGGGCAGCTCGTGGATCACGTCGAGCAGCGTCGCCGCCGAGGCGAGATAGAGGCGCTGGTCCCAGTGCGGGGCGAGGTCGCTGCCATAGCCGGTGGCGACCTGTGCCAGCGTCTCGACCACCCGCGCCGCGGGGGAGGCGACGACATGGTCGAACTCCAGCCCCTCGGCCTTCAGGTGCCGCCCCATCATCGCGGCGGCACGCTGGCCCTTGGGATTGAGCGGCCGATCGAAATCGCGCGCCACGGGATCGTCCCATCCCGATTTTGCGTGGCGGAGCAGCGTGAGCGTCTTCATGGAATCCCCGGTCAGGCGTTCGCCGGGGCCTCTTGCCCCAGCTTGGCGGCCAAGGAAAGCCGAACGCGATCAACCGCCTGATCCAGCGTGACGCGCGTCACCCGGGTGCCCGGCGGAAAGGCGTCGAGCAGCCGGGAGGGGCTGGCGGCGGAGAGCAGCACGAAGGTGCCGCGATCATCCGCCCGGCGAATCAGCCGGCCGAACGCCTGGGCGAGCCGGGCACGGACGATGCGATCGTCATAGGCGGTGCCGCCCCCGGCCAGGCGCCGCGCGGCGTGGAGCACGGTCGGCTTGGGCCAGGGAATCCCCTCCATCACCACCAGCCGCAGCGAATCGCCGGGCACGTCCACCCCGTCCCGCAGCGCATCGGTGCCGAGCAGCGAAGCACGCGGATCGTCGCGGAAGATGTCGACCAGCGTGCCGGTGTCGATGGGATCGACATGCTGGGCGAGCAGGGGCAGGCCCTCGCGCGCCAGCCGGTCCGCGACTCGGGCATGGACGGCGCGGAGACGACGGATCGCGGTGAACAGGCCGAGCGTGCCGCCCTCGGCCGCGACGATCAGCCGGGCATAGGCATTGGCGAGCGCCGGCATGTCGCCGCGCTTGACGTCGGTGACGATCAGCACCTCGGCCTGCTCGGCATAGTTGAACGGGCTCACCGCCTCGAAGCGCTGGGCGGGGCGCATCAGGTGCACCGCGCCCGAGCGGGCCTCGGCCACGTCCCAGTCGCCGCCGGCGCGCAAGGTCGCCGAGGTGATCAGCGCGCCATGGGCGGGCTTGAGCACCGTCTCGGCAAAGGGCTTGGACGGATCGAGCCAGTGGCGATGCAGGCCGACATCATATTCGCGCCCCTCGACCCGATCCACCGCGAGCCAGTCGACGAACGCCGAATCGGCCGGGCCGCCGATCCGGGCGATCAGGGCCAGCCAGGCGCCGACCGTGTCGGTGCGCCAGCCGAGCGAGGCGACCGCGCCTTCGATCCGGGCGCGCGCCGGGCCGTCCATCCAGTCGGGCGCCTCGGCCAGCACCGCCTCGAGCCGCCGACCGAGCTTGACCAGGGGGCGGAGCAGCGAATCGAGCGCCTCACCCGCCGGGCCGGCCGCCTCGACCAGCGTGCCGTCGGGCTCGGCCAGCTCGGTCTCCAGTCCATAGCCGGCCTCCGCGGCGCCGTTCCCATCGCGGGCGTAGACGAGGCCGCGCACCGCGGCGAGGAGCTGCTCGACGGGACCGAAGGGCTCGCCCTCGTTCAACCGCTGGAGCCAGCCGTCGCTCGGCAGCGCGCGGGCGGCTTCGACCGCCTCGGTGATCGCCCGGCCGCCTTCCTCGTCATAGCTGGCGACGTCGGACAGGCGGGCGGCGAGGCCCCGGCGCCGGCCGCGCGATCCCGATTCGGGGCCGGTGACCCAGCGACGGATCTCGATCGCTTCCTGGCCTGTCAGCGCGGCGGCGAACATCGCATCGGCCGCATCGAACAGGTGATGCCCCTCGTCGAAGACATAGCGGGTCGGGCGGCTCGCGGTCTCGCGGCCCCGCGCGGCGTTGACCATCACCAGCGCGTGGTTGGCGATGACGATGTCCGCGTCCGCCGACGCGCGTGCGGCGCGCTCGATGAAGCATTTCCGGTAGTGCGGGCAGCCGGCATAGATGCACTCGCCGCGCCGGTCGGTCAGTGCAGTCGAGCCGTTGCGGCGGAACAGGGTGGGAAGCCAGCCGGGCAGGTCGCCACCGATCATGTCGCCATCGGCGGTATAGGCCGCCCAGCGCGCGACCAGCTGGGCGAGGATCGCCGCTCGCCCCGCGAAGCCGCCCTGCAGCGCGTCCTCGAGATTGAGCAGGCAGACGTAATTCTCGCGGCCCTTGCGGGTGACGATGCGCTTCTTGCGGGCCTCCGGATCGGCGACGAGCCGCTCGCCCTCATGGCCGAGCTGGCGTTGCAGCGCCTTGGTGAAGGTGGAGACCCAGACGGCGCCGCCGGCCTGCTCGGCCCAGAGCGAGGCGGGAGCGAGATAGCCGAGCGTCTTGCCGATGCCGGTGCCCGCCTCGGCCAGCACCAGGTTCGGCGATTCGCGCATGTCGCGCGGCGCGAAGGCTCCAGCGGCGGCGGCGGCATAGTCGCGCTGGCCCTGGCGACGCTCGGCACCATTGCCGGTGAGGCGGGCGAGGCGTTCGGCGATCTCGGTATCGGCCAGCGTCACGGTGCGCGGCGGCACGCGCGGCGGCTGCTCGGTCCATTCGGGCAGCCTGGAGAAGAGCCAGCGTTCGGCCTGGGCCGGCTTGGCGATTCGCTGGCTGACCACCGGCGCCCAGGGCCAGCGCAGGCGGAACAGCGACTGGACCGAGTTCCACGCACCCTCGCGCTCGGCCCAGGCCCCCTCGGTGACGGCGAGCAGCTTCGCCGCCGCGGCCCGCAGGAAGGGAGCGATGTCCGCGTCATTCTCCGGCGCGTCGAGACCGGCGACGCGGGCCAGTCCCTTGGGTGTCGGCACCATGAAACGCGCGGGGTGGAGGAAGGCGAACAGCTCGAGCAGATCGAGCCCCGACAGCTCGGCATAGCCGAGCCGCTGGCCGATAAGCGGCGCGTTGAGCAGGAGCACCGGCGTGTCGGCGGCGATGCGGATCGCCTCGCCCCGGCCGATCGCCCGGCAATCGCCGTCCGGCGTGGCGATCCAGACGCCGCCATGGCTGGCGTGAAGGGCGGGATAGGGCAAGTTCATCCGCCGAACCCCAGCGCCTTCACGAAGCGCTCGGCGTCGGGGATGCCGCGCAGATCCTCTTCGCGGACATTGTCGCTGCCGCGCCGGATGGTGAGCGCCACCCAGGCGCGGCGGCCCTTCTGCTCGACGATCACGGCGTCGATCAGTTCGGACAGAACGAGCTCGCGGAAGATGCCGCTGGAGCCCCACTCGCGCCAGGCGATGCGGCGATCGGTGACCAGCACCGTGCCGAAGGCGAGGTCCAGCCATGCGGCGAACACGGTGCCGAGGAGACCCAGCGACATCACTGCGAGGCCGCCCCAGATCGGCGTCCAGATTGCCAGCGTGAGCAGGCAGCCGACAAGCGGAACGCCGCTGCTCCAGAACCAGACCAACGGCCATAAATAGATCGCGAACGGCACCAGAAGTACCGGCGCCAGGGCCAGCTGGAACTTGTCCAATGCGGCAAAGCCGGGCCGCCCCTGCCAGCGCACCGGCTCGGTGGGTGCGACCTCCGGGATCACCACCGCCAGCGGCTCTTCGGGATCGACGCCGAGCACCTGCAGCAGCTTGAGCAGCTGCCGTGCATCGGCGCTGCCCAGCTGCAAGGCGATCTCATGCTTCGGGCTGTGGCCAATGCGAATGTCGCGCCAGACCAGATAGGACCGCTCGCGGACCCGGCAGATATCGGCGAGATCGATCCGCCGGACCAAGGTGGCGCCGCGCCGGCTCTCGATCCCCCGCGCATCCAGCCGGTAGTGCAGTCGCATCTTCCGGATCAGCGCCGAGCCGATGAGGATGAGCGGCCAGAGCAGGAAGACTGCGATCAGGGCGTAGTGCGCCTGGCGCTCGCCGTCCGGGCCGAGATCGATCGGCACGCCACCGATACGCAGCGTCGCCACTGCATTCTCGCCTGCAGGATCGAACAGGAAGAACAGCGCGACGCCCCAGAAGGGCGACAGCACCAGCGCCACCAGCAGCGGCGTCGTCAGGACCGCCGCCAGCGTCGGCCGCGCGCCCCATAGCGCGGTGCGGCGCCAGGCATTGCCGCCGGCAGGTTCATCAAAGGCAGGATCGGCGGTCATGTACGCCTTTCGTTCTAGCCTCGCTTGCCCGGCAAAGTGAAGGGAGTCGGGGCAAATCATTTCACTTTGATCCTGCCGGGCCCTGACGCCGTCGGGGCGGCTCCGCATACATTGCGCGGACGGCGGCGAGCATGACCTTCTGGTCGACGCGGTGGACGGTGCCGACGAAGCGGCCGCGATAGAAGCGCGGGCGCGTCTCGCCGTTGATCACATGCTCGATGACATAGGCGAGCGCCCGGTCGCGAGCGGCGCGCTCGACCTGATCCCAGGCGGCAGCGAAACTCTCGGCGCCCTTGCGCCTGCGCAGGTTGTACGCGGAGGTGACGCCCATCTCCGCCGCCTTAGCCGCGCGCGAGACCAGGCCGGTAGCAGCGAGCGCAGCGAGGAAGATGCGCTGGCGGGCCGGCGTCCACCCATCCTTGCGGCTGCGCGCCAGCGGCACGGGGGTGAAATGCGGGAGGATGATCTTGTGCGACTCGTCCATCTACGAGTCTATTCCAGACGAAATCCTACATTGGAAGCGGCTCGGGATTGTCTGGCTTCTGTCTAGTTCTGGGGAGCGACCAACTGCCAGTCCAGTTCGGCGCGGACCGGCGATGTGCGGGGCGACCATGCTTCGAGCCGCCTGAACGAACCCAGCAGCGCAGCCCGGAACGTATCCGCCGGACGCTCGTGATCGTCGCCGCTAAGGGCAAGAAGCATCGGATTATCAGAAAGATAGCGATCAAACAGGCTCGGTGCCATGCACAGATAGGTGAAGTCGGTATTCCAGGCGGCGACCACGGCGAGGAACTGGTCATCGACGAATAGCATGGCCTGTCCGAACAGGCATTCCTTTGCGATGATCGCGGCGGCTGCCGGGGTCAGATTGCATTCCCGAAAACTGCCATCGGCCGGGCCGTCGCTGGGGTAATCGAGGAAAAAGCCGCGCGTGGAGCCCGCGTGCCGCAACGCCTCGAAAAATGCGGGCGCGTCGTGGGAATGGTCCCATTCGATCAGAGGCAGCGCGTGCATCCCATAGCGCGACAGGACGCTCCGATTCACATCGAGTCCGCCCGGTCCTTCCACCACCAGCCCGGCGGCAAAAGCGGCGACTGCCGGCGCGTCCTCGAGCCTGCGCGTCCGAAAGACTTCGCTATTCCATTCCCACATGCCTCTTCTTCGCGCCCGGACAGGGTAGAGTCGAGCCTTTGCCGGGGAGAAGAGCGGCCCAATCGCAAGGCTCGCGATACGCGTTCATCGTCTTTGCGGGCTCCCGGAACTTGCAAAAACGCGCCCATTCGCGCACGCGCGACCGATCATGACAGACGATAGCATCCTGCGCGCAGCCGCACTCGAGTCCAAGGCCTGGCCCTACGAAGAAGCGCGCAAGCTGGTGAAACGCTATCCGCAGGGCAAGCCCGACGGGTCGCCGGTGCTGTTCGAGACGGGCTATGGCCCCTCGGGCCTGCCGCATATCGGCACCTTCCAGGAAGTGCTGCGTACCACCATGGTGCGCCACGCCTATGAGGAGATGACCGGCAACAAGACCCGGCTGATCGCATTCAGCGACGACATGGACGGGCTGCGCAAGGTGCCGGACAATGTGCCGAACCAGGCGCTGCTCGCCGAGCATCTCGGCAAGCCGCTGTCGCGCATCCCCGATCCGTTCGAGAAGTTCGAGAGCTTCGCGGCGCACAACAACGCGATGCTGCGCGAATTCCTCGATCGCTTCGGCTTCGAATATGAGTTCGCGTCGTCGACCGACTATTATGGTTCGGGCCGCTTCGACGAGACGCTGCGCACGGTGCTGCGCAACTATCAGGCGATCATGGACGTGATGCTGCCGACTCTCCGGGCAGAACGGGCGGCGACCTATTCGCCGGTGCTGCCGGTGAGCCCCAAGTCGGGCGTGGTGCTGCAGGTGCCGGTGGAAGTGGTCGATGCCGAGGCGGGGATCATCCGCTTCGAGGACGAGGGCGAGACGATCGAGCAGTCGATCTTCGGCGGCCAGGCCAAGCTGCAGTGGAAGCCCGACTGGGGCATGCGCTGGGCGGCGCTCGGCGTCGATTACGAAATGTACGGCAAGGACCTGATCGACAGCGGCATCCAGAGCGGCAAGATTGCCCAGGTGCTCGGCGCGCGGCGTCCCGAGGGGCTGATTTACGAGCTGTTCCTCGACGCCAAGGGCGAAAAGATCTCCAAGTCCAAGGGCAACGGCCTGTCGATCGACGAGTGGCTGACCTATGGGCCGGACGAGAGCCTGTCCTTCTACATCTACCGCGAGCCCAAGAAGGCGAAGTCGCTGCACCTGGGGCTGATCCCGCGCGCGATCGAGGAATATTGGCAGTTCCGCGCCAACTATCCGACCCAGGAACTCGCGCAGAAGCTCGGCAATCCGGTGCATCATATCCATAATGGCCAGGTGCCGGCCGAGACGCTGCCGGTGACCTTCGGGCTGCTGCTCAACCTGGTCAGCCTGCCGGGCGTGGGCAATCGCGAGACGATCTGGGGGTTCCTGCGCCGCTATTCGCCGGACCTCTCGCCCGAATCGCATCCCGAGCTCGACCGGATGGTCGGCTATGCGATCCGCTATGCGAAGGACTTCGTCGAGCCGACGCTGCAGCGCCGCGCGCCGAGCGAAGCCGAAGCGGGTGCGCTGCGCCAGCTCGACGCACAGCTCGCCGCGCTGCCCGAGACCGCCTCGGCCGAGGATATCCAGAACATCGTCTACGAGATCGGCAAGACCGACGCGTTCGAGAACCTGCGCGACTGGTTCAAGGCGCTCTACGAGACCTTGCTCGGCAGCGAGCAGGGGCCGCGCATGGGCAGCTTCATCGCGCTCTACGGGATCGAGAACAGCCGCAAGCTGATCGCAGAGGCGCTCGCCAGGGCATGAGCCGGATCGCCGCCGCCACGCGCGCCTTCATCGCGAGCGAGGCGGCGGGCGGCGTGGTGCTGATGGCGGCGTCGGCGCTGGCGCTGGTCGTTGCCAACTCGCCACTGGCGGGCGGCTATGCGCATCTGCTCCATATGGGGCTGGGGCCGCTCAGCCTGCACGGCTGGATCAACGATGCGCTGATGGCGGTGTTCTTCCTGCTCGTCGGGCTGGAGATCAAGGCGGAGGTGGTCGAGGGCCAGCTGTCGAGCTGGTCGCAGCGGACCCTGCCGGTGATCGCCGCGGCGAGCGGCATGGCGGTGCCTGCGATCGTCTACCTGGCGGTGGCCGGCGGCGGATTCGCGCGCGGCTGGGCGATCCCGGCGGCGACCGACATCGCCTTCGCCATGGGGCTGATGGCACTGCTCGGGCGGCATGCGCCGGCGTCGCTCAAGCTGCTGCTCACCACGATCGCGGTGGTCGACGACATGGGCGCGGTGGCGATCATCGCGCTGGCCTATACCGCCAAGCTCGACCTGCTCGCGCTGGCCGGCGCGGGCGTGGTGCTGGCGGCGATGCTGGCGTGCAACCGCATGCGGGTGACGTGGCTCTGGCCCTATCTGGCGCTGGCGGTTCTGCTGTGGCTCTGCGTCTTCGCCTCGGGCGTGCATGCGACGATCGCGGGCGTGGCGGCGGCGCTGGCCATCCCGCGCGCCGCGGGGCTGAAGCTCGAGCATGCGCTCAACCCCTGGGTCGCCTTCGCCATCGTCCCGCTGTTCGGCCTGGCCAATGCCGGGGTCGCGCTGCCCGGCTGGCAGGCGCTGCTCGCGCCGCTGCCGCTCGCCGTCGCGCTGGGGCTGTTCCTCGGCAAGCAGGTCGGCGTGTTCGGCAGCATTTGGCTGGCGGTGAAGGCGGGCATCGCACCGCGCCCGCATGCCCGCTGGGGGCAGATCTACGGCATGGCGCTGCTCGCCGGGATCGGCTTCACGATGAGCCTGTTCATCGGCGGGCTGGCCTTTCCGCCGGGGCCGCTGACCGACCAGGTGAAGATCGGCGTGCTCGCCGGATCGGTCCTGTCGGCGCTGCTGGGTTACTTCGTCCTGCGCTCGACCAGCACCGCGACCACCAGCACCGCGAACCCGCCGAGCGAGAGCAGCGCGCCGACCCAGCCGGTCGACGTCCAGCCATAGCCCGCCGCAATCGCGAGGCCGCCCAGCCAGGGGCCGAGTGCGTTGGCGAAGTTGAAGGCGGAGTGGTTGAGCGAGGCGGCCAGCCCCTGCGCTTCGCCGGCGACGTCCATCAGCCGGGTCTGCAGCACCGCGCCAAGTGCGCCGAGGAAGCCGATCGCGAAGATGTCGAGCGCGATGCTCCACAATTGATGGGCGGCCAGCGGATAGAGCGCGAGCGCGACGGCGCTGCCGAGCAGCAGCACCGCGGCGGTGGGCATCAGCGCGCGATCGGCGAATCTGGGCACGATGATGCTGCCGAGCGTCGCGCCGACGCCGAACACCGCGAGGACCAGCGGGATCATCGCCGGCGAGGTGCGGGTGACCTCCAGCATGGTCGAGGCGACATAGGTGTAGACGCAGAACATGCCGCCAAAGCCGATCGCGCTGATGCCGAGCGTCAGCCAGACCTGGCCATTGGCGAGCGCGCCCAGCTCCTTGAGCGGGCTGGCGCCGTGCTGGGGCGGGTCGCGCGGGGCGAGCGCGGCGACCAGCGCCACCGTCGTCAGGGCGAGTACGCCGACCACCACGAAGCCCCAGCGCCAGCCGACCGCCTGGCCCAGCCAGTTGGCGAGCGGTACGCCCAGGATCGTCGCCACGGTGAGGCCGAGCATCATCCGCCCGACCGCCTGGGATCGCTTGTTGAACGGCACCAGCGAGGCGGCGACCAAAGCGGCGATGCCGAAATAGGCGCCGTGCGGCAGGCCGGAGAGGAAGCGGAACAGCAGCAGCCAATGATAATTGGGAGCCAATGCGCTCAGCGTGTTGAACAGCGCGAAGGCGCCCATCAGCAGGAGCAGGGTGAGCCGCCGCGACAGCTTCGCCGCGCCGACCGCGATCAGCGGCGCGCCGACGACCACGCCGAGCGCATAGGCGCTGATGACATGGCCGGCGCTCGGTACGTCGATCCCCAGACCCTCGGCCATGTACGGCACCAGGCTCATCGTCGCGAATTCGGTGGTGCCGATCGCGAAGCCGCCCATCGCCAGCGCGAAATGGACGAGGCCGACATTATGGGTGCGGGGGGTGGAGAGCGGGGCGTGCATCACCGGGCAAGTGGCTATGCTGCACTGCAGCGTCAATGGTCGTTTCAACACATACGAATGCAATCGCCGCATTTGCCGGCTTCACGCTTCGCGGCTGCGACCCGTTGCCTTGGCGCGGCCAAATCCGCATAGCCGCCGCACCGCAATAGAAGGAGCAGCCGCATGCCCACCGCACTCATCACCGGCGCGACCGCAGGGATTGGCGAGGCCTGTGTCCATGCCTTTGCCGATGCCGGGTGGAACGTCGTCGCCACCGGGCGACGCGAGGACCGGCTGGCCAAGCTCCAGCGCGACAATGTCCGTACCCTCGCCTTCGACATCCGCGACGAAGCGGCGCGCGATGCGGCGCTCGATTCGCTGCCCGAGGATTTCCGCGGGATCGACCTGCTGGTGAACAATGCCGGCCTGGCGCTCGGCCTGGAGCCGGCGCAGCAGGCGTCGCTCGCCAACTGGAAGACGATGATCGACACCAATGTCGTCGCGCTCGCCTCGATCACCCACAAGCTGCTGCCGATGCTGGTCGAGCGGAAAGGTGCGATCATCAACCTGTCCTCGGTGGCGGCGAACTATCCCTATCCGGGCGGCAATGTGTACGCGGCGACCAAGGCCTTTGTCCGCCAGCTGAGCCTGGACCTGCGCGCCGACCTGCACGGTACCGGGGTGCGGGTCACTTCGATCGAACCGGGCATGGTCGAGACCGAGTTCACCCTGGTGCGCACCGGCAGCCAGGAAACCTCGGACAAGCTCTATGGCGGCGTGAACCCGATGACCGCCGAGGACATCGCCGAGACGATCCTGTGGGTGGCGACGCTGCCGCCGCACCTCAACATCAACACGCTCGAGCTGATGCCGGTCAACCAGAGCTGGCAGGGCTTCGCGGTCCACCGCGAAGGCTGAGCGCAAGTTCCGGAATGCGCCCCGCCACCGGACGGGGCATCGTCACGACCTTGGGAGAGGAAGCGGTGATGCAGGACGAATGGACGGCGCTGGAGCATGCGGCGGCGCACGCGATTGCCTATCGACAGGAAACCGGGTCGGCGGAGACCACGCCGGTCGCCGACTATGCGGCGATGCTCGAGGCGTTCGCCGCACCCCTGCCCGAGGAGGGCGACGATCCCGTCTCGGTGATCGAGCATCTGGTCGAGGCGGCGACGCCGGGCATCCGCGCGATGACCGGCCCGCGTTTCTTCGGCTGGGTGATCGGCAATTCGCACCCGACGGGCGTCGCGGCCGACTGGCTCGCCTCGGCCTGGGGGCAGAATGTCGGCAATGTCGTCGCGGCGCCGGCGGCATCGGCGGTGGAGAAGGTCGCGGCCGACTGGCTGCTCGAGTTGCTCGACCTGCCGCGCGACTCCTCGATGGGCTTCGTCACCGGGGCGACGGTGGCCAATTTCGTCTGCCTCGCGGCGGCGCGGAGCGAAGTGCTGCGCCGGGCGGGATGGGACGTCGAGGCGGACGGCATGTTCGGTGCGCCGCCGATCGACGTGCTGATCGGTGCGGATGCGCATGCGACGGTATTCTCGGGGCTGAAATATCTCGGGCTTGGTGCGAAGCGGGTTAGGACGGTCGAGACCGATGCTGCGGGGCGGATGCTGGCGGGCGATTTCGAGCGGGTGCTGCGCGGGTGCGCGGGGCCGGTGATCGCGATCGCCCAGGCCGGGCAGATAAACACCGGCGCCTGCGATCCCTTTGCCGAGATCGCGCCCCTGGCCCGGGCGGCCGGGGCCTGGCTGCACGTCGATGGCGCGTTCGGGCTCTGGGCACAGGCTGCGCCGGGGCGGAAGCACCTTACTGCTGGTGTCGAACTGGCCGACAGCTGGGCGACCGACGGGCACAAATGGCTGCAGACGCCCTATGATTGCGGCTTCGCGATCGTGCGTGATGCCGAGGCGCACCGCCGCGCGATGGCGATCTCGGCGAGCTACCTGCCGCCCGCCCAGGATGCGGAGCGCGATCCCTCCGCCTATGTGCCCGAGCTGTCGCGCCGGGCGCGCGGCTTCGCCACCTGGGCGATGATCCGGCGGCTGGGTCGCGAAGGGATCGCCGAGCTGGTCGAGCGCAATTGCGCTCTGGCGACGCACATGGGCGAGACGCTGGGCGGCGATGACGGCGTCGCCCTGGTCTGCCCGGTCGCGCTCAACCAGTTCATGCTGCGCTTCGGCGACAGCGACGAGGCGACGCTCGCGGTGGTGCGCCAGGTGCAGGAGGACGCGGTGGCGTTCATCGGCGCGGCGTTGTGGCGCGGGCAATGGGTGATGCGCGTTTCGGTGAGCTCGGCGGCGACCCATCTCGCCGATGCGGAAGTGACGATCGCCGCCGTGCGCAGCGCCTGGGCGAAGGTGCGGGGGTAAGGCTTGACCCAATATAATCCTCCCCCTGGCGGGGGAGGATTGTGGGCGACCTACAGCCCCGCGTCGGCCCGCACCGCCAGCGCGAGGCCCGACCAGTCGAGATCCTCGCCTTCACGCGCCATCGCGCTGAGCAGATGGTCGCGGATCACCCCGAGCACCGGCATCGGGACGCGGCTGTCATTGGCCAGCGACGCCACCAGGTTCATGTCCTTGAGGCCGAGCGGGGCGGTGAAGCCCGCCGGGCGGAAGCGCTGCTCGGCGAGGATCTCGCCATAGACGCGGTGGCTGCGGCCGCCGAACAGGGTCTCGGTCATCACCTCCACGAAGGTCGCCGGGGCCACGCCGTTCTTCTCGCCCAGCGCCATCGCCTCGGCAAAGCTCTCGACCGCGGCGAGGATCATGAAATTGCCCGAGAGCTTGACGATGTTCGCCTGCTCCGGTCGGTCGCCGACCGGGAAGACGCGTTGGCCGATCGCCTCGAACAGCGGCTGGCAGGCGGCGATCAGGTCTGCGTCGCCGGCCGCCACGATGTTGAGCGCGCCGGCGGCAGCGACATCGGGGCGGCCGAATACCGGCGCCGAGAGGAAGCGCATGCCGGCCTCGCGGTGGGCCGTGTCGAGCCGGGTGACCAGCGTCGGGGCGATCGTGCTCATCGATACGTGGATCGCCCGGGAGTTGGCCTGCAGGATACCCTTCTCGCCGAAGGTCACCGCTTCCACCGCCGCGTCGTTGGCGAGCATCGTCACGACCAGCTCGCCTTGCGCCGCTTCGGCGGGGCTGGCGGCGCGGACGGCGCCCTCGGCGACCAGCGCGTCGGTCTTGGCGGGATCGCGATTCCATACGGTGAGGCGGTGGCCCGCCTTGGCGATGTTGCGGGCAATGCCGATGCCCATATGGCCGAGGCCGATGACGCCGATTTCCATGAAGCTGCTCCGTTGGACCCGCGCGACCGGATGCCGCGCCGCAGATTGTTGCCGGCGCAGGCGCCGTGCTAGCGGCAGATAGGGTGACAGGATCGGAGGGCAAGCGTGGCTGACAATTGGATTCGCATCGCATCGGACGAGCTGGGCGCCGCGATCAATCCCTTTGGCGCCGAGCTGTCGTCCCTCACCGATGCCGAAGGGCGCGAGCTGATGACCGATGCCGATCCGGCTTTCTGGTCGGGACGGGCGCCCTTGCTCTTTCCGATCGTCGGGCGGCTGATGGGCGATGCGTATCGGCTGGACGGCAACACCTATGCGCTGCCCCAGCATGGCTTCGCGCGGAAGCAGGATTTCGTGCTGGTCGAGCAGGCGCCGGACCGGGCGGTGCTGCGGCTGGTCGACAATGAAGCGACGCGCGCGGTCTATCCCTTCGCCTTCGTGCTCGATGCGGCGTTCTCGCTGCGCGGGGCGACGCTCTCGATGGACATCACCGTCACCAATAGCGGCGATGTCGACATGCCGGCGAGCTTCGGCTTCCACCCGGCCCTGGCCTGGCCGCTGCCGTACGGCGCGGCGAAGGAAGAGCATCAGATCACCTTCGCCGATGACGAGCCGGGCCAGCTCGCGGCGATCGTCAAAGGAGGCTGGATGGACGCGGAGGGCTGGGAGAGCCCGGTCGATGGCCGGGTGCTCGAGCTGTATGACGAGCTGTTCGAGCGCGATGCGCTGGTTTGGAATCCGGTGCGCAGCCAGTCGCTGGCCTATGGCGCGCTGGGCGGGCCGAAGCTGGTCTGCGACTTTCCCGATACGCCGGCGCTGGGCCTGTGGATGAAGCCGGGCGCGAACTATCTGTGCATCGAGCCCTGGCACGGCATCGCCGACCCCTATGGCTTCACCGGCGAGATCTGGGACAAGCCGCTGATGCAGCGCTATGCGCCGGGCCAGTCGCGGACCTTCACGATGCGCGTAACGCTGGGGGACTGAGGCGAGTCTTTGGTTGACGCATCGCGGTCGCGAAAACCGGTTCCCACTTTTCGCTGCGATGCTCTAAAGGCGCGCGATCATGCCAGTTTCAGACCGCCGTACCTTCGCCATCATCTCGCACCCCGACGCGGGCAAGACCACGCTCACCGAAAAGCTGCTGCTGTTCGGTGGCGCGATCCATCTTGCCGGTGAGGTCAAGGCGCGCGGCCAGGCGCGGCGCGCGCGCTCGGACTGGATGAAGATCGAGCAGCAGCGCGGCATCTCGGTGACGTCGTCGGTGATGACCTTCGAGCGGAACGGGGTGACCTTCAACCTGCTCGACACGCCGGGCCACGAGGACTTCTCGGAAGACACCTATCGCACGCTTACGGCCGTGGACTCCGCGGTGATGGTGATCGACGTCGCCAAGGGCATCGAGAGCCAGACGCGCAAGCTGTTCGAGGTCTGCCGGCTGCGCAACGTGCCGATCATCACCTTCGTCAACAAGGTCGACCGCGAAGGCCGCCACGTGTTCGAGACGCTCGACGAGATCGCCGACCTTCTCGCGCTCGACGTGTGCCCGATGACCTGGCCGGTGGGCATGGGCGGCACCTTCGAGGGGATCTTCGACCTGGCCACCAATCGGCTCCTGCTGCCCGAGGGCGACAGCCGCGAATTCCATGGCAAGGTGGTGCAGACCTCGGGCATCGACGATCCGCAGCTGGATGAAATCATCTCGGCCGAGAACCTCGCCAAGCTGCGCGAGGATGTCGAGCTGGCCCAGGCCGGCTATCCGGCGTTCGACGGCGAGGCCTATCGCCACGGCGACCTGACTCCGGTCTATTTCGGCTCGGCGTTGAAGGAATTCGGCGTCGATTCGCTGATCGAGGCGATCGCGACGCACGCGCCGCCGCCGCACGCACTGCCGGCCGAGCCGGCGCCGGTTGCGCCCGACGCCGGGCAGGTCAGCGGCTTCGTGTTCAAGGTCCAGGCGAACATGGACCCCAACCACCGCGACCGCATCGCGTTCATGCGGCTGGTCTCGGGCACCTTCAAGCGCGGCATGAAGCTGACGCCGACCGGGCATGGCAAGCCGATCGCGATCCACTCGCCGATCCTGTTCTTCGCGCGCGAGCGCGAGCTGGCGGACGAGGCGTTTCCGGGCGACATCATCGGCATTCCGAACCACGGCGTGCTGCGCGTCGGCGATACGCTGAGCGAGAAGGCGGACGTGCGCTTCACCGGCCTGCCGAACTTCGCGCCGGAAATCCTGCGCCGCGTGGCGCTCAAGGATCCGACCAAGACCAAGCAGCTGCGCAAGGCGCTGGACGACATGGCCGAGGAAGGCGTGACCCAGGTCTTCTATCCGGAGATCGGATCGAACTGGATCATCGGCGTGGTCGGCCAGCTGCAGCTCGACGTGCTGCTCAGCCGGCTCGATGCCGAATACAAGGTGGCGGCGGGGCTGGAAGTGGCGCCGTTCGAGACCGCGCGCTGGATCACGGCCGAGGATCCCAAGGACCTGGCCGAGTTCATGTCGCTCAACCGCGGCGCGATGGCCAAGGACCGGGACGGCAATCCGGTGTTCATGGCCAAGTCGAACTGGGAAGTCGGCTATGTCGCCGATCGCTATTCGAAGGTGAAGTTCGCGGCGACGCGCGAGCGCTGATCCGGGGTGTCTGCGGGTGGCCGGGCGGTCCCATCCCCGCCCGGCCGTCCCGTAAAGGCATCCCCTCGGAACGCATTTGCATGATCGTGCAAATTCGGAATCTGCGCGATTCAGGAAAGCGCCGAGTCGGAAAACTACCTAGGTAGCCTCAGTCGACCCAGCCCTTGCGCACGTGCCGTGCGGCGAGAAGCGCGAGAATCCCGGCAATTACATAGAAGCCGAGGCAGAACACCGCGCCATAGCGCAGCGCGTCGGCGCCGTAGCTGGTCTTCAGCTCCTCGGACAGGAAGCCCATCAGCAGCGGGCCCAGGCCCATGCCGATCAGGTTGTTGATCAGCAGGAAGCTGCCCGAAGCGGTGGCGCGCATGTGCTGCGGCACCATGTGCTGCACCGCGGTGGTCACCGGGCCGAGCCACAGGATGTTGAGCCCGTTGGGGATCAGCAGCAGCGGCCAGGCGATCCACGGGTTCGAGGTCAGGAAGCCGATCGCGAACAGCGGCGCGGTGATCAGCCAGGCGATGGCGGGCAGCCAAGCGTACCAGGCGCGGTCGCCCTTGCCGAGCCGGTCGGCGAACCAGCCGCCGGCGAACACGCCCGCCGTGCCGCCGATCAGCAGCAGCGACGCCATGAACTGGCCGGTGGTGACCAGGTCGAAGCCGAAATTGCCCATCAGCACCAGCGGCGTCCACAGCGCCAGGCCATAGCCGCACAGCGAGCTGCACGAGGCGCCGAAGGCGAGCAGCCAGAAACCGGGCTTGCCGGCGAGGATGCCGAACACCGCGCTCACCGGCGCCGCATCCCCCTTGGCGGCGGCCGGGCGCGGCACGTCACGCACCACCCAGCGGAACACCGGGGCGATCAGGATGCCGATCACGCCCATGGTGATGAACGCCGCGCGCCAGTCGACCAGGGCGGCGATATAGGCGCCGAGCAGCGTGCCGAGCGCCAGGCCGATCGGGATGCCGAGCGAATAGATGGCGAGCGCGCGGGCGCGCCGCTCGGGCGGGAAATAGTCGCTGATGACGGCATAGGACGGCGCGACGCCGCCCGCCTCGCCGACGCCCACGCCGAGGCGGAACAGGAAGAGCTGCCAATAGCCGGTGGCGAGGCCGCACAGCCCGGTGAACAGGCTCCACACCGCCAGCGCGCCGGCGATCACGCCCGAGCGGCTGGTCCGGTCGGCGAGATAGGCCAGCGGCACGCCCAGCACCGAATAGAGCACCGCGAAGGCCAGCCCGCCGATCGCGCCGAACTCGGTCTTGGTGAGGTGCAGGTCCTCCATGATCGGCTTGGCGAGGATGCCGAGGATCTGCCGGTCGAGGAAGTTGAAGGTGTAGACGAGCAGCAGCATCGCCAGCACCACGCCGCGATAGCCGGAGCGGTCCGCGGGATTTGAAACGGGAGCGTTCATCGCCATACCTCGACATCAAAAGAGCCGGACGTCAAGGGACGTCCGGCTCAAGGAATTAGGTGCAGTGCACCATACTCAGAATTTGAGGCTGAACGACCCGAAGATCTGGCGCGGGTTGCCGTAGAAGGCAGTGGCGACGCCCTCCTTGCCCAGCGTCGGCGTATAGCCGCCGGTCGGGGTCAGGATCGGCGTGCCGTCGATCCGGCTGCTGATATACTGATATCCGGCGGTCTTGTAGCGCACATCGGTCAGGTTCTTGCCGTGGATGCCGATCGAATAGCGCCCGTCGCCGAAGGTGTAGACCAGGTGCGCGTCGAGCAGCGTGTAGCCCGGCTGGTCGAGGAACGGGCTAGCCGTCTCGAACTGGTGGGTCAGGCCGCGATAGGACACGGTGGTGGTGGCGTTGAGATCGCCGCCGGCCACCGGCAGCGCCGCGCCGAGCGTGCCGGCCAGCGTCCAGTCCGGCGTGTTCTGGAACACGCGGACCGCCGAGACGTCCACGCCGGTCGGGCCGATGAAGCGCTTGTACTTGGCGTCGATGTAACCCAGCGCGCCGTTGAAGAAGAAGCTCGACCCCGGGCCGGCAAAGCCGCGTGCCAGCACCGCGTTGGTCTCGAGCTCGATGCCCTTGATGTCGGCCTTCGCCGCATTGGTGGTGATGCCGCAGAAGCTCTGGACGTTGTTGATCAGGCAGCCGACCGAGCCGGGGATCTGGACGTTCGAATAGTCCGAATAGAAGCCGGCCAGCGACCAGTTCAGGCGGCGGTCGAACGCCGCGCCCTTCCAGCCGATCTCATAGCTCTTCACCGTCTCCGGATCGAAGGAGAGGTAGTTGTAGATGTCCTGATAGGTGCGGCCGGCCGCCGGGTTGCTGATCGGTGCCGAAGTGCCCGAGCCGCGCGGATCGAAGCCGCCGCCCTTGAAGCCTTCCGAATAGGACGCATAGACCATGTGGCTCTCGCTCGGCTTGAAGCTGAGCGTCGCGCGCGGGGTGAAGCGCTTGAAATTGGCGGTGCCGCGGAAATCGGTGGACGGCGCGCCGACGGGGATCGGGGTGCCGCCGAAATCCGGGGTCAGGCCGAGATAGCTCGCCTTGAAGACGTAGCTCTTGCGCTGGTCCCAGGTGTAGCGGCCGCCGAGCGTCAGGCTCAGCGCCGGCGTGATGTCATAGGTGAAGTCGCCATAGATCGAGTGCGTCTCGGTGCGCACGTCGCCCGCGGTATAGGCGTTGAACCCGGCAAGGGTGGTTGACAGCAGCACGCCGAAGCCGGTCGTCGCCTTGGCGCCCAGGTAATAATAGCCGAGGATGCCGTTGAGCTTGCTGCCATGGACCAGCGCCTGGAATTCCTGGCTGGTCTGGTTGTTCTTGTAATAGGCCGGCACGTCGACGTCGACCGAGGGCGTCGAATCGAAGTCGATCGGCGTGTAGGACGTATCCTCGCGATAGGCGCTGATGCTGCGCAGCGTGATGTGCTCGCTCACATCGGCGTTGATCGTCATCGAGATGCCGCCCGCCTCGACATTGTTCTTCGGGCTGTTGAGCCCGGCATTGGTGTCGAAGACGTTGGACAGCACCGGCGAGCCGCTCAGCAGGCCCGGGAACAGGCGGTGGCCGTTGCGGGCGTTCGACTTGTCATGGGTGTAGTCGCCGGTGATCCGCACCGACATCTTCTCGTCGGGCGTCTCGAACTCGAGCGTGGCGCGGCCGGCCCAGACATTCTTGTTGTAGTTGTCGATGCCGAGCTTCTTGTTCTCGCCGAACCCGTCGCGGGTCAGCCGGGCGCCCGAGACGCCGAACTTGAGCATCGAGCCGATCGGGGTGGAGGCGCTGACGATCACGTCGGCCTGGTTGTACGAGCCGTAATTGCCGCGGACCGCCAGGGTCGGGCGATCCTCGAGCTTCTTGGTAACGTACTTCACCGCGCCGCCGATGGTGTTGCGGCCATAGAGCGTGCCCTGCGGCCCGCGCAGCACTTCGATCCGCTCGACGTCGTAGATGTCGAGCACCGAGGCCTGGGGACGGTTGAGATAGATGTCGTCGAGATAGATGCCGATGCCGGCCTCGAAGCCCGGGACCGGATCCTGCTGGCCGACGCCGCGGATGAAGGCGGCGAGCGTCGAGTTGGTGCCGCGCGCGTCCTTGAGCGTGGTGTTGGGCGAGGCGATCTGCAGGTCGGTCAGGTCGACCGCGCCGGCCTGGTTGAGCTGGGCCGAGGTGAGCGCGGTCACCGCGGTCGGCACGTCGAGCAGCTTTTCCTCACGGCGGCGGGCGGTGACGACGATCTCACCACTGTCGGCAAGCGCGCTGTCCTGTGCCTCGGGGGCGGCGGAAGCGGCATCCTGCGCAAAGGCAGGCGCGGCGGTGAGCGCCGCGAGGGCAGCGCCCGCGAACAGAATCGAACGAGCGCAATTCAGGCGTGACATGCAGTTATCCCCTCTCCTCGAACCCGTCATTCGTTGCGGGTTGCACCTTGTTTGCCGACGCTATACTGAAACCTGAACCGGGTTTCAACTTGGATCGACAGGGGAAGATGCAATGGCTAGGGTCCGTGGCATGAACGCCACAGCACCGGACCTGCAGGGCGGCGAGGCCGCCAGCGCGGGCAAGGAGCCGCGCACCGAGCGCGGCCGGCGCACGCTGCGCCTGATACTCGACGCGGCGGCCGAGGAATTCGGCGCCAAGGGGTTCCATGACGGGTCGATCAGCGGGATCACGCGCCGGGCCGGCGTCGCGCTGGGCAGCTTCTACACCTATTTCGATTCGAAGGACGACGTGTTCCGCGCGCTGGTGCGCGACATGAGCGAGCAGGTGCGCGAGCATGTCGCCCCGGCGATCAAGGGCGCGACCGGCGGCCAGATCGCGGCGGAGCAGGCGGCGCTGCTCGCCTTCATCCGCTTCGCGCGGACGCACAAGGAGATCTACCGGATCATCGACGAAGCCGAGTTCGTCGATCCCGAGAGCTTCCGCATGCACTATGCGACCACTGCCGAGCGTATCGCCAAGCGCCTGCAGGCCGCGGCGGAGCGCGGCGAGGTGCGCGACGACGTGAACGAGATTCACGCCTGGGCGATCATGGGGATGAACGTGTTCCTGGGGCTGCGCTACAGCGTGTGGCAGGAGGATGTGGACCCCGAGGCGATCGCCGACACCGTCGCATCGATGCTCGCGCGCGGAATCGGGACGGATAGGTAAGTCCCGCCATTGCGGTGCGGGGCGCGGTACCGCATCTTGGGGGCATGGATTTCAGCGACTGGCATGTGGCGCGGGCAAGGGCGCTGTTCACGGTGCTGGCCGAGCGCCACGGCCTGCGCATGCGTGGTGCCGATGCCGGGCCGGACTATCTCGCGCTGGAATTGCCCGTCCAATATGGGCTGCGCATCCCGCTCAAGCTGGTCTGGTCGCGCGATCTGCTGATGATCCGCAGCGACCTGTTCACCGCCGAATTCCATCTCGATGCCGATCCGGAGGCGGAGACCAAGTTCATCGATACGCTGGACGGGCTGGTGAACGGCGCGATCCGCCTGCACCTCTTCTACTGGCCCAAGGCGAAGCGGCCCTACAAGACGCTGCTCCAGCTGCCCCATGGCGAGGGCTGGCGGACGATCTATACCTGGTTCCGCTGGCTGCCCTGGTCGCCGATTGCGCGTGAGGAGGTGTTCGTGAACAGCCGCGCGCCGCATCTCCATGTCGTGGGTCACGCCTGACCGGCGAGCATCTCCTCGACCCATAGGGGCACCAAAGTGCCGGCCGGGCCGAGCCGGGTCTCGCCGAACCAGCTGCTCCCGGCGCTGGGATCGAGGTTGAGCTCGAGTGTCTCCGCGCCGTGATGGCGTGCGGTCTGGACGAAGCCGGCCGCCGGATAGACCGCGCCCGAGGTGCCGATCGAGACGAACAGGTCGGCATCGGCCAGCGCCCGCTCGATCACTTCCATGTGATAGGGCATCTCGCCGAAGAAGACGATGTCGGGGCGGAGCGCCGGGCTGCCGCAATCGGGGCATTCGCTCTCCGGTGGCAGCGACCCTTCCCATTCGCCGCTGTCGCCGCACGCCGCGCAGAGCGCCGATTTCAGCTCGCCATGCATGTGGAGCATCCGGTTGGCGCCGGCGCGCTCGTGCAGGTCGTCGACATTCTGGGTGACGATCAGCAGCCCGCCCTTCCACTCGGCGTCGAGCCGGGCGAGCGCCTGGTGCGCGGGATTGGGCACGACTTCGTCGAGCTTGGCCCGGCGCGCGTCATAGAAGCGGTGGACCAGCTCGGGATCGTGGGCGAGTGCCTCGGGCGTGCAGACATCCTCGACCCGGTGCCCCTCCCACAGTCCGCCCGGCCCGCGGAAGGTGGCGATGCCGCTCTCCGCCGAAAGCCCGGCGCCGGTGAGGATGACGATGTTGTGGATGGCTCTCATTCCGATTTGCCTTCGCCGATCTCATGCGGCCCGATGAGGTCGGGAGGAGGCCAGGCCTGCCCGAGTGATTTTGGTTCCAAACTCGGCGGCTCAGGGACCGCCGCGAAATCCTTCTTCGCCTGAAAGAGGTCGTAGATGAGGGATTTCAGGCTGTCATCGATATCCATTTCGGCCTCTCGCAGGCGTAGGACATACTCGACCTGCTCTGCACTGCGATTGGGATAATCGAGGATGCGAGCGACTTGCTCCGACGAGAAGAAGCGATGCAAATGAGCGTAAGGATCGATACCCTTGGCAATCAGCGGCGTCAGAACGATCTTTGCGAATTGACGGCTGCCGACACGGCGAGCGAGGCTATTGATACCTTCGAAATCCCGTTCCGCCGTAGTTCGATGCCGCGCAAACAGAATTTCAAGGTCACGCCGAAACTTGGCCAGCCCCTCCACGCATTTGGCCGTTATCGCGGAAATCGAGAATGAGTCTGAGGCATTCGTACGAAGGAAACCCTTCACCTCGGAGCCCCAATCGCCAAATGCTAAAAGCTCGCTTGAGGAGAAATGGATGGCTCCGGAAGTTCCTGCACCGTCATTCCGAATATTCCAGTATGGAACCACTACCGAGCCGTGAGAAAGATTGCGACGCAGCTCAAAGATAAACCGATACTCGACAGAGCCGGTCCCTTTTATTCGGAGCGCATCGATCTCGCTCCATATATCAGGCCGTCTCGTCTTGAACCGTCGAAGCGTATCAACGGTCCCGACATACGCAGCGCAGAAGGCCATCACCTCCTTCTGGGCCGGGTTTTCTACGGTCTGCCGAATGTGATCCTCAAAAGAATCCTTGGTCTGAGCGAAAGCCGTTAAAGCAGCTTCGGCGCGTGCGAGATCGAGATGTGCGGCTAACGCTGCGGAGATTAAGGCATCGAGGCCGACCCGCAACTTGTGCTCTTTCCAATAGACGTGCTCTCGCATGAGGACGTGGCGATCAACCCGCCAGATTATCGCGCGGACAATCGGCTCAGGAGTTGGTAGCTCACCCTTCTTCAAACCCTCCGCTATCGCTATTGCGGCGACTTCCTTTCGATCATGTTCGGCTTGCGCGAATTCTTCGAAGGTCGGTGGACTCGGGGCGCCAGTGCTCATGTCTCTCAAAGTTTTCTTCCCAGGTCTCGCGGTCTGGCGAGGATACTAGGCCGCAGCTGTCGCTCGGCAAGGTAACCCGCCACGTCCTTGCCGCAAATCGCGCGTTCACTCCCTTTCATGCTCGCAACCCTACTCCTCGTTGCGCTCGCCCCGCAGGATCGGGCGCCGATCTTCCCCAGCCCCGATGAGCTGGGCGACGCCGCGATGGTGCCGAAGCGTCCCTGCCGTCCGGGTGGCGACACGATCACGGTGTGCGGCAATCCGAACGGCATGCGCCTGCCCACCCTCGACGAGGCGCGCTGGGCGGAGAAGCCGCTGCGTCCCGACTTCCGCTTCCCCGGCGGTGGCAGCGGCACGGTGGCGGCGGTCCAGCGCGAATTGCCCGGCGCCAAGGGCGTCGGGCTGATGGTCACGGCCAGCATCCCGCTCGGCAGGAAGCCGAAGAAGCAGGACGAGGACGCGAAATAACCCTATTGCACGCTCCCGCCGCTGTGCCAGAGGAGCGGACATGACCAGCATCGGCATCTATGGCAGCCTCGGCCGTATGGGGCAGGCGATCGCGGCGGTGGCGCCCGAGATGAACGCACGCATTGCCGGCGGCGCCGACGTCAAGGACGATCCCGGCGCGATTGCAGCCGAAGCAGACGTGCTGATCGACTTTTCCGCCGCCCAGGCGCTCGAGGCGCATCTCGCCGCCGCGCGTGCCGCCGGCAAGCCGATCGTGGTGGGCACCACCGGCCTCTCCCTCCAGCATCACGCGCTGATCGACGCGGCGGCGCAGGAGATCGCGGTGCTCCAGACCGGCAACACCTCGCTCGGCATCGGGTTGCTCCAGCGGCTGGTGCGCGAGGCGGCGCAGCAGCTCGGCGCCGACTGGGACATCGAGATCGTCGAGATGCATCATCGCCACAAGGCGGATGCGCCTTCGGGCACGGCGCTGATGCTCGGCAATGCCGCCGCCACGGGCATGGGCACGACCCTTGCCGAGGCCGAGGTGACGGACCGCGCCGGCACGGTCGGGCCGCGCGCCACGGGCACGATCGGTCTGGCGAGCCTGCGTGGCGGTTCGGTGGTGGGCGATCACAGCGTGGTCTTCGCCACCGCCGGTGAGCGGATCGAGCTCACCCACCGTGCCGACGACCGTGCGATCTTCGCGCGGGGCGCGGTGCGCGCGGCGCTGTGGCTCGCGGACAAGCCGGCGGGCCGCTATACGATGGACCAGGTGCTGGGCGGGTGAAGAAGGCGGACGTCTTCGAGTTCTTCTCGCGCCTGGCCGCGGACAATCCCAATCCCGAGACCGAGCTCGAATCGGTCAACGACTATACGCTGCTCGTCGCGGTGGTGCTCTCGGCCCAGGCGACCGATGCCGGGGTCAACAAGGCTACCCGCGCGCTGTTCCGTGAGGTCGATACGCCCGCCAAGATGGTCGCGCTGGGCGAGGACGGGCTCAAGCAGCACATCAAGACGATCGGGCTGTTCAACACCAAGGCGAAGAACGTGATCGCCCTGTCCGAGGCGCTGATCCGCGATCATGGCGGGCAGGTGCCCGATGACCGCGACGCACTCGAACTGCTGCCGGGCGTCGGGCGCAAGACCGCGAACGTGGTGATGAACGTCGCGTTCGGCGCGGAGACCTTCGCGGTCGACACGCACATCTTCCGCGTCGGCAACCGGACCGGGCTGGCGCCGGGCAAGACGCCGCTGGCGGTGGAGAAGAAGCTGGAGAAAGCGGTGCCCCAGCCCTTCCGCCTGCACGCGCATCACTGGCTGATCCTGCACGGCCGCTACACCTGCAAGGCGCGCACGCCGGAGTGCTGGCGCTGCGTGGTCGAGGACCTGTGCCCCTACAAGCCCAAGACCCCGGCGCCCAAAAAGAAGGCGGCCCCGGCGCATTGAACCACTGGCGCGGCGGCAAAGGCTTTGCTACGCGCCCTGTTCCAGGCACCCGTAGCTCAGCTGGATAGAGCGCTGCCCTCCGAAGGCAGAGGCCACAGGTTCGAATCCTGTCGGGTGCGCCAATTTTTTGAAGAGCCTCGCATAAGCTCGCGCGCGCGTTCGCGCTTGCGAACCCTGGCGGGTTCGAGAATGCGCGTTCGGGGTGTCCGAACGTGTCGAGCGCCACTTGCTTCGCATGCCCTGAAGTCGACCGGGATACTCGCATGGAGAAGCGAAAGCCGGTATCGGCCTGAGGCGATCGGTTGCGAGGCGCCTGCGCTTTTCGTAAGGCCGTCCTCTTCGCTTTTCGAAAGTGTGCAGGGCTTTGCGTATCTGTCCGCCGTTGCCGCAGCTGGCATGCCCTCCATGGTATCAGCAGTTCAAGACAGGGGCGTGCGGGCGTGCATAGAGTTCATGGGAGCGGAAAGCGTTCGCTTGGGGGAAGCCCGCGCGGGAGCGCGTTGGCCCGGATATCCTCCCTGCCGTGGAATGTCTGGATCGCGCTGTCGTTCTGGCTGGTCCTGCTGTTCTTCGGCGGGGCGTCGCGAGGCGACGAGCCTGCGCAGGTCGCGGTTCGGGTAGCCGCGGTGGTCTTGCTGGCCGCGCTCTGGTCCGCGCGACATGAGGCGCGGCCGGAGCTGAAGCCATTATTCTGGCTGCTGCTCTCGATCGCGACGTTGATCGGGATGCAACTGGTTCCCCTGCCGCCTGGTTTATGGACGGCGCTGCCCGGCCGAGAGCCCTATGCGGCGCTCGCCGGAGCCCTTGGGGTCGAGCAGCCTTGGCGGCCGATCAATCTGGCGCCGTCGCTGGGCTGGAACGCGCTTGTGGCGCTGCTGCCCTGTTTCGCAGTTCTGATGGCCATCGTGTCGATCGGCCGCAAGCGCCTGAGCCTTACACTTGCCGCCATTTGTATCGCGGCGGTGGTCAGCGCGCTGCTCGGCGTCGCGCAGCTGGGGGAAGGCGAGACGCCGCTTTTCCGGGCCTATCGGATCTTCACGGCTTCCCAGCCGAGCGGAATCTTCGCCAATCGCAACCATCAGGCGCTTCTGTTGGCGCTGGCAATTCCGTGCCTGGCAGTGTGGGGAGTGGGGCGCGAGAAGACCCGGGCGATGGTCGCGCTTGGCGCGGCGTTGCTGCTGGTCGTCGCGTTGCTCGCGACGGGATCGCGCGCGGGATTGCTGCTTCTCGTGCCGAGCCTTGCCGCGAGCGCCTATTTCAGCCGGTCGCTTTTCGCCAAGGGGCGTGCGCGGCGATGGGCGATCATCGCCGTGGTCGCGCTGGCGGCCGCCGTCATCGGCGCCATGATCGCGGCGGATCGCTCCGCATCGCTCCAGCGGCTGTTCACCGCCGATGCGGTGGCGGACAAGCGCTCGGCGAATTTCGCGGCGCTCGTCGAGATGGCGAAGGCTTTCTTCCCGTTCGGCTCCGGGTTCGGATCCTTCGAGCCGGTGTTCCGCCGGTTCGAGCCGTTCCAGACGCTCACCTTCACCTATTTCAACCAGGCGCACAACGACCCGTTGCAGGTGGTGATCGAGGGCGGCTTGCCGGGCGTCCTGATCGTCCTTGCCTATCTGGTGTTCTGGACCCGGCATTCCCTGCGCGCCTGGTTCCGCCCGGCCCCGGCGAACAGCCTGGCCCAGCTGGGCAGCGTCGTCACTGCGCTCTGCATGGGGGCGAGCGTGGTCGATTACCCGTTGCGGACTCCGCTGATCGCCTGCGTCTTCCTGGTGGCGAGCGCATGGCTCGCATCTGGTGCCGCGGCGGGGACTGGGGCCGGCCCGGCTCGGCCATCACGGAGTGCGTGATTTCGCGCGATCGTGTGGCGGGCCGCCGAGCCGCCGCTCCGGTACGACTGGGGGAATCGGCAATGGTAAGTCTCGGTTGGGCCTGCCTTATGTGACGGGGAGCTTTGCTCTTTACCCCCATCGGCCCTTAAACTAAGACCGCCACGCCAGATCTCCGGTATTCTCAGGAAAGTAAGCGTGAACAGACTGTTTTCTCTGGTAATAGCTTGCGCGTGCGCTTTGTCGCTGGGTTCCTGTGGCGGAACGCCCCGCGTCGAGAGCAGCAGCCAGCTCGCCGTTCTGAACGATGTCTCCCTGCCGCTTCCGGTGCGCAGCGACCTGGTTGCGCCCGATCGGGTCGCGCTGATCGGTCCGCTCGACACCATTTCCGTTGACGTGTTCAACGTGCCCGAGCTCTCGCGCGAAGTGCAGGTCGATGCCAGCGGTCGCATCAACATGCCCCTGATCGGCGCGATCGACGTGAGCGGCACCACGGCGATCGAATTGTCCCGCGCGATCGAGGATCGCCTCCGGAACCGGTATGTCCGCAACCCGAACGTGGTGGTGAACCTCAAGGGCTCGGTCAGCCAGGTCGTGACGGTGGACGGCGAGGTCAAGGAGCCGGGCCTCTATCCGGTGACCAACCAGATGACGCTGATGCGCGCGATCGCGTCCGCCAAGGGCCTGAGCGACTATGGCCGGCTCGAGGACGTCGTCGTTCTGCGCACCGTCAACGGCAAGCGTTATGCGGGCCTCTACAATCTCGGTGCGATCCGGCGGGGTGTGTACGATGACCCGTACATCTACGCCAATGACGTCGTGGTGGTCGGCAATTCGCCCGCCCGGCGCATGTTCCGTGATATTCTGACGGTTGCTCCCTTGCTGGTCGCGCCGGTCGTCGCGCTTATTCAGAAGTAAATCCATATGACCAGATTTGACGGCAGCGTCGATTTCTCGACCCTCCAGGATGAAGGCGATCTCGCGCCGGTGCGATCCGGTCACAGGATCGTCGCGAACAGTCGCAGCGTGATCCAGCAATATTGGGCGATGGCGTTCCGCTGGCGCAAGCCGTTGCTGGCGACCGTCATCGGCTTCATCCTCGCGGGGATCATCGTCACGTTCCTGATGACGCCGCAATATACCGCGTCGTCGCTGATCGAGATCGCGCGCGAGGGAAACCGGATCGCCCCGGTGCAGGGCGTGGAGCGCGAAGCGACCGACCAGGATCTGGAATTCTACCAGACCCAATATGGCCTGCTCCAGTCGAATGAGCTGGCGGAGAGCGTCGTCGACGAGCTGAAGCTCGCCGACAATGCCGCCTTCTTCGACATGTTCGGCGTGCGGCCCCAGGGGCGCAACGCCGACGGTGTTCTGGACCCGGCGAAGCGCGAGGCGCGCCGCAAGCAGGCTGGCGAAGCGCTTCTGAAGCGCATTTCGATCAACCCCGTGCGTTTGTCGCGGCTCGTGAACGTCAGTTTCACCAGCCCCGATCGCGTTCTCTCGGCGAAGATCGTGAACGCCTGGGTGAAGCGCTTCATCCGCACGACGCTGGAGCGGCGCTACGAGGCGACCTCCTATGCGCGCAGCTTCCTCGAGAGCCGGCTTGGCCAGCTTCGCACCCGCGTCGAGGAATCCGAGCGCCAGCTCGTCGACTTCGCTTCGCGTGAGCGCCTGATCAACATCCCGGCCGCCGATGGCGCGAAGGGTGCGGGCGGCGGCGAACGTTCGATCCTGGCCGAGAATCTCGCTGCCCTGAACGCAGAGCTGACCCAGGCCGAGGCGGACCGTATCCGCCAGGGATCGCGCCTCGATTCCGCGCGCAACGGCGCAGTGCCGGAAGCGCTGCAGAATACGGCAATCGCCGGGCTGCGTCAGCGGCGCGCCGAATTGGCGGCCGAGTACCAGAAGATGATGGTGCAGTTCGAGCCGCAATATCCGGCGGCCCAGGCGCTCAAGTCGCAGATCGACAAGCTGGACGAGAGCATTTCGCGCGAGCAGTCCCGCGTGTCCGAATCGATCCGGAACAACTATCGCGACAGCTCGGTTCGCGAAGCCGAGCTCGGCCGCAACGTCGACCGGTTGAAGAACGAGCTGCTGGACCAGCGCCGCCGGACCATCCAGTACAATATCTATCAGCGCGAGGCGGATACGAACCGTCAGCTCTATGATGCGCTGCTGCAGCGGTACAAGGAGATCGGCGTCGCCAGCGGCGTGGGTGTCAACAACATCTCCGTTGTCGACGAGGCCGATGTTCCCACGCGTCCGTCGAGCCCGCGCCTGCTGCTGAACCTCATTCTGTCGATCATCGCCGGCCTGGGCGCCGGAGCGCTGCTGGTGTTCATCCTCGAGCAGACGGCCGATGCGTTCGACGATCCCGCGCAGGTCGGCGAGGAGCTGCACATCCCGCTGCTGGGCGTCACGCCCAAGGTGCCGGAGAATGCGACCAACGAAGCAATCCTGGATCGCAAGTCGAGCCTGACGGAAGCCTATCTGTCGGTCGAGACCAACCTGCGCTTCTCGACCAATCACGGCCTGCCGCGCTCGCTCTCGGTCACGAGCTCGCGGCCTGCCGAAGGCAAGTCCACCACGGCGCTCGCCGTGGCGACCTTGCTGGCCCGTGCCGGCAAGCGGGTGCTCCTCGTCGATGGCGACATGCGCAAGCCGTCGCTCCATGTGCGGCTCGGGCTGGTGAACACCGCGGGCCTCAGCGATTACCTGGTGGGCGCGCGCCCGCTCGGCGAGCTGCTGCACAAGGTCGATCGGTTCGGGCTCACCGCAATGCCGTCCGGTCCCCAGCCGCCCAACGCCGCCGAGCTGCTGGTGAGCGACCGTTTCGGCGAGGTCGTGGCCGAGCTTTGCGAGCAGTTCGACCATGTGGTGATCGACTCGCCGCCCATCATGGGACTGGCCGATGCCCTTCTGATCGGTTCGCGCGTCGAGGGTGTGCTGTTCGCCATCCAGGCGCATGGCATCAGCCGGCGGATGGCCACGGTGGCCCTGCAGCGCCTGCGCAACGCGCATGTGCGGGTCTTTGGTGGCGTCCTGGTGCGTTTCGAGACCAAGCGCAGCCATCTCGGCTATGGCTATGACTATGGCTATGGCTATGGCCGCGAGGGCGATCTGGCCGAAGACGCGAAGGCATGACGGTACGCGCGTCCGTTCTCAGACACGGGCCGCGTGCGTTGACCATCGTTGCGGCGGCCCTCTCGCTTGTCGTGGTCGGTCAGGTGGCCGTATCCATGAACGCGTCGAATGCTCCGGCCGGAACCGTGCTCCGGTACGTGCCGGGCGATGCGCACGCGACGGCGCGGCAGGCCTGGGATCTGGCGCAGACGGGCAAGACGCGGGATGCCTGGTCTTCGGCGCGGCAGCTGGCGGTGCGCGCCCTGGCGAAGGAGCCGACGGACATTATCGCGGTCCGCGCCGCCGCATTGGCGTCGGCGCAGTCGGGGAACCTCCCGCGCGCGGGCAAGCTCTTCGACTATGCGGAGGCGCTGACCCGGCGCGACCTCATCACGCATATCTGGTTCATCGAGAACGCCGCGGAGCGCGGAGACGTCGCGACGGCGCTTCGGCACTACGACCTCGCGCTACGAACCTCCCGCGCGGCGGGGACGCAGCTGTTCCCCGTGCTGGCGCATGCGACGTCGGATCCCGAGATCGCACGGCAACTGGCGGATTTCCTCGCTTCCGGTCCGCCCTGGGCGGACGGTTTCTACAGAACGCTCATCGGGCAGGACGTGCCGCCCGAAACCGTCGCGAGTTTCGTGCAGCGACTGCATGCGCGGGGGGTGAAGCTGCCGAACGAGGTTCTGGACGGGGCGATAGCCAATCTGGCGGCCGCCCAGCGGGCGGATCTCGCCTGGAAGCTCTATCAGGCCACGGCGCCGGCATCGGCGGCGTCTCTCCTGCGGAACGGCAGCTTCGATCGTGCCGACCGTGCGGTCCCCTTCGAGTGGCAATATGCGCAGGAAGGCTCGATCGCCGCTTCGCGTGAGGCGGAGGAAAAGTCCTTCGTTCTGGCTTTCCGCGCGGAAGGGGGCGCCAGCGGCGAGATCGCCCGCCAGATGATCGCGCTTGCGCCGGGCCGTTACCGGCTCGAAGCGGACGTTGGACTGGACAAGGCGGACAATCTGCGCCTCGAGTGGCAGGTCGCCTGTGTGGGCCAGGCGCAGCCGCTGGCGAAGCTGCCTGCGGAGTCAGCGGCGGTCTTCAGCGTGCCCGCCGGGCAGTGCCCGCAGCAATGGCTGGCATTGAAGCTGGTGCAGGCCGCGGATACGGCAGCCGAGGGACGCGTGGCCAATGTGCGATTGCAGCCCCAGCCGGGGAGCTGAGGAATTCCTATGAAAGACGTGCTTCGCTCCCCCGCGAGAGGGTGGTTGCGGCTTCGATACCAGATCCTGGGATGCGTGATCGTGGCGGGGGTGCTTCCGTACCTTGCGCGCCGCTATCTCGGACCGCCCGCCGCGACCGACCAGCTCGACATCACCTTGCTGGCGAGTGTCCTTGCCATGGCCTTCGGGGCATGGCTGGCGCGGGAAGTGAGCAACTATCCGGGCGTGGAAGCGAGCTCCTACATCCTTCCTTCCTTCTGTGCCTCCTATGGCGTGGCGATACTGGTCCTGCTGCTGGGGCGCATCGACTATGCGCGCTTCATCCTGCTGAGCGGGTTCATCGGGGGCGTGATCTGGTTCTTCTTCCTCCACCTCCGCTTCCAGAGTCGCCGGACCTTGCGGATGGGGCTCGTCCCTATCGGGGCGGTCTCCGCCGTGCGCGCGTTGCAGGGAATCGAGTGGCGCGAGATGCCGGATCCCAGCTCCGACTTTTCCGGGCTGCAGGCGGTGGTGGTCGATCTGCGCCACGACATGCCCGACGCGTGGGACCGGCGGCTGGCCGACTTCGCGCTCGCCGGGGTGCCCGTCTATCATTGCAAGCACCTGGTCGAATCGATGACGGGCAGGATCGAGCTGGAGCATCTTTCCGAGAACAGCTTCGGCACGCTGTCTCCCATGTCGACCTATATGAGCTTCAAGCGCGCGGCGGACTGGGTTCTCGCCGCGGCGGCGCTGGTGGTGCTCTTGCCTTTCCTGCTCATCGTCGCGGTCGCGGTGCGGCTGGATTCGCCTGGCCCCGCGCTGTTCCGCCAGGTCCGCGTCGGCTATCGGGGCAATCCGTTCAGGGTCTACAAGTTCCGGACAATGACCAACCGGCCCGCCGGCGAGGATGAGCGGGCCTCGGCGATGACGCAGGCCGGGGATGCGCGCATCACGCGGCTGGGTGGTTTCCTGCGCCGGTCGCGCATCGACGAGCTCCCGCAGCTGATCAATGTCGTGCGCGGCGAAATGAGCCTGATCGGGCCGCGTCCGGAGGCCCAGGTGCTGTCGAAATGGTACGAGGCGGAGATTCCGTTCTATCGCTATCGGCACATCGTGCGCCCCGGGATCACCGGTTGGGCACAGGTCAACCAGGGGCATGTGGCCGATGTCCACGAGGTCACGACCAAGCTTCAATATGACTTCTTCTACATCAAGAATTTTTCGCCCTGGCTCGATATTTTGATCGTAACCCAGACCATCCGGACGATGCTGACGGGGCATGGCGCAAAATAGCGCGGCGCATTGATTTCGAGACGATCGCTGGCTAGGGCCCCTGCCAGGGCCCAGGTCGTGCGCTGGCCCGTCCGCAGAAGGAAGCCGTGGTGAAAGCAGTAATCCTGGCCGGAGGGCTTGGCACTAGAATCTCTGAGGAAACCCATCTTCGGCCCAAGCCAATGATCGAAATTGGCGGGAAGCCGATAATTTGGCACATCATGAAGATATACTCTTCGCACGGCATCAATGATTTCATCATTTGCTGCGGCTATAAAGGGTATGTCATCAAGGAATACTTCCTGAATTACTTCGTCCACATGTCGGACGTCACGGTTGATCTCAAGGAGAACTCGGTCTCCGTCCTCGATGCGAAGGCCGAGCCGTGGACCGTCACGCTGGTCGACACGGGCGAGGAAACCATGACCGGCGGACGGCTGCGCCGCGTGGCCAAGCACCTCACGCCCGGCGAGAGCTTCTGCTTCACTTATGGTGACGGCGTGGCGGACGTGGACGTGACCGCGCTGATCGCACAGCACCAGGCGAGCGGCCTGGCCGCCACCGTCACCGCCGTGCGCCCGCCGGGCCGCTATGGCGCGCTGATGATGGACGGCGACAAGGTCGGCGGCTTCACCGAGAAGCCCCGTGGCGATGGCGGGTTCATCAACGGCGGCTTCTTCGTGCTCGAGACCGAGGTGATCGACCGGATCGCCGGCGACCCGACCGTGTGGGAGGCCGAGCCGCTGGAATCGCTCGCGCGCGACGGGAAGCTCGGCGCGTTCCAGCACGACGGCTTCTGGCAGCCGATGGACACGCTGCGCGACAAGACCGCTCTGGAGGAACTGTGGGCAACGGGCCGCGCGCCGTGGAAGACCTGGTGATCGACAGGGCCTTCTGGGCAGGGAAGAAGGTTCTCGTCACGGGGCATACCGGCTTCAAGGGAAGCTGGATGTGCGAGGTCCTGCTCGCCGCCGGGGCCGAGGTCACCGGCATGGCCCTGGCGCCGGATACCAGCCCCAGCCTGTTCTCGCTCCTGCGGCTGGAGGAGCGGATGCGCTCGCATCTGGTCGACATCCGCGACGGGGCGGCGGTGCGTGCGGTGGTGGACTCGGCCGCGCCGCAGATCGTGCTGCACCTTGCCGCGCAGGCGCTGGTCCGGCCGGGCTATGCCGATCCCGTCGGCACCTTCGCGACCAACGTGATCGGAACCGCGCACGTGCTCGACGCGCTGCGCGGGCAGGATCAGCTGCGCGCGGCCGTGATCGTCACGACCGACAAGGTCTATCACAACAACGAGTGGAGCTATCCCTATCGGGAGAGCGACGCCCTCGGCGGGCACGATCCCTATAGCGCGAGCAAGGCTTGCGCGGAGCTCGTTGCCGCGAGCTACGCCAAGTCGTTCCTGCTCGCGCAGGGCGTCCGGCTCGCGACGGCACGCGCCGGCAACGTGATCGGCGGCGGTGACTGGTCGACCGATCGCCTGATCCCGGATGCCGTCCGCGCCTGGTCGGCGGGCGAGACGCTTTCGGTCCGGCGCCCCGGCGCGACCCGGCCGTGGCAGCACGTGCTGGAGCCCGTGGCCGCGTACCTGGCCCTCGCCAAGCGGCTCTTCGAGGGTGGGGCGGCGCATGACAGCTATAATTTCGGTCCCGAGCCCGGCGCCGCCGCAACGGTGCGGGATGTCATCGAGATCGCCCGAGCTGCCTTCGGAACCGGCGAGACCAGCTTCGGCACGGTCGATGCGGGTCCGCACGAGGCCGGCTTCCTCGCGCTCGAGACCGCGCGCGCGCGCGATTCGCTGGGCATCCGGCCGCGCTGGTCGCTCGAGGCCGGCGTGACGCGGACGATGGACTGGTACCGGGGGCACCGCGACGGGGAAGACGTGCGGTCGCTCTGCGCGGCGGATATCGCGGCTTTCGACAGCGTCGCCTGATGCCTTTCCAGATCCTCCCGACATCCCTGGACGACGTCAGGATCCTCGAACGGCACGCGTTCGGCGATCAGCGCGGCTTCTTCGCCCGGCTCTTCGACCGCGAGGAACTCGCGGCGCTGGGCTGGACCGTGCCGGTCGCCCAGGTCAATCACAGCTTCACCGCGCGGCGCGGCAGCATCCGGGGCATGCACTACCAGCGCTCGCCCCACGCGGACATGAAGCTGGTGACGTGCATCCGGGGCGCCGTGCTCGACGTTGCGCTGGACGTGCGCGCGGGATCGCCGACCCTGGCGAAGTGGCATGGCGAGGTGCTGTCGGCCGAGAACCGGCGGGCGCTGCTCATTCCCGAGGGGTTCGCGCACGGATTTCAGGCGCTGACGGATGATGTCGAGCTGATCTATTGCCATTCCGCGCCCTATGTTCCGGCGTCGGATGCGGCGCATAATGTTTTTGACCCGGTCTTCGGCATCGATTGGCCGGAGCCTGTCACCGATATGTCGGATCGCGACCGTAATCACGCGATGCTGGCGAACCCGTTCGAAGGAGTAGCCTTTTGAAGTGCCGTCATTGTCACAACGAGGTGAAGCTGCCGTTCCTCGATCTAGGTACGGCGCCGCCTTCGAATGCCTATCTCTCGGCCGGTCAGCTCGACCAGCCGGAGCGCTACTTTCCGCTCCGGGTGCTGGTGTGCGAGACGTGCTGGCTCGTGCAGACTCAGGATTTCGCCGGCCGTGAGGAATTGTTCACGGAAGACTATGCCTATTTCAGCTCGACCTCCTCGTCCTGGCTGCGCCATGCCGAGGACTATGTCGCCGCGATGACCGAGCGGTTCGGCCTGGGCGCGGATTCCTGCGTCGTCGAGGTCGCGGCCAATGACGGCTATCTGCTGCAATATGTCGCCGGTCGCGGCATTCCCTGCTACGGGATCGAGCCGACCCGCAGCACCGCGGATGCCGCCCGCGCCAAGGGCATTGCGATCGTCGAGGAGTTCTTCGGCGTGGCGCTCGGCGAGAAGCTGGCGTCGGAAGGGCGGCAGGCGGACCTGACCGCGGCGAACAACGTCCTCGCCCATGTGCCGGACATCAATGATTTCGTGGGCGGCTTCGCCCGGCTGCTGAAGCCGCAGGGCGTGTCGACGTTCGAGTTCCCGCATCTTCTGCGGATGGTCACGGACACCCAGTTCGACACCGTCTATCACGAGCATTATTCCTACCTGTCGCTGACGGCCGTGGAAAATGTGTTCCGCAGCAATGGCCTGCGCGTCTTCGACGTCGAGGAATTGTCGACCCATGGCGGCAGCCTCCGGGTCTATGCGTGCCGGATCGATGCGGCGCACGCCGTGACCCCGCGCGTCACCGAGATGCTCGCGCGCGAAGAGAGCGCCGGTATCACCAGCGCCGCCTTCTACACCCGTTTCCAGGAGGCGGCCGAGAAGGTGAAGAACGGCCTCATGCGCTTCCTGCTGGACGCGCGCCGCGATGGCCGCTCGGTGGCCGGCTATGGCGCCGCGGCCAAGGGCAACACGATGCTCAACTTCATGGGCGTTCGGGGCGACCTGCTGGAATATGTCGTCGATCGCGCGGACGCCAAGATCGGCAAGTTCATGCCGGGCAGCCGCATTCCGATCGTGGCCGAGGCCAGGCTGGCCGAAACGCGCCCGGACTATATCGTCATCCTGCCGTGGAACCTGCGGGACGAAGTCTCGGCGCAGCTCTCCTATGCGCGCGAATGGGGTGCGACCCTGGTGACGGCTGTGCCGGTTCTGGAACTCCTGTGATCGCCGCGGGCGAGGGGCCGCCACTGGCATGAGTGCGCCTCGCATAGCGCTTACCGGTGCGACCGGCTTTATCGGGCGGGCGGTGCTCCGCGCCCTGCAGGGCAGCGGGGCGGACGTCGTCACGATCGGCCGGCAGGCCGTGGACGGGGTTCGCGCGGAGCATTGCCGGGCCGATCTGCTGCGGGACGACCCGGAAGAGATTTTCGGCCGCGTGCGGGCGACGCATCTGCTGCACCTGGCCTGGTATGCCGAGCCGGGCCTCTATTGGCGCGCGCCGGTCAATCTGGATTGGGTCGCGGCCTCCTTGCGTCTCTTCCGCGCGTTCGCCGCCAGCGGCGGCACCCGTGCGGTCCTGGCGGGTTCGTGCGCCGAATATGACTGGGTGGAAGGCCCGCTCAACGAGACGCGTTCGGCCATCCGGCCTGCCACCCTCTATGGCGCCGCCAAGGCCCACCTTACCGACCTGTTGCAGCGCGCGGCGCCGGACATGGGGCTGAGCTTTGCCTCCGGGCGCATCTTCTTTCCGTTCGGGCCGGACGAGCGGAGCGAGCGATTGCTCGGGACGCTCATCAAGGCCGGGGTGGAAGGCACCACGGCCATGCTTTCAGCGGGTACGCAGCGCCGCGACTTCATTCATGTCGATGATCTGGCGTCGGGATTGCTCGCGCTGCTCCATTCGGATGTGGAAGGGCCGGTCAATATCGGGTCGGGGGTGGCGCTTCCGGTGCGTCGCTTCGTCGAAATCGCGATCGAGGGCGCGCCATGGCCCATCTCGGTCGAATTCGGCGCGCGCCCCCTGGCGCCCGGCGAGCCCGTGGAAGTCGTTGCCGACATGTCCCGGCTGCGCGACGAAGTGGGATTCTCTCCGTCCGCGACCGTCGAGGACAGGATCCGCGACGCCATGCGCGTCGCCTGCCTCGCTGCGGGCAAGGCGGTCGCATGACGATCGCGCTGCGCATAGGGGATGCGGACCGGCTGAGTGCCTATGTGGCCCGCCAGCTGCTGATCTTCGGTGGCGAGGACGAGGATCGCGAGGGAGTCGATGCCTTCGTTCCCGAGGCGCTCGAACGCTTTCGTCCGATATCGCGGGTCGTGCGGATCTTCGAGAATGATCGCTTCGACCATCTGCACAGCCTGCAATATGCGACATTTCTCTATCTGCTGGGCCGTGTCGCCTGGGAGGCCGATCGTTCGGCGGCGCTGGTCGACAAGCTGTTCTTCCTGAACAAGTCCCTCTGCAACATCGAGGTGCATCCGGCGGTCAAGCTGCCGCCCGTCTTCTTCGTGTCGCATGGCATCGGGGCGGTGCTGGGCAATGCCGATTACGGCGACCGGCTCGTCATATTCCAGAACGTGACGGTGGGGCGTGTCGGCGACAATCGGCCGAGGCTGGGGCGGGATGTCATCCTGTATGCCGGGGCATCGGTCACCGGCAGCGCAGTGATCGGCGACAATGTCGTCATCGGCGCTGGCGTGCGTGTCCATAACAGCCATGTTCCCGACAACAGTCTTGTTCGTGAACGGAATGGCGAAATAAACATAACCCCGCTGGTTCGGGATTATAATCAATTGTACCTGAACGATTGATCCAGAGTATAGCTTAATACATAGGTGGAAGCATACGATATGGAACCGTTGCTTAGTATCGTTATTCCCACTCGTGAACGTGCGGATTATTTGGCTTCGAGTCTCCGGACTTGCATTGCAAGCCCCATGGCCGAGATGGAGATCCTGGTTCTGGATAACGCCAGCCGGGACAATACGACGGAAGTCGTGCAGTCGTTCGACGACCCGCGGATCCGCTATGTCCGCTCGGATCGGCGCTTGAGCATGCGCGACAATTTCGAGAAGGGCATCCGGGAATCGCGGGGGAAGATTCTCGGTTTCATCGGCGATGACGACGGCATCTTCCCGTTTGCGCCGGAGCAGATCGTCGAGGCCTTTTCGACGCACGGCATCGAGGCGCTGTCCGCGGCGCGTGCGCATTATGCCTGGCCGGATCTGCTGCTGAGCCGTCGCGGCATGGCGCTGCTTCCGCGCGGCCGGGGATTTGAAGTGCGGACGAGCCGGGCGGCGCTTCGCCCGCTGCTGAAGACGGACGACTATTATCGCCTGCCGTGCATCTATCATGGCTTTGTCGCGCGATCGGCGGTGGACCGCGTGATTGCCCGCCAGGGGCGTTTCTTCGTCTCGAGCATCGTGGATTGTGCGTCCACGATCGCGCTGTGCCTGGACGATATCCGCTTCGGTTTCTCCCACTCGCCGCTGGTGATCAACGGCGGTTCGCGCCGGAGCAACGGCGCCTCGCAGTTCGGCGGCGGCAGCGAGGCCGAGCAGGCGAACTGGAAGGTGGAAGACGATCTGGGCTATCTCCCCGGCTTCGACGATGCGCTGACGGTCGGCGCCTTGATCGTCGAGACGGCGGCGCGATCGGTTCAGGCGAACCATCTTCCGTCGATCGATGCGCTGATCGATATCGAGGACGTCCGGGCAACGCTCAACGAAGAGCTGGCGCGTCGTGTCGCCGCTGGGCGTTCCGTCGAGGAAGCGCTGGCGATGTTCACCTCGGCGGGGATCGAGGCGCCGCAGGAGCGGCAGGCCGCGCCGCGGGCGGGGAAGATGGCCCGTATCGGCAAGCTGATCACGTCCTTCTCGCGCCAGCGCCCGGTGGACTTGCTGAAGCAGGGGGTGGGCGATGTCGCGGGGGCCGCGGAAGTGCTCACCGGCATGCTCGCCGCCGGGCAGACCGGTCTCCTCAGCCAGCCTGTCGCGCAAGCAAGGGCGGCGCTTCGCATCGGCCGCTAGGCCTGTCGGAATCGATTGCCGGATGCTGGCCGGCGGTTGCGCGTCGCGCCGATCGTGTCATTTGCGGTCTGCTTCAACCACGGGAATGTCATGGCTCTTCGCGGGAACGTCATCGCCAATTACGTGGGGCAGGGCTGGACGGCGGTCGCGAACGTCGTCTTCGTTCCCATTTTCATCCATTATCTGGGAATCCAGAGCTACGCCCTGATCGGAATCTACATCATCCTGCAGGCGTGGCTGGCGCTCCTCGATCTCGGCATGTCGCCGACCTTGTCGCGGGAAATGGCGCGGTTCGTTGGCGGTAGCCTTCCGGCGCGTGGTGCGGTCGAGCTGCTCCGGTCGGTGGAGCTGGTCTGCGGGGGCTTCGTGCTGCTCTGCGCGCTGCTCCTGGTCGTCGCCGCGCCGTGGATCGCGCGCTATTGGCTGACCACGTCGCTGCCCCTGGACGAGGTCGTCGGGGCGCTGCGCCTGTGCGGCGTGGTCGTCGCGTTCCGGTTCATGGAAACCATCTATCGCAGCGCGCTGTACGGCCTGGATCGCCAGGTGTGGTACAACAGCTTCAACATCGCCGTCACGACGGCACGCTTTGGCGGTTCCGCGCTGGTGCTGGCGCTGGTCTCGCCCACCGTCCAGGCGTTCTTCCTGTGGCAGGTCGTGGTCGCGTTCGCGAGCGTGATGGTGCTGCGGCACAAATGCCATGCCACGCTGCCGCGGATCGCCGCGGGGCGGTTTTCCGGATCGGCGTTGCGCGGGATCGGGGGATTTGCCGGCGGGCTGGTGGCGATCAATCTCACGGCGCTCGTGCTCACCCAGGCCGACAAGCTGATCATTTCGCACGTATTGCCGCTGGAAATGCTCGGCTATTACACCTTCGCCTATACGGTTTCGAATCTGGTGGCAGCCGCCGTGGGCCCGGTATCCCAGGCCTTTTATCCCGTGCTCAGCCGCCATTCGGCTGCCGGCGACGCGGAGAATCTCCGTCGGAGCTACGACATCAGTGCACAGGTCGCGGCGGTGGCGGCGGTAACCATTGCCGCCATTCTGATATTCTTCCCGCGCGAATTGGTGCTGGTCTGGGCCGGCAATGTCGAATTGGCCAATCGCACCGCGCCGATCATCGCCTTGCTGGCGCTCGGAGCGCTCGCGAACGCGCTGTTGCAGATCCCGTATTTCGCGTTGCTTGCCCGGGGCGAAGTCAAGGCGCCGCTCTATCTGAACATCCTGGCTGCGGCGGCTTTCCTGGCCGCCTTGCTGATGTTCGTGCCGACGCATGGCCTAGTTGCCGCTGCCTGGGCATGGTTCCTCGTCAATCTGGGCATGCTGATCGCGATGCCGTTGCTGGTGCGCCGCAAGTTGCCGGTGGCCTGGCGCGATTGGGCGGTGCGCGACGTCGCGTTGCCGGTCGCGGCGTGTTTCGTCGTGGTGGGGGCAATTCGTGCTTTGGCCCCCGCCGGAGCATCGCGCTTCGAAACGATGGTGGTGCTTGCCGTCGCGGGAACCGCCGCAGTCGCCGCATCGGGCCTTGCGGTATCGACCGTTCGCGCGGTCATCTCGGCGCGGCTCGGTATGTTCCTGAAGGGCCGTGTTGGAGGCGCGAATGGCTGACCGGATATTGGCGGATCCCACGCGGCGGCATCTGCTGGGCGGCGGCCTGGCGATTGCGGCTGCCGGAGCGGCGCCCTCATCCGCCATGCAGAAGACCCCGGCCGGCGCGCCCTGCATGACGGGTCGAAGTGTCCGTGACTTCGGCGCGAAGGGCGACGGCGTTACCGACGACACCGATGCCTTCAACCGGGCCACGCAGGCGAGCGCGCCGTGGAGTCCGGCGCTGGCCGAGCTCATCTACGTGCCGGCGGGTCGCTATCGGATCGACGGCACGGTTTGCGTCCGGAAGGGGCAGCATCTGCACGGCGACGGCGAGCCGACCGTCATCGACGCGACGCGGGCGCAGGGGCACACATTCGTGTTGGGAAGTGGCCTGGTCGCCGGCCGTCTCCGCGAGGATCCAGGCGGGGCGCCCGTCCAGGTCAGCGACCTGCAGACCTTGGGAAGCGCGCCAACCCAGGCGCTCATCTTCACCGAGGCGCAGGGTTTCGCGATACGCAGGCTCTTTCTGTCGGCGGTGGGTACCGGCATCCATGTGCGCGGCGCCGACGGCATGATCGCCGACATCGTGGTCGATCAGGCGCTGAACGGCATCGTCTTCGATCAATGCCAGAACATCAACGTCAGCAATGTCATCACCTATCTCGCCAATTATGCCGTCACCTTCAAGGCGGGGGCCCGCGACATCACGATCAGCGCGGCGCAGTTCTGCTATTCGCGATATGCCGGTCTGCTACTGATGGATGGCGCGACGGGGATCGTGAACGTTCGGGTGTCCGCGTGCAGTTTCACGATGAACCAGCAGTTCGAGACCTTTGTCGGTTATGTGCATTGCCGCGCCAATGGCGCCGAGATGGCGTTCGATAATTGCAGCTTTCGCAATTGGCCGGGCTTCGCGATCGATCAGGCGGCGGGTCAGGGCGCCCGCTTGAGCTTTGCGAATTGCCAGTTCGACGGCAGGCCGACCAGCCCGCTCTATAATGGCGCGGATACGAGCAAGGGGATCGCGACCGGCGTGTCCGGCCGCTTCCACCTGGTCGAGTGCGAGTTCCGGCACCTGTACGGCGAGATCATCAACGCGGGGCGGGACCTGGCCGCGCTCAGCTTGGTCGGAGGCGCGGTCGAGGACTGTGCCCTGCCGCTCGTGCGCGCCGCTCCAGAAGGGGTGTTCCCGATCAGCGTGCGCGATGTCGCCGGTCTCGCTACGGTTTCCGGTGCCACCGCGACGCTGCCGAGCTGGCCGGGGGTGCATTGGGAGCTGGCCTTGCGATTGAAGGGCGGGAATGGCGAGCGTCGCTGGCGCGGAACGGTAAGCGGCGGCAACGGCATTGCCGGTGCCTTCCTTCCGTCGCCTGCATCGACGCAGGGTTCGGGTGCCGTGCGGTTGCGGGAAGCTGCCCGTGGCGGCGCGACGGTCATCGACGCCGGGGCCAATATCGTCGGCATCGATCTGCGGACAAGCATATGAGTGAAGAGCGTCCTGTCGTAGTGGTCGGGGGCCATAGCCGGCTCGGCCAGGAAATCATGCATCTGCTGGGCGCGCGCGGGCGGGCGATTGCGCGCCGCAGCGACGATCGTTTCGAAACGGTCGTCGTGCCGGACTATCATGCGATCACCGCCGCGCATTTCGCGGGAGCGGCGGCGCTCGTCAATTGCACCGGGCTGGTCAGCGGATCCCAGGAGGCGCTCCACCAGGCGAATACGGTGCTGCCCGCCTTTCTCGCCGCGCTAAGCCGGGAAGCAGGCGTGCGCCGCTTCGTCCAGGTCTCTTCCTTCTCGGTCTACGGCCATGCCGAGGAGATCGGCTTCGAGACTCCGGAGCATGCCGTCTCCGACTATGGCCGTACCAAGCTTGCCGGGGATCGTGCCCTGGAGGCGGCGGCGTCCGACACGTTCGAGCCGGTGTTGCTGCGCATTCCGATGCTCTTCGACACCTCGCCAAATGGCAAGTTGGCGAAGCTTCTGCGCATGGTGGTCAGGACGCGGATGGCGCCTGCGCCGAAGCGTGAGGTGGTTCGGGCAATGCTGAGCTACCAGAGTGCCGCTGCGGCGATCCTGTCCCTCGTGGATTCAGATCGTCACGGCGTCGTGCTCGCCGCGGATCCGACGCCGTTCACCTATGATCTCGTCGCGGAACGTGCCGAGGAAGTGCTGGGCCGCCGGATCAGACGGGTGCCCGTCCCGGCTCTCGCTGGCCATGTGCTGGAGTGGTTGCGGCCAGAGTTGTACGCCAGTCTTTTGAAGAGCAGTCGCTTGCCAAACGCGGCCAATTTTGTCAGGGAAACGCCGCCCGAGGCGGCGCTTCCTGCCGTCATCACCCGTCTTATCGAGAAAATGGCTAGCGGTTCCGCATGAATATTGAAAATATAATCGGTAGAACCAATCGGCTCTTTTCTGACGATTTGGAGAAGAATCGTTCCGAGGTAAATGAGCGTATCGCTGGAAAGCGTATCCTCGTCTATGGTGGTGCAGGGTCTATTGGCAGGCAGGTCGTGCGGCAGTGCTTTGCGCAGTCCCCGGCTGCGCTCCATGTCATCGACCTTTCGGAGAACAACCTCGTAGAGGTCGTGCGCGATATCCGCAGTTCTCTCGGCTATATTGAGGGTGAGACCCAGTTCCTGCCATTGGCAATGAACGGGCCGGAAGCGAAGGCGTTTCTCGAAGAGCAGCGGCCCTACGATCTGGTGTTCAACTTGGCGGCAATGAAGCACGTCCGGTCGGAGAAGGACGCGTTCTCGCTGATGCGGATGATCGCGACGAACGTACTCGACGTTCGCGATACGCTCGCGCGCGCGGCGGAGGGTGGTTCGGGGAAATATTTCGCGGTCTCCACCGACAAGGCGAAGAACCCGGCCAATCTGATGGGCGCGACCAAGCGCATCATGGAGGACTTCCTGTTCTCCGACGTGGCGGATGTGCCGGTCAGCACCGCGCGATTTGCCAATGTCGCTTTCTCGGACGGCAGCCTGCTGCATGGCTTCACGCAGCGCCTGGTGCATCGCCAGCCCCTGTCCGCTCCCCGCGATGTGCGCCGTTACTTCGTGACGGGTGAAGAGTCGGGCATGCTGTGCCTGGCCGCGGCGACGCTCGGCGCGCATCGGGAAATCTTCTTCCCCGCGCTCGACGCAGATACCCATTTGATCGATTTCGCCGAGATCGCGCGTCGTTATCTGCGCGCCTCGGGCTATGAGCCGGTCGAAATGGCGACGGAGGAAGAGGCTCGCCGCAAGGTCGAGGAATGTGCGCGCCGTGGCGAATGGCCGTGCTATTTCTTTGACAGCGACACGACGGGCGAGAAGCCCTTCGAGGAGTTCTACGGGCCCGGCGACGATGTCGATTGGGAACGGTTTGAGACGATCGGGGTGATCCGGCAGCCTGCCCTCGACCGGGAGGCCCGCCAGCGCGCGGATGCGTTCGCGGCGCGGGTCGAGGCGTTGCGCGACGCTGGCCGCTGGACGCGGGCGGAACTGGTCGATGCGATCCGGGTCGCCTGTCCGGAGCTGCATCACGTCGAGACGGGCACCTTCCTAGACGGTAAGATGTAAGGCCATGATCAAGCGTCTGTTTGATATCGTGGCAGCGGGTAGCGCGCTCCTGTTGCTTTCGCCGGTGCTCGTCCCGGTCGTCATCGTGTTGCTGCTCACTGGCGAGCACGAGGTATTCTATCGCCAGGAACGTATCGGGCGCGGAGGGAAGCTGTTCGGCATCCTGAAGTTCGCGACCATGCTGAAGAACAGCGCGACGCTCCCCGGTGGAGACATCACCGTGCGCGGAGACCCGCGGGTGCTGCCCGTCGGTCAATTCCTTCGCAAAACCAAGATCAACGAGTTGCCCCAGCTGATCAACGTGCTGTTCGGCGACATGAGCCTGATCGGCTATCGCCCCTTGACCCCGCGCGTGGCGGCGATGTTTCCCGACGAGCACTGGAAGGCGATCGCGCATCTGCGCCCCGGGCTTTCGGGGATCGGTTCGATCGTCTTCCGGGACGAAGAGCGCATCCTGGATCAGGCGGTCGACCGCGAGGCGGTGTATCGCGAAGTGATCGCGCCGTACAAGGCGGCGCTCGAGCGCTGGTATGCCGTGCATGCGGGCCTGTGGACGGACGTGAAGCTGATTTCGCTGACACTCGCCGCGATCGTGAAACCCGATCTCGACATCGGCAGCATGCTGCCGGACCTGCCTCCGCCGCCCGAAGCGCTGAGAGCGAAATGAGTCGTCCGCGCCTGTGGGTCATTTCCGAGCTCTATTACCCCGAAGAGACGTCGACCGGCTACTTCATCACCAAGATCGCCGAAGGCCTTGCCAAGGATTTCGACGTCCAGGCGGTTTGCGGTCAGCCGAGCTATTCCGAGCGGGGTATCCGCGCGCCGCGCCATGAGCGCCACGCCGACGTGGAAATCCACCGGCTCCGGTCCACGCATTTCGACAAGGACCGGCTCCTCCTGCGGGCGGTGAACCTCGTCAGCTTCACCATCGCGGTCGCTTTCTTCCTCGCATTCCGGCTCCGTCGGTCGGACCAGCTGCTGGTCGTCACGAACCCGCCCACGGTGCCCTTCATCTGCGGATGGCTTGCCCGCCTTCGCGGTTGCCGATCCACCCTGCTGGTCCACGATATCTATCCCGAAGTGCTCGCCGCCACGAACGTGATGCGGGGAGGGGCTCCCTATCGCGTGCTCCAGGTCGCGTTCGATCATTCCTTTCGCCTGTTCGACCAGGTCGTCGTGCTCGGTCGGGACATGCTGGACGTGGTGGGTAAGAAGCTCGGCAAGCATGCGGATCGCATGGTGCTGATCCCGAACTGGGGCGACGTCGAGGAAGTGCGGCCGATTCCCGCCGAGCAGAACCGGTTTCTCGGCGAGCATCAGCTCGCCGGCATGGCCGTCATCCAGTTTTCCGGCAATCTCGGCCGGACGCACGACGTCGAGCTTTTCGTCGAAACGGCACAGGCGCTCGCGGGCGTGCCCGACCTGAAGTTTCTGGCGGTCGGCTATGGCGGGAAATCCTCCGTGGTCTCGGAGGCTTCGAACGACGATGCGGGCAACTTGCTGAAGCTGCCGCGGCAGCCGCGCGATCGTCTGGCCGAAATGTTGAACGCGAGCACGGCGACGATGATCTCGTTCGTCGACGGGATGTACGGCATTTCGGTGCCGAGCCGCATGTACAATGTCATGGCGGCCGGCCGCCCGATCATCGCAGTCGCGCATCCGAGATCTGAACTGGCGCTGGTCGTCGCCGAAGAAAATGCGGGATGGGTGATCGATCGATCGCAGGCGCGGACGGATTTGCCCGCGCTGGTCCGTCATCTCGCAACGGCCGAAGGCAAGGCGGAGGCGGATGTTCGCGGTGCGGCGGCGCGTCGTGCGGCCGAAACGAAGTATACGCTCGGCGCGGTAATCGAGCGGTTCCGTTGCATTTTGCAGCGAAACGATGCACCGCGCCGCACAAATTGAAGTCACTGGGAGCAATCCGTTGAAGGATATCGAAAGGGTTGCCGTGGTCGGGCTCGGCTATGTCGGGCTGACTCTGGCCGTGGCCATGGCCCAGCGCGGGATCGAAGTGGTGGGCGTCGAGCGCCGTCCCGAAGTCGTGGACCTCACCAATGCCGGCAAGCCGCATTTTTCCGAGCAGGGCCTGGATGAGATCCTGGACCAGGTGGTCAAGCGTGGCAGCCTCAAGGCCTTTACCAGCTTCAGCGATGTCGCGCCGTGTGACGCCTATGTGATCACCGTCGGAACGCCGCTTGGTGCCGATGGCAATCCGCGTCTCGACATGGTCGAGTCCGCCACGCGCGAGGTCGTTTCGCACATGGCGGATGGCGCTCTGATCGTCCTGCGTTCGACGGTGAAGCTGGGGACGACGCGCGAGGTGGTCGCGCGGGTGCTCGAGGAATCGGGCCGTTCCGGCTTCGTCGCAATGTGTCCGGAGCGGACGCTGGAAGGCGACGCGCTTCGCGAGATCGCGAACCTGCCGCAGATCGTCGGCGGTTTGACGGACGCGGCGACGGATCGTGCGGCGTCGCTGTTCGGCAAGCTGACGAATAGCGTCGTCCGGGTTGCCTCGCCCGAAACGGCCGAGATGATCAAGCTGATCGACAACACCTATCGGGACGTACGTTTCGCGTTCGCCAACGAAGTGGCGCGCGCCTGCGACGCCGTTGGCGTCAATGCCAATGACGTGATCGGGTTCGGCAAGCTTGGCTATCCCAGGACCAATGTCGCGCTCCCGGGGCTGGTGGGCGGGCCTTGCCTGGAGAAGGATCCGCACATCCTGCGTCACTCGCTGGCACAGCATGGCGTCGATATGGAAGTCACCGGCGCTGCCCGGAAGGTGAACGAACGCCAGCCGCATGAAACGGTGGCGCAGGCGTTCGCCATCGCCCGCGCTCGCAACGCGAATGCACCGCTCACGATCGCGCTGGCAGGCCTGGCCTTCAAGGGCGTGCCCGAGACCGACGATCTGCGAGGCTCCATGGCGCTGCACGTGATCGATGCGATTCGTGCGCAGGGCCATGAAGGGGCGATCCGCGTGTACGATCCGGTCGTGCAGGAACAGCAGATCGGCGAGTTGGGCCTGGGCCTTGAAGTGCACGGAGACCTGGAAGGCGCAGCCGAAGGCGCGCACATCCTCTTCATCGCCAACAATCATCCCAGCTATCGCAAGGTGACGCTCGACCGGCTCGCCGGCAAGCTCGGCACCAATGGTTTCATCTACGATTATTGGAATCACTTCGGTCACGAAATGGGCGTGCAGCCCGGACGCTACGTCACCGTCGGGAATCTCGTTGCAGGGGAGAAGGCGGCATGAAGGCTGTAGTGACGGGCGCGGCCGGGTTCATCGGCGCGTATCTTGCCCGCCGTCTGGCCGATGAGGGCCATGAGGTCGTCGCGGTGGACAATTATCTCCGCGGGCAGCCTGCACGGATCGCGGGCCATCCCGGCATCACGGCCGCGACCTGCGACGTCCGTGACACGGAGGCGCTGACCGCCGCGATCGCCGGCGCGCAGGTGGTGTTCCACCTCGCGGCGATCAACGGCACCGAGAATTTCTATCAGCGCCCCGAGCTCGTGCTCGACGTCGGCGTGCGCGGCGCATTGGCGGTCGTCGATGCGTGCCGTGCGGCGGGGGTGTACGACCTGGTCGTCGCTTCGTCGGCCGAGGTCTATCAGACGCCTGCGATCGTCCCGACCGACGAGTCGATCGCGATGGTGATCCCGGATCCCCTGAATCCGCGCTATTCCTATGGCGGGTCGAAGCTGGTCTCCGAGCTCATCGCCTTCAACTATGGCCAGGATCATTTCCGCAAGGTGCAGGTGTTCCGCCCGCACAATGTGTACGGTCCGGACATGGGCTGGAAGCACGTGATCCCCCAGCTGATCGCCAAGAGCATTGCGGCCGCCGAGAACGGTACCGGCACTCTCGAGATCCAGGGCGACGGCAGTGAAACACGGGCGTTCTGCTATGTCGAGGACGTCGTCGACGGCATCCTCAAGATGTACGCGCACGGCGCGCACCGCAACGTGTACCACATCGGATCGATGGAAGAGGTCGCGATCCTGACGCTGGCGCAGGAAGTCATTGCGGCGCTCGGGCTCGATCTCGAGATCGTACCCGGGCCGGGGATGGAAGGCGCGACGCCGCGCCGTTGCCCCGATATCGCCAAGATGCGTGCCCTGGGATATGATCCCCGGGTCGACCTGAAGGCTGGCCTTCAGCGGACCGCGAGCTGGTATCGTGAGCATCAGCTCGCTCCCGAGGATAACAAGCTGCTATGACCGACATGCCTTCCCGCATCTTCGTGGCCGGGCACCGGGGCATGGTCGGCGCCGCGATCGTCCGTGCGCTGGAACGCGCCGGGCTGCCGCAGCCGATGGTGCGCACCCATGCGGAACTGCCGCTCGATGATCGCTCGGCGACCCGGGCCTTCTTTCAGGCCGAGCGCCCGGAATGGGTGTTCCTGGCTGCCGCGAAGGTGGGAGGCATCCTCGCCAATCAGGAGTTCGGTGGCGATTTCATCCGGATGAACCTGGAGATCCAGACCAACGTCATCCACGAGGCCTATGCGGCCGGCGCGACCAAGCTGCTGTTCCTCGGTTCCAGCTGCATCTATCCGCGCGAAGCGGAGCAGCCGATGCGGGAGGACAGCTTGCTGACCGGGCCGCTCGAGCCGACCAATCTCCCCTATGCGGTCGCCAAGATCGCGGGCGTGGCGATGTGCGATGCCTATCGCAAGCAGTTCGGTTTCGACGCGTTCACCGTGATGCCGTCGAACGTCTACGGCATCGGGGACAATTTCGATCCGACCAGCAGCCACCTGGTGGCCGGCATGATGCGCCGCATGCACGAGGCGCGGCTGGCGGATGCTCCTTCGGTCACCGTATGGGGAACGGGGAAGCCGCAGCGCGAGCTGGTCTTCGCCGATGATCTGGGTGATGCATGCGTGCATCTCATGCGGCATTGGGAGCGCGGTGGTCTCGTCAACGCCGGGTCGAGCGAGGAAGTCAGCGTGCTGGAGCTGGCAGGCCTGATCGCTGACGTGGTCGGGTACCGCGGCGCCATCGAATTCGACCGTTCCAAGCCGGACGGTACGCCGCGCAAGATCATGGACAATCGTCTGCTGGGTGAGTCCGGGTTCAAGACCTCGACCGCACTGCGCTCGGGCCTGGAGCAGATGTACGCTTGGTGGCAGGAAGGACAATCTTCGGCCGAACGTTCGTGAATCGCAGGTCGCGGCCAAGGGTGCGGCCGTCCTCACAACCACGTGGATAGCTAACGGTGGAATTTTTCCTCCTTCTCGCGATTTCTCTCGCCTTTGCCGCGCGGAGCGGCGTGCGGCTGATCGTGCGGCGATTCCCGCATCCGGCAGATCTCGCGAGCCTGTCCACCTTCTATTATGGCGTTCCGCTCGCCGCCGCCGCCTATGCGTCGTACAATTATCACGGGCTGGTTTTCCTGAGCCCCGAGGCCGCGGACCCGGGGCTGGCCCTGACATCGATGCGGTACGTGGTCATAGCGATGATCTGCCTCGAGCTTGGCTGCTATCTCGGGCGGCTGCTCGGCGAACCGCGCCTGCTCTTCTACGCCAATATCACCAGTGCCACGCAGTTCCGCACCGCGATCTGGTACCCGGCGCTCTTCGCCATGCTCGGCATTGGTATCTTCCTGTTCGGCTGGAACGAGTTTCGATCCGGCTATGCGAGCGAGGTGAGCGGGTTGCTGCCCACGATCGGCAATGGCCTCATCTTCTCAGCCACCGAATTGTTGGGTCTGGTGATCATGGTGACGCTGATCCTGGGCCAGCGTTTCGGGCGTGTCCCGTTGAAGGTCCTGATCATCGCCGCGCTAGGCGTGCTGATCTTCGTGCTCGCATTCCGCGCCAAGCGACTTGAAGTCGTGACCGCGCTGATGCCGGCGGCTCTGGTACTCTTTTCCTCGCGGTCCTGGATTTCCACGCCTTGGGCCCGCATGACGCTGGGCGGTTGCGCGCTGCTGGGTCTGGTCCTCGTGTCGACCTTCCGCGTTTCGGATCAGGTCAGCCTCGAGAACCTCGGCTTCTACACCATGACCGAAGGTGTCTATGCCGGGCACTCGCTGCCGGGGATCGAGAACCGCCTGGAGGCCGGCTATATCGGCTATGAATATGGCACCCGCTTCCTGTTCTCGGTGGTGAGCTTCGTTCCGCGCATATTCTGGGAAAGCAAGGACGAGCTCCTGAAGGCGGGCAATGATGCGCTCGACGGCGTGTCTCCGCTGGGTGCGACCAACTTCCTCGCCGAGACTGTCCTGCAAGGCGGGGTGATCGCCGTCGCGTTGGTATTCACGGCACTCGGCCTGCTTTGCCAGCGTTCGACCAACTTCGAGCGGATCTGGGACAAGGCGATCGCCAACGGGTTTCTCCCGCTCCGCTTCGGGCTGTATGTCGTGGTGACCGCCATTCTCATCCCCCATTTCCGGGATGGCATTGTTCCTTCGATCAAACTGGCGCTCCAGGCGCTTCTTTTCCTGATCCTGATCGTGGGCATCCATTTCGTCGGTCGCATCAAGTCGCGCCAGCGGCCCAAGGTCGCGCCCGCGCTGTGAGATCGCCCATGATGGTCGTCCTGAAGGCGTTTGGCGATCTTACCATCGCCGCCACGGCACTGGAACGCATGCGGGGCGATGCCGCACCCGAACTGCTGATCGGGTCGCACCTGTTGCCGCTCGCCAGGGCGCTCGACATCCAGCTGCCCTGGGCCACGCTGCAAATTCCCGAATCCGGTGTGCCTGCGATGTACGATGTGCGCCGGTGCGGTGCGTTCGCCGCCGCGCGCAGCTTCCTGCAGGTGCGGCGTGCGCTGCGCGGGAACCTGTCGAGCCAGGCCCCGGTCTTCGACAAGTCGGGTCTGCGCGAACGGGCATTGGCATTCCCAGGACGCGTGTCCGGCTTGCCGGCCGCATCGAACATCTATCTGTCCTATCGGCTATTCTCGGGGGAAGAGGGTGCCGCACCGCCGTCCCCGATCCCGGCATCGGGCAGAATTGGCATCTTCCCCGGCAGCCGCGTCGCTGCGAAGAATCTCCCGGTATCGCTCGTCGATGACGTGGTCTCCGCATGCTCGGCCGCGGGGTGGAAGCCGATCCTGTATCTGCTCGACGGAGAACGCCCCGATCTGCAGACGCCGGATCGCGATCATGTCGTCGTGCCGCGCCGGTTCGAAGCCATGATCGCGGCAGTGGCTGGTTGTGACGCGGTCATCGCCGCCGACAGCCTTCCGGCGCATCTCGCCGAGCGTGCCGCTCGACCGGTTTTCGTACTGTCTCCGGTCGAGAATCGCTTCTGGCTGCCGTTTTCGGCGTATTCAGCGAATCGCTGGAGCCTTTTCCAAGAGGGTGTTGCCGCGAAGGCATTCATCCGTTTCATCGAACCGAACGAGTGACAATCCGGCGGATCTCTGGCGTTTGACCGCCTGGTTTGCACTCCACATTTGAGGGACCTACCGCGATGGCATCGCGTGCTTTGAATACCGAAGATAGCCGCGTGCTGGTGGTCGGCGACGTAATGCTCGACCGATATTGGTTCGGCGAAGTGGAGAGGATTTCTCCAGAAGCACCCGTGCCGATCGTACGCGTCACGGGAGAGGAGTTCAGGCTCGGCGGCGCGGCCAATGTGGCTGCCAATATCTGCTCGATTGGCGCCAAGGCTGCCCTGATCAGCGCCGTGGGCAGGGACGAGGCATCGGTCCGTTTGGCCGGGTTGCTGGAAGAGCATGGCATCAAGCCCCTGCTTTCGTCGCACGATGCGCTCAAGACCATCGTCAAGCTGCGGGTCAGCGGTCGGTCTCAGCAGCTGCTGCGGATCGATTTCGACGATCGTCCGGCCTCGCATATGCTCACGGAACTCTCGGATAATTTCGAGCGGCAGATAGGCGATTACGACGTCGTTATCTTCTCGGACTACGGGAAGGGAGGGCTCGCCCAGATCGCGCGCAAGATCGCATATGCCCGCCAGATCGGTAAGCCGGTGCTGGTGGATCCGAAGGGAGACGACTATTCCGCTTACCGCGGCGCGACCGTGGTCACTCCCAATCGGGCGGAGCTCGCTCGTGTCATCGGCGCCTGGGACAGCGAGGAGCAGATGGTCGAACGTGCGCAGAATCTGCGAACGGAACTGAAGCTCGATGCGTTGCTCGTCACGCGCTCGGAAGAAGGCATGTCGCTGTTCGACAGTGAGGGGCATCTGCGGGTCCCGGCGGAGGCGCGGGAAGTTTTCGACGTCACGGGTGCGGGAGATACCGTGATCGCCATCCTGGGCGTGATGATCGGCCTGGGAATGCCGATCCGGGAGGCAATCGGTTATGCCAATCGCGCGGCCGGTATCGTTGTCGGCAAATTCGGCACCGCGGTGCCTACCAGAGAGGAGTTGTTCGCGTGAGGCTGGTCGTCACTGGAGCCGCGGGTTTCATCGGTTCGAACATCATCGCGGGGCTGAACGCACGCGGGTTCGACGACATCATCGCCGTCGATGACCTGACCGATGGGCAGAAGTTCCGCAACATTCGCGATCTGCAGATCGCCGACTATGTGGACCTGAGGACCTTCTACGCGGAACTCGAGAAGGGGGCCTATGGCAAGGTCGAAGCGGTGTTCCATGAGGGCGCATGCTCGGACACGATGGAATCCGATGGCCGTCTCATGATGGACCTGAACTATCGGTGTTCGCGCGACTTGCTGGACATTTGCCAGCGGGACGGCACGAGGCTCCTATATGCGTCCTCCGCGGCCACTTACGGCAACAGCAGCGTCTTCCGCGAGGAACCCGAATTCGAACGGCCGTTGAACGTCTATGGCTATTCCAAGCTGCTGTTCGATCAGGTCGTCCGGCGCCGGTTGGGTGCTGCCACCAGCCAGATTGCCGGCTTCCGGTACTTCAACGTCTATGGGCCGCGTGAATCGCACAAGGGCCGCATGGCTTCCGTGGCTTTCCATCATTTCAACCAGCTACGCGATCAGGGCCATGTCCGGCTCTTTGGCGGCTATGATGGCTATGAAGCGGGCCAGCAGTCCCGCGACTTCATATTCATCGACGACCTTGTCGCCGTGAAGCTCTGGTTCTTCGAGAATCCGGGCCATAGCGGCGTGTTCAATCTCGGCACCGGCCGGGCGCAGCCGTTCAACGACGTGGCACTCGCCACCGTCAACAGCTGGCGCGACCGGAACGGGCTGCCGGCCTTGTCCCTTGCCGAGCAGGTCGAGGCCGGCCTCGTTCAGTATGTCGAATTCCCGGAAGCCCTGAAGGGCAAGTACCAGAGCTATACGCAGGCGGATATGCGCGCCCTTCGCGCGATCGGTTACGCGGCGGAGTTCACCCCCGTCGCCGAGGGCGTGAAGGCCTATATCAACTGGCTGTCCAACGAGAACGCCTGAACAGGTGGGCGGCGCAAGCCGCCCACAAAACGGTCAGCCCGCTTCGCCCAATTCGATCTCCACGGCGCCGCACAGCGTGTGCCCGATCAGGATGTGCGCCTCCTGGATCCGGGCAGTAACGTCGCTCGGCACGATGATGGCGTAATCCGAGAGAGCGGCCAGCTTGCCGCCATCGCGACCAAGCAGGCCGATCGTCACAATCCCAGCTTCCCGGGCGACATCGAAGGCCCGAATGACGTTGCTGGAATTGCCCGAAGTCGAAATGCCGACAATGCAATCGCCCGCCCGGCCAAGGCCGGCAACCTGCCGCGAAAACACGTCGTCGAAGCCATAGTCGTTGCCGATGCACGTCAGCGCAGAGCTGTCGGTGCTGAGGGCGAGGCCGGCAAGAGGACGGCGATCCTTGATGAAGCGCCCCGTGAACTCGGCGGCCAGATGCTGGCTGTCCGCCGCGGAGCCGCCGTTTCCGCAGAACATGACCTTTCCGCCCTGACGCAGGCTTTCCGTAATCCGGAGGGCCACTTCGCCGACCAGTGCATCGAGGCTATCCAGGCGCTGGAACAGTTCGCGGTGCTCGTCGAGATTGCGCAGGAACAATGACATGGGAAAGGAATAACTCCGTTCGCTCTTGGCTTGCGGGTGCATTTGGCATAGCGACCGGCACAATGAAATCGAAATCCTCGCCTGCCGAAATCGCGGCGCTGGTCGCCCGGTTGCCTCGTCCGCTCGTCTTTACGAACGGGGTGTTCGACATTCTGCATCGTGGGCACGTGGAATATCTTCAGGAGGCGCGGGCGCTCGGCGCGGCGTTGCTCGTCGGCGTGAATGCCGATGTCTCGGCTCGCATGCTGGGCAAGGGGGACGACCGCCCGTTGAACCGCGAGGAGGACCGGGCTGCCGTCATAGCCGCCTTGCGGTGCGTGGATGCCGTTGTCCTTTTCGAGGAACGTACGCCGGTGGCGACCATCGAGCAGCTCCGTCCCGACATCTACGTGAAGGGCGGAGACTATGACATGGAAACCCTTGAGGAAACTCGGCTCGTGCGCAGCTGGGGCGGCCGGGCGGAGGCGATACCGTTCCGGCAGGGCTACTCCACCACGCAGCTCGTGACCCGGATCAGGGCTTCTTCCACAAGCCACATCGGCTGAGGCAGGCCATGCCCAAGAAGGTCGCGTTTCTCGATCGTGATGGCGTGATCAATGTCGACATAGGCTATCTTCATCGCGTCGAGGACCTGGCCTATTTGCCCAACGCGCTTGCGGGGGCGGCGCGCCTTGTGGATCTGGGATACGCCCTGGTGGTCACGACCAACCAGTCGGGCATCGGGCGCGGCTTCTATGATGCAGCGGCGTTCGAGACGTTGATGCACAGGATCGGGGCTGATTTCGCCCGGAATGGCGCTCCCTTGCTTGCGGTCTACCATTGCCCGCACCTGCCCGAGGCCGGTTGCTCGTGTCGCAAGCCTTCCCCCGGGATGTTGCTGCAGGCTGCGCGCGAGCAGGACATCGATCTCGCGGCTTCCGTCATGATCGGCGACAAGATGAGCGATCTGGAAGCGGCAAGGGCTGCCGGCGTCGGGCGTGGTATCCTGATCGGCTCTCAGGGTATCGAGCAACTCGGCTCAAACGAAACCGCCGTTCCCGATCTTGTTGCCGCAGCAGACTGGATGGAGGCGCGCGATGGGCACCAAATCGGCGCGATGGACGCTTTGAAACAACTGCGGGACTAGTGCTGCAATCCCCAACGCCGCCGTTGATCGGCGACGGTGCGGCGGCTGGATTGCAGCCGACATAGCCAAGTCTATCGCAGGCGATTGCTCAAATCCTCTCCGAATGCCGCCGCTGCGGTCTCCTGGACCCGTGCACCCGTGACCGAACCGCCGGCCGCTGTGAGGTCTATCGCCCACGCCTCGACCCGCGCCGCACCATGAGCGGCTTCGAGGCTTGCGAAGACCCGCCATGCCGCTTCGTAGCGCGCGGGGGTGTTGCTCTCGTCGCTGATCATGTCACCGGGGCCGAAGCTGAACGGGCCGGCAGGCGTGTAGTGCGGATCGGCCTTGATCTTCTCCCGCTCCTCCGCGCTGACCTGGCGCAGGATCGCCTCGGGTTTCACCTGCATGCCGCCCCAGCCGGCAAGTGCGACCGGTCCGGTCGAGTCCCGGAGCGCGCGGGCGCCCTCGAGGGCATCCGCCTGTCCGGCGGCCGGCGCCAGGATCGCGACGACCTTGCGGCTGATCCATTCGGCATGCCCTTCATGGAACCAGCGCGGTGTCTGGGCACCCGTGCGCTGCTGAAAGCCATGGACCTGCTCGTGCGGCATGACCACGACGGTCATGTGCTGCCCGGCGGTAGTGAGCATGCCATCGGGGGCGGTGGCGATGCTCCAGCGTTTCTCGGAGACGCTGCGCGGCGGGATATAATCGGCGCGGGGTGTGAAGACGACGGAGAACCAGCGGCCATTCCGCCAGACACCGCCGGTCTCGGCATGGAGCAACCGGATCTGCGCGCCGAGACAGGCTGCCCGCGCCCATGCCGCACGCTCGGCGCTGGGATCATAATAGGCATTCATCGAACCGCCGCTGTCGCGATCAGTGATGCGGAGATGGGGCAGATCGCCGCCACCCGCGGCGACCGCCTCGATCGTGATCCCGGGAAGCCGGGGACGCGCGCCGACCGGCGCGGCGCAGGCGGCACGCGCCGCTGCGTTGAAGCCGGCCGAAGGCGCGGCCGGCTGTCCGAACAGGGCGAAGCCTAGCAGGTCGAAGAACATCGATTGTCTCCCATGGTTTGAATATCAATCCGCAATCGGGAGCGGTGCCTCGGGATCGACCAGCCCGGCGGCGCGCAGGTCGCGCCAGAAATCGGCGGGGACGACTTCCTCGAGCGCGGTTCGATCCTCGGCGATGCGGCCGGGTCGGCTCGCCCCGGGAATGACCGCGGCAACGGCGGGATTGGCGAGCGCGAATTGCAGGCCGGCGGCTTTCATGCTGATGCCGTGGCGATCGGCGAGCGCCTTGATCCTGGCCACCTTGTCGAGAATGGCAGGCGTGGCCGGAGCATATTCGAAGTTCGGTCCACCCACGAGCGCGCCCGAGCTATAGGGCCCGCCCACGACGATACCGAGGCCGCGCTCCGCCACTTTGGGCATCAGTCGCTGCAGGGCGCGGCTATGGTCGAGCAAAGTGTAGCGACCAGCCAGGAGCGAGCCGTCGGGGCGCGGGCCATCGAGATCGAGCAGCAGTTCGATCGGCTCGACCTTGTTGACGCCAAGCCCCCAGGCCTTGATCACGCCCTCGTCGCGCAGCTGGTCGAGCACCTTGAACGCGCCCGTCCGCGCACTCTCGAACATCGCCAGCCAATCGTCGCCATAAAAGTCCCGCGCGATGTCGTGGACCCAGACGATGTCGATACGGTCGGTCTGCAGTCGCTTGAGGCTGTCCTCGATCGAGCGCAGCGTGGCGTCCGCCGAATAATCGTTGATCACCTTGTTGCGGCGGCCATGCTCGAATACGCCGCCCTTCTCGCCATTGTCGCGGGGACCCTGCTCGAGCTCGTCGAGCACGACGCGGCCGACCTTGGTGCTGATCACATATTGGTCGCGCGGCTTGCCTTTCAGCGCCTCGCCCATGCGGATTTCGGCAAGGCCGGCGCCGTAGAAGGGCGCGTTATCGAAATAGCGGATGCCGTCGTCCCACGCAGCCTCGACGGTGGCGAGCGCCTCGTCCTCGGGGATGTCGCGGAACATGTTGCCGAGTGGCGCGGCGCCGAAGCCGAGCTTGCTGCCGATGATGTCCTTGAGTGCCATGATAGGATCCTTGCCTCAGGCGACCGCGACCGGGTCGAGCGCGAATGGAGTGCGCTCGGCGAGGGTCTCGATCTGCGAAAGATAGTTCTGGAAGTGCGGGCTCGCGCGGTGCGCGGCGACGGCTTCGTCGTCGGCGTAGAGCTCGTCGAGTACGAAGCGAGCCGGGTCCGTCCGGTCCTGCCACAGGTCGTAGCGCAGGTTGCCGGACTCTGCCCGGGTCGGTGCGATCATCCCATCGAGCAGGATGCGTAATGCTTCGGCCTTGCCCGGCCGTGCCGCGAGAATCGCGATGATCTTCAAATTGGACATGGGTATCTTCCTTGCCGGACCGGCGTGGCGCCGTAGCGCCCCGCCGGTCATCCGCGTCCTCACGCCGTGGCCCGCGCCCGGTCGAGTGCCTCGACCAGCGCCTTGGCGATGGGATGGTCCGAACGCGGGTTCTGGCCGGTGATCAGTTCGCGGTCGACGATCACATGGGGCTCGAAATCGATCGTTCCGGTGACCACCTCGCCGCCGGCGATGTGCAGCGCGTCCGGCATGTAGAAATACAGCCTGGCGTGCAGGACATTGTCTTCGACGATCTTCTCCTCGCTCGCCGAGAACACCGTCATCCGGTAGCCGGCATATTGCCAGCCCTTGGCCCATTCAGCCGCCTTCCCGGCGTCGCCGGCAACCAAAGCGGCGCGGAACTCGCGAGCATGCGGCATCGCCGCGGCGACGGCGATCGGGCCATGGCAGAGAAGCGCGGTCGGCTTGGCGCGTTCGTGGAAATGGCGCAGGATCGTGCCCACCTCGGCATCCTGCATCAGGTCGACCGCCGGGGCATGGCCGCCGGGGAAGAACAGGCCTGCATAGCCATCCAGGCCGTCCGCGATCACTTCGTGCAACGTCCGCACCGCATTCATCGCGGGGTTCTCCGCCCAGAATGCGCGAGCTTGGGCGAGCGCGGTCTCGTCGCCGCCGAAATGCCCTGCCGAGTCCGACAGCTCGTCGATATGCGGCTTGGTCCCGTCCGGAGTGGCGAGTACGACATCATAGCCGGCCTCGATCAGCGCCATCGCCGGGACGACGGTTTCGTTGAGATACTGGCCGGTCGGGGCCCAGCCACCGCCTTGCAGTTCGATCCGGGTGGCGTTGGAACCGATCACGAGTACTTTACCCTTGGCCATCTGGGCCTCCATTCGCTTGCTGTCCCCGGGTGGACGTGGCTGATATGCGCCCCGATCAGTCATTCCAGAACTTTATTTCCTTGATTTCAGTTATACGTATGAGGATATATCTCATGCGCTACGATCTCAATCTGCTGCCAATCTTCGTCGCGTTGATGGAAGAACGCAGCGTCACACGCGCGGCCGAGCGGCTCGGCATGACCCAGCCGGCCTTGTCCAACGCGCTCGCACGGCTGCGCACGATGCTGCAGGACCAGCTCTTCATCCGCGAGCGTTACGGCATCCAGCCGACGCCGATCGCGCTCGAGCTGGCGCCGCGCATATCCGAGGCGCTGGCGGCGCTCGATGATGCGGTGCTCGGCCAGCAGGACTTCGATCCCGCCAGCGCCGAGCGGCTCTTCACCATCGCACCCAACGGCTATGTCGAGTTCGTGCTCGTGCCGGCGATCGTCGCGCGGCTTCAGCAGCTGGCGCCCGGGATCAGGCTGCGCCTGACGCCTTATGGCAACGACCTCGCCGAGACCGGGGTGACGTCGGGCACGACCGCGATGGTGCTCGGCCGCATGGTTGATCCGCCCGACAATCTCGTCGTCCAGCATCTTATCGACGAGAGCCTCGCCTGTGTCGTGCGGGTCGCCCATCCGGAGATCGGCGACAACATATCGCGCGAGCAGTTCGAGCGCCTGAAGCACGTCAACGTCGTGCCGCCCGGACGAATGCGCGCCGGCCTGTTCCAGGCGCTCGCCCAGCAGCAGCTCAAGCGCGAGGTGGCGATCTCGGTCACCAACTTCTTCGCAGTGGCGGAGATGGTGGCGGTCACCGACCATATCGCGACGTTGCCAAGGCTGATCTGCCGCCGCCTGGCGCACGACCCGCGGCTGAAGATCTTGCCCGCCCCGGTCGATCTCGGCACCTTCCCGGTCGAGATGGCCTGGCATGTGCGGTATCGCCACGATCCCGCACATCGCTGGTTGCGCGGGCTGGTGGGCGACATCATCCGTCACGTATCGGCTCCGGCCCAGTCCGCCTGACCTACTGCGCCGGGTTTGCCGAGGCGGAAGCAGCCGCCTCCTCGATCAGCGCCGCGACCGCTTGCGGGTTCGACACATAGACCGCGTGGCTTCCGGGCACTTCGCGGATCGTCGCGCCGGCGCGCTGCGCCATGCCGTGCTGGCCGGAGGGCGGGATCACATGATCGTCCCGCGGTATCAGGAACCAGCTCGGCCTGGTCTTCCAGGCCGGAGTGCTGATCTTGCCCTCCAGTGCCTTTGCACCCCAGGGCTGCTGCGAATCCGCCATGAACCGCGCCCTGTCCGGCGCGACGTCGGCGGCAAAGAGCGCCGGGAACTTGGCCTTGTCGAGCATCAGCATGCCATCGGCGCTCGGCACGATCGGCAAGGCTGGCACGCCCGGCGGGGCGCTGGCGACGATGGATGAGACCGACTCGCCCTGGTCCGGTGCGAAGGCGGCGACGTAAACGAGTGCGCTCACCTTCGGGTCCGATCCGGCTTCGGTGATCACCACCCCGCCATAGCTATGGCCGACCAGCACTGCCTTGCCGGAGATGGTGGCGAGCGCGCGCCTGGTCGCCGCGGCATCGTCTTCGAGCGATGTGGTCGGGTTCTGCAGGACGACCACCTCATAGCCTTCGCTCCGCAGGATCTGGTACACGCCGGACCAGCCCGAGCCATCGACGAACGCGCCGTGGACGAGGACGATCGTCGGATGCCTGGCGTCGTCTCCCGCGAAAGCGGGCGCCGCGCTGGTGGCGAGGCTCGCCGAGACGAGCGCTGCGAGTGCCTTGTTCATTGCCATGATCTCCGGGCCAGGGTCAGGGACGGTTGTTCAGGATCTGCATCCGCATGGCCTTGACCGGCCCCTCGGCGAGCTCGGGCAGGCGCGCGAACCAGGCCTGGACGTGCGGCGTGCGGTTATGCGCTTCGAAATCCGCCTGAGTGGCGAAGATCTCGTAGAAGATGAAATGGCCGGGCCGCTCGCGATCCTCCTGGAGGAAATAGAGCAGGTTGTCGGGCTCGGCGCGGACCTTGGCGACAAGCGGCAGCGTCGCCTCGCGCAGTGCGTCTTCCTTGCCCGGCCTGGCCTGGACCTCGGCGACCACGGCATAGGCGGTGGCGGGGATGTCCCCATAGCGGATGCCGGCATGATCCTGCGCCAGCGCAGGTGTGGCCGGCAGTGCCAGGCCGGCCAGCACGGCGACCGCGAAGCGAGTGGAAAAGCGCATCTTGCATCTCCTCTTGGGAAGCGGTCAGCCGGCGTCCGCCACCCAGTTTCCGTGGAAGCCGGGCGGGACGATGTGCGGTATCCGGACGCTGGCGAGGGGCGGCGCTTCGAAATTGCGCGCATCGAGGATCGTCAGGTCGGTGGTTTCGGACGCCGTGTCGATGACGAAACCCATCAGCCAGCCCTCATCCTCCGCGGCACCGCTATGGGCCGGTACGAAGATGAATTCGCACGGGTGGCGGGCCGGGCCGAAAATCATGCGCCTGGCGCGTGCCGTTCACGAGATCCTGCTTGAACAGACCGGTGCCGAGGAACGGGTCGATCATCGCCATCGTATAGGCGTAGCGATAGGGCTGGCCGAGCCGGCGCTCGTCGCAGCGCGGGAATTCCTGTGGCGCCGGATCGAGCGTGGTCCGCGTCACCGTCCGGGCTTCCGGGTCGATGGTCCAGCGCTCCAGGCTGCATCGCTCGGAATCGGGGCCCGAGGTCCGGCGCCAGAACATCCTGTCATGGACGACAAGGTCGAGAACCACGCTTCCGTCCGCCGCGTCATGCGCGTTGACGGCATGGAAGACGAAACACGGATCGAGCGGGCACCAGACGACATCCTCGGCCCCGCCGTCGCGTGGCAGCAGGCCGATGCGCGCCTCGTGATCCTCATTCCAGCGATAGGGGAATTGATAGCCCGATATCGCCGAGATGAGCGAGAAGGTGACGGGGAGGTCGAGTAGGATCGCGAACCGGCCGGTAAAGGCGAAGTCGTGGATCATCGGGCCGCTTCGCACCGGTATCTTCGCCTCGCGCCGCACCGTGCCGTCGGGGCCGATCGCCAGATAACGGATCGTACCCCATTTCGCCGCATCATAGCTGACCGCGAGCATCTCGCCGGTCAGCGGATCGACATGCGGATGTGCGCTCAGCCCGCCATGCAGCGTGCCCGCGAAATCGGTATAGCGCTCGGTCTCCAGCGTCTCGCCGATCACCACCGGCGTGCTGCCGGCCTCGATCAGCCCGAACGTCGTGCCACCATAACCGAGGACGTTGGTGTTGACCGTGTCGAACAGGTGACGCGGTCCCGGCGTCCTTTCCTCGTCAAGCGCGTCGCTGACCGCGTTGGAGCGGATCCAGCGGTTGCGGTACCAGAGCGCCTTGCCATCCTCGATACGGACGCCGTGGATCATGCCGTCGCCTGCGAACCAGTGATGCCGGCTCGGACTGGGATGCATGGGATTGGGCCCCATGCGCAGGTATCGGCCGCGCAGCGCGGGCGGGATCGTGCCGACGACCTCGAGGTTCTCGATCGTCAGCTCCTCACGCATCGGCGTGTTGACGCCGGTGATGTACGGCGTGTCCTCCGCATTGAGGACGCGACGTCCCAGAAGCGAGCCGAACATGGGCTGATCCTTCGATGCGAGGGTTAGGACCGGCCCGCTACCAGGCGCTGGCGCGCCTCGCGGGCATTGTCGAAGGTGCGCTTGACGGGCCCCAGCGCCTGGACGAACTCGAGCTGCTCGCCCTCTGGACCCTTGCAGTAGATCAGCCGCCAGCCGTTCGACTTGCCCTCGGTGATCGGATTGGAATTGGCCTCGATCGCCGCCGCCTGACGCTGGGCTTCGCTCGTGACCGTCACCACGCGATTGGCGCGGACCTGGATCATGCCGCGCCGTGCCGATTCGGCTTCCAGATCGTGGATGAACTGGTTGAAGTCGACATCGTCGCGGATGTGGAAGCAGATGTGCATCATCCGCGGGAAGGCCGGGCTCATATGGTCGAGCGGCTCGGCGAAGCTGCGCGGTCCGCCCAGCGGTTGGTCGGCATCGCGATATTGCAGCAGCTCGAGCACGACATTGTCGAACTGGATGAACCGCACGTCGAGCCGCTGGCTGCCGCCCCTGAGATCGGGCACGCCGATCGTGCGCGGATTGACGCCGCGCGCCCGGGCCTCGATCTCCTGGTCGGTCAGCAGCGTATTGTGGATGCGCTCGCCCTGGAAATCGCCGTCGCGCATCACCTCGGTTCCACCCAGCACCTCGGTGTAGAAGGTGAAGGCGCGCTCCATGTTCTGGACCGTCAGGCCGAAATGCTGAACGCCCCGCAGCCGCATGCCGAGCGAGGTCGCACCCGCCTCCGCCGCGACTGCCGGCACGACGCCGCCCGTCGCCAGCAAGCCGGTCATCGCCAGACCGCCACCGGCCTGCAGCAGATCACGCCGATCGATCCCGGTGGCTCCCATCTTGTCGGTCATATTTTGCTCCTTGAGTGCGGACGGCAATCAATCACTCGCGAAATCGCCTCTTGGCCGGGCACGAACGCCGGTGTGCGGTTCGTCCGGACGTACTGGGCAGGGATGGCTGGTGCGTCGCATGCCGCCTATGTCCGATGGGCGATGCTGGGATCACCCTGACGTGTCATGGGTGCCAGGCAGGACCACGCGGCGGCGGCCGAAAAATCTCGCGTCGAGAGAGTAAGCGCCCGCTCCGGTCAGGACGAGGGAAGCAGCCGTGACTGCATGAACGATGACCAGCAGTTGCGGGGCGCCCGTCGGCACGCAGAGTGCCGCGAGCAGACCGAGGGACGCCGATGCACGAACACCGATGCCGACGCATAGGGATGCACCGATCACGACGACGAGCGGTGCGCACCAAAACGGCGCGGCGGGGGCGAGCAGCACGCTCAGGACAGCCGACCCGGCGACGGCGAATCTGAGCAGCAAGAGTCCGGCGCCGACGATCCCGGCAGGATAAAATGGAGGCATTTCGCTTGTTGCGGCCAACCGCTGCTAGCAGTCATTTCCAAAGGTGTTAGAAAATCCTCGCCTGAATGGGCGTGTGCGAACGCGCCTGGTGCAGAATACATCCGGCTTGGGGGGAGTCCGTGTCGCGGTGGTTGAGAAGTGTGCTGTCAGGGCTGCTTGCGGTCGCGGGTGTATTGCTTGCGCCAACGGCCCATGCGCTCGATCCGACACGCTCCATCCTCCAGATGTATCATCGTGCCTACACGCAGGCTGACGGGGCTCCGACCGACATCAAATCTGTCGCCCAGACTGCCGACGGCTATATATGGATCGGTGCCGACGACGGGCTCCACCGGTTCGACGGGCAGCGCTTCGACCGCTTTCCGGCCAAGCGGCTGGCGAAGGATAGCATCTCCGTCGTCAGAGCGACGCATCAAGGCGACCTTTGGGTCGGCTATAGCTGGGGCGGGTTGTCGCGCATCCGCGGGTCGCAAATCGTCCATTACACCTCGGAGCAGGGTGGCCCATCCGGCGAGGGCACGACAAATATCCTGATCTCCCGCGATGGCAGCGAAGCCTGGGCGGTCGTCGGGCGCCGCCTATGGCGGCGGACGGGTGGCAAATGGCGCCAGCTCCTCCCGGATGCCCAGGTATACAGCGCGGCGATCGCTCGCGACGACGTGGTCTGGGTAAAGAACTTCGACGGCGTCTTCTATTGTCGGCCTCGCGGCGGGTCCTGCGCGCGCGCCGCGGGCTATGCCGGCAGCGGCATGGGCCTGGCGCAGGATCGCGCGGGCCGGGTTTGGACGGCCGACGTCGCGCGCCCCGGAAGAATGTATCGCCTGCCGGATATCGCCAACGTTCCGGATGCGGAGATTCCGCCACGTGAATATGGCGGTACCGTCTCTGCGCGCATCGCCGGGCCCATCTTCATCGACCGGGATGGATCGCTCTGGTGCGTCAACGGGACCAGCGGACTGTTGCGCGCCAGGTCGGCACTCGAGCGCGGCGCGCGCGTCATGGACGTGGACGCGTACACGGCTGCCGACGGCCTCACACACGACATGGCGGGGCGAATCTTCGAGGACCGCGAGGGCAACATCTGGGTGTCGACCAAAGCCGGGCTCGACATGTTTCGATCCGCGAATGTCGTGGTCGAACGCGCCATCCCCGTGGGAGCAAACCGGTTCGGCTATAGCGCCGGCCCGATCGGGGACCTGCTGTACATTCATGCGAGCACGGGCACCGACAATTCCGATCCCTTCGGCAGTGCGCGCGGTCCTCTTTTCAGGATGTTGCCCGATGGTTCTGTCGAGCGCGTCCTCGATGATATCTGGAGCGTCCAGCGGTTCGCCCGGACCGACGACGGTTCGATCTGGATGGCCTCGCTCTGGGGGCTGTTCCGCCTGCAAGGCAAGGGCTTCGTCGATGTCGCCCGGCCGCCCGGCGGAGAAACCACGACGATCGTATCCGTGCTCTCGCGGCCCGGCAACGGTCTATGGGTATGGCAGCGCGGAAACGGAGCGTGGATATTGAACGGGGGCCGGTGGCAGCGCGACGCCACCATGCCTTCGGCGCAAACCCTCGGGTTCATCCAAAAGGCCGACCCGGGTCGCGACGGTGCCATCTGGACGGCGCGAGCAGATCCCTATGCTTTGGTGCGGCGTGATCCACGGGGCTTGAAGCGGTTTTCCGAGGCGGATGTCGGCATCGGCCCGATACGCGTGGTCTATCCCGATCGAGACGTCGAATATGTCGGAGGCGAGCAAGGCCTGGCGGCATTCGATGGCACGCGTTTCCACCGGCTTGGAACGGATCGTGTTCCCGAGCTGGCCCGCGTATTCGGCGTGGCGACGGCCGGTCCGGATTTGTGGGTGCTCTCGGCGTCCGGAATCCTCAGGTTCAATCGCCAAGCGGTGGCAAGCGCCATGCGCGATCCACGCGCGCCGGCGCCGACGGTCGAGCTTTTTGACCAGCTCGACGGCTTGCCGGCGGCTGCCAGTCCAACGCAGCAATCGGGATCCGTGAATACCGTGTTTCCGCGTCCCGACGGGCGCATCGTGTTCCTGACCGGAGCTGCCGTCGTCTGGATCGATCCGGCGAACCTGTTCCGAAATCGGGTGCCGCCGCCAGTGGCGATCCAGGCGCTGCGGGTCAACGGGCACGAGTACGATACGTCGAGAGACCTCAACCTGCCCGCGGGCACGAATAGTTTGGAAATCGACTATGCCTCGCTGTCGTTCGTTGAACCGCGGCGCGTTCGCTTCCGTTACAGGCTTGGCGGTGTCGACGATGGCTGGATCGATCCGGGGACGCGGCGCCAAGCTTTTTACACCCGCCTGGGGCCCGGGACTTATCGCTTCCAGGTTATCGCCGCGAATGATGCGGGCGTCTGGAACAAGGAAGGCGCAACGCTCAGCTTCACGATCGCGCCGACGTTCCTCCAATCGGTGTGGTTCAAGCTTCTGCTGGCCTTGGTTCTGGCGTTGCTTGCATGGGGCGCTTACGCGCTGCGTCTGCGGCAGGAGACAGCGAGGATCCAGGGCCGTTTCGACGCGCGGATTGCCGAGCGCGAGCGGATCGCACGTGAGTTGCACGACACCTTGCTGCAAGGGTTTCAGGGTTTGATGCTCCGGTTCCAATCGGTGGCAAATGTGCTGCCTGCCGGGGGAGAGGCGCGCGCCAAGCTCGATGATGCACTCGAACGCGCGGACGCGACTCTCGTTGAAGGGCGTGAGCGGGTGCGCGAGCTGCGCGCACCGATGAGCGCAGTGGATTTACCCCAGGCAATCGCGGACGCGGCAGCTGAAAGCATCCCGGAGGGTGGCCCGCGATTTCAGGTGATGGTCGAAGGCCGGGCACGGGAGCTGCGCGCTGATGCGTGCGAAGAGGCCCTCTCAGTCGCAACCGAGGCGCTTCGTAACGCAGCCCGGCATTCCGGCGCTGCACTGGTCGAGGCGCTGGTTGGCTATCAACGCAGCGGCCTGACCGTGATTGTGCTGGACGATGGCAAAGGCATCGACCCAGCGCTTGTAAACAGCGGTTCGCGCGAGGGGCATTACGGCCTTGTCGGGATGCGTGAACGTGCCGAACGCATCTCCGGCCGTCTTGTTGTGCGAAGCCGAGACGGCGCGGGCGTGGAAGTCTCTCTCTTCATTCCGGCTGCGCGCGCCTATGCCGATCACGCCCCGCGCTTTCGTTTCTGGCGGCGGACCGGGGCCGCGTCATGACTCTCGACATTGTGCCCATACGCGTTCTCGTCGTCGACGATCACGCGGCGCTGCGCGACGGTATCGCCGCAATCGTCAGCAACGAGCCCGACATCACGATCGCGGGCGAGGCGGCAAATGGCGAGGAGGCGATCGCCGCCTATCGCACCCTCCGGCCTGACATCATGCTGCTCGACCTGCAAATGCCGGTGCTGGGCGGACTGGAAGTTATCAAGGCGCTCCGCGAGGAATTTGCCGGCGCGCGCATTGTCGTACTGACCACCTATGAGGGTGATGTTCAGGCATTGCGCGCGCTGAAGGCCGGTGCATCGGGATATTTGCTCAAGACGTCGCTGCGCAAAGAACTTCTGGAGGCGATCCGCGTCGTGCACAAAGGCCGCCGTTACGTTCTGGCGGAAGTGGCACAAGAGATCGCGGTTCATGCCGCCGAGGATCCGCTCACCATGCGCGAGGTTGAGGTTCTCGGCATGGTTGCCGATGGAAACGCCAACAAAGTCATCGCTCGCAGACTGTCCTTGTCCGAAGATACGGTGAAGGCGCATTTGCGGGCCATCTATTCCAAGCTCGACGTCAATGACCGCACCCAAGCGGTGACCGTCGCCCTGCGGCGGGGAATTATCGCTCTTTGAGTAGGGTTGGCGCAGCTATGTCCGCGTTCGTGCTACCCTACCGCGGCCGAAATCTGGCAGTCCGCACTCTCGATAAAACCCGGCCGTCCCGGCGACGTGCTCGGGGTGGGCCATGAAGTGGGTCACGTGATGGGTACCGAAGACAAGTACAAGGATTTGCCGGGGGTCGGCAGCGTGATTAACCCGGAATTTGATGATGGACGCGAAAGTTGCTTATGACCCCCAGTCCGTAGCCGGCTCGATCGACCAACGAAACTTCGATGAGATTTTCATCACGGCTATCGAGATCGTCTCGGATTGACCCGGCAACGAAATAGTCTCGTACGTCGTCGCGGATTCGCTGGGCGCCACGGCAACCGGAACCGTGAACGTCACCATCACCGGAAGCCAAAAGGTCTGCGAAATAAGATCCGGCGAGTGACATCCCGCGAGGCAATTGGACGATCCGGGTTCCCCACTCTCCTCCGCCACGACCAACGCCGCATGGTAGCGCCGCTTGCCCGCCACGATCTCGAAGCGCTCGGCTTCCTCGGTCGGCCGCACGATCAGCGGCACCAGCACACCCCGTGCCCGGATCGACGGCAGGATGTGCGACAGGTCGGCCTTGCCCTTGGCCCGCATGTTGGCAGCGGAGATGCAGAGCTTGGCAACATCGATATGCTCGAGTTCCATCTGTCCTACTCCTCTTCAAACACCGCACCGGCCCCGGAAAAGGGGGGCGGGCGGCAAGGAGCAGACTGGCAGTCCCGCTTGAGCGGCGGGCGGCACCCGCAGGGCCGAAACACAGTGGAGGACCCGGCGCAAGCCGGGTTGCGGCACGCCGCGACGGGACTAGAGGGAGCGACGCCCACCCCCCTTGGCCGCGGCCGACAGGCAAACGCCGGCGCACCAGCACCGTCCGCAGATCTTCAGAAGCGCAGCGCCCGGCGCCGAAGGCGCCCATCAAAGCAGCACTCTCGAATCCGGGCGGCCGTCGCGGCGGCGTGCGCACGCAACTGTGCGCCAGCCGCCGCCGTGCCTTTCGGCCGGATCGAGTGTGTCACGCGGAAAACAAGAAGCACCGCGGACCCTGGCGGCTGCGCAGCAGTCCGCCAGAGAACGCCCATCAGACATCGCGTTCCGCTTCAGGCCGGCACCGCCGGCCGCCACGTCAGCGACCGCAACCCGAATGGGCCGAGACGCGCAGCGGCTCGGGGCCGCGCAAGCGGCGTAGAGCGCGGTCACGCGCAGCGTGGGACGCCCTGACACAAGCACCCGGATTCCAGCGACCTACGCTATCCTACGTTTGTGCACGCTATGGCCGCAAAGGCACCCTCTGACACCCAAGAGGCCCTTTTCACCTGTCTGGATTCCTGCCCAACTTACCCCGGGGCGCACCACTCAACGGCACCAAGTGCAAGGTGATACCAATGCAGACCGACACCCCCGACCGTATCCTCCGGATCAAGACCGTTCTCGAGCGCACCGGCCTCAGCCGCTCTACCATGTACCGCAAGATGCAGAACGGCACGTTTCCCAGGAACGTCCAGATCAGCACCCGGTGCGCCGGCTGGCGCGAGTCCGCGATCGCCGAATGGCTCAAGAACCCGATGTTCTATGAGGCGGATGTGTCTTGAGCGATGACGGGTGCACGTCCCCAGTTTGGCTTCGTTTCGGTGCAATCTCCACCTTGGGGATTTTGTGCAACCAGGCATGATGACCGAGAGTGACGGAATCTAACGCGTCGTCACGAGATGGGGGTATATGCGTAGCATCCTGACCAGCGGGCTCGTCTTGAGCGCGGTTCTCGCTTCACACGCGTCGGCCAATGAAACTGTAACCTACACCTATGACGCGAAGGGGCGTCTGGTGAAGGTCGAGCGCTCGGGGACCGTGAATAACGGGGTGAAGACCGAGTATACCCTCGACAAGGCCGACAACCGCAAGAACGTCAAGGTCACCGGGTCTCCCAATCCCGCTCCCTGACGCGACCATTCGTCCAATCCGCAATCGTCGCAGGCTGCGTTCCTGAAAAGGGAGTCGCGCGGCCGATACCTGGCCTCCTTTCACGGAGCACTTATGATCCGCAAGCACATGACTCCGCGCGCGCGCCGCCTTGGCCTGCTCTGCGCATCGACCATTCTCGGTGCCGGCCACCTAGTGCCGGCTATGGCGCAGACGACGCCACCCATCCATGTCGATGTGGACGAAAATGGTGTGGATCTGGTCAGCGGCAACTATGTCACCACCTTAACGGAAGGCGCGATCGGTTCCGGCGAAGGCAAAGTGGCCTTCACGCGTACCCGCAACGGTGACGGTGGCTGGGCCGACGATTGGACCGGCGGCGTGGCACTTCGGACCGTTGGCGGCTCGACGGTCGCCTATGTCATCCAGGGTCCGGCCTCGGACGCGTTTGCCGTGAGTGGAACCACCTATACTCCCCTGACGGGAAGCGGGGCGACGCTGGTCGTTAACGGTGCAGGCTACACCTATACGGCCTCAGACGGCACCAAGACCGAGTTCAGATCGCTCGGCGTGGGCAAGCTGAGCGGAACTTATCCAGTCCAGGGTTACGCCTGCTCGCGATACGGTGATTTCTCCTGCAGCATCCCGGTCAGTATCACCAAGCCCAACGGGATGAAGTTCACGATTACCTATGACTGGGCGCAGAGATGCACTAGCGGCTCCGGGCCCAGTTGCACCGCAGGCATTTCTTACTATCGGTTGAGCAAAGTCACGAGCTCGGCTGGATATGGTTTCCAGGTAAACTATCAATCAGACACCACGGGCGGCACCTCCTCTGCGCCGCCGACCCCTTGGTATCAGCGGACCTCAGTTGCGTTCTCCAACAGCAACCAACCCCCCGCGTCCGCGCCGACGATCACCTATCTGGATCCGGTGCGGAACTTCGGCGATTATACGGACCCGGCAGGCCGCACCTGGCGTTTCAGCGCCAGCAGCGTGCCGCTGACCGGAATCCAGCGCCCCGGCGCCGCCTCCTATTCGACGACCATCAGCTACAGCGGCACTCCTTCCTATGTGTCGTCGATCACGATCGACGGTCTGACTACCAATTATTCGCGCATCGTCAGCGGCTCGATCGCCACCACAACCGTTACCGACGCGCTCTCAAATCAAAAGATAGTCGAGGCGGACCTGACGAAAGGGCGGGTGCACAAGATCACACAGGTCCTAGCGTCCGGGAACCTCGTTACGCAATTTGACTACGACACGAGCAGCCGCCTGACCGAGGTCACCTATCCCGAAGGCAACAAGGTCCAGTATGCCTATGATGGCCGGGGCAATGTCACTTCGACCACGTTGAAGGCGAAGCCGACGGTAGGTGGCGCGGATATCGTCACGACCGCCAAATATGCGGACAGCTGCAGCAACGTGGTGACGTGCAACAGCCCCATCTGGACCAAGGACGCTAAGCTCAATCAGACCGACTACACCTATGACCCGACAACGGGGCAGCCAACCTCGGTGACGTCCTCCGCGGCAACGGCAGGGGGCGTGCAGCCGCAGACCCGATATAGTTACTCGTCGGTCGCGGGCGTCTCGATGCTGACCGGGGTCTCGGCCTGCCGCACGACCAGCAGCTGTGCCGGCGGCGCCGATGAGGTGAAGACCACGATCTCCTACAACGGCAACCTTCTGCCGAGCGGCGTAAGCAAGGGCTCCGGTGACGGCAGCCTGACCGCCACGCAAACCGCTAGCTATGACAGCTCCGGCAACCTTCTCTCCGTCGATGGACCGCTGGCAGGAAGCGACGACACCACCACGTTCCGCTATGATGCGGCGAATAATCGCGTGGGCATCATTTCCCCAGACCCGGATGGCGCCGGCCCGCGGCTGCGCAGGGCCGAGCGAACCACTTTCAACAGCGATGATCAGCCGACGCTGGTGGAGGTTGGAACAGTGGGCGGAACCGGCGACGGCGACTGGGCAGCCTTCTCCAGCCAGCAGCAGTTGGCCACGACCTATGACTCCAACGGTTTCAAGACCAGGGACGATCTGAGTGCTGGCGGCACGACCTACAATGTGACGCAATACGGCTATGATGCGGCGGGACGCCTGGATTGCACCGCGCTGCGGATGAACGGCGCGACCTGGGGATCATTGCCGGGAGCATGCAGCTTGGCTACCGCCGGCTCCGCCGGACCGGACCGGATCACGCGAAAGATCTATGACGCGGCGGATCGGGTCACCCGGGTCCAGACGGCCTATGGCACGGCCGATCAGGCGGATGAGATCGTGACCGCATATTCTGGCAACAGCAAGGTCGCCAGCGTCACCGATGGTGAAGGCAACAAGACCAGCTACGAATATGACGGATTCGATCGGCTCTCGAAGACCTATTATCCGGTGCCCGCGCAGGGCGCCGCGACGAGTTCGGCGAGCGATTACGAGCAGCTGGGCTATGACGCTGCGAGCAACGTCACTTCGCGCCGCCTGCGGGATGGTCAGACGATCACCTATGGCTATGACAACCTAAATCGCGTAGCCAGCAAGGTGACGCCGAACACCGCCTATCTCGATTGGGACGTGGTCTATAGCTACGATCTGCTGGGGCGCCTCACCAATGCCACCGGAAATGGCTATGCGGTCAACGCGTTCACCTATGACGCGCTTGGGCGTGTCGTGAACGAGCAGAACTACAACGCCGGCACGCTCCATGCCTATGACCTTGCCGGGCGCGAGACGCGGATGACATGGAGCGACGGCTTCCATGTCGATTACGACTACAACCTGACCGGCGAAGTCACGGCGATCCGCGAGAATGGCGCGACCTCGGGTGCTGGCGTGCTTGCGACCTATGGCTATGACGACCTCGGCCGGCGCACGAGCGTCACCCGCGGCAACGGCACCAGCACGAGCTATGGCTATGATGCCGTGTCGCGGCTTTCGTCCCTGAGCCAGGACCTGGGCGGCAGCGCCTATGATTTCACCAACGGCTTCACCTACAATCCTGCAGGCCAGATCGGCGCATCGACCCGCTCGAACGACGCCTATGCCTGGACGGGGCACTACAATGTCGATCGTCCCTATTCGGTCAACGGCCTCAACCAGATGACGGCCGCTGGCGGCACGCCGCTGGGCTATGATGGCCGGGGCAACCTGACCGCTTCGGGAAGCTCGAGCTACGACTATACCTCGGAGAACCGGATGTCGTCCGCGCCCGGCGTCACGATGGTCTACGAGCCGGCCGGCGGGCAGTTGCTGCAATATTATACCGGCCCCTCCGCAGACACGCGCTTCGCCTGGGCCGGCAGCCAGATGGCAGCCGAGTACAACTCGACCAGCGGGACGATCCTGCGCCGCTATGTCTGGGGTCCCGGGACCGACGAACCGGTGGTGTGGTACGAAGGGTCGGGCACGGGCGACCGTCGCTGGCTCCATGCGGACGAGCGCGGTTCGGTGGTGGCCGTGACCGACAGCTCGGGCAACGCGACCGGCATCAACCGCTATGACGAATATGGCATCCCGGCAGCCAGCAATATCGGGCGCTTCCAATATACCGGGCAGGCATGGATGCCCGAGCTCGGGCTCTATTATTACAAGGCGCGGATGTATTCGCCGACTCTTGGACGCTTTATGCAGACCGATCCGATCGGCTATGGAGACGGGCTGAACTGGTACAACTACGTCGGCAGCGATCCCGTCAATCTAATAGACCCCTCCGGGCTTCGAGACTGCAAACCGGGGGAGGTGGGGGTGGCTGTTCCATCGCCACAATATCCGACGCCGGGTAGTGTAATCACGGTCACAGCGCCGATGATATTCTGTGTAAAATTTCCAAGCCAGGGCAAAGGTGGTCAAGGGCCAGGACCTGGACCCGGACCTGGCCCGAAAAAGCCGCAGAATAATAAGCCGCATCCATGCCCGCGCGGCGCCAGGATCAACATCTCGCCGCTGGGTGCTTCTGCGACTGGGGCATTCCTTTACCTGATCGGTAATGTCAGCACCGAAGCCGGCATCTCGATCCCGCTTGAGTCGATCAGCCGTCTCAATTTGCGAGGAACCCAATTCTACGCATCCGGCAGCTTCTCGTTGCTCGGCGGATTGGGCTTCTTCGGAGGTGCTGGTTATTCGCCGTCCGTTGGATATTCCAACGGCCCGGTCCAGTCCGGTGTGAGCGGTCAGCACGTCGTCGCTGCGGGTGCTGCGTTTGGCGGTGGCGGCGAAGTATCGGTCGGCACGAACGGTAGTGGAGGGTCTCTAAGCGGTGGTCCCGACGCGGGTGTGGGTGCCTATGCCGGGTACGGAGGGAAGGTCACTGCCACTGCCGCGACGCCACAGCTGGGATGCACGCCATGAATAAGCCGACGACATTCACGAATTACGCCTTCCAAATTTCAATCTGGGGCGTGATTGCAGTTGCCGCGAGCATCGCGATTGCCGGAATCGTCGACCTGTTTCTTCAGTTGGGATGGGGGTTCTTGCCGAAAGACATAGTGATGGCCGTCATAGTTCTCGCCGTGGCCATCGCAATGAAGGTGGTCGGGACGAAGATCATTTCGTTCTTCGGGGGAGGCTTATAGCTCGGTGTATGATGCTGGCTCACACATTTCGCCGCGAGCGGAAATTGTTGCAGCACAATCCGAAGCAACCTGTGTGCCCGGGCAGGGATGGATGCCCTAGCTCGAGCTCTATCACTACAAGGCGCGGATGTATTCGCCGGAGCTTGATCGCTTCACGCAGACCGATCCGATCGGCTATGAGGACGGGCCGAACTGGTACAATTACGTCGGCGGTGATCCCGTCAATTTGATAGATCCCTCCGGGCTTCGAGACTGCAAACCGGGGGAGGGTGGCTGTTCCACCGCCGCAATATCCGACGCCGGGCAGTGTAATCACGGTCACAGGGCCGATGCTATTCTGTGTAAAAAGTTTCCAAGTCCGGGAAAGGTGGTCAGGGGCCAGGGGCTGATCCTCACTTGGTCCTAGAAAGCCGAAAAAGCAGCGGCCTTTCACATGCGCCGATGCGATGAACGAAAACGGGCGGATTAAGACGAAAACGCTTAGCGGTTCAGGTGTGCTCGCCATTGGAATGGTCGGTGCAACCGGCACTTGGGTCAATCAGCAGACCGGAACGCACGGGACTTTCACAACCTTTGGTTTCGGAGCAGGCTTAGCGGCGGGTGCGACCCTCACAGCACCGAGCTACAGCAGCATCGGTGCATTCACCGGCATGTCAGATGGGTTTTCCATCGGAGCATCGATCGGAGTTGGTGGCGGTCGTTTGGGTATCGGCGGAGGCTATTCAAAATCATGGAACGACTCTGGCTCTGGCGGTGGTGGCACGTTTGATGTCGGAAGTGTGCAGCTGCCATCGGTTAGTTTTGCGGGAACCTGGACGGACACTCAAATATCCAAGTGCCAGCGCGCCAAAGGGATGCCTTGGTCAATATACCCACATTGCTTGCTGGAATTTTCGGAGCTTTCATCGTGGTCCGTGCGCTTAAAACTGGCAGCGGTACACCCGATGGCAAAGGGTTCCGGCGGAATGAGCAACCCGTCATTTTTTGGGCAATTGTAGTCGCTGGCTGCTGTGTGGACGCGGCCCTCTTCTACTTTGCTTTCTTCGGTGAGCCATGAACGATGGCTCGTCAGGATGCCGTATTTGCGAAAACAGGATAAAGGGAATGGCTCCCCCTACGGGGTAAACCATTGTCTGCGCATCGTTGTTTAGGGAAATTGGCGGCACTAGGGTGAAGACTCCGGTGCCGTTTTGGCGCCGGTTGCCGGCACGAGCAGTGCCACCTAGCTCCAAAAAATCTCCTACCGCGTGTGGGGAAGAATGTGGGGGCGGAGATTGTGGGCGAGGAAGCTTTCAAGCTAAATCAAGTGCTTGAGTAGAAAGCTGAAATCCCTCCGCCTTCCCCGCCTTCGTTCGAAAATATTGTGGCTAAAGCGATGCGATGCCAGGCCACTCCAGACCGAACCGTGCGAGATACTTGCGCAGCCGGTCGGCATCGTTCGCCGATGTCCGCCGGGTGCGCGAAGCTGCGAAGAGCGTGCGCCCGGCTTCGGAAAGTGAGCGACTCTTCCGACAGATCCGAATGGTCTCGGCAAGCTGGACGCGATCGAAGGGATCGATTTCAGCCAGGGCCTCGGGCGCAAGGACTTCCGCCAGCACGTCGGCGCCGTCGTCGCGTTGGCCGGACCACAGGCGCTTCAGGCGTCCGATCTCGGCCTCGACGCACTCCATGTCGATGCGGCCCTTGGGGCTGAGGGTCGCCATCCGCGTGACGCTCGCCGCGAGGTCGCGGAAATTGCCCGGCCAGGTCGCGTCCGGGCTGGTCGCGAAAGCGAGATAGCGCTGGCGTGCTTCCCTGTTGAAGCTCGCGCGGTCGCCCTCGCGCTCCGCGAAGCGGTCGAGCTCGTAATCGAGATTGGGCTCGATATCCTCGCGCCGCTCGGCGAGGCCGGGCAACTGGAACGTCCACAGGTTGAGCCGCGCATACAGGTCGTCGCGGAACGTACCGGCGGCCACCGCCTCGCCCAGATCGCGATTGGTGCCGGCGATCAGCTGGAACTCCGACGCGGCTTCCTTGTCCGAGCCAACAGGCAGGAAGCGTTTGTCCTCGATCGCGCGCAGGATCATCGCCTGCTCGTCGAGCCCCAGCTCGCCAATCTCGTCCAGGAACAGCATGCCCCCGTCCGCGGCACGCAGCAGCCCGGGCCGGTCGGCGACCGCGCCGGTAAAGGCACCCTTGCGGTGTCCGAACAAGGCGGACATCGCACTGTCGCCCTTCAAGGTCGCGCAGTTCACTTCGACGAACGGACCTGCGATCTGGTGCTTGAGGCGCTTCAATTCGTAGATGCGGCGCGCAAGCTGGCTCTTGCCCGCCCCGGTCGGGCCCATCAGCAGGATCGGCGCCTTTGAGCGGTGCGCGACATGTTCGATCTCGTCGATCATCCGGTTGAAGGTAACGCTCTGCGTTGCGATGCCAGACTTGAGGAAGGACGTACTCTCCTCTGCTGCCACGGCGAAGCGTGTGGCGATGCTGTCGTAGCGGGAGAGATCGAGGTCGATTGCCGTCCAGCGTCCGGGCGCGCCTCCGTCCTCGGCACGCTTGGCCGGCTGGGTCTGGAGCAACCGCCCGGGCAGATAGCGCGCCTCGGTGAGCAGGAAGAGACAGATCTGGGCGACGTGCGTGCCGGTGGTGATGTGGACCAGATAGTCCTCGGCATCGGGATCGAAGGGCTCGGCGCGGGCGAAGTCGAGCAGCTTGCCGTACACTTCCTCGAAGTCCCACGGATCGCTGAAGTCGAGGCGGCGCAGATCGACCCGTGTCTCGGGCGATACCGACTGGATATCCTCGGCGACATATTCGGCGAGGCGGCTGTGCGGCGCGCCATGGAGCAGGATGAAGCGATCGACGCGCAGATCCTCGTGCATGGTGAGCGCGACCGAGGGGCGCCACTTGTTCCAGCGCGACGGGCCGAACTTGCTCGTGTCCAGCGTCGATCCGAGGAATCCGATAACGGTGAGAGGTTTCATGCTTATCCTATAGGATAAATCTCGATCTACAGCGATAGGATATTTGCGGGCACTTCGTTCTTCCACGGATCACAATGCGGCCGGTGTCTGCAATAAAATCGCTGAGAATCAGTGCATTATAAGAATTGCGCTAGCCGGTTCCATAAACTGGCACGCCTCCTGCGGAGTACATCTGCGTCGGACAGGGCGGTCGAACATCCTGAACCGGCGGCGGAACGCGGGGCGGTCGGAATGGGCTGGCCGCCCCCGAGGAATTCACGGCGTCGCCCAGGGCGGTGCCAGCAGGAGGGTTGGACAATGGCCAACAAGGGACTTTTCGCTTCGGCGATCGCAAAGCTGATGCCGGCCGCGGACACGCGGAACCGAGAGGGAGCGCCGGCCTATGCCTATGGGCCCGAGCACAAGCTCGCCCAGGTCGCGGCGACCGGCACGCTGGCCGACGGCTTCTACGGCGCCGCGGAGACCCAGCTGTCGGACGTACTGGAGGCGGCGCGCGCCTGCGATCCGTACTTCGTGGCGCAGGCAGCCATCTATGCCCGCCAGTCGGGCACGATGAAGGACATGCCGGCTCTGCTGGCGGCCTATCTGACGGTTGCCGATCCCGACCTCGCGGTCGCGGTGTTCAACCGCGTGATCGACAATGGCCGCATGCTGCGCAACTTCGTGCAGATCATGCGCTCGGGCCAGGTGGGCCGCTCGTCGCTCGGCTCGCGGCCGAAGCGGTTGGTCCAGCGCTGGCTGGAGCAGGCATCGATGCCGCAGCTGTTGGCTGCGGCGACGGGCAAGGATCCGAGCCTGGCGGATATCGTCCGCATGGTTCACCCCAAGCCTGCCGATGCGGTGCGGCGCGCTTTCTATGGCTGGCTGATCGGGCGTCCCTATGACGTTGCCGCGCTGCCTGCCGAGATCGCTGCGTTCGAAGCGTGGAAGGCCGATCGGTCGCTGCCGTTGCCGGCGGTGCCGTTCGAGTGGCTCACCGCGTTTCCGCTGACCGCGGAGAACTGGGCAGAGCTTTCCACGCGGATCGGGTGGCAGGCGCTGCGGATGAACCTCAACACGCTGGCGCGCAACGGCGCGTTCGACGTGGCGGGGGTCACCGATGCGGTTGCCGCGCGGCTCACCGACGCGAGTGTGCTCGGAAAGATCAAACCCATGCCCTATCAGCTGATGGTGGCATTGGGGCAGGCCGGTGAGGGCGTGCCGCTCAAGGTGCAGGCGGCGCTGGAGGATGCGCTCGAGCAGTCGCTCGTCCGCGTGCCGACGGTGCCGGGCCGTGTGGTCATCTGTCCTGACGTGTCGGGCTCGATGGGCTCTCCGGCGACGGGTTACCGCAAAGGCGCCTCGTCGAAGGTTCGGTGCATCGATGTCGCGGCCCTGGTCGCGGCGGCGATGCTGCGCACCAACCGTGACACCCGCGTCCTGCCGTTCGAGCAGGCGGTGGTGAAGCTGAAGCTGGATCGCAATGCCCGCGTCGCCGTCAATGCGGCGAAGCTGGCGGCGGTCGGCGGGGGCGGGACCACGGTCTCGGCGCCGCTCGCCCTGCTCAATGCTGAGCGGGCGCAGGTCGACCTGGTCGTGATCGTTTCGGACAACGAGTCCTGGATGGATGCCACCCGGGCCGGCGCGACCGCGACGATGCGCGAATGGGAGCGGCTGAAGAACCGCAACCCGAACGCCAAGCTCGTGTGCGTCGACATCCAGCCCTACGGCACCAGCCAGGCGCCGCAGGGCCGGGCGGACATACTCAATGTCGGAGGCTTCTCCGACGCGGTGTTCGACACCATCGCGCGCTTCGTCTCCGGCGAGACGCGCGACTGGGTGGACATCGTCAAGCAGACGGAGGTCTAACGAATAGGGCCGTGGCGAATGCCGACGGGATTACATTGCTCCAAGGGGAAACCCGAAAGTCCAGAGTAGAGCGCCCGCGAAGCAGCAATGCCGAACGGGAGATGGGGTTCGAGTCCCCCCGTTGCAGCGGTAGCTCAAGGACGTTCTCGTCACTCTTGTCGCCACGGCCCGACACGAACATCACGGCGAATGCCGGGAAGGACTACATTGGTAATGCGGCTGTCGCGGGTTCGAATCCCGCCTGCCCGCAAGGGCAGTAGCTCAGTCTGGTAGAGCACCGGCCCTTAGGGGTGTGTTTCTCATTCTCGTCGCCGTGACCCATTTCAAGCTGGCGAATGCCGGCGGGACTACAGGGTAGAGCACCCGCTGAGAGGCGGGAGGTCGGCGGTTCAACTCCGCCTCCGGGCAACCGGATAGCTCAGCAAAAAATGTCTCGCCATCGATCGTCGCCGGCACAGGACAAGTGAAACGCTGGCGAATGCCGGTGGGACTACATCGGTAAGGCCGAAAGGCTGAGGCGGTTCGACCCCGCCCCCGGGCTCGCCCGGGATGTCTCGCCAATTGTCGTCGCCGGCACCATGATCGCGTTTGAGGGAGGTCGGGATGACCGAGGCTTTGTATGATTTCCAGCACGTCGAAGGTGGCGTGCCGATCAAGATGTGGACCCGCGGCGTGCCGGTCGAGGACGGTGCGCGCGCCCAGCTTGCACGCGCGGCGCAGATGCCGTTCGTGTTCAAGCACGTCGCGGCGATGCCCGATGTCCATATCGGTATCGGGGCGACCGTCGGCTCGGTGATTCCGACTAAGGGCGCGGTGATCCCGGCGGCGGTGGGCGTCGATATCGGCTGCGGCATGATGGCGGCGCGCACGTCGCTGGTGGCGAGCGACCTGCCCGACAATCTCGAGGGCATCCGTTCCGCGATCGAGCAGGCGGTGCCGCACGGACGCGACGTGGGACGGGGCAAGCGTGACAAGGGCTCATGGGGTGATCCGCCCGTGGCGATCGTCGAGGCCTGGGCTACGCTTGCCCAGCGCTTCGAGCGGATCGTCGAGAAATATCCGAAGCTCAAGAACACCAACAATCTGGTGCATCTGGGCACGCTCGGCACAGGCAATCACTTCATCGAGCTGTGCCTCGACCAGGACCAGCGCGTGTGGGTGATGCTTCATTCGGGTTCGCGCGGCATCGGCAACGCGATCGGCAGCTATTTTATCGAGCTGGCGAAGCAGGATATGCGCAAGTGGCACATCAACCTGCCCGACGAGAACCTGGCCTATTTCCCGGAAGGGACCGACCATTTCGACGACTATGTCGAGGCGGTCGGCTGGGCGCAGGACTTTGCGGCGCTGAACCGGCGGATGATGATGACCAATGTCATCCGCGCGCTGCGGGGACAGATCGCCAAGCCGTTCGATGCGGAGTTGGAGGCAGTCAACTGTCACCACAACTATGTCCAGCGCGAGAACCACTTCGGTGAAAACGTGCTGGTCACCCGCAAGGGCGCGGTCCGCGCGGCGAAGGGCGTGCTGGGTATCATCCCCGGCTCGATGGGCGCCAAGTCGTTCATTGTCCGAGGGCTGGGCAACGCGGAGTCGTTCGACAGCTGCTCGCACGGAGCTGGACGCATCATGTCCCGAACCGCGGCGAAGAAGCTGGTGACGCTCGACGAGCACATCCGCGACACTGCGGGCGTCGAGTGCCGCAAGGACGAAGGCGTGATCGATGAGACGCCCAAGGCGTACAAGCCGATCGAGGCTGTGATGGCGGCGCAGGCCGACCTGGTCGAGATCGTCCATACGCTCAAGCAGGTGGTGTGCGTGAAGGGCTAAAGCTCTCGTCAGCCCGACACGCACACCGCCGATTTTCCCGAAAGGGCCGAAAAGGATGCGTCGCCGCCCGAAAACGGGCGTGCGGCGCACCTGCAGGTTTGATGAGAAGAAAGATGACGCAGGCTGACAAGACCATCCCTCCCACCGTGCGGCGCGAGATCGAAACCCGCCTCGACCGGATCGAGGCGGACAATGGCGTGCGCCTGCTGCTCGCGATCGAATCCGGTTCACGTGCCTGGGGCTTCCCCTCGCCCGACAGCGATTACGACGTTCGCTTCCTCTATGTCCGTCCACGCGACTGGTATCTGTCGCTCGCGCCTGGCCGCGACGTGATCGAGACGCCCATCGAGGACGAGATCGATCTGAATGGCTGGGACGTGCGCAAGGCCCTTACCCTTCTGCTCAAGTCGAATGCCGTGGTGAGCGAGTGGATCGAATCGCCGATTCGCTACCGGCCCGGCGATCCCTTTGTCGACCGGTTGAGGAGCCTCGCGGACGATCTGCTCAATCCGCGCGCGATTGCGTATCACTATGCGCGATCGGGCAAGCTGGCTGCGGATCGGTGGCTCGATGATGGGGATGCAGTGCCGGTGAAGAAGTATTTCTACGCACTGCGCCCGGCGTTGGCGATCCGTGCAATTCGGCTGAACCCGGCATCGCGCCTGCCGATGAACCTGCAGGCGCTGGTTGCCGCCAGCGACCTGTCGTCGGCGCTCGTCGAGCAGATCAATGCGCTGGTTGAGGCCAAGGCGCGCACCAACGAACGTGCGAACGGTGCCCGGCTGCCTGAGATCGATGCGCTGATCCGCGGCGAGCTCGATCTGGCGAGCGAGCTGCCGGCACGCAAGCTGCGCGATCGCTTCGTCGATCGCGCGGATCAACTCTTTCTTGAACTGACAAACACATGATCATCATTGACGGATCAGAGGGAGAAGGCGGCGGACAGGTGGTGCGCAACAGCTGCGCGCTGTCGCTCGTCACCGGGCAACCCTTCCGCATCACCAATGCGCGCGGCAAGCGCGAGAAGCCGGGGCTGATGCGTCAGCACGTCACTGCGATCGAGGCCGCGTGCGCGATCGGCAGCGCGACCTGCGAGGGCGTGGCGGTCGGCGCGTCCGACTTCACCTTTACGCCTGGCCGCGTCACACCCGGCGAATATCACTTCGCGGTGGGTACCGCGGGAAGCACCGGGCTGGTCTTCCAGACGCTGCTGATGCCGCTGCTACTGGCCGGCGGACCCTCGCGGCTCGTCCTCGAGGGCGGCACGCACAACATGCTTGCGCCACCGTTCGACTTCATGGCGAAGGCGTTCGTACCGGTGGTGCGTCGCTTGGGCGCCCAGATCGAGATGCGGCTGGTCCGCCACGGCTTCTATCCGCGCGGCGGAGGGCGGATAGAGGTGGATATCGTACCTGGCACGCTGGCGCCGATCGATTGCATCGATCGCGGCGCGCTCCTGTCCGTCTCGGGTGCGGCATTGTTCGCGGCGCTGGCGCCCAACATCGCTGAGCGTGAGATCGCGACGGCGCGCAAGTTGCTGCCGGATTGGCCGGACGGCGCGTTTGCCGTACGGCAGCTTCCGGACGAGCAAGGTCCGGGCAACGTCTTGTTGCTCGAGGCGGTGTTCGAGCATGCGACGGAGGTCGTCACGGGTTTCGGCAAGCTGGGCCTGTCGGCGGAGTCGCTTGCCAAGACGGCGGCGCATCGCATGGCCGGGTTTCTCGCTTCCGATGCATTCGCCGGGCCTTACTTGGCGGATCAGCTTCTGCTGCCTTTCGCACTGGCGGGCGGTGGCAGCTTCACTACGGTGAAGCCGAGCCAGCATGCGCTTACCGCACGCGACATCATCGAGCGCTTCACCGGTCAACGCTGGGTGTTCGAACAGCAGTCGAACGGCTGCCACCTAGTGCGGCGGAAGCGCGACGCTTGATTCCTCTACCCGCTCCTCCTTCGATGGAGCGGGTACCTTCTTACAGAAGGTTGCCCAGTCACGCATGAGAAGACGGCGTTTGTCGAGGAAGTCGGTCCGGCGGTAGGCTGCTTCGACCTTGTTCGACACGGTGTGGGCGAGCGCTGCCTCTGCCACTTCGCCCGAATAGTCCGTCTGCTCTGCCACCCAATCCCGGAAAGCGGATCGGAATCCGTGCACGGTCACCATAAGCTCCATGTCCCGCAGGATCTTGAGCAGGGTCATGTCGGAAAGGGGTTTCTTCACATCCTGAACGGGAAACACGAGGTCGCCGACACCGGCTCTATACCGCTGGGCGCGTTCGAACACGGCGACGACCTTCGGTGACAGTGGCACGATATGGACTTTGCCCATCTTCATGCGGGCGGCGGGGATGGTCCACAGCGCGGCTTTCAGATCAAGCTCCGCCCAAGTGGCACCGCGATCTCTCCGGATCGCGTAGCGGTCAAAATGAGCGCTTCCACCGCAAGCCGCCCTACGGATTCACGTTCTCCAAGCTTTTCGACGAAAGCCGGAACGTCCGCGTAGGGCATCGCGGCGAAGTGCCCGTCCTTCTTGGGCTGACGAGGCGACCCTTTGGAGACCGACCGCATGGGCGCTTCGGTGGCCCGAAACCCTTTGGCGCAAGCCCAATCGAGAACAGTCCCAATACGTTGCCGTACCCGCCTCGCGGTCTCCGGCTTGGACAGCCAGATCGAGATTAGCACGTCCCGAATGGCTGGCCCCTCGATCTTATCGACGGTCAGGTCGCCAATTTTGGGGAAGGCGTAGGTCGTTAGGGTCGCAATCCACTGGTTCTGATGCTTGCCGTTCTTCCACGCCTTTTCGTGCTCTTCGTGAACCAGCTTGGCAGCCTCGCGGAATGTCGGGATCGCCTGGCGTTCCTGCTTTCGCTCAGCGACGGGATTGATTCCTTGCGCGATCTTTTGCCGCGTAGCGAAGGCTGCATCGCGTGCGTCCTTCAGCGACACGGACTTTGTCGAGCCCAGCCCGATATCCTGTCGCTTGCCGTTATTCTGTACGCGTAGAATCCAGCTGGCGGCTCCTTTGCCATCGATCTCGAGGAACAGGCCGTCGCCGTCCGAGTATCGGCCGGGTTCGGTCAGCGACCGAATTTTGACGGCAGTGAGCTTTCCCATGGCATCTCGCCTCTTTCTTTCCCACACTTTTCCCCACACTTGATGTGAGATCGTGTCGGATTGAGTGAAATGCAGCGGAACGAGAAAACCGCTGATTTCTGGGGTTTTCTAGCGGTTTTTAGGGGGGTGGCGAGCCCTTAGAGGGGTGGCGGAGCGGGAGGGATTCGAACCCTCGATACGGTTTTGCCGTATACTCACTTTCCAGGCGAGCGCCTTCGACCACTCGGCCACCGCTCCGCATGCTCTGGAAGTTGCGTGCCCTAAACGTTGACGAAGGGCTAGGCAAGCAGCAGTCTCCGCAGCCATGCTCAAGCTGCTCCTCGCGTTCGCCGCGCTCGCCCAGACCGTCCCCTCGGACCCCGCTCCCGAAGACTGGAAGGCGATCCCCGACAACGAGATCCTGGTGATGACGCTGCAGGGCGGCCACCAGGTCCATATCCGCCTCGCCCCGCGCTACGCCCCCGCGCACGTCGCCAATATCCGCAAGCTCGCCGAGGCGCATTGGTGGGACGGCACCAGCGTCTACCGCGTCCAGGACAATTACGTCACCCAGTGGGGCGGCGGCGACGACAAGACGACGCTCCCGCCCGGCGTGATCGAGAACCCGCCCGCGGAATATGAGTGGCCCGGCTTCGACGCCGTGAAGAGCGTCACCTTCGCCAAGCCCGACAGCTATGCCGCCAGGACCGGCCTCAGCGCCGATGGCTGGCCGCTCGCCAATTACGGCGCGGTCAGCTCGCTCACCCATTGCTATTCGATGGTCGGCGTCGCCCGCGACCTTGCCCCCTCCACAGGCAGCGGCGCCGAGCTCTACACGGTGATCGGCCACGCCCCGCGCCCGCTCGACCGCAACATCGCGATCGTCGGCCGAGTGGTCGAGGGGATGCAGTGGCTCTCCAGCCTGCCGCGCGGCACCGCCCAGCTGGGCGTCTATGCCAAGGACCAGGTGCCCACGCCGATCCTGTCGGTGCGCCTCGCCAGCCAGCTGCCCGAGGACGAGCGCCCGCACTTCCAGTACCGCGCCACCGACAATCCGCGCTTCGCCGCCTGGATCAAGGCGCGCGAGAATCGCGACGGGGCGTTCTTCACCGTGCCGATGGGCGGGGTGGACGTGTGCAACGCGCTGCCGGCGGTGCGGCGGGCGCAGTAACGGCGGGTATCGTCATCCCGGCGAAAGCCGGGATCTCGTGCCGTATCGCGCCTTCGCCTGAGATCCCGGCTTTCGCCGGGATGACGGTTGGGGGGCGGGATGACGGGTTTGGGGGTGACGGCTTGCCTTACTTCCCCACCCAGTCCGCGACTTCCACCGCGACCTGGTTGGCCGCGGTGTTGAGCGCGGCGGCGACCAGCTCGGGCTTCACTTCGGCCAGCGGCGCGCGGGCTTCGAAGCGGCGCTTCTGGAACTTGGTGGCGTCGTCGCCCTGGACCAGCAGCGCATCGAACACGACCACCGCCTGGTTGGTGTCGGCATCGACGCCGAAGCGGCGCAGCTCGCCCGAGAGCACGGCGCCCGGATCGATCTGGGACTGGCGATAGCTGAGCACCGGCCGGCCGGTGCGCGCCGAGATGGTGTCGCCGACCAGCCGGGCGAACAGGCGCGGCGGCGCCTCCACCCATTGCGCGTCCTTCACATAGGCGACGGCATTCTCGCCCTGATGGACCGGCACGCGCACCGTCGCCAGCTCGTGCGGCACCGTCGGGAACAGCACGGTGACGGTGGTGCCCGAAGCGGCGGTCTGCACGTCGCCGGGCTTGATCTGCTCGGCGGCCTGCAGGCTGAGGAACGGCGTCTTGGGCGGCTTGCCCCCGAACGAGATGCAGCCGGAGAGCATGGCGGCGAGCGGTGCGGCCAGCAGGAGCGGGGCGAACTTCTTCATCGCGTCTCTCACTTCTTGGGCTTGTAGTCAGGGAGCTTGGAGCTGCCGACCAGGCTGGACGCGCCACCCTGATCGATCTTGTCGGCGACCGAGGAGAGCGACTGGGCCATCTGGCGCAGATCCTGGATCAGCTGGCCGATCTCGGGCACGGTCTTCTTCGAGAAGGCCTGCACGCCGGGGCGGGCATCGCCGAGCATCGCATCGAGCGTTTCCATGCTCTTCTTCGCCGAGGCGATCGTCTTGTTGAGATTGGCGATGGTCGGCTTGACGTCCTCGGCGACGACGCCGTTGGTCGTCTTGGCCAGCTCGCCGATCTGCTCGGTGGCCTCGCCGAACTTCTGGATAGCCTTGCGCGTCTCGGCCAGCGTCGCGGCGATCTCCGGCCCGCGATCGGCGAGCGCGTCGGTCAGGCGATTGGTGTTCGCCAGGATGCCGGCGATCGACGCCTGGTTCTTGTCGCTGATCAGCTCGGTCAGCCGTTCGGTGAGCGTGGTCAGCCGCTCGAGCAGCTTCGGCGCCGAGGAGAAGATCGCGCCGAGGCCGCCGGGCTTGGTGGGGATCACCGGCACGCCGAGCGGGCAGGCCGCCTCGGGATGCTCGCGCGGGCACTTGATCGGCGGGGCGCCCTTCACCGCGCCTTCGAGCTGCACCGTGCTGGGGCCGGTGAAGCTGCTCTGGATCGTCGCGGTGGTGCCCTCGAGGATCGGCACTTCGTCCTTCACCGTGATGCGGACGCGGACCAGCTGGGGATCGGGCTTCCAGAACTCGATCGCCTTGACCTGGCCCGATGGCACGCCGGAGAATGCCACGGCCGAACCCGGATTGAGCCCGTCGACCGCCTGGCGGAAGAAGATGTCGTATTCGCGCTCATTGCCGCCCGAGAGGCGGGCGAGCCAGACGATGAACAGCGCCAGCACCGCGAGCAGGATCAGCACGACGGCGCCGACGAGCACGTGATTCGATCGAGTTTCCATCAGCCCCTGTCCTCAGCCTCGGCATGTGCCTTGGCGCTGCCGACCGCTGCGCGCCCGCGCGGTCCGTTGAAATATTCCTGGATCCACGGGTGATCCAAGGCGAGCAGTTCGGGAATCGTTCCCACTGCGATGACCTTCTTGTCCGCCAGCACCGCGACGCGGTCGCAGATGGCGTAGAGCGTGTCGAGATCGTGCGTGATCAGGAACACGGTGAGCCCCAAAGTCTTCTGGAGCGAGGCGGTGAGCTCGTCGAACGCCGCCGCGCCGATCGGATCGAGCCCGGCGGTGGGCTCGTCGAGGAACAGCAGCTCCGGATCGAGCGCCAGCGCGCGGGCGAGGCCGGCGCGCTTCTTCATGCCGCCCGACAGCTCGGACGGATATTTGGGCGCGGCCTCGGGCGGCAGGCCGGTCATCACCACCTTGTAGGCGGCGATCTCGTCGAGCAGCGCCTGGTCGAGCAGCGGATAATATTCCTTGAGCGGGACCTGGACGTTCTCCGAAACGGTGAGCGTGGAGAAGAGCGCGCCGCCCTGGAACAGGATGCCCCAGCGCTTGCGGATCGCCGTCGCCTCGGTTTCCTCGCGGCCGATCGTGTTCTCGCCGAACACTTCGATCTCGCCCTCGATCGGCGTCTGCAGCCCGATGATCGAGCGCATCAGCACCGACTTGCCGGTGCCCGAGCCGCCGACCACGCCGAGGATCTCGCCCCGGCGCACGTCGAGATCGAGCCCGTCATGGACGATCTGATCGCCGAACCCGTTCCGGAGGTGGCGGACCTGGATGACGAGGTCGTCCTGCGCTTCGGTGTCGCGGGTGTCGGTCATATCCACCCGATCTGGCTGAAGAACACGGCGAAGAAGGCGTCGAGCACGATCACCAGGAAGATCGCCTGGACCACCGCGGTGGTGGTGCGCCGGCCGACCTGCTCGGCGTCGCCTTCCACCTGCATGCCCTGGAAGCAGCCGGCGATGGCGATGATCGCGCCGAACACCGGCGCCTTGATCAGGCCGACCCACAGATCGTTGAGCGGCACGACCTCGCGGATGCGCTGGACGAAGGTGATCGGCGGGATGTCGAGCTGCACCCAGCAGAGCAGGCCGCCGCCGATGATCGCGATCAGCGCCGAATAGAAGCCGAGCAGGGGCAGCATCGTCACCACCGCGATGGTGCGCGGCACCACCAGCGCCTCCATCGGCGAGACGCCGATCGTGCGCATCGCGTCGATCTCCTCGGTGAGCTTCATCGTGCCGATCTGCGCGGCGAAAGCGGAACCGGAACGCCCGGCGACCATGATCGCGGTCATCAGCACGCCGAGCTCGCGCAGGGTGATGCGGCCGACCAGGTTGATCGTGTAGACCTCCGCGCCGAACTGGCGGAGCTGCACCGCGCCCTGCTGGGCGATCACCACGCCGATCAGGAAGCTCATCAGGCCGATGATGCCCAGCGCCGAAACGCCGACCACTTCGAAGCGGTGGACGGTGGCATGGAAGCGGAAGCGGCGCGGATGCGTGGCGACGTTCCAGAAGGCGATCACCGTGGCGCCCATGAAGCCGAGCAGGCCGTAGAGCGTGTGTGCCGCGGTGAACACCGCGTCGCCGATCTCGGCGAGCAGATGGACGAAGGCGCTCTCCGGCTTGGGCGGCAGCGCGATCGGGTGCTCGGCGGCGACGACCTGGTCGAACAGATGCTGGCTGGCGGGCTCGAGCCCCTCGACCTTCGCGTCCTTCTCCCGGGCGAAGCGGTGGACCACCCAGGCGCCGACCGTGTCGATCCGCTCGACCTGCGACAGGTCGATGCTGGCGATCGCGCCATCGACGGTATCGAGCCGGTCGGGCAGATCGCCCAGGCTGGCGAGCGACAAATTGCCGGTGAAGCGGAGGACTGCGCCGCCGCTGCCGGAATCAACCCGTTCGAAATCGGTCAAAGCGCTCATCGCGCGCACCTTTCGGCGATTCGGACTGGATCGGCAAGCGTCCCCGCTCGTAGATGCGTCAATGCACTGTCTCGCAATCTACGACATGGACAAGACGATCACCGCCGCGCCGACCTGGACGCGGTTCCTGATCGCCGCTGCGAAGGCGCACGCGCCGTGGCGGCTGGCGCTGTTCCCGGCGGTGGGCGTGGCCGGGATCGGCTATTTCCTCAAGCTGGTCGACCGTGCCGGCCTCAAGCAATTCTCGCAGCGCCTGCTGCTCGGCGGGGCGCTGACGCCCGAGGAGATGGCCAAGGTCGCCGAAGGCTTCGCCGCGCACGAGGTGGCGCATGGCGTGCTCCACGGCGCGCGCGCGCAGATCGAGGCGGATCGCGCCGGCGGCTACCGGATCGTGATGGCGACGGCCTCGCACGGTTATTATGCCGCCGCGATCGCCCGTCGCCTGGGCATTGTCGACGTGATCGCAACAGAGGCTAGGCGCGATGCTCAAGGCCGGATTCTCTCCCTGATTGAAGGCGATAACTGTTACGGGCCCGTAAAGCTCCACAGAATCGAGCGCTGGATGGCGGAGCAGGCGATTCCGCGGGGCGATGCGCATGTCCGCGCCTATTCGGACCATGTCTCCGACGCGCCGATGCTCGACTGGGCGGACGAAGGCTATGCGGTCAATGCCCACGGCCCGCTCCGTGCGCTTGCCGCCGAAAAGGGCTGGCCGATCCTCGACTGGAGATAATCGCCGCGGCGTTCGTTCTTCCCCGCACGACAAGATGCGGAGAGGATCATGGCCAAGACGCTGAAACAACTGGCGGAAATGATGAAGGATGTCGATTTCGCGATGCTCTCGACGCATAGCGAGGGCGGCACCATCGCGGCGCGCCCGATGAGCAACAACCGCGACGTCGACTATGACGGCGACAACTGGTTCTTCGCCTGTGAGGATACGCGGCTGATCGCCGACCTGCTGGCGAATGCGCAGGTCGGGCTCGGCTTCCAGGCCAAGGCCGGGCTGCTCGGCATGAAGCCGGTGTTCGTCCATGTCGAAGGCATGGCCGAGCTGATCCGCGACAAGGCGGCGTTCGAGGAACATTGGACCAAGGGGCTGAGCCTGTGGTTCAAGCAGGGCGTCGACACGCCGGGGCTGGTGCTGATCAAGGTGCACGGGGTCCGCGCGCATTACTGGGACGGCGAGGATCAGGGCGAGATCGTGCTGGCGCGGGAGGTGGCGGTCTAGAGAGGCGTCAGAGCAGCGTGTCCACCGTGTGGATCGCGACGCCGACCAGCCCGCCGACCAGGGTGCCGTTGATGCGGATATATTGCAGGTCGCGGCCGACCGCATTTTCCAGCCGGCCGGTGATCGTCTGCGCGTCCCAGCCCTTGATCGTGTCCGAGACCAGCCGGACGATGCCGTCGCCATAATCGGTCGCCGCGCCCACGGCGGTGCGGCGGGCGAAGCGATTGATCATATGGGCGAGGCGGCGGTCGGTTTGCAGCGTCTGCCCGAGCTGGCGCATCGCGTCGCCGAACGCGCCGGTCAGCAGCGCGTCGGGGCTCCGCGCGACGCGGAGCAGGGACGCGCGGCCGGTCTCCCAGATGCCCATCCACCAGTCGGCCAGCGCCGGATTGTCGAGCAGCTCGTTCTTGAACGCCTCGACCTGCGCGCGGCGCGCGGGATCGGTCTGCAGGTCGCGGGCGAGCTGGGCGATGCCCTCCTCTGCCTTGGCGCGCAGCGGGTGGCCGGGATCCTCGGCCATGTCGCCGATCAGCTTGGCGAGGCCCTCGATGATCTTGTTGGCCAGCGTCTCGTCCAGGCCGGTCCAGCGCATCACCGCGCCCGAGCGCTCGTGCACCATCTGGCGGATCAGATGCTCGTTGGCGTCGAGTATCTTCGCCGCCCAGCGGACGATGCCGTCGAGCAGGGGGCGGTGGCGGTCCTCCTGGATCGCGGCCTCGAGCGCGCGGCCGAGCAGCGGGGCGATCTCGAGCGCGCGGAGGCGTCCGGCGATGGTGTGCTTGACCATGCCGCCCAGCCGCTCCTGGTCGAGCGCCTCCAGCACATCCGCGCCGAGCCGGCCGAGGCCCGCGCGCAGCCGGCCGCGCCCGGGGCCGGGATCGGCGAGCCAGCGGCCGGCGGCGCCGGCGACGTCGAGCCGCTGCATCCGGCGGGCGACGACCTTGGGGGTGAGGAAATTGTCGCGCAGGAACTGGGCGAGGGTGGAGGCGATCCGGTCCTTGTTGCGCGGGATGATCGCGGTGTGGGGGATCGGGAGGTGGAGCGGGTGGCGGAACAGCGCGGTCACCGCGAACCAGTCGGCCAGGCCGCCGACCATCGCCGCCTCGGCAAAGGCGCGGACATAGCCGATCGCGGGGTGGAGAGGGTCGAAGGCGCGTGCCAGCAGGAAGAGGGCGGCCATCGCCACCAGCAGGCCGGTCGCCACCAGCCGCATCTGCCTGAGGCCGGGGGCGACGGCCTCGGATGAAGAAAGGGGAGTGCGCAACATGGTCACGCACTCCCCAATACATCAGACGGGATCAAGTTCACTCCGCGGGCTGCGGCGAATCGTCCCCGGGCTTGTGTTCGATCGTGCCGCCGCCATGGCCCTGGCCGATCACGCGGCTGCCATCGTCGCCCGGCTTGAAGGTGAGCAGGCGGCGCGACAGCTTCGGTCCGAGCCACTGCTCGAGGCCGACGGCGAGGCTGAACAGCGCGGGCACCATCACCAGCGTCAGCACGGTCGACAGGATCAGGCCGCCGATCACGGTGATGCCCATCGGCGCGCGCCACGAGCTGTCGCCGCTGATCGAGAGCGCGGTCGGGACCATGCCCGCGACCATCGCCACCGTGGTCATCACGATCGGCTGCGCGCGCTTGTGCCCGGCGTCGACGATCGCGGTGAACTTGTCGACGCCCTTGGCCATCTCCTCCAGCGCGAAGTCGACGAGCAGGATCGAGTTCTTGGCGACGATGCCGAACAGCATCAGCGCGCCGATCAGCACCGGCATCGAGATCGGCTGGCCGGCGATCCACAGGGCGAGCAGGCCACCCAGCGGCGCGTTGAGCAGCGAGCCCATGTTGACCAGCGGCGACATGAAGCGGCGATAGAGCAGCACCAGCACCGCGAAGACCAGGAACACGCCCGACATCAGCGCGATGACGAAGTTCTTGACCATCTCCGCCTGCCACTTGGCGTTGCCGACGGTCATCTCCGCCACGCCGATCGGCAGGTTCTTCATGATCGGCAGCTCGTGGATCTTCTGGAGCGCCACGCCCGACACCACGGCCTTGCCCGTCTTGGGATCGGTCGCGAGATCGGCACCCACCACGACGCGGCGCTGCAGGTTCAGGCGCTCGATCTTGGTCGGGCCGGTGCCGAAGGCGATGTCCGCCACGGTGCCGAGCTGGACCGAACCGCCATTCTGCGTCTGCACCGGCAGGTTCTTGATCGTGTCGAGCCGGGCGCGGGCATCTTCCTGCAGCGCGACGCGGATCGGGATCTGGCGATCGGACAGCGAGAATTTCGCGCTGTTCTGGTCGATGTCACCCAAAGTCGCGATGCGGATCGCGTTCGACAGCGCCGCGGTGGTCACGCCGAGATTGGCGGCCAGGTCGAGGCGCGGCTTGATCACGATCTCCGGCCGGTTGAGGTCGCCGGCGATGCGCGGGGCCACCACCTCGGGAAGCTTCGACATCTGCTCGACCAGCGTCAGCGCCGTCTTGGTGAGCAGCTCGGGATCCTCGCCGCCCAGCGTGATCGTCAGCGCACGGCCGCTCGAGCCCCAGCCGCCCTGGGCACGGAAGCCCACGCGGGCATCGGCGAACTTGAGCAGGTCCGGCGCGAGGCGGCGGGTGAACTCGTCGCTCGTCTCGGTGCGCTTGTCCTTGAGCTTGACCAGCACGCGGCCGTTGCCGACGCCGGCACGCTCGTAGAGGCTCTCGACGTTCGGCTCGTTCTTCAGCCGCTCGGCGACCTGATGGACGACGCGGTCGGTCTGTTCGAGCGTGGTGCCGGGCACCATCTCGACCGTCGCGGTCACCTGATCCTCGTCCTGGGTCGGCTGGAAGGTCATCGGCAGGACGAAGAACATCGCCACCGTGATCACGAGCGACAGGAAGAAGCCGAGAATGGCCGACCAGCGATGGTGCAGCGTCCAGCGCAGCAGCTTCACATAGGCGTCCATGATCCGGCCCTCGCCATGCGAGGCGTGGCCGTGCGCCTTGAGGAAATAGGCCGCGATCATCGGCGTGACGAGACGGGCCACGGCAAGGCTCATCAGCACCGAGGCGACGACGGTGAGGCCGAAATTCTTGAAGAACTGACCGGAGATGCCCGGCATCAGGCCAACCGGCAGGAACACCGCGACGATCGACATGGTGGTGGCGAGCACCGCGATGCCGATCTCGTCGGCCGCGTCGATCGCCGCCTGATAGGCGGATTTGCCCATGCGCATGTGGCGCACGATGTTCTCGATCTCCACGATCGCGTCATCGACCAGCACGCCGGCCACCAGGCTGAGCGCGAGCAGCGTCATCTGGTTCAGCGTGAAGCCCAGCAGGTCCATGAACCAGAAGGCCGGGATCGACGAGAGTGGAATGGCGAGCGCCGAGATGATCGTCGCGCGCCAGTCGCGCAGGAAGATGAACACCACGATGACGGCGAGGATCGCGCCCTCGATCATCGCTTCCATCGCCGAATCATATTGCTGCTCGGCGTATTTGCTCCAGTTCGAGAGCAGCTCGAAATGGACCTTGTCGTTGTTCTTCTCGAGCTGCTTCAGCTTCTTGTCGGCTTCGTGGAAGATCGTGACGTCCGACGCGCCCTTGGCACGCTGGATGTCGAACGAGATCACGGCGTTGCCGTTGAAGCGCGCGGTGCTGCGCAGCTCGGCATAGCTGTCGGTCACGGTCGCCATGTCGGCAAGGCGCACGGTACGGCCATTGCCGACCGAGATCTGGGTCTGGCCCAGCGCATAGGCGTCCTTGGCGTTGCCGAGAACGCGGACCGACTGCTCATAGCCGGAAATCTCGGCGCGGCCGCCGGCCGCGTTCATGTTCACCTGACGCAGCTGCTGGTTCACCTGGCTGGCGGTGAGGCCATAGGATTGCAGTCGGGCCGGATCGAGCTGGACGCGGATCTCGCGGCTGACGCCGCCATTGCGGTTCACCGCGGCCATGCCCTCGATCGAGAGCAGGCTCTTGGCGACGGTGTTGTCGATGTACCAGCTGAGCTGCTCGACGGTCATGTCGGGCGCGATCGCGGTGAAGCTGGCGATGTCGTTGTCGCTGGCCGAATCGACGCGGCCGATCTGCGGCTCGAGGATGCCGTCGGGCAGGTTGCCGCGGATCTGCTGGACGGCGCTGCGCACGTCCTCCACCGCGCGGTCGATCGGGGTGCCGATCGCCAGCTGGACGACGGTCTGCGACTGGCCCTCGGTCACCGTCGAGTTGATCTCGTCGATGCCCTGCAGGCTGCGCACGGCGCTTTCCACCTGCTGGGTGATCTGCGTCTCAAGTTCGCTGGGCGCCGCGCCCGGCTGGCTGATCGCGATCCAGACGATCGGGAAATCGATGTCCGGATTGTTGTTCACGTCCATCCGCGAGAAGCTGACCAGCCCCGCCACGGTGAGGAACAGGAACAGGACGATCGGCGGAATCGGATTCCGGATCGACCAGGCCGAAATGTTCCGGAAGCTCATGGCGCGCGTCCCTTACTGCTTCTTGAGGAGCTGGGGGATGACCTTCTGCCCCGGGTTCAGGAAGGCGCCGGCGGTCATCACGACACGCTCGCTGCCGGTCAGGCCGCTCGCGATCGAGACGCCCGCATCGGTCACCTCGCCCGTGACGACGGGGGTGCGGACAGCCTTGTCCTGGGCGTCCAGTGTATAGACGTAATTGCCCTGCGCGTCGCTCTGAATCGCCGACTGGGGCAGGATCACGGCATTGCTGGAACCGGTGATGATCTGCGCGCTGGCGAAGCCGCCGGGGCGCAGCGCCGGATTATAGGCGAGCTGGATGCGGGCGATGCCCTGGCGGGTGTTCGGATCGATCACCGGCGAGACCTGCCACACCGTGCCGCTGAACACCTGGGTGCTGCCGGTCGGCGTCACCTGCGCGGTCGAGCCGGGCCGGGTGCGCAGCAGATCGGCTTCGGCGAGCTGCGCGCGCAGCTCCATCTGGCCGCCCATCGCCATGCGGAACAGCACGCCCGAGCCGCCGCTGACGATCTGGCCCGGCTCGACCTGGCGGGTGAGCACCAGGCCCGCTTCCGGCGCGCGGATGTCGAGGCGGTGGTTGCGTGCCTGGGTTTCGGCGAGCTGGGCGCGGGCGACGCGGACACGGGCCGAAGCCTGGTCGCGGGCCGCGGTCAGCCGGTCGATATCGGCCTTGGAGACGAAGCCGTTCGAGACGAGGCTCTGCGCACGGTCCAGATTGGCCTGGGCGAGCTTGGCATCGGCTTCGGCGACGCGCACCGAGGCGGCGAGCGAATCGGCGGTCTGCACCTGGACCGAGCGATCGACGGTGGCGAGGACCTGGCCCTTGGCGACCCAGGTGCCCGGCTCGACCAGCACGCGGGTGACAAGCCCGCCTTCGCCGACCACGCCGACCGGCATCTCGCGCTTGGCGGCGAGGCTGCCGGTGCCGCTGATCACGGTCTGGACCGACTGGCGGCCGGGGACCGAGACCGTCACGGTCGGGATCTGCGACGGATTGCCCTTGCCCGCGGACTTGGCGGCGGCGGCGCCCTTGGTCGCCCCACCGTCCTGCTTGCCGACCATGAAGAAGGCGGCGACGGCGATCAGGGCCACCACGACCAGGGTGATCCAAAGCCAACGCCGCGACTTCGGCGCGTCTTCACCCGTATACTCCAGCCGCTCCTGTCGTCCGAACATCCCTGCCTCGTAATTCATGTGCGACATTCCGATCCGGCCGAAATGGCCGCTGCCCCCAAGTTGATCGCACTGTATTAGATGAATAAGGCACCGGCCACAAGGCCGTTTCGCGTGGGCCGGGCAAATGCCCGTTTCGGCCATTTTCCGCAAGTATCCGGAATGTTCGCGAACCGTTTCCGACAAGAAACAGTTGCAATAGAGTCGCACCGGCGCGAGTTTCCCGCGCGGTCCGGGGGAGACGGGCCGAATCGAGGAGGGATTCAATGCCGCACGGTATTATTGGGTGGCTGCTCATTGGCCTCGTTGCCGGTGCGCTGGGTAAGCTGATCATGCCGGGCAAGGATCCCGGCGGCATCATCGTGACGATCCTGATCGGCATCGCCGGCGCGCTGCTCGCTTTCTATCTCACGCCGATGCTCGGCCTCGAGGTGCGCGACAGTACCTGGCAGGCCTATGCCGCCGCCACGGCCGGCTCGGTGGTGCTGCTGGCACTCTATCGGCTGGTGATGGCCCGCCGGATCTGAATTCGCGAATTCCGTTCAGCTTGCATTTGTCCTGCGTGCGGCAAGCCGTGCGCAGGACAAGTCATTCTAGGAGCGTATCGATGATTCGTGTTGCCATTGCCGCCTCTGCCGTTCTGCTGACCACGGTGGCGCTGCCCGCCGCCGCGCAGCAGGAGGCGCGCCCGGTGCTGCTCGACGGCACCGTGCTGGACGTGAGCGCGACCGGCGTCAGCACGCGGGTGCCCGATCTGGCGGTGATCCAGGCGGGGGTCGTGACCCAGGCCGGCACCGCCGCCGAGGCGATGCAGCAGAACGCCGCGCAGATGACGCGCGTGCTGGCGGCGTTGCGCAAGGCGGGGATTGCCGAGCGCGATATCCAGACCGCGACGATCAACCTCTCGCCGCAATATCGCTACGCCCAGAACGAGCCGCCGGTGATCACCGGCTACCAGGCGTCGAACCAGGTCTCGGTCCGTTTCCGCGACGTGGCCAAGAGCGGCACGATCCTCGACACCCTGGTCCGCGAGGGCGCCAACAACATCTCCGGCCCCAACCTGACGGTCGACAAGCCCGAAGGCGCACTCGACGAGGCGCGGGTGGATGCGGTGAAGAAGGCGCGGGCGCGGGCCGAGCTCTATGCCCGGGCGGCCGGCCTCAAGGTCGATCGCATCCTGGCGATCGCCGAGGGAGGCGCGCTGCCGCATCCGCCGATGCCGGTGGTGATGATGCGCGCTGCGGCGGCGCCTGAGGCCGATACGATGGTTTCGGCCGGCGAGCAGGAGCTCAACGTGTCGATCACCGTCCGCTTCCTGCTCAAATAAGCGGCACGCACAATGAAAAGGGGCCGTCCCTTGCGGGGCGGCCCCTTTTGCGTGGGTCGTTCAGGTCAGCGCAGCGAGCCGCGGCGGACCAGATTGACCAGGGCGAGCAGGATGATCGCGCCGACCAGCGACACCAGGAAGGTGGTCGGGGTGATCACGCCGCTGTTGATGTTGCCACCGCCGAACAGCCAGCCGCCGATAAAGGCGCCGACGATGCCGACGATCACGTTCAGGAAGATGCCCTGCTGGGCATCGGTGCGCATCACAATGCTGGCGAGCCAGCCGACGACACCGCCGATGACCAGCCAAACGATAAGACTCACCATAAGTCCCTCCGTTGTTTCAGGCCCGCGGACCGGGCGACGGAAGGAAAATGAGCGGGCGGTCATGTTGGTTCCGTACCGATATTTTGCACGGAAACGGGAACTTTTCCCGACGACACCAAAGAAAACGGCCCGCCCCGGGGTGCCGGGGACGGGCCGATATTGCTCCTTGAGGGAGGAGTTCAGAACTTCTGCTGGCGCTCGTAGAGCGAGCGATAGTGCTGGATGCGCGTGACGCGCAGCCCCGGCATGCCCGAGCGGTCGATCGCGCGCTGCCAGCCGGCGAATTCCTCGACGGTGAGGCCATAGCGCTCGCACACCTCGTCGACGCTGAGCAGCCCGCCATTGACGGCGGCCACCACTTCGGCCTTGCGGCGCACGACCCAGCGGGTCGTCTCGGGCGGCGGAAGCGTCTCGAGCGTAAGCGGCTCACCGAGCGGGCCAATCACTTTCGCGGGACGGATCTTCTGGTTCTCAATCATCTACTCGCCTTTCGGGGCGGGGGGCCCCCGCTACGCAAACTCAACGACCAATCGATATTCGGCGGACCTTGAACATCGACTAAAACGCCTCGGTAAACAGACCCTTCATTCTTCCCGTCGACGGGCCAGAGCGAGTGCCGCGGCGCGATGAAACGCTCCGTGCACCGGCGCGAGCAGCTGCTCGACCGGCGCGGCCAGTGCCAGCCGCGCCTGCGCGCGCGCCGTGGGACTCGCTGCCTGGCGTGCCGCCACGCCGACCAGCAGCACCGCCAGCTCGGTCGGCATGGCGGTGATCGCCACGTCGCGTTCCAGTCTGGCAAAACTCAGGTCCACGCTCTCTTACCCATCCGACAGGTTGAACTCGGATGTGCCTTTCTACCCAAAAGTCTTGAAGGGTCCGTAAAGCAGGTGAAAACGCGAACTTAACCAGCATTACCGGAATCAAACCGGGGTGGCGCGGGGAACTACGAGTGCCTAAATGCGCGCGATCATGATCGCAGGAGACTTCCAGCTCGAAGCGCCGCTCAAGGCGCGCCGCATCGTCGTCGCCATGTCGGGCGGGGTCGATTCCTCGGTCGTCGCCGCGCTCGCCGCCGCCACCGGCGCCGAGACGATCGGGGTGACGCTGCAGCTCTACGACCATGGCGAGGCGGTGGGCCGCGCCGGCTCGTGCTGCGCCGGCCGCGACATCCGCGACGCCCGCGCCGTCTGCGACAGGCTGGGCATCGCGCATTACGTCTTCGACCATGCCTCCAGCTTCAAGAGCGAAGTGATCGACGATTTCGCCGACGAATATCTGGCCGGCCGCACGCCGATCCCCTGCGTGAAGTGCAACATGGGGCCGAAATTCACCGACCTGTTCGCGCTTGCCCGCGACCTGGGCGCCGATTGCCTGGCGACCGGCCATTATGTGCAGCGGGTGATGGGGCGGCAGGGCGCCGAGCTGCACCGCGCGCACGATCCGGCGCGCGACCAGAGCTATTTCCTGTTCGCCACGACCAGCGCGCAGCTCGATTTCCTGCGCTTCCCGCTGGGCGGCATGCCCAAGCCGCAGGTGCGCGAACTCGCCGCCGAGCTGGGACTGGGCGTCGCCGGCAAGCCCGACAGCCAGGACATCTGCTTCGTCCCCGACGGCGATTATGCCAGCCTGGTCAAGAAGCTGCGCCCCGAGGCGGAGACGAGGGGCGCGATCGTCGACGAATCGGGCAAGGTGCTGGGCCAGCATCGCGGCCTGATCCACTTCACCGTCGGCCAGCGCCGCGGGCTCGAGATCGGCGGCGCGCCCGAGCCCTATTATGTCCTGCGGCTCGATCCCGAGACCAAGCAGGTCGTGGTCGGCCCCAAGCGCGCGCTCGCGGTGCGCGCGGCGCGGATCGAGGGGATCAACTGGCTGGGCGGCGATCATGCCGGCCCGATCACCGCGAAGGTGCGCAGCCTCGCCAAGCCGGTGCCGGCGCGGCTGGACGGCGACCGGGTGGTGTTCGAGACGCCCGAATATGGCGTGGCGCCGGGCCAGGCCGCGGTGCTCTATGCCGGCGAGCGCGTGCTGGGCGGCGGCTGGATCGCCGAGACCGAGCGGGCGGAGCTGCTGCCGGCCTGATTCGGGGCGCCGGGCACGGCGCGGAAGTTTACGAAGTTCATGCCACGTCGCCCCGGTTTCGCCCTTTCCGGTTGGTGCCGGCGCGCCGGCGCGAACGGCGCGGAAAGTCACAAAAGTCTCGACATCCACGCGCGCGGGAGTCCCGCCTCGTACGCCGGGCCAATGCGCGGCGAGGCATGGCTGCGTGCAAAGGGGATCGGAGGAAGCGGGCTGATGCTGCATCCACCAGCATAGATCAGACGAAATCCTACATTGCCAGTGCCGATCGGATCGGGGTGACGCGGCCCGGCATTGCGTCGATGCTCCCTATGTGTATTGTGTAAGTAACACACATAGGGAGCCGTTCATGTTTCTGGCCGCCGCATTCTCGATTGCCCTGCTCCAGTCCGCGCCCGATCCCGCCCTGCTCGCCGAAGTGAAGGCCGCCGACACGGCCTTGTTCGAGACCTTCTTCGAGCGCTGCGAGCCGGCGCGCATGACGGCGATGGTGACCCCCGATTTCGAGATGTACCACGACAAGGGCGGCGTGGTGGCGACCAGCGGCGCGGGGTTCGTCGGCATCTATGCCAAGGAATGCGAGCGGCGAAAGGCGCCCGATGCCTGGCGCAGCCGCCGCGCCCTGCTGCCCGAGATGCTGCACGTCGATCCGGTGCCCGGCTATGGCGCGATCGAGGAAGGCGACCATGTCTTCTACGAGCGCAAGGGCGACGGCCCCGAGAAGCTCGTCGGCAAGGCGCATTTCGTCCATCTGTGGAAGAAGACGCCGGACGGCTGGCAGGCGGCGCGCATCCTCAGCTATGCGCATCAGGCGGTGGAGTGATTAAACTCCTTCTCCCCTTGTGGGAGAAGGAAGGGGCCCGCTCGCGCAGCGAGTGGGAAGGATGAGGGGGACTGAGTCCCACTCCCCCTCACCCTTCCGCTGACTAAAGTCGGCTCCCTCCCTCTCCCACAAGGGGAGAGGGAGAATCGATTACAGCGCGAACTCCCCGACGATCACCGTCACGCACTTGCCGCCCAGAATCACGCGGTCGCCGGCGAGACCGCAGGCGATGTGGCCGCCGCGCTTCGAGGCCTGGAAGGCGCTGAACGTGTCGTGGCCGAGGCGCTTCGCCCAATAGGGCGTCAGCACCGAATGGGCCGAGCCGGTGACCGGATCCTCGTCGATCCCGGCGGCGGGCGCGAAGACGCGGCTGATCACGTCGGTGCCCTGGCCCGGCGCGGTGACGATGTTGAGCGTGTGGCCGATCGCGGCGAGCGCCTTGAAATCGGGGCGTAGCGCCAGCACCGCCTCGGCGCTTTCCAGCACGGTCAGGTCGTATCCGTTCGGATGGCGCAGCGTCTCGGCCAGGCCGACGCCGAGCGCATCGAGCAGCCCGGGCACTTCGGCGGGCTCTGGCGGATAGGAAGGCAATGCCATCGCATAGCCGTCTCCGTCGCGGCGCACCTCGAGGATGCCGGCCTTGCGGGTGCGGAAGGTGACGCGGTCACGCGCCGGGTCGGCCGAGAGGACGAAATGCCCGCTCGCCAGCGTGGCATGGCCGCACAGCGCGACCTCGACCGCGGGCGTGAACCAGCGCAGCTCGAAATCCGCCTCGCCGCTCGCATCCGGGAGTAGGAAGGCGGTTTCGGAGAGATTGTTCTCCTCGGCGATCTGCTGGAGCAGCGCGTCGTCCAGCCACGCTTCGAGCGGGATCACCGCCGCCGGATTGCCGGTGAAGGGACGGTCGGCAAAGGCGTCGATCTGGGCGAATGGCAGCTTCACTCGGGGTCCTTCAGCAGATTGGCTTCGATCATCGGGTTCTGCGGCTCGTCGACATGGCCGTCGGGATCGACATGGATCAGGATCTCGGTGCCGGGAAAAGCGTCACCCAGTTCCTTCTCCAGCGCCTCGACCACGTCGTGTGCCTGCTGGATCGTCATCGCCGGGTTCATCGCGATGTGGAACTGGACGAAGTCATTGTTGCCGCTGCTTCGCGTGCGCAGGTCGTGCAGGCTCTTGAGCGCGGGATTGCGCGCGGCGACCTCGACGAATGCGCGGCGCTTCTCCTCGGGCCATTCCTTGTCCATCAGCTGGTCGATCGCCGCTTCGCTGGCGCGCCACGCGCCGAAGAGGAGCCAGAAGGCGATGGCGATGCCGGACACCGGATCGGCACCGCGCAGGCCCCAGGCATCGAGCGCGAGCGCGGCGATCACCGCGGCGTTGAGCATCAGGTCCGAGGTGTAGTGGATCCGGTCGGCGCCGATCGCGACCGAGCCGGTCTTGGCGATGACATGTGCCTGGTAGCGGGTGAGCGCGAGCGTCACGACGATCGCGATCATGCTCACCGCGATGCCCGATTCGGGCGAGGCGGAGATGTCGCCGCCGCGCAGCCGCTCGATCGCGCGGACCAGGATGGCGAGCGCCGAAACGGCGATCACCACGACCTGGAACAGTGCCGCGAGCGCCTCGGCCTTGCCGTGCCCGAAGCGGTGATTCTCGTCGGCCGGCTGCGACGCCCAATGCACGCCGCCAAGCGTCACCAGCGAGGCGAACAGGTCGAGGACCGAATCGGCCAGGCTGGCGAGCACCGCGACCGATCCGGTCGTCCAGGCCGCCCAGGCCTTGAGCAGGCCGAGCAGGATCGCGGAGCAGACGCTGGCGAGCGCGGCGCGCCGGGCGAGGTTGATCACGGGTACAGCAGGCCTTCGCTCCAGCCCTGGCCGGTGCGGGTGAACAGCCGGCGCTCGTGCAGCCGGTGGGCGCGATCCTGCCAGAACTCGATGCGGCCGGGGGTGACGCGGTAGCCGCCCCAGTGCGGCGGACGGGGCACGTCCTGGCCCTCGAAGTGGGCCTTCGCTTCCTCGAAGCGGGCCTCGAAGGTCTCACGGCTGTCGAGCGGGCGGGACTGGTCCGATGCCCAGGCGCCGAGCTGCGAATCGCGGGCACGCGTCGCGAAATAGGCGTCGCTCTCGGCGTCGGTGGCCAGGGTGACGCTGCCCTCGATGCGGATCTGGCGGCGGAGCGACTTCCAGTGGAAGAGCAGGGCGACCTTCGCCCCTTCGTGCAGGTCCTGCGCCTTGCGGCTCTCGCGGTTGGTGTAGAAGACGAAGCCATCGGGGCCATGGCCCTTGAGCAGCACCATCCGGGCGGAGGGCTGGCCTTCGACACTCACCGTGGCGAGCGTCATCGCGTTGGAGTCGTTGGGTTCGGTTTCGCGCGCTTCGCGGTACCAGCTGTCGAACAGGGCGAACGGATCGGTGCTCATGGGTGCGCCCTAGCCTATCCTTCGGGATGGTGGAACGACTCTCGGATTCGCGCTTTGAATCGGCTTCGCAACGAGGAGAGCGAGATGGCGGCGCGCGCCTATTGGCAGGGACAGATACGGCTGGCGCTCGTGTCGATCCCGGTCGAGATCTACACCGCGACCAAATCGGGCGCGCAGATCAGCTTCCACCAGATCCACGAGCCTAGCGGCCAGCGCATCAAGTACGAGAAGGTCGCGCCGGGCGTGGGGCCGGTCGAGCCGGACGAGATCGTCAAGGGCTATGAGGTCGAGAAGGGCGAATATGTCCTGCTCGAACAGGATGAGATCGACGCGGTGAAGCTCGAATCGAAGAAGACGCTCGAGCTCACCCAGTTCGTCGACATGGACGAGATCGACGTGCTCTATTTCGAGCGGCCCTATTTCGTGGTGCCGGCGGACGACCTGGCCGAGGAAGCGTTCATCGTGCTGCGCGAGGCCCTCAAGAGGACGCGCAAGGTCGGGCTGGGCCAGCTGGCGATGCGCGGGCGGGAATATGTGGTGAGCCTGAAGCCGTGCGGGCGCGGCATGGTGCTGGAGACGCTGCGCTATGCCGACGAGGTCAACAAGGCCCAGGGCTATTTCCGCGACATCCCCGACGCCGCGCCCGATCCCGAGCTGCTCGGGCTGGCGGAGAGCCTGATCGAGAAGAAGGTCGCCAAGTTCGATCCCAAGGGGTTCCACGATCGCTATGTCGATGCGCTGCACGACCTGATCGAGCGGAAGAAGAAGGCCAAGGGCAGGAAGATCATCGAGGACAAGGATGACGGCAAGGAAAGCCGCGGCGCGAACGTGGTCGACCTGATGGCGGCGCTCAAGAAGTCGCTGGAAAAGCCCGAGGCGAAGGCGAGCCGGGCGGTGAAGACCAAGCTGGCGGCCAAGGCACCGGCGAAGAAGCGGGCGTGATGGATTGATGGCCAAGTCCCCCGATCCGCTCGAGAAGTACAATGCCAAGCGCGACTTCGCGAAGACCGCGGAGCCGGCCGGCAAGGTCGCCCCCGGCAAGGGCCATCGCTTCATGGTGCAGAAGCACGACGCGACGCGGCTCCACTGGGATTTCCGGCTGGAGATCGACGGGGTGCTCAAGAGCTGGGCGGTGACACGCGGGCCGAGCCTCGATCCGGACGAGAAGCGCCTGGCGGTGCGTACCGAGGATCATCCGCTCTCCTACGCCGATTTCGAAGGCACGATCCCCAAGGGCCAATATGGCGGCGGCACGGTGATGCTGTGGGACGATGGCAGCTGGGCGCCGATCGAAGGCAAGAGCGCGAAGGACCTGGAGAAGGGGCACCTCCATTTCACTCTCGATGGCGAGCGGATGAAGGGCGAGTGGCTGCTGATCCGGCTGAAGCCGCGGGGCAGGGAGAAGAACGAGAACTGGCTGCTGCGCAAGATCGACGATCAATATGCCGGCGCGACCGACGCGCTGGTCGAGACCGCGCTGACCAGCGTGAAGACCGGGCGGACGATGCAGGAGATCGCGGAGGGGGTGAAGCCGGCCTCCAAACCGTCATCCCGGCGGAAGCCGGGATCTCAGGCGGCTCGCGCCACTGCGCGAGACCCCGGCGTTCGCCGGGGTGACGGGAAAAATCCGGAGTTCCGAAAGCCCCAGCTCGCCACGCTGGTCGATACGGTGCCCACCGGCAACCAGTGGCTGCACGAAGTGAAGTATGACGGCTACCGCGCGCTGCTCAGCCTGGGTGCGGGCGGGCCGAAGATCTATACCCGCACCGGGCTCGACTGGACCGATCGCTTCCCGGGCATCGCCGAAGCCGCCGCGAACCTGCCCGGCCCGGCGCTGATCGACGGCGAGATCGTCGCGTTCAAGGACGGGAAGCCCGATTTCTCGACGCTGCAGGACGCACTTTCCGGCGGCGGCGAGGGGCTGACGATGTTCGCCTTCGACCTGCTCGAAGCGGATGGCGAGGACCTGTCGAAGCTGCCCCAGCTCGCCCGCAAGGAACGGCTGCGCGCGCTTCTCGACGGCGTCGATGCGCGAATCCAGTTCTCCGAGCATGTGCTGGGCGCCGGAGAGAAGCTGTTCGAGACGATGTGCCGCGAAGGCTATGAGGGCGTGGTCTCGAAGCGCGCCGATGCGCCCTATCGCGGGACGCGGACCAGGGCCTGGCTCAAGACCAAGTGCATCCGCCGCCAGGAGTTCGTGATCCTCGGCTGGTCGCCCTCCAGCGCCAAGGGACGGGGCTTCAAATCGCTGCTGCTCGGGCTCAACGGGCCAGAGGGGCTGGTCTATGCCGGCAGGGTCGGCACCGGGTTCAGCATGGAGACGCTGCAGGACCTGCGCGAGCGGTTCGACAAGATCGCCGCGAAACAGCCCGCCGCCGAGGTGCCCCGGGCCGAGGCGCGGGGCGCGCACTGGGTTAAGCCCCAGCTGGTCGCCGAGGTGGCGTTCAGCGAGTTCACCGCCGACAATGTCGTGCGCCATGCCAGCTTCCTCGGCCTGCGCGAGGACAAGCAGGCGAGGGAGGTGGTCGCCGAGAAGCCGGTCGCGGCGCCCGAACCGGCCCAGTCGGCGATCAGGATCAGCAGCCGCGAGCGGGTGATCTTCCCCGGCGACGACCTGACCAAGGGCGACCTGGCCGACTATTATCTCGCCGTCGCGCCGATCGCGCTGCCCTGGCTCGCCAACCGGCCGATCAGCCTGGTGCGCTGCCCCCAGGGCCGCGCCCGCGCCTGCTTCTTCCAGAAGCACGATGCCGGGTCGTTCGGCGAGCAGGTCCACCATGTCGACGTCCGCGAGAAGGACGGGTCGCTCGAGCCCTATCTCTACATCGACGATGCCGACGGGATCATGGCCTGCGTCCAGATGGGCACGATCGAGTTCCATGGCTGGGGCAGCCTGGTCGCCGATATCGAGAAGCCCGACCGGCTGGTGTTCGACCTCGATCCCGACGAGGGGCTCGATTTCGAGGCGGTGAAGAAGGCCGCTGCCGACCTGAAGGACCATCTCGCCGATATCGGGCTGACCAGTTGGCCGCTGCTGTCGGGCGGCAAGGGCGTGCATGTCGTGGTGCCGCTGGCGCCCCGAGCCGAATGGCCCGAGGCGAGGAGCTTCTGCGAGCGCTTCGCCCGCGCGCTATCGGAGGCCGAGCCCGAGCGGTTCACTGCCAACCTCAAAAAGGCGAGCCGCAAGGGCAAGATCTTCATCGACTATCTGCGCAACCAGCGCGGATCCACGGCGGTGCTGCCCTATGTCGCCCGCGCCCGCGAAGGCGCGCCGGTGGCGGCGCCGGTCACCTGGACCGAGCTGCGCGACATCGACAGCCCCAGGCATTTCACCATCCGCGACGCCGCCGCGCTGCTCGAACGTGCCACCAGCCGCGCGCTGCAGGGCTGGGGCGTGGCCGATCAGACCTTGCCCGACGTCTGATCCCGGCGCAGCCAGGCGCCGAGGCGCGCGCGGATCGGCAGGTCCCACCAGGCATAGGCGGCCCAGGCGACCAGCAGCAGGAACGGCACCAGCGCCGTGCCGATCGCGAGCAGCTCGGCCTGTGACGCCTTGCCGCCCGCGACGAAGTTCATCCAGACATAGAGGAAGGGGAAATGGGTGATGTAGATCGGGTAGGAGATGCGCCCGCTCGCCTTGCACAGCCAGAGCATGCCGCGGCCGGGCTCGGAATGGCGCCCGGCGACCAGGATCGCGGGGAACAGCAGGATGACGACCGCGGCCTCGTAAATCCCGTTGAGCTTCACCCCGCCGACCACCGGCATCGTCGGCGCGGCGATCGCGGCGAGCATCGCCAGTGATAGCGGCAGCCAGCCGAGCCGGATATTCGGCAGCCGATCGCGCACCCGGTACAGCCACAGCCCGGTGAGGAACGGGAAGAACAGCCGCACCGGCGCCATCCAGAAGGTCTCCCAATAGGAGCCCTGGTCGAGCGTGCCCGCCATCGCTGCGCCGACCGCCAGCACCGCGCCGCTCAGCACGGCTAGCACCGCGAGCCAGCGGGTGCGCAACCGGCGCAGGACCAGCGCATAGGCGAGGTTGCCGACATATTCCTGGAAGAGCGTCCAGATCGGCCCGTTCAGCGGATGGGTGTCGGTCCAGCGATTGGGCAGCGACCAGCTGGGCAGCGCGAACAGGCACAGCGCGAAGGCGCCGAGCACCGAGGAAAGCGGGACCGCCTGGGCCCGGCCGGCAAAGGGATCGAGCAGATAGCTCGCCAGCCCGAGCAGCGCGCCGAGGATCACCAGCGGGTGCAGCCGGACCAGCCGCAGTGCGAGGAAGCGGCCGGTGCCCATCCGCCCCCAGCGATCGTCATAGGCATAGCCGATCACGAAGCCGGACAGCGCGAAGAAGAAATCGACCGCGAGCGGGGCGTGGTGGAGCACCACCTTGGCGCCGTCCCACATCACGGTGATGCCCTGGATGTGGAAGATCACCACGATCAGCGCCGCGGTGCCGCGCAGGCCGTCCAGGACCTCGAAATGCTCCTTGCCGGTGGTCGTCCGGTCGGGCGCCGTCGCCTGCGTCCCTGCGATTTCCGTCACTGGCCTCTCCGCCCTGTTTGCGCGGCGTGGTGTCGGGCCCGGGCGGAAACCGCAAGCCCGAACCGGTCAGGCGGTCAGGTCGGCGCGGCCCCATTTGCAGCGCAGGATGCGGTAGACGGTGTAGAGGAACGCCAGCCCGAGCGCGCCGAGCGAGAGCGGCTGGGCGATGGCCTCGGGTGCGGCCAGCCACAGCAGGGCATAGGTCACCCCGGCCAGCGTCATCACCAGCCCGGCGCTGCGCAGGGCGGCCTGCATGCGGCGCTCGGCGGCGAACGAGGCGCGCGGCGCGGCGAGCGTCTTGGGGACGAGATTGCCGCACAAGGCGACGATCACGCCATTGGCCACCATCATCGCGCGCGTGCCGACGCTGCCGTCGAGCGTGCCGGCATGGACCAGCTCGCGCAGCACCAGCGTTGCGACCAGGATGAACAGGGCGGCGGCGATCGAAGTGGCGATACCGATCTTCATGTGGACGATCCTTCCCGAGGGGCGGGCGCGGTGCCGCCGATACCGAACAACTGACCGAAGCTGAGCAGCGCATCCTCCAGCACCGAGAGCTGGAGGCGATAGACGACCGACTTGCCGTCCTTGTGGGTGGCGACCAGCCCGGCTTCCCTGAGTATGGTGAAATGCGCGGACATGGTCGGGCGCGAAACCGGGAACCGGTCGCTCAGTTCGCCCGCAGTCATCGGGCCCTGGCGCAGCAGCTCGAGCACCTTGCGGCGCGTGGGGTCTGCTAGGGCTTTGAAGACGGCGTTCATGGTGATGATATTTAGCTAAATGTCTAAATGAGTCAAGCGGGCTCGGAGGAGGGCTTCCCTTTTCCATCGTCATCCCCGCTTTCGCGGGGATGACGGAACCGGTTCAGATGCTCTCGGCCTTAGGCCTGCCCCGCCGCATCCAGGATCAGCCGTGCGATCTCGTGGGGGTGTGAAATCATCGAGACATGGCTCGATTTGAGCTCGATCGTGGTCGCACCCATCCGCTTCGCCATGAAGCGCTCGAGATCGGGGTTGATCGTCCGGTCCTCGGTCGAGACCGCGTACCAGCTCGGCTTGCTGCGCCAGGCGGCGTTGGTCACGCGGCCGGTGAGCAGCGGCTTGTGGAAGGGCTGTTGCACCGCGAACAGCGCCCGCGCCTTGCGCACCGGCAGGTCGCCGGCGAAATCGCGCAGGAAGGCCGCTTCGCTCAGCCGCCCCTCGTCGCCGTCGAAGACGATGCCTGCCGTCGCCGGTGGCGTCGGATATTTCGTGGCGAGCGCGGCATAATCCTCGCCCGCATCGGGCGCGCGGGCCGCGACATAGACCAGCGACGACACCTTGGGGTGCATGCCCGCCTCGGTGACGATCATGCCCGAGAAGCTGTGGCCGACGAGCACGGTCGGGCCGTCCTGCCGATCGAGCACGCGGGTCGCCTCGGCCACCGCATCGGGCAGGGTGGTGAGCGGGTTCTGCACCGAGGTGACGTTGAGCCCGTGGTCCTGGAGCAGGGGGATCACTTCGGACCAGCAGGAGCCGTCGGCGAACAGGCCATGGACCAGCACGATGTTGCGGGTCTTCGGCCCGGCCGGGCGGGCGAGGGCCGTGGGGGACAGTGCGACGGCCAGCGAGGCGAGCGCGGCACGGGAAAAGCTGCGACGGTCGAGCGACATGACGCATCTCCGGATCGGATGACGGGATGCTGGCGACTATGCACCGGGGATCGCCCCGGCCCAATCATCCAAGGGTTTCCCCGTCACGACCCGGCTTGCGTGCCGGGCAATCCCCAGATGCACGCTTCTTAGTTGCAACTCATTCTCAATAGATTTAAGGCCCGCGCAAGCGACCTGCAGCGCCGCGCATCAATCCGCTCGAACCATCGGGGGTCTCCCATAGTGACGTTGAAGCTTTCTCTCCGCCTGGGCGTGGCACTTGCCGCGCTCGCCGCCACGCCCGCCTTCGCCCAGACCGAGGGTGCGCAGAAGCCGGAGGGCGAGGAGATCGTCGTCAGTGGTCGCTATACCATCCCGGACAAGATCGACACGGCGACGGGCCTGGGCCTCACGGTGCGCGAGACGCCGCAGTCGGTGAGTATCGTCACCGCGCAGCGCATCCTCGACCAGAATCTGATCAGCGTCGCCGATGTCATCAACAATGGCGTGGGCGTGTCGGTCAATGAAGTCGACGATGTCCGCAACACCTTCTTCGCCCGCGGCTTCGAGATCCGCAACACCCAGGTGGACGGCGTGCCGGCAGCCTGGACGCTGGCCGGCGGCAATGGCGAGACCAGCATCGACGTGTCGATCTATGAGCGCGTCGAGATCGTGCGCGGCGCGACGGGCCTGCTCTCCGGCGCGGGCGATCCCTCGGCCTCGGTCAACCTCGTCCGCAAGCATGCCGATGCCAGGGACTGGGGCGGTTACGTCAACGCCAGCGCCGGCAGCTGGGATACCTATCGGGTCTCAGCCGATGTCGGCGGCGCGCTCACCTCCGACGGCCGGGTCCGCGTCCGTGCGGTCGGCCGCTACGAGAACGGCAAGAACTTCACCGACCTGCTGCACACCAAGAAGTACGTGCTCTACGGCGTGGTCGACGCGGATGTGACGGACACGACGCTGGTCCGTGCCGGCATCAGCTATCAGGACACCAAGCCGAAGGGCGCGACCTGGGGTGCGCTGCCGACCTTCTACAGCGACGGATCGGTCACCACCGACCTGAAGCGCTCGCAGACCACGGCGGCCGACTGGACCTATTGGAACTCCACCAACCGGAACATCTTCGGCACGATCCGCCAGGAGATCGGCGATCGCTGGAGCGTGACGGTCAACTACAACCAGCTGCGCAACACCGGCGATACCCAGCTGCTCTATCTGTACGGCACCGCCGACCGGGCGACCGGCACGATCCAGAGCAGCAACCCCTACAAGTCGAAGGGCGTGAGCGAGCAGGAGAGCTTCGACGGGCAGATCAAGGGCAGCGTCAAGCTGTTCGGCCGCGACCACGAAGTCGTGCTCGGCGCGCTGCACAGCGTGCTCAACCGCTACACCGACAATTTCGTGGCGCCCTATACGGAGAACAATCCGGCCTGGGGCACCGGGCTGAATTCCTGGGCATCGAACGTGCCGGTCCTCGGCCGCGAGGGCGCGGCGTTCCCCGAGCCGGTGTTCGGCACCACCGCGGTGCGCAACGAGCAGGAGCGGATCGAGCAGACCGGCTATTACGGCGCGGTCCGCCTCAACATCGCCGATCCGCTGAAGATCATTGCGGGCGGCCGCCTCGCCAGCTGGCACCAGCGCGGCTTCGCCTGGAGCGGGGCGAGCGACTATGGCGCGAGCGACGAGTTCATCCCCTATGTCGGCGCGCTGCTCGACATCACGCCGAACCACCGGCTCTATGCGAGCTACACCCGGATCTTCCAGCCGCAGAACCTGCGCACCCGCACGCTCGATCTGATCGCGCCGCTCGACGGCAAGGCCTATGAGGTCGGCCTGAAGAGCGCCTTCTTCAACGACGCGCTGCAGACCTCGGTCGCGCTGTTCCGCATCGAGCAGGACAATGTCGGCCAGCCCGACATCATGGTCGTGCCGCCGGGCGGCGGCCTGCCCCAGCAGACCTATGTCGCGGCGCAGGGCGTGACGAGCAAGGGCTTCGAGATCGAGGCGACGGGCAAGCTGCTGCCCGGCTGGAACATCAATTTCGGCTATAGCCAGTTCAAGGCCGAGGACCGCGACGGGGTGGCGGCGAACACCGATCAGCCGCGGCGCCTGCTCAAGCTGTTCACCACCTACACGGTCGATCGCCTGACCTTCGGTGGCGGCGTCAATTATCGCAGCGAGGCCTTCACCATCGCGCCGAACCCGGTCACCGCCGCACCGTTCCGCTTCGAGCAGGGCGGCTTCGCGCTGGTCAACCTGATGGCCCGCTATGCGCTGAGCGACGCCCTGTCGTTCCAGGCCAATGTCGAGAACCTGCTCGACAAGACCTATTACAGCCAGATGGGCACGTTCAGCCAGTATCGCTACGGCGCGCCGCGCAACTTCACGGTGAGCGCCAGCTATCGCTTCTGAGAGGAGAGAGATCGATGAAGACGCTTCTGCTTGCCGCCGCCGCGATGCTGATCGCCGCGCCGGTCGCCGCGCACGAGATCTGGGTGGAGCATGACGGCAAGGGACCGGCGCGCATCTATCTGGGCGAGCCGCACGAGGCGGTGCCGGCCAATGGCGACCCCGAATTCCCCAAGCTGCAGAAGCCGCAGCTGGTCGGCGCGACGGCCATACTGACTCGCCGCGCCAACCATATCGAGGCGGCGATCCCGGGCGCCGGCGACGTGCGCGTGCGCGACGATGCGGTGTTCGAGCCCTGGCAGTCGGGCGACGCGAAGCAGGGCGCGATCTTCTACGCCCGCGCCGGCCGTAGCGAGACCAGCCACAAGCTCGACCTGGAGCTGGTGCCGGTGGCGGCGAACGCGGACAAGTTCACCCTGTTCTTCCGCGGCCAGCCGCTGGCCGATGCCAAGGTCACGATCATCACGCCCGATCGCTGGCAAAAGGCCTTCGCCACCGATGCCCAGGGCCGGATCGACGCGCCGCAGCTCGGCAAGGGGCGCTATCTGCTCAGCGCCTCGCACACCGAAACCGCGCCGGCGAAGCTGGGCGGGCAGGACGTGGCGAGCGTGATGCACATCTCGACGCTGACCTTCGTGCGCTGAGCGCCCTTCCCTTTCCGCTGTGCAGGGGCCGGAACCGCGAGTTTGTGCCGGACCCTTGCGTTAGCGGGCGGACGCGCCGAAATACGGCGCGTCCAAAGGGGTTTTGATGGCTGCTGATCCGTATTCCGTTCTGAACGTTGCGCGTGGCGCGAGCGAGGCCGACATCAAGAAGGCCTATCGCAAGCTCGCCAAGGAGCTGCATCCCGACCGCAACCAGGACAATCCCAAGGCGGCGGAGAAGTTCAGCCAGGTCACCCAGGCCTATGACCTGCTGACCGACAAGGACAAGCGCGCCCGCTTCGACCGCGGCGAGATCGACGGCGAGGGCAACCCGACCAATCCGTTCGGCGGCTTCAGCCCCGGCGGGATGGGTGGCATGGGCGGCGGCCAGGGCGGCTTCCGCGCCGATTTCGGCGGCGGTGACGGCGGCGGCTTCGGCGACATCTTTGAAGGGCTGTTCGGTGGCATGGGCGGCCGGCGCGGCGCAGGCGGCGGTGGTGGCTTTTCGGGCGGCTTCGGCGATTTCGGCCGGCGCGGCGCGGCCAAGGGCGCCAATGTCCCCTATCGTCTGGCCGTGAGCTTCGAGGATGCAGCGAAGCTGGCGCCCCAGCGCGTCACGCTGCGCGACGGCAAGACGATCGACCTCAAGCTGCCCGCCGGTGTCGAGACCGGCACCCAGATGCGCCTGGCCGGCAAGGGCGAGGAAGGCCCGGGCGGCCCCGGCGACGCGATCGTGACGATCGAGATCCAGCCGCACCGCTTCTTCGAGCGCAGCGGCGACGACATCCGCCTCGAGCTGCCGGTGACGCTCTCGGAAGCCGTGCTCGGCGCCGAAATACGCGTGCCGACGCCGGACGGCGCGGTGATGCTCAAGGTTCCCAAGGGCTCCTCGTCCGGAAAGACCCTGCGCCTCAAGGGCCGCGGCTTCCACAAGAAGCCGAGTGGGCGGGGCGACCTGCTCGTCACGCTGATGGTCGATCTGCCGGTCGACGACGATGCGCTGATCGAGTTCGCCAAGGGCTGGAACGACAAGGGGAACCCGCGTGGCCGCATGGGCGTCTAACGCTTTGTGACGACAGGGGAAGATACGGGCGCCGCGGAAGCGAGGCCGGGGCTTGGCTCCCGCATTCTCGGCCTGCTTGCCCGGATCGGCCTCGGCCCCCGATTCTGGCACGTGGTCAAGCGGGTGGTGGTCGGCACCTTCCAGGACGGCTTCACCTATGCCGGCAACCTTGCCTATCTGAGCCTGGTCACCCTGTTCCCCTTCTTCATCGTCGCTGCCGCGATCGCCCAGCTGTTCGGCCGCAGCTCGGAGGGGATCCACACGCTGGAGGCGTTCCTCCGCACCGTGCCGCCCGATGTCGCGACGCTGCTGCGCAAGCCGGTGTCGGACGTGCTGATGGCGCGGACCGGCAATCTGCTGTGGTTCGGCGCGATCGTCGGCCTGTGGACCGTGGCCGGCTTCATCGAGACGATTCGCGGCATCCTGCGCCAGGCGTACGGCGTCCGCTCGAACACGCCGTTCTGGCAATATCGGCTGGGCGCGATCGGGATGATCATCGCCTCGGTGATCATCACCATGGCGGCATTCAGCTTCCAGGTGATCCTGACCGGCGTCGAGCAGTTTCTCTACAACATCTTCCCCTGGGCATCCGAGGCGCAGCGCATCGTCTCGCTCAGCAAGATCGCGCCGGCGGTGGCGCTGTTCGGCGCGCTCTACATCCTGTTCTACTCGCTGACTCCCAGTCGCTACCGGAAGAGCAAATGCCCGAAATGGCCCGGCGCGCTGTTCACCGCGGCGTGGTGGCTGCTGGTTACCGCCCTGTTGCCCAAAATCCTCGGTACGCTGGGAAATTACGATCTGACCTATGGAAGCCTTGCAGGCGTGATGATCGCACTGATCTTCTTCTTCCTCGTCGGCCTCGGTCTGGTAGTCGGCGCCGAGTTGAATGCGGCTCTGGCGGAAACGCCCGAAACGAGTCTAGAGGAACCGGGTAAGAATGGAGAATAGCGCGTCGTGACCGGATTGATGCAGGGCAAGCGTGGGCTGATCATGGGCCTCGCCAATGACAAGAGCCTCGCCTGGGGCATCGCGAAGAAGCTCGCCGAACAGGGTGCCGAGCTGGCATTCAGCTATCAGGGCGACGCGTTGCTCAAGCGCGTGAAGCCGCTGGCCGACCAGCTGGGCTCGGACACGCTGATCGATTGCGACGTGGCCGACATGGACGCGCTCGATGTCGCGTTCGACACGCTCAAGGCCAAATGGCCGACGATCGACTTCCTCGTCCACGCCATCGGCTTCTCGGACAAGTCGCAGCTGCGCGGGAAGTTCTACGACACCACGCTCGACAATTTCCTGATGACGATGAACATCTCGGCCTACAGCCTGGTTGCCGTCGCCAAGCGTGCGCGCGAGATGATGCCGAACGGCGGTTCGATCCTCACGCTCACCTATTACGGTGCCGAGAAGGTGATCCCGCACTATAACGTGATGGGCGTCGCCAAGGCCGCACTGGAGACCAGCGTGAAGTATCTCGCGGTCGACATGGGCCCGGAGAACATCCGCGTGAATGCGATCTCGGCCGGCCCGATCCAGACCCTCGCGGCCCGGGGCATCGGCGACTTCAACTACATCCTCAAGTGGAACGAGCTGAACTCGCCGCTCCGCCGCACCGTGACGATCGAGGATGTCGGCGGTGCCGGGCTCTACATGCTCTCGGACCTGTCGTCGGGCGTCACCGGCGAGATCCACCATGTCGATTCGGGCTATAACGTGATCGGCATGAAGGCCGAGGACGCGCCGGACATCGCGCTTTCCTGAGGTTCCTGGCGTGAGCATCGTGGTGCGCCCGGCCAATGGCGGGGATGTTGCGGCAATCGACGCGCTGCTGCGCCGGTCCTTTCCGGCGGAGGACGAAGCGCGGCTGGTCCAGCGGCTGTGCATCGATGGCGACATGGTGCTGACCCTGGTCGCGGACGACGAGGAGACCGGCGCGCTCGCCGGGATGATCGCGTTCAGCCGGATGGACGTCACGATCGCCGACAAGGCGATTGCCGCGGTCGCGCTCGCGCCGCTGGCGGTGGACAAGGCCTGGCGCCAGCAGGGCGTCGGCGAGGCGCTGGTCCAGGCCGGGATCGCCCAGCTGGGCGCGGCGGGCGCGATGCTCGCCTTCGTGCTCGGCGAGCCCGGCTATTATGAGCGCTTCGGCTTCGCGGCGGAATGGGCGCAGGGATTTGCCTCGCCCTATGCCGGCGAATATCTGATGGCGCTGCCGCTCCAGGGTGGCGCGATGCCGTGCGGGATGCGCGGCGCCGCGACGCACGCACCGGCGTTCGCCGCGCTCGGCCAGGATGGCTGACCGCCGCCGTGTCTCCGGCTTTGGCGGACTGGTGATGCTTCTTTCTTCCAAATCGCGGCGACTTGGGCGAGGAGGCTGGCGATGAGCTACAACACCTTCGGACGAGTCTTCCGGTTCACCACCTGGGGCGAGAGCCATGGCCCGGCGCTCGGCGCCGTGGTCGATGGCTGCCCGCCGGGGCTGACCCTGTCCGAGGGCGACATCCAGCCCTTTCTCGACAAGCGCCGTCCGGGCCAGTCGCGCTTCACCACCCAGCGGCAGGAGCCGGACCAGGTCCGCATCCTCTCGGGCACCTTCGAAGGGCGCACCACGGGCACGCCGATCGCGCTGCACATCGACAATGTCGACCAGCGCTCCAAGGACTATTCGGAAGTCGCCAAGGCCTATCGCCCCGGGCATGCCGATTATGCCTATGACGCGAAATACGGCTTCCGCGACTATCGCGGCGGCGGGCGCAGCTCGGCGCGCGAGACCGCGGCGCGGGTGGCGGCGGGGGCCGTCGCGCGGGCAGTGATCCCCGAAGTGTCGATCCTCGCCTGGGTCGAGGCGATCGGCGGCGACGCGATCGACTATGCCAATTTCGATGCCGGCGAGATCGGCAACAACCCGTTCTTCTGCCCCGATGCCGAGGCTGCGAAGCGCTGGGAGGTGCTGGTCGATGGCGCGCGCAAGTCAGGCTCGTCGCTGGGCGCGGTGGTCGCCTGCGAGGCGACCGGCGTGCCGCCGGGCTGGGGCGCGCCGCTCTATGCCAAGCTCGACAGCGAGCTGGCGGCGGCGTGCATGTCGATCAACGCGGTGAAGGGCGTCGAGATCGGCGACGGCTTCGCGGCGGCGGCGCTGACCGGCGAAGAGAATGCCGATGCGATGCGCCCGGGCAATGACGGCAAGCCGGTCTTCCTCGCCAACCATGCGGGCGGCATCGCGGGCGGGATCTCGACCGGCCAGCCGGTGCGCGTGCGGGTGGCGTTCAAGCCGACCAGCTCGATCCTGACCCCGGTGGAGACGGTCACCCGCGAAGGTGAGGCGACCGAGATCATGACCAAGGGCCGCCACGATCCCTGTGTCGGCATCCGCGGCGTGCCGGTGGTCGAGGCGATGGTCGCGCTGGTCCTCGCCGACCAGAAGCTGCTCCACCGCGCCCAGATCGGCTGAGTCGTTTCCCGAGAGCCGGGGTACGTCCGGCCAGGCAAAAAGGCGGCTGCACCCGATGGTGTGGCTGCCTTTTGCATGTGCGCCGGTTTCGGCCCGCCCCTCGAGGGGCTCACCTCATTGCTCAGCCGTGCGCGAGGCAGGGTTGGCTGAAACGTCTGGAAACAATCCAGACATGCCTAACCGCTCGAAAGGACCTCGGCAAAAACCGTAAGGAGGATTGCCCTGTTATGTTGCTTAAAACCCTGATCGGCGCCGCGGCGCTGCTGGCCGCTCCGGCGGCCTTCGCCCAGACCACTACGCCCACGGACCCGTCTGCCACTCCGCCGACGGAAACCACCGCTCCTGCGCCGGCCCCCGACCCCAGCGCCAACCCGGCGCCTGCGCCGGATACCAGCACGGCCACGCCCGCACCCGATTCGGCAACCCCCAGCCAGGATCCTGCGGCTTCGTCCGAAGACAAGCGTGATGCCAAGAAGGAAGGCAAGAAGAAGCCCCATTAAGGGCTCCTGACGCAGGAGATGCGCTGCCCGCCCTGGCCGGACGGGTAGCGCATTGCCCTGTCTGCAGTCCGCGAAGCGATCGCGGACCGACCGAAATCAGTCCGCGAAGGGATCGCGGACCAGGATCGTGTCCTCGCGCTCGGGGCTGGTCGAAACCAGCGCCACCGGGCAGCGGATCAGCTCTTCCACCCGGCGGATATACTTGATCGCGGCGGCGGGCAGCTCGGCCCAGCTGCGCGCGCCGGCGGTGGTTTCCTGCCAGCCCGGCATCGTCTCGTAGACCGCTTCGACCGCGGCCTGGTCGGCGGCGTTCGAGGGATAATAGTCGATCTCCTCGCCGTGCAGCCGGTAGCCGGTGCACACCTGGATCTCGTCGAACCCGTCGAGCACGTCGAGCTTGGTCAGCGCGATGCCGGTGATGCCGGAGACGGCGGCCGACTGGCGCAGCAGCACCGCGTCGAGCCAGCCGCAGCGGCGCTTGCGGCCGGTGACGGTGCCGAACTCATGGCCGCGCGTGCCGAGCCGCTCGCCGACGTCATTGTCCTGCTCGCTGGGGAACGGGCCCGAGCCGACGCGGGTGGTATAGGCCTTGGCGATGCCGAGCACGAAGCCGACCGCGCCCGGGCCGATGCCCGAACCGGCCGAAGCGGTGCCCGCCACGGTGTTCGACGAGGTGACGAACGGATAGGTGCCGTGATCGATGTCGAGCAGCACGCCCTGCGCGCCTTCGAACAGGATGCGGCGGCCACGCTCGCGCGCAGCGTTGAGCGCGCGCCATACCGGCTGGGCGAAGGGCAGGACGAAGCCGGCGATCTCGCGCAGCTCGGCAATCAGTGCCTCGCGGTCGATCGGCGGCTGGTCGAAGCCGGCGCGCAGCGCGTCGTGATGCGCGGTCAGGCGATCGAGCTGCGGGCCGAGCTCGTCGAGATGGGCGAGGTCGCAGACGCGGATGGCGCGGCGGCCGACCTTGTCCTCATAGGCCGGGCCGATGCCGCGGCGGGTGGTGCCGATCTTGCCGGCGCCGCTGGCATCCTCGCGCAGCGCGTCGAGGTCGCGGTGGAAGGGCAGGATCAGCGGGCAATTGTCCGCGATCATCAGCTTGTCGGGGGTGATCTCGACGCCCTGGCCGCGCAGCTTCTCGACCTCGGCCTTGAGGTGCCAGGGATCGAGCACCACGCCGTTGCCGATCACCGAAGGGGTGCCGCGGACGATGCCCGAGGGGAGCAGCGAGAGCTTGTAGACATTCTCGCCGACGACGAGCGTGTGGCCGGCATTGTGGCCACCCTGGAAGCGCACGACCATGTCGGCCCGCTCGGCGAGCCAGTCGACGATCTTGCCCTTGCCTTCGTCACCCCATTGGGCGCCGATAACCGCTACATTTGCCATGGATACACGTCTCCGCCTGCCGGGGCGGGCCACAAGCCGCCCTTCGACAGGACTCGGCGGCTGGGCTTTACGGGGGCGGTGGCGCAAGGCGCCGGAGCCGCGGGGCGCATGGCCCGCGCGGGTGATTCGGTCAAGGGGTTATGCGTCGAGCGCAGCCCGCACCGCCGCGGCCAGCCGATCGAGATCGAAGGGCTTGGCGAGGATCGTCTCCCCCGCCACCCGCGCGGTTTCGGGGGCATAGCCGCTGGTCAGCAGCACCTTGAGGCCCGGCAGCCTGGTCCGGGCGCGTTCGGCGAGCTCGCGCCCGGTCATCTCGGGCATCACCACATCGCTGAACAGCAGCGAGAAGGGCGCGCGCCCATTGCGCAGCTGGCCCTCGATCAGCCGCAGCGCCTCGGGCCCGTCGCGGGCGCCGGTCACCTGATAGCCAAGCTCGCGCAGCGCCTCGATCGAATAGTTGCGCACCCGCTCCTCGTCCTCGACCACCAGCACCGTCTCGCCGCTGCGGGCGCCCATCGGGACCGCGATCGGCGCATCGGCGCGCGGCGCCGGCGTGGCGCCTTCATGGGCGGGCAGATAGAGCCGCACGGTGGTGCCCTGGCCCGGCTCGGTATCGATGCCGACCGCCCCGCCCGACTGGCGGATGAAGCCGAACACCTGGCTGAGCCCCAGACCGGTCCCCTTGCCCACGCCCTTGGTGGTGAAGAAGGGATCGAAGGCGCGGGCGGCTACCTCGGGGGTCATGCCGATGCCGGTATCCGTCACCGCGATCTCGACATAGTCGCCCGGCTGCAGCTCGAGCTCGCGGGCCTCCTCCGCCTCGAACCGGGCATTGGCGGTCGTCAGCACCAGCTTGCCGCCATGCGGCATCGCGTCGCGCGCATTGACCGAGAGGTTCAGGACCACATTCTCGAGCTGGTTGGGGTCGGCGAGCAGCGGCGAGACGCCGGCCGGCAGCACCGTCTCCACCGTCACATCGTCGCCCAGCGTGCGGACGAGCAGCTCGATCATCCCGCGGACCATCTCGTTGGCGTCGATCGCCACGGGCGCGAGCGGCTGCTGGCGCGAAAAGGCGAGCAGCCGCTGGGTGAGCGCCGCCGCCCGGGTCGCGCCGTCGCGTGCGGCGGTGATGTATCTGTCGAGATCGAGCCGCCCCTGCGCCACGCGCCGCTCGAGCAGGTCGAGCGCGCCGATCACGACCGCCAGCATGTTGTTGAAGTCGTGCGCGATGCCGCCGGTGAGCTGGCCGACCGCCTCCATTTTGTGCGCCTGGCGCAGCCGTTCCTCCGCCGCCATCAGCTGCTCGGTCCGCTCGCGCACCGCCGCCTCCAGCGCCTCGCGCGAACGGGCGAGCACTTCGCGCGCGTCGACGATGTCCTGGATGTCGGTGCAGGTGCCGAACCAGCGGGTGATCTCGCCCCGCTCGTCGCGCACCGGCTGGGCGCTGCCGAGCACCCAGCGATAACGGCCCGAGCGGTGGCGCAGGCGATATTCGATCCGGTAGCGCTCGCCGGTCGCCAGGCTCTGGTGCCACACCGACCAGGCGCGCTCCTGGTCGTCGGGATGGAACATGCCGTTCCAGGCTGCGCCATCGGTGCTGCCGTGCGGCACGCCGGTATATTCGTACCAGCGGTCGTTGTAATAATCGTGATAGCCGTCGGGCAGGGTCGACCAGACCATCTGGTCGATCGAGTTGGCGATGGCGCGGAACTTGGCCTCGCTCTCCCGCAGCGCTGCCACTGCCTCGATCCGCTCCACCGCGTCCCAGGTCGTCTCCGCCACCGCCTCGATGAAGGCGACTTCCTCGGCGCTCCAGCGGCGCGGCTCGGCGGTGTTGATCGACATCACCGCGACCCATTGCCCGCCACGCAGCAGCGGCACGCCCACCCCGGCGCCGGCGAGATGCGCGAGGCCCGGAGCCTCGTGCGCGGTGTCGCCCAGCACCACGGTGCGCCCGGTGCGATAGGATCGGGCATTGTCGCCCAGCGCCGCGATCGGCAGCGTGCCTTCGAGCGGGGCGAGCCGGCCGCTGGTCCAATAGGGGCCGAAGCGCACGTTCTCGCCCTGCACCCGGTAGAAGACCACCCGGTCGAGCCCCATCTGCTCGCCCAGTGCCGCGGCGGTGAAGCGCATCACCGCATCGGCCGAATCGAGCGCGCGCTGCTGGTCGGACAGCGCGCCGAGGAACGCCTGCGCCTCGTTCGCCTCGCGCAGTTCCTCCGCCGTGTCGCGGGCGGCTTCCTCGGCGAGCTTGCGCTCGGTGATGTCGAAGGCGACGCCCGGGAAGCGCGAAGGCCTGCCCTCCTCGTCGAAGGTTGCGCGGCCCTGCGCGCTCACCCAGCGCGATGTGCCGTCGCTCTGGACCAGCCGATATTCCTCGTTGAACGGCACGCGTTCGTTGAGGGTGCGGGCGATGCTCGCCTCGAGCCGGGCACGGTCGCCGGGATGCACGTTGACGAAGAAGTCGGCGATCGGCGTGCCCTTGCCCGCCAGCGCCTCGTCGACGCCGTAGAGGCGCAGGAAGCGCGCATCGGCGGTGACGCGATCGGCGGCGACGTCCCACACCCAGGTGCCGACGCCGAGCGAGGCGTTGAGCGCAAGTTGCAGCTGCTCCTCGCTCCGGCGCAGCGCCTCCTCGGCGGCGGTGCGCTCGGTCACGTCGTTCGCGGCGACGAAGATATCGGTGGTGTTGCCGTTCGCGTCCTTGATCGGCTGGTAGACGAAATCGAGGAAGCGGGTGTCGGCCGGGCCGTCGGCGCGGCGCTGGAGCAGCACCGGCACGCCGTCCGCCCGGAAGGTCTCGCCGCTGGCATAGACCGTGTCGAGCAGGGCGACGAAGCCCTGCTCGACCACTTCGGGCAGCGCCTCCGCCACCGTCATGCCCAGCACCGGGCGGCCGCCGATCAGCGCCAGATATTCCGAATTGGCGAATTCGAAGCGGTGCTCGGGCCCGTGGAGCAGCGCCGTGGCGCCCGGCGCCTGCTCGAACAGGTCACGCAGCCGCGCCACCTCGGCCAGGCGGGCGCGCTCGGCGAAGACGATCCGCGTGGTCTCGTTGCCCTGGTTGAGCATGCCGGCGACTTCGCCCTCGCTACCTCGCAGCGGCGTGAAGCTGTAGTTCCACCAGGTCTCCTGGCGACGTCCGTCGCGCATCATCATCAGCTGCTGGTCGTAGATCGCGAAGCCACGCCCGCTCTCCAGCACGCCGACGATCTGCGGGCCGACCACGTCCCAGATGTCCGCCCACACCTCCGCACCCGGCCGGCCCAGCGCCCAGGGATGGCGATCGGCGGGGATCGTGGCCCAGGCATCGTTGTAGAGCAGATAGAGCTCGGGCCCCCAATAGACCGCGGTGGGGAAGGTCGAGCCCAGCGCCACGTCGAGCGCGAACTTCAGCACATCGGGCCAGTGTTCCGGCGGGCCGAGCGGATGCGCGGACCAGTCGAAATCGCGGATTCGCGCCGCCATCTCGCCTTCATGATCCAGAAAGCGCAGCGCAGCCCCCATGCGCCAACCGATGCGGGGCACGGCCTCCCGAGTCAACCAACTGAGTCAACTCGACTTGGCCGCCCGGGCGGTTATGGATGGGGTAAAGGAGAGACTTGAATGAAGCTCGCAAGCCTGAAGAGCGGCCGTGACGGCAAGCTGGTCGTCGTTTCCACGGATCTGGCCTGGTATGCCAGCGCCGACATGATCGCGCCGACGCTGCAGGCGGCGCTCGACAATTGGGACCGGGTCGAGACCGATCTGCGCAACCTGGCGACCGATCTCGACCATGAGGTTATCCCGCGCGAGCGCTTCCACGAGCGCCTCGCCGCTGCGCCCCTGCCGCGCGCGTTCCAATGGGCGGACGGCTCGGCCTATGTGAACCATGTCGCGCTGGTCCGGCAGGCGCGGAATGCCGAGATGCCCGACAGCTTCTGGCACGATCCGCTGATGTACCAGGGCGGCAGCGACGGGTTCCTGGGGCCGCGCGACGCGATCCCCCTCGCCGACGAGGCCTGGGGCTGCGACCTGGAGGGCGAAGTGGTGGTGGTCACCGGCGACGTGCCGCTTGGCGCCAGCCGCGAAGAGGCGCTTGCCGCGATCCGGCTGGTCGGCCTCACCAACGACGTGAGCTTGCGCAACCTGATCCCGGGTGAGCTGGCCAAGGGCTTCGGCTTCTTCCAGTCCAAGCCGGCCAGCGCCTTTTCCCCGGTCTTCGCCACGCCCGATTCGCTCGGCGACTGGTGGAAGGACGGCAAGCTGCACCGCAAGCTGATGGTCGACGTGAACGGCAAGGCGTTCGGCAGGGCGGAAGCGGGCGTCGACATGACCTTCGACTTCGGCACGCTGGTCGCCCACGCCGCCAGGACCCGCAAGCTCGGCGCCGGCACGATCATCGGCTCGGGCACCGTCTCGAACCGTGGCGAGGATGGCGGCCCGGGCAAGCCGGTGAGCGAAGGCGGCGTCGGCTATTCGTGCATCGCCGAGATCCGCACGATCGAGACGATCCGTACCGGCAAGCCCGAAACCCCCTTCCTCAAGGCGGGCGACACGGTGCGCATCTGGGCCGAGGACGACAGGCACCACCCGATCTTCGGGGTGATCGAGCAGACCGTCGGGGGCTGAATGACGCGAGAGGATCGGCTGTTCGAGCGCGCCCGCGCGATCATGGAGCGGCGCACCAATGGCTTCTACATGCCGATCCTCGATCATCTCGCACGGCGTGGCCATGCGCATGCAATGCTGGAACTGGCCGGGCTGTTCAGCCGGGGCAATGATCCAGCGAATCTGGGCATGATGTCCCGGGCGGGAACGCCGGCATGGTTCTATCGGCGCGTGTGGGTGCGAGGTGGCCCTTATGCGAGCCTTGCCGCGCAGAACCTCGCGATGAGCCGGTTCAACATCGGGGACTTGCACGGTTACCGTCTGTGGTTGCGGCGTGCCCAGATGCTGGGCGATAACGACGCCGGTTTGGAGCTCGACCGGTTCGAGACGCGCTTGCCCTTTGGTGACGCGAAGGCGATCGGACGCGGCCGGCCCTGGCGTCGCAGCGAGCGCTGAGCCGGTTGCGAATGGTGGATCGCGTACCGATCTCTGCAGCATGACGGGCGAGCGCTTCTACACCCTGTTCGAGACCGTGGCGGGCTTCGCCGCGATCGGCTGGAGTGCGAAGGGCGTCATCAGCTTCCGCTTGCCGGCGGGTACTGCGGCGGAAGCCGAGCGCGCGCTGCTGCGGCGGCTGCCCGATGCCCGGCCGGTATCGCCGGCCCCTCCCCAGGTACAGGCGGTGATCGACGACGCGCTGCGCTATTTCGCCGGCGAGCGTGTCGATTTCGCGCGAGTGCCGGTCGATCTCGGTGCGCAGGAGCCGTTCTTCGATCGCGTCTACATCGCCGTGCGCGCGCTCGGCTGGGGTGAGACGGCGACCTATGGCGCGATCGCGAAGCAGCTCGCGGCCGGTCCGGAATTCGCCCGCGATGTCGGCCAGGCGATGGCGGCCAATCCGGTGCCGCTGATCATCCCCTGCCACCGCGTGACCGCGGCGAACGGGCGGATCGGCGGCTTCTCGGCACCCGGCGGATCGCTGTCCAAGGCGCGCATGCTCGAGATCGAGGGCGTCGAGGTGCGCGATGGCGTCGTCACCCGGAACGTGCCGCAGCTGGGGCTGGGCTTCTAGAAGCCGAACCCGCCCTGCCGGTCGATCAGCGGCCAGCGGCCCAGCTCGACATGCCGGTGCTCGCCGAGCATCGAGTGGATCAGCACGAAATCGGTCGCGTCCCATCCGATCGGCGGGATCGTCCGGGTGAAGGGGCGGCCCTTGCGATAGAGCAGGGTGATGTGCGGGTGGAAATCCCATGCACCGCGCAGCAGCCCGGCATGGGCCAGGCCCTGCTGCAGCTTGCGCCCGAGATCGGCCAGCGCATCGATCCTGCGGCTGGGGCGCAGCGCGATCGTCTCGTTCCCGCCGGAGATCCGGTCGAGCCGCACCGGGACCGGCGCGGCCGAGACCTGTGCGCCGATCTCGATCAGCCGCTTCATCTCGGCATAGGGCTGGCGCGCGAAATCCTCGGTGATGCCGAGCGTGATGTGCAGCCGGTCATTCTCGACCACGCTTTCGGCAAGGCCCAGCTGGTCGCGCTGCACGCCGATCAGGTTGCGGGCCAGCGGCGAGGGGCGAAGTGCGTAGAAGAAGCGGTTCCTCGGCATCAGTGGAAATCCCTTGAGCGCACCGGAATCAGGTCCGGCGCCTTGAGGCTGCGGCGGGGCGGCCAGCTTTCGAGCGCGCGCTGGCGGGGGACCCGGAGCCGGTCGCGCGGATCGATCTCGCCGCCATGCCGCGCGCCGTCGCCCGGCATGGTCATGTCGGGCAGCTCGAGCTCGCCGACTTCGCGCAGCCAGGGGGTGAGATCGGTGATCTGCTCGGCGACGAGATGGATGACGATCCCCTCGCGCTGCACCTTGCCCTTGATGGCCAGCATCGTGGCGGACATCACCGTGCGCCGGTTCTCCTCGAACCGGTCCGCCCAGAGCACGGCATTGGCGATGCCGGTCTCGTCCTCCAGCGTGACGAACACCACGCCCTTGGCGCTGCCCGGCCGCTGGCGGACGAGGATCAGCCCGGCCACTTCCACGCGCTGCCCGTCCTTCATGTCCAGCAGGTCCGAGCATTTCGCGATCCGCCGTGCCGCCAGCCGGTCGCGCAGGAAAATGAGGGGATGTGCACGCAGCGAGAGCTGGGTGGCGCGATAGTCCTCCACCACTTCGCGCCCGGCGCTGAGCGGCTGCAGCGTCACTTCGGGCTCGATAACCTCGGCCACGGTCGCGCCTTCGCGGGCATCGGCGGCGGCGAACAGGTCGAGCGGCGCCTGGCTCAATCCCTTGATCGCCCAGAGCGCCTGGCGCCGGTTGAGCCCCAGCGCCTGGAATGCATCCGCCCGCGCCAGCCGCTCGAGCGCGGCGGGCTTCACCCTGGAACGACGCCAGATGTCCTCGATCGACGTGAAGGGGGCTTGCCGGCGTGCCCGCAGGACCGCTTCGGCATCGTCTTGGGAGAGTCCCTGCACGATCCGCATGCCGAGCCGGATCGGCTGCAGGCTTTTCCAGTCCTCCTCGGTGCCGCAGAAGCGCGCATCCTGCTCGCGCAAATTCGGTCCCGCGGGCACCATCCGCGTATCCCAGTCGCTGTCGTTGATGCACACCGGCCGTGCCTCGACCCCGTGGTTGCGCGCATCGCGGATCAGCTGCGCCGGCGCGTAGAAGCCCATCGGCTGCGCGTTGAGCAGCGCGGTGCAGAACACGTCCGGATGATGGCATTTCATCCAGGACGAGGCGTAGGCGATCTTGGCGAAGCTGGCGGCGTGGCTTTCGGGAAAGCCGTAATTGCTGAAGCCCTTGATCTGCTCGACCATCTGCGCGGCGAAGGTCTCGCTGATGCCGTTCCTGCGCATGCCTTCGATCAGCTTGGGCCCGAACTCGCCGATGTCGCCGCTCGACTTGAACGTCGCCATTGCCCGGCGCAGGCGGTCGGCTTCGCTCGGGGTGAAGTCGGCACCGACGATTGCCACCTGCATTGCCTGTTCCTGGAACAGCGGCACGCCAAGCGTCTTCTTCAGTACGGCTTTCAGTTTGGGCGAGGGATAGTCGACCAGGTCCGGATTCTGCCGGCGCTTCAGATAGGGGTGGACCATGTTGCCCTGGATCGGCCCGGGGCGGACGATCGCGACCTGGATCGCGATGTCATAGAAGCAGATGGGTTTCATCCGCGGCAGCATCGACATCTGCGCGCGGCTCTCGATCTGGAACACGCCGAGCGTGTCGGCCTGCTGGATCATCGCGAAGGTCGGCGTGTCCTCGTCCTGCATCAGCGGAGAGGCGAGCGTCAGGTAGGTCTGCTTGTGCTCGGCGAGCAGGTCGAAGGTGCGCCGCATGCAGCCGAGCATGCCGAGGCCGAGGATGTCGACCTTCATGAAGCCCAGCTCCTCGATGTCGAGCTTCTCCCATTCGACGACATGCCGCTCGACCATCGCCGCGGGCTCGACCGGGATCAGGTCGTGCAGCTTGTCGCGGGTCAGCACGAAACCGCCGGGATGCTGGGACAAGTGCCGCGGCGTGTTGACCAGCTGGCGTGCCAGCTCGAGCGTCAGCGCCAGGCGTGGATCGGTCCGGTCCAGGTTGAGCGCATCGGCATGCTTGTCGTCGACATCGTTCGACCAGCCCCAGACCTGCGAAGAGAGCGCAGAGGTCATGTCCTCGGGCAACCCCATCGCCTTGCCGACTTCGCGCAGCGCACTGCGCGAGCGGAAGCGGATCACCACCGCGGTCAGCGCGGCATGGTCGCGGCCATAGCTGTCATAGATCCACTGGATCACTTCCTCGCGCCGCTCATGCTCGAAATCGACGTCGATGTCGGGCGGTTCCTTGCGCTCGGTCGAGATGAAGCGTTCGAACAGCAGCTGGTGGACGATCGGATCGATCGAGGTGATGCCCAGCGCGAAGCAGATCACCGAATTGGCGGCGCTTCCGCGCCCCTGGCACAGGATCTGCTGGCTGAGCGCGAACTGGACGATCGAATTGACCGTGAGGAAATAGGGGGCGTAGTCCATCTGCTCGACCAGCGAGAGCTCGTGTTCGAGCAAGTCCTGATGCGCCTGGGAGGGCTTGCCGGCGAACTTCTGCTTGAGCCCGTTCCAGGCGAGCGCGGCGAGTGCTTCCTGCGCGGTCCGCCCCTGGATGACATGCTCCTCGGGATATTGATGCTTCAGCTCGCGCAGCGAGAAGGTGCAGCGCTCGGCGATGGCGGCGGATGCGGCGATCGCTTCGGGATAATCGCGGAAGCGGCGGGCCATTTCCTGCGGGGATTTCAAATGCCGGTCGGCGCTGCGCTCGCGACGGAAGCCGAGTTCGTCGATCGTGCAGCATTCGCGGATCGCGGTGACCACGTCCTGCAGCATGCGCCGGTCGGGCGTGTCGTAGAGCACGTCGCCGGTCGCCAGTCCCGTCAGCCCGAAGCGCCGGGCGGCAAGGTCCAGTTCGTGCAGCCGCATCGCGTCGCCCGGGCGGCGATGCTGGGTGAGGCAGACATGACCGCGCGTCCCGAACACATCCGCCATCCAGCGCAGCGCCTGCGGATCGCCGGTGTCCGCCAGACCGGGCACCAGCGCGCCGACCATGCCCTCCGCCGCGCCGGCCAGGTCGTCCCAATGGAGGAAGCATTGGCCCTTCTCGCCCTTCTGCGCATCGGCGCGGCTCTTGCCGAGGGTGAGCAGGCGCGTGAGTCGGCTCCAGGCGGCGCGGTCCTCGGGCCAGACCAGCACCGAGCTGCCATCGACCAGATCGAGCCGGCAGCCGGCGATCATCCGGATCTTCAGGCCAAGGTCGCTGATCTTCTCGGCAGCGACCAGCGCGCGAACCACGCCGCCGACCGAATTGCGATCGACGATCCCCAAGGCGGGCAGCCCGATCAGTGCGGCCTGTTGGAACAGGTCCTCGGGCGAGGAAGCGCCGCGCAGGAACGAGAAATGCGTGGTCACCTGGAGCTCGGAATAGGTCATCCGAACACCCCGTGGAGATACCAGCTGAGATCGCCGGTCGCCGCGCGCTCGCCGTCGCCGGCGCGGAACAGCCAGTAGCGCCGGCCGGCCTCGTCCTCGACGCGGAAATAGTCGCGCACGCTCAGCCGCTCGGCGTCGCGCTTCCACCATTCGCCCTGGATGCGCTCGGGCCCGTCGGCATGGATCACGCGGTGAGGTTGTCCGCGCCAGGTGAAGCGGCGGGGCGGCTGGTCGGGCAGCTCGGCGATGACGTGATCGAGCCGCTCGGGCCGGCGCAGCAGCCGAGCCGGACGCGGCCAGCCGGGGTGCCAGGGCGGCAGCGGCGGGTTGCGGTCGAGCTGGCGGACATCGTCGCGCTTGCCGCGTTGCGCCGGGCGGGCCGGGGGATCGAGCACCGGCCCGCGCGCCTCCGAACGCTCGGGCACGTCGCTCTCCACCGGCTGCATCCGCCACATCGCGCGCAGGCCGATCCGCGTCGCCAGCGTATCGACCAAGGTGGCGATGTCGGGTGCCGCTTCCTCGTCCAGTCGCTCGACCACCGGTTCGGGACCGAGCAGCGCCGCGCGGCGGACATGCAGCGTGATCGCGTCGATGCCATAGCCCGGCTCGACATCCTCGATCCGGCGCCTGAGCAGGCGGAGCAGATGCGCGGGATCGCGATTGGGCCGCGCCAGGCCGATGCGGATGCGCTGCGGCACCCCGTCGATCCGCTCGGCCACGCATTCCAGCGCCTGCACGCCCAGCCCCTCGGCCTCGAGCGCGGCGGCGAGCCTGGGGGTGAGTTCGCCCAGCCAGTGCTCGATCGTCTCGGCGGTGGCGATCGGTTCGGCGAAGCGCTGCTGCACGGCGATGCTCTCCGGCGGGATCACCGGATCGAGCGGCTCGGCGATCCGCCCCAGCGCCTGGTCGAGCCGCAGCACCGTCGCCGCGCCGAAGCGGCGGACCAAGGGCGCGCGGGGCAGGGCGGAAAGCTGGCCGATGCGATCGATGCCGAGCCGTTTGAGCAGCTCGACCGCGGCCTCGCCGATGCGCAGCGCCGGCGTGGCCAGCTCGGCGAGCGCGGCCGCCTGCTCGCCCGGCGGGCAGATGCAATGGCCGTGATGGCGGGCGAGCGCCCAGGCGGCGCCCGGCGTGTCGGCGATCGCGATCCGCGCGGTGAAGCCGGCGCGGGCGAGCAGGCGGACGATGTGCCGTGCCATCGCCGCCTCGCCGCCGAACAGATGCGCGGTGCCGGAGAGGTCGAGGAACAGCCCGTCCGCATCCGACAGCGCGACCACCGGCGACCAGCGCCGTGCGGCGAGGATCGCGAGGCGCTTCAACGCGGCGAGATCGCCCTCGGGATCGGCCGGCCGGACATCGAGCCCGCGCACCTGCGCCCGCGCCTGGGTGACCGCCATGCCGGGCCTGAGCCCCAGCGCCTGGGCGGCGGGGCAGGCGGCGGCGATCTCGATGCGGCTGCCGTTGCGGAGGGTAGTGACGAGGGGGGCATATAATTCCTCCCCCAGCTTGTCTGGGGGAGGGGGACCGCCGGCCGCAGGCCGGTGGTGGAGGGGCGTCGGCGAAGCCGGCGACTGACGTCGCCGCCCCTCCACCACGCCCTTCGGGCGCGGTCCCCCTCCCCGAGCAAGCTCGGGGAGGATTTGGATGTCATCCTCCCGCGCCCATTTCGCACCCGGCCGCCAATGGCCCTCATGCTGGGCCGGCTTGCGCAGCGGTGCCTGGGGCGCGGGGAGGCGGCGCGGGTCAGGCCGCGCGGCGGGGCGCCGTTCCGCCCGCCACAGCCTTTCGATGGGCCATAACGGGAGGAAGAGCGCAGCGACCCGTTGCATCGCATGCCTCCACGATAAGTTCGAAACCCTCACCCCCCTTTTGCCGCGCCAGCTCCAGCTTCCAGCGCGATCGCCCGACGCCTTCCACCGGCAGCGGCGTCGAGGGGGCCGAAGTCACTCGCCAGCGCGTCACCGCCGCGGAAGGGGACGAGATCGGATCGCTGCCTTCGCGTGCCGCGCGCTTCATCAGCAGCGCGATCGTCCTCCCGCCTTCGGCCGCCAGCTGCAGCCGCCGCGTCGCGGTCATGTCCGCGCGCTTGGCCTCGCCGATCACCGCGCCCAGCCCGCGATGGCGCAGCCCTTCCTCCATCACCGCGAGCAGCTCGGCATCATCCTTCGCCTCGGCATAGATCAGTCGCTTGGGATCGAGCCCCGACTGGGCGAGCCCCGGGGCGAACAGGTCGCGCCGCCGCACCACCCACAGCACCGGGCCCCAGGCGCGTGCGGCGAGGCCGGCGAGGAACAGCGTCGCCGCGCAATCATCGGCCATGTCGCTGGTGCCCGCCGCTACCTCGTGCAGCGCATCGAGCCTCAGGCCGCCGTCAGCGAGGCGCGAATCGAGCGCCTCGATGCCGAATGGCAACGACGGGCGCCGGCGGAATCCACCGGTCTCGAGACCGCGAAGCGTCTCGCGCAATTGCTTCAGGACGGCAGGATCGGCCATAGGGCGCACGACTCGGAAAACAGAATGTTCCTATTCTGTTCCTTATTGACCGAGAGTCAATCGTCATTCCGCGGCGTCGATTTCAGACGCTTGGGAACGGGGTCCGCAATGCGTGCACGGCGTGGACCTGCCACACGATCTCAGGGCCGGATCGGGTTTGCCGCCTGTGCGCCGACCACCGTGTTCCACGGCAGCACTTCCCATCGCGCGACCAGTCCGTTCGCGACATAGGGATCGGCTTCGGCGAAGGCGCGGGCCGCGGCCGCGTTCGCGAAGAGCAACAGCGCGCTTTCGGGCGGATCGCCGACGGCGCCGCCCAGGATCAGGTCACCCGAGTCCGCCGCCGCCCAGGCGAGCGCGAGATGCGCTTCGCGGAAAGCGGCGCGGCGCTCGAGATAGTCGGGCGTGGTCGTGTAGCGCAGGAGCCAGTGCATCTCAGCCTCCGATGCGCAGCCACAGGGCAGTGGCATCATCCGATCGCTTGAACCGCGGGAACCGGGTGCAGGCCGCATCCTCGCGCTCGATCGCACGCAGATCTTCGGCGACGGCGGCGAGGCCCCTGTCGCGGATCGCCTCGACCAGCGAGGCGTCGTCATGGGCGCCGTAGCTGTCGATCAGCGCGGCATAGCCGTCGGACATCAGGAAGATCTCGTCGCCGGGCGCGCAGGCAATGCGGGCGGTGTCGACCGCCATCATGTGTTCGGGATCGACGCTCAGCACGCGCATGCCGGTGCGGCCGCGGGTGGCACGGAGATTGGCGAGGATCGGGGCGGATTTCTTCGGGCTGCCCAGGCCATGCTCGGCCAGGCTGGCGGCGCGCTCGGCCTCGGAATTGCGGATCTCCTTTTCCGGTCCGATCCGCGTGACCGTGCCCGCCGACCAGAGGAAGCCGGCGCAGTCGCCGAGCCAGCCCACTTCCAGCTGCTCGCCCAGCCGGACGGCGAGCGACGAGGCGAGCGGATATTCCCAGCGGTCCTCGGGATCGCGGGTGCGGTCGCGCTCCCAGGCCGTAAGGATCTGCAGCGCGACGTCGTTGTACAGCGCCTCGATGCTGGTGGCGGTGGAGGCGGTGAAAGCGGCCTGGGCGACGCTCGCCAGCCAGGCTGCGCCGCCCTGGGTCCCGACCAGTCCAGGCGGGCCGAGATCGGTGGCGCCGTCGATCACCCAGCCATGATGGCGGGCATTGCCGGTGCGGTCGTCATTGGGGACGGAGATATCGCCGGTGAGGCTGATCGACTGGAGGAGATCGAAATGCATGGCCGCCTCCTAGCCCGGTTTTGTGACGCCCCGCACCATGTAACGTGCATCCGGGCCATAACTGGAAAGCTTGGCGCGGAGTTCGGGGCTGTCCTGGGGCACAAAACCCTGGGCCTGCCAGAAAGCGGCGGATTCGTTGACCGAGACCAGTGCGATCGGCGCGTCGATCTGGCCGAACAACAGGGCCAGGCCCGCCCGGGCGTTGCCGCCGCCGCGCGCCTCGGGAAGCAGGGCGAGGTCGTGGAGATACCAGCTGTCGCGGTTCTCGGGCAGGCCGCCGAGCAAGGTGTCGAGCGGCGGAATCGCGCCGCGGGGCCAGGGATAGGCGATCAGATAGCCGGCCACGCCCCGTTCGCCTTCGAGCACGAAGCAACTGCCCGGCGCGAGCGCCAGCCGCTCCTCGAAACAGGTGCGGCTCTCCGGGTGATCGGGAAAGGCGATGCGGGCGACCGCGACGACGCCGTCGAGATCCCCCGCTTCCATCGCCCGCCAGCGCATCAGTCGGCGAACAGCAGCACGGGGGTCTCGAGCAGCTTCTTCACCGCCTGGACGAAGCTCGCCGCATCCCAGCCGTCGACCACGCGGTGGTCGCACGAGATCGACAGGTTCATCAGCTTGGCGCGAACGATCTCGTCGCCCTGGAAGATCGGGCGCTCGACGATCTTGTTCGGGCCGATGATCGCCACTTCCGGACGGTTGATCACCGGCGTGGTGGCGATGCCGCCGAGCGGGCCGAGCGACGTGACGGTGAGGGTGGAGCCGGACAGTTCCTCCGACTTGGCCTTGCCGGTGCGCGCGGCTTCGGCGAGGCGGCTGATCTCGGTGGCGAGCTGCCAGACATTGCGGTCCTGCGCGTCGCGGATCACCGGGACCATGAGTCCCGCGTCCGTCTGCGCCGCCATGCCGAGATGGACGCGGCCGTGACGCGTGACCACGCCGGCCTCGTCGTCATAGCGCGCGTTGATCATCGGGAAATCGGGCAGCGCCCGGCAGATCGCGACGATCAGGAAGGGCAGCATGGTCAGCTTGGGGCGCTGGCCGCGATTGTCGTTGAGGTCGCCGCGCATCGCTTCCAGCGCGGTGACGTCGATCTCGTCGACATAGGTGAAGTGCGGGATGGCACGCTTCGACGCGGCCATGTTCTCCGCGATGCGGCGACGCATGCCGATGACCTTGATCGGCTGGTCTTCGCGCGCTCGGCTGGCATGGGGGGCGTGATAGCCCTGGGCGCTGCCGTACCGCAGATACGCGTCGAGATCGGCGTGGCGGACATGGTTGCCGTCCGCCTTCACAGTGGAGAGATCGATGCCGAGATCCTTGGCGCGCGCGCGGACCGCGGGGGACGCGAGGACCTGCTTGTGCGCGACGGGCTCGGGCACCGCGACCGGTGCCGGCTCGGGAGCGGGCGTAGGTGCCGGAGCAGCTTCCACGACTTCCTCGACGCCGGGCGTCTCGGCCTCGACCTGCTCCTCGACCGGGGACTCGTCAGCCGCAGGCGCCACCACTTCGGCATCGCCCTCGACTTCGATCACCATCAGGCCTGAGCCGATCGCGACCATCTCGCCGACTTCACCGGCCAGTTCGACGACCACGCCGGTGACCGGCGATTCCATCTCGACCGTCGCCTTGTCGGTCATCATGTCGGCAACCTGCTGGTCCTCCGACACCTTGTCGCCGACCTTGACGTGCCAGGCGACGATCTCGGCCTCGGCAATGCCTTCGCCGATGTCGGGCAGGCGGAACGTGAAGCGTGCCATGCGGATCAGTCCTTCAGGATCTTCTTGAGGGCGGTGCCGATGCGGACCGGGCCGGGGAAATAGGCCCATTCCAGGCTGTGCGGGTAGGGCGTGTCGAAGCCGGTGACGCGCTCGATCGGCGCTTCGAGATGGTAGAAGCAGCGCTCCTGGACCTGGGCCGAAAGCTCGGCGCCGAAGCCCGAGGTGCGCGTCGCTTCATGAACGATCAGGCAGCGGCCGGTCTTCTTCACCGATTCCTCGATCGTCTCGATGTCGAGCGGCACGAGCGTGCGCAGGTCGATGATCTCGGCATCGATGCCCATTTCCTCGACCGTGTTGGCGACGACATGGACCATCGTACCGTAGCAGAGGATCGTCACCGCCTCGCCCGGGCGGACGACCGAGGCCTTGCCCAGCTCGACGCGGTAATGGCCCTCGGGCACCTGCGCGCCGGGATGATCGGCCCAGGTCTTGGCCGGGCGATCGTAATGGCCGTGGAACGGGCCGTTATAGATGCGCTTGGGCTCGAGGAAGAGGACGGGATCATTGTCCTCGATCGCCGCAATGAGGAGCCCCTTGGCGTCGTACGGCGTCGAGGGGATCACCGTCTTCATGCCCGAGACGTGCGTGAAGATGCCCTCGGGCGACTGGCTGTGGGTCTGGCCGCCGAAGATGCCGCCGCCATAGGGCGAGCGGATCGTGATCGGCGCGGTGAAGTCCGCCGCCGAGCGATAGCGCAGCCGCGCCGCTTCGGAGACGAGCTGGTCGAGCGCCGGATAGATGTAGTCGGCGAACTGGATCTCCGGCACCGGGCGCAGGCCATAGGCGCCCATGCCGATCGCCACGCCCATGATGCCGATCTCGGTGATCGGCGTGTCGAAGGCGCGGGTCTTGCCGTATTTGGCCTGGAGCCCGGCAGTCGCGCGGAACACGCCGCCGAAATAGCCGACATCCTCGCCCATCACGACCACGTTCGGATCGCGCGCCATCATCACGTCCATGGCGGAGTTGATCGCCTGGATCATGTTCATCTGGGTGGTTGCACCCGCTTCGGTGACCATCTCGGTCATGCCTGTGCCTTGCGAATAGTCCAGCGGTCGCCCACCGAAGGTTTCCATGTATCGAGCTTGCGGCGCGCCCTGGCGTCGCCCAGCCCATAAGCATCGACGAACAGCTTCGCCGGCGCCTCGGTGCGCGGGAAGCGGACGGCGTCGTCGACCAGCTGGTGCGTGCCGCCCTCGACGACCAGCGCATAGGTGCCGGCCGGCGCGGTCTCGGCCGGGAATAGATGCTCCTCCGCCGCCGTGGCGTGGCCCATGACCGGCGGCACCGTATCCTCGGTGCCGGTGACGATTATCACGGGCACTTTGACGCTGGTATAGGCGTTCGCGGGCACGAGGCCGGGCGCCTTGCCGGGCGACGAGAAGCCGAGCACCGCCTTCACCGCGGGATCATACGCCTTGAAGTGCGGGAGCCCGCCGCCGAGAGCGAGCGAAACGAGCGTGCCGAAGCTGTGCCCGGCAGCGATCACCGGCAGCCCGGGAAATGTTTTCGCCGCGTACGCGCCCGTCGCGCGCATGTCGACGAACCGCTCGGGCAGGCCCGAGAGGAAGGTGAACTTGTCGCGCTCCGGATAGTGCATCGAATCGACATGCACCGGCGCGAGCACGGCAAAGCCCTGGCCGAGCAGCACCGAGATCAGCCGATCATAGCGCTCGGGCCAGGAGCCATGTCCGGTCGAGAACAGCACCACGCCCTTGGGGCTGGCGGGCTTCCAGACCAGCAGCTTGGTCGAGCGCGTCGGCGAGACGGCGAGGTCGATCGTCTCGGGGTCGCCGATCGGGGCGGCATGGAGCAGCCCGGGCGGCAGCACCGCGAGGGCGCCGAGGGCACCCGCCCCCTTCACCAGCGCGCGGCGGTTGAGGATCAGGCTCACAGGCCGGCCGCCTTCTGCTCGTCCAGCATCTGCTGCTGCTGTTCCTTGAGGTGCCAGGGGATCGTCTCGAACACGCCCTCGAACATCGATTCGAAGGGCTGGTGCATGCCGTGGCCGAGGATGCCGTTCTTCTCGGCGTCCTTCTGCGCGGCCTTGACCAGTTCGGCGAGCTCGAGGTCCTGCGCGGCGTGGCGTTCCTCGTCCCATTCGCCGAGCTTGATCAGATGCTCCTTGAGGCGGCGGATCGGATCGCCGAGCGGCCAGGCATTGGGCTCGCCGGCCGAGCGGTACGCCGTCGGATCGTCCGACGTGGAGTGGCCCTCGGCGCGATAGGTGAAATGCTCGATCAGCGTCGGACCCTGGTTGGTCCGGGCGCGCTCGGCGGCCCATTCGGTGGCGGCGTACACCGCCAGCGCGTCATTGCCGTCGACGCGCAGGCCGGCGATGCCATAGCCGATCGCGCGCGCCGCGAAGGTGGTCGCCTCCGCCCCGGCAAAGCCCGAGAAGCTCGAGATCGCCCACTGGTTGTTGACGACGTTGAAGATGACCGGCGCCTTGTAGACGGTCGCGAAGGTCAGCGCCGAGTGGAAGTCGCCCTCCGCCGTCGAGCCTTCGCCGCACCAGGTGGCGGAGATGCGCGTGTCGCCCTTGGCCGCGCTCGCCATCGCCCAGCCCACCGCCTGCGGATACTGGGTGGCGAGGTTGCCCGAGATCGAGAAGAAGCCATACTCCTTGGAGGAGTACATGATCGGCAGCTGGCGACCTTCGAGCGGATCGGCCTTGTTCGAGTAGATCTGGTTCATCATCGTCACGATCGGATAGCCGCGCGTGATGAGGATCCCCTGCTGGCGATAGGAGGGGAAGCACATGTCGTCGCCGGCCAGCGCCATCGCGGCGCCGATCGAGACGGCCTCCTCGCCGGTCGACTTCATGTAGAAGCTGGTCTTGCCCTGGCGCTGGGCACGGAACATGCGCTCGTCGAACGCGCGGGTGAGCGCCATCGAGCGGAGCATGCGGCGCTTGGCGTCTGCGTCGAGCCGGGGATCCCAGGGGCCGACGGCATTGCCGTCCTCGTCGAGGACGCGGACCAGGCCATACGCCAGCTCATGGAAGCTGTCGGCACGGTCGGCAGTGTCGGGGCGGCGGGTGGCGCCGGCGGGCGGCACCGCGATGTCGCTGAAGTCCGCCTCGTCACCCGGGCGGAATCGCGGCTCGGGCACGTGCAGCGCAAGCGGGGGCAGGTTGGCGCGATCGCGCTCGCTCACATGGGCTCTCCGGACATAGGTTCCCGTTGCCAAACGCTCGGGAATCACGTTTCGCGCCGTTGTTATAAAATTTCAAAGGTCCGCGCAAGTAGGTCAGGGGTGCTGACCTGAAATGCCCGGCGAACGGATGGGAATTCGAGGCGGGCGGCGCTGCCCCCTGCCGGCTTTCCCCTCCGTCGCGCTTCGTGCGCCGCCTCTCGTGGCGGGATCCGAGAACTAGTCCTTCGCGTAGATCGAGCGGCTCAGTGCAGCGCGCACCTGTTCGCGTCCGGCCAGGATTCGCGCGCGATTGGCCGAATCGATCGCCCCGGCCTGCTCGGCCAGCGTCTGGCGCTTCGCCTTGTTCGCCTTGAACGCCGCGGCATCGGCGCCGCTGCGGAAGCCGAAATAGCCATTGTCGTTGGTCCAGCCCTTGCGCGCGAGCAGGGTGCAGAGCTCGGCGGTGGCATCGATCATCGCCTGCTGGTTGGCGAGCGTCGGATCGTCCCTGGTGTCGCCGACGATCCGGGCGATGCCCAGCTTCGCCGTCCTGGGCAGGCTCGCGCTGCCGATCGCCTCGGCCAGCGCCTTGCTGCGGCCAATGCGCGCCAGGCTCTGTTCGGTGGCGAGCGCGCGGATCTGCTCGATCTCGCCGCAATTGCCGATCGCATGAGGGTTCTGCTGGAGCAGATAGGGGCTGTTGAGCGCCGCCATCCCGAACTTCGCCTGGGCCGCGGTCATGGCGCGCACCGCGGCCGCATCGGCCTGCACCGCATCGGCATAGAGCTGCGAGACCGGCCCGCGCGCCCGCACCCCGGCGGGCAGGATCACCGCGCCGTCGGGCGCCAGTTCGATCTCGGCGAAGCTGCTCGCATCGGCGCGCGACGCGGTCTGGAACTGGCCATGCGCGATCGCCGCGGCCCCGGCACCGGCGCCGACCAGCAGCACCAGCGAGCCGAGCTTCCAGCCCAGGCTCGCGCGCCGCGTGGTGATCACGAAGCCGATCAGCCACAGCACCAGTGCCGTCGCCGCGCCGCCGATCAGCAGGGCGGGAAAGGGCAGGGGCGTGGCGAAGCGCGGCCCCAGCAGCGCGGCGAGCACCAGCACGGCCGCCCCGGCCAGCGTTGCGATCAGCGGATGGCCGTGCGGGCCCTCCTCTTCCCAATGATCCGACATGATTCCCCCTTTGTCGCGAACAGCCTAGCGGGGAAGCGTGCCGGTGCAATCGCTTTGCTGGTCCAAAGCGGCGCTTGCTTGCGCGCGCGGACCGGGCCGCGCATGGGAGGCGGCATGACCAGCCCTACCGCAACTGCGCGCGCCCCCGGCAATCGGGGTCTCGTGCTCGCCATCGGCGCCTATGGCATCTGGGGCGTGCTGCCGCTCTATTTCCATGTTCTGGCGCATGTGCCGGCGCTGCAGATCCTCGCGCACCGCGTCGTCTGGTCGGTGCTGTTCCTCGGCGTGCTGGTCTTCGCACTGGGCCGGGCTGGCGACATCTGGCGCGCGGCGCGGGGCCGCACGCTCCTGTTGCTCTGCGCCAGCGCCGCGCTGATCGCGATCAACTGGTTCGTCTATATCTGGTCGGTCGAGACCGGCCATGTGCTGGAAGCCAGCCTCGGCTATTTCATCAATCCGCTGGTCAATGTCGCGCTCGGCATGCTCGTGCTCGGCGAGCGGCTGCGGCGCTGGCAGGGCGTCGCGATCGCCGTGGCGGGCGCCGGCGTGCTGGCGATGGCGGTGAGCGGCGGCGGCGCCATCCTGATCTCGCTCTCGCTCGCCTTCAGCTTCGGGTTCTACGGGCTGGTCCGCAAGGTGGTGGCGATCGATTCGCTGGGTGGGCTGACCGTCGAGACGCTGCTGCTCGTGCCGCTTGCCGCCGTGTGGCTGTTCTACACCACGGGGCAGGGGACCAGCGGCTTCGGCGTCTCGGCGGGGCAGAACGCGCTGCTCCTCGCCGCCGGGGTGATCACCGCCACGCCGCTGCTGATGTTCGCCGCGGCCGCTCGGCTGCTGCCGCTGTCGATGATGGGGCTGCTCCAGTACATCGCGCCGACGATCCAGTTCCTGGTTGCGCTGATGCTCGGCGAGCCGCTGCGGCCGATCCATATGATCGCCTTCCCGCTGATCTGGGTCGGCTGCGCGCTCTATGCCTGGGACAGCATCCGCGCTGCCCGCGCACCGGTGCCGGCGGAGGCGTAGATCCCCTGTCCCGTCATCCCCGCGAAGGCGGGGATCCAGGGTGGTTCGGGGAAGCGGCGCAGTTGAACGCACGCCCATCGGAGAAACTGCGGCCAACCCCGTGCGCCTTGCCCGTGGCTCCGGAGCCACGCCTTTGCGGGAATGACGAGGGAAGGTGCCGCTCCGTCCGGAACATGCTTCAAATGTACCATTTGTCTGATGGGGTGCCCGTATGGCCGACTCCACCAGATCCCGCGTCACGCCCGAATCCCGCGCCACGGCGGAAGCTGCCCGCGATGCCTATTTCGCGCGTGAGCGAGTCAACGGATTCAAGCTTTCTTCGCCAGACCCACGCAAATCTCCCGAAAATTATTCAACCGATCGGTTGACTATTCCGCCGGCTCGCCCGATATTAAACCACATGGTTGAATATCGCCTCGACGCCACCTTCCACGCCCTTTCCGACCCGACCCGGCGCGGAATGCTTGCGCATCTCTCGCTGGGGGAGAAGTCCATCGGCGAGCTGGCCGAGCCCTTCGCGATGACCTTTGCCGGGGCCGCCAAGCATGTGAAGGTGCTCGAGGGTGCGGGCCTCGTCGCCCGTCGCAAGGTGGGACGCAGCTATATGTGCGCCTTGAAGCCCGCTCCGCTCGCCGAGGCCGAACGGTGGCTGAAGCAGTGGGAGAAGTTCTGGACCGTCCGCCTCGACGCGCTCGAAGCGCTCATCGCCGCGGACCAGAAGGAGACCCGTTCATGACCCAGGCCACGCCCTTCCTGATGTTCCAGGGCGGCAAGGGCCAGGCCGCGCTCGATTTCTGGATCGAGACCGTGCCCGGCAGCCGCATCGAGTCGGTCGAGCGCTTCGGCCCCGATGGCCCGGGGCCCGAGGGAACGATCATCCGCGCCCATGCGGTGATCGCCGGCCAGAAGGTGATGGTGCATGACAGCTTCCTCACCCATGGCTTCGACTTCACGCCGTCCTGGTCCTTCTTCCTCGATGTTGCGGACCGGGCGGAATTCGACCGGCTGTTCGATGCGCTGTCCGAGGATGGCGGCGTGCTGATGCCGCCGGACAATTATGGCTGGAGCACGCGCTTCGGCTGGGCGAGCGACAGGTTCGGCGTCTCCTGGCAGGTCAATCTGGCATGAGCGCGCCGGTGATCCTCACCGTCACCCGCGAATTCGCGGCGAGCCCGGAGCGCGTGTTCGACGCCTGGCTCGATCCGAAGGACGCTGCCCGTTTCCTCTTCGCCACGCCGGACGGCGAGATGCTGGCCTGCGAGATCGACCCCCGGGTCGGCGGGCATGGGCGGATCGTCGAACGGCGCGCCTCGGGCGATGCCCATCACCGCATCGCGTTCGAGGCGATCGAGCGTCCCCGCCGACTCGTCTTCCGCTTCTCGGCCGATCCGGCGGAGGACGGGGAATGGACCCGTGTCGCGATCGACATCGTCCCCACGCATAGGGGCTGCACGCTCACCCTCACCCATGAAATGGACCCCGCCTGGGCAAGCTATGAGGACCAGACCCGCAAGGGCTGGACGATGATCCTCGAAAGCCTGGGCCGCATCACGGAGAAGCAAGATGGCTGAAGATACGCTGGTTGCCGATACGATCACCCCGCAGATGCTCCGCTTCGAGCGCGACCTCGCCGCGCCGATCGAGACGGTGTGGCAATATCTGGTCGATCCCGAACTGCGCGCTCGCTGGTTCATGGGCGGCCCGACCGATCCGTGCGTCGGCGGCAAGCTGGGCATGACCTTCGCCCATCAGAACCTGTCCGACGGCGATGTGCCCAATCCGGAGCGCTATGCGAAGAACCAGGGCAAGAGCTGGTCCGAGGACATCCTCCAGATCGAGCCGCCGCACCTGCTCGCCTTCACCTGGGACAATGGCGAGGCCGGCGAAGTGAAGATCGAGCTCTTCGCCTTCGCACCGGACCGCACCCGCCTCGTCCTTACGCATAGCCGTCTGCGCGGCGCGGCGGACGCCCGCAGTTTCGGCGGCGGCTGGGGCGCGCATCTCGAAGTGCTGCAGAAGCGCCTCGCCGGCGAGCGCGTGGAGAATTTCTGGGACCTGCATGCCGAGGCCGAGAAGCGCGCGATCGACGCAGTCGGGCTCTAAGCTTCCGTACCCAAACCGTCTCACCTCATACCCGTCATCCCGGCGAAAGCCGGGATCTCAGGCGACTCCTTCCCCGCGCCCCGGCTTCTGCCGGGATGACGGTTGCAATGTAGGATTTCGCCTGCTTGGCTACCTGGCCGGGCTTAAAGTCCGGCCGCTCTTTGCCCTGTAGGAACAATAGGATCAGTTGCACGCAAGCAAGTTGCGAGATGCGGTGCGTTTGCCCGAAAAGTGTCAACTTAGGCGCTGCGAAAACCCGCTCCTGGCGTGAACTTGGGGAACTTTGGCGAGTCGGTGCCGCGCGCGGCGTAGGAAATCAGGGAATCTCGAACAGCCCCGCCGCGCCCATGCCGCCGGCGGTGCACATCGATACGACGACATAGCGCACCCCGCGCTTGCGCCCCTCGATCAGCGCGTGGCCCACCAGCCGCGATCCGCTCATCCCGAAGGGGTGGCCGATCGCGATGGCGCCGCCATTGACGTTGAACCGGTCGGGATCGATGCCCAGCGTGTCGCGGCAATAGAGGCACTGGCTGGCGAAGGCCTCGTTGATCTCCCACAGGCCGATGTCCGCCACCGTCAGGCCGGCGCGCCTGAGCAGCTTGGGCACTGCGAAGACCGGGCCGATCCCCATCTCCTCGGGCTCGCAGCCCGCGACCTGGAAGCCGCGATAGATGCCGAGGATGTCCTTGCCCTCGGCCTCGGCGGCGGCGCGGTCCATCAGGATCTGCGCGGCGGCGCCGTCGGAGAGCTGGCTGGCATTGCCGGCGGTGACGTGATGGCCTTGCTGGACGAACTGGCCGTCCTTCCACACCGGCTTCAGCCCGGCGAGCACCTCGGCGGTGGTGCCGGCGCGGATGCCTTCGTCCTGGGCGACGGTCACCGTCTCGCTGCCGGTGCGGTTGCCTTCCTTGTCGAACAGCGCCTTGGTCACGGTGATCGGCGCGATCTCCTCGGCGAAGGCGCCGTTCGCCAGGCCGGCGGCGGCGCGCTGCTGGCTCGCAGCGGCGAAGGCGTCCTGGGCCTCGCGGCTGATGCCATAGCGCTCGGCGACGATCTCGGCGGTCTCGATCATCGGGATGTACGCGGCCGGTACCTTCTCGGTCACCGACTGGTTCACGTAGCGTGGGGCATTCTTCATCGTCAGGCTGATCGATTCCATGCCGCCGGCCAGTGCGACATCGATCTCGTCGGTCATGATCGATCGGGCGGCGAGGGCGATCGCGGTGAGGCCCGATCCGCATTTCCGGTCGAGGCTGAAGGCGGGAACGCTATGGGGAAGGCCGGCGGCGAACAGCGCCATCCGCGCCATGTTGCCGCCCTGCGTGCCCCATTGGTTGCCCATGCCGTAGAACACGTCGTCGATCCGCGCCGGATCGATGCCGGCGCGTTCCACCGCTGCGTTCATCACATGCGCGGCGAGCACCGGCGCCTCGGTGTCGTTGAAATAGCCGCGGCCCGCCTTGCCGATACCGGTACGTGCAGTCGATACGATCACGGCTTCGCGCATTTCGGCGTCCCTCTCGGTTTTTAGAGGATGCGGTATGGCGGTCGATCGGCGTGATTGCAATGGCCCCGCGCCGCCCCATATCCCCGGACGGAGGTAGCGCATGGCAAGCAGGCAGATACTGGTTCCGGGGCCCGATCATCCGATCACGGTCACGCCCTCGACGGCGCATGTCGTGGTGCGCGCGGGCGGCAGGGTGATCGCCGATACGAAGCGTGCGCTGGAGCTGCGCGAGGCCAGCTATCCGCCGGTCTTCTACATCCCGCGCGAGGATGCCGAGATGGCGCTGCTCGAGCGGACCGACCATGCCAGCTATTGCCCGTACAAGGGCGAGGCATCCTATTTTTCGGTCGCCGATGGCGCAGCGAACGCGGTGTGGAGCTATGAGGCGCCGTACGAGGCGGTCGCGGCGATCCGCGACCACCTCGCCTTCTATCCCGACCGGGTGGAGATCGAGGTCAGTCGCTGAAGGTCGGCGGGCGCTTCTGCATGTTCGCCATCACGGCCTCGATCTGGTTGGTCGTGCGGAGAAGAGCGGCCTGTTCGCGGCTCTCGGCGAGCAGAGTCTCGCCGGCGTCGGCCTCGAGATTGGCGAGCCGCTTGGCGGCGCGGATCGCATGGGGGTTCCGGCCGGCGATTGCCCGGGCCAGCGCCATCGCTTCGGCATGCGGATCGTGCGCGATGTTCGTCACGAATCCCAGTCGCTGCCCTTCCTCGGCATCGAATTCCCGGGCGGTATAGGCCAGCTCGCGCAGCGCATCGTCGCGGACATTGCTGCGCCACAGCGCATAGCCGGCCATGTCGGGCACGATGCCCCATTTCATCTCCATCACCGACAACCGCGTTCCGGGTGCGGCGATCCGGATGTCGGCGCCGCTGGCGATCTGCAGCCCGCCGCCGAACGCCACGCCGTGCACCGCGGCGATCACCGGCACCGGCAGCGTCCGCCAGCCCCAGGCGACCGCCTGGAAGTCATTCGCCAACCCCTGGGTTCGCGCCATCAGGTCGGTGCCCGAGCCGGCCGAGGCCATGCTCGCCATGTCGAGCCCGGCGCAGAAGCCTCGCCCCTCGCCGGAGAGCACCACGGCGCGCAGCCCCGCCTCCTGCTCCAGCCGGCTGATGGCGGCGATGATCCCGGCGAACATCGCCGGGTCGAGCGCGTTCAGCTTGTCCGGCCGTGCCAGCCGCACATCGGCGACGCCTTCGCTGATCTGGATCGTGACGCGCTCTTCCATGCCTGCTCTCCCAATTTGCGCACAGAATAACGCGCAATCACGCCACGCAAAGCCGGTAGCCGCGACCCTTGTCGGTGCGCAGCATCGGCGCCGCGAAACCCCGGTCGAGCTTGGCGCGCAGTCGGGAGACATGCACCTCGACGACGTTGGTGCCCGGATCGAAGCCGAGCCCCCACACGGCGGCGAGCAGCTCCAAGCGCCCCGCCGGCCGCTCGCCCTGGCGGATCAGATGGAGCAGCAGGGCATATTCGCGGGGCAGCAGTGGCAGGATGCGGCCGGCGCGGGTCACCCGTCGCTCGACCGGATCGATGCGCAGCTCGCCAAGCACGATCTCGGGTCGAGGGCGGACGCGTGCCGCGAGGCGGGCGGCGATCTCCTCCGGGCCGGCGGCGGGAAGGACCACATCGTCGGCGCCGGCATCGAGTGCCTGGGCAATGCTGCCGTCCATATCGGCGAGGATGAGCAATAGCGGACCGTGCCAACCCTGTGCGCGGATGGTCGCGACCTGCTCGGCACGGCCCGTGAACAGTGCCACCTTTGCCTCTACGCCAGGAGCGAAGGGTACGAGGCCCAGCCCGCGCGCTGCGGCGGCACGGGCTAGGTCCGGCAGGTCAACGGCACAGGCGACGGGAACGGTCACGGCCCCGAGGCTAGCGGTGATCTCTCCGTATCGGTGGCAACCATGTCCGTTATGGAGTCAGTCGGGCCCGGGCATGGCCTGAAACGAAGCGGTCGGGATCATCGACTGCCCGGGCGAGCAGTGCTGGCGCCTGGTCGGGCAGTGCCGAGGCGAGCGCGTCGAGCGCAGTCACCCGCATCCGGGGGCAGGGATGATGGCGGGCGAAGTGTTCGGCCAGGTCGAGCCCGTTGCCGACATGGACCGCGATCGCGACGAGGGCCTCCGCCGCGGTCACCGTCAGTCCCGCAGCGATCGTGCCGCGGCTGATGTCGAAGCGATACTGGTCGAGCCAGGGTTGGGCGGGATCGGCGCCGAGGAGGTTGAGCGACACCGACATGCTGTCGGGCGGCAGCTGGACATGGATGTCGCGCCGCATCCGGTAGAGCATCAGCTTGCCCGGATCGAGCCGGGCGCGCTCGACGAAGCGAAGCCCGGCATCCTCGCCGGGCAGTCCCGTCAGCGAGGTCGCTTCATATTCGTAATAGTCGCTCCAATAGCCTGGTCCGAGGTAACCATAAGTAATAAAAGGGAAGTTGTGATCGTGCGGCAGGTCGTAGAAGAACGCCGCAGGTCCGCTGGCACGAGTGATCGGGTCCTCGCGTGCCGGCCAGAAATTGGCGCGCAGCACATAGCGGCCGTTGGGCGGGCGGAGCAGGAAGACCTGGGCGCCATAGCCGTTGCCGACATGCTGCGCGGCGCAGCGCGTCTTGAGCTCCTCGATCGCCAGCTCGGCGAGGAAATCCGGGTTGCGCCCCAGTCGGGCAAGCAACGGCCCCCAGCTGGCGAAGGCGTCCTCGTCCCGGGCATCGACGGGATAGGCATCGAGCGTCTCGACCAGCTCGTCGAGCCCGATCGCGCCACCGGCGCCTGGATCGATCAGGCGGGGCATGGCGTCTCCAGTCGGGGGCGAACCACCGCCAGCGTCCGCGCCGCGGCCTCGCGGATATCCCGATGCGGATCGCTCGCAGCCATCGCCTCCAGTCGGGGAAGGGCGGCGCGGGCATCGAGCCCCAGCCATTCGCGCATCGCCGCCCAGCGCAGATGGAAGGCCGGGTCGCCCGTCGCTTCCGCGAAGCGCGGCCCGGCATCTGCGCGCCCGGCCAGGCGGAGAAAGGCGAGCAGCATCTCGGTGCGCGAGGCCCGGTCGTCGCCGCTCGCGATCCGGAGCAGCCGGCCATCGGCGACGGCATGTTCGCGCATCAGCGGCGCGGTACCGGCGGGAATCGTCGCGACCAGGGTGACGATGTCGCTCCGCGCTTCGGAGAGCAGCTGCGCCTCATGCCCTCCGTCGGTCGCGATGACATCGCCATCGGCGAGCAGGAGCGCCTCGATCTCGCAGCAGGGCGGTGCGGTCGCCGCGCTGAAATCGGGGCCCGCCGGCTCTGTCCGCCAGCGCCGCAAGCGGGCGCCGCCGGCGCGCGCATAGCGGGTCACCACCATCCGGCCCGAGAAGGTCAGCGCGCGGGGCGCTGGCAGCCGCCGCATCGCCACCGCGCTGGTCACGCAGGCGGAGAGCGCCATTGCCGGGCATTCGAACAGCACCGCGCCGATCCTCAGGCCGTCCCGGCTTGCCCGGAAAGGAGGCTCGAACAGCGGATCCCCGGCGAGCGCTTCGACCAGCGGCTGGAGCAGTGCCGCGGCCCAGTCTGCCTTTTCGAGCAACTGCGTCGCACGTGCCAGGGCCTCGGCCGCATCGTCCGCCGGACAATCGGCGAAACGGGCGGCCAGCCCGCGATAGGCCTCTCCACTCCGCCACCCCCGGATCGTGTCGCCCGCCGCGGCGCGTGCGGTGAGGATCGCGGCGCGAGTCTCCGCGTCTATCCCGTTCATGCGAAGCCGGGCGCGATCTCGTAGATCAGGATGGCGATGCCGACGATCAGCTCGAACATGTCGTCGATATCGGCGATGCTCGCGCCCAGCGTGCCATGCATCGCCACATTGGTGCCGAGATCGGCGATCTCGCCCGGATCGATCGCTATCAATGCCATTGCGTCCCCCTTTTCGTTGAAATCGAGGGAAACCTGGGCGGGCGGACGAAGTGGTGCATCTTACAAGGATGTAATTGCCACCATTTGCGTGCTTTCCACAGGCAGGCTAGGGCCGGGTCCATGAGCCAAGCGGCCCCTTCCGGCTTCGATCCGCAACTCTTCTTCGGCCTGCGCTATGCCAGCCACGGCACGCGGCTCGGCGTCGGCTATCGCACCCATGGCCCGGACTGGGCCGAGCTCGAGCTGCCCTATCGCGAGGACCTGATCGGCGACCCTGCCTCGGGCGTGCTCGCCTCCGGGCCGATCCTGGCGCTGATGGACATGGCCACCGCCGTCTCGGTCTGGCTGCGCGCCGGCGCCTTCGTGCCCCAGGCGACGCTCGACCTGCGCATCGACTATCTCCGCCCCGCCACCCCGGGCCGCACGGTGATCGGCCGGGGCGAGTGCTACCGCCTCACGCGATCGATCGCCTTCGTCCGCGGCCAGGCGCATGATGGCAATCCCGAGGATCCGATCGCCCATGTCGCCGGCACCTTCATGGCGACGGAGGGATATCGGTGATCCTGCCCCCCTATGCGGAGCTCCTGGGCCTCACCGTCGAGCCGGGCGAGGATGCGCCGGTGCTGGTGATGCCCTTCGGCCCCGACGTGCTCGGCCGGCCCGGTTTCCTGCACGGCGGCGCGATCGGCGGCCTGCTCGAGATGGCCGCGGTCGGCGCGCTGTGGCAGGCGCTCGGTACCGACGAGACCCAGGTCAAGCCGATCAACCTGACCGTCGACTATATGCGCGGCGGCCGCGACAAGCCGACGCGCGCGCGGGGCATCGTCACCCGGCTCGGCACCCGCGTCGCCAATGTCGAGGCGATGGCCTGGCAGGACGAGCCCGACAAGCCGATCGCCGCGGCGCGGATGAATTACCTGATCCTGCGCTAGGGCCGGCCGGCATTCGGAAACCCGGTTGCCGACGGGGCCGATTCGGGGCCGGCGCGGGCCGCGGAAGTTTACGAAGTTTATGCTACGCGGCCCCTGTTTTCCCTTCCCGCGCGCGATAGCGCGGCAAAGGTGTGCGGCAGGGAAAGGGAAGCAGGCTTGCATCCACCAGCATGGAGCAGGCGAAATCCTACATTGCAAGCGCGGGGCTGCTTACCTGGGCGCATCGTTCCCCGGCTTTCGCCGGGGAACAGTAGAACTCACTGCTTCGGGGTGAGCTTGAACAGCCGCCCATTGCTGGCGCCGGCATCCTCGAGCAGCCACACCGCGCCGTCCGGCCCCTGGACCACGTCGCGGATGCGCATGCCGAGATTCCATTGCTCGGCCTTGCTCGCCTTGTCGCCGTTCAGCGCGACGCGGATCAGCCCCTCGCCGGAAAGTGCGCCGATCAGCAGCGAGCCCTTCCATTTCGGGAACAGGCTGCCCGAATAATAGGCCATGCCGCCCGGCGAGATCGACGGGTTCCAGAAGACCTTGGGCGCCTCATAGCCATCGCCCGCCGCATGATCGGGGATCGGCGTGCCGTCGTAATTGTCGCCGTTGGAGACGTTGGGCCAGCCATAGTTCCTGCCCTTGACGATCAGGTTGACCTCGTCGCCGCCCTTGGGCCCCATCTCATTCTCCCAGAGCCGGCCGGTAGCGTCGAACACCAGGCCATAGGGATTGCGATGGCCGAGACTCCAGGTCTCGGACGGCACGAGGTTGGCGCCCTGAACCGTCTCGGTGCGGCTCGGCGCGGTCTTCGCGATCTCGGTATTCCGGGGCGGATCGGTGACGGTAACGGTCGGGGTGCCGGTCTTGCCGGCCCAGGGATTGCCCGGCGCGGGCTTGCCGTCGAGCGTCAGGTGGAGAATCTTGCCGAGCGCCTGGTTGGGGTCCTGCGCCGGGGTGAAGCGCTGGCGCTCGCCCGAGGTGAGGTACAGCGACTTGCCGTCGGGCGCGAAGGCGATGATCGCGCCGAACTGGCCGCCCTTGCCGTCCGATCCGGCCCGCCACAGCACCTGCGGGTTGGTGAGCGCCGGCGTCGCGCCATCGACGAAGGTGGCGCGTGCCATCGCCAGGCTCGAGCCGTTGGGGCGCGGCTCGGCATAGGTGTAGTAGACCAGCTTGCTCTTCGCGAAATCGGGCGCGGGGATCACGTCGAGCAGACCGCCCTGGCCCTGGAAGACGACATCGACATTGGCGATGGTCTGCGATTGCTTGCCGTCCGCCGAGACGAGCAGGATCTTGCCCGCCTTCTCGGTCACCAGCATGCGGCCATCGGGCAGGAAGGCCATCGCCCAGGGCGTGTCGAAATCGGCGACCTGGGTGAGGGTGAAGGGCGGCGTGCCGTCGGCGGGCGCGGTCGGCTGTTGCTGGGCCGAGGCGCCGGAGCCGGTATTGCAGGCGGCGAGCAGTGCGAGCGCGGGCAGCGCCAGGCGGATATGCGATTGCATGCGATGACCCTTCTCAATTCTCGCGGTGCCAACGCATCGGATATGCGCCGGCTCCGCGTCATGATGTTGGTGGCAATTCTGCTTGCAACCGAGGCTCCTGCCAAGGGATGCTGACGGGAAAGGGGGCAGGATCATGGGGCGGAAGGCTTTGTGGGCGATGGGGGTCGCCTGGGCAATGGCGCTGGCCGGCGCGGCTTCGGCGACAGATCCCGAGCGCCCGGTGCCGAGTGCCGCCGATTTCGGGGCGCGGCCGATCCTGATCAATCCGGTACTCTCGCCCAATGGCGCGATCGTCGCCTCGGAGGCGCGGCGATTGGACAAGCAGGTGATCATGCTGGCCGACCTCGACCCCACCAAGCCGGACGGCACCCATATCGTTGCGCTCCCCGAGAATTTCGACATACGCTGGGTACGCTGGGCAGGGAACGACAAGATCCTGGTGAGCGTGCTCGGCACCACCAAATTCTATGGTGTCGACCTGCCGATCACGCGGCTGATGCTGATCGACGCCCATTCCAGCGCGACGCATTATGTCGGCCTCAAGGAGCAGGGGATATTCGGCGACGACGTGCTCTATGTCGATCCGGCCGGCGCCTATCTGCTGCTCAGCACCCAATCCAGCATCTTCGATCCGCCGGCAGTCTACCGGATCGACCTGGCCAGCTTCCAGCCGGAGCGGATCGTCAAGGCGCAGGGCGGCGTGTGGAACTGGTATGCCGACGACAAGGGCGTGGTTCGCACCGGCGTGGGCGGGGAAGGCAAGAAATGGTGGGTGCTCTACCGCGATCGGGCCGACCAGGAATTCGAACGTACCAGGCGGCGCGAATATGACGAGGACGATATCGGCGTCGACAAGTTCCTGCCGCTGGGTGGCAGCGACACCGGCTATGCGATGGCGGCAGGCAAGAGCGGGCGTTTCGGCCTCTACAAATACGACTTCCGCAACGATGTGATCGGCGAGCAGGTCTATGAGAATCCCGAGGTCGATATCGACGATTTCGATCTGAAGGACGGCAAGCTCACCGCCGTCTATTTCACCAACGACCGCCCCCAGGTCGAATGGTTCGATCCCGAGCTGAAGAAGCTCCAGGCCCGCCTCGATCGCGCCTTGCCCGGCCATGCCAACCGGGTGATCTCGCGCAGCGCCGACAATATGCGGCTGCTGATCCTCAGCGCTTCGGCCGACGATCCGGGCACCATCTATCTCTATGATCGCAGGACCAACGAACTGTCGCCCTTTGCCGGGCTCTACCAGCCGCTGATCGGCAAGCGCCTCGCGCCGATGGAGCCGATCCGGTACCAGGCGCGCGACGGGCTCGAGATCCGCGGCTACCTCACCTTGCCGCCGGGCCGGGGCGACAGGAATCTGCCGCTGGTGGTGATGCCGCATGGCGGCCCGTTCGTGCGCGACAGCTGGGGCTATGATCCCCAGGTCCAGTATCTGGCGAGCAAGGGCTATGCGGTACTCCAGCCCAATTATCGCGGCTCGACGGGCTTTGGCAGGAGCTTCGTCGAGAAGGGCAGCGGCCAGTTCGGGCGCGGCATGCAGGACGATGTCGACGACGGGGTGAAGTGGCTGGCGGGCAAGGGTACCGTGGATGCGAAGCGGGTCTGCATCATGGGCGCTTCCTATGGCGGCTATGCCGCGATGCTGGCGGCGGCGCGCAACCCGGAACTCTATCGCTGCGCGATCAGCTTCGCCGGCCTGTCCGACGTCCCGGCGCAGCTGCGCTACGACCGCAAGTCGTTCACCGCGAGCCGCTATTTCCGCAACTGGCGCGACAGGGTGCGCGGTGACAAGGATTTCGAGCTCGATTCGATCTCGCCGCTGCGGATGGCCGAGAAGATGACCGTGCCGATCCTGATCGCGCACGGCACCAAGGACAGCACCGTGCCCGTCGCCCAGTCGCAAAAAATGCACGATGCGCTGCTCAAGCTGAAGCGGCCGCACGAGTTCGTCCTCTACAAGGACGAGGGGCATGGCTTCGGCGATCCCGCCAACGCCACCGACTTCCTGAACCGGGTCGGCAAGTTCCTCGACGCGCACAACCCCGCGGGGTCATAACGCTGGCGTTTCAATAAGTTGCGCAAATCTACGGTATTGCGCAATTTTCGTTCTTTCCCCATCCTTGCCCACGGAATCGGGTGGGGTTTTCTGTTGGCTTATCTTCCCTGGGCACGTGCCGCCGCACTGGCGGGCATCCTCGCATTTTCGACACCGGTTCGGGCCGATCCCGAGCCGAACGTACCGACTGCCGCCGAGCTGCTCGCGCCGCCGGCGATCGAGGAGCCCCAGCTTTCGCCCGACGGCGCCAGCATCGCCGCGCGGATCGCACCGCGGGGCCGGCTCGCGCTGTTCGATCCCGCCCGGCCCGATCTTGCCCCGCACCCGATCGCGCTGCCGCGGGGCGAGCGGCTCGCATGGTATGTCTGGCTGGCGCCCGGCCGGCTGCTCGCCAGCCTCTATCGTGACGGTGCCGTGCCGATGACCCGGCTGGTCGAGATCGCCACCGGCAACGGCCAGGTCGCGCAACTCGGCCAGGTCCGTCCCGCGGGCGCCGGCGAGGAACTGCTCCATATCGATCGCAAGGCCGGCTTCCTGCTGCTCAAGGGGCAGGACCGCCGCCACGACACGCCCGCCGTTTGGCGCGTCGATCTCGCCACCGGCATCCGGACGCTCGAGGTCGCCGCGCAGGCGCATGTCCGCGACTGGGTGGTCGACGGTGCCGGGGTGGTCCGCGCCGGCATGGGAGAGAAGGGCGACAAGTCCTTCCTGGTCTATCGCCGCGGCGAGGGCGACCGGTTCAGCCGGGGTGAGGGTGCCGCCGATCCCGACATCGCCCAGTTCGCGCCGGTGCAGGGCAGCGACCAGGGCTATGCGCTGGCCGAAGCGCCCTCGGGCCGCATCGCGCTCTACGGCTATGACTTCCGGCGCGGCCGGCTCGGCGCGCTGGTCTATGAGAATGGTAGGGCCGATCTCGACGGGTTCGAGCTGGACCCGGACGGCAGGCCCGCCGGTGTCGCCTATACCGACGATCGCGACCGGATGCTGTGGTTCGACGGTACCGCGCGCGGCCGCCAGGCGGCGATCGATACGGTGCTGCCGGGGCGCACCAACCGCATCGTATCGGCGAGCGACGACCGGGCCCGGCTGCTCGTCTACAGCGCCACGGCGAGCGATCCCGGCACCTATTATCTTTTCGAGGGCGGCCAGGCCCGGCGGATCGCGGCGATCAACCCGGCGCTGGAGGGCAGGAGACTCGCGGCGGTGACGAGCATCGCCTATGCGGCGCGCGACGGGCTGATGATCCAGGGCTATCTGACCTTGCCCGCCGGACGCGATGCTCGCGACCTGCCGCTGATCGTGATGCCGCATGGCGGTCCCTTCGCCCGCGACGGCTGGGACTATGATCCCTGGGTCCAGTATCTTGCCGGCAAGGGCTATGCGGTGCTCCAGCCCAATTATCGCGGCTCGACCGGATTCGGCCGGGCGATGACCGCGCGCGGCGATGGCGAATGGGGTCGTGGCATGCAGGATGACGTCGACGACGGGGTCGCCTGGCTGGCGAAGCGCGGCACGATCGATGCGAAGCGGGTGTGCATCATGGGCGCCTCCTATGGCGGCTATGCGGCGATGTGGGCGGCGGCGCGCGACAAGCACCTCTATCGCTGCGCGATCAGCTATGCCGGCATTTCCGACGTGCGCGCGCAGCTCGACTATGACCACAGGACCTTCGACGAACGAGGCTTCCGCGCGTGGCGGAACCGTATCCAGGGCCGCGCGCCCTCGCTCGAATCGCTTTCGCCGGTGACCTTTGCCGCCGGGCTGACCATGCCGATCCTGATCGCCCATGGCAGCGCCGACCAGACCGTGCCGGTCGACCAGTCCGAGCGGATGCACGATGCGCTGACCCGGCTCGGCAAGCCGCATGATTTCGTCGTCTATCCGGGCGAGGATCACACGATGCACGATCCGGCGAACGAGGCGGACTTCCTGGGCCGGGTGGGGGCGTTCCTCGACGCGCACAATCCGGGCTGACGTGACTTAAATCCTCCCAGAGCTTGCTGGGGGAGGGGGACCGCCGGCGAAGCCGGTGGTGGAGGGGCGCGCCGGGCACCGGCGCGTTGCGCCGGCCCCTCCACCATTCGCTGCGCGAATGGTCCCCCTCCCCGAGGCAAGCTCGGGGAGGATTTTGTTGGAGTCCAACCCCCTTGCCCACACCCCGGCAAGTGCGTATATCGCACGTGCTTTCTCGACATCGTCAAACATGCCGAGGTCGGGGCCCGCAGGGCTCCGGCGCCGAAGCTGCTTGACCATATCCGGAGTCCCGCGTGGCGAATATTGCCGACCTCACCAAGCTGATCGAACCCGAAGCCCAGGCGCTCGGGCTCGTGCTGGTGCGCGTGAAGATGTTCGGCGGCACCAGCGATCCGACGCTGCAGGTGATGGCCGAGCGCCCGGACACGCGGCAGCTCACCATCGACGATTGCGCCGACCTGTCGCGCCGCATCTCCGATGTGTTCGACGCGCTGGAAGAGGCGGGCAAGGACCCGTTCGACCACGCTTATCGCCTGGAAGTCAGCTCGCCCGGTATCGACCGCCCGCTGACCCGCGCGCAGGATTTCGAGGACTGGAAGGGCCATGAGGCGCGCCTCAACCTGGTCGAACCGCTCGAGGACGGGCGCAAGCAGCTCACCGGCGACCTGATCGGCGCCGAGGGCGACCTGATCTCGATCGACGTCCGCAAGTACAAGGTGGTCAGCGTTCCGTTCGGCGCCATCGCCGACGCCAAGCTGCTGATGACCGACAAGCTCATTGCCGCAACCGTGCCGCTCTCCGCAGAGGGCGCCGAAGAATACGAAGCAGAGGAAAACGACTGATGGCCACTGCCATTTCCGCCAACAAGGCCGAGCTGCTCGCCATCGCCGATTCGGTCGCGAAGGAGAAGCTGATCGACAAGGCCATCGTCATCGAGGCGATGGAAGACGCGATCCAGCGCGCCGCGAAGAACCGTTATGGCGTCGAGAACGACATCCGCGCCAAGCTCGATCCGAACACCGGTGACCTGCGCCTGTGGCGCGTCGTCGAAGTGGTCGAGGCGGTCGACGATTATTTCAAGCAGGTCGACGTCGCCCAGGCGCAGAAGCTCCAGAAGGGCGCGGCCGTCGGCGACTATATCGTCGATCCGCTGCCTCCGATCGAGTTCGGCCGCATCCAGGCCCAGGCCTCGAAGCAGATCATCTTCCAGAAGGTCCGCGACGCCGAGCGCGAGCGCCAGCACGAAGAGTTCAAGGACCGCGTCAACGAGATCATCACCGGCGTGGTGAAGCGCGTCGAGTTCGGTCACGTCGTGGTCGACCTGGGCCGCGCCGAAGGCGTGATCCGTCGCGACCAGCAGATCCCGCGCGAAGTGGTTCGCGTCGGCGATCGCGTCCGCTCGATCATCCTCAATGTCCGCCGCGAGAACCGCGGGCCGCAGATCTTCCTGAGCCGGGCGCACCCCGAGTTCATGAAGAAGCTGTTCGCGCAGGAAGTGCCCGAGATCTACGACGGCATCATCGAGATCAAGGCCGCCGCCCGCGATCCGGGTTCGCGCGCCAAGATCGGCGTCATCAGCCATGACAGCTCGATCGATCCGGTCGGCGCCTGCGTCGGCATGAAGGGCTCGCGCGTCCAGGCCGTCGTGCAGGAGATGCAGGGCGAGAAGATCGACATCATCCCCTGGTCGCCCGACACCGCGACCTTCGTCGTCAACGCGCTGCAGCCGGCGAACGTCAGCCGCGTCGTGATCGACGAGGAAGAGGACCGTATCGAAGTCGTCGTTCCCGACGATCAGCTCAGCCTCGCCATCGGTCGCCGCGGCCAGAATGTGCGCCTGGCCTCGCAGCTGACCGCCAAGGCGATCGACATCCTCACCGAGACCGACGCCAGCGAGAAGCGCCAGCAGGAGTTCGTCCAGAACTCCGAGACCTTCCAGAACGAGCTCGACGTCGACGAGACGCTGGCCCAGCTGCTGGTCGCCGAAGGCTTTTCGAGCCTCGAGGAAGTCGCCTATGTCGAGCTCGACGAGATCGCTTCGATCGAAGGCTTTGACGAGGAGCTCGGCCAGGAGCTGCAGAGCCGTGCGCAGGAAGCGCTCGAGCGCCGCGAGGAAGCCAATCGCCAGCAGCGCCGCGACCTGGGCGTCGAGGACGACCTCGCCACCATGCCGTATCTGACCGAAGCGATGCTGGTCACGCTCGGCAAGGCGGGCATCCGCACGCTCGACGACCTGGCGGACCTCGCCACCGACGAGCTGGTGCAGAAGAAGCGCGCCGAGCCGCGCCGCCGCAACGAGGACGCCCCGAAGCGCGAGCAGGACAAGGGCGGGATCCTCGCCGAGTACGGCCTGAGCGACGAGCAGGGCAACGAGATCATCATGGCCGCCCGCGCGCACTGGTTCGCGGACGAGGATGCGGCCGGTGAAGCGGCGGCGGTTGCGCCGGCGGAGGACGAAGCCTGATGCCATTCATCGACATCCGCCTGGCTGGCCCGGCCTCCCGCGAGCAGAAGGCTGGCATCGTCGCCGATGTCACGGCCTCGATGGTCGCGCGCCTGGGCAAGCCGGCGGCTGCGGTTCAGGTCAACATCACCGAGCTTTCGCTCGAGAATTACGGTGCGGGCGGACAGCTGATCGCTGACCGCAATGCCGCACCGGTGCAGGGAGACGCGCATGCGGAACCCTCGCAATGATACCGCTTCGGTAAAGGCCAAAGGGACCACTCCTTCCGCGACGCGGGAGGAGAAGGATCCCATGCGCACCTGCGTGCTGTCGCGTGAGGAAGCTCCGCGCGACGGGCTGATTCGTCTCGCGCTCTCGCCGGACGGCGAAGTGCTGCCCGATGTCCGTGCCAAGGCGCCGGGCCGCGGGGCCTGGATCGGCGTGACGCGGGCGGAGCTCGAAGCTTCGGGCAAGAAGCTCAAGGGCGTGCTCGCCCGCGCCTTCAAGGGCGCCGAGCTGCGCATCCCCGAGGATCTCGGCGCGCGGATCGAGGAGCAGTTGCAGCGCAACGCGCTCGACCGGCTGGGCCTCGAGTTCAAGGCCGGCAACATCGCGATCGGCGGCGACCGCATCCAGGAAGCCGGGCGCAGCGGCCGACTCCACCTGCTGCTCCACGCGAGCGACGCGAGCGAGGACGGGGCGCGCAAGCTCGCCCAGGCCTGGCGCGTCGGCCTCGATGAAGAAGGAAGCGGGCGCAAGGGCTTAACATTGCCGATCCCGCGCACCATATTGTCCTTGGCGCTAGGCCGCGAAAATGTGGTACATGCCGGCCTGACCGACGCCAAAGCAGCCGCCCGAACGCGCGAAGCGCTCGATCGGTGGCTGCACTTTATCGGACCCGATTCCACCTCCCGCCCTTGCGAAACCGCTTCGCAAGGCGCATCGGCGCTTCCGTCGGAAGCGTCTGACGACGAACGACAGACTGAAGGACTTTAGGCAGCGCATGAGCGACACCGACAACGAAAAGCCGAAACTGGGCATGCGCGCGCCGCTGGGGATCAAGCGCACGGTCGAGACGGGCAAAGTGAAGCAGAGCTTCAGCCATGGCCGTTCGAACACGGTCATCGTCGAGACCAAGAAGGCACGCGTGTTCCGCAAGCCGGGCGAAGGTCCGGCGGAAGGCCCGATCTCTGCGCCCGAGCCGCAGGTCGCTGCCCCCGCGCAGCCGGCCCCGCCGCCTCCGCCGCCCGCCCCGCGCCCGCCCGTCTCGAACGAGTCGGCGCAGGAGCGCCAGACGCGTCTGCTGCGCGAAGCCGACGAGCAGCGCATGAACGCGCTTGAGGAAGCGCGCCGTCGTGAGGAGCGCGAGCGTGCCGACGCAGCAGAGGCCGAAGCGCGTCGCGTCGAGGAGAAGGCACGCGCCGAGGCGGAAGCCGCCAAGGCGCCGCCGGCGCCCGAGCCGACGCCTGCTCCGGCCCCCGTGCCCGCACCGGTTCCGGAAGCGCCCAAGGTGGAGGCCGCCGCTCCTGCGCCTGCGCCCAAGCCTGTACCGGCTCCGGCCCCCGCGCCCACTCCGGCTCCGCCGCCGGCCCCGGTCGCGCTGCAGCTCGATCCGAGCCGCCCCGCGCCGCGCCTGTTCACGCCGGTGCAGCGTCCCGAGATTCCCAAGCCGCAGCCCAAGCCCGAGCCCAAGCCGGAGGCAGCTGCCCCGGCTTCGGCTCCGGCTCCGACCCAGGCTGCACGTCCCGCCGGTGCCGGTGCGCCCGCATCGCGTCCCGCCCCGGCGGGCGGTGCGCCGGTGCGCCGTGGCCCCGAGCCTGCGCGTCCGCAGCAGCGTGACCGCAAGGGCGACGATCGCCGCCAGTCGGGCAAGCTCACCGTCAATCGCGCCCTGGGCGGCGAGGATGGTGCCCGCGCCCGTTCGCTGGCCGCGCTGAAGCGTGCCCGCGAGAAGGAGCATCGTCGTTCGTACGGTGGTTCGTCGGCGCCGCGCGAGAAGCAGGTCCGCGACGTGGTCGTCCCCGAGGCGATCACCGTGCAGGAACTCGCCAACCGTATGGCCGAGAAGGGCGCCGACCTGGTGAAGGCGCTGTTCAAGATGGGCATGCCGGTCACCGTCAACCAGACGATCGACCAGGACACCGCCGAGCTGCTCGTGACCGAATTCGGCCACAACCTGCAGCGCGTCAGTGAGAGCGACGTCGATCTGGACGTGGCCGAGGCCGATGCCGAGGACACGCTGCAGCCGCGCGCGCCGGTCGTGACGATCATGGGTCACGTCGACCACGGCAAGACCTCGCTGCTCGATGCCCTGCGCGGCACCGATGTGGTGAAGGGCGAAGCCGGCGGCATCACCCAGCACATCGGCGCCTATCAGGTCACGCTGAAGGACAAGTCGAAGATCACCTTCCTCGACACGCCGGGCCACGAGGCGTTCACCCAGATGCGCGCCCGCGGTGCCGACATCACCGACATCGTCGTGCTGGTGGTCGCCGCGAATGACGGCCTGATGCCGCAGACGATCGAGGCGATCAATCACACCAAGGCGGCCGGCGTGCCGATGATCGTGGCGATCAACAAGGTCGACCTCGACAGCGCCAACCCGCAGCGCGTGCGCGAGCGTCTGCTCGAGCACGAGGTGATCGTCGAAGAGATGGGCGGCGAGACGCAGGACGTCGAAGTCTCGGCGCTCAAGAAGATCGGCCTCGACGCCCTGATCGAGAAGATCCAGATCCAGGCCGAACTGCTCGACCTCAAGGCCAATCCGGACCGCGAGGCCGAAGGCACGGTGATCGAGGCGAAGCTCGACAAGGGCCGCGGCCCGGTCGCCACCGTCCTGGTCAACCGCGGTACGCTGAAGGTCGGCGACGTGTTCGTCGTCGGCGCCGAGAGCGGCAAGGTCCGCGCGCTGGTCAACGACAAGGGCCAGCAGGTCAAGGAAGCCGGTCCTTCGGTTCCGGTCGAGATCCTCGGTCTCTCCGGCGTGCCGATGGCGGGTGACCCGCTCCAGGTCGTCGAGAACGAGGCGCGTGCCCGCGAAGTCGCCGAGTACCGCTCGGGCGTTGCGCTCCAGAAGCGCACGACCAACGCGCCGGCCAGCCTCGAGAGCATGTTCTCGGCGCTCAAGGAAAAGCAGGCGATGGAATATCCGCTGGTCGTCAAGGCGGATACCCAGGGCACGGTCGAGGCGATCGTCGCGGCGATCAACAAGATCAGCACCGACGACATCAAGGCGCGCGTGCTGCACGCCGGCGTCGGCGGCATCACCGAGAGCGACGTGTCGCTCGCCGGTGCCGCGGGTGCCCCGATCATCGGCTTCAACGTCCGTCCGAACGCCAAGGCGCGCGAGATCGCCGAGCGCAACAAGGTCGCGTTCAAATATTATGACGTGATCTACGACCTGACCGACGAGATCCGCGCCGGCATGGCCGGCCAGCTTGGTCCGGAAGCGTTCGAAACCGTCGTCGGCCGCGCCGAGATCAAGGAAGTCTTCTCGGCGGGCAAGCACGGCAAGGCAGCCGGCCTGCTGGTCACCGAGGGTGCGATCCGCAAGGCGCTCAAGGCGCGCATCACGCGCAACGACGTCATCATCTACCAGGGCGAGATCGCCTCGCTGCGCCGCTTCAAGGACGACGTCCCCGAAGTGCGTGCCGGCCTGGAATGCGGTGTCACGTTCAGCCAGAACTTCGTGGACATCAAGGCGGGCGACTATCTCGAGACCTTCGAAGTCGAGATGCGCGAGCGCACGCTGTAATTACCTCTCCCTCTCTCCGCTTGCGGGGAGAGGGCTGGGGAGAGGGGGCAGTCGAGGGCGCATTGCACTTGCCCCTCTCCCCGGCCCTCTCCCCTGGAGGGGAGAGGGAGAAGAGATATGAAGACCACGACCACCACCGAAGAACGCTCCGTCCGCCTGCTGCGCGTCGGCGAGCAGGTGCGCCACGTGCTGAGCGAGATCCTCCAGCGCGGCGACGTGCATGACGAGGTGCTCGCCAAGCACATGGTCTCGATCACCGAAGTGCGCATGTCGCCCGACCTGCGTCACGCGACGGTGTTCGTGAAGCCGCTGCTCGGCAAGGACGAGGAAGTGGTGATCAAGGCGCTGCGCACCAACACCGCCTATCTCCAGCGCGAAGTCGCCAATCGGGTGAAGATGAAATACGCGGCCAAGCTCAAGTTCCTGGCGGACGAGAGCTTCGACGAGGGCAGCCATATCGACAAGCTGCTCCGCGATCCCAAGGTGGCCCAGGATCTGGGCGACGAGGATGGCGCCGGGGAGTGAGCCCGCGTCCACAGGATTAAGCGGGCGCGGTGATTGACCGCGTGCCGCCGCCGGGCGCAGATCGCGCATGGCCAAGCTCTATTTCTACTATGCCTCGATGAACGCGGGGAAATCGACCACGCTGCTGCAGGCCGATTTCAACTATCGCGAACGCGGCATGCGCACGCTACTGTTCACCGCGGGCATCCATGACCGGGGCGGCAAGGGCGTGATCGATTCGCGGCTGGGCATCAGCGCCACCGCCGTCCCCTTCGAGGAGGTGACCGACCTGCGCCGCGTCGCCGAGGACGAGCATTACAAGTCGCCGCTCGCCTGCATCCTGGTCGACGAGGCGCAGTTCCTCTCCCCCGTCCAGGTCCGCCAGCTCGCCCATCTCGCCGACGAAGTGGGCATCCCGGTGCTCTGCTACGGCCTGCGCACCGATTTCCAGGGGGCCTTGTTCCCCGGCTCGGCCGAGCTGCTCGCGCTCGCCGACTCGCTGGTCGAGATCAAGTCGGTCTGCGAATGCGGGCGCAAGGCGACGATGAACCTGCGCGTCGATGCCGAGGGCAATGCCGTGCGCCAGGGCGAGCAGCGCGAAGTGGGCGGGAACGAGCGCTATGTGGCCCTGTGCCGCCGGCATTTCATGCAGCGCACGGCCTGATGCTTCAACACGATCCCCGCAGTTGAACTGAAAGGCCGCAACTCTCGTCCGGGTTGCAGGCGAGGGCCTGGTGGAAACCTGATTGATGACTGCGACAGGTGCTCATCAGCAATCAAGTCTCATCCGAGTCTGGATTCCCGGCCTTGTTTTCCGGATCTTCTCGGGCCAGTCCCAATGTGCCCGCGTATTGCAGCGGAAAGCCCGGGCAGGCCCGGCTATCAGCTCTGGTGCGGTCCGCCCTCGCCTATCGGCATCGTGCCGGTACAGGGCACGACGGCGGGCAACCCGCTACAATCAGTATGATGTTCCTCGCGCTGGAAATCATGGCCCTGCAGCGTCGGTTTGCGCAGATGAACGACGAGGTTGGCGCCCATTGTTAGCATTCAGCAACGATCAGCTCATGGCGCTGTTGAAGGCCTTATCCGCCGGCTAATCGCAGGTACCGTCCGATCGGGCTCGATCAGGCGGACGAGATCCGGATGGCGGCCCGGTTTGATCATGATGTGAGTCGCGATTTCCTACTTGTTCAGTGCCAAGCGCGAACTGAGGTGTTGGCCAAACCGCAGAAAGCGGTTCATGCTATCGCCCCATTTGGTAGCAGGCCGCCGTCACCTCGCGGTTCCTTCCTGCCCAAGATCTGGGCGCGCAATCAGCCAAAATACGGCAGCAACTGCTCCTCCTGCCAGAACCATCACCCCAATGAGCGGATACAGAGAGGAGAGGGGTTGCGATGTCTTACTATTATGAAATGGAACTATAATCACAAGTAAAATTGGAATAATGGCCGACATAATGCCAGAAATCGTGTAAATAAGAAGGCTTCGTTTCTTGCATCGAATTAGAAACAGGTGAAGTGGAACGCCAACAAAGATGGCAGCAATATACGATACAATCGATATGCCTTGCGCGGCCCACACGCCCTCCCAGAATCCTCCCTGAGAAATAGCAATAAAAAACACGATCAATCCAGGGATGGCTGGAGCAATCAAAAATCCCCTGAGCATAGAATTCATGATGGCCCTCCTAGCAAGCTCCCGGGTGTGATACACAACGATCCCATTTTGGCGCAGGAACGGGCGGGGGTCTCATGCTCGGTGAGGTCCATACGTCATTAATCAATCCTGAGACCCATGAATCCTTGGATTGCAAAAATCCATTACCCTCGCCGTAATTTCTTATTGTCGAGGTGCCATTGGTATTCGCGGTTACATCTCGCACGACGATCCCGTTGCCAAGTGGATGTCCCGGCATGGTCACATTGACCACTACCATATTGCCGGTGGTCTTATTTTCTACCGAGAATGACGTCACTGGGCTCGATTTTATCCAAGACGTGCCTGTAGGAGATGCATCGTTCGGTGTACCCTGAGGAGTGGCCGGAGATGGCGTTCCGGGCGTAGGATTATTCTTCACCCATTCTCGAGTTTGTGCCGCATTAAGAGGTGAGGCATTGGGTTTCTCATAGGTGTGGTAATCTCTGGCCTTCGGGTCGGTATTTTGGAAGCCTGATGGAGTCTTGAATGTCACGTCATATTTTCCAGTAGAGACGCAATGGGTACTACCGTTACTGGAATTATCACATTCTGTTCCAGTCGGGTCTCGCCCATTGATTGGATCATTCCCGACATATGCGTACAGATTGACCTGATCCTCATATCCGATCGGGTCGGTCTGCAGGAAACGTCCGAGCGTCGGCGAGTAGATGCGGGCCTTGTAGTAGTACATGCCCAGCTCGGGGATCCAGGCCTGGCCGGTGTACTGGAAGCGCCCGCTATTGCCGCTGGCGGGGATGCCATATTCGTCATAGCTGTTCACCGCGACGCGGTTGCCGCTCCCGTCGGCCAGCGCGACGATCGAGCCCTGATGATCCGCGAGCAAGTAGCCTGGATATAGGCTGGTGCCGTCGAATTCGACCAGTGGATCATCCTCGCCGTCCGCAGCGCCATGGACATAGCGCTTCAGCAGATTACCCGATCCATCATATTCAGCTGTGAGCGCATCGCCGTCATAGAGGAAGCGGGTATCGCTGACGCCACCGCGGTAGACCTGGTACAGGCGCCCAAGCGGATCGTAGACGAGGGCAACGCCCGCCGAACTCGCTACCAGCCGGTTCTCGGCGTCATAGGCGTAGTTGGTGCTGCCATCGGAGATCAGATTGCCGTTCGCATCATAGGCGAATGCGGCGCCACCCGCGCCCGTATATTGATTGAGCCCGTTGGCCGCATAGTTGCGATCGACATTGACGTGGCCGGTGAAGCGATAATCGTCATTGTCCCGCGCGCGGCTGACGATCTGGTTCGCCGGATTATAGGCCAATGTCGTCGTGACATTGCCACCGCTCAAGTAGCTCTGCCCATAGCTCGTCAAACGCGAAATGCCGTCGTAACCGTAGTTCGTCCCTACCGCCCAGTCCCATATATAGTTGTTCCAGCGATAGAGTGACGATACTCGGCCGGCAGAATCATAGGGCGGATAAAAAAGCCGGACTGTTCCATCAAGATCGGCATAATAGAGTCGGTCTAGGCCATCCCGGTAATAGTTGGCGGAATGGCCGTCGGGATGCGTCACCCGAACGCGGTTGCCATTGGCATCATATTGATAGCCCAGGCTGCGGCTCACCCCGCCCATGCTGGTGGTGCTCGAGGCCTGCCGCCCGAACCCGTCCCAGCCGCTCAGCACCGCATCGCCGCCGCTCGCGCTGTCGAAGCGCGCGGCGGTCTGCAGCCCTCGCAGATCGTAGCTGTAATAGACATCGCGCACCGAACTGGCGCTCACGCTGGTGCAGGCATAGCCGGCAACGCAAGCGTCCGGCACGATCTTCGATGTCATCCGGTTGAGCGCATCGAAAGCGAAGGCGAAGCTGCGCGCGTCGCGCTTGCGGAAGCTCGTCCGGTTGCCATTGGCGTCATAGCCATAGGCTTCATAGTCGTTGGTATTGACCGCGCCCGAAGTCGCCAGCGCATTGGCCGGGGTCGAGCCGTCATAGCTGCCGGGCGTGCTGGTCGAGGGGAATTGCCACTGCACCTGGCGATCATGGCCGTCATAGGTCAGCCGCGCCTTGTTGCCATTGGCATCGACGACATATTCCTGCTTGCCGTTCGTCGTATAGCTGTAGGTGACATAGGCCTGCTCCCGGCCCGTACCCACTGCCTTGCGCACCTGCAGCAGCTGGCCGGCGGCATCGTAGATGTTGCGCGTGATCCGGTCCGCACCCTGGCTGCCCTGTGTCCCCAACGTGCAGGCGCTTGCGGGCAGCGAGCCGAATGCTGCCGGGTTCATCCGCACCGCCGTGCATTCCAGCCTCCCGAATGCGTCGTAGCTGTACTGGGTCAGCTGATAGATCGCCCCCGCCGCGCCTTCGCGAACCTGTTCGACCAGCTTGCGGTCCATTGCGTCATAGGTCGTCTCTGCCGTTTGCTGGACCGTGAAGCCCGACCAGGCGGATGGGGCGATGGCTTCGGATTGCCAGCCGGAAAGCTCACCCTTCTCGACTTTCACCAGCCGCCCAGCAGCATCGTAGCTGTTGCGTACCGCTGGATGATGCAGCGACCCTGAGCCGTCCGGGTCCGGCGCGATCGTGCCGGTCACCCGGCGCTCGGTGTCATAGCGCGTCGCGCTGGTGAAATCGGACGGTGAAGCCTGGGCGAAGGCCGCGGCCGGCACCAGAGTCGAGGAGGCCAGCAGCCCCAGCAAAATGCGGTTCATGCCATCCCCCTTCAGTAGCAGGCTGCCAGCCCGGCGCGCGGGCTCGTTTCCCAGATCTTGTTGCCGTCCCGGTCATAGCCGTAGCAGGTACGCAGGCTGCGGATGGCGCCGTCGGAATCCTGTGCGGTGACGGTCTTCCCGCGGAGCAGGAGGTTGTTGCCGACCGAGCCGGTGCTGGGGCCATAATCGTAGGCGACGATCACTTCGTCCGCCGCGCCGCCGGCACACGCATTGCCCACCGTCGCCGTCGCCCGGCAGCTGCGCTCCTCGCTCAGCAGCCACACCGGGCTCGCCGCCTGGGAGAAGCCGCCGCTCGCATTCTTGATCCAGGCATAACGCTGCGCATAGGCGTAGCGCTTGACCGCCTGGATCCCGTTCGCATCCGCCGGCGCCGTCTCGGTCAACACCCCGCCATGCGTCGCGTCATAGGTATAGCTGGTCGCGTTCGACCGCGGGTCGGTCACGCTCGTCGGCTTGTTGCAGGTCTTGGTGTTGCCACAGCTGGCCGGATAGACCGCGCCGGTCACCAGATCCGCAAGCCCGGAGCCCGGCTTCGCCTTCACCGTCTTGCCGGTGATGTTGCCGCGGGCATCGAAGGCGTAGGTTTCGTAATTGCCTTCCGGGCGCGCGACACTCTTGATCGTCGTGTCCAGGATGTACGAACCCCAAGGACCTGAAACCGCCTCCAGGCCGAAACTGCTCTTTCGTCCGAGGGGGTCGGCTATCTCGCTGGGCATCCCGCTCGGGTCCAGCGTCACGACGGTGGATGCCGAACCATTCTCGGTCATCGTCGCGGTGCTGGCCGTGAACGCGCGAAAATCCTCGTTGGGGTCCTGCTGCCCCTTCGGGCATCCTGCCGGGAAAGCGCTGCCATTGGCGTACGAGAATGCGTAGGCCTTGCCTGTCGCGTCCTGCTGGCTGCTGACATAATCCCGCAGGTGGAGCTGGTACTGGATGCCCAGGCCATTGGGGTCGTTCGGGCACTCGGTATAGGTCGTCTGTATCTTGCAGACCGCCTGGCCAGGATCCCTTACGCAGTTCAGGTGATCCTTGGCGTTGTAGGTATAGGTCGTGGTCTGGTTTCCGCGCGTTGCGGAGGTGAGAAGTGGCATCCCCGCACCGGATGTGTACGTGCTGCTAACAGTGCCATAGGTCACGGACTGGGCATCAGCCGGGCATGTCGACCCCGCCGTGACATAGGACTGCGCCAGGTTGACCGCGCAAACCTTGGTTGCGCTTTCGAACAGCAGTGCCCAGCCCCGATTGCTTGAGATGAACTTGACGGTCTGCCCAGAGATATAGGTGTATTCCAGCCGGGTGCCGTCTGGCATCGTCAGGTTGGTGATCCGCCCGCTTGGTCCAGGTGAAAAGTTCGCCACCGATCCATCGGAATCGGTGAACGTGTAGTTCCCGGTGAATGGGTTCGAGCCATTGAAGACGAGCTGGGCACCGCTCGGCAGTGCAGGCTGGTAGGTTCCCACCGGGCCGCCGGCAAAGGGGCCGTTTGGCCCGCCATAGACACTGCCCCCGAGAAAACCGATCGTCTTGCCGCCGATCACGACATTGTAGACATAGGGCTCGTTGCCGGTGACCGGCACATCTCCGGGATAGAGCGGAAGTGCTTCGATGCTCACATAGCCATCGGCGTTGAACGTCCAGTTCGCGCCAGGCCCGATCCCGGTGACGCCGCTGTTGTAATTGCGGTGCAGCGAGAGGCCGGTCGGCGCACCGCCGCCAATCGACAGGTCCTCCTCGCTCAGGGAAAGTGCTCCACTGCGGTAGCTCACACCGGTGGAACTGGTCGTGTCCTGGCGCGGCGGCGACAAGGTGGATTGCTGCGCGAGGGCAGGGAAGGAACAGAGCAATGCCGTCGCGGCAACAGTCGTTTGCAGCACTCGGCGCCGAGCAAAAAGGTTCAACACTTCGCCCCCTGAATTCATCTTGAAAAGTGCATTGCGAGAGCCCCGATCGAGCGGAGCAATGCGCAGTTCGATTTTTGGGAAATGCCCAGGCCACATCCAGCCAGCAGATGCGGCCCCGGACGGAAAAGCGGTAACGCCTGTCAGGGCGCGCCGGTGACCTTCACATTGGTGCGATTGCCGGCCTTGTCATAGGCGTAGTTCGAGACGACGTTGTTGTTCACGCTGCCGCTGTTCTCGACCTTCACCAGCCTGCCGAGCTCGTCATAGGTGTAGTTGACGGTCTCGTTCATCGGCGACGAGGAAGCCGTGGCCGACAAGGTCGCGATGCCAAGCGCGATGAAGGAAACCGGCAGGGCCAACTGCTTCAGGTAACGCACGCTCATCCCCCTCTGCCATGCCACTCGGGCCCACGAAGCACACTCTACAATGGATATTCGTGGGCGCCATTCGAATATCGCCGAGCATGCGGCGTGCGCCAAATGAGGAATGTGCCACAACGGATTGATCTATTTCGGGTGGTTCTGCTTTTCAGGCCAGGCAATGTCCCGGCGACGCCAGCACGTTCGCAAGGCGGATCGGCGGGGTTGGCCCGCTCGCTTTGGCCGTCACGGGTTTGAAGGTGGACGATCAGTCAACGGTCCAGAAAACGGTGCCGTGGCAACGCGTCCTGACTGCGGCACCGGGCCGAGCCCAGGTCGGTCTGACGATGCAGAATGGGAGTCTGTGCGAAAAATCACTCCAGCGGCGTGACCCCGTGCACAGAGGATTCTTGCCCGAACGACGAGAGAGTCTCGCCGCCCTGAGCGGCTAGTCTTCAATCGGGAGTTAGCAACATGATGCGTCTAGTCCTTTCCGGGATGCTGGTCTCGCTGGCCGCCGCCCCCGCTTTTGCCCAATCGAGCTCGACCCAGACCGTAATCAACACGCCGGTCGGGCCGGTTACGAAGAGCGAGACGGTGTCGCCAATCGGTAACGGTACCGTCTCGACCACCACCGTCACACCCGGCAACGGCAATTCGGTTGGGCCCTATGTCGGAACAACCACGACCGATCTCTACCCTAACAAGACCCCCGGCACGACGGTTCCACATGCCGGAATTGTCATTCCGTTCGGCTCGTCCAAGCCGGGCAAGGCCACACCGCAGTAAAAGCCTGACGGCGTGGCATCGATTCCCTTGCGTGCCAGATCCCTGTTGGTGCCTGGACAATCGCGATCGACGTCACGCCGCCCTGGTTTTCTGACGTGAGCCTGGATGTCTGTTGCGAGTTGCACGTCCCGCGTTGGTAGCTTGTCCCGGGCGAGAAGGCTTGTCTTTCCTCGCCTAGTCCTTGACGCGAACCCAGATCCGTAGGTCAATAACGGGTCGGGGGTTCAGATGCAAAACGAGTCGCTGCGACAAGTATCGGCTGATGGTGCGCAACGCCGCGACATCACGGTATTATTCGTGGACCTTGCAGGCTCCACCGAACTGGCTCGGTCCATGGATCCGGAAGCTTGTCATCGGTTGCTGAGCGCGTTCCTCGAACATTGTGCGGTGAGCATTTCCAACGCCGGGGGGCATGTCGCCCGCTTCATGGGCGATGGCGTGCTTGCCTATTTCGGCTTTCCGCAGGTCCGCGAAGACGATGCGCAACGTGCCGTCTCGGCGGCGCTGGCAATACGGGATGGCTGCCCGAGACTCGGCGACTTGGTAAGTGCACGCTCCGGGATCGCAAGTGGAAGCGTGATACTGGGGGCGGCGATTGGCTCCGCGGAGGCTCGCGAGGTGCCGGTGTTCGGCGATGCCGCCAACCTGGCGGCGCGCCTTCAGGCGGCTGCGCAGCCAGGCCATATCCTTGTGGCGCAGGGCGTGGCCGAGCGGACAGGTGCATGCTTTTCGTTCAAGCGATCGCCACCTCTTGTGCTGAAGGGCTTTCCCGAGCTCAGCCATGGCTGGGAGGTGTTGGGCCGGAAGCGTTCCGGTCGCGTCACAGATGGCGGTGGCGCGCCGGAGGGGCCGATCATCGGGCGGGAAGACGAGCAGGCCCGGCTCGTTGCCGCCTGGCAAGCGGCCCGTGAAGGCCATGGCGGGGCGTGCCTGATCGAAGGACAGGCCGGGGTCGGCAAGACACGGCTGGTGGCAGAGCTTGCAAGCCACCTTCTTCCCGAGGTCCATGCCCATGTGGTCGCGGCAGACTCGTTGCGGACGCAGGCGCCGCTCGGTCTGATCTCGCGTCTCCTCGAACAGCTCTCCCGGGATCATTCCGGCGACTTGCTCCCACCGCATTGGAACGCGGAGGGCGAAGAGGCCGCGCGGGACAATGTGATCGCGCGGACCATAGTCGATTCGATTGGCGGGCCTGCGATCCTCATTCTGGAGGACTTGCACTGGGCTGACCCCTCGTCGCGCGAGGTGCTCGACGCGATGGTCCTCGAAGTTGTCGAGCGACCTGTCCTGATTGTCGCAACGTCTCGCCTGGAAACGGGAGGGGCGCCAGGGGCGGGCTGGCAGCGAATTCCGCTGGAGCCACTCGGTCCAGACCAGACGGCCGAGCTCGTCGGCGGGCTGGCGCGTGGGGGGCTGTCCGCGAACGATGTGCAACATGTCATCCTTCGGTCCGGAGGCGTTCCGCTTTTTGCGCGAGAGTTGGTGCGGCTTCTGTCTGATGCGGGCCGGCGGCCGGATGTTCGCTCGGTTCCCGAGACCCTGGCTGGACTATTGCTCGCCCGCCTGACTGCCCTGGGCCCCTCGATGGCGCTGGCCCAATGCGCCGCCGTCCTGGGTGTGGAAGCGCCTGTTTCCACCATCTCCGCGCTGGCGGGACGCAGGGGCGTGGATTTGGCCGCCGGCCTGACGGCGCTCGAGCGCGAACGGGTGGCGACCATCTCCGGATCGCCGCCTACACTGCGTTTCACCCATGCGCTGTTTCGTGAAGCCGCGCTGGAGACCCTATTGGCCGACGACAGTCGGGCGCTTCACCGTGACGCCGCCGATATCCTTGAGGATGATCCGGAGGGTGTTCCGGATGCCGTGCTGGCGGAATTCTGGGAAAGGGCGGGAGAAGGGGATAGGGCGCTTCGGGCCCTGGATCGCGCCGTCGCTGCCGCGCGGGAGCGACGCGCGTGGCCCGAGGTGCGCCATCTGACGGAATGGTGCCTCGCGCTCCTGCGTCAGGTTCCACTGGAACGTCAGGATATTCAACTCGAACTGAAAACGCGGAACCTTCACGCCGAGGCGCTCCAGATCACTACCGGTTATTCTTCCCCCGCGACGCGTGCCGCTGCTGCCGAGGCACAACGGACTGCCAGGCGAGTTGGTGAAATCTATCAGTCGATGTTGGGCGTGGCGGGGCAGTGGATGGCTGCCTCGAGCGCGGGAGACTATCGAAAGGCCCAGACCATCGCGGCCGAATGCATGTCCCTTGCCCGTCTTCACGGTGGCGCTGATGCGCTTGCTGCCGGGCATATGGTCGAAATGACCACGCGCTATCGCGTTGGCGATCTGATCGGCGCCGAGGCGAGCTTTGTCTCGGGGCAAGGCTTCTTCGACGCCGAGCCCTTTTTGGCGCGCGCCGGCGCGATCCCGCAGACCTTCGGAAACGCAGCCCTGGTCGCGGTGCTCCTCGGCGACAGCGTCGCGGCGCGGCGGCGCTGTGCCCATGCGCTACGGGCATCTCGACGTCAGCCAAGCCCGTACGATCGATGCTTCGCTGCGTATATGGTGGCGATGGTGGAAATCCTGCTCGGCGCCGACAGGCGAGCGGCGGGGCTTGGCGAAACAGCGTTGCGCCTGGCCGGCACGCTCGGCTTTCCTCAGTTTGCGGCGACCGCCAGCATCGTGCTTGGCCGGGCCCGCGCAGGCTATGGCGATGTGGCATCCGGCATGGTCTTGCTGCGCCAGGGCCTGCAGGGCATGGCGGAAGCGCATGCACGAAATGCCCAGACGCTCTATCTCACCTGGTTTGGCGAGGCGGCATTGTTGGGCGGAGATCTCGATGCCGCGATCGAGGCCACTCGCTCGGCGCTCGGGATCAATCCGGACGAGCTGTTCTACCGCCCGGAAGCGCTGCGTGTTCGTGCGCTCGCCCTGCTCGGGCAGGGTCTGGAGGAGGAGGCGCGGAACGCATTGGGGGAGGGGCTGGCGCTGGCTCGCGCGATGCATGCGCCCTGGTTCCTCAATCGGATGCGGCCGCTCGTCGGGCGCCTGGGTTTGAGTGATCAGGAAATGCGGACAAGCTCTCCTTCGACCACTTCCATGGCGGTCTCTCTCGTCGACCCTCCGGTTTGAACCTCGGCGTCAGCCTTTGATATCAGCCAGTAGCGATCCAGTGCGGCCGCCCTGACGAACGCGAAGTCGCTTCGCAGTATCTGGGCGTCGTCGGCCGCGACGCCCTCCTGAACGAATTTCAGACTGGCGGATCCAATCTGGCCGGTGGTGCCGGGGCTGAAGCTGCCGGTCACTGCGAACTGCCAGTGCTTGGGGGGCTCTGCACCGCCGCTCATCCGCACATGGGTCGAATGATGATGGCCGTTTACTTGCCCCTTCGTGACTTCGAGCCACCCCAGTCCCACGAGGAAATTCCCGAGCAAAGCAGCGTCCTGGGAGAATCCGCTGAACTTGTAAGTATAGATTCCATCCGAAACCGTGCTCATCGCATTCGCTCCCGCCGTATTAACCATGTTATTATCGGCGAGCTTTGAGAGCAATGGGGGAATCCATGGATAAACGCGAATACCTCTTTCGTGCGCGCATCTCGGATCAAGTGTCGAGGATGCTTTGCGCCAGCCCCGTCATAAAACAGATGACGCCTAGGCAAGTGGCAACGATGCACGTCTTCAAGCACGAGGTGCTCACGGCGTTTCACCGCGTCTACACCGAAGTGCCGGCCAAGTTCGCTGACCCGCTGCTGGATAAATTTCTCAAGAATTTGCGGGCCGTGCTCCGGGACGATCAGGTTCCCGTGGAAGATGATGAGACGCCCTAAACGGGGGGCTGCGCAGGCGTGTCCAGTCGCGTCGCCAGAGACAAGGGATAGCCCAGCTCGACCTCGACCAGCTTCGTGAGCCGGGCGATATCGAGTTCGATCCACTTGCGGCCGCGCCGTAGCACGCCTGCGTCGCTCAGTTGCGCAAGTTCACGTGAGACCGCCTCGCGCTGACTTCCTATGCGCTGCGCAAGCGCTTCGTGCGTGGGCGCGGGCTCGAGTTGAACGCGATCTCCTGTGCGCGGAGCCGTGCCTGCCAGGCGCAGCAATTCGCAGTGGAGGCGACCACGCGCGGCGAGCGCGCTCAGCTCGAAGATCTTGTCGGTCAGGCGCCGCACCTCTCTGCCTAGACGGTTCATGAACCAGCTGCTTGCCTCGGGAATCTCGGAGACGGCCGCGAGGAAGATTTCGGCCGGTATGCTTGCGAGCTTGCTATCCGAGGTCGCAATGACATTGGCCGATCGAGGTTGCCGGTCGAGCGCCGAGAGGTCCCCGAAAATGGCACCGGGCCCCAGGTCGCGAACGACCACATCCGCACCGTCTCGCGCCGTGATGGAGACTTCGAAGCCGCCGCTCAGGATGAAATAGACATCGTTTGCCAAACTGCTGTGGCCGACGACGATCTGGCCCGCTTTGACGCGCATCGTCCTGGCTCTCGAGAGAACCCTGTCGAGCAGGGCTGCCGGAGGTCCATCGTCAGCGCCTGGTGGGCCATCACTTGCCATTGCCGAGCCTTGGCCCCCCACGGTTCGCGTCGTGACGCGGCGGCTTCCCCTCTCCAGGTGATAAAAATCACCTTCGTCGCGTGCAAGCCAGCACCGAAACCATTTTGGTTACGACGCACAGATCCTCCTGCAAGGCCGACGCCCGTCGGTTTGCCCGGAAGGGGGACTCCGTCGGATCAGGCTGCGTAGGGAGCCCGTGCCGACGCGATGCATCTCTCCGATGGATGACGAAACGCGACGCCGCAAGCCGGCAGTCAGCCAGAAGGAGACCGATATGCGTTGCCTTATTGTCGCGCCGGTACTCGCCCTTGCGGCGGTCCCCGGCACAGCTCATGCCCAGCTCGCAGAGATCGCAGCCGGAGCCACGATGGGCTCGATCATCGACCAGCTCGAAGGGTCGGTGAAGAATATCATCAACCACGCCGATGATGCCGTCAGCAACAACAGCTTCCGCATCCGGCAGCAGGGCGAGGTGCTGCTCGGGCAGCTGAATGCGATGGTCGCCGACCAGCGCGACAAGACCTTCGCGCAGCTGAATGAGAGCCAGAAGCAGGCCTTTCTCGGAATCCGCAACAGTATCGCGCAGCTCAGCCAGCTCGAGCGCGTGACCGCGAGGGACATCCAGCGGACCACGAACACCGTCGGAACGGCCATGGCCAATCTTCCGTTCGGCAAATCGACGCCGCGCGTGATCGAATATGGCCCGACCTATGTCCTGGGGAAGCCGGCAGGTGGCCCTGCGGCACGACAGGTCGTCTCGGTGTCGGGCATCGCGCTTGGGGAGGGGGTGCCTCAGTTGAAGATGCAGGGCGTGCAATGCCAGCCGCTCGCCAAGACCGAGATCTCGCTCAAATTCTCGTGCCCTGGTGCCTGGTCCGCCGATGCGGAAGTGAAGGCCGCGAGCGGAGAGCTGCAGGTCTATCAGAAGCCTGGTTTCTGGCGGGGTCTGTTCGGCGCGAAGGCCAAGCCGCGCGCCTATAAGCTCTCCGTATTCGTCGTGCCGCCGGAACTGGGCAAGTACGACCTGTCGGTGATCCGCAAGGTGCTTGGCCAGGAGCAGAACTCCCGCAGCCAGGATTTCCGCGCGGAGAATGGCCATTGCGATGATGACCGTGAGATACTCTTTCCGTTCAATACGACGCCTGGCTGGTCGATTGATCCGGCGTCGATCCGTGCCGATTGTGACAAGTCCAGTCGATCGAGTTGCTCAGGTCTGCGCAATGTGACGGCCACTAGCTTCGGGTACTTTGGAGTGGTTCGGAATAGCGGTGACTGCGCTCCGAAGATCTTTGGGCACCGTGCTTATGTCGATGCGAGGGGAAATGTGCGTGGGCGCATTACCTGGACTGAAGTGCGTCAGGTCGAAAGGATCGTGACGGAACCGGTCGGTCATGGCGGCCTTGAATGGGCGAAGGCCGTGCAATTGCCGCTTCCGGATGGCGTCCAGCGGATCAGCCTCACCGTCAACCAGCTCGACGGCAAGCGGACCATCGTGACGGGGGACGACGCGACCCAGCGCTGGTATGCGGTGCAGTCCGATCCCGTGAACCGGTTCGTCCTCGTCAGTCCCCGCACGCTCGACGAGGCTATGGCGGACTAAGGGGTGCACCCACTCGGCGCCGGAGTACCCGGCGCCGAGTGGGCGGGTTCGCTTCGAGTGGATCGCTCCGTAGGATGTCCGTTGATGCGGCGGCACGCGGAATGGTGATCCGGTTTGCCGACTTCATTTTCAATTTTCACGGGACACAGCCCCAAGTATTATACAAGCCGGCAAGGGAGTGCCCCACATCGCTCTCCGGAAGGAGATGACCCATGTTACGCAAGACCATTCTCGCCTGCGCAATGCCCGCGCTGTTCCTCGCCAATGCTGCCTCGGCCCAGCAATCGGGCCCGACGCCCGGCCCGAAGTCGGGCGAACAGGCGACGATCCCGTTCTTCACCCGCAGCGACATCCGCACCTTCACCCCGACCGACAGCGGTGATGGCGTCTATATCCAGGATGCGCGGCGCAACTGGTACTATGCGTCCTTCTTCACGCGCTGCAACAACCTGCCCTGGTCGATCGGCGTCGGCTTCAAGACGTTTCCGGGCGCCTCGCAGATCGATCGCGGCGACACGATCTTCGCCGGGCGCGAGCGCTGCCAGATATCCAGCATCGTCCATAGCGGCCCGCCGCCGGTGAAGCCCAAAAAGGCGAAGAAGGCCAAGTCGGGCGCCTGATGCTGGCTCCGGCGGCCGGCCTCGGCTAGGGGCCGCCGGATGCACGGCTGGATCATCCTCGACAAACCCCTGGGCCTGGGCTCGACGCAAGGCGTGAGCGCGGTCAAGCGCGCGCTGCGCGACGGCAAGTACGGCAAGTTCAAGGTCGGCCATGGCGGCACGCTCGATCCGCTGGCGACCGGCGTGCTGCCGATCGCGCTGGGCGAAGCGACCAAGCTGGCCGGGCGGATGCTCGACAGCGACAAGGTGTACGACTTCACGATCGGCTTCGGCGTGGAGACCGACACGCTCGATCTGGAGGGCAAGGAGATCGCCGCGTCGGACGTGCGCCCCACGCTCGCGCAGATCGAGGCGGTGCTGCCGCGCTTCACCGGTCCGATCGAGCAGGTGCCGCCCGCCTATTCGGCGCTGAAGGTCGATGGCGAGCGCGCGTACGACCTGGCGCGAGCCGGGGAAGAGGTGAAGCTGGCCAGCCGATCGGTCACGATCCACGCGCTGACGATCGAGGGCAGTGATGCGGACTCGGTCACCCTGCGCGCCCATGTCTCCAAGGGCACCTACATCCGCAGCCTCGCGCGCGACATTGCGCAGGCGCTCGGCACCGTCGGCCATGTCACCATGCTGCGCCGGGTGAAGGCGGGCCCCTTCACCCTGGATTCCGCGATTTCGCTGGACAAACTGGACGAAGCCGCTAAGGGCCGCACCCTTGAACAAATCCTCCTGCCATTGAGGGCGGGGCTGGACGACATCCCGGCTCTATCCCTCACCCCCGACCAGGCAGAGCTGCTCCGACAGGGGCGGGTTCTGGCCGGGATCGCCAAGGAAGACGGCCAATATTTCGCGTGCCTGGAGGATATTCCGATCGCGCTGGTGGAGGCTCTATCCGGTGAAATCCGGGTCGTCCGCGGCTTCAATATCTAAGCGATGTCGAAGGAAAGACTATGTCGATTTCTGCAGAGCGCAAGGAAGCGCTGATCAAGGAACATGCTCGCGGCGGCACCGACACCGGCAGCCCCGAAGTGCAGATCGCGATCCTCTCGGAGCGCATCTCGAACCTCACCGAGCACTTCAAGACGCACGCGAAGGACAACCATTCGCGCCGCGGCCTGCTCATGCTGGTCAACAAGCGTCGTAGCCTCCTCGACTATCTGAAGAAGAAGGACGAGGGTCGCTACACCGACCTGATCGCGAAGCTCGGTCTTCGCAAGTAACCGGAAAGGCGGCCTTCGGGTCGCCTTTTTGTCATCCCGGCACGCTAACGCCGGCGTCAGGCTCCCACGCAGCGGAGCAGACGGGGGATCGGCAATTCGGCCAGTCCCACGAGCCACGTACGGCTCTCTCCATAGGCCCCCGCTGCATCGGGCAGCGGGTGTGAAGGAAAAACAATGTTCGACAAGAAGACTGTATCGATCGAGTGGGGCGGCAAGACGCTGACTCTCGAAACGGGCAAGGTTGCCCGCCAGGCCGACGGCGCGGTGATCGCGACCCTCGGCGAGACCGTGGTGCTCTGCGCCGTGACGGCCGCGAAGAGCGTGAAGGAAGGCCAGGACTTCTTCCCGCTCACCGTGCACTATCAGGAAAAGTTCAGCGCTGCCGGCCGCATCCCCGGCGGCTTCTTCAAGCGTGAGCGCGGCGCCACCGAGAAGGAGACCCTGGTCTCGCGTCTCATCGACCGCCCGATCCGCCCGCTGTTCCCGGAAGGCTTCTACAACGAGATCAACGCCATCGCTCAGGTGCTGAGCTATGACGGCGAGAACGAGCCGGACATCCTCGCGATGGTCGCCGCTTCGGCAGCGCTCACCATCTCGGGCGTGCCCTTCATGGGCCCGATCGGCGCCGCGCGCGTCGGCTACGTCAATGGCGAGTACGTCCTGAACCCGACCGACGCCCAGGTTGCCGAAGGCGAGCTCGATCTCGTCGTCGCCGCTACCTATGACGCCGTGATGATGGTCGAATCGGAAGCCAAGGAGCTTTCGGAAGAGATCATGCTCGGCGCCGTGCTGTTCGCGCACGACGCGTGCCGCGAGATCGTCAAGGCGATCGTCAAGCTCGCCGAGCAGGCTGCCAAGGAGCCGTGGGAAGTCGCGTCGTCGAACGACAACGCCAAGCTCAAGGCCTCGATCAAGAAGCTGATCGGCAAGGACATCACCGCCGCCTACAAGCTGACCGACAAGTCGGCCCGCTCGAACGCGCTCAACGAAGCGCGTGCGAAGGCGAAGGCGCAGTTCGCCGCCGACGGCCTCTCGCCCCAGGAAGTCATGGCCGGCATCAAGCTGACCAAGAAGCTGGAAGCAGAGATCGTCCGCACCGCCATCCTCAAGGACGGCAAGCGCATCGACGGCCGCACCACCACGCAGATCCGCCCGATCGAGGCGGAGACGCACTTCCTCCCGCGTGCGCACGGCTCGGCCCTGTTCACCCGCGGCGAGACCCAGACGATTGCGACCGCGACGCTGGGCACCAAGGACGCCGAGCAGATGATCGACGGTCTGGGTGGCCTGTCGTACCAGAACTTCATGCTGCACTATAACTTCCCGCCCTATTCGGTCGGCGAAGTCGGCCGCTTCGGTGCGCCGGGCCGCCGCGAAGTCGGTCACGGCAAGCTCGCCTGGCGCGCGCTGCACCCGGTGCTGCCGTCGAAGGAAGACTTCCCCTACACGATCCGCCTGACCAGCGACATCACCGAGTCGAACGGCTCGTCGTCGATGGCGTCGGTCTGCGGCGGTTCGCTCGCGATGATGGACGCCGGCGTGCCGATCAAGCGCCCGGTCTCGGGCATCGCCATGGGCCTCATCCTCGAGGGCAAGGACTTCGCGATCCTGTCGGACATCCTGGGTGACGAAGATCACCTCGGCGACATGGACTTCAAGGTGGCGGGCACGTCCGAAGGCATCACCACGATGCAGATGGACATCAAGATCGCCGGCATCACCAAGGAGATCTTCGAAGCCGCGCTGAACCAGGCCAAGGACGGTCGCGCCCACATCCTGGGCGAGATGAACAAGGCCCTGTCGGCGACCCGCTCGGAGCTGTCGGCGCACGCACCGCGCATCGAGACCTTCACGATCGACAAGACCAAGATCCGTGACGTGATCGGTACCGGCGGCAAGGTGATCCGCGAGATCGTCGCCACCACCGGCGCCAAGGTCGACATCGACGACGAGGGCGTGATCAAGGTTTCGTCGTCGGACGTCTCGCAGATCGAAGCCGCGATCAACTGGATCAAGGGCATCGTCGAAGAGGCAGAGGTCGGCAAGATCTACAACGGCAAGGTCGTGAACCTCGTCGATTTCGGCGCCTTCGTGAACTTCATGGGCGGCAAGGACGGTCTCGTCCACGTCTCGGAGATCAAGAACGAGCGCGTCGAGAAGGTCTCGGACGTCCTGAGCGAAGGCCAGGAAGTCAAGGTCAAGGTCCTCGAGATCGATCCGCGCGGCAAGGTTCGCCTGTCGATGCGCGTCGTCGATCAGGAGACCGGCGAAGAGCTGGAAGATACCCGCCCGGCGCGTGAGCCGCGCGAGGGTGGCGATCGCGGTCCGCGCGGTGATCGTGGCGACCGTCGTCGCGACGGTGGCGGCGGCCGCGGTGGCGATCGTGACCGTGGTCCGCGCCGCGAGGGTGGTGACCGTGGCGATCGCGGCCCGCGCAGCGGCGGTGGCGACCGCGGTGATCGTGGCCCGCGTCGCGAGCGTTCGGAGTCGAAGGACGAGGGCGGCGAGAATATCGGCCTGCCGGCGTTCCTCACCGGCAGCGACGACTGATCGCTTCGGTAGAACCGACGAAATGAAGAGGGGTCCGGGAAACCGGGCCCCTTTTTCGTGGCGGACGGCCTAGCCCCGGGCGATCACGCTTTCCTGCCCGGGCTCGTCGATCCGGATCTCGCCCAGCCAGGCGCACAGGCACATCGAGCCCATGCACAGCGCCGGTACGCCGTCGAGCAGCACTTCGGGGGCGCCCGGGAACCAGGGCGAAGTCGTCACCGGAACGCACGGCATCGGGGTCAGTACCCCCTGCGCCGCGGCAGTCGCCGCTGCGACCTCGGGATTGGCGAGGCTCCTGCAGAGCCCGAACGCGGGGATGTTCTCGAACGGCACGAAATCCCGGATCGTCGCGGCCGGCAGCCCGTCTGCCAGCACCGGGACTTCGGGCGGCACGATCATCGGCATCGGCACGGTGCCGAAGCTGCACGAAAGGACCGAGCCGAGGCTGACCAGCTGGGGCATGCTGCCTTGGCTATCGGCAGCGGGGCGCTTCTGTCGAGCAAAACCGCATGGCTTGCCCCGCGGGCGGAATCCCCTGATCCTGTCCCGGTATCGCGGGAGAGGCGGGGATGAAGCAGTTCTGGGGAAAATATCGCGGGGTCGTCGTCGACAATGCGGATCCGCTGATGCTCGGCCGGCTCCAGGTGATGGTGCCGATGGTGCTCGGCGAGGTGGCGAGTGCCTGGGCGATGCCCTGCGTCCCCTATGCCGGGTCGCAGGTCGGCTTCTACATGATGCCGCCGGTCGGCGCCGCGGTGTGGGTGGAGTTCGAGGGCGGCGATCCCGACTATCCGATCTGGGCCGGCTGCTATTGGCGCGAGGGCGAGCGCCCCGCCGAGGCCGAATTGCCGACGATGCGGATGATCCAGACCAGCTCGGGCAAGCTGCTGTTCAACGACCTGCCGGGCGAAGGCGGCTTCACCCTGACCGTCACCGATCCCGCCGTGGCGGTGCCCGTGGTGGTCAGCGGATCGAGCAGCGGGGTGACGATCAGCCTGGCCGAGATCCGGATCACGATGAACGAATCCGGCGTCAACATCCTCGCCGAGCCGGGCACGCTTGCCGTGACGATGGAGGGCTTCACGCTCGCGCATGGCTCGGCGATGGTGAACGGTGTCGAGCCCGAGGTGACGATCAACGAGGGCACGTTAACCTTGCTCTGAGCTTTCCCGTTGCGTCGGGGGCCGCTTGTCGGCGACAAGGGGCTGGCCGTCTTGTTCTGGATCAGCGCATCAGGGGCCGCGGTGCGCTATTCTCGGCGGCAGGCAAGGGTTGGGGCGATGACACGGGCCCATGGCGATGTGCGGTGGCTGGAAGGCTTGCCGGTCCTCCGGGAGCGGCCATGGCTGCAGCTCGGCCTGACTCTGGCGATCACCGGCATTGCGCTGCTGCTCCGGCTCGCGATCGGGCGCTTCCTGCCGCCCGGCCTGCCCTATGCGACCTTCTTCCCGGCGGTGATCGTCATCGCCTTCCTGTTCGGCGCGCGCGCCGGGCTGCTCTCGGCGGTGCTGGGCGGGATACTCGGCTGGCTGCTGTTCATCCGCGATCCGTTCGAGGCGCCGCTGCCCGGCATGGCGCCGTCGCTGCTGCTCTACCTCACCGCCGACATACTGATTCTCCTGCTGTTCCACTGGATGCAGGCGGCGACCGCGAGCCTGGTCGAACAGCGCGAGCGCAACCACCGCCTGGCCGAGACGCGCACCCTGCTGTTCCACGAGCTGCAGCACCGCGTGTCGAACAATCTCCAGGTCGCCGCCGGGCTGCTCGCGCTGCAGAAGCGCCATGTCGAGGATCCCGAGGCCCAGGCGGCGCTCGACGAGGCGGTGCGGCGGATCGGGACGATCGGGCGGATCAGCCGCCAGCTCTATCGTTCCGATGGCCGGGCGCAGGACATGCGGGCGCTGCTCGGCCCGCTGGTCGAGAATGTGATCGAAGCCAATGGCAAATGGGTCGAGGTGACGATCGAGGACCCGGACGCGCTCCAGCTCGCGCCCGACGCGGCGGTGCCGGTCGCGCTGATCGTCGCCGAGGCGGTCGCCAACGCGATCGAGCATGGCTTTGCCGCGCGGGACGAGGGCCAGGTCACGATCCGCTGTCTCGCGCTGGAATCGGGCTTCGCCATCGAGATCGAGGATGACGGGCAGGGGCTGCGCGAGGCGTTCGACATCACTCGCCATGCCAGCCTGGGACTGCACATCGCCGGCACCCTGGCGAGCCAGCTCGGCGGCCGCTTCGAGATGGAGGCGCTGCCCGGCGGCGCGCTCGCCCGGCTGACTGTGCCCGGCGGCTAGGCCCGGTAGCGCAGCGCCTCGACGATCGCCGCAAAGGCCGGGGTCGGCTGGCGGCGGCTCGGATAGAAGAGGTGATAGCCCTCGAAGGGCGGCGACCATTCCTCGAGCACCGCCTCGAGCTTGCCGCTCTCCAGATGCTCGCGGACCAGGTCGACCATCAGATAGGCGATGCCGAAGTCGTCCAGCGCGGCGTCGCGGCACTGGTAGATGGTGTTGAAGGTCAGCTGCCCCTCCACCCGCACCCGCTGCGCCCGGCCGGCCCGCTCGAATTCCCAGGCATAGAGCCCGCCATAGGTGGGCAGGCGCAGGTTGATGCAGCAATGCTCGGCCAGGTCGTGCGGTACGCGTGGGCGCCCGCGCCGGGCGAAATAATCGGGCGTCGCCACCGCCAGCATCCGTACCGGCGGGCCGATCGGCACGGCGATCATGTCCTTGTCGATGCTCTCGCCCAGCCGCACGCCCGCGTCGAACTTCTCGGCGACGATATCGGTCAGCCGGTAATCGGCCTCGATCTCCACCTTGATGTCGGGATGCTCGGCCAGCACGCCGCGCAGCCGGGGCCACAGCACCGTCTGGAGCGAGAATTCGTCGGCGGTGATGCGGATATTGCCGGCGGGGCGCTCGCGCAGGTCGTTGAGCGCGGCGACATGCGTCTCGATCTCGTCGAGATGGAAGGCCACCGAGCGCAGCATCCGCTCGCCTGCCTCGGTGGGGGTGACGCTGCGCGTGGTGCGGTTGAGCAGGCGGACGCCCAGCCGCTCCTCCAGCGCGCGCATGCAATGGCTGAGCGCCGAGGGGGTGACGCCAAGCTGCGCCGCGGCGCGGGTGAAGCTCTTCTCGCGCGCCACCGCGACAAAGGCGGAGAGATCCGCCAGGTCCTGCCGGTTCATTGCTGAATATTACTCACAAACCCGTTCAGATTACAGCCACTAATCGCGCGGCGGATCCGGCTTATCTCTCCTGCGCACGGGGCATCCCCAATCTCAGGAAGACATCAGATGCAGAAGCGCATTCTCGGCAGCGGCCTGGAGGTCTCGGCCATTGGCTATGGCTGCATGGGCCTCGATTTCGCCTATGGCAGCAAGCTCGGCAGCGCGGAGAGCAGTGCGCTGCTGCGTGCCGCGGTCGAGCGCGGAGTGACCTTCTTCGATACCGCCGAAGTCTATGGCCCCTTCTCGAACGAGACGCTGGTCGGCGAGGCGCTGCGCCCGGTGCGCGACCAGGTGGTGATCGCCACCAAGTTCGGCTTCAACATCGAGGGCGGCGTGCAGCAGCCGGGGCTGAACAGCCGGCCCGAGCATATCCGCGCGGTCGCCGATGCCTCGCTCCAGCGGCTCGGCATCGAGCAGATCGACCTGTTCTACCAGCACCGGGTCGATCCCGCGGTGCCGATCGAGGAGGTCGCCGGTGCGGTCGGCGCGCTGATCGCCGAAGGCAAGGTCAAGCATTTCGGCCTGTCCGAGCCGAGCGCCGAGACCGCGCGCCGCGCCCACGCCGTCCAGCCGGTCACCGCGATCCAGAACGAATATTCGCTGTGGACGCGTGGCGTCGAGACCAACGGCATCTTCGAGGTCTGCGAGGAGCTGGGTATCGGCCTGGTGCCGTACAGCCCGCTCGGCCGCGGCTTCCTCACGGGTGCGATGAGCCAGGACACTGCGTTCGGCGAAGGCGATTTCCGCGCCAAGCTCCCCCGCTTCACGCCCGAGGCGCTGGCGAAGAACCAGGCGCTGGTCGATCTGCTCAAGCGGATCGCCGCGGAAAAGCAGGGCACCCCCGCCCAGGTCGCGCTTGCCTGGATCCTCGCCCAGAAGCCCTGGATCGTGCCGATCCCCGGCACCACCAAGCTCCACCGGCTCGAGGAGAATCTCGGTGCCGCCGAGCTGACGCTCACCCCCGGGGACCTTGCCGGCATCGCCGCTGCGCTCGCCGAAATCGATGTCGAGGGCGAACGCTATCCCGAGCAGCTGATGTCCACCGTCGGCCGCTGATCCCCCTTCCCAATATTCCAAGCAAACAGGGACCAACATGACCACCCAAGCCAAGGCCTATGCCGCCCAGTCGGCCACCACGCCGCTCGCTCCCTTCACATTCGAGCGCCGCGACCTGCTGCCCGACGACGTCTCGATCGACATCCTGTTCTGCGGCGTCTGCCATTCGGACCTGCACACCGTGCGCAGCGAATGGGACGGCACGCTGTTTCCCAGCGTCCCCGGCCACGAGATCGTCGGCCGCGTTTCCGCGGTGGGCGGCGACGTCACCAAGTTCGCGGTGGGCGACCTGGTCGGTGTCGGCTGCATGGTCGACAGCTGCGGCCATTGCCCGTCCTGCGATGCCGGCGAGGAGCAATATTGCGAGACCACCGGCTTCGTCGGCACCTATAACGGCCCGGACGCGCATCTCGGCGGCCACACCTTTGGCGGCTATTCCGATCACATCGTCGTGAAGGAGGGCTTCGTCCTCAAGGTCAGCCATGACGAGAAGGACCTGGCCGCGGTCGCGCCTTTGCTCTGCGCCGGCATCACCACCTATTCGCCGCTCCGCCACTGGAATGCCGGCCCGGGCAAGAAGGTCGGCGTGGTCGGCATCGGTGGCCTCGGCCACATGGGCATCAAGATCGCCGCGGCGATGGGCGCGCATGTCGTCGCCTTCACCACTTCGGCGTCCAAGATCGAGGATGCCAGGAAGCTCGGCGCGCATGAAGTGGTCGTCTCGCGCAATGCCGAGGAGATGGCGGCGCATGCGAACAGCTTCGACTTCATCCTCAACACGGTTGCCGCGAGCCACAATCTCGATGACTTCACGGCACTGCTGAAGCGCGACGGCACGCTCACCCTGGTCGGCGTTCCCGAGCACGAACATCCGAGCCCGTCGGTGATGAACCTCGTGTTCAAGCGCCGCTCGATCGCCGGCTCGCTGATCGGCGGCATCGCCGAGACGCAGGAGATGCTCGATTTCTGCCACCAGCATGGGCTGACCGCGGACATCGAGACGATCCGCATGGACGAGATCGAGACGGCTTACGACCGGATGGTGAAGAGCGACGTGAAGTACCGCTTCGTCATCGACATGGCGTCACTGAAGCAGGAAGGCTGAGGGCGCCAGCCGGCGTCCTCCACCGGGGCCGGCGCGTCGCCGCCGGCTGCCGGCCACCGGCGCCGTGGCTTCCCTGCGGGGGAGCCGCGGCGGCCGCGCGCCTTCGGCGACCATCGTCGAGGCGATCACACCGAACGCGATCAGCGCGGTCATTCTGTGAGCTTGCCGGTCCATGGCAGCAGAAAAGCGCATCGCGGGCGCGCGCGACATTCGGGAGATCGCCGCTCCGGGATCGCCCTTGCGGGGTTCCGCTTAAGTAGAAGGGGAAGTGGGGAGCTTCTGTTGCCCGGTGCTCCCCGTACCGCTGGATTCCCCTTCTGTTGCCCGGTGGGGTCCAACCGCGCATTTTAGAATAACCTTAAGCCGTTAGGCCGTGGGGTTACGCCGCAATAGCGAGTGCTTCGTTATCGTTGGCACTTGTGTTTCAGACCGTCACAGTGGCCCAAGCTGAGAGATAGATAGCGCTTTTCAACACACGTCGATCCTAGTTCGGCCCCGTCAGCAACTGCCTTAAGCAGGTAGCTGGTGGTGGAGCCGCCGGGTACCGCCCCCGGGTCCGCTGCGCCTATTGCACGCCTTCGTTTATCCCCATAGCTGACCGAAGCCAGCGAACCCCATATAGGGGCGGAATCGATTAATGAAAAGGTCAGGTGGAATTACCTAAGGCCTTCACAGTGCCGCAAACACTTGGCATGGACGTTTGTAACCGATGTTGACTCAGCGTTCCCGCTACGCCCTTCGCGCGATGCTCTTTCTGGCCGGACAGCCAGCGGCAGGCGCGCCCACGCCGATGAACCGCATCGCGGCCGAGGCGAACGTGCCCCGCAAGTTCCTCGAGCTGATCCTCGCCGACCTGCGCGAAGCCGGCTTCCTCAGCTCGACCCGCGGCAAGGCCGGCGGCTACCGCCTGGCGCGGCCCAAGCACCTCATCTCGCTCGGCGAGATCATCCGGGTGATCGAGGGGCCGCTGGCGCTGGTCCCCTGTGTCAGCCGCACCGCTTACCGCCCGTGCAACGACTGCAAGGACGAGGCGAGCTGCGCCATCCGCCATGCGATGGCGCGCGTGCGCGACGAGACGGCGCGCATCCTCGACGGCACCAGCCTGGCCGATGCCACGGCCGAGGATCTCGCCGCGGCCTGATCGCCGCGCCTGCTTGCAATGTAGGATTTTGTCTGGCGTGGTCGTCGCATGACGTCCGCCAGCCCTTCGCCGCGTTTTCAGCCGGCAAAGGGAGGCGCGGGCAAAGTGAAACGATTTGCCGCGACTCCCTTCACTTTGGGCTCAGGCGTTGCCCTTCTTCTTCAGCTCGTCGCGGATCTCGCGCAGCAGCGTCACGTCGGCCGGCTCGGCCGGTGCGGCTTCGTCCGCCTTGGGGAGCATGCGGTTCACCGCGCGCACCAGCAGGAAGATGATGAAGGCGACGATCACGAAGTTCACCGCCGCGGTGATGAAGGCGCCATAGCCGAACAACGGCACGCCGGCCTTCTTGAGCGCGGCATAGTCGGTCGACCCGATCAGGTTGGCGGGGATCGGCCCCAGCGCGATGAAGTAGCTCGAAAAGTCGAGCCCGCCGAAGACCTTGCCGATCAGCGGCATCAGCAGATCGTCGGTCAGCGAGCTGACGATCTTGCTGAACGCCGCGCCGATGATCACCGCCACGGCCAGGTCGAGCACGTTGCCGCGCGAAATGAACGCCTTGAATTCCTTGAACATCCCAGGGTCTCCCACCAGCTGCCGCCCGGGCGCGGCATCGCAGCCATGATGCACCGATGCGGCGCCCGCGCAAAGCGGCACTGTCCGATTTCGCTTTCGGAGCGCGGTGTTGCGACTGTATAAGACACTTCGAACCAGATCCGGAGGATCATGACGTGATGAAGTTTCGTGCCGTTATCGCTTTTGCCGCCGCTGCCATGCTGGCCGGCTGCGGGCTCAACAGCGTGCCCACTGCGGAAGAGAATGCGAAGGCGCGCTGGGCCGATGTCCAGACCAACTATCAGCGCCGCGCCGATCTGATCCCGAACCTCGTCTCGACGGTGAAGGGCGCTGCAAACTCGGAGTCGCAGATCCTCACCAACGTGACCAATGCGCGTGCGCAGGCCAACACGATCAAGGTCACCGGCGACGATCTCACCGATCCGGCGAAGATGTCGGCCTATACCCAGGCGCAGAATGGCGTGACGCTCTCGCTCCAGCGCCTGCAGGAAGCCTATCCGCAGCTGCAGAGCCAGGGCAATTTCAAGACGCTGATGGACCAGCTCGAGGGCACCGAGAACCGCATCGCGATCTCGATCCGTGACTATAACGCCGCGGTGCAGGCCTATAACACCCGCATCCGCACCTTTCCGGACGCGATCGGCGCCAAGATCTTCTACGGCGCCAAGCCGATGACGCCGTTCCAGGCCAAGGCCGGCGCCGAGAATGCCCCGAAGGTCGATTTCAGCGGGAACAGCAACTGATCCTGAGGGCGCTCCTCCTTTGCGTGGCGCTGGCGGCCTGCAAGCCCGTAGCGCTCGATCCGCAGTCCAATGCCGCCGGGCAGCTTCGTCCGGCGGCGACGGCCAGTGCGGAGCCCGCCTGCAAACCGAGCGCGCCCAAGACCCGCACCGCCCCGACCGGCTATGCCTTTCCAGCACTTACCGGCCGGGTGGTCGATGGTGCGAAACTGCTCTCGGTCAGCGAGCGGCGCCGGCTCTCGGACCGGCTGGTCGATGCCGAGAAGCAGGCCAGGCACCAGTTCGTCGTGGTCACGGTGACCAGCCTGGGCGGGCATGACATCGGTGACTATGGGCGCAAGCTCGGCAATTTCTGGGGCGTCGGGCGCCAGTGTTACGATGACGGCATCCTGCTGATCGTGGCGCCGAACGAGCGGAAGGTGCGGATCGAAGTGGGCAAGGGCCTCGAGGCCCAGCTCACCAACGACGAGGCAAAGGCGATCATCGACAAGGATATCCTGCCCCGGTTCAAGGCCGGTGACTTTCCCGGCGGCATCTTCGCCGGCAGCGAAGCCATCATTCGCGAGATCAATGCATGACCCTGTTGCGTAGCCTGCTCGCCTTCCTGCTGATCCTGGTGCCGCTCTCGGCCCAGGCGCAGTCGCAGCCCAGTTTCCCCAAGCTCACCGGCCGGGTGGTCGACGACGCGCACCTGCTATCGCCGGCGCAGGTCGCCGAACTCACCCAGCTGTCGGCCGATGTCGAAAAGGCCTCGACACGCCAGCTGGTCGTGGCGACCGTTCCCGACCTGCAGGGCTATGACATTGCCGATTACGGTTATCAGCTCGGCCGTGCCTGGGGGATCGGGCAGAAGGATGCCAATAACGGCATCATCCTCCTGGTCGCGCCCAAGGAGCGCAAGGTGCGGATCGAAGTCGGCTATGGCCTAGAGCCGATCATGACCGACGGGCTCTCCAGCCAGATCATCAACGAGACGATCATCCCCCAGTTCAAGGCCGGCGACATGCCCGGCGGCATCGTCGCGGGTGCGCAGGCGATCGCCACGCAGATGAAGCTGCCACTGGAAGCCGCTGAGCAGCGCGCTCAGCAGCAACAGACCCAGGTGACCCAGAAGCGCCAGCAGCGGCATGGCGGTTTCCCGATCGGGCTGATCTTCTGGGGCGTCATCTTCCTGTTCGTGATCCTGCCGATGCTCGGTGCCGGGTTCGGCCGGCGCAAGCGGCGCGGTCCCTGGGACCGGCGCTATCGCAGCGACGATAGCGGCGTCCTGCCGATCATCCTCTGGTCGATCGCCAACGAGATCGGCCGAGAGGCGAGCCGTGGCGGCGGCAGCAGCTGGGGCGGCGGAGGCGGCAGCGACTGGGGAGGCGGTGGCGGAGGCGGCGGTGGCTTCTCCGGCGGTGGCGGATCGTTCGGGGGCGGTGGCGCCTCGGGGAGCTGGTGAGATGCGATTGACCGACCAGGACCGCGCGGCCGTAACGGCTGCGGTCACCGCAGCCGAGCTCACCACCAATGGCGAGATCGTCACCGTCGTCGCCGGGCGCTCGGATCCCTATCACGACGTCGCGCTGCACTGGGCGGTGCTGGCGATGTTGCTCGTCCTCGCTTTGCTCGCCTGGCAGCCCTGGCCGGCCGAGTGGCTCCACTCGCGCTTCATCGACAGCTGGGCCCAGGTGGTGCCGGCGCGCTGGTATCTCACCATCGCGCTGGTGCTGATGGCGGCGACCTTCCTGGTTGCCCGGGTGGTGCTGGCGCTCGATGCGCTGCGGCTGTTCCTCACGCCGGGCGCGACCAAGACCCGGCGCGTCCATCGCCGCGCGCTCGAGCTGTTCCGCGCCGCAGCCGAGAAGCGCACCCGCGAATCGACCGGCGTGCTAGTCTATCTCAGCCTGGCCGAGCACCGCGCCGAGATCATCGCCGATGCGGCGATCCATTCGAAGGTGACCGCCGATGTCTGGGGTGCCGCGATGGCGGCGCTGGTCGGTGGGGTGAAGCGCGGCGAAGCGGGCGAGGGCATGGCCGAGGCAGTGCGTCAGATCGGCATCGTCCTGGCCGAGCATTTCCCGCGCAGCGAGGACGATGTGAACGAACTTCCCGACCGGGTGATCGAGCTGTGAGCGACATGGAAGAAGAGATTGCCTGGGCCGGCAAGTGGATCGTCGCCAAGCGGCGCGGCAAGTGGGAATATGTCTCGCGCGCCCGCGGCATCCGCGCCGCGGTGATCGTCGCGATCGATGACGAGGATCATGTCCTGCTCGTCGACCAGTACCGCGTGCCGCTCGGCAAGCGCTGCCTCGAACTGCCGGCAGGGCTGATCGGCGACGAGGCCGGCCACGAAGGCGACAGCCCGTTCGAGGCTGCACGCCGCGAACTGATCGAGGAGACCGGGTACGACAGTGCCGCGATCGAGGACCTGGGCGAATATTATTCCTCGCCCGGCCTGGTCTCGGAGAGCTTCACGCTGGTCCGCGCCACCGGGCTGACCAAGGTCGGCGAAGGCGGCGGGCTGGAGGACGAGGACATCATCGTCCACCGCGTGCCGCTGGCTGGCCTTCCCGCCTTCGTCGCGGAAAAGCGTGCCGAGGGGCTGGCGATCGACGTGAAGCTGCTGCTGCTCCTGTCGGGCGCGCTGCTCGCGGATTGAGTCACTTGTCCCCCGGGAACGGGGGATCAGAAATGCTTAGCGGAAATTGTCCGCATAGGTCTGCAGCTTGAGCTTGCGCTCGGGGGCCGCGATCACATGGAAGGCCAGGCCCTCGCGCTCGGCATAGCCGGTGGCGGCTTCCAGCGTCGGGAAGCTCATCCGCAGCTGCGTGGCGGTCGCGTCGCCGCCGGCCCAGCCGGTCAGCGGATCGGCCTGTTGCTGGCGCGCCGGCTCGAACTCGAGGATCCAGCTCGTCGTGCGTGCGCGGCCCGACTGCATGGCGTTCTTGGGCTTCTGGTAGATGCGAGCGGTCTTGGTCATGGTGAGTCGCTTTAACGCGGTCCGGCGCCCCTTGCATCTGCCTTTTTCGTCCTGAGCGTCGCCGATGCGGCGGCGGGATCCTCGGGCCAGGGATGGCGCGGATAGCGCCCGCGCATTTCCTTGGCGACCGCGGCCCAGCTGCCCTTCCAGAAGCCGGGCAGGTCCCGCGTCGTCTGGATCGGCCGGCCGGCGGGGGAGGTGAGGCTGAGCACCAGCGGGGTGCCGTCACCGAGTGTCGGATGGGTATCCAGCCCATATAGTGCCTGGACGCGCACCTCGACCGTCGGCCCGCCTTCGGCCGCATAGTCGATGGCATAGGTCGATCCTTCGGGCGTCTCGAACCGCGCCGGCGCCAGTCGGTCGAGCGCCTTCTGCCCGTCCCAGCCAAGCAGGTTGTTGAGAGCATTGGTCAGCCCTTCGACCGCATCCAGTCGCCGCTTGCCGGCGAGCAGCCCGGGCAGCCATTCGTCGAGCTCGGCGAGCAGCCGTGCATCGGAGAGCGAATCATTGCCGGTATAGGCGGCACGGGTGCGTAGCGCCTGGGCGGTGTCGGACCAGGGCAGCAGCGTGAGGCCATGCTCGCGCACTCCCTCCAGCAGCGCCTTCTCGATCTCGGCCGGGTTGGCCGCCGAATCGGGCCCGCTCGAAAGCCGGATTGCACCCAGCCTTCGCTCACGCAGCGCCTCGATCCGCCCGGTGGTGGGATCGAAGCGGACGCTGCGCCGCGTCTCGATCCGGTCGGCGAACAGGCTCTCGACTTCCGCCGGGTCGATCGGCGCGGCCGAGAGGATGCGCGCGCCGGCGGCCATGCCCTGGGTCTCGGCGACCGCGAGCCATTCGGCGCGGGCAAGCGAGGAGGTCGGATCGAGCTTGAACCCGCGCCCGCCGGCCGATGCCCAGGTCTCGCCCGAAGCGTCGCGGCGTTTGGCGATCCGGTCGGGAAAGGCCAGGGCGACGCAGGCGGCGGGGTCGCCCGCGCCGTCGTCGCCGACCAGCTTAGCCCAGCGCTGCGCCAGCCGCCGCGCATTCTCGGCTCGCGGACCGCGCTCATTCCGCCAGCGGCGCAGGCGCAGCTCGAGGTCGGGATCGTTGCCGCCCAGCCCACGCTCGCCGAGCAGCACTGCGATCTGCGCTGCCGTTCCCGCCATGCCGCGCTCGGCGGCGCGCACCAGCATATGGCCGAGCCGGGGCGGCAGCGGCAGGCCGGCGACCGCCTTGCCGTGCGCGGTCGGGCGGCCGCTCTCGTCCAGCGCTTCCAGCGACCCCAGCCGCTTGCGCGCCTCGGACACCGCAGCCTGGGGCGGCGGATCGAGCCAGTTGAGATCGCGCGGATCGCTCACGCCCCACAGCGCACAGTCGAGCACCAGCGCCGAGAGGTCGGCCTCCAATATCTCGGGCGGGTCGAAGCGCGGCAGGCCGGCGGTCGCGGCTTCCTCCCACAGCCGATAGGCGACGCCCGGCCCCTGGCGCGCGGCGCGGCCAGCGCGCTGGGTGACGGCGGCCTGGCTCGCCCGCTCGGTGACCAGCCGGGTCATTCCCGCCGCACGGTCGTAGCGCGGACGGCGCGCCAGTCCCGAATCGACCACCACCCGGATGCCGTCGAGCGTCAGCGAGGTCTCGGCGATCGAAGTCGCCAGCACGATCTTGCGCCGCCCCTGCGGATCCGCCGAGATCGCGGCGCGCTGGGCGCCCGGTTCCAGCGAACCGTGCAGCTTGTGGACCACCGCGCCCGGCACATCGCCCAGCCGCTCGGCGGTGCGCTCGATCTCGGCGACGCCGGGCAGGAAGGCGAGCACCCCGCCTTCGGCGTCGCGCAGTGCGGTGCGCAGCGCCGCCGTCATCGAATCCTCGATCCGCGCCTCGGCATTGCGGCCGATATGGCGCAGCTCTAGTGGCCAGCTGCGCCCCTCGCTCTCGATCGCCGGGGCGCCGCCCATCAGATCGGAGAAGCGCGCGCCGTCCAGCGTGGCCGACATTGCCACCAGCCGCAGGTCAGGCCGCAGCGCCGCCTGCGCGTCGAGTGCCAGTGCCAGGCCGAAATCGCTGTCGAGGCTGCGCTCATGGACTTCGTCGAACAGCACGGCTGAGACGCCCGCCAGCTCGGGATCGGCCTGGATGCGGTTGACGAAAATGCCCTCGGTGACCACCGTCACCCGCGTCGCGGACGAACGCTTGCTGTCCATCCGGGTAGCATAGCCAAAGGTCTGGCCGACTTGCTCTCCGGCAAGCGCCGCCATCCGCTCGCCCGCCGCCCGCGCCGCTAGCCTCCTGGGGCTGAGCAGCAGGATCTCGCCGGTGCACCAGCCTTCGCCGAGCAGCGCCGGCGCCACCGCCGTGGTCTTGCCCGCGCCCGGCGGCGCGACCAGCACGGCGTTGCTGCCTGCCCGCAATGCGGCCAGCAGATCGGGTAAAACGACATGGATCGGCAGCGAGTCACTCATTGCGCGCAACCAATTCCCCGAAGCAGGGTTTGGCGCAAGCAAAGCCTATGGAGTGAAGACATGGCGAGAACCCTGGCACAGTTCAGCATCACCCCCGACAGCGACGGCGATTACACGCTCCATCTCGAGGACGACGATGGCGAGACGCTGGAATTCACCGCAAGCTTCGAGCAGCTGGACCTGATCACCGAAGCGATCGAGGAAGTGCTCGACGACGACGAGGAAGACGCGCTCACCGCGGATGACGATGACGACGATGAGCCGTCGGATGACGAATAGGGGTCAGTAGGCGCGGGCGACCGCGAACTCGACTGCCTCGATCATCGCATCCTTGGCCGCGCCTGCCGCGAAACCGCCCAGCGCGTCGATCGCGCGCTGGCCGTAGTGGCGGGCGCGGGCAAGGGTGTCGTCGACCGAGCGGCTCGCCTGCACGAGCCGGATCGCCTCGGCGAAATCCTCGTCCGAATTGCGGTGGCCGGTGATCGCGGCCTTCCAGAAGGCGCGGGCGCTCTCGTCGCCACGCGCATAGGCCAGGATGACCGGCAGCGTCATCTTGCCCTCGCGGAAGTCGTCGCCGGCGTCCTTGCCCATCGTGCCCGCGTCCGAGACATAGTCGATCGCATCATCAACCAGCTGGAAGGCGATGCCCAGGTTGCGGCCATAGGCGTCGAGCGCCAGTTCCTCGGCTTCCGACCGCTCGGCGACCACCGCGGCGATCCGGCAGGCGGCGGCGAACAGCGCGGCGGTCTTGGCGCCGATGATGTCGAGATAGCGTTCCTCGCCCAGGTCGAGCCGGCGCACCGCGGTGAGCTGGTTGACTTCGCCCTCGGCGATCACGGCGCTGGCGTTGCTGAGGATGTGGAGCGCCTTCAGGCTCTCGCTCTCGACCATCAGCTCGAACGACTTGGAGAACAGGAAGTCGCCGACCAGAACGCTCGCCGGGTTGCCCCAGATGATGTTGGCGGTGCGGCGGCCGCGGCGCAGGTCCGAACCGTCGACCACGTCGTCGTGGAGCAGGGTGGCGGTGTGGATGAACTCCACCGCGGCGGCGAGGCGGTGATGACGGGTGCCGGGATAGCCGAGCAGCTTGGCGCTGGCGAGCGTGAGCATCGGGCGCATCCGCTTGCCGCCGCCGGCGATCAGGTGACCGGCCAGTTCCGGGATCAGCGGAATCTCGGACTTCATGCGATCGAGGATGACCGCGTTCACGAGATTCATGTCGTGCGCGACCAGCGCCATCATCGGATCGAGCGAGGGGGCGGGGCCGCCGCCGAGGCGATGAAGGGTGGCGCTCATATGCGAAAGCCTGTGGCGGGTGCGGCGCACAAAGGCAAGGCTTGCGTGACGCTACGTCGGTGCGCAAAGAGAGTGGCCATGTCCGACGACACTCTCACCCGCTACCGCCAGAGCATCGACAATATCGATGCCGCGCTCGTGTTCCTGCTCGCCGAGCGCTTCAAGGTGACGCAGGCGGTGGGACGCTACAAGGCGGAGTCGGGCCTGCCCCCCGCCGATCCCGGCCGCGAGGACCGCCAGATCGCCCGGCTGCGCGAGTTGGCCAAGACGGCGGATCTCGACCCGGAATTCTCCGAGAAGTTCCTGCGCTTCATCATCGACGAAGTGATCCGCCACCACGAACAGCTTCGGGACGAGAAGTGAGGCGTGCAGCCGCCCTGCTGCTGCCGGCATCGCTGCTGGCGGGGTGCGGCGGCAACCAGGCGCAGAAGCCGGCGCCGACACCCAGCCCGAGCGTTGCCGCGACACCCGCGGTCGATCCCGCCGTGCGACTCGCGGCTGCAGTGAAGGTCGCTTTCCCGGAAGGGCCAAACCAGGGCCCGATCACCTTCGACGACAGCAAGCTGATCGACACCGGTTTCGGCCCCGTGCTGGTCAGCCACGGCCATGTCCGCGATGCCGCGCATGTCGATGCCGGCACGATCGCGGTGACCTATCTCGATGCCGACGGTGCCGGCTTCCGGGTCCGCAAGACCTTCCCCAAGGCGACCGAGAGCGGCAGCTTCGGCGACCTTGCCGAATGGTCGGTCAGCGACAAATTCCTCGATCGCCCGGTGGTCTATGTCGAGGGCGGCGGCACCTGGCAGGGCTATACCTGCAGCTACGCCACGCTCGTTGCGCTGAACCCCGAGGGGCCGAAGGAAGTGGCGAGTTTCCAGTCGGTCTATGACGATGGCGGCGCGGTGGAGGACAAGGCCCAGTCGATCCGGGGCAAGATCGGGGCGATCCGAAAGGGTGTCGATTTCACCGTGAAATTCGAGGGAACCCGATCCTTCGCCGAGCGATACGTCTGGAGAGACGGCAAGTACCAGCGCGAAGGCGGGGAAAGCCAGATTCCAACCTGCTGAGGGGGTACACGTGGCGGCGGACGACGATTTCCTGATCTTCCGCCCCGACGATGTCGATCTCAGTCGCTCCCCGTTGCGCAATGGCGTGGACGAGCCGACGCACGTGCTCGGTGCGTTCAACCCCGGCTTCGCGCGGCTGCCGGGCGGCAACCTGTTGCTGATGGTCCGCGTGGCCGAGGCGCTGCGCGATCCGGTGGACGGCGACAGCGCCCGGGCGATCCGTTGGACCAAGCAGGGCTATGTCCTCGATCGCCACCCAGTTGCGGGTATCGATATGGACGACCCCCGCCAGTTCGCGCTCAAGGATCGCAATCCACGCCTGCTCGGCCTCACCTCGCTGTCCTGGCTGCTCCCGGTCGAGCTGAGCAAGGACGCGAGCAAGATCGTGAAGGTCCATTACGACAAGGCGATCCAGCCCTCGGCCGGCTTTCTCGATTACGGCGTCGAGGATGCCCGGATCAGCCTGGTCGGCGGCAGCTGGTGGATGACCGTGTGCGGCGTCTCGGCCGAGCGCCACTGCACCGCGATGTACCACTCCGTGAACGGGCTCGACTACAAGCTGCTCGGCGTGGTGCTCGATCACCAGAACAAGGACATGATCCTGTTCGAGGGCAAGCCGGGCGGCAAGTACATGGCGCTCACCCGGCCGCTCGGTGAAGTCTATTTCGCCTATCCCGACGATTCGCCCTGGCTTGGGGGGCCTTCGATCAACATGGCGCAGTCGCCCGACGGGCTGCACTGGAAGCCGCTCGACACCCCCGGCATCCGCGCCCGCAAGGGCACCAGCTCGACCCAGCGGATCGGCGGCGGCAGCCAGCCCGTGCTCACGCCCGAAGGCTGGATGCTGATCTATCACGGCGTCGAGAAGCAGGGCGCGGTCGGCGTCTATCGCAGCTTCTGGGCGTTGCTCGACAAGGACGATCCATCGAAGATCCTGCGGCTGGAGGACGAGACGCCCCTGCTCGAGGCCAATCCCGCGCTCACCGATCCGATCGCCCACCAGCTCTATCTGCCCACCCCCGTGGTGTTCACCACCGGGGTGGCGGATGCGGGCGATCACTACATCGTCGCAAGCGGCGAGGCGGATCTGGCGTGCCGGATCACCCGAATCTCGAAGGAGCGGTTTCTTTGAGCCTCCTCTCCGTCATCCCCGCGAAGGCGGGGATCCAGAGCCAAGCAGCGCTGTCCTCAGTAACCCTGGATCCCCGCCTTCGCGGGGATGACGAATTGCGGAGTGTTCGCGCATGACCGAATGGTGGAAATCCGCTGTCATCTACCAGGTCTATCCCCGCTCATTCCAGGACTCGGACGGGGACGGCATCGGCGATCTGAAGGGCATCGAGAACCGGCTCGACGATCTCAAGGCATTGGGTATCGACGCGATCTGGATCTCGCCGATCTTCCCCTCGCCGATGGCCGATTTCGGCTATGACGTGGCGGACTATTGCGACGTCGATCCGCGCTTCGGCACGCTGGCGGACTTCGACGCGCTGCTCGCCGCCGCGCACGCACGCGGCATCAAGCTGCTCCTCGACCTGGTGCCCAACCATACCTCCGACCAGCATCCCTGGTTCCGGGAGAGTCGCAGCGCCCGCGACGATCCCCGGCGCGACTGGTATATCTGGCGCGACGCGAAGCCCGACGGTTCGCCGCCCAACAACTGGATCAGCGACTTCGGCGGCTCGGCCTGGGAATGGGACGAGACCACCGGTCAATATTATTACCACGCCTTCCTGAAGGAGCAGCCCGACCTCAACTGGCGCAACCCGGCAGTACGCTCGGCGATGATGGACGTGCTGCGCTTCTGGTTCGCGCGCGGGATCGACGGGTTCCGGATCGACGTGCTCTGGCACATGGTCAAGCATGCCGACCTGCCCGACAATCCGGCGAACGACGAATGGGCGCCGGGCCAGCCCGACTATACCCGCGTCCACCAGCTCCATTCGACCGACCAGCCGGAAGTCCACGATATCGCCGGCGAGATGCGGATCATCGCCGACGAATATTGCGCGCGCGTCCTGATCGGCGAGATCTACCTGCCGGTGCCGAAACTCGTCGGCTATTACGGCACGGCCGAGCGCCCGGGCGTCCACCTGCCCTTCAACTTCCAGCTGATCGGCGCCCAGTGGAACGCGCGCGGCCTCGCGAAGATGATCGCGGACTATGAAGGCGCGCTACCCGACGGCGGCTGGCCGAACTGGGTGCTCGGCAATCACGATCGCCCGCGCATCGCCACGCGGGTTGGGCCCGAACAGGCCCGCGTCGCGATGATGCTGCTCCTGACGCTGCGTGGTACGCCGACGCTTTATTATGGCGACGAGATCGGGATGGAGGACGGCGTCATCCCGGCACACCTGGTGCAGGATCCGCGCGAGCTGCGCGATCCCGGCATCGGGCTCGGCCGCGATCCGGTGCGCACGCCGATGGCCTGGGACGCGAGCGCCCATGCCGGGTTCAGCGCCGCCGATCCCTGGCTGCCGCTCCATCCCGACTGGCTGGCGCGCAATGTCGAGGCGCAGCGCGGCGATCCCGCCTCGATGTGGCGGCTGACCCAGAAGTTGCTGTTCCTCCGCCACGCGCATCCCGCGCTGGCGCTGGGCGACTATCATCCGGTCGATGCGGGCGGCGACCTGCTCGCCTTCGAACGGCGCCACGAGCATGACCGGCTGCTGGTGGTGCTCAATCTCGGCGACACCCCCCAGGGCTTCGCCATTCCCGAATGGGCGGAGGACTTCACCGTCCTCGCCTCGGCGCGCGGCGGGCATGATCCCGCGCTGCTCTCTCCGAACGAAGGCTATATCCTGGGATGAAGATCGCGATGCTGGCGCCGATCGCGTGGCGCACGCCGCCGCGCCACTATGGGCCATGGGAGCTGGTCACCAGCCTGCTGACCGAGGCACTGGTCGCGCGCGGGGTGGAAGTGACCCTGTTCGCCACCCGCGATTCGATCACCACGGGCACGCTCGATGGCGTGGTGCCCGCCGGATACGAGGAGAATCCGGAGATCGATGCGAAGGTGTGGGAATATGCCCATCTCGCGCATCTGTTCGAGCAGGCGGGCCGGTTCGACCTGATCCACAACCAGGCCGATTTCCCGGCGCACGCCTTCTCCCGGCTCGTCGACACGACGATGGTGACGACGATCCACGGCTTCTCGTCCGAGCGGATCCTGCCGATGTACAAGCCGTTTGAGGACCGCGTGCACTATGTCGCGATCAGCGCGGCGGACCGGCATCCCGCGCTGAAATACGCCGCGACGATCCACCACGGCATCCGGCTCGACGAATTCCCATTTGAGGCCGATGGCGGCGAGGACCTGCTGTTCTTCGGCCGTATGCACCCGGACAAGGGTGCCGCCGAGGCGATCGAAGTCGCCCGCGCCACCGGGCGGCGGCTCAACCTCTACGGCATCGTCCAGGACCAGGGCTATTTCGACCGAGAGGTCGCGCCCTTCCTCGACGAACGCATCGTCTATCACGGCCCGGTGGGCGGGGCGGAGCGGCTGCGCGCGCTCGGCAAGGCGCAGGCACTGCTCCACCTGATCAACTTCGACGAACCGTTCGGCCTGTCGGTGATCGAGGCGATGGCCTGCGGCACGCCAGTGATCGCGATCGACCGCGGCTCGATGCCCGAGCTGATCACGCCGGAGACGGGCGTGATCGTTGATTCGGTCGGCGGCGCGATCACGGCGCTGGCGCAGGTGGAGGCTATCGACCGGGCAGCGTGCCGCGCGCGGGTGGCGGCGCATTTCTCGGTCGAGGCGATGGCCGATCGGTACATCGAATTGTACCGGCGGATTCTCGGCCACTAACCGTCATCCCGGCTTTCGCCGGGAGACGATGTTATGAGAAGGCCGGCTGGTACGCGTACAGCCCGGGCGTCCCGCCGGTCATCACGAAAAGCACATCCCCCCTCAGCCAACCCTCGCGAAGCCCCGCCAGCACGCCGGCGAACGCCTTGCCGCTATAGACCGGGTCGATCAGCAGTCCCTCCGCTCGCGCCATCAGCCGGACGGCGGCGAGCATCGCCTCGGTCGGGATGCCATAGGCCTCGCCGCGCTGCGATCCGTCGATTCGGATGTCCTCCGCCTCCAGCGCCGTGCCGCCGATCAGCGCGCGCGTTTCGTTGGCGAGCGCCAGCGTGCCGCGCTCCGCTTCGGCCAGCTCGGCGAGCACGGTGAAGGACAGGACACGCCGGGGATCGTCGATCCCGGCGGCGAGCCCGGCATGGGTGCCATGGCTGCCATTGGCGACGGTCACCGTGCCGAACCGCACCCCGAGCTCGGCCTCCTGGGCCTGGATCTCCCGCGCGCAGGAGGCATAGCCCAGTGCCCCGACCGGCGAGGAGCCGCCCGAGCCGACCACATAGGGCTTGCGCCCCTCGGCGGTCAGCACCTCGGCGCGGGCATGCGCCGCCGCCAGCGCATCCGTGCCGCGCGGCAGATGGTGGACCGTCGCGCCGAAAAGCCCGTCGAGCAGCTGGTTGCCGTTGTGGAGATAGGCCGGATCTTCGCGCGGTACCGTGTCGGTGAGCATCAGCTCGGCCGCCAGGCCCATCCGTGCCGCTGCCGCTGCGCTCAGCCGGGCGTGGTTCGATTGCCGCGCACCGGTGGTGACGAAGGTGTCGCAGCCCTGCTCGATCGCCGCGCCGAGCAGGAACTCCAGCTTGCGCAGCTTGTTGCCGCCGCCGCCCAAGCCCATCAGGTCATCGCGCTTCACGAACAGCCGCGCGCCGCTTAGCCCCAGTGCCGCCTCGATCCGCTCCAGCCGCTGGATCGGGGTGGGGGCGTCGAACAGGGCAATGCGGGGAAAGGCGTCGAGGTTCATGAAACTGCACCACAAGAGGATCGGTCGCGGTTTCATACGCCGCATCGTCATCCCGACGAAAGCCGGGATCTCGTACGGTTCCCGCCTTCGCCTGAGATATCGGCTTTCGCCGGGATGACGGGAGTGGCTTCGGGGTCTGGGGGCTACCTACAGCGCCGGCTTGCAACCGCGTGTCTGGTAGACACCGCGCAGGAAACCGCGGCGCGCGAAGCCGGCATCGACCGCGGCATTGAGTTCGCGCTGGGCCGAGGCCGCCCCGCTCACTTCGCGCACCAGTCCGCGGAACGGTACGATCAGCCCCGCCACGGTATCGCCGGTGACCTTCACCTTGCGGCTCTTCTTGCGGTCCACGCCCTGGACGAAATCGGGGCCGAGCGCCTCGCCCAGTTCGTCGAACGCATCCGCGATGCGCGCGCATTTCGACAGGCCGGAGAGGCTGTAGGGCGCCGCGGCGGCCTGTTGCAGCACGGGCGGAATCTTCGTCTTCACCGCGCCGACATCCTTGGCCGGCTGCTCGGCGATGTCGCCGGCGCGCTCGGCCGTCGATTGCTGCTTGTCCTGGGCGAAAACGGGGCTGGCCACCAGCGTTGCCAAGGCAAGCCAGATCCAAAGGCTCGATCGCATCGTCTTCCTCCTGTTGCCGCCCGTCCTCAAGATAGGGCGCGATTCCGCGACCGCCAACCTCGTTGGCCCAGTTGTACCCCGGCGAGGTGGGGACGGCGATGGGAAAGGAATGGAGGCCTAGAACAGGAGCTTGAAGCCCACGATCGCCAGTACCGTGGCGAGGATGGGCGTCAGCACCCGATCCGAGACTCGAGTGGCGATCAGGCTGCCGACCACGATGCCGGGAATCGAGCCGAGCAGCAGGGTGAACAGCAGATTGAGATCGACCGAACCCATCGACCAATGGCCGAGCCCGGCGATCAGGGTGAGCGGCACCGCATGGGCGATGTCCGATCCCACCAGCCGCGCCACCGGCGAGCCGGGATAGAGGACGAGCAGGGCGGTCATCCCCAGCGCGCCGGCACCGACCGAGGTGAGCGAGACCAGCACGCCGAGGACGACGCCGAGCAGCACGGTGAGCGCGCCGATCACCCGCTCGTCGAACCGGGCGAAGCGCCGCCCCGCCGCGCGGACGATGTGCACGCGGAAGAACACCGCGACGGCGGTGAGGACCAAGGTGACACCGAGGATCGTCGAGATCAGGTGGCCGGTATCCTTGGCGTCGCGGTGCGCGGCGGCGAGGTAGAGCAAGGTGAGGACCGTCGCCGGCACGCTGCCGGTCGCCAGCCTGCCGACCACCCGCCAGTCGACCGAGCCGCGCCAGCCATGGACGGCGGTGCCCACCGCCTTGGTGCCCGAGGCGTAGAGCAGGTCCGTGCCGACGGCGGTGGCCGGATGGAAGCCGAAGACGAGCACCAGCAGCGGCGTCATCAGCGATCCGCCGCCGACGCCGGTCAGCCCGACGAGCAGGCCGACCAGCACCCCGGCCAGCGAATAGAGCGGGTCGATATGCGGCACCGGGTGGAGCTCAGCCCGCCTTCGCCGCGGTGTTGACGCCCATCGACTGGAGATACTTCTTCACGTTGCGCGCGGCCTGGCGCAGGCGCTGCTCGTTCTCGACCATCGCGATGCGCACGAAACCCTCGCCATTTTCGCCGTAGCCGACGCCGGGCGCGACTGCGACCTTGGCATGGGTGAGCAGCTGCTTGGAGAACTCAAGGCTGCCGAGATGTGCCAGTGCCGGGGGCAGTGGCGCCCATGCGAACATCGACGCGGGCGGACTGGGAATCTCCCAGCCGGCGCGGCCGAAGCTCTCGACCAGCACGTCACGGCGCTTGTGATAGAGCTGGCGGTTCGCCTCGACGATGTCCTGCGGGCCGTTGAGCGCGGCGCAGGCGGCGGCCTGGATCGGGGTGAAGGCGCCATAGTCGAGATACGACTTCACGCGGGTCATCGCGGCGATCAGCTTGCGGTTGCCGACCGCGAAGCCCATGCGCCAGCCGGCCATCGAATAGGTCTTGGAAAGCGAGGTGAACTCGATCGCCACGTCCTTGGCGCCCTTGACCTGCAGGATCGACACGGTCGGCTTGCCGTCGAAATAGAGCTCCGAATAGGCGAGGTCGGAGAGGATCCACACCTTGTTCTCGCGAGCCCAGGCGACGAGGCGCTCGTAGAAGGCGAGATCCACCGTCTCGGCGGTCGGGTTCGACGGATAGTTGACGACCAGGATCGACGGGCGCGGGACGGTGAAGGCGATGGCGCGCTCGAGGGATTCGAAATAATGCTCGTCGGGCGTGGTCGGAACGGCTCGGATCGTCGCGCCGGCGAGGATGAAGCCGAACGTGTGGATCGGATAGCTGGGGTTGGGCGCGAGCACGACGTCGCCCGGCGCGGTGATCGCGGTGGCGAGGCTGGCAAGGCCTTCCTTCGAGCCCATCGTCACCACGACTTCGGTCTCGGGATCGATGTCCACGCCGAAGCGGCGGGCATAGTAATTGGCCTGGGCGCGGCGCAGGCCGGGAATGCCCTTGGACTGGGAATAGCCGTGCGCGTCGGGCTTCTGCGCGACTTCGACCAGCTTCTCGATCACGTGCGGCGGCGGCGGCAGGTCCGGATTGCCCATGCCGAGATCGATGATGTCCTCTCCCGCCGCACGCGCCGCTGCCCGCATCGCATTGACTTCGGCGATGACGTACGGGGGCAGGCGCTTCATGCGGTAGAATTCTTCGGACATTTCCTCATCTCTCAGGGGTTGGAGCGCGGCACGACGCTGTGCCGTCCGGGCTTCCTACGCCATGTTCGCGCTTGCGGGAATGACGAGTTGCTTGGCGTGCGCTAAAGCACCGCTTGAAGAGGATGAGCATGGCCGAGACGACCACCCCGCCGATTCCCGACCTGGAAGACCTGCAGCACTGGACCTGGGTGCTGGGCCGGGCACAGCAGATGATGCTCGAGCATGGCTTCGACTGGGTGGAGCACATGCCGGCGGCCCCGCCGTTCGGTGCGCTGCTCGATCCCACGGCGGCGGTGAAGGCGACCACCGATTTCTGGTCCGACACGATGCAGCTGTGGCAGCGCTTCCTCGATCCCAAGAACGCCGCGCCGTTCGAGGAGACGCCCGAGCAGGCGCGCGACAAGCGCTTCAAGGCGCCGCAATGGCGCGAGGAGCCGGTGTTCGACTTCCTGCGCCAGAGCTATCTGGTGATCGCCGACCACATGCTGCGCGGCGTCGATGCGCTGGAGGGGATGGATCCCAGGCAGAAGGAGCAGGTGCGCTTCGCGACCAAGGGCTTCCTCGACGCGGTGAGCCCGACCAACTTCCCTGCGACCAATCCCGAAGTGCTCGAGAAGATCGTCGAGACCAAGGGCGAGAGCCTGCTCAAGGGCCTCAGCAACATGATGGGCGACCTCGCCAAGGGGCAGATGACCCAGACGGCGGAGGGCGCCTATGAGCTCGGCCGCAACCTGGCGATGACGCCGGGCAAGGTGGTCAAGCGCACCCCGCTCTACGAGCTGATCCAATACGCCCCGGCCGAAGGTGCCAAGGAAGTCTATGCGACGCCGCTGCTGATCTTCCCGCCCTGGATCAACCGCTTCTACATCCTCGATCTCAACCCCGAGAAGAGCTTCATCCGCTGGGCGGTGGAGCAGGGGCTGACGGTGTTCGTCGTCTCGTGGAAGTCCGCCGACGCGTCGATGAAGGACGTGGTGTGGGACGATTTCGTCGAGCGCGGCCAGATCGATGCGATCGACACGGTGCGCGAACTGCTGGACGTGAAGGGCGTGCACACGATCGGCTATTGCGTGGCCGGTACCACGCTCGCCGCGACGCTGGCGGTGCTGCATGCGCGCGGGGAGGCGGAGAAGGTGGCGAGCGCGACGTTCTTCACCGCGCAGGTGGATTTCTCCGAAGCCGGCGAGCTCGGCATGTTCGTCGACGACGACCAACTGGCGATGATCCGCAGCCTGGGCACCGAGGGCTTCCTCGACGGCCGCTACATGGCGGCGACGTTCAACCTGCTGCGCGGCCGCGACCTGATCTGGAACTACGTCACCAACAATTACCTGATGGGCAAGGACTATGCCCCGTTCGACCTGCTCCACTGGAACTCGGACGTCACCAACCTGCCGGCCACCTGGCACATGAGCTACCTGACCGACCTGTACCGCGACAACAAGCTGGTCCAGCCCGGAGCATTGGCGATCGGCGGGACGCCGCTCGACCTGTCGAAGGTGCGGACGCCGACCTATGTCCAGGCCGGGCGCGAGGATCATATCGCGCCGGCGCAAAGCGTCTGGAAGATCACCCATTATTTCCAGGGGCCGCTCAAGTTCGTGCTGGCCGGGTCGGGGCATATCGCCGGGGTGGTGAACCCCCCTTCGGCGCAGAAATACCAGTATTGGACCAATTCGGACAAGGTTGAGACACTCACCGAATTTTTTGCAGGAGCAAAAGAGACTAAGGGGAGTTGGTGGCCGGACTGGATCGGCTGGCTCGACGCGCTCGATGCCGCCAAGGTCCCGGTCAAGGGCGCGCGGATCCCCGGAAAGGGCAAGCTCGATGCGATCGAGGATGCCCCGGGGAGCTATGTGCGTTCGCGCTGATTTATCATCTAAATTGAATGATTTGTCTATCTTTGTGCAGTGCACAATAATGCTTGCATCGTCGCGCAAAAGCCCCTACATGCTGCATCGCAGCAATAGCTTTATGGGGAAGGCATATCATGGCCACCAAAGGACCGAAGACCGGCGCGCCCAAGCCCGCCGCTCCGAAGCCTGCGGCGCGCGCCAAGGCCGCGCCGAAAGTTGCTGTGCCCGAGGCTGAGAAGCCCGAGCCGGTGAAGACTGCCGAGACGGTTATCGAAAAGACCGTCGAAGCGCCCGTCGTCGCCGAGCCGGTCCCGGTCCTCGAGGCAGCACCGCAGGAAGTGATCGAAACCGTTGAAGCCGTGGTAGAGCCCGTCATCGAGGCAGCCGCGGAAACCGCACCCACCGCCGCGGAAGTCGTCGAAGAGACGCTTGCCGCGCCGGCAGTCAAGGAAACCGTGAAAATGGCAACTACCTTCGACAACAGCACCATCGAGAACGCCACCAACAAGGCGCAGGCCCTGTTCGGCGAGTGGAACGAGCGCACCAAGGCCGCCGTCGAGAAGTCGACCAAGCTGGTCGAGGAAGCCAACGACTTCGCCAAGGGCAATGTCGAGGCGCTGGTCGAGTCGGGCCGCATCGCCGCCAAGGGCTTCGAGGGCCTGGGCCAGGACGCCGCCGAGTACAGCCGCAAGTCGTTCGAGAGCGCGACCGCCGCGCTGAAGAACCTCGCCACCGTCAAGTCGCCGGCCGATTTCTTCCGCCTGCAGAGCGACTATTTCCGCGGCGCGTTCGACTCGTACGTCGCCGAAGCTTCGAAGAACACCGAAGCGCTGATCAAGCTCGCCAGCGACGCGGCCCAGCCGCTGTCGAACCGCGTTGCCGTCGCCGCCGAGAAGGCGAAGACCGTCGCGTAAAGCGAGTGCTTCCGGCCTGCCGGAAGCCAGGAATTGGGGCGGTCCTTCCTTCGGGAAGGGCCGCCCTTTCCTTTTATCCGGTCCCAATCGGGGTTCACGCGTTCGGCGTGGCCTTGCCCTTGGGGGCGCGAACCCATATTTTCCGCGGCGTGACAGATCCCGTGACATTCAACATCCGCATGGCCGAGGACGGCAATGACGACGATCGGGGCAACAACCCCTCGATCGGCCTCGCCACGCGTACCCGCACGCGCACCAAGAAGCCGACGCCCTACCGGGTGCTGATGCTCAACGACGATTACACGCCGATGGAGTTCGTCGTGCTGTGCCTGCAGCGCTTCTTCCGGATGGACATGGAAGAGGCGACGCGGGTGATGCTCCATGTCCACCAGCGCGGCGTGGGCGTGTGCGGCGTGTTCAGCTATGAAGTCGCCGAGACCAAGGTGAGCCAAGTGATCGACTTCGCCCGGCAGAACCAGCACCCGCTCCAGTGCACGCTGGAAAAGGCGTAGGATAATTCGTCATCCCGACGAAGGCCGGGATCTCGTGCGACTCTTTTCCAGCACCATTGCCTGAGATCCCGGCTTTCGCCGGGATGACGGTTCTTCGTTACACCCCCGCCTAAGGGCCTCCACCCTAGGCGTTTTTCCGGGCGACACAGTTCAGCGGCGAATCGGTAGAAGGTCCGCAGTTCCTGGGAACCGGGGGGTTTTGGGCAGGAACAAAGGGCCGGACGGCGCGAGCTTGTCACCGCAGACGTCCGGCCCACCTTCTTCCTCGAAATCGTCGATGGCTCTCAGCCCGCCTTGGGGAGCCAGCCAAGGTCGAGCCCTTCGTAGCGGTTCACATAATTTGCCGCGCGCGCGAGTGCGCGCTCGTCGAGCAGTGTCACCCGGCCGCCCTCGCGGGCGATCAGCTGCTCTTCCTCCAGCTGGCGCAGCATGCGGTTGACGTGGACGGCGGTGAGGCCCGTCGCGTCGCCCACCTCCTCCTGCGTCAGCCCCAGCGAGAAGACATTGGCCAGGCTCTTGTCGGTCGCGCGCAGCCGGTTGCGCAGGTCGAGGAGCAGTGCCGCGACGCGCGCCTTGGCGCTGGTGCGGCCGAGCGCGGCCAGCCGGTCGGTGAGCGCGACGCGCTCTATCTGCGAATAGACCAGCACCATCGCCGCCAGCCGGGGATGCTCGCGCATCAGATCGGCGAGCACGCCGCGGTCGAACGGGCAGACCACGCAGTCGGACAGCGCCGCCAGCGTCTCGGGCGCCTCCTGATAGACCGCGCTGGAAATGCCGAGCATGTCGCCGGGAAAAAGGAAGCGCAGGATCTGCCGGCTGCCATCGTGGAGCAGCACATAGCTCATCATCAGGCCCTTGCGCAGGACGTAGAGCTCGCCGCCGCCTTCATTCTCGCGTTGCAGCACCGCCCCGCGGCGCACGTGCCGCTGGCGTTCCTCCAATTTTTCGAGCGTTTTGTGCTCGACCTCTGTCAGATCGATCAACTCGCTCAGCTTCTCCGCAAAGCAACTGCCGGACACGCGATGGCTTCCCCCCACCTGCGATGCAAAGCAGTGCAATTGAATCAATGCATTAAAATCGATCAATGGCGCAAAAAACGCATGGTCTTGCGTGCAGCGCGGCAGGGATTAGAAGCCCGTCATGGACCGTATTCTCATTCGCGGCGGCAATCGCCTCTCCGGCAAGATCCCCGTCTCCGGCGCCAAGAACGCCGCGCTCACGCTGATGCCCTGCGCGCTGCTCACCGACGAGCCGCTGACGCTGCGCAATCTGCCCCGCCTGGCCGACGTCGACAGCTTCGGCCACCTGCTCAACGAGCTGGGTGCATCGACGTCGATCGAGGGCACGCGGCCGACCGATTTCGGCCGGGTGATGACGGTGCGCGCGGGCAAGCTGACCTCGACGGTCGCGCCCTATGACATCGTCCGCAAGATGCGCGCCTCGATCCTGGTGCTCGGCCCGCTGCTCGGCCGCGCCGGCGAAGCGACGGTGTCGCTGCCCGGCGGCTGCGCGATCGGCAACCGCCCGATCGACCTGCACCTGAAGGCGCTCGAGGCGATGGGCGCCGAGATCGAGCTGGCCGCCGGCTATGTGAAGGCGACTGCGCCTGGCGGCCGCCTGCCCGGCGGACGCTTCAGCTTCCCGGTGGTCTCGGTCGGCGCGACCGAAAATGCGCTGATGGCGGCGGTGACCTGCAAGGGCACCACCGTGCTCGACAATGCGGCGCGCGAGCCGGAGATCGTCGACCTGTGCAACCTGCTCGTCGCGATGGGCGCGAAGATCGACGGCATCGGTACCGAGCGGCTGGAGATCGAAGGCGTCGATCGCCTGCACGGCGCGACCTATGCCGTGATGCCCGACCGGATCGAGGCGGGCAGCTATGCCTGTGCCGCGGCGATCACCGGCGGGGATGTCGAGCTGGTCGGCGCCGAGGCGAACGACATGCGCGCCACGCTGGACGCACTCGTCCAGGCCGGCGTGACGGTCGAGGAGACCAAGGCCGGCATCCGCGTCGCCGCCAACGGCCCGCTCAAGCCGCTGACCCTGTCGACCGCGCCCTTCCCGGGCTTCGCGACCGACATGCAGGCGCAGTTCATGGCGATGCAGCTGGTCGCCGAGGGCGCCAGCGTGTTCACCGAGACGATCTTCGAGAACCGCTACATGCACGTGCCCGAGCTGACCCGCATGGGCGCGCATATCGACGTGCGCGGGCGCACCGCGGTGGTGCACGGGCCGACCAAGCTGGTGGGTGCCCAGGTGATGGCGACCGACCTGCGCGCCTCGATGAGCCTGATCCTTGCCGGCCTGGCCGCCGAGGGCGAGACCCAGGTCAACCGCGTCTATCACCTCGACCGCGGCTATGAGCGGCTCGAGGAGAAGCTCCAGGCAGTCGGCGCCGATATCGAGCGCGTCGGCGACGGCTAGGGCCTTGGCCGGCCGGGGCACCAAGCTGGCGATCGGGGCGGCGGCGCTGCTGGCGGTCGTCGTGCTCGCCGGCAGCTGGGGTTTCGGTTCGATGGCCGCCGCCGGCCATGCCTCTGCGGTCGCTCCGGTGCTTTCCCCCGCGCAGGCCGTGCGGCTGAAGGCGCGCGACGGCGTCGCGATCGCCGGGACCTGGTGGCCGGGACGCGAGCCCGATGCACCGGCGGTGCTGCTGCTCCACGGCGTCGGCGCCTCGCGCGACCAGACCGTGCCGATGGCCGAGGCGCTGGTCGCGCAAGGCTATGGCGCGCTCGCCATCGATCTGCGCGGGCACGGCGAATCGACGATCACCGACCATAGCTATGGCCTGGACGAAGGACTGGATGCGCGCGCCGCGTTCGACTGGCTGAAGGCGAAGCAGCACGGCGCGAAGGTCGGCGTGATCGGCGTCTCGCTGGGCGGTGCGGCGGCGCTGGTCGGGCGCGACGGCGCGGTGCCGGCCGATGCGCTGGTGCTGGTCGCGGTGTTCCCCGACATCCGCCACGCGATCTACAACCGGATGGCGGCGCTGCTGGGCCCGATCGGCGGAACGATCGGCGAACCGCTGCTCAGCCTCCAGTCGCTGCCCCGCTACGGCGTGTGGCCGGGGCGGATCGCGCCGCTCGCGGCGATCCGCGATTTCCGGGCGCCGGTGTTCGTGATCGGCGGCGCGGGGGATCGCTATACGCCGCCGGTGGAGACGCGTGCGCTTTTCGCGGCGGCACCGAACCGCAAGGGGCTGTGGCTGGTGCCGGGGCTCGACCACGGCGAAGTCAGCAATCTGCACGACGGGGAATGGGCGCGCCGCATGGGCGGTTTCCTGCGCGGGACGATCGGCGCGCCCTGATCGGGACTATCCGGCGAAGTCGGTGCCGCGGGTGACCGGCTCCCAGCGGTCCATCTCCTCGATCACCGTATCGAGCTTCTCGCGGGCGCGGCGCAGCGCGTCGCTGCCGAGCAGCAGGTTGAGCGGCGGGTTGGGTGCATCCGCCAGTTCGAGGATCGCGGCGGCGGCGCGGACCGGATCGCCGAGCTGCTTGCCTGCCATCGCATCGAATGCCGCCGAGGAGCGGCCGACCGCCGCATAGCTCTCGTCCGCGCCGCTCTTGCGGATCGAGTGATCCGACAGGAAGTCGGTGCGGAACGCGCCCGGTGCGACGGCGGTCACGTGGATGCCGAGCGGGGCGATTTCCTGGGCGAGCGCGGCCGACAGGCCCTCGAGCGCATATTTGGCCGAGGCATAGAGGCCGGAACCGGCGCCCGGCGCGCGGCCGGCGATCGACGTGACGTTGACGATATGGCCGGCTCCCTGTGCGCGCAGATGCGGCAGCGCGGCGCGGATCAGGCGGAACGGTCCGAACAGGTCGACCTCGAACAGCCGGGCGACATCGGCGTCGCTCGCCTGCTCGATCGCGCCGAGCAGGCCGTATCCGGCATTGTTGACGATCACGTCGATCCGCGGCGCGAGCGCGAAGGCCTGCTCGACGATGGGCGCGACCGCGGCGGGATCGGTCATGTCGAGCGTCAGGATGTGGAGCGTGCCGGCGCCCTGCTCCAGTTCGGGGCGCGAGCCGCGGACGGTGCCGATGACGGTGTCGCCGCGTGCCAGAGCCGCCTGTGCCAGCGCGAGCCCGAGCCCGCGCGAGATGCCGGTGATGAGCCAGGTCTTCATGATGCAATCTCCTTCGCGGCGGGAGATGGGTGCTGTTAGCCTCCGGGATAATGGCTGTGTTTTGCAATGGACTTGTAAGTCCTGCTAAACAGTGGGGATGGATACCGCCCTGCTTTCCGCCGACTATCAGCAGCTGCGCGGCTTCGTCGCGGTCGCACAGGCGCTCAGCTTCAGCCGCGCCGCCGGAGCGATGGGGGTGTCGCCCTCGGCGCTGAGCCAGCTCGTGCGGGGGCTGGAGGAGCGGCTGGGTACGCGGCTGCTCAATCGGACGACGCGCAGCGTCTCCCTCACCGAGGCGGGGGCGGCGCTGCTCGCCCGCACCGGGCCGGCGCTCGCCGAACTGGGCGAGGCGATGCTGCAGGCGCGTGCCGGGCGCGAGGGGATCGCCGGGCGGGTGCGCGTCCATGCCTCACGCTTCGCCGGCGAGCTGCACGTGCTGCCGATCCTCGCCCGCTTCGGCCGGGACTATCCCGATGTCGTGCTCGACATCTCGCTGGACGACACGGTGATCGATATCGTCGCGGGCGGCTATGACGTGGCGATCCGGATCGGCGAGCTGGTCGAGCGCGACATGGTCGCGGTGGCGCTCGGCAAGGAGATGCGCCAGCTCGCCGTCGCGACGCCCGACTATGTCGCGGCGCATGGCGTGCCCGAGCATCCCCGCGCGCTGCTCGGGCACCGCTGCATCCGCTGGCGCTGGCCGGGCAATAGCGCGCCCTATCATTGGGAGTTCTGGGAGGAGGGCTGGTTCCAGGTTGCGGTCGACGGGCCGCTGATCCTCGACGACAAGCAGGCCTGTCTCGAAGCGGCGCTGCAGGGCGCGGGCATCGCCTTCGCGATCGAGCCCAAGGTGCGCGAGCATATCGCGGCGGGCCGGCTGGTGCCGATGCTCGAGCGCTGGTCGGCGCCGTTCCCCGGCCATTATCTCTGCTATCCGCAGCAGCGCCACATGGCACCGGCGGTGCGCGCGTTCATCGACGCGGTCCGGCGGGGCGCCTAGGCTTTTACTCCGCCGCGATCGCCAGCGGCGCGGCTTCCTTGCGGCTGGCCGAGACGACGCGGTTCCGGCCACCTTCCTTGGCCTGGTACAAGGCCGCATCCGCCATGGTGATCAGGTCGGCCAGCGTCTTGGTCGTCTCGGGAATCGAAGCCACGCCGAGCGATGCCGAGATGTTCGCGTCATGGATGGCGGACAGCGCCTCGATCCGCGCGCGGAGCGTCTCGCCCTTGGCCAGCGCTTCGCTCAGGTCGCATTCGGGCAGGATCACCACCAGCTCCTCGCCGCCATAGCGGCAGGCGACGTCGGAGGGGCGCAGCGCCCCGATGATCGCCGCGGCCACCTCGCGCAGCACCGCATCGCCCATCGCATGGCCATGCTCGTCGTTGAGCTTCTTGAAATGATCGAGGTCGATCATGATCGCCGAGACGGGCGCGCCGCTGCGCTCGGCCAGGCTGGCATAGCGCTCGAGCGCGTCTTCCATGTAGCGGCGGTTGTAGAGGCCGGTCAGCGGATCGCGCAGTGCCTGGGTGCGCAGCTTCTCGCGCAGGGCGATGTTGGAGACGGCGAGCGACATCGCATCGGCCACCGCTTCGGCCAGCGGCTTGATCCGGTCCAGACGGTCGAGGGCGTCCTCCGCGCCGGTCGCGATCTTGAGCATGCCCTGGATCTCGCCATGCGCCATCATCGGCACTTCGAGTACCGTCAGCCCCGACGCGTGGTGCTCGCAGCGCAGCACGCCGGGACCATCCGCATTGATGTGCGCCTTGCCGCGCTTGAGCGCCCAGCAATGCGAGGGCGACAGCGTCTTGAGCACGCGCTCGTCGTCGGGCCAGTTCCAGCCGGTCGACAGCTCCAGCCGGTCGCGCGAATTGTTGAAGATGTAGAGCGCGCCGGAGAAGCCCTCGAGCAGCGTCTCGACCGTGGCGCGCAGCACGGCATTGGCGTCGGCATAGCCGCTGGCGCTCTGCAGCATGTCGGTCATCTGGAGCAGGCGCTGGACCTGGCGGCGCTCTTCCTCGGCCTCGAGCGCCGCGACGCGACGCTGCTCCAGGCCCTTGTTGTTGCGCGGGGTGGCGAAGACGATGATCGCGAGCGCGATGCTGCCGGCCAGCATCTCGACCGCATAGGCGATAAACTGGCCGAGCTCGCCCTGCACGAACATGCTGGTGCCGCGCGCGGCCATCATCAGGATGACCGAGCCGGCGAGCGCCGCCGGCACCACGCGCATCAGCCTGTCGAGGGCATGAGAGGATTTCGAGTTCATGATCGCCCGTCCGAAACCACCCGCTCGAACGGGCATCACCCCCCATTATAGGGCGGTCTCGGACGGGGCGGCCGGTGCGCTGCTCAGCGCGGAGCCGTGCTCATCGAATAGGGCCGCACCGCCTTGCCTGTCGCCCAGCTCTTGTTGGGCTTCGCGCTCATGGTGAAGCGCAGTTCGCCGCCGGCGATGATCTCGTCATGCTTCAGGTATCCGCGCGCCAGCGGCTTGCCGTTGAGCAGGACCTTGCCGACGTACTTGTTCGTGTCCGACAGTCCCTCGGCGACGATGGCGAAGCGCTTGCCGTTCGGCAGGTTGAGCGTCGCGCGGTCGAGGAAGGGGCGGCCGATCACATATTCGTTCGAGCCGGGCGCCACGGGATAGAAGCCGAGGGCGGTGAAAACGAACCAGGCCGACATCTGGCCGAGATCGTCATTGCCCGAGAGGCCGTCCGGAGTCGGCTTGTACTGGCTCTCGACGATCTGCTTGAGCCGCTCCTGCGTCCGCCAGGGCTGGCCGGCATAGCTGTAGAGATAGGCGACGTGGTGGCTGGGCTCGTTGCCATGGATGTACTGGCCGATCAGGCCGGCAATGTCCTCGGCATGGCTGTAGTCGAGCTTCGAATTGTCGAAATCGAACATCGCGTCGAGCTTCTTCACCGCCGCGGCGTCGCCGCCGAGCAGCTTGAACATGCCCGCCTGGTCCTGGGGCACGAACCAGGAATATTGCCAGGCATTGCCCTCGGTATAGTCCGAGCCATAGTTGATCGCGGTCGGATCGAAGGGGGTGCGGTAGGTCCCGTCCGCCTTGCGGGCACGCAGGAACCCGGTCTTCACGTCGAAGCTGTTGCGCCAGTTGCCGGCGCGCGCCTCGAACGGGGCGGCGATGTCCGCCTTGCCCATCGCCTTGGCCATGCGCGCGATGGCCCAGTCGTCATAGGCGTATTCGACCGTCTTGGAGGCCGCTTCCGGCTCCTTGTCGATCGGCACATAGCCGAGCTTCATGTACTGATCGAGGCCACCATAGGGGCCGTAGGTGGCGCTCTTCACCATCGCATCGAGCGCGGCGTTCGGATCGAAGCCGCGAATGCCTTTCATGTACGCGTCGGCGATCACCGGCACGGCGTGATAGCCGATCATCGTCCAGGTCTCGCGCCCGTTGAACTGCCAGACCGGCAGGATGCCGAACGGGCTGACCTGCTGGCTGGCGATCAGCGAGTTGACGAAGTCGGCGTTCTTCTTCTCGCTCTGGGTGAGCAGAAGCAGCGGATGTTCGGCGCGGAACGTGTCCCACAGCGAAAAGGTCGAGTGGAAGGTGAAGTTGCTGGCCTGATGGACCTGGTCGTCCGGCCCCCGCCAGCGGCCATCGGCGTCGGAGAAGACGCTGGGCGCGATCAGGCTGTGATAGAGCGCGGTGGCGACCATCTTCTTCATCGGCGCCGGGCCTTCGAGTTCGACTGCGCCGAGCGCCTGATCCCAGGCCTTGCCGGTCGCAGCGCGGACCGCGTCGAAATTGCCCGGCTCGCTGTCGAGATTGGCGATCGCGCCATCCTCATCGACGGCCGAGATCGCGACCTTCACTTCGAGTGGTCCGTCGATCTGGCCGAAGTCGAACCGCGCGACCAGTTCGCGCCCGGCGAGCTGCTGGGCATCGTCCGCACCACGGCTCGGGCCCTGGAAGCCGCGATATTCGACCTTCTTTTCGCGATCGAGAAAGGCGTGGCCAGTGATCTGGCGCGAAGGGCGGATCGCGAAGAACAGCTTGCGGGCGGGCGCCCAGCCGCGGGTCTCGCGCGCGCCGGTGATCGTGCCGTCTGCGCGAATACGGATCGACGACCAGAGGATCTTGCCGGGATAGTTGTAGAGCGAGCTGCGCAGGTCGAACAGTAGATGCGCGGCCTTGCCGGCGGGGAAGGTGTAGCGCTGGACTCCCACCCGCGTGCCCGCGGTCATCTCGGCGCGGACGCCGGGCTTGGCGAGCGTCACCGCATAATAGCCGGGCACCGCCTGCTCGGTCGCATGGTCGAAGGGCGAGCGATAGTCGTCGGGCTCCAGACCCACCGTGTCGCCCGAGACCGGCTGGATCAGGAAGTCGCCCAGGTCCGAATGGCCGGCCCCCGAGAAATGCGTCATCGAGAAGCCCTGGATCGTCGGATCCTCGTAGCGATAGCCGGCGGCGTGGCTGTAGCATTTGCGGATCTGGCAGGTCGTGTCGGTGTCCGGGCTCAGCTGGATCATGCCGAAGGGCGCGACGGCGCCCGGGAAGGTATGCCCCTCACCGCCGGTGCCGATCATTGGATCGGCCGACGCGGCGGTCGGCTCCGAGCTCGTCTGCGCCAGGACCGGCGGGGTGGTGAGCGACAGGGCGGCGAGCGCGGCGAGGCCGGTACGGAACGGGGCGGTCATGGGCGCGGGTTAGAGCATGACCCGCGCCCGCATCCAAGCCGGATCAGGGCCGCATGCTGCCGGTTTCGACGAAGCGTTGGTGCCAGGCGAGCGCCTCGCCGCACAGCATCGGGGTCTGCAGCCCATAGCTGCCCCGGAGCGCCCGCTCGTAATAGTCGCGCAGCATCGGGCGGTATTCGGGATGTGCGCATTTCTCGATCACCAGCTCGGCACGGCGGCGCGGGGCAAGGCCGCGCAGATCGGCCAGGCCCTGCTCGGTGACGATCACCTGCACGTCCTGGGTGATGTGGTCGACATGGCTGACATGCGGCACGATCGCCGAGATCCTGCCGCCCTTGGCGGTGGACGGCGTCATGAACACCGAGATGAAGGCGTTGCGCGCGAAATCGCCCGAGCCGCCGATGCCGTTCTGGATGCGCGAACCCATGATGTGGGTCGAGTTGACGTTGCCGTAGATGTCCGCCTCGATCATCCCGTTCATCGCCAGGCAGCCGAGGCGGCGCACGATCTCCGGGTGGTTGCTGATCTCCTGGGGGCGCAGCAGGATGCGATCGTGGAAGTCGGCCATCTCGGCGTTGAGCCGCTCGGCCGCGTCGGGGCTGAGCGAGAAGGCGGTGCACGACGCCATGCGCAGCTTGCCCGAGGCGAGCAGGTCGAGCATCCCGTCCTGCAGCACTTCGGTATAGGCGGTCAGGTCGCTGAACGGCGCGTCGAGCAGCCCGGCGAGCACGGCATTGGCGATGTTGCCCACGCCCGACTGAAGCGACAGCAGGTTCGGGGGCAGGCGGCCCTTGCCGACCTCGTGCTTGAAGAACTCGATCAGATGGCCGGCGATCGCCAGCGCGGACGCGTCAGGCCTGGCGAAGGGCAGGTTGCGATCGGGCGCATCGGTCTCGACCACGGCGATCACCTTGTCGGGATCGCAGCGGAAGCTCGGCTGGCCGATCCGGTCGTCGGGGCGGACCAGCGGGATCGGCACGCGGTTGGGCGGTAGCGCGGTGCCGTAATAGATGTCGTGCATCCCCTCGAGCGCGGGGTTCTGCCAGCGATTGACCTCGAGGATCACGCCGTGCGCGCGATCGAGCCAGGTCTTGTTGTTGCCGACCGAGGAAGAGGGGATCAGCGCCCCGTCGGCGGTGATGCCCGAGACTTCGACCACGGCGATGTCGAGCGGACCCAGAAAGCCTTCCCAGGCCATCGGCGCGACCTGGCTCAGGTGCATGTCGAGATATTCCATCTCACCGCGATTGATCCGTTCACGGGCGATCGGATCGGAGTTGTAGGGCAGGCGCAGCTCGATGCCGTCCGCTTCGGCCAGCGCGCCGTCGAGCTCGGGGCCGGTCGAGGCGCCGGTCCACACCTTCACCCGCAAATTGCGGCCGGCGGCGCGCTCGTCGGCGATGCGCCTGGCCAGCGCCATCGGCACCGCCTTGGGATAGCCCGATCCGGTGAAGCCGCTCATGCCGACGGTCATGTGATCGTCGATGAAGCTCGCCGCCTGCTCGGCGCTGGTGACCTTGGCGGCAAGTCCGGGATGGGCGATTCGCGAAGTCATGGGCGTCCTCTCGGGAAAGTCGCGGCTGGCTAACGCACCGATGTGCGCCCGCACGAATGCAACCTTCGCATGCTGCAGGCGCGATATCGGCAAGCGCTGCGCCGCCGCCTTGATCCAGGTCATAAGTAACGGAGATCGGCTCGCTTTCCGGAACGATCCGGGAACCCGCCCGATTATTGGCGGGTTCAACGGGGCAAGCAGGAGAGACAATCGACATGGCAACCCGTGCGCGCGATTTCGCGAACGAGCTCGGCTCGCAATTTCTCAAGGACAGTTTCCAGCGTGGTCTGGCGCATTGGAACCGGGAGCGGCTCGAGCCCGGATTCCCGAGCGACGACTGGCAGAAGACTTTCGAGCGCGACGTGAAGATGCAGCGGCTGGAAGGCGCGTTCCTCGAGGAGCTGCGCGCGGAAGTCGCCGAGGAGGCCGCGGCGGCGCCGACCGATGCCGAGGGCTTCATCGCCTGGTTCGAAGGACTGAAGGCGAACGGGCCGGGTCAGGGCGATCCGCTGTTCCCCTGGCTGGGCGCGGAAGCGGACCGCGACCAGCTGCGCTGGTTCTTCGAGCAGGAGGCTGCCGGCGAGGCGGGGTTCGACGATCTTGTCGCGATGACCCAGGTCAAGCTGCCGGTGCGCCCCAAGCTGGAGCTCGCCCGCAATTACTGGGACGAGATGGGGCATGGCACCGAGAAGGGCATGCACGGGCCGATGCTCGACGCGCTGGTCGAGACGCTGGCGGTGGAGCCGGTGATCGAGAACACGGTGTGGGAGAGCCTGTGCCTGGCCAATGCGATGACCGCGATGGCGACCAACCGGCGCTATGCCTGGCATTCGGTGGGCGCGCTCGGCGTGATCGAGCTGACCGCGCCGGGCCGCGCGGCGCTGGTCGCCGAGGGGCTGAAGCGCGTCGGGCTGAGCCCCAAGGAGGCGCGCTATTTCACGCTGCACGCGGTGCTCGACATCAAGCACAGCGAGGACTGGAACCGCGAGGCGATCCGGCCGGCGGTGGCGGAGGATCCGGCGCGGGCGACGGCGATGGCCGAGGGCGCGCTGATCCGGCTCAAGTGCGGCGCGCGCTGCTTCCAGGCCTATCGCGACCATCTCTGGGGCTGACGCGGCGCCCGGCTGCGCATAGGCTGGGCACATGAAGTTCGCCGCCCTTGCGCTGCTCGCGCCGCTCGTCCTCTCCGCCGCACCCGCTCCGGACGGGAAGCCGCTCGATGTCCATATCGGTGGGCGTGCGGTGGTAGAGGGCAAGGCGATCCGCTTCGGCTGGCCGGGCGTCTATGTCGAAGGGCGTTTCCGCGGCACCGAGGTGAACGCGCGGGTCGAGACGCAGGGCGACTGGCTGCGGGTGAGCGTGGACGGCAAGCCGTTCCAGACCCTGGTGACGCCGGGACCCGCGGTGGTGAAGGTGGCGCGGCTCAAGCCGGGCATCCACACGATCCGCATCGACAAGCTGACCGAGAGCCAGTCGGGCAGCAGCCGCTTCCTGGGCTTCTTCACCCATGGCACGCCGCTGGCGCCGCCGGTGCGGCTGCGCCGGATCGAGTTCATCGGGGACTCGCACAGTGTCGGCTATGGCAACACCTCGCCGACCCGCGAGTGTGACGAGCGGAAGGTGCACGACACCACCGATACCAGCCAGGCGTTCGGGCCGGTGCTGGCGCGGCGGCTGGGCGCCGATTACCGGATCGTCGCCTATTCGGGCTATGGCGTGGTCCGCAACTATGCCGGCGGCAAGCCGGGCGAGAACCTGCCCTTCCTCTACCTCCGCGCCATTCCGGGCGAGCCGGCGCCGGCCCGGGCGGATGGCTGGCGGCCCGGGATCATCGTGATCAACCTGGGCACCAACGACTTCTCGACCAAGCTCCATCCCGGCGAGGCCTGGGCGGACGATGCGGCGCTGCGGGCGGCATATCGCAAGCGCTATATCGACTTTGTCAAAGAGCGTCGGCGCCAGCAGCCCCAGGCGCGGCTGGTGCTGATGGGCGCCGAGAATTTCTACGCCGACGTCGCCGCGGTGGCCCGGGCCACCGGGGTGACGGCAGTGAAGGTGCCCACCCTCGAGATGACCGGATGCAACTGGCATCCGTCGCTCAAGGACCATCGCACCATGGCCGACCTGCTCGCCGCCGCGCTCAAAACGCCGGGGCGCTGAGCTTCACATCGGCGCGGACCCAGGCGGCGGCGAAGTCCTTCTCCGCCGCACTCGCGTCCTTCTTCTGCGCCGCGAGGGCCTGGGCCAGGCCGAGCAGCGCCCAGCCGTTGCGCGGGTTGCGCTTCAGGTCCTCGCGGAACACCGCCTCGGCCTCCGCCGCCGCACCGCTGCCGAGCAGCGCGGCGCCGAGCAGATGGCGGGTCGGGAAGAACTCGTCCGAGGGCTCGTTGTAGGACAGGCCGTCCTCAAGGGTGACCGCCTGGCGGAGCAGCGCGATCGCCCTGGCCGCATCCTTGCGGGCGAGCGCGATGCGGGCCTCGGCGCGGAGCCGGGCGATCTGGAAGAGCGGCGCGGCCATGTTCATGCCGGCCAGCGCATCGGCCGGCGCGGCGGCGATCTTCGCCTCGAGCTTCGCCAGCTCGGCATCGGCCTCGGGCAGCTTGCCCGTGGCGGCGAAGGCGATGGTGCGGGCCGAGAGCCAGTTGACGGTCAGGTCGAGCAGCCGGGCATCGGGCTGGGGCTCGGCGAGCATCGTGTCCCAGCGGCCGAAGCGGATCAGCGCCTGGTAGAGATAGCCGATGCCCCAATCCATGCCGGGCATGCCGGCCGCCATCTCGTCGGTGAAGACGGCGCGCACGTCGCGCAGTGCCTTGATCGTCTCGGCGCTGCGCCCCTCCATCGAGGCGGCGGCGGCGAGAAACTGGAGATTGTGCGCCGAATACATCGGGTAATAGTCGATCGCCGCGGTCTTGGCATAATAGGCCTTGTCCGCCGCGTCGGCGAGACGATTGGCCTGTGCCGATTCCTCGTACCGGCCGACGCGCTGGAGGATGTGCGCGGGCATGTGCACGACATGGCCGGCACCCGGCATCATCGGTGCGAGCCGCTCCGCGGCGGCGACGGCCTTGCCCGGATCGGTCGATGCCTCGACCGCGTGGATGTAATAATGGTTGGCGCCGGGATGATGCGGGTTGCGGGCGAGCACCGTTTCCAGCGTGGCGACGATCTCGGGCGTGTCCTTTGCCGGCGTGCCGTCCAGGTTCCACAGCTTCCACGGGTTCCGGTTCATCTGCGCTTCGGCGAAGAGCGTGAGGATGTCGTCGTCCTGCGGAAAGGCCCTGGCGGCGTCGCGCATCGCATCGCCGAACGCGGCGAGCAGGGGCGCGCTGTTGCCGGGATCGATCGGCTGGGGGCCGGTATAGCGCTTCGCCAGTGCGAGGATCAGCGCGCGGTTGGCAGGGGTGGCGGATGGTGCCAGCGCCTCGGCCTGTTTCAGCGCTTCCCAGGCCACCCGGGCGCGGGGCTCGGCCATCATCGGCATGTTGTAGTTGGGGCCGAGCGCCAGGGCGACGCCCCAGAAGCAGATGCCGCACCGCGGATCGGCCTCGGTAGCCTTGGCGAAGCTGCGCGCGGCCTCGTCATGGTTGAACGCCCAGAGCAGGCGCATGCCCTGGTCGAAATAGGCCTGGGCTTGGGGGACCTTGCTGCCGCTGTCGCGGTGGAAGCTGCCGAGATCGGGGAAGATCTGGCCACCGCGCGCCCAGTCGGCGAGCGTCTGGGGGAAGCCATGGCCGGCGTGCATGCCGGCCATCGGGTCAGCGGTCTGGGCGATGGCGGGCAGCGCCAGCAATGGCGCGGCGAGAAGAGCAATGGAGCGCGAAAGTCCGATCATGGCCGAGTCCCCCTCGGATGGGCAGGATAAGGCTTTCGCGCTCTAAGCTCAATCAAGCTGGGTGCTCCATAAGTATTGCACCCAATATCCCCGGCCGAAGCCGGGGAGACTGTTCTTCACACCGCCTTCAGCGCTTCCTCGAAATCGGCGATCAGATCATCGGCATCCTCGACGCCGATCGAGATGCGGACGAGATTGTCGGTGATGCCGAGCGCCTGCTTGCGGGCATCGGGGACCGAGAGGTGGGTCATGCCGGCGGGATGGCTGGCCAGCGTCTCGGTGCCGCCGAGCGATACCGCGAGCTTGGCGATCTTGAGCGCGTCGAGGAAGGCGAATGCCTCCTTCTCGCCGCCCTTGAGGTACAGCGAGAAGGTCGAGCCGGCGCCGGTGCAATGGCGGTTGTAGATGTCCGCCTGGCGCGAGCCTTCCTCGAGGAAGCCGAGATAGCCGACATGCTCGACCTTCTCGTGGCCGCGCAGGAACGCGCAGACCTTCGCGGCATTCTCGCCGGCGCGCGACATGCGCAGCTCCAGTGTTTCCAGCGAGCGGAGCAGCATCCAGGCGGTGTTGGGATCGCAGATCGTGCCGATCGTGTTGCGCATCAACCGGATCGTGTTGATGTGCTCCTTCGAGCCGAGCACGCCGCCCGCCACCAGATCCGAATGGCCGCCCGCGTACTTGGTCAGCGAATAGACGACGATGTCGGCGCCCTGCTTGAGCGGCTGGGCCCACAAGGGTCCGAGGAAGGTGTTGTCGATAGCGATCGGGGGCTTGCTGGCGCCCTTGAAGATCGCGTCGCGGCTGGCGGCGACGGCTTCGACATCGACCAGCGCGTTGGTCGGATTGGCCGGGCTCTCCAGATAGATCAGCGCGACATTGCCCGATGCGGCCTTGCTCAGCACCGCATCGATCTCCTCGCGGGTGGCGCCGGCGGGGAAGTCGAGCCAGTGGACGCCGAAGCGGCCGAGGATGCGGGCGATCAGCGTCTCGGTCGCCGCGTAGAGCGGGCCCGAATGGACGATGGTGTCGCCCGGCTTGACCATCGACAGGAACAGGGTGGCGATCGCCGACATGCCCGAGGAGAAGGCCAGCGCGTCCTCGGCACCTTCCCAGATGCCGAGACGGTCCTCGAGGATCTCCTGGTTCGGGCCGTTGAAGCGCGAATAGACCAGGCCGTCGGCGCCGCCCGGGCGCTTGCCGGTGACGCCTTCGAAATGGCGCTTGCCGGCAGCGGCATTGGGGAAGACGAAGGTCGAGGTGAGGAAGATCGGCGGCTTGAGCGAGCCTTCCGAGAGCATCGGATCATAGCCGTGCCCCATCATCATCGTGCTGGGCTTGAGCTTGCGATCGCCGACCTTGTCCGCCGAAGGCTTGGGGCGCCGCCGCGGGGTGGCGCCGGTCAGGTCGGCTTCGGTCTCGTCGGTCATGAGTCTCTCCGGCTGTATTTTCGTATCATCTGTAACGATTCGGCTGGGCTTGGGGGAGCCCGAAACGCGCGGAAAGTCACAAAAGTCGCGACATCCACGCGCGAGGCCATGGGGCTTCGCCGGCGGGCGCGGCGAAGGGTGGCGCGGGATCGGCGCATAGGGTGGAACGGTGCGGGGTTGCGCATGCTCCCAAGAGGAACATGGAAAATCCTATTTTGGAAGGGACTGATTTCCCTCTCCCCTTGTGGGAGAGGGAGGGAGCCGACGCAGTCGGCGGAAGGGTGAGGGGGAGTGAGACTCAAGCCCCCTCATCCTTCCCACTCGCTACGCGAGCGGGCCCCTTCCTTCTCCCACAAGGGGAGAAGGAGTAAAATTAGAGCCCGATGATCGAGATCTGCCGGCCGTAATCCGGTTCCTGGCGGTGCGTCGCCCGGCGGAAGCTGTAGAAATGGTCTTCCCGGGCATAGGTGTCCTGGCCGAGCATCTCGACGGTGCGGATGCCGGCCGAGGCCAGCCGGTGCGCGACATAGGCTTCGAGGTCGAACTGCCAGTGATCCTCGCGTCGGCCCTCGGTGAAGAAGCGCTCATTCTCCGGGTCCGCATCGGCGAAGCGGGCGAGGAAGACGACATCGACTTCGTAGGAGGCGCGCGCGATGCACGGGCCGACCGCGGCGGTGATCCGCTCGCGCTGCGCACCCAGCGTCTCCATCGCGGCGATGGTCGAATCGGTGACGCCGCCGATCGCGCCCTTCCACCCGGCATGGGCGGCACCGACCACGCCGGCCTCGCGGTCGGCGAACAGCACCGGCGCGCAATCGGCGGTGAGGATGCCGAGCGCCAGGCCCGGGCGATCGGTGACCAGCGCATCGGCATGCGGGCGCAGCCGTTCTTCCCAGGGCTCGGCGACGGTGACGCAGTCGGCCGAATGGACCTGGAAGAGCGAGACGAGCCGGCCGCCGGGCAGCGCCGCCTCGACCGCGCGGCGGCGATTCTCGGCGATCAGCGCGGGATCGTCGGTCGAGCCCAGGCCGACATTGAGGCTGGCCATCGCGCCGGTCGAGACCCCGCCCTTGCGGCCGAGAAAGCCATGGGCGATCCCGTTCAGCGCGCGGGCGCGAAAGACTTCGACTTCTTCACTCACAGCATGCGCCTCATCAACCGGTCTTCATCGGCGTGCGCGCCGACCATGAAGGCATAGGGACCGCGGTCCTCGAACCCGTTCCTCTCGTAGAACCGCCGGGCGCGGTGATTGTCGACATAGACCGAGAGCCACATCTCCTCGGCGCCGCGGGCGCGGCCCTGGTCGAGCGCCCAGTCGAGCAGCGCCTGGGCGGCGCCGCTGCCCTTGGCGCGCTCGTCGAGATAGAGCTGGCGGAGTTCATAGGTGCGGGCGCCGGTCTCGGCGGGGAGGGTGAGGTTGCTGGTCTTGGCGAAGCCGGCCAGGCCCTGTTCGTCCTCGGCGAGCTGGAAGCGCAGGTCCGGCTCCGCGAACTCCTCGGCCCAGGCCTCGGGCGTGAAGCCGGCGAGGAAGTCGGCGAGGTCCCTGGGCTGATAGAGATGGCCGAAGGTCGCGACGAAGCTGGCGCGGAACAGCGTGTCGATCGCGGGCAGGTCGGCGGGGGTGGCGTCGCGGTAGATCATGTTCATTTCGTCCTCCCCGCGAAAGCGGGGACCCATCTCGTGCCCTCGCCAGATAGAAATACAGCTGCGGTATCTGCGGCTTCTCTCCAAGATAGGCCCCGGCTTTCGCCGGGGTGACGGCCAGGGGCGCGGGTCATTCGAAACCTGCCGGCACCGGCCAGCCGGGGGCGGTGAAGGCGATCACCTTGAACAGCTCGCCCATCTGCTCGGGATGGGTCAGGCGTTCGCGATCGGTGGCGAGCTGGCCGGCGCGTTCCGGCGTGGCGAGCGACAGGCTGGCGGTGCGCTCGGTGATGCCGAGGCGCGTGAGGAACTCGCCCTGGGTGACCGGGCCGTAGACGACCAGCCCCTCGGCATGCGCCGCTTCCGCGAGCGTGGCGAAATCGACATGGGCGGTCAGGTCGGCCTCGCCCGGCTCGTCGAACGGGTTGGCATAGGCATGGCCCTTCACCGCCTGCAGCGTGTCGCCGATCGCCGGGCCCATATAGCCATAGTCGATGACCAGCGCGGCGCCGCCCTGGTCGTTGAGGCGCTTCGCCAGTTGGCGCAGCACCGCGACGCTGGCCGGCGAGGTCTCGAGGATCGATCCGGGCGCGGCTTCCTTGAAGTCGCGCGGGATGATCATGTCGAAGCTGCGGTCGCCGGCGATCGGCAGGAACAGCGTGTCCTGGCAGGCTACCAGCCGCTCGCGCCAGCCTTCCTGGGTGGCGATGAGCTGGCGAATCGGCAGCGCGTCGAAGAACTCGTTCGCGACGAAGACCAGCGGCGCGTCGTCGGGCAGGCCGATCAGGTCGAGATGGAATTCGGCACCGGGCACCCGCTCGGCCTGGACGGCGCGCAGCGTCGGGCTCGTCTCGACCAGGTCGACCGGCGGGGTGAGCCCGACCTTGGCCATGGCGCGCAGGGCGTCGGCGGCGAGGGTGCCTCGGCCCGGGCCCAGCTCGACATAGCGGACCGGCGGCTGCTCGGCGCGGTGCCACAGGTCGGCGACCCACAGGCCGATCAGCTCGCCGAACATCTGGCTCACTTCGGGCGCGGTGGTGAAGTCGCCGCGCGCGCCGAGCGGATCGCGCGTGGCGTAGTAATGGGCGTTGGCGGCGCCCATGAACTGCGAGAGCGGGATCGGCCCGGCCATGGTGATGGCGCGGGAGAGCCGCTCGGCGAGCAGGGGTTCGGCGGCGTTGGTGGCGCGCTCCTGCTGCCCGGCGTCGAGGGGGTTCTCGCTCACGTCAGGCCACGCTCTCCGTGCCCGCGATCGGCTCGACCCGCTCGCGGCGCTTCTTCGCGGTGGCGATCAGGTAGATGCCGCCGACGATCATCGGCAGGCAGAGTACCTGGCCCATATGGATGACATTCTCGAAGATCGTGTTGGCGAACTGGGCATCGGGCTCGCGGAAATATTCGACGAAGAAGCGGAAGCAGCCATAGCCGAGCAGGAAGATGCCGACGAGCTTGCCCGGCTCGTAGCGCGCCTTGGTGCGCCAGAAGGCATAAGCGAGGATGGCGAACAGCAGCAGGCCTTCGAGCGCGGCTTCGTAGAGCTGGCTGGGATGGCGGGCCAGCGGGCCGGCGCCGGGGAAGACGATCGCCCAGGGCAGGTCGGCCGGCTTGCCCCACAGCTCGCCGTTCACGAAATTGGCGAGGCGGCCGAAGAACAGGCCGAAGGGCGCGCAGCAGGCGACATAGTCATGGACGCGCAGCCAGTTGAGGCCCTGGCGGCGGCACATCAGGATGATCGCCAGCGTGGTGCCGATCACGCCGCCATGGAACGACATGCCGCCGTCCCACAGCTTGATGATGTCGAGCGGGTGTTGAATGAACCGGTCGAGCCCGTAGAAGAGGACATAGCCGAGCCGGCCGCCGACGATGATGCCCAGCGTCGCGTAGAACACGAGATCATCGGCATGGGCGCGGCTCATCGGCGCGCCGGGCTGCTTGAGCAGGCGGATCAGGTACCACCAGCCGACCAGGATGCCGGCGATATAGGCCAGCGAATACCATTTGACCTGGAAGAAGCCGAGATCGAGCGCGACCTTGTCGAGGCCGAGATCGGTGAAATGGATATGGTCCGCCGCGGCGGCGGCAAGGGTGGCAAGCAGCACGTATTTCCCTCCAGGGTGTGCGACCCCGATAGAACAGGCTTGTTGCAAACCCAAGAGGTCCTGTCCGTCATCCCGGCGAAAGCCGGGATCTCGTGCCGTATTGCGCTGCCGCCTGAGATCCCGGCTTCCGCCGGGACGACGATGAGGGCGCGCGGGGTGACAGCCTTCCACCTGCAAGATAGAGCAGTCCCGATGAAGGTCGATTTCGGCAAGCTCCAGAAGCTGGATCGGCGCACGCTGCTGGTCGGCGGCGGCGTGGGCGTGGGGCTGGTGGTCGCCTGGGCGGTGTGGCCGCGCACCTATCTTCCCAATCTCAGCGCGGCGCCGGGCGAGAGCCTGTTCGGCGCCTGGATCAAGATCGGCGCCGACGGGCACGTCTCGGTCGCCATCCCGCAATGCGAGGAAGGGCAGGGCGTGTTCACCGCCATGCCGCAGATCATCGCCGACGAGCTGGGCGCGAACTGGAAGATGGTCGGCGTCGAGCCCGCGCCGCTCAACCCGCTCTACGCCAATCCGCTGGCGGCCGAGGAGCTGTTCGCGCTGGCGCTGGGCGGCCTGCCCGAGCAGCTGCGCCGCACCCATGCCTCGCGCACCGGGCTGATGCTGACCGGCTGCTCGACCTCGATCCGCAACTTCGAGGACCAGCTGCGCCATGCCGGTGCCACCGCGCGGGTGCTGCTGTGCAAGGCGGCGGCGCGGCGCTGGGGCGTGGAGTGGCAGAGCTGCGACACGGTCGGCGGCCAGGTGGTCCATGGCAATTCGAAGCTCGGCTTCGGCGAGCTGGCCGCCGAGGCGGCGGACGAGAGCGTGCCGGGCGACGTGCCGCTGCGCACCGCCGAGACCAACCGGCTCTATGGCCAGCCGCTGCCCCGGCTCGACGCGCCGGCCAAGGTGGACGGCAGCCTGAATTTCGCCGCGGACATCCGCCTGCCGAACATGGTCTTCGCCTCGATCCGGATGGGGCCGATCGGCGAGACCGAGCTGGTCAGGCTCGACCGGGCGGCGGCCAACAAGATCCCCGGCATGCTCTCGATCGTGACGACGAAGGACTGGGTCGCGACGATCGCCAATAATGGCTGGGCGGCGGAGAAGGCGATCGACGCGATGCGTCCGCGCTTCAAGACGCCCGAGGACGTGATCAACAATGATTCGATCGCCGATGCGCTCAACAATGCGCTGAATGCGGACGGTGCGCGGCTGCACGAGGCGGGTGATCTCGCGGCGGATTTCCGCGGGGCCAAGGTGGTGTCGGCGGAATATCGCGTCGATGTCGCGCTGCACGCCGCGCTCGAGCCGATGACCTGCACGGCCAATTATCATGACGGCTATCTCTCGCTCTGGCTGCCGACACAGGCGCCGGGGCTGGCACGGGCAGCGGCGGCACGGGCGATCGGCATTTCCGAAAGCGCGGTGACGGTGCACGCGACCATGGCCGGCGGCTCGTTCGGTGCGAAGCTGGAGCATGAGGTGGCGGCGCAGGCGGCCCTGCTGAGCCAGAGCGTCGGTCGGCCGGTGCAGCTCACCTGGCCGCGCGGCGAGGATATGCGGCACGACCGCTACCGCCCGCCGGCGATCGGGCGGATGACCGGCAAGCTGAACGGACGCGGCCAGATCTCGGGCTTGCTCGCCAAGATCGCGGCGCCGGAGACCGGGCGCGAGCTGGCGACGCGGCTGCTCGGCGGCGATCCGGTCGTGCAGGCGTCGCTCGCGCTGCCGGGCAAGGGCGATCCCTCGGCGGTGGCCGGTGCCCAGCCGGTCTATGGCATCCCCAATTACGCGGTCGACCACCATCCGGCGACGATCGGCGTGCCGACCGGCTATTGGCGCTCGGGCGCACACAGCTACAATTGCTTCTTCGTCGAGAGCTTCCTGGACGAGCTGGCGCATGCAGCCGAGCAGGATGCGGTCTCGTTCCGCATGGCGATGCTGGGCGGCGAGACGCGGCTGGCGCGCTGCCTGCAGACCGCGGCGCAGCTCGGCGGCTGGCAGGGCGGGCAGCCCGGCAGCGGACAGGGCATCGCCTGCCACGCGTTTCGGGGTTCCTATATCGCGGTGATGGCCGAGGCGCGGCTGGACGGGCGCAAGGTCAAGGTCGAGCGGCTGGTCGCGGCGGTCGATTGCGGGCGCGTGGTGAATCCGGACCTGGTGGCGCAGCAGATCGAGGGCGGGCTGCTCTTCGGCATGGCGGCGGCGCTCGCGGGATCGACCGGCTTCACCGAGAATGTGGCGGACGTGCGCGAAATCTCCGAGCTCGGCCTGCCGACCCTGGCGGACGCGCCGGACATCACCGTGGAATTGATCCGGAATGGTGCCGATCCCGGCGGGGCGAGCGAGCTCGCCGTGCCCCCGGTCGCCCCGGCCATCGCCAATGCGCTGCAATCGGCGAGCGGCGTGCGCTTCCGCGTGCTTCCTTTGCTTTCGGACGTCGAATGAGCCTTCCCGACGGGCATCCGCCCATCCCCGCGCCCGACAGGATCGGCGTGCTGCTGGTCAATCTCGGCACGCCGAGCGCGCCCGATGCGACATCGGTGCGGCGCTATCTGGCCGAGTTCCTGTCCGACCGCCGCGTGGTCGAGATCCCGCCGCTGATCTGGCAGCCGATCCTGCGCGGGATCATCCTGCGCACCCGGCCGAAAAAGTCGGCACATGCGTACCAACAGGTCTGGCGCCCGGACGGCTCGCCGCTCGCCGCCATCACCAAGGCACAGAGCGATGCGCTGCAAGGGGCGTTCGGTGCGGGCAATCCGGTCGACTGGGCGATGCGCTATGGTACGCCGAGCATCGCCGACCGGCTCGCCGCGATGCGGTCGGACGGCGCGCAGCGCATCCTGATCGCGCCGCTCTATCCGCAATATTGCGCGGCGACGACCGCGACGGCCAACGACAAGGCGTTCGAGGCGCTGGCTGGGATGCGCTGGCAGCCGGCGATCCGCACGCTGCCGCCCTATCACGACCACCCTGCCTATATCGCGGCGCTCAAGGCTTCGGTGGAGGAGAGCCTGTCCAGGCTCGATTTCGAGCCGGATGCGATCATGGCGAGCTTCCACGGCATGCCGCAGCGGACGCTCGAGCTGGGCGATCCCTATCATTGCCATTGTCGGAAGACAGCACGCCTGCTGAGCGAAGCCCTCGGCCGCGAGCTCACCGTCACCTTCCAGTCGCGCTTCGGCCGGGCGAAATGGCTGGAGCCCGCCACCGATGCGACGCTCGCCGCATTGCCGGGCAAGGGCGTGAAGAAGGTCGCGATCGTCGCGCCCGGCTTCTCGGCGGATTGCCTGGAGACGCTGGAGGAGCTGGCGATCCGGGGACGCGAGACGTTCCTCGGCGCGGGCGGAAGCCAGTTCGCCTATCTGCCCTGTCTCAACGACAGTTCCGGTGGCATCGACATGCTGCGCACAATTTTGAGCGAGGCGCTTGCGGGCTGGGCCCAGCCTGCCTAGCGTTTCGGCTCATCCACGAAGGAGAGATACATGGCACGCGTAGCGATCGTGACGGGCGGCACCCGCGGCATTGGCGAGGCGATCAGCCTTGCCCTCAAGGATGCCGGGATGATCGTCGCCGCCAACTATGCGGGCAATGAGGAGAAGGCCAAGGCCTTCACCGAGCGCACCGGCATCGCGTCGTACAAATGGGACGTGGGCGATTACGATGCCTGCCACGAGGGTGTGGCCAAGGTCGCGGCCGAGCTGGGCCCGGTCGATGTGGTGGTCAACAATGCCGGCATCACGCGCGACGGCACGATCCTCAAGATGAGCCGCGACATGTGGGAGGATGTGATCCGCATCAACCTGGGCGGCTGCTTCAACATGGCGCACGCGGTGTTCCCGGGCATGCGCGACCGCAAATGGGGCCGCATCGTCAATATCGGCTCGATCAACGGCCAGGCCGGCCAGTACGGCCAGGTCAACTATGCCGCCGCCAAATCGGGCATCCACGGCTTCACCAAGGCGCTGTCGCAGGAAGGCGCGCGCTTCGGCGTGACGGTCAACGCGATCGCCCCGGGCTATATCGACACCGACATGGTCGCGGCGGTGCCGGCCGAAGTGCTCGAGAAGATCGTTGCCAAGATTCCGGTCGGCCGGCTCGGCCAGGCGCACGAGATCGCGCGCGGCGTGGCATTCCTCTGCTCGGACGAGGCGGGCTTCGTCACCGGATCGACGCTGTCGATCAACGGCGGCCAGCACATGTACTGATACGACGAGGGCCGCCCCTTGGGGCGGCCCTCAGCCCTCGATACGCTACGCGAGGGGAAACTCGAATTCAGATAACTAACGCAAGTTACTCTGGTTCCCTTTATTTTCTTCTGAACGCGCTGGTCATCTGGCGTTCATCTTTCGGGCGCTGGTTCTTCCCCGCCCAGCCGCTATGAGCAGGGCGATGTTTTTCCGTTCCGCGACCGCGCTGTTCTCGCTGATTTTCATCCTTCTGCTCTCCGCGTCGGGACGGGATGGTCGCGATGTGCTGGGCAAGATGCCTCGCATGACCGTGGAGCGCGTGCCGCTCGACCTGGGCGATCCCGGGCGCACCCGGGTGGGGGCGCTCACCTATCTGGGCGGGATAAGGCTGAAGAGCCCGGACCGTGCGTTCGGCGGTTTCTCGTCGATGCGGATCCTGGGTGACGATTTCACCCTGCTGAGCGATGGCGGGACCTTCATCCGCTTCCGCATGGGTGGCGACTGGGTGCCGCACGGCCTCCAGTTCGGCGACCTGCCGGATGGGCCGGCAAATGGTTGGCTGAAGTCCGAGCGCGATTCGGAATCGATGACCAGCGATCCGGCCACGGGCCGGGTCTGGGTCGGCTTCGAGAATTACAATGCGATCTGGCGCTACAATACGGACCTGACCCGCGCCGAGCGCAGCGCCCGTCCGGCTGCGATGCGCGACTGGTCGAAGAATGGCGGGCCCGAATCCCTGGTGCGCCTGCACGACGGCCGGTTTCTCGTGCTGGGCGAGACGACGCGGCCGAAGGGCAGCCGGACAGGGCGTGAGGGGCTGATGTTTCCCGGCGATCCGACCACGCCCGGTATCAAGCCGATCCGCTTCGTCTACATGCCCCCGGGCGAGCTCTATGACCCGAGCGATGCGGTGCAGTTGCCCGATGGCCGGCTGATCGTGCTCAATCGCCGCTTCTCGGTCCCCGGGCTGTTCACCGCCAAGCTGACCCTCGTCGATCCGCGGGCCATTCGCCCGGGCGCAGTGGTGCGCGGTCTCGAGATCGCGACGCTGGCCGCGCCGCTGATCCATGACAATTACGAAGCGCTGGCGGTCACCCGCGAGGGCGACGACACGATCCTGTGGATCGCATCGGACGACAACCAGCAATTCTGGGAATGGTCGCTGCTGCTCAAGTTCCGGATCGAGTTCGCGAAGCGCTGAGGTCCGGGTCGGGATTGCCGGCGGCAGGGGATCGAACCCGCACCCGTCGCCGGGATCGCTGTGGCGATACGTCTACCAATTCCGTCACGCCGGCAGAAATCCGGACATGCGAAAAGCCCGCTCTCCGCGTGGAGAACGGGCTCGCATTGAGCCGTCGAAGAAACGGGCTGTTAGGCCGCGGTCTTCTCGGCCGACGCCTTGCGCACTTCGCGCTTCAGGCGACGGGCGCGCAGCGAGAGGTCCTCGTCGCGCGTCTTGAGCAGCCAGTTGTCGAGGCCGCCATTGTGCTCGACCGAGCGCAGGCCGTGCGTCGAAACGCGCAGGCGGACGCTGCGACCCAGCGAATCGCTGATCAGCGTGACGTTCTGCAGGTTCGGCAGGAACGTACGCTTGGTCTTGTTGTTGGCGTGGGAAACGTTGTTACCCACCTGCCGGCCCTTGCCGGTCAGCTCGCAAATGCGCGACATCGTTTGATATCCTGGTTTGAGCCTTGGCGAACCACGGCCGGAAAGGCGGCGCGAATAACCGTAATGGGACGGAGCGTCAACCGATTCGCTCCAAGAAACGCCTTGTCCCCATGCAACCGCCATGGTTGATGCGACGTTGATTACGCAAACGATTCAAATTGGGGAGATGAAACGATGCGTGGAATTCTCGTGCTGATCGGTCTTGTCGCGCTTGCCGTCGTGGTGCTCATGTCGGTCGGCATGCTGCGCATCGAGCAGCAGCAGGGCGCGACGATGCCGTCGATCACTTTCGACGCGAAGGGCGGCCAGTTGCCCAAATTCAAGGCCGAGACGGGTTCGGTGGGGATCGGAACCACCAATACGACCGTTGCAGTCCCGACGGTCGAAATGAAGAACACCACGGTCACCTTGCCCACCATCGAAGTGAAGCAGGCCGGCGCCACGCCGACGCCGACCCCCGAGGCCAGATAATGGCTGCGCGCCCCGGACCCGTTGTCGCGGCAGTGTTGCTGCCGCCATTGGGGACGTACCTGGCCAGGGGTGCGGGGCGCGATTTCTGGATCACCTGCGGGCTGACGGTGCTGGGGTTCCTGCCCGGCGTCGCCTTTGCGCTGTGGAGCGTGCTGCGCGATTCGTTGGCGACGCCTGCGCAGCCGTCAGCCCGGCTACCGTATAGCTTCTCCCCGGCCTTCGCCGGGGAAAGGTGACGGCACAAAGCTTCCACGCTAGGCACCTCCCATGTTCCCGCTCCCCGAACCGATGCGCTTGGCGCTCGACGCCGCCCGTGCGGCGGCCGAGGCAGGGGAAGTGCCGGTAGGAGCGGTGCTGATCCATGACGGCAAGGTGATCGCCACCGCGGCCAATGCGCCGCGCACGCTCCATGACCCCACCGCCCATGCCGAGATGCGGGTGATTCGCGCTGCGGCCGAGGCGCTCGGGCGCGATCGGCTCGAGGATTGCGACCTGTGGGTGACGCTGGAGCCCTGCGCGATGTGCGCCGGCGCGATCGCCCATGCCCGGATCGCGCGGGTCTATTATGGCGCGAGCGATCCCAAGGGCGGTGCGGTGGAGCATGGTCCGCGCTTCTTCGCCCAGCTGACATGCCACCATCGTCCGGAGATCTATCCCGGCATCGGCGAGGCGGAAGCCGGCGAGATCCTGCGCGATTTCTTCCGCGAGCGGCGCAGCTGATCCATCATTTCATTGCGCGGATGCAACACCGGTTGCCGCGCGGCCCCCTGTGCGGATATGAAGGCGCCACATCATGTTAGCGCCTTTCCCCTGGATAGACGTAGCGATCATCTTCGCGCTGATCGTTCTCAACGGCCTTTTTTCGATGTCCGAACTCGCGATCGTATCGTCGCGCACGGCGCGGCTGGAGGCGATGGCGCGTGTCGGGCGCAGCGGGGCGGGGGCGCGGACGGCGATCCAGCTCGCCGCCGATCCGGGCAAGTTCCTCTCCACCGTGCAGATCGGCATCACGCTGATCGGCATCATCGCCGGTGCCTATTCGGGCGCGAGCCTGGGCGAGCCGACCGCGCAGCGAATCGAGCTGCTCGGCGTGAACGAAGAACTGGCGCACACGCTGGGCATCGCGATCGTCATCGGCCTCACCACCTTCGGCTCGCTGGTCGCGGGTGAGCTGGTGCCCAAGCAGTTCGCGCTGCGCTCGCCCGAGCCGATCGCGGTGCTGGTCTCGGTGCCGCTGCTGTGGATCAGCCGCCTGACCGCGCCGCTGGTGTGGCTGCTCGATTCGACCACCAAGCTGATCTTCCGCCTGATCGGCCTCGATCGCGAATCGGAGAACCGGGTCACCGCCGAGGAGCTGCACCTGCTCGTCGCCGAGGCAAGCAAGTCGGGCGTGATCGAGGAGCATGAGCGCTCGATCATCTCGAGCGTCGTCCGCCTGGCCGATCGGCCGGTGCGCGAAGTGATGACGCCGCGCACCGATGTCGACTGGGTGGACGTGAACCTCGACGCCGACGGCATCCGCGAGGCGCTGCTGCTTACCCCGCACACTCGCCTGCCGGTGGCCGAGGGATCGGTCGACACGGTGATCGGCGTGGTCCAGGCGCGCGACATCGCCGCGGCGCTGTTCCGCGGCGAGGCGCTCGACCTCAGGAAGCTGATGCGCGAGGCGCCGATCCTGCCCGACACGGTCGATGCGATGGACGCGCTGGGCGCGCTCCGCCGGGCGGAGGTGCCGATGGGCCTCGTCCATGACGAGTACGGCCATTTCGAAGGCATCGTCACCCCGGCGAACCTGCTCGCGGCGATTGCCGGCGAGCTCGCCTCCGACGTCGAGCCGGGCGACAACCCCAATATCGTGACGCGCGAGGACGGCTCGCTGCTCGTCTCGGGCCAGATGGCCGCCGACCTGCTCGCCGACAAGCTGGGCCTCGATCTCGACGAGGACCGCGATTACGCCACCGTCGCCGGCCTGGCGCTCGCGGTGCTCAAGCGGCTGCCCAATGAAGGCGACTATTTCGTGGAGCAGGGTTGGCGCTTCGAGATCGTCGACATGGACGGGCGCAAGATCGACAAGCTGCTGGTCGAACGCGCCGAGAAGTGAGGATGGCGGTTCGCCTCGTCGCGCAAGCCGCGCGGGGCAAGCAGTTGGGGCTGGTCACACTCGGCCTGCTGATGACGCTCGCCTCGTTGTTCGCGGTGGTGTCGGCCGATGCGGTGCAAGACCCCTTCCATCATTGGGCCGGCTGGGCGGGCGCGATCTTCTTCCCGCTGTGCACTCTGGCCGCGGTGCGGCAGATGTTCCGCACCGGCCCGGTGATGGAGATCGGCCCCGAAGGGATCCTCTGGCTTCGCTGGTCGCCCGAGCGGATTCCCTGGAGCGCCTTCACCCGCGCCGCCGACATGTCGATCCGGAACCAGCGATTCGTCTCGCTGTGGCTGCGCGAGCCCGAGCGCTATCGCCCGACCACGCTGCATGGGCGCATCGCCGCGGGCAACAAGCTGCTCGGCTTTGGCGAGTTGGCGCTGAGCGCGCAGGGGCTGACCTGCACGCACGAGGAGATGCTCGCGGTCGTGCAGGCGAATGCACCCGGACTGTTCGGCCGGCCTTAGAGCTTCCCGAACACACCCTCGAAGCCGGCGATGTCGTCCTTGGCCAGGAAGCTGGCCTGCTCGATCCAGCGGTCGCGGTGGATGCGGCCCTGGAAGTCGCCGAGCTTCGCGTCGAGCGCATCGGCCTCTTCCGGAGTGAGCGCGGCGAGCTGGGCGAAGCTGGTGATGCCGACGCTCGCGAGCCGCTCGGCAAGGCGCGGGCCTACACCCTTCATCCGGGTGAGGTCATCGCCGGCGGGGGCAACAGGCGCGGGCTCCGCTGCCACCGGTGCGGGCTCGGGCGCAGGGGTGGGCTCGGCAATGTCCGAGGCGAGCGAGGCGGGTGACGCATCGAGCGGCGCGGCCGCGGCGATCGGTTCGTCCGCCAGCGGCTCGGGTGCCGGAGCTTCCTCGACTACCGGCGGCAGCGGCGCGGGGACGATCTCCGCAACCGGCTCGGGTGCCGGGGCGGGCGCCTCGGCAACGGGCTCCGGCGCGGGCGGTGGCGGCGCCAGCGGCGCCTCGGCGATCGGTGGCGGCGACGGGGCTACCGGCGGCGTGATCGGCTGGGCAGGCGACTCCTCCCGATACTCCTGGTTATATTCCTCGATCTCGGCGCGCGCCCGGCGGCGGCGGCCGGCGAGGCGGGCGCCCCAGAACAGCACGAGGAGTGCGAAGACGACTCCCACCGCGATCAGCGCGAACGGGAGCGTCAACCAAATCGGGGCGCCCTCGTAGAGCGGTTCCGTGCTGTTCATCTGCGCCAACCCCGTCCGTTGCTATTGTCGATTCTCGCCAATGCATAACGTGGTGCGGCGCAGCGCGACAAGCTAGTCGGTGGAGGCGACCGTCGAGTGTCCCGAATCGGCAAGCTTCACCAGTCGCGCGAACTCGCTGCGCCAATAGTTCTGGGAGGCGGGGGCGAGCGCGCCGATCTGGGTATAGCTATAGCCGTTGAGGTATTTGTCGCCGCGCAGATGCTGGCCGAAGGCAGCGACCGAGGTGACGAAGGCCATGTCGCCGCGCGGGGCGGCGGCGCTGCGCATCAGGCCGGCAGAGACTGGCCGCTCGATCAGCTTCGACGTCTCGTTGCCGGGCAGCTTGTAGCGCAGCTTGACGAAGGCCATCTCGTCGCCCTTGCCGGCGGGCGCGGCGGTGCGGTTGGCGTCGTAGCGCCGCTCCGAGGTCCAGCCATTGGCACTGGCCGGGACGACTTCGTAGAGCGCGGTTACCTGGTGCCCGGCGCCGATGTCGCCGGCATCGACCGTGTCGTTGTTGAAATCCTCCTCGGCCAGCGCGCGGTTCTCATAGCCGATCAGCCGGTACTGCTTCACCTGGGCCGGGTTGAACTCGACCTGGACCTTCACGTCCTTGGCGATGGTGAAGAGCGTGGCGGAGAGCTCGTCGTCGAGCACCTTGGTCGCCTCCATCGCGCTGTCGATATAGGCATAGTTGCCGTTGCCGACGTCCGCGATGCGCTCCATCATCGCTTCGTTGTAGTTGCCCGTGCCGAAGCCGAGCGTGGTCAGCGTGATGCCGTCGTCGCGGTTCTTCTTCACCAGCGCCTCGAGCGCCGACTTGTCGTTGATGCCGACGTTGAAGTCGCCGTCCGTGGCCAGGAAGATGCGGTTGATCCCGCCCTGGACGAAGGTGGCGCGGGCGACCGAATAGGCGAGCTTGATCCCGTCGCCGCCCGCAGTGGAGCCGCCGGCCGAGAGGCAGTCGAGCGCCGCCTTCACATATTCCTGCTTGTTGGTCGGCTCGAGCACCATGCCCGCGGCGCCGGCATAGACGACGATCGAGACACGATCCCGGGGCGTCAGCCGGTCGGCGAGCTGGGTCAGCGCCTTCTTGACCAGCGGCAGCTTGTCCTGGCTCTCCATCGATCCCGACACGTCGACCAGGAAGACGAGATTGGCGGGCGGGCGGCCCTTGGCGTCGACGTCATAGCCGCGCAGGCCGATGCGCAGCAGCCGCGTCTCGGCGTTCCACGGCGTGGTCGAGACATCGGTGGTCACGCTGAACGGCACGTCCCGCGAGGTCGGGCGTGGATAATCATAGCGGAAATAGTTGATCATCTCCTCGGTGCGGACCGCCTCGGCGGGCACGTCCTGCCCCTGGCTCAGGAAGCGGCGGACATTGGCATAGGCGCCGGTGTCGACATCGACCGAGAAGGTGGAGACGGGCTGGTCCGCGACCGACTGGATCGAGGCGACGGCCTTGCCGTCATAGCGTTCGGTATTGCCGGGCGCGCCATAGGGCGCCGGGCTGGCGAGTTTGCTGACGATGCCTTGCGGAGCGCCCCCGGTTCGGGCTGCGGAGACGGTTAGTTCCTGGCTGGCCACGGGCGGTGGCGGAGCCATCATCGGGGCCGGTTGGGGCAGCGGAGCCGGCATCGGCATGGGTGGCGAGACCGGCGCATAGCCCCGGGTGCGGGGGCGGTTGCGCAGGCGGTCATCCTCGCCATCGGTCCGCACGCAGCGAACCGGCGAATGGCGGTCCTGAACCGCGGCGACCGGCCCGTTCGCGGGCATGGGCGGCGGTGCGGCGGAAGTGGTGAGCAGGGCGGAACAACCGAGCAGCAGAGCGGAACGCGACATGGCAACTCTCCCCTTCAGAGTGCGGCGCGCGAGTCGCTGCGCGCCCATGGGACGAAATGTTGCCTCCGCACGATGAGCGGCAGATGAACGGATGTGACTTTATATCATTTGCGCGGAGTTACGTACATTCCCCAGGTCGCGGACACCCCTCCTTAACTTCGGCGAAATGGTGCGTTCCTAAGGCTCGTCGCGGGGACTGAGAGAATGGATTGCTGAAACGAATCCCGCCAGGAGAGGTAAAGCTCGGCATGTTCATCCACGGCTTCGAAGGCTCGTGGATGGCGCATCCGTTCTGGCGCACGCGGTTCCTGCTCGAGCGCCCCGCCGATCTGGCATTGCTGCGAGGGAGCAGCGTGTCGGCGGTGCTCATCGACGTGTCGCGCGGTGCAGCGCCCGATCCGGCCAAGACGCTGCCGGAAGCCGTTCCGGCCCAGCTTCCGCCGGCCGCCTCTCCGGAAGCGTTGCGTGCCGATCGCGATCATGCGCGCCAGACCATCGCCCATGCCCGGGGGGTGGCGCAGGAAATCTACGAGAATGCCCAGAACGGCCTGTCGATCGATGCGCGCGAGGCGATTCCGGTCGTCGCCGAGATCGCCGAATGCGTCGCCCGCAACCCGGCGATGTTCATCGACATGGCGCGGCTGAAGACCAAGGACCAATATACCTATCTCCATTCGGTCTCGGTCTGCGGGCTGATGGTCAATCTGGCGCGCGAGATCGGGCTCGACGACGAGACGGTGCGCGCGATGGGCCTGGCGGGGCTGCTCCACGATGTCGGCAAGATGACCGTGCCCGCCGAGGTGCTCAACAAGCCCGGCCGGCTCGACGCGGGCGAATTCGCGCTGATCAAGCAGCATCCGGAAGCAGGGCATGCGATGCTGCACGGGGCCGAGGGCATCAACCAGCAGGCGCTCGACGTCTGCCTGATGCATCACGAGAAGATCGACGGCAGCGGCTATCCCTTCGGGCTGAAGGGCGAGGCGATCAGCCTGGCCGCGCGGATGGGCGCGATCTGCGACGTCTATGACGCGCTGACTTCGGACCGGGTCTACAAGGATCGCTGGACACCGCTTCGCGCGGTGACCGAGATGCACAGCTGGACGGGGCATTTCGACCCTGATCTGCTGTTCGCCTTCTGCCGCAGCATCGGCGTCGCGCCGACCGGATGGCTGGTCCGGCTGCAATCCGGGCGGCTGGGCGTCGTGCTGCCCGAAGGCACGCAGGAGGCGCGCAGCAAGATCCGCGTCTTCCATTCGGCGGTGACGCGCCGCGCGGTCGCGCTCGAGGACCTGTTCCGCGGGCTCGGCGACCGGGTGGTCGGCACCGAGGATCCCGCGGACTGGGGTTTCACCGATTGGGACGCGGCCGTGCGCAAGCTGCGCGACGGTCAGCCGGCATTGCCCGACGGCTGGATGCGCCGCCCCTAGCCCTCGCGGGCGATCTCCCGCCAGCCGATGTCGCGGCGGCTGAACCCGGTGGGGAAGTCGATCGCGTCGACGGCGCGATAGGCCGCTTCCTGCGCTTCCTTCACCGTATCGCCCAGCGCGGTCACGTTGAGCACGCGGCCGCCGCTGGCGACGAGCGTGTCGCCTTCCATCCGGGTGCCGGCATGGAACACCTTGGCGCCGGTCGCCTCCGCCTTGTCGATCCCGGTGATCGCGCCGCCGGTCTCGGGCGTGCCGGGATAGCCGTTCGCCGCCATCACCACGGTGAGCGCGGTCTTCGCCGCGAAGGTCGGTGCCGGGTGGTTGGCCAGCTCGCCCCTGGCCACCGCGAGCATCAGCTCGAGCAGGTCGCCGGTGAAGCGCATCATCAGCACCTGGCATTCGGGATCGCCGAAGCGGGCATTGTACTCGATCAGCTTGGGGCCGGTCGGGGTGAGCATCAGGCCGGCATAGAGCACGCCCGAATAGGGAGTGCCGACCCGCGCCAGCGCCTCGATCGTCGGGCGGACGATCTCGTCGATCGCCTGGGTTTCCAGCTCGGGGGTGAGCACCGGGGCAGGGCTGTAGGCGCCCATGCCGCCGGTATTGGGGCCGGTATCGCCGTCGCCGACGCGCTTGTGGTCCTGGGCGGAGCCGAAGGAGACGAATGCCTCGCCGTCGGTGAGGACGAACAGGCTCGCTTCCTCACCCTCCAGGAATTCCTCGATCACCACGCTGGCGCCCGCCTCGGAGAAGATTGCCTGGACCGCGCCCTCGGCCTCTTCATGCGTGAAGGCGACGGTGACGCCCTTGCCCGCGGCCAGGCCGTCGGCCTTGATCACCACCGGCAGGCCGAAATCCTCCAGCGAAGCCAGTGCACCGTCGCGGCTCTCGCAACGGACATAGCCCGCGGTGGGGATCTTCTCGCGGGCGCACAGGTCCTTGGTGAAGCCCTTCGAGCCTTCGAGCTGGGCCGGCGCCTTGTTCGGCCCGAACACGGCGATGCCCATGGTGCGCAGATTGTCGCCCAGGCCCGCGACCAGCGGCGCCTCGGGCCCGATCACCACGAAACCGATCGAGTGACGCAGGCAGAAATCGATCACCGCGCGGTGGTCGTTCACCGCAATGTCCACGATTTCGGCGTGCTCGGCTATTCCCGGATTGCCCGGGGCGGCGTAGAGCCGTTCGAGCAGCGGCGATTGCGCGAGCTTCCATGCCAGAGCATGTTCGCGGCCGCCCGAGCCAAGCAACAGGACATTCATGAGCGACCCCTTCTTCGATACGCCAGCGCGGCTCGTAGCCGAGCAGGTGGCGGGCGACAACGCACCGGCGCTATCGGTCAGCGAATTATCTCTTGCCCTCAAGCGAATGGTCGAGGGCGAGTTCGGCCATGTCCGCCTGCGCGGCGAGATATCGGGCTGGAAGCGCGCGGCTTCCGGTCACGCATATCTGGCGCTGAAGGACGCCGATGCGGTGATCGACGGGGTGATCTGGCGCGGTGCCGCCAGCGCGATCCCCTTCGCGCCGCAGGACGGGCTGGAAGTGATCGTCACCGGCAAGCTCACCACCTATCCAGGCCGCTCGAAATACCAGATCGTCATCGAGCGGATGGAGCTGGCCGGCGAAGGCGCGCTGATGGCGCTGCTCGAGAAGCTCAAGGCCAAGCTGGCCGGCGAGGGGCTGTTCGACCGCGATCGCAAGCAGCCCTTGCCGTACATGCCGAAGGTGATCGGCGTGGTGACCTCGCCCACCGGCGCGGTGATCCGCGACATCCTCCACCGCCTTGCCGATCGTTTCCCCAGCCATGTGCTGGTGTGGCCGGTCAAGGTGCAGGGCGACGGCGCGGCACAGGAAGTGGCCAATGCGATCCGCGGCTTCGATGCGCTGGGCGAGGGCAGCGCGGTGCCGCGGCCCGACCTGCTGATCGTCGCGCGCGGCGGCGGCTCGATCGAGGACCTCTGGGCGTTCAACGAGGAAGTGGTGGTGCGCGCCGTCGCCGCCTGCCGCATCCCGGTGATCTCGGCGGTCGGCCACGAGACCGATACCAGCCTGTGTGACTATGCCGCGGACCTGCGTGCTCCGACCCCCACCGCTGCGGCCGAGATCGCGGTGCCGGTGCTCGCCGATGTCCGCCACACCATCGCGACGCTGGCCCACCGCACCGAACGCTGCGTACGCCGCTATCACGAGCGTGCCGGGGAGCGGCTGGCGGCCCTGGTCCGCGTGCTGCCCCGGCGCGACGCGCTGCTCGGCCCGCAGCGCCAGAAGATGGACGACCTCGGCGGCCGGCTCGACCGGGCGCTCGAACGGCGCGTCACCGTGGCGCGGGGCGTGCTCGATCGCTCGGCCGGTGCGCTGCGCCCGGCCATGCTCGATCACCGGCTGGCCGCCGCGAAGCAGCGGCTGGAGGCGATCGGGCGGCATCTCGAGCTGGTCCATCCCAATCGTCCGCTCGAGAAGGGCTATGCCTGGGTCGAGGCGCGCGGCACCAAGAAGGTGATCGGCACCGCCGAGGGCGCGCGCGGCGCCGGGGCGGTGACGCTGCACTTCATCGATGGTGGGGTGGACGCGCGGGTTGAGCGCCCGGCCGGCAAAACCTATGATGCGCCCAAGCCCGAACAGCCCAGCCTGTTGTAGAAGAATGATCGTTTCGAGGATGCCGTCATGCTGATGTCGAACCCCGTCGCCCGCGCGGCGCGTCTCCATTTCATGGCGAACGGCTTCCGCGTGCTGGTGCCGGGCGACCATGTCGTCTGCGCGGTCAGCGGCGAGAAGGTGCCGCTGCAGATGCTGCGCTACTGGAGCGTGGAGCGGCAGGAGCCTTATGCCTCCGCCGCGCTGGCGATGCAGGCGATGCGCGGTTGAGGGGGCGCGGCTGATGGGACTCGCTGCCCGGCTACCCGCCGCGATCCTCGGCTTCACGCTGCTGGGCAGCGCGCAGCTGCCCGCCGTGCCGGGCGCGCCGGTGCCCGAGGCGATCGCCGCGCCGATCCCGGCGGCGCCCAATGTCGCGGGCCCCTTCACCTTCCAGGGCCAGTTGATCCAGGGCGGCGCGGTGATCGGCACCGCGCCCAGGGGTACCAGCCTGCTGACGCTCGACGGGGAATCGGTGCCGGTAACCTCGGACCGTCGCTTCCTGATCGCCTTCGACCGCGACCATGGCCCGAGCGCGACCCTGGTCGCGACGCTGGGCGACGGTACCCAGCAACGCCAGCTGCTGGCGATCGCGCCGCGCGCCTGGGACATTTCGCGGCTCAACACCCTGCCCAAATATCCGGTGCCGCGCCCCGAGTTCGATCGCGTGCGCCCCGGCGAGCTCGCGCAGATCAATGCTGCGCGGAAGATGCAGACCGACGCGGCCGGCTGGCGGCAGATGCCGTTCTTCTGGCCGGTGGTCGGGCGCATCTCCACCCTGTTCGGCTCGCAGCGCATCTATCGCGGCGAGCCCGGATCCTATCATTCGGGGATCGACATCGCCCGGCCGACCGGCACCACGGTGCTGGCGCCTGCCGACGGCGTGGTGATCCTCGTCGCGCCCCGGCCCTTCACGCTGGAGGGCAATCTGCTGATGGTCGATCACGGCGCGGGGCTCAACAGCGCCTTCATGCACCTGTCGCGCATCGATGTGCGGGTGGGCGAGCATGTCCGGCGCGGCCAGCCGATCGGCGCGGTGGGCATGACCGGGCGGGCGACCGGGCCGCATTTACACTGGAGCCTGAAGTGGCGCGACGCGCGGATCGATCCGCTGCTCGTGGCGGGGGCAATGCCCGTTACAGATTGAGGCGCGAATGTGTCGCGGTGCAACATAAAGAAACAGAAATTCGCATTATTGCGCAACATTCATAGTGTGAATGTGGTATTTCGGATACAGTAGACTTGAAAGCGCGCGCAGCATGATCGTGCGCAGTTTACAGTAACAGGGTCTCAATTCACGATCCCGCCAAGCTTCCTCGTCCTGATACGTGAGTTGCACACGAATGGGCGGCGAAGCGGGCAGAGAACGCGGCGGAGTACGCAAGTACAACCGTCGGAACACAGAGGGATCCATCATGAAGAACACGCAGATCAATCTGCGCGGCGGGACGGCGTTTACGGCGCTGGCCCTCGCGAGCGCATTTGTGGCGATGCCTGCGATGGCGCAGGACACCGGCGGCACCACTGCGGTGCCGGCGGCGACGGCGCAGGACGAACCGCAGGGCCAGGAAATCATCGTCACCGGCTCGCGCATTCCGCAGCCGAACCTGACTTCCACCGCCCCGGTCACCGTCGTCAGCGCCGAGGACATCAAGCAGCAGGGCACGACCCGTGTCGAAGACATGCTCAACTCGCTGCCGTCGGTTTCGGCCAGCCAGGCGAGCTCGCTCTCGAACGGCGCGGACGGCACCGCGACCGTCGACCTTCGCGGCCTGGGCACCAGCCGCACGCTGACCCTGGTCAATGGCCGTCGCCTGATGCCGGGCGACCCGAGCCCGACCAGCGGCTCCGCGGCTGACATCAACATCATCCCGGCGGCGATGGTGAAGCGCGTCGAAGTCCTGACCGGCGGCGCTTCGTCGACCTACGGTGCGGACGCCGTCGCCGGCGTCGTCAACTTCATCCTCGACACCGATTTCGAAGGCTTCCGGGTCGACGGCCAGTACAGCCTGTACCAGCACAACAACCGCAACACGGTCACGCCGAAGCTGCTCGATGCGCGCACTGCCGCGGGGCAGTCGGGCTTCGACTATCCGAAGGGCAACATCTCCGACGGCGGTACCTTCGACGGCACGATCGCCTTCGGCACTGCGCTCGGTGATCGCGGCCACGCGATGGCCTATTTCGGCTACCGCAAGGTCAACGCCGTCACCCAGTCGCGTCGCGACTACAGCGCCTGCACCATCCAGAATGGCGGCAGCGGCTCGCTGCAGTGCGGCGGCTCGCTGACCTCGGGCAACGGCACCGCGATTCTGTTCGATCCGACGATCAACACCGCGTCGTCGACCGTCTACACCTTCATGCCGAATGGCGGCTTCGAGAACACCACGACGCGCTTCAACTTCGCGCCGACCAATTATTTCCAGCGTCCGGACGAGCGCTTCACCGGCGGCGCCTTCGTCAACTACGATGTCAGCGACGCTTTCAAGCCCTATCTCGAATTCATGTTCATGGACGACCGCACTGTCGCCCAGATCGCCCCGTCGGGCGATTTCGGCAACACGCTGACCGTCAACTGCGACAACCCGCTGATGTCGGCCACTCAGCGCGCGAAGATCTGCGCCCCGGGCAACCTGATCAACGGCATGCTCGGCAACTTCCCGCTCGCCGCGGCCGCGCCGTACAACCCGAACCCGGGCGCTGCGCCGCTGACCTATTTCGACCCGGTCACCGGCACCGCCTATAACCGTGCCTTCATGCAGCTCCTGCGCCGCAACACCGAAGGCGGCCCGCGTCAGGCGGACCTGCAGCACACCAATTTCCGCGGTGTGATCGGTGCGAAGGGTGATCTGTCCTCGGCATGGAGCTATGACGCTGCCTATCAATATGGCCGCGTCAACTATTCGCAGGTCTATTCGAACGAGTTCTCGGCTGCCCGCCTGGCGCGTGCGCTCGACGTCGTCGACAATCCCAACCTGCCGGGCGTGAATCCGGTCTGCCGCTCGGTGCTCGACGGCAGCGACACGTCCTGCGTGCCCTACAATGTCTTTGGCGGCCCGGGCCAGGCCAGCGCGGCAGCGGTCGCCTATCTGAGCGCGACCGGCTTCCAGAAGGGCAACACCACCGAGCAGGTGGCGAACGTCTCGTTCACCGGCGATCTCGGCGAATATGGCGTGAAGTTCCCCTGGGCGGCCGATGGCATCGGCGTGAACGTCGGTGCGGAATGGCGCCGTTCGTCGCTCGACCTGCAGACCGACAGCGCCTTCCAGGCCGGCGATCTGACCGGTCAGGGCGGCGCGACGCTGCCGATCTCGGGCAATTTCCGCGTCTTCGAGTTCTTCGGCGAAGCCCAGGTGCCGATCGTGCAGAACGGCTTCATCGACTCGCTGTCGCTGAACGCGGGCTATCGCCGTTCGTCGTACAAGACGAGCGGTGGCAACAAGTTCGACACTGATACCTACAAGATCGGCATCGACTTCGCGCCGGTGTCGGACATCCGCTTCCGCGCCACCTATAACCGCGCGGTGCGTGCACCGAACCTGCAGGAACTGTTCTCGTCCCCGACGGTCGGCCTCAACGGATCGGTCGATCCGTGCGCCGATATCGGCCCGATCGCCGCAACCAACTATGGCTGCCGCGCGCAGGGCATCAATGTGGGCCAGGGCATCACCGGCAACCCGGCGGGCCAGTATAACGGCCTGATCGGCGGCAATAAGAACCTCGATCCGGAAATCGCGACGACCAAGACGCTCGGCCTGGTGTTCCAGCCCAGCTTCATCCCGAAGCTGGCCATCACCGTCGACTATTTCGACATCAAGGTGAAGAACGCGATCCGTTCGTTCGGCCAGGACGCGATCCTGCAGGACTGCGTCGGCAAGGCGACCGCCTCGTTCACGCCGGCCTCGTGCTCGCTGGTCCACCGCGACGCAGCGGGCTCGCTGTGGCTGACCCCGGGTGGCTATGTCAGCGATCTGCCGAACAATGTCGGCACGCTGCAGACCAAGGGCATCGAAGTGGGCGCGAGCTACTCGATCGGCCTCGGTTCGCTCGGCAAGCTCTCGCTGAACATGCAGGGCACCTATCTCGACAGCTACAAGATCAACAACGGGCTGAGCGAGACCTATGACTGCGCGGGCTATTACGGCTCGACCTGCAGCATCGGCGGTACCACCGACGCGGGCGCGCCGCTGCCGAAGTGGCGGCACAAGCTGCGTGCCAGCTGGCAGGCCAATGAGAGCATCGGCCTGTCGGCGCAGTGGCGCTATGTCGGGGCGATCCAGTCGCAGGCCCGCAGCAGCGATGCGGCGCTCAACGCGCCCTTCGTGTTCAACCCGGGCTCGCGCCTGAAGCCGTTCAACTACATCGACCTGACCGGCACCTTCAATGTCGGCAAGGCCTATACGTTCCGACTGGGCGTCAACAACCTGTTCGACCTGGAGCCGCCGCTGGTGACCTCGGGCAACGCCGGCCGCGCCGGTTCGAACCAGTGCCCGACCGGTCCGTGCAACGGCAACACCTACCCCGCGACCTATGATGCGCTCGGCCGCTATCTGTTCGTGGGTGCAACGCTCAACTTCTGATCCTTCCCGGATCGAAGTGACGAGGGGGCGGTCGGCACTGCCGGCCGCCCCTACTTGTATCCGGCGTATCTGACGGACCATAATCATGGCGATGAACCAGGCTTCCACCGCGGCTCGCACGAGCCGGGAGATTCTCGCCGCCGCGATGCCGCGCGCGCAGGCCGGCGACTTTGCCGGCGCCCAGGCGATCGTCGAGGCCGGGCTGGGCCAGGCCGACGATCCCGCGCCGCTCCACGCTTTCATCGGCATGCTCTGCGCCCGCCGCGGCGCGCTCGCCGATGCGGCGACACATCTCGACCAGGCGCTTCGCCTGCGCCCCGACGACGTCACCATCGCCTGCAACCGCATCGCCGTGGCGATCGACCTCAAGGACCACGAGGGCGCGCTCGAAGTGGCGACCCTGGCGCGCGCCCAGGCCGATCCCAGCCTGCGGATCGCCCGCTACCGCGCCTTCGTCGCGCAGGAGCTCGGCCGGTTCGACGAGGCTGCCGAGACCTATGACTTCGTACTCGCCCGCGCGCCCGACGATTTCGAAAGCTGGAACAATCTGGGCAATGCCCGTTCCGCGCTCGGCGATTTCGACGGGGCGATCGCCGCGCTCGAACGGGCGGTTGCGCTCGACCGGCGAGCGGCGCCGACGCGCCTCAATCATGCCCTGACCCTGCGCTCTGCCGGCCGTGCCGAAGCTGCCGAGGCGGCGCTGCGTGACGCGGCGCGCGACTTTCCCGCGGATGCCCGCCCGCTCCACGAACTCTATGTGCTGCTCAAGGAACTGGGCCGCCACGCCGAGGCGCTGGAGACGCTCGAGGCCGCCGCCGCGCGTGACGGCGACGACATGGTCGTGCAGCTCAAGCTCGCCATCGAATATGGCCTGGTGATGGATGCCGACAAGGCGGAGGTCGCCTATCGCCGTGTGCTGGCGGGGCGCCCGCAAGAGCATCTCGCCTATCTGGGCCTGGCGATCCATTACGAGCATGCCAATCGCGAGGACGAGCTGGCGCCGCTGGTCGAACTGGCGGCGGCCAACGCGATCGATGGCGGCACGCTGAACTTCCTGTCGGCGCTCGAGCATCGCCGCGCCAAGCGCTTCGAGGCGGCGCTGGCCTGCCTCGACCAGGTGCCGGAGGACATCGAGCCCGAGCGCACCGCGCATCTGCGCGCGACCTTGCTCGATCGCCTCGGGCGCAGCGACGCGGCCTTTGAATGGATCGAGGAAGCCGGCCGGCGCCATGCCGCCCATGCGTCCGACCCGCTCGGCCGTGCCGCCGAACTCCGCGCGGAGGTGCGCGGCGAGATCGGGCGGATGACGCCCGAATGGGCGCGGAGCTGGACCCCGGACGCCGCGCCGGCCGCCGCCACGCCGGTATTCCTGCTCGGCTTTCCGCGTTCGGGCACGACGCTGCTCGACACGATATTGATGGGACACCCTCAGACGGTGGTGCTCGAGGAGAAGCCGACGCTGCTGGTGATCGACCAGGAGATCGGCGGCTTCGATGCGCTCGCCGGCATGGATGCCGATGCGATCGAAGCCGCCCGCGCGCGCTATTTCGAGGAAGTCGCGCGGCACGTCGATCTCGCCCCTGGCCAGATGCTGGTCGATAAGTCGCCGCTCTATCTCTACAAGCTGCCGCTGATCCGCCGCCTGTTTCCGGAAGCGCGCATCATCCTGTCGCTGCGCCATCCGTGCGACGTGCTGCTCAGCTGCCTGATGAGCAATTTCCGCCTGAACCGGGCGATGTCGAACTTCCTGCGGCCCGAGGATGCGGCCGAGCTCTACGATCTGAGCTTCCGGCACTGGGAAGCGGCGCAGGCGCTGTTCGGCATGCCGGCGCACCGGATCGTCTACGAGCAGCTCGTCGCCGATGTCGAAGCCGAGGTGCGGCCGCTGTTCGACTGGCTGGGTCTCGACTGGACGCCGGAGGCGCTCGATCACACCCGCACCGCGCGCTCGCGCGGGCTGATCACCACCGCCAGCTATTCGCAGGTCACCGAGCCGATCTACACCCGCTCGGCCGGGCGCTGGCAGGCCTATCGCGAGCATCTTCGCCCGGTGCTGCCGATCCTGGAGCCGTGGGTGGAACGCTTCGGCTATTCACTGTAGTATTCGACTGGTACACGTTCGCACTATCTTGCGTTCGCAGACTTGTAAGGAGTGGTTGCAATGATCCGATCTGCCCTGGTCGCCTGCACGGTCGCAGTCGCCCTGTCTGGTTTCACGCCGGTCTCGGCGCAGGAAAAGCCCAAGAAGAACGGCACGCCCGATCCGAACGAAGTCATCTGCCGCAAGGAAGCGGTGCTGGGCAGCCGGCTGCAGACCATGAAGACCTGCATGACGCGCGCGCAATGGGCCGAGCAGCGGCAGCTCGACCGGCAGAATATCGAGCGCGCCCAGGTTGGCAGCTGCCAGCGGCAGGGCGGCTGCTGATTCCCGAACGCGCGTGACGAAGGGGTAGCCGGGCGGCCACCCCTTCGCGCCGTCAGGCGACGTTGAGCTTCAGCGCGCCGTCGCCTTCGTCGATGTGCACGGTCGACCCGTCCTTCACCTCGCCGCGCAGGATCATGTCGGCGAGCGGATCCTGCAGATAGCGCTGGACGGCCCGCTTGAGCGGCCGCGCGCCATAGACCGGATCATAGCCGACCCGGCCCAGCCAGGCGCGGGCGGCATCGGTCAGGTCGATCTGGATCTTGCGATCCTTGAGCAGCTTGCCGACGCGGCCGACCTGGATGTCGACGATCGGCGCCATATGCTCCGCGCCCAGCCGGTGGAACAGGATGATCTCGTCCAGCCGGTTGAGGAATTCCGGGCGGAAATGCCCGCGGACGACTTCCATCACCTGCGGCTCGACGCTCTCGACCGGCTGCCCCTCGCCCAGATTGGTGAGGAACTGCGAGCCGAGGTTCGAGGTGAGGATCACGATCGTGTTCGAGAAGTCGACCGTGCGGCCCTGGCCGTCGGTCAGCCGCCCGTCGTCCAGCACCTGGAGCAGGATGTTGAACACGTCGCCATGCGCCTTCTCGACTTCGTCGAACAGCACGACCTGGTAGGGCCGCCGCCGCACCGCCTCGGTCAGCACGCCGCCTTCCTCATAGCCGACATAGCCGGGAGGGGCGCCGATCAGCCGCGCGACCGCGTGCTTCTCCATGAACTCGCTCATGTCGATGCGCACCATCGCGTTGGGATCGTCGAACAGGAACTCCGCCAGCGCCTTGGTCAGCTCGGTCTTGCCGACGCCCGTCGGCCCGAGGAACAGGAACGAGCCGAGCGGCCGGTTCGGGTCTTGCAGGCCGGCGCGCGAACGGCGCACCGCGGTCGACACGGCCTTCACCGCATCGGCCTGGCCGATCACGCGCTTGCCGATCACTTCCTCCATGGCGAGGAGCTTCTCGCGCTCGCCCTCGAGCATCTTGTCGACCGGGATGCCGGTCCAGCGGCTGACCACCGCGGCGATGTCGTCGGCGGTGACTTCCTCGCGCAGCATCGCGCCCCTGGTGGTGTTCTGCGCCTCGGCCAGCTGCTTCTCCAGCGCCGGGATCGCGCCGTAGCTGAGCTCGGCCATCTTCGCGAGATCGCCGGCACGCTGCGCCTGGTCGAGCTCGCCGCGCGCGGCATCGAGCTGTGCCTTGATCTGCGCCTCGGCGTTGATCTTGTCCTTCTCCGCCTGCCAGCGCGTGGTCAGCTCGGCCGATTGCTGCTTGAGATTGGCCAGCTCGCTTTCGAGCGAGGCGAGCCGGTCCTTCGACGCAGAATCGGTCTCCTTGCGCAGTGCCTCGCGCTCGATTTCGAGCTGCATGATCCGGCGATCGAGATTCTCGATCTCCTCGGGCTTGGACTCGACTTCCATGCGGATGCGCGAGGCCGCCTCGTCCATCAGGTCGATCGCCTTGTCGGGCAGGAAGCGGTCGGTGATGTAGCGGTTGGAGAGGGTCGCGGCGGCGACGATCGCGCCGTCGCTGATCCGCACGCCGTGGTGCAGGTCGTACTTCTCCTTGATGCCGCGCAGGATCGAGATCGTGTCCTCGGCCGTCGGCTCGCCGACGAAAACCGGCTGGAAGCGGCGCTGGAGCGCGGCGTCCTTCTCGACATACTTGCGGTACTCGTCGAGCGTCGTTGCGCCGATGCAGTGCAGCTCGCCGCGCGCGAGCGCGGGCTTGAGCAGGTTGCCGGCGTCCATCGCGCCCTCGGTCTTGCCCGCGCCGATCAGCGTGTGCATCTCGTCGATGAACAGGACGATCTGGCCCTCGGCGCCCTTCACTTCGTCGAGCACGCCCTTCAGCCGCTCCTCGAACTCGCCGCGATATTTCGCGCCGGCGATGAGCGAGCCCATGTCGAGCGACATGAGCGTGCGGTCCTTCAGATTGTCGGGCACGTCGCCATTGGCGATGCGCAGGGCGAGGCCTTCGGCGATCGCGGTCTTGCCGACGCCCGGCTCGCCGATCAGCACCGGGTTGTTCTTGGTGCGGCGGGCCAGGATCTGGATGGTGCGGCGGATTTCCTCGTCGCGGCCGATCACCGGATCGAGCTTGCCGTCCCGCGCCGCCTGGGTGAGGTCGCGCGCGAACTTCTTGAGCGCGTCATACCGGTCCTCGGCGCCGGCAGTGTCGGCGGTGCGGCCACCGCGCATCTGGTTGATCGCGGCGTTCAGCGCCTCGGGCCGCGCGCCCGCAGCCTGCAGTGCCTTGCCGGCCGCGGTGTTGAGCGACAAAGCGAGCGCGACGAGCAGCCGCTCGACGGTGACGAAGCTGTCGCCGGATTTCTGCGCGATCTGCTCGGCCTGGTCGAGCACGCGCACCGTGTCATTGTCGAGGCCCGGCGTCTGCTGCGCGCCCGAGCCCGAGACGGCGGGGATCTTCGACAGCGCCAGGTCGGTCTCGCTCAGCGCGCGCTTGGCGTCGCCGCCCGCGGCCTGGATCAGCCCGCTCGCCATGCCCTGCTCGTCCTCGAGCAGCGCCTTCAGGATATGTTCCGGCGCGATCCGCTGGTGGTTCATCCGGATCGCGACGGTCTGCGCCGACTGGAGGAAGCCCTTGGCGCGGTCGGTGAATTTCTCGAGGTTCATGCTCGTCCCTGTTGGTTCCTTGCCCCGCCAGATAGTGTTGCAAAGATGCAACACAAGGGGTGCCTCCTACGCTTGTCGTAACATGTAGTGGCACAGCGGCCGGCGCCAAGCCACGGCAGGCATTGGGCTTTGTTGCCTGTCCGAAACCTGTAACTGCGCAGACGCGCAAATGACATGCGAACTACCCGATGTTGCAACGCAGCATCCGTAGCGGCCGCGCAGCGGGGCATTGGGGCCTCGCCAATATCTTTTCAGGGAAATACGCATGCGCAAGGCTGCAATCTGGCTGCTCGCCGGAACTTCGATTCTGATTTCCGGGACGGCAATGGCGCAGGAGATCCAGCCGGTGGCGCCGGCCTCGGCCGCGGACGAAGGCGGTGAAGAGGGCCAGATCGTCGTGATCGGCCGCGGCGAGACCCGCCAGGTCCAGCAGATCTCGGCCAGCGACATCGCCGAGCTCGCCGCGGGCACCAGCCCCTTGAAGGCAATCGAGAAGCTGCCCAGCGTCAACTTCCAGTCGGCCGATCCGTTTGGCGCCTATGAATGGGCGCAGCGCGTCTCGATCCGCGGGTTCAACCAGAACCAGCTCGGCTTCACGCTTGATGGCATCCCGCTCGGCGACGCCAGCTATGGCAACGTCAACGGCCTGCACATCAGCCGCGCGATCACCAGCGAGAATGTCGGCGAAGTGCGCGTGGCGCAGGGCGCCGGCTCGATCGGCACCCAGGCGACCAACAATCTCGGCGGCACGATCGAGTTCTTCTCGCGCGATCCTTCGGACCAGTTCGGCGTCCATGCCGAGGGCACTTATGGCAGCGAGAACACCGTGCGCCTGTTCGGCCGCATCGAGAGCGGCGACATCGGCGGCGGGGTGAAGGCCTATGCCTCCTATGTCTATTCGGACATGGACAAGTGGAAGGGTTGGGGCTCGCAGCGCACCAACCAGGCCAATGGCAAGATCGTCGCCCCGGTGGCCGACGACGTCCGCCTGGTCGGCACGATCAGCTATTCCGATCGCCGCGAGAACGACTATCAGGATCTGTCGCTCGGCATGATCAAGCGTCTCGGCTACAACTGGGACAATATCTCGAACGACTATGCCCTGGCGGTCCGCATCGCCGACATCGCCAATAATCGCGGCGATACCGGTGCTCCGGTGTCGAACGCGGCAGCCGGCACCGCCTATCCGGCGCCGATCACCTCGGTCGACGATGCCTATTTCAACGCCGCGGGCCTCCGCCGCGACTGGCTGGGTTCGTTCGGCGTCGAGGGCGAGAGCGCCGGGCTGAACTTCGCGCTCAAGGGCTATTACCACAACAATCACGGCCAGGGCCTGTGGTACACGCCGTACGTGCCGAGCCCGGGCGCCGGCGCCTCGCCGATCTCGATCCGCACCACCGAGTACGACATGGACCGCAAGGGCGTGTTCGGTCACACCGGCGGCCAGTTCGGCGAGCACAACGACGTCACCGTCGGCTTCTGGTACGAGCGCAACGACTTCCAGCAGGCCCGCCGCTTCTACGCCCTGTCGAGCCGCACCCAGGTGACGCGCGACAGCCAGGACTTCCAGTCGAACCCTTTCGCGACCCAGTGGGACTTCGACTATTCGACCGACACGTTCCAGTATTACGTCCAGGACAAGCTGACCTTCGGCGACCTGACGCTGAACCTCGGCTGGAAGGGCTTCAAGGTGAAGGACAAGGCCAGCCCGAACGTCTCGGGCGGCCTTGCCTCGGGTCAGATCGACGTGACCGACTGGTTCCAGCCGACCGCCGGCTTCAACTACAAGATCGGCGGCGGTGCCGAACTGTTCGGCGGGTTCAGCCAGGTGACGCGCGCCTTCGTCGCCTCGGCCACCACCGGTCCGTTCGCTACCACCCAGGCCGGCTTCAACGCGCTGCTCTCGGGCTCGACCAAGCTCAAGCCCGAACAGTCGGACACCTATGAGCTGGGCGGCCGCTTCCGCTCGGGGCCGTTCACCGGTTCGCTTGCCGGCTATTATGTCAACTTCCGTAACCGCCTGCTCGGCGTCACCACCGGCGCCGGCATCGTCGGCAATCCGGTGACGCTGCAGAATGTCGGCGGCGTCCGCTCGCTCGGCATCGAGGCGACCGGTGACCTCAAGCTCGGCAGCGGCTTCGGCGCCTTCGTGTCGTACAGCTACAATGACTCGACCTATCGCGACGACGTTCGCAACGCCGCCGGCACGCTGCTCGCCGCGACCAAGGGGAAGACCGTGGTCGATGCGCCCAAGCACCTGCTCAAGGGCGAGCTGACCTATGACCTGGGCGGCTTCAACGCCCGTATCGGCGCCAATTATATGAGCAAGCGCTACTTCACCTACACCAACGACCAGTCGGTCGGCGGCCGGGTGCTGGTCGATGCCACGCTCGGCTACAAGTTCGACCTGGGCGGCCACGACCTGGAGATCCAGGCCAATGCGACCAACCTGTTCGACAAGAAGTACGTCTCGACGATCGGCACGAACGGCTTCGGCAATTCGGGCGACAACATGACGCTGATGGTCGGCGCGCCGCAGCAGTTCTTCGTCACGCTGAAGGCCGGCTTCTGACGGGCTTCTCTCTCCCGGGCAGCAATGGGAGGGAAGGGAAAGGCCGGGGCGAAAGCTCCGGCCTTTTCCGTTCCAAATCCTCCCCCCGGAGGAGGAGGATTGTGAATGCCGATACGGCCTAGTTCTTCTTCGGCGCGGGCACCGGGATGGTGATCACCGCCGGCGACCGGGCGGGCGTTGCCGGCACGCCCGCCGGCCGCGGGGCCTTGGGCGCATCCTTGGCATAGCGGTCGCCGAAGCTGTTGCCGGCGTACCAGCGCGGCTCCTGGTCGCTATCGGCGATCTCGCGCGCGATCAGATAGTTGATCTTCGCGAACTTGGCGCCGGCCTGCCAGTCGAAGGGCTGGCGGAGGTCGTCGCTCACCTTGTGGTAGTTGGTCTTGAGGAAGTCGCGGAACGCCTTCTCTCCGCCATTCTTGAAGCCGGTGACGAGGAAGATCGACGGCACGCCCGCCTGGACGAAGCTGTAGTGATCCGAGCGCAGGAACAGCTGTTCCTCGGGCATCGGATCGGGCGAAAGCGTCACGCCCATCTTTGCCGCCGCGCGCTCGACGATCGGGCCGAGCGTCGAATGCTCGGCGCCGAAGGCGACCACGTCCTGGAAGTCGTAGAGCAGGATCGGCATGTCGAGATTGACGTCGGCCACCACCTTGCCGCTGCCGGTCACCGGATAGCGGGCGAGATATTCGGAGCCGATCAACCCGTCCTCCTCCGCGGTCAGCGCGACGAACAGGATCGAGCGGCGCGGGCGCTTGCCGGTCTGGGCGAAGGCGCGGGCGGCCTCGAGCATGCTCGCCACGCCCGCCGCATTGTCCATCGCGCCGTTGAAGATCTTGTCCTCGCCCTCGATGCCGGGCTGGGTGCCTTCATGGTCGAGATGCGCGGAGAGCACGACATATTCATTGGCCAGCTTCGGATCCGAACCCGGCAGCACGCCGATCACATTGTTGCTCTTCTTGATCGTGACGATGCTGGTCCGCTGCAGGGTCAACCGCTGCCTGAGCGCGAAGCCGGCCGGCACCGCGTCCGGCTTGGCGAGCGCGGCATAGAGCTGCGCCGCGCTCGTCGGTGCGCCCTTGAACAGCGCGTCGGCAGCGGCGCCCTTCACATAGGCGCCGATCTTCAGGCCCGGATTCTCGCCCTTGGGAAAGCCCTTGGCATCGAGCCAGTTGTTCTGCGGCTGCTGGAAGTAATTGACCGCCTGCGCCCAGGGGAAGGCGCCCTTCAGATTGTCGGGCGTGATCAGGTAGAGCGTGCCGAGCGCGCCGTGCTTGCCGGCGATGCTGGCCCGGTCGAACTTGCCGGGTGCTGCGCCCGGCGGATTGCCGATCAGCGTGACGACGAACTTGCCGGTCACGTCGAACCCGGCATAATCCTCCTCGCGACCATAGCCGACGAACACCGCGTCGGCGGTGAGGATTTGGGTCTCGTCGCCATGGACCGGGCTCGGCCCGAACAGCACGTCCTCGCCGCCGGCGAACTTCTTGCCCGCAACGGTGAACGAGGCGGGCTTGTCGGCATCGAGCACATATTCGGCGATGTTCACCGGCTGGTACCAGCCCTGCGTTCCGCCGGGCTTGAATCCCATCGCATCGAAGCGGCTGGAGACATAGCGCGCCGCGATGTCGAAGCCTTCGGTGCCATTATCGCGCCCGCCGAGCAGGTCGTCGGCGAGGAATTCGACATGCGCGCGCACTTCGTCGGGGCTGAACACCGGCTCCGCGGTGCCGGCCTGGGCCCAGGCACAGGCGGGGGCGACGCCCAGCGAGAGCGCGATGACGAACGGTACGAAGCGCATGAAATTCCCCTGAAATGGCGCAATTTCCGGTCAGGCTAGAGCAAATGGTAACATGCGCAACTGACTTGCGGGACTGATACACCGCGTTATGCTCCCGCCATCCAGTCCGTTCGGGGGTATCAGATGAAATCGTTGAAGATGTTCTGCAGCGCGTCGATCAGTGCGCTTGCGATCGGTGCCGCGATGCCGGCGATCGCGCAGCAGGCGCCGGCCACTGCGGCGGCACCGGCCCGGGCCAAGCCGGTTGCGGTCTCGGAACTCGTGAAGAAGGTCGACATCCCCTATGAGGCGTTCACCCTCAAGAACGGCCTGCGCGTGCTCGTCCACACCGATCGCAAGGCGCCGATCGTCGCGGTTTCGACCTGGTACGATGTCGGCTCCAAGCACGAGCCGGCCGGCAAGACCGGCTTCGCCCATCTGTTCGAGCATTTGATGTTCAACGGTTCGGAAAACGCCCCCGGCGATTTCTTCGAGCCGCTCAAGCAGGTCGGTGCCACCGATTTCAACGGCACCACCAGCTTCGATCGCACCAATTATTTCGAGACCGTGCCGCGTCCGGCGCTCGATCGCGCGCTGTTCCTCGAGAGCGACCGCATGGGCTATCTGCTCGGTGCGATCACCCAGGGCGTGCTCGACGAGCAGCGCGGCGTCGTCCAGAACGAGAAGCGCCAGGGCGACAACCAGCCTTATGGACTGGTCTATTACTCGATCCTCGAGAACCTGCTAGGCAGCACCCCCTATGGCCATAACGTGATCGGCTCGATGGCCGATCTCGATGCCGCCAGCCTCGACGACGTGAAGAACTGGTTCCGTTCGCACTACGGCCCGAACAACGCGATCCTGGTCCTTGCCGGCGATATCGATGCCAAGGAGGCCAGGCCGCTCGTCGAGAAATATTTCGGCGCGATCCCGGCCGGCCCGAAGAGCGTGCTGCCCAAGGTGACCGTGCCGACGCTCGCCGCGCCCAAGACGGTGACGCTGAAGGACAGCGTCGCCGCCACGCTGATCGTGCGCAGCTGGGCGGTGCCCGGCATGAACGATACGGATGCGACGCCGCTCAACGTCTTCGCCTCGGTGCTCGGCGGCCTGGCCAGCTCGCGGCTCGATAACGAGCTGGTGCGCAAGCAGAAGACCGCGGTGCGCGCCTCGGCCGATGTCGATTCGATGGCGCAGATCGGCATCTTCTCGATCCAGGTCGTGGTGAAGCCGGGCGTCGATCCGGCGCTCGTCGAGAAGCAGATCGACGGCGTCGTCGCCGATCTGCTCAAGAACGGGCCGACCGCGGACGAAGTGGCCCGCGTCGCCACCACCAATGTCTCGGGCCGTATCTCGGGTCTCGAATCCGTCGGCGGCTTCGGCGGCAAGGCCGTCGCGCTGGCCGAGGGGCAGCTCTATTCGAACGATCCGCTCTTCTTCAAGAAGCAGCTGGAGGCGATGGCCAAGGTCACGCCGGCCCAGGCCGTCGCGGCCGCTAACAAGTGGCTCGGCCGCCCGGCGCTCACCGTGATGGTCGTCCCCGGCCAGCGTGAGGCGTATCAGGAAGCGACCGCGGTTGCCGCCAAGCCGGCGGAAGGCCCCGCGGCGGAGCCGGCCAAGGGCACCCGCGGCGCGCTGCCCGATGTGGCGCCGATCGGTGACCTGGTATTCCCGAAGGTCGAGCGGACCAAGCTCTCGAACGGCATCGAGCTCGTCTATGCCAATCGCAATGCCGTGCCGGTCACCCAGCTCTCGATGAGCTTCGATGCCGGCGTCGCTGCCGATCCGTCGGAGAAGCTCGGCACCCAGCGCCTGACGCTCAACATGATGGACGAGGGCACCACCACGCTCGATTCGGTGGCGTTCTCGGAAGCACGCGAGCGGCTGGGCGCGAACATCGGTTCGGGCAGCTCGGCCGATCGCACCTATCTCAGCGTCGATGCGCCGAGCCCCAATTTGGCCGGCGCGCTCGATCTGTTCGCCGATGTCGTCGAGCGTCCGGCCTTCGCCCCGGCCGAACTCGAGCGGGTGCGCGGCCAGATGCTGACCGGCATCGCGCAGGAGCTGACCAGCCCGCAGGGCATGTCGAACCGCATGGTGCCGCGCGTCCTGTATCCGGCCGGCAGCCCCTATGCGAAGCTGGCTGCCGGCGGCGGTGATCCCGCCGTGGTCAAGGCGATCACGCGGGACGATCTGGTCGCCTGGCACAAGGCATGGATCCGCCCGGACAAGGCCAAGATCTTCGTGGTCAGCGATCGCCCGCTCGCCGAGATCAAGGCGGCGCTCGAAGCCCGTTTCGGCGGCTGGAAGGCCGAAGGCGCGGCAGGCACCAAGAGCTTCGCCGCGACCACCCAGGCTATGACGCCCAGGATCATCCTGATCGACCGGCCGAACTCGCCCCAGTCGCAGATCATCGCGACGCAGCTGACCGGCGTCGATCCCTTCTCGGACACGCTGCCGGTGGCGACAGCCAACCAGGCCCTCGGCTCGGGCTTCCTGTCGCGCATCAACATGGATCTGCGCGAGGCGAAGCACTGGTCCTATGGTGCGGGCGGCGGCTTCAGCTTCCTGGAGCACGCCGTGCCCTACACGATCAGTGCCCCGGTCCAGGCGGACAAGACGGGGGATTCGATCAAGGCGATCCAGCAGCAGGTGAAGGACTTCCTCACCACCAAGGGCGTGACCAACGACGAGCTGGTTCGCGAAGTCAACGGCTCGACTCGCGAGCTGCCTGGCCGCTTCGAAACTTCGGATGCGGTGCTCAGCGGGATGCAGCAGAACGACCTGCGCCGCCGGCCGGACGATTATTTCACCACGATCGCGCAAAAATATCGTGCGCTCACCATTCCGCAGCTTGACGCTGCGGCACGCGCGGCTCTCGACCCGAACAAGTTCGTCTATGTGGTCGTGGGTGACGCTTCCAAGGTCCGGCCGCAGCTTGACAGCATCGGCCTCCCCGTCGAGGTGGTTCCGGCAGCGTCGCTGGCGAGCACCAAGCCGGCGGGCAACTAATCAGGAGAGCTCTCATGGCGAATGTGGATGGCAGCTGGAACACGGTCGTGAAGTCGCCGCTCGGTGACCAGGCGGCGGTGTTCACCGTGACCAGCAACGGCGACACCTTCAGCGGCACCTTTGCCGGCGCGATGGGCAATGCCGAAGCCAAGGACGGCAAGGTCGATGGCGACAAGCTGACCTGGTCGATGGACGTGTCGGTTCCCATGCCGATGACGCTCACCGGCGAGGCGACCGTGGACGGCGATACGCTCACCGGCACCGTCACGGCGGGGGCGTTCGGCGCCTTCCCGCTCACCGGCACGCGCGCCTGATCGCGCGTAGCTCGAGGTAACGGAGCGCCCGTCCCGCACAGCGCGGGGCGGGCGTTTTGTTTTGGGGAAGCGGAGGCGAGGGCGAACCGCTACCCTCGCCTCCACAAGATGCGCTGCCGCAGGGCTACGGCCCGCACCTTCCCGACCGGCGCCCCGACGAGCGCACCAGGGCAGCGCATGGGAACCGGCCGGGCCTGTCGTTTCGCAAACGGATCGGCAGGCCTGATCCGGGGACCAAGGAGAAATGGTGCAGCCGTGCGCGTTGCGCGGGGCGACGGCTCCGCTATGTGCTGAACTGCAATTCACAAAAAGGGGACAACATGGCGGGCGGTCTGGTCGCATTGCTGGATGACGTGGCGGCACTGGCCAAGCTGGCGGCGGCGTCGCTCGACGACGTGGCGGGTGCCGCGGGCCGGGCGGGCACCAAGGCGGCGGGCGTGGTGATCGACGATGCCGCGGTAACCCCGCGCTACGTCGTCGGCCTCACGCCGGACCGCGAGCTGCCGATCATCTGGAAGATCACGCTCGGCTCGCTGCGCAACAAGCTGCTCTTCATCCTGCCCGTCGCGCTGCTGCTCAGCGCCTTCGCGCCCTGGGCCGTCACGCCGCTGCTGATGATCGGCGGCGCCTATCTGTGCTTCGAGGCGGCCGAGAAGATCATCGAGGCGCTGTCCGGCCATCATGCCGAGGAGGAAGTCGCCGAGATCGACACCCCGGCCGAGCTGGAGAAGCGCCAGGTGGCCGGCGCGATACGCACCGACTTCATCCTTTCGGCGGAGATCATGGCGATCGCGCTGGCGGAGCTGCCCGACGCCTCGCTCGGCATGCGCGCTGCGGCGCTGGCAGCGGTCGCGGTGGCGATCACCGTGGGCGTCTACGGCGTGGTCGCGCTGATCGTGAAGATGGACGATATCGGCCTGCACCTCAGCAAGCGCCCTTCGGCGGGCGCGAAGCAGCTGGGCCTGTTCCTGGTCAAGGCCATGCCGGTGCTGCTCCAGGCGCTGTCGCATATCGGCGTGGCGGCGATGGTCTGGGTCGGCGGCGGCATCCTGCTGCACGGGCTCGAGGTCTTCCACTTCGATGCGATCCCGCATTTCGTCCACCATCTCGCCGAAGTGGCCGGCCATGCCGTGCCGTTCGCCCAGGGCTTCGTGGAATGGCTGGTCGGCGCGATCGGGGCGGGCATCTGCGGGCTGATCGTCGGCGCGGCGATCGCCGGCGTGCTGCATCTGGTGCCGAAGAAGAAGGCGCGCTGAGCCGCAATCGTCATCCCGGCGAAAGCCGGGATCTCAGGCGAGGGCGCGAAAAGAGCCGCACGAGATCCCGGCTTTCGCCGGGATGACGGTTATGCCCGCTTCACCCGCGTGACATGCCCCATCTTGCGCCCGGGCCGGGCATCGCCCTTGCCATAGAGGTGCAGGTGCACGCCCGGCTCGGCGAGCAGCTCCGCCCAGCGGTCCGCATCGGCGCCGATCAGGTTCTCCATCTCCACCCGGGTGCCGGTCAGTGCCGTCGAGCCGAGGGGCAGGCCGCAGATCGCGCGGATATGGTTCTCGAACTGCGAGCACTCGGCACCTTCGATGGTCCAGTGCCCGGAGTTGTGCACGCGCGGCGCCATCTCGTTGAACACCGGCCCTTCGTCGGTCGCGAAGAACTCGAGCGTCAGCACGCCGACATGGCCCAGCGCCTCGGCGACGCGGCCGGCAAGGGCAGCGGCCTCGGTCCAGTGGCGGGCGATCTCGGCCGGGGCGGGCACGGTCGACTTGTCGAGGATGCCGTCCTTGTGCTCGTTCCAGGGCGGCGGATAGCTCGCCAGCGCCCCATCCACGCCGCGCACCGTGATGATCGAGAATTCGTGGCTGAAGGTGACGAAGCCTTCGAGGATCGCCGGGCGCTCGCCGATCTCTTCCCACGCCGCCGCGGCCTCCGCCACGTCGCGGATGCGGACCTGGCCCTTGCCGTCATAGCCGAGCCGCAGCGTCTTCAGGATCGACGGCGCGCCGATCTTGGCGATGGCTTCGTCCAGCTGCTCGCGCGTCTCGACCAGCGCCCAGGGCGCGGTCCGCCCGCCGAGCGCGGCGACGAATGCCTTTTCCCGCGCACGATCCTGCGCGATCGACAGGCTCTGCGCGCCAGGGCGCACCGGCACCTTGTTCGCGAGATGCTCGACCGGCCCGATCGCGATATTCTCGAACTCGTAGGTGACCACGTCGCACTGGGCGGCGAGCTCGTCGAGGACGATGCGGCTGTGATAATCGGCGCGGGTGTAGCTGGAAGCGGTCTGCGCGGCGACGCTCTCTTCGTCCGGCGCCAGCACATGCGTGCGGTAGCCGAGTTGCGCGGCGGCGACCGCGAGCATGCGGCCGAGCTGGCCGCCGCCGAGGATGCCGATGGTCGAGCCGGGGGGAAGCGCGCCGCTCATTCGGGGTCGGTCGCCACGCCGTCGGTCTGCGCCGCGCGCCACGCCTGCAGGCGCTCGCTCAGCGCTTCGTCCGACGTCGCCAGGATCGCGGCCGCAAGAAGCCCGGCATTGATCGCCCCGGCCTTGCCGATCGCCAGCGTGCCGACGGGAATGCCGCCGGGCATCTGGGCGATCGAGAGCAGGCTGTCCATGCCCTTCAGCGCCTTGGATTCGACCGGTACGCCGAGCACCGGCAGGTGCGTCATCGAAGCGGCCATGCCGGGCAGGTGCGCCGCGCCGCCGGCCCCGGCGATGATCACCTTGAGGCCGCGATCGGCCGCACCGGTCGCATAGTCATAGAGTCGCTGCGGGGTACGGTGCGCCGAGACGACCTTGGTCTCGTGCGGCACGCCAAGCTTTTCGAGGATCTTGGCGGCGTGGTGCATCGTCTCCCAATCGGAAGTGCTGCCCATGATGATGCCGACCAGAGGTGCCACGTCTTGCCCCATGCTGTTGGAAGCGGGCTGACTAGAGGGAAGGGCCGGGGAGGGCAACCAGCTATTCAAATCCTCCCCCAGCAAGCTGGGGGAGGGGGACCGCCGAGCGAAGCTCGGTGGTGGAGGGGCGCGCCGGGCACCGGCGCGTTGCGCCGGCCCCTCCACCATCGCTGCGCGATGGTCCCCCTCCCCGAGACGAGCTCGGGGAGGATTTGGCGTCACCGTCCGCCCATAGCCCTCTGGCACGGATGCACCGTCGCCCCACTCACCGGCGGGCACGGCGCGAAATATTGCCGATCGAGCGCGATGTCATGGAGATACGACTCGATCCCGCTCTCGCCGATCGCCCATTTGCCGTCGCGATACATCACCAGATCGCGCGAAACATGCTCGTTCTTCAGCGCCTCGGGCATGCCGGGGAAGCTGCGGGTGACGCGCGGATCACGGGCCCAGGCGGGGGCATCGACCAGGCGGAAGCGATAGACCAGCTGCGGGGTCGCATCGCTCGGCAGGCGCCTGGGCTTCATCGTCAGCCCGGTTACGACCCGCCGGCCATAGCAGAGCGCGACCGGCTTCTTGTCCGCGCCGATGTCCCGCACCTCGAGCAGCGGCCGGGCAAGCGCGGTCGGCGCGTAGCGTATCGCCTGCCTGTCCTCCGGCGTTCCCGTCGCGCGGATCAGCCCGAGCTCGGTCAGCGCGGCCACGCCCGGCATCGGTGCCTCGCCGGGGTCCGCATGGATGTCGAGCGGCAGGAAGCCGTCCAACAGCGTCGCGCATTGGCGATAGCCGTCCAGCTGCTTCTGGATCGCGGCGCGGGCGGATCCGTCGTCGATCGCGCGCTGCGCGTCGGCGAAGGGATCGTGCCCGCACCCGGTCAGGGCGAGCGCGGCGATCAGGGCCGCGCCGCGCATCTCAGCGCTCGTTGAGGTAGTAGCGGTCCAGCGCGTTCAGCTGGTCGTCCAGCTCATAGACGATCGGCTGGCCGGTCGGGATCTCCAGGCTGACGATCTCCTCGTCGGGAATGCCCGACAGGTGCTTCACCAGCGCGCGCAGCGAATTGCCGTGCGCCGCGATCAGCACGCGCTTGCCGGCCTTGAGCTCGGGCGCGATCCGCTCTTCCCAATAGGGCAGCACGCGCGCGATCGTGTCCTTCAGCGATTCGGTCTGCGGGATCGCCACGCCGTGATAGCGGGTGTCCTTGGCCAGGTCCCAGGGCGAGCCCTGCTCGGGCAGCGGCGGCGGCACGTCGAAGCTGCGGCGCCAGATCTTCACCTGCTCGTCGCCGTGCAGCGCCGCGGTCTCGGCCTTGTTGAGCCCGGTCAGGCCGCCATAATGGCGCTCGTTGAGCTTCCAGCTCTTCTCCTCGGGCAGCCACAGCCGGCCCATCGATTCGAGCGCCAGGTGCAGCGTCTTGATCGCGCGGCTCTGGAAGCTGGTGAAGCACAGGTCGAAGTCGAGACCCTTGTCCTTCATCAACGTGCCGGCGTCGCGCGCTTCCTGCACGCCCTGCTCGGTCAGGTCGACGTCCCACCAGCCGGTGAAGCGGTTCTCGAGGTTCCAGGCCGACTGGCCGTGGCGGATCAGGACGAGCTTGGGCATGTGAACTCCTTGCAACCGGTTGCGAGCGTCCTTAGCGGCAGGAGCGAGCGGGACAAGGGAGACAAGGCGATGGCGATCGTTCGGCAGACTCTGATGTATCAGGGCCCCGGCGGCCCGTTCGAGGGCGTGATCGCCTATGAGGACGAAGTGGCCACGGCCCGTCCGGGCGTGCTCGTCCTGCCCAATGTGCTCGGCCAGAAGGAAGCCGACAACGTCCATGCCGAGAATCTGGCGAAGCTCGGTTATGTCGCGCTGGCCGCCGACGTCTATGGCCAGGGCAAGCGCACCCAGCATGGACCCGAGGCCGGCGTCTACATGGCGCAGCTCAACGCCGACCGCGCGCTGCTCCGCGACCGTCTCGCCGCGTCGCTGCAGGCGCTGTCCGGCTTCGACCGCGTCGATCCCGCGAAGCTGGCCGCGATCGGCTTCTGCTTCGGCGGCAAGTGCGTGCTCGACATGGCGCGCGCCGGGTTGCCGATCCTGGGCGGCGTCTCGTTCCACGGCGTCTATGACCGGCCCGACCATGAAAACGTCTCTCCGATCGCGGCCAAGCTGCTCGTCTGCCATGGCTGGGAAGACCCGATCGCCCCGCCGGAGAAGACCGTGGCGCTGGCGCAGGAGCTGACCGAATCGGGCGCCGACTGGCAGATCCATGCCTATGGCCATGCCGGCCACGCCTTCACCGACCAGGACCGCAAGACCTCCACCATCCCGGGCGTGGTCTATGAGCCCAGGGCCGATCGCCGCAGCTGGCAGGCGATGACCAATTTCCTCGAGGAAGTCTTCGCCTGATCCGATGACCGAGGCGGCACCCCGCAAGCGTCTGGTCGACCGGGTCACCGCCCGGACCGTGGACGAGGCGGAAGTCGTCGCCTCGGTGCTGCTCGCCATCGCGGTGGCGCACTGGCTCGGCGCGGCAAACGTCTATTGGGCCGCGTTCGCCGGGTACATGGTGATGCGCGGCCATGCGGGCGAAACGCTGGTGCGGGGGCTGCTGCGCATCACCGGCACCGGCGCGGGCGGGCTGCTCGCGCTCGCTGCCGCGCCGTTCCTCGGCTGGTGGCCGGCCGCGGCGGCGGCGCTGTTCCTGGTCGGCGGCGGCGCGCTCTATGCCGCGATCACCGCCAAGCGCTCCTATGCCTGGCTGTTCTTCGGGCTCACCTTCGCGATGGTGGTGCTCGACAAGCTTGCCCATCCCGATGTCGCGCTCGCCCGATTCGTTGAGACGCGGGTGCTGGAGACGGTGGCCGGCACGCTCGCCTGCCTAGCGGTCAGCCTCGCTTCCACGCTCACCCTGCGCCGCATCTGGCCGGCCACGCCCAGCCCGCGCCCCGCCGCGCTCGGCTGGCACCCGGAGGCTGCGCGCCATGCGCTGCAGGCCGCCACCGCGCTCGCGTTGCTCGTCGGCCTTTCGGCCTGGCTGCACCTGCCGGCACTGTCCCAGGCGGCGATCGGGATCATGGCGGTGATGCTGGTTCCCGCCGATTCGATCGGGGCGAGCGGGCTGATGCCGGTCAGCCGGCGGCTGGTGCAGCGCTTCCTGGGCTGCCTGGCCGGCGCCGCGCTAGCCGCCCTGATCCTGTTCGTCGCGCAGGGATCGCCGCCGCTGTTGATCCTCGGCACGATTCTCGGGGTGGTGATCGGCCGGCATCTGGAGAATGGCGATCATGCGCACCGCTATGTCGGCACCCAGTTCGCGCTGGCGATTCTCATCGTGCTGGTGCCCGACAGCTATGCCGATGCCGAGATCCGGCCGGCACTGATGCGACTCGCCGGCGTGTTGATCGGCTTCGCGGTGCTCGAGCCGGTGCTGCTCGCCTGGCACTGGATCGCGCCAAGCCGGCAAGTCGCGGTACGGTCAAAGGATGATGCGCCGGGCGATATCTAGAGGAATCCGCGAGTCGCCCGGATAGTTAACGGAATGTCTACACCCCGAACCCGGATTCATCCGTAAGGTGCGACTACCATAAGGGTTCCCGCCGAATATTCGGGGGACCGGGCCAGGTTCATAAACCCCTCACGACAGCAGCCGAGGGGCTGCAGAAGCAGGGGATTGCAGACCATGTCGAAGACCACGATCGCGCTCGAAGCCGCCGTTGCCATCGTCCTCGAGAACACGCCGAAGGACGTACCGCAGAGCAACCGCCAGCGCGTCACCGTCGACCGTGCCTTCGCCCAGATCCTCAAGCTGATCGCCCCGCGCATCCGCCACTTCGTGCGCCAGTATGGCCTGACCGCCCATTGGGAAGATGCCGAGCAGTGCTGCGCCATTGCCGTGCACCGCGCGATCGAGGGCTATGACCCCACCAAGGCGCAGTTCACCACCTTCGTGAACTGGCAGATCCGCGGCGAGCTGCAGAGCCTGCGCTTCCGCCTGATGACCGATCAGCGCCCGTCGGCGAAGAAGGTCGAGGCGACCACCGTTTCGCTCAGCGCCCTCGCCACCTCGCCCGACGGCGACGAGATCAGCCCCGAGGCGATGATCGAGGACGAATTCGCCCTGGAGCGCACCGAGGCCGCGGCTTCGGACTATCTCGCCGAGGGCGCCGTTTCCGAACTCATCGACGCCTATGTCGACCAGCTCCGCAAGGTCGGTGTCGAGGCGCTGCGCCGCCGCCCCCGCGCCAAGAAGGCCGCTGCCACGGTCCGCCGCGAAGGCCCGTTCAAGACTGTCGATCCCGTGGCGCTCGAGCAGCTCGAGGCCAAGCTGGTCCGTGATCGCCAGATCGTCGAGCGCCGCCTGTTCGACAGCGCCACGCTGGACGAGGTCTCGGCCGATACCGGCGTGACCAAGGAGCGCATCCGCCAGATCACCAAGCAGGCGACCAAGCTGCTCACCGAAATCGCCGCCGAGGCGCCGCGCTTCGAGATGATGGCCGACGATGCCCGCCGCGCGATGCCGCCGGCCCGTCCGCGCCGCAGCATCGCTGCCGCCAAGCAGGTCTCGCTGCTCCCCGATCCCAGCGCGCTCCACAACCGCCTGTCGCACATCGAGGCGATCGAGGCCGAGCGCATGGCCTATGTCACCCCGGCCCTGCCGGTCGCCCAGCTGGTGATGCACTGATCCGGGCAGATCAGCGCAGCCGGTGGAGCGTGCCGTCGCTCGGCAAGAGCTGATAGACGGTCTCCGTCGGCACTTCCTCACCGAACAGATTGACCTGAGGTGTGAACCGGACACGCTTCGCACCGTCTCGGCAGGTCGCCACATCGAGCGCATCGCTGCCCGTCGAATGCCGCACCCGGCAATCGACGCGCCGGCCCGGGCCGAAGGTGAAGGTGAAATAGCCGACCTCGCTGAAGGTCACCCCGGCAGGGACGCCAAGGCCGGGTTCCACGCTGAACCTGAGCGGCGTTATCCGGTCGCGATCGGGATAGTCGATCTTCGCTCGGCCTTTCTTCCAGTGTACGCGCATCTGCATCGAGCCATAGCGGCGGCCGGGCGTGACGAAACTATAGCTGGCGCTCTTCGCCAGGTCACAGCTCGCCTTGTCGATATCCGCGTTCCCACTGCTGCGAACGGCTCCGCAATAGAGCGGAAAGAAGGTTCCGTCGGGCCTCTGCGACAGGCTTGGGCTGACGATCGTGCTGCCGGTAAGAGAGGCCGGTCCGCGCATGGCCTGCTCGGGCAAATCGACCAGTTTGAGATTCGGCTGATAGGTTTCAATCCATCCATAGGGCGGTGCGGGCGGCGCGGGCGGTATCATCGGCAATGGCGCGGAAGCGAGATCGAAAACCATCGTCATCGTGACGACGCCGTTTGCCGGCTTGCCGTCCAGCGACAGGGCGTGGCGGAACTTTCCTCGCTGCCGAATGCGCTCACAGGCCCAATTGCCAAGATGCGGCGCGAGTTTCGGCGACGTCTCGGCCTGGCAATCCGTTATCCGGTCGTCCGCATCGATCGAGATCCGCAGCCTCACATAGCCGCTGCCATTTCCCGTCGGCATGTCGGCCGGGAAGTCGGTCGCGCTGACCCAGGGTGCGAGGGCCCCGACGGCTTGTGCCCGCCGCAATAGCCCGGTTTCCTCGAAGGCTGTTTCGTACAGGTGGATATTGCGCCAGCCCGACTCGGCGGAGTCCTGCGCCGCCGCGGGCATGGCAGCGGCGAAAATGGACGGGAGCAGCGCGAGCGCGCGCCGCGTAGTGGCAAATAGAGTCATGCAAGTCCCCCTTTCGGGGAGGCTAGTCTAGACCACCCGCGAAAGGAACCGGCTGAACGGATCCTCGCGATACTCCCCGAACGGTCCCGTCTCGGTGAAGCCGAACTGGCGGTAGAGCGCATGGGCGGCGTCGAAGGACGTGCCCGATCCGGTCTCCAGGCTCACCCGCTTGTATCCCCGTGCCCGGGCGGCGGCCAGGATGTGCCCGACCAGCTTGGCGCCGGTGCCGCGGCGCAGATGCTCCGACGCGGTGCGCATCGACTTGATCTCGCCATGCCCCGAATCGAGCTCGCGCAGCGCCCCGCAGCCCAGCAGATCCTCGCCGTCCCACACGGTCCAGAAGGTCACGTCGGGCGCGGCGAGGCCGGAGAAGTCGAGGAAATGGGTGCTGTCCTTCGGCGAACTCGCCAGCATCCCGGCAAAATGCGCCTCGAGCAGTGACCGGACTCGCGCATCGTCGAGTCCGCCCTCGCGGATTTCCATCGGCTCCCCCCTTTTGTTTCTGTCCTCAGATCTCGTCGATGAACCCTGCCAGAGTGTTAAGGCAGGCATGCGCGAGCGTCTTGCAGCGCGCCGGCGACCAGGCGAACTCGGGATCCGCGTTCGCGTCGTGATCCTTGAACGGCATCTCCAGCGTCATCGACACCGCGCCGAATCGCTCGGCGAGCTGGTTGGTCGACATGGAGAGATTGGCCTGGCCCGGTGCCGACTTCTCGTAGCCGAGGTCGATCTGGAAGTCGGGCGTCTCCCTGGCGAGGCGACGGGCATATTCGTAGAATTTCTCGCCATGTTCGTCGGTCCACGAGGCGATGCCTTCGTATCCGGCCAGGAAGTTGGCCGGGATCGCCTCGTCGCCGTGAATGTCCATCGCGAAGTCGACGCCGGTCTCGTCCATCGCCGCCTTGACGAGGAACACCTCGGGGCTCTTCTCCATCGTCGGCGCATGCCATTCGCGGTTGAGGTTGATGCCGGCGGCGTTGGTGCGCAGATGGCCGCGGCGCGAGCCGTCCGGGTTCATGTTCGGCACGATGTGGAAGACGGCCTTCTCGCGCAGCGCGAGTGCGGCCTCGTTGGTCGGATCCGTCAGATACTCGAGCGCGCCTTCGGCCCACCATTCCGCCATGCTCTCGCCCGGATGCTGGCGGGCATAGATCCAAACGGTCTTGGGGCCGGTGCCGAGCGTCAGCAGGTCGAGCGGCTGGCCATCGAGCGTCTTGCCCAGCTCGCGGTGCGACACGCCGGGCATCAGCGCGATGCGGCTGACCAGGTCGTGGTGCCGCTCCATGGAGTAGGGCGCGAAATAGGCGAACCAGACCAGGTCGGTGTCGATCGTCTTGGTGAAGGTCAGCACGCCGTCGGCATAGCTCGATTCGGCGGTGCGCCACGCCTCGCGGTCGGTCGACCAGCGCGCCTTGTAGCCCGGCCAGCCGAACGCATAGGCCGCCCCGCCCGCATTGGTCAGGCGGAAGGTGAGCGTACGCCCCTTCGCGCCCGCCACGCGGAAATGGAACCACTGGTAGAAGTCGGACAGGTGATCGGTGACGATCTCGAGGTCGACGCGGTCGCCCTCGATGCCGACGAGACGGATGTTGCCGGAGTCGAAGCCGGAATTGATCTGGATGGTCATTTCACCGTGATAGTGATGCCGGACTCGCCGGGGAAGTCCTTGAACAGCGCCTTGGCCATGCGCGCGGCCGCGACGGCGGGCTGGTCGGGATCGGTGCCGCCCACGCTGCCGCTCTGGGCGCGGCCTTCCCATACGGTGGTGTTGTCGCTGCGCCGGCGCAGCTGCACCCACAGCTCGGTCTGGTAGAGCTCGCGCACCTTGCCGCCGATGCCGAAGCCGACATCGCCGCCAACGCCCACGCCGCCGCCCCGGCGCCCGCCGCTGAAGCTGCCGCCGCCCACGCCGATGGTGACGGGCGGCGGCTCCTTGAAGGCACCCTTGCTCGTCCGGCGGAAGGCGACTGCGGCGATATAGCCCGAAGGCGTGCTGCTCACCGACTGGACATAGCCCAGCCGTTCCAGCTCGGCGCGCACCGCATCCGAATAGGCCTGGTATTCGGGCCCGAACGAATCGGTATTGGCCATCGGCTCGACCGCCACCGTGGTGCGCTCCAGCGGCGCGCCCAGATGATAGCGGGTGACGTCGATCGGCTGCGGGCGATAGGTGGGCGCGCAGGCCCCCAATGCTACGAGCAGGGCGATGCTGAGCGGCTTCTTCACGCGGGCGTACTCCTGTTTCGCGAACGGAACGTCTCCCGTTTGCCCTCCAACACGGATCAGGTCGAGTCGGTTCCGCAGGGCGACAGGGCGACTCCTGCCTTGACTTGGCCGGTATCGGTCACTAGGCGAGCCCCTCTTTCCGGCATTCCATAATTGAGAAGCGAATCGGTCATGAAGATCGTGAATTCATTGAAGTCGCTCAAGGATCGGCATCGCGACAACCGCGTGATCCGTCGTCGTGGGCGCATCTACGTCATCAACAAGACCCAGAAGCGGTTCAAGGCCCGCCAGGGCTGATCCTGCGCGTGGGGACGCCGTCGGCCGTCATTTTCGACGTCGGCAACGTCCTCTACGACTGGAATCCGCGGTACTTGTACGAGCGCCTGATCGGTGACGATCGGGCGCTCGACGCGTTTCTAGGTACTGTTGCCACCAAGGCGTGGCATTTCCAGCATGATGCTGGCCGCCCCTTTGCCGAGACTTCGGCAGAGCTGGCCTCCGCGCACCCCGAGTTCGCCGACATGATCGCGCTCTGGGGTCCGCGATTCGACGAACAGATCCCCCATGCGCTGCCGGGCATGCCCCAGCTGGTCGCCGATCTCGGCGAATCGGGCGTGCCGCTGTTCGCGATCACCAATTTCTCGGGCGAGTTCTGGCCCCCGTTCCGCAACCGCGAATCGGCGCTGTTCGATCGCTTCCGCGACATCGTCGTCTCGGGCGACGAGAAGCTGGTGAAGCCCGATCCCGCGATCTACGCGCTCGCGCTTTCCCGATTCGGCCTGGCCGGTCCGGATGCGGTGTTCGTCGACGATCGCGAGGACAATGTCGCCGCGGCGTTCGATGCCGGCATCCATGGCCTGCTGTTCACTGGCGCGGAAAAGCTCCGCGTGGATCTGGAAGCGCTGGGGCTGCTCTGAAGTCGCCAAAAGAAAAGGCCGGGCAAAGCGCCCGGCCTTCCTGATTTCCCGCTGCTCGCGAATCAGATCGCTTCCGGACCTTCCTTGCCCGGGTGGTTCTTCAGCTCGTCGCCGACCAGGGTCACCACGTGCAGCACGTTGGTCGAGCCCGGGGTCTTGAACGGCACGCCGGCGCACAGCACCACGCGGTCGCCCGCCGCGGCGATGTGGTGGCGCAGCGCCATCCGCTTCGACTTGGCGACCATTTCCTCGAACGAATCGACGTCGCGGGTGTGCACGGCGTGCACGCCCCACAGCAGGCCCAGGCGGCGCGCGGTGTCGATGTGCGGGGTCAGCACCAGGATCGGCACCGGCGGGCGCTCGCGCGCGATGCGCCGCGCGGTCGAGCCCGAGCTGGTGAAGCAGGCGATGCCCGATGCCGAGACGGTGCGCGAGATGTTCTTCGCCGCCTCGGCCAGCGCGTCCGCGGTGGTGGGATCGGGGCGCAGCACGGTGAAGTGGACGCGGTCGCCATGCGCGGGATCGCGCTCCACCGCATCGGCGATCGAGTTCATCATCGCCACCGATTCGACCGGCCACTTGCCCGCGGCGCTCTCGGCGGAAAGCATGATCGCGTCGGCGCCGTCATACACGGCCGTGGCGACGTCCGAGACCTCGGCGCGCGTCGGCGACGGCGATTCGATCATCGATTCGAGCATCTGCGTCGCGACGATCACCGGGCGGCCCATCCGCCTTGCGGTCTCGACGATGCGCTTCTGCATCGGCGGCACGGTCTGCGGCGGCAGCTCGACGCCCAGGTCGCCGCGGGCGACCATCACGCCGTCGCACTGCTCGACGATCTCGTCGAGGCGCGCGATGGCCGAGGGCTTCTCGATCTTGGCGAGCAGGGCCGCCTTGCCGCCGATCAGGCGGCGGGCTTCCATCAGGTCCTCGGGGCGCTGGACGAAGCTCAGCGCGATCCAGTCCGCGCCCTGCTCGACCGCGAAGGCGAGGTCGCTGCGGTCCTTCTCGGTGAGCGCGGCGAGCGGCAACACCATGTCGGGCACGTTCAGGCCCTTGTTGTTCGACAGCGTGCCGCCGACCTCGATGATCGTGGTCATCCGGTCGGGCGCGGTCGAGACGACGCGCAGCACCAGCTTGCCGTCGTCGAGCAGCAGGCGCGCGCCTTCGTGCGCCGCCTCGAAGATCTCACGGTGCGGCAGCTCCACGCGGGTCGCGTCGCCCGGGGTCTTGTCGCGGTCGAGGATGAACTCGTGGCCGGTGACCAGCTGGACCTTGCCGTCGGCGAACTTGCCGACGCGCAGCTTCGGGCCCTGGAGATCGGCCAGGATCGTGGTCGGGCGGCCGTACTTCTTTTCCAGGCCGCGGATCGCCGCGAACAGCGGCACCTTCGATGCCTGGTCGCCATGGCTCATGTTGATGCGGAACGCGTCGGCGCCGGCCTCGAACAGCTTCGCGATCATCTCGGGCGTCGCGCTGGCGGGACCGAGCGTTGCGAGGATGCGGACCTTGCGCGTGCGGGGGCTGATTGCCTTTGTCATCGTTGTCATATCCTCGGCTTGTGCCTCGGTGCCTCTAGCCTCATATCGCACAGGATCAACCGCTGAGGTGTGATAAATGGACGAACTCGACAAACTGGACGACGCTACGGCCGCCAAAGCGTTCCGTACGCTGGTCCGTCACCTCCGCCACCGCACCGATGCGCAGAACATCGATCTGATGGGCCTTGCCGGCTTTTGCCGCAACTGCCTGGCCGACTGGATCAGCGAAGCGGACCCCGCGATCGCGAAGGACGAGGCGCGCCGCATCATCTACGATATGCCCTTCTCCGAGTGGAAGGCGCAGCACCAAAGCGAGGCCACGCCCGAGCAGCTGGCGCGGATGGAGGAGAGCCTGAAGAAGAACGCGGGGATCGACGAGGAGCTGGACGAAGCCCTCGACGAGAGCTTCCCGGCTAGTGACCCGCCTTCGATGACCGAACCGGGCCGCTGACCGCCGGCTTGCCCCAGGCCTTGGCCGGCAGCTTCGCCGGAGGCTTGGGCGGTAGCTTCCAGTTCAGCGCCTTGCCCACGGCCGTGCGCCAGATGTCGTAGCCGGCACGCGTCATGTGCAGCCCGTCCTGGAGGAAAAGCTCGGGCCGCGGCTTGCCGTCCGGCCCCAGCATCTGCGGCACGATGTCGATATAGCCCAGCCGCGGATCGGTCGCGACATAGGTCTGCACCAGCGCGTTGGTCGCGCGGATGCCCTCGATCAGCCGCCAGCGCGACAGGCTCGGCTTGATCGACAGGAACAGGATGCGCGTCCGGGGCAGGCGCGCGTGCACCTTGGCCACCAGCGCCTGGAAATCGGCGGCGACTTCCTCCGGCGTGTGGCCGGCCTCCAGGTCGTTGTCGCCGGCGTAGAAGACGATGGTCCGCGGCGTATAGGGAATGGCGATGCGATCGGCATAGCGCACGCTGTCGGGGATGGTCGAACCGCCAAAGCCGCGGTTGATCACATTGTGGCCGGCGAAATCGCGGGCGAGGTCGGTCCACATCCGGATGCTCGAGCTGCCCAGGAACAGCACGCCGTCGCGCGTCGGCATGACGATGGCGTCGCGCGCCTCGAACGCGGCGATCTCGGCGGCGAAGGGCTGCTTCTCGACCGGGATCGGCGCGGGGCGGATCGGGGCCGGCACCCGCATCGCCGGCGGCAGCTGGACCGGTGCCACCGGCTTGGGTGCCGGCTTGGTCTGGGCCGGTGCGGTGGCGGGCAAAAGGGCGAGCGCAGCGGCGGCGAGAAGCGCGATTCGACGGAGGAAGGGCATGGGCTCCGGATAGCGGCGGCGGGCGCGGGGGGCAATCGAGGGAAGATGCGAAGCCGCGCCTCGTCGCGTATGGGGGTTGAGCGCCGCCGCGCGCTCCGATAATCGCGCCCCTTTCCGAACAGATTCTTCCAGGAGCTTTCCTTTGTCCGATTCGATTTCCGCCGAGCAGCTGCGCCTTTTCATCGAGCGGATCGAGCGCCTCGAGGAAGAGAAGAAGGGCATCGCCGACGACATCAAGGATGTCTATGCCGAAGCCAAGTCGACCGGCTTCGACGTGAAGACGATGCGCAACATCGTCCGTCTGCGGAAGATGGAGAAGCACCACCGCGACGAGGCGGAGATGCTGCTCGAGACCTACAAGCAGGCGCTGGGCATCTAAGAAGACACCGTCGCCCCGCCCCGGACTTGATCCGGGGCGGGGTCTCGTGCGGCTCTTTTCCCGCGCCATCGCCTGAGATCCCGGCTTGCGCCGGGATGACGATCTCAGGGGCACCATTGCTCACTGCCCCTTGCCTGGCCTAGAGACGCGCACCAGTTTCATACGAGAGCGCAATGGCAGGCCATTCCAAATTCAAGAACATCATGCACCGCAAGGGCGCGCAGGATAAGAAGCGCTCGGGCATGTTCTCCAAGCTAAGCCGCGAAATCACCGTCGCCGCCAAGATGGGCTTGCCCGATCCCGACATGAACCCGCGCCTGCGCGCCGCGATCAACGCGGCCAAGGCGCAGTCGATGCCCAAGGACAATATCCAGCGCGCCGTCGACAAGGCGAGCAAGGGCGACACCGAGAATTACGAAGAGATCCGCTATGAGGGCTTCGGCCCGGCCGGCGTCTCGCTGATCATCGAGGCGCTGACTGACAACCGCAACCGCACCGCCACGAACGTGCGCACCGCGGTGTCGAAGAACGGCGGCAATCTCGGCGCGAGCGGCTCGGTCAGCCACGGCTTCGACCGGATGGGCCTGATCAACTATCCCGCCAAGGCCGGCGACGCCGAAAAGGTGTTCGAAGCCGCGCTCGAAGCCGGTGCCGAGGACGTCACCAGCTCCGAGGAAGGCCACGAGATCTGGACCGCCCAGGGCGACCTCCACGAAGTCGCCAAGGCGCTCGAGCCGGTGCTCGGCGAGGCCGAAGGCGCCAAGCTCGCCTGGCGCCCGCAGACCATGGTCGAGGTCGGCGAGGAAGACGCCGCCAAGCTGTTCAAGCTGATCGACGCGCTCGACGACGACGACGACGTCCAGACCGTCTGGGGCAATTACGAAGTCTCGGACGAGGTCATGGAGAAGCTGGGTTGATCCAATTCCTCCCCGAGCTTGCTCGGGGAGGGGGACCGCGCCCGCAGGGCGTGGTGGAGGGGCCGCGCCGCAAGGCGCGGTGCGCCGGCTTCCTCTTCCCCATCGCCGCTGTGCGGCGCCCCTCCACCATGCTGCACCCACGGATTGCTTCGCAATCCGGCTCCGCGGCTGCGACATGCTCCCAGCATGTCGCTGATCGCAGCTACGCCCCCCTCCCCGAGACAAGCTCGGGGAGGAATTTTCTATGATCATCCTCGGTCTCGATCCCGGCCTCGGCACCACCGGCTGGGGGCTCATCCGTGCCGAGGGGAATCGACTGTCGCACCTCGCCAATGGCAAGCTGAAGACCGACACCCAGGCGCCGCTCCCGCGCCGGCTCGCGCATCTTGACGCCATGCTCGCCGCGCTGATCGCCGATCATGCGCCGGAAGCCGCCGCGGTCGAGGAAGTGTTCGTCAACTCCAACGCCCAGTCGACGCTCAAGCTCGGCCAGGCGCGCGGGGTGGTGCTGTGCGCCGCCGCGCGGACCGGTATCGATGTCGGCGAGTACAAGCCGAGCACAGTCAAGAAATCGGTGGTCGGCGTCGGCAATGCCGACAAGGAGCAGGTCCATGCGATGGTCTCGCGCCTGCTGCCCGGCGTGAAGATCGACGGGCCCGATGCCGCCGACGCGCTCGCCGTGGCGATCTGCCACGCCCATCACCTCGCCAGCGCGCGCTTCGGGCTGCGCTAACGGGCCCCTCAGTCATCGGTTCCCCTCGCTTCCAGGAAGGGGAGATCAAGCCCTTCCAGGCGGGGCGCTCACGCCGCGAGCGCCAGCGCTCCATCCTCGTCATCATTGGCGGCGCTGCGCTCCACCGGCCGCACCCGCCGCGCCCGGGTCGTGCGTCGCCCCATCGGCAGCCGCGCCGCCACCCACCCCCGCACCGTGCCGAGCCGGAGCGAGGAAGCTGCCGCCGCCGTCACGACCAGCGCATCGACCAGCGCGCTGATCTCGAACATCGAGATCCAGCCGGCGATCTCGGGCATCGCCATGGTGAACAGCCGCAGGCCGTCCTCTTCCAGGAACCAGAAGCACAGCAGCGCGATCGCTCCGAGCAGCGCCCAGCTGATCACCGCTCCGCGCCGGATCCGCGCCAGCTGCGCCGCCGGCCATTCGACCAGCGCGCGCCGCATCAGCCGCCCTGCCGGCGTGCCTTCCGCCAGCATCAGCATGCACCAGAGACCGAGCAGCGCGACGAGCATCGAATGTCCCCCAATTCCCTCCCCGTGAACTGGGGAGCCGCGGGGGCGTCCGCCAGTGCCGACAGGGTGATTTCGCTTTCCTACACCCGGCTGTTCCGCTTATGTACCGGTTGTGAGCCGGCATATCTCTCGTCCATCGATCTCGCCTCGCCCGCGCATGCGGAGCGATTCAAGGGATTCAACATTTTCGTTCGACCATCTGGTTGAATGTCGGAGACGGGCGGCATGATCGCGCATCTCAAGGGCCGGATCGAGGCGACCGGGATCGACAGCGTCGTGATCGACGTGAACGGGGTCGGCTATCTCGCCGGCGCCTCGGCCCGCACCCTGGCGGCGCTGGGTGCGGTCGGCGAGTTCGCGACGCTGCACACCGAGATGCTGGTCAGCGAGGACTCGATCCGGCTGATGGGCTTTGCCACCGCGGCCGAGCGCGACTGGTTCCGCCACCTGACCAGCGTGCAGGGCGTCGGCGCCAAGGTCGCGCTGGCGATCCTCTCGATTCTCTCCCCCGAGGAAGTGCAGACCGCCGTCGCCCGCGCGGACGCGGCGATGATCGCCCGGGCGAACGGCGTCGGCCCCAAGCTCGCCCAGCGCATCGTCAATGAATTGAAGGACAAGGCCGGCGGCGTCACGCTCGTTGCCGGCGGGGGTGCGGCCCCGCCGGGCGGTGCGGCGCAGGATGCGGTGTCGGCGATGCTCAATCTCGGCTTCAAGCCGGCCGAGGCGAGTGCGGCGGTCAACGCCGCGGCCGACGAGCTCGGCACGGGCGCGACGCTCGACGCACTGGTCCGCCTCGCGCTGCGCAAGGCGGCGAAGTGACCCTGCGCACCGCCTCCTGCCGCTGTGGCCGGCTCCGGGCCGAATGCGCGGGCGAGCCGGTGCGCATCTCGGTCTGCCATTGCCTCAACTGCAAGCAGCGCAGCGGATCGGCCTTCGCGGTGCAGGCGCGCTGGCCGCTCGATCGGGTGAAGATCACCGGTGAATCCACCACCTGGGTCGCGGCCTCGGAGAGCGGCGGCGCGCCGACCGACTTCCACTTCTGCCCCACCTGCGGCAGCACCGTCTGGTACCGGGGCGGCGGCATGCCCGATCTGATCGCGGTCGCCGTCGGCAATTTCGCCGATCCCGCCTTTCCGGCACCCACCGTCTCGGTGTGGGAGGAGCGGCAATGCGACTGGCTGAGCATCACCGGCACGGTCGAGCATCATGATTGAGCGCCGCTCAGATCAGCGGGGTCACCAGCGGCTGGCCGGCGAAATGCGCGTCGAGATTGGCGAGCACCAGCGCGCGCATCTTGGCACGGCCTTCCTCGGTGGCGCTGCCCTGGTGCGGGGCGAGCACCACCTGCGGCATCGCCTTCAGCGCCTCGGGCACCTGCGGTTCGTGCGCGAACACGTCGAGCCCGGCACCGGCGATGCGGCCCTCGGCCAGCGCCGCGACCAGCGCTTCCTCGTCGACCAGGCTGCCGCGCGCGATGTTGACCAGCACGCCGTCGGGGCCGAGCCGGTCGAGCACCGCGGCATCGACGATCCCATCGGTCTCCGCACCGCCGGGAGCCGCCAGGATCAGTACCTCGCTCGCCTCGGCCAGCGCGGCGATGTCGGGGACGAAGCGCCAGGGCACCGGCTTCTCGGTGCGGGCGCTGTAGAGCAGTTCGCCGGCAAAGGGCGCGGCGCGCTCCGCGATGGCATGGCCGATCCGGCCCAGGCCGAAGATGCCGATCCGCCGCCCGCTCGCCCGCCGGCCGAGCGGCGCGGCCCAGCCGCCGCCGCGCACCAGCGCATCGTTCGCCGCCACCCGGCGCTGCACGCCCAGCATCAGCGCGATGGCGAGATCGGCGACATCCTCGGTCAGCACGTCCGGGGTCAGCGTCAGCCGGATGCCGCGCGCCCGCAGCGCCGCCAGGTCGATCCCGTCATGGCCGATGCCGTGGATCGCGACGATCTCCAGGTCGGGCAGCCGGTCGAGCAGCGCCGCGTCGAGCTTCGCCATGCCGCCGCCCACCACCACGCGGATCCCGGGTACCGGATCGCCCTCGTGCAGAGTGAAGCGCTCGGCCAGCGCGGTGCGCAGCGGAGCGGGGATGTTCGAGACGAGCAACAGGTCGGGACGGGGCATGCCGCGGACCTAGTCGCATCGCTCCGGGCAGGATAGGGCGGGACCATGGAAATCGAAGTCAGCGCCGAGGCCAAGGACAAGTCGCTCAACCGCAAGGTGGCGATCACCGTGGTCGTGCTCTCGGTGTTCATGGGGCTGTGCGGCATCAAGGACGGCAACATCGTCCAGGCCATGGCGCAGGCCCAGTCGGCCTCGGTCGACAAGTGGAACGAATATCAGGCGACCAAGACCAAGCAGCACGTCGCCGAGGCGAGCCGCGTCCAGATCGCCGCGCTCGCCGATCCGAAGCGCGCCGCACCGGTCCTCGCCGGGCTCGACCGCGACATCGCCAAGTACAAGGCCGAAGCGCCCCGCCTCGCCGCCGATGCCAGGGCGCAGAGCGACCAGTATGACGCGCTCAACGTCCATGACGACCAGTTCGATGCGAGCGACGCGGCGGTCTCCACCGCCATCTCGATCGCCGCGGTCGCCGCGCTGGTCGAGAGCGGCTGGCTGCTCTGGGCCGGCTGGGCCTTCGGCGCCTTCGGCCTGTTCATGGGGCTGTGCGGGTTCCTCGGCTGGGGCTTCCACCCGGCGCTGCTGAGTGGGCTTCTGGGGTGAGCGATGCATTGATACCTTTGGCGGATCAGCAGATCGCGCTGACACAGGCGGGCCTCAAGTCCCTGATCGAGGAAACCAGCGCGTCCTATCGCTGGCTCATGGCGTCGATGCTTGCGATCAACGGTGCCGCCGCTGCTGCCGTCCTGAACGGGGCGATGTTGCCCCCTGCGCACAAGGCTGCGCCGCTGCTGTTCTTCTACATCGGGACCATGGCTGCTTTGGCCATCGCCTTTTTCGGGCAGTTGGCGAACCGCGCGATGATTGCTCCGGTTGGAAACGCGCTGGTTTTCTGGACGCAGGTCAAGGCCGATCAGTCGCTGGACGAGGCAAGATGGCGCGAAATCGAAGCTGCGATCACGGCTGCGCAGAAGAAGGGTGCTGCGTCGAAATTGTCGGGATGGATTTCGGCCGCTGCATTCTCGCTGGGAATTCTCGCCGCCGCCATATCTGTGTTTGCGGTTCCAGCCAAAGCCGATGCCCAGCCGGGTTCACATAGTGTAGCGGCCGTCCGTTCATGACCGACCCCGATCGCCTCCTCTCCTCCGCCCGCCGCGCCGACGATGTGGATGCTGCGCTGCGTCCCAAGAGCCTCGACGAGTTCGTCGGCCAGCGGGCGGCGCGCGAGAATCTCCGTGTGTTCATCGATGCCGCCAAGCAGCGCGGCGATGCGCTGGACCATGTCCTGTTCTTTGGCCCCCCGGGCCTGGGCAAGACCACGCTCGCCCAGATCATCGCCCGCGAGATGGGTGTCGGCTTCCGCTCCACGTCCGGGCCCGTCATCGCCAAGTCCGGGGACCTGGCCGCGTTGCTCACCAATCTCGAGGATGGCGACGTCCTCTTCATCGACGAGATCCACCGGTTGAATCCCGCGGTCGAGGAAGTCCTTTATCCGGCGATGGAGGACCGCGCGCTCGACCTGATGATCGGCGAGGGGCCGTCGGCGCGCAGCGTGCGGATCGACCTGCCGCGCTTCACCCTGGTCGGCGCCACCACCCGCCAGGGGCTGCTCACCCAGCCGTTGCGGGACCGCTTCGGCATCCCGGTCCGCCTCAATTTCTACGGCGTCGACGAGCTGGAGAAGGTCGTCACCCGCGCCGCCTCGTTGCTCGACCTGCATGTCGCCCCCGATGGTGCGCACGAGATCGCTCGCCGCTCGCGGGGCACCCCGCGCATCGCCGGCCGCCTGCTCCGCCGGGTGCGTGATTTCGCCAATGTGCTGGGCGAGGAGACGGTGCACGCCCGGGTGGCGGACCAGTCGCTCACCCGGCTCGAAGTGGACGCGCTCGGCCTCGATGCGATGGACCGGCGCTACCTCATGATGATCGCCGACATCTACAAGGGCGGACCGGTGGGGGTGGAGACGCTGGCGGCAGGTCTCAGCGAGCCACGTGACACGATCGAGGAAGTGATCGAGCCCTATCTGATCCAGATCGGGATGATCGCGCGCACGGCGCGGGGGCGCTGCCTCAATGTCGCCGGCTGGAAGCATCTCGGGCTCAATCCTCCGTCCACCGCGCAGGAAGGGCTGTTCGACTGAGGCAAGGGGTTCCCCCACGGAAAGTGCTGCGTTAGGGGCCGGGCATGGACGTCCGTTTCGCCCCTGGCCGCTTCGAGGGCCTCGAGCATCATTTCGTCCTGCGTGTCTATTTCGAGGACACCGACCTCAGCGGCGTGGTCTACCACGCCAATTATCTGCGGTTCATGGAGCGCGCCCGCTCCGATATGCTGGCCCTGGCCGGCATCGACCAGCGCGCCGCCCATGAAGCAGGCGAGGGCGCCTATGCGCTCCGCGAGGCGAACATTCGCTACCGGGCGCCGGCGCGCCTGGGCGACGAACTGGTGGTGGTCAGCCGGCTGGTCCAGCTGCGCCCCGCCGCAGTGGATATTCATCAACGAGTCATGCGCGACGTTACCATAGTGGCCGAAGCGGAGATCGAGGCGGTGTTCGTCGCCCCGTCCGGCCGTCCTCGCCGCCAGCCGGCTGGGTGGATGGAACGTTTCGCGCCGCTGGTCTTCAAGGGAAACTGAACCGATCATGGAATTCATCAGCACCGACGCCGCAACCATGTCGCCGATCGGCCTGTTCCTGCAGGCGGACTGGGTGGTGCGCGCCGTGATGATCGGCCTGCTGCTCGCCTCGCTATGGACCTGGGCGATCATCCTCTCGTTCGGCTTCCGGGTGAGCAGCGTGAAGAAGGCGATCGACCGGTTCGAGGGCGAGTATCGCGAGGCCGACGATATCGACGAGTTCCACCGCCGCGCCGCCGGCCGCGACCAGCCGATCGCCCGCGTCTTCGCCGCCGGCGTCACCGAATGGCGTCGTTCGACCAGCGGCAAGGCGATCGACCGCGAAGGCACCCGCGAGCGCTTGGCGACCGCGATGGGCGCGACCATCGCCCAGGAGATCGACCGTCTCGCCGATCGCCTCAACTTCCTCGCCACCATCGCCTCGGCAGCGCCGTTCATCGGCCTGTTCGGCACGGTCTGGGGTATCATGCGCAGCTTCACCGGCATCGCCAAGGAACAGAGCTCGTCGCTCGCCGTGGTCGCGCCGGGCATCGCGGAGGCGCTGTTCGCCACCGCGATCGGTCTGTTCGCCGCCATCCCCGCGCTGATCGCGTACAACCGCTATTCGCACGGCGTGAACCGCGTCGAGGCGCGGCTCAACCGCTTCGCCGACGGTTTCCATGCGACGCTCAGCCGTCGCCTGGAGATGGAGGCCTAAGCCGGTGGCGATGCATCTCCCTTCGAACAAGTCGCGCGGCCGCCGCGCGCCGATGGCCGACATCAACGTCACGCCGCTGGTCGATGTGATGCTGGTGCTGCTGATCATCTTCATGGTCACCGCGCCGCTGCTCACCGCCGGCGTGCCGGTGAACCTGCCCGAGAGCCGGGCCAAGCCGGTCGACCAGGACCAGAAGCCCGTCCAGGTCTCGATCGACGACAAGGGCCAGATCTTCATCGACAACGAACTGACCGCGGACGCCGCGCTGCCCGCCAAGCTCGAGGAGATCGCTGGCCGTGCACCGGGCCCGGACGGCAAGCCGGCGGCGGTGTTCCTGCGCGCCGACCAGGGCCTGGGCTATGGCAAGGTGATGAAGGTGATGGGCGAGCTCAACCATGCCGGGCTCAACCGCGTCTCGCTGATCACCGATGCGAGCACCAAGCCGTGATGGACCGGACCGAGGGAGCAGGACTGACGATTGCGCTGATCGGGCATGTCGCCTTGTTCGGCATATTGTCGGTCGGCTTCCTCGCCACCCCCAATCCCCTGAAGCTGAAGCCGACGCCGATCGAAGTGGCGCTGGTCGATCAGGTCGCGCTCGAGAGCACGTCGCCGACCCCGACCAGTGAGGAGCCGGCTGCCAAGCTGTCGCCGGTCGAAGCGCCGATCGAGCCGGACAGCGCGCCGCCCGAGCCTGCGCCCAATCCCCAGCCGGTCGCGAAGCCGCAGCCGACCCCGCCCAAGCCGGCGCCCGCGCCGGATGCGGTCAAGCCTGCGCCCAAGCCATTGCCTGCGTCCAATTCGACGAAGCCTGCACCGAAGGCACCGACCAAACCCGCCCCGGCACAGGCGCCTTCGCGCCCGTCCAACCGCCCGGTGGCGCCGACCGGGCGGCTCGATGGCCTGCTCAACGGCATCAGCGACAAGCCCGCGAAGAGCACTTCGACCACGCCGCCTGCGGCGAATGTCGGGCCCGAGGTCAAGGCTGCGCTTCAGGCGGAAGTCATGCGACAGATCCGTCCGCACTGGGCGCCCCCGAGCGGGGCCGACTCGGACAAGTTGCGTACCGTTGTTCAGGTTCGCCTCAATCCTGACGGTTCGCTCGCCAGTGCTCCGCAGGTTGTGGGCCAGAGCGGTGTGACCGACAGCAATCGCGCTCAGGCGGATTTGGCCCGTGACCGCGCGATCCGTGCGGTCAGGCTCGCCGCCCCCTTCAAGCTACCACCGCAATTCTACGAAGCGTGGAAGGTGATCAAACCGACATTGTTCGAGGACATGTGACCATGAAGCTTGCCTCCCTTTCCATCGCGGCCCTGCTGGCGAGCAGCGCGGCCACCGTCGCACAGGCGCAGGACGTGCCGGCACCCGCGCCGATCCCGACCCCGGATCAGGACACGCCGCTCAGTGTCGACGTGAGCAATACGGCTGCCAAGGATCTGGTCATCGCGATTCCCGCGATGCCGACCTCGCAGACGGTGGATACGCCCGCGGGCCCGACCGACCAGCTCGGCACCAAGCTGGCCCAGGTCGTCGAGGACGATCTGCGGAACACCGGCCTGTTCAAGACGCGCGGGCCCTCGGCCAGCCGCGGCATCGCCTATAGCGAAGTCGCCGCCCCCAATTACGGCAGCTGGAACGGCAACCAGGCGATCATCCAGGGCTATGTCCGCGCCAATGGCAACGGCTCGCTGACCGTGGGCTGCTATCTCTACGACGTGCTGCTGCAGAGCGAGCTGGTCCGCCAGGGCTTCGTCGTCTCGCCAGGCGACTGGCGCCGCGCCGCGCATAAGTGCGCCGATGCGGTCTATTCCAAGCTCACCGGCGAAGGTCCCTATTTCGACAGCCAGGTGGTCTACGTCGCGGAGACCGGCCCCAAGAACAAGCGCCGCAAGCAGCTGGCGATCATGGACCAGGACGGCGCCAACCACCGCTTCCTGACCAACGGCCAGTCGATCGTGCTCACCCCGCGCATGTCGCCGAAGCAGAACGCGATCGTGTACATGAGCTATACCCAGCGCAAGCCGGCCATCTATGTCTATGACATGGCCTCGCGGCAGAACCGGCTGCTCGTGTCGAACGTGAGCCTGAGCTTCGCGCCGCGCTTCTCGCCCGATGGCCGCAACATCCTTTTCTCGATGGCGCAGGCCGGCAACACCGACGTCTATCGCGTCGCGACCGCCGGCGGCGAGCCGCAGCGGCTCACGTCCTCGCCCGGCATCGACACCGGCGGCAGCTATTCGCCCGACGGCTCGAAGATCGTGTTCGAGAGTGACCGCGGCGGCACCCAGCAGCTCTATGTGATGAACGCGGACGGTTCGAACCAGCACCGGATCAGCTTCGGCGGCGGCCGCTATGCGACGCCGGTGTGGAGCCCGCGTGGCGATCTGATCGCCTTCACCCGCACCGGTGGCGGCGCATTCCGGATCGGCGTGATGAACCCCTCGGGCGGCGGTGAGAAGCTGCTGACCAACAGCTGGGGCGACGAGGCGCCGAGCTGGTCGCCCAATGGCCGCGTGCTGATGTTCTTCCGTTCGGCCCAGGGTTCGGGCCGTCCGGACCTGTGGTCGGTGGATCTCACCGGCACCAATGCGCGGCGTATCCCCACGCCGCTCGACGGATCGGATCCCAGCTGGGGACCGATTCGCCCCTGAAACGTTACCGCATCTGTGCTATGGGTCCGGGCAAGCGGGTCCGATGCGACATCTAGGAGGAAATGACCATGTCCAAGATCACGACTGGCCTGGTGCTCGGCATCGCGCTGATCGCCACTGCGGGTTGCACCAAGAAGCGCAATGTCGCCGATATCCCGCCCGCGCCGTCGGAGACTGGCCCGGTCAATGCCGGTGAGGGGGATAGCGACACCGTCGCCGCGCCGCTCAACGAGCAGTTCCGCCGCGAAGTGTCGAGCGATACGGTCCACTTCTCGTTCGACCAGTACGACATCGATCCCGAGGCGCGTGCGATCCTCGACAGCCAGGCGCAGTGGCTGACCGCGCACCCGAACACCCGGATCACGATCGAGGGCCACTGCGACGAGCGCGGCACCCGCGAGTACAACCTTGGCCTCGGCGATCGCCGTGCCAATGCCGCGAAGAACTATCTGGCCTCGCGCGGCATCTCGCCGGCCCGCATCACCACGATCAGCTACGGCAAGGAGCGCCCGATCGCGCTCGGCTCGGACGACGCCAGCTGGGCGCAGAACCGCCGCGCGGTGACCATCGTCATCAGCTGAGGCGTTTCCTCGAGAATGAAAGGGCCGCCGGGAGCAATTCCGGCGGCCTTTTTCATGGCTGGGGCTTGCGTTCGAGTGCGAGCGCCGGGCCCTCACCCCGGGCGAAATAGTCGAGCCGGATCACCTTGCCGGCACCGTCGCGGACCGGTGCGAAATAGCTGAGCTCGTCCGGCACGAAATGGATATTGCCCTGGCCGTCGAGCATGGCGGGGAGCGGCTGGCGGCCGGGCCGTGCCACGGTGATCCGGTCGCCGGCGATGGCGACCATGCGCATCGTCGCCGGATCGCTGCCATAGGTGCCGACCAGTGCGGTCGCGTCCCTGGGCAGTACCTGGCTGGCGGCCAGCAGCGGATAGGGTCTGCCGATCACGATCGCCGCCATGCGCCGGGCGAGCGCCTGTGCGTCGAAGCCGTCATTGTTGGCCAGCACCACTACCGTTGCATCCTCGGCCGGCAGGTAGAACAGTGCCGATGCGAAGCCGTTGATCTGGCCGGTATGGCCGATCGCGTCCTGCCCGCGCACCTGCCAGCGATACAGGCCGAGGCCGTAGCGATCCTGTATGCCCACCCCCGCCAGCGCCGGCCTGCTCATTTCGGCGAAGCCTTCGGTCCCGACCACCTTGCCCTGCGACAGCGCGCGCATCCAGCGCAGCAGGTCGGTCGCGGTCGAGCGCAGCGACCCGGCGGTCTTGGGGATCGAGACGTTGAACGGCGCGGCGTTGCGCAGGACACCCTTGTCCATCGCATAGCCCGCCACCCGGCCGGGCACGACCATGTCGGCGCGGTCATAGGCGGTGTCGGCCAGCTCCAGCGGGGCGAACAGCCGGGTCCGCATCGCCGCGTCCCAGCCCTGGCCGGTCACCTTCTCGATCACCGCGGCGAGCAGGATGTAACCGGCGTTCGAGTAACGCTGCACGGTGCCGGGCTCGAAGCTCAGCGGCCGGGCGGCGATCCGGCGGACCTGTTCGGCCAATGGCACCTCGCCGTTGCCGAACGGGGGCTGCGGTGCGGAGTCGTTCTCGGCGACGCCGGCGGTGTGGCTGAGCAACTGGCGCAGGGTGATGCGTGGATCGAGCGACACGTCGGGCAGGTGGCGTATCGCCGGCGCATCGAGCGCGACTTCGCCGCGGGCCGCCATCTGGACGAGCAGCGCGGCAGTGAAGCTCTTGGAGATCGAAGCGATGCGGAAGGCCTGGTCGGGCGACAGCGGCACGCCCAGCTCCACCTCGGCCATGCCGCGGGCCTTGCGATACAGGATCGTGTCGCCCCGCGCGATCAGCACCACCGCGCCTGAGCCTTTCGGATCGATCGCCGCCGCCAGAGCCGCGTCGGCATCCCGGGCAATGGCCGTGGCGGAGGGCTGGGCAAAGGCAGGCGCGGCGGCGACGAGCAGGACGGCACAAAGCACTGACAGGCTGGATCGCATCGCTTCCCCCAATCGAACGGCGCCGCGCACTCTCTCCGCCACCGATGAGCGCGGGATGAACCGCCATCCGATTCCGCTTGCGGGGAGCTCCGACTCGATATAAATACGATATCATAATTATGGGAGGCAAGAATGACCGACGTACGTAGCGTCGCACCGGCACTGCGCCAGAGCAGCGAGAAGTCCGCAATCACGGCGAGCGGCTATGGGATGCTGCTGGTGGCGCTGGTCGCGCTCGTCGCGGCCGGGGGTGCGCTCAGCCAGATCGACCGCATTGCCGACTGGATCGTGATCACCACCTTGCTCGCCGCGATCGTGGTCGAGCTGTTCGTGCTCTGCGGCTTCTATCTGCTCCAGCCCAACCAGGCGGCGGTGATCACGCTGTTCGGCGACTATCAGGGCACCGACCGTGCCACCGGCCTGCGCTGGGCCATGCCGTGGCTGATCAAGAAGAAGGTCTCGGTGCGCGCCAACAACATCATCTCGGAGCGCATCAAGGTGAACGACCTGCGCGGCAACCCGATCGAGATGGCGGCGCAGGTGGTGTGGCGCGTGACCGACACGGCGCAGGCGCTGTTCGACGTCGACGACTACAAGGCGTTCGTGAACGTCCAGATCGAGGCGGCGGTGCGCACCATCGGCTCGCGCTATCCCTATGACGATTTCGAGCATCAGGAAGTCACGCTGCGCGGCAATCACGACCAGGTCGGCACCGAGTTGCGCGGCGAACTGATCGAGCGGCTGCGCGTCGCCGGCATCACCGTGGACGAGTGCGGCTTCACCCATCTCGCCTATGCCCAGGAGATCGCCGGCGCGATGCTCCGCCGCCAGCAGGCCCAGGCGGTGGTCGCCGCCCGCCAGACCCTGGTCGAGGGTGCGGTCGGCATGGTCGAGATGGCGCTGGCCCAGCTCTCCGCCAAGGATGTCGTCCATCTCGACGACGAGCGCCGTGCCGCGATGGTCTCGAACCTGATGGTCGTGCTGTGCGGCGAGCGCGATACGCAGCCGGTGGTCAACACGGGCTCGCTGTACCAGTAAGGCGTAACCCGTGTCCCAGCCGCCCCAGAAGAAAGCCTTTCCGTTGCGCCTCGATCCCGCCCTCTATGCGGCGATCGAGCGCTCCGCTGCGGCCGACCTCCGGAGCGTCAACGCCCAGGTCGAATGCCTGCTGCGCGAGGCGCTGGGCAAGCGGGGGGTGAAGCTGGCCGAGCCGGTGCGCGCCAAGCGCGGCCGCCCGCCCAAGGCGAAAGAGGGCGAAGACCAGGAGTAGACAGATGCTGCTTGCCCATCAGGCCGGCCGTGAACGGCGCCCGATCCTGTTTTTCCTCGCCGGTGCGGCATTGCTCGCCGGCATCGCCATGGAGTTGTTCCGATGATCGGCAACGCTTTCCGGGTGCGCCCGGGATACTGGTTCCGTCCCAAGAAGTTCGGCTTCGGCGCGGTGCCGGTCACCTGGCAGGGTTGGGTGGCGACCCTGGTCTTCGGTGCGCTGGTCGGCCTGCTCGTCAATTTCGCGACCCACCGCGACCGGATGTGGCTGGTGCTGCTCGTGCCGCTGGTCGTCGCCTTCCTCTGGCTGCTCGCGATCAAGACCGACGGGGAGTGGCGCTTTCGCTGGGGCGGGGATCAGTAAGCGCTCGAAACAATCCTACCGCGCCCGCGCCGGCGACTCGCCAAAGTTCGCAAAGGGCCCACCAAAAGCGTGTTTTCCCGGCGCCAAAGTTGACACGGTTCCCGCGCGTGCGCCGCATCTCATGACATCCTTGCGCGGACGTGATCCTATCTTTCCTACAGATGCAAAGAGCGGCCGGGCCTGAAAGAGCCGGCCGCACGATCCGAGCAGGCGAAATCCTACATTGCAACTCAGCCCGTCATCCGGCGAAAGCCGGGATCTCATGCGGCTCCTGTCCCGCGGCATCGCCTGAGATCCCGGCTTTCGCCGGGATGACGGATATGCGTGCTGGGATCAGCCCAGCGCCTCGTCGAGCAGGCGGGCGAGGCGGAGGCCGCCCTTGATCACCTGGGTGCGCGCTTCGGGTACCCACTTCTGGATCATCGGCTCGGTGATCGAGACGCGGCCGGTGATCGGCTTGCAGGCATCGCCGTCATTCAGGTCGGCATAGACGGCCTTGGCCAGCTCCCAGCTGTCCTTGCCCCAGTCCTGCACGGTGCCGCCGCCGAGCTTCGCGCGGTCGGCGCGGCTGTAGGTGCGGACGATGTTCGGGCCCGAGGTGATCGCGCGCTCGGCGAGCAGACCATCCCACACCGAATGGAGGTTCAGCCGGTCGGTGGTGTAGATGCCATAGCTGACCTGCGCCTTGTTGCCGCCGGCGTCGTGGTCGTGTTCGGCGCCGTGGAGCGGCTGGCCGATGTCGCCGACGAAATGGACGAGGAAGAGCAGCGCCTTGACGCGCTCGACCTGCGGCGCCTTGCGGTCCTTGAGCAGCTTCACGTCGCGCTCGATCTGGGCGGAGACGCAATTGCCGTCCTTGCACTCGGCGGTCACGTCGAACGGCTTGCAGACGTCGGCGTCCTGGTAATGCCAGACCGAGGCATAGCGCCAGTCATTGCCCAGCTTCTTGATGCAGTCGGCCCAGACCGAGGCTTCCTCGATGTTGGTCGCCGGACAGCCTTCGGTCTTGAGCAGATCGGTGTGGCGGAGCAGCTGGGTGATCTTCGCGCGGGTGGCCGGTGTGACGTTGCGCCAGGCGATCGCGGCGACGGTCTGGTGGCCATATTCCCAATAGGCATTGGCGGGCGCGGCGAAGCCGATCAGGGCCGCGAGGATCACGAGAAAGCGCATCAGACTACTCCAGAAGCAGGCGCGGTTTCCCTAGCAGAGCTTTCGGGCTTCGCCAGCCGGTTGAGTCCGATCAAGGGACGCAGCCAGCCGATCCGCCGGCCGATGAGATAGGTCGCGGCGCACACGCCGGCGGTGCCGCCCAGCAGCAGCGCGAAGTCCAGCGGGGCGCTCAGGTGCAAGGGCAGCGAGTACCAGGCGATCAGCACGATCGCGGGGTGGTGGACGATGTAGAAGGGGAACACCGCTTCGGCGAGCGGCTTGCGCAGGGGATGGTCATGGTTCCAGTGGGTCTCGGCGATGTGGAACAGCGCCAGGATCATCCCCCAGGCCATGGCGACGCGCGCGGCGCGGTCGAGCGCCATCACTTCGTGCGGCGGCACATTGGTGCCCGGCCAGATGAGTTCGACGGAGACGACCACGGCACCGGCCAGCGCCGCCATCGCGGCGCCGGGCTTCCAGTTGCGGGCGATCGCAGGCCACAGGCTTGGCGTACCGGCCAGCGCGAAGCCGAACAGGAAGATCGGCACATATTGCGCATGCCCGCCCCAATCGCGCAGCAACCCCTGGCGCTCGGGCGCGACGAACAGCAGCGCGAGCCGGGCCGCGGCCAGGACCACCACCGGTGCCCAGAGCAGCCGGCGTCCCCTGGTCAGCCACGCCGCCGCTGCTTCGATGCCACGCATCGTCCGGCCGCCATCCCAGGCCAGCATGGCGGCGAGCAGCAGCGTGTAGGCGGCGAGATAGGCGACGAACCAGAGATGCTCCCAGCTCGGGAACTCGCGGCCCCAGAAGATGCCGCTGCGCCAGTAGTCGAGCGCCCAGAAATGGAGGTATCCGCCCGGATAGCCATTCTCCATCACCCGCACCCACATCTCGAGCGGCACCAGCACCGCCATGCCGAAGGCGAGCGGGACGAGCAGCCGCAGGGCGCGGCTCCGGGCGAAGTCGCGGGGCGCCCGCGCGTAGAGCTTGCGCGAGGCATAGCCGGACACCGCGAACAGCAAGGGGAGGCGCCACGGCGTGAGCAGCGCCATCGGCGGGATCAGCCAGCCAAAGGCGTACTCGGTCTTGATCACCCAGTCCCAGGGCGAGAAGGCCATGGCGATGTGATAGAGGATCAGCAGCCCGAATGCCGCGATGCGCAGCCAGTCCATGCCATAATGGCGCTGGCTGGTCCGCGGCGCGGCAACAGGGATCGGGTCGTGCCGCAAATCTGGCCTCGGGCTATCGAACAGCCCGCAAGCTTAACCCGCTTTGCTTAGCATCGCGTAAAGCCGCCCTCGGCACTGCACCGAATCTCGACATTCTCGTGGCTGGTCCCGCGGGGGCAAAGCGCCTATATGGCCGCCATGTCCGTACGTCCCTGGCGCGATATCGTCCGGCGGCCCAGCCGTCAGATCATGGTGGGTAATGTGCCCGTTGGCGGCGATGCGCCGGTGACGGTGCAGACCATGACCAACACCGCAACCTCCGATGCCCGCGCGACGATCGACCAGATCCGCCGCTGCGAGGATGCCGGCGTCGATATCATTCGCGTGAGCTGCCCGGACGTCGAATCGACTGCGGCGCTCAAGCAGATCGTCCGCGCCAGCCGCGTGCCGATCGTCGCGGACATCCATTTCCACTACAAGCGTGCGCTGGAAGCGGCCGATGCCGGCGCCGCCTGCCTGCGCATCAACCCGGGCAATATCGGCAGCGCCGACCGCGTGAACGAAGTGGTCAACGCCGCCAAGGCCAATGGCTGCGCGATCCGCATCGGCGTCAACGCCGGTTCGCTCGAGAAGGACCTGCTGGAGAAGTACGGCGAGCCGTGCCCCGAGGCGCTGGTCGAATCGGCGCTCGATCACATCAAGCTGCTTCAGGACCGCGACTTCCACGAGTTCAAGGTCGCGGTGAAGGCGTCGGACGTGTTCCTTGCCGTCGCGGCCTATCAGCAGCTCGCCGACGCGGTGGATTGCCCGCTGCACCTTGGCATCACCGAGGCGGGCGGCTTCGTCGGCGGCACGGTCAAGTCGGCGATCGGCATCGGCTCGCTGCTCTGGTTCGGCATCGGCGACACGATCCGCGTCAGCCTCTCGGCCGAGCCCGAGGAAGAGGTCCGCGTCGGCTTCGAGATCCTCAAGGCGCTCGGGATTCGCAACAGGGGTGTCCGCGTCGTCAGCTGCCCGAGCTGCGCGCGCCAGGGCTTCGACGTGATCCGCACCGTTCAGGCGCTGGAGGACCGGCTGCAGCACATCCGCACACCGCTGTCGCTCTCGGTGCTCGGCTGCGTGGTCAATGGCCCGGGCGAGGCGCGCGAGACCGATATCGGCCTGACCGGCGGCGGCAACGGCAAGCACATGGTCTATCTGTCGGGCGTCACCGATCACACGGTGAACGACGCCGACATGCTCGACCATATCGTCAAGCTGGTCGAGGCCAAGGCGGCGGAGATCGAGGCGGCCAGCGAGGCCGCCGCGGTGGCGGCCGAATAGAATATGGCAAAGCCGCCGGTGCCGGTCGAGAAGCGCGGGGCGGTTGCGACAGGCGTATCCGCGGCGGGCGCCTCGGCCGTGGGTGCCCTTGCGCTCAGTGCCGCGATGATCGGCGGATTTGCGCTCGGCGCGGTCGCCGTGGGAGCCGTCGCGATCGGGCGCCTGCGCATCGGCCGGGCGCGAATCGGCAAGCTGCGGATCGACGAGCTGGAAGTCGGCCGGCTGGTCCAACTTGACGAGAAGCAGGCCGATACCCGCGACGCGTGACGTCTCGGCGGCCGGCGGCTAAGCGCTGCTGATGCGCGCCAAAGTTCCCACCGCCCTGCTCGCCGCCTGTGCCGGCATCGCGCTCTATTCGATCATGGACGCGGTGATGAAGGGACTGAGCCTCGGCATCGGTGCCTATGCGGCGTTGTTCTGGCGGCTGGTCGCCGGTGTGGCGATCATGACGCCGCTGTTCGCCTTCACCCGGCCGCGCATGCCCGCGCCGCGCGTGCTCAGGATCCATGCGATCCGCAGCGTGGTGATTGCGGTGATGGCCATCGCCTTCTTCTGGGGGATCGTCCGCGTGCCGCTGGCCGAGGCGATCGCGCTCACCTTCATTGCGCCGCTGATCGCGCTGGTGCTCGCCGCGATCTTCCTGAAGGAGCAGATCGGCGCACGCTCGATCCTCGGCTCGCTGCTCGGGCTGGCCGGGGTGGGGATCATCCTGGCGGGGCAGCTGGGCGCGCCGCATCGGCCCGATTCGGCGCTCGGCATGATCGCGGTGCTGACCTCGGCGGTGTTCTATGCGGTCAATCTCGTCATCGCCCGCCACCAGGCGCAGCAGGCCGGGCCGATCGAGATCGCCTTCTTCCAGAACTGGATCATCCTCGCGATCTTCTGCGTGCCGGCGCCCTGGCTGCTCACCATGCCCGCGCCGGGCCAATGGTGGCTGGTTCTGCTCGCCGCGAGCCTGGCGATCGTCTCGCTGCTGCTGCTCTCCTGGGCCTATGCCCGGGCCGAGGCACAGGTGCTGCTCACCGTCGAATACACCGCGTTCGTCTGGGCGGCGATCATGGGCTGGCTGTTCTTCCACGAGCCGCTGACCGTGCTCACCGTGGGCGGCACCTTGCTGATCGTCGCGGGATGCCTGATGGCGGCCCGCAGCAAACCCGGCATCGCCGAGCCAGAAGTGGAGCCCGCGCTTTCATGATCGCCATCCGTACCGCCGCGCCGCAGGATGTCGCGCTGATCCTCGACCTGATCCGCGAGCTCGCCTTGTACGAGCGCGAGCCCGATGCGGTGGTGGCGACCGAGGCGATGCTGCACGACGCGCTGTTCGGGCGCCGGGTGGCGGAGAGCCTGATCGCCGAGCTGGACGGCAGGCCGGTGGGCTTCGCGCTGTTCTTCCACAATTTCTCGACCTGGACCGGTAAGCCGGGGATCTATCTCGAGGACCTGTACGTCACCCCCGATGCGCGCGGCTCGGGCGCGGGCAAGGCGTTGCTTCGGCATCTGGCGGGAATCGCGCTCGACCGTGACTGCGGGCGCTTCGAATGGGCGGTGCTCGACTGGAACACGCCGGCGATCGATTTCTATCGCGCGATGGGCGCGCAGGCGATGGACGAATGGACCGTGCAGCGGGTCAGCGGCGATGCGCTGGTGGCACTGGCCGGGCGCGACTGATGGCGATCGACGAGGGCCTGGCCGACTGGGTCGCCGAGGCGCTCGAGCCGCTGGGGACGGTCACCCGCAAGCGGCTGTTCGGCGGCGCGGCGCTCTATTTCGACGGGCTGGCCTTCGCGATTCTCGCCTTCGACGCGCTGTGGTTGAAGGCGGATGCGGAGAGCGCGGCGGAATGGGGCGATACGCCGCGCTTCTCGGTGACGCGCGAGGACGGCAGGGTCCAGTCGCTCAACTATCGCCGCGCGCCCGACGAGACCTATGACGACGCAGACGAACTGCGCCGCTGGGCGCTGCTGGCGATCGAGGCGGCAAGGCGGGCGCCGCCGAAGAAGCCCAGGGCCGGGAAGCGTTAGGGCGCCATTTCCGCTTCGATGTGTGGTCGGATGACGATTTCGTTCAATACGGACCATTCATCCACAGATATGACTGCGATAGTTACCATGAGGCAGATGCATCGGGACCGATGCCGCTCGTGGCGACACTCTGACTACGCCTTGTGCAATAGGAAGGGTCGCAGATGTTGACGTTGAATAACGCCGCGGACGCGGTGACCATTGCTGCTGCCGCTGGTGGAGCTATCTTCTCGCTTCTACGCTACCTGGTTCGCATGCAAGTGCGGAGGGAGGTCGAACTTCAGCTGTCTCGGTTGAGCCGGACGGAGAAGTTGCTGGAAGATAGGGGCACGCTCGAACCTTAGCCCCCCAGCACGTTGATCGTGAACGCCAGGATGCCGAGGTTGAACACGAAGGCGGCCAGGCAGTGCGCGGTGACCACGCGGCGGAGGCGTCGGCTGGAGATGGTCACGTCGCTGGTCTGGAAGGTCATGCCCAGGCAGATCGCGAAATAGAGGAAGTCCCAGTAATCGGGCTCCTTGGTGTCGGGGAATTCGAGCCCGCCCGAATCGGCACCGCCGCGGGCGGCGGTGTAGAAGATGTGGGCATAGTGCAGCGCGTAGATCGTGTTGCTGAACGTCCAGCTCAGCGCCAGCGTGCCGAGGATCGCCGGCAGCGCCCAGGGATTGGACTTGATCCCGCTCATCAGCTCGGCGGCGATGGAGGTGAACACCGCCACGCCGACGATCACCGTGATCAGGAGCAGCATCGGCCGGTTGGCGTCGTTGCGGCAGGCACTCTCCCGCATCCCGCTGGCACGGTGGCCGAGCAGCGGGGCGGCGGAGAGCAGGAATGCCGCCGCGCCGGCATCGAAGGCGAGCATGATCCCGAAATGCGGTCCCACCCGCGGCAACAGGAGCCAGCCGGCAATCACCGTCACGGCGATGAACAGCAGGAAGCGCGGCGGCGCGATGATGTTGCCGATGCCCTTGCGGTGTGGCTTGCTCATGCGCGGCTCACCCAGCTTGGCTTGATCGATCCGATCGCGGCGAACGCGAGCAGCGCCATCCAGGCATAGCGATGGCCCTGCATCATCATGGGGTCATGCGGGTTGGCGAACAGGAACCAGAGCGAGACCAGCCCCCCGGCCGCCAGCGGCAGCGCGGCGACCTTGCCGAGCCACGGCCCGCGCCAGGCGAGGGCGGCGAGCAGCATCGACCCGAGCCCGAGCAGCGCGAATTTGGGGCGCACGGTGAAGAACAGCGCGTCGAACAGGCCCGGAGGGCTCTGCCAGTGGGGCACGAGCTGGAACAGGATCAGCCCCTCGACCTGGTCGAGCAGGGCCGCGACGAGCAGCACCGCGACCGCGATCCGGGAGAGGCGGGGTGCATCGTTGCGCAACGCCATGGCCCCTAGCGCGAGAAACGCCGCATAGGCGGGGATGAAGGCCAGTGCGTCCCACCAGCTGGCGCGCAGCTGGGCGGCTTCGAAGGTGCCGGAGCAGAAAGGCGGGCCGAACAGCTCGGCGAGCGCGGCGGGGGTTCGCACCAGTTCCAGCGCGATGATCGGTCCCGTACCATGGGTGGGACCGCAGGCGTCGACGGGCGGGAAGCCCATCGACGCCGCGAGCGTCGCCAGCCCGGCCACTGCGCACAGTCGCCAGGCCAGCGCCCGGTTCAGGCGGCCGCGGCCTCCTTGGCCTTCTTTGCGGCTTCGATCGCTTCGATCACGATCTTCTTGGCTTCCTCGGCATCGCCCCACTGGCCGATGCGCACCCACTTCTCGGACTCGAGGTCCTTGTAGTGCTTGAAGAAGTGCTCGATCTGCTGGAGCACGATCGAGGGCAGGTCCTGCCGCTCGCCGATGTCCGAATAGTACGGGAAGGTGCTGTCCACCGGCACGCAGATCAGCTTCTCGTCGCCGCCGGCCTCGTCCTCGAGCTTGAGCACGCCGATCGGACGGGCGCGCACGACGCAGCCCGGCACGAAGGGCGAGCGCGCGATGACGAGCGCGTCGAGCGGATCGCCGTCGGGCGACAGGGTGTGCGGCACGAAGCCGTAATTTGCCGGGTAGCGCATCGGCGTGTGCAGGATGCGGTCGACGAACAGCGCGCCGCTCGCCTTGTCGAACTCGTACTTCACGGGCTCGCCGCCGACGGGCACTTCGATGATCACGTTCAGGCTGTTCGGCGGATCATCACCCACCGGAATAAGATCGATACGCACGCTAGTATTTCCTTAGCTGGGCGGTTTGGCGCCCCTCTGCCGTCACTTCGGCTGGAGGAGTTTATCCAGGCCAGCCTCTCCTTCGGTTGTTTTCTCGAGGTGCGGATAGCGCAGGCCATCGTGATAGTCGATGGCAACATCGCGGTAGCGCGAGCCGCGCTTCACGGTGAGCTTGATCGGCGCCTTGCCGGTCTTGGCGGCGGCCACCGCGTCCTTCAGCTTGTCGCCCGTATAGGCCGCGCCGTTCACCGCGACGATCTCGTCGGCCAGGGTGATGCCCGCGTCGAAGGCGGGGCTGCCCCACATCACGCCGGAGATACCCTTGGCGCCCATCGACAGGCCGATCGAATAGGACAGGTCGGTGCTGTTCTTGGGCGTCGCCTTGTTGGGGGTGTCGTTGTAGACGAGCTTGTAGCCGTTGCGCTCGAACCCGCCGAGCGGCGCGTTCTGCGACACGCCGTTCACCCGCTCGTCGAGGAACTTGTGCCAGTCATAGGGCACGACCTGGTTGAGCGTCGAAACCACCTCGTCGAAATTGTAGGTCAGCTCGCCATAATCGCCGTCGCGGCCGCCGAAGAAGATGTGCGCGAAATCGTCGATCGACTTGGTGCCGCCGCTCTTCTCGCGGATGATCGAATCGGCATCCATCCAGATCAGCAGGCCCTCGTTGTAATAATCCTCCGAGCGCTGCCAGCTCACCCAGCCCTTCGGCGAACGCGGGGTGATCACCGGATCGTTGGTGGTGTCGCCCATCGGGCGCCAGGTGCGGCCCTTCCGGTTGTCGAGGTTCGCGGCGATGTTGGCGTACTGGTCGAGCGTGTCGGCCTTGCTCACCAGGCCCGAGCGCGCCTGGAAGACATAGCCCCAGAACTGGGTCTGGCCCTCGTATACCCAGAGCAGCGAGCCGCGCATCGGGGTGCGGAAGTCCGGGGTCCACAGGTCCGCGCCGCGGCGGAACTTGCCGTCCCAGCTATGGGTGTATTCGTGCGGCAGCAGGTTGCGGCTGGTCGCCTTCTCGTCCCACTTGGTGAAGAAGCCCAGGCCCGTGCCGTTCTCCGAGCTGCGATGATGCTCGACGCCGATGCCGCCCAGCTCGTCGCTGATCGAGAACAGGAAGCGGTAATGGTCGTAATGCTCGACGCCGAAGGTCTTCACCGCCTGCTCGACCAGCTTCCTGAGCGCATCGACATGCTCGGGCTTGGCGGCGAGTTCCTCGGGCGCATCGGCATAGGTCTCGACCGAGACGCGGTCGGTCAGCTTGAGCTGGCGGTAATAGCGGCCGGCGAGCACCGGCGAGTCCATCAGCACGTCATAGTTGGTCTTGTCATAGGTGTAGACATTGCCCGCCACCTTGGCGTCCACCGCCGACGATGCCGTCCAGCCCTCGGGATAGGTCACCTTGGCCTGGATCGGGATGCGGCGGGTGAAATAGCCGGCCGGATAGAGGCTGAGCGAGAAGAACTGCAGGCTCATCAGGTTCGGCGTCATCACGATGCGGCCCTGGTCGTTCACCGTCGCCGAGACGAAGTTGAAGCTGGCATCGAGCTTCTTCACGCCCGCCGGCACGTCGAGATGGAAGGCGAAGACGTCGACCGGATCGCGCTTCCACGGGATCACCTTGCCATTGCCCTTGATGACCAGGCCGCCCAGCTTCTCGATCTCGCCGCGCGGGCCGTGCTTGCCGGGGATCCACTTCGGATAGAGCAGCACCAGGTGCCCGCTCTTGGCGACGGGGATCGTCTGCTTGACGTTGAAGATGCCGCGCGTCGTGTCGGTCGCGTCGATGTCGAGCGTCAGCGTACCCGGATAGGCGATGTCGCGCGCATCGGGGATGGTGTTCGGATAGGGCGCGGTCTGCGCCGGTGCCGACTGGACCACCGAAGTCTGGGCAAGGGCCGGGGCGGAGACGGAAGCGAGCAGGGCGGCTGCGGCGAGCGCACGGATCATCGTGGGAAGCGACCTCTTTTGGCTTGATCTGTGGGTCATAGGACCGGGCGGATGGACAATGCAATTCTCCCTCTCTTCGCGGGCGGAGAGAGGGGAGGTGCTAACTCGGCGCTAACCATTGCGCGCTATGCGTTTCCGACATGTATCACGATCCCAAGCTGGCGGCGGAAGCCAAGGCCGATCCGCGTCCCCGCTCGGCGGTGAGCACCGGCGTCGGCATGGCCGGCCTCGCGGGCATGACGCTGTGGACCGCGATCGCCTCGATCTACCGGCTCGATGGGCCCTATTCGGCGATGGTCAATGTCGTCGCCTGCGCCGTGCCGATGATCCTCTGGTCGATCCTCGTCGACAAGGTGCACCGCAATCCAAGCACCGGGATCGACTGGGCATCGAAGCGCACGCTCAAGGACACGCTCGACATTTCGGTGACCAAGCTCACCGGCCTTTGGCTCACCTGGGGCGGGATCGCGCTGATCTATGCCGTCTTCCGCTTCTGGTGGACCGGCCGCTACGCCAATTTCGCCTGGTCGATCTGGTGCATCGAGATGGCGGCGCCGGCCCTGTTCCTGCTCTCCATTCCCTATGTCCTCTGGCTCGACCGCAAGCTGGAGCAGCCCAGGGACGGCGCCTGGCATCTTGGTGCCTGGCTGATGGGGCTGAAGGAGCCGATCGACCACAAGGCGATCCAGAACCATCTGCGCAGCTGGGCGGTGAAGGGCTTCTTCCTCGCCTTCATGCTTTCGATCGTGCCGCCCAATTTCGGCGATTTCGTCGGCTGGAACTTCGCGCGGATGTTCGACAGCCCGGCGGTGATCGCCAATTACTGCATCAGCTTCATGTTCGTGATCGACGTGGCCTTCGCCACCGCTGGCTACATCCTCACCATGCGACCGCTCGATTCGCACATCCGTACGGCCACGCCCTATGCGGCGGGCTGGACCGCGGCGTTGATCTGCTACCCGCCCTTCGTGCTGATGAACGAAGGCGGGGTGCTCGACTATCATCCGGGCAGCGCCGACTGGACCTGGTGGTTCGCGGGGCACCCCTGGATCCTGGGCGGGCTCGGCGCGGTGCTGGTGGTGCTGACCGGCATCTATGCCTGGGCGACGATCGCCTTCGGCATCCGCTTCTCCAATCTCACGCACCGCGGCATCCTGACCCATGGTCCCTATGCGTGGAGCCGCCATCCGGCGTACCTTTCGAAGAACCTGTTCTGGTGGCTCTCGGGCCTGCCCTTCCTCGCCACCACGACCTGGGTCGAGGGGCTGCGCAACGCCGCGATCATGGCTGTGGTGAGCGGCATCTATTACTGGCGCGCGCGGACCGAGGAGCTGCATCTGGGCTCCGACCCGGCGTACCAGGAGTACAGTGCCTGGATGCAGCGCAATGCGCCGGTGCCGCGGTTCTTTGGCTGGGTGGGACGCAAGGTTCGGGCTGCCTGAACCGTCATCCCGACGGAACTAGTCGTCATCCCGACGAAAGTCGGGATCTCAGGCGATGGCACGGGACAAGAGCCGCACGAGATCCCGGCTTTCGCCGGGATGACGTGAAGGTCACCAGTCCCCAGCCGCCCCCATCCACAGCGTAACCGCCGCCGCCGCGGCGGTCTCCGCCCGCAGGATGCGCGGTCCCAGGGCGATGCCGATCGCCTGGGGGTGCGCCTTGATTGCCTCGCGCTCGGCATCGTCGAAGCCACCCTCGGGTCCGATCAGGATCGCCGCCGGGCCCGGATGCGCGCGCATCGCTTCGATCGCGTTCACGCCGCCGGCCTCGTCCGCGAAGAACAGCGTGCGGCCTTCGGGCCAGTCGCGCAGCAGCGCTGGCAGCTTCACCATCTCCTCGAGCCGGGGCAGCGCGGTGCGGCCGCATTGCTCGGCCGCCTCGATCATGTGGGTGCGCAGTCGCTCGAGGTTGAGCTTGTCGACCACGGCGCGGCGGGTGAGCACCGGCACCAGCCGATCGACCCCCAGTTCGCACGCCTTTTCGGCGATCCAGTCGATTCGCCCCTTCTTGATCGGGGCGGCGCACAGCCACAAATCGGGCACCGGCTCGCGTTCGCGCAGCTGGTCGGTCACTTCGAGGATCAGGTCGCGCTTGCCGATATGGCGCGCGACGCCGGCCCATTCGCCGGTCCGGTCGTCGAACAGCTTGATCGCCTCGCCCAGCTTTATCCGCATCACCGAGATCAGATAATGCGCCTGCGGGCCGTCGATCCTGATCTCGCCAGGCGACAGCTCGGTCTCGACGAACAGGCGGGGGGCGGACTGGGGCGGCCAGGCGGGCGTAGCGGGCATGCCCCGCTCTAGCGCTCGCCGGGGGCTCCCGTCACTCCCCCAGGCTCACTCCCCCATGCCGCCCATGCCGCCGCCCGGGCGCATCCCGCCCATGCCGCCGCCACCGCCGCCAAATCCACCACCGCCGTGCCGGCCGCCGCCGCCACGCCGGCCCATGCCACCACGGCCGCCACCCTTCTCGCCTGGCTTGAAGCTCGGCGTGTCGAGCTTGGGCAGTTCGCCCTTCTCGAGCTTGCCGTCGCCATTCTTGTCGAGCAGCGCGAAGCGCTTGTCGGCGGCGGCACGGAACTCCTTGGCATCGACGCCGCGATCGAAATTGGTGTCCGCCACCACCACCGGCTCGGGATAGTCGAAATAGCCGAAGCGGGCGGCACCCTGCGCGACATAGGTCGCCTTGGGCCGGGGCGAATCGCCGTCGCCGCTTCCCTCCGTCGATTCAGGCTCGGTGCCCATATAGCCGCCGACGCGGATCATCGGCGCGACCACCGTCTCGTAATATTCGATCTCGTCCGGATCGATCTCGCCGTCCTTGTTCCGGTCGAGCGTCGCGAAGAAGCGCGCGGCATCGGCTTCCATCTCGGCTTCGGTCAGCACGCCGTCGTGATTGGCGTCGGCCTTGTCGAACCAGATATTGGGCGCGTCCGGCCCGCGGAACGGCTCGCCCATCGGGCTGATGAAGAAATTGGGCGTGCTGTCGGCCAGGGCTGGCGTGGCGATCGCGGCGAGGGTCAGGCTGGCAAGGATGAGGCGCATCGGATGTTTCCGGAATGAAAGGATCCGACCGTGCCCTGCGCGCGCTTTGTCGCAGAATTATGCCAGATTGTTGCGGACTTGATCTTTGCGTCCGTGGCGCGGAGACGGGGCCATGGCAGAAGCGCAGCAGATCGTTCCGGATACCGAGCATCGCGGGCTGGTGGGCCTGCTTCCCAGCGGCTGGCGGCCCTATGCGCTGCTCGCCCGGTTTGACCGGCCGATCGGCTGGTGGCTGCTGTTCTGGCCTGGCGCCTGGGCCGTCGCGCTGGCCAGGGGCGCGGTCGAGCGCTGGGACCTGGTCTTGTGGCTGCTGCTCGGCAGCATCGCGATGCGCGGCGCGGGCTGCGTGTTCAACGACATCGTCGACCGCGATCTCGACCGGCAGATCGCCCGCACCCGCAGCCGCCCGGTGGCGAGCGGCGCGGTATCGGTGAAGGCGGCCCTGCTCTGGCTCGGCCTGCTCTGCCTGATCGGGCTGGTCGTGTGGTTCCAGCTCCACTGGCCCGCGCGGCTGGTCGCGCTCGCCAGCATCGCGCCGGTCGCCGCCTATCCCTTCATGAAGCGGATCACCTGGTGGCCCCAGGCCTGGCTCGGCCTGGTCTTCTCCTGGGCAGCGCTGGTCGGCTGGGTCGAGATCGGCACGCAACCTCTGCTGCCACTGGCCCTGCTCTATGCCGGCTGCATCGCCTGGGTGATCGGCTATGACACGATCTACGCGATCCAGGACATCGAGGACGATGCGCTGGTCGGCGTGCGCTCCTCCGCCCGGGCGATGGGCAGCCACGTCCGGGGCGGAGTCAGCGCCTTCTACCTCGTTGCGCTGGGCTGTTGGGGCGCCGCCTTCTGGCAGCTGCGGCCCGATTTGCTGGCGCTGGCGGCATTGCTGCCGATGGCGCTGCACCTGCTCTGGCAGGTCGCCACGCTCGACACCAATGACGGCGCCAGCGCGCTCGCCCGCTTCCGTTCGAACCGCAATGCCGGGCTGCTGATGTTCGCCGCCTGCCTCGTCGTGGGTCAGACGCTTTGACGTTCCGCCTCCGGCTTCCTAAGTGCCATCGATGCTGACCATTTCCGAAGCCTGTGAACGCGCCGCCGATGTCGTCGCCCGGGCACGCGCAGCCGGGGCCGATGCCGCCGATGCCGTGTTCGCCGCCGACAGCTCCCAGTCGATCTCGGTCCGCATGGGCGAGCTCGAGGACATCGAGCGCTCCGAGAGCGAGGAGCTCGGCCTGCGCGTGTTCGTCGGCCGCCGTTCTGCCAGCGTCTCCACCTCCGACCTGAGCTCGGCCGCGATGGACATGCTCGTCGAGCGCGTCGTCGCCATGGCCAGGGAGGCGCCCGAGGACAAATGGGCCGGCCTCGCCCCGGAGGACCGGCTGCTCCACGGCAAGCCGCCGATGCTCGATCTCGACGACGGTGCGCATGTCGATCCGGCCGGCCTCAAGGCGCTGGCGCAGATCGCCGAGGAAGCGGCGCGCGGCGTGCAGGGCGTCACCAACAGCGAGGGCGCCAGTGCCGGCGCCTCGCGCTCGGTGATGACGCTCGCCACCAGCCACGGCTTCACCGGGGGCTATGCCCAGACCAGCCATGGCATTTCGGCCAGCGTGCTCGCCGGCACCGGCGGCGGCATGGAGCGCGACTATGCGCACCACTCGGCCCGTCATGCCGCGATGCTCGAATCGCCGGAGGCGATCGGCCGGCTCGCCGGCGAGCGCGCGGTGGCACGGCTCGATCCGGCCCGAATTCCCAGCGGCGCGATGCCGGTCGTCTTCGATCGCCGTGTCTCGGCCGGGCTGATCGGCCATTTCCTAGGCGCGATCAGCGGTTCCGCGATCACCCGCAAGACCAGCTTCCTGCTCGACCGTCTCGGCCAGCAGGTCTTCGCCAAGGGCGTGACCATCTGCGACGATCCGCACCGCCCGCGCGGCCTGCGCTCGCGTCCCTTCGATGGCGAGGGCCTGCCGGTGCAGCCGGTCAAGTTGGTCGATGCCGGCCTGCTGGAGACCTGGCTGCTCGAAAGCGCGTCGGCCCGTCAGCTCGGGCTGGAGCCGACCGGCCATGCCTCGCGCGGCATCGGCGGCGCCCCCGGTGTGGCACCGTCCAACCTCTATATGGAAGCCGGCCATATCCCGGCGGAGACGCTGGTCGGCGAGATCGAATATGGCATCCTGGTCACCGAGCTGATCGGCCAGGGCGTCAACGGCGTCACCGGCGATTACAGCCGCGGCGCCGCGGGCTTCCTGATCGAGAAGGGCGAGATCACCCGCCCGGTCTCGGAAATCACCATCGCGAGCAACCTCAAGGACATGTTCCTGGCGATGACGCCGGCCAATGATCTCGAGTTCCGCTACGGGGTCAACGCGCCGACCCTCCGCATCGACGGGATGACCATCGCCGGTGCCTGAGGCCGGCCTCGCCTCCGAAGTCGCGGCGATCGCCGCGGAGGCGGGCCGCCTCGCGATGGCGCGCTGGGACACCGACTTCAAGCGCTGGGAAAAGGTGCCGGGCAGCCCGGTCTGCGACGTCGATCTCGAAGTCGATTCGCTGCTCCGCATCCGGCTGGCGGCGCTGCTGCCCGATGCCGGCTGGCTGTCCGAGGAGACCGCCGACAATGCCAGGCGGCTGTCGGCGCGGCGCATCTGGGTGGTCGATCCGATCGACGGCACCCGCGATTATCTGCGCGGACGCCCCGGCTGGGCCGTGTCGATCGCGCTGGTCGAGGATGGCCAGCCGGTGATCGGTGTGCTCGACGCGCCCGCACGCAGGGAGGTCTGGACCGCCGAGGCCGGGAATGGCGCCTTCCGCAACGGCGCTCGGCTGGCGGTCGCCCCGCGCGACACGCTCGCCGGAGCGCGGGTGCCCGCCGACCAGCTGCCCAGGGTCGACAGCGACCTGGTGATGGTAGCCAAGCCCAATTCGATCGCGCTGCGCATCGCGATGGTCGCGGCGGGCGAGGCGGACCTGCTCGCCACGATCCGCTGGGGCAATGAATGGGACGTCGCCGCCGCGGTGCTGATCGCGCGCGAGGCGGGCGCCGCGATCACCGACGCGCTCGGCCGCCCGCTCGCGTTCAACACGCCGAGCGGCCAGGCCTTTGGCGTGCTGGCCTCGGCGCCGGGAATCCACGATGCCGCCGTCGAGCGGCTGGCGGATCGCGCGCGGGAGGTTCTGCGGGCCTAGCGCCGCGCCACCGCGATCAGCGCGGTCGACGGGATCGGCAGGATCGCCCGCCCTTCCGCCATCCGACGCACCTCGGCGACCACTTCCGTCCGCTGCGCATCATCGAGCGCCACCCAGTCGGGGCTCATCCCGAACAGTTCGTCGGGCGTGTCGAGCTGGCTGATGCCCAGCGCGAAGTCGTGTACCACCACGTCGATCTCCGGCGGCTGGAACCCGGCATCGACCATCGCCGCCGACAGCCATTCGGGATCGCCCAGCGCCACCGCGCCCTCGGGCAACTTGGTCTTCCCATCCAGTTTCGGAAACAGCCGCCGCCGGATCTGCGAGAGCAGCAGGAAGGTCGCCGCACCTTCGCTCTGCCAGGTGGCGAGCACGCCCAGCCCGCCGGGCTTCGTCACCCGCGCCATTTCGGAGAGGCCCTTGCGCCAGTCGGGGAACATGATGACGCCGAATACCGAGAAGGCGATATCGAAGCTCGCATCGGGCAGGTCGAGCGCCTGGCCGTCCATCACTTCAGCATCGACATTGGGCAGCTTCGCGGCGGCGATCCGCGCAACCATGCCCGGCGAGAAATCGGTGGCGAGCACATAGGCCCCGCTCCGCGCCGCCGCCAGCGTCAGCGCGCCGGTGCCCGCCGCCACGTCGAGCACGCGCATGTCCGGCGTGAGCGTCACCCGGGCCAGCGCCTCCTCGGCGAACTGGGCGGTGAAGGGATGGGCGGTGCGCTCGTAAGTGGCGGCGGCATCGTCCCAATGCGCGGGGTTCTCGTGCTTCTTTTCGGTCATGGGCTGCCTTTCGCGAATCATGTAACATGATAAGTATCGTGAAAGCGCGCGCTTGCCAACCGGCCGTGCGGGCCCGAGGAAGGATCGATGCGAAAGGACAGCCGCCTCTCCCGGATGCTCCATGTGCTGCTCCACATGGCGCGGCACGACGGGCCGATGACGTCGGAGCACATCGCCAGGATGCTCCAGACCAACCCGGTGGTGGTCCGCCGGACGATGGCGGGCCTGCGCGATGCCGGGTACGTCCGCTCGGAAAAGGGCCATGGCGGCGGCTGGGCGATCGCCGCCGATCTGGAGAAGGTCTCGCTGCTCGACATCCACCGCGCCGTTGGCGGGCCGAGCCTGTTCGCGATCGGCGCCGAGCACGAGAACCCGGCCTGCGCGGTCGAGGCGGCGGTCAACGAAGCGCTGGAGGACGCGCTGCGCGAGGCGGAGGCGCTGCTGGTCGCCCGGCTGGGCGCGGTGAGCCTGGCCGAGCTGGCCCGAAGCTTCGATGCCCGCTGCGTCGCGGGCGGCTGGCCGCATCCGGGCGAAGGCGCTCAGGCTAGTGGTAGTATAGCGACATCAGAACAGCGGTGAACGCCACCGCCAGGCACGATAGGGGGCCGGCAAGCGACACGATGCCCCATATGCCGGCAGCCCTGTCCGCACGCCTGAAGTCGGCGACCATGTTCCGCGCACAATAGGTGGCCGTGACCACCAGCAGCGCCAGAGGGATCAGCAGCAACTCCATCACCTGGGTCTCTAGTTCGAGACAGGCGCGATCACCCCTCTTCGCCCTGATACTTGATCTGCAGATACCGTCCGCGGGTCGCCAGCGCGTCCAGGTCGCCCTGGGCCAGCTGCGCAGTCATCTCGGCGATCTCGTCGTCGATCAGCTGCAGCCCCTGGGCGAGCTGCTGGTCCGGGGTCAGGCCGTTGCGCTCCACCCGGCGCAGCGGCTCGGGCACGCGGCCATAGCCTTTCAGCAGCTCGGGCAGCTGCTCGCCGACCAGCTTGCGCACTTCCATCGCCGCCGGGCTGTTCTCGTCGAGCGTCGCGAGCTGCGGCGTCAGCGTCTCCAGCTTCACGCCGATCGAATCGACCAGCCCGCGCACCGGCGAGGGCAGGGCGGGGCGCTGCGTCTCGAGCCAGCGCTCGGTCGAGCGCGGCAGCGCCTTCAGCGGGATCTCGGCGAGCTTCTCGACATTCACCGGCGCGCTTGCCGGCAATGCCGCGAAGAAGATGGTCGCCGCGATCAGCAGCAGCCCGACCAGCATCGCGCCCATGATGCCCAGCGGCGAGACGATCAGCGCGAAGGCGATCGCCCCGACGAGGATCGCGCCGTCCGCCACCGCGATCCGCCCGAGACGGCGGACCACTTCGGCTTCCCGGTGCTGGCGGTTGCGGCCGGAGACCGCCACATCGGTGCGGCTGCGCACGCGATTGAGCGTATCTCCGATCCGGTTCAGTTCGCGATCGACATCGGTGGGCACGGCTTACATTGCCTCCAGCTTGAACGTCTCCGCCCCGCTCGAGACCTGGTTCTGCGACGCCCCCTCGGCACGGGCGATATAGCCCTTCGACTTCTCGACTTCGTTCGACAGCGTGTTGACCGTGGTCTTCATGCTGTCGAGCGCCTTGAGCTTGAACGTGTCGATCGCGTCCATCGTGTCGTAGATGTTCTGGAAGGCGCGCTGCAGCGTCTCGACCGGGATCGTCGAGTTCGCGGCCTGCTCGTGGATCGCCGCCGACTGGCTCTTGAGCAGCTGGCCGGTCGAATCGATCAGCCCCGCGGTGGTGCTGTTGAGCGCGGTGATCTGGTCGAGCACCAGCTTCTGGTTGGTCAGCGCCTGCGCCACGGTCACCGCGGTGCGCAGCGCCGAAACGGTCGTGGTGGACGCGCGGTCGACGCCCTTCACCAGCTCGACATTGTTCTTCTTGACCAGGTCGAGCGCGAGATAGCCCTGCACCGTCACCGCCATCTGGGTGAGCAGGTCGGTGGTGCGCTGGCGGACGTAGAAGAGCGCGGTCTCGCGCAGGGCCTTGGCCTTGGCCGGATCGGTGTGGTCCAGTTCGTTGGCCTTGTCCTCGATCTTCGCGTCCATCGCCTTGGACAGATAGATCATCTGCTCGAGCCGACCCATCGAGGTCCAGAGATTCTGCCGCTCGGTGTCGATCGCGGCATTGTCCATCAGCAGCTCGTCCTTGCCGTTGGCCAGGCTCTTGAGGATGCCGTTGATATGGGTCTGCGACGACTGGTACTTGCGGAAATATTGCTGCATCCCGCCGCCGAACAGCTTGGACAGGAAGCCGCCGCCCCCGCCGATCAGCTTGCCGTTCTGGCTGGGATCGAGCTCCTCCACCTTCTTGCGCAGCGCGAGCAGGTCGGCGCCGACGCCGTCATTGCCCATCGCCTTGACCGGCCGGTCGAGGAAGCGGTTGGACTGTCCGGCCGCGTCGCGGATCTCCTTCTGCCCCATCGCCGCGATCGCATCGACGCGCTTGCCGAACTCGGGCGAGTTCACGTCCTGCGCGACGAGATCGTCGATGAAGCCGTCGACCCGGGCTTCCAGCTCGGTCCGCTTCTTGTCGTCCACCGGCACCAGCCCGGCCGCCTTTTCAGGCGCGACGACCTTCACCGGCTCGGGCGGGGTGAGCACCAGATCCTGATCGGCCACCAAGGTCTCGCTTGCCATGCGTACGTCTCCAAACTGTCCGGCCCCCAGCATAGGGGTATCCGGACCACAGTCCAACTGTGTCGTTAATGTAATACACCAATGCCGCCCCGCCAAGGGCCGGCATCCTCAGCGGTCTTCGGTCTTCACCCGGCTGGAACGGTAGATCTGCTCGCCATTGCGCAGCACCGTCAGCTGGCAGCCATTCTGGGGCTCGGTCTCGCCCACGCAGAAGCGCGCGCCTTCGGCCGCGCCGCTGGCGGCTTCGTTGGTCGATCCCTTGGCGGCCGACAGCCGCACCGGCTCGCCCGATCCCGCGACCAGCACATGGCAGGTGCCGCTGGTCGAATCGCGGCAGGTGAGCAGCAGCCTGCCGGTGGTGAAATCGGCGTCGAGCACCAGGCTGATATTGCGCTTCTCGGTCTTGCCTGCCGAACAGCCCGCGAGCAGCACCAGCGCCAGCAATAGAGTCTTCTTCATCGCGTCACTCCTTCACCGCCAGCATAGGCGCGGTTTCGCACGTGTCATAGTGGTGTGCTACACCGCTTGCGTTTGCCGGGCCGTCCGCAGTGCATTCCCCCACCATTCCAGCTCGTCATAGAGATGGCCGATCCAGCGAGTGTCCTTGTCGTCGGGGATCAAACTGCCGCCGCCGGCCTTGCTCCACACGCTCATGATGTGCACCGATGCCTCCAGCGGCGCCATCCGCAGCTCGCGCGCCACCATGGTCAGCTGCTCGATCGATCGCGCGCCGCCATTGCCGCCATAGCCGACAAAGGCCGCCGGCTTGCGGTGCCATTCGGCATAGACGAAATCGAGCGCGTTCTTGAGCACCGCCGGGATGCCGTGATTATATTCGGGGCAGATCAGGACATAGCCGTCGGCGCCGGCGATCTTCTCCGCCCAGCTTATCTGCAGCGGGTCCTGGTAGTCGCCTGCCGCCGGTGGCTTGGCGAAATGGTAGAAGGGCAGGTTCCAGTCCTTCAGGTCGACCAGCTCGAGGTCGAGCGCCTCGCGATCCGCGGCACCCTCGACCACCCATTTGCCCACCGGCTCCGCCATCCGTCCTTCGCGGACGGAGCCCAGGATGACGAGGATCTTCAGCGGTTCGGCCATGGTGTTCCCTTCATGCAGATGGCGCTGTCCTACACGGCGCTTTTGTGGTTCAGAATGGCCGATGCGCGCACCTGCTCCAATTGTCCTTTTGGCGGCCCTTGCCGACAGGGTGCCGCGCGCCCATCTGGCGGGGGAAGCTCTCGCGCGCGGATGTCGTGAACTTTGTGAACTTCCGCGCCGCGCACGCGAGGGAGATTCAAGGGATTCAACATTTTCGGGACGCGGTGTCTCGAAACCTGCGGCGAATCACCGGGCTTCCCGCAACGCACAAATTGCTGTACGGGCCCGCCAACTTACTTCCAGGATAGCAACATGAACCTCCGCAACGTGGCGATCATCGCGCACGTCGACCACGGCAAGACCACGCTCGTCGACCAGCTCTTCCGTCAGTCCGGCACCTTCCGCGACAACCAGCGCGTCGAAGAGCGCGCGATGGATTCGAACGACCTCGAAAAGGAGCGCGGCATCACCATCCTGGCGAAGCCGACCTCGGTCGAGTGGGAAGGCACGCGCATCAACATCGTCGATACGCCGGGCCACGCCGATTTCGGCGGCGAGGTGGAGCGCATCCTCTCGATGGTCGACGGCGTGATCCTGCTGGTCGATTCGTCGGAAGGCGCGATGCCGCAGACCAAGTTCGTGACCGGCAAGGCGCTCAAGCTCGGCCTGCGTCCGATCGTGGTCGTCAACAAGATCGACCGTCCGGACGAGCGCATCCAGGAAGTGCTCGACGAAGTGTTCGACCTGTTCGTGTCGCTCGACGCGACCGATGAGCAGCTCGATTTCCCGGTGCTCTATGCTTCGGGCCGCAACGGCTATGCCAATGAGGATTCGTCGCTGCGCGAGGGCACGCTGCGCCCGCTGTTCCAGAAGATCGTCGATCACGTGCCGCCGCCGTCGCTCGAAGTCGATGCGCCCTTCACCTTCCTGGTGACGCTGCTCGATCGCGATAACTTCCTCGGCCGCATCCTCACCGGCCGCGTCCAGTCGGGCACGGTCAAGGTCAACCAGCCGATCCACGCGCTCGACATGTCGGGCAAGGTGATCGAGACCGGCCGCGCCTCCAAGATCATGACCTTCCAGGGTCTCGAGCGCGTTCCCACCGACGAAGCGCGTGCGGGCGATATCATCTCGCTCGCCGGCCTCACCGTCGCCACCGTGTCGAACACGATCTCCGACACTTCGGTCAGCGACGCCATCCAGGCCCAGCCGATCGATCCGCCGACGCTGTCGATGCGCTTCGCCGTCAACGATTCGCCGATGGCGGGCCGTGAGGGTTCGAAGGTCACCAGCCGCATGATCCGTGATCGTCTCGAGCGCGAAGCCGAGTCGAACGTCGCGATCAAGGTCACCGAGAGCGAGGACCGCGACAGCTTCGAAGTCGCCGGCCGCGGCGAGCTTCAGCTCGGCGTGCTGATCGAGACGATGCGCCGCGAGGGCTTCGAGCTCGGCATCAGCCGTCCGCGCGTGCTGTTCGGCGAGGACGAGAACGGCAAGAAGACCGAGCCGTACGAAACCGTCGTGATCGACGTCGATGACGAGTTCTCGGGCACGGTCGTCGACAAGATGAACCAGCGCAAGGGCGAGATGACGGACATGCGTCCGTCGGGTGGCGGCAAGACCCGCATCACCTTCTCGGCGCCGTCGCGCGGCCTGATCGGCTATCACGGCGAGTTCCTGTCGGATACCCGCGGTACCGGCATCATGAACCGCCTGTTCGAGAAATATGGCCCCCACAAGGGCAACATCGAAGGCCGCAAGAACGGCGTGCTGATCTCGAACGGCAATGGCGAAGCGCAGAGCTATGCGCTGGGTCCGCTCGAAGAGCGTGGTATCCTGTTCGTCGGCCACGGCGAGGCCCTGTACGAGGGCATGATCGTCGGCGAGAACGCCAAGACGGATGACCTCGAGGTCAATCCGATGAAGGCGAAGCAGCTCACCAACTTCCGCGCATCGGGCGGCAAGGACGACGCCGTCCGCCTGACCCCGCCGAAGAAGATGACGCTGGAGCAGGCGATCGCGTACATCGACGATGACGAGATGGTCGAAGTCACGCCCACCAAGATCCGTCTGCGCAAGCGCCACCTCGATCCGCACGAGCGCAAGAAGGCCTCGCGCGCCAAGGCTGCCGCCTGACACTGAACGCAAGGGGCGCCGGGGGAAACTCCGGCGCCTTTTTCGTGGAGCACCTTTCGACCAGATTTAGCGTCCGCTCGCCGCAACCATATCGACAAATAGGAGTTCCCGCAGGACCAATTCGGCTTGGCCGGATCCGGTGTTGGGGAGTCCGCAATGGTTCTCAGGAAACGTTACCCAAGATATGACGCGTTTCTCGATACGCGGAACTGTTCTTCCCGGACGAATTTGGACCTGACACTTGAGATGCGGATGGGATTTCGTCCCATCAATCCGGCGGGCGGCGCGAATACGGGCACTTACAACGATTATGGCTCGTCCAGCGGCACGCCGCGCCAGATCGTCAAATGGACCGCGGCGGAATGGAACGCCTGGAAGGCATCCTTCTGCAGCTCGGCCCAGGCTTATTGGGACGCCAAGTTCTGGATCGACAACCGCCAGGGCGCCTTCGCGCTCAAGGTCGGCAAGGACGTCTTCATCCCGAACGGCTATTGCCGCTTCAAGCTGATCGGCAGCGACGCCAGCGCTGGCTTCCATCATCATATCATCGACGTGGTGCGGCTGGCCCCCAGCGAGAACTGGTTCGGCTCGCATTCGACCCTGTACGACAGCAAGGACACCAACCTCGTCCCCAAGGCCTATGACAGCAAGGGCAAGCCGATCCTGCAGCGGGCGCACGTCCATGAGGTGGGCCATCTGCTCGGGCTGGGGCATGTCGCGATCGGCCAGCGCGGCTGCCCGGTCACCGGCGATACCAATGCCTCGCCTTGCTACGGCACGTCGGACCAGGACAAGAAATCGGTGATGGGCGGCGGCATGCGGCTCGACACGATCCACGGCACAGCCTGGCTGGGCGCGTTCAACGATTTCGTCGCGGCCCAGCCCCAGTCGCCCATCTATGCGCCGGCGCCGGCAAAGAAGCGCGCGCCGCAAGTGCTGATGCGCCGGGCCTATCCGCGCACCGTCGCCGAGTTCGAAGCCGGCACCCTCGTCACCAAGCTCCTGCCGGGAAGATAAGCAATGCTGCATGCGACGCCTCTGGGACGCTGGCGTTCCTTCCTCACGATCGCCGCGATCGCGGTCGCCGGCTGCTCCGATCGCAGCGCGGCCGAGAACCTCCAGGCGCCCGCCGCCGCCGAAACCGCCAAGGGAGCTCCGATGGCCGAACAGAAATGCGAGAATGATCCGACCAGCCGCTCGCTGTGCATGATCCGGATGATCCTCGATCATGTCGCGCAGGACCCGGACCGGGCCGGCGGCGGCATTTCGGAGATCAAGGCCGCGTCCTCGACGTCGTACGAAGTCGCACTGCCCAAGGAAGGGCGGATCGTCCACCGGACCTACAGCTTCGAGGTGAAGGAAGGCTCGATCCGGATGAACGCGCCCACCGAGCGCGTAGAGAGCTTCTAGGGGCCTTCCTGCAGGCGGCTATCCGTGGTTAGCTCCGTCTTGTCCCAGAGGATCGGGCGGAGTTTCCAATGTTGCTGACCATAGTGGCCCTGATCGCCGTACAGGACGTGCCGGGCACGGTGGCGCAGCCCAAACAGGCGGCGGACGGCAAGCAGAGCTGGTCGATCCTCAACGATCCCTGCGCCTCGGCGCGCACCAGGGACGAGATCGTCGTCTGCGGCCAGGGCGCACCGCCCGATCCGCGCCTGCCCCTGCCCGGCGAGCGCGGCCCGCCCGACCGGCCGATGCCGAGCAATCCGGACGTGACCGGCATCGGCGCGCTCAACGCCTCGGTCGCCCCCTGCGCGACCCGGTCGGAGGGCTGCACGACGGGCATCAACATCCTCGGCATGGGCACCGCCCTGATCCGCGGTGTGGGCAAGGTGATCGACCCGAACAGCTGCTGCGAGGAGCCGGGCGAGTCGACCAACCCGATCAAGCTGGTCGGCGACGCGATCGGCGGGGTGGGGCGGGCGTTCAAGAAGAAGCCCGACAAGACCGGGCGGGTGGCCATCGACCTCGACAATCTCCCGCCGCCCGAACCCACGGGGCTGCGCGACCTGGAGGTCCGTCTCCCGCTGCCCTGATTGCCATTGGCACCGGTGTCATCTAGCCTTGGGGCAAAGGGATTCGGGAGGGATTGGATGCGCAAGGCTGTTGTCGCCGGACTGGTTCTGGCGCTTTCGACGGGTGTGGCACAGGCGCAGACCGCGCAGGACCGTCCGCCCGCCATGCCGATCAAGGCCTCGAAGATCATCCTGATCGGCGATTCGACCACCCAGGTGCTGTCGGGCTGGGGCGGCAGCTTCTGCGCCACCCACGTCACCAGCTTCGCCGCCTGCGTGAACCTCGCGCGGGGCGGACGCAGCACGTACAGCTACCGGGCCGAGGGCAGCTGGGGCCTGGCGCTGGCCGAGATGAAGACGCCGGGCTTCGTGAAGACGTACGTGCTCATCCAGTTCGGCCACAACGACCAGCCGGGCAAGCCGGGCCGTTCGACCGACCTCGCCACCGAATTCCCCGCCAATCTGAAGCGCTATGTCGAGGAGGTGCGCGCGGCCGGGGCCGAGCCGATCCTGCTGACTCCGCTCACCCGCCGCCAGTTCAGGCAGGGCAGGCTCGACCGCGATCTCGATGCCTGGGCCGATGCGATCCGCAAGGTCGCGGCGGAGATGCAGGTGCCGCTGGTCGATCTCAACAAGCGCAGCGCCGATGCGGTCGAGGCGCTCGGTCCGTCCCTGTCTAACCGCTTCGCCCAGGTGGCGCAGGCCCGCGAAGTCTCCGCCGCGGCGCTGGCCGGTACGACGATCGCAAATCCCGCCGCGCCCGCCGCTGCACCGACGCCGCAGAACAATGCCGCGGTCGAGCCGCTCGGCGATGCCAAGCTGGCCTTCGACTACACGCATCTCGGGCCCGTCGGCGCCGACTTCTTCTCGAAGATGGTGGCCGACGAACTGGCGGTAGCGGTGCCGAAGATGCGGCCGCTGCTGGTGCCCTAGATCTTCAGCTTCCCCGGCCTTCCCCGGGCGGATGGAGACAAGCTGGTCCGAATCGGAACAAATAGCGAACAAATCGCTGTCCTACACGATCCTCGCGCACGTACATGCTTGCCGGTTGGCGAGTCGAACGAGGAGGAGGACATGCAGAACCGCACCCCGGTGCCGCGCGAGGCGCGGCCGCCCCTGCCGGACTTCACGCCGGTACCGCGCAAGTTCCGGCACGATGGCTGGACGCCCGAGCGGCAACGGGCGTTCATCGAGGCGCTGGCCGATACCGGACCGGTGACCAGGGCCGCCGGCATGGTCAACATCGCCCAGGCCAATTGCTATGCGCTGCGCCGCGCGCCCGGTGCGGAGAGCTTTCGCCGTGCCTGGGAAGCCGCGCTCGACTTCGGTGTGCAGCGGTTGCGCGACATCGCCTTCGAGCGGGCGATCGAAGGGCAGCTGATCCCGGTTTTCGCCGGCGGCAAGCTGATGGGATATCGGCGCAAGCACAATGACGCGCTGCTGATGTTCCTGCTGCGCCAATATGGCCAGGATGCCGAGGGGCGGCGCACCGTGGTCAATTATGTCAGCACGCGCGCGACCGCGGGTGCGGTGGCCGGCGGCGACGGGGCCGCTGCAGGGGCGGAGGCTTCGGCGACGACGATCCGCACGGTGATCAGCGGCGGCGATGCGGGCGACCGGGCGACGCGCGACGATGCGCTTGCCGACACGCTGGACGGCTTTGCCGGGGTGGCGCTCGATGCCGAGGCGCATATCGCGATCGCGGCGGCGCTGGAGGCCTGTGCCGCCCGGCGCCGCGCGGACGATGCTGCGATCGACCGGGGCGGCGATGCGGCGGCCGATGCGCTGGAGGAGGATCCGGCCATCGACTTCGTCCGGCTGCCGAAGGACGGGTTCGTTTATCGTGGCGCGCTGGTCGCGGGGCACGAGATGGACGAGGAGGCGCCGCTGTTCGCGGACGAGGCGCCGTGGAGCCTGGCTGGCGCGGAGATGCCCGAGGAATGGGCGCGGCTCGCCGATGCGCGGGAGGGCACGCCGGTCGCGGCGGTCAAGCGGCCGAAGCGCAAGCCGGGATGGAAGCCGAAGGAGAAGCGCTAGCGTGGCTGCCCCGGCCCGTCAGGGGCCGGGGCGGCGACTTAGCCGCTATTCCGCAGCGCGGTCGCGATCGCGTTGATCGACAGCAGGATGCCCTCGCCGATCCGGGGATCGTCCTCGCCGGCGCGGTGGCGCTTGAGCAGCTCGATCTGGAGCAGGTTGAGTGGCTCGATATAGGGCAGGCGCAGGCGGATCGACGTCTCCAGTGCGGCATGCTTCTCGAGCAGCCGGGTCTGGCGGGTCGCCTGGAGCAGACCGTCATGCGTCTTCTGCCAGCCGGTGCGGATCTCGCCGAAGATCTTGTCCCGCAGCGCCTCGTCCTCGACCAGCGCGGCATAATGCGCCGCGATCTCCATGTCGGACTTGGCCAGCACCTGTTCCATGTTGGCCAGCGTCGAGGCGAAGAGCGGCCAGGCCGTCGCCATCTCGCGCAGCAGGCCCTTGTCCTCGAACTGCTCGATCGCCTGGCCGACGCCGTACCAGCCCGGCAGCATGATGCGCGCCTGCGCCCAGCTGAACACCCAGGGGATGGCACGAAGGTCCTCGATCGCGTCGCTCTTCTTGCGGCTGGCCGGGCGCGAGCCGATCTTGAGGCCGGCGATCTCGGCGATCGGCGTCGCCTGGCGGAAGAAGGTCGTGAAGCCCTCGGTCTCGTAGACCAGGCCGCGATAGGCCTTGAACGCCGTGTCGGAGAGCTGGTCCATCGCCGCGGCGAAGCGCGTCGCATCGGCCTTGTTGAGCTTCTCGGGCTCGAGGCTGGCGAGCAGGGTGGCCGATGCCATCGCTTCCAGGTTGGTCCGCGCGCTTTCCAGCGTGCCGTACTTCGCCGCGATGATCTCGCCCTGCTCGGTCACCCGGATGCGGCCCTGCACCGTGCCCTTGGGCTGGGCGAGGATCGCCGCGAAGGACGAGCCGCCGCCGCGGCCCACCGCGCCGCCGCGGCCGTGGAACAGCTGCATGCCGAGGCCCGCCTTCTCGAACACCGGCTCGAGCGCGGTCGAGCCGCGCGACAGCTGCCAGGTCGAGGTGAGGTAGCCGCCGTCCTTGTTCGAATCGGAATAGCCGATCATCACTTCCTGGTGGCCGCGCTTCGCCGCGATCGCCGCGACTTCGGGCAGGCCGAGCCACGCTTCCATGATCGCCGGGGCGCCTTCGAGATCGCCGATCGTCTCGAACAGCGGGATCGCCATGATGTGCGCCTGGGCCTCGTCGCCGGGGATGTAGAGGCCGGCTTCCTTGAGCAGGATATGGACCTCGAGCAGGTCGGACACCGACTGGGCCATCGAGACGATGTAGTGGGTGATGCACTGGCGGCCGTACTTGGCGTGCGCCTGCGCCGCCGCGCGGACGATGGCGAGCTCGGAGGCGGTCTCCTCCGAATATTCGGCATAGGGGCTGGTCAGCGGGCGGGCATTGGCCAGCTCCTTGCGGAGCAGCGCGACACGCTCGTCCTCGGCCAGCGCGGCATAATTGTCGGTGACGCCGCCGGCCTTGAGCAGCTCGGCGATCACCCGCTCGTGCACGGCGCTGTTCTGGCGCATGTCGAGCGTGGCGAGGTGGAAACCGAAGGTCTCGACCGCGCGGATCAGCCGGCCGAGCGCGCCGCCGGTCGCCAGCGGGCCGGCGCCTTCCTCGGCGAGCGCGCGGGCGATCGTCACCAGCTCCTCGCGGAAATCGGCGGGCGTCGCATAGGGCTCGGCGGCGATCGCGGCGGGGCGGGGCGGCGCCTTGCCGGTCAGCTTCTCGTGCGTGGCCGAGAGGCGCGCATAGACGCCGGTGATCGCGCGGCGATAGGGCTCGTCGGCGCGGCTCTTCGCCTCGTCATGGCTGGCCTCGGCGAGCTTGAGCAGCGCCTCGCTCACCTGGACGTGCTCGGTCGAGATCGACAGCTCGGCGCCCAGCGCGTGGACCGCGTCGAGATAATAGCCGAGCACCGCCTCGGCGGCGCGGGCGAGCGCGAACTGCATCGAATCGGCAGTGACGAAGGGATTGCCGTCGCGGTCGCCGCCGATCCAGCTGCCGGGGCGCAGGAACGAGGGCGTGCGGTTGCCCAGCGCGCGGTCCCAGCGCGCATAGAGCGCGGGCAGCACGGGCAGGAAGATGTCGCGGAGATAGGAGAGCGCGGTCTCGACTTCGTCGGCGACGCCCAGCTTCTCGCGGCGCAGCACCCGGGTCTGCCACAGCAGCGCGATCTGGCGGAGGATCGCCTCCTCGACCTGGTCGCCATCCTCGGTCTCGGCGACGCCCCGGTCGCGCAGCAGCATCAGCTCGGCGATCCGGTTCTTGTGGTCGATCATCGACTTGCGGCGCACTTCGGTCGGATGCGCGGTGAGCACCGGGGCGACCAGCGCCTGATCGAGCAGCGCCATCACCGCGTCGCGGCCGATGCCTTCGCCTTCCAGGCGCTTGAGCGCCGAGGCGATGTCGGCATCCTTCTCGGTCGCGACGCCCTGGCGGTCCTCGGCCAGGTTGGCGAGCATCGAGAAGAGCATGAAGCCGCGGGTGAAATCGAGCGTCTCGTCCAGGCTCAGCCGGTCGAGCCCGCGATCCACCGCGCCGGCACCGGCGACGCCGCGCGCGCGATCGACGGAGGTGGAGCGGATATACTCGATGCGCTTGAACAGCTCCTCGCCGCCATAGGCACGGATCACGTTGCCGAGGAGCCGACCGAGGAAGCGAACATCCTCGTTATTTGCGATTGCGAGGCTAGCCATGAGGCGCGTTGCTGCACTGCGAAACGTAACGGGGTCAACGGCAAAGCGCCTGGGCCCCGGTTTAGTTTCGCTTTAGGCCGCAAAGGTCTGAGGAATCGGTGCCCTCAGCGCGCGAAGACGCTGGCGTCTTCCATCCAGTCCGCCACGCCCGGCTCGTTCTCGATCAGCACGTCCGGATTCTGGGTCGGCGGCGCGAGATCGGGGCCGAGGCCGAGCGAATCGGGGATCACCACCATGGTGGTGCCCGGCCCGACCACGCCGGCGAGCGCGCGGCGGAACGGGTCGCTGCCCTGGAAGCGGCCCGTATCGGGGGCGGCGTAGCTGGCGGCGGCGCTGCTCTCGCCCGGCAGCGTCATGCGTTTCCAGCGATAGTCGCCGCCCACCACGTCCTGCAGCACATAGGCCTGGGTGCGCTCGATCACGCCGTCGAACGCCACCGGTGCCGATCCGATCTCGACGCCGTTGCGCAGCACCACCATCCGCCGGTCCGCGCCGCTGACCACGATCGAGACCGGGCCCGTTGCCGAAAGCTCGGGCCGCCACACCGCCGGGCCGGCGGGGAAGGCGGGGCCGGTCGGCTTGGCGCCGATGCGCAGCGCCGGCTCCTGATTGGTGACGATCACCGTCATGCCGAGATTGGTCTCGTCGAACAGCAGCCGGGCGAATTCATGCGGCAGGCGGATGCAGCCATGCGAGGCGGGATAGCCGGGCAGGCTCCCGGCATGGAGCGCGATGCCGTACCAGGTCAGCCGCTGCATGAAGGGCATCGGCGCGTTCGAATATTTGCTCGAGCGGTGCCACTTCGCCTTTTGCAGGATCGTGAACACGCCGGTGGGGGTGCGGTGCCCGGCCTTGCCGGTCGAGATGGTGGAGACCGCGATCGGCACGCCGTTGCGGTAGGCGACGACACGCTGGGTGGCGATGTTGACCACCACCAGCATTGGCCCGCGCGGGGCGATCTCGGGCACCCAGATATATTGACCGGGCCTCAGCCGCGCGACCGAATCCATCACCGTGCCGGCATTGATCGGCTGCATCTGCGCCGTGCCGGCGGTCGCCAGCAGCCCGCAGGCGGCGGCGAGGGCAAGCGCGCGGATTCGCGTCGATCGGAACAAGACTCAACCCCCGGAACTGACGTCATGACATCGTATCAGCGTGGGGGCGTAACCGAAACGGGCGGTTGCAGGAAAGCTGTTAGTCCCTAGCTTGGAGGCCATGAGTCCCGCTGACGGTATCGCGAAACGGCTCCGGGGAGCGCTGATCGGCCAGGTGCGCGCCGTGTTCAACGATCAGGCGCGGGGCGAGAAGCCGGTCCAGCGCAAGCCGGACGAGAGCCTGTTCGGCCCGAAATCGGTGGTGTGGCGGGTGCACGGCGACGTCACCACGATGATGGTCGGTGGAGTGACCGCATTGCTCCTCCAGATGCTCCACCCGGCGGTGCTGGCGGGCGTATGGGACCATTCCACCTTCCGCGGCGACATGCTCGGCCGGTTACGCCGCACCGCCCGCTTCATCGCAGTGACCACCTATGGCTCGGCGGCCGAGGCGCAGGAGATCATCGACAAGGTGCGCGACGTGCACACCCGCGTGAAGGGCGTGCTGCCGGACGGCACGCCCTATGCCGCCGACGATCCGCATCTGCTCGCCTGGGTGCACGTCACTGAGGCGGTGAGCTTCCTCGATGCCTGGATCCGCTATGCCGAACCGGACATGAGCCTGGCCGACCAGGACAGCTATTTCGCCGATTTTGCCCGTATCGCCGAGGCGCTGGGCACGGTGGACGTGCCGCGCAGCCGCGCCGAGGCGAATGCCCTGATCGCCCGGATGCGCCCCGAGCTGGTCGTCGATGCGCGGACCCGCGAAGTCGCCCGCATGGTGCTCGATCAGCCGGCGCCGAGCGTCGCGGTGAAGCCTTTCCAGGCGCTCACCTTCGGCGCAGCGGTGGATCTGCTGCCCGGCTGGGCGCGGACGATGCACGGGCTCTCGGGCGCCGGTCTCGCTACCCCCGCGGTGCGTATCGGCACGCGCGGCGTGGCGAGCACGCTGCGCTGGGCGTTCCGTTAGTCTTCGCTGGTCTCGGGACTGGTCCGCGGCGTTTCGTCTTCCGCCAGCGCGATGGAGACGGTGCCCCGGCCCCGACGGGCAAGCCCGATTTCCTTCGCGGCGGCGCGGGAGACGTCGATCAGCCGGCCCCTGCCCCAGGGGCCGCGGTCGTTGATCCGCACGATCACGCTGCGCCCGGTCTCGACATCGGTGACGCGCACGCGCGTGCCGAAGGGCAGGCTGCGATGGGCGGCGGTGAAGTCGCTGGGGTCATAGGCTTCGCCGCTGGCGGTGCGCTTGCCGGCGAAACGGTCGGCATAATAGCTGGCCTCGCCCGTGGCGATCGCGGCTTCGGGTGCCAGGCCGGGGGCATTGGCATGGGAGATCGCGCAGGGCGAAAGCAGCATTGCCACAACGGCAAATGCCATCCCTCGCTCGAACCTTGCCCCCATTACATGCGCCTTGCAGTTGTCCCCGGGGCGGGCCTGCCGCCGATCGGTGAACAAATCCACACCGGCGGGCCGATAGTGCGTCATGCCGTGGCGGTGCGGCGACGAACCGCACCGCCATCGCGCCCGTCTCAGGCCGCGTCGAAGGCGAGCGTATAGGTATAGCTGCGATAGGGCGTCGCCGATCCGGCCGGCGCCTCGGTGCGGTGGCGCACCAGGATCAGATAGAGGCCGGCATCGCTCGGCTTGAGCGCGAAATTGCCCTGCGAATCGGATTTCGCGGTGCCGACGATCTTCTTGCCGTCGTAATTGCCGGTGGCGCGGAACAGCGTGACTTCGGTGTCCGCCAGCGGCTTGCCGTCGAAGAGCAGCTTGAACCGGGCCTCGCTGCCCGAGGCGATCTCGCTCGGATGGGTGATCGCCTGCACTTCCAGCGCGGTGCCGATCGGCTTGAGCACGCCGCTGTTCGCCGCGCCGCGGGTGACATAGGCTTCGGCCAGCGTGGTACTCTGCACCGCCACTTCGCGGGCGCCGGCGGGCGGCGCGCCATCCTCGCCGGCGATGATCCACTTGCCGCCGACCGAATACATCTTGCCCAGGCGGCCCAGCCGCTGGCCGGTGCTCAGGCGATAGGTGCCTTCGGCCGACAGGTCCGCCTCGAAGATGGTCAGGTCGCGCAGATAGGTCGGCTTGCCGACTTCGCCCCGGGTGCCGTCCGGCCGGATGAAGTGGAAGGGCGCGTCCTTCATGCCGATCTCGGGCACGAAGGCATCCTCGCCGAATGCCGAGGTGACGGTGACATGGTCGCCCTTGCCCACGTCGAACAGGGTGGGGAGCAGATAGGGCATGTGCGCCCGGGCGGCGCTGCCCAGCGCGATCGCGCCGAGCGCACCCAGCAGGATCAGTTTCGGAAATCGCATGATCGGCCCTCAATGGAAGTGTGCGTCGATCGATTATTGCGATTCACTATCAATCTCAAGTGAAGATCGAAAAGGGGCGGCCATCCTTTCCAAAGGGCCGCCCCGGAACCGGTCATTTGCCGGCGGCGACTTCCATGCGCCGCGATTCGGCGGATCCTTCATCGAGGAACACATAGAGTGCGGCGATCCTGCCATCGCGGACGAGGATGAAGTCCCAGCCCGTATAGGCCGGCGCCTCGCCCCTCGGTCCCGATCCCCAGCCGAGACGGCCGGCATTGTGGAGCATCTGCGGATTGCCTGGTGCATAGGCGAAGTCGGGGTGCATTGCCCGCAGCGTGCCGGCGAATTCGGCGATCGCCGCATGGCCGGTGACCGGCCCGGTCGGCGCATAGAGCACGCCGTCCTCGGCCCAGAGTTGTTCGATCGCCGCGCGACGGCGTGCGGCATCGTTTTCGCCGAACACCTCCTCGAGATTGCGCAGCAGCAGCTCGCGGATACGGTCGGCGGGTTCGCTGTCCGGTACCATCTTGTCCTCCATGAACAGGGGTAACCCCGGGGCGAGACCCCGGGGGAGCCATCGTCAGATCTGGGCCTGGCCGCCATCGACGAACAGCTCGACGCCGTTGACGAAGCTGGCATCGTCCGAGGCGAGGAACAGCACCGCCTTGGCGATCTCCTCGGGCTGGCCGACGCGGCCGGCCGGGATCAGGCTCGCCAGATAGTCCTTGGTGCCTTCGGCCTGTTCGCCGCCGCCGAACAGCTCGTTCAGGCCCGCCGTGTCGGTGACGCCCGGGCTGACGGCGTTGACGCGGATGTGGCGGTCCTTGAGGTCGAGGATCCAGTTGCGCGCGAAGTTGCGGATCGCGGCCTTGGTCGCCGAATAGACACTGAACGCCGGCGTGCCCGAGATGCTGGTGGTCGAGCTGGTCAGGATCACCGAGGCGCCGTCCTTGAGCAGCGGCAGCGCCTTCTGCACGGTGAACAGTACGCCCTTCACATTGGTGGCGAAGGTCTTCTCGTAATGCTCCTCGCTGATCGCGCCCAGCGGGGCCATCTCGCCGCCGCCGGCATTGGCGAAGAGCACGTCGATCTGGGCATGGCGCTGCTGGACCGCGTCATAGAGCCGGTCGATGTCGCCAAGCTGCGACATGTCGCCGCGCACGCCGGTCACCCGGCCGCCGATCGCCTTCACCGCGGCATCGAGCGCGTCCTGACGGCGGCCGGTGATGAACACCGACGCGCCTTCGGCCACGAATGCCTTTGCCGTGGCCAGGCCGATGCCGCTCGTGCCGCCGGTCACCACCACCACCTTGTCCTGGAACTTGTTCGCCATCGTCTGTCTCCTTGGGGTCTCCGGCAAAGCGCCGTTGCCCGCTTAGATGCAGCGTGAACGATGATGCGTGTAGTCGGCGAATATGGCACTTAGCGTTCTATTGGAGGAACGATGATGCGGGTGGATCTCAACGACTATGCCTATTTCGCCGAGGTCGTCGCGCATGGCGGGTTCGCCGCGGCGGGGCGGGCACTGCGCGAACCCAAGTCGAAGCTCAGCCGCCGCATCGCCGGATTGGAGGAGCGGCTGGGGCTCCGCCTGATCGAGCGGTCGAGCCGGCGCTTCCGCGTCACCGATACCGGCCAGGCTTTCTACGAGCGCTGTCGCGCGATCCTGGCCGAGGCGGAACAGGCCGAGGCGCTGGTGATGCAGGCCCAGGCCGAGCCGCATGGCCGGATCCGCTTCAGTTGCCCCACCGGCATGCTCGAGCCGATCGCCGGGCTGATCTCGTCCTTCCTCCTGCGCTATCCCAAGGTCCGCCTGCAGCTGGTCGCGACCGATCGCCCGGTCGACCTGATCGCCGAGCGCGTCGACCTCGCGCTAAGGGTCCGCGCCAGCCTCACCAGCGATGCGGCGCTGACGATGCGCTCGCTCGGCAAGTCGACCCGCATCGTCGTCGCCAGCCCGCAGCTGGCCAACCGGATCGAGACGATCGAACAGCTCGCCCAGGTGCCGGCGCTCGCGACCAGCGACGCGGCGGACGATCTCGAATGGCATCTCGAGACGGAGGCGGGGCGCAAGCATGTGCTGCGGGTCGAGCCCCGGCTGGGCTGCGAGGACATGGCGAGCGTCCGCAATGCCGCGATCGACGGGCTGGGCGTCGCGATCCTGCCCGATCATGTCTGCTTCGAAGCGCTAAGGGCGGGCCGGCTGGTCCGCGTGCTGCCCGAGTGGCGCGGGGTGCAGGGGATCGTGCACCTGGTCTTCACCACCCGCCGCGGCCTGCCGCCCGCCGTGCGTGCGCTGATCGATCACCTGGCGACCGGCTTCCCGCGCGATCTGGTGATGCCGCTTCGCCCTCTCCCATGATGGAGAGAGGGCGAAGATGCCGGCCCCCCATGAAGAGCGCGAGAAAGGCCGTAAATGGTCAATATGGGCGCAGCTTGGCTACCAACGCGCAACTCGCCCGCCCCAGTTGCAATGCATCTAAGGGGGCAAGGGATTTCCCGGTCAATCAGCATCGTCGGAGGCCGCGTCGAGCAGATGGTCGATTATCTTCGCCTTTGTGAGCAAAATGGATGGGTGCGGTATGAGACCGGCCACGATTAACTTGGGGAATGCTGCATAAGGGAGCGTCGGCCCGGTTCTTCTGACCGCATTCTGGTGGCAAGCGTGCGCATGCTGCTTTGCAGGGCGCAAGTTGCGCGACGACAGCGCCGATCCGACCAAGGTCGTATTCACGAAGCCGCTCCCGAATTTGCGAATTTAGAACCGCATTGGTGCTTCATCGGAGCGGCATTGCGCGAGGGCGACACGATGAAACCAAAATGGCGCTACCGTCGAGAAATGCCATAATACCGAAACAATCTGCTGCTCTTCTCAAGTAGTTGAAATGAAATTATGAGCGCTTTTCGGATAATACCTTCACGACTTTGAAGTGTGTCGCGATTTTTACAATATAGATACGCGGCTATCGGCAGAGTTTTGAAGAACTGCTGCATATTTCTGAATATAATTGCGTTTATTTGGTAGGGGGCTTGGTTATTTCCGGGCCCTGACGATGATTCGTGCAAGTATTATTCTGAGATCACTGTTCTGTATCAACCGGACTGGGGGCTTTATGCGATTTGGATTGCTTGCCTGTGCGAGCACGTTGGCGATCGCGTTTTCGTCGCTGCCGGCGTCGGCTCAGGAAACCGCAACCTATCAATATGATGCGCTGGGGCGGCTCATCGCGACTTCGGTCTCGGGCGGCCCCAATAACGGCGTCGCTTCTTCCTATGCGCTGGACGCGGCGGGCAACCGTACCCAGGTCGTGGTGACCGGCGCTCCGGCGTCTACGCCCACACCCACACCCACACCCACCCCCGGCGGACTGGTCGCGAATGCGGACGTCGCGACCTTCACTACCACCGAGGTGTGCGGCGGCATCTATTATGACGTGCGGACGAACGATACCGATTCGAACGGGCATTATCCGCTTCGTATCATCTCGGTGACGTCGGCCGATCCCTTCATCAATTTCGATGCCTCAGGGATATTGTACTACACTTTCCCGCGCGCGGAGCCGAGCACGGTGACCGGCACCTATGTGGTCGCCAACAGCATCAATGAAACGGCCACCGCCTCCTTCACCTTCGAAATAGTGGGCGCGAACCGAAGCTGCGACTAGGGCGGCTTCGGCCAGTCAACTTGCTGGAAATGATACCAATTTTCTTTCGTCGCCCCGGCCTGCCGCAGGCAGGTCTTCCGAAGGGCGAGCAAGAGGGGACGAGATGAGCTCGAGACTCGGTACTTTGCATCGCCGCGCACTGAAGGCGGCGCTGTTGGCAGGGCTCGCCGCGGGCGCGGTCCCGGCGCAGGCGCAAGAAACCGGGCCGCCGGCGGAGAAGCCTGCGGCCCAGTCGCAGGACGTGGAGGCCGATCCGGGCGCCAAGCCGGCTGGCGGCGCGCAGCCGTCCGGGGCGCGGGCGATGAGCGTCGCCGCTGCCAGCGCCGGCGCGCCCTCCGGCGATCCGCAGTTCAGCAATCCGCTGATGGATCTCTATCCCGCGCAGGAAAGGGTCGATTCCAACGACATCGACCTGTCCAACGGCAAGCTTCACCTTCGCGACGAGCTTATTCCAGGAGGCAGCGACAAGCTCGGCGTCGGCCTCAATTTCGTGAGCCCGGGCTTTGCGATCGTGCCGGTGCATTACAGCAGCGATCCGCCGCTCTCGATCAGCAACAATCTGGGCCAGATCGTCTATGCCAGCCTGACCACCAACGCGATCCTCGCATGGCAACAGGCCAACGAGAACGGCGTCAGCTTCGTCAATTTCGATGCGCCGGCCAATCACGACCGGTTCGCGAATATCGGCTCCGGCTTCTACAATGCTGCCAACACCTCCTCGAGCGTCGTGCCTTGGGGTGCTGGCTATCTGTACACCTCGAAGGACGGGGCGACCGCGGAGATCTCGAACAGCCTCACCTATCTGCAGCTCCACGTGCCGCTGGCCCCGGGCTCGGGCTATTACGGAAATGTCGTGACCAAGCTCACCCAGCCCAATGGCGAGGTGTGGACCTACTATTATGACAGCGGGACCTTCCAGCTCGTCCCCAGCGGCACGATATTCACCACCTCGCGCATCCGCTCGATCGTGTCGAACCGCGGCTATGCGCTGCAATTCTCCTATCAGCGCGATGCCGGGTCCCAGAGCGGCACCGCGGCGCTCGACCAGTGGTATTCGGTCACGCAGATCGTCAAGTACGACAAGGCGCGCGGTTATTGCAACGAAGCCGCGGGGCGTTGCGCGTCCTTCGGCGGCAGCCCGCAGGTCGTGAGCGTCGGCTATGATCGCAGCGCCAACACGGTCCGGTTCGTTCGCCCCAATGGCGAGGCGCTGAAGTTCGGCTTTGCGCCGGAGCCGCGCTGGGGCGCCTGGCGCTTGGTCAGCTTCGAGAAGGGCGACCTGCCTGCGACGCGGCGGACCATGGTCTATCGGGAATATCCGGACATCGTCTATCCGGGCGGATCATCGATCCCCAATCCGATCACCTGGCTGGACAATGTCCAGTCTGTCACCGCCGGCGGGCGCACCTGGAGCTATGAATATAGCGGTAGCCGCTATGCGGGGTCATGGGATTCCTCCGCTGCGATGCGCAGGACGGACCCCTCGGGCAAGGCGATGGTGCTCGACATGGCGCTGTCGCAGGACCCGCCCACCCGGATGACCGATCAGCTCGCCCGCGCGACCGAGTTCGGTTTCTTCCGCTATTCCTGGACGTCGATCGTCAAGGGCGCCTTCCCCGGGGCGGACCAGGTCATGCGCCCGAACGAGGCGCAGGCCTATCCGTCGACCGTGTCGCTGCCCGAGGACACCAGCGTGTCCGGCACGCACGTCGCCAGCTACCAGTTCACCTATGACGACCGCGGCAACCGAGTGGCCGCGCAGCGCAATGCGAAGGCCGGCAGCGGATTGTCGCCGATCGTGTGGGCCGCGTCCTTCCCGGCCTGTGGCGATCTGAAGGTGTGCAACAAGCCCTCGGCGATCACCGATCCGCGCGGTGCCGTCACCAACTATGGCTATGACGCGACGCATGGCGGCATGGTGTGGGAGATGCAGCCCGCGCCGACCACGGGCGGCGCACGCCCGTTCAAGCTGTACAGCTATGTCCAGAAATACGCCTATGTGCTGAGCGCCGGCGGTTCGCTGGTGCCCTCGCCGTCCCCCCTGTGGGTGCTGGCCACGGCAACCGAGTGCCAGACGGCGGCGGGCAGCGACACGCCGGCTTGCGACGCCGGCGCCCCGCGGCGGGTCGTGACCTATGAATATGGGCCGGACGGCACGACGGACAATCTGCTCGTGCGCGGCGTCGCGGTGGCTGCGGACGGGCAGGTCCAGCGGACCTGCCTCGGCTACGACGCGCAGGGCAACCAGGTGAGTGTGACCACGCCGCGCGCCGGCCTGGGCACCTGTCAATAAGCCTCGGCAAATCCAGGTACTTCGGAAGGGGTGACGATGCTGTTACGCAAGCTTGGATGGCTCATGGGACTGGTGGCGCTGGCGCCATTGCCCGCACAGGCCCAGTCCTCTCCATCTGCCTTCACGTCGTACGCCCGGTACGACGGCGCGGGCCGCGTGACCGGCGAGATCGAGGCGGATCCGGACGGTTCCGGGCCGCTCGGCTATCCGGCGGTCCGCAACACCTACGACACGGTCGGGCGCGTTACCCGCGTGGAAAACGGGCAGCTCACCAGCTGGCCGGGCGAAACGGCGCCTGCCGCCTGGAGCGGCTTCACCGTGCTCAGCCAGGTCGATACCGAATATGACGGGTTCGACCACAAGCTGCGCGAGACCAGCTCGTCGGGCGGCGTCGCCTATCAGCTCACCCAATATGGCTATGATGCCGAAGGGCGGGTCGAATGCGTCGCGGTGCGCATGAACCCGGCCGCTTTCGGCAGCCTGCCGGATGCCTGCAGCCTCGGCACGCAGGGCAGCGACGGTCCCGATCGCATCACCCGCAACGTCTACAACGATGCCGGCGAGCTGGTGCAGATCCGCAGGGCGGTGGGCACCGCGATCGAACAGGCCTATGCGACCTACAGCTACACGCCGAATGGCAAGCGGCAATATGTCATCGACGCGAACGGCAACCGCGGGCAGCTCCTCTATGACGGTTTCGACCGGCAGGCGCAGTGGCAATTCCCTTCGCCGAGCGCGCCCGGCGGTTTCAATCCCGCGACTCCCGCCAGCGCACTGGCGAGCGCGGGTGCGGTCAACGCCAATGACCGGGAGGAATATGGCTATGATGCCAACGGCAACCGCACCAGCCTGCGCAAGCGGGATGGGCGTACCCTCCTTTTTGGCTATGACGCGCTCAATCGGGTGGCCTGGAAGTTGGTGCCCGATGGCTGCGTGGCGGGCTATGCCTGCACCAACGTGCCGAGTTCGATGACGCGTGACGTCTATTACAGCTACGATGCGCGCGGCCTGCAGACGGCGGCGCGCTTCGACAACCCGTCTGGCGGCGACGCGGTGACCAACGCCTATGACGGGTTCGGCCGCCTCGCTTCGAGCACGACCAGCATGGGCGGCGTGAGCCGGACGATCGGTTTCCAATATGATGCCGACGGCAACCGCATCCAGCTGACCTATCCCGACGGCAATTTCGCCGGCTATCATTATGACTCGCTCGATCGGCTCGACACGGCAGGCGTGAATACGACCGGCAACTTGTTGCTGCGCACCTATGACGCCTCCGGGCACCTGGCGCAGAACCTGTCCGGCAGCTGGACCTATTATTCCTATGACCCGATTGGCCGCCTCACCGGGCAGAACGAGGCGATCGGCGGCGGCGGCGTCAACACGGTCCTTGGCTACAACCCGGCCAGCCAGATCACGAGCCGGACGCGGTCGAACTCGGCCTATGCCTTTTCGGGCTATGCGAGCGCCAATCGCGGCTATTCCGTCAACGGCCTCAACCAATATGGCTCGGCGGGCGGGGTCGCGTTCGGATATGATTCGAACGGCAACCTGACCGCGAGCGGCAGCATCGCCTATACCTATGATGCCGAGAACCGGCTGGTCGTGGCGTCGACCGGTGCGAACCTCGTCTACGATCCGCTGGGCCGGCTGTTCCAGACTTCGGGCGGCGGCTTCCCCGTCACCCAGTTCCTCTATGCCGGCGACGAAATAGTCGCCGAATATGACAGCGCCGGCTCGATGCTCAAGCGCTATGTCCATGGCGCGGGCGAGGACGATCCGCTGGCCTGGTTCGACGGTGCCGCGCTGGGCGCCTCGGGCTGGTCGAACGCGCATTTGCCCAAGACCGATCATCAGGGCTCGATCATCGCCTGGGTCGATTGGGGCGGTTCGCTCACCCAGATCAACAGCTATGACGAATATGGGATCCCGGCTGCAGCCAATATCGGGCGCTTCCAGTACACCGGCCAGGCTTGGCTTCCCGAACTGGGCATGTACTACTACAAGGCCCGCATCTACTCGCCGACGCTCGGCCGTTTCCTGCAGACCGATCCCGTTGGCTATGACGATCAGATCAACCTCTACGCCTATGTCGGCAATGATCCGGTGAACCGCACCGATCCGACTGGCAACGAGCAGCGCGAACTCGAAATGCCACTCGCTGTCGAGATCGGCGCGGCCGCGCTTGCCCAGGCGCCGAAGCCCGCGGATGAAATCACCGTCACCGGTACGCGTTTGACGCCGGAGACCTATCTTCCCGCCTCTCCGGGTCAGTTCTCCAGCCTGTTGAATTTCCCAACGGACACCATCGTGGTCACGGCCGCGGCATATGGCGATCGCAGCGATCCGGGCGGCAAGAAGAAGAAGAAGGGCGGCGGGCGCGGCGGGCGCCAGGGGACCTGCGTCGGCATAGGAGGCCAGCGTTGCGGCGCGCCGGTGTCGGCCGGTGGGGTCAGCGACGAATATCCGGGTGTTTGCGGTCAATGCCTGGATAGGGAAAAGAAAGGGCCCTTTGCCCGCCCCGAGGGTATGCCAGATAACACCAATTCGTGGCGTGCGGCCACCTTGGGCACGATCATCATCGTGGTCGCGGCTATCATATTGTTGCCCGTAGGAATTTGATGGATACGAATTGTTCCGAAACATCCGAGGAAAGAAGGTTCTTCGTCCAGCTGGTGGACGCTGAATCCGGATACGCCGTCCATGAATATGATTGCGGTGCCCATGACATCGGCTGGATATGCGGGAAGTTCTCCTGCGATCCGGCCGATGTGACGGGGGTCAATCGGTTCGAGCTGGATGCGGATGGAATCGCCCTGGCCAACGAACTCTTCGGCCTGTCGATCGATGTCGATTATGAATATGTCGATCTTTACTCGTGGAGCGCCGCAGACGGTTTTCCCTACAGGGTTCATTCCAACAGGGAGCTTCCCCTGATGCTGGCCGGCCAGAAGCCGCTGTCGGTATTCATCGAAAGATGTCCGGCAACGGAAGGCGAGGTCGAGACGCCGGAGAATCTGTTCGAGCGATATGTCGCTGAGGGCATTCTGATTAAAAGGGAGTATTGTGAGCCCATCGCCACGATGCGCCCGGCATATTTCGGCATCCGGGTCGTTCTCTACGCCCTCAAGGGAGAAGAGTGGAGGCTGGATGCCTATATCCTGGTTCGAGGCCTGGCGCGCAAGCTGGGCTGGAGCGAGCCTCTGACCCGCCTGGAGGGCACGCTACTCGGATATAGCGAATGGCAGAACGACGCCTTCATCCGAAGCGCCGGCGCCTGAGGCGATAGCCGAACGCCCCCGAACCGTTCCAGGCAGGCCGATCTCGCTCTTCATGCAGCGGCTCTCGAAGGCCTCGTGGTCGGGCGTGCGGGTGGGAGCAACGTCTCGAGCGTGAAGATCCGAGCAGTTGGCGAAGCGTCGAGCCCCGGCACCTTCTTGGTGAAGACGGTGAAGCGCACGAGCCCGATGCGTCCCATGGCCAGGCCGGCTTCCGCGAAGGCGCGGCGGCTCATGATCCATCGCTACGGCGTCTTCGGCCGCTACATCTACAAGGTGACATGGAACAGCCAACTGCCGTCGCTGAACAAGCAACTGCTTGTCAGAAACGGCTAGTTGGTTTGTCTCAGAAGGCCGTCAGACGTCCAGGTTCGCCACGCTCAGCGCGTTCTCCTGGATGAAGTCACGCCGCGGCTCGACCACGTCGCCCATCAGCTGGGTGAAGATCTCGTCGGCGACGTCGGCCTGGTCGACCTGGACGACGAGCATCGAGCGGTTGGACGGATCGAGCGTGGTCTCCCAGAGCTGCTCGGCGTTCATCTCGCCAAGGCCCTTGTAGCGCTGGATCGACAGGCCCTTGCGGCCGAACGCCAGGATCGCGTCGAGCAGCTGGCTCGGGCGCGAGACCAGCGCCTCGCCCTTGCCGACGGCCACCGGCACGTCGTTCTCGTCCACTTCCACCGGTGCGGGCGCCTCGGCCTCGGCAGCGGCGCTCGCCTTGGACGGGACCAGCTTCGACGGTACGAGATAGCTCGGTGCCTGCTCGGCGGCGAGGCCGTGCAGCTTGCGCGCCTCGGCCGAGACCAGGAACGCCGCCTCGACGATGTGGTGATCGGTCACGCCGCGCCACAGCCGCTCGAAATGATAGCCGCCATCCTCGGTGATCCGCGCCGACCAGCGCGCCTCGGTATCGGCGGCCTCCAGCCGGGCGACCGTGGTGGTCAGGCTCGCGGCGCGCTGCTCGACGGTCGCGACCGGATCGAGCCCGCCGCCGAGCGCCAGCACTTCGATGATGTCCGGCGAATAGCGGCGCGGCACATAGCGCATAAGGGTGCGCATGCGCCGGGCATGCTCGATCAGCTCGCGCAGGTCGTCGCCGCTGCGCAGCGTGCCCTGGGTATCGAGCATCGTGCCGCCGACACCCGCATCGACCAGATACTGGTCGAGCGCGCTGTCGTCCTTCAGGTACACCTCGCTGCGGCCCTTGCTCGCCTTATAGAGCGGTGGCTGGGCGATATAGAGGTGCCCGTTGGTGATGATCTCGGGCATCTGGCGGTAGAAGAAGGTCAGCAGCAGCGTACGGATGTGCGCGCCGTCCACGTCTGCGTCGGTCATGATGACGATCTTGTGGTAGCGCAGCTTCTCGATGTTGAAATCGTCGCGGATGCCGGTGCCCAGCGCCGTGATGATCGTGCCGATCTCGCGGCTGGCGAGCATCCGGTCGAAGCGCGCGCGCTCGACGTTCAGGATCTTGCCGCGCAGGGGCAGGATCGCCTGGAACTGGCGGTCGCGGCCCTGCTTGGCCGATCCGCCTGCCGAGTCACCCTCGACGAAGAACAGTTCGGACTTGGCGGGATCGCGCTCCTGGCAGTCGGCGAGCTTGCCGGGCAGGCTGGCGATGTCCATCACGCCCTTGCGCCGGGTCAGCTCGCGCGCCTTCTTGGCGGCTTCGCGGGCGGCGGCGGCGTCGATCACCTTCTGGATGATCATCTTGGCGTTGGCGGGGTTCTCTTCGAGATACTCGGCCAGCTTGTCGGCCATCAGGCTCTCGAGCGGCTGGCGCACTTCGGACGAGACCAGCTTGTCCTTGGTCTGCGAACTGAACTTGGGGTCCGGCAGCTTGACCGAGACGATCGCGGTCAGGCCTTCGCGCATGTCGTCGCCGGTGAGGCTGACCTTCTCCTTCTTCAGCGCGCCGCTCTTGTCGGCATAGCTGTTGATGGTGCGGGTCAGCGCGGCGCGGAAGGCGGCGAGGTGGGTGCCGCCGTCACGCTGCGGGATGTTGTTGGTGAAGCAGAGGACGTTCTCATAGTAAGAGTCGTTCCACTCCAGCGCCACGTCGATGGTCACGTCGTCGCGGGTGCCGGCGATCGCCACGGGATCGGGCATCAGCGGCTGCTTGTTGCGATCGAGCCACTTCACGAACGCCGCGATGCCGCCCTCGTAATAGAGCTCGACTTCCTTCACTTCCTCGTGCCGCGCGTCGCGCAGGAACAGGCGCACGCCCGAGTTGAGGAAGGCCAGCTCGCGGTAGCGATGCTCGAGCTTGTCGAAGTCGAACTCGATCTGGTTGCGGAAGGTGCCGCCGTCGCCCGGGGCCTTCTCGGTCGAGGCGAGGAAGGTCACGCGGGTGCCCTTCTTGCCCTCGGGGGCCTTGCCGATCACCTTCAGCGGTGCGGTCGCGTCGCCGTACGCGAAGCGCATCCAGTGCTCCTCGCCGTCGCGCCAGATGTTGAGGTCGAGCCACTCGGAAAGCGCGTTCACCACCGAGACGCCGACGCCGTGCAGGCCGCCCGAGACCTTGTAGGCATTGTCGTCGGACGTATTTTCGAACTTACCGCCGGCGTGGAGCTGGGTCATGATGACCTCGGCCGCCGAGACGCCTTCTTCCTTGTGGATGCCCGTCGGAATGCCGCGGCCATTGTCCTCGACCGAGACCGAGCCGTCCGGATTCAGCTGGATGATGATCTTGTCGCAGTGGCCGGCCAGCGCCTCGTCGATCGCGTTGTCCGAGACCTCGAACACCATGTGGTGGAGGCCCGAACCGTCGTCGGTGTCGCCGATGTACATGCCGGGGCGTTTGCGCACGGCGTCCAGTCCCTTGAGGACCTTGATCGAGTCCGCGCCGTAGCTGTTCTGGTTCGGGGTATTTTCGGGAGTGGTGTCGTCAATTGCCATGCCCAGCATATAGGTATTGGCGTCACGAAACGGAAGCAAAATGCACCCCTTCCGCGCCGCTCCGGAACATGCTCAAAATGGTGCATCGAGCATGGTGAAAAGGGGCGGCAGGATGGGCAGGCTGGCGGGTGCGTTGATCGGGGCGGGGCTGCTGGCGGCGGTGCCCGCAGCGGCACAGGAATCGGCGGCGCTGCGCCCCGACCAGGCCAAGTTCTTCGATCTCTACAAGGAGCTGGTCGAGACCAATACCGTGGTCAATGTCGGCAGCTGCACCCAGGCCGCCGAGCAAATCGCCGCGCGGCTGAAGGCGGCAGGGTTCGGCGCGGACCAGCTCACTTTGTTCAGCACTCCGGAGCACCCCAAGGACGGCGGGCTGGTGGCCGTCTATCCGGGCACGTCCAAGACGGCCAAGCCGATCCTCCTGCTCGCGCATATCGACGTCGTCGCCGCCAAGCGCGAGGATTGGGTGCGCGATCCGTTCAAGCTGGTCGAGGAGAAGGGCTATTACTACGCCCGCGGCACCGCCGACGACAAGGCGATGGCGGCGATCTTCGCCGATGCGCTGATCCGCTTCAGGCAAAGCGGCTACAAGCCGAAGCGCACGATCAAGCTGGCGCTCACCTGCGGCGAGGAGACGACCTGGGCGTTCAACGGCGCGCAGTGGCTGGCGAACAACAAGCGCGACCTGATCGATGCCGAATTCGCGCTCAACGAAGGCGGCGGCGGCAACACGGACGGGCACGGCAAGCTGCTCAACCAGGAAATGCAGGTCGGCGAGAAGGCGGTGATCAACTTCCGCCTCGAGACGAGCAACCCCGGCGGCCACAGCTCGATCCCGGTGCCCGACAATGCGATCTACGAGCTGTCGGTTGCGCTGGCGAAGGTCCGCGGCTATGAATTCCCGCTCGAGATGACCGACACCACCCGCGCCTTCTTCGCCAAGGCCGGCGCGGCGCGCGGCGATGCGCTCGGCAAGGCGATGGTCGCGATCGCCGCCAATCCGGCCGACAGGCAGGCCGAGCAGCTGCTCAACACCGACCGCATCTATCATTCGATGCTGCGCACCACCTGCGTCGCGACGCTGATCGAGGGTGGCCACGCCAACAACGCGCTGCCCCAGCGCGCCACCGCCAACGTCAATTGCCGCATGTTCCCCGGCCGCACGGTCGAGGAGACCCAGGCCGCGCTCGCCGCGGCGATCGGCGATCCGAAGGTGACGATCACCCCGGTGCCGCCGATCCGCCCGGTCGCCAAGGCGCCGCCGCTCGATCCCAAGGTGATCGGCCCGGCCGAGAAGCTGGTCGCGCAATATTTCCCGGGCGTGCCGATGGTCCCGTCGATGTCGACGGGGGCTACCGACGGCATCTTCCTCGAGGCGGTGGGCATCCCGGTCTACGGCGTGCCCGGCCCCTGGGGCGATCCCGACGGCAATGGCGTGCACGGCCTCAACGAGCGGATCGAGGTCCGGTCGCTCTATGTCGGCCGCGACTATCTGTTCGATCTGGTGAAGGCCTATGCCGGGCAGCAGTAGGAAGGGGCGGGCTGATCCTTGATCCCTAGCTGATCCCCGGCGAAGGCCGGGGCCCAGTTTCGGCGAATTTGGTGAGGTGGGAAACCCTCTCGAACGACATGGCAGCTGGGCCCCCGCCTTCGCCGGGGAACCAGAAGACTATTCCGAAGCGACGAGTCCCTCGGCCACCCGATACCGCGTAGCCCCGCCCGGCACCGCCTCGAACAGCCCCGGCTCCGTCCCCGTCATCCACACCTGGCCGCGCCCTTCGAGCCGCGCGAACAGCGCCGCCCGCCGTCCCGGATCGAGATGCGCGGCGACTTCGTCGAGCAGCAGGATCGGCGTCCGTCCGGCGCGCTCGGCGACCAGCTCGGCATGGGCGAGGACCAGTCCGAGCAGCAGCGCCTTCTGCTCGCCGGTCGAGCAGAGATGCGCCGCCTGGTTCTTGTCCAGGTGCGTGACGAGCAGGTCTGCGCGGTGCGGCCCGCTGAGCGTGCGTCCTGCCGCCGCGTCGCGCCGGCGCCCGGCGGCGAGCTCGCGGGTGAGTGTCCCGGCATCGCCTTGCCAGCCCTCCAGCGCCAGTCCCGCCCGGGCGAACGGCCCCTCGGGCTGCGCTTCCAGCCGTGCTGCGAGCTCGGCGACCATGTCGCGTCGGGCAGTGTCGATCGCCGCGCCATGCTCGGCCATGCGCGCCTCCAGCGCGGTCAGCCAGTCGGGATCGGGCGTGCCGTCATCGCCGAGCAGCCGGTTGCGCTCGCGCATCGCCGCTTCGTAGCGGGTCGAATGATGGGCATGGCCGGGCGCGAGGGCGAGGGTGAGCCGGTCGAGGAATCGCCGCCGCTCGCCCGCCGCGTCGACGAACAGCCGGTCCATCGCCGGGGTCAGCCACAGCACGCTCACCCATTCGGCCAGCGTCGTGGCCGCCGCAGTGGCGCCGTTGATCCGCACCAGCCGGCGCTCGGGCGCATCGGGATTGGTGCCGGTGCCGATGTCCGTCTCGCCGAGCCGCGCCGCCACCCCGAACCCGCCGCTGCCGCCCTGCCGCGCCATCTCGGCAAGCGGCGCGCGCCGCAACCCGCGGCCCGGCGCCAGCAGCGACAGCGCCTCCAGCACATTGGTCTTGCCCGCGCCGTTCTCGCCGCTCAGCACGACGAAGCCGGGCCCGGGTACGAGCACGGCGTCTTCATGGTTGCGGAAGTCGGTCAGGACGAGGCGGGACACTGCCATGGACCTGCCGATAGCCGATCCTGCGCCGCCGCACTATTGCCGCCGCGCGCGACATCGCCGATGATCGTTCGCACCGAACAAGGGGGAATGTCATGCGTACCAGTCTCGTCCTCGCCGCGCTGCTCGCGCTCGCGCCCATGCCGGCGCTGGCCGATGTCACCGCGCATTATGCCGCCGGCGGCAAGGAGCTGGTCGTCGAGGTGGACGAGGGCGGCAATTCGCGCGTCGAGGTCGCCGGCAAGTTCGCGGTCATCCACCGCGATGCCGTCGATTATCTGGTGATCTACGACAAGGAAGGCCCCAAGGTCTTCGAGCTGCAGGGCATGGTCGACATGCTCAAGGGCATCATACCCAAGACCCCCGATGCCGAGGCCAAGGATCTGGAGTTCGGCCTGGCCCCCGGGGTGCCGGGCGTGCCCGTGGCCGTTGGTGGGCAGCGGGGCGCCGCCTGGAAGCTGCTGATGGTCAAGGGCGACGATGCCTCGAAGAAGAAGCATCTCGAGATGGTGGTGAGCGCCGATCCCGCGCTCGCCCCGGTCGGCACGGTGTTCCAGCGCACGATCGGCACGCTGTCCGAATTCTTCGGATCGATGTTCCCCGCCGAGACCGGCTTCTCGGCCAAGGTGACCGAGCTGTTCGCCAAGGGCGCGCCGCTGCGCATCACGCCGGTGGAGGAAGGCGCCGCCAAGCCCGAAGGCCCGCTGATCGAATTCAAGTCGCTCGACACCGCCGAGATCGACGCCAAGCATTTCGAGCTGCCCGCGCCGGTCACCCCGACCGAGGAGATCTTCGGCTCGATGGATTCGCTGATGAAGCCGGGCGGCGGCGCCATCAAGGACCTGCCCTGATCGCGCGGACGGGCCTCAGATTCCCTTGAGGCCCGCCGCTTCCAGGCTCGCCTGGGCGATCCGGTAGCGGGCCGGATCGCCGATGTTCAGCCGCTTGCGCACCTGGTCGAGCGGCTCGGCGAGCAGCGTCTCGTAATCCTCGCCGTGCAGCCACCGGGCGGCCTTGCCGTGGCGATAGCCCTCGGCCACCGCCTTGAAGAAATCGAGCTTGCGGGTGATGCGGATGCTCTTCAGCGCCGCGCCCAGGCCGATGAACCCCCAGCCCAGCCCGCCGGTCTGGGCGAAGGAGAAGGCGACCAGGCAGGCCTCGCCCAGATGCTCGTCGGCCTGATAGCCGGTGATCACGTGCCACAGGTCGTGGATGTCGCGCTCGCGCCGGCCCATCCAGGCATAGGGATGTTCGAACTCGATGCCCTGGAAGGCGCTTGCGCTCATGCTGACCTCGACCAGCCCGTCGGCCGAATAGCCGGTCGAATCGAGGAAATTGCGATAGGCCGCGCCGACGCTGCCTTCGGCGAAGCCGTCGATCCATTCGCGGTCGGTCAGCCGTGAGGCCAGCTCGACACGCTGATAGGCCAGCCGCCCGCCCTCTGGCACGGTCAGCAGCTTGCGATAGCTCTTCTGCGTGGCATCACCGTTCAGCGCGCGCATGATGCGGAAGACCTGCTCGGTATCGTCGCCATTGGCGAGCAGCCGCCCGAGCGCGCGGAACGCGGTTCCCCATTCCCGCTTCATCGGAATGCCGGGGTTGAGCATCTGGGGCGCAGGTTGCGTAGCCATGGTGCGATTCCTTACTGACAAGAGTGTCAATATAGGAGTCGGGTCAAGAAATCAACCTGCGGTGCCATGCGGACGGCATGACAAGAGTTCTTGACAAGCGCGCCGCGGAATGACAAGAACTCTTGTCATATGGTACAGAGTTCTGGACATCTCGAATGAAGAACCGGCTGCGCGTGCTGCGGGCCGAAGCGGGCCTCAGCCAGGGTGACCTGGCCGGGCTGCTCGGCGTGTCCCGCCAGACGATCAACGCCGTCGAAACCGACAAATATGACCCGAGCCTGCCGCTGGCGATGCGGCTGTCTAAGATTTTTGGAGTGCCCATCGATGTCATCTTCCTTGACGACTGGATCCCGCCCGAGCTCCCCAATGGCTGATCCCGGCATCCGCCGCCGGCTCGTACGCGCCGCAATTGGGGCCGTGGTCGGCCTCGCTCTCGGTTTTGGCGCCGGGGAGATCGGGCTGTTCGACTGGCTCTCGGCCATGCCGGGTGAGGACATCGGCTCCACCGCGGTTGCCGGCGTGCTGCTGTTGCTCGGCCTGTTCGCGGTGATCGCCGCATCGAGCAGCGCACTCTACCGACGCATGGCGGAGAATTATCGGGAGGGCGATCCGCTCGACGGCAGCGTGTTGCGCTATCTGCGCACCAGTGGCGTGGTGATGCTCCTCGCGGCCGTTCTGCTCCTCGCGCCGCCGCTGGCCGTGCGCTACGGTCTCACCGGCGATGCCGCGATCGCGGTGGCCGCGGGGATGGCGGCGCTGCTCGCGTTCCAGGTCTGGCTCAACCTCCGGGTCATGCGGACCAGCGACGAGCTCAGCCGCGCGGCAATGGCCGAGGCGTCGGTCGCGAGCTTCTGGCTGCTTCAGCTCGGCCTGTTCGGATGGGCCGTGCTGGCCAAGCTCGGCCTGGCCGCGAATGTCAGCCTGTGGACGCTTATGACCCTCTCGACGGTCATCTACCTGATCGTGTCGATCGTTGCGGCGATCCGCCGCGGCATGTTCGCCTGATCCCGCGCACCTGAAACGAAAAAAGCCGGTGCGGGGTGGCCCCGCACCGGCTTTTTCATGTCTGTTTCCGCTGCCGGATCAGACGCGCATCGGCATCAGCACGTAGAGCGCCGGCGACTTGTCGTTCTCGCGGATCAGCGTCGGTGCCGCGGCGTCGGCCAAGTGGACTTCCACCGAATCGCCTTCGATCTGGTTGAGGATGTCCATCAGGTAGCGGCTGTTGAAGCCGATCTCGAAGCCCTGGGCAGCATAGTCGCCCGGGACTTCCTCGGCCGCCGCGCCGTTCTCGGGGCTGGTCACCGAGAGGATGATCTTGTCGCGCTCCAGCGCCATCTTCACCGCACGGGTTTTCTCGGTCGCGATGGTCGAGACGCGGTCGACGCCTTCCATGAAGCTCTTCGGATCGAGCTTGAGCAGCTTGTCGTTCGCGGTCGGGATGACGCGGGTGTAATCGGGGAAGGTGCCGTCGATCAGCTTCGAGGTCAGGATCGCCTGGCCCAGATCGAAGCGGATCTTCGAGTTGGACAGCGATACGCCGATCGAGCCGTCGACTTCGTCGAGCAGCTTGCGCAGCTCGCCCACGCACTTGCGCGGGATGATCACGCCCGGCATCGCATCGGCGCCGTCCGGACGCGCCACGGTGACGCGGGCGAGGCGGTGGCCGTCGGTCGCCGCGGCGCGCAGCACCGGCGTCGCTTCATCGACCACGTGCAGATAGATGCCGTTGAGATAGTAGCGCGTCTCTTCGGTCGAGATCGCGAATCGGGTCTTGTCGATGATCTGCTTGAGCGTCTCGGCCGGCAGCTCGAACACCGTCGGCAGCTCGCCCTCGGCGATCATCGGGAAATCGTCGCGCGGCAGCGTCGACAGGGTGAAGCGCGCGCGCCCGGCATTGACCGTGATCCGGCCTTCCGAGGCGCTCAGTTCCACCTGTGCGCCCTCGGGCAGCTTGCGGACGATGTCGAACAGCGTGTGCGCCGGTACGGTGATCGCGCCGGGCTGGTCCACCGCCGCCGCGATCGTCTCGTCGATCTGCAGGTCGAGGTCGGTCGCCATCAGGCGCAGCGCGCCGCCCGGCTGTGCCTCGATCAGCACGTTGGACAGGATGGGGATCGTGTTGCGCCGCTCGACCACGGACTGGACGTGGCTCAAGCCCCTCAACAGAGTTGCGCGTTCGATCGTCGCCTTCATCTAGAACCCCCGGGGCAGCTACCGCCCGAATCTGAACCCGCTTGCGGGAATTTTCCGACCCATACCCTTAACGGCAAAAAGGGCCGGAGCAAGCACTCCGGCCCTATAGTTCACACCTTAAATGCGTGGTTAATGCTAGTTAGAAGCGCACGCCGAGGCCGGCGACCACCTGATGACGCTTGGCATCGATGCCCGCATCGTCGTTCTTGTACTGCGAATAGCGGTACTCGCCCTTCAGATAGACCTTGTCGTTGAGCTTCACTTCGGCGCCTGCGCCCGCGCGCCAGCCATCGGCATTGTCCGAGGTACGGATGTCGGTGGTGCCGGCGACATAGTGGCTGTCGAACTTGGCGTTCGAATAGCCGCCCTTGGCATAGATCAGCGCGTTGCCGCCGACGATGAAGCCGACGCGCCCGCCGACATAGAGGTCGCGGCCGGTGCTGATGCGGGCACGGTCGCCGGCGACGAGCACGCCGGTGTCGGTGCGCTTGGCGGTGGAACCGGTGGCTTCACCTTCCACGCCGATCACGGCATTGCCGGCCTGGAAGTCATAGCCGATCTGGCCGCCATAGAGCACGCCGTCCGCGCCCTTCACGCCGCTGCCCGACGGCTTGACGTGATCCCAGCCGGTGATGACCTCGGCGCGCGGGCCGGTGAAGCTGGCATCGGTGTCCTGCGCGAAGGCGGGAGCGGCGAAGGCGGTGCCGGCGAGCAGGGCGGCGGCGGCGATGAACTTGGTACGCATAACTGAACTCCTTGGGTACGCACCCGTGCGTTTCGGCGCGGGCAGGGGGTTCAACCGGGACGCATCCCGTGATGTTTCATGAACCCCAGATAAACAGGAAAAAGCGTGACTTACGGGCAACAGCCGGGCGGATGCCGAGCGGCCCGCCGCTTCTTCACCCCGGTGTGGCGAACATGATGGACATGGAACCTCCCTCATTTCGTTGCGCCCCGTCCGGCGCTGGTGTGGTAGTGAACTACCGCACCTGTTCGTTGGATGAACGAAACGAGGTCATATTTGGGCACTTGCCTTTCTCTCGCCACGAGGGCTTGTGCGGCGGCGATGACCAACCAGCGCAAAGGCCGCGATTTCATCGCCCGCCACGGCGAGACCGTGTTCAACATCGCCCGGCGCATGCAGGGCGATCATCCGCACACCCCGCTCACCCGCGCCGGCTTCGCCCAGGCCGATGCGATGGGCGCCGCATTGCGCGAGATCCTCGGGCCGAAACCGAAGCTGACCCTGTGGTCGTCGAGCGCCGGCCGCGCGCTGCAGACGCTGGCGGTGATCGCCGAGCATCTCGAGCTCGACTGGCACCAGGCCCGGCACGACGACCGGCTGGTCGAGATCGGCATGGGCGAATGGAGCGGGCGCTATTATGCCGATCTGATGGCCGAGGCGCCGGGCTTCCTCGACGTCGAGCAGGGCCTCTACACACGGCCGCCGCCGGGCGGCGAATGGTATGATTCGATCGCGGTCCGGGTGTCGTCCTGGCTCGCCGATACCGATGACGATGCGGGCGACCGGCTGGTGATCATGCACGGCATGTCGAGCCGCATCCTGCGCGGGGTGATGACCGGCCTGCCGGTCCGGCCGGAATTCGGCGCGGCGGTGGCGCCCGATCTGCCCCAGGGCTCGGTGGTGAAGATCGAGGGCGGGGTGGAGACGGTGGTGCATCTCGGCACCGGCCGCGGCGCCGCGCCGGCATGAGCGCGCTGGCGCTCCTGCTGCTGCTCGCCCAGGGGCGGGTGCCGCTCGGCACCTATGAGAGCTGGGGCGCGTTCCGCGATCCCTCGCCGCTGCGCTGCTTCGCCATCGCCCAGCCGGTGGAGAAGCACCGCGATGCCGGGCCCTTCGCCAGCGTGGCGAACTGGCCGCGCGACGGGGTGCGCAACCAGCTCCACATCCGGCTGAGCCGTGCCCGTGCGCCGAACGCGCGGGTGACCCTGTCGATCGGCGAGCGCCGTTTCGAGCTGCAGGCCGGCGACAGCGATGCCTGGGCACCAGACGCCCGCACCGATGCCGCGATCGTCACCGCGATGCGCGCGGGGCGCAGCATGAGCGTGGAGACGTTGGGCGCGAACGGCGCCCCCTTTGCCGACAGCTATGCGCTCAAGGGCGCGGCGACCGCGATCGACGCGGCGGCGCTGGGGTGCGCGAAGGGGTAGGGGAAACGCGTCTCCCTTCCCCCGCGAAGGCGGGGATGGCAGGCAAGAAAAAGGCCGGGTCTGATGCCCGGCCTTTCCCTTTTGTCTGAACCGAACTTACGGCTGCGTCGAACCCGGCGCCTTGCCGGCAGCGGCGAGCTTCGCCGTGGCGGCGGCCTGGATGCGCTTGTTGAGCGTCGGATCGCTCTGCATCGCCTGGCCGATCGCGTTGAAGCGCTCGGCGGTCAGGCCCGCGCCGGTGGCGGCGGCGGCCATCTTGGCGCCCTTGTCGGCGTCGGGGGTGGCGGTGTCCTTGCGGATCTTCTCGACCTCGAGTGCCGCCGTGGCGAACTGATCGACTTCCGCGTCGGTTACCGGGCCATTGGCCTGCGGTGCGGCGGGAGCGGGGGTGGTCTGGGCCGACGCGTCCGGCGTCGCCGGTGCCGGGCTGCTCTGCATGGTCTGGGCCATCGCGGCGGGGGCAAGGGCCAGCGTCGCGCCGGCGAGGATCGTACCGATAAGCTTCATTTCTGCACTCCAAAACGCAACTAACTCACCCCCTTGAACGCAATGCTGCGGTGCAGGGATGCAACGGGACAAGCCGAACGCGGTGCGTCGTGGCTCCCCTGGGGTTAGTTGAGATAGGCCTTGAGGCCCGAAACGAGTGCGTCGAACACCGTCCGGACCCGGGCGAGGCCGCGCAGATCCTCGTGGCAGACCACCCAGGTCTCCAGGTCGAAGGTGAAGTCGGGCAGCAGCCGGACCAACCCGTCCCGTCTGCCGATCGGCACCTGGCAGACGCCGATTCCCAGCCCCGCACGGATCGCGGCGAGCTGGGCATGGTCGCTGTCGCTGCGGAAGCTCAGGTCGGCGAGACGGATCGGGAAGCCGCCCGCCTGCACGGCGCGCAGGGTCGGCGAATCGCTCTGCGGTCCGATCAGCCGGTGCCCGGACAGCTCGGCCATGGAAGTGGGCAGGGGCCGGTCGGCGAGATAGTCCGGGTGCGCGTGCACGCCGAGCGGCACCACCCCGATCCGTCGTGCGACCAGCGCTTCCTGGCGGGGCGGCACCATGCGGACCGCGACATCGGCTTCGCGGCGCAGCACGTCCTCGTTGCGGTTGCTGGGGCTCAACTCGATCACCAGACGCGGATGTTGGCGGGCGAGTTCGGCGAGGATCGGCGGCAGCGCCTCCACCGCGATCACTTCGCTGGCGGTGACGCGCACCGTGCCGGCCACTTCGTCGGGCGCGGCGGAGGCGGTGCGCACGAATGCGTCCGAAGCCAGGGCCATGGCGCGGGCATGTTCGTGCAGTGCCGCCCCCCGCTCGGTTGGGGTGAGCCCGCCGGGGGAGCGGGTGAACAGCGGGGTGCCCAGCGCGCCCTCCAGTGCTTCGATCCGCGTCCGAACCGTCGGCTGCGCAAGGTTCAGCCGTCTTGCGGCGCCGGACAGGCTGCCGGTCTCCAGCACCGCCAGGAAGGCCCGCTGTTGCTCCCAGTCGATCTCGCTCATAAAATTCTTGTATGCCGCCTGCAAAGGCTCGGCAATTTTCTTCTAGTCCGCCTTCCTCCACCTTCGCCAACATCGACAAGATAGGAGGCTGGAATGGAACGGATCGCATTGGTGCTCGGCGCGACGGGCGGGGTGGGCGGAGAGACGGCGCGGGCGCTGCTCGCCAGGGGCTGGCAGGTGCGCGGGCTGGTCCGCCAGCTTCGCCCCGGGCTCGATCCGCGGATCGACTGGCGCGAGGGTGACGCGATGGTCCGCAGCGACGTGCTGGCCGCGGCGGAGGGCGTCTCGGCGCTGGTCCATGCGGTGAACCCGCCGGGCTATCGGGAATGGGACAAGCGGGTGCTGCCGATGCTGGAGAACAGTGTCGAGGCCGCCTGGGCCAATGACGCCCGGCTCGCCCTGCCGGGGACGATCTACAATTACGATCCCGCGGAGACTCCCGTCGCCCGGCCCGATTCGCCCCAGGAACCGGCCACTCGCAAGGGCGGCATCCGCAAGGCGATGGAGGCACGGATTGCCGAGTCGGGCGTCCGCGCGCTGATCCTGCGCGCTGGCGACTATTACGGTCCGCAGCCGGGCAACTCCTGGCTGTCCCAGGGCATGATCACCCCCGGCAAGCCGGTGACGCGGGTCACCAATCCGGGGCGCAAGGGCGCGGGGCATGCCTGGGCCTATCTCCCCGATGTCGGCGAGACCTTCGCCCGGCTGCTCGATCGCGAGGCGGAATTGCCCCGCTTCGCCCGCTTCCACTTCGCCGGCCATTGGGACCCTGACGGCAGCGCCTTCCCGTCGGCGATCGCCGAGGCGGGCGGTCGAAAGGCGAAGCAGGTGCGCCTGCCCTGGGCCCTCCTCCCGCTCGTCGCGCTCTTCAACCCGACGATCCGCGAGCTGCTGGAAATGCGGCCCTTCTGGAACCACCCCGTGCGCCTCGACAATCGCGAGCTGGTCGCCTTTCTGGGCGAGGAGCCGCACACCCCGCTGGTCGAATCGCTGCGCGCCAGCCTCAAGGCGCTGGGGTCACTGGAATAATCGCGCAAGATCGACTATGTGCGCGGCCATGCAGACAGCTTCGGCCGCGCCCATGCCCATCCCTGGGCACATCGATCCCGTGCCCGTGCCCCGCCCCGCGGTGGTGCGCGAGGACGGTCGTACCGACCTGATCGGCCTCACCCGCGACCAGATGCGCGCGGTGCTGGCCGATGCCGGGCTCGAGCCCAAGCAGGCCAAGCTGCGCGCCAAGCAGATCTGGCACTGGATCTACAATCGCGGTGCGACCGAGTTCTCGGCGATGACCGACATCGCCAAGGCGCAGCATCCCTGGCTCACCGAGCGTTTCGTGATCGGCCGCCCCGAAGTGGTCGAGGCGCAGGTCTCGACCGACGGCACGCGCAAATGGCTGCTCCGCTCGGCCGACGGCCAGGATTACGAGATGGTCTTCATCCCCGATGCGGACCGCGGCACGCTCTGCGTCTCGTCGCAGGTCGGCTGCACGCTCAACTGCCGCTTCTGCCACACCGGCACGATGCGGCTGGTGCGCAACCTGACGGCCGGCGAAATCGTCAGCCAGGTGATGCTGGCCCGCGATTCGCTCGGCGAATGGCCGAGCCAGCCCGAGGGCCGCATGCTCACCAACATCGTGATGATGGGCATGGGCGAGCCGCTCTACAATTTCGACAATGTCCGCGACGGCCTGTCGATCGTGATGGACGGCGACGGCCTCGCGCTGTCGAAGCGCCGCATCACGCTGTCGACCTCGGGCGTGGTGCCGATGATGGCCCGCGCCGGCGAGGAGATCGGCGTCAACCTGGCGGTGTCGCTGCACGCGGTGACCAAGGAAGTCCGCGACGAGATCGTGCCCCTCAACCGGAAGTACGGCATCGAGGAGCTGCTCCAGGCCTGTGCCGATTATCCCGGCGCCAACAATGCCCGCCGCATCACCTTCGAGTATGTCATGCTCAAGGACAAGAACGACAGCGACGAAGAGGCGCGCGAGCTGGTCCGCCTGCTCAAGAAGTACAACCTGCCCGCCAAGGTGAACCTGATCCCGTTCAACCCCTGGCCCGGCGCGCCCTACGATACGTCGACGCCCGAGCGGGTCCGTGCCTTCTCGAACATCATCTTCGAGGCGGGCATCTCGGCGCCGGTCCGCACCCCGCGCGGCCGCGACATCGACGCAGCCTGCGGCCAGCTCAAGACCGCGGCGGAGAAGAAGAGTCGCGCCCAGATGGATCGCGAGGCCGAGGAGAAGATGGCGGCGCTCGGGTGAGCCTGTCCCTGGAGTCGGCGCTGGCGGAACTGCGCGGGCTCCAGGCCATGCTCAACGAAGCCGCGGCCGAAGCCCAGGAAGTCGAAGAGGGCGATGAGGTCGAATGGCAGGCCCAGCGCCTGCTCGAGCCCGACCATTGCTCGCGCCTGTCGGTCGCGGATCTCGGCGGCGCGCTCGCGGTGGGGTATCGCGGCTCGGAATATGAAGGCTGGGGCGAATTCCTCGAGTTGCTCGGCCGCCCCGGCATCGCGCCGCACATCGTCCAGCTGTGCATCTCTGGGCCGGACGAAGGCGCCAATGGCCTGAAGGAATGGGACTTCGCGCCGCTGATCGCGGCCAGTCCCGATTTCTCGGGCCTGCGCGCCTTCCAGGTGGCGATCTCCGATCCCGGCGACCACAATCAGGCCTGCGTGACCGAGGACCAGCTCCCGGCGCTGATCGGCTCGATGTCCGCGCTGCGCACGCTGGAATTGCCGCAGGCGCCCGAGCCCGGCTTCTTCGCGCTCGATCTGCCCGCGCTCAGGCGCATCCGCACCGGCGGCGACTGGCGTACCCGCGGCTTCATCGCCCATCTCGCCGAAGCGACGCGGTTGCCGGCGCTGGGCTTTGTCGACTTCACCGATTCGAGCGCGCCGTTCCTGTCGCTGCGACCGGCGGAGGCGCCCGAATGGGATTCGACGCCCTTTGCCGATTATGAGCGGCTGTTCCGCTCGTCGGTGATGGAACGGGCCTGGGGCATTCGCCTGCGCAATGCACGGCTCAGCGAGGCCGAGTATCGCGCGCTGGCCGCGATCCGCCCGCAATGCCAGTTCAGCGTCGTGCTGAGCGCGCCGCACGTCTATGTCTCGCATTGGGGGAAGACCGACTTCCCGCATCGCCACCTGCTTCCGTTCGGCTGAGCGGCCTTCGAAGCCAGAAACCGCTCGACAAGCCGATGGCTGGACGGGAAGGGGAGGCGTGCTCGATCCCTCCACCCTGATCTTCCCGCTTGCCGCCGGCGTGCTCGGCGGCGTGATGAACGCGCTGGCGGGGGGCGGGACCTTCGCGACCCTGCCTGCGCTGATCGCGCTGGGCCTGCCTTCGAACATCGCCAATGCGACCTCGAACGTCGCGCTGCTGCCCGGTGCCGGGGCGAGCGCCTGGACCTATCGCGACGAGCTGGCGCCGGTCGGCGGCATGTCGGTGCGTTGGCTCGCCGCGATCACCTTTGCCGGCGGGCTGGTCGGCAGTGCGCTGCTGGTGATCACGCCTTCGCGCGCCTTCGACATGATCATCCCCTGGCTGCTGCTCTTCGCCTTCGTCGTGATGGTGTTCGGCAAGCGCGCGTCGGACTGGCTGCACGCGCGCGTCACCATCGGGCCGCGCACCCTGGTCACCACGCAGAGCCTGCTCGGTGTCTATGGCGGCTATTTCGGCGGCGGGGTCGGGCTGATCACCACCGCGGTCTACGGCCTGCTCGCCGGCGCCGATCCGCGCTCGCTCTTCTCGATCCGCACGCTGATGCTCGCGGTCGCCAATTTCGCCGCGGCCTTCGTGTTCGTCGGCATGGGGATGGTGCACTGGTCGGCCTGCCTGCCGATGCTGCTCGGCGGTGTGCTGGGCGGATGGCTCGGCGCGCATGTCGGCAAGCGGCTGCCGCACGATCTGGTGCGAATCTGGACCTTGCTGGTCACCGCGGCGACGACCATAGTCTTCTTCCTACGCGCCTACGGATGATCGGCTGAGCAGGAACACATGCAGGTTTATCGCCACCGGCTGATCACGCGCATCTGGCACTGGATCAATGCGCTCGCGGTGCTGGTCATGATCCCCAGCGGGCTGATGATCTTCAACGCCCATCCGCGCCTCTATTGGGGCAATTACGGCGCGAATTTCGACCAGGCCTGGCTCAAGCTGCCGCAATGGCCGGGCTGGCTGACCCTGCCCTCCACCTATGACCTGGCCGGGGCGCGGCACTGGCATCTGTTCTTCGCGCTCGTTCTCGCCTTCTCGCTGCTGGTCTATCTGCTGTGGAGCCTCGCCAACCGGCACCTCCAGCGCGACCTGCGCATCCGCCGTGCCGAGCTGAACGCCGCGCATGTCGTCGGGGACCTCGAGGCGCATTGGCAGATGCGCTTCCACGATCCCGCCGATCCGCGCGCCTATAATCTCTTCCAGAAGCTCAGCTATGCGTTGGTGCTGTTTGTGCTGCTGCCGCTGCTGATCCTCACCGGCCTGGCCCTGGCCCCGGCGATGTGGCCCTGGATCGCCGACATGTTCGGCGGGCGCCAGTCGGCCCGCTCGCTCCACTTCATCGCGATGGCGCTGACGAGCGGCTTCGTGGTGGTGCACCTGACGCTGGTGATCCTGGCGGGCCCGATCAACGAGGTGCGATCGATGATCACCGGCTGGTGGAAACTGCCCGAGGGGGAGCCGGCGGAATGATCACGCGGCGCAATCTGATCGTCACCGGCGGCGCCACGCTGCTTGCGGGCTGCGACGCCTGGAGCAACAGCCCGATATTGCTGAGCGCGGAGGAGGCGAACCGCTATCTCCAGCGCTCGGTCACCGGCCGCGCGGCGCTGGCGCGCGAGTTCCGCCCGGACCAGCGCAGCCCGCGTTTCCGGACCAACGGCACCGCCAATCCGAACACGCCCGAGTACAATGCGCTCGCCGCCAATGGCTTTGCCGACTGGCGGCTGCAGGTCGGCGGGATGGTCCAGCGGCCGCTGTCGCTCAGCCTGGCGCAGCTGCGCGCCTTGCCCCAGCGCGCCCAGATCACCCGCCACGATTGCGTCGAGGGGTGGAGCGCGATCGGCAAGTGGCAGGGGCCGCAGCTCGAGCAGGTCCTCCGCCTCGCGGGGCTCCGGGACGGCGCCCGCTACATCGTATTTCACTGCGCCGACGTGTTTGGCCAGCGGAAGATCCCCTATTACGAATCCATCGACCTCATCGATGCCTTCCATCCCCAGACGATCCTCGCCTGGTCGATGAACGACACTCCGCTGGGCGTCGGGCACGGCGCACCCCTGCGTCTCAGGGTCGAGCGTCAACTCGGCTACAAGCACGCCAAATATGTCATGCGGATCGAGGCGGTGGCGAGCCTGGACGGGATCGGCCGCGGCAAGGGCGGCTTCTGGGAGGATATCGCCGGCTACGAATGGTACGCCGGCATCTGATTATGTCGGATTCTTCGCAGTCGCGGAAATATTGCGGAAATCGCGTATATCCCTAAGTTGCGTACGGGGGCTGTTGACCTCGCAAGGTGGGTGACGGCTGAATGGCGTTGATTGATCGATTTTTCGCACGCGCAGTGAAGCGCGGACAACTCACCGTCATCCACGCGGATGGCACCCAGCAGAGCTTCGGCGAACCCGATCCCGCGCTCAAGCCGGTAACGATCCGATTCGGAGCGGGTGCGACGCGGCGTATCCTGCGCGATCCGTCGCTCGGCGCTGCCGAGGCGTTCATGGACGGTGACATCGACATCGTCGAAGGTGAGGTCCTCGACCTGCTGATCCTCTTCGCGGCGAACAATCGCTGGGAGGACGACAATTCGGTGCTGATGCCGAGCACGCTCAAGAAGGTGACGGACAAGCTGGCGTTCCGCCTCGGGCGGATCAACATGCAGCGCCGCTCGAAGAAGAACGTCGCGCATCACTACGACCTGTCGGGCAAGCTCTACGATCTCTTCCTCGACACCGACCGCCAATATAGCTGCGCCTATTTCAGCGCCCCCGGCATCAGCCTGGAACAGGCCCAGCTCGACAAGAAGGCGCACATCGTCGCCAAGCTGGCGATCGAGCCGGGCATGAAGGTGCTCGACATCGGCTGCGGCTGGGGCGGCATGGCGCTCTACATCCACCAGAAGACCGGCGCCGAGGTGCTGGGCGTCACCTTGTCGGAGGAGCAGCTCAAGGTCGCTCGCCAGCGCGCCCTCGATGCCGGCGTGGCGGACAAGGTGAAGTTCGAGCTGATCGACTATCGCAACCTGACCGGCGCGTTCGACCGTATCGTCTCGGTCGGCATGTTCGAACATGTCGGCACGCCGCACTACCGCACCTTCTTCCGCAAGGTCCGCGAGCTGCTGACGCCGGAAGGCGTGATGCTGCTCCACACGATCGGCCGCGCCGGCGGACCCGGCGTCACCGACACCTTCACGCTCAAGTACATCTTCCCCGGCGGCTATATCCCGGCGCTGTCCGAGATCGCCAAGGGCTATGAAGGCCTGCGCTACTTCATGACCGATGTGGAGGTGCTGCGCCTCCATTACGCCGAGACGCTCAAGCATTGGTACGAGCGCACCGTCGCAGCGCGCGACGCGATCATCGGCCTGTACGACGAGCGCTTCTATCGCATGTGGTGCTTCTACCTGGCCGGCTGCTACGTCAGCTTCCAATATGGCGGCCTGGTAAACTACCAGCTGCAATTCTCGCGCTCGCGCGACGCGCTGCCGCTCAGCCGCGACTATATGTTCGACGGCGAGCGCGAGCTGCGCGAGCCGCACAAGGTGACGCTGCGTCAGGCCGGATAGGTCGCGTCCATATGGGCGATGGCGGTGCGGGTGATCTCCTCCAGCACCGCCAGGTCCACATCAGCCAGCTTCTTGACGTAAAGGCAGCTCTTGCCCGTCTTGTGCTTGCCAAGCCGGGCGAGCAGGGGCTCCTGATCGGGCTTGCCGGTCAGCACGTACAGGACCAGCTCGGCCTTGCGCGGGCTGAAGCCGATCCGGCACATCTCGCCCGAATGGCCGCTGTCATAGGTATAGCGGTAGCTGCCGAAGCCGATGATCGTCGGCCCCCACATTCGGGGTTCCTCGCCGGTCAGCCGCTGCAGCATCTCGCGGACGATCTCGGCATCGGCACGCCGCACGGGATCGGGTACCGCGGCGATGAAGTCCGCGACCTTCACTTCGGTCGCCCTCGTCTTGAGCTCGGCCATTCGTCCCTCCATGTCCGTCAGGCATAGCATGCTCTGGCCACAAAACTTGCGGAAGCGGCGCGTGGACCCTAGAGCGCCCCGGTTTTCCCAGAATGTTCCCGGAGTCGCCCATGTCAGACAAGATCAACCGCGTCGTGCTCGCCTATTCGGGCGGCCTGGACACGAGCGTGATCCTGAAATGGCTCCAGCAGGAATATCAGTGCGAGGTCGTGACCTTCACGGCCGACCTGGGCCAGGGCGAGGAGCTCGAGCCGGCGCGCAAGAAGGCCGAGATGGCCGGCGTGAAGCCCGAGCACATCTTCATCGACGATCTGCGCGAGGAGTTCGTCAAGGATTTCGTCTTCCCGATGATGCGCGCCAACGCGCTCTATGAGGGCCTGTATCTCCTCGGCACCTCGATCGCGCGTCCGCTGATCGCCAAGCGTCAGATCGAGATCGCCAAGATGGTCAACGCCGACGCGGTCAGCCACGGCGCCACCGGCAAGGGCAACGACCAGGTCCGCTTCGAGCTCGGCTATTACGCGCTCAACCCGGACATCAAGGTGATCGCGCCCTGGCGCGAATGGGACCTGACCAGCCGCACCAGGCTGATCGAGTTCGCCGAGAAGCACCAGATTCCGGTCGCCAAGGACAAGCGTGGCGAATCGCCCTTCTCGACCGACGCGAACCTTCTCCACACCTCGTCCGAGGGCAAGGTGCTCGAGGATCCATGGGAGGAAGTGCCCGATTACGTCTATTCGCGCACGGTGAACCCGGAAGACGCGCCTAACGAGCCGGAAGTCATCACGATCGATTTCGAGCGCGGCGACGGCGTGGCGCTGAACGGCGTGGCGATGAGCCCGGCCACCCTGCTGACCGCGCTCAACGAGCTCGGCCGCAAGCACGGCATCGGCCGTCTCGACCTGGTCGAGAACCGCTTCGTCGGCATGAAGTCGCGCGGCATGTACGAGACGCCGGGCGGCACCATCTATCACCTCGCCCATCGCGGCATCGAGCAGATCACGCTCGATCGCGGCGCTGCCCACCTCAAGGACGAGCTGGCCCCGCGCTATGCCGAGCTGATCTATAACGGCTTCTGGTTCGCCCCCGAGCGCGAGATGCTCCAGGCCGCGATCGACTATAGCCAGGAGAAGGTAACCGGCACGGTTCGCCTCAAGCTCTACAAGGGCAGCGTGAGCGTCACCGGTCGCAAGTCGCCCTATTCGCTCTACAGCGAGAAGGTCGTGACCTTCGAGGACGACCAGGGCGCCTATGACCAGCGTGACGCGGCGGGGTTCATCAAACTCAACGCGCTCCGCCTGCGCCTGCTCGGCCGCCGCGAGGGCTGATATCGGCAGACTCCGCTTCGGACCTTTCTTGCGTCCGTTGCGGAGCCGCCATGCTATCGTTTCCTCCGGGTGATGATCCGGAGGGGCGATGATTCTGCGAAGAATGGCGACGCTATGGGCGTGCGCCGCACTGTTGGCGGCCACCGCCTGCCATGCGCAGTCCAGTGACGCGCGAAGCTTTGCGGCCGGAATGATCGCCCAGATCAAGCAGCGATCGCCCGGGGTCGAAATCGTTCAGCAGGACGATCCACTGTCGATCTCGCTCAAGGGCGGCGGCTGGAAGGAGGAGGCGACTCTCAACTTCCACCGCATCTATGGCTATTGCCAGAAGGCGACGCCGGCGGACTGCGCCGCGACCCGCACCGAATTCCTCGACAAGATCCTGGCGCATTCCGCACCACCGGCATTCACGGCCGCGTCGTTGCGCTTGGCGGTGCGTGACGCCCAATATGTCGGCTATGTCCGCCAGCTCGAGAAGGGCGCTCCTCTGATCCTGGCCGAGCCGATCGGCGAGGATTTGTTCGCAGTGCTGGTTTCCGATTCGGCGGAGACGGTCGCGTTGGTGACGCCCGACAAGCTGCTGACGCTCGGCATGACGCGCGACCAAGCATGGCGGCGCGCCTGGGACCAGACCAGGGCCGCACTGCCGCCGCTGCCCGAGGGTACGGCGCTGGCGACGAACGCGATGGTGTTCCAGGATCAGGAATATCTCGCGAGCATGCTGATCGACGGCAAGGCATGGCGGAGCATCGCCGCGAAGGCCGGCCCTGACCTGTTCGTGACCGTCGTTGCCGACAATTACGTCTTTGTCGGTTTGATGCCGGACGGCCCGGACCTTGCCAAGTTCAGGCAGACTGTGCGCGAGGATTGCGAGAGCCAGCCGCGCTGCATCTCGCCCAATCTCTACCGGTTCCGCGAAGGCCGCTGGATCGTGTCGCGCTGACCGGCGGGATATTGCCGAAACCGATGCTTCTCCCGGTGACTGCGCATTGCGGGGCTGTCGGACCAAGCATAGCTTCCTCGCGACTTTCGGGGGACTGGCCATGCACGACATGACGATGCAGCATCACGATATGGGTCACATGGATCACGGTGGGGCGATCGACACCACGCCTTGCGCCGCCGGTCAGGTGATCGAATATCCGCTCGCCTGGCCCGGGGCGGCGCCGACCACCGGCTGCGCCGCCGCCGATTCCACCCATTGCTGCGTCGAGGGCGGCGGATCGACGCATGAGCTGGTCTATGATTGGCAGCATGGCGGGAAGGTCTTCTGGGTCTCGGGCCAGAATTACGACCATATCGCGCGCGTGACGCTCGACGGCCAGGCGACCTATTTCGCCATGCCGACGGGCAGCCTGCCGCATGGCATCAAGTTCGATCTTCACGGACAGCTCTGGGTGACGTTCGAGGGGCATGGCCAGCTCGCCCGGATCGCCGAGGACGGCACGATCGCCCAGCTGGTCGATGTATGCCTCCACGGCCCCGGCATCGATCCGCCGATCAACACCCGGCCGCACGGGCTGGGCATCGGGCTGGACGGCGCCTTGTGGTTCACCGGCAAGCTCACCAACACCGTCGGCCGGGTCGATTCACACAGCTTCGAGGTCCGCCACTATGCATTGCCCACCCTGGGCGCGGTGCCGATCTATCTTTCGGCCGCCCCGGATGGCGCGATGTGGTGCACCGAGCTGACCAGCAGCAGGATCGCGCGAATCCCGGCCGAAGGGGGCGTGCCGGTCGAAATCGCGATCCCCACCGCCAACAGCCGCCCGATCGCCATCGTCCCCGGGCCGGACGGGCGCATGTGGTTCAGCGAGGAAGCCGGCGGCAAGGTCGGCCGGGTCGAGGCGGACGGCTCGATCACCGAATTCCCGGTGCCGCTCACCGCGGCGAACGCGATCCTGGCGGGGCTGGCCTTTGACGATGCCGGCAATCTCTGGGTCCAGCAATATGTCAGCCCGCCGCCGACCGGGCCGGTTGCCGACGACTATATCGTCCGCCTGTCCGCCGACATCCTCCATGCCGAGAAGGGCGATCTGAGTGGCGTCGATGTCCGCTATTATCGCGCACCGTCGCGCGGCACGGTGATGCACCGGATCACCCAGGGGCCGGACGGCGACATCTGGTTCAGCGAGCTCGGTATCAACCGGATCGGCAAGGTGCGGATTGCCTGAAGCGACGCGCCCGGAGGGTGGCTCTAACGCAGGATTAACCAAACCAGCCTAGCGCTGGAGGCATGGAAACGAGCCCGCCCCGAGCAGCGTGGCGCGACCTTGGTGTCGCGCTGCTGCTTGCCGTGGTGCTGAGCCTGGCCTGGACGCTGCGCGACTGGCAGAATCTCGCCGCGCTGCGCCTGCCCGATACGGACGACATGGTCCGCCTCCAGCAGGTCCGCGACTGGCTGGGCGGCCAGGCCTTTGCCGATCTCGCCCAGCATCGGCTCGGGCCGGCGCCAGGGCTCGAGATGCACTGGTCGCGGCTGGCCGATCTGGTGCCTGTCGGGCTGATCCTCCTGTTCACGCCGCTGCTCGGCGGTCACGGTGCCGAGCTTGCCGCGGTGATCCTCTCGCCGGCGCTGCTCTTCTTCGCCGCGCTGTTGCTGACCGGCGCCATCGCCCGCCGTCTGGGTGCGCCGTCGGCCACCGCGATCCTGCTTGCCGGGCTCGCCTATCCCGCGATCAGCCTGTTCATGCCCGGCCGGATCGATCACCACGCGCTGCAGATGGTGTTGCTCCTGCTGCTGGTGCGCGCGCTGCTCGGCACCGGCACGCTGCGCGCCGGGATCGTCGCGGCGCTGGCGGTGACGGCATCCCTGGTCATCGGGCTGGAGACCCTGCCGCTGCTCGGCGTGGCCGGGCTGGCGCTGGTGCTGCTCTGGGTGCTTGACCGGCCCGGCAGCCTCGATCGGCTGGCGGGCTTCGGTTTCGCCCTGCCGATCGCCCTGGCCGGCGCCGGGGCGCTGTTCCGCACCAGCGGCTGGGACGTGATCGCCTGTGACGGCTTCACCGGGCTGGCTTGGCGCGCGGCGGAATGCGCGTCGCTCGCCCCGCTGGCACTGGCCCTGTTCGGGCTCGCCGGTCGACGGTCGCTGGGTGCCCGCGCCATCGCTGCCGCCATCGCCGGTGGCATGGCGGGTGTTGCGGTGCTGCTGCTCGCGCCGCAATGCCTGAACCCCTATGGCGCCGTCGATCCGGTCCTCGCTCGTATCTGGCTGGCCGAGGTCGGCGAGGCGCAGCCGCTCTTCGCCGCGCCGCCCACCAACGGCTTGGCCTATGCCGGGCTCGCCCTGGTCGGGCTGGCCGCCTCGCTCGCGATCGCCTGGCGCCGCCGAGAGGCGGGCTGGTGGATCCTGGTCTCGCTCCAGGCCGTCGCGCTGGCGGTGACGTTGCTCCAGCTGCGCGGCGCCTATCCCGCAGCGCTGCTGTCCGCCCCGGCGCTGGCGGTGATGATCGCCGCGGCGCGGGCGCGGAATGCGCTGGTGCTGGCCGGCGCCTGGATCGCGGCGACGGGTATCCTCTATCCGATCGCAGCGAGCAATCTGTTCCGCGCCGGGGCCGAATCCGGCCCGAGCTGCACCGGACCCGACAGCCTGGTCCGGCTGGCTGCGCTGCCGCCCGGCCATCTGCTCGCGCCGTTCGATCTCGGCGCCTATGCGCTCGCCGCCACCCCGCATGGGGTGCTGGCAGCGCCCTATCATCGCAACAATCGGGGGAATCGTGCCATGACCGACTTCTTCACGGGTTCGCCCGCCCAATCGGAGGCGATCGCGCGGCAATGGGGCATCGACTATGTCGCCTTCTGCCCGGGCGACCTCGATCCCTTCGTCAAGGCGGCCCCGCACGGCCTGGCCGAGGCACTGCGCGCCGGCACCGTGCCCGACTGGCTGGTGCCGGTCCGCTCCGACGGCGCACCGCTGCGCCTCTACCGGCTGGCGCCGCGCCACTGATGGAACGATCGACAGGCAATTGGTGGGAGACACGCTGGTTCGCGCTCGCCGCGATCCTGGCGTCGTGCGTGCCCCTGCTCGCGCCCGCCCTGCCGCCGCTTGCCGACCTGCCCGGCCATATCGGGCGCTACCATATCGCGGCCCAACTCCATGCATCGGCCGACCTGCAGCGGCACTGGATCTTCCAATGGAGTCTGGTCGGCAATCTCGGCGTCGACCTGATCGTCCAGGCGCTGTCGCCGGTGCTGGATGCGGAGGCGGCCGCCAAGCTGGTCGTGCTGCTGATCCCGCCGCTCTGGGTAAGCGGGCTGATCCTGCTCGCGCGGCGTGCGGGAGGCAGTCTTTCGCCCGCCGCCGCCTTCGGCTTCCCGCTCGTCTATGGCTATGCCTTCCAGTTCGGTTTCGTGAACTTCATGCTCGCCGCCGGGCTGGCGCTGCACGCGCTGCTGCTGTGGTGCGCACTATCGAGCCGGCCCGCGCTCAGGTCGGTGCTGTTCGTGCCGATCGCCTTCGTCCTCTGGATCGCGCACAGCTTCGGCTGGGGCATGTTCGGGCTGCTCGCCTTCGCCGCCGAATGGGTCCGCCAGCGCGAGGCGGGGCGGGGTCGGGGAGCAGCGCTGGTCCGCGCCGGCGCCTGGTGCCTGCCGCTCGCCGGCCCGGCCTTGCTGATGCTCGGTGCGCCGTCGGGCGACGGCGCACTCTGGGACTGGAAGGCCAAGGCGAGCTGGTTCCCTTCGCTGCTGCGCGAGCGGTGGAAATGGTACGATGTCGGCTGCGCGGCATTGTTGTTCGCGCTGCTCTGGGCCGCGGTGCGCGACCGGCGCCTCCGCTTCGATCCGCTCACCGGCACCGCGGCCCTGCTCTGCCTCATCGCCTTTGTCGCGCTGCCGCGGCTGATCGTCGGCGGCGCCTATGTCGACATGCGCATGCTCGCGCCTGCGCTCGCCCTCGCGCTGGCCGCGGTGCGGGTGCGGCCGGGGCACGCGCGGCTGGAGCGCTGGCTGGCGTTGGCCGGCGCCGGCTTCTTCGCGTTGCGAATCACCACGTCGACGATCGCCTTCCTGCTCTTCGCCCAGACCCAGCAGGCCGCGCTCGAGGCGGTCGATCATATCCCGCGCGGCGCCGGGGTGCTGGTACTGGTCAACGAACCCTGCTCGTCGCAGTGGCACAGCGACCGGCTCGGCCATATCGCCGGCATCGCGGTGGCGCGACGCGACGTGTTCGAGAACGGGCAATGGGCGCTGGAGGGCCAGCAGCTGCTCCGCGCCCGCCATCCCGAGGCCGATCCCTACCGAATCGATCCCTCGCAGCTCGTCTATCCGGCGGTGTGCGAGTACAAGACGACGCATTTCGACGAGGCGATCCGCGATTTCGATCGCGGCACCTTCCGCTATGTCTGGACGCTCGATTTCCCCGCCCGGCCGGCTCTGGCGGGCGATGTGCGGCTGGTCTGGTCGAACAAAGTGTCCGCGCTGTACGCCGTGAAGTGATCCGCCGCTTGCGGCGAGGGGCTTTGCTCCCGTAGAAGCCCCCGGATGAACAGGGGCGACGCGTTACAATGGTGGCAGACACGATGGTTCGTGGCGCTCTGCACCTTCATTGCCATCATTCCGCTGATCTGGCCGACCATCCCGCCCTTGGTCGATCTGCCGGGGCACATGGGGCGCTACGGCGTCCAGTTCACCTACGACCAATATCCCTTCCTGCGCGAATGGTATGATTTCCGCTGGAGCCTGATGGGCAATCTCGGGGTCGATCTGCTGGTCATCCCGCTCCACTATGTCTTCGGGCTCGAGCTGGCGGTGAAGCTGATCGTCATCGCGATTCCCGCGATGACCGTGGCGGGCATGCTGTGGATCGCGCGCGAAGTGCATGGCCGCATCCCGGCCACCGCGCTGTTCGCGCTGCCGCTCGCCTATGCCTTCCCGTTCCATTTCGGCTTCGTCAATTTCGCGCTGTCGATGGCGTTCGCCCTGCTCGCCTTCGGCTGGTGGCTGCGACTGGCGCGGCTCGGCAAGTTCACCTTCCGCACCCTGGTGTTCCTGCCGATCTCGGTGCTGATCTGGGTCTGCCACACCTATGGCTGGGGGCTGCTCGGCATACTCGCCTTCTCGGCCGAGCTGATCCGCCAGCACGATCTGCGCCGCAATCCCGACCTGCCCTGGTACAAGGACCTGTTCGGCGGCTGGTTCCTGCCCTGCTTCTATGCCGGCCTGCAGTGTATCGTGCTGGTGCCGCCGGCGCTGCTGATGGTGCTGTGGCGCTCGGGCGGCCATGTCAGCGGCCAGACCTTCGACATGTTCAACTGGCGCGCGAAGATGCTGTGGATCACCCAGGTCTTCCGCGATCGCTGGCAGCTGTTCGATCTTGCCTCGGTCGGCGTCCTGTTCCTGCTGCTGTTCAAGGCGGTGCGCGATCCGAACATCCAGTATTCGCGCAACCTGACGCTGTCGGCGATCTTCCTGGCCCTGGTCTATGCGCTGCTGCCGCGCGTCGTGTTCGGCTCGGCCTATGCCGACATGCGGCTGGTGCCCTTCCTGCTCGCCATCGGCATCCTCGCGATCCGGCCCAAGCCTGGCCTGTCGATTCGCGGCGCCGCCACGGTCGCGGCGCTCGGCATGGCGTTCTTCTGCATCCGCATCGGCGCGACCACCTGGAGCTTCCTGCAATATGGCAGCACCTATGATCGCGAGCTGAAGGCGCTCGACCATCTGCCCAAGGGCGCGCGGCTGATCACCTTCGTCGGCGAGACCTGTCGCTATGAGTGGAAGCAGACCCGCCTCCAGCACCTCCCGGCGATCGCGCTGGAGCGCAAGCTTGCCTACACCAACGATCAATGGTCGATGGCCGGCGGGCAGCTGCTCACCGTGCGCTATGCGGCGGCCAAGCGCTTCGCCCATGATCCCTCGCAGATCGTCACCGACGTGCAGTGTCCGCGCGAATATTGGCGGCCGGTCGCCTGGGCGCTGTCGCGTTTCCCGCGCGATGCGTTCGACTATGTCTGGATGATCGAGCCGCCGAAATATGATCCGCGCTTCAACCAGGGCCTGGTCGAGCTATGGCGCGACGGCGAGAGCGCGCTGTTCAGGGTCGATCATTCGGTGCCCGCGCCGGTGATCGAGCCCGGCGAGCTGCCGGTGCCGCGCTGGGAGCGCGACGTCATCCTGCGCGAAGGCCATGGCGGCGAGAGCCGCCTGCCCGATCCCGAGGCGAGCCCGGTGCCGGAGCCCGAGGAATCACCGGTGCCGACTCCCACGCCGACGCCGTCGCCCAGTCCGACGCACAAGGCGAAGCACAAGGGCAAGCGGCACTAACCGCCGCGGCGGAAGGGCGTCAGCTCGCCGAGATATTCCTGCTCCTGGGCGACCGATTCGCGCTCGCGCTCGAGATAGTCGGAAACGGCGCGGCGGAAGCCCGGATCGGGAAGGTAATGCGCCGACCAGGTGGTCACCGGCGCATAGCCGCGCGCCAGCTTGTGCTCGCCCTGGGCGCCCGCCTCCACGCGTTGCAGCCCGCGCGCGATCGCGGCGTCGATCGCCTGATAGTAGCAGAGCTCAAAATGCAGGAAGGGCACTTCCTCGGTGCAGCCCCAATAGCGGCCGTAGAGTGTGTCGGCGCCGATCAGGTTGAGCGCGCCGGCGATGGGCTGGTCGCCCCGATAGGCGAGGATCAGCAGCACCTTGTCCGCCATCTCGCGGCCGAGCAGCGAGAAGAACTCGCGGGTCAGATAGGGGCGGCCCCATTTGCGGCTGCCAGTGTCCTGGTAGAAGGTCCAGAACACGTCCCAATGCGCCTCGTCGATCTCGCCGCCGCTCAGGTGACGGATCGTCAGCCCCTCCACCGCCGCCGCGCGCTCCTTGCGGATGGCCTTGCGCTTGCGGCTGGCGAGCACGCCCAGGAACGCGTCGAAATCGCCATAGCCTTCGTTCGCCCAGTGGAACTGGGTGCCGGCGCGGATCAGCCAGCCGGCTTCCTCGAACAGAGGGAGCTGGGCGTCGTCGAGGAAGGTGACGTGCGCCGAGGACAGCCGGTTCTGGTCGGTCACCGCCTCGATTCCGGCGATCAGCCCGGGTGCCATCGCGCCGTCGCGCAGCAGCAGCCGCGGGCCGGGCACGGGGGTGAAGGGCACTGCGACCTGCAGCTTGGGATAATATTGCCCGCCCGCCTGCTCCCAGGCGTCGGCCCAGGCATGGTCGAAGACATATTCGCCCTGACTGTGGCTCTTGGCATAGGCCGGGGCGATCGCGGCGGGCACGCCCTGGCCGTCCTCGATGACGATCGGCAGCGATTGCCAGCCGGCGCGCGGGCTCACCGATCCCGAGCGTTCGAGGATCGACAGGAAGGCATGGCTGACGAACGGGTTGCGGTCGCCCGCGCACGCATCCCAGTCGCCCGGCAGGATCGAGCGGACTCCATCGGCGATGCGGGCGGTCACGGAAGCGGCGGGCACGGGGGACAGATAGGGACGACGCCCCCGGAAGGGCAATGGCCCGCGCTTGCAATGTAGGATTTCGCCTGCTCCATGCTGGTGGATGCAAGCCAGCTTCGTTTCCCGCGCCAATCGCCTTCTTCGCGGGGCGCGGCATGGGTGGGGAAAACAGGGGCCCCGTAGCGTATGTTTCGTAAACTTCCGCGCCCCGCGGCCGGCCCGAATCGGCCGCATCCCGCCGGCTGCGTCAGCCGCGCTTCCCGTCGTCCCGGGTGATCCGCACCTCGCGCTGGGGCAGCGCCAGCGCGATGCCGTGCTCCTTGAACATCGCCCAGAGCCGGTTGAGCACGTCGCTCTTCACATTGCCGACGCCGCTCTCGGGATCGCTGATCCAGGTGAGTATCTCGTGCTCCACGCCGCTCTCGCCGAAGGCCGAGAGGCGGACATTGGTCGGCGGGTCGTTGAGCGCGCGCGGGCTCTCCTTGGCGGCGCGCAGCATCAGCTCCTGGGCGAGCTTGAGGTCGCAGTCATAGGCGACGGTGACGGGAATGCGGACGCGGACATTGCGATCGGTGTACGACCAGTTCTCCACTTCCTGGGTCATCAGGATCTCGTTCGGGATCAGATGCTCCTTGCCGTCGCGGGTGACGACGCTGACCGCGCGGACGCCGATCTTGTTCACCCAGCCGAAGCTGTCGCCCACCACGATCACGTCGCCCGGCTTGATCGAGCGGTCCATCAGCAGGATGATCCCGGCGATCAGGTTGCCGATCGTCTTCTGCAGGCCGAAGCCGATCGCCAGGCCGAAGGCGCCGGAGAAGACCGCGAAGGCGGTGAGGTCGATCCCCAGCAGGTCGATGCCGACGAAGAAGGCGACGATCACCGCGGCGATCGCGGCCAGCTTCTGGAACAGCAGCTTCTGGGTCGGGTCGAAGCCGCGGGCGCCTGCGATCCACTGGGTAAGGATGCGGTTGAACAGGCGGACGCCGGCGAAGAGCAGCAGCACGGTGATGCTGATGCTCAGCAGCGAGAGCAGGGTGAGCCGCCGCGCGCCGATGTCGATGCCGACGCGCTCCAGCGTCTCGCGCGTCGCGGCGAACCCGCCGATCGCGTGGCTCAGGATCGCGGCAAAGGCGATCGCGGCCGCCGTCCAGGCGATCGAGCGCGGCAGGTTGAGCCCGCGCAGTACCGCGATGCTGAACATCGCGGCGGCGGCGCCGGTGGCGAAGCCCAGGCCCAGCGCCGCCAGCGGATGCCAGTTCCAGGCGGAGAGTATGATGCCGAGCAGCACGGTCGCGACGCCGTGGCGGATCACTTCGCAGACGCGGCCGCTGAACAGCGGCCCGTGCTCGGCGTCGCGCGACCAATATTCGGCGATCCGCGGGCCGATGCGTCGCCCGGCCATCCAGCCGAGCGCGAGCGCCGCAACGGCAAGTCCTACGGCGATGCCTGCTTCGCTCAGCTCCGGAGGGGAGGGGAGATTGTGCCCCGCCAGCCAGTCGCCGAACCGCTGCATCATCCCCGGGCGTCCCGGAATGCCGCGAGGCCCTGCTCCAGATCGGCGATCAGGTCGTCCGGGTCCTCGAGCCCGATCTGCAGGCGGACCACCGGCCCCTCGGCCTTCCACTCGGTGGCGGTGCGGAAGCGCTGCGGATCGACCGGCAGGGCCAGGCTCTCATAGCCGCCCCAGCTATAGCCGATGCCGAAATGCTCCAGGCTGTCGATCAGCGCCGCGCGTTCCTTCTCGCCGCCACCGTTCAGGACGAAGGAGAAGAGGCCCGATGCGCCCTTGAAGTCGCGGAGGAACAGGTCATGCCCCGGGCAGTCGGGCAGTGCCGGGTGGAGCACCCGCGCCACTTCGGGCCGGGTCTTGAGCCACTCGGCGATCTGCATCGCGGCGCGGCCATGCTGCTCCAGCCGGATCGCCATGGTCCGCAAGCCCCGGGCGCCGAGCCAGGCATCGTCGGGGCTGGCGGTCTGGCCGAGCTGGTAGCTGGTGTCGCGCAGCTTCTGATACTTGCCCTCGGCCGCGGTGACCGAGCCGAGCATCACGTCCGAATGGCCGACGACGTACTTGGTGGCGGCGAGGATGGTGTAGTCGATCCCCAGCTGGATCACCGGGAAAAGCAGGGGCGTCGCCCAGGTATTGTCGAGCACTGTGGCGATGCCGCGATTCTTCGCCACTGCGACGATCGCCGGCACGTCCTGCACCTCGAAGGTCAGGCTGCCCGGGCTTTCGAGGAAGATCACCCTGGTGTTCTCGCGACACAGTGCCGCGATGCCCTCGCCGATCAGCGGATCGTAATAGGTGGTCTCGATGCCCATCCGCTTGAGCAGGCCGTTGGCGAAGTTGCGGGTGGGATCATAGGTGCTGTCGGGCACCAGCAGGTGATCGCCGGGCGACAGCAGGGCGAGCAGGGTCGAGATGATCGCGGCGACGCCCGAGGGGTAGAGCAGGGTCGCCTCGGCGCCGGGCTCCAGCTCGGTCAGCGCCTCGGCGAGCGACCACTGGGTCGGCGTGCCACGGCGGCCATAGAACAGGCGGTGATGCGTGTCCTTCGCGCCGCTGGCACGCAGGTCCGCGACATTATCGTAGAGGATCGTCGAGGCGCGCCAAACCGGCGGGTTGACGATGCCCTGGGTCCATTCCTTGCGCCGGCCGGCGGAAACAACCTTGGTCTTGTCGTGCTTTTCGCTGCTCATGCCGGGCCCAATGCCTTGGCGGTCTCGGGACGGCTACCCCATTCGGTCCAGCTGCCGTCATATAGCGCGGCTTCGTTGTCGAGCAGATGCGCGCCGAACGCCAGGATCGCGGCGGTGATGCCTGAGCCACAGGTGGTGACCAGCGGCTGGCCGAGGTCGATGCCATGTTCCTCGAACACCGCCCGGATGTGCTCGGGTGCCTTCCAGGTGCCGTCGGCATTGAAGAATCTGGGGTACGGGATGTTCTTCGAGCCGGGAATATGTCCGGCAGCGACTTCCGCGCGCGGGTCCGCCTCCTCGCCGGTGAAGCGCGCCTGTCCGCGGGCGTCGGCGATCTGGCCGGTCTCTGCCTTCATCTCCTCGAGCGTGCGGGCGCGAGCCCTGGGCGCTCGGGCTTCGAAATCGCCGGGTTCGGTCTGGTGCGGCCCGGCGGTGCACAGACGGCCCTCGGCCTTCCACTTGGCCATGCCGCCGTCGAGAAGCGCCACGTCGACTCCGGCGAGCCGCAGCACCCACCAGGCGCGGCATGACGTGTGATGCGGGCTATTGTCGTACAGGACGATCGGCGTCTCGGTGCTGGCCCCCAGCGCGCGCAGCCGCTCGGCGATCTTGGCGACGGTCGGCATGGTCGAGGGGAGCGGGCTGGTCTCGTCGACCAGCGTGTCGAGATCGAGGAAGCGTGCGCCCGCGATATGCTCGACCTCGAACTCCGCCCGCGGGTTGCGCGGCGGCGATCCCGGGATCGTCGAGGTGTAGGTTGCATCGAGCACCAGCACATGATCTGCGCCGGCCAGCCATTCGGTCGTTACGAGCCCGTCCATGGCTTCGTCTCCTAGAAGGATGCAAACCGGCACGCAAACGCCTACATGGCCCGGATGGACGCCAAGCATCTCGGAAAAACCTCGACTCTTCCCGCCACGCCGGAAGAGGCCGAGCTCGATTATGTGCCCAATCCACGCAAGGGCACGCGCTATCTCATCCGCTTCGCGGCACCCGAGTTCACCTCGCTCTGCCCGATCACCGGCCAGCCGGATTTCGCGCATCTGGTGATCGACTATGTGCCGAAGGACACGATCGTCGAATCCAAGTCGCTCAAGCTGTTCCTGGGCAGCTTCCGCAACCACGGCGCCTTCCACGAGGATTGCACCGTCGGCATCGGCCAGCGGCTGTTCGACGAGATGCAGCCGGAATGGCTCAGGATCGGCGGGTACTGGTATCCCCGCGGTGGTATACCGATCGATGTTTTCTGGCAGTCCGGTGCCGCTCCGGAAGGTGTCTGGGTACCCGACCAGGGGGTGCCGGGCTATCGCGGCCGCGGCTGAACGCCGGATTTACAAGCTGCAGTGCGAGTCGTATCATGTCGCACTGCAGCATGATGAAACCTTATTGAAAACAGTTGGTTTGGAAGGGTGAGCGTGGGGGCAACACGCAATTGAGTTTGCGATAGCGAAAGGAAAGATCGGCGCATGAAAGCCCCGAACATCCAGCACATCGCGCTGATCGGCAACTTCCTGCCGCGCAAATGCGGCATCGCCACCTACACCACCGATACCTATGCAGCGCTCAAGCAGCGCTTCCCCGATCTTCGAGTCGATGTCTATGCGATGGACGACCATGTCGGGCGCTACGACTATCCGGATGCGGTGACGGGTTCGATCCCGCAGCACGAGCGCCCGGCCTATATCGAGACCGCCCGTCGGATCGAGGCATCGGGCGCGCAGGCACTGTGGGTCCAGCATGAGTATGGCATCTATGGCGGCCCGGCCGGCGAGCATCTGATCGCGCTGCTCGATCGGCTGTCGATCCCGGTGATCGCGACGCTGCATACGGTGCTGGAACAGCCCAATCCCGACGAGCGCCGCGTGATGGAGGCGCTGCTGCGTCGGGCCTCGCGGGTGATCGTCATGGCCGAGAAGGGCCGCGAAATCCTCAAGCGCGTGCACGGTGTAGACGACAGGAAGATCGGGATGATCCCACATGGTGTGCCCGATCGCCCCTTCGCCGATCCCGAAGACTTCAAGCCGCGCTTCGGCTGGCAGGGGCGAGAGGTGATCCTGACCTTCGGCCTGCTTGCGCCGAGCAAGGGCATCGAGACGGTGATCGAGGCGATGCCGGCGATCGCGGCGGCGCGGCCGGATGCGCTCTATGTGATCCTGGGTGCCACCCATCCCAATCTCGTCGCGCATGAAGGCGAGGCCTATCGCGATCGGTTGAAGGCGCTCGCCGCCGAGCTGGGCGTCGCGGAGCATGTCGCGTTCATCGACGGTTTCGTCGAGCAGGGCGAACTGCTCGACTATCTTCAGGCGGCGGACGTCTACGCGACGCCCTATCCCAATCCCGCGCAGATCACTTCGGGCACGCTGTCCTATGCGGTGGCGGTGGGCAAGCCCGTGGTCTCGACGCCCTATATCCACGCGACGGAGATCCTTGCCGATGAGCATGGCGTGCTCGTCCCCTTTAGCGACAGCGCAGCCTTCGCTCGCGAGATCAGCCGTCTGCTGTCCGACAAGGAGGCACGCCTGGCGCTTGCACACCGCGCTTATGCCCGGGGCCGCACCATGTTGTGGCCGCGTCTTGCCGAGAGGGCGATGGATACGCTGATCGGCATCATGGCAACCAGGCCTCGCCGCTTCGCCCGCGCGAATCAGGAACTCGCGCCGCTCAAGCCGGACCTCGCCGCCGTGGAGCGGATGAGCGACGCCACCGGCATGCTCCAGCATTCGATCTTCTCGGTGCCCGATCGCCGCCACGGTTATTGCATCGACGACAATGCCCGCGCGCTGATCCTGATGTCGAAGATCGAAGGGATCGACGAGACGCTGCGCGACAAATGGACGAGCGTCTATGCCGCCTTTGTCCAATATGCCTGGAACCAGGACCTGCGCCGCTTCCGCAACTTCATGAACTTCGACCGGACCTGGTGTGAGGATGTCGGTTCCGAGGACTCCAATGGCCGCGCTCTTTGGTCGCTGGGCGTCACAGCGCGCGATGCCAAGGCGCTCAAGCATCGTGACTGGGCGTCGGCATTGTTCGACTCCACCGCCTCGATCGCGCTCGAGCTGGGCAGCCCGCGTGCCCGTGCCTTCGCGATGCTGGGCGCCGCGGCGATGCTCGATGCGCATCCCGGCCATGCGCTCAGCCGCGAGATCCTCACCCGCTTCGGCGAGGAGCTGATCGAGCTGCTCGACGGCAATCGCCGGCCCGAATGGAGCTGGTTCGAGATCGTGCTGGCCTATGACAATGCCCGCCTGCCCGAGGCGCTGCTGCGTGCCGGCATGGCACTCGGCCGCAGCGAGTTCACCAGTATCGGGCTCGAGACGCTCCAATGGATCGTCGGCCAGCAGACTTCGCCAGAAGGCCGCTTCCGCGCCGTCGGTACCGACAGCTTCGGCCGCGAATATGCCGCGCCGCTCCAGTTCGACCAGCAGCCGCTCGAGGCCCAGGCGACGGTGGAGGCCTGTGCCGCCGCCCATGAAGCGACCGGCGAGCGGCGCTGGGTGGACGAGGCGATGCGCGCCTATCGCTGGTATCTGGGCGCCAACGACCTCGAATTGCCGCTTGCGAGTGCGCAGGACGGCGGCTGTTTCGACGGGTTGATGCCGCATGGGCTCAATCGCAACCAAGGCGCAGAGTCGATTTTGGCGCTCCAGCTGGCCAATTGTGCGATTTCGGCCCTTTCAAATGCAACCGGAACCGTGGCAACACCGTTACGAGCTGCTGTCGCTTAGCGCCTCTGGCACTGGGCGCCGGTACGGGGACAATGGCGGGAGCCGGATGCTCGAACTTTTCAATCATGCGTTGCGCCTGAGGGCGGACCCCTCTCGCGTCGTGGTGCGGCCGTTTCACATTGCCTGGGCGTCGAACGGATCGGCGCCGAGTCGCAGCGAGCGGCTGGTCGCCGAAGTACTTGCCATGTCGCCCGGCGAGGCACGGGCGCAGCTGGAGATCGTACTCAAGGACTTCGAGGCGCGCCACTGGCAGACGCGCCGCGTGTTCATGACGCGCTATGACGAGATCGAGGGCATGCTCGGGCTCGACGGCAGCCAGATCGGGGACGAGAAGCGCCAGCTGATCGGCGCCTATTTCTGCCACGAGTACAGCTATGCCGCCGCCGCGCTGATGAACCCCAGCGCGGTGCCGCATTACGACCAGACCGGCATGCCGCCGGGATCCTTGCGCATCCTGATGAGCCTGCGGGCGGTGGGCGAGGGGCACATTTCCTCGGTCGCCTTTCGCGAGGGCATCATCACCGAGGGCAACGAGCTGAGCCTGGCGCCCGAACCGCCCTTCGCCACCGCCGCGGACGCCCGGGAAGAAGACGAGGAGCATATCCCCGAGGGGCCGGTGACGGTCTATCGCCACCGCGATTCCACCCTGTCGGGCACGGTGATCTTCCCGATCACCAAGGCCCAGTCGAACGGGCTCGAGGACCTGCGCATCACCCATTTCCGCCATGAGGATGGGGAGGAAGAGTGGATCGGCACCTACACCGCCTATAACGGCTCGGTGATCCAGTCCGAGCTGCTGCGCACCCGCGACTGGCGCAGCTTCGACCTGGTGCCGATGTCGGGCAGCGCCAGCCGCAACAAGGGCATGGCGCTGTTCCCGCGTACCGTGAACGGCCGCTACATGATGCTCGGCCGGCAGGACGGCGAGAACATCTTCCTCCACGCCTCGGACGACATTACCCGCTGGGAAGGCGGCGAGCTGCTGATCAAGCCGAAATTCCCCTGGGAACTCGTCCAGATGGGCAATTGCGGCCCGCCGATCGAGCTCGACGAAGGCTGGCTGATCCTCACCCACGGCGTCGGCGCGATGCGCAAATATTCGATCGGCGCGGCGCTGCTAGACAAGAACGACCCGTCGAAGGTGCTGGCCCGGTCGAGCGAGCCGCTGCTCGCCGCGGCGGACCAGGACCGCGAGGGCTATGTGCCCAACGTCGTCTATACCTGCGGGGCCATCAAGCACGGCGACAAGCTGTTCGTCCCGTACGGGGTGGCGGACAGCTCGGTCGCCTTCGCCTTCGTGCCGATCAGCTCGCTGCTCGCGCAGATGGACTGAGGCGGGGTCTCCCCCGCCTCAAATCCTTCATCGATAGTTGGCCACGTCGTCGGCCGGACTTTCCGGGCCGGCGCCCGTGGGCGTGCCGCGAACCAGCTTGCGGGTCATCGCATAGGACACGGCGATCAGCCCGAAGAACAGCAGCGGCGCGATCCACAGCGCGATGCTCTCGAAGCCCTCGCCCATCACCGCCAGCGGCGCGTCGTTGGGCGGGATCGGCGAGTTGCGGTTGGCCCAGGCGAGGATACCGGCAAAGGCCACGCCGAACAGCGATTCACCCACGATCAGGCCGGTCGCGGCCAGCACGCCCATGCGCTCGGCGAACTCCGGGTTCGCCTGGCGCTTGGCCCAGCGATCGTAGAAATGGCCGATCAGCGCGCCGACCGGGATCAGCAGGGTGAGGCCCATCGGCAGGTAGATGCCCATGCCGACGGCGAGCGGCGGCAGGCGCATCTTGCCGGTCTTGCCCAGCACTTCGTCGACGATGATCACGCCGACGCCGATCAGCGCGCCGAGCCCGATCAGGTTCCAGTCGATGTCGCCGCCGAGCACGCCCTTGGCGATCGACGAGATCAACGCTGCCTGCGGTGCCGAAAGCGCGTTGGGTCCTGCGCCGGGCATGCCGACGAAACCGAGCGTGTTCTTGAGCAGGTCGAGCACCAGCGGGATCGCCAGCGACCCGAACACCACACCCAGGATCAGCGCGAGCTGCTGCTTCCACGGCGTCGCGCCGACCAGCTGGCCGGTCTTGAGGTCCTGGAGATTGTCGTTCGAGATGGTCGCGATCGAGAAGATGATCGCGGTGGTGAACAGCGCATAGGCGATCAGCGCGTTGGTCCGCGACGGATCGGCCTCATGCCCGAACACCGCGACCAGCAGCAGCGAGGCGCCGAGCACGGCGAGGATGCCGACGCCCGAGACCGGCGAATTCGACGCGCCGATCAGTCCGGCCATGTACCCGCAGATCGCCGCGATCATCACGCCGACGATCAGGACATAGGCGAGCGAGCCGCCGATCACGGCAAAGGCATGGTCATGGACCGGGCCGCCGGCCGAGAAGGTCCAGAGCAGCCAGGCGATCGGGACCAGGGTGGCGAGGGTGATGAGGGCGACGATGCCGATCGGCATGTCGCGCTCGGTGATGTCGAGCGCCTGACCGTCCTGGCGGGCCCGCGATGCGGCGAGCGCCGAGCGCAGGCCGGCGATGATCGGGCCGATGATCTTGAGCAGCGACCAGATCGCCGCGACACCGATCGTGCCCGCGCCGATGAAGCGCACCTGCCCGCGGAAGGTGGAGCCGACCAGCGCGTCGACCGCGCTCATGTCTCCGCCCGAGGCGAAATACGGCACCAGCACGGTCCAGGAGATCAGCATGCCGAAGAACATGGCCGCGCCGACCGAGATGCCGACGAGATGGCCGACGCCGATCAGCAGCATCGACCAGCTGGTCGACCAGCCGGTGGCGGTGCCACCCACCGCGAAATTCTTGCCCGCCTCTTCCGCGACGAACTTCATCTTGGCGAGCAGCGCGAACAGGCCGGAGAAGAGCGTGCCGACCACCAGCGTGCGCAGGCCCTTGGCATTTTCCGCATCGCCGGCGCCCGAGCCCGAGCCGACCTTGAGCACTTCGGCGGCGGCGACGCCTTCCGGATAGGGCAGGTCGGTTCCGGTGACGAGCGCGCGGCGAAGCGGCACCGAGAACATCACGCCGAGCACGCCGCCGGTGATGCACACCGCCACCGTGGTCCAATAGGGGAAGCCCGACCACCAGCCGACCATGATCAGGCCGGGCAGCACGAACACGATCGCGGCCAGGGTGCCCGCGGCGGACGCGATCGTCTGGACGATGTTGTTCTCGAGGATCGTGCCGCTCTTGAACGCCTTGAGGATCGCCATCGAGACGACGGCGGCGGGGATCGAGGTGGCGAAGGTGAGGCCGACCTTGAGGCCGGCATAGACGTTCGCCGCAGTGAACAGGATGGTGATCAGCGCGCCGAGCAGGATGCCGCGGAGCGTTAGCTCGGCCATCGGGCGGGAAGTTTCGGTGGTCATCGGCTCAGCTCTCCGCGCGGAAGTTCACTAAGTTCACGACATGCACGCGCGATCGCGTGCCCGCGCGCGAGGCGCCGGCAGTGGCGGCGAGCTTGGTAAGGAATGCGTTGGTCATCGGCGGAACGTGGCATTTGCGCGCCGTGTAGGACAGCTTTTTTTGACCCGCTCCCCGGGCGGGGAGGGATTGATTTGCATAACCATTTGGTTATTGGTTTGATCATGGAGCCGATGCCTTCCTCCGCCGATGCGCTGTTCCGCGCGCTGGGCGATCCCACCCGCCGCGCGCTGTTCGAGCGGATGGCCCAGCGCGAGCTGACGGTGCGGGCGCTGACCGAGGGATCCGGGATCTCGCAGCCGGCGGTCTCCAAGCATCTCGCGGTGCTGAAGGGCGCTGGACTGGTGCTCGACCGGCCGCAGGGGCGCGAGACGCATTACCGCGCGAATCCGCGGGGACTGGCGCCGCTGCTCGACTGGATGCGGCTGCACGAGAATTTATGGGCGGACAGCTTCGATCGGCTGGAGGACCTGCTCAAGAGGATGGACCAATGACCGAGACGCGCACCCTGGTGATGGAACGCGAATTCCCGCATCCGCCCGAGCGGCTGTGGCGGGCGATCACCCAGCCGCATCTGATCGCGGAATGGCTGCTGCCCAATGATTTCGTGGCGGAGCAGGGCCATCGCTTCACCCTGCAGAGCCCGGGTGCGCCGGGCTGGAGTGGGCGGATCGACTGCGCGGTGCGCGAGATCGAGCCGGGCCGGCAGCTTTCGTACAGCTGGGACACGGGCGGCGGCGAGGAGGCAATGCCGCGCTTCGAGTCCGTGGTGACGCTGACGCTCGAACCGGTTGCCGGCGGCACACGGCTGCGGATGGAGCAGACCGGCTTCACCAATGCGAACAATTATGGCGGTGCGCGGTTTGGCTGGGGCAAGTTCCTGGAGCGGCTGGAAGGCGTTGTGGCGGGGCTGGACACCTAGCCGTCACCCCGGCGGAAGCCGGGATCTCGTGCCGAAGCGCGCCTTCGCCTGAGATCCCAGCCTTCGCCGGGATGACGGGATTGGGGGAGTTGAGGCGGTCCGCAACCCTGCTACGCTCGTCGCCATGAACACGGGGACCGAGACGGCGCAGCGCGCCGCGCGACTGGTGCTGGTGGGGGCGCTGCTCCTGGCTGGCCTATGGGTAGCGCATGGCTTCGTGCCGGCCCTGCTCTGGGCGGTGGTGCTGACCATCGCGGTCGATCCGCTGCACCTGAAGCTGCGCGCCTGGATGAAGGGCAGCCACCGGATCGTGATCCCGCTGGTCATCACCCTGATCGCGGCGCTGGTCGTGCTGGTGCCGCTCGGCTTCGGCATCACCCAGGCGCTGCGCGAGGCGCACGATATCTCGAGCTGGATCGGCCAGGCGCAGGCCCAGGGCGTGCCGGTGCCCGACTGGGTGACGCGCCTGCCCGTTGGCGCCGATGCCGTGCGCGAATGGTGGCAGACCCATCTCGCCCGGCCTGAGGATGCTGCCGAGCAGCTCCGCATGCTGAGCGGTGGCGCGTGGCTGGCGCACTCCCGGGCGATCGGCGCCAATGTCGCGCATCGCGCCGTGGTGTTCGGTTTCACCCTGCTGACTCTGTTCTTTGTGCTGCGCGATCGTGACGCGCTGCTCGAGCAGGGGCGACGCGCCGTGCTCAAGCTGTTCGGGCCGGCCGGCGAGCGGGTCGGGACCCAGGCGATCCGATCGGTGCGCGGCACGATCGACGGGCTGGTGCTGGTGGGGCTGGGCGTCGGCGCGCTGATGGCAGTGGTCTATCTGGTCGCGGGCGTGCCGCACCCGCTGCTGCTCGGCGCAGCGACCGCGATCGCGGCGATGATCCCGTTCGGCGCGCCTTTGCTGTTCGCGCTGGCGGCGGTGCTGCTGCTGCTCCAGGGCTCGGTGGTCGGCGCGGTGGCAGTCGTCGCGATCGGCACCGCGATCATCTTCGTCGCCGACCATTTCATCCGCCCGGCGATGATCGGCGGGGCGACCCAGCTGCCGTTCCTCTGGGTGCTGATCGGCATCCTGGGCGGCGTCGAGACGCTGGGGCTGCTCGGCCTGTTCATCGGGCCGGCGGTGATGGCGGTGCTGGTGATGCTGTGGCGCGAGTTTCTGGCGAACGGGAGAGACGATGCAAGTTCATCGGCGTGACGGCCTGCTCGTGGTGAGCCGAATCACCGGCCCTACCCACAATCGGCTGGCGCTTCGGCTGGAGCGAGGTGCCGTATTGGCGGATCTGCGCGTCAAGGTGCTGCCGTCAGTAGGGGATTGCAGGCACCATGACGGGCTGACTGCCGAGGAAATGGTTCCGGCCATCCTCGACGGCATCGCGGAGGCAAATAGGGAGCTCGGAACCGACTATGTCGCCACCTATGCCGAGATCGTCGAGAACGATAGCCGGCAGCCCCATGTCTACACCTACCTAGCCAGGCATCTCGTGCGGGCGATGCATTCGCAGGACGCCTAGCGCCCCTTGAACAGCCCGCCGAGTACGCCGCGGACCAGACCGCCGAGGATGCTCGCGCCCGCGCCGCTCTTCTTGCCGAACACCGCCTTGGAGACTTCGTTCGCCACCGCCCGGCCCGCTGCCGAGGAGGCGGAGCGGGTGGCCGAGGTGATCGCGCGGTTCCACGGATTGTTCGCTGCCTCGCGTTCCGCAGCCTTCTGGGCCTGGGCGTCGAGTCGGGCCTGGCGATCGGCGTCGCGCTGCGCGGAGAGGCGCTGGCGCTCGGCTTCCTTGGCGAGGCGGGCATCCTCCTTGGCCTTGGCCGCGGCGGCCTTCTCCGCCTCGTCCTGCGCCTTGGCCTCGGCCGCGGCGGCGGACGCCTCGGCCGATTTGGCCGCGAGCAGCTCCTCGGCCGATTCGCGATCGACCAGCGTGTCGTACTTGTCGCCGATCGCGTCGGTCTGGATCAGCACCTTGCGCTCGTCCGGCGTGACCGGGCCGACCCGCGATGCCGGCGGCCGGATCAGCGTACGCTGCACCGGGCTCGGCGCGCCATCGTCCTGCAGCGCCGAGACGAGCGCCTCGCCGACCTTCAGCTCGGTGATCACCGTCTCGACATCGACGTCCGGATTGGCGCGGAAGGTGGTCGCGGCGGCCTTCACCGCCTGCTGGTCGCGCGGGGTGAAGGCGCGCAGGGCATGCTGCACGCGGTTGCCGAGCTGGCCGGCGATCGTGTCGGGCACGTCGATCGGGTTCTGGGTGATGAAATAGACGCCGACGCCCTTGGAGCGGATCAGGCGGACGACCTGCTCGATCTTGTCGAGCAGCGCCTTGGGCGCGTCGTCGAACAGCAGATGCGCCTCGTCGAAGAAGAAGGCGAGCTTGGGCTTGTCCGGGTCGCCCACTTCGGGGAGGGATTCGAACAGCGCGGAGAGGAGCCAGAGCAGGAAGGTGGCGTAGAGCTTGGGGCTCGCCATCAGCTTGTCGGCGGCGAGGATGTTGACCACGCCGCGGCCCTTGTCGTCGAAGCCGAGAAAGTCCTCCATCGACAGTGCCGGCTCGCCGAAGAAATTGGCGCCCCCCTGCGAGCGGAGCTGGAGCAGGGAGCGCTGGATCGCGCCGACCGACTGCTTGGAGACGTTGCCGTAGCTGGCGGTCAGCTCGTCGGCCCGCTCGGCGCAGTGGGCGAGCATCGATTGCAGGTCGTCGAGGTCGAGGAGGAGCAGCCCGTCCTTGTCGGCGACGGTGAAGGCGATGGTGAGCACGCCTTCCTGCACTTCGTTGAGGTCCATCAGCCGGGATAGCAGCAGCGGGCCCATTTCCGAGATGGTGGTGCGGATCGGGTGGCCCTGCTCGCCGTACAGGTCCCAGAACTGCACAGGCGTATCGGCATAGGCCCAGTCGGCCAGGCCGATCTCGGCGGCGCGCGCCTTGAAGATCTCGTGCGTCTTGGCGGTGGGGGAGCCGGCCATGGCGAGGCCGGACAGGTCGCCCTTCACGTCCGCCACGAAACAGGGGACGCCGGCGTTGGACAGGCCTTCGATGATCCCCTGGATCGTCACCGTCTTGCCGGTGCCGGTCGCGCCGGCGATCAGCCCGTGACGGTTGGCGCGCTTGAGGACCAGCGATTGCGGATTCGCGCCGCCGGTACCTGCGCCAATGAAGATGCCCGTCTCTCCCGCCATGTCCGATCTCCTGATTTGGGAGACCGGAATAGAGGAGAAACGGGCATTCGTCAGCCCGATGAAGGGCGTTGTTCGCTTAGTTGATGCCGACCGAGACGAAGCGGCCGAGCGCGCGGCGCTGGACCCAGAGCAGGACGTTGGTCTTGCCCGAGGCCTTGGCTGCCGAGACCTGCTTGGCGACGTCCGCAGCGTTGGTGACCGAGACGCGGTTGACCGTGGTGATCACGTCGCCGCGCTGCAGGCCCTTGCCCGCCGCGTCGCTCGCCTGGTTGACCTGGACGACGACCACGCCGGTGGTGCCCGCATTGACGCCGACGCTCTGCGCGATCTGCGGGGTGAGCGGGGTGACCTGCACGCCGAGCGAGGCCGCGGCCATCGTGTCGGCATCGGCGCCCGGCGCCTGCGAGTTCTCGTCGTTCGGATCGAACTGGGCGAGCTGCTCCTCGGGCGGGCGGGTGCCGACGGTGAGGGTCACGGTCATGCGCTTGCCGTCGCGGTAGAGATCGAGCGGCACGCGGGTGCCCGGCTTCACATTGGCGACCAGGTAGGACAGCGTCTGATCGGGGGTGACGTCCTTGCCGTCGACCTTGACGATCACGTCGCCCTGCTTGAGCCCGGCCTTCTCCGCCGGCTGGCCCGCCTCGACGCGGGCGACGACGGTGCCCTGGCCCTTGGGTACGCCCAGGCCCTCGGCGATGTCGTCGGTCAGGTCCTGCATGCCGATGCCGAGATAGCCGCGGGCGATCTTCTGGCCCTTCATCAGGGTGTCGATCACCGGCTTGGCCTCTTCCGCGGGGATCGCGAAGCCGATGCCGACATTGCCGCCGGTGGGCGACAGGATCTGCGAGTTGATGCCGATCACGTTGCCGTTCAGATCGAACATCGGGCCGCCCGAATTGCCGCGGTTGATCGAGGCGTCGGTCTGGATGAAGCGGTCATAGGCGCCGCCCTGGCCGGTGACGCGGTGCAGCGCCGAGACGATGCCGGCGGTCACCGAGCCGCCCAGGCCGAAGGGATTGCCAATTGCGACGACCCAGTCGCCGACGCGCGCGCTGGTCGAATCGCCGAACTTCACGAAGGGCAGGTTGGCGCCCTCGATCTTGAGCACGGCGAGGTCCGACTGTGCGTCGTTGCCGATCAGCTTGGCCTTGAAGGTGCGCTTGTCGGGCAGGGTGACCGTGATCGATTCGACCGTCGCGCCCTTGGCGCCCGCCGAGATCACGTGGTTGTTGGTCACGACATAGCCGTCGGCCGAGATGATGAAGCCCGAGCCGAGCGATTCGGCCTGGCGGGTCACCGGCTGGTTGCCGCCGCCGAACGCCTCGAACGGCGTGCCGGCGAAGGGATTGGCGTTCATCGTCACACGCTGGGTGGTCGAGATGTTGACCACCGCCGGCTGCAGCTTGGCGACCATGTCGGCGAAGCTCATCGGCGCGCCGGCCTTGGGGGCGGACGCCTGGATCGTGCCCGGCTCGTTCTGCGCGGTCTGGGCGCCGGCCGGCTGGTTGAGCGTCATCGTGGCGGCGGCGCCGCTCAGCAGGATGGCGGTAGTTAGGGCGTAGGCATAACGCACGTGAGTCGGTCCTCTCAGACGAAGGAAAAGCGTTCGGAACGGTTTCTTGCGCCGAAATGCTGAACGGCGATTGAATATGAACGGATCGACAGTGTCATCGTTGCCCCATGAATTCCCTGAGATAGGAATTCTGCGGGGAGAGGATGATCGACGTCTCGCCCTTTGCGGGGTCGTTGTTCAGGAACGTCGTCCGATACGAACGCATCGCGCGCCAGAAATTATAGAAGTCGGCATCCTTGTTGAACGCCTGGGCATATATCTGGGCGGCCTGGGCATCGGCATTGGCGCGGATGATCTGCGCGTCCTTCATGCCCTGGGCCTCGATCGTCTTGGCTTCCTGGTTACGCGCGGTGCGCATGCGCTCGAGCGCGCTGTCGAGCGGCGAGCCCGAGGGCAGCTCGGTCTGCTTGATCCGCACGTCGACGATCGACACGCCATATTGCGCGGCGAGCTGCTGCAGCGAGTTCTGGATATTGTCCATCACCTGGCCGCGCTCGGGGCTGAGCAGGATCGCCGAGGGGCGCTTGCCGAGCTCGTTGCGGAGCGCCGAGCGGAACAGCGGCTGGAGCTGGTCGCGGGCCCGGTCCTCGGTGCCGATGGTGACGACCATCTTGAGCGGATCGGTGACGCGGAAGCGCGCATAGGCGTCGATCTGCAGGCGGAGCTGGTCGGTCGACAGCACCGGCTCGTTGGGCAGGTCGACCGAGAGCACGCGCTTGTCGACCCAGACGACCCGGTCGAAGAAGGGCAGGCGGAAGATCGGCCCGGCCTGGGTCCGGCCGAACTGCTCGCCGGTCCGATAGGCGTTGACGGTGCGATACGGCTTTTCGAGCCGCAGGATCACCGCCTGCTTGGTTTCCGGCACGATCGCCACGGTGCTCATCACCACGATGAGCAGGATGATCACCGATGCGGCGATGCCGATGGGGCTGCGCAGCCAGGTCATTTCTGGTCTCCCTGCTGGGCCTTGCCTGCATCGGGACGAAGCCCCGGCAGCGGCAGATAGGGGGTGACGCCGGGCGCCTCGACGATCGTCTTGTTGGTCTTTGCGAGCACCTGTTCCATCGTCTCGTAATAGAGGCGGCGGCGCGTCACTTCGGGCGCGGCCTTGTACTGTTCGTAGATCTTGTCGAACTCCGCGGCTTCACCCTGGGCGACCGCGATCACCTGCTGGGCATAGCCATTGGCGTTGTTGCGGGCGCCCTGTGCGCCCTGCTGCGCGGCCTGGACCGCCTTGAAGGCGTCGTCGACCTGCTCCGGCGCGGCGGCCTTGGTCAGCGCGACGCTCTGGATGCGGATGCCCGAATGATATTCGTCGAGGATCTTCTGCATACCCGCCTGCACATCGGCCGAGATGCGTCCCTGGCCCTCGCCGATCGCCTCGTTGAGCGTGGTGGTCGCGATCACCGCGCGCATCGCGCTTTCGGCGGTGTCCTTCACCGTCTCCGTCGGATCCTTGATCTGGAAGGAATAATCGGCGGCGTCGGTGATGTACCAGTTCACCGAATAGGAAAGATCAACGATGTTCTGATCGCCGGTGAGCATCAGATTGGCGCCGCTCTCGGGGAAGCGCAGCGTCCGGACGCTGCCGACATCGACGACATCGACGAGCTGGAACGGGGCCGGCAGCGTGGGCTGAATGCCCGAGCCGATCGTGCCGCTATAGCGGCCGAGCGTGGTGACCACGCCGCGCTCGCGCGGGCCGATCACGTGGAAGCTGGTGAAGACCACCCAGATCAGCAGCAGGCCGGCGATGACGAGCAGCCACAGCTTCGCGCCACCCGGGAAGGGCAGGTCACCGCCGCCACCGCCCATGCGGCGCAGCAGGTCGTCGAACGGACCATTGCCGCCGCCACCGCCGCCGGGGCGGGAGCGCCGCCCCTCCGGCGGGAAGGACCAGGGATTACGGGGGCCCGAGCCGCCGCCCGAGCCACCCTTGCCATCGCCCGAGCCACCGGCGCCATTTCCGCCGCCGCTGCCCGAGCCCCAGGGGCTCTTGGGAGCCTCGTTCTGCAAGTTACCGGCCTTGTTCAGCCAGCCAAAGAGGTTTGCCATTCAGCCTTTATAAGGGCGCCTACGCGGATTTACAGTGGCGCGCGGCGATTGTGCGCCTATCTCGCACGCGATGACCGATACCGAAGCCCTGAGCGCCGCGCTCGCTCCCATCACCGCCGGCCGTGCCACTGCCCGTCTCGAAGGCGCGCGCGCCTCGATTGTCCTCGACGTGACCGGCCTCGCCGAGGCGACGCGCGAGGAGCTGGAAGCCGATATCCGCCGCGTCGCCGGTGCGTTGCCCGGGGTGGAGGAAGTACGCGTGCTGATGACCAGCGAGCGCCGCACCCGCCGGCTGATCGCGGTGGCGAGCGGCAAGGGCGGGGTGGGCAAGTCCACCGTCGCCGCCAATCTCGCGATCGCGCTCCAGCGCAAGGGTCGCAAGGTCGGGCTGGTCGATGCCGATATCTATGGCCCGTCGCAGCCGCGCCTGCTGGGGGTCGAAGGCGTGAAACCCCAGGCGCGTGATAAAGTGTTGCTGCCGGTCGAAACCCGGTTCGGCGTGCCGATGCTGTCGATGGGCGGGCTGGTGGCCGAGGGCCAGGCGATCGCCTGGCGCGGGCCGATGGCGGGCGGCGCGCTCGGCCAGATGGTCGATGCCGATTGGGGCGAGACCGACCTGCTCGTGCTCGATCTGCCGCCGGGCACCGGCGACGTGCAGCTGACCATGATCCAGAAGCACAAGCCGGCCGGCGCGGTGATCGTCTCCACGCCGCAGGACCTGGCGCTGATCGACGCGACGCGCGCGATCGACCTGTTCAACAAGGCGGGCGTGCCGGTGATCGGCCTGATCGAGAACATGTCGGGCTATGCCTGCCCGCATTGCGGGGAAGTCTCCGATCCGTTCGGCGCCGGCGGTGCCGAGGCCGCGGCGGCGAAGCTCGGCATTCCGTTCCTCGGCCGCGTGCCGCTGGAAATGGCGATTCGCGTCGCTTCGGATGCGGGCGAGCCGCCGGCGGCGGGGAACGGGCCGGAGAGCGAAGTGTTTGCCGGACTGGCAGGACAGGTGGACGACTGGCTCGGCAAATAGCCGTCATCCCGGCAAAAGCCGGGATCTCGTGCGGCTCTTGTCCTGCGCCATCGCCTGAGATCCCGACTTTCGTCGGGATGACGAATGGAGGTTGAGATGCCGCTGACGCGTGACGAGGACATCAAGGCGCTGCTCGAGAGCGTGCGCACCATTGCGCTGGTCGGGGCATCCGATCGGCCGGACCGGCCGAGCTACGGCGTGATGGCCTTCCTCCAGCGGCAAGGATATCGGGTGATCCCGGTCAACCCGCAGATCACCGGCGAGCATGTCCATGGCGAGTTCGTGTTCCGCGAGCTTTCGCAGATTGGGGAGCCGATCGACCTAGTCGACATCTTCCGCCGCCCGATGGCGGCCGGCGAGGCGGTGGACGAAGCGATCGCCGTGGGCGCCAAGGCGGTGTGGATGCAGCTCGGCGTGATCAACGCGGAAGCGGCCGCGCGCGCCGAGGCCGCGGGCCTCAAGGTGGTGATGGACCGCTGCCCCGCGATCGAGATACCGCGGCTGGGAATAGCGCCGGTCGCCTAGCCCTTGCGATAGTCAGGGACCGTCCCGCTCTCGCGCCAATAGCGTTCCAGCCCGATCTCCTCGACCAGCTTGCCGAAGCGCGGATCGCTGCGCATCGCCGCGGTCGAGGGCATGAAGAGCAGTCGCGTGCGGCGGTTGGTACGCCGCGTCCAGACCCGCTGCTCGGGCTGGAAGCGCAGCTCGCCGACGCTGAAGCCGCGGCCGAAATAATAGGCCTCGGCCACTTCGAACGCGGTGTCGACCCGCCCGAGCGCAGCGGCGAACTGGATGGTGTTCTCGGCAAAGCCGGCGCCCTTGTGCGCCGCCTCGAGGTTGCTCGCCATCGCCCGATCGATGTCGGCGCGCGAGCGGCTCAGCATCGCCTCGGCGACCTGCTCGATCATCGTGAAATTCTCTTCGGGAATGCCGCTCGGCCGCTGGTCCGTCTTGCGCGACATCGCCAGCGCGTCGGCGGCGCGGCCGGTATAGAGCAGCAGGTAGAAGCGGGTGAACCACACCGCGAAATGGGTGGGGAAGAGCGAAATCGCCTCCTCGCTCGCCGTGTCCGCCTCGTCGAGCCGGTTGGCCGCCCAGAGCGCAACCGCGCGGGTATAGGCGCGCGAGGGATCGGGCACGCCCTTGCTCCAGTAGACCGCGAAGGTGTCGGCGGCCTCGCGGCAGCGCCCCACCGAGAGCAGCAGGCCGCCGAGCATGCCCCAGGCGAACTCGATGTCGGGCCGGGAGGCGAGGATCGCACGGCAGAGCCGCTCGTCGGTGCGCCAGCTGTCGGTGTTCGATACCAGCATCGCGCGTGCCAGCCGCGCATAGGGATTGGCCGGATCGAGCTGGAGCGCACGGGCGGCCGCCTGGTCGGCGCGCAGGCGCCTTGCCGCCTCGCCCTGCGGGCTGCCGCCGCCGGCGTCGATCGCATAGGCGATCGCGAGCCCGCCCCAGCCATCGGGCTGATCGGGGTGCAGCTCGGTCACGCGGCGGAACAGGCCGGTCGCCTGGCTCAACCCCTCTGGCGTACCCTGGCGCATCGAGGCGAGGGCCTGGTCGACCAGCGGCCTCACCTGGTCGGGCATCGTGCTGCGGGCGCCCGCCCAGCCGCGCCAGGCGAACACGCCACCGACCGTGAGCACGGCCAGCCCCGATCCGGCGAGCATCGCCCGGCGATCGAGGCGGAGGCGATGCACTTCGGCACGGGCCTGGGCGAGCGGACTGTCCGGCGCGGGGGCGGGCGTATCGGCCTGGCCCGCCTGGAGCAGCCGGTAGCCGACCTTGGTGATCGTCTCGATCCGGAAGCCGCCCTGGCCGATGCCTTCCGCCGCGCGGCGGAGACGCGAGACGACGCGGTTGATGGCGTCCTCGCCCACGACCCGGCCTTCCCAGCAGCTGCGGGTCAGGTCGTCGCGGCTGACGATCCCGCCGTTCGCCTTTGCCAGCGCGACGAGCACCTGCATGACGCGCGGTTCGAGCACTTCCTCGCTGCCGTCGTCATGGGCGAGCTGGCGTAGCGCCGGGCGCACCTCGAGTGCACCCAGGCGAAACGGCGCTTCATGCGCAAGATCGATGCGGCCCTCCACGCTTCCCTACTCCCCGGAAATCGCGCTCCGCGCCACCCTATCGGCGAATCATCGGCATTTCATCAGCTCTTCATCGGCTCCTCATCCTCCCGGTCGGGCGGCGCCCCGGCGATGCTTCGGGGGTCACAGGAAAGGAGTGTTCCCATGTATAAGCTCATCGCCGCTTTCGCCGTCGCCGGCCTGTTCGCCACCCCCGCGCTGGCCGCCCCCCAGTCCGGGCGCACCGCCACGGTTCGCCATGCCGATCTCGACCTGAGCAGCGCGACCGGGCGTGCCACGCTCGACCGAAGGCTCGCCTCGGCGACCGAGCAGGTGTGCGGCTCCTATGCCGGGGCGGACCAGGACGAGGCCATGGCGATCCAGCGCTGCCGTACTGCGGTCGCGCGCGACGTCAGTCGCCAGCTGGCGGTACGACTCGCCCGCCGCTGACCTCCCTCACGGCCGGGCGCGACGCGCATTGCGCGCCCGGCCGCTTTTTAGCGGAGCCAGGAAAGCGCCTCGATCAGCCGCGTCACGTCGCGCGCGTCCTGGTAGAGGCCGAAGCCGATGCGCAGCACGTCGCCGCGGACATCGGTGATCACATCCTCCGCTTCGAGCTCGGCCTTCCAGCGCTGGGCATGTGGCGATCGGAGCGCGAGGAAGCGCGCAGGGCTGCCCGGGTTGAGCAGCTCGGCCTCGATCGGTAGGCCGACCAGCAGCTGCGTGCGCAGGCCATCGACATGCGCGGCGATCTTTGCGGTGCTCAGGCCTTCCTCGCGCAGCATGTCGCGCACCGCGACGAAGCGGTAGATGCCCGAGGGATCGAAGGTCGCGCCGAGGAAGCGGCGGGCGTCCGGCGCATAGCCGATGCTGCCGGGCGGCAGCGCCAGGTCCTCGAATTCGGCATACCAGCCGGTGATCTCGGGCCGCAGGCCATATCCCGGGGGCGCGTGGAGAACGGCGCAGCCTTCGCCGGCCATCGCGTATTTATAGCCCCCGGCGAGGTAGAAGACCCGGTCCGCCACCGCCGACAGATCGACTTCCATCGCCATGAAGGCATGATAGCCGTCGATCACGACCCAGGGGCCTTCGGGCTTCGCGAGCGCCGCAAGCTCCGCGACCTGGTCGAAGACATGGCCGGTACGGAACTGCACCTGGCTGACGAAGATCAGGTCGTGATCGCCGGCCTTCGCCCGCTCGACGATCTGCTCCAGCGGGACGCGCTCGACGGTCGCGCTGCCCGCTTCCTCCCAGCGCATCGACTGGCGGCGGAAGCTGTGGAACTCGCCATCGCTCGCCAGGATGCGCAGCGGGCGCTTCGGCAGGGCCGAGGCGATGCGCAGCAGCAATTCGTGGGTGTTCGGCGCGAACACTACCGTGTCGGGGTCGGGCAGCTTCAGCTCGGCGGCGACGTGGCTCTGGGCCGCGGGCCAGATCTCGCCCATCACCCGTTCCCATTTCCGGTCGGCGAGGCGCACCCCGTCCTCCCAGGCGGCGATCTGGCCGACATAGGAGGCATCGGGCCACAAATGGTGCGAATGCGCCGCGAAGTGCAGCCGGTCGGGTGCCGCCGCGAGCGCGCGCTGGAAGAGGTGCTTGTAGCTCAAAGCTGCGTCCTGAGCGTCCACAGCTCGGGAAAGGCGCGCTTGGCCAGCGTCGATTCGAGATAGGGCACGCCGGGGGTGCCGCCGGTGCCGGGCTTCATCCCGATCACACGGCTGACGGTGATCACGTGCTTGTGCCGCCAGGTGGCGAGTGCGTCGTCGATGTCGACCAGCTTCTCGGCGAGCTGGTACAGCTCCCACCAGCGCGTGGTGTCGCGATAGACTTCGGCCCAGGCGTCTTCGACCGCCTTGCTCGGCACATAGGGCTGGGACCAGTCGCGCTCCAGCGCCTCGGCCGGCAATGCGAAGCCGGCGCGGGCGAGCGCGGCATTGGCCTCGTCCCACAGGCTCGGCAGGGCCGACACTTCGGTGGTCAGCGGCCCCGGCACGCCGCCGCCGCGCAGCCCCAGCATCGTCTCGACCGCCCGGAACTGGTCCGACTGGAAGCCCGAGCTCGATCCCAGCACTTCGCGGAAGCGGGTATAGTCGCTCGGCGTCATCGTCGCGAGCACGTCCCAGCTCAGCGTCATCACCGCCTGGATGCGGCTCACCCGGGCGAGCGACTTGTACGCCTCCACCGGCTTGTCGGCGCGGACCAGCTCGAGCGCGGCGCGCAGCTCGGCGATCATCTGCTTGAGCCACAGTTCCTTGGTCTGGTGGATGATGATGAACAGCAGCTCGTCATGCCGGTCAGATAGCGGATGCTGGGCGGCGAGCAGCTGGTCGAGCGCGAGATAGCGCCCATAGGTCATGGCTTCGGTCATGACCCGTCCCTACGCCATCTCGCCGCCCGGATGAAAGCGGTAACGCAGGATACTATTTCGCGCCTCTCCGTCATCCCGGCTTTCGCCGGGATGACGATTTGGTCTTTGGATCAGTCGCGCAGCAGCTCGTTGATCCCGGTCTTCGAACGGGTCTGCGCGTCCACCGTCTTCACGATCACCGCGCAGTAGAGACCCGGCTTGCCGGCCTCGCCCGGGATCGTGCCCGGCACCACCACCGAATAGGGCGGGACATGGCCGCGATGCACTTCGCCGGTCGCGCGGTCGATGATCTTGGTCGAGGCACCGAGATAGACGCCCATCGACAGCACCGCGCCTTCGCCGACGCGCACGCCCTCGGCCACTTCGGCACGCGCGCCGATGAAGGCGCCGTCGCCGATGATGACCGGATCGGCCTGGAGCGGCTCGAGCACGCCGCCGATGCCGACGCCGCCCGACAAGTGCACGTTCTTGCCGATCTGCGCGCAGCTGCCGACGGTCGCCCAGCCATCGACCATCGAGCCTTCACCGACATAGGCGCCGATATTGACGAAGCTCGGCATCAGCACCGCGCCCTTGGCGATGTGCGCGCCGTGGCGGACGATCGAGCCGGGGACGGCGCGGAAGCCGGCCTGGCGGAACGCGTCCTCGCCCCAATTGGCGAACTTCGACGGCACCTTGTCGAACCAATTGGCGCCGCCCGGACCCTGCATCACGACATTGTCATTGAGGCGGAACGAGAGCAGCACCGCCTTCTTGAGCCACTGGTTGACCTGCCAGCCGCCCTCGACGGGTTCGGCGACGCGGGCTTCACCGCGATCGAGCAGGTTCAGCGCTTCGGCCACCGCTTCGCGGACCGCACCTTCGGTGGAGAAGCCGAGGTTCGCGCGGTCTTCCCAGGCGGCGTCGATGGTCGTCTGCAGGTCGGTCATTCGGAAGTCTCCAGGATGCTGTGGAGCCAGGCTCCGAGGTCGGTGACGGTATAGTCGATGAAGCTGCGATCCATGTCCGGCGCCTGCTCGGAGCCGTTGTCGATCCACACCGTGGTCATGCCGATCGCCTTGGCGGGCGCGAGGTTGCGCGCCATGTCCTCGACGAACAGGCTGGCATGCGGATCGAGGTCGTACGCCTCGCACAGCCCCTGATAGGCCTGGGGATCCGGCTTGGGGCGATACTGGGTGGCGTGGACGTCGTGGATCGCCTCGAAGGTGGCGCCAAGGCCGAGCTTGTCGAGCACCTTGCTCGCGTAGGGCGCGTCGCCATTGGTGAATACCAGCTTGCGGCCCGGCAGCTTCGCCAGCGCCTCGACAAGGGCCTCGTTCACTTCGAGCACGCTCATGTCGACGTCATGGACATCGGCCAGATAGTGATGGGGATCGGTGCCATGCTCGGCCATCAGCCCGGCCAGCGTCGTGCCGTGCGCGTGGAAATAGCCCTTCTGCACCTTGTGCGCCGCTTCGGGATCGAGGTTCAGCAGGTTCTGGACATATTGTCCGATCCGCATGTCGATCATCGCGAACAGGTTCGCGCTCACCGGGTAGAGCGTGTTGTCCAGATCGAAGATCCAGTTGCGGACGTGCGACAGGGCAGGGTTCATGGCGGCGCGGTTAGGCCGACGCGGCGCGGCTATCAAGCAACTGTTTCTTGTCCAACGCCCCCAATCCACCGCGCGCCCATCGTCATCCCGGCTTTCGCCGGAATGACGGATATGTGCCGGGATGACGGGTAAATGGTTTGGGGGTGACGACCAAAACTTTATGGCAGAGCCGCCGCACGCTCCCCATCTGCGCCTCCATGACCGCTTACTCGCTGCTCGACCTCGTCCCCATCATCCAGGGCGGGACCGCTTCTCAGGCTCTCGCCAACGCCGCCGATCTGGCCAGCCATGTCGAGGGACTCGGCTATACCCGCTACTGGGTGGCCGAGCATCACGGCATGGAAGGAATCGCCAGCGCCGCCACGGCAGTGGTGATCGCGCATGTCGGCCGGGCGACCTCGACGATCCGGGTCGGCGCTGGCGGGATCATGCTGCCCAATCATTCTCCGCTCCAGGTGGCCGAGCAGTTCGGCACCCTGGATGCGCTGTTTCCCGGCCGCGTGGACCTTGGTCTCGGCCGTGCACCGGGTTCGGACCAGCGCGTCTCCGCCGCGATCCGTCGCGGGCTCGACAGCGACGGCAACGAATTCCCCCGGGATGTGCAGGAGCTGCAGAGCTACTTCGCCGATGACGGCCGTACCGGCATCCGCGCCACGCCGGGGGCGGGCGCGAAAGTCGATCTCTGGATCCTCGGATCGAGCCTGTTCGGCGCGCAGCTCGCGGCGATGCTGGGGCTCCCCTATGCCTTTGCCTCGCATTTCGCGCCGGGGCTGCTCGACGAGGCGATCGACATGTATCGCCGCAATTTCCGCCCCTCAGACGTGCTCGGCAAGCCGCACCTGATGCTCGGCTTCAACGTGTTCGCCGCCGACACCGACGCTGAGGCCGAGCTGCTCGCCAGCTCGCAGCAACAGGCGTTCGTCGCGATCCGCACCACCGGCAAGGGCATCCAGTTGCCGCCGCCGGTTCCCGGCTATCGCGCGAGCCTGGGCGGGCACGGCAATGCGATGCTCGATCAGGTGCTGTCGGCCAGCGCGATCGGCGGGCCCGAGAAGATCCGCCAGCAGCTTGCCGCCTTCATCCAGCGCACCGGCGCCGACGAGCTGATGCTGACCAGCGCGATGTTCGATCACGATGCGCGGAAGAAGAGCCTGTCGATCGCCGCGGAGGCGATGCGCGGGCTCTGACCTCGCAGGCTTCGCGCAGTCGGATGCTCAGGCTTTGGTGTCGATCACCCAGCCGGTCGCCGAGCTGCCGTTGCTGCTCGTCCCCGAATTGCTGCCATAGGTGATGGCGCCTGACGCCGCGGCGTTGCGCAGCTTGTCGAGGAACGCCGCCATCGCGTCGAGCTGGCGCGTCGCCGCTTCGCTGATCGGCCTGGTCGGCGAAGCGCTGGCCTGCGCCTCGCTCTTGGCCGGCGTTTCGCCGCCGATACGCTGCGCGAAGAAGCTCCGCAGCTCGTTCGCCTGCGCATCGCTCAGCGCGCCGCTCTCGGCCTGATTGTCGATCAGCCGGTCGAGCTTGGCCTGCATATCCTCGGGTTCGCCGGGATCGGCCGACAGCGCGGCATCGCCTGCCTCCGGCTGCGCAGCCGCGCCGCGAGTTTCCAGTTCCACGGGCGCGAACGCCGCATCGATCGGCGCGCGCTCGGGATGCTGCGGGATCGCGGAAATGGAAGTCATGTCGGTGCCTTTGTTGCTGCAATCCCGAGAAGCATTTTAGCATGACTCTGCTAAAATATTGTAAAGGATGCGCAATCATTCGGCTGCGGGGTTTGGGCGGCGCTGGCCCCAGAACCAGCGCCGCCACGCGACCCGACGGACATAAGAGGGCAATCCGCGAGTTCGCCGGCGCTTCTGCGTCCGGCATGTCGCACCAGAATTTCAGTTTGTTGCCGGTCCGGTCAGCTGGCGGCGGGCAGGCGCAGCCGGACGAGCAGCCCGCCCAGATCCTCGCTTTCCTCGAGGCTGACGGTGCCGTCATAGATCTCGGCGACGTCGCGCACGATCGCCAGGCCCAGGCCGGTGCCCGGCTTGCCGCTGTCGAGCCGCACGCCGCGATCGAAGATGCGGATGCGATCGGCCTCGGGGATGCCGCGGCCATCGTCCTCGACCAGCACTTCGACGAACCCGGCCTGCACGCCGGCGGTGATGAACACGCTGCCGCCGCCGTACTTGGCGGCATTCTCGACCAGGTTGCCGAGCAGATCGTCCAGGTCCTGCCGCTCGATATGCGCGACCAGGTCCTTCTGCCCGTCGATGTCGATGCGGACATTGGGATAGAGCCGCGCGACCGCGCGCTCGACGGCCTCGATCGACGGCCAGACCTCGGCCCGGCTGTGCGCCGAGCCGCGGCGGCCGACGGCGCGGGCGCGGGCGAGGTGATGGTCGATCTGGCGACGCATCGTCCGCGCCTCGCGGATCACTGCCTGGGCGAGATCGGGCTGGCCTGCGGCGGCGGCATTCATGATCACGCTCAGCGGCGTCTTGAGCGCATGGGCGAGGTTGCCGGCATGGCGCCGCGCTTCCTCCGCCTGGCGGTCATTGTGCTCGACCAGCGCGTTCAGCTCCTCGACCATCGGCGCCACTTCGGCGGGCATTGCGCCTTCCACCCGGGTCGACTGGCCAGCACGCAGCCGGGCGATCTCCTGGCGGACGCGGCGCAGCGGCAGCAGGCCGTACCAGGTCTGCAGCGCGACCATGATGATCAGCCCCAGACCGAGCAGCACGAAGCTGCGCACCAGCGTGCGGCGCAGCGTGGCGATCTGCGCGTCGAGCGTCGCGCGGCTCTGTGCCACCTGGAAGCGCCAGCGCACCGTCGATCCCGGCAGTGTCGCGTCGCGCTCGGCGATGCGCAGCAGCTGGCCGGGCAGCTGGCGGCTGTCATAGACATGGACGTTGGTGTCGTTGTGCTGCTGGTCGTCCATCAGCCGCTGGTCCCAGAGCGAGCGCGACGGGAACGCCTCGTGCCCCTTGCCGCTGATCTGCCAATAGGCACCCGAGTTATATTCGAGGAAGCGCTGGTCGGCGAGCTCGCGGTTGAGCATCACCTCGCCATTCTGGTCGAGCTCGGCGGAGAAGATCATCGCCTTGAGCAGATAGTCGAGCTGCTCGTCGAAATTCTTGGTGACGGTGCTGACCAGCACGCGGTCCAGCGCCACGCCGCCGCCGATCAGCAGGATCATGATCCAGGCGGTGGCGACGAGCAGCATGCGCCGGCTCACCGATCCGGTCGAGCGGGTATAATGGCGCGGCTGGGGCTCGCCGGGCGCTACCGGCTCCGGCTCGCTCAGCGAACGGCCGAACAGGCGATGGCGCAGCTCGCCTAGTCTCTGGGCGAGCTTCGACATGGGCTCAGGCGTCGGCCGGCTCTTCCAGGCTGTAGCCCAGGCCGCGGATGGTGGTGATCACGTCTGCGCCCAGCTTCTTGCGGATGCGCGTGACGAAGACTTCGATCGTGTTCGAATCGCGATCGAAATCCTGGTCGTAGATATGCTCGATCAGCTCGGTGCGGCTCACCACCTTGCCCTTGTGGTGGAGCAGGTAGGAGAGGAGCTTGTACTCCTGCGCGGTGAGCTTCACCGGCTCGCCGGCCTTGGTGACCTTGCCCGAGCGGGTGTCGAGGCGGATGTCGCCGGCGATCAGCTCGGCGGACGCATTGCCCGAGGCGCGGCGAATCAGCGCGCGCAGGCGGGCGATCAGCTCCTCGGTCTGGAACGGCTTGGCGACATAGTCGTCGGCGCCGGCATCGAGGCCCGCCACCTTGTCCGACCAGCTGTCGCGCGCGGTCAGCACCAGCACCGGGGTGGTCTTGCCTTCCTTGCGCCAGCGATCGAGCACGGTCAGTCCGTCGATCTCGGGCAGGCCGAGGTCGAGGATGATCGCGTCATATTGCTCGTTGGAGCCGAGATAGAGGCCCTCCTCGCCATCGGTGGCAAGGTCCACCGCATAGCCCGCGCCTTCGAGCGCGTTGCGGAGCTGCTGCCCCAGAGTCGGCTCATCCTCGACGATCAGAAGTCGCATGTGTTTCCCTTCGCCAGCCTCTAGCTGCCCGATTTGCGGACGATGTTGCCACTGCGGGCATCCACGTCCACCCAGATCACCGATCCATTGCGCAGGAACTTCAGCGTGTAAACTTCCGACGCGGGATCATAGTCGAAACCGAGATATTGGGCACCCGGCAGGCGCGGCACCACGCGGCGCTCGATCTCGCGGACCGAGAGCGGCGGTGCGGCCTGGCGCCGGGGGGCGCGGGCGTCCGAATCCTGATGCGGATCGGGCTGCGCAGCCGCAGCCCCGACCGGCACGAATGCCGCCGCACAGGCGCAAAGGATGGGCGTCACCAACATCTTCATGCGAGATGGCATAGGGTCCAAGCATTGAATAGCCCCTGAACGCGCTCTTCAGCCGGCTGTAACTTGCCGGACACCTTCCCACCCCCTAGTTGGAGCCCAATTCGACGGCGCCGGCCCGCACCCCCACCCGGCCACTGCCGCAACCGATCAAAGGTCCCATGGCTGCTCCTGTTCTCGCATTTGAAAATCTCGGTCTCGTCCAGGGCCATGGCTGGCTGTTCCGCGGGCTCAACCTCTACATCGGCGAGCGCGACCGGCTCGCGCTGATCGGCCGCAACGGCGCGGGCAAGACCACCTTGCTCAAGCTGATCGCCGGCACGATCGAAGCCGATGAGGGCCGCCGCACCATCGTGCCGGGCACGCATGTCGTCATCCTCGAGCAGGAGCCGCGCATGGAGGGCTGCGCGACCTTGCTCGACTATGTCCTGTCCGGCAGCGACGCCCCGCCCCGGCACGAGGCAGAGGCGATCGCAGACCAGCTCGGCATCGACCTCAGCCGTGAGGCTAGGACCGCCTCGGGCGGCGAGCGTCGCCGTGCCGCGATCGCCCGCGCGCTGGCGCAGAATCCCGACGTGCTGCTGCTCGACGAGCCGACCAACCATCTCGACCTCGCCGCGATCGAATGGCTGGAAGACTGGCTCAGCCGCTTCACCGGCGCGTTCATCGTGATCAGCCACGACCGTACCTTCCTCACCCGCCTGACCCGCCAGACGCTGTGGCTCGATCGCGGCGCCATCCGGCGGGCGGAAGTCGGTTTCGGCGGGTTCGAGGCCTGGACCGACCAGGTCTATGCCGAGGAGGAGCGCAACGCCCAGCGGCTCGACGCCAAGCTCAAGATCGAGGAGCATTGGCTCCAGCGCGGTGTCACCGGCCGGCGCCGGCGCAACCAGGGCCGCCTCGAGAAGCTCAAGGAAATGCGCGCCACCCGCGCCGCGATGATGGGGCCGCAGGGCAGTGCCAAGCTGGTCACCGCCGCAGACGACAGCAACACCAAGGTGGTGATCGACGTGAAGCACGTCACCAAGCGCTTTGGGGATCGCACGATCATCAAGGACCTCACCTTCCGGGTCACCAAGGGCGACCGGATCGGCATCGTCGGCGCGAACGGCGCGGGCAAGTCGACCCTGCTCAAGCTGCTCACCGGCGAGATCCAGCCCGACGAAGGCACGGTCAAGCTGTCGAACACGCTGAACGGCGTGATCATCGACCAGCAGCGCAGCCTGATGGACCCGGCCAAGACGGTGCGCGACGTGCTGGCCGATGGCGGCGACTGGATCGACGTGCTCGGCGTGCGCAAGCACGTCCATGGCTATCTGAAGGAGTTCCTGTTCGATCCGAGCATCGCGGAAGCCAAGATCGGCACGCTTTCGGGCGGCGAGCGCTCGCGCCTGCTGCTGGCGCGCGAGTTCGCCCGCCATTCGAACCTGCTGGTGCTCGACGAGCCGACCAACGATCTCGACCTCGAGACGCTCGACCTGCTCCAGGAAGTGATCGCGGACTATGAAGGCACGGTGCTGATCGTCAGCCACGACCGCGACTTCCTCGATCGCACCGTGACGGTGACGCTCGGGCTCGATGGATCGGGCACGGTCGATGTGGTGGTCGGCGGCTATGCCGATTGGGAGGCCAAGCGCCGGCCCAAGGCCGATGCGAAGAAGGCCGCCCCCAAGGCTGCGCCGGCGGCCGAGGCGCCGAAGAAGGCGACCAAGCTCAGCTACAAGGATCAGCGCGACTACGACCTGCTGCCCAAGCGGATCGAGGAGATCGAGGTGCAGATCGCGAAGGACGAGGCGGCGATGGCCGATCCGGACCTCTATGCGAAGAACCCGGGCAAATTCGCTTCGCTGAGCGACGGCATCACCAGGCTGCGCGACGAAAAGGACGCTGCCGAGATGCGCTGGCTGGAACTGGCCGAGATGGTCGAGGCGCTGGGCTGAGATTGAAATCCCGTCATCCCGGCGAAAGCCGGGATCTCAGGCGAAGGCGCGGGAAAAGAGCCGCACGAGACCCCGGCTTTCGCCGGGATGACGACTACGCCTCCAGCACCACCGTCACCTTGGTCCCCTCGTCCCCGGTCTCGACGCTCGCCTTGCCCCGGGCCTGGCGGACGAAGCCGTCGATCAGCTTCTGCCCCAGCCCGCCATCCTTCCGCGCCTTGGGTATCTCGGGCATGCCGACCCCGTCGTCGCGCACCACCAGCGTCCAGCCCGATGACGCCGCTTCGAAGCGCACTTCGATCCGCCCGCTTTCGCGTCCGGCAAAGGCGTGCTTGGCGGCGTTGGTCACCAGCTCGTTGACGATCAGCCCGATCGAGACGGCGCGGTCGCGCGGGATCGCGCCATGGTCGCAGAAACAGTCGAGCGTGATCGCCCCGCGCAGGAACAGCGCCTCGGCCAGCGCCGCGCACAGCTCCTCCAGATAGGTCGCCATGTCCACTTCGCCCCGCGATGCCGCCCCGCCGCGATAGAGGTGCCGGTGGGCACGGGCGATACTCTCGACCCGGCTGAGGGCCGAGGACAGCGCCTCCGCGGTCTCGCCGTCCTTCGCGCGCCGGCGCTGCATGTCGAGCAGCGCGGCGACCAGGGTGAAGTTGTTCTTCACCCGGTGGTCGAACTCCTCGAGGAACAGGTCGCGCTCGGCCAGCTCCCGGTCGCGCTCGGCCGTCGCGCGCCGCACTGCGCGGCGGAACAGCTCGGCAATCACCAGCACCGCGACATAGTTGATCGTGGCGAGCACCAGCCGGGCACCATCGTCGGCCGTCTTGAGCAGGAAGCTGTGCTGGGTCGGCAGCACGAAATACCAGTTGTAGAGCAACGTCAGCACGCAGGTGACCAGGCCGGCCTGCCACCTGCCGAACAGCGTCGCGACCAGGATCGCCGGGAAGCCGAGCGCGAACGGCCCCGCGGCCGGCGCGAAGCTGTCGATCACCGCGCGCAACGCGATGGTGAGCCCGGTGATCAGCAGCGCGAAGACGAGCTGCACGATCCAGGTGCCGCGGCCACTCGGCGACAGCCGGTCCGCAAGGTCGGTTTCCCCCAAACGCCCCATGGGACGAGAGTGAGCCGCGACGGAGGGGTGCCTGTCAAGCATCCGGACCGGTCTCTTAACCTCGATTAGTTCGATTTGGGCGATTCAGCCGGATATTCCTGCCAAATCAACCGCATGTTGGTCGGTTTCGGCGGCGTCAGGGCTGGCGTGAGACCCGGTTGCCGGCGCCGGTGACGCTCAGCTTCGGCCTGGCCTTGCCCGGAGCGCTCCAGCGAATCTCGTTGTCGGCCCCCTCGACGCGGATCGCCGACTGGGCATCGAGGGCGATGGTGATCCTGTTGCTCGCGCCGGCCACGCTCAGGCTCTTGCAGGGGCCGTGGATGACCAGCGTGTTGTCGGCTCCTTCGACCTGGACGCTGCCGCCGTCGCAATGGATCTCGGAAGTCTCCCCGGCGCCGCTGAACTCGGTCTGGGCCTGGGCGGGAATCGCCCAGCCGGCCGCGATCGGCGCCAGGATCATCAGGGTGAGCTTCCGAACGTCGCGCATCGGCATTCCTTCATTGTTACGCAGTCGCAAGGAGACGCGCCGAAGGAAATCCGGTTCCGCGGCCGGTCAGAGATTTCGACCGGACCGTCCCGCCAGGTCGACGACATATTGCCAGGCCACCCGGCCGGAGCGGCTGCCGCGCCGCGTAGCCCAGCCGATCGCATCGACCGGATCGAAGCTCAGGCCATGCGCCTCGGCATAGCCGCGGACGATGTCGACATAGGTGTCCTGGTCGACGACGTGGAAACCCAGGCTGAGCCCGAACCGGTCTGCCAGCGCCAGGCCGTCGTCCGCCGAATCGCGCGGATTGATCGCGCTCGCCTGCTCGGCGATGTCGCGGGTGACGAGGTGGCGGCGGTTCGAGGTGACGAGCAGCCGGGCATTGTTCGGCCGCGCCTCGGCCCCACCCTGGAGCAGCGAGCGCAGCGCCCGGGCGTCGCCGACGCCGTCAAAGCCGAGATCGTCGAGGAAGATGGCGAAGGGCCGGTCGGTGGTGCCGAGCAGGTTGAACAGCTCGGGCAGGGTCGAAAGCTCGGTGGTCACCGCCTCGACCAGCGCGAGCCGGCCGCCCCGGGCCTGAACCGCGGCGACCGCGCTCTTCACCAGCGCGGACTTGCCGGTGCCGCGCGCGCCCCACAGCAGCACGTCCTGCGCGGCATGGCCCTCGGAGAGGCGGGTGAGGTTGGCGACCAGCGCCTCGCGCTGGGCATCCACCCCGCGCAGGATCTCGATCGGCAGCGGATCGAACACCCGCGCCGGCGCCAGCCCGTGCCCGCGCCACACATAGGCGGGATGCGCCTCCAGGTCGGCAGGCGGGGGCGGCGGCGGTGCGAGCCGGTCGAGTGCGTCGGCGATGCGGGCGAGGATTTCTTCGTTCATGGGGGTGGCTATAGCGAGGCGCTATCGCCGGCTCACCCCCAGTTTCGCTATCAGCGCCCTTGGGTGCCGCTTGTCAGGCGTTCAGGCCGCCATCGACCGTGACCACCGATCCGGTGACGAAGCGCGCCGCCGGGCTGGCGAGGAAGGCGACCACCGCCGCCACGTCCTCCGGCTTGCCGTAATGGCCGAGCGCGGTGTGGGCGCGCAGCGTGTCGGCGAAATCGCCGTCGGCGGGGTTCATGTCGGTGTCGATCGGGCCGGGCTGGACCAGGTTGGCGGTGACGCCGGCCGGCCCCACGTCGCGGGCCAGGCCGCGGTTGAAGGCAAGCAACGCCGACTTGGTCATCGAGTAGAGCGTCGAGCCGGCGAAGGGCACGCGCTCGGCCAGGCACGATCCGATGGTGATGATGCGCCCGCCTTCCTTGAGGTGCGGGATCGCCGCGCCCGAGGCGATCACCGCCGAACGGACATTGACGTTCAGGAGCGCGTCGATCTCCTCGAGGTTGAGGTCGGCGACCTGGCTGTACCGGGCGATGCCGGCATTGTTGACCAGGATATCGAGCCCGCCCAGCGCCTCGACCGTTTCCGCCACCGAGCGTTTCACCGCCTCGGGATCGGCGCTGTCGGCCTGGATGGCGATGGCGCGGCGGCCCTTGGCTTCGATCGCCCGCACCAGTTCGGCGGCGCGCTCGGCCGAACGCTCATAGGTGATAGCGACGTCGGCGCCCTTGTCCGCCAGCGCCAGCGCGATGCCGGCCCCGATACCGCGCGAAGCACCCGTCACCAGTGCCCGTTTGCCCAGAAGCTCGCTCATGATCTTATCCCATATTTGTGTAGTGATCGATACACAATTAGCTAGGAAGCTTGTTTGGGAGCGTCAAGGGAATTATGTAACGATCGATGCAGAATTCTATAAGCCACGGAAAAGCAAGGGCACGGGGTCGCCCGCGGGCGTTCGATCGCGAAGCGGCGCTGGCCCGCGCGACGCGCCTGTTCTGGGAAAAGGGCTATGCCGCCACGTCGATCGCAGACCTCACCGAGGCGATGGAGATCGGCGCGCCCAGCCTCTACGCCGCCTTCGGCTCGAAGGAGGCGCTCTATGTCGAGGCGCTCGGCCATTATCGCGACACGACCGAGGATTTCGTCTGGGCCAACTTCCTCGCGGCCTCCACGGCGCGGGAAGCGGCGCGGGCGCTGCTGATGGATTCGGCGGCGGCGCTGACCGGCTGCCTCGCCGACATGCCTACCGGCTGCATGGTCACGCTCTCCGCGGTCGGCAGCGAAGGCAATGCGGAGCTCGGCGCGCTGGTTCGCTCGGCCCGCGGCGTGGGTTTCGAGCGCCTGCGTGATCGGTTGGAGCGGGGCAGGGACGAAGGCGAGATACCGGCAAGCGTCGACCTCGATGCGCTCGCCCGCTTCGTGCAGACCATCCAGAACGGCATGTCGATCCTCGCCCGCGACGGGGTCGGCCGGGCCGAGCTCGAAGGCGTGGCCGAAGTCGCGATGCTGGGCTGGGACGCGCGGACCCGGTAGCTATCTCCCCAAGGGGTAGAGAGGGAAGAAGCCCGCCGCTTGCAATGTAGGATTTCGCCTGCTCCATGCTGGTGGATGCAGGCCGCTTTCACTTCCGCCCTCGATCACCCGCGCCGCGGGCACCTGCGCGCGGGGGAAGAATCGGGGCCCCGTGCCGTAAACTTCGTAAACTTCCACGGGCCGCAGCCCCGGCGAATCAGCCGTTCGCCACCGCCAGCGCGGCGGCTCGCTCGGGGAAGCCCGGGTCGGCGAGCGCTGCCTGGGCGTTCTGCTTCGCCTCCGCCTTGCGGCCGAGCGCGGCATAGACCTGGGCCAGGTGCCAGCGCAGCCCGGCATGCTTGGGGGCCAGGATCACGGCCTTCTGCAGCAGCTCCAGCGCGCCGTCCTTGTCGCCGCCCTTGAACAGCGCCCAGCCATAGGCATCGGCGACCGCGGGATTGGCCGGGGCCAGGCCATAGGCCGCCTCGCCGAAATCGACGGCGGTGCCGGTCTCGCCCACGCCGGCATAGGCGGCGGCGAGCTCGGCGTTGAGCGCGGCGTCGCCATCGCCGATCTGCGAGCGGATGTCCTCGAGCGTGTCGATCGCGGCGTCATAGTCGCCGGCGGCGAGCTGCCAGTGCGCCGAGAGGCGTTGCGCGGCGATGTTGACCGGGTTCTGCGAGAGGAACAGCGCCAGCGCGTTCGCCGCTTCCTCGCGCTTGCCGCCACGGTCGAGGGCATCGACCAGGCGGAGCAGGGTCGGCTCGTCGAAGCGCAGATCGGCCGCGCGCTTGTAGGCGGCGGCCGCGTCCGCCGGGCGGTTGAGGAGCATCAGCACGTCGCCCAGCACCACCTGCGCGCCGGGGGCGCCGGGGTTCTTCGCGGCGATGTCCTGGGCCCGGGAAAGGGCGGCGCCCTTGTCGCCATTGGCGATCAGGCCGCGGATCAGCGGGAGCGTCGCCTGGGGATCGTTCGGCCGCTGGGCCGCATCGGCGGCGAGGGTGGCGGTGCTGTCGTCGGCGCTGAACGCGGCGGACTCGCCCGTCGCCGGGAAGGCCGCGCGGTCGAGGAAGCGCGAGGCGCTCGCCCGATCGCCGATCCGCTCGAAGCCGCGGGCGACCAGGGTCAGCGCGTAGCTGTCGGCATCGGCGCGGGCGACGACGGGGCGCAGCATGTCGATGGCGTTGCGCGCGCGGTCGGTACGCAGCAGCGCGACGGCGAGCAGCTTGCGCGCGGTGATGTTCATCGGCTGCATCGCGACCAGGTCGGTCAGTTTGTCGATCGCCTGCTCATACTCGCCGCGCTCCAGGTCGAGCGTGCCGCCGAGCAGCTTGGTGCCGGGCAGGTCGTCGATCGTGCCGCCGGTCTTTTCCAGGATCGTGCGCGACAGGTCGAAATTGCCGGCGCGCGCCGCGATCACGGCCTGGAGATAGAGCGCCTGCGGGCTGCCGGGATGGGCGGCGAGGGCGCGGCGGGTGGCGGCGATCGCATCGACGGTGCGGCCGGCATCGCCCAGCGTCGCGGCATATTCGATCAGCGCATTGTGGCGCGCCGGATCGCGCTTCAGCGCCTGCTCGAACCAGGGCAGCGCGGCGACCAGGCCATATTGGCTGCGCACGATCTCGCCGCGCAGCACCAGCGCATCGACCGAGCCGGGCGCGAGCTTGACCGCGCGGTCCGACGCCTCGGCGGCGCCGCGCAGGTCACCGGCGGCGAAGCGGAAGCGGCCGAGGTCGGTCCACACGCCGGCATCGTTCGGGGCGAGGCGCAAAGCCTCGGCAAGGGCATTCTGCGCCCCGGCATAGTCGCCGGTGGCAGTCAGTGCGCGGGCGCGGATGCGCAGGCCATAGACCTTCTGGCTGGCCGGGGCCTTGTCCGCCTCGGCCGGGGCCTTGTCGGTCTTGCCCTGGAGCACCCAGGCCTCGGCGCGCCATTGCGGCACGGCCCTGGCGTCGTACCCGGCGTCCACCGCGCGCTGGATCTCGCCCTCGGCGCCGACGCCGTCCTGCAGCGCGAGCAGGGCGCGGGCGAGGACGATATGGGCGTTCTCGTTGTCGGGATCGCCGCGCACCGCCTCGGCCGCCAGGTCGCGGGCGGCGGTGGCGTTGTCCGCCTTGAGCAGTGCCTCGGCCCGGCCGGTCGCCTCGGCGGCGTCGGCGGCGCTCATCTTGCCGGTGGTCAGCGTGAACCAGCCGATCAGCACGGCGAACAGCACCGCGAGCGCGCCGCCGATCACCAGCACGCCGCGCACGCCGAAGCCCGAGGATTTGGCGCGGGCGCGCCTATGGCTGGAGGTCATAGGCCTTCATCAGATCATAGAGGGTGGGACGGCTGATGCCGAGCAGACGGGCGGTGCCGGAGATATTGCCCTCGGCGCGGGCGAGCGCATGACGGATCGCCTTGCGATCGGCGAGCTCGCGCGCGGCCTTGAGGTTGACCGGCTCGATCTCCGCCTGTGCCCCGAGATCGAGATCGCTGGCGGTGACGTGCTTGCCCTCGGCCATGATCGCCGCGCGTTTCACGCGGTTCTCGAGCTCGCGGACATTGCCCGGCCAGCCCCAGGCGTCGATCGCGGCGAGCGCATCGGGGGCGAAGCTGCGCGCAATCGTGTTCATCTGGGCGGCATATTTCTGGAGGAAGTGCCGTGCGAGCAGCCCGGCGTCACCCGGCCTTTCGGCCAGGCTCGGGATGCGCACGACGATCTCGGCGAGGCGGTAATAGAGGTCTTCGCGGAAGCGATTGTCGGCGACCATCGCGTCGATGTCCTGGTGCGTCGCGCAGACGATGCGGGTGTCCACCGCGATCGCCTGGCGCCCGCCGACCCGCTCGATCACCCGCTCCTGCAGGAAGCGCAGCAGCTTGACCTGCAGGGGAAGCGGCACGTCGCCGATCTCGTCGAGGAACAGCGTCCCCCCTTGCGCGAGCTCGATCTTGCCCTCGGTGGTTTTCACCGCGCCGGTGAAGGCGCCCTTCTCGTGACCGAACAGTTCCGATTCGAGGAGGGTTTCGGGGATCGCTGCGCAGTTGATCGCGACGAAGCGGCCCTTCCGCCCGCTCTTGTCGTGCAGCCCGCGGGCGAGCAGCTCCTTGCCGGTGCCGCTGGCGCCGAGCAGCATGACGGACACGTCGGCGCTGGCGACACGCTCGATCGTGCGGGTGACCTTGAGCATCTCGGGCGCGCCGGTCAGCATGCCGCCGAGCACCGCGCCTGCCTCGACCCGCTCGGCGAGGCGGCGGTTCTCGGCCTCCAGCGCATGGACGTGGAAGGCACGCGCGACGATCAGCCCCAGCGCGTCGATGTCGATCGGCTTCTGGTAGAAGTCCCAGGCACCCAGCGAGATCGCGCGCAGCATCGATTCATGCGCACCGTGCCCCGAGGCGACGATCACCTTGGTGTCGGGCCGCAGCGACAGGATGGTCTCGAGCGTGGCGAAGCCTTCGGTGGTGCCGTCTGGATCGGGCGGCAGGCCGAGGTCGAGCGTGACCACCGGCGGCTCCTCGGCGCGCAGCACCGTGACAGCTTCCTCGCGGGTGGAGGCGGTGAAGATCTCATAGCCGTCATAGGCCCAGCGCAGCTGGCGCTGGAGCCCGGCATCGTCCTCGACGATGAGGAGCTTGGGCAGGGCGCGGGTGTCGCTCATGCGGCGCGTCCCATTCCCAGGTCGGCGGGGTGCGCGGCCTTGAGGATCACGCGGAAGCGCGTTCCCTTGCCTTCGCGCGAGGTCACTTCGATCTGGCCCTCCATGGCCTGGGTAAGCTGGCGCGCCTCGAAGGCGCCGATGCCGAACCCGCCTTCCTTCGACGAGACGAAGGGCTTGAACAATCTGTCGCGGATGAAGGCGGGCGACATGCCGCAGCCCTGGTCGATCACGTCGATCGCCACCCGCTCGCCATCGGCCGAGACCGACAGCGTGACTGGCTCGTTCGCCGGGCTCGCTTCGATCGCGTTCTGGACGAGATGGCCGAGCAACTGCTCGAGGCTGATCGGATCGGCATGCGCGATGGCGCTCTGCACACCGGCGGTCACCACCGGGTGCTGGCCCTTGCGCTGCCCGGCGACGCGTTCGACCAGCGCGACGACCTCGATCGCGTGCGGTGCCTCGGCGCGGCCGCGATGATGCTGGGAAAGGCGCGCGAGCAGCGCGTTCATCCGCTCCGCCGAATTCTGCAGCGTCGCGACCATGTCGGCGCGGAACTCGGGCTTGTCGGCATGGCGTTCGGCATTGCGGGCGGTGAGGGTCAGCTGGCTCACGAGATTCTTGATGTCATGGAGGATGAAGGCGAAGCGGCGGTTGAACTCTTCGAAGCGCTGGGCCTCGGCCAGCGCGTCCTGCGCCTTGGATTCGGCGAGGTAGGACGCGACCTGACGGCCGGCGACCTTGAGCAGGTCGAAATCCTCCCAGTCGAGCGCGCGGTCGAGCGCAGGCCGGGCGAGCAGGATCGCGCCGGCGAGCTCGGCCAGATGCGGCAGCGGGACGATCGCCCAGGCCTCGGGCAGGTCGAGCATCCATTGCGGCACGGCGACGGCATCGACATGATCCTCGCTGCGGCGGACCGCATCGAGCTCGATGATCCGGCCGGTCAGCTGGAGATGCTCGCTCAATGCCGTGTCGCTGGCGATAGGCGGCGTCGCATGATCCCAGTTCCAGCGCGCGCCGATGCCGAGCCCGCCTGCATCGGGCACCAGCAGCATGCCGGACGGACTTTCGGTGAGGTCGGCGATCGCCTTGACGATACGTTCGTCGAGCGCGGCGCCGCCTTGGGGAGCGCCCAAAGTCTCGGTGAAGCGCATCCATTCGGTGCGATAGTCGTAGCGGTGGCGGAAGAGATGCTTGGCCAGCTTCACCTTCAGCCAGGCGCGCAGCCAGCTATTGGCGACGAGCGTCAGGATCGCCGCGGTGGAGCCGAGCACGAAGGCGGTCTGGAGGATGCGGGCATTGGCACCGCCCACCGTGGCGATGGCCGAGGTGGCGAGCGCGAGCAGCGCGAAATAGGCGCCGACCGCGACCAGCGACAGCGACTGGTAGGTGACCGCGCGGGAAACCTCGATCTTCCACTCGCCCTTGCGCTGGAGTGCCGCCCCGATCGCGAGCGCGATGGCGAGATAGGCGAGCCCGCGCAGCGCCAACGGCTCGATCCGCCATTCGGCGGCGAGATAGGCGAAGGTGTAGAGCCCGAACTCGGCACACCACATGCACGCGAGCGCGATCACCAGCGTGCGCAGCGGCCCGCTGGTGGCCGGACCCAGCGCCGACCAGAGCGCCTGGACCAATACCAGCGCGGCCACCGCGACGAGCATCCGCATCAGCACCGCGGCATTGGCGGTCTGCGCCGTCGCGCCGGGATCGGGATGGACATAGGCGATGAGCGTGAGCGTCACGGCGGCGATCTGGACCAGGGCGACCACGCCATAGACCGTGCCGAGCGCGATCGGCGGCCGGGTCTGCGCGTCGCGCCGATGCAGCACGAGCATGAAGCCCAGCCAGGCGAGGTTGCGCAGCGTCTCGGCGAACCAGCTCGCGACGTCGGTCGATCCGATGCCGGCAATGGCGAGCGCCCAGAGCGCGGTGGTCGCCAGCGCAAAGGCGAGCGGGCGGCGCGGCAGCCCGGCGATATCGGTGCGCCATGCCCAGAAGGCGAGCGCTCCGAACAGCAGCGCGGCGAGCGCGTGCAGCCAGAGCAGCAAAGCGGCCATTTAGCGTGCGCCTTCGGGGAACAGCACGACGCGGATGGTCTGGAGGAGGATCAGCACGTCGAGGAAGGGCGAATAATTCTTCGCGTAATAGAGGTCGTATTCGAGCTTCTGGCGCGAATCCTCGATCGAGGCGCCATAGGGATAGTTGATCTGTGCCCAGCCGGTGATGCCCGGCTTCACCATGTGGCGTTCGGCATAATAAGGCAGCTTGGTCTCGAGATCCTCGACGAACTGGGGGCGCTCGGGGCGCGGGCCGACAAAGCTCATCTCGCCCTTGAGCACGCTCCAGCATTGCGGCAGCTCGTCGACCCGCGTCTTGCGGATGATCTTGCCGATGCGGGTGATGCGCGGATCGTCCTTCTCCGCCCACACCGCCTGGCCGTTCACTTCGGCATCCTGGCGCATCGAGCGCAGCTTGATGACGTCGAAGCCGGTGCCATAAAGGCCGACGCGGCGCTGGCGGTAGAATGCCGGGCCCCGGCTCTCCAGCTTGATCAGTATCGCGGTGAGCAGGATGATCGGCAGCATCAGGGCGAGCAGCACCGCGCTCGCGGTGATGTCGAACAGCCGCTTGAACATGCTCGAGAGCATGCGCCCCGAGGAGAAGCCGTCCGAGAAGATCAGCCAGCTGGGATTGACGCTGTCCAGGTCGACGCGGCCGGTCTCTCGTTCGAGGAAGGTCGAGATCTCGTTGACGTGCACGCCCGTGGTCTTGATGCGCAGCAGATCCTTGAGCGGCAGTGCGTTGCGGCGCTCTTCCAGCGCGAGCACCACTTCGCTGGCGTTGAGCACCACGACATGGTCGGCGAGATTGTAGATCGCGTCGCGCGCGATGGCCTCGGGGATCACGCGATTGGCCTCGCTCATCGAAACATAGCCGACCACGACGAAGCCCGCGCCGGGGGTCTTGGACAGGTCCTTGAGCCGCTGCGCGCGGGCGCCTGCGCCGAGCACGACGATGCGGCGCTTGAACGCCTGGCTGCCCAGGGCCTTGCCGAGCAGGATGCGCAGCGCGATCAGCGAGGCGATCGAGCAGCCCATCGCGTAGAGCAGGTTGGAGCGCCAGAAGCCGATCTCGGGGATCAGGAAATAGAGGACGCTGAGACCGATCACGCCCAGCGAGATCGCCACGATCAGCCGCGCCACCGCATAGCGCAGCGACTGGAGCGCGTCGGCGCCATAGACGCCGACCGACATCATCGCGACTTCGAGGAACAGCGCATAGCTGACGAGTTGCGGCCAGCGCGTCTGCACGGGCGGCAGGCCGATGCCCAGTTGGTGCGCGCGCAGCATCCAGCCGAGCTCGCCCGACACCGCCAGCAGCAGGATATCGAGAAAGCCGAGCAGCAGCACGGCATTGGGCACGTAATGCTTGAACAGCCGGATCATGGGCACCTGCTCTAAGGCAGAAGTGTAAACAAATCCGACATGGTCGGCATTGCCCGGCGGCCGACGGAATTTTCCTGAACCGATTTCGAAACCGCAGTGAAATCCAAGTGTTTGACCGACGGGGCAATTCGTCGCATTGCAACAAGCATCAGGAGGTCCGAAGCTCATGCCGGATTCGAAGCCGATCGTTCCTGTCATCCTGTCGGGAGGATCGGGTACCAGACTCTGGCCGATGTCGCGGGCAGAGAAACCCAAGCAGCTTTTGTCGCTCACCGCCGAGGAGACGATGCTGCAGCTCACCGCACGGCGAGCTTCGGGCGAGCGTTTCGGGGCGCCGATCGTCGTCGCCAATGCGCATCATGCCGACATGGTCGAGGAGCAGCTTGCCGCCGCGGACAGCGTCGCGCGTGCGCTGGTGCTCGAGCCCATCGGGCGGAACACGGCGCCTGCCATCGCGCTCGCCGCCATCGCTGCGGGCGGTGGGGCCGAGCCGCTGCTGGTGATGCCTTCCGATCACGTCATCGCCGATGTCGATGCCTTCCACGCCGCCATCCAGGCCGCGCTGCCGCTGGTGCGCGACGGCTGGCTGGTCACTTTCGGCATCACGCCCGATTCGGCCGAGACCGGCTATGGCTGGATCAAGGTCGGCGAGGCGATCGGCGAGGGCGTGCACCGGGTCGAACGCTTCGTCGAGAAGCCGCCGCGCGACAAGGCGGAGGAGATGCTCGCCCAGGGCGGGCATACCTGGAACGGCGGCATCTTCCTGTTCCGCGCGGACATCTATCTGGGTGCCCTGTCCAGCTATGCGCCCGAGATGCTCGCGGCCGCCCAGGCATCGATGGAGAAGGGCCGGCGCGAAGGGGCGCGGATCTGGCCCGATGCCGACAGCTTCGCGGCGAGCCCCTCCGACTCGATAGACTATGCCGTGATGGAAAAGGCGCCGCGCGTGGCGGTGGTGCCGGTGACGATGGGCTGGAGCGACGTCGGCAGCTGGGATGCGCTCCACGCGATCAGCCATGCCGATGCCGGCGGCAATGTCGTGCGCGGCGACGCGGTGGTGATCGAGAGCAGCAACTGCCTGGTTCGCGTCGAGTCCGGAAAGCGTGTCGCCCTGGTCGGCGTCGAGGACCTGATCGTGGTTGCCTCGGGTGATGACATCCTCGTCCTGCCACGCGGCCGCAGCCAGGAAGTGAAGAAGATCATCGAGGCGATGCGGAAGGGCGACTAGGCGGCCGCGCGCGTCGCCTCGAGCTGGGCGAAGACCGGAGCCAGATAGCGCTCGACTATGGCGCGAAGCTCGGCATCGGCCGCGCGCTGCTTGGTCTGGGCATCGGCGTGGAAGCGAATGCCGGGCGTCTTGGAATGATTTCCCGCTGCCGCTGTCATCGCTGCCCCGGCGGCCGCGTCGGGCGCGATGCCGAAATGCGGCAGGATGCGCTCGAAAAAAGCCTCGGGCAGTTCGGCATAATCGACCAGCAGGCCATTCTCCCGGCCGTTCTCGATGACTGCGCTGCAGATCCGTTCCAGCACCCGTGCGATGAAGACGCGGTCGGGAAGGTTCGCGTCCTCGGGCAGCAGGTCGAACCATGCCAGAGGCACCATGCCGGGCACGGTCTGCACGCCGCGCTGGCGCAGGTGCGAGACGATCACTTCCACCGGATCACGATAGAGGAAGATCCAGGGCGTCCGGGGAAAGGCGCGGCGAAGCAGGGGCAGCGCGCGGGTGTGCCAGCTGTCGAGCTTGACGAACAGCCGCTCGGCGCCGCGGCGATGGGCATGGACCAGTCCGCGCAGCGCATCGACATGCGCTTCCTGATCGGTGAAGCGGCACTGGAGCAGCGCATCGAGCGCCGGCGCTTCGGAGATGGAGACATGGCCCGGCACGGCGCCCAGCATCTGTGAGACGAGCGTCGATCCGCAGCGCGACATGTGGAAGATGAAGCCGGTCGGCGCCTCGCGATCGGCCTGGCCGGGGAGGCTCGCGATCGGTGTGGCGGTGCGGAACAGCCGGTTAAACGGCCGATACGATGCCTCCCGGATCGCATCCTGGAAGAAGGGAGTGTTCGGTGAGATGTCGGCGAAGTGGAGCCAGTCGACTGCCGGCTCGGGCGTCGATGAGAAACTGACGGGAAGCCAGCCCAGGGGCGGCCGGTCCGTCCGCATCGGCGGCGCTGGCGCGGAGCGATTCGCTTCGGCCAGATCGGCTGCGGCAAGGGCGATCCCGTGTGCGGTCGCCCATGCCAGCGCGCGGGCTTCGAATTCGGCCGGATCATAGGGTTCGGCGAGATATTGCTGCGCCTCGGCATCGGCCATCACGGCCGTCCGGAACTGGTCGAGCGGAGTCGGCGGCGTTGCAATCATCGGGGGCTGGGATAGGCTCGCTCGGGAAGGAGCAGGCAGGCTAATATGGCGACGGCACCCACACAATCCGTCTGGCCCGATCGGGTGCGGCTGCCGCTGCGCTTCGATCCCGCGCCGCTCGCCGCCGATCTCGCCGCGCTGGAACGCGGTGACTGGACCGAGCATTTCGTGCGGCAGAATTACGAGGGCGAGTGGAGCGTGTTGCCGCTGCGCGCTTCGGCCGCCGCCAGGCATCCGGTCCAGATGATCTATTCCGCACCGGATGCTACCGAGTTCGTCGATACGCCGTGGCGGGGCCGGATGCCGGGGCTGTCCGCGGTGATCGATGCCTTCCGGTCGCCGGTTCGCAGCGTGCGGCTGATGCGGCTCGCGGCGGGATCGGTGATCAAGGAGCATGAGGACTTCGACCTCGATGTCGCCGACGGGTTCGCCCGGATCCATGTGCCGGTGGTCACCAATCCGGATGTCGATTTCCGCCTGAACGGCGAGCGGGTCACGATGGCGCCGGGCGAGGCCTGGTATCTGCGGCTTGCCGATCCGCACAGCGTGGCCAATCGCGGCGACACCGCCCGGGTCCATCTGGTGCTCGACATGGTCGCCGACGACTGGCTGCTGCGCCAGCTCGAAGGATGAGCGGCCGGGTCCGGCGCAAGCAGGTCGCGGCTGCGATGGAAGCCGCGGCCGGCGTCGTGCCGACCGAGGCCTGCGCGCTTTGCGCACGCCCCTTGGGCGACAAGGTCGAATGGCATCACGTCGTGCCGAAGAGCGAGGGCGGCCGCGACACCGTGCCGCTCCACCCGATCTGTCACCGGACGATCCACGCCAGCGCGAGCAATGCCGAGCTGGCCCGGCTCTATCCCACGCTCGAGGCACTGCTCGAGCGCGAGGACATCCGCCGCTTCGTCGCATGGATCGCGGACAAGCCGCCCGATTTCCATGCGCCGACGCGGCGGAAGCAGCTTTAGGCGGTGCCGGCCCGCTCCCCCGCCCGGCACCGCAAACCGACTAGCCCACCAGGGCTTCCGCCTGGTCGAGCACGTTCTTGAAGTCGGCGACCAGCGCCTGGTACGGGGCCGGGCTCGCCATATCGAGGCCGGCGCGCTTCAGGATCTCGGTCGGATAGTCCGATCCGCCCGCCTTCAGCACCGACAGGTAGTTGTCGCGCTCCTTCGGCCCGCCCTTCAGGATCGACTGGGCGAAGAAGGTCGCCGCCGAGATGCAGGTGGCGTACTGGTAGACGTAGAAGCTGTTGTAGAAGTGCGGGATATACGCCCACTCGTTCGCATATTCGGGCGCGAGGATCATGTTCGGCCCGTGATAGGTGCGCAGCAGCTCGCCATAGACCTTGGTGAACTTGCTCCCCGACAGGCCCTCGCCCGCCTCTGCCATGTCATGCGCCTTCAATTCGAACTCGGCGAACATGGTCTGGCGGAAGAAGGTGCCGCGGTAATTCTCCATCTGCTGGCCGAGATAGAAGAGCTTCTCCTCCCTGGTCTTCGCACTCTTCATCAGGTGCGCGAACAGCAGCTGCTCGTTCAGCGTCGAGGCGATCTCGGCGAGGAAGATCGGATAGTCGGCCTTGTCATAAGGCTGGGCCGAATTGGCGAGCAGCGAGTGGAGCGCATGGCCCCATTCGTGCGCATAGGTGCTCATCCCGTCATATTTGTCGCTGAGGTTGAGCAGCAGATAGGGGTGCACGTCGAACGCGCCGGGGTTCATGTACGCGCCCGGGCGCTTGCCCTCGCGGGGCCAGGGATCCATCCACTTGGCCGCAGTCGCCTTGGCGATGCGCGCCTGATAGTCCGCGCCGAGCGGCTTCACCGCTTCCAGCGTGGTGCTCCGCATCTGATCGAGCGTGTAGCTGCGGTCCATCGAGACGAGCGGCGGATAGATGTCGTAATAGCCGATGTCCGGCAGCTTGAGCATCTTGCGGCGCAGCTCGAAATAGCGGTGGAGCTGCGGCAGCCCCTTGTTCGCCTCGGCCACCAGCGTGCGGTACACCGCCTCGGGCACATTGTTGCCGGAGAGCGCGCGGGCCAGCGAGGTCGGGTATTTGCGCGCCTTGGCGTAGAAGATGTCGCCGCGCACCTTGGCGGCATAGGTCGTCCCGAACGAGTTCTGGAACTTGCCGTGCGCGGTCCAGAAGGCGTTGAACACCGCCTTGCGGTCCTCGCGGTTGGGCGCGTCGCGGTTCAGCGAATAGCCTTGCGAATCGAGCCGCACCGCCTTGCCGGTCGACAGGGTGATGGTCGGCCAGGGAATGTCCGACGAGCGCAGCTGGCCCGAGATCTCGCCCGGTGCCGAAAGCGGCGAACCGGCGCTGGCGAGGATCGCCTCGCTCTCGGGCGAAAGGGTGTGCTCGGCCTGGCGCAGCGTGTCGGCCAGCGCGAAGTCGAAGCGGGTGCGCAGCGTCTGGCTGGCGGCGAGGAAGGCGTCGATCCTGGCTTTGCCCAGGGTCAGCAGCTCGGGCGAGGTCCAGGAGGTCGCCTCGCCGAACGCGGTGTAGAGGTCGCGGGCCTGGGCGAGCTTCTCCTGGTTGGCGGAGATGCGGACGTCCTCGTCACCCTTCAGGCTGGCATAGGTGTAGATGCGGCCGATCGTACGGCCGAGATCGGACTGGAGCGACAGCGCCTCGGCGAGCACGTCCGCGCTCTCGCCGAGCCGGCCCTTGTACTTGGCGATGCCGGGGATCGCGGCGAGCATCTGCTTGCGGGCGGACTCCCAGGCGGCTTCGTTCGGATAGAGCTCGGTCAGGTCCCACTGGGCACCAGCGGTCATCTTGGTCTCCTGCGCCCAGGCCGGCAGCGCGGCTGCGAGCGAAGCGAAAGCAGCCGCGGTCAGCGCTTCGCGGCGGGAAAGGTCGGTCATGGTCAGCCCCTGAGAACGCGCCTGTAGGCCGGCGCTGTTGTGGATGGGGCCAGTTTGTCGCGGTTTCGGGATGTAGGAAAGTGCTTTGTTGGCCTAAAACGCCAACACGCCGGATGGCCGGCAAAAGGAAAGGGCCGGGGATCGCTCCCCGGCCCTTCGCTTGTGCTTGCGCGGACTCTTAGAAGTCCATGCCGCCCATGCCGCCGCCCGGCATCGCCGGCATGGCGGGCTTGTCTTCCGGCAGCTCGCTCACCGCCGCTTCGGTGGTGATGAGCAGGCCGGCGACCGAGGCCGCATTCTGGAGCGCGGTGCGGACGACCTTGGTCGGGTCGATCACGCCGGCGGTCACCAGGTTCTCGTATACGTCGGTCGCGGCGTTGAAGCCGATCGTGGCGTCGTTGCCGTCGAGCAGCTTGCCGGCGACCACGGCACCGTCATGGCCGGCGTTCTGGGCGATCTGGCGAACCAGGGCCGAGAGCGAACGGCGGACGATGTCCACGCCGCGGGTCTGGTCCTCATTGGCGCCGGTGACGCCGTCGAGAGCCTTCGACGCATAGAGCAGCGCCGTGCCGCCGCCGGGGACGATGCCTTCTTCGACAGCAGCGCGGGTAGCATGGAGAGCGTCGTCGACGCGGTCCTTGCGCTCCTTCACCTCGACTTCGGTCGCACCACCGACCTTGATCACGGCCACGCCGCCGGCGAGCTTGGCGAGGCGCTCCTGGAGCTTCTCACGGTCATAGTCGCTGGTGGTGACTTCGATCTGCTGGCGGATCGCTTCGGTGCGGCCCTTGATCGCATCGGCTTCACCGGCGCCATCGACGATGGTGGTGTTGTCCTTGTCGATCGTGACGCGCTTGGCGGTGCCGAGCATGCCCAGGGTGACGCTCTCGAGCTTGATGCCGAGGTCTTCCGAGACGACTTCGCCCTTGGTGAGGATCGCGATGTCCTCGAGCATCGCCTTGCGGCGATCGCCGAAGCCCGGAGCCTTGACGGCCGCGACCTTCAGGCCGCCGCGCAGCTTGTTGACGACCAGGGTGGCCAGCGCCTCGCCCTCGATGTCCTCGGCGATGATCAGCAGCGGGCGACCCGACTGCACGACCGCCTCGAGGATCGGAAGCATCGACTGGAGGTTCGACAGCTTCTTCTCATGGATCAGGATGTACGGATCGTTGAGCTCGACCGTCATCTTCTCCGGGTTGGTGATGAAGTAGGGCGACAGATAGCCGCGGTCGAACTGCATGCCCTCGACGACGTCGAGCTCGAACTCGAGACCCTTCGCCTCTTCGACGGTGATCACGCCTTCCTTGCCGACCTTCTCCATCGCTTCCGCGATCTTCTGGCCGACTTCGACGTCGCCATTGGCCGAGATGATGCCGACCTGCGCGACTTCCGACGAGCCCGAGACGGGCTTCGAACGGCTCTTCACGTCCTCGACGACCTTGTGCACCGCGAGGTCGATGCCGCGCTTCAGATCCATCGGGTTCATGCCGGCCGCGACCGACTTCATGCCCTCGCGGACGATCGCCTGGGCGAGCACGGTGGCGGTGGTGGTGCCGTCACCGGCGATGTCGTTGGTCTTCGAGGCCACTTCGCGCACCATCTGGGCGCCCATGTTCTCGAACTTGTCCTTGAGCTCGATTTCCTTGGCGACGCTGACGCCGTCCTTGGTGATGCGCGGGGCGCCGAAGCTCTTCTCGATCACGACGTTGCGGCCCTTCGGGCCCAGCGTGACCTTCACTGCGTCGGCGAGGGTGTCGACGCCGCGCAGAATGCGTTCGCGGGCGTCGCGGCCGAACTTAACGTCCTTGGCTGCCATGGGATTTACCTCTCAAAATTCGTTCAAAAGTCACAAAAGTCGCGACACCCAACGCGTGCGCGGGGGAAGCCGCGGAAACGGCTCAGCCGATGATGCCGAGGATGTCCGATTCCTTCATGATCAGCAGGTCTTCGCCGTTGACCTTGACCTCGGTGCCCGACCACTTGCCGAACAGGATGCGGTCGCCGGCCTTGACGTCGAGCGGCGTGACTTCGCCCTTTTCGTTCTTGGCGCCCGAGCCGGCGGCGACGACTTCGCCTTCCTGCGGCTTTTCCTGGGCGGTGTCCGGGATGATGATGCCGCCGGCGGTCTTCGCCTCGGCTTCGACGCGGCGAACGAGCACGCGGTCGTGCAACGGACGGAAGTTCATTGCGGGTTCCTCACTTGGTTTGATCTCTGGTTTGGCACTCCATGGAGTCGAGTGCCAGCGACGGCGATATGCGAAGCCGATCCGCCCGCGTCAACCGGTGCGCGGTGGCCCGGTGCAAATTTAGGAGGCGCCGTCGCTTCGGCAAGGTTCCCGATTAAGTTATTGGCAACCACGAATCTTGCCATCGCCGGGAAACAATATCCCAAGCAATAGATTGAAGCGCCACCGACAAGTAAAAGTAAGTATCAAACACAGGAGAGGTGGCATGATTAATAATCATGGCCGGCTGGCCGGATTTGCACTTGCGTCGATTGGAATGCTTTCTCTTGCGGCGTGCAACAGCTCGGGAAGCTATCGCGTAGCCTCGGTGGGAACTAACGTTCCCGGCGATACGGCCGGTGACGGCTCGGGCGGTACTGGCGGAACGGGCGGCGGCACTGGAGGCGGTGGCGGCGCGACCGGCGGCGGGACGGGTACTGGCACCGGAAACGGCACTGGCGCCGGTACGGGCACCGGCGCGCTGGGCGGCAATCTGCTCGCGGCGTCGGGCAATGCGGTGATCGGGGTCGCCAACACCCAGACCGGACTTACCGCGGGTCTGGGCATCCCGGCGACCGGCCTGGTGACCGGCACGGTCAACCGCGTGCTCACCGCGACCGGGCAGACTCTGGTCGGGCTGGGCAATGGCAGTACCCTGATCCTGGACGGCAAGGGCGGCGCGCTCGGCTCGCTGGTCTCGATCGACCTCGGCCAGGGCAAGGTGATCGGCGGATCGAGCGGCGCTTCGCCGCTGATCGGCCTCAACGTGCTGGCGCGCAATCCCTCGACCGGCCAGCTCGCCACGGTGAGCGCCGCATCGGGCGGCAATCTGGTGAGCGTGACGGTGCCGAACGGGCAGGGCGGCAACCTGCTCAACGTCTCCGTGCCGGGCGTGGTCGGCAGCACGAACGGCGCCACCGGCGCTACCGGAGGGCTGTTGAGTGGGGTTACCCAGACGACCGGCGGTCTGCTGGGTGGCGTGACTGGAACGACCGGCGCGACCGGTGCCAACGCGAACGTCAACGGCACGCTCGGCTCGACGCTGGGCACGGTCAACGCCACGGTGAATGGTGTGCTCAATCCCCAGGGTGCGAGCGCCGGCGCCAATGCCAACACCAATCTGTTGACCGGCACCACCAATGCCGTGGGCGGGGTGGTCAACACCTTGCTGACGCCGACCAAACCGCGCTGAGACGCGGATCCGGGAAAGCCGCGCGCAACTGCCCCTGCGCGCGGCTTTTCCTTCCACAACCGGGAGAGAGACCATGCTGATCGCGCTTGCCGCGCTCGCCTGGCAGGACGCGGGCGTGATCGTCGACCGCAACCGGATCGACCGCGCCACCGCACCGCGCGAGGTGCCGTCTTCGCCGCGCACCACCCCCAGGCGTGAGACCACCAACGTCACCGCGACCGGCGCCAATACGCCGATCCGCGGTATTCGTTTCCAGGGCGCGCAGGCACCCGGGCCGGTGGCCGAGGCGGCGAAGCGCTTCATCGGCCGGCCCGGCGACAAGGATACGCTGATCGAACTCGCCGGCACCTTGTCCAAGGCCTATCAGCGCGCCGATGTGGCGCTCTACACCGTGGCGATCCCCGAACAGGATACCAGTGGCGGGACGGTGACCGTGCTGCTCACCGAGGGCCGGATCGCCCAGGCGAGCGTGAAGACCGACAGGCGCGGCCACCGGCTGCTCCGCGCGCGCATGGCGCGGATGCTCGACGAGGCCCCGCTCAGCCGCGCCACCTTCGAGCGGCAGGTGACGCTGATGCGCGCGATCCCGGGCCTGACCTTCACGAGCGACTTCGCCGATCCGAACGCGGACGGTGCGCTGGCGCTGACCGTGACCCCGAAGCAGAAGCGCACGCGCTTTACCGCGGGGTTTTCCAATCGCGGGATCACCCAGCTCGGCGACGGCCAGTTCGACGCCAAGGCGGAGTTCTTCGGCCTGGGGATCGACGGCGACCAGCTGACCCTGGCCGCATCGGCAGCGAGCGACCTGAAGCGCTATCGCTATCTGAGCGGCAGCTATGCCGTGCCGATCACCGCGAGCGGGCTGACGCTCACCACCAGCGGCGGCTATCTGGAGACCCGGCTGCGCGGCAATCCGGTGCGCGGCAAGGCGAAGCTGGCCGGGACTACGCTCAGTTATCCGCTGATCCGCGATTTCCATCGCAGCCTCGACCTGTCGCTGGGCGTGGATGGGCTCAACAGCGACAATGCCGCATTCGGCGCGCTGATCGCAACCGAGCGGACCCGGGCGCTGCGCGGCGGCGCGAGCTTCTCGAGCACGCGCGAGAAACGCAGCCTCGCGATCGGTCTATCCGCCTCCCAGGGGATCGACATCCTCGGCGCGCGCACCGATCCGCTCCAGGCCGACCGGCGCTTCCGCAAGTTCAACGGCTCGGCCTATCTGGCCCAGACGATCGGCAAGCGTCTCGTCGCGCGGGTGCAGGCCGGCGGGCAGTGGACCGGCGACCGGCTGCCGGCGGCGGAGCGCTTCGCGGTGGGCGGCGACAATTACGGGCGCGCCTTCGACGTCAGCTTCGCCAGCGGCGACCGCGGTGCCGGCGCGCTGGGCGAGCTGGCGGTGCGGCCGCTCAAGGGCGGCAAGTTCGGCACCAGTGAGATCTATGGCTTTGTCGATCGGGCCTGGATCGGAATCCGGGGGCGGGGCGGGGTATCCGGCCGCGGCGACTATGCGCTGGCCTCGGCCGGATTCGGCACGCGGCTCCGCTGGGTGGACAAGGCCGAGATCGGGCTGGAGGCCGCGCACGTCATCGACGATCCCTATCCCGGCTATGCCGAGGACTGGCGCTTCTCGCTCGCCTGGCGACTCTCGCTCTGAGACGGTTTCGGCGGCAATTGCTGTCTTGTTGCCATAATACAGGCATTTACGTGCCCGGTTCGATCCTCTAGCACGAAGGGCATATTCCTTCGCATTGGGAGCGGCACGTGAAGCTTGTTCGGGGCGCCTGGAAGATCCTGGTGGGGATCAAGGACTTTCTGGTCCTGGTCTTCATGCTGCTGTTCTTCACGATGTTGTTCGTGGCGCTTTCGGCCAAGCCCAATCCGGCGGCGATCCGCGACGGCGCGTTGCTCGTCTCGCTCGACGGCGCGCTGGTCGAGCAGCCCGAGGAAGTCGATCCCTTCTCCCGGTTCACCGGCGGCGACGTCGCCAAGCAGCAGCGGTTGCGCGACGTGGTGCGCGCGCTCGATGCGGCGAAGAGCGACGATCATGTGAAGGCGGTGGTGCTCGATCTCGATCGCTTCACCGGCGGCTATCCGGCGGCGATCAGCCAGGTCGCCGAAGCGGTGGGCAAGGTGCGCGCCAGCGGCAAGCCGGTGCTCGCCTATGCCACCGCCTATACCGATGACAGCTATGCGCTGGCCGCCAATGCCAGCGAGATCTGGGTGAACCCGCTGGGCGGCACGATGTTCGCCGGCCCGGGCGGCACCCGCCTGTTCTACAAGGGCCTGCTCGACAAGCTGGGGGTCAACGCGCACATCTACCGCGTCGGCAAGTTCAAGTCGGCGGTCGAGCCGTACATGCGCAACGACATGTCGCCCGAGGCCAAGGAAGCCGAGCTGGCGATCTACCAGCCGATCCTCCAGCAATGGCAGGCCGAGATCGCCAAGGCGCGGCCCAAGGCGCGCATCGCCGACTATCTCGCCAAGCCCGCCGAAGTGGTGGCCGCCGCCAAGGGCGACATCGCCAAGACCAACCTGGACCTGGGTATCGTCGACAAGCTCGGCGACCGCATGGCGTTCGGCAAGCGCGTGGCGGAGATCGCCGGCGTGGCGAGCGGCAAGCCGCTGGGCAATTTCAACCGGATCAAGCTGGCCGACTTCGTCGCCGCGCATCCGCTGCCGACCGGTGGCGACGCGATCGGCGTGATCACCGTCGCCGGCGAGATCGTCGACGGCAAGGCAGGCCCGGGCCATGCCGGCGGCGACACGATCAGCGCGCAGCTACTCAAGGGGCTGGCGACCAAGAACCTCAAGGCGCTGGTGGTCCGCGTCGATTCGCCGGGCGGTTCGGCGCTCGCCTCCGAGCAGATCCGCCAGGCGATCCTCCAGGCCAAGGCGCAGGGGCTGCCGGTGGTGGTCTCGATGGGCAGCCTGGCCGCCAGTGGCGGCTATTGGGTGTCGACCGCGGGCGACACGATCTTCGCCGAGCCCAACACGATCACCGGATCGATCGGCATCTTCGGCGTGATCCCCACCTTCGAGAAGACGCTCGCCAAGATCGGCGTGGGCGTGGACGGCGTGAAGACCACCCCGCTGAGCGGCCAGCCCGACATACTCGGCGGCACCAACGCGGAGACCGACACGCTGCTCCAGTCGGCGATCGATGCCGGCTATGCGCGCTTCATCGGGCTGGTCGCGGGCGCCCGCAAGATGACGCCGGAAAAGGTCAACGAGATCGCGCAGGGCCGCGTCTGGATCGGCGGCACCGCGCACCAGATCGGGCTGGTCGATCGGTTCGGTGGCGTGGACGACGCGATCGCCGAGGCGGCCCGCCGCGCCAAGCTCGACCCGGCCAAGGTCCATGCCGTCTATCTCGAGAAGGAGCAGTCCGGCTGGGCCAGGCTGATCGAGAGCTTCGCGGACGATTCCAAGGACGAAGGCGACTGGGCCGATCAGCCGGCGGGGGCGGACATGTTCGCCCGCGTGGCGATCGAGCAGCGGGCGTTGTTCGCCCAGGCGCTGGGCGATGCGAAGCGGCTCGCCAAGGGCGGCTCGGTCCAGGCCCGCTGCCTCGAATGCGGCGCGCTGGGGCCGGCGACGGCCAGCGTCGAGGACCGCACCCTGTTCGAAGCGATCGCGGCGCGGCTCGGCCTGTGATCGCGATCCGTGCAGCGACGCCCGAGGACGCGGGCGCCATCGCGGCGATCTATGCGCCGCACGTGCTCACCGGTACCGCCTCGTTCGAGATCGAGCCGCCGGAAAAGGCGGAGATGCGCAGGCGGATGGCGGCGAGCGACGGCCTCTATCCCTGGCTGGTCGCGACCACCGGCGATGTCGATGGCGGGGTGATCGGCTATGCCTATGCCAGCAAGTTCCGCGACCGCCCGGCCTATCGCTATGTCTGCGAGACCTCGATCTACCTGACCGACGCGTCGAGCGGTTCGGGTGTCGGGCGGCTGCTCTACGGCGCGATGGTCGATACGCTGCGTGCCCAGGGCTTCGTCCATGCGATCGGCACGATCACCTTGCCGAACGATCGCTCGATCAAGCTGCACGAGGCGGTCGGCTTCCGCCGCCAGGGCGTGTACCGCGAAGTCGGCTACAAGCATGGCCAGTGGATCGATGTCGGTTTCTGGCAGGTCGAGCTCAACGAGCCGCGCGTGCCGCCGGTCGAGCCGCGCCGTTTCGCCGATATGGGGTTAGTCCGGGATTGAGCCCGGCAGGGGCCGGCGTCTATCGGCACGGTCTGTCAGTAACGCGTGGTCCGGTGTCGCATGCCCCACAATGTTTCGCACAGCATCCAGGTCGACCTGGATCGCAAGCTGGTCGATCTGCGCATTGGCGGGCTGATCTCGCCTGAGGATGCCGCCTGGATCGGCGAGGAGCTGCGCGCGGCGATCCGCGCGCTCGGCCCCGATGTCGGCAAGCACGTCACCCTTTATGACGGCAGCGGGGTTCCCGTCGTGCCGCAGGAGACGGTGGAGCTGATCAAGAACACGCTCGACAATCCGGCGGTGCGCGCGATCTGGGCGCGCAAGGTCGCCTTCGTGGTCAGCACCGCGCTCGCCAGGATGCAGGCGCAGCGGCTGCGCGAGGTGCGTGCCGATATCGGCATCTTCGACGATCGCGAGCGCGCGATCGCCTGGCTGATGGAGCCCTGATCCGATTCGTCTCCTCCCTGGCAGGCCGGGGGAGGAATCAGTCGACCCGCACGAACGCGCGGCGGCCATTCTCGGTGATCATCGCGAAGCCGGTTGCGGTCCGCTCCAGGCGGACGCCTTCCAACTCGAGCCCGGTGGGAGCCACGGTGACGATGCCGTCGGACACCGGCCCGGAATCGTTGCGATAAGCGAAGCGTATCTGCGTGCCGTCCCAGCGATAGTCGGTATCCCCCTGATAGACCTTCTCGCCCGTATCGACGACTTCGTGATGGTCGCGCACGCCGGCATCGGTGCGCGTGAAACAGTGCGTGTCGGTCACCTCGGGGGCGAGCGTGGTGCGCCAGCAATGGCCCGTCCAATAGTCGAGCGGGGCGAGCGGATCCTGGGCGGCGAGGAGTAGGGCGAGAAGCATCAACGGCGCCCTCTATAAGCGGGCAGGCCGAGCTTCCACACGATCGCCGCGCCGCGCAGGCCGAAGCCGGCACAGGCGGCGAGCAGGCCGGCGGCGAACACCGGAAGGCCGGCTAGGGTCAACGCCACCTGCAGCGCCGCGGTGAGCGCCGCGGCGGTGACGTAGAGCTCCGGCCGCATCAGGATCGAAGGCTCGCCCGCCAGCACGTCGCGGATGATGCCGCCCACGCATGCGGTGACCACGCCCATCACCGCGGCGGGCACCGGCGGGATGCCGTAGCTCAGCGCCTTGGCCGCGCCGAACGCGGCATAGGCGGCGAGCCCGAAGGCATCGAGCCAGGCGAGCGTCGTGTCGCTCCACCAGCGCTGCGGGGTGATCCAGACGAGCAGCGCGACGCTCAGCACCAGCGCCGCGACGGTCGCGTCGTGCACCCAGAAGACCGGCGCGCCGATCAGCAGGTCGCGGATCGTGCCACCGCCCACGCCGGTGACGAGCGCGAAGAAGGCGGCGGTGACGAAGGTCTGGGCGCGATGCGCGGCGGCGAGCGCGCCAGTGGCGGCGAACACAGCGATGCCGAACAGGTCCAGCCAGGGCAGGATCGGCCCGATCCGGGCGGCGGCGTCTACGGTTTCCATGACCAATGTTTCATGGCGTGATGGCTTGCTGTCAAATGCGCGGCTGGGGCATGAGTGCGGTCATGCAGCGTACCGAGTCCCCGCTAATCGTCATCGCCATCTGCCTTGCCGCGCTCGCCGGCTTCGTCGATGCGTTGGCCTTCACCAGCCTGGGCGGCTTCTTCGCCTCGTTCATGAGCGGCAACACCACCCGGCTGGGCGTGGGGCTGGGCGCCAACCTGCCCGGCGACGCGGCGGTGGCCGGCAGCCTGGTGATGAGCTTCGTCAGCGGCGTGATCCTGGCCAGCGTGGTGACGCGCTGGCGCCAGGCGCGGTTCCGCGAGAGCCTGATGCTGGTGGTGACGGCGCTGCTCGTCGCCGCCGCGACGGTCGCCAGCCTGATGCCGGGGCCGATCGTGCTGATCTTCCTCGCCATGGCGATGGGCTGCGAGAACGGCATCCTCCACCGCGAGGGCGAAGTGACGGTGGGCGTGACCTATATGACCGGATCCTTGGTCAAGATGGGCCAGAAGCTCGCCGGCGCGCTGATGGGCGATCCTGATCGCTGGGCCTGGGCCGCCTATCTGTTCCTGTGGCTCGGCTTCATCGCCGGCGCGGTGATGGGCGCGGCGAGCCATGCCCGCTGGGGCTGGCAGGCGCTGTGGCTCGCGCCGATCGCCAGCGCGGTGCTCGCCTTCGCGCTGCTACGCATGCGACCGCGGCTGAGCGGGCCGGTGGTGGTGCACTAAACCCTCTACCGCTTGCGGGAGAGGGTGGCCGAGCAACGCGAGGCCGGGTGAGGGTGCGTGCGAGCAACGCGCGCTTCGCCTGCCCTCTCTGACACCCTCACCCCGGCCCTCTCCCGCAAGCGGGAGAGGGAGATTCCCGCAAAAAGAAAAGGCCGGGCATCGAGCCCGGCCTTCTCCTAACCCGTCCCCACTGGGAGGGGCCTTTGGTGTCGATCAAATATGGATCGGCTTGCCCTGCACCGCCATCGCCGCTTCCTTGAACGCTTCCGAATGCGTCGGGTGGGCGTGGCAGGTGTAGGCGATGTCTTCCGACGTCGCGCCGAACTCCATTGCCTGCGCCGCCTGGGCGATCATCGTGCCGGCGACCGACGCGATCATCCACACGCCGAGCACGCGGTCCGACTTGGCGTCGGCGATCACCTTAACCCAGCCGTCGGGCTCGTGGTTGGTCTTGGCGCGCGAATTGGCGACCATGGGGAACTTGCCGACCTTGACCTCGGTGCGCTCCTTGGCCTGCTCCTCGGTCAGGCCGACACCGGCGATCTCGGGCCAGGTGTAGACGACCGACGGGATCACGTCGTGGTTCACTATGCCGGTCAGGCCGGCGATGTTCTCGGCGACCGCGATGCCTTCATCCTCGGCCTTGTGCGCGAGCATCGGGCCGGGGACGACGTCGCCGATCGCCCAGATGCCGGGGACCGAGGTGCGGAAGTCGTGATCGATCTCGACCTGGCCGCGCTGGTTGGTCGAGAGACCGGCGGCCTCGAGGCCGAGGCCCGAGGTGTTCGGGCGGCGGCCGATCGAGACCAGCACCGCGTCCGCCTCAAGGGTTTCGGCGGCGCCGCCAGCCGACGGCTCGAGGGTGAGGGTGGCCTTGTCGCCATTGACCTGCACGCCGGTCACCTTGGTGCTCAGCTTGAGGGTCATGCCCTGCTTCTTGAACAGCTTGCCGGCTTCCTTGCGGACTTCGCCGTCCATGCCCGGGAGCAGCTGGTCGAGGAACTCGACCACGGTGACCTTGGCGCCGACGCGGCGCCACACCGAGCCGAGCTCGAGGCCGATCACGCCGCCGCCGATGACGACGAGATGCTCGGGAACCTTGGGCAGCTCGAGCGCGCCGGTCGAGTCGACGACGACCTTCTGGTCGATCTCGACGCCGGGCAGCGGGGTGACCGAGGAGCCGGTGGCGATGATGATGTTCTTGGCGCGGACCGTGCGGTCACCCACGGTGACGCTGTCCTTGCCGGTGAACGTCGCATGGCCCTTGAGCCACTCGACCTTGTTCTTCTTGAACAGGAACTCGATGCCGCCGGTCAGGCCCTTCACCGCGTCGATGCGCTGGGCATGCATCGCGTCGAGGTCGAGCTCGACTGTCGGGGTCTTGATGCCGAGCTTGGCGAGCTTGCCGCTGGCGGCTTCCTCGAACAGCTCCGACGCGTGCAGCAGCGCCTTGGAGGGGATGCAGCCGACGTTGAGGCAGGTGCCGCCCAGCGTCGCGCGGCTCTCGGCGCACGCGGTCTTGAGGCCCAGCTGCGCCGCGCGGATCGCCGCGACATAGCCGCCGGGGCCCGAACCGATCACCAGGACGTCGAAATCATAGTCGGCCATTTTTCGTTCCCTTGTTCCCCGAATGCCGGGGCCCAGTTTCGAGACGGAATCTGGTGCGCGTCTCGCTTAGTTTCAAACGTCATCGCAACTGGACCCCGGCCTTCGCCGGGGAACAGTCGGTTTGCTTCGATCAGAGGTCGATCAGCAGGCGGGTCGGATCCTCGATCGCGTTCTTGAGCGCGACGAGGAAGGTCACCGCCTCGCGGCCATCGACCAGGCGGTGGTCGTAGCTGAGCGCGAGGTACATCATCGGACGGACGACGACCTGGCCGTCCCGGACCACCGGGCGGTCCTCGATGCGGTGCAGGCCGAGCACGGCCGACTGCGGCGGGTTGATGATCGGAGTCGACATCAGCGAGCCGAACACGCCGCCGTTCGAGATGGTGAAGGTACCGCCCTTCATCTCGTCCATCTTGAGCGTGCCGTCCTTGGCGCGCTTGCCGAAGTCGCCGATCGTCTTCTCGATGCCGGCCACCGAAAGCGTCTCGGCGTCGCGGATCACGGGGACGACCAGGCCCTGCGGGGCCGAGACGGCGACCGAGATGTCGCAATAATCGTGATAGACGATCTCATCGCCTTCGATCGAGCCGTTGACGCCCGGGATGTCCTTGAGCGCCATGCAGGCGGCCTTCACGAAGAAGCCCATGAAGCCGAGGCGAACGCCGTGCTTCTTCTCGAACAGGTCCTTGTACTTGGTACGCGCCTCGATCACCGCGGTCATGTCCACGTCGTTGAACGTGGTGAGCATGGCGGCAGTGTTCTGCGCTTCCTTGAGGCGCTTGGCGACGGTCTGGCGCAGGCGCGTCATCTTGACGCGCTCTTCCTTGCGGCCGCTGGCCGAGGGAGCCGGAGCGGCAGCGGGCGCCGGGGTGGCGGCCGGAACGGGCTTGTTGCTCGCGGCGGTCAGCACGTCGTCCTTGGTCAGGCGGCCGTCCTTGCCGGTGCCCTGCACGGTCGACGGATCGACACCGGTCTCGAGCACCGCGCGGCGCACCGACGGCGAGAGCGCAGCGGCTTCGCTGCTGGCCGGAGCCGGGGCAGCGGCCGGAGCCGGTGCCGGTGCGGCGGCGGGGGCCGCTGCAGGCGCCGCGGCGGCAGCGCCGCCCTCGGTCACCACGGCGATCACTGCGCCGACCTCGACCGTGTCGCCGACCTTGACGAGCTGATCGCCCATCACGCCCGCGACCGGGCTGCCGACTTCCACCGAGACCTTGTCGGTCTCGAGGCTGGCGATCGGCTCGTCGAGCTGCACGGGATCACCCGGGTTCTTCAGCCATTCACCAAGCGTGGCTTCGGTGATCGATTCACCCAGCACCGGGACTTTAACGTCTGCCATTGTCTTTCCTCGTTCCCTGGGGATCTCAGTTGTTGCGGGTCCGGCGAATTTCTTCGCGGACATTGTGGCCGAGGGCATCGGCGACGAGCGCGCCCTGCTCTGCGGTGTGGCGCTTCATCAGGCCGGTGGCGACTGCGGCGGCCGGCGCGCGGCCGGCATAGCGCGGACGCTGCACCTTGCTCTTCGCCTCGGCCAGGCTGGCCTCAATGAAGGGTTCGACGAAGGTCCAGTAGCCGTTGTTCTTCGGCTCTTCCTGCGCCCAGATCACTTCCTCGAGGTTGGTCATGCGCGCGATGCGCGCCGCCAGGGCCTCGCCCGGGAAGGGATAGAGCTGCTCGATGCGGACGATCGCGGTGTTCTTGTCACCGGCCGCGTCGCGCGCCTCGATCAGGTCATAGGCGACCTTGCCGGTGCACAGCACCAGGCGCTTCACATCGTTGTCCGCCGGCGCGCTGGGGTCCGACAGGATGCGGCGGAAGTGGCTCTCGCCCAGGAAGTCCTCGGCCTTGCTCACCGCCATCTTGTGGCGGAGCAGCGACTTCGGCGTCATCTGCACCAGCGGCTTGCGGAAGTTGCGATGCATCTGGCGGCGCAGCAGGTGGAAATAGTTCGCCGGCGTCGTGATGTTGACGACCTGCATATTGTCTTCCGCGCAGAGCTGGAGATAGCGCTCCGGGCGCGCCGAGCTGTGCTCGGGGCCCTGGCCCTCGTACCCGTGCGGCAGCAGCATCACCAGGCCATTGGCGCGCAGCCACTTGGCCTCGCCCGCGGCAATGAACTGGTCGATCATGATCTGCGCGCCGTTGGCGAAGTCGCCGAACTGCGCTTCCCACAGCACCAGCGTCTTCGGATCGGCGAGCGCATAGCCATATTCGAAGCCGAGCACGCCATATTCGCTGAGCGGCGAGTCCAGCACCTCGAAATTCCCGTGCGGGATGGTCGAGAGCGGGATGTAGCGATGCTCGTCGCGCTGATCGACCCAGACGGCGTGGCGCTGCGAGAAGGTGCCGCGACCGACGTCCTGGCCCGACAGGCGGACGCCATAGCCTTCCGAGAGCAGCGAGCCGAAGGCGAGGGCCTCGCCGGTCGCCCAGTCGAAATTCTCGCCGCCCGTGAACATCGCGCGCTTGGCGTCGAGCACGCGGCCCAGAGTCTTGTGGATCTCGAGATCGGCGGGAACCTCGGTCAGCGTGCGACCGAGGCTGTCGAACAGCTTCTTCTCGATGCCGGTATCGACGCTGCGGCGCGTGTTCTCGGCATCGGCCGGGGCCGACAGGCCCGACCAGCGGCCGCCGAACCAGTCCGCCTTGTTGGGGAGGTACGACTTGCCGGCCTCGAACTCGCCTTCGAGCAACAGGTTGAACTGCTTCACCTTCTCGTCGACGAAGCCCTGGTCGATCGTGCCTTCGGCGATCAGCTTCTTCGAATAGACGACGCTGACCGACGGATGCTGGCGGATCGCCTTGTACATCAGCGGCTGGGTGAACGAGGGCTCGTCGCCTTCGTTGTGGCCGAAGCGACGATAGCACCACATGTCGATCACGACGTCGCGCTTGAAGGTCTGGCGGAACTCGATCGCCATCTTGCAGGCGAAGGTCACCGCTTCGGGATCGTCGCCATTGACGTGGAAGATCGGCGCCTGGACGCCCTTGGCGACGTCCGACGGATAGGGCGAGGAGCGCGCGAACTGCGGGCTCGTCGTGAAGCCGATCTGGTTGTTGATGATGAAGTGCAGGCAGCCGCCGGTGTTGTATCCGCGGATGCCCGAGAAGCCGAGGCACTCCCAGACGATGCCCTGGCCGGCGAAGGCCGCGTCGCCGTGCAGCAGCACGGGCAGCGAGCCGGTGTGGTTGTCCAGGTCGCTGGCGATGGTCTGGATCGCGCGGGTCTTGCCGAGCACGACCGGATCCGCCGCCTCGAGGTGCGAGGGGTTGGCGACCAGCGACATGTGGACGCTGATCCCGTCGAACTCGCGGTCGGTGCTGGTGCCGAGGTGATACTTCACGTCGCCCGAGCCGCCGACGTCATCGGGGTTGGACGAGCCGCCCGAGAATTCGTGGAAGATCGCGCGGTACGGCTTCGACATCACGTTGGTGAGCATGTTCAGGCGGCCGCGGTGCGCCATGCCGTACACGATCTCGCGGATGCCGAGCTGGCCGCCATATTTGATGATGGCTTCCATCGCCGGGATCATCGCTTCGCCGCCGTCGAGGCCGAAGCGCTTGGTGCCGACATATTTCTTGCCGCAGAACTTCTCCCACTCCTCGGCCTCGATGACCTTGGAGAGGATCGCCTTCTTGCCGTCGGCCGTGAACTGGATGGCCTTGTCCTTGCCCTCCATCCGGTCCTGGAGGAAGCGGCGCTCCTCCACGTCGGCGATATGCATGTATTCGAGGCCGACATTGCCGCAATAGTTCGCGCGCAGGATGTCGACGAGCTCGCGCACCGTCGCCTTTTCCAGGCCGAGCGTGCCGCCGAGATAGATCGGGCGGTCATAATCGGCGGCAGTGAAGCCGTGATATTCCGGGGTCATGTCCGCCGGCACGTCCTGACGGGCGAGGCCGAGCGGATCGAGCGTGGCGGCAAGGTGGCCGCGGACCCGGTAGGTGCGGATTAGCAGCATCGCGCGGATCGAATCGCCGGCGGCGCGGGCGATATCGGCTTCCGAAGCGGCCGGGCCGGCGGGTTTGGCAGCAGGTGCTGCGCCGCCCTTGGCGGGCTTGGGTGCCGGCTCCATCTGGGTCGGGTCGAGCCCGGCGGTGAGGGCATCCGTCTCGGCGAGCGGCCAGCGCGGATTGGCCCAGCTGGGCCCCGACGCGGTGTTCTCGAGGCCGTCGAAAAACTGCTGCCACTTGGGCTCGATGCCCGACGGATCCGCCTTGTAGCGGCGGTACAGCGTCTCGACGAAGGCGGGGCTCACACCGCCGGCGATGTCGTCGAAGTCCAGGCCCTCATAGCCCATAGTCAATTCCAGTCTGTGTTAGCGCTCCCATTCCTTGTAGGAGATAGGAGCGCGCACGTTACAATTCAGCCCTTGAGCACTTCGACCAGCGTCGAGCCCAGCTCCGACGGGCTGGCGGCGACGCGGATGCCCGCCTCTTCCATCTTGGCGATCTTCTCTTCGGCGCCGCCCTGGCCGCCCGAGACGATCGCGCCGGCATGGCCCATGCGGCGGCCCGGAGGCGCCGTGCGGCCCGCGATGAAGCCGGCCATCGGCTTCTTGCGGCCACGCTTGGCCTCGTCGATCAGGAACTGCGCGGCTTCCTCTTCGGCCGAGCCGCCGATTTCGCCGATCATGATCATCGACTGGGTCGCGTCGTCGGCGAGGAACAGCTCGAGCACGTCGATGAAGTTGGTGCCGTTGACGGGGTCGCCGCCGATGCCCACCGCGGTGGTCTGGCCGAGGCCGGCATTGGTGGTCTGGAACACCGCTTCATAGGTGAGGGTGCCCGAGCGCGAGACGACGCCGACCGAGCCCTTCGAGAAGATCGAGCCCGGCATGATGCCGATCTTGCACTCGCCCGGGGTCAGCAGGCCGGGGCAGTTCGGGCCGATCAGGCGCGACTTCGAACCCGAAAGGGCGCGCTTCACCTTGACCATGTCGAGCACCGGAATGCCCTCGGTGATGCAGACGATCAGCGGCACTTCGGCGTCGATCGCCTCGAGGATCGAGTCGGCGGCGAAGGGCGGCGGCACGTAGATGACCGAGGCGTCGGCGCCGGTCTTGGTGACCGCTTCGGCCACGGTGTCGAACACGGGCAGGCCGATATGCTCGGTGCCGCCCTTGCCGGGGGTCACGCCGCCGACCATCTGCGTCCCATAGGCGAGCGCCTGCTGGGTGTGGAAGGTGCCGGTCTCACCGGTCATCCCCTGGGTGATGACCTTGGTGTTCTTGTTGATCAGGATGCTCATGCGTTCACTGGGCTCCAGGCGCTTTGGATTCGGTTAGGGACGAGGAACGCAGCACGACCCAGCCACCATAGGCGGCGGCAGTCAGGCGAACGTCCTCATGTGCGGAAGTGGCGACCGACGCACCGACCGCGCTGGCGGTGGGGCGTGCGGAGAGCGGCACGGCGTCCTCATTTGGCAGGACGATCTTGCGTGCGGCGGAATAATCCTCGTCGGACAGCGCATACCACAGCACGACGCAGCTATCGCCGATCGGGGTGTGGCTGGCCTGGGCGGTGGGCGGCAACAGATAGAGCTGGCCACCGGCGATCCGGTAGATGGTGTTGGGGACCTGCGCCGCGGTGGGGGCGGGCAGCTTCTCGGCCTCGCCGCGCGTCGCGACGGTGCCGGCGCCGAGCGCGCGCTGCGCGGCTGCGGGCAGCGCGGCATAGGTCATCGCCTCGGCGACGTTCTTGCTCAGGCGCACCGCGCCGCTGACGCATGCGGCCTGGAACAGCGGCACCGGCTCGGCTGGCGCCGTCGGGGTGGCTTCCTGGGCCAGCGCGGGCGCCGGCAGCAGCGAAGCCGCGCTTGCACAGGCAAGCGCGGCGATCGCGAGCAGGCCGGAGCGCTGCGCAGTCATGGTCAGGCGAGCGAGCCGTCGATCGCCTTGCAGGCGACCAGTAGTTCCTTCACCGCGTCGACCGAGACCGTCAGGTTGGCCTTGGCTTCGTCGGTCAGGTTGATCTCGATCACCTTCTCGACGCCGTCCTTGCCGATGACGATCGGCACGCCGACGTACAGATTGTCGACACCGTACTGGCCGGTCAGGTGCGCAGCGGCCGGGAGGACGCGCTTCTTGTCGTAGAGGTAGCTCTCGGCCATCGCGATCGCCGAGGTGGCGGGTGCGTAGAAGGCCGAGCCGGTCTTGAGCAGGCCGACGATCTCGCCGCCGCCCGAGCGGGTGCGCGCCACGATCGCGTCGATGCGCTCCTTGGTCGAGAAGCCCATTTCGATCAGGTCGGTGACCGGGATGCCCGAGACGGTCGAATATTCGAGGACCGGGACCATGGTGTCGCCATGGCCGCCGAGCACGAAGCTGTTCACGTCCTTGACCGAGACGTTGAACTCTTCGGCGAGGAAGTGGCTGAAGCGGGCCGAGTCGAGCACGCCGGCCATGCCGACGACCTTCTGGTGCGGCAGGCCCGAGAATTCGCGCAGCGCCCAGACCATCGCGTCGAGCGGGTTGGTGATGCAGATCACGAATGCGTCCGGCGCGTTGGCGGCGATGCCCTCGCCGACGGCCTTCATCACCTTGAGGTTGATGCCGAGCAGGTCGTCGCGGCTCATGCCCGGCTTGCGGGCGACGCCGGCGGTGACGATGATCACGTCCGCGCCTGCGATGTCGGCATAGTCGTTGGTGCCGGTGATCTTCGAGTCAAAGCCTTCGACCGGGCCGCACTGCGACAGGTCGAGCGCCTTGCCCTGGGGCACGCCTTCGACCACGTCGAACAGGACGATGTCGCCCAGGCCCTTGAGTGCTGCGAGGTGCGCGAGCGTACCGCCGATATTGCCGGCGCCGATCAGCGCGATCTTCTTGCGGGCCATGGAAACTCCCTATGGGTCTGGTTCAACCGGAACACAGGCGCGCGTACCGGCGCGCCGGTGAAACGGTGGCGGCTTAGGCCCATAATAGGAGAGTCGCAACCCGTGAAAAAGCGTGGTCGCTGATTATCTTTGCAACTAATTCGCAAGTGCATTAAGCTATTTGGCCGCCATCTGCCGAGAGGCTCAGCTGGTCAGCGCCCCTGCCAGATCCTGGCCCTTGCCGGTCAGCGCGTAGAGCGGCAGCGGCGGATAGCGGTCCTCCAGCCTGCGCCGGACCAGCTCCGCGTCTATCACGGCCTTGAGCGTCGTCGAAAGGGCGCGGGGGGTCACCGGCGCGAGGCGTGCCTGGATTTCGCCGAAGCGGCTCCATTCCGTTCCCATTCCGCCGACCAGGGGCAGCGACCAGCGCGGCAGCTCGCCGGTGGCGAGCTTCAGCCGCGTCCGCATCGCTTCGATCCGCTCGCACAGGGCGCCGACCGGGCGGCCAGCTTCGCTCAGCAGATATTCGGGGCGCAGCGGATGGCCATGGCCGGGATTGGGGACCACCCAGCCGCATTCCTTCAGCCAGGCGAGGCAGCGGGTCAGGCTGTTGTGCGAAAGGCTGAAGGCGCGCGCGATCACCGCGAAGCGTGATCCCTGTTCGCGGCTGAGCAGCGCCAGCACCGGGATCGCCCAGCGATTGGCCTCGAGCATGCGGAGCAGCTGGGCCGGGGAGGGGGGCGTTGACTCCATGATCAAATTAATATCGACTATATAAATGGAACCATAGAGTCGGAGATTCGATATGGCAACTACGCTCGAAGCACCTGCTGGCGCCGAGGCGCTCGGCTATGATGGCGGCCTCACCTGCGCGATCAGCGTCACCAGTCTCGATGCCGCCATCGCTTGGTATCAGGACGTGCTGGGGATGACCTTGCTCTACCGGGTGGACGAAATTGCCTGGTGCGAATTCGCGAGCCCGGTGGCGCGGGTGAACATCGGTCTTTCGCAGGTCGAGGCCGTGCCGCAGGGCGGTGGGGCGACGCTGACCTTCGGCGTTGTCGATATCGATGCGGCCAGGGCGGTGCTCGATGCGGCGGGCGTCCGGCAGGATGGGCCGGTGCAGGAAATCCCGGCCATGGTGAAGCTGCTGACCTTCTACGACCCCGACGGCAATGCGCTGATGTTCTACCAGGACATTGCGCCGCAGGGCTGAGCCACGGGTGCTCGATTACGCCATTCGGGGTGGATCGGGCACGGAGTGACGCGGTCTTAACCCCTTGTCTGGCAAGTCATTGCCATGGGGGAATCCGCGCCACAAAAGGGGGAACGGCTCGACGCAGTGGACTTGCTGCGCGTGGCCAGCGCGTTGCTGGTCGTTGCCTTTCACTACGGAGCGGCGTTCGCGCTGGGCGGCAGCTACAACAGCAAGGGCTGGGCCGAAATCGCGACGCTGCCCCGCGAATGGATTCCCTATAGCTGGTTCGGCTGGGTCGGCGTCGAGGTCTTCTTCGTCATTTCGGGACTGGTCATCGCCGGCTCGGCGGAGAAGGTGCGTGCGGGCACCTTCCTCGCCCGGCGCGCGCGGCGGCTGGTGCCCGCGGCATGGCTGTGCGCGACGATCACCGCGCTGGTGCTGATCGGCATGGGCAATGCGCCGGGGCATGTATTCTATCAATGGGCCGGATCGGCCGCGTTCCTGCCCGTATGGCCGTGGATCGATGCATCCTATTGGACGCTGGGGATCGAGATCAGCTTCTACCTGCTCGTCGCCCTGACCATCCATGTGACCGGGGCGGCGCGGCTGGAGGGGCTTGCCTGGCTGCTCGCGCTGCTGAGCCTCGGCTATTATTCGGTCGTGCTCGCCATCGGCGTGGCGCCTCATGCGGCGGATCGCCGCTGGCTCGATCTCGCGCTGCTGCCGCATGGCGCGTTCTTCGCGCTCGGCATCTTCGCGCGCGCGATCCTCACCACCGGGCTGCGGCCCGCGCGTGCCGCGGGCGTGCTGCTCTGCGTTCTGCTCGGGCTGGTGGAGATCGTGGGCGGTGCAGCAGGCGGTGCGCATGCGTTCGGCATCACCGGATCGCAGGCGGTGCCGGCGTTCATCTTCCTCGCGGCCATGGCCATAGTCTTCGCGGCACCCATCCTGCAGGCGCCGCTGGGGCGCGTGCTGCCGCCGCGGCTGGTGACGCTGCTGGGGCTGGCGACCTATCCGCTCTATCTGCTGCACCAGGATGCTGGCGGGGCATTGTTCGTGCTGCTGCAGCGGGCGGGCCTGGCGCCGATCCCCGCACTGATGCTCACCCTCGCCGCGGTCATCGGTGCGGCGCTGCTGGTCGCAGGACTGCTGGAGCCCGCGCTGCGGCGCTGGCTGGTCCGGTCGGCCGGGGCGATACGCTCAGCGCTCGCCGGTGCGCTCCGCCCGGCGCCGATATTCCTCCGCGAGCACTCCGAACGCTAGCTTGCGCTGCCCCGTCTCGGAGATCAGTCCCTTGCGGTTCCAGCCCTGCTGATAGACCGGGTGCTGGCGGCGCGGGGAGCGGAAGTCCTTGAGGATCCAGGGGCTCAGTCCGCGCACGAACGGCACCTTCGCGGCCATCTCCAGCGTGCGGCGATAATATTCGGCCTGATATTCCTCGCTGAACTTGTGCGGAGCGGCGGCACCGTCGTGATAGCCGTAAAGCGCATCGGCACCGAATTCGGAGAAGATCAGCGGCTTGGTCACCGGGCTGGCCCAGGTGAACGAGGGTAGTTCGGCGAGCGGGTCGTCCGAATACCAGCCATTATAGGTGTTGATCGCCATCACATCGAGGTCGTTCACCAGCGGATCGTCGATGCGCATCTCCTTGCCCTTGCGGGCGCTGAGCAGCGCGGCGGTGACGAGCCGGCTGTCGTCGAGCGCGCGGACATCGCCGATCAGCGTGCGCAGGAAGGCGTTGCGGGCATCGGATACCGGAGTCTCGTTGGCGACGCTCCACAGCACGATCGCGGCGCGGTTGCGGTCGCGGCGGATATTCTCCGCGATCATCCGGCGGGCGGTCGCCAGCGTTTCCGGATTGCCCCAGGCGACGCGCCAATAGACCGGCACCTCGCTCCACACGAGCAGGCCCATCTCGTCGGCGAGGCGGGTGGTGCCCTCGTCGTGCGGATAATGGGCGAGGCGCACGAAATTACCGTGCAGGCCCTGCTTGATCTCGGCGAACAGTGCGCGGGCGGCCGCGGGGCTCATCGCACGGACGGGATCCTTGCCCAGTTCCTCCTCGTGCATCGAGATGCCGCGCAGGAAGATCGACTTGCCGTTGAGCAGGATCCTGTCGCCCTGCACCTCGATCGTCCGGAAGCCGACCCGGTCGGCGAAATGATCCGCGCCGGCGGTGATCTGGACGTCATAGAGTGTCGGGTTCTCGGGCGACCAGCGCTTGAGCCCGCGCGGTGCCGGGAGGCTGGCGCTCCACTTGCCCTCGCCATCGGTGCGCCCCTCCAGCGCGCTGCCGAGCGCGGGGATGGCGAGGCGGATGGTGGCATTGGCGGCCTGCGGGCCGAGCAGCTGCGCCGACACCGCGATCCGCCCATCCTTGTCCAGCCGCACGAACGCGTCATCGACAAAGGTCTCGGGCACGGTGACCAGCCGGACCGAGCGGGTGATGCCGCCATAGGTCTCCCAGTCGGTGACCGGCGGCGGCACGTCGCTGTCGGTGCGGGCGGAGTCCACGCCCACGGTGATCTGGTTGCTGCCCGGGCGCAGCCTGTCGGTCACGTCGAAGGCGAAGGGTGTGAAGGCGCCGACATGCTTGCCGACCGGCTTGCCGTTGAGGAACACGCTGGCGGCATAGTCCGCGCTGCCGAAGCGGAGATAGACGCGCTTGCCCGGGCCGGTGGGGGTGTAGTCGAAGGTCCGCTGGTACCAGACCAGCCCCTGATAATAGCGCATCTCGGGCGCGTGGCCGATCCAGCTTCCCGGCAGATGGGTGATCGCCGAGCGCTGCATGTCGAACTCGAACAGGGCGGTCGGGCGCTTCGCGGCCTCATCGGCCTGGATCCTGTCCTGGTACCGCGCGGTGCTCTCGCTCGGCGGGCCGCCATGGAAGCCAGCGACGCCGTCGCGATAGGGATCGACCGACCAGTGCCACGCGCCGTCCAGGCTCTGGTTCTCGCGCAGATCGGCGGCGACCAGAGTCTGCGCCGAAGCGGCGAGGGGGGCCAGCAAAACCACCAGCGCGAGCCCGATCCGACGCATAGTCTCTCCCTCTTCTGCCTTTGAGGGAAGCCTATCGCTTGTCAGGCCATTTGGCCAGACCGATGGAGTCTATTGCTCGCCATGCCCTTCCGCCAGATACGTATCCGAGCGCATCTCCATCAGGCGGCTGACGGTGCGGTCGAACTCGAAGCGGCCATCTCCCGTCTCGTACAGGTCCTGCGGCTCGGCATCGGCGGCGGCGAGCAGCTTGACCTTGTGCTCGTAGAGCGCGTCGATCAGCGTCACGAAGCGCGCCGCCTCGTTGCGGTTCTCCGGCCCGAGCTTGGGGATGCCGACTAGGATGACGGTGTGGAAGCGCCTGGCAATGGCGAGATAGTCGGCCGCGCCGCGTGCCTCGCCGCACAGCCGCTTGAACGAGAAGACCGCGACGCCCTTCAGGCATTTGGGCACGTGCAGCTCGCGCCCGCCCTGCACGGGCAGCTCGCAGGTCGGCACGTGTGCGGCATCCTCGACCGGATAGTCGGTCAGGCGGAAGAAGGCGGCGGAGAGCTGCTTGGTGGCCTCCGGGCCGTTCGGCACCAGCCAGGTGTCCATCCGGCCCAGGCGATCGAGCCGGTAATCGGTCGGGCCGTTCAGCGTCAGCACGTCCATCTTCGCTTCGATCAATTCGATGAAGGGAATGAACAGCTGGCGGTTGAGCCCGTCCTTGTAGAGGTCGCGCGGGGGGCGGTTCGAGGTGGCGACCATCGTCAGGCCGTGGCCCATCATCTCGGTGAACAGCCGCGAGAGGATCATCGCGTCGGCAGGGTTGTTGACCACCATCTCGTCGAACGCGAGCAGGCGAACATCCTCGGCCATCGCGTCGGCGACCGCGACGACGGGATCGCGCGTGTCCTTCTTGCGCTCCTCGTTGAGGCGTTCGTGCACCTCGAGCATGAACTCGTGGAAATGGACGCGGCGCTTCCGGCGGATGTTCACGCTCTCGTAGAACAGGTCCATCAGCATCGACTTGCCCCGGCCGACGCTGCCCCAGATGTACAGCCCGCGCGGCGGCTCGGGCAGGCGGCCGAGCGCACGCCACAGGATCGAGCCCTTTCTGGGCACCGCCTCGAGCTCGCCGGCAAGACTGTTCAACCGCTCGGCTGCGGCGGCTTGTTCTGGATCGGGGCGCAGCTCGCCCGCTGCGACCAGCGCCTTGTAACGGTCGATAACGCTGGTCATTGGGCCTCTTGCTTCGGCGGCGCCGAACTCTTGCGGATGGTGCCGAGGAAGCTGGCGACGGTCACGTCGCCCTGGCGGACCACGCCGCGCAGGAACAGCATGCGGCCGGTCTCGCGGAGCAGATCGACTTCGGCCTCGGTATCGGTGCCGATCGCGCCGCCGGCGATGAACTGGATCGACATGTCGACCGTCGAGGCCGGGCCGGCCAGCACGCCAAGCCCGCGGGCGGCGGCGAACAGCGCCATGTCGATGAACCCGGCCAGCGCGCCGCCATGGATATGGTCGCGCAAATTGGAATGCTGGCGTTCGAAGCGGTGGCGGACCAGCGCGGTGCGGGCATCCACCGCCTTCACCGAAAGCGAGCCGATGAAGCTGTTGAACCGCCCCTGATCCAGAATCTGCCAGCGCTTCCAGCCTGGCAGGTCCGGATCGTCTTCGTAGAAGAAATGCTCGGGCGTTGGCTGACTCACGGGGATCAGATGGTGCGCTCGGCTTCCATCTTCTTGATCTCGGCGATCGCCTTGCCCGGGTTCAGGCCCTTCGGGCACACGTTCGAGCAGTTCATGATCGTGTGGCAGCGATAGAGGCGGAACGGGTCCTCGAGATTGTCGAGGCGCTCGCCGGTCATCTCGTCGCGCGAATCGGCCAGCCAGCGATAGGCCTGGAGCAGGATCGCCGGGCCGAGGAACTTGTCGCTGTTCCACCAGTAGCTCGGGCACGAAGTCGAGCAGCAGGCGCACAGGATGCACTCGTACAGGCCGTCGAGCTTCTCGCGCTGTTCCGGCGACTGGAGGCGCTCCTTGCCCGAGGGCGTCGTGGAGACGGTCTGCAACCACGGCTTGATCGAGGCGTACTGCGCATAGAAGTGGGTGAAGTCGGGGACCAGATCCTTGATCACGTCCATGTGCGGCAGCGGGGTGATGCGGATGTCACCCTTGATGTCTTCGATCGCGGTGGTGCAGGCGAGGCCGTTGCGGCCGTCCATGTTCATCGAGCACGAGCCGCAGATGCCTTCGCGGCACGAGCGGCGGAAGGTGAGCGAGCTGTCCTGCTCCGACTTGATCTTGATCAGCGCGTCGAGGACCATCGGGCCGCATTCGTCGAGGTCGATCTCGAAATTGTCGTAGCGCGGATTCTCGCCCGAATCCGGATCGTAGCGATAGATCTTGAACTTCTTGACGTTCTTCGCGCCCGGGGCCGCCTTGTGCTCCTTGCCCTTGGTGGAGATGCGGCTGTTCTTGGGAAGGCGGAATTCGGCCATCGAGGGGTTCCTTATGCTTGGGCGCGCGATAGCCAATCGCGCCGCACGGCTCAACCTCTCAGATGATATCGTGGACGAGGCCGAGCGAACGTGCCTCCTCGGCCTCGATGTACCAACCCGCGGTGGCGCGTGCGGCGACGTCCTCGAAGCGGAGGTTCGAACCGGCGATGATCTCGCGGAAGCCCTGTTGCTCGATGCGCGCGGCCTCCTCGATCTCGCCCAGCCGGGCCCTGAGGCTGGCGGCCTGTGCCTCGAGCGTGCCCGAAAGCGCGATGCTCGCCTGGCTCTGTCGTGCCTGGAGCATCAGCCTTGTGCCGCGCGTGAGGAAACGCCGGTCGGCAGGGAAGGCAGCCATGAATGTCGCACCCACCGCATCGACCGCTACCTTGCCGAGGAACAGGGTTTCGCGCCCCGAATAGTCGCGCAGCAGCCTTATCTCGTCGCCCATCAGCCGCGCGACCTCGGGATCGCCGCCCGGCGTGGAAAGTGAGACGACCAGCGCGCCCTCACGCGGGGCGGCGGCGAGCTGCGCGCGGAAGCTGGCGTACATCGCCTGGTCGACCGGGCCCGCCAGCGCGACATGCGGCCGGGCGAGCATTGGGTAGCGCGTCGCCTCGCCGCCATCATCGGGCAGCGGTTCTGGATAGGGGTCTGCCGGCGGGGCGGCGACCGGCGCGATCGCCTCCGGTTCCGGCGCCCGGGGCAGCGCCGGTGCTGCGGCGCGGGGCGTCGGCGCCCGCCGCTGTGCCTCGCGCCGCTCGATCCAGCGGCGCACCAGGAACGCGAAGCCGAAGGTGATCAGTAGGCCGAGCCCGACCTGGAGCAGCCGATTGCGGAAGCCGCCGGGAAGCGCCTTCTGGATGGCGGCGGGGATCTGGTGTTCCAGATCGCCCGGGATCAGCCGCTCCAGCAGGGTTTCCTGGCTGGCCATGTCATCCGCCGCGCTTGAGCGCGTCGGTCGCGGGGCGGCCGACGGGCGGGGTGTCGGTCTTGGGCATGCGCGCCTCGAGCGGGGCGAGCCAGGTCGCCACGTCGGCGCCGATCGTCACCTGCGGGTTGGACGGGGTGACGTGGGCCGCGCTCTCCCAGTCGTTGATCAGCATCCGCGCCTCGTCCGAGGCCTTTTCCAGCGGCTGGCTCTTGCGCAGCGCATGGTTGATCATCGCGTCGCCGAAGAAGGTCCAGTCATTGTCCGCCTGGCAGCCGAACGAAGTGCGGTCGGACGAGGCGGCAGTGAACAGCGCCGTATTGGGGCCGGCGAGCGGGCCGACGAAGATGCCCGAATAACAGGCCGACAGGATCAGCACCCGGTTCTTGATGCCCAGTTCGTCGAGCAGCGTCTCGAGCCGCTTGGGGCTCAATATGCCATAGCCCTCGTCGCCGTCATGATAGGCGATGCCGACCTGGGCGCCGTGGCTGGTGGTGTAGAGGACGAGGACATCCTGCTCCTTGTCCATCACCTCGGCGACGCGGGCGAGGGCGAGGGTCAGGCTGGTCAGGCTGCCATTGGGCAGCTCGCTGGGCAGGGTGCCGGCGCTGCCGGCGAGGACGATCGTGCGCCCCGCGGCATCGAAACGGCGCGACAGCACCTTGCCTGCCTCGCGCGCCTCGCGCCCGAACACCGGATCGCTGTCGAGCGCGATCGAGACGACATAGGCGTCGACCATGGCCTTGCGCTGCGGCTGGAGGCTGTTGAGCACGATGTTGAGCTTGCGGGTATCGGCGAGCATCGTCCGGGCCGAACGGCCGCGCTGCAGTTCGGGGCCGGGATCGAGCCCTTCGATGCCTTCGGGGCCGGAGACCATCCCCGGCCAGCCCGCCTGATGCTCCGGCGCCTTGTACTGGGCGGCGGCGGGTGAGACGGCAAGCGCGGCAGCCGCCGCAAGCATGGCGAACGCGATACGCATGGGCAGGCTCAGAACCCCCGATTAGTTAACGCCTCACTCTCGCGGGTGCGCGAATGGTGTCAAGCGCGGACGGCGTGCCCGTCCCGAAGCTGCACTTGGGGATCGCCGCGCCTCAATGCCAGACCGCGGAAAGCGGATAGAGCAGGATGAGCCAGATCAGACAGCCGATCACGATGCGGCGTTCGCGCACCAGGATCGCGAGCAGCGAGACCGGGAAGAACGACCAGGTGCACACCAATAGCCTGGCGGTGAGCATGCCCTGCGAGCCGATCAGCCCGACGGTCGTCGCCATCAGCGCCAGGTTGCACAGCAGGACGGCGCCCATCACCTTGCGATAGTGCCGGTCGAAATAGGCGTTGAGATCGCCCCATTCCTCGAAATCGTCGGGGAAGATCAGCGAGGCGGCTACATAATAGATGGCGGTCACCAGGAAGCCGCAGAACATCACCGGCCAGTTGAGCGGCAGCATGTCGCGCAATGCCCAGCCATACATCCAGAAGCTGACGACGTCGCAGGAGACGAAGACGCCGAGCAGAGTGGTCGCCCAGCCGATCCGCACCCTGTGGCTGGCCTTGAGCGCGCGGGAGAGGCCGCCCAGCCCCTCGGCCAAGGCAAGGCCGAGCAGCAGTCCGAAGAACGAAAAGATGAATTCGAACGCGCTCATGTGGTGCCCCCTGTCCGAAGCAGTCGCGTGGAGAGGCGGCGGATGTCAAGCTACGAAGCATTACGTTGACTCTCTACGAAGAGTTACGTAGATGCGGGGATATGAAGCGTATCTCGACCTATCCCGACCGCGAGATCCCGTTGCCGACGGAAGCCGAGCTCGAGGTGCTGGGGGTGATCTGGGAGCAGGGCCGGGGCACGGTCGGCAGCGTCCATTTCGTGCTGAACGAGCAGCGCGCGCGGGGCTACACCACCGTGCTCAAGCTGATGCAGATCATGCTCGCCAAGGGGCTGTTGTCACGGCTCGATAAGGAGCGGACGCATTTCTACCTGCCCATCGTGACCGAGGCGGAGACGCGGGCGGCCTATGTGCTGGAAATCTCCGCCAGGCTGTTCTCGGGATCGCTGTTCGCGCTGGCCTCGTTCGCGCTCGGGATGACGCCGGCGGACGAGGATGTCGACGAGATCCGGGCGGCGATCGACGCGCACGATCGGCCGGCGGGTCGCCAATAGGGGGAAGATGCATGCGGATGGTGGCGATGCTGGGCATGCTGCTCGGCGGGATTTCGGCTGCGCCGGCGGCGCGGGATGGCGACGCGATTTCGCTGCGGCTCCACCAGGGCAAGCAGTTCACCGTGGAGGCGGTGGTGGCGGGCAAGCCGCGCAACTTCCTGTTCGATACCGGCGAAGGCGTGACCATGATCAGCCCGGCGCTGGCAAAGGAACTGGGCTGTGAGCCCTGGGGCAACATCACCGCATTCCGCATGCTCGGCGAGCGGCTCGACCTCAAGCGCTGCGACGATGTCGCGTTCGGGATCGGGGCCGGCCGCTACACGGTGCCGTCGGTGATCGTCCACGACCTGGCCGAGATCAATGGCAAGGACGAGCCGCCACTCGATGGCGCGGTCGGGCTCGACCTGTTCGACGGCCGCACGATCACGATCCAGTTCGCCGAACGGCGGGTGATCGTCGAGACGGCCGACTCGGCGAAGCGCCGCATCCGGGGCGCCACCGAAGTGCCCATGCGGCTCTCGCGGCCCGAAGGCCTCGGGCTCGACGTCAATCTGGGCGTGACCACGGCCAGGGGGCTTTCCTGGATGGAGCTGGATACGGCCAATGCCGGCCCGACGATCTTCGTGTCGCAGTGGATGGCGCCGCTGTTCGCCCTGAACCCGGCGACGCGTGAGCCGCAGGACGTGACGATCCGGCTGGGCGGCATGACCCTGGCGACCCGGGCGCGCGTGTTCCCCGACATGATCTTCGACGGCAATATCGGCATGCAGCTGGCCAGGGACCACAGCATCACGCTCGACCTGAAGAACGGGCGGGCCTGGGTGCAGTCGGCGCAATAGAAAAGGGCCCGCTCGCACCTGGCGAACGGGCCCTTTCCGGAACCTGCTATCGAAGGATTAGTACACCCGCTTCTTCGGCTTGATGTACTCGATTTCGTCCGTCAGCGTATAGTCATGGACCGGGCGGTAATCGATGCTCGTGGTGCCGCCCTTGCCGCCCCAGCCCTCGAAGGTGGCGACGGTGTGCTTCATCCAGTTCTTGTCGTCGCGCTCGGGGAAGTCCTCGTGCATGTGCGCACCGCGGCTTTCCTTGCGGTTGGCGGCGCACTCGATGGTGACGACGGCCTGGCCGATCAGATTGTCGAGCTCGAGCGTCTCGACCAGATCGGTGTTCCAGATCAGCGAGCGGTCCTGGATGCCCACGTCCCGGAAGCCCTTATAGACTTCCTTCATGTGCTCGACGCCTTCCGCCAGCAGCGCGCTGTCGCGGAACACGGCGCAGTGGCGCTGCATGGTCTTCTGCATGTCGGCGCGGATCTGCGCGGTGGGCTTTTCGCCCTTGGCGTTGCGGAAGTGATCGAGGCGGCTGAGCGCGAACTCCTCCGAGCCCTTGGGCAGCTCGTTGTGCTTGGTGCCGGGCTTGATGATCTCCTTGAGGCGGAGACCGGTGGCGCGGCCGAACACGACGAGGTCGATCAGCGAGTTGGAGCCGAGGCGGTTGGCGCCGTGCACCGACACGCAGGCCGCTTCGCCGACCGCGAACAGGCCGGGGACGACCGAGTCCGGATCGCCATCCTGGTTGCGGACGACTTCGCCGTGATAATTGGTCGGGATGCCGCCCATGTTGTAGTGGACGGTCGGCACCACCGGCAGCGGCTGGCGGGTCAGGTCGACGCCGGCGAAGATCTTGCCGGTCTCGGTGATGCCCGGCAGGCGCTCGGCGAGGATCTTCGGATCGATATGGTTGAGGTGAAGGAAGATGTGATCCTTCTCCTTGCCCACGCCGCGGCCCTCGCGAATCTCCATCGCCATCGAGCGCGCGACGACGTCGCGGCTGGCGAGGTCCTTGGCCGAGGGAGCATAGCGCTCCATGAAGCGCTCGCCCTCGGAGTTGGTCAGGTACCCGCCTTCACCGCGCGCGCCCTCGGTGATGAGGACGCCGGCGCCGTAGATGCCGGTCGGGTGGAACTGGACGAACTCCATGTCCTGCAGCGCGATGCCCGCGCGCAGCGCCATGCCGTTGCCGTCGCCGGTGCAGGTGTGCGCCGAGGTGGCCGACTGGTAGACGCGGCCGCCGCCGCCGGTGGCGAGGACGACGGCGTGCGAGCGGAAGCGGTGGATCGAGCCGTCTTCCATGCACAGCGCGATCACGCCGCGGCAGGCGCCGTCTTCCATGATCAGGTCGAGCGCGAAATATTCGACGTAGAAGTCCGCGTCATACTTCAGGCTCTGCTGGTAGAGCGCGTGGAGCATGGCGTGGCCGGTGCGGTCGGCCGCAGCGCAGGTGCGCTGCACGGGCGGGCCTTCGCCCATGTTCTGCATGTGGCCGCCGAACGGACGCTGGTAGATCGTGCCATTGTCGTTGCGGCTGAACGGCACGCCGGCATGCTCGAGCTCATAGACCGCGGCCGGAGCTTCGCGGACCATGTACTCGATCGCGTCCTGGTCGCCGAGCCAGTCGGAGCCCTTGACGGTGTCGAACATGTGCCACGACCAGTGGTCGGGCGTGTTGTTGCCGAGGCTCGCCGCGATGCCGCCCTGGGCGGCGACGGTGTGCGAGCGGGTGGGGAACACCTTGGTGATGCAGGCGGTCTTCAGACCGGCCTCGGCGCAGCCCATGGTGGCGCGCAGGCCAGAGCCGCCGGCACCGACGACGACGGCGTCATAGGTGTGGTCGATGATCTTATACGCGGACATCAGAGCGCGGCTCCCGCCGAGAAGGCGATCTTGAGGATCGAGAAGATGGCGGTCGTGCCGGCCGCCAGCGTGAAGAAGTTGAGCAGGATCATCAGGACGATGTGCGTCTCGTCATGCTGATAGTCCTCGATCACCACCTGCAGGCCGAGGCGGAAGTGGTAGAAGGTGCTGGCGACCAGCAGGATCAGCGGCACCGCGACCTGGGTCTGGCCCATCCAGTGGCGGACCGTCTCGAAGTCATAGGTCGGCAGCAGCGCGACGCTGACCACGAACCAGACCATCAGGACCAGGTTGGCGCCGGCGGTGAGCCGCTGGTGCCACCAGTGATGCGTGCCTTCCTTGGCGGGGCCGAGGCCGCGGACGCGGCCGATGCTGGTGCCGTTACCCATTGGTCTTCCCCCAGATGATGAAGGCCCAGAAGGCCGCGGTGAGGACGATCGCGGCGACATAGGTCAGCTGCGCGGTGGTCTTGTTGGCCTTGAGCTCGAAATTGGCGCCCTGGTCGAGGAACAGGTGGCGGATGCCCGAGCACATGTGCTGGAAGAAGGACAGGGTCAGGCCGATGCCGAAGACGTAGCCGACCACGTTCAGCGCGCCGGACTTCACCGTGAACACGTCGAGGAACAGGCCGTACGCCGCCGGGCCCGATGCCAGCGCGACCAGCCACCAGACGAACAGGAGCGTGCCCACGGTCGCCATGCCGCTGCCGGTGACGCGGTGGGTGATGGAGACCGCCATCGAGGGGCCCCACTTCCAGATCGATAGATGCGGCGACATGGGTCGCGCCGTGTTGCGCACATTGGCCAAGATGATGTCCTTCCTCGGTCGGTGCCCGTCTCCTTAGTCCGCGCGCGGCGGGATGCAAGCTGGCACGCGCAACCAGTGCATGCCCCGGCCGTTTGACTAACCCGGTCTTAACCAGTTCGCCCGCATAGGCAGGGCAAGTGGCCGTTCGTCCCATGGCCGCACAGGGGACTTTGTCGTGACCAACGCCGTTTCGCCTCAGGATCTGCCGGAGCCCGGCACCGTGGCCGCCCGCATCGACGTGCGCGCCCGCCTGCGCATCTTCGATTTCGAAGGCTCGCTGGCCGCTTCGGGCCGCGCCGCCTGGGAAGCGCTGGAGCCCGAGATTCGCGCGGTCTCCGAGGCTTATTGGCAGCAATGGCTGCGCTGCTTCGCCGATGAGCGCAACTGGGCACCCGACGACACGCAGAAGATGATCGATGTCGGCGTGGTCTTCCTGAAGAACCGCTTCCTCGACACCGAGGGCCGCGCCTGGATCGAGTCGATCGAGCGCTCGGTCGCCGCGGCCTATGCCTCGGGCGTGCCGCCGATGGCGCTTCTCTCGATGATCAGCGCGAGCGACCGGGCGGGGCTCGAGATCCTGATCCGCCGCGTCGGTGCGGAGGATGCGCGACTCGCCGGGCTGATCGACACGCTGATGCGCCTGTCGGCGCTCGAGGGCGACATCACCGTCGAAATCTACAACATGTACCGCGAGCACAGCGCCCAGGCGGCGCGCGACCGGCTCGCCGAGGATTTCCGCGACACGATCGGCGGCACTGTCCAGCGCGCCTCGCGCGATGGCGAGCAGCTCCGCGTCCAGGCCAGCCACACCTCCGCCTCGGCGCGCGGGATGCTGGGCAAGGCGTCGGAAGTTGCCGCGGCGGCCGAACAGTCGGCGGTTGCGATGCGCGAGGCTGCGCAGACCGCGGCCGGCCTGATCCGCGCGATCGAGGACGCGCGCATGGAAGTCGAGGCCGCCGCTGGAATCGCCACGCGTGCCTCCAGCCAGGCCACTGATGCGGTGGGCATGAGCGAAGCACTCAGCGACCACGCCAAGTCCATCGAATCCATCCTAGGCCTGATCCGCGACATTGCCGGCCAGACCAACCTGCTCGCGCTCAACGCGACGATCGAGGCAGCCCGTGCCGGTGATGCCGGCCGCGGCTTCGCGGTGGTCGCGCAGGAAGTGAAGAGCCTCGCCAACCAGACCGCCCGCGCCACCGACGACATCGCCGCCAAGATCGCCGCGATCCAGTCGGCGACGAAGAGCACGGTCGAGACCAATGCCTCGATCCGCTCGACGGTCACCGAGGTCCAGGAAAGCGCCAACCGCATCCGTGTCGCGATGGAAGTCCAGGCGCAGACCGTCACTGCGATCACCGCGGCTGTCGACGAGACCGCGCTCGCCGCCGACTCGATGTCCGCCACCATTGGCGCCATCCGCGAGGATACCGAAGCGGTGGCGAGCGAGATCGACCGGGTTGGCCAGGGCTTCGCCGCGCTCGAAGGGCAGCTGGGGAGCTTGAAGGGCAGCGCCAGCGATTTCATCGCCAAGGTTGCGGCCTGAGGGGGAGAGACAAGATGGTTGGAACGCGCGAACCCGGCCGCTGGAGCGGCGGCACGCGGACGGTCGAGGATCACCGCCGCGAATATGACTGGGACGGCGCGGTCGAACCGGCCTGCCGCGAGATCGTGGCGCTGATCGGCCATCGTCAGCGGGCGATCGCCGAGGGGTTCTGGAACCACTTCAAGGCGATGCCGGCCAGCCAGCCGATGCGCAAGACGTTCGAGGATCCTGCCCTGTACGAGGCGCAGGTCGCGCACGGTACGCGTTATGGTACGATCAAGTTCGAGAAGCCGTTCAGCGAGGAATGGGTCGAGATGGTGTGCAGCTATGCCGCCCAGACCTATGCCGCGGGCATCCCGCTGCCGGCAGTGGTCGCCGCCTTCTCCTTCGCCCATAGCGAGACGATGCGCGCGCTGCGCGAGGCGCTGCCGGGCGATGCCGAGAAGCTCGGCAGGCTCTGCGACGTGGTCCAGCGCATGGCGATGGCCGAGGCCGATCTGATGGCCGGCCATCTCGGCGCGCGCGACGCGGCCTATGCCGACCAGGCGCGCCGCGATCGCTCGATGCAGTTCAAGGCGAGCATCGCCGAGTCGATCGAAGGGGCCACCGGTCTTGCCAACCGCATCCGGGTGCAGGCGCAGGGCGCTTCGGGCTCGGCACGCGGGATGCTGGGCAAGGCGTCGGAAGTTGCCGCGGCGGCCGAGCAGTCGGCGGTTGCGATGCGCGAGGCTGCGCAGACCGCGGCCGGCCTGATCCGCGCGATCGAGGACGCCCGCATGGAAGTCGAGGCCGCTGCCGGTATCGCGACGCGTGCTTCTTCGCAGGCAACTGACGCCGTCGGCATGAGCGAAGCACTCAGCGACCACGCCAAGTCCATCGAATCCATCCTAGGCCTGATCCGAGACATTGCCGGCCAGACCAACCTGCTCGCGCTGAACGCGACGATCGAGGCAGCCCGTGCCGGTGATGCCGGCCGCGGCTTCGCGGTGGTCGCGCAGGAAGTGAAGAGCCTCGCCAACCAGACTGCCCGTGCCACCGACGACATCGCCGCCAAGATCGCCGCGATCCAGTCGGCGACGAAGAGCACGGTCGAGACCAACGCCTCGATCCGCTCGACGGTCACCGAGGTGCAGGAAAGCGCCAACCGCATCCGTGTCGCGATGGAAGTCCAGGCGCAGACCGTCACTGCGATCACCGCGGCGGTCGACGAGACCGCGCTCGCCGCCGACTCGATGTCCGCCACCATTGGCGCCATCCGCGAGGATACCAAGTCGGTCACCCACGAGATCGACACGCTCCAGAAGGACGTGGCCGAAGTCGACGACCGCCTGCACAAGCTGCGCACCGCGGCGGACAGTTTCTCGTCCTCGGTAGCTGCCTGATCTCATCCGTCATCCCGGCGAAAGCCGGGATCTCGAGCCGCAGGCGCGCCCTCGCCCGAGACCCCGGCTTTCGCCGGGGTGACGAAGGGGCTAGGGGGTGGTGATGGCCACCCATATCCTCCTCACCGGCGCGAGCCGCGGCATCGGTGCCGCGATCGCCGAGAGCTTCAAGAACGACAAGGTCCGCCTGATCGGCCAGGGCACCCGCAGCGGCATCCCGGCCGACTTCGCCGATCCCGATGCGCCCGAGGCCCTGTGGAACAAGGCGCTCGACGCGCTCGATGGCCGGATCGACGTGCTGATCAACAATGCCGGCGTGTTCGAGACCAATCCGCTGGACATCGATCACGAGGACTGGGTGGCGAACTGGGAGCGGACGATGCGGGTGAACCTCACCGCCTCGGCCGAGCTTTGCCGCCTCGCCATCTGCCACTGGCAGGCCGAGGGCCGCCCGGGCCGCATCGTCAACATGGCGAGCCGCGCCGCCTATCGCGGCGACAGCCCGGCGCACTGGCATTATGCCGCCTCCAAGGCGGGCATGGTCGGCATGACCAAGAGCATCGCCCGCGGTTATGCGCGCCAGGGCATCCTCGCCTTCGCGATCTGCCCGGGCTTCACCATGACCGGCATGGCCGACGACTATCTCGCCAGCCGCGGTGGCGAGAAGCTGCTCGCCGACATCCCGCTCGGCCGCGTGGCCGATACCGATGAAGTGGCGGTCCTCGCCCGCTTCTGTGCCCTCAATGCGCCGCCCTCGATGACCGGGGCGGTGCTCGACATCAATGGAGCGAGTTACGTACGATGAGCAGCTGGAAACTCACGCTCCCCTGCACTCGCGCCGAGGCCGAGGCGATCGACGCCAATGACGAGGCGGTGTTCGAGATCGATCCGTCGCCCGTGCTGCTCACCAGCGAAGTGATCGCGGACGATCCGCTCGCCTGGCAGCTCGAGGCCTATTTCGAGAGCAAGCCCAACAGTGCGGCGCTGGCCTCGGTGCAGGCGCTGGTGCCGAGCTCGGCGGGCGTGAAAGCGGTCGCCGAGAAGATCCGCGACGCGGATTGGGTGACGCTCAGCCAGGCCGGGATCGAGCCGGTTCATGCCGGGCGCTTCTACGTCCACACCGATACCAACAAGGGCAAGGTGCCGGCCGGCGCCAAGGCGTTCCGCATCGATGCCGGCCTCGCCTTCGGCACCGGCACGCACGAGACGACCTCGGGCTGCCTGCTCGCGCTCGACCGGCTGAAGGCGGAGGGCAAGCGCTTCGAGAATGTCGTCGACATCGGCACCGGCACCGGGCTGCTCGCCTTTGCCGCGCTCCATCTCTGGCCGCGTGCCTATGCCACCGCTTCGGACATCGATGCGCGCGCCGTCGATGTCACGGCCGAGAATGCCGAGATCAACGGCATCCGGCTGGGCGGGCAGCAGGGCGAGCTTGCGCTGGCCGCCGCCGCCGGTGTCGAGCATCCGCTGCTGATCGGCCGCGCGCCCTATGACCTGGTGATCGCCAACATCCTCGCCGGCCCGCTGGTAGAGCTGGCGCCGAGCATCGGGGCGGTGTTGGCCGAGGGCGGCACGCTGATCCTCGCCGGGCTGCTCAAGGGCCAGGTCAACACGGTCGCCCAGGCCTATCGCCGCCAGGGCCTCCGTCTCGTCGACCGCGCCGATCGCGGCGACTGGCCGACGCTGACCCTGGCCAAGCGCGTGCGCTACGGCACCGAGCGGGTGACCCGCCTCAGCCGCGGCAAGGGCGAGGCACCCGGCTTCGGCAGCTGGTAACCCTTCTTCCCCTCCCTTCCAGGGAGGGGAGCTAGTCCTCGTCCTTGCGGATCGAGACCGTGCCATAGGTCATGAACACATGCGTCGGTCCCGCCGGGCCGCGATAGCCGCCTTGCGCACCGGCGAGGTGGCAGGCGAGCGCGGTGAAGGTCCAGGCGTCGCTCTCGTCGGCATGAATCTGGCGCGTGGTCAGTGCTTCCAGGCCATATTTCTCGCCGAACGCATGGACCCGCTTGGCGTCCTGCGCGACGGGTTGGGGCACCGACGGGTGGTCCCAGCCCCATAGCCAGGTGCCGTCGGACGTGTTGTAGGTGCCGATCACCTGGACCGGCGCGGTGATCTCCCAGCCGTCATCGTTGGTGAAGGTGATCATGCCCGCATCGAGATCGGCTGCCCATTGTCCGCCCTGGCCGAGACCCCAGGTCTCCTGCGCGAACGCGGTCTTGAGCTTCAGCTCCTCTTCGGCGCGTGCGAAGCTGAGATCGGGCTCCGGCAGCGTCTCCACTTCGGGTTCCGGCTTTCCGCCGCCGAACAGCTTCGACAGGAAGCCGGCCATCAGGCCGCCTTGCCCTTCGCATAGTCCTGCGTGCCGCGGGTGATCACTTCGTCGCCGAGCAGGATCTCCGCGATCGGAATGTCTGGCTGGCCGAGGATCTCGCCATAGAGCGGGGCGAAGTCGGTCTCGACCGTGGCACGCAGCAGCGCCTCGTAGCTGGGGATGACGAAGTAATTCTGCTGGAAGTCGTCGATCCGATAGTCGGTGCGCATCACCCGCTTCAGGTCGAAGCCGATGCGGTTGGGGCTGTCGCTCTCCAGCGCGAAATGGCTCTCCGCCGAGGACGAGACGATCCCCGCGCCATAGATGCGAAGCCCGTCATCCTCGCGGATCAGCCCGAACTCCACCGTGTACCAGTAGAGCCGGCCGAGCTGCTTGAGCGCGCCCAGCTCGAGCGCGCGGTTGCCGCCGCGGCCATAGGCCTCGAGATAGTCGGCGAACACCGGATCGGTGAGCATCGGCACATGGCCGAACACGTCGTGGAAGACGTCCGGCTCCTGGATATAGTCGAGCTGATCGGGCCGGCGGATGAAGTTGCCCGCCACGAAGCGGCGATTGGCCATGTGGTCGAAGAACACGTCGTCGGGCACCAGGCCCGGCACCGCGACCACCTGCCAGCCGGTCAGCTTCATCAGCCGCTCGCTGAGTTCTTCGAAGTTCGGAATGCCCGAGTCGGACAGGCGCAACGCGTCGAGGCCCTTGAGATAGGCCTTGCTCGCGCGGCCGGGCAGCAGCTTCGCCTGGCGGGCGTAGAGCTTGTCCCAGGTCGCGTGTTCCTCGGCAGTATAGGCCTGCCAGTTCTGCGGGATCGTCCAGTCGGCCGATGCGCCCTCCGGCGGGCGATCGAGCACATGCGTGTCTTGAGCCATGATTATGGCATAGCATGGCATGACGCAGGTGCGAAATGGGGGCGGGTTTGCGGATAGTGGGACGGCTGGCCGGGGCGCTGATTTTGCTGGTGGTGGTCTATCTCGCCGCCGCCGGGCTGGGGGCGGGGCTCGCCGTCAATGGCGGGCGCGCTCCGCCGGCGGAGGGCGTGCGCATCTATGTCGCCGACAATGGCGTGCACACCGATCTGATCCTGCCCGCCGCCGCCTTCCGCGATTTCGCCCGTCCCGAGCATCTGGCGGATCCGCGCTACGGCGCCGAGCCCTATCTGGCGTTCGGCTGGGGCGACCGCGACTTCTACCTCCACACCGCCACCTGGGGCGATGTGAACCCCTGGCGCGTCGCCAAGGCGATGGTCGGCGCCGGCTCGACCGTGCTGCACGTCGCACACATCCCCGAGCCCAGGGCCGGCGGATCGGTGCGCACGCTGTTGCTGCGGCCCGAGGAATATCGCCGGCTGGTCGAGCATGTCCGCACCACCGTCGCCGCCGGCCCGGTGGTGCGCGGCTATGGTGGGCGCGATGCCTTCTACACCGCGAAAGGCGGGTACAGCGCGATCCGCACCTGCAACGAATGGACGGGCCGGGGCCTGCGCAAGGCGGGGGTGCGCATGGGCATCTGGACGCCGCTCCCCTGGGGCGTGATGCTGTGGCTATGATCCCGCGCACCGCCGCCGATCCGCCCCCGGGGCTTGCCTTCGCGCTCGAGCCCGCGCGCGCCGCGCTCACGATCGCCCAGCTCACCGCGTTCCGTATCGCCGGTCTGCCCCGGGGCGATGGCCGCCCGGTGCTGGTGTCGCCCGGCCTGTGCAACACCGATCGGTCGAACTTCGTGCTGCGCACCATGCTGCGCCGGCTCGGCTATCGTCCCTATCCCTGGACGCTCGGCCGCAATTTCGGCGTGCGCACCGTCGGACCCGAATGCGAGAAGCTGATCGCCCGGGTGGAGGCGATCCATGCCGAGACCGGGGAGAAGGTCACGCTGGTCGGCATCTCGCTCGGCGGAGTGATGAGCCGCATCGTCGCGCATCGCCGCCCCGATCTGGTCCGCGCGGTGCTCACGATCAGCTCGCCCTTCGCCGGGCCGCCCAGCGCCACCAATGTCTGGCGCCCCTTCCAGCTGCTCACCGGCGAGAAGATCACCGATCCCGTCGTCACCCGCCGGCTGGAGGAAGCGGCACGCCCGCTGCCCATGCCCTCCGCCGCGATCTGGAGCCGCAGCGACGGCTTCGTCAACGGCCTGATCTGCCGCGAAGGCGAGGGGGCGGAATGCCGCGCGGTCGAGGTGCGCAGCAGCCATCTCTTCGTCCAGATGAAGCCCCAGGTCCTCCGCGCGGTGGCGGAGATACTGGGAGGTTGGGTCTAGGCCGGGACGACGCGCCGTCCTGTCGGCCGCACGGTGGCACAGGCCGGCGTGCCGTCCTTGCCGGTGCCGTTGACGGTGATCTCCAGCACGCCACCGCCCACCGCCTGCTCCAGCAGCGCGGGCGCGATATCGTGGATGTCGATCTTCATCCGGCGCGACCAGGGCGAGCCGGGGTCGCCCGCCGCCTGGCCGATGCGGATATAGACGAAGCGCCGCTCGGCCCCCTCGCGCCGCACCTGGTCGCCGAAGAATTTCGGGCCGGGCGCCACGTGCACGGTGAAGTCGAAGCGCAGTGCCTCGCCTGCCTGCGATGCCTTGGGATCGAGCGGCAGGTCGTCCTTCGCCTGCAGGCTGTGCAGCACGCCGGTGACCGGCTGCTCGATGACGATCCGGAAGGGGACGGGAATCTGCTCTGCCTTCGCCATGGCAGTGATACTAGCAGGCTTGGCCGGAGTCCGTCTCGAACAAGGTCAGGTCGCGTTCGCCGATGCCCAGTTCGGGCCAGGCGGCACGCCAGGCCTGGATATGCGGGCTCGCCCAATGCGCCTCCAGCGTGGCGCGGTCCTGCCACTGCTCGATCACATGGATCAGCCCGGGATCGAGCACGTCCTCGCCATAGCTGTAGTGGAGGCACCCCGCCTCGGCGCGGCTGCCCTCGACCATCGCCGCCATCACCGGCCGCGCAGCCTCCAGGCTGGCGCGCGGCACGCGGAAGGTTCCGGTGATGATCAGCATCAGCGGTGCTCGGGGCGCAGCGAAGTGCCGGCGCGGCTTCCGCGCAGCGCTGTCAGATAGGCGAGCGGGTTCAGCCAGCTGCCCTCGCCCGAATAGCTGTGGGTGATGATCTCGGCGCGTCCGCCCAGGCTCTCGACCGGCACCGGCCCGCCCAGGCCCTTTTCCTCGAGCGAGAAACGGCTGTCGGCCGACTGGTCGCGATTGTCGCCCATCAGGAAGACATGGCCGGCCGGCACCTTGACCGGGCCATAGGTGTCGCGCGGGCTGAGGTACCCGCCCGGCAGGTAGGTGTCGCCCAGATCGATCACGTCATAGCTCGCACCGTTCGGCAGCGTCTCACGGAACAGCGGCAGCGCGCAGACCAGGCTGCCGTCCGCCTTCACCTTGCGGAACGGGGCAAGCATGGCCTCATCACACGGCACATTTGCATCGACGGGGATGTCGGCCGTGCCGGCGCTCACGCGCGGCACCGGCTTGCCGTTGAGGATCACCACGCCGTGGCTGACCGCCACCGTGTCGCCCGGCAGGCCGATAACCCGCTTGATCAGGTCCGATCCGTCCTCGCGCCGCGCCACCGTGACGATGTCGCCGCGTTCGGGCAGCCGGCCGAACAGCCGGCCCGGCACCACGCCGCTCCCATGGATCGAGAGCGAGGCATAGGACCAGCCATAGGGATATTTTGAGACGACCAGCCGGTCGCCCTTGAGCAGCGCCGGCATCATCGAGCTGGACGGGATGTAGAAGGGCTTGGCCGCCACGCTCTGAAAGGCGAACACGCCGCCGAAGAGCAGGCCCCAGGCGAGCAGGGTCCGCACCCAGCCCTGCTTCTGCGGCACGACGGCCGCTTGATCGACCGCCGCCATCGCCTCAGGCCGTCTCGCGGTCGAGCAGCTCGTGCACGTCGAGGCCGAGCAGGGCGATATGCTCCTTCACGCGCGGCCAATAGCCGGTGAGGAAGCGGTCGCGCTCGGCGATGCGCAGCTTCTCCACCGCGCCCGGCAGCACGAACATGCCGACGCCGCGACGGACCTCGACATAGCCATCGTCCTGGAAGCTCTGATAGGCCTTGGCGACCGTCAGCGGATTGGCGCCATGTTCGGCGGCAAGCGCGCGCACCGAAGGAAGCTGATCCCCTGCCCGGTATTGCCCGCGCAGGATCGCCGCAGCGATGCTGGCGCGCAGCTTGAGGTAGACCGGGCTGTCCTCGTGCTCTAGCGCTGTCATGCTGCTATAATACACCAATCAGCCTTGGGGTCCATACCCCGGATTCCACGTATGTGCGATTTCGGACACGTCCGGTCGCGGACGCTCCTCGAGCGGATGGGCGGGCGTGCCGATGAAGACGAATCCGGCGATCTTCTGGCCCTCCGTCCCGAACAGGTCGCGCACCGCGTCCGAATAGGCAGCCCAGCCGGTCAGCCAGCCACCGGCAAAGCCCATCGCATGCGCGGCATGGAGCAGGTTCATGCACACTGCGCCGGCCGAGAGCTCCTGCTCCCAGACCGGGATCTTGTGCGGCACCACCGGCGCGGAAAGTACCACCACCAATGCCGGCGCCTGGGTGGCGAACTGGATCGCGGCTTCCTCGTCGCGCGCGGTGCAGTCGGCCTTTTCGCTGCGCAATATCGCGGCGAGCTTCTCGCCCAGCGCCTGGCGCGCCTCGTCGGGCACGGTCACGAAGCGCCAGGGGAAGAGCTTGCCGTGATCGGGGGTGCGCGCGGCGATGGCGATCATCGCGTCGATCTGCTCGGGGCTGGGGCCGGGGGCGACCAGGTCGCGCGGCTTGCCGGAGCGGCGGGTGCGGAGGAGCGAGAGGGGAGAGCTGGTGTCGTTGAAGATCATGCCCGGCATCTAGGGAGTGCATCCGCCGTCGCCAACCTCCCGGGGTGCAGCAACGCGCGCAATCGCGCATGCTTTACAGTCGCTTCATTCCGTCTAGTTTGGCCGCCCATGCGCCGGGCCGCCTGAGCCCGGAACCGATATCAAAGGGCATTACACCGCATGGTCGACACTCCAACCGCCGATAGTCCGGCAGAGCCGGACATCACCCACGTAAATCCTGCCGGGCAGGCGACGTGGTTCGGGCATCCCCGCCAGCTGGCGCGCATGTTCACCACCGAGATGTGGGAGCGCTTCGGCTATTACGGCATGCGCGCGCTGCTGACGCTCTATCTGACGCAGCATTTCATGTTCGGCGATCGCGAGGCCACCGGCATCTATGGCGGGTTCACCGCGCTGGTCTATCTCACCCCGCTGGTCGGCGGCTATCTGGCGGACCAGTATCTCGGCTCGAAGCGCGCGGTGAAGTTCGGTGCGATCGTGATGTCGCTCGGCTATGCCATCCTATGCTTCGGCGGCCCGACCGCGACGCCCTATGCGACGATCGACAGCCAGCGCTACGAAGTCTCGATCGAGAAGAACGCGGAGGGCAAGGAAGTCCGCTACGTCGTCGACGGGGCGAAGAAGCTCGAGATCAAGGGCAATGACGACGGCAGCGTCGATCTGCTCAACGCCGGCACCGCCGAACGCAAGATCCCCAAGGGCAGCTTCGAGTCCGGTGCGGATCGCAACGCCCTCTACGTGATGGTGATGCTGATCGCGCTGTCGATGGTCTCGGTGGGCAATGGCTTCTTCAAGCCGAACATCTCCACCATGGTCGGCGAGCTCTACGAGCAGGGCGACCGACGACGCGACAGCGGTTTCACCATCTTCTACATGGGCATCAATCTCGGCTCGCTCTTCTCGCAGATCCTCTGCCCCTGGCTGGCCGTGGCCTATGGCTGGAGCTGGGGCTTCGCGCTTGCCGCGATCGGCATGATGATCTCCTGGGCGCTGATCCAGTTCAACGGCGGCAAGCTCAACGGCTATGGCGAGCCGCCGGCCAGGCCGGGCGTCCATGCCCAGCAATGGATCATCTACGCGGTCGCGCTCTGCGTCGTGCCGCTCTTCTACCTGCTCTACGTCAATCTGATGCATTCGGCCGCACCGGCCGAGGGGGCGGGCTTCCTCGGCTATGTCGCCTCGCTGCCGCTGATGGGCAAGCTGCTGTTCGGGTCGTTCCTGCTCGGCGTGCCGGCGATCCTGATCTGGTCGTTCGTCGCGGGCAGCCGCACCGAGTTCCAGATGATGCTCGCCGCGATGGTGCTGATCGTCTTCAACGTGGTGTTCTGGACTCTGTTCGAGCAGGCCGGTTCGTCGCTCACCCTGTTCGCCGATCGCAACACCAACCTGTCGGTCTTCGGACTGTTCAGCATCACCGCCGGCCAGACCCAGTTCTTCAACGCCGCCTTCATCGTGCTGCTCGCGCCGTTCATGTCGATCCTGTGGAGCGCGCTCGCCAAGCGCGGGCTCGAGCCGTCGATCCCGGTCAAGTTCGGCATCGCGCTGATCGGCGTGGCGGCGGGATTCCTGCTGCTCGTCTGGGGCGCGGCCTATGCCGATGCCAATTACCAGGTGGGCATCTGGTGGCTGGCTGGCCTCTACTTCATCCACTCGGCAGCCGAGCTGTGCATCTCGCCGGTGGGTCTGTCGATGATCACTAAGCTCTCGATCGCGCGCGTCGTCGGTCTGATGATGGGCGTGTGGTTCCTGTCGATCTCGGTGGCGCAGTATTTCGCCGGCGTGATCGCGCAGTTCGCCAGCGTCGATACGGTCGGCGGCCAGGTGACCAACTATGCCGTCAGCCTGAAGGCCTATGTCGATGTGTTCACGACGATCTCGATCGCCGCGATCATCCTCGGCGTGCTGCTCCTGCTGTTGAGCTGGCCGCTGAAATACTGGATGCACGGCGTGAAATAAGCGCCGTGTTCGCCGGACAAACGAAAAGGGCCCGCGCGTAAGCGCAAACGAAAAGGGGGAGCCGCGAGGCTCCCCCTTTTTGCGTCAGCTGTGCGCCGGATCAGGCGGCGCGGCGCAGCTCGACCTGCTCGTTGGCAGCGGCGGCGCGCGGCGCCTGCACGGCAACCGGCATCGTGATTTCGCGGCGCGCGGCGAGGATGAGCGAGATAAGCGAGAACATCGGAAAACCCTTCTGCATGCATTTGCTTGCTGCAATGCAACATAGAGGGAAATGGTTCGGACATGCGCTTTCTGCAACTGCAATGAATCAGGGTGTGGATTGCAGGAAGTGCAACTGCTTCTCCTCTCCCGTCGGGGGGAGAGGGTCTACCGCTTCCGCCCGAACCAGATCACGTGCCGCGGTCCCTTGCCGTTGCTGCGTGCGCGGACCGCGACTTCCTCGACCTGGAAGCCGGTCTCCTTCAGCCGCCGGGTAAAGGCATTGTCGGGCGCTGCCGACCATACCGCCAGCACGCCGCCGGGCTTCAGCGCCTCCCATTGCTTCTGCAGCCCACGCGGCGAATAGAGCCGGTCGTTGGCGTCGCGGGTCAGCCCGTCCGGGCCGTTGTCGACGTCGAGCAGGATCGCGTCATAGGTTGCGCGCGCCCGGCCGATCACCGCCGCGACATCGTCGATCAGCACCTCCACGCGCGGATCGTCGAGGCAGCCCGCGGCCAGCTCGGCCATTGGTCCCTTCGCCCATTGGATGATCTCCGGCACCAGCTCGGCGACGGTCAGCCTGGCATCTGGGCCCAGCACCGCCTGTGCCGCGCGCAGGGTGAAGCCCATGCCGTATCCGCCGATCAGCAGATGCGGCGCCAACGTGTCCAGCCGCTCGCAGGTCATGGTGGCGAGCGCTTCCTCCGATCCGCTCATCCGGCTCGACATCAGTTCGTTGCGGTCGAGCACGATCATGAAGTCGCGCCCGCGGCGGAACAGGCGCAGCGCCTCGCCCCCGCCGGGGACGATCGCGGTATCGATGAGTTCGCGGGGAGTCATGCGCCCCTTTGCCGCCTCTTTGCCGCTGCTTGCAATGTAGGATTTCGTCTGGTTGCCTGTCGGGCCGGGCCTGCGCCCGGCCGCTCTTTCACGCTGTTGGAAAAATAGGATCACGCCCGCGCCCGGTTTTCGCGCGATGGGCAGGGTCAGGGCCGCCCGGGGCCATGCGCCGTGCACGACCTTTGCGATCTTTGGTCGAGTCGCCGGAAACGCCGGATAGGAAAACGAAAACGGCCCGGCATCGCTGCCAGGCCGCTTCGTTCGGTCAGGCGGCAAGCCTTACCAGATGTGCACGCGCTGCTCGGGCGCGAGGTACAGCTTGTCGCCAGGCTGGATGTTGAACGCCTTGTACCAGGCGTCGACATTGCGGACGATGCCGTTGACGCGGAACATCGCCGGCGAGTGCGGATCGATCAGCGCATACTGGCGGGCGGTGTCCTCGCGCAGCTTGGTCTGCCAGGCCTGGGCATAGGACAGGAAGAAGCGCTGGTCGCCGGTCAGGCCGCCGATCACCGGGGCCTTGCCATGCTCGGCCTGGTACTTCTGGAACGCGCCGTACGCGGCCTCGACGCCACCGAGGTCGCCGATATTCTCGCCGAGCGTCAGCTTGCCCTGCACCTTGGTGCCGGGGACCGCTTCGTAGCCGTCATACTGCGCCACCAGCGCCGCGGTGCGCTCGCCGAACGCCTTCTTGGCGCTGTCGGTCCACCAGTTCTCGAACTTGCCGGTCGGGCCGAACTGACTGCCCTGGTCGTCGAACCCATGACCCATCTCGTGGCCGATGATCGCGCCGATCGCGCCATAGTTCACCGCCGGATCGGCATTGGGATCGAAGAAGGGCGGCTGCAGGATCGCGGCCGGGAAGGTGATCTGGTTGGAGAGCGGGTTGTAATAGGCGTTCACCGTCTGCGGGGTCATGTCCCACAGGGTGCGGTCCACCGGCTTGCCGAAGCGCGACAGTTCGAGCTCGTGCTGGAACTCGCCCGAACGCATCGCATTGCCGAGCAGGTCGCCGCGGACGACCTTGAACGACGAATAGTCGATATATTTGTCCGGGTGGCCGATGCGCGGCTCGAAGGCAGCGAGCTTGGCCAGCGCCTTCTGCTTGGTCGCATCGTCCATCCAGGTCGAGGCGGTGATGCGGTCCTTGTAGGCGCCGCGCAGATTCTCGATCAGCTCGGCCATCTGCTTCTCGGCCGCCGGCGGGAAGTACTTGGCGACATAGATCGCGCCGACTGCTTCGCCGAGCGCGCCGTTGACCAGCTGGATGCCGCGCTTCCAGCGCTCGCGCTGCACCTTCACGCCCGACAGGGTCTGCGAATAGAAGCCGAAGCGGGTGTCGTCGAAGACCTTGGGCAGGAACTGCGCGTGATCGCTGACGAAGCGATAGGCGAGATAGTCCTTCCAGGTGGCGAGCGGCGTCGCGGTCATCAGCTTGCCGAGCGCGGTGACGGCGGTGTTCTGCGTCATCAGCACCGACGGCGAGCTCTCGAGGCCGGCAGTCTTGAGCATCAGCGCCCAGTTGAAGTCCGGCGCCTTGGCCTTCAGCCCGGCCTGGGTCTGCGGATCGTTGAGCTTGGCGATGTCGCGGCTCTCGGCCGGCGACCACTGGACCTTGGCCATCGCGGTTTCGAGCGCGATGATCGCATCGGCCTTGGCAGCGGCATTCGGGATGCCGGCCAGTTCCTGGATCTTCTGGACATAGGCGCGATAGGCAGTGCGGAACGCGTCATACTTGGCGCCTTCCAGCAGGTAATAGTCGCGCGGCATGCCCAGGCCGCCCTGGCCGGTCACTGCGGTATAATGCGTCGGGTCGGCGAGGTCGGGAATGATCCCCAGCTCGACCGGCGAGGCATAGCCGGTGGTGGCGAACAGCACCTGCAGCGCGTCGAGGTTCTTCACGCCGTCGATCTTGGCGAGATAGGGTTTGAGCGGCGCGGTGCCGGCCTTCTCGATGCCCGCCTCGTCCATCCAGCTCGCGTAGAAGTCGCCGACCTGCTTGCCGCCGGCGCCGTACGCTGCCGGGTTCTTCGCCATGTCGTCGAGGATGGCGCGGACATTGGCTTCCGCTTCGATCGAGAGCTGGGTGCCGAAGCCGGCCGAGGCGCGGTCGGCGGCGATCTCGACGCGGTCGTTCCAGCCGCCGTTCGCATACATCCAGAAGTCGTCGCCCGGCTTCACGCTCGGCTTCTGCGCGGTCAGGTCGACGCCGAAGCTGCCATAGCGGGGTGCGGGCTTGGCGGTCTGTGCGATCGCCGGCGAAACGGCGATCAGCGCCACGCCGGCGGCGAGACGCACCATGTTGCGGATGTTCATCTGTATACCCCCAAAAGAACTGTATTAGGAAGGTGTAACGCCGGGTAGTAACGCTCGCAACGGGGATTCGCGTTACAGTTCGTGTCTGTAGGCGGCGGTGATCTCGGCGCCGAAGGTGGCGAAGACGATCTGGAGATTGGGGTCGTCCGCCACCGCCTTGCGGGCTTCGGCGACGGCGATCTTCGTCGCGGCCTCGATGGGATAGCGATAGACGCCGCAGCTGATCGCCGGGAAGGCGAGGGTACCGAAACCATGGGCCCGGGCGATCTCGAAGCAGCGGCGATAGCAGCTGGCGAGCAGCTCGGGTTCGCCCTTGCCGCCGCCCTGCCAGACCGGGCCGACGGTGTGGATGATGTACGCGGCGGGCAGGCGATAGCCGCGCGTGAGCTTGGCATCGCCGGTCGCGCAGCCGCCCAGCTTGCGGCATTCGTCGAGCAGCTCGGGCCCGGCGGCGCGGTGGATCGCACCGTCCACCCCGCCACCGCCGAGCAGCGAGCTGTTCGCGGCGTTGACGATCGCATCCACGTGCAGCCGGGTGATGTCACCCTCGACGACCTGGATGCGATCGGAGCCGGGAGCGGTCGGTCCTGACATGGCCTTGGCATCGCCCCCTCCCGGCATCGGCTCAAGCCGGCTTCGGGTCCGATTTGCCGGTGACGATGTCGCCCAGATAGGATTCGGTGAAGTCCGTCTGGATCTCGATCCACAGCGGATGGTGGTCGGACATCTGCCAGGTGCGCCATTTGCGATAGATCGCCTCGGGTGTCTTCGCTGCCGCCGCGCCGCCTTCCGGGTCGGTGCCGGGCAGGGAAGCCTTGTAGTAATCGAGGTCCTCGTCGCGGAACACGTCCTCGTACATGTGCAGGATGCCGCCGCCGAGCACCTTGAAGCGCGGGTCCTTCACCCGCACGGCGATCTGGTCGTAGAAGTGATCGCCTTCCTTGCGGACCTTGTCGCCGTCGATCTGCTCCGGGACGACGAAGCCGCTCGATTTCAGGGCCTCCATCGTCTTGTGCTCAGGGCTCACCACGTTGAAGTCGCCGAGCACGATATAGTTCTCGACCGCGCCGTGCCGGTCCTTCTCCTGCTTGCTCGCGGTATCCTGTCGTTCGGCGAAGAACGCGACCATCTTGCGGATCTCGTCGATCCGCTGCTCGAGCGCGGGGCCGGAGGCGGCGCCGTAATAGAGGTGCGCGGTGCACAGGCTGAAGCGGAACCAGCCGGCCTGGAACGCGACCAGGAAGGGGCTGCGGGCGAACTGCAGGTTCTTCTCGACCAGTTCGGACGTGCCGCTCTCGCCCTTCACCTTCTTGCGGGCGACGACCTGCTGGCCCTCGGGCAGCACGATCTCGCCGGCGATCTTGCGGAACCAGACCTTCTCCGTGTTGTAGACGAACACCATCCGCTCGCCATTGCCGCCCGGGCCCTCGGTGGTGTCGGTCGCGATATAGTCCCATTCGCGGCCGAGGATCGCCATCACCTTCTCCCAGGCGGAGAGGTCGCGATTGACCTCCTACACGGCGACCAGGTCGAAGCAGGAGATCATCTCGGCGATGTAGTAGAAGCTCTCGGTACGGCGCGGGCCGAAGCCGAACTTGTTCGAATCGAAGTCGCGGATGTTCCAGGTCGCGAGCAGCAGCGACGAGTCGCACTTGCGCTCGCGCAGCTCGGCCTGCCGCGCGCGGATCTTCAACAGCCGGTCCGCGCAGTGGCGTGCGCCCTCTACATCCTTGCCGAACGCGCGCCGGATACCTGCATAGATGTTGCTCATGATGCCTCCCCCAAGCTGGCGGAGGCATCATGCCTGAAATCGTCAGCCGGCGGTGGAGAGTTGCACCCGATTTGACACCAAATCCTCCACCACCGACGGATCGGCGAGCGTGCTGGTGTCGCCCAGGCTCGACACGTCGCCTTCGGCGATCTTGCGCAGGATGCGACGCATGATCTTGCCCGAGCGCGTCTTGGGCAGGCCCGGTGCGAACTGCAGCGCGTCGGGGGTGGCGATCGGGCCGATCTCGGTACGGACCCATTTGATCAGCTCGGCGCGCAGCGCGTCATCGGCCTGGCAGTTCGCGTTGAGGGTGACATAGGCATAGATGCCCTGGCCCTTGATGTCGTGCGGCATGCCGACCACCGCGGCCTCGGCCACCTTGGGATGGAGCACCAGCGCGCTCTCGACCTCGGCGGTGCCCATGCGGTGGCCCGAGACGTTGATCACGTCGTCGACGCGGCCGGTGATCCAGTAATAGCCGTCCTCGTCGCGGCGGCAGCCGTCGCCGGTGAAATACTTGCCGCGATAGGTGGTGAAATAGGTCTGGAAGAAGCGCTCGTGATCGCCCCAGACGGTGCGCATCTGGCCCGGCCAGCTGCGCGCGATGACCAGGTTCCCCTCGGTCGCGCCGTGCAGCACCTTGCCCTCGGCATCGACGATCTGCGGATCGACGCCGGGGAAGGGCTTGGTCGCCGAGCCCGGCTTGAGCGCGGTGGCGCCGGGCAGCGGGGTGATCATTTGGCCGCCGGTCTCGGTCTGCCACCAGGTGTCGACGATCGGGCAGCGGCCTTCGCCGACCACGTCGTAATACCAGCGCCATGCCTCGGGATTGATCGGCTCGCCGACCGAGCCGAGCAGCCGCAGCGAAGCGCGCGAGGTGCTGGTGACGTACTGGCCGCCCTCGCGCATCAGCGCGCGCAGTGCCGTCGGGGCGGTGTAGAGGATCTCGACCTTGTGCCGGTCGACCACCTGCCAGATGCGGCTGGCGTCGGGCCAGTTGGGCACGCCCTCGTACATCAGGGTGGTGCCGCCGTTCGCCAGCGGCCCGTAGACGATATAGCTATGGCCCGTGACCCAGCCGATATCCGCCGCGCACCAGTAGATCTGGCCGGGGCGGTAGTCGAACACCAGTTCGTGGGTCAGGCTCGCCCAGAGCAGATAGCCGCCCGAGGAGTGGAGCACGCCCTTGGGCTTGCCGGTCGATCCTGAGGTGTAGAGGATGAACAGCGGGTCCTCGGCGCCCATCGGCTCGATGGGGCACTCGGCGGGTACTTCTGCTGCCGCTTCGTGATACCAGAGGTCGCGGCCTTCCTGCATGGGCACGTCGCCGCCCGTGGCCTTCACCACGATCACCTTTTCGAGACAGCGGACATGCGCCGCTGCGGCATCGACATTGGTCTTGAGCGGGACCTTCTTGCCGCCGCGCCGGCCCTCGTCGGCGGTGATCACCACGGTGGAATCGCAATCGGTGATGCGGCCGGCCAGCGCCTCGGGCGAGAAGCCGCCGAACACCACCGAATGGATCGCCCCGATCCGCGCGCAGGCGAGCAAAGCGAACGCCGCCTCGGGGATCATCGGCATGTAGATGGTGACGCGGTCGCCCTTCCTGACGCCCTGCGCCTTCAGCACATTGGCGAAGCGGCAGACCTCGGCATGGAGCTGGCGATAGGTGAAGCGCTTCGGTTCTTCCTCCGGCGCGTCGGGTTCCCAGATGATCGCGACGCTGTCGCCGCGCTTGGCGAGGTGGCGGTCGATGCAGTTTGCGGCGACGTTGAGCTTGCCGTCGGCGAACCAGTTGATCCGGAAATCAGCCTCGTCGAACGACCAGTCGCCGGCGATCTCGGGGCGCTTGATCCAGTCGAGCCGGCGCGCCTGCTCGAGCCAGAAGCTGCCCGGATCGGCGAGGCTCATCCCATAGAGCTTCTCATAGCCCTCGGCATCCACGCGAGCGGTACGGGCCCAGCTTTCCGGTACGGGGTGGATGCTGACGCTGTCGCTCATCACGGGCTCCTCTTGATTTGGCGCCTCTCTGCCCAAGCGCGCGTCTCGCGCCAAGCGCAGAATATCTTTCCGCGCACGATCCGACATGGTCGGAGACATATTGCGACAATATTCTTCTGGAACCGAAACGGCTTCGGAAACATGTAGAGGCCATGGCCAATCGTCCGCTGACCCTGAGCATGCTGCTCGCCCTGTCGCTTTCCGCCTGCGCGGTGGGGCCGGACTATCATCCGCGCGCCGCCGCCGAGCTTGGCGTGCCCGATGCCTGGTCGGTTCCCGCCGAGCAGAAGGCGCGCGAGGATCTGAGCCAGTGGTGGACCCGGTTCGACGATCCGATGCTCGCCAGCCTGGTCCAGCGCGCCCAGGCCGCCAACCTCGACGTCGCCCAGGCGGTGACGCGCCTGCGCCAGGCGCGGGAGTCGCTCGTCCAGCAGCGCGCGAGCCTCTATCCGAGCCTCAGCGCGTCGGGCGGCGTCTCGCACAGTGAATCACTGCGTGGCGGCACTCGCACCACGACGCTGCCCGACGGCACCGTCACCAGCTTCTCGCAGGGCGGCAGCACCAGCTTCACGGTCGGCGCCGATGCCAGCTACCAGGTCGACCTGTTCGGCGGGGTGCGCCGCGGGGTCGAGGGTGCCCGCGCCTCCTATGAAGCGAGCGGGTTCGACTATGCGACGGTGCTGATCTCGGCCGAGGCGGAGACGGCGCGCAACTATGTGCTCGCCCGCGTCGCCCAGGCCCAGATCGCCAATGCGCGCGACAGCCTCGCCATCGCCGACGACAATCTCCAGATCGCCGGCTGGCGCCTCCAGGCCGGGCTGGTCTCCTCGCTCGACCAGGAGCAGGCCCGGGCCAGTCGCGCCCAGCTTGCTGCCACGATCCCCACGCTTGAGGCCAATTATAACGGTTTCGTCTCGCGCCTCGGCGTGCTGACCGGCCAGACGCCGGGTGCGCTCAAGGCGGAGATGGAAGCGGTCAAGCCGATCCCCAAGGGGCCGGGGAGCGTTGCCGCGGGCATTCCGGCCGATGCGCTGCGCCAGCGGCCCGATGTCCGCTCGGCCGAGCGCAACCTCGCCGCTGCCACGGCCAATATCGGTGTCGCCCAGGCCCAGCTCTATCCGGCGCTGTCGATCGGCGGCAGCATCGATTCGGGCAGCTCGGCGCTGTCCTCGCTGTTCGACGTGATCACCGGGCGGCTGTTCTCCAACATCGCCCAGACGATCTTCGACGGCGGCCGCCGCGCCAGCCAGGTCCGTTCGTCCCAGGCCGCGGCCGAGGGCGCCTTCCTCGCCTACAAGTCAACCGTGCTGACCAGCCTCGAGGACATCGAGAACGCGATCGTCGCGCTGCAGACCGCGCAGCGCCGCGAGACCGAGTTCACCAACGCCTTCGATGCGGCGAACAACCAGACGCTGCTCGCCCGCATGCAATATCGCTCGGGCCTCACCGATTTCACCACGCTCAACCAGGCCGAGTCCTCCCTCATCTCCGCGCGCAACGGGCTCGTCTCCGCTCGCTCGGACGAGGCGACCGCGCTGATCCAGCTCTTCCAGGCGCTGGGCGGCGGCTGGGACGCGAGCGTCACTCCCACCGCTCCGACGACAGGCAGCACCGCCAATGGCAACTGATCCCAACCAGAATCTCGACGCCTTTCTCGGCACGCCGCCGCGTCCCTGGTGGCGGCGCTGGCTGAAATGGGGTCTGATCGCGCTCGGCGCGCTGCTGGTGATCCTGCTCGGCTGGCGCTTCTTCGGCACCAGCACCGAGACGCGCTATGCGACCGAGGAGGCGCAGCGCGGCAACCTGACCGTCACCGTCTCCGCCACCGGCAAGCTCGCTCCGACCAACCAGGTGCAAGTCGGCTCGGAGCTTTCGGGCCTGGTCGAGAAGGTGCTGGTCGACGTCAACGACCGGGTGACCAAGGGCCAGCCGCTCGCGGTGCTCGACACTTCGCGCCTCGACGATGCGATCACCCAGAGCAAGGCCACGCTCAACGCCGCGATCGCCACGGTCGCGCAGAACCAGGCGACGCTCGCCCAGGCCCAGGCGAACCTCGCCCGCATGGAAGAGGTCAGCCGCCTGTCGGGCGGCAAGGTGCCGGCCAAGGTGGAGATGGAAACTGCGCGGGCCGATGTGCAGCGCGCGGTCGCCGGTGTGCGCTCGGCGCAGGCGAACGTCGTGTCGCAGCGTGCCGCGTTGTCCTCGAACGAGACGCAGCGCTACAAGGCCGTCATCCGCGCGCCGGTGAACGGCGTGGTGCTCGTCCGCCAGATCGACGAGGGCCAGACGGTCGCCGCCTCGTTCAACACGCCGACTCTGTTCGTGATCGCCGAGGACCTGAGCGCGATGGAGCTGCAGGTCGCGATCGACGAGGCGGATGTCGGCTCGGTCAAGCAGGGCCAGCTCGCCAGCTTCACCGTCGATGCCTTCCCGGGCAAGACCTTCCCGGCGACGATCACCCGCGTCGACCTGGGCTCGAACCTGACCGCCTCGACCTCGTCGAGCAGCAGCACGACGACCAGCACGACGCAGAGCCAGGTCGTCTCCTATGCCGCGACGCTCAGCGTCGCCAACCCCGATCTCCAGCTCCGCCCGGGCATGACCGCGACGGCCGAGATCATCACCAAGTCCAAGCCCAATGTCCTGCTGGTGCCCAATGCAGCGCTGCGCTTCACGCCGGCGACCCCCGCCAGCCCCAGCGCGAGCAGCACGGGAAGCGGTATTGCCGGTGCCCTCGTGCCGCGCGGGCCGCGTCGGCGCGGGAACACGCAAGGCGGCGCGGACAAGCAGGCGGGGGGTGCGACGATGTCGGGACAGCAGACCGTCTATGTCCAGGATGCCGAAGGCAAGCCGCAGCCGGTGCAGGTCACCACGGGCGATACCGACGGTACCGTCACCGAAGTCACCGGCGGCAATCTCAAGCCGGGCGACAAGGTGATCACCGGCCAGCTCGCCGGCAACAGCTCGGGCCAGCGCCGCAGCGGCGGCCAGCGCCGCTCGGGCGGGCAGGGTGGCCAGGGCGGCGGCGCGGGAGGTCAGCGTGGCGGCCAGTGACGCGGGCGCGCCGCTGATCCAGCTCCGGCGGATCATCAAGACCTTCGGCGAAGGCCCCACTGCCTTCCAGGCGCTGAAGGGTGTCGACCTGGACATCGACGCAGGCGACTTCATCGCGGTGATGGGCCCGTCGGGTTCCGGCAAGTCGACGACGATGAACATCCTGGGCTGCCTCGACGTGCCGACCTCGGGCGAGTTCCTGTTCAAGGGCGTGCATGTCGAGAAGCTCGAACGGGACCAGCGGGCGCTGCTCCGGCGCAAATATCTCGGCTTCGTCTTCCAGGGCTTCAACCTGCTCGCGCGCACTTCGGCACTCGAGAATGTCGAGCTGCCGCTGCTCTATCGCGGCGACCCCAAGGCGCAGCGCCGCGAAGCCGCGATGGCGGCGCTCGACAAGGTCGGGCTGAAGAACTGGTGGGACCATACGCCGGCCGAGCTTTCGGGCGGCCAGCAGCAGCGCGTCGCGATCGCCCGGGCGATCGTCACCAACCCCGATGTGCTGCTCGCCGACGAGCCTACCGGCAACCTCGATTCCGAACGCTCGGTGGAGATCATGCAGCTGCTCACCGATCTGAACCAGAACAGCGGCATCACCGTGCTGATGGTCACCCACGAACCCGACATGGCCGCCTTCGCGCGCACGATCATCCACTTCAAGGACGGGCTGGTCGAGCGGATCGAGACCGGGCACCACCAGGGCGAGGCGGTGACGCAATAATGTTCGGCACCACCTTCATCCTCGCGATCCGCTCGATCCTGCGCCACAAGCTGCGCTCGATCCTCACCGCGCTCGGCATCATCATCGGCGTCGCTGCGGTGGTGACCATGGTGACGCTCGGCAAGGCGACCACGGCGGCGGTGCAGCAGCAGATCTCGGCGCTCGGCACCAACATCCTCCAGATCCGTCCCGGCCAGGGCTTCGGCCGCGGCGGCGGTGGACCGCGCCCGCCCGATTTCAAGGAAGAGGACGTCCAGGCGATCCGCCAGCAGATCACCGGCGTCGCCGCGGTCGCGCCCCAGGCGCAGTCGACCGCGACGGTGATCTACAATGGCGCCAACTGGTCGACGACGATCAACGGCACCACCAACGACTATTTCAAGGTCCAGCCCTGGCCGCTGGTCGACGGGCGCTACTGGAACCGCGCCGAGGAGCAGGCGGGCAAGGCCGTGTGTGTCATCGGCTCGACGATCCGCACCAACCTGTTCCGCGGCGGTGCCGCCGTGGGCGACCGGATCCGCGTCAACGGCATTTCCTGCGACGTGATCGGCGTGCTCTCGACGCGCGGCCAGGCCGGCTTCGGCGGTGATCAGGACGACGTGATCATCATGCCGATCAAGCAGGTGCAGCGCCGCTTCACCGGCAATCGCGACATCCGGCTGATGCTGGTCGGCGTCGATCCGGACTATGACAGCGCCCAGATCCAGGCTTCGATCACCGACCTGTTGCGCCAGCGTCGCCAGATCACCGGCGGCAAGGACGACGATTTCAACATCTTCGACACTGCCCAGATCAGCGCGACGCTGACCGGCACCACGACCCTGCTCACCCAGATTGTTGCGGCGGTGGCCGGGATCAGCCTGGTCGTCGGCGGCATCGGCATCATGAACATCATGCTCGTGTCGGTGACCGAGCGGACGCGCGAGATCGGCATCCGTCTCGCCATCGGCGCGGTGGCGAGCGAAGTGCTGATGCAGTTCCTGGTCGAGGCTGTGGTGCTGTCGATGCTGGGCGGTCTGATCGGGCTGCTGCTGGCGCAAATCGCCGTGGCGCTGATGTCGTGGCTGGGCTCGCTGCCCTTCCTGTTCGACGTGCAGATCAACGTCATCGCCTTCGCCATCTCGGCGATCATCGGTGTGGTGTTCGGCTATTTCCCGGCGCGGCGCGCGGCGAGCCTCAATCCGATCGACGCGCTTCGTCACGAATGAGCGCGGGCGGCTGTTCGGGCCGCCCGTCGGTGCGCAGGCCATAGAGCTCGCGCAACTGGCGAAGATCCTGCTGCGTGTCGATGTCGACCAGCTCGGCGGGCGGGGCGATGACATGGCGGCCGCGCCGGATCAGCTCGCGCGCGCCCTGGTCGCCCTCGAGCTTGAGCAGGGTGGGGAACATGTCCTCGCCGAACAGCGCCGGGGGCATCGGGTCCACCCCGTCGGACGAGGCGACGATCGTCGCCGGACCATCAGCCGCGTCGAACATGCGGTAGATATGGGCGGCGGTGACGCGTGGCATGTCGGCCAGCGCGACCAGCACCGCCTCCGCGCCCAGCTGCCTTGCCCGCTCCACGCCGTAGCAGAGCGAGCGCGCCTGGCCGAGCGAGGGGTCGGGATTCTCGACCACGTCATAGCCAAGCGCTGCGAAGTCGAGCGTGGTGCCCGAGACGATCGCGATCCGCGCGGCGAAGGGGATGCGCTCCAGCGCCGTGACGACATGATAGGCGAGCGGCTTGTCGAGGAACGGCTGGGCGAGCTTGTCGCCATCGTTGAAGCGGCGCGAATGACCTGCGGCGAGCAGGATCAGGGCGGTCTGGTCAGGCTTGAGCATGGAATTTCCTCACCATGGCTGCGGCAATGGACAGGGCGATCTCGGCGGGGCCGATCGCCCCGATGGCGAGCCCGGCAGGGCCTTCGATGCGGGTCAGGTCGGCGGGCGCGACACCGGCGGCCGCGAGCCGCTCCAGCCGTGCGGCATGGCTGCGGCGCGATCCCAGGGCCGCGACATAGCCCGTCGGGAAGCGCAGCGCGGCGAGCAGGGCGGCATCGTCGATCTTGGGGTCGTGGCTGAGCGTCACCACGGCGGTGGCGGGATCGGGCTGCAGGGCGGTCACGGCTTCGTCGGGCCATCGGTCGTCTAGCATCACCCCGGGGAAACGCTCGGCGGTCAAGAATCTCCCGCGCGGGTCGATGACATGGATCAGGATGCCCAGCTCCCGCGCCAGGCCGGCGAGCGTCTGGGCGATCTGCACCGCGCCGATGATCAGCAGCCGGCGCGGCGGATCATAGCGGTTGAGGAACGCGCCCGGCCCTTGCGCGGAGTGGCCGGTGGCAAGATCGGTCCCGACGTCGAAGGACTCGCCTTTCGCCCGGGCCGCATCGATCGCCCCGAACAGTTCGGGTGGAAAGCCCTTGGCCGAGACCGGCTGGACCAGCACCGAAATCTCGCCGCCGCAGGGCAGGCCGACTTCCCATGCCGCCGGATCCGCGACGCCGTAGGTCTTCACCACCGCCGGCGCCCCGGCGATCACTTCGGCGGCGGTCTGCAGGATGTCGGTCTCGACGCAGCCACCGGAGACCGATCCCTCGAATCGCCCGTCTTCATGGACGAGCATATGGCTGCCCCGCGGCCGCGGCGCCGATCCCCAGGTCGAGACGACGGTGGCCAGCGCCAGCCGCTCGCCCCGCCAGGCGCGGGCCGCCGCGAGCACGCTGTCATTATCCGCCATATCGCCTCGCAACCGTCATATCCGCAGCCTAGGCCCAACCCCGTAACGAGTGGAGAGTTTCGTGACGAGATCGCTGATTGCCGCGCTGATGCTGATGGTGCCGGGCGTCGCTCTGGGGCAAGGTCATGCCATGCATGGGAACACCGACAAGGTAATCGTGATCGCGCATCGCGGCGCGAGCGGCGAACGCCCCGAACATACGTTGCTCTCCTACCAGCGCGCCATCGAGCAGGGCGCCGACTTCATCGAGCCCGACCTGGTGCCGACCAAGGACGGCGTGCTCGTCGCGCGGCACGAGAACAACATCACCGAGACGACCAACGTCGCCGATCATCCCGAGTTCGCCGACCGCAAGGCGACCAAGACGATCGACGGCGAGACGATGACCGGCTGGTTCACCGAGGACTTCACCCTCGCCGAGCTGAAGACGCTTCGCGCCAAGGAGCGGCTGCCCAAATTCCGTCCCGACAACACGAAGTTCGACGGCCAGGCCGAGGTGCCGACGTTCGACGAGGTCATTGCGCTGGCCAAGAAGGCGTCGAAGCAGACCGGGCGCACGATCGGCATCTATCCCGAGACCAAGCACCCGACCTATTTCGCCTCGATCGGCCTGGCCGTGGAGCAGCGGCTGGTCGACAAGCTCAAGGCCGCGGGCTGGGACCGCGCCGATGCGCCGGTGTTCATCCAGTCGTTCGAGGTGAACAACCTCAAGAAGCTCAGGACGATGACCAAGGTTCGGCTGATCCAGCTGATGGCCGGTGCAGGCGCCCCGGCGGACGGCGCGCAACCGAGCTACAAGGCGATGATCACGCCGGAAGGGCTCAAGGCAGTGGCCGCCTATGCGTACGGGATCGGCCCCGAGCTGACGATGATCCAGCCGGTCTCCGGGCCGGCGACCGCGCTGATCGCCGACGCGCACGCCGCAGGGCTCAAGCTGCACCCCTGGACGTTTCGGGCGGAGAACTTCTTCCTCCTGCCCAGCTACCGTTCCGGCGCAAATCCGGCCGACCATGGTCGCCTCAAGGACGAGATCCTGTATTTCATCGGGCTGGGCGTGGACGGTTTCTTCACCGATTTCCCCTATATTGGTGTTGAAGCGCGCGATGCCGCGGCAGGGGCGCACAAGGGGGGATAAGGGATTTCCATGCGCAAGTTTCTGGTGCCGTTCATCGTTGCCCTGCCGCTGCTCAGCGGCGGCTGCATCGCCAAGACCGTGGTCGATGTCGCGACCATGCCGGTGAAGGCAGGCGGCAAGGTGGTCGACTGGACGACGACCAGCCAGGACGAAAGCGACCGCAACTACGGCCGCAAGATGCGCGAGAAGGAAGCGCGCGAGGGCAAGGAACTCCGCAAGCTCTGCAAGAAGCACCCCGACGACCAGCGCTGCCAGGGCGGCGCCGACAATGGCTTCCGCGCCGATCCGGGCGGCAACCGCTACAACTGATCGCGTCATTCCAGCCGTTTCGGCGGTAAAAGCCGGCGGGCATCCCGCCGGCTTTTGCTATGCTGGCCCGATCAAAAGGGGGAAGCTCTACGCGGCGAAGCCTTCGGCATCGATTGCGTAGAGCATTTCCGCCTTGGCCATCGCGGCGGGCATCAGGCCCAGCGCCTCGGGCACGATCTGCGCGACATAGAAGCGCGAAGCCGCCTGCTTCATCTTCAGGAACGCCGGATCGCCCTCGCTGCGCGCCGCCGCACGACCGCTGGCCTCCATCAGCCAGCCGCACACCGCAGTGGAGAGCATGGTCAGGAACGGATAGCTCGCCGCCAGCCGGTCATCCATCTCGCTCGACAGCAGGTTGCGCGCGACTTCCTCGCAGGCGTCGATCAGGTTGACCAGGCCGGTGTCCTCGGCATCCTCGCGCATCTGCCCGATCAGGCCGAGCAGCGTGCCGCCATTGTCCATCGAGAGCTTGCGCCCGACCAGGTCGGCGGCCTGGATGCCGTTGGTGCCCTCGTAGATCGGCGTGATCCGCGCATCGCGGAAATGCTGGGCCGCGCCGGTCTCCTCGATATAGCCCATGCCGCCATGGACCTGGACGCCCAGGCTGGCGACTTCGTTGCCGAGATCGGTGCCGTGCGCCTTGGCGAGCGGAGTGAGCAGCTCGACGCGCTTCTCCGCTTCCGCATCGCCGGCCCGCGCGCGGTCGAGCTGACCGAAGGCGTAATAGACCAGCGCCCGCGCCGCCTGGGTCTGCGCCTTCATCCGCAGCAGCATCCGGCGGACATCGGGATGCTCGACGATCGCGACCTGCGCCCCGCCGCGATAGCCCTGCACGCGCTCGCGGGCATAGGCGACCGCGCGCTGGGTGGCGCGCTCGGCCACCTGCACGCCCTGCAGGCCGACATTGAGCCGCGCATTGTTCATCATCGTGAACATCGCGCGGATGCCGCCCAGCTCGGGGCCGACCAGCTCGCCGATGCAATCGTCATTGTCGCCGAACGAGAGCACGCAGGTCGGCGAGGCATGCAGCCCCATCTTGTGCTCGATCGAGACGGTGCGGACATCGTTGAAGTCGCCCGGCGTGCCGTCCGCGTTGAGCCGGTACTTCGGCACCAGGAACAGCGAGATGCCCTTGGTCCCGGCCGGCGCGCCCGGCGTGCGGGCGAGGACGAGGTGGACGATGTTATCGGCCATGTCGTGGTCGCCGAAGCTGATGAAGATCTTGGTGCCCTTGATCTTCCACTTGCCCTCGCCGGCGGGCGTGGCGGTGCTGCGCAGCGCGCCGACGTCCGAGCCGGCCTGGGGCTCGGTCAGGTTCATCGTGCCGGTCCAGGCGCCGGTCGAGAGGTGCGGGAGGTACAGCGCCTGCTGCTCGGGCGTGCCGTGGTGCATCAGCGCCTCGACCGCGCCGACCGTGAGGATCGGGGCGAGCGCGAAGCCCATGTTCGCGGTGCCGAGCGTTTCCAGCACGGCGATCGACAGGCTGACCGGCAGGCCCTGGCCGCCATGCTCGGCCGGCGAGCCGATCGTGCCCCAGCCACCCTCGACATAGGCCTGATAGGCCTCGGCGAAGCCCGCCGGCATCTTTACGCCGTCGGGCGTCCATTTCGGGCCATTTGTGTCGCCCAGCCGCTCGAGCGGCGCCCATTCGCCGGCGGCGAACTGGCCCGCGCCATCGAGCACCGCATCGGTGATTTCGGCGGCTTCCGCGCTGATCTCGCCCAGGCGAACGATGGTCTCCAGCACGAAGCGCTGATCGGCGGTGGCGGGGGTGAACATAGGGCCTCTCTTGTGGTCTGGTTTCGCGCCGTATAGCTCGCCCAAAGTGAGCCCGACAAATCCGAGAGTCTTACCTTACGGCATGGCCGCGATCGCCGAGGCGGCGACGCTGATTCGCGCCGGCGAATGCGTCGCGGTGCCGACCGAGACGGTGTACGGTCTGGCCGCCGACGCGACCGAGTCGCGCGCGGTCGCGGGCATCTATGCCGCCAAGGGCCGGCCGAGCTTCAATCCGCTGATCGTCCATGTCCCGGACCTCGCCGCCGCCGAGCGGATCGCCGAGTTCGACGAACGCGCGCGTGACCTGGCGGAGCGCTTCTGGCCGGGGCCGCTGACCCTGGTGCTGCCGCTGCGCGCCGATGCCGGGATCGCGTCTTTGGTCACCGCGGGGCTCGACACGATCGCGATCCGCGTGCCGCGCCACCGCGCGATGCAGGCGCTGCTCGAAGCCTCGGGCAAGCCGCTCGCCGCACCCTCGGCCAATGCCAGCGGCTCGATCAGTCCGACGCGTGCCGAGCATGTCGCGAAGAGCCTTGCCGGGCGCATCCCGCTGGTTATCGACGATGGGGCGACGCCGGCAGGAGTGGAGTCGACGATCGTGATGGGCAACCGGATCCTGCGTCCCGGACCGCTGAGCGCCGAACAGCTTTTCCCCGGCGAAGGCCGGGGGGCGGACCTGGATTCTGAGGCTGGGCCTCGGCCTTCGCCGGGGAAAGAAGCGGGGATTGTCGCGCCCGGCCAGCTCGACAGCCACTACGCCCCGTCCAAGCCTGTGCGCCTTAACGCGACCGAAGCGCAGGGCGGGGAGTACCTGATCGGCTTCGGCCCGATCCCCGGTGTCGAGACCCTCTCCGCCATCGGCGACCTCACCGAAGCCGCCGCCAACCTGTTCGACGCGCTCCACCGCGCCGATGCCAGCGACGCTCCGGCCATCGCGGTGGCGCCGATCCCCGAGACCGGCATCGGCGTGGCGATCAACGACCGGCTGCGCCGCGCCGCTTACTAGCGCGCGACCAGCCGTAGCCAGCCGTTCGCATCGGTCTCGACATCGATGCCGCGATAATCCGCCCGGGCCGGGTGCGGCGTGTCCATCACCTCGTGATGCGTCTCGGTGATGACGATCGCGGCGGCACCTGCCGCATCGGCGGCGGCGATGCCGGCGGGGCTGTCCTCCCACACCAGGCAGTCGCCGATCTCGACGCCGAGCCGCTCGGCGCCCAGCAGGAAACAGTCGGGCGCGGGCTTGCCGTGGGCGACATCCTCGGCGGCGATGACGATCTCGGGCAGGGGAATGCCGGCCGCCTCCAGCCGGCGCAGCGCCAGCGCGCGCGGGGCGGAGGTCACCAGCGCCCAGCGCCCGGCGGGGATGCGGGCGAGAAAGGTAGCTGCGCCGCCGACTTCGGCCAGCCCTTCGATATCGTCGATCTCGGCCTGGGTGAGCGTTTCGGTCTCCGCCTCGGCATCGACGCCGGCGGGGGCGAAGCGGCGGATCGTCTCGATCGCGCGGACGCCGTGCAGCGCCGCCATCAGCGGATCGGTCTCGATGCAGTGCCGCGCCGCCCAGGCGCGCCACACGCGGTCGACCACCGCCATCGAGTTCACGAGCGTGCCGTCCATGTCGAACAGGAAGGCGGCGAAACTGCGGTCGGGAAGCGTCATCGACATTCCCCTCACCACAGTGCCGCCGTCGCCGCAACCCGCGAGCGGCTTTACTTCCGACTCGATCAAGACCTACAAATTTGCGCAGGTCTGGATGGGAGAGACCGAACACAGCAGGAGGGCAACAAGCATGAGCAATGTGCAACGTGGTCTCGCCGAACTGATCGGCACTTTCTGGCTCGTCTTCGGCGGATGCGGCAGCGCGGTGCTGGCCGCGGCGTTTCCGGATGTCGGCATCGGGCTGGCGGGCGTCAGCCTCGCCTTTGGTCTCACGGTTCTCACCATGGCCTATTCGATCGGCCATATCTCGGGCTGTCACCTCAACCCGGCGGTTACCTTCGGCCTGTGGGCCGGCGGGCGCTTCCCGGCCAGGGACATCCCGCTCTACGTGATCGCGCAGGTGATCGGCGCGGTGATCGCGGCGGGCCTGCTCTGGTACGTCGCCAGCGGTGCGCCGGGCTATGCCGGAGGCCTCGCCTCCAACGGGTTCGGCGAGCATTCGCCTGGCCATTTCTCGTTCCAGGCCGGGATGGTGATCGAGGTCGTGCTGACCTTCATGTTCCTGATGGTGATCATGGGATCGACCGACAGCCGCGCCCCGGCCGGCTTCGCGCCGATCGCGATCGGGCTGGCGCTCACGCTGATCCACCTGATCTCGATCCCGGTGACCAATACGTCGGTGAACCCGGCGCGCTCGACCGGGCCGGCGCTGCTCGAAGGCGGCATCGCGCTGCAGCAGCTGCTCTGGTTCTGGATCGCACCGATCGTCGGCGGGTTGCTCGGCGGCTTCGTCTACAAGGCGCTCGGCGCCGAAGCGGGCAAGCGCCCGCCGATCGAAGGCGAGGCGCTGCCGGGGGGAAGGGAATAGTCCAAGATCCTCCCTCGCGAAGCGGGGGAGGGGGACCAGCCGCAGGCTGGTGGAGGGGGCTTGGCCGCAAGCGAGCTGCTCGGGGAGATGCCCCCTCCACCACGCCCTGCGGGCGCGGTCCCCCTCCCCCGGCTTCGCCGAGGGAGGATTGAGTCCGGTTACGCCGTAGCGCCTTCCTTGCTGCGTGCGGCGAAGCTCTTGCGGAGCTTGCGCAGCTTCGGCGGGATCACCGCCAGGCAATAGGGGTTACGCTGGCCGTCGCCCTGCCAATATTCCTGGTGGTAGTCCTCGGCAGACCACCATTCGCCGAGCGGCTCGATCGCCGTGACGATCGGCTCGGGCCAGTCCGGCCGGGCGCGCTCGATCGCATCCAGCGCCTCGCGCTCCTGCTCCGCCGAGTGCGGGAAGATCGCCGAGCGATACTGGGTGCCGATATCGTTGCCCTGGCGGTTGAGCTGGGTCGGGTCGTGCGTCGCCAGGAAGATGTCGAGGATCTCGCCATACGAGATCTGGTCGGTGTCGAAGCTCACCCGGATCGCCTCGGCGTGGCCGGTCGTTCCCGTGCAGACTTCCTTGTAGGTCGGGTTCTCCTTGGTGCCCCCGATATAGCCGCTTTCGACCGACTGAACGCCGATCACATCGTTGAACACGGCCTCGGTGCACCAGAAGCACCCTCCGGCCAGCGTAGCGGTTTCAATGCTCATCGCGAACTCCTTGCTATCGGCGCAAAGATAGGATTGGACGCGCGAAGAACAATGCGGAGTTTGGTATGCGCGAAGGCACGGTGCTGGTTACGGGCGGGGCGGGCTATATCGGCAGCCATGCGGTGCTGGCGCTGCTCGATGCCGGCTGGCAGGTCGTGGTGGTCGACAACCTGGTCACCGGCTTCGACTGGGCCGTCGATCCGCGCGCCAGGCTGGTGGTCGCCAACATCGCCGACGACGACAAGGTCCGCACCGCGATCCGCGAGCACGGCGTGATCGCGATCATGCACTTCGCCGGCTCGGTGGTGGTGCCGGAGAGCGTGAGCGACCCGCTCAAATATTACCGCAACAACACCGCCGCGAGCCGTTCGCTGATCGAGAGCGCGGTGGCCGAGGGCGTGAAGCACTTCATCTTCTCCTCGACCGCGGCGACCTATGGCATCCCCGAGGTCGTGCCGGTGCGCGAGGACAGCCCGAAGCAGCCGATCAACCCGTACGGCATGTCCAAGCTGATGACCGAGATCATGCTGAAGGACGTCGCCGCGGCGCATCCGATCAACTATGCGGCGCTGCGCTATTTCAACGTCGCCGGCGCCGATCCGCAGGGGCGCAGCGGCCAGTCGACCGCCGGCGCCACCCACCTGATCAAGATCGCGGCCGAGGCGGCTACCGGCAAGCGCAGCCATGTCTCGGTGTTCGGCACCGATTTCGACACGCCCGACGGCACCGGCGTGCGCGACTATATCCATGTCAGCGACCTGGCCGCCGCGCATGTCGATGCGCTCGACCTGCTGATCGCAAGGCCGACCGAGAACCACACGATGAACGCCGGCTATGGCCGCGGCTTCTCGGTGCTGCAGGTGCTCGACGCGGTCGACCGGGTGACCAACCTGACGATCGAGCGCAAGCTCGAAGGCCGTCGCGTGGGCGATCCCGACGCGCTGATCGCGGACAACAGCGCGATCCTCTCGGCGCTGCCCTGGCGTCCGAAGCACGACGATCTGGAAGGCATCGTCAAGGACGCGCTGGCCTGGGAGCGCAAGCTCGCCGAGCGCCAGGGCTAGGCCCTGGCCTGCGCCCGGCTCAGTAGCTCCAGCTCGATCCGCCACCACAGCATCGCCCAGACGCCGCCGAACGCCCAGCCGGCCAGGACGTCGCTCGGCCAGTGGACGCCGAGATAGAGGCGGCTGAGGCCCACCGAGAACGTCAGCACCAGCGCGACCATCAGCACGAAGGCGCGGATGCGGCGGTCGGGCAGCACCGGGAAGAGCAGGGTGGCGAGGGTCAGGTAGACGATCGCGCTGATCGCGGCATGGCCGCTGGGGAAGCTGGCCGAGTTCACCTCCATCAGCTGGCCGGTCAGCTGCGGACGGGGCCGGGCGATGAAGCTGCGGATCGTCTCGACCGCGACCGAGCCGAGCAGCGAGGCGCCGACCACGAGGAACGCCGTTCGCATCCGGCCGGCGAGCCCGAGGAAGATCGCCGCGACCAGCACGATGAAGCTCAGCACGGTGGTGCTGCCGAGCGCCGTCACGTCGCGCACCGCCGAGAGTAGCCAGGCCGGGCCGATCGGCTGGAGCGGATGGTTGGGAACGCGCATCGCCAGCATGATCGCGCGGTCGATCGTGGCGCCGTCACCTTCCGCCAGTTCATGGCCGAACCAGAGCAAAGCGAGCAGGAAGAGCGCAAAGCCTGCGGCTGCGAGGATCGGCCAGGGGATGCGGCGCGAGGCGGGCGGGGCTTCGTGGGCGGGATGCATGGGCATTGGATCGCGTAACGGCGGAGACGATGCAATGATCCGCTTCATACCCAATCCTCCCCCGGAGGGGGAGGGGGACCAGCGAAGCTGGTGGAGGGGTATTCTCCACCGGCACCAGGGCTTGAGGCGCGCTACTCCTCCTCCACCAGCTTCGCTTGCGGTCCCCCTCCCCCTCCGGGGGAGGATTTGAAAGGTCAGATCTGGATGCGCGCGGTCACGCGGATGTCGCGGCCGGGGAGCGGGGCATAGTCCTTGAGCACGCTGGCGGCGCGGCGGGCCTCGACGTCGAGGATGTTGTTGGCCGAGAGCTGCAGGCTTGTGTTCGAGCCGGCGCCCCAGGGCTTCCACGAGACCGAGGCGTTGACGAAGGTGAAGCCGTCGGTCGGCGTCTCGAAGGCCGAGATGCGGGTCTGGTCGAAGACATGCTCGACTTCGCCGCGGATGGTGAAGGCGTCCGACGTCGCTTCCAGCCCGCCATTGATGCGCAGCGGCGGGATGCGCGGGGCGGGGCCGGTGCCGGTGATCTCGGCGTGGACGTAATCGGCCAGCGCGGTGGCGTTGATCGTGAAGGCCTTCACCGTCGCCAGGCGCAGCGAGCCTTCGGCCTCGAAGCCGTAATAGCGGGCATTGGCCTGATTGTACTGGAAGACAGGCAGGTCGTCCTGCGTCGCGCCGGTGGGCGTGTCGTAGATGTAGCCGGTGAACCAGTTGTAATAAGCCGCGGTCGAGAATGCGAAGCCGTCACCGCCGCCCTTGAGGGTGGCTTCGACGCCCCAGCTCTTCTCGGTGCCGAAATTCGGGTTGCCGATCTCATAGGCCTGGGTGCCGGCATGGGGACCGTTGGCGAACAGCTCCTCCGGGGTCGGCGCCCGCTCGGCACGCGAGACGTTGACGCCGAAGCGTACGCCATCGGCAATCGCATAGCTGGCGCCGAGCGAGGCGGAGAAGCTGTCGAAGCTGCGATTGTACGCCGGGTTGCCGATATCGGCATCGGCCTGGGCGGTCAGGTCGTTGTGCTCGAAGCGGGCCGAGGCCTCGGCCTTGAACGCGCCGAGATCGAGCGACTGGAGGGTGAACAGGCCGAACTGCTGGGCCGAATTCTTGGGCAGGAACTTCTCGTCGCCGACGACATGCATGTCGCGCAAGGAGAACTGGCCGCCGATCAGGCCATCCCAGCCGCCACGCGCACTCTGGACCAGCTCGAGCCGGCCTTCATAGCCCTGGTTGTAGAAGGTGGTGCCGACGGCGCCGTCTTCCGCGATCTCGCTGTGCTTGTAGTCGGCCGCGGCCCAGCGGGTACGGAGCTGCTTGAAGAAGCCGTCGCCGATATTGACCTCGCCACGCACGTCGACGCGGGTCTGCTGGGCGTGAAGGCGGACATTCTCCGCCTCGACCGCCGGATCGAGCGAATAGCGCACCGGCACGCCGTAGAAGGTGTCGAAATGGCTGACCGAGAAGCCGAGATTGTTGGTGCCGTCGATGATCGCGGCGCCGCCGGCGACGTCCCAGGTCTTGCCCGCGGTGTTGGGCACCTTGCCCTTGAGGTCGGCCAGTTCCTGGATCTCGGGATCGGCGCTGGCGGCCGCGGCGGCGCGCAGCGGGCGGCTGAGGACATAGCCGCCGGTGCGCTGGTCGCCAGTCTGGGAGAAGCTGCCATCGGCATGGAGGACGATCTTGCTCGTCACCGGCACGTCCGCCGCGCCCGAGACAGAGCGCTCGTCGGCGGCGCTGCCATAGCTGGCGATGCCGTCGAAATGGACAATCTCGTCGGGCACGTGGCGCGGGATACGGCTGTCGATCACGTTGACCACGCCGCCGATCGCAGAGGGACCGAAGATCAGCGCGGTCGGTCCGCGCAGCACTTCGATACGGTCGGCGGTGAGCGGATTGATGATCGGCGCGTGATCGGCCGAGGTGTTCGACACGTCGATGCTGCCGATGCCGTCGGTGAGCAATGGCGCACGCGCGCCGATGAAACCGCGCAGCACCGGACGCGAGGCATTGGGGCCGAAGGAAGTGGCCGAGACACCCGGCTGCTGGGCCAGGGTTTCGCCGATCGTCGGGCGCAGGTCGCGAGTCAGCTCGTCCTTGGCGAGGACCGCGGTGCCGCCCAGCACATCGGCGGTGTTGCGGGCGCGGGTGCCGGTGACGACGATCTGCGCGCCGGGCTGGTCATGATCCTGATCGGCTGCCGGCGTGTCGTTGCTGTTGGACGGCTTCTCCTCGGCATGGGCGGGGAGGGCGAACAGGGCAACAGAGGCGAGCAGCAGCGGACGCAACATCAACGGATCTTCCCAAACTAAGATACTTGCTGCACCGCGGTAGCCGCGATGATATAAGGTATCAAGTGCGTTTCCGTCATACTTTGGGATGGTCGGTTGCCGGTACCCGACGCGATGTGGCGGATCGTCGCAGTTGCGGAAACCTTGAGGTGCCGACCGCACGGCTAATCAGCGGAACGCGTCGCGCCTAGATGGCTCCCCAACAGGAGGACATCATGGCGTATCTCGATAGCCAGGCACATCTGCTCGAAGGGCTTGCCGGAACCGTCTCGGCGGAGGCAGCACTGAGCCCGCTCGAATTGCGCACGCTGCAGCTGTCGCAGGCGGATGGCCGCGCGTCGCTGCGCGCGCCGCGCCGGATCGAGCGGCTGGGGGCGATGCTGTTCGGCTCGCGCCGGGTGGCCGGTCTCGCCAATGCCCGGCTGGAGGCGCTGCGGCGCTTCGCCATTCTCTACCGTCTCGACGGCAAGCGCCTCGATTCGGCCGAATATGCACGGGCGGAAGCCGCTGGCATCGATGGCGTGATGCTCGCCCGGGTGCGGCGAATCATCGATGGCTGGCCGCGCCGGGTTGGCCCGTTGCTGCATGCCGCGTCGCTGCTCGGGGCAGTCGGGCTGGCCGCCGCGGCCAGTGTCACGGCCTATTTCTGGCTCGCCGACCAGCTCGAGCCGGCGGTGGCGGCGATCCTGCTCGGCACCGTTGCCGTGACGCTTGCCCCGCTCTTCGCCGGCCGCCCGCGGGGTGCCCGCGGCTGACCGCTGCCCGGAATTTGGTATAGAACCACTGGGCCAAATCCGGTCCGTTAAATTGGTATTCAAATTGGCTTGCGCGTAATTTGCGCGACTGGTAGGCATCCGCATCGGCCACAAGAGCCGATGGGGAGGACTCGTTGCGACTCTGGGCGCTGTCGATGGGGATGCTTGCGGTGGCTGCCAGTCCGGCGGCGGCGCGCGATACTCTTGTCCATGATCAGCAGGAATATGCGGCGGCAGCGAAGGCGCCGGCGCCGGGCGATCGCATCATCCTCGCTAATGGTGAGTGGCGCGATTTCGCAGTCCGTTTCACGGGCCAGGGCAGCGAAGCCAGGCCGATCACGCTGACCGCGGAGACGCCGGGCAAGGTGATCCTGACCGGTTCCTCGAGCCTGCGCATGGCAGGCAACTGGCTGCTCGTGTCGAACCTGGTGTTCAAGGACGGCCACGGCACTGGCGAGGACCTGATCGCCTTTCGCTTCGACACGAAACGCTGGGCGGAGAATTCGCGGCTGACCGGGATCGTCGTCGACGGCTATGGCGCGCCGACCGAGGCCAAGACCGATCACTGGGTGTCGCTCTATGGGCGCAACAACCGGGTCGATCACTCGCACTTCACCGGCAAGGTGCATGGCGGGGCGATGCTCGTCGTGGTCCGCGCCGCTTATGGTCCCAGCGACAATCATCACCGGATCGACCACAACTATTTCGGTCCCCGCCCGCCGCTCGGCGAGAATGGCGGCGAGACGATACGGATCGGTACCAGCCAGGAATCGCAGAGCGACTCCTTCACGGTGGTCGAGGACAATTATTTCGAGCGCTGCAACGGCGAGGTCGAGATCGTCTCGATCAAGTCGGGCGCGAACATCCTGCGGCGCAATGTCGTGGTCGAGAGCCAGGGCGCGTTCGTGATGCGCCACGGGCACGGCAACCGGATCGAGGACAATGTCTTCTTCGGCAATGGCGTGAAGCACACCGGCGGCGTGCGGGTGATCAACCGGCGCCAGATCGTGCGGAACAACTATCTCGAAGGGCTGGCCGGCGACGGGTCGTACAGCGCGCTCTCGCTGATGAACGGCGTGCCCAATTCGCCGATCAATCGCTACGAGCAGGTGCAGGATGCGCTGATCGAGCGGAACAGCCTGATCGATGCGAGCACCGTGACCCTCGGCAACGGCGCCGATGCCGAGCTGTCGCTGCCGCCCGTCGCGACGCGGTTCGTCGGCAATCTGTTCGTAAACCAGAAGCGCGGCGATCCCTTCGTCGCCAGGTCGGACATCGCCGGGATCACATTCGCCGGCAATGTCATGTCCGTGCCTGGCCCCGCCACCCTGCCCATCGCGATCGACCGCCGCCAGGTGGTGCTCAAGCGGGCCGCCAATGGCCTGCTCTATCCCACCGATCCGGCACTGGCGAAGCTCGGTGCCGATCGCACGCTCAAGCCCATCACGCGCGAGGAGACGGGTGTCTCCTGGTACGCCAAGCCTGCGGCCTCGCCGCTTCCGGGAAGCAATTGATGACTCGTTTCGCTTTTCTCCTCGCCGGTTCCGCCCTGCTCGCTACGCCCGCCCTCGCGCAGACCGCGTCGGGCACCCAGCCGACCTTGTTCCGCGCGGCGGAGATGGCGGCGACGGCCAAGGAGGCTACGGCCTATCCGCTGTTCAACGCAGAACTGAAGCGCGTCCGCCGCGAAGTCGACAAGGCGATCAAGGCGGGCGTGGTGGTGCCGGTGCCCAAGGATCCGGGCGGCGGCTACACGCATGAGCAGCACAAGCGGAACTACACCGCCATCTATGGCGCTGGCCTGCTTTTCCGCATCACCGGCGAGCAGCGCTATGCCGATTTCGCCAGGGCGGAACTGCTCGAGTACGCCAGGCTCTACCCGACGCTGGGCAACCATCCGGCGGCGAGCGACCAGCGGCCGGGCCGGCTGTTCTGGCAGAGCCTCAACGACGCCGTCTGGGCCGTCTATGCGGTGCAGGGCTATGACGCGATCCGGGAGTCGCTGAGCGCCGCCGATCGCGCGACGATCGACGACAAGGTGTTCCGCCCGATGGCGAGCTTCCTGTCGGCCGGGCAGGCCGAGGAGTTCGACCAGATCCACAACCACGCGACCTGGGCCTGCGCCGCAGTCGGCATGATCGGCTACACGCTGCGCGACAAGGATTTCGTCGAGGTCGCGCTGAAGGGGCTGAAGCGCGACGGCAAGTTCGGCTTCCTCGCCCAGATTGACCAGCTCTTCTCGCCCGACGGCTATTATGTCGAAGGGCCCTATTACCAGCGCTACGCGATGCTGCCCTTCGTGCTGTTCGCCCGCTTCATCGAGGCGAACCAGCCCGAGCAGAAGATCTTCCAGCACCGCGACGGCGTGCTCCTGAAGGCGATCCGGACCTCGATCCAGACGACGTACGACGGCTTCTTCTTCCCGTTCAACGACGCGATGCCGGACAAGAGCCTGAAGACCGACGAGCTCTACCAGTCGGTGGCGATCGGCTATGAAGTGACCAAGGACCCGGCGCTGCTGTCGATCGCCCAGTGGCAGGGCCGCACGGTGCTGACGCCCGACGGCCTGATGGTCGCGCGCGACCTGGCGGCGGGCAAGGCCAGGCCTTTCCCCTTCGCCTCGCAATTCCTCAGCGATGGGCCGAAGGGCGAGATGGGCGGCCTGGCGATCATGCGCTCGGGCCCGACCGACACCGACCAGGTGCTCGTCGCCAAGAACGCCGCGATGGGCATGGGCCATGGCCATTTCGACAAGCTGAACTGGATCCTCTACGACAACGGCCACGCCATCGTGACCGATTACGGCGCGGCGCGCTTCCTCAATGTCGAGAGCAAGGACGGCGGGCGCTACCTCAAGGAAAACGAGACCTGGGCGAAGCAGACCGTCGCCCACAATACCCTCGTCGTGAACGAAACCAGCAATTTCGGCGGCAAGTGGAAGGTGGGCGACAAGCTCGCGCCGAAGCAGCTCTTCTGGGCGAGCACGCCGCAGGCCACCGTCAGCACTGCCGAGATGACCGGCGCCTATCCGGGCGTCCGCTATCGCCGCACGCTGATCCAGCTGCCGGTCGACGGCATCGAGAGCCCGATGATCGTCGACCTGCTCGACGTGACCGGTGACAAGCCCGCCACCTATGACCTGCCGCTCCATTATGCCGGGCAGATCACCGCGATCGGCTTCCCGCTCCAGTCGAACACCGCCGAGCGCCCGGTACTGGGCAAGGCGAACGGCTACCAGCACATCTGGGTCGACGCGACGGGTACGCCGACCGAGGCGAACGGCGCGGTCACCTGGATCAACGACAACCGCTTCTACACCTACCGCATGCTGGCCCCGGCCGGCGCCAGCGTGATCCTGGGCGAGAGCGGTGCGAACGATCCGCGCTTCAACCTGCGCCGCGAGCCGCTGCTGATCGAGCGCGTGACGAACGCGACCAACGCCCAGTTCGTCAACCTGCTCGAGCCGCACGGCAATTACGATGCCGGCGAGGAGAAGACGACCGCGAGCAACAGCCGGGTGAAGGGCTTCACCCATGTCCGCACCAGTGACGCGGACGTGATCACGATCAGGCTCGCCGATGGCCGTGCGATCACGCTCGCCATCGCCTTCTCGGCCGATGCGAACGCGGCCCACAGCGCGACCGTCGATGGCCGCAAGCTCGACTGGAAGGGCCATTTCGCGCGCTTCGATACGGGCAAGGGAAACTGAGCCGATGACCAAGGTCAAAGGCCTTCGCTGGCTCGTCATCGCCCTGATCGGGCTGGTCACGGTGATCAACTATATCGACCGTAACGCGCTCGCCGTGATGTGGCCGGCGGTCTCGAAGGACATCGGTGCGGACAAGGCGGATTACGCGCTGCTCGTGACCATGTTCATGGTCGCCTATGCGTTCGGCCAGTCGCTGTTCGGCAAGCTGCTCGACCGGATCGGCACCCGCATCGGCTTCGTCATCGCGATCGCGGTATGGTCGGTGTCGATCGGTGCACACGCACTCGTCCGCTCGCTGGGCATGCTGATCGGCCTGCGCGTCACGCTGGGCGTGGCCGAGGCGGGCAACTGGCCCGGCGCGGTCAAGGCAAATGCCTTGTGGTTCCCGCCGCAGGAGCGCGCCTTCGCCCAGGGCATCTTCAATGCCGGCGCCGCGATCGGCGCGATCATCGCCGCGCCTGCGGTCGCCGCGCTCTACGGGTCGTTCGGCTGGCGGGCGACCTTCGTGCTGGTCGGCGTGCTGGGCTTTGTCTGGCTGATCCCCTGGCTGTTCGTCTACCGCGCCGATCCCGATCGCCATCCCTGGCTGAGCGACGAGGAGCGCGCCCATATCAATGCGCGTCCCGCCACGGCCGACGCAGTCGAGAGCGAAGCGCCGGCGCCCGGCATGCTCGAGCTGCTGCGCTATCGCCAGAGCTGGGCGATCCTGCTCAGCCGCTTCTTCCTCGATCCGGTCTGGTGGCTGTTCGTCTCCTGGCTGCCGATCTATCTCGCCGAGACCTTCCATTTCGACGTGAAGCAGATCGGCATGTTCGGCTGGGTGCCGTTCGTCGGCGCGATGCTCGGGAGTCTCGGCGGCGGCTGGTTCTCCGGCGTGCTGATTGCCCGGGGCTGGAACGCGCTTTCGGCGCGCAAGCTCGCCATCGCCATCGGCTGCGTGATCATGCTGCCGGCGCTGCTGCTGACCGCCAAGGCATCGACGCCGCTCAGCGCGGTGCTGCTGATCGCGGTGATCCTGTTCGGCTTTCAGGTGGCGATCAACAACATCCAGACCATGCCGGGCGACTATTTCGCCGGCGGCGCGGTCGGCTCGCTCGCCGGGATCAGCGGCACTGCCGCGGTGGCCGGTACCCTCATTACCACCTGGCTCGTGCCGGTGATGACCACCCAGGGCTATGCGCCGATCTTCGCGCTGGCCGCGGCGATCGTGCCCCTCGCGCTCCTCTCCATCCTGCTCCTCGGCCGCGGACTTCCGCGCGCCGCGGGCACCATCTCCCCAGAACGGAATCCAGCATGAAATTGAAGGACAAGGTCGCCATCGTAACCGGCGGCGGACGTGACATCGGCAAGTCGGTTTCGCTGCAGCTCGCAGCGGAAGGCGCCAAGGTCGCGGTCAACTATCGCAGCGATGCCGAGGCCGCCAAGGCGACCGTCGCCGAGATCGAGGCCGCGGGCGGCACCGCGATCCTGGTCCAGGCCGATGTGACCAAGCCGGCCGAGGTGGCCAGGCTGGTCGCCGAGACCACCGCGGCCTTCGGCGAGCGGGTCGACGTGCTGGTCAACGTCGCCGGCGGCATGGTCGCCCGCAAGACGCTGGCCGACATGGACGAGGCGTTCTTCGACCATGTCATGGAGCTCAACCTCAAATCGACCTTCCTCGTCACCAAGGCGGTGCTGCCGCATCTGGGCGAGGGCAGCGCGATCGTGAACCTGTCGTCGCTCGCCGGCCGTGACGGCGGCGGGCCGGGCGCGTCGATCTACGCGACCGCCAAGGGCGCGCTGATGACCTTTACCCGCAGCATGGCCAAGGAGCTGGGGCCGCAGGGCATCCGCGTCAACGCGCTGTGTCCCGGCCTGATCGGCACCAGCTTCCACGACACCTTCTCCAAGCCCGAGGGCCGCAAGGCCGTGGCCGGCAACACGCCGCTGCGCCGCGAGGGGCATCCGGACGAAGTGGCCTCGGCGGTGGTCTTCCTCGCTTCGAACGACGCCGCGTTCCTGACCGGCGTCAACATGGACATCAACGGCGGCCTTGCCTTCTCCTGAGGGACAGAAGGCCGCAACCTGGGAGGGTTCACATGCTGAAAGTTGCGATCACGCTGGCGGCGTTGCTGGCGGTTCCGGGGGCGGCCTTCGCCCAGACTTCGGAGGCCCAGCCTCCGATCGAGAAGCGGGAGAAGCGGACCGATGCGTCGCCGATCTCCGCCTACAAGATCATCCTGGTCGGCGATTCGACCATGGCGCCCGGCAGCGGCTGGGCGTCGGTGTTCTGCGCCTATCACGTCAAGTCGAACGTCGCCTGCCTCAACATGGGCCGCGGCGGCCGCTCGACCCGCAGCTACCGGGCCGAGGGTTCGTGGGACATTGCTCTCAACGAAGCCAAAGCCGGCGGCTATGCCAAGAAGTACGTCCTGATCCAGTTCGGCCATAACGACCAGTCGACCAAGGCCGAGCGCTGGACCGACCTCAACACCGATTTCCAGTCGAACCTCAGGCAGATGGTGCTCGACGTGCGGGCCGCCGGTGCGGTGCCGGTGCTCGTCACCCCGCTCTCGCGCCGCGAGTTCCGGGGCGGCAAGCTCAACAACACGCTCGCCGCCTGGGCCGATGCGGTCCGCAAGATCGGCGTCGAGACCAAGGCGCCGGTGATCGAGCTGAACCGCGACAGCGCCAAGGCGGTGGAGCAGCTCGGCGCGGTCGAATCGACCAAGCTGGCGATGGCCGAGCCGCTTGCCGAGGAAATCGCCGCGGCCAGGGCCGGCACCACGCTGCGCCCACGCCCGGCACCCGAATCGCCGCCGGCATCGACGCTTCCCAAGACCGGCCCGCGCGGCCGGACCGCCCTGAAGTTCGACTACACCCATGTCGGCGAGGCCGGCGCCAAGGTGTTCGCCAAGATCGTCGCCTATGACCTGGCGGTCGCGGTTCCCGAATTGAGCAGCCAGCTGCTGCCCTGACCCACTCCGTCCCTGGAGGCGCGGTACCGACTCCCTCGGCCGCGCCTCCTTTTTTATTCTGTTTTATTCTGTTCTCGTCCCTCTCCCCCCTGCGGGAGAGGGAGGGAGCCGCGTAGCGGCGGAAGGGTGAGGGTGCGTGCTGGCCGCGAGCGCGTCTCACCCTCACCCGGCTCGGCTTTGCCTCGCCACCCTCTCCCGCAAGCAGTAGAGGGGCCTGATTCTATGCACCTGACTCCCGACATCCTCGCCTTTCTCGTCTCCATGGCGCTGCTCGCCGGCACGATCGACGCGATGGCGGGCGGGGGCGGGCTGATCTCGATCCCCGCGCTGATGGCGGCGGGCATCCCGCCGGTCTCGGCGATCGCGACCAACAAGCTGCAGAGCGCCTGCGGTACCGCGTCCGCGCTGTTCACCTATGCCCGGGCCGGCAATGTCGACTGGCGCCGCTTCGCGCTGCCTGCCCTCGGCGCCTTCCTGGGGGCGGCGGCCGGGGCGACCACGCTGCAGTTCATCGACCCCGGCTTCCTCGCCGCCTTCGTGCCGGTGCTGCTGATCCTGATGGGGCTCTATTTCCTGCTCGCCCCGAAGATGAGCGAGGCCGACCGCCATGCCCGGATCGGAAATGTCCCCCTGACGCTGATCGTCACCGGCATCGGCTTTTATGACGGCTTTTTCGGGCCGGGCACCGGATCCTTCCTGACCACCGTGCTGGTCGCGCTGGCCGGGCTCGGGCTGGTGCGGGCAATCGGCAACACCAAGTTCCTCAACCTCTCGACCAATATCGCCGGGGTGCTGGCGATGATCGCGGGCGGCAAGATGCTGTGGGGCCTGGCCATCGCGATGGCGGCGGCGAACATCGTCGGCAACCAGATCGGCGCGCGGCTCGCGATCCGCTTTGGCGGGCGCGGGGTGCGGCCGCTGCTGGTTGTGATGTCGGTTGCGCTGACGATGAAGCTGCTGGCGGACCCGAAGAACCCGATCTGGGGGTGGTTCTAGCTTCCAACTTCACGGGCGACGGCGACTTGTGGAAGTTCGCCAAGCTCACGCCAAGAGCAGGTTCTTACCGGGCCTAAATTGACACGGTTCCTGCAACCCTGCCGTCATCCCGGCGAAAGCCGGGATCTCAGGCGAAGGCGCGGGGAAGGAGCCGCATGAGATCCCGACTTTCGTCGGGATGACGATTTGTGGCTGGCGCCGGAGTGCCATCAGCGCTTCACATCCGCCCCTTCGCCCGAGAAGCCCTCCACATCCGCCCGCGGGAACAGTGCCATGTCCCCCGGCACGCTATGCTTGAGGCAGGCCAGCGCCAGGCCCAGCTCGGCGGTGCGGGGCGCCGTCGCGCCTTCGAGCAGCCCGTGCAGCACCCCTGCCGCGAAGGCGTCGCCGCCGCCGATCCGGTCGACAATGCCGGGCATCGCGATTTCCGGCGTCTGGAATCCCGTTTCGGGCGTGTCGATGCGCGCGGCGAGGCGGTGGCAGTCGCTGGTCTCGACACGGCGGGCGGTGGAGGCGATCCACTGGAGATTGGGAAAGGCCTCGAACCCCGCCAGCGCGGCTTCGCGCCGGCGTGCTTCGCCATCCCCCGAAAAGGGATGATCGAGCAGCAGCGCCATGTCGCGATGGTTGGCGAAGAACAGATCGGCCTGGCGGACCAGCTCGGTGAGGATCGTCCGCGGATCGCTGTCCCAGCTCTCCCACAGGTTCGCGCGGTAATTGCCGTCGAACGAGACGCGAAGGCCCGCTGCCCGGGCGGCGGCCATTGCCGCGCCGGTGGTGGCGGCGAGATCGGGGCCGAGCGCCGGAGTGATTCCTGAGACGTGCAGCCATTCGGCGCCCGCGAACGCCGTGGACCAGTCGAACGCGGACCAGTCGTGCGACGCGAAGGCACTCCCGGCACGGTCGTAGAGGATCTCCGAGGCGCGCAGCGATCCGCCGGGCGCGAGGAAATATAGGCCCTGGCGGCCGGGCGCGCGGAAGCTGCGCGACAGGTCGATGCCGGCGGCGGACAAGGCGCGCCAGGCGCCGTCGCCCAGGCCGTTGGCCGGGATCGCCGAGACCATCGCGGCGTGATGGCCCAGCGTGGCCAGCGCCGCCATCACATTGGCCTCCGCCCCGCCGACATGGAGATCGAGGCTGGTCGCCTGGGGAAGCTGGACCTTCCCTTGCGTCGCCAGGCGGGTGAGCACCTCGCCGAAACCGATGATCCGTGCTGGTCCGCTACTGGCTAGTCCGGTTGCCATCCAATCCTCTCCTCTGGTTTTGCTGCGCTGCATTAATCGGATTGGAGAATTGGTATCAAGATGACATTGACTTCATCCGGACCGGTGGTACCTAGAATTGGTATAAAAAGACGATTGGGGAGGATTCGAATGGCTTTGGGCTCCATCCGTGCGCGCGTGCGCGCTCGCTCGGCGCTGCTCACCGGCGGGTCGATCGCAGCGGCCCTGGCGGCGGCACCGGCCTGGGCGCAGGACAGCGTGCCTGCCCCGGCCGAAGAAACGGCGCAGGAAGACCAGATCGTCGTCACCGCGATCCGCGAGACGATCCAGAGCTCGATCCAGTCCAAGCGCGATTCCGATGCGATCGTCGACTCGGTCTCGTCCAAGGAGATCGGCGAATTGCCCGGCCAGTCGGTCGGCGAAGTGATCGCGACGATCACCGGCGCCTCGATCGACCGCGCCAATTACGGCCCGACCGAAGTCTCGATCCGCGGCCTGGGCTCGGGCCTGAGCATGACCACGCTCAACAAGCGCGAGGCGACCAACGGATCGGGCGACCGTGCGGTGAATTTCGGGCAGTTCCCCTCCGAACTGTTCAACGCGATCAAGATCTACAAGACGCAGCAGGCCGACCTGATCGAAGGCGGCGTCGCCGGCCTGATCGAGCTCGAGACGCGCAAGCCGCTCGACTACAAGCGCCGCAACATCCAGGCGGAGATCAAGGGCAACCTCAACCCCTATCAGGACCGGATCGCGGGCCAGAGCCCGTTCGGCTACCGCGCCACGATCAGCTATATCGACCAGTTCAACGCGGGCGACCTCGGCAAGATCGGCATCTCGCTCGGCTACCAGCGCAACGACGTGAACGATCCCGTCGAGCGCTTCTACACCAGCTCGACCTGGTTCACCTGCAACGCGACCACCAATCCGGTTTCGACCGGCAACTGCACCGAAGTGACGCGCCCGCAGGGCAATGCGGGGACGCCCTATTTCCACGCGTCCAACTCCTATCTCTATCGCCAGATGATAACCTCCGACCTGCGCAACGCGGTGTTCGGGGCGCTCCAGTGGCAGCCGAGCCCGACGATCGACGTCAATCTCGACCTGCAATATTCGCGGCGCCAGTATAGCGAGACGCGCAACGATTTCGGCACCGCGGAGGGGCGCTACAGCCTCAGCGACGTCGTGATCGGCGACAACCACCAGCTGCTGTCCGCCAAGGGCGTGGCGACGCTGCAGACGCTGTCGGGCCTGTTCCAGCGCGACGAGAAATATCTGGGCTTCGGCGGCAATGTCGAATGGAAGCCGAGCGACCGGCTGACCGTGACCGCGGACTTCGGCTATTCGCATACCAAGCGCGTCGACATCACGCGCACGGTGCGGCTGCGCACCGATCCGCTCGACATCTATGGCGTGAAGACCGCGATCAACAACCAGCGCATCCCCTATTCGGTGGACTTCTCCAAGAGCTTCCTGCCGGTCTTCAGCTTCGATCCGCGCTTCGATCCGAACAACTACAATCTGTTCAGCGACGATACCCAGCTCACCCGTTCGCAGGACGGCCGCGAGGACGAGATCTATTCGGGCCGGCTGGACGCCAGCTACAAGCTTGACGGCTTCATCGAGCGGATCGACATCGGCGGGCGCTGGGCCCGGCGGCAGTTCTTCGGCTACAGCAACGACGTGGTGACCCTGTCGGCGCCGCTGGACAAGGACCGCGAGGTCAACCTGGCCTGCCGCACGCCGTTCCCCGAGCGCAACTTCTTCGCCGATTCGCCCAACAAGCAGACGATCAGCTACGCGACCTTCGACGTGCTCTGCCAGTTCCGCGGCTATCTGGGCACCGAGGATCCCGGCCCCAGCGCGGACCTGCGTTCGGTCGACAATCCCGACGTCACCGAGGAGACGCTGGCCGGCTATGCGATGGCGACCTATTCCGGCAGCCTCGCCGGCATCCCGGTGCGCGGCAATTTCGGCGTGCGCGGCGTGCACACCCAGGTGACCGCGGTCGGCCTTCGCGCCCCGCTCAAGATCATTCCCCGCGCCGGCGGCAATGTCTCGCTGGTGGCCGATACCACGGGCTTCACCGAAACCCGCATCACCTCGGGCACGATGCGCTGGCTGCCGAGCATCAACGCGATCTTCGACGTCGCGCCGAAGATGCGCATCCGCACCGGCATCTACCGCGCCATGTCGCGGCCCGCGCCGAGCGCGCTGGGTGCCGGCCGCCGCATCACGCTGGAGGAGGATGCCGGCCAGGGCTTCCCCACGGTGGACGAGGCGATCGGCACGATCGTCGCCTCGGGCAGCCCGCGGCTGAAGCCGGTGATGTCGTGGAACGCGGACCTTGCGTTCGAGTACTACGCCAACAAGGACACGCTGTTCGCCGCGACCGGCTATTACAAGCGCTTCACCGGCGGCAAGGTGCCGATCTCGATCAACGAGACCTTCGTCATCGACGGGCAGGATTATCTGGTCCCGGTCAGCCAGACGACCAACAGCAACGACACGACCGACCTGTACGGCGTCGAGTTCACCGCCTCGAACCGGTTCAGCTGGCTGCCGCATCCGCTCGACGGGCTGGGCGTGAAGCTGAGCTACAATTACGCCTGGTCGAACTACAAGACGCAGGACATCCGCTACGGGGACATCATCGACAGCGCGACCGGCGACCTGATCCCCGGGCTGATTCCGGCGGCGGGGCTGAGCGGCTATTCGAAGCACGTCTTCTCGGCCCAGGCCTTTTACGAGATCGGGCCGATCTCGCTGCAGGGCATCTACCGCTATCGCTCGCGCTATTATCAGGCGTTCACCAGCGACAATACCCAGCTGCGCTACGTCGAAGGCAACAACACCTTCGACGTGAACATGAGCTACAAGATCAACAAGCAGGCGGATATTCGCTTCCAGGCGCTCAACCTCTTCAACGAGCCGCGAGTCGAGTACATGCCGGTGGTCGGCAGCACCCGGAACGTCGAATATTACGGCCCGCAATATTTCCTCAGCTTCCGCCTTCGCCTGCGCTGAACTGCGCCGGTGGGACGGTGCGGACCAATTGCCTATTCCAAATGGGCGCGGTCTGGGGCATTGACGGGAGCCAGATCAGGAATATCGAGGACCCAATGGCCGAACGCCGTCTCTTCCAGGATATCGCCGAGCGCATCGCGGCGATGATCGCGGAGGGCACTTTCCCTCCCGGCTCGCGCCTGCCCGGCGAGCGCGAGATGGCGGAGCGGCTGGGGGTGAGCCGCGTGACGATCCGCGAGGCGGAGATCGCGCTGCAGGCCCAGGGGCTGGTGCGGATCAAGACCGGTTCGGGCGTCTATGTCTGCGACCGCAACGAGCCGAGCGTCGGCCAGCTGCCGGTGGTGAGTGCGTTCGAGCTGACCGAGGCGCGCTCGCTGTTCGAGTCCGAGGCGGCGGCGCTGGCCGCGCCGACGATCAGCGACGAGCAGATCCAGGTGCTGGAATCGCTGGTCGTCGCGATGGACGAGGCCGAGGAGGGCAGCGCGGCGGCGACCGAGGCCGACCGCGCCTTCCACCTGACCATCGCCAGCGCCTCCGGCAACCAGGCGATCATGTTCGTGATCAACACCCTGTGGCGGATGCGCACCGAGATCCCCGAGATCTGCGCGCTCCACGCCTCGGTCTGCGGGCATGACGAGGACACGCGCCACGACGAACATGCCGCGGTGCTCGAGGCGCTCAAGCAGCGCGATTCGGCGGCGGCGCGCCTGGCGATGCGCAAGCATTTCAGCCGGCTGCTCGAGGCGATGCTCAAGGCATCGGAAGAGCGCGAGATCATGGAGCTGCGCCGCAAGGCCGAGGCCAGCCGCAACCGCTTCCTGATCAGCGCGCAGCTGAGCTGAGCGCCTAGCCTCCGATACGTGCTGCGATATCCACGCGCGCCCGGCACCTGCCGCGGCGCGCGTTTCTTCATGCGCGGCGCGGAAATCGGTCCGGAAAGTGGTATGCGGACCAGTGTGTGAAATCTGGACTAACCATCTATTGACTCTGGATTGAAGCTCTGGTCTTATCCCGGGCAAGAAAAGCGGCACCCGCCTGACGGGCAAGCCGGACGCTGCCAGGGAGAGATGCCGGATGCGGATGCGAAGATAAGCGCACGCAACGAGGGGCCGTAGGGACGCGGCCGTTGCCGCGCGCATGCCCCGTCACAGATCGCAGACCCAGCCACGGCTGGTCTTGGCCATGCGGCACCCGCCGCGATGGGGGATGACTCATGACTTTTTCGATCCGCGCCCGCAGCCTGCGCACGCGCCTGCTGCTTTCCGTCTGCTTCCTCGCGCTGCCCACCGTGGCGCATGCCCAGAACACCACCATCGGTGCCGGCACGATCAAGACGGGCAACACCAACCTGGATGCCGACGATACGCTGACCGTGGCGGCCGGGGGCGCGGCGCAGGTGGCCGGCAACCGCGCGGTGACGATCAACGGCGCCAGCACCGGCACGGGCATCGTCATCACCAACGACGGCACGATCGAAGGCGTGCCGACTTCCGGCAGCAATGGCCGGGCGATCAGCGGCACCGGTGCCGCATCGGTCAACGGGGCTCCGCCGGCGGTCTGGGACCGCACCATGACCATCGTCAATCGCGGCACGGTTCGGGGCGGAAACGATGCGATCCAGATCACTGCGACCGCCGCGGATTTCGGTACGATCAGGATCGACAATTCCGGGACGATCGTAAGCACCGGGCTTACCAATGCCGCCGGCGTCGGCCAGGTGGCCCAGGGTATCGAAGTCACCATCCCGGGTGCCACGTTCGAGCTGACCAACCGTGCCGGCGGCTCGATCACCGGCAACCAGGGGGTGGTCTCCTCCGCCACCACGACGATCGTCAATGCCGGGACGATCACGGGAACCGGTGTTACCGTGGTGACCAACAGCCCCAATCCCGGCGATACCGCCGTGAGCCAGGGTGAAGGCGTGCGCGGAACCAATGGTGGCGCGCTGACCCTCACCAACGAGGCGACGGGCAACATCAGCGGTGTCTACGGCATCATCGGCACGGGCAACACGACCATCGTCAACCGCGGCACGATCAGCGGCAGCGCCACCGGCGGCAATTCGAGCGTCACGCGCGAGGCGATCCGCATCAACCTGGGCCTCAACACGGTGAACAACGTCACGCTGGCGGCCGGGAGCGTGACCACGACGGGCGGCACCAACGCCGTGGCGTTCGGCGGTGCGCCGCTCGCCAACACCACTGTCGTCAACACGCTGACGATCGAGACCGGCGCGACGATCAACGGCAACCTTTCCGGCTGGAACAGCACCATCCCGGCAGGCACGGTCGTGACCGATATCCTCAACCTGACCGGCACCGGCTCGCAGGTGCTGGTGAACACTTCCGGGTTCGACGTGCTCAATGTCCAGGGCGGCACCTGGGGGCTCATCAATGGGCAGACCCTGCGCGACGGCGCGACCATCTCGGCCGGCGCGACGCTGCGCTATGACGACGGCGGCACCTCGGGCGGCTCGATCGCCGGGGCGATCGTCAACAACGGCACGCTGGTGCAGAACCGTACCAGCACCGTGACGCACACCGGCATCGTCACCGGCAGCGGCGGCGTCCAGGTCACCAACACCGGCCAGCTCACCCTGTTCGGCCAGAACAATTATTCGGGCGACACGGTGATCAGCAACGGGCGCCTGCGCACCGGGATGACCGACAACAGCTTCTCCGCCAGTTCGGCGGTCATCGTCACCGGCAACGGCGTGCTCGACCTGACCGATGCGACGCGGGTCGACGTCAACGGAACCTCGGTCGCCGCGCCGATCGCGCGCAACCAGACGATCGCCAATCTTTCGGGCAACGGCACGGTGGTGACCAGCAGCGGCAGCTCCGCCGGTGCGATCCTGACCACCGGCTCGGGCGGCGGCGATACCGAGTTCTCGGGCGTGGTCAGCGGCATCGGCGGGCTCACCAAGGTCGGCACCGGCACGCTCACCCTGTCGGGTGCCAACACGGCCGACGGGCTGCTCACGATCAATGGCGGCGGCGTCGCCCTGTCGGGTGCCTGGGACGGCGGTGTGGCGATGGCGGCCGGCACTCGCCTTTCGGGCGGCGGCAGCATCAACGGCGTGCTCGATGCTTCCGGCGCCACGCTCGCGCCGGGCAATGGCGGCGTGGGTGTCCTGACCACCAGGGGCCTGATCCTGTCGGCGGGCTCGGTGCTCAACTATGATCTCGGCGCACCCGGCACCGGCGACCGGATCCAGGTCACCGGCGACCTGATCCTCGACGGCACGCTCAACATCGCCGATGTCGGCCAGTTCGGCGAAGGCGTCTACCGGCTGATCAATTATAGCGGGGCACTGACCGACAACGGCCTCGTGATCGGCGGCGTGCCTGCGGGCGCCAATGGCGGCCTGATGACGATCCAGACCTCGATCAACAAGCAGGTGAACCTGGTCTATGGCATCCAGGAATCGGCCACCTTCCAGTTCTGGGATGGCATCGACATCTCGGGTGACGGCGCGATCCAGGGCGGCAGCGGCAGCTGGACCAACAGCTTCCCCAACTGGACCGACAAGGACGGCGTCACCAACAGCGGCTGGGGTGGCACGTTCGCCGTGTTCCAGGGCGCGGCGGGCACGGTCACCGTCGACGATGCGATCCTGTTCACCGGCGCGCAGTTCAGCACCGACGGCTATGAGATTGCAGCCGGCACCGGCACGCTGACCACTGCCGGTGCGCTGATCAACCTACGCGTCGACGAGCATCTGACCGGGACGATCAGCGCAGCCATCGGCGGCAGCGGCGGTGTGGTGAAGAACGATCTCGGCACGCTGATCCTGTCCGGCGCCAACAGCTATGCCGGCGCGACCATCGTGAAGTTCGGCACGCTGGTCGCGCTGAACGGATCGGCGCTGCCGGCGACGAGCAACGTCACCGTCGACGCGAACGCGACGCTCGATCTGCGCGCCGACCAGAGTCTCGGCGGATTGAACGGTGGCGGCAATGTGCTGCTCGGCGGCGGGCTGGTCACCGGCGGCCTCAATGCCAATGACAGCTTCTCCGGCGTAGTGAGCGGCAATGGCGGGCTGACCAAGACCGGCACCGGCACCTTCACCCTGGGCGGCGCCAATGCCTATCTCGGCACGACCCGGGTCGATGCGGGCACGCTGCAGCTGAACGGCAGCGTCGCGGGGGCGGTGAAGGTTGCGGGCGGCGCTACGCTGAGCGGCACGGGCAGTGCTGCGGGTGTGGTCACCCTGGCCGATGGTGCGCATCTCGCAGCCGGCGGCGCCGGTGCGGGCACCTTCACCGCGGGCGGGCTGGTCCTGTCCGGCGGCTCGGTGCTCGACATGGGGCTGGGTGCGCCGAACGTGGCGGGCACCAGCGACCGGATCCAGGTCAATGGCGACCTGACGCTCGACGGCACGCTCAACGTCACCGATCTGGGCGGCTTCGGCGTCGGCGTCTATCGCCTGATCGACTATACCGGCGCGCTGACCGACAATGGGCTGGTGATCGGCGCGCTGCCGGCCGGCGCGAACCTGCCGCACATCAACCTGCAGACCTCGGTCGGCAACCAGGTCAACCTGGTCTATGACAATGTCGTCCCCGAGATTCAGTTCTGGGACGGCACCGGCACCACCGCCAATGGCGCGATTGGTGGCGGATCGGGCAGCTGGACCTCGAGCCGCACCAACTGGACCAACGCCGATGGCACCGCCAATGACAGCTGGGGCGGGCGCTTCGCCGTGTTCCAGGGCGCGGCCGGCACGGTGACGGTGGACGGCGCGATCAACCTCACCGGCATGCAGTTCATGACCGATGGCTATGTGATCGCAGCCGGCACCGGGTCGCTGGGCCTGGCCGAGGCGCAGACCAATATCCGCGTCGATCCGGGCGTGACCGCGACGATCGGCGCCGGGATCGGCGGCAGCGGCGGGATCAACAAGCTCGACACCGGCACGCTGATCCTTGCGGGCGTCAACAGCTATGCGGGCGCCACCACCGTGGCCGGCGGCACGCTGCGGGCCGGGGCGGGCGGGGCGCTGCCGACCGGCACCACGGTGACGATCGCGGCGGGCGCGACGCTCGACCTGGCCGTATCGCAGGCCGTCGCCAGCCTGGCGGGCGATGGCCAGGTGACGCTGTCGGGCGGCAGCCTCACCACCGGCGGCGGCAATGGCGACACCCGCTATGCCGGCGTGATCAGCGGCAGCGGCGGGCTGACCAAGACCGGGACCGGCGTGTTCACCCTGGGCGGCGCGAACAGCTATACCGGCGCGACCACCGTGTCGGCCGGCACGCTGCGGCTCGATGGGGGTGCGATCGGCAGCGGCGCGCTGAGCGTGGCGAGCGGCGCGACCTTCGACGTCAATGGCGGTACCGCTTCGGTATCGGGCCTGGGCGGCGCGGGGCGGATCCTGCTCGGCAGCGGCTCGCTGATCGCGAACACCGGCACCACCAGCAGCTTCACCGGGGTGATCAGCGGCACCGGCAGCTTCGTGAAGGCGGGCAGCGGCACCCTGACACTGGGTGCGGCCAACACCTATTCGGGCGGCACCACCGTGACCGGGGGCACGCTGAGCGCGGGCATCGCCAACGCCTTCGGCACGGGCGCGCTCATCGTCAATGGGGACGGCAAGGTCGCGCTCGGCGGTTTCGCGACGACGGTCGGCGGGCTCGCCGGCAGCGGCAATATCGACCTGGGCAGCGCCGTGCTGACGGTGAACAGCACCGACTCGACCAGCTATTCGGGCGTACTCTCGGGCAGCGGCCGGCTGATCAAGTCGGGCACCGGCACGCTGACGCTGGGCGGCGCCAACAGCTATACCGGATCGACCACGATCAATGGCGGCCTGCTGGTGGTCAACGGATCGCTGGCCGGGACGGTGACGATCGGTGCGAACGGGCGGATCGGCGGATCGGGCAGGACCGGCTCGCTCAGCGTCTCGGGCATCGTCGCGCCGGGCAACTCGATCGGCACGCTCAACGTGGCGGGCAGCCTGACCCTCGCGGCGGGATCGGTCTATCAGGTCGAAGTGTCGCCCACCGGCCTCTCCGACCAGATCATCGCCACCGGCACGGTGACGCTCGGCGGCGGCACCGTATCGGTGCTGACCGGCGGGCAAACCAGCTTCTCGCCGCTCACCACCTACACGATCGTCACCGGGGCGGCGGTGAACGGTACCTTTGGGGGCGTCGTCACCGATCTCGCCTTCCTCACGCCGAGCCTGGTCTACAAGGCCAGCACCGTGGAGCTGCGCCTGCTGCGCAACGATGTGAGCCTGAACGGCGTCGCCCAGACCGCGAACCAGATCGCGGTGGCATCGGCGGTCGGCGCGCAGAGCTCGGGCGCGGTGTTCGATGCGGCGATCGGGCTGAGCGCCGCCGGCGCCCGCGATGCCTTCGATCAGCTTTCGGGCGAAGTGTTCACGGCGGGCCTCGCGGTGGCAGGACGTGACGGGCATGACGCGGCGCGCGAGCTGATCGCCCGGGCCGACGGGCCACCCGGACAGAAGAAGAGTTTCTGGATCGCAGGCGACATCGGCCAGATCAGTGCCGGTGCGCACAGTGGCTATGCCGGGATCGAGTCGGACCGCCAGACGGTGTCGGCAGGCATCGAAGTGACGGGCGATACGCTGCGCTACGGCTTCGCCTATCGGCACGCCCGCAACGACATCAGCCTCGACGCGCGGGCGAGCGAAGGCACGCTGGTGAGCAATTCGGCCTATGCCTATTTCGGCTACAGCTTGCAGGGCCTGCGCATCGCCGGCGGCTTCGGCTATGCCAAGCACACTCTGTCGACCGATCGCCGGGTGGCGTTCGGCGGGCTCGCCAACCGGCTCACTTCGGACGGCGACGGCGAGAGCCTTACGAGCTTCGGCGAGGCGGCCTATCTGCTGCCCGTGGGCAAGGCCCTGCGTGTCGGCCCCTATGCCGGGGCCAGTGTGACCTCCGTCCGTTTCGACCGGGTGCAGGAATGGGGCGGCGCTGCGGCGCTGACGGCGGGCAGGACGCGCAGCACCACCACCCTCGCCAGCTACGGCCTGCGCGGCACCACCGTGATCGACGGGATCACGCTGAGTGGCGACATTGGCGGGCGCTCCTATCTCGACGATCCCCAGGCACGGCGGATGTTCGCCTTTGTCGATACCGGCAACGGGTTCGAGGCGGGTGCGGGGCAGTTCGGCAAGACGAGTATCGCCGGGCGGCTCGACGCTTCGACCAATGTCGGCCGGTTCACCATGGGCCTGGGGCTGCGCGGCGAGAGCGGTAGTGGCGGCTCGAGCTATGGCGCGCGTGCCAGCGCCGGTTTCCGTTTCTGATCAAGGCAAGCGACGAACCAAGGAGAGAGAGAATGATGAAGACCGTGAAGATCGCCGTGACCATCGGCGCGCTGCTGATCTCGAGCCAGGCGCTCGCCCAGAAGGCCGGCCAGACCCGCGCCGAGGCGCAGGCGGCATCGGCCAAGAAGTTCAGGAATCTCGACGCCGACGGCAATGGCAAGGGCAGCCCGACCGAACTGCTCGCCTTCATGACCAAGGCGGCGGAGAAGCGCGGCGAGACGATGGACCAGGCCAAGGTCGATCGCCGGCTGAAGCGGCTCGACACCGATGGCGACGGCAATGTCAGCGCCGCCGAGCTGGCCGCCGAGGACCTCGCCAAGTTCGACAAGGCCGACGTCAACAGGAATGGCGTGCTCGACGCCGACGAAGCGCAGTGATCGCGCGCCCTTCCCGGGCGACCTGAGCCTGGGAAGGGCGTTTCGCCCGCTCAGTAGATGGCGGGCGGGTCGCTCGCCGGGAAGCTTTCCTCGAGCGCCTCGTCCAGCTCGCGGTCGAGCTCCTCGGCGCGTTCGTCGACCGGCAGGCGGCCGGCCAGCCACAGCGCCAGGTTGCGCACATAGGCGCGGACCGACGCCTGGGCCTCGGGCGAGCCGGCCAGGGCGTCGCCGGGCGCTTCGCTGACGAAGCTGGGGCAGCCGGCGGCGGGGTCCCAGTTATAGTCGGCGAAATGGTGGAAGGTGGATTCCGCCCAGGCCGGGCCGCCGGCTTCCGAAGGCTCGAAGGCGACCGCGATGTTGAACGCGCGGCCGGTGACCTTGCTGGTGCCGGTGGCGATCACCCGGGCGGTGCGGTCGTCGGCCGGCACGCCGACCGCGCCTTCGTGCGGGTGCGCGGGCAGGAAGCGGATCAGGCCGGTCGGGGCATCGGCGTCGCGCAGGACGGGATGCGGATCGCCATGGATCTCGATCTCCTGATAGTCGCCGTTCGCGCCCGAATGATAGTTCGGCCAGAGGATGTAGCTGGTCTCCTGGTCGTCGATCACATGGCGGCTCGCATCGGGATCGAGATGCTTGCTGTGGAAGAAATGCGCTTGGCCGACCCCGCCCAGCGTGCAGACCGAGCAGCCCAGGTCCATATGGTCGCGAGTCACCATCAGGCCGCGCCCGCTCTCGCGGAAGCGGCTGATCGCCTCGCAATCCTCGGGCGTCAGGCCGTCGCCGGTGTCGACCGCGAACAGCCAGAGGCTGTCATAGTCCGACTGGTCGAGCGTCGAGAGCACCGGATCGGGAGTGCCCGGCGCGGTCCGGTCGCGCGCGGTGACGTCGAACAGCGGCGCACCGTCCGCGTCCGTCAGCTCGGCCAGATAGTCGCGCAGCATCGAGAAGCGCGAGATGTTCCAGTCATCCTCGACATTGGGGATGGTGGTCTGGAGCAGGATCTTGATCGGCGACGCCATGTTATACTCCCCGGGGCTGGACAGCCCAGATATCATGGCGCCCCGAGGGGCTCCAGCTCTCCTATGGTTTACTTGACACGCATCGGCAGGCCCGCGACCACCAGCATCACCTCGCCGGCGATCGCCGCCACTGCCTGATTGATCCGGCCGGCAGCGTCGCGGAAGCGCCGGGCCAGGGCATTGTCGGGGACTATGCCGAGGCCGGTTTCGTTGGCGACGAGGATCAGCTCACCCTCGAAGCGCGCGATGGCATCTACGAGCGCTGCGGTGGCTTCCTCCATGTCCGCATCGACGAGCAGCAGGTTGCTTGCCCAGAGGGTGAGGCAATCGACCAGTACCACCGCCCCGGTGCCGCTCGCCGCATCGAGCGCGGCGGCGAGATCGCGCGGGGCATCGACCGTATCCCAGCGCGCATCGCGATCGGCGCGGTGGCGGGCGATGCGATCGGCCATCTCCTCGTCCCAGGCCTCGGCCGTGGCGATGAAGACATGGCGGCCGGCGAGCGCCTCGGCGCGCTGCTGGGCGTAGCGGCTCTTGCCCGAGCGGGCGCCACCCAGGACGAACAGGCGGGTCATGGCGTCTCCTTCGCAAGCGCGAGCAGCGCGTCGATGTCGACATGCTCCTCGAGCCGGGCGGCGATCTCGTCGAGCGCGGCATCGACGTCCGCCACATAATCGCGCCCGCTGCCCGATACGCCGATGCGGGCGAGCAACGCGGTGCGGGCCTCGGGCGCGGCGAGCAGGCCGTGGAGATAGCTGCCCATCACCGAACCGTCGCGGCTGACCGCGCCTTCGGGCCCAAGGCCGTCCAGCTCGGCGAAGGGGCGGGCGGTGTCGGGGCCGCGCGTCTCGCCCATGTGCATCTCATAGCCGGTGACCGGCGCGCCGAGCGCGGTGCCGGAGGCATGGCGGAGTATCTTGGCGGGGGCGAGTTCGGTCTCGACATCGAGCAGGCCGAGCCCCTCGACCCGGCCCGGTGGCCCCTCGATCCCGAGTGGATCGGCGACGCTGCCGCCGAGCATCTGATAGCCGCCGCACAGCCCGAGTACCGCGCCGCCGCGGCGATGATGCGCAAGGATGTCGATGTCCCAGCCCTGGGCGCGGAGAAAGGCGAGATCGGCGATCGTCGCCTTGGAGCCGGGCAGCACGATCAGCGCGGCGTCACCCGGGATCGGGGTGCCGGGCGGGATCATGACCAGTTCGACGCCAGGCTCGAGCTTCAGCGGATCGAGATCGTCGAAATTGGCGATGCGCGGCAGGATCGGGCAGGCGACCAGCTTGCGGCCTTCGCGGCGTGGTGTCGCGCGGTCGAGCACCACGGCATCCTCGCTCGGCAGGCGGACGGTGGCGGGCAGCCAAGACACCACGCCGAAGCCGCGCCAGCCCGATCGCTCCTCGATCGCGCGATAGCCGTCTTCGAACAAGGCGGGATCGCCACGGAACTTGTTGATCAGGAAGCCGCGGATCATTGCCGCGTCGGCAAGCGTCAACACTGCGCGAGTGCCGACGATGGCGGCGATCACGCCGCCCCGGTCGATATCGCCGACCAGAACCACCGGCACGTTCGCGGCGCGGGCGAAGCCCATGTTCGCGATGTCGCCGGCGCGCAGGTTGATCTCGGCGGGCGAGCCGGCGCCTTCGACCACGACGATGTCGCATTCGGCCCGCAGCCGCGCATAGCTCTCCAGCACTTCGCCGAGCAGGCTCCGCCGCGCCTCGCGGAAATTGCCGGAGCCGAGCGTGCCGCGCACCTTGCCGTGCACGATCAACTGCGAGGTGCGATCGGCCTGGGGCTTGAGCAGCACGGGGTTCATGTCGGTATGCGGCGGCACGCGGCAGGCAATCGCCTGGAGTGCCTGGGCGCGGCCGATCTCGCCGCCGTCCATCGTCACCGCGGCATTGTTCGACATGTTCTGCGGCTTGAACGGGCGCACGCTCAGCCCGCGATTGGCGAAGGCACGGCAGAGCCCGGCGACCAGCACCGACTTGCCGACGTCCGACCCGGTGCCCTGCAGCATCAGCGCACCCATGCGACGGCTCCCGCGATTCCCCAGAGCAGCAGGCAGGCGCGGACATAGAGGCGCAGAGCACGGGCGATGTCGCCTGCGTTTGCGTCGGTGCGTCCTTCGCCGATCCAGGGCTTGGCGTGCATTACGCCGTCATAGGCGATCGGGCCGACAAGGCGCAGCCCCAGTGCGCCGGCCATCGCCGCCTCGGGCCAGCCGGCATTGGGCGAGGCGTGGTTGCCGTGATCGCGCCATAGCGTGCGCCAGCCGCCGGCGCCGGCGAGGCAGAGCAGCAGGCCGGAGAGGCGGGCGGGGAGCAGGTTGAGCAAATCGTCGGTCCGTGCCGCCGCCCAGCCGAACGCGCGCCAGCGGGGCTCGCGGTGGCCGATCATCGAGTCCGCCGTGTTGATCGCCTTGTAGGCCCAGACCCCGGGCAGGCCGAGCAGCAGCAGCCAGAAGAGCGGGGCGACCACGCCGTCGCAGAAGCTCTCGGCCAGGCTCTCGATTGCGGCACGGGCGATGCCGGGTTCGTCGAGCGAGGCGGTGTCGCGGCCGACGATCATGCCGACCGCCTCGCGGGCTGCTGGCAGGTCACCGGCCTGCAGCGCTTTCGCCACCGGCCGGACATGGTCGAACAGGCTGCGCTGGGCGAGTGCGGGCCAGGCGAGCAGCGCGACCGCCAGCCAGCCCCAGGGGCTGAGATACGCGAGCAGCAGGTGCTGGGCGATCCAGCCGGTGCCGCCGGCGATCAGGATCAGCAAGAGTATGGTGGCGACCCCCAGCGCGCGGCGGATGGCGTCGCTGCGTTCGGGGCGGTTCCACAGCGTCTCGCATGCGCCGATGACTCGGGCGAACAGCCCGACCGGATGACCGATCCGGCGATAGAGCGCGCCCGGCCAGCCGATCGCGGCATCGAGTGCAAGTGCGGTGAGCGCGATCGGCTCAGCCATGCGCCAGCGCTGCCTCGAGCCGGGCCAGGCCGTCGCCCCCGGGCAGGCCGATGCGGAGCCAGCGCGGCTGCCCGGCAAAGGGGCGGGTCAGGATCGCCTGGGCAGCGAGCTGCTCGAACAGCGCCATGCCGTCCGGCACTTCGACCAGGCGGAAGAGCGGGCAGGCACCGGTAGGACGATGGCCGGCGCCGGCGAGCACGGCGTTGAGCGCGGCGGCCTCGGCATAGAGCTGGCCGCGCATCGCCTCGATCCATTTGTGGTCGCGATAGCCAGCGGTGCCGATCGCGATCGCGGCGGCGGAAACCGGCCAGGCGCCGAGCGCGGCGCGGACCGCATCCAGGATCGGCGCTGGGCCGAGCACGAAGCCCAGCCGTACGCCGGCCAGGCCGAAGAACTTGCCGAAGGAGCGGAAGATCACCAGCCGCCGCGCGTCGTCGATCGCACCGGCGAGGCTCAGCGCGGGATCGACATCCGCAAAGGCCTCGTCGAGCAGCAGCCAGGCGCGGTCCGCGCGGGCATCGAGCAGTTCGAACAGCCGGGCGGGAGGCAGCGTGCGGCCGTCCGGGTTGTTCGGATTGGCGAGGATCAGCGTGCCGCTTCCCGCCTCGTCCAGAGCGGTAGGCGTGGCACCCGTGATCATCTCGCCATGGGTGCGATAGGTCGGAGCGACATAGCGGGCGGTGCCGCCGATCAGCCCGCCGACGAGCCGGAGCGCGATCTCGGTGCCGGGCACGGCGCAGACATGGCGCGGGTCGAGCCCGAAATAGCCGGCGGCCGCGGCTTCGAGCGCGGCCAGGTCGTGCCGCTCGGGCAGGCGCTGCCAGTCGATCGAGTGGGTGTCGGCGCCGGGCCAGGGGTGCGGGTTGATGCCCGTGGAAAGGTCGATCCAGTCGTTCCCGCCATAGTGCCGCCGCGCCGCTTCGAGGCCGCCGCCATGCCAGGTCCAGCTGGTCATGCGATCCTCGTCAGGATCAGCGCGGCGAGGAGCAGGCCGGTCTCGGTCACTTCGATCCCGCCGCCATGGCCGTCGCCCGAAATGCCGCCGAGCTTGCGCCACAGCCAGGCGGCCCAGCCGAACAGCAGCACCGGCGTGACGAGCAGGCTCGGCGAGAACCAGGCGGCAGCGAGCCAGGCGAGCATCCAGAGAGCAAGATCGACCGGGCGCACCACATCGCGGAAGCGCGAGGCGAGGCCCGGATGGAGATCGGGCAGCCAGCGCGTCCAGAGCAAGGGCCCGATACGGGCGGCAAAGGGGATCAGCGCGATCGCGGCGAAGGCGTTGATCGCGACCAGCCCGTGGAGCAGCACCAGCTTGGTGACGAGCTGCACGCCGATCGTCACTGCGCCGAAGCTGCCGATATGCGGATCAGCGAGCACCTCGAGCACGCGCTCGCGGCTCTTGTGCGCGGCCCCGGCGGCATCGGCGATGTCGCCCAGCCCGTCGAGGTGCAGCGCGCCGGTCACCGCGACCCACAGCACCAGCCCGGCCAGCGCGCCGGTCCAGGGATCGATCCTTGTGCCCGCCCAGCAGGCACCGGCGACGAGCGCGCCGAGGATCAGCCCGACCGCGGGGAACCAGCGCATCGATGTGGCGAACTCGGCATTGCTCACCGCGATGCGCGGCGTCGGCAGGCGCGTGAGGAACTGGATCGCGATGATCAGGCCCTTCACGGGTAGATCCCCACGATCTGGGCGCTGGGCTTGTCGCCGGGCCAGACGCGCAGCGAGACCAGCACGCCATAGGGCAGGTCGAACGCCCAGAGCCGGCGCTGCTCGAAGCCGCACAGCAGATGGAGTGCCGCGCGCATCGCACCGCCATGGCTGACGACCAGGGTGGGAACAGGGGCGAGCGCATCGATGGCGTCCGATACCCGCGCGACGAGGGACGACCAGCACTCGCCTTCGGGAGGCGGGCTGGCGTCGGGGTCTTCCCAGAAGCGGACGAGTGCGTTGGAATCGACCTGATCCGGGGCGAGCCCGTCCCAGTCGCCGAAATCGAGCTCGCGCCAGCGCGGGTCGATGGTCGTCGGTCCGATCGCTTCGGCGGCGGCGCGGGCGCGTTGCAGGTCGGAGCTGACCACGCGCTCGACGCCAAGGTCCGCCGCCTGCGCTACGCATGCCGCTATCCCGTCGGGGGTCGGCGCGCAGTCGGTGCGGCCCATCAGCCGGCCTGGCAGCACCGGGGCGCCGTGACGCAGCAGGTGGAGCGCGAACGGCGTCACAGCTGGCCGGAAACCTGCGCCTCGGCGAAGGTCGCCATCTGATCGTGCGCGGCCAGGGCCGAGCGGATCACATTGACCGCCACCGCCGCGCCGCTGCCTTCGCCGAGCCGCATGCCGAGCGCCAGCAGCGGCTCCAGCCCGAGCCGGGCGAGCAACCGGGCATGGCCGGGCTCGGCCGAGACATGGCCGGCGATGCAATGCGCGGTGATGTCGACATTGTCGACCGCGAGCGGGGCGATCGCGGAACTGCTGATGAACCCGTCGAGCACGACTGGAACGCCGAGCTGGCGCGCGCGCAGCACGGCGCCGGCGATGGCGACGATCTCGCGGCCACCGACGCGGCGGAGCGTCTCGAAGGCATCGGCGGGCGCATCGGCGTGGAAGGCGAGGGCGCGCTCGACCACAGCAGTCTTGCGGGCGATCCCCTCGGCATCGATGCCGGTGCCCGGGCCGATCCAGTCGGCCGCCGCACCGCCATAGCTGCGCAGGCAGAGCGCCGCGGCGGCGGTCGAGTTGCCGATGCCCATCTCGCCGACGGTGAGCAGGTCGAGATCGTCGGTCACCGCCGCGGCGCCGGCGTTCAGCGCGGCGAGGCATTCGGCTTCGGACAGCGCGGGCGCGATGGTGAAGTCGGCGGTGGGCGTGTCGAGGTCGAGCGCAGTCACCTGGAGCTCGAGCCCGGCGGCGCCCGACAGCGCGTTGATCGCGGCGCCGCCGGCCTGGAAATTGGCGACCATCTGCACGGTGACGCTCGGCGGGAAGGCGCTGACGGCGTGGACGGTGAAACCGTGATTGCCCGCGAAGATCGCGGTGCGGGCGCGTTCGATCTTCGGGCGGGCATTACCATGCCAGCCGGCGAAGAAGACCGCGATGTCCTCGAGCCGACCGAGCGAACCCGCCGGCTTGGTCAGCTCTGCCTGGCGTGCGCGGGCGGCGGCGATGGCGTCCTGGTCAGGCGCGCGCAGATCGGCGAGCGCGGCGCGGAAATCGGCAATCGAGGCAAAGGTCATTCGGCGACAAATCCAGGAGGCGGGGTGCGGGTGATGAAATGGCCCTTAATCCCCTCGGGCCAGGCGGAGTAGGGCACGCGGCCATGCTCGCTCGCCGCATAGTGCAAGGCATAGTCGAGAATGGCGCGCGCGCTGTCCTCGTCCGGCGCGAACCGGCCGAGGACATAGCCGACCTTGTCGGGCGCGCGCAGGTGGAGGGTGCAGAAATCGGTGCAGGCGAACAGGCAGGGCATCTCCTGCACGGCGATCCCCGCATAGCGCGGATCGCTCGCCTGTACGGCGCGCAAGGCGGCGACCAGCCGGGCGCCGCCGCGCACGCCCGTGCCATCCTCGCGCGAATCCGCGGAATGGCGACAGGTGTTGCAGGCGACGACCGCCGGGCCGTCCTCGACGCGCGTGAGCATCAGGCCGTGGCCAGCCTTCCGCCAGGCGCCGGGACGCCGAGCGCGACCAGCAGCCGGTAGAAGGCATAGAGCCCGATCAGGATCGCGCCGTTGCGGACGAACTGGTCGAGCGAATAGCCGGGGTTCAGGGTGATCGCCACGCCGCCCAGTACCGCCGCCCAGCACAAAGTGACCAGCTTGCCTGCGACGAACGCCGCAAGATAAGCGATGGCCAGCTTCGCGATGGTCGAGCGGACCTCGAGCCGCCCGAGCACCGCATAGGCGCCGATCGCCGACCCCGCCGCCGCGGTGCCGAGCCCGACGCCCCAGAGGAGCGTCTTCGGGTCATGCGGATAGTGGAGGACGAGGAAGCCGATCGCCTGGTTGGCGCCCCAGGCGGCGAGCGCCAGCGCGATCCCGTCGCGCGGGCGCATGTGCACCGCCGCCAGCGCGGCGAGCGCCGCGACCGGGGCCGTGCAGGCCAGTGCGAAGCTGGTCGCCATGCTCGCCAGCGTCAGCAGCATGATCCAGAGGGTGGATGCGCGTGCCTGTGTCATGTTGCGTTCTCCCATCAGAAGCGCCCGCGGATGCCGGCATAGATGCTGCGGCCCAGCGTGCCGTAGCGATAGGCGGTCATGTACTTCTCGTCGAACAGGTTCTCGGCGCGCGCGAACACGCTGAGATTGTCACCCGCCTTCAGCTCGGCGCGCAGGTCGACCAGCGTATAGTCGTCGAGCCTGGTAGTGTTCGCCGCATTGTCGAAGCTGTGGCCGGACCAGCGCACCGCCGCGCCGGTGGTCAGGCCGAACGGGAAGGCATAGCTGATCGAGCCGTTGGCGGTGTTCTGCGGGCGGCGCGGCAACCACTTGCCGAAGGTCGCGGTGCCCGGCGAGCGGTCCTCGGCGACGGTCCAGCTATAGTTGCCGTCGAGGGTGAAGCCGCCCAGGTTGAGCGCGCCCGAAGCCTCGATGCCGTGCGCCTCGGCGCGCGAGACGTTCGAATAATAGCCGAAGCGGCGCACGGTGGGGCTGCCCGGCACGAAGCAGAGCGGCACCGTCGAGGTCGCGGTGCAGCTGTTGAAGATGATCTGGCTGGTGGTCTTGCGCTCGAAATAGGTGGCGCCGAACACCAGCTTGCGGCCGAACAGCTGCTGCTCGACGCCGGCTTCCCAGCCCTTGGCCTGTTCGGGATCGAGCGCGGTGTTCCCGTACTCGCTGAACTGCTGGTAGAGCGACGGCGCCTTGAAGCCCTCGCCATAATTGGCGCGGATGATCGTGCCCCAGGAGGAGCGCCACACGCCGCCGGCCTGGAACAGGGTCTGCCCGCCGAAGCGGCTGTGATCGTCATAGCGGATGCCGCCATTGAGGGTCAGGCCGGTGATCGGCTCGACGCTGAGCTGGGCATAGGCGCTGGTGAGCTCGGCGCTGCCGCGCGAGAAGGCGGGCAGCGGGGTTGCCAGCGAGGCGGCGGGCGAGCGGCTGCGGAAGTCCGAATTCTCGTTCTCGACGCCGAACACCGCGGAGATCTGCTTCGTGAAGGCGAAGCTGCCCTGGTACTCGAAGCGCTTGTTCTTGCCGTCGGACTCGAAGCTCAGCGGGCGGGCGCGGGTGGGGCCGTAGCTGTCGCGATCGGTGTCGGTATAGGCATAGGCGAAGCGGTTGCGGAACCGGCCGTCGAGCAGCGACAGGTTGATGCCGGCATAGCCGACAAACTCTTCGCTGGTCGAATAGTCGCTATTGTCGCCACTGGTCGAATCGATCTCGGTGCGGCCGTTCGAATAATAGCCGCGGACCTCGACGCTGAGGTTGCTGGTCAGCGTCAGCTCGGCGCGGCCCGAGGCGCTGCTGTTGTTGTAGCCATCGGCTTCCTTGCCGCCGAACTGCGGGGCGATCGCCGAGATGCCGGCGGTGGTGAAGCGTTGGCCACCGACGCGCCAGGCGAGCGGACCGGTCTTGCCGCCGATCGCGGCGCGGGCGCTGACCGTCTCGCGCGAGCCGGCCTCGATGTCGAAGCTGCCCTCGAGTGCCTTGGTGGGCGCGGCGGTGACGATGTTGACCACGCCGCCGATCGCCTGGCTGCCCCACAGGATCGACTGGGGGCCGCGCAGCACTTCGATGCGCGAACTGTCGCCGATCAGCATGTTGGCGAAATTGTAGCCGCCGCCGGTGGCCGCGGGATCGTTGAGCTTCACGCCGTCGATCACCACCACGGTCTGGTCGGACTCGGCACCGCGGATGCGCAGCGAAGTCGAGGTGCCATAGCCGCCGTTGCGCGAGATGCTGATGCCGGGCGTGCGGAGCAGGATCTCGGTGGCGCCGATGTCCTGGCTGCGATCGATCGCGGCCTTGTCGAGCACGGTGATCGAGGCGGGGACCTGATCGATGTTCATCGGCGCGCGGGTGGCGGTGACGACGATATCGTCGCTGGTCTCGGTAGCGGCGGCGTCAGGCGCAGCTGCCTGCTGCGCGAAGGCGGCGGGCGCAGCCGCGAGCGCGAGGACGGAAACGGAGAAACGGAAAACGGACTTCATCATGTCATTCGACCCAATCGACATGCCGCGTCCGCGCGCGGACGATGTCGGGGCCGGAACGGGCGCGCGCGACAGCGTCCGCGTGCACACGCGGCCAATCTCGTCGTCGCTCGGGTTTACCCCCGTCCGCCCGGCACACCCTGTCCGCGCGAAAGACGACCGCGACGGGCAGGTCTCCTGGCTCGCGGGTCAGTGCCGGTCCGGCCGCCTTCTCGGAACTCGCGTCCCAATGGCATCTGGCCGATGGCTCACCGCTTACAGTTGCAGGGGCAGCCGGAGTGTATCCGTTCCCTTTTCATCCCCGTCCCCGGGGAACCTGTCGCGCGGCTTCCCTAGTCGTTACGCGCGCGGCTGGCAATCGCTGCGGTGCAGCGTGAAGATCAGGCGGCCTTGAACCAGACGACCAGCGCGAAGCGCGCCTTGTTGGCGGGCAGGGTGCGGTGGGGCGTGAAGCGATCGAGGAGCAGCACGGTTCCCGCCGGGCATTCGGGCTCGAGCCGCTGCATGCCGGCGATGGCTTCCTCGGTGATACGCAGGCCATTGTCGGTCACGCTGGCGAGCGGCGCGGGCTGGCGGCCGGCGATGATCTCCAGCCCGCCATTGCCGGGGCCGGCGTCGCAAAGCGGGATCCAGGCGGTGGTCCAGACCTGGCCGCAGGCGACGCCGTCGTCGCGGGCGACGTCCGAATGCCAGGCGTGGCGATGCTCGGGGAAGCTGGCGATGCTGGCGCGGATGCGGACGACCTTGCCGGCGAGTTTCTGCTCGCCGATCCGCTCGGCCTCGGCGCGCAGACGGGGATCGTTGGCGATCTCCTGCAGCCGCGGTCCGCGATGCGCATCGGTGCAGATCGCGACGCGGAGCAGGTTCGCCTGGCTGCGGTCGCTCGCATAGATCCGATCGAGCCGGTCGGCGAGCGGGGCGTCCGGGTAGCTCTGCTCATAGGGCAGATAGAGCGCGTGCGAGAGCCGATCGATGTGCTCGGCGATGTCGGTCTGCGCGGCCTCGACCAGCGCGCGATCGAACAGCGGCAGGGCGGCATAGCCCTGCTCGCGATAGAAGGTGGGATCGCTCATCGGCTGCGGCCCAGGGTGGTGATCGTCGGCCAGTCGCCGGTGAGTTCGACCTTGGCGTCGATGCCGTACACCGACTTGAGATTGGCGGGGGTGAGCACCTCGGCGGGCGTACCGTCGGCGACGACGGTACCGTTGTCGATCAGCACCAGCCGGTCGCAATAGCGCGCGGCCATGGTGAGGTCGTGCAGCACCGCGATCACCACGCCACCGGCACGCGCCTCGCCCTGGAGCAGTTCCATCACGTCGATCTGGTGGCCGGGATCGAGGCTGGCGAGCGGCTCGTCGGCGATGAGCGCGGGAGCCTCGACGGCCAGTGCACGGGCGAGCAGGACGCGGGCGCGTTCACCACCCGACAGCTCGGTGGCGACGCGGTCGCGCAGACCCGCGACATCGGCGCGCTCGATCGCCCGCTCGATCGCGGCGGTGTCCGCTTCGCCGATGCGGGACATCGGGGCGAGATGGGGCAGGCGGCCGAGCTCGACCAGCCGCTCGACGGTGAGCGGCCAGTGGAGGGTCTGGCCCTGGGGGAGATAGGCGACGCGTTTGGCCAGCTCGGCGCGCGACATCGTCGCGACCTCGACATCATCGACGAGGATGCGGCCGGCGTGCGGCACCAGAGCCAGCATCGCGCGGGCGAGGGTCGACTTGCCGGCGCCGTTGGGGCCGACGATGCCGGTCAGGGTGCCGGGGGCGAAGCTTGCGCTGGCGCTTCGCACCACATCGCGCTTGCCGAGCGCGACGGCGACGTTTTCGAGGCGAATGTTCACCACAGGCGGCGCTCCCGCATCAGATGGATCAGGAAGACCGGCACACCGAGGAAAGCGGTGACGACGCCGAGCTTGAGTTCGTTCTTGGTGTCGATCAGGCGAACGGCGAGATCGGCGAAGGTGAGCAGGGCTGCACCGCCGATCGCCGAAGGCAGCAGGATCGCCGACGGGCTCCGATCGGTGAGCGGGCGGACCAGATGCGGCACGATCAGCCCGATGAAGCCGATCGCACCCGACACGGCCACCGCGCCGCCCACGCCGATCGCGGTGCCGAGCAGCAGGCGGATGCGGGTGCGCTGGATGTCGACGCCGAGCGCCTGGGCGCCGTCCTCGCCGAGCGTCAGCGCATCGAGCGCGCGGCCGTCCCAGAACAGCAGCAGCGCGCCGATCGCGATGCAGGGATAGGCGATCCAGACATGTTCGAACGAGCGGTTCTCCAGGCTGCCGAGCAGCCAGGTCATGATCTCCATCGCCGCGAAGGGATTGGGCGAGAGATTGAGTGCGAGGCTGACCCCGGCGGTGGCCAGCGTCGCCACCGCGATGCCGGCGAGGATCAGGGTGAGCGGGCTCTCCGACCGGCCGGCGAGGAGGAACAGCGCCATCAGCGAGACCAGCGCGCAGAGCACCGCGAGGACCGGCAGCACGATCGGATGCAGTTCCGCGAGCCCGAAATAGAGCGCCGCGACTGCGCCCAGCGCAGCCGCATTGGAGGTGCCCAGCACCGAGGGCTCGGCGAGCGGGTTGCGGAGGTAGCCCTGCAGCGCCGCACCGGCGAGGCCGAGGATCGCGCCCACGCCCAGGCCCAGCAGCATGCGCGGCAGGCGCAGCTCGAGCAGGATGGTGGTGGCGATCCGGTCGCCATGCCCGGTGAAGGCGGCGACCATCCGGGCGAGCGACAGATGGACCGGCCCGAACAGGATCGATCCGATCGCCGCGACCAGCGTAAGGGCGAGCAGCCCGGTTATCAGCAAGGGGCGGGAAATTGTCATCGGGCGTGGGTCCGATCCTGCAAACGAGCCAATTGGGTCGCCATCCCCTCGGCCGCCTGGACATAGGCGGAGCTGCCGCACACGGTCCATGCCTGGGGGATGCTGATACGGGGGATGTTGGCGATCGCCGGGTGGTGGAGCATCTCGGTGCCCTGGTCGGCGATCCGGTCGGTGGCGCTCTCAACGATGAGATAGTCGGGCTGGGCCGCGACCATTTCCTCGATGCTGAGCTGCGAGAGCGGCGGCTTGTCGAGCTTGGCGGCCAGGTTCACCAGCCCCATGCGTTGCATCAGGTCGTCGATCAGCGTGCCGGTGCCGGTCATGAACCCGCGGCGCTGATAATAGGCCGCGACCTTGCCGCCGCCGGGCTTGCCGATCCTGGCCAGCCGCGCCTGCATGTTCGCGATCAGCGCCTCGCCGCGCTCGGGATGGCCGACCGCGGTCGCGGTCTGGCGGATCGACGCGTAGATCTCGTCGACCGTGTTGGCGGTGTCGAGATCGAGGAGATTGTACTTGTGCCCCTTGAGCGCGCGCATCGGGGCGCTGCGGCTGGCGGGCATGCCGACGATCAGGTCGGGATCGATCGCGAGGATCTGCTCGGCCGAGTTCTTGATCACCGGCAGCCCGCGCGCCTTCGCCGCCTCGCCCGACATCTCGGTGCTGGTGGCGTTGCGCGTCACCCCGGCGATCTGGTCGCGATCGGCCAGTGCGAGGACGAGCTGGTCGGCGCACAGGTTGATCGAGACGATCCGCCTGGGCTTGCCCGAGGGCGGCGCCGATGCGGGCGCGCCGGCCCATAGCGCGGCACCACCAAGGGCGAGCAGCGGCAGGGCCAGGAGCTTGGCCGAGGCCATCAGAACTCTATCCCCGCCTGCGCCTTGACGTTCTGCTCGCGGAAGGGGTGCTTCACCTGCGCCATCTCGGTGACGAGATCGGCCGCGTCGATCAGCGCCTGGGGCGCGTTGCGGCCGGTGATGATGACGTGCTTCATCTCCGGCTTGGCGGCGAGCGCCTCGAGCACTTCCTCGGTCGGCAGATAGTCGTAGCGCAGGACGATGTTGAGCTCGTCGGCGATCACCATCTTGTACTCGGGATCGGCGATCATCCGCTTGACCTCCTCCCAGGCCTCGCGCGCCACGGCGATATCGCGGGCGCGGTCCTGGGTATCCCATGTGAAACCCTCGCCCATCGGCTTGAACTCGACCAGGTCGGGGAAGCGGTCGAACACCGCCTTCTCGCCGGTGGCCATCGCGCCCTTCACGAACTGGACGATGCCCACCTTCATCCCGTGCCCGATCGCGCGCACCGCCATGCCGAGCGCGGCGGAGGTCTTGCCCTTGCCCGGCCCGGTATGGACGATGATCAGGCCCTTCTCGACCGTCTTGGTGGCGATCTTCTTCGCCTGGGCGGCCTGGACCTTCTTCATCTTGGCATTGTGTTCTTCGTCGGTGCGCTGCTTCACGGTCGCTTCCCCTTGTCTGTTCAGAACGCGACGCGCACGCCGCCATAGGCCGCCGCGCCCGGCGTCGCGAAGCTGAACACCTCTTCGTACTTCACGTCGAACAGGTTCTCGACCCGGCCGAACACCGAGAAGCGGTCGCTCAGCTTGTACTGGGCGTTGAGGTTGACCAGCGTGAAGGGCTTCAGCGACACGCGGACCGGCACATAGCTGGGATCGGTATAGGCGACGTCGTCGATCCGGCCGTTGTAGCGCACGGTCAGCGTGGTCGAGAAGCGCTCGTCCTTGCTGAACAGCGTGACGTTGACGCTGGCGATGTCGCCGGGGCGGCGGACTTCGAGCGTGCCGTCCTCGGTCGCGTTCAGATGGGTATAGACCGCCTCGATCTGGACCTGGCGGACCGGGCGCAGGCTGGCGGTGACTTCCACGCCGTGCTGCTTCGAGTCGGTGCTGCGATTGTCCGGCGTCGCAGTGTAGTTGGGCGCCGGATAGGTCGTGTAGATCTCGTCGGTCAGCTTCGAATCGAAATATGTCGCGCCGATCACCGCCTTGCCGTCCCAGAAGCTCTGGTCGATGCCGACTTCCCAGCCTTGCGACTTCTCCGGCTTCAGGTTCGGATTGCCGATATAGGTGCCGCTCGAATAGCCGTAGAGCTCGTAATAGCCGGGGTTCTTCACGCCGGTGCCATAGGCCGCGTGGATGCGCGTGTCGGTCGGCAGGCGATAGCCGGCCTGGACGCGCCAGGTGGTGGTGTCGGCGAAGCGGTTGTTGTCGTCGTAGCGGATCGAGGCGCCGCCGGTGAAGCCGCCCGCGGTCAGCTCGTACTGGCCGACCAGGCCGAGATTGTCGGTGTCGCGACGACCGCGGAACGCGTCATAGGGCGAGCCGGTCGACGGCGCGATGTTCTGGAACTGCTCGCGCTCCCAATCGACCGCGCCGGTCAGCCGGTGGCTGATCGCGTCGGTGCCGAAGCGGAAGCTCGACACGAACGATCCCTTGTAGCGCTGGCCCTTGTCGCCATAGTTGAGGCCGAAGGCGTTGTAGCCCTTGCGCGTCGTGTCCGAGAACTGGCCGGAAAGCGTGTTGGTCCAGCGCCCGTCGAGCCCGGTCAGCTCGGCGCTGAGCAGGCCGTAGAACGCCTCGTTGGTGAAATAGGTGCCGGGGCTGTCGATCGTGTAGCCGAAGCTCGGGCTCGCCGGATTGGCGTCGGCGTCGTTGGTCTCGGCATCGGTATAGCTGTAGCGCAGCACGCCGCTGAGCTTGAAGTTCTCGGCCGGAGTCCAGTTGAGCTTGGTGGTCGCGCCGACATTGTCCGAGCCGATGTCGCGGTTGCCGCCGCGCGCGGTGGGATAGCCCTTGGTGTGCAGCCAGCTGCCGGACACGGCATAGTCGAAATCGCCCGAGACGCCGGCGGCGCGGGCTGCGGTGCCGATCGTGCCGAACGAGCCGCCTTCGATGCGCGCGGTGTACCCCGGCGCCTCGCGGCCCGAGAGCGTGATGTAGTTGATCACGCCGCCGATCGCGTCCGAGCCGTAGAGCGAGCTCTGCTGGCCGCGCAGCACTTCGACGCGCGCCGCCGGATCGGCGATCAGCGTGCCGAGGTCGTACTCGCCATAATAGGGGTCGGCCGCCTCGATCCCGTCGATCAGGACCAGGACGTGGTTGCTCTCCGAGCCGCGGATGCGGATCTGGGTCTGGCCGCCGATCGCGCCGATGCGGCTGACCGAGACGCCGGGCACGTCGCGCAGCACGTCGGAGACGATGCGGGTCTGGCGCTGGTCGAGCTGCTGCGCGGTGATCACCGTCGCCGAGGCGGGCAGGTCCTTGAGCTCGGTGCCCTCGCCCGAGCGCGAGGCGGTGACGATGATCGTGTCCTGCGGATCGTTGGCCTGGTCGTCGCTCTGGGCGAAGGCCGGCGTGGCAGCGGCGATCGCGAGCAGCGAGACGAAACTGGTCTTCAACATGGGTGGTCCCCCCTGCGCCGGTGCAACGAGGGCAGGGGCCTGCCGCGAACGGCCGGTGCGAGACGCGAGGCGGGCGCTTGGTCGCCGTCGCGCACGTACCGAAGCGGCCCCGGCCGCTTGGTCGTCGCTCAGACGGAGAGATACCGTGCCCTGGCCATCCCCTGGACCAAAGCAAGAGCGACCGTTGCGCCGGCAGGTCTCCTGGCTCGCGGGTCAGGGCGTGATGCACGGCCTTCCCGGACCGATGGTCCAGTGGCTGCTCCCTCTAATGGGGAGCCAGTGCACCGCGCTCGCCGCTTACAGTTGCAGGGACAGCCGCGGAGTTGGACGGAAGCCCGCCCGCACCGCATTCCCGTTTAAGCCCCTTTCGGGGCACCGGCGCGATCATTCAGTGCGGCGCGTTAGCCTGCGCTTCGTCGGGAGGGAAGTTCAAAATGGCGCGTCAGCCGGCAAGCAGCCCCGCATAGGACAGCAGGACGCGGTCTAGGATCCCCGGCCAGCGATGCCTGCCGGCCGCCCGGTGCGCTTCGAGCGCGAGGGCGAAGCGCAGGTCCGGTCGGTCGATCAGGTGACCGGTAGCCTGGGCGAGGTTCGCGGGTATGGGCTCGGTCAGCAGCCCGGACCTGCCCGAGACGATCAGCGCCCGCGCGCTGCCGACATCGGCGCTTACCACCGCCAGGCCCGATGCCATCGCCTCCAGATTGACGTTGCCGAATGCCTCGGTCGTGCTCGGGTTGATCAGGACGTCGGCGCTCGCCACCGCCCGGCCGAGCGCGGCCCCGTCGAGATGGCCGGTGAAGACCGCATCGGGCAGCAGGGCACGGAAGCGCGCCTCGGCCGGGCCGGTGCCGACGACCAGCGGACGCAGCGGATGACCGCGCTCGCGCAACAGGCGGATCGTGTCGGCAAAGGCCGCAATGCCCTTTTCGATCACCAGCCGGCCAAAGAAGAGCGGGACGACTTCGTCGTCGCGATAGCCCTGGGCGCGGCGCCAGTTCAGGTCGCGCAGGGCGGGGGAGAAGGATCGCGGATCGACGCCCCGGCCCCAGATCGCGATGTCGTCCTGCGGCACCCCCATCGCCACCAGGCTGTCGGCCGAGGCGGTGTTGGGCGCGAGCACATGGTCGCTCGCACGGTAGAAGCGCCGCAGATGGCGCTCGCCCAGGCCGCGCAGCGCCCCCAGGCCGTAATAGTCGAAATAGGTCTCGAACCGGGTGTGCAGGCTGGCCACCACCGGAATGCCGAGCCGGTGCGCGAGCTTCTGCGCTCCGGTGCCGAGCAGGTCCGGCGCGGAGACATGGACGATGTTGGGGGCGAATCGCTCGACATCGGCGCGCACCGAGCGCGGCAGGCCGAGCGCGATGCGGAACTCGCTGCGCCCGGGAATCGGCACCGAAGGGACAGAGACCAACTCGCCGGCAGGCGCGAAGGCGGGGTCGGCGATGGTCGGCGAATAGACGCGCACCGCCGCACCGCGGGCGAGCAGATGCTCGACCAGCCGGTTGAGCGCGCGGTTCGCGCCGTCGCGCACGCAATTGTAATTGCCCGAGAAGAGCGCGATCCGCATGCCCGCACCGGGCGGGCCGTCATTGGCTTGCCGCGACGCTGAACCGGGACCGCGCATGCGGTCGGAGGGACCGATCGGGCGGATGGACGCCGGGTGCGCCGCCTCGCGGGGCAGGGCATCGGCACGGAGGAATTCGTTTGGGAATATCTTCATCGCAGGCACTGACCGACACGCGAGGCGACGTCGCCTCGCGTGCGCATTATTCGTTACGGAAGCTGAATGACGACTGACACGGCGCGGCGGTTCTGCGCGTGCGAGGCCTCGTCGGAGCCAAGGGCCTCCGGCCGCTCCTTGCCATAGGAGATGGTGGTGATCCGGGCGGGCGCGATGCCCTGCACGGCCAGGAAATCGGCAGCGGCGCGGGCGCGGCGGTCGCCGAGCGCCAGGTTGTATTCGCGGGTGCCGCGCTCGTCGGCATGTCCCTCGACCAGGAAGCCGACGCGCGGATGCTGGCGCAGCCACTGCGCCTGGCGCGTCAGCGTGGCGCGGGCATCGGGGGAGAGCGCATAGGCATCGAAGGTGAAGAAGACGCGGTCGCCGGCGGTCGCCGCCAGATCGGCCTGCAGCCGGGCCAGCGCGGGATCCTCGCCATTCTCGGCATAGGGATCGCTAGCGGGGCCGCCGCCCGCCAGATCGGACGCATTGCCCGGTGCCTGCTTCCTGGTGCAGCCGCCCAGCGCCGCCGCACCGATCATCACCGCCAGCATCAATTCCCTGCGCATAGTCTCTCCGAGAAATGTTTCGGAAATATCCCTAGAGAGGCTCGGGCTGGGGGCGTTACTATAGGTTTTATATGCATGGACCCTGGCGGACCGGGGCCATAACTGGTTCGTCGAGAGCGCGCTTTTCTGCATTCCCCTCTCGCAGGCCTCCCCCCAAAAGAGGCGCGTGCTCCCACCGCGGCGGCGGGCAGCCAGGTCGTCCCCGGCCTCGGCCCGCCGCCCGGACCAGTCAAAGGCAACGCAACGAGCTTGATGACGCCCCGACGCCCGAACCCGATCGCCGGCTTCCTCGCCGCGCGGCTGCATCTGCACCGCGACGACATGCTGCGCACGGCGGTGGTGCTCGCGCTGTCGATCATCGCCGCGTTCGCCGTCCATCCGCTGGGCGAGGTCGCCTCGGCTCTGGTATTCGTGCTGGGCATCACCATCGCCGGCGCGCTGAGCGGGCTCGCGGCGGCGCTGATCGCGGCGCTCGCCGCCTTCCTGGTCCACAATTTCTACCTGACCGAGCCGGCGCTCACCTTCCGGATCGCGACCGGCGGCGACATCGCCCCGCTGGTCGTCTTCAACCTTTGTGCGCTCGTGTCCGGGGTGCTGGCCGGACAGCTCAAGGATCATGCCCAGGCGGCACGATCGAGCAACCAGCAGCTGCAGAGCCTGCTGGCGCTGAGCCAGCAGCTCCAGTCCGCCATCCGCCTGCCCGATGTCGTCGCCACGGTCGAGCGCGCGATCCACGATATCCTGGGGGCGCGGGCGGCGCTGTTCCGTTTCGAGGGGGAGACGCTGCGCAGCCTGGCGTCGGTCGAGGCGCATTGGCAGGCCTTTGCCGAGCGGATCGCGGCACAGGCCGGGCCTTCCGGCGAGAACGGGCTGGTTGGCAGGCGCCTCCAGCCGGCGAACAGTCCGGACGCCGTGCTCGTGCTCGAGTCCCTGCGGCGAGAGAGGGTCGCACCGGCTTTTATCGACGCGGTCGCCAACATGGTCACGCTCGCCCTGGAGCGCGCCGCCCTGGCCGAGCAGATCACCGAGCGCCAGGCGGTCGCACGGGCGGAGCAGCTCAAGACCGCGTTGCTCGCCTCGGTCAGCCATGATTTCCGTACGCCGCTCACCGCGATCAGCGCGTCCGCCTCCAGCCTGATCGCCTATGGCGAGAAGCTCGATCCGGAGACCTCGGCGGGCCTGCTGCGCGGGATCGTCGAGGAATGCGAGCGGCTCAACCGCTATACCGCGAACCTGCTGGAGATGAGCCGGCTGGAGGCTGGCGGGGTTGCCCAGCCGCTCCAGATCCTCGGCGCCGCCGAGATGGTCGCAGCAGCCCTGCACCGGGTCCGCCCGCGCGCCGGTGGGCGGCAGATGCTGCTCCAGGCGCCCGCGCCCGACCTGCTCGTCGCCGCCAATGCCGCGCTGTTCGAGCTGGTGCTGATCAACATCCTCGACAACGCGATCCTCTACAGCGAGGAGGATGCCCGGGTGGAGATCGCGATCTTCGCCGAACAGGGCGCCTGCCGGATCGACATCGCGGACAGCGGCCAGGGGATTCCCGAAGCGGCACTGCGCCGCGTGTTCGAGCGTTTCTACCGCGCGGGCCGCAGCGAGGCGGCCGGGCGTGGCAACGGCCTGGGGCTGGCGATCGCCAAGGGCTTCGTCGAGGCGCTCGGCGGCACGATCGAGGCTACCGTCCCCGGCCTCGACGGCCGCGGTACCCGCATCACCATCCGTCTTCCGCTCGCCGAGGCATCGAAAGCATGACCAACATCCTCCTCGTCGACGACGAACCCGCGCTGATCGCGGTGCTGAAGCCGGTGCTCGGCGCCGAGGGCTATAGCGTCGCCACTGCATCGGGCGGTGCGGCGGCGCTGCGCATGGCCGAGGACATCAAGCCCGAAGTCGTGCTGCTCGACCTCGGCCTGCCCGATATCGACGGCAAGGACGTGATCCGCGCGCTGCGTGCAACCAGCACCGTGCCGATCATCGTCATTTCCGCCCGCCACCAGGAAGGCGAGAAGATCGCCGCGCTCGACAATGGCGCCGACGATTACGTCAACAAGCCCTTCGAGATCGGGGAGCTGATGGCCCGCATCCGTGCGGCGATCCGGCGCAGCTCGAGCCTGGAGAACGCGCCCGGCACCTATCGCAGCGGACCGCTGGAGATCGACTTCCCGGCGCGGCGCGTGTCGCTGGCCGGCGACACGGTGAAGCTGTCGCCCAAGGAATATGACCTGCTGCGCACGCTTGCGCTCAGCGCCGGCCAGGTGGTGACGCACAAAAGGCTGCTCGCGGTGGGCTGGGGCAGCGACACCGCCGACAGCCAGTATCTGCGCGTCTATATCGGCCTGCTCCGCCAGAAGATCGAGGAGGATCCGAGCGATCCCCGGCTGCTGGTGACCGAGCCGGGGGTCGGCTACCGCCTCGCCAGCGCGAGCTGAGGCATCGGGAACCCCCTGGCGGGGTCCGGACATTCAACAAGGCGGCCGCCGTCCGGCCGCTTCAGACGCGGGGCAGAACCTTGGAAACCGTATCGATCATCCTGTTCCTGCTCCTCGCCGTGGTGGTCAGCGGCGCGTTCGCCCGGATGCTGCCCTTCGGCGTGCCCGTGCCGCTGGTGCAGATCCTGCTCGGCGCCGTGATCGGCCTGTCCACCTCGCACCGGGTCGTGCTCGATCCCGAGCTGTTCCTCTTCCTGTTCCTGCCGCCGCTCCTGTTCCTCGACGGGTGGCGCATCCCCAAGGACGAGCTGTTCAAGGACTTGTCCACCGTGGTCGAGCTCGCGCTCGGACTGGTGCTGCTCACCGTGATCGGCATGGGGCTGCTGATCCATTGGATGATCCCGGCGATGCCGCTCGCGGTAGCCTTTGCCCTAGCTGCGGTGGTCTCGCCGACCGATCCGATCGCGGTGTCGGCGATCGCGGCGCGCGTGCCGATCCCGAAGCGCATGATGCACATCCTCGAAGGCGAATCGCTGCTAAACGACGCATCGGGCCTGGTCTGCCTGCGCTTCGCCGTCGCCGCTGCGCTGACCGGCAGCTTCTCGGCGGGCGAGGCCGCGCTCACCTTCCTCTGGGTTGCCGGCGGCGGCCTGGCGATCGGCGTGCTCGTAACCCTGGCGGTGTCGATCGCCAAGACCTGGGTGACCCGGCGCTGGGGCGAGGATACGGGCTCGCAGATCCTGGTCAGCCTGCTGATCCCGTTCGGCTCCTACCTGCTCGCCGAGCATTTCCACGCCTCCGGCATCCTCGCGGCGGTGGCGGCGGGCGTGACGATGACCTTCGCCGAGATCTCCCGCCAGGCGATGGCGGTCACCCGCATGCGCCGCAACTCGGTGTGGGACACGCTGCAGTTCACCTTGAACGGCGTGATCTTCGTGCTGCTCGGCGAGCAGCTGCCCGGCATCGTCGCCGGCGCCAAGCAGACGGTGCTGCTGACCGGCCATCATTCGCCCTGGTGGCTGGGTATCTATGTCGTGGCGATCGTCGCGGGCCTCGCCGCGCTGCGCTTCGCCTGGGTGTGGACCTCGCTGCGCCTCACCATCCTGCGCAAGCGCGAGGGCACCGCGGAGATGCAGAGCCCGAACTGGCGGCTGGTCGCGGCGACTTCGTTCGCCGGCGTGCGCGGTGCGATCACCCTGGCCGGCGTGCTGACCCTGCCGCTGGTGCTGCGCGACGGCTCGCCCTTCCCGGCGCGCGACCTGGCGATCTTCCTTGCCGCCGGCGTGATCATCGTGTCGCTGATCCTCGCCAGTGTCGGGCTGCCGATCCTGCTCAAGGACCTGAAGCTGCCGCCCGAACCCTCGCGCCAGGCGGAAGAGGATGCCGCCCGCGTCGCCACCGCCGAGGCCGCGATCCGCGCGGTCGAGCGCCACCAGCACGAACAGGGCGAGGCGCATGACGACCCCGGCCTCTATGCCGCCGCCGGCGCGCGGGTGATGGACTTCTACCAGGAGCGCATCGACGGATTGAGCGACGGCGGCGCCGACGAGCTGCGCCTGCAGGAGCGGCTGGCCAGCGAGCTCCGGCTCGTCGGCATCCAGGCGGAACGCGCGCGGCTGCTCGAACTGGGCAGGAGCCGCGCGATCGGCAGCGAGATCGCCCGCAAGCTGACCCGCGAACTCGACCTGGCGGAGACGCGTCACCGCGGATGATGCCGGGCATGCCCGGCGTTTTCGTCGTTATGGGTAGCTATTCCTATAATTTCTGGAGTGTCGTTAGCGCTGTCTTAACCCTGAGGAACCACGTGCAGGCATATGAAAACGCCTGTAAAAGCTTCAAAGCCCCTGTCGTCCTCGCCGCTCGTTCGCGCGATCCTGATAGGATCAACCGCCCTGCTTCCGACCAGCGCCCATGCGCTCTCGCCCGGCTGCACCGCGATCAACAGCTTCTGGAATTCGGTTCCCAGCGGCTATGGCCTGGCCAGGACCTATGCGGCGGACCAGTTCGCCGCGGGCGACCAGGTGAGCTTCACGCTCGTCGACCATACCGTCTTCGGCCCCGCCGGCGCCGCGAGCTTCATCCTGAGCAGTGTCGGCTATCGCACGATCTACCTGCAATATTACACCAGCAGCTATAACCGCACGAAGCAGTACGTCACCGGATCGGCCTCGACCATCGTCACCTCGGATCAGCTGCTGTCGAACGGGTTGATCATCGAGAACGGCAGCACCAACGACCAGGCGTCGACCGCGACCGTCACCGTGCGCTGCGTCAATGTCCCGCCGCCCGTGCCGATCGCGGCCGGCAGCAGCAGCACCGTCCCGGCGAACCGCAGCACCGACATCGCCCTTTCGCTCTCCGGCGGTGTGGCGACGTCGCTCACGCTGGTGCGCCAGGCGCTGCACGGCACGGCGTCGGTCAGCGGCACCCAGATCAGCTACACGCCCAATGCCGGCTATTCGGGCGCCGACAGCTTCCAATATTCCGCCGGCAACACTGCCGGAAGTTCGGCGACGGCGACGGTCCAGCTAACGGTCAGCGCGCCCACGCTGAGCTTCACGCCCGCTGCGGGCACGCTCCCGGCCGCGCCCTATGGCCAGGCCTATAGCCAGACCATCGTCGCGAGCGGCGGCGAGGGGCCGTACGGCTATGTCGTATCGGACGGTGCGCTTCCCGACGGCATGACGCTCGACGGCGACGGCACGCTCCACGGCACACCGAGTGCGCTCGGACGCAAGACCTTCCAGGTGCGGGCGACGGACAAGAACGGGGCGAACACCACCGCAAACTATGCGATCGACGTCACGCTCGCCGTGCCGGTCGCGGGCAATGGCAATGCGATGGTCGCCGCGAACAGCGGCGGCCAGCCGATCACCCTGGACCTGTCCGGCGGTGCCGCGGACTCGGTCGCCGTCTCCAGCGCGCCCGCCCATGGCAGCGCCACCGCGAGCGGCACCAGCATCAGCTACACGCCGGCCGCGGGATATTCGGGCACCGACCAGTTCAGCTACACCGCGAAGAATGCCGCCGGCATTTCGCAGCCCGGCACGATCACGGTGACCATCTCCGCGCCGACCCTGGTGTTCGGCCCCGCCGCGGGGACGCTGGCCGGCGCCACCCAGGGCCAGACCTATGGCCAGGCGATCAGCGCCACCCAGGGCCAGGCGCCCTATCAGTATCTGGTGACCGGCGGCGCGCTTCCCGCGGGCCTGGTCCTCGACGCGGACGGCAGCCTGCACGGCTCGCCCACCGAGGTCGGCGACTTCGCCTTCACGATCACCGCGACGGACCGCAATGGCGCGGCGGGCAGCGCAGGCTATTCGCTGTCGGTCGCCGTCGCCGCGCCCGTCGCGAGCAGCAGCACGGCAACCGTGGCGGCCAACAGCCAGGGCACTGCGATCGAGATGGCGCTCACCGGCGGTGCCGTCTCCACCTATGCGATCACCGGCCAGCCCACCCATGGCACGGCGACGCTCAGCGGATCGACGATCCACTACACCCCCAATGCTGGCTATTCGGGCACCGATTCGCTCAGCTACACCGTGAGCAATGCCACCGGCCTTTCTCAGGCGACGGTGTCGATCACGGTCAGCGCGCCGGCCCTGGTCTTCGGCCCGGCCGTGGGGAGCCTTCCGGTCGCGACGCAGAGGAGCGCCTACAGCCAGGTCATTGCGGCGACGGGCGGCGAAGGCCCCTATCGCTACACGGTGACGGCAGGCACGCTGCCCGACGGCCTCACGCTCGCCGCGGACGGCACGCTCAGCGGCACGCCGAGCGGCTCGGGCAGCGCCAGCTTCACGATCACCGCGACCGACGTTCACGGGGCGAGCGGCACGGCGGCCTATACCCTGCAGGTCGATGCCGTGCCGCCGCCGGTTGCCCGCGATCCCGATCCGCTGAGCGTTGCCGGCGCAACGACGACGCAGACCGGTGAGTCCGCCCGCATCGACCTGGGCAGCCTCGTCTCGGGCGATGTGCAGAACATCCAGATCGTTACCCAGCCGGCGCACGGCACGGTGGTGCTGACCGGCGCGGCCGGCCCCAAGCTCGACGGCGAGGGAAGGACGGTTGCCGTTGCGGCCCCGCCGGTGAGCCAGATGGTCGCGGTCTATACGCCCGCACCGGGCTATCACGGCACCGACAGCTTCCAGTTCGTGGCGGTCGGGATCGGCGGCACCTCGGCGCCGGCGACGGTGCAGATCAACGTCGAGGGCTCGCCGCCCGCGGCGCGGAGCCTCACTGCGAACGGCATCGACAACCAGACGATCTCGGTCGACCTGACCGCGGGCCGCACCGATGGCCCGTTCACCGATGCGGCGATCGTCGACATCACGCCGGCCGGCAAGGCGACCGCGACCATCGTGGCCGGCGGCACCGCGGATGCGCGCACCTATCGGCTCGACATCAAGCCGGCGGCGCATTTCTCGGGCACGCTCAAGCTGCGCTACACGCTGACCAACGTGTTCGGTGCCTCCGCGCCTGCGACGATCACCCTGACGGTTGCCGCGCGCCCGGATCCCTCGGCCGACGCCACCGTGCGTGCGATCGCCGATGCTCAGAGCGAAGCCGTCCGGCGCTTCTCGCGTGCGCAGGTCGACAATTTCATGCGCCGCGCCGAGAGCCTGCACGACGTCGAGTGCGGCCGCTCGACCATGGGCGTGACGCTGACCTCGACCGATCGGGTGAACACCCAGCCGCTGCCGGGCGCCTTGCCCGAGCAAGGGGCGCTGCGGGCGGACGGTCGTGTCGATGCGGCGCCCGCTGGCGGGGCCGGGAGCGGCAATGGCCAGCAGTGCGGCACCGGCGGCCTTGGCTTCTGGGCCGGTGGCTCGATCGCCATCGGGACGCGCGACGCGGTGAGCCAGCGCGACAAGATCAGCGCGACGACGAGCGGCGTGAGCATCGGCGTGGATCTTCGCCTGCTTCCGGGCCTGGTGCTCGGCATCGGCGGCGGCTTCGGGCATGATTCGAGCACCATCGATGGCGGCGCCGGCCATGTCGTCTCCGACAGCAGGACGGTCGTGGTCTATGGCAGCGCAATGCCGGTGGCCGGCATCTTCCTCGACGGCATGGTCGCCCGCGGCTGGCTCGATTTCGATACGCGCCGCCTGGTCGCCGCGACTGCGAGTACCACCAGGGGCAAGCGCGACGGCGACTTCACCACCGCTTCGCTTTCCGCGGGGACGGAGCAGGTGTCGGGCCTGCTGCGCTGGTCGGTCTATGGCCGGGCGGAATATCTCGACGGGACGCTCGGCGCGTATCGGGAGAGGGGCGCGGGCATCTATGATCTGCGCTTCGACGATCGCGACGTGCGGTCGGTGCTCGGTGTCGCCGGCTTCCGGCTCGCCTGGCGCGGCAAACTGGCGAACGGCACGATCACCCCGTCCTTCCGCGGCGAGTGGCTGCACGAGTTCGCCGACGCGTCCGGCCAGGCACTCGATTATGCCGATGTCGATGGTGCAGCATTCTATCGCTTCAGCGCGCAGGGCTGGGGGCGTGAGCAGTTCGCGTTGACGCCGGGGCTCGACGTCAATCTCAACTCGGGATGGCAGTTCGGCTTCGAACTCGGCGCCCGCATCGCGGATGGCGAACGCGCGGCCACTTCGCGGATCCAGCTGCGCAAGCAGTTCTGACGCACGAAGGAGGCGCCTTCGCGTGACGAACGGAACCCGGAGACGAGCACCCCTCGTCTCCGGGTTTCGCCGTTATGTTCGGGGGGATGCGCCGGCATCCGCCGGTGCGGTCCGCCGCTACGCGGTCGAGCCGATATCGGGCAGGCTCTTGAAGGCGTTGCGCAGCGCCTCGCCCCAATGCTGGGAGATCGCCTGGAAACGCGGGTCGTCCGCCTCGATCCGCTCGCGCGTGCCGAATGCCAGGCTGTCCCGGTGCAGCACCGCCAGGTCGAGCGGCATGCCGACCGACAGGTTCGAGCGCAACGTCGAATCCATCGACACGCAAACCGCCTTCACCACCTGATCGAGCGGCGTGTGGATCGAAAGCACCCGGTCGAGGATCGGCTTGCCATATTTGTGCTCGCCGATCTGGAAATAGGGCGTGTCCTCGGTCGCCTCGACGAAATTGCCCGCCGAGTAGACCATGAACAGCCGATGCTGCCCGCCGTTGCACTGGCCGGCGACCAGGACCGTCGCATCGGCGCCGGCGCCCTCCGCCTGTATCGAGCTGCGATAGCGGTCCTGCAGCCCCTGCATCGCCTCGCCGACCAGCTCGGCGACGCGATACATGCTGTCGGCGGTGAGGATCGTCTCGACCGACGCGTCCTCGCCCGATTTCTCGATCGCGGTGTTGAGTCGGTTGATGACGCCCTGGGTGATCGACAGATTGCCCGAGGTCATCATGCCGATCGCACGCTCCTCGGCGGCCTCCCAGATGAACATCTTGGAGAAGCGCGAGATATTGTCGACACCGGCATTGGTCCGGGTGTCCGACAGCAGCACGAGACCTTCGTCGACACGCACCGCGACGCAATAGGTCATCCGAAGTCCCGTTCCCGCGTCATTGCTGCTGTTGCTGCTGGATAGCGGCAATATCGCCTTCGCCGCGAGCAATGCGGACATCAGCGGAGACGATGCCCGGCCCTCCGCCGGTCACGATCCCGCGTACGGGCGCGGCATCACGGGCGTCAAGGCCTATGGCCAGGCGGACATAGCGTTCGGTCGGGGAGATGCCGTTGGTCACGTCGAACCCGATCCAGCCCAGATTCTCGACATGGGCTTCGACCCATGCATGGGTCTCGAACTGCTGGTCGGCCTCTTCGCCCGCCAGCAGATAGCCCGCGACATAGCGGGCCGGCACGCCGCGGGCGCGGGCCGCGGCGATGAAGATGTGTGCGTGGTCCTGGCACACGCCGCCATCGCCGGCGAGCGCATCGGTGGCGCTGGTCTCGCTATGGGTGATGCCGCCGCGATAGGGCAGCGCGTCCCGCACCCCGGCGCTCAGCGCATGCAGGCCCGACAGCACGTCCGCCCCTGGGTTCAGGCCATCGCCAAGCGCCGCGATCGTCGCATCCGCCACGGTCAGCGGCGTATCGCGCAGGAAGATCGCCGGTGGGCAGGCCTGGCGCAGGCCCTTGACGACGCCCGCCTTGTCCTCGGTCTCGACACAGCCATGCGCGACGATCTCGAGTTCGTCGCGATGTGCCTGGCTCAGCCACTGCGCCAGCGACTCGCCATAGCCGCCGGTGATCGAGGGGAAGATCTCCTCGCCGTTGATCTCGACATGCCAGTCGGTGACGCGCTGCCCTTCGAAGCTCTGCGGGAACAGCTTGAGGCGCAGCGCCAGGCCGGCGGCGCCTTGTGGGTAGCGCATATGGGTGAGGTGGCGGACGACGAGCAGCATATCAGGCGAAGTGATAGGCCTGCGCGATCTCGCGCGACAGCCGGTTGGTGACGATCAGCGCATTCTGGACGAATTCGTGCAGGCCGCCCTCGAATATCTCGCCGCTCTCCCGGCTGCGCAGCTGGGACAGCATGGTCGCGGCGGTCTCGTGCGCCGCGCCGCGCTGGCCATGCGCCCGTGCCAGGCGGTCGAGATGCCATCCGATCTGCTCGAAGCAGAACGACACCGACCGGGGGAATTGGGGATTGAGGATCAGCAGGTCGGCGATCCGCCAGGGCGTATAGTCGCCGCCGCCATAGACGTGGTGATAGGCGCGTGCCGCCGACAAGGCATGCAGCACCGAGGTCCATTGATAATGGTCGCGCACCCCGCCGACGACCGCGGTCTCGGGCAGCAGCACGTAATATTTCACGTCGAGCAGCCGGAGCGTCATCTCGGCGCGTTCGAGCGCGCCGCCGATGCGCAGGAAGTCATGGCCCTCGTTGCGCAGCTGCCCCGTCTCGGCTGCGCCGCGAAAGGTGGAGGCCCTGGTCTTCACCCAGTCGATCAGCTCGGCGAGATCGCGCCGCGCCCGCATCACGTCGTAATGCTCGAGCCGCCGCCAGTCCTCGTTGAGCGCCTCCCACATGTCCTGGGTGAGCGCGGTGCGCACCGCCCGGCCATTGTTGCGGGCGCGCAGCAGGCAGGCGCGGATCGACGAGGGATTGGCGTCATCGAGCAGCAGCAGGTGGACGATGTCCGCTTCCGCCACCGGGCGATCGCCGTCGATCAGTCGGTCGCACCCGGTCACGCGCAGCACCGAGCGCCATTCCTCCCGGTGGATCGGGCCGGGCAGGATCGCCATGCGCTGGCCCATCTGGATGATGCGCGCGGTGCTTTCCGCCCGCTCGATATAGCGGGCCATCCAGAAGATGTTCTCGGCGGTGCGGCTGAGCATCAGTCTTCCAGCACCCAGCTGTCCTTGACGCCACCACCCTGGGAGGAATTGACGACGAGCGAGCCCTCGGTCAGCGCCACGCGGGTCAGCCCGCCGGGGACGAGGCGCATCTGCTTGCCGACCAGGCAATAGGGCCGGAAATCGACATGGCGCCCGACGACTTCCTTCTGCCCGAGCACTGGCGCGGTCGAGAGGTCCAGGGTCGGCTGGGCGATGAAGTCGGCGGGGTTGGCCCGGATCCGCTCGGCATAGGCGGCGATCTCCGCCTTGGTCGCCTTGGGGCCGATCAGCATGCCATAGCCGCCCGATCCATGGACTTCCTTGGCGACCAGCTCGCTCAGATGCTCCAGCACATAGGCGCATTCGTCGGGGACCGCGCAGCGCCAGGTCGGCACGTTCTGCAGGATCGGCGTCTCGGAGAGGTAGAAGCGGATCATCTCCGGGACGAACAGGTAGATCGCCTTGTCGTCGGCGATGCCGGCGCCGGGCGCGGAGCACAGCGTGACGCCGCCGGCGCGATAGGCGCCGAACAGGCCGGGCACGCCGAGCATGCTGTCGGGGCGGAAGGTGAGGGGGTCGATATAGTCGTCGTCGATCCGCCGGTAGATCACGTCGACCCGCTTCGGGCCGTGGGTGGTCTTCATCCACACCTTGTTGTCGTCGACGTACAGGTCCATCGGCTCGACCAGCTCGACGCCCATCAGGTCGGCGAGGAAGCTGTGCTCGTAATAGGCCGAGTTGAATGCGCCCGGGGTCAGCACCACCACCGTCGGATCGCTGCCGGCACCGGCTGGGGCCACTTCCTTCAGGGTCGCGAGCAGGTCGTTGGGGTAGGAATCGACCGGCGCCACGCGGGTGGAGGCGAACAGCTCGGGGAACATGCGCTGCATGATCTCGCGGTTCTCGAGCATGTAGCTGACGCCGGAGGGCGTGCGGCAATTGTCCTCGAGCACCTGGAAGCCGTTCTCCTCGGTGCGGATGATGTCGATTCCGACGATATGGCTGTACACCCGCCCGGGCGGATCAAAGCCGATCATCTCGGGCTCGAAGGCCTTGTTCCGATAGACCAGTTCGCCCGGCACGATCCCGGCGCGGATGATCTCGCCGCGGTGATAGACGTCGTACAGAAAGGCGTTGAGCGCCCGGGCCCGCTGCCGGATGCCGCGGTCGAGCAGGCGCCACTCGGCGGCGGAGAAGACGCGCGGGAGCAGGTCGAAGGGGATAAGTCGTTCTGGATCGCCGCCCTCGCCATAGACCGCGAAGGTGATGCCGATGCGCCGGAAGATCGTCTCGGCTTCCTTGAGCCGCAGGCTGAGCCCGTCGATGCCGACCTCGTCAACCCAGCGCTGGACCTGAGCATAGCAGGACCGCACTGCACCCGATCGATCGGTCATCTCGAAAAAGGCCATCCGTCCCCCGTCGCTGCAATGTGATGATGCGCTGCACAACGGAATAAGCAAGCGCTAATTGAGGACCCTGTTTCCCGGACTTTGGTGCGCTTTTCATGGTGAACCATCGCCGGGTCTGGCGCTCGGGCCGGATGTTTCTCGTTCACCCATGCGATCATGAACCGCGTGTCACGAGCCATTGACATGCTGCGGCAGCAAAAATACGAGGCAGAGAAATGAGATAGAATATCATATCATTGATCATGGGGGTATCGAGGCTGATGCGTGGGATTGTTGCGGCCGGACTTCTGGCCACCGTGTTCGTGCGACCGGCATGCGCGCAGGAGGCATCGAGAGCCGAATTGCCCGCCGGGGCCGAAACGGCGCCGCGAGCCGATGACGCGGTGGATGGCACCGGCAGCGGTGCGATCGTGGTGACCGGCTCGCTGATCCGCGGCCTGCCCAGAGAATATATGGCCAGCCCGGTCTTCACCCGCGACCGGATCGACATCGACCGCTCCGGCGCGGGTTCGACCGCCGAGTTCATGCTGACCATCCCGCAGAACTTCACCGGCGACCTGAGCGAATTCGCGACTACCGGCGCTGGCATCGGCAGCCCGCTCGGCGACGCGACGACCTATAATCAATATGACGGCTTTGCCGGCTTCGCGCTCCGGGGCCTCGCCTCGGACGCGACGCTGACCCTGCTCAACGGGCGGCGCATGCCGTCGGTCGGCATGACCGAATCGCCGACCGTATCGGTGCTGCCTTCGATGCTGATCGAGCGGATCGACATCATCCCCGACGGCGCCTCGGCCACCTATGGTGCCGATGCGGTCGCCGGCGTGGTCAACATCGTGACGCGCAAGCCTGAGCGGGGCCTCGAGGTCGAGGTGCGCAACGCCGTTGCGACGGAGACCGGGAAGACCGAGCTCCAGGTCAGCGCACTGGCCGGGCACAGCTGGAACAGCGGCTCGCTCTACGGCATGGCGATGTACCAGAAGCGCGCGCCCTTCACGCGCGATCCGGTTCGCGTGTCGGACGAGTATCTCCAGATCGACGAATTGCCCGACGAGTTGCTCACCGGCCTCTATGCCGGCGGCCAGCAGACCTTCGGCGACTTCACCTATTCGCTCGATGCCTCCTATTTCGAGCGTGAGCGCAAGTCGCAGCAGCGCTATCTCGACGAACCCCAGTACAACCGGCGCTTTCACACCGGCACCTCGGGCTATGCCTTCTACAACAACCTGCACTGGCAGGGGCGCGGTCTGACGGCGATCGACCTCCATGTCGATTATGGCCGCAACGACACGAACAGCGACGCCCGCCGTGTCACCGGCAAGCCCAGCTTCCGCAACTATTCGAATACGCTGTTCGTCGCCGAGCTACGCGGCCAGGCCCAATTGTTCCGCCTGCCCGCCGGGGCGGTGATCGCGGCGGCGGGTGCCCAGTACCGCGCCGAGACGCTGTGGACCGACGCGACGATCTTCTTCAACCGCAACGGCGGCTCGCGGAAGACCAGGTCGGTGTTCGGGGAGGTCAACGTGCCGCTGGTCGGCGCAGACCAGGCGGTCCCGCTGGTGCGTTCGCTGACCCTGTCGGCGGCCGGCCGCTATGAAGACCTTGGCTTCGATACCGCCTTCTCGCCCAAGCTGGGGCTGCGCTGGCAGGTCGATCGCTCCCTTGCCCTGCGCGGCACCTATGCCCGTTCGTTCCTGGTGCCGCGCTTCCGCAGCACCATCGGCATTGCCGAGCAGGTCTCGATCGGGCTCTATCCCTACAAGTTCCTCGATCCCGCGCTGCAGAACCCGGCGCTTCCGGCCGGCCAGACGCTGGTGATGTACCGGGCCGGTGCCAATCCCGACCTGAAGACGCAGAATGCCGACACCTTCACGATCGGCGCCGATTTCACGCCGACCTTCATCCCCGGCCTGACGATCAAGGCGGACTATTATCGGATCAAGATCACCGGCCGGGTGGGCAAGCCCAGCCCGGAGGACAGCCTGTCCGTTGCCGACCTCCAGGTCTTCAACACCAGGAATCCGAGCCAGGCGCAGCTGCAGGCGGTGCTGGGCAACCCGGATGTCTTCCGCCGCTTTGCCGAGGTGCCGGGCTATAATGGCGGCGAGCTGACTTTCTTCGACAATGCCGGGCAAGTGCCGGCGAGCCTGTTGTCGCAGATCCAGCTGATCGCGGACATCCGCTCGCAGAACTTCGCCATCGAATCCACCGACGGCATCGATCTGGACCTGAACTACAGGACCCGGCTGCTGGGAGGCACTGCCTCGCTCTCGCTGTCGGGCCAATATATCCTCGATCTTTCGCTCAAGGCCGGGGGCTCGGCCCCGGTCTCCCGCCTCGACGGCTACGCCAAGCCGGCCGACCTGCGCCTCAACGGCACCGTTGCATGGGGCCGTGACGGCTTCTCGATCGGCTCGATGGTCAACTTCGTGGATGGCTTCATCGACGATCGCCCTGGCCAGCCACGCCGGCAGGTGGGTTCCTTCACCACCGCGTCGCTGTTCACCAGCTTCGACCTCGGCCGGTTGTCGCAGGCATCCTGGTTGCGCGATACTGCGCTCCAGTTCGTCGTCGCCAATGTTTTCGACCAGCTGCAGCCGCGGATCGAAGGCGGCGTGGTCGGCTATGATCCGTACAACAACCCGCCCAATCCGAGGACCGTCGCCGTTACGCTGTCCAGGCGCTTCGGTGCTCGATGAGGCGGTCGCTGTCCAGATGGCTGGCTAGATGAATGGCACGACGTCGCCGATCGTCTCGAGCACATGGGTCGGACGATAAGGGAAGCGCGGGATGTCCGCGGGCTTGGTGGAGCCGGTCAGGACGAGAATGGTTTCCAGGCCGGCTTCGATGCCCGCGACGACATCGGTATCCATCCGGTCGCCGATCATCACCGTCGTATCGGCATGCGCCTGGATGCGGGTCATCGCGCTTCGGAACATCATCGGATTGGGCTTGCCGATGAAATAGGGCTGGGCACCGGTTGCGGCCGTGATCATTGCGGCAACGGCGCCGGTCGCCGGGAACGGGCCGTCGGGTGAGGGCGATGTCACATCGGGATTGGTGACGATGAAGCGGGCGCCGGCCTCGATCAGGCGAACGGCCCGCGTGATCGCATCGAACGAAAGGGTCCGGGTCTCCCCGAGCACGACATAGTCGGGGTTCGTGTCGCTGAGCGTGTATCCGGCCTCGTAGAGCGCGGTGGTGAGCCCGGCCTCGCCGATCGCGAAGGCGGTTCCGCCTGGAAGCTGCCGCGCCAGGAAGTCCGCGGTCGCCAGAGCGGACGTCCATATCGCGTGCTCGGGGACGACGAGACCGGCCCGCGCGAGCCGTGCCGCGAGATCGCGCGGAGTGAACATCGAATTGTTGGTCAGGACCAGGAAACGCCGTTCGCGCTCGACGAGCCGGGCCAGGAACGCAGCGGCACCCGGGAGGGCATGCCCTTCATGGACGAGTACGCCGTCCATGTCGGTGAGCCAGCATTCGGCGGTTCGCCTGTCTTCGGCCATGCAATCCTCGCTTCTCGGTCTCCTTGCCCGATGATCGGCGCAGAGCGGCTTGTCGAGTGCAAAGGCGAGTCTGCCCACGGGCGTCTAGCGTGGGAGCCGCGGCGATCTCATCCGGCGTCGCGTTCCGGCGGCCATTGGAGCCCCTCGGCCGGTATCGCAGCCGAATACAGGAATCCCTGTCCGAAATGGCATCCGGCATCGCGAAGCCATTGGGCCTGAGGCTGGGTTTCTATGCCCTCCGCGACCACCTCCATGCCGAGGTTTCGGCCCAGCGTGATCACTGCCTCGGCGATCACCGACTGCTGAGCGCTCTCCCGAATGTCGGAGATGAAGCTCCGGTCGATCTTGATGATGTCGACGGGGAACTGCTTGAGATGGCTGAGCGAGGCATAGCCGGTGCCGAAATCGTCCAACGCGATCCGGACGCCCTCGTGGTTCAGCATCCGGAGCGACCTTTCGACGCGCTCGGCACCCCGAGCGAGGAATACCGTTTCGGTCACCTCGAGCTGCAGATGGGCGGGCGAAAGGCCGGCATCGCCAAGGGATGCCAGGAGCATGTCGCCGAAATCGGGGCGCTGCAGATCGGCGGTCGATGCATTGAGCGCGACATGCCCGAATGCGATGCCGCTGTCGTGCCATGCCCGCATCTGCGTCACCACCAGGTCGAGCATGCGCCGGGTGATCGCGGTGGACACCTCATGGTCGTCGAACGCGGCGGCGATCGTCGCCGGCAGATGGACGGTTCCACGCGAATCGATCCAGCGCGCGAGTGCCTCGAAACCGGCGATCTTCCCGGTGCGAAGATCGATCTTGGGCTGGTAGAAGGCCCGTATCCGATCTTCCAGCAACGCAGTGCGCGCCGCATTGGTCATCGTCACACGCTGCTGCATCTCCTCGCGCATGTGCGGCGCGAAGACGAGCAGCTCGCCGCGCCGGCCCGCCTTGGAGGAATAGAGGGCCAGGTCCGCATGTTTGAGCAGGTCGCCGGCACTGGTGCCGTGCACGGGATACAGGCTGGCACCGATGCTCGCGCGGCAATCCAGCTTCGCCCCGAGATGCGGGACCGGCTCGCGCAGGCGCTCCAGGATGCGTTCGGCGATCGTCGCGGCTTCCTCCGGACTGGCGACGCCGGGCAGGATCAGGGCGAACTCGTCTCCGCCAAGCCGAGCGATCGTGTCCATCGGGCGTACCGTCGCGCGCAGGCGCTCCGCGAGGGTGCGGAGCACCGCGTCGCCGGCATCATGTCCCAGCGTATCGTTGATCTGCTTGAAATGATCGACGTCGAAGATGAGCAGGGCCAAGCCTTCGCCTGCCGCCTCCGCCGCCGCGAGACCTTCGCCGAGCCGCGCGTCGAACAGCGCGCGGTTGGGCAAGTCGGTCAGGACGTCATGGCTCGCGCTCCAGCTGATCCGCTCCTGCGCGACGGTCTGCTCATCGACGTCCTCGACCACGCCGTACCAGCGGAAGATCTCGCCCGATGGTGCGTAGCGGGGACCCGCGCGGACGCGGCACCATTTATAACCGCCGTTGCGGCCGCGCAGCCGATATCGCAGATCGACGCGTTCGCCGGTGCGCAGGGAATGCGCCCATTGCGCCAGGGTCGCGTCGACATCCTCCGGGTGCAATGCCTCGACCCAGTTCTGGGGCTGCATGCCGATCAGCTCGTTCCAGCGTGGTCCCGCATCGAGGATGTTGCCCTGCGGATCGGCGGTCCAGGGAATCTGCGGATTCAACTCCACCGCATAGCGGAAATGCTCTTCGCTCTCGCGAAGCCGCGCGAGGGTCTGCTCCTGCTCGTCAACATCCTCGCTCAGCCCGTACCAGCGCTCGACCGCGCCCGCGGCATCCAGCTTCGGATAGGCCCGGGAGCGGAACCATCGGAACGCGCCGTCGGCGCAGCGTAGCCGGACCTTGACGTCGAGCGGCGCGGCGCTCGCCAGCGAACGAGCGACGGCAGCCACTATCGCCTCGCGGTCTTCCGCATGAACCTGGTCGAGCCAGCCGCTCCCCAGCGCCTCCGCCTCGCTCAGTCCCGTCAGTATCGTCCAGCGGCCGCTGATCGTCAGCAGCTTGCCTGCAGGATCGGCGGTCCAGGGCATGTGGGGCGACAGTTCGACGGTATTGCGATGATGTTCCTCGCTCTCCGCCAGGGCGCGGTGGGCAAGGCGCTGATCGGTGAGGTCCAGCACCACCCCGCGAATGGCCTCGACCCGTCCCGACCGGCTGATCGGACTGATGCGTGCCCAGCAATGGCGCTCGCTGCCATCCGGGCGCCGTATGCGGAATTCCCGGCCGATCGGGTCATAGGCGTCGACGGCCGCCAGCAGCCGCCAGCGGACGAGTTCGCGATCCTCCGGATGGATGCAGTCCAGCGTGGTCTCGAGGGTCGGCGTGAAATCCTGCGCGGCCCGCCCGGCGATCCGGAACAGCTCGCGGGACCAGGCAATCTCGTCGGTACCCACGCGCCAGCACCAGACCCCCATCTGGGCGATGGCGAAGGCTTCTTCGAGGTCTTCGGCGGACAATTGGAACGCGTCCCGGGCAACGATGCTGGAGCTTGGCGGACTGTCGAACGCAAGCGGCGTCAGTCCCGTTGCCGAAGAGCCCGACCCCAAACCTTCGTCACTTCGTTCGGGAATCCAGTCGTGGGTATCCATTCAAGACTCTCAGGTCGAATTCCCCCTGACGATCTATAGCGTGCAGCAGTTAAAAATCGCTTCAACGCGATGGGTTAATCTTCCTGAGGTCATGATGCGGGCGAAGTCGATCTTTGCGTCCCGGGCGGGTGACGCGTTGTCGTCGCCTGGTCTCCGGCGCCAGTTCTCGGCGCCGGAGACGCGGAATTCAGCGCCAGCCCAGCGACGGCGCTACATGAGTGAGGATGGCCTCCAGGACATGGGCGTTATAATCCACGCCCAGCTGGTTCGGCACCGTCAGCAGCAGCGTGTCGGCCTCGGCGATCGCCTCGTCTGCCCGTAGCTGCTCGATCAGCTTGTCCGGCTCGGCCGCGTAGGACCGCCCGAACACGGCGCGCATATTGTCGATCTCGCCGATCTGGTCGCTTTCGTCGCCGCGGCCGAAATAGTCGCGATCCTGATCGTTCATCAGCGCGAAGATCGAGCGCGACACCGAGACGCGCGGCTGCCAGTCATGCCCGGCCTCCTTCCACGCTTCGCGGTACAAGCGGATCTGGCGGGCCTGCTGGACATGGAACGGCTCGCCGCTCTCGTCCGCCTTGAGGGTCGAGCTCTGCAGGTTCATGCCCTGTTGCGCGGCCCAGACTGCCGTCGCGTCGGACGCCGATCCCCACCAGATGCGCTTGCGGAGCCCCTCGGAATGCGGCTCGAGCCGGAGTAGCCCGGGCGGGTTCGGGAACATCGGCCGGGGATTGGGCCGCGCGAATCCCTCGCCCTTCAGCAGATCGAGAAAGACCTGGGCATGCCGGCGTCCCATGTCCGCCTCGCTTTCGCCCTCGGCGGGCGCGTAGCCGAAATGGCGCCAGCCTTCGATGACCTGTTCGGGCGACCCCCGGCTGATGCCGAGCTGCAGCCGCCCGCCGCTGATCAGGTCGGCGGCGCCGGCATCCTCGGCCATGTAGAACGGATTCTCGTAGCGCATGTCGATGACGCCGGTGCCGATCTCGATTCGGCTGGTCTTCGCACCCACCGCGGCGAGCAGCGGAAAGGGCGAGGCCAGCTGCCGGGCGAAATGATGGACCCGGAAATAGGCCCCATCGGCGCCCAGTTCCTCGGCCGCGACGGCAAGGTCGATAGACTGGAGGAGCACATCGGAAGCCGAACGCGTCGCCGAATAGGGCGCGTTCGACCAATGCCCGAACGAAAGAAAGCCGATCTTCTTCATGTAAACGTCCCACTCTCCAGTCCGAAGCCTGTGCTCGGATAATCCACACCAACAGATAGGCCTGGCCTGGGCCGATCGCATCGCCCGCCTCAGTCCCTGAACGGAAACGCATGGTTTCCGGCCACGACGCCGTCGGTGGCGTTCACCTACTGGTGCACTCGCGCGACCAGGTCATTCGATGAAGAATTCGACGGGCAGCACGATCTCGAAGGGGGCGGGCCGGTCCGCAGGTACCGGAGGCAAGGGATCGGCGCGGCGGACCGTGTCGAGCGCCCCGCCGTCGAGCGAGGTGAAGCCGGAGCCGCGCAGCAACTGGGCAGACAGGACATGACCGCCGCGATCGATCCGGACGCGCAGGTGGGTCACGCCCTGATCGCCCATCCGGCGTGCCGCCGCCGGATAGCGCCGGAACTTCTGGATATGCGCGAGCAGCCGCGCCTCGTAGCTGGTGTCCCGGCCAGCCGGCCTGGGTGCCGGCGGTGCCGGGTTGGAGACCGGCGCAGTCGTCTCCGGCGCAGGGGGGGCGGGGTCGGGCGCCGGCGGCGTGGGAGGTGTCGCCGACACCGGTACCTGCATCGGTGTCACCACGGTCGGTGGTGGGATCGGCGTGTCCTGCGGCTGTGGCGGAACCTGCTTGCGGGCGGTCTGCAGGGGGCCGGCCTTGCGGTCGTTCGTCGGCTCCGGCGGGCTGGCTACCGGCAGCAGGTTGACGACCAGAGGCGTTGGCGCCGGCGGCGGCGCCCAGCTATCGAAGCGGAGCAGCAGCGCCACCAGCACGGCCACCGGCACGAGCGCCGCCAGGCACAGGCTGAAGACGCGGTGCCGTGCCGACAGCGGTACGTAGCGCTCGGGTGCCGAATACGGGCTCGCCGGAAAGTCGAGGATCACCGCGCTCCCTTCGGGCGGGTACGCGCGGGACGGGGCACGCCGGGCCGTTGCATCGATCACCTCAGTCTCCTGGGGCGCCGATGCGCCTTGGCTGGTCTCTCCCGATTAGACGCGCGGAAACCCAAGATCGGGACCTTCACGCATGCAGAAAGATCACGACGGAGCCGATCCGGGTGGCGCGCAGGTGCAGCAGTGCCTCCAATGCCCGCAGCGCCTCCTCGGGATCGTCGATCGCGAGCGAGCCGCTGACCCGACGATCGGCGAGGTCGCTGCCGACCAGCTGGATCAGCCCCGGATGGTAGCGCGCGAGCTCATCGACGACGGTGCCCAGACGGGCATCCTCGAACACCAGCCAGCCCCGCGTCCAGGCCATGGCGGCTTCGCGGTTCGCGGGGCGGACCGCGCCGATCGCATTGTCCTGGTAACGGACGGTCTGCCCCTCGGCGATGCGGGCGCGCGCGCCGTTGTCGAGCGCGACCTGCACGGCATGTTCGGTGACGGTGACGTCCGCGGCGTCGCCCTGGCGCCGCACGATGAAGCGGGTGCCGAGCGCCGTCGTCGCGCCGCTGCCGGCATCGACCGTGAACGGGCGGCTGCGATCGGGCGCGACTTCGAACTCGGCGCGGCCGCGCAGCAGCCGGACGTCGCGGCGGTTCGCGGTGAAATCGAGCGCGACGGCGCTGTTGGTGTCGAGCCATACACGCGAGCCATCCGCCAGCTTCTCGATCCGGCGCTCGCCCACATTGGTGCGCAGATCCGCCTGCAGGCGCAGCGGCAGATCGGTGAGCACCGTGATCGCGATCGCCGCGGCGATGGCAGCGCCGGCCTGCGCCGCCCGGCGAGGCGTGGGCGCGCGCATGCCCCGGCGTCGGCGCGGAACCGTGGGGGGCAGGCGAGCGGTGACGGGCGCCGCTACCGCGCCCAGGTCACGCCAGATCGCTTCCATCTCGGCCAGCCGGGTATCGTGCCGGGGATCGGAAACGCGCCAGGCCTGCAGGGAATCGTCGCGTGACGCCTCGTCCTGCGCGAGGTCCTTGCGGCACAGGTCTTCGGCGAGCAGGCGCGCTGCCTCGGCGATGATCGCCTTGTCGTCCCCGCGTTTCATCCCTGCTCCGCCTCCGCCAGCCGGCTGTGGCAATGCTGTAACGCCAGGCGGACATGCTTGGCGACGGCGTTCTGGCTGATCCCCAGCCGCTCCGCGATCTCCGCGCTCGACAGGTCGTGGATCCGTCGCAGGACGAAGACTTCTCGGCAGCGCGGCGGCAGCTCCTCGAGTGCGAGCTTGAGCCGGCGCAGCCGGTCGCGGTCGATCATCGCCTGCTCGGCGTCGGGGGCATCGTCCGGGATCGCGTCGTCCGGCGGGGTGTCGTGGAAATATTCATGGCGCACCCGATCCTTTCGCAGTTGATCGATCGCGAGATTGCGGACCAGCCGGCGAAGGAATGCTCCGCTGTCCCGCACCGTCATCCGCTCATCGAGCGTCTGCACGCGAAACCACAGGCTTTGCACCACGTCTTCGGCGGCAGGCCCGTCACCCAGAATGCGGCGGGCGACGCCCAGCAACGGTCGGCGATTGCCGATGATCGCGTGCGACAGCATCGCCGTGGTGGAAGGCCCCTTGCCCATCAGAATGCGGATAATCGCAATTGCGATGCAGTCGCAATAAAAATCGGGCGAGCCAGAAATTTTGCGTTCGCGAGGTCCCGTTGTTGCGCCGCGGTACGTCAACTCTTGCGACCGCCCCGGCAGACCGGGGGCAAGAACAAGGGGCAATGACGATGGGACGCAATTCGGGGCGCGGTGCGGTGCTGCTCGCGGTGCAGGCGCTGATGGGCGGGACGATGCTGGCACCGACCGCGCCGGCCCAGGCGCAGACGGCGCAGGCGACGCACTTCGCGATCCCCAAGGGGCCGCTGGGCGAGGCGCTCGCCCGCTTTTCGCAGCAGAGCGGACTCCAGCTCGCCTATGATGCCGATCTAACCCGCGACCTCACCACCAATGGCGTCGACGGCACCATGGCGCCGATCGCGGCCTTGTCGCGGCTGCTGCAGGGCACCGGGCTCAGCTACCGGGTCGAGGGCCGCCGGGTGACGCTGGAGCGAGCGCCCCAGGCGACGGACGCGACCGTGCTCGGCCCGGTCCGCGTTGGCGCCTCGAGCGAGCGCGGCGGCGCGGGTGGCGCGAATCCGGCAGGGATAGGTGGCCGCGGCACGAGTGCGGCGCCGGCGGACAGGCCCTATCTCGAGGCCGGCTCCAGTGCCTATATCCCGCAGGAGACGGTCGAGCGATTTCGCGGCGCGACGGTAGCCGATGTGGTGAAGGGCGTGGCGGGCGTCACTGCCGGCGATCCGCGCGTCGCCAATGCGCTCGACGTCAACATTCGCGGTATCCAGGGGCAGGGCCGCGTGCCGATCCTGATCGACGGCGCGCAATCGGGCATGGACACCTATCGCGGCTATGCCGGCCAGTCGCAGCGCGCCTATCTCGATCCCGACCTGGTCAGCTCCATCACGATCGAGAAGGGGCCGAGCCTGGCCACCAACGCCTCGGGCGGGATCGGCGGCGTGGTCAGCGTCGATACGCTCAAGCCCGGCGACGTGCTCCGCGACGGCCAGAAGCTTGGCGCGCGCGTCCGTGTCGGCCTGTCGGACGGCAGCGCGCCCGATCTTCCCGGCTATTCGGACAAGCAGCGCCGCCGCGAGGCGCTCAAGCCCGGTGGCTTCTTCGGCAATGCCGCGCTCGCCTGGCGCAACGACGATATCGAGCTGCTCGCCGCCTATGCGCATCGCGAGACAGGCAACTATTATGCCGGCAGCGCGGGCTATGCGGACTATCCGCTCACCCGCCGCACCGTGGCCGCGCTCAATCCGCGCAAGTCCGAGGTGTTCAACACCTCGGCCAAGTCGGACTCCATCCTGCTCAAGGGCACTTGGCGCATCGATGATGCCCAGGCGATCGAGGCGAGCTATCGCCGATACGAGGGCCGCCAGGGCGAGATCATGGCTTCGCAGATCATCCGTGGTACCGGCGAGCAGGTGCCGCAATGGGAGCCCGGCCGGATCGGTCTCGACGCCTATACGCTTACCTATCGCGCCAAGCAGGGCGCAGCGATCGATTTCACCGCCCGCGCCTGGTACACCCACTCGAACAGCCTGATGTACAACGGGCTGACCGGCATCACGCCCTGGTTCTACGATCGCCGCACCGAGTGGTGGGACGCGCCGACCTTCAACAGCGAGGCCGGCTATCGCGACGCCTATTGGAACGAGCTGACCAACAATCGCTGGGGCTATGACCTCACCAACGTCTCGAAGCTGAGCGGCGGGCTGGGCGACTTCACCTTCACTTATGGCCTCGCCTTCGCCAACGACGATATCAAGCCCGGCCCCAACTCGCCGATCAAGCATGACGACATCGTCAACAACCGCTTCCTGCGCAACGCGCACCGGCAGGAATATAGCGGCACCGCTTCGGTGAAGTGGCAGCCGGACTCGCGCTGGGAGCTGCTGGCCGGCGGCCGGCTCAACCATGTCGAGATCGCCGATCGCAACCGGTTGGCGACCGTGACGCAGGAGAGCCAGATCGGCTTGTACCGCTATACCGAGCTGCTGCGCCCCAACCCGAGCGCGACCAACCCGAACCGCACCGCGCGCGTGCAGCTGCTCAACTGGTATCCGGATGCCAACGGCCAGTTCACCTATGCCTCGCTGCTCGCCTCGCCCTTCGAGAAGGGCACCGTCGCGGACATCCCCGGCTGGACGACGTACAAGGCCGATCCGGCCGAGCCGCTGATCGTGCCGACCGCGTGGAGCTGGTCCAGGCCGATCAAGCGCCGCGACACCGCCTTCACGCCGACCGGCACCATCAGCTACGATGCCGGCTTCGCCCGCGTCTATGCCCGCTATGCCGAGGGCGTGAAGCTGCCGAGCATCTTCGAGACGACGCTGGGCCTGTTCACCGCCGCGCGTCCGGTCGCCGAGCTCAAGCCCGAGCGGAGCCGCGGCTGGGAGGTCGGCGCCAGCACCCTCCAGCGCGGCGTGTTCGCCCGTGGTGACCGGCTGGCGGTCAAGGTCGCGTACTTCAACACCAATATCAGCGACCTGATCACCCGCGACTATCGCACGCTCTCGGCCGGCCTCATCCGCAACGTCGACAAGTTCAAGGTCTCGGGCCTCGAGTTCCAGTCCGAATATGCGGGCCGGGTGCCGTTCCTGAACCTCTCGGCGCATTACTACTTCAACGCCAAGACCTGCGCGCCCGACATCGCGGCGGAGCGCCGCGCCTATGGCAGGTCCCGCGGCATCGCCGAGCTGATCAACACGCCCGACTGCGTCGATGGTGGCTTCGAGGGTTCCTACACCAACACCCAGAACCCGCCGCGTTTCAACCTGAACGCCACCCTCGGCGCCCGGCTGTTCGACGATCGCCTCACCTTCGGGGCGAGGCTCGTCCACAATAGCGGGCCGATCAGCAAGCTCGACAAGGAATGGAATGTCGGCCTTTCCGCCATCCAGCAGCTCTACAAGCGCTCAAGCATCGTCGATGCGTTCCTGTCGGCAAGGATCACCGAGCAGGTGGTGCTCGACCTCAACGTCGATAATCTGACCGATCGCTATTATCTCGACCCGCTCGCGCTGGGCGTGATGCCGGCGCCGGGTCGCACTTTCCGGGCGGCGATGAGCTTCCGCTACTGAGCCGCAGGCTCCTTTCCCGAAATCCAAGGAGTATCGCGATGCACGTCATCCACACGCCGCTCTCGGCCCGGCTCAAGGCCTCGACCCATGCCACCCATGATCGGCTCGACCGATCGATCATGGAAGCCGCGTCCTTCTCCAGCCTGGACGGCTATCGCCGTTTCCTGCAGGTGCAACGCGCCTTCCACAGTGACATCGAGGCCTTCTATGCCGATCCGGGGCTGCAGGCATTGCTTCCCGGGCTGGCAGAGCGCCGCCGCCTGCCGCTGATCGAAGCGGACCTCGCGGATCTTGGCGAGGATATGGGCCAGGCGCTGCCGGGCAGGCCTGTGCCGGATCCGGCCACCGCGCTGGGCTGGCTCTATGTCGCCGAGGGTTCCAACCTCGGCGCGACGCTGCTGCGCAAGGAGGCGGCGCGGCTCGGCCTGTCGGATGCGCATGGCGCCCGGCATCTGGCGCCGGCGGAGGAGGGCCCCGCCGCGCACTGGCGGCATTTCAAGGCGGGCCTCGACGCCGCGATGCTGACCGACGCCGAAGTCGAGCGCGCGGTGGCGGGGGCCAATGCCGCCTTTGCCCGGGTGCAGGCACTGGTCGATGCCGAACTCGCGTGACCCGGCAGCGGCGGGGCAGGCACGCCGGGTCTTCTGGCTGGGGCTGGGTTTGCTACTGGTCGCGATCGGCTTTGTCGGGCTGTTCGTCCCGCTGCTGCCGACCACGGATTTCCTGATCCTCGCGCTGCCTTGCTTCGCGCGTTCCTCGCCGCGATTGGAGGCGTGGCTGCTCGACCATCCCCGCTTCGGGCCCGCGCTGCAGGCCTGGCGGTCGGCACGGGCCATTCCCCGCCACGCCAAGCTCGCTGCCTGTATCGGCATGGCGGCGGGCTTTCTGCTGTTCTGCTGGCTCGTGCATCCCAAGGCCTGGGTGGCGGCGATGATCGCGGGGCTTCTCACCGCTTGCGCAGGGTGGATCGTGCGGCGACCTTCATTTCAAGCCGAGAATAGCGGAAATCGGACCGGACGGGTTCGCGGGATGCGCTGATCCGGCAGGTTCGCGCTGCCTTGCTCGAGCGACACATTCCGGGTTTCCTCTCCCCAGAGCCACCAGAGCAATGCCGCGATCGGGCCGGGCAGAGCCAGGAGGATGAGCACCAGGAGCGCGGACGACGGCGTCCCGGTCGCCTGATAGGCATAGGTGAGCATCAGCGGCGCAAGCATCGCTCCCACCCGGCCGATCGCGACGGAGACGCCGAGCCCGGTGGCACGCAGCCGCGTCGGCAGGATTTCCGCGGCGATCACATAGGCGGTGATATAGGCCCAGGTCACGCCGAACTGCATCAGGCAATAGCTGAACACCATGCCCGGCAGGCTGGTGAGTGCATAGAGCGGCAGGACGGCGAGGACGGTGAGACTGTAGCTCGCGAGCAGCGAATTGCGCCGGCCGAACGCCTCGACGGAATAGGCCCCCATCATGCCGCCGAGCAATGCGGCAGCGTTGCCCCAGAAGTAATAGAGCGGCAGGTCGGCGGCCGGCACCTTCATTTCGGGCAGGATCACCAGCGCCATCAGCGCTAGTGCGCCATAGACGACGGCTGCCTGCGAGAAATTGAGCGCGCTGGCGAGACCACAACGGCGGCGATAGCCGGTGGCAAGCTCGCCCAGATTGCGCAGGAACGAGGGTGTAGCACGGACAAAGGAAGCCGGCGCAAACCGGCGCGCGGATTGCTCCGACGCGACCCGGCCGGTGGCAGTGGCGGCGATCGATTCAACGATGGCCTCGACTTCTGCGACCCGCCCTTGCTGCAACAGCCATCTCGGCGATTCCGGGATCGCCCGGCGCACCCAGAGGAAGAACAGCGCCAGCACGGCGCCCAGTCCGAAGCCGATGCGCCAGCCGATCTCCGGCGGGAACCAGCTGAACAGCAGCCAGGATGCTCCGGCCGACGCCATCGCGCCGACCGGAAAGCCGGACAGGATCAGGGCATCGGTGCGGCCGCGATGCGCCTTGGGAAAGAACTCGCCCATGGTCGCGGTCACCGCGGAATATTCGCCGCCTACCGCCAGCGCGGTCATGAACCGGAAGAACAGGAACGACTCATAGTTCCAAGAAAAGGCGGTCCCCGTCGCGAACACTGCGTACCAGAGCAGGGTGCCGAGGAAGAGCCGCTTGCGCCCGAACCGGTCGGCCAGATAACCGAAGCCGATCGCGCCGATCAGCATGCCGACCACCCAGACGCTGACCGCGACCGAGCCCTGCGCCGCGGACAGGCGCCATTGCGCCTTGAGGACCCCGAAGGTGCTGCCGATGATGTTCGTCTCGAACGAATCCAGCGCCCAGCCCACGCCGAGCGCAACGGTCAGCACCGTGTGGAAACGGGTCCAGGGCATGTGATCGAGGCGTTCCAGCGCGTCGGTCTGCACTGTGGCTTGCATGGTCATCGCCGTTTCGTCTGCCTGCGCCATGTTAAGCCTCCGCGACGGTGGGAAGGGGAAAGCGGCTTCTCGCGCCGATGAAGTTGCGCCCGCGCGGCCCGGCAAAGGCGGCATCGACAATGTCACGCCATTCCTCCGGCCCGATGCCCAGCGCCTCCGGGTCCGCCGCGACGCCGAGATCGCTCAGGAACCGGCGAAGCTGGGCCGGGGCCCGGTCCAGGTCGCCGAACAGCTCCGCCAGCGCGGCGTCGCAGTCGGCGTCCGCGCCGATCGCGGCGCTCATCACTTCCGGCAGGCAGAAGGAGCAGGCGATGCCGTGCGGAACCCGATGCTCGAGCGTGATCGGATAGGAGATGTTGTGCGCCAGTGCCGTCTGCGTGTTCGAAAAGGCCAGCCCGGCACGGGTCGCGCCCAATGCCATCTTCTCGCGCGCGCCACTGTCCTGCGGATCCTCGCGGAGGCTGCGCAGCCCGGCCATGATGTCGCGCGCCGCCGCGATGGCGAAGCCGCGCGTGACGGGCGTCGCATGGACATTCCAGAGACTTTCGAGTGCATGGGACAGCGCGTCCAGGCCGCTGGCAAGCGTGACCGGCCAGGGCAGGCTCTCGGTGATCCGTGGATCGACGAAGACGGCCTCGGCGTAGAGATCGTCGCGGTTGAGCGAGAGCTTGCGCTTGCGCTCCGGGTCCCAGACCGTTGCCCATTTGGTCAGGTCGCTGCCCGTGCCGGAAGTGGTCGGGATCGCGACAATCGGCAGCGCGCGGCGCGCGAGGCGCTCACCGGTCTCCATGTACTGGACGACGGGGGCGTAGCGCCCCCGGCCGGCCGCCAGGAACTTGGCCGTGTCCATCACCGATCCCCCGCCCAGCGCGACGATCAGTTCCGGTTCATAGGCAGCGGCGCTCACCTGGGTGCAGACACGCCGCAACATCGCGAGCGATGGATTGGGCTCGACATCGTCGATCGTCAGCAGCGGCTCGCCGGCCAGCGCCACGAGCCGCGCGCGCCATAGCTGCAGCGGCGCATCGGGGTGCGTGACGAGGATGAACGATCGCCCGGCAATCGCCTCCCCCAGCGTATCGAAGGTGCCGCTGCCGAAATGCAGCCGTACCGGATTGTGGAATGCCCAGCCGGTCACGGCCGCTCCCCCAGGCGCAGCCGAGCGTCGATGGCATCGATCACCGGAAGCAGGTCCGCCACCGTGTCGATGACATAATGGGCGCCCGCCGCTTCCAGCTTTGCGCGCGCAGGCCGGCGCAGACGATCCCGTGCGTCATCGTCCAGCGCCTGCCAATCCTCCAGCGACAGCCCCACTTCATTGCCGCTGGCGACGATCCCGATCGCCCACATGCCCGCGGCGCGACCAGAGCTGAGGCCGGTCGGACTGTCGTCCACCACCACGCAGCCGCGCACATCCGCGACGCCCAGCGCCAGTGCGTTGGCGAGCGGCATGTCGGGCCAGGGCCGGCCGCGCGCCACATCGCTAACGGTCACGCAGCAATCCGGGGCATAGCCCTGCGCGGCGGCGAGCGGCGCCAGCCCGTTCATGACGCTGCGCGGATAGCCGGTGGTGCTGCCGATCGCGATGCCGCGCGCCCGAAGCGCCGCGATCACGTCCAGCGCGCCGGGGATCATCGCGCTGTACCTGGCGCAATTGACCGCATCGATCCGCAGGAATTCGCCGTAGAGCACATCGACATCCGCCTCGCTCGAGGCCTGGCCCTTCGTCGCCTGCCAGCGCACCTGCACGTCCGGCTGGGCGAGGATCTGCTGGATATGCTCGCGCTTGGCCGCTCCCATCGGAAGCCGCGCCTCGGCTTCGCTGATCTCCACGCCGGCAAGCGCAAAGGCCTCGCCGAAAGCCGCTACCGGCGCGATGCAGCCGAAATCGAGGACGGTCCCCGCCCAATCGAAGATGGCGGCCGATACCGGGCCGCGAAAGGCATGCGTGTCCTGGGAATGCGTGGAAGGCAAGGTCATGGAAATCCGCTTGAAACCGGGAAAGACGGCCGGTTCCTAACGGCGGTTCATGACAGCCATGCCATCTGAAGAACCGCGTGCTATCGATCCTTCACACGCAAATTTCGTTGGATCGAGGCGGGGCTAGTTGCTCCGCATGTTCGCCTTGCGAGCCTTGGTCTGCCGCAAGGTCTCGAAGAATGCGGCAATCATCCGGCTGCGCCGCCGCTCGCGCAGGCAGCAGACATAGATATGGGTCAGCACCGGCGCGCCGGCGATCGGCAACGGGTGCAACTGCGCATCGGGGACATATTCGGATTCGGAGACCGTTCCGATTCCCAGCCCGCGGATCACGGCTTCGCGGATGGCTTCGCGGCTGCCGATCTCCATCGAGACCCGGGCTGTCGCACCGATTGCCGCCATGCCCTCTTCCAGCGCGCGGCGGGTCGTCGAGCCGCGTTCGCGCATCAGCAGCTTCTCCCTGGCCAGGTCGGCGAGCTCGATGGTCTTGAGCGCTGCCAGCCGATGATCCCGCCGGACAAAGGCAGTGATCGGATAGCTGGCATAATGCTGGACGTAGTAGCGGTCGTCATCGGTGTCGCGCGCCAGCACGCCGACATCGCAGCCATAGCTGCTCAGCTCGCCCAGCACCGCTTCGGAATTGCCGAGCGCCGTGGAGAGATAGACATCGGGATAGCTGGCGTTGAACGCCTCGATCATCTCGATGACCTGGAACGGGCTCACCGCGCCGATCTTCAGCGAACCGCTCCGCAGGTCGGCGCTGTCCTTCAGCATCATCGCGGCATCGTCTTCGAGGCCGATCATCTGCCGCGCGATCTGCAACAGTTCCTCGCCCACCTGGGTCAGTTCGATCCGCCGGCCCCGCCGCTCGAACAGGCGCACGCCATGCTCTTCCTCGAGCGTCTGGATCTGGGAAGTGATCGTCGTCTGGCTGGTCTTGAGCGCACGCGCGGCCGCGGTGAAGCCATTGTAGCGCGCGACGGCGATGAAGCTGCGGAGCTGATTGAGGGTCACAGATCAATCCATCGAAATTATCGATCGATATATCGGTAGAGCACGGCGCATCCCACAACAATAGCGTCACGCGGGCTTCCTATCCGGTCTCCTGACAACAACGAGACCAGAATCGCTGCGGTGCCCTGCGCTGGAGCGGCGGATGCCGGGCAACCGGTTCCCTGGTCGAGATCCTATGTTCTGAGATCCAGGGGGATAGAATGACGTCTCGCAACTCGATCCTGTGTGGCACCGCGATCCTCGCCGCGCTCACCGCAAGCGCGACTGCGCATGCGCAAGGCGCTTCCCCCTCCAGCGCCGCGATCGATCAGGACAAGGGACGCGATGAGATCATCGTCACCGGCTCGAACCTGCACCGTCCGGATGCCGAAGGCGCATTGCCGGTGACGGTGATCGACCAGGCCGATTTCGACCTGCGCGGCGGATCGACCGGCGCCGACCTGTACGAGACGATTTCCGCCGGTGCCCCGCCCGAGATCAACGAAGGTACCATCGCCTCGCAGGGCGCGCGCGGCGACGTCACCTCGATCGATCTGCGCGGCATCGGCGCGGGCAGCACGCTGCTGCTGATCAACGGCCGCCGCATGGCGCCGCATCCGCTTTCGGGCACGGACCAGGGCGTGCCCTCGCTCTCGCCCAACGCCAATGTGATCCCGACGGCGCTGCTCTCGCGCGTCGAGGTGCTGCGCGACGGCGCCTCGGCGATCTACGGCGCGGACGCGGCGGCGGGCGTGGTCAACAACATCTTCCGGCTCGACAAGGAGCAGGGCAAGATCGCGCTCAATTCCTCGGTCACCCAGCATGGCGGCGCCGAGGAATTCCGGATCACCGGCGCCAAGACCCTCAAGTTCGGCCGCACCTCGATCGGCGTCGCCGCCGACTATTTCGAGCGCAACCTGCTGACCTTCGCCGATCGCAAATGGGGCTCGCAGTCCGATCTGCGGCGCACCCGCGAACTGCCCGCGCCGTGGAACGGCCTGCCGGTGATCAATCCGGCGACGGGCACGGCCTTCGCGCTCGACAACGACCTCGATAACGGCAGCACGATCAACCATTACGGCCAATATCGCCGCGGCTTCATCCAGTCCGACTATCTGACCTTCAACGGCGGGCGCCCGGACGGCAATCGCGGCATCTCGACCTCCACTACGCCGGTAAACGGCGTCGCCACCGTGGCGGCGGACGGGACCTTCTTCCTCTACCCCACCGCCAATGGCTCGGTGAACTTCAAGCAGACCACGCCCTCGCGCAACCTGGGCACTGCCGAGGACGAATATTACGACAACCGCCTCATCCACCGCGCGATCCTGCCGGCGCTGAAGCGCGTCAACCTGGCGGTGTTCGCCGAGCATGAGCTGAGCGACAGCGTCACGCTGTTCGGCGACGTGGTCTATTCGGGCTCGCGCGCGAACAGCCAGCGCGAAGAAGCCAATATGCAGAACGTCAACGAGCCCGGGCTCTACGTTCCTGCATCCAATCCGTACAATCCGTTCGGCGTGCGCTTCTACGATCCGCAGGGCCGGCCCAATGCCGACGGCACGCCGCGCATCACCGGCACGCCGGCCGACGTCACCATCGTCTCCGGCCTGATCCCCGCCGGTACGCGCGATCGCTACATCCAGGTCAATTCGAGCTTCTACCGCGCGCTCGGCGGCGTGCGCGGGCGGTTCGCCAATGGCTGGAACTGGGAGAGTGGGGTACTGGTCTCGGGCGCCTACAGCCATGAGACCGAGCGGAACATCTACCGCGAATCGCTGCTGCGCATGGCGCTGAACCGCACCGATGCGACCGCCTATAATCCGTTCCCGGTCACCTTCAAGGTGGTCAACAACCAGGTCGTCGCGGACAAGCCCTATGTGAACCCGACATCGGTGACCGACCCGATGTACGACACCGACAATCGCTACGGGAAGACGCGGCTGATCACCTGGGACGCCAAGCTCACCGGCGAGCTATGGCAGCTTCCGGGCGGCGGCGGGCGCATCGAGTTCGCCACCGGCGTCGAGGCGCGCTGGGAGAGGTACGATGCGTGGAAGGCCCCCTATGCCGGGCTCAATCCCGCGGGCTCGGGCGCGCAATTCCCCTATCTGCGCGACAACGACAACGACTTCATCGCGATGAGCCCCAATGCGGACATTCATGCGAGCCAGAACGTCCAGTCCGGCTATGCCGAAGTCGCGCTGCCGCTGGTGACGCGGGCGAACCGTTTCTTCCTGTTCCAGCAGCTCGAACTGGGCGCCGCGGTGCGCCACGAGCGCTTCTCGATCCATGGCGAGAGCACCACGCCGAAGTTCAGCGTGCTGTGGGGGCCGACGCCGTGGCTGAAGCTGCGTGCATCGTACAACCGCTCGTTCCGCGCACCGAACCTGGCGCAGACCAACACCACGCCGCTGCTGCGGGTGAACTACACCGCCGATCCCTATCGCGCCGACGTGACCAATGCCGCGGCCGACAACAGCGGCCCGCGCCGCACCTTCCGCCAGGGCAATGATCTGCTCAATCCCGAGCGCTCGAAGAACTGGAGCGCCGGCTTCCTGCTCGACGTGCCGGGGATCCGCGGCCTGTCGCTGACCGCTGACTATTGGCGGCTGAACCAGCGGGACGCGATCACCGCGATCGGCAATGCCGAGGTGCTGGCCGCCGATGAACTCGCGCTCGACCTCGCCACCCAGGCGGCGCTCGCTTCGGGCAAGACGATCGACCAGGTCAATCTCGGCTCGGGCACGGCGAGCTATGCCGGCAACAGCCGCGTGACGCGCCGCGCGCCTACCGCCGCCGACATCGCCAGCTTCGCCGCCTATAACGCCGCCCAGCCGACCAACGCGACGAAGCGCGCGGCGGTCGGCGAGATCACCAGCCTGATCAACGACTATATCAACCTGGGCTCGCGCAAGCTCGCGGGCATCGATTTCGCGCTGAACTATCGCGTGCCCGATTTCGGCATCGGCCAGTTCAGCGTGCGGGTGGAAGGCACGCGCAACCTCGAGCGCAAGGAAGAGCTCGCCGATGACGGGGTGGTGAGCGACGAGCTCGGCAAGAACCGTCGCGCCAAGTGGAAGGGCAACCTGACGGTGAACTGGAAGAGCGGGCCGTGGTCGGCCGGCTGGTTCACCAGCTATTACGGCCCCTATGCCGACACCTCCGCCGCGACCACCGAGGCGATCTACGACGCGCTCGGCCGGCCCGGGAGCATCAGGGTGTTCAACGAGAGCGGCATCAAGCGCTTCTACATGCGCGTCGAGCCGGCGGTGCTGCACAATCTCAACATCACCTACACGCTGCCCGACAAGGATACGCGCATCACCGTCGGCGTGAACAACATCTTCGACGCCTGGCCGCCGGTGGCGGACGAGGACGAGGGTTATTTCACCGGCACCGCCAATCCGCGCGGCCGCCAGTTCCGCCTGAAGTTCGATCACCGCTTCTGATCCTTGCTCCGCCGCCGCGCGGCGGGGCATTCCCTCGTCTGAAACCCGGAGCCGGGCATGAAATCGCCGTTCTTCCTCCTGTTGCCGGCGCTTCTTGCCCTGCCCATTCCGGCGGGTGCCCAGCGCGCATCCGGTCCCGGCGCGCGCCAGCCGGTGCTGATGATCTCGATCGACGGGCTGATGCCCGAAGCGGTGCTGCAGGCCGATGCGCACGGGCTGAAGATCCCGGTGCTGCGCGGCATCCTCGAGCGAGGCAGCTATGCGCAGGAAGTGGTCAATGTGAACCCGACGGTGACCAACCCGAACCATGTGACCCTTGTCACCGGCGTGCTGCCGCGCGAGCACGGCATCCACAACAATCGCCCTTTCGCACCGCTGGAACGCGCGCCCGCAACCTATCGCCTCTATTCCCAGATCGGGGCTTCGACCCTGTGGGGCGCGGCGAAACAGGCGGGGCTGACTACCGGCAGCATCTTCTGGCCGGTGACCGACAAGGCCGGCGACATCGATTTCAACATCACCAGGGGCGCGGACGAGGACGAGGCGGCGATCGCGCGCGACGCGGCGGCAATGATCGCGGAGCATCGACCCCAGTTCCTGACGGTCCACTTCGTCTCGCTCGATCATCGCGCGCATGAGGCTGGACCGTTCAGCGCGGAGGCCAATGCGGCGCTCGAGCGGATCGACGCGGCCATCGGCATGCTGATCGAGGCGGAGCGCAGGGCCCATCCGGGCGCCGTCGTCGCGATCGTGTCGGATCATGGCTTCGCGCCCGCATCCCGGCAGGTGCATCTGAACGTCGCCTTCGCCGATGCGGGCCTGCTCACGCTCGGCGGAGGCTCCGAGCCGGCCGTCGCGAGCTGGCGTGCTACGGCCTGGTATGTCGGTGCGATGGCGATGATCGTGGTCAGGGATCCGCGCGATCACGAGGCGGTCCAGCGCATCAGGGCGCTTCTCGACAAGCTGGCCGCGGATCCCGCGAACGGCATCGAAGGGATCCATGACCGTGCGGATATCGCTGGCCTGGGTTTGCCGCCGGTCGATTTCGTCGTCGGCTTCAAGCCTGGCTACCGTATGGGCACGGCACTCACCGGACCGCTGCGCACGCCGTTCAAGGGCGGCGCGCACGGCGCTTTCTCGACACGGACGCTGCGTCCGGACATGCATTCGGCCTTCCTGATTTCCGGTCCGGGCGTTGCCGAGGGCAGGAACCTCGGCACGATCGACATCCGCCAGATCGCGCCCACGCTCGCGCTGAAGCTCGGCGTGGTGCTTCCGGCTGCGAAGATGCCGCCGCTGAATCTGAAGAACTAGAGCCGACCGACTGGCTCGATCACCGGATCGCGGCGAACGCTCGTCCCGCTGCCCGGGGGCGTCAATATTGCCCGCGCGAGGCGACTTGGCGTGCATTGAACGTCTATCATGAAACCGCAACATCGATCGCCAATAAGCGAGTAAATATTAGTTCGATTCTCGCGCATATTTCACAAAATTACGGTCAATCTGGATGTAAATTCGGCGTTATGCGCGCATGAATCCAGCTTGACCAAATAAAGATTAGAACTATTCATGGCGTCGAACCAAAATACATTGCTCCAGCATGGATACTTCTGTGCGTTGCTATAACGGGCTGCGATTCTTCTAGTTGTATTATGGGAGGGCGCGTGTATGCATGGAGCAGTATCTTCGGTACGCGAGCTGGCGCCAGATCATAGTCCGATATTTTCTGAAATTGCTTCGCGTGATTTCGATCTGGAAGCACTGTTCGACGCAGATGGCTTCACGCGCCATGCTGAGCTGGCCGTCGACCGTCTGGCACGGCATCTCGCCGATACTTCGATGCGCGGCCTTGCCCTTGCCGACCCCGCGCTGATCCTCGCCTCCGCCGTCAAGCTCACGCGCGGAGGAACCCCCGACGATCCCGAGGCGCATGCGCGCAAGCTCGGCCAGATCATCGACCTTTATGCCCGTACCGGCATCCAGGTCTATTCGCCCGGCTATATGGGGCGGCAGTTCTCGGGGCCGCTGCCGGTCTCGGCGGTGATCGAACTGGTCAGCGCGGTGCTCACCCAGCCGGCGTCCTTCTACGAAGCCGGGCAACTGCCCAATGTCGCCGAGCGCATCATGGGCGAGGAGCTCAATCGCTTCCTCGGCTTCCCGGCCGATCGCTTCGCCATGGTCACGACCTCGGGCGGCTCGCTCGCCAATCTCACTGCGATGCTCGCCGCGCGCAACCGGCGCTATCCGGATGCCTGGCGCGATGGGCTGGCGGGTCTCGCATCGCGCCCCGCGATCGCGGTCGGCGAGGATGTGCACTACAGCGTGACGCGTGCCGCCGGCATCCTCGGCATCGGGGACGGGCAGCTGGTCCGCCTGCCGCTCGACGCCGAGCGGCGCATCGATCCGGAGCGGGCGCGGGAGGCGCTCGACGCGGCGGCGGCGCGCGGGCTCGACGTCTTCTGCATGGTCGCCAGCGCGGGCTCGACTTCGACCGGGGCGATCGATCCGTTCGACGCACTGGCCGACATCGCCGCCGAGCGCGGCCTGTGGCTGCACGTCGATGGCGCGCATGCAGCGAGCCTGCTCGTGTCCGATCGGCTGCGGCCGCGGCTGCGCGGGATCGAGCGCGTCGATTCGCTCGCCTGGGATGCGCACAAGACGATGTTCGTGCCGGCGGTGTGCACGATGCTGTTCTACCGCGACGCAGCCGCCGCGGTCGGCGCCTTCCAGCAGGAAGCGAGCTATGTGTTCGAGAAGACCGCCGACATCTACACGGCGTTCGACGCGGCCGACAAGAATTTCGAGTGCACCAAGCGGCCGATGATCATGTCGCTATGGGTGCCCTGGGCGCTCTATGGCCGCGCGCCGTTCGCCGAGAAGCTCGAGCAGCTCTGCGACATGACCGAGACCGCGCGGACGATCCTGGCGCGGGCACCGGACTTCGTGCCGTTGCATCGCCCGCAGAGCAATATCCTGTGCTTCCGATACCTGCCCGAACAGATGCTCGACGATGCGGCGCTGGGGCGGCTGCAGGGCGAGATCCGCACGCGGGTGCGCGCCCGTGGCCGCTTCTTCATCTCCAAGGTCGATCTCGACGGCCAGGCGGCGCTGCGTGTCGTGTTCATGAACCACCGCATCACCGCCGATCATTTCCACCAGTTGCTCGATGAGATCCGCGAGGTCGCGGGTGCGATCATGGTCGAGCGCGCCGAAACCGAGAAAGCCCCGGCATGACCGTCTCCCTAGCCCCGCGCGCGGAAGCCGATGCTGCCGCTTTCGCCGCGCTGATCCCCGATGCCGAGTTCACGCCGGGCACCGCCGACGCGGTGACGCGACTGCCCTCGTTTCTGAGCAAGATCCGCGAAGCCGAAGCGCTTTCGGGCAAGCCCTTCGCCGAGACCGACGCCGCGCTGCAGGATGCGCTGGTGCTGCGGCGCCTGGGGCAGATGGTCGAGACGCTGCGGCTCAATCCGCGTTGGGCGGAGCGCATCGCCGGCGCGGGGATCAAGGGGCCGCTGGAGAGCTTCGAGCAGTGGCAGGCGATCCCGATCGCCGACAAGCAGGTGATGCGCGACTATTTCATGGGCAGCCGCGAAGGGCTGGTCGTGCCGCTGTCGCAGGGCGGTTTCGAGATCGTGGCGAGCGGCGGCACCAGCAGCGGCGAGCCGGTCGAAGTGGTCTATTCGCTGCGCGAGCTCCACGACACCTATCGGCTGGCGGGCGAGTTCATGGGCCGCTACCAGCTCGCGCCGTTCCTCGACGGACCCGAGGCGCAGTGGATGATCACCACGCTCGCCGACTATCAGATGTGGTCGAGCGGTACGATGGTCGGCGGCGTGTTCCAGCATATCCCGCGTACCAACTATATCGGCGCCGGGCCGGTTACGAAGGACGTGTTCCAGCACATGATGCGCTATGAGGGGCTCAAGGCCTTCATGGGCATCACCGCAAGCGTCGCGTTGCTGCCCGAAATGGGCGAGGGTCTCGACGACGCCGCGCGGCGCTCGTTGCGGGTGGCGATGTATGGCAGCGGCGTGCTCAACCCGCGGGTGCGCAGCGAACTCAAGGCGCGTTATCCCGACGTGGCGGTGCTGAGCTATTTCGCCGCGACCCAGGCCGAGACGATCGGGCTCCAGCTCGATCCCGACACGCCGTGGCTGGCCACCGTGCCCGGTCTCCACCTGGTCGAGATCGTCGATGCCGACGGGCGATGGGTGGCGGAAGGCGAGGAAGGCGAGCTGGTCGTCACGCGGCTCCACGCGCATGAGGCGCCGTTCCCGCGGCTGAGCATCGGTGATCGCGTGATCCGCCGGCCGGGCATGGCGGGCCCGGGCCTCACCACCCAGGTCTTCGAATTCGCCGGGCGCAGCAACGACGTCATCCATCTCGGCGACACGCAATTCTCCGCGACGCGCGTGCTGCCCGGACTGGTGCAGGCGCTGCGGCCGATGGGGATCGATCTCGATCGCGCGCACGAGCTGCAGTTCGTCAACGACCGGCCGACGCGCACCTTGCGGCTGCTGGCCTCGGTCGACGCGCCCGAGCCGCTCGGGAAGCGTGTCGACTTCCTCGGCTATCCGGCGCTGCTCCACGCGTTCAGCCAGGCGATGTCCGGATCGCTGTCGCTGTTCAATCAGGGCGAGGCCAATTTCGCCTATATCGCCAAGAGCGGCTACCGCTTCGAGCTGCGTTTCGTCGCGCGCGACGGGGCCGAGATCGAACGTACCAGCGTGGGCAAGACCCCGCTGCTGCGCGACGTGCACGGTTGAGGGGGAGCGCGGAGATGCAACCGATCAATATCGTGGTCTTGGTCGACTCGATCGCGGCGCTGTCCAAGGGCACGCTCAGCGACAATGTCCATCTGACCGACGATCATTCGCTGAGCCAGGGCAAGGGCACGGCGATGCTCAGGACCGTCTGCTGCCCGGGGCAATGGCTGCGCTGGAAGGTCCTTGCGGTCGACGTGCAGAGTCCGGCGGTGATCGCCGGCATCGACTTCCTGCCCTGGGACGATGTGCCCGAGGCGAGCGGCGTCGATCCCGATATCGACCGCTATGTCATGCCCCGCTGGCGTGCCTGGACCGGGCTGGTTCCGTGCGACACGCCGCCGGGCCGCTATCGCTACCGGCTCGCGTTGCAGATGGGCAGCGGCGGGCAATCGGTGATCTTCATCAACAGTCCGTCGATCGACGTGCTGGGCTGAGCGGGAGGGAAGCATGGGGCAGCAACTCGGCATCGTCGTGCTGATCGACATTCCCGCCGCGGTCGAGAGCAACTCGCTCGCGGGCAATATCTGGCTGGTCGACAATGGCGGCTGGGATGGCTCGACGGGTGAAGGCTCGCCCGATCTGGTTTGTGCGATCGATGTGACGGATGCGCAGCTCGATCCTGGCAATGCGGTGCTCAACTGGATCCCGATCGGCATCGGCACCATTCCGATCAACATCCCGCAGACCTTCTTCCTGTACGACGACGACCGGCGGGCGCTGGCCCAGCGGCCGCTGCCGGCGCTGCACCAGGGCATCTTCCCGGTGCGCATCCGCAATCTCGTCGGCGATGAAGTCAACATCAAGCACCCCGGGCATCTGCTCAAGGAAGCGCCGCGCGCCGATCCGCAGATGCTGCTGTCGGCGCAGGGCTTTGTCGATCCGGGTACCGCGCGGTTCAAGCGCACCGGCGAGAGCCGCGTCGCGCAGCCGGGCGACCAGGATCTGGTCTATTATCCCGATCCGGCGATCCTGCGCATCCATGGCGAGGCGCTCGACGCGGGCGTGATCTACCCGGCGCAATATGGCTCGCCCGAGATGTTCTCGCGCGGCCTCTACTGGAGTGCCTCGGTCAATCCCAACCTGCTGGGGCTCTATCGCTACACGATCGAGATCGCGCTCTATTATTCGCGGCGCGACGCCGACGGCAGGGTTGTCGATGACTGGGTCATCCTCTCGCACGACGCCTGGATCAAGATCTCGACCGGCGCGCCGCGGAACGGATTTCCTGCCGTGACGCTCGATCTCGTCTCGAACGACGCCGGCGCACAGGGAGCATAGCATGGCACGCGCAGCCCGATCGGCCGAAACCGCCGCCAAGCCGGCACCCAAACCCATGCCGGCACCCAAACCCGGCTCGGTAAGGCAGGCGACCAACGTGATGGCGTTGGTCGATGTCGTCGGGGCGCTCGGTTCGGGCACCTTGGCCAGGAGCCTGTTCCTCTTCGACAACAATCGCGGCGCCGGATCGACCGGCCACGGCACCGGCAGCCTGTCCACGGTCGCGCAGCAGGACGATGTGGTGGTGTGGACCACCATGGCGCTCGAATGCGAGGCCTTCGCACGGCTCCAGCTCGTCGAGATCGACAGCGCCTATGCCGAATATGTCGCGCTCGACGCGGGCGCGTTCAGCGAGACGCCCGAAGTCTATTGGCTCGCCACGATCCTCAAGCCGCTGCCGGTGGACGGCGTGCCCTATCGCCTGTCCTATCGGCTCGGCAGTGCGGACGTACCCTATCGCGCGGTAGTCGAATCACGCCTGGTTCCCCCGCCGGTCGCGGTCGCGCCGCCGATACCCGCCCAGCCCGACGAGCCGGCGCTCGATCCGAGCCAGGAGGACGCAAAGTGACGCCGCACATGTTCATCCAGCCCCGGATCAAGCCGCGCGAGATCACGCGCAACACGGTACAGGTCAATGTCGTCGTCGTGGTCGATGTGGCGCAGGTGCTTGCCACCGGCAGCCTCGATGGCGCGCTGATGATGGTCGACAACAGCGTCACCATCGCCGGCGATCCCAGCCCCGGGCGCGGCACCGCCAATCTGGCGACGCAGTGCACCTACGGCACCGTGGTCAACTGGATACTCCAGACGGTCGCGCCCTATGGCACGCCGCTGCCGATCGAGTTCGTCGACATCCGCTTCGAGGAGCAGGTCTGCCTGAAGCTGGGGCGCTATGGCGATATCGCCTGGGACAAGTCGCCGGATGCGATCCCGGGGATCACGCCCAGCTACAACTACTGGGCCGGGCTGGTGATGCCGGATCTGCCGCCCAGGCTCTATCCCTATACGATCGAACTGAAGATCGGCGATCTGCACGTTTCGGTGTCGACGCCGTCGCTCGACGTTTGGACGGTTCCCGCTCCCTCGGCGCCCAGGGGCCTGCAAGCCGATGCGAGCGGCATCATCACGGGAGAAATCGGATGACCAAGGCATTGCTGCTGATCGACGTGCAGAAGGAGTATTTCTCCGAAGGCAAGCTCGCCCTGCCGGGGATGGAAGCCGCCCTCGAGCCGATCGAGGCGCTGATCGCGCATTTCCGCGCCGGCTACCTGCCGGTCCTGTTCGTCCAGCACGTCGCGCTCGATGCCGATCCCGAGGCGCCGTTCGCGGCCTTTGCGACCGGCACGGAGCTGCACGACAGGCTCCAGCCCGAGCTGCACGACGCGGTGATCGCCAAATCCTCCCCGAATGCCTTCGTCCAGAGCTGGCTGCAGGCCAGGCTGCAGGGGCAGGGCGTCACCGAACTGGTGATCGCGGGTGCGATGACCCAGACCTGCATCGATTCGACTGCGCGCGGCGCGCTCGACTTCGGTTATCCGGTGACGATCGCGAGCGATGCCTGCGTGGCCGGCGCGCTCGAATGGGAAGGCAAGGCGATCTCGGCGGCGCAGGTGCAGAAGACCTTCCTCGCCGCGCTCGCCGCGCTGATGGCGGTCAAGCCGGTTGCGGAGATCATCGCGCCCCCCGAAGCCCTGGCGGCCGAGGATGGGCCTGCGGCCTGACTTCCGGTCGCCTTGCCTGCGCGCGAGCCGCTCGACGCGGGAACTCGGGTAAATCCCCACGGTTGATCCCGTCGAACCGACAGGGAGAAATTCCGATGGCCGACCAGGAGTTTACCGACGCGATTGCGCTTCTCAAGGCGGATCACCGCAAGGTTGAGGCGCTCTTCGAGAAATATGAAGGGACCGGCGGTGCCGCGGCGAAGAAGAAGCTCGCGCACCGGATCTGCGTCGAGCTCAAGATCCACACGATGCTCGAGGAGGAGATCTTCTACCCCGCCTATCGCGGCAAGATCGAGGACGACATGCTCGACGAAGCTTATGTCGAGCATGACGGCGCCAAGGTGCTGATCAACGATATCGAGGCGGGCAGCCCCGAGGACGATTTCTACGACGCCAAGGTCAAGGTGCTCTCCGAGGAGACCACCCATCACGTCAAGGAAGAGGAGATGCGCGGGGAGGGCATGTTCGCCCAATGCCGCAAGGTGGAAGATGTCGACCTGGTCGCGCTGCGTGACGCGATGCTGGCCCGCAAGAAGGAGCTGGTGGCGCAGGAGGAAAGCCAGGGCTTGCCCCCGGCGGAACCACATGCGGTGAAGCTCCAGCCGGCCTGATGCCCGGCGTCCGGACCGGGTCTCCAACGTCGGCGATCGCTGGCTGTGTTGGACCACGGAAAGTATGAGCCAAACGACCACGCGAAACCGCCAATCCCAAATTAATGACCCTCGCGAGCTTGGGCTGCTTCGTTTGTTTCCCCACGAAACTTGGGCCGTTCGTTGGTGGCCTTGGTTCTGATATCTCCGGAGTAGGTCAGTCGGATTGGGTTTGTTGCCGTTCGCATCTGAGGCAGCTTTGCGCCCCAATCGCAGTCATTGAAGGCGTGAGCGATCACTCCCAAAAGCGGCTATACGTTAAGTGGCATCATCAGCGATGAGCCCGGCTCATTGCTACGCGAAGACGGCACCCGATTGTTGTCCGGCGCAGTTCGGCCTCCTCCTGGGGTGCAGTTCTGGCGATGTCGCTGTGCGTCTTCGTTCTGATCGCCTCCGAGTTCATGCCGGTCCGCCTTCTTTCGCCGATCGCGCGTGCGGGCTTTTGTCGAGAAGTGCCGACCAAACTTCGAGGGTTGCTGAGAGCGAGCGCAAAAATGGTCAGGTCTCGATCGCTCCCATCGTGTGCGTCGGCCCTTTTTGTCTGCAGTTGGGGCGCAAGCAGTCTGGCGGCTTTTAGATCGGTCCCCTCAGTCCCGTATGTCCCAGGTTGGGTGGGAAGCGGACTGGCGACTAGCCGCATCAGATTCGGGCACCCTAGTGGAGTTTGGGCAACGCGGCATAGGCACATGCTGTTCGGGGTGGCCGGTCAGGGGAGTGACAGGGCCTCGAGCGCGGGCTTGTCGCTGCGCTTGGCGGGATCGAACCCGCCCGACGGCGACGGCACGGCGCCGCTTCCATGTTGTTCAATCGGGCGCCGGGCCGGGCGAGGGCCGCGCCCGATTCGGGGTTTGCCCGCCGCCAAGGCAAAGCGCACAGCAGGGCTGAAGAAGTGGGCGAGCGTCTCGTCCTCGAACAACCGCCCGAGTTCGGACAGGCGGAGACCCTCGCGTCCGTCGCCCTGCACCCGCCGCTCGATCAATCCCAGATCGGCGAGCTCATCGGCCATGACCTGGTAGCGGGCTGCGATTTCCGGATGCCGCAGCCGGGCGCCGACGAGCGCCTCGTCCTCGATCCTTCCCTGGCGCAGGCCGGTCGCATAGGACATGGCCAGCAACTCCTCACCGTCGATGCGCCGCCCCGAGGCGATCGGCAGTTCGCCTGCCTCGACTCGCTCCACATAGCCGCGCACGTCCGGATCGTTTCGAAATGCGTAGCCGAACATATTGGCGGCACCCGGGCGGGCGGCGACGTGGGAATAGGATGATGCGCCGACCCCGAGCATGTTGACCGAGAGCGAGGTCCGGATTCCCTTGAACCGATCGACGTGCATGCTGCGGTGCGCGAACCGATTTCCGTCATTGCGCATATAGCCCAGGCGCTCGACTCCCTGCCAGATCAGCATCCGGCCGAGCAGGGTCTCGAATTCGCCTTCGAATTGGGTGTGCCGGGTCTTGGAGTGATACCATTCCCCCTGCGGTCGGTCGGCGAAGCGGCCATGATACCAGGTGATGTGCGCGGGCTCGAGCTCGGCCAGCACCTGCAGGTTCGCCCAGCTTTCCTGCGGCGAGCCATGATACAGGCCCTGGATGAGGTCGAGATTCCAGTTGTCGAAGATGTCCGCTGCGATCGTCGCGGCGTGGATCGCGGTGTCGCGCCTGTAGCCGCGCGCGCCGTACCGCAGCACTTCGTCGTCGAAGGACTGCACGCCGAAGCTGAGCCGCGTGACGCCGCCTTCCCGAAGGGCCCGCAGCTTGTCGCGACCGTCGGCGGCGGTGAGCGTGAGGGGGCTGGCCTCGACGCAGATCTCCACATCCTCGCGCACGGCGAAGAGGCCGCGAACCGTTTCGAGCAGGCCGAGCAACTCGCCGGCCTCGAGCACGAGCGGCGTGCCGCCGCCGATATAGATCGACGAGATCCTGCTGCCTGGAGCCTGCGCGGCCCACCACGCCAGTTCACGCCCGAGCGCGCCGAGATATCGCGTCACCAATGCCGTCCGGGAATCGTCCGCCTTGTGGCGGCCGCTGAATTGCTCGACCGAATAATGGCAGAAGGTGCACCGGGTCTCGCAAAAGGGAATGTGGATGTACAGGCTCGTATCGCCGCCGAGCTCGACTGCATCGAGCACGCGCGCTGCGGTCACCGGCTGATAGGAATCGATCGGCGGATAGATCGCCACCGAGTGCGATCCTCCGAGCACCGTCCGGCTGATTGCGATGCCGCCCTCGTGCAGCTTTGGCAGAAGGTCGGGCAGGCCGAGCCCCTGGAGCGCCGCCAGCGCCTGATCGAAAGCCATTTGCTGGTCGTTCATCGGTCCACCTCGAAGACAGGAGCGGCTGGGGAACGGCGCGCTAGCCGGGCTTGCGCGCGATGACAGTCATGAAGATGTCGGCGTTGGGACCCGAGTGAACTTCACTTTCATATTCAAAATCAAATGGATCTATGACACTTCTCACATATTGCTTGCGCCACTGGGTGGCCCGCTCGCCGACCAGGGTGGGTGTCATCTGGCCCCAGATCCGCTCGTTCAGGATTTCGAGTCCGGATCGCGCGAAGGCATCGCGGATCCAGTCGTAGATCTGCTCATATTGCACCCAGGGGCCGCCCAGCCGCTGCAGCGGAAGCCGGATCAGGCGGTGCGTCACCGCGACCCGACCGCCCGGCCGCACCACTCGCGCCATCTCGGCGAGCATCGGCGGGCCGAGGCCAAGCTCCCAGATGCCGCCGGTCCATTCGTTTACCGCGGCATCCATCGAATTGTCGGCGAGCGGCAGCCGTTGGGCGAGCCCGACCCTGAAGTTTAGATTGGCGAAGCCGCGCTGCGTCGCAAAGTCGCGTGCTCGCGCGCTCAGTAGGCGGACCATCTCGATCGAGACGATCTGGCCATCGGTGCCGACACGCGGTGCGAGCCGCCGCGCGACTCGGCCGAGCCCCCCGCAGACATCGACCAGCCGGCTCCCCGGCTCGAGACCGAGCAGGGCCGGGTTGGCAGGCAGCAGATCGTCTTCGAGGCGGACGAGCTTGTCCTCGGCTTCGGGGATCTGGCTCCACAGATTGTCGCCTTCGAGCGCCTTGAGCATGGGGAGTCTGCGCCGAAGATAGTGGCGGCGAAAGGCGAGCATCGGGCCTGGCAACGCGAAGCGTGTCGGGTCGGGGCGTTCTACGCCCAGGATCGCGTCGTCGCCGGGCAACGTCTCGACAAGGACGTCGCCGAAGCGTTCCTCAAGTGCATCGACGGCATCCAGAATTTCGGTGAACATGGTCTCGCCGCTGCCTGCTTCCGGCTCGATCCGCAGTCGCAGCCCGGTCAGGGATGTTTGCGTTGCCCATCGCAGCGCCGCCGCGCGTGCGCCTTCGTCCAGGATCGCGCGGCCCGGCGCCACCACGGCATGGACCGCAACGCCAGCGCGGATGAGCTCCTCGATACCCGGGATCGGCACGGGGGGGTGTGGCCAGGCGACGTCCTCGACAATGACCGAGGCGCCCAGGACGCCCAGCGCCGCGCGGGTCTCGCCGCTGGTGTGCGGATCCGGGGTGCGGAGGCTGAGGTCGTAGAGGCGGATTTCGCCGGCCTGGCGGCGGGCAGCGAGCGCGATCAGCGTCGATCCATGGTCCTGGAGGCGTGCGCAGCGCAGGCGCAGATCGAGCCCGGTGGGGTTGTAAACCAGCGACGCGAGTGCCTCGGCGGTGTCCGGTGCGTCGAGATCGATCGTGATCGGCGCACGTTGCTGCACGGCCAGGCGTGTTTCGACGTCATGCCGCAACGTCCTTATCTCGGCGGCTCCGGGTGGCGCGCTCACCAGATAGGCGAATCCCGTCTCGACCAGCGCGCCGATGATCGCGTCGACCAGATGTCGTTCGGCGTAGCTGCGGTACAACGTCTCGATTGCAACGGGTTCGGCGATCAACTCGTCGAACAACTCGACCAGGCCTTCGCCCGGCGGGATGGCCAGGCCGGTTTCGAAATGGCCATGGGCGAGCAGATGATAGCCGCCGACCTCGCCCGGCAGGCGTTCGACTGCGGGATCGACGATGACATGGAGTGCGCCCGGATCTGACGCGACCTCGCCTTCGCCGGGGGAGTCGGCAACTAGGCTGACGGGATCGACGGTGGTTTCGAGCTGGGTCATGCCTGCGCATCCGCCAGGCCGGGAGCAAGCGACTGCACCACTTGCTCCGTCGCGATGGGCAGCATCAGACCCGAGCCGGCGAACGACTCCAGGATCGCCGCGACGCGCTCGGTGTCGAGCGAAAGCGATCGGGCAAGCTGCTCGATCGTCGCGGGCCGGGCACAGCCTGCGACCACCGCCGCTGCGCATTCGGAGAGCTGGACATAGTGTCGTGGCAGCTCGGCCGCCGGGAAATAGACGAGCCAGTGACTGGAGGTCGCCGCGACAGGCTCGTCCGGGTCGAAACTCTCCGGGTTTTCGATCCACGCCGCAAGGTCGTGCGCGGTCTCCACCAGGGTCGCGGCGCCCGCCAGCGACCAATGCGTTGCCGGGCGGCCAAGGGCAGCGGAGCCTGGTGCCGCCGCCGGCCAGATAGGGGGAGGGGCTTCGCCCAGCCGTCTGGCGAGCGCCACCGTCGCTAGATCGATCGCGAAGACGTCCTGCCAGGGCGCGGCCGCGAAATCCGGCCGGGTCGCGAGATGGGCGATGAATGCGCCCGCCGCCTTCCAGAAATTGGGGCCGTAATCGACATAGCCGACCGACTGCGCAAATTCGTCCGCGACCCTGTCGAGGTCGAGATCGGTCATGAACAGCAGGTGGCGCGACAGCGGAACCAGGGCGAGCGCGCCCAGTGCGTTGCGCGCCAGCCCACGTCGATACATGCCGATATTGGTCGCGCTCTGGTCAGGCGTCCGCGCATAGTCGGCGATGATCGCCAGAGTTTCGCGATCCTGCCCGTCCGGGCGGGGATGGGCGGGGTCGAGGACGTGCGCGACGAGCTGGTCGTCGCGCAGGATGCGGCGCCAGGTGTCCCACACGTGCCGCGCATCGGTCACGCCGCCTCGCTCCAGGTCGTCCGGCGGCTATGTGCGCCATAAGCGCAATCCCATGCGGCGCGCGCGCGATGCAGATCCGCCAGGATCACCTCGGTCGTCCGCTGCGTGTCGAGCGTCTCGGCACCGCACACCAGCGCCTGGGCTTCATATTCGAGGATCACCGCGCCAGGGGTCGAACGTGCCAGCACGACATCGAGCAGGTCCCAGACCGGATCGGGCACCTGGGTGTCGTGAAGGTCGTGATACTGCCCATCGATCCAGCGCCCGCCTGCCATGTGGATCGTGATCACGCGATCGAGCGGGATCGTGTCGAGGAACCGCTCGATCGAATAGCCGGAGGCCTCGTGATTGAGCGCGTTGGCGTAGAGATTGTGGAGGTCGAGATGGAGATAGGTGCCCGACAGCTCGACCAGATAGGCGAGGAACTCTTCCTCCCGCAGGTCGCTGCCCGGACAGACGCGGTAATAGGCGGCGTTCTCATGGCCCAGGGGAACGCCGTAGCGTTCCTGCAGGGCCTTGGCGCGCTCCGCGACGCGTTCGGCTTCGGCCGTGGAGAATTGGAGCGGGCTGCTCCAGACATCGGACCAGGACGCATCGCTGTAGAAGCAGTGATTGGTGACCCAGGGCACGCCGAAGCGGCGCGCCAGCGGGACGTGGCGCCGGACCGCGGCGGTGCTTTCGAGATCGTCGAACCCGAAATCGCCACCATAGTTGGAGTGTCCCGATAGCGGCACATGTGGCGCCACCATATCGAGCAGGCGGGTTCCCGAAGCGGATATCAGTCCGGGGCCATCGAGCGGCGTCATGACCGAATCGAACAGTATCTCGATCACGTCGAGTTCCTGTTCGACGAATGGAAACCACCCGATCAGTTCGGGATTATATTGCAGGCCAACGCCCAGCCGTGGAACGGTCATCGCTATCCCCCGAGGTTCGAACGAGCCCGTTCCAAGGCCGGGCGCCGGGTCAGGCTATTGCGCGCATTTGGGATTGACGGCGCAGCGCGGCGCGGCGGCGCATTTGGCTGCCGCGGCGGTGACCGCGCAGCGGGCCGCGGTGGCCGCGCAGCGGGCCGCGGCGGCGGCGCATTTGGCCTCGGCGGCGCGCGCGGCGCATTTGGCCGCTGCGGCCGCGCACTTCGCGGCATTGGCGGCGCATTTCGCCGCGTTGGCGGCACATTTGGCTGCGGTGTCTGCAGCGGCCTGGTGAACGGCCAGGTGCTTCACATCGTTGGTCATCGTTTTCGCTCCTCAAAGCCTTGAACGGCATCGACACAATGGAAGAATGGGCAGATCGACATTCGTGAATGGGCGCTCGGCGAACCCGTGCCGAATGCCTGCGAGACCTTGCTCGACATTCCATGCCAAAAACGAAACTGTTGAGTGCGGCGCGATCTACCGGACGAAACAAGTCGTGATTCGGTGGCGACCTTATTATTCGAGATTGATACTTAAGTCCTCTGGAGTCAACGCCAGGACAGACTGTATTTAATCTCCATTTTGGAGCATGTTTACATGTGCGTCATTGGTGAAGGTTAAGCGGAAAGGCGAGCGCGATCATGGGGCTTGAAATAGGTGTCGTGCCCTTCACTTTGGTCAATTGGGCCGAGATTCCGGTCGAGCGGCATCCAGGCGAAACCGGCCATGCCGACTGGCGCGTGCGCATGTTCGGTGGGGTCCGGGTCCGGATGGTCGATTATAGTCCGGGCTATCTAGCCGATCACTGGTGCGATCGCGGGCACATCCTGCTCGTCCTGTCGGGCGAAATGGAGACCGAACTCGCTGATGGTCGCCGGGTCTCGATGCGTGCGGGCATGAGCTATCAGGTGTCCGACTTCGGCGACGCCGCGCATCGTTCGTCCTCGCATGCGGGCGCCCGGTTGTTCATCGTCGATTGATATCCGCGTCCCTTGTGCGCCGAACGAGGTGCGCCGATCAGCCGATGCCGTGCCGGTCGAGCCAGGCGGCCATGGCTTCCGGCGTGTCGCGTATGCCCAGGCCGATCGCCGCTTCCATCGGCCCTGGCCCGAGGCGCTCCGTCCGCCGCCCGAGCGCGAAGGTGCTGCCTGGTCGGGTGGGACCGGACAGGGGCGCGTCGGTGATGAATTGCGGCGTCCAGCCATGGCGCAGCATCGCCAGCGCCAGCGAATTCGCGGTCAGCAAGCGGCGATGATTATGCCCGATCGCGCCGAGATATTCGGCCTGGCCGAGCCCATGCGCCTCGAGGAGCAGGAGGGAGTCTTCCGCCCCGGCCTTGTGGCATTGGGCGAGCACCCGGGCGATGTCGTGGACATGTTCGAGCGAGCCGGCGATCAGGATCAGGTCGAACGCGCCCGGGGCGAGCCTCATTTCCTCCGCGTCCATGGTCTGGACCGTCAGGCCGAGCGCGTCGCGGGCATGTGCCGCGGCGAGGCTGTCGGGATCGACCCCCACGACATTCCAGCCGCGCCGGCGAAATGCATGCATCATCCCGCCGGCGCCGCAGCCCAGGTCGAGCATCCGGCCGGGGCGCGGCAGTATCTGGGCGAGGCTCTCCAGCAATGCCTCGCCCCGCGCGATCTGGTCCTCGACATGGCTGTCGAATGGCTGCTGCTCCTGGGCCAGGAGGTGCCGATAGACCTGGCCGTAATAGGCGCGATAGAATTGGGGCGCGAAGCGTGGCGATTGGAACAGCAGGCCGCAATGCGCGCAGCAGCGGATCTCGAAAGCCGCGTCGATCGTCGCGGTGACCCGCGTCCGTCGGCGCAGAATTGGCGCGTCATCGCCTCCGCAAAGCTCGCACGACGGCAAGTGGGTCGGAACTTCAAATCCCTCCAACCCAAGCAACTCAAGATACCCGCGGAGTTCCAGCACCAGCACGGGGTCAGCGGATTGCAAGGAAGCCCTCGAAACACACGTATTTGAAAACCGTCATGATGTCGACGAACCCGGCGCGTTCGAGCAGGCTGCGATTGCCTTCGGTCGAGAAGGGTTCGAGCACACCCTTGAGGCTGCGGCTCTTGGCGAGGATCTCCTCCGCCGTGTAGCCGTGCTCGAGCTTCATCTCAGTGTAGAGCCCCGCCGCGATGTCCTGAAAGCGCGCATCGGGGCCGCGTACCTTCTCGAACAGCAGCAGCGCACCTCCCCAGTTTAGCGTCTCGTAGAGCCGATTGATCAGTTCCTGCCGTCGCCGCGGGGAGATGAACTGAACCGTGTAATAGGCGATGATCAGGTCGGCGCGTTCGAACGGATAGTCGCAGATGTCGGCTTCGACGAATTCTACCGTTCTGCGCCCTGTGTCGGGACCGTTGGCGGTGGCCGACTTGAAGGCGGTCTGGGCCTCGCGCACCATCTCGGCCTCACAGTCGATCCCGATCCACCGCACGCCAGGCGGGTGGCGCGCGGCGAGCCGGGTCAGGAGCCTGCCGGTCGATGTGCCCAGATCATAGCAGGTCGATTGCGAGGATACGAAATAGTCGCTGATCCTCGCGATCAGCTCATGGCAATCGTCGTAATAGGGAATCGAGCGCTGGGCGTGGGCCACGAATTTGCCGGGCACGTCCCCGCCGAAATTCCACCGCGCCGGCTCCATCGCGATATTGTCGCCGCACACTGCGCCATGCGCTTCGCCCTGTGCCATCAGATCGCTCGCATCGGCATCGGTTGGCGCGGCAGATAAGCGCCGTCCTGTCCGCCATAATAATGACGGATCTCCAGCCCCTGGAGGTCGAAGCCGTGCTTGAGGTCGTGGAGTCGATCGACCACCAGGTCGAGTACGGCCTCGTCCTCGATGTCGAAGCAGGCGAGATTATCCGCGAACAGCCGGTGGTGGCCGAGCCGCGCGTCGATCTCCTGATGCTTGAAATAGGGCCCGAGCGCGCCTGGGGCGAGATCGAAGTGACGTTCGATCTCATGCTGGAACTCAAGCGTCCTTTCGTCGGGGATGGCTTGGGCCTCGACCATCGCTGCCATCAGTAACACTGCGACAGGGGCGGCCGCGAACAGGTCGCGCATCAGGAAACCGATCATCCGGGTGGAAATCAGCGGGTGACTGGCTTCCACCTCGGCCCGGGACAGCCCCAGGTTTTCCAGCGTCTCGAGCACGAAGCGCTCGTGCCCCCGTTCCTCGGCGACGTATCGCAGAAGCAACTGGCGTAACGGCCCTTCGGGCGCCCGTGCCGCAGCCTCGGCGATCGCTTCCGGAAAGTCTCGGACATAGTGATAGGTTTCGAGCAACCAGCCGAGGAGGACCGTGCGCGGCATCGCCTCGTCGAGCAGAGCATTTGCAATAAAGTCGCGGGCCAGTTCAGCGCCCCACAGTTCTACAGCACGGGTCAGCCGCTCGATCACATCGCCGCGACGCGGGCCGATTGCGCCTATGCTGTCGAGGGCCGCCAGCATCGCGCTGACTTGTTCGGGATGCGTGCCACTGCGTTCGGCGATCCGGGCTACGTTGTTGTGCGGGGTGCAATGTGGACGAACGCGGAGAAAGGCGAGCGCCTGACCGGTTTCGACCTCGAAGCACCCGTCGGGTGTCTCGACATAGGCAAGGGGTTCTTCCGGTGTGATCTGCCAGATATTCTCGCGCAGTAGCGGATAGTCCGGCGTCGGCATGGGATCCGTGTAGGCCATGGTGCCTCCAGCTTCGATCAGCGGAGCGAGCACGCCGCGATGGCGCTGGCTCGCCCTTCAGTCGCCCACGAAGGTCTCAACCGCACATGAAGATGGTGCGCCGCTTGTCAGCCGGGACGGAGCGCCCCTCGGTCTCACGAAACACGAGCACGCCGGTAGGCGCGTCCCGCAGCGCGCCCAACACCGCATCGACGGCACGCTCGGCATGGGTATGGTCGAGGCCCTTCTTCGTCGCAGCAGCGACAAGATCCTTCTTGGTCATCGCACTTCTCCTTCCGGTAGAATGATCTCGAATGGCATCGGCATGCGGCATCATTTCCGGCAGGCCGGTGCTATTGATGTTGCGACCAAGTGATCTGTGCCTGGAACGTTGGAGATTTAGATCAGGCTGTCGCCGTTATTATCGATCAAAAATAGATCGAAAGTATATTGAAATTTGATCCATTCAGGAGGCAATCAAACGACGACGGGTCGAGCTTCTCTTTCGTTTGAGGCGCCTGAGGTGTCCCGTGGGCGTATGCCGGTGGCGGCGTCCTATCTCGATAGATATGATCGGCCCTACAATACGCTGATGATCCCCCAAATCGGCAACGCCCGCTTCCTCTGGCCGGCGCTTGGGCGCGAAGCGATCGGCTTCGGGCACATCGATCTCGGGCCAATCAGCGCCGCGAGTCGGCGATCAGGGGCGCTTCGGCATGGCCACGGACATGAACCGGTTGCGCCGGGGCAAGCAAGCCTTTGCGTGATTGAAGTGGGGGCAGGGAGGAATGCGCATAGGAAGCAGGCGGTGCTTCGCTCGGCGTGAATTCGGGATGTTGCTCTCCGCCTCGGCAAGATCAATCGGGCTCGTTGAAGGCGACGAACAGACCCAGGGGCAGGACCCCATTGATGTGATCGGCTCGATCCGATTCACCCTCGCCTTCCGCCCACATTGCTTGGGGACTGGGTAGACGCTCTCGCACACAACCTCTACGCCGGATTCGCCCGCGCACACTGCGCAAGCTGCGCCGGCGGAATTCAGCCGATGAAGCCTTCCAGCACGAGGGGTACACCCGCCGTCAGCGGCTGCGTTTGCTGACTCGAATTGTCCCACCAGGTGACCTCGACCGAGCCCTCGAAACCCGAGGCGGTGATCGTCGGAATCGTGACCGGAGCGACTCCAACGCTGATCGCCGCGCTGAAGCCTGACTGCATCGGCGCCGTGATCGCTATCTCTCCCGGATACACATTGATCCCCAGAATGCCGTTCGGGAGCGGAGCGAAGCCCGCACCGCTGAAGGTGAAGTTCGCGTCCTGCGACATCACGAAATTCGCTGCCTCGACTTCGATCGACAATTGCGTCTCGGTGACGGTGGCATCGTTGAAGTTGATGTTGATGATCGAGCTCATGACGCTCCCTCCAATTCGCGCTGCGTCGCCGATCTCGCCTGGCCCTGTATCCCATGCAAGTTCCGTTGCGGCCGCTCCGACCCGCACCAGCGCCGGCGTGCGGGCTGCCCCGGAGGTATCGGAAATTCACGATATCGAGCACGCTACTTAGCAGCCCAGAATCATAATGCCGCTCGGCAAAGCGGCCAGACACTTCAGCGATGACAGCTACGCGCTCGAGAAACTGTCAAAGCTCGATCCGGATAGCGATGTCGATCCTAGTCCCGGCCGATTCAATGTTCTATCTTCGTTCTGCTCTATCGGGAGTCCGGGATTTGAAAGGTTCGACCGTAAACAGCTGGGTGAGATCTACGCCGAACGACTCGGCATGGGTGACGGTTGATGGCGCAGGACAGCTGCCCCGGAGAAGCGGGGCGATGACGCACACTGCCAGGCCGCTGCGCTGGCCGGACAGGGTGCGGCGCCTGATCGCGGCCCCGCGGGCGCTCGCGCTCTGCGGCCGGGCGGCGCGCCCGGCGACAGAGGCTAGCGGGCTTGTAGGTGCCGAACACGGTCTCCCAGAGCAGTACTATCAGCCCGCCAACCGCATGAGCGATCATCGATCCGCGCATACTGTCGGCATCGATCTGGCCGGTCTTCACCAACTGCCGCCGCCTGGGCGTTGGCTTGCAGGGCCCGCATGCCTGCCTGGCATGCCGTGGACGCGAGCAGTGGGGCGCAGAATGTCTTGTTCGAAATCGCCATCGTTCTGTCCTCCCGTCGCCGCTTGATCGGCGTTGGGCGGGTTGACGCAGCGCGCAGACGGCCCCCGGGGGCCTCGCCCGAAAATATTCTCCGCGCCGCTCGTCACCGGCGCTACGCCGGATTCCTTGCTTCTCTGATGGCGCAGCTATGCGCGGTCGCCGAGACTCCGGACCAACTCCCGTCGTCAGAAACCGAAGCGAATGCCGGCAACGAAGCCGAGCGATGCGGGCTTCTCGCCGTCGGCGCGGGCATAGTCCGCGGTGCGGCCGGACTTCGCCTCCCAGTTCAGCCCGACATAGGGGGCCAGGCGCCTGGTGATCTCGTATCGCGCGCGAAGTCCCAACTCGACGTCGGTGAGGCCCGAGCCGATCCGTTGCGACGGCATATCCTGTGCGGACAGGTTCACTTCAAGCCGCGGCTGAAGGATCAGCCGCTGGGTGATGCGCTGGTCATAATAGCCTTCGAGACGGCCGAGCACGTCACCCTGGGGCGAGAGGAATACCGCGCCTTCGATCTCGAACTGATAGGGCGCGAGCCCTTCGAACCCTAAGGTCGCATAGGTTCGGTTCGGCGTCGGCTTGAAGTCGTGGCGTACACCCACCTGAAGGTTCCAATAGGGATCGATCGCCCGGCTGTAGAGCGCCTGGACCTCTGCACCTTCGACGCCTTCGCCGAACCGGCCTTCACCTTCGCTCTTCACCGTCAGGCGGTTGATGTCGCCGCCGAACCAGCCTTCGCCATCCCAGCGAAAGCCCTCGCGCCCGTCTCGCACCTGGACTTCGGCAAGGTTGAACATGGCCGTGCCGAAGGACTGGCCGCCCATCTCCTTCATGCCGGCATGGCGTGTCCGCGCCATCTCGTCCGCGGGGAAGAATCGGTCCCCATAATAGTCTGTCGGCACCGGCGGCGCGGGGGCGTCCCCGGCGGGCAGGGCGGTACCGGTCTCGGGCATCGCGCCCGCATCCTGGCCCATTTCCATCCCGCTATGCATCGCGTGCGGATCCGCGGCGGCGCCGCTTTCCGTCGGGGCGGGCTTGTCCTCGGCCGTCGTCGGTGCGCCCATGTCCGTGCCGGGCATCATATGGCCGCTATGGTCCTCGGCCGCCGGCTTGGGCGGTACGGGCTTCGGCTTCGCGGGCGCCGGCTTGGCAGCCTGGGGCTTGCGCTTGGGCTGCTTCGGCTTCGCCATGCCGGGCATGTCGTGCATCGAGTGGTCCTGCGCGGAGGCGGGCAGGCTGAGCGCCAGCGCGGTGCCGGCGGCGAGAAGCGCGGCGACCCGGGTCATGCCGCCGCTCCCTTCGGACGGACGCTGATGGTTCGCATCATCCCCGACATCATGTGGTAGAGCAGGTGGCAGTGGAACGCCCAGTCGCCGACGGCATCGGCGGTGAAGTCCCAGGTCACCTTGCCGCCCGGCTGCACGATCACGGTGTGCTTGCGCGGCGCATGGTCGCCATGCCCCGTCACCAGCTCGAAGAAATGGCCGTGGATATGGATCGGATGGGCCATCATCGTATCGTTGATCAGGTTGATCCGGACACGCTCGCCTTCGATGAACGGATATGGGTCCATCGTGTCCGACATCTTCACGCCGTCGAACGCCCACATGAAGCGGTCCATGTTGCCGGTGAGATGGATGTCGAGGCTGCGCGAAGGCGCACGGACATCGGGATTGCGCTCCCGTGCCATCAGGTCCTTGTAGACCAGCACCCGGTGGCCGACATCCTCCAGGCCCTGGCCCGGCTCGCCGGTGCGATCCATCGGCATCGCCGAGATCGTCTGCACGCCCGGGCCCTTCCTGACCTCGGGGGCGTAGGAGAGGTCGCGCATCTTCATCCCGCCCATGTCCATGCTGCCATGTCCGGGCGAGGTCGACATCGCCGAATGGTCCATCTTGCCATGGCCGATCCCCGGCATCGCTGCGGTGGCGGCACCGAGGAGAGCCGAGGCGTTCTTCTCGATGGTGGGGTCGACGCCGCGCGACATGGGCATCGCCATGCCAGGCTTGGCGCTGTCGGCCATGCCGCTCATACCACTCATCCCGGCATGGCCGGTTTGATCGCCGCCTCCGCCCATGTCCATCGAGGACATGTCCATGCCCATGTCCTTCATCGTCGCCAGCGGGCGCTTGCGCAGCGGCGGGACCTCTGCCTTCATGCCCGGGCGCGGCGCCAGCGTGGCGCGGGCCATGCCCGAGCGATCGACCGCTTCGCCGACCAGCGTGAACGCCTTATCCTCGGTCGGCTCGACGATCACGTCATAGGTCTCGGCGACGCCGATCTGGAACTCGTCGACCTCGACTGGCTTCACATTCTGGCCGTCGGCCTGGACGATGGTTAGCTTGAGGCCCGGGATGCGCACGTTGAACGTCGTCATTGCCGCGGCATTGACGAAGCGCAGCCGGACGCGCTCGCCCGGTTTGAACAGCGCGGTCCAGTTGTCGAACGGACCATGTCCGTTGACGAGATAGGTATAGGCCGCGCCGGTCACGTCCGAGATGTCCGCCGGGTCCATCCGCATCTTGCCCCAGTCCATCCGGTCCCTGAGCGACTGGTCGCGCCCGGCGAGCAGACCGGCCAGGGTCTGGCGCTGGTAATTGTAATAGCCCGGCACCGTCTTGAGGTTGCGCAGGATCGCCTCGGGGCTGGTCCGGCTGTGGTCGCCGAACATGATCACGTGCTCGCGGTCATGCGTAACCGCGTCCGGTGCCGCGGGATCGATGATGATCGGGCCATAGAGGCCGAGCTGCTCCTGCCCGCCCGAATGGCTGTGGTACCAGTAGGTGCCGTTCTGGATGATCGGGAACTCATAGACAAAGGTCGAGCGCGGCTTGATTCCGGGGAAGGAAACACCGGGCACGCCGTCGAACTGCATCGGCACGAGCAGGCCGTGCCAATGGATCGAGCTGTCCTCGTCGAGCGCGTTCTCGACATGCAGCACGACCTTCTGGCCTTCGCGCAACCGGAGCAGCGGCGCCGGGATCGTACCGTTGACCCCGACCGCCCGCGAGCGCCTGCCATCGATCGTGATGACCTGTCGCGCGATCCGCAGGTTGATGTGCTCGCCGGCAAGCGTCGGCATGTCCGGGGTCAGGCCCGCGGAGGTACTTTGTGCCCATGCGGGCATCCAGTTGGCGAGCGCGAGCCCGCCCATGCCGACCCCGGCTCCGCGCAACAATGACCGCCGATCCATCGAAATACTCATCTTGGCCCCTGTGATGGGATGTTCTCTGCAATGGCTACGCAGCCTAGGCGCCGACCCCTCAAGGAATTTCCGCGAATGGCTCCGTGCTTCGCGGCAGGATGCCAGAGCCAGGCGCGGCGGCGGGAATAGGTTGGCAGGCCCGGTTGCGAGGTTCAGCGACCGAGGTGCTCATGCAGCTGGATCCGGGCGCGGCGCAGTCGTGTCTCGACTGCCTTCTCGCTGATGCCGAGGATCTCGGCTGCCTCGCTTTGGCTGAGCCCTTCGACCGTGTGGAGCAGGAGCGGTTCGCGCAGCGAGGCGGACAGCGTCGAGATCGCGCGGCGCAGGCGTGCAAGCTCCTGCCGATCCTCGGCGGCGACGGCCTGGTCGGGCCGGTCGTCGGCGATCAGTTCGGCTGCATCGTCGATGTCGCGGGCGAAGGTGAAGAATTGCCGAACCTTGCGACGGCGTGCCCAGTCCCGGCACTTGTTGAGCGCAATCGCCGAAAGCCAACTGCGCATCGGCCGCGCGGGATCGTAGCGGCGCAGCGCACGGTGGGCGGAGACGAGTGTCTCCTGGGTCAGGTCCAGCGCTTCGTCGGGATCCGGGACGCTGCCGTTGATCAGCCGGAAAAGTGGCGTCCGGTACCGGCGGACGATCTCCGCATAGGCACCATCGGATCCCGCCAACGACATGGTGGCGAGGTCGCTGTCCGGGAAAGTGCTGTAGTCAGGTCTCACCGGCCATCGGCGGTGAGAGAATGGACCACCGCTCTATCGAACTTGGCCTGCTGGTCCGGACGCAGGATCGCGCGCATCGCGAAGATATGTGCGAGCGTTTCCTTCTGCAGCTCGCCCATCGCCTGGTGCGACGAGTCGACCGCAGCGGTGACGCGCGGGCCGATCGCACGCTCGGCCTGGATCGCTTCGGCCAGCCGGGCATTGTCCGTCCGAAGCTCGAACTCGAGCGCGCGCCTGCGCACTGCGAACCGCTCCTCGAGCGCGTCCAGCTGTGCCTTCTGCTGCGCGTCGAGTTGCAGGTCGTGATGCAGCACTTCGTGCAGCTCCGATCCCTGGGTGTGCTGGGGCAAGAAAGTCCGGCCCACCCATACGCCCGCGATGGCGGCGACGAAGGCAATGATGGCGATGAATGCACCGAGCCTTGCGGACCTCGTCATTCGGTCACCAGCAGCGTCGACGGCGCAAGCGGTGCGGCGGCGCCGAAGGGTGCGAGAGGCGACGCGGAGGCGGGCGGTGCGGTTGGACCGGCAGCAAGGGTGCCGAGTGCGATCGCGCCGACGCCGGCGAGCGCCGCCATGCGGATACCGGCGCGGGCTTCGCGCCGCGACTTCACGCCGGCAAGGACAGAATCCTCAAGGCCTTCCAGGCCGGGATGGCTGGCCGTTCCCAGCCGGCGCAGTGCTTCGTCAATGTCGCTGTGCATGGCCTGTTTCACTTTCCCTTGATCGGATACGCACGGAAACGCGCGTGCCCTCAAAATATCTTAGATCCGCCTGGCGGGTACTCCTAGCCCGCCACCGCCCGATCATGTGAGGGGTGATCCGGGCCGCTGCGTATTCAGGCTGTCGGCGCGTTGCCGGCTCATGGAGTTTCGAAAATGCGATTTGGTTATCTCGTTGCCGGCGCCGCGCTCATGATCGCGGCACCCGCTCTGGCGCACGTGAAGCTCGTGTCCTCGACTCCCGCGGCCAACGCGGTCGTCGCCGCGCCTTCGAAGCTGCAACTGGTTTTCTCCGAGCCGGTCGTCGCCAAGTTCTCGGGCGTCGATCTCGAAATGACCGAAATGCCCGGCATGAAGATGACGTCGCCGCACAAGATGCAGGTGTCGGTCTCGGTCGCCGGCGACGGCAAGACGATGGTCGTCGCCCTCGCCAAGCCGCTGCCCCGCGGTGCCTACAAGCTCGTCTGGCACGCCGTGGCGAGTGATACCCACCGCGTCGAGGGCAGTCTCAGCTTCAAGGTGAAGTAAGATGGGGCCGCTCGACGTTGCCGTCAGGTTCGGCCTCTACCTGGACCTTGCGGTGACGTTTGGCGTGCCATTCCTTGCCTTGCTGGCCCCCGGCATTCGCGGTGCGCTCCCCTTGGGTCGCATAGCCCTGGCCACCGCGATTACCGGCCTTGTCCTGTCCATGTGCGGACTGATGGCTCTTGCCGCCTCAATGACGGGCGAGCCGATATCAGAGATCGACTACGAGACGCTTGCGATGATCCTGGCGATGCCGGTCGGAATGGCCTGGATCGTCCGGATGGTGGGCCTGGCGGCGGTGGCCTTCGCCGCAACTGCGCTCCGCAGGCAGCCGGCGGCGTTCCTGGCGATCGCTTCCGCCGGTGGCGCAGTCGCTCTCTCGACTCTCGCGTGGAATGGCCATGGGGCGATGGATGAGGCGATGACGGGCTGGGTCCATCTCGGTGCCGACATCGCCCATCTCATCGCCGCGGGCGCCTGGACCGGTGCGATCGCCTGCCTGCTGGCGCTGGTCCTTCGCCCTGCCGACGCTTTCGACGCACCTGCGCTTCGCGCGACGCACCGAGCGCTGCACGGTTTCGGCGTGATCGGTACCATCATCGTGGCTGTCATCCTGGTCACCGGACTGATCAACAGCTGGTTGCTGGTAGGCCCCGCCAATGTCGCTGCGCTCTTCACCACGCTCTATGGCCAGCTGCTGCTCGCCAAGCTTGCACTGTTCGCAGCGATGCTCGGCTTTGCCGCCGCGAATCGCTATCGGCTCACCCCCGCGCTCGCCGATCGGATCGAGACGGGAGATCACCTGGCCGCGCTCGTCGGCCTTCGGACCAGCCTCGCGCTGGAGGCAGGCTGCGTGCTGCTCGTCCTCGCGCTCGTTGCGTGGCTTGGCACGCTCGAACCCGTCGCGTCGATGCGCTGACCGCGCCCGCGCGCCACCTTCCCCGGCCCTCGCGTGACGGCTCCAATCCCGAACTGGCGGACTGCACGCGGCGCGTGCACCCGGGATCGGGGGCAAGCCATTTCCCGGCAATTCCGGGCTGGCGAATTTTCATGAGGGGTGAGGACTTGGGCTGCGTATTAGAACGGGGATGCATCTCCTATGAATCATATTAAGTTATTGAAATTATTTCATAAAATATGTTGACCTGTATATACAATTGATGCTTCTTCCCGCCCCAGGGCTACAAATTGCCGGGGGACGCGATGAAACTCTCGACCATACTTCTCGCCGCCACTTTCCTCTCCACCGCCGCGCCGGCCTTTGGGCAGACCGCCGACGTGCCACCCGCCGATCAGGCCGGTGCGCAGGACGAGAATGGAAACGAGATCCTCGTAACCGGCAGCCGCATCCGCCGGCAGGACATTGCAGGCGTCGGGCCGGCGACGGTCGTCTCGGCCGAGCAGATCGAGAACACCGGTATCGTCAATGTCGAGACGCTGCTGCAGCGCCTTCCCGCCAATGCGGGCTTCGCGGGCAATCAGAGCTCGGCCTATTGGACCGGTAACGGTTATGGCACCGCGCAGGTCAATCTGCGCGGCCTCGGCATCAAGCGCACCCTGGTGCTGCTCAACAATCGCCGCCTGGTCGCAGGTGGTACCGGTGCCAACTCCTCGCCTGATCTCAACATGATCCCCGTCGCCGCCCTGGCACGCACCGACGTGCTCAAGGACGGCGCTTCGGCGATCTACGGCGCCGATGCCATGGCCGGCGTCGTCAACCTGGTGACGCGCACCGACTTTAACGGCATCGGGATCAGCGCGCGCAGCGGCATCACCGAGCGCGGGGATGGGGGCGACTATACGGTCGACCTGCTGCTTGGTAAGCGCGGCAGCCGCGGCGGCATCCTGATCGCGGCGACCTATCAGAAGACTGAGCCGGTCAACATGGCGAGCCGCGCACCATGCTCGCTTGCCGAGACGACGCCGGGTTCGCTGAGCTGCGTCAACAGCGCCTCGACCATCGGCGGCCGCGCCGCGCTGCCGAACGGCCAGCAGATCAACTTCAACCAGGTGCCTGGTGGCAACGGCAATTTCTACGAGCCCTACAGCGCAGCGAAGCACAACTTCAATTCGAATCCGTTCCTCTATGCGGTCAGCCCGATCGAGCGCATCACGACCGCAGTGTTCGGCGACTATGATCTGAGCGATCGGGTCGAGCTGTTCGGCGAGTTCCTCTACACGCGGCGCAACTCCAACCAGATCGCAACGCCGGGCACGCTGCGCAACCTCGCCATCTCGGCCAGCAACCCGACCAATCCGACCGGGCAGAACCTCGTCCTGATCCAGCGCCGGCTTGCCGAGCCCGGGCCGCGCGAGTTCTTCCAGCGCACCAATACCTGGCAGGGCACACTCGGCCTGCGCGGCAAGCTCGCCAACGACTGGGCCTGGGAAGTCGCAGGCGCCTATGGCCGCAACACCGCGGTCGATGGTTCTACCAACATCGCCAATCTGCAGCGGGTCGCCAACTCGCTCGACACCACCAAGTGCAGCTTCGCGGCAAGCGCCGCCATTCCCTGCGCGGACTATCTCGGCTTTGGCGATCTGACGCCCAAGGTTCTCGACTATATCCTCTTCACCTCACGCGACAGGGGCGGCAACTCGCTCCTGTCGGTGACCGGCGACCTGAACGGCTCGCTGTTCCGCCTGCCGGCAGGCGCGGTCTCCTTTGCGACCGGCGTGTCCTATCGCGAGGAGAAGGGCTGGCGAAACCCCGATCCGCTCACCGTTGCCGGTATCGCCAATACCAACCAGCAATCGCCTATCTCGGGCCGGACCCGCGCCAAGGAAGCGTATCTCGAGCTGTCGGTTCCGGTGCTCGCCAACACGCCCTTCTTCCGCGCGCTGACGCTGGATGGCGCAGTCCGCTATTCGAGCTACGACCTTTTCGGCGACGACTGGAACTACAAGCTCAGCGCCGACTGGATGATCGTCGATGGCGTCCGGTTGCGCGGCACCTATGGCACCGGCTTCCGCGTGCCCAATGTCCCTGAATTGTTCGGCGGCGTCTCCGAGGGCAATCTCACCACCACCGATCCGTGCAGCCGCTATTCGGCCAGCACGAACGCGACGCTGGTGGCCAATTGCCGCGCCTCGGGCGTGCCGGCGGGCTATGTCCAGCTCGGCACGACCATCCTGACGACGGTCGGCGGGAACCAGAACCTCAAGGCCGAGACTTCGAAGAGCTGGACGCTCGGAACGGTTCTCCAGCCCAAGGGCATCGTCCCGGGCCTGTCGCTCACCGCCGACTGGTTCGACATCGACATCACCGGCGCCATCCGTGCCATTCCCGGCTCGACCAAGCTCTCGGGCTGTTATGCCAGCGCCAACCTGTCGCACCCCTTCTGCAAGGACTTCACCCGCAGCGCGCTGACCGGCGAAGTCACCTATCTCTCCGCCCAGCCGATCAACACCGGCCGCGAACAGATGAGCGGCCTCGATCTCGGGCTGGTCTATGCCCATAAGCTCGGCCGCCTCGGGCTGCAGGTCGATCTCAATGCGACCTATCTCGATCGCTATGTCGTCGAGCCTTTCCCGGGCGGCGCTCCGATCATCTTCGACGGCCGTATCGGCGGCGGCAATGGCGGGTATCCGAAGTGGCGCGGCTATGGCGTCGCCACCGCCAGCCAGGACGGCGTGTCCTTTACCTGGTCGACGCAGTGGATCGGCAAGGCGCAGGACTTCAACGCAGCACCGACCGCGATCGGCTACCGCGCGCCGGCCATTTTCTATCACAATGCCCAGCTCGCCTTCGAAGTGACCGCGAAGACCCGCTTTCAGATCGGCGTCGACAATCTGTTCGACACCAAGGCGCCCTATATCGCCAGCTTCACCGACGGGAACACCGACACGATGACGTACGACCTGCTCGGACGGCGCTTCTATGTCGGCTTCCGCACGGCGTTCTGAGGCGATGCGGAAGATCCGATGGCCGCAGCTGGTGCGGCGGATCCACAAATGGCTCGCACTGCTGATCGGGCTCCAGGTTGTCTTCTGGACCGCGACCGGCTTCTACATGGTGGTCGTCCATATCGACACCATCCATGGCGACCATCTCGTCCGCCCGGTCGCGGCGCCCAGCGTCGCGCTCGTCGGGCTGACCCCGCCATCCGCCGCAGCTTCGGCGGTGCCCGGCGCGAGCGAAGTACGGCTCATTTCCCGCCTCGGCCAGCCCGCATGGCGGGTGCAGGGCGAAGACGGCGTGGCGGTCTTCGATGCCAGGACCGGCGGGCGGCTCGGCGAGTTGAGCGAGGCGGAGGCCCGGGCGGCGGCGAAGGCGCGCTTCACCGGTGATGCCGAGATCGTCAGCGCGGTCCGGCTCACCAGGCCGGTCCAGGAAATGGGCAAGCGCAAGCCGCCCTATTGGCAGGTTGAGTTCGCCGGCTGGAACCGGCCGACGCTCTACATCGCGCCCCAGACCGGCGAATTGCTCGCCCGGCGGCACCAGCTGTGGCGGGTCTTCGACTTCGCCTGGATGCTGCACATCATGGATTATCGCGACCGCTCGGACGTCAACAATCCCCTGTTGCGCGTCGCCACCTGGACTGCGCTCGCCATGGCACTGACCGGCGCTTGGCTGCTCGTCTGGGCTTTTCCCCGTCGCAAGAAGCGAAAGTCGGTCTGATGCGCCTGCGAATCTCCCAATTGCTGTTTCGCCGCATCCACAAATGGGTGGGCCTGGTCCTCGGCATCCAGTTCATTCTCTGGGCACTCAGCGGATCGATGATGGCGCTGCTCGATGCCGATGCGGTCGGCGGCCATGACGGGCCGGCGATGCATGTCATGGCGGTGGCGACCGACGGCCTGATCGACCCCGCGCGTGCTGCCGGCCAGACCGCGGTCAGTGGCCTGGTCCTGCGCGACCTCGCCGGAACCCCGGTATACGAGCTGACGACCGGCTCGGGCGTTCGTCTGGTCGATGCCCGCACCGGGGCGCCGGTACGGATCGACAACGCCCTGGCAACACAGATCGCCGGACACGTCGCGAATGCGCCGGCCCTGCGCGCGACCTTGCTGGAGCGGCCCAATCTGGAGGCCCGGGAGCATGTCGCACCGATGTGGCGGATCGACTTCAAGGATGCCGAGAATTCGAGCGTCTATGTGTCTGCGACGACCGGGCGGCATCTCGTCACCCGCGGCGACACCTGGCGCACCTGGGACTTCTTCTGGATGCTCCACAACATGGACTATTTCAGCCGGACCAGCTTCAATCATCCGCTGATCATCCTCGTCGCGTTCGGTGTGCTCTGGCTGTCGGGAACCGGCTTCTACTTGTTGTTCAAGAGCTTCCGGAAGTCGGACTTCCGCTGGCTGCGCCGGCGCAAGCCGGTAGCCTGACCGCGCTCAGTCGAGCTTGACCTCGAAGGTCGCAGTCAGCGCGTAGCGGCTCGCCGGATGGGTGAGGGTGGCGTGCGAGACGAGCCGATCGCCGCTCCAGGTCCGGCGGTCCATCACCAGTACCGGGTCCAGTTCCTGCATGCCGAGCAGCGCGCGGACCTCCGGATCGGGAAGCGCCGCGGTCACGCGGTGCTCGACCCGGGCGATCGGAGCGATCCGGGTGAGATACTCGTTCGGCGTCTGCTGGTGGAAGTCCGTCTCACCATAGCCGGGCGCCGCGGAGGCCAATACCAGTCGATCCTCGAGTTGGATCGGGAAGTCCGCCTCATGGTGGACGATGATGCTGTGGAACAGCCGGACCCCGACGCGGACGTCGAGCAGTGTAGCCTGCTTGGCGTCCGCCTTGATCGCATCGTTCCTGAGCACGCGGGAACGATAGGCATGACCGCGCGCGCGGATCTCGTCCGCGATGTTGCGGATCTCGATCATGTGCCCGATCGGCTTGGCGTCGGCGATGAAGGTCCCTGCGCCGGAACGGCGCGTCAGCAGGCCCGCATCGGTGAGCTCGCGCAGCGCCCGGTTCGCGGTCATCCGCGACACGCCGAACTGCTCGACGATCTCGGCTTCGGACTGCACCCGGTCGCCGGGTTTTAGCATTCCCGAGCGGATCGAAGCGACGATCGATCGCTTGATCTCGCGGTAACGCGGCTCCGTCACGCTACCTGCCAACGCGTTTGAACTGCCTGAATTCGAGGCAAATAGGTCGCTGTCGCTCATCGAAGCTGTATATAAGGCTTTGTGCCGGGCACGCCATGCCGCCTCTCCGAAATGGTGGTTTCTGAAGGCGAGGTTGGCAGGCCCTGTCCTTGAAGCCGAAGGCGATCTGCTTTCAAGTGTTCTCATATAGCCTGCGGGTCCGTGTCGCTTTTTTGGTCCTGATACGAGCCTGTCGTCATCCCCCGGGGCTGTCACCGGAATATGGAGCGGGGCTGAGGACGCACATTGCCGGGCCGCTGCGCTTGCCCGGACAGGGTGCGGCGCCTGATCGCGGCCCCGCGGGCGCTCGCGCTCTGCGGCCGGGCGGCGCGCTCGGCGACAAGTGCCGCCTTTAGGCGCGAAGCCCGACCCTGCGCCGCCGATCCGGCCGCGTCGCGGGGGAGCCCGTTCCCGGTTGGTCGGCGGCGGGCCGCCGACGATGAAGCGGACGCCGCTCGCGCGCCGACCGATTCTGATAGGAGGCGCCCGGCCGGTTCGTGTCGGCCGGGCGTCACATCGCCGTGGATGGCCGATGCGGTGCAAATCGGCGATCGCACGGATGAACCGACGCCGTGCGCCCGATGGTCTGGCGCTCCGCTGCCCCATAGAGGCGCGCGCCTCAGCGCCTAGCGGCGGCGAAATCTTTCCAATGTCTCGGCATGCTCCTGCTCGGCCTGGGGCCAGCTGGAATAGCGGCGGCAATAGCGATCCGCCGGATCATCGCCTGTCTCGATCACGTCGGTCTCAAGACAATTCCGGATGCTCCGCATTGAAGCCTGGATCGAAGCCGATAAACAACTGCGACGCCATTCGCGAGGCTTGAAGATGCTTCTTCACTCCCATCAGAGGCACGCGCATTGTCCTCCCATTGGGACGGCCAGCGAAGCCGCCATGCAGGCGCCACAGGAGGTTGATGAGCCTAGCCGGCCATCGAGACCCTTCAGCATTTCGTTTGAGTCGGGGAGGGGCATCATGAAGGCAGGGCGTCGCGCATAGGCACAGCGATACCCAAATCTCGTTCCGATCGCGTGTCCGCGATCCTGAAGGTGATGGGCCGGGCGAATAAACTTGCCCGGAGCAATGGGTAGAATTCCCCGGACCATTGAACACCCGTGCACCACTAACTGGTAATATGCTGGTGATATTCTGCCGGTGCGCGGTCACGTGAAACTGATATCGCCAATACAGGCAGCCGAAATATCGAGATATAGCGCCTAGTATCAGCGCGGCGTGTCGCGACGTACACTTGCAGAATTCTGTCGCTGGATTTAATTAGTTCTATCGATCCGAGTGCGGCGCTGGGCCGGTCGCGACCGAAGCGCCGCGGTTGCGTAGAGAGGGATTATGGCTGTCGAGGCCGAAACATCCATTCGTGCGCCGATAGCACTGAGCTTTTCGGCAAATCTTGCGATCGCGCTGGTCCTGTTCCTGCTTGGAAGCGGATCGATATTGGCTTTCCATTCGCATGATCCCGCGCTGCACACCGTACTCGATACCAGCGTGGCATTGACCGGCGCGCTGATAGCGTTGCTGTTATGGGAGGTCAGCCGGCGCGGCGATGAAAGCTGGCCCCTGTTCCTGACCATCTCCTTCGCAACGCTTGCAGTTGGCGAACTGGTCCATGTTGTCGCGGTCCTCGGCTGGCTTGGCGGCGGGACGACCGCGGATGTCCGGCTACGGGCGGGGACCTGGGGGCCGCCGGCGCACCTCCTGGTGATCGGGGTTGGAGCTTCGCTGCTGCTGAGACGGCGGCCTCGCCGGGTAGTGCTACCCTTCGCGGCGGCGCTCCTATTGCTATCGATCGCGCTTGTGGCCGTCTTCCTCACGGTCCCGCGCTACAGCGAGCCGGGCCTTCTCGGTATCACGCGTCCTACTTTGATATCGGTGCCTTTGCTCTGGAGTGCCGTCGCCTACGGATATTGGAAATGCCGTCGCGAGTCCGAAATCGCGCGGGCGATTGCACCGACGGCAATCTTCCTCATCATAGCCCATTGCGCCATTCTCTATTCGCGTGCGCCCAGCGATTCCTTTGCCATGGTCGCGCATCTGGGGAAGTTCGTCGGGGAGGCGCTGCTCCTCTTCAATCTCACCCAGATCGGTGCGGCGGACACGGCGCGGCGCCGCGAAGCCGAGCGTGCGTTGATGGCGCTGAACCAGGAACTCGACGCACGCGTCGCAGAACGGACTGCGGCAGAGCGGCGGAGCCAGGACCTGATCGAGGCGATCATCACGAACAGCCCCGCTGTAATCTATGTCAAGGATCTTGCCGGCTCCTATCTGATGGTCAACCAGCGCTATGCCGACATCTTCGGCGTCGACCGGGAGGCCATGGTCGGCAGGACCGACTACGATCTGTTCGAGCGGGCGGAGGCGGACATCTTCCGTGCGATGGATGCCCGTGTTGCGAAGGTTGGCAGGCCGCTGACAGAGGAAGAGATGGCCTCGGTCGATGGGGAGGCGCGCATTTTCCTCTCGGTCAAGTCGCCCCTTCGGGACCAGGCTGGGCAGATCTATGCGGTGTTCGGCATCTCGACGGACATCACCGAGCATCGGCGTGCCGAGAGCGCACTGGGAGAGAGTGAGCGACGCAATCAACTGGTCGTCGAATCTGCGCTCGACGGGGTGGTGACGATCGATGGTGCTGGCGTGATCACCGCCTGGAATCCGCAAGCGGAGAGGACGTTCGGCTGGGCGGAAGCCGAAGTGCTCGGGCGGTCTGTTGACGAGATACTGATGCCCGAACGTTATCGGCCGGCGCATCGCGCCGGGATGGAGCGCTATCTGTCTACTGGAGAAGCGCATGTGCTGGGCCAGCGTATCGAGCTCGAAGGACTGCACCGCAATGGCCAGGAATTTCCGGTAGAGCTGGCGATCACGCCGATCCGGATGGGTGAGGCAACTACCTTCACCGCCTTTGTACGCGACATCACCGACCGCAAGATTGCTGGCGCGAGGCTCCAGTCGCAGCTCGACCGCCTCCACCTGCTCGAACAGATCACCCGTGCGGTCGGGCAGCGTCAGGATGTCCATAGCATCTTCCAGGTCGTGGTGCGGACGCTGGAGGACCGGCTTCCCGCCGATTTTGCCTGTATCTGCCGTTATGACCGTGTGAGTCACGGCCTCACGGTTGCGCATGTTGGCGTCGGTAGCGCTCCACTAGGCGAGGAACTCGGCATTACCGAGAACGCTTCGATCTCGCTTGATGGCAATGGCCTGTCGCGCTGTGTTGCCGGTGAATTGGTCTATGAGCCTGACATTGCCGAGGTCAGATTTGCCTTCCCGTCCCGGCTCGCGGCGCGGGGACTGCGCTCGCTGGTGGTCGCGCCCCTGCAATTCGAGAGCGAGGTGTTTGGCGTACTGGTCGTGTCGCGGTGCGATGCCGGGGCCTTTTCAAGCGGCGATTGCGAGTTCCTGCGGCAATTGGCCGAACATGTCGGGCTCGCGGCACACCAGGCACAGCTGCGCGACAGCCTTCAGCAGGCTTATGACGATCTCAAGCACACCCAGCAGGCGGTGATCGAGCAGGAGCGGTTGCGAGCGATCGGGCAGATGGCGAGCGGTATCGCGCATGATATCAACAATGCGATCTCGCCAATCTCGATCTATACCCAGTCGCTCGTCGAGCGGAACCTGGAGGTCCCTTCCGAGGTACGCGATTATCTCGAGCTTGTCGGACGCGTCATCAAGGATGTGGCGGCGACGGTTGCGCGGATGCGCGATTTCTATCGTCCCGACGCCGATACCGAACTCGAACCGCTCGACTTGAACACGCTGATACCGCAGATCGTCGAACTGACCCGCGCGCGTTGGAGCGACATGCCGCAGCAACGCGGAGCCGTCGTCACAGTCTCAACCCAGCTTGAGGCTGATCTGCCGCGCATCATGGGCAATGCAGCCGAGCTGCGCGAAGCGATGACCAATCTAATCTTCAACGCCGTCGATGCGATGCCCGAGGGCGGGGCGATCACCGTTCGCACCGAGACGCGCCCGGCGGCTCCGGGTAGCAAGCCGCGCGTCCGGCTCGAGGTTGGCGATACCGGAGCCGGCATGGACCAAGAAACGCGCGAGCGCTGCCTCGAACCCTTTTTCACGACCAAAGGTGAGCGTGGGACGGGCCTTGGCCTAGCGATGGTCAAAGGTGCCGCGCAGCGGCACAAGGCAGTGCTTGATATCGATAGCGCGCCGGGCACGGGCACACGGATGCGGCTCGAATTCGCCACAGTGGGCAAGATTCGCCCGGCAAAACCGCAATCGGCCATGCGCAATGGAGAGCGAACATTTCGGCTGCTGCTGGTCGATGATGACCCTGCTGTGCTCCGCTCGACGCAAACGGTGCTCGAGATCCGAGGGCACGCGATCACCGCTGCCGATGGCGGACAAGCAGGCATTGATGCGCTGCGTGTGGCCCGGGACAAGGGGGAACGATTCGATCTCGTGGTCACCGATCTCGGTATGCCCTATGTCGATGGCAACCAGGTCTCGCAGGCCGTTAAGGAGCTGTTCCCGGAAACACCGGTGGTACTGCTCACAGGCTGGGGGCGTCGCATGCCGACAGGTGGGGACGCTCCGGCGCATGTCGATTTCGTCCTGCCCAAGCCGCTCGATCTCGATGAGCTGCGTGAGATATTCGACCGACTCCCCTGAACCTTCGTTGCCAATGCACGCGGGCATGGGCAGGTCAACAGGATGACCGCCAGCCAATTACGGGATTTTCTCGTTACCGCGCTCGTGAACCAGAATGGCGGCAGCCCGCGCCGATGGAGGATCGCGCTGGGCCCAGTTCAGCTTCGCGATCCCATTACCGAGGCAGATTGCGACCTCTCGCTCGCCCGCCGTTCGCCGGAGTATGGTCAGGGTGATTCTGGAAAATGCGGAGATCCGGAACTTTACACCTGCACGATCAGCGCTCTGGTCGGCAGTCAGCATGTTCAGGTTTTCGCCGCCATGATTGCGAGCGGCCACGTGGAGGTACGAAGTCGCCTGCGCCGGCGATACGGTCCGCTGCTTGAGGATGAGGCGATCGTTCGGGCGGGGTTCGATTGGAGCGAGCCATTGGCGTGCGCGATGGTCTCGGATGCCATGGCACATGTGCTGGAAATGGCTGCGGAGGAGCAGTCATCCCCAATCGCCGCTGGCCTGGATTTCCAGATCGAACAGAGGTTCGCTGCGTGAGCGACCACGCCGCGGTCGAAGCCTTTGACGCGATTTTGCGCGACTGGGCCTGCTTCATGGTCGAGCTGGGGCGGCGTTCCACAACGGTAGAAAATTGATGCGCCTGATCGATCCGCCTAATGGCTGGCGCTATGGCTTCCCGAAGCAGTTCGATCCCGAACCCGGGCAGCACATCGACGACTGGCTTCAGAACAATGGCTATCTGCGAAGCGAAATAGACGTGTGGGAAGGCAAGGGCGTACCTTGTCAGGTCTGGGAAGCCGATCAACACCACTAAGATCGAGCGCTTAGTCCCAAGCTGTTCAGCTCAGAATATGCCGCCAGCGCACTGGCGCCATCTACATGTAGTGGCAGAAGGCTCGGATCGGTTGGAAAGCCCAGGCTTATCGTGTCCTGACACTTTTGCCACTGGCACAAGCTAGCATTGTCATTCAGGAGCTCACACGTGCTATGGGAATGGCAAGTGATGGGCCGTAAACGGAATGTCGGGTTTGTATTGCAAGGGCTAGGGGAGCGGACCTTGTTTGCTCACCTATAGCGCTGCCCGCGAAGGCTGAGCCCCCGACCACTTCCCGTCTGGGAAAGACGGTTAGCCGTCGCGCGAGCCGGCGGATTGCCACAGGATGTCGAAAGCTTCGTGCATGGAGGGAGCTAGCGGGGCGGAGAGGTCGAGCGCGTCGATTAGCGCCAGAAACAGCGATGGCGCGCCGATCTTCTTGCCGCCGGGCCGCGCCCGGCAGCTGACGACGTCCTCGGTGCCGTCGAGCGAGAGCTGGATCAGACCGCTCCCGGTCAGGCCGGTGACCGCGAGGGCGCCAGCCAGGCGCTCGCTCCAGCCAACGAACTCAAGCTCGACCATCGCGCCATCGATCAGAATCGCATTGTCGTCTTCGACCCGGTGGCCGATAGTCACTTCGGCTTCGGGCGGACCAGCCGCGCCAGCCAGCGCGTCTCCGGGTTGCGCTCGGGGATCTGCATCGGCACCGCGCAGGTCCATCATTGCTTGGCGTCCGAGGGTTCCTCGATCCGCACCTTTTCGTTCGGCGGAAATTGCAGCTGCGCCTGCTCGACCGTGCGCGGATCAAGGCGTTGGCAAGCATGGGCTGCATGGGGCGCGATGCGGATCGTAAGGCAGGGACGGGGGACCAAGCGCGGTGCCCCGCCGCGGTTGCGATCATGGGACAGCTCGACGATCGCCTGGTTGGCCCAGTCGCGCGAGGGATCGCCCGCTGCCAGGCGCGGTAATCGCCACCCGGAGCGACCACGTACCGCCCGGTCGAAGCCGTCGACCGTGCCGGCGAGATTGTTTGCCGCCTTATTCAACTGGTCAATCGCCTCGAGCGTCGACTTCTGCGCGCCCAGCCTTCGATCGAGCGTGGTCTTCGGCGAGGCGAGGTTGGTGTTCGAGTCGAGCAGATGGGTCTTGGCGACCAGCAAGCCGCAAAGGACGCGGCTCGTCTCCAGAAACGCCGCGAACGGCCGCTGCAGTTCGCCATCCTCCAGCTCATATTGTGCGCCGAGCCAGGTTTCGGCGATATCGTGGAGCGGCGCCACGCAACCATCGAGCGGCGTCTTCACCATTATCCGGGTGGCACAGAAATAGATCCACACCAAATGCGCACGGGCCGCCTCTTGCGAGACGACCCATAACACCCCTTGCTCTCGCTAGATCAGAAGCGGAAACGGACGCCGGCGCGGCCGCCATAGCCTTCATAGTCGCCGCCATTGGCATAGCGGCCCTCGAAGAAGCCGCTGATCGCGCCGTGCTGCGAGCCGATGTTCAGGCCCAGCAGCCCTTCGCCATAGTCGCTCAGCCGCTGGTTGCCGAAGCGCACCGTCTGGCTGCCGCTGGTGAAGGTAACCTGGTCCTGGCCTTTGAACTCATGGACATAGTTGCCGCCGCCATAGAGCGTCATCTTGGCGGCGCCGATATCGCTGGTGAAGCCGATCCGCGCGCCACCACGGCCGCGCACGCCGTCCTGGTCGTTGAAGGCGAAACTGCCCGACGCATTACCGAAATTGTCGAAATCGGAATGCGTGTACGAAACGCTCGCCGCCGGCTCGAACCAGAGCTTGCTGCCGAAGCGGACGCCCGCCTCCGCCTTGCCGCCATAGATCGACCCCTTGAGCTTCTGGGTATAGCGCCCGGAGATGCTGACATTGTCACCCCAGTAATAGTCGTACTTAGCGAGCGCGTTGATGAAGAAGCTGCCGGCATTGAGGCTGGCATAGACGCCGCCGTTAACCGCATCGAAATTGATCCGGTCGGGCGAGTTGGCGAAGTTCAGGTTGGAGTTGAGATAGCCGCCGGTCAGGCCGAAGGCGAAGCCGCCCTCGCCGGCCGGCACGCCGAGATCAATGCCCATCTGGCCACCGAAATAGTCCTGCTTGTAGCTGAGGTCGACGGGCGTCGCGACACCGTTGAACGCGAAACTGCGGTTGCTGCCGCGCTGCTCGACCTGGCCGAGCACCTGAGCCCAGACGCGCCCGCCAGCGCCACCAGGACCATTGGCCGCGACATTGTCGCGCAGCTCGCGCATATGGCCCGACCAGCTGTCGCCCGACTGCAACCAGAGGTTGCGCACCCCTTCGGCGAACAGCGAGGCGCGATAGACTCCGACGCCCGGCGTGGCGACCAGGCTGTAGGCGAAGGTCGTCGGGTTGTAGACGATGCCGTACTGGATCAGCCCCTGATCGACGCTGCCGCCGTCGAGCGTGAAGGCCGTTGCGGACGATGCCGCGCCGGCCTGCGCCACCACTGCGCCTGCGCTGGTGCTGAGCACTGCCGGCACATTGTTGAGCGCGGCGATCGAGACGATCGTCGTGCCTGTCGCTGCGCCGCCGATGCGCAACTGGTCACCGGTGAAGGCAATAAGATCGACATCGACTCCGAGCTGCGCTGCGCCGCTGCCCGTATAGCTGCCCGGCAGAACCAGCACATCGCCGACATGGCCGTTGCGCAGATCGACCAGGCCACTGTTGTTGAACGTCTCCAGCCCGGTCAGCGTCACCGTGCCGGCGGTCGTCGCCAGGCCGAGAACCCGGAGCGTGCCGGCGTTGTTGAACACATCCGCGCCCCCGCCGAAATCACTGTTGCTGTTCGCGTTGAAGGTGCCGGTGTTGTTCACCGTATCGCCATTGGCGGTCAGCAGGATGCGCCCGTTGATTGTACCGTTGTTGTTGACGGTCGCCGCGCCACCGTTGACTGCGAGGGCATAGTTGCCGCCGTTGATCGTGCCGGCGTTAGTCACCGTGGCGCCCGTGCCCGAGGTGATCGTCGCACCGTTGTTCAGGCCTCCGAGCGTGCCCGAGGTCAGCGCGAGATTGGCGGTGGTCGCCGCAGCAATGTTCACGCCGTCGAGGCTGGCCGAGTTGTTGGCGCCGCTGAGCGAGACGCCCACCGAGCCGGCGGTGCTGTTCGCCACGATCGCATTCGCGGTCGCACCGGTGGTGGTGACGCCGGTCGCCGAGACGGTGACCGCGCCGCCGCCATTGGCGACAATGCCGCGGCTGCCGGCGCCGGTGGTGGCAACCTGGCCGCCGGTGATGGCGATGGTGCCGGGCGTGACGATGTTGATGCCGTCGGAAGCGGCGCCGGTGGTGGTGATCGTGCCGCTATTGGCGAACGTCACCGGACCGGTGCCGGTGATGACGACCGCCGTCCCCGCGCCCGTGGTGCCTGCTCCGGCAACCGTGGCGTTGATCGCGCCGGCACCGCCTGTGATGCGAAGCGCATTCGCGCCATTCGCTGCCTGCCTGCCGCCGGTGAAGGTCACTGCGCCGGTGCTATTGATGACCGTGCCGGTCGCGCCGGCGTCGGTCGCGGTGACTGCGCCGGTGGTGAGCGTGACGGCGTTGGTAGCGGCATTGACGATCAGGCCATTGCCGGTCGTCGCCACGGTGCCAACGGTCAGGTTCACGGGAGCGGTCGAGGTGATGATCGCACCCTGCGATCCGGCACCTGTGGTGGTGACGTTGCCCAGATTGCCAGTGACGCCCGCGCCGGTGACGATCGCGGCGGTCACGCCGGCGCCGTTGGCGCGCAGCGTTGCACCGTTGCCGCGCAGGTTGATCGTGCCGGTCGAGGCGAGATCGAGTGCCGCGGCGCTGTTGGCGCCCGCCGCAATACCCGACGTCGTAATATTGCCGTAGCCGGCATCGATCGCGCCGTTGACGGCGCGGCTATAGAGACCTGTGCCGCCGTTGCCGGCGGTGGTGATCACCCCCGCATTGGTGGTCACCGTTCCGGTACCGATGGTGTTGGCGGTGACGCCGTAAGACCCGACGCCCGACGTCGCCGCCGAAGTGGTGTTGACCGCCACATTGCCGCCGACCGAGGTCGCGAACACGCCGTTGCTGTTGAGGCCGGTCGTGGAGAGCGCGCCGCAATTGACCGTCACCGATCCCGTGCCCGCGGCCTGCGCCGAGACCGCGGTTGCATTGTCGCCGGTCGTGGTGACGCTCGGGCAGCCGCCCACGTCGATCGCGCCGGTCGGGCCGAACGCATTGGCGATGATGCCGGCGCCGTTCACCGTGCTGACGGTGCCGGCACGGACCGTCACGTTGCCGGTGAAGCCCTGCGCCGCGATGCCGTAACCGCCGGGCGTAGTGGCACCGTTGATCGAGGTGGTGACGTTGCCGGCAGTGACCGACACGGTGCCGCCATTGGCGAGGATCGCGCGATCGCCCGTCACGACATTACCGACGACGGTGGTATTCGCGCCGTTGGTCGCCGAGATCGTTCGGATGCCGCGGCCGGTCGCGATGATGTCGCCCGCGGTGGTCGAGATGACGCCGGTCTGGGCGCCCGCGTCGATCGCGGTGCTGTTCGCGCCGCTGACGTTGATGTTTCCGGTCCGCAGCGTGAGGTCGGTGCCGGCCGTCGACAGCACGCCGAACGAATTGGCGCCGCTGGTCGCAATGTTACCCACCGTGACGGTGGCCGGCTGGGCGAGCGTATTGAGCGTCACACCATTGGCAGCGACACCGCCGATGACATTGATGTTCACCGGCGCGCCGGCGCCGGCAGGGGTGAGGCTGAGCGCACCGCCGGTGGAAGTCAGGTTGACCGCGGTCAAGCCCGTCGTCGAAATCGGGCCGGTGGCGGTATAGGTCGTCGTTGCCGGGCTGGTCGTATCGACCGTCACCAAGCCTGGGCCCGGAATCGTCGCATTGCCGGCGGTCGTGGTGCCGGTCAGGACCGTGGCCGCGCCATCGACGCAGGTGATCGTGGTGCCGGTCTGCGAACAGGTTGTCGCCTGCGCGGCGGCGCTGGTGGGCAGAAGCAGCATTGCTGCGGCGGTGGATACGCTACCGAGGAGCGCGAGGCGCAGCTTGGTGGTCGGGGTGGCAAAAGCCATCACGTGCGAAGCGAACATTGAAGCCGGTCTCCTGGAATCAGGTCCCCCCGGATTAGTTTTCGCTTAGCCGCAACCTTTGGGCGTAGATACTCGTATCACTACTAGGTCAAATAATTGATCTACCGAAGAAAATTTTCGCAGAAGATAGTTCCGCAGCAAGGAGAAATATTTATTTCGAAAGTCGCACAACCATCCCAGGAGCATGTTCTCGGAATTTCTTCGCGAGAACTTATCCACGCCGCGATCGATCATTCGTCTATCGGCGTCGCCGTCTTCGACCGCGACTTTACCGTACACTTCCTCAACTCCGCGATCACCCGGCTCCTCGGCGCCGGGGCCTACGCCACCCACGGGCTGGCGATTCTGGGCATGCTTGGCGTCGATGTGGACGTGGCGATGGCGGAGATGGCATCGCAGGGCGGCTGGGACGGTTTGGTCAGCATCGACGCGCCCGGCTGCGTCGAATGGCACGTCACGGTGGAGGCGTTCGATGGCGCGAACAACGCGGCCGGCTGGCTAATTACTATGCTCAGACATGTCGCGCGACCAGCACCCGTTTCGCTCACCGACCCCCAGCTTATCGCCCTGTCCGGCAAGCTCACGGCGCGCGAGCGCGAGGTGATGCTCGCGTTGCAGGAAGGCGCCAGCAACAAGGCGATCGCATTGCGCCTGGCCATCAGCCCGCGCACGGTAGAGTTTCATCGGGCGCGGATAATGCAGCGCTTCGCCGCCACTTCCGTGGTCGAGCTGGTGCGAAAGGTGAGCGAGGACACTAGGGCAACGATGTGATCGATGGGCGCATGCAGGCACGCCTCAGCGGCAGTCAAGCCGGCTTGCTCCGCGGCAAGGGCGTCGTCCGCGCGAGGGGCATGGTGAGGAAGTGCACGCCCCCTACGCTTAGTTCAGCTTTCGGCGCCCTCGTCCCTGGCCCGCCCTTCCGCCGCACCCGTCGATGGCGCGACGTCGACGTCAAGCTAATGGGATGCGTTGCAGCCTAGATCGACAGCGGCCCAACGAGACGATCGACTTCTTGCGAGCTCAAGTGACTGGGACGCGAACGAACGGCTGCTTTCGGTATGATCGCAGATCACGATCAACGGCCGGGATTGGAGCGCGAAGCCGCCCTCCTCTTCTCGGCAAGCCAGATCGCTCAGTCAGGCCGCCGGGACGAGCGCATGGAAGTCGACAGGCCGAGCAGTGAGCGGCGCCGCACAGACGATGCCAAACTCAATCGACCACAACCAAATCTTTGAAGGAAGCGCTTATGATAAACTATTGAGAAAAACTTTCCATTGGCCGTCAAATTCTCGCGCCCAGGCACCGAGCGTTTCGTAAAACGTCTCTCGTCTCAATATTACATCGCTAATGCTATTCTCAAACTCGTCCTGTGTCTCTGCATTTATAAAGGCTGTTATTCGCGCGAATTGCCCATCGTCAACTTGCACGACGTGACTACCATCATCAAATGCAGAGTCGCCATCTGGCGCCCATATTAGCGCATTGGCGTACAAATTATCATCAATCTCCTTGCTCCACTGAGAGGGAATTACGCCGCCCTCAAATCCTCGATTATAAATAGAGTTTAAGATATAAATTGAAAGTTCTTTCGAATCAATTTTCGATGATGAATTGAGGATATGCTTACCATCCTGGCTAATCCTGGATACAATCTCGTTATATGAATTACCCATTACGCAAGCTCGGGGCTTTTTAACACCGTATTGCCTACCTCCGACGTGTATCAGAAAATATCCGATGCCCATTTGACTCTTCTGCGCGACAAATTCGTCAACGCACGATTCTATCGCCAGCATCTCCGGGTTTCCCACGAGTATATGCATTATTAGTCCCATTTTCTCTTAAGTATTTCGTTCGGGATATTTCTTAACTGAATGGGATCATTCCCAGAAGTTGATCCATTCCAGTGCGTCTTTCCATTGCTCGGCCTAGAGAATCGATGGAATACACCGTCAGAATCCCTTGTCCAGCGCACGCCACTCTTGTCTTGAACTGACTTGCTATACAATTCACGGACGTTTTCAGGTTCAGGGCTCTGCGAATTCTTATGGTGCTTGGGGTTTGATTCCCTTTCAGCAGGCTTGTTATGTGGGTCATTGTCATCGGGCGGCGGAGACGCAGATGCAGTACGCTGCGTCGATACCGAAGGCGTACGTCGTGGTGGCGATTTTGGCGGCCCTCCAACAATGGCTTGGATCAGCTTGCCACCATAGTACGCTGTTCCCGCAATGAGAGCAGCAGCGCCAGCTGTGCAGGCTTGTGATGCGAGACAAGCCGCAACGGCACCCTCGCCGATGCATAAATCTTCAATGCAGTTCCCGCTTGGATCGGTGTGATTGATGGGATCATTGGCGACATAGGCATATAGATTGACCTGATCCTGGTACCCAATCGGATCTGTCTGCAGGAAGCGCCCGAGCGTCGGCGAGTAGATGCGGGCCTTGTAGTGATACATGCCCAGCTCGGGGATCCAGGCCTGACCAGTGTACTGGAAGCGCCCGCTATTGCCGCTGGCGGGAATGCCATATTCGTCATAGCTGTTCACCGCGATGCGGCTGCCGTCCCCATCGGCCACCGCGATGATTGAGCCCTGATGATCCGCGAACAGGTAGCGCGGAAAGGTGCTGGTCCCGTTGAACTCTACCAGCGGGTCGTCCACGCCATCTGCAGCACCGTGTACGTAGCGCTTCAGCAGGGTGCCCGAGCCGTCGTATTCGGCGATCAGTGCATCGCCGTCATAGAGGAAGCGCGTATCGCTCACTCCGCCGCGGTAGACCTGGTACAGGCGGCCGAGCGGATCATAGACGAGCGCGACGCCCGCCGAACTCGCTACCAGCCGGTTCTCGGCATCATAGGCGTAATTCGTACTGCCCTCGGAGATCAGATTGCCGTTCGCATCATAGGCAAACACCACGCCTCCAGCGCCACCAGCACTCGTATATTGATTGAGACCGTTCCGCGTATAGGGCCGGTCAACATTCACATAGCCGGTGAAGCGATAGTCGTCATTGTCCCGCGCGCGGCTGACGATCTGGCTCGCCGGATTATAGGCCAATGTCGTCAGGACATTGCCGCCGCTCGAGAAGTTATGCCTATAGCTCGTCAGTCGGGAGACGCCATCATAGCCATAGTTGGTTCCGAACCCCCAAGATGCCCCCCATTGATTATATCGGTAGAGCGTGGAAACTCGTCCGGCTTCATCATAGGGTGGATAGAAGAGCCCGATAGTTCCATCAAGATCGGTGTAATAGAGCCGGTCCAGGCCATCCCGGTAATAATTCACAAAGTGGTTATCAGGGTAGGTGATGCGAACACGATTGCCATTGGCGTCATATTGATAGCCCAGGCTGCGGCTCACTCCGCCCATGCTGGTGGTGCTCGAGGACTGTCGCCCGAACCCATCCCAGCCACTCAGCACCGCATCGGCGCCGCTGGCACTGTCGAAGCGCGCCGCGGTCTGCAGCCCTCGCAGATCATAGCTGTAATAGACATCACGCGTGGCGCTGGCATTCACGCTGGTGCAGGCATAGCCAGCGACACAGGCGTCGGGCACGATCTTCGACGTCATCCGGTTGAGCGCGTCATAGCCATAGGTGAACACGCGGCCGTCCCGCTTCCTCAGGGAGGTGCGGTTGTCGTTGGCGTCGTAGCTATATTCTTCGCGATCATTGGGATTCACCGCGCCTGAGGTCGCCAGCGCATTGGCAGGCGTCGAGCCGTTATAGGCGCTCGGCGCAGTCGCGGAGGGGAATTGCCACTGCTTGTGGCGATCAAGACCGTCATAGATCATCCGCGCCTTGTTGCCGTTGGCATCGACGACATATTCCTGCTTGCCGTTTGTCGTATAGCTGTAGGTGACATAGGCTTGCTCGAGGCTCGTTCCGACTGCCTTGCGGACCTGCAGCAATTGCCCTGCCGCGTCGTAGATGTTCTTCGTGATACGGTCCGCGCCTTGGCTGCCCTGGGGCCCCAGAGTGCAGGCATCTGGCAAGGACCCGCCGAACTGGCTCGAGTTCATGCGGGTGGCGGTGCAGATCAGCCGGCCAAGCACATCATAGCTATATTGCGTGACCGAATAGATCGTGCCGGCGCTGCTCAGCGATTCCCGGACCTTCCGGCCGAAGCTATCATATTGATAGTCGGTTCGCTTGTTCACATTGAAGTTGGGCCAGTCTGCCGGGGCCACGCTGGCATCGGGCCAGCTGAGCAATTCCCCTTGTTCGACACTCGTCAGCCGGTCCGCCGAATCATAGGTATAGCGGGTGCCAATGTTGTGCAGCGGCCCCGCGCCATCGGGATCCGGCAGCATCTCCCCGGTCTTGCGGCCGGAAGAATCATACCGCGTATCCGTCGTAAAAGCGGGACTATCCTGGCCGTGGCTCACGCCGGGCAGGAGCAAGAGGCAACCAAGCGCTGCCTTGAGAGCAAATCGCATAAAATCTCCGGACAGCTTGGGGTTCACGGGCACCCGACGCCGGTGCCGCGCGGCTTGGTTTGGCTGATGACGTCGCCGCGCCCATTGTAGACGTAGCAGGTTCGCAGGGTCTGGCCGTCCGCGGTCACCGCGACGCCGCGGAGCATCAGATTGCTCGCCGGTCCGTCGTTGCCATATTCGTAGCTAGTCACCACTTCGTCCGCCGAGCCACCAGCGCAACCATTGCCGACCGTGGCCGTGGTGCGACAGGTGCGTTCGTCATTGGGCAGCCAAATCCCTTCCGTGGAGGGGCCGACCCCACCGCTCGAATTCTTCAGGTACGGAAAGCGCTGCACATACGAGTAACGTGTGACCGGAGAGATGCCGTTCACGGCCGGCAGGGTCTTGGTGAGCATCCCACCATGATTTGGGTCATAGGTGTAGGTGGTAGTCGCGCCACGTGCATCAGTGACAGTCAACGGCTTGTTGCAGGTCTTGGGGTTGGTGCAGGCCGCAGGATAGGTAGCAGAGATCGAATAGGCAGAATCACTCGAACCTGGCTTCGGAACAAAGGTCATCTTGGTTACATTGTTTCGCGTATCGCGCTCATAAGTCCTTCCATTGCCTTCGGGTAGGGAGTCCGCGATTATTCGGAAATCGAAGTGGCTATAGCTGTCCAGCCCTTGCGAAGAGGTTCGCCCGAGATTGTCGGTGATGGATTCGACGGCGCCGAAAGCGAGATTACCACTGGCATAGCGCGAGAAGCCGAGCGGGCCCTGGGTGTCAGTCACGGCATAAGCCGTTATGCGCCCTTCCTCCATGTTGCGGTAATAGGTGTAATTCCAGGTATTGCCGCCCTTGGTGACTGAAGAGACGTGCCGCTCAAGATATCCGTCATTATCACTGCCAACCGTTTCATAGGTGTAGCTCACGGCCGAGCCCGGCACGCCGGTATCTTCGATGCTCTGGATGTCGCCGAGTATCGGCTTGCCAGGAACAGAGGATGCGCCAAACGTCAGCTTGCGCCCTTGTGTCTGCCCTTTCCGGCGAATTAATATGCTGCGGTCGCTGTCGCTGTAGATGAAATCCACATAGTCGATCGCAGTTGCCGTGTTGGAGCACAGCGCCATCGCGCTTTCATTGCAATAGAGCTGCGCCTTGTTGAAGGACAGGACGCGCTTCACTCCGCCCCAAGCCGGCGAGCTCGGGTTGTCGGACAGATACTCATACTCGATCGTTGCGCCGCGGTTAGAGCTAACAGAGCGCAGGCGCCCATAGGGCAGCCCTTCGCGCGTGATCATCTGCGTATATAACCGCCAGATTTCACCGTTCGGGAAATTAATCTGGTCGATATAGCGCCGACCCGATGGTTCAATCTTCACGGGAACATTAGAACCATCGGCAGCGTAATAACCATCTCCGCCAATATAATTGCTGAGATAAATCATATGCGTCGGCCCAATGCTGGGAAGATAGCTGGAGCCGTCCGGGTTGGTGACTATGTAAGTATAGTGACCGCGCGTCATGCCACTGCCAATTGGCGTGGTAACGGCGTTGATATAGCCAACGTTCTCATTCATGAAAGTATTTTCTTGAAATGGAAAATTGTTGTCAAATGTTGATCCAGTTTGCTCAAGCGGAGCAAATGATACGGCCCAATCTCCACTCGGCATCACCATTCTCATGTCGAGCCTAAGTGAGGTAAATTCTGAAGCAAAGCTCAGTAGGGGAATTGTGACGTTCGCCTTGCCGGATACCAAATCTACGCCATTTTCATCTAGAGTCTTAAGCGCAGGCTCGGTTGCAGTCAGATATGCATAGGGATCGCTCTGCGCCAATGCTGCGCCAGGCAGAAAGCCCAGCAACGCGGAACCAATAGCTATGCTCGAATGTACGCGGCGCAGCCCCCGGCTAAGCAACTGAGAATAGGCTTGCATTACAACTGATGCCCCATGTTAGTGGAAGGAGACCAAGGCGCCATACTTCGCCCCGCCATCAGACAATTCATTGATGTATTTAGGCGTGCTTCAGGCCGGATGAGATTCGAGCGCGATAGGCAGTAACTCAGCAGGATGCTGCGCGTCGTTTGCGCCTAATCGGCCGCCGCTCAGGGCGCGCCGGTCACTTTGACGTTGGTGCGGTTACCCGCCTTGTCATAGGCGTAGTTGGAGATGACGCTGCTGTTCACGCTGCCGCCGTTCTCGACCTTCACCAGGCGCCCGAGCTCATCGTAGGTGTAGTTCGTCACCTCGTTCGCCAGAGGCGGGGATGCAGTCGCAGACAACGCCGCGAGCCCGATCGCGATGGCAGCAACCGGCAAAACCAACTGTTTCAGATAACGCACTCGTTCCCCCCTGAACCCTCCATCCAAAGGGACGCGGTCATGTTGACCACCCGGAGAGGCTCACGCGGATGATCGACCGCCAATGTTTCGGAATCAAGTCCGAGCCGATCGCAAGGCCGAAACGGTTCAAATAATCCGCAACCCTGAGTGTCGGTAAGCACCCGACGGCTAGAGTCCGGTTCTCAACTAGGGCTTCGGGAAAGGTCTCTTTGTGTTGTGTCGCACTTCCAATCCGGCGCGGGCTGGCTCCAGGACAAGATGGCGGGGAACAGGCTGATTTCCGATCGGGTCGCCGATTGATCGGAGCCCTCTCTTCCCCAGAAACCGGTTCCCTAAGTCCTTTCGGAGCTGTGATCGGAGCAACCGTACCGCAGGAGGGGCGTCGCCTGCGGCAGCTTTTGCCTCGCTCGATTATTCTTGCCCCTGGCCTCGGGGCTCAGGGAGGCGATGCCGCAAGCATCCATTCTCTTCGTGGCAATCGCTCTGGGGATCTACTTGTGCCCGTTTCGCGAGGATTGACCCGCATCGAGGATCGGGATGTTTCGCTGGAGCGCTACCGCGCCGTCATCCAGGAAAGGGTCGATCAGTTCAAAGCGGCGATCGTGTACGATTACCACATGACGGCCTGAACAAGCCACCAGCCTAGGAAGGCCTTAGTCAACGTCCGCCTTCGCGATCGGTTGACCGAAAGCAGCCTGACTGTTTTCCACCCAATATCAGCCATTCCGGTCTCAATCTTACCGGCCAGAAGCGGCCCAACCGCTAACGCCCCAATTGCCCCCATTCGCGTCTCGTGAGAAAATGCGCGTATGACACTCATGCTTGCCATCGCGATTGGCGCCTTTTTGCTTGCATTTTTCGCGGCCCGCATTGTCGCGAAGAGCGTCAAAAAGCGCTTTTGGTCGTGGCTGGCAGTTGGCTCAGTGGCCGTGTTACCCACCGTTGCGCTTTATGCCGGCATTCGGCACTCGTCGCAAATGGTTGGATGGGGATTGCTCCTCCTTGTGCCCGCATCAATTGCATGGGCCTTGGGCTGGATCGTCTGTTTTGCATGCACGAAATGCCAGCTGGTGAATGGCAGCTAACCACCCATAGTCGGCCGTTTGGCGGTGGGGCGGCCAATCCAAAAGCGGGTCAGGCTGCAAACGCCCCAGTTACGGCCGCTCATGTTCGAAGCGGCTCTTTCCAAAACCTGCCAGGATCATATAGCCTTGATGCATGAAAGCCTTGTCGCTGGTCGCATCCTGCCTTTTGCTCACTAGCTGCGGCGACCGGACCAAACCGATAACGATGACAGATCAGCGCCTGATCACTGGACTTCGCACATGTGGCATCGATCCCGCTGATGCCGTCCAGGTGAACGAGCGGGTGAACGGGCAGCCCAGCGACTATCTCGTATTTAGCGACGCCGCGCCCTATCCCGAGGCCAAGATGCGCTGCTTGGCGCGCACGCTTGTGCAGGTGGATTATGGAGTGCACCAATCGGGCGAGCGGTTCGAGGCCGCATATTTGCCCGCCTGGAAGGTTGAGTTTGCGATCCATATGCAGGAGCGCGCAGGTTCCTGGCTGCGAGAACATCGCCCAGGGAAAAGTCCGCCGCAGTTTATGCAAGGAAGCCGTTCGCTTAGCGATTTCGCGCGTGAGCTGGAAGTATTCTGTGGGGCCAAGCCGAACGCCTTGTCGGTGGAGAGGCAATCACTCCTGGTTCCGTTCCAAGAGGAGGAACCACAGGCCGAATGTCTACTCTCGGCGGCGTTGGCTGCCAATCCGGAGAAGCATGGATTTGTCGTGCAGACTCCGAGCTACGAATAACGCACTGCTTGGGATTGTCAGCAATTCGCTTGTTGGATCAAAAAGCGGACCGTCCGCTTCCCACCCAATTGGGGCCGTCCGATCGGTGCTAGGCCGATCCGAAAGCGGCCTCGCCGCTAACGCCCCAATTGCAGACGCCGGGAGAAACTGGAATGCTGGTCTCGTGCTTCGAGGACCAGAGATGCGCGTTACGCCGTGGCTGATTAAAATAGCGATTTTGGCTGCCGGCATCGCGATCGGTGCGATGACTATCGTTCTGACCCATTCAACTTCAGGCATCCGGGCCGATAAGCCTACGGTAGCGGTAGCTCCAATAGCTTCGCCATCCACGGGGAGCAGTGCTGAACTTGGATCTAAACTTCTACAGATAGTAGGGCGCAACTTGATCGCTGACAATCGAGCGATGCGGCACCCCGACGGCCCTCTCTTGCTATTTGCCACGCCTAAACCCTTCGGCGAGACACTTTGCAGAGTTGATGTATATACTGTGGCTCCAAAGATCGTCCGTGGGCAAATCTCGGAAAAAGAGAGATGGGATGATGATCTGAAGGTCGAGACACAATATGGATTATGGAAACGTCCCTCTCTCGCGGGAGGAGACCGAGATCGGGCCTGTGCCGCGTATCGTGATTTTGAGCATCTCATTAGGGATGGAAGCGTGCTCTCTGTCGCGCGTGCAGCATTCGTAATGGACGAGATTCTCGCACAGGCGAAAACGGGCAAGTTCGGTTTTCAAGTAACTTGTACCAGATTCGCGCGTGATCCCAATGCCGATCCAGCGCCGTGCGATCCTGTCACAGTACTCCGCTTATTAAAACTCAAAGATATTTATCGAGCCGAGCAAAAATCTGAAGTCAAAGGTGGACGTTCTTACATACGACAGGACGAAATTCTCGTCGCCGGTTCAGGGCTAAAGGCGGAATTGAAGACCAATAGGTACTTATTCGCGGTGATCAACGTCGAGGACGAGCAGCACGTCGGCAGACAGAGCATCGATGAGGCCGATGTGAGAGCGGTTAAGATTGAGATATCCGAAGTGTACTGACCCGACCTGAGCCGGGAGGACGTGCAATCGGGCCACCGTCGGATGACCGCTTTCCACCCATACGCCGACGTTCAGGCGCCGCCCGGCCGAATTTAAAGCCGCCCGGCGGCTAACGCCCCCTTGCGGACATTCGTAGCGGACGTATTCTTTAGCGATGTGGACCGATGCCGCACAACGTGAGGAGGCTCTGATTGAGCTTCGGCAGGTGGTCTCGAACCTCCGTGCTCAGGTCAACGAAGATAAGTTTGATGGTTCGGACCTGGTGCTGGGCTGTCGTCGAGTTTTGAACCTGTGGGTAAATAGCGGTGGCTCGTCACTGGATGATCCGGTGATCACTTTCACAGGGATAGAGAGCCAGTCCGATCACGTGCTTGGAGGAAGTCAGGTCCGAGTTGGCCGCGATGTGGATCACGTCCGATTTGAGCCCGGTTCCGCAGCCGAGCAAGAGGAAGTGGAAGAGATTGGCCGCTTCTTTCGCGAGAGCTTCGTCGACGCCGTGAACAGCTTGTCATCTCATCTTGATGGCAGCTAGCCACCCAATCTCAGCCGTTGTGGGTCACCCAGAAAGGTCGCCATCCATATGCTCACGGCTTCGAACCTGTTTCGACGCCGTCGCGGTTGCTGCCCAAAGCACTGAGAATAGTACCAGGCCCACTCCTAATAGCAGGAAGGTCAGGCTGCCAGTCTCGCTGAGGTAGAGGAGGCAGACAGAAAAAATGATCGCAAGCGCGCTGACGACGCTTAGCAGTTTCATGCCTGTCATGGCATTCCCTTGTGGCCGGCTGCCTATCCAACATGGCAGCGTCGGATATGCTCGGCAATCCCCGGGGCGACACAGACGCTCATCTGATTGGCGGGGCGGCACGACCGCTATCGAACGGCTGAGACTATACAGCGTATCTCCCTGAATGAGCATACCCGGAAACTGTCGTCCGGGATGACGCATAACCGCCGCGTTAGTCGCGTCGGAGTATATCTCGATCAGCTCTGTACGCATTCAGGCTCCCCGTCTGTCAGGGGCATTTTGGCTAGCGGCGGCCATGTCCGCAACTGGGGCGTTTCCGGAACGACAGCGTTAGCCTTCGGCGAGCAGAGCTCTGCCAGTGTCTGTCCAGGTGCCGCCGCGTCCGGATGGAGAGACCAAGCCGTATTCGACGAGCAACTCGACGGCATCTTCGCCAGCCCCCATACACTCGTGGTCGAGCGCAGTTTGCTCTCCGCTGCCGATGTATTGTTCGCACATCCAAGCAAGGGCCAGGAGCAAGCGCTTTTCGTTCGCCGTCATATTCGCATTATGGTCTTCGTGCTGACGGACGACAATGTCCGGAGTTGGGGTGGTTGCTGCCCGACCGCTTTCGGATCGGTCTGGCACCGGTCGGACGGCCGACTATGGATGGTTAGCCGACGTTCCAGAACGGCGTGTCTACGCCGTTGAGCCATAATTTCTCAAAGTCGGCACGTGACATTTCTCGCGGTTCCGTCCCTTCAAAGCCGTCTTTGAGGGCAACGTCGATGAGGGAGGGGCAGTCGCGCCCGCCACGCTCTTCGATCTCGATGCTGTTGCGCTCAATGCGGCCATCAGGGAAAACCTCGATGGACCGGCATACCGCGTCACGCGAAACGTCGATCTCGTAATACATCCATTCAGGTTCACCCGGCGGAAGGTCAGGTTCGGGCCACGGGAGGCCGAAGTAGGTAGGCAGCTTCAGAGAAGGCATGCGGCATGATAGCGCGCCTCGGGCCGCCCGCAATGTCCGCTATCGGGGCGTTAGCGGTCAGCGACCAGCACGACCTCGTCGGTCGGCGGCAGCTGCATGACCTCGCCGGGCGTCAGCAATGCGCGTGCGGTCTCCTGCCGGCTGACCATGACATGTGCCAGCCAGGGTGCGAGCCTATGGCCGGCATAGTTGCGCATCGCGCGCTGCTCGGTCGCGGTGCCGAGCGTCGGAAATCCGCTTGGCCGTTCGCTCGTCGTTCTTGAGTTCGGTCATGCGCCGGTCGTTGTTCTGGTACAGCAGGGCCAGCAGGTCACTCATGGAATCGGGGACATCAGAATTCACGGACATTGCCCGGCGCTCCAGGTTTCAGATGAGATGAAGGTGGCGAGGTCGCCTGACAGGCGCCTCAACGCCCGTCGAATATGACGGCACCGACAGCCGCGACCGCTACGCCCTGGAGGATGAAGAGCAGGGCCTGGCTGTTGTCGAAGAGCATATAGGCGGTGATGCCGATCATGTTGAATGCCGGCTGGAGCAGGATCATCGAGATCATCAGCACGATCTGAAAGGCACTGATCGCGACTGCCCAGCGGAAGCGCCATTGATCCACGGGATAGTCGCGCCATTTCTTGCTTGGTTTGGAAAATACTGCGGCCAGCAGGATCGACAGCGTGGGTGTGTACTGGCCGAGGAGCCAGTTGAGGGCGATCTGCCCGTCCGTCCCGTATCGGCCGCCAAGGATTTGTAGCGAAACGAAGAGTGTCGCGAAGCAAGCCGCCGCCACCCAGGCGATGAACAGCACACGCACGGCTTTCTCCCGCGTCATCGGAAGCCAAGGAAAGCTGAGTGGAGCGAGAACGGGTAGGCGCCGTCATTGTCCGCGACCAGTTCGGCAGACTTGGAGTTGTTCGCGACGAATTCATAGACGAGGAGCCAGACCTTCAGCGCGGGCGGTGCTACCCGGCGCGAGGTGGTAGCGCTCAGGGCAACTTTGCCATTGTTTTTCCAGCGGGTGAGATCGACCTGCTGCGCGTCATATGTGTTGGGGTTCGGATCTTGGTCCGAGACGATGAACACGAAGACCCGGAATCGTCCCGTGTCGCCCTTCAGGAGCTGGGTGACATATTCCAGGAAGCCGCCTGCGGGTGGCGTCTTCAGCATCCATCTTTTCGGATGGGGGCCACCTTTGTCGTCTAGCCTTTCCACGTCGGTGGTGATGCCGAAGCCGTTCGTTGCGCGTACGCTGAAATAATGCAGCCTCGCATAACCCTTACGCGCGAGTAGCGCCTTGATCTGCTCGTTATAGTCGCCAATGACCGCTCCGCTCCTGAAATTGGCCGACACGTCGCCCATCGACGAGGGACGGGGAGGCGGCCATGGTAGGAACTGCTCTTCGGCGCCCTGACCCGCGTCGCCAGAGTCCGTACGAAGCTTCGTATTCAGCACCCAGCCGACATTATCGTTCGCATCGGCGACTTCCCACCACAGGCCGTTTTTCAGGCCGGTCGGATAGACCGGCGATCCCACAGGCAAGATACGGATCAGCTTGCCGGTCGCGGCGGGCGTGCTCCTCATCGAGACCGGTGCTTCCGCGACGAAGATATTGGACCGCCCGGACGATGCGGTGCCACGAACGGCTGGTGCAACAAGGTCAAGCTCGGTGACCATCTTCGAATAGGCTTGGATGAACGACAGCGTCATGACGCGTCCGATATCCGTGGAGTCATAGCCTCCGCCTACGGCGCCCACTGCTCCCATGGTGCCCGAGAGAAATCCCCCGTCACCCCGGGTACCCGGCCGCAGGTCTTTCTTGCTGGCGTATCCCTCCTGCACCGATAGCGTCTCTGTCGTGCGGATGCTAACGAGCGACAGCGATGTGTTCGCTTCGAGCTTCCGGGAATTGACGCTGCCGACAATCGCCCCGACGCGTCCACTGACAACCCCACCGATCACGCCACCGACACCGCTGCCATTTCCGTTATATTTGGTCCGCTGCACCTCGGCGAGCAGCACATAGTCGGCCGCCTTCACCTGGCCCTGCCCGATACTGGAAGTCCCATACAGGCCGTGGTCCCCACCGATCGGGCGCTCGCGTGAGGCTGCCTGCAGACCCATTCCGCGGTCGATAATGTTGAAGCATCCGGAACGTTGGACCATCACGCGCAGAAGCTTCGCGGGTGCCGCGAGCTGATATCTGGCCCAGCCCGTCGGATCGTCGCCATCGACGATCGCGATGGTGCCGTGCTTGTGCGTGCAGCGAGGAACGTCCTGTACCGCTTGCTCGATGGCGCGTGCTTCGCGGACCCGCTGCTCGGCGCTCGGAGTGGCAGGCGCCTCCTGCCCGAACTGAGGAGAGGTGGCTGGTTGGGATTTCGCGGCACTTGGCGCCGCCGCGCTCGCGGGCGCCGGCATTGATGGACTGCTTGGTGGCCTGCTGCCGGCGAGTCCACCTGCACTGCCTGACGCGCAGCCGCCCAAGACCAGCAGCAACGCAAGCACCAAGATCTCGTTCGCGGCTCTCACGGATTGGCCCCCCGGTAAGATAGGCAATCCAGTAAATGGGGAGCCTGCTGGAGTCGAGACTCTGAAGGTGCGGTTCGCAAATCAGACGCGAAGTGGAAGATCGAAAACTATAACCAATTTGGACTGAATGTCGCTTGGTTCAACATTGTCAAATATTTGCGCTACGGTTATCCGTCCTATCTGGAGATTACCTGTTCGAGTTGTTTGATGCGCCCCGAACAGATCATTTTTACTGCCTGGCTAAGCTCCTCGACTCGTTCTCCCAGCCAGGCCAACTCCTCGGCGTCGATGCGATAATGCTTCGAGAAGCGCGCTTTCACATAGGCGTCCTTCAGCTTCTCGAACATGGCGCGCTCCCGCTTCGTCGCCATCGGCCAGATATGGCGAAGGCGTGGGTCGAGGCGCTCGGCTTGGGTCCGGAGAAAGGCGAGGTTGTGGACGTGCGGGGTGTAGAAGGTGAGGGTCAGCAGCACGCAATGATACAGGCGCTCGGTGGCCTGGTGCAGTTGGAAGGCGGCGTTCTTCCGACGATCGCGAACAAGACGAGCTAGTATCGGCGACTGACGGACATCGACGCATGCTTCGCCGCCGCCTCGCGGGACTGGATGAATCCGTAGAGCGAGGTCGCCGCTTTCTTGCTGCTCCGCTGTCGCGGTGGACGTCAACTCTGCGTACTCGGTGCCGCCGCCGCCCTCGGTGGTAGCACCGCCGAGTTGCTGCAGCGCGAGGGAACGGAAGCGCTTCTTCGTGATGACATTGACAACGCGTACCCTCGCGGAAAATCATCTAACAGCGACATGAAATCCTCCGCAGATACGAAAAGCCCGGCGTCGCTATGTGGGCGACGACGGGCAAAGTCGGGGGATAACTCCGTTCAGTGCCGGATTTTCGGCGTCCCGTTGTGACGCCTATCTTCCTGGGTAACGAAGGTCGCCGGATCGTCAACGCCCTGCATCAGTTCGCGCACGCGCTTGCCGATATCGCCGCGTGACAGTTCATCCGATTCCGAGATCATGCTCGCGCGGTCCTGATGGGCCGACGCGTAGGCCTGGAACCGTCGCCTTCAAAAGGCCGAATCAAAAGCTTCCCGAACTCGTGCAAACGTGTCCACGATACCGCGAGCGTACACATCGGGCAGGTCCATTTTCGCCGAACTCTCCGCTGCCTCATCGATTGCCCAGAGCGCGTCTGCCTTTGTCAAAATGCCTTTGGCGACGAGCAGCGTCATCAATGTCGCCGATAGATTGACGCCAGAAATGAGGCTTCCGCTGAAAGCCCAGGCTCGATCCGCGGCTTCTCCGAAATCATCCATCTTCATGTCATGGCCCCTTTTGAAGCTGGTCGTCCCTGACCTACCACCGTCGGGCCGGCGGGTCCGTCCAATCTCCGGCTTTGGGTTCAGGAGGCAGGATGTTGGTCAACTCGCCCCGTACTTCAAGATCAAACTCCGCTGCGACCAAAGCGATATGGATGCCAAATATCGCGCGGAGTTGCCCGAGCGCGTCAAGGAACTCCCACGACAGGTAATGGCCATGCGAGCGCATGGCCTTGTGATCATCCCCGTCTGAGCCCACGCGATCCAGAAATCGCCGACAGGCTGCGCCTAGCGCGCGCAGGTGTTCAGATAGGACACCTTTGGCCGAGGCTTTTACCAACGCATCCGACAGGAGACGGCGTATCTCTACAATCGATTGAATGCAGTGGTGAGGCACCTCGGCGGTGCCCGGATTGTAAAGAACGCGCCGATCTTCGAGCCGGACCAGAAGTTCAGCGGCGACATCGCGGTCGGCCGCTGACGGCTGCCATGATGCACCCGGCGAGATGGCGGCTTCGGCTTCAGGCGTGATGGACAGCAAGTAGAATATCTCACCTTCATTCGCCGGGCGCGCGTAGTTCTCGCCCCGTTTCACTACAGCTAAAGCTTCATCCCGATTCATGGGAGGGGCGGCCACCGCTTCCTCCCAAGCAGTCACTGCGAGTGTTGTTAGGTAGCCGCCCGCGACAAGAGGCACCAGAAAGGCGACACTTTCGTCGACGTTTCGCCCCGCAGGTATCTCCCACAAAGCCCGCCAGTCCTCGTGGCAGTCTTCCAGGAGGCCGGTTTCAGCAGCTCCGAGTTCCAACGCTTGGTCTCCTTTCCGCTTAACCGCGAAGGGCGTGCCACCGCTCGTGAGTGTCTGCAATCAGGAGTAGCCAACCGATCAAAAAAACGGCCGACATTTTGGGCGTTTGCTGCCCTTTGCCCGATGCCTGAATAGACGTCCGCTTTTGGGCTCGATTACAAGCACGTCGAATGGCCGACCGCTTCCTACCCAATCCCCAACGTTCAGGCGGCGGCGGGCTGATTTAAAAGCTGCCGGGCCGCTCACGCCCCAATTGCGGACATTGAGCCGACCGATTACGAGGAGGTGTGACGGCGCGTCTCTTTACCTTCGTTTGCGAGTTCAGAGGCACGACTTACGTGTCGCAGGTGTCCGCAACTAATGAACGCGATGTTGTCGGAGAGTGGGCGAAGATGCTTCGAACAGAGCGCCCGTTCGGGCGAGCGTCGTCGAGTCTTGCAAACTCGGTTGAGACCGGCGCGACCGACTTCCCGCCGGTCGCGATCCAAGGCATAGCGAACGTGTGGTGCATCACGGCAACCTGCGGGGGAGACCTGATGCTGGCTAATATCGTTGAAACGGTCTCGCCCACGAACCGCTAACGCCCCAAATGCAGACAAAAAGGGCCGACGCACACGATGGGAGCGATCGAGACCTGACCATTTTGCGCTCGCTCTCAGCAACCCTCGAAGTTTGGTCGGCACTTCTCGACAAAAGCCCGCACGCCTTCCGCGGAATCGCGATCGCCCCGCATGTCGCCGATAATCCCGTTCGAGCTCCAATGATCGATCATAAGTTCCATCCAGTGCCTGGCGCACCTGGTTACGAATCAGGCCGAGCGCGATCGCGGGCATCCCCGCCAGCCTGGATGCGATCAGACGCGCCGCGTCGAAGAGCACATCGCCTGCCACGACCCGTATCAGCAGGCCGTCTCGCGTCGGATTTTCCGGTGCTTGCCAAGCTCGCCTGGAACCAAGCCATGAGAGCTTCCCCATCTACTCCCTGACCTCGATAGGGTGACCAATCGGACTACATGCTGTCCGAAGATCGACGCGACCAACGTGCAATGCGCAGGCAGGAAAGAGATTGGGGCTACGCAAATGTTCTTGAACTGTCGTCGAACTGACATCAGCCAAGCCTAACCGGAGGCCTCCGTTTCGGAGAGTCTGGAAGCGTGCCCGTCGTTCGCCCCATCGACCGCTGGTTCATCGAGGAGGTCCTGCCGTTCGAGCGCGACCTGCTCGATGCTGCCGCGCGCTGGAGCGACAGCGCCGACGAAGCCCGCGATCTGGTTCAGGAAGTACTGACGCGGATGCTCTCGACCGAGGGCTGGCAGGCAATCACCAATCCCAAAACCTATATGCTGCGGATGATACGCAACATGGTGATCGATCGCGTGCGTCGCGCGAAGGTCGTGGAGTTCCGTCATCTCGTAGATCACGACGATTTCGACGTTGCGGACGATGCGCCGGATCAGCACCGCGTCACAGCGGATCGACAGATGCTGGCCGAGGTGGCCGAGGCTGTGGAAGCGCTGCCCGAACGGTGCCGTATCGTGTTCGAGCGCTGCCGTGTAGAGGGTCACTCGCCGAAGGATATAGCGGCCGAACTGGGACTGAGCCTGTCTACCCTGGAAAAGCGGCTTGCTCGCGCCATCCATCTGCTCGCCCTCGCGCTTGAGCCCCGACGCGGCGATCCCTATGAGACGAGCGGGCGGGAGCCGGAAACGCGTCGCAGGCTCCGCTTGCCAAATTGACGGTCGACTTGGCGGTATCGGAACGGTCGTTCGTCACAAGGATATGGTGGTGGTTGAGAGGACATCCGCGTGAGGCGGTCAGAAGGGCCTGTCCGCACGCCCGCGCAGGCCGCAACCGAAGCCGCAACCTGGCTGGCGCAATATCGGTTGGGCACGATCGACGAGGCTGCATTCCGAACGTGGCGCGATAGCGACATGGCCAATGCAATAGCCTTCGCGCGCGCATTGGCCATGTGGGAAAGAGTCAGCGGCGACGCGAACGATGTGGTGCCCGCCATCCCCTTCCCGATGCCATATGGTGCGATGACCTCCCGCCGCAATTTCCTGCGTACTGCGGCCGTGGCGACAGTGGCCGGCGGGATCATTGCCGGCGGCGTCACCACGACGCGCGCTTATGCCTGGAGCAGCGCCTCCACCGAGGTGGGAGAGAACAAGCGGATTCGTCTGTCCGACGGCAGTGTCGCGGCGCTGAACACCAATTCCCGGCTTTCCTGGCGCTTTTCTGCCAGCGAGCGGACCTTTTGGATCGAGCGCGGCGAAGTCGCGCTCGATCTGTCTGCCGGAGCAGAAGCGGTAGTGCGTGGTGACGACCGACTGGTCTTCCTGTCACAGGGACGTTTCAACATGCGCCGACGCGACGCCGCGCTAGACCTGCTGGTGCTCGCCGGCACGGCGCGCGTGAACGGCGACAAGGGCGTGCCCGGCATGATCGTCGATACCCGCAAAGGTGCTTCCAGCGTCCTCATATCGCAGAGCGACGCCGTGGTTCGCCTTGCCAATGCCGAACAGGTGGACGGCATCACTGCCTGGCGGCACAACGAGATACTGTTCCAGGACGCGACGCTAGGCAGCGCGGTTGAGGAATATAACCGCTTTCTGACGCGCAAGATCGTGATCGTGGACCGTGAGCTTTCCAGCATACCGGTTGGCGGCCGCTTCACCACCACCGACCCCGATCCGTTCCTCCAGGCGGTATCGACCAGCCTGAACGTGCATGTATCCCGCTCGCCCACGGCTTATCTGCTGACACGCTGACGCTGCAGTGCAAAAAAATTGCATCCGATTTGGCGGTGAAACCGGGGTCGACCGTCTTTGTAGGTGAAGACGCTTTCGACCGACCAATTCAACAAAGGTTCCCGCATGACCGCTCGAATTGCCGGGGCGTCGCTGCTTGCGACGCTTCTGATGACGCCTGCCGCCCATGCAGCCCCGCTGCCCACCGCAACTGCGCAGAGCTTCAACATTCCGCCACAGCCACTGGCCAGCGCGCTGACCGAATTCGGCCGCCAGGCCGGCGTACAGATCTTCTTCCCGCGCGGATCGATCGCCACGCTGCGGTCGCGCCCGGTGCGCGGCCGGCTGACGCGCCAGGCAGCGCTGCACCTGCTGCTCGCGGGCAGCCCGCTACAGATCAAGAGCGACGACGGCCACACCATAGTGCTGGGGGCGGCCGATCCGATCACGCCGACCGGTGCGACGCAGACGGCCGGTGCTGCAACGGACATCGGGGAGCAAGCCCCGGAGTCAGGCTCCGATGATATCGTCGTGACCGGCACGCCGCCGCTCGAAGAGGAGCGAGCGCTGGAATGGAAGCGCAAACAGATCGGCACCAACTCGGTCATGTCAGGCGAGACAATCGCGCGCCGTCCGGGCGGTAACATTGTCGATATCCTGGCCGTGCTGCCCGGCGTTAGCGCCTACGCCGATATGGGCCTGGGCCAGGCGGCAACCGGCGAGGCGGAATTCGTCTCCATCCGCGGCATCGATTCCAGCTACAATGCCTATACGATCAACGGCGTCCGCGTGCCGGAGGCCGACCCGGCGACCCGCGCGCTCTCGCTGAAGATGATCGCCCCTTATGGCCTGCGCTCGGCAAGCGTGTCGAAGACGCCGAATGCAGCAGACTATGGTGACTCGATCGGCGGCACCGTCGATATCGCGACACCTACCGGCTTCCAGTTCGGCGACAACTACTTCAAGGTCACCGGCGGCGCCAATTACAATGATCGCGCCCGCAAGCTGGGTTTTTCCTCGGTCGGCGGCGTCGGCCAGCTCGAGCTCGGCAAGACGTTCGGCGCGAACCACGATATCGGCTTCTACGCGACCGCCTATTACGAACAGCGCAAATCGGCAGCGGAAAGTACCGAAGCCTATCAGTACATCCCGGCGACCGCCACGTCCGCGAAGGGCGATCTGACGGCCATGGGCATCAAGTACGACATGTACGATTCGTCCATCGAACGTTTCGGCGGCAATTTCTCGCTCGATTTCCGCGGCGATACCGTCAACGCCTTCATTCGCGGCTCCTATGGCCACTACAAGGTGTCATCGGTCGACGTTCAGCACAGCATCACTTCGGGCGTGCTGCAGCTGATCGGCGCGGCGCCCTATTATGGCTCGGACGGCAAATATAACCCGCTCGGCACGCTCGCCGGCAGCTATTTTCAGGCGCGCGACCAGATCTCGCAGCTTGGCACCCTGGTCGCCGGCAGCGATTTCAAGATTGCCGACAAGCTGAGCCTGTCGCTGCGTGCCTCCTATGGGTATGGCCAGCAGCAGCGCCCGAACTATGTCGAGGGCAGCATGTACAGCGACACCAGCCTGCTGGTGGACGGTACCGGCAATCCGGTGGGCGGCGTATTGATCGACACGGCCAACCCTTCCGACGTCGGCCTGACCTTTACCAACCCCGCGTATCGCGATGCGATCCTGAGCGCCGACTCGATCCGGGTCTGGAAGTTCCAGGCACGCGACGTGCATTCCGACGACAATCTCTACGAGCTGAAGCTCGACATGGACTATGCGACGGAAGGGGTGATCAAGCATCTGCGCTGGGGCGGGGATATCAGCGTCTCCGATCGCTTCCAGTATGACCGCGGCCTGTTGGGCAACAACGGCGATAACTTCGTGATCCAGGCGCCCGATGGCAGCCGCCCCGGCTCGACCGCGGCGGTAGGACCCAGGGCATCCACGGTGCCGGGCCGCTATATCGACTTCATGGGCGGCAACTACGCCAATTTCCGCTTCTACGATCGCGCCTATTTCGGAGACGCGATCCTGCCTTATGCCTATACTAACCAGTTCACGTCGGACGGCACGCCGAACCCAGGCTATTACACGGTCAACGACTATAACCGGAACACCGTCTTCGGCACCGAGACGATCTATGCTGCCTATGCCCAGGCCGAAGCCCAACTCGGCCCGGTTCAAGCGGTGATGGGCCTGCGCTACGAACATACCGATTTCAGCGCGAGCCACTGGATCGTCGTCAAGGACAGCGCCGGCGCATCGGCTGACGACACCGGCCGTTTCGCATCGGACGGCAACAACTATGACGAGTTCCTGCCCAGCCTGAACCTGGCGTGGCGGCCGGCCGACCGCCTCGTCGTCCGCGCTGCCGCCCGACGTAGCTTCGCTCGGCCCGCCTTCTCGCTGATCGCCGGGCCGGAGACGTACAGCTATGACGATCTCACCGGCAAGCTGGCCTTCGTCAACCGTTCCAACCCGAAGCTGAAGCCGACCGAGGCGACGAACCTCGATGCCGGCGTGGAATGGTATCCCGATCGCAGCGCCGTGATCGAGGCGGCCGGCTTCTACAAGCATCTGTCCAACTTCGTCTTCACCGCCAGCGCGACCGGCAGCCCGCCGAACATCTCCAATGGCAACAGCGAACTCGACGGCGTCACCTATACCATGCCGCTCAACGGCAATGGCGCGGACCTGTACGGCGTCGAATTCCACGCGCGCAAACAGTTCTCCGAACTGGGCCGCTTCTTCGGCGGCTTCGGCGTCGAAGGATCGCTGACGCTGCAGGACAGCAAGGCGGACAGTGGCCTGCCGAACCGCGGCAAGACGGTGCTGCCGCGCGCGCCGCATACCATCTACAATGCCGAGCTGTTCTACGAACGCCCGGCCTTCTCGGCACGCCTCGCCTATCAGTTCGTCGGCCGTCAGCTGCTCAGCCTGAACAATCAGCTCGACACCTATCTGCAGCCGAACCGCCAGCTGAACTTCAATGCCACCTATCGCATCGGCAGGTGGTCGCTTTCCGGCCAGGTGCAGAACATCCTGAACCAGGAGAGCTTCTACAAGACGATGGGCAAGAGCACGCGCTATCTGGGCACGCAAGATGGCGGCGGCAACGGATCCTATGTCGAGACGGGCCGCTTCTTCAAACTGACCAGTTCGTTCCAGTTCTAGACCATGGCGCGGCTTGTCCCCCTTGTCGCCGCCACGCTGTCCCTCAGCCTGGCCGGGCCCGGTTTCCCCCGGGAATCCGGTCCGGTCGAGGGACTTGCTGCCAATCTGCGCCTGGATCAGGTGCAGATGCTGGGATCGCACAACAGCTACAGGCCCTATCCATCGGCGCAAGCGGAGGCGCGGATCAAGGCGCTGGCGCCGGACCATTGGGACGAGCTGGACTATGGCCACCCGCCGCTGGAGGCACAGCTCGCGATCGGCATCCGCCAGATCGAGATCGATGTCGCCCCCGATCCGCAGGGCGGACTCTACGCCACACCCTATCAGATGGCGGCACCCGACACGCGCAAGGCGATGATGGCGCCGGGCGCAAAGGTGCTGCACTTTCCGCAGGTCGATTACGACAGCCATTGCCTGAGCTTCCACGACTGCCTCGCGCTGCTGCGTCGCTGGTCGGACGGGCATCCGGGGCATTTGCCGGTCACGGTCCTGGTCAATGCCAGCGATTTTCCGCCGATTCCCGGCTTCTGGCTGCACGACGCCAAATTCGAAGCGGCCGACCTCGACGCGCTCGATGCCGATATCCGCACCGTGATGGGGCCCGAGCGGCTGATCGTGCCGGACGCGGTGCGCGGCAGCCACGCGACGCTGGCGAGCGCCGTACGGGCTCATGGCTGGCCGGCGCTGGCGGCGGCGAAGGGACGGTTTCTCTTCGTGCTAGACGCCAATGACCGGCATTATGCGCTCTATCGCGCCGGCCATCCTTCGCTGCGGGGACGCGCGATGTTCGGCTATTATGACGAACAGGCGCCCGAAGCCTCAATCTTCAACATCCAGGAACCGCGCGGCGAGGAAGCGCGCATCCGCCGGCTGGTGCAGGCCGGCTTCCTGGTCCGCGCTCGTGCCGATTCGGGGAGCAAGGAAGCGCGCGAGGGCGACACTTCGCGTCTGACGGCGGCGATCACCTCCGGCGCACAGTTCGTCAGCAGCGACTATTATGATGGCGTCCCGAATCCGCATGGCTTTGCCTATCGTGCGAGCCTGCCCGGAGAAGCGCCGTATCGCTGCGATCCCGTTACCGCCCGCTGTCCCAGCAACAGAGAGTCCCACCGATGATCGACCTTCTCGCACTGTTCGCTCTCGCCGCCGCCGGGCCGGCCCAGGACGCCCCCGCCCCGCCGCAGGACGTGGTGATTACCGGCACCCTTGAGGACAAGGATCGCGGCACTTATCGCGAACTCCCCTTCGACGTGCCCCAGGGCGTGACGCGGATGATGATCGACGTCGAAGGCGCCGATCATGACAAGGGCGTCTATCTGGTGCTCGGCGTCTACGATCCCCAGCGAGAGCGCGGCTGGGGCGGCGCGATCAAGCCGCACATCATATTGGCCGAAACCTTCGCATCTCCCTCCTATCTCGCCGGACCGCTGACTCCAGGCAAATGGCGGCTGAGCATCGCGGTCGCCTATCTGAAGCCGGGCGTGGTCGCCCCGTTCAAGGTGACTGTACATTTTGACCATGGCGCGCAGGCACAAGTGATCGAGCCGGGCGCGCGCAAGGCTGTGGCAGGCTGGTATTCGGGCGATTTCCATGTCCATACCGGCAACAGCGACGCGGTCTGCCGCGGCGAGCCGAACGGCAAGCCGGTCCCCTGCCCCACCTGGTTCTCACTGAAGGCGGCGCACGACCATCACCTCGATTTCGTGGTCGTGACCGATCACAATACTCGTTCTCAATATGGCGCCATCGCCGAGGAAGCGCCGTTCTTCGACGAGTTGCTCGTCATCCCCGGCCGCGAGATGACCACCCAATATGGCCATTACAACCTGATCGGCGTCACCGACTTCGTCGAATATCGTGTCGGCGGCGCGCCTGGCCTGCCCAACATCAATGCGATGTTCGAGGCCTCGCGAGACACCGGCGCGCTCGTCTCGATCAATCATCCGGAGATCCCCACCGGCGAGAACTGCCTCGGCTGCGGCTGGTCGGCGCCGGATACGGACTTCGCCCGCGTCAACGCGATCGAGGTGGCCAATGGCGGTATCGCGGCGGACCATGGCGGAGCGTTCGATGACGGTGCGAATTCCGGCACCGCCTGGTGGGAGGACAAGCTCAATCAGGGCTTCCACCTGACCGGCATCGGCGGCAGCGACAATCATGACCCGATCGATGGCCGCGCCGGCACGTCGCCGGTGGGCGCTCAATCACCGGTCGGAACCCCCGCCACCATCGTCTACGCGATGGAACTTTCGCAGGCCGGGATCCGGCAGGGAATACTCTCGGGGCGTGCCTTCATCGACCTGGAGGGGGTCCACCCCGGCCGCGTGCTCGACCTGTCGGCCCATGTGGATCACGGCGCCTCGACAGTGATGGGCGGCACGCTCTCTCGCCCGCGTGGCAAGGCCATCCAAGGCAAGGTCACGGTAAAGGGCGGCCAGGGTAACCATGTCGATCTGATCGTCGACGGCCGGCACCTGCCCCTTGCCGATGGCGGCCGCGTCACCGGCGAAGACGCCGAGGTGCCGTTCACGATCAAGGCCAATGAAAAGGCACACTGGTTCCGCGCCGACCTTCGCGCGAAGGATGGCAGGCGCGTGCTGATTGGCAACCCGATCTACATCAGCGAATGAGCGGGCTGCCGCTATGGTCGCGCTGGAAGGAAAGGCGCTCCAGCGAGAATGAAGCGTTAATCGAATGCGGTGATCCACCAAAGCGCCGGTTCATTGGCAAACCGGTCAGCGCTTTGAAGAAGGCCGACCGGTGGCCTGTACGACGGAAATGAGGCCCGTAGCCGATGGCACCTTCCCGGCGATCCACCCGAGCGGGAAGCTATTTCGCGGAAGAACCAAGTTTGGCGATAAGCGCGACCTTGCGATCGAATTCCCTGCCATCGGCGGCGCTGCGCGACAGCAGGGCCGAGCGCCAAAGATGCGCGCGCGCCTCGGCTTGCTGCCCATTCCCGAGTTCGTGGACGCCGAGGCGCTCGCAAGCTTTGGCTTTCATGTCCTCGTCATCGAAGCCGGGCCGGTCGCAAAGCAGTGCATAGGCACCCATGGCACCATCCGCATCCCCCAGCCGCTCGCGAACGGTACCGCTCCAGTAGGCAGCGACGGGTCTCCGGTCCTTGTGGAGATCGAAAGCCGCGAGCACCCACCGTTCCTGGATCGTCAATGCGCAGGCTGTGGGGCTGAAGCCTGAAGGTTCCGGCGATTATGCAGCCGAGATTGATGCACTAACGCAAAAGCGCCACAGGCAGCGCACGCCCTTAGCTGCCCGGCGGCATTTGGGCCGGCAGGAGACCGACTGCTTTCAGGAGCCGACTGCCGATAGCTACCATTGCGGGATCGACACCGGCGCGGACGGCGGCTCCCGTCCCAATTGCGGACGTCCAATCAATGCGGTGCCACTCGGCAAAACTCTTCGATCCATCGGGTGAATGAGGGAGCGATCACATCCACGGTCCGGCTATCATGATCAAAGAACACCACCGGGGCCAATGCTCCAGCGCCAACCGTTGCGGGAAAGCAGAATAGGTTTCCCATACAATCAGTTGCGAAGGCGATAAGCTCCTCAGGCAGGCCCAAATCGCGCCAATCCTCAGTGATGGATACGATTTCAACCGGGCTGAGGAACTCGCTCACGTCCCTGAGGTCGAGCTCTCGATCAACGATAGCGTCGAGTAACGCGGTAGTTGGGCGCGGCAGTCCCACTTCACGGACAGCGGTGCGGTAATCGGCGGGCAGCCTCGTATCGAGGCACCCCTCGGCGCTTTCGAGCTCAATTTCGGAGACAGGTCCCGGGGCGTAATCCGGATGCGTCCAGAGTGTGGTAAAGCGGCTCAAGCTCATATTACCTACGTAGCGTCCCAAGCTGGATTTCAGGAAGGGCCAAAGGTCCCCTTCACAACCATCCTCAGCCATTCCGGCCGCAATTTGACCGGCTAGGAGCGGCCCAACCGCTAACGCCCCAATAGCGGACATTTCCGGGATGCCTTAAGCTGGGCGCATGACAGGCCTGAAATTGCGCTTCGAACGAGATGACGACGGGGACGTGAAGCTTTTTGCGCGCCTACGTGTTGGCGGTTTCGCGGGGGAAGGCGAGTATTGGTGCCCACCGTCCGAGTTCTCGTCATTGATCGATGACTTAAAACAGTTCCCAATCTCGCCGGAGCGGCCAATCGAAGGCGAATGGGCTGGAGCCATCCGGTTGGCGATCAGGCCCCTTGATGCGACGGGTCTGCTTGAGGTCAGAGCGTCTGTGACCGACTTTTCGGATGTCAGAACCCGGTGCGATGCAGTCTTCCACTGCCACTATGCTGACCTAGCCACGTTTCGCTCTGGCCTATTAGATGCTGGCCCGCTCGGAATCGGCAAGGCATCACTTTCCGCCTCTTAAACGACCGCTAACCACCCAGTCTCAGCCGTTGCGGTCCAAATTTTGGGCGGCAGAAGCCGACAGGCGACCAGCGCCCCACAGGCGGACAATCGGGCGGAACGGGCCGCTATCAGTGCGCAGACACTTGATGCGGTTCGCCAGGGCGTGCATTTGCACTTCATGGCCGACACTGCTGATCTGACTGAAATCCTGACCCAAGTTCTGCGACAAGCACCGCAGTGGATCCGGCTGGACCTGGCGTCAAAGGAAGCACCACGACGCGAACGGGCCGAGGATGCTCTCGCGGCGATGATCGCGAATGCGATCGCGGAGACGAGGACGATTACGGTAAAGGTTCATCGCCAGCACTAGGCGGGTCGCCGTGATTAGGAATAGCGGAGGCACTGGTGGTGCGGCTGGCCAAGGCCAGCTGAGTGTCCTTCTTGCCGCCGCTACCCGACCTTGGCCGCACCATTGATGTCTGCAAGATCAATCGCCTTTTAGGCGCATTTCTGCCCGACAGCTTCCGCCAGTAGCAGCCAGTCGGCTCTTGGGTCGAAAGCAGACTGGCAACTATCAAAGAGAACCAAACGGTAGCTGTCGCTCGTTCTGGCGCGAGCTCATACAGGGCTCCCTCATCGCGTACTTCAGCCTTCGTCTAGCACCTGAGGTGACCAGTCGGCTAGAGCGCGGCAGCACCATGTCGGCGGCGGGCAGGGAAACCACTAGATTCCGCGGCTTTCGATGGTTTCAAGATTGCCGAGAACCGCGGCCACCTCCGGATCGATCAGTCTGACTGTCAACTCCGTATCAGCTGCCGTCCGACCGGTGAGGCAACATTGTGGGGAATGCCGTAGTTGCGCGTAAAATATCGTCCAATCCAACGGCGCCGGCTCGACAAATGCTCTCCTCGGTACCAGCCCGGTCCATGCCTTGACTTGTTCGAGGGCAAGGATGTTTTCTTTGCCGTGATTGCAACCGTGACACAGGACGCGAAGGTTGGCTTGGCCGTTGTCACCGTAGGTTGCGATCGGCCATTCATGATCATGCGTTGGCTTGCGCATCTTCTCCGCGGCGTTCCAATGCGGCTTGAGGGCGTCCAGCTTATCGCGCCCGCGATTGCCAAAGGGAGAGGTGATCACCTTGTCCTGAAGTTGTTCGTTACAGAAGGCTAATCCGCAGTGGACACACCGAAAGCCACAACGGCGCAGGTCGTCGGCCTTGACGACATTGTCCCTGCGTTCGCTGGCGAAGCGCACATAGAGGTCGTAGGCCGCCCTCATACGCTCCCTCGTTGCTGGAATACCCTTCTTGGCGAAATATGATTTGATCTGGGGCCGAGGATCTTCCGAAGAGTCGATCGGGCGCGACCACAGGGTCGCGGGTAGGGCCAGCGGCCTTACCCGCTCGACAAGAACGCGGATCAGGCCCGCGGTAATGTCCATCTCCGACAGCCCCATAGCCTCGGCAAGAGAGTGCAGCGCGTCTCCCTGGCCATCGCCGTCCAGATCCTGAATTGCCTTTGTAAGCGTCGCTTCGTCGCCGAGCAGCGCCAAATCCAGCCAAGCGGCCATCGGTCAATCCGAGAAAAGCTTGAGCCGGCGATGGCTCCAGTTTTTTTCGCCGAGCTTTCGTCGCGTCTGCAGCATTGCATCTCGAACAATGGTGCGACCGGTGGATGTCTGAAGCCCCTTTTGCCGCCATTCATCGGTGAAAAAGGTTGATGGGAAGCCATCCCAGTATCGGCGAGCTTGCTCGCGGACGTCCGCCAGAAGGCCGAGTTTGAATACTCGGCTATCTGCCCAACTGTCGAGCATCAGGCCCTGCATCTCCTGCAACGTCACGATCATCAGGAGCCGGTTTGGATTATCTGCCGTGGGGCGGCGCCAAAGCCGATCGTCCGCTGCGTCGAAATAGTCTTTTACGCCCGACCAAAACGCAAAGAACTGGTCCAACGCATCCCCCTCAACTGCCTCGTCCCATTCGCCATTTGGGAGAAGCACCGGCGCCGAGCGCGGAATGTTTTGAAAGTCTCGAACCAGTCGAGCCATGCCGGGAAACTGTAAAAAGCCGGGCGAGCCCTCGACTTCAAAGTCGATCGTGCTGCGAAACGGCGACGATGGATCGGTGTTGACGCGCTCCATCGTTTCGGCGCGCACCACGTCGATCCGTGACGAGCGAAGCCTATCATAGACCTCGGCTATTTCAGTAGTGTTCAGCGATGTTGCGATAATAGAACTCAAGAAGGCGGGCTTGATCGGCTTAGCCTTCTGATTGATCACCACGAACTGGTAGACGCTTTCGGCCCAGCTCGATCCGGGCAGTGCGCATATCGCAAACCGCATATCCGGATCCGCCACCGCACCACCAAAGACGCGGTGCTGGCCATCAACGATGATCGCCGGCCGAAGAATTGAATACAATACCTCGCGGAGCTGTCGCTCGTCTGGCCAGGTAATGGCCTTCTCCTGAAACCCTCGCAGCTGGGCATAGAAGTCAGCCAGATAGGAATGTGCGTCGGCTATGCTATCGAGCCCGGAATCGGAATCCGTATTCTCCTCACTACCGGTGGCGATGCCGAAGGAGCTGTCAACAGCCTCATCATCCTCAAGCCTCACTGCGTCAGCGATTCGATTTTCCAGGTCCTGATCGACCTTGCCTGCCTCGTCGGGTATCCGCATGCGAAGCTCGCCCACCACGGTTGCGGTCAGCTCTTCGATTGACATTTTAGTATAGTCGGGAAGTGTAATAGTGACTTGCACGGGCTCGATTCCGTCAAGTTCCTCACCGAGGATCTTCATCTCGACCGCGCCCGTGAAGCCTACGACAACCGAGGTTGGTGAAATATTGCGGGGGCTCTCACGAAAGTATTGCGCGACGTCCTTCACCCGCGCGGGATTGAGCGTGCGCTGAAAGCCGTGCTGGTAATCAAAGGCTTTGCGCGGAACGCCCGCCCAAGTGCGGATGTCGGCTGCGGGCGCCACGAACAGCAATAATTCCTGCTCGCCGTCCGCGCGTGGACGAAAGCGCTGCGCGTTATATTGGTAGATCAAATTCGGCATATTCACTCCAGGCGGCCCGGAAATATCCGCTATGTCCGGTCGGGGGTATAGCCGTCAGACATGCCGCCGCCCCGATCGATATTCCACTCATAACCCTCTGCACGGGAGGCGCTAGCGCGAAAGCAACCGAATTGAGCAAGGCGAAACTGCACAGTGGTTTGTCCGGAACGCCGCCAAAACTGCAGCATGTAGCAATTGACACGAGGGGGCGGCGCGCGTTAGCTAAGCACCGCACCGACCACCTAGGCGCGGATATGGTGTGAAGCTGGCATCGGGGCACCGTATCTTGAACACAGTTTCTCATCCGGTTCGGAACGTCGCGCCAACAGTTTCGGCGCAATCGGCCACATCTTGGCGTGACGTTCTAGTCGTCGCGACTTGTTCGGCAGGGAAGCGCGTCCGCGGAGCGGCGACTGCCGAGCGCCTCGCCATCTCCAGCCAGTTGCGCGTCGCCGAAGAATGGACCGCGCTGCTACAGCGCGAGCGGCATCTAGTACCCGCCAAGGATCTCTATTGCGGCCGCGCCTTCGGTCTGGTCCGGTCGGCGGCCGAACAGAAAGGGGCAAGCTTGGCCATTCTTTCCGCCGGGCTGGGGTTCGTCCGTGGCGAAATCGCGGTGCCGGGCTATGATCTGACGGTCCGGCCGGGAAAACCTGGCTCGGTCACTGACCGGATCGCCGGCGACTTTTGCGCGCGCGCGTGGTGGCGCGCGGTTCAGCAAGGGCCGTTTGCCAGCGAGTTCCCCAGTGCAGCGCGCCAGCACGGTCTGGTGCTCTTGGCCTTATCCAAAGCCTATCTCGACCTTGTCGTCGACGATCTGCTGGCTATCGAGCGCGAGTGGCCGGGACGCCTCCGACTCTTCGGCTTGTCGCTCGACCGGCATTTGCCCGTCGAATTGACGGCATCATTTATGCCCTACGATGCGCGACTGGAAACGGCTGGACGCGCCGGAACCCGTACCGACTTTGCCGCCCGAGCGCTCGATGACTTCATGCACTACGCCGACTTCGGGGCGAGCACCCGCGAACACGTCGACATGGTCGAGCGCCGGCTGGCCGGCGCGCCCGCGCCGAGAGTGCGCTCGCCGCAGCGCCGCGCTGACGACGCCAGCATCCAGGCCGCGCTGCGTACCGTCATCGGCTCGCGGGTGCGCTCCAGCGCGCAGGCGCTGACGTGGCTACGCAGTGTGCAGGGCGTGTCGTGCGAGCAGAGAAGGTTCGCCAACCTGTACCGGCAAGTCATCCTGGAGGGTGTAGCATGACTCCGGCCATCCACGTCCACGCACTCAGCACACGCCAGGGCGGTATCGACGTCTATGCCTTTTTCATTCGTGGCGACCGTATACTGGAGATTGCCGATATCGCGCGCATCGGCCGCGACGATCAGGCGGAGATTGCCGGATTCCAGCGCCCGGAGATCAAGGCTCATGTCCGGCAGATCGCCGATTATCTCATCCGGCAGGACGTGCTCTTTCCCAACGCGGTAATCCTTGCATTGGCACCCGGCGTGCATTTTGCCGGCAAGCGCGGGACCAAGAACCGGAAGGCCGATGCGAACAGCGAGGCCGGGGTGCTCTCGATACCGGTGCGTGCGGGGCGCAAGGCGGGGTGGATTGTTGATGGGCAGCAGCGTGCGCTCGCGCTGGGCCAGTCGGGCTGCGCCGACTTGCCGGTCCCAGTGGTCGCGTTCGTCTCCGGCGACATTGCCGTCCACCGCGAACAGTTCATCCTGGTCAACAAGGCCAAGCCGCTCGACCGGCGATTGATAGACGAATTGCTGCCCTCGGTCGGCACCTTGCTTCCGCGTGACCTTATGGCGCGCCGCGTGCCCAGCGCCTTGTGCAAGGTCCTCAATGATTCGGCCGATTCTCCCTTTCACAAACTCATCCGGCGCCCATCTGAAGCGGGCACCGGCGCGATCGTGACCGACTCGCACATCACCAACCTCATCCGTCGCAGCATGAACGACCCGCGCGGCTCGCTCGCGGTCCACACGCTCCCCGATGGTCGCGCCGACGTCGACGGCATGTACCGCGTCATGGCCGATTTCTGGTGGGCGGTACGCGACGTGTTTCCCGCCGCCTGGGGGCTACCCCCCGAGCGCTCGCGGTTGATGCACGGCGCGGGGCTTGCGGCAATGGGCGTGCTGATGGACCAGATCATGAGCCGCGCCGACGACGGTAATGGCCGGGCGTATGCCAGCGCCGTGCTTCGGCGCATCGCGCCCTATTGCCATTGGACCGATGGTCGCTGGGCGGCGCTTGATCGAGACTGGAACGACATTCAGTGCGTTTCCAAGGATATCCGGGCGCTGTCCAATCTGCTGATCGCGATCGAGCGCGACACCGTGCGGCTGGAAGCGGCATGAAATTCCTTTATTCCGATGCGCTCGACTTCGTCGATCCCGAGTACGACTTCATCGAGGACCGCTCGGTGCCAGGCCGGCGCGCGCACAAGGACGACGAATATCCGCATGAATATCTCGAAACCGCCCCCTATGACGGCCTTCTCGTCTCGCGTGGCATAGTCGGGGGCACGCGCGGCGGCGGCAAATATTCCGAAGCGCAGGCATTGCGGCTAGGGCGCGAGGGCGCTCGCGCCTTTTTGCGCTATCCGGAATCGCGATTTCCCGGCACGATGATCGTGGGCGACAATGGCGCCTTCACCTATCGCAACGATGCCGTCCCGCCTTATACGGTCGAAGACACGATCGATTTCTATGAGGATGGCCGCTTCACGCACGGCTGCTCGGTCGATCATCTGATCTTCGACTTCGACGAAGCGGAAGGGCCGCCCAGCGACGTTGCCAAGCAACGCTACGACCTGACGCTTCAGTTGGCGGACGAATTTCGCCGGGCCGCCGTTTGGCTCGGCCCATCGTTCACACCGCTCGGTGTGGTGCAAGGCTGGTCGCCGCGGAGCATGGCTGAGGCGGCGCGGTCGCTGGTGAAGATGGGATATGACTATCTTGCCATAGGCGGCATGGTGCCGCTTCGGATCGACCAGATCGATCGGGCTCTGACCGCGATCCGCACCGCCGTCCCTGACAGCACACGGCTTCATGTTCTTGGCTTCGGCAAGGTCGACGATCTCGACCGGCTCGCCGCCCACAATGTGACGAGCTTCGATACGACCTCGCCGCTTCTGCGCGCCTTCAAGGACGCCAAGCGCAATTATTATTCGGTCGGGCCGGGCGGTGAGACGGCCTATCATATGGCGATCCGCATTCCGCAGGCGATCGAGAACAATCGGGTCAAACGAGCGTCGCGCAAGGGAACGGTCGACCAGGACGCGTTGCAACGGCTCGAGAGTGCGGCCCTTGAGGAGGTCCGAAATTTCGCGGCGCACAAGACTAGCGTCGAGACGGCGGTCGACACCGTCCTCGCCTATAGCCGCTTCGCGCTGCGCGAAGACGGACACGACGACACCCAAAACGAACGACGGCTGGCCAAGCTGCGCGAGGCCTACCTTGCGACGCTGCGCGATCGTCCTTGGGAAGAATGCCGCTGCCGCGTCTGCCAGGACATCGGGGTCGAAGTCGTGATCTTCCGCTCGTCCAACCGCAACAAGCGCCGCGGGATGCACAATCTCCATGTATTTTACGAGCAGCTCAACGTCTCGGCTGCCGCAGGAAAAATAGCCGCATGAACCAAGCTGTCTTCTCTCCCACCATTTCTCCCAGGCAAGCTGCCGGGCCGCGCGTCGTTTGCTTCACGGCGACCGCGTCGCGCATCCTGGACGTCGCGCGGATCGAACGGATCGGCCGTAACGAGGAAGGGCGCCTGAGCGGATTTCAGCGCCCTCAAATCGCGTCGCATATCCGTGAAATCCGCGATTATCTGGCGACCCCTGAGGCAATGCTGCCCAACTCGATCGTGATCGCCTTTTCGAGTGAGCATGCCCGCTATGTCGATGGTACCTTGCAGGTGACGGTCAAGGATGGTGCGCCCGGATGGGTGGTCGATGGCCAGCAACGCCTGTGCGCCGCAGCGGGGCTCGACGACAAATGCTTCGAGATGCCTGTCGCCGCCTTTATCTGCGAAGACATGCTCGAACTGAATCGTCAATTCATCCTCATCAATAACACGCGGCCGCTCTCCAAACCATTGATCTACGAACTGCTTCCTGGCGTCACCGGCCTGCCGCACCGGCTGTCGGACCGGGCTGGTGCCGCACTGCTTATCGAAGCGCTCAACTACGACCCGACGTCCTCGCTCCACGGCATGATCCATCAACAGACCAATCCGGACGGGATCATCAAGGACACGTTGATGCAAAAGTTGCTGATGAACTCGCTGCGCGATGGGGCGCTGCGGTCACTCGATGGCGAGCAACTGCTGCTGGACGGCAAGGCGATTGTTAGCGACTTTTTCGCTGCGCTGCGCAGCGTGTTTGCGTCGGACTGGGATGGTCACACCTCAAAGACGTCGCGGCTGCTCCACGGGACTGGCTTGATTGCGATGGGCTTCGCCATGGACGAGATCGCCGGGCGCTACGGCGAAACTGACCGACGCGGATTCGAGCGATGGCTCCAGCATCTGCGTGGCCACATGCACTGGAGTTCGGGCGACTGGGAGTTTGGTGCCGAGCGTCGTCCATGGAACAGCCTGCAAAACACCAATGCCGATTATCGTATGCTCTCGCACCATGTCGTGCGGTTGTTGCGTCGGGCCGGGCGCGCGGCGCCAGCGGCGGCGTGACGCCATGTGGGAATTGACCAAGACCTTCTGGTTCGAGTCAGCACACACGCTCCACCGCTCTGTGGAGACCGAAAGTAGTCTGCGTGTTCACGGCCATTCATATCGGGCGCAAGTGACTGTACGCGGCACCCCCGATCCCGAGACGGGCATGCTGATCGATCTCACCTTGTTCGAGCGCTCGCTCGACTCGGCGAGATCGGGACTCGACCATCGATTGCTTGATGACGTGGCTGGTCTCGGCCCGGCGACGCTCGAGAATCTGTGCGCCTGGATCTGGCGTACGCTCGCCGATAGCGTCCCCGGGCTTCATCGGGTCGAGGTGTTCCGCGACAGCCAGGGCGACCGGTGCAGCTATCAAGAGGGTATGGGATGAGTAACGCCGACTCTTCCGCGTTGGTCGTGTTTTCCGGCGGACAGGATTCTGTGACGTGCCTCGCCTGGGCGCTCAACCGCTTCGACCGCGTCGAGACGATCGGGTTCCACTATGGACAACGCCACGAAATCGAACTGAAGGTGCGCGCGCCGCTGCGCGCACAGATCGCCGATGCGTTTCCGGCCTGGGCACCGCGGCTCGGCCCCGACCGCATCATCGATTTGGCGGTGCTTGGCGAGATGAGCTTGAGCGCGCTGACCAGCGATATCGACATCGGCATGCGCGACGACGGGCTGCCGACGACGTTCGTGCCCGGGCGCAACCTGATCTTCCTGACTCTCGCTGCGATCGTCGCCTATCAACGAGGGCTCAAGCATGTCGTCACGGGCGTGTGCGAGACCGACTATTCGGGCTATCCCGATTGCCGTGACGATACGATCAAGGCACTTCAGGCGGCGCTCAATCTTGGTATGGCTTCGCGCATCGTCCTGGACACGCCGCTGATGTGGATCGACAAGGAAGCGACCTGGCGGCTCGCGTACAACCTTGGCGGCGATACCCTGGTCGAGATCATTCGCACCGAGAGCCACAGCTGCTATCAGGGCGATCGGACGCAGCTTTATGAATGGGGGTACGGATGTGGTTCATGTCCCGCCTGCGAGCTGCGGGCCGTTGGATGGCGCAATTATTCGGGAAGGCCTCCGACATGACGACCGGCAACTCCAAAGCACAGCAGCGGCTGCAATGGCTGCTAGATGCGCCGCTGTTCGTTGATGAAGCTCTCACCGCGCGGCTATTCGACGCCTTGGTGCGGCCCTCCTACGAAGTGCAGAGCCGCCAAGTTGGCGAAGTCAGCGAAGATGCGCGCCGTCGGCTGCTTGGCGGTGAAGCGGAAGCGAGCTACGATCTCGGCCTGTCGTTCCTCACCGGCGCGCTCAAACTGCGCGGCCAAGTCAGCGGCGAGCACGAGACGAGCATCAAGAGCACGCGGTCAACAACGCATACAGAGATCAGGGTAGACACTGCGGGGCGGCGGCTTGAAGAGATCGCCTTGGTCTATCTGAGCAATCATCCCGACCGGATCGTTTTCATCGATACAGACGGCACCGCAACCAGCTTTTCCGGCGATCGGTTGACGATCGCCGATCTCGAAAGCAGCGCGGTGAATCCGCCCCGGATGCTGGCGTTTGTCGATATCCCGGCCAATACGCCGATCATTCCCATGGCGTGCGAGCTCGAAGGCGGCGGCACCGCACTTCTCTATCAAAAGTTCATCGATACCCAATGGAGCGACGCCAGCGACAAGCCGGTCTACCCCCCCGATGGCGCGCCAAACGAAGAACGACGGGCCTATTGGCTCGCTTTGGCGGAGAAATTCCAGTCACGGATCGCGATGGAAATCGTCGAAACCTCGGCGACGAACGGCAAGTTGGGCTGGATTGATTTCCGCATGCCGATTGGCGCCGCCGGTGATGCGATGCACCTACATCTGGTAGCGGGCGGAAAATATTATACCGGCGTCTTTGCGTATAATTTGGTGCGGCGCGGCTTTCGGCAGGGCGTCCGGTTGGTCGGTATACTGAAGGCAGGGATGGATCTCAACGTTCTTGCGGTCTTCGACAAGTAGGCCGATGAGCAGTTCCTCCCCAGTCATCCTGGCCGACGCCGACAATACGTTGTGGGATACCGACGCGGTATTCGCCGGTGCACAACTCGGCATGCTATCGGCGATCGACACATTGATTGGTACGGCACCGCGTGACGATGCGCTCGGTTATATCCGCGACTTTGATCAGGCCCTGGCGGCGCTCGATCATCGGCACCTCAGATATCCTCCGGCGATGCTCGTCCGGGCGCTGGCGCTGGGGGCGAACGGGCTCGATTCTGAGGCGGCGGCACGGCGTGTGATGGCAGGTGGCCCGTCGATCCTCGCCGCGTGCGACGTGGATGCGATCGTGGCGGGCTACAGCAACGCGTTGGGAGCAGTGCCGCAGCTGATGCCCGGTGTAGTCAACGGGCTGACCGCTGCTCGCGCCGCGGCCATCCCCGTCTGGATCCTCAGCGAGGGGGCTGCCGGTCGCCAGCGCGATCGCGCGCGGGTCCTGGGGATCGAAGGACTTGTGCAAGGCGTCAGTGAAGCGACCAAGACGCTCGAGCAGTTTGCGCGCCAGCGTCAGCGGTTCGCACCGTCTCCGGTCTTCGTCGTCGGGGACCAGCCCGACCGCGATATCGCGCCGGCAGTCGCCGCCGGGTGCGTTGGCGTGCTTGTCCCCAGCAAATTCCGACCCAAATGGCTGCGAGAGGATGCCGGGCGCGGCGCCGGCTATGTCGCCGACAGTTTCAATGCGGCGGTCGATTGGATCATTGCGCATACCATCACGCCAAGTGACATTGCCGCGGAATAGTTTCAGCGCTTACTCACCAATTTGTGGCATTATTTCGCTCGCACGAGACGCGGAAGTCGCATGCGACGCAGGCATCCCGGTCGTTGCTGTCGGCAGGCCAGGACTGCTTGATTTGCATGCTTTGCCGCTCGTGCGCGACGCAGTCCTCAATCGTCCTGACCACACCGTCGATCATCGTAGTCGCTTCAATCATTGATTCCGCCGTGACCGGAATGACGCGAATAGCGCGGGCGAGCCGGAACTCGGGCGTTAAGTCGCCTTGCGTCCCTGGGGCCCAGCCGTTGATCTGATAATAGTCGGCGGTGCCGACTTCCGGCACGACGTCGGTCAACCCGCCGCGCATCTCGGCACGCAGCATACTCATTTCCTTGGAACCTGGGGCGAGTTCGCTGACATAGATGAGAATGCCGGCCGCGACCGGCCTTGCATCGACTTGTTGCGAGCGTAGCCAGGCGTAGGTCTGGACTTGCCACTCGCCGAGCTTCCAGTCACCGCGTGGATCGTCATCGATGCGCGGCCGCCGCGAGCCCTTATAGTCGATGATGATCTCATACTCGCCATCGAGGTCCGGATACGCGGCGATGATCGCACGCTTCAATGGATTGTCCGAGGGTTGCTCGCCGAGTTGGGCATGGCCAAGCACGTCGATGATCCCCTGCAGAACATAGCGCCCGGCACGCTCGGCCGCCTCATTCTCTGAGGCCGGCAGTGGCCGCGTGCCCAAGACCTTGCGCTCGGCGACGTCGATCAGCGGGAAGAGGTGCGGTCCGAGCTGGTTAATCGCCGCTTCGGCGCGTTCGTAGGCAGATATTCGCGCGTCGGCACTGCGCGCGAACTTGCCTTGGTGCGCTAGCGATTGCTCGATCGGCCAGCCGATCGCACGCAGGTCAAGCGGATCGAGTTCGGCGGACGGCTCGCTCGGCATTTCGCGCTCGTTGATCGGTGAATAATGGAGCGGAAACGGGAGTCCGCCACGGTCCTGCCAGAGCCGGAACGTGCGCTCCATCATCCCATGAATGAACTCGCCATACCACATCTGCACCGGCCGGGACGGCGGCAGCGAGGAACCGTTATAATAGCGATAGCTGCGTTGGCAGCGCGAAAAGGACAGGACGTCGCCGGTCAAGCTATAGTCCGGGACGATGCGGTCGGGGCGCTTGATCGGCAGTTCCATGACAACCTCAAACGAATTGTATCGACGGTGGGGTGACGACGGCTGGTGGGCGCCGGCCGGTATAAGGCGGCGAGGTATCGCGCCACGCCCAGCTGTCGTCCTGCCGCCAACCGGTGGCGACGTGCTTGATGGTCGAGTTCCACTTGAGCATCTTGTCGCAGCCGACGAGCATCAGCACCGATTGCGGGCGGCTAAACGCCACATAATAAAGTCGGATGAGATCTTCGAAGCTGCGATCCAATGCCGAACGCGCCATGCGAAGCGCGCCAAGATCCGGCGTGAAGGGCGCCAGCACGTCCTCGATTTGGGCGGTGGCGGACGGTGCATCGGGAAATCGGCGGAACCGATTCTTGGGGGAGTTGGTCGAGAAATCCGCGCCGACATCGACAATAACGAGCGGATATTCGAGGCCCTTGGCTTGGTGGATGGTCATGACGTTGAGCCGATCGCGCGGGACGCTCGGCATAATTTCTTCGTCCACGTCGATGACATTCTCGGCGATTGGCGCGATGACATCTCGAAGCACGGAAAGGACGCTCAACCGCCCATGGTCGTTTTCGTCGCTGATGCTCGCTGGTCGGACGAGCTTTCCCGAATACGCTGAGAAGCCGGCTGCCTGTCCGGCGGCGCGCGAGATGGCCTCCAGATAGACCTGGCCCTCGGGATCCTCCTCGAAATGCGGGATCCACGGAACTAGGCCGTAAATGACGTCGAGCAGGGGCCAGTCTCGACTGGACGCTTTCTCCCCCGCCTGACCCAAGACGAAGGTGCTCCAATCGGCCACTTCTTGCTGAAGAGTCTTCCCGTAAATCGCCGCCGGCCGGGTGGCGAGCAATGCTTGTGCGGTTGTGACCCAGCGCCGCATGAAGAACTTCGCCACATTGGTGATCGGCATGGCTTCGAAAAGTTGGCCGCCGGGGCGTCCGCTAGGATCGATCGCGAGAATAGTTAGCCCAAGCAACTGCTCGACCTGTTCGATATCGCGCAGCGATTGACCGCGAGGGTTGAACATGGCCAGGTTCTGCTGCTGCATCGCCACACGCAGATGATGAACAAACCGAGGCTTGGGCGGATTGCCAAAATAGGGGCGCTGTTGCTCGAGTACGCTGAATCCGAGCATCACTGCGTCGCCGAGATCACCGCCATTTGCGGAACCTCTTAGCGCGTCGGGATAGTTGCCATTTGGATCGCGATAGCCTCCGCCTCGAAACACATCGTGCAGGAAACCGGACAAATGATCGGCGAGCGTCTCGGCGTCCGGCCTGAACATCGCGAGCACGGGGAAGCGTGATGGATCAGCATTCGCTCGGATGACTGGCTTGGGCGGTTGGATCCTGGCCGGCGCAAAATTGGGGTCCTCGCGAATAAAGCCGTTGAAGAAATTGACGATCTCGGGCGTCGATCGATAATTTTCTACAAGATAGAGAGGCCCTTGCGGTGTTGTGCCCAATCGCGCCTCGCAGCGGGCGATGAAGGCGCGAAACAGTTCGATGGTCGCGCCGCGGAAGCGATAGAGACTCTGATCGTCGTCGCCAACAACGGTGAACGACGCATTGAGCGCCGACACCAGTTCGAAATAGATGGCTTCCTGAAGCGCGTTGGTGTCCTGATATTCGTCGACGAGCACGACCGCTGTTTCGGCAAGCAGTGTCGGCACTCGCTGCGCTTGCAGACGGCGGAGCATCGCTTCTTCGAGGCTTGAGAAATCAAGCAGATTATTGTCCCGCAGATAGGTGCGGTAATCAGTAGCGATCGCGGCGATCAACTGGTGCGCCAGCGGTTGGCCCAGCGCACCAAATGCCCCCACGTCGACTCTATCCTGTATGAAGCGTTCGACGATCGGTACCAGCGCGGCGGCCGCGTCGCCGACCGTATTCGGCGCGGTTCCGTCCATCGTGAACGGCGCCAAGAATGCTCCCAGTTCCGCTTCGTTTGCGCGGTAGATTTGCCCGATACGGCCCCGCCGCTGCAGAATGACATTGGCTGCGAAGGCCTCGAGCGTGACGAGCGGCGGCTCATCGGCATGACGATCGGAGCCCAACGCCTCCTGGCAAATACTGTCGAGCGTGCCGGTGACCACGCGATTGACGTCGAGATGCTGAAAAAGCGCAAAATCTTCAGGCGGGAGGTTCGGCATAGCCGCGGCCTGCCCAACCAAGGCTTCGCCCCACTCAATGAGGCGACTGCGGATCTCGCGCGCCGCTTTTTTTGTAAATGTCGTAATGACGATTCGTTCAGGAGCAAGCCTGTCGACCAGCATATGACGCAACGCCCTGAGCACCAGGACCGTCGTTTTACCGCTACCCGGACCAGCGACGATCATCGTGGGTCGAGCAGGCGAAGCCGCAAGGCATACTTCCTGTTCAGCGTTGGGGCGGCGCGCGATATCGGGCGTACGCTCCACCAAATCCAGAAACTGTTCGAACGTCAACTCGGCCCCTCCCCAAGAGACATGATGTGCTCGACGCGAGCAGATATCGTCGGTCCACTTGTTCCTAATACGTGGAAATCCGAATGCGGCTAGTATCTCGCTTGCGAGACGAACCCAATACATCCCAAAATCCGTGGGAGGCCATGCGTGATCCTCTATACCATTGTTGACGCAGCCGGTACCTGCTCACTACGCGGCAAGGCATGGAGCGCTTGCCAGCGAGCGCGGCTAAGACAAAGCGGAGTGCATAACTTACAGATGGCTGCTTCTAGAGATCTCGCTGCAGTCTCGAACAGCAGCAATCAGGGCGCAAAGCTGCCCCTCCCGACCCCTGTCCGGTTACTTAATGCGAACGACCGGAAACTACGGCGAAAATAACGAGCCGTGGGTTGCCATGAGTTGTCTTGAACAAGAACCGCCGGTAAATTTCTCGTTGGCTATGAGAACGCCTAAGACCAATGACGGCCGTTCGCGCATGTCGCTTGAAGATTTCGAGCGCGATCTGGAGCGTCGCCTTGAGGAGGTGGGCCCAATTAACATGCCGCGCAACTCCGGCACCCGCCGCACTAGAAGCAAGCAAGTCCTCCTGGACGTGCTGGCGAAGCGGGACGTTCCCTAGTGGCGGTGGGCGACCGCAATGCCACCCGCTTACGCCCGACTTGCGGACGGACCCTTTGAGGATTAAATCTCACGGTGCTTGGAGTTATATATGCAATTTGTTGAAGACATACCCGAAGGCTGACGATGAGCCGATGAAGGCTCAGGCTCGCGAGCGGCTCGGATACTAGGATCTCGACCACAGCCAGATGGCATCTTCGCGCGCCCGGTTATGGGTTTCGACATGAATTTCTCGCCATGCGAACGGCCGGCGGGCTTCGACCGCAAGCCCGCGCTCATCGCGAGCACCCGCTGAGTCGGGTCTGCTGCGCGGCCGGAATGAGCACCTAGTTTTACATCCAAGCTAGGTGGAAAAAGGCCCCGTCAAATTAGGCTTTGTGGGAGTTTCCGCCTTGTAAGGAAATCTGGTGGAGGAATTCCCCAAGTTCTTCCAGGATTTGCCCGTCCGCGCGATAGATGATGGAACGGCTGCGGCGTTCTGAACTGATCAGGCCCGCGCGGGTCAACACGCCGAGGTGATCGGACAGTGTAGACTGAGGGATATTCAAACGACGCGCGATTTCACCCGCGGCCAAGCCGTCGGCACCGGTTTTCGCGAGTAGTTGCACCGCATGAAGACGCGTCTCGAGCGAGAGCGCGGCAAATGCGGAGACAGCTGTGTTCTCCTGCACGAGCGAACTCTACTCGACCTCCCGTCCGGCTGCCAGCGGCATCACACGAGGGCGGTAAACGTTTCGTAAATTCGGAATATACCGAAATATAATGATGGCGGTCTACGTGATCTTCTGGCCGCCGTCGTGGCGGAGTGGGGGATGGATATGGCAACATCGTCATGCGAGATTCGGCAAAAGGGCGCAGGTGGATATCGACCACCTTTTTTCGGACCTGTCGAAGATAACTTTATCGAGGAATCATTGGCTTTGCCGCGGTCCGCAATATTCGAGCGGGTCGTGCGTCTTGCTGCGGAGACTGGTGCTAGGTTTGTTCGCGAAAGGATCGGCAAGGATCCGGTCGAGTGGCTGACTACGCCAAAAGCGCTCTTCGATGGGAGCGCCCCGCTAGATGCGTGTCGAACACAGCACGGGTTTACGACAGCCATGCTGTTTCATGAGTTGGCGCTTGGCCTGGATTGTTCGCCTTCCGCAATGGCGGGAGTGCCCCGGCCCCAAGTGCCGATTCCGGGAGGCAGGTACAGACCGCCGGTTCGGCCACGTCCTGGCGCGCGTCGCAAAGACGAAGGACCGGCGCTCTACACGTTCGTGATTTCCACGGAACTGTGCCCAGGCCACGTACAGATATTCGGTGCGATGATTGCACGCAGCGCTATTGAGGTGCGCGAACGCCTTCGCCTGCGCTGCGGGCCGACGCTCGTGGACGAAGCGATTGTGCGCATCGGCTTCGACTGGAGTGAGCCAATGGCATGCGCAATGGTGTCAGATGCCATGGCGCACGTGCTCGCGTTGGCGTCGAAAGATCCCACCTCTTCCATTGCAGCAGGTCTCGACTTCCAGGTTGAGCAGCGCTTCGTCAAATGATGTCGAGCCCGCAAAGTGCGGTCGCTGCGCCATCGACCGGTACCATCTAGCGTTGGAAGAGGACTGATTGGTGAGGAATAGGAGTGCTTCTATTCCTCACTTTTTATCCTGATTCTTGAGCAATAGGTGTCCGGAAAGAGCTTCCAGTTGGTCCGAAAGCCGGCATGATGCGACCCAGATGGCCGGCCACGTTCATCGGCATCTATTGACACCGTTAGGCGACTACGAGGAAGCGGTCGAATGGCTGAGGCGCTGCGGTGACCCGTGCGGATCCGAGTGTTTCGTATGTTGATCCGAGCCCGACGAGGTGTCGCAGCTGGTCGCCGCGGTAGTGAGGCTGGGCGAGCACAAGCCGCCCGTCGCAGTCGGAAAATTGTCGTCGCTCATATGGTGGCCCCTTTTCAAGGCAAAGCTCTCCCTTTCGCGCGACGTCGCCGCACGATGGATGAATTCCACACTGATGTTTTGCTCAGTTCCCACGGCGCCTGCGGACGGCGTCAACTCTTCAGATCAGAAGATGCCGAACTCCCGGCCGCGTCGCGCAATGCGGGGATGTGACCCCGCTGGGGCGGAGCACGGGGCGCGCAATCGGCTATAGACAGTCGGAACATCGTGGCCTCGTCATTGGAAACTTGGCGCAATGATGATGTCCAACAATAGACGCTGTCAAACAGATTCTTATTGACCAATTCGGTCTCAAGCTCTTAGAGCCATAATACCTTTCAGGCTCTAGAATCTTTTTTGAGGCGCTTAAAAATGGCCGATGTGGACCTGTTTTTGCTGATTGCCCGCCATTTGGCTGCGGGCGGAAATCCGGCTGACGAGTTGCTCGCGTTCAAGGCGCTTCCCGAGGAGAAAGCTCAGATCGTCGAGAATCGGCTGCGGGTGCTCGACAGATGTGTTGGCGACGGAGCAAGCCTGTCCACGGCGATCGACACGGCGGCTGTCTCGTTGGGCAGCTCGCAGCGGCAGGTATACCGCCTGCTTGCCAGGTTGCGTGAGTTCGGGCCGGTGAAGGGGCTGACGCCGGGAACCTATCGAACCGAGCGACCCAAGGTCGCGCGGGATGGACTGGATCCCGCTGCCGAGGAGGTTCTGGCTTCCCGGTTGAGGGAGAACCCTCGTGCCAGCCAGGCAAGCCTGGAGGCGGCGGTCGTGGCGCGATGTACCGAACTTGGCCTGCCTGCACCGACACAATATTCTGTTCGCCAGCGGGTCTTGCAGTTGCGCGCAAGCGGGCAAGCGCCTTCATCAGCGACATTCGGCTCGAGGCTTGCGCTCGACCAAACCGCGATCAACATCAACATAACTGTTGGTGAGGGCAAATCGCTTCCCTCTATCGTTACGCTTCTGATGGATGAGGGGTTAGGGCTGATCATCGGCGCTAGCCTGACCAGCAGTCCGAGGATGCAGGATTTTGGCCTGCTGATCGCTCGTGCAAATGCTGCCTCAACGGTGATACCGGAGTTGCGAAAATTCGAGATCACCATTGCCGGCGGTCTCGGTCATTTGACGTGGGTGGCGTCCCCATTCCTCGAGCACCTCGTGCCTTTGGCCGAAGCGAAGGCGCGCTCTGCAAAGAACAAGGCCCGCCTGAAGATCGTGAGTGAAGGGTCGAAGCGGCACGGGTCCGAGATCATGCGAATCATTGGTGATCGCTTAGGTCCCTACATTTTGTCGCCGAGACAATCATTCAGGTCAGAACCTCGGCCAGTAGAGGATCCGGGTGTCGATTATGAGGAAGCCAGCAAACGGCTCGATCTGGCCGTTGAGTCGTGGAACAGAAAGCGGCTTCAAACCCTCGGCATCTCTCCGGCGGCGTTAAGTGCTGTGCGCGACCGGCGCATGTGGCGCGTGCTCAAGGAATTCGAGGGGCTTCTCGAACCGGTTCATCAGGCGATCGAGGCTGAACAGTTCGCAGCACGTGACCAGCTGGACCCGAACGCCGAGCCGCCCGACTTCTAACTCGGATGATAGGAATCGATCAGCTTGGCGCAGACGGCCCTCGCAACCTCCAGATTGCCCGCTGTTGGCAAGGTCGCGGAGCGAAGGCTGCGACTCAGAATCGCGATTGGACCGATGCGAAGTCCGAAGACGTGAAGGAGAGCCTCCCCTGGCCCTGTGATATCCGCGGCTCCGCTCAGATGATACGAGTCCGGGAGTACCGAAACGCCTGCTGGAGCCAGTAGGGCTTTCAGCGCGCTAACCTCGTCGCGCAGGGCGAAGCTGACAGTAATCGACCTCCCTTCGATCTCTGGCGCCGCCTTGCTCAGGAAGGCTCCGATTTCTGCCGCGCTCGGTGGCCCGCAGAATATTTCGTGGGTGATCACCGTTCGTGAGCTCGGATGCACCAGCGCAACGATCACGGCGGGGGCGTTGCGGCCGTTTGTATCGCCAACCGAGAAGTCGAATTTGCACGTGTCGAGTATTAGCCGGTCGAGATCGGGACGAGGTTCTACGCGTGAACCCCGGGGCGTCCGAAACCGGCGCCTGACTGTTTCGAACGGGGGTGGAGCGATACAACGCTCTGCGCATAGATGCAGCACGGTAACGTGGATATCAGCGATCCGGCAAGGCCGAGGGGTGGTCAGCATCGCTTCTGCAATGACCGCTTCCACCTGCGGATCGACAAAGCGCAGTGATTTCCGCGGAGCCTTCTTGATCTGCCTTCGAGAGTTCGGCCGACCTCGGCCGGCGGGATGCTTCCGCCGGTCGGCAATCAGGCGGTAAAATGTTCGCTCGTTGACGCCGAGCTTCGATGCGCAAGTCTGCACCTCTGCATGCCCAGCATTAGGTATCGCAAAATATTCTTCAACGGCATCATATCGGGCGATGGTCTGCTCCCAGGTGCGGGGACGCAGGCGGGATAGCTTGTCGACGAGTTGGGGTTCCAATTTTCATCTCACTTAACGTTGCGAGATGTTTCGTCGTCACCTTAGTCCCTCAGCCGGCGGCATGTGGGAACTCGGCCATTCAAATTTACGTGTCGCGCTGCGCTCCCTTTGCCCTTTCATCCATTATGATAGCATCAGGCTAGGTCGCGCTCTGGACGCTTTGCGTCGAGAAGGAGGGGCCAGCGGATCCCTGACCGGGGCGACTCGCGAGAGCAACTCTCCCGCCGATGACATTCCTTGGCCAATAATGACAATGCTAGCTTGTGCCAGTGTTTGCGGCTTTTCGGTGGTGGGTCCGATGGGATTCGAACCCATGACCTCTCGATTAAAAGTCGCTTGCTCTACCGACTGAGCTACGGACCCACACCGGCCCTGCCCCTAGATGCGGGCATCCTGCGGGTCAACCGGCTGCGAAGCTGGCGGATGCTGAGGCCCGATACCGGATCGCGCCACCCGGGCGCCACCTGCACCAGCGGCGCGAGGACGAAATCGCGTGTCCGGAACAGCCGGTGGGGCACGGTGAGCATCGAATCGCTCCAGCTTCCGCCGGACCACAGGACGATGTCGAGGTCGATCACCCGCGCCGCCCAGTTCTGCCCACGCCGCCGGCCAAAGGCGCGTTCGATGCTTTTCAATCGGCGGAGCAGGACAGGGGGCGCCTCGTCGCTCTCGATCAGCGCGACGGCATTGGCGAAGCGGCGCTTCGACGGGCCGAGCGGCGGCGTATGGAGGATCGGCGAAACCGCGATCACCCCGCCCAGTGCCGCGATCGCCGCCCCTACTTCGCGCGCCGGGGAGCCGTGGCGGCCCCGGCGGTTCGATCCGATCGCGATGGCATAGCTTGTCCTCGGCACGTCCCGGCGCCTATCGCGCACGGATGTCCGCGCCAAGCCATGATTGCCCGCTCTGCCCCCGCCTGGTGGCGCTCCGTAACGAGCTGCGCGCCGCGCATCCCGACTGGTGGAACGCCCCGGTGCCCGCGCTGGGCGACCTTGACGCGCCGATCGCGATCGTCGGGCTGGCGCCGGGCAAGCATGGCGGCAACCGTACCGGCCGGGCCTTTACCGGCGATGCCTCGGGCGACCTGCTGTTCGCGACGCTCGAGAAGTTCGGGCTGGCCGAGGGCGGCGAACCCAGGGGCGTGGTGATCCTCAACGCGGTGCGCTGCCTGCCGCCCGAGAACAAGCCCGAGCCCGCCGAGATCCATGCCTGCCGGCCGTTCCTGGCGGCGGAACTCAAGGCGCCGGTGGTGCTGGCGCTCGGCCAGATCGCGCACCAGTCGGCGGTGAAGGCGATGGGCGGCAAGCTCCCCAAGCACCGCTTCGCGCACGGCGCCGAGCACCGCATGCATCGCGGGCAGTGGCTGGTCGATAGCTATCACTGCTCGCGCTACAACCAGAATACCGGCCGGCTGACGCCCGAGATGCTCGAGGCGGTGGTGGCGCGGGCTATTGCCCTGGCGAGGCCGGAAGCGAACTGACGTCGAGCGCCCAGGGGATCGCCGAATCGCACCAGATCTGGCTTTGCGGCGGCAATTCCGCGCGCTGGTCGACCGAGCCGAGGCGGATCGCATAGACCCGCGGATCGGCGGGGGTGAAGGCATAGAGGCCCGAGCCGCATTCGCCGCAAAAGGCCTGGCCGCGCCGGGTGCCGCTGGCGGCGGTCTTCACATAGACCCTGGGTTCGCCGGTGACGCGGAAGTCCGCCGCGTCGACGCGCACCGAGGCGCGCCAGGCCGAGCCGCTCAGGATCTGGCAATCGGTGCAATGGCAGAGCGCGACCCGGGCCGGGTCCGCCTCGGCTTCGTAGCGGATCGCACCGCAATGGCAGCTTCCGGTGACATGCATGCGCCGGGACATAGAGAAGCACTGCGCCGCATGCTATGCCCGGCCCGATAAAGAGGGAGTGTCCTGATGCGTTACGCCGTGTTCGCCCTTGCCCTGCTGCCCGCCGCGGCCGTCGCCGGCGAGAATGACCTGGCCAAGCTGCCTTCGCATTTCGCGCTGCCGGCCGAGGCCGCCAAGCCGGTGAAGCCAGCGGGGTGCGAGAACGCACGGGTCGACTACACGGTGCAGCGCGACACCACCGCGCCCGTCCGCAACCTCGGCCAGGAGCCGCTGGCCGGCCAGTATCTCGGCGTGGTGCGCCTGGAGGATGGCTGCGACAAGCCGGTGAAGATCAGCGACCGCCTGGGCGACCGGCAGCGCTGATCCGGCAGTGCCGGCCTAGGGATCGCGGCTATAGCGCTGCTCGGCCCATGGGTCGCCGCGCAGGTGATAGCCGTTGACCTCCCAGAAGCCGGGCTTGTCCGCACCGATCAGCTCGATCTTGCGGATCCACTTGGCGCTCTTCCAGAAATAGAGGTGCGGGATCACCAGCCGTGCGGGGCCGCCATGGTCGCGCGCCAGCGGCTTGCCGGCCCAGCCATGCGCGATCAGGGCATTGGGCACGGCGAAATCGGCGAGCAGGACGTTGGTGGTATAGCCGTCATAGCCGTGGAGCATCACCGCCTGCGCCTCGTCGCGCGGCTCGACATGCGCGAGCAGGTCGCGGGTCAGCACACCCTGCCAGTCATTGTCGTAGCGCGACCAGCTGGTGACGCAGTGGATGTCGCTGGCCAGCCGCGTCTGGGGCAGCGCCATCAGTCCGGCCCAGTCGAGCGTGACCGGCCGCGAGACCATCCCGGTCACCTCGAGCTTCCAGCGTTCGGTGGGTATGTCGGGCTGGCGGCCGAGATCGAGCACCGGCCATTTGACCGTGAGATGCTGGCCTGGCGGCAGCCGCTCCTCCTCGGGGCGGGCGATATGGCCGGTCAGGAACTTGCCCTGGCTCGCCCATTGCTGCTTCGAAAGCGTGAGCTTGCTATCCTCGGGGAGTTCGGGGTCGTCCATCGGCGCGGCTCCTTGGTCAACGCCGGCAAGAATGCTCCCAATCCTGGGCACGTAGCAAGCTACCCGAAGGTGCAATTCGGATAGAGTTTCGATTGTTGTGGCCGGAGCTTGGTGTCAGCTTGGAGCAATGATCCTGGCTCTGCTCTTTTTCGGCATGCAGCAATCGCCTCCCATTCATGAATTGTTGTCGCCTGAGTTGGCGGTGGAACGCATGTCGCAATGCGGGTTGGGGCGTCCAAAGATCCGTTATGATCAGGAGTTGGAGATCGAAGTCCTTGTGCTTCGGAGACCGGTCCGGGCACGCGATGACCAGTTGGCATGCCTGGACAGAGCGTCGGGCTATCTTGAAGTCCGATTGTCGCTGGCCTTGCAATGGCGCTTCAATGCAATTCGCGGTGCCCGCCTTATCGCCCATTTCCGTGAGAAAGGACGGGCATGGCTTGCGGCGCATGGCCTGATCGACAGGCTCCCCGAACATCGCGCCGGGGAGAATGCGGCCTTTGTGCACGGGATCGAACAACTATGCGGAGCGGAAGCCGCCGGCGCTTTTCAGGCGATGGACGGCGGCTATGGGTTCAGCCCGGAATGGCTGAAGCGACAGGAGGCGCATCAGTTCGCGGATGAAGCGGGAACCTGCCTCACCTATGCCTTGATGGCGTCCGGCTTTCCCCTTGGATTCGTGGGTAATGAGGCCAAGCCCTAGTCCACTCAGATATCCTGCACCAGCCGGCCGTACAGCTCCGGGCGGCGGTCGCGGAAGAAGCCGAAGGCGGCGCGGTGGCGCTTGGCCAGCGTCAGGTCGAGCGTGGCGGTGATCACGCCCTCTTCCTCGCGGTCCAGTTCCGCGCGGATGTCGCCGCGCTCGTCGGTGATGAAGCTGGTGCCGTAGAAGGTCTGGCCGTGCTCGGTGCCGATCCGGTTGGCGGCGACGATCGGAGCGACGTTCGAAACGGCATGGCCGACCATCGCCCGGCGCCACAGGCGCGCGGTGTCGAGGCTGTCGTCATGCGGCTCGCTGCCGATCGCGGTGGGGTAGAACAGGATGTCGGCGCCCATCAGCATCATCGCGCGGGCGGTCTCGGGATACCATTGGTCCCAGCACACGCCGACGCCGAGGGTGGTCTTGTCCGGCCCGTTCCAAACCTTGAACCCGGTGTTGCCGGGCCGGAAGTAGAACTTCTCCTCGTAGCCGGGGCCGTCGGGGATGTGGCTCTTGCGATAGACGCCGGCGATCTTGCCGTCCGGATCGATCATCGCGAGGCTGTTGTAGTAATGATGGCCGTCCATCTCGAAGAAGCTGGTCGGGATGTGGATCTTCAGCTCGCGCGCCAGCTCCTGCATCGCACGCACCGACTTGTGCTCGGCGGTCGGCGCGGCATTGGCGAACAGGCCCTCGTCCTCGACCCGGCAGAAATACTCGCCTTCGAACAGCTCGGGCGGCAGCACCACCTGGGCGCCGCGCGACGCGGCCTCGCGGACGAGCCGCGACACGTTCGCGATGTTCGCGTCGATGTTGTCGGAAAAGGCGAGCTGCAGGGCGGCGACGGTGATCTCGGTCATGGCGCGGCACATAATGTGGGTGGGGCGATTCTGCTACCCGTCCGCCCTCTTCAACCGTCATCCTCGCGAAGGCGGGGATCCAGGGTGGCAAAGGACAGCCCTGCCTGGCTCTGGATCCCCGCCTTCGCGGGGATGACGAAGAGGGGAGGGATCGGTTAAGCACGCACCCGATGCTCACCCGTCCCCTGCTCGTCGCGCTGATCGCCGGCTTCCTTTCCGCCACCGGATTCGCCCCGCTCGACTGGTGGCCGGTCACGCTCGCCTGCATCGCGGTGCTGCTGCACCTGACCTGGCATGCGCCGAGCACGAAGAGCGCGCTGCTGCGCGGCTGGGTGTTCGGCGTCGGGCATTTCACCCTGGGCAACAACTGGATCCAGCACGCCTTCGATTTCCAGGACAAGATGCCGCCGGTGCTCGGCTATTTCGCCGTGGTGCTGCTCGCACTCTACCTGGCGGTCTATCCGGCGGTGGCGATGGGCCTCGCCTGGCGCTTCACCCGGCTGGTCAAGGCGCGGTGGAACGAGCCGGACCTCGGCTTCGTCCTGGCCGCCGTGGGTGCCTGGATCGTCACCGAATATCTGCGCGCCACCCTGTTCACCGGCTATCCGTGGAACCCGATGGGGGTGATCTGGGTGCCGACGCCGGTCGCACAGTTCGCGGCCTTCACCGGCACCTATGCATTGTCCGGCCTGACCATCCTTGTCGCGGGCGCGCTCTATCTCGCCACCCAGCACCAGTATCGGGTGCCGCTCGTCACCGCCGCTGTGCTGCTCGTCACCGGCTTCGTGCTCAATCCCGGGCGGGTGGTCGAGGACATGACCCGTCCGCACGTCCGTGTCGTCCAGCCGAATATCGGCCAGGAGGGGGTCGACCAGCCCGATTACGCGCCGCGCGTGCTCGCCAAGCTCGTCGAGTGGAGTGGCCAGCCTGGCGCTGCGCCGCGGCTGGTCGTGTGGCCCGAGGGCATGGTCAATTACTATGTCGAGGACGGCTATCCGCAGCGTTTCTACGGCGATGCAGATCCGCGCTGGGTGCGCGGACGGATCGGCGGGCTGCTGGGACCCAAGGACCGTGCGATGGTGGGCGGCAACGCGCTGTTCTTCGAAGGCGACAAGCTGACCGGCGCGGGCAATTCGGTGTGGACCGTCGATCCTGCCGGCATGCTCGGCCAGCGCTATGACAAGGCGCATCTGGTGCCGTACGGCGAGTATCTGCCGATGCGCACCCTGCTCGCGCCGCTCGGGCTGGCGCGGCTGGTGATGGGCGATATCGACTTCATCCCGGGGCCGGGCCCGCGCACGCTCGATGTCGGCGGGTTCGGCAAGGCGGGCGTGGCGGTCTGCTACGAGATCATCTTCTCGGGCCAGATCGTCGACCGGCGCCATCGCCCCGACTTCCTGTTCAATCCTTCGAACGATGCCTGGTTCGGCAGCTGGGGGCCGGTGCAGCACCTTGCCCAGGCCCGGTTGCGCGCGATCGAGGAAGGCCTGCCGATCCTGCGTGCGACGCCTACCGGTGTCTCGGCGATCATCGATGCCCATGGCCGGCTGGTCGGCACCGTGCCTGCCGGGCAGGAGGGCGCGATCGAGGCGCCGCTTCCCAAGGCCGCGCCGCCGACGCTGTTTTCCCGCCTCGGCAACTGGCTCGCGCTGATCGCTGCATTCGCTTCTATAGTCTTGGCAATTGCTTTCAGGCGCCTAGCTCGCTAGGGCGACATATAAGGAAAGCTTTATATGGCATGGCAACGGCCGCGCTTTCCTCCCATTGTCTGAGGAAAACCATGCGTTCCAATTATCTCTTCACGTCCGAATCGGTCTCGGAAGGCCATCCCGACAAGGTCGCCGACCAGATTTCCGACGCCATCGTCGATCTGTTCCTCTCGAAGGACCCCGAAGCCCGCATCGCCTGCGAAACGCTGACCACCACCCAGCTGGTCGTCCTCGCCGGTGAAATCCGCGGCAAGGGCATCATGGACACCGAGGGCAACTGGGCCCCGGGCGTGCAGGAAGAGGTCGAGAAGACCGTCCGCGACACCGTGAAGCGCATCGGTTACGAGCAGGACGGCTTCCACTGGGAGACGCTCCGCTTCGAGAACAACCTGCACCCGCAGTCGGCGCACATCGCCCAGGGCGTGGACGCTTCGGGCAACAAGGACGAAGGCGCCGGCGACCAGGGCATCATGTTCGGCTTCGCCACCGACGAGACTCCGGATCTGATGCCGGCGACGCTCGACTACAGCCACAAGATCCTCGCGCGCATGGCGGCCGACCGCCATTCGGGCGCCGCGCCGTTCCTCGAGCCGGACGCCAAGAGCCAGGTCACGCTGCGCTTCGACAATGGCGTGCCGGTCGCGGCGACCGCGATCGTCGTCTCGACCCAGCACGGCAAGGGCTATGACGAGGGCGACAAGGAAGCCGAGCTCAAGGCCTATGTGAAGAAGGTCGTCGCGGACGTGATCCCGGCCGCGCTGCTTTCGGATGCCACCGAGTATCACATCAACCCGACCGGCTCGTTCGAGATCGGTGGTCCGGACGGCGACGCGGGCGTCACCGGCCGCAAGATCATCGTCGACACCTATGGCGGTGCTGCTCCGCACGGCGGCGGCGCCTTCTCGGGCAAGGACCCGACCAAGGTCGACCGTTCGGCGGCGTACATCACCCGCTACCTCGCCAAGAACATCGTCGCCGCCGGCCTCGCCAAGCGCGTGACGATCCAGCTGGCGTACGCGATCGGCGTGTCGAAGCCGCTGTCGCTCTATGTCGACACCCACGGCACCGGCACCGTCGGCGACGACAAGATCGAAGCCGCGATCGCGGGCATCGAGAAGCTGGGCGGCCTCACCCCGCGCGGCATCCGCACGCACCTGCAGCTCAACAAGCCGATCTATTCGAAGACCGCCGCTTACGGTCACTTCGGCCGCAAGCCGGAAGGCGACTTCTTCCCCTGGGAGAAGACCGACCTGGTCGAGGATCTGAAGGCCGCCCTGGCCTGATCCTTCGCTTCGAAGGCAAGCAATCGAGAGCCCCGCGCCGGACCTTCCGGCGCGGGGCTTTCTCGTTTCCGGGCGCTGGAATCGCGCGAATCCTCCGTAGTGATACGGGCCATCCTATAAAGCACTGAGCAACCGCAATTCTTCATCAGGAAGGACGGGAAAGGAGCGAGTCGGTGGAGTCGGAGAATTCGATGATGGGTCCGGAAGCAGCGGCATCGGCTGGCGCGAGCGCGGGACTTGCGATCGCCTTCCAGCCCATCGCGGAGATCGCCGGCAGCCGCATCCACGCCTATGAGGCGCAGGTGCAGCGCAACGGCGCGCCCGCCGCGCAGGATTTCGACCAGCTCTCGGCCGAGCAGCGCTGCGACGTCGATCGCCGCTGCGCCGTCGCGGCGATCCGCTGGGCGGCGACCGCCGGCTTCGCCAATTCGGGCGGCCGCCTCGCCATTCCGCTGAGCGCGCCGGCGATCGTCGATCCCGCCGAGCATATCCAGCCGGCGCTGATCACCGCGCGCCAGTACAACATCGTGCCCGAGCGGCTGGTGTTCATGCTGCACCATTACCAGGCGATCACCAGCTCGCAGCTCGCCGACGTCATGCACGTGTTCAACAAGCTGGGTCCGGCAGTCGCCTTTCACGGCATCGGCCCGAACGAATCGGGCCTGGCCGCCTGCGGGAAGTTCGCGCCGCACCTGGTGATGATCGAGCCCGAGCTGGTCAGTGCCGTGGCCTCCAGCTGGTCGCGCCGTATCGCGATCGAGGATCTGGTGCGCCGCATGCAGAGCCTCGGCCTGCGCATCGCCGCCGCCGGGGTGGACAGCGAGGCCGCCTATGAGCGGCTACGCAGCTTCGGCGTGCCGCTGGTCCAGGGCAGCTATGTCGGCGCGCCCGCCACGGGCATGCTGCCCCAGCCGGCGGCACGCAACGCCGCCTGATTCCGGTACAATCCATGGCTTGCGGTTTGACCGCCAGCCCCTAGCCTTCGGGCAGGGGGATCTCGCCATGCGCTTCACGACCTTGTTCGCCTTTGCCCTGTGCGCCGCCGCGATCCCGCCGGTGGCCGCGCAGGATCAGGCACGGATCGACATGCCGGCCACGGCCAGCTGGAAGCATGCCGAAACCGGCCTGGTCCTCCGCCCGAGCATCGCGGGCTATCCGCGCGGCACGATCGCCGATTCGAGCGGAAGCGAGCTCGACGTGATGGTGCAATATGCCGAGGGCGAGGCGACCCGCGTGACGCTCTACATCTTCCGGCCCTCGCTGATGAGCGTTCCGATCTGGTTCGACCGGTCGGAGACGCAGATCCTGCTGCGGAACGATGCATTCGGGAGGCCCGCGCCCGCGGGCCCCATCCGCGCCTTCACGCCGCCGCATGCCGACGCTGTCTCCGGCCTGCAGCGGGTCTATGTGCCGGGAAGCGGTGCCTACAAGAGCATGGGCCTGGTGATGATCCCGCTCGGCGAATGGCTGGTGGCGGTGCGCGCCAGCTCGACCGAACTCGATCCCGCCGCGCTCGAGGTCAGGCTGGGCGAGGTCGTAGCCGGGATCGCATGGCCCGAAAAGGTCGCAGCGTCGCCGGCCGCCGTGCCCGTCGCCGCCTGCGCCGGCGTGCTGGCCTATGACCGGAAGGCCAAGCCCAGAAAGCCCGATATGGCGCAGGCGCTGATGGGCGCGGTGCTTCTCGGCGTCCCCGAGGAGGAGGAGGTCGAGAAGGAGGCGCCGGCCAAGGCGTCCCCGCCGCCCGTCTGGTGCCGCGAGGGAACGTCAGGCGGCGATTATGGTGTCTATCGTGCCAATGATGCCACCAATGCCTATGTGCTCGCGGCCGGCGATGCCGGGGTGACGATCAATGTCACGCCCGCCTTTCCGCTGGAGGGCAAGAAGGTGGGCTACATGCTCAGCCTCGGCGCGCTCGATCGGACCCTCATCTATCCGAACTTCGACAAGCTGCCGTCACCCCAGGCTGCCTTCGACGCGATCCGCCGGCTCAAGCCGGTGTCGAGCACGACGCGGGGCAGCGGGGATCTGACAATCACCATGTGATTCGCGTGGGCGCGCCACGATTCGCGTGCCGGTCCATCGGTAGATACCGCCATTCCGGTTGTAATCTTCGGGCGATTGTTTCGCAGCCGACTCTCGGGATCTCGCCGCGACTCGCGGATTCCCGTGGGGCAAGCCGAATCCGCCGCCAGCCCGCTTGGTAGAATCCCCATGGGGGGAATCCCCCTTCGGCGACGCACGGAATGGAGTTGATATCGTTAACCATTTTTAAGGGGCAGCAGAAAGGGAGCATCATGCAAACCGAACCTGCCCAGCACGGACCCCAGTCTGGCCTCGCCATTGCCTTTCAGCCGATGATCGCCACGGCGACCGGCCTGCCCTTTGCCTGGGCGGCGATCGCCTCGGCCCAGGGACGCAGCTTCGCCCAGATCGCCGCGGCGCTCGCGCCGGAAGCGCGGGCCGAGCTCGAGATGGACCGGATCAGCGCGGCCATCACCGGTGCCCTCGATGCCGGGCTGCTCGAAGGGGAGGCGCTGCTCGCCATTCCCGTCGGCGCCGCCGGCGGCGCGCCCGATGCCTTGCTCGCCCATCTCTTCCGCACCGCGGTCGAGCACCGCGTCGCGCTCGGCCGCATCGTCGTCGAGATCAATGCCGATGAGCGCGGCGACCTCGCCCCCGTCGCCGCGCTGGCCCAGGCCTGTGTCGATCGTGGCATCGCCATCGCGTTCGACAGCTTCGCCGTCGGCCCGCTCGCCGTCCGCCTCCTCGGCCGTTTCACCCCGCGCTTCGTCAAGCTCGACGCTGGGCTGGTCCGCAACATCTCGGACAGCCGCTCCCGCCGAGTCATCGTCGAGGGCGTGCTGCGCCTCGCCCGCAACATGGACGTGACGCTGATCGCCAACGGCATCGTCCGCCGCGAGGACCTGGTCCTGCTGTGCACCATGGGCATCCGCCACATGCAGGGCGATTGGATCGCCCCGGCCCAGGCCCATCCGCTGCCCCGCCCGCACATCGCCCGCCGCGAACCGCGCAGCACCGTGCCGCAGCATCGCCGCCTCGCCGCCCACCAGCGCAGCGCCAGCAATCGTCCGTCGGCCTCTTCGTCGATCGCCCAGGCGCTCTAAAGCTTGTTCTCTGCGCGGGGCGCGCTAACAGGCGGCCCGTGTCCGATCCCGTTTCCATCCGCCGTCTCTATGGCCGCCGCGCTGGCCACAAGCTCCGCCAGGGCCAGTCCGAACTCGTCGAGGCGCTGCTGCCGCAGGTGAGCGTGCCCGAGTCCGGCCCGCTCGATTCCCAGATCCTCTTCGGTGACAGCCGGCCGCTCGAATTCGAGATCGGCTTCGGCGCGGGCGAGCATCTCGCCGGCCAGGCGACCGCGCGGCCCGATCATGGCTTTATCGGCTGCGAGCCCTTCCTCAACGGTGTGGTCGGCGCGCTAGGCCATATCCGCGACGGCGACCTGACCAATGTCCGCCTGCACATGGGCGATGCGCTCGAAATACTCGAGCGGTTGCCCGATGCCAGCCTCGACCGGCTCTACCTCCTGCATCCCGATCCCTGGCGGAAGGCGCGCCACGCCAAGCGCCGGATGGTCAATCACGGCCCGATGGACATCATCGCGGCCAAGCTGAAGCCGGGCTGCGAGTTCCGCCTCGGCACCGATCACCCGGTCTATGTCCGCTGGGCGATGATGATCATGAACCAGCGCCGCGATTTCGAATGGCAGGCGAAGACCGCCGAGGACTTCCTCACCCGTCCCGACGACTGGCCTGAGACGCGCTACGAGCGCAAGGCACGGCGCTTGGGGCACGAGGTCTGGTACTTCCGCTACGTGCGGGTTTGAGGCCGAATAGCCTGAACCCCATGGCCAGCACTTCGCGTGGCGTCACGCCGGCCATTGCGCGCTACAGGTATCAGCCCTGCATGAAGGCAGCGAAGGCCTCCTTGTAGCGGGGATGCCAGCGCGACAGGGCCGGACGGTTCTCGATGACGTCGCCCATTGCCCACGCCATTCGCTTCTCGTCCATCGATCGCGCAACGTCGTTGTCCGGACAGAGGACGTAGAAGTCGCCCTGTGCCAGCCGCTCGAACAGGAAGTCCGCCACCTGCCCTGCGCTCCACGCGGCGTCCGGCTTCTCGCCACCGCCGCCGGTCATGCCGGTGAAGGTGAAGCCCGGGATCAGCAGATGGGCGGTCAGGCGATCCCCGGTCGTCTCGAGCAGCGTGTGCGCCAGCCCCTCGGTGAGCGCCTTCACCCCCGATTTGCTGACATTATAGGCGGTGTTGCCGGGCGGCTGGGTGATGCCTTGCTTCGAGCCCGTATTGACGATCATGGCGGGCCGGCCACTCTCGATCATCGCGGGCACAAAGGCCTGCACGCCGTGCAGGACGCCCATCAGGTTGACGCCGATCACCTGGTCCCAGATCGCCGGCCCGGACAGCGCATCGGCGCCGCCCGAGATCGCGGCGTTGTTCATCAGGAACGAGACGGCACCGAAGCGCGCATGGATTTCCGCCGCCAGCGCATCGACGGCCGCACGATCGCTGACATCGACGACGAAGCCCGTCGCCGCGTCGCCCAGCGCGCTCGCGCGTTCCGTCACGGAGGCCGCGCGATCGACGAGGTAGACCCGCATGCCGCGGGCCACCAGCCGCTCGGCGACTGCCAGGCCGATGCCGCCCGCGGCACCCGTCACCACCGCGAGATTGCCTGCTCCGAGTGCTTCCATCTGTCTCTCCTGCCATGCCGAGATCGGTCGGACCTTCCGATTCCGCGCGCTATTGCACAATCGGCCGGGCGCCGGAAACGGCGGCGATGAGCCCTGCGCGCAGGGCATCTTCGCCACGCAGAAGGGGCCGCCTATTGGGAAAGCTCGACCCATACCGGCGCGTGATCGCTGGTCTTCTCCCAGCCGCGTACTTCCCGGTCGACCTCGGCGCGCTTCAGCCGCTTCGCTGCCGGCGCGTTGAGCAGCAGATGGTCGATCCGCAGCCCGGCATTGCGGGCATAGGCGTTCCGGAAATAATCCCAGAAGGTGTAGATCGTCTCGCCGGGATGGAGGTGGCGCAGCGCGTCGGTCCAGCCCTGTTCCAGCAGCCGTGCATAGGCCGCCCGCGCCTCGGGCGCGAACAGCGCGTCGTCCAGCCAGCGCTCGGGCTTGTAGACGTCGAGATCGGTCGGCATCACGTTATAGTCGCCCGCCAGCACCACCGGCTCGCCGAGCCAGACCAGATCGGCGGCGCGGCGTGCGAAACGCTCCATCCATTTGAGCTTGTAGTCGAATTTCGGACCCGGCCTGGGATTGCCGTTGGGCAGGTACAGCCCGCCTATCAGCACCCCGTTCACCGCCGCCTCGATATAGCGGCTCTGCACGTCCTCTGGATCGCCGGGCAGGCCGCGATGCGTCTCGATCGGATCGTCGCCGCGCGCCAGGATGGCGACGCCGTTCCAGCTCTTCTGCCCGTGCCAGACCGCGCCGTATCCGGCGTCGCGGATCGCGCCTTCGGGGAATTTCTCCTGGGGCGCCTTCAGTTCCTGCAGGCACACGACATCGGGTTGCGCTTCCGCCAGCCAGCGCAGCAGCACGGGGAGGCGCCCGTTGACGCCGTTTACGTTGTAGGTCGCGATCTTCACTTCGCCTGATCTCCCCGGAGAGCGAAGAGTTCCGGAGCCCCAATCGTCATCCCGGCGAAAGCCGGATCTCAGGCGAAGGCGCGGGGAAGGAGCCGCACGAGATCCCGGCTTTCGCCGGGATGACGGCGGTAGGTCGGAATGACGATTATCGGCCTGGCTACGCCGCTTCCAGCTTTGCCCGATCTCGGATCGTGATCCCGCGGGCGCCCATCAGGTTGATCGCGCCTTCGGCCTTCAGCTTGCTCAGCTGGCGGCTCACCGTCTCGATCGTCAGGCCCAGCACCTCGGCCATCTCGCCGCGGGTGAGCGGCAGGTCGAAGGTCACCGGCCCGAAGGCGGTGGCGCGGCAGCCATGGGAGCGATCGGCCAGGTCGAGCAGGAAGCCCGCCAGCTTCTCGCGCGCCGAAAGCCGGGCGAGGGTGAGCATCCGCCCGCGTGCCTCGTCGAGCGCGGCCAGGGTACGCTGGAGCAACAGCCGCTCCATGTGGACATGATCCTCGAGCACCCGCTCGAACGGTCCGCGCGGGAACACGCAGAGCTCGACATCGCCTAGCGCGGTGATGGTGAAATCGGCATGGTCGGCCCAGGGGCGGCCGACGAAATCGGCGGGGTAGAGCAGCCCCACCACCTGCTCGCGCCCGTCGGGCGTGGTGGCGCTGAGCTTGAGCACGCCCGAGATCAGGTTGCCGCAGACCAGGCTCTCTTCGCCCGCCCATTGCAGCGTCTCGCCGCGGGCGAGCCTGCGCTTCTGACCGAGCGTGTTGAGCGCATCCAGCTCGACATCGTCCAGGCTGGCGCAAAGCGCCCGGTCGCGCACCGCGCAGTCGGAGCAGAGCTGGGCAGTCATGTTCCCACTATGCCGACCATTTGACGATCGTCAAAGCGGCGGATTGTCCCAGGGCGCAGGCAAGGCGGGTCAACACCCGGGAGAGGGGCCCAGATGTACCTCTATCTAGTTATCGCTGCCTTCGCCTTCTTTGCCGCCGCCCTGGCTTTGCTCAGCATCGAGGACGCGGTCCGCTTTCGCCGGCGCTGATTCGCCCTCGGCGCGGCCGGTGCGCTTCCAGGCCGAGCGCAGCAGCTTGCCCGCCAGCGCATCGATTCCCGGCCGCACGAACAGCCAGTCGCGGATCGCCGGGCCCTTCTCGGCGCCGATCACCTGCTTGTAGCCGCTGTCGCCGGCACCCCAGTCGACCGTGGTGATGCCGTCCTCGATCGCGCGGACCAGATTGCGGTAATAGAGCAGCTTGCCCGGCGAATGCTTTGCGACGCGCGGGTCATAGCTGTTGGCGATCGCATATTTGAGCGTGCCGGCGTTCATGTCGAACGAGAAGGCGGTCGGCGTCCCGTCGATGCGGAGCAGTGCGGCCCACATCGACCTGGCGATCACCGGATCCTCGGCCGCGGCGCGCCAGAAACCGCCATGGCCGCGCGCCGTGAACTTCGCGTCCGAGCCGTCGGTCCGGTCGGCGATCCAGCTCTTCTCCTCGATCTCGGCGAGCGCATCGAACGCCGCATCGGTCCAGTCGGCGCCGTGGACGAAGCTCCAGTCGAGTTCGCCATGGGAGCCGAGGTGCTTCTCGTGGAAGCGGTTCTTCTTCAGCGTCGAGTTGCGCGGCCAGGGGCCTTCGCCCTGCGCCGCCGTGATATCGAGCAGGAAGCTGTCCGCGACGAAACGGTCGAGCACCGCCCAGCCCTTGGCCCTGGCGGCTTCCTTGAGCAGTTCGAGACCCGGATCGCCGTCATAGACCGGGCCGACGCGCAGCGCGCGCGCTTCGCGGGCAAGGCGCGGGAGCAGGGCTTCCACGGCCTCTACCCCAGCGTCCTCGCGCACCGGGAAGCTGCGGAACGGCCAGTAGCAGCCGGGCACCGAGACGAGTTTCGCCCAGGCCGGGCCGGACGCGACGATCGGCAGCGCGGCGACCGGCTCGCCTTCGCGCGCCACGGTGAGCGTGCGGGCGGCTCCGCCATAGGCCTTCAGCGCCGCGGCGAACCAGCCATAGCGCAGGAAGCGGTGCGACGGTGCGGCGGCGCCGGCGACCGAGTCGATCGCGCCGGCCAGCCCGTCGACGCAATCGACGGTGAGCGCCGGCGGCAGGCGCGTGAATTCCTCGAGCAGCATCGGCTTCGACATGGCCATGCTCTTAGCGCACCACCCGTTACCAAGCCGTGATGACGCTCAACCCTCGCGCACCCAGGCGCGTGCGGCCTCGATCTGGTCCGGCTTGAACAGCTTCACTTCGGCGGAGACCATCATGCTGCCGGCCTTGGTCATCATCTCGATCCAGGTGCTGTCGGTGACGATTGCCGCACGGCGGACCTTGGTCATGTGGGTGGCGCCCCAGCTGACGTCCTTCCACCAGGCGCCGAGCTCCATGCCCGAGAAATTGCGGATCACCGCGAGGGCCGAGAGCGTGCCCTTGTCGGCGATCACCGCCTCCATCGCGGCGACCCCGGCATCATATTCTGCACGGGTAACCCCGCCGTCGACGAGGAACTCGACCACTCCCGCCTGCGTATCGGTCTCGAACGTCATCATCCGCACTTCACTCCTCGTTTCGCACCCGGCATAAGGCTCAACTGATGGAAGGTCCCTATCTCTCCACGGTTTCGGAAACGATCCAGGCGGCGATCGCGCCGGTGTTCCTCCTTGCGGGCATCGGGGCGTTCCTCAACGTCATGGTCGGCCGGCTGGCGCGTATCGTCGATCGGGCGCGCAATATCGAGCAGCTTCATCCGCGCTCGACCGGGCCGGAGCATGATCGGCACGTCTGGGAGCTGCGCATCATCGACCGCCGGATCGCGGTGATCAACAACGCGATCTTCCTGTGCACCGCCAGCGGCCTCGCCATCTGCTTCGTCGTCGCGATGATGTTCGTCTCGCGGCTGGCCAACTGGCACATCGGCATCTGGGTGGCGATCAGCTTCATCATCTCGATGCTGCTGCTGATGGCCGGGTTGATCTATTTCCTGGTCGAGGTGCGCATGTCGCTCGAGGCGATCCATGTGCGCGAGGAACTGCTCGAGCTGGACAGGAAGAAGTAGGCATATGCGTCACCCCGGCGAAAGCCGGGGTCTCAGGCGATAGCGCGATACGGCACGAGATCCCGGCTTTCGCCGGGACGACGGTTACTTCCGCGGCCCCAGGTCCGCCGGGATCGTCGGCAGATATTGCGGCGCCACCCGCGCATGCGTCGCCTGCTCATAGGCATAGCCCGCTTTCAGCAGCAGCCCGTCCGACCAGGCGGTGCCGATGAAGGAGAGCCCTGCCGGCAACCCGTTCACCAGCCCCATCGGCACGGTGAGGTGCGGATAGCCCGACACCGCCGGCAGCTCGCTGGCCGAGGGCCCCTGGAACTGGTCGCCATGCGCCGGGTCGCTCAGCCAGGGCGTGCCATAGGTCGGGGTGACCAGTATCTGCGCATCGGCCGCCTTGAGCATCGCGTCGATCCCCTCGGGGCCGGCCTGCCGCGCCGACTGCTCGCGCGCCGCCTTGTATTCGGGATCGTCGAGGCCCTTGGTCTTCTCCGCCTTGAGGAAGGTCTCCTGGCCGAAGAACGCCATCTCGCTGTCCTTGTGGGCGTCGTTGAACGCGATCAGGTCGGCGAGCGTCTTCGGGCCGACGCTGGCCGGGGTGGTGGCGAGATAGGCCGCCATGTCGGCCTTGAGCTCGGTGTAGAGTACCAGCCCCTCGGCCTCGCCCAGGCCCTTCAGCTCGGGCATCTTCACTTCGACCAGCACGGCGCCCGCCGCGGTCAGCTCCTCCAGCGCCTTGTCGAAGCGGGCCGCCAGATCGGCGGCCATCTCGGGCTTCCAATAGCCCACCCGCATGCCCTTGAGCGCATCGGGGGTGAGGCCGGCAGCATAGTCCTTCCGGTGCTTGTCGGCGTCCTTCGTCGCCGGGTCCTCGGGATCGCTGCCGATCATCGCGCCGAACAGGATCGCGGCGTCCTTGACCGTCCGTGCCATCGGCCCGGGCGTGTCCTGGCTATGGCTGATCGGCACCACCCCGGTACGGCTGATCAGGCCGAGCGTGGGCTTGAGACCCACCAGCCCGTTCATCGCCGCCGGGCACACCACCGAACCGTCGGTCTCGGTGCCCACCGCCACCGCGGCGAGGCTCGCCGCCACTGCCGCGCCCGAGCCGCTCGACGATCCGCAGGCCGAGCGATCGAGCGCATAGGGGTTCTTCACCAGCCCGCCGACCGCGCTCCACCCGCTCATCGAATGGTTCGAGCGGATGTTCGCCCATTCGCTGAGGTTGGTCTTGCCGAGGATGATCGCGCCCTTGGCCCGCAGCTTCGCCACCAGCGGCGCGTCGCGTCCGGTGTCGTTGTTGGCGAGCGCCAGGCTGCCCGCGGTGGTGGGCATGTTCTGCGTCTCGATATTGTCCTTGATCAGTACCGGGATGCCGTCGAGCGGCCCCAGTATCCTGCCCGCCTTGCGCCGGTCGTCGCTGGCGCGGCCGTCATAGCGCAGGTCCTTGGCGGGGGCGGTGACGATCACCGCGCGCAGCGTCGGCCCGTCGCGGTCGAGCTTGCCGATCCGCTCGACATAGAGGTCGGCGAGCTTCCCTGCCTCGACCTTGCCGGCCGCGAGCATCGCCTGCAGCTCGTCGATCGAGCGCTCGGCGACCAGGTCGGCCGGCGCGTCGCTGCTGCTGACCACCACCGCGTCGGCGGGCAGCGGGATGGGGGTGATCACGGGTGCCTCGGAGGGCGGGGCGGGGACGGGCGCCGCCACATCCTGTGCCCAGCCAGGCGTCGCCCACGCCAGAGCCACCGCCAGAGCTGCCATTCCCGTCCGCATAGTCTTTCCTCGAATCCAGTGTCGGGACCAGCCTAGCGTTGCCCCTCTTCATCGTCATCCCCGCGAAGGCGGGGATCCAGAGTCAAAGAACGATACGGCAGAGAAACCCTGGATCCCCGCCTTCGCGGGAATGACGGAGTAAGGCCGGGATGGCGGTTCTGGCTATCGCCCAACCTCAACGCTCGCCTCGACCGACATGCCCGGCCGCAGCCGCGCCGCCATCGGCTGGTTCGGGTCGATCCGGATCCGCACCGCGATCCGCTGGGGGATCTTGACGAAATTGCCCGTCGCATTGTCGCTGCGGATCACCGCGAACTCCGACCCAGCCGCCGGGGCCAGCTGCTCGACCACGCCGGTGAGCCTGGCCCCGGCCAGTGCGTCCACCTTGAAGCTGGCCTTCGCGCCCGGCCGGATCTTCGCGGTCTGCGCTTCCTTGAAATTGGCGGTCACCCACAGCGTCTGCGGCACCAGCGCCATCAGCTGGGTGCCGGCGGTGACATATTGCCCCTGCCGCCCGCCGATCTCGCCCAGCTGCCCCGCCACCGGCGCGCGGATCACCGTGTTGGCCAGGTCGATCTCGGCCAGGTGCAGTGCCGCCTTGGCCGCATCGACCGAGGCGACCAGCCCGCCCTTGCTGACGCTCACGCTGCGGATGTCCTCGTTCGCCACCGCGCGCGCCGCCTGGGCCTGCGCCACCGCCGACTGGGCGCTCCGCAACGTGGCGAGCGCCGCGTCGCGGTCGCGCCGGGTGATGAAGCCCTGCTTGGCCAGCGCGTCGATCCGCGCGAAATCGGCCTGGGCCTTGGTCAGCTGCGCCTGGGCCGAGGCGACCGCCGCCTCCTGCGAGCCATAGGCTGCCGCCTTGGACGCGGCCTGTTGCGGATTGTTGGCGAGCGCGGCCTGGGCGCTGGCGACGTTCGCCTTGGCCTGGTCGACCCGCTGGCGATAGATGCGGTCGTCGATCGTCGCGAGCACGTCACCGGCCTTCACGCTGGCGAAATCCTGCACCGGCACGTCGGTTAGGTACCCGCTCACCTGCGGGCTGATGATCGTTACCTGGCCGCGGACATAGGCATTCTCCGTCGCCTGGACATGCCCGGCGAACGGCCAGACGCGCCACGCCATCAGCACCGCCGTCACCCCGGCGAGGATCAGCAGCACCGCGATCCCGATCGAGAGGAAGGGCAGCCTGGGCGGCGTCCAGCGCCGCGCGGCGGCCTCGGGCGTGGGCGGCGGGTCGGCGCCTTCGCTCACCGCAGGCGGCGGCGGGGGCGCCGCTGCCGGTTCCGCTGGGGTCGGCGAGGCCGGGTCAGCCATTCTGTGCTCCTGCTGCTTGTGCTGCCTGCCGCTGGGCGGCGATCTGCGCGAGCGTCTCGCGCCGGATGCGGATGATGTGGACGCCGGCCCACAGGATCGTCCCCGCCGCGATCGCCGCGATCAGCAGGAACGTGTCGTTATAGGCCTGGATGTTCGCCTCGCGCGTCACCGTCTGGGTCAGGATCGCCGCGCCCTCGGCCTGGCGCAGCGTCGGGTCGATCAGCACCCGGCCATAGGCGGCGGCATTCTGCTGGATACGCTGCGTGATCATCGGATCGCTGCTCATCAGCCCGGCGACGATGGCGTTGTTATGGGCATGCTCGCGGATCACCTGGAAGGTGCCGAGCATCGCCGATCCGAACAGCCCGCCCAGATTCTGGGTGATGCCGAACAGCGCGGAGAAACTGACGAAATGCGTCGGCCCTTCCTTCAGCGCCCGAGTCAGCCCGATCAGCAGCGCCGGGCCGATGAACAGCGCACTGGCGAAGCCGAGCAGCGCCTGGCTGAAATACATGTCGTGCGGGCGGATCAGGTTGGTCGAATCCGAATCGAGCAGCGCGCCGACGCAGATCAGCCCCAGCGCGATCAGGATCGGCTTGCCCAGGAAGGTCGGGTCGATCGTCATCGCCCCGATGATCGCGCCGGCCAGCGTGGCGAGCAGCACCACGGCATAGAGCGTCCGCAACTGGTCGTTGCCCATGCCGACCACCGCGAGCAGTCCCGACGCGCCGATCGTCTGCTCGGACAGCACCACGCGCGCCAGGATCGAGACGAGCGCGAAGCGTACAATGGCGCCGCTGCCCAGCCAGCGCGTGTTGAGCAGCGGGTTCCTGCGGTTGTGCTCGATCACCAGCGCGGTGGGGATCAGGATGATCGCGCCGATCAGCGCCGGGGCGATCCACGGTGCCTCGAACCACCAGAGCGTCCGCCCCAGCCCGAGCACCGCGCAGAGCAGCGCGATGCCGGTCGCGAAGATCGGGAAGGTGACGAAGTCGAGCGGCTCGAACGCCTTCATCCGCTCGACCGGGGGCAGCACCAGCAGGCGCACGCCGGCCAGGCAGAACAGGGCCAGGCCCAGCTCGAACAGATACAGCGACTGCCAGCGATCGGCTTCGAACGCTTCGGTCGGGAAGAGCCGGGCGAGCGGCACCGCGGCCTGGGGCAGCGAGACGGCAAGGACGATGCCCTTCAGACGGTGCTCGGGCGTCCAGGCCTGTACCATGTACAGCAGCCCGACCGTGCTGCACGCCGCCGCCGCGACCCCGCTCAGCGCGCGCACCGCCACCGCGGTCGCGAAGCTGTGGGTGAAGATATGCGCCGCAGTGGTCAGCGCGAAGCCGATCAGGAATATCTGGGTGAACAGGCGGATGCCGAACTGCTGGCGGAACTTGATCAGCAGCATGTTCGCGCAGACATTGGTCATCACATAGACGGTCGGCAGCCACTGGATCTCGGCCGAATAGAGGCCGAGCGAGCCCTGCAGCGTGGTCAAATTGGCGGTGACGATCGCATTGCCGAGCGATCCCGACATCACCACCAGCACCGCGACGGTGAAATAGGCGAGGCGGCGCGACAGCGGGTGCCAGGGGGTTGGCGGCGAACCGGGGATCGGCGAGCGCTCGTGCGGGGCTGGCTGCCAAGCCTCCTGCTCCTGCGCTGCCCCGTTCGTTGCCATTCCGATATAATCCCCTGTGCTGCGGATCGATCCGCCGAAGGACTGGCTTAGACCTTGGTATAGCCGCCGGGATATCCGGGCAATCCGCAACGCTCGGTTGCGCGAACTGCAACTGGGGTGGGGTGGCGAGGGCAACCACAAGCCCTTGTGGTTGTCATGATTCCTTCACACCAAAAAATTTAACGTTCCGCGTTCGTTCCCTTGCCTTTCGGAAACCCTAGGAAAGTCCGCGCGTCGCGGCATTGCAGCAGATGTGAAGGTGCCATGAGTCGAGTCATTTTAGCGGTGAAACGTTGTGGAAATTAACCATTTCGGCTCTTGTGTGCGGACTCAGTTTGGCACAATCTGTTGTGGTTGCACTGAGGGGCAAGCTCAAGCACTGGTGGACTCTCCGCCGCATACCCATATGCGGAACGGGTCGATTTGCGTCTGGGTCAAGGTGCGATGGACATGTTTTGTTCTTCGCGCGCGACTGCGTCGGTGCTAAGGTCGCCAGCCCCTTGAGTCGGGATTTGATGCCTTCCCCTGGTGGAGGGCGAGAGAGATTTGTCAGGGGTGAACGTCATGGAATTCAGGGACACGGAAAACAGCGTGAACGATACCGTCGCCGAAGCCCCCACTGCTGCCGTCAAGGCGGCCACGGATAACACCGAAAAGGCTGCGCCGAAGGTGCGCAAGAAGAATGATTCCAAGGCCGTCGCGCCGCAGGCCTACGACGTCGAGGTCGATCATTCGCGCGACGCGCTGCTGACCGAGTTCGGCAAGGAGACGCTGCGCGACCGCTATCTGCTGCCGGGCGAGTCCTTCCAGGACCTGTTCGTGCGCGTCGCCTCGGCCTATGCCGACAATCAGGCGCACGCGCAGCGCATCTATGATTACATCTCGAAGCTGTGGTTCATGCCCGCCACGCCGGTTCTGTCGAACGGCGGCACCGGTCGCGGCTTGCCGATCTCCTGCTTCCTCAATTCGGTGCCGGACAGCCTGAACGGCATCGTCGATACCTGGAACGAGAATGTCTGGCTGGCCTCGCGCGGCGGCGGCATCGGCACCTATTGGGGCAATGTCCGCGGCATCGGCGAGCCGGTCGGCCTCAACGGCAAGACCTCGGGCATCATCCCGTTCGTCCGCGTGATGGATTCGCTGACGCTGGCGATCTCGCAGGGCTCGCTGCGTCGCGGTTCGGCTGCCTGCTATCTCGACATCAGCCACCCGGAGATCGAGGAGTTCCTCGAGATCCGCAAGCCGTCGGGCGACTTCAACCGCAAGGCGCTCAACCTGCACCACGGCGTGCTGATCCCCGACGCGTTCATGGAAGCCGTGCGCAACGGCGAGGAATGGATCCTGCGTTCGCCCAAGGACGGCTCGGAGCGCGCCAAGGTCGATGCCCGCGCGCTGTTCCAGAAGCTGGTCGAGACCCGTCTCGCCACCGGCGAGCCCTACATCGTGTTCAGCGATCACGTGAACTCGAACATGCCCAAGCACCACCGCGATCTGGGCCTCAAGGTCTCGACCTCGAACCTGTGCTCGGAAATCACGCTCCCCACCGGCAAGGACCATCTGGGCAACGAGCGCACCGCCGTGTGCTGCCTCTCGTCGCTCAACATGGAAACCTGGGACCAGTGGAAGGACGACAAGAACCTGGTCGAGGACGTGATGCGTTTCCTCGACAACGTCCTGCAGGACTATATCGACCGTGCCGAGCCGGGCATGGAGAAGGCCGCCTATTCGGCCAGCCGCGAGCGTTCGGTCGGTCTCGGCGTGATGGGCTTCCACTCGTTCCTCCAGGCCCGGGGCATCCCGTTCGAAGGCGCGATGGCCAAGAGCTGGAACCTGCGGATGTTCAAGCACATCAAGGCGCAGGTCGATCAGGCCTCGATGGCGCTCGCCGTCGAGCGCGGCCCGTGCCCGGATGCCGCCGACATGGGCGTGATGGAGCGGTTCAGCTGCAAGATGGCGATCGCGCCGACAGCGTCGATCTCGATCATCTGCGGCGGCACCTCGGCCTGCATCGAGCCGATCCCGGCCAACATCTACACGCACAAGACGCTGTCGGGCTCCTTCTCGGTCAAGAACCCGTATCTGGAGAAGCTGCTCTCGGAGAAGAGCAAGAACTCGGATGCGGTGTGGAACTCGATTCTCGAGCAGGGCGGTTCGGTCCAGCATCTCGACTTCCTCACCCCGGAAGAGAAGGACGTCTACAAGACCTCGTTCGAGATCGACCAGCGCTGGCTGCTCGAGCTCGCCGGTGATCGCACGCCCTATATCGACCAGGCCCAGTCGCTGAACCTGTTCATCCCGGCCGATGTCGAGAAGTGGGACCTGCTGATGCTCCACTTCCGCGCCTGGGAGCTCGGCATCAAGTCGCTCTACTATCTCCGCTCCAAGTCGGTGCAGCGCGCCGGCTTCGCAGGCGGCGTGGAAGCCGACAACACGATCGACAAGCCGCAGTTCAACCTGGGTGAATCGACCGACTATGACGAGTGCCTGGCTTGTCAGTGAGCTAATTCCCTCTCCCTTTGGGAGAGGGAGGGAGCCGCCGAAGGCGGCGGAAGGGTGAGGGCGAGTGCGCCTCTATCAGGATCAACCGTCGGGCACCGTGCCGCAGCTCCGAGAGCTGCGGCGCAACGCCACGGAAGCTGAGAAGAGGTTGCTTCGAGCCTTGCGCGAAGCGTTCCGGGAGCGGAAGTGGCGCTTTCAGTCTCCGCTGGGGCCGTATCGCGTCGATTTCATGTGCTTTGCCGAGCGACTGGTCATCGAAGTGGATGGCGGTCAGCATGCTGAGGCAGCAGAATATGATGCGCGTCGCACGCGCTTCATTGAGTCTGAAGGGTATCGCGTGCTGCGGTTCTGGAACAATGACGTGCTGGAAAACACCGGCGGTGTGATCGCGGTCGTTGCCAATTCCCTCTCCCAGCGGGAGAGGGAGGGAGCCGCGAAGCGGCGGAAGGGTGAGGGTGGCTTCACTTCCGTGCGCTCACCCTCACCTTCCCACGCCGCTGAGCGGCGCGGGCCCCTTCCTCTCCCAGAGGGAGAGGAGATTTGAGCTCAGGCCTCTTCTTCGAAGATCTCGACCGCCACGTCGGCGTTCGCGCTCAGGCGGACCTTGTCGCCTTCCACCTCGGCGACCAGGCCGAGCGAGATGTAGTGATGGTGCCCGGCGTGCGAGCCCTCGGCACCTTCGATCTCGGCGCCCGAATCCTTCTTGGTGAGCTTGATGCGCTCGCCCTCGACATGGTCGACGGTGCCGACATGGACGCCGTCGGCGCCGATCACTTCCATATGCTCCTTGATTGCACTGGCGTCGGTCATCTGGATTCTCCTTGGGGGATTGGTTCGCACACTAAACGCGCGCGACCGCGAAATGATGCAGCCGGCCGTCGCGTCTGTCACTCACCCGAAAGGAGGGTTGCATGAAATATTTCCGCGCCCTGCCGCTTGCCGCTTTCCTGGCCCTGGCGGCCTGCGCGAAGCAGGTGCCGAGCGCCGTCCAGCCCGAGGCTCCCGGCTTCCTGCTGGGGCTGTGGCACGGCTTCATCTTCCCGGTCGCCTGGTTCCTCTCGCTGATCATCCCGGACGTCGCGATCTACGCCGTGCCCAACAATGGCGGCTGGTACGACTTCGGCTATTTCCTCGGCATCTGCGTGTTCGGCGTCGGCGCCAATCGCGGCAGCCGGGTGACCAGGATCGTCTATCGCGACCGCGTCGTGCGCGAGCGCCGCGGCACGGTGATCGACCACGAATGACCCGCAGCCTCGCCTTGATGGCCGGCATTGCCGGAGCCGCGGGTGCGCTGGGGCTGACGACGCTCGTCCGCCCCGCGCTGGCCCGTCGCGCGCTCGGCCTGCCCGAAGGCGAGGCGGCGACCTATGCCCTGCGCATCGCCGGCATGATGCTCTTCGCGCTCGGCCTGTTCCTCGGCGGCTTCGCGGCCGTCTTCACGCTGGCGGGAGGCGTCGCATGACCGCCCGCCCGTTCGCCCTTCCATTTTCCAAGTTCATCCCGGAGTAACGCCCATGCCGCTTCTCGAAGCCCGCAAGACCTACAAGCCCTTCGAATATCCCTGGGCGTTCGATTTCTGGAAGCGCCAGCAGCAGATCCACTGGCTGCCGGAGGAAGTGCCGCTGGGCGAGGATTGCCGCGACTGGGCGCAGAAGCTCACCGATCACGAGCGCAACCTGCTCACCCAGATCTTCCGCTTCTTCACCCAGGCCGACGTCGAGGTGCAGGACTGCTACCACGAGAAATACGGCCGCGTGTTCAAGCCGACCGAGATCAAGATGATGCTGACCGCGTTCAGCAACATGGAGACGGTCCACATCGCCGCCTATTCGCACCTGCTCGACACGATCGGCATGCCCGAGACCGAATATGCCGCCTTCCTCCAGTACAAGGAGATGAAGGACAAGCATGACTATCTGAGCACCTTCGGCGTCGACAGCGACGAAGACATCGCCAAGACGCTCGCCATGTTCGGCGGCTTCACGGAAGGGCTGCAGCTCTTCGCCTCGTTCGCGATGCTGATGAACTTCCCGCGCTTCAACAAGATGAAGGGCATGGGCCAGATCGTCAGCTGGTCGGTGCGCGACGAGAGCCTGCACTGCGAAGGCATCATCAAGCTGTTCCACGCCTTCACCAAGGAGCGCAACTGCCTCACCCCGTCGGTCCGCGACGACATTCTCGACATGTGCCAGAAGACGGTGCGCATCGAGGACGCGTTCATCGACCTGGTCTTCGAGATGGGCCCGGTCAACGGCATGACGCCCAAGGAGATCAAGAAGTACGTCCGCTACATCGCGGACTGGCGCCTGGGCCAGCTCGGCCTCAAGCCGATCTACATGGTCGAGGAGCACCCGCTCCCCTGGCTCGCCCCGCTGCTCAACGGCGTCGAGCACGCCAACTTCTTCGAGACCCGCGCCACCGAATATTCGAAGGCAGCGACCCGCGGCAACTGGGGCGAGGTGTGGGACTCGTTCGACAAGCGCCAGAAGGCCAAGGCCACGCCGGTCGCCAACGAGGACGGCGCCGAGGGCGGGCCGGACATGTTCTCGGGGTCGGGGATTGCGGCGGAGTAAGACCCGTCTGGGGGAAGGCTGGAGGATCTAGTCATCCCCTATGAGGCGACTGTTCAAAGGCGGGAGCTAGTTTTATACTTGTTAAATGCTATCGGCGATTGTTGATAATTCGACCATTACCGCAGTACAGCGTGTACTAGGCCATATTCCTGTCTCTGAAGGATTCCCCATCGAGGGGGATATTTCCGCCTTCGACCAGTATCTCCAAACGCTTCTTTTATATGATGAGGTCGCGTTTTTAGATGACTACAAAGAAGAGTATCGGAAAGAACGTGCGAGTAAGTTTCCAGAACTCGTGGTTCTTTCTGAAAATCCGGACTCCTATGAGCGGATGCTGCAAGATGCTCGTTCACTCACTTCGGATATGGTCTACCACGTAAAGAACGGCGATTTGCAATCGGATCCAATGTCTCAGTTTCTGAGGGCTATGGACCTGCATGTTGTGCCAGCTTGGTATATGCAATCAAGTGACTGGTATTTGCATCTAAGATTGTTGGCCAATGAGGCCGATCTGTATCTTGAAAAGTATGGGGCGCTAATGAGCGCCATTATGACTCAATATAATCAGAACATTCGTACTCCATTATCGCCAGATCTTAGATTAAGATTACATCGTCAAGGTGGCCCGCTTATTGAAGATGCGGGGGTGGCGCTGAGGGCAGGAGAAAGTATAGAGGATAGTGTAAAGAGATTTACATCTTCGCTAAATTGGCTCGCGTTGCGTTCAATTTTTTATATACTAGTTGCGAATAAATATAATTGCGCACTATCTTCTCACCCCATACGGCATACGTTTATTGGGCAGTATGTCGCAGATTCTATGTTGAATAGAGGGGATGGCGATATCCGGCGCTCTACCTTGGATTTTTTCTCTTCGAAATTTGGCGAAATTAGAGCTGAGTCTGACAGAATAATAGGTACGGGTATATTTGAAGTGCCTATGCCTTTCATCGCTGGATGGGCGGTCGGAATGGCTGGCACGCCTGAACGAGGTCTGGATCACGTCCTTCAAATTCGGCACGGACCTGAGGCTATGGCGTTGCGGTCGAGATTCAGAGAGATAGAAGATTTGCGCCTAAGCGGGACTATGTCGGAGTTCAGGCGAGAAGCTATGAAGGTACGCCAAGCGCTGAATGACGATCTTTCGCGTCTTCGTAGTAAGTTCACGGGTGGTGTGGTTTCCCCTGAAGGGATAGATGTTTCGGTAGATTTGTTGACCCTGTCTCCAACGGTTGAGGCGGGCGGCATGTTGTCGAGACTTAAGTCAGCCTTGCCTAACAAGGACCGCAAGGCGGTCATGCTTCTCCGTAGCATATCGAACGATATTATGAATATTCCGACGCTTGGGCGGGTAGCAGACTACTTTAAATTGAATCGTAGGGTGCGTAGCCGGACAGAATTTTGGCGGGATGCTGCGAAAAGGGAATCGGAAGAATTTTTGCAGGCGAGATCGTTCTGGAAGCGGCCCGTGTAATTCCGGTTCGTTATAGCAGTTTTTTGTGTCCTACACGAACCGATATGGTTACGTGATTCGACTCGCTTCCAACCAGAAGGAGTCGATGCCATGGAACACCAGCCGATCCAGCCCGCAGCGGAGCCCGATCCGCTCGCCGATTACACCCCCGTCGTGCTTCGCGCCCGCCACAATGGCTGGACCGCCGATCGCCAGCGCGCCTTCCTCACCGCATTGTCCGAGACTGGCAGCATTTCCGATGCCTGCAAGGTCACCGGCGTCTCGCCACGCTCGGCCTATCGGTTACGGGCGCGGCCCGATGCGCTGTCCTTCGCCGATGCCTGGGACGAGGCGCTGCTCGTGTCGGTGAGCCGACTGGCCAGCCTCGCCTTCGAGCGGGCGACGCGCGGCGCGATACGCGAGTTGTGGAAGGATGGCGTGCTGATCGCCGAAAGCCGCCAGCCTTCGGACAAACTGCTGATGTTCCTGCTCACCCATCTGCGCGCCGAATGGTTCAAGCCCAAGACGGCGATGTCGAGCTCGCCTGCCGCCGGCGCCGAACGCCGCTATGCCAAGGCGGTCGCGAACCTGACGGACAGCGACGAACCCGCCGATCCGCTGCTGCTGCGCGATTACGAGGCCCAGCCGCCGCAGGAGCCGATCGACCCGATCGACGACATGGACGAGGACTGGTGAGCCTCGCGCGCGTGGATGTTGCGACTTTTGTGACTTTCCGCGGGGATTCGCGCCGATATGGGCGTGATCCGGCGCGCGCGGTTGCCCGGTAACCTCAGGCCCGCTTGCGCGCCGGTGCCTCGCCATGATCGCAGCCAAGGCCTTCGCCTTCGCAGATCAGCCGGTCATAGCCGCTGCCCGGGCAGATGGCGTGGGCGGTCAGGATCGCCGGGGTCAGCGCCTCGAGGCCCGATCCGCGCCGGTCTAGCAGGCGGCGGACGGGACGGCGCGAGCCGGTCCAGGCCTGGTGGCCGGCCTTGGGTGCCGGCGGCGGGGTGACCAGTAGGCCGACCGGGCGATAGTCGCCCATCGCCAGCCTGGGGAACACGCCCTTGGCGATCCGGCGCGCCCAGCCGGGCGTGGCGGGGCTCAGCGGCAGGTGCGGGACGACGTCGCCCGGCATCTCGTAGCGCAGGCAGGCGATGCGGGTGCGTTCATAGCTCGCGGCGAAATCGGCATTGCCGGCGCGCGCCGCGGCGATGGTCGCAACGCTCACCGGCAGGTCGGCCCATTCATTCGCCTGGGCCGCGCGCAATGCGGCGAGGTTGGCGAGCGCGCCGCCCTTGCTATGGCCGGTCAGGAACAGGTGCCGGCGCGTCTTGCGGTCGAGCAGGCTCTGGTCGAGCATCGCCTGGATCGCGGTGCGCACGCCGGGGCCGGATCCGGCGTCGCTCCACAGCCGGCGCATCGATTCGGCGAAGCCGAAATGCACGCCGCCGCCATAATGCGAATCCTCGACGCACAGCGAGAAGGCGTCGTTCAGCCAGTCGAGCACCACGTCCCAGCCGTCATGCGCGTCGCCGAAGAAAGGGGGGAGCGAACCGCGGAACGCCACCACCACGCCCTCGGGCGTGCGGCCGACCAGCGCCTGGTCGATCTGGCGGTTGCCGATCGCGGTCTCGCGGCGCACGACGAACGGCGCCTCGATCCAGCCGACATTGCGGCCATGGACCTGCATCCCCGGCTGATAGGCCTGGCTGGACGCGTAGAGCAGGCGGCGTTTCATGCAGTCGTGCATCGGTATACTCCCCGGGACCCTATGCCTGTGCGCCCGATCGTGGTGAATGCACAATTAAGGTTAACACCGGAAAGTAGAGTCGGGCAGCCGAGCCTGGGCTGCGCCGAAGCGTTGCGGGGCGCCCGGATTGGGGGCGCCCCTCCGGGCTCAATGCTTGTCGTCGGGCTTGCGATAGGCGTCGTGGCACGCCTTGCAGGCCTTGCCCACTTCGCCGAACTGGGCGGCGAGGCCGGGCTTGTCGCCGGCCTTGGCGAGGTCGGCCAGCTTGGTCGCGGCGGCGGCATAATCGGCGGCGCGCGCTTCGAAATTGGCGCGGTCGCTCCAGATCGCGGGCAGCGCCTCCGAGGTGGGGGAGGTGCTGCCGGCGGGGAACATGCCGGGGATCGCCTTGGCCCAATTGGCGAGCCCGCGCGCGGCGAAGCCCACCGTCTTGGGATCGTCGCCCCGGTCGATCGCGCCCTTGATCTGGCCGAACAGCGCGGCGGACATCAGGAAGGCGGCCTTGCGGCCGGCGATGATGTCGGCATTGGCGTCGGCCGCGGCGGGGCGGGCGGCTACGGCGTGGCTGCCCGGGGCAGTCGCCGCGACGGATACGAACAGCGCCGCAGCGGCGCCGAGTGCAAGCGTGGTAATGCGCATCGATGGCTCCCTTGGTCGGAGGCGCGCAGGCTAGGCCGGGCGGCGCTCGCCCGCAACGGGGACGGAAGCGTGTCCTTAATGGAGGAGCTTGCGTCCGAAACGGAGCGCGAATCGCCTATCGTCACGGCGTGGCAGAAGGCGAGGCTCCTCGGGTCGAACAGGCATGCGAACGTTGTGGCGGGGTTGCCGTCACCCGCGACGCCTGGGCCGAATGGGATGTCAGTTCCCAGGCCTGGGTGCTCAGCGAAACGTTCGATTTCGCCTTCTGCCACCAATGCCACCGCGAGACGCGGCTGGTGGCGCGATCGGTCGGCGGGCCCCGCTAGGGCGGCTCGCCTCCGATCACTGTCGCCGGCCGGGCACGCCCGGGCGTTGGTCGGAGCCGGGGAGGGGCCTCGCCAGTGGCAGGCGCGAAGCCTTTCCCCGGCTTCGCTTGGGCACTGGAGCGGGTCCGGATGCCGCGGCTATTCGGCCACGCCGAGCTGCCACAGCATGAAGGCCATCTCGTCGGCGGATTCCTTCAGGCTCTCCCACCGGCCGGACTTGCCGCCATGGCCGGCGCCCATGTTGGTCTTGAGGACCAGGACGTTGGAGTCGGTCTTGGTGGCGCGCAGCTTGGCCGCCCATTTGGCCGGCTCCCAGTACGTCACCCGCGGGTCGTTGAGCCCGCCCGAGATGAACAGCGGCGGATATGCCTGGGCGGTGACGTTGTCGTACGGGCTGTACGAGCGGATCAGTTCGAACGCGGCGGCGTCCTCCACCGGATTGCCCCATTCGGGCCACTCGCCCGGGGTGAGCGGCAGGCTCTCGTCGAGCATGGTGTTGAGCACGTCGACGAACGGCACGTCGGCGACGACCACGCCCCACAGGTCCGGGTCGGAGTTCACCACCGCGCCCATCAGCTCGCCGCCGGCCGAGCGCCCGGCGATGGCGATGCCGCCCTTGTGGGTGAAGCCCTGGTCGATCAGGCCCCTGGCCACGTCGACAAAGTCGTTGAACGTGTTGGTCCGCTTGGCCAGCTTGCCGTCGAGATACCATTGCTGGCCCAGGTCGTCGCCGCCGCGGATATGGGCGATGGCGAAGGCGACGCCGCGGTCGAGGAAGGAGATGCGGCTGGTCGAGAAGCCCGGCGGGATGGCATAGCCATAGGCACCGTACGCATAAAGATAGAGCTTGCCGCTGCCGTCCCGCGGGAAGTCCTTGGGATAGACGATCGAGACCGGCACCTCGGTGCCGTCACGGGCGGCGATCTTGACGCGTTCGGTGCGGTATTTGCTCCCGTCATAGCCCGACGGGATCTCCTGCACCTTCAGCGTCTCGAGCGCGCCGGTGGCGACGGTGTAGTCGTAGACGGTGCCGGGGGTGACCATCGATTCATAGCTCAGCCGCAGCGTGTCGACGGCATATTCGGGATTGTCGCCCAGGCCCGCGACATAGCTCGCCTCGGGGAATTTGAGGCGCGCCGGGGCGATTGTGGGGTCGTAGCGGTGGAGCTCGATCTGATCGAGACCGTCCTCGCGGCCCTCGACGATGAAGAAGTCGGCGAAGCAGGCGACGCCGGTCATGTAGAAATGGGCCGAAGGCCCGATCCGCTCGGCCCATTCGCCGGGATTGGAAAGGGAAGCGGTGACCAGGCGGAACTGCGGATCGGTGTCGTTGGTGTGGATGAACAGCGTGTCGCCGTGCAGATCGACATCATATTCGCGGCCCCGCTTCCGCGGGCTGACCAGGATCGGCACGGCGAGCGGATCATTGGCCGGGTAGAGGCGGATCTCGCTGGTCTCGTGGTCGCTGGTGGTGAGCGCGATCCACTTGCGGTCGCTGGTCAGCTCGGCGCCGACCGAGAAGCCGAGCTCCTCCTCGAAATAGATCGTCACGTCCTCGGCCGGATCGGTGCCCAGCCGGTGGAGCTTGATGGTCCGCGTCCGCCAGTTCTCGTCGGTCACGCCATAGAGGATCGCGTCGCCGCCGCTGGTGAAGACGATGTTGCCGATCGTGCCCTCGATCGAGACGTCGCCCCATTTGCCCGCGGCGCCCTCGATCCGCTCGCCGATCGCCTCGCCGCCGGCCAGGTCCTTGAAGCGGATCGTGTAGCGCTCCGATCCGTCGTCATCGGTCGAATAGGCCATCAGCGTGCCGTCTTCGCTGATCGTGACCGCGCCGACCCGGAAATATTCCTTGCCCTCGGCGAGCGCCGGTTCGTCGAGGATCAGCTGGTCGGCGCCCCCGGCGGCGGGCTTGCGCCACAGTCGCGGATATTCGCCGCCGGTCTCGTGGTCGCTCCAGTAGAGCCAGTCGCCGTCCTTCTGCGGTACGGAGGATTCGTCCTCCTTGATCCGCCCGCGCATCTCCTTGAACAGCGCCTCGGAGAGCGGCTTGAGCGGCTCCATCACCGTCTCGAAGAAACCGTTCTCCTCCTCGAGATAGGCGAGCACGTCCTTGTCGGTGACGGTCGGATAGGCCGGGTCCCGGAGCCAGGCCCAAGGATCCTCGATGGTGACCCCGTGCGCGGTGAAGCTGTGGGGGCGGGTAGCGGCGACGGGCGGCTTGGGAAGATCGGTCATGCCCCGTTTCTTAGACCAGCCCGCCCGTCTGTCGAGCCCGGTTCAACGGCCCCCCGGGCGCCTGACCAGCATCACCCGGAACGCGGCGGCGCCTTTCACCGGCGTTCCAGCCGGGTTCCTGGCGGGGGCGAAGAGCTTTTTCCCGATCAACGGTTCGCAGCCGAGCTTCTCGGTCTTGTCGCCCGACTTGGCATCGTCACGCTTGCAGCTCTCGATGCTTCCGTCGGCCGCGATGACGACGTGGAAGATATAGTCGATCCCCGTCTCGCTGGTGGTCGAGGCCAGATTCATCAATTGCGAGGAGGTGAGCCAATCGTCGCGATCCTTGAGCGCGACTGCCGGGGTGCCGCCCGGGGCGAACTGGGCGGGATCGGCGCCCCAGTCGATCAGCTGGTCGGCGATGCACTGGCGCAGCGCACCGATGGCCGCGCGCGCACTGGGCACCTCGAAGCTGGCGAAACTGCCCGCATCGCTGCTGGCGCTCACGTTATGCGCCGCGGCGAAGCTGTCGAGCATCGTCGGCTTGAAGGTGGCGAGTTGCAGCGTCGGTCCGCTTGCCAGCCTGCCCATGGGAGACGCTTCCGCCTCGATCGGCTTGGCGTCATCGAAGTGCAGCTCGACGGAGAACCGTGCGTTCGCCGCCCGCTCGGGCACTTTCTTGCCGCTCACCAGCACGACGAACTCGTCGGTCCCCGGCACTGTCCGCACCGCGAGCAAGGCGGGCGAGGGCGCCTGTACTCCGCGGATCAGCGAGCATTCGGCCGGTGAGACCTTCACTTCCCATTTGCCGCTGGACTGGGCCTGGGCGGCAAGCGGCGCGACGACGAACGGAAGTGCGGTCAGAAACGTGCGGATCATGGCAAAGCCCCCTTTGCGAAACCCGCACTCTCCGCAATCATCGGTCGGTACGCAAGCGCTCAGGCGAGCGCCGCGCTTCGCCGCGCCAGCCGCGGGGCCAGCACCATGGCCAGGCTGACCAGCGCCATCGCGGCGGCGGCGAGCGAGACTGCCGGATAGCCCAGGCCTTCGCGGATCACTTCGCCGCCCAGCGCGGCACCGATCGCGTTGCCCAGGTTGAACGCGCCGATGTTCATCGCGGAGGCGAGGTTGGGGGCCTCGTGCGCGGCGTCCATCACCCGCATCTGCAGCGGCGGCACCAGAGCAAAGCTCGCAGCGCCCCAGAGCGGCATCAGCACGATCGCGACCGGCAGCGAGAACATGCCGAAGGCGAAGGCAACGAGCAGCACTGCCAGCGCCGCGGTCATCGTGATCAGCGCGCCTTCGACCGACTTGTCGGCATAGCGCCCGCCCAGCCAGTTGCCGGCGGTCAGTCCCACACCGAAGATCACCAGCGCCACCGTCACCCAGAAGGTCGAGGCGTGCGAGGCTTCACGGAGGATCGGCGCGATATAGGTGAACACGGTGAACATGGCGCTGAACCCGACCATCGTCAGGGCGAGGGCGAACAGCACCGGGCCGCGACCGAGCACGCGCAGCTCGGCCATCATGTCGGCATCCTTCTCCGCGGGCAGCGCGGGAACGAAAAGGCGGAGCGCGACCATCGTGACCACGCCGATCGCGGCGATGGCGGCGAAGACCGACCGCCAGCCGAACACTTCGCCCGCCCAGGTGGCGAGCGGCACGCCGCCGATCGTCGCGATCGTCAGTCCCATGAACATGGTGGCGATCGCGCCTGCCCGCTTTTCGGGCGCGACCAGCCCGGCTGCGACGACCGATCCGACGCCGAAGAAGGCGCCGTGGTTGAGCGAGGTGACGATCCGTGCGGCGAGCAGCATGGCATAGCTGTCCGACACTGCGGCGAGCAGGTTGCCGATCGTGAAGATCGCGGCGAGCGCGATCAGCAGGGTGCGGCGCGGCACCCGGCCGGTGGTGAGCGTCATCAGCGGCGCGCCGATCAGCACGCCGATCGCATAGGCGCTGACCAGCAGGCCGGCGGTGGGGATCGATACGCCAAGGTCGCCTGCGATCACGGGCAATAGGCCCATCGGGGTGAATTCGGTAACGCCGATGCCAAAGGCACCGATGGCGAGCGCAGTGAGCGCGGGACGGGAACTCATACGGCGATGCTCCGGGGATTTGTGCGGCAACGCAAATGGACTGCCGGCTCTGCTTTCGGTAGAGTTCGAAAAGGCGAAACATCTGTGCACTGGATTCACGAATGACCCGCGCCATGGCCGATCGCTCGGGCGAGATGGAGATTTTCGTCACCGCGGTGCGCGAAGGCAGCCTGTCCGCCGCCGCCCGCCGGCTCGAGCTGACCCCCTCGGCGGTCAGCCGCGCGCTCGCGCGGATCGAGGCGCGGCTGGGCGTCCGCCTGATCACCCGCACTACCCGTCGGCTGGTGCTGACGCCCGAGGGCGACGCCTATCTCCACGCCGCCCAGCGCATCCTGGCGGACATAGCCGAGGTCGAGGAGGAGCTGGCCGACCAGGCCTCGCCGCGCGGGCGGTTGCGGGTCAGTGCGGCGCTTGCCCATGGCCGGCTGGTGATCGTGCCGTTGCTCGGCGAATTCGTCGCCCGCCATCCCGGCATCCTGGTCGATATCAGCCTGAGTGATACGCTGGAGGATGTCGCCGGCGGCCGCGCCGATGTCGCGATCCGCTTCGGCCCGCTGGCGGACAGCGCGCTCACCGCCCGCAAGATCGGCGAGACCGGGCGCTCGATCGTTGCCGCGCCGGCCTATCTGGCCCGGATGGGCACGCCGCAGGTCCCCGAAGACCTCCACGCGCACAATTGCCTCAACTTCAATTTCCGCCGCGCCGAGCCGGTCTGGCCCTTCCGCCAGGACGGGCGCGACTATGCGCTGCCGGTCGGCGGCAATATCGAGGCGAACAACGGCGAGACGCTGGTCGAGCTGGCACTCGCCGGGGTCGGCATCGCCCGGGTCGGCACCTTCAGCATCGCAGCGGACCTCGCCGCCGGCCGACTGGTATCGCTGCTCGAGCCGTTCAACCCGGGCGACCGCGAGGATATCCACGCGGTGTTCGTCGGCGGTGCGACTCGCCCGGCACGGGTGCGGGCGTTCGTCGAGTTCCTGGTGGAGAAGCTGGGGAAGCCCTGAAGCGCAGGTGAGGCGCTCAGTCGTCCTCGTCCCGTCCCGGCCGGTCGTACAGCACCCATTCCTGCTCGCCGGTCACGACATCGGCATAGGGCCGTCCGCTCGCATCCCGGCTCGGCGCGTAGCGGAAGCGCTTCTTGATCAACCGGCACGTCGTCTCATCGAGATCGGCATTGCCGCTCGACCGAGTCACCTGGCAGTCGGTCACCCGTCCGTTCACCCCCACCGTGAAGCGCAGTCCCACCGTTCCCTGCGCGCCCGCCCGTGCCGCCGCCCTGGGATAGTCGTGCCCGGTGATGTCGCCTTCGAGCAGCCGCAGCACCGTGCCGCCGCCTCCGCCCGCGCCATTGCCACGCCCGCCCGATCCGGTGCCGTTGCCAACGCCACCAGCGCCCGTCCCAGGCCCGGCGATCGGTGCATTGCCCGAGCTGGCGTCGCTGCCCTGTGCCGGTGTCGTCGCGGCGGGCATGGGCTGGGGCAGGGGCGTCTTCACCGGCGTCGCCACTTCGGTGGCGCGGGATACGAGATTGGGTGGCGCTGCCTTGCCCTCTTCCTTCGGGGTGCGCGGCCTGGGCTTGGGCGCGATCTCGGGTTCCGGCGGCGGCGGTGGGGGCAGGGCGAAGTCGACCAGCTGCATCGCCGGTGTCGGCACCACATTCAGCCGCACCCCCAGCCCGTGCGCCAGCATCAGGACAAGCAGCCCCACCAGGACGAGCGCGCAGAACGCGCTGCCCAGCCGCTCACGGGGAGAGGAGATGCCGGCTCCTTGGCGCATGCCCGATCAATGCCCTGTGTGGCCCGAACGATCCCATGAACGGCTTGTTGTTTTCAGTTCATGCAACCGGGCGTACCGCATGCAAGTTCTAACCTGCATTGGTTTAAGGAAGGGATGGAAATCATGCGTAAGCTCATTGCGGCCGCTGCCGCCTTGGCGCTGGCCATGCCCGTTGCGATGCCGATCGAGGCGGCGCAGGCCCAGAGTCACTACAAGGGCAAGTCGACCAAGGGTCGTGCCTATTACAAGAAATGCCGTCGCTCGCCCGGCCATGCCGGCCTGATCGGCGGTGCTGCGGTCGGCGTGCTCGCCGGACCGGCGATCATCGGCCACGGCCTGCTCGGCGCAGCGGTAGGCGGCGTCGGCGGTGCCTTTGGCGGCCGAGCGATCGATCGCACGATCAGCGCCAAGAACCGCTGCTATTACGTCCGCCGCCGCTAGGTGGAGCGACCGCGCGCGGTCACCGGCCAGCTGCCGGTGACCGTGTCGCCGTCCACCAGATGATAGCGATCGTAGAGATTCACCGTCGGGTCGCAGTGCGGCGGAACCAGCGTTGCACGCTCCGCCAGGCCCGGCAAATCCTCCCCGATCAGCGCACCCTGCTCGTCGCCCATGAAGGCGTAGCGCGCGGTGCCTGACATGGGTACGGGCACCCCGGCATCGGTGGCGAAAGACTTCAATCCCGCATCGATCGTCACCATGCCGGGCGTGTTCGCGCTGACCACGGTGGAATCCACCCACAGCGCCTGTTCGAAGCGCGGCCCGGCCAGTTCGCAATCGCGATATTCGCGGTCGAGGAAGATGTAGCTGCCCACCTGCAGCTCGGTCAGCACGCCCAGTTCGGCGTCGATGGCGAAGGTGCCCGTGCCGGCACCCGTCACCACCGGAATCGCGAAGCCCGCCGTCTCCAGTGCCGCCAGCACCGTCCGCAGATAGTCGGTCTTCCCGACGATCGCCGCATGCCGGTCGGCGAAGGTCGTGATGTGCTGCTCGGAGCCGCAATAATATTGCACCCCACCCAGCGTCAGCCCCGCGGCCACGATCGCGCGGGCGAGCGCGACGGCGGCCTCGGGCGAAGTCACGCCGGTGCGATGCTTGCCCGGATCGACATCGACGAACACGGTCACGCCGCTGCCCGCCAGTGCACGCACCACGTCCGGATGGTCGGCCACCGCCGAAAGCCGGATCTTGCCCGCCAGCGCCGTCAGCCGCGCGATGCCACCTTTGGTCACCACCGGCGAGGTGAGGTGGATGTCGCCCACCCCGTCGGCCGCCAGTGCCTCGGCCTCGCCCAGCTTGGCGCAGCATATCCCGACCGCGCCGGCGGCGATCTGCCGCCTGGCGATCTCGCCGCTCTTGTGCGTCTTGGCGTGCGGCCTGAGCGCCAGTCCCTTCGACCGCGCATAGTCGGCCATCGCCGCTATGTTGCGGTCCATCGCCGCCACGTCGAGCAGCAGGGCGGGGGTGGGCAGGTCGGCGCGGGGCAGGGGGAAATCGCTCATCGTCGAAGCGATAGCCCAGGGTGTGACTTTTGCCGAATATCGGCGCAAAGCAGCCCCATAGATTTCAGCAATAGAGTAATCCGATGTCCAGCTATGCCGATCGTCTCAAGGCCCTTCGCGAGCAGTTGAAGCGTGACCGACTCGACGGGTTCGTCGTGCCGCTCACCGACGAGCACATGTCCGAATATGTCGGCGCCTATGCCCAGCGCCTCGCCTGGCTCACCGGCTTCCAGGGCTCGGCTGGCACCGCCGTAGTGCTGCCCGAAGCGGCGGCGATCTTCACCGACGGGCGCTACACGATCCAGGTCCGCCAGCAGGTCTCGGCCGATCACTGGGAATATGTCGGCGTGCCGGCGACCAGCGTCTCGTCCTGGCTCGGCGTGCACGCACCGGATGGCGGCCGGATCGGTTATGATCCCTGGCTGCACACCCGCGCCTGGGTCGAGGAAGCTCGCAAGGCGCTGGCCGAGAAGGGTGCCGAGCTGGTCGCGGTGAACACCAATCCGATCGACGCGGTCTGGCCCGACAAGCCCCAGCCCTCGGACGCGACCCTTGCCGTCCAGTCGGACGATCTCGCCGGCAAGTCCTCCCCCGCCAAGCGTGCCGAGATTGCTGACTGGCTCGCCGAGCGCAAGGCCGACGCGGTCGTCCTCTCCGCGCTCGATTCGATCGCCTGGGCGTTCAACATCCGCGGCACGGACGTGAGCCACACCCCGGTCGCCCTCGCCTATGCGGTGGTCAATGCCGATGGCACCGCCGATTTCTTCGTCGCCGAGGAAAAGGTGACCGACGAGGTCCGCAAGCATCTCGGCAATGCGATCCGCATCCATGATCGATCGGCCTTCGCCCCGGCGCTCCAGGGCTTTGCCGGCAAGCGGGTCGCCGCCGATCCGGGCAGCGCGGTGGCGGCGATCTTCGACGCGCTGGATGCCGGCGGGGCCAAGGTGCTGGCGCTGCGCGATCCGGTGATCCTCGCCAAGGCGATCAAGAACCCCGCCGAGATCGCAGGGCAGAAGGCCGCCCAGGCCCGCGACGGCGCGGCGCTGAGCCGCTTCCTCAAATGGTTCGAAGAGACGGCGCCCCAGGGCGGCCTCACCGAGATGTCTGCCGCGGACAAGCTGCGCGAGTTCCGCGACCAGACCGGCGCGCTCAAGGACCTGAGCTTCGACACCATCTCCGCCACCGGCCCGAACGGCGCGATCCCGCACTACAAGGTCACCGACGAATCGAGCCTGCCGATCGAGCTCGGCCAGCTCTATCTCGTCGATTCGGGTGGCCAGTATGCCGACGGCACCACCGACGTGACTCGCGTCATGCCGGTGGGCGAGGCGAGCGACGAGATGAAGGATCGCTTCACCCGCGTCCTCAAGGGCCATATCGCCATCGCCACCGCGATCTTCCCCGATGGCACCACCGGCGCCCAGCTCGACAGTTTCGCGCGCCGCCCGCTGTGGGAAGTCGGCCTCGATTACGGGCACGGCACCGGCCACGGCGTCGGCTCGTATCTTTCGGTGCACGAGGGGCCGCAGCGCATCGCCCAGCCCTATTATCCGGGCGGCCAGAGCCTCGAGCCGCTGCGCGAAGGCATGTTCCTGTCGAACGAGCCCGGTTACTATAAGGCGCAAGAATTCGGCATCCGCATCGAGAACCTGGTGCTGGTCACCAAGCAGTTGATTTCGGGTGCGGAACAAAAAATGCTCGGCTTCGAGACGCTGACCTTCGCGCCGATAGAGCGAACGCTGATTAAACCATCTTTGCTAACCGAGCAGGAACGCCACTGGCTTGATAGCTATCATGCTGAAGTGCTGCGGATTTTGGGCCCGCAGCTCAGCGGGGACGAGTTGGCATGGTTGGAAGCGAAGTGCGCGCCCATCGGGTGATGTGGTTCCTGGCAGGTGCGGTCACGATGGCGATGTATCTCCTCGGGCCGCACGTCATCATACGCAATGCCTATGATACGGCTCAGGGCCTGTCGCTCTGGTTCGGCTCGCTCTGAGATTCGGGGGAGGCGTCGGGCGCGGCCTGTTCGCGGGCCTGGGCCTTGCGCTTCCTCAAATTCGCCCGCAGCGCCTCCGCCAATCGGGCTTTCTTTTCCGTATCGCTCATTTTCCCGCGATAAACCGCCCGCATGCGGGTTGACAATCAGGCGTACCCAAGCACATAGGCGCCTCCCGCTTGGGACCCGGCGCTTTGCCGGACCGATCGAGCGAGTGCTGCCGTAGCTCAGTGGTAGAGCGCATCCTTGGTAAGGCTGAGGTCGTGAGTTCAATCCTCACCGGCAGCACCATTCGCTTCTAGAACGCGAACAAGTCCCCCATGCGGGGCTCCCGCTCCAGGAAATCGGTGATCGCGGCATAGACCGCGTCCAGATCCGCATCCTCGATGCAATAGGGCGGCATCACATAGACGGTGTTGCCCAGCGGCCGAATCAGCACGCCGCGCTCGTGCGCGAAGGCCTTGAGCCGTGGTCCCACCGAATTGAGATAGGCCGATTGGCTCGCCCCGATCTCGGCGGCCACGATCGTGCCGAGCCGGCGCGGATTGCGAATCAGCGGATGGGTGGCGAGCCGGTCGAGCCGGTCCTGCTGGCGGTCGCCCAGATCGGCGATTCGCTCGAGCACGGGTTCCTCGCGCCAGATCGCCAGATTCGCATTAGCGGCCGCGCAGGCGATCGGGTTGGCGGTGTAGCTCGACGAGTGGAAGAACATCCGCGCGCGATCGTCGGAATAGTGCGCCTCGAAGATCGGCGCCGTCGCCATGGTCACCGCCAGCGGGATCGCGCCGCCGGTCAGTCCCTTGGACAGGCACAGGATGTCGGGCACCACGCCCGCACGCTCGCACGCCAGCAGCGTGCCGGTGCGACCCCAGCCGGTCATCACTTCGTCGGCGATGAACAGCACGCCGTGCGCCGTGCAGATCTTGCGCATCTCGGCGAGCAGGCTGGCCGAGTAGAATTTCATGCCGCCCGCGCCCAGCACCAGGGGTTCGACCAGCAGCGCGGCCGGCTTCTCGCGGCATTGCGCCTCGAGTGCGTCCAGCGTCGCCTGGCTCTGGCCGGGTTCGGGAAAGGGGATGGTCGATACGTCGAACAGCAGGGGCTGATAGGGTCGGTTGAACACCCCGCGCGCGCCGACCGACATGCCGCCGATCGTGTCGCCGTGGTAGCCGTGTTCGAGGACCACGATACGGTTTCTGGGTTCGCCGCGATTGTCCCAGAAGCCGAGCGCCATCTTCAGCGCCACTTCGACGCTGGTCGAGCCGCTGTCCGAGTAGAAGACGTGCTGCAGCGGATCGGGCAGGATCCGCACCAGCTCGCGCGCGAGCGTCTCGGCGGGCTCATGGGTCCAGCCCGCGAAGATGATCTGGTCCATCCTGGCCGCCTGCTCGGCGATCGCGGCCATGATGCGCGGGTGGCAATGGCCGTGCGTCGTCACCCACCAGGACGAGATCGCATCGACGAAGCGGCCGCCGTCCCGCGTGTGCAGCGCGGCGCCTTCGGTGCGCACCACCTCGGGGATCGGCTCGCCCAGCCCGTGCTGGGTGAAGGGATGCCAGACGGGCGAGGTCATGCCGTGAAGTCCGACAGGTCGAATGCCTCGGCAAAGGCGGCCTTGAGGGTGGGGGCGTCGAGCGGATCGAGGATCGGCAGGCGGCCGAGCCGGCGGACCTTGCCGATCGCGGCGATGGTCGCCTCGCTGTCCTCGTTCGCGTCGCCGACGAACGCCACCCCCAGGATCGGCACGCCGCGGCGGCGCAGCGCTTCGATCGAGAGCAGGCTGTGGTTGATCGTGCCCAGGCTGGTCCGCGCGACCAGCACGGTCGGCAGGCCCCAGCGCGCGAACAGATCGGCGTAGAGCAACTCGCGCGTCACCGGCACCAGCACGCCGCCGGCACCTTCGATCACCAGTGGATCGACCACCAGCGGATCGCGCGGTGGCGGCGCCAGCCGGTCCAGGTCGATCTTCACCCCGTCGATCTCAGCGGCCAGATGCGGCGAGCAGGGCGTGGTCAGGCGATAGGCCTCGGGATGCACCACCGCGCCCGCCAGTGCAGCGACCCGCTCGCCGTCGCTGCCGCCGTCGAGCCCGCTCTGGATCGGCTTCCAATAGGTCGCGCCCAGTGCCCCGGCCAGGCCGGCGGCGAAGACGGTCTTGCCGATATCGGTATCGGTGCCGGTGACGACGATCCTCATGCCAGTTCCCCGATTGCCGCGGCGAGCGCGGCGATGTCGTCCTCGTTCACATTGCGCGTCAGCGAGATGCGCAGCCGCGAGGTGCCCGCCGGCACCGTCGGCGGCCGGATCCCACGCACGTCGAAGCCGCGCCGCTGCAGTTCCGCGGCCATCGCCATGGTCCGCCCATCCTCGCCGATCACCAGCGGCAGGATTTGCGATCCCGTCGCCGCCACGCCCACCGGCGCGAGCAGCGCCTCGGCCCGCGCGATCAGTTCGTGCAGCTGCACCCGCCGTGCCGGCTCGGCAATCAGCCCGAGCGCGGCCTCCACTGCCACCGCCATCAGCGGCGAAGGCGCGGTCGAGAAGATGAAGGCCCGCCCGCGATTGATCAGGAAGTCGCGCACCACATGCGGCCCGCAGAGCAGCGCGCCCTCGCAGCCCAGCGCCTTGCCGCAGGTGTGCAGCGTGATCAGGTTCTCGCGCCCGGCCAGTCCCGCCGCCAGCCCGCGCCCGCGATCGCCGAACACGCCGGTGGCATGCGCCTCGTCGACCACGAGTATCGCCTCGTGCCGGTCCGCGACCGCGGCCAGCGCGTCGAGCGGTGCCTGGTCGCCGTCCATCGAATAGAGGCTCTCGACGGCGATCCATATCTGCCCGGTGCCGCCCTCGGCCCGCCAGCCGGCGATCACGTCCTCGAACGCCTCCGGATCGTTGTGCGCGGCCCCGCGCGCCTCGGCCCGGCTCAGCCTGATCCCCTCATGCGCGCTGGCATGGACCAGGGCGTCGTGGACGATCAGGTCGCCGCGCTGGGGCAGGGTGGAGAGCAGGGCGGCATTGGCCGCATAGCCGGTCGAGAAATAGAGCGCGCTCTCGCTTCCGAAGAAGCCCGCTGCCGTGGCCTCCAGCCGCTCATGCTCTTCGTGATTGCCGCGCAGCAACCGTGAACCGCCCGACCCGATCGGCACGCCCGCATCGATCGCGGCGCGCACCGCCGCGGCGAGCGCGGGGTCGCCCGCCAGCGCGAGATAGTCGTTGGAGGAGAAATCGTGCCCGGCCCGCGCGCTCAATCGGCGGGCACGCGCGCGGTCGGCAAGCTCGGCGAGGTCGCGCCGCTGGTCTTCGAAATACGCCATCGTAACGCGCCCATAGGCGCAACTTGACCGATGGGCCAACGTCGCGCGCTTGTCCCGCGCGATCTCTTGGTGTATTACTAATGCAACACACAATCGGGAGGCAGTGATGCAGCGGTCCTTTGTCGGCCATCATGGAAGGCCCTTCGGCACGGTCGCGGCGCTGTTCTGCCTGTTGCTCACCATCGCACTGATCGTGCTTGGCGACGTGGCGCACGATCTGGCGGGAGCGGCGGACCCGTTTGCGGCGATTGCCCGAGGACGGTTCGAATCCGCGCAATCCTATTGGGGCCTGCTCCTCGCCAGCGAGATCGTCCGCTGCGTGCTGGCCGGCATGATGCTGCTGGCGATGCTCACGCTCGCCGGCCCGATCGGCCCGCGCACGCCGGGGCGCGACTTCGCCTTGCTCGCGGGCGGTGCCGGCGTGCTCTGCCTCGCTGTCGCCGCGCATTTCCGGATCGAGGCGGCCGCGTTGCTCGGGCAGGGACGCATCTCCCCGCGCGTCGATCTCGTCGCGGCGCTGGTGCTGCTCGGCCATGCCGGCGTCGCGCTCTGGGCGACGCTGACGGTGCGCGAGGCGCGTGCCGCCGGCAGCCTGCCCGCATGGGTGCAGCTTGCCGGGCTGGTTTTTGCCGGCCTCGCCTTCACCTCGGGCTTTGTCCGCCCCTTCCTCGAGTTCGCGGGCTTCGCCGCCATCCTCTGGTGGGGCGGTGTATTCCTCACCCTGTATCGCCCGGAAGACCGCATCCGGGGCTGACTCCCATTGCAACCCGGCCGCGTTTCCCCGATCAGGCCGGCAAGCAAGGAGTAAGCCCATGAAGACCCGCGCCGCCGTCGCGTTCGAAGCGAAGAAGCCCCTGGAAATCGTCGAGCTCGACCTCGAAGGCCCCAAGGCCGGCGAAGTGCTGGTCGAGATCATGGCGACCGGCATCTGCCATACCGATGCCTATACGCTCGACGGCTTCGATTCGGAGGGCATCTTCCCCAGCGTGCTCGGCCATGAAGGCGCCGGTATCGTCCGCGAAGTCGGTCCGGGCGTCACCAGCGTGAAGCCGGGCGACCACGTGATCCCGCTCTACACGCCCGAGTGCCGCCAGTGTAAGTCGTGCCTCTCGGGCAAGACCAACCTGTGCACCGCGATCCGCGCCACCCAGGGCAAGGGCCTGATGCCCGACGGCACCACGCGCTTCTCGTACAAGGGCCAGCCGATCTACCACTATATGGGCTGCTCGACCTTCTCGAACTTCACCGTGCTGCCCGAGATCGCCGTGGCGAAGATCCGCGAGGACGCGCCCTTCCAGAGCAGCTGCTATATCGGCTGCGGCGTCACCACCGGCGTCGGCGCGGTGATCAACACCGCCAAGGTCCAGGTCGGCGACAATGTCGTGATCTTCGGCCTGGGCGGCATCGGCCTCAACGTGATCCAGGGCGCCCGCCTGGCCGGCGCCAACAAGATCATCGGCGTCGACATCAACCCCGATCGCGAGGAATGGGGCCGCCGCTTCGGCATGACCGAGTTCCTCAACTCGAAGGGAATGAGCCGTGAGGACGTGGTCGCCGCGATCGTCGCGATGACCGATGGCGGCGCGGACTATACGTTCGACGCGACCGGCAACACCGAAGTGATGCGCATCGCGCTCGAGGCCTGCCACCGCGGCTGGGGCACCAGCATCATCATCGGCGTGGCCGAGGCAGGCAAGGAGATCGCGACGCGTCCCTTCCAGCTCGTCACCGGCCGCAACTGGCGCGGCACCGCGTTCGGCGGCGCCAAGGGCCGCACCGACGTGCCCAAGATCGTTGACATGTACATGGCCGGCAAGATCGAGATCGATCCGATGATCACCCATGTCATGGGCCTGGAAGAGATCAACAAGGGCTTCGACCTGATGCATGCGGGCGAGAGCATCCGTAGCGTGGTGGTCTTCTAAGCAGCGACCTGGCTTCTAATCAGTAACGGGGGGAGGAACGGCCATGTTCAGCCATGTGATGGTGGGAAGCAACGACATCGAGCGGTCCAGGGCGTTCTACGACGCTGTGCTGGGCACGCTCGGGGCAGGCGCGCCGTTCCGCCACGTCAACGCCACCGGCCAGGTTCGGCTGTTCTACCGGCACGACGGCGGCAGCTTCTGCATCAGCGAGCCGATCGACGGCGAGCCCGCGACCTGCGCCAATGGCGCGACGATCGGCTTCAAGTGCGACTCGGCCGAGCAGGCCGCGGCGTTCCACGCGGCCGGCCTCGCGCATGGCGGTACCGCTATCGAGGATCCGCCGGGCGTGCGCGAAGGCGGTTCGCTCGGGTCGCTGTACCTCGCCTATCTGCGCGATCCGGACGGCAACAAGCTCTGCGCCATGTGGCGCGTGCCCGCATGAGCGACGTCGTCAACCTGGCGGCGAAGTTCGCCACCTTCACCGAGCATTGGGCGCCGCGCATCGTCGCGCGGTACAACGACAACGATATCCGGATCGTGAAGGTCGAGGGAGAGTTCGTCTGGCACAGCCATCCGGAGACGGACGACTTCTTCCTCGTCCTCGAAGGCGTGCTCGACATCGAGCTGCGCGACCGCACCGTCACGCTGAACCCCGGCGAGATCTTCGTCGTCCCGCGCGGCGTCGAGCATCGTCCGGTCGCGCGCCACGGCGAAGTGAAGATGATCGTGATCGAGCCGGCAGGCACGCCCAATACCGGCGATACTGCCACCGCCACCCAGGTCGAGGCCCTGTGATCGCACCGGCCTGGATCCTCACCCTCGATTGCGAGGACCGGCCGGGCATCGTCGCGGCGGTGAGCGGATTCCTGGCGGAGCGCGACGGCTTCATCCTCGATAGCCAGCAATATGCGGATCTCGATGCCGGGCGCTTCTTCATGCGCGTCGAGTTCAAGGCGGCGGGCGCCCCGTTCGAGACCGAACAGCTACGCACGGCCTTCGCGCCCGTGGCCGAGCGCTTCGGCCTGCATTGGGCCCTGGCCGAGAGCGGCGCGCGCCCGCGGATTCTGATCGCGGTGTCGAAGGGCTCGCACTGCCTCAACGACCTGCTCCATCGCTGGAAGACCGATCATCTCGGTGTCGAGATCGCCGGGGTGGTCTCGAACCACGAGACGCTGCGCGACCTGACCGAATGGCACGGCCTGCCCTTCATGCTGCTGCCAGAGGGCAAGGACGCGCAGGAAGCGGCCCTGCTCGCCGAGTTCGACCGCGCCGGCGCCGATTACCTGATCCTCGCGCGCTACATGCAGATCCTGTCTTCCGATCTTGCCGACCGGCTGGCGGGGCGCTGCATCAATATCCATCACAGCTTCCTGCCCGGCTTCAAGGGCGCCAGGCCCTATCACCGGGCGCACGAGCGCGGCGTGAAGCTGATCGGCGCCACCGCCCATTTCGTCACCAGCGATCTCGACGAGGGGCCGATCATCGAGCAGGCGGTGGAGCGCGTCGATCACCGCGCTTCGGTCGACGACATGATCCGCATCGGCCGCGACATCGAGGCGCAGGTGCTAGCCCGCGCGGTGCAATGGGTGGGCGCACGCCGCGTCTTCCTCAACGGCAACCGTACCATCGTATTTCGCTGAAATCGTCTTCCGCTGAAAAGGCCGCCCATGGAACAACTCTCCTCGAACCGATCGCATGGCGGCATGCAGGGCGTGTACCGCCACGCCTCGGCGGCCACCGGCACCGACATGACCTTCTCGATCTTCGTGCCGGACCATGCGCCGGGCACGAAGCTGCCGGTGCTCTGGTATCTCTCCGGCCTGACCTGCACCCATGCGAACGTCACCGAGAAGGGCGAGTATCGGCAGGCATGCGCCGAGCATGGCGTCATCCTGGTCGCGCCGGACACCAGCCCGCGCGGTGAAGGCGTGCCCGATGACGAGGCCTATGATTTCGGCCAGGGCGCCGGCTTCTATGTCGACGCGACCGAGGCGCCCTGGGCGACGCACTTCAGCATGCGCTCGTACATCGAGCAGGAGCTGCCCGCGCTGATCGGCGCCGAATTCTCCGCCGACATGGATCGCCAGGGCATCACCGGCCATTCGATGGGCGGCCACGGCGCGCTCACCATCGGGCTGCGCAATCCCGGCCGCTTCCGTTCGGTCTCGGCCTTCTCGCCGATCGTCGCGCCGGGGCAGGTGCCGTGGGGCCAGAAGGCGCTGACCGGCTATCTCGGCGAGGACCGGGCGGCATGGCGCGAGTACGACGCCGTGGCGCTGATCGAGGATGGCGCGCGGGTTCCCGAATTGCTGGTCGATACCGGCACCGCCGACCAGTTCCTCGAGGTCCAGCTCAAGCCCGAGTTGCTCGATGGCGCCTGTAGGAATGCCGGCATCGCGCTCACCCAGCGGCTCCAGCCCGGCTATGACCACAGCTATTATTTCGTCTCGACCTTCCTCGGCGACCATGTCGCCTGGCATGCGGAGCGGCTCAAGGCATGAAGTTCGACGTCCTCATCGTCGGTGCCGGCCATGGCGGCGCCCAGGCTGCGATCGCGCTCAGGCAGAACAAGTTCGAAGGCAGCATCGCGCTGCTCGGCGACGAGCCCGAACTGCCCTATGAGCGCCCGCCGCTCTCCAAGGAATATCTGTCGGGCGAAAAGGCGTTCGAGCGGCTGCTGATCCGCAACGCGGCCTTCTGGGAAGAGCGGCAGGTGGCGATGCTATCCGGCCGCACCGTCACCGCGGTCGATCCCGTCGCGCACCATGTCACCGCCGATGGCGAGACGATCGGCTATGGCCGGCTGATCTGGGCGACCGGCGGCAAACCGCGCCGCCTGTCCTGCGACGGACATGACCTTGCCGGCATCCATACCGTGCGCACCCGTGCCGATGTCGACCAGATGGTGGCCGAGCTGGATGGCGTCACCTACGTTGCCGTGGTCGGCGGCGGCTATATCGGGCTGGAGGCGGCGGCGGTGCTGGCCAAGCTCGGCAAGCAGGTGACCGTGCTGGAGGCGCAGGACCGCGTCCTCGCCCGCGTCGCCGGCGAGGCCCTGTCACGCTTCTTCGAGGCCGAGCACCGTGCCCACGGCGTGGATGTCCGGCTGGGCGTGCAGGTCGAGGCGATCGAGGGCGAAGCCAGCGTCACCGGCGTGCGTCTGGCGGGTGGCGAGGTCATCCCCGCCGACATGGCGATCGTCGGAATCGGCATCGTCCCCGCGGTCGAGCCGCTGCTCGCTGCCGGTGCAGCGGGCGGCAATGGTGTGCTGGTCGACGACCAGTCGCGCACCAGCCTCCCCGATATCTTCGCGATCGGCGACTGCGCGCTCCATGTGAACCGCTATGCGGCGGACAGTGCGATCCGTCTCGAGTCGGTCCAGAACGCCAACGACCAGGCGACCGTCGCCGCCAAGACGATCTGCGGGGTCGAGGCGGGCTACGACGCCGTGCCCTGGTTCTGGTCGAACCAGTACGACCTCAAGCTCCAGACCGTCGGCATCTCGGCGGGGCATCACGATGTGGTGGTGCGCGGCGATACCGCGACGCGCAGCTTCTCGCTGATCTACCTCCGCGCCGGCCGGGTGATCGCGCTCGACTGCGTCAATGCGGTCAAGGACTATGTCCAGGGCCGCAAGCTGGTGGTGGAGGGGCTCGTCCTCGATCCCGTCGCGCTGGCCGACACTTCGGTGCCACTCAAGGAACTCGTCGCCAGCTAGTCCTGACAATATGTCAGGTCTTATTGACAACGCCATTCGACTCGCTATGTAAGGTGTACCTGACAGATAGTCAGGACATGGGGACAGCAACAGGATGCGAAATCGCCTGAAAGTGCTGCGCGCCGAACGCGACTGGAGCCAGGCGGAGCTTGGCGGTCGGCTCGGCGTGTCGCGCCAGGCGGTGAACGCGATCGAGACGGGCAAGCACGATCCTTCGTTGCCGCTTGCCTTCAAGGTCGCGCGCCTGTTCGCCATGCCCATCGAGGAGATATTTTTCGATGACGAGTCGGGAGACCGGGGCGATTGATCGTCCGGGCGAGCGCGCCGAGGAAACGCGCCGCAATCGGTTCTGGGGGATCATGGCCGGCTTCCTGCTGCTCGGTGGCGTGGCGGGCGCGACTCTGGTCGTGATGGAGCGCCATAGCGGAACGCTGCCCGGTGCGCTGGCGATCGGACTGGTCGTGCTCCTCACCCTCAGCGTGCTCGGCGGTGCCTGGTGGTTCCTGCGGGTCATCGACGAGGTCGAGCGGGAGGCCAATTACATCGCCAGTACGATCGCGCTCAATTTCTACCTGATCCTCTACGCCGACTGGTATTTTCTCTGGAAGGGCGGCCTGGTGTCCCAGCCCGATCACGAAGCCCTCTTCCTTTCGACCATGATCGTCATGGCCGTTGCTTATTTCTGGAAGAAGATCCGGCCCTGAAGGCCGCGCAATGTGGAGTGCATTCACGATGTTGCTGAAGAAGAAACTGCTCAACGCCGTCGCCGGTCTGGCCGTGGCGCTCGCGCTGCCCGCGACCGCTTATGCCCAGGCGGCCCCCGCGCAGCCTGCTGCTGCCGCCGCAACCAAGGACGCCGATCCGGCACTCTGGGTGGTCAAGGATGCCGACACCACCATCTATCTGTTCGGCACCGTCCATGTCCTCAAGCCGGGCCTGAGCTGGTTCGACGAGGCCGTGAAGGCCGCGTTCGACAAGAGCGACACGGTCGCGCTCGAGATGGTCATGCCCGATCCCGCGACGATGCAGGGCGTGATCATGAAGGCCGCCATGGCGCCGCAGACCGATCCGGCGTTGACCACCAAGCTGCCCGAAGCCTCGCGCCCGGCCTATGCCGCGGCGCTCACCAGCGTCGGCATGCCGGCCTCCGCGCTCGACCGCTTCGAGCCCTGGTTCGCCGCCATGACGCTCGCCATGGCTCCGCTGCCGAAGCTCGGCTACGATCCCAACAGCGGCGCCGAGATGACGATCACCGCCGCCGCCAAGGCCGCCAACAAGCAGCTCATCGGCCTCGAGACCTTCGAGCAGCAGATCGGCTTCTTCGACACGATGCCCGAGGACCTGCAGGTCAAGTATCTCGCCAGCACGGTGAAGGAGTTCAACAATGTCGGCCCGCTGCTCGACAAGATGGTCGCGCAGTGGAGCGCCGGGGATCCCGACGCGCTGGGCAAGACGATGAACGAGGAAATGCGCAAGACGCCGGAAGTCGGCAAGATCCTGCTCAGCGATCGCAACGCCCGCTGGGCGGACTGGATCAGCGCGCGCATGGCCAAGCCGGGCACCGTGTTCATCGCGGTCGGCGCGGGCCATCTCGCGGGCAATGACAGCGTCCAGGCCTATCTGGCCAAGCACAATCTGAAGGCCGAGCGCATCCAATATTGATGTGACCGGTTGAGCCGGGCAGGGAGCGTTTGCCCCCTTCCTGCCCGGAGATACTGATGGCCAAGCCTCGTCCCCTTCTCGGTCTGCTCGCCGGTGTTGCCGCCGGCCTCGTCGCCTCGGCGGCGATGGCGGCCGTCCAGGCCCAGGCGAAGAAGCTGCTGCCCGACGAGGGCGGGGACGAGGATCCGGCGACGGTGAAGGCCGCCGACAAGGCGAGCGAGGCGATCCTCGACGCGCCGGTGCCGGACGAATATCGCGAGCAGGCGGGCCAGGCTGTCCATTATATCACCGGCGCGGTGCTGGGCGGCATCTACGGCGTGATCACCGAATACAAGCCCGAGGCGAGCGCCGGTTTCGGCGGCGCCTATGGCATCGCCACCAGCGCCCTGCTCGATGAGGTCGCGGTGCCCGCAGCGGGCCTGGCGCCGGCACCGGACCAGACGCCGCTCGCCGAGCACGCCTATGGCGCGGCCTCGCACCTGGTCTACGGCATCGTCCTCGAAGGCGTACGCTGGCTGATCGCCGGGCGGCGCTGAAGAGACCGCAAGGCAGGCATCTTCTTTCCCCGGCGAAGGCCGGGGCCCAGACTAAGCGTGCGCGCGAAGACGCGCCAAGGCGCTTGACGTTCAAGGACTGGACCCCGGCCTTCGCCGGGGAAATGGATCGGGATGACCCCGCCAAAGCCTAGAACAACAGCCGCTGCGTCTGCGCGTCCGGGCCGACCGGAGCTCCGCCGCGACGCCGTGCGAATTCGGTCTGCGCGGTGAAGCGGATGTCCTCGTCGCGGTCGTTCATGAAGGCGGCGAGCGAATCGTCGTCGATTTCGCTCCATTCCTTGCCGCGGTCGGGGCCGTAGCGGACGCGCGGCAGCAGGCCGGGCGACTTCGACCATTCGATCAGCTGCGCCACGCTCGCCTCGTTGAGCATGTCGCGCAGATGATGCGCAGTCACATAGGCATCGGGGAAGGCGCGGTGCGCGGGCAGGCCGCGCTCATGCTCCAGCCCCACCGGATTGCGGAAATAGCGCAGGAACTGGTTCGAGAAGCCGCCGCTGTCCGGCCAGAGCCGCAGCGCGCATTTCCAGGTGCAGATCCAGTCGGCGCCGCGGGTGAGGGCGGGGGTGCAATATTGCTCCTCGAAGCTCGCCCGGTGGGCCGCCAGCGCGACGCGGCGCGGCCAGGGATCGAGGATCGGCCGCGCGACGTCGTGCCACCAGGGCGCGTCGGCGACGTCCTCGTCGCGGATATGGTGGATCGCCATGGTCAGCGGTGGGATCGGCCGGCCGGGATTGACCATCCGGTTGCCGCCCTCTCCGTATAGCTCCCAGCGCCCGTCCTTGCCGAGTGCGACGTCCTGCCAGCCGATCTCGCACACGGCATGAGCCGGCGGCTTGTCGCCGGTGGTCTCGAGATCGATGACACGGATGATGGGCGGGTGGGATGACGCCATGAGGGCGCATTTGGGGGCTGAGGCGCGGAAATGCGAGTCTTATCTCCCTAACTCCCGCTTCCTTTGGGAGCGGGAAAGGGCCCGCGAGGCGAAGCCGAGTGGGAAGGGTGAGGGTAGCCTTGCCTCTCGACCCTCACCCTTCCGCCGACTGCGTCGGCTCGCTCCCTCTCCCAATGGGAGAGGGAATTAGTTCAATGCCCCACGGTCTCCCCGCGTACGAGGCCGCTCTTGGCGAGCTGGTCGTCGATCTGGGCGAGCAGACGGTCGAGGCCGGCCTGGTCCTTCGCCTCGGCGCGGGCGACCAGCACGTCCTGGGTGTTCGAGGCGCGCAGCAGCCACCAGCCATCGGCGGTGTTCACGCGTGCGCCGTCGGTGCGGTTGACGTCGGCGCCCTCGGCCTCGAGGCGATCCAGGACCTCGTCCACCACCGCGAACTTGCGGCTCTCGTCCACCTGGAAGCGCATCTCGGGCGTGTTGACCAGCTTGGGCATCGCGTCCTTGAGCTCGGTCAGCGACTTGCCGATCACATGCACCGCCTGGATCAGCCGGATCGCAGCATATTGCGCGTCGTCGAAGCCGTAATAGTCCTGGGCGAAGAAGATGTGGCCGCTCATCTCGCCGGCGAGCGGCGCATGGGTTTCCTTCATCTTGGTCTTCACCAGGCTGTGCCCGGTCTTCCACATCAGCGGCTTGCCGCCGAGCTCCGCGACTCGGTCGAACAGCATCTGCGACGCCTTCACATCGGCGATGATCGTCGCGCCGGGCTCCACGCGAAGAACAGGTTCAGCCAGAATGGACAGAAGCTGATCGCCCCAGATCACACGGCCTTGCCCGTCGATCGCACCCAGGCGGTCGCCATCGCCGTCGAAAGCCAGTCCGAAATCGAGCTGCTTCTCCGCGACGAGCTTCTTCAGATCGGCGAGGTTCTTCTCCTCGGTGGGATCGGGATGATGATTGGGGAAATTGCCGTCCACATCGGTGAACAACGTGTGATGCTCACCCGGGAGCAGCTTCACCAGCTTCTCGATCACCGGGCCGGCGGCGCCATTGCCCGTATCCCATCCAACGCGATAGGCGCCGCCGGCAAATCCCGCGAACAGCCGGCTGACGTACAGGTCCTCGACATCGGCCTCCGTCACCGTCTCGGTGCCATCGCCTTCGTCCCAATCGCCTTCCGCCGCCATCTTGCCGAGCAGCTGGATCTTCTCGCCGAAGAAGCTGGCGTGCTGAAACACCATCTTGAAGCCGTTGTAATGGCCGGGATTGTGGCTGCCGGTTATCTGGATGCCGCCATCCACCTCCAGCGTGGCCTCGGCATAATATAGCATCGGCGTCGGGCCCATGCCGGTGCGCACCACCGAGCAGCCCGAAGCGGTCAGGCCCTCGATCAGCGCCGCTTCGAGGGCAGGGGAGGACAGGCGGCCGTCGCGGCCGACCGCAACGCGGGTGCCGCCGGCGCGGCGCAGCAGGGTGGCGAAGCCGCGGCCGATCGCGCGCGCGTCATCGGGGCCAAGGGTCTCCCCCACGATCCCGCGAATGTCGTACTCGCGCAGCGAAGTGGGGTCGAAACGATGCGTCATGGTGCCTCCCGGGGAAATCCTGCCCGCCCAAATCGCGAACAGGGGGAAAGTTCAATTGCGCGACCGCAGCAGCGTATCGCGCGCCGCGTTTATCCGGCGCGTCAGCTCGGCGGAACCGCCCTTGTCGGGGTGAACCGCCGAAACGAGCCGCCGGTGCGCCGCACGGATCGCATCCGCATCGGCTTCGCCCGAAACCCCCAGGATCGCGCGGGCCTCGTCCTCGGGCATGCGCGGTGCGGACGAGCGCGGCTTCAGTACGAGCTGGTACAAGGCATAGAGGATCGCCGCGGCGACAAGGAGCTTGAAGACCATCAGGCGAACAGCGGCATGGTGACTTCGGGCAGCGCCAGCCCGGCCATCATCTCGCGCAGCTCCTGCCGCGCGGCGACGTGCGCCAGGCCCATCTCGCCGAACTCGCGGCTGTCGAGCATGGTGAGGCCCTGGGGGAACAGCTCGCGATAGATCACGCGCTCGGACAGGCCGGAGATCACCCGGAAGCCGACGCGCTTGGAAAGCTGGTCGATCGCCTCGGACACGCGCTTCATGTTGCGCGCCTCGATGTGCTGCATGCGGTTCCTGAGGACGACCCAGTCGATCGTCTCGCCGTCCGCCTTGGCGCGGCGCTTGCGCGATTCCCAGATCAGCTCGGAATAGAAGCTGGGGCGGACGACCTTGAACGTGTCGGGGTCCACCTGGCCGATCAGGTCGAAATCGACGAAGCTGTCGTTCATCGGCGTGACCAGCGTATCGGCATTGGTCACCGCGATCCGCGCGAACTTGTCGTCGCGGCCCGGCGTGTCGATCACCAGGAAGTCGGCATTCTCGCCCAGCTTGTCGAGCGCCTCGGAGAAATAGGACATGCTCTCGCCGTCATGCGTGTCATAGACCGGCATCGGCAGGGGCTTGCCCATCCGCTTGGCGGTCGCCGCGCGGTTGTCCAGATAGCGGCCCATGGTCCGCTGGCGGTGGTCCAGATCGAAGCACGCGACGCGCGCGCCCTTCGACGCCAGCGCGATCGCCGTATGAACGGCGGTGGTGGACTTTCCGGTGCCGCCCTTCTCGTTCGCGAACACCAGAACGTGCAGCCGCTTCGACCCGTCGCTCAAAGTTCCAACATCCTTTATTGATCGAACCGCCTCCCCCCCATAGAAGGCCGCGCTTCCGTCTTATCGAAAGTGTTAACGCGTGCAAACAGTCCGTCAGCTCGAAGACCTTCGCGAGGCGACCGCCGCCTGGCGCCAGGCAGGCGAGCGCATCGCCCTCGTTCCGACCATGGGCGCATTGCATGACGGGCACATGGCGTTGGTCGAAGCGGCCAAGCGCGCTGCGAACCGCGTCGTCGTCTCGATCTTCGTCAATCCGAAGCAGTTCGGCGCGAACGAGGACCTGGCGAAATACCCGCGCAAGGAAGCCGCGGATTCGCGCATGCTCACTGGCGCCGGCGTCGACCTGCTGTGGATGCCGCCGGTCGAGGTGGTCTATCCCGAAGGCTTCGCGACCAATATCTCGGTCTCGGGCGTGAGCGCGCTGCTCGAAGGCGCGCACCGCCCCGGCCATTTCGACGGCGTCGCCACCGTGGTCTCCAAGCTGTTCAACCAGGTCCAGCCCGACATCGCCCTGTTCGGCGAGAAGGACTGGCAGCAGCTCGCCGTGATCCGCCGCATGACGACGGACCTCAATTTGGCCGTAGAGATCCAGTCGGTGCTCACCCAGCGTGAGGATGACGGCTTGGCGCTCTCGTCGCGCAACGCCTATCTGATGCCGGAAGAGCGCGCCAAGGCCGTGGCGCTGCCGCGCGCGCTCGGCGCCGCGGCCAAGGCGATCACCGATGGCGGCGATGTCGAGGCGGCGCTGGCCCAGGCGCGCGAGACGCTCGCCGCCGCCGGCTTCGAGACCGACTATGTCGCGCTGGCCGATGCCGAGACCCTGGAGCCCGCCACCGCCTATGCGCCCGGCAAGCTCCGTCTGCTCGCTGCGGCCCGGCTCGGCGCCACCCGGCTGATCGACAATATCGCGGTACCCTGAAGAAGTACGGACCTGAACAAATACAGTTAACGCTGTTAACCATTTGTTTCGGATTTAGCTGCCAAACCCCAAGCCACCACAAGAGGGTGTGGTGAACAGGGGTTAAGCGACATGGGCAGCAGCCTTAAGAGTGCGCGTTTCCTCGTCGAGAGCCGGCTGCGTGACGCGGCCCGCGGCGACGCCAACGCGTGTTACGATCTGGGTATGGTCTATTCGAGCGGTGCGGACGGCATCGGCGTCGATCTGATCGAAGCGCACAAGTGGTTCAACATCGCGGCCGTCTCGGGCGACTCGCGTGCGCAGGAATGCCGCGCCGAAATCGCCGAGGACATGACCGCGCGCGAGATCATCGAAGCGCAGAAGGCCGCACGTGCCTGGCTCCGCGGCTTCGAGGTACGCGCGGCGTAAAGGCCTGATCCATTCCTCCCCCGGAGGGGGAGGGGGACCATGCGCAGCATGGTGGAGGGGTATTCTCCACCAGTAATCCGCTTCAGATTCAAAGGGCGTCGCTTGTCGCGACTACCCTTCCACCGTCCTTCGGGCGGTCCCCCTCCCCCTCCGGGGGAGGAGTGTATGCGTCAGTCCTCGGCCGCAGCCTTCTTCGCGGGGGCCTTCTTCGCCGCCGGCTTCTTCGCAGCGGCCTTTTTCGGCGCCGCCGCCTTCTTCGGTGCGGCCTTCTTCTTGCCCTTGCCCTTGGCCGGACCCGCCGCCGCGCGGGCGTCGATCAGCTGGGCGGCTTCCTCGAGCGTCAGTTGGTCCTTGTCGATCGACTTGGGCAGCGTGGCGTTGGTCTCGCCATCGGTCACGTACGCGCCGTAGCGACCGTCCATCAGCTTGATCTCGGCCTCGGTGCGCGGATGCTTGCCGAGAACCTTGAGCGGCTCACGGCTCGCTCCCCGGGCCGGACGGCCCGAATTCGCCGCCGCCTCGGCCAGCTTCACCACCGCGGCGTTCATGCCGGTCTCGAACACTTCCATCGTGCCCTGCAGGCGGGCGTATTTCCCATCATGCGCGAGGTACGGCCCATAGCGGCCGATCGAGGCGGTGATCGGGTTGCCCGTTTCCGGATGGTCGCCGATCACGCGCGGCAGCTTCAGGAGCTTCAGCGCCAGCTCCAGGTCGAGCTCGACGTCCTTGGGGATCGAGGCGCGCGCCGCTTCCTTGCCTTCGCCAAGCTGGATGTACGGGCCGAACCGGCCCGACTTGCGCTCGACGTTCAGGCCCGTGTCCGGATCCTGGCCGAGCACTTCCGGTCCGCTGTCCGCGCCGTCCTCACCGCCCGGCTGGGCGAAGCGACGGGTGAACTTGCACTCCGGATAGTTGGAGCAGGCGATGAACGCGCCGAACTTGCCGCCGCGCAGCGCCAGCCGGCCATTGCCGCAGTTCGGGCACAGCCGCGGATCGCTGCCGTCCGCCTTTTCGGGGAACAGATAGGGCGCGAGGAACTCGTCGAGCGCCGCGGTGATGTCCGACGGCTTCTGCTCCATCACATCGGCCGTGCGCGGCTTGAAGTCCTTCCAGAACGCCTCGAGCACGGCCTGCCACTGGGCGCGGCCGCCCGACACGTCGTCCAGTTCCTCCTCCAGCTCGGCGGTGAAGTCGTAATTGACGTATTTCTGGAAGAAGCGCTCCAGGAACGCGGTCAGCAGCCGTCCGCTCTCTTCGGCGAAGAAGCGGTTCTTCTCGAGGCGGACATAGGCGCGGTCCTTGAGCACCTGGATGACCGAGGCATAAGTCGAAGGCCGGCCGATGCCGAGTTCTTCCATCCGCTTGACCAGCGACGCTTCGCTGAAGCGGGGCGGGGGCTGGGTGAAGTGCTGCTCGGCGTTGACCGCCTTCTTGGCCGGCGTCGCGCCTTCGCTCATCCGTGGCAGGCGGCGCGAATCCTCATCACCCTCGTCGTCGCGGCCTTCCTCGTAGAGCGCGAGATAGCCGGGGAAGATCACCACCTGGCCGGTGGCGCGCAGCCCGTGCTGGCTGGTCGCGTCTTCCAGATCGATCGTGGTGCGCTCCAGCCGGGCCGAGGCCATCTGGCTCGCCAGCGCGCGTTTCCAGATCAGATCGTACAGCCTGGCGTGATCGCCCGAGCCCGCACGGTCCTTGGAGAAATCGGTCGGGCGGATCGCCTCGTGGGCTTCCTGGGCATTCTTCGCCTTGGCGGTGTAGATGCGCGGCTTGTCGGGCACATAGCTACCGTCATAGCGGGTCGCGACGGCCTTGCGGGCGTCCTGGATCGCGCTCGGGTCCATCTGGACGCCGTCGGTACGCATATAGGTGATCGCGCCGTCCTCGTAGAGGCCCTGTGCGATCCGCATGGTGTGGCTGGCCGAGAAGCCGAGCTTGCGCGCGGCCTCCTGCTGCAGCGTCGAGGTGGTGAAGGGCGCGGCGGGGTTGCGCATCGCCGGCTTGGTCTCGACTGAGACCACGGTGAAACGGCCTTCCTCGACGGCCTTCTTCGCCGCCTCGGCGGTCTTGCCGTCGCCGATCGAAAGCCGGTCGAGCTTGTCGCCCTTGAACTTGACCAGCCGAGCCTGGAACGGCGTGCCGTCCTGCTCCATGTCGGCGGTGACCGACCAATATTCCTGCGGCTTGAACCCCTCGATCTCGCGCTCGCGATCGACGATGATGCGCAGCGCGACCGACTGGACACGGCCGGCCGACTTGGCGCCGGGCAGCTTGCGCCACAGCACCGGCGACAGGGTGAAGCCGACGAGATAATCGAGCGCGCGGCGTGCCCGGTACGCGTCGATCAGGTCGGTATCCAGCTCGCGCGGATGCGCCATCGCGGTCAGGATCGCCGGCTTGGTGATCGCGTTGAAGGTGACGCGCTCCACTTCCTTGGGCAGCGCCTTCTTGTTCTTCAGCACTTCCTGCACGTGCCAGGAAATCGCCTCGCCCTCGCGATCAGGGTCGGTCGCGAGGATCAGTCGGTCGGCCTTCTTCGCCTCGTCGGCAATTGCCTTCAGCTGCTTCGACTTGTCGGCATAGGTCTCCCATTCCATCGCGAACCCCTCGTCGGGATCAACGGAGCCGTCGCGCGCCGGCAGGTCGCGGACATGGCCGTAGGAGGCCAGGACCCGGTAGTCCTTGCCGAGATATTTCTCGATGGTCTTCGCCTTGGCCGGCGATTCTACGATGACGAGCTGCATGGGGGGTAAGCGTTCCTCACGTGTACGCGTGTAAGGTGGGGAGGGGTGGCGGCGGGCGTCAAGCGGGTTGATCTGGAACTTGGTAACGCTTCGCGGGTATCACCGAGCCAGGCCGAGGGGGAGTGGAATATTGCCCGAGGAGACGTTGCCCGAAGAGACGACGCTGCCGCCGCGCCGCCGGCGCCGCTGGCCATGGGTCCTCGGGGCGGTGCTCGCCCTGCTCGCGGCGGGTGCCGGCGTAGGCTTCTTCTGGCTGCGCGCCCATCTCGACACCAGGGCGGAGGCGCCGCCCCGCGCCAGCGACGCGATCGAAGTGCCGCGCCAGGTTTCCGCGATCGACGTGCCGCTCGACGTGCCGGTTTCCGTCCTGCTCCGCACGATCGAGAAATCGGTGCCGCGCACGCTCTGGTCGATCGACCAGCACATCGACAAATGCGTGCCGGCCCAGCGGGTGAAGCTGTTCAAGGCGAAGCTCAAGGTCAGCCCCGATCTCGGTTGCGACGTGATCGGCACGGTCACGCGCTCGGGCATCCGGCTGCGCGGCGTGGGGGACGAGATCGTCGCCGACATGCCGATCCGCGCGACGATCGCCGCACGCCATGTCGGCGGCTTCCTCAAGGGCAAGACCGCGACCGGGTCGGCCATGGTCCATGCCCGTATCCGCCTGTCGGTGAGCGACAATTGGCAGCCGCGCGCCACCATCCGCCTCGCCTATGACTGGACCGCGCCGCCGGGGATCGACTTCCTCGGAAAGCGGATCACCTTCACCGACAAGGCCGACGAGAAGCTCCGCCCGATCGTCCGCGACCTCGAGCGCACCTTGCCGCGCGAGATCGCCCGGGTCGATATCCGCAGCCGCGTCGCCGAAGCCTGGCGGCAGAGCTTCACCGTGCTCCAGCTCAACGAGGAGAATCCGCCGGTCTGGATGCGGATCACCCCGGAGAAGCTGAGCTATGGCGGCTACCGCCTGACCGGCAACCGGCTGCGCCTCAACCTCGGCCTGGCCGCGCTCACCGAGACGTTCGTCGGGCCCAAGCCTGCGGATCCCAAGCCCGTGGCGCTGCCGTCGCTCGGCCATGATGCCAAGGGAGCGAAGCTGCAATTCTTCATCCCCGTCATCGCCGACTATGCCCAGCTCGAGCCGGTGCTGCAGCGCGCGCTGGACAAGCGTTCGAAACGCCCCTTCGAGCTGCCCAAGATCGGACCTGTAACGGCGCGTTTCAGCGGCGTGGTCCTGTACGGCACCACCAAAGGCCGCATCGCCGTCGGCCTGACGATCGCCGTCCGCCCGCAGAGCGGCGGGGCCGAGACGCACGGCCGGGTCTGGCTCACCGCGGTACCGGTCAACGCCCCCGGCTCGCAGCGCGTCCATTTCGAGAATCTCTCCGTCTCGGGCGAGACCGACCGGATGGCCGGCGACCTGGTCGTGCTGCTCGCCCAGAGCCCCGGGGTGGCCGAGACGCTGGCGGAATCGCTCACCCAGAACTTCACCCATGACTTCGACAAGCTCCTCGGCAAGGTCCGCCGCGCGATCGTCCGCAAGCGCGCCGGCGACTTCCTGATCCGCGCCGACCTCGCCGAGGCCCGCACCGGCACGCTCAAGGCCAGCGGGCAGGGACTGTACCTGCCCGTCTGGGCCGAGGGGACGGCAAGGGTGGAGTATGTCGGCCGCTAGGCCGGCATCTTCGCCCGCACCGCGTCGATGTCCGCCGCGCTATGCCGCTCGGGCACGCGCTGGTCCTCGGGCCCCGAGCCGCGATTGACCAGCCGCCCGCGCTGCACCGCCTCGCGCTCGCCGACTTCGGCGGCCCAGCGGTTGAAATGTTCGTACTCGCCGATGTTGAGGAACTCGGCCGCGCCGGCATAGGCATCGCCGCGCGCCACGCCGCCATACCAGGGCCAGATCGCGATGTCGGCGATCGTGTACTCGTCACCCACCATGAACTTGCTCTTGGCCAGATGCGTGTCGAGCACGTGGAGCTGGCGCTTCACTTCCATCGCATAGCGGTTGATCGCGTACTCGATCTTGAACGGCGCATAGGCGAAGAAATGACCGAAGCCGCCGCCCAGGAACGGCGCCGAGCCCATCTGCCACATCAGCCAGCTCATCGTCTGCGCGCGCTTCGCCGGATCGGTCGGCAGGAACGCACCGAACTTCTCGGCGAGATAGACCAGGATCGCACCGCTCTCGAACACGGTGATGTTGGGCGAGACCGAATGGTCGACCATCGCCGGGATCTTCGAGTTCGGGTTGATCTCGACAAAGCCGCTGCCGAACTGGTCGCCCTCGCCGATGTTGATCTTCCAGGCGTCATATTCGGCGCCCGCATGGCCGGCGGCGAGCAGCTCCTCGAGCAGGATCGTCACCTTCTGTCCGTTGGGCGTGCCGAGCGAATAGAGCTGGATCGGGTGCTCGCCGACCGGCAGCACCTTGTCGTGCGTCGCGCCCGAGACCGGCCGGTTGATATTGGCGAACTGCCCGCCGCTCGGCTGCTCCCAGGTCCACACCTTGGGCGGGACATAGCCGGCAGGCTGGTTGTTGGCGGGATCGGATGCGTCGGCCATGTCGATAGTCTCCCTGGGGATTGTGGCCGGCATGTAGGAACGCTCCCGTAACTTGCTAGGGGTCCGCATTTGAACCGCGATCGGGACGGGCCGGCCTACGACGAACGTGCAGGTCCATGCGATGAAAGGGCAAGGGATCGCCGCCGCGGATCGCATCTCCCGCCCGATCGTCAGGCGAAGATTTCCTCGAGCCGGGGCTCCGCTTCCCTGGCCGAAAAGGAATAGATCGCCATTGCGAGGAACCAGGCGAGCACGTTCGAGCCGAAACCGATCAGGTCGCTGACGAGCGTCGGGATCAGCGGCATCGTCCCGTAGTCGGGCACATAGAAGTAATCGAGCGCGACCGAGCCGAGCAGGCCAGTGCCGACGACCAGCAGCGCGACGCAGATCGGCACGGCCTTGCCCCGGGTCCGCTCCCAGCTCGCCGTCAGCGCGTCGCCCATCTTCGCGCCCTCGGCGATCACGATCGGGACCGCGATCGACCAGCGGGCCAGCAGATAGAGTCCGGGCAGCACGAACACGAGGAAGCCGAGCATGATGGCCAGCCCGGTGACGATGCTCAGCAGCACAAAGCTGCTCGCACGACCGGGCACATTCTCCGCCTGCATCAGGCCGGCCTGCCGGGCCAGGCGGCTGGTCACCATGAACTGGGCGAAGATCCCGATGATTCCGCTGACAAAGCCAAACCGGCCGTCGCCGTCCGTGGCGACGCTCAGCAGCGTGCTCGGCAGCACCAGGGCCAGCCAGGCCACCAGCGCGACGCCAGGCGCGTGCCGGACCATCTCGGCGGTCCGTTTCAGCAGCATGCGCGTATCGAAATCTTCCACCCCGTCCCCCTATCCCGACAGGCTCACTCGCCCGCCTGCATGCCGTTCCAGCCTTCCGGCCAGCTCCAGCTCGAGCAGTACGGTCTGCACCACTGCGGGCGCGAGTCCCGACTGCCGGATCAACTCGTCCGCGCTCACCGGCACCGGCCCGAGCAGCCCGGCGACCGCCCGGCGATCGGCATCGCTGGCGTCCTCCGGCGGCGGACCTTGCCAGCCGCTGCACGGCGCCCGCACTGCACGCGGGTCGATCGGGCGGACCATCTCGAGGATGTCGTCCACCCCCTGCACCAGGGTCGCGCCTTCGCGGATCAGCAGGTTGCAGCCCTGCGCGCGCGGATCGAGCGGCGACCCCGGCACCGCCATCACGTCGCGCCCCGCCTCCCCCGCGATCCGCGCGGTGATCAGCGATCCCGAGCGCGGTGCCGCCTCCACCACCACCGTGCCGAGCGCCAGCCCGGCGATGATCCGGTTGCGCGAGGGGAAGAAGCGGGCGAGCGGCTCGGTGCCCGGCGGCTGCTCGGCGAGCAGTAGGCCCTCGCGGGCGACGCGCTCCTGCAGCTCGGCATTCTCGGGCGGGAAGGCGATGTCGATGCCGCTGGCGATCACACCCACCGTGCCGCCGCCCAGCGATCCGACATGCGCCGCCGTGTCGATCCCGCGCGCCAGGCCCGAGACCACCGTCACGCCTGCCTCGGCCAGGCCAAGCCCGATCTGCCGGGCGAAGCGGCAGGCCGCGGCCGAGGCGTTGCGCGCGCCGACGATCGCCACCGCCGGCCGGTCGAGCAGCTCCAGTCGCCCGCGCAGGACCAGCGCCGGCGGAGCACTGTCCAGCTCGGCGAGCAGCGGCGGATAGTCCTCATCCTCCAGGAACAGATAGCGCGCGCCCAGCCGCTCGACCGTGGCGATCTCACGCCGCACGGCCCCCAGATCGGCGATCACCGGCGCCCGCCCGCCGCCGCGTTCGGCGAGCATCGGCAGCGCGTCGAGCGCCGCCTCGGCGGTGCCGAAGCGGGCGATCAACTGGCGATAGGTTACGGGGCCGATATTGGCGGAGCGCAGCAGCCTTAGCCGTGCCTCGCGCCTGTCAGGCACTTTTCTTGCTGCCGCTCTTACTGCCGCCGATGCGCGGTTCGGTGCCGTTGAGCAGCCGGTCGATATTGGCGCGGTGCTTCCACAGCACGATCATCGTCAGCGCGAGCAGCATCAGCACCAGGTCGATCCGCCCGAAGAACGCGGCGCTCACCGGTGCGCTGATCGCCGCGCTCATGCCGGCCAGCGAGGAGATGCGCAGGATCGCGAGCAGGCCGAGCCAGACGACCGCGAAGACGATGCCCGAGGGCCAGTGGAGCGCGAGCACCACGCCCATCATCGTCGCCACGCCCTTGCCGCCGTTGAACTTGAGCCACACCGGATAGCAATGGCCGATGAACGCGGCCAGGCCGCCCAGCACGCCGCCGCCGGGCAGGATCGCGCCAGCGATCAGCACCGCCGCCGCGCCCTTGGCCAGGTCGAGCAGCAGCGTCGCCGCCGCCAGCCCCTTGCGGCCGGTGCGCAGCACGTTGGTCGCGCCGATATTGCCCGAGCCGATCTGGCGCAGGTCGCCGGCACCGCCGAAGCGGGTCAGCAGCAGCCCGAAGGGGATCGAGCCCAGCAGATAGCCGAGCAGCAAGACCCCCGCGGGAACCAGCCATGGAATGTCGTTCGTCAAAGGATCCCCCTGCGCGCCGGTCAACATAGTGGCTTGCTGCGGGTGCGCAATGTGGATGGGGTACCAATCGCTCCGACTTGGGCGAAACTCGACTTTCCCCTAGCCTCGCGCGCCTGTGGGGGGCGGGGAGCGGCGCGTGCTGGACGATCGAATGCGGGCGGCGATCGCCCGGTTGACCGAGAATGAGAAGGAATGCCTGCGCCGCCGCCTGCTGCCCCAGACCGCCAAGGAAATGGCGATCGAGCTCGGCGTTTCGCCCCATGCCGTGGAAAAGCGGCTCAAGATGGCGCGGGCCAAGCTGGGCCTGTCCTCCTCGCTCCAGGCCGCCCGGCTGCTCGTCCAGGCCGAGTCCCAGCTGCTGGTACCCCATGCGCCGGACCTCGCCGCGGGCATCGCCGAACTGCATCCCGGTCCCGTCCCCGGCGACAGGCGCCGGTGGTGGATAGGAGGAATCGCAATGAGCATCACGATCGCGGCCGCGCTTGCCCTCATGCCGACGGGCGCACCGGCGCCCCGGCAGAACGCACCTGCGCCGCAGCAGAAGGCGAAGCTGTACGACGGCCCCTTCGTTCCCGCGACGCCCGAACAGGCCACGGCGTTCATCGCGGCGAGTTTTGCGACGATGGACAGGGACAAGTCCGGCTATCTCGAGGCGGGGGAGGCGCCGCGCGCCTCGGTCAGCGTCAATCACGGCCCGCGCAAGGATATCGGCGCGGAGCAGGGCGGGCGGATGTTCCTCGCCCGTTTCGATGCCAATGGCGACGGCAAGGTGAGCAGGGACGAATATATCGCCACGCGCCGCCCGATGGTCCTCGCCATGGGCATTCCGGCCAACTGGAAACCGAGCAACTGATCCCCTCCCGTAAGGGCATGCGCCGTGCGCGGCGTCTAGCGATCGAGAGCCGATGAAATCCCCTTCGGGGGTGTTCCCAAACTCGGGGCGGTTGACGCTCAACGGCTGCGGAGCCATGCCCGCGGCGATGACCGACAACCGCCCCATCCTGTTCTTCGATTCCGGTGTGGGCGGGCTCTCGGTGCTCGCGCCCACCGCCGCGCTGCTCCCGCACGCGCCGCTCGTCTATGTCGCCGATTCGGGGGGCTTTCCCTATGGCACGCGCAGCGAGGGCGAGATCGCCGCGCGCGTGCCCGCCCTGCTCGGCCGGCTGGCGGAGCGCTATGATCCGCGCCTGATCGTCATTGCCTGCAACACCGCCTCGACGATCGCACTCCACCATGTCCGCGCCGCGCTCGACGTGCCGATCGTCGGTACCGTTCCCGCGATCAAGCCCGCCGCCGAGATCAGCGAGACCCGCGTGATCGGCGTGCTGGGTACCGAGGCGACGGTCCGCCAGCCCTATGTCGACGATCTCGCGGCGCGCTTCGCCGGCGATTGCACGGTGCTGCGCCACGGCTCGGCCGAGCTGGTCGAGATCGCCGAGGCTTCGCTGGAGGGGGTGCCGCCGCTGCCCGAGCGGATGCGTGCGGTTCTTGCCGGCCTGTTCGACCAGCCGGGCGGCGAGCGGATCGACGTGATCGTCAACGCCTGCACCCATTTCCCGCTGGTCGAGGCGGAGCTGGCAGCGGCCGCGCCGCATGCCGTCCGCTTCGTCGATGGCGGTCCGGGCATCGCCCGGCGAGTCGCCTATCTGACCGAGGGTCAGCAATGGCCGGCATCGCCGGTGCCGGGCAGGGCGGTGTTCACCGCCCGCAGTGCGCGCACCGATGCGCTCGCCCCTGCGCTTGCGCGCTACGGGCTGGTCGGGATCGAGTCGCTCTAGCTTCCCCCGTGCCGGCGCTCAGGTCTGTGGGACGGGCCGTACCGCGACGATGTCACGCAGCCGGGCCGAATAGCGCTCTGCCATCTCCTGATGGACGCGCCGCGCGGTCATGTCGTCGCTGCGATCGGCATGCTCGCGCTCTTCACGCGCGCGTCGGGCGAAATATTCCATGTCTCTGGCGGTCATAACGATGCTCCGTCATCAAGCGGGAGCACAAGTCTCTCGGCCGCGGGCTCGCTTGGGTGCCGACTCGCCGCGGTTGACCCTGTTTACCACATCCCGCATCGATTTTGCAGGAATCCGGACCGGTTTTGGACGAACCCGGCTTTGCTCTCGGTCAAACGTGTCCAAAGCGGAACCGATTAGGCAATATGTCCAACTGGAAATGACCGGATTTTGACGGTAGGAACGCAGCATGCACAGCGCCGACAGCCCAGCGCCCGTCGATTATTCCCGGGTCTTCACGTCCGCGATAGACCGGCTGCACGCCGAGGGCCGCTACCGCGTCTTCATCGACATCCTGCGCAACAAGGGCATGTTCCCCAATGCGCGCTGCTTCGCCGGGCATAACGGGCCGAAGCCGATCACCGTCTGGTGCTCGAACGACTATCTGGCGATGGGCCAGCACCCCAAGGTGATCGCGGCGATGGAGGAGGCCCTCCACGATGTCGGCGCCGGCTCGGGCGGCACGCGCAACATCGGCGGCAACACGCACTATCATGTCGATCTGGAGGGCGAGCTCGCCGATCTCCACGGCAAGGACGGGGCGCTGCTCTTCACTTCGGGCTATGTCTCGAACGAAGCGACTCTCGCGACCCTGGGCAAGATCCTGCCCGGTTGCCTCATCTATTCGGACGAGCTCAACCACGCCTCGATGATCGCGGGCATCCGCAATTCGGGCTGCGAGAAGCGCGTCTTCCGCCACAACGACCTCGCCCATCTCGAAGAGCTGCTCGCGGCCGATGATCCTTCGGTGCCCAAGCTGATCGCGTTCGAGAGCGTCTATTCGATGGACGCCGACATCGCGCCGATCGCCGAGATCTGCGACCTGGCCGACAAGTACAATGCGCTGACCTATCTCGACGAGGTCCATGCCGTCGGCATGTACGGCCCGCGCGGCGGCGGCATTTCGGACCGCGAAGGCCTGGCCGATCGCCTGACGATCATCGAGGGCACGCTCGGCAAGGCCTTCGGCGTGATGGGCGGCTATATCGCGGCCGACCAGATGATCATCGACGTGATCCGCAGCTATGCGCCGGGCTTCATCTTCACCACCTCGCTCTCGCCCGTGCTGGTCGCCGGTGCCCTCGCAAGCGTGCGCCACCTGAAGGGCTCGTCCGAAGAGCGCGACGGCCAGCAGGCCGCCGCCGCCAAGCTCAAGGTGATGATGGCCGAGGCAGGACTACCGGTGATGCCCTCGACCACGCACATCGTGCCGCTGATGGTCGGCGATCCGGTCAAGGCCAAGAAGATCAGCGACATCCTGCTCGCCGAGTACGGGGTCTACGTCCAGCCGATCAACTACCCGACCGTGCCGCGCGGCACCGAGCGCCTGCGCTTCACCCCCGGCCCCGCGCATGACGAGGCCATGATGCGCGAGCTGGTCGATGCGCTGGTCGAGATCTGGGGCCGGCTGGAACTGCGCCGGGCGGCGTAGCGCCCTTACTCCAGACATCGTCATCCCCGCGAAGGTGGGGATCCAGAACAAGGAGCGTCAGCCCTTGTTGCCCTGGACCCCCGCCTGCGCGGGGGTGACGGGTAATGGGCCTTCCTCCCCTCGCGCTGGCAGGAAGCGGCTGTTGCAGAGCAGAGCGGCCGAGACCAGCGATACCAGCACACCCACCGGGAAGATCTCGACAAAGGTCATCGGCAGCCGGAAGAACGGGTTGTGATAGGCGGTGCGGAAAGACGCCATCTCCGCCTGCGCCTTGGCCAGCTCCGCGCCGCTCTTGCCGTCGAGCATCGTTCCCGCGAACTTGTCGATGAACGCGTCGATGCCAATCGTCGCCAGCGCCACGTCCCAGCAGATCGCATAGACGATCCCCGCGACCAGGCTGATCGCCAGCCCCATGCCGAGTGCCGGCCAGAAGCGGATCACGCCGCCCTGCGCCACGTCGCGCTGGCGCTTGATCGCGACGAAGATGGCGCTCAGCCCGATCAGCATGATAAGATAGCCGATCGCCATGCCGTACTGGCCGGTGGCGCCTTCGAAGTTCAGCACTATGACGGAGAGCAGGCCGCCGGCGATCAGGCCGCCGATCAGGCCATGGGTCAGGATGGTGCGCAGCATAGTCGTCCCCCTTGGGTTCAGGTTGCGCTTCGATCAGCCGCTTCGCAAGCCGCCGCGGCAATCCCCCGAAAGGATGATTTGCGTGAAATGGCCCAGATCCGTCGTCCCGGCGAAAGCCGGGGTGGCGTTACTTGACGATCCCCAGTTCCCGCGCCCGGGCCACGGCGTCCCCGCGTCGCTTCGCCCGCAGCTTCTCGAGCAGCCGTGCGACATGCGTCTTCACCGTGTTGAGCGATACGCCGAGCTTGTCCGCGATCTCCTGGTTCGATCGCCCGGCGAGCAGTTCGTCGAGCACCTCCAGTTCGCGCGGGGAGAGGCCCAGCGCCGCCACCGCCTGCGGATTGCCGTCGAACGCGCGTGGGGCTGGCCGGGCGATCCCTCGCACGCCGAGCCAGACGCCCAGCGCCAGGAAACCGCCCGCGATCAGGAAGATGTAGAGGTCGCCGATGTGCGAGCGCACCAGCCGCTGGTAATCGAGCCATTGGAGCAGCAGCGTTCCTGCCGCCAGCAGCGCGCCGTATAGCAGGACGCGCTTGCCCAAGCTCAGTCCCGCGTCAGCGTCGCGCTCCACACATAGCCGCGCAGGGTCGAACGGAAGTCGAGCCGCAGCCCTTCCTCCTCGGCGATGCGCTTGAGCACCGCGGGCAGCGTGTCACGCGGATAGACGTGGAAGTCGTTCAGCGACTTGAAGTGCAGCCGCTTCGCAAAGCCGGGCAGCCGCTCATACTGGCCGAAATCGACGATGTGCAGGCTGCCGCCCTGCGCCAGCGCCTTCGCGCCCAGCTCGATCGCCTCCACCCAGGGCGGGATCATCGAGAGCGTGTAGCTCATGAACACCCGGTCGAGCTTGTCGACGCCGAACAGCGCGTTCACGTCGAACGCACCCGCGTCACCCTGCGCCAGCGTGATCTTGCCGCTAAGGCCGTTCTTCTCGACCGAGGCGCGTGCCGTCTCCAGCATCGCCTCGCTGATGTCGAAGCCGTAGAAACGCGCCTCGGGGAAGCGCTTCGCCGCGACGATCAGGTTGCGCGCGGTGCCGCAGCCCACTTCGAGCACGGTGCCCCCGCGGGGCGGATTCAGCCCGCGAATCAGCGCGTCGCGGCCGAGCAGGTAGAATTTGCGCGTGAAGTCGTAGAAGTGGCGATGGAGCGCATAGGTCGCGTCCATCAGCCCCTTCTGGTCGGCACCCCCGGTCGCGGCGCTCATGCGTGCGGCTTCAGCGTCCAGACGTGCGTCGCGCCATAGACCGACGAACGGTCTCGGCGCGTCCAGTCGTCGAGCTTGGCCTGGTCCTCATATTCCCACTGGGACATGAGTTCCTCGGGGATGTGCCCCTTCACCACATCGGGGATCGCCGCGGTGCGATAGAGCACGCGCGCGCCCGGCTTGGCGGTGCGGGTGATCTCGCCCCAGATGCGGGTGAGCTGCTCGTCGGTCATCCAGTCCTGCGCGTCGAGCAGGATGTAGCGGTCGAGCGACTGTGCCGGCATCGTCTCGAGATAGTCGGCATAGTTGGTGTGGCGGATCTCGACGCGGTCGGCGCGCGCGCGCACCACATCCCAGTTCTTTGCCTCGAGATACGGCGGCAGCGGCGCGTCCGGACCCTCGCCATAGCCGCGGCCAAAGGCCTGCCAGGCGTAGAAATTGTCCTTCAGGTCGAAGTCGCAGGCGAGCTTGCGCAGGCGGCTCTTCAGCGCGCCGGTGATGCCCGCCTGGTCGTCGATCTTGAGCAGGTCGTACTGCGCCGGCGGAATGCCGAAGCCGAACAGGGCGGCGGGCTGGTCGACCAGCCAGCGCAGGAACTTCTTCTCGAAGAACGGCTCGAAGCGCGTCTCGAAGATCTGGCGCTGCTCCTCGATGTTCTTCGCGGCCAGGATCTCGCGCGGATCGATGCCGTAGCGGTGCGCCAGCCAGTGGACGAAGCCGATCAGCCGGCCGAGCAGGCCGTATTTGTAGAAGCCATGCTTGAACGCCTCGATGCGGCGGGTGCCGTTCAGGCCGCGGCGCTCCCAGTAATCGCGGTACGGCGCATCGAGATGCGGCGCGATGTGCTGGCGATAGGCCTCGACATTCTCGGCCTTGTTGGCCTGGCCGAAGAAGCGGTGGAACGCCGCATAGTCGGGCAGGTTCAGCGCCGCCTGCTTCTTGAGGTTGTTGAGCGCGATGTGTGCCGGATTGAGATCGACCGCGGTGATCTTCGCCGGGTTCGCCGTCAGGTACGAGAAGACGTTGCACCCGCCCGAGGCGATCGTGACCATATGGTGGTCCGGCTGCAGCTGCAGCGCCTCCATGTCGATCACCGGATCTTCCCAGATCTGCGGATAGACGAGGCCACGGAACGCGAAGGTGAAGGCGCGCTCGAGCAGGCCCTCCTTGGTCATGTGCTCATGGCGGTGTACGGCGCCGCGGACGGCGACATTCTTCGGCGTCTTGGTAATCGAACCCATCAATAGCTCCTGGACGCCCCGGCGGACGAGCGGTGGTCCGCCACGCCCTATTACCCCTTTGTGACGAACCGGCGTCACTCTAGGGTCTATCCCCTGCACCCGCAACGCCTGTCGCGGGTGCTTCCCGGGACGCCCCCTAGAGTCAGGAGCCCAGCAAAATCAATCCCGTGTGACGCTGCCGGCCATCGGCCAGTCGCTGTCGCCGATCCGCTTGAGCACCATCTTGAAGAAGGGGCGGGGCGGCTGCCCCTCGGCGACGAAATCGCCGGTCTCGGTCCAGGTCGCGCCGTCGAAGATCGCCTTGTACTGGACCTTGGCATTGGGACCGGCCGGCACTTCCCAAGCGTAACCCTTGTCGAGCACCGTCATCGGGAAGGTACCCGATCGCCCGCCGGTATAGCTCTGCATCGAGAAACTCTGGGTTCGCGCGTCGTAGGAGACCACGGCGAAGGCGTTGAACGGCACCTTGCCGTCCACGTCGAATGACTTGCCCTCGATCAGCGTGATCGTCCCGTCGAGCAGCGTTCCGACGCGTTCGGTATGCGTCACGACCTTCTCGCCGACGCCGGGCATCTGCATTCGCGCCTCGCCGCGCCACTTGCCGTGCATCCAGTCGAGCCTGTGCATCGCGGCGGATTGCTGCGCCATCGCGGCGGTGTCGGCCTGCTGAGCATGCGCGGTGAAGGGCAGGGCGAGAGCAAGCGTCGCGATGCCCCAAGCCCAAAACCCAAAAGTTCCCCGGCGAAAGCCGGGGCCCAGGGTCACGGGCGAGACGGCAGAGAAACCCTGGGCCCCGGCTTTCGCCGGGGAACTGGATAGACGTGAAGCGAACATTCCGATCTCCCGATTGTCCCCGGCCTCCGCCCATGGCAGCCTGTCCGCCATGCCCGCCGTCCGGTCGCTCCGCACTGGCCCTGCCGCCCGCACTGCCGGCAAGCGCGGTTTCGTGAAGCGCGCGCTCGGCTTCGCGAAACGGGCATTGCCGAAAAAGGCGCCGCCCGGCTTTCCGCTGCTCTGGGTCGCCTGCCTCGCCGCCGCGGCGCTGATGATCGTCACCGGCGGGTTCGGCACCGGCCGCCTGCCGCTCCACGCGCGCACCCTTTTCTGGGTGGTGCTGATGCTGTGGAACGCGCTCAAATGGCAGGCGCTGTTCGCCTGGGGCGTGCGCAAGTCGAGCGACTGGCCGCGCATCGCGCTGCTCGGCACCGTCCCGCTCAACCTGCCGTTGCCGCTCGAGATCCCGCTCGTCGGCGCGCTGCTCGGCCGGAACATGCGCGTCATGCCATTCGACGTCTGGCTGCGTGCGGCGGCGATCAGCGTGGTGATCTTCGCCGTCTGCGCGCTCGTCGCCTGGATTTTGCTCCGTCAAATGCGCCCGGTCCGCGCCGATACCGGCCTGCTCGCCCGTGCCCGGGTCGGTGCCGAGCAGCTCGCGGGAATCGAAGCCGAGGATCATTATTGCCGCATCCACCGCCGCGACGGCACGAGCGCACTGCTCCACTACCGCTTCGGCGACGCGCTCGAGGAAGTCGCCGCCCTGGACGGCGCCCAGGTCCATCGCGGCGCCTGGGTCGCGGCGGGAGCCGTGGCCGGCGCCGAACGCGATGGCCGCAAATGGCGGCTGCTGCTCGCCGGCGGCGGTTCGGTACCGGTCAGCGCGACCTATGCAGCGGAGGCACGGGCGCGGGGATGGCTGCGGGGAAGGGGATAGCCGGCCAATCGTCATCCCCGCCTGCGCGGGGATGACGGGAAGATATGCGGAAGGATCAGATCAATCCCGGCAATAGCCCTCGCCGGTGTGCACCGTCAGGCAGTCCTTCTTGCCCGCCAGCCACTTAAGGCCCGTCGCATCGCCATCGCTCGGGTGGAGCGTCTGCTCGCCGTCCGGGCGCTTGAACGTGATGCCTTCGCTGGACCCGCGGCCATCGAACGACCCCTTGTCGTCGAGCGTGTACTGCATCTCGAGCTTGTAGGTGCCGGCATCCTTACCCTTCGACACGACCAGATAGGTGCCTTCGACACCCTTCCAGCGACCGACCCAGTCGTCGCGGTCCACCGGCTTGCCGGACACTTCCTTCTTCAGGTCGGCGGCGCCGGTCTCGACGGCATTGGCGATCGATCCGCCCACCGCGACTGCGGCATTGCCGGCGGTCTCGGTGGCGTTGGCGGTGGCGTCGGCGGCCCGGTCGGCGCTGTTCTCGGCGGCGTTGCACGCGGCGAGCGCCAGCGCAGGCGCGAGGATCAGCAGCGCGCGCATCAGCGAGTCGCCTCGTCGATCGCGTTGCCGACATGGCTCGCGCGGTTGCCGATGTCGTCCGCGGTGTTGTCGAAGGCGTTGCCGGCATCGTCCGCGGCTGCGTCGATGCTGTTGCCCAGGTCGTTGGCGGCGTTGCTCAGCGAGTCGCCGGTGCGGTCCAGCGAGTTGCTCAGATTGCTCTCCGTGCTCGGCGAACAGGCCGCGAGGCCCAAAGCGAGGGCAGGGAGCAGGGCGAAAATCGTCTTGCGCATGTTTCTCTCCGAATAGTCGGTCTAGCCAGCACGGTCCTTGCGGCGTAGGGGAGCGCGCATGCCACACGCCATCGCTATCGCATCGGACCATGCCGCCTACGCAATGAAGGCAGAACTCGCCGAATGGTTGCGTAACGAAGGCCATGAAGTGCTCGATTTGGGCACGAATGGCCCCGAAAGCGTCGATTATCCCGATTACGGCTATCGTCTCGCCAAGGCGATCGAGACCGGCCAGGCCGTGCACGGCGTCGCGCTGTGCGGCTCGGGCATCGGCATCTCGATCGCGGTGAACCGCAATCCGGCAGCGCGCTGCGCGCTCGTCTCCGAGCCGCTCTCGGCCAGCCTTGCGCGCCAGCACAACGATGCCAATGTCATCGCCCTCGGTGCCCGTCTCGTCGGTATCGAGATGGCCAAGGCCTGCATCACCACTTTCCTCGCAACCGAGTTCCTCGGCGACCGCCACCAGCGCCGGGTCGAGAAGCTCAGCCACCCCGAAAGGAGCCCCGAATGAGCACCAACCCCGTTAGCAATGGCGTGCAGCCGGACGGTTTCTTCACCCGCAGCCTCGCCGAGGCCGATCCGGCGGTCTTCGCCGGCGTCGAGCACGAGCTGAAGCGCGAGCAGTATCAGATCGAGCTGATCGCCAGCGAGAACATCGTCTCCAAGGCGGTGCTCGAGGCCCAGGGCTCGGTCTTCACCAACAAGTACGCCGAGGGCTATCCCGGCAAGCGCTACTACCAGGGCTGCCACCCCTCGGACGAAGTCGAGCAGCTGGCGATCGATCGCGCCAAGCAGATCTTCGGCTGCGACTTCGCCAACGTCCAGCCGCACTCGGGCGCGCAGGCGAACGGCGCGGTGATGCTCGCGCTCGCCAAGCCGGGCGACACGATCATGGGCCTCAGCCTCGATTCGGGCGGTCACCTGACCCACGGCGCGAAGGCGGCGATGTCGGGCAAGTGGTTCAATGCGGTCCAGTATGGCGTTGATCCGGTCACGCACCTGATCGACTTCGACGAGGTCCTGGCCAAGGCCAAGGAGAGCCAGCCGCGCATCATCATCGCCGGCGGCTCGGCCTATCCGCGCCACATCGATTTCGCGAAGTTCCGCGCGATCGCCGATGAAGTCGGCGCGATCTTCATGGTCGACATGGCCCACTTCGCCGGCCTGGTCGCCGGCGGCGTCCACCCGACGCCTTTCGGCCACGCCCATGTCGTGACCACCACCACCCACAAGACGCTGCGCGGCCCGCGTGGCGGCGCGGTGTTCACCAATGACGAGGCGATCGCCAAGAAGATCAACTCGGCGGTGTTCCCCGGCCTGCAGGGCGGCCCGCTGATGCACGTCATCGCCGCCAAGGCGGTTGCGTTCGGCGAGGCGCTCCAGCCCGAGTTCAAGTCCTATGCGGCGGCGATCGTCGAGAACGCCAAGATCCTCGCGGCCACGCTCAAGGAGCGCGGTGCGGCGGTGGTCTCGGGCGGCACCGACACGCATCTCGCGCTGATCGACCTCACCCCGCTGGGCGTGACCGGCAAGGACGCCGACGAGGCGCTCGAGCGCGCGGCGATCACCTGCAACAAGAACGGCATCCCCAACGATCCGCTGCCCCCGGTCAAGACCAGCGGCATCCGCGTCGGCTCGCCGGCGGGCACCACCCGCGGCTTCGGCGTCGCCGAGTTCCGCGAGATCGGCAACATGGTCGCCGACGTGCTCGACGGCCTCAAGAAGAATGGCGAGCAGGGCGACGCCCAGGTCGAGGCCAATGTCCGCGAGCGCGTCCGCGCGCTGTGCGAGCGCTTCCCCATCTATCCGGAGCTCTGATTAATTGCGCTGCCCCTTCTGCGGACATGAAGACAGCCAGGTAAAGGACAGCCGCCCCACCGAAGACGGGGCGGCGATCCGCCGTCGGCGCCAGTGCGAGGCCTGCGCCGCGCGCTTCACCACGTTCGAGCGCATCCAGCTGCGCGAGCTGACCGTGCTCAAGTCCGAGGACAAGCGCGAGCCGTTCGATCGTGACAAGCTGGTCCGCTCGATCTCGGTCGCTACCCGCAAGCGCCCGGTCAACGGCGTGCAGATCGAGAAGCTCGTCTCCGGCATCCAGCGCCAGCTGGAGACGATGGGCGAAACCGAAATCCCCTCGCAGAAGATCGGCGAGCTGGTGATGCAGGGGCTCAAGGGCCTCGATTCGGTCGCCTATATCCGCTTCGCCTCGGTCTATAAGGACTTCCGCGAGGCCAAGGACTTCGAGGAATTCGCCGGCAACGTCACCGAGGCCGGCCAGGAAAGCGGCAAGCAGTGAGCCAGCCTCCCGTCATCGTCCTCGTTCGCCCGCAGCTCGGCGAGAATATCGGCAAGGCCGCGCGCGCGATGCTCAATTTCGGGCTGGTCGAGATGCGCCTCGTCGCCCCGCGCGACGGCTGGCCCAATCCCAGCGCCGGTCCGGCCGCGAGCGGCGCCGACATCGTGCTGGAAAAGGCCCAGGTCTACGAGACCGTCGCCGATGCGGTGGCGGACTGCGCGCATGTCTATGCCACCACGGTGCGCAAGCGCGGCATCTCCAAGCCGGTGGTGACGCCGGAAGAGGCCTCGCGCACGATCCACCGCGAGGAAGGCCGCTCGGCGATCCTGTTCGGCCCCGAGCGCTCGGGGCTGGAGACCGACGACGTCGCGCTCGCCCGCACCATCCTCACCGTGCCGATCAACCCCGAATTCGGCTCGCTCAACCTCGCCCAGGCGGTGATCCTCGTCGCCTATGAATGGTCGAAGGGCGAGCAGCTCGTGCAGCCGACGCAGGAGGACCTCGATCCCCCCGCGCCGCAGGACGAGCTCGACGGCATGATCGGCCAGCTCGATGCGATGCTCGACGATTCGGGCTATTATTTCCCGCCCGATCGCGTGCCCTCGACCCGGCGGACCTTGCGCACCCTGCTCACCAAGGCGCGTTGGTCGAGCCAGGAACTGCGCACCCTGCGCGGCGTGCTTTCTGCGCTCGACGGCAGGAAGCGCCACCGCATCGGCTGACATATATCAGCAACACAGTTTCTGCTTTCCGCAAACTCCCGGCCTCGCTAATTGCGCACCATCATCTTGGGAGGGGTTTTCCGATGCGTCTGGTTGCTTTGCTTGCCCTGTTCGCGCTTTCCACGCCTGCCGTTGCGCAGCAGGCCGAGCCCGATGCCGCCAAGCCGGTCGAGGCGAAGAAAAAGAAGAGCGACGATCCCAATCGCGAGATCTGCCGTCGCGTCGCGTCGTCCAGCAGCCGCCTGGGCGGCCGCGCGGAATGCCACACCCGCGCCGAATGGGACGCGATCAGCAATGCCAGCAACGCGTCCGTCAGCCGGGACCTTCGCGGCCAATAAGCCTGGTCAGTCGCGCGCCGGTCGCGCGTCGAACTTCACCAGTTCATAGGCGATCGAGGCTTCGACCAGCAGTTCCCAGAGGTCGCCGATCGCCTCGTCCGGAATGCCCGCCGCACGCGCGTGCGCGCGGGCATTGGCGATAACCTGCGCCTTGCGCGCCTCGTCGCGGACATGGCCGCGCTCGGGCTTGATGCGCGCGGCGGCATCCATATAGCCGAAACGGCGCTTCAGGAGCTGGACCAGCTCGGTGTCCACCGCATCGACGCCGGCACGGACTTCCCGCATCGTCGTGCAGGCTTCGGGATCGAGTATCTCTTGCATGGGCGCTCCTTGGCGGGGCGGGGTGCCGCTGTCCAGCTTGGCGTCTCTGGCTTGACTCCATCCCCCCACGCGGCTAACCGCGCGCCTTCGCAATGGCCCCGCACCCCGGTGAAGCGGCGGCCCTGCCTCTCTTCGAGAACAGCAGGCGGATACCGGGAGCAACCCTCGCCTTCCCCGAAAAGTGGGAACCGGTTTTCGGACCAGGAAGGCGAGAAAACGTCGTTAGCAGTTGCAAGGATTACAGAATGTCGAAGCGTTCCAGCGCAAAGTACAAGCTCGACCGCCGCATGGGCGAGAACATCTGGGGCCGTCCCAAGTCCCCGGTGAACAAGCGCGAATACGGCCCGGGCCAGCACGGCCAGCGCCGCAAGGGCAAGATGTCGGACTTCGGCATCCAGCTGCGCGCCAAGCAGAAGCTCAAGGGCTATTACGGCGACGTCACCGAGAAGCAGTTCAAGAAGGCGTATGAAGACGCCTCGAAGATGAAGGGCGATACGTCGCAGAACCTCATCGGTCTGCTCGAGCAGCGCCTCGACATGATCGTCTATCGCGCCAAGTTCGCGCCGACGATCTTCGCGGCCCGCCAGCTCGTCAACCACGGCCACGTCCTGGTCGATGGCGAGAAGTGCAACATCGGTTCGCGCCGCATCAAGCCGGGCCAGACCGTTTCGCTCCGCCAGAAGGCGCAGGAAATGGCGCTGGTCATGGAAGCCCAGAGCCTCGCCGAGCGCGACATCCCCGATTACGTGTCGCCGGACGGCGCCTCGAAGATCACCTTCACCCGCGTGCCGACCCTCGACGAGGTGCCGTACCCGGTGAAGATGGAGCCGAACCTGGTCGTCGAATTCTATTCGCGCTAAGGTTCGCTTCCTTCGGGAAACGAGAAACGGGGCGGTCCTTCGGGGCCGCCCTTTTTCGTGGCCGCCGATGCCAGGGTCCAGCGACAGCTAGATCCGGCGATACATCCGCGGCCCAACTCGCCTAGTCCATCATCCCGGCGAAAGCCGGGATCTCATGCCGTAGCGCGGGACAAGAGCCGCCCGAGATCCCGGCTTCCGGGCTTCGCCGGCAGCCCAGCGCGCCGCCTTTACCGGATACTCCCCGAATCTACTCAATCTGGCGGAATTGCCCGCTCGGCCGCCGGTATTGACCCAAAATGGCGCTACCTCGCCTCCCCGGGGGTTCCACGCCCCTGTAACATTTCGGCAAAATATCAGGGCCGCACCTGCTCGCATCTCCAGTTCCTCCTCGCTTTGCCCGGCGACGGGGCGGGGATGCTCTTGAAGCGCGTGGGGCGGGTCCGGGGGGAACCCGTTCCACGCGCCGAAGAGTCCGGGGGGACTTGCATTTGGGACTGATTCATCGGGACGCCGCTCTCGATCATCCGGCATTGCCGCTATTGCTCGCCCGCCTGGGTGCGCCTGAAATCGCCGCCGTGCCGCGCTATCCGCTGCCCGGCAGCCGGCGCGGCCGCTGCTATTGGAACGTCCGCGATCAGGTGCGCGGGCACGGTGGTGGCTGTGTCTTCGGTTGGATGCTGGTCGAGATTCCCGGCGTCGCGCTGTTCGGCTGGCATCATGCGGTCTGGCGCGCGCCGTCGGGCCAGCTGACCGACATTTCGCCGCATCCGGTCACCGGCTGGGCGGTGGGCAGCACCAGCTTCGCGGTCGATCCGGTACAGGATCACCCGCTCGATTGGCCGCCGGGCCTGCCCCAGGTCTTCGAGCCGCTCGTGCAGGATGCCGTGCTCGATCGCTTCATCGCCGCAGAGGCCGAGGTCCATGCCCTGCGCGCCCGCTACCGCGATGCCGAGCAGGCAATCCCGTCCGCCACCTGCTTCGACGGGGACGCGGAGCTGATCGTCCATGTCGAGACGATCGCCGATGTCGCCCGGCTCAAGAAGCTCGAGCGCCGCTATCTGCCGGCCATCCGCACCGCCGAGTCCCGCCGCGACGCGCTGATCCCCGCGCTGGTGGCTCTGCAGGACGCGGCGCTGGAAGGGGCGGAACGGCTGCGGGCGTGGGCGCCTGGGATGATGGTCGTCGGCCCGGACAACGGGCCGAGGCAGGAACCCGCTAGCGCCGCGCCTTGCGGATCTCCAGCTCCCTGACGGGCGAGATCACCTCCGGCAGCTCCCGCGCCGCGAAGTCGATGAAGCTCGGCCAGTTGTCGCGGTTGTCGTGCCCGCCGCGATGCTGGCGGAAGGCCAGCCTGCCGCCGGTCACCGGGGTCAGCTCGGGCGGGAACGTGGTGGCGCTCAGCCCTTTCGCCCCGCGTATCTCCCAGGCCGGAGAGGCCGCCACCGCCGCCAGGAAATTGCCCTTGGGATCGACCCAGCCATCGCCGGTATCCACCGTGCCTGCGCCGATGAACAAGGGGCGCGGTGCCGAAAGGGCGATCAGCATGTGCGCGTCGATGGGCAGGTCGAACTCGGTCTTCGGGCCCGCATATTTCAGGAAATTGCCCGCGAACCAGTGATACTCGCCCCCGGCGGCGAGGTTGCCCATCCGCTCGCCGAAATTGCGGCGATAGAGCGCCGCGCCGCCGGCGCCCGAGGAGCCGATGAATCCGATCGCGAATTTGGGGTCATAGGCCATCGCGACCAGCGCCGCCTTGCCGTAGCGCGACAGCCCTTCGATGCCGATCGCGTCGCCGTCAACTTCCGCGTCCGCAGCGAGCGCTTCGCGCGCCCGGCTCGCGCCCCAGGCCCAGGCACGCAGCACGCCCCAATCCTCGGGGCCGCGCGGACGGCCCTGCAGCGAGATGCCGATCACCCCGGTCTTCAGCGCACCGCCATTGTCCGCCTGGATCGAGTTGGCCACGACCACGGCATAGCCGAAACCCCGTTTGAGCAGCTGCTCGGTATAGGGCGGGCCGGGGTCGCCCGGGCGGGGCGGCCCGGGGAATTTTAACCCCTCGGGGAAGCCGAAGGAGAGGATCAGGCGCGCCGGATAATGGCTGACCGGCAGCGTATAGCGGACGGCAATCGTCGCGGATGCTCGCGGCCATGCCCTGTTGTCCGCCTTTCCTTCCAGCCAGCGTTTGACGACGGGAATTCCGGCTTCGGTCGCCTTCTCCTGGCGGACGAGGTTCCACGTTATTTTCGGGGCGGTTAGCGGCAAACGGCCATAGATTTCGCGGTCGAACAGCTCGACGATCTCGCGGCGGCGGCGGTCCCAGTCCTTGCTGTTCCTGACCGGCCGTCCGTCGTTCAGACGCATCATATCCGGAAGTTGGGGCGTGCCCGCCTTGGCCTCGTCATAGTTCGCCGCATTGGGTGCGTTGGGGTTGAAACCGTCTGCGCCGGCACGGATTTCCTTGATTCCCAGGCGGTCGAGCATCGCCTGGCGGTCGGCATTGGCGGCGGTGTAGTCCTGCTGCTGGGCACTGGCGGGTAGGGCGAGTGCCAATATCGGCGCACAGAGCGTCCACAAGCGCATGCTTTCCCCTCCCGTGTTATCGCTATCAAGGCTGCCTCGCATTGCGGTCGGGCGCAACCCTTGCCAACATCCACGCACGACTGTTCCGCAAAGGGGATCCCATGCGCCACCTGCTCACCGCCGCCCTGCTCCTCGCGGGCACCGCGGCCAATGCCCAGACCATCTCGACCGAGACGATGAAGGAGGTGACGAAGGAACTGTCCTCCGATGCCTATGAGGGCCGCGCCCCGACCACCCCGGCCGAGGACAAGACGATCGCCTATATCGTCCAACGCTTTGAAAAGGCCGGGCTGAAGCCGGGCAACAAGGGCAAGTGGACCCAGGACGTGCCGCTGGTCGAGATCACCGCGAACAACGTCCAGCCGCTGGTCTTCTCGGGCGGCAAGGCCCCGGTCAGCCTCGATTATCGCAAGGACATGGTCATCGCCACCTACCGGGTGACGCCCAAGGTCGCGATCAAGGACAGCGACGTCGTCTTCGTCGGCTACGGCATCAACGCCCCCGAGCGCGGCTGGAACGACTATGCCGGCCTGGACGTGAAGGGGAAGACGGTCGTCATCCTGGTCAACGACCCCGACTATAAATCCACGGAAACCAAGGGTTTGTTCGAGGGCAAGGCGATGACCTATTATGGTCGCTGGGTCTACAAATACGAGGAAGCCGCGCGCCAGGGCGCCGCGGCGGCGATCATCGTCCACGATACCGTCCCGGCTGCCTATGGCTGGGGCGTGGTCCAGTCCTCCTGGACCGGGCCCCAGCTCGAGCAGGACACGCCGGGCGACCATATGGACCAGAGCCAGGCGATCGGCTGGATGCAGCTCGACAAGGCCAAGGCCCTGTTCGCGTCCGCCGGCAAGGACTTCGACGCGCTCGTCGCCGCAGCCAGCCAGAAGGGCTTCAAGGCCGTACCGCTCGGGGTAAAGGCCTCGGTCAGCTGGGATAATTCGATCAAGCGCCAGGCGTCGAAGAACGTCGTCGGCATCCTGCCCGGCACTGCCAAGCCTGACGAGGTCGTGCTCTATTCGGCGCATTGGGACCATCTCGGCCGCTGCGACGCGGTCAAGGGCGACGACATCTGCAACGGCGCGGTCGATAATGCCTCGGGCATCGGCGGCCTCGTCGCCTTGGCGGAAGCCCATGCCAAGGCGGGTGCGGCCAAGCGCAGCGTCGTTTTCCTGGCGGTCACCGCCGAGGAATCGGGCCTGCTCGGCAGCAAGTTCTACGCCGAGAACCCGGTCTATCCGCTCGCCAAGACGGTGGGTGGGGTGAACATGGATTCGCTCAATGTCCTTGGAAAGACGAAGGATTTCACGATCGTCGGCGGCGGCAAGTCCGAGCTCGAGGACCTGGTGAAGCCCTTCGTCGCGGCCGAGGGCCGGGTGATCGTCCCCGAGGAGCGGCCCGAGGCGGGCGGCTATTACCGCTCGGACCATTTCAGTTTCGCCAAGCTCGGCGTGCCGATGCTCTATGGCGAGAGCGGCGACGACCTGGTCAATGGCGGCAAGGAAGCCGGCAAGAAGGCCGCCGAGGATTATACCCAGAACCGCTATCACAAGCCCCAGGACGAGTATGACGCGAACTGGGACTGGAGCGGCGCGGTCTCGGACCTGAACATCTATTACGGCCTCGGCCGCCAGCTCGCCGAGGGCGCGGCCTGGCCCAACTGGTATCCGACCGCTGAATTCCGCGCGGTTCGCGACAAGTCTCGCGCCGGGCAGTGAACGGGATTATGGGGGCGGAATGACGATTCCGCCTCCCCCCAAGCCCGAATGGGCGCACCACCACGCCGTGTGGATCGGCTTCCCCAGCCATCCCGAACTCTGGCTCGACGATCTCGCTTCCGCGCGCCTCGAAGTCGCCGCCTTCGCCAAGGCGGTGCACGCCGAGGGCAAGGGCGAACAGGTGATCCTGGTCGCCGCCAATGAGGAATCCGCCAAGGCCGCCAAGCTGCTCGCCGGCAACGCCGCCAAGGTGGTGATCGAGCCGTTCGGCGACATCTGGCTGCGCGACACCGCCGCGATCATCGGCGGCAACGGCACCGCGCACGACTTCCGGTTCAACGGCTGGGGCGGCAAGTACGACCTCGAGGGCGACGACGATATCGGCCACCGCCTCGCCGAGCGTGCGCAGATGAAGGTCGAGGACCATGGCTGGGTGCTCGAGGGCGGCGCGATCGACGGCGACGGCACCGGCCTGGTCGTCACCACCGAACAGTGCCTGCTCAACCGCAACCGCAATCCCCAGCTCGGCAAGGCCGAGATCGAGGAGATGCTGCGCAAGGACCTGGGCTATACCCAGGTGCTGTGGCTCGGCGACGGCCTGCTCAACGACCATACCGACGGCCATGTCGACAATCTCGCCCGCTTCATCGGCCCGAACCGGCTGCTGATCCCCGAGGGCGCCGAGAACGACCCGAACTGGCGCATCTACCAGGACGCCGCCGCCCGCGCCGAGCGCGCCGGCGTCGAAGTGGTGCGCTTCCCCTCGCCGGGCCGCGTGCTCAACGAGGATGAGGAGATCATCCCGGCGAGCTACATGAACTTCTACATCGGCAATGCCGCGGTGGTGGTTCCGCTCTACGGTCAGGAGAACGACGTGGCCGCGGTGGACAAGCTCGCCGAGCTGTTCCCCGGCCGCGCGATCATCGGCCAGCGCGCCGACCATATCCTGACCGGCGGCGGCAGCTTCCACTGCATCAGCCAGCAGATCCCGGCTTGATTGAAATCCCTCTCCCGCCTGCGGGATAGGGAGGGAGCCGACGAAGTCGGCGGAAGGGTGAGAGTCAGTAAAGCGGCAGGCGAGAAGCTCGCGGCCAGCTCTCACCCTCACCCTGGCTCCCCCGGCCTTGCCGGGGTCGCCGTCCCTCTCCCGCAGGCGGGAGAGGGATCTATTTGGCGGCAGGCGCCCCGGCGATCGGCGCCCCGGCCGTGGCGCTCACGCGCCAGATCATGTTGCCGACATCGTCCGCCACCAGCAGCGCGCCGCCGGCATCGGTGATCACGCCGACCGGGCGGCCCTGCACCGTCTTGCCGTCCTTGCCGAGGAAGCCGGTGAGCAGGTCGACTGGCTTGGCGGTCTTGAGGGGATAGCCATTGTCGCCGAACGGAACGAAGACGAGCTTGTAGCCCGAAGGCGGCTCGCGGTTCCACGAGCCGTGCAGCGCGACGAAGGCGCCATTGGTGAACTTGCCGCCCAGCTTGGCATCGGCGGCGAAGGCGAGGCCCAGCGGCGCGGTGTGGGCGCCGAGCGCGAAGTCGGGACGCTTGGTATATTCGCGCAGGTCCGAACGCTCGGGCGTCACGCGCTTGTCGATGTAACCGCCCCAATAGTTCCACGGCCAGCCATAGAAGGCGCCGAAATCGACCTGGGTGAGATAGTCGGGCGGCATGTCCGAGCCGAGCATGTCGCGCTCGTTGACCACGGTCCACAGATTGCCGGTGTGCGGCTCGAAGGCCATGCCGTTGGGATTGCGCAGGCCCCAGGCATAGACGCGCGAGGACTTGGTATCGGGCACCACCTCGAGGATCGCGGCGCGAGTGCGCTTGGCGGCATCGAGCTGCTTTGCCACCGCGAAGGGCGAATCGGCGGTGTAGATGTCGCCTTCCTTGTCGAGCCCGTTCTCGGCGATGTTCGACGAGGAGCCGACCGCGACATAGATGCGCTTGCCGTCGGGCGAGGCGAGGATGTTGCGGGCCCAGTGATTGCCGCCACCGGCCAGGTCGACGATCTTCTCGGGTTTGGCGGCGATCCTGGTATCGCCGGCCTTGTAGGGGAAGCGGACCAGCGCGTCGGTGTTGGCGACGTAGAGCCAGTCGCCGATCAGCGCCATGCCGCTCGGCGAGTTCAACCCCTCGAGGAATGCCGAGCGCTGGTCGGCGACGCCGTCGCCATTGGTGTCGCGCAGCAGGGTGATGCGGTTGGCCGAAGGCACGCCGGCGCCGGCACGGTTCATCATGATGCCCATGATCCAGCCGGTGATCCCACCGCCGTCGCGCGGGGGCGAGTTGCTCTCGGCGACCAGCACGTCGCCATTGGGCAGGCGATAGAGCCAGCGCGGATGATCGAGCTTGTCGGCGAAGGGGGCGACCTGGATACCCGCGGGCGCGATCGGCTTGGCGCCGTTGGCCCAGCCCACCGGCTTGGCGATGCGGATCGTCGGGATGTCCTGGTAGCGGGCCTCGCCCAGCTGCGGGACCACGCCGGTCACCGCGGCTTCGGAGAGCTTGGCCTTGTCGGGCTGGGTTGCCCAGAAGAAGAGGGCAATGAGGACCACCGCGAGGATGGCGAGGACGATGAGGATCCGCTTGAGCATCGCGGAAGGATAGGGGCGAGGAGGGGGGAAGCCAATCCAATTAAAATCCTCCCCCAGCGAGCTGGGGGAGGATTCAAGGAGTCACTTCAGATCGAAGCGATCGGCGTTCATCACCTTGGTCCAGGCGGCGACGAAGTCATGCACGAACTTCTCCTCATTGCCGTTCTCGGCATAGATCTCGCCGACCGCACGCAGCTCCGAATTCGAGCCGAAGATCAGGTCCGCACGGGTGGCGCGCCACTTCTCGTGACCCGCAGCCCGGTCGGTCGCGACATATTCGTCGTCGCCTTCCCCGGCAGCCGCCCAGACATTGGTCATGTCGTAAAGGTTGACGAAGAAGTCGTTGGTCAGCTGGCCCGGGCGCCTGGTGAAATGGCCATGGCCGCGCTCGCCGTGATTGGCGCCGAGCACGCGCAGGCCGCCGATCAGCACGGTCATCTCGGGAACCGAGAGGCCGAGCAGCGAGGCACGGTCCAGCATCATCTCCTCGACCCTCACCGCCAGCTTCTTCTTGCCGACATAGTTGCGGAACGCGTCCGCCTCGGGCTCCATCACCGCGAAGCTCTCGGCATCGGTCTGCTCCGCCGTCGCATCGCCGCGTCCGCCGCTGAACGGCACCGCGACGCTGGAGCCGGCATCCTTGATCGCCTTCTCGAGCCCGACCACGCCGCCGAGCACGATCGCGTCGGCCAGCGACAGCGAGCCCCGAAGGCCATCAAGGGTCGAGATCACCTTGGCGAGAGTCTCGGGCTCGTTGACCTCCCAGTCCTTCTGCGGGGCCAGTGCCACGCGCGCGCCATTGGCGCCGCCGCGGAAGTCCGATTTGCGGAAGGTGCTGGCCGAGGCCCAGGCCACCTTGATCAGCTGGCTGACGGTCAGGCCGCTGCCCGCGATCTTCGCCTTCACCGCCGCTACATCGGCGTCCGACGGCGTGGTGCCGGCGGGGATCGGATCCTGCCAGATCAGCTCTTCGGCGGGGACTTCCGGCCCGAGGTAGCGGATCTTGGGCCCCATGTCGCGGTGGGTCAGCTTGAACCAGGCGCGCGCGAAGGCGTCCTTGAACGCTTCATGGTCGTTGCGGAACTTCTCCGAGATCGCCCGATATGCCGGGTCGCGCTTGAGCGCCATGTCGGCGGTGGTCATCATCGTCGGGACCTTGATGCTGGGGTCCCAGGCCGCCGGCGCCTTGTCTTCCTCTTTCTGGTTGATCGGCTGCCACTGGTTGGCACCCGCGGGCGACTTCACCAGCTCATAGTCATAGTCGAGCAGCAGGCGGAAGAAGTTCTCGCTCCACTCGCGCGGGGTGTTGGTCCAGGCGCCCTCGATGCCGCTGGTGACGGTATGCTCGCCGATGCCGCCGCTCTCATGGCCGCTGACCCAGCCAAAGCCCTGGGCTACCAGATCGGCGCCCGAAGGAGCCGCGCCGAGCAGCGAGGCGTCGCCATTGCCATGCGCCTTGCCGAAGGTGTGGCCACCGGCGGTGAGGGCGACGGTCTCCTCGTCGTTCATCGCCATGCGCGCGAAGGTTTCCTTCATGTCGCGTGCCATGCCGGCATCGTCATGCGGATTGCCCTGCGGGCCTTCGGGATTGACGTAGATCAGGCCCATCTGGATCGCGGCGAGCGGGCCTTCGATCTCATGGAAGCCGTGCTCGGGGGCGATGCGGGTCTGGACGCCTTCGTTGACCCATTTGTCTTCCGAGCCCCAATAGATGTCGCGCTCGGGCTCGAACACGTCGGGACGGCCGCCACCGAAGCCGAACACCGGCCCGCCCATGCTCTCGATCGCGACATTGCCGGTGAGGATGAACAGGTCGGCCCAGCTGATGTGCTTGCCGTATTTCTGCTTGATCGGCCAAAGCAGGCGGCGCGCCTTGTCGAGATTGCCGTTGTCCGGCCAGCTATCGAGCGGGGCGAAGCGCTGCTGGCCGCTGTTGGCGCCGCCACGGCCGTCAGCAGTGCGATAGGTGCCGGCGGCGTGCCACGCCATGCGGATGAAGAAGGGGCCGTAATGCCCGTAATCGGCCGGCCACCAGGGCTGGCTGTCGGTCATCAGCGCGGTGAGATCGGCCTTGAGCGCCGCATAATCGAGCTGCTTGAAGGCTTCGGCATAGTCGAAATCCGCGCCCATCGGGTTGGACGACCCGTTGGGGTTGAGGATCTCGGTGGCGAGCATCTCGGGCCACCAGTCCTTGTTGGTGCGGCCGAGTAGCGCACGCACGCCGCCTGCGCCGTGCATCGGGCAGCCGCCGCCTTCGATCGATCCGGTCTTCGCGTCCATCTCCCAAGCTCCTTGCTGATTTGCGTCCCATGGGATGCCATCCCGGATGCAATCGAAGAAATGGATTAGATCGCCGTCAGTGATCGAGTGAGTGATATTTGCGACATGTGGTTGTCACAGCTTCTCCCTCTCCCCGCTTGCGGGGAGAGGGGTGGGGAGAGGGAGAAATGGCTGCAGCCCGGCGTGCCTTTGGCACCCGGGGGATGGGCAGAAAAGGAAAGGACCGGGACGTTCTTCTTCTCGTGACGCTCGGGCTCGACGACGCTTGGCATTGGTGTTCGTATATCTGTGTCGCGTCGAGATTTATCCGCGGCGTGCCTCCCCCTGTATTGCAGCCTGAAGAGAAGCCAGGGGTGCTTTTAAGGCGAGGGGCTCTGCGGCCTTCTGTCCTTCGTGCCAGTCTGGTACGAATTATGGTGCGATATATAACCTATTTGGTTTTTGTCAAGCCCAAGGTGCCGCACACAAACCGTCATCCCGGCGGAAGCCGGGATCTCAGGCGATGGCGCGGGCGGTTGGACAAGAGCCGCACGAGATCCCGGCTTTCGCCGGGATGACGACAGCGGCAAACTAAGAAATCACTCCTCCGTCAGCGCCTTTTCGGCGGGCGGGTGGAGGCGCAGCTTGGTGACGCGCTTGGGGTCGGCCTCCACGATCTCGAGCTTCCAGCCGCTATCATGCTCGAGGCACTCGCCCGCCTCGGGCACATGGCCGGCCAGCACGAAGGCCAGGCCGCCTAGCGTGTCGACGTCGCCGTCGACCTCGGCCAGGCGCGGATCGACCGTCTCGGCGACGTCCTCCAGGTCTGCGCGGGCATCAGCGTCCCAGCCGCCGCCGTCGATCGGCACGAGCAGCGCGGTCGGCGCCTCGTCATGCTCGTCCTCGATCTCGCCGACGATCTCCTCGATCAGGTCCTCGATCGTGATCAGCCCCTCGGTGCCCGAATATTCGTCGAGCACGATGGCTAGGTGCGTCCGCCGCCCGCGCATCTGCGCGAGCAGGTCGAGCGCGCCCATCGACTGGGGCACGTAGAGCGGCTGGCGGATCAGGCCGGACAGGTTGGCCGGGTGGGGGGCGCCGCTCGCGAGGATGTTGAACACGTCCTTGATGTGGACCATACCGATGATCGTATCGAGTTCTTCGCGGTAGACCGGCAGGCGGCTGTGGCCGGCCTCCTCGAACAGCTTCACCAGATCGGCGAAGCTGGTCTCCTCGTCGACCGCGATGATGTCCGCGCGCGGCACGCCGACATCGCCGGCATCGCGCTCGCCGAAATGGAGCAGGTTCTTGAGCATCTGGCGCTCGATCGGCGCCAGGTCGCCGGCCGGACCCTTGCCGCCTTCGTCCTCATGCTCGTCGATCGCATCCTCGATGCGGTCGCGCAAAGTCTCTTCTTGGTCGTCACCGAACAGGAGGGTGCGGATGCCGCGCCATATCCCGCCACCTTCGTGGTTGTCGCCGTTGCTGGTGCTACTGGGGCCCTCGGGCATGTTCGGTGTTCAATCCTCGCGTATTAGATAGGGGTCGTGCAAACCGAGGTCGCGGAGCGCGGCGCGCTCCATCTCCTCCATCGCCTCGGCCTCGGCGTCGTCCATGTGATCATAGCCTAGCAAATGCAGCAGGCCGTGGACAATCAGGTGCGTGGCATGATCTTCGACCGAGACCTTGCGTTCCACCGCCTCGGCCGCGCAGACGCCGTGCGCCAGGACGATGTCGCCGAGCAGCACTTCGCCATCGTCGCTGTTCTCGGTCACCGCTTCCATCAGATCCGGCTGGATCATCGGGAAGGAAAGCACGTTGGTCGGCTTGTCCTTGCTCCGATACTGCCGGTTGAGGACATGGACTTCCTCGTCCGAAGTGAAGCGCACCGCGACTTCGATCGTCGCGGGGTGATCGAGCCACTCCAGGAACGGCGTCTGCTTCAGCGCCGTCTCGGTGGCGCGGATGGAAAGGGCTTCCCAGTCGTGCTCGGGCCAGGGGGATTCGACGAGGGCGGCGACGTCAAGCATTCGGGCCCTCATAGGCTTCGACGATGCGGCCGACGATCGGGTGGCGGACCACGTCCGCGGTCGAGAAGCGCGAGAAGGCGATGCCCTCGACGCCTTCGAGACGCCGCGTCGCGTCGTTGAGGCCCGAGGCGGGCGGGCCGCCGGGCAAGTCGACCTGGTTGGGATCGCCGCAGATCACCATCCGGCTGTTCTGGCCGAAGCGGGTGAGGAACATCTTCATCTGCGCCGGCGTGGTGTTCTGCGCCTCATCGAGGATGACGAAGGCATCGGCCAGCGTGCGGCCGCGCATGAACGCGATCGGGGCGATCTCGATCTCGCCGCTGGCGATGCGCCGCTCGACCTGCTCGGCGGGCAGGCAGTCATAGAGCGCGTCGTAGATCGGGCGGAGATAGGGATCGACCTTCTCCTTCATGTCGCCGGGCAGGAAGCCGAGCTTCTCGCCGGCCTCGACGGCGGGACGCGACAGGATCAGCCGCTGGACACTGCCGGTGATCAGCTGCGCCACCGCCTGGGCGACGGCGAGATAGGTCTTGCCGGTGCCCGCCGGCCCGAGCGCGAAGATCATCTCGTGCGAGACCAGCGCGTGCATGTACTGGGTCTGCGCGACCGAGCGCGGCACGATCGTCTTCTTGCGCGTACGGATCATGATCTGCGCGGGCGCATTGCCGTTATCGGCCTTGATGATGCCGGTCAGCGTCGGCTCGCTCGACATGGCGATCACCGCGTCGATCAGGCCGGTATCGACTTCCTCGCCGCGGATGACGCGGGCGTGGAGTTCCTGCAGCACCTCGCGGGCATGGGCGACGGCTTCGGCGGACCCTTCGATCTGCACGCGCTGGCCGCGGGCGTGGATATAGACGCCCAGCCGCTCTTCGAGGGCGAGGATGTTGCTGTCGAACTCGCCGAAGAGCTGTGGCAGGAGCTGGGGCTTGTCGAAATTCACCTCTACCCGGGAGCGTTCACCGGACTGGGCGGGGACAGGCTTGCGGCTCATGCGGCTCCTTCGCGCTGAAAAAAGTTGAATCTCTTGATAGGCGCACGCGTGCGCGTGATCGCCGACATTCCAGCGCGCGTAGCGGCGCTGCGTGTCAAAGCGAAGACGATGCGGACGGTTCCCTTGCGCATGCGATATGGGGAGAGTGGCAGAGGTTTTCCAACTTGGACAGGGGAAAAGGCACGGCGGAGCGCAAGCAGGCCCCGCCGTGGCGCGCATGCAACGCTCAGGCCTCCACCTTGCCCGACTGGCTCATCCGCCACATCAGTGCGTCCTTCCAGCGATCGGGCAGCCAATGGGCGAGGAAGAGGAAGACCTTCGCCCCGCCGCCGGTGCCGTAGCGGATGCGCGGGCGACGCGCGGCGGCTGCCCTGGCGATGGTGTTGGCGACGACTTCGGGCGGCGAGGCGAAGCTCATCGCGTCGGCATTGCCGAGCAGCGCGGCATATTTGCGTGCCCAGGGCGCATAGGCGCTGCTCCCGCCCGAACGCTCGACCAGGCTCTGGTGCGCGATGCCGGCCCATTCGGTGCGGATCGCGCCGGGTTCGATCACGACGACGCGGATGCCGAAGGGGCGGAGTTCCATGCGCAGGCAGTCCGACAGGCCCTCCACCGCGAACTTGGTCGCATGATACCAGCCGCCGAACGGCTCGCCGAACTTGCCGCCTATCGAAGTGACGTTGACGATCGTCCCCGATTGCTGCGCGCGCATCAGCGGGGTGGCGAGCTGGCAGAGCCGGGCGAGGCCGAAGACATTGACCTCCATCTGGCGGCGCGCCTCTTCCATCGGCACGTCCTCGATCGCGCCATAGCTGCCATAGCCGGCATTGTTGACGAGCAGGTCGAGCCGGCCGGTGGCGGCGCGGATCGTCTCGATCGCGGCGAGGATCGAGGAATCGTCGGTCAGGTCGAGGTCGATCAGCTCGGCGCCGAGGTGGGCGAGGGGTGCCATCCGGTCGAGTCGGCGGGCGGCGGCGAAGACCTTGTAGCCGTCCTGGAGGAGGCGCTTGACGGTGGCTTCGCCGATCCCGGCCGAGGCGCCGGTGACGAGGGCGGTTTTCTGCATTGGGGAGCTCCGGTTGCGAGGTGGAGCCCGGCCATATAAGTGTGGACCATAGTCCATGGTCAAGCCTCTTCCAAGGAGTCGAGAATGCTGATCTCCGAATTCGCCAGGCGGGCGGGCATGAGCACCGACACGGTCCGCTTCTATATCCGCAAGGGATTGCTCGCCCCGGCGACGGGGATGAAGGGCGGCTCCAACCCGTACCAGATCTTCACCGAGGAGCATCTGGAGATGGCGCGGATGATCCGGATGGCGCAGAGCCTGGGCTTCTCGCTGCGCGAGATCGCGGCGCTGTCGGTCGAATATTATGCCGGCGGGATGACGCCCGAGCGCAGCCTGGAGCTGATGCGGATGCAGCTCGCCCGGCTGGAGGACAAGGCGGCGCAGCTGAACGCGATGGTCGACTATACCCGTGCCAAGGTGCGCTGGCTCGAGACGGGCCAGAAGGGATCGGAGCCGGTGTTCGGGGACTTTGAGGGCTGCTGGGCCGAGCCGGTCGCCACCGCGGAGCGCGCCGCATGATCGTGCCGGCCCTGCTCGCGCTGGTCCTTGCGCCCAGGCAGGAGGATCCCGTGACGCGGCATGCCGCCGAATGGGAGGCCGCGGTCGCCGAGGTCGAGCGCGCGCCGCAGCCCGAACGGCCCAGCCTTGCCCAGAAGATCGCCCGGCTGGTGGCGCTGGACGAGGTCACCCGGCAGCATATGTGGCGCGCGGACGATCCGGCGCTCACCCCGGAGCAGCGGATCGCGCTGAGCATTAAGATCGGGCCGCGCATGGTCGCGATCGACGCGGCCAACACCGCGGCGCTCAAGGCGCTGCTTCCGGCCGATGGCTGGTTCCGCAACGGCCGCGACGGGCGGCAGGTGACGCACGGCGCCTGGCTGATCGCGCAGCACAGCCCGGACGACGCCTTCCGTGCCACGGTGCTGGGGGCAATGGGCGACCGGCTGGGCGCGGGCGATGTCGACGCGATGGACTTCGCGCTGACCACCGACCGGGTGCTGGTCCGCCAGGGCGGGCTGCAGGTCTTTGGCAGCCAGGCCCGTTGCGTCGAGGGACGACTGGCGATCGCCCCGATGGCCGATCCGGAAGGGGTGGACACGCGCCGGGCGAAGATCGGCTGGGCCAAGACGCTCGCCGAGACCAGGGGCGACCTCGAGATCGGCAAGCCCTGCGCGCTCTGAGCGCCTAGGCCGGCAGCTCCAGCTCCGCGTCCAGCTCGATCCGGTCGCGGCCGCCACGTTTGGCGGTGTAGAGCGCCTTGTCCGCGCGCTGCATCGCCACCGCGATCTGCTCAGGCCCGCGCAGAAAGGACAGGCCGCAGGAGAAGGTGACCGGTTCCTCGGGATTGGGGCCGATCGGGCGATCGTGCAGCGCGGTGCGCAGCCGCTCGATCAGCGCGCGCGCCTCGCGCGGGCCCATGCCGGGGATCAGGATGGCGAATTCCTCGCCGCCCCAGCGCGCGACCAGATCGGAGCGGCGCATCGTCTCGCCCAGCCGATGGGAAAATTCCTGGAGGACCATGTCGCCTTCGTCATGGCCGAAGATGTCGTTGATCCGCTTGAAGAAATCGATGTCGACCAGCGCGAGCGTGGCGCGGGTGCCGGCGCGGAGATGCGCCGCCGCGTCGAGGAAGCCGCGCCGGTTGCGCAGGCCGGTGAGCAGGTCGCGCTCGGCGGCGTCGCGCAACTGGCTGATCCGGGTGTTGGTCGCCAGCGCGGCCAGGCCGACGCTGTCGAGCAGCTCGCCCGCCAGATCGCGGCCGCCGGCGGGGATATCGGTGACCGCCTGGCCGTCCTGCACCGCGCGCAGCATCGCCGAGGCCCGGCGGATCGGTTCGAGCAGCGCGCCCAGCGCGTAGATGGCGGCAAGCGTGCCGGCGAGCGTGGCGAGGAGCAGCGGCACGAACACCTGCCATTGCCATTCGCCGAGCGCCACCTGGCTGGTGACGAAGGCGATCAGCGGCAGGTGCACCGCGACGAAGCAGATCGTGAAGATGCGCAGATGGAAGTGGCGCGGAAACAGGAATCGCGTCGCGAGATAGAAGCGCATGCGGGTGCGGACCCCTCATTCTCGTTGTCACCCCGCCGGACGGCTGGGCGCTGGAATGAGAGCAGCTAGGTTTATGAAACTTACCCGTGGCTTACGCAGGATCGTTAACGCGTTCGAAGGAGGGCGGGCGGCAGCGACTGGAGGCGGCTGCTTCGGCCCTCAGGCTGCGCGCACCACTTGGGTGCCGGTGAGCGAATTGCCGAAGCCGCCGGTGATCTCGACTTCGACCATGTCGCCGATCTTTGCCTCGGTGCCCAGATAGACCGACTGGAGCCAGGGCGACTTGCCGAGCATCTGGCCGGGCAGCTTGCCCTGGCGCTCGATCAGCACCGCGCAGGTCTTGCCGATGGTCGCCTGGTTGAAGGCGAGCTGGTCGCGGTTGAGCGCGGCCTGGAGGCGCTGGAGGCGCTCGTCCATCACTTCGGCGGGGACGAAGACGTCGCGCATCTCCGCCGCCGGGGTGCCGGGGCGCGGGCTGTACTTGAAGCTGAAGCACTGGGCATAGCCGACCGCATCGACCAGGCTCAGCGTCTCCTCGAACTCGGCATCGCTCTCGCCGGGGAAGCCGACGATGAAGTCGCCCGACAGCGCGATGTCGGGGCGGGCGGCGCGGACGCGGTCGAGGATCTTCAGGTAGGAATCGCGCGTGTGCGAGCGGTTCATCGCCTTGAGGATGCGGTCGCTGCCGGCCTGCACGGGCAAATGGAGGAAAGGCATCAGCTTCTCCACCTCGGCATGGGCGCGGATCAGGCCCTCGCGCATGTCGTTGGGATGGCTGGTGGTGTAGCGGATGCGGTGCAGCCCCTCGATCCGGTCGAGCGCATGGATCAGGCCGTGCAGCCCGGTGCCGGCCTCGTCGTCCCAGGCGTTGACGTTCTGGCCGAGCAGGGTGATCTCGCGCGCGCCGGCGTCGACCAGCGCCTTGGCCTCGTCGACCAGCTCGGCGAAGGGGCGGCTGATCTCGGCGCCGCGGGTATAGGGCACCACGCAATAGGTGCAGAACTTGTCGCAGCCTTCCTGCACGGTGAGGAAGGCGGTGGGGCCGACCTTGCGGCGCTTGGGCAGCGTGCCGAACTTGCTGAGCGCCGGCATGTCGGTGTCGAGCGCCGAGATGCCTTCCGCCGCCTTGGCGACCAGCTCGGGCAAATTGTGATAGGCCTGCGGGCCGACCACGACATCGACCTTGGCGCGGCGGACGATCTCCTCGCCCTCGGCCTGGGCGACGCAGCCGGCGATCGCGATCATCGGCTCGGCCCGGCCTTCCTCGCGCGCGCCCTTCCGCAGGCGGCCGATGTCCGAATAGACCTTCTCGGTCGCCTTCTCGCGGATGTGGCAGGTGTTGAGCACGACGAGATCGGCGGCCTCGCCCTCGGCGGCGGCGGTCATGCCCTGGGCGGCCATCAGCTCGGCCATGCGCTCGCCGTCATAGACGTTCATCTGGCATCCGAACGACTTCACGTGGAAGGTCTTGGGATTGGCCTTGGGATTCTGGGGGGCGTTCATCGCGGCGCCTATACACATTCCTCCCCCGGAGGGGGAGGGGGACCGGCGAAGCCGGTGGAGGGGTATTCTCCACGGGCTGTGGAGCTTGTGGCGCGCTACCCCTCCACCACTGGCTGCGCCAGCGGTCCCCCTCCCCTCCGGGGGAGGAATGAAGGATCACGCCCCCGGCTTCGGCCTGTAGCCGATCGGGTCCTCGGCGAAGCGGAAGGTGCGGAGGGGCTCTCCCAGTACCTTGACCAGCGCCTCCTCGATCCGGCGGCGGCTCTCTGCCGCGATCACCTTGCGACCGGGGAAGTCGCGGGGGTGGAAGGGCTCGAGGAAATGCACGTCGAGGCGGAAGCTGCCCCTGCGGCTGAGGATGCGCTTCGCGTTGTTGAGGCCGCTTTCCTGGCCGATCCAGCAGATGTCGTCCGCCGCGGCGCCGTAGTGGAGCATCACCGGCTGGACCATCACGCCGGGCGGCGGCGGTTCGAGCACGCGCAGCATCGGCGTCTTGAACGGCAGCAGCGACTTGCCGTCGGTCGTCGTGCCTTCGGGGAAGACGGTGATCGCCCAGGTCTCGGCCAGCGCATCGCGCAGCTCGTTGATCTGCTCGGCGACGCCAAGCCGGTTCTCGCGCTTGACGTAGACGGTACGGTTGAGCCCGGCGAGCCAGCCGACCACGGGCGAACTCTGGATCTCGGCCTTGGCGATGAAGGCGGTGCCGCTCGCGCCGCCCAGCGCCAGGATGTCGATCCAGCTGAGATGGTTGGAGATGTAGAAGACGTCGCGCTTGAGATGCGTGCCGATGCGGTTGACGCGCGCGCCGCAGATCCGCGCGGCGGTCGACAGGAAATGGCGCGGCCAGGGCGAGGGCAGGCGGAACAGCCGGAAGAGATAGTGGAGCGGCACGAAGAACAGCAGTGCCAGCACGAGCAGCGCTACGCGGCGCCAAAGCCGGAACTGGCCGCGCAGGCTCAGCGGGGTCTCATGGCCCTGGATGGCCTCCTCGCGGAGGCGAGCGGCGCGTTCGGCCCGGGTTTCGCCCGCAGGCGGCACCTCAGTTCTTGCGGTCGAGCGCGACGCCGTAGAGCTCCATGCGGTGATCGACCAGGCGGAAGCCCAGCCGCTCGGCGATCTGCTTCTGGAGCTGTTCCAGTTCGGGATCGACGAACTCGATCACTTCGCCGGTCTCGACGTTGATCAGGTGATCGTGATGCGCCTCGGGCGAAGGCTCGTAGCGGGCGCGGCCGTCGCCGAAATCGTGACGGTCGAGGATGCCGGCCTCTTCGAACAGGCGCACGGTGCGATAGACCGTGGCGATCGAGATGCCGGGGTCGATCGCCGAGGCGCGCTCATAGACCTTCTCCACATCGGGATGGTCATCCGCGTCGGAGAGGACGCGCGCAATCACCTTGCGCTGTTCGGTGATGCGCAGCCCCTTCTCGTGACAAAGCGCTTCGAGATCGATCTTACGAGCCATGGCCGCGATGTAGCGTGGCCTGCGCCAAGTTGGAAGACTGCGGCCGCGAAAAGGCGTGATCGCGAAACGAAAAGGCCGGCCCGGAGCGATCTCCGGGCCGGCCTTCCCTATTTCAGTCTGTTGCAGCTCAGCGCTTGCGGCGCTTGGTGCCCAGGCCGATCTTCTTCGCCAGGCTGCGGCGCTGCTCGGCATAATTGGGGGCGACCATCGGATAGTCCGCCGGCAGGTTCCACTTGGCGCGGTACTGCTCGGGGGTCATCTGATAGTGCGTCATCAGGTGACGCTTCAGCATCTTGAGCTTCTTGCCGTCCTCGAGGCAGACGATGTAGTCCGGCTTCACCGAGGCGCGAATGGAAACGGCCGGCTCCTGCTTCACTTCGGGCTCGGCGACAGCGCGGCCAAGACCCGAGAGCGCACCGTGCACGTTCTGGATCAGAGTCGGAAGGTCGGAGACTGCAACACTGTTGTTGCTGACATGCGCCGCAACAATATCCGCCGTCAGCGTGACCAGCGTTTCATCAATCTCAGCTTGCGTTTCCATGTTTTTCCTTTCGACCCGAATAGAGGTGACTTTTACTCGTCACCCGGCGACGTCCTATCGGACCGTTTTGGTCCAAACGCAAGACCATATTTGCATGTTTCAGTAAGTCTCAGTCCAGGTCCTTGATGTCGCGTGCATAAGTATGTGCGTCGAACAATTGCCCGCTACGTCCCCGATAGTAATCCCGACGTTCGCCGACCTTTTCGAAGCCTTCGCGACGGTAGAGCCATACGGCATCGTTTCCTGAACGGACCTCCAGATGGATTCGCACGACGCCGCGGCCGCGCGCTTCTTCGATCACGGCACGAAGCAATGCGCCGGCAATGCCGCGACGGCGCGCGGCGGGATGGGTGGCGAGGAGGAGCAGTTCGGCTTCGTCGGCAATGACGCGGGCGAGCGCGAACCCCATGTCGCGCCCGTCGATGCTCGCGATCACCAGCCAGACGCCGGGCAGCGACAGCATCCCCAGACACTGGGCGCTGGTCCAGGCCTCGCCGAAGCGCGGGTCGAACGCTTCCTGCATGACGATGTTGACGTTGTAGAGATCCTGGGTGCCGCCTTCGCGCAGCTCGACCAGGTTGACGGTGCCGCTCATGCCAGGCCCCGTTCGGCGAGCGTCTTGGCATCGGGCGCGCGGCCATAGATCGGCCGGGCGGGGAGCGCGGTGAAGTCGGCGGCGAGCAGCCGGGCGTCGGCGGCGGCGGGCAGGGTCTCGCACAGGTCGAGCCCCTCGGCCAGCGGGGCGAGATGGCGCACGCCGCTGCCGAATGCCGGGCGGCCGGCCAGCGCTTCGAGCGCGGCAATGGGAACGAGCGAGCGGAACGGCCCGTCCTCCTGGAAAGGTTGGGAATGGAACGCCTGCATGAACACCTCACCGTGCCCGCCTTCGAGCACCACGGCAAGTTGTGGTATGTCCGGATTGCCGGCAAATCCCGACGCGGCGAGCAGCGCGAGCGACGAATAGCCGCGCACCTCCGCGCCCCAGCCGATCGACAGGCCGAGCGCAGCGGCCAGACCGACGCGCACGCCGGTGAAACTGCCGGGGCCGACATCGACGAGGATGCGCGCCGCACGGCCTTCGCCGGGCAGCGACGCGATCATCGGCACCAGCCGTTCGGCATGGCCGCGGCCCACGACTTCATGGGCCGCGGCGAGCACGGTCGTCCCGTCGAGCAGCGCGACCGAGCAAGCTGCGGTCGCGGTCTCAATGACGAGAGTCAGGTCAGACGAGACGATTGAACCGCTCGAATTCGGGGCGGGGGAGTCGATCGAAGATGGAGGAAGGGTCGCCATGTCCCAGCGTGGTGATGAAGTTGGACTTCACATTGGGCTGGTCTGCAAAGAACGCTTCGTCAACCTTGGCGTTGTCGAAACCCGACATCGGGCCGGTATCGAAACCGAGCGCGCGGGCGGCGAGCAGCAGATAGGCGCCCTGGAGCGACGAGTTGCGGAAGGCCGTGGTGTAGCGGGCTTCCTCGGTGGGGAACCAGTCCTTGGCGGTCGGCGCGTGCGGGAAGAGCCAGGGCAGATGCTCGTTGAACGTCAGGTCCATGCCGATGATCACGGTGGCGGGTGCCTTGCGGATCTTATCGGCATTGGCGGCGCTGGCGAGCAGGGCGAGCTTTTCCTTGGCCTCGTCGCTGGTCACCCACACGAAGCGGGCGGCCTGGTTGTTCGCCGAGGTCGGGCCCATCTTGGTGAGTTCGTAGATGGCGCGGATGTCGGCCTCGGTCACCGGGGCGTCGGTGTAGCCGTTATAGCTGCGCGCGGTACGGAACAGCTTATCCAGCGCCGCGTCATCGAGCGGAGTGGCCATTTTTCAGTCCTTTCGTAGGCGTGTGGGCTCAGACGGCCCGGACTTCGGTGACTTCGGGAACGTAATGCTTGAGCAGCTGCTCGATGCCGTTCTTCAGCGTGGCGGTCGAGCTGGGGCAGCCCGAGCAGGCGCCCTGCATCTGGAGGTACACCTTGCCGGCGTCGAAACCGCGATAGACAATGTCGCCGCCGTCATTGGCGACGGCGGGGCGCACGCGCGTCTCGATCAGTTCCTTGATCTGGGCGACGATCTCGGCGTCTTCGGGATTGTCGCCGAAGTCGGCACTCTCTGCCGGCACGCTGAACCCGGCGGCAGCGGCATGGAACAGCGGCATGTTCGCGGCGAAATGGTCGAGCAGGATGCCGAGCACGTCGGGCTTCGCGTCGCGCCAGTCGGCGCCGGGGGCAATCGTCACCGAGATGAAGTCGCGGCCGAAGAAAACGCCAGTCACGTCGCCGAGGGTGAACAGGGCGGTGGCGAGCGGCGAGGCCTCTGCATCTTCGGGCGACGCAAAGTCGCGGGTACCGGCGTCCATCACGGTACGTCCCGGAAGGAACTTGAGAGTTGCCGGATTGGGCGTGGCTTCGGTCTCGATCAGCATGACCGCCATTTGGGCGCTCGGGCGACGGGGATCAAGCGGCGAGGGGGAAACGAAAGGTTTCCCCGCGCGCAATCCTATTGCTGCTCGTCGTGCGTGGTCGCGTCGGTCACGCTCTGGTCGTGGCCGCTCTTGTCGCTGAAGAAGGCGGCGGCGAACAGGCCGCAGCCGAGCAGGGTGGAGATGAACACCCCGCCGATCGTGGCCGCGATCGCCGACGGATAGAGCGCGTCGTAGAGCGAGAGATACCAGAGTGCGCCCGCGACCATCAGCACGCCGGCAAGCGCGATCCACAAGATCATCCGGCGAAATTCGGTCCAGGCCCTGGTGCGTTCGGTAGCCATGTCGGCAACTCCTTGATCGCAGCGCATGTGGGTGCGCGGGGCTGGCGTATCAATTGGACGTATTGCCCACCTGGCTCCACCGGCGGAGGTTGGTGCGGGCATCCTGGACGAAGGCCGAGTGGCGGATCCAGGCGAGGAACTTGTCGACGAACCACCGCCCCGGCTGGCGCAGCGGCCGGCGGAACTGGATCAGCAGCACCACGCGGGTGCCGCTGGTGTCGTTCCACACCTCGTGATCATAGGTGTCGTCGAACACCAGGGTCTCGCCTTCCGACCAGCGCAGGACGCGATCGTCGAGGCGCATGCGGACATCGCCGTCGCGCGGGATGACCAGGCCGAGATGGCAGGTGATCAGTCCCTTGGTGACGCCGCGATGCGCCGGGATATGGGCGCCGGGTGCCAGGATCGAGAAGAAGGCGCTGTTGAGGCCGGGGATCGCCTCGACCAGCCGGGTGGTCGCCGGGCAGCGATCGAGATTCTCCTGCACCCGGTAGCCATAGCCATAGAGGAAATAGCTGCGCCATTTGTTCGCCGGGGCGATCGCGCGGTGATCGGGCGAGACCTGGGCGAGCGACGGCGCCTGGTGGTCGAGCGCGGCGGCGATCGCCTCGGCGCGGATCGCCTGCCAGTTGGCGCGCAGCGCCTCGGTCCAGGCGAAGTCGCGCACGTCGAGCACCGGCTCGGTCGATATCAGCGAGAAGCGCGCGATGAACCGGTCGAACGTGCCGCGCAGATATTTGCCATATTTGATCAGGAACGGGCGATCGCGATCGGCGCGCAGCGGCGCGTCGGGCATCACTGCCCCCGATATCACCGTGAGATCGGGAATCATCTCGCGTGCTTCCGCCGCTTCGACTTCGCCCGCGTCCCGCCACATTGCGCTGCCCCGCGCGCTCGGCTCGACCTTCACTGCACCTGACCTTGCTGGGTTCGTCACCTGTTCATCCGCGAGTCGCGCCCGCATCTTGGCTGGATAGCCGCCGCATGGGTCGAAAACATGGCCCTGCCGCGGCGCACAAGGGCGGGTTCGTGACGCAGGCGTGCCGGCTTTTCGTACATCCGGGGGAAAGGTTCGCGCTGGCATGCCCGGCGCTTCGCTCCTAGATGGACCTCTATGCACTCCTTCCTGCGTGCGCCTCTCGCGCTCCTCGCCCTTGCCTCGCTCGCCCCGGTGCTGCCGGCCCAGGCTCAGCAGAATACCAATCCCCCGGGTGTGCCCGACACCAAGACGGTGGGGCGCCCGGTCCAGAGCGCCAAGGATCCCTGGCTCTACGAGAAGAGCGACCTGGTCCATGACGATGCCTGGAAGTTCGGGCGGCTCTCCAACGGCCTGCGCTATGCGGTGCGCAAGAACGGCGTGCCGCCGGGCCAGGTCTCGGTGCGCGTGCGCATGGATGTCGGCTCGCTGATGGAGCAGGACAGCGAGCGCGGCTTCGCGCATTTGCTCGAGCACCTCTCGTTCCGCGGCTCGGTGCACGTGCCCGACGGCGAATCGAAGCGCATCTGGCAGCGGCTGGGCGTGACCTTCGGCTCCGATTCGAACGCATCGACAACCTTCACCGCGACCACCTACAAGCTCGACCTGCCCAATGCGACGCCGGCCGGGCTCGACGAGAGCTTCAAGATCCTGGCGGGCATGATGTCCGGCCCGGACATCACCCAGAAGATTCTCGATTCCGAGCGCCCGGTGGTGCTGGCCGAGCAGCGCGAGCAGCCGGGCCCGCGGGTCCGCCTGCAGGACGCGATGCTCGACCTGATGTTCGCCGGCCAGCCGCTGTCGCAGCGCGAGCCGATCGGCACGGTCGAGACGCTCAACGGCGCGACGCCCGCGACGGTGCAGGCCTTCCACGATCGCTGGTACCGCCCCGAGCGCGCCACCGTCATCGCGATCGGCGATGTCGACCCCGCGCTGCTCGAGCAGATGGTCGTCAAGCATTTCTCGGACTGGAAGGGCACCGGCCCGGCGGTTCCGACCCCCGATTTCGGCAAGCCGGTCGAGGGCAAGCCGGTTTCGGCCAGCATCGTCGAACCGGCGCTGCCGGTGCTGACCACCATGGCGATCGTGCGCCCCTGGACGGTCGATGGCGACACGGTGATCTTCAACCAGAAGCGGATGATCGATCTGGTCGCGATCCGCATCATCAACCGCCGGCTCGAGACCCGCGCGCGCTCGGGCGGCACCTTCATCGCCGCGGGCGCGGACCTGAGCGACATCGGCCGTTCCGCCAACATCACCACGGTGCAGGTGCTTCCGGTCGGCGACGACTGGGAAGCCGCGCTGCGCGACGTGCGCGGGGTGATCGCCGACGCCCAGGCGACTCCGCCGACCCAGGCCGAGATCGACCGTGAGGTCGCCGAGATCGAATCGTCGATGAAGCAGCGGATCAACACCGCGCCGGTCGAGGCCGGGGCCAAGCTCGCCGACGATCTTGCCGAGGCGGTCGACATCAACGAGACGGTGACGACGCCCGAATTCTCCTACGCGATCTTCAGGGGCGCGGTGGACGGCAAGATGTTCACCCCCGCCACGGTGCTCGCCTCGTCGAAGACGGTGTTCCAGGGCACCGCGACGCGTGCGATGGTCAACCTCCACACGCCCGATCCGGCGATCACCACCAAGGTGGCCTCGGCGCTCGAGGCCAATGTCGCAGCGAGCGCCAAGCGCAAGCTGGTTGGCAACGTCAGCTTCGACGCGCTGCCCAAGCTGGGCCTGCCCGGCAAGGTGGCGACCCGCGAGCAGATCCTGCCGGGCACCGGCATCGAGAAGCTCGTCTTCGCGAACGGCGTGACGATGCTGATGCGCCAGGATCCGTCGGAGACCGGCAAGGTCTATGTGAACGTGCGCTTCGGCAACGGCCTGTCGGGCCTGTCGGGCACCGCCCAGACCCCGGCCTGGGCCGGCGAGGGCGCGCTGATGGCGAGCGGCGTCGGCAAATATGGCCAGGACGAGCTCGACGCGCTCACCGGCCGCCGCCAGATCGGCGCCGATTTCGACGTGGACGACGATGCCTTCACGCTGAAGGCGCAGACCACCAAGGACGACCTGTCCGACCAGCTCAAGCTGCTCGCCGCCAAGCTGGTCGCACCGGGCTGGGATCCCAATCCGGTGCTCCGCGCCAAGGTCGCGACCCTGTCGTCCTACGCGAACCTTTCGTCCTCGCCCGACGCGGTGATGAACCGCGATCTCGAGCGTCTCCTCCACAATGGCGATCCGCGCTGGGGCATCCCGCCCAAGGCGACGATCGAGGCGACCACGCCGGCGAGCTTCCGCAAGTTCTGGGAGCCGATCCTGGCCAGCGGTCCGATCGAGATCGAAGTGTTCGGCGACATGGATGCAGAAGCGACGGTGAAGGCCGTGGCCGCCACCTTCGGCGCGCTGAAGCCGCGCGTGGCAAGCAAGGCGCCGCTCGCGCCGGTCGCCTTCCCCGCCCATGTCGAGACGCCGGTGACGCTGACCCATACCGGCCAGCCCAACCAAGCCGCGGCGGTGATCGCCTGGCCGACCGGCGGCGGCACCGACAATGGCGGGATCAGCGAGAGCCGCAAGCTCGAGGTGCTCGCCGCGGTGTTCCGCGACCGGCTGCTCGACCAGCTGCGCAGCCAGGCCGGGGTGAGCTATTCGCCCCAGGTCGCCAGCCAGTGGCCGCTCGGCCTGCCGGCGGGCGGTAAGATCCTGGCGCTCGGCATGGTGCCGCCCGACAAGGTCGACTTCTTCTTCGAGCTGTCGCGCAAGATCGCGGCCGATCTCGTCGCCAAGCCGATCGACGCGGACGAGCTCAACCGTGCGCTGACCCCGCTCAAGCAGCAGATCCTGCGCATGTCCTCGGGCAACATGTTCTGGATGCGCCTGGTCGAGGGCGGCACCTATGATCCGGCGCGGATCGCCGGGGTCGAGACGCTCGCCGCCGATTATTCGCGGGTGACGCCGATGGACGTGCAGGGGCTGGCGATGAAGTATCTCCGCCCGGACAAGGACTGGACGCTGAAGGTGGTGCCGGAGAAGAAGTGAGGCTCCGGGCTATCGGATAAAAGGAAAGGCCGGGGAGCGATCCCCGGCCTTTTTCATGTCGGCGCTACCCTGGGTTCAAGCCGTCATCCCGGCGAAAGCCGGGATCTCGTGCGGCTCCTGTCCCGCGCCTTCGCCTGAGATCCCGGCTTTCGCCGGGATGACGGCTGTGGTGTGAGGCCGACGGCTTACCTGTACAACGCGTCCAGCCGCTCGCCGTACGCCGCCTTCAATATGTGCCGGCGGATCTTGAGGCTGGGCGTCAGCTGCTCGTTCTCGATCGTGAACGGCTCGTCGGCGACGATGAACTTGCGGACCCGCTCGATCACCGACAGGTCCTTGTTGACCCGCTCCACCGCCGCGCCGAGCGCCGCCTTGTAGTCGGGGTCGTGGGCAAGCTCCCGGAAGTCGCACTTGGTGGCGGTGTGCGCGCACCATTCGGCGGTCCATTCGGGATCGGGGACGATCACCGCGGACATGTACGGCTTCTTGTCGCCGGCGATCATCGCCTGGACGATCTCGGGCTGGAGGGTCAGCATGCCCTCCACCTTCTGGGGCGCGACATTGTCGCCCTTGTCGTTGACGATGATGTCCTTCTTGCGGTCGGTGATCTTGATCCGGCCCTTCTCGTCGATATGGCCGATGTCGCCGGTGTAGAGCCAGCCGTCCTTGAGGACCCGCCTGGTCTCCTCCTCGTTGCGCCAATAGCCGTGCATGACCAGCTCGCCGCGTACCAGGATCTCTCCGTCGTCGGCGATGCGCACCTCGACGCCTTCCAGCGGCGGGCCGACCGTGTCCATCTTGAGCCCGGCCTTGGGCCGGTTGCACGAGATCACCGGCGCGGCTTCGGTCTGGCCATAGCCCTGGAGGAAGGTGATGCCGAGGCTCTGGAAGAAGATGCCGACTTCCGGATTGAGCGGGGCGCCGCCCGAGACCATCGCCTTGATCCGCCCGCCGAACTTCTTGGCGAGCTTGGGCTTGAGCGTGGCGCCGAGGAGCAGGTTCATCGGCAGGTCGCCGATACCCGAGGTTCCCGCCGCCTTGCGGCCGCCGATCGCTACGGCCTTGTCGAGCAGGAAGTTGGCGAAATTGCCCTGCTTCTCGACCTGCTTGACGATGCGGGTGCGCAGCACTTCGAACAGGCGGGGGACCACGACCATCAGCGTCGGGCGCACTTCCTCGATGTTCGAGGCGAGCTTCTCCAGCCCCTCCGAATAATAGATCTGCGCGCCGAGCCCGATCGGGAAATACTGTCCGCCGGTATGCTCATAGGCGTGGCTGAGCGGCAGGAAGCTGAGGAACACCTCGTCCTCCCAGCCGAAATCCTCCGAGATGATCGCGCAGCAGGCTTCGACGTTGCAGAGGATCGCGCCGTGATGCTGCATCACGCCGCGCGGGCTGCCGCCGGTGCCGCTGGTGTAGATGATGCAGGCCAGGTCCTCGCGGCGGAAATTGCAGCTGACCCCGCGCGGATCGGTGTCGTGTTTCGCGATCAGCGCGCGCCAGTCGTGGAACTCCAGGCTGCCCTGCTGGCTGATGCGCAGGTCCTCGAGGCCGATGATCATCCGTGCGGTCGAGGCGCGGATCGCCGCCGGCAGCAGCGTCTTGGCCAGCTTGCCGTTCGAGACGATGATCGCGCAGGCGCCCGAATTCTCGATGATATGCTGGTGGTCGCGCTCGGTGTTGGTCGTGTAGGTCGGCACCGTCACGCAGCCCGCGGCCATGATCGCCAGGTCGCTGATGCAGAATTCCGGGCGGTTCTCCGAAACCAGCATCACCCGGTCGCCGCGCTTCAGGCCGAGCGCGGTGAGCGCCGCCGACAGGCTCGCCACTTGCCGTGCGGCTTCCGCCCAGCTGGTCGGCTGCCACTTTCCCTCTGCCTTGTGCCAGAGGAAGGGGGCATCGCCCTTTTCCTTCGCCCGCGCGAAGAACATCTGGACCAGGTTTTCAAATCGTTCGAGCCTGCGCATTCTCTCTCCCTAGCACGGGCGCTCCTTTGGAGCGTCCCGCTTTCCCCCACTTTATTCCGATGGCCGGTTCGGCTGTGCGCCCACGCGGGTGATAACGGTCGTGTGGCCCTGTTGGTCCATCACGACGCCTTCGCTGCGCGGATCGGCTCCGCCAGTCCAGCGGCCGTTCACCCGCTCGACCGCGTTCATCTTGAGCCCGAGCGGGGCCGACTGGACCTTCTCGCCCAGCGCCTGGAGCGCCGGGACCATCGCGTCGAGCTGGGTGCCCTTCTCGGCATAGGCGGTCAGGCCGGGCGCATAGAGCAGGCCGAGGGCGATCGCGTCCTGCGCTGACAGCTTCCAGTCGACCACGCCGATGATCCCCTTTGCCACCTGGGCGATGATCGTCGAGCCGCCGGCCGCGCCGATCGCCAGGCGGACCTTGCCGTCCGGGCCATAGACGATGGTCGGTGCCATCGAGCTGCGCGGGCGCTTGCCGCCCTCGACCCGGTTGGCGACCAGATAGCCGTCCTTCTCGGGCACGATGTCGAAATCGGTGAGCTCGTTGTTGAGCATCGTGCCGTCGACCGACAGGCCCGATCCGAAGGCGCCTTCGATCGTGGTGGTCACCTGGGCGACGTTGCCGGCCTTGTCGACCACCGAGAGCGAGGTGGTGCCGGGCACTTCCTGCGGCTTCACCGCGATGCGCTTCGGCGCGCCCGCGGGAAGGCCGGCCTGCACCTCGGCCATCGTGCTGTCTGCGTGGATCAGCGCCGAGCGGCCGGCGAGGTACTTGCGGTCGAGCAGGCCGGCGATCGGCACCTGCACATAGTCCGGATCGCCGACGTACATGTCGCGGTCCGCATAGGCGAGGCGCGAGCTTTCGGCGAACAGATGCCAGGCGACGGGGTTGTCCTTGCCGAGTTTGGCCATGTCGAAACGCTCGAGCTGGGCGAGGATCATCATCACCGTGACGCCGCCCGAGGAGGGCGGGCCCATCGAGCAGATCTTGTAGGCGCGGTACTTGCCGCACAGCACCGGGCGATCCCTGGCCGAATAGGAAGCGAGGTCGCCGGTGGTCATCTTCGAGGGATTGCGGGCTGCGCCGTTCACCGTCGCGACCAGCTTCTCCGCCTGCGGGCCGACATAGAAGCTGTCGGGGCCGAGCTTGGCGACGCGCTCGAGCAGGTCGGCCTGGGCGGTGTTGCGGACATGCGCGCCGGCGGGCAGCGGCTTGCCGGCGGCGTCGTAATAGATCGCGCGGACACCGGCATCGACGTGCGGGCCATAGCTGCGCAGCGCATTGCCGAGGCGGGGCGAGATGTCGAAGCCGTCGCGGGCGAGCTTGATCGCAGGCTGGAACAGCCGGGCCCAGGGCAGCTTGCCGCCGCGCTGATGGGCAAGGGCCATCGCGCGCAGCGTGCCCGGCACGCCGACGCTGCGGCCGCCCGGCACCGCCGCCATGTGGCTGAGCGGCTGGCCGTCGGGACCGTAGAACCAGCGATCGGTCGCAGCCATCGGCGCGGCCTCGCGCCCGTCGACCGTGGCGATCTTGCCGGTCTTCACGTCGTACTGGAGCAGGAAGGCGCCGCCGCCGATGCCGGCGCTCTGCGGCTCGACCACGTTGAGCGCGAGCATCGTCGCGATCGCCGCGTCGGTGGCGCTGCCGCCTGCGTTGAGGATCTCGGTGCCAGCGGCGGCGGCGCGGGAGTCTGCGGCGCTGACCACTCCCTGGGCGGAAGCCGCGACCGGCGCGGCGACAAGGGCGAACAGCAGGAACAACTTCTTCATGGCGCTAGGCTAGCGGGCTTTGGCCGGAGCGCAAAGACGCTACGTCGGCGGTCATACAATCGGATGATTGCCTGGGGGTATAACCGGGCGCAATGTCGCGGACAGGGAAGCGCGGATGAATGCCCGCCCATGTCGGACCGGCCGCCCGCTCTCATGGAGGGACGCCATGATCGACAATGCCAGCCTCGCATCCACCCCATCCTTGCTGCGCGCATTGGGCAAGCGCTGGTGGCTGTTCGTGCTGCGCGGCGCTGCCGGCATCACCTTCGGCTTCCTGGCCCTGCTCTGGCCCGGGGTCGCGCTGATCACCCTGGCGCTGGTCTGGGGCGCCTATGCGCTGGTCGATGGCTGTTTCGCGCTGGCGGCGGCGATGTCGGGCATGCGCAGCGGCGATACCCCGCGCTGGTGGCTGGTGCTGACCGGCCTGGCCGGGATCGCGGCGGGCCTGCTGACCTTCATCTGGCCGGTCATCACCGTGCAGGTGCTACTGCTTCTGATCTCCGCCTGGGCGATCGTGACCGGGGTGATGGAAGTCGCCGGCGCGGTCGCGCTGCGCAAGGAGATCGAGGGCGAGATATTCCTGATCCTTGCAGGACTGGTCTCGATCGCCTTTGGCGTGGTGATCCTGGTCTGGCCGGCAGCAGGTGCGCTCAGCCTGGTGCTGCTGGTCGCCTGGCTCGCGATCATCGGCGGTGCAGCCTATATCGGCCTCGCCCTGCGCCTGCGGAAGCTCGCCGCCTAGGCGAGAGCGCGGGCGATGGCGCGGGGCAGGCCCGGCCCCTTGAACACCAGCGCCGAATAGACCTGGACGAGCGTGGCGCCGGCATCGATCCGGCGCTTCGCCTCGTCCGGGCCGTCGATCCCGCCCGCCGAGATCAGCGGCAACGCGCCGGCGGCGATCTCCGCCGCCTCGACCAGCTTGGCGCGGGCGAGTTCCTTGAGCGGTTTGCCCGAGAGGCCACCGGTCTCACCCGCGTGTCGCGAGGAAAGCGGCGGGCGCGAGATGGTGGTGTTCGACACGATCAGCGCGTCGATCCGGTTGTCGAGCGCCGCCTGGATCGCGCCCTCCAGCCCGGCGCGGTCGAGATCCGGGGCGACCTTCAGGAAGATCGGGGTCTTGCCGCGCGCGGCATGGCTGGCGGCGAGCAGCTCGTCGAGCGCCGGGCGCGACTGGAGGTCGCGCAGGCCCGGCGTGTTGGGCGAGCTGACGTTGATCGTGATGTAGTCGGCATGGGCGGCCGCCTTGCCGACGCCCAGCGCATAGTCCGCGACCCGGTCGTCGCTGTCCTTGTTCGCGCCGACATTGATGCCGAGCACGCCCTTGCGCGTCTTCAGCTTCGCGATCCGCGCGAGCGCCGCGTCGATCCCGCCATTGTTGAAGCCCATGCGGTTGATCACCGCCTCGTCCTCGGGCAGCCGGAACAGGCGCGGCTTGGGATTGCCGGGCTGGGGGCGGGGGGTGAGCGTGCCCACTTCGACCGCGCCGAAGCCCAATGCGAACAGCCCCGGTATCGCCTCGGCATCCTTGTCGAGCCCGGCGGCGAGCCCGATTCGGTTGGGAAAGGTCAATCCTCCCAAATGGATGGGAGATTCAACCATTTCGGAGCTAAAAACCGTGCCGAGCGATTCCCACAGGGCAAGCGCGCGGATCGCGGCGCGGTGCGCCTTTTCGGCGTCGAGCGCGAACAATGCGGAGCGGAGCGGATAGGCCATGAACGGGGCCTTTGCACCGCTTTTCCTCTCCGTAAAGCTGCGTATGTCGATTCCTTGCAATACGCCTGACGGGCACTCGGCTAGTAAAGCACTGCGACCCGAGGGGTTTCCGCTCAATGGGGGAACCCTTTCCTTTTGGCCCGGTTGGCTTAGGCTGACCGGGCCACTTTTCTATTCCGCGACTACGCGGTATATTTGCGCGGAAAATAAGGAATCCGAGGAGGGGATAATCTCGGATTAGCAGGGCAAGAAATGCGGGGCGCTACCAGGATGAAACCGGCCCAACTGGCCGCAGAGAACGACCGGGATCCCCGGCCTCGGCTCGAATTCCGCAAGGCGGAAGGGGCGCTGATCCCGCACGTCGAATCCTATTATCTCTTCCGCCACGACGGCAGGGACGTCGAAGGGATCGAGCGCGTCGACCTTGGCCAGCTCCGCTTCGTCATCAAGGGCAGCGGCACCGTCCATTTCCCCGACGGCCATGCCGAGAGCACCAAGAAGGTGATGATCAACGGCCCGGGCACCTCGGCTGCGAGCTATCGCATGCAGGGGCCGTTCCATTGTTTCGGCGTTTCGCTGCGCGCGATCGGCTGGAAGGCGCTGATCGGGCTGCCGGCCTACAAGGTCGCCGATCACATCGTCGATGGCGAGAAGCTGTTCTGCGAGCAGGCCGGGCTGCTCTGGCACCGTCTCCACAAGATGGACACGCTGGAGGAGATGATCGCCGCGATCGAGCCGCTGCTCCGCATGCGCCAGCAGGAAGTGAAGCCGGTGCCGGCGGCGCATCTCGTCTTCCTGCGCGCGGTGCGCGAATGGGCGGCGACCAAGGATCCGACGATCGACGATCTCTATGCCCGTATCCGCAAGAGCTCGAACATCGGGGAGCGCCAGGTCCAGCGGCTCTGCAAGGACTATTTCGCCGGCAGCCCGGCGCATCTGAAGCGCAAGTTCCGCGCGATCGGCGCCGCGATGCGCATCTATCAGGGCGCCCGGGTGGATGAAGTGGTGGGTCCCTTCTCCGACCAGTCGCACATGATCAACGAGATCCGGCAGTTCACCGGCCACACGCCGACCTCGCTGCGCGCGGGCATCGACCCGGTGCTGGCGCTCACCCTGACCAACGAAACCTTCCACTTCCTGCCGGACGTGATCCCCGAATCGGTTGACCTTCGCCGCCGCTGAGCCCATTTGGCCAATCGGAACGATTTTGTCCGATTGGTCCGCCCCGGGGCGGCGCAGCGAAGGAACAGCGTGAAGCTTTCGAGCCTTGCCGATTATGCGGTCGTGATGCTGTCCGCCGCGGCGCGCCAGTGCGGCGCGACGTGCCGGCTCAACGCGACTACGCTCGCCGAGGAGACCGGGCTGCCGCTGCCGACCGTGCAGAAGCTGGTGAGCAAACTCTCCGCGGCCGGCCTGATCGAGAGCGCGCGCGGTACCGGCGGCGGCTTCCGCCTGGCCCGCCCGCCTGCGACGATCACCCTGGCCGACATCGTCGAGGCCATTGAGGGGCCGATCGCGCTCACCTCGTGCGTCGATGCCGGCAAGCAGGATTGCTGCGTGCAGGACAGCTGCAAGGTCAAGCCGCACTGGAATGTCGTGAACGGTGCTGTAAAGGGCGCGCTCGCGGGCATTTCCCTCGCCCAACTTTCCAGCGCTCCGGCCCAGGCCGAAGCGCCACATCCGGCAGATCAAACCCGGACCCCGGCGCTGGCCGGGGAGCAGGTGTAACCATGGCTACGAAGAACGCGGAAGCACTGGCGGCCGCCAACAAGAAGTATGAATGGGGCTTCGCCTCGGACGTCGAACAGGAGTTCGCGCCCAAGGGGCTGTCCGAGGACACGGTCCGCTACATCTCGGCCAAGAAGAGCGAGCCCGAGTGGATGCTCGACTGGCGCCTGAAGGCATTCCGCATGTGGCAGGAGATGACCCTGCCGGAATGGGCGAAGCTGTCGATCCCGCACATCGACTATCAGGACGCCTATTACTACGCCGAACCGAAGCAGAAGAAGACGATCAGCTCGCTCGACGAGCTCGATCCCGAGATCCGGCGCACCTATGAGAAGCTGGGCATCCCGATCGAGGAGCAGAAGGTGCTCGCCGGGGTCGAGGGCGCGCGCAAGATCGCGGTCGACGCGGTGTTCGACAGCGTCTCGGTCGCGACCACCTTCCGCGAGGAGCTGAAGGCAGCCGGGGTCATCTTCCTGTCGATCTCGGAGGCGATCCGCGAATATCCCGAGCTGATCAAGAAGTGGCTCGGCAAGGTCGTGCCGGTGCGCGACAATTTCTATTCGGCGCTGAACGCCGCCGTCTTCTCGGACGGCACCTTCGTCTATGTGCCCGAGGGCGTGCGCTGCCCGATGGAGCTCAGCACCTATTTCCGCATCAACGCGGAGAATACCGGCCAGTTCGAACGCACCCTGATCATCGCCGACAAGGGCGCCTACGTCTCGTATCTCGAGGGCTGCACCGCCCCGATGCGCGACGAGAACCAGCTCCACGCCGCCGTGGTCGAGCTGGTCGCGCTCGACGATGCCGAGATCAAATACTCGACGGTGCAGAACTGGTATCCGGGCGACGAGAACGGCGTCGGCGGCATCTTCAACTTCGTGACCAAGCGCGCCTTGTGCGCCGGCAGGAACTCGAAGGTGAGCTGGACCCAGGTCGAGACCGGCAGCGCGATCACCTGGAAGTATCCCAGCTGCATCCTGCAGGGCGACGGCTCGGTAGGTGAGTTCTATTCGGTGGCGGTCACCAATGGCCGCCAGCAGGCCGATACCGGCACCAAGATGCTGCATATCGGCAAGAACACCCGGTCGACGATCGTCTCCAAGGGCATCTCGGCGGGCAAGTCGAACAACACCTATCGTGGCCGCGTGCTGGTCAATGCGGCGGCGGAGAATGTCCGCAACTTCACCCAGTGCGACAGCCTGCTGCTGGGCGACCAGTGCGGGGCGCACACCGTGCCGTACATCGAGGTGAAGAACCCCTCCGCGCAGATCGAGCACGAGGCGACCACCTCCAAGATCAGCGAGGACCAGATGTTCTACGCGATGCAGCGCGGGCTCGACCAGGAGGCCGCGGTGGCGCTGATCGTCAACGGTTTCGCCAAGGAAGTGCTGCAGCAGCTGCCGATGGAATTCGCCGTTGAGGCGCAGAAGCTGCTGGGGATTAGCCTGGAGGGGAGTGTCGGCTGATGCTGGTTTCGATGCTGATGGCAATGTCGGGCGTGGCGGTTGCGGACAAGACGCAGCTGCCGGTCGTGTCGGGCTATGCCAAATGCGTCACCACGCATCTCGGCGCGCTTCCCGATGCGCCGGACGATCGCCAGATCCCGCTGCACGACGCCTCGGTCGCCTGCCGCGGGATGAGCGAGACGAGCTATGCCGAGGGCAAGCTGACCCTGAACGGCAAGCGTTTCCCCAAGGCATGGTGGAAGGAAGTCCGCACGCTGATCGACCTGGCGGATGTCGAGCTGGCACGCGAGGTCATGGATGCGCCGGGCAATGTGAAGGCGTTCGACGTGAAGTGGGAGCTGCCGGACGGCACGCTCGTCGCGGTCGGCGATCGCTATGTGCCCGGCACCATTCGCGTGCGGGTCGTCGCGGCCTGATCCGATGTTGCTGCTCGCCGCCCTCTTGTTCGCGCAGGACGTTCCCGCTGCTCCGACCGTGCCCTCGCAGGGCGCTGTCGAGGACGAGGCGAACATCGTCGTGCGCGCTACCTTCGGGCGCACCACGATGCTGTTCGACAAGGGCTCGGACGGCCGGCTGCGCAATTGCCGGGTGATGATCTCGAGCGGCAGCCAGCGGCGCGACAGCAATGCCTGTCAGGCGACGCCGGTCTGCTACGCCAAGACCGCCGACGAAGTGACCGATTGCCGCGAGCTCAGCGTGCTGGAGCAGGCCGCCGCCGCGCTCTCCGCGCCGCCGCCGGTGGTGGCGCCGGGCAAGGCACAGGTTTTCGAACTGCCCAAGCTGGTGCAGCCCAAGGCGGCACTGCCTTCCTCCGCGATCGGGCCCAATGCGGCCACCGAGGAAAGCCGCGAGACCGAGCGCCAGCGCGTGAAGCCGATCGCGCCGCCGGCGAACCCGGCCGCAGATGGCCCGGTGGTGCGCTTCACCACCGGCACGCCGCAGCGCCGCGACGATACCGACAAGTCAGAAAAGGGGCCGATTTTCGGGCCCAAGGAATGAACGACAGCATGTTGAAGATCACCGACCTCCGCGCCGAAATCGACGGCAAGGAAATCCTCAAGGGCCTGAGCCTGGAAGTGAACGCGGGCGAGATCCACGCGATCATGGGCCCGAACGGCGCCGGCAAGTCGACGCTCGGCTACACACTGGGCGGCCGCCCGAACTACGAGCCGACCGGCGGCAGCGTGACCTTTGACGGGCAGGACCTGCTCGAGCTGGCGCCGCACGAGCGCGCCGCGGCGGGCCTGTTCCTCGGCTTCCAGTATCCGGTCGAGATCCCCGGCATCTCGAACCTGCATTTCCTGCGCGAGGCGCTCAACAGCCAGCGCCGCGCGCGCGACGAGGCTCCGCTGTCGGGCGGCGAGTTCCTCAAGCTCGCCCGCGCCCAGGCCGATGCGCTCGGCATGGACGTCGAGATGCTGAAGCGCCCCGTGAACGTCGGCTTCTCGGGCGGCGAGAAGAAGCGCAACGAGATGGTCCAGATGGGCATCATCGGCCCCAAGCTGGCGATCCTCGACGAGACCGATTCCGGCCTCGACATCGATGCGCTCAAGGCAGTGGGCGAGGGGATCAACCGGATCATGCGCGCGCCCGACAAGGCGGTGCTGCTGATCACCCACTACCAGCGGCTGCTCGACTATGTGCAGCCGGACTTCGTCCATGTGCTGGCCGATGGCCGCATCGTCCGCTCGGGCGGGCCCGAACTCGCGCACGAGCTGGAGCGCGAAGGCTATGGGATCCTGGCGGCGTGATCCTGTCCCTGATCCTGGCGTTCGCGGTGCAGGAGGCGCCGCAGGACGAGCTCAATATCGAGGTCGTCGGGCGCAGGCTCGCGGCGATCTCCGCGACGGTCAGCCAGGGCGCGGGCGGCAAGCTCGGCTGCGCGCTGAGCGAGACGAGCGGCTATGCGAAGCTGGACGAGCAGCTCTGCCGCACCGCGACTGCCTGCGTCCGCAAGGGCGCGCGCGATTCCGCGGGCGTGAAGGCCTGTATCGACAAGCGCAAGCCGGCACTGCTCGCCGATTTCAAGCGTAGCTGGAGGACCGGCCAGTGACCGCGCTCGCACTTCCCACCCCGCGCATGGAGGAATGGCGTTGGGCCGACATGGCGGCGCTCAAGGCGGCCGCCGACAGCCCGCGTGCCGATGCGGCGATCGATCCCGCGACCCTGTTCCTCGACATCGAAGGCCCGCGCCTGTTGTTCGTCGATGGCCGGTTCGAGCCGGCGCACAGCAAGCCTGGCCCCGTGCAGGTGACCCAGCAGGTGGCGATCACCGACCATCCGCTCGGCAGCCTGGCCGAGGGTGAGGGCTGGTCGCTGCATATCGGCCCCAAACATGCCGTCACCGCGATCCAGATCGTCCATCTCGGCACCGGCGGCGAAAGCCATGTCCCCGGTCGGCTGATGCTCGACGAGGATGCGGTCGCCTCGGTGATCGAGACCTATGCGGGCTCGGGCTGGGCGAACCGGCTGACCACGCTCTGCCTCAAGCGCGGCGCGCGGCTGATGCGTTCGGTGCGGTTGGTGCAGTCGGACGGCTTCGTCTCGCTGCGCGACGAGGCTGAGGTTGGCGAGGCGGCGAGCCTGGTCTCGATCTTCCTTGGCGCCGGCGGCATGGGCAGCCGGATCGACGGCTCGCTGCTGATCAACGGCAAGGGTGGCTTTGCCGAGATGGGCGGCGCGCTGCTCACGTCGGGCAGCCAGAAGCAGGAAGCTGCGGTCGCGGTGCGCCACGAGGATATCGAGGGCACCTCGCGCCAGCTGTGGCGCGCAGTGGCGGCGGACAAGTCGGCCGCCAGCCTCGCCGCCCGCGTCGAAGTGGCGCGCGGCGCGCAGCAGACCGATGGCGAGCAGTCGCTGCGCGGCCTGCTGCTCCAGCGCACGGCGACGGTGAATTTGAAGCCCGAGCTCGAGATCTTCGCCGACGACGTGAAGTGCGCGCACGGTGCCACGGTCGGTGAGCTCGACAGACAAGCGCTCTTCTATCTGCAGAGCCGCGGCATCGACCCCGCCCGCGCCCAGGCGCTGCTCACCCGTGCCTTCGTCGCGGATGCGCTCGCCCGGATCGGCGAGGAGGCAGTGCGCGAGGCCTTTGCGGCGGATGCGGACCGCTGGCTGGACACTGCGCTATGACCGTGACTGCCGACACCCGTCCCCTCGATGTGCTCGCCGATTTCCCGGCGATCCCGGCCGGCTGGCACTATCTCGACACTGCCGCGACCTCGCAGAAGCCGCAGCCGGTGCTCGATGCGATCAACCGCGCGTACGGCGAAACCTATGCCACCGTGCATCGCGGCGTGTACCAGCGCTCGGCGGACATGACGCTCGCCTATGAAGCTGCCCGCAAGCGCGTGGCGGCGTTCCTCGGCGGGCGCGAGGAGGAAGTGGTCTTCGTCCGCGGCGCGACCGAGGGGATCAACCTTGTCGCGCAATGCTGGGCGGGGACGCAGCTCAAGGCGGGCGACCGCATCCTGCTTTCGACGCTCGAGCATCATTCGAACATCGTGCCCTGGCAGATGGTCGCCGAGCGCGTCGGCGCCGAGATCGACGTGGTGCCGCTCACCGCCGACCAGCGTATCGACCTCGACGCGATGGAAGCGATGCTGACCGAGCGCCACAAGCTGGTCGCGCTGGCGCATGTCTCGAACGTGCTCGGCTCGGTGCTCGACGCGAAGCACGCGACCGCGCTGGCCCACAAGGTCGGCGGCAAGGTCCTGCTGGACGGTTGCCAGGCCGTGCCGCGCATGGCCGTGAACGTCGCCGAGATCGGCTGCGACTTCTATGTGATGTCGGGCCACAAGCTCTACGGGCCGACCGGCATCGGCGTGCTCTGGGGACGCTACGACCTGCTCGACGGGATGCCGCCCTATCAGGGTGGCGGCTCGATGATCGACCGGGTGACCTTCGCCAAGACCACCTATGCCCCGCCGCCTGGACGCTTCGAGGCGGGGACGCCGCACATCGTCGGCGTGGTCGGGCTGCATGCGGCGATCGACTATGTCGATGACATCGGGCTCGATCGCATCCACGCGCACGAGACGGCGCTGGTGACGCAGGCGCGTGAGGCACTGTCGCAGCTCAATTCGGTCAAGCTGTTCGGTCCGGCCGACAGCGCCGGCATCGTCAGTTTCGCGGTGGAGGGGGTGCACCCGCACGACGTCGCCACCATATTGGATGAAGGCAATGTCGCGATCCGCGCCGGGCACCACTGCGCCCAGCCGCTGATGGACGCACTCGGCGTGCCGGCGACGGCGCGGGCGAGCTTCGGAGTGTACAATGGCGCGGACGATATCGCCGCGCTGGTTGCTGGAATTGAACGGGTCACGAGGATCTTCGGATGAACGAAGAGCGTAAGATTGAAGTCGAGGAAGTGGCAGCCGTAGCGGCTCCGCCCAAGGCGCGCGTCGATGATGCGTTTGATGCGTCCACCGAAACATCGGCGGACGTGGTGGAAGGCGTGAGCGAGACGTTCGAGCGCAAGCGCGACTATCTCTCGGGCTTCCTGTCGCAGAAGCCGCAGGCGCTGTCGGGCACCGAGCCGGGCGGCGAGCTCTACGAAGCGGTGATCACGGCGCTCAAGGAGATCTATGATCCCGAGATCCCGGTGAACATCTATGATCTCGGCCTGATCTACGGTGTCGACATCACCAATGACGGCCATGCCGCGGTGACGATGACGCTGACCACGCCGCATTGCCCGGTGGCGGAATCGATGCCCGGCGAGGTCGAGCTGCGCGTCGGCTCGGTGCCGGGGATCGGACATGCCGAAGTCGCCCTCGTCTGGGATCCACCCTGGGACCCGCAGAAGATGAGCGACGAGGCCAAGCTCGAACTGGGGATGCTGTGATGACCACCGCCACCCGCGCGCGCCCGGCCGCGCTGATCCTGACGCCAGCCGCCGAGCAGCGCATCGCCGACCTGATGGCCAAGGCGCCGGCCGAGGCCGTCGGCGTCAAGCTGTCGACCCCGCGGCGCGGCTGCTCGGGCCTGGCCTATTCGGTCGACTACGTCACCGAGGCCAAGCCGTTCGACGAGAAGATCGAGACGCCCGGCGGGACTTTCTATGTCGACGGCAGCTCTATCCTGTACCTGATCGGCTCGACGATGGACTGGGTGGAGGACGACTTCACCGCCGGCTTCACCTTCCAGAACCCGAACGCCAAGGGCAGCTGCGGCTGCGGCGAGAGCTTCACCGTCTAGGCGGCGCGCCGTTCGAGCATGTGGGCGGCCAGTTCGGCATAGGTCCGCGCCGCGTCGTCGATGCCCAGGGCCTCGTAGAACATTGCCAGGTTCTGCGCTGCGAGATGGCTGCCGCACCCTTCGACCGACCCGTCGAGATCGGGCCGCTCGCCGATCTCCAGGCAGCGCTTCCAGGCGCTTTCGACAATCGGCAGCAGCTCGCTCATCGCGGTCGCCGGGTTGTGGCTCGCCCAGTCGAGATAAAGGTCGGCGACGGCGAAGTAGAAGTCGGGCGAGCGCTGCCAGTTGCGGTGCTCGAGATCGGCAAATGCCAGTGCTTCCTCGAACCGCTCGGCGCGCTTGAGCGCCTGCAGCGCCCCGACCACGGTGCCGTGACGCCATGCCGAGCCGGATGCGCCGGTGCGATGCGCGGTGAGCAGCGCGTCGGCGGCTTCGCCGGGCTTGCCGCGCACCAGATGCTCGCGGCCGAGCTGGTACCAGAGATAGGAATCCTCCGGTGTCTCGGCGAGCTGGGCGATAAGCAGCGCTTCGTTGCGTCCCGCCTTGCGCTCGAGCTGTGCTTCCTCGAACCCGTCATGGCGGAGCGACAGGGGCAGCGGCACCAGCGGCAGCGGCGAGACCGGCTGTTCGTGGATGCGCCCTTCGTAGCGCACGCCGCGCGGCAGGACGCGCGGCATCAGCCGGCGCACGCCCGGGCCTTCGGACGGGTCATGGTTGATCATGTGCGCGCAGCCGAGGAAGCGCGGCGCGGCGACCGAGGCGGACGGCAGCGTTTCGGGGCCGAGCGCGCTGGCATCGCCCTCGATCCACTGGTCGGCATCGAGGATCAGGTTCCAGTCGGCATCCGAGAGGTCGAGCGCGGCGTTGCGGGCCGCGGCGAAATCATCGCACCAGGTGAAGTGATGCACCGTCGCGCCGCAGCGTTCGGCGATGGCGACGGTGTCGTCGGTCGAGCCAGTGTCCACCACGATCATCGTGTCGACATGGGCGCGGGCGCTTTCGAGGCAGCGCGCAAGGCAGCGTTCCTCGTCCCGCACGATCATGACGAGCGCCAATCGGGGCATTTGCATGGAATCCTTCACTGCTGGCCGGGATTCATTATAGGACGCCGCGAAGCCGAAGCGCGCCATGCGGAGAGACCAATGCCCTATCCCCAGCCCTATACCGCCGACCCCGCCCGTTATGACGGCCGCATGCCCTATCGCCGTTGCGGGCGCTCGGGCCTCGACCTGCCGGCGATCAGCCTTGGCCTCTGGCAGAATTTCGGTGGCACCGACGTGTTCGAGACCGGCCGCGCGATGCTGCGCCGCGCGTTCGACCGGGGCGTGACCCATTTCGACCTCGCGAACAATTACGGCCCGCCCTATGGCTCGGCCGAGGAGAATTTCGGCCGCGTCATGGCGACCGATTTCGCCAGCCACCGCGACGAGCTGATCGTCTCGACCAAGGCCGGCTGGGACATGTGGCCGGGCCCCTATGGCGATGTCGGCGGATCGAAGAAGTACCTCATCGCCTCGTGCGACCAGAGCCTCAAGCGGATGGGGCTCGACTATGTCGACATCTTCTATTCGCACCGCGTCGATCCCAAGACCCCGCTCGAGGAGACGATGGGCGCGCTCGCCCAGCTCCACCGCCAGGGTAAGGCGCTGTATGTCGGCATCTCGAGCTATTCGCCCGAGCTGACCCGCCAGGCCGCCGCGATCCTCGCCGAGCACAAGGTGCCGCTGCTCATCCACCAGCCGAGCTATTCGATGCTCAACCGCTGGATCGAAGCCGAGCTGCTGGACACGCTGGGTGATCTCGGCACCGGCTGCATCGCCTTCTCGCCGCTGGCGCAGGGCATGCTGAGCAACAAGTATCTCAACGGCGTGCCGGAGGATGCCCGCGCGGCGCGCGGTGGCTCGCTGAACCAGCGCCTGCTGTCGGACGAGAATATCGAGCGAATCCGCGCGCTCCATACCATTGCCCAGAAGCGCGGCCAGACGCTGGCGCAGATGGCGATCGCATGGGTGCTGCGCGACCCGCGCGTCACCTCGGCGCTGGTCGGTGCGCGCACCGTCGAGCAGCTCGACAACTCGCTGGACGCGGTCAACAATCTCGATTTCAGCGCGGAAGAGCTGGCCGAGATCGATCGCCATGCAACCGATGGCTCGCTCGATCTTTGGAAGGTTTCGTCCAGCATCGAGGAACTCCCCCAGGCATGAGCGTCGCGTTTCGCCGCGAGAGCGACGAGGAACACAAGGAACCGAAGTTCGAACTGCCGCTGCCGCCGGGACCCAATATGGTCACGGCGCGCGGCCTTGTGCTGATCGAGACGAAGGTCGCCGAGCTGGAAGCCTCGATCGCGGCCGGCGGCGAGGAAGAGGCGCTCGAGGGACTGAAGCGTGAGCTGCGCTACTGGAACACGCGCCGCACCACCGCGCAGATCGCGCCGGCGCCGGAAGAAGGCGTGGCCGGCATCGGTTCCCGGGTACGGATCCGCATGGCCGGCAAGGAGCGGGTGATCGACCTGGTCGGGCATGACGAGGCCGATCCTGCGGCGGACCGGCTCTCCTTCCAGGCGCCGCTCGCCAAGGCCCTGATCGGCGCCGAGGAAGGCGAGAAGGTCGATTTCGCCGGCAAGCCCCAGGCAATCGAGATCGTCGAGATCGAAACGATTCCGGACTGAGCCAAGGCGGTCTAGGATGCGGACATGACTCGCCTGCTCCTAGCCGCCGCGCTGCTCGCCTCCACCTCTGCCCAAGCGCAGACCGATGCCGATCGCTGGAAGGCGGAAGCGTCGCGGGTGACGATAACGCGCGACGATTGGGGCGTGGCGCACATCAAGGGGCAGACCGACGCCGATGCGGTGTTCGGGATGATCTATGCCCAGGCCGAGGACGACTTCAACCGGATCGAGACCAACTATCTGGTCAGCCTCGGCCGTCTCGCCGAGGCGGAGGGCGAGGGGGCGATCTGGCAGGACCTGCGCCAACGGCTGTTCGTCGATCCCGAGGTGCTGAAGGCGGATTATGCCAGAAGCCCCGCCTGGCTCCGCAAGCTGATGCAGGCCTGGGCGGACGGACTGAACCATTATCTCGCCACCCATCCTGAGGTAAAGCCGCGCGTGCTCACCCGGTTCGAGCCGTGGATGGCGCTGAGCTTCTCCGAAGGCAGTATCGGCGGCGATATCGAGCGGGTGCCGCTCAGCCAGCTCGAGGCATTCTACGGCAAGCAGAAGCTGGCGATGACCGATGCCGAGAGGGACCTGCTCTACAAGGAACCCAAGGGCTCGAACGGCTTCGCGATCGCGCCGAGCCATACCAAGAACGGCCATGCGCTGCTGCTGATCAACCCGCATACCAGCTTCTTCTTCCGCTCCGAGCAGCAGGTGACCAGCGGCGAGGGGCTCAACGCTTACGGTGCGGCGACCTGGGGGCAGTTCTTCATCTACCAGGGGTTCAACGCCAGGGCCGGCTGGATGCACACGTCGAGCGGCGTCGACAATGTCGACGAGTTCGCGGAGACCATCGTCAGCAACGTGCCGGGCACGCGCTTCGGCTATCGCTACGGCACCGAGACGCGGCCGGTGACGATCACGCCGATCACGATCGCCTATCGCGCCGCCGACGGGACACAGGCCCGGCGCAGCTTCCGGGCCTATGCCACGCATCATGGCCCGATCGTGCGCATGACGGACAAGGGCCAGTGGATCGCGGTCTCGCTGATGAACAAGCCGGTCGAGGCGCTCCAGCAGAGCTTCCTGCGCACCAAGGCGAGCGATTATGCCGGCTTCCTCAAAGTCGCCGCGCTCAAGGCCAACAGCTCGAACAACACCTTGTTCGCGGACTCCAGGGGCGAGATCGCGTTCCTGATGCCGCAATTCATGCCCGTGCGGGACAATCGCTTCGACTATCGCAAGCCGGTCGATGGTAGCGATCCGGCGACCGACTGGAAGGGGCTGCACAGCCTTGCCAGCTTGCCCCAGGCGGTGAACCCGAAGAATGGCTGGGCCTTCAACTCGAACAATTGGCCCTGGACCGCTGCCGGGGCGGACAGCCCCAAGGCGTCGGACTTCCCGCGCTATTTCGACCAGGCCGGCGAGAACCCGCGCGGCGCCCATGCGCTGCGGGTGCTGAATGCCCGTGCCGACTTCACCCCCGAGACGCTGCGCCAGGCGGCCTATGACAGCTTCCTGCCCGCCTTCGACCGGCTGCTGCCCGGGCTGGCGAGCGCCTGGGAGAAGCTGCCCGACAGCGATGCGCGCAAGGCCAGGCTCGCCGAGCCGGTGGCCCTGCTCAAGGCTTGGGACCGGCGCTGGGCCGCGGACTCGACCGCGACGTCGCTCGCGGTGTTCTGGGGCGAGGCGCTCTGGGCTCCCTCGGCCGCACCGGCCAAGGAGGCGGGGCTGTCGGTATGGGACTGGATGGCGGACCGTGCCACCGATGCGCAGCGGATCGACGCGCTGGCCTCTGCCGTGGATCGGCTCACCCAGGATTTCGGCAGCTGGAAGATCGCCTGGGGCGAGATCAACCGCTTCCAGCGCAACGACGGGGCGATCGTCCAGAAGTTCGACGACGCCAAGCCCAGCATCCCGGTGCCCTTCACTTCGGCGCAATGGGGCTCGCTCGCCTCGTTCGGGGCCAAGCGCTGGCCGGGGACGAAGCGCTATTACGGCACGCTCGGCAACAGCTTCGTCGCGACGGTGGAGTTCGGGCCGAGGGTCAAGGCCTGGGCGGTCACCGCGGGCGGCGAGAGCGGGCATCCGGACAGCAGGCACTTCACCGATCAGGCCGATCGCTATGCGGCGGGTGCGCTGCGGCCGGTGTATTTCTATACCGAAGACCTGAAGGGGCATGTCGAGCGGGTGTATCGCCCCGGGGAATAGAGCGTTTCTACATTGCAAGCAGGTCAGGCTTGGGACCAATGGTCGAACGCCTCGCGCTGGAGCCGGTCGACGAACGCCCGTGCCTCCGGGCCTTCCCACGGCCCCGCATGCCCCTCCAGCGAGGCGCGCGGGCTGACCCACCAGCCCTGGCCGGGCATGCCATCGGATTCGCGCACGACCAGCACCGCGAGCTCGGGTTCGCCGTTCGCCACCGCTGCCTCGTCGATCACGTCGAGTGTCTTGCACAGCGCGCGCATCAGCGGGCGGGTGAAGCGGTGGCCGAGCAATGCGAGCATCTCGGAATAGCTGACCGCGCGGCGTTCGCGGGCCGCTTCGATCAGCAGGGCGCGGACATGGGCGACATCGGAGACCGGGATCGGATCGCCGGTCATGGCGCGAACGGCTTGCTGAGGAAGCGCGAGCCCGCCTCGCCGAAGCGCCACGGCGTATCGACTGCCTTGCTGATCCCGATCCGGGGTCCGACCGCGACGCTGCGCGGGGCATCCGCGGCACGCAGATCGAAGGGTGGTGCATCGATCGGCGCGCCGTCCAGGCCGTGATCGACGGCCAGTGCCTGGCAGAGCCGGCCCGGCCCCGAGCAGAGCAGCCGCACACTGCCGGTGCCGCGGCGCCCGGCCATCACGTCGAGTCCGTGGCGCGGTTCGATCGCGCGGATCAGCACCGCGCTGACGGGTGAGCACACGAAGTTCATGCACCAATGCAGGCCATAGATACGGTAGATATAGGCATGGCCGGGCGGGCCGAACAGGACTGCGTTGCGCGCCGTCGGGCCATGGAAGCTGTGCGAGGCGGGGTCGCCCGCGTCATAGGCCTCGGTCTCGACGATCGGCCCGCCGACGCCGTCGACCAGCACCTCCACGCCGATCAGGTCGCGGGCGACGGTTACCGCGTCGCGCTCGAAGAAGGTGCGGTCCAGCATCGGTCGCAGCCTAGCATCCGGCGAGGTTCGCGTACCATTCCGTCAATGCCGCCTCGATCGCGGCACGGGGGGCGGTTTCGCGACGAAAACCCCACCAGATCAGGCTGCCCTGCCAGATCGAGGCCATTTGCCAGCCCAGTCGTTCGGCTTCTTGCGGGTCCTCCGTGAGCCTCCTGCCCAGCGCCCGGGCGAGTTGTCCGCCCCAGGCTGCGCCGCGTGCGCGCAGCACCGGATTACGGAAATCCTCGCGCAGCAGGAGCAGCCCCTCGGTGACGTCCCGTTCTGCCGGCGTCAGCTGAACCAGCAATGCGATCGCACCCGCCGGATCGACTGTGCGCTCCGCATCCGCGGCGGCGGTGGCGTCGTCGAGGCGATCCCAGGCATGCAGCAGCACCGCCTCGACCATGGCATCGCGTGTGCCGAAGCGCTGGACGAGCGTCGCGGCGGAGAGGCCGACAACCTGCCCGGCTCTGGCGAAGGTCAAGTCGCCTGGATTTCCGATCGTCGCGAGCAGCCCGTCGAGCACTGCCTTGTCCGAAACCGTCTTGCCCCGTCCCATCGAATTTTTATAAACGACTATTCATTTATAAACAAGAGGAGTGAGTCGATGGCGCGGATCCTGGGCTATATCGCCACCAGCCTGGACGGCTTCATCGCAACCGAAGATGACAGCCTCGACTGGCTGTTCGCCTATGACGGCCTCGATCTTGGCGCACATGACTATCGCCATTTCCTGCAGCGAGTCCGGACGGTGGTGATGGGGCGAGGCACTTATGATTTCCTCGCAAGCCAGGATGCGCCCTGGGCCTATGACGCGCAGCGGGTGATCGTCGTCACTTCTCGACCAATCCTGGACCCGAAGGGGCCGCTGGAGACGCGTAGCGATGTGGACCTGCTGATCGCGGAATTGCGTGCGCTCGACGATGGCGATGTCTGGATGCTGGGCGGCGGACGACTGCAAATGACGTTCATCGCGCGCAGTGCCCTCGATGCGATCGAGATCTATGTGATGCCGGAGCTGATCGGGCGCGGGAAGCCGCTGTTCCCTGCGGAAGGCGTGCGAGAGAAGCTGCGGCTGCTCGGCGCCGAGGCGATCGACCGGGGCTGTGTGCGCCTGCACTATGCCTTTGGGGACTAGAAGGGCAACTCGTCCCCCAGCCGCTCCTCGAAGTTCGAAACCGTCACGCCGACCAGCCTGATCCCCTTGGGCGTCGGCAGCACCGAGCGGATCAGCGAGAGGCTCATGTCGCGCAAAGCCTCGCGGCGGTCGACCAGGCCGGCCGAGAGACTGCGGCTGCGGGTGATGATCTGGAAGTCGGCATATTTCACCTTCACGGTGACGGTGCGGCCGAACTCCTGCGCCTTTTCGCACCAGGTCCAGACGTCCTCGGCCATCTCCAGCACCCCGGCCTCGATCTCGGTATTCTCGGTAAGGTCCCGGTCGAAGGTGGTCTCCGAGCCTGAGGATTTGCGGATGCGCTCGGCATCGACTGGCCGGTCGTCCTCGCCGCGGGCGATCGCATGATACCATTCGGCTGAGCTGCCGAAATGGGCGCGGAGGAACTCGATCGATTTGGCGCGCAGGTCTGCCCCGGTCTCGATGCCGAGCCCCTGCATCTTGCGCGCGGTCACCGGGCCGACCCCGTGGAAGCGCTTGACCGGCAGCGTCTCTACCCAGGCCGCGCCCATGTCAGGCGTCACCGCGAACTGGCCATTGGGCTTGCGCTGGTCCGAGGCGAGCTTGGCGAGGAACTTGTTGTACGAGATGCCGGCCGAGGCGGTGAGCCCGGTTTCCTCCAGAATCCGCGCGCGGATTTCCTTGGCGGTGGCCCAGGCGGTCTCGATCCCGCGCAGGTTCGCGGTGACGTCGAGATAGGCTTCGTCGAGCGAGAGCGGCTGGATGATCGGGGTATAGTCGGCGAAGATCGCGTGGATCTGTTTCGAGACGGCGCGATAGACGTCGAAGCGCGGCTTGACGAAGACCAGCTCGGGGCAGCGGCGCAGCGCGGTGACCGAGGGCAGGGCGGAGCGGACCCCGAACTTGCGCGCCTCATAGCTCGCCGCCGCGACCACGCCGCGCGCCGCGGCATAGCCCACTGCGACCGGCTTGCCCTTCAGCATGGGATCGTCGCGCTGTTCCACCGACGCGTAAAACGCATCCATGTCGACATGGATGATCTTGCGGACCGGCGCCTGCGCCATGTCAGTCGTCCATCGGCTCCAGGGCGGCGGCGAAGATGCGGGTGAGGCGCTTCTCGAACCGCGCATCCTCTTCGGGGCTGCATTCGAGCGTATCGATCGAGAGCATGTTGTGCATGATGCCCATGCCCATCAGCACCGCCAGCGCCATTGCCGCGCGCATCTCCCGGTCTTCGCCGTCGAGCTCCTGCGAGACGGGGTCGAGGATGTCGGTCTGCACCGCGTCATGGATGATCTGCCCGGCCTTGGGCGAGCCGATCGAATGGAGCAGGATCAGGATGCGCTCGATATGGATGTCGCGCTCACCCGGCGGGGCATCGTCCTTCTCGAGGAAGAGCCGGGCGAAATGCTGGGCGAGCATCTCACGGGTCGCACCGTCGAGGATGTCCTTCTCGTCCTCGTCGCGCAGCGTCTCGCGGAACAGCGCTTCCTTGCTGCCGAAATAGCGGCTGACCAGCGCCGGATCGACCCCGGCATGGCCCGCGATCTCGCGCAGGCCGACATTCTCGTAATTTTCGCGCGCGAAATGCTTCCGGGCCGAGGCGAGGATGGCCTGGCGCGTCGCAACGGCATTGCGATGCCGCGGCGTAACCGGTGGGATCATGGACAGTTTCCCTAACATGGCGGTGAACATAGTCAACCGTCGTGGACATATGTCATCGTTCGTTGACAAGTTCCCTGAACCTGCTTAGCGGGACAAAATCGGAAGTCGTTCGTTTCGAGCAACGACACCGTGGAGGATGTCCGGCCTGGGGCACGGATTTAGGGATCGGAAATGCACTCGAAGAACCGTCAGCTGCTCATCCCGGCTCTTGCAGCCGCGCTTGTCCTTTCCGGCTGCGGTGGAGGTGGCGCCCAGCCGCCCCAGCAGGGTGCGCCGCCCGTGACGGTGTCGGCACCGCTGGTGCGTGACGTCGTCGATTGGGACGAGTTCGTCGGGCGCTTCGAGGCGATCCAGTCGGTCGATGTGCGTCCGCGCGCTTCGGGCTATCTGCAGGGCGTGTGGTTCAAGGACGGCCAGTACGTCCAGAAGGGCCAGCTGCTGTTCACCGTCGATGCCCGCCCGGCACAGGCCGCGGTTGCGCAGGCAGTGGCGCAGGTCGCCCAGGCCCAGGCCACGCTGGCCAACGCCAAGACCGAATATGCCCGCTCGGAAGCGCTGGTCGCCCAGCGCGCCGCCAGCCAGGAAGAGCTGGAACAGCGCCGCGCCGCAATGCGCTCGGCCAGCGCGCAGGTCGCGGCGGCCGAAGCCAATCTGCGGGCGCAGCGGCTTGGCCTCGGCTTCACCCGCGTCGTGGCGCCGCTGAGCGGCCGCATCTCGGAGCGCAAGGTCGACGTCGGCAACTCGGTTACCGCCGACCAGACGGTGCTGACCACGATCGTCTCGGTCGATCCGGTCCACTTCGTCTTCCAGGGTTCGGAAGCGCTGCTGCTCAAGTACCAGCGCGACGGGTCGGGCACGCGTGACGGCACGCCGATCAAGGTCAAGCTGTCGGACGAGACCGACTATACCCACAACGGCACGATCGACTTCGTCGACAACGCGCTCGATGCCGGCGCCGGCACGATCCGTGCGCGTGCGGTGATCAGCAACCCGGGCGGCTTCCTGAAGGCCGGCATGTTCGGCTCGGCCCGCCTCGAGGCGAGCAAGCCCTATCCGGCGATGCTGGTGCCGGACACGGCGATCATGGCCGATGCGGCCCGCCAGATCGTGTTCGTCGTCGACAAGACCAACACGGTGACGGCGCGTCCGGTGCAGACCGGCCCGCTGCAGGGCAATCTGCGCGTGATCCGCTCGGGCCTGAACAAGGACGACCGGGTGGTGATCGACGGCGCCCAGCGCGCCCGCCCGGGCGTGAAGGTCACGCCTCAGCCGGGCCAGATCAAGGAAGCGGCGCCCGCGGGCGGCACTTCGGATGCTCCCGACTACACCGCCAAGCCGGCCGGTAACCGCTAAGGAACGGCGCGATGAGCGATACCCAGGCCGTACCGGCCTCCCAGCCTCCGCAGGCGCCCGTGCGCAGCGGATTCTCCAGCTTCTTCATCGAGCGGCCGATCTTCGCCGCAGTGATCTCGGTGTTCATCACCCTGATCGGCGCCTTCTGCTATCCGCTGCTGCCGCTGTCGCAATATCCGGAGATCGCCCCGCCGACGATCTCGGTGCAGGCCGCCTATGCGGGCGCCTCGCCGGAGATCATCGCCGAGACCGTCGCCGCGCCGCTCGAACAGGAGATCAACGGCGTCGAGGGCATGCTCTACATGAGCTCGTCCTCCACCCAGGGCGCGGGCCAGATCACTGTCACCTTCAAGCCCGGCACCGACCTCGATGCCGCGCAGGTGCTGGTGCAGAACCGCGTCAACCTCGCGCTGCCGCGCCTGCCCGATCAGGTTCGCCAGATCGGCGTGACGGTGAACAAGCAGGAATCGGGCTTCCTGATGATCGTGGCGCTGACCTCGCCCGACAACAGCCTCGATGTCGACTACATGGGCAATTACGCCAACACGGTGATCCGTGACCGGCTGCTGCGCCTCGAAGGCGTCGGCTCGGTGCAGATCTTCGGCGGCGGCAACTATTCGATGCGCGTCTGGATCGATCCGGACAAGGCGGCCGCGCGCAACCTGACCTCCACGGAGATCATTGCCGCGCTGCAGGCGCAGAACGTCCAGACCGCGGGCGGTGCGCTCGGCTCCTCGCCCTCGGGCAAGGACAGCCCGTCGTTCGAAGTGCCGGTGGACGTGCAGGGCCGCCTGGCCAGCGTCCAGCAGTTCTCGAACATCGTCATCAAGTCCGATCCCTCGGGCGCGGCGCTCACCAAGCTGGGGGACGTCGCGCGGATCGAGCTGGGCAGCCAGGATTACTCGATCCAGGGTTCGTTCGGCGGCAAGCGCGGCATCGCACTCGCCATCGTCCAGCAGCCGGGCGCCAACTCGCTCAACGCGGCGGACCTGGTGCTGAAGGAAATGGGCACGCTGAAGAAGGACTTCCCGCAGGGCCTTCAGTACAGCATTCCCTACAACCCGACCGAATATGTCTCGGCATCGGTGGAAGCCGTGCAGCACACGCTGCTCGAAGCGGTGGTCCTCGTCGTCGTCGTCGTGCTGATCTTCCTCCAGACCTGGCGCGCGGCGGTGATCCCGATCGTCGCCATCCCGATCGCGCTGGTCGGCACCTTCGCGGTGCAGCTGGCGCTGGGCTATTCGATCAACTCGCTGTCGCTCTTCGCACTGGTGCTCGCAGTGGGCATCGTGGTCGACGACGCGATCGTCGTGGTCGAGGCGGTGGAAAAGCACATCCGCGAGGGCAAGCACCCGCGCGAGGCCGCGCACCTGACGATGAAGGAAGTGTCCGGCGCGCTGGTCGCGATCGGCCTGGTGCTCGTCTCGGTGTTCATCCCGACGGCAATGGTCGGCGGCATTCCCGGCATCTTCTACCGCCAGTTCGCGGTGACGATCGCCGCCGCCTCGGCGATCTCGCTGCTCGTCTCGCTCACCCTGTCGCCGGCGCTCGCCGCGCTGCTGCTCAAGCCGCACCAGCATATGGATGCCGACAGGGGTCCGCGCTGGATGCGTCCGATCAAGGTCGGCGCGGAGAAGTTCAACCAGGGCTTCGACTGGCTGTCGGATCGCTATGGCCGCGTCACCAGCCGCCTGATCCGCATGGGCCTGATCATGATGATCGTCTATGCGGGCCTGCTGGCGCTGACCGGCTGGCGCCTGACCGCCACGCCGACCGGCTTCATCCCCGAGCAGGATCAGGGCTTCCTGATCGGCGTCGTCCAACTGCCGCCGGGCTCGTCGCTCGACCGCACCAGCGAAGTCGTCGCCAAGGCCTATGACATCGCCGCCAAGACCGACGGCGTGATCGACGGCGCGGCATTCGCCGGCCTCGACGGCGCGAGCTTCAGCCAGGCGTCGAATGCGGGCGTGATCTTCATCAAGCTCAAGGACTGGTCCGAGCGCGGCAAGAAGCAGAGCGCCGAGGCGCTGGCCGGCCAGCTCACCGGCGCGATCGCCGGGCAGATCAGCGGCGCCAACATCTTCATGATCGCACCGCCCGCGGTGCAGGGCCTCGGCAACGGTTCGGGCTTCGTGATGATGGTCGAGGACAAGTCGGCCAATGGCGGCTGGCGCGGGCTCGAAGCCGCGACCGGCGCGATGATGGGCGCGGCCATGCAGGAGCACAAGGTCAGCCAGGTCTTCTCGCTGTTCAACACCGCGACGCCGAAGATCCGTGCCGATGTCGATCGCGACAAGGCGCAGATCCTGGGCGTGCAACCTGCCCAGGTGTTCGACGCGATCAGCACCTATATCGGCTCGACCTATGTCAACGACTTCAACCTGCTTGGCCGCACCTTCCGGGTGACCGCGCAGGCGGAGCCGAACGCCCGCGACCAGATGGACGATATCGGCCGTCTCCAGGTCCGCTCGTCGAGCGGGCAGATGGTGCCGATCTCGGCGGTTGCGAACTTCGTGCGCGATTCCGGATCGTCGCGCGTGGTCCGCTACAACCTGCTCCCCGCAGTCGAGCTGCAGGGCCAGGCGGCGCCGGGCGTCTCCTCGGGCGATGCGCTCGCGGCGATGGAGGCGATGGCCACCAAGGTGCTGCCGCAGGGCTATGGCTATGAATGGACCGGCCTCGCCTATCAGCAGAAGGCGGCGGGCAGCTCCTCGGCGCTGATCTTCGTCCTCGCCGTGGTGTTCGTGTTCCTCGTACTGGCAGCCCAGTACGAAGCGCTCACGCTGCCGCTCGCGGTGATCCTGATCGTGCCGATGTGCATCCTCGCGGCGCTGCTCGGCGTGAACCTGCGGGGGATGGACAACAACATCCTCACCCAGGTCGGCCTCGTCGTGCTGATCGCGCTGGCCGCGAAGAACGCGATCCTGATCGTCGAGTTCGCCAAGCAGGGCGAGGAAGAGGGCATGAACCGGTTCGATGCGGCGGTCCACGCGGCCCGTTCGCGTCTCCGCCCGATCCTGATGACCTCGTTCGCCTTCATCTTCGGCGTGATCCCGCTGGCGATCGCCAGCGGCCCGGGCCAGGAGATGCGCCAGTCGCTCGGCACCGCCGTGGTGTTCGGCATGATCGGCGTGACCATCTTCGGCCTGGTCTTCACACCGATCTTCTACGTGCTGATGCGCAAGCTCGGCCGCGGGAAGGTCGCGCACCACGAGCAAAATCCGCCGGCGGCGCCGCAGACGCCCGCTGCCGCGACGGGAGAAGCGCAATGAAGCGTACCCTCATCCTGACCGCAGCCGGCCTGTCGCTGGCCGGCTGCGCGGTCGGCCCCAACTATGTCTCGCCGGCGTCCAAGGCGCCGGCCCAGGGCGAGCTGACCCAGGCGAACGCGCCGGGCTTCGTGCCCGACGAGCCGCCCGCGGACTGGTGGAAGCTCTACGACACGCCGGTGATCGACCGGCTGGTCGGCGAGGCGCTGACCGCCAACACCGATCTGCGCGTCGCCGCGGCGAACCTGCGCCAGGCCCGGGCCGCCCTGCGCGAGACCCGCGCCCAGCGCCTGCCGATGACCAACCTGTCGGCACAGGGTACCCATTCGCGCCAGCCGGGCGCCGCGATGGGCATCCCCAACGCGTCGTTCGAGGGCGAGACCTACACCGTCGGCCTCGATTCCAGCTATCAGGTCGACCTGTTCGGCAAGATCGCGCGCGGCATCGAAGCCGGGCGGGCCGATGTCGGCGCCAGCCAGGCCGCCTATGACCTGGCCCGGGTGACCGTCGTCGCCGAGACGATCCGGGCCTATTCGGATGCCTGTGCCGCCGGCCAGCAGCTCAAGGTCGCGAACAGCACGCTCAAGCTGCAGGAAGACACGTTCGACCTGACCCGCCGGCTCGAAGCGGGCGGGCGTGGCACCGGGCTGGAGACCGCCCAGGGCGCCGCGCTGCTCGAGCAGACCCGCGCCAGCGTCCCGGTGATCGAGGCGCAGCGCAAGGCGGCCCTGTTCCGCCTCGCGGTGCTCACCGGCAAGCCGCCGTCCGAAGCGCCGACCGACGTCGCGGGCTGCGAGGCCGTGCCGGTGGTCCGCCAGGCGATCCCGGTCGGCAATGGCGCGACCCTGCTGGCGCGCCGTGCCGATGTCCGTGCCGCCGAGCGCAAGCTGGCCTCGGCCACCGCGCAGATCGGCGTCGCCACCGCGGATCTCTATCCGAACGTCTCGATCGGCGGTTCGATCGGCACGACCGCGCTCGACCCCAAGGACCTGTTCAAGAGCTCGAGCTTCCGCTTCAGCATCGGGCCGCTGGTCTCGTTCAGCTTCCCGAACATGAGCGTCGCCCGTGCGCGCGTCGCCCAGGCAAAGGCGGGGGCGGATGCCGCGCTGGCGAGCTTCGACGGCACCTGGCTGACCGCGCTGCAGGATACCGAGACCGCGCTTGCCGCCTATGTGGCGCAGGGCCAGCGCGTCGAGGCGCTGCGCCGCGGCCGTGACCAGAGCGGCGAGGCCGCCCGCATCGCGCGCCTGCGCTACCGCGCGGGTGCCGAGCCGTTCCAGACGGTGCTCGATGCCGAACGCTCGCTGGCCACGAACGAGCTGTCGCTCGCCCAGGCCGAATCGGACTTCTCCGATGCGACCGTTTCCCTGTTCCTCGCGCTTGGCGGGGGGTGGCAGCAGTCTCCCCAGGGCTGACCTGCCAACCCCCGCCCCCGCGCCCCGCGTGCCTAATGGCGCGCGGGGACGCGGCTGTTTGCGTTCGCGATGCGCGTTCGCGGCACCTTCCTAGCTGAAAATCCCACTGGACACAGCCCGCATGGGCATGCGCAAAATGCCGCAGCTACAGGGCTTTGGCAGGCGGATCGTCTGCGTGCCGGGCATTCTGCCCGACCAATAATCAAATGTGGCCTGACCATTCTATTGACACCCGTCGTTCAATCGGCCTTATTGGCCTGACACCGGTGGCCAGCACGGACTGGCAATCACAAAAGCCGGAACAGACGGGGAGGAGAGTCATGCGAAGGACTACTCTATTTGCCAGTTCGGCGCTTTGCGCCGTCCTGATGGCGGCGCCTGCGCTCGCCCAGAATAGCGGTACCAATACCACCGACGGTCAGGCCAGTGCGCCCCAGGCCGAGGAACCCACGGCGAACGACCAGATCGTGGTGACCGGTTTCCGCCGGGCCTATGCCGATGCGCTCAACATCAAGCGCGAATCCGATCAGATCACCGATTCGATCTCGTCCGACGGCCTTGGCCGCTTCCCGGACCTCAACGTCGGCGAGGCGGTGCAGCGCATTCCGGGCGTGCAAATCAATCGCGAGGCCGATTCGCGCAACGCGACCATCTCGCTGCGCGGCCTGCCGGGCTCGTTCGCGCGCACCACGCTGAACGGCGGCGGCTTCGCCGATCCGATCCTAGGCAGCGCGACCAACACCTCGTCGACGCCGCTCGGCGCGTTCAATTCGGACATCTTCTCGGCGATCACCGTGATCAAGTCGCCCTCCGCGGCGAACCTGGCCGGCGGCCTTTCGGGCAATGTCGACTTGCGGATCGCCTCGGCGCTGAGCCGCAAGGCCGGCGGCTGGGCCAAGGCTTCGTACGAATATAACGACTTGGGCGACCTGGGCAGCCCGGCCTTCTCGGCCGGCTACAATGCGCACATCACCGACAATTTCGCGGTGTTCGGCGTCGTCGCCTACAAGGACGAGAAGTTCCGCCGCGACTCCATCTCGGTCAACACCTGGGCCAATCGCCTCGGCGCGATCCAGGTCGGCAACCAGCAGGCGGCGGCGAGCAACCCGACCTACCAGGCGCTGATGGCGCAGTATCCGGGCGGGGTCTATTATCCGAGCCAGGTCCGCCAGTTCGTCCGCATGAACCAGGGCCATCTGCTCACCGGCGCGGCCGGCTACGAATGGCAGGCGAGCGACACGCTCAAGTTCGGGGCGACCGGCTTCTACACCGAGCGCAACCTCGACAAGGGCCTGAACCACCTTCTCTACATCGACACCTCTGCGGGCAACAACACCAACACCGCGCTGGCCCCAACCTCGGCGGTGGCGCATTTCACCAGCCTGGGCACGCCCTATGTGGTGCAGACCTCGAGCGGGCCGCGCGCCTACATCAACCAGTTCTCGGCCGAGAATCTGCAGACCTATGACTCGATCCGCTCCGAGCCGGCGAAGCAGAAGACCTGGGCGGTCAACCCGACGATCGAGTTCAAGGACGACCAGTGGCGGGTGACCGCGCAGGGCACGATCTCGCGCGCGCAGGTGCTCGCCAACCAGATCGAGCTGGACATCATCCAGAACCCCTATCGCAACCTGGGCTCGGCGGGGCTGAACGGCATCACCGCATCGATCTTCACCGGCGGCACCAGCCTGCAGGATGCGAAGTTCGTCCTGAACACGCCCAATGCCTCGCACATCCCGACCGGCGGCTATCCGCTGCCCTCGGCGGCGAACCAGGCGACCCAGGCGGGCGCGCAGATGCCGGGCCAGGTGGCGGGCACCCAGGGCGATCGCTTCGGCGTGACCGGCACCAACGGCCAGTCTTGGAATGCGCTCGATGCGATCCAGCTCGATCTCGAGCGGACGTTCGAGGACAGCTTCCTGTCCGCCGTGCAGGTCGGCATGCGCTATGAGCGCAACGAATATACCTCGATCGGCTCGCGCAACACGTCGCTGGGCGCGAACACCGGGAATGTCACCCCGGCCATGTCGCAGGCGATTCCCTATGCCAATGATTTCTTCGGCGGCACGGCGGGCGGCTATACCCAGAACTGGCGCAATCTCGACATCAACCAGGTGCTGGGCGCGGTCACCCCGGTGAACATCGGGCCGCGGACCACCGCCAACCCCAACGGCCTGCCAGGCCAGTTCGTCTATGGCAGCGGCGGCGTGTTCCTCACCCCCTATGGGCTGGTGAACAATTATTGGGACGCCAATTACTGGAACAACAACTTCACCAACACCAAGAAGGTGATGTCCGCCTATATCATGGGCAAGTTCGATACCGAGATCTTCGGTATCCATGTCCGCGGCAATGCCGGCGTGCGCTACGAGACGACCGACCAGAAGATCGACGCGCTCGACTGCCGCAACTGCGCCAGCGCGCTCTCGGGCGTGGTCGGGCCGTTGAACCACAGCATGTCGAACCGGGTCTACAAGGACCATTACGACTATTGGCTGCCCTCGGCGATGTTCGCGGCGGACCTAGCCAAGAACCTCATCCTGCGCGGCGCCTATTACAAGACCTATGTCCGCCCGCAGCCGCGCGACACCGTGCCGATCTCGTTCGTGCAGGTGCCCGAAGTACTCACCCCGGCGGTCGATCCGGTCTATTCGGTGACGATCGGCGCGACCAACATCAAGCCCTACACCTCGAACTCGTTCGACCTGTCGCTCGAATGGTATAACCGCCCCGGCGGCGCCTTTGCGATCGCGGTCTACCAGAAGAACATCAACGGCTATATCGGCCCGATCACCGACCAGAACGTGCTCTGCCCGGCGAACGGCCGGATCAACGGCATCGACTACGGCCTCGGCAATCTCAGCATCGTCGGCCCGAACTGCGTGAGCTCGAACCAGTTCATCGGCGCCGGCGGCACGCTGGTGAATGCGATCGTCCGGGCAAGCGGCCTGACCAACCAGAATCCGATGCGGGTGCGCGGCCTCGAGGTCTCGGTCCAGCAGAACCTCGATTTCCTGCCGGGCTTCCTGAAGTATCTCGGCGGTGCGGCGAACTACACCTACACCCAGATCGACGGCAAGGACACGGCGGGCAACCCGATCACGCTGCCCAGCGTCGCCAAGCACAACATCAACCTGATCGGCTATTACGAGACCAAGCTGTTCGGGCTGCGGATGGTGTTCAACCATCGCGGCAAATACGATCTGGCCGCCGGCAACAGCTTCGTCGGCGATGCCCGCACGGTGAAGGCGCGCAGCCAGCTCGACGCTTCGGCCTCGCTCAACATCATGAAGAACTTCTCGATCTCGCTCGACGCGTTCAACCTGACCAACGCGACCCGCTCGGAATATGAGAACGACCCGATGCTGCCGCGGCGCATCGACTATGACGGGCGAACCTATACGCTGACGGTCCGTACCAACTTCTAGCATCCCCTAAGCGGAGCGGCTGGGTTGCGCCGCTCCGCTTCCCTCTGGTGAAGGCCCGCCCGATGAAGTTCCTTGTCTCCAGCGCCGCGTTGCTCTTGGCGCTCGGCTCGGTTCCTGCCCTTGCTCAGGATCATGCGATCCTCGGCGTCGATTTCGCCAAGGGCGTGCCGGCGGGCGATCCGGTCGCGCGCAAGGTGCTCGCCCGGGCCGATGCGGCGCTCGATCGTCCGCCCGGCGCGATCCCGCAGCTCCACACCGAAGGCACGCTGCCCGGGAAGGGCATTCGCGAGATCAGCCTCAAGGCGAAGCAGGACCAGCCGATCGTGATCGCGCTGGCGCTCGCCTGGCGGCTGACCGGCGAGCGGCGCTATCTCGACCAGACGGCACGCTATCTGGAGAATTGGGCGGACACCTATCAGATGTCGTTCAACCCGATCGACGAGACCGGGTTCGACACGCTGCTACTCGCCACCGACCTGACCGAGGCCGATCTCAGCCCGGCGCTCAGGGCCAAGCTCGACGGCTTCTGGCGCAGGATGGCGGCCGGCTATCTCGATGCGATGGACGGCAGCCCGAAGAATTCCCACACCAACTGGCAGAGCCACCGCATCAAGCTGGCGACCATGGCGGCGTTCGAGACCGGCGATGCCAAGCTGATCGAGCGGGCGCGCGGGGCCTTCGAGAAGCAGGTGAGCGGCAATATCCGGCCCGACGGATCGGTGTTCGACTTCTACGAGCGCGACGCGCTCCATTATGTCACCTACAATCTCGATCCGATGCTGATGGCGGCGCTCGCAGCGAAGGCGCACGGCCAGGACTGGTACAATTGGAAGAGCCCGACCGGATCGAGCCTGGCCGGTGCGGTCAAATGGCTCGAGCCCTATGCGACCGGCGAGAAGACCCACATCGAGTTCGTCAATTCGCGGATCCAGTTCGATCGCGACCGCGCGGGCGCGGGGCAGAAGGAATATGCGCCGCATCCCTGGGATCCGGGCAACGCCGTGAACACCTATGCGCTCGCCACCCGGCTGGCACCGGCCTATCGCGACTTCGCGGCCAGGCTCGCCGAGCGGGAGAAGCGCCAGCCCGACGACTGGCTGCTACTGTCCGGGCGCTGAGGGAGCCGGAGGCCTCGAAGTGCCGGCCGCCAGCTACTGGCGCTGCGGCATCGAGAGCGACACGCGGAACGGCGCCCAGCCGATGCGGCTCGCCAGCGCCCCTGGGGCGGTGAGGACGAGATAGCCGGTCGCCCAGAGCACCTCGCCGTCCTGCCGCATCGTCTTCACCACCCGGTTCACGTGTACCGGAGTGAGCCCGGTCACGTCGGCGACCAGCTCCTGCGTCAGCGGATGGTCGAACGCGCCTTCGCTGGTCAGCCCGGCCATCGACAGGCGCTCGAGCAACTCGAGGAATAGGTCGGCCAATCGCTCATAGGCGTTCATCCGGCCGAGCCGGGTGATCTGGGCGAGCAGGAACGATTCGTCGAGCGCGTGGCTGATCCCATAGGCGCAGGAGAGCGAGGGGAAATCCTCCGCCGAGGGGGCGGGGCAGATTTCCAGGTCGGTCAAGGCGACGATCGTCGAGGTCGCGAGCGGCTCGGGCTGGTAGCAATGGCCGATCAGGTCGCCGGGCAGCAACAGGCCCATGATCTGGCGGCGGCCATCGGGCAGGATGCGCGTGCGTGCCGCCCAGCCGGAGAGCAGGATCTGCGGATCCATGACCGGCTTGCCCTCGGAGAGCAGTTCCTGCCGGATCGGGATGCGGCGCGCACGGCGCGCGGCGTCGCGCAACGCGATGTCGGCGCGCGCGTCGAATGGCGCGAGTGCGGCGAGTCTGCGGAATGCGGGTATCGCTGGGGGAGGGGCCAGGGTCGCCTGGCTCACGCGTTCATCACCCTGTCGTCAAGCATGCCGGTCCCCCTTCCACGTACGGTTCCGCCATTTCATCCCGTGGAAGCGAAATGCCGCAGCGGATGCCCCCGACACCTAACCAGATCCCTGGCGGTCGGGCTGGGCCGGGGCGGGAGCGCCCGCATCCATTCATCTAGGGTCGAGCCGAGGTTGCGCACCACAACCCATGTTGGTGCTCCTGCTTATGTCGGGCGGCCGCACCGGGCGGCTGGTCGCGCGAAAGGAACGCGCGCGTTTCGGCAGAAGGAGGATGCCGATCGAAGTCCGGCATCGCTGCCCACCTTGCTGGGTCAACGCATGGTGCAGGCCTTCGGACCCATTGGGTCCGGATGCGACCGATCAGGCGGCCAGTGCCTCGCCGATCAGGCGGAAGAAGGCCTGGCTGCCGGCCTGGCGCTCGACATGCCATTCGGGGTGCCATTGCACCGCCAGCACCGGCGCACCGTTGGGCCGGGCGGAGAAGCCCTCTACCAGCCCGTCCTCGGGCGACAGCGCTTCGATGTCGAGGCCGGTGCCCAGCCGGTCGATGCCCTGGCGGTGCACCGAATTGACCGCGAGCCGCGTCTCGCCCGTCGCCGCGGCGAGCACGCCGGCTTCGGTGAGCGTCACGTCATGGCCATGGGTGAACAGGCATTCGAAGGGCCGGCTGTCATCCTCGAGGTGATGGCCGTCGAGATCGCCGCGCAGCGTGCCGCCGAACAGCACGTTGAGCTCCTGCAATCCGCGGCAGATGCCGAACACCGGGCGGCCGGCATCGATCATCGCGCCGGCGAGCGCCAGCGCCACTTCGTCGCGCTGCTCGTCGAGCGGAGTCTGGTCCCAACTGCCGCCATAGCGATGCGCCGCGACGTTGGAGCGCGAGCCGGTGAGCAGCAGCCCGTCGAGCCGGCGGGCGATCGACCGGGCATCGAGCGTGTCGGCAAGCGCCGGCACCAGCAGCACGGTCGCGTCGGAAAGCTTGGACAAGGGCGAGATGAAGCGACTCGCCACCGCCTGGATCGGCCGCTCCGACACTTCGTTGCAGCAAAGCACGCCGATCAGCGGTTTCATGCGCCATGCTCCGCCAGCCGGGCGCCGATATGGTGCGCATCGCTGTCTTCGAGCCGCTGCGCGCCGGGCTGCACCACCACGCTGTGGGCGGGCACGTCGTCGAGCAGCCAGACATTGCCGCCGATCGTGCTGCCGCGCCCGATCGTCACCCGCCCGAGGATGGTCGCGCCGGCATAGACGATCACATCGTCCTCCAGGATCGGGTGCCGGGCGAAACGCTCGCGCGGGCCGGCGGGGGCGAGGCCCAGCGGACTGCGGCCGCCCAGGGTGACGTGCTGGTAGAGCCGCACGTTGCGGCCGATGATCGAGGTTTCGCCGATCACCACGCCGGTGCCGTGATCGATGAAGAAGCTGTGCCCGATCGTCGCACCCGGATGGATGTCGATGCCGGTGCGGGCGTTGGCGAGCTCGGAGACGATGCGCGCGACGATCACCGCGCCCAGCGCGTGCAGCTCGTGGGCGATGCGGTGATAGCGGATCGCCAATGCGCCGGGATAGGAGACCAAGATCTCGTCGACGCTGCGCGCGGCGGGATCGCCGACGAATGCTGCCTCGACATCGGCGTCGATCGCGGCGCGGATCTCGGGCAGCGTTGCCGCGAACAGGCGGACGATCGCCTCGGCTTGGTCGGGATCGAAGGGCTGGTCGGACTCACGCTGCCAGTAATCGAGCTCGTTCCCGATCTCCTGCCCGAGCAGCCGGAACGCCTGGTCGAGATGCTCGGCGACGAAATCATCCTCGCGCGCCGGCCCGCCGCGGAAACCGCCGAGCCGGGCGGGGAAGAGCGCGGCGGAGAGATGCTCGACCACCTCGGCCAGCACCGCGGGCGAGGGAAAGCGGGTCACCGCGTGGCGCCCGGCCTGGCGTTCCCGCCAGGCCGAGCGCGCCGCATTGAGCGCGGATACCGCACCGGCGATCTCCGCCGAAAATGGCGACGAGAGAGGAGATGCCGTCACGGGTTCGCTCAATGCGCGATATCGGGCTGCGCGACGGTGCGCAGGTAAGGGGTGTGCTCGGTCCAGCCGGCAGGGAACAGCGCGCGTGCCTCCTCGGCACCGACCGAAGGGAGGATGATCACGTCCTCGCCCTGCTGCCAGTCGGCGGGGGTGGCGACCTTGTGGTTGTCGGTCAGCTGCAGGCTGTCGATCGTGCGCAGGATCTCGTCGAAATTGCGCCCGGTCGAGGCCGGATAGGTGAGGGTGAGGCGCACGCGCTTCTGCGGATCGATCACGAAGACGGTGCGCACGGTCACCGTGTCCGACGCGTTGGGATGGATCAGGCCGAGCAGCTCCGAGATGCGGCGATCGACATCGGCGAGCAGCGGGAAGTTGAGCGCCGAGCCCTGGGTGCGGGCGATGTCGTTCGCCCAGTCGAGATGACGGTCGACCGGATCGACCGACAGGCCGATCACCTTCACCCCGCGCTTGTCGAACTCGGGCTTGAGCCGGGCGACGGTGCCCAGTTCGGTGGTGCACACCGGCGTGAAGTCGCGCGGGTGCGAGAAGAGCACCACCCAGTCCTTGCCCGCCCAATCATAGAAATTGAGCGTGCCGAAGGTCGATTCCTGGGTGAAGTCGGGAACGGTATCGAAGAGCTTGAGCGACATCGGGTCACCTTGGGCTGGGAGTATCAGGCCGGTTTCTGGGGACTAGAATATCCTACTGAATTAGTAGGTGAATAAACAAATGCTTCAGTGGGGGCATGGCGAAACTAGGCTGTGGATAGCGTGCCGCCACCACTGGACAGCCGCCGCACCGGCTGGCTACGGCCCGCCAAATGCCCGTTATTGCTACCGTCATGAATTCGACCACCGGCCAGCCGATCCAGAAGATGAGCTTCGGCCGCATGCCCAAGCCCTGGGCCTCGTTCAATCTCGAGAGCGGCGAGCTGGTCGCGATCGACCGCGTCGATATCGGCAAGCCCGCGCCGGGCAAGGTGGTGGTACCGGTCCATGTCTGGGTCACGCCGAAGAAATAGCATTCCCGCTTATTCGCGGGGCGGCGCCACCGAATCGCGCAGCACCAGATGGTGCGCGACGCTGTCGAAGCTCGGCGTCTCGGTGCCATGGCCGCGCAGCAGCGTCTCGACCAGGCGCTCGACAGCGCGCGTCGCCATCTGGCCGATCGGCTGGTGGATCGTCGTCAGCGGCGGCCAGATATAGCCGGTTACCGGCGCATCGTCGAAGCCCACCACGGTGAGGTCGCGGGGCAGGGCCAGGCCCATGCGCTGGGCGGCGAACATCGTGCCGACCGCCATGTCGTCATTCGCGCAGACGATGGCGGTGGGGCGGTCGGGGCGGTCGAGCAGCGCCTCGGCCAGCTCCACGCCCGATTTGAAGCTGAAGTCCCCGCGCAGCGCGGTCACCGTGTCCATGCCGATCCCGGCCTCGGCCAGCGCGCGCAGGAAGCCGGTGTGGCGGCGTTCGGCGGCGGGATGCGCCTCGATCCCGAGCATGTAACCGAAGCGGCGGTGGCCGGCGGCGATGACGTGCCGGGTTATCTCATAGCCGGCCGCCTCCTCGTCGAAGCTCACGCTGGGGAGCAGCGTGCGCGCCTCTTCGCTCGGCGAGATGCACACCACCGGGCAGCCCTGCGCGATCAGCCGGCGGGCGAGCGCGGCGTCCGCGGAAAGCGGGGGTGAGAGGATCAGCCCGGCCGCGCGGCCCGAGGTGAACAGCTCGAGCAGGCGATCGTCGCGATCCTCGTCCTCGATGTGGAGGATGAGCGTCTGCAGCTCGAAGCCGGCCGCCGCCGCGGCCCTCAGCGCGCCCAGCTCGATCGCGGCGAAATAATGGGAATTGGGCGGCGCATCGCGCGAATTGCAGTTGATCAGCGTGAGCGTCTTGCTCGTCCGCGTCGCCAGGTTGCGCGCCTGCGGATTGACCCGGTAGTCGAGCGCCTCGACCGCGCGCATCACCCGGTCGCGCATCCGCTCGCTGACATGCGCCTGGTCGTTGAGTGCCCGCGACACGGTGGCGCGGCCGACGCCGGCGAGCGCCGCGACGTCGTCGATCGTCGGTGGACGACCGAGGCGAACGGCCTCCGAGCCTTGCGCGCCCGGGATCGGCGAGGATTTGGACGGCGGCGACATCATTGGCCGCGATGCGTGGCACAGGCGCCGCCGAAGCGGCAACCCAAAATGCGCGAGCCTAGGCGGCGGGATCGGGGGCGAAGGCGCGCAGGAATATATCCGCCATCTCTGCGGCTTCGTGGTCGCGTTCGGCCGCCGACAGCGCAAACCCCCAGATCATGCGCTGCTGCACGCCCAGGCAGAGCGAGGCGAGCACACGTGCCGCGAACAGGGGATCCGCTCGGCGCAGCGTGCCGGCGTCCATCGCGCGCTCGAAGAATGCCGCGAGCATCTGCTGGGTGGGCAGGGGGGCACGACGGTAGAAGATTTCGCCGATCTCCGGGAAGCGCGCGACTTCGGACGCGATCAGCCGGTGCAGCCGCAATCCGTCGGGCGAGGAGACCTTGGCGATGAACCCCTTGCAGAACTGGCGCACGGCCGCGTGCACGTCCTCGCCCGGCTTGAGTACGTCGGCGAGCTGGGCGCGATACTCCTTGGTCGCGTCGTCGAGCACGGCGGCGAACAGCTCTTCCTTGGACGGGAAATAGCTCCACAGCGTTCCCTTGGAGCCGCCCAGCTCGGCCGAGATCGCCGACATCGACGCGCCGGAATAGCCCTGATCGAGGAACACGCGCTTGGCGATCGCCAGGATCGCCTCGCGGCGTTCCTCCTTGCGCGCCTCCCGCTTGCCGGGTGCCTTCTCCACTATTTTTGTCATAACCGTACTATAGGGTACGATTTTGTCTTGACAAGATGCTGCACTGCAACCATCTGCATCGCCGTACCAGACAGTACGGTATTTAAATCATGACTCGATTCTTTCTACGCCCGTTGCTGCTCACCGCGACCGCCGGGACCGCGCTGCTTTCCGCCTGTGCGCCGGTGCCGAACCTCGGTGCCCGCCCCGAAGTGCGCGCGGCGACGGCCTATGCCGCCGACCAGTCGCTGGGCACCCAGGCGAACGCCGCAAACTGGCCCGCGAACGACTGGTGGAGCGCCTATGACGATACCCAGCTGAGCGGGCTGATCGCCGAGGGCCTGGCTGACTCGCCCGATCTCGCCGCTGCGGCCGCGCGGCTTCGCTCGGCCCAGGGCTATGCCCAGCAGGCCGGCGCCGCGTTGCTCCCGTCGGTCGGCGTCCAGGCCGGCGCGACCGAGGGCAAGCAGAGCTACAATAACGGCATCCCCGCCGCCTTCGTGCCCAAGGGCTGGAACGACAGCGGCCATGTCGATGCGAATCTGAGCTTCGATCTCGACCTGTGGGGCAAGAACCGCGCCTCGCTCGCCGCCGCCACCTCGGATGCCGAGGCCGCGCGGATCGAGCTCGAGCAGTCGCGCCTCGTCCTCTCGACCAGCATCGCCAGCGCCTATGCGGATCTCGCCCGCCTTGCCGCGCAGCGAGCCGTCCAGGCCAAGGCGCTCGAACTGCGCACCCAGACGCAGAAGCTGGTCGGTGACCGCGTCACCAACGGCCTCGATACCCGCGCCGAGCTGAAGCAGGCCGACGCCGCCGTTCCCGCCGCCCGCGCCGATCTCGCCGCGACCGACGAGGCGATCGGCCTCACCCGCAACCGGATTGCCGCGCTGCTCGGCAAGGGACCGGATCGCGGCCTGGCCATCGCGCTGCCCGCCGGCCCGGCCGAGACGCACGGGCTTCCGGCAGGCGTCACCACCGACCTGATCGGCCGCCGCCCTGACATCGCCGCCGCCCGCGCCCGGGTCGAAGCCGCGGCCAGCCGCATCAAGGTCGCGCGCGCCGACTTCTACCCTTCGGTCAACATCAGCGCGCTGATCGGCTTCCAGGCGTTCGGGCTCGACAATCTGTTCAAGAGTGGATCGACCTATGGCTCGGTCGGCCCGGCGGTGAGCCTGCCGATCTTCCGCGGCGGCGCGCTCGCCGGCCAGTACAAGGGCGCGCGCGCAAGCTTCGACGAAGCGGTCGCCACCTATGACTCGACCGTCACCACGGCCTATCGCGAAGTCGCCGATGCGGTGACCAGCAAGAACGCGCTGGTCACTCGCCTTTCCGAAAGCCGCCAGGCGCTCAGCGACTCCGAAGCCGCCTATTCGATCGCCCGCCAGCGCTATGAGGGTGGCCTGTCGACCTTCCTCGACGTGCTGACCGCCGAGCAGGCCGTGCTGCAGAACCGCCAGATCGTCGCCGACCTCGAGGCGCGGGCCTTCACGCTCGACGTCCAGCTGGTCCGCGCGCTGGGCGGCGGCTTTTCCACCAACACCGCGGCAGCGAACGCCGCTTCCAAGGACTCGACCCATGGCTGATGCCGAACCCAATCTCCATGTCGCGAACACTGCCGCTCCGGAGGCCCCCGCCAAGCCGAGCCTGCGCAGGCGGCTGCTGACCGGCATCGCCGGCGCAGTGCTGGTCGCCGGTGTCGGCTATGGCGGCTGGTACGCGCTGGTCGGCAGCCACTACATCAGCACCGACAACGCCTATGTCGGCGCCGACACCGCCAGCGTGACGCCGCTGGTCGCCGCCCAGGTCACGTCGGTTGCGGTGGGGGACACCGCCGCGGTGAAGAAGGGCGACATCCTCGTCCAGCTCGACGACAGCGACGCGCGGATCGCGCTCGCCCAGGCCGAGGCCGATCTCGCCAAGGCCCGCCGCCAGTACGGCCAGACCTCGGCCACCAGCGCGGCGCTCGCCGCGCAGGTCCAGGCCCGCAGCGCCGATATTTCCCGAGCCCGTGCCCAGCTCGTCGCCGCCGAGGCGGACTTCGAGAAGGCGCGGGTGGACCTCGCCCGACGTCAGCGCCTCGCCCCCAATGGCGCGGTGTCGGGTGAGGAGCTCACCTCGGCGACCAACGCCTTCTCCTCGGCCAAGGCCAATCTGGAGCTGGCGCGCGCCGGCGTCGCCCAGGCCAATTCGACCCGTGGCGCGGCCAGCGGCGAGCTGGCGGCCAACAACGCGCTGATCAGCGGCACCACCGCCAATTCGGCGCCCGAGGTGCTCGCGGCGCAGGCCAAGGTGGCACAGGCCCAGCTCGACCTGCAGCGCACCGTGATCCGCGCGCCGATCGACGGCGTGGTCACCCGCCGCAACGTCCAGGTCGGCCAGCGTGTCGCCCCCGGCACCCAGATGATGCTGATCGTCCCGGTCGCCCAGCTCTATGTCGACGCCAACTTCAAGGAAGGCCAGCTGACCCGCGTGAAGGTCGGCCAGCCGGTCACGCTCAAGTCCGACCTCTATGGCGGCAGCGTCGAATATCACGGCAAGGTCGTCGGCCTGTCGGGCGGCACCGGCTCGTCCTTCGCGCTGATCCCGGCGCAGAACGCCACGGGCAACTGGATCAAGGTGGTCCAGCGCCTGCCGGTGCGCGTCGCGCTCGATCCGAAGCAGCTCGCCGAGCACCCGCTGCGCGTCGGCCTTTCCATGGACGCCGAGATCGACGTCTCCAAGAACTGAGGATCGGGCCATGAACGGCAAGGCCGAGGAAATGGCGCCGCTGAAGGGCGTGTCGCTGATCCTTGCGGGCGTGGTGCTCGCGCTCACCAACTTCATGGTGGTGCTCGACACCACCATCGCCAACGTCTCCGTGCCGCACATCGCCGGCAGCCTCGGCATCTCGGGCAGCCAGGGGACGTGGATCATCACTTCCTATGCCGTGGCGGAGGCAGTCTGCGTGCCGCTCACCGGCTGGCTCGCCGGCCGCTTCGGCACGGTGCGCACCTTCACCTTCGGGATGATCGGCTTCGGCGTCTTCTCGGTGCTGTGCGGCCTGTCGAGTTCGCTCGGCATGCTCGTCGCCTGCCGTATCGGCCAGGGCCTGTGCGGCGGCCCGCTGATGCCGCTCAGTCAGACGCTGCTGATGCGCATCTTCCCGCCCCAGCAGCGCGCCCAGGCGATGGGCGTCTGGGCGATGACCACCGTCGTCGCGCCGATCCTCGGCCCGATCCTCGGCGGCACGATCTCGGACAGCTGGTCGTGGCACTGGATCTTCTTCATCAACATCCCCGTCGCCGCGCTCTGCGCGTTCGGCGCGACGCGCCTGCTCTCGAAGGTCGAGACCCCGACCAGCCAGCTGCGGGTCGACCGGGTGGGCCTGATGCTGATGCTGCTGTGGATCGGCGCGCTGCAGATCATGCTCGATCTCGGACGCGAGCATGACTGGTTCAACGATACCACCATCGTGATGCTCGGCGTGATCGCGCTGATCGGCTTCCTGGTGTTCCTCGCCTGGGAAGGGACCGAGGACCAGCCGATCGTCGATCTGCGGGTGTTCCGCCACCGGGGCTTCACCGTGGCGGTGGCATCCCTGTCCTTCGCCTTCGCGACCTTCTTCGCCTCGGCGGTGATCATCCCGCAATGGCTGCAGACCAGCATGGGCTACACCGCGACCTATGCCGGCTATGCCACGGCCTTCACCGGCGTGGCGGCGGTCATCATGTCGCCGATCGTCGCCAAGCTGAGCACCAAGGCCGATCCGCGCGCGCTGGTCTGCTTCGGCATCCTGTGGCTCGGCTTCACCTCGCTGCTCCGCGTCCACTGGAACAGCCAGGCCGATTTCTGGAGCCTCGCCTTCCCGCAGCTGCTCCAGGGCATCGGCATGCCCTTCTTCTTCATCCCGCTGACCACGCTCGCGCTGGGCTCGGTGCGGCCGGAGGAGACGGCATCGGCGGCGGGCGTGATGAGCTTCCTGCGGACGATGGCGGGCGCGATCGGCACCTCGATCGCGACCACCGCCTGGGACGACAGCGCCCGGGTGGCGCGCAGCGAGATCACTTCGAAGCTCAACAGCAACGGCACCGTCGATGCGCTGACGGCCCAGGGCTTCTCGCTCGATCAGGCGCGTGCCACGATCGTCCAGCTGGTCGACAAGGAAGCCTTCGCGCTGGCGACGAGCCACATCTTCCTGCTCTCGGCGATCGTCTTCGTGGCTGCCGCGATGATCATCTGGCTGACTCCGCGCCCCACCCGTGCGGTCGGTCCCGGGGCGGCGCACTGAAGCAGGGCGGCCGCCCTAAGCCTGGGCGGCCGTCCGCGCATCGAATTCCTGGCGCGCGACCTCGACGACCGCGAGATGCTCGAACGTCCAGACGTGCAGCGCCTTGAACGGCCCCTGGAGTGAACGGCCGAGCGGGGTGATCTCATATTCCACCGCCACCGGCGACAGCGGCAGCACGCGGCGCAGGATGATCCCGTTGCGCTCCAGCCGGCGCAGGCACTGGGTCAGTGCCTTCTGGGTCACGCCTTCCAGGAGCCGCTTGATCGCGTTGAAGCGCAGCGGCCCGCCATCCAGCACCGCCAGTACCATCATCGACCATTTGTCGGCGATCTGATCGAGCAGCTGCCGGCTCGGGCATTCGGCCGAAAAATGGGCGGGATCGCAGATGGGCAAGGTTTCCTCCGATATACCTGGGCGATTGCAGGTGCGTTCTTGCACCCAGGTTTACATGATATACCTAGTTGCGTCCAACCAACATGGATTTCGCCCACATGCCCGATAGCGACACTCTGTTCCGACCCTTCGAACTCGGCAGTCTCCGCCTGAAGAACCGTATCGTCATGGCCCCCATGACGCGCAGCTTCGCGCCCGAGGGCATCCCGGGCGAGCCCAACGCGGCCTATTATCGGCGGCGCGCCGAGGGTGGTGTCGGCCTGATCCTGTCCGAAGGCACGGTGATCGACCGTCCCGCATCGCGCAACGAAGCCGGCATCCCCTTCTTCCACGGCGAGCAGGCACTGGCCGGATGGCAGGGCGTGATCGACGCGGTGCACGGCGCCGGTGGCAAGATGGGCCCGCAGATCTGGCACACCGGCTCGACGCGCAGCCAGGGCGGCTGGGAGCCGGCCGATCCGGTCGAGAGCCCCTCGGGCCTGCTCGGGCCGGGCACGCCGCGCGGGCAGGTGATGAGCGAGGAAGCGATCGCCGATACGGTGGCCGCCTTTGCCAATGCCTCGGCCGATGCCAAGCGCCTGGGCTTCGACCTGGTCGAGCTGCACGGCGCGCATGGTTATCTGATCGACCAGTTCTTCTGGTCGGGCACAAATGAGCGCGCCGATCGCTATGGCGGCGCCTCGATCCGCGAGCGCGCCCGGTTCGCCGGCGAGGTGATCGCGGCGGTGCGTGCCGCGGTCGGCCCGGACTATCCGCTCGCGCTGCGCGTCAGCCAGTGGAAGCAGCAGGACTTCGCCGCGCGCCTCGCCGAGACGCCGCAGCTGATGGAAGACTGGCTGCAGCCGCTGGTCGAGGCCGGCGTCGATATCCTCCACTGCTCGCAGCGCCGCTTCTGGGAACCCGAATTCCCGGAGATCGACGGCGAGGAGGGACTGAACTTCGCCGGCTGGGCCAAGAAGCTCACCGGTGCCGCGACGATCAGCGTCGGCTCGGTCGGCCTGTCGGGCGAGTTCATCGCGGCGTTCGGCGGCGAGGCTTCGACCAGCGCGGGGATCGAGAAGCTGGTCGCGCGGATGGAGCGCGACGAGTTCGACCTGATCGCCGTCGGCCGCGCGCTGATCAGCGATCCGAATTGGGTCGAGAAGATCCGCACCGGCGATACCGCCGACCTCAAGGGCTTCGACCGCTCGGCACTGGCCGAGCTGGTCTGAGCTGCGAAGGGCGGGGCGATCCCGGGATCGCTCCGCCCGGGCTTGCGGAGATGGCGGACATGCTCGTGTGGCCGCGGCGAAGCGCGACGCGAGAGGCCAGACATATCCGTTGCTCGCGGCCTCGGTTCAGCCGCGATGGTTCAATCCTGGCGTCATGATCGCGCTACCGTGGCATGTATCGGCAGCAGCGCCGCACCCAGCGCGGAGCCGGCGCCACCGAGCCGCGAGATCTCGATGTCGTAGCGCTCCTTCTCGCTCTCCGCGATATGGTCGCCCCACTTGATCGCCCGGCGGTTCAGCCGATCGGCAAGTCCGTGCATGATCGCGGACGGCAAGGGACTCATCAGCCGGATGGCGCCCGGATCGAACCAGGCAAGCGCCGAGTTGATCGTTTGGAGGAGCTGATCGGCGGCCCGTTCCAGCCACTGATCGATCGTCGCCTCATATCCCGGGATCGCCTCCGCGAAATCGGCCAGCGATCCGACCTTGCATCCGGCCGCCTGCAGCGTCGCGATCAGGTCGAGCGTCGTCGGGCGCGGCTGGTTGCCCGGGTAGAACATGCCGATCTCGCCGGCGCTGCCCGTTTCGCCGCGCATCAGCCGGCCTTCATGGACGATCCCCGCCCCCACGCCATGCCCGAGCAGGATCACCACCGCGGTGGTGCAGCGCTGGATCAGCCCGCCCAGATAATATTCGGCGAGCGCCGCGGCCGTCGCATCGTTCTCGATCCAGATCGGCAGCCGCAGGGCTTCCTCGAAGATCGTTCGCAGCGGCGCGTCCTTCCAGCCGGGCAGGTTGCGGACGACGTGCCAGCGATTGCCGTCGCGCGACAGGGCAGGGCCGGGCACGCTGAAGCCGACGCCGTACAGGCGGCTCCCCAGCAGCCGGTGCTCGATCGCGAGCTCGTGGATGCGGCGATCGACATGGCGGGCGAAACCCTGCGGGTCGATCGGCTCGATCTTCTCTGAGGTGAGCGACACCACGCCCCCGGCATAATCGACCAGCGCGATTTCCAGCAGCCCGGCATAGATCGCCAGCCCGACGGCATAGCCCCCGGCCGGGGATATCCGCAGCGGTACCGTCGGACGGCCCCGCCCCGCCAGCGCCTCGGCAGGCAATTCCTCGATCAGGGCCTGCCCGATCAGTGTCCTGGTCAGCTTGGAGATGGCGCCGTTGCTGATCTGCAGCGTCTCCGCCAGCGCGGACCGCGATTGCGGGCCGCGCGTGCGCAGCTGCCAGAGCAGTCGCTTCTCCTCCTCGAGCAGCGTGACCGGTGGATGCTTCATCTCCGCGGCCAATAGCAGCCCGGTTCGAAGGCTGCGATTAATTTTCCCAGAAATAAATAAATCTGTCATCGGCACCGCCCATCGGGCCTGCGAGTTCACAAAATCTCGGGGGACCGATCCGATGAAGAAGCACAATTTCGCCGCCGGCTGCGCGGTGCTCGCGCTCAGCGTGCTGTCCGCGCCGGCCTTCGCGCAGGCCAGCGACACGCCGGCGGCCGACACGCCGGCCGCCGACCCGGCGCAAACTTCTGACGACGCGGGCGCGGACATCATCGTCACCGGCTCGGCGCGCGCGCAGCGTCGCTTCGACGTCTCCTATGCGGTCAACTCGCTCAGCCAGGCGGACGTCCAGAAGATCGCGCCGAAGAGCTTCGCCGACCTGCTCAGCACCGTCCCCGGCATCCAGGTCGAGGCGACCGGCGGCGAGGTGCAGAACATCACCCGCGTGCGCGGTATCCCGACCGATCGCGGCTATCTGATCTTCCAGCAGGACGGGCTGCCGCTCTACCATGAGATCGACGGCGTCTTCTTCAACTCCGGCGAAGGCATGAACCGCTACGATCTGATGACCGAGCGGGTCGAGATCGTGCGCGGCGGCCCGGCGCCGATCTATGCCAGCAGCGCGGCGGCGATCGCCAACAACATCACCGTGTCGGGCGGCCCGCAGGCGCGCGGCAAGGCGCAGCTCACGCTGGGCGATACCGGCCTCTATCGGCTCGACGCGATGCAGTCCGGCCCGATCAGCGACAACACCTATTTCGCGATCGGCGGCTTCCTGCGCCAGCATGACGGCTATCGCTATGCCGGCTTCCCCAGCGACAAGGGCGGCCAGATCCGCGCCAACCTCAAGCGCGTGCTGACCAACGGCTTCGTCAAGCTCTCGGTCGAATATGTGAACGACCACAACGTCTTCTATCTGCCGATCCCGACCAACGATCCGCGCAACCCGGCGGTCTCGCTCAATCCCTATATCGACTATTTCACCGGCACGATGAACTCGCCGTCGCTGCGCAACGTCAACATCAAGTATCGCGACGGCGCCGGCGGGCTGCAGAGCATGCAGCGCGATCTCTCCGATGGCCGCCACATGCGCTTCTTCAACGCGGCGATCGATTACGAGGCGGACTTCAGCGGCTGGCAGGTTTCCGCCAAGGTCGGCGGGACCAAGGGCAAGTCGAGCTTCGATGCCTTCTACTCGACCACCAACCCGGCCGATGCGACCACCTTCTCCGCCGGTTACCTGACCGCCGCGCGTACCGCCTTCGGTCCCAATGTCACGCGGCTCGGTTATGCCCTTGCGGGCACCAACGGCGCGACGGCCTATGATCCTTCGACTGCGTCGGGCCTGGTCATGTCCGGCCAGTATCGCGCCTCGGAATCGGATTTCTACTCGGTGCAGGGCGACCTCAGCGTCACCCGCAAGTTCGAGACCGGCATCGGCACCCACGATCTGCGCGTCGGCATGTACGGCTCGTTCTACGGCAACACGCTGCTCCAGGCCTATCAGGACATGCTGATCGAAGTGCGCAGCCAGCCGCGCACGCTCGATCTGGTCGCCTATTCGGCGACCGGTCAGGTGCTGGGCTCGGTCACCCAGAACGGCGTGCTGCGCTACACCACCACGCTCAACCAGGGCAAAGCCGATGCGCAGATGATCGCCTTCTACGCGAACGACACCTGGGATATCACCCGCGGCCTGCGCCTCGATGCCGGCATCCGTACCGAGCGCTACAGCTACAAGGGCATCGCGCTGCCGACCACCCAGGTGAATCTCGGTGACGCCACCACGCTCGCCGACGACACCACCCGCGCTTTCACCGGCCAGGTGCTCGACCAGCGGCTGAAGCCCAACGCGACCAACTGGACGGTCGGCCTCAACTACGACCTGAACGGCCATTTCGGCGCCTATGGCCGCATCTCGAACCTGGAGGTGCCGCCGCAGATGGGCGTGGTGAGCGGCATCAACGCCACGATCGTCAAGACCAAGGCGCGCCAGTATGAAGTCGGCCTGAAGGCCAGCTTCGGTCCGAACTATCTCTATGCGACTGGCTTCTACACCAAGTTCGACCCGTTCAACGCCTCGTTCGCGGCGTTCAACCCGCTGACCGGCCGCAACGACCAGACGCTGCCGTTCATTGGCGAGGCCTCGGTCAAGGGCGTCGAGGTCGATGGCCGGGTCGTGCCGGTCCGCTGGTTCTCGCTCGACGGCTCGGTGACCTGGCAGAATCCGGAATATGCCAATCTCGAAAATACCTCGGGCGCGGATCCGAGTGCGGTGAACGGCAACCAGATCATCCGCGAGGCAAAGTTCTTCGGCAATCTGCGCCCGAGTTTCGACTTCGATCTGGGCGCGCAGAAGCTCTCGCTCTTCGGCCGCTTCGAATGGGTCGGCCGCCGCTACGTCGACCTCTTCAACCGCACGGCGATGCCCGGCTACCAGACGACCGGCGCGGGCGCGTCGCTCGACTGGGGTGCCTGGCGCTTCCAGGTGGTCGGGGACAATCTGTTCAACGCCCATGGCCTGACCGAGGGCAACACGCGCACCGACCAGTTCGCCGGCCAGGGCTCCAGCCAGGCGATCTACGGCCGCCCGTTGTTCGGCCGGAACTTCCGCCTCATCGTCAGCCGCAGCTGGTGATGCGGGCCCTGCTCTCCGCTGCCGCGCTTGCGGTAACGGTGCTCGCCGCCCCGGCTTCGGCCGAGGCGGCGGTGGGCGACGGGGTGATGGCGACGCTGTCCGCGCGGCTCTTCCCGTTGCTCGATGCGGCCGGGCACGATCCCGCGACGCTCGAGCGTATCGCCAGGGCCCCCGGCATGGATAGCGTGCTGCGCGCGCGGCGGGAGCGCCGGGCCGCGTGCGGGACCGATCTCGTCTGCCGCGCGCAGGCGCTGCTCTGGAGCGATCGCGAAACCGATGCGGTGCGTCGCGCCGTTGCGCAGGTGCCGGGCCTTCCCGCCGCGGACGATGGCGCTGCCGCGCAGGCGGATCGTGAAATCGCCGGCATCAACCTGATCGTGCGGACCTATGCGCTGGGGGCGATCCCGGCCACCGCAATCGATGGCCCCGGCACCGTCTCGCCCCAGGATCACCTGACGCGCCTCCAGGCCGCCGACTGGATCGCCGAGACACCGCGCGACGGATCGGCACAGCGGCTCGATCCGAGCATCGACTATGCGCTCGCCTTGCTCGACGTGAGCGACCGCACCGATGCGATCGGCCATGAACCGCTGACCGGCAGCGCCAACTCCGCGGCAATGGCGCGGGCGAAGGCGCTCGACTGGCACCGCTATCGCTACAGCGCGATGATCGTCACCGGCGTCGGGCCCGAGATCGAGGGCGAGCCGCTCAGCCCGTTCGGCAAGTACCACCTGCGCCTCGCCGCGCGACGCTTCGCAAAGGGCGACATCGCCTTCATCATCGTTACCGGTGGCCGGGCACACCCGCGCGCGACGCCGTTCACCGAGGCCGACGAGATGCGCAAGGCGCTGATCGAGCGCTACGGCGTCCCCGCCGAGGCGATCCTCATCGAGCCCTATGCCCGCCACACCACCACCAACCTGCGCAACGCCAGCCGGCTGCTCGCGCGGATCGGCGCGCCGCCGGAGGCGGAGACGGTGATCGTCTGCAATCCGCTGCAGAGCGCCTATATCGAAAGTGCGAAGTTCACCGAGCGCAACGCCGCCGAGCTCGGCTATCAGCCCGGCAAGGTCATGCGCCGGGTCTCGCCCACCGAACTGGTGTTCCGCCCGTCCCCGGCGTCCGAGCGCGTCGACCCGCGCGATCCCCTCGATCCCTGAAAGGAACCGTGATGCGCCGCATCGCCCTGGCCGCCGCCCTCATGCTGTGTCCCGCCGTCGCCCATGCCTGGGGCGGGACGGGGCATGCGGTGATCGACCGCGCGGCGATCCAGGCGATACCCGAGGGCGGCCCGGTCTTCCTGCGCCGCTATGCCGACTATATCTCGGCCTCTGCCGGGCTGCCGGACAGCTGGCGGGGCGACGCGGAAGGCTTCTCGAAGATCGAGGAAGACCCGAACCATGGCTGGTTCCGCGAGCAATTCGCCTTCCTGAAGCCGATCCCGCGTTCGCGCTACGAATTCATCCTCGCGCTCTACAAACACCACGAGACGATCAGGCAGAGCGATCCTGCCACCGCCGCGCGCACGAATGTCCGCTGGACCGGCACGCTGCCCTATGCGGCGATGGAAGCCTATGAGCGGCTGATCGTCTGCATGCGGGCGATCCGCGCAGCGCAGGCGAGCGGCGGCGGCGCATCGGTTCCCGAGCAGCACTGCGCGTTCCAGGCGATCCGGCTCGGCCACTATATCGGCGACGGCTCGCAGCCGCTGCACATCTCGGTGAACTCGGACGGCTGGCTGGGCCCCAATCCGAACGGCTATACCCGCGACCGCAGCATCCATGGGCGGTTCGAGAGCCGCTTCGTCGACGGCATGGGGCTCTCCGCCGCGGACATCCTGCCCCGCATCGGTGCGCCGGCGCATCTCCACGGCGACATGTTCGATGCGGTGCTCGCCTTTCTCGACCAGTCCGGCGACCGGATGGAGACGGTCTACAAGCTCGAGAAGCGCGACGGCTTCAGCAACACGGCCGACAAGGACGTTCGCGCGCTGATCTATGAGCGCACCGCCGCGGGCGCGGCGATGCTGCGCGACATGCTGTGCCGTGCCTGGGCGGAAAGCGCGGCGCCGCCTGCCAGGGTGACGCCCTCGCCGCTCGATTTCTCCAACCCGCGGTTCAATCCGGAGACGGGCTCCGCCCCCGCCTGACGCCATGCCAGCGCGCGCAGCAGTCGTGCATGGCGACCATGGTCGAGCGTGAAGCGCCGGAGCAGCAGCATCGCCAGCAGCGCGCCGGCGAGTGGCACGCCGAGGCCGAGACCGAGCATGCCCAGGCGCACCCCGGTCGGCTGGACCGCGCCAGGGAGATAACCGAGCGCGTTCAGTACCCAGCCGATCATGGCCGTCGCCGCGGCGCCGCTGGCCTTCACCAGGACCAGATAATAGGCGAACAGTCCGGTCTCGAACCGGCGGCCGTGCCGCCATTCGACGATGTCGACCGCGTCGGCGAGCAAGCCCCAGGGCAGCATGAACACGCTCGCAAAGCCGAAGCCGATCAGCGCCGCGCCCGCAATCTGTCCCGCCGGCCACGCCATGCACAGGGCGAAGAAGACAAGGCCCAGCGCACTCACCGCATGCCCCGCACCCAGCAGGTGGCTCTTGCTGAAGCGGTGGGTGAGCGCGGTCCAGGCGAGCACGCCGCCGAATTGCCCGGCCGTCAGCGCTGCAAGCAGTACGGTGACCGCATGCGGCCGATCGACGACATAGGTTCCCAGATACATCAGCATCCGGCCGAAACACGGCATCGCGAAGCCGGTGAGCAGAGCCAGCGCACCCATTGCCAGCACCATCGGATCGCGCAGCGGAACCGCGATGCGATCGCCGCGCAGTGCGGACGCCGTGCCGCTTTCGCCGCCTGGGCCCGAAGCCCAGACGCAGAGCAGCATGGTCAGAGCAAAGACCAGACCCGCACCGATCCCGGTGAACGCCAGCGCGTCGAAATGCCGCGCCCGGCCCGCCTGCTGCACCAGCGGCGTGAGCACCGCGGCGATGGCGAGCGCGCTCGCGGTGCTGAAGAATAGCCGATAGCCCGAGACACGCCCGCGCGCGCGGCTGTCCCGGCTGACCTGTGCCATCAGCGCATTGTGCGGCACGTCGATCACCGCATAGGCGCCGCGGAAGACGAGGATCGCCGCCGCAAGCATCCAGGCGCGATGCAGCCCCAGCGCCGGCATTGCGTAGATCAGCCCGAATGCCGCCCCGCAAGGCAGCGCCGCCAGGGCGATGGTCCAGCGATAGCCCCGTCCCGCCGCCCGCCAGTGGAGGACGAGCCGGGCCGCGAGCAGATCGAACACCAGATCGCCCAGCACCGCGAACAGCATCAGTCCGCCGGCCTGCGCGCCGTTCAGCCCCAGCACGTCGGTCAGCAGGAACAGGATCGTCAGATCCGCGCCGCTGAACACCAGGGCCTTGCCGAAATTGCCGGACGAATAGGCGAGCATCCGGCTCTCTGTGGCAATGCTCGTGATCGGCGGCGTCTTTCGGATGAGGGGGGGGCGGCAAGTCTGACGCCCTGCCTGCCGTGGCCAGTACGGCCTGATCATTTCAGATTGGCGACAACGCCGAGACGCCAACGGGCTTCGTACAAGGGCGGCAGCGCATGGGTAGCGTACTCCCTTTACCCGAGCGGGTATCTTCCCGCGCCCGCGCTAGCATTGAGGTTGGCCCCTCGACCGGACAGATTTGGCCGCCAATCACGGGAGCCTGCGGGCTCGAGGAGCGCCAATGTTCAGATCCCTTGCCATGGCGGCGGCGCTTTGCGCCGCCGCGCCTGCCGTCGCCCAGGTCCCGCCTTTCCCCGCCACCTTCAAGGCGCAGGACATCAAGACCAACGGCACGACCATCCATGTCCGCGTCGGCGGCCATGGCCCTGCGGTGCTGCTGCTCCACGGCTATGGCGAGACGGGCGACATGTGGGCGCCGCTGGCGGCCGCGCTCGACGACGATCACACGGTCATCGTGCCCGACCTGCGCGGCATGGGCCTGTCCGCGCACCCGGCCGGCGGCTTCGACAAGATGAACCAGGGCCGCGACATGCAGGGCGTGCTCGCCGCGCTGGGCGTCCAGAAGTTCGACATGGTCACGCACGACATCGGCAACATGGTGGGCTTCGCGCTGGCGACGCAGCTGCCCGACCGGGTAGGCCGTTTCGTGCTGATCGACGCGCCGTTGCCCGGGGTGGGACCCTGGGAGGAAATCCTCAAGAACCCGCTGCTCTGGCACTTCCGCTTCGGCGGGCCGGATATGGAGCGCCTCGTCGCCGGGCGCGAGCGCATCTATCTGGATCGCTTCTGGAACGAGTTCTCCGCGAACCCGACCAGGTTCGACGAGCGGTCGCGTCAGCATTATGCCGCGCTCTACGCCCGTCCCGGCGGCATGCATTCCGGCTTCGCCCAGTTCGCGGCCTTCGACCAGGACGCCACCGACAACCGCGCCTGGCTGGCAACGGGAGTGAGGCTGAACATGCCGGTCCTCGCCCTCGGCGGCGAGAAGTCGTTCGGGCTCACCATGGCCGTGGTGATGCGCGCCGCCGCGACCAATGTGACCGAGGGCGTCGTACCCGATTCCGGACATTGGATCATGGAGGAGAATCCCGCCGGCACGGTCGCGCTGGTCAAGCCGTTCCTGGAGAGCGGCCGATGAACTGGCTCGGGCTCGCCGCCACCGTCGCGCCCTTCGCGCTGCTGGCGAGCGTCTCCGCCCAAGCCCAGCAGGTGCGCCTGACGCCGGCGGAGATCGAGGGTCAGGCCAAGGGCGGGGCAGGACCGGGCACCTCCGGTGTCGCCGGCATCCGCACCACCGTGCTGCTCGGCGATCCGAGCAAGCCCGGCCCCTATACGATCGAGATCCGCGTGCCCGCCCATACGCGCATCCAGGCCCATACCCACCGCGACGCACGCAGTGCGGTGGTGGTCGGCGGCACCTGGTATTTCGGCTATGGCGCGACGGCCGAGGAGGCGAAGGTGAAGGCCCTGCCGCCGGGCAGCTTCTATACCGAGCCCGCCGATGACCCCCATTTCGCACTGACCCGCGACGAACCGGCGATCGTCTACATCACCGGCTGGGGGCCGACCGACACGATCTATACCGCGAAGCCCTGAACCGGCTCAGCGATCGAGATAGCCGCGGCGTGTGGCGACCGTCACCGCATGGGTGCGGTCGTGCACGCCCAGCTTTTCGAAGATCGTCTTCAACTGCGCCTTGATCGTGTCGACCGAGAGGGTCAGCTGCCAGGCGATCTGCTTGTTCTGGTGGCCTTCCGCCACCAGCTTGAGGATCGCGATCTCGCGTTCGGTCAGCGGCGTGTCGAGCGCATGCTCGGCCAGCGCATGGGCGATGTCGGAGCACACCACGCGCCGTCCGGCATGCACCGAGCGGATGGCGTCGATCAGTTCGCCGCGCACGCAATTCTTGAGCAGATAGCCGGACGCGCCGGCCCGGATCGCGCGCACTGCGCTCGCATCGCCCGGATAGGTGGTGAGCACCAGGATCCGCGCTTCGGCGGAAAGCCCGCGGATCTTCTCGATCGCCTCGACCCCGCCCATGCCCTGCATCTGCACGTCCATCAGCGTGACGTCGGGGGCGAGCTCCCGGAACTTGTCGACTGCCTCGGCGCCGTCTGACGCTTCGCCCACTGCCTCCATGTCGTCCTGGCGGGTCAGCAGTCCGTTGATGCCGTCGCGGACCATCGGATGGTCGTCCACGATCAGGACACGGATCGGGGCACTGGTCGATGCAGTCGTCATCGCGAGCTCCACAGGCGGGCGAATGGTCCGCGCCGTCCGGCCTTGTACGCGATCGAGCCGGGTACCGTCAGCACCAGTTCGGTGCCCCGATCGGGCAAGGGACGAATGGCAAGGCTCCCGCGCAGCTTGCGGGCGCGCTCGCGCATGCCGGCCAGGCCGAAATGTCCCTGCTTTCCCGTTGCCGCCAGCTCGGGGTCGATGCCGATTCCGTCATCCATGATGCGAAGGGTGAAGTGCGCCCCGTAGCGAATCTCGATCTGAATCCGGCTGGCATGGGCGTGACGCCGGACGTTGAACAGCGCCTCGCCGGCGATGTGGGTGACTTCGTCGAGCGCCAGCGCGTCCATGGGGCGGGCCGTGCCCCGGGTGGCGATGCCGGTCTGGGTAAAGGCGGTAAATGCCTGCTGCGCGACCAGGTCCCGTAGGATCTGATCGATGTCGCCGCCCTCGCGCGAGCGCAGATCTAGCACCCGGTCGCGCCCTTCCGCGATCACCCGGTCGGCGGTGTCGATCGCCTGGATGAGCGACGGGCGGCCGGGTTGCTTCGGCGGAAGGTCGTCGACGGCGAGCTGGAAGCGCAAGGTGAGCGACTGGATCGCCTGGAGCAGCGTATCGTGCAATTCCCGTGCGATCCGTTCCCGCTCCTCGAACCGTTCAGCCATGCGCAGCCGGATACGACCGGCGACGACGCGCATCCGCATCGAATAAGCGAGCCAGGCGAGCGCAATCAGCACGGCGGCGCAGAGCAGCTTGAACGGCCAACCCTGGATGAAGGTCGGGCGGATCTCGAAGGCCAGCGTTGCGCCGGTCCGGTTCCACACCCCGTCATTGTTCGCGGCGATCACCCGAAACCGGTACCGGCCGGGCCCGAGATTGGTGTAGGATGCCGTGCGCCGCGCGCCGGCATCCACCCAATGCTCGTCCACGCCTTCGAGCAGATAGCGGAAATGGACGCGCTGCGGCACGGCAAGGCTCAACCCGGCATAGGCGATGTCGAGCGCTCGGGTTCCGGCGGGCAGGATCAGGCTGTCCGGATCGCGCCAGGTCTGGCCGTTGCTGGCGAGCGAACGGATCCGTACCGGCGGCACCAGCCCGTTCCGCGCGAGCCTGGCCGGATCGAACCAGGCGGCGCCCTGGCGATTGAGGAACCACAGCCTGCCGTCGCCGCCGACCACGCTCTGGATGCCGGTGAAACCGCCATGCTGGGCCTGGCTGAGCAACCCGTCCTGCGCATTGAACTGGCTGCGCTCCAGCGGCGCGTGCGGATCGACGAAGGCGCGGTCGAGGTCGGCGGTGGCAACCCGGGATATCGCGGTGCGGCCGATCAGCCAGGTCTCGCCGCGCGGCGTCTGCACCAGGCCGCGGAGCTGGGCGAGCCAGGGAAAGCGGCTTTCCTCCAGCCGGGTGGCGCGGCCGTCCCGGAGCCGGACCAGGCCGCGCGCGTCGCCGAGGAAGATATCCCGCGTGCCCGCCGCGATCATCGCCGCGCCGAGGCCCTTCATCACCGTCAGCTGGTTGTCCCGCACGACCGCCAGGTCCGGCGGGCTGGTGAAGGCGAGATCGCCCGATGCGGTGGCGATCATGTCCCATGCCTGCCGGTGGGCGAGCGCGCCGCCGGCATCGTGCCAGCCCCGGGCATCGCGCCAGATCAGCCCACGGTCGAACAGCGCGACCCATAGGCGCCCCAGTCGGTCCTCGGCGCAGTTGGTGGGGATGGCGTTGCCCGGATGGCCCGCCACTGGCTCGGCGCGATCGCCAAGGACCCGCAGCAGCCGTCCGGGCTGGACGATCCAGATGCCGCCGTCCCGCGCGGTGCACATCGAGAGGTCGCCGGGGCCAAGCGCAAGGATCCGCCGGGGTGCCTCGCCCGGCGCCGCGCGGAACAGGGCCTGGCTGGAATTGATGTAGACGCTGCCGTCCTTCGCGGTCGCAATCGCGAGGCCGTGGATCGGATCGGCGGGGATGGCGGGTTCCTGCGTCGCGGCGGCGCGGCGGAACTGGTCGATGCCGCCTTCGGTGGCGATCCAGATGCTGCCTTCGCGATCGGCGAACGCACTATAGGCGAAGTCGGAGGTCAGGCCGTTCGCCACCCCGAACGTCGATGGCGCCGTTCCGGGGACGAGGGGGGCGGGAACATGGAAGATGCCAGCCGACGCGGTCGTTCCCCAGAGCCCGCCGCCGCGATCGAAGGCGAGCGTCGCGGTGCGGATATTGGGCGCTGCGGGAAAATGGACCGGGTGCGTGGCCAGCTTGCCGTACGCGTCGGCGATCAGGCGGGTGCCGGTCGTGTCCGAGGCCCAGAGCGCGCCGTCGGGATCGAGTGCGATGTGCGGCCGACCGGAGAGTTTTTCCCGTGCCAGCTGGAACCGGCTCGCACCCGGCGCGAGATAGGCGAGGGCGCCGCTGTCCCCGCCCTGGTGGGTTAGCGCGACCCACAAGGTGCCGTCGCGGGTGAACACCAGTCCCATTACGGCGCCGCCGGGCAGCTTCAGGGCGTCTCCGACCGACTCCCATCGTCCCTTGCGCAGGCGACGCAACTGCCCGTCGAACATGCCCGAGGCTGCCCAGATCGACCCGTCCGGCGCTTCGACCAGGTCGAATATCGTGCGTGGTGGATCGGGCATGCCCATGTCGCGCAATGCACCGCGGCGATAGACCGCCACGCCGGCATTGCCACGCAGACCCACCCAGAGCTCGCCGCTCCGGCTCACCATCAGCCCGCTTGGTGATGCCCGCTTGGCGGATGCCCCGGCAGGCCAGTCGATACGCTCGAAGCCCGATCCGTCGAACCGGTAAAGATATTCGCCGGCGAGCCATAGATAGCCATCGGCGGTCTGGACGATCTGGTTGATGCCGTCCGGCGCGCCTTCATCGGCTCCCCAGCGGACATGCTTGTAGCTGCTGAAACCGGGGGGCGGGGTCTGTGCGCCGGATACAATCGGGGTCAGCAGAAGCGGCAGGCAAAGCGCGACGCATTGCAGAAGGGGGAGCACATGGGCCTGGAGTCGTTCCGCAATCCGCAGTCCGGTCATCCAACATCGATCCTGCCGGGCTGCGCCCAGCCGACGGATTGCGTACCCGGAAAAAAGCTGCGCCCCATATGCGGAACAATAGCAGAGCGCACGGACCGCCTCCAGTCAGCCGTCCTTTCGCCGGTAATGGCTGCCCTTGGTGCCGTTCCACGCGCCGGCGGGCTAGCGCATATGCGCTGTTCCACGGTTTCCGATATTCAGCGCAGCGGGACCGCGGCTCCGGCATAGGGATCATAGGCTGAGGTTGGTCTGGGTGTCGGGAGCGGCGGCGGCGGCGGAGGCGGCGCGGGAATTGCCCGCGCTGCAGGCGGCGTCACCGGCGCACCGGACTGCATCGCTCCGAGAATGCCGGCCGCGATCGTCGGCGCGCCGAACAGGATGAAGCATCCGGCGATCACGGTTGCCCCGCGCCGGATCGGCAATCGGCCGCTCAGCATCAGGAAGCCGATGCTCGCGACGGCAATGAGCGCGATGCTTGTGGCGATCGTCCCCAGCGCCGCGGCCTCGAGCCATTGTACCGCGGCGACGAGCGGACTCGCGCCTTCGGGATCGGCGAGGGAAGGGGCGATCATGCGAGCAGCACTTCGGCCACCCGCCGCTGCCCGCCGGTCCTGGCGAGCTGGACATAGACGTCCACGGTGCTGCGCACATAGTGGCGGACATCGTCGCGGCTGAGCTGCGTGCCTGCCTGGAGCACCAGCAGCACGATCTGCTCGATCGCGCGCTCGGCGCTGTCGGCATGGACGGACGTCATCGAGCCCGGATGACCGGTGTTGATCGCGCGCAGGAAGGTATAGGCCTCCTCGCCGCGCAATTCGCCCAGGATGATCCGGTCCGGCCGCATGCGCAGCGAGGCCGCAAGCAGGTCGGTTGCGCCCACCCGGGCTTCGCCGAGACTGCCTCGGGCAGCGAGGAGACCGACCAGATTGTCGTGGTGCTGGTGCAGCTCGGGCGTGTCCTCGATGAGGATCAGCCGCTCTTCCGCCGGAATCTCGCGGATCAGCGCATTGAGGAAGGTGGTCTTGCCGGTCGAGGTGCCACCCGAGACGAGGATGTTCTTGCGGGCCTTTACCGCAGTGGCGAGCATGCCGGCGATGTCGCCTGCCTCGAGCAGTTCGGCGAGACGCAGATCGGTCTCGGACTTGCCGGCGACAAGGCGCCGGCTGGTGTTCGCGAAGGCACCGGCAGCGACATAGTCGCCGAGCGCCAGGTCCGAGGATATATGCTTGCGAATGGCGATCGCCATGGGGCCGCGCGTGGCGGGGGGTGCGACGACCTGGACGCGTGATCCGTCCGGCAGGCTGGCGGAAAGCAGGGGATGCTCGCGACTGATCCCCTGGTGCGAGATCGCCGCGATCTGGCGGGCCAACCGCTCCAGCGTGGCGGTGTCGAGGTCGGGCGCATCGTGCCGCTCCACGGCGCCGCCCAATGTCTCGGCCCAGATCTCGCCCGGGCGGTTCACATAGATATCGGTCACATCCGGACGGGCGAGCATCTGCTCGAGCGGTGCAAGATAGGCCCGCAGATAGACATGGCTGTCGTTGGCGGGCGCGGGTTCGCTCACCGGTTTTCGACACCCGTGAAATCGAGGTCACGCGCGACGAAGATCGAGATGCTCTTCGCTGCCTTCACCTTGAGCGTGGGTTTTATGTTCGTGGGCGAGGTGGTGCGCGCGGCGCCGCCGACATTGCCCGGAAGCGCCACGATCACCTGGCTGTCCGCCGCGCGCGAGGCGAGATTGACGCCGACATCGAGTGCGGACTGCAGGATCGCGCCGGCAAAGCGCTCGAAGAAGTGCGAGTTTACGCTGGCGCGGATGCCGCCCTGACCCAGCGGATCCGTCGCCGGTGAGCCGATCGCGATGGTGGCGCCGTCCGGACGGATCAGGCGGATCCAATTGACCAGCATGCGCTTCTGGCCGCTTTCGGTATCCGAACCATATTCGCCGATCAGCCGGCTGCCGCGCGGGATGAGGACGCGGGTGCCGTCAAAGCCCCGGATATCGCGCGAGACGATCGCCCGGGCCAGGCCGGGGCTGGTGGAATCGAGAGCGGTCTCGAGCACGGCCGGGATCAGCGTGCCTTGCTGGACGGTGGTAGCCTTGTTGGCGAGCACGCCTGCGCCGGTTCGCGTGCCGGCAACGGTGGCCCTGCCACCAGCTTGCGCGGGTGCGCCGGAGGACTGGCCTGCCGCATCCCCCGATGCCTTTCCGCTTCCCGCGGTGTTGTCGATGACCAGCATCGGCTCGGTGGCAACGCGCGGGGGAGGGGCGGGAGACTGGGTCGGTGCAGGCAACTGATAGGCTGGCTGTGTTGCGACATAGGTGGGTGCCGCAGGCGCCTGGGCACGCGGCTGGCTGGGAAGCGCTGCCGGCGTCGGCATTGGCATCGGCGACATGGCCGCCGGTTGCGGTTCGATCACGGGGGGAACGTAAAGCGGCGGTACGAGGGAAGGCGCCGAGACGGCGTCCGCCACGCGCGGCCGAACCGCGGGTGCGCTCAGTGCGCGCCGACGGGCATCGAGGACTGCGAACAGCAGCACGCCGATTCCGATTGCGACGAGCACCAGCACCCAGGCCGGCGCCCCGGAACGCGCGCGCGCGATCACCGGGAGCACGCCGCTGTCGGCTGGCGCGTTCGTTGTCGTCGCGGAGGGGAGTTCGCTCATTTCTCGGCCGTCACGCGCACGGCTTCGGCACTGCGGTCATCGATGCGGAACACCAATCGGTCCTGGATACTGTCGATCACCATTCGACCGTCGCGCATCATGCCGTTGATCAGGGTCTCCTTGTCGCGGCCATGCAGGGCATAGATGGCGGGAAGCGCCCGGTCTTCGGGCCATTCGATATAGGTATGCACGCCGTCGTCATGGATGGCGCTCGGACGGAGGGCGGTGTCGCCGCGAACCCGGTAGCGACCAACCACCTTCTCCTCGGTCGCGCCGCCGGGAGCGTCGGACAGCGGAGCGGGATAGCGGAACTTGATCGACCAGGCGGTATCGGGGCGTTGCTCCGAAAGCGGCGAGAGCTGGAAATTGTACATGCGCGCGTCGGTCACCACGACCATGTTGGTCGATACCCCTTCGCGCACCGGCTTGACGAACAGCCGGTCGCCGCGGCGATTGGCGGTCACCTGCCATGCGCCGCTGTCGCCGAGCGCAACATTCTCGACCTGCTCGTCGGGCGCCAGCTCTATCGTCAGTTGATAGCCGGGAGCCGCCTCCAGCCAGACCACCTGATCGGGCCGGTAATCCACCGACTGGATGTGCGGATTGCCCATACCGGGTTGCGGGCGCACCTGGGCCTGCACGGCGAGGGGAGCGAGCACGGCCGCGAGGGCGATCAGCGATCTCATCGTGTGATTGCCTGTGGAGATGGCGCCGCGGCTGCAGGCGTTGGCGCCGGCGGAGCGGGGGCGCCAACGGAGGCTTGTGCCGCGGCGGGCTCGGTTGCCGGCAGGGCCTCCGCGTCGCGCCGGTAATGGGTCACCTCGAAGCCGAGCGGGTTCACGAACCGGTCCTCGAGGCTCATCGGCGCGCCCGAATAGCGATAGCGGATCACCGAGACCCAGGCGCGCGTCGGCTGAACCGCGCCGTTCGCATCGCGCTGGATCGTTTCGAAGCGCACCAGCGCCTCGTTCTTGCCGAGTGGCGACACGCTTTTCACACGGGTTTCGACGACCGTGCTGCGCGGCAGGCGGACCAGCGGACTGTCCGGATTGTTCGCCTGCATGAAGCCCATATAGGCCTTGCGCGCCTCGCCCTCGGACCACAGCGATACCTTGCGGTAACTCGCCTGGAGCGTCGCGGCGTCGAAGCTTTCGCGTGCGATCACATATTGGACGAGGAACGACTGGGTAAGCGCGGTATTGGGGCTGACCTGTTGCGCGTCCAACGGCTTGAGTGCCTGAACATAGCCGGTCTGCTTGTCGACGAGCAGCGTATAGGGCTCGACCGTCTTGAGCGGCGTCAGCGCGAGCAATGCGGCCGCTTCCATCAGCGCGATGGCGCTGGCGACGCCAGCGACGATCCAGGCCGTACGGCGCGATCGGCCGAGTGCCGCCCGATTGTCCTCGGCCCAGCTTCCCGCTTCGCGGTAATAGGCATCGAGCGCTTCGCGCGCCTGGTTCTTCATTGTCTGCGATCCCGTCGAGTGGCGCTGGCCGATACCCGGCTGCGAGTGCGGCGATGGCTTTGTCCGAGTGGCGTTGCCGCACCGGAAGGCGTGTCACGCAGGCTGGTGGCGCCCGGCACGCGGATGGGGGCTCCTCCGCCGCTCGCAAGCGCCGTTTCCTGGCGCTGGATGCGTGCCACGGCCTCCGCCACCGCGGCGGCGCGCGAATGCTGCTCGGCGGGCGGTTGGCGTCGCTCGGGTGAGGATATGGCGCGGGCCGTTTCGCCGATGCCGGTTTTCGCCGCGACGCGATCGGCCAGGCTGCGCCAGACCGCACCGATCCGGAAGGCCATGGCGACCCGCGCCGCCATGCCCAGCCCGCCAAGAAGCGCCAGGCCGAAGGCAAGTGACGTCACGAAAAGCTCGCTGGTCGCGCCGCCGATCGGCAGGCCCGCCTGGCGCCGCTCGAGCAGGGTCGTCAGCCAGGGTTCGAGCAAGGCGAGCTCGACGCTCAGCAGGATGGTAACGGCGACCGCGCCGAGCATTGCAGCGACGAGCCCGCGCACCCAGCCCTCGAACAGGCTGCGCGTGCCTTCGAACAACAGCAGCGCGATGAAGAACGGCCCCAGCGCGAGCAGCAGGCCGGCGACAAGGCGGACCGAGCCATAGGCGGCGATCGTCGCGGTCAGGAAGGTGATCCGTGCCGTGCCCAGGGCGAAGGGACCGACGATGCTCGGCGGCTCGGGATTGCCCTGTGTGACCAGCGTCGGCTGCCCATCCGCATTGACACCGGGGCGCGTGGTGATGCCGGCCGGGCCGGTGCCCATCGCGTTGAGCGCGATCAGGGCATTGTCGACCTGCTGCAGGCGATCGGTCAGTCCGCCCGCAGCGCCCGGCAGGCCCGCCGGTGCCCCGGCGCCTGCCGCCAGTTCGGCGGGGCCGTGCATCGCCACGTCATAGGCGAGCGTGCGATAGGCCCCCCAGCTGGTGGCCAGCGCCAGCACCACGCCGATCTTGACCAGCGCCAGCACCGCTTCGCGGACATTGGGCGTGTCGCCGAAGAGCAACCGATAGCCGTAAAAGGCGATGAACAGCGTGACGAGCCCCGTCAGCAGCAGTGAAAGCGGCGATCCCGGTGCCGCGGCGGCCTGATAGCCTGCCGCGCCGATCGTCTGCGCCTGGCAATCGACAAAGGTGAGGACGCTCTGGAGATAGGCGCCATCGGTGATGCCGGGGCAGCTGCTCATGCGACCTCCAGCAGGCGCGGCAGCCACGCTTCCGGATCCTCGCCATGTTCGGCGCGGATCTGGTCGAGCAGGCGGACGGTGCGCTCGCGGCCTGACAGGATGGTGAGCAATTCGCGCTCGCCGGTCAGGTTGAGCCGGGCGACGACGCTTTCATTGCCGTGCTTGATCAGGAAGCAATGCGCATTGTCGGGCAGGGTGCGGACGAGATCATATTCATGCTCGGTCAGCCCGAACCCTTCGACATAGTCTGCATGGCGGGCCTTGGGGTTGGCCATGAAGATCTGGGTCGCCGCCTGCTCGATGATCGCGCTGGCGATGCGGCTTTCGATCGCGTCCTGCGCGCTCTGCGTCGCGAAGCCGACGATGCCGTTGCGCTTGCGGATGGTCTTTTCCCAATCCTTGATCCGTCGGACGAACACATCGTCGTCGAGCGCCTTCCAGCCTTCGTCGACCACGATGATCGCCGGCGTGCCGTCCAGTCGTTCCTCGACCCGGTGGAACAGGTACATCATCGCCGGGGTACGCACGGCGGGGTCGTCGAGGATCTGCGTCATGTCGAAGCCGACCGTGTCGGCGGTGAGGTCGGTCAGATCCTCCGCATTGTCGAACAGCCAGGCCCGCTCGCCATCGCCCCACCAGGGCCGCAGCCGCGCCCAGAGGTCCGCGCCGTGCGGGCGGTGGCTGCCGCGGAACAGCTCCACCAGATGCCGCAGGCGACGCTGCGCGCGAGGCTGGCCGAAATTGGCGTCGATCGCGTCCTTGATCTGGGCGAGCTCGTCGATGCTGGCCTCGCCGGCGAGCAGCGCAACCCAGTCGATCAGGAACTGGCGATTAGCGGGACTGTCCTCCAGCTGCAGCGGGTTGAGCCCCGCGGCGAGGCCGGGGCGGAGCACGTCATAGCGTCCCCCTACCGCACGCAGGAAAGGCTCGGCGCCGCGATCCTTGTCGAAGAAGATGATGCGGGGCGCGAACTTGCGGCTCTGGGCGAGCAGGAAGTTGAGCACCACCGTCTTGCCCGAGCCCGAGGGGCCGATGACCGTGAAATTGCCCAGATCGCCGTGATGGAAATTGAAGTGGTAGGGGCCCGCGGCGGTTGTCTCGAGCAGAGTCACCGCGTCGCCCCAATGATTGCCCCTTGCCTTGCCGTGCGGCAGGTTATGGCCATTGGCGAAGCCGGCGAAATTGGCGGTCGAGATCAAGCCGCGCCGGGCGATATATTTGAAGTTGCCGGGAAACTGCGCCCAGAAGGCGGGTTCGAGCGCGATCTCTTCGCGCACCGCGATGATGCCGAGATCGGCGAGCGTCGCCTGTACCTCGGCCACGCCCTGATCGACTTCGGCCAGCGTCTCGCCCCGCACCGCAATGGTCATGTGGTGCTCGCCGAAACCCGCGCGGCCCGCGGCAACCTCGTCCTTGGCGGTGGAGAGATCGGTGCGCAGGCTGACCGCCTCGTCTTCCGCCGAGCGCATCCGCCGCAGCGCCAGGTTCATCTTCGACAGAGCGGCCTGGCGCTCGACGAAGCCAAAGCTCTGCGAGATGGTGAGCTCGAAGGGCAGGCGCAGCAGCTCGTCGAGCATGCCCGGTGCCGACTGGCCGGGATAGTCCTTGATCGACACCATCGCGACGAAGCTGCGCGGGGAGGGGCCGGCGGCGCCCAGCTCGATCGCTTCCTGGCCGAAGCTTATCCGGCGCCACGGCAGATAGGCGCCCAGATCCTGTGTCGGCAGCAGCATCGGCCGGACCTCGCCATTGTAGAGCGAGGCGAGAAACTCCAGTGGCTCGGAGCAATGGCCTTGCGGCGTCTCGTAGACCGAGAGCAGCCGTGGCTCATAGCTGCCGAGCGCGGCGATCAACGCTTCGCGTGCCGTATCGAGCGCGCGCAGGTCCTGCGCGGTATTGGCCGTCGCCGAACTGCCGCGCAGTCGATCGAGCAGGCCCATCCGGCCCTGGAGCGGGCGCCGGACCAGCGTCAGGAACAGGTCGTTGGTGTAGAGCCTGCGCTGGGCGAGCCGTGTCCGCCAGGCGGTGTCCAGCCGGGTCGAGAAGGCATCGGGAAACGTGCCGTCGAGCTCCGGTTCGATCGCCCGGCGGACGACGTGATAATAGACCGCGAAACGCGATGATCCGATCGACTGCAGCACCGCGTCGCGCAGGCGCTTGCGATAGTTGAGCTCCTCGCTGTCCGCGGTCTCGAACAACAGGCCGCGCAGGTGGATGACCTGGCAAAGCATGCCGTCGCGCGTTTCGATCGTGTGATCATCGATATGGGCGGCATAGGGCAGGTGCTTTCCCGCCGGCACCTCTCGCGCAATCACCTTGGGATCGCGGGTCAGGGCCGGTAGGAATTGCATCGCCAGATCTTGTAGTTGCGTACCCGCGGACAGCGGCTCACGCGCGCCAGCCACAGGTCGAAGAAGCGGGGTTCACGCAGGCAGGCGAGTACGCCGACCAGATGGATGACCAGCGCCGCGACCAGCGCCCAGGCCGACTTGAAGATCAGGAACAGCTCGGTCGCGACGATCGCGTTGGCGACGAAATAGCTATAGGTGACGCCCGCAAACATCTGCGGACGGGTGAGCGCCACGAATAGCGGATCGCGCTCGAGACCGTTCACGTTATTGCCCCAGTTGCGCGGTCGACTGAATTCCCGCGACGATGCTGGCCGCACCGAACAGGATGAAGCAGCCCAGGATCACGGTTGCGCCGTAGCGCCAGTTGATCCGGCCGGTGAGCATCATCAGGCCCACTGCGGCGACGGCGATCACCGCCACCACCGTTGCGACGGTGCCGAGCAATGTGCCCTGGAGCCAGTTCACCGCGGACACGATGACGCCGGAACCCGCCGGGTCCGCGCCTAGCTCCTGTGCCTGCGCGACGCCGGCCCACAAATAGATCGATGACAGGGTGGCAACCGCGGCCCGAAACTTTCCTGGAAAAAGCACACGACCTCCCACTTCCTTTTCAAGGCCATATGCGTGCGGCGATTTGTCGGGAAGAGGCATTTTCCATTTCGGTCCTAAATGTTGGTCGGTGTCGAAATGACGGCATCGGCGATCTTCATTTGCGCGCCGGCCGGGTGGTGTGCCGTTCAGTCCTGCCGCTTGCCGCAGTTTGTGCAAACCCGATGGGGTTTTGCCAGCAAGGTGCGGTGGGACCGGCCTTCGCCCCGAAGCGTCGCGCGCGACAATCTGCTCGATTGGGTCGGCGTAACCGGACAAGGCAACGGCAATATTATGAGCACCGGACCGAGCAGGCGGGAATCCGGCTGAATTTTCCGGCGCTATTGTTCGGGTATTCGCTATGATACTCCTGTCCCTGAAAGCGAGTAAGCGCCATGCATTGCGAGGAAATAACGAGCGGGCAGGGAGTTGTGGCGCGCCTCGTTTACAGTGATGGCGCACGCGCGGGGAAGATCGTTTTCTGTCTGCCGGGTGATGGCCCAAGCAATTGGCAAAGCCGGACTTGGAGTGCCTTCGCTGAACGCTTTGCGGCGCGAGGAATGCGCATGCTTATTCCCGAATATCCGGCGCATTCCATTGATGGTGAGGCTGTCTTCCCGCTTTCTGATGCCGTCAGCGTCTGCAACCAGGCGCTGGCATGGCTTGAGGAGCGCGAAGGGTGCCGTCCGGCAATCGTCATCGCGTCGAGCTTTGGTGGAGCTGTAGCGCTCGCGGCGCCCGGGATTCTTTCTGGCGTCGAAGCGATGGTAATGAAGTCACCTGCGGCAGACTTGGCTTTGGCCTATCTGTACGAGCGCGGCGAAGATACCTTGCGCAAGTGGGCGGCCGCGCCGCCCGGAGATGTGCGCAATCGGGCGCTGAATGATGCGCTGGCGTGCAATCTGTATGGAAACGCCAGGAATATTACAATTCCGGTACTGCTGATCCACGGTGCGGGCGACGTTATCGTTCCAGCGGACCAGGCCAGGGTTCTATCTGCCGTAATACCGCAGTCGAGACTGCATATAATAGCCGGCTGCGATCATTATTACTCCGATTTGGGGCATTGGGGCAAGATGATTGACGACGCGATCTCTTTCATCGAAGAGTTCTGCCGATAGCATCATATTGGAGGCCCGATGTATACTGCCGACAGCGATAAGCTGGACTTCGTCATCGAGACGTCGGGTGGGTCCGGGCAAATGGGCGGGGCGATGGATAGGGTAACCGATTCCACGCGGGCGATGATAGAAAAAGCAAAGGTCGCAGTGGTTCAGATGGGAGAGCAATTCTCCGAGGCCGTCAGTCAGATCCCGCTTCAATGTGAATATGTCGATGTGAAGTTCGGCATCAAGTTCGATGCGGAGGCGGGGGTCGTCGTTTCGCGGGTAAGTACGTCGGCCTCGCTGGAGGTGACGCTGCGCGTGAAGCCCGTGCGATCGAACCCACCCGCTCAACCCGTTCCATGAAGGGGGCGGGCGACTGGGTCGTCGAGATCGTAGGCAAGGAGGATGGCAGCACGAAAACCCTCGGTTCCGGGGCGATCGTGGCTGCGGACCGGATCGCGACCGTGCGGCATGTTCTGGAGGGCTATCCGATCGAAGGTGCCCGCGTCATGCAATACCATGACGGCTCCGATCCGACCGAACACGTCATTCTTGAGAGGATCACGGAAACGGATGAGCGGGACGCGATAGCGGTCTTGCGCGTCTCGCCGGAATTTTCCCCGGAATGCATCGCGCCGTTCCACAATTCCCTGACTGCCAAGGGAAAGAGGGTCGAGTTCTGCGGGTTTCCGCAGCAACCGATGATCGCGAAAGTCATTCACGGCGAGGGCTTCGTCGCGGACAAGGCGCCCATGCGCAGGGCGCTGCAATTCTGGATTCAGATAAGCACCAAGAATGTCAGAAAGGGAATGAGCGGAGGGCCCGTTGCATATGACGGGACCCTGGTCGGACTCATTTGCGAAAGTGCTGGCCTTGGTGAGGATCCGGACCAGTTCGATACATGTTGGGCCATCGACGCGAGCAGGTTGCTCGGCGAGCCTTTCAATCTCGCATCGGTTGGTCCAGCCGCTGGCGAGATGGACGAAGTGCTCAAGGAAGAGCTTCCCTTAAGCCTGGACGATCTCCTCGGCCCGGTAGATGCGCCGTCCCCTTCCGTTCCGGTATCGAACAAGTTCGTCGGACGTAAGACGCTGTTGGAAAGGCTTGCGGCTTTCTGGGCATCGGAAGGCGAGGGTTGCGATAGCGTGTTCACGCTGCATGGCCTTCCCGGTGCCGGCAAGAGTTCGGTGGCCGACAGGTTTCTCCGCGAGTTGCAAGAGGGCGCGGCGGCGTTGCAGCCGGATCTCGTCATCGACTACTCGTTCGACGACAATGAACTTGTGGAGGAGTTTTTCGATCGGATTCGCAAGCGATTGCCTGCGCAATTTTCCGAGTTGAAGCCGCGTCCGCTGATCGAGCAGCTCCTCCCCTTATTGGATAATCATCGAATACTTGTCATTCTCGATGCGCTGGAATGGCATCAAGATCACGAGGGAAGGATAACGGACCCCGATCTGACCTTCTTCATTGAAAGCTTCGCCCGAGTCCGCCGTTCGAAGCTTCTCATACTGAGCCGCCGCAAGGTGGCCCCGCACGTGTTGGGACGCGACGCGACCGTGCGCCGAAGCGATGACGAGCTGTCGTCATTGAGCCTGGAGGAAGCCAGGGATCTGTACGGCGAGATCATGGGCGCGGTTCCTCCGCCCGCATTCGTTGATTTGTACGAGGCGCTGGGAGGTCTGCCGCAACCGCTCGAGCTCCTTCTCGTGTGGTTGAGCAAGCGCGCGATCTCATCGTTCGACGACGCGCTCAGAATAGCCCGGCATGCTTCTTCAAAGCATGATCCGCTGGAGGCAACCACGGCGACCCTGTCCCGGCTCGCGAGTTTGCTCAGCCCCGACGAACGGACCGCGATGATGCTGGTCTCGCAGCTCTCGGGGGAATTCTCGCTGCGTCAGATGACCGAAATACTGGCGCGCGAAGACATCGATTCGCGGGATGGTTATTTCGGCGGTATTTCCGCGAACGCGGTGTCGGTCGTCTTGGGGCGGCTGGAGCAGTTCATGTTCGTGAAGGGTTCCGCGGACGCGAGTGCCTATAATTCCCACAAGTTCATTCGTCGGTTCTTCGCGCAGGAATTCGACAAGCTAGGTATCGATAAGCGCAGGCGCATTCATTCGCGTGTTGCTGAATTCTACAGCCAGAAATTCACTTCTCCGCAAAGCCCGGCATCGATCAGCGAGATCGATGCCGGGCTGGATGCCGTCGTCCATCTGTGCAGCGCAGACCAATATGGTACGGCATTCTGGTTCCTGGACGAAAAGGTGCAGCGCGGTCCAACGAAGGAGTATGTAGTAACCAACAGGCTCGGTGCCGCATCGGCGTTGCGCAAGGTGCTTCGTAACTTCTTCGTTGACGGAGATTTTCTGGGCGAACCACTCGTGACGGAAGAGAAGGAGCAGTATCGGTTGTTTCACTACGCCGGATATTGCGAAAGCGTTCTCGGACGGCCCGAGGTCGGCAAGACCATGCTGCGCAAGGCGGGGCGCGGACTCGCAGCGGTGGATCCAGGGGGCGCGGTCGAGATCTTTCGGTCGGCAGCGTATTGCGCCATCGCCGCGGGGGCCTTGGTTGAAGCCAATGAGGTGCTCGCCGAGGCCGAAAAGTGCACTGCGCATGCGCTGGGCAGGGAGGAGCACATGAAGCTCCTCGCGCAAAGGGCCGAGACTGCGCACATGACGACCAACGTCGACTGGAAGCCGTTGCTGGCAAATGCCCAAGCTTATGCCATTGAGCATTTCAACGGTGATCTCGCGACGGTCCTCCCGCGAGGGACGCAGTTCGTGCACCTCCTCGCTCGCACTGGAGACCGCGAACAGGCCCTGGCCCTGTTGCGCCAGCTCATGGACCGGGCCGACGAGAATGGCTGGAAGGATATTGCCGCACGCTGCCGAAGCCTGCTTTTGATCCTTTCCGACGAGGAGGAGGAGCGGCGGGCTCACGCCGAGGTGTACCGCGAGGCGCTCGGCAAGGTCGACAGGGTCGATCTCGTCACCGAGATTTTCATCCGGCAGGCGCGCTACCACATCGCCCTGGGGCAGTTCGAGGACGCGCGCAGGGTCCTCGAGGAGGAAATGCATGGCCAGCGTCTCAATGGCTACCCCTATCTCGCGCTGGACAAGCGAATAACGCTCCGCGCGGCATCGCACGATGTCCAGAACTACGCTGGAGAGACATGGGAGAATATCGCTTCGGATTGCAAAGCTTGCCGGTACCGCTGGGGATTGGAAGATTTGGCAAGGTACAAGAAGGATTCCCGGGCAGGCCTTATCTGACCTGTGGGGTTGCCGCTGCGACGGCGGTCCGTTGAAAACGGTCGTTCTTCATCTGGCTAATCGCAAGGGTCGTTGCAGCGGCGCATGAGTGCATCGGGTGCGCATCGGGCTCCCGATGGACTGGCAATTTCAAAGAGCCCGTATCCATTCACATCCAGCTGAAGCGTGTCCCTCCGCCCGGCAGGTATCGGCATTGGCGCGTGTAGCCGCGGCACCTTGAACGGGCTTGCCTCCGGGGGTGACGCGCGGAACGGCTGCATCAGTAAGCGCGGCGATATCTGCTCCGCATTTCGCGAATTGATACCGTCACAAACCGAAGAAAACAGTGGTTCTTCGGATAGGCATAGATGGCTGGAAAAGAAGTGGTGCCCGGGGACGGAGTCGAACCGCCGACACTGCGATTTTCAGTCGCATGCTCTACCAACTGAGCTACCCGGGCACGCCCGGCGAGTGCCGGGGAGCGGGCCTCTTAGTATCGCGAATCGGGGCTGTCCACCCCTGAATCTGCATTGGGATCAACTGCCTCGCCGGGAATGCGATATCCCTCGCCAAGCCACTGCAGCAGGTCGCGGTCCTTGCAGCCGCGGCTGCAGAAGGGCTTGTGTGCCGGGTCGGCCGCCTGCCCGCATACCGGGCAGCCATTTTTCTTCGTCATTTCCAGTCCTTTGCGCCAGTCAGTCCCTGGCGGAGATGAATTCGGTCGTGCCGCCGATTCGCCGTGCAAGCTCCGCGGTCCAGGCTGGTTGCTGGGCAAGGCGGCGCGCCACGTTCCTGGTCACCATATGGGTGGTCGGGGGCGGCGGGGGAAGCCGTTCCATCCGCCGCAGCTCCGCACGCGCCTCGGCCCCTACAGGATCGGCGCGCAGCAATTCGGGCAGTGACGGGCGCAGGCGCCGCCGCACGATCTGCAGGAAGCCGAAGCCGTTCACCGCGGTCCGCTCGAAGGGCTGGGGCAAAGCGGCGTCAATCGCCTCGGCCACGGCGTTTCGCGCGCCCTTGCCCGACAGGGTGGGGAAATCGATGCCGATCGAGCCGGCGATGCCGTGCCGCTCGATCGCCCGCGCGACCGCATGCGCCGCCGCGACCGCCAGCGTGTCGAGCGGCCCGTTGCCGTCGACGTCGAACAGCGCCATCGCCGGCGTTGGAGAGAGGCGCAGCGCGCCGCCGGCAAAACCGATCTCGCCGGTGATCGCCTCGTCGAGCACCTCCGACCATCCGGCTTCCTCCAGCGCATCCGGCTCGTGCGCGCGCAGCGTGCGGACGGGCAGGCGGGTGGCGGTGATCCGCTCGAGCAGGGTCGGTCCGTCAGACAGCGGCTCGTCGCTCGGCACCGCCTTGGGCAGCTTTGCGCGGCCGGGCTCGGGGATCGCCTCGCGCGTGATCTTCACGCGCAGCTTCGCGCCTTGCGTGACCGCCTTCGGGATATGGTCGCACAGCGCCTCGCCGCCGCCGTCGAGCGCGATCAGCTTGGCGGCCTTGTCGACCAGCCGCGCCTCCAGCACCGCATCGACGCGCGGGCTCGTGCCCTCGAGCTCGATCCGGGCCTTCCAGATGCCGCCGCGCGAGACCAGCGCGGCGCGGTTCTCGCCGATCCCGGCCTCGTAGAGCCACTCAGCCAAGCAGGAGGCCTGCCGATTCGAGCAGCGCCCGCGTCTCGAACACGGGCAAGCCGACCACGCCGGAATGGCTGCCGGCAAGATAGCGGACAAAGGCTTCTGCCTTGCCCTGGATGGCATAGCCGCCCGCCTTGCCCATGCCTTCACCGCTGGCGACGTACCGGTCGATCTCGGCATCGGTCAGCCGCTTGAAGGTGACGATCGTGTCGGAGATGCGCGTACGGGCCTTGCCGTCGGTGCCGATCAGGCAGATCGCGGAAAGGCAGTGGTGGCGCCGGCCGGAGAGCAGGCCGAGCATGCGGCGCAGGTCCGCTTCGTCCTCGGGCTTGCCCAGGATGCGCTTGCCGACCGCGATGGTGGTGTCGCCGGCCAGGACGATCTCGTCCGTGGCCCGTTCCACCGCATGCGCCTTGTCGATCGCGACGCGCAGCACATAGGCGCGCGGGCTCTCGCCCGGGCGGACATCCTCGTCCACGTCCGGAGCGGCGACGCGCGCGGGCTCGGCGCCGATCCGCCTGAGCAGATCGAGCCGACGCGGCGATGTGGAGGCAAGTACGAGCCGCACGTAGCGGACCGCTTATTTGAAGCGGTAGGTGATACGGCCCTTGGTCAGGTCGTAGGGCGTGAGCTCGACGAGCACTTCGTCGCCCACCAGCACGCGGATGCGGTTCTTGCGCATCTTGCCGGCGGTATGGCCGAGAATCTCATGGTCGTTCTCGAGCCGAACACGGAACATGGCGTTGGGCAAAAGCTCAACGACCTGGCCCCGCATTTCAAGCAGTTCTTCTTTGGCCAAAAATATGCCTCTCTAGTCAGCGCGCGCTTAAAGTGGCGGTGCCTTTACAGCGCAAGACGGGAAAAGGAAAGGCGGAGAACCGGATGAGGTTCCCCGCCTTGCACCGATATGGGGTGCGGGGGTGGGATTGTCAGCCGGCGGGGCGGGGATTTTCGCTGTGGAGCCAAACCATCTTTCGATGGGGGCTCTTCTTGCTCCCCTCCCTGCAAGGGAGGGGACGTTCGCCGGGGAACAGGGACGCACGGGAAGCTGGGCGGCGGAGCGCGCAGGGCCCCGCCACCCCACTCAGAAGCTGTACTTGGCGATCATCTCGAAGCGGTCGAGCACGCCGTGCGCGCCGGAGACCAGTTCGCGGCGGCCGTGGCGGAACTCCACACCGAGGTCGACCGGCCTGATCGGCGAGTAGAAGAGGTTGGCCGAGCCGCTCCACGATTGCGCGGTGGCGGCCGGATCGACCAGCCCGGCCGGATAGTCGGCACTCTGGTAGCTGGCCATCAGCGTGGAGCGCAAAGTGCCGGTCCAGCCGAGGCGCAGTGCGGCGAATCCGGCGGTGACGTCCACCGTCTCCAGCCGGATCCGCCCGGCACTGGCCGCCATCATCGCATCGGGCACCAGGTTGAGGCCGACATAGCGGCCGATGCCGCTGCCATGCGTCGCCATGAAGCGCAGGTCGTGGCGGCCGTTCGGGCCGAAGGGCAGCTTGCCGGCCAGCGATACGCCCCAGCCGGTGGCGTCGGCGTCGTTGTTGGCGCCCGCCACGGTCAGCTTGCGTGCCAGGCCGGCCAGCGAAAGCTCGCTCCTGCCCAGCTTCCAGTTCAGCCGTGCGGTGCCGTCGGGCAGGCGATCAGTGTCGTTCTCGACCAGCGCGCCGCCGACCGAGGCGCTCATCGTCGCCGGGTTCTCGGCCGACACCGACAGGCTGAGCGTTGGGCTCAGCTTCATCGTGTAGCGCAGCTGCGACTGGCGGATGAAGACGGTGCCTTCGCTCGGCCCGAGATAGTCGGTGGTCTCGGGCAGCGCCGCGATATACTGGAAGTTGGTCCATTCCTGGCCCGCCAGGAACCCGTCGAACTGGATGAAGGCGCGGCGCAGCGCGGGGTTATAGGCGTTGACGATGCGCTGGTTGCCGGCGCCGAAACCGGTCTGGAAATCGGTCTCGACCAGGCCCGACAAAGTGTGGCCGCCCACCGGCGTGCTTGCCGCGATGACGATGCGCGACTGCTTGGCATGCGTCTCGAAATCGGTGCCGCCCGAACGGCCGCCGATCGGGATCGCGCCGGGGACGTAGAAGTCGCGCCCGATCGTGTTGGTGGCGATCGTGCCCCCGCTGGTGTGGCTGAACGACGCGACCGTCTTGAAGAAGCCGCTGATCTTCACGCTCGGGCCGTCGCCCGCCGGGCGCGGTGCCGGGGCGGGCGGGTGCGTGACCGTCGCCGCGGAGGGGGCGGCGGCGACGGTCACGGGGCGGGCCAGCGGCGCGGGGGCAACCGCGCCGACGTTCCTGGCCCGCTCGGCAGCAAGGGCGCTGCGGAGCTCTGCGACTTCGGCATCGAGCGCGCCCAGACGCGCTTCGAGCGCCTTGAACCGGTCGCTGTCGGTCTGCTGGGCGAGGGCCGGGGTGGCCCAGGCGCCAGCGATGGTTCCGGCAAGCAGGGCCGGCGCGAATTTGCGCGAGAACATGGGAGAGTCCTTAGTTTGGAAGCTGGTTTCCGGCTGGCCGGGTGATCCTCGCCCAGAAGGGGGAGGAATGAAGGCCCCTAGAAGCTGGCCCAGTCGCCGGCGTCGGCGGTTGCCTTGGCGATCGGCATCGCAGCGGGGCGCGGCTTCGCGACAGGTGCCGGCTTGGCCACCGCCCGCACCGCGCGCGGCGCATCTTCGGTGCGGAACTGCGCGGCGCGATCGGCAAGGTGATCGACTTCGCCCGAGAGACTGCGTGCCGCGGCCGAGGTCTCTTCCACCATTGCCGCATTCTGCTGGGTCGAGGTGTCCATCGCCGAGACGACCGAGGCGATCTCGCCGATCGTGCTCGACTGGGCGCGATTGTCCTCGGCCATCTTGGCGACCAGCTCGTGCACCTGCTCGACGCTGCTCGAGATGTCGGCCAGCGCGCCATCGACTTCGCGCACCCGGTCGACTGCCGAGACGATGTCGGTCTGGGTGGCAGTCAGCTGGTCGCGGGCGCGCCCGGCCTCTTCCTCGGAGCGCATCGCCAGCGCGGAGACCAGGTCGGCGACGACCGCGAAGCCGCGGCCCGCCTCGCCGGCACGACCTGCCTCGACCGCGGCGTTCATCGCAAGGACACGGGTCTGGAAGGCGATCTTGTCGAGGCCCTCGATCACGCTGTCGATGCCCTTCGAGCTGTCTGCGACGCGGGTCATTGCCTGCACCGCTTCCTCGGCGACCGCGCGGCCACCCGAGACGGTGCTGATCGCGCCATCGGCCTGGGCCACGGTGCGGGTCGAGGCTTCGCTCGAGCTTTCCAGCCGGCCGCGCATCTGGGTGAGCGAGGCGGAGGTTTCCTCCAGGCTCGCCGCATTGGCTTCGGTGCGCCGCGCCAGATCTTCCGAGGCCGAGGCGATCTCGCTCGCGCCGGTGCGGATCGCCACCGCGGCGGTGGAAAGCGCGCCGATCAGGTCGCGCAGGTTGCCGACGGCCTTGTTGTAGTTGGACTTTAACGTGCCATAGGAGGGCGGGAACTCGGCCTTGATCTCGGCGGTCAGGTCGCCTTCGGACAGATGGCCGAGCTGCTGCGAGACGGTGTCGACGACGAACTGCTGCTCGGCATCGGACTTGGCCTTGGCGGCTTCGGCGCGCTCCTTGGCGACGGCGGCTTCGCGGAACACTTCCAGCGCGCCGGCCATCTCGCCGATCTCGTCGCCGCGGTTCAGGCCGGGGATCGCGCTGTCCTTGTCGCCATCGGCCAGGCCGCGCATGCGCCGCGTGATCGCGACCAGCGGCAGCTTGATCGTGCGGCCGAGCATGAAGGCCATGGCGTTGACCAGCAGGATCACGACCAGCGCGATGCCGCCCTGGCGCCATGCCGCAGCGCCTACCGCAGCCTGCACGTCATCGACATAGACGCCGCTGCCGACCACCCAGCCCCAGGGCGCGAAGCCCTTCACGAACGAGATCTTGGGCTGCGGCTTCTCGCTGCCAGGCTTGGGCCAGCTATAGTCGACAAAGCCCTCGCCCTTGGCACGGACGACATCGACCATCGAGGTGAACACCGGCACGCCGTTCGGATCCTTGGTGCCCGACACGTCCTGGCCGACCAGCGCCTTGTTCATCGGGTGCATCAGCATCCGCGGCTGCATGTCGTTGATCCAGAAATATTCCTTGCCGGAATAGCGCATCGCCGAGACGGCCTGCAGCGCAGCCGCCTGCGCCTGGGCGCGGCTCATCCGCCCGGCCTGCTCCTCGGCCTGGTAATGGGCGATCGTGCTGTAGGCGACTTCCACCGTCTTGCGCGTCTGGTCGGCGATGCCGCTGCGCATCACGCTGCTCAGCTGCATCAGCGACAGCACCGTGACGAGGACCAGCCCCAGGAACGAGGCCACACCGATCAGGTTGACCCTTGCACCAATCTTCAATCGCACCACCGGATCCCTTTTTTCCTGTTTCGGGATCATTATAGGCGGCGGCACAGATGCAGTTTTTGCAACTGCTCCGGCGGGCGTTCGGGGTGGTGTATCGGTAAATCACGTAATTTCAGAGTTTTACCGCCGAGATGTCTAACGCGGTGCGGCAGGAATTACGAAATTTACGTACGTATTCTTACGGAGGGCTTTGTGGCAAACCATTGCTGGAAAAGCGAAAAATCGGCCCTCCGGGGCGGCGATGTCGCTTTTTGCAATCGCGAAGTGGCGGCACGATCCCGCCCCGATCGGGCATGAAAAAGGGCCGCCGGATCGCGCCAGCGGCCCCAGTTCCAATGGCTCGGATCAGCCCGCGGCGTGGCCCGCCAGGGCCGCGAGCAGCAGCAGCGCCACGATGTTGGTGATCTTGATCATCGGGTTCACGGCCGGGCCCGCGGTGTCCTTGTAGGGATCGCCCACGGTGTCGCCGGTCACCGCTGCCTTATGGGCTTCCGATCCCTTGCCGCCATAATTGCCGTCCTCGATGTACTTCTTGGCATTGTCCCAGGCGCCGCCGCCCGAGGTCATCGAGATGGCGACGAACAGGCCTGAGACGATCACGCCGAGCAGCATCGCGCCGACGGCGGCGAAGCCCTGGCCCTGGCCCGCGACGGCGGTGATGATGAAGTAGATCGCGATCGGGCTGAGCACCGGCAGCAGCGAGGGCAGGATCATTTCCTTGATCGCCGCCTTGGTGACGATGTCCACGGTGCGGGCATAATTGGGGCGGCTGGTGCCGGCCATGATGCCCTTGTCCTTGGCGAACTGGTCGCGGACGTCCTCCACCACCGAACCGGCCGCGCGGCCGACGGCGGTCATGCCGAAGGCGCCGAACAGATAGGGCAGCAGCGCGCCGAGCAGCAGCCCGACGATCACGTATGGATTGCTCAGGGAGAAATCGACCCGCACGTCCGGGAAGAACTCCTTGAGGTCGGTCGTATAGGCGCCGAACAGCACCAGCGCGGCGAGTGCGGCCGAGCCGATCGCATAGCCCTTGGTCACTGCCTTGGTGGTGTTGCCCACCGCGTCGAGCGCGTCGGTCTTGTGACGGACCTCGTCCTCCAGCCCTGCCATCTCGGCGATGCCGCCGGCATTGTCGGTCACCGGGCCATAGGCGTCGAGTGCGACGACCATGCCGGCCAGCGCCAGCAGCGACGTCGCGGCGAAGGCCACGCCGATGATGCCCGCGATCTGGAACGCCGCGATCACCGCGACGACGATGACGAGCGTCGGCAGTGCGGTCGATTCGAGGCTGATCGCCAGGCCCTGGATCACGTTGGTGCCATGGCCGGTCACCGAAGCCTTGGCGATCGACTTGACCGGGCGATAGTTGGTGCCGGTGTAATATTCGGTGATCCACACCAGCAGGCCGGTCACCGCCAGGCCGATCATCATGCAGATGAACAGGCTCATGCCGGTGAACTGCGCGCCGGAGGCCAGGCCAGCCGCCGCTTCGGGCGTGATCGAGTCGCTCGGCTCGAGGAAGGCGCTCGGGTCGACCGGCAGGCCGCCGATCACCGCGTGCATGTCGCCCAGCGTGTACTGGGTGGCGAACCAGATGGCGGGCACCGAGAGGATCGCGGTGGTCCAGAAGCCCTTGTAGAGCGCGCCCATGATCGACTGGCTCTTGCCCAGCCGGACCATGTAGGTGCCGATGATCGAGGTGATGATGCACACGCCGCCGACGATCAGCGGCAGCGCCATCAGCTTGAGCAGCAGTTCGTCGGAGAGCCCCTTCACCAGCAGCGCCAGCGTGACCATGGTCAGGCCGATCGTGACGACATAGGTCTCGAACAGGTCGGCCGCCATGCCGGCGCAGTCGCCGACATTGTCGCCCACATTGTCGGCGATCACGGCCGGGTTGCGGGGGTCGTCCTCCGGGATGCCGGCCTCGACCTTGCCGACCAGGTCGGCGCCGACATCGGCGGCCTTGGTGAAGATGCCGCCGCCCAGGCGCGCGAAGATCGAGATCAGCGAGGCGCCCAGCGCGAGCGAGGTCAGCGCGAGGATCACCGCGCGCGAATTGGGCGCGAGACCGGCGGGGCCGACCAGGTACCAGAACAGCACGGCGATCGCGAGCAGGCCCAGGCCCGCCACGAACATGCCGGTGATCGCGCCCGAGCGGAAGGCAAGGGTCAGGCCGCCCTGCAGGCTGCCGCGCGCGGCCTCGGCGGTACGGACATTGGCGCGCACCGAGATGTTCATCCCGATGAAGCCGGCCGCGCCCGAAAGCACCGCGCCCAGCAGGAACGCCACCGTCGGCAGCGTACCCAGCGTGAAGAACACGATCACGGCGACGATCACGCCCACGATGGCGATGGTCATATATTGCCGGCCGAGATAGGCCTTGGCGCCTTCCTGGATGGCAGCGGCGATGCTCTGCATCTTCTCGTTGCCCGCCGGCGCCTTCAGCACCTGCTGGCTGGTCAACAAGCCATAGAGCACTGCGAGCACGCCGCAGGCTATGGCGATGTACACAATCGTCATGCGTTCAAGCCCTTCCCCTATTGGATATCGAGCCGCGCCGGTCTGTGTCGCCGGTTTTAAAAGGCCCGGTATGGGGGAGGCTATCGAGGGGTTGGCTTCAGCGCAAGCCGCTCAGCGATGCTGATATCCGAGCGCGATTTCGGGAACCTGCCCGTCGAGCAGCAGGGGTGCCTTGCCCGGCCCCGCCATTTCGCCGATCCGCGCGGCCGGCACCGGCGGCACGAAACCGGGCGGAGCGGCGAACAGCAGCTCGTAATCGTCGCCCCAGGTGACCGCGCGCAGCGGCTCGGCGCCGGCGGCGATCGGCACCCTGGCGAGGGTGATGTCGGCGGTGCAGCCGCTCGCCTCGGCCATGCGGCGGGCATCGAGCAGCAGTCCGTCGGACACGTCCATCATCGCGCTGACGTGCGGCGCCAGCGCCCGGCCGTCGTTTAGCCGCGGGCGGGGGTGCAGATAGGCGGTGCCGTGGCCGCTTTCGAATCCCAGCATCGCCGCGCCGAGCGGCCCGGTCACCCACAGCGCATCGCCCGGCCGCGCGCCGTCGCGCCGCGGCACCTGCGCGGTCGTCGCCCGCCCGATCGCGGTGCAGCCGAAGGTGGCGGGGGAAACCGAGATGGTATCCCCGCCGAGCAGCGGCACGTCATATTCGGTGAGGATCGCCCGCAGCCCCTCGACGAAGCGCTCGGCCTTCTCGACCAGCACCGCGCCGATCAGCACGCCCAGCGGCTCGGCGCCCTTGGCGGCGAGGTCGGACAGGTTCACCGCGACCAGCTTCCAGGCGATGTCGAACGGGTCGGTGCCGGGGCGGTAGTGCACCCCCTCGGCGATCGCATCATGGGTGAGCACCAGCGTCTCGCCGCCAACCGCCAGGGTGGCGGTATCGTCGCGCAGCCCCTCCGCCCCGGGATGGAGCGGCAGGGTGCGCAAGGCGGCAATGAATTGGGCTTCGTTCACCGCGTGGGGATCAACCCCGCACTTCCTTGGCGACGGCATCGAGGATGCCGTTGACGAAGCCCTTTTCGCGGCGGTCGTAGAAGGCGTCGGTCACGTCGAGATACTCGCTGATCGCGGCGCCGACCGGCACGTCCTTGCGGGCCATCAGCTCATAGGTGCCGGCGCGCAGGATCTGGCGCATCGGCTTATCGAGCCGGTCGAGCGTCCAGTCGGCGGTCAGCTTGCCGGCGATGATCCGGTCGATCTCGTCGCGGCGCTCGCTCACCCCGGTGACGATGTCGTCGAAGAAGGCGATGTCCGCCTCGGCATATTCGACGTCCTCGATCGTCGCGCCCAGGCGATGATTGTGGAACTCGTGGAGCAGCGCGGGAATCGAGACCGACTCCATCTCGTGCTGGTACAGCGCCTGCACGGCGGCGAGACGCGCGGCTGCGCGCGCCTTGGAACGGGACTTTGCTTGATGGCTTGGCATTGGGCGCAGATAGTCGCGTGCGCCGCCAAAGGCAAAGGGGAGGATTCCCCTAGGCGCGCGGCCAGGCCTTGAGCGGTTCCCGCGCGGCGTAGGCGATGCTCTCGTCATTCCCCGCCTGCACCTCGATCACGTGCTCCGGCCCGAACGGAACCTCGGTCCCCAGCCAGAACTCGTCATTCTCGTCGATGTCGGGCTCGTTATCGAGCAGCCCGAAATAGCCGCCGTCCGCCGCTTCGCGCACCACCACCCACATCCGGTCGGTGATCGGCTCCTCGTCTTCCTCCACCGCGATCAGGAAGATCAGCTTGGCGAAGTCGCCGGGCTTCAGGCGGGTCCGCGCCGCTTCGTCGGGGATGTCGAACGCCTCGGCATCGAGCGCGTGATAGTCGACGGCGCTGGCCAGGCACCAGCCATCCTCGTCGAGATCGGGCGTCTGCATCACTTGCTCCTCAACCGGATAGCGACCGATTCGGCATGTGCCGGCAGGCCTTCCGCCCGGGCCAGCGCCACCGCCGCCGGCCCGATCGCCGCCAGCCCGGCTTCGTCGAGCGACAGGAAGCTGGTGCGCTTCATGAAGTCGAGCACCGACAGCCCCGAGGCGAAGCGCGCGCGGCGCCCGGTCGGCAGCACATGGTTCGGTCCCGCGACATAATCGCCCACCGCTTCCGGGGTGTAGCGTCCGATGAACACCGATCCGGCATGGCGGACCATCTCGAACAGCCCCTCGGCATTGTCGCAGGCCAGCTCGAGATGCTCGGGCGCCAGCCGGTCGACCAGCGGCATCGCGGCGACGAGATCGGGCACCACGATGATCGCGCCGTTCGCGTCCCAGCTCGCCCGCGCCGTCTTCTCGGTGGCGAGCTGCGCCAGCGCGCGTTCCACCGCCTCGGCGACCTTGTCGGCGAAACCGGCATCATCGGTGAACAGGATCGACTGGCTGGTCGGGTCGTGCTCGGCCTGGCTGAGCAGGTCGGCGGCGATCCAATCGGCGTCGTTCTCGCCGTCCGCCACCACCACGATCTCGCTCGGGCCCGCGACCATGTCGATGCCGACCACGCCGTAGAGCTGGCGCTTGGCCTCGGCCACCCAGGCGTTGCCGGGGCCGGTGATCACGTCGACCGGCTCGATCGTCTCGGTGCCATAGGCGAGTGCGGCGATCGCCTGCGCCCCGCCGATGCGCCAGATCTCGTCCACCCCGGCGAGATGCGCGGCGGCCAGCACCAGCGGATTGACTTCGCCATTGGGGGTAGGCGTCACCATCACCAGCCGGCCGACGCCCGCCGCCCTGGCCGGCAGCGCGTTCATCAGTACCGAGCTGGGATAGGCGGCGCGCCCGCCGGGGACGTACACGCCCGCCGCATCCACTGCCCGCCAGCGCGCCCCCAGCCGCACGCCGGCCGAATCGATCTCGTCGCGATCCTCGGGCTTCTGCTTGGAATGATAGATGGCGATCCGCTCGGCGGCGAGCTCGAGCGCGTCGCGCAGCTCGGGCTGCAGCCCTTCCCAGGCGGCGAGGCAATCGGCACGGTCGAGCTTCCAGCCCTGGGTGTCGAGGTCGAACCGGTCGAAGCGCTGGGTGAGTTCCTTCACCGCGGCATCGCCCTCGGTCCGCACCCGGGCGATCATCGCAGTCACGTCGCGGGCGACATCCTCGTCGGCCTCGCGCCGGGCATTGACCAGATCGGTGAACGCCCTGGAGAAGCCCGCGTCGCTGGCGTTCAGCCGGATCACGCCGCCACCGCCTTGCGGAACTTGTCGACCAGCGGCACCACCTCGGTCGCGCGCGTCTTGAACGCGGCGCGGTTGACGATCAGCCGGCTGCTCACCTCGGCGATCACCTCGACTTCGACCAGACCGTTCTCCTTGAGCGTCCGCCCCGAGGAGACCAGGTCGACGATGCGCGGCGCCAGGTCGAGCACCGGGGCCAGCTCCATCGCGCCGTTCAGCTTGATGCACTCGGCCTGCACCCCGCGCGCCTCGAAATGGGCGCGGGTGATGTGCGGATATTTGGTCGCGACGCGGACATGGCTCCAGCCGCGCGGATCGTCCCGGCTGGCGAGGTCCGCCGGCTCGGCGACCGAGATGCGGCAATGGCCGATGCCCAGGTCGACCGGGGCATAGAGCTCCGAATAGTCGAACTCGGCCAGCACGTCCGATCCGACAATGCCCAGCTGCGCGGCGCCATGCGCGACGAAGGTCGCCACGTCGAACGCACGCACCCGGATCAGGTCGATCGCGGGCGTGTTGGTCTTGAAGCGGAGCGCGCGCGAGCGCTCGTCCGAAAAGTCCGGCTCGGGAATGATGCCGACGCGGGCGAGCAGCGGCAGCGCCTCGTCGAGGATGCGCCCCTTGGGGACGGCGAGGATCAGCGGTTCGGTCATCGAGCCGGGGCTTTACTCGGGGCACCCCCAAGGCGCAACAGAGCCACCGCGGAGGGTTTCTTATGGCCAGTGAAGAGAATAACCGCGGCGCGTTCCGGATCCAGGAATTCTATTGCCGCAAGATGGACGCGCCCATCTACGCCGCCATCTGCGCCGCGATCGCCGACGGGCTGGATCGCGACAGCGAGACCGGGCGCAAGCTGCTCGACTGGCCGGGCGAGCCGACCCGCGATGCGCTGCCGCTGCGCCTGATCGGCGGGCTCCATGCGCTGGTGCTGGCCGGCAAGGACGCGGAACTCGCCGAGATATTCGCCGGCAAGCTGGAGGGCGAGGCACTCCAGGCCGCGCTCAACCGCGTGCTCGTGCGCAACGATGCCGCCCTGCTTCCCTGGCTCGACGGCCCGCCCCAGACCAACGAGCCCGGCCGTTCGGGCGCGCTGATCGTCGGGCTGCTCGAGGTCGCGCGGCGCCTCGGCCCGAAGCTGGAGATCCTCGAGATCGGGTCGAGCGGTGGGCTCAACCTGCTCATCGATCGCTACCGCTTCGATCTGGGCGGCGCACTGCTCGGTCCGGCCGACTCGCCGGTGACCATCGCGCCGGTCTGGCTCGGTGATCCGCCCGATTTGCCGGCACTGGCGATCGTCTCCACCCGCGGCTGCGACGTGCAGCCGCTCGACGTCACCGATCCGGCGGTCGAGGCGCGGCTGTCCGCCTATGTCTGGGCCGAGACGCCGATGCGGCTGGAGCGGCTGCAAAAGGCGATCGGCATGATCCGCGAGCGCGGGGTGCGCCTGGACAAGGCCGATGCCGCCGACTGGGTCGAAACCCGTCTCGCCGAGCCGCAGGAACAGGGCGTCACCCGGGTGCTGATGCATTCGGTCGTCTGGCAATATGTCCCCGACGCCAGCACCGCCCGCATCCGCGCCGCGATGGAGGCGGCCGGTGCTGCAGCCACGCCCGAGCGCCCGCTCGCCTGGGTGGCGATGGAGCCCGATCGCGCGCTCGGCGAGCAGGTGGTGAGCGTGCGGGCCTGGCCCGATGGCGGGCCGCGCATCACGGTCGCCACCGCACATGCCCATGCTGCCTGGGTTCGCCCCGGCGCGGAACGCAGCTCGGAGCAGGGCATTCTCCTCGATGCCGCGGCCGAGGTGCGGATCTGATGAAGTCGACCAATTATCGCGACACGCTGATCACCGCGTCGCCGGATAGCCCGGTCTCGGCGGGGACAGTGCCCGAAAAGCCCGGCACGGTGGCGGCGGTCCAGCATGCGCTGCTCGCCCACCCTTATGCGATGACCAGCGACGACCTGATCTTCGCCGCCTATCGCGAGCGCGGCGGCGACAAGGATCGCGACGAATTCTTCGCCAAGCCCCAGGCGTGCCTGCGCGCCTCGCCGCTGGTCAAGCAGTTCGGCTGGGGCGTGCACCATGACGGGGAGGGGCGGGTCGCGCTGCTCGGGATGGAGAGCGCCGAGTATCGCCGGCTGCTCGACGATCCCGCGGTGGCCAAGACGCCGGGCATGCGGCGGGCCCGGTAGCCAAGCCCAATCCGTCATCCCGGCCCAATCCGTTATCCTGGCCGCCCCAATCGTCATCCCGGCGAAAGCCGGGATCTCAGGCGGAGGCTCGGGCGGCAGGACAAGAGCCGCACGAGATCCCGGCTTTCGCCGGGATGACGGTGTGGTTGCAATGTAGGATTTCGTCTGGTTTCGTCGGCTTATGGCGCGGCAGGCACTTCGATTTCGGGGTGATTCGGATCGATGCGCCGGGCACCCGGGCAAAGTGAAACGATTTGCCCCGACTCCCTTCACTTTGCGGTCAGGCGAGCCACTCCAATATCGCCTCGGTCACCAGTTCGGGCTTCTCCCACGGCACGAAATGTCCGGCATTCGCGATCTTCACCACGGTGAGGTCGGGCACATAGCCGGGGAGTTCGTCGAGCTGCACCGGCAGCAATGCGGTGTCCTGCATCGCCCAGATCACCAAAGCCGGCTGGGTCACCGGCGGGAAGGGCGCGTCGAGCCACACCGGGCGCTCGGGCGTCTCCCCTGGAGCGGGGACCAGCACTGCGCTGCCCCGGTACCAGTTGAGCATCGCGGTCAGCGCGCCCGGCGGGCTCCATTCGGCGAGATAGGCGGGCTTCTCCGGCTCGAGCAAAGCCGCGTCGGTGTACTTGGCGAAGCTCTGGTCGAAGAACGCCTCCAGCCCGATCCGCTCGACGAACTTCTCGAAGTCCGGATTGCGGAAGGCGGTCATGTACTGGCTCGCCTCGCGCTGGGCGGGGTCGTCGAACAGGCTGCGCTGGAAGACCAAGGGATGCGGCGCGTTGACGATGATCAGCCGCGCGATCCGCTGCGGGTTCTGCAGCGCCGCCATCCAGGCGATCGCGCCGCCCCAGTCATGCCCCACCAGCGTGAACGGCCCGATGCCCAGATGATCGGCCAGCGCGAGCAGGTCGCCCACCGGCTTGTCCGGCGTGTAGTTCTCCACGCCCCCGGGCTTGGAGCTATGGCCGAAGCCGCGCTGGTCGGGCGCGATGACATAATGGTCCCGGGCGAGCGCCGGGATCTGGTTGCGCCAGGTGCGGTGCGATTCGGGAAAGCCGTGGAGCAGCACCACCGGCGGGTTGGCGGGATCGCCAGCGATCGCCACGTTCAGCTCTACGCCGGTGGGCAGCGCGATGCGCCGGAGTTCGAACTCTGCCATGTCGCCTCTCCCTGTTTCGGGCAGAGCCTAGCGAACATGCGACGAGCTGCAAGGACCCGATCGGCGCGGTGCACGTTGAGCCGCGGGACGAGAGGAGAGGGACATGCTCGCACTGTTGCCGCTGATGCTGGGGCTCGCGCTGCCGCCGGACGGGTTCGCGACGAAGAACATCAACAGCCTGGACGGCGAGGTGCTCGAGCTGCTCGGCCCGGGCTTCGTCGGTGCGCCGCGGCCGGGCAAGCTGGCCTATACCTGCCCCGATTGCGCGGGGCAGCCGATCCTCGGCATCGAGTTCGGCCGTCAGGTCGACGGCACCGAGGGGCGGGTCCGCTCGGGCGAGACCAAGATCGAGGACCTGGAGAAGCAATGCCAGGCGCGCAGCCCGGAGTGCAGGATCGAGGCGCTCGATGCCGGCCCGGCGGTCGGCTGGGTGAGCAGCTATGCGATCGGCAAGGACCAGGGCGCGACCGCGGTGCTGATCCGCGACGGCGACCTGCTGACGATCCGCTCGGTCGCCAACGACGCCGCGATGGCCCGCGCCAATCTCGACAAGCTGCTGCCGCTGGTGCGCGAGAAGATCATCGGCTCCTAGCCGTCATCTCCACCAATCCGTCATCCCGGCAGCCCCACAATCGTCATCCCGGCGAAAGCCGGGATCTCATGCGGCTCCTTCCCCGCGCTACGGCACGAGATCCCGGCTTTCGCCGGGATGACAGTTTGATTGAGATGCGAATCAGAGGGACCGGCGAACCGGTCCTTTCCCCTTGGTCCGGCTGGTCAAATGGAACTGCCGGCACCGGTCGCAGCGATAGGGGCGCAACTCCCAGCCGCTCTTCGCGATCGCCGCCAGCGCTTCCTCCCGCGAAGGATAGCGCGCCTTGCGCCGGCAGACGCTGAGCCGGGTGCTAGGGATAGCTCACCGTCTTGGGCACTTCGGGGATCGGGATGAATTCCTTGTCGTCGCCGGGCACCTTGGGGAAGTTGCCCGCCTTCCAGTCTTCCTTGGCCTGGTTGATCCGGTCGCGGCTGGAGGAGACGAAGTTCCACCAGACGTGGCGCGGGGTGGCGAAGTCCTCGCCGCCGCACAGCGCCACCCGGCCGCCGCCGGACGAGCGCAGGATGGCGGTGATGCCGGGGCGCAGGATGTAGAGGGTCGCGACTTCCATCTCGATCCCGTCGATGCTGGCGTCGCCATAGGCGAGGTAGACTGCCCGTTCGGTCGCCGACGGGTCGATCGGCACCGCGCCGCCCTCGTCCAGGGCGATGTCGGCATAGATGGTCTGGGCATAGGTGGTGGTCGGCGCCTTGGCCCCCCACAGTTCGCCCATGATCACCCGGGCCCGCGCGCCCGGCGACTCGACGATCGGCAGGTCGGCGGCGGCGACATGCTCGAAGGCCGGGTCCATCTCTTCCCGGTCCTCGGGCAGGGCGAGCCAGGTCTGGATGCCGGAGAGCTCGGGGCCCTTCTCGCGTTCGGCGCTGGGCGAGCGCTCGGAATGGACGATGCCGTGGCCGGCGGTCATCAGGTTCACTGCGCCCGGTTCGATCGTGGCGAAGGTGCCGAGCGAGTCGCGATGGTCGATCGCGCCGGCGTAGAGATAGGTGACGGTGGCGAGGTTGATGTGCGGGTGCGGGCGCACGTCGATGCCGGTGCCGACGGTCAGACGGGCCGGGCCCATCTGGTCGAAGAAGATGAACGGCCCCACCATCGTCCGCGGCTTGGACGGCAGCGTGCGGTGGACCTTGAAGCCGCCCAAATCATGGGTGGTCGGCGTGATGATCTGGGTGAAAAGCTCGTCGGTCATGGTGCCCCTCTCGTCGCCGGATTCATAGCCTGCGCTATCTGGAGCGGACAGCCATAGTTTGGAAACCCACCCTTTCGGGTCGCCGCTATTCCCCCGGTGCCCGCGCCTTGATCGCCAGGGCGTGGATGCGGCCGGTGAGCAGGTCGGCCAGCGCGTTGTTGACCATCCGCTGGCGCTGGACGCGCGACTGGCCCTGGAATGCGGGGCTCTCGACCACCACGGTCCAGTGCGATTCGCCGGTGCCGTCATCGCCCAGGTGCCCGGAATGGTGATGGCTGTCGTTGATCACCTCGAGATGCGTCGGGGCGAGGCCGGCGGTGAGGCGGGCAGCGATGATATCGGCGAGTCCGCCGCTGGAAGGGTTCGTCATCGCGCCTATATAGGCGGTTTGCTCAAGGGAGGTCACGTGGCTGAGAGCCAGCCCAAGAAGGACAGGTCGAATGCGCGGTTCCACGGTCGGGTGGAGGCGCCGGGGAGATTGTGCTCGGAACCGGGCTGCAACGAGCCGGGCGAGTTCCGCGCGCCCGCAGGCGGCAGCCGCGCGACGTTCGACGGACCGGGCGAATATCGCTGGCTGTGCCTCGATCACGTCCGTGCGTTCAATTCGGGCTATAATTTCTTCCAGGGGATGAGCCCCGACGAGATCCACGACGCCCAGCGGCCCTATGCCGGCTGGGAGCGCGAGACGCGTGCCTTCACCGGCAATGGCGGCGCCGACCGCCCGCCGCGCTGGGCCGATTTCGCCGATCCGCTCGATGCGATCGGCGCGCGGTTCCGCGACCGGATGAAGGACCGTGGCGAGCGCAAGGACGGCAAGCCGCTGTCCGGGCAGGACCGCGAGTCGCTCAAGATCCTCGACCTCGAGATCGACGCCGACCGCACCGCGCTGCGCAAGCGCTATTCGGAGCTGGTCCGCAAGTTCCACCCCGATCGCAACGGCGGCGACCGGACGCATGAGGGCCGGCTCCAGCGGGTGATCGAGGCGTACCAGCACCTCCGCACCTCGCCCGCCTTCGCCTGAGCTTCAGTCGGCGGGACGGGTGTTCACCGCCAGCTGGTCGGCAAAGGCACGCCGATAGGCAGGCCGGGCCTCGCCGCGCGCCACATAAGCGGCGAGGCCCGGATGCTGGTCGAGCAGGCCGGACGGGCGAAGCCTGAGCAGCACCGAGACCATCATCAGGTCGCCCGCGCTGAACGCCCCATCGAGCCATTCCGCTTCGCCCAGCCGCGCGGCAAGCTGGCGCAGCCGGCCATGGATGCGCTCCACGACCAGCGGCATCCGCTCGGCTGCCCAGGGCTTGTCGCCCTCGAGGATCCGGACATTGACCAGGTCGAGGATCACGGGTTCCACCGTGTTCACCGCGGCGAACATCCAGGTGATCGCCCGTGCCCGGCCGGCGGCATCCTCGGGGAGCAATCCGGGGAAGCGCTCGGCCAGGTGGAAGACGATTCCGCCCGTCTCGAACAGCGCGAGGTCGCCTTCCTCATAGGTCGGGATCTGGCCAAAGGGATGGATCGCCAGATGTGCCGGTTCCTTCATCTCGGCAAAGTCGACCAGCCGAACGTCATAGGGCTGGCCCACTTCCTCGAGTGCCCAGCGCACCCGTGTATCGCGCGCCAGCCCCTTGCCGCCGTCGGGGGAACGATCGAAGGCGGTGATCGTGATCCTCATCCGCTCTTGTCCGGCGAGACGAAGCCGCAGGTCACGCCTTCGGGATCGACGATGTTGATCACCCATTCGCCGCCGGGCACCTGGTGCGGACCCCAGACCACCTTGCCGCCGCCGGCTTCCACCTTCGCCTGCGCCTCGGTGATGTCGGGCACGCGGAAATAGAAGCCCCAGCCGGGCTTGGTACCGGGCTGCACCCGCATGATCGCGCCGACCGCTTCGCCCTTGCTGTCGCCATTGGCGATGAAGCTGTACTCGCCCATCTCGCCCATCGGCATGGAGCCGACCTTCTCGATGGCGAACAGCCTGCCGTAGAAGGCGAGCGCCGCCGCATCGTCCGGCGCGAGCAGCTCGTTCCAGGCGACATGGCCGAAGCCCATGCGCTGATAGGCGGTGCTGCTCTCCGGCGAGGCGCCGCGCATCACGTAGAAGGGCACGCCCTGCGGATCGGTGACCATCGCCAGCCGGCCGACATCGGGGATGTCGAAAGCCGGAAGATGGACCTGCCCGCCGGCCGCGACCACGGCGGCGACCGTGGCATCGACGTCATCCACCCCGAAATAGCCCAGCCACACCGGCTGGGCGCCGCCGGCGATCATGTCGGCGTTGAGCTGCATGACGCCGCCCGCCTGGCCGTCACCCGCATTGATCATGCGATAGTCCATGCCGCCCGGTGCGGGCTGCGCATCGATGTTCCAGCCGACCACCGAGTCGTAGAACGCCTTGGCCTTGCCCGCGTCCTTGGTCAGCAGCTCGTACCAGATGAAGCTTCCATGTGCGTTGGACACGATCTGTCTCCTTAATTCCTCCCCGAGCTTGCTCGGGGAGGTATCAATTCATCACGCCTTGGTATCCACGATGCTCTCGAAGCCGCCCCAGAACATGCGCTGGCCATCGAAGGGCATGTCGCCGTCGGGCTTCATCCGCTCGTCGGCCATCACCTTCTCCCAGCCCGCGTCGCGGGTCGCCTTGTCGGGCCACTCGATCCAGGAGAAGACCGGCGTCTCGTTCTCCTCGGCCTTCACCGCCATGTAGAAGTCGGTGACCTTGCCGCGCGGCACGTCATGGCCGAAGCCTTCCACCACGCGCAGCGCACCATGCTCGATGAAGATCGGGGCGGCCTTCTTCGCCATCGCAAGATAGGCCTCCCGGTCGCGCGCCGGCGCGACGAAACCGTCGATATAAGCCATTTCACTCTCCTCTATTATCTCTGTCAGGCCGCGACGGGCGCGGGCTGGAAGTCGGCGAGCTGCGCGTCCATCGCGCGCCGGAAGCCGGGCCGTGCCATGCCGCGCTCCATATAGGCCGCCAGCACCGGCCGGCTGCTGATCAGCTCGCTGCCGTCGGCATTGCGCAGCACCGTCACCATCGCGATGTCCGCCACGCTGAACTCCCCGACCAGCCATTCCCGGGCGCCCAGCGCATCGGCCAGGCGATCGAGCCGCTTGCCGATATCCGCCATCAGGCTCGGCTTGCGCAGCTTCGCCCATTCCTCGTCCTTGGAGAACAGGGTGACGTTGCCCAGCTCGAACAGCCCGGGCTCGACGCTGTTGAGCGAAGCGAACAGCCAGGCGAGCGTCGTCGCCCGCTGCTGCGGATCGCGCGACAGCAGCCGCGTGTCCTTCTCGGCGAGATGCAGCAGGATCGCGCCGCTCTCGAACAGCTGGATATCGCCGTCGTGCAGCACCGGCACCTGGCCCCAGGGCTGCTCCTCGAAATAGCTGGCCGGCTTGGGCGGGACCGGACTGATCAGCCGCGTGACATAGGGCTGGCCGATCTCCTCGCAGGCCCAGCGCGGCCTGAGGTCGCGGACATAGCCGCGGGCGAAATCGGGCACCCAGTTGAAGCCGGTGATCTCGATGGTCATGACTGCCTCCTCATCCTCTGGCCGCGGCTTCCACCGCCGCGATGTCGATCTTCTTCATCGTCATCATCGCCTCGAAGCCGCGGCGCGCAGCCTCGGGGTCGTCGCCGAAGTTGATCTCGATCAGCCGGCGCGGCGTGATCTGCCAGTTGAAGCCCCATTTGTCCTTGCACCAGCCGCACATCGACTCCTGGCCGCCATTGCCGACGATGGCGTTCCACAGTCGGTCGGTCTCTTCCTGGTCCTCGGTGAGGATCTGGAAGGATACGCTCTCGTTCGGCTTGAAGTTCGGGCCGCCGTTGAGGCCGGCATAGCTGCGCCCGGCCAGGGTGAACTCGACGACCAGCGCCGCGCCTTCCTCGGTGCTCGGATTGTCGCCGGGAGCGCGGTACACCTTGCCGACATGGCTGTCGGGCAGCAGGGAGACGTAGAAGTTGGCGGCCTCCTCGGCCACATGGTCGAACCACAATACGGTCGTGATCTTGTCTGCCATCGGTCCTCTCCTTTGGACTCTCGGGTTCTTCAGCCGGCGATCGGGACCAGCGCGCGTATGCGGGGATCGCGGAACCACAGTCCGCCCCAGGCGATCACGCCCAGATAGACGCCGAACAAGGTGTGGCTGAACAGCGGGCTGCCAACGCGGAAGTGCATCGCCACCGCGCCGCCCAGATAGCCGGTGAGCAGGATCGCCCCCAGTACCGCGGTGCGCGGCACCGCATAGAGCAGCGCGCAGATCGCCAGGATCAGCCCGAGCTCGCGGTACAGGTTCGCATCGGCGGGAATGCCGAGCGGCGGGCTGTAGGCGATCATTTGCGCCGGCGCGATCAGCTTGCCGCCCGCATCCATCGCCAGGAACAGCAGGACGAGGCCGCTCAGTACCCAGCCGATGATCCGGTCACGCTGCATCGCCTCAGGCCGGCTCATGCGCGGGGCCTTCGGGGAAGGCAGCCATCGCGGCTTCCATGTCCATGAACATCGGCTCGAAGATATGGCCGTCGGGATCCTCGAAGCTGCGGCCGTACATGAAGCCCATGTCCTGCTTCTCGCGCACGTCCGCCTTGCCGCCGGCCTTGCCCGCCGCCTCGACGATCGTGTCGACCGCCTCGCGGCTGTCGCGCGAGATGCAGATCAGCGCCTCGGTCACCGCATGCGCATCGGCGATCGGCTTGGGGGTGAAGGTCTGGAAGAAGTCGCGGCTCAGGATCATGAACACGATCGTGTCGCTCAGCTGCATGGCGGAAGCCTGCTCGTTGCTGAAACGGGCATCCTTGGTGCAGCCGATCGCCTCGTAGAAGGCAGTCGATTTGGCCACGTCGTTCACGGGCAGGTTCACGAAGATCATCTGGGTCATGTTGCTCTCCTCGGGGTATGTTCTTCAGTAGGTCAGGGAAGGGTACCAGTCGGTGCCGCGGCCCTCGGGTGTGCAGTCCAATATCGTCCAGAGCGGCATCAGGTCGGGTGCGCCGCGCGGGTCCTGGCCGGGATCCATGCTTTCGGAGCCCATCTCGCCGGCCCAGAAGAAGCGGATCCTGCCGTCGCGCCGGGTGAAGACCAGCAGCTGCGGGATGTCGCTGCCGTCCGGCGCGATCGCGTTATAGTCGCGGCTGAACGTCTGGTCGCTGTCCGAATAGAGCGGCAGATGCTGCCAGCCCCGCTCGGCCTTGAACACCTTCAGCTTGTCGATCGGCGAGCGGGCGGTCACCGCGAAGCCCACGCGCTGCGCGATGTCGGGCGTCTCGCCGTCCCAGGCCGAGAGCAAGGACGTGCACATCGGGCAGGGCCGTTCGCGCTGCGGGCCGAACATCCAGGTGTAGACCACCAGCGTATCATGGCCCCCGAACAAGTCAGCCAGATGAACCGCGCCATCCTCGCCCTGGAAGGCATAGTCGCGTGCCACTTCCGGTCCCGGCGGCAGCGCGCGGCGTTGCTCGGCCACACGCTCCAGGCGGCGGCGCAGCTCGATCTCTTCCGCGAGCAGCGCGGTGCGGGCTGCGCGGTATTCGGCGGACTCACCCGGCCAGCGCGATGTCTCACGCGCGGCCAGTTCGGCGGCAGGAACGAATGTCATCGGAATAAACCTCCGCTTTGGGGGCTTCGCGAATCGCTTTCTTGATCCTGATGCGCCTGTGAGTTATTAAAAGCAACCATGGAGTCACAAAAAATAACTAACTCGGATTTCGCAAAGGCGCGGCGCTGGTATCAGGACGCGTGTGGGACGGCGCTTGCGATGGATCTGATCGGAGAACGCTGGTCGCTGCTGATTGTTCGCGAATTGCTTCTCGGCCCGCGCCGCTTCGGCGAGATTCGCGGCGCGCTGGAGGGATTGAGCGCCAATATCCTCACCCAGCGTCTGGAAGGGCTGGAGAAAGGCGGCATCCTTCGCCGCAGGCAGCTGCCCTCGCCGGTCAATGCCCAGGTCTATGAACTGACCAAATGGGGTGCCCAGCTCGAGGAGCCGATCTTCGCGCTCAGCCGCTGGGCAGCAGGCTCGCCCGCGCACGACGTCACGCTGCCGCTCAGCAATGGCGCTTTCATGCTGTCGCTCAAGACGATGATGAACCGCGAGGAAGCGCGCGGGGTGTCGATCGATCTCGGATTTCGGGTGGGTGGCGAGCCCTTCCGCGCGCAGATCGTCGATGGCGGGCTGGTGATCGAGCGCCGCGATCCGGCCGGCGCCGATGTGGTCTTCGAAGGCGTGCCGACTCCGCTGGCCGCAACCTTCTACGGCCCGCTGCCGCTCACCGAGTCGATCCGCGAGGCGCGCGTGACGGTGACCGGCGACATCGCGCTCGGTCAGCGCTTCGTCGATCTGTTCCGGCTGCCGAGGTTCGAGAACGACTGACCGGCTGCGGCACCCTCACTCGGAGAAGGTTGCAATGTAGGATTTAACCTGATTGGTTATCCATCATGCCTGATAGCCTCTCCATATTACTTGATGGAACCAACCTCCACGGTTTCCCTGTTGGTCGCGAAACAGGCCTGCCGGCGCGGTTCGGCCTGGCAAGGGAGCGGAGAAACGGCCCCCCGTAGTGTAAACTTCCACAACTTCCGGCTCAGGCGTCGGCCCAGCGGCGTAGGAGATTGTGATAGACGCCGGTCAGCTCGATCACCGATCGGTCGTCATTGCCCAGCGTACCGACCAGCCGCTGCACTGCCTGGTCGGTCTCGAGCAGGATGCGCCGTGCGCTGTCGTCGCGGACCATCGACTGGATCCAGAAGAAGCTCGCCACCCGGCGTCCACGCGTCACCGGCGCCACCCGGTGCAGGCTCGACGAGGGATAGAGGATCGCGTGCCCGGCCGGCAGCTTGACCGATTGCACGCCGAACTGCCCCTCGATCAGCAGTTCGCCGCCATCATAGGCCGCGGGATCTTCGAGGAAGACCGTCATCGACAGGTCGCTGCGGATGCGGAACTCGGTGCCCCGCTGGATGCGGATCGCGTTGTCGACATGGGTGTCGAACTTCTGTCCGCCGCCATAGCGATTGAACAGGGGAGGGAAGACCTTGAGCGGCAGCGCGGCGGCGAAGAACAAAGGCGACTTGCCGAGCGCGTCGAGGACCATCGCCCCGGCGCGGCGGTGTGCCTCACTCCCCTCGGGCAGCTGCTCATTGTCCTTGGCCAGCGCCGATTGCGCGCCGGAGGTCGCGTTGCCGTCGGTCCATTCGGCCGCATCGATGATGCCGCGCAGCTCGGCTACCTGTGCAGGCCCGAGCAGGTCGGGGATGGCGATCAGCATTATGGTTGCTTCCGCAAGGCGGCGGTGCCTTCGGCGCGCAGGCGTTCGTCCGGGACCTGGGCCAGCCAGGCGAGCGCCTTTTCGCGGAACACCGGCTTGGCCTCCGCCCCGCACCGCTCGATCCACAGCAGCGCGCCGTCGATGTCGCCGGCTTCGGCGCGCATCCGGGCATGGTTGAACATGCCGCGAAAATCGCCGCCCTCGGCCGCCCGGGCATAGCAGTCCGCTGCCGCAGTCATGTCGCGCGGGATGATCGCGCCTTCCTCATGGAAGCTGCCGACGAAGTTGGTGGATTTGGCATGACCCATCGCAGCCGCCTTCTCGAACCAGGCGAGCGCCGCCGCCTTGTCCTGGGTCAAGCCGGCACCGAGCGCCAGCGCGGAGCCGTAATTGTACATGCCCCAGTCGAGCCCGGCCTCCGCGGCGACACGGAAGCACTCGGCCGCGCGCTTCTTGTCCACGGGGGTGCCCCAGCCAAGGTCGTAGCAACGGCCCAGCATGTTGAGCCCCATCGGATGGCCTTGCTGCGCCGCCTTCCAGAACCAGCCGAACGCCTCCGCTGGCTTCTGCTGGTCGAGCAGCATCTGGCCGAGCACCGCCTGTGCTTCGGCGAGGCCGACCTCCGCCCCTTCGCGAATCAGCGCCGCCCGCTCCTCCGGCGAACCGGAGAGGCGGGCGGCGATGTCTTCGCTCGACAATTGATCGAGCTGCGTCATGTCCGGGCTATATCAGAACTTGTAGCCCAGCGTCAGGATCGCCGAGCGGCCGTCGCCCGGGGTCGCCCAGCCGTTGTTGGCGCGGATGCGGGTGTAGTAGAGCTTGTCGCCGATGTTCTTGACGTTGACCTGTGCCGACAGCGCCCGGGTGATGTCGTACGCCACCGTCAGGTTGTGGACGACATAGTCCTTCGAGAAGAGGACCGAGCGGTTCGCGGTCGTCGGCAGGTTGATCGCGAACTTGCCCTGATAGGTCGCGCCGTAGCCGAGCGTCAGACCGAACGGCAGGGTATAGGCGGTGTAGAGGCTGCCCGAATGCTTCGGGGTCTGCTGGATCGCGGCGCCCGCCACCGGATCGGGGAACGCGACGCTGTTCGAACAGCCGGTGGCACCCGGATGGCTGAGGCAATAGTCGGAGACCGACTGGATCAGCTTGCTCTTGAGATAGGTGTAGTTCGCCGTGATCTGCCACGCCGAGGTGATGTGGCCGGTGGCGCCCAGCGCGACGCCGTCGACGCGCGAATGGCCGTCGAGCTGCTGGTCCGGGATTGTCGGATCGTTGGAGGCGACCCGGTAGCTGTCGCGATCGGTGCGGAACAGTGCCGCGGTCAGCAGCAGGCCGCCATGAAACAGCTCGGCCTTGCCGCCGATCTCGTAGTTCTTGGCGCCTTCCGGCCGCACGTTGCAGGTGGCCGTCGTGCAGCTGCCGTTGACCGTGCTCTGCGACGGCGTCTTGGAGTTGCCATAGGCGACATAGAGGCTGATCGGCTCGATCGGCTTGAGCACGGCGCCGATGCGATACGAGAACAGGCTGTCGCGGTTGCCCGTGCGGGTCACGGCGGTGATCTGGCCGAGCGTCGCCGCCGCGGTCGAGAGGGTATAGGCAGTGTTCTCGCCGATATTGCGCTCCCAGCGGACGCCGCCGTTGAGCTCGAAGAACTTCGACAGCTTGACCGTATCGAACAGGTAGACCGCCTTGTTCGCGACCTCGCTGTGGCTCCGCGAGCCGACGATGAAGTTCACCGGGCCGGAATAGACGTTCCGGTTGTTCAGGTTCGGATCGTTCCAGGCGTAGGGCGGGATGGTGACCGCCGTGCCATTGGCGTTGCGCTGCGAATTGCCCGAGCGCAGGTCATAGAATTCGCGCGACAGCGAGAAGCCCAGGTCGAAGCTGTGCTCGATGCCGAAGGTGTCGAACGTGCCCTTGATGTCGGTCTGGTTGTAGATGATCTGGTTGCGGGTATCGCGGGTGTTGCCGCGCGAGCCGCCGCTCGGCGTGAACAGGCCGGGCGTGGTGCAGGCCACGCCGGCTGCGGTGAAGCCGCTCGGCAGGCAGAAGGTGCCCTCGGGCCCGTCTGCGATCGAATATTGCTCGACGTCCTGATAGCGGGTGAGGTTGCGCAGCGAGATCGTGCTGCTCAGTTCCTGCTCGAAGATCGCCGTCGCCTGATCGACATTGCTGTCCTGCTTGTCGAGGTTGCGGAAGCCGTAATAGCCGCTGCGGCTGGTGCCCGGCACCTGGCCGGTGAACCCGTTGGTCACGCTGGTGACATAGGGCACGCCGAACTGCGGGATGTTGTTGTCCTGCTGGTGGAGGTAGATCAGGGTCAGCTTGGTCGGGCCGTCCAGGCCGAAGGTGATCGAGGGCATCACGCCCCAGCGCTTGGCATTCTCGACCTCGCGGCCGGGAACGTCGTTGTGGTGATACATCGCGTTCAGCCGGACGCCGACACGGTCGCTCAGCTTCCGCTCGATATCGGCGGTGGCGCGATAATATTCGTCGGTGCCGATACCGGCCTGCACCACCGACTGGTTCCGGCCGGTCGGGCGCTTGCTGACCAGGTTGATGTTGCCGGCGACCGAGCCGCCGCCCGAATAGACCGAGTTCGAGCCGTTGGTGACTTCGATCTGCTCGATGTTGAAATTGTCCGAGCGGGTATATTGCGCGCTGTCGCGGACGTTATCGATCGTGATGTCGTTGTTGGCGCTGAAGCCGCGCAGGTTGATGCTGTCGCCATAGCCGCTGCCGCCTTCGCCGGCGCCGAAGGTGATGCCGGGCACCGTCGCCAGCGCATCGCGCAGCGACAGGATGTTCTGCTGCTCCATGACTTCGGCGGTGATCACCGTAACCGTCTGCGGCGTGTCGCGCAGCGGGCGGGTGTTCTTCGGGCTCTCCTGCTTCGGCTGATAGACTTGGCCGTTGACCGTGATGTGATCCTGCCCGGCACGGTCCTGATCGTCCTCGGCAGCGGCAGGAGTCTTGGTGTCGGGGCCGTCGGTCGCGGCGTGGGCGGGGGCGCTGGCGACGAAGCCGACACAGGCGAGCGCGAGGAAAGCAGGCGCAGCCGCGCCGGTCGAACGAGTCACGTAGAGAACCCCCCAATCAGGATTGTTTCGTCGCCAGCTATTGCGAGGCGTTCTCAGAGTCAATGCTAATGCGAGCTGTTCGCAGCTTTGTCGCAAAATTGTTGCAAAGCGTTACTGCACAGTCTGGATGGAAGTCCTAGCCGCGCGGCTGCGCGAGCAGCCAGCTGCGGATCGCGCTGGCGAGATTGGGCGGGTCCTCGCCCTGGATGCGGGCATGGTCGATCGCCGCGACCAGCGCGTTGAGCGGCAGCGACCGCGCGGCTGCCGCCGCGTCCAGCGCTTCCCAGAAGATCGGCTCGAGGCTGATCGACGTCTGGTGCCCGGCGATCGTGACCGACCGCTTGATCGGCCCTTCAAAGCCACCCGGGGGCGGCTCGATCTTCATTCCGTATCGAACAGGGCGGCCAGCTGCTCGACCATGGTGCCGGCGAGCTGCTCGGCGTCCATGATCGTCACGGCGCGCTGATAGTAGCGGGTGACGTCGTGCCCGATGCCGATCGCGACCAGCTCCACCGGCGAGCGCGTCTCGATCCAGCCGATCACCTGACGCAGGTGGCGCTCGAGATAGGAACCGGAGTTCACCGACAGGGTCGAGTCGTCCACCGGCGCACCGTCCGAGATCACCATCAGGATCTTGCGATCCTCGCTGCGGCCGATCAGCCGCTGGTGCGCCCAGAGCAGCGCCTCGCCGTCGATATTCTCCTTGAGCAACCCCTCGCGCATCATCAGCCCGAGCGACTTCTTGGCGCGGCGCCACGGCTCGTCGGCCTGCTTGTAGACGATGTGGCGGATGTCGTTGAGCCGCCCGGGTTGCGCAGGGCGCCCATCGGCCAGCCACTTCTCGCGGCTCTGCCCGCCCTTCCAGGCGCGGGTGGTGAAGCCGAGGATCTCGGTCTTCACGCCAACGCGCTCCAGCGTGCGCGCCATGATGTCGGCGCTGATCGCCGCGATCGAGATCGGCCGCCCGCGCATCGAACCCGAATTGTCGATCAGCAGCGTGACCACCGTGTCCTTGAACTCGGTGTCCTTCTCGCTCTTGTAGGAGAGGGAGAGCATCGGATTGACGACGATGCGCGCCAGCCGGGCGGCGTCGAGGATGCCCTCTTCCTGGTCGAAGTCCCAGCTGCGGTTCTGCTGCGCCATCAGCCGGCGCTGGAGCCGGTTGGCGAGCTTGGTCACCGCACCCTGCAGATGAAGGAGCTGCTGGTCGAGATAGGAGCGCAGCCGGTCGAGCTCCTCGGTGTCGCACAGGTCCGTCGCCGCGACGACCTCGTCGAACTGGGTGGTGTAGGGGCGATATTCGAACTGGGGCGGCAGGTCGCTCCACGGGCGGTTCGGACGGACGGGCATCATGCCCTCCTCGCCTTCGTCGCCCGGCTCGCCGTCGCCGTCCTCCATCGCGTCGGACTGCTGCTGTTCGCCTTCCTCGCCCTGGTCGGACTCGCGCTGCTCGCCGCGCGCCTCGGCCTGGCCCTCGCTCTGGCTCGACTCGCTCTCGCCTTCCTCGTCGCCGTCCTGCTGCTGGTCGTCGGTACCCTCGTCCTCGCCGCCGCCTTCATCGGCTTCGTCGGGGAGCAGGTCGCCTTCGGTCAGCTCGAGGTCCTGGAGCAGCTTCGAAGTGAGCGAGGCGAACGCGTGCTGGTCGTCGATCGCCAGCGCCAGCGCATCCAGGTCCGAGCCGGCGCGCTCTTCGATCCAGTCGCGGATCAGCGCCATGCCGAGCGCCGCGGCGCCCGGCGACTCGCGTCCGGTCAGCCGCTCGCGCACCATCAGGCCGAGCGCAGTGGAAAGCGGCACTTCCTCGCGGTTGCGGGCACGGGTGATCGGATCGGCGCGCAGCTTCAATTCGAGCGCATGCTCGAGATTGGCGGCGATGCCGGCATAGCCGCGCGAGCCCAGCGCCTCGACTCGGGCCGTCTCGACCGCATCGAACACCGCGCGCGCCACCGGCTCCTTGGGCGCGCTCTTCACGTGCAGCGCATTGTCGTGGTGGCGCATGCGGAGCGCAAAGCTGTCGGCGAAGCCCCGCGCCTCGGCGACTTCCTCGGCCGGCAGGCTGCGCGACGGCGTCGGCACCTTGATCTGGCGTCCGTCCTGGCGCGGTGCCTCGCCGGTGAAGCTCAGCTCCGCCTCATGTTCGCCCGAAAGCGCGCGCGCGGCACCGCCGAGGACATTGCGGAACCTGTCGAGGGGAGAGTCGGCGGCCATTGCTATCGTCTTTCCGTGCCTTGTCCCTTGCGATCAAGCCCGAAGCGGCGCTGGAGGCCGCCGAGAAGTCGCCGCCCAATCCCGAGCCACGGGGCCGACGGCACCGCCTCGAGCGGATCGGGCTCCCAATTGCCTACCCCCATCCGCTCGTGGATCAGATCCTTGAGATAGGCATATTCGTCGCCGGTGATCGGCCCGCCCGCACCCCCTTGCGCCGTCCAGCGGCGGGGGTGGAGCGGATCGTCGTCCGGCGACCCGCTCAAGAAGCCTTGCTCACCACGCTTTCGGGCAGGTCCTTGCCGAACACGCGCTGGTAATACTCAGCCACCTGCGCGCGCTCCGCCTCGTCGCACTTGTTGAGGAAGCTCAACCGGAACGCGAAGCCGACATCCTTGAAGATCTCGGTGTTCTGCGCCCAGGTGATCACCGTGCGCGGGCTCATCACGGTCGAGATGTCGCCGTTGACGAAGCCCTTGCGGGTCAGGTCGGCGACGCGGACCATGTTCTCGACCAGCTCCTTGCCGCCCGGCTTGTCGAAATCGCCGGACTTGGCGAGGACGATCTGCGCCTCGACCGCTGCGGGGAGGTAGTTGAGCGTCACCACGATGTTCCAGCGGTCCATCTGGCCCTGGTTGATCTGCTGGGTGCCGTGATACAGGCCGCTGGTGTCGCCCAGGCCGACCGTGTTCGCGGTGGCGAACAGGCGGAAATAGGGGTTCGGGCGGATCACGCGGTTCTGGTCGAGCAGGGTCAGCTTGCCCTCGGTCTCGAGCACGCGCTGGATCACGAACATCACGTCCGGGCGGCCGGCGTCATATTCGTCGAACACGAGCGCGGTGGGGGTCTGCAGCGCCCAGGGAAGCAGGCCCTCGCGGAATTCGGTGACCTGCTGGCCGTCCTTGAGCACGATCGCGTCACGGCCGATCAGGTCGATACGGCTGATATGCGCGTCGAGGTTGATGCGGATGCAAGGCCAATTGAGGCGCGCCGCAACCTGTTCGATATGCGTCGACTTGCCGGTGCCGTGATAGCCCTGGACCATCACGCGGCGATTGTGCGCAAAGCCCGCCAGGATCGCGAGCGTGGTATCCGGATCGAAGACATAGGCGGGATCGAGATCCGGCACGCGCTCGTCCGCCTCGCTGAACGCGGGCACTTCGAGGTCGCTGTCGATCCCGAACAGGTCGCGCACCTTCACCATCTTGTCGGGCGCTTCGAGGATCGTGGTTTCCCGGCTGTCGGGCTGGGTGTTGGGGATGTCCGCCATGTATTCGTCCTTCCGTCGCGAGAGCGACTAGAAGCTCCCGTGCCGCACTGCAACGGGCATCGTGCAAATCGCACGATCGGCCGTTTCCGTCGCAAGCCCTTTCCCCGAATCGGCTTTCATGGGATCATGACGCCAAAGCAACGGTCGCGCGCCAACACCGATCTTGGGGAAGTCGATGAACGGGAAGCTGTTGTTCCTGGCGCTGCTCGCGCCGCTGACGGCGTGCGACTGGGGCCAGCAGCCGGCCCAGCCGCCGCACCGTCCGCCTCCCGTGACACGCCCGATCGAGCGCGCGCCCGACTGGCTTGCCGCCGACCCCTATTGCGAGGGCCGGCTGCGCCGCGGCCAGTGGCTGGTCTGCGACAACAAGGGCCTGAACTGGCTGCACCGCACGCTTGCCAGCCAATGGGCGGAAGACCGCCAGGGTGCGAGCAAGCAGCAGCTCTGGGTGCAGCGCCAGCAGCTCGCGGCGCTGGCGAGCGAGCGCGACACCTGCGAGACCGCCGAGTGCGTCGCCACCGCCTATCGCCGCTATCTCCGCGCGCCCGTCCGCGATGTCGAGCCGCCGCGCTGGACGCCGGCGCCGCGGCCCCGCCCGGTCCACTACCGGCCGCGCGAGAAGCGCTGGAACTGGCGCGACGGTGGCCCAAGCTGCGCCTCGAAGATCGGCTGGCAGAAGGCGGCTCTGCTCGCCCGGCAATGCTCGGTGGTCAATCCCGACGGCCAGTGCGGGCCGCAGCGCGGCTGCGAGACGCTGAAGACGATGATCCTCGACGGCTGCTGGGACGCCGGCGACCGCAAGCCGGGCTTCTGCAACCGGGTGTAGGGTGCCGTCGATACGGGGGGACGTGCGGCTGATTCGGGCTGGCTGCGGCGCGCGGAAGTTTACGAAACATACACTACGGGGGCCCCGTTTTCCCTTCCCGTGCAGGCGCCCGGGACGGGTGCGATCGGTGCGGGGAAGAAACGCGGCTTGCATCCGCCAGTATGGAGCAGGCGAAATCCTACATTGCAACTGGATCCGTCATCCCGGCGAAAGCCGGGATCTCGTGCGGCTCTTGCCCCAGGTCCCGCGCCATCGCCTGAGATCCCGGCTTTCGCCGGGATGACGGTCTGGTGCCGGGATGACGATTGGGTGGTGGGGTGACGATTAGGGCTAGAGCATCGCCTGCAGGGCCGTGGATAGATGCTCCGTGAAGCCCGCACCCTCGCGCACCGCCATATGCACCGCCAGCCCTTCGCGCTCTGCCAGCGCCATGCCTTCCGGGCCCAGCACGGTGAGGGCGGTAGCCCAGGCGTCTGCCAGCATGCAGCTGGCGTGCAGCACGGTGACCGAGGCGACGCCATTGTCGAGCGGGCGGCCGGTGCGCGGATCGAGGGTATGAGCATAGTCGCGGCCGGCATGGGCGAAGCTGCGGCGATAATCGCCCGAGGTGGCGACCGACAGGCCGTGCAGCGCGGCGCGCATCGGGGCGAGGAGGCTGCCCGGAGGTGTCTCCAGATCGACCCACCAGGGCTGGCCATCGGGTTTGATGCCCTCACCGCGCAGCTCGCCGCCGACTTCGACGAGGAAATCGTGCAGCTCCATGCTGCGGAGCATCTCGGCGACCCGGTCGACGCCATGCCCCTTGGCGATGCCGGAGAAATCGAGCGCGGCGGGGGCGGTGCGACGGGCACGGCGGTCGTCCCGTTCGATATGGGCGCGGCCGGAGATGGCGCGGGCCGCGGCGATCTGCGTGTCGCTCGGCAGGTCTTCCCGCGGGCCAGGTGGGCCGAAGCCCCATAGATCGACCAGCGCGCCCATGGCGGGATCGAAGGCGCCACCACTTTTGTCCGCCACGTCGAGTGCGGCGGCGAGGACCTTCGCGAAACCGATCGGCAGCGGCTGCCAGCGGCCGGGATCGCTGCAGTTGAAGCGGGAAAGCGCGGAAGCGGGCGCCCAGTGGCTCATCTCGGCGACGACGCGGTCGAGTTCGGCCTGGATGGCGAGGGTGATGCCCTCGGGTGCGGCGACGATGCGCGCGGACCAGCTGGTGCCCATGGTCTGGCCGGTGCAGGCGACGACCGGGGCGCCCGCCTGGCGACGGTGGAACGCCGCCGGGGAGAGGGCAGGGGGGATGGCTATTCTAACGGTCATTGCTGGATCGTCATCCCGGCGAAAGCCGGGATCTCGTGCCGCAGGCGGATCGCGCCATGGCCTGAGATCCCGGCTTTCGCCGGGATGACGGAATGGCTTTACGGCGCCAGCACTTCGAGCGTGGTGACGTAGCTCACGCGGGCGCGAACCGGGCCCATCGGACGACCGCCGGGGCCACCCGGGCCTGCCTGCGGGCCACCGGCAGGCGCGGCGCCCTGGCCGCCCGGCGCGCCTTGCGGACGCGGTCCGCCGGCACCGGGGCCCTCGGGCCGCTCGCCGCCTTCGTTGACCATCACCCAGTACATGCCGGGCTGGCCCCATTTGACCGAGACCTTGCCCTCGGCGTCGGTCTTGAGGACCTGCTCGTGCAGCGCGTCGCGGTAGCGGATGCCGCCCGGGATCACCGTGACGGTGAGGCCGGCGCCGGGCTTGCCGTTCTTGAGGAACTGGAAGTTGCCGGGCTCATTGGTGACCAGGTCGTTCGGGTGGGTGACCGGCACCAGCTCGATGCCCTTGCCCGTCGTCTTGAACACGGTGTTGGTCGGCGCGCCCTGGGTGATGAAGATCTCGTTGCGCGAGACATTCTCGGCGGTCTGCACGTCGGTAGCGCCGGCCGGGATCGCGGCGGCGAGATTGGCGGTGTTGGTGCCGCGCGGCAGCATCTTGCGCTCGCCGTTCAGCACATAGCTGCCGAACACGCCCTCATTGACCACGGCGACCTTGTAGGTGCCCTGCTGGGTGAGGTGCAGGTCGAAAGTCGCGCGGAACTTGCCGATATTGTGGTTTTCGACCTGGCCGGCGGTGCCGTCGGGCTGGGTGACCACGGGCACTGCGCGCAGCGGCTGGTGATCGAAGAAGAACAGGTCGTTCGACACGGCGGCGTCGACGGTCACCCAATTGTCGGTGCCCGAGACGGTGGTCGAGCTCGGCAGCATCCACTGGCGGTGGGCGATGGCGGCGGGTGCTGCGATCGCGATGACGGCGGCTGCGGCGACAAGCGGCTTGCGGAAGTTCATTTCTCTATTCCCCCTTGAGATCAGCGCTTGATCGAGACGGTGACGGCGCCGAGCTCGCTCGCGCCCTTGGCGGTGGCGGTCGTCGCCTTGCTGCCGTTCCAGGTGAAGGGCACGGTGACGACCTCACGGCCGCCGACTTCGCGTGCGGCCTCGACCATCAGCTTGTAGTTGCCCGGCGCGAGCGCGGGCAGGGCGCCCTTGCCGGCGACCAGCGCGATCTTGTGCGTGCCCGCCGCCTTGGTGGCGCCGGTGACGCCGTCCGCCGGGAAGCTCATGCCGCGGCCGACGACGCGCCACCACTGGCGCATGTCGCGCAACCACTTGGTGCCGGCGCCCTCGGCGCTGCGCCCGTCGAAATCATACCAGACCTGGAGGGTGCGGGGGGCGGCGCCTTCCTTCTCCAGCCACACCGCGACATAGGGCCGGTGATATTCGGCGACCTTCATCTGCGGGATGGTGACCGAGAGGTCGAGCGTCTGCGCGCCGGCGGCGCCGGGCAGGCCCGCGCCGATCGCCGCGAGCGTGAGGCCGGTGATGCGATACTGCATGGACTTAGGCTCCCCTAGTGGATCAGGAAAATGGCGATGAGCGCCGGGATGACGAGGCCGGCGACGACGATTGGCCAGGTGCTCTTGCGATGCTTCGAGTGCATCCACAGCAGCACCAGGCCGGTGAGCGTGAAGACGAGGCAGGCGAAGACGAAGATGTCGATGAACCACTTCCAGGCGGTGCCCGCGTTGCGGCCTTTGTGGAGGTCGTTGAGATAGGCGATCCAGCCACGCGAGCTGACCTCGCTGGTCACTGCGCCGGTATCGCGGTCGATCGAGATCCAGGCGTCGCCGCCCGGGCGCGGCTTGGCGAGATAGATCTCGCCGGCGGACCATTCGGCGGTGCCGCTCGCGTCGATCTTCACCTGGTCCTGCACCCATTTGGCGACATCGGCGGGGATCGGCTTCTTGCTGTCCGGCTGGTCGTCGGCCTTCACCTTGGCGAGCAGCGGTGCAGGCAGTTGTACGGCGTGCTCGACCGACTTGGGCGTCGCCTCGATCTCGGCGGCATGGTTGAGCGTGAAGCCGGTGATCGCGAACAGCAGCAGGCCGATCAGGCTGATCGCCGAGCTCATCCAGTGCCAAGTGTGCAGCTGCTTCAGCCAGAAGCTCTTGCGGGCGCGCTTGGCTTTGGCCTTGGCCAGTTCTTCTGCCTGGGCGGTGGGAGCATGCATTTTGTGGGTGGTTCCGAACGATTCGATGTCGGTCCGATAACGCGAACGATTCGCAATTGCAAACCTGATGCGGGTGTCGGGACGATCGATCCCGCGCCGTTCGGATGCTTCGCGTAGAGAAAAAAGATGGGTTGGAGTCCCGCACCGTACTGGCATGGAATCCAACGCGTTTCTCGCTAATGCAGCAAAGATGTGCCGCAGTGCAGCGACGAATGTTTCTTGCCGTGTTCCAAGAAATTACGCAGCATCCTTCCAGATAAAGACTTGGGAGGACTGGATGTCGGCACTGTATCTTGGTCTTGCGGTGGTTTGCGTGGTCGGGGTTTCGGCCTGTCTGGGCGGCATGTACCTCATTCTGCGGAGCACCCCGGCGGTGCGGCGACCCGACGAAGCCTAGTTGAGGGGGCATGAAAAACCCGGCCGGTCCACTTGGACCGGCCGGGTTTTTCTTTGCCTGTAGCTGGGCTTAGCGGCCGAGCAGCACGCGGGCCTGGCCGGCGATCTGCGCGAGCATCGCCGCATTGGGCACCGCCGACTGACGCGCACGGCGGACCAGCGCGGCGAACTGCTCGACCCTGCCGGCATTGGCGGCGAGCCAGGCATCGACCGCTTCCTGCGGCACGCCCTTCTGGCCGCGGCTCAGGAAGTCGAGCCGGATCTGCTGGAAGTCGCGGGCGAGGCCGGCGATCAGCAGGCGCTCCCACACATCGCCGGTGGTGATGCGCGCGGCGGTCGACTGGGCCCAGTCTAGCCCGAGCGCCTGGCCGAGCGAGGTGAAGGCGCGGGTGAGCGGGGTGACCTCGACCCCGAGGCGGACGCCGAGATCGGCCAGGCCGACCGCGCCGTCCAGCTCGAACAGCTTGACCACCTTGGCGACCAGCTCGCTCGGCGCGCCGGCGGCCTCGAGCCGCGACGAGATGCGGTTCGACTGGGCCTTGACCTCGTCGAGCAGCAGGCCCTTGGCGGCCTTGTCGAGCGCGTCGATGCCGGGCTTGAGGCGGGCGATCACCTCGGCCGGGCTGGCACCCGGCGGGGTGACGCGGAGCAGGTCGGCGACCTGGCCGCGTACCGCCACCGCCATCTCGTCGAGCAGCGCGATGCGGGCGCCTTCGGAGATCGCCGCGGTCTCGACCGCTTCCCACAGCGCGGGCAGGCAGAACAGCCGCTCGGCGACGACGAACATCGCCGCGATATCGGCCATCGCCGCGCCTTCCTCCTCGGCGAGCTCGAAGGGATGCAGCACGCCGAGGCGGTTCACCACACGATTGGCGAGCTTGGTGGCGACGATCTCGCCGCGCAGGCGATGCTCCTCGATGGCCTTGCCGAAGCGCTTCTGCATCGCCTGGGGGAAGGCGCCGAGCAGGTCGCTCTCCAGCGCCGGATCCTGGCCGATCGCCGTGCGCTCGATCGCGTCCTGCAGGGCGAGCTTGGTCGAGGCGAGCAGCACGGCGAGCTCGGGGCGGGTCAGGCCGCGCTTGTCCTGGGCGCGGCGGAGCAGTTCCTCGTTGCCGGCCAACCCCTCGACCGCGCGGTCGAGACGGCCCGAGCCCTCGAGGATCTCGATGACGCGGACATAGGAAGGCAGCGCGACATAGCCGTCATTCTCCATGAAGGAGAGCGCGAGCGTCTGCAGGCGGTTGTCCTCGAGCACCAGGTGCGCGACGTCGTCGGTCATCGAGACGAGGAGCTGGTTGCGGTCCTCGAACTCCAGCCGGCCCTCGATCATCTCGCGGTTGAGCGCGATCTTGATGTTGACCTCGTTGTCCGAGCAATCGACGCCGGCCGAATTGTCGATGAAGTCGGTGTTGATGCGGCCGCCGAGCGAGGCGAAGGCGATGCGCGCGGCCTGGGTGACGCCCAGATTGGCGCCTTCGCCCACCGCCTTGCAGCGCAGCTGCTCGGCGTTGACGCGCAGCCGGTCGTTCGCCGGATCGCCGACATCGCCGTGGCTCTCGCTCGCCGCCTTGATGTAGGTGCCGATGCCGCCGAACCAGAGCAGCCCGACCTGGGCCTTGAGGATCGCCGAGATCAGCGAGATCGGGTCGATCTCGGCGACATCGAGGCCGAGCAGCTTCTGGATCTCGGGGCTGAGCGGGATCGACTTCTCGGTGCGCGGGAAGACGCCGCCGCCCTTGGAGATCAGCGCCGGGTTATAGTCCGCCCAGCTCGAGCGCGGCAGCGCGAACATCCGGTCGCGCTCCTTCCACGATGCCGCCGGGTCGGGATCGGGATCGAGGAAGATGTGGCGGTGGTCGAAGGCTGCGACCAGCTTGATCGACTTGCTGAGCAGCATGCCGTTGCCGAACACGTCGCCCGACATGTCGCCGCAGCCCGCCACGGTGACGGGCTCGGACTGGATGTCGGTGCCCATCTCGAGGAAGTGGCGGCGGACCGAGACCCAGGCGCCCTTGGCGGTGATGCCCATCGCCTTGTGGTCATAGCCGACCGAGCCGCCCGAGGCGAAGGCGTCGCCCAGCCAGAAGTTGCGCTCGATGGCAATGGCATTGGCGACGTCGGAGAAGGTCGCGGTGCCCTTGTCGGCGGCGACGACGAAATAGGGATCGTCCCCGTCGAGGATGCGCACGCTGTCGGGATGGACGACTTCGCCGCTGACGATGTTGTCGGTGATCGACAGCAGGGTGCGGATGAAGATGCGGTAGCTCTCGGTGCCCTCGGCGAACCAGGCGTCACGGTCGACGGCGGGGGAGGGGAGGTGCTTCGGATAGAAGCCGCCCTTGGCGCCGGTCGGCACGATCACTGCGTTCTTCACGCGCTGCGCCTTCATCAGGCCGAGGATTTCGGTGCGGAAGTCGTCGCGGCGATCGGACCAGCGCAGGCCGCCGCGGGCGACCGGGCCGGCGCGCAGGTGGATGCCCTCGACGCGCGGGCTGTAGACCCAGATCTCGCGCCAGGGGAGCGGCTGGGGCAGGCCCGGCACCTTGGCCGAGTCGAGCTTGAAGGCCAGCGCTTCCTTCGCCGCGGGGGCATAGGCGTTGGTGCGCAGCGTCGCGAGGACGACGCCGCGGATCGTGCGCAGGATGCGGTCGTCGTCGATCGCCTGGACCTGGGCGAGACCAGCCTCGATCGCGGCGCTGGCCGCCTCGATCGCGGCATCGTCGCCGGCGCGCGCCGGATTGTGCGCGGCGTCGAAGCGCTCGATCAGTGCATTGGCGACCTTGGGCGCGCGGCGCAGGGCATCGACCACCGTCGCCATGCCGAAGTTCATGCCGGTCTGGCGCAGATAGCGGAACCAGGCGCGGAACAGGATCACCGAGGCGGGCTTCATGCCGCTCTCGACGATCAGCCGGTTGAAGCTGTCATTCTCGGCATTGCCCTCGAGCACCGCGGCGAGCGCTTCCTCGATCACCGAGATGTCACCGGCCAGGCCGGTCGCCGCCACCGCGAAATCATGGACGAAGGCGCCGCCGCTGAGTGCGGTCGGCACTTCCTCGATCACGCGGAAGCCGAAATTCTCGAACGCCGGCACCGCGTCGGACAGCGCCAGTGCGCCGTCCTGGGCGTAGAGCTTCACGCGGTATTCGCCGGGCTTGCCGTCGATCGGGGTGATCCGCGCCGAGCGGTCGCCCGGCCCCTCGAGCTTGGCGAAGCACAGGATGTCGCGCGCCGCCTCTTCGGGCGTGCTGGTGGTGCGATAGGCAGGTGGGAAGGCGTTGGCGTAGCGCAGCGTCAGGCGCGTGGCGCCGGTGGCGCCGGCATCCTCCATCAGCGCGGCTTCGACCGCGGGCGCCCAGCCGCGCATCATCCGCTCGAGCTGGCGGTCGAGCGCATCCGCATCGGGCATGGTGCCGCCCTGGCGCAGATCGAGCGTGTAGCGCAGCAGCGCGACTTCGCCGTCTTCGAGTGCGATCGACCAGTTGATGATCTTGGCGCTGGCCGCATCGGCGAGCATGTCGCCCACCGCCTCGCGGCGCGTGGTGGTGACTTCGTCGCGCGGCAGCCAGACAAAGGCGAACAGATGGCGGCCGAGCAGGCTCTTGACCAATGCCAGCTTGGAGCGCGGCCGGTCGGCGACCGACATCGAGGTGAGCACCAGATGCTCGAGCGAATCGGCGTCGAACGCGGTGGTCAGGTCGTGCGGCAGCGCGGTCAGCGCATGCGCCATCGCCTTGCCGGTATGGCCCTTGGGATCGAAGCCGAACTTGCGCTCAAGCCCTTCGAGGCGGGCACGGAGCACCGGCACCTCATCGGGATCGGCGAACAGCGAGGCGCTGGTCCACAGGCCGGCATGGATCGACAGGCCGGTCACGTCGCTGCCGGTGGTGATCGGTACCGCGACGATGTCGAGCGGCACGCGGCGATGCACCGGCGAGATCGAATTGGACTTGAGCAGCAGCGGCGCTTCGCCGCCCTTCTTGAAATAGTCCACCGCGGCGTTGCGCGAGGCCTCGGCGAGGATTGGGGTGTCCAGCTCGTGCCGGGCGAGGCCGAGCTGATCGGACACGTCGCCATTGGTGCGCCAGGTCTCGTGGCCCAGCAGCGTCATCGCGCCTTCCTGGAACCAGCGCAGCAGCTTCACGCCTTCGCGCGAGCCGATCGTCGCGGCGTCCGCGCCCATCGCGCCCTGCAGCGCGCGCCAGTCGTGCACGGCGTCGCGGACCTGGGCGAGCGTGCGCTCGAGCTCGACGACCAGGCTGCGGCGCGCGCGCGCATCTGCGCGGTCCATCTCGATGTAGATCATCGATTCGCGCTTGCCGGCGCCGATCGATTCAAGCTTGCCCGATGCCCCGCGCTCGACGGCGATGACGGGGTGGATGATGCGGTGAACTGCGACGCCGTAGGTTGCGATCGCGCCGGAGATCGAATCGACGAGGAAGGGCATGTCGTCGTTGACGACGGCAAGCCGCATCCGGCGGCTCTCCTCGCCCTGGAAGGTCTCCAGTATGACCTTCGCGGTATCCGGCGGGCGGACGGCGGCGGCTTCCGCGACGAAATTCGCCGCCTCCGCGCGCTCGGCCTCGCCGAAATCTTCCAACTCTCCCGGCAGCGCTCCCTCGAGCAACCGCGCTTCGAACGCCTGCGTCAGCGACGTCATCATGCTTTTCATGAGAGTGAGGCCTACGCCTCTGCGGTGACCGGCTCAAGACTCTCACGCAAGAAAATTACAAATTTGCGGAGAATGGCCGGAAGGCGCACGAAAGTGACATTCATGCGCCCCAAAGCTCGGAGTATTTGGGTTGTCGCCGGAGCGGGGCGGGTCAGGCCGCAGCCTTGCGGACCGCGCGCTCGGTGAGCGGGCTGTCCTCGACCCGGGCGACGATATCGAGACCCTTCTTGCTCGCACGGGCGAGCAGAACGACGAACTCGCTGTCCGCGGGCATGTCGACCGTGATGTCGACATGGGCGAGCGGCGGACGGCTGCGCAGCTCGGCGGCGATCTGGGCGAAGGTGTCGGGCTTGGGCGCCGGGCGGCGGAAGTCGCGCTCGGCCTTCACCACGCCCTTGATGCCGCCTTCAGCCGAATCGAGGAACGCATCGAGCCCGCCCTGCGGCACCTCGGCGCGCTTGGCGTGGCTGAGCACCGCGGCGAACTCGGTGACGCGGGTCTTGTCGTAATCGGCGCCGAAGACGAGCTTCACCGCCGGCGTCATCGGTGCGCGTGCCTGGACGGTTAGCCCCGCATCGGCGAGCAGTTCGGCATAGGTCTCGCCATCCTCGTCGGCGGCGAGGGCGAAATCATAGGCGCGGGCGAGCGCGCGGTAGAGCGCCGAGCGGCTGCGCGTGTCCGAGGCGCGGGCGGCGGCGGCCGATTCGCGGGCGAGCAGCAGCTTGTCGGCCAGGCTGGCATCGGCGGGGACGGGCGATTCGGTGACCGGCGCTTCCTCCGCCGGGGCGGTGGGTGCGAAGCCGGCGCTCGGGCCATCGGCCCAGACGGGCGTGGCGACCAGGCTGCGCGGTGCGGTGCGGCGGGCTTCCTCGACCTCCGCTTCCAGCTTTGCCTGGGTCTCGGCGTCGACCAGCTCCTTCCAGTTGATCACGCCATAGATGAAGTCGATCGTGTCCTCGTCGGAGGAGAAGGGCATCAGAATGCCGCGATAGAGCGTGTTGTGCCCGCGCGTGCCGACGAACTCGGCCTCGAAGCCGATCGGGGCGCGGTTCGCGATGATCTGGAGATAATGGTCGGTCAGGCGCGAGAGCAGCGAGCGGCTGGGCACCTGGGCGACATGGGTGATCGACGTGTCGAGCCCGGTCTCCTCGCGCAGCGCACGGCCGAGGAAGCGAATCGCGGGATCGTCGACGCCCTTCGAGAAATCGAGCAGCACGCTGTGCGCGCCGAAATCCATGATGTTGTCGGGATCGAGATCCTCGATCGACGGATAGGCGCGGCCGTGGAGCAGCGAGACCCAGTGGTTGTAGGCGCGCACATGCATGCGGCGCTCATCGCCGCCGATCTCCAGCGGGCGATCGTTGACGGCGTCGTCCGCCCCGACCTCCGGATTCGAGTCGAGCGGGTGGTTGCTACCGCGCGCCATGTCCATGCCAGATGCTCCACTCGGGGCGAACGCGCCCCCTTATTTGTAGAACGGCTTGTGCACGCCCTGTGGTAAACGACGCGTAAAGGCGGTGGTTTTACGGAGTTATTGCCGGCAAGGCTTTCGCAACGCTTGTCAGCTACAAAACATGCTGGTAAGCGCGCCGCTCCTTCGGGGGTGGAAGCACTTCCGTTCGGTTGGCCGCCTTAGCTCAGCTGGTAGAGCATCGCATTCGTAATGCGGGGGTCACAGGTTCGAGTCCTGTAGGCGGCACCATCCATTTTACAGCGTTGAAACTAGGACAAGCGTGCGTTGCCTTGCGGACGTGTCTGCGCGTCGCGCGGGGACGCATCCGCGGCCCTGCAGAGGCAGCCGATCCTGCAGTTTGAAGGGCTCCCGGCGTTCCGCGCTCGGGAGCCCATTGGGTCCTCTGTTCAGAGCCTCAGGCTGAAGCTGGCGCGGACCGACTGGTCGGAGGCGCGCGAGCCGAACTGGCCGCCATAGGCGATGCCGAGCATTGCCCTGGAGGTCAGCGCGACATCGATCCCGACATCGAGCGCGGCGGCGTCGCGCGCGATCGGGGTGCCGGCGATCCGGAAACTGTCGCCACCGCTCGCGAACTGCATCGTGGAGAGCGGCGTCACGTCGCCGAACGCATGGCGCCAGCCCAGTGCGCCGCGGAGGGTTAGATTCGAACTGCCCAGCGAGAAGGACGGCGCGGCGCGCAATCCAAGCGTCGTGAAGCTGGTGCCGCTGTCCGCCGAGGCGACCTTCAGCGCCGCGGCGCCGCCCTTCTCGGTGATGGCGTCGGTGCCAAGCCGGACATGGGCGAAATCGGCGAAAGGCTCGACCCGGGTGCCGCCCAGCTGGATGCGATAGGCCAGTTCGCCGAAGACCTGGGTGGTGCGGGCATCCTGCTCGCCCTTGAGGCTGTCGGCGAGGCCCGGGAAGGCGACCAGACGGGTCGTCTCGAGCTGGTGCCAGCCATGCGACACGCCGATCCGGACTGCCGCCGCGCCGAGGTCCGCGCCGCCATAGATGCCGAACTCGTAGCTGTCGCGCGTGCCCGACGAACCATGTGCCCGGGTGTCGAGGCTGGCCCGGCCATAGCTCCCCACGACGCCGAGCCGCGCCTTGCCGAGAACCGGGGCGTCGGCGCCGAGCACGAAGCCGTTGACCGACCGGTTGAGGCGTGCGGCGTTGCCGTCGCTGCCCCAATGGCCCCAGGATCCGAAGCCATTGCCCCAGACGGCGAAGCCGGTGTCGGCAGCGCGCAGGCGATCGCCGACCGCATTGCGTAGGAAGCGGCTGTCCTCGATCAGCGCGGTGCGCGCGGAAGCGTGGATCTCGCCGGAGAGCTGGTCGAACGCACCACGCGCCTGCTCGGCCGAGAGATTGGCCACCGCTGCGAAGACCGGGCTGCTCCAGCCCAGGCCCTGCGTGGCGGTACCCGTCGCGGCCTGGTTCGGCGTGGCGCTGACGCTGGCGAAGCTGACGTCGTTGCGCCGCAGCCGCAGATAGACGTTGCTGCCCTCATAGCTGAGCGACGGATCGAGGAAGGCGAGGTTCGACGTGACGCCGGCGAAGCGGCCGGTGCCCGTGATGCCGCCATCGGCATGGAGGATCAGATAGTTGGTCTCGGCCCGGTAGTTGCCTGCCCCCGCCAGCACCGAGACGGTGCCGCCGTTGATCGTGGCGGTGCCGGTGGCGACGATACGGTCCGCCAGGCCTGCTGCGTCGGCTTCGACCTCATAGATCGAGCCGGCGTTGAAGACGATGTTCCCCGCGACATTCAGCGTGCCGATCGAATTGCCCGGGGCGATGGTACCCGAGACGATGGTGTTGCCCACCGTGCCGGTGCCCTGGAGGCGCGCTGCCGCCAGCACGGTCAGCGTGCCGCCGAGCTTGCCGTTCACCGCCAGCGTGCCGGATGCGACGCTGGTCGTCCCGGTATAGCCGCTCGAATCGCCGGTCAGCTCGGTCTTGCCCGAACCCGCCTGGCGGATGCTGCCGGCACCGCTGAACACGCCGGCGAAGACGGTGTTGTTCGAACGGTTGAAGACCAAGGTGCCGTTGTTCGCGACATTGCCGGTGATCGAGCCGGTCGTCCCGCCGTTGCCGAGCTGCAGCGTGGAGCCCGCAGCGATGCTGGTGCCGCCGGTATAGCCATTTTCAGCGGAGAGGGTGACGTTGCCGCTCAGGACGCGCACTGCGCCGGTGCCGGAGATGGTGCCGCCGAAGCTGGTCGCATCCGAACGGGCAAAGGCGAGCGTGCCGCTGTTGGCGACATTGCCGGTGATCGAGCCCGTCGTCCCGCCATTGCCGATCTGGAGCGTGCCGCCCTGGATCGTGGTGCCGCCCGAATAGCTGTTCGTGCCGGTGAGGATCAGCGTTCCCGCCTCGGTCTTGGCGATGCCGCCGGTCCCGGTGATCGTGGTGGCGATCTCGGCGCTGTCGGCGAGCACGCGGATCTCGCTGCCGCCCGGGGCGGTGACCAGCTGGCCGCTGCCCTGCAGGACATAACCCTTGTCGACGAACTGGAGGCCGAGGAACGACTGCGCGCCTTCCACGGCGATCGTCCCGCCGGTGAAGCCCCCGGCATCCTTGAACACGGCATGGTTGCCCGCCCAGCTCGCCGGCGCGGTGCCGCCCTGGTTGAGCCACTGGGTGTTCGCGGCGTCCCAGGTGCCGTTGCCGCCCTGCCAGTGCTGCAGCGTGTTGTCGCCGCTCGCGCCGATGAACAGGTCGACCTGGCCGCCGCCGACCAGCAGCTCGTAATTGCTGCCGCTCAGTCCGGGCGTGGTGCCGATCACGGCAGTGTTGCTGGTGAGCGCACCGCCATAGGTGAGCAGCCGGTAATAGCCGATGCCCGCCGTGCCATCGGCACCCGCGCTGCTCTGGGCGAGGTTGATCGTGCCGTCGAGCGCGAGGTCGCCGGTGACGACGATGCGGTCGCTCCTCCCGGGCGAGACGGCGGCGGCGCCGGGGCTGCCCAGTTCGAAATCGAGATTGGCGCCGCTGGCAATGGTGAGATTGCCAGCAACCATCAGCGTGCCGATCGAATTGCCGGGGGCGAGATGGCCGCCGCTCTGCACAAGCGTGCTGCCGATGGTGCCGCTGCCGCCGAGCGTCGCGCCGGAGGCCACCGTGACGCTGCCGCCGAGCGTGCCATTCACCGCCAGGGTGCCGGACGCGATCGAGAGCGTGCCGGCAAAGCCGCTAGAATCGCCGGTCAGTTCGGTTCGGCCCGAGCCGGTCTGGCGGATGCTGCCGGTACCGCTGAGCACGCCCGCGAAGACGCTATTGTCCGAGCGGTTGAAGGTCAGCGTGCCGTTGTTGGCGACGTTGCCGGTGATTCCCCCGGTCGTGCCGCCATCCCCCAACCGCAGGGTGGCGCCGGCGGCAATGCTGGTGCCGCCGGTATAGCCATTGTCCGCGGTGAGCGTGACGTTGCCGCTCAGGACCTGCACCGCGCCGGTACCCGAGATCGTGCCGGCAAAGTTGTTGGAGCTGGAACGCGCAAAGGCGAGGGTGCCTTCATTGGCGACGTTGCCGGCGATCGAGCCGGTGGTGCCGCCATTGCCCAGTTGCAGCGTTGCGCCGGTGGCGATGCTGGTGCCGCCGGTGTAGCTGTTGCCGGCGGTAAGCGTGAGGCTGCCGCGCAGGACCTGCACCGCGCCGGTGCCCGTGATCCTGCCGCCCAGGGTGCTGGCATCGGAACGGGAAAAGGCGAGCGTGCCGTCATTGGCCACGGTACCGGTGATCGAGCCGGTCGTACCGCCATTGCCCAGTTGCAGGGTCGCGCCGGTGGCGATGCTGGTGCCGCCGGTATAGCCGTTGTCACCCGTCAGCGTGACGCCGCCGCTGAGGATGCGCACTGCACCCGTGCCGGAGATGATGCCGCCGAAGCCGATCTCGTCCGAGCGTCCGAAGGCGAGCGTGCCGTCATTGGCGACATTGCCGGTGATCGAGCCCGTCGTGCTGCCGCTGCCCAGCTGCAGGGTCGCGCCGGTGGCGATGCCGGTGCCGCCGGTATAGCCATTATTGGCGGTGAGCGTGACGCTGCCGCTCAGGACCTGCACGGCGCCCGCACCGGAGACGGTGCCGCCGAAGCTGCTGGCATCGGAGCGCGTAAAGGCGAGCGTGCCGTCATTGGCGACATTGCCGCCGATCGAGCCGCTGGTGCCGCTGCCGAGCCGCAGCGTCGCACCCGCGGCGATGCCGGTGCCGCCGGTATAGCTGCTGTCTTCGGTGAGCGTGACGTCGCCGCTCAGGACCCGGACGGCACCGGTGCCGGAGATGATGCCGTCGAAGCTGGTCTCATCGGACCGCGCAAAGGCGAGCGTGCCGTTGTTGACGACATTGTTCGTGATCGAGCCGCTGGTGCCGCCATTGCCGATCTGCAGCGTGCCGGCCTGGATGGTGGTGCCGCCCGAATAGCTGTTCGTCCCGCTGAGGATCAGCGTCCCGGCCTCGGTCTTGATGAGGGCGCCGGTGCCGGTGATCTGGTTGGCGATCTCGGCACTGTCGGCGAGCACGCGGATTTCGCTGCCGGCCGGATCGGTGACCAGCTGGCCGCTGCCCTGCAGGACATAGCCCTTGTCGACGAACTGGAGGCCGAGGAACGACTGCGCGCCCGCAACGGTGATCGTGCCGCCGACATAGCCGTCGTCATCCTTGAACACGGCGTACTTGCCCGCCCAGCTCGCCGGGGCGGTGCCGCCCTGGTTGAGCCACTGGGTGTTCGCGGCGTTCCAGGTGCCGTCGCCGCCCTGCCAGTGCTGCAGCGTGTCGTCGCCAGGGATCAGCGACGGGCTGATGAACAGGTCTACACTGCCGCCGCCGACCTGCAGCTCGTAATTGACGTTGCTGAGCCCGGGCGTGGTGCCGATCACCGCGGTGTTGCTGGTGATCTGGTGGGTATAGGTGATCAACCGGTAATAGCCGATCCCCGCCGCACCATCGGCCGGGTTGCCGCTCTGGCTGAGGTTGATCGTGCCGTCGAGCGCGAGGTCGCCGCCAGAGACGACGATCCGGTCGCTGATTCCGAACAAGGCCAGGCCGCCGGGTTGGCCCAGCTCGAAATCGAGATTGGCGCCCGCCGCGACCGTGAGGCCACCGACGACGTTGAGCGTGCCGACCGAGTTGCCCGGGGCGAGACGGCCACCGCTTTGCACGGTCGTGCGGCCGATGGTGCCGGAGCCGCCAACTGTGGCGCCGGAGGCCACGGTGACGCTCGAGCCGAGCCGGCCATTCACCACCAGCGTGCCGGCGTCGACAAAAGTCGTGCCGGTCAGCCAGGACGAATCCCCGGTCAGAATGAGCCGTCCGGCGCCGGTCTTGTGCAGGTCGCCGGCGTCCACGAGCGTGCCGGCATAGCTGGCGTTGCCCGCCTGGTTGAACGTCAGCGAGGCGCCGGCCAGGATCTTGGCGTTGCCGGTGAAGCCGCTCGCATCGGCGATCACGCCGCCCTGGTTGATCGACCAGTCGACCGAGGAACTGCCGGTCAGCGTGACCGTGCCGCCGCCCATCTTGAGCATGGTACCGGTGCCGGAGATCGTACCGGCATAGCTGCCGTCGAATGTCTGATTGAACGCCACGACGCTGGTGAGCGGGGCGGAGGTGAAGGTCAGGTTGCCGCCCAGGCTGTTGGTGTCGCCGATCAGGTTGCCGCCGGTGATCCGCCAGTCCTGATCACCGGTGCCGGTGAGCGTCCAGGTGCTCGTCCCCGATTTCTCGAAGGTATCGAAGCCCAGATAATAGTTGAAGCTGGCAGTGGAGCCGATCTCCGTGACGTCGAAGGTCGAATCGGCGCTGCCACCCAGTGCCAAGACATTGTTGATGCCGCCGGCCTGGACCACGACGCCGCCATCCATATAGGAGCCTGCCCGCAGCTCGAGCCGGTTATTGTCGCCGTACAGGCCGATCGCAAGGTTGCGCTGCGACGATGCGTTCACGCCGCCACGGATGATGCCCGAATTGATGATCGTGGAGCCGCCATGCTCGGCACCCACCACGCCCATGCCACCCGCGCCGACCCTGGTGCCGAACGCATAGCGTGGGCCACCCGCGCCGCCATTGATCTCGCCGGCATTGGTCAGCGTGACGGCCTGGCCATCCATCAGGCGCACGCCCGCGCCGCCCCTGCCGGTAGAATCACTGGGGTTGCCGCTGTTGTTGTAGCCGCCCCGGCCGCCGATGATGGTGCCCGTCGCGCTGTTCTCGACGGTGCCGCCCCAGGCCCGCACGCCGTCGCCGGCAGCACCGCCGCGGGAATAGCCATAGCCGCCTTCGCCGCCGGCGATCGCCCCTTCGTTGACCACCGTGCCGAGATTGCTGAGCACCGCGGTGCCACCGGTACCCCCGTCGGTGGTGAAGGTGCCGCCCTCGCCGCCTGTAACCTTGTTGCCGTTCCGGATCGTCAGCGTGCCGCCGTCATAGAGGAATATGCCGGCACCCGAGCCGCCATATTCCTGCCCGATGCCGCCGGTGATCGTGCTGAATGCACCGCCCGTGCCGCCATCGACCGTGACGCTGCCGCCACCCAGCAACACCAGCGCTGCGCCGCCGCCGCCGCCGCTGCCCTGGCCTGTACCGCTGCCGCCATTGCCGCCAACCACGTCATAACCCTGTGTCGTGACCTGGACATTGGCGCCGGTCAGCACGAGCCCCGCGCCGCCGCCGCCGGCCGAACCGCCCGTGCCCGTGCCGCCGTTGCTGCCCAGATAGTCGATCGCGAAGGCGAAATTGCCGGTGGCAGCGACCACATTGCCGGCGCCGCCATCGCCGCCCGTCGCACCGGCGCTATTGCCGCCCGCGCCGCCGCCGCCGGCAGCGACGTCATTGGGGGTGCCGGGCTGGCCGCCCGCGCCCCCGCCCGAGCCGATGCCGCCTGCCGACGCCGTGTCACCCGGGGTCTGCGCGGCCGAACCGCCAGTGCCCCTGCTGGCGCCGCCGCCGCCGCCGCCGATGCCGCCCTGTCCAATGGTTCGGCCGGTGATCCAGGCGCCGTTACCGCCGCCCTGCGTGATCTGCTGGGCATGCGCCATCGAAGGCGCCAGGCTGATCGCCACGGCGAGCGCCGCCAGCGAAGCCGAACCGCGAACCAGACGCGCCGAACGTGCCTTGAGAAACTGATGCTGCATGGCCCACCCCGATGGCGACCCGTCTCGCCGGGCCGGAATTGCATGTTGAAAGTCGGAGCCAGGTCGCCGCGGTTCCCCGGACCGGCGGCGATGGCCCGGCCGGCGCTTGCCACGGGGGTGCGGCGGCTCACTATGCGATTCCGGCATGAATGCGCGGAGGTGGACGGGGGAGGCTAGTGCGCGTTCCTGCGCAGCGTATCGGAGGGGCGCTCGCCGAAGCGCAGGCGATAGGCCTGGGCGAAGCGGCCGAGTTCCCAGAAGCCGTAATGCATCGCGACGCTGGTGATCAGCGTGCCGGCCGGGTCCGAAGCCAGCAGGGTCGCCCGCACCCGGTCGAGCCGGCGGTTGCGGGTATAGTGCATCGCGCTCTCGCCCAGGAACTCCTGGCAGGCGAGGTTGAGCGTGCGCTGCGGCACGCCCACGGCCGCGCAGATCGCGCCCAGCGAGAGCATCTCCTCCGGCCGCTCCTCCACCACGCGCTCGAACCGGGCGACGATGTCGCGGTGGCGGCCGAGCGCGGCGCGGTCGGCGCTCACCCGGCCGTGGGCGAGGCAGGCGAGCAGGCTGTCGAGGATGGTGCCGGAGAGCGCCTTTGCCGGCTGCGGCGCATCGACGATCCACGGCGTGTCGCGGATCACCTCGGCCATGTCGCGCATCAGGGCGGTGAGCCGGGCCAGCGCGGCCTCGGGGGCGTGGAACATCCGGTCGTCGTCGAGCGGCACGCCGTGGTCGGTCCCGATCAGGTCGGGCGCGTGGCCGGCGAGCACGTCGAACGGCATGGCGACGATGCCGAACGCCCAGGGCATGCCGGCGGGAGAGCCGGTTACGGTCCGCTCGTCGGGGCGGAAATGGAAGATGCGCCGGCCGAACAGCTTCCGGCCCGAGACCTGGCGGACGATGCCGGGCTCGGTGGCGAACATGAAGGTGTGGACGTTCGGGATGGCGGCGGTCTGCGGGATGCCGCGGGCGAACTTGCCGATGCCGATGTTGAGCCCGTCGAAAACGGCGCGGGCGAGCATCGCGTGGAAATTGCCACCGGCGGCGCCGAGGGGGCTCGGACTGCTCCCCGAGTTGATCCCGCCGATCGCCGATGCCATCGCGTCCGGATCGGAGAAGGTACCGAAATAGCTTCGGGAAGCAGTTCCGGTTCGGGGATCGGGCGACATCGTTACGGGGGTAGCCCTGTCCTGCGGTCTTGCCAACATATGTGGGGCGCACTCCCCACGGACAAGGAGAGGCAATGGCCGGCGCACTTTTTCTCGAGGATCTGGCGGTGGGGCAGGTCTGGCATGGCGGCCCGATCGAGATGCGCGAGGCCGACATCGTCCGCTTCGCCAGCGAGTTCGATCCGCAGCCCATGCACATCGACGTGGATGCGGCAGGGAAGGGACGCTTCGGCGGCCTGATCGCCAGCGGCTGGCATGTCGCCGCCCTGGTGATGCGCGATTTCGTGGACAAGGCGCCGTTCGGCGACACGCCCATGCTCGGACTGAAGGTCGACGACCTGCAATGGCGCCATCCGGTGCGCCCCGGCGACGTCCTCTCGGTCACGCGCGAGATCGTCGACGTCACCCGATCGCGCAGCAAGCCCGACCGGGGTGTCGTGTCGATGCGGATGACCGTGGCCAATCAGGATGCCGTGGTCGTGATGTCCTTCCTCAACCTGATCCAGGTCCCCGCACGCACGGTGTGAGCGGCGGGGACCTGGGGATTGGAGGGGTGGTCGGTCAGCCCGTCGGCGCAACTGCCTCCTCGCGCCCCGGCCGGCTGCGCCTGAACCGTGCGGCGAAGGCAGTGATCGCCGGCAGCACCAGCAGCGTGAGCGCGGTCGAGGTGATGAGGCCGCCGATCACCACGGTGGCGAGCGGGCGTTGCACCTCCGCGCCGGTGCCGGTGGCAAGCGCCATCGGCACGAAGCCGAGCGAGGCCACCAGCGCGGTCATCAGCACCGGCCGGACGCGCTCCATCGCACCCTGCACGATGGCATCGTCCTCGCGCGCGCCATCTTCGCGATGCTTGCGGATCGCGCTCATCATCACGAGGCCGTTCAGCACCGCCACGCCCGAAAGCGCGATGAAGCCGACCGCCGCGGTGATCGAGAAGGGGATGCCGCGCAGCAGCAGCGCGAACACGCCGCCCGCCAGCGCCATCGGCACCGCGCTGAACACGATCGCCGCCGGCACGAAGCCGCCGAGCGCCATGTAGAGCAGGGCATAGATGGCGAGGAAGCAGATCGGCACCACGATCGCGAGGCGCAGCTGCGCCGATTGCAGGCTCTCGAAGGTGCCGCCCCAGGCGGTGTACATGCCGGGCGGGAGCTGGAGCTGCCCGATCTTCGCCTGGGCTTCCTGGACGAACCCGCCCAGGTCGCGCCCGCGGACATTCACCTGGACCACGACCATGCGCTTGCCGTTCTCCCGGCTGATCTGGTTCAGGCCCTGGGTGAAGCTGAACCGGGCGACTTCGCGCAACGGGATCGAGCGGGCGACCTGCCCGTCGGTGGCCGGCAGCATCACCGGGATCGCGCCCAGCGTTTCCAGGTCATCGCGCTGGGCGTCCGGCAGGCGGACGACGACGTCGAACCGCCGGTCCCCCTCGAACAGCAAGCCCGCTTCGCGACCGCCGAGCGCGGCTGCGACTGTGTTCGTCACTTCCTCCACCGCCAGGCCGTAGCGGGCCGCGGCCTGGCGATCGACCTTGACGTCGAAGGTCGGCGCGCCCGAGGTCTGCTCGGCGCTGACGTCCCCGGCTCCCGGGATGGTCCGCAGGGCCCCCGCGATGCGCCTGGCCTGCTCGCTCATCTGCTCCAGATCGTCGCCATAGAGCTTCACCGCCACATCGGCGCGCACGCCGGCGATCAGTTCGTTGAAACGCATCTGGATCGGCTGCTGGATCTCCGTCCGGTTGCCGATCATCGGCTTCATCTTCTCCTCGATGCGGCGAAGGATGTCCGTCTTCGACTTCACCTCCGCGGGCCATTCGCTCTGAGGCTTGGGGATGAAATAGGTGTCGGAGGCGTTGGGCGGCATCGGGTCGGTACCGAGATCGGCATTGCCGTTCTTGGAGAAGACCAGCGCCGCTTCGGGGAGCGACTTCAGCGCGTTCTCGATGCGGAGCTGCATCTGCGTCGACTGGTCGATCGATGCCGAGGGCACGCGGAAATTGGTGATCGTGATGTCCTTCTCGTCGAGCTGCGGCATGAACTCCTCGCCGAGCAGGCCGAAGGCGAGGGCTGCCGCCGCCGTCACGGCGAGGCCGGCGCCGATGAAGGGGAGGGGGCGCTTCACCGCCCGGGTCAGCACCGGCTGATACTTCTCCTTGAACCAGCGGATCGGCTTGACCTCGGTCTCGCTGACCTTGCCCTTGATGAAGATCGCGATCATCGCCGGGATGAAGGTGATCGACAGGACGAAGGCGGAGGCGAGCGCCACCATCAGCGTGATCGCCATCGGCGAGAAGGTCTTGCCCTCCACGCCCTGGAAAGTGAGCAAGGGCACGAAGACGAGGAAGATGATCAGCTGGCCATAGACGGTCGGCTTGACCATTTCCTGGGCGGCCAGGATCGTTTCCTCCATCCGCTCGGGCCGGGTGAGCAGCCGCCCCTCATGCTCCTGGCGCTCGGCAAGCCGACGCAGCGCATTCTCGACGATGATCACCGCGCCGTCGACGATCAGGCCGAAGTCGAGCGCGCCGAGGCTCATCAGATTGCCCGACACGCGAAGGCCGTTCATGCCCGCCGCCGTCATCAGCATGGTGATCGGGATCACCGCCGCGGTGATCAGCGCCGCGCGGATATTGCCGAGCAGCAGGAAGAGCACGACGATGACGAGCAGCGCGCCCTCGGTCAGGTTCTTCTCGACCGTAGCGATCGTGGCGTTGACCAGTTTCGAGCGGTTGTAGACCGGCTCGGCGAACACGTCGGGCGGCAGCGCCTTGTTGATCGCCTTCAGCTTGTCGTCGACACGGTTGGCGACGATCCGGCTGTTCTCGCCGACGAGCATCAGCACGGTGGAGATCACCGCCTCCGATCCCATGCGGCTGCCCGAGCCGGTGCGGACCGCGCCGCCGATCACGACCCGGCCGACATCCTTGACCCGCACCGGCGCGCCGGCCCGGGTGGCGACCACGGCGTCCTGGATGTCCTCGATCGACTTTAGGCGGGCATCGGCCCGGATCAGGAAGCTCTCGCCCGCGCGGCGGATGTAGCTGGAGCCCGCGGAAAGATTGGCGCGCTCCATCGCATCGGCGAGTTCGGTGAACGAGATGCCGTAGGTGGAAAGCGCGTTGAGATCGGGCTCGATCAGATACTGCTTCACATAGCCGCCGTTCGAATCGACTCCCGCCACGCCCTGCACGGCGCGCATCTGCGGGCGGATGATCCAATCCTGCACCGTGCGGAGATAGGCCGCCCGGGCGAGCTCGGTATCGAGCCGTTCGCCCTCGGGAGTCAGGTAGCTGCCGTCCGACTGCCAGCCCGGCTTGCCATCGACATGCTCCTTGCCCTTCCCGTCGGGATGCCGGAACGCGACGGAGAACATGAAGATCTCGCCGAGCCCGGTCGCAAGCGGGGAAAGCCTGGGCTGGACGCCCGGGGGAAGCTCGCCGGCAAGTTGCGATAGGCGTTCGGTCACTTGCTGGCGGGCGAAATAGATATCGGTGGCGTCGGTGAACACCGCCGTCACCTGGCTGAAGCCGTTGCGCGAGATCGAGCGGGTCATCTCCAGGCCGGGAATGCCGGCAAGCCCCGTCTCGATGGGATAGGTGACCTGTTTTTCGATATCGATCGGTCCCAGCGACGGGACGAAGCTGCTGATCTGCACCTGCCGGTTGGTAACGTCGGGAACCGCGTCGATCGGCAGCTTCATGATCTGCCAGGTGCCGAGCCCGACAACGAGCAGCGTCAGGAACGCCACCAGCCATCGCATGCGGACGGATAGCGAGAGGATGCGCGCGATCATTCCTCGCCCCCCATATTCTTCTCCAGCTCGGCCTTGAGCAGGAAGGCGTTGGCCGTCGCGACCGGCGTGCCCGCCGCGAGGCCCGAGACGATCTCCGCCATGCCGGCGCTGCGCGTGCCGACCTGGACCGTCCGGGCGCGGAAGCCCTTGGGCGTGCGGACGAACACCACGGTCCGCGCGCCGATCGTCTGCACCGCGTCCTGCGGCACGGTAACCGCGCTGGACGGCGCACCTTCGATGCGCGTGAAGACGCGCGCCTGCACCAGCTGGCCCGGCACGACCAGGCTCGATCCGTCGCCCGGCGCGATGACGATCGTCGCCTGGCGGGTCCGTGGATCGACCACGCCGATCGCGGAGCGCACCGTGGCGTCGACCTTGGTGCCGTCATTGGCGGTCAGCTCCACCTTGTCGCCTGCGCGGACCCGGGCGGCATCGGCCGGCGGCACGCTCGCGGTAACCTGGAGCCGGCCGGGATCGGCCAGGCGGAACAGCTCGGTCTCGGCGTTGACGAAGGTGCCGAGGCTCGCCGGCGCCGCGGTGATGCGGCCCGAGATCGGGCTGACCACCGCGACCGAACGGCCATCGCTGGTCACCCGCGCGGTGCTGCCCGCGGCGCTTGCCCGGCGCAGATCGGCTTCCGCGACGCCCAGATTGGCCTCGGCGGTCTCCAGATCGGCGCGGGGGCTGACGCCCTGCTTGAACAGCAGCCGTTCGCGTTCGAGCTGCCGCCTGGCGAGCGTCACGCGGGCGGCCGCGGCGCTGCGATCGGCGGTAATTGCGGACGCCTCCCGGCTCTCCAGCAGCGCGATCGTCTCGCCCTGGCGAACGGAATCGCCGATCCGCCTGAAGATGCGCGTGACCGTACCGGCGGCGCGCGCCGTCAGCACGGCTTCCGCGTCGGGGCTGGCCTCCACGGTGGCGGAAGCGAGGACGATGGCGGAGGCGGTGCCGGCAGTCGCCGGAGCGACCAGGATGCCGGAAGCCTTGATGCCGTTCGCGTCGATCGCGATCTCGCCGCCGGGGTTGGCGGGCGCTTCGGCCTCGGCTTCGGCTTCGGCTTCGGCTTCGGCTTCGGCTTCGGCTTCCGTGGCCGGTGCGGGCGTGGCGGGACCCGTGAGCCTGGCGACGGCGAAGCCACCGGCCGCCGCGAGGACGAGGCCGATCGCGGCGCCGGCGTACAGCCTGCTCCGCCCGCCGTTAGAGTTGTCGTGGTTCATTGGATCATGTCTCCGGTGACGGTGCGGCCCTGCAGGCGGGCCAGCTGCGCGATGAGGTCGAAGCGGGCAGCTTCCGCATCGACGACGATGGCGCGCGCTTCGCCGAGCCCGTGGCGGGCGTTCAGCAGTTCGACGAGGGGGGATTTGCCCGAATCATAGGCGATCCGGGCGAGCCGATAGGTTTCCTGCGCGGTCTCCTGCGCTTCGCCGGCCGCGGCGAGACGGGCCTCGGCGGCGGCGATCTGGCTGTTCGCGGCGCGTCCGGCCCCGAGCAGGTCGTTGCGGAGCAGTGCCAGCCGGGCCTCGGCGGCGCGAACCTCCGCATCGGCCGCGGCGATATTGCCCTTGTTCCGGTCGAAGAGGTTGAGCGGCAGCGAGACGCCGGCGACCAGCGCCTCCGCCCGGTCCGTCTCGAGCCTGCGTACGCCGAAGGTGCCCGTGATGTCCGGCCGCGCGCGCTTGCGTTCGCTGACGGCACGCAGCCTGGCTGCATGCACTTCCGCCTCGGCCGCCCGATAGGCGGGGCTGCTCGTCGGATCGAGCGTGCCGAAGGTGAAGCCCTCGCGTGCCTTGTCGAGCAGCGATTCGGGCAGGCTCGCATAGAGCGTGTCCGCTCCGGCCATCGCGGAGAGCCGGGCATAGGCGGCGATCCGGTTGGCGCGGGCGACTTCCCGCTCGGCCTTGGCGACCTGCGCCGCCGACTCCGCCTGGATCGAACGCAGGTTCGCCTCGCGGCCGGCACCGACCAGGAGGCGGGTGGCGTCGAGCACCGCGCCGGCTTCCTCCAGCTCGTCCTCGGCCAGCCCGACCCGCCGCTCGGCGATCTCGGCCGCGGCATAGGCGCGCGCCAGTTCATAGGCGAAGGCGATGCGCGTATCGCGCGACCGTGCTTCGGCCGCGCTCACCCCGGCTTCGCCCGCTGCGATGCGGGCCTTGCGCTTGCCGCCCAGTTCGATCGGGTGGTTGTACTGCACCGTCGTCTCGGCGCGGCCGAGCCCGGAATAGGGCGAGGTGCCGATGATGTTCTCGGTCAGCAGGCTGATCGAGGGATTGGGCCGGGCGCGGGCCTGCTCGGCAAGGCCTTGCGCGCGCGCGACGTCTGCGGCGGCTTCGGCGAGCTGCGGCGCATTCTCCGCATTGTGGAGCAATTGCGCATAGGTGGGTGCCGCCTGCGCGAACGCAGCGGCGGGCACCATGGCAATTGCCATGGCGATGGCGGCAGGCAGCACAAGCGTGCGCCTGCCCGAACGGGCTATCATGTTGGTTCCCCTGGAGACTGAAGGAATGGGGCCGCCGAAAGGGCGGCGCGGTCCTCAGGCTCTGGGCGGTCGCAGGATGGAGGTTTCGGGCTGGCGGAGCGCGAAGCGATCTGTTGCCACGTGCCACTGTGCGGAAAGAATCGGCGGCGCGCTGGCCACCGTCGTGTCCGCGGGGAGGCCTATGCCGTGCAACCCGGCATGGGCGGCGAGGTGATCGAGATTGCCGCCCGCATCCTCGCCGGGATGATCGGCATGGCTCTGCGCGGACACGGTCTCGGGGAAGTGCACGTCGGGGTGCATCTCGTGCCAGCCGGTCAGCACCGACATGCTGAACACGGCGATCAGGCCGAGCAGGACCGCAAGCGCCCCATGCGTGCCGCGCACGCGGGAGGGAAGCAAGGCGCGCCTGGACCGCATGCCCTGCGGGATAGGGGAGTCTGCAGAAGGCCGCAAGCTTGTCGCCGCCGGGCCATTTCGCGTGCGGCTCGCCGCCGGGATCGCTGGCCGGGGCGGCACCTGGTCACGGCAGTGACCGGGCCGGCAGCCCGCAGGCGGCTGGCGCTCCCTTTGCGGCTTTGGCCAGGGCCCGGCCTTGTGCGGCGGCGACGAAAAAATGATGCAGATGCACAAAATGCCCAATGGGGCGGTTGACAGCCCAAGGGCACCCCCGTAGAGGCGCTCGCCTACCCCGTGCCCAGATGGCGGAATTGGTAGACGCACCAGCTTCAGGTGCTGGCGCTCGCAAGGGCGTGGAGGTTCGAGTCCTCTTCTGGGCACCATTTTCCCAGTCCGGTGACGTCCATGAGCGTCGCGTAAGTGGCTGGGTAAAAAACCTTTTTTCAAATATCTTTCCGACGGGATTTGGGCGGGTCCGCCGACATACCACCAATTTTGGTGGTATAAATCGGCCGTGGATTCGCCCGTTTTCGGACGGAGATACCACATGGCTCTTACCGCGCTCGCCATCAGAAACGCCCAGCCCAAAGCCAAGCAATACAAGCTCGGAGACGGGCACTCCCTCTTCCTCCTGGTGATGCCGAACGGCGCCAAATACTGGCGCTTCCGCTATCGCTTTCTCGACAAGCAGAAGGTTCTCGCGATCGGCGTTTGGCCCGAGGTCAGCCTGGCCGATGCCCGCGCCAAGCGCGACTCCGCGCGCAGGATGATCGACGACGGTGTCGACCCGATGGTCGAGAAGAAGCGCCGGAAGCTTCGCGCCCAGATTGACGCGAACGTCACCTTCAAGGGCGTCGCCGAGGAATGGTTCGTCAAGATCACCCGGGAGGAGCGGGCTGACGTCACGCTCAGCAAAGTCCGCTGGTTGCTGGAGAAGGTCTATCCATTCCTCGGGGGCCTGCCGCTCCATGAGATCGAGGTGCAGGAAGTTCTGGCCGTGCTGCGCAAGGTCGAGGCGACGGGACACTATGAAAGTGCCCGCCGGATGCGCAGCGTGATCAGCCGGGTGTTTCGCTACGGCATTGCGACCGGACGCGCGAAGGTCGACGTCGCCCGCGATCTGCGCGGCGCGATCATCGTTCCCAAGACCAAGCACTTCGCCGCAATCACCCGCCCCAAGGAAGTCGGAGAGCTTCTGCGCAATATCGAGGACAGTGCCGGCAGCGCAATCACCAGGTTCGCGCTCCGGATGACGCCGCACGTCTTTGTCCGGCCTGGGGAACTGCGCCGGGCGGAGTGGAGCGAATTCGATCTCGAGCGGGCCGTATGGTCGATCCCGGCCGAGAAAATGAAGATGCGCTGGCCGCATCAGGTGCCACTCTCGCGGCAGGTACTGGACCTGCTCGACGAGATCCGTCCTCTGACCGGGCACAGCCCCTATGTCTTTCCGGCACTCCATACCTGGAAGCGCCCGATGTCGGAGAACACCATCACCTTCGCGTTGCGGCGGATGGGATATGGTGGCGATCAGATGACCGCGCATGGCTTTCGCGCCATGGCGGCGACCCTGCTCAACGAGATGGGGCTGTGGAATCCCGACGCGATCGAGCGGCAACTCGCGCACATGGAGAATAATGGTGTGCGGCGCGCCTATGCCCGCGGACAATATTGGGAGGAGCGGGTGCGGATGATGCAGCACTGGTCCGACTATCTGGACCAACTGCGTGACGGCGACGGAAACGACAAGTCATTTGGTGACGGAAAGGTCGTGACCATCGATTTCGGAGGGCGAGCCAGACGTCAAAACCAGTAAGCAAGCACGCAACTGCCGGCGGTCTTGCGTTCGCCCCTCGCCGTTGGGTCGCTGATTGGCGATCCCGAAAGCAGCCGGCCGTCGGCTGGGCGTACGCGGAGCTAATGGTGGAGGGTGGCTTTGGAGCGTGTCCGGCTTCCGTAGGAAATTATAATGTACGCTTATGCGATCCTTATCGATAATATCTGGTTCAGTGTACGTAAAAGCGTACCTTATTGCCAGAAGCAACTATGAGCGCTTATATAGACCTTATGCGGCTCAAACGATGATAAGGATCGTATTTCCGTGCCTAATGAAGATATCGCGCAGCAGCCCATTGCCAATGTGCTCGTGATGCTCGGTGAGCGGATCGAGAAATACCGTCTGTCACGCAATCTGCGCCAGCAGGATATAGCGGACGCAGCCGGAATCCGGCGGGGGACCGTTGGCAAACTAGAAAAGGGCGGCGGTACGATCGAGACGCTAGCGCGTGTGCTGCGCGCACTCGATATCGGGGACCGCCTGCTGGATATCGTACCCGATGCGCGCCAGAGCCCGATGGATGCGCGCACGACGCGAGGCACCGACCGCGCGCGGGCGCGGCCGCAAGAGCCGGACGCGGGCGATGCACCCTGGTCCTGGGGGAAGGAATAATCGATGCCGGACATTACACGTGCGGAAGTCTGGCTATGGGGTCGGCAGATCGGCGCGGTCCTCTGGGACGATCAACGTCAGCTCGGATCGTTCGAATATGATCCGAAATTTCTGACCTCACGGATCGAGATCGCGCCGCTCACGGTACCTCTCCGCGCGGGCGTGTTCGATTTTCCCAATCTGTCGCGCGAGACGTTCAAGGGCCTGCCGGGATTTCTGTCGGACAGCTTGCCCGACAAGTTCGGCAACCTGCTCATCGACCGCTGGCTCGCCGAGCAGGGTCGGGGGGCGAGCAGCATGAACCCGGTTGAACGGCTCTGCTACACAGGCGTGCGCGGGATGGGTGCGCTCGAATTCCGTCCAGCCAAAGCCGATGTCGATCGCAAGAGCGAGCCTGTCGAGATCGCGCACCTGGTTGATCTGGCTTCGGCGATCCTGACCCAGCGCGAGGCGCTCAAGGGCCAGCTGGATGGCAAGCACGATGCAGCCGCACTCCAGGAGATCCTGAAGGTCGGCACTTCGGCCGGCGGCGCGCGAGCAAAAGCCGTGCTGGCCTGGAACCCGACCACCGGCGAATTCCGATCGGGCCAGGTGGAGGTGGCCGAGGGGTTTGAATCCTGGCTGCTCAAATTTGATGGAGTCGCCGACAATGGCGACAAGGAGCTGGCCGACCCGAAAGGCTTCGGTCGCCTGGAATATGCCTGCTATCTTGCCGCGCGCGAGGCCGGCATAGATATGATGCCGTGCCGGCTACACGAAGAGGGCGGACGGGCGCACTTCATGACCAAGCGCTTCGACCGCACCGAGGGCGGCAAGATCCACATGCTGTCGCTGGGCGCCATGCGGCACTTCGATTTCAACCTGGCGCGTGCGTATTCCTACGAGCAGGCAATCGAGACGATCCGCAAGCTTAACCTAGGGCAGAAAGCGATCGAAGAGCAGCTGCGCCGGGCCTACTTCAACATCCTGATTCGTAACCAGGATGACCATGTCAAAAACATCGCCTTCCTGATGGACCAGCAGGGCACGTGGCGCCTGTCGCCCGCATTCGACGTCGCCTATGCGCACAACCCTTCGGGCCCGTGGACGAGCGAGCATCAGATGTCGCTCAACGGCAAGACTACCGATTTCACTCTCGCCGATCTGCTCGCATTTGCGGGCTTCTGCGACGTCAAATCGGCCCGCGCGAAATCCATCCTGGAGAAGGCCTATAAGGCGGTCTCGGACTGGGATCGCCATGCGCTTGCCGCCGCGGTCCCGGCAGGCCTCTCCCATCGCGCCAAAACCGCGTTCCGCACCGCTATCGTCACAGCGGGCTGATTCACGTCGGGCGCCATTCACGGCGTCCGGCGTTTTGTGGAGGCCGTTCGAACTCGCGAGTGCGCGATGAATGAAAGTGGAATGGCGCTTTGCGCCCCAATTCCAGCCGTTTGACCCCCGTCGAATAACCCGATGCGGCAGGTTCTTAGAGACAGGTTCGTTTGGCAGAACGCTCACCGTACCTGCGATAGGTCTCCTAGTATGAGCGCGATCGTGCGCGCGGCGCGCCCTCGGCCGCTTTCACCCTTGGCCGCAACAATCAGGAGGTCGGGGGCGATTCCTGCAACCTCGTCGGTGCCGTCCGCACGCAACCGCAGGCAATTCGGAATGCGAAACCGAAGCTTCGAATGCGCCAGCACCAGCGGATCACCGCTTGCCATGAATCCGCACCCATCTCCGCCCGTGCGGGTGCCGATCGTCCTGGCGATGCCATTGTCCTTCATGGCCGCAGCAAACATCTCCGCCGCGGAAAAACTGCGGTTGTCGGTCAGCACATACACGGGGCCGGTCCAAGTGCCGAAATAGGGTTCGATTTCTGCGGACCAGGACAGGCGGCTTGCTAGGGCGCGATCGCCATAGGCACCTTTGGGCAGGCTACGCTCGAAACCGCCCGCGGAGCCTGCGGTGAGGAGATTGCTGCATGCCTCAGCCTTCCAGGGCCGCTGTTCACGCCAGACCCAGCTGAGATCGCAGCGCTGGGAACCGATCCGTGCCTTGGCGCCTTGGAAGAACTGGCGTGCCTGCTCCAGTGCCCTTGCTCCTTCCGCCTTTGGTTGACGGGCAAGGCCGTGGTTCATCGACTGGATCTGCTCGTCGAAATACCCGGCGGAAACCGGCGCATTCACCATCAGCATCGGGGCGGAGGAGACGGTGCGATCGGTGAACATGCGCGGCATCCAGTCGCCACTATCTCCGCCACCGCGGTTGCTCCCCACATCGACCAGCACCGCCACGGCACCGCGCTCGCGCAGGCTGACCAATGTCTCGGCAAGCGCAGCGAACCAGAGGTCGCTTGCGGCGTCCTCGATCGCGCGGGCCGTGATCTGGTCACCGGCAGCAGCCAGCGTGGCCCAAGCGCGAAGACAAGTGGCGGGGAACGCAGTCGCTTCGAACTCTTGGATACGCACGATGCCGATCCTGCGGCCGTCCGGGCCTGGCACCAACCCGCTGCGGAACGGCGCGCTCAGGCCATCGCCCAGCATCACGAAACCCGGAAGGCTCTCAAAGGCTAAGGTGAATACGACGGGGCTGGTCGCAGCGTAGCCGAGCGCCGCACACCCGGTGGCCGGTTCGCGCGGGTCCAGCACTGCCGCCGCGGGTTCGGGCGCCACAGGCCCCACAGGCACCGCGAGTCGGGACAGGGGCGACAGATGCCCGTCACGAAAGCCTGCAACGAAATCAAGCAGCGCCTTCTCGGCTTCCCCATCGGTCGACGCACGGCCGAGTGCCTCGCGGGCGCTGCGCTCAAGACGGGGAACATCGACCCCGCTTTGCGGCGATCCCATCCAGGCCAAGTTGACATAGGCACGTTCAAGCTCGGCCTTGAGCTGGCCGAAATCCTCCACCCATGCCGCACGGTTGAAACCCGATTCTTCGTCCTGCGCCACAGCCGGCTGCATTGAGATGCTTGCCGCCGCGAGCAGCACTAGGCTGCGGGCTTTCCGGAACATCGCCATCCGCACATTCTCCATCTACTAACCGCGCGATAGATCACGAGCGCGCGTGCGTATTGGATGCGGTGTACGATTGTACGCTACGACCTCTTGCGGAATGCCGCCGGCGTGCAGCCCACTTCAGCCTTGAAGACCCGGGTCAGGTGAGACTGGTCGTAGAAGCCGCAGCTCTGTGCGATTTCGGCGAGCGGCATGCGCGTCGCTGCCAGTAGCTCGGATGCGGCCACCACGCGAAGCTTGCGCTGATGCTGGCCAATGGTGTGCCCGAACTTGCGCCGAAATCCGCGCGACAGCCGGACAGGATCGCACCCAACCGCCGCTGCGATCGCACGCAGGTCGTGCGGCTCATGGCCATGTTCCGCCAGGTAGGCGCAGGCATCTCTCAACCAGCGCGCAGGCACGTCCGCTCGCTGCGACGCCGATCTGCCGAAGAGTGCCAGCAGCTCTTGGCCAAGGCCTTCGAGCGCGATGCTGGAGAATGCGTCGTTGATCGACAACTCTGCGACCATCCGGCGACCGATCTCCGCAGCCGCAGGGGTGTGGATCGCGGGAGCTTCCTCAAGCCTTATGTGCTCGGCCAGAAACGCAAGAACCGGCGTGTTAGGCTCCAACAGCAATTTGGACGCGCCGGACCGACCAATACGTTGGGCATGGGGCTCATAGGGTGGACAAAAGGACAGGCTCCCCGCCCGATATTGCTCGGAACGCCCGCGCACGGCCTCTTCATAATCGCCGGCAATCAGAATGCAGAGGCTTGGCGTCTCATGGAAATGATCCGCCATCGACGAGCCGGCGGGATAGCGGCGGGTCCGGAGCGATTCGAACTGCACGCCCATGACCGCTACCTTCGTTGCTTAGGCTCTACACTACGTGCGCAGGATGTCCGCTACTAGCATGATGCGCAACTGCGGCATGTTGCGGGGACGCTGAGTGGCTGCTGCAGGCTCAAGCATAAGCAGTCTTTAGCATAAGCAGTCTTTACAGGCGCTGGAGCTTCCGACCGCGGTCCCGCGGTCGGAAGCTCCCTGAAAGCGGGCGTCTGTTCATGTAAGCGATGGACTGAACGGAACTACCTCGCCCGTAGCCGCGCCTGGCCATATCCTTCATCGATGCATTGTTACGGGTGCGCGGGCCGTTGCAAACAGGCCCGCGCGTCTTGCATCACAGATGGAAGTCGCTCGAGACCAGCGTGATATTACCGGTCAGTGCGACCGCGAAATCAGCGACTCCGTTGCCGTCCAAGTCACCATAAACCATCGTCCGCGTGCCCGAATATTCGTACCGCAGTTCTCCCGCCACGCCGGTGAAGGCGCCCGTCCCGAGGAAACTGAAGGCGTCGTCGATGCCCCCGGCGGCCGCGTCGATCGCGCTCAAGTCGATCCGGTCGCCTTCCGCCTGGCTGAAGTCGTAGATCAGGTCGGCGGTGGTGGTCGTTAGCCCGGCGAAATCGCCCGAAGCGAAGCGGAACGTGTCGGCACCGGCACCGCCAGTCAGCTGGTCGCGCCCGGCGCCGCCAATCAGGATGTCGGCACCATCATAGCCGTCGAGAATATCGGCGCCGGCAAGCCCTTCGAGAAAGTTTGCACCCGGATTGCCCGACACGCTGTTGTCGAGCGCATTGCCCGTCCCGTTGAGCGCCGCGGTGCCGGTCAGCATGAGCTGCTCGAGCTCGGCGCCGAGCGTGTAGCTGATGCCCGAATTGACCGAATCGATGCCGCCGCCGGCACCTTCGACGATGACGTCGCCGAGGCTGTCGACCGAATATAGGTCGCCGCCTGCACCACCGGACATGAAGTCGTCGCCCGTGCCGCCATTCAAGACATTGGCGGTGGCGCTGCCGATCAATATGTCGTTGCCCCCATTGCCCTCGATCGCGGTGCTGCCCCAGGGAATACCGCCATAGGCATCGGCGCTGACGTCGAACACATCGTCATAGTCGGAGCCGAGCACGGTCTGGATGTGTTCGATGCTGGTGAGCGTGATACCGCCGATCATCGCGGCGCTGCCACCGAGCACCGCAGTGAAATCGCCCGTAACGCCCGAGGTGGCGGCGGTGAATACGAGACGTACCGAATCGATTCCGCTGCCGCCATCGAGGGTGTCGTTCACGCCACCGCCGAGCAGATCGTCCCCATCGAGGCCGTAGAGCAGATCGGCTTCGGTGTCGCCATTGCCGCTGGAGGAAAAGCCCTCGAGCCAGTCGCGGCCGGCGCCGCCGGTCAGCACGTCGTTGCCCGACCAGCCGAAGAGCGACGTGCTGCTCCCGGCGAGGCTGCCGGTCGTGAACGTATCGTTGTAGGCTGAGCCATAGATGGTGCCGAGCCTCTCCATATTGGTGATCGCGCCGCCCGCGACGGTGATCGAGCCTCCGGTCCAGATCGCACTGAAGTCTACCGTCAGCGCCGCGGTGGCGTTTTGATAGTTGCCATTGAGCCGATCGGTGCCCGATCCGCCATCGACCAGGTCGCCGGCGCCAGCGGTGACCGTGTCGTCACCATTCTCGCCGTAGAGCCGGTCGTAGCTGTTCTCGAAGAGCGGACCGCTGATGATCGTGTCGTTGCCGTCACCGCCGCGGATGAGGTCGGCACCGGCGCCGCCATCGAGCGTATCATTGCCGCCGAGGCCGTAGATGGTGTCGCCGCTACTTGATCCGGTGATGTAATCGGTGCCGCTGGTGCCAGTATAAGTGGGCATTGCCATTCCCCTTATGCCGTGGAGCGCGAGCATCGCGCATGCTTCGCAACGAAATAAATCGATCAAGAAGATGAAACGATAATGACAACGGAATTGTTACCCCATCGCAAACTATCTATTCTTCTTTTCCTTTTTAAGTGGACGCAGAAGTCGGGTGAGCCGGTCGCGTGCAGGGGAGAACCGACCATCGATCTCGCCCTTGGATAGTGCCGCGACCACCCATCAGCGGTCCTGGCGGTGTTTCTAGAGGGGCGGTCAGTTAATCGCGGCCGGTCCGGCGGGCGCTCGTTACAGCACATTATTATTGCGGGCGTAGGAGTTGCTACCGCGCACCACCTGGGCCGTTCAGCCTCAGCTAAATGAGCGGCGGCTATTGCACCCCGCCGGCCCTAAGCTGCCCGTCTGCAACCGGCCCAAAAGCAGCAGCGAACGTCGCCCTGGACGATCGACAGAACTGCATCTCCTACAAAGTCGCTTGGACCCGTGAATGCCGCCCCTCTAGTTGAGGCATTTCTGCGGTCCAGCCCACGGCCTGACGCCATCAACCCGTAAAGGGTCCGCTATGCTGTGCATGCGGCCGCTTCGCCTGCAGCTGCGCGGTGACTGCGGCCGAGCGCCGGACACTTCGGGCGCTTGTCGAGCGGGGACGGTCTCCGCTCCCGGACACGAGCTACGGAGATGCCGCTCAACCTCGCCCAGAAGAGCGCCTGGAACCTCGCGCGGGCCCTCATGACGGTCGTCATCGTGATCCGGATCGACATCCGGGAATATGGCGGCGTCGAAGCACAGGATTTCGACGGCGATACCGATCTGATCGTTCGCGAATATGATCCCCGGGGCTAGGCGAACCGATCGGGTCGGAAGCCGTCGAGCGCGTCGGCTGCGATACCATCAACGATCTCGAGTGCAGCTAGCCGGCCAAGCGCGGGCGCAAGGGTGACGCCACTATGGGTGACGGCGCTATAGAGGCCCCGTACGCCCGGGGCGAAGCCGACCACGGGGAACGAGTCCGCTGGCACCACGCGCTGGCCGACACTGACCCGCTCTATTGCTGCTTGGCGAAGGGTCGGCAGATATGAAGCTGCTGCCGCCTGGATGATCCTTCCAAAAGCCTGCACGTCCACCCCGTTGGGAGCACCGCCTTCATGTCCGCTGATGCTGGCGACGATACGGCCGTCCGGCAATTGCTTGAACGTGCTGCGCGGCCCGAAGACGACTCGGTCCAGCACCTGCTTTTGCGGCGCGGTGTGGAGGAGGGCCCCCGGCGAGGCGGTGAGCGGTAGCCGCACACCGCCCTGTCCAGCCAGCACCTCGCTGCCGAGGCCCGCTGCCAGCACCACCGTATCCGCCTCGATTACACCATCGGGGGTTCGCACCCCGGTGACCTTTCCGTCGCGCAGGAGGAGGGAGGTGACGTTCACCGGGGCCCGCAATCTGACGCCGAGCTTCGCAGCGCGCGCGATGAGCGCGGCCACCGCGCCGGCGGGGTCGACGGCGCCTTCCTCGGGGAAGAAAGCTCCGGCCGAGACCGGGCCGATGGCCAGCCTGGGCAGCAGGGCCTGGAGCGCGGCAGCATCAATACCGCGCCCTGCATAGCCCCATTGCTGCGCGATCCTGAGGCTCTCGCTCAGCTTCGCGGACTCCGCCTCTGTGTCCCGCCAATAAGTGGCGCCGCCCCATTGCAGGGGAAGCGCTGGGCCGGCTTCCTGCTGCCAGATCCGCCAGCCGGCCATGCCAAGCCAGTTCAGCTGGAAATAGGGTCGCGAGCCGGTCTTGGTCGAGGCGTTGAGATAGGCGAAGGAGTCGCCGGTCGCGCCGGCCGCGGGCTTGAACCGCTCGAGGATGGTGACCGCCACGCCGCGCTTGGCCAGCTCATAGGCGATCGCGGCTCCGACGATCCCGGCACCGATCACGATCGCGGTGCGGTTGCCGGGCGCAGCGGTGGTTGCGCGTGCCGCCCCCAGTGCCAGCGGAGCCGACGCGAGCAGCCCCAGCGTGGCACGGCGGTCGACCCTCATTGGCCTGCCTTCGGCTTGGCCAGCGCCTGGACCTGTCCCCAGACGCGCAGGAAATTGCCGCCCCACAGCTTGGCGATATCTTCCTCGCTATAGCCGCGGCGCTGCAGCTCGGCAGTGATGTTTATCGACTCGCCGACATCGTTCCAGCCGATCACCCCGCCGCCATGGTTGAAGTCGGACGAGATACCGACATGGTCGACGCCGATCTTCTTCACGACATAGTCGATCTGGTCGACATAGTCCTTGAGCGACGCGCGATAGTCCGGGCTGCCGGTGATCGCGTGGAATTCGGCGCTGTACTTCTCGAACACCGCGGGCGGGAGCACCTTTACGCCCTTGTCCGAAAGCGGCTGGATGCCCGCCGGGGTCTTGTCCTCGGGAATGCCGTAGCGGCGGCGGATCTCGTTCAGCCTGGCCAGAGCCTCGGGCGGGAAGGCCTTCACCCAGGAGCTATAGGCGTTGATTGCGACCACGCCGCCCTTGTCGGCGATCGCCTGCAGAGTCGCGTCGTCCAGGTTACGTGGATGGTCGATCACTGCGCGCGCATTCGAGTGGGATGCGATCACGGGCGCACGGCTGAGCTCGATCACCTGGCGCACGCCCTGCGCAGTGATCTGCGACACGTCGATCACCACGCCGAGATCGTTGAGCCGCGCCACCGCTTCACGACCCAGCGGCGAGAGGCCGCCATGCTCGCCCAGTTTGTCGCCGCGCAGCAGGTTCGGCCGGGCGGAGTCCGCCAAGTCGTTGTTGCCGGCATGGGTGAAGCCGAAGATCGACACGCCCTTGTCGTGCCAGGCATCGAGCTGGTTCAGGTCCTTGCCGATCAGGTTGCCGTTGAGGATCGACAGGATGATCGCGACGCGTCCCGACCCCTCGATCGCGCGCAACTCCTCGGGCGAGCGCGCGATTTCGGTTTGCTGCGGATAGCGGCGGACCACGGCTTCGATCGCATCCAGCTTGCGCTGGCCCTTTGCCGCGGCTTCGGCATAGCCGGCTGGCGTCCGCGCGTTCTGCGGCACGAAGATCGCCAGCACCGCGCCCTTCAGCCGGCCGCGCTTCGCCTTGACGAAGTCGAATTGGTCGGGGCCGTCCTTGCCCGGATCATGCGCGCCGGTGCCGAATTCGAACGGGATGTCGAGATGGTTGTCGAGATTCGGGATGCGCTCCTGCAACGCGATCGCCGCCTGGAGCTGTTCCGGCGTGAAGCTCTGGGCATGCGCGCTGGCAAGGGGCAGCGCCGCCCCTGCCAGCAGCAGGAGCAATTTCGAACGAAGGGCAAATCGGGCCATGGGATGTCTCGCTTCGGAAAAGGGGATTACTGGGCCGGGCGGGTCAGCTGGCGGGCGATGAGCTGCCAGCCACGCGGACCCTTGGTCCACACGTCGAGGCCCGAAAGCCGCGCGGTGCTGGTGCTCCCGTCGTCCTTGCTCAGGTGGAAGGTCCAGCTGGCGGTCACATAGGCGACGTTGCCGTAGCTGCGGACCTTCGTATCGGCGATGTCGACCGCAGTGAAGCGCTTGCCCGGTGCCAGGGTCCGGTCGATCTGCGCGACCTTGGACAGAACGGCACCGTCGGTATGGCCATAGGAGATGTCCGGGTGGAAGGCCGCCTCCAGCCCCGCCCGGTCGCCCTTCACTACCGCCGCACGATAGGCATCGATCGCGGCGATGACGGCGGCGCGGGTCGCGGCCGTGCCCTGTTCCTGCACGGGCGCCCCTTCCTGTGCGAAGGCCGGAACGGCAGTCAGGCTTGCGGCGGCGAGCAGTGCGGCGCCGAGATATCCAGATTTCATGGGTGCAGGCTCCTTAGAAGGACAGGTCGAGGCGAGCGAAATAGGTGCGTCCGGCGCCGCCCTCCGGCGACAGGCCGGAATAGAGCGCGACCACGGGATTGCGGGCTGCCGGGAGCACCTGGTCGGGATGGCTGTCGAGCAGGTTGTTGATGCCGGCCGAGATGCGCGCATTTGCGAAAAGGCGGTAACCGGCGGAGAAGTTCACCACTTCCTGCGGCCCGAAGCGCTGGTCATAGGCGACCACGGCATTGCGTGCCCAATAGATGCCGTAGCGGGTGCCCGAGAGATGGGCGTCGAACCCGCCATTGCTGTAGTCGGCGGCCAGGCGCAGGAAGGTGTCGGGATTCCATTCCTCGATCAGCCCGCGCGCCTCATGGCCGATCAGCGACAGGCCGCTGCCCGCCAGCACCGCCGGGGTCGCCTTGATATGGGTGATCCTGGTGTCGCTTAGGTTGAAGCCCGCGCTCAGGTCGAGCCGCTGGTCCTGGCCAAGCCGCCAGCGATAGCGTGCGGTCGCATCGATACCGCGGGTCCGGGTGTCGACCGCATTGGTGAAGTACTGCGCGCCCGAATAGGTCGGGAAGCCGGCACTGGTCAGCACCTGGCGGACCAGTGAGCCGGTCAGCGTCTCGGACAGGGCGATGCGATCGTCGATCGTCGTCTGGTAGAAGTCCACCGTCACCGATAGGTCGCTGCTCGGCGTCCAGACCAGGCCGGTCGAGAGGTTGGTCGCCTTTTCCGGTTTGAGCGGCGTCGCGCCCAGCGCACGGGCAACCGCGCTGTCCACCCGCGCCAGCTTGTTCGTCGCCAGCACGCCATTGGTGATGTTGGGGATGGTCCGCGAATAGGCCGACTGGCCGAGCGACGGTGCGCGATAGCCGGTGCCGGCGCTGCCGCGCCAGGCGAGCTTCGGAGTCACTTCATAGCGCAGCGCCAGGCGGGCATTCCCGGTCGTGCCGAAGTCCGAATAATGCTCGACGCGCCCGGACGCGGTGGCCCGCAGCCCCTTGGCGAGCTCGGTCTCCAGCTCGAGATAGCCTCCGACCACGTCGCGGGTGGTGCGTCCGGCATCGTCGGGCGAGAAGCCGCCAAAGCCCTGCGAGGCCGGCGTCGCCACCTTGCCGGCATTGGGCCCGTCGAGGATCGGCACGCCGCCATTGGCCCAGGAGCCGTAATCGCCCTGGAACACCTGATAGGCCTCATGGCGATAGGCCAGGCCTGCCGCGACATTGAGGGGGCCGCGCAGGAAGCCGGTCTCGAACGGGCGCTTCCAGTCGAAGGTGACATTGGCCTGCTCGTTGAGCAGGTCGCCGGTGTCGAACGAGGTCGGGCTGGCGGTGCCGAGACTGGCATTGTTGGTGTTGTAGACCAGGCTCTCCACCCGGTTGCGCCCGTAGTTCGCACCCAGGTCGAAATCGCCGGCCTTGCCCGACCAGCGCGCCCCGCCGCCGATCGAGGCGTCACGCGAATGGACGCGCAGGAAAGGCTGGAAACCGTCCGGGAACAGTGCGCGCACCGTCTGGTCGGCATTGGGCTGGCGGAGATTGCCAAAGCCCTCATCCTTGCGCCAGCCATAGCTTCCGGTGAGGTACAGCGTCACGCCGCCGACGGTGCTCTCGGCGTTGAGCAGCAGGTTCTCACGCTTGGTAGCGCCGCTGCCATAGAACCAGTTGCGGTTGGGGAAGCTCGCCTCGCGCGGATCGCCGGCGAAGTACATCGTCCGGTTATCCCGGCCGGAAAGCCGCGTGCGTCCGATGTCCCAGACGTCGAACGCCAGGGTAACCGAGCCGTCGCCCGGCAGCTTGGCTCCGATCGAGCCCTCGATGCTCTTGGTCTCGCCGTCGCCCTTGTCGTTGACGCCGTACTGGACCCCGAGATTACCGTGCCCGGCCTGCTTCTTGAGCACGATGTTGACCACGCCAGCGATCGCGTCGGAGCCATATTGCGCGGAAGCGCCGTCGAGCAGCACCTCGACGCGCTCGATCGCGCTCAGCGGGATGCTGTTGAGATCGACGGTCTGCGCGCCCTTGGCGACACCGCTGCCGGCATTGAGCTGGGCGGTGGCGTGGCGGCGCTTGCTGTTGATCAGTACCAGCGTCTCATCCGCCGCCAGGCCGCGCAGCGATACGCCCTTGACGAAGCTCGCCGCGTTCGAGGAGGGCACCGAGGTCGGGAAATTGAAGGAAGGCACTAGGCGTTGGAGCGCTTCGGACAGGGTGCGTGCGCCGGTCGCCTGCAGATCTTCGCCACTAACGAGCTGGACCGGCGCAGAGCTCTCCAGCGCCTTGTTGCCGCTGCGCGAGCCGACCACGACGATGGCGTCCTGCTCATCTCCCGTAGCACCGGATTGCGCCTGGGCGGGAGTGATCAGCGCGAGAGGCACTGCCATCGCCGTCGTGGCAACGCCTCCAAAAATCCGGAGATCAATTCCACCGATTTCGACGCGTCTCGCCGAAACGCCACAGTTCTGATAACGCATGACTATGCTATCCCCCTGATAGACATCAGGCGGGTTGATCAACATTATTTCGGCATAACTTCTCGTTCGGGAAACCCGTCAAAGGCCTCACCGCACGAAATTATCATCCCTTGCGGGAATCACTGCAGAAACGCGCAACCCACCTTTGTTTTTGCTTACAGCTAAAAACCTACCGAAATGGTGGGAATTATCTAGATAGTTAGACTTGTAACCGGACTAGGTCAGCTATTGGGCTGGGTTCGCACCCGTCTGCGTATCACCGCGTTGCCGTCGCCACACTCATCGAGGGCGAGTTCTCATGGTCGGCACGGGAGCACTAGAATCGCCGCCGTTTTCAATTGCTTCAGCTGCTCGCGACCACGTTCCGCCTGTCGAGCGCTATTCAGCCGTGTCCGCTTTGGTCCTTTGCGATCCCAAGAGTTGTCAGTCCGCAACCGGCCCGTAGGTCAGCGTTTGCCTGAAGTCCGAATAGAAGGTCCGGGCGCGTGGTGCGCCCGGACCTTATTGCCTGCGCCGACTTCAGAACCCGTACGAGAGACGCAGGTAGCTAAACTGACCCGGCAGGTCATAGGTGGTTGGATCGAAATTTGCGGAAACAAACCGTAGGCGTTTGCGCAATGGCAACGGGGTGCACATGCCGCGATCAATCGCGCAGTGTGGCTTTGGCGTGACAGCGGCGAGGGGATCTCAGGAAGAGGCGACACGGAGCGAACCGACCGGGATTGGATCGGAAGACGAATGGCTGCTTCTCGCAATGACCGAACTTGAAGGCGACAGTCGCCTACCGGACCAAATGCCGCCGGGCAGCTAAGGGCGTGCGCTGCCTGTGGCGCTTGTGCGTTGGCGCATCAATCTCGGCTGCATAATCGCCGGAACCTTCAGGCTTCACGCCCACAGCCTGCGCATTGACGATCCAGGATCGGTGGGTGCGCACGAACCGCGCGGGCCAAGCTCTTCTTCAGCGCTGCGAGTGAAGAGCGTATCATCAGCCTGCCGGGTCGATGGCGAGTACTTCCTCCAGTCGGATAGAGGATGATGCGCGCAACAGGAGCCGCTTGAATAGCCTGGTAGCGCTAAGGGGATGGTAACGGGCCGGCTTCAATCCACGCGAGGCAGCGCGTCGAGTTGCGCCCGGTAGTTCGCGATCAGCACAGGGTCGGCATCGTTTTGGTGCCTGGCGATGAAGGCGGTCAACGTCGCGCGATACTCCGCGATGAAGGCTGCGTTGCCCGGGCTGGCCGCGAATTGCGCGGCCGCCTTGTCGACTGGTCTGCGATCCTGCTCGATCAGATATTGTCTCCCATAAGGTGAGAGGTCGCGCATGATGACGAAGTTGCGCGGGAAACCAGGGATGTATCGGACTGCGAACCGCTCGCCCTTAGGGGGGATGAGAATGGCGTTGGTGATCGGATAGATGGTAGCGGACATGGTGTCGAACTGTGTTACCACGTCGCGGCCGTCCGCGGTCCGCATCACCGCGTCATACGCCCAGATGGGGGAGTCGTTCAGCGTCGAATTGGTTTCCTCGGCCTGGGTGATGACGGCCGTCCCGTCGACTCCGAACGCCTGGAGGAACAGCGCGTTGAAGAGGTGTGCGGTGAAGATGTTCACCATGCCTAGAACGAAGAACACGATTATCAGCGCCTGCCAGCCCTGATTGCGCCGCCACCTCGCCAGCAACTGGGCCAGTACCACGCCCAGGATGATGAGCAGGGGCAGGGACCAGATGGGATGCTGGGTAAGGAAGTAGAGGATCGCGGACAGTATGACCATGGGGTGCCTGATCTAGAGTAGCGACAGTGCGTGCGGCATGTCGCGGCTATGGTGTGCGGGATTCCTCGTAGCGGTCGAGCGCTTCTTGATCGGCTTTGAGGACGAACTCGCAGGCGAGCAGCGTCTTGCCGGGCAGCGAAGGGCTCTCCCGCGCGATGATCGACACCGTCCCCAGCTCGGGTTGCGGCTGCTGATCCCGCGGTAATGCCCGGGAATAGTCCTTGGTGGCGGTGCCGAGCAGCGTGGAGCCCTTCTTGGCCAGCTGGTAGCGATTGGCGAGCGCATCGGCCTGCAGCCCCTCGATCAGGACGCCGACCGATGTGCCGGCGAAGATGACTTCGCGCGTCTTGAAGCCATCCTGCCCAAACTCCTGCGGCAGTTTGTAGACATCGGCACCCAGCATCGATGTGTCGGGCTTGGCGAGCTTCTCGGCGGCTTCGTAGAGCGCAGTGGCCGAGTCCGATGAATAGGCCGGCTTGCAGAGCGCTGCGTTGTAGAACGGGTCTGCGGATGCCGGCGTGGCGAACATTGCGCCCCACAGGATCGGGAGGACGAGGGGGCTGCGAAGCATCGATGATCCTGTGCTAGATCGAGGGTGGATAGGGTAGGTCACTTTGGCCAAAGGTCCGGTGCCATGGGGCAGGCGTGTTGCTTCACCTCGAGCCGGACGATGTCGTTATGACCGCGTACTTCGTCGCGAATATAGCCGACCCGGACCCGGGAATCAGCGTGGACGAATCCGCCTCCAGGCTCGACCCGGTGATAGCCAAGCCGGATCTCGTTCGCGGCGTAATAGAATTCCCGGCCAGCGACGTTCCATCGTTCCAAGCCGGAATCCGCCTCGTTAGGATTGGCCAGTCCGGGGTGGAACTGATCGAGGCACCCTTCGACGCTGGCGAACCGGCCACTCTGGACCAGGGCCCGTACTTCCCGGCTCTGACGAATGTCGTGCCAGGTCATCCACCCCGCCGCGGCGGTCCAACCCAAAGCCGGAAGCAGGTAGAAAAGGGCGGGCCATCCTCTGTGGCGCCACGCGTACAGCACTGCGCCGGTCAGGCACAGGCCGACCGCCAGGAAGAACAGGTCGAAGGCATAGGCCGGGCGGATCAGGTCGGGATCGCGGGTGAGATCGAAAACGACGTCCAAGCACGCACCTTGTCTGCCCCGCCCATCCTACTATCCACGGGCGAGCGCGCTGCGTCAAACCCGTTTGGAGATCACGTCAGCGTTAGATCGGTTGCCTGGATCAGCTCTCGCCCCGGAGGTGAAGCCCGGGCGTTCCGCAAGGGCCCTTTATGAGGGACGCAACCACTGCGGAGCGAGTGCGCGTTAGTCCGGTGAGGTCTTGGTAGAATTCCACGTCCTCCGTGAAATAGTCCGCCATCGCAGCTGCATCGCATGCGTTGAAGGCGCGCCAGAACGCATCATCGGCGCATCGGACGCCCTGTTCGTCCGATGCGGGTACCGGGGCCACGGTCTGCGCCAGGGCTTCATCCGCCCCCAGGACGCCACCGGCAATGGCGATCAACAGCCCCACTCGCCAGGACATTGCACCTCTCCATGTGTTCTGGTTGTGCAATACGCTTGAAAGGGCCGGCGACCACCTCGCCAGGTACCAACTGATCTAGAGAGGTGCATGATCGGGCAGATCAAACCGTACAGGCGCCAATTCGGCTTCAACCGGAAGATTCGCCATCCCACCGTCGTTCAGGAACTTCATCGCTGCGTGCCAGAGATCGGGCCGATCCCGCAGCAGTTGAAGCGTGCCGGTATGTTGACCGCGATGCACAATGATCGTGCGGGCGTTGGGATAATAGGGCAGGATTCCGAGCAGGTTCTCGATGGGCGTATTGGTGTCCCAGTCTCCCTGGACGAACAGGATCGGAGTATCATCCCTTACTGATAGTCTGAAATTGTCTCCCAGATCCCTGGTCGGCCATGCGCCGGCGGATGCAAGATAGGTAGCGAAATTCCATGGCCCTATGATGTCGAGCGCGGGGTCGGTTCTGAGTTGGCGCTCGCGCGCGGGGCTGAGGCCCGTCGCCGTATCGATCAGCGGCCCGATCAGGGCGCTATCCACTGCCCTGCGGCCATCGACAATCTCGCGCGCCCAGCGCTCGTAGCGTTCATTGTACAGGTCGATGACGAAGGCCGGCCAGCCGGCGGCGCTGGCGGCGTGCTCGACGAGCGATTGCTGGAAGTCGCCTAGGCCGATCGTCACAGTAACGGGCCTGCCGCCGTCCTCCCCCGGGATGGTCACGACGATCGGGGCCGCCGCCAGACGGTCGCGTACCGCGCGCGCCGCGGCCATCAGTCCGCCCGCGGGAATGTAGGGCTGCAGGGCCGCGTCCTGTTCGGCTTCGAACGCGATCCGCTGCATGGCGGCATAGACTTGCGAGGGCATGTCGTAGCCGTCGTCGAGTGGCTCGACCGCCGAGATGAGCGCGCGCGCAACGGTGCCGGGATGGCGTTTCATCACCGCGAAGCTCCATTGCGAGCCGAAGCTGGCGCCCAGCAGTGAAATGCGCGGATAGCCCAGCGCCTGGCGAACCGCGTCGACGTCGTCGGCGCATTCCGCGATCGTATATCCGGCAAGGTCGCGTCCCGGGTTCCCGGTGCCGGCCGCTTTCGCGAGCGCCATCGTTACCGCGACATTGTCCGCGACCGTCGTCGGGTGATCGAGCGGCATCGCCGGATAGTGCAGCTTGAGCATGTCACCGCGCAGCGTGAACCCGCGCTGCTCGACGATGACGAGGTCGGCACCGGCGCTATAGTCCAGCCAATATCGCAGCCGGCGCCGCGCAGACTCGCTCTTGTCGCCAATGGTGTCGAGCAGGGTGACGCCGGGGCCGCCAACGAGCAGGAAGATCGGCGGCACCTTGGTCGCCACGCGGGCCTTCACGCGGAGGACGCCGACGCCGATCTGACGGCTGTTGCGTTTCGAGCGGTTCTCCGGAACGAGCATCGTGCCGATTTCGTACGGAACGGGCGTGTCGTCGGAGGCGATTTCCACCCCCGCTGTGAGGACCAATCCGGGCGAAGCCTCCGTGGCGGCTGCCGGTGACGGCAGCGGAGCCAAAGGACTTGCCGCGAGGAGGCAGAGCGCGAGGGATCGAGTGAGGTCGTGCATTCGTCACCTTCCAATCATTGACCCTGCACCGGTCGGCTCGGGACGCAGGGGGCGATCTCCACCCGCGACAATCGACCGGGCAGCCCCGTTCTCTAACGATGGCACTCTTGATGCTGCCGGCCGATCGGTGAACGGCAGGATCTGGCCGGCGAGCGGCAAGACCAGAATGGAATTCCCTCTATAAGGCGGGATCATGATCCGGCTTGCGGCGATCCTTCTCGTCTTCCTTCTCGCGCCGTCCGTTCGTGCAGCCGATTTGGTCGAGGTGCGCGAGGTCATCCTGTGCGCCGGGCCTGCCGGAACCCAGCCTGCGTTCACCGAACCATCGTGCCGCGGCATGGCGTTGGGTTCGATCGATAGCCAGGAGGGACCGGTCTGGATCAAGGCGATCCTTCCTCTGCCGCGGACCGATCGGCCACGTGGTCTCAGGATCGCGGCGATGGCTGCGAGTGAGGTCTGGTGGAATGGCACGCGTCTCGGGGCGAACGGCAGGCCGGGTGCCGATGCGTCGGCGGAGATCCCCGGCACGTTCGATGCGGTCTGGCCGCTTGCGCCCACTATTCTCCGGCCGGGCGACAATGTCCTGGTCGCGCACCTCTCCTCCTGGCACCAGCCCTGGCACATCGGCCGTCCTGTCGTGCAGATCGACGTCGAGGAATATACCGGGCCGCAGGCGCCTCTCCTGCGCTATTACCTTCCCGCCTTGCCGACTGCAGGCATCTTCGCCATCGCCGCGATCTTCTTCGGCGGCGCGTGGTTCGCCGATCGCCGCAACATGGGCTCGCTCGCGCTTGCTACCTTGTCAGCCGTGACGCTGGCGCAATTGGCGGTCGAAGTGTCCCGCGGAATCCTGCCTCTCCCCTATCCCTGGCAGGGACCGCGTCTGCTCATCATCATGATCTGCGCGAGCGGTGTTGGCATGGCGATGCTTGCCTACGCCGCGTGGCATTATCGGCGCGACACCCTGGTCGCATGGATATCGGTCGGAGCGACGGCCATGGTCGGCGTGTGGCTCCTGCCGATCGCCGAGGATACGCGATCGATGCTGGGCCTCGCGCTTGGTGCGTCGGCGGCGATCGCGGCCGCCTTCACCGCCGCCCGGCGGCACGGCGGGAAGGGGCTACGCGCCAGGCTTCTGCTGGTCGCGCTGGCGGTCTTCATCACCCTGCTGGCGCTCCAGCCTAACTTCCTCGACGGTGCGCAGTATCTCACGCTGGCAGGGCTGGCCGCCATATTGTTCGCCGACCAGATCCTTGTCCTCAGGAGGGCCCAGCGCGAGGCGGCGATCGCGGCGATGCGCGCGGCGGGGCTGGAGACGGCGCTTCTGCGACAAAGCATCGCGCCGCACTTCCTGCTCAATACGCTCAACAGTCTGGTCGAATGGGTCGAAAGCGATCCGAAGGCCGGTGTCGAAATGATCGAACTGCTCGGTGACGAGTTCCGCACCCTTGCGAGGATCGCCGGACAACCGCTGATCGCGCTCGACGAAGAGGTCGAACTCTGCCGCGCCCATCTGAGATTGATGGCGTTTCGTACCGACGCCCGGCTAGGCCTCGAGATCGATGGCGAGACAGCAAACCTCCAGATTCCTCCCGGTATCCTTCTCACGTTGGTCGAGAATGCGCTGGTGCACGGCCGATACGCGGACGGCGCAAGCTTCTCGCTGAAGATCGTGCGCGCCGGGGCGCTGCTCGGCTCGCTCGAACTGACGACACCCCCAAGCCTGCGCGGCGGCGAGGGGGCCCTGAGCACGGGGACGGGGCTCGCCTATATCGGGGCCCAGATCGCTGCTGCGTTCGGCGCGGCTGCCACGGTCGACGGCCGGACCATGGATAGCAATAGCTGGCGCACCACCATCGTCACGGGCACCCTGTCATGAGGTTGTTGCTGGTCGAGGACGAAGCGTCCGCGATGCGCCGGCTGGTCCGGCTGGTCGGCGATCACTTGGGAAACCGCGCTTTCTTGTGCTGTGTCGACGATGTCGCGGCGGCCGTCGAGCAACTCGAAGCCGCCACCTTTGATGGCATCCTGCTCGATCTCAATCTCGGTGGCAGCAACGGCTTCGAGGTGATGCGTGCGGCCGGTCGGACGCCGTGCGTGGTCGTGTCGGCGCATGCAGACCGCTCGCTTGAGGCCTTCGACCACGCGGTGCTCGACTTCGTGCCCAAGCCTATCGTCCCGGCGAGGCTCACCCGGGCACTCGACCGGCTCGCCGCGATCGGTGCCGGACCGCGGCGTGCCACGCTCATCGTGCGGACCATCGGTCGGGCCGAGATCGTCGATTGCGACGATCTGGTCCGTATCCAGGGTGCCGATGACTATGCCGAACTGGTGACCATCGACGGCAGGCGCTTGCTCCACGACGGCAGCCTCGCCCTGCTCGAACGACGCCTCCCGGTGAATTTCGTTCGCGTGCACCGCTCGCACATCGTCAATGTCGTGCATGCTTCAGCGATCGTCCGCCAGGAGGTGGGCGCCGCCGTCAGGATGGCTGGCGGGCAGTTCGTGCCCGTCAGCCGGCGCCGGCTCCCGGCCGTCGAGCGCAGGTTGCTCAAAGAGCAATCCCTTTCCGGCGACCGGAAATGATCCCTGCTGGCAGAACGATCACAAGGAGGAGAAGCATGCGCGGATTGAAGTTGGCGACGGCCGCAATGGCAGCATTTCTTGTCGGACCGGTTCAGGCGCAAAGCCCGGAGGCTGCTTTCACCAGGCGGCTCCACCGACTGGCCGAGCAGCTCGACCTGCCGGGATTCAGCGTCGCCGTGGTCCGCGATGGCAAGATCGTCTATCGCCATCAGGAAGGGGTCGCCAACCGTGCAACCGGCGCCCCGATCAAGCCCGATGCGCTGTTCGGCATCGCTTCGGTCACCAAGTCGATGACCGGGATCATCCTCGCTCAGCTCGAGGCGGAAGGAAGAATCCGGTTTGACGATCCTGTCCTGGCCTATCCGCTCATCATCGGATGGCAGCCACCGGAAGGCATGGGCGACGCGAACAATACCGTCGGTGATGTTCTAAGCATGAGCGCCGGAGGCCGCCCCGGCGAGACCTTCGTCTATAACGGCGCGCGCTTCAACCACCTGGCCGGACTGTTCGACAAGGTGAGCGGCATGTCCTCGCCGCAGAGCTATGTCGTGCAGAGCCGCCGGCGTATCCTGGAACCGCTCGGGATGACCGATACGATGACGGGATATCAGAAGGAGGACCCGCTCGCACCGCGCGCGGTCAAGCGCTACGAAGCGCAACCGTCGACCTCGGGCTGGAACTATGTGGAACGGCCTTACGATTGGGACGCGGCCTATCCCGCCTCGGGGCTCATCTCGACCATCGACGATCTCGCAAAATACGCGTCCGCACTCGACCGGAATGCCCTGATCGACCAGGCGAGCTATGATCGCCTCACAACCCCGCGCAACGGCCATGCCTATGGTTATGGCTGGTTCACCCAGGCCAGCCCGGCCGGGCGGCTCCATTGGGTGTACGGCTATGGCCAGGCCGAATCCGCCCTGTTCCTGCGTGTGCCTGACAGGAGGCTCACCTTCATCTTCCTGGCCAATGCCGACACCCCTTCCGCGCTTGCCCATCTCGATTATGCCGACGTGCTTCGTCAGCCGTTCGGGCTTGCGTTCGTCGACGCCTGGGTGATGGGCGGGAAGGGGCTGGATTTCGATCGACCGATGCCGGCGATCGAACGGCAGGTCGGCCCGAGGCCCACGCCGATGACGGTCGAGGCATTGTTCGACGAAGCGATGCTTCAGGCCTTTCGCGCGCGCATGACCGGAGCTGGCACGGAGCGGGCGATAGCGCTCACCGAGCTCCTCGCGCGCGTGGCCCCGCAGCGTTTCGCCGGTCCGGATGTCTATATGCTGGGGCTATTGTCCGAGGTCATGTCGCCTCGTCTCGAGGTACCCGCCCGCCAGCTGCTCGCGGCTTTCGATCTCGACAAGGACCAGAGACCCGTCGCTGCCTATTGGAGCGGTACCGTTCGCGAGCGGCTGGGGGATGCGGAGGGTGCCATGGGCGCCTATGCACTGCTTTGCGACCAGCCCGGCTTCGACGACGAGGAAATGAAAGCCAGGGCCTGCGAGCGCCTCGGCGTACACGAACTCGGGAAGGGACAACAAGCCGAGGCACGGACCCATCTCTGGCGCTCGGCCCTGCTGTCGCGCAGCGCCGCGGATGGCAAGGAATTCGATCGCAAGGTCGCGCTTATCGCTAAACTTGGCACTTCCGCGAAATAGCCTACCGCTCGCGTGGATTGTCGAGAGGGTGTCGTCAGCTATGCGTCTCAATAGCGGTCGTTCGACATTCCATCTGATGAGACTGAAAGCTGCCTTCCAGCCCGCTACCACCGCCTCCGATCACAGCCAGCGTGCCGCATCAGGAAGCTGCCATGAAGCTGTAATGCCCCCCGGATAGGCGACGGCACCAGCGCCGGGGAGCCGCCTCTTGAACTTCGATGAATCGGTGTACCGGCTGTTCCGCCGCGAAGTCTATCGCCTCGCCTATCGGCATTTGGGCGATCATTCGGCGAGCGAGGACGTGGTGCAGGACAGCTTTGTCCGGCTCGCCCAATATCGCTCGGGCACGGTCGCCAATCTGGGGGGCATGTTGCGTACGATCGCCCATAACCTGATCGTCGATCAGGCCCGTTTCCACAAGCGCCGGGCCGAAGAGGTGTTGCCGGACGGCGTCGACGTTCCCAACGAGTCGCCTTCGCAGGAGCAGGTGCTGCTGCAGCGCGAGCGGATGGAACAGGTCTCCGAGATCCTGGCGCAGATGCCCGAGCAGCGGCGGCAGGTCTTTATCATGCGGCGCCTGCACGGTATGTCCGCCAGGGAAGTGGGCGCGGCTCTGGCGATCAGCCCCGCCGCCGTCGATACCCATGTGGCGCGCGCGGTGCTCGCGCTGCACCGGGGTATGGCGGATCTGGAGGGGCGCCAGGCCCAATGACGGCGAATTACGTGCAGGATCAGGAGGACGAGGAAGCGGCGCTGTGGGTCGCGCGCCATATGAGCAATGTCGTCGATGCGACGGCATTTGCTGAATGGCTGACCGGTGCGCCCGGGCGCCGCGAGACGTTCGATGCGCTATGGGCGACGTGCATGGACGATGTCGTCGCCGATGGTATCCGCTTGCACGAGCAGCAGGCACGGGCGCGCGAACCAGCTGTCCAGCCGCCCCGCTTCGGGCGCCGCGCCGCGATCGGGCTGGGTGCCGCGGCGGCGTGCGTTGCGGTTGTCGGCCTCTCCTGGCCAGAGCTTCGCTTCGCTGTGACCCCGGCGCAGCACTATGCGACCCGCGCAGGCGAAGTTCGCAGCTTCACCCTGGCGGACGGCTCGACCGTACTATTGAACGGCGCGAGCCGGGTCAGCGCGCGAATCGGCGAGGGCCGTCGCGAAGTCGCGCTGGAAGCCGGCGAAGCGCTGTTCGACGTCGAGCACGATGAGAACCGGCCATTCCGCGTTTCAGCGGGGCAGGGGCGAGTGACGGTTCTGGGAACGCGCTTCGATCTCGCGCTCAACGGTGGCAGCGTCGATTTGGCGGTGGAACGCGGGCTGGTGCGCTTCGATAGCGAGGGCGGTGCAGGGGCGGTGCTGGTGCCGGCGGCGCATCGTTCCACGCTGGTCGATCGGCATATTGCGAAACCCGTGACGTTCGAAGGCGATTCCGCATCTGGCTGGCGTGACGGCTGGCTGCAGGTGGAGGACATGCCGCTCGAGCAGGTGGTGCCGCATCTGCAGCGCTGGACCGGGCGGGCCATCGCTGTCGCCGACCCAACGCTGCTCCGCAAGCGCATCGCCGGCCGGTTCCGCCTGTCGCAGCCTGGCACGGTGCTGGAGAATCTGGGCGTACTTTATGGCTTCAAGGTCCGGCAGACCGAACAGGCCTATATCCTGGAACGAAAGTGATGATCCCGCTGCCAATCATCACCTCCGGGCAGCGGATCGACGGCGGACTCTAGGCGATGAAGGGCGCGCGGGCCTTCTACCGCTTCGGCGCAGTGGTGGCGATCACGACTACCTTCCCTGCCGGCGCACATGATGTCGCATCGCGTCGGGTGCCCTTCGCGATCCCCGCGGGCCCGCTTGCGCCGGCGCTGACGGCATTCTCCAAAGCGAGTGGGGTGCAGGTGTTGGCCGATCCGGCGGTGCTGCGCGGGCTGGAGACGCGCGGCGTGCGCGGACGAATGTCACCAATCCAGGCTCTGGAGATATTGCTGCGGGGAACCGGCCTCGGCTTCCGGCGGCGCGACGAGACGATCCTGATCTTCAAGCTGGACATGCCGGCGCGAGCGACCGCGCAAATCCGCACTCACCCTGCCCGGTCCGTGCCCTCGTCGGACGATGCCACCACGCAGGCTGAACCCTCCGGCAAGATCGTCGTGATCGGCCAGCGCATCGCCGATCGCAGGGCTATCGCGATCAAGCGAAGCGCACGCAACATCGTGGATGCGATTTCCAGCGACGAGGTGCGCCGCTTGCCGGACAGCACCGTGGTCGATGCGATGCGGCGTATTCCCGGCGTGTCGGTGGTGCCGATCGCCGACAATGAACATCCCCGCGACGTGCCGATCGCACCGGTCATTCGCGGGCTGACCCAGGCCTATAACAACGTCACCATCAACGGCTTGCCGGTAGCCTCCACCGGCATTCCCGACGCCGGCTCCAACAGCGCGGTACGCGGGGCCCGACTGGACCTCTTGCCTGCCTCGTTGGTCAGCCGGCTGCTGGTGATGAAGACCTTCACTCCCGAATATGATCCCAATGCGATCGGTGCGGCAATCGACCTGCAGACGCGCAGCGCCTTCGACAATGCTGGTCGTGCGTTCCTGTCGCTCGAGGCTGGGCTGGCCACTCCCAGCGAGCGCGGACAAGTGCAGGCGCAAGGCCGGTTCGGCGCGCATCTGAGCGCCACAGCGAGCCGCACCTTCGGATCAGACGGGCAGTTCGGCCTGGTGGTTTCCGCTAATTATCAGCGACTTGAGAACAACAGCAACGTCCACGCCACCAGCGACAGCAGTTTCCTCGTCTTCTACGACGATGCCGGCCGCCAGCGTCGCGACGGGACGCTGGGCAACGGTATCCCGGTGCCGCGGCAGGACAAATACTGGTATAATGGCAGCGACCGTCAGCATCTGGGCGGGACGATCCGTGCCGAGGCCGATCTGGACACGCTGCGCCTCTCGGCCCTGGTGGCGGATTACCGCTATCGCGACGGCTATACGCGCAATGAGATCGCGATCGATCCCGATCAGGCGTGGGTCCTTGACCAGACCCGGACTTCGGGACGCTTCGATACCGCATCGATCCAGGTCGGCTATCGTGGCGGCGTGACGCACAGCGAGACGCGAGTTCTCCAGCTCGATGCCGATTGGCAGCCGACGTCCCGCGATGCACTATCGCTACGGGTTGGCCTGTCCCGTGCGACGATGCGGGAGCGCTACAAGATGGTGAAGTTCACTGCCGGACAGGACCGGGTGAACGGGATCTTCGGCGTGCCCGCGCTCGGCTTCCGCTATGATAGCATGCCGCTGCAGTTCAGCTTCAACGTGCCGGAGAAGGCCTATCAGGACCTGTCGCTCTACACGGCCGACTATTGGCGCAGGCGCGGGCGACAGGCGACTGCGGGGATCGGCAATATCCGTGCCGACTGGCGGCGCGACATGGCCGATGGCGAGGAGGGGCTGGGATTTGCGGCGGGGATCGCCTGGACCCGCAGCACCTATGCCTATGGTTATCAGAGCCTGGCGTTCGGTACCCTGAATCGCAGCCTCACCCTGGATGACGTGGGCTATGTCAGCAATGCAGCCTTGCCGTTCAACCAGAACCGGCTGCGGCTGATCGTCATCGATCCGGCACGGGCCTGGCGGATGTTCGACGCGAACCAGGCGAGCATCTCGATCACCGATGGCGTCGAGAACGACCATCAGGACGATTTCGACCATCGAGAAAGCGTGCTGAGCGGCTATACGATGGTGCGCTTCCAGCAAGGACCGGTCGAACTGCTCGCGGGATCGCGGCTGGAACGCACAGAGACCTCGACCCAGGGCTATCTCTCCGTCGATGACGCCTGGTCGACGATCGGATCGGGTTCTGACTATTTCCAGCTGCTGCCCTCGCTGCTCGCCAATTACCGACCGCTGCACGCGCTGAAGCTGCGTGCCGGCTATAGTCGAACCATCGGGCGGCCGAGCTATGAGGCATATTCGCCTCGCTCCTCGATCGAGTTCGACACTGGCAGTGCGGTCGGCGATCCCGATGCGCCGGGCGTCAAGGTGGCGATGGGCAACCCGCATATCCGTCCGCGCATCTCCGACAATTTCGATCTGAGTGGCGAATGGACGCTGCCCAAGCGGTTCGACGGGATGCTATCCGCTGCACTGTTCCACAAGGCGATCCAGGACGAAATCTTCGACGCGATCACCCGCGGCTATGCCCATGACGGCGTCTATTATCGCAACGCGACGGTGGTGCGCCCCGCCAATGCGAGCGGTGCGCATATCAGCGGGCTTGAGCTGAGCGCCATGGTGGGATCGCTGGGCGCGATCTCGCCGGTGCTCAAGAATATCGGGTTCAGTGCGAACTGGACGCTGCTGCGCGGCGCAGTGACGGTGCCGATGACCAGTGGTGTAACGCGCAAGCTCGGGCGGCTGGTTGGCCAGCCCGATGAGATCCGCAATCTGGCGATCTTCTACAATCGCGGCGGTTTCGAGCTGCGCGCCGCGATGAACTGGACCGGCAAGGCGCTGCGCAGCATCGCGCCCGATACTGTCTGGCAGGATGTCTATTGGGCGCCCCGCACCCAGTTCGACGTCCAGGGTCGCTATCATGTCGGCCGGAATTTCAGCGCCATCCTCGATCTCGCCAATATTACCCGGACTCGGGTGACCAGCGTCACCGGGCCCGGCGCCCGGTGGCTGAAGGACAGCTATTCGGTGCCGGGCGTAGTGCGGTTGAGCCTCAACTGGGGCTTTGGCCAGTAGCGCCGATCAGGCGCATTTGCGCAGATACTCGCGCAGCAGGGCGGGGCGATCGGTCTGGATCGCGTTGACGCCGAGATCGAGCATCGACTTGAGTAGCGGGCATGCCTTGGGCGCATTGGCCACCATCAGCATGTCGAGTTCCCCCAGCGCATTCTCCCAGATCCGCGCGGGCACCTGCCGAATCGCGTCGCGCGACGCGGGATCGAGCGATTCCGGATCGGCATGGACGATCCGCACAGGCGCGAGACCCCGGTTGAGTTCGTCCAGTTTCACCTTGGCGGTGAAGCGCGTCATCACCTGCAGTTTCGGCTCGATCGCGCGGGCGGCGCGCAGCAGATCGCTGTCGGCATCGAACAGCATCACCTGATCGATCATGCCCAGTTCCTGGATGACCGCGATTACTGGAGCGAAGCGATCCGTCTTCATGTCGAGATCGACCAGCACGCGCCCGCAGGTGCGTGTCAGGAATTCGAGCAGGGTGGGCGGCGGCAAGTCGCTGCCCTTGAGGCGCAGCTTGCGCAATTCGGCATAGGTCTTGTCGGCGGCGCGGCCGGTGCCGTCGGTGGTGCGATCGAGCTTCTGGTCGTGCAGGATGAAGGGCACGCCGTCGGCGCTGACCTGCACGTCCGTCTCGACGGCATCGGCGCCGGCAGCAACGGCTTCGTCGATGGCGGCCAGCGAGTTCTCCGGCGCCTTGAGGTGCCCCCCGCGATGCGAGGCAATGAGGAGCGACCCGTGCGGATCGGCCCAGGCGCGCTGCAGTTCGGCGATGCGCGAGGTCGTGCCGCAAACCGGAGCGGCCATTGCCGGGGTGGCGACGACGAGCGTGATGGCAGTGGCGAATTTGGCGATCATGATGTGTCTTCTTCCTGTCAGCCGGAAAAGGACGTGGGGGAGGGCGCTATGCCGCCCCCACGACAAAGGGTCAGAAGCGGGCGTTGACCCCCAGCCACAGGACGCGGCCCTTCTGGGCGCGTTCGGCGAGCAGCTCGCCGGTCGGCATCTTGCGATAATATTCGATGTTCGACTTGGTGAGGTTCTGGCCTTCTACGATGAAGGTCACGTTCTCGAGCAGCTTCACGCGCGCCTGCGCCGAGAACTCGCCGCGTCCCTTGCTGTGGATGTCGAAGATCTCGGCATTCTCGTTGATCGACTTCAGATAGTCGCCGACATAGCCATAGGCGACCGAGGCGCCGAACACCGGGGTTTCATAGGAAATCGTCGCATTGGCGAGGAATTCGGGCTGCCCCTCCAGGCCATCGACATGGCGCAGCGACTTGTCTGCCCGCTGCACGTCCTGCTTGCCGGTGATATAGGTGCCGTTGGCGGAGAGCACGAAGTTGCTCAGGAAGCCGTTGGTCCAGTCGCCCAGATCCTGGCGGGCCGAAAGCTCGATGCCCTTCAGCGACGCGCTCTGCGAGTTCATCGGCGTGGTGATCCGCGCCAGATAGGTCTGGCCGTTATATTGATAGCCCGGCTCGGTGATGTTCTGCGCGAAGATCAGGTTCTTGATATCCTTGTAGAACAGCGCGAGCGACACGAGGCTGCCGCGCGTCGGATACCATTCGAACGACAGGTCGAAATTGTTCGAGGTGCGCGGTTTCAGATCGGGGTTGCCGCGCGTGATGCTGATCGCATCCTCGCTGTCGTCGGGCAGGCCGATCGTCTCGCTGATCGCGTAATAGGTGAAGTTCGGGCGGCCGATCGTCTTGCTGTAGCCAGCACGCACGATCACGCCGTCGCCGAAGTCATAATTGGCGATGACCGAGGGCAGGAGGTAGGCATAGTCGGCCTTGCGCGCGACCGGCACGTATTGCGCGCCCTTGTTGGGGGTGGCGGGGCGATTGGCGTCCTGCGCAAACAGGTCGATATTGTTGACGGTGGAATCGTAGCGCAGGCCGGCGCGCAGGTTGAAGCGATCGGTGCGGAAGTTCGCCTCGGCAAAGGCGGCGGCGACCTTCTCGTTGAGCTGGTAATCGGACTGAATGTTGGTGGCGCTGTTGTCGTCGGTGCTCGGGAAGCCGGCGGCGGCCCAGGCGGCGCGATAGGCGCGGTCGTCGATCATCAGATAATCGACCTTGGGATCGGTGGTGTGCAGCCGGGTCTTGCTGACGAACGGCGCCATGTTGGGCACCACGCCGCCCACGGTGGGCAGCTTGCCGCTCTGCTGGCCCTCGTCATAGGTCTGGTCGGTGTTCTGGAAGCTGCCGCCGATGTTGAAGCCGAAGCCGCGATCCTCGGGACCGAAATTATAGGCGAGGTTGGCGCTGACGAAGCTCAGATCCTGCGTCGCCCGCTGGGTGATGTGCTGGATATAGCTCTGGACGTAGTTGGTCGGATCGTTGCCGAACACGGGATCGGGGAACGACAGCACCGGGCGGCCGTCGCTCAGATCATAGGAGAAGCGGCCCTGGGCCAGGTTGCTGGCCATGTTGAACTTCGAGCGGTCGCGGATCGTGTTTAGCCGCGCGCGCGAATGCGAAGCGCGCAGGTGCATCACGAGGTTGTCGCTCAGATTCTGGTCGAGGATACCCGAGACGACGAAGGTCTCGCGCTTCTGCGGCTGGTGCGAATAGCCAAGCGCCGTGCGACCCTTCGCCCAGGTGCCCGAAGTCGCGGTCTGGTTGGTCGGCGCGACGCTGGTATCGGCGGTGGCGAGATACTCGTTGCGAATCTCGTCTTCCTTCTGGAAGAAATAGCCGGTGTAGATCGAGGCATAGGTGGCGGTGCTGGGGCTGTATTCCAGCTTCGTCACGCCCGACGCGCGGGTGACCGTGTCGTAATAGGCGAAGATCTGGTTGCGCGATGCCGCCGAGAAACCATTGGTGTTGCTCAGGTTGTTATAGTTGGTGATCGGCTTGCCGGTGGTCTTGTCGAACAGCACATAGCTGTTGTCGACCGCGCCGGGTTTCTGGTCGTAGTTGGTCGAATTGTAGCGGGCATAGGAGCCCGACACGACCACGCCGAAATCATGGTTCGAGCCGAACGCGCTGCTGAACGTGGCGTCGGCGCGCAGGTTTTTGCCCTTCTTGCCGTCCATCTCGCCACCGGTCGAGTTGTCGCCGATCGAGGCACGCGCCATCAGGCTGGTCTTGCCGGTGGTGAGCGCGCTGGCGGTGATCAGGTTGAGCTGGCCGCTGAGCGCATGCGGATCGAGATCGGCCGTGATCGTCTTCACCGCGTCGATCCGGCTGACGAACGAGGGCGGCAGCAGCTCGATACGGGCGCCGCGCGTGTCGCGGGCAGTGGTGGCGAGCGGCAGGCCGTCGATGGTGACGAGGTTGAAGCTCGATCCGATGCCGCGGATCATCACGCTCTCGGCGAGGTCGGGCGAACGGTCATCGGCGGTGGCGAAGTCCGGCACCAGGGCCAGGCCCGGAATGCGCTGCGCGACCTGGGCGATGGTCAGGTCGGGCAGCAGGCCGGCCTGATCCTGCGCGATCGAGTCCGTGACGCCAACCGCGCGGCGCTTGGCATCGATCGCGGCGGCGTTGGACGAACGGTAACCGGTGACGACGATGCCGGCTTCCTCGCCTTCATTGGCGTGCGGCTCGGCCTTATCCTGCGCCTTGTCGGCCTCCTGCGCCTGGGCCGGCGCGGCGAGCAACGCGCCGATCAGCGCCGAGCCTGCGATCGCGTAACGGAGCGTGGACACATGTTTCATGGGCATAGCTATCCTGTCGGTGGAAATGAGGGGTTCGAAACTGTCGGGAAGGCGCCGGCCAGGGCGCCGAAGCGCTAGGGCGTCGACCGGGGCTCGCAGTGATGCGTGGCGGCGTGGCTGCGTTGCAGATAGGCCTTGAGCGCGACCGGCTCGTCGGTCTGGATCGCATCGACACCGATGGCGATCAGCTGCCCCCAGACGCTGTCGGGATCGGCGAGCGCGACCTTGTCGTCATAGGCGCGGCCCGCCAGGCTATTCACCCAATAGCGGGCGCAGCGTTCGCGGATCGGTGGCGTGACCAGCGGCGCAAACGCGCGCTCCTTGACGTCGATCTCGTAGCTGACCGGGTGGATCGGATCATAGGCGGCGATCGCGGCGGTCGGGTCCGCCTGAATCTGCGGCTGGCGCAGGATCGGCTGGAAGCGCACGTCGCGCAGCCACGGACCTTCCTCGATCAGCAGCGCCGCCGGTGCGTCGGCCTTGAACAGCAGCTGGCTGCGGCGCCCGGCCTTGTCGACCATTGCCAGCATCGCGGGCGACAGGCGCGATTTCGGGTCGAGGTTGATCAGGATGCGGTCCTTCGCGGCGCGCAGTGCTTCCTCGAAGTTCGGGATGCGGCGATCGGTAAGCGGCGTGCTGCCGCCCTTGCCCTCGCGCAGGTGGAGCTTGCGCAGCTGGGCCCAGTCGAGATCGGACACCTTGCCCTTGCCGTCGGTCATCCGATCGACAGTCGCGTCGTGCATCAGCACCAGCACATTGTCGCGGGTCAGGCGTACGTCGAGCTCGACCATGTCGATGCCGGCGTCGATGCAGGCTTCGATCGCGTCGATGCTGTTTTCCGATGTCTTCTGCCAGCAACCGCGATGCGCGACGATCATCACCACGCCATCGGGCCCGGCAAGCCGATGTTCAAGCTCTGCGCGGCGGGTTGAATTCGGCGCCGGCTGTGCCTCGGCTGCACCTCCCGGCAAGGCCCAGGCCAATGCGAGGCTGAAGAATAAGCACCAGCCCACACGGGGTGACCTGGTTTGCGGATAGTTTCTCGAGAATTGCACTGCTTCCCCCGGTGGACGGCGCATTTCGCTAGGTTCCGGTGAGACGACGAGCGGCATCGTCAAATCTGACAGCCGGAGAGAAATTAATTGGACCTCCACCCAGGATGCCGGTCGGCTGGACGCATCCGAGTAGGTTTCTGGTCGTCGAGGGGGCGAGATCCCCTCGCCCCTGGCGACTATCGCCTTCCCTTGGATAAAAGCTGCCAGACTGCTCACGGCCCAAACCTGGTCATCTGAGAACGACATAAGCAATGTCCCCAATTGGGGCGTTTGCTGCCCGGCAGGAAATCGGCTTCGCGCCCGTCGAATGTCTGCAATCAGGGCGTGAGCAACATCAGGCCGGGCTTCGGGCTGTTGGCGCTGATCATCGTATCGCCGCTTGCCTTGCTGGCATCCACAAAATGGTCGCAACGCAGGGCCTCGGCGGCGACCGAAGCCCAAGCATGACGGAAAACCGTAGCGAAAGCGTTGCCGAGGTTGAAGGCGCCGATATGACCGTGGATGCGAGATTCGGTGCGTCCACGGAGGGGACGGTGAGGCCGTCATTGATTTCTTACGAGAATTGAAGGACTGGCAATCTCTCCTTGCCACCTCATGTGCAAAGCGATTCTGCCGGTTTGTCGAGACCTAGGCTGGCCCATTGAAAATTTCGTCGATCGCCTCGCCTAGGACGCGCGATGCGTTGACCTTGGTGAGGTAGTGGACACCGAGCTTGAAAATTCGCGCATCGCTGCGATCAAGCGCCTTGCCGCCGACCTCGCGAAGCACCGCATCCAGCAGATCAAAGCGGCGGGTCACCGCGATCAGTGCAAGGAAGCGTGAAGCAGGGATGCGGTGTATGCGACGCGCCTCGCTGGCATAGGCGTCGAGCATTTGGACCGAGACTCGCTCGCCAAGCAGCATCGAAAGCAGTGCCGCGATCTCGGCTCGATTGCCGTCATCTTCCGCAAGACAGCGCGCGACCGCCGACGATATCAGCTTGTCGAAGTCTTGGAGTTCATCATCGGCATAGTCTAGCGGTCGAACGTTCCATACATCGCGTAGGCGCTCGTCGGACAGGAAGGGTTTGCGCTTCTTCATCTGTATTTTCCCCGATGCGACACCGCATGATAGTAGCGCCAAAGAATCGCAGTGCGGACTTTTACTATCTCCGCGATTGCAAGAATTCATAGGACGTGGAATTTACAACGCATGACAATGACCGGCAGCCATGACGCCTTTCTGGTGGTGCTGTCGATTCTGATCGCGATCTTCGCGTCTTTCACCGCACTCAGCTTGGCCAGCCGAATCCGGTCCTCGACCGGTTGGACCAAGCGCGTCTGGGTATCGGCGGCCGCGATAGCATTGGGCGGCGGTATCTGGTCGATGCATTTCGTCGCGATGCTGGCCTTCCATATGCCGGGCCTGCGGATGGGCTATGATCTCGGGCTCACCTTGCTCTCGCTCGCGCTCGCGCTCGGGTTCACCGGCGTCGGCTTTGCCATGCTGAACTGGCAGTCGGTATCGCGCGGGAGGATCGCAGCGGCGGGCCTGCTGATCGGTTCGGGGGTTCTCGCGATGCACTATGTCGGCATGGCCGCGATGCGGATGCCGGCAACGCTCAACTATGAGCCCCTCTGGTTCGGGGTGTCGGTTCTGATCGCGCTTGGTGCCGCGACGGCCGCGGTGTGGCTCGCATCCCGGGATCGCAAGATGAGCCATCGTCTCGCCGCCGCGATCCTGATGGGATTTGCCATAGCGGGCATGCATTATGCGGGCATGCGTGCCGCGGTGTTCACGATGCGTGCGCACACCGACATGCACGACGGAATGGCGAGTGTCGGACAAACCTATCTCGCCGCCGCTGTGGCGGCCATCACCGTCCTGATCCTGCTGCTCGCGCTTGGTGCCGCGACGCTGGAGCGCCTCTTCCATGGCGTTTCGAGGCGAGAGGCTCGCACCGTGCTCCGCTTGAAGATCGCCGACATCCTGCGCGAGCGCGACACCGATGAAGCGCTGAACCAGGTCGCGGCGTTGATGGGAGAGCATTTTGGGGTGACCCGGACGGGCTATGGTACGCTCGACGCAGTCGAGGATGTGTTCGACTATGATGTCTGCTGGACTGACGGAACGGTGCCGGCGCTGCTTGGACGACTGCCAGCGGCGGCGTTCGGGATCAAGATCGTCGCGGCATTGAGCGCCGGCGAGACGATCGTGATCGACGATCTGCTCGAAGCCGAGATCAGCAACGAGCTACGCACGCGCGATACCGCGCAGAAGGTCGACACAAGGTCGATCCTGGTCGTGCCGTTCCTTCGCGATGGGCGGTTACGCACCATCGTCTATCTCAACGACCGCCAGCCGCGGCGCTGGCGGCAGGACGAGATCGCCTTCATGGAGGAGATGGCCGAGCGCACGCGCCTGGTGATCGAGCGCGCCGCGGTGGAGGAGCAGCTCCGCGAGCTCAACGCGACGCTCGAGGCGCGTGTCGAGGCGCGTTCGGAAGAGCTTCGCCAGGCCCAGGAAGCGCTGCTGCAGAGCCAGAAGATGGAAGCCGTCGGACAGCTGGTCGCCGGGCTCTCGCATGATTTCAACAATGTGCTGGGCGCGGTGGTCGGCGCGTTCGAGCTGATCCAGCGCCGCGCGGACGCCCCCGACAAGGTGCAGCATTTCGCCGAGGCCGGATTGCAGGCCGCTCAGCGGGGGTCGAACCTGACCGCGCAATTACTTGCCTTTTCTCGTTCGCAGCACATCCAGCTGCAACCGATGCTGGTCGGCACAGTGATCACGGCGCTGGCCGATCTTCTGCGTCGCACGCTCGGTCCGATGATTGCGCTGGAATTGCATCTCGATCCATCGCCGGTGCCGGTCATGGCCGATCCGACCCAAGTCGAGATGATGGCGCTCAATCTGGCGATCAATGCGCGGGACGCGATGCCGGATGGGGGGCGGCTGACCATTTCGACGGCGGTGCGGCCGATCAGCGGCGCCCCGGAGATCGCGGACGGCGATTATGTCGAAATCGCCTTCGCGGATACCGGCACCGGCATGGACGAAGTCACGCTGCGCCGCGCGATGGAGCCCTTCTTCACCACCAAGCCGGTCGGAAAAGGTACCGGTCTCGGTCTGGCCCAGATTTACGGCAGCGTGCGCCAGGTAGGAGGCGCGGTGCGCATCGAAAGCGGGGTCGCGCAGGGAACCACCGTGCGCGTGCTCCTGCCCTGTACCGATCGCCCGCCCGTCGCGATCGAACAGAGCGAACCGGAAATTTCGGGCGATTCGGGCGAGCGCTACCGGATATTGCTGGTCGACGATGATCCGGAGGTGCGAACCGTGCTCGCCGCCGCGCTGGAAAGCTTGGGGCATGTCGTGACCAGCGCCGCCGACGGGCCTGGCGCCCTGGCGCTGCTGGAAGGCGCCGCACCGGAGGTGCTGCTGCTGGATTTCGCCATGCCCGGCATGAACGGTGCGGAAGTGGCTAGCGAGATGCGCCGACGTCGCCCCGAACTCCCGATCATATTCGCGAGCGGTTTCCCCGATATAGGCGCGATGGAGGCGATCGAGGGATCGACCGCGATTCTGCGCAAGCCATTTCCGATGGATGCGCTGTTGAGGACCTTGGCTAGCATCGCCCCCGACCGGTGAAGCGCGGCGTGGTACCAGGTGCAAGGGATATCCCGAGACCGGCGGCAATCCGCGTTGCTATCGAATCCGCTTGCGCTAGGCGGAGTGGCATGGGGCGGAGAGACAATCGATGATCGTGCTGATCGCGACGGCCTGGGGGGCGGAAGCCGGCGGGATCAACGCGTTCAACTTCGGCCTGGCGCGCGCCCTGGCGGCGGCAAGACCTGGCGCGATTGCTTGCGCGATCCTCGACAAGCAGCGGCGCGCGCGTTCTTGCCCGCGATCGTCCATGACCTGGCCGATGCGTTTGCAGGCTTCCCTCATCTTTGAACCTCAGTGTCGGGACCGACCGATGGATTCGTGCGCCCTCCTGGCCGGAAACCATAGTCATTCCGAGGTGCCGGCGATAAGGCACGACCTACGATCGCGTGCTCTCGTCGAGTTTCAGGTCGTCACTCCCGGCGGAAGTCATCGTATGCGTTCGCTTTCGCCGGGAGACCAGATAGATGCCCGTAACCGCTCCGAGACTTCAGGGCTTTGATGCGGATTGGGTGAGGTCTACCCTCCTTCCCCCGACGAGTCGTTCGGAAAGGAGAGAATATGCGCCAGATCACCTTCGCAGTCGCGTCGATCGCATTGCTCACCGCTTCAACAGCCGCCTTCGCGGCAGGCCCCTGCAAGGACGCGAAAGGCAAGTTCATCAAATGCCCGACAGCGGCCGCGGCGACGGCCACCGGTGGGATCCTCAAGGACAAGAACGGCAAGTGCCACGTCGCGTCGGGACCGAAGAAGGGACAGTTCACCAAGTGTCCATGACCCATAAGGTGCGAGCACGATATCTCTAGACCCTCCAGAATAACGACGGCCGCATGATCCCAGCGACCGTCGTTATTTTCGCGCACCAGCAGAGACGCCCGGTTCACAGGTTATAGCCTTTTCCCCGATGGCGGATCGATCATCGACAGCGTGCGTTGATCGCTCAATCCCAGAGCGCAGGAGTGGCCAGACTGGGTAGCATGGGGCTCCCGATACCGCCCGTGGGACCGTATCGAAGCCTTTCCGGCCGCATCATTGCAAATCCTGAAGCAGGGGTGCCTACTTCCACTCAAGCCCGGCGTTGCGGCGGATCATGCTAGTTCCCGAATATGGGTTAGTCCGCGCAACCAATGCTGCTACCGTGCCTGTCGATGGCTTGCAGTCACTCAGGAGGAGAGTAGACTTTGGAATGAAGTCACTCCCTATTTCTGTGGGCGGGATGCATGCCTCCATCGATCAATCTGCGGACATTGCAGGCGTTCATGGCGTTGGCTTATGCGTTGCTCGCCGCCATCGCGGTGGCACGCGAGCAGAGTTTGGTCTCCTTGATCCTCGCGGTCGCGATGGCGGTCGGCGCGTATTCGACTGGTAGGGTCGTGATGGACGTCCATATCCCCGCAACGATGATCCTGCGAGCTTGCGGTATTGGCGCAGTCGTTCTGGTCGCCGGTCTGGCTGCGGATCTGTTTGGCAGTTCGCACGCGCTTGGTTGGGCGACGGTGGTGATGGGATATTGTGCGGGCAACAGGTTGCGGGCCGCCGGCGCGCTGGTCGCTCCCCGCTGAAACTTCAACGGGTCGGCCCCACGCGATCGGATGACCGCTATCGGATCGCCGCTCGACCGCGAGAATGGCAATAATTGGGGCGGAAGGTCACCAATAGCGCCTCCAGATGCGGCGCATGCGGACCAGCGCCTCAAGATAGAAATAGTCGCCCCAGATGCAGCACTCATCCACGCCGAGCTTGTTGGGCATGTGATAGACACCGTGGAGCAGCAGACCGTTGGATCCTTCGATCGGCGCGAGGTTGTTGGCATCGAGCTGTCGTACCATCCCCCAGGCGGGGCCAGCCTTTATGAGAGCTCCGAGCCCCGGCTGCTCGGCGACCGTATCGATGAATGCGACTGTTCAATTTCGATCTCTGGCGCGTTGGCGCCCCGCGGCGACGCCGTCGCACCCCTAGGCGTTCCCGATCGCCGTCGTTCAATCGTGACGACGCTTTGCAATCGTGATGGATGCCCCGGGAGCAAGGCACCCGAGCTTTCCAAAACAAATCCGTAGCCTGCATCCGGTGCTTGGCCGACACAACGCGAAGCAAGTCAGCCGCGTTCGAATAGCCGCTTCAGGCTCGGATAGAGGATGAAGGTTGATCGCCCGATCTTCACGGTCTCCATCGTCCCGTCTCCGCCCGCACGACTCAATGGCGTGGACTCGGTCCCGAGAGTCGCTGGATTTCGACCAGCGCGCCAGGCGCTCGCTGGTGACACGGAGGACCTGCTTAGGGCCACCCGGTTTGACGGCGGCTTTTGGGCCGAAAGCCGACTGACGGCTTTGCGCTTGCCGGACTGCAGACCGGACGTTGTCGTAAATGATCGCTCCAAGGGCTGAGTTGGGCCAGAGAGAACGTCATCGAATTGGGACCAGTGCCCCATTTATTCGCGCCAGATCGAGCAATTATTGAGGTGCCGAGATTATTCCCCGGCCTCAAGTCCTGCCTCTCGGAAATGACGGCCTAGCACGCCGGCGAGCGATGAAAACACATAGCCATCATCAGCAGCGTAAAACGATTCGCCGCCGGACTCGTAGTTCGGATTGAGCAGCGCCTGCTGCGCACGACGAGGAAATTCACGGCGATCACGCTCTATCGAGACGATCGTCTGCAGATGGGCGAAGAACTTGATCTTGTCGTCCGGCATAATTTTGATGAGGCCGATGCCGTTGTTTCTCGCGGTGGCGAGCGCACCGGACTGGAACCCTTTGCGGGTCACCACATAGCCCTTCATGTTGAAGCCGTACCCGCCGGCGAGGCGGCCAACGAGCTCGTCGATCAGCTTGACCTCAACCGCACGACCATGATCCTTGCACTCGAAGACGATGACATGGGTCGGCTGCGCGCCTTCCTTCCCCATATTGTCCTTCACATAGACTTCGAGCACGTTCTCGAAATCTACCTCGGCCTCCCGCGTGCGGGAATAGTATTTGGCCTTCTCGCGAAAGCGCACGAGCTCCGGGCGATAGGGCAGGTCGCCGGAGGCGATGAGACCCTCGACCAAATTGGCGACCTGCTGCTCGAGATCCTTGCCGTCATTCCTGTCCATGCACCCCTCCCTAAGCGATCGTCCCGCGCGTCCCGACCTCGCCTACCCGTCTCGCCGAACGAACGGCAGGATCTCCGCAACAGCCGCGACACTGCCCAGCTCGCTCAATGTGTCGGCGTAGATGGCGCCGACATCCTCGCCCAACGCCCAGCGCTGCGCGACATGGCCGGCGGGCAGATGATCCGCCACCTCGCGGGCGCCATCAGGATCTTGATCGAGGCGAGCGCGAGCGAGCGCAACGAGGAACACACGGCGCAGCGGCGCCGCCGACAGCGCGTTGGCGACCGACCGGACTTGGTCGCGTGACCCGCGCCAGCCGACAATAAGCGCGAGGCCGAAGGCGATACGAACGGGCTGGCTCAAAACGAGTTCGGACGTGATAGTTACAGTTGCGGCGTCGCTCAGAAGGTGCTCGGCGCCGATCAGCGACCAGATAGCAGCGACCAGATAGCAGCGACCCGCAGCGCGGCCGGGCCACGCGCGGTGGCCGTGGCGAGCAGCAAAGACTGGAGGCTTGGTCGCGTTGCCAGCAAATCGGTGATCGAACGGCGGAGGGAGGGATCGTCGGTCGTGCGTGCAATGTCGAGGAGAGTCGATGCCGCCCCTAGGTCGAAATCCGCGTGCTGCGCCAAAATCGCGATTGCTCGGCGCGCGATCGGCAGGCTGTTGGCATTGTCGTGAGAGTCCTGGTTGGACAATCTGTCGGCGGCCAGTTTGAGCAACGGTGGTATGGAATCGGCTGTCGGGCGCTGCTCGAGCAAGGCGAGAAAGGCGGCGCGCAGGGGGCGCCCTCGAGCGTCGAGGCGCGCGAGAATTTCGCGCGGCAAAGGCGTTGGCGGCCGCGGCGCGAGCGCCGTGACGGCAATCGCCGCCACGTGCCCGAAGCGATGCGCGGTTGCGCGCTCCATCACATCCGTCCAGCCCTGCTGGACCGCGCAATTGATCGCGTCGACGGCGAAATTCTGCTCGTCGGAATGCTCAAGCAGCCACTCGATGTCCGTCTGAACGGCGACACCACCGCGCATGCCAAGTTGCGTGCGGAAGTGCCTGAACGCCTCGCTATCTGCGGGCAGCGCGGCGATAGCCGTGGCGACCGCCGTGTCGATCGTCACCGGCTCGTCGACATCGACCGCTGACCTCAGTCGTGCAAGGTCTAGGACAAGCGCCGGCAAGCCTAATCCGGTAAGGTCGGTTCGCGCTCCGGCGGCAACGGCGATTGACAATTCGATGCCTAAATCGGCGAGGCGACCATACCTGTTCGATCTTTCGAGGTCCGAACTGATGAGCGCGATGCGATCGGGGGCGTGCGTGAGCAGACACTCCACTGCTCGGACACGCGATCGCATGTCGGCTGCTCCGGCCGTGACGCGCGCTGCAAGTGCGGGCGCCAGCGCCCCCTGCCAATGCTGCCGGGCGACAAACCAATAGTCGCCTTCGGTTTGGGTCCCCACAACGATCGGCTGCAGTGCGAGCATCTCCTCGGCCTCTGGCAGACCTTGCGGCCGGCTCAGGATGCGCAACCATTGCGGCAGCAAGTCGCCGCGTCGTGGATGATCGCGGAGCGCGCGCCATCCGCGCATTGCGCGCAGTTCGTGAGTGTACGCCTCGATAAATTCCCTAGCGGAGAAGCCGTCATCATTATCGCCGAGCGATTCGACATAGCCTGGGCTGAACTCGTCATTCTCCATCGCCAGCCAGTTCTTGTCCCATTCGGCGGCTTCGGCTGGCGTCGGGGTGCTGATCTCGATCGCGCGATCAAGCACGCGCGAACAAGCGTCGATATTGCGGAGAGCACCTGCAAATACGGTCTCTTCAGAGCGCAGCACCCCATAAGCAACCGTCTCGTAGGCGCCATCGACAAACGCCGGAGTAAGATCGCCGGCCAGCCGCTCGGCCTTCTCGATGAAATCGCGCGGATAGTGATCGCGCCCGAACGCCAGCCGCTCGCGGATAAAGCGTTCGAGAAGTGATTTTACCCTTGGCGATGCCGCCATCCGCGCGGCCCAGCCACGGTCCTGCCGCGGCGGTCCCCATTCCATCAGGAACATGGCGTCGCGCCGGCGCGGGCGGTGCAGCAACCAGCGGGCGATCTCCGCTTCGACGAGCGCAGGAGAACCGATCGCTGCGGCGAGCTGCAATTGGCGATCGAGATCCGCACCAACGACCGCCAGAACCGACGCAAGCCACGCATCTATCGCGTCCTGGGCGACCTGGCTTGGCTGGAACGTTAGTTCGCTGACCGGCTTTATGGCTGCCAAAAGCGTCGCAGCGCGTTCGACGTGGAGCGTTCCATCGGCGAGCGGCGTGATTGCAAGCAAGTCAAGCAGCCTGCCAAGCGTGATGCGCGCCGCCACCGGATGCGCGCGAATGGTGTTGAGCAAGCCCTTCTCGTCACGGCCGTGATAGATGCTGAGCAGATTATCCTTCTGGCGAAAATTGCGGGCGGCGACGAGGAAGCTGGCGAGCGGCGCAATGCCGCGTTCCATGCTTCGATCGGCGCGAGCAAGACCGTCCTCGATGATGCCGAGATCCTCGAACGAAATCGATTGCCGGTCGATCAGCAGGCCCCACAGGACCGCCGCCGCCTTGACGTCGCTACGCGCCTCGATCTGCTGGGCGATCGTTGCCTCGATGGACGTTTCGTGCGCCCTGGAGATCGCCGCGCGGATCGCGACATCTGGTGCGTCGCGCGCTTCGTCGGGTTCGACCAGGCGCATGGCGTCGAAAAACTTCTGAATTTCGAGCGGGGTCTGCAGCTCGTCGAGCACGCGTTGCTCCGACAGCGATGCGAGGAGGCGCACGTCGAAAGCGCGCAACCGATCGACCCGTCGACGATAGAGCTGGCGGCGTTCGGGCGCGCCGTAATGCTCGGATTCGAGCGCGAAGGCCCACGGCTCCAGTCTAGCGAGCGCCTTAGCGTCGCGACCGACGTCGAGCCGCGAGGTCGCGACGACGATGCGATCGGCACGCGCGCCCGCCATAAAGCCGTGCAATTGATCGATCCAGTCGCGACCCGCAGCGTCGAAACTGTACCGGCCCCACGGGTCTTCGATATCGAACAGCACAGGCCCGGGCTCGCGATAGTGGCGAATGTCTTCAGGGGTCCGGGCACGCTTGCGCCTCAGGCCCGGGATGTCGGCAGACAATTCATCGAACAGCATATCGGTCGATAAGGTCTTGCCGGTCCCCGACTGGCCGACGATCATCGCGGCGTGCCGGTCCGCGATCAACCGCTTCAACTCAGACCAGTTGGTCGGATGCACGAAGTCGTCGAGGTCCGGTGAACTGGCGAAATAGCCTTCGTGCTGCGCAACGATCGCGACGAGATCGGCCCGCGTCCAGATATTCGTGCCTGTTCGCCGTACGCGGCTATGCGCACCGGCCCGCAGCGCGTCACGGCACGACTCCCACAGCGCAAACGGCACGCGAAACGCTTCGGTGAGCAACTCCTTGATCCGCGTCTCGATGCGGTCGGGCTCGTAGTTTGAGAGAACCGCAACACGCCCCGCCGCGTCGGGCGGTAGGATCGCGGCAATGTCGCTGGGCAATGCCGCCTGCGGCCAGACCGCAGGCTGATGGATGCGCAACGCTTTGGCGCCGCCACTGAGTGCCGCGCTGGTGACGAGCAAATAACGGATATCGGACTCGGCGAGGCGCGCGGCTGGCGGCACGCGGCGCGTGCCATGTTGCAGCAGCCGAACCATGTCACTCACGCGCCAGGGATCGCCCGACCTGAGTTTGGCTTGAACGACCAGGCGGTAAGCGCCGGTCCCGGGAGCCATGCGCGACTGGCTGACGATGGGTCCCGCCTCGTCCTCGTCGAGATCGGCTTCGAGATCCTCCTGCGACGCGGGTTCGAGCTCGATGCTGTCGGCAAGGCGCCGCGCCAAGATGAGGTCAAGCGCGAACCAGATGGACACGTCGATCTGGTAATCGAGGCCCGCCTGGGCATCCGCACCGCCGCCGACATTCTCCCCACTCATCGCGCCGATGTGGCACGGGTCGACCGGCCGCGTCGAGCAATTACCGATCCATTCGCGCGCCTTTGCACCTGACGCCGCCGGGCAGCCTAGCCCACAGCCATGCCGGGTCCTCGATCGTACCAATCATGGTAAGGGTACGCCATGGACGCCGAAACCCCTCTCCTGTTCACCGAAGACGATTGGAACGAGGCGGTGCCGTTGGTGGTCGCCAACATGACGGCTCATCTTGCCGCACGGCGCGCACCGGTGTTTTTCGATCGTGGTGATCATGGCGAGGGCTGGGGCAGCGGCGGCTTTATTGCCTTGGGCGACCGCACGTTCGTGCTGACCAACGAGCATGTCGCAGCCGCGCGCTCGCCGACCCAGCCGCTGGCATCGCAACTCAGCGGACAGGATATTCTCTGGCGGTTCACGGGTGATCACGCGCACTATCCGGCCCCGCTCGATCTGGCAGTGCTGCCGGTGCCCAAAACCGTATGGCACTCGACCCACGACTCGGCGCCCATCGAGGTCGACGATATCGTGATCGGCCACCACCCGGTGCCGGGCGAGCTCCTTGCCCTGAGTGGTTTCGCTGGCGAGCGCGTCGGATTCCATTTCGAGAGCCTGATTTCGGAGGCCACCTGCTCGGTCGCGCGCGAAGTGCCACTTCCGCCCGATGCGCGGTTCGACCCGCGCTACCATTTCGGCGTCGATTATCGCCCCGATCTCGCGACCCAGGTGATCGGCGCGAAGGGCTTGCCGGTGCCGCCCGGCCTGAGCGGCTCGATCGTCTGGGACTGCCGGTTCGTCGCGGCCAAGATGGCGGGCGAACCATGGACGCCAGCGCTGGCGCAAGTCACCGGCGTGGTGTGGGGCTGGCCTTCCGATCTGGGGTGTCTGGTCGCGACGCGTGCCGAATATGTGGATCGTTTCTGCTCAGCGTGGAGCGATCGCTCGGCATTCTCGCCTGAGGCGCCGACGCAGAGTCGCGGTCGCGGCGATCAGGGTCGTTTCCTGCGGAGCTCAGCCCTTCGCTCTTGCTCGTCGTACCAGCCATCGATGAAGCCGTTGGCAACAAACCGGTCGACGAGTGTCGCTGGTGGCGTGAGGAGGCGGAGGCCGGCCGCGATCTCACCGAACAATTCCTCTGCGCCGGCGCGCACAGTGCGCGTCAGCCGGAACGCCTTGCGGCTGCGGCGGTACAGCGCATCGATCAGGGGATTGTCGAAATTGTTGACGTCGTTAATCCATAGATGACGCGCGGTGAAGCCCTCGATCAGGGGCGCGGCGATGCGCCTCGGCAGCCAGGACGATTCGTCGGCGAGCAGCCACGTCGCGCAGTCGAGAGCGGAGTGCGATCGGCGCGAATAGTGATGATCGTGGCTGTTCACGAACGAATAAGCGAGATGGCGATGGGTCAGACCGCCGAAGGTCGGATGCCGCCAGACGATCAATTCGCCACAAGTGGGCTTCTCGCCATCGACCGTCTCCCAACCGCCATAGCCGACACTTTCATAGGCGTCGGTGCGCGCGGGATCGAGCAATGCGTCGAACACATCGGCAAATCCTGAGTCGAACTCGGGCAAGGTCAGTTGCGGGGCGTACATGGCAAGCGTGCCGGGGTTGGCGCGCGCCGTTTCCATCAGACCGGGATGCGCGCGAAGGAAGGCATGCAGAATGTCCGGATGGGTAAATTGGCAAAGGTCGCGGTCTTCGGCCTCATAACACCAGTCGAACTGGAGCGCGGTCGACGCGAGGTTCGCCCCGCGGTCATATTCATCGTTCTCGTAAGGCGACGGCAATGGGAAGATCCATCGTTGCGTGCAGTCGGGGTCGGCGAAGATAGATTGTTTCAACTCGGTGAGGTCGATCCACCAGTCATCCGCGATCGAGGGTGTATCGACACCAAGGTCGGCGAGGCGATTGCGGGCGATGACCAACGGACTTGCCGTGGGGCGGATCGTGCGCAGCAAGCGTTCGACGACATCGGCCATACCGGCATCCGAAGATGCCGCGACGATATCGGCCAAGGGCGGTGAATGGGCGATGATGCTGTCGCGATCGATCTCGTGCCAGACCGGAAGGATGATATCACCGGCACCGGCCATTTGCCGCGCAACCAGCCCGCTCAGCTCGCGCTGCGTCCAGCGTTTCCGGAAAAATGCCGGCGAGACGATGACGACGCCGTAATCGGCTTTCGCCAGACCCTTGTCGATGCTCGCCATCAGGCCTTGGCCGACGGTAAGCGAGAATTCGTCGTACCAGACATCGACATGTCGTTCGCGGAGCGCATGCGCGAGCGGTCGCGCGATCGCCTCCTTGTCCTCGCTGGCATGGCAGATGAATACGCTCGGCATGGTCGCTCCGGCACCGGGCTGCACGCCAGCCCCGTCGACCGGATATAGGACGACCGGAGCGCCGGGTCATCCATGGCCGTCCCAGCCCGGCATCACAGGGGAGCAGCGCGCCACGGCGTGGATCGCTGCCCTTGAGGCTGCTAGTCCATCGTTATGGAACCCCCCGCTTTCGACCGTACCGCGCTGCATTCGAAGGCCGCGGCATCTTTCGAGGAATTAGCACTGGCGCTGCTCGATCGGTTCGAACCACGGCCCCGGCAAGAGCGCGCAGAACCCTTCACGACGCGCCACACGATGGAGACCATCCACGCCATTTCTTCGCCACCTGTGGCTGCCTATGTCGATTTCGCGAACAAGCTGACCGGCTGGTGGTATTATCGCGACGGAACCGATTACGCGCTGACCGGTGACAATTATCGCGCGCTGCGCGAGCTGGTCGAACGCATTCGACGTAAATCGCCCTTCACGAACGGGTTTTCCGATCACTTTCTCGAAGAGGCGGTCACGACATGGTGCGCGGCAAAGCATAAGTGCGAAGACGCCGGTCCGTTCGTGGCGTTCCTGCTCGACCATTGTGCCGAGGCATGGAGCACGCATGACTTCCTCCTTCCGCTGGTCGGCGTCGAAGTCGAGCATGACTTCACGCTGGGCGCGGTCAGGGTCCGAACGATCCCGCCCGAGCTGTTCGAGCGCGCGGCGGCTGAGGCCCGGGCCCGCCGCCCCGACGATCCGGACGCGGGCAAGAGCGCGGATGCGCTGGGAGAAACGGCGGCCAATCTGGCCGCGGTCGCGGTGCGTGTGACCGGCGAACCGCGCTTCGCCGATAGCCAGGCGCGCGAAATCGCCGACGACATTGCGGGCGTGCTGCGCTTCATGTCGCCCGGCGCGATCTCGTCGACCGTGCCCAGCCTCGTCCAGCCCTGGGGCATTAAGACGGTCCCGCAAACACTGGTAATGAAGCTCGATGGCGAGCGGCTGGCGGGCTATAGCCGCCAGTGGCTGCATGGCGGCCTCGCGATGTGGAAGCTCGGCGCCCCCGAGATCGAGCGCCTGACCGCGACAAACTTCGCGAGTCTCGCCATATTCTTCGACGGTACCGCGCTCAACGACTATGCTGCGCATGTTCGCCCGGCCTTCTTCGCTTTTGCTCGCGCGATCGGCCAGTTCGAGCCGGTTGACCGGCTGGTCGGGGCGATCACCGCGCTCGAATGCCTGTTGCTGCGCGACCAGAACGAGCCGCTCCAGCAGATGGTCGGTGAACGGCTCGCGTTCCTGACCGCATCTGGGCGCGAAGACCGCCAGCGTACCGTCGCCGACTACAAGGCGGCCTATGGCCTGCGCTCGCGCGCGGTGCACCACCTACGCGGGATGGACAACGAGCAGGTTGCGGACCGATTGTTTCGGCACGCTTTCCTCGCCTTCGTCAGGGCGATCGAGGGACTGTCGGTGTTGACGACCCACGTCCAGTTTCTCGACGGACTCGACCGGATCAAGTTCGGTGGCCGCTACCGCGACAACGACGATGATCGTCCGGCAACCGAACCCGCTGGCCGTCCTTAGAAAGCATATGACTGCTCCTCGCCCACTAGCGTACGTAGCTCGCGGCATAAATGAGCGACCGCTTTTGGGATCGCGCGTGTTCACGTCGAGCGACCGATATTAGGGCGCTTTGCCGCCTGACCGCCTTGAATTGCCTCTATCGGGTATGAATGGCAGCGTTTGTCCCGAGGTTCAGTCAACCTGTCGAAAGGGCATAGGGAGCCTGCTGCGTCTGACGAGGAAAACCACTTCCTGGAAGAGCTACAGGCTTCTGGCATGGTGGCCTACCGGTCGCTCGATCGGAGCGGTTGCTCCGGCGAGGAGCGATCATGACCAAAAAATCCGACCATCCGGTAACCCGAGAAGGTCTGCTGCATGCGCTGTACGAAGCGGCGGAGCTCGAGCAGGATCTGATGTGCACCTATCTTTATGCCGCCTTCAGCCTGAAGGATGGCGAGGAGGAGGAGGGATTGCTGCCGCAAGAGGCAGAAGCCGTCACCCGATGGCGGCGCGCGATCATAGCGGTTGCCGTCGATGAGATGAGCCATTTGGCGGCGGTTTGGAACATCACGTCCTCGCTGGGCGGGGCTCCCCGCTTCGGGCGAACGAATTTTCCGCTCGAACCGGGCTATCTTCCGGCAAACATCGTGGTGAAGCTCGCGCCGTTCAGCGAAGAGGTGCTTCAACACTTCATCTATCTGGAGCGGCCGGACGGCTCCGATGAACCGGATGGCGAAAGCTTCGCACCTCCCGAAATAGAGGTGCGCACGCCCGTTCCACTTCGTCTGACTCCCACGGGCTATGACTATGCGACGATCGGCGATTTCTACCAGCGCGTGGAAACGGATCTGCGTTCGCTGGTCGATCGGCTTGGCGAGCGCGAAGTCTTTTGTGGCGATCCGGCACTCCAGCTCAGCCGCACCGAAACCTGGCTGAGGGGCGCAACCGAGGTTGTCGATCTCGACAGCGCACTCGCCGCGCTCACCGAGATCGTGGTCGAAGGCGAAGGTGCTCCTGAGCACCGCGAGAATTCCCACTTCGCCCAGTTCCTCACGATCCGCGACGAATTCCGGGAGCTCAAGGCTGCGAACCCCGATTTCGCGCCGGCGCATCCAGCTGCGGTCAATCCGGTATTGCGCAAGCCGCCGCATCCCGAAGGGAAGGTGTGGCTCGAGAATCCTGAAGCGGTCGCGACCGTGGATGTGGCGAATGCGATCTATGTGCTCGCCCTGCGTCTCCTGGCCGGAGCCTACGCCGTACCGCGGCCGGACGCACGGAAGGCGTTATATACCGGTTGCGCCGTTGCGCTGATGCACGCCATCGATGCGATGGGTACGCGCGCTGCGCGGCTTCCCGCCGGGCCTTCGAACCCCGGCTGCAATGCAGGCGTGTCGTTTACGGCGCTGCGGGAAGCATCCGCGCTTCCGCAGGGGCCGAGCGCTCACGAGCTATATGTGGAGCGGATGGACGAGCTCTACGCTGCAGTCGATGCGATGGATGTAGCGGACCCCAAATGCGCCCATGTCGGGCAGATCCTGCAGAGCCAGGCGGCACGCCTGCGCTCCACGCCGGACGATTCGGTCGCCTAACGGCGAGGCGTCAACTTGGACCTGCCCCGTTCCCCCAGTGGGCGTGAGCGGGAGCGATGGGTTCTGGCACTCTCGCCCGGCTCGTGTACGTTCGCGAATTCCGCAGTCAGCACCTAAGTTACGATGTCGGCTTTCGGGATCGGCGCACTGCCTCGGCTATGACCGGCTCTGGGGCGCATATACGCAGGATGGGACCCCGTCCCATCCTGCTTACATATAAGGTGCCAATGGAATTGCACCTAAGAGGGGCTGTTTGGTTTGGACCGGTATGTCCGCTTCTTGCGAGTTGGCTTTAAAAGCAGACTATCTGCTTTCCACCCATAGTTGGCCGTTCATCGGTGAGACGGCCGATCCAAAAACGGCCCGGCTGCAAACGCCCCACTTGCAGACATTCGTGATTTTCGTGAAGCTGGCCTGATGGTCGCCTCTGGAACTTTCATCCCTGTCTACCGGGCTCTGACGCAGATGGCGGCAATCGCCATTCTGATTTCGTTTATCACCTTCGCCACCATTAAGCTGGGAATGCCTCCAAGCCCTTGGCATGCGACTTGGATGGTCGCGTTGCCACTCGCGACTGGCGCAGTGATCAACCGAGGCTTGAACCGTTTGCTCATGGCATGCGCACTGCTCGCCACCTCCCTCATCGCGACGACCGTGGTCGGCAACGCGATGGGTGGCATCTGACGGCAGCTTTCCACCCAATAGCTGCCGTAGCGGCGTGGCTGAAGAGGCGGCGGTATTCAGGATAGCTGAGGGACTGCGCGAACGACCGAAGTTAGGGCGCATTTCTGGCCGGCAGCTTCCGCCAGCAGCAGCCAATCGGCTCTTGGGCCGAAAGCCTACGGTCGGCTTCCGCTGGAGGCGTTAGCCGAGGGGACCCGCTTCAGGTCGGTGAGCCAAAGATGATCCCGTCGCAGGCGTTGAGATCGTCGAGCGACACGTTGCCCTCGGCCCCCTCGAACGAGCGGACGCCTTTCCCGACTGCCTCGGTCACCTCGGCCGTTGAGGCTATCATTCCGGTGTTCCTTCAATCCAAGCATGGGTGGCTACGCTGCCACCCATGCTTGCGGAGCGCCGCGGTCAGGCGGCTATCAGATTCTCGCGGAAAAAGTCGGTGATCCGATCGAACGGAATCTTGTCCATCCGGTCGTAGAGGTCGGTGTGGACCGCACCCGGGATGATCATCAACTCCTTGGGCTCGGCGGCTGCGGCATAGGCCGTCTCGCTGAAGTAGCGTGAGTGCGCCTTCTCGCCATGGATCAGCAGCACTGGCCGCGGCGCGATCTCCTTGATGTAGGTCAGCAGCGGCATGTTCATGAACGACAGCGCCGTGGTCCTCGTCCACGAACCGGTCGAGTTGACTGCCCGCGGATGGAAGCCGCGGGGCGTCTTGTAGTAATCGTGATAATCTAGGAGGAACTGGGCCTCCCCGCCCTTCAGCTCGTTGTGCGGCGGGTTGTAGGCGGGCTTGCCGTTCCTGGCGTCGTCCCAGCGCTGCCAGCTCAGTTGTTCGAGCGTCTGCGTACGCTGCGCGGAGGTGACACTGTCGTTATAGCCCTTCGACATAACACGGCTCATGTCATACATCGTGCTTGCGACGACGGCCTTGACCCGCTTGTCCACCGCGACAGCGTTCAGCGCCATACCGCCGAAGCCGCAAATGCCGATCACGCCGATCCGCTCGCGATCGACCGCCTCGTGGAGGCCCAGGTAATCGACCGCCGCGCTGACGTCCTCGGTATTGATGTCGGGCGACGCCAGGTTGCGCGGGCTCCCACCGCTCTCGCCGGTGAACGATGCGTCGAAGGCCAGCGTCGCGAAGCCGCGCTCCGCCATCGTCTGGGCGTAGAGGCCCGAAGACTGTTCCTTCACCGCACCAAAGGGGCCCACGACGACCAGCGCTGGCAGCCGCACGCCACCGCGGTCCTTGGGCAGATAGAGGTCACCAACCAGGGTGATGCCGTAGCGGTTGGCGAAGGTGACCTTCGCGTGATCGACCCGATCGCTCTTGGGGAAAACCTTGTCCCAAGTCTTGGTCATTGACATGGCGGACTCCTTATTCTGGCCGGCATTGGCGGCGGCGGATGCGGTGCCGGCGAGAAGCAGAGCGGTTCCCGTTCCGCCAACTTTCATCAGCGCGCGGCGGCTGAATTGCTGATCCTGATGTGACATCTGATCGTCTCCTTCTTTCGTTCAGGCTCGTTGGGGATGCGACGCACCGATGGCGTCCCGGCTTGCTTTTCTGGCGCGGACGGTAAGCAGGGCGAAGATCGCGGACAGTGCGAACAGCGCGACGCTGAGCCCGAAGGTCACTTCGTAGCCGACCCAATCGAACAGCAACCCGCCGATTGCGGCGCCGGCCGTGAGCGCCAGCTGCACCACCGCGACGAGCAGCCCGCCGCCGGCTTCGGCGTCGTCGGGCAAGATCCGGCTGAGCCAGGTCCACCACGCGACCGGGGCAGCGGTCCCGACGAACCCCCAGACCGCGAGCAGAATGGCAACGACACCGGCGGATGAGCCAAACGCGATGATGCCCATACCCAGAGCCGCCATTACGACCGGCATCGCAACCAGGATCGGATGAAGCCGGTGCACGACCAATCGACCGATCGCGTAGGTTCCGGCCAGCCCGGCAACACCCATCGCCAGCAGGATTGCCGATATCGTATTGACGCCGACACCGGTAGCGGTTTCGAGGAACGGTCGCAGGTAGGTGAACAACGTGAACTGCGCGCCGAAGAACGCGGCAAGCGCTACCATGCCAAGTGTGACCCTCCGCTGCGCGAGCAACCGCACGGTCGCGAGACTGTCGGCGCTCTGACGCGAGGGCATGCTGGGCAGGGTCAGATACTGCCAAGCCAGCGTGATGACCGCGAGCGGGACGACGCAGAAGAATGCCCCGCGCCAGCCGATGAACTGGCCCAAGAAACTCCCGAGCGGGGCGGCGATTGTCGTCGCCAACGCGTTGCCGCCGTTGAGCAACGCCAGTGCGCGCGGCACGTCGCGCTCAGGCACCAGGCGCATGACGCTTGCGGCAGACATCGACCAGAAGCCGCCGATCACAACCCCGATCAGCGCGCGGCCGATCATGAACACCGGATAGTTCGGTGCAAATGCGACGATCAGGCCCGACCCCAGCATCGTGCCGGTCAGGCCCATGAGGAGCAGCCGGCGGTCGAGGCCCCGGGTGGCGGCGGCAATGAACAGGCTGGTGGCGACCGCGAAAACGCCCGATACAGCGATTGCCTGGCCAGCCTGCCCCTCGGTCACGCGCAGATCCGAAGCGAGCGGGGTCAGCAGGCTCATCGGCATGAATTCGGACGCGATCAGCGTCGCGACGCATAGCGAAAGCGCGAGGACGGCGCTCCATCCTCCTGTTGGCCGGGCGGGTTGTTTCGATGTCATTCGCGCCATTTAGGCGCTTCGCGGCATGCGGATTAGCGGCTATATCGCATATGTATCGTTAAGCAGGACTTCAAAATGTCGCGTCCGCCGATGGCCGAACTATCCGCCTTTGTGGCGGTAGCACGCGAACGCAGCTTCACCCGCGCGGCGGCCCAACTGGGTGTCTCCGCTTCGGCGCTAAGCCAGGCGATGCGATCCCTTGAAGAGCGGCTAGGCGTCCGCCTGTTGACCCGCACGACCCGCAGCGTCGCGCCGACCGAGGCGGGCGAGAGGCTGGTCGCGACCATCCTGCCGCATCTGGAGGGGATCGAGACGGGCCTCGCCGCCTTGTCAGAACTAAGGGACAAGCCGGCGGGCAAAATCCGTCTTACGACGGTAGATCACGCCGCGGAGACGATCCTCTGGCCCGCGCTCGCCAAGTTCCTGGCGGAGTATCCCGATATTCAGATCGACCTCGTCGTGGACAACACGCTGCAGGACATCGTCAGCCAACGGTTCGACGCCGGCATCCGAATGGGCGAGCGCGTCGCTCGCGACATGATCGCGATACGCATCGGCCCTGAAATCCGCATGGCGGCGGTTGCGACCCCCGCCTACTTCAAGCAACACCCGAAACCCCGTCGCCCAGAGGATCTCGCCGCTCATCGCTGCATCAATATGCGCTTCGCGACACTGGGCAACGTCTACACGTGGGAATTTGAGAAGGGCGGCCGCGAGGTAAACGTAAAGGTCGAGGGCCAGCTCACGGTCAATGACATCGCGGTGATCCGGCAGGCGACGCTCAGAGATGTTGGCCTGGGCTTCATTCCCGAGGACATGGTGGCGGGCGACATCGAACGTGGCGAGTTGATACGCGTGCTGGACGATTGGACGCCCCCGTTTCCCGGCTACTATCTCTACTATCCGAGCCGACGCCAGCAATCGCCGGCCTTCACACTCCTGGTCGACGCCCTCCGCCACCGGGCGGATTGATCGTCTGCTTTCGGGCCTCTGACGATCGCGCGCGAACGTCCGTTACTAGGGCGCATAGCCGTCCGGCGTCGGAGCGGCCCATCTTGAGCGCGGATGGACCGCCCAGCCTCAGATTTCCGTTCGTTCAGCAAGTGTCAAAGCAT
>NZ_JACIEH010000004.1 GCF_014196745.1 Sphingomonas kyeonggiensis
TTCTAGGGGCGACCTGTGCGCCTTGCTTTTGGTGACCGTCGAAGCGTTCCGGTGAGGAGCACCGCGTCGGTGGAGTGGCTTCTATGCCCGACCCACCACCCCGTCAACAGCAATCCGTAACTTTCTGTCTTTTTTTCGAAACAGACCCAAAAACCCCAGGATTTCCGCGGCTTCTGGCTTTTCATGCAGGTAGCCAGAATGACGCTTCGGTGACCTTTCGGCCCCGAATCACCCCGAATCAGCCCCGAAAACCGATTCGAATCGCCGAATCCGGGACAGGATTTCCACCCGCGAAACTGCGCAGATCTGCGGCTACCGACGGTTTACGGCGCATAAAGACGAACGGGTGCATAGCGCGCACATGAGCGAACCCCTGCTGGCCCCTGCCGACACCGAAAGCACCACGCTGCGCCAGCAGGTGCGCAGCGCCGTGATCTGGCGTTCGGGCACGCAGATCTTCGGCCAGCTGCTGACCTGGGCTTCGACCTTCATCGTCATCCGCCTGCTCGGGCCGTCCGCCTATGGCCTGTTCGCGATGACCCAGGTGGTCCTGGTGCTGCTCAACATGCTCAACGGCTACGGGCTGGCCAGTGCCCTGATCCAGCGCGAGGATGCCGGCCGCCGCGCGCAGCGCCAACTGTTCGGCATGCTCATCCTGCTGAACCTGACCCTGGGCGCGATCCAGTTCGCGGCCGCCCCTGCCGCCGCCGCCTATTATCGCCAGCCCCAGGTCGCCGACCTGCTCCGCGTGCAGGCGCTCCTCTATATAGCGACGCCGTTCATCGCCCTGCCCCAGGCACTGCTCTCCCGCGAGATGGACTTCCGCAAGCAGGCACTGGTCAACTTCGTCTCCGCCCTGGCCGGCGCGATCACCGCGCTCGCCGGCGCACTGGGCGGCATGGGCGTATGGACGCTGGTCGTCGCCCCGATCGCCCTGTTCGCCACCCGTGCGATCGGCATGACCATCGCGGCACGCTCCCTTCTATGGCCGAGCTTCGACTTCCGCGGCGCTGGCGACATCGCACGCTATGGCGGCGTGATGGCAACCGGTCAGATCTTCTGGTTCGCGCAGAGCCAGGCCGACGTGTTCATCGCCGGCCGCCTGTTCGACCCGCACATGCTCGGCATCTACACGACCAGCCTGTTTCTCACCCAGATCTTCGTCTCCAAGTTCGTCCCGCCGCTCAACGAGGTCGCCTTTTCGGCCTATGCCCGGCTGAAGGACGACAAGGCGGCAGTGGGCGCGGCCTTCACCAAATCGGCCCGGCTGGTGATGCTGGTCGCCATGCCCTTCTATCTCGGCATGGCCGCGACGGCCGATCCGCTGGTCACCGTCGCGCTCGGCCCGAAATGGCTCGAGGCCGTGCCGGTCGTCCACTGGCTCGCGCTCGCCATGCCGATGATGACGCTGCAGGTGCTGTTCGCCCCGGCGAGCGATGCCTGTGGCCGCCCGGGAATCAGCGCGCAGAACTCGGCGACCGGCGCGCTATGCCTGCCGATCGCCTTCCTGATCGGAGTGCATTGGGGCGTGATGGGACTCGTCGCCGCCTGGTTCGCTGCCTACCCGGTCTATCTCGCGATCTCGACCTGGCGTACCCTCCCGGTGATCGGGGTGAAGCTGGGCACGCTGATCGAGGCGATCGCACCGCCGGTGCTCGCCGCCGCGGCAATGGCCCTGCTCGTCACCGGGCTCGACGCCCTGCTCCCGCCGCTCCCCGCGCTGCTTCGCCTGGCCCTGCTCGTCGGTGCCGGCGGCCTTGCCTATGGCGGCCTGTTGTTTCTGCTCGCACGGCAGATGCTGATCGAGTCGATCAACCTGGTTCGTAATCGAGGCGGCTGAAATCGTCCCGAGTCGCGAATAACTGGCATAGTAGTTACGCGATCTAAGTCGCAGTGCGATCAGTGATAATAAAGCGCGATTGACTCCAAGCACAGGACAAGGGCCTAATCTGCCCAGCACGGCATGACTTCGACCGGAAGGTACGAAGATCTCCGTGCGGGGCCGCATCTGCACTTACTCTCATGAACGCCATTCCCCCGGATGGCGAATGGAGACGCGCATGCCCGACGATATCCTCACACCCGCCCGTCCGAAAAGGCCCGTCGCCGACGCGGTACAGGACACCAAGATCGCCAAGCAGCAGCTCAAGACCTTCTCGCTCGCCGCGCGCGACACGGCGCTGAAGCTGATCGCGCGCAAGCCCGATCCCGACGCGGCGCCGCCGATCCCCGAGCGCAAGATCTCGATCGACGCGCTGCGCCCGCAGACCAAGCGCTTCCACGGCGCCAAGCTGACCCTGGCCTATTTCCCAGGATCGCTGTGGCGCCCGCCCTGCGCGGACAAGTTCGGCTATCTCACTTCCAAGACGATCCGCGACGCAACCAAGCTGCCCTTCGACCTGGCCACCCAGACGCTGCTCGGCAAGCTGGGCGACTTCATGGCCGATCCCGCGCGCGGCGCCGGCGCCGATTCGACGATCCCCGCCGGCTACACCTATTTCGGCCAGTTCGTGGATCACGACATCACGCTCGACATCGCCTCGACGCTCGACACCCCGGTCGATGCTACGACGATCCACAACATGCGCACGCCCTCGCTGGACCTCGATTCGGTCTATGCCCGCGGACCGGCGCTCGATTCCTTCCTCTATGCCTTCCCGACTTCGGGGCCGCCCACGGCGGTGAAGATGCAGCTCGGTTCGAACCTGATCGACAGTGACGGTGGGCCCGGTGGCGCCGGCGGGATCGGCGCGATCAAGAAGCAGCGCAATTTCGACGTGCCGCGCGTCGTCAATCCGCTCGATCCGTCGCTCACTACCAACACTGCGATCCTCGGCGATCCGCGCAACGACGAGAATCTGATCGTCTCGCAGTTCCACCACACCATGCTGAAGTTCCACAACCAGGTGGTGGACGGGCTGGTGGCGACCGGCTTCTCCGGCGACATCTTCGTCGAGGCGAAGAAGATCGTGACCCACCATTATCAATGGGCGGTGGTCCATGACTTCCTGGCGCGGATCTGCGGTGCGGCCGCGGTGAGCACCGCCCTTTCCACCGTATCGGCGGCGCCCAACAGCGCCTTCGCGATGCCGGTGGAGTTCGCGGTGGGCGCCTATCGCTTCGGCCACTCGATGATCCGCGACCAATATTGGGTGAACTTCGTCCAGATAAACGCATCGCTGGGCGACGTGTTCTCGTTCATCCGCAGCCCCAACCTGCCGGTGCGATCGAGCTGGGCGGTCGACTTCAACGCCTTCTTCACCACCGGATTCAGCGTGCCGGTGAACAACAAGGCCAAGAAGATCGACAGCGTGATGGCCCCCGGGCTCGATACGCTGCCCGGCTTCAGCGGCCTGATGGCGATGCTGGCGACGCGCAACCTGCGCCGCGGACTCGCGCTCGGGTTGCCGAGCGGCCAGGGCGTGGCGCAGCATTACGGCATCGCCCCGATGACCGCCGCCCAGATCAAGACCGGGTTGCCGGCGGGCGAAGCGGCGTTGCTCGACAGCAATGGCGGCATCCTGCTGAGCAAGACGCCGCTCTGGTATTATGTCCTGCGCGAGGCGGCAGTACTGAACGGCGGCAACCAGCTGGGCCCGGTGGGCGCGCGGGTGGTCGCCGAGACGTTCGTCCGGATGCTGAAGCGCAATCCGGACTCGTTCCTCAATGTAAGCGGCGGTTTCACGCCCGGCTTGCCCGCGGCGACGCCGGGCGACTTCACCGTCGCCGACCTGGTCAACTTTGCGGGTGTGACGGTTCCCTGATCACCCGCCTCCCAGGGGCCGCCGTCCGACTTCCCTCGGGCGGCGGCCTTCCTGTGTCAGACGGCCTGGATATAGGCGCGCATCGCATCGGCTTCCGATTCGATGCGCTCGATCCGGTACTTCACCAGATCGCCGATCGAGACGAGGCCGATACAAATGCCGCCCTCGACCACCGGCAGGTGGCGGATGCGGCGCCGGGTCATCAGCGCGAGCGCGCCGAGAACCGATTCATTGGGAGAAACGGTGATCGCCGGGGCGGTCATCACCTCGCTCACCTTGCGCTGGAGCGCGGCGACGCCGTCACGCTCGAGGCAATGGATCACGTCGCGTTCGGAGAAGATGCCGGCCACTGCGCTGCCGGACATCACGGGCACGGCGCCGATGCGCCGGGCCGAGAGCAATGCGACCGCATCGACGACCGTCACGTCGCCCTCGATCGAGATCACCTCCCGCCCTTTTCCCCCCAGGATTGCCGCGATGGTCATCGCTCGACTCCTCATTCGGGTTGAGGCGGTTGAGTCTTCCACACATCGACCCCAATTGCAAAAGAATGGACGCGCCACAGGGCCTCGACGATCCCGAATATGCCGCCTTTGCCTGGGGGCGCTATCGCCGCATCCTGGGCGGGATGGCGCTGGTCGCGCTGGGGGTCGCGATCCTGTCGGTGCTGATCCTCTGGCACTGGCTCGGCTGGCTCAATTTCACCATCGCCTTCGCCACGGGGCTGGGGGTGTTCTTCACCATCCTGCTGGGCGCCGCGCTGATGGGGCTGATGTTCCTGAGCTCGGGCACCGGGCACGACGCCCAGGTGGAGGACCGGATCAGCCCCGAAATAGACATCGGCGACTGAGCTTTCGCCCAGCCGCCGATCCCGTTGTCTTATATTCTATAGTCTCAGACGGTCGCTTCGGCGTCCTTGCGGGCGCGGGTGCGGCGCGGCTTCTTGACCGGCTCTTCCGCTTCCGCCGCCGGAGCCGCTTCGCTTACGCCGAGCGCGGGCGGGAGTACCGCTGCGTCGATCGCATGGCTTTCCTCGGCCTGGGCTTCCTCGCGGCGCGGACGGCGGGCGCGGGGCGCACGCTCTTCGCGCGGGGCACGCTCTTCACGGGGAGCGCGTGCTTCGCGCGGGGCACGAGCCTCGCGGGGCGCCTGCTCTTCGCTGGCCTCGGTCGCTTCGACCTCGCCCTCGGCGGCATGGCCGTTGGCATAGCCATTGGCGTGGCCGTTGCGCTCCTGCCGCTCGCGGCGGGGCTGACGCTCCTGGCGATCCTCGCGGTCGCCACGATCACGGCCCTGGCGCTCTTCGCGGTCGCGGCGCGGCTGCTGGACACGCTGTTCCGGCTGGTCGTCGCCATCCTCGACGCGGTTGCCATCGGCCTCGACGTCGAAATCCTCGTCGTCGCCGTCGAAATCGTCGCGCTGGCGGCGCTGCTGCTGGTTCTGCTCCTCGAAGCGCGAGCGGGTCTCACTCAGCACGCGGAAATAGTGATCCGCGAACTGGAGATAATATTCGGTGTTGACCCGGTCGCCCTGCATCTGGGCGTCGCGCGCCAGATTCTTGTACTTCTCGAGCAGCTGGGCGGCGTTGCCGCGGGCACGGTTGTCGATGCGATTCCCGTTACCCTGGCCGGCGTTGCCACCCTGGCGCTGCTGCTGCCCGCCACGACCACGACGGCGGCCGGCCTGACGATTGTTCATCAAGGTCTGTATGTCCTGTCTTGTTTACGCTGTCCGTCGGTCCAATTCCTGGGTCCCGGATGCAGTTTACAAATGCGCGTCAACGCCTCGGGAGGCGCAACTCGCCTGCCATGGCCACCGGACTGCAGCGGCTATCATGACCTGGATTGGGGCTGTGCGTTCTTCACGGCCCAAGTTTCAACTTCTTGGTTGAAAGTGCCCTACCCCGTCGCTGTCTTAGCCGGTGCAGCACCAATGTCCAAGAAGAAATATGTGTCGTTTTAGCGTCATTTCAAGAGAGCAGCAGCGCACGCGGCCGCTCTCCAAGGTCCTTATAGAGCATGATCGAGAAGCCGCACTTCCGGGCAATCGCGGATACCGATTCTGCCTGGGTCCAGCCGATCTCCAGCACCGCCGCGCCGCCGGGGGCGAGCAGGCGGCGCAGATCGGGGATGATCCGGCGATAATCGTCGAGCCCCTCCGGCCCCGCGAACAGTGCCGATCCGGGCTCATAGGCGCGGACCTGCTCGGGCAGCGGCTCGTCGGTGCCGATATAGGGCGGGTTGGCGAGGATCAGGTCGAAGCGGCCGTCGAGGCCTTCGGTCCAGTCGCCGGACTGGAAGGCCACACGCCGGGCCATGCCGAGGTCGGCGGCGTTGCGCCGGGCATAGCCGAGCGCGGCGTCCGACGCGTCCACGCCCAGTCCCTGCGCTTCGGGCCATTCGGCGAGCGCGGCGAGCAGCAGCGTCCCCGGACCGGTACCGAGATCGAGAATGCGGGCCGGCGCACGCGCGCCGAAATATTCGATCGCCGCCTCGAGCAGCGTCTCGCTGTCGGGCCGCGGGATCAGCACGCCGGGGCCGACCGCCAGCTCGATCGTCCAGAAGGCGCGGCTGCCGGTGATATAGGCGACCGGTTCATGGGCCAGGCGGCGCTGGATCAGAGCCTCGAGCGCTTCGGGCGCGGGATCACCGATATGGCGCAGGATCATCGATTCCCGCGACACCCCCAGCGCATGCGCCATCAGCAGCTCGGCATCGAGGCGGGGGGAGTCGGAGGCCGCCTCCAGACGGCGTGCGGTTTCGTTGAGAGCGATGCGTACGCTCCTGCCATTTGTCGGAGGCATCGCGCCGGGCTGGGGATCAGGAAAGGGCATCACATGCCTCCCGCTCAGAGCCGCCGGACGAAAAATGTTGAATCCCTTGATACTCCACGCGGGTGCGCGAGCAGCGCGGAGTCAGCGGATCGATCCGGATTTGCACGGCGCGAGTCATGCCGGAACCGAAGCAGAAGATTTCCAACATTGCCAGCCTGCTGGCGACATCGGCAACCGGCACTCCCCTCCCTTGCAGGGAGGGGAGTGGAAAGGTGTCACCCGTCCAGCTGCGCCAGGCGGTCGGCCTCGTCCTGGGCGATCAGCGCGCCGATCAGTTCGTCGAGCTCGCCTTCCATCACTTCGGGCAGGCGGTGGAGGGTCAGGTTGATGCGGTGATCGGTAACCCGGCCCTGGGGGAAATTGTAGGTGCGGATGCGCTCCGAGCGATCGCCAGAGCCGACCTGCGAGGCGCGCGCGCCGGAACGCTCCTGCGCCAGCCGGTCGCGCTCGCGCTCGTACAGACGGGTGCGCAGCACCTTCATCGCCTTGGCCTTGTTCTTGATCTGCGAGCGCTCGTCCTGCTGGATGACGATCGTGCCGGTGGGCAAATGGGTGATGCGCACCGCCGAATCGGTGGTGTTGACCCCCTGCCCGCCCGGGCCCGATGCCCGGAAGATGTCGATGCGCAGATCCTTGTCGTCGATCTTGATATCGGCGTCCTCGGCCTCGGGCAGCACCGCCACCGTTGCCGCCGAGGTGTGGATGCGCCCGCCCGCCTCGGTGGCCGGCACGCGCTGCACCCGGTGGACGCCGCTCTCGAACTTCAGCTTGGCGAACACGCCGGTGCCGGTGACGCTGAGCACGACTTCCTTGTAGCCGCCGAATTCGGAATCGGAGGCGGAGATCAGCTCGACCTTCCAGCCCATCCGATCGGCATAGCGCTGGTACATGCGCAGCAGGTCGCCGGCGAACAGCGCGGCTTCGTCGCCACCCACGCCGGCACGAATCTCGAACATCGCGGCGCGCGAATCGGCCGCATCCTTGGGCAGCAGCGAAAGCGCGAGCCCGCGCTCGGCAGCGGCCAGCGCGGACTCATTGGCGCGGAGCTCCTCCGCCGCCATCGCGCGCATTTCCTCGTCTGGCTCCTGCGCCATCAGCGCGAGCGATTCGGCCTCGGAACGCAGCCGGCGGACCTCGCCGGCGGCCAGCGCCACCGGCTCGATCTCGGCATATTCCTTGGACACCGCGACGAACTTGTCGCCGGAGAGATCCCCGGTCGCCATCTGCGCCTGCAGCTCGTCGCGCCGCGCCTCGATCGCGGCAATACGGTCGGCGGGAATCCTCATCGCGCGGCGCCGGACACCAGGGTAGCGACGGCATCGGCATCGACGGCATCGCCATCGATCACGCGCTGCGCGATCGAGACTTCGCCGTCACGCGACTGGAACGAGACCGTCATCGCCGGGTTGGCCTTCATCGCGCGGTCATAGCGCTTCTTCGGGCTGCCGCTGGCGAACAGCTCGGCGCTGATGCCGTTTTTGCGGAACGCCGCAAGCAGGCCGATCGCCGCTGCCTCGCTGCCGGCGGCCTCGACCACCACGGCGACCTGCATGCGTTCGGCCGCCGGCTCCGGAATCATCATCGCCAGCCGCTCGATGCCTGCCGCCCAACCCACGCCCGGGGTCTCGGCGCCGCCAAGGCTGCCGACCAGGCCGTCATAACGACCGCCCGCCAGCACGGTGCCCTGCGCACCGAGCTTGTCGGTGACGAACTCGAAAGCGGTATGGCGATAATAATCGAGCCCGCGCACGAGGCGTGAATTGCGCGTCCACTTGACCCCCGCGGCATCGAGCCCGTCGGTTACCGCCTTGAAGAAAGCAGCCGCGCCCTCGGTCAGATACGCATCGATATCCGGCGCGCTGTCGGCGATCGGACGATCCTGCGGATCCTTCGAATCGAGGATGCGCATCGGATTCTTCTCGAGCCGGACGAGGCTGTCCTCGCTCAGCTGGTCCTTGTGCGCCTCGAAATGCGTGACCAGCGCGGCACGCCAGGCTTCGCGCGTTTCCGCATCCCCCAGGGTGTTGAGCTGGAGGGTAACGCCTTCGATGCCGAGCTCGCGCAGCAGCTGGTCGGCCAGCACGAGCAACTCGACGTCTGCCGAGGGCTCGGCGACGCCCAGCACTTCGGCGTCGAGCTGGTGGAACTGGCGGTAGCGGCCCTTTTGCGGGCGCTCGCGACGAAACACCGCGCCGCTGGTCACCAGCTTCAGCGGCACGTGCTGCTGCCAGCCGTCCGTGATGAAGGCACGGCAGATGCCGGCGGTGAATTCGGGGCGCATCGTCATCGAGCCATCCTCGCCAGTGGCGAAGCTGTACATCTCCTTCGAGACGACATCGGACGTCTCGCCCATCGAGCGCGAGAATACCGGCGTCGATTCGAGCACCGGCATTTCGGCCCGCTGGAAGCAATAGAGACGGCGGATGCGGTCGAACGTATCGACGACATGCGCGAACCGGCGCTGATCGTCGCCGAAGATGTCCTGGAAGCCGCGGATGCGGTTGGGCGTTTCAATGCGTGCCATATTGGCGCGCGCCAATAGGCTGGTTGGGGGTTTGTAGCAACGGTGGGCCTTAGGTGGTCCAATCCCTCTACCGCTTGCGGGAGAGGGACGGCTCGCATCGCGAGCCAGGGTGAGGGTCAGTGAGAGCGGCAAGCGCCGTATTCGCGGCCAGCACTCACCCTCACCCTTTCCGCGGCCTCCGGCGGCTCCCTCCCTCTCCCGCAAGCGGGAGAGGGATTTGGAAGCCATAACCACAGGGAACGCCACGGCATCCGGAGGATTGTTGCGCCCGGTAACCATATGATGGAAACACTGCCCACCAACGGCACATAGTTTCACGTTTCTCGCATATTTCTTGTGTTGCGCCTGCACAGGCCGCTGCCCAAGAGCGTTGCTGCATAGAACCGCGCCCGAGTCGGCGCCTTGATCCGGGTTGAACACTTGCACCGAATCACTGCTGGCGGATCCCGCCTTCCTGCCTTTGCCCTGCTTTCCGCCACGCTGATTCTCGCTTCCTGCGGGAGCGGCAATCAGACCGCGCAGAAAAAAGGCGCCGGCGGCCCGCCCCAGGTAGGCTTCGTCGTGGTGCAGCCGGGTGAAGTGCCGGTGGTCGCCGAGCTGACCGGCCGGGTGAACCCCTATCAGGTCGCCGAGATCCGCCCGCAGGTGGCCGGCATCATCCGCAAGCGCTTCTTCGCGGAGGGGACGATCGTCCGCCAGGGGCAGACGCTCTACCAGATCGATCCGAGCCTCTATGCGGCGAGCGTCGCCGAGGCATCGGCCAGCCTGCAGAACGCCCGCGCCAATGCCGAGGCGGCGCGGATCAAGGCCGATCGCTACAAGCCGCTGGCCGAGGCCGAGGCGGTTTCGAAGCAGGATTATACCGACGCCGTCGCCGCTTCCCGCCAGGCGAACGCGCAGATCGCCCAGAGCGGCGCGCAGCTGCAGACCGCGAAGATCAACCTGAACTTCACCCGCGTGCCCGCGCCGATCACCGGCCGCATCGGCCGATCGTTGTTCACCGAAGGCGCGCTGGTGACCAACAACCAGGCCGATCCGCTGGCGGTGATCCAGCGGCTCGACCCGATCTTCGTCGACATCCAGCAATCGAGCACCGAGCTGCTCGCGCTGCGCCGGGCGCTGGCCCAGCAGGGCGTCGTCCCCGGCAGCGCCAATGTGCGCGTGAAGCTGGAGGACGGCAGCGAATATGGCCTGACCGGCACCGTCGAATTCTCCGAAGTGGTGGTCGACCCGAACACCGGCACGGTCACGCTGCGCGCCCGCTTCGCCAATCCCGACGGGCTGCTGCTGCCGGGCATGTTCGTCCGCGCGATCTTCACCCAGGCGATCGACACCCGCGCCTATCTGGTGCCGCAGCAGGCGGTGTCGCGCGACGGCAGGGGCGACGCCCAACTCTGGGTGGTCGGCGCCAACAACAAGGCCGAACGCCGCAACGTGACCGCCGATCGCACCCAGGGCGCCTTCTGGGTCATCACCAAGGGGCTCAACCCCGGCGACAAGGTGATCACCCAGGGCATCGCCAACCTGAAGCCAGATGCCGATGTGCGCCCGGTCCCGGCCGATACGCCGCAGAAGATCGAGGCGCCGCGCAAGGGCCAGGGCACCGGCGCATCCAAGTCGAAGGGCGGCTAAGCCACTATGTCCCGCGTATTCATCGATCGCCCGATCTTCGCCTGGGTGATCGCGATCATCACGATGCTGATGGGCCTGGGCGCGGTCTTCTCGCTGCCGATCGCCCAATATCCCGACATCGCGCCGCCCCAGGTCAACATCCGCGCCACCTATCCGGGGGCGTCGGCGGAGACGGTGCAGAATTCGGTGACGCAGATCATCGAGCAGAACCTGACCGGCATCGACGGCCTGCTCTATTTCAGCTCGTCCTCGACCTCGCGCGGGCAGGTGACGATCAGCGCGACCTTCGACAAGGGCACCGACCCCGACATCGCCCAGGTGCAGGTGCAGAACCAGGTGCAGCAAGCGCTGTCCCGCCTGCCCAACCAGGTGCAGCAGCAGGGCGTGCGCGTCACCAAGTCGAACCCGGACACGCTGCTGCTCGTCGGCGTCTATGACGAGACCGACAAGCGCACCAACCGCGACGTTTCCGACTGGCTCTCGTCCAACCTGCAGGACACGCTGTCGCGCCTGCCGGGCGTGGGCGACGTCAACGTGTTCGGCTCGCCCTATGCGATGCGCATCTGGCTCAACCCGGCGAGCCTGGCCAGCTACGGCCTGATGCCGAGCGACGTGGTGACCGCGATCACCAACCAGAATACCGAGATCGCGGCCGGCGAGATCGGCGGCCAGCCGATGCCGAATTCGCAGATGCTGAATGCGACGGTGACAGCGCAGTCGCGACTGCAGACGCCCGAGCAATTCGCCAAGATCATCCTGAAGACCCAGACCAACGGCGCGCACGTCCTGCTGAAGGACGTCGCCCGCATCGAGCTGGGCGCGGAGAACTACAACGCGGTCAGCCGCGTCAACGGCCACCCCGGCTCGGGCATCGCGATCAGCACTTCGCCCGGCGCCGACGCGCTGAAGACGGCGGACCTGGTCAAGGCGACCGTGGCGGAAGCGGCCAAGGAATTCCCCGAGGGCCTGAACTACGCCTACGCCAACGACACCACCGAGTTCATCAAGCTCTCGATCGAGGAAGTGGTGAAGACGCTGGTCGAGGCGATCATCCTCGTCGTCATCGTGATGTTCGTGTTCCTGCAGAGCTGGCGCGCGACGCTGGTGCCGATGATCGCGGTGCCGGTGGTGCTGCTCGGCACCTTCGCGGTGTTCTATGCGCTCGGCTATTCGATCAACACGCTGACCCTGTTCGGCCTGGTGCTGGTGATCGGCCTGCTCGTCGACGATGCGATCGTCGTGGTCGAGAATGTCGAGCGCCTGATGGAGGAGGACCCCGAGCTCTCCCCGCGCGATGCGACGATCAAGTCGATGGACCAGATCCAGATCGCGCTCGTCGCGATCGCGCTCGTGCTGTCGGCGGTGTTCCTGCCGATGGCGTTCTTCGGCGGATCGACCGGCGTGATCTACCGCCAGTTCTCGGTGACGATCGTCTCGGCGATGATCCTGTCGGTGCTGGTCGCGCTGATCCTCAGCCCCGCGCTCACCGCCACCGTGCTCAAGCGCAAGAAGGACATGGCCGAGCCGGGCAGCGGCTGGCTGGCGCGGCGGGTGCCGTTCATCGGCAACGCGTTCCGCACGGGTACCGAGAAGTTCAACCAGGGCTTCGAGTGGACGATCGAGCGCTACACGCGGACGATCTCCTATGTCGTCGATCGCAAGTGGATCTTCCTGCTGATCTACCTGCTGGTCTGCGCGGTGCTGGTGCTGATGTTCTACCGCCTGCCCACCGGCTTCCTGCCGACCGAGGACCAGGGCGCGGCCAGCGTCCAGTTCCGCCTGCCCGCGGGCGCGACCCAGGCCCGCACCCAGGAAGTGCAGTTCGCCATCGAGAAATATCTGCGCGAGCAGGAGGGCAAGAACGTCCGCACGCTCTTCACCGTCACCGGTGGCGGCGGCGGCGGCGGTGCCAGCGGCCAGAATACCGGCCAGGGCTTCGTGAACTTCGTCTCCTGGGACGATCGCCCGGGCAAGCAGAACAGCGCGGACGCGATCGTCCAGCGCGCCGCCGGCGCCTTCCGCAACTTCCGCGACGCCCAGGTCTTCGCACTGGTGCCCCCGGCGATCCGCGGCCTCGGCCAGTCCAACGGCTTCACGCTCGAGCTGCAGAATTCGAGCGGCATGTCGCGCGACGACTTCGTCGCCGCCCGCGACAAGCTGCTCGCCGCGGCCAATGCCGACCCGGACCTGCAGGCGGTGCGCCTGTCGGACCTGCCCGACGTCTCGACGCTCAACATCCAGATCGACCAGGAAAAGCTGGCGGCGCTCGGCCTGACCCAGGCCGACGTCAACAACACGCTGTCGACCGCCTGGGGCGGCCGCTACGTCAACGACTTCATCGACCGCGGCCGTGTGAAGCGCGTCTATGTCCAGGGCGATGCGCCCTACCGCGCCGAGCCGCAGAACCTGAGCGACTGGTTCGTGCGCGGCAGCGACGGCAAGATGACGCCCTTCTCCTCCTTCGCGACGATCGGCTGGTCGACTGCGCCGACCACGGTCTCGCGCTTCCAGGGCATCTCGTCCTTCGAGTTCCAGGGCCAGCCGGCCCCCGGCAAGAGCTCGGGCGACGCGATGAAGCGGATGGAAGAGCTCGCCGCGCAGGTCCCCGGCACCAGTGTCGCCTGGGCCGGCCTCTCCTATCAGGAGCGGCTGGCGGGCGGGCAGGCGCCGCTGCTGTACGGCGTGTCGCTGCTCATCGTGTTCCTGTGCCTGGCCGCCCTTTATGAAAGCTGGTCGATCCCGGTCGCCGCGATGCTGGTGGTGCCGCTCGGCCTGATCGGCGCGGTGTTCGCGGTGAGCCTGCGCGGCCTGCAGAACGACGTCTACCTCCAGATCGGCCTGCTCACGACCATGGGCCTGGCGGTGAAGAACGCGATCCTGATGATCGAGTTCGCCGAGCGTGCCGAGAAGGAAGGCAAGCGCGTGATCGACGCCGCACTCGAGGCCGCCCGCATCCGCTTCCGCCCGATCGTGATGACCAGCCTCGCCTTCATCTTCGGCGTGCTGCCGCTGGCGATCTCGACCGGTGCCGGCGCCAACAGCCGCATCGCGATCGGCACCGCCGTGATCGGCGGCATGCTGACCGCGCTGATCCTCGCCATCTTCTACATCCCGCTGTTCTTCGTGCTCGTCCGCCGCGGCGTGCGCGATTCGCTCAAGGCCGTCCGCGAGCACTGGGGCCGCAAGCCGGAGGCGCAGGCATGAAGCGCATCGTCCTCACCCTGATGCTGGGCAGCGCGCTGGCCGGCTGCTCGATGGATCCCAAGCTCGAGATGCCGGCGGCGCCGGTATCGCCGAGCTGGCCGGTGGGCGACGCCTATCTCAAGGCGAACGAGGCAGCGCTGCCGACGGTCACGTACCAGGAGATTTTCCGCGATCCCCGGCTGCAGAAGCTGATCGAGACCGCGCTCGCCAACAATCGCGACCTGCGTATCGCCGCCGCCAACATCGCGGCGGCGCGGGCGCAGTACCGCATCCAGCGCGCCGACCGTATCCCCGGCCTCGATGCCGGCGCCGGCGCGACGGTCTCCAAGGCCGATGGCGGCGACCGCCAGACAAGCTTCACCGGCAGCGTGAGCATCCCGGCGTTCGAGCTCGACCTGTTCGGCCGCGTCGCCTCGCTCACCCGTGCCGAGCAGGACCGCTGGTTCGCGACCGAGGCGGCGGCGCGCGCGACCCGGCTCACGCTGATCGGCGACATCGCCTCGGCCTGGCTGAACCACGCCGCCGATGCGAGCCTGCTCAAGGTCGCGCAGGACACTGCGGCCAATGCCGAGCGATCGGTGAAGCTCACCGACATGCGGCTGAAAGGCGGCATCGCCCCGCGCACCGATCTGGCCCAGGCCCAACAGACGCTGGCCAGCGCCCAGTCCGACGTTGCGTCGCAGACCACCGCGCTGGCGCAGGACGTCAACGCGCTGCGCCTGCTCGTCGGCGCCGAGATCAACCCTGCCCTGCTCTCTTCGGCGATCGAGGAAGCCGCCCCCACGGTGGCCGAGCTGCCTGCCGGTGTCGATTCGGGCGTGCTGCTCCGCCGGCCCGACGTGGTCCAGGCCGAGTACACGCTGCGCGCCGCCAATGCCGAGATCGGTGCGGCGCGCGCCGCGCTGTTCCCGCGCATCTCGCTGACCGGCCTCCTCGGTTTCGCCAGCGATGCGCTGACCGGGCTCTTCTCGGGCAATGGCTTCCACTGGTCGGGCGGGGCCACCGGCAGCTATCCGATCTTCAACGCCGGCGCCGGGCGCGCGGGCGTGCAGGCGAGCGAGGCGCAGCGTGACGCCGCGCTCGCCACCTATGAGAAGTCGATCCAGACCGCCTTCCGCGAAGTCGCCGATGCGCTGGCACGGCGCGGCACGATCGACGACCAGCTCAAGGCGGACACCGCCAATCTGACGGCGGCGCAGGACAGCTATCGCCTGTCCGAGGCGCGCTATCGCGGCGGGATCGACAATTTCCTGGCGAACCTTGTCGCGCAGCGCTCCTACTACACCGCGCAGCGCGGGCTGGTGAACACGCGGCTGGTCGAGGCGACCAACCTGGTGACGCTCTACCGCACGCTGGGCGGCGATTCTCTGCTGACGGCGACGGCGAGCGGCCCGCAGGCGGTGACGCCCGCGCCTTAGGACTGAGCTACGCCGTTCCCAATCCTCCCCCGGAGGGGGAGGGGGACCAGCGTAGCTGGTGGAGGGGTATTCTCCACCAGCGATGCAGCCTGAGGCACGCTACCCCTCCACCACCAGCTTCGCTGGCGGTCCCCCTCCCCCTCCGGGGGAGGATTGATTGTGCGCCCGAAATCACAGGCGATTCGGCGGAAAAGCCCTGGGGCCCGGTTTTCGCCGGGAAACAGCCTGCCGGAGCAACCTCGGCAGGCGCGCATGCCCTAGGGTAATTCCGCCCACCCTTTTCCCCCTCCCCGCACCCCGCTATCAGTTGCGAAGCGAAACGGGAGTGGAAGATGGCCTACGAGACGATCCTGACCGAGCGGGCCGGCGACGTGCTGGTGATCACGCTCAATCGGCCCGATCGCCTCAATGCCGCGCCGCCGGCGATGTTCGACGAGATCCGCGACGCGCTCGCAAACCTGGACGGCGCCCGCGCGGTGCTGTTCCAGGGAGCGGGCCGGGCCTTCTGCTCGGGTGCCGACGTGGCGAGCGGCGCGCTTGCCTCGGCCGATCCGGGCAACGCCACGCATGCCGCGCTGACCGATCACTACAACCCGACGATCCTCGCGGTGACCCGGCTCGGCGTGCCCGTAGTGAGTGCGGTGCGCGGTGCCGCGGCCGGCATCGGCTGCAGCCTGGCGCTGGCCGCCGATTTCTGCGTGGCGAGCGACACCGGTTATTTCCTCCAGGCCTTCGTCAATATCGGCCTGGTCCCCGATGGCGGCGCGACCTGGCTGCTGCCCCGCCTGGTCGGCCGCGCCCGCGCCGCGGAGATGATGATGCTCGGCGAGAAGCTGACCGCGGTGAAGGCGCGCGACTGGGGGCTGGTCCACAGCGTCGTCTCGGACGAGCAGCTCGAGCACGAGGCGCTGGCGCTCGCCACCCGCCTTGCCGCCGGCCCCACCCAGGCGCTGGGCATGATCCGCCGCGGCATCGGCCAGGCACTCGAGCTGTCGCTGGAGGAGACGCTGGCGATGGAGGCCAACCACCAGCGCAGCGCGCGCGGCACCGCCGATTCGATGGAAGGCGGCCTGGCCTTCCTCCAGAAGCGCAAGCCGAGCTTCACCGGCAAATAAGACCTGCGCCGCCGCAATTCCCGGTCATCCGCGCTTGATTGACGTTACAATGTAACATATCAGTGCCCCGGCGAACGAAAGGGTGTTTCCTGGTGTTGGGTAACGGACAGCGCGAAAGCGGAGGGTGGCGATTGTGCCGCCGGCCGGCGCGCGCGGTTGCCCCGGCCGTAGCGGAGCCCCGGCTCGCCGCGCGTTGGCACGCCCTGCTGCTCGCGCTGCTGCTTTCCTTCTGCTGGCAGAGCCTGGTCGTCCAGACCCACCAGCATCTCGATCCCGTCCGCCTCGCCGGGCTGACGGCGGCCGCAGCCGAGAACCTCAAGACGCCGGGCAAGCAGGACCCCGGCGACATTCCGGCCAACTGCCCGATCTGCCGCGAGATCGCGAGCGCCGGAGCCTATCTGCTGCCGACGCCGGTTGCACTCATCGCGCCGGTCGCGACCAGCTTCCACTTCACCCCGGCATCGCTCGACGCGCTGACCCTGCTGCCACCCGCCCGCGGTTGGCAGAGCCGCGCACCCCCGCTCCGCTTCCAGGCCTGAGGACTCCGCTCGCGAAGAGAGGCGCGTATTCGCGCGCCCATGCGCCGTGGAGTCCCTGATCCCCAAAGACCAAGGTTCCTGGAGCAAGTTTTCATGCGTCATCTGTTTCTGCTGAGCGCCGCCACGATCGCGCTCGCCCTCCCCGCCGCCGCCCGTGCCGCCGGCCCCGACACCGCCACCCCGGCCGACACCGCCAAGGCCGCCCCTGCCGATGCGCCAGCCGACGCGCCCGGCGACGGGCAGAGCACCACCGGCAATCACGGCGACGAGATCGTCGTCACCGGCCTGCTCAACCAAAGCGAGAAGGACGTGCTGTCCGGCACCTCGATCGTCTCCGGCGAGGAGCTGACCCGCGACCTGCGCCCGAGCATCGGCGAGACGCTGGCGCGCCAGCCGGGCGTCTCCGCCACTTCCTTCGGCCCCACCGCCTCGCGCCCGATCCTGCGCGGCTTCCAGGGCGAGCGCGTCCGCGTGCTGACCGACGGCATCGGCTCGATCGACGTGTCGAACACCTCGGTCGACCATGCCGTGGTGATCAACCCGCTGCTCGCCGAGCGCGTCGAGGTGCTGCGCGGCCCGGCCTCGCTGCTCTACGGCTCCTCGGCGATCGGCGGCGTGGTCAATGTGATCGACACGCGCATCCCGCGAACCGTGCCCGAGAATGGCTATAGGTTCGATGCGATCGGCAGCTATGGCTCGGCGGCGAAGGAGCGTTCGGTCGGCGGTGCCGGCGATGTCGCGGTCACCGACAAGCTCGTGCTCCATGCCGATGGCTCGTACCTCAAGAGCGACGACCTGCATGTCGGCGGCTATGTGCTGACCCCCGGGGCCCGTGCACAGGCGCTGGCCGCGGCCGCGGGCCCGACCACACCCGACGATCCCGACTTCGCTGCGACCGCCGCACTGAAGAACACCCTGCCCAACAGCTTCGCCAAGACCTGGACGGCAGGCGTCGGCGCATCGATCATCACCGACACCGGCAGCCTGGGCATCTCGTACAGCCACTATGACAGCTTCTACGGCGTGCCGATCCGCTATGCCCTCGCCTCGGGCGAGGAGCAGGAGGCGCCGCGGCTGAGCCTGGTCCAGAACCGCTTCGACCTGCGCGGCGAAGTCGATACCGGCGGCGGCTTCCTCAAGCAGATCCGCCTGCGCGCCGGCTATGCCAATTACCGCCACTTCGAGCTGGAGGAAGACGGTTCGGTCGGCACCGCCTTCTACAACAAGGGCATCGAGGGCCGGCTCGAGCTGGTCCAGGCCAATCGCGGCGGCTGGAGCGGCGCATCGGGCGTGCAGTTCTTCAACCGCGACTTCAACGTGGTCGGCGACGAGGCCTTCCTGCCCAAGAATTCGACCCAGCAGATCGGCTTCTTCACGCTGCAGCAGTTCGATTTCGGCGCGCTGCGCGCCGAGGGCGGGCTGCGCTACGAGATGACCGACCAGCAGGCCAACCCGATCGACGGCGACCTGCGCTTCTTCGCGGGCAAGCGCGATTTCAATGCGCTGTCGGGCTCGGCGGGCCTTTCCTATGCGCTGGGCGAGGGCGTGCGGATCGGCGTGAACCTGTCGCGCACCGAACGCGCCCCATCGGCCGAGGAGCTGTTCGCGCGCGGCGGCCATGCCGGCACGCAGAGCTGGGAGCTGGGCAGCCCCGACTTCCGGCTGGAGAAGTCCTGGGGCCTGGAAGGCTCGCTGCACGTCCATCACGACGGCTTCAGCCTCGACGCCTCGGCCTATTACAACTGGTTCTCCAACTACATCTCCGAGAACCAGGTCGATCCGGCGATCTGCCAGGCCGCCGCGGCACCGAGCGGGCGCGATGTCGACCTGCCCTGCTTCCAGTTCCAGCAGGCGGCGGCGCGCTATTACGGGTTCGAGGCCGATGCCTCGGTCCGTGTCGCCAAGATCGGCGGCACCTCGATCAACGTCGATGCGCTGGGCGACTATGTCCATGCCAACATCGTCGACGAGGGCCCAGTGCCCCGCATCCCGCCGATGCGCGTGCTGGGCGGGATCGAGGCGCAGTCGGACCAGGTGACCGGCCGCATCGAGGCCGAGCACGTGTTCGAGCAGGACCGGATCGCCGCGTTCGAGACGCCGACCAGCGACTATACCCTGGTCAATGCCTCGATCGCCTTCCGGCCGATCCCGGGCAACCAGAAGATCTCGCTGCTGCTCAGTGCCAACAACATCTTCGATGTCGATGCACGGCGCCATTCGAGCTTCCTGAAGGACTTCGCCCCGCTGGCGGGCCGCGACCTGCGCGCGACGGTGCGCGTCGGCTTCTAAGCCGGGGAAGCGGGAGCGGCGGCGCCGGGGAACCGCGCCGCCGCGTCCCCGCGATTGCGAGACTATTGGAGTAAAGACATGCGCTGCGGACAACCGGCGGCCGAGCCTTCCGCGATCGACTGGGTCGAGCGGATGGCGGTCGGCGCCTCGGTCCTGTGCCTCATCCATTGCGCCGGCCTGCCGCTGCTGCTGGCGGCGCTGCCCGCCTTGTCGCGGCTGGTCGCGCTGCCCGAGACGCTGCACCTGTGGATCCTGGTGCTGGCGGTGCCCAGTTCGGGACTGGCGCTACTGGTCGGGACCTGGCGGCATCGGCTGTGGCAGCCGCTCCTTGCCGGCGCCATCGGCCTTGCCCTGCTGGCGGCGGGGGCGCTGGCCTTTGCCGAGACGCCGCAGGAAGTGCCGCTGACCATCGCCGGCAGCCTGTTCCTGGTATTCGGCCATGTCCGCAACTGGCGGCTGCGGCACCGCCACCACCGCCATGGCTGAGACGCGGCGCCCCGCCGGGCAGCTGAACGAGGCGATCCTTCGCCTGTTGCAGGATGCCGGGCGGCCGCTCAGGGTGGTCGAGATCCGCGCGCGGCTCGAACGGGCCGGCGAGGCGGCGGCGCCGAGCCTGATCTTCCGGGCCATCCGCCAGCTCGCCGAACGCGGAGCGATCCACAAGATCGAGATCGCCCGCGGCTATGTCGCCGGCGATGCCGCGCGGCGGATCGCGCTGCTCTGCCGCGCCTGTGGCGAAGTGACGCTGATCGAGTGCCCCGAGGCGTTCGATGCGCTCGACGCGCTGGCCGAGCGGCATGGCCTCGCGACGCCGAAGCACATGGCGGAAGCGACGGGCATCTGCGCGCGATGCCGGGAGCAGGTTGACCATCGCCCCAAGGTCGTGGCAGTGGGCGATCGCATCGTTGCTCCACGGCTTGCCGAGCAGGCCGGCAGCGACGCAGGAAACTGACGAACAATCAGGCTCTTGCGGGTATAGCACAATGGTAGTGCAGCAGCCTTCCAAGCTGAATACACGGGTTCGATTCCCGTTACCCGCTCCACCTGCTCCAGGCATATGACCACCGAAACCGCCCCTCTCGCACTCTATGTGCACTGGCCGTTCTGCGTGTCGAAATGCCCCTATTGCGACTTCAACAGCCATGTCCGCGAGAGCGTCGACCAGGCCGCCTGGCGCACCGCGATGCTCGCCGACCTGGCGCATGAGGCGGCCGAGCTGCCGGGGCGCAGGCTCGGCTCGATCTTCTTCGGCGGCGGCACGCCCTCGCTGATGCCGCCCGAGACGGTCGCCGCAGTGATCGAGGCGGCGGAGAAGCATTGGGGCTTCGAGCCGGGCGTGGAGATCACGCTGGAGGCCAACCCCTCCTCGGTGGAAGCGGCGCGCTTCGCCGATATCGCCTCGGCCGGGGTGAACCGGGTGTCGCTGGGGCTGCAGGCACTGGACGACGACGCGCTGCGCTTCCTCGGCCGGGCGCACGGGGTGGACGAAGGGCTGGCAGCGCTGGACACCGCGCAAAGGGCGTTCGATCGTGTCAGCTTCGACCTGATCTATGCCCGGCCCGACCAGACCCTTCCCGACTGGGAGGCGGAGCTCACCCGCGCGCTTTCCTTCGGCACCGAGCATCTCTCGCTCTACCAGCTGACCATCGAGCCGGGCACGCGCTTCGCCACTTTGTTCGAGAAGGGCGAGCTCAAGGCCTATGATCCCGATCAGGCCGCCGACCTGTTCGAGACGACGCGGGCGATGACCGCCGCTGCCGGGCTGCCGGCCTATGAAGTCTCCAACCATGCCCGGCCAGGCGCCGAGAGCCGGCACAACCTGACCTATTGGCGCTACAGCGACTATGCCGGCATCGGTCCCGGTGCGCATGGCCGGCGCGGCGGCATGGCGACGGTGCGTCACAAGAAACCCGAGAACTGGCTGGGCGCGCTGGGGCGCAACGGCCATGGCATGGAGCGCGAGGACCCGCTCCACCCGCATGACCGCGGCGTCGAGGCGCTGGTGATGGGGCTGCGGCTGGCCGAAGGCGTCGACCTGGCCCGCATCCCCGACGCGCCGCTCGACCACAAGGCGCTGGCGGTGATGGAAAGGCAAGGCCTGGTGGTCCGGGCCGGCACCCGGCTGGTCGTCACCGATGCCGGCATGCCGGTGCTCGAGGCGATCCTGCGCGAGGTGGTGCTGGCCTAGCCCCGGTCGCCCCCGATTCGGGGCCGGCGCGGGCGCGGAAGTTTACGAAGCATACGCTACGCTGCCCCGGTTTCCCCCTTCCCGGCATGGGCCGCCGGCAGGCGCGATCGGTGCGGGAAGGGAAGCTGGCTTGCATCCACCAGCATGGAGCAGGCGAAATCCTACATTGCAACTCTAGTCGTCATCCCGGCTTTCGCCGGGATGACGGTTATCGGCCAGGGCGACGGATTGGAGGCGCCGGGATGACGCTTCCGTCCTAGTTCCCGAAGCCCGTGGGCGCCGGGGAGATCGTCACCGTCGTGCCCGCCTTGACCTCCTGCACTTCCAGCGCGCGTTCGGCGATGCCGTCGCGGCCGAAGCGGAAGGCACCGTCGAGGCCGCCAAAGCCGTCCGGAGCCGTCAGGCGGCGTTCGGGGAAGATGTCGCCCGGGCGCCATTCGCGGGCGATGCGCACGGTGAGCAGCACCGCGTCATAGCCGAGCGTCGAGAGGCGGTACGGCGCCGCGCCGAAGCGGGTGCGGTACTTGGTGGCATAGGTGCGATAGTAATTGTCGGGCACGCTGGCGAACCAGGCCCCGCTCAGCACCGCATTGGCGCCGATCGCCGAATCGGTGTTCCACAGCTCGGTGCCGAGGATGCGCGAGGTCTTGCCGCCGACCGACTTGCGGATGATCGGCGCCGCGGCGACGCCGCTCGCGCCCGAGCCGGCGATGAGGATCGCCTGATAGGGCGTGCGCGAAAGCTTGGTGATCGCGCTGGTCATCGAGCCGGGGCGACCGTCATAGCTTTCCATCGCCAGCACCTTGCCGCCCTGCCCTTCGACGGCGCGCAGGAAGCTGGTCGAGGCGCGCTCGCCATAGACGCCCGAGGTCATCAGGCCGACGAAGTTGGTGACGCCCTGGGCACGGGCATAATCGACCACGCGCTCGATCGACTGGGCCGGCGAATAGCCGAGCAGATAGGTGCCGTTGCCGGCGACCGCGGTGTCGTTCGAGAAGCTGAGCACCGGCACGCGCGCGGCGCGGGCGATCGGCGCGACCTCGCGCGCTTCCTCGGCGAGAAGCGGGCCGAGGATCAGCTTGTTGCCGTCGGCGATCGCCTGGCGCGCCGCGTTGGCGGCACCGCCGGCGGTGTCATAGGTGGTGATGCGCAGCACGTCCGACCGGGTATCGAGGATCGCGAGCTGCGTCGCATTGGCCAGCGACTTGCCGACGCCGGCGTTCGTGCCGGTCATCGGCACGAGCAGGGCCACGCGGTGCCGCTCGACATCCTGGGGCAGGCCCGGGGTGATCGGGCGCGTCGAGGGACGCTCGCGCGGCACCTCCACCGTCGGCGCGGGGCGCGATTCGGGCACCACGCGCGGCCCGCTGGCGCAGGCGGCTAGGAGCGCGGCGAGCCCTAAAGCGGCCCAGCGGAGGATGCCCCGTTGCGGATTCACGGTCGCGTCTGCCATTTACTCTCCCCGATGGACTCTGCTCTTACGCCCGGCCTCTATATCGTCGCCACCCCGATCGGCAATCTCGGTGACCTGTCACCGCGCGCCAGCCAGATACTCCTGAACGCCGATCTGGTTGCGGTTGAGGACAGCCGTGTGACAGCCGGGCTGTTTCGCCACCTCGGCCAGAAGGGGAAGATGCTCCCCTATCACGACCATAATGCCGATGCGGTGCGCCCCGGCCTGGTCGCGCGGATGGCGACCGAGGCGATCGCCCTGGTCTCCGATGCGGGCACGCCCTTGATCTCCGATCCCGGCTTCAAGCTGGTGCGCGACGCGCGCGAGGCGGGCCATACGGTGACGACGATCCCTGGCCCCTGCGCGGCGATCGCGGCGCTGACGCTGGCCGGCCTGCCGACCGACCGCTTCCTGTTCCTGGGCTTCCTGCCGAGCAAGCAACAGGCTAGGGCCGAATCGATCGCCGAGATCGCCAGCGTGCGCGCCACCCTGGTGCTGTACGAATCGGGGCCGCGGCTCTCGGCCTGCCTGGCCGCGCTGGCCGAGGGGCTGGGCGACCGCGAGGCGGCGGTGGCGCGCGAGATCAGCAAGAAGTTCGAGGAATGCGTGACCGGTTCGCTCACCCAGCTCGCCGAACGCTATGCCGAGGCGCCGCCCAAGGGCGAGATCGTCGTGGTGGTGGCCCCGCCGGGCGCCCCTGCCCCGGCCAGTGCCGACGATGCCGATGCCGCGCTCGCCGAGGCACTGACCCGGCTGCCGGCGAGCAAGGCGGCGGGCGAAGTGGCGAAGAAACTGGGGCTCGATCGCAAGGCGCTCTATGCGCGGGCGATGGAGATGAAGGGGTGATTGCCCCGACGCGCCCTTAACCCGTCATCCCGGCCAAAGCCGGGATCTCGTGCGGCTCTTTTCCCCGCGCCTTCGCCTGAGATCCCGGCTTTCGCCGGGATGACGAGCCTGGCCTAGGCGTATTCCTGCTCGAGCAGGCGCATCTCGTCTGCACCGGTCAATTCGGCCAGGCGCTTGAGATAGGTTTCCGCGAGCTGGCGGCGACGGAGCGCGGCGGCTTCCGTCATGGCGCGCCTGGCAGCTGCAAGTTCCTGAGCGGCGCGACGCCGATAATAGCGTTCGTTCGATTCCATTGGATGCAGACCCCCCGGAAGCGCCGATGAACCCGGTTCGGTGCGACTCGGTCTGGAGATGGTAACCAAAGTTATCCACAGGTGCGAGTCGTGAGAGCAAGACGACCAACGGATCGCCGCGCTGCGGCAACGCATGGCCGCGAAGACGGCCACAGGACGGTATGATGACCCTGCCGCAAGCACCGGAAAACCTGCGATTCGCGGCTTTCCGCCCGAGGCGGGAAAGCTGGCCGGATGATGCACCGCGACAGCCGGATTCCGGCATCCGGAGCGGGAACCCCAGCGAGCCTCGACGGACAGGATGGAACGGGGTCGTAATGAAAGAAACGGCGACCGGAATTGCCCGCGACGTTCTTGCAATGCGCCCGCGCCGGCGCGGTCGAACAGCATGAACCGGCCCCGCCCCCGCAAGACGCTCGAGCAGCGGCGCAAGGCCGAGATCGAGGGCAGGCGCGGGGAGCGAATCGCCGGCTGGTGGCTGCGGCTGAAGGGATGGAGCATCCTTGACCGGCGCGTCCGCACCCCTGCGGGCGAAGTCGATCTGGTCGCGCGCAAGGGCAATCTGGTGGCGTTCGTCGAGGTCAAGACCCGCGCCACCGCCGCCGCGCTCGACTTCGCGATCGACGAGCGCCGCCTGTCCCGCGTCGCGGCGGCGGCCGAGTATCTGATGCAGCGCTATGCCGGACCGAACGACGATATCCGGGTCGACGTAATCCTCATTGCCCCCCGCACCCTGCCTCGCCATATCGAGAACGCCTGGATGGGGTGACTTATTCGAATAAGTCACCTACAGCGTTTTCTCGAAGGAGGCCGAATGTCGCTCATTGTCGCCGTGCAGATGGACCCGCTCGATGCGATCAACATCGCCGGAGACTCGACCTTCGCGCTGATGCTGTCGGCGCAGGCGCGCGGGCACAAGCTGTTCCACTATGCCGCCGAGGACCTGAACTATTCGGCCGGCCGGGTATGGGCCAAGGCGCATCCGGTGACGGTGCAGCGCGTCGCCGGGGATCACTTCCAGTTCGGCGAGCCGGTGCAGCTCGATCTCGGCGAGGAAGCCGATGTCGTGCTGATGCGCCAGGATCCGCCCTTCGACCTGGGCTACATCACCGCGACGCACCTGCTCGAGCGGATCGCCGACCGCACCCTGGTGGTCAATGATCCGGCCAGCGTGCGCAACGCGCCCGAGAAGATCTTCGTCCTCGACTATCCGCAGTTCATGCCGCCGACGCTGGTCACGCGCAGTCTGGACGAGGCGCGCGCCTTCCTGGCGGTGCACGGCGAGATCGTCGTCAAGCCGCTGCACGGCAATGGCGGCAAGGCGATCTTCAAGGTGGGCAGCGACGGCGCCAACCTCTCCGCGCTGATCGAAGTGTTCAACATGACCTGGCGCGAGCCGCACATGGTGCAGGCCTTCCTCCCCTCGGTGGCGGCGGGCGACAAGCGCATCGTGCTGGTCGACGGCGACGTGGCCGGCGCGATCAACCGCATCCCGGGCGAGGGCGAGATCCGATCGAACCTGGCGGTGGGCGGAAGTGCCGCCAAGACCGAGCTGACGCCGCGCGAGCAGGAAATCTGCGACGTGCTCGGGCCCGAGCTGAAGAAGCGCGGGCTGCTGTTCGTCGGCATCGACGTGATCGGCGGCGAGTGGCTGACCGAGATCAACGTCACTTCCCCCACCGGCATCGTCGCGATCGACCGGTTCAACGGCACCGATACCGGCGCGGTGATCTGGCAGGCGATCGAGCGCCGCGTCGCCGAGCGGGGCTAGGGTGAAATCTCGCCCGTGCGTGTTCCCCGGCGAAGGCCGGGTCCGGCATCGGCGAACCAGGTGAGGCGCAGGTGCCTCTCCAACGACATTGCAACCGGGCCCCGGCCTTCGCCGGGGAACCGACAGGGGAAAGCCGCGTAAGCAAATGATCGGTGCAGCGTAGATGTGGGACGCGGTTTCCTGGGGCTATTGGGGCATTTTCTGGCTGATGGTGCTGGAGAATGTGATCCCGCCGATCCCTTCCGAAGCGATCATGAGCGTGGGCGGCATCGCCGTCGCGCGCGGGCAGATGGACTTCACCCTTCTGGTGCTGGTCGGCACCGCGGGCACGGTGGTGGGCAATCTCTTCTGGTGGGAGATCGGCCGGCGGCTCGGCTATCAGCGCCTCAAGCCGATGATCGACCGCTGGGGCCGCTGGCTGACGCTCGACTGGCACGAGATCGAGAAGCTCAAGGCCTATTTCGATCGCTGGGGCGGGCCGACCGTGCTGATCTTCCGCTTCATGCCGGTGGGACGCACGATCATCTCGATCCCGGCCGGGCTGATGCACATGCCCTTCTGGCGCTTCGTCGGCTATACCGCCGTGGGCAGCCTGATCTGGAACATCATCCTGGTCGGCGTGGGCTATGCGCTGGGCGCCACGATCGAGGACATCGAGCATTGGGTGGCGCCGATGGTGTTCGCGATCATCGGATCGGTGGTCGTGATCTACCTGTGGCGGGTGCTCACCTGGAAGCCTCGAGGCTGAGCCGGTCGAGCTCGTCGGCGATGATCTGCGCATAGGCCTCCATCTGCGGCACCAGCGCCGCCAGGCCGGTACGCGACACCGGATCGATCGCGCAGAGCGTGCCGAAGAAGCTGCCGTCGCCGCGGATGATCGGCCAGGAGATATAGCTTTTGAGGCCGTAGAGCACCGGCGTGTGGTGCGTGCGCCAGGCGGGGTCCGCATCGACGTCGTTGATGAAGACACCGCGCCCGCTGTCGCGGATCTCGTCGCAGATCGTCGTCTTGATAGCCAGCTCCTCGCCGGCGTCGAGCCCGAACTCGATCCTGTCGAGCACCTGGCAGGCGATCCAGCGATCCGCGGTGACGCGCGCCACCGCGGCAAAGCCCATGCCGGTCAGTTCGCACAGCTCGGCGAGGATCGACTCGACTTCCGGGATGCGCTGGACGGCGGCGACATCGGCGAGATAGGGATCGTTCATTACGCCAGCCTAACAGATGACGAAGGCGCTGTACCTGATGGAGATCAGGCGCGGGGGTGGGCGTTGCGGTACACGTCGAGCAGATGCGCGGCATCGACTGCGGTATAGACCTGGGTCGAGCTGAGGCTGGCATGGCCGAGCAGCTCCTGCAGCGCGCGCAGATCGGCACCGCGGCCGAGCAGGTGGGTGGCGAAGCTGTGGCGCAGCGCGTGCGGGGTGGTCCGATCGGACAGGCCGAGCGCGGTGCGCGCGGCGCGGACCGACTTGCGGATCACGCCGGGGGGCATCGGCCCGCCCTTGGCACCGCGGAACAGGGGCGCGTCGCGCGAGACGCCGTACGGGCATTGCTTCGCATAGGCCTCGATCGCCTCGCGCACCTGGGGGAGCAGGGGCACGATCCGCGTCTTGTCACGCTTGCCGGTGACGCGCATCGCCTCGCCGAGCGGGAGGACGGCGCCGGTGAGCGCGACCGCCTCGCCGATGCGCAGGCCGGCGCCGTAGAGGAGGAGCAGCACCGCCCAGTCGCGCGCGCCGATCCAGGGCTCCCGGGCGTCCTCGGATACGGTCTCGGCGAGCGCCACCGCTTCGTGCGGGGCGATCGGGCGGGGTATGCCCTTCTTGACCCGCGGGCCCTTGAGGCGCGGTAGCTCGGCCTCGTCGCCGGCGGTGAATTTGAGGAAGCCGCGGACCGCGGAAAGCTCGCGCGCGGCGGAGGCGTTGGTCAGGCCCTGGCCGCGGCGATGGGCGAGATAGGCGCGCAGGTCGGTCGCGGTGGTTTTCGCGAGTCCCTCACGGGTGACCGCGCCGCCCCAATGATTCTGCAGGAACGCGACCAGCCGCTCGGCGGTGGCGCCATATGCCCGCACCGTGTGCGCCGAGCGCCGCCGGTCGCGGGCGAGGTGCTGTGCGTAGAGTAGCGGGAGGGCGGGGTCGGGCATGGGGGGATTGTAGCACAATTCCTCCCCCAGCTTGCTGGGGGAGGGGGACCGCCGAAGGCGGTGGAGGGGCGGCGGACGCAGTCCGCCGGGTTCCCCGGCGGCCCCTCCACCATTCGCTACGCGAATGGTCCCCCTCCCCGAGACAAGCTCGGGGAGGAATTAAGGGTTCAGCCGATCTTCTGCCCGGTCTTGGCCCAGTCGGCCATGAACGAGGCGATGCCGGCGTCGGTCAGCGGGTGCTTGACCAGCTGGCGGATCACCGCCGGCGGAGCGGTCATCACGTCGGCGCCGATCTTGGCGGCCTCAAGCACGTGGATCGGGTTGCGCACCGAGGCGACCAGGATCTCGGTCTCGAAGGCGTAGTTGTCGTAGATCGTGCGGATGTCGGCGATCAGGTCCATGCCCGGATAGCCGATATCGTCGTGACGGCCGACGAAGGGCGAGATGAAGGTCGCGCCGGCCTTGGCAGCCAGCAGCGCCTGGTTCGCCGAGAAGCACAGGGTCACGTTGACCATCGTGCCGTCGCTGGTCAGCGCCTTGCACGCCTTGAGGCCCTCGATGGTCAGCGGCACCTTGACCGCGACATTGTCGGCGACCTTACGGACGATCTCCGCCTCGCGCATCATGCCCTCGAAATCGAGCGCGACGACTTCGGCCGAGACCGGCAGGCCCGGCACGATCTCGCAGATCTCCTTGACGACTTCGAGGAAGTCGCGGCCGGCCTTGTGGATCAGCGAGGGATTGGTGGTGACGCCATCGAGCAGGCCGGTATCGGCCAGGTCGCGGATGTCGGCGGTGTCGGCGGTGTCGGCGAAGAACTTCATCTCAAATCCTTGTCAGTCGTGCGTGAGCATGAGCTTTGCGCGACCGCCCTTAAGCCGATTCACCGTGACGCGATAGGTGCCGGGACGCATCCGGTAATAGAGGATCTTGCGGATCGTCGAGCAGCGCGGGCCGCGGCTTTCCGACGCCATGCGCAGCGCGCGCTTGCCGCTGCCCGCAAAGGCATCGATCCAGCCGTCCTGGTCGATCGCGATGCCCACCCTGCCCGGCTTGCGGATGGTGACCCGCGTCTCGACGGTACCGCCCCGCGCCGGCAGCGTCACCGCATGGCCGGTATCGAGCCCGCGCCCGTCCCGCGTCCAGCCGGCGAGCGGCCTGGGAAGCCGGGTATCCAGCGCGGTGCAGCGGCCCTGCGCCGCCATGCCGATCGCCAAAGCCGTGAGAATCATCGCCGCTCCCCTTCCGAACACATCAATGTTCCATCAATGTTCTCATTCCGACAAGTAAAGCTTGCACCGAAATGAAGACGATGCGTTTAGGCCGGATGCGCGCGTTTCTCGCTTTGCCCCTGTTGTGCCTCGCCGCGCCGGCGCTCGCCCAGCAGACCGACGACCAGCTCTGGCTCCAGGCGAGCAGCGTGATGCGCCTCGGCGCGCATGAAGAGGCGACGGTGGAGAGCATCGCCCGATTCGGCGACCGTGCGAAGGGCCTGGCCCATACCGAGATCGGCGGGCTGTTCGCCCGGAAGATCGGCAAGGTCGAAGTCGCCATCGGCTATCGGCACGTCGAGGACTTCGTCGGCGACCGCACGCTGCCCAATGAGGAGCGTATCCGCCAGCACGTGATCGTGCCGCTGGGCGCGGGCTTCGCCACCCGGGTGCGGCTGGAGCAGCGCTTCAACAGCTCGGGGCCGGAGATCGGCCACCGGGTCCGCGGGCAGCTGCGCTTCAACACGGACCTGATCCCGGGAAAGCTCGGCCTGTTCGCGACGCACGAGACCTTCCTCAACCTCAACACCACCGGCTGGGGCCAGCGCGGCGGGATCGAGCGGGTGCGCGCCAATATCGGGCTGGGCGTGCCGATCGGGCGCCAGCTGCGCGGCGAGATCGGCTATCTCAACCAGTATCGCTTCGGCCGAGGCGGCGCACGCGACCAGATGGATCACGCAATGACGATCGGGCTGACGCTGCGGCCCTGACGCAGGCCTATTCGCCCGCGACGAGCATCGCCTTCACCTTCGCGCCCGGCAGGCCCGAGACGTAAAGCCGATAGAGGCCGGGCGTGAGCTGGAAGCGGACGATCTTGCGGATCGTCGAGCATTCCGGGCCATGGCCGTGCTTGACCGAAGTGAGCGCCGCACCGCCCTCCGCACCGGGCAGCACGTCGATCCAGCCGCCCTGATCGAGCGCGATGCCGTAGACGCCCGCGGTCTCGATCCGGAAGCCGATCGTCGCCGCCCTGCCCGGCTTGCTGCCGGCAGGCAGGCCCTTGAGCGCGGCGGCGTTGATCGTGTCGAGTTCCACCGCCTTGCCGGGCGTGAAAGCATCACCGGGCTTCACCCAACCGAGCAGGCCGGTCGGCAGGCTGGCATCGGTTGCCTTGCAGGCCGTAGTCTGCGCGGCGGGCGCGGTCTGGACGAGCAGCAGGGCGGCGGCGAACAGCATGAGATTCTCCCGACAATCTTTTGGCGAAGGAGCAGAATGGATTGCGGGACGATACGGGGATTCCGTTTCGCGCGCAAAACCCCATATGAGGACGTCCCATGTCCCGCGCCCGCATTCTCGTCCTGCATCCCGCGCTCGGCCCCCTCGACTATCGCGTGCCCGCCGGCATGCAGGTCGCGCCGGGGTCGATCGTCGTCGTGCCGATCGGGCCGCGCCAATATGCCGGGGTGGTCTGGGAGCCCGAGCGGCTGCCGACCGAGGAGATCGGCGACAACCGGCTGCGCAACATCCTGGCAGTGGCCGACGCGCCGCCGATCCCGGCATCGGTGCGCCGGCTCGTCGAATGGACGGCGGACTATTATCTGAGCCCGCCCTCGGCGGTGCTGGCGATGGCGCTGCGCACCTCCGCCGCGTTCGAGAGCGCACCGACGATCACCGAATATCGCGCGACCGGCCAGGTGCCCGACCGGCTGACCCCGCAGCGCGCGCAGGCGCTGGAACGGATCGGCGAGCGCCAGGGGCTGGTGAAGGAGCTGGCGCTGGTCGCCGACGTCTCCGACGCGGTGATCCGCGGGCTGGTGAAGGTCGGCGCGATCGAGCCGGTGGTGGTCGACACCGACTCGCCCTATCCGCTGCCCGACCCCAATTTCGCCCCGCCGCACCTGAACCCCGAACAGGCCGATGCCGCATCGATCCTGCGCCAGGCAGTGGGCGCCGAAGCCTTCCAGCCCTTCCTGCTCGACGGCGTGACCGGATCGGGCAAGACCGAAGTCTATTTCGAAGCGGTCGCCGCGTCCATCGCCGCTGGCAAGCAGACGCTCGTCCTGTTGCCCGAGATCGCCCTGACCGAGCCGTTCCTCACGCGCTTCGAGAAGCGCTTCGGCTGCGATCCGGTCGCCTGGCATTCGGGCCTGCGCACCTCGCAGCGGCGCCGCGCCTGGCGGGCGATCGCCAGCGGCGAGGCGCTGGTGACGGTGGGCGCGCGCTCGGCGCTGTTCCTGCCCTATCCGAAGCTGGGGCTGATCGTCGTCGACGAAGCGCACGAGACCAGCTTCAAGCAGGAAGACGGCGTCCATTACCACGCCCGCGACGTGGCGGTGATGCGCGGGCGGTTCGAGGAATGCCCGGTGCTGCTCGCCTCGGCCACGCCGGCGATCGAGACGCGCCACCAGGTCGAGCTCGGCCGCTATGAGGAGCTCAAGCTGCCCGGCCGCTACGGCGCGGCGGAGATGCCCGAGATCATTCCGGTCGACATGCTCCAGGCGCCGCCCGAGCGTGGCCGCTGGCTGGCGCCGCCGCTGGTCAAGGCGATCGACGAGACGCTGGCGCGGGGAGAACAGTCACTGCTGTTCCTCAACCGGCGCGGCTATGCGCCGCTGACGCTCTGCCGGCATTGCGGCCACCGCTTCCAATGCCCGAACTGCACCGCGTGGATGGTCGAGCACCGGCTGCTCAAGCGCCTGTCCTGCCATCATTGCGGGCACACCATCCCGGCGCCGAGCCTGTGCCCCGAGTGCAAGAGCGAGGACACGCTGGTCGCCTGCGGGCCGGGCGTGGAGCGGATCGCCGACGAAGTGGCGGCGCTGTGGCCCGAGGCGCGCACCGCGATCGTCACCTCCGACACGCTATGGTCGCCGGCCAAGGCGGCCGAGTTCGTCAGCCGCATGGAGCATGGCGCGATCGACATCGTCGTCGGCACCCAGCTGGTGACCAAGGGCTATCACTTCCCCAACCTCACCCTGGTCGGCGTGGTCGATGCCGATCTCGGGCTGGACGGCGGCGACCTGCGCGCGTCCGAACGCACCTTCCAGCAGATCATGCAGGTGTCGGGCCGTGCCGGGCGCGGCGAGAAGCCGGGGACCGTCTATATTCAGACCCATGCCCCCGACGCGCCGGTGATGCAGGCGCTGGTATCGGGCGATGCCGAGAGCTTCTACGCCGCCGAGACCGAGGCGCGCCGCGATGCCGATGCCCCGCCCTTCGGCCGCTATGCCGCGATCATCGTCTCGAGCGAGGACCGCGCCGCCGCCGAGGAGACCGCACGGATGATCGGCCGCACCGCGCCCGAGATCGGCGAGGACATGCACGTCTATGGCCCCGCCCCAGCCCCGCTGGCGATGCTGCGCGGGCGGCACCGGTATCGCCTCCTCGTCCATGCGCGCAGGAGCTTCGACGTGCAGCAGGTGCTGCGCGACTGGCTGGGCGGGCTCAGCTGGAGCCAGAAGGTGCGCGTGGCAGTGGACGTGGACCCGTACAGCTTCGTCTGATCCGGTCCAAATTGCCGCTTGTGCAGAGAATGCGCTGCGATAGCATCGCACTGGGAAACAGGGGGATTCCAGATGTTGCGCAAGCTGCTTGCCGCCGCGCTGCTCACCTTGCCGGCGGCCGCGCATGCCGACTGGTACGAAGCCAGCACCGGCCATTTCACCGTCTACTCCGAGCAGAAGCCCGAGAGGCTGAAGGAATTCGCCACCAAGCTCGAACGGTTCGACAAGATGGTTCGCGCGCTGCGCGGCGCCAAGGACGAGCCGATCGACCGCGCCAACCGGCTCAACGTCTACATGGTCGACAACAAGAGCGTCGTCGCGAAGCTGGCCGGGGAGAAATGGGCCGCAGGTTTCTACCGCCCGCGCGCCGGCGGCTCGCTGGCCATCGTGCCGAGCAGTTCGGACGACGGGGACGCGAGCGACCTCAATGCGCAGCAGATCCTGCTCCACGAATATGCACACTATATGATGTGGAGCCTGAGTCCGAGCGCGGTCTATCCGTCCTGGTACATCGAGGGCTTCGCCGAGACCTATGCGACCACGCGCTACGACAAGGACGGCTCGATGGTGCTGGGCGAGCCGCCGCAATATCGCGGATACAGCCTGCTCAGCGGCAACTGGCTGCCCGCCGACAAGCTGCTGACCGCCGACACGCTCAAGCTCAGCGACGAGCAACGGGAGGGGCTGTACGGGCGCGGCTGGCTGCTCAACCACTATCTCCAGTTCAGCGGCCAGCGCAAAGGCCAGCTCGTCGCCTATCTGAGCGCGATCAACAACGGCAAGTCGCTCGCCGAGGCCGCCAAGGTGTTCGGCGACCTGAAGGCGCTGGACCGTGAGCTGGAGCGCTACAAGACCGGCCGCTTCAGCGGATTGCGGGTGAAGGCCGAGGCCACGGTGGCGGGCGAAGTCACCATCCGCAAGCTCACGCCCGGCGAAGCGGCGACGATGGACGTCCGCATCCGATCGAAGAACGGCGTGAACGAGAAGACCGCCCCCGCCGTCTATGCCGAAGCGAAAAAGGCCGCAGCACCCTATCCCAACGATGTCGGCGCCCAGCTCGTGCTGGCCGAGGCCGCCTATGACGCCAAGGATTATGCGGTGGCCGAAGCCGCCGCCGACCGCGCCGTCGCGGCGGATGCCAAGGCGGTGGACGGCTATGTCTACAAGGCGATGTGCCGCATGGCCCTGGCCCACAAGGCGAAGGACTACGGCAAGGAGAGCTGGACCGCGATCCGCAAGATCATCGCCGCCGGCAACCGCATCGCCCCGCAGGACCCTGAACCGCTGATCCTCTATTATCGCAGCTTCACCGAACAAGGCGTGCCTGCGCCGGCCATCGCCAAGGACGGGCTGTTCGACGCCTTCTACTACGCGCCGCAGGACAACGGCCTGCGCCTCAACACCGCGGCGATGCTGCTGCTCGACCGGGACGCGGTGCGGGCGCGGGCGCTGCTCGCCCCGCTCGCCTATCAGCCGCACAATGGCGGCATGGCCAAGTTCGCGGCGATGCTGATCGCCAAGATCGACGCCAACGACATCGACGGCGCGGCGGCTGCGCTGGGCGAGCGGGACAAGGGCTCCGACGACAGCGACTGACGCGCTCGCCACCGCTTGAACCGCGGGGGCTTTTGCCCGAAAGCTGCCGGCCAAATGGAGGTTCGGGGTCGATGATGCGTCGGTTGCTCATGGTCGTGGCGCTGCTCTTTGCCTGGGCGGCTCCCGCGCATGCCGACGACATATCCGCGTCCGCGCGCGGTGTGGTGCGCATCGTCACCATCGCGGTGGTCGATGACGAGGTGGTCGGCTTCGGCCACGGCAGCGGCTTCGCGGTGGCACCCAACCGGGTGGTCACCAACGCGCATGTCGTCGAGCTGGCCTCGCGCTATCCCGACAATGTCGTGATCGGCGTCGTCCCGTCGGAAGGCGACAAGTCGTACCAGGGCAAGGTGATCAAGATCGACCAGGCGCGCGATCTGGCGCTGATCGAGTTCACCGGCGTGCGCCTGCCGCCGCTCACCCTGTTCGGCGGCAAGATCTCCGACGGCGATGCGCTGGTCGCGCTCGGCTATCCCGGCAATGTCGACGTGGCCACCGCGCGCTCGGCGGCGGACTTCATCAAGCCGCAATCGCCGGTGCGCTCGCAGGGCGGGTTCGCCGGACTGCGCCAGCTGAGCGGCGTGAGCGTGCTGCTCCACACCGCCAGCATCGCGCGCGGCAATTCGGGCGGACCGCTGCTCGATCGCTGCGGCCGGGTGCTCGGCGTCAACTCGGCGATCACCCATAATGACGAGGGCGATTCGACCTTCGCCTTCGCCATTGCCGACAGCGAGCTGACGGCGTTCCTCGCCGAGGCGAAGCAGCCGGTCTCGACCATCGACCTGCCCTGCACCTCGGTCGAGGAGCAGATGGCGCAGGAGCGCAGTGCCGACGAAAAGGCGCGGCTGGCGGCCGACGAGGTCTCGCGCGCCGATGCCGCCAAGGCCGCGGCCGAGCGCGACGACGCCATCGCCCAGGCGCGCAACCGCGCCGAGACCACGCGCGAGAACTACATGGCGGGCGCCGCGGTGCTGCTGGTGCTCGGCGCGCTGGCGGTGGGCGGTGCCGGGCTGCTGCTTTCCCGCGAGCGCAAGCGCGAGGCGATCTGGGTCGCGGCGGGCGGCGGCGTGCTGATGCTGGGCGCGGTGGCGCTGTTCCTCAGCCGGCCGGGCTTCAACGAGAATGCGGTGCTGCCGGTGCCCAAGGCGGCGGCGAGCGGCGCGGCGCAGGCGACCGCACAGGGCAAGCTGGTCTGCACGCTGGTGCCCGAGCGCAGCCGGGTGATCGTCTCCGCGACGGACAAGGTCGATCTCGATATCGGCGCGGACGGCTGCATCAACAGCCGCACCCAATATGCCGAATCGGGCACCCACTGGCAGCGGATCCTGGTCCCCGACCAGGAAGCCAATGTCTCGGTGCTCGACTTCGATCCCGCCACCGGCACCTATACCAACACCCGCTACCTGCTCTCGTCCGAGCAGATGAAGCAGGCGCGGGCGCTGCGGAAGGGCGTGCCGCTCAAGGAATGCTCGTCCGACCAGGCCAAGCGCGCCGAGCTGGCGACCCAGCAGCAGAACATCCGCACGGCGCTGCCGGCGGTGTACAACGAGAAGCTGGTGTACAAATGTGCGGGGGCCGGGCCCGACGAGACGCCTGCGGCGAAGTGAATTCCCTCTCCCGCAAGCGGTAGAGGGTTAGAAGCGATCGACCCGGGCCGCGAAGCACCCGCGCTTCGCATTGTGCACATGGAGATAGGCCACCGCCGGATCCGCGAACATCCGCACGATCAGCGGCGCGAGGTCGCGGCCTTCGATGACCTCCGCATCGGTCATCATGCCCGCTTCGTCGAACGCGCGGACCGAGAGCAGGCGGATCGCCAGCGGCGCGGGCACGGCATTCTCGAAGCGCGCCGGCACTTCGGCGCCTTCGCGCACGAAGATCGCATGGGCGCTGCGATAGGGCGTGGCGACGGGCAGGTGCTCGTGATTGACCAGCAGCACGGTCTCGCCCGGCTCGACATCGACCAGCTCGACCCGGCACGGCGCATCGGGCTTCTTCTCGACGGTGAAGCGCACCACCTGCTCGGCGGCGAGCGCCGCGTCCGACAGGCCATAGAGATGCCGGAACGGCGCGGGGTCGATGCCCTGGATGACATAGCTCATCGCTCGCCACCCTCGCGCTTGAGCAGCGCCTGCTTGCGATCGACGCCGTACGCATAGCCGCCCATGCTGCCGTCCGAGCGGAGCACGCGGTGGCAGGGGATGATCACCGGCACATGATTGGCACCGCAGGCGGTGCCCGTTGCGCGCACCGCGCCGGGGCTGCCCACCGCAGCGGCGAGTTGGGCATAGCTGCGCGTCTCGCCCGGCGGGATCGCCCGCAGCGCCTGCCACACCGCTTCCTGGAAGGCGGTGCCCTGCACGTCGAGCGGCAGGTCGGTGTCGCGTCCGGGGCTCTCGACCTCGGCGACGACGCGCGCGGCCAGCGCCGATAGCGCCGCACCGCCCTGGACGATCTCCGCCGCCGGGAAGCGCTGGGCCAGGCCGAGCGCGTTCTCGTCGAACGCGACGCGGCAAAGCCCCTTGTCGGTCGCCGCGATCAGCAGCGGGCCAAGGCTGGTCTCGGCGATCGTCCAGCGGATCGTCACCCCGGCCCCGCCGCGCTTCCACACGCTGGGGCTCATCCCGAGCCGGGCATTGGCGGTCTCGTAGAAGCGGCTCGGCGCCGAATAGCCGGCCTCGTAGATCGCCTCGGTGACGCTGCCCTCGCCCAGCGCCTCCGCCGCGCGCTTCGCCTTGAGGCTGCGGGCATAGGCGGCCGGCGTCACCCCGGTGGCGCGCTTGAACAGCCGGTGGAAATGATGCGGGGCATAGCCGACGGCAGCGGCGACTTCGTCGAGCGAGATCGATTCCTCGGCCGCCTCGATCAGCGCCACCGCCCTGGCCACCGCGATCCGATCGCGGCCGACCTCGTCGGGCTTGCAGCGCAGGCAGGCGCGATATCCGGCGGCGCGGGCACCCTCGGCATCGTCGAAGAACTCGACATGCTCGCGCTTCGGCCGCCGCGCCGGGCAGGTCGGCTTGCAATAGATGCGGGTGGTGGTCACCGCGACGATCAACCGCCCGTCAAAGGCGCGGTCGCGCGCTTCGAAGGCGGCCCAGGCCGCGTCTTCGGGAAGGGAAAGCTGCTGGGTCATGCCCCGGATATAGGCGCCTGCGCGGCACCCCACATCCCGGCGATTGCGCTCAAAGCGAACGCGGGGACCTCAGTCCTCGCGCGTCGGGCGACGCATCAGCCGGCGGAGCGGTGGCATGGTCGGCTTCCCGCCCGGCTTGGCCGTGCCGAAACGCGCGGCGAGCGCGGCCGAGAGATCGGCGAGGATGTGCTCCTGCCCGCGAAAGGCATGGGCGATCTCTTCCTCGGTCAGCGCCTTCATGAAGGCACAGCCATAGGTCGAGCCCGAGCGGCGCACCACCTTGGCGGCGCGGGAGCCCGCGCCCGACAGGCCGAGCGAGACCAGCGTGCCGACCGGCAGGTCGATCTCCGAGGAGAAGCGGAAGCCGGTACGCGAGAAGTCCTCGACCCGCACGTCGAGCGGCGCGCCGTCGGGCACGCGCAGGGTCGACGGCGAATCCGCATCGAAACGGATCGCGCCGCGGCGGTCGATATCTCCGAGGATCTCAAGCTTGGCGACGATCAATTTCAAGGCTCCGTTACAGGCGCGGAAACCTTAGCCGCGGATGCGTTAACGAGTGATTTGCGAATGACCGACAACCGGCACTAATTTCGTATGCGCAACGGGGTGGGGTGGTTTAGCCTTTGCGCATGAGACGAAGTGCGCTGATCGCCGTGCTGCTGCCGATCGCCGTTGCGGCGATTGCCGGTCCAATGGCCGCGGTTCTGAGCGTCGATAGAAATGCCGCGCGCATTCCCGGCCTCCAGTCGCTCGCGAACGCCTCCTGCGCCTGTGCACGCCGCGCATCGGATGCGAAGGGCGAGAATGCATGCTGGCGCCATTTCGAGCGGCTGACCCATGCCGATCACAGAAAGCCGACCGGTGGCTCCGCCTGCTATCCGCTTTCCGAGACGATCATCTGGGTGGATGACGACGACGATCACTCCATCACCCTCAAATATGGCGTGGTGGGAGGCAGGGGCCTCTACCTCTGCTCCAAGGAAGAAGCCGTTGCCGGCGAAGCGATCTGGTATCGCGAGGATACGCAGGGAAGCACGCAAGCAGAATTGAACCAGTCCCTGCGCCGGGCCGATGCCGCCCTGATCCGCTTCGCCGAAGCGCTAAAGCGCGGCGAACCTCTCGAAAAACTCAAGCCCGCCATGGGCTGCGTGACGGGATATCCGCGATGATTCGGGTCACGCTGATCCTGATCGCCATCGAGCGGAAACTGTGCCGGGCTGGCCGAGCATCGGCGCTGCTACCGATCCGGCGCCTGCGTCACGCTCGAATATCGGGCCCTGTCGGGCAAGAGCTCCTTCTGCGGCGCGCATGAGGCGGTCATGGCCCGAGCGCTTTTCGCCGAAAAGGGCGCCGGGATACTCGCACCGCTCGCCGACCATTTCAGCGCGGGAAATGCGGGAGGCGGGGCCAGCCCCGAAATGGCGGCGGGATCCGCCGCACCCGGCTGCCCGGTGCAGCCACGCCGATGAGGCACGCAGCACCCCTTTCTTGACGGAAACCGATTTCATCGCCATATGGCCCAGCATCGAGGCGTAATGCAGCGTGATCGGACATGCGGGTTCATCCCAAGGGTCCAGGCTCCGCCTCTTTGTTTTCCCGGCTTCCCTAGTCACGCGGGTCGTCATTTTTGACCCCGCCTTGCGCCTGGATTCCGTCCGGTGCGCCCGGCCGTATGTACAGGACACATAATGCAATTCAACGAACTCGGTCTCTCGGAGACCGTTCTCGCCGCGCTTGCCGCCAAGGGCTATAGCGAGGCGACGCCGATCCAGGCCAAGTCGATCCCGTCGCTGCTCGAAGGGCGCGACCTGCTCGGCATCGCCCAGACCGGCACCGGCAAGACCGCCGCTTTCATGCTCCCCTCGATCGATCGCCTGGTCGCCAGCGGCAAGCGCGCCCAGCCGCGCGGCTGCCGCATGCTGATCCTCGCCCCGACCCGCGAGCTCGCCAGCCAGATCGCCGACCAGGCCCGCCACTATTCGAAGGGCACGCGCCTTTCGGTCGCCACCGTGTTCGGCGGCACCTCGATCCACAAGAACAAGACCGACCTCGCCAAGGGCGTCGACATCGTCGTCGCCACGCCGGGCCGCCTCGTCGACCTGATCGACCAGTGCTACGCGATCCTGCTCGGGATCGAGATCCTCGTCCTCGACGAGGCCGACCAGATGATGGACCTGGGCTTCATCCACGCCCTGAAGCGCATCGTCCGCGAGCTGCCGTCGAAGCGCCAGACGCTGTTCTTCTCGGCGACCATGCCGAAGACGATCCGCGAGCTGGCTGGCCAGTTCATCAAGGATCCGGTCGAAGTGAAGGTCACCCCCGAGGCGACCACCGCCGAGCGTGTCGACCAGAGCGTCACCTTCGTCCGCCAGGACGAGAAGCAGGCGCTGCTGACGATGCTGCTGCGCGAGACCGAGATCGATCGCGCGCTGGTGTTCACCCGCACCAAGCACGGCGCCGACCGCGTCGTCCGCCTGCTCGCGGGCAACGGCATCGCCGCCAACGCGATCCACGGCAACAAGAGCCAGCCGCAGCGTGAGCGCGCGCTCGGCGAGTTCCGCGCCGGCAAGGTGAAGATCCTGGTCGCGACCGACATCGCCGCGCGCGGCATCGACGTGTCTGGCGTCAGCCACGTCTTCAACTTCGAGCTGCCGAACGTGGCGGACCAGTATGTCCACCGCATCGGCCGCACCGCGCGCGCCGGCAAGGATGGCGAGGCGATCAGCCTGTGCGCCGATGACGAGCGGCCCTATCTGCGCGACATCGAGCGGTTGATCCGCCAGAAGCTCACCGTGGTGCCGCTGCCCGAGGGCTTCGTCGCCGCTGCCGAGAAGATCAGGTCGACCCGCGTCAACGTGGCGCCGACCCGTGACGAGCAGAATGGCCGCAACGGCCGCGCGATGCAGCGTGACGGTCGCCGCCCGGGCGGCGGCCAGCCGCAGCGCGGTCGCCCCGGCGGCCAGCGCGAAGACCGCGCACGCGGCGACCAGCCGCGCCGCGACGGCCATGCCCCGCGTCCGGAAGCAGCCGGTGCGGCCGCAGGCGAGCCGCGTCCGCGCCGCTTCGATGCGCAGCCGCAGGGCGAACAGCCCCGCAACTATGCCCGCCCGAAGCGCAAGTGGCAGCCGCGCCCGACCGGCAGCGGCGGTGGCCAGCGCCAGGGTGGCCAGGGCGGCGGCGGCGGTCGTCAGGGTGGTCAGGGCGGCAATCGCGGGCGCTGAGACCCACGCTTCCCAAAGCTGAAACGAAAAGGCCGGGCATGATGCCTGGCCTTTTCTTTAGGTCCCCACGCTCAGCGACGCCGGGCGCGGATCGCGGCATCCTCGCGACCGGCGATCAGCCGGATCGCGCGATCGGCGCCTTCGCCGCCCTCCTGGGCGCCGGCGCGCTGCGCGGCACGGTAGAGCTGCTCGGCCTTCTCGTAGTTGCCGGCCTGCTCGGCGCAGAGCCCGAGGTCGAAGGTGATCGAGGCGTTGTTCGGCACTTCCCCAGCCAGCGCGGCCCAGCCGGTACAGGCACCGCGCACATCGCGCTTGGTGAGCTTGACCAGGTCCTTGAACCGCTTCGCCTGGTCCTTGCCCATCCCCTTGTCGCTCTCGCGCACCCGGATGCGATAGGTGGATAGGGTCGGCGCGATGTCGGCGCGCACCGAATTGCCGAGGTCGCGCACCAGATTGGCAATCACGTCCTCCACCGGCTCGGGATCGGTCTTGTCGCCTTCGCACCAGCTGAAGTCGTTGGTCACCGGGCGGGTGACCGAATAGACGATCCGCCCGTCGCGGTTGCGCACCAGGCGGAGATCGGCCTTCACCGACACGAGCCGGCGACGGCAGCGCAGCTCGACCTCGGCATGGCGGATGCACTTCTTCTGGTCGGCGCTGTCCTTCTCGATGCAGCGCTTCTCCTTCCGCTTGAAGTTGGATTCGTCGACGCCGGTGGTGACGCCGCCGGTCAGCGAACCCTCGGCATTGTCACGGCCGGTATACCCACCCATCAGGTCGAAATGCGTACCCGACAGGGCCTGCTCGATCGCCCGCGCCAGCGCCGACCCGTCCTGTCCGGCAATCCGGTCGACCGAGATCGAGCGCAGCAGGCTCGCCTCGCGGTTCGGCGCGGCGAACTCGCCGGTGATCTCCAACACTTCCGCGCGCGCGACGCCCGCCATCAGCGCCACGATTCCGATGCCGGCAAGAATCCGCTTGTCCATTTCCCCGTCCCTTCCCCCAAAAGGATATCGCGGCGGCCGTTTACCATACGAAACGATTCGGTACACACCGTGTCGCGGTCACTTTGGGAGAGTCCTCGAGGAGAGCGACTCGGACTCGGGTTGCATCCCTGTGACACCGATGCTAACCGCGCCGCGACCCATAGGGGGCCGTATGGGGTGTCCATCAAACTAATACTTTGATGGAGCCGGAAATCGGCCCCCAATTCATATGGGGCTGAAACCCGAACCTCCGAGAGGAACCCGATCGCGTGGAGAATTCCGCCGGTATCCAGGCAAGCCTAAGCGGACGCTACGCTACCGCCCTGTTCGAGCTCGCACGTGATTCGAAGGCGCTGGGCCAGGTCGAGGACAGCCTCGGCACCGTTGCCAAGGCGCTTGCCGAATCGACCGACTTCAAGGCGCTGACCGCCAGCCCGCTGGTGTCGCGTGGCGATGCCGCCAAGGCCGTCGCCGCCGTCGCCAAGAGCCTGAAGCTCGACGCCACCACCGCGAACTTCCTCGGCGTGCTCGCCGAGAATCGCCGGCTGGGCCAGCTTCCCGCGGTGATCCGCGCCTTCCGCCAGCTCGCCGCATCGCATCGCGGCGAGACGACGGCGGAAGTGGTCTCCGCTCACCCGCTCACCGCGGACCAGGTCAGCGCGCTCAAGCAGCAGCTGCGCACCCGGATCGGCCGTGAAGTGGCCATCGACCTTTCGGTCGATCCCTCGCTCCTTGGCGGGCTGGTCGTGAAGATCGGCAGCCAGATGATCGACAGCTCGATCAAGACCCGTTTGAACTCCCTCGCGCACGCGATGAAAGGCTGAAGGCTAGAATCATGGATATCCGCGCCGCAGAAATCTCGAAGGTCATCAAGGACCAGATCGCCAATTTCGGCACCGAGGCCCAGGTCTCGGAAACCGGCCAGGTGCTCAGCGTCGGTGACGGCATCGCGCGCATCCACGGTCTGGACAACGTCCAGGCCGGCGAGATGGTCGAGTTCGCCAATGGCGTGCAGGGCATGGCGCTCAACCTCGAAGCCGACAATGTCGGCGTCGTGATCTTCGGCTCGGACGCCGAGATCCGCGAGGGCGACACCGTCAAGCGCACCGGCACCATCGTGGACGTTCCCGTCGGCAAGGGCCTGCTCGGCCGCGTCGTGGACGGCCTCGGCAACCCGATCGACGGCAAGGGCCCGATCGTCGCCGAGAAGCGCAGCCGCGTCGAAGTGAAGGCGCCGGGCATCATCCCGCGCAAGTCGGTCCACGAGCCGGTGCAGACCGGCCTCAAGGCGATCGACGCGCTCGTTCCCGTCGGCCGTGGCCAGCGCGAGCTGATCATCGGCGACCGCCAGACCGGCAAGTCGGCCGTCGCGATCGACACCTTCATCAACCAGAAGACGGTCAACGCCGGCACCGACGAGAGCAAGAAGCTCTACTGCGTGTACGTCGCCGTCGGCCAGAAGCGCTCGACCGTCGCCCAGCTGGTGCGCACGCTCGAGGAGAATGGCGCGATGGAATATTCCATCGTCGTCGCCGCGACCGCTTCGGACCCCGCGCCGCTGCAGTTCCTCGCGCCCTACACCGGCACCGCGATGGGCGAGTATTTCCGTGACAACGGCATGCACGCGCTGATCGTGTTCGACGATCTGTCGAAGCAGGCCGTCGCCTATCGCCAGATGTCGCTGCTGCTGCGCCGCCCGCCGGGCCGCGAAGCCTATCCGGGCGACGTGTTCTATCTCCACAGCCGCCTGCTCGAGCGCGCTGCCAAGCTCAATGACGCCAATGGCAACGGCTCGCTCACCGCGCTGCCGATCATCGAGACCCAGGCGGGCGACGTGTCGGCCTACATCCCGACCAACGTGATCTCGATCACCGACGGCCAGATCTTCCTCGAGACCGACCTGTTCAACGCCGGCATCCGCCCGGCGATCAACGTCGGCCTCTCGGTGTCGCGCGTGGGCTCCTCGGCCCAGACCAAGGCGATGAAGAAGGTCTCGGGCTCGATCAAGCTCGACCTCGCCCAGTATCGCGAGATGGCCGCCTTCGCGCAGTTCGGCTCGGACCTCGACGCCTCGACCCAGCGCCTGCTGAACCGCGGTGCGCGCCTGACCGAGCTGCTCAAGCAGCCGCAGTTCAACCCGCTGCCCTTCGAGGAGCAGACGGCGTCGATCTTCGCCGGCACCCAGGGCTTCCTGGACGCCGTTTCGGTGCAGGACGTGGTGCGCTACGAGGCGGCGATGCTCGCCGATCTCCGCGCGAACCACGCCGACATCCTCGGCGCGATCCGCGACTCGAAGGACCTGTCGGACGACGTGAAGGCGAAGCTCAAGGCCGCCCTCGAGGCGTTCGCCAAGACCTTCGCCTGATAGCAGCCGGTGGCCGACCACTCCCTCCTCGCGTGGACGCTGCTCAGCGTCGGCCTCGTGCTGACGCCCGGGCCGGACACGATGCTCGTCGCGGGTCACGCGGCGCGCGGAGGCGTGCGGGCCGGCCTGGCGGCAGTCTCGGGCGTGGTGCTCGGGGGATTGTGGTACATGGCGCTGTGCGGCTTCGGCTTCCTCAGCGTCCTGTCGGTCTTCCCGGCGCTGTTCACGGTGGTGAAGACCGCCGGCGCGATCTACCTCGCATGGCTCGGCTTCAAGCTGATCCGCGGCGCGGTTCGCCCGGCTCCCGCCACTGCCGAGGCGCCCGCTCTGGGCAAGCCCTTCTGGCAGGGGCTGCTCACCACCGCGCTCAATCCCAAGGTCGCATTGTTCTTCCTCGCCATCCTGCCGCAGTTCGTCGGCACCGGCGCTGATGCCCCGCTCAAGGGCGCGCTGCTGATCGCAGTGCCCTATGTGCTCGGCGGCTTCTGGCTCACCGGTATCGTCTTCGTCGCCGCCCGTGCGGGCCGCGCCGCGAAGCAGAGCAGCGCGATGCGCTGGATCGAGGGCGTTCTCGGCGTCGCATTTGTTGGTCTCGCGGGCCGTCTGGCCCTTGCTCGGAATTCGTAAATGGCAAGTTTGAAGGCCCTCAAGATCCGCATCGGCTCGGTGAAGTCGACGCAGAAGATCACCAAGGCGATGAAGATGGTCGCCGCCGCCAAGCTGCGCCGTGCGCAGGAAGCGGCAGAGGCCGGGCGCCCCTATGCCCAGCGCCTCGAAGCCGTCGTCGCCAGCCTGGCCAGCAAGATTTCGGTGAGCGAGAGCTCGCCCAAGCTGCTCGCCGGCACCGGCAAGGATCAGGTCCACCTTCTGGTCATCGCGACCAGCGACAAGGGCCTGGCCGGCGCGTTCAACACCAACATCGCCCGCCTGGCCCGCCGCCATGCGCAGGAGCTGCTGGCGCAGGGCAAGACGGTGAAGATCTACACGATCGGCCGCAAGGGCCGCGCCGTGCTGAACCGCCAGTTCCCCAAGAACATCATCCACTCGATCGAGCCGGGCGACCTGGGCAAGCTGAGCTTCGCCGATGCGCGCGGCTATGCCGACGACCTGATCGCACGCTTCGAGGCGGGCGAGTTCGACGTGGCGACCCTGTTCTACTCGACCTTCAAGTCGGTGCTGGCCCAGGAGCCGACCGCGCAGCAGATCATCCCGGTCGCGATCCCGCAGGCCGAGACCGCCGCGGTATCGAGCGGCGCCGCCGTCACCTATGAGCCCGACGAGGAATCGATCCTCGCCGACCTGCTGCCGCGCAACGTCGCGATCCAGCTGTTCCGCGCGATGCGCGAGAACGCCGCGTCGGAGCAGGGCTCGAAGATGACCGCCATGGACAACGCCACGCGCAACGCCGGCGACCTGATCAAGCGGCTCAACACGATCTACAACCGCCAGCGCCAGGCCGCGATCACGACCGAGCTGGTGGAAATCATTTCGGGCGCCGAAGCGCTCTAAGACCGTTCGAACGAGGAAACAGCAATGGCAACCGAAGCTCCCATCGCAGAGAAGCCCGCCCGCAAGCCGCGCGCGACCAAGCCGAAGGCGGATGCCGCCGGCACTCTGCCGACCACGACCAACAATGGCGGCCGCATCAGCCAGGTGATCGGCGCCGTCGTCGACGTCGCCTTCGAAGGACCGCTGCCGGCGATCCTTTCGGCGCTCGAGACCGACAACAACGGCAACAAGCTCGTCCTCGAGGTCGCCCAGCACCTCGGCGAGAACACCGTCCGCACGATCGCGATGGACTCGACCGAGGGTCTGACCCGCGGCCAGGTCGTCAGCGACACCGGCGCGCAGATCTCCGTCCCGGTCGGCCCGGCGACGCTCGGCCGCATCCTCAACGTCATCGGCGAGCCGATCGACGAGCGCGGCCCGGTCGGCACCGACCTGCGCGCGCCGATCCACGCCGAGGCCCCGCTGTTCGTCGACCAGTCGACCGAGAACGCGATCCTGGTCACCGGCATCAAGGTCATCGACCTGCTCGCGCCCTACGCCAAGGGCGGCAAGATCGGCCTGTTCGGCGGCGCCGGCGTGGGCAAGACCGTGCTCATCCAGGAGCTGATCAACAACATCGCCAAGGGCCATGGCGGCACCTCGGTGTTCGCCGGCGTCGGCGAGCGTACCCGTGAGGGCAACGACCTCTATCACGAGTTCCTCGACGCGGGCGTCATCGCCAAGGACGCCGACGGCAATGCCATCAGCGAAGGTTCGAAGGTCGCCCTGGTCTATGGCCAGATGAACGAGCCGCCGGGCGCCCGTGCCCGCGTCGCGCTGTCGGGCCTGACGATCGCCGAATATTTCCGCGACGTCGAAGGCCAGGACGTGCTGTTCTTCGTCGACAACATCTTCCGCTTCACCCAGGCGGGCGCGGAAGTGTCGGCACTGCTCGGCCGTATTCCTTCGGCCGTGGGCTACCAGCCGACCCTGTCGACCGACATGGGCGCGCTGCAGGAGCGCATCACCTCGACCAACAAGGGCTCGATCACCTCGGTGCAAGCCGTGTACGTCCCCGCGGACGATCTTACCGATCCGGCGCCGGCAACCTCGTTCGCCCACCTCGACGCGACGACCGTGCTCAACCGCGCGATCTCCGAGCTCGGCATCTATCCGGCGGTGGATCCGCTGGACTCGACCAGCCGCGTTCTCGAGCCGCGCGTCGTCGGCCAGGAGCATTACGACACGGCCCGTGCGGTCCAGTCGATCCTGCAGAAGTACAAGTCGCTGCAGGACATCATCGCCATCCTCGGCATGGACGAGCTGAGCGAAGAAGATAAGCTGACCGTCTCGCGCGCGCGCAAGATCCAGCGCTTCCTCTCGCAGCCCTTCCACGTCGCCGAAGTGTTCACCGGCATCCCGGGTGCGTTCGTGCAGATCGAGGACACCATCAAGTCGTTCAAGGCGGTGGTGAACGGCGAGTACGACCACCTGCCGGAAGCCGCCTTCTACATGGTCGGCGGCATCGACGACGCCATCGCCAAGGGCAAGAAGCTGGCTGAAGACGCGTAATGCTCACGGTGGCGGCGATAATCGGCGGGCTGGCGGTGCAAACCGCCCCCGCCTCGCCGCCACTGGCGGAGGTTTTGCCGCGTGCCGCCGCGCTGTGCGCCAAGGCCGCGGAGACCAACAGCTGGTCGCTCGAAAAGGGCACCGACTTCTACGAGCCCGAGGAATCGCGGATCAAGCTCCCGGCGGGCGAGCCGTCTGGATCCCGGGCGGCGAAGATGATTGCGCAGATGAACGCCGGCATGAAGACGCTGGCCGACACGCCGCCGCTGATCCAGCGCGTGATCGGCCACAGCCAGTCGCGGATGATGTTCAAGATCTCGATGGCGGCGCGCTTTCCCGCCGCTTCGGGTGAGGTCTGGGTGATCTTCTACAACGGCAATGCCTGCGATCTCTACGTCACCGGATCGTCCGAGCCCGTCGCGCCGCTGGCCGCCTCGTTGGCGAACACGCTCGGCGCGCAGGGCTGGCAGACGGCCGCCGCAGTCGATGCGGGCGAGAAGATGCCGCTGTCGCAGCGCTTGTTGCTGCGCGCTGCGCCGAAGCCGGATATGCCCGGCTATGGCGTCCGCGCGAAGATGCAGTGGCTGAGCCCGGCCGCGGCGGATTCTGAAGGCGTCCAGCTCGATATCAGTTATCTCGCGGGAAATGTCGGCGCAGCGCAGCCCGACGCCGCTCAAAAGCCCTAGGAAACAAGTCATGTCGCTTCACTTCGAACTCGTAACCCCCGAAAAGCTCCTCCGCTCGGAGGAAGTGCACATGGTCGTCGTCCCCGGCACCGAGGGCGATTTCGGCGTGCTCGAAGGCCATGCCCCGCTGATGTCGACCATCCGCGACGGCAATCTCGAGATCTACAAGGCCGGCGCGACCACGCCGGAGACGATCCGCATCGAAGGCGGGTTCGCCGAAGTGAACGAGAAGGGCCTGACGGTTCTCGCCGAAAAGGCCGGCTGATACGACGAAACGCCGACGGGTTTGCCCCGTCGGCTCCGTCTCCCCGGCGAAAGCCGGGATCCTCCCTGGGAAGCTCTCGTCCCGCTCTCGCGGCCCGAATCCCGGCTTTCACCCCAATGGGTTACTGGCCCGCGCGGCGATAGCGCCAGCGCATCGGCTTGCTGCCATCGGCCAGCGAAATCTCCGCCATCAGCAGCTCCCCCTCGCGCCAGTAACGGATGCGCTGCGGATAATCGTGCGCGGCGTTGACGAACTCGATGCTCTGCGCTGCGGCATGCCTTGCCGCGAAATCGGTGGGCGCCTGGCCCTGCGGCTCGGCATGGAACACCAGCTTGCCCGCATCCCCGGTGATCCGCATCGGCTCGCGCCGTTCCCCCTTCGCCGAAGTCGTGACCGTTTCCCCGCGCATGACGCGATCGGCGCCCATCGGCTGCCAGGTCTCGCAGGTCGTCCGGCCCTTGGCCGGCTCGGTGCACCATTTGCCGACCAGCCAGTCGAGCGGCTCGGGCGACAACCCCAGCCCGGCAAGCAGCATGATGTTCGCGATCATCCTTCCGTCCTCCCTGCTCACGCCGTCATAGGCCCCGCACGCCCCGCTGGCTTGAACCGACGCGACATGCGAGGCTCCGCCCATGGACTATGCCGAGCTGCCCCTGCCTCCATCGCTCGACGGCCTTGTCGCCGCGGTGTGGACGCTCGAGGCAAGCGAGCCGGGCTGGGTGGAACATGAGGCAACGCCGGACGGCTGCGTCGAGCTGATCCATCGCCCGGCGGGGCGTTCCGAATGGCGGCGGGACCAGCCGGAATTCTTCGCCACCGGCCTCTCCGCCCACCCGATCCGCTTCGGCTTCAGCGGCGATGCCCGCTTCACCGCGATCAAGCTGTGGCCCTGGGCCTGGCATGCGCTGGGCGGGCCACCCTGTCCGGGCTTCGCCGATGACTGGATCGCAGTTGCGCCCGATTCGCCGCTCGCCGATCTGCTGCGGGACGACCCCGTCGCCAACCTGACGGCAGCGCTTGCCGGCATCGAGCCCCCGCCCCTCGCCCGCGCCATCCTCGCTTCGACCAGCGTCGCGGAGATCGCAGCGGCCACCGGCCTGCCCCATCGCCGCCTGCAGCGCATCTTCGCGCGCGAACTGGGGCTGGCGCCGCGTACCTATCTGCGCCTGCTGCGCTTCCGCGCCGCGCTGCAGGACGTCCAGCACGGCGACGACACCCTTGCCGACACCGCCGCCGCGCGCGGCTATGCCGACCAGGCACACATGGCCCGCGATTTCCGCGCACTCGCCGGGCTGGCCCCCAGCGGCGCGCGCGTCCGGGCAAGGGGACCGTTCCTCTAGGCCGGCGCGTTTACCCGCTTTGCACCTTTGCTGGTCCATCTCCGTAACAAGCGGGGTTACCGGGTTAGGTAAATATCAAGCCTTGGCCGGTAACACTCCGCCGTCGAGGGGACATTGGGTTCTGATGAGCGCTTTCGGACGACGCAGCGGATTGGGTGGTGGACCGGCAGGCCGGCCGGCGTTCGGTGTTGCGCGCCCGATGCAGGGCGGCGGACCGCTGCCCCGCCCGGTTGATCCCGCCCCGCTGGGCGGCGAGCAGTTCCCCCCGATCAATTCCGTGCCGCTTCCGGGCCAGGGCGCCATGCCCGACCCGATGGCCGAGCGCGATCCCAACGGCCCCAGCGTCGCCAGTGCCGAAGCGCTGCAGCGCCTCGCCGATCGCCAGGCCGCCGCCGGCGAGCAGGGCAATTCGCGCGTCGAGGGCTTTGAGGCTTCGATCCACCGCATCAAGGAACAGGTGCTGCCGCGCCTGCTCGAGCGCGTCGATCCCGAAGCCGCAGCCACGCTCAGCAAGGACGAGCTGGCCGAGGAATTCCGCCCGATCATCGGCGAGGTCCTCGCCGAGCTGAAGCTGACCCTGAACCGCCGCGAGCAGTTCGCGCTCGAGAAGGTGCTGGTCGACGAGCTGCTCGGCCTCGGGCCGCTCGAGGAACTGCTCAGCGATCCGGCCATCTCGGACATCATGGTCAACGGCCCCGAGCAGACCTTCATCGAGCGCAAGGGCAAGCTCGAGCTCGCCAACATCCAGTTCCGCGACGAGGAGCATCTGTTCCAGATCGCGCAGCGCATCTGCAACTCGGTCGGCCGCCGCGTCGACCAGACCACGCCGCTCGCCGACGCCCGCCTCAAGGACGGCAGCCGCGTCAACGTGATCGTGCCGCCGCTCTCCTTGCGCGGCACCGCGATCTCGATTCGTAAATTCTCGGCCAAGCCGATCACGCTCGACATGATGGCCCAGGGCGGATCGATGTCGCAGAAGATGGCGACCGCACTCAAGATCGCCGGCGCCAGCCGCTTCAACATCGTCATCTCGGGCGGTACCGGCTCGGGCAAGACGACGATGCTCAACGCCCTGTCGAAGATGATCGACCCGGGCGAGCGCGTGCTGACGATCGAGGACGCGGCCGAACTCCGCCTGCAGCAGCCACACTGGCTGCCGCTCGAAACCCGCCCGCCCAACCTCGAAGGCCAGGGCGAGATCACCATCCGCGACCTGGTGAAGAACGCGCTGCGTATGCGCCCGGACCGGATCATCCTCGGCGAAATCCGTGGCAGCGAGTGTTTCGACATGCTCGCCGCCATGAACACCGGTCACGACGGCTCGATGTGTACGCTCCACTCCAACTCTCCGCGCGAGGCACTCGCCCGTATGGAGAACATGGTGATGATGTCGGACATCAAGGTGCCGAAGGAAGCGATCAGCCGCCAGATCGCGGACTCGGTCGACCTGATCATCCAGGTGAAGCGCCTGCGCGACGGTTCGCGCCGCGTGACCAATGTCACCGAAGTGATCGGCATGGAAGGCCCGGTGATCGTCACCCAGGAGCTGTTCAAGTTCGAGTATCTGGACGAGAGCGCCGACGGCAAGATCATCGGCGAATATCGCTCGATGGGCCTGCGCCCCTATACGCTCGACAAGGCCAAGCAGTACGGCTTCGACCAGGCACTGCTCGAGGCGTGCCTCTGATCGCCTGACCGGCTAGGCTGTGCCGGTGCTGTCTCTTCTCCTGCCTTTGGCGCTCGCCGCCTCGCCCGTTTCCGCGCCCGGCGAGGAGGCGAAGGACGGCATCACCCTCGCGCCCGACAGCGAGGCGCGCTGGATCGCCTTCGACCTGACGCCGTCCAACCAGATCCGCTTCGAGGCGGTGCTGAACGGGCGACCGGTGCGCGCCGTGCTCGATACCGGGCTCACCAACACCCTCGCCACCCAGGATTTCGCCACCCGCGCCCGGCTCGCCATCGGCCGCCGCCAGCGCGCATTGGCGATCGGCGGCGGTGTCGAGGTCGCCTGGGCACCGGGTGGCACGCTGGTGATGGGCGGGCTCACCCGGCGCGGCGGGCGCATCGTCATTCCGGACGCGCCGGGCCAGGACCGGTTCGGCGCCGACCTGCTGATCGGCAGCGACGTACTGAGCTGCTGCGCGCTCGACATCGACTATGCCGTGAGGCGTTTTCGAATCCTCCCAAGCGGCCGCATGCCCTTCACCGGCCAGACCGCCCCGCTCGCGCTCCAGCACGGCTCGGGCGTGCCGGTCACCGAGATCCGCCTTGGCAACGCGCGGCTGCGCCCGATGATCGTCGATACCGGCGACGGCGCTGCCGTGACGCTGAGCAAAGCGGCCTGGGCCAGCGCGAACTATCGCGGCGCAACTCTCACCACCACGCTCGGCTGGGGAATCGGCGGCGCGCTGGTCAGCGAGGCTGCGGTCATCCCCGGCTTTGCCCTGGGCGGCAGCGCCCTTTCCGAGACGGAAGTCCGCATCGAAGGCGAAGGCGGCTATTCCACCGCGGCCGGCGCCGCCGGGCGGATCGGCACCGGGCTGCTGCTGCGCTACCGCGTGCTGCTCGATCCGCGTGCCGGACGCATGGTGCTGCAGCCCGCCGCCTCGGCCGCCACGCCGGTGCTGCGCTCGACCAGCGGCCTGCTGCTCGGCGCCGAGGGCAATCATCTGCGCGTGCTCCACGTCATGCGCGGCTCCCCCGCCGCGGAGGGCGGCTGGCGCGAAGGCGAGACGATCTGCAGCGCCGACGGCGTGGCGGTGGCCGGCCGGCCGGTCGACTGGAGCGCGGGGGTGCCGGGGCGGATGGTGACGCTCAGCCTGTGCGACGGCAGCGAGCGCCGGCTGACGCTGCGGAAATTCTACTAGCCCCCGAAGACCTGGGCGCCTCCACAACCGTCGTCCGGAGTCGCCAGTCCTCCCTGACGATGGCCTCAGCCCGCCCAGCGCGAACCGCGGATCACCGAACAGAAATTGCCACGATGGAAATGGGGCTGCTTGTCCGCGATCACGTCGGCCTTGACGTTTCCGAAGGTCGTTTCGGGCTTGTGCCTGATGCCCTCGTAAAAGGCCTGGATGATGTCTTCCTTGAAAGTCGGAGTGCGAGGGAAACCGGCAACCACCGCCCCGCGCTCCGCATCGGAATATTCGCCATAGGTCAGGCCGAGAACATCCATCTCTACGCCCGCCGTGACGAGCGCGACCACGGGATGCATATGGGCGGGTACGCCGGGCGTAGTGTGCAGCGCGATCGCCGTCCAAACCGTATAGGCGTCCTCCTCGGCCACGCCATGGCTGCGCAGGAAGTCGCGCGCGGCGTGGGCACCGTCCACCTCGAAGCGTTCATGGGCGCTTGCGTGGCTCGGCATCAGGCCGATGTCGTGAAACATCGCGCCGGCATAGAGCAGCTCCCGATCGAAGCTCAGGCCCCGGTGTTGGCCGGCGAGCGCGCCGAACTGGTAGACGCGGCTAGAGTGATTGAAGAGCAGCTCGCTCTCCGTGTCGCGGATGAACTCGGTGATCGCCCTGGCGAGCTTGCTGTCGGGAATGGCCGCAGCCGGATCGATGCTGGACATGGCGGGTCTCCTTCGGTGTCGGGAGAGACATAGGCGCCTAGGGGATGGCGCGATTCGATGTATTCCTGCTATTTCTGCCAAATCACCTTAAGAACGGACACGAGCGGCATGCGGCCAAGGCAGATCGGAATCCTCGCGGTCGAGGGTGTTCAGCTACTGGATGTATCCGGTCCGGCCGACGTGTTTGCCGAGGCCAATGTCCAATCCGGCAGCATCGAATATGAAATTCGAGTCCTTGGAGTCTCCCCGGGAACGCTGAGAGCATCGTCGGGCCTGCGGCTCACGATCGATGGGGTGCTGGGCGACGGCAATCTGGATACGCTGCTCGTGGCAGGGGCGCCGCACCTCCATCGTCGCGCCCGCGATGTCGAGCTTCTCGGAAAGCTGCGCGAGGCGGCGCTTGCGGCCCGGCGCTATGGGTCCATCTGCACGGGCGCCTTCCTGCTGGCCGAGGCCGGCCTCCTTGATGGCCGCCGCGCGACCACGCACTGGGCACTGGCCGACATCTTCGCCAGATCCTTTCCAGAGGTTCTATTGGAAGTGGATGCCATCCACCTGCGCGACGGCAAGGTGAGGACCGGAGCCGGCGTGACCGCCGGCCTGGATCTCGCGCTCCAGCTGGTCGAGGAGGATTTGGGCGCGGAGCTCGCACGACGGGTGGCGAGCCAGCTCGTCATGTATTTCCGCCGTCCGGGCGGACAACTTCAATATAGTCGCGCGCGGCAGGGAAGCCTTGCCGGTCGGTCGGCACTTCAGGATGTGCAGCGGTGGGTGGAAGCCAATCCCGCAGACGACCACAGCGTAAAGAGCCTGGCCCAGCGAACCGGAATAAGCGCGCGCCACTTCGCTCGCCTGTTCAAGGAAGAGATCGGCCTGACGCCATCGGCCTGGGTTGAGGGCGTACGTGTCGAGGCCGCGCGGCAATTCCTCGAAGCCGGTCATCCTCCCAAGGTTGCCGGAGCGAAAAGCGGCTTCGGCGACGTGGAGACATTCCGGCGCGCATTTCAGCGCCGTCTCGGCGTATCTCCCGCGACGTATCGCGGGCAACATTATCTGGCAGGCTCTGGATACTGAACTTGCAAGGGTGCGCGACCGGAGCGTTTCCACCCATTTTCCGCTGTCCGGCCCTCAGCGCAAGTTCAGTGCCACGCTCGCCAGGATCACCGCGCCCAGCATCGCCATCACCTGGAGGAACTGCCAGGGCACGAAACCGACATCGTCGATCCGCTTGCGCTCGCGGCGGCGATGCTCGCCCAGGCCGCTGACCACCGCGATCACCGCAGCGCCCGCCGCCCCGATCCACAATTGTAGTTGCATCGTCACAAAAACCCCCCAAATGCGCGGACGACATCTAGGGAGGGAATTCGCGTGCGCCAGACCCTGACCATCTTTGCCGTGCTCACCACCGCCGCCGCTGTCGCCAGCGTGGCCGTCGGGGCACCGAGCACGCAACGCTCCGCCATTGCCGACGCCGTCGCCTCGCCCAGCCGCACGCCGGCGAACGTCGCCCGCGACCAGTATCGCCATCCGGTGGACACGCTGACCTTCTTCGGAGTGAAGCCCGGCAACACCGTGGTCGAGATCTGGCCGGGCGGCGGCTGGTACACCGAGATCCTCGCTCCGCTCACCCGGGCGAAGGGCAGCTATTACGCGGCGGTCGGCCCCGACTTCCCGAATGGCGGCAAGGCGGTCGAGACCTTCAAGGCCAAGGACGCCGCGCTGTACGGCCATGCCAAGCTCGTCGCCTTCCCGGCCCAGGCCGGCCAGCCCAAGGTGCCCGATGGCACGGCGGACGTCGTTCTCACCTTCCGCAACGTCCATAACTGGCGGATGGGCTACAAGCGCGGCGACGTCGATTACTCGCCCGAGGCATTCCAGCAGATGTTCGCGATGCTCAAGAAGGGCGGCACGCTCGGCATCGAGGATCACCGCCTGCCCGAGAGCGCCAGCGCCGAGCGCGAGAAGAGCAGCGGCTATATCAAGGTCTCGACCGTGCGCCGCCTGGCCGAGCAGGCCGGGTTCAAGTTCGTCGGCGCGTCGGAGGTCAACGCCAATCCGCGCGACACCGCCGACTGGCCCCAGGGCGTGTGGACGCTGCCGCCGAGCTACACGCTCAAGGATGTCGACCGGGCCAAGTACGCGGCGATCGGCGAGAGCGACCGGATGACGCTAAAGTTCAGGAAGCCCTGATCTTTTCGTCCTAAACGCAGCTTTAACCCGCATGTCTTATGCCTGACATGTGCCGCGCCGAATTCGAACCCTTCTGTCGGTCCTCCGCGAGGAAGTGGACAGCTATGCCGCGACCAGCGAGGAAATCGCTGCGCGCACCAACCTGCTCGCGCTGAACGCCGCGATCGAGGCCGCCCGATCGGGCGAGGCCGGGCGCGGCTTCTCGGTGGTGGCGCAGGAAGTGAAGGCGCTCGCCCAGCAGGCACGCGGTGCCTCGATCGAGTTCCGCTCCGAAGTGCGCGAGCGCCTCGCCATGGGCGCGGGCATCGCCGACGAGATGGTCAGCGAGATCGAGGGCACCCGCCTGGTCGAGCTGGCCCAGGCGCTGATCCAGAATGTCAGCCGCCATCTCTATGGCCGCAGCATCGATCTGCGGTTGATGGCATCCGATTCCGAAGTGATCGCCGCGCTGGAAGATCCCTCACCCGAGACGATCGCCGCCGCCGATGCCCGGCTGGCGATGCTGACCGGCATCTCGCCCTATTACGTCAACGCCTTCCTCGCCAATGCCGAGGGCAAGGTGATCGCCGCGTCCGATCCGCATGCGCGGGTGCGCGGCGTCGACCTGTCGAGCGCGCCGCAATATCTGAGCGCGATGCGCAGCCACCGCCGCGACGAATGGTTCACCGACGAGGTGTGGCTGAACCCCTATTCGGACCACCGCGCGGTACTCGTCTTCGTCACCGGCGTGCGCCCGCGCGGCCGCGATGGCCGGCCGCTCGGCGCCTTCTACCTCGAGTTCGACTGGGAAGGGCATATCCCGGGCATCATCTCCGACCGTTCGCTGTTCGGCGAGCGCGACTGGGCGCGGACGAGCATCTCGATCGTCGACGAGCAAGACCGGATCGTGGCCAGCTCCTCGGGCAAGCGCCACGGCGAGCATGTCGCGCTGCCGCCCAAGGCGGTGCGCGGTGCCGAGGTGCGCGGCGACAGCACGATCGCCTTCGCCAGCGCCACCGATTATCACGGCTTCACCGGCCTGGGCCTGCGCTGCGTGATCGAGCAGAAGATGCCGACGCTGGAGGAAATCCGCGCGGCCCTGGGCGGATTGAACGCGCGGGGCTAGCCGGCCCAAAACGGTCGTCCCGGCGGAAGGCAGAAGCGCGGGGCAAGAGCCGCACGAGACCCCGGCTTTCGCCGGGGTGACGACTTGTTATTTCGCCAGCTTCTCGATCTTGTCCTGCAGGCGGGCGAGCTCCGCCTTCAGCGCTGCGACATCGTCGCCTTCGCTCGCCGCGGGCGCGGGAGCGGCCGCACCCGGCGCCCCCGGAGCACCCGGCGTCGCGCCGGGCTTGAACGCCTGGGTCGCCGCCTCGAAGATCTCCATGTTCCGCTTGGCCATCTCGGCGAAGGGCGAGTTGGCGAAGGCGCCCTCGACCGCCGACTTGAACTGCTGCTGGTTGCGGCGGAAGCTCTCCATCGACGCTTCCAGATAGCCCGGCACCATCGCCTGCATCGAATCGCCATAGAGCGCGATCAGCTGGCGCAGGAAGTTGACCGGCAGCATGGTCTGGCCGCGCTGCTCCTCTTCCATGATGATCTGGGTGAGGACATTATGGGTGATGTCCTCCTCGGTCTTGGCATCTACGACCTTGAAATCGCGCCCCTCGCGCGTCATCGCAGCCAGATGGTCCAGCGTGATGTAGGACGAGGTTTCGGTGTTGTAGAGCCGCCGGTTCGCGTACTTCTTGATGATGACCGGACCGGTGCCTGCAGCGCTCTTCTTCATCTAAGGCCCCCCGAGTGAGTGAAACATATCTATCATCGTTTCATTCTGCGGCGCAACACGGACCGCGCCCCCTTCCACTATTCCTCTCGCTGTTGCGCAGCGAGACCGCAGCATCGCCGGAGCGACGCGCCGCGGCGCTGACCGGACTGAAGGCATATCAGGAGGCGGAAAGGCCGCCGGAACGCGCCCTTAAGCCTGCAATCGCCACGGCCGGCCGCGCCGCCCTGCGCGACTATGGCGGCGATGGGCCGCCGGTCGTCTTCATCCCCTCGCTGATCAACCCGCCCTTCATCCTCGATCTCGCGCCGGGCAATTCGCTGCTCGAATGGCTGGCGACTCAAGGGCTTCGACCGCTTCTCGTAGATTGGGGCACGCCCGATCCGGCGGATCGCGACCAGGGCGTGGACCGGCACATCACCGAGTTGCTGCTCCCGCTGCTCGAGGCGCTGGACGAACCGCCGCTGCTCGCCGGCTATTGCCTGGGCGGCACGCTGGCGATGGCAGCGGCGATGTTGCAACCGGCCAAGGGGTTGGTGACGATCGCCGCGCCCTGGCGCTTCCGCCGCTATGGCGATCTCGCGCGCGCAGCCATTGCGGCGCAATGGGAAGCCGCCGAGCCCGCATGTGCGCAGCTCGGCCTGGTGCCGATGGAAGTGCTCCAGGCCGGCTTCTGGCAGCTCGATCCCGCCCGCACGGTCGCCAAGTTCGAGCGATTCGCCCAAACAGAACCCGGTAGCGACCGGGCCCGCGCCTTCGTCGCACTCGAGGACTGGGCCAATGCCGGTGCCCCCCTGACCTACGCAGCCGGCACGCAGATGTTCGAGCGCTTCTTCAAGGCCGACCGCCCCGGCAGCGGCCGCTGGTGGATCGACGGCACGCGGATCCTGCCTTCGCGCCTTGCCTGCCCTGCGCTCGAACTACTCTCGACCACCGACCGGATCGTCCCCGCCGCCACTGCCGCCGGCCTGCCCGCGCGGCAGAGCCTGGCGCTCGGCCATGTCGGCATGATCGTGGGCGGCCGGGCACGGGCAATGGTGTGGGAACCCTTGCGCGACTGGCTTCTTGCCGCAGCGCACCCTAAATAGCCGCCAAACGGCAAAACCACCCGCAGGAGTTCCGAGCATGGCCAATCCGAACGACGTCGTCATCATCGCCGCCAAGCGCACCCCGGTGGGCGCGTTCCTCGGCGCATTCGGCAGCACCCCGGCGCACGAGCTGGGCCGCGTCGCGATCGAGGCCGCGCTCGAGCAGGCCGGCGTGAAGGGCGAGGAAGTCAGCGAAGTCATCCTCGGCCAGGTGCTCACCGCGGCCCAGGGCCAGAACCCCGCCCGCCAGGCCTCGATGGCCGCCGGCGTGCCCAAGGAAGTGCCGGCGTGGAGCGTGCAGCAGGTCTGCGGCTCGGGCCTGCGCGCGGTCGCCCTCGCCGCCCAGGCGATCCAGACCGGCGATTCGACCATCGTCGTCGCCGGCGGCCAGGAGAGCATGTCGCTCGCCAACCATGCCCAGGCGCTGCGCGCGGGTGCGAAGATGGGCGACGTCACCCTGGTCGACACGATGATCAAGGACGGCCTGACCGACGTGTTCAACGGCTACCACATGGGCATCACCGCCGAGAACCTGGCCGAGCAATATCAGGTCACCCGCGTCGAGCAGGACGAGTTCGCCGTCGCTTCGCAGAACAAGGCCGAGAAGGCCCGCGCCGAGGGCCGCTTCAAGGACGAGATCGCCCCGGTGACGATCAAGGGCCGCAAGGGCGACACCGTCGTTTCCGACGACGAGTATATCCGCGCCGGCGCCACGATCGACAGCGTTTCGGGCCTGCGCCCGGCGTTCAAGAAGGACGGCACCGTCACCGCTGCCAATGCCTCGGGCCTCAATGATGGCGCTGCAGCATTGGTCGTGATGCGCCGCGACGAAGCCGAGAAGCGCGGCGCGCCGATTCTCGCCACGATCCGGAGCTGGGCGACCGCTGGCGTCGACCCGTCGATCATGGGCATCGGCCCGGTCCCGGCGTCGAAGAAGGCGCTGGAGAAGGCCGGCTGGGCCATCGCCGATCTCGACTTGATCGAAGCGAACGAAGCGTTCGCGGCGCAGGCGCTGTCGGTCGGCAAGGAACTCGGCTGGGACGCGAGCAAGGTCAACGTCAATGGCGGCGCGATCGCCATCGGCCACCCGATCGGCGCCTCGGGCGCGCGGGTTCTGACCACGCTGATCTACGAGATGGGCAAGCGCGACGCGAAGAAGGGCCTCGCGACTTTGTGCATCGGCGGCGGCATGGGAATCGCCATGTGCATCGAGCGCTGAAATGCCTTTCAGCGCGTAACAGAATGTTTCTACCCTCCCCGCCCTAGTGTATTGATGCACTAGGGCACATTCTGAATATTACATTAACTCGAAGGCGCTTGAAATTTAGCGCGCCCGACAGTCACTTTTCTGCAACACCGGGAATGGAATTGCGTTGCAGCGCGTTTCCTTCTCTTGCAGCGCGGAAACATGTCCGTCTCATTATCCCTTCGGGCATCCCGTCCGAAGGGGCAAATAATGAAGATAAGTCATCTGTTGAGCGCTACCGCGCTTGCCAGCTCCGTGCTTTTCGTTCCTGCGGTTGCATTCGCGCAGTCGAGCGACACGAGCGACACCGCCACCACTGCCGCGACACCGAAGGAGGATCAGGAATCGATCGTCGTCACGGGTTCGCGCATCCGCAGCCCGAACGTCACCTCGGACGTGCCGATGACCTCGATCGGCGGTGAAGCGCTGCTCAAGTCGGCCAACACCTCGATCGGTGACGAGCTCAACAACCTGCCGCAGCTCGCCAGCACCTTCTCGCAGCAGAACCCGGGCCTGGGCATCGGCATCGCCGGCCTCAACCTGCTCGACCTGCGCGGCCTCGGCACCCAGCGCACGCTGGTGCTCGTCAACGGCCGCCGTCACGTCGCCGCGGACATCCTGAACAACGCAGTTTCGCCCGACGTTTCGTCGATCCCGAGCAACCTGATCGAGCGCGTCGACATCGTCACCGGCGGCAACTCGGCGGTCTATGGTTCGGACGCGATCGCGGGCGTCGTCAACTTCATCCTGAAGCGCAACTATGACGGCATTGAGCTGCGCGGCAACGCGGGCATCACCGAAGCGGGCTTCGGCGGCAACCAGTCGATCTCGGGCATCGTCGGCAAGAACTTCGCCGATGGCCGGGGCAACATCACGGTCTCGGCGGAATATACCCACCAGGATCGCGTCTATGCGTCCGACGTGCCGTGGATGCGCCAGAACAACACGCTGGTCACGGTCGACTCCGACGCGTCGAGCGGTGGCCAGACGCTGGTCAACGGCAGCGACGGCTTCGCCGACCAGATCTTCCTGCGCGACATCCGCAGCGCGACGATCAACCCGAACGGCCTGATCGCCGTCCCGCAGCGCACGGGCGTCGCGGCCTGCGGCACCGGCACCCTCGCCAGCTTCGGCGCTCCGAACACCAACGGCACGCCGTATAACTGCACCTACATCTTCACGCCGGCCGGCCAGCTGATCGCGCAGACGGGTACGCGTTACGGTGCCGGCCCGACGGGCGGTATCCTGGGCGGCAACGGCCAGACCGGCCGTGAAGGCAAGACCGTGTCGATCCTGCCGTTCCTCGAGCGCTACAACGCCAACCTGATCGCGCACTACGAGTTCAGCCCCGCCCTCGAGTTCTTCGTCGAGGCGAAGTGGGACCGCGTGAACGCGCTCGGCAACAATGCCGGCCCGTCGTTCATTCAGACCGCTGCGGGCAACAACGGCAACGTCGGCGACTATCGTGAGCGGGTTCGCATCGACAACCCCTTCCTGGGCACCGCGAACCGTACCCTGCTGACCAACGCGGTCATCGCTTCGGGCTGCAACATCAGCCTGACCGCTGGCTGCCCGGCGGCCGGCAACCTCACCGCGGCGGACATCACCGCGCTGAACAACGGCACCTACCGCTTCCAGATGGCGCGTAACCTGCTCGACGTGGGCCTGCGCGACGAGAAGTTCCAGCGCGACACCTTCCGTGTCGTCGGTGGCTTCCGCGGCACCTTCAACGGCGACTGGTCGTACGAAGTGTCGGCCAACTACGGCCGTTTCGATCAGACGACGGTGGCCAAGGGCTATATCGATCGCCAGCGCTTCTCGCTCGCGATGGACGCCGGCCTCGACCCGGTGACCAACACGATCAAGTGCCGCTCGCAGTTTGATCCGGCCTCGGCCGTGGCAGACACCCGCACCGACGACGTCGCAGTCGCCAACCGCGCCGCCAACCAGGCCCGCCTCGCCGCCGATATCGCGGCCTGCAAGCCGTACAACCCGTTCGGCAACGGATCGGGCAACGCCGACGCGATCAACTATTTCTCCCGCACGTTCACGGCCGATGCCTCGCTCGAGCAGCTCGATTTCCAGGGCTTCGTCTCGGGCGATCTCAGCCAGCTGTTCGAACTGCCCGGCGGTCCGATCCGCTTCGCACTGGGCGGCGAGTATCGTCGTGAGAGCGCCTACTACAAGCAGGACGATTTCTCGTCCAAGGGCTTCACCAACGCCGTTGCGATCCCGACCTTCTCCCCGCCCGATTTCGAGGTGAAGGAAGCGTTCGGCGAAGTTCAGGTTCCGCTGCTGAAGGACGTGCCCTTCTTCAAGGAACTGACGGCCACCGGCGCCGCGCGTTACTCCGACTATGGCGGCGGCACGGGCAGCGTGTGGGCGTACAATGGCGGCGTGCAGTGGTCGCCGATCAGCGACATCCGCTTCCGCGCCAACTATGCCCGCGCGGTGCGTGCACCGAACGTCTCGGAAACCGGCTTCCCGCTGGTCCCGAACTTCTCGACGATCGGCGATCCGTGCAACACGATCAACATCAACACCAGCGCGACTCGTTCGACGAACTGCACGACTGCGGTGGGCGCGGCCAATCTGGCCAACCTGACCGCCGTCAACTACTCGCTGGCGATCGTGAGCGGCTCGAATCCGAACCTCAAGGCCGAGACTTCGGACTCGTACACCTTCGGTGCGGTGTTCCAGCCGAGCTTCATCCCGGGCCTGTCGCTCACCGTCGATTACTACAACATCAAGGTGAACGGCGTGATCGCGTCGGTCACCGCGCAGCAGATCCTCAACAACTGCTACGATTCGGCGACGCTGAACAACATCTACTGCTCGCAGTTCTCGCGTTACCTCGGCACCGGGACCGGGCCCAACGGCGAACTGCCCGGCGCGATCCGCAGCAACTCGCTGATCGTGGCGCCGCTGAACTACGCCAACCGCGTGCGTAAGGGCATCGACTTCGATGTGAGCTATCGCACGAGGCTTGGTGCCAATGCGTCGCTCAACTCGAGCCTGATCTACGTGCACAGCATCAAGGTCAGCGACTTCCAGGATCCGACCAATCCCAAGTTCGAGAATCGAATCCTGAGCGAGGTCGGCTATCCCGAGAACGAGTTCCGCTTCGACACCGACCTGAATGTCGGCGACGTGACGTTCGGCTACCGCGCGCACTATATCGGCCCGATGTATGTGGGTGCGTGGGAGAACTTCAACGGCATCAACGGAGTGGGTCCGGCCAATGCCGACGCCAGCGAGCCGAAGAAGTATCCGGCCATCCTCTACTCGGATCTGCGGTTCGAGTGGAACGTCGCGAACGGCGGCCGCAAGGACGCGTTCCAGTTCTATGCGGGCGTCGACAACGTGACCAACCAGGCTCCGCCGCTCGGCTCGACCGCGACGGGTGCCGGCACGGCCATCTACGACTTCCGTGGTCGTACCTACTATTCGGGCTTCCGCGCCCGGTTCTGATTGCTTCCGGCATCGGAATGACTTTGGGGACGGTGACTTCGGTCACCGTCCTTTTTCTTTGGCCAGATCCGCGACGGGCCGGGTTGGCCCGCCTCCTCCCGGCAAGCGTCAGGCAGTCGCCGAGACGCGCGCGACAGTCGGCGCGCGGCCATCCATTCCAGAGGATAGGATTATGCCGGATCCTTGCACGGCGCCGGCGTGTTCGCGTCCCGGCGCACTCAGCGCCAGATGCGCTCGTAGCGCGGGCCCAGCCCGGTCAGCAGCTCGTACTGCGACAGGCCGCTCAGTGCGGCGGTCTCGGGCAAGGCATAGGACATCGCCACCCAATCGCCTTCGCCGATCCCCGGCAGCGCGGTCACGTCGATCGCGGTCAGGTCCATCGAGACGCGACCGATCAGCGGCAGGGTGATACCCTCGGCCGAGGCCAGCCCCTTGCCCGAGAAGCAGCGCAGATAGCCATCGGCATAGCCGAGGTTGAGGATCGCCACTTCGGTATCCGCCGGCGCGATCCAAGTGGCATTGTACCCCACGCTGTCGCCCGCCCGCACCGTGCGGCGCTGCAGGACCTGCGCTTCCGGCGTGGCGACCTGGCGGATCGCGTCATGCCCGGGCCGCTGCCAGCCGCCATAAAGCGCGATGCCCGGCCGGGTGAGATCGAAGGCATAGTCGGCGCCGAGCGCGATGCCCGCCGAATTGGCGAGGCTCATCCGCTTCGCCGCGGTCCGCCCTTTGAGCGCACCGAACGCGGCCAGCTGGCGCGCGTTGAGCGGCACATCCTCATCGGCAGAAACCAGGTGGCTCAGCAGCGTCTCGATCACCAGCCCGTCGAGCAGCCCCGCGCCGATCTCCTCCGCCGATACGCCGAGCCGGTTCATGCCGGTGTCGACCATCACGTCGCACGGCCGCCCGGTCGGCTTCCAGCGCCGCACCTGCTCGGCCGTGCTCAGCACCGGGCGCGCATAGGGCGCATCGAGCGGATCCTCGGCACGCAGCCCGTGCAACACCGAGACGCTGAGCCCCAGATCGGCCAGCGCCGCCGCCTCGGCCCAGGTGGCGACGAAGAAGTCGCGGCATCCCGCCTCGGCCAGTCGGCGCGCCACGTCGCGCGAACCCAGCCCATAGCCGTTCGCCTTGATCGCGGCGCCGCACGCGGCGGCGCCGCTCAGCTTCGCCAGATGCCGCCAGTTCGAGACGAGCGCGGCGCTGTCCAGCCGCAGGCGCAGGGGTGCAGTCATGTGCCAGCGGTTACGGGGTGCGCCCCCGTGCCGCAATGGCCGCGACCCATTCAAAGATGGGGATGGACCTTGCGCTGCGGTTTCACCGTCTCGGTCAGCCCCAGCGCCGTGACCAGCAGCGCCATCGCCACCACCGCCATCGTGTACCACAGCCCGGCATAGGGATCGCCGGTCCGCGCGACGATGTACTGGCTGATGAAAGGCAGGAAGCCGCCGAAATAGCCGGTGCCCAGGTGATAGGGGATCGACATCGAGGAATAGCGGATCCGGCTGGGGAACATCTCGCTGAGCAGCGCCGCGACCGGGCCATAGGTCGCCCCCGCCAGCGCCATCAGCCCGAGCATCGCCAGCACGATCACCGCGATGTTGCCGGTCGAGGGCACGATCCGCTCGAGCTTGTACCCTGCCGCCGCCAGCGTCGCGTCGAGCCCGGCCGGGCGCATGTCCGGCACCGGCACGCCGCCGACGGTCACCACCACCGCATCGGCCTTCATCGTCTTGTAGGCGATGCCCTTCTTCGAAAGGTGATCGAGGATCTGGCCGCAAGCATCGGCCTGCTTGGCGGCAAAGGGATCATATTTGCAGTTCGGCCCGCGCACGACCACCGGCGCGCGCCTGGCCGATTCCGCCAGCCCCGGATTGGCCGCCGCACCGATCGTCCAGAACAGCGGGAAGAGCAGCACCAGGGTCAGCGCATAGCCGATCACGATCGGCTTCTTGCGCCCGATCCGGTCCGACAGATGCCCGAACAGCACGAAGAAGCCGCAGCCGACCAGCGCCGCACCGCCGCAGATCAGCTGCGCGGTGGTCGGGTCCACCCGCATTGGCCCGGTGAGGAACGACAGCACCGAGAACATCGAGGTGTACCAGATCACCGTCAGCCCGGCCGCGATGCCGAACAGCGCGATGAACAGCCGCGGCAGGTTGCCCGGATAGGTGAAGCTCTCGAGGAACGGGTTGCTCGCGGTCTCGCCGGCTTCCTTCATCGCCTTGAACACCGGGCTCTCGGACAGCTTGAGGCGCATCCACAGCGACACGGCGAGCAGCAGGATCGAGAAGAGGAAGGGCAGCCGCCAGCCCCAGGCCTCCCAGGTCGCGGCGGGCATCGGGGTCTTGAACGCCAGCACCACCGCCAGGCTCAAGATGAAGCCGCCGACCACGCTCGCCTGGATGAAGCTGGTGTGGAAGCCGGCGCGGCCGCCTGGCGAATGCTCGGCGACATAGATGGCGGCGCCGCCATATTCGCCGCCCAGCGCCAGGCCCTGCGCCACGCGCATGATCAGGATCAGCACCGGCGCCGCCACGCCGATCGCGGCATAGCCCGGCACCAGGCCGATGCCGGCGGTGGCCAGACCCATCACGGTGATGGTGACGAGGAACGTGTATTTCCGCCCCATCCTGTCGCCGAGATAGCCGAACAGCACCGCGCCGAGCGGCCGGAAGCCGAACCCGACGGCGAACGCGGCCCAGGCGAGCAGGCTCGCCAGCACGTCGTTGCCCGCCGGGAAGAAAGTATGCTGCAGGATGCCGGTGGCGGTCAGCGTGCCCCAGATGAAGAAGTCATACCATTCGAAGATCGTGCCCAGCGACGATGCGCCGATCACCAGCCGGATGTCCTTGCCCGTCGGCTCGCTCGCGCCGTCCGTCATGTGGGTGCCCTTCCCCTGAATTCGGGCGCGAGCTTAGCGGCTTGGGGATATGCGGCAAGACAAGTCCGGACAGGGCCTATTGCCAGATCAGCATCGCCGCCGCCGCCGCGCCCATCACCAGGGTCGCCGCCCAGCCGAGCCAGAGCAGCGGGCCCCTGATTCGGAACTCGCCCATCACGCTCCTGCGCGTGGCGATGATCATCATCACCGCCATGATCGGCACCGCGGCGAAGCCGTTGACCACCGCGCTCCAGAACAGCGCCTGGATCGGCGGAATGTCCGACCAGTCGAGCGCGATGCCGAGCAGGGTCGCCAGCGCGATCACGCCGTAGAAGCCCGGCGCATCGGCCACCTTGTGCTCCAGCCCGCAGCGCCAGCCGCGCGCATTGCTCACCGCGAAGCCCGCCGAGCCCGCCAGCACCGGCACCGCGAGCAGGCCGGTGCCGATGATACCGATCGCGAACAGCGCGAAGGCGAAGTCCCCCGCCACCGGCTGCAGCGCCTTGGCGGCATCGGCGGCGGTGTCGATCTGGGTCACGCCCTGCTGGTGCAGCGTCGCCGCCGCCGCGATCATGATCGCCAGCGCGATCACGTTGGAGAAGGCCATGCCGACCAGCGTGTCGATCCGCATCCGCTTGATCTCGCGCGGCGCCTGGTCCGGCGCCTCGTTCAGCGGCCTGGCCTCGTCGTCATCCTCGATCTCCTCCACTTCCTGCGCGGTCTGCCAGAAGAAGAGATAGGGGCTGATCGTCGTGCCGAAGATCGCGACCACCGTGGCGATCGCCTGCGGCCCGCTGAGCCTGGGCACCACCAGCCCGGTTGCCGCCGCCGCCCAGTCGACCTTCACCACGATCACCACCGCGGCATAGGCGAGCAGCGACAGGGTCAGCCATTTCAGCACGCGCGCATAGCGGTGATAGGGCACGAACACCTGCAGCATCAGGCTGACGAAGGCGAAGAAGATCGTGAACCAATGGTCGCCCCAGCCGACGACCAGCTGCGCCGCGTCGCCCATCGCGGCGATGTCCGCGCCGATGTTGATCGTGTTGGCGACGAACAGGATGGTGACGAGCAGGGTCAGCAGCCAGCGCGGCATCACGTCGCGCATGTTCTCGGCCAGGCCCTTGCCGCTCACCCGCCCGATATGCGCGCTCACCAGCTGCACCGCCGACATCAGCGGATAGGTGAGCACCATCGTCCACATCAGCCCATAGCCGAACTGGGCGCCGGCCTGGGAATAGGTTGCGATGCCGCTGGGATCGTCGTCCGCCGCGCCGGTGATCAGCCCGGGGCCAAGTTGCTTGGTTACCGAGGTTTTTTCACTGTTCTTCTCGGTCATGCAGGCTCCGGGGATCGTGACGATCGCACAACCTTATCGATTGCCTGACGTTCCCGGATCAACCCAGATTAAAGTGCTAGCGCCCACGCCGCACCGATCCGGTTCCAATGCCGTTTGCATCAAATCACCGGACAGGGGAGCGTCGCCGCAACCCGCGTCATGGGACGCGGCACGAGGGGGAGATTCACATGTCCGGCGACAATCCCGATTTTCCGATCGGCACCTGCGCGACGAGCTGGTTCGACAGCAACCACACGCTGCACATCCGCGTCTATTCGAGCGACGGCTACACGATCAGCGAACGCTGCAACGACGGCCAGGGCTGGGTCGCCGGCGCGTCCTTCCCGGGCTCGCAGGCCTCGGTCACCGTGTGGCAGGACTCGGCCGGCGAGCACATCCGCCTCTACGTCACCGGCGGCGACGTCACGACCGAATATTGCAGCGATCCCGGCACCTCGGGCTGGACCAAGGGCGCCTACACCCAGCCCTGAGCCTGGCCAACATAGGTCCTCCCCCGGCAGGGGGAGGATTTTACGCTTCTCAGTCCAGGTTCGGCCGCAGATAGCGCGTCGCCAGCGCGACATCGATTCCGCGACGCTGCGCATAATCCTCGAGCTGGTCCTGGCCGATCCGCGCCACGCCGAAATACTCGGCCTGCGGGTGCCCGAAATAGAAGCCCGAGACCGCTGCGGTCGGCAGCATCGCGAAGCTCTCCGTCAGCGAGATGCCGGTCCTGTGATGCGCGTCGAGCATCTTGAACAGGATCGGCTTCAGGCTGTGCTCGGGGCAGGCGGGATAGCCCGGCGCCGGGCGGATGCCGCGATACTGCTCGCGGATCAGCGCCTCGTTGTCGAGCTGCTCGCCCTCGGCATAGCCCCATAGCGACGTGCGGGTGAACTGGTGCAGCCGCTCGGCGAACGCCTCGGCGAGGCGGTCCGCCAGCGCCTTGAGCAGGATGTCCGAATAGTCGTCGATCGCGTTCTTGAAGCGCGCCAGATGCGGCTCGATGCCGTGGATCGAGACCGCGAAGCCGCCGATCCAGTCGCCGTCATGATCGATGAAATCGGCCAGGCACATGTTCGCCCGGCCTTCGCGCTTGGCGATCTGCTGGCGCAGCATCGGCAGGCGGAAATGCTCCTCGTCCTGGACATGGACGACGATGTCGTCGCCCTCGCGCGCGCACGGCCACAGCCCGACCACGCCGCGCGCGGTCAGCCATTTCTCGTCGATGACCTTGTCGAGCATCTTCTGCGCATCGGCGAACAGCGACGAAGCGCTCTCGCCGACCACCTCGTCGGTCAGGATCGCCGGGTAGTTGCCCGCCAGCTCCCAGGCACGGAAGAACGGCGTCCAGTCGATATACTGGCGCAGGTCCTTCAGGTCCCAGTCGTCGAACGCGTGTACGCCGGGCATGCGCGGCTTGGCCGGCTTCAGGCTCATGTCCGCCTCGAACGCATTGTCGCGCGCCTTTTCGAGCGGCAACAGCTCGCTCTGCCCGCGGCCGGCGCGCGCCTGGCGCACCTGCTCGTACTCGGCCGCGACCTTGGCAACATAATCGTCGCGCTGCGTCTCCGAGACCAGCGCGGTGGCCACGCCGACGGCGCGCGAGGCGTCGAGCACGTGCACCACCGGCCCCTTGTACATCGGCTCGATCTTGAGCGCGGTGTGCACCCGGCTGGTGGTCGCGCCGCCGATCAGCAGCGGCATCGTCATGTTCGAGCGCTGCATCTCCTCGGCGACGGTGACCATCTCGTCGAGCGAAGGCGTGATCAGCCCCGAAAGCCCGATCATGTCCGCGTCATTCTCGTTCGCGGCCTTGAGGATGTCCGTCCAGGGCACCATCACGCCCATGTCGATCACTTCGAAGCCGTTGCACTGCAGGACGACGCCGACGATGTTCTTGCCGATATCGTGCACGTCGCCCTTCACGGTCGCCATGATCACGCAGCCCTTGGCCTTGGCGCCTTCCGACTTCTCGGCCTCGATATAGGGCATCAGGTGCGCGACGGCCTTCTTCATCACGCGCGCCGACTTCACCACCTGGGGCAGGAACATCTTGCCCGATCCGAACAGGTCGCCGACCACGTTCATGCCGTCCATCAGCGGACCCTCGATCACCTGGATCGGGCGCCCGCCCGCGGCGAACACCGCCTGGCGGCACTCCTCGGTATCCTCGACGACATGCGCGTCGATGCCCTTGACCAGGGCATGCTCCAATCGCTTCTCGACCGCCCAGCCGCGCCACTCCGCCGCCTGCTTCTCCGCCACCGCATCGGTGCCGCGGAACTTCTCGGCGAGCGCGACCAGCCGGTCGCCGGCCTCGGGATCCTTGTTGAGGATCACGTCCTCGCAGGCCTTGCGCAGCTCGGGCTCGATCTGGTCGTACACGTCGAGCTGACCGGCGTTGACGATCGCCATGTCCATGCCCGCAGGGATCGCATAATAGAGGAACACCGAGTGCATCGCCTTGCGCACCGGCTCGTTGCCGCGGAACGAGAAGCTCAGGTTCGATAGGCCGCCCGAGATATGGCAATGCGGGCAGCGCGCCTTGATCTCGCGGCACGCTTCGATGAAGTCGACGCCGTAGTTGTTGTGCTCCTCGATGCCCGTCGCCACCGCGAACACATTGGGATCGAAGATGATGTCTTCGGGCGGGAAACCGATGCCTACCAGGAGGTTATAGGCGCGCTCGCAGATCTCGACCTTGCGCGCCTGGGTGTCGGCCTGGCCGGTCTCGTCGAACGCCATGACGACCACCGCGGCGCCGTACGCCATGCACTTGCGCGCATGCTCGAGGAACTGGTCGACGCCTTCCTTCATGCTGATCGAGTTGACGATCGGCTTGCCCGATACGCACTTCAGGCCCGCCTCGATAACGTCCCATTTCGAGCTGTCGACCATCACCGGAATCCGCGCGATGTCGGGCTCGGCCTGGATCAGCTTGAGGAAGGTGGTCATCGCCTCGTGCGCGTCGAGCAGGCCCTCGTCCATGTTGACGTCGAGCACCTGCGCGCCGGCCTCCACCTGCTGCAGCGCCACCTCGACGGCGGCGGCATAGTCCCCGTTCATGATCAGCTTCTTGAAGCGCGCGGAGCCGGTGACGTTGGTGCGCTCGCCGATATTGACGAAGTTGGTGGAGGAGGCGGTGGTCATTGGTCTTCTTTCTTCCTTCCCCTTCTTCCCCCTCTCCCGCTTGCGGGAGAGGGTCGGGGTGAGGGTGAGTCGTGTAAGTTTCAAACGTCGTCAGTGAGGCCAGCTTGCACCCTCACCCAACCCTCTCCCGCAAGCGGGAGAGGGCTATTACGCCGCCATCGTGAACGGCTCGAGGCCCGCCAGCCGGGTGCGCACTTCCGGCGTCGGGATCGGCCGCGCGGGGAGGCCCGCCACCGCATCCGCGATCGCCTTGATGTGCGCCGGGGTCGAGCCGCAGCATCCGCCCAGCACATTGACCTGGCCGGCATCGGCCCATTCCTTGACCAGCCCGGCGGTGGTCACCGGCGCCTCGTCATAGGCGCCCAGCTCGTTGGGCAGGCCGGCGTTCGGATAGACCATGATCAGCGTGTCGCAGATGCCGCTCAGCGTCTTCACGTGCGGGCGCAGCTGCTCGGCGCCGAACGAGCAGTTGAGCCCGATCGTCAGCGGCTTGGCATGGCGGATGGCGTGCCAGAACGCCTCGACTGTGTGGCCCGAAAGGTTACGCCCCGAAAGATCGGTCAGCGTCATCGACAGCATGATCGGCAGGTCGCGGCCCAGGTCGTTGGCCGCCTCGATCGCCGCCATCACGCCGGCCTTGGCGTTGAGCGTGTCGAACACCGTCTCGATCAGCACGAAGTCGATCCCGCCCTCGACCAGGGCGTCGATCTGCTCGCGGTACACGTCTTTCAGATAGTCGAAGTCGATCTCGCGATAGCCGGGATCGTTGACGTCCGGGCTCAGCGACAGCGTCTTGTTGGTCGGCCCCAGCGCGCCGGCGACGAAGCGCGGGCGGCCGTCCTTCGCCTCGAACTGGTCGGCGATGCTGCGCGCCAGCTTCGCGCTCTCGACATTGATCTCGCGCACCAGATGCTCGGCGCCGTAATCGGCCTGGCTGATCCGGTTGGCCGAGAAGGTGTTGGTCTCGGCGATGTCCGCCCCCGCCTCGAAATAGGCGCGGTGGATGCTCGCCGGCACCTCGGGCTTGGTCAGCGCGAGGATGTCGTTGTTGCCCTTCTGGTCGTGCGAAAGGCCAAGGTCGCCGGCATAGGCGGCCTCATCGAGCTTCCAGTTCTGGATCTCGGTGCCGAACGCCCCGTCGGTGATCAGGATGCGCTTGGCGGCCTCGGCCAGCAGTTTCTCGCGTGCAGTCATCATAACTTCCCAATCGTCATCCCCGCGCAAGCGGGGATCCAGAGTCACGAAGGACTCCGCCTGTTACCCTGGATCCCCGCCTGCGCGGGGATGACGGGGTAAGAATTAAGCCGCCACAACCTCGGCGCCGACCTTCGGCCGAACGCCCAGCAGGTGGCAGATCGCATAGCTCAGCTCGGCCCGGTTCAGCGTGTAGAAGTGGAACTGCCGCACGCCGCCCGCATAGAGCTTCCGGCTCAGCTCCGCCGCCAGCGTCGCCGCGACCAGCTGGCGTGCGGCGGGATGCGCGTCGAGCCCTTCGAACAGCCGGCCCATCCAGGCCGGCACGTCGGTGCCGCACATCGCCGACATGCGCTGGACGCTGGCGAAGTTCATCACCGGCATGATCCCCGGCACGATCTCGGCATCGATCCCTGCCTTGGCGGCATCGTCGCGGAAGCGGAAGAAGGTCTCGGGCTCGAAGAAGAACTGGGTGATCGCCCGCGTCGCGCCCGCATCCATCTTGCGCTTGAGGTTCTCGATATCGGCCGACGGATTGGGCGAATCCGGATGGCACTCGGGATAGGCCGCGACCGAGATCTCGAACGGATGCAGCTTCCTGAGGCCCGCAACGAGATCGGCGGCATTCTCATAGCCGCCCGGATGGGTGCTGTACTTCTCGCCGGCGCGGGGCGGATCGCCGCGCAGCGCCACGATGTGCCGCACGCCCGCTTCCCAATATTCCTGCGCGACCTGGTCGATCTCTTCCTTCGTCGCCTCGACACAGGTGAGGTGCGCCGCCGCCGGGATCCCGGTCTCGCGCGCGATCCGCGCCACCGTGTTGTGCGTCCGCTCGCGGGTCGAGCCGCCGGCGCCATAGGTGACCGACACGAAGCGCGGCCCCAGCGGGCTCAGCGTCTCGATCGATTCCCACAGCGTCTCCTCCATCTTCTCCGTCTTGGGCGGGAAGAATTCGAAGCTCACGTCGATATCGCCCGCCACGTCCGCGAAGAGCGGCGCCGCCAGCGGGTCCAGGATAGTCATGCGGCCCTCACCTTTTCGTTCAGCTGGCCGGTCTTGCGACCCAGCCACAATTTCACCGTCAGCTCACCGCCCTCCAGCATCTCGACCTGGACGGGCGCGAGCCCATGCACCTCGAACCAGCCGAGCACCTGCTCGTCCGAGAAGCCGAGCCGCGTATGCGCATCCTTGCTGCGCAGTTCCTCGCGCTCGTGCGGCGCGAAATCGGCGATCAGCAGCCGCCCGCCGGGCGCGAGCACCCGCGCCGCCTCGCCGATCGCCGCACCCGGCTGCTGCGCGAAGTGCAGGACATGGTGCAATATGGCGAGGTCCGCCCCGCCATCCTGCAGCGGCAACGCATAGAGGTCCGCCTGGCGCAGCTCGGCATTCGCGAGCCCCTGCTCGGAAAGCTTCGCGCGCGCAAGACGCAACATCTCGCTCGACCGGTCGATGCCCAGCGCCCGCTCGGCCCGCGGCGCGAACAGCTCGAGCATGCGCCCGGTACCCGTGCCGATGTCGACCAGATAGCCGACCGGCCCGTCGCCCAGCGCGCGCGACATCGCCGCCTCGACTTCGCTCTCGGCGACATGGAGCGAGCGGATCGCGTCCCATTCGCCGGCATTGTTCTCGAACCAGTCCGCCGCCGCGCTGGCGCGATCGGCGCGCACCGCCGCCAGCCGCGCCTCGTCGGCGATCATCCAGTGATCCGCCTTGTCCCAGCCGTCGAGCGCCGCCAGCATCGGGTCCACCGTCGCGGCGGCACCCAGCCCGACGAACACCCAGCTGCCTTCCTTGCGCCGCTCGAGCAGCCCGGCGTCGCACAGGATCTTCACGTGCCGGCTGACCCGCGGCTGGCTCTGCCCGAGCACCTGCGCCAGCTCGCCCACGCTCAGCTCCATCGAGCGGACGAGCGCAAGGATGCGCAGCCGCGTCGAATCGGCAAGGGCACGGAAGATGGCGAGGGCCTGCTGCATGGCGGTTAGAGATATAAAGATATCTTTATATGGGGTCAACGGAGGACAGCCAATTCCTCCCCGAGCTTGCCTCGGGGAGGGGGACCATTCGCGATAGCGAATGGTGGAGGGGCCGCCGGGGAACCCGGCGGACTGCGTCCGCCGCCCCTCCACCGCCTTCGGCGGTCCCCCTCCCCCAGCAAGCTGGGGGAGGAATTAGAGCGTTGCACCTCGCCCAACCGCTGCGCTACCCCGTCCACCAACACAGGCAAAAGGGATCCCCGTCATGCGCAAGATCTTCCTCCCGCTCGCGGCGGTCGCGCTGCTCGGCCTCTCGGCCTGCGGCAACAAGGCGAAGAACGAAGCCGCCGAGGCCAATGAATCGGTCGCCGGCGACAGCAACACGATGGGCGAAGCGGTGAGCGACGTGAACGCCGCCGAGAACGCCGCCTTCGGTTCCGCCGAGAGCAATTACGACCAGGCCGTGCCGGTCGGCAACACCGCCGGCGGCGCGGGTTCGGGCGACGAAGGCTCGGGCGACGAATAAGCCTATGCGGCTCGCGCCCCTGCTCCTCCTCGTCGCGCTCGCCGGCTGTGGCAGCGGCGCATCCGATGACTCGCAAGGCGGGCTGAGCCGCAGCGAGGCACGCCAGCTCGACGCGGCCGCCGCCGCGATCGACGTCAATGCCAGCCAGTCCAACGGAACGGAGCAGCAATGAGCAGCAAGCGAGACCTTGGCACGAGCGGCATCGAGACGCCGTCGCTGATCCTCGGCGGCAACGTCTTCGGCTGGACCGCCGACAAGGCCACCAGCTTCGCGGTGCTCGACCACTTCACCGAGGCCGGCGGCACGCTGATCGACACCGCCGACGTCTATTCGGCCTGGGTTCCCGGCCATCAGGGCGGCGAGTCCGAGACGATCATCGGCGAATGGCTCCGCACCTCCGGCAAGCGCGGCCAGGTCAAGATCGCCACCAAGGTCGGCATGCTCGACGGCGAGGGTGGCACCAAGCTCGCCCCCACGCGCATCGCCGCCGCCTGCGACGCCAGCCTCGCGCGCCTCGGTGTCGAGACGATCGACCTCTATTTCGCCCATCAGGACGATGAGGACGTGCCGCAGGAGGAAGTCCTCGCCGCCTTCGACAAGCTCATCAAGGCCGGCAAGGTCCAGGCGATCGGCGCCTCGAACTTCCACGCGATGCGCCTCAAGTCCGCGCTCGACATCGCCACGCGCGACGGCCTGCCGCATTTCCGCGCGCTGCAGAACGAGTATCACCTGCTCAGCCGCCACAAATATGAGGGCGAGCTGCAGGACCTGTGCGTCGAGTACAATATCGGCTGCGTGCCGTTCTACGGCCTTGCCTCGGGCTATCTCACCGGCAAGTACCGCTCCGAGGCCGATCTCGGAAAGAGCGTGCGCGGCGGCCGGATGACCGCGTTCATGGAAGCAAAGGGCCCGGCGATGCTCGCCGCGATGGACGATATCGCCGCCGAGACCGGCGCGTCCCTCGCCCAGATCGCCCTGGCCTGGCTCGCCGCCCAGCCCGGCGTCACCGCCCCGATCGCCAGTGCCACCTCGATCGCGCAGCTCGAGGAGCTGGTCGGCTGCTGGAACGTGGCACTGACCCGCGAACAGCTGGACCGGCTGACGGTGGCGGGCGCCTGATACCGCACTGCAAGGTACGAATTTTTCGGGGTAGCTGCGGCATTTCCCCTGACCTAGGCCGGCAGCCATGAGCAGTCGGGCGACACAAGGCCTTTGGGCGCTGACCGAGAAGGAGAAGCAGACGCTTCGCCTGATCGTGCGTGGCCATGATGCGAAATCGACCGCGCGCAGCCTCGGCCTCTCGGTCCATACGATCAACGAGCGGCTGCGCGACGCGCGGCGCAAGCTCGCCGTATCGAGCAGCCGCGAAGCCGCGCGCCTGCTGCTCGAAGCCGAGGGCCCGGCCCCGGCTTCCCCGCACCCCCAATCTCTCGGGGACACGGGAATCGGGGAAGACCCGCAGCACATGCCGACCGATCAGGAAACCGCGCCGGTCCACGGCGTGGGGCAGGCCCGGCGCCTGGCCCCGATCCTCATCGGAGTGCTTTTCATGACCTTTGCCCTCGCCCTGCTGGCGCTCACCGCGCTGCCGCAGTTGGCCTCCACCCCGGCGGCAACGCCCACCGCCACCCGTGTCGCGCCCGATCCGCAGGTGGTCGATGCGGCGCGCCGGTGGCTGGCCCTGATCGACCAGAGCCGCTGGGACGACAGCTACCAGGCAACCGGCAGTGCGTTCCGCAAGCTCAACACCGCGCAGACCTGGCGCACCGTATCCGAGAAGGTGCGCACCCCGCTCGGCGCACTCGTGTCGCGCACCCTGCTCGGCCAGGAGAGCCTGCCCGCACCGCCCAATGGCTATGAAGTCGTCAAGTTCCGCGCCAGCTATGCCAACAAGGCCGACGCGATCGAGACGATCACGCTCGAACTCGAGGACGGCAGCTGGCGCGTCGTCGGCGCGACGATCGAATGAGCAGCGCCGGGCGGGCGGCCAGCATCCCCGGCCGCCCGCCCGGCCCATGCACGCTCAGTCCTTGAAGCCATATTCCCAGGCATAGGGCACACCCGTCTCGCCCAGCGCCGCCTTGACCAGCTTGGGGAAGGCCCGCTCGATCCGCACGTCGTTGCCCAGGATCAGCACGCAGCGCTGGCCCTTCTCCAGGCAGACGAGCGTGTTCGCGGTCACCTCGTTGTGCCCGCCCTTCAGCCAGCCCGCGCCCTGCGGCCCGGTGAAGGCGACCACGCCCAGCGCCGCCTTGGCAGTCGTGCCCTCGCCGGGCCCCGCCGGGTTGTTCAGCGTCGGGAACTGCGTCTTGCTCGGGATCTTCTGGGTGCCGCGGGCATATTCGACACGCCACTGCTTCGGCAGACCCTGGCCGCGCACCATCGCCGCGGTCATGATCGCCAGGTCGTGGATCGTCGTGTCCATCGATCCCGCCGCGCGCACCCGGCTGCGGTCGTCGTGCGGTTCGGTCTTGCCCGCCTCGTCCCAGCCGTCCGCCAGATTGGTGCCGAAGCTGTCCTGCCATACCAGGCTGGTCCGGGTCATGCCGAGCGGCTTGAAGAAGCGGCGCTGCAGTTCCGTCTCCACGCTCAGCCCCAGCCCCTTCTCGACGCCGAACTGGAGCAGCGAGATGCCCTCGCCCGAATAGGCGTAGTTGCTGCCCGGATCGAAGTGGAAGCGCAGCTTGCCGTCGGGCTCGAGCACCGCGAAATTGGCGAAGCCGGTGGCGTGGTTGAGCACATGGCGCGGCGTCACCTTGCGCCAGCGCTCGTCCCCGGCCAGGTCGCCCCAATGGCCATAGGCGTCGAGATTGCCATATTCTGGCAGCGGCTTGGCCAGCATCGCCGCGATCGGCGCGTCGAGATCGAGCTTCTTCTCCGCCGCCAGCTGGGTGACGAGATAGCCGAACACCGCCTTGGTCAGCGATGCGCCGTACATGATGGTGTCGGCGGTCAGCGGCTCGCCCTTGGCGTTGCGATCGCCGTACGTCTTGACCGAGACAACCTGGCCCTTGTCGATCAGCGCGACCGCCACGCCCTTGGCGCCGGTCTCGGCCATCGCCGCCTTGACTGCGGCGTCCATGTCCGGCCCCTTGGCCGCGGCCGGCCCCGCAACACCCAATGCGAGCAAACCCGCCAACCCGAATCGTACCGAACGACGCATGACAAACCCTCCCTGTTCGGGGCGGCATCCTGCATGTTCATGATCGCGCAGCAACAAAAACCGACGCTTGCCGACGGTTGCTCACAAGGGAAGCGGCACCATTTCGGAAGTTGCCCCGCACAGGAGATGTCGCTCGCAAACCCGCCGGGAAAGGACCGTCCATTGCCGAAGCGCGCCGAAGCATTGCCCCTCGCTGGGCAGCGACATGCGGCGTGCCGCCCGGATTGTTGCCAAATGGCAACGTAACATGGCCAACACAGACCGTCACCGATTTGTCGTATCTCCGTAACGATACCGTCCCCAACCCTACCTAGCGGCTCCCCCGGGGGCGGCCCTCCGGCCGCCGGGATGGGAAATGACGATGATCGATTTTTCGCGCCGCCGGCTGCGCCAGGGCCAGGTTCATGCTCTTCTGATGGCGTCGGCCGCGCTCGTCGCGCTCGCACCCGCCGCCCATGCGCAGGACAGCACCGCGGTCGCCGCGGAGGACACCGGCACCGCCGATACGAGCAGCGACATCGTCGTGGTCGGCAGCGGCCAGACCCGCTCGGTCTCGACCCTGCTGCCGTCGAACCTCGACACGCTGCCGCCGGGCACCAGCGTGCAGAAGGCGCTCAACTTCCTGCCGGGCGTGATGGCGCAGTCGATCGACGCGCTGGGCGTCAACGAGCAGTCGCTCTCGCTCCAGGTGCGCGGCTTCAACACCACCCATCTCGGCTACACGCTGGACGGCATGCCGCTCGGCGACGGCGCCTACAACAATTACAACGGCCTCACGATCAGCCGCGCGCTGATCTCGGAGAATCTCGGCCGCGCCGATCTCGCCACCGGCATCGCCGGCCTCGCCATCCCCTCGACCAGCAACCTGGGTGGCGCGCTCACCTATGTCAGCCGCGATCCGAGCAAGGATGCGGCGCTGGCGGTCAGCCAGACGCTCGGCAGCGAGAGCAGCCTGCGCACCTTCGTCCGCCTCGACACCGGCGAGCATGGCGGCTTCTCCGCCTATGTCTCGGGCCAGTATGTCGAGCAGGACCTGTTCGTGAACCAGCCGGCCTATAACCGCTCGACCGGCAAGCAGCTCAACGCCAAGGTCCAGTACAAGGCGGACGGCATCAAGATCACCGCCTTTGCCGATCTTTCGCGCACCAACCAGGCCGACGACGCCTATCTGTCGAAGGACATGCTGAACCGCCTGGGCTGGGACTGGGGCGGCTATGCGCCGAACTGGCAGGCCTATGTCGGCGTCGCCGCCTGCACGGTGACCACCACTCCGTTCAAGTGCGCCGCCGCGCCCGCGCCGACGAAGAATGCCGACGTCACCTTCACCAACGGCCAGATCCTGCGCAACGACAACCTGTTCTACCTGTCGGGCGATTTCGAGCTGGCCAAGGGCCTGAGCGTCCACACCCAGGTCTACCACCACAATGACAAGGGCGCCGGCAACAACTTCATCACCGGCCTGTCCAACCAGGGCACGTCGACCACCGCGGACGACGTGCCGGTCCAGATCCGCGACACGCGCTACACCATCGACCGCACCGGCGTGCTCGCCAGCCTGAACTGGCAGGTCGCCTTCAACGAGTTCCAGGCCGGCCTGTGGGTCGAGGACAATACCAGCAGCGCCGCGCGCTACATCTGGACCAACGTCACCGGTCCGTTCAGCCTCGCCCAGTATCTCAAGGGCCAGCCGAACACCGCCCAGTGGGTGCAGGAGACCCGCTGGAAGACCCACCAGTTCTTCGTGCAGGACACGGTGCGCCTGTTCGACGATGCGTTGAGCGTCGATTTCGGCTTCAAGAGCACCTATTCCAAGTCGGACGCAGAGGCGATCCGCGGCATCGCCGCCTCGGCCCCGCCCGCCTCGAGCCAGTTCGCCAGCGGCACGCTGGTCGCCAAGGACAATTTCCTCCCCGAGGTCGGCGTGCACTGGAACGTCGCACCGGGCCATGAGCTGTTCGCCAGCTATGCCGAGAACATGGCGATGTTCCAGGGCGGCTTCAAACTCGGCCCGCAGTCGGTCTCGCAGACCGTGTGGAACCAGCAGGGCAAGTATCTGAAGCCCGAGACCTCGAAGAGCGTCGAGGGCGGCTATCGCTATGTCAGCGGTCCGCTCCAGGTCGCGCTGTCGGGCTATTATGTGAAGTTCGACAACCGCCTGCTGCAGTACAATCCCTGCCCGACCAACCAGCAGCAGAACCCGGGCTGCGGCAACAGCTTCCACAATGCCGGCAGCGTCACCAGCAAGGGCGCAGAGATCGGCGTGCTGTGGAAGCCGGCGCCCTGGCTGAACTGGTACAATTCGGCTTCGTACAACAAGTCGACCTATGACGAGAATCTCAACTGGTGCACCACCACCTGCGTGGTGAAGCTGACCGCCGGCAAGCAGCAGGTGGACACGCCGAAGACGATGCTCGCCAGCGTGCTGACCGTGAAGCAGGGCGGCCTCTCGGCCTCGCTGCAGGGCAAGTATACCGGCCGCCGCTACTATACTTACACCAACGACCAGAGCTTCGGCCCGGTCACCACCTTCGATCTCGGCGTCAGCTACGATTACGGCTCCTTCGCCTATGTGCAGGACCTCAAGCTGTCGCTGAACATCACCAACCTCACCAACAAGCGCTACGCGTCGAACTTCGACAGCAGCGTGTTCGCGCCGGACGATGCGACGGGCACCGTGCTGGTGTTCCACTCCTCGGCCCCGCGCCAGGCGTTCGTCACGCTCAGCGCCGGCTTCTGAAGCCGCCGCGCTGCGCAAAGGGAAAGGCCGGGGTTCGCGCCCCGGCCTTTCTGCGTCCTTCCCCTATTGCCAGCCACCATGCCCGCTGGAAGCATCGCCGCATGCCCAGGCGCTACCAGATGCTCAGACAGACGGTCGCCCGCCTCGCCGATGAGGCGGATGCCCAGCACGCCTATCTCGAATCGATCCTCCGCCATCTGACGCCCGACGGCGACGCCTCGCGCTACGGCAATGACGAGCTCGCGCTCGAGCTCGACGATATCTACCGCGCCGCCGGCCACATGCACGAATGGGGCGAGATCAGCCCCGAGGAGATCGAGGCGATCCGCCCGCTCGGCGCGATGCTGCGCGCGCTGAGCGGAGAGACGCATGCCGATTTCTGGCGTCGCGAAGCGCTCTGGTCGGATCCGCGCTGGGACGAAATCCGCGCGCTCGCCCAAAGGGCGCTGGCCCGGCTGCCCGACGAGGAACGCACGAGCAGCTGGGAACCCGACGCGGATTGACCGGGGATCACAGGATCGCCTTCTCCGCCGGCTCCTGCCACCAGGCATCGTGCAGCCCGTCGGCATAGTTGACCGGCGCCGCCTCCAGCTCCTCCAGCGGCACGTCGTCGAGGCACAGCACCTGCACCGACACGAATGCCCCGCCGATCGCCTCGACATAGCCGGTCCCGAACGGCGCGATGCCGCATTTGCTGCAGAAGCGGTGATGCCCGCTCTTCGTGCCGAACTGATATTCGCCCAGCGCTTCCTCGCCCGACAGAAGCCGGAACTGCTCGGGCTTGAGCAGCGCGCCCCAGTTGCGGCGCTTGCGGCAATAGCTGCAGTTGCACTTGCCCGTGCCCGCGGCGAGATCGATGTCCGCTTCGAAGGTCACCGCGCCGCAGTGGCAGCTGCCATGATAGGTCTTGGTCGTCATTTCCTGGCTCCCGTTTGATCTGACGGGACTCGACCTACTGCCATGCTGCTGCCAGCATGGTGTCAGCAGCATGGCAGTAGGTGTCGGGATGTCGGCGCGGAACGAGTCGGCGCCGCCAGGGAACCAGCAAATGCGGAAAGCAGACCGCCTCTTCCAAATCGTCCAGATCCTGCGCCGGGGCACGCGCCCGATCACTGCCGACGCGATCGCCATCGAGCTCGAGACCTCGAAGCGCTCGGTCTATCGCGACATCGCCGCGCTGATCGGCCAGCGCGTGCCGATCCGCGGCGAGGCGGGGGTGGGCTATGTCCTCGAAAGCGGGTTCGACCTGCCCCCGCTGATGCTCACCGCCGACGAGATCGACGCGGTCGCCCTGGGCGCCACCTGGGTCGCCGGCCATGCCGATGAGAGCCTCGCCCGCGCCGCGACCGACCTGCTCGCCAAGATCGCCGCGGTGCTGCCCGAGGAGATGCGCCCCTTCCTCGGCAATCCCGCCACCCGCGCCGTGCCCGCCTGGGACCGGCCGGTCGACGGCATCGACGCCGTCCAGCTGCGCGCCTGGATCCGCGCCGGCCGCAAGCTGCGCCTCGACTATGCCGACGAACAGGGCCGCGCGACGCAGCGCGTGATCTGGCCGCTGATGATCGGCTATGCCGACACCACCCGCGTCGTCGTCGCCTGGTGCGAGCTGCGCACCAGCTTCCGCACCTTCCGGCTCGATCGGATCGCGGTGGCGGAGTTCCTCGACGAGCTGATCCCCGGCAGCGCCGCCCAGCTGCGGGCGCGGTGGCTCAAGGAAGTGCGGGAGCGGGGCTGAACCCTCATATCTCCCATCGTCATCCCGCCTTCGCGGGGATGACGATCTAGAACCTTCCTCGGGCCATCAACTCAACCCACTCCCCCTCACCCCTAGAACGTCACCACCACGCTCTCCGCCGAGATCTCGGCCGGGCCGTGATACACCGCCTCGATATTGTTGCCGTCGGGATCGATCAGGAACGCGCCGTAATAGCCGGGGTGATAGGGCCGCTCGCCCGGCGCGCCGTTATCCACGCCACCCGCCGCCAGCCCTTCCGCATGGAAGCGGTCCACCGTCGCCCGGTCCTTCGCCTGGAAGGCGATATGGTGCCGCCCGGTCAGCTTGCCCGCCGCGGCCTCGCTTTCGGGCGTCGAGACGAACAGCTCGTCCGCCCAGAAATAATCCTCGCCCTCGCCGGCGATCGGCACCCCGATCACCTCGAACACCGCGCCGTAGAAGCGCCGGCTCGCCGCCAGGTCGCGCACGACGAGCTGGATATGATCGATCAATCGTCCGCGGTGCAGTTCCATGCGCGCGCTCCTCTTTGCCCAAGGCAACCGGCGGCGACGGGCGACGGTTCCCTGCACTTGCATGCAGCTCTGCCTCGCGCTAACACTGAACCATATGGTTCAGTTTTCAGCCACTGCCCGCCTCGACGCGTCCTTCGCCGCGCTGTCGGACGCCACCCGGCGCGGCGTGCTCGAGCAGCTGGCGCGCGCCGAGGCCTCGATCACCGACCTTGCCGAGCGCTTCCACATGACCCTCACCGGCATGAAGAAGCACATCCACGTCCTCGAGCGCGCCGGGCTGGTCGTCACCGAGAAGATCGGCCGGGTGCGGACCTGCCGGCTCGGCGTACAGGGCCTGACCGAAGAGGCCGCCTGGATCGCCGGCTATCACCAGCTCTGGAACGCGCGCTTCGACGCGCTGGACGAGATCATCGCGGAACTCAAAGCCAAGGAGAACAAGGATGAGCCTGAACGCCACTGAATTCGGCGCCACCAAAGTGACGCGCACGTCCGACACCGAGGTGGAGGCGACGCGCCTGTTCGACGCCCCGCCGCACCTCGTCTGGCGCGCCTGGACCACGGCCGAGCTGTTCCAGCGCTGGTGGGCACCCCGGTCGATGGGCGTCCCGATGCACGTCCGCGAACTCGATGTCCGCGTCGGCGGCGGCTACCGGATCGAGTTCGAGGCCGAAGGCGGCCAGGTCTGGGCGTTCTTCGGCAAGTACATCGAAGTGATCCCCAACGCCCGCATCGTCTGGACCAACGAGGAAGGCGGGGACACCGGCCCGATCTCCTCGGTCACCTTCGAGGAACGGGACGGCAAGACCCTGGTGACCTTCCAGGAACGCTACCCGTCCAAGGAAGCGCTCGACGAAGGCATCGGCGCGGCGGAAGGCCTGCCCGAACAACTCGCCCAGCTGGCGGAACTGCTGGCGGAGATGGGGTGAGGATCACCGCCTGCCCAAACACCCAACACAGGTCCCCGGCGAAAGCCGGGGACCAAGGAAGGCGGCGCCGCCTCACTGCGGATGTTTCCTGCCCCGGACTCAGCCGAAGCAGGAACACCGGGATCACTTCACCTCAATCCAAAGCGCTAGGTGCGATCAAAACCGATACCATCCAGGCCTATGGTACCTCCGACGGTATAAACAGTTACGGTGCCATCCATGTCGATCACGACGTCTCCGCCAACCGTGGTAAAGGCCCGCCGCTTGAACGGCCGGAAGCCGGCGGGCAACGTAAAGGCTGCCGTGCCCGTCGAACCGCCGGTAATGAAGCCGCGAAGCTGCACGACTCCGGTATCGCCTTGCAGGCGATATGCGGCGTCCACCGAAACACCACCCACGTTCGACCAGCCATTCAGGAACATGCTGGTCGTCCCGGCCACAATCGGACTCGCCAGGGGATGCCAAGGGGTGGAGTCTCCGTAGACGACGTTCGGCTGGAGCGGGGCATGGGGCGTGAACCCGTTGTCCCCCATCTCCGTCCCGTCGTTGGGCTTCACGCCCTCGAGCACGATCCGGGTGCTTTCGCTCGATGAAACCGTGCCGAAGCTCGCGGGATAGATCATGCCGTTCGGCGCGATACATGCGGAGACTTCATTGCCGATATCGAACAGAGAGCCCCATAGATTGCCGGGCGCCGAGATATAGGCATGCAGCGTAGCCGCCTTGAAGGTCGATCGCGCCGCGACCATGGCGATATCGACGGAAGGAGGCGGGCCCTCCACATAGGCACGCCCAAAATTCATGGCGAGCGCGCGCCGCTGGAATATGCCGCCGGAAAAATTCTCGATCGTCACGTCAAAGCTGCTGTTCACCGATGCGCGATCGCCCGTTGCGCCAACCAGGAGGCCGAACGGCCTGTTATAGTGGTTGTTGGTACTCAGGCCTTCCGAGATCAGATCGCCATCCAGTGCGGACATGAAGGGCATCAGATATGCGCTCGGCACGATCTGCCCGAGCGACAGGTCCTTTCGGGTCGAATAGACGTCGAAGCTGTTGGCGTTCGAATCCTCCCAGCAGGCTACACCATAGTAATGGGTGAGCGTATGCACGACATAGCTTCCCCCGGTTGAGAAATTCACCAGCAGGCCGCACCCAACATTGTCGATAGCGACATTCTCGACGATCGAGCCAGGGCAGCCGTGCATTCGGATGCCACCATAGGGCACTGCGCGACGATTGCCGCTTTCGTCCAATTCCAGCGAAGTGATGACCAGATTTCGTACGCAGCAATTGATCGTGAAATCGTTCTGCGCGGATCCAGTCACCATGACATTATATGGCACGGGTTGCTGGGCCACCCGCGTTTTGGGTTCGATGACCCACTGGAACGGATCGCTGAATTTCGCCACCAGCGCCGAGGAGTTGAGATTCCCCGCGTTGAACGGATATCGAGCCGGCGCGCACCCTTCCAGCGTCACATAGCTCGGGATTTTCAGCCCCTGGCTGATCAGATAACGCCCGGACACCTTGGGCAGGATTACGGTACCGCCACCGCTATCTCCCACGGCATCGAGCGCCGCCTGGATGAAGGGGTAATCATCGGTAACCCCATCTCCGACTGCGCCAAAATCCAGCACACTAACGGCACTTGTCATCAATGTTCTCCTCATCCCCAATAGTTTGGGAACATATCAAGAACATTCAAAATCCTACATTTCAACGGCGAAATCCAAAAAGGCTCGGCTGGAAGCTACCAGCCCATCGGAGCAGCGCCTCTCTCCCCTAATCCCCCGCAAAGCCGAACGGCGTGACTCCGCTCTCGCGCTCGTTCGCCAGCGCCGCGCGTCCGGCGGGCGGAGCCGAGCGCTGGGGGCAGTCCGGCCGGGTGCAGGCCCGGCAGCCCAGCCCCACCGGCACCGCCTCGCCGGCCAGGTCCACCCCACGTGCCGCCGACAGCGTCCGCGCCTCGGCCGCCGCCAGCCCGATCCCCAGCGCGAAACGCGCCTTCACCCCCTGCGCACCCTGCGGCGTCCGCGCCCGGGACAGAGTGAACCAGCGCCCGCCCTCCTCGGTCTCGACCAGCTGCGTCAGCGTCTCGTCGGCCCGGCCGAACGCCTCGGTCAGGTTCCATAGCGGGCACAGCCCCGGCCCCTCGGCCAGCGGCGATCCGCTGGCGCCGGCGAAGCGCTTCGAGACCTGTCCCGCCCGGTCGGTGCGGATCAGGAAGAAGGGCAGCCCCCGCGCGCCCACCCGCTGCAGGGTGGTCAGCCGGTGCGCGACCTGCTCGAAATTCGCCCCGAAGCGGCGCTGGAGCAGCTCCAGGTCATAGCCGCTCGTCTCGCATGCCCGCAGGAACCGGCCATAGGGCATCACCAAGGCCGCCGCGAAATAGCCGACCAGGTGGCGCAGATAGAGCCGCTCGCCCGCACGATCGAGCCCGGCGCCGCGCACCAGCGCATCGATCTCGCCCCGCGCTTCCTGGGACAGCCGCTCGGCCAGCGCGAAGGTGCGGCCCGGCATGTCGAGCAGCTCGGAAAGCTGGATCTGGCGCGCGTGCAGGTCGAGCCGCTTGAGCAGTCCCGGCATCACGTCCGCCGGCAGGATGCGCACCGACAATTGGTGCTTCACCCGCAGCCGCTCGGCCATCGCGCCATAGGGATCGCCCGCCGTCTGGCGCAGCTCGTCGGCCAGCGCCTCGGCCACCGCGTCGAGATCGGCGAAATGGTTGCGCCAGCGTTCGATCTCGCGGCGCACCTGCCGGCCCGGATCGCCCGCGCCCGTATCCGCCACCGGCCCGCCGGCACCGATCCGGTCATAGGCCCGGGCGAACGCCTCGGCCCCGCCCGGTGCGCCCGCCAGCCATTCCTCCATCTGCTGCCGGTCGATCTCGAGATCGGCGAAGATCGGATCGGCCAGCCGCCGCCTGAGCGCCTCCATCCCGCCGCCGGGCTCGGCTGCGGCGAGCTTGCGCGGATCGAAGTCGTACACTTCCGAAAGCCGCAGCATCAGCATCGCCGAGACCGGCCGCTGGTTGCGCTCGACCAGGTTGAGATAGCTCGCCGACACCCCCAGCGCCTCGGCCATCGCCGCCTGGGTCAGCGCCAGCTGCCGCCGCAACCGGCGCACGGCATGTCCCGCAAAGAGTTTCTGCTCGGCCATCATCTTCCTTCATTCCCTCTCCCGCCTGCGGGAGAGGGAGGGAGCCGCCAGAGGCGGCGGAAGGGTGAGAGTGTGTGCTGACCGCGAGCGACGTCTTCGCGGCTCCCACACACCCTCACCCGGTCTCGCTTTGCTCGACCACCCTCTCCCGCCTGCGGGAGAGGGTTAGGGCTGTCCTACACGCACCGTTCCCAATATGTTCTCATCAGCCGAGTCGAGCCACCTTGTAAAGAATTTACACCTTTTCAACCCGAGAGAAAGCCACCCGCGACACCGCGACCCTCCCAGCATCCAAAGACCCCTATCAAGATATTCAACCAAACCGCACACAGACCAGGCAATCCAGTCAAGGAAATGACAATGCCGACCCGCTTCGAAGATCTGATCCCCGCTCCCACCGGTCGCTTCGACGGCATCGTGCGTCCGTACACGCCGGAGGACGTCCAGCGGCTGCGCGGGTCGCTGCCCATCGAGCACACCCTGGCTCGCCGCGGCGCGCTCAAGCTGTGGGAGCTGCTGCAGACCGAGGATTACATCAACGCCCTCGGCGCGCTCAGCGGCAACCAGGCGATGCAGATGGTCCGCGCCGGGCTCAAGGCGATCTACCTGTCGGGCTGGCAGGTCGCGGCCGATGCCAACACCGCCGGGCAGATGTACCCCGACCAGTCGCTCTACCCCGCCAATGCCGGCCCCGAGCTGGCCAAGCGGATCAACGCCACGCTCCAGCGCGCCGACCAGATCGAGCATATGGAAGGCGGCGCCCAGCGCGACTGGTTCGCGCCGATCGTCGCCGATGCCGAGGCCGGCTTCGGCGGGCCGCTCAACTGCTTCGAGATCATGAAGGCCTATATCGCCGCAGGCGCCGCCGGGGTGCACTATGAAGACCAGCTCGCCTCGGAAAAGAAGTGCGGGCACCTCGGCGGCAAGGTGCTGATCCCGACCCAGGCGCACATCCGCAACCTCGATGCGGCACGCCTGGCCGCGGACGTCGCCGGCGTCCCCACGGTGATCTGCGCCCGCACCGATGCCGAGAGCGCCAAGCTGATCACCTCGGACGTCGACGAGCGCGACCGCGAGTTCCTCACCGGCGAGCGGACCCCGGAAGGGTTCTTCCGTCTCAAGGACGGCACCGGCGTCGATCACTGCATCAAGCGCGGCCTGGCGTTCGCCGAGCATGCCGACCTGCTGTGGTGGGAAACCTCGAAGCCGAACATGGACGATGCCCGCCGCTTCGCCGAGGCGATCAAGAAGGAGTTCCCCAACAAGATGCTGGCGTACAATTGCTCGCCCAGCTTCAACTGGGAGAAGAACCTCGACAAGGACGACATCGCCCGCTTCCAGCGCGAGATCGGCGCGATGGGCTACAAGTTCCAGTTCGTCACCTTGGCGGGCTTCCACCAGCTCAACTACGGCATGTTCGAGCTGGCCCGGGGCTACAAGGATCGCGGCATGGCGGCCTATTCCGAGCTGCAGCAGGCCGAGTTCGCCGCCGAGGCCAATGGCTACACCGCGACGCGCCACCAGCGCGAAGTCGGCACCGGCTATTTCGATGCGATCGCCACCACCCTGGCGGGCGGATCGAGCAGCACCACGGCGCTGGCCGAGAGCACCGAAGCCGCCCAGTTCGTCACCACCGAAGCCGCCTGAAACCTGAGAAAGGAGTGATTGCCATGACCGAACCCCAGCGCAGCCGCGCCGTCTTCTCGACGGAGGATTTCCGCCTGATCCGCGATGCGGTCGCCACCCACCTCGAAAAGGTGAAGGACGCACCGGAGAGCGTGAAATACGCCAATCTCTATCACCGCCTGGGCCGCGTGGCCTGAGCACCGACTTTCCTGGGGAGGAAAGGATGTCCGCCGAGGGGTCAGCCCTCGGCGGACATTTCCGTCTTTCCGGCAGCGAGCAGGGCGACCCGCGCCTCGTGCTCGGCCTTGCCGAAGGGGAAGACGCGGTAAAATCCCGCCGCGGCGAAGGCGAGCACGGCATAGAGAACGGAGAAGAGAATGGTCAGCCGATCGACTGCGACCACCGGCACTTCGCCGGGCTTCGCCGCCGCGGGGAAGCTGACCAGGTCGAGCAGCATGCCCGTCGCCCAGATGCCGAGCCCGCTGCAGCATTTCTGCACGAAGAACGCGCCGGCGAAGAACACGCCCTCGTTGCGTCGCCCGGTCTCGATCTCCGATTGCTCGACGACATCGGCCATCATCGAGCCGCCCAGGATCGTCGCCGAAATGCTGCACGTCACGTTGAGGACGTAGATGGCGAACAGCGAAGGCAGCATCCACGGCGTGCCCGGCGCCGGGAACAGGCCGGCGAGGCGCAGCACATAGGGCAGGACCACCCAGAAGACGGCGCCCATCATCAGCCACATCGCCGCCCTGGGCTTGCCCAGCCGGCGCGAGGCGCGCGGCGCGACGAGGAAGGCGAAATAGGCACCCACGAGGAGCGACAGGGCGATGATCGTGAAGTCCTGGTTCTGGAAGCGCCAGACATGGGCGTAGATGTAGCTCGACAGCGCGAAGCTCACCCCCTGGGCGCAATAATAGCAGAGCCCGGCCGCCATCAGGATCAGGAAGGCGCGGTTCTTCACCGTCCGCCCGAGCTCGCCGAAATGCGCCCCCAGCGACTGGCGCGTGCCCTCGGCGCGGGGCAATCGCTTGATCTCGCCATGCGTGCCCCAGGCAGAAACCAGGATCGCGAAGGCCATCAGCCCGGCGCTCACCATCGAGAAGGCCGGATAGTTCTCCCGAACCAGCTGGCCATTGGGATGCCCCGGCGAGGGGCCGAGCAGCCAGGCATAGGCCAGGATCATCATCCCCAGCCCGCCGACCCAGCCGAACAGGAAGCGATAGGACATGATCCGCGTCCGCTCCTCGTAATCGGCGGAAAGCTCGGGGGTCAGCGCCTGGCTCGGCACCTCATAGGCCGAAACCGCGGTGCGGACGAGCACCGACATGGCGAACACCCAGAGCAGCATGCCCGAATCCGACAGCGCGGGCGGGTTCCACAGCAGCAGCCAGCCCACGGCGATGGGAATGGCGGATGCGTACATCCAAGGATGGCGCCGCCCCCAGCGGCTCCTGGTGCGGTCCGACAGGAAACCGATCGCCGGATCCGCCACCGCATCGAGCAGCAGCGCGCACATGATCGCGAAGCCGACCTGAGCAGCGGGCAGGCCGAGCACCTGGTTGAAGAAGAACAGCAGGAAGGTCGAGAAGCAGAAATCCTTCACGCCGTACGCCACCGTGCCGAAGCCATAGGCGAGCATGATCGGGGCCCGGATTCGCCGCGTCGGGGGCACTGTCGCCTGGTTGGTGTCCATGCCCGCCTACGCTCCTGTCGACCCGTTTTGCCGCGCAGCATAGGTGCCGCAGCCACCGGGTCAATCACAAGGATTGGAATATGGGGTATGGCTTGCCCAAGACTGCTTCGGCGGTATAGCGTCCGGCTTCGAACCTGAGGAACGCACGACATGGCGCTCGACCCCGAAGTCTTCGAAACCCTGATCGACACGATTCGGCGCTTTGTCGGCGAGCGGCTGCGCCCGCTCGAGGGCGAGGTGGAAGCCGCCGACGCGATCCCCGCCGCGGTCATCGACGAGATGAAGGCCCTCGGCCTGTTCGGCCTGTCGATCTCGGAGGAATATGGCGGCCTCGGCCTGACCATGTTCGAAGAGTGCAAGGTCGCCATCGAGCTCGGCCGCACCACGCCGGCCTTCCGCTCGAGCTTCGGTACCAATGTCGGCATCGGCTCGCAGGGCCTGGTCATGGCCGGCACGCCCGAGCAGAAGGCCGAGTGGCTGCCCCGCATCGCCAGCGGCGAGATCGTCACCAGCTTCGCCCTGACCGAGCCCGATGTCGGTTCGGACAGCGGCGCGGTGAAGACCCGGGCGGTCAGGGACCGCGACGTCTACCGCCTGTCCGGCACCAAGCGCTTCATCACCAATGCCGACAAGGCCGAGCTGTTCACGGTGATGGCCCGTACCGGCGACGAGCCCGGCGGCCGCGGGGTCTCCGCCTTCCTGGTGCCGCGCGACCTGCCCGGCGTCAGCATCGGCGAGCCCGAGAAGAAGATGGGCCAGAAGGGTGCCCGGGTGGCCGACGTGGTGTTCGACGACACCCCCGTCCCCGCCGCCAACCGGCTCGGTGCCGAGGGCGAGGGATTCAGGATCGCGATGCAGGTGCTGGACCGCGGGCGCCTGCACATCTCGGCGGTCTGCGTCGGCGTCGCCGAGCGATTGATTGCGGATTGCGTCGCCTATGCCAGCGAGCGCAAGCAGTTCGGCAAACCGATCGCCGAGCACCAGCTGATCCAGGCGATGCTGGCGGATTGCAAGACCGAGGCACTGGCTGCGAAAGCGCTGGTCCTCGAGACCGCCGCCGCCAAGGACGCAGGACAAAACACCACGATGGAAGCCGCCGCGGCCAAGTATTTCGCGAGCGAGATGGTCGGCCGGGTGGCCGACCGCGCCGTGCAGATCTTCGGCGGCGCCGGCTATATCGCCGACTACGGCATCGAGCGGCTCTACCGCGACGTCCGCCTGTTCCGGATCTACGAAGGCACCAGCCAGATCCAGCAACTGATCATCGCCCGCGAAACGCTGAAGCGCGGCGGGTAAAAAATAACCGTCATCCCGGCGAAAGCCGGGACCTCAGGCAGAAGCGCGGCGAAAGAGCCGCACGAGATCCCGGCTTTCGCCGGGATGACGAATTGGGAGAGAATGCATGGACACCACCACCCTGTTCCGCCTCGATGGCCGCATCGCCCTGGTCACCGGCGGCTCGCGCGGCATCGGCAAGATGATCGCCGCCGGCTATGTCGCCCAGGGCGCCAGGGTCTATATCTCCTCGCGCAAGCCCGAAGCCTGTGAGGAAGCCGCCGCCGAGCTCGGCCCGAACTGCATTCCCCTCCCCATGGACGTCTCCACCGTCGCCGGCTGCAAGGCGCTCGCCGCCGCCCTGGCCGAGCGCGAGGAACGGCTCGACATCCTGGTCAACAATGCCGGCGCCGCCTGGGGCGAACCCTTCGAGGCCTTTCCGGAGAAGGGCTGGGACAAGGTGATGGACCTTAACGTCAAGTCGCCCTTCTTCCTTACCCAGGCACTGTTCGACCTGCTCAAGGCGGGCGGCTCGGCACAGCGCCCGGCCAAGGTGATCAACATCACCTCGATCGACGGCCAGCGGCTCAACCCCTGGGAGACCTACAGCTATCACGCCTCCAAATCGGCGCTGATCTACCTGACCAAGCGCATGGCCGCGCGGCTGATCCGCGACCATGTCAACGTCACCTCGATCGCCCCCGGCGCCTTTGCCAGCGAGATGAACCGCGCCGCCCGCGACCATGGCAGCGAAGTCGCCAAGGCGATCCCGGCAAGGCGCATCGGCGTCGACGAGGACATGGCCGGCGCCGCCATCTACCTGGCCAGCCGCGCCGGCGACTATGTCGTGGGCGACACGATCACGGTCGATGGCGGCCTGGTCAACGCCTCGCTGGGGCTGAGCATCGACGGCTAGCGCTGGTAATATCTGCGCCGCAGCTGGTGAGGCATCTCGGCGACGAACGACCTGCGCACCATCTCGACGCAATAGCCGGCCTTGTTGCGGATCAGCTGGGGCGCGACGTCGCGGTCGTTCGCCCGGCAATAGGCCCGCACCGTCGCTTCGATGCGCGCGCGCAGGGTGGTCCGGCCCGCCCGGGTGTCGAGCGCCAGGTCGCCATAGCTGACGCGCAGCGCCGGCTCCTTCGCCTGATCCGGCAAGCGCGCCGCGCATGCACCGAAAAGGACGAGAGGCAGGCACAGGATCAGGATCGAACGCATCATCATTCTCCCTTCAGGTCGCCGGGCAAGCCGGCCCCGTGGCGCGAAAGCCGCGCGGTGCTTGGGTGGCGAGGGGGTGCGGGCTAGTAGACGCCCGCTATCTGCTTGGCCTGTCTCTCGAGCTTGTCGGCCTCATCGGCCAGCGACGCCGCGACGTTGCGATAACCCTGGCGGATATCCAGCGAGAGCCCGGGGTTGCGTGCACGGTCGCGATATTCCAGCGCGGCACTGCGCAGGCGTTGCACGGCGGCGAGCCTCTGTTCGGTCGGTGGCGCCGTACCGTGGCCCATCCCCGGCATCGGCGCATGGGACTGGAGCGGCGCGCGTGCGGCTTCAACCACCGGCGCGACGCGCACGGGCTTGTCCCGCCGGGAGGCAGGCACGCGGGCCGCCCGCGCCACCGGCTTGCGCACCGGTCCTGCCTGCGTGCGCGGGGCCGGCGAGGCGGGTGCAACTCGGACGGCCACCGGCTCCGCCCTCGGCACGACCGAAGCCTGAGGCTGCGCGACGATCTGCGTCGCGGCGAGCGGCGCCACGCCCAGCGGCATGCCAGCGATCAGCGCCGCGCATGCCAGCCCGTTCGCCGGCTTGCGCGGGGCCGCATCGAGCACCCGGCGGATCCGGCGCGCCATCGCACTGCGGGTCACGGCCATGCCGCACGCCGCATGCGCGCCGCAGCCGCCAGCCACCGCGAGCAATGTCTGCGCGTAATCGGTGCGTGCGACATGCGTCACCGCTTCCTCGTCGGCGGCCAGCTCGGTCTGGCGTGTCAGTTCGGCGACGAGCAGCCAGGCAAGCGGATTGAACCAGAACAGGGCGAGCGCGAGCCGTCCGGCCAGCATGGCCAGCCAGTCGAACCGGCGGATATGCGCGATCTCGTGCGCGATCACCGCAGCAGCACGATCGGGCCACTGCTCGATGTCCGGGCCGATCAATATCGTCGCCGGCGCAACCCCAAGGCTCAGCGGCGAGACGACGCTCAGCGAGACGAGTAGCCGCACCGGCCGCCGCACGGATTCGGCGGCCCGTGCGAACGCCTCCTGCCACACGGGATGGGAGACCGGCACTGCATCGCGAATCCAGCGGCGCAACAGAAGAAGTCCGAACGCGAGGCGCAGCAACACCAGTCCCGCACCGGCGGTATAGGCCAGCGCTATCCAGTCGATGCCGGACGCCGCTGGCCCGGCCAGGGGATCCGGCACCGCCAGCGCATCGGCGGTTGCCGACAGGGCCGGCTCCGGTGCAGCAGCGGGCAGGATCGCTATCTCGAGCACCGGCAAGGCCGGGACCAACAGCGGCAGGAGCAGCAGCGCAACAACGCCGGTCCGCAGCACCGCCACGCGCTGCGCTGCGGGCCGGGCGCGCAGCGCCAGACTGGCGAGCAGCACGGCACAGCAGAGGAGCGCGGATTTCCAGCTGAGCGCGAGCAGCAAGCCGGCGCTCATTCCGCTTCTCCCCGCGCTTCGTCGATCGCGCGCTGGAGCTCATCGATCTCCGCCCGGGTCAGCCGCTTCTCCATGCCGAGCAGCGCGGTCGCCGCGCGCGCCGCCGATCCCTGAAAGAAGGTCTGCACCAGCCGCTGCAGCGCCGTCTCGGCCACCGCATCGGCCTGGGGCACCGGCGCATAGACATAGGCCTGGTTGAGCGTCCGGTGACCGATCAGCCCCTTGGCCACGAGCCGGCCGAGCAGGGTGCGCACCGCCGAGTCGCTCGGTGGATCGGCCATGGCGCCGCGCACCGCGACGGCAGTGCCCTCGCCCAGGCTGCACAATGCCTCGAAGACCTCGCGCTCGCGGCGCGGCAGCGATTCGATCACGACTCGACCTCCTCCAACCTGTTACATTTGTAGCATGCTACAAATGTAACAAGCAAGAGTGTCGTGCCTGGCTAGATCAGCGCGCGATCCCGCCGGCCGCGAGCACCGCCAGCGTCACCAGCTCGCTCGCCGTCGCGGTCATCGGAGCGATCTGCACCGGCTTCTCCATGCCGATCAGCATCGGGCCGATCGTCGAGTCCCCGCCCAGCTCGCGCAGCAGCTTGGCCGAGATATTGGCCGATTGCAGGCCCGGCATGATCAGCACGTTCGCCGGCCCCGAGATCCGCGCGAACGGATAATTGGCGAGCTGGCGTGCATTGAGCGCGACGTCGGGCGACATCTCGCCCTCATATTCGAACTCGACCGCACGCCCGTCGAGCACCTTGATCGCGCCGCGGACATTGTCGAGCCACTGGCCCTCGGGATTGCCGAAGTTGGAGTAGCTGAGGAAGGCGACGCGCGGCTCATGGCCCATGCGCCGCGCGACCTGCGCCGCGCCCTCGGCGATGTCGGCCAGCTCCTCGGCGTTCGGACGCTCGTTCACCGTGGTGTCGGCGATGAACACGGTGTGCGACTGGCCGACCAGCACGTGCATGCCGAACGGCGTCTGGCCCGGGCGATGGTCGATTACGCGCTTCACCTGGCGCATCGATTCCGCCCAGGTCCGCGTCACGCCGGTGATCATCGCATCGGCATGGCCGAGCTGGAGCAGCAGGCCGCCGAAGATGTTGCGGTCGCGGTTGACCATCCGCTCGCAATCGCGGCGCAGATAGCCGCGGCGCTGCAGGCGGCAGTAGAGGAAGTCGACCATCTGATCGACCAGCGGCGAGTTGACGCTGTTGTGCAACTCGAACTCGTCCGGATTGGCGCCGAGCGCCTTCAAGCGGTCGTGCACGCTCTCGCGGCCGACCAGCACCGGCGTGCCATAGCCGCCATCCTTGAAGGCTATCGCCGCGCGCAGCACGACTTCCTCTTCGGCTTCCGCGAAGATCACTCGCTTCGGATTGGCCCGCGCACCCTCATAGGCGAGGCTGAGCACCGAGGTGGTCGGATTCAGGCGCGCACGCAGCGACTGGCGATAGGCCGCCATGTCGGTGATCGGCTTGGTCGCCACGCCCGAGTCCATCGCGGCCTGGGCCACGGCGGCGGGGACCAGCTCCATCAGGCGCGGATCGAACGGCGCCGGGATGATGTAGTCGGGGCCGAAGCTGTGCTGGACGCCGTACGCCGCCGCGACTTCCTCGGGCACCTGCTGGCGGGCCAGCTCCGCGAGTGCGGTCGCCGCAGCGATCTTCATCTCGTGGTTGATCGTCGTCGCGCGCACGTCGAGCGCACCGCGGAAGATGAACGGGAAGCCGAGGACGTTGTTGACCTGGTTCGGATAGTCCGAGCGGCCGGTGGCGATGATCGCGTCCGGACGGGCTGCGCGCGCCTCGGGCGGGGTGATCTCGGGATCCGGGTTGGCCATCGCGAAGATGATCGGCTTCAGCGCCATGTGGTTGAGCAGCTCGGCGGGCAGCGCGCCCGCGGCCGACAGGCCCATGAACACGTCGGCGCCTTCCAGCGCATCGGCCAGGGTGCGGCGATCGGTGGCGACGGCGTGGGCCGACTGCCACTGGTTGATGCCCTCGCGGCCCTGGTACATCACGCCGGTGCGGTCGAGCATCAGCAGATTGTCGTGCGGCAGGCCCATCGCCTTGATCAGCTCGGCGCAGGCGATCGCCGCCGCGCCGGCGCCGTTCATCACCACGCGGGTCGTCTTGATGTCGCGGCCGGTCAAATGGAGCGCGTTGATCAGGCCGGCGGCGGCGATGATCGCGGTGCCGTGCTGGTCGTCATGGAACACCGGGATGTTCATCCGTTCCCGGAGCGTCTGCTCGATCACGAAGCATTCGGGGGACTTGATGTCCTCCAGGTTGATGCCGCCGAAGCTCGGCTCCATCAGCTCGACCGCGTCGATGAAGCGATCGACGTCCTCGGTCTTCAGCTCGATGTCGATCGAGTCGACATCGGCGAAGCGCTTGAACAGCACGGCCTTGCCTTCCATCACCGGCTTGGAGGCCAGCGCGCCGAGATTGCCCAGGCCCAGGATGGCGGTGCCGTTGGAGATCACCGCGACCAGATTGCCCTTGGCGGTATAGTCATAGGCCTTGGCCGGATCCTCGGCGATGGCGAGGACGGGCACGGCCACGCCCGGCGAATAGGCGAGCGCGAGGTCGCGCTGCGTCGCCATCGGCTTCGAGGCGATGACCTCGATTTTGCCCGGACGTCCCTCCGAATGGTAGAGCAGCGCCTCGCGCTCGGAAAACTGGACGTTCGCTTCCTCAGACATTCTTCTCTCCCGGGCGTCGCCCTCCCTTTAAGAGGACCGTTCCGACGCCGCAATGTGCCGAATCCTGCAAATGGCACCTACTGGGCCCAGTTTCTAGTCTGACTAATTATCGAACCGTGCGAAATCCCGCACATCGCGCTTTTCCCCAGAAAAGCACGGCCCGGGTGTTGATCGCCGGAGCCTTTCGGCTAGTCCGGGCCCGACATGGCCTCAACAGCTCCCACTCCGATGATGGCGCAATATCTCGCCCTGAAGGCGGAGGCGGAGGACTGCCTGCTCTTCTACCGGATGGGCGACTTCTTCGAGCTGTTCTTCGAGGACGCCAAGATCGCCAGCGCGGTGCTCGACATCGCGCTCACTGCGCGCGGCGAGCATGACGGCGAGCGCATCCCGATGTGCGGCGTGCCGGTGCACGCGATGGAGGGCTATCTCGCCCGCCTGATCAAGGCCGGCCACCGCGTCGCCATCGCCAACCAGACCGAGACGCCCGAGGAAGCGCGCAAGCGCATGGGCTCGAAGGCACTGGTCAACCGCGCGATCGTCCGCGTCGTCACTGCCGGCACGCTGACCGAGGAGTCGCTGCTCGACAGCCGCACCGCCAACTGGTGCGCGGCGATCGGCGAGGCCGGCGGCAGCGTCGCCATCGCCTGTGCCGACATCTCCACCGGCCGCTTCGAGATCATCGAGACGACGGCCGATCGCGCCGGCGCCGAGATCGCCCGCCTCTCCCCCGCCGAGACCGCCGTCGGCGACGGCTCGCCCTTCGACGAACTCGCCACCATCACGCGGCCCCGCGTGGATTTCGACAGCGCCAACGGCGAAGCGCGGCTCAAGCGGCTGTTCGGCGTCGCCACGCTTGACGGCTTCGGTCAGTTCTCCCGTGCCGCGCTCGCCGCCGCCGGAGGCCTCGCCGCCTATCTCGAGCACACCGCCAAGGGCGCGCTTCCCTTCCTGCGCCCGCCGCGCGTCACCCGCACCGAAGCGGCGATGGCGATCGACGCAGCGACGCGCGAGAGCCTCGAGCTCACCGTCAGCAGCGCCGGCACCCGCAAGGGCAGCCTGCTCGACAGCGTCGACCGCACCGTCACCGGCGCCGGCGCGCGCCTGCTCGGCAGCGACATCGCCGCGCCGCTGATGGACCGTCCGGGCGTCGAGGCACGACTCGATCTCGTCGCCCATTTCCACGACGATGCGGGCCTGCGCGACATGGTCCGCGGCGCGCTCCGGGCAATGCCCGATATCGGCCGTGCGCTCGGCCGCCTCGCCGCGGGGCGCGGCAGCCCGCGCGATCTCGGCCAGCTGCGCGACGGCCTGGACGGTGCCTGGCGCCTCGCCGAGCGGCTCGACGCGACCGGCATCCCGCCGCTCCTCGCCGAGCTGCTGCCGCAGATGCGCGGGCACGGCGCGCTGATCGACCTGCTCACCCGCGCGCTCGTCCCCGAGCCGCCGGTCGACGCCAACAATGGCGGCTATATCGCCGAGGGCTATGACGCCGCGCTCGACGACCTGCGCGACGCGGGCGCCGGCGGCCGCCGGGCCATCGCCGCGCTCGAGGCGGAATACCGCACCCGCACCGGCATCGGCTCGCTGAAGATCCGCCACAACGGCGTGCTCGGCTATCACATCGAGGTGCCGGCCAAGAATGCCGACCCGCTGATGGCGCAGGATTCGGGCTTTACCCACCGCCAGACCCTGGCCGGTGTCGTCCGCTTCAATGCGCCCGAGCTGCACGAAGTCGCGGTCAAGGTGACGCAGGCCGGCGCGCACGGCCTCGCAGCCGAAGCCGCACATCTCGAGGACCTCACCACCCGCGCCCTTTCGGCTCGCGAGCCCATCGCCCGCACCGCCGACGCCCTTGCCCGGATCGATGTCTCGGCCGGCCTCGCGGAACGCGCCGCCGAGGGTGGCTGGGCCCGCCCCCATCTCGTCGAGCATGCCTGTTTCGAGATCGAGGGTGGCCGCCATCCGGTGGTCGAGGAAGCCGTCGCCAAGTCGGGCGGGCGCTTCGTCGCAAACGACTGCAACCTCTCCGAGAGCAGCCGCCTCTGGCTGGTCACCGGCCCGAACATGGGCGGCAAGTCGACCTTCCTGCGCCAGAACGCGCTGATCGCCGTCCTCGCCCAGGCTGGCAGCTACGTCCCCGCCGCCCGCGCGACGCTCGGCATGGTCGACCGGCTGTTCAGCCGTGTCGGCGCCTCGGACAATCTCGCGCGCGGCCGCTCGACCTTCATGGTCGAGATGGTCGAGACCGCCGCGATCCTCGCCCAGGCCACCCCGCGCAGCTTCGTCATCCTCGACGAAGTCGGCCGCGGCACCTCGACCTATGACGGCCTCGCCATCGCCTGGTCGGTGGTCGAGGCGATCCACGAAGATAACCGGTGCAGGTGTCTGTTCGCCACGCACTATCACGAGCTGACCCGGCTGGCCGAGCGCTGCGACGCGCTCACCCTACACCATGTCCGCGCGCGCGAATGGAAGGGCGATCTCGTCCTGCTCCACGAAGTCGCCGAGGGTCCGGCCGACCGCAGCTACGGCCTTGCCGTCGCCCGCCTCGCCGGCATGCCGCCGGTGACGATCAAGCGCGCCAAGGCAGTACTCGACAAGCTCGAGGCCGGCCGCGCCGCCACCGGCGGGCTTGCCGCCGGCCTGGACGACCTGCCGCTCTTCGCCGCCATGGCGGTCGAGGAAGAGGAGCAGGTCGACACGCTGCGCAGCGAACTGGGCACGCTCGACATCGACAGCCTCTCCCCGCGCGAGGCGCTCGAAGTCCTGTACCGGCTCAAGGGCCTGGCGGCGGAAGGCGCATGACCGCGCTCGACCTCACCGACCAGTTCCTCGCCATCCTGCTGCGCGAAGTCGGTGGCACCCGCCGGCGCTGGCGCAACGTCATCGGCCCGGTGAAGCGCTACAGCGCCGCGACCCATCCGCATTGCAACTGGTCGATCACGCCCGGCGGCGAGGCCGAGGAGAATGCCGCGGTCGAGCGCATCGCCGACCGCCTGCGCGACAAATATCCGATCATCGACTGATACGCGCCCGGCGCCATACCAGCACCAGTCACGCCGCCCCAAACGCGTCATCCCGGCGAAATTCGGAATCTCGGGCGATGGCGCAATGACGATTGTGATCGCTCTCAAGCCCGCGCCACGCTAGGTTCCCCGCAAAATCGAACAGAGAGGACCGCCCGGAATGAAGAAGCTCGCGCTCGCGTTGCTCGCCTGCATGACAACGTTGCCAGCATCGGCGCAGACCTTCCTGCGCGCCGATGGCCAGCGGATCGTCGACGAGAGCGGCAACCCGGTGCTGCTGCGCGGCATGGGGCTGGGCGGCTGGATGCTGCAGGAAGGCTATATGCTCCAGCTCGGCCAGCTGGGCTCGGGCCAGCAATATCGCATCCGCGCCTCGATCGCCGACCTCATCGGCGAGGAGAAGACGGCCGAGTTCTACCAGGCCTGGCTCGACAACCACACCCGCAAGGCGGACATCGACATGATGGCGCGCTGGGGAATGAACTCGGTCCGCCTGCCGATGCACTACAACCTGCTCACCTTGCCCACGGAGAAGGAGCCGGTCGCCGGCAGGGACACCTGGCTCGAGGACGGCTTCCGCCGCATCGACACGTTGCTCGCCTGGACCAAGGCGAACGGCATGTACCTGATCCTCGACCTGCACGCCGCGCCCGGCGGCCAGGGCAACGACCTGCCGATCGCAGATCGCGATCCCGACAAGCCTTCGCTGTGGCAGAGCGCGGAGAACCGCCGCAAGACGGTCGCGATCTGGCGCAAGCTCGCCGAGCGCTATGCCGACGAGCCCGGCATCGGCGCCTATGACGTGCTCAACGAGCCCAATTGGGACTTCTCCGCCCCCGGCGGCGACCATGGCTGCAAGGAGACCGGCAATGCACCGCTCAAGCAGCTCTACACCGATATCGCGGCCGCGATCCGCCAGGTCGACAAGCGCCATATGCTCATCATCGAGGGCAATTGCTGGGGGAACAACTATCAGGGCCTGCTGCCCTTCGCGGACAGGAACACCGCGCTCAGCTTCCACAAATACTGGAACTATAACGACGAAGCCTCGATCGCCCCGCACCTGAAGCTGCGCGAGACCTGGAACATGCCGCTCTGGCTCGGGGAATCGGGTGAGAATTCCAATGTCTGGTTCCGCGACGCGATCGGCCTGGTCGAGAAGCACGGCATCGGCTGGGCGTTCTGGCCGCTCAAGAAGATCGGCTTCAACAATCCCTATGAGATCGCCCCCAATCCCGGCTGGGCGAAGCTGGTCGCATACTGGACCAACAAGGGCCCACGCCCGAGCGCCGACGAGGCCTATGCCACGCTGATGCAGCTCGCCCGCCACGACATCCGCCACGAGAGCAACCTGTTCCACGCCGATGTGGTCGACGCGATGCTGCGCCAGCCGCACGATCCCAGCCCCCGGCCCTCGGCGCCGCTGCTGGTCACCGCGGAGGGCGGCGCCTTCGATGCCGTCGACTATGACATCGGCCCGGCCGGAATCGCCTATCGCGATACCGACGACGCCAATTACCATGTCTCCACCGGCAAGAGCCGCACCCTGTGGAACAACGGCCGCACCTGGCGCAACGACGGCGTCGACATCGCCCGCGCGGACGACGAGAGCCTGTACGTCAGCGACTTCAAGCCGGGCGAATGGATGCGCTATTCGCTCTCCGCCGATGGCGGCGGCCGCTACACGATCGAAGTGGAAGCCAGGTCCGACAAGGGCGGCACCCTTAGCCTCACCCTCAATGGCGGCACCCCGCTGGCGCTCGCGGTCCCCACCGGCAGCGGCTGGCAGAAGCTGCGCATTCCCGCTCCCGCAACCCTGCTCGACGGCAACAACATGCTGGTGCTCGGTGCGCAGAGCTTCGACGGCGCGGTGCGCAGGGTGGTGTTCGTGCCCGCGCGCTGAACCTCCGCGGGCCGCGCATATCTTATGCGTGGCCCGCCAGGGCCGGCGGCGCTAGAGCATCCCCCATGCCGCTCGACCTGCTCTGCCTCGATGCCGACGACACGCTCTGGCACAATATGCGCCACTTCGACGCCGCCGAACGCGCCTTTGTCGCGATGATGGCGCCGTTCGCGGCGGAAGGCGTGGCGCGCGAGCGGCTCGAGGCGATGGAGAGCGCCAATCTCCGGCTCTATGGCTATGGCGCCAAGAGCTTCACCCTGTCGATGATCGAGACCGCGACCCAGCTGTGCGGCGACGCGCTCACCGCGCGGGACGTTGCCGCGATGCTGGCGGCGGGGCGCGACCTGCTCTCGCATCCGGTCGAGCTGCTCGACGGGGTAGGCGAGACGCTCGCCGCCCTGGCGGAGCGCGTGCGGCTGGTGCTGGTGACCAAGGGCGACCTGCTCCACCAGGAAGCAAAGCTCGCCGCCTCGGGGCTGGGCGAGCTGTTCCACGGCGTCGAGATCGTCAGCGACAAGACCCCCGACACCTTTGTCCGCCTGTTCGAGCGCTACGGCGTGGCCCCTGAGCGCGCCGGCATGGCGGGGGACTCGATCCGATCGGACATCGCCCCGGTGCTCGCCGCTGGCGGCTGGGCCGCCTTCCTGCCGCCCGAACTGTCCTGGTCGCACGAGCGCGCCGCGGTGCCGAGCGACCATCCCCGCTTCACCCAGCTCGATCGCTTCGCCGCCCTGCCCGGCTGGCTCGACCGGATCGCCTAGCCGCGCACCCAAAAGAAAAGCCCCCGCTCTCGCAGGGGCCACGCGCACCGCGCTTCCTCGAAATTGAAAGAGGCCGCCGGGGCGTCTCCCGACGACCCGACGACCTCCGACATGGTCACAGCGGCCGGTTGCTCCAGCCCGGGAGACCATGCGGACCGCTTTGCTTCGGACCGGCGCCGTTGATTGGAGGAGAATACCTCCCGTGCGCCTTACGATCGGAGGGCTTCCGATCGCGCCTCAAAGCTTAGCGGTGCGTCTCCCGAACGAACTGAACCGACCCCATTGCTGAACCATGAGACATCGGATCACCTCCTTTCGCTAGTTGAAGAAGCCCGTACCCTCGAAGGGTACGCCAACTATTTGAATCACCGCGAGTCGCAGAACAAGTCTTGTATAAAATCTTTTTCTGAGCGATTCTGGAATTCTGGGCCGGAAACCGTCGCGTCGCCCTATTCCACCCCATCCGCCGGATCGTTTCGGGCCCGTCTCCGCAGCGTTCAGTGGCGCTTGAAATACTGCACTTCGCGCTCGTGCGTCTCCGCCGCCGCCCGCGTGCCGAACGTGCCGAGGTTGCGCCGCTTCTGCGTGCGCGGATCGAGCTTGCGCGAATAGAGCCGGTATTCGCCGGACTTGAGCCTGCGGATCATCGCTTCTCTCCTCTCGCACGAGTCAATGCGCGAGGCGTGGCGATCTATCCGCGGCAGTCCTCGGCGACGCGCAGGATCTCGGCATAGGCGGGAACGACCAGGGTCGGCAGGCCATTGCCCTGCACCAGGAAGCGCCCGCGGCTATAGCCCATCGCATCAAGGATGGAATCGCGCGGCCCCAGATCGGCGGCGAGCCAGGGCGTGGTCGCGCCGGGAAGCGGCTGGACGGGAAGCTGGCGCAGCGTGCTGGTGGTGCGCAGCGTCAGGTTCGCCACACCCGCGCCCTTGCGCGACAGCACCACGCGGCTGCGCCCGGCATCGCAGCGCAGGATCAGATCGGCCTCGCCGCCCGCCACGCCATAGAGCGCGACCGAGCCACGCCCGTCCTGCTTGTACACCCAGTTGCCCGGGGTGAGCGGCCAGTCGCGCCAGTCGGCGGCGAGCGTCGGCGCGGGGGCCGGGCTGGGCGTGGGAACCGGCGTCGGCGTCGGCGCAGGGGCCGGCCTGGGCGGTGACGACGGCACCACGCGCGGCGTTTCCGAGCAGCCCGCAATGGCGAGCGCGGAGGCGAAGACGAGCAGCTTGCGATGCATGCCGGGCCTTATGGGCGAAGTGTCCGGGCGGCTCAACCGGCTTGGCGGCGAAACGGCCCGGCACTCCGCTCTGTCGTTCCGCCTCAGGCGCGGGCGCTGATCGACCAGCAGGCGGCGTCGAAGCGCACCTCGTCGCCGACGACATGGCGATCAAAAGCCGGGAGCACTGCCGCGAGCACGCGGTCGCGCAGTTCCGGATCGCTGCCTTCGAGCGCCCGGCCCACCGGTCCGAGCCGGGCAAGATAGAAGGGCAAGGCCGCGGCCGGGAACGTGCAGGAGACGGCGATCGGCGCCAGCGCGGCATCCTGCCAACCACTGCTGGCAAGGATATCCAGCACGCGCGCGGGATCGCCGAATGCGAACTGGCCATTTTCCTCGATCGGAGGGCGCACGGCGAACCCGGGCAGCAAGGGTGCCGCGACACGCTCGGCCTCCATCATGAACGGGTTCTCGTCCCCGTTCCGCCATGCGATCGCGTGCAGCATTGCGCCCGGGGCCGCGGCGCGGCGCAGATTGGCGAACGCGGCGACGAAATCGTCGAAGAACATCAGACCGAAGCGGGAGATCAGCCGGTCGAAGCGCCCCGCCTCGAACGCGAAGTCCTGCGCATCGCCCAGTTCAAAGCGCGCCGCCACGCCTTCCCGTGTGGCCCGGGCACGGGCGGCGGTGATCATCGGTTCGGAAATATCTACGCCGAACGCCTCGCCATCCGCCCCGGCCCGATGCGCCGCCGCGACGGTCGTCGCGCCAGTGCCGCAGCCCACGTCCAGCACCTTCGCGCCGGCGGGGATCTCCTGGGCGAGCATCGCCTCGAACGGCGCGTACATGCCATCGAGCAGCGCCTCCGCTTCCACCCAGGCATTGCCCGTGATGCTCCAGACGATCTTCTCCACCCTGTGTCTCCTTGCCTTCGTACGAACGAAAGGCCAGCCTGCCAGTTCAAGCCGGCTTGAGGTCAATAGGTGAAACCACTCGATATCGCCGAAGTGGCGCGCAGGACGGGCATGCCCGCCTCGACGCTGCGCTATTACGAGGAACGCGGGCTGATCGCCTCGATCGGCCGGCGCGGTATGCGCCGCATCTTCGCGCCCGGCATCGTCGAACGGCTGGCGCTGATCGCCCTTGGCCGCGCCGCCGGCCTCTCGCTCGACGAGATCGCCACGATGTTCGCCCCAGACGGCCTGCCCCGCATCGATCGCGCGATGCTGCATGCCAAAGCCGACGAGATCGACGCCAGCATCCGCCGCCTCACCGCGATGCGCGACGGCCTGCGCCACGCCGCCGAGTGCCCGGCGCCCAGCCATATGGAATGCCCCAAGTTCCAGCGCATCGTCCGTGCCACCGCGAAGGGAGCGATACGGGCGCCGGGGAGGGCACCGGCCTAGCGCCGGCCGCCGCCCCCGCCCCATTTCTTCTGGGTCTTGCCGTAGCGCGTCTTGCGCGTGCCCGGCTTGCCTTCGTTCGAGCGCCCCATGATCGGCGCCTTGCGCTGGTCGTCGGGCAGGCCGAGCTCCTCGGCCTCCAGCCCGCGGATCTCGTCGCGCAGCCGCCCGGCTTCCTCGAACTCGAGATTGGCCGCCGCGTCGCGCATCTTCTTCTCGAGCTCCTCGATGTACGCGCGCAAATTGTGGCCGACCATGTGCGGGCGATCGGCATCGATCTCGACCGTCACCTGATCCTTCGACGCGACATGGGCGATGATGTCGCCGATGTTGCGCTTGATCGTCGCCGGCGTGATGCCGTGCAGGGTGTTGTATTCCTCCTGCTTCTCGCGGCGGCGGCCGGTCTCGGCGAGCGCACGCTCCATCGATCCGGTCATGCGATCGGCATAGAGGATCACCCGGCCCTCGACGTTGCGCGCCGCGCGGCCGATCGTCTGGATCAGCGACGTCTCCGAGCGCAGGAACCCTTCCTTGTCCGCATCGAGGATCGCGACCAGCCCGCACTCGGGAATGTCGAGTCCCTCGCGCAGCAGGTTGATGCCGACCAGCACGTCGTACACGCCCATGCGCAGGTCGCGGATCAGCTCGATGCGCTCCAGCGTCTCGGTGTCCGAGTGCATGTAGCGGACCTTCACGCCCGCCTCGTGCATGTACTCGGTCAGGTCCTCGGCCATGCGCTTGGTGAGCGTGGTCACCAGCGTGCGATAGCCCTTGGCCGTCGTCGCCTTGCATTCCTGGATCAGGTCCTGGACCTGCTCCTCGACCGGCTTGATCTCCACCGGCGGATCGATGAGGCCGGTCGGGCGGATCACCTGCTCGACGAACACGCCGCCGGTCTGCTCCATCTCCCAGCCGCCCGGGGTGGCCGAGACATAGACGGTCTGCGGACGCATCGCCTCCCATTCGTTGAAGCGCAGCGGCCGGTTGTCGATCGCGCTGGGAAGGCGGAAGCCGAACTCGGCGAGCGTCACCTTGCGGCGGTGATCGCCCCGCGACATGCCGTTGATCTGGCCGATGGTCTGGTGGCTCTCGTCGACGAAGAGCAGCGCATTCTCCGGCAGATACTCGAACAAGGTGGGCGGCGGTTCGCCCGGCAGGCGGCCGGTGAGGAAGCGCGAATAATTCTCGATGCCCGCGCAGCTGCCCGTCGCCGCGATCATCTCCAGGTCGAAATTGGTCCGCTGCTCCAGCCGCTGGTGCTCGAGCAGCTTGCCCTCGGCCTCCAGCTCCTTGAGCCGTTCGGTCAGCTCGTGGCGGATGCCTTCCATCGCCTGCTTCATCGTCGGCCCGGGCGTGACATAGTGCGAGTTGGCGAAGACGCGGACATAGTCGAGGCTCGCCACCTTCGATCCGGTCAACGGATCGAACTCGGTGATCTCCTCGATCTCGTCGCCGAAGAACGACACGCGCCAGGCACTGTCCTCATAGTGCGAGGGGAAGATCTCGAGGCTGTCGCCGCGCACCCGGAAGGCACCGCGGCCGAAGGCGGCGTCGTTGCGCTTGTACTGGAGCGCGACCAGCTTGCGGATGATCTCGCGCTGGTCGACCACCTGGCCCTTTTTCAGGTCGAAGATCATCGCGCTGTAGGTCTCGACCGAGCCGATACCGTAGAGGCACGAGACCGACGCGACGATGATCACGTCGTCGCGCTCGAGCAGCGACCGGGTGGCGGAGTGCCGCATCCGGTCGATCGCCTCGTTCACCGAGCTTTCCTTCTCGATGTAGGTGTCCGACCGGGGCACATAGGCCTCGGGCTGGTAGTAATCATAATAGCTGACGAAATACTCGACGGCGTTCTCCGGGAAGAAGCTCTTCATCTCGCCATAGAGCTGGGCGGCCAGGATCTTGTTCGGCGCCAGCACCAGCGCCGGGCGCTGCAGCGTCTCGATCACCTTGGCCATGGTATAGGTCTTGCCCGATCCGGTGACGCCGAGCAGCACCTGATCCCGCTCACCGGCCCGCGCCTGCTCGACCAGCTCGGGGATCGCGAAACGCTGGTCGCCCGAGGGCTCATATTCGCTGACGAGCTTGAACGGCCTGCCGCCCTCGAGCTTGTCGGGACGCTGCGGGCGGTGCGGGACGAAGCTCTGCCCGGTCTCGGGCTCGGCCAGGCTGGTGCGAATCTGGATTGCCATCGGAGGGAATATGGGAAGTGGAGTGGGCCGCGGCAATCGCGTCCCTCTCTCTATACCTCCATGGCATCCGACGGCGGCGGTGGGTATTTGATCGGCTTGTCGCCATATCTCGCCTTCAATACCCGGCGACGCCGATCCTCGGGGCCTTCGTCATCGGATATCTCATCGGGATATTGGAAACTGGCGTCAAATGCACTCCCCACGATGGCATAGGACAGAGTGGACCAGACCTTCCCTGGCTCGGACGCGGACCACGCGTCGAACAGCGCCTTCGAAAGCACGTCGCTGGTGTCGATGTACTCGACACTCCCATTCCTATCCAGAAATAAGGCCTCATAGACCATATCGGGCTCTACTTCCGCATATAGAAACGCACCGTCCGGATCGCCATCAATCACGTCCGCAATCGCCTGACCAATTGCCTGGAGGCAATCTTCCAACGATCTACCTGTCATCGCGTTTCCTCCCAGCGCGCATTTGGGAAACGACGAATATGAGATTCGCCATCAATCCAATAACGGGCCACTATCGTACTGGGCCTCCGTGACCGGCCTTCATAGCTGGCCTGAATATCAACCCTAACAATGTGACCAGCGTCCATCGCTCGGTCCCATTCTCTCTCAAGCTTGGCATAGGGCCCTAGGTTGAAAGAGCCATCTTGAGCAAAATGGTTGAACCAGTCTCTTGGGCCATTGAAGCGCCGTGCGATAACATGGCCGCCATGATCCGTGGCCAGGCGATCAGGCTTTCCTGAATTCCGTTGCGTGGTACCCGACCGGCGCTGCTCTCGGTTGCGAGCGAGAATGCCAGTCACGCGTTTAAATCTATCGACGAAGTCTAGTTCAAAATCATAGCCGTTCTTTATGATATGCCTGTAGGTCGCCCTTGCCTGTTCTTCCAGCGAGGGAGGCCTTGCGGCATTCGGAGGCAACCTGCCGCCATGCGTAGCCATATAAAGCCTGAGCGCATAATATCTTTGTTGAGCGTCTCGCTCCTCATCGAGATACTGCTGCGTAGGCAACATGAGCATCTGCCCAATTCGCAGTTTACCCCTCGGAATGCGATTGAAGCGGGCGAGGTACTCAACGGTCAACCATCTCCGCGTCCGTGCGATTTTGGCCAGGCTATCGCCCGGCCGGGCCACATAGACCCTCCAATTCTTCGGATGCCACGGACCAAGGTCGCTGCGATCGGGAACGTATGGGTCCCGATACGAAGGCTGCCGGCGCCCTCCGTAGGCATCGCGTATGTCCTTTGCAGCGGCCTCGCGGTCGCGCTGCGGAACGTCCTGCGCTGCGTAACCATTCGGATAATACCGCCCCTGACCAACGAAAGTGAAACGCCCGTTTTCACTATCGTGCCAAGGGTTGAACTTGAGCTCGACCCCGGGCGGTGCGCGATAGCCCGTCCGCAAATAGATCGAGAACCCGTTCTCAACTTTTCCCGAATTCGACCGACTTAGCGCCATGCAGCCTCTCCCCACAACGGAGATGCGAACCCAATCGGAACATATCAAGAACATCTAGCCAATTCGGTGCAGATTTACGCTGCCGAATGCCTTCACGCCGCTGGATTGGCGATCCACCCTTGTAATCGGCCGCAACATCAGGTGTGGCTGCCACATACGCCAACCCCAGGGGGACATCATGCGCTTCACGATACTCGCCGCCGGAGCGCTGCTCCCGCTCGCCGCCTGCAACCAGGGGCCCTCGACCGAGGAAAGCGCACGCCGGACCGGCGATGTCCGGCTGGAGAATGCCAGCGTCGAGGAAGTCGCCAAGCAGGCAGTCGCGGCGGATGCCAAGGCACCTGCCCAGTCGGGCCAGTGGGAGACCGGCGTGCAGCTCGTCGCGCTCGAGCCCGGCGGGATGCCCGAGCAGATCGCGGCCAAGATGAAGGAAGACGTGGGCAAGCCGCCGCGGACCGAGCGCGGCTGCCGCAAGGCCGAGGAGCTCAAGCCCTTCGACGTCTCCAAGCTCGGCACGATGGCATCCGGTTGCCGCTTCTCCAAATATCGCTTCGTCGGCGGCAAGCTGGACGCGGCGATGGCGTGCGACACGCCCATGGGCAAGGCGCAGATGAGCTTCGCCGGTACCCAGACCCCCACCGCGTTCGACCTGACGATGACGCAGCGCCAGACCCCGGCGGGGCAGACCAAGGAAACCTCGATGACCGTGCGGATGACCGGCAAGCGCATCGGCGAGTGCAAGGCGTGATCCGCCGCCTGGCCCTACCCGGAGCAGCCGCCGTCCTGGTGCTGCTCACCGGCGCGGGCCAGGCCGGCGACGGCTTCAGCGTGACCGACGCGACTTCGGAGCAAGTCGCCGCCGCTTATGCCAAGGCGAAACCCGGCGGCCCGATGCACATGGGCCAGTGGGAGCGCACGATCGCGATCGCTGCGTTCGAGCTGCCCGGCATGGCGCCTGGCGCCGATCGCGACGCCAGGATCGCGGCGGCCAAGGCGATGGGCAAGACCGAGAGCCTCTGCCACTCCGGCACCGATCTCGCCGCGCCCGAGCCGGCGGCGGTCTTCGAGATGCTCGGCAGCGACTGCCACTATCAGCGCCTGACGATGGGCGGCGGCAGGTTCGACGGCCAGCTCAGCTGCAAGGGCGAGACGCCGGGCTCGAAAGTCGATCTGGCAGTCTCGGGCACCTATGCGGCGGAGCGCTTCGCGATCCGCCTCGACATCGACCAGCAGCCCGCCGATCCCGCCCAGCGGATGAAGATGACGATGAATCTCGGCGGCCGCCGCACCGGGGAATGCGCGGAATAGTCAGGCCTCGGGGCGATAGGCGATCCGCCACATCAGCGCCGCCGTCCCCGCCGCGAACAAGGCGAGTATCCCGCTCGAGGCGACCGCGCTGATCCAGCGGAACAGCAGCGCGCGATTGTCCATCGGCGGCATCTCGAACAACCCGAAGCCATAGGTCTGCGCGCCGACGAAGATGGCGAGCGCCGTGACGGCGCCGACCAGCGCGGCGTGGTGGGCGCGGCGCAGGCCGGCGACGTGCATCACCAGCCAGAGCGGCCCGCCCACCGCGGTGATCGCGATGCCGGCAATCAGGCTGCCGATCAGCCAGCCGCCCATCAGGCTCAGCGGATCGCGCTTGCCGCCGAGCACCAGCAGCGCGAGCACGATCAGCCCGGCAAAGGCGCTGCCCGCGCCGAGCGCCAGCCCGGCCCGGTCGATGGACGTGTCATAACGTTGCGCAGCTTGTGTCGCGCGTTCTTTCACAGGGGACCCCTCCCGATTCCGCGCAGGATAGACCGGCGTGCCGAGTCCCTTCAAGCGCCTGGAAGGCAAGCAGGGCCTCGGTTCGGCGCATCAGCGCAGCGCGTCGAAAGCCCCGTTCCGGATACAGGCATCGAGCCCGGCATGGTCGGGCGCGCGCGGTGCGGCGCCGATCGGCGGCACGTCGAAGCCCTGCCCGATCGGATGGGCCGCGAAGCGCGCCGGATCCTCGCCCGCGCACTGCATCATGCCGCGCAGCACTTTCGGCGGCGTCGCATAGCCCTCGCGCGACAGGCGGAAGGTACCCCAATGCACCGCCAGCGCGTTCGGCCGGCCGAGCCCGTCCCACACCCGGATCGCGTCGGGCGGCCCGATATGGCTGCCGCTCGCCAGCTGCCCCTCGTCGAAGCGGAAGGCACCGATCGGGATCGCGGCGAAGCGGACCGGCCCCAGCGCCGCCGCCTCTGCAGGCCATTTGCCGTCGCCCAGCCCGGTATCACCGGCGAAGAAGAAATTGCCGTGCGGCAGCGTCACCACGAAACTCGACCAGAGCGCGCGGCTGCGATCGGCGAACCAACGGCTGCCCCAATGATGGCTGCGCGTCACCGTCACCGCCACGCCCGGACGCAGCGCGACCCGCTGTCCCCAGTCGAGCGCCCGCGAAGTCACGCCGGCACTTGCGATCACCTTGTCGTTGCCGAGCGACGTGACGACCAGCGGGTGATCGCGCTCCCAGAGCCGCTTCAGCGTCGGCAGGTCCATATGGTCGTAATGGTTGTGGCTGACGAGGACGAGGTCGATCCTGGGCAGGCCCTCGAAGCGCACGCCCGGCTCGGCCACGCGCCGCGGCCCGAAGCCGAACGGGCCGACGGTGTCGCTCCACACCGGATCGGTGAGGATGTTCACGCCGTCCGCCTGCACCAGCACCGTCGCATGGCCGATCCAGGTGACGCGCATTGCGCCGCCCTCCACACGCGCCGGCGGCCTGGCCGGCGTCACTGCCACCCGCGCGGGCCATTTCGGCCGGGTCGGGTCACCGAAGGCCTGCTGCCAGAGCAGCCGGTTGCGCCGCTGGTTCGAAAGTTCGAGCGCGTCGCCATCGGGGTTGAAGAAGCGCTGCCCGTCGAAATGGCTGGTGACGGGACCGCGATAATAGATGCGGTCGAGGAAGAAGGGCACCACCGTCGCGGTCAGGCAGAATGCCACCACGACCCAGAGCAGCGACGAAAGAGCAATCCGGATCAGGCGCATTGCCGACAATGTCGTTACGCTCCCGCGCGTCTTCAAGCTGGGCCTTGATCGGGAAGCCGCCCCCAGCCTAACCCCGGCGCCATGGATCCGCTCCCCCAGACTCCGGAACAGGCCGCAGCCGAGCTCGAGAAGCTCGCCGCCGAGATCGCCCATCACAACCGCCTCTATCACGCCGAGGACGCGCCCGAGATCAGCGACGCGGACTATGACGCGCTGATGCGGCGCAACACCGCGATCGAGGCGGCCTTCCCCGACCTCGTCCGCGCCGATTCCCCTTCGAAGCTGGTCGGCTCGGCGCCTTCGGGCCGGCTCGCCAAGGTCGCCCATGCCCGGCCGATGTTCAGCCTCGACAATGCGTTCAGCGACGAGGACGTGAGCGACTTTCTCGGCCGCGTCCGCCGCTTCCTGGCACTCGGCGATGCCGAGCCGGTCGCGCTCACCGCCGAGCCCAAGATCGACGGCCTGTCCTGCTCGCTGCGCTATGTGAACGGCCGGCTGGTCCAGGCGCTCACCCGCGGCGACGGCCAGATCGGCGAGGACGTGACCGCCAATGTCCGCACGATCAGGGACATTCCCGAGGAGATCACCGGCGCGCCGGAGGTCTTCGAGGTGCGGGGCGAAGTCTATATGGCGAAGGACGATTTCGCCGCCCTCAATGCCCGGCTGCTCGCCGAGGCCGAGGAGAGCGGCAAGGAAGCCCGCCAGTTCGCCAATCCGCGCAACGCCGCCGCCGGCTCGCTGCGCCAGAAGGACGCCGCGGTCACCGCGTCGCGCCCCTTGCGCTTCTGGGCCTGGGGCTGGGGCGAGGTCACCGCGCTGCCGGGCGAGACCCAGGTGGACGTTATCCGCGCGATCCAGGCGATGGGCTTCCCGGTCTCCGACCTGTTCGTCGGCCCGGTCGATCTCGACGCGGCGCTGGCGCAGTACAAGAAGATCGAGACGGCCCGTGCCGACCTGCCTTTCGACATCGACGGCGTCGTCTACAAGGTGGACCGGCTCGACTGGCAGACCCGGCTCGGTTTCGTCGGCCGCTTCCCGCGCTGGGGCATGGCGCACAAATTCCCCGCCGAGCGCGCCCAGACCACGCTGCGCGCGATCGACATCCAGGTCGGCCGCACCGGCAAGCTGACGCCCGTCGCCCGGCTGGAACCCGTGACGGTCGGCGGCGTCGTCGTCACCAACGCGACGCTGCATAATGCCGACGAGATCGCGCGCCTCGGCGTCCGCCCCGGCGACCGCGTCGTCCTCCAGCGCGCCGGCGACGTGATCCCGCAGATCGTCGAGAACCTGACCCGCGACGAGACCCGCGATCCCTGGGACTTCCCGACGCATTGCCCGATCTGCCAGTCCGAGGCGGTCGCGGAGGAAGGCGAAGTCGATATCCGCTGCACCGGCGGGCTGATCTGCCCGGCCCAGCGGCTCGAACGGCTCAAGCATTTCGTCAGCCGCGGTGCGCTCGATATCGAGGGGCTGGGCGAGAAGACCCTGGCCGAATTCCTCGATCTCGGCTGGATCGCCGAGCCGGCGGACATCTTCCGCCTCGCCGCGCACCGCGAGGAACTGCTCGGCCGCGAAGGCTGGCAGGAAAAGTCGGTCGAGGCGCTGCTCGCGGCGATCGAGGCCAAGCGCCAGCCCGATGCCGCCCGCCTGCTCTTCGGCCTCGGCATCCGCCATATCGGCGCGATCACCGCGCGAGACCTGCTGAAACGCTATGCGACCTTGCCGGCGCTCCAGGCGCTTGCCGACCAGGTCATCGCGATGCGTGATGCAACCCCGCCACAGATCGGCGAGACCGAGGCGAAGCACCGCGCGCGGCTCGACAAGGCCATCGCCGAGCATATCGGCGTCGAGAATGTCGGCGGCGCGGTCGGCCAGGCGCTGGCCGATTTCTTCCACGAGCCGCACAATCGCGCGGTGTGGGACGATCTGCTGGGCGAAGTCGCACCGCCACCGTTCATCGTCGAGACCCGCGAATCCGAAGTCTCGGGAAAGACGCTGGTTTTCACCGGCACGCTGGAGGCGGTGAGTCGCGACGAGGCCAAGGCGCAGGCCGAGTCGCTGGGCGCCCGAGTCGCGGGATCGGTGTCCGCGAAGACCGATCTGGTCATTGCAGGCCCCGGCGCCGGGTCGAAGCTCAAAAAGGCCGCGGATCTCGGAATTCGCGTAATTACGGAGAGCGATTGGCTGCAAATCGTCGGAAACACTGAGTGACTTTTTTGCAACGCAACAATCCTGAATCGTGGATTAACAGCCTGCCCCCGCAGGACTCGGATTGACTGTCACAGGACCGACATAAATTAATCGCATGGGCGGCGACGACGGTGAACCACACCGCGTCAGTGCAGACGACAAGCACACACCGAAAGGGAAACACCTCTAATGCGCACCAAGCTTTTTGCGGGCGTGGCTTTTGCCGCGCTGATGGTTCCGGGGGCGGCGTTCGCGCAGTCGACCGGCACGCAGGACTTCGAGGGCGAAACCGAAATCGTCGTGACCGGCTCACGCGCCGACAATGGCGTTGGCGGCATCATCGTTCCGGACACCTCGAAGGCCAAGGGTGTTCTCACCCAGGAATTCATCCAGCGTCAGGCGCCGGGCGCCACGGTCAACGACCTGATCAACCAGCTGCCGGGCGTCAGCTTCCAGAACAACGACGCGTTCGGTTCGTCGGGCGGCTCGATGAACATCCGCGGCTTCGACGCTTCGCGTATCTCGCAGACCTTTGACGGCGTTCCGCTGAACGACTCGGGTAACTATGCGATCTACTCGAACCAGCAGATGGATCCGGAGCTGATCGAGCAGGTCAACGTCAACCTCGGCACCACCGATGTCGACTCGCCGACCGCCGCCGCGACCGGTTCGACCGTCAACTACCGCACCCGCCTCCCGGGCAAGGACTTCGGCGTCAAGCTGGTCGGCTCGGTCGGTCAGTTCGGCTTCTTCCGTACCTTCGGCATGGTCGACACCGGCGAGTTCACCTCGTTCGGCACCCGCGCCTTCTTCGCGGCCAGCCACGCCGAGAACTACCAGCCTTGGAACCGCAACGCGCGGGTCAACAAGGACCAGTACAACGCCCGCATCTATCAGCCGCTGGGCGACAATGGCGACTTCCTGTCGGTCGCCGGCAACTGGAACGAGAACCGCAACAACTTCCAGGGCTCGGTTCCGCTGCGTTGGGACACCGTGCAGCGCTCGGTCACCGGCACCGCGCCGAACCAGGTGGTCTCCACCACCCCGCGCAACGTCGGCCCGAACTCGAGCGACCGCTTCCCGCTGAGCCGCGACGAAGCGTTCTACAACGTCCCGTCCTGCACCATCAACACGGTGGCCCGCGCCGGCATCGCCGACACGGCGAACAGCTGCGGCTCGGTCTTCGACGAGCGCTTCAACCCGTCGAACACCGGCAACATCCGTGGCTCGTCGCGCTTCACCCTGTCGGACGGCCTCGTCCTCACGGTCGATCCGTCGTACCAGTATGTGAAGGCCAATGGCGGCGGCACCGTCGTCGCGCAGGAAGCACGTCGTGACGTCAACCCGTCGGGCGGCAACGCGAACTGCAACACCACCGCCAACAGCGCGACCGTGAGCTGCCAGTCGGGCTATTGGGGCGGCACGCCCTATTTCGGCCGCGACCTGAACGGTGACGGCGATCTGCTCGACACCGTCCGCGTGCTCGCGCCGAGCCAGACCCAGACGCACCGCATCAGCGTCACCGCGTCGCTGCGCTACGACCTGTCGCCGGACCAGACGATCCGCGTCGCCTACACCTATGACCGTGCACGTCACCGTCAGACCGGTGAGACCGGCTTCCTCCAGCTGAACGGCAAGCCGTACGACGTCTTCCCGGTGAACAGCCCGATCCTCGACGTGAACGGCCGCGCGCTCGAAAAGCGTGACCGCCTGTCCTTCGCGATCCTGCAGCAGGGCGCGGTCGAGTATCGCGGCGAGTTCTTCGACGGCACCCTGAAGATCAATGCCGGCTTGGCCGCGAAGTTCTTCCGTCGCAACCTGACCAACTACTGCGCCACCTCGAGCGCGGCCGGCTTCGTCGAGTGCTACGGTGACGACACGGCGGCTGGTGCGGCCTGGCTCGCAGCCAACGGTACCCAGACCGTGGTGCCGAGCGCAGCGGCTGCCGCGGGCGCGACCTGCGTCGCCGGCGTCTGCACCTTCCCGACCCAGGGCGCGCAGCAGCGCATCCTGAACTACAAGAAGCTGCTCCCGAACGTCGGCTATACCTGGTCGCTGACCCCGCAGGTCGATGTCTTCGGCAACTACTCGCAGGGCATCCAGGTCCCGGGTACGGACAACCTGTACAACTCGTTCTACTTCCCGGCGACTTCGGAGCGTGCCACGCCGAAGCCGGAAACGACCGACAATTTCGACCTCGGTCTGCGCTATCGTTCGTCGACGCTGCAGGCGCAGCTCGGCGGCTGGTACACCAACTACAAGAACCGTCTGGCTTCGTCCTACGATCCCGAGCTGGACAAGTCGGTGTATCGTAACCTCGGCACCGTGAAGAAGTACGGCTTCGACGGCAGCGTGACCTATCAGCCCATCCGTGAGCTGAGCGTCTATGCCTTCGGTTCGTACCTCCACTCGGAGATCCAGAACAACGTCGAGGCGTTCCGCACCACCGCCGCTGGCCCGCTCGGCCCGATCGGCACGATCGTCTACGCCCCCACCAAGGGCAAGCGTGAGTCGAACGCACCGGTCTACATGTTCGGCGGCGGCGCCACGGTCGACCTCGCGCCGGTGTCGTTCGGCATCGACGTGAAGCGCACCGGTCCGCGCTACCTGTACGACACCAACGAGCCGGCCCGTCAGGCGCTGACCGTCAATGGTGCGGTGCAGACCTGGGAGATCTTCCCGGCCAAGACCCCGTCCTACACGCTGGTGGACCTCAACGCCCGCGTCGACCTCACCTGGGCGGGTCTCAACAAGAAGACCTATTTCCAGGTCAACGTCCGCAACCTGTTCAACGAGTATTGGGTTGGCTCGATGAACAGCGGCAACGGCTCGCTGAACCAGGGCCCGACCTACAATGCCCAGGGTGCGATCACCGGCTACGGCTCGGCGCTGAACACCCAGATCGGCTATCCGCGCACCGTCATCGGTACGCTGGTGGTGGGCTTCTAAGCCCAACGCCGACAAGGCAAGACGAAGCCGCCGCCCTGGGCAACCAGGGCGGCGGTTTTCGTTTGGAGCGGGCTGGTGCCGAAGCTCAGCGCAGCATCAACGAACTACACCTTGGCGTAGATGCTGTTGATCGGCCGCGCGAACACCCGGCGGACCATCGGCTCGAAGAAGTCGAGCGGCGCGCTCTCATAGGCCGGGTCGAACGCCGCCTGGTCGTACTGCTCGCAGAATTCCGCACAGGCCTCGAAATGCGCATGCCCGCGAAAATTCTCGCGGATGTCGCGGTCCATCCCGAGATGGTGGAAGAAATAATAGCCCTGGAAGGCGCCGTGCTTGTCGGCGATCCAGTGCAGCTCCTCGCTGACGAAGGGTCGCAGGATCGCCGCGGCGATCTCGGGATGGTTGTAGCTGCCCAGCGTGTCTCCGATGTCGTGGAGCAGCGCCATCACCACATAGTCCTCGCCCCGCCCGTCGCGGTGCGCCCGTGTGGCGGTCTGCAGCGAATGCTGGAGCCGGTCGATCGCGAAGCCGCCGAAATCGCCGTCGAGCAGCCTGAGGTGGGTCAGCACCCGATCGGGCAGCCCGCCCGCAAAGCCGCGGAACGCCCCGCCGATGATCGCCCAGTCCTCGGCCGTGCCATCGGCCATCGCATGGAATTTCGCCCGCTCGCCGCCGGTTTCCATCTCGCTCTCCATTTCCGCCACCGGTCTGCCGCCGGCGCCGCGAGCCTACCCCTCTTTGCCCCGGCCTGTCAGCGGTGTTAGAGGCAAGGCGTGGCTACCCTGGATCCCAGATCTCCCTTCCTCGCGCAGCCGTCGAAGCCGCCGGCCGCGCTGTCGCGCCCGTTCTTCGAGGACAAGAACCGCGCCTTCTGGATGCTGCAGGCCGGCGGCTGGACCGGCTATCTGCTCCTGCGCACGGTCTCGGTGGTGTCGAACTCGCAGCCGATCCAGAGCGCGATCGCCGGCATCGTCGAGACGATCATCGGCTATTGCCTGACGCTGCTGCTCTCGGCGCTCTATCGCACCTATCGCAAGCTGCCGCGCTTCTCGTCGATCCTGCTGACGCTCGCCACGCTCGGCATCGCCACCACCATCTATGCGATGCTCGACGCCTTCACCTATTCCTTCGTCCGCGGCACGCCGGGGATCACCCTGTCGCTGGTCACCGGCACGGTGTTCATCAACTTCACCGTGCTCGCCGGCTGGTCGGCGCTCTATTTCGCGGTGAATTTCTACCTCGTCGTCGAGGACCAGATCGACCAGATGCAGGCGCTGGAGATCCAGGCGAGCCAGGCGCAGCTGGCGATGCTGCGCTACCAGCTCAACCCGCATTTCCTGTTCAACACGCTCAACTCGATCTCGACTTTGGTGCTGCTCAAGCAGACCGAGCGGGCGAACATCATGCTCTCCCGCCTCAGTTCGTTCCTGCGATACACGCTGGCCAACGAGCCGACCGCGCACGTCACGCTCCAGCAGGAGGCGGAGACGCTCAAGCTCTATCTCGAGATCGAGAAGATGCGCTTCGACGAGCGGCTGCGCACCCATTTCGAGATCGACGAGCGCGTCACCAAGGCGCGGCTGCCGTCGCTGCTGCTCCAGCCGCTCGTCGAAAACGCGATCAAATATGCCGTCACGCCCCAGGAAGAGGGCGCCGATATCACCGTCTCCGCTCGGCTCGCCGGAGAACGAGTGCAGATCGCCGTATCCGATACGGGTCCGGGATTGATCGAAGTCAAGCAGCGGCCGACCCTTTCAACCGGCGTGGGGCTCGCCAATATCAAGGAGCGGTTGGCCCAGGCTTATGGGCCTGACCATCGATTTGAGACGCGTTCGGACCCAGGGAAGGGGTTCAGCGTTGAGATCGAGATACCGTTCCAGATCGAGGAACCTAATCGAGAGGCCGCATGACCATTCGGACCATCCTGGTAGACGACGAATCCCTGGCAATTCAGGGGCTCGAACTGAGGCTCCAGGAACATGAAGATGTCGAGATCATCGACAAATGCTCGAACGGGCGCGAGGCCATCCGTTCGATCAAGACCCATAAACCCGACCTTGTTTTCCTCGACATCCAGATGCCCGGCTTCGACGGTTTCTCCGTCGTCCAGGGCCTGATGGAAGTCGAGCCGCCGCTGTTCGTGTTCGTGACCGCGTACAGCGATCACGCGATCCGCGCCTTCGAGGCGCAGGCGGTGGATTACCTCATGAAGCCGGTCGAACCCGCCCGGCTCGCCGACACGATCGAGCGGGTGCGCCAGCGCCTGAGCGAGAAGCGCGGCGTCGAGGAAGTCGAGAAGCTGAAGGAAGTGCTCGCCGAAGTCGCGCCCGACACGGCCGACGAGATGGCCGCCTCCGCCACCGATGGCGAAATGGCATCCAGCCGCTTCGAGAAGCTGATCAACATCAAGGATCGCGGCCAGATCTTCCGCGTCGACGTCGATACGATCGAGCGGATCGACGCCGCGGGCGATTACATGTGCATCTATACCGGCGACAACACGCTGATCCTGCGCGAGACGATGAAGGACCTCGAGAAGCGCCTCGATCCGCGCCGCTTCCAGCGCGTCCACCGTTCGACCATCGTGAATCTCGACCTGGTCCGCCAGGTCAAGCCGCACACCAATGGCGAATGCTTCCTGGTGCTCGATTCGGGCGCCCAGGTGAAGGTGAGCCGCAGCTACCGCGACGTGGTCGCCCGCTTCGTGCACTAAGCTCTTCTCCCTCTCCCCGCTCGCGGGGAGAGGGCCGGGGAGAGGGGTGTGACGCTCCTCCGTATAGTCCCCAGGCGCAGCTCCGTCGGCCCGCAACCCTTTCTATAATAAGGGGTGCACCCGCCCCCGGCCCTTTCCGCGCCCAGCAAGCTGCGCCCGCGCCTGTCGATCGCGATGGTCTGGCAGATAGCGCTGCTGCTCGCCCCAGGCCTGCTCGTCCTCGCCCCGCCGGTACGCGGCACGATGCTGCTCGTCCCGATCCTCCCGGCCAGCGCTGCCACGGTCGAGGATGTCGGCCTCGCCGCCGGCGCAACCCTGGGCGGCGTCGGACCGCTTCCTCGCTCGCGCTTCGTCGATGGTGACCGCGCGCGCCTGCTCCCTGCCGCGCTGCGCCAGGGCATGATCCTCGTCAGCATTTCGCCGCAGATCTGCGGCGAATTCCGGATGGAACCCCAGCAATGACCGAATTGTCCCTCGATGCGATGCGCCGCACCGGCATGAAGCTGCTCGCCGCACTGATGGGCGTGATGGCGCTCGCCACCGTCGCCGGCACCTTCTTCACCGAAGTGCGCAACGAATCCGTCGCCCTCTTCCTTGCCCTGGCGCTGCCCGCCTGGCCGATCTGGCTGGCGCTGAACGGCCGGACCGACGCGACCGCACGCATGGCCGTGACGATGACGATGGTCGCCCAGCCCGCGGTGATGCTGTTCGTGTTCCAGGGCCAGCCCTGGCAGGTCGACCTGCACATGCTGTTCTTCGCCTCGCTCGCTACCACGGCAATGCTGTGCGACTGGCGCGCGCTGGTCGCAGGCGCCGGCGTGGTCGCGCTCCACCATCTCGGCCTGGGCATGCTGGTACCGAGCTGGGTGTTCCTGAACGGCGGCGGCCTTGGCCGCATCCTGCTCCATGCGGTGATCCTGATCGCCGAGACCGGCGCGCTCGTCTTTCTCTCGGCCCGCCTCGCCGGGCTGATCGACGCGCTCAACGTCCAGACCCGCCAGCGTGCCGAGATCGAAGCGCAGACCGCCCGCGAGCGTGCCCGGCACGAGGCCGAGCTCACCGCCGTCATCGAGACGGTCAGCACCAACCTCGCCGCGCTCGCCAAGGGGGATCTGCGCGGCGGCATCGCCGGCCGCCTGCCCGCTGCCTATGCCGCGCTCGAGGCCGATTTCACCCAGGCGGTGGAGAGCCTCAGCAAGCTGATCGGCTCGGTCGGCATGGGCACCGAGGCGATCCGCCTCGCCTCGAGCGAGATCGCCGCCGCCTCCGAGGACCTGGCCCGCCGCACCGAGAGCACCGCCCACAGCCTCGAGCAGACCAGCGAGGCGATCGGCCAGATGGATCATCGATTGAAGGCGATCGCGATCAGCGCCGATGGCGTCGTCGCCCGCGCCGACGAGGCGATCCTCACCGTGCGCGAGAGCCGCGGCGTCGCGGACGAAGTGGTCAGCGCGATGGGCCGCGTGTCGGACAGCGCCAAGGGCATCGACGACGTCATCGAGGGCCTCGACAAGATCGCCTTCCAGACCCGGGTGCTCGCGATGAACGCCGCGGTCGAGGCCGGCCGGGCCGGCGAGGCAGGCCGCGGCTTCGCGGTGGTCGCCGACCTGGTCTCCGCGCTCGCCATGCGCGCCGAGGAGGAAGCCCAGCGGGCCCGCGAGCAGCTCACCGTCACCCAGGTGGACATCCAGAACGCGGTCGGCGCGGTCGGCAAGGTCGATGGCGCGCTGGGCAGCATCTCCGAGCATGTCGCCCAGGTCCATGAACTGCTCGGCGCCATGGCCGAGGACAACCAGACCCAGGCGGCCGCGATCGGCCAGATCAGCAGCGCGGTGAGCACGATGGACGCCACCACCCGCCAGAACGCCGCGATGGTCGAGGAGACCTCCGCCACTGCGCGCAAGCTCAGCGACGAAGTCGAAGTGCTGGCCGACAGCGCCGCGCAGTTCCAGGTCACCGACGCGATGCCGGCCCGCACCGCGCGTCTCGCTTCGGCAGGCGCGCGGCTGCACTAGGCTTCCTTCAATCCTCCCCCGCCAGGGGGAGGGGGACCAGCGAAGCTGGTGGGGGGAGGATTGAAAATGGCGCGCCCAAGCCGCTCCCAAACCACCCCGGCATCACCGCGAGCGCCGGAACCCGTCTCCCAAGCCGTCCGCGAGCGCTTCGGACGCGGATAGATAACCCAAGAAATGGATCGCCGTTTTCGCGGGTGAAACTGGCGGCATTTGTCAGCAGCATGGCAAAGCGACGCTACGGCCCCCTTGCCCCGATGAACTTACCCTTCTAGAACAATCCGTGAACGAGAGGGGTTCCCGTATGTCCAAGTATCAGAGCTTCGCCGCGCTGCACGTTCCCGGCGATCCGGTCATCCTGTTCAACGTCTGGGACGCGGGCAGCGCCCGCGCCGCCGAGCGCGCCGGAGCGAAGGCGATCGCCACCGGCAGCGCATCGGTCTCCACCGCGCACGGTTTCGACGATGCCGAGTCGCTGCCGCTCGAACTCGCGCTGGCGAACGCGCGGCGCACCGTAGGCGCGGTGGCACTGCCGGTCAGCGTCGATTTCGAGGGCGGCTATGCGGTCGATCCCGACGCGGTCGCCGCCAATGTCGAGAAGCTCGCCGCCACCGGCGCGATCGGTTGCAATTTCGAGGACCAGGTCGTCGCCAGCCACGGCACCGCGGCACGCGTCATGCACACGATCGAGGACCAGTCCGCCCGCATCGCCGCGATCCGCTGGACCGTCGGCCCGGACTTCTTCCTCAACGCCCGCACCGACATCTTCCTGATCGCCAGCGGCGACACGCATGACGCGACGATGGCCGATCAGGCGATCGAGCGCGGCAAGGCCTATGCCGATGCCGGGGCCAGCGGCTTCTTCGTGCCGGGCCTGGCCGATCTCGCGCTGCTCGAGCGGGTGGCGAAGGCAGTGCCGCTGCCGGTGAACTTCATGGCCTTCCCCGGCGCGCCCGAGGCAAAGGCGGTCGCGGAAACCGGCGTGGCCCGCATCAGCCACGGCCCCTTCCCCCACATGGCCGCCCTCAAGGCCTTCGAGGACGCGGCAAGGGCGGTGTTCGCGGGATAAGCCCGACTTCTCAACCGTCATCCCCGCGAAGGCGGGGATCCAGGGTCGCAGGCGATGTCGCTTTTGGGCTCTGGATCCCCGCCTTCGCGGGGATGACGATTAATGGGAAGGGACTGGAAATGTAGGATTTCGCCTGTCACCGTCGACAGGCTCTTTCTCAGCGTCGAACCCCATCCCGGGCGCACGAAGCCGTGCCCCCGCGCACGCGTGGGAGATTCAAGGGATTCAACGAATCGCTCAACCGGTCGGTTGAACGTCAGCCCTCGCTGGTCTCTTCCGCCTCGCCGCCGGCTGCCGGACGCTCGAACCAGGCCTCGACCGGGCCGTTCAGCTTGATGGTCAGCGGATTGCCCTTGCGGTCGACCTTGTTGCCGAGCGCGGCGCGGATCCAGCCTTCGGAAATGCAATATTCCTCGACGTCGCGACGCTCGACGCCCTTGAAGCGGATGCCGATGCCGCGCTCCAGCAGTTCGCGCTGGAAATAGGGGCTGCTCTGGTTGACCGACAGGCGGTCCGGGGGCGTGTCACTCATGGCGCAGCCCTTTGCCGCTATTGGCGCAGGCTTTCAAGGTAGCGGTGGATCGAGGAGACCACCACCGATCCTTCGCCCACCCCGGAGGCGACCCGCTTGACCGAGCCCGAGCGGACATCGCCGACCGCGAAGATACCCGGCTTGGACGAGCAGAAGAAGGTCTCGCCGCTGCCGGTCTTGACGAAGCCGGTGGTGTCGAGCTCCAGGCAGCCATCGAGCCAGTCGGTCGAAGGTACCGCGCCGATCATCACGAACAGCGCGCCCGCCGAGCGTCGGCTGGTCTCGCCGGTCCTGCGGTCGGTCCAGCGCAGCCCCTCCAGGTGCCGCTCGCCCTCCAGCTCGGTCACTTCGGTGAAGGGATGCAGCGTGATCCGGTCCGACGCCTCGATCCGCTCGATCAGGTAGCGCGACATGGTGTCGGCCAGCCCCTTGCCGCGCACCAGGATATGGACGTGCCCGGCGCTGCGGGCGAGGTAGATCGCCGCCTGCCCCGCCGAATTGCCCCCGCCGACGACCACCACTTCCTGCCCGGCGCAGAGCCCGGCCTCCATGTTCGTCGCGGCGTAGTAGATGCCGTTGCCCTCCAGCTCGGCATAGCGCGGCAGGTCGAGCTTGCGGTAGCGGGCACCGGTGGCGACGACCACGGCGCGCGACTTGATCTCGGTGCCGTCGTCGAGCCGGACGGTGAACGGCACGCCCGAGCAGTCGAGCCCAACCGCGCCGCGCGAAATCAGCAGCCGCGCCCCGAATTTCTGTGCCTGTACCTGGGCGCGCCCCGCCAGCGCCTGGCCCGAGATACCGGTCGGGAAGCCGAGATAATTCTCGATCTTGGAACTGGTCCCCGCCTGCCCGCCCGGCGCGATCGATTCGATGACGATCGTGTCGAGGCCTTCGGAGGCGGCGTACACGGCCGAGGCCAGCCCCGCCGGCCCACCGCCGACCACCGCGACGTCATGGACATGATCCGGATCGAGCTCGACGGTCAGGCCCAGCGCATCGGCGACCTGGCCGTTGCTCGGCCGGCGCAGCGTCTGGCCGCGGACAACCACGACCGGCAGGTCCTCGGAGGTGAGCCGGAAGCATTCGAGGAAGCCGCCGGCATCGGCGTCGGTCTCAGTGTCGATCTGACGGTGCGGCAGGCCGTTGCGGCGCAGGAAGCTCTCGATGCGCGCAGTGGCGGCGGCATGGGCCGGCCCGATCAGCGCGATGCCCGCCTCGCCGTGGAGCATCATCCCCACCCGGCGCAGGATGAACGCGCGCATCACCACTTCGCCGATATCGGGCTCGGCGGAGATCAGCCGGCGGAACTCGAGCCGCCCGACCCGGGCGACGCGGGTGCCGGGCTTCGCTCTCGCGGAGACCAGGATCTTGCGGTCGTTGAACAGGTCGAGCTCGCCGGTGAACTGGCGGGCGCCATGGACATGGACGATGCGCTCATGCCCCTTGGCGTCGATGTCGAGCACCTCGACCGCACCTTCGAGGATGAGGAAGAAGTCGACGCTGCGGTCGCCCCGATCGAACAGCGGACCGCCCTCGGGCAGTTCCTCGACGCTGCCGAATGCGGCGACGCGCCCGGCCATGTCGTCATTGAGTTCCGGAAAGGTCTGGGCCTCCCGCTTGTACGGATCGGAAGGATCGGCGGTCAGCTGCGGCTGAAAATGCGAATCGGTGCCCATGCCCCCAGCGTAACGAGGGGGACCGGCGAGGCCAGCCCCCCAAAAGTGTTATCGGCAGTAACGGACGCGCACCGGCCGATCGAGATACGGATCCCAGACGCGGCGGGTCTCGCAATAGCCGCGATAGGAGCGGTAGTCGTTGCGATAGTAATAGCCGTCCGTCGGGTAATAGCCGTGATCGCGGTAATAGCGGCGATCATAGTCGTAGCGCCGATCATAGCGGCGGTCGTTGTTGCTGGCGATCGCGGCGCCAATGGCCAGGCCGGCGATACCCGCGACGATCGCAGTGCCGGTATCGTCATGGCCGCGATAATGGCGGTCGCCATAATAGCCGCCGCGATAGCGCTGCGCCTCGGCCGACGGGGCGAAGGCGGTGAGCGCCGCGGCGCCCATTGCGAAGCCGAGCACGACCCTCTGCGTAAACTTGAACATCATATCCTCCTCAACTGCTGGCGCCCGGCTGCCCGAGGAGGGACGAGTCGCGACGCTGAGGTTATGGAGATAACGCTCGGCGCCTGAACTGGTTCGGAATCGGCTGTTAAGCCGCGGTTTAGCTGGTTAAGGACCCCGCATGCACTACTGGCTCCTCCGCTCCGAACCCGATGTCTATGGCTGGGATGACCTGATCAAGGAGGGCGCCACCGAGTGGAACGGCGTGCGCAACTACACCGCACGCAATTTCCTCAAGGAGATGCAGCCGGGCGACCAGGCGATCTTCTACCATTCGAACACCGAAAAGGCCGCAGTCGGGATCATGGAGATCACCCGCGCCTGGCAGCCCGACGGAGACGACGGCAAATGGGCCAGCGTCGCGGTGAAACCGGTGCGCAAGCTCGCCAAACCGGTGACGCTCGCCATGCTCAAGGCCGAACCACGCCTCGCCAGGCTCGAGGTGCTTCGCCAGTCGCGCCTCTCGGTGACGCCGGTGCGCGACGACGAATGGGCGGTGATCCTGGAGTTGGGCGAAAGCCCGGATAACGGCTAATCGGCCAGGAAGGGCGCCGCCACTTCGGCCGGCACGCGGATCAGCCTGCCGCTCGCCCGTTCGATGATCGCCCAGGTGGTCTTGGCTTCCACCCGCACCTTTCCATCCGCGCCGGTAAACTTCATGTGCCGGTCGAACCGCGCACCGCGCGGGGCCTCGGGAACCCAGGTTTCCGCAACCACCGTCTCGCCAACGGTCACGTTGCCGCGATAGTCGATCTCGTGCCGGGTCACGACCCACATATAGGCGTCGCTATGTTCCGGTGCGGCGACGGCATACCAATGCGCCACCGCGACGTCCTGGATCCACTTCACCCAGACGGCATTGTTGACATGGCCGAGTTCGTCGATGTCCTCGGGCCCGGCGGTGATGGTGGCGGTGTAGCTGGCCATGCGTGCTTTCTAGCGTAACCAGATCCGGAAGCGCAGCCTTGATCGGCCGCGCTCGAGGACGCGGCCGGCACCGACATCGGCAGCAGCGGCCTCGCGGTGCCGGAGAATTGCGTCAGCGGATGACGGTGCAGGCGATCGGCGGCTGGCCCGGCGCCTCGAACGACATGTTGTCGCCCTTGCCCTGGAACACCGTGCCCCCGTCGGAATAGCGGATGCCCGAGGCCATGCGCTCCTGTTTCAACCCGATCGTCCGGCCGGCGCGGGTGAGCGTGGCGGTGCCCTTGGCCGGATCGAAGCGCGCGGCGATCCGCACCCCGTCCATGCAGCGGAAGCGCGCCACCGCCAGCTTTTCCCCTTCCCTGGCAACAGGTGCCTTGTCGAGCGGCGCAGGCGACGCATCGTCGGTGATGTTGGTCTGCTCGCTCTGCACGATATTGGTGTCGGCAGCCGGTGGCTGGCTGGAGCAGGCGGCGAGGGCAAGCAGGGCGATCAGGGTCAGGCGCATCCGGGAGTCCTTGTTCGTCGGGAGCGAAACGAACGTCTAGCCGGATGCGCCTGTTCCGTCAGTCCTCCAACGGACGATTGCCGACGAATCCGAGCTTGGTGATGCCCGCACGCTTCACCACGGCGAGAATGCCGTCGAACCGCTCGTAGCGCGCCTCGGGATCGGTCTGGAGATGGAGCGCCGCGCCCGACTGCCGAAGCCCGGCCAGCCGGTCGGGCAGCGCGGCATCGCGCACCGCCTCGCCGTTCCAGGTCAGCGTGCCCTGCCTGTCGATGGCAAGGACGGTCGGCGGCAGCGGATCGACGACTCGGCTGGGGCCGACGGGCAGATCGACCGGCACCTCATGGCTGGCGATCGGAATGGCGATGATGATCACGACGAGGAGCACCAGCATCACGTCGATCAGCGGGGTGATGTTGATCGCACCGATCGGAGCGGTATCGGGGATGCGACGAGCACGGACGACACGGGCCATGGCACTTCTCCTCGTTATGATGTTGTAACATCACATAGAGAATTGAGGATGGCAATGCCCTTCTCCCTCTCCCCGCGAGCAGGGAGAGGGAGTTGCATTCAGCAATTCTCGTATTTCCAGTTCCGCCGCTTGCCCTCGCGCATCCAGGCCACGGCCTCGGCCACGCGCTTCGCTTTGGTCTCCGGGCGCTTCGCCTCGGCGATCCACTCGCAATATTCGCGGCGGCAACCGGGCGGGAAGGCGTTGAAGCTGGCGGCGGCGGCATCGTCGGCCGCCAGCGCCTCGGCCAGCTCGGCCGGCACCTCGGCCTCGGGCCTGGGCGCGGCGCGGGGACGGGTCGGCTTCGCTTCGCCGAGCAGCGCGACGGCTTCGCGGATCAGCCGCTCGACTTCGTCCGCCGGCGGCAGGTCATCCAGCGATTCGATCCGGCCGAACTGGCCCATCGCCTCGCCTTCCTTGCCGGTTTCATTGCCTTGCCGGTTCCAGAAGCCGAAGCTCGCATGCCCCTTGAACGCAGCCATGTTGGCCAGCGGCTTGCCGTCGAGCGTGAAGAAGGGGTGCGACCATTTGATCGTCTCCTCCACCGCCGGCACCGCGACGTGGAAGCGCTCGCGGATCCACGAAAGGATCGGCCGCGCGAATTCGGCGCGGCCTTCGATATAGGTGTCTACCCTGGAGTCCCTGGCCATGGGACGGCATGTTCCGCCGCCCCGTGGCACAGGTCAATACGCAGCTGCCTCAGGGCTCGAGCGCATCCTCGTCGGCATCGTCGAGGTCGTCGTCATCCTCGAGGTCGTCCTCATCGAAATCCTCCTGGACCTCGTCCTCGGCAATGGCGCGCGCGTCCTCGTCGGCGTCTTCATCCTCCTCGCCGATCTCGTCGTCGACCATACGGAGGTCGTCGGCGTCATCGTCGTCGTCATCGCCATAATCGGGCGCGATGTCGGTCAGGAGGTTGCCGTCGCTCGGGCCGTCATTGGTCGCTTCGAGGATCTCGGCGCGCTGGCTCTCGTCATAGCCTTCCTCGTCGAAACCGTCGTCGCCCGGACCACGACCCGGAACCTGATAGCCACCCATCATCTACCTCGCGCTTTGTGCCCGCCACAGCGGCGAACTTTTCCGAAAGTGCGAACGGCGGGAAGACCCCGAGCGTTCCCTCAGCTGGGCCGGAACATCCGTCCGCGCTCGGTGACCAGCACTACCACGAAAGCGATCAGGCCCATAAGCAGGAATCCGGCGTAGAGCGGCACGGTGGTGCCGTCGAACGCCTGGCCGATCGCCGCGCCGATCAGCGCCGAGCCGAGCGTGGTGACGAAACCCTGCAGGCTCGAGGCGGTCCCGGCGATCTCGCCCATCTTCTCCATCGCCATCGCCGAGAAGTTCGAGGTGGAAAGGCCCACACAGCCCATCATCAGCGCCTGGAGGATGGTGAAGCTCCAGATCGATTCGAGATCGGCCCAGGCAATGGCGAGGTGGATCGCGGCGAACAGGATCATGCCGATCAGCGCGGTGTGCGAGATCCGCCGCATGCCGACCTTCATCACCAGCCGCGAATTGAGGAACGAGCCGAGCGCCATGGTCGAGGCGACGCAGGGGAAGACCACCGCGAGCAGCTGCGGCGCGTGGAACACGTCCTCCATCACCTGCTGCACCGATCCGATGAAGCCGAACATGCCGCCGGAGAGCAGCATGATCCCGATCGTATAGCCCACCGCCTGGCGATCGCGCAGCATCAGGCCATAGTCGCCGAGCACGCGCACCGGGTTAAGCGACAGCCGTGCATCCTGCCCCAGCGTCTCGGGCATGCGCAGCCAGAACCACAGCACCACCAAGGTGGCGACGCCGCCGATCGCCCAGAAGATCAGCCGCCAGGACCCGGCATAGAGGATCAGCTGGCCCAGGCTGGGTGCTACGATCGGCGCCGCCATGAAGACGATGAAGGCCAGGCTCATCACCCGCGCCATCGAGCGCCCGGCGAAACAGTCTCGCACCAGCGCCACCGAAACGACACGCGCGCCGGCGGCTGATGCGCCCATCGCCGCGCGGGCGATCAGCAGCAGCGTGAAGCTGCCCGATGCCGCCGCCACCACGCTGGTCACCACATAGGAGACCAGCGCGATCGCCAGCACCGGGCGCCGGCCGAACCGGTCCGACAGCGGACCATAGATCAGCTGCGCGAAGGCGAAGCCGATCAGGAACGCGGTGATCACGTACTGGCGATGATTGGGCTCGTCGACGCCCAGGCTGGCGCCGATCGCCGGCAGGGCAGGCAGCATCGAATCGATGCCGAGCGCGGTGAGCGCCATCATCGCGGCGATCAGGCTGACGAACTCGCCGAACGCGAGCGGCGCCTTGTTCTGCGAGTCTGCGGTAAGGTGCGGCTCTTCCATCGGGCGCAAATGGCGCATCCCGGCCGCTGCGTCACCCCCAAAGCCTGCGCCATTGTTGCGCTGGCCATGCGCTTGGGTTAGTGTATTGTATTAATGACACACTGCCGGAGAGTGAAGATGCGTCGTCTGTCCCTGCTGCTGGTCCTTCCCCTCGCGCTCGCCGCCTGTGACGGCAAGGGCGGCACCTCGGTCTCGATCAACGCCACTTCCGACGATGGAGACAATTCCACCTTCGCGATGAACAACGGCACCGTGGCGATCAAGGGCGACGGCTTCGAAGGCAGCTTCAAGGTTCCGCAAATCAAGATGACTGCCGAGAATTTCGACATGAACGGGGTGAAGCTCTATCCCGGTTCGGAGATCGGCAACTTCCACATCGACGCCAACGACAAGCCGGGCAACGCCAAGGACGAGGGCAAGGTGACGGTGGACTTCACCAGCCCCGCCGATCTCGCCAAGGTGCAGGGCTGGTTCCAGGAGAAGCTGACCGGCAAGGGCTTCAAGTTCGCCGCGAAGGGCAATGGCTTCGCCGGCACCACCGACGACGGCGATCCCTTCACGCTCGACCTTTCGGCGGATGGCGGAGCGAAGACCAAGGGCCGCATCGAGATCAGCGGGAGCTGAGGCCGAACGCGCGATCCCTCTCCTCCACCGGCGCGCCCCTTGTCGCGCCGGTGCCAGCGGGTCTAACTGGCCGGCAAGGAGACTCGTAACATGGCAATAGTTCTCGACGAGGTGCCTCTCGTCTCGATGGCCGAGCAGGCGAACGACCCGGAGGGGTTTGCGCAGAAGTTCGGCCAGTCGTTCCGCCGCTTCGGCTTCGCGATGGTTTCGGATCACGGCGTGCCGCAGGAACTGATCGACCGCGCCTGGGCCAAGACCAAGGAATTCTTCGCCCTTCCCGAGGAAGAGAAGCGCCAGTACCACATTCCCGGCGGCGGCGGCGCGCGTGGCCTGACGCCGTTCAAGACCGAAATCGCCAAGGGCGCGACGCATGTCGACCTGAAGGAATTCTGGCATATCGGCCGCGAGCTGGCCAAGGGCCACCGCTTCGAGGCGCAGATGGCGCCGAACATCTGGCCGCACGCGCCGGAGGGCTTCAAGGAGACCTTCCTCGAGCTGTTCCAGGCGCTGGACGATGCCGGTGACCGGCTGCTCTCGGCGATCGCGGTCTATCTCGGCCTCGAGCCCCACTGGTTCGACCGCGCGGTGAAGGACGGCAACTCCGTGCTGCGCCTGCTCCACTATCCGCCGGTGCCCGCCAACGCCCCCGAAGTGCGCGCCGGCGCGCATGAGGACATCAACCTGATCACGCTGCTGCTCGGCGCCGAGGAAGCAGGCCTCGAGCTGCTCGACAAGGACGGCCGTTGGCTGCCGGTCAAGCCGCCCGAAGGCGCGATGGTGGTCAATGTCGGCGACATGCTGCAGCGCCTGACCAACCACTACCTGCCCTCGACGACGCACCGCGTGGTCAACCCGCCGGTCGAGCGCCGCGGCACACCGCGCTACTCGATGCCCTTCTTCCTGCATCCCGCGCCGGACTTCCTGATCGAGACGCTGCCGTCGACGATCACGAACGAGAGCCCCAACCGCTATCCGACGCCGATCACCGCGCACGACTATCTGTTCGAGCGGCTGGTCGAGATCGGGCTGATCAAGAAGTAATGTGGAAATGGCTGGCGATCGGCATCGGCGTACTGTCGATGTTGATCGCCTTCATCCTTTCGCAGTCCTGGATGCATGGCACGACGTTGCATGAAGCGGTCGGCTGGGTGCTCACCGGAATCCTGGCGGCCCAGCTGACCGCGCTGGTGCTGCGCAAGTGGCGCGTTTCGCTGATCGCCCCGCTGCTATGCTTCGTCCTCATAGTCGTCGACTCCCAGTGGCTGGGTCCCTGTCGCGACGGCTGCTCGGTCACCATCCAGGTCCCCGTGTCATCCCGATGAAGAAAAGCTTCTTCCCCTCCCCCGAAAGCTGGGGTTAGGGGTGAGCGGTTCCATTCTTCGGGGGATATCGTGACCGAACCGCTTCGTATCGCACTTGCAGGCCTTGGCACCGTCGGCGCGGGCGTCATTCGCCTGATCGACGCGAATGGCGAGCTGATCGCCCGCCGCGCTGGCCGGCCGATCGAAGTGGTCGCCGTCTCCGCCCGCGACCGCGCCAAGGATCGCGGCGTCGACATCACCCGCTTCGACTGGGTGGATGACACCGCCGAACTCGCGCGCCACCCCAGGGCCGATGTTGTGGTCGAGCTGGTCGGCGGCTCGGACGGCCCCGCCCTCGCGCTCGCCCGCGCCTCGCTCGCCGGCGGCAAGAGCTTCGTCACCGCCAACAAGGCGATGATCGCGCATCACGGCCTGGAACTGGCGAACGCCGCCGAGACTGCCGGCCTCGCGCTCAAGTTCGAAGCCGCGGTCGCCGGCGGCGTGCCCGTGATCAAGGGCCTGCGCGAAGGCGCTGCCGCCAACGAGATCGCCCGGGTCTATGGCATCCTCAACGGCACCTGCAATTTCATCCTGTCGAAGATGGAAGCCGAAGGCCGCGACTTCGCCGACATCCTCGCCGAAGCGCAGCGGCTCGGATACGCGGAAGCCGATCCGAGCTTCGACATCGACGGCGTCGATGCCGCACACAAGCTGTCGATCCTCGCCAGCCTCGCCTTCGGCACGCAGCCAGCCTTCGAGCAGGTCGCGATCGCCGGCGTGCGCCACATCCTGGCCGCCGACATCGCCGAGGCGGCCGCGCTCGGCTACCGCGTCCGCCTGCTCGGCCTGTCCGAAGCCAATGGGCACGGCCTGTTTCAGCGCGTCCATCCGCATCTCGTGCCACTCAGCCACCCGCTGGCGCACGTCACCGGCTCTACTAACGCCGTAGTCGCCGAGGGCAATTTCGTCGGCCGGCTGCTGTTCCAGGGCGCAGGTGCCGGCGACGGCCCGACCGCCTCGGCGGTGGTCGCCGACCTTATCGACATCGCCCGCGGCGAATTCGGCCCGCCCTATGCAATGCCCGCCGCCGCGCTCGCCCAGCCGGGTGCCGCCGATACCGGCGAGCGGATCGGCCGCGCCTATGTGCGCTTCACGGTCGCGGACAAGGTGGGCGTACTCGCCGAGATCGCGGCGGCGATGCGCGACGCCGGCGTCTCGATCGAAAGCCTGATGCAGCGCGGCGCCAGCGCCGATGGCAGCGTGCTGGTGGCGATCGTCACGCACGAGGGCCCGGAACGCGCGGTCGCCCAGGCACTCGACAAGCTGCGCGGCTCGTCAAGCCTGACCGGCGAGCCGATGTGGATGCATATCCTGGGGTGAAAACCTCCCTCTCTCCGCCAGCGGGGAGAGGGTGGCCAGGCGAAGCCGACGCCGGGAGAGGGGCATGACCTGGAGGAGGCGCCTGCCCCTAGGTCATGCTCCCGCTCCCCCGCAGGAGAGAGGGAGCATCAGTCGTTCAAGCTGGTCTTCAGCACCTGGCGCCCCTTGCGCGGGCACCAGGGCGCGCCGGTGGTGCCGCAGGCCATGCCAGTGCTCTTCACCGCTTCGCTCTTGGCATCGACGAGCTCGGTGCTCGGCAGCGGCAGGCGGTAGCGTTGCGCGGGATCGGCCTGCACGATCGGCAGGCGCTGCGCCGGCGCGGCGCGCGCCGGGATCCGCGTCATCCGCACCGTCTTCGCCCTGCGACGCTGCGGATCGATCGCAGGAGTGGCACCGGACAAGGTGAGGGCAACGAGCAGCAGCATCGGGGTCTCCGAAAGAAGTTCACCGCGCTCAACGCACGCGCCCCCGCCGGTTTCCCTGCTGCCTCCGGTTTCGCTTCAGGGCGCCAGTTCGCGCCGGCTCGTCCGCACGCCCCGCGAGCTGACCGTGACGCCCACCCCGACAGAGCCGCAGCGGACCGTGAAGGCACCCTGGCCGCACGGCATGTGCCCATCGGCACCGTCGAACACCCGATCGAGCCGGCCCTGATCGGTATCCGGCCCGCTATAGCTCGTTACCAGCGGCACGCGAAATTTGTCGGCATCGCGCCGCGAGCAGACGACGATCTCGCTCTCGTCGCGGGCGCGCTGGCACTTCGGATTGGCCGACCAGCGCGCGCGGTGCATCTCCATCACCTCGGCCGGCGTCATGTCGCGCGGCGGCGCATCGTCCTGGCCGAGCAGAAGCAAGGCGAAAAGCAGCATTTGCACATCCCTCCGCCCCCGGTTTCGTTGCGATAGCGGCATGTTGTGGCGGAATTGGGAGCAGCGCCGGGCTGACAACGTTAGCGGCATCGACAAGAGCCACGGTGCTGCCTAATCGCCGCCGCAAGTCCAACCACCGGGGTACCCCATGACTCAGCCCAGCCACGCCCTCGACCGTGTCCTCGTCCTCGAAATGGTGCGGGTGACCGAAGCGGCGGCGATCGCTGCTTCCACCCTGGTCGGGCGCGGCGACGAGAAGGCGGCCGATGCCGCCGCGGTCGAGGCGATGCGCGACGCGCTCAACAAGCTCTATCTCGATGGCACCGTGGTGATCGGCGAGGGCGAGCGCGACGAGGCGCCGATGCTGTTCATCGGCGAGAAGGTCGGCGCGGCGCAGGGCAAGGGCCCGGCGATCGACATCGCGCTCGATCCGCTCGAGGGCACCACCATCTGCGCCAAGGCCGGCCCCAATGCGCTGGCGGTGCTCGCCGTCGCCGAAAAGGGTGGGCTGCTCAACGCGCCCGACGTGTACATGGACAAGATCGCCGTCGGCCCGGGCTATCCCGAGGGCGTGATCGACCTCACCAAGTCGCCGACCGAGAACGTCCATGCGATCGCCAAGGCCAAGGGTGTGCAGCCGCATGAGATCATCGCCTGCGTGCTCGATCGCCCGCGCCACGAGAAGCTGATCGCCGAGCTGCGCGAAGTCGGCTGCGGCGTGGTGCTGATCGGCGACGGCGACGTGGCCGGCGTGATCGCCACCACCGATCCCGAGACGACGATCGACGTCTATATGGGCCAGGGCGGCGCCCCGGAGGGCGTGCTCGCCTGCGCGGCGCTGCGCTGCGTCGGCGGCCAGTTCAAGGGCCGGCTGATCTTCCGCAACGAGGACGAGCGCCAGCGCGCACGCAAATGGGGCATCGAGGATCTCGACAAGATCTACGACCTCACCGAGCTGGCCAAGGGCGACTGCATCTTCGCGGCGACCGGCGTGACCGACGGCTCGCTGCTCGAAGGCGTGAAGCGCTTCGCCACCAAGATGACCACCGAGAGCGTGGTGATGCGCGCCCATTCGGGCACGGTGCGCTGGGTGAAGGGCGAGCATCGGCTCTGATTTCAATTCCTCCCTCGGAGCGCAGCTCCGGGGGAGGAGTCCCAGACCTTGCAATGTAGGATTCCGCATGGCCTGCTCGCGCGGCCGGCCTCGCTGTCCGGCCGCTCTTTGACCCGTAGGAAATATAGGACGCGCACCGCGCTTCGCCCGGCAACGAAGTTGCGAAAGCCCCGTTCGACAGCGAGCCGTTGGGTGTCGGGACTTTTGTGACTTTCCAGGTGATTCGCGGCGGTGCCGTGTAGGAAGAGCCTATCCCGCCGCCGCCAGCCCCTGCGCCACCGCAAAGGGGAGCCAGCTTGCGACCCGCGCATCGGCCGGCACCGCCTGTGCTGGATCCCCGGGCAGCAGCGCCAGCCAGTCATATTGCCAGGGCTCGAGCGGCAGGCAGGAAACGCGGTAGTTCGCGCGCGCCACGGCGAGCAGCATCGGCTCGGGCCGGGGCGGCACGGGTTCGCCGCTGGCGAGCATCTCGCTGAAATCGAAGGGCAGAGCGAGCAGGCGGACGCTGTCCGGCCGGTACCAGCGCCGCGCGGCGGCCATGGCGAGCAGCTCGGCGATCATCGGATCGATCCCCGGCCAGGCCGGCGCGGCGCCTTCGATGCCGTGGGCGCGGTGCACTTCCGCCTTGGTCCGCTCGATCCGCGCCAGCGCGCCCGGAATCGCCTCGACCGCCTGCGCGCTGCCCGGCGGCCGCGCCGCATCGAGCCAGTCGGCGAAGCGCGCGCCGAAATCGTAGAGCGTGTAGCTGCGCGACGGGTAAGCCGCGATATAGCCCTGGGCGAAAAGCTGGAACGCGGTCGGCCCGGCCAGCGCCGCGAGCAGCGGATATTCGCTCTCCAGGCATTCGAGCAGGCGCTGGCGATAGCCTCTCGCATAGACCTGGATACGGTCCTCGGCGGTGAGACGGTTGTCGCCGTGCACGAAGTCGCGTGCGTCCGCACCCGATGCCGCCAGGATCGCCTCCTGCATCCAGTCCTGCAGTGCGGCGAGGTCAGGCGGCAAGCGGCAGCCCCTCGCGTACCCGCCGGGCCTTGGCGAGCTCGGCGGCGACCACCTCGAATGCCGGGATGCTCGCATCCCATTCGACCATCGTCGCGACCGGTCCGCAACGCTCCCAGACCTGGGCATAGAGCGGCCACACCGCATCGGGCACCGGCGCGTCATGCGTGTCGATCAGGTGGGTGCCGTGATCGCTCGGCCCGGCGAGATGGACCTGGACGACATGGCTAGCCGGGATCGCCTCGATATAGGCCATCGGATCGAGCGCATGGTTGAAGCTCGAGACATGGACATTGTTGACGTCGAGCAGCAGACCGCAGCCGGTCAGCTCGCACAGCCGGGCGAGGAACTCGGCCTCGGGCATCTGGCTGGCGCGGAATTCGAGATAGGTGCTGGGATTCTCGACGATCAGCGGCCGGCCGAGGAAATCCTGCACCGCGCGGACCCGCTCCGCGACATGGGCCAACGCCGCCTCGGTCAGCGGCAGGGGCAGCAGATCGTGGCTGTTCACCCCCTGCACCCCCGTCCAGCAGAGATGGTCCGAGACCCAGAGCGGCCGAAAACGCTCGGCCAGGTCGCGCAGCTTGCCGAGATAGGCCAGGTCGAGCGGCGCGGTGCTGCCGATCGACAGCGACACCCCGTGCAGCACCACCGGCCGGTGTGCCGCGACATGCTCGAACACCCGCATGCCCCAGCCGTGATTGTCGAGCAGGTTCTCGGTGATCGCCTCGAACCAGTCGACGCCCCAGGCTTCGGGGGGCGTCGACATCAGGTGCGGGAAATGCTCCTCGCGCAGCCCCAGGCCGTCACCGGGATTGGGCAGGCCGAGCCGGGGCTGCGTCATTCGATCCGTCCCTAGGTCGAGGGCGGATAGGCGAGGCGCAGGTCGTTCGGCGCCTGCTGGACCAGCCCTTCGACGGGCTTGTCCGGATCGCCGTTGACCTTGAAGGCCACCACCTTGGCGAATGCCTGGAAGGCGATGTCCTCGACCTTATCGCCTTCCTTGAAGTCGATCGTGGCGATCTTCTTCGAGGAAGGCGCGCCGCAGCCTGAGGGGGTAGGCGACGGCGAGGGGGACGGCGTGCCGCACAGATTCTTGTCGGCATCCGCCTTTGGCGCGCCGCACAGCACCGGCTTGGTGCTGCCGACCAGGGCCCAGACTTCCATCGTGCCCGACTTGGGATAGAGCTGCATCGCCGAGATCGGCACCGCGCAACCGCCGAAGCCGCCACAGATATTGTCGCTGGGCGCGGTGTACATCGGACCGCTCGGCGTGGGCGTCGGAGTGGGCGAAGGCGTCGGCGTGCCGCACAGCCCGCCATAGGCGCGCAAGCTCACCGCCGAGCAGCCGCCGCCCTTGATCGTGGTCGGCGTGCCGCAGCCGCCGCTCGCCACCGGGCTCGCCTTGGGCGCATTCGAGGTCTTGGACGATGCCGAACCGCAGCCGCTGCTCGCCCCGCCACAGCTGCCGCCGCCGCTGGTGAGCTGGACGAAGCCGCAGCCGCCCTGGCCCTTGCACAGGTTCGAGCCGCGACAGGTATGGTAGATCGAGGTTTCGGCGCAACTGTTCGCACCCCACTTCCCGCCGGTTTCCCCGACATCCAGGCCCTGGCACGCGTGGTTGACGATATACTTGTCCGGCTCGCCGACGCCCACCGACAGGTCCGGCGTCGCGCCGAACACCGCCCAGGCGGTCGACATGCGGTCGCCCGACCCGGCCATCGACGGGAAGGGGAAGGACACGGTGGCGCCGGCCGGGTTCCAGTAGCTGTCGAGCACGGTGGTGACGCCCTTGATCGCGCCGCACACCGCCTGGCTCATCTTCTGGAAATTGGCCGCCGCGTCGCCGCCATTCTTGAGCGCGTTGAGCGCGCCCGCGATCGCCTCGGGCGCGGGCAGGCCATAGGGATTGTCGTTCGGATCATAGCCCTCGGTGGTCAGGTCCGACGCGGCCCATTTGCCGATCTTGGGCGACTGGTCCCAGGTCTCGAGCCCGCCGCTGCCGCGGATGTCCTCGATCTCGCGGAAGCGGGTATAGTGATCGACACCGTCATTGTCGGAACGCGCCGCCGCATCCGCCGACGGGACCAGCTTCCCCTCCATCGAATAGCTCGGATAGTCGGAGGCGAGCGCGTCGCGGTTCGGGCAGTAGCTCGGGTTCACGTCGCCTTGGACGAGCTTGGTCTTCCCGTCGTTGAGCCGCTGGCCCTTCTCGTCATAGCGCGCGCCGAGCGTGGCACCTTCGCCCTGGTCGGTGATCGCGTTCATCATGTTGAGCGCCTGCTTCAGCGCGATCTCGGGATCGGTGAGCGCGATCGTGGTCTCGAAGCCCATGAACTCGCGCATCGGATGGCCGGGGAAGCTGAAGCTGTTGAACAGGTCGTTCTGCTGGCCCGATGCGTTCATCACATGGTCCCAGAGGCGCGTGCCGTCCTCGTAGCGGATCAGCAGATAGTCGCGGTAGCACTGGTACATATAGCCGATCGAGCCGAACATGATCTTGGCATCGAGCTGCTCGACCGTGGTTTCGGCGAAGGGCACCTTGGGGAAATAGCGGTCCTTGTTGCGGACGATGTCCTGCTCCGCCGTCTCCTGCGGCTGCTCGATCGCAAGGAACAGCTTGATCCGCTCCTCGTCGAGCGGGCCGACATTGACCTTCACGTCCTTGAACCGGTTGGTGTCGGTCAGGTCGACGATGCCGGGGATCGCGGTCAGCTTGGGGCCGTAGCAGGTCCAGCCATGGTCGCCGCTCTGCAGCGCGGTGGCGGTGAAGCTGGGCACCGCGCCGACCGCGGTGGCGAGGTTCGCCGCCATCTGGAGGTGGAGCATCTCCTGGATGAACACCGAGAAGACGATGTTGAACGCCTTCTTGTTGCCCCAGCCCTTCTTGCCCGGCTTGTAGTCGGTGAAGGCGCTGGTCTTGGCGCCGGGCCATTGCCGGCCCTTGTAGAAGCTGTTCCCCTGGCTGGTGATGGGATGCATGCCGGTGATCGAATAGAGCGAGGTCATGTAGAGCGGGACGGTGAACAGCTCGACGTTCACCGCCGCCTGCGCGATCCAGCGCACCACCAGCGTATCGGTGTCGAGGAACTTCAATGGGCGCGCGGAGAGCTCGCCTTCCTTGTGCGTCAGATGCATGCCAATTTCCCCCAAGCTTCGCAGGAGACTGCGATGGCAATGGGTTCCACCAACTATAGTTTCGCGTCAATCGAGGATGGCACCAATATAGTGTCATGCACTATTTGTTACGGCTTACACTCGATTTACCTTCATCTTTGCGCACTACTCCATCCTTGCCTGGCGCGCGGCTCCCGCTATGCCACCGTGCATGCTCGCACCCTTGCTGCTGATCGCCACCCTCGCACTGCTCCTCTGGGCCCAGCGCAACGACCGGCGCGGCTTCGAGCGCTTCCGCACGATCGAGGACACAAGCGAACGCCAGCGCGTCTTCCGGCGCTGGGCGATCCGCGGTTGCGCGCTCTATCTGGGCATGCCGCTGGCCGGCCTGGCGCTACTCGGCCGGATTCATGCGCTCTGGATCTTCCCGCATGAGTTCGCACCGCTGCTTCCCTACGCCCCCGTCTTCTCCCTTGAGGACAGCGCCTTTCTCGCCCCTCTGCTGATCGGCGCGTTCGGCGGCCTGGTGCTGGGCGGGGGGATACTCATCCTGCGGAGCCGCCGGCCGGCCAAGGCGAAGCGCGCACTCGACATCTCGCCAATGGTGCCGCGCAATCGCGCCGAGAGGCTCCACATCCTGCCGGTGATCCTCAATGCCGGGGTGAGCGAGGAAGTCTGCTTCCGGCTCTACGTCCCGCTGCTCGCAACCCTGTGCGGCGCGCCGGCCTGGGCCGCTTTCCTCGCCGCAGCTTTGCTCTTCGGCTGGCTGCACCGCTATCAGGGCTGGCTCGGCGTCCTGCTGTCCGGCGCAGTCGGGACGGCATTGGCAGTCTTCTATGTCGGCGCGATGGAGCTCACCCTGCCGATCGTCGTGCATCTGGCGCTCAATCTGAATGCGCTGCTCCTGCGCCCCGCGATCCAGCGGCACTTCCGGCCCCGCACGGCGATTGACACCGACAACACACCGGTTACGCCCTCCCCCAATTGAATTTTAGGGAGATGCGCATGCGGTTGGTCAGTCTGTTCGCCCTGGCGGTCGCCGCCGCCCCGCTTGCGGCACTTCCCGCGAAGCAGGCGGCGCCCGCGCCCCAGGCCGCCGACAGCGCCTTCACCTTCGAGGAGGCGATGATCCCGATGCGCGACGGAGCGAAGCTGCACACCGTCATCATCCGCCCCAAGGGCCAGACCGGCCCATTGCCGATCCTGTTCCAACGCACCCCCTATGGCGCACCCGGCGCAGCGCCGCGCAGCATGCCGGGCAACTGGTCCGCGCTCGGCAAGGACGGCTATATCTTCGTGTTCCAGGACATGCGCGGCCGCTTCGCGTCCGAAGGCGGCCCCTTCACCCTCTCCACCGAGATCAAGACCGGCAAGGGCGAGACCGACGAATCGACCGACGCCTATGATTCGATCGACTGGCTGGTGAAGAATGTGAAGCCGAACAACGGCAAGGTCGGCATGTGGGGCGTGTCGTACCCCGGCTTCACCGCCGCGATCGCCGTCGCCCGCCCGCACCCGGCGCTCAAGGCCGTCAGCCCCCAGGCGGCCTGGATCGACTATTGGAAGAATGACGATTTGCACCGCTGGGGTGCGATGCGCCTGACCTATGCCAGCGACTGGGTGAACAGCCTCCAGGCCGACAAGACCAATGACGGCATCGACCTGTACGACCGCTACGACACGTACGAGTGGTTCCTGAAGGCAGGCTCGCCGGCGGACATCGAGGCGAAATACTTCAAGGGCCGGGTGCCGCTGTACAAGCAGATGATCGAGCATCCCGACTATGACGATTTCTGGAAGAAGCAGGTCTGGTCGAACACGCTGAAGAAGACGACCGTGCCGACGCTCAACGTCGCCGGTTACTGGGACCAGGAGGACCCCTGGGGCAGCTGGCAGATCTTCGACAAGCAGCGCGAGAATGATCCGAACAACCTGTCCCTGATGGTCGCCGGCCCATGGAACCATGGCAGCTGGCGCTCGGCGGGCAACATGCTCGGCCGCATTCCGATCGGCACCGACAGCGGCGCCCAGTTCATGGAGCAGGTGGAGGCGCCGTTCTTCGCCTATTGGCTGCACGGCAAGGGTGCCAAGCCCGATTACCGGATGAAGAGCTTCCAGTCCGGCAGCTGGCAGTGGAAGACCTACAACCAGTGGCCGCTCACCACGGCGAGCAGCAAGAGCATCTATCTCCACGCCGATGGCAGCCTGTCGTTCACCGCGCCGGCGGCGGGTGAAGGCTGCCGCGAATATCTCTCCGATCCGGCCAATCCGGTGCCGTTCCGCGCTCGCCCGATGTCGGCCACCTATGCCACGCCGGACTGGCGCTGGTGGGAGACCGAGGACCAGCGCTTCGCCGATTATCGCCCGGACGTGCTGAGCTACACCAGCGCCCCGCTCGATGCCGACCTGACCGTGACCGGCGCGATCACCGCCGCGCTGGAGGCCGCGACCAGCGGGACCGACAGCGACTTCATCGTCAAGCTGATCGACGTCTATCCGGAGGATTTCGAGAAGGCGCCAACCGCGATCGGCGCCTATGCCAAGGGACTGAACGGCTATCAGCTGCCGGTCGCCATGGAGGTCAAGCGCGGCCGCTACCTGCAATCGTTCGAGAAGGCGACGCCGCTGGTGCCGAACCAGGTGAACGACTGGACGATCCCGCTGCGGAACCACGACCACGTCTTCAAGAAGGGCCACCGGATCATGGTCCAGGTCCAGTCGAGCTGGTTCCCGATGATCGACCGCAACCCGCAGACCTTCGTGCCGAACATCTACAAGGCCAAGCCGGCGGACTATCAGAAGGCTACGCAGAAGGTCTGCGCCGGCTCGGCGATCATGCTGCCGGTGGTGGGGAACTAGCAGCCCACCATCTCTTTCGTCATCCCCGCGAAAGCGGGGACCCAGCTCCGACACTGTCGGCAATTACGACCGGTGCGTCGATGGATAGTCCGGGAGATGGGCCCCCGCTTTCGCGGGGGTGACGGCTTGGATTACCCCTGCCCCTTCGCCGCGAGGATCTGCACCCAGGGGTTCGGCTTCGCCACCCCCACCCGCTTCAGCGTGTTGCGGTCGTGATGGTCGAACGGCCCCTGGCCCTTCACCTCCAGCGTGGTGTGGATGTCGTAGCTCCAGCCGCCATCCTCGGCGAAGGCGATGTCGATCGTATAGGCATCGGTGCGGAAGGCATATTCGAGGAAGTCGGTCGAGCAGATGCCGTAGCTGGTCTCGCCGCGCTTCGCCTCTACATGGATCGCCTTGTCGCCCGGCGCGCCCTTGCCGCTGGCGAGCAGCACTTGGCCGCGGGGGATCGCCAGCGTCTGCAGGATCAGGCCGGTCGCCGGCTCCCACAGCCAGTACCCCACCTGGTCGTGGAAGGTGATGTCCTCTTCCTCGGTGGTGATGTGGATATGGTAGCGCAGCCCGTAGAAGAGCTGCGGGCCGTTGGCCTGGGGATCGATCGGCACGCACTCGATCCGCTCGATGAACTCGCGCCGCTCAGGTCCTTCGGCCTTGGGGTTGAGGTCGATGCCCTTCTTGCCCTCCCAGCGCCCGGCAAGCGGTGCCAGCGGGCCGAGATTGGCGAGCGTGTGGGGATCGACGTCCTCGGGCTCGGTGAAGATATCCAGGGGAAAGGGTGTCATCAGTTCTTGAGCCTGTAGCCGGTCCGGAAGATCGTGACGATTAGACCAAGGCATAGGGCGAGGAACAGGGCGACGAAGCCCAGGCTCCAGCGCACGTCGATGTCGCCGACATCGCCGAAGAACGCCCAGCGGAAGCCGCTGATCAGATAGGCGACCGGGTTGAACAGGCTCACCGTGCGCCACGGCTCGGGCAGGAAGCTCAGCGGATAGAAGGAACCGCCCAGGAAAGTGAGCGGAGTCAGGATCAGCGCCGGCACCACGTTGAGCTGCTCAAAGCCCTTGGCCCAGATGCCGATGATGAAACCGAACATCGAGAAGCTGATCGAGGTTAGCAGCAGGAAGGCGAGCATCGCCAGCGGGTGATCGACGCGCAACGGCACGAACAGGCCCGAGGTGAGCAGGATGATCAGGCCGATCACCACCGACTTGGTCGCCGCCGCGCCGACGAAGCCGATCACCAGCTCCACCGCCGAGATCGGCGCCGAGAGCAGCTCGAACACCGTGCCGGTGAACTTGGGGAAATAGATGCCGATCGAGGCATTGGCGACGCTCTGGGTGAGCAGCGACAGCATGATCAGCCCCGGCACGATGAAGCTGCCATAGGGCACGCCTTCGATCGAGGGGATGCGGCTGCCCATGCCGCTGCCGAACACGATGAAATAGAGCGCGGTGGTGATCACCGGGGTGACGATCGACTGCCAGAGCGTGCGCAGCGTGCGCGCCATCTCGAACTTGTAGATCGCCCAGATGCCGTGGAAGTTCATGCCCGGGCCTCCTTATGTTCGACGAGGCCGACGAAGATGTCCTCGAGGCTGGATTTGCTGGTGTCGAGATCCTTGAACCCGATGCCCATCTCGCCGAGCTTGCGCAGCAGCGAGGGAATGCCGGTGCGCTCGGCCTGGGCGTCGAAGGTGTAGCGCAGGCGCGTGCCTTCGTCCTCGAGGCTAAGGTGCCATTCCTCGAGGCCCGCCGGGATCGCGACCATCGGCTCGACCAGGCTGAGGTCGAGCTCGCGCTTGCCGAGCTTCTTCATCAGCTCGGCCTTGTCCTCGACGAGAAGCAGCTGGCCCTTGTCGATCACGCCGACCCGGTCGGCCATCTCCTCGGCCTCTTCGATATAATGGGTGGTCAGGATGATGGTGACGCCGCGTTCCCGCAGCTTGCCGATCATCTTCCACATGTCGCGGCGGAGCGACACGTCGACGCCGGCGGTGGGTTCGTCGAGGAACAGGATGTCGGGCTCGTGGCTCAGCGCCTTGGCGATCATCACGCGGCGTTTCATGCCGCCCGACAGCTCCATGATCTTGGAGTTGCGCTTATCCCACAGCGACAGGTCCCTGAGGATCTGGTCGCAAAACTCCTGATTGGGCGCCTTGCCGAACAGCCCGCGCGAAAAGCGCAGCGCGCTGCCCACGGTGGAGAACATGTCGACCGCGATCTCCTGCGGCACCAGCCCGATCTTCGAGCGGGCGGCGCGCGGCTCGCGCACCGCGTCGTGCCCGTCGACCAGGATCGTGCCGGTGCTCGGCGTGACGATCCCGCAGATGATCGAGATCAGCGTGGTCTTGCCTGCCCCATTGGGACCTAGCAGCGCGAAGATCTCGCCGCGGCGGATCTCCAGGTCGACATGATCGAGCGCCTTGTGGCCTGAGCCATAGGTCTTGCTCACGCCGTTTATCGAAAGAATGGATGTCATGATGCCCCCGGCCGGGAAAGGACCCGCTAATTAGGCACGGCGATGCGACGCGGCAACCGCTCGGTACAAAATAGGACGACTTAAATCCTCCCCTGGCTCGCCAAGGGAGGATTATGGGTCACTTGCCCTTGCGCGCTTCCGCTACCGCCGCGGCGAGCCCGTCATAGTCGCGCATGCCGTAGAGCAGCTTGCCGCCAACCACCCAGCTCGGCGTGCCGGTCATCGCAAGCTTCTGGCCGAACTTGTGGTTGGCGACGATCTCGCCTTCCACCGGCTTCGATCCGATCACCTGCTTCGCCTTGGCCATGTCGAGCCCGGCCTTCCCGGCGGCCGCCTCGATATTGGCCGCGCTCGGCCCGTCCATCGCGAACAGCGCGTCATGGAACGCACGGAACTTGTCCTGCTCCGCCGCCGCCAGCGCCCAGCGCGCCGCGACCAGGCTGTCCGGCCCGAGCACCGGATATTCGCGGTACACCACCTTCACATTGGGATCGCGCTTCAGCAGCTCCTGGATCGCCGGCAGGCTGGCACGGCAATAGCCACAGGCATAGTCCATGAAGGCAACCACGGTTACGTCGCCCCTGGGATTGCCCGCCCAGCCGCCGGCATAGGGCGTCTCGAGCTTGGCGCGCTCGGCGGGAAGGGTCTTCTCCGCAGCTGCGACTGCCTCCGCCTGTGCCTTGTCGGCATTGGCGCTCTGCTTCTGGTTGTAGCGCTCGACCGATTCGAGCAGCACCTCGGGATGGGCAAGCACCCAGTCGTGGACCACCCGCTCGGCCTGGCCGCGCGGCCCCATGCCGGGCACCAGCGCCTGGATGGCCGCGAAGATTCCCGCCCCCGCCACTGCGCACAGCACGAAGGCGCCGGCCAGCGCCAGCCTGTTACCCAACAAACGCTCGATCACTGCCGCCCCTTCTTCTTCCGCATTTCGTCCCAGGCGGTCTGCGAGACCATGTTGATGTCCTGCGCGCGCACCCAGTCGGCCGAGCCCTGGGGCAGGCGCGCCATCGCCGCGCGCGAGCTCATCAGCGCGGTGCCGACATCGCCCATCATGTGCGCACGCTCGGCGGTGGCGAGCGCGGTGCGCGCCTCGTCGCCCTTGCGGTCATAGACCGTGCCGAGATTCAGCCAGGCGAAGGGATTGTCGTTGTCACGCGCCACGGATTGCTTGAGCACGCGCTCGGCCTCGTCGAGATTGGCCTTGTCCTCGGTGGCGAGCAGCGCATGGCCCAGCGTGCTCGCGATCAGCGGCGCGTTGTTCGACAGTGCCGTCGCCTCGCGCAGCGGCGCGATCGCGCCCTTGGGATCGCCCGATTCGAGCAGGATCTGCCCTTCGAGCTCCAGGAAATAGGGGTCCTTGGGCTCCGCCTTGACCAGTGCCTGGGTCTCGGCCGCCGCCTGCTCGGGATAGCCCGATTTGTGATAGGCATAGGCGCGGGCGTAATGCGCCTCGACCGACTGGTTGCTGAGCGGATATTTGGCCAGCGTATCCTTGGCGTCGCTCACATAGCCGCGCAGCTTGGCCTGGACGCGCTTGAAGCGGACCTCGAGATTGGGGTCGAGCGGCTTGTTCCAGCTCGGCGCGTTCATAAGGTCGGCCTTGAGCGTCTCGACGCGATCCTGCGACATCGGGTGGGTCTGCGCGAACGGATCGACCTCGGGATTGCTAGTGTAATAGCCATAGCGGTGCATCTGGGCGGTGAGCTTGTCGAAGAAGCTCAGCATGCCCTTGCCGCTGATCCCGGCGCTATTGATGAACTTGGCGCCGGCGGCGTCGGCCGAGCTTTCCTGAACGCGGCTGAAGGCGAGATACTTGCCGATCGCGGCGCGCTGTCCGGCCATCAGGATGCCGGTGCCCGCCTCGCCGCTGCCCGCGGCCATCGCCGCCACGCCGAGCAGCAGGCTGAGGATCGAGATGTTGGTATAGCCGCCATCGCCCTGGAACACGGCATGGCCGCCGACGATGTGGCCGATTTCGTGTGCGATCACGCCCTGCACCTCATTGGCGCTCGACGCCGCGTCGATCAGGCCCGAATGGACATAGACGATCTGCCCGCCGGCGACGAAGGCGTTGATCGAGCCGTCGTTGATCAGCACCACCTTGGCATTGGCGGGCGAGAGACCGGCCGCGATGAACAGCGGCTTTGCCATGTCGTTGAGCAGTGCCTCGGTCTCGGCATCGCGCAGGATCGACTGGGCGGCGGCAGGCTGGACCCAGAGCAGCAAGGCGGCCGAGAGCAGGGCGAGGATACGCTTCATGCCCGTTCGTATCCTCCGAATTCCACCCGCGATCAATGGCATTGGCCGTGCGCCTGCACCGATGAACCGCGAGTGAAGCGCCTCGAGGGCAAGCCCATGAAAAAGGGCGCCGATCCCTGCGGACCGGCGCCCCTTTTTCTCAGGCTTGGAGGATCAGGCCCCGAAGGTGCGCTGCCACCAGCCGCGACGCGGCGAGCCGTCGGCGTTCTCACCCTCGCCCTCTTCGCCGTCGGCCGCTTCGGCCGGTGCGGCGTCCGCCGCAACCGGAGCGGCTTCCACCGCCGGAGCCGCCTCGTTCACCGACTCGGCCTCGACAACCTCGACCTTCTTCTTGCGCGTGCGCTTCGGCTTGGCCGGAGCGGCTTCCTCGGCGATCGGCTCGGGTGCCGCCTCGACCGGCGCTTCCACCGCAGGCGCGGCTTCGGCCTCGACGGCCTCGACCTTCTTCTTGCGCGTGCGCTTCGGCTTGGCCGGAGCGGCTTCCTCGGCAACAGGCTCGGGTGCCGCCTCGACCGGCGCCTCTACCGCGGGAGCAGCCTCGGCCTCGACAGCCTCGACCTTCTTCTTGCGGGTGCGCTTCGGCTTGGCCGGAGCGGCTTCCTCGGCAACAGGCTCGGGTGCCGCCTCGACCGCCGCGGCGACTTCGGTCACCTCCTCGGCAGCGTCTTCGCCGGCATCCTCACCACCCTCGGCGCGATCGCCACGGCGACCGCCGCGACGGCCACGACGGCGGCGCTTGCGGCCACCTTCACGGCCTTCGCCTTCGCCCTCGGCAGCGGCGGACGCTTCCTCGCCCTCGGCAACGTCAGCTTCGCCTTCGGCCTCGACATCGGCCTCCTCGCCGGCTTCGGCCTCACCCTCGGCGCCTTCGCCTTCCTCGCGGCGGCCACGGCCACGCCCACGGCGACGACGGCGACGCTTGCCGCGGCCCTCGCCATCCTCGTCGCGCTCCCGACGCTCGCTACGGCCCTCGCGGCGATTGCCGGCCTCGGCCTCCTCCTCGAGCTCCTCTTCCTCCTCGTCGATCTCCTCGACGTAGTCGTCGTCCTCGGGCTCTTCGATCAGCTTCTCGAACTTCGGTGCATGCGCCGGCGGCGGGCCCGAAGCCTCGACCGACATGCGCGCGCCCTCGAGCTCGCCGTCCGACAGGATCTCGACGGTCACGCCGTAGCGGTCCTCGATCTCGGCGATGTCGGCGCGCTTCTTGTTGAGCACGTAGAAGGCGGCTTCCTGGCTGGCGCGCAGCGTGATCACCGAGCCGCGGCCACGGGCGGCTTCGTCCTCGATCAGGCGCAGCGCGGACAGGCCGGCCGACGAGGCGGTGCGGACCAGGCCGGTGCCTTCGCAATGCGGGCACTGCACGGTCGACGCTTCGAGCACGCCGGTGCGCAGGCGCTGGCGGCTCATCTCCATCAGGCCGAAGGCCGAGATGCGACCGACCTGGATGCGGGCGCGATCGTTCTTCAGCGCCTCCTTCATCGCCTTCTCGACCTTACGGACGTTCGACGAGTGATCCATGTCGATGAAGTCGATCACGACGAGGCCGGCCATGTCGCGCAGGCGCAGCTGGCGCGCGATCTCGTGCGCCGCTTCCAGGTTGGTCGCGGTCGCGGTCTGCTCGATATTGTGCTCGCGCGTCGAGCGGCCCGAGTTGATGTCGATCGACACCAGCGCCTCGGTCGGGTTGATCACCAGGTAACCGCCGCTCTTCAGCTGGACGACGGGATTGTACATCGCCGACAGCTGATCCTCGACGCCGGCGCGCTGGAACAGCGGCACCGCGTCGGCATATTGCTTCACCTTCTTGGCATGGCTCGGCATCAGGAGCTTCATGAAGTCCTTGGCCTGGCGATAGCCGTCCTCGCCCTCGACGATCACCTCGTCGATGTCGCGATTATAGATGTCGCGGATCGCGCGCTTGAGCAGATCCGAATCGCCATAGACCAAAGCCGGCGCGGTCGACTTGAGCGTCTCCTCGCGGATCCCGTCCCACAGGCGCGCCAGATAGTCGAAGTCGCGCTTGATCTCGACCTTGGTGCGCTGGAGGCCCGCGGTGCGGACGATGCAGCCCATCGACGGCGGCAGCTTCAGGTCCGCCATGATCGTCTTGAGGCGCTTGCGATCGGCGGCCGAGCTGATCTTGCGCGAGATACCGCCGCCATGCGCGGTGTTCGGCATCAGCACGCAGTAGCGGCCGGCGAGCGACAGATAGGTGGTGAGGGCCGCACCCTTGTTGCCGCGCTCTTCCTTGACGACCTGGACGAGCAGCACCTGGCGGCGGCGGATCACGTCCTGGATCTTGTAGCGGCGGCGCAGGTTCATGCGGCGCTGGCGCAGCGCCTCGGCCGGGCTGTCCTCGCCACCATTGCCGCCACGGCGCTTGCCGCGACGACCGCGACCACGGCCTTCCTCGCCCTCGCCACCTTCCGAGGTTTCGCCTTCGGCTTCCTCGGACTCGTGGTCGTGGTCTTCCTCGTCGTCGTGCGGACGCTCGAGCACCTCGACGCCGTCATCGCCGTCGAGATGATCCTCGTCGCCATCCTCCTCGGCGCGCAGCGCGGCTTCCTCGGCCGCATGCTCGGCTTCCTCGCGGAGCAGCGCTTCGCGATCTTCCTTGGGAATCTGGTAATAGTCGGGATGGATTTCGCTAAAGGCCAGGAAGCCGTGGCGGTTGCCACCGTAATCCACGAAAGCCGCCTGGAGCGACGGCTCCACGCGGGTCACCTTGGCCAAATAGATATTGCCCTTGAGCTGCTTGCGCTCGGCGGACTCGAAATCAAACTCCTCGATTCGGCTTCCCTTGACGACGGCCACGCGGGTTTCCTCCCGGTGGCGTGCGTCGATCAGCATACGCATGGTCATTTATTGTTCTCCGGGCGCGCCGGCCCAGGCCCTCTAGATTTGTGTTGCGGAGGGCTCGCGCAGGCGCGCGACATACAATGCGGCCCTGGCCGGCGGATTCGCCGGCTGCGGTCTCGCGGGTTTCGAAAACTGCTGCTGCTCGCAGGGCACGCGCGAACCGGTGGTCCGCAGACTCCGCCGCCATCACGCGGCCGGCCATCGGGGCCGGTCGGTGCAGACGTTGCGGAAATTGCCTCATGTGAGCGTCAACCTGAACTGTCGCGGCGAATGTGGCCGCGGGAAGGTCCGGCGCAAGGGCCGGTAAAAGCTGACTAGCATTACCGTAACGGCGCGGCAACCTTGGCCCCATCCGGCTAATAGCCCGGCAAGCATTTGCCGCTTTGCCGGCAAAAATATGCCGAATCGGAAATTAACCGCATCGCTTCACGTCAATTTGAAGCGCGCCGTCTAGTCCGGTCACGTCAGGGCAGACGTGTAGTCAGAGTATCAATCTATGGTTTTGGGCTGGACCCCCGGAGCCCCGGCGCGGCATAGCGTCAGGGTGCTGTTCCTGCTCGCCTTGCTCTCCGGCTGGTTGACCGGAGTTCCAAGCTGGGCGGGCGTCGTGCAGGAAGTGCGCGTCAAGGGTGACCGTGTGATCGTCAAATTCGACGAGCCGGTATCCCAGGCGAGCGCTTTCGTGCTGGCTGGACCGCAGCGTATCGTGCTGGACGCCAAGGGCGCCGAGCCGGGCAATCGCGCATATGCAGACGGACCCGTGACGAGCATCCGACAGGGCTCGCAAGGGACCGAGGGCGCGCGAATCGTGCTCGACCTCGCGCGGCCGGCAATCGTGACCGAAGGCAGCTTCGGGCGCGACGGGCGCACGCTCACGCTACAGCTGCGTACCGTGGACGACGCGCAGTTCGCCCGCGCCGCGGCCGAACGGCGAATGAGCTTCCTGCCGCCCTTCTCCTATGTGCAGCCTGCGGGCCACAGCCGCTACAGCGAGACGATCGCACTGCCACGGCGCGCGCCGCCGGCATCGTTGCCGCGTGTCTATGGTGCCTCCGATCGCCCGCTGGTGGTGATCGATGCCGGCCATGGCGGGCATGATCCCGGCGCGATCGGCGCGAACGGCCTGCGCGAGAAGGACCTTACCCTCAAGGCCGCGCTCGCCATGAAGGACGCGCTGCTCGCCTCGGGCCGGGTGCGCGTGGCGCTCACCCGCGAGGACGATCGCTTCCTGGTGCTCCAGGAACGCTATGGCCTGGCACGCAAGCTGGGCGCGGACCTGTTCATCTCGGTACACTGCGACAGCGCCGGCAATGCCGATGCCTCGGGTGCCACCGTCTATACACTCTCCGAAGTCGCCTCCGACAAGGAAGCCGCACGGCTGGCCGCGCGCGAAAACAAGGCCGACATCATCGCCGGCGTCGATCTCGGCTCGCAGAATCCGGACATCTCCTCGATCCTCATCGACCTCACCCAGCGCGAGACGATGAACATGTCGGCGAGCTTTGCCCGCCTGCTCGGGCGCGAGGCCCAGCCGCTCATCCCGATCAAGGCGAACTACCACCGCATGGCCTCGCTGATGGTCCTCAAGGCACCGGACATGCCCTCCGTGCTGTTCGAGACGGGCTATATCTCGAACGACGGCGACGCCGCCTTCCTCGCCTCGGACGAAGGACGCAGGAAAGTGGCGCAGAGCGTGCGCAAGGCCGTGGAAATCCATTTCGCGACGCGCATGGCGACGCGGACGCTGGCGTCTCGCTGAAAAACTCTCCTCATCAATCCCCTTGTGCCCTCATTATAGAGGGTATGGGGGGATGTGGTTTCACTTAGGGAATAATCCCATTTCGGGAGCGATCCTGCCGCACGACGAGCCGCCGAGACTCCGGCTGGCATCCGTGTTCAATCCTGCTAAACCGCGACCCGCATGTCCGACGGTTCCACTTCCAGCGTAAAGATGCGCATCAAGCGCGAGATCGGGGGCTTCACAGGGCTGTTCGGTCGCGTCCGCCACCGCTGGTGGTTCCGGATCCTCGCGGTACTGGCGCTGCTCTCCGGCGTCTTCGTCTTCCTCGTCTGGCTGTTCATCGCGCGCAACCTGCCCTCGGTCGACACGCTGAAGAACTACGAACCACCGCTGCCGACCAATGTCCGCTCGGCAGAGGGGCTGCCGATCCTCAGCTATGCGCGCGAGCGCCGCGTGCAGCTGAGCTTCGAGGAATATCCCAAGCTCCTCGTCGAGGCGTACATGTCCGCCGAGGACAAGACCTTCTTCGAGCATCACGGCGTCGATTTCCCCGGCCTGGTACGCGCCGCGTTCCAGGGGCTGGTGAGCGGCTCGACGCCGCGCGGCACCTCGACGATCACCCAACAGGTCGCCAAGAATCTGCTGGTCGGCAACGAGACGAGCTATCTGCGCAAGGCCAAGGAGGGCATCCTCGCCTGGCGCATGGAGGATGTGCTCACCAAGCAGCAGATCATGGAGCTGTACCTCAACTCGATCGAGCTGGGGCGCAACGCCGGCGGGGTCGAGGCGGCGAGCCAGGCCTATTTCGGCAAGGAGCTGGATCAGCTCACCCTGCCACAGATGGCCTATCTGGCGATCCTGCCCAAGGGCCCGTCCAACTATGATCCCGATCGCCACACCCAGCGCGCGCTCGATCGCCGCAACTGGGTTCTCGGGCAGATGCTCGAGAACGGCTTCATCGACCAGGCCCAGCATGATTCGGCGGTCGCGTCCCCCCTCGGCACCGTGCCGCGCCAGACGCCCAAGTTCGAGCGCGTCGGCGGCTATTTCACCGAGGAGGTCCGCCGCCAGCTGATCGACAAGTTCGGAGAGACCGACGAGACCGGCCCGTACAGCGTCTATTCCGGCGGCCTGTGGGTGCGCACCTCGCTCGATCCCAGGCTGCAGCAATACGCCCAGAAGGCACTGCGCGACGGCCTGCTGCGCTATGATCGCGGCCGCGGCTGGTCGGGTCCGATCGGCCATGCCGATATCGGCAGGAGCTGGCTCCAGTCCTTCCTCAACACCAATATCGGCGTCGACTATGAGGATTGGCGCGCCGGCGTGCTGATCGAACGCACCGGCGACAGCTGGCAGGTCGGGTTCGACGACGGCTCGACCGGCACGCTGCCCAAATGGGCCGCGACCATGCCGGTGCGCGGCCAGGGCGGCCACGCATTCGACGCCTTCAAGCCCGGCGACATCGTCGCGGTGGCCCCCGAGAGCGGCCAATGGGCGCTGCGCTCGATCCCCAAGGTCTCGGGCGGCATGGTGGTCGAGGATCCGCGCACCGGGCGCATCCTGGCGATGCAGGGCGGCTTCGATTCGCGCATCCAGAGCTTCAACCGCGCCACCCAGGCGCAGCGCCAGCCGGGCTCGACGATCAAGCCGATCGTCTATGCCGCCGCGCTCGAGCAGGGCATGACCCCCGCCTCGATCGTGGTCGATGGCCCGTTCTGCGTGTGGCAGGGCGCCAATCTCGGCCAGAAGTGCTTCCGCAACTTCGGCAATGCGCGCGGCGCCGGCCCCAAGACGCTGCGCTGGGGCATCGAGCAGTCACGCAACCTGATGACGGTGCAGATCGCCAACCAGACCGGCATGGACCACGTCGTCGACCTGATCCAGCGGATCGGCGTGTCGCGGCAGAAATTCCCGCCCTATCTCAGCTACGCGCTGGGCGCCGGCGAGACGACCGTGACCCGCATGGTCAACGCCTATTCGATCCTGGTGAACCATGGCCGGGCGCTCAACCCGTCGCTGATCGACTTCGTCCAGAACCGGAAGGGCGCGGTGGTCTGGCCCGAGAACTGGCGCCCCTGCGAAGGCTGCAACGCGCCGGACTGGAAGGGCGGCGCGATGCCGCGCCCGGTCACCCGCGCCAAGCAGGTGATCGACGCGCTCTCTGCCTATCAGATGGTCCATATCGCGGAGGGCGTGGTCCAGCGCGGCACCGCCACCGTTCTGCGCGACCTGGGCCGCCCGATGATGGGCAAGACCGGCACCACCTCGGGCCCGACCGACGTGTGGTTCGTCGGCGGCACTCCGCAGATGATCGGCGGCCTCTATATCGGCTATGACACGCCGACCAACCTGGGCGGCTATGCCCAGGGCGGCTCGATCGCCGCGCCGATCTTCAAGCAGTTCGCCATCCCCGCGTTCGAAGGCATGGAGAAGGTCCCCTTCACCGCGCCCCAGGGCATCCGCATGGTCCGCATCGATCGTGCGTCGGGCAAGCCGGTCACCGGCGGCTGGCCGTCGAGCGACCCGCTCTCCGGCATAATCTGGGAAGCGTTCAAGCCCGAGACCGAGCAGCGCCGCGGCCGCCGGGACCAGGAAGAACAGCCCGAAACCAAGGCCGTCGAGAAGAAGGCAGCCCCCAAGAAGCAGGAGGGCGACAGCGACTTCTTGCAACGCGAGGGCGGAATCTACTAGCGCGGCGCATTATATACCCCGTCATCCCCGCGAAGGCGGGGATCCAGGGTAACGAGCGACGCCGCTCTTGGCTGTGGATCCCCGCCTTCGCGGGGATGACGAATTGAATAGTTCGAAAGGTAAAACCCATGCGCGCCGAAGCGCAGGCTCATGTCGACAACATCAAGGAGTCGCTCGCGCTACTCCGCCGCTTCCTCGATTGGGACCGCGCGCTGCGCCGGCTCGACGAGCTGAACGCGCGCGTCGAGGATCCGACTCTCTGGAACGACGCCAAGAAGGCCCAGGACGTGATGCGCGAGCGTCGCCGCCTCGACGAATCGATCGGCGCCACCCGCGCGATCGAGACCGAGCTCAACGACACCGCCGAGCTGATCGAGATGGCCGAGGCCGAAGGCGACGAGGAAATGGCGGTCGAAGGCACCGCCAGCCTCGCCGCGCTGGCCGAGCGTGCCGAGAAGGACAAGGTCATGGCCCTGCTCTCGGGCGAGGCCGATGCCAACGACACCTATATCGAGATCAACTCGGGCGCCGGCGGCACCGAGAGCAACGACTGGGCCGGCATGCTCCAGCGCATGTACACGCGCTGGGCCGAGCGCCATGGCCTCAAGGTCGAGCTGGTCGACTATCACGCCGGCGAACAGGCGGGCATCAAGTCGGCGACGCTGCTGGTGAAAGGCGAGAACGCCTACGGCTATGCCAAGACCGAGAGCGGCGTGCACCGCCTGGTCCGCATCTCGCCGTACGACAGCGCCGCGCGCCGCCACACCAGCTTCTCCTCGATCTGGGTCTATCCGGTGATCGACGACGACATCGCGATCGAGATCAACGAGAGCGAGCTGCGCATCGACACCTATCGCGCATCGGGCGCGGGCGGCCAGCACATCAACACCACCGATTCGGCAGTGCGTATCACCCACTTGCCCACCGGCATCGTCGTGCAGTGCCAGAACCAGCGCTCGCAGCACAAGAACAAGGCCGAGGCCTATAACCAGCTGCGCGCCCGCCTCTACGAGCGCGAGCTGGCCGAGCGCGAGGCCGCGGCCAACGCGACCAACGCCACCAAGACCGATATCGGCTGGGGCCACCAGATCCGCTCCTATGTCCTCCAGCCGTACCAGCTGGTGAAGGACCTGCGCACCGGTGTGACTTCCACTGCGCCCGGCGATGTGCTCGATGGGGACCTCGACGCGTTCATGGCCGCCGCGCTATCCCAGCGCGTGACCGGCGAGACCGTCGAAGTGGAGGATGTCGATTGAGATCGGGCCTCGCCCTGCTGCTGACCATGGCGCTCGCCGCGTGCGGCGGGGCGGCGATGATCGACAACAAGGCGCAGGATGACGACGCGCCTGCGTCGCACAGCGGCTTCCCCGCCGCCGACCGGCCCGTCGCCACCATCCTCTCGCCGCGCTGGTCCACCGAGGAAGCGCGCGACCGGCTGAACGAAGCGGGCCAGGTGATGGACCTGGCGGGCATCAGGCCGGACATGACCGTCGCCGATATCGGCGCGGGCGAAGGCTATTACACCGTCCGCCTGGCCACCCGCGTCGGCAGGAAGGGCCGCGTCGTCGCCGAGGACATCGTGCCCGAGACGCGCGACTATCTCGCCACCCGCGTGTTGCGCGAGAAGCTCGACAATGTCAGCGTGCGCCTCGGCCTGCCCGCCGATCCGCGCCTGCCGGAGAACAGCTTCGACCGCGTCCTCATGGTCCACATGTACCATGAGATCGAGAGCCCCTACGAGTTCCTCTGGCGCCTGCGCCCCGCGCTCGCGCCCGGCGGCCAAGCAGTGGTGGTCGACGCCAATCGCCCGACCCAGGATCACGGCACCCCGCCCGAGCTGCTCAAATGCGAGTTCGCCGCGGTCGGCTATTCGCTCGTGTCGATCAAGCCCATGCCCTCGGCAGGCGGCTATATCGCGATCTTCGAGGCGCGCGGCGACCGGCCCGAGCCGAGCGCGATCCGCGCCTGCAAGAGCGGCAAGACCGCCAAGCCGGCGGTCCTGCCCCGGGAAGAATCAAAGGAACCCTAGGCTGCGAAAGCTGGTGGTGCCGCCCGTCGCCACCACCAGGTGATCGAGCAGCCGCACGCCCAGCGCATCGAGCGCGCGGGCGAGCCGGTCGGTCGCCTCGCGATCGGCGCGGCTCGGTGTCGGGTCGCCGCTCGGATGGTTGTGCCCCATCACCACCGCGGCAGCATGGAAGGCGATGGCGTCCGCCGCCACGTCGCGGATCGGCAGGTCGGCCGCGTCGCGATGCGCGGAGCGGGCATGGCGCATGCCGAGTATCTGCTGGTGCCGGTCGAGATAGACGAAGGCGAGCACCTCCACTTGCTCCAGCGCGAGCGGCGCGAACAATAGCCCCGCCTCCTGCGGATCGTGCAGCCGCATCGGGCGGTGGGGCACATCGAACAACACGGTCCAGCGCCTGCCACTGCCGGCCGCCCCGCCGAAGCGCGACCGCATCCGCTCCGGACAAAGCTTTTCTCCACAATGGAGATGTTCCGCCTGCTTGGCGCCGCCCGGGCGCGGGGCTACGCTGCACATATGCAGCAATATCTCGACCTGATGGACCGCGCGCTCAACCATGGCGCCGAGCAGATGGACCGCACCGGCACCGGCACGCGGAGCGTGTTCGGCCACCAGATGCGCTTCGATCTGAGGCAGGGCTTCCCGCTGCTCACCACCAAGAAGCTGCACCTGCGCTCGATCATCATCGAGCTGCTCTGGTTCCTGCGCGGCGACACCAATGTGCAGTGGCTGCAGGAGCGCAAGGTCAGCATCTGGGACGAATGGGCCGACGAGAATGGCGATCTCGGCCCGGTCTATGGCAAGCAGTGGCGCGACTGGGAGGCCGCGGACGGCCGCCATATCGACCAGATCAGGGAGCTGATCGAAACGCTGAAGACCAATCCGGGCTCGCGCCGCATGGTCGTCTCCGCCTGGAACCCGGGCGAGCTCCACGCCATGGCGCTGGCCCCCTGCCACTGCCTGTTCCAGTGCTATGTGGCCAACGGCAAGCTGAGCCTCCAGCTTTACCAGCGCTCGGCCGACATCTTCCTCGGCGTGCCGTTCAACATCGCCAGCTATGCGCTGCTCACCCATATCCTCGCCCAGCAGGCAGGTCTGGAAGTCGGCGACTTCGTCTGGACCGGCGGCGATTGCCACCTCTATTCGAACCATCTCGACCAGGCCCGCGAGCAGCTCAACCGTACGCCGGGGCCGATCCCGCAGCTGGAGATCCTGCGCAACCCGGGCTCGATCGACGCGTATGAATATGAGGACTTCGTGATCCACGATTACGTCGCCCAGCCGCATATCAAGGCGCCGGTGGCGGTTTAGAAGCGGCCCATTTTGTTAGCCGGGCTCCCCTGCCCGGCGGTATCACGGAGAAAGAATATGGCCGCACCGCAGGACAAGGCATGGCAGGAAGGCTATGGGGCCGGAAAGAACGGCAAGCCGGAATCGGCTAACCCCTACAAGAGCGGCACGCTCATGGCCGCGTGGCAGAAAGGCTGGAGCAACGGCGCCAAGGCGCAGGCCGGCGGAAATGCCTGACCGCGCCGGCGGAGGCCGTGGATGCAGGTAATTTCCTTCCATCTCGCCCGTGCCGACAATGGCGTGATCGGCGTCGACGGCCAGCTGCCCTGGCGCCTGCCGGCCGACCTCAAGCGCTTCAAGGCGCAGACCATGGGCAAGCCGATGATCATGGGCCGCAAGACCTTCGACAGCTTCCCCGCGCCCCTGCCCGGCCGCCGCCACATCGTGCTGACCCGCGATCGCAACTGGCATGCCGAGGGCGCCGAAGTGGCCCACACGCCGGCCGAGGCGCTCGCGCTGGCCGGCCCCGGCGAGGTCGCAGTTATCGGCGGGGCGGAGGTGTTCGCGCTGTTCACGCCGGACCGGATCGAGCTCACCGAAGTCCATGCCGCGCCAAAGGGGGACGCGGTCGTTCCCGCTTTCGGGGTTGAATGGCGCGAAGTTGCGCGCGAGGATTTCCCGGAAGAAGCGGGGCGCCCTGCCTACAGCTTCGTGACGCTGGAGCGGACAGGATGAAGAAGAAGATCCTTTGGGGCGTGCTGATCGTGCTGGCGCTGGCCGCGGTCGGGTTCTTCGGCTTCGCCCCTGGGATCATCGAAGGCAGCATGAACAAGGTGGTGCCGGCCAAGCTGGCCAAGCCGAGCGACGCGGCGAAGCAGCTCCACGCCTCGCTGCAGATCGCCGACATGCACGCCGATACGCTGATGTGGCGCCGCAGCCTGCTCGATCGCTCGAACACCGGCCAGGTCGATCTGCCCCGGCTGATCGAGGGCAATGTCGCGCTCCAGGTCTTCTCGTCGGTCACCAAGACCCCGAAGCATCAGAATTACGACGCCAATACCGGCGACACCGACAACATCACCCTGCTCACCATCGCCCAGCTCCAGCCGCCCAAGACCTGGTCCTCGCTGCTCGAGCGCTCGCTGTTCCACGCCCGCAAGCTCGATCGCGCCGCCGCCGGATCGAACGGCAAGCTGCGCGTGATCCACACCCCCGCCGAACTCGACCAGCTGCTCGCCGATCGCGCGCGCGGCAGGAAAGTGGTCGGCGGCATGCTCTCGATCGAGGGGCTGCAGGACCTGGAAGGCCAGCTCGGCAACCTCGACAAGCTCCACGCCGCCGGCTTCCGCATGGCCGGCATGGCGCATTTCTTCGACAATGACGTCGCCGGATCGATGCACGGCGTGAAGAAGGGCGGACTCACGCCGCTCGGCCGCCAGGTGCTGGCGCGGATGGAGCAGCTCGGCATGATCGTCGACATCGCCCATTCGAGCCACGAATCGGTCGCCGAGATCCTCAGGCTGGCGAAGCGCCCGGTGGTCTCCAGCCATGGCGGCGTCCAGGCGACCTGCAAGGTCAACCGCAACCTGACCGACGAGGAGATCAAGGGCGTCGCCGCCACCGGTGGTGTGATCGGCATCGGCTATTGGGACGCGGCGGTGTGCGGCACCGAGCCGGCGAACGTGGTACGCGCGATCCTCCATGTCCGCGACCTGGTCGGCATCGACCATGTCGGCCTGGGTTCCGATTTCGACGGCGCGGTGACCACCGGCTGGGACACGTCGAAGCTGATCGCGATCACCGGCGCGCTGCTCGATGCCGGCCTCTCGCCCGACGATATCCGCAAGGTGATGGGCGGCAATGTCCTGCGCGTGATCCGCGCGGGGATTGTGCCTGCCAAATAATTCCTCCCCCAGCTCGCTGGGAGCGTCGGGTTGGATTGCCCCCGGCAATCCAAGCTCGTGCCGGGGGCACGAGCGACCGGACGCTGGGACCGCCGAGCGAAGCTCGGTGGTGGAGGGGCCGGCGCAACGCGCCGGTGCCCGGCGCGCCCCTCCACCCCGACGCTGCGCGTCGCGGTCCCCCTCCCCGAGACAAGCTCGGGGAGGATTTGATTGCGGCAACGCTTCCCCTATAGGCCGCCCCATGGAGCGTCTCGACGGCGGCACGCCGGTCCCCTCCCGTTATCGGGGTGCGATCGTTGCGCTGGGCAATTTCGACGGATTTCACCTGGGGCATCAGGCGGTGGTGGGCCATGCGGTCGAGCGCGCGCGCGCCGAGGGGCGGCCGGCAATCGTCGGCACCTTCGATCCGCACCCGCAGCGCTATTTCCGCCCGGACAGTCCGTGGTTCCGCCTGACCACCATGGACCAGCGCCAGCGCCTGCTCGCAGAAGCCGGCGTCGATGCGATGCTGGTCTTCCCGTTCAACGCCGAGCTGGCCGCGCTCAGCGCCCGCGGCTTCGCCGAGGAACGGCTGGTCGATTTCATCGGCGCGGGCGGCGTGGTCACCGGCGGCGACTTCACCTTCGGCAAGGGGCGTGAGGGCGATGTCTCGACGCTCGCCGCGCTGGGCGCCGAGCTCGGCTATTCGGCCGAGACCGTCGCCGCGGTGCAGCTGGACGGCGAGACCGTCTCGTCGAGCCGCATCCGCGACCATCTGCGCGAAGGCCGCCCGCGCGATGCCGCCCGCCTGCTCACCCGCCCCTTCGCGATCGAAGGCGTCGTCCAGCATGGCGATCAGGTCGGCCGCACGCTCGGCTTCCCCACCGCGAACCTCAGCCTCGCCAACTATCTGCGCCCGGCCTATGGCATCTACGCCGTGCGCGGGCGGCTGGCGGATGGCCGGCTGCTAGGCGGCGTCGCCAGCCTCGGCATCCGCCCCACCTTCGAGCCGCCGGTCGAGCTGCTCGAGCCCTTCTTCTTCGATTTCTCGGGCGACCTGTACGGCCAGGTGATCGAGGTCCAGCTGATCGACTATCTGCGCCCCGAGGCGAAGTTCGATTCGCTCGACGCGCTCAAGCTGCAGATCGACCTGGATGCGGCACGGGCGCGGGAGATCCTCGGCTAGCGCGCCGCGAGCTGGTGCAGCCGGATCAGTCGGAAGCGCACCCGGTGCCATTTGCTGAGGTCGTCCCAGCGCGACTCGTCGGTGGACCGGGCAATCTCGGCATCGATCCGCGCCAGCGCCTCCCGCTCGGGAAGGAGCAGATACTGCCCGGCCAGCTCGGCGATCTCGTCGGGTGCCTCGGGCCCGGAGAGGTTCTGGACCGGAATGTTCATGCCCAGGGGGACGCCCGAAGGCAGCGCGCAGTTCCGAAAATTGAAGGTTAAGCCCGTGATCGGAACATCTGCTTTGCATGGAGCGCGGCTTCCTCTAATTCCGCCCCACGCATGACCGAAGCAAAAGACTATCGCGACACCGTCTTCCTGCCGAAGACCGAGTTCCCCATGAAGGCCGGCCTGGCCCAGAAGGAGCCGGCCATCCTCGCGCGCTGGGCGAAGATCGGGCTGTACGACAAGCTGCGCACGCAGCGTGCCGGCCGCACCCGCTTCATCCTGCACGACGGCCCGCCCTATGCGAATGGCGACATTCACATGGGCCATGCGATGAACAAGGTCCTCAAGGACATCATCGTCCGCTCGCAGAGCCTGATGGGCAAGGACGCGCCCTACATCCCCGGCTGGGACTGCCACGGCCTGCCGATCGAGTGGAAGGTCGAAGAGGCGTACCGCGCCAAGAAGCTCAACAAGGACGAAGTCGACCCCGTCGCCTTCCGCGCCGAATGCCGCGCCTATGCCGAGAAATGGGTCGGCGTGCAGCGCGAGCAGTTCGAGCGCCTCGCCGTGATGGGCGACTGGACCAACCCGTACCTCACAATGAACTTCGAGAGCGAGGCGATCATCGCCGGCGAGCTGCTCAAGTTCGCCGAGAGCGGCCAGCTCTATCGCGGCGCCAAGCCGGTGATGTGGTCGCCAGTCGAGAAGACCGCGCTGGCTGAGGCCGAAGTCGAATATGAGGACATCACCTCGACGCAGATCGACGTGGCGTTCGAGATCGTCGAGGCGCCGAACGCCCCCGAGCTGGTCGGCGCGCATGCGGTGATCTGGACGACCACGCCGTGGACGATCCCGGTGAACCAGGCTTTGGCTTATGGGCCGGAGATTGAGTATCTCGACTGCCAACTCCTGGTGGCCGATCGATTGATTTCGGATAGTGAGCGCGAAGCCGTGTGGGGCTCGGTGCCTTGGGCGGAACGGGGCCGCTACATCGTGGCGGCGAATCTGCGCGAGACGCTTGAGAAGCGTATTTCCAAGTCTCTAGGCGTGACAGCCTTTCTGCGCTCAGATGGCGACTTCGATGGCTCGAGCCTCGCGGGCGCCGTCGCACAGCACCCGATGCACAAGCTCGGCGGTTTCTTCGCCAAGCCGCGTCCGCTGCTCGCCGGCGACTTCGTCACCACCGACGCCGGTACCGGCCTCGTCCATATGGCGCCGGATCACGGCGAAGACGACTTCCTGCTCTGCAAGGCGAACGGCATCGATCCGGTGTTCGCGGTCGATGCGGCGGGTATGTACCGGCCGGACTGGCTGTGGCTCGGCGGCCAGGGATCGGTGATCAACAAGAAGTTCACCGCTTCGGACGGCCCGATCTGCACCGACCTGCGCGAGGCGGGTGCGCTGCTCGCCGCGTCGGACGACTTCACCCACAGCTACCCGCATAGCTGGCGCTCCAAGGCCAAGGTGATCTTCCGCTGCACCCCGCAATGGTTCATCCCGATGGACCGCCCGAACGGCGCGACGCACGATACCAGCTGGGACGACGAATCGCGCGAGGCAAGCGCCTCGAACGGCGCCACCCTGCGCGGGATCGCGCTCGATGCGATCGAGAACACCCGCTGGGTTCCGGAAAAGGCGCAGAACCGCATCCGCGCGATGGTCGAGGGACGCCCGGACTGGGTGATCAGCCGCCAGCGCGCCTGGGGCGTGCCGATCGCGCTCTACGTCCACCGCCAGACCGGCGAATATCTCCGCGATCCGGAGGTCAACGCCCGCATCCTGAACGCCTTCGAGACCGGCGGCGCCGATGCCTGGTTCCAGGCCGATCACCAGGCGCTGCTCGGCGGGAAGTACGACCTCGCCCAGTATGAGGTGATCACCGACATCCTCGACGTCTGGTTCGATTCGGGCTCGACCCACAGCTTCGTGATCGAGGCACGCTACGGCGTCGGCACCCGCGCGAACCTGTATCTCGAAGGGTCGGACCAGCATCGCGGCTGGTTCCAGTCGTCGCTGCTCGAGTCGTCCGGCACCCGCGGCCGCGCGCCCTATGACGCGGTGCTGACCCACGGCTTCGCGCTCGACGGCAATGGCCGCAAGATGTCCAAGTCGCTCGGCAATGTCGTCGATCCGCTCAAGATCATCGGCGAGAGCGGCGCGGACATCCTGCGCCTCTGGGTCGCGCAGACCGACTATTTCGAGGACGTCCGCATCGGCAAGGAAGTGCTCGCCGGCACCGGCGACGCGTATCGCAAGATCCGCAACACCTTCCGCTACCTGCTCGGCGCGCTCGACGGCTTCAGCGAGGCCGAGCGCCTGGCCGTGGCCGAAATGCCCGAGCTGGAACGCTACATCCTGGCGAAGCTGGCCGAGCTCGATGCCGAGCTGCGCAGCGCCACCGAGGCCTTCGAGTTCAACCGCTACAGCCGCGCGCTGACGGATTTCATGAACGAGGACCTGTCGGCCTTCTTCTTCGATATCCGCAAGGACTGCCTCTATTGCGAGGCGGAAAGCTCGGCCAAGCGCCGCGCCTATCGCACCGTGCTCGACATACTGTTCCACGCGCTGGTCCGCTATGCCGCGCCGATCCTCGCCTTCACGGCCGAGGAAGTGTGGCAGGCCCGCTTCCCGAGCGAGGACGAATCGGTCCACCTGCTCGAATGGCCGGTCCTGCCGGAAGGTGCTTCGGTCGAGAGCGACTGGGCGGCGATCCGCCAGCTCCGCCAGCAGGTGACCGAGGCGATCGAGCCCTATCGCCGCGAGAAACAGGTGCGCTCCAGCCTCGAGGCCGAAGTGACCGTGCCGGCGCTGCCCGCGTCGGAGGAGGACCTCACCGAACTGTTCATCGTCTCGAAGGTGACAAAGGGAGACGCGGTCACGGTCGTGCCCACCCAGCGCCATAAATGCGGCCGGTGTTGGCGCCATCTCCCGGAAGTTGCGCAGGACGGCGCCTTGTGCGACCGCTGTGCCGGGGTGGTGGAATGAACGTGACTCGTGGAATCGGCTTCGCCGTGGCGGCTCTGGTTTTCGTCATCGATCAGGTGACGAAGCTGCTGGTCGTGCGCGCGCTCGGCGTCGACCTGGCGTTCGTCCAGACCCTGATCCACCAGAAGCTCGGCCTGGACGGGCTCAACCACGTCCATGAAGTGTTGCCGATCTTCGACCTGCGCTTCGTCGCCAATATCGGCGTGTCGCTCGGCCTCTTCGCCGCGAACAGCGATGCGACCCGCTGGATGCTCGTGCTGCTCACCAGCGCGATCGCCATCGGTGTGTTCGTGTGGATGTTCCGCGAGCGGAAGCTGCCCGAGATCTGCGCGCTCGGGATGGTGCTGGGCGGTGCGCTCGGCAACATCCTCGACCGGGCCCGCCTCGGCTTCGTCGTCGATTTCGCCGACCTGCATTTCGGGACATGGCGCCCGTTTCTGGTCTTCAACGTCGCCGATGCGGCGATTACCATCGGCGTGCTGATCCTGTTGATCCGCGCGCTCCTCGTGCGCGATAAGGCCGATGGCGACAGCCCGGCCGCTGTGGAGAATGAAGTCAATGCGTAAGACCGTTACCATCGTGAGCGCGATCGCGCTCGCGGCCTCGCTCTCCGCTTGCGGCAAGAAGGGTTATGACCGGGCGCGCCCCGACGAGTTCGCCGTCGCCCGCCAGGCGCCGCTGGTGATCCCCCCCGATTTCGCCCTGGTCCCGCCGCAGCCGGGCGCCCCGCGTCCGCAGGAAGGCAACCCGGCCAACCAGGCGCTCGACGCGATGTTCGGCGGCTCGGCGGCGCGCAGCCCCGGCGAGCAGGCGATCATGGACCAGTCGGGCAGCACCGGCGCCGACCAGAGCGCCCGCTCGACCGCTGGCAGCCCCGGCACCAGCGTCATCGACAAGGGCACGACGACGCGTGACATCGTCGCGGCGCCGGAAGGCGACGGCAAGGATGCCAAGGCCAGCACGCCGCAATAACAGCAAGCGGCCGGCCCCACGGGGCCGCCCCTAGCGCACATGAAAAAGCGCCGGCCTGCATCCCCTTGCAGGCCGGCGCTTTGCTATGGAGGGGAGCGCGCGTGGCGCTCCCCGTCCTCCCCAAATTTAGAAAGCGACGCTCACCGAACCGAGGATGCCGCCCTTGGCCGCGTCCTTGCTGCTCGGCGTGATGAAGGTCGTGTCGGTATCGACATAGTTCACGCCGAAGGTGAGCGACTTGTAGGTGAAGGTCGCGCCCACGCCCCAGTCGGTATATTCGTCGGTCGGGCCCGACAGCCAGCTCGGGCCCCAGGTGTGGCCGAGATGGGCGGTGAGGCCGATCGGGGTCTTCGGGATCGCGACCGACAGGTCGCCGGCCAGGTAGAAATTGTCTTCCTTCTTCAGCAGCCCGCTCTGGCCCTGGTCGATCGCCAGCGCCTTCTGCTTCGGCGCGTAGTTGCCCGTCACCTTGGCGGTGACCGGACCGATCGCATAGGCGACCGAGGCATAGGGCTCGACGAAGTCCGAAGCGCTCTTGTCGATGCTGGCACGCGTGCCGGGATAGACATAGTAGAGCGCGCCGACATCGACGGTGACGCCGCCGTCGAAGCTGTGCTTGTAGCCGGCGATCAGGTCGATTTCCTGGTGCGCGGTGCCATGGGCGGTGACGTAGTCGTCAACCGACGAGCCCCAGACCGAGACGTAGAAGCCCGATGCGTGGCTCACGGTGATGCCACCCTGCACGGCGAAATTGCCGTCGGTCTGCGAGATGCCGCGGAACTTGTAGTCGCTGACGACGGCAACGCTGCCGCTGACGGTCACGGCGGGGGCCGGATCGGTCTGGTCCTGGGCCATTGCCGGTGTGGCGGCAACCGCGGCCGCAAGCGCGGCGAGGCTGATCATGGTGTAGCGCATGGAATACCCTTCCCGTTTATTCAAAAGGGTTCCCGCCTGCTGCCCCCGGTGCTGCGTCATTGCCTCATGGGCCTGCGCTGCTTGCGGCGACATGCGTTCCTTGCCGCACGACGCTGCAGCGCACAACATTAATTGCTGTTCCGTCACGGGATCGTGACGAACTGTTGCTGACTCGCCACAGCACCAAAATGGAACCGGCCCGCTCCCCGGGGTTGGAAGCGGGCCGGCATTCGAACCAGAATTGGGAAAATCAGCGGATCTGGACGATCGCGTCGATCTCGACCGCCGCACCCAGCGGCAGGGTGGGCACGCCCACCGCGCTGCGGGCATGCTTGCCGTCATCGCCGAACAGCGCCTGCATCAGCTCGGAGGCGCCATTGGCGACCTTGGGCTGGTCGGTGAAGTCGGCGGCGGAGTTGACGAACACGCCCAGCTTCACGATCCGCGCGACCCGCGCGGTGTCGCCGTTCAGATACTTCTTGATCTGCGCGACCAGCATCAGCGCGCAGCGCTGCGCGGCCTCGGCGCCGAATTCCAGGTCGCGATCCTCGCCGAGCCGGCCGGTCATCAGCGCGCCGTCCTTGAACGGCAGCTGGCCCGAGATGTGGAGCAGGCCGCCGGCCTCCACCACGGGGACGTAGGCGGCAACGGGCGCCGCGGCTTCGGGAAGGGTGAGGCCGAGCTCTTCGAGCTTGCGATCGATTGCAGTGGTCATGGTCCTCGCTCAATCAGTGGTGGTTCAAAGGGTCAAGCCCGCGAAACGGGCCTCGATCCAGCCCTGGGCGTCGCGCCAGTCGTCGATTCGGGCATGGGCATGCGGCGCCTTCGCTACGCTGGGCGCCAGGCTGGGCTCGGCGACCATGTGCAGCCGGAACACGTCCGGCGCGTGCTTGGCGACCGATTCGTGGTGCACGGCGAGATCGTCGACGAACACCGTGACGCTCGGCGAGAATTCCTCGATCAGCCGCACGACCGGCGATCCCTTCCCGCCCTGGTTGCACTCGACGCGATGTTCGATCCCGTGATTCGCCAGCTGGGCGATGCGGTGCTCGCGGCAATGATCCTGGAGATTGGTGAGCACGACGATATTGGCCTGCCCGGCAAGCGCGGCCAGTGCCTCGCGGGCGTGCGGCACCAGCGTCTGGCGCTCCATCTCGGCCGGGAAGAAGCCGTCGAGCAGCCCCCACATCTCCTCGCGCTCGACCACCGACGAATCGCCGCGGCGGCGCATCGAATTGGCGAAATCGCTGCCGTCGGGGTTGAAGTCGATGTCATGGGTCTCGCCCAGCCACACACCGAAATGGCGGACCATGTGGAGCAGGACTTCGTCGCAATCGGTGATCAGCAGCGGTTTCATGATCTTTCCAGTATCGCCCGGGCGGCGACCAGTTGTTCGGGGCTGATATCGAGCGCCTCGGCGCAGGCGACAAGGTCGGGCTCGTAGGCTTCGAGGAAGCTCAGCGTGGCGGCGAGGGTGGCGGCCTCCCCGGCCCGCACGCGCAGCTCAGACGGATCGAGCCCGGTCAGGTCGAGCAGGCGCCGGGCCCGCGATTCGTCGCCCAGCGTCCAGACAAGTGCCTGCAGCGCCAGCGCTTCCGCATTTGTTTCCGCGCTCGCCATACCCTACATCACTCGAATTGGATCCGGGGGTTAGCGCGTGGCAAAAAGGGTGCTCGTTGTCGAGGACAACGAACTCAATCTGAAGCTGTTCTGCGATCTGCTGCGCGCGCACCAGTTCGAAGTCGAGCCGGTGCGCGACGGGCGCGAGGCGGTGGCACGGGCCCGCGACTTCGATCCGCAGCTGGTGGTGATGGACATCCAGATGCCGCACATCACCGGCCTCGAGATCATCCAGCACATGAAGCTCGACCCCAGGCTGCGCACCATCCCGATCATGGCGGTGACCGCCTATGCCGGCCGCGACGACGAGGATCGGATCCGCGCGGCAGGCGCCAACGCCTATGTCTCCAAGCCGATCGGCCTGGTCCGCTTCATGGAGGAAGTGCGCGCGCTGATGCCGGCCGAATCGCCGGCACCCGAACCCGTCCCGGCGCCCGAGACCCCGGAAGCGGGCACAGAAGAAGCCCCGCAGCCCAAGGGCCCGGGGCTTCTCTTCTGATCAATCCCCGCGCGAAGCGGGGATGCAAGTCAGGCCGAAGCCTGGCTTACTTGATCTTCGCTTCCTTGAACTCGACATGCTTGCGCACGACCGGGTCGTACTTGCGGAACGAGAACTTCTCGGTCTGGGTGCGCGGATTCTTCTTCGTGACGTAGAAGAAACCCGTGTCCGCCGTGCTGACGAGCTTGATCTTGACAGTGGTCGGCTTGGCCATGACCCAACAACCCTTGATTCTGTAAAAAGAAAAGAGCGGCACGCTGAGGCGCACCGCTGCCAGACGCGGGCAACTGTGCGATTCTCTGCCAAAAGTCAAGGCTGCGCACCAAAGGCAGGATGCTTCACACGGGTTTAACCCCGCGGCGCCACAATATCCGCCGAAAGGGAGGCACATGGAAGCTCTGGTCCCGGCCTTCCTTCTGGCCGCCATCACTCAGTTTTGCGACAAGCCGGCGCTGCTCGCCGCGATCCTCGCCGATCGCTATGGGCGCCCGCTCACCGTGGCGCTCGCCGCGGGGCTGGCGCATGTCGCGGTCAATTTCGCCGCCGGGCTGGGGGGCATGCTGGTCGCCCCGATGATGACGCCCAACGCCCGCGCGCTGCTGCTCGCCCTCGCACTGATCTTCGGCGCGCTCGGCACGATCGGATCGGGCAAGGTGAAGGACCGGCTGGCCGGCTGGAAGCTCGGCCCCTTCCTCACACCCCTGCTCGGCGTGCTGATTCTCGCCTTTGGCGAGAGCACGCCCTTCTTCACCCTCGCCCTCTCCACCGGCGGGCAGCCCTGGTTCGCCGCCGCGGGCGCTTCGATCGCGTGCTTCGGGGTCGCCTTCGTCGCCGCCGTCCTCGGCGAGCGGACCTGGCAGGCCGTGCCGTGGCGCTGGCTGCGCATCCTCAGCGGCATCGGCTTCCTGATCGCGGGCTGCTGGATCGGCGTCGATGCGCTGCGTTTGACCTGATCGATTTCTGAGATCGGTAAATTGCAAGTGCGCGATCGGAACCGCTCCCTATATCCCGTTCGTTGATCCTCCGAATCAATTCCCCAGGGAGACGAACATGGCAGACACCAATGCGGCCCTCCGCACCCCCACCGATCTCAACCGCAACGACACCAAGAGCGTGGCGGATGCGCTGAACAGCGCCCTGGCGGACAGCTTCGCGCTCTATTTCAAGACCAAGAACTTCCACTGGCACGTCTCGGGCCCGCACTTCCGCGACTATCATCTGCTGCTCGACGATCAGGCGGCGCAGATTCTGGGCATCACCGATGCGATTGCCGAGCGCGTCCGCAAGACCGGCAACCTCACGCTGCGCTCGGTAGGCGACATCGGCCGCCGCCAGACGCTGACCGACAATGACGCCGACTATGTGTCGCCCGGCGACATGCTCGCCGAACTGCGCGAGGACAATCTCAAGCTGGTCGAGAGCTTCCGCACCGTGAAGCAGGCCGCCGAGGATGCCGGCGACAATGCGACCAGCGGGATCGTCGACGAATGGACCGACCAGGCCGAAGAGCGCGCCTGGTTCCTGTTCGAGGCCAGCCGCAAGGGCTGAGGCCTTTTTTTTGCTGTTCAGCAGAGCTGAACAGGCGCCGGGCCCGGCGAAGCCGGACAAAAAAGGGCCGGATGCGAATCCGGCCCCTTTTTCGCGTCACTTGATCTTGGCGAGGTCCGCGTCGAGCTTGGCGAGGATCTCGTCGGTGATCTTGCCTTCCGAGAAGGGCGCGACGCCGCGGAAGCTCATCGCCTTGAACTGGTCATAGGCCGGGTGCTTGTCGACATCGCCGAGGCCGTCGGCAACCAGCACCGCCTTGGCAGCCTCGTTGGCGAACAGCGCCTCGATCGGCGTGTCGGCGCTGAACTTGGCGGCCGCAGCGGGCGTCGCGGCAGGAGCCGGCGCGGGCGCAGGGGCGGTCTGGGCGAAGGCCGCGGCGGGCAGGCAGGCGAGCGCGGCGGCGGTGAGAATAAGCTTCATTACGTGGAGTCCCCTCCGGTGGTGGAACGTCGAGCCTAACGCGCTTTTTGTGACGACGCCATTGCTGCTGGCATCAGTGTCAGCAACCACACATCCGGCCTCGCGCCCAGGCGGAACGGCACGCCGCTGGTCCCCAGCCCGGCGGTGACCACCACCGTCCGCGCGCCCTCGCGCACCAGCCCGCAGCGATAGCGCCTGCCATAGCGGCTGACCTCCGGCGCGATATTCTGCCCGAACACCAGCACCTGCCCGCAATGGGTATGCCCCGCGAGCAGCAGATGCGCATCGGCGGGGAGGTCCGGCGCGACATCGGGGGAATGCGTCACCAGCACGATCGGCCCGCCCAGCGCCCGCGCCGCCTCCATCGTCGCCCGCACATCGGCATGGCCCGAAAAGTCGTCGCTGATCCCGCCCAGCGCCACGGGCCCGCGCGACACCGCGCTGTTCTCCAGCACTGTCACCCCCGCCTGGGCAAGCTGCGCCCGCACCGCCTGGGGTCCCGTCCAGTAATCGTGATTGCCGAGCACCGCCGCCACGCCCAGCGGCGCGCGCAACTCGCGCAAGGGGGCCACCATCGCCGGCCCCAGCTTCGCCGACCCCTTCGGATCATGCCCGAAGATGAAGTCCCCCGCGATCACCACCAGGTCGGGCTTCAGCGCATTCACCTGCGCGACGATCCGGCCGAGCCGCTTCGGCCCCATCGCCGCGGTGCCGACATGGATGTCGCTGAGCAAGGCGATCGTCACCGGCCGCTCCAGCCCGGGCATCGCCACCTCCGCACGGCGCACCACCGGATCGCTGGTCGCCTCGCGGAAGCACCAGCCGAGAAAGCCGGCGCCCAAAAAGGCCAGGGTGGCGAGAATCGCGAGAAGCTTGCGCATATCGAAACATCGTAACGGGAGCGCATCGGCCGCGCTATGCGTTGCGCCATCATGCGTGCCTTTGCCGACCTCCTCGACGGACTGATCTACACGCGCTCGCGCAACGCCAAGCTCAAGCTGATCGGCGACTATCTGCGCGCCACCCCCGATCCCGATCGCGGCTGGGCGATGGCGGCGCTCACCGGCAAGCTCGACCTGCCCGCGGTCAAGCCCGCGCTGATCCGCGCGATGGTCGAGGCCCGGGTCGATCCGGTGCTCTATGCGATGAGCCGCGACTTCGTCGGCGATTCGGCCGAGACCATCGCCCTGCTCTGGCCCGAGCCGGCGGTGCCGCCCGAAGACACCACGCCCCTCACCCTCTCGCACATCGTCGCCACGCTCGCCGGCATCTCCAAATCCGACGCGCCCGCGATCCTGGCATCGATGCTCGACCGGCTCGAGGCGGACGAGCGCTTCGCCCTGCTCAAGCTCGCGATGGGCGCGCTGCGTGTCGGCATCTCCGCCCGCCTCGCCAAGACCGCGCTGGCCCAGGCCTTCGGGCTCGACGTCGATGCCGTCGAGGAAGTCTGGCACGGCCTCGTCCCGCCCTATGCCCCGCTGTTCGACTGGGCAGAGGGTCGCGGCGCCCAGCCGGCCGCACGCAACGTTCCCGTCTTCCGCCCCTTCATGCTCGCCCATCCGCTCGAGGCCGAGAGCGTCGACCTTGCCGACTATGCCGCCGAATGGAAATGGGACGGCATCCGCGTCCAGCTCGTCCATGTCGCGGGCGAGACAAGGCTCTACAGCCGCGCCGGCGACGACATCACCCACAGCTTCCCCGAAATCGCGGCCAGCTTCGCCGCCCCCGGCGTGCTCGACGGCGAACTGCTGGTGAAGGGCGAGTTCCAGGGCGGGGAAGCGGCAAGCTTCAACGCGCTCCAGCAGCGCCTCGGCCGCAAGCAGGTCAGCGCCAGGACGCTCGCCGAATATCCCGCCTTCGTCCGCCTCTACGACATCCTGTTCGATGGCGAAGAAGACCTGCGCGCGCTCCCCTGGACCGAACGCCGCACCCGGCTGGAAGTCTTCGCCCCGCGGCTCGATCCCGAGCGGTTCGACGTCTCCGCGGTGATCGAGGCCGCCGACTTTGCCGCGCTGGAGGAAATCCGCGCCGGCGCCCGCGACGCCTCGATCGAGGGCGTGATGCTCAAGCGCCGCGACTCCCCCTATGTCGCCGGGCGCCGCGCCGGCCTGTGGTACAAATGGAAGCGCGACCCGCTGATCGCCGACTGCGTGCTGATGTACGCCCAGCGTGGCTCGGGAAAGCGCAGCAGCTTCTATTCGGACTACACCTTCGGCGCCTGGACCGCGGAGGGTGAACTGCTCCCCGTCGGCAAGGCCTATTTCGGCTTCACCGACGAGGAGCTGAAATGGCTCGACCGGTACGTGCGCACCCACACGGTCAACCGCTTCGGCCCGGTGCGCGAGACCGACAAGACGCTCGTCCTCGAAGTCGCCTTCGATTCGATCCACGAATCGAAGCGCCACAAGTCCGGCCTGGCGATGCGCTTCCCCCGGATCAGCCGCATCCGCACCGACAAGCCCGCACATGAAGCCGACACGATCGAGGGCCTGCGCAGGCTCGCCACCTGAGCAGCTCTCGACATCTGCACGCACCGGCATAAGCTCCGCCCCAACGAAAAAGAGGGGATTCCATGATCCGGAAATTGATCGCCGCCGCGCTGCTCGTCACCGCTTCGGGCACGGCCCAGGCGCAGACCTATGCCATCCAGGCGGGCCATGTGATCACCGATGCCGCGAAGCCGGCGCGCGGGCCGTCCACGCTGATCGTCGAGAAGGGCAGGATCGTCCGGATCGAGGACGGCGCCACCGCGCCCGCCGGCGCCACCGTGGTCGATCTGCGTAGCAAGACCGTGCTGCCCGGGCTGATCGACGTCCATGTCCACCTGACCTTCAGCGCCGGCGAGCCCTGGTATCAGGGCCTGACCACCAAATATTCCGAACCCTATGCCGCCACTGTCGGGCTGAAGAACGCGCTGGTCACCGCCCGCGCCGGCTTCACCACGGTGCGCGACCTGGGCGGCGCGGCCAATGCCAGCCTCGCGGTGCGCGATGCGATCGCCGATGGCAGCTTCCCCGGCCCGCGCGTCCTCGTCGCCGGGCCGGCATTGTCGATCATCGGCGGGCATGGCGATCAGACCACCGGCCTAGCCCCCGAGCTGCGCGACGCGATCGACCGGACCGGCGAACAATTCTGGGTGTGCACCGGCGCCGCCGAATGCGCCAAGGCGGTGCGCAAGCTGGCGGCGATGGGCATGGACGCGATCAAGTTCCACGCCACTGGCGGCGTGCTCGATCCCGGCGCGATGGGGCTCGAGCAGCATTTCACCGATGAGGAGATGAAGGCGATCTGCGACACCGCGCACCAGATGCACCTCAAATGCGCCGCCCATGCGCATGGCGCACGCGGGATTGAGGCGGCGGTGCGTGCCGGAGTCGATTCGATCGAGCACGGCACCTTCGCCGACGATACCGACGTCGCGCTGATGAAGAGCAAGGGCACCTATTTCTCGGCGACGCTGATGGCGTTCAGCGGACTGCAAATGTATCTCGGCAAGGGCATCTTCAGCGAGAATAGCGAGATCAAGGCGCGCCAGACGCTCGATCAATGGGGCAAGGCACTCAACCGCGCCTACAAGGCCGGGGTGAAGATCGCGCTCGGCACCGATGCCGCGGTCTACCCGCATGGTCGCAATGGCGAGGAGATCGGGCTGATGGTCTCCAAGGGCGGCATGACCCCGCGCGATGCGCTGATCGCCGCCACGAAAGGGGGCGCCGACCTGCTCGGCCTGTCCGCCGAGACCGGCACGCTCGATCCCGGCAAGTCCGCCGATCTGATCGCGGTCGATGGCGATCCGCTCACCGATCCCGCCGCGGTGCTCCGCATCGGCTATGTGATGGTACGCGGCAAGGTCGTGCCCTTGCAGTGAGGCGTTGCGCGCGCCGCCGCGCTGCGCCACTCTCCGCACATGGGGGAAGAACGCGTTCCGATACTGCCGCTTGTCGCCTGCGTTCTCGCGGGGCCGGTGATCGCGTCGCTGCTCCCGGGCATCTTCGCCGCCGGATCGAACGCGGGGGACAGTTTCCTGCGCATCTGGGGTACGCTGGCGCTGTTCGGCATCTGCTACGCCGCGATCGTCGGCGTGCCGATCGCGCTGCTGTTCCTGCGGGATCCGGCCTTGCCCTGGCGGCGCTGGTTCGGCGCCGGGCTGCTCGCGGGATTGGTGACCGCCGCGATCGTGCTGGGATGGACCGGGCTGACCAGCGTGCGCCACCTGGTCGCCGGACAATGGGCCGAAGTGCAGGTTCTGACGCTGTGGATCGTCGTTCCGCTCGTGCTGCTCTCGGCAATCGTATCCAGGGTCATTCTCGCTCTGTGGCTGGGCCGCCGACAGATCGAGTTGTGAGTCCCGAATTCCTGGCCCCGGCGATGATGATCGCCTCGGGCTCGATCCACGCGGTGGTCAATGCCATCCTCAAGGGCGGCAAGGACAAGATGACCGGCCGCGCGATCATCGACGGGTCGAGCGCGCTGATCCTGCTCCCCGCCACGCTGCTCGTGCCGTTGCCGGCGGGCGCTTGGGGCTGGCTCGGCCTCAGCGCCGCGATCCATTGCCTCTATCTCTACGCCGTCGTCCGCGCGTTCGAGACGAGCGACTTCTCCGCCGCCTACCCGGTGATGCGCGGCGTCGCCCCGATGCTCACCGCGGCGCTGGCGATCCTCGTCTTCGGCGAACATGTCTCGACGCGCGAGATCATCGGGATCGCGCTGATCGGCGGTGCAGTGGCGATGCTGGTGATCGGCCGCCACCTCGGTCGGGCCGGGCTCGGCTGGGCGCTGCTCACCGCGGCGATGATCGGCTGCTACACCATGGCCGACGCACACGGCGTGCGCGCTGCGCCGCGGCCGGTCAGCTATATCGTCTGGTCCTTCGTCCTGTCCGGCGGGGCGATCGTCACGATGTTCGGCCTTGCCTCGCGCGGCCGCATCTTCGTCGCGGCGCTGGGGCAATGGAAGGCGGGGGTGACCGCCGGCGCGCTGTCGATCGTCACCTATGGCCTGGCGCTCAACGCCTTTGCGCTCGGTGCGATCGCCCCACTCGCCGCGCTGCGCGAGACGGGCATGGTGACTGCGCTGGCGATCGCGATCTTCTTCCTCGGCGAGCGCGTGACGCCGATGCGTGCGCTCAGCGTCCTGGGGATACTTGGCGGGGCCACACTGATTCTAACAGCCTAGCTTCTCCGAAATTTTCCGCGCGAAGGTGATCACGCGCCCCTCGAAGTCGGTCAGGTCATATCGGCTGATACGCTCGTGAATCAGGTAATGAGGCGTTTGTGAATCCTGCTTCCCGATATAGCCTTGGTCGGCTCACAACTGAGGCGCCGATGTCGTTGTTCGAGGAGAATGCAGCGATCCTGCGGAATATGGGAGCGGATGGAAGCGACCTCGGCCCTTCTCGCGCTATCGATTTTTCTTACGTATTTCCCGATCGGGCCGCGGCTGACGCCTTCGCCCAGGCAGCAAACCGTGAAGGCTTCGCCGCTGTTGTCGAGAAAGTCGAACGCGAAGAAGACCCATGGGACGTCACTGCGTCCAAGGATATGGTCCCCACTTGCGAGAACATCACCGACACCGAGGAAAGGCTGCAAACCTTGGCACGAACGTACCGAGGACGGACAGATGGTTGGGGCTTCTTCCAAGCCTGATCAGTCTATGAGTTCACGGCCCGGTAGGTGCACGGGCGACCAAAGCGCGCGCGCCATTGGGCATCGCGAATCGCCCTAGCCCGTTCTTCTCTCGCCTCGTTGGACTTTCCACGCAGCTGCTGCTTCTGCTCCACAGTCACGTGCCCACATCGCCGCTAAATTGAGTGCGGATGATCAACTGAACCCGACCCGGGGTGAGGCACGCCCTCTCTATTCCAGTTGAGCTTGTCACTCATTCCGGTTCCTCCAGCGCCGACCTATGGGCAATCGTTACAGCGCAATATGCCCTGAAAGCAAAAGGGCCGGACGTTTCCGCCCGGCCCTTCCGTTTTACTTAGCCTGAAGGCTGGTCTCAGCTACCCGGCGTGAGGTTCACTGCCGCGTACTTGCCGCGACGATCGACCTCGAGCTCGAACTCGAGACGGTCGCCTTCGTTGAGCGTCGGCATGCCCGCACGCTCGACGGCCGAGATGTGCACGAACGCATCCGGCTGGCCGTCATCGCGCTGAATGAAGCCGAAGCCCTTCATCGCGTTGAAGAACTTGACCGTGCCGGTCGCCTTCTCGCCGGTCAGCTGGCGCTGCGGACCACCGCCGCCACGCTCGCCGCCGAAGCCGCCGCGATCACCGCCGCGGTCCTCGCGGGGTGCACGCTCTTCGACCGGCATCGGCTCGCCGTCGATCTTCAGCTCGGTAGCCGAGATACGGCCGCCGCGATCGACGAGCGTGAAGCCCAGCGGCTGGCCTTCGGCCAGGCCGGTGAGGCCTGCCTGCTCGACCGCCGAGATGTGCACGAAGACGTCTTCGCCGCCATCGTCGCGAACGACGAAGCCGAAGCCCTTCTGCGCGTTGAAGAACTTAACGACACCGGTGCCTTCGCCGATGACCTGCGGGGGCATACGGTTGCCACCGCCGAAGCCGCCGCCACCACCGCCGCCGAAGCCACCACCGCCGCCGCCGCCGCGGTAACCACCGCCACCGCCGCCGCCGCCGAAGCCGCCGCCACCGCCGCCGCGGTAACCACCGCCGCCGCCGCCGCCGAATCGATCACCGCCGCCGAAACCGCCGCGATCCTCGAAACCGCCGCCGAAGCTGCTGCCGCCACCAAAGTCATCGCCGCCGAAGCCATCACGCTTGTCGCGGCCACGTCCGCCGCGATCCCCACGGCGCCCTCTATCGAAACTCATGCCCTGTTCGTCTTCCCGGTTCGCCCAAAATCACAATCAAAAGCCAAGCGCCGGACGAAAAACGCAGGTCTTCAAGCGCAAAAAATCGCGCCACAGAATCGGTCATAGCCCAAAATCGAACAGTGAGCGAACGAAATTCGACTTGAACAGGGCGAACATCCGTTAACCGCGGCGCTTGCGCCACATTTCGTCGCAGGGCACGGTAGCGATATGGACGCGATCGCCGATTTGCTCGCCAGTCCGGCCGCCTGGGCCGCACTCCTCACGCTCATCGTGATGGAGGTGGTGCTCGGCATCGACAACCTGATCTTCATCTCGATTCTCTCGAACAAGCTGCCCGAGGGCGAGCGCCAGCGCGCGCGCCGAGTCGGCATCTCGCTCGCGCTGGTGATGCGCCTCGCCCTGCTCACCGGGATCAGCTGGATCATCAGCCTGAAGAACACCGTATTCTCGCTCGGCATCCAGGGCCCGCTCGATTCGCACGGGCAGCGCGCGTTCGAGACCGATTTCTCCTGGAAGGACCTGATCCTGCTCGCCGGCGGCCTGTTCCTGATGTGGAAGGCGACCACCGAGATCCACCATTCGGCCGATGCCGACGAACCCGGCGAGCAGGACCATCTGCTCGACAAGCACAAGGTGGCATCGCTCACCTTCACCGCGGCGATCGTCCAGATCCTGCTGCTCGACATCGTCTTCTCGGTCGATTCGATCCTCACCGCGGTCGGCATGACCGAGCATGTGCAGATCATGTACGTCGCGGTGATCGTCGCGGTCGGCGTCATGCTCGTCGCGGCCGATCCGCTCGCCAACTTCATCAACCGCAATCCCAGCGTCGTCATGCTCGCCCTGGGCTTCCTGCTGATGATCGGCATGGTGCTGATCGGCGAGGCGTTCGGCGCACACATTCCCAAGGGCTATATCTACACTGCCATGGCCTTCTCGGCGGCGGTCGAGGGGCTCAATATCTGGTCGCGGAATGCCCGCGCCCGCAAACAGGCGATGAAACAACCGCAGCCCACGGCCATTGAGCCCGGCGACGAACGGAGCTAGGCGACCCGCATGACTGTGCATTTCCACGAAGAAGACATCCCCGAGGGCCTGTTCGCGCCGGGCGCCTCGATCGCCGTCGACACCGAGACGATGGGGCTGATCACGCCGCGCGACCGGCTGTGCGTCGTCCAGCTGTCCGACGGGTCGGGGGACGAGCATCTCGTCCGCTTCGGCCCGCGCTCGGCCTATGACGCGCCGAACCTGCGCATGCTGCTCGCCGATCCCGAGCGGCTGAAGCTCTACCATTTCGCCCGGTTCGATCTGGCGGCGATCCGCTTCTATCTCGGCGTCACCGCCGGCCCGGTCTATTGCACCAAGATCGCCTCGCGCCTGGTGCGTACCTACACCGATCGCCACGGCCTCAAGGACCTGGCCCGCGAGCTGGTCGGCGTCGAGATCTCGAAGCAGCAGCAGAGCTCGGATTGGGGCGGTCCCGAACTTTCCGAGCCGCAGCGTGAATACGCAGCGTCCGACGTGCGTTACCTGCACGCAATGAAGACCGAACTCGACAAGCGCCTGGAGCGCGAAGGCCGCACCGACCTGGCCCAGGCCTGCTTCGACTTCCTGCCGGCGCGCGCCGAACTCGATCTCGCCGGCTGGCCCGAAACCGACATCTTCGCGCATATCTGATGTCCGAAGTCGCAGCACGCCTCAGATCACAAAAGCGCGGCTGGGCCCATCCCGGCAGCGGACATGATCGAGTCGTGCGGCTGTCGCTGCTCTTCCTGCCCGTCGGCATCGGCGTGCTTTCGGCCTTCCTCGTCCTCGCACCGCTGCTCACCAAGGGCGAAGTCAGCTTCGTGCTCGACAAGAACAAGGTCGAGCTGTCGCCCGAACGGCTCCGCCTCGAAGCGGCGGTCTATCGCGGCGAGGACGAGAAGGGCCAACCCTTCCGCCTCAACGCCGGCTCGGCGATCCAGAAGAGTTCGTCCGAGCCGATCGTCAAGCTCAACCAGCTCGCCGCCGAGATCAAGCTGCCCGAAGGCCCTGCCACGCTGAAGGCGGACAAGGGCCATTACGACATGGACAAACAGCAGGTCACCAGCGACGGCCCGATCAACTTCCAGACGACCGATGGCTATACGCTCGACACCACCAACGCCACGGTCGACCTCAAGACCCGCAAGCTGGAAAGCGGCGGTGCCGTCACCGGCAAGACGCCGACCGGCGTGTTCAGCGCCAACAAGCTGACCGCCGACTTGGAAAACCGCACCATCTCCCTAGATGGCAATGCACGCTTGCGGATTACGCCCAAGCGCGCGAATAGGCGCTAGATCATGATCCGTGCGACTGCCCTGCTTCCGATCGGCTTCACGCTGGCGCTGCTTGCCGCATCGCCTGCGGCTGCGCAGCAGCGGCACGACAGCAACGCGCCGATCGATTTCGACGCCCAGCACATCGAGCTGCAGGACAAGGCGAACCGCGTCCTCCTCTCGGGTGGCGTGCGGATCAAGCAGGCGGAGATGACGCTGATCGCGGCGCGCGTCACGCTCGCCTATGTCGGCCAGATCACCAACGGCTCGCCCGAGGTGACGCGCATCGACGCCTCCGGCGGGGTCAACATCACCCGCCCGGATCAGAGCGCGACCGGCCAATATGCCGTGTACGACGTCAACAAGCGGATCATCACCATGGTCGGCGGCGTCACCCTGAAGCAGGCGGGCAATGTCGTCTCGGGCGGACGGCTGGTCATCAATCTCGACACCGGCCGCGCGACGATCGACGGATCGGGCGTCGGCGGGTCGGCAACGCCGGGCACCCCGGGCGTGCAGAGTCGCGGCGGCCGCGTGACCGGACGCTTCAACGTGCCGCAGCGCGCCACTACGCCGTCGCCCGCGCCCACCGCCACGCCGACACCCAAGCAGTAATCGCCCTTTTTCCTCGGCACGCCGCGCGGGCTCTTCCCTTCCCGGCCGTCTTCATGCAGGAATCCTGCCAAACGGCCACGGGGAATCCCGCCGGAACCGCGAACCGTCCATGCAGGGACCGAGTATGACCGACGCCGCCACCCTCGAAACGCCCGTCGCGGATCCCGCCCCGCTGCCCGACAAGGGCCTCGCCGTCGTCTCGATCGCCAAGTCGTACGACAAGCGCGTGGTGCTCACCGACGTCTCGGTCTCGGTCGGCCGCGGCGAAGTGGTCGGCCTGCTCGGCCCCAACGGCGCCGGCAAGACCACCTGCTTCTATTCGGTGATGGGGCTGGTGAAGCCCGACAGCGGGCGCATCATGCTCGACGGCGAGGACATCACCCGCCTGCCCATGTATCGCCGCGCGATCCTGGGCCTCGGCTATCTCCCCCAGGAGACCTCGATCTTCCGCGGCCTCACCGTGGAGGGCAACATCCTGGCGGTGCTCGAGCTGGCCGAACCCGACAAGGACGCGCGCAAGCGCCGGCTCGACGAGCTGCTCGAGGAATTCGGCCTCACCCGCCTGCGCGCCGCGCCGGCCATGGCGCTGTCGGGCGGCGAGCGCCGCCGCGCCGAGATCGCCCGCGCGCTGGCCGCCGATCCGACGATCATCCTGCTCGACGAGCCGTTCGCCGGCATCGATCCCATCTCGATCTCCGACATCCGCGACCTGATCATCCAGCTCAAGAAGCGCGGCATCGGCGTGCTGATCACCGATCACAATGTCCGCGAGACGCTCGACATCGTCGATCGCGGCTACATCATCTATGATGGCCGCGTGCTCTTCGCCGGCGCGCCAGGCGATCTCGTCAAGGACGAGAATGTCCGCCGCCTGTATCTGGGCGAGAGCTTCGAGCTGTAGTCTATGAAAGGCGGCGCCTTTCCTAGCCGTCATCCCGGCGAAAGCCGGGATCTCAGGCCGTATCGCACGCGCCTGCCGCATGAGACCCCGGCTTTCGCCAGGGTGACGGCCTTGGCATGAGTCTCGCGCCTCGCCTCGATCTGCGCCAGTCGCAATCGCTGGTGATGACGCCGCAGCTCCAGCAGGCGATCAAGCTGCTGGCGCTCTCGAACCTCGAGATCGAGACCTTCATCGCCGAGGAGCTGGAGAAGAACCCGCTGCTCGAGAACGGCGGCACCGGCAATGACGAGCGCGAGAGCGGCAGCGAGGCTCCCGATGCCCCCGAGCCCGATTTCGACTTCGAGGAGCGGGACGGCCCGGCCGATGCCAGCGAACTGATCGCCGGCGGCGGCGAAGCCTCGGGCGAAGCGGCGCTCGACGTCGATTTCGCCGCCGAGACCTTCCACCATGACAGCGGCAGCGACACGATCGGTGCCGGCGGCGGGCTCGACGGCAGCCTGGGCCTAACCGGCACCGGCGGTGGCGGGTCGGAAGACGGGCCGGACTTCGACAATCTCGGCAGCAGCGATCTCAGCCTCGCCGATCATCTGATGGCCCAGGCCGGAGCGAGCATCGACGGCGGCGACCTGTTCATCGCCGCGCATCTGATCGACCAGATCGACGAGGCCGGTTATCTCACTGCGCCCCTGCTCGACATCGCCAACCGGCTCAACGTGGCGCTCGCCCGGGTGGAAGATGTGCTGGCGACCATCCAGACCTTCGACCCCACCGGCGTCGGCGCGCGCAACCTGGCCGAATGCCTCGCGCTCCAGGCGAAGGAGGCCGATCGCTACGATCCCTGCATGGCGCGGCTGATCGACAATCTCGATCTCGTCGCGCGCGGCGACCTGCCGCGGCTCAAGCGCATCTGCGACGTCGATGATGAGGATCTGGCGGACATGATCCGCGAGCTGCGCAACTACGATCCCAAGCCCGGCTGCCGCTATGGCGGGGAACCCACGCTTGCGGTCACTCCCGACATCTTCGTCGCGCGCCGCGGCGCCGGCTGGGCGGTCGAGATCAACGCAGCGACGCTGCCCAGGCTGCTCGTCAACCGCGCCTATTACACCGAAGTCTCCTCCGGCCCGCAGGACAAGGCGAGCAAGGCCTGGCTCACCGACATGCTGGCCAGCGCCAACTGGCTGGTGAAGGCGCTCGACCAGCGCCAGCGCACGATCATCAAGGTCGCCAGCGAGATCGTGAAGCAGCAGGAAGCGTTCTTCCTCAAGGGCGTCGCGCATCTCAAGCCGATGACCCTGCGTCAGGTCGCCGAGGCGATCGAGATGCACGAATCGACGGTGAGCCGTGTCACCTCGAACAAGTATCTCAGCTGCGCACGCGGGCTGTTCGAGCTGAAATATTTCTTCACTTCGGCGATCCAGTCCTCGGAGGGCGGCGACGCGGTCTCGGCGGAAGCCGTGAAGAACGCGATCCGCACGCTGATCCAGGCCGAGGATCCCAAGAAGATCCTGTCCGACGACACGCTGGTCGAGCTGCTCAATGCAAAGGGCTTCGACATCGCCCGGCGCACCGTCGCCAAATATCGCGAGGCGATGGGGATCGGCAGCTCGGTGCAGCGGCGCCGGCAAAAGGCACTGGAGGGCGTGGGTTGATTCGTTTCCTGTGGTTGGTGCTCGCCCTGCTCGCTCCCGTCGCGGCGCAGGCGCAGGACAAGCTCGTCGTGATGAGCTTCAACGTCCGCTATCCCTCGCCCAATGACGGCGCCAATGTCTGGGAGAAGCGCCGCGACCTGTTCGTCGAGACGGTCGCCGCCGCTGCACCCGATGTGGTCGGCACGCAGGAGCTGTTCCAGCTCCAGGGCGATTATCTCGTCGCCAAGCTGCCCCAGTATAGCTGGTTCGGGGTCGACCGCCGTGGCGACCATGCCGACGAGCATATGGGCGTCTTCTATCGCCGCGACCGGCTCAAGCTGGTCGAGCAGGGCAATTTCTGGCTGTCCGACGCTCCGGATACAGTCGCCAGCATCAGCTGGGGCAACATCTTCCCGCGCATGGTGACCTGGGGCCTGTTCGAGACCAGGGCGGGCAAGCGCTTCTACCTGCTCAACACCCATTTCCCCTATCGCGCCGAGGACGAAGCGGCGCGCGAGAAATGCGCCGAGCTGCTCCGCCGCCGCATCGCGGCTCTGCCCAAGGATGTGCCGGTGGTGCTGACCGGCGATTTCAACATCGGGCCCGAGGCGAAGCCGCACGCGCTGCTCAGCCAGGACCTCGCCGATGTCCGCAGTGCGGTACACAAGCCCGAGGGTCCGGAGGCGACCTTCCACGGCTTCAAGGGCGCGCCCGATCGTCGGATCGACTGGATCCTGGCGCGCGGCTTCCGTCCGCTGGCGTTCCGCACGATCGATGCGCATCGCGGCGAACTCTACCCCTCGGACCATTACCCAGTGGTCGCCACGCTTGCCTGGACGAAGCGACGCTAGGGAAACCGCCCTTAGCGATTTGGTAGCAAGGCTCGGGCTATCGCCAACTCCATGTCCGCCGATTTTGCCATCGATGTCGATCCTGCGCGTGATCTCGTCCGTATCCGGATGAGCGGCTTCTTCACGCCCGAGGACATCGATGCATTCCTGGCGGCGCGCGCCGTGGCGCACACCCAACTGCGCTGCGGCCCCAACCAGCATCTCACGCTCAATGACCTGAGCGACATGAAGATCCAGTCGCAGGACAGCGTCGAGATGTTCCGCGCGATGCTCGCCGATCCGATCTATCGCTCGCGCCGGCTCGCCTTCGTGATCGGCAGGACCTTGGCGCGTACCCAGCTCCAGCGCGCGCTCGATCGCCGCACCGCCCGCTGCTTCGACGACAGCTGGGCCGCCGAGGCCTGGCTGTTCGCCGGCTCGGACCGCGCCGCAGCCTGATTTCCCCCTGCTTGCAATGTAGGATTTCGTCTGTTCTGCTCACGCGGTCGGGAGAAATTTCGCTGCTCTTTCAATTTGTTGGAAAAATAGGAACGCGCGAGCGCAACAATGTTGCGAGATGCGCAGCATTTCCGCCAACCTTGTCAATTTAGGCGCACCGGAAATCCGCTCTGGGCACGAACTTTGTGAACTTTGCCAACGAATCGACCTCGCGCCTGTTGGACCGCGCGATCAGTCGTCTTCGTCCTCGAACCCGGCCAGATCGAGCGCCCGCGCCTTGACCTGGTGGAGCCGGCACCAATGGACCAGCGCGTCCTCGCGACCATGCGTCACCCATACCTCGCGCGGTTCCAGCTCCTGGATCGTGCGGGTCAGCTCGTCCCAGTCGGCATGGTCGGAGAGGATGAGAGGCAGTTCGACATTGCGCTGCCTGGCGCGCTGGCGGACCCGCATCCAGCCCGACGCCATCGCCGTGATCGGATCCGGCAATCGCCGCGACCAGCGGTCGTTGAGCGCGCCCGGCGGACACAGGATGATCCGCCCCTGCAGCTCGGCCTTGGCAACACCGGTGGCCGGGCGCAGTTCGCCCAGGTCGACGCCCTGCTCGACATAGAGGTCGCAGAGCCGCTGGAGCGCGCCGTGGATGTAGATGGGATCGTCGAACCCCATCACGCGCAGCTCGCTGATCACCCGCTGCGCCTTGCCCAGCGCATAGGCGCCGACCAGCACGCAGCGCTCCGGATTTGCACGCAGCGCGGCGAGGAGCTTGTCGAGCTCGTCATGCGTCTCGGGGTGGCGGAAGACGGGTAGCCCGAAGGTCGCCTCGGTGACGAACACGTCGCACGGCACCGGCTCGAACGGCGCGCAGGTCGGGTCGGGTCGGCGCTTGTAGTCGCCCGAAACGACGATCCGCTCGCCGCGATGCTCGAGCACGATCTGGGCGGAGCCGAGGACATGGCCGGCGGGTACGAAGCGGATATCGATGCCGTGCATCGTGATGCGCTCGCCATAATCGACCGGATTGGCGTTCTGGGGGCCATAGCGCGCCTCCATGATCGCCAGCGTCTGCGGCGTCGCCCACACCGCCTCATGCCCGCCCCGGGCGTGATCGGCATGGCCGTGCGTGACCAGCGCGCGACGAACCGGCTGCGACGGGTCGATCCAGATATCGGCCGCGGCCAGATAGATGCCGGTGGGTCTAGGATCGATCCAGTCGCCGAGCTTCGCCATCATGCCTATATGGGCGGGATGGCCCTTGGTTCCCAGCTTCCCCCGATATTGCAGGACTGGTTCGCAAGCCGCGGCTGGGCGCCGCGCCGCCACCAGCTCGAGATGCTCGAGGCCGGCCGCCGGGGCGAGCATGCGCTGCTGGTGGCACCGACCGGGGCGGGCAAGACGCTGGCCGGCTTCCTGCCGACGCTGGCCGAGCTGATCGAGGAACCGGCCGACGGGCTGCACACGCTCTACATCTCGCCGCTCAAGGCACTGGCGGTCGACGTGCAGCGCAACCTGCTCACGCCGATAGACGAGATGGGCGCGCCCATCCGCGTCGAGACGCGCACCGGCGACACGCCCTGGGAGAAGAAGGTCCGCCAGCGCGCGCGCCCACCGCAGATCCTGCTGACCACGCCGGAGTCGCTCAGCCTGTTGCTGTCCTACGAAGACAGTCTGAGGATGTTCGCGGGGCTGAGGACAGTAGTGATCGACGAGGTCCACGCCTTCGCCACCGGCAAGCGTGGCGACCTGCTCGCCCTGGCCATGGCCCGGCTCCAGCGCCTCGCGCCGAACCTGCGCCGCGTCGCACTCTCGGCAACGGTGGCGGAACCCGATGGCTATCGCGCCTGGCTCGCCCCGCATGGCGACATCGACGCGGTGACGCTGGTGCAGGGCGAGAAGGGCGCCGAGCCCAATGTCGCGATCCTGCTCCCCGAGGACCGCGTGCCTTGGGCCGGCCATTCCGGCGTCTATGCGATCCCGCAGGTCATGGCCGAGATCGAGACGCACAAGACGACGATCGTCTTCTGCAACACCCGCGGCCTGGCCGAGCTGGTCTTCCAGCAGCTGTGGAAGGTCAACGAGCTCAAGCTACCGATCGGCGTGCATCATGGCAGCCTGAGCCTGGAGGCGCGCCAGCGGGCCGAGCAGGCGATGGCCGACGGGCAGCTGCGCGCGCTGGTCGCTACCGCCAGTCTCGACCTCGGCGTCGATTGGGGCGATGTCGACTGCGTGATCCAGATGGGCGCGCCCAAGGGATCCTCGCGCCTCCTCCAGCGCATCGGCCGCGCGAACCACCGGCTCGACGAGCCCAGCGAGGCCGTGCTCGTCCCCGGCAACCGCTTCGAATATCTCGAGGCCCGCGCAGCACTGGATGCCGTCGAGCATGGCGAGCTCGACCCCGACGTCTTTCGCCCCGGCGCGCTCGATGTGCTGGCCCAGCACGTCATGGCCTGCGCCTGCGCCGCGCCCTTCGATCGCGACCAGTTGCTGCACGAGATCCGCGCAGCATTGCCCTATTCGGCACTCCCCGACGAGACGTTCGACCGGGTGCTGGGGTTCATCGCAGATGGCGGCTATGCCCTGCGCGCCTATGACAAGTTCAAGCGGCTGACCAAGGGCAAGGACGGGCTGTGGCGGGTGACCACGCCGGCCTTTGTTGCGCAGCATCGACTGAACGCCGGCATCATCGTCGAATCACCGATGATGGAAGTGCGCTTCAAGAATGGCCGGCGGCTCGGCAAGGTCGAGGAGGCCTTCGGCACCCAGCTCTCGCCGGGCGACGCGTTCGTCTTCGCTGGCATGGCGGTGGAGGTCGAGCGAGTCGAGCTGACCGACCTGATCGTCCGCGCCACCGCCAAGCCGGCGCGCTATGTCTCGTACATGGGCGCGCGGCTGGCGATCACCGCGACTTTGGCCGAGCGGGTCCGCCATTTCCTTCATGACCGCAGCCAGTGGCGCCGCTTTCCCGACGACGTCCGCGAATGGCTCGAGGTCCAGGAACGCCGCTCGGCCATCCCCGCCCCTGGCCAGTTGCTCGTCGAGACCTTCCCGCACGAAGGGAAGCACCACATGGTCGCCTACAGCTTCGAGGGCTGGAACGCACACCAGTCGCTCGGCATGCTGATCACGCGGCGGATGGAGGCACTGGGGCTCAAGCCGCTCGGCTTCGTCGCCAACGACTATGCGCTCGCCGTCTATGGGCTGGAGAAGATCGAGGATCCCGCCGCGCTCTTCTCGCCCGACATCCTCGAGCATGAGTTCGTCGAGTGGGTGCAGGGCTCGGCGCTGCTCAAGCGGGCCTTTCGCGAAGTGGCGATCATCGGAGGGCTGGTCGAGCGACAGCATCCGGGCAAGAAGAAGACCGGGCGCCAGATCACCTTCTCGACCGACCTGATCTACGACGTGCTGCGCAAATACGAGCCCGACCATCTGCTGCTGCGCGCCGCCTGGGCCGATGCCCGGGCGCGGATGACCGATGTCGGTCGCCTCGGCCATCTGCTCGACACCGCCGCCGACACGATGCTGCACATCGACCTGCCCCGCGTCTCCCCAATGGCCGTGCCCGTCCTCATCATGATCGGCCGCGAGAATGTCGCCCAGGGCATGACCGAGGACGCGCTGCTGATGGAAGCGGAGGACATCGCCGCCGAAGCGATGCGGCTGGACTAGGCTGCGACGGAAACATTCCAGACAGATTGCTGCGCAGCATGCGAAGGTGTATCTTCACAAGCATGAAAAGGCTCGCAGTGCTTCTCCTGCTCCCGCTGGCCGCCACCGCCGGAGCGCGTGACCTAACCCAGAACCCGACCGAGCACGCCCCGCCGCCGACGGTGCGGGTTCAGGATCCCGATCTGACCTTGCCCACGCCCGAAGATGTCGAGGCGACGCTGCTGGCGCTGGGCGAGATCGACAAGCGCCTCACCGTCCCCGTCGCGGTGGGCAATAGCGGCCCCTATAATTTCATCATCGACACCGGTGCCGAGCGTACCGTCATTGCGCGCGAGCTCGCCGGATCGCTGCGGCTCGGCGCGGCGTCGCCGGTGATCATCACTTCGATGACGGGGCGCGACACGGTCGGCACGGTGATCGTGCCCGGACTGAGCATCAAGTCGATCGGCGAGCAGCACACCATCGTCGCCCCGGCGCTGGAGGCCCGCAATCTCGGTGCGCTCGGCCTGCTCGGCATCGACACGCTGCGTAACCATCAGGTGACCATCGACTTCGAGAAGGGCACCATGGCTGTGCGCCCCAGCGTGAAGCGCAAGGCGGTCTCCCGGCGCGATCCCGACGAGATCATCGTCACCGCCAAGAATGTGTTCGGCCAGCTGATCGTGACCGACGCCTATTATGGCTCGACGCGCATCCAGGTGGTGCTGGACACCGGTAGCCAGGTGACGATGGGCAACAGCGCCTTGCGCAAGCGGGTCGGCCGCAATGCCCTCAAGGCCCAGCGGATCCAGCTCACCAGCGTGACCGGCGCGCAGACCAGCGCCGACTACACCAAGGTGCCCGACATCCTGATCGGCAAGGTCCGCTTCGGCGAGATGCCCGTCGCCTTTGCCGATGTGACTCCGTTCGAGCGCTTCGGGCTGACCAAGCGGCCGGCATTGCTGCTCGGCATGGACGCACTTCGCGCCTTTCGGCGAGTCGATATCGACTTCCCGAACCGCCAGGTCCGCTTCCTGATGCCCGAGGGTGCGGTCTCTAGGCGGAGCTACACCGGATCGCGGATTCCGGGTGCCGAGACCGGAGGGTCGGTGCACAGCTACTGATGTGATGCCGAGCCCGCGGAACGCAATGCCGGGCCATTGACTTTACCTGCCCGGGCGCGTTGACACCGGGGGCATGACCAGCCTTTCGCGCGCCGCCCTCGCCTCGCTTCCCGCTGCCGTCACCCGGCCCGGGCACGACCCCGCCGCCATCCGCACCGGCGTGGTCCATTTCGGCCCCGGGGCCTTCCACCGCGCGCACCAGACCGCCTATTTCGACCGAGTGCTGGACGGCGATCCGCGCTGGGGCATCGCCGCGGTCTCGTTGCGCAGCGCCGGCACGGTCGATGCGCTGAAGGCGCAGGACGGGCTCTACACGCTGGCGATCATCGACCGCGAGCCGGCCACCCGGATCATCGCCGCCCATTCCGACGCGATCGGCCCGGGCGAAGGCACCAGGCTGCGCACCCTGCTCGCCGATCCCACGGTCAAGCTCGCCACCAGCACGGTGACCGAGAAGGGCTATTGCCTCGCCGCCGATGGCAGCCTGGACTTCAATCATCCCGACATCGTCCATGACCGTGCCCGGCCGGGCGAGCCGGCAAGCGTGATCGGCTGGATCGTCTCGGGCCTGGCCGATCGCCGTGCCGCCCGTGCCGCGCCCTTTGCGATGCTGTGCTGCGACAACATGACCGGCAATGGCGGCAAGCTCCGCGCCGCCTGTGTCGCGCTGGCCCGCGAATGGGACGCCGGGCTGGCCGACTGGATCGCCGGCGAAGTCGCCTTCCCCGATTCGATGGTCGATTCGATCACGCCGGCGAGCGACCCCGCCTTCCTCGCCAAGATGGCCGGGGAGCTGGGCGTCGAGGATCAGGCGGCGGTGCAGCGCGAGCGCTTCACCCAGTGGGTGCTCCAGCGGTTCGACCTGGCCGACGGTCCCGATCTCGCCGGCGCGGGCGTGACGCTGACCAACGACGTACAGGGCTATGAGCAGGCCAAGCTGCGCATCCTCAACGGCGCACATTCCAGCCTTGCCTATATCGGCCTGGCGCTCGGCCACGAGACCGTGTTCGAAGCGGTGAGCGATCCGGCGCTGGGCGGCTTCGCCGGCCGGCTGATGCACGAGGACATCGCGCAGTCGCTCAAGCCGGTCGAGGGCCTCGACGTGCAGGGCTATGCCGATGCGGTGTTCGACCGCTTCCGCAATCCGGCGATCCGCCACTTGCTGAGCCAGATCGCCTGGGACGGTTCGCAGAAGCTGCCCTATCGCCTGCTCGACACGGTCCGCGACAAGCTGGCGGCAGGTGAGGACGTGGCGCGGCTCGCCGTGCCGGTGGCGGCGTGGATCGCGTTCCTCAACCGCAAGGCGAAGGCGGGAGAGACGATCACCGATCCGCTGGCGGAGGTGTTGGCCGGCGCGGCGTCGAGTGGCGACCCGGCGGCCGCGGTGCTGGCGCTGCGCCAGGTGTTCCCGGCCCAGCTCGCCGAGGATGCGCGCTTCCGCGACGCCGTGACGGCGGCGGTTACGGCGTTTCTCGACGGGCGCGAGGCGGAACTGCTCGCCCGCTGATCCTACGGCAGCAGCGCTGCGCGACTCGGCAAAGTACACGGAGTACATGCCAAAAGCGGGTTTTCGACGCGCTTGCGTTGACACAGTTCCGGGAAACGCCGCGCATCTCGCAGCATTGTTGCGCGGGACGAGTCCTATATTTCCTACGGTCTGAAAGAGCGGCCGAGCACGGGGATCGACGGCTTCAGGCAAACACGTGAAATCCTACATTGCAAGCAACTCGGTGGATCAGACCGCCGACGGTGCCCCGTCGCGCAGCACGTGCGTGCAGAGCTGCGCCTCAGGCGTGTCGTCTTCCTCGAGCGCGGCGACCGTCACCCAGCCCTCTTCGCGCAGCTTCGCGCCGATGCCGGCGGGCGTGCCGAAGGGCAGGAACAGCCGGCGGCGATCGCCGGCGCCGATGCCCGCGTACAGGATCGGATCGGCATAGAGCGAGAAACCGACCGCAGCTTCCTCGCGGCCATTGCCGTGGAGGATCGTATAGGTGCCGCCCCGACCGATCTCGCCGCGCACGCCGCGAGCGAAGAGCGAGAAGCCGAGCCAGCTCTGATATTCGAAGCCGTGGCGCTCGGTGGGATCGAGGGTGAGCGCGGCCTGGCCGCGGATGCTCGCGGCGATTTCGGCAAGGCCGTCGAGACGGGTGGCGAGTGCCTTGCCGGCGTCGATTGCGCGCAGGCGCTCGACCGCGGCATCGAACGGGCCGGCGGCCTCGATCAGCGGCAGATAGCGCGGGTCGATCGCGGCGACGCCGGCTGCGTCCTTGGCGTCGAGACGTTCGCGCAGGGTCGCGAGCTGGGCGCGTGTCAGGCTGTCGCCGGCGAGGCAATCGACCAGATCGGGCAAGGTGAAATCGAGCGCGATGCCCTCGACCCCGCCTGCCTGCAGCGCCTCGATCGCGACGCGCACCACTTCGGTGGCGGCGGCGACGGTATCGAGGCCAATCAGTTCGGCACCAATCTGGCGGGTGGCACGCAGCGGATCGAGCTCGGAAGCCGAGAGCTTGATCACCGGACCGGCATAGGAAAGGCGCACCGGGCGCGGGTGGTGACCCATGCGGGTGACGGCGATGCGGCCGACCTGCGCGGTGAGATCGGGCCGGATCGCCAGCGTGCGCTGCGACACCGGATCGACGAAGCGCACCGCATCGCGCAGGCCGCCAGCGGCCTTGAGGCGGGCGCTCAGCTCGTCGGCGAATTCGGCGAGCGGGGGATCAACCTGCTCATAGCCATAGGCGCGCGCGACGCCGAGCACGCGGCTCTCCAGCCGGGTGGCGGCATCGGCCGCGGGAGGGAGGCGATCGTGGAAGCCTTCGGGAAGTAATCCGCTCATGCCCGCTCCCCTAGACCAAAGCGTCATCCCGACGGAAGCCGGGATCTCGTGCGACGGGCATGGCGCCTTCACCTGAGATCCCGGCTTTCGCCGGGATGACGGGATTGGTCAAAACGTCAGCGCCATCGCGGTCTTCACGCCCGGGAGCGCGCGGACCTGGGCGAGGAGCGCTTCGCTGACGACATCGTCGACCGAGAGCAGCAGGATGGCTTCGCCACCTGCTTCGCGGCGGCCGAGGTGGAAGGTGCCGATGTTGACGCCCGCCTCGCCCAGCGTGGTGCCGAGGCGGCCGATGAAGCCCGGCGCGTCCTCGTTGACGATGTAGAGCATCGGGCCGGCGAGATCGGCCTCGACCTTGATGCCGAACAGCTCGACCAGGCGCGGCGCGGCGTTGCCGAACAGCGTGCCGGCGACCGAGCGATCGCCCTGGGCAGTGCCGACGGTGACGCGGACCATCGTGTGGTAATCGCCCTCGCGGTCGTGACGGACTTCGCGCACGTCGAGCCCGCGCTCCTTGGCGAGGAACGGCGCGTTGACCATGTTCACCGTGTCCGAATGGACGCGCATCAGCCCGGCGAGCACCGCGCCGACGATCGGCTTCTGGTTGAGCTCGGCGGCAGCGCCTTCGCTCTCGATCGCGATGTTCTTGAGATCGCCATGCGCGAGCTGGCCGACCAGGCTGCCGAGCTTCTCGGCGAGCGCCATGTACGGCTTGAGGCGCGGGGCTTCCTCGGCCGAGAGGCTCGGCATGTTGAGCGCGTTGGTGACGCCGCCCGAGACGAGGAAATCGGCCATCTGCTCGGCGACCTGGATCGCCACATTGACCTGGGCTTCGGTGGTCGACGCGCCGAGGTGCGGAGTCGAGACGAAGTTCGGCGTGCCGAACAGCGGATGTTCCTTGGCGGGCTCCACGGCGAACACGTCGAGCGCGGCGCCGGCGATGTGACCCGATTCCAGGCCTTCCTTGAGCGCCGCCTCGTCGATCAGGCCGCCGCGCGCGCAGTTGATGATGCGCACGCCGCGCTTGGTCTTGGCGAGGTTCTCGGCCGAGAGGATGTTGCGGGTCTGGTCGGTCAGCGGCGTGTGCAGCGTGATGAAGTCGGCGCGCAGCAGCAGGTCGTCGAGCGACACCTTCTCCACGCCCATCTCGATCGCGCGCTCGGGCGTCAGGAACGGATCGAAGGCGACGACCTTCATCTTCAGGCCCTGGGCGCGATCGGCGACGATCGAGCCGATATTGCCGGCGCCGATCAGGCCGAGCGTCTTGCCGGTCAGCTCGACGCCCATGAAGCGGTTCTTCTCCCACTTGCCCGCCTGGGTGGAGAGGTCGGCCTCGGGCAGCTGGCGAGCGAGCGCGAACATCAGCGCGATGGCGTGCTCGGCGGTGGTGATCGAGTTGCCGAACGGGGTGTTCATCACCACCACGCCCTTGGCCGAGGCGGCGGGGATATCGACATTGTCGACGCCGATGCCGGCGCGGCCGATCACCTTGAGGTTGGTCGCGGCCTCGAGGATTTCCTTGGTCGCCTTGGTCGAGCTGCGGATGGCCAGGCCGTCATACTGGCCGATGATCGCCTTGAGCTCCTCGGGGGTCTTGCCGGTGATCTCGTCGACCTCGACGCCGCGTGCGCGGAAGATCTCGGCGGCCTTGGGATCCATCTTGTCGGAAATCAGTACCTTGGGCATTTTGTCCTCCATCTCCCTCTCCCGCTTGCGGGAGAGGGTCGGGGTGAGGGTGTCTGTAGATCGGGGGTGTGTGGGTGCGGCCAGCTCTGACCCTCACCCAACCCTCTCCCGCAAGCGGGAGAGGGCTAGAAGGTCAGCCCGCCTTGGCTTCGGCGTAGGCCCAGTCGAGCCAGGGGCCGAGCGCCTCGATATCGGCGGTATCGACGGTGGCGCCGCACCAGATGCGCAGACCCGCCGGCGCGTCGCGATAGCCGGCGATGTCATAGGCCGCGCCTTCCTTCTCGAGCAGGGCGGAGAACTTCTTGATGAAGGCTTCGTCGGCACCCTCGACGGTGAGGCACACGCTGGTCTTCGAGCGGATACCGTGCAGCTCGGCGAGATGGCCGAGCCACGGGCGCGCCGCGACGATCTTGTTCAGCGCATCGGCATTGGCATTCGAGCGGGCCATCAGCCCGTCGAGGCCGCCCAGGCCCCTGGCCCATTCGAGCGCGAAGATCGCATCCTCGACGGCGAGCATCGAGGGGGTGTTGATCGTCTCGCCCTTGAACACGCCCTCGGCGAGCGCGCCCTTGGAGACGAGGCGGAACACCTTGGGAAGCGGCCAGGACGGGGTGTATTCGGTGAGACGCTCGACCGCGCGCGGGCCGAGGATCAGCACGCCATGCGCGCCCTCGCCGCCCAGCACCTTCTGCCAGGAGAAGGTGGCGACGTCGATCTTGTCCCAGGGCAGGTCATAGGCGAACACCGCGCTGGTCGCGTCGGCGAAGCTCAGCCCCTCGCGGTCCGCCGGGATCCACTCGCCGTCCGGCACGCGCACGCCGCTCGTGGTGCCGTTCCAGGTGAACAGCACGTCGGTCGACCAGTCGAGTGCGTCGAGATCGGGGAGCTGGCCATAATCGGCGCGGACGACGTTCGGTTCCAGCTTCAATTGCTTGACCGCATCGGTGACCCAACCTTCACCGAAGCTTTCCCAGGCGAGCGTGGTGACGCCGCGGGCGCCGAGCATCGTCCACATCGCCATTTCGAAGGCGCCGGTGTCCGAGCCGGGCACGATGCCGATACGGTGCGTATCGGGCAGGCGCAGCATCTCGCGCATCAAGTCGATGCAATATTGGAGGCGGGTCTTGCCAAGCTTGGAGCGGTGCGAGCGGCCGAGCGACTCGGTGGCGAGCTTCTCGGGCGACCAGCCGGGAGGCTTGGCGCAGGGACCGGAAGAGAAATAGGGACGCGCCGGCTTGGTGGCGGGCTTTGCGACAGGCGCAAGGGTGGCGTCGGCGGCAGTCGAATCAGTCATGTAGTCTCTCCTTACAGAGAGCGCGCGCGGCGTTGGGACCGCGTGGCCCGCCGACGGCCCTAGCGGCGAGCCTGCGAAAGTCAATTCCGGAAGTGCGTGGACAGCGCATGCCCGAGCATTCAGGATGCCGGGCAAAAGGGGGAAAGCATGGATTATGAGCTCAAGGACCCGCTCCGCCTGGCGCGGGCGGTGCGGATCGCGCTTATGCTCTGGCTGATCGCATCGATCGGCTATGGCCTGGCCGCCGTCTACAGCATCGTGGCCATAGGCAGCTTCCAGCGCGGCGCAGCGACGGTCGAGGACCTTGGCGTCGTCGATCAGGTCAACCAGATCGCCGCGATTCCGATGCTGCTGGTGAACCTGGTCACGATCGTCCTGGTTGCGCGCTGGATCTACCGGGTGAACAAGAACGCACACACGCTTTCCAACGGGATGTCGATGACGCCGGGGTGGAATGTCGGCTTCTTCTTCGTTCCGTTCGCCAATCTGTGGAAGCCGTTCGAGGGCATCCGCCAGGCATGGCGCGCCAGCGTTGCGCCGCATGACCCCTATGACGCGCCGGTTCCCGGCTGGCTGACCTTCTGGTGGGTAGGCTGGATCCTCTCCTCGATCCTCGGCAACGTCTCGTTCCGGCTCAGCCTGCGCGCCGAATCGCTCGACCAGCTTCTCGCCGTCCAATGGGTCGATGCGATCTGCATGCCCGTCGACCTGCTCACGGGCTTGCTGCTGCTCCGGCTGGTCGGCCGGCTTTCGGAAATCCAGCACGAGGCGAGCAGCGCCGAGACGCATGAGGCGGTGTTCGGATAGGCGGCTAGCGGGGGCTGGGCATAGCGCGCTATGGGTCACGCCATGCGCGTCGTTGCACTTGCCCTGCCCCTGATCCTGGCCGGCTGCATGTTCGGCGGTGACGATCGCCCTGCTCCGGCGCCGATTCGTCCGCGCGCCTCGGGTCCGGTCACGCTCAATGGCCCGACCCCGCGCGAGACGCAGCAATGCTTTGCCGACCTGTCGCGCGAGCATGTCCGCTATTCCGGGCTGCCGGACCGGGACTTCGGTGGCGGCTGCGTGGTCACCGGCGCGGTGCAACTGCTCGACATCGGCGTGCCCGTCACCGGGCTCAAGTCGATGAAATGCGGGCTGGCGCGCAACTTCACCGCCTGGGTGCGCTTCGCAGTGGCCCCGGCGGCGCGGCAGATGCTGGGCAGCGACCTGGTCAAGGTCGAGACCTATGGCACCTATTCGTGCCGCGGGATCATCGGCAACGCCGCGGCATCGGCGGCGCGCATGTCCGAGCATGGGCTGGCCAATGCGGTCGACGTGTCGGGCTTCGTGCTGGCTGATGGCCGCCGGATCACGATCGAACGCGACTGGCGGACGGGAGACCAGCAGGTGCGTGCCTTCCTCGAGACGATCCACGGATCGGCGTGCAAGCGCTTCGCCACGGTGCTGAGCCCCGATTACAACGCGGCGCACTACAACCACCTCCACCTCGACATGGGGAGGGGACCTTTCTGCCGCTAACGCGGCATCGCTGGTTTTTGCCGCTGCCGCGGCGGGGCGCTGATTGCAGGGCGCTTCGGATCGGCCTAAGCCGAGCGAAATGAGCGATACGAAAGTTCCGAGCCGCGTTTTCCGCCCTGCCCAGCAGGAAGTGCAGAACGCCAACACCGCCACCGGCACCCCGCAGACCGAGCACCCCGCCTACCGCCTCGCCTTCCAGGACATGGACTTCCTGTTGCGCGAGGATCTGCGGCCGGTGCGCTTCCAGCTCGAGCTGCTCAAGCCGCAGCTGCTGCTCGACGAGGCGCACATCAAGTCGACCTTCGTCATCTATGGCTCGGCGCGCATTCCCGAGCCGAGCAAGGCGGGCGCGCTGCTCGAGCTGGCCGAGACGCCGCAGCAGAAGATCATCGCCGAGCGGCTGGTCGAGAAGTCCAAATATTACGACGTCGCCCGCGAGCTGGCGCAGCTCGCCTCCAACTTCCCGCTCGACGAGGCGGGGAACCGCCACTTCGTGGTGACCTCGGGCGGCGGCCCTTCGATCATGGAAGCGGCGAATCGCGGTGCACGCGACGTGGGCGCCGACACGATCGGCCTCAACATCCTGCTGCCCCACGAGCAGGCGCCGAACCCGTACGTCACGCCGGGCCTGTCGATGCAGTTCCACTATTTCGCCCTGCGCAAGATGCACTTCCTGCTGCACGCGCGCGCGGTGGCGGTTTTCCCGGGCGGCTTCGGCACGTTCGACGAATCGTTCGAGCTGCTCACCCTGATCCAGACCGGCAAGATCGAACCGATCCCGGTGCTGTTCTACGGCAAGGACTTCTGGACCCGCGTCGTCAATTTCGAAGCGCTGTGCGAGGAAGGCGTGATCTCGCCCAAGGACCTGAACCTGTTCCACTTCTGCGAGACCGCAGAAGAGGGCTGGCAGATCGTCCAGGACTTCTGGAAGGACAAGGATCACACGGTGATCGCGCGTCCTCGCCCGGGGATCGACAAGCCCGAGACCGTGCTCAAGCCATAGTGAGGTAGAGCTCGGCCTCGATCACCCAGTCGGCGCCGAGCCGGCGCCATTTGGCGGTGTAGGTCCCCGAGGCCTGCACCGCCCCGCTCGCCGCCGACACACCCTGCCAGGCGCCATGCTCGAAGGCGATCGGCTCCACCGGTGAGGCGAGGATCGTCTCGGGCGTGCGGGTGTAGATGCTGCGATCGCGCGCGGCGAATTCGCGCTTCCAGGCGAGAAGCTGCGCCTTGCGGCCCGAGATCAGCGCCGAATCGGTACCGGCGACCAGTACGACATCGTTCGCCAGGATCGGGCCGATCGCATTGAGATCGGCCTCGGCCAGCGCGCGATTGAACGCCGCGCGGCGCAGGCGGATGGCGAGTTCGGGACCGGGTTGCGAGACCATGACCTCCTCTAGCTAGGCGGGGCCGAACACGTCCAGCAGCCACGCCCGCTTCGCCTCGAAATCGGCGAGCCCCCATTTCGCCGCGACTTCCAGCCCGACGATCGGATCCGAGCGGGTCGCGATACGTACCGGCGCCAGCTCGCGCTTCGTGTTCGCACAGAGGAAGACCGCGACATCGGGCGTGGTCGGCGAATCGGCGGGCTCGTCGATCACCACCGCGAGGCGCTGGCTCTCGAGCCGGACCAGTGCGCCGACCGGGAACACGCCGAGCAACGCACGGAAGGCGCGCAGCACGCGCGGGTCGAAATGGCCGGTGGTGCCCATCATCCAGTCGAGCGCCGCCCCGGGCGACCAACTGCGCTTATAGGCGCGGTTCGAGGTGACTGCGTCGAACACGTCGCACACCGCCGCCATCCGGGCATGGATGCTCAGCGTCTTCTGCGAGATGCCCGAGGGATAGCCGCCGCCGTCGATCCGCTCGTGATGATGCAGGCAGACATCGAGCGCGATCTCCGATTCGATCCCCGAATCGCGCAGCAGCTCATAGCCGCGCAGCGTATGCGCCTGGACCCGGGCATATTCGTCGAGATCGAGCGGGCCGGGCTTGTTGAGCAGATCGGCATCGATCCGCGCCTTGCCGATATCGTGGAGCAGGCCGGCCAGGCCGATCTCCTGGGTGAGTTCGGGCGGCAGGCGCAGCTCATTCCCGAGCGCGAGCATCAGCCCGCAGACCGCGACCGAATGGAAATAGGTATATTCGTCGTGCAGCTTGAAGCGCGTGACACTGGGCAAGGCGGTGGGGCTGCGCGCGACCGAGGCGGCGATCGCCGAGACCACCGGCGCGAGATTGGCAGCCTGGATCTTCCGGCCGAAGCGGATGTCCGAGAAGGTCTCTGTGACGCTGTCCTTCGCCAGACCGACGATCTCGCGGGCCCGGTCGCGCTCCACCGCCAGGCTGGCAGGGCGGGCGTTGGTGTGGAGCCGGGTGGCGGACAGCCGCCGGGGCGCGGACGCAGGGCTGGCCGACGGCGCCTCAACGCTGCCGAGATCACGCCATTCGCCGGCGTTCAATCCGTCCGAAGACGGCAAATCCCCCATGCGCCCAATCCCCCGGCCATGCGGCTCTATTTGTAGGATTTTACGTAATTTGTCCGAGGCTTGGGAAGCAATCGAGCCACATGCCAAAATGGGTCAATCGCGCAGCTCGCCCACCAGGGTGGCGAGCGTGGCCAGCATCTGGTCGAAATGCAGGGTGATGCGCCGGTTGTTGGCGATGTGGCGCTCGCCCAGCATCACGCGGGCGGGCACGAACACCCCGCCATCCTTCCAGGTGACCAGCTCGGCCGCGACCAGCGCGACGACGCGGCGGCGCACGGTCTCGAAGGGCAGGTCGATCGCGCGGGCGAGCGCACGCAACGTCACCGGCTCGCGCAGATCGTCGGGCGGCGGCATGTCCTCGGACGAATAGAGCCGGGCGAGATCCGGATCCGCCGTGACGCGGCGGACATTGATCGCCGTGATCGCGGCGACGATCGTGCCGGCGGTGACGTCACCATAGAGTTCGGTGAGCGTCTCCAATGCGCGCAGGCAGAAGGCGAGGATCAGCCTTTCGACCACGCCGGCCGGCAAGGCTGCGACACCGGCGTCCAGCGCAGCGATGGCGGGATCATAGCCGGCCTCGGCAAGAATCCCCAGCGTCCGCATCAGATCGGCGGCATCCTCGGCCGCCAGGCGGCCGAGCGCATCACCTTCGAAAAAGCGGGGCGCGACGCAGAAGCCGCTGTCGCCGCGGACCAGCAGACCTTCCTCGACCAGCTCTGCCGCGCGCCGACGCACGGTGGTGTGCGGCAGGCACATCGAATGGGCGATGGCGGTGGCATTGACCGGCCGGCCGAGCGTGCCCGCATCCTCCACCCCGATCCACCGACCGGACGCGGCATCGCGATAGGGATGGTGGGCGATGCTGCCGCCCAGCACCACTTCGAACACGAAGCCGGCCAGCCGTTCCTGGGGCACCAGCGCGAGCCCGCGCCGGCTGCGCGCCAGCAGCAGTTCGGAGACCTGGCGCGCGACGAGCCGGGTCGAGCGCTTGCGGGACTGCGCGACGGGCATCTGCATCACGACGGAACCGCCAAACCAAAAGCGCCGCGGAACGATCCGCGGCGCCTTGTAGATCCGATCCCGTAGAAAGGCGTCCTCAGACGCCCTTCTTCTCGGCCGGCGCCTTGGCGGCGGGATCCTTGGAAGGCGCGCCCTCGGCCGGAGTCGCCTCGTTCGAGAGATTGCCGCCCGCGGCATGATCGTCGGTGGCATTGCCCTCGGCGGGGGCCGCACCGGCGGCCGGCGCTGCCGGCAACGGCAGGTTCGAGCCCTGGGCGTTCAGATAGGCGATGACGTTGGCACGTTCCTGGGCGTCCGGGATGCCGGCGAAGGTCATCTTGGTGCCGGTGGCGAACTTGCGCGGATTGGTCAGCCACGCATCCATCTTGTCGAAGTCCCACTTGCCGCCGACGGCCTTGAGCGCGTCGGAGAAGGCGAAGCCGCCCTTGCCCTCGGCAATGCCCTCACCCATCGTCGCATAGAGATTCGGACCGATGCCGTTGGCGCCGCCCTGGTTGATCGTGTGGCAGGCCATGCACTTCTTGAACGAAGCCTCGCCCTTGGCGACATCCGCCTTGGCCAGACGGGTCGCGATCGGCTCGGCGACCGCCGCCGCACCGCCTTCGCTGGCTTCCTCTACACCTTCGATCACATAACCCATGTGCTCGGGGCGCTCGGCATGGAAGTACATTCCGCTGGCGATCGATAGTCCGAGCGCAGCAATCCCCCCCGCAAGTGCCCATCCCGCGATCGTATTGAAGCGATTGTCCATGAAATGCCCCTGCGGATATGTTGCGCTTCTTTAAAGCCGCCCTTGCAGCGAAAGCAAGCGGGGCTTGCGGCTACGAGGTTCGGCAGCTAGCGCCCGCGCATTATGGAGAATTTCGCGAGCCCGGCGAGAAAGCTCGTCGCGGAGATGACCGAGGCGGCCGCAAGGACCCCCGTACGTGCCGTCGCCTTCCAGGGCGCACCGGGCGCCAATTCGCATATCGCGGTGCGCGAATGCTTTCCGGACGGGCTGCCGCTCCCCTGCTTTTCCTTCGAGGACGCGATCGACGCGGTGAAGGAAGGCCGGGCCGGCTGCGCGATGATCCCGATCGAGAATTCGCTGCACGGCCGCGTTGCCGACATCCACTTCCTGCTGCCCGAATCGGGGCTGTCGATCATCGGCGAGCATTTCCTGCCGATCCGCTACGGGCTGATGGGCCTGGGCCCGATCGAGGGCGTCCGCCAGGCGATGAGCCATCCCCAGGCGCTCGGCCAGTGCCGCCACTGGCTGAAGGCGCAGGGCATCTCGCCGCTCGCCTATCCCGACACCGCCGGCGCCGCCGCGATGGTGGCCGAGGACGCAGACCCCGCGGTCGCCGCTCTGGCGCCGCCGGGCGCGGCCGAACTCTACGGCCTGAAGATGCTGGGCGAGGACATCGCCGATGCCGAGCACAACATGACCCGCTTCGTGATCCTGGCGCGCGAGCCGCTGGTGGCCGAGGAGGAAAGCGGTCCGTTCATGACCACCTTCGTCTTCGAGGTGAAGAACGTGCCGGCGGCGCTCTACAAGGCGCTGGGCGGCTTCGCGACCAACGGGGTCAACATGACCAAGCTGGAGAGCTACCAGCGCGGCGGCAGCTTCGCGGCGACCGAGTTCTACACCGACATCGTCGGCAGCCCCGACGAGGCCCCGGTCGCCCGCGCGCTGGAAGAGCTGAAGTTCCACACCAAGTGGATGCGCGTGCTCGGCACCTACAAGCAGGCCCGCCCGCGGGCGTAAACAGACGCCGAAAGCGACAAGGATTGCGCCGGGACGTGATTCCCGGCGCGATGGCGTTTGCTTGACTCAACACCACGAATCGTTGTGTATAGACAACATATCGTCATTCGAGTCGCCACATTGCCGCAGATTCACAACCGAATTGCCCTGTTCCGTGCCGAACGCGGGATGAGCCGGCGCGAGTTGGCCGAAACGGTGGGGGTGAACCCCCAGACGATCGGCTATCTCGAGCGCGGCGACTACAGCCCCAGCCTGGAGCTCGGCATGAAGATCGCGCAGGCGTTCGACCTGCCGGTCGAGCTCGTCTTCTCCTTCACCCCTTTCGAATCGGTCGCGGCTGCCCTGCGCCGCGCCGCCGAATGATGCCGGAGGCCGCCATGTCCAAGTTCAACGAGCGCCTGTTCGCCAAACTCGACGCCGCGTCGGAGCGCACGGGCATTCCCGCGCTGGCCCGGCACGAGGTGCGGCGCCGCCATCTCCGCTGGATCCCGATATTTGCACTGGCCCTCGCGATCGGCGGCTGGATCTGGGGGCTGGCGCGGCCCGACGCGACGCAGCTCGGCTATGCCGCGATCTCGGCCGGCTTCGCGCTCGGCGTGTTCCTGCCGATCTTCGGGCCGATCAAGGCCTGGGGCACGCCGGGGGCCGACGAGTTCGACCGCCAGCTGCGCCAGCGCGCCTTCCTCGCCGGCTTCGCGACGGTGGCCTTCACCGCCTTTCTCGGCCTGTGGCTGACCCTCGCACTCACCCTGATCGGCAATTGGAGCCGCGACGTGCTGATCGGGCAGATCGCCAACTTCGCCTATATGCTGTTCGTGCTCTATTTGACCGTTCCGACGCTCTACGCGAGCTGGACGACGCAGCCTGCCGACGAGGATTGAGCTTCCCGTTGAAGCTCCCCTCCCTTGCAGGGAGGGGAATAAGAGAGGCTAAGCCCCCTCCGCCCAGGCCGTCAGCAGCGTATGGGCGATCGCATAGGGCGGCGGCGCGATGAACGGCGCGGCGGGATCGCGGGCCAGTGCCTGGCGGACCTCGTCGCGGGTGAACCAGCGGGCATCCTCGAGCTCGTTGGCGTCGATCGCGATCTCGTCGTTCAGCGCCTCGCCGATACAGGCAACCATCAGCGAAGCCGGGAAGGGCCAGGGCTGGCTGGCGACATAGCGAACCGCACCGACGCGGATACCGGATTCCTCGCACGTCTCGCGGCGTACCGCTTCCTCGATCGCCTCGCCCACCTCGAGGAAGCCGGCCAGCGCAGAGTAGCGGCCCGGCGGCCAGCTCGGCTGGCGGCCGAGCAGTGCCTTGTCGCCGCTTTCGGCGAGCATGATCACCACCGGCTCGACCCGCGGGAAATGCTCGGCGCCGCAATGGGGGCAGTGGCGCCCCCAACCGGCGTGCGAGATGCGCGTCGGCGAACCGCAATTGGCGCAGAAACGGTGGCGGCCGTGCCAGAAGACCAGGCTGCGCGCCGCGGCATAATTGGCGGCATCGGGCGCGGCGAACCGGTCGAGCAGCGCGAACATCGCCAGCGAGCGGCCCATCGGGACGGGCATGTCGTCGGGCAGCGCCGAGACGAAGCGAGGCACGCCCTGGTCATAACCGAGGAAGAGCAGTTCGCCCTGGGCCTCGGCCAGATCGGTCCAGGTCAGCCGGCCGTCCTCGTCGAGGATCGGATCGAGCCCGTCGAGCACCAGCAGCCGCGCGCCCGCATCCGCCAGCGCCGCTTCGAGCAGCTCGGGCTGGTGGCGGACACGGTCGGCACGGTCGAGCGTGTTGCCGGTGAAGCCCGGCCGCAGATCCATCTGGCCCGGTTTCACTTGGCGATGTCGCCGTAGATCGCCTTGGACACTTCGCGCTTCAGCGGCGTGTCACCGAACAGGTTGATCATGCCGACGCCGCGCACCTTGTGGACTGGATCGACCCAGGCGATCGTGCCAGCAGCACCACCCCAGCCGAAGGTGCCCTTGCCCGGGCCGCCGGCCACGTCGTTCAGATAGACCGAGCCGCCGGCGCCGAAGCCCATCTGCGCGCCAGTGTCCTTCGCGGTCTCGTTGAGGATCGAGGTGTCCGCACCGGCGGGGAGCAGGTTCGACATCGCCACCGCGACCGTCTCGGGCTTGAGGATGCGGGTGCCGTCGAGCGTGCCGCCGTTCAGCAGCATGTGGAGGAACCGGTCATAGTCGCGCGCCGACATCACCAGGCCGGCGCCGCCATAGGGGAATTCGGGCTTCTTCAGGTAGATCGAGCCGGCCGCCGGATCGGCGACGACGCGGGTGGCGCCCATGAAGACATAGTTGCTGGAGAAATTGCCGAGCTTGTCCGCCGGCACCGTCCAGTAGCTCTGCTGCATCTTGAGCGGTGCGAATATCCGCGTGTTGACGAATTCGTCGAACTTCATGCCGCTCGCCACTTCGATCACCCGGCCGAGCACGTCGAGGCCGATCGAATAGCTCCATTTGGTGCCGGGCTCGGCGATCAGCGGGAGCGAGGCGGTGCGGTTGGCGAATTCCTCCAGGCTGTCCGGGCGGACGGCCGCCATCTGGCCTTCCATCTGCGCGTTCACCTGGGCGGGGTTGATGCCGAGCTTGTTGTACTCGTCGAGCAAAGGCCCCTTGGTGATGATGTTGTAGCCCAGGCCCGCAGTGTGGGTGAGCAGGTGGCGCACCGTGATCGGGGTCTTCGCCGGACGGGTGGTCAGGTCCTTGGACGGATCGACCAACACCTTCATGTCCTTGAACGCCGGGATGAAGTCGCTGATCGGCTGATCGAGCCTGAGCTTGCCCTGCTCGACCAGGATCATCGCGGCGATGCCGGTGATCGGCTTGGTCATCGAATAGACCCGCCACAGGCTGTCGATATCCGCCTTGTGCGCCGTCGGCTCGTCGGCAACGCGGCCTTCGCTCACCACGGTGACGCTGCCATCGGGCCGGCCGGCGAGAATGACGATGCCGGGCACCTTGCCCTCGGCGACATAGCGCTTCGCCAGCGCGGTCTCGGCCGAAACGTTGGGCGCGGCAGGAGGCTTGGGAGCGGTCTGCGCGAATGCCGGTGCGGCCAGCGCCGCGATGCCAAAGCCGAAACCGATCAGACCGCGCATAGCATTCTCCTGAATTGCCGTGCCGCCTTGGCGAAAACGGTGGGCAGGCCGGCCGATTCGAGATCGGCGACCGGCCACCATTCCCCTTCGACGGCGGCGCCTGCATGCGACGACAATGTTGCAGCCGCAAGTGCGACATCGAGGTTGAAATGGGTGAAACCGTGAGAGACGGTTTCCGTGAGCAGCTTCCATTCCGCCTTTGCGGGCGGATCGGCGAGACCGGGCGGCGAATCGGCCCAGGCGCCGGTGGGCAGCGCGCGCATGCCCCCCAGCAGCCCCTTGTCGGGACGGCGGACGAGCAGCACCGCGCCGTCGCGCTCGAGCCAGAACATCGTGCCGAAACGCTGGGGTTTGGGCGGTTTGGCGGCCTTGCGGGGATAGCGTTCGGGCGTGCCGCCCGCGAAACCGGCGCAATGCTCGCGCAGGGGACAGAGCAGGCATTTGGGCGAGCGGGCCGTGCAGATGCCGCTGCCCAGGTCCATCATTGCCTGGGCGAAATCGCCCGAGCGCAGCTCCGGCGTCACCGAATCGGTGAGCGCGTAGATTTTCGCCTTGGCGCCCGGCAGCACGTCCTCGACCGCGAACAGGCGCGAGACGACGCGTTCGACATTGGCATCGACCACCACCGCGCGCCGGCCGAATGCGATCGCGGCGATCGCGGCGGCGGTATAACCGCCCACCCCGGGCAGTTCGCGCAGGCCCTGCTCCGTATCGGGGAACGCCCCGCGCCGCGCCACTTCGCGGGCGCAGGCGAGCAGGTTTCGCGCGCGAGCATAATAGCCGAGCCCGGCCCAGGCAGCCATCAGGTCGGCATCCTCCGAGGCGGCGAGCGCCTCCACCGTCGGCCAGGTCCGGGTGAACTTATCGAAATAGGGAATGACGCTGGCGACCTGGGTCTGCTGCAGCATCACTTCGGACAGCCAGACCCGATAGGGGTCGGGCGCATTGGCGCCGGGCCGCGCACGCCAGGGCAGGTCGCGGGCGTTGTGGTCATACCAGTGGAGCAGCGCGGAGGCGATTGCGCGAGGGGCGTTGTCGGGCACAGGGCCCTATGGCATGGGTTGGTGGAAATGACGAAGCCCCCACGCGCCACGACCCGCCAGCCCAAGCCCGAGCCGCAGCGCGCGCTGCGCGCCCGCTCGGTCTCCGAGCTGCTGCCCGATGTCGGCGCGGCGAGCTTCCGCAAGTTCGGCTTCGTCCAGCACTCGATCGTCAGCCGCTGGGCCGAGATCGTCGGCGAGCGCTATGCCCGCGTCTCGATTCCCGAATCGATCAAGTTCCCCCAGGGCAAGCGCGAGCAGGGCGTGCTGAGCCTGATCGTCTCGGGCGCCTTCGCGCCGACGATGCAGCATGTCTCGCCCGAGATCATGGACCGGGTGAACCGCTTCTTCGGCTATCCGGCGGTGGCGAAGATCGCCATCCGCCACGGTCAGGTGAAGGCACCGGCCAAGGCCGCGCCGCCGCCCAGCCTCAAGCCGCTGAGCGAAGCGATGGGCGACAGCCTGCGCGGCATCGCCGATCCCGAATTGAAGGCCGTGCTCGAGGCACTGGCCGCCGGCGTCGCGGCGAGCGACGAGAAACCCAAGATCGGCCGGATCGACTGATGCGTAATATCCTCATGATCGCCGGCGCGCTCGCGCTGGCCCTGGCTGGCGGTGCCTCGGCGCAGCAGGCGAAGAAGGCGCCGGCCAAACCCGCGGCCGCACCCAATTGGGAAGCCACCGTCGCCCTCACCCCCCAGGGCGGCTTCCGCCTGGGCAATCCGGACGCACCGGTGAAGCTGGTCGAATATGGCTCGCGCGGCTGCCCGACCTGCGGACGCTTCGCCGCGGAAGGCGTACCGCCGCTGCGCAAGGACTTCATCGCCAGCGGCAAGGTCAGCTACGAGTTTCGCGACTATCTGATCCACGGCCCGCCCGACCTTGCCGCGGCGCTGCTCAACCAGTGCGTGCCGACGGCGCGCTTCTTCCCGGTGCTCGATGCGCTCTTCGCCAATCAGCACCAGTTCGAGGAGAAGCTGATGGCGGTGCTGAAGGACCAGCCCCAGCAGGTCGAGGCCTGGCAGAAGCTGCCGGCCGGCCAGATGGCGACGCGCTTCGCGGAGGCGACCGGCATGATCGCCTTCATGAAGACCCAGGGCCTGCCCGAGGCCCAGGCGCGCAAATGCCTGGCCGATCCCAAGCTGATCGCCCGCATCTCGCAGACCAATGCGGATGCAGTGAAGATCTACCAGGTGCAGGGCACCCCCACTTTCATCGTCAATGCGCGCAAGGTAAGTGCCTTTAGCTGGGACAGGCTGCTGCCCGAGCTCTGGGCGAACGGCGCCTGATTTCGGATATTCTGGAGAAGATATCGCTATGCGTACCAAATTCGCCCTGGCCCTGATCCCCGCGCTGTTCGCGCTCGCTTCGTGCGGCGGGGGCGACACGGGCAACAGCAGCGCGGCGGTCAGCGCCGCTCCGGTTGCCTCGGTCACCGCACCCGCCGGCAAGGCCTGGGTCGACACGATCGCCAAGACCAAGGATGGCGGCTACCTCCAGGGCAATCCGAACGCGCCGATCAAGCTGGTCGAATATGGCTCGCGCAACTGCCCCTATTGCGGGCTGTTCGGCCGCACCGCGCCCGAGCCGCTGCGCCAGAAGTACATCTCGACCGGCAAGGTCAGCTGGGAATTCCGCGACTTCCTGATCCACGGCGCGCCCGACCTCGCCGCCGCGCTGCTCAACCAGTGCGTGCCGGACGAGAGCTTCTTCAGCATGCTCGACCAGTATTTCGAGAACCAGGAACAGTTCCTCCAGCGCACCGAGCAGCTGGTGAAGACCAACCCGCAGCTGGCGCAGCAGCTCCAGAGCCAGCCGGCGCCGCAGGCCGCGGTGGGCTTCGCCGAGGCGCTCGGCATGATCGACTTCATGAAGCAGCGCGGCGTTCCGGAAGCCAAGGCGCGCCAGTGCCTGGGCGACCAGAAGAAGATCGAGGAGATCGCCAAGGTCAATGCGGACGGCGCCACCGTCTATGGCGTGAACGGCACCCCGAGCTTCTTCATCAACGGCAAGAAGGTCGAGGCCGGCACCTGGGAACAGCTCGAGCCGCTGCTCAAGGCAGCGGGCGCGCGCTGACGCCCATGATGCCGCGGGGGTAGAGCCAGGTGCAGATCAAGCGGCTGCGGCTGACGGGCTTCAAGAGCTTCGTCGACCCGGCTGACCTCCGCATCGAGCCGGGGCTGACGGGGATCGTCGGCCCGAATGGCTGCGGCAAATCGAACCTGCTCGAAGCCCTGCGCTGGGTGATGGGCGAGACCAGCGCCAAATCGATGCGCGGCGCCGGCATGGAAGACGTGATCTTCGCCGGCACCGCCACCCGTCCCTCGCGCGACTTCGCCGAAGTCACGATCCAGGCCGACCAGGTCGGCGAGGACGACGAGCTGGAAGTCGTCCGCCGGATCGAGCGCGGCGCGGGCTCGGCCTATCGGATCAACGGGCGCGACGTGCGCGCCAAGGACGTCGCGCTGATGTTCGCCGATGCGGCGACGGGCGCGCATTCGCCGGCGCTGGTCAGCCAGGGGCGGATCAGCGCGATCATCATGGCCAAGCCGGGCGAGCGCCGGGCGATGCTGGAAGAGGCCGCGGGCATTTCCGGGCTGCATGTGCGCCGCAAGGATGCCGAGCAACGCCTGCGCGCGACCGAGGCGAACCTCACCCGGCTCGACGAAGTGATCGGCGACCAGGAGAATCGCGCCGCGCAGCTCAAGCGCCAGGCGCGCCAGGCCGAGCGCTACCGCGAGCTTTCCGACCGGATCCGCGTCGCCGAGGCGCGGATGATCTTCGCGCGCTGGCGCGACGCGGCGACGGCAGCGGATGCGGCCAAGAAGGAAGCGGTGGCGGCCGAGGCCCTGGTCGCCGAGCGGACCAGGGCACATGATTCGGCGGTGGCGGTGCAGCAGGAAGCGGCCGAGAAGCTCGCCACCCTGCGTGCCGAGGCGCTGAGCGTCCGCGACCGGGCGACCGAGGCGATGCACGGGCTCGCGACGCTGCGTGCCGACAAGGCAGCGGTCGAGCGGCGTATCCAGGAATTGCAGGACGCGACGCGCCGGCTGGAGGAGGATCGCGGCCGCGAAGGCGCGCTCGCCCGCGACGCTGCCGAGGCGCTGGCGCGGCTCGACGAGGAAGTGAAGACGCTCGACCGGCGCATCGCCGAGACGACGGCACGGATGCCGCATCTCGACGCCGCCCTTGCCGATGCCGAACGCGCCGCGCGCGATGCCGAGGTCGCGCTGGCCCAGGCGCTGGCGGCGCAGGCGAGCGAGGCGGCCGAGGCACGCGTCGCCGAAGCCGCACTGGCCGCGGCGCGCACCCGGGTCGAGCGCTCCGAACGCGACCGGGCGCGGATCGATGCCGAATTGAAGGCGCTGCCCGACCCCGAGCCGCTGCACGCCGAGAAGAAGCGCGCCGCCGAGGCGCGGGCGCAGGCGATTCACCAGGCGGAGAGCGCGCGCACCGGGCTTTCCCGCGCCGATGCCGAGGAGCGCAGCGCGATCGAGGCGCGCAACCACGCCCAGGCCAAGCGCGCCACCGCCCATGCCGAGCTCGCCCAGCTCGACAGCGAAGCCGCCGCGCTGGCCAAGGCGACCCGCCCCTCGGACAAGGACCGGCTGCTCGACAAGCTCAAGGTCGATGCCGGATACGAGCGGGCGCTCGCGGCAGCGCTGGGCGACGATCTCGAGGCCGGGCTCGACACCAGCGCCGAGCGCTATTGGGCGGGCGCCGAGCCGCAGCCGGGCGATCCCGGCGCGCCTTCGGGTACGTCGCCGCTCGGCCAGCATGTCCAGGCGCCCACGGGGCTGTCGCGGCGCCTGGCCCAGGTTCTGGTTGCCGATAGCGATGACGGCCAGCCGCTCGCCGTAGGGCAGCGGCTGGTGACACTGGCCGGCGTGCTGCGGCGCTGGGACGGCTATGTCGCCAAATCAGGCGGCGCGGCGGCGGCCGAGCGGCTGGTGCGGGTCAACCGGCTCGCCGCGATCGAGAAGGCGCGGCCAGCGGCGGTCCGCGCCGTCGAGAGCGCCGATGCCAAGCTGGCGCGGATCGAGGGCAACATCACCGAGGCGCGGCGCGCGGCTGCGGATTGCCGGCGCGTGCTGGAGCATGCCGAGAATGCCGGGCGGGAGGCGGGCCGGGCCGAGGACCGGGCGACGGCGCAGCTGGAACGGCTCGATTCGCAGCGCGCCGATCTCGACGCGCGCATCCGCCGGATCGCCGCCGAGCAGGACGAAGCCGCGACCGAGCTGAACCGCGCCGAGGCGGCCAAGGCGGCGCTGCCCGACGGCACCGAGACGCGCGCCCGGGTGGCGTCACTCTCCACCGATGCCGAGGGCAAGCGCGCGGCATCCGCCAGTGCCCGGGCCGAGCGCGGCACGCTGGAGCGCGAGATCGGTGCATCGCGCGAGCGCCATGCTGCCGCCGGCGCCGAGGCCAAGAGCTGGAAGTCGCGGGCCGGCGACGCAGCTAGGCGCGCGAACGAGATGGAGAAGCGCGGGCTACAGCTCGCCGAGGAAAGCGAAGCGATCGCCGGCAAGCCCGCGGCGCTGGAGGCGCAGCTCGCCGAGGCCGAGGCAGCGACCGAGAAGGCGCGGATCGAGAGCGCCGCCGCCCAGGCCGCCGAGCGCGAGGCCGAGATCGCGGTGCGCGAGACCGAAGGCGCGGTGCGCGGCGCCAACGAGATCCTGGCCCAGGCCCGCGAGGAGCGCGCCGGCGCGGTGGCCCGGGCCGAGAACCAGGAGACCCGCCGGATCGAGATGGGCCGAATCTCCGGCGAACGCTTCGAATGCCCGCCGCCCCTCCTCCCGCAAAAGGCCGGGTTCGAGGAAGCGACGGTACGATCGCCCGAAGAGGAATCGACCGGCCATGAGAAGCTCAATGCCGAGCGCGAGCGGATCGGGCCGGTAAACCTGGTCGCCGAGACCGAGCTGGCCGAACTGGAGGCCGCCTTCACCAGCAACGCCGCCGAGCGCGACGAACTGGCCCAGGCAGTCAACCAGCTGCGCGGCTCGATCGGCACGCTCAACCGCGAGGGCCGGCAAAGGCTGCTCGCGGCGTTCGAGGCGGTCGACCAGCATTTCCGCCGGCTGTTCTCGACACTGTTCAATGGCGGCCAGGCGCACTTGGAGCTGATCGATTCGGACGATCCGCTGGAGGCCGGCCTCGAGATCATGGCGCAGCCGCCGGGCAAGAAACTCCAGTCGCTCACCCTGCTTTCGGGCGGCGAGCAGGCGCTGACCGCGGTGGCGCTGATCTTCGCGCTGTTCCTGACCAACCCGGCGCCGATCTGCGTGCTGGACGAAGTCGACGCACCGCTGGACGACGCCAATATCGATCGCTTCTGCGACCTGCTCGAGCGGATGACCGAAGAAACCGCGACCCGCTACCTGATCGTCACCCACAATGCCGCGACGATGAGCCGGATGCACCGGCTGTTCGGCGTGACCATGGTCGAGCGCGGCGTGAGCCGGCTGGTGTCGGTCGACCTGGGTGGCGCGGAGAGCCTGCTGGCGGCCGAATGAGCGTCCTGGCCCCGGGACTGGCGAAGTGACAGTTGACGTGGGCGGAGCGCCGCGCCACCCGAACGCCATGCGCCAGGGCTTCCAATTCTCCACCCGCTTCCGCGTCCGCTATTCCGAGATCGACGGGCAGAAGATCGTCTTCAACTCGCGCTATCTCGAATATGCCGACGTGACGCTGGGCGAGTTCTGGCGCTGGGCGGACCTGGGCGATATCGGCCCCGACTGGCTCGACGCCGAATTCAACGTCGTCAGCGCGCGGGTGAATTACAGGAAGCCCTTCGTGTTCGACGACATGGTCGAAGGCTTCGCCCGCGTCGAGCGCGTCGGCAGCTCGAGCATGACGATGCGCATCGAACTCTGCCACGCCGACACCGGCGAGCTGCACACCGAGATCGAGATGGTCAGCGTCCATGTCGACCTGGAGACGCGCAAGTCCAAGCCGATCCCGGAGAATGTGCGGGCACGACTGGAAGGACTGGGCGGCTGAAATGCGCTGCTACTATGTCCTGGTGCATGGTGTGCTCGATTGGCATGTCGCCGGACCGGATCAGGACGGACATCCACGGCCACGCGGCTTCTACTGCCACCGCTATGTTCCGGCATCTGATGCCGAACGGGCGATCAGAGCAGCATTCGGACGCGTTCGCCGCAACTTCGAGCGCCGCTTCGATTGGCTAACCGATCAACATGCAAGCTTGCGCCTCGAGGTGGAAGAAATGGCGGTCGTGCCGTTGTACAATCTGCTCCGGCGACGAAATCCGGGCCACGCCTTCTATACCCAGGATTGAACGCAGCCGGCGCTACTCCGCCGCCTTCACCTCGGGCAGCTCGTCATCCCGAACCACATCCTCCGGCAACGCCCAGAGCAGGTCGCCCTTGCCCAGCGGCCGTCCGTCATGGCTCAGCACCTGGACCTGGCGGATCGGGCGGCTGTCGCGCGCGTCGACCAGCACGGGGTAGGCCGGCGTGCCCGTCTCCCAGCGCTCGCCCCATTGCCTGAGCGCGATCATCGCCGGCAGCAGCGCATAGCCCTTGTCGGTCAGGCGATATTCGATCTTGCGGCGATCGTCGGCACAGGGCTCGCGGACCAGGATGCCCTTGTCGACCAGCCGCGCCAGGCGGTTGGCCAAGATGTTGCGGGCGATGCCCAGCTCGGACTGGAATTCCTCGAAATGATGCAGCCCGTTGAACGAGCCGCGCAGGATCAGGAACGACCAGCGTTCGCCCATCGCTTCCAGTGCCGCCGGAAGGCTGCAATCATTGGCCAGCTGGCGCAGGGATTCTCGAATGGCACCACCCATGACTTGTCACCCTATCGCAAAAGCCGACGTTACGGAATGGCGTAACTTCTTGCATTGCAGCAATAGTTTCTCGTTGCAACTTACCTTTATGTCAATTAGATATTGAATCGCAACGCCCGTTGCATGTGATTCGACCCCAGGAGGTTTCCATGACCCGCTTCTTCGCCGCAGCGGCCGCGGCCACGCTGGCCCTCGTCCCCGCCGCCGGCATCGCGCAGGGTGCCCCGAACGGCTATTACGCCGCCACCCCGGTGACCGCACCGGCCAAGGCCAGCCTCGTCACGCGCTCCACGCTGTGGAAGTGCGGCGCCGGCACCTGCACCGCCGCCAAGGCCAATGCCCGCGACGGCATCGTCTGCGAACTGGTCGCCCGCGAAGTCGGCAAGCTCTCGGCCTTCCGCGCCAACGGCACCGAATTCGACACCGCCGCGCTCGAGAAGTGCAACGCCAAGGCGCACTGACCGGTATGGCGCCAGCGCCACACCAGCACCGATAAAAGAGGTTGAGCGCGGTTCGGAACGTCCGGATCGCGCTCAATTTTATTGCAAAGCAACAGCCCCGGGCCCCATCTAGTTCCCGTGCTGCGCCAATATGAACTTGTTGACCGGGTCCTGAGCTACGACCCCGATGCCGATGAAGCGATGCTCAACCGGGCCTACGTCTTCTCGGTCAATGCGCATGGCAGCCAGAAGCGCGCGAGCGGCGACCCCTATTTCAGCCACCCGATCGAAGTGGCCGGCATCCTCACCGACCTGCACCTCGACGACGAGACGATCGTTACCGCGATCCTGCACGACACGGTCGAGGACACGGTAGCCACGCCCGAGGACATCCAGCGCCTGTTCGGCGACAATGTCGCGCGCATGGTCGACGGCGTCACCAAGCTCTCCAAGATCGAGGCGCAGACCGAGAGCGAGCGCGCCGCCGAGAATCTGCGGAAATTCCTGCTCGCGATGTCGGACGATGTCCGCGTGCTGCTCGTCAAGCTGGCCGACCGGCTGCACAACATGCGCACGCTGGTCCACATCAAGAACCCGGACAAGCGCAAGCGCATCGCCCGCGAGACGATGGAGATCTACGCCCCGCTCGCCGAGCGGATCGGCATGTACGAGTTCATGAAGGAGATGCAGACGCTCGCCTTCCGTGAAGTCGAGCCCGAGGCCTATGAATCGATCACCAAGCGGCTCGACAGCCTCAAGGTCGAGGGCGAGGACCGCATCGCCAAGATCGCCTCGGGCCTGAAGCTGCTCCTGTCGCGCGGCGGCATCGATGCCGAGATCACCGGGCGCGAGAAGCACCCCTATTCGATCTGGAAGAAGATGTCGGAGCGGCACGTGTCGCTCGAGCAGCTCAGCGACATCATGGCCTTCCGCGCGATCGTCGATACCGAGGAGGAATGCTACCGCGCCCTCGGCGTGATCCATCGCCGCTGGCCGATGGTGCCGGGCCGGTTCAAGGATTACATCTCGACGCCGAAGCGCAACGGCTATCGCTCGCTCCACACCAGCATCATCCATGCCGGCGACACGCGCATCGAGATCCAGATCCGCACCCGCGACATGCACGCCCAGGCCGAATATGGCCTCGCGGCGCACTGGGCCTACAAGGCGAGCAACGTCCGGCCCGACACCCAGGTCAGCTGGATCAAGGACCTGATCGAGATCCTGGAGCATGCCGACAGCCCGGAGGAGCTGCTCGAGCATACCCGGATGGCGATGTACCAGGACCGGATCTTCGCCTTCACGCCGAAGGGCGAGCTGATCCAGCTGCCCAAGGGCGCGACGCCGATCGACTTCGCCTATGCCGTCCACTCGAACCTGGGCGACCAGGCGGTGGGTGCCAAGGTCAATGGCCGGGTGGTGCCGCTACGCACCGAGATCGCCCAGGGCGACCAGGTCCAGATCCTGCGCTCCAAGGCGCAGGAGCCCCAGGCCAACTGGCTCAACTTCGCGATTACCGGCAAGGCGCGTGCCGCGATCCGCCGGCACATCCGCCACAAGGAGCGCGAGGAGACGATCGCGTTGGGGCGCAAGCTCTATGACGAGATCGTCGAGCGGCTGCCCACCCCGCCGGGCGAGGCCGCGATCCCCGACGCGCTGCGCCGCCTGAAGCTGCAGGACGAGGCCTCGCTGATGGAGGCGATCGCCCGCCGCCAATTCACCGACGGCCAGGTGATGGAAGCGGTGATGCCGGGCTCGACCGATGGCGAGGACGAGCACGACCTGCCGCCGCAGCAGCATGCGATCGAGATCAAGGGGCTGACGCCGGGCGTCGCCTTCCATTTCTCGGCCGAGTGCCGCCCGGTGCCCGGCGATCGCATCATCGGCATCCGCCGCCCCGGCGAGCCGATCGAGGTCCACCGCATCGACTGCCCGAGCCTCGCCGACACTACCGAGGAAGACTGGGTCGATCTCACCTGGGGCGATAAGGCCGAGGGCGGCATCGCCCAGATCGAGATCACCCTGAAGAACGAGCCCGGCGCGCTGGGCGCGGTCGCCACGCTGATCGGCCAGCAAAAGGCCAACATCCTCGGCCTGCGCATGGACAATCGCGACACGACTTTCCACACCAACACGATGGACCTGGAAGTGCGCAACGCCGCGCACCTGATGCGGCTGCTGGCCGCGCTGCGGGCGGCGGACGTGGTCAGCTCGGCGGAGCGGGCCTAGCCGAAGCACGGGCCATGGCGAGGATCGCCGCCGCTATCGCGCGCGGCTGATCGCGCTGCATGTAGTGGCCGCTGCCCTGGACCACCTGAACCCCGGCATGGGTGAAGCCACGCGCGAACTCCGCTGCATACCCCTCCCATAGCGCCTGCATCATCGCGCCGCCGGGCGCACCCCGCCCGGCCGTGAGGATCGTGACCGGGATGTCGCGGATCGCCCGCAGATCGGCGAGCGCCGCGTCGGTTTCCTCCAGGCCGCGTATCTCCACCCGCTCCGCCGGCGACATCAGCAGCGTCAGCCATTTCGGGATCTGGCACAGGCGCATGCCCTCGGCCTCGCAGCGCCGGGTGAAGCCGGGCAGCCGCGGATCGACGAACACCAGGCCGGCCACTTCGGCGGGATAGGCCTTGGCGAAGCTCAGCGCATAGCTCGCCCCGATCGAATGACTGACCAGCACATAGGGCGCCGGGACATGCGCATCCGCCAGCCGCTGGTGGAGATGCGCCGCGACTTCGGCGCCGGTGCGCCTGCCATCGCCGTCCGAAGGCCAGAGCCGCCCGCTGCCGATCAGCTCGCGCGCCATGCCCCCGCCATAGCCGGCGCGGCTCCAGGCGAAGACCGGCAGGTCGGCGGGCAGGACCGCGCGGAGCGGGCGCCAGGCCTCCGCGCCATCGCCGAGCCCGGCCTCGAGCACGATAGTGGGGCTGGAGCCGGGGCTAGCCCGAGGCGCGACCGCCGCAACGGGCGTCGCGACGAGGCCGAGCGTGGCTGAAGCGAGCAGGACCGCCAGACCGGCGCCGGCAAGGATCTTCCGCATCATCCCGCTCCCGATCAGAAGACGAAGGCGATGCGGGCCGCGACGCCGTCGCTCCGCTCGCCGGGTCCGGTGAAGCTGCGCGCATAGGAAAGGTCGAGCCGCACGACCTTACCCAGCGCGGCCTCCACGCCGCCGCGCAGGGCCATGCCCTGGCCGGCAAGGGTCCACACTTCGGTGCTCGCCGGGTTCGCCAGATTGTCGAGCAGCGTGGAGCCGATGCGGTGCTTGCGGCCGTGCAACTGCTCACGATCGTCGAGCTCGACATAGGGCGTCAGCGCGAAGCCATCCGTGCGCCCTGCCAGCGCGAGGCTCAGCCGGGTTTGGGTATCGAGCGTCACCAGGCCGGCCGATTGCCGCCCATAGCCAAGTGCCAGGCCCGTGGCATTGCCTTCCGCGAACCCGTCGAGCGTGCCGTGCGCATAGTCGAGCCGGCTGCGCGAGGACAGGCGCAGGCCCGGTAGCAGCATCGTGCTTCCCGCCGCCTCGATGCCGACCGCATAGCGTGTACCGCGGGTCTCGCCCGTCGCGACCACGCCCAGCGCATGCGTGTCGCGCGCGAAGCCTTCGACGCGCGGCCGCGCATAGCTGGCGTGCAGCGCCACCCTCGCCCCACCCAGAGTGATGCCGGCCGCGCCCGACACCGACCATTCCCGCATGGTGAACCGGTCCGCGCCCGCACCCCGGGCACGCTGCTCGAGCCAGGCACCGGACAATGCGACGAAGCCATTCGCCCCCAGCCGCCCCTGCACGCCGATCAATCCGCCGCGCTGCCGCAGGTGCAGCCCGGCCTCGGCGTACCGGACCGTACCGAGGAGCGGCGCCGCGAACAGGCCGAACCGGTCGCCGGGCCCGGCCGCCAGCGCGCGCGCCGCATCCGTCTCGCGGGCGATGTCCCGCGCGCCGGTGAACAGCGCGTCCATCGTCCGCGCGGCGCCACGTGCGGCCTCGCCCGATGCGCCGTCGAGCGTGGCGCGATACCAGTCGGCCAGCAGCACATGGCCCTTCGCGGAGAAGTGATTGCTGTCGAAGAAGACGCGCGCGCTCTGCCCGGCCCGGTCCTGCGCGCAGAGCTTGCCCGCATCGGCATCATAGCAGGGCGTGTCGAAACTGGTGAAGCCGAGCGCGAGATAGCCGGTGCGGAGTCGCTCGAAGAACGCCTGCTGGTCGACGAGGATCAGGTTGGTGCCCTGCGCCAGGCGCGGCCGGAGCCTGGCCAGCGACGCGACGAGATCCGTGTTGATGCCGGCGACGAAGCCCCCCATCGCGTCACGCAGGCCGGCCAGCTCGCCCTCGCCAAACAAGGGCAGATATTGCACGGGCTGCACCGTGGCGACGACGATCGTCCGCGCGCCGCGACCGGCCAGGGTCGCGACATGGTCAGTCGCGGCGGAGACGATGTCGGCGCGGATGGCATCGGGGCTGTCGCCCGCGAGCAGGCGAGTCAGGTCGTTGGTGCCTGCGTGCAGGAAGAACCGGTCGCCCCCGCCCACCCGGATCGCGCCCTTGTCCTGCAGGGCGGCGAAGCGCGCGATCTGGCGCGTCACGCCGGTATCGACCGGCAGCGACGGATCGCCCCGATCGGTCATGTGCGCGCCCGAAACGGCGAAGTTGAGCGACCCGTTGAACGACGGCGCGGCCAGCACCGGCATCACGCCGGGCGACAGCCGCTCCGCCCAAACCGGCCCGTTCGAGTCACGGCACAGCCCGCCATCGCAATAATAGGGCGCATTGTCCTCCGCCGAGGTGCCGGCGAGACGCTGGAAATTGCCCTGCTCCAGGTCTGAATCGCCGAAGAAATAGTCGTGCTGGGCATGTGCCGGCTGGGTGGCCAGCGCGATCGCCGCCACGGATGTGAAAGCGAGGAGGGGAAGTCGAGCCATCTGGGTGCAGTCCTTTCGGGTGTTTCGGTCCCCGCGAAATCGCCGCCGCCCGCGGCACTGTCGTCCGGGCCAAGCGGCCCGGTCGTCCGCCAAACGGCCCGGTCGTTGTCGGTGGCAGGAAACTGCGGCAGGACGCCCTCGCCACAATCGAGCGAGCGATGACCGACACGCTATTCACCGCCATGCTGATCGGGATGGGACTGGCCGCCGGGCTCGCGCTGCTGCTGCGCCGGCGCGACCAGCCCAAGCTCGGTGCGGCGCTAACCGCGCTCGCGGCCTTCGAACTGCTCCTCGCCCTCCTGTTGCTGCCCGATACGATCGGCACGGCTCTGCGCCTGGGCGGTGCCGAAGTTCTGGCACTTCCCTTCCTGCCGGGGCTGCTACGCCGCTATATCGACGGCCTCACCGGCGGGCGCGCGAACCCGAGGGACTGGCTCTGGACCGCACTGGCGGGCGCGCTGCTGCTGCCCTTCCTGTCACTGCCGGTCCATGCCCGCGACGCGCTGTTCGCCGGCCGCGACCCCGGTCTCGCGGGAGAGACGCTGCTGTTCGCCCTCGCCTCCGTCGTGGCATTCTGGCTCGCGACGCTGGCGATCACCCTGGTCTCGGCGGTGCAGATTCTCGCGCGGCTGCGGCGGCACCGCGCCCGGCTGGCGGCAGTCTATTCCACCCGAGGCCGGGGCAGCCTTCGCGGCTTCACGGTGATGGCGGCGCTGGTGGGTGCGGTCTTTCTGGGCCAGCTCGCCAACATGATCGCCGCGGGCTTCGGGCACGACCTGCTCAGCGGATGGAGCGAGACGCTGTTCCTGCTGCTCGCCATTCTGGGCTTTGCCTGGCACGGGCTAGTGGTCGAGCCTCCCTTTCCGGACTGGGCGGAAGAGGCCCTGGCCCCCGCCGGGCCCGCGACGCCCGAGGCCTCCCGCCCGGCCTATGCCCGCTCGGGGCTGACCGATGGCGATCTGGACCGCATCCTGGAGCGGCTCGACCGGGTTATGGACGAGCGAAGACTCTGGTCGGATTCGATGCTCACCCTGAAGGAGCTGGCCGACGCGGCGAGCGTGCGCCCCGGCTATCTCAGCCAGGCACTAAACCAGCGGCGGAGAGTGAGCTTCTTCGACTATGTGAACGGCTGGCGCATCGATGCGGCCGCGCACCTGCTCGCCGACACCGACCGGACCGTCCTCGCCATCGCGCAGGATACCGGCTTCAACGCCAAATCGACGTTCAACGCTGCCTTCCGCAAGGCGAAGGGATCGAGCCCCAGCTCCTGGCGCCTCCAAAAAAATGGGGCGAGTCCGACGGGCTTGGGATCCGCCTGACTCGCCCCGACCCTCTCCGACCAAGGAAAGAGGGCCTTTTCCCGAGGGGGAAACCTACCGCGCCGCGCGCGTCGCCTGGTCCATCAGCGCCCTGGCCGTCTTGATCCCGTCGGCCTCGCTGGTCTTGCCCTGCTGGATCTCGTCGGCGATCTCGAGGACGCGGCCGGCGATCACCGTGCCGTGATCGGCTTCCTCGGTGACGCGGATGCCGGCCTTGGCCGCCGCGATGCGGTCCCATTCGGCGCGGATCGCCGCCCAATAGCCCTTGGTCGCCGCCCAATAATCGTCCGCCGCCTTCACGTCGAAGTCGCCGAACCTGGTATAGCTGTTGAGGACATATTCCTGGACGACCGGCGTGTCCTTGCCGTCCATCTTCAGATTATCCTGCCAGTGGATCCAGCCGGCCGGCGCGATCGCGTGGCGGTTGACGCCAAGGTAACGGTCATAGACCGGCCCGCGCACCGCGTCGCGCCGGGCGAGCGGCCGCCAGGTCCGGTTCGATTCCCAGCGCCGGATGCCACCGACATCGGCCCATTTGCCCCAGCCACCATAGCGGGGACTGTCATCGACCTGGTAGACTGTCTGCGACCAGGCGCCCTTGCGCTCGGCGGCGGGCACATCGGCCCAGGTCCAGGCGTCGCGATCCGAATAGACCAGCACCTTGGCCGGCTCGTACTGCCAGTCCTGGCGCCAGTGCTTGATCACCATCTTCTTCCCGTCGCCCATGTCGACCACCAGGAGATGCTGCAGCCGGATCGTCCTGCCGCTGTCCTCGATCACCCGGACGACTTCGTTGCCGCCCGAGACCTTGACCGGGATCGGGGTATAGTCCGCGCGCCAGGAGGTGCTCTCCTGCATGTCGAACTTCACCTTGTAGGTCCCGGCCATGGCGAGGATGTCGGCACGGTCCGCCTCGAAGGCGGACCTGGCCGCCGGCGCCGCGGCGGGAGTCTGGGCAAGCGCCGGCATCGGGGCCAGCAGCGACAGGGCAATCGGAAGAAGGAGCTTCATGATCTTGGTCCTCAGAAGCGGTTAGAAACGATAGCTGATCGAGACCGAGCCGTTACGGCCCGGCTGGGTGTAGGCGTCCCGCACGGCGGAGTTGGCGGCCAGGCCGCGAATGTCCTGCCACAGCCAGTATTTGCGGTCGGTCAGGTTGAACACGCCGCCGCGCACCGTCACGCCGTCGGTCACGCGCACATAGGCGGTGATGTCGAAGGTGACGAAGTCGCCGCCGGTGAAGCAGTTCGGCAAGGCAGTGGCGGTCGCGGCGTAGCAGCTCGATCCGCGCGTCCGGGCGATCTCCTTCTGCCCGCCATAGGTCGCCATCAGCCGGCCGCCGAAGCGCCGGTCGACCGCGTCATAGCCGATGCCGCCCACCACCTTGAGCGGGTCGATCGACTGGAGCGGCAGCTTGGCGCCATTCGTGCCGACCGTGTCGCCATGCGAATAGGACAGCGCCAGCGTGCCGGTCAGCCCCTTGAGCGGGCGCACCTCGGTCCGTGCCTCGAAGCCACGGATCTTCACCCCGCCCAGGTTGCGCCACTGGTAGATCCAGGGATTGGCCGGCGACGGGAAGGGCAGCCCGGTCGTCTCCACCTGGTCGATGAAGTCGTGGTATCGGGCATAGAAGCCGGTCAGGTCGAACGAGACCAGGTCGTTGAAATAGCGCAAGCCGCCTTCGAAGCTCTCGCTGTTCTCCGGCTTCAGGTTCGGATTGGCGATGCTGGTATAGCCGACCGGCGGGTTGGCGAAGAAGTTGTTCACCTGGCTCGGCTCGGGCGCCTTGAAGCCCTGTGCGTAATTGGCGAACAGCCGCGTGCCTTCGGACAGCTTGATCACCGCGCCGATCTTCGGCGAAACGCGCGAGCCGTCCTGGCCCGAGGCGACGAAGGTCGGCAGCAGCGGATCCTTTTCGGGCGTCAGCTTGTACGCATCGAAGCGGAGCGCCGGATAGAGCGTGACCGGCCCGAACGCGATCTCCCCGGCGGCGACCAGGCCGGCCAGCATATAGTCGGTCTCGGGGAAGGCGCGGGTCGGGAAGGTCTCGCCGGCCGGCGGCGTCACGCCGTCGCGCAGGCCCTTCTGGTTGGTCCAGCTGATGTCGCCGGCCAGCGTCAGCTTGGCACGCAGCCCGGTCTCGTCGCCCAAACTGAAGCGGACTTCGCCCGAGGCGCCATAGACGCGGTTCTCGAAGGTATTGAGCCGTTCGCGATCGGCGACGGGGCTGCGGTCCTCGTCGGTGAACTGGCGATCCTTGCTGTTCTGCCAATAGCCGCTCAGCCGCGCGAACTCGAGCGTGCCTTCGCCGCTCCAAGTCCAGTCACCGGCGATGCGACCGCGCTTGCTGGTGTCGCGCGCCTGGAGCAGGTCGATCGTCGTGCCGGTGGCCGGAAGCGGGGTCAGGCCGGTCAGCACATTGGTGTCGAGGCGGCTGTCGACATATTCTCCGGTGATCCGGAAGCGGTTGTGCGCATCGGGCTCCCAGACGAGCCGGCCGAGCGCGGCGTTCGAATGACCGTCCTGCGGGTTGGGCTCGGTACGGGCGGTGCCGATGCCGCCGGTCGTCGCCTTATTGTCGAGCTCGTGATAGTCGCGGCGGGTATAGGCGACCATTGCCGAGAGGTCGCCGAAGCGGCCGGCAAGGATGCCGGTCTCGGAGAATTCATTGTCCGCCGAGCTGTAGGCGGCGCGGGCCAGCCCGCCGACCTTCTTGCCGTCGCGCAGGAAATCGGACGGATCACTGGTGGTGAAGCTCACCGCGCCGGCCAGGCCGTCGCTGCCGTACAGCGCGGAGGCCGGGCCGCGCAGGATCTCGACCGACTTGACCAGGCCCAGGTCGACATAGTCGCCGCGCCCGGTCGACTGGGCGCCGAAGCTGAAGCCGTCGGGCACGCGCACGCCGTCCACCTGGATCAGCACGCGGTTGCCGCCGATGCCGCGGATCACGAAGCCTTCATTGCCGGCGCGGCCGGTGGTGCCCAGCGCCGCACCGAAGCGGGTCGGCCCGCGCGGCACGCTGATGCCCGGTTCGTAACGGACCAGGTCCTTGATGTCGGTGGTCAGCTCATCCGCCATCTTCCGCTCGTCGATCACGGTGACGGTGGCGGGCACTTCCTTGACGTCGGCCGGGATGCGCGTGGCGGTGACGGTGATCGTCGAGTCCTGCTGCTCGGCGCCCTTCTTGTCCTGGGCCTGCGCCGGCAATGCGACGGCCAATGCCCAAAGACTGATCCCACCCCCCAAAACCCCGCGCATGCCTTGAAACCCTTTCTGCTAATGCAAGTGATTCTCAATCGCTCTTGGCGTTAGACGTCGAAGGCGCGCAGCGTCAACCCCGTAACGAGATGCAAAAGAGGGCGACGCGGATGTGGGGAGCGGAATCATCCAGCCGCTCGACGGCGGCCCGTCGCGGCGTTAAGGCATCCGGTCATGCAGAAGCGCCCGCAACTTTCCGTCGTCATCCCCTGCTACAATGAAGAGCAGTGCCTCGAGATGCTGCACAGCCGCGTCTCCGGCGCTGCGCGCGCGGCGGTGGGCGACGATTACGAGATCGTGCTGATCAACGACGGCTCGCGCGACAAGAGCTGGGAAGTCATGCAGCGCCTGTCGGCCGCCGATCCCCGCCTCGTCGCGATCAACCTGTCGCGCAACCATGGCCACCAGCTCGCGCTCACCGCCGGGCTCGACCTGTGTTCGGGCGACGAGATCCTGATCATCGACGCCGATCTGCAGGACCCGCCCGAACTGCTGACCGACATGCGCGCCGCGATGCGCAGCCAGGGCGCCGATGTGGTCTATGCGGTGCGCCGCAAGCGCGACGGCGAGACGATCTTCAAGAAGATCACCGCCGCCTTCTTCTACCGCATGCTCGACAAGATCACCGACACGCCGATCCCGCTCGACACCGGCGACTTCCGCCTGATGACGCGGCGGGCGCTCGATGCGTTCCTGTCGCTGCCCGAGCAGGCGCGCTTCATCCGGGGCATGGTCGCCTGGGTCGGCTTCAAGCAGGTGCCCTTCCCCTATGACCGGCACGAGCGCCATGCCGGCGAGACCAAGTACCCGCTCGGCAAGATGATCCGCTTCGCCCTCGACGCGATCACCGGCTTCTCGACGGCACCGCTGCGCTTCGCCAGCCATGTCGGCCTGGTGCTGACCGGCCTGTCGGCGCTGCTGGTGCTCTACATCGTCGCCGGCTGGCTGATGGGCGCGGCGATCCCCGGCTGGACCTCGCTGATGCTGGTCGTGGTGGTGCTGGGCGCGGTGCAGATGTTCGTGCTCGGCATGATCGGCGAGTATCTCGGCCGGCTCTATGTCGAGTCCAAGCGCCGCCCGCTCTACATCGTGGCGGACGTGGCGGGCCCGGTGATGGGCCATGCCTCGCTCGGCTATCGCTACGCCGATTCAGGCGAAGTCAGCGTCTCGCCGGTCACGCCGCGCGAAGTCTGACCTTCTCAACCGTCATCCCGGCGAAAGCCGGGATCTCGCGCGGCTCTATTCCCGCCTTCGCCTGAAACCCCGGCTTTCGCCGGGGCGACGTTCAGTGGCTATTTCGGCTCGGCCAGCACGATGATCGACAGGCCCGGCGGCATCGGCAGCCGGCCGAGCAGGTGGCGCTCGATCCCGAACACCGCCTCGAACGCCGCGTTGAGCGGCTTGGGCGGCGGCGAATCGTCGCTGTCGTCCTTGCCGGTCAGCTTGCCGACGAAGCGCGCCGCCACGGCGACCGGGAACAGCAGCGAGTTGAACCAGCGCAGCTTGCGCCAGCCCAGCCCCGCCTCTTGCAGCGAGGCGACCAGCGAGCCCTTGGAATAGCGGCGCTTGTGGTGGTTCACCACGTCGTGCGCGCTCCACATCCACTGGTGCGCCGGTACGGTGATCAGGATCTTGCCGCCCGGCTTGAGCACACGCGCGATCGCCTTCAGCGCCGCGACATCGTCCTCGACATGCTCGATCACGTCGAGCACCGCGACCATGTCGTAGCTGGCGTCCTCGACACCCGAGAGCTCGGGCAAGGGCGAGGAGCCGACCTTCTTGCCCAGCCGTTCGCTCGCCTTGGCGGCGGCGGTCTCGTCGATCTCGATCGCGTCGATCTCGCCGAACTGGGCGAGCATCGGCAGGTTGTGGCCGGTGCCGCAGCCAATCTCGAGGATGCGCGCGCCGGCGGGAATCGCGCCATAGCGCGTCAGATAGTCAGAAAGGATCTCGCGGCGGGCGCGATACCACCAATGGGTGGTGTCATGCGCGGCCATGCGCTCGTAGACGATGCGGTCCATCTTATTTGAACACCAGATAACGGTTGAGCGCGAAAGTGATGACGGGCGTCACGAAGACGACGGGGAGCAACGGCACCCAGGTCGGCTGGTGCAACGGGCCGGTGAAGACCCAGGTGAAGGTGGCGTTCATCGCCATGCCGACCGACTGGACCGCGACGAACTTGGACTGGGTGCCCACCCCGCCCTCGGCCTCGTGCCCCTTGAAGCTCCAGCGGCTGTGGAAGACATAGCCGAACACGACCGCGACCAGGAATCCCGCGATCGAGGCGAGCACCGGCGGGATCGCATAGGTGGCGAGCGGCCAGTAGACCACGGCATAGACGAAGGTCGACGCCAGTCCGACAATGCCGAAGCGGACGAGCTGTCCCAGCACGCCATTCGCCCACATCTCTTCAAATCGCTTGAGTACCGCTGTCACTATCGCTTGCCCAGGAACCGAACGCGGCCCTAATGCCTGCATCAATGCGAGGGAAGCGATTTTGAAGCCGAACGTGCCGGGCGGGTTCCGCCCCGACAGGGAACTGGACCGCAACTGGCTGCGCTGGATGGCGCTGTTCTGGCTCTGCGTGGTGGTCTGGTTCCTCTATGATCGCCAGGGCAACATCTACTGGCTGCTCCTCGGCGACACCGACGACAATATGCGGCTTATGCAGGTCCGCGCCTGGCTGGCGGGGCAGGGCTGGTACGATCTCAGGCAATATCGCCTCGATCCCGCGCTGGGCGGCGCCGACATCCACTGGTCGCGCCTGGTCGACCTGCCGCTCGCCGGGTTGATCCTCGCCTTCAAGCCGTTCGTCGGCATCGCCACGGCCGAGCGCTGGGCGTGCGGCCTCGCCCCGCTCTTGCCCCTTTCGGTGGCGATGGCCGGGCTGTCGCTCGCCGTGCGCCGGCTGATCGCACCCTGGGCCTGGCCCGTGGCGCTGGTCGTGCTGCTCGGCTGCACCTCGACCATGTCGATGTACGCGCCGATGCGGATCGACCATCATGGCTGGCAGCTCGCCTTCCTCGCGCTCACCGTCGCCGGCCTGGCGGACCCGAAGCGCGCGCGCGGCGGCGCCACCGTCGGCCTCGCCAGCGCCGCCTCGCTCACCATCGGGCTGGAGATGCTCCCCTATTGCGCGATGGCCGGGGCGATCATCGCGCTGCGCTGGATCTGGGACCGCGGCGACGTCCGCCGCATGCAGGTCTATGCGCTGACGCTCGGCGGCGGATCGGCCTTCGGCTTCGCGGTCTTCGCCTCCGACGCCAACCAGGTGCTGCGCTGCGACGCGCTGACCCCCGTCTGGCTGAGCGTGATGATCGCCGCCGGCGCATTGCTGTTCGGCCTGTCGCTGCTCAACCCGGCCAATCGCTGGGTCCGCCTCGCCCTCGCCGCGCTGGCGGGCGGTGTTATCGTCGTCGGCTTCGCCCTGCTCTTCCCGCAATGCCTGGGCCGCCCGGAACAGGTTTCGGACGAGCTCGCCAACACCTGGCTCAACAATGTCCGCGAGGCGCGACCGATCTACAAGCACGCCTTCAAGACCGCCTTCCCGATGGCCGTCCTGCCGGTGATCGGCGTGCTCGGCGCGCTCTTCGCCACCTGGCGCGCGCGCCGCAGCGAGGCGCTGGTCGGCTGGGCGGCGGTGGCGCTGTTCACCGCGTTCGCCAGCGCGATGCTGCTCTGGCAGGTCCGCGCCGCGCCCGCCGCGCAGCTGCTCGCGGTGCCGGGCTCGGCCGCGCTGCTGGTCGTCGTCGTGCCCTGGTTCCTCGGCCTGCGCGCGCCCTTCGCCCGCTGGATCGGCGAGGTCCCCGCGATGGTCCTGGGCGTCGTCCTCCGCGTCTTCGGCACGGTTGCCGCCTTCCTGCTGCTCTCGGGCCTGTGGGCCGGGCTGGTCGTGCCCTGGTTCTCGGCCGACAAGGGCGCGAAGCCCGGCAAGCCCGCCCCGCCCGACCGGGTCGCCGCCGCCAATGCCGCCTGCGCGCGGCTGAGCAACCTGCGGATGCTCAACGACATCCCGGCCGCGACGATCTTCACCCATGTCGATCTCGGGCCGCGGCTGATCGTCACCACGCATCACAGCGCGATCGCCGGCCCCTATCACCGCAACGGCCGCGCGATCCTCGACGTCCACCACGCCTTCACCTGGGCGACCCCGAACTTCCGCCCGATCGCCAAGGCGCACGGCGCGCAATATCTGCTGATCTGCCCGAACATGTCGGAGACGACGCTCTACCGCGCGCGCGGCCCGAACGGCTTCTATGCGCAGCTGGTCAAGGGCCAGGTTCCGAACTGGCTCGAGCCGGTGAAGCTGCGCGAGGTCCGCCCGGGGGCGCCGCTCCCATTCCAGCTGTGGAAGATCCGCTACGACCTGCCGGATGCCCCGACGCCGGCACCGACGAAGCGCTGATCCCTCTTCCCCCTCTCCCGCAAGCGGAGAGGGGGAGAAGCTCAGTGCCCGCTCACCGCACGCCCGGCGACGAGCGCGGCGCTGATCCCGTCGATCACGAACTGCACCGCCAGCGCGCCCAGCAGCACGCCGAGCAGCCGCGACACCACCGCCTCGATCTTGGCGCCGACCACCCGCATCAACGGACCCGCGGCGAGCAACGCCAGCAAGGTCAGCACCAGGATCGCCGCCATCGCCGCGAGCACCACGGCGGTGCGCTCGATGCCGTTGTTCTGCGACATCAGCAGCATGGTCGAGGCGATCGAGCCCGGCCCGGCGATCATCGGCATCGCCATCGGGAAGATCGAGATGTCGGTCGGCTCCTCGGCCTTGATCTTCTCGGCCCGGTCCTCGCGCCGCTCGGTGCGCTTCTCGAACACCATCTCGAGCGCGATCAGGAACAGCATGATGCCGCCGGCGATCTTGAAGGCATTGAGGCTGATGCCCAGCGCGCGCAGCAGCGCCTCGCCGAACAGCGCGAAGCCGAACAGGATGATCGCGGCGACGATCACCGCCCGCAGCGCCATCGCGCGCCGATGCGCCACGCTCGTCCCCGCGGTCAGCCCCGCGAAGATCGGCGCGCAGCCCGGCGGATCGATCACCACGAAGAAGGTGATGAAGGTGGAGATGAAGAGCTCGATCATTTGGCGGGCGCTGCGATGTCGTCGGTCAGGACGGAGGTATCTGCCTCGCCGTTCCAGATCGAGGCGTTGAAGTGCCGCGCGCCGTCAGGCGTAACGTGCCAGTACCAGCTGATCGTTGCATCGGGAGACTCGCCATAACCGACCTTCGCATCGGCGGGTGCGGCAATCGATGCGATGCTCTCCCCGTCGGGTCCGCAGGTCGCCCGTACGACGATCGGCTCGGCCGGTCGCGGTCGTGCCTCCTTCAGGGCGTCCCCGCCATCGACGATCCACTTCCAGCTGCCGTCCGTTTCCTTGCGCCACACCGTGCTGAAATAACCCACCGACCCGTCCGGCCGCTTCCAGCCACCGGTATTCACCGCCAGCTTGCCGTCGCACGAGACATAGCTCGCCGTCGGCCACCATTCGACCGACTTGGGCGGGTCCTTGCGATCCTTGAGCCAATCCTGCGCCTTCACCGGCTGCGGCACGAACATCGTCGCATCGCTCGCGGCGAATTCGCGAAACGCCGTCCACTGCCCCTTGGCCTGCGCAGCGGCATTGAACGCGCGCTCGGCATCCACCGCGGTCTGCGGCGCGGCGGCCTGGAGGATCAGCGCGGCCAGGATCATATCGTGCCCTTCTCCAGCGGAATCCCGGCAGCGCGGTGCGCGGCCACCAGCGTGTTGCGCAGCAGGCAGGCGATGGTCATCGGCCCGACGCCGCCCGGCACCGGCGTGATCGCGCCCGCCACGCTCGCCGCACTTTCGAAATCGACATCGCCGACAAGGCCAGCGTCGGTGCGGTTGATGCCGACGTCGATCACGGTCGCGCCCGGCTTCAGCCACTCGCCCTTGACGAAATGGGGAATCCCAACCGCCGCCACGACGATGTCGGCATGCTTCAGATAATGCGGCAGGTTGCGTGTCCGGGAATGGACCAGGGTCACCGTCGCGCTCGCCTTGGTCAGCAGCGCGGCCATCGGCTTGCCGACGATATTCGAGCGCCCGATCACCACCGCGTCGAGCCCGGTCAGATCGCCCAGCCGGTCCTCGAGCAGCATCAGGCAACCGAGCGGGGTGCAGGGCACGAAGCCCTCCATGCCGGTGGCGAGGCGCCCGGCATTGACCGGATGGAAGCCGTCCACGTCCTTGTCCGGATCGATCCGCAGCAGCACCGCCCGCTCGTCGATATGCTTCGGCAGCGGCAGCTGGACCAGGATGCCGTCGACTTCGGGATCGGCATTGAGCTTGTCGACCAGCGCGATCAGCGTCGCCTGAGTAGTGTCCGCACCGAGCTTGTGCTCGAAGCTCTCCATCCCCGCCTCGCGGGTCTGCTTGCCCTTGGAGCGGACATAGACCGCACTGGCCGGATCCTCGCCGACCAATACCACGGCCAGCCCGGGCGCGCGGCCCGTCTTTGCCTGGAAAGCGGGAACCAGTTCCGCCACGCGGGCGCGCAGGCCCGCGGCGAACGCCTTGCCGTCGATGATGTCAGCCGTCATGCGCCCCGCCATAGAGACGTTGGGCCCGTTCTTCCAGCGCTGTGGGGTCGCCGGTTACACGAAGTCGCTTGAGCCGCGCGGTATCGCCCGCGATCAGGCTGACGGCACGCTTCGGCACGCCAAAGGCCCCCGCCACCAGCGGGACGAGCGCGGCATTGGCCGCGCCCTCCACCGGCGGCGCGGCGAGCCGGGCGGCGAAATGCTCGTCGGTGCCCGCCGCGAAGGCATCCCGCGACGCGCGCGGGGTCACGCGGACAGCGATCTCTATCCCGTCCGCGATACGCCGCCAGGCGGGCACGCCAGCGTCAGTATACCGCGCCGGCGAGCTGCGCGATCGCCCAGTTGAGGACAAAGTCCTTGACGATGATGATCAGCAACAGCGCGACCAGCGGGCTCAGGTCGAGCGCGCCGAAATCGGGCATGATCCGCCGGATCGGCCGGTAGATCGGCTTGGTGATCGCCTCCAGCGTCTGCCACACCGAGCGGACGAAGTCGTTGTAGGTGTTGATCACGTTGAACACGATCAGCCAGGACAGGATCGCCTGGATGATGATGATCCAGCTGAGCACCCACAGCAGATACTGCGCGACCTGCAGGAGCATGATGAGGAAGGACAAGGCGATCTCCGAGAAAGGTTGCGCGAGAACTTAAGCAAGGCCGCGCCCGTCAACAACCCCGGCATCGCCGGTCGCTTGCCGGATCAGGCGTGGACCAGCGTGCCCGCGCCGCGCCGGGTGAAGATCTCGAGCAGCATCGCGTGCGGGATGCGCCCGTCGAGGATCACCGCGGCATCGACGCCCTGCTCCACCGCGTGGACGCAGGTCTCGACCTTGGGGATCATGCCGCCCTTGATCGTGCCGTCGGCCTTGAGCGCTTCTATCCGGGCCCGGTCCAGATCGGTGAGCAGCTCGCCCTGCTTGTCGAGCACGCCGGCCACATCGGTCAGCAGGAAGAAGCGCGAGGCGCCGGTTGCGCTGGCGATCGCGCCGGCCATGGTGTCGGCATTGATGTTGTAGGTGTGCCCGTCCGCGCCCAGCGCGATCGGCGCGACCACCGGGATGAAGTCCTTCTCGGCCAGCGAATGGAGGATCGCCGGGTTCACCGCCACCGGTTCGCCGACGAAGCCCAGGTCGACATGGCGCTCGATGCCCTGGAGCGGATCGGCCTCGCGGCCGGTCACCTTCTCGGCGGTGACCAGGCCCGCGTCCTTGCCCGAGATGCCGACGGCGCGGCCGCCTGCGGCGCCGATCCAGCTGACGATCTCCTTGTTGATCGATCCGGCCAGGACCATCTCGGCGATGCGCGCGGTCTCGGCATCGGTGACGCGCAGGCCGCCGACGAAGTTCGATTCGACGCCCAGGCGCTTCAGCATCGCGCCGATCTGCGGGCCGCCGCCATGGACGACGATCGGGTTGATGCCCACTGCCTTGAGCAGCACCACGTCCTCGGCGAAGTCGCGCTGCAGCTCGGGATCGCCCATCGCGTGGCCGCCATATTTGACGACGAAGGTCGCGCCGGCATAGCGCTGCAGATAGGGCAGCGCCTCGACGAGCGTTTCGGCCTTGGCGAGCAGCGCGGGATCGGGGGCATTGGTCATGGCGGCCCCATAGGGCCAGAGGGGCGCCCCCGCAACTTTCAGCGGAAGACGGCCCTGGCGCGGTAGGTGGCGAGCCAGTTGGTCGAGCCGCGGCACTCGCTCATCACGCGCGCCTCGGTCAGCCGGAAGCGCCTGCCGTCCCACACATAGGTTTCGCTGCTGCCGCAATCGCCGACGCCCCGCCCCTTGTTGTGGGTCGAGAGCATGCCGTTGTCGAAGCTGGCGTTGACCAGCACGCCGTCGCTGCCGTCGAGATCGGCGCGCACCGCCTTGCCGCCGGCGACGATGAAGGCGACGCTGCTGAAGTTGTAGGCGCCCGAACCACAGGGCAGCAGCGCCAGCGTCTTGCCGCCGCCGAGCGCATAGGTGTCGACTTCGGGCACGCTGCCGACGCCGCCATCGAGCCCGTCGCACTCGCTCTGCTTCTCCATGCCCGCGCGCATCGCCCTGGAGACGGTGGCAGCCTTGCCCGAGGGCCGGAGCCCGACGATCTGCTCGGGCGGCCTGGCGGCGGGCACGGCGCTGGCGGACCTGGCGCCCCTGGCGACCAGCGCCGTCACCGTCCCGGCGCGGCCCTGGTTCGCATCGATATGGCGCAGCGAGGCCGAGGATCCGGCCAGCGAGATGCGCGCCACCGGCTTGCCGGTACCGTCGACCAGCGCCAGCACCTTGCCATTGGGCATGGCCGCGGCGATCCGGGAAGCGTCGGCGCCGCGGAAGGTCAGGCTTTCGTCGCTGATGGTGCCGGTCGCGACCACCGCATCGTCGATCCTGATCGAGGCCTTGCCCTTCAGGGCGCCGGACGGCCAGACCTCGACGGTGAGCGCGCCCGCCGGTCCGGCCTCGCGCGACAGCGACATGGTGGCTTCATAGGCGGAATCGTCCGCCGGCGCCGTGTCATCATTGGGGAAGAGCGAGGTCATCTCGCAGCGGTGCAGATTGTCGCAGGCTACCACCCAGTCGCCGTAGAGTTTCTCGGGATCGTCTTGCGGGACCGGCGCGGCGAGGAGGAAGGCGAGGAGCAGCATGGCGCCGAGCCTAGCCGATCCGCCTTCGAATCGATAGGAGCGGCGCCAAAGGAGAGATGATGATGAAGACGGTTGGCGTGATCGGTGCGGGGCAGATGGGCGCGGGCATTGCGCAGGTCTCGGCCCAGGCGGGCTATGCGGTGTTGCTCTCCGACGTCGATCAGGCGCGCGCCGAGGCCGGCAAGGCGGGGATCGCGAAGCAGCTCGCCCGCGCGGTCGAGAAGGAGAAGATCAGTGCGGCCGATGCCGAGGCGGCGCTGGGCCGCATCACTTGTGTCGGCGGTACCGACAGTTTCGCGCCCTGCGACCTGGTGATCGAGGCGGCGACCGAGCGGGAGGCGATCAAGCGCCAGATCTTCGAGAGCGTCGGCAAGGTGCTGGGCGCCGAGGCGATCCTGGCGAGCAACACCTCGTCGATCCCGATCACCCGCCTCGCCCAGGCCTCGCCCGATCCGGCGCGCTTCATGGGCGTGCACTTCTTCAATCCGGTGCCGGTGATGGGCCTGATCGAGCTGATCCGCGGCCTTGCCACTTCCGACGCCACCGTCGCCGCGGTCGAGAAGTTCGGCCAGTCGCTGGGCAAGCGCATCGTCCATGCCAATGACGCGCCGGGCTTCATCGTCAACCGCGTGCTGATGCCGATGCTCAACGAGGCCTGCTTCGCGCTGGGCGAAGGCGTGGCGACGATCCCGGACATCGACGCCGCATGCCAGCTGGGCCTCAACCATCCGATGGGGCCGTTCACCCTGGCCGACTTCATCGGGCTCGACACCTGTCTCGAGATCACCCGCGTGCTGTTCGAGGGCACCGGCGATCCCAAGTTCCGCCCGGCGCCGCTGCTGGTGAAATATGTCGAGGCCGGCTGGTACGGCCGCAAGACCAAGCGCGGCTTCTACGACTATTCGGGCGCGGAGCCGGTGCCGACGCGCTAGGCGCCGGCCTCCGCCTCCGCCTGGGTCAGCTCGGCCTGGCGGTCGAGCGCCCATCTGGCCAGCGTGTCGAACGGGATCGCCGCGAGAAAGGCGATCCCGGCACGGCCGTCATGCGCCCAGCGCACCACGCCGCGGCGGGCTTCCAGCCCGTGCACGCTCACCGTCACCTCATCGCCTTCCCGCAGGAAATCAGCCTCGACCTTCACCCCGCCCTGGGACACGTCGACCAGGGTGACGCTCACCCGCAGTCCCTCGGCGACCAGGCTCACCGGGCAGGCGATGCGCAGCCGCGGCATGCGCTGGGTCAGCCCGGGATCGCCGTGCACCGGCGCATGCAGCACCTCGAGCACGTCGATCTTCTCGTCGAACTGCACGCCGACCATGCCGTCATCCGACCAGGCGACATGCCCGGCGATCTCGTTGCCCGAGCGGATCTCGACCGTCACCGGCTCGCCGGGGGAGAGGCTCGTATGGAGCTTCCCCATCAGCCCGCCGGGCGAGATATTGCGGATCAGGCAGAGCGCCTCATAACCGTCCCATCGCAGCATCGCGGACCGATAGACCGAGATCTTCGAACGATCGTCGCTTCTACGGTCCATGGTCGGCACTTCGGGCTGGAAGGAGATTTCGGTGCGGGAGATGTTCGCCTCCAACGGCTTGTCTGTTGTGACCCGCGGCGAATATGCGTCCACCTGATGTCTGGAACGTTTCGATGCGGAAACGATCCTCGGCAGGGATTGGCTAGGCGCCACTCCGCCGATACCGGGCGGATGAAAGGCGAGCTGCAGGCAGTCCCGCACCCGGCCAAGCGCTTCCTCGCCGGGTGTCGGCGGCGGCCGGCGCAGGATGCGGAGCGGACGCGCGTCCGGACCGGTGGCGATGAAATTGGTCACGCATTACTCCAGCTACTGTTCTGGAGAGCGCACATCACAAGGCCGGCCCGTGGCACGGCACATGATGGCGCGCGACCCGCTCTCCATCCGATGTCGGTTGTTCTTGGCAGGTACAGCGCGCCCCCGGCGCAGCGTTGTGCCTGCGTATATACGTAATTCTACCGAAACGGCGGTATCCAAAAGGTTAACGCCTCAGGGGAGTAGCAGTCCCGCCAGTGCCGCGCTCATCAGGTTGGCGAGGCTGCCGGCGATCAGCGCGCGGACGCCGAGCTTGGCGATCATCGGCCGCTGGTTGGGCGCCAGGCTGCCGGTCGCCGCCATCTGGATCGCGATCGAGCTGAAATTGGCGAAGCCACATAGCGCAAAAGTGATGATCGCACGGGTACGCGGCGCGATATCGGTCATCGCGCCGAGATCGATGAAGGCGACGAACTCGTTGAGCACAACCTTGGTGCCGAACAGCCCGCCCGCCGCGGTCGCCTCGTGCCAGGAGATGCCGAGCAGGTACATGACCGGCGCGAAGACCGTGCCGATGATCTTCTGGAAGCTGAGATTCTGGAAGACCTGCGCCCAGGCGGCATGGCCGCTCAGCTCGTAGACCCAGTTGCCCGCGCCGGCGAGCAGGCCGTTGGCAAGCGCGACCAGCGCGACAAAGGCCAGCACCATCGCGCCGACCGCCACCGCGATCTTCACACCGGTCGACGCGCCCGAGGCCGCGGCCATGATGATGTTGGCGGCGCGCTCTTCCTCGATATCGTGCTCGGCGACCTTGATCGCCGCGTCCTCAGCATCGTCGCCGAGCGGCAGCTCACCCGCCTGCACGGGCGTGTCGGGCATCATGATCTTGGCCATCAACAGCCCGCCCGGCGCCGCCATGAACGAGGCGGCGAGGAGATAGGGCAGCGAAGCCGGGCCGAGCAGGCTGGCATAGGCGGCGAGGATGGTGCCGGCGACGCCGGCCATGCCGACGGTCATCACCGCGAAGAGCTGCGACGGGGTGAGCCGCGCCAGATAGGGGCGGATCACCAGCGGCGATTCACTCTGGCCGACGAAGATGTTCGCGGCGGCACAGAGGGACTCGACCTTGGTGGTGCCCACCACCTTCTCGATCGCGCCGCCGATCCAGCGGACCACGAACTGCATCACGCCGAGATGGTAGAGGATCGAGACCAGGGCCGCGAAGAAGATGATCACCGGCAGCGCCGCGATGGCGAAGCTCTGGCCGCCCAGTTCGGGCTTGGCGAGCGGGCCGAACAGGAAGCTGGTACCGGCGCCGGCATAGCCGAGCAGCGCCGAGACTCCGTTCGACATGCCGTGCAGCGCCGCCTGGCCCCAGCTGGTCCGCAGCACCAGCGCGGCGATGCCCGCCTGGAGGAGGAAGGCAGCGCCCACCACGCGCAGATTGATCGCGCGCTTGTTCGACGACAGCAGGAACGCGATGCCAAGGATCGCGAGCACGCCGAAGATGCCGATCGGAAACTGATTCAACTTCTACCCCCAAGGCAAACGCCCAAGCCTGTGAGCATACACGCTCGCACCCGCATGGCCAGAGGCAGCCGACTCCGTTCCCCGCAGAAGCCGCGTGACGGAAGTTCACAAAGTTCCCGACATCGCCGCGCGCGATCGCAGGCACCCGCACGCGTGGGCAAACGCTCCGCGGCCCCGCCCGGCGAAGACAGCCCGGCGAGTGATGGAAGGAACGGGATTTTCGAGATCTCGGACCCTACATAGAACAAACCAGGAACGATGTCAAGCCCAAAAGCCCCCGGGACTTGCGGTACGAACATTTCCCGCTAGCGTCCGCCCATGGACACCATTCGCATCCCGCGTTCGCTCTTCTTCCTCTCGATCTTCTATGGCGGCATGGTCTGCATCGCCGGCGTGCTGGGCAACAAGCAGGTTGCGCTCGGCCCGATCTCGCAGATCGGCAACTGGGTGGGCGTCGGCCCGCTCGCGGTGGAAGCCGGGATCTTCGCCTTCCTGTTGCTCGTCGCGGTCTCGAGCGCGGTCGCCGAGCTGCACGGGCCGGACACGGCGCGGCGGCTGGTGCTGATCGGTTTCGTGCCGCTGGTCACCTCCGTCCTGCTCTCGATGCTCGTCCTCGGCTTGCCGCCCTCCCCGAGCATGGCACCCGACCGGCTGCACGCCTTCGAGCTGATGATGAGCGGCACGCCGCGCATCTGGCTGGGCGGAATCATCGCCTATGGCATCTCGCAGATCCTCAACGTCACCATCTTCTCGGCGCTGAAGAGCGGCGGGGGCAAGCTGCTCTGGCTGCGTGCCGCGATCGCTTCGGTGCTGAGCCAGATCGCCGACACGCTGATCTTCGTCACCGTCGCATTCTATGGCGTGTTCCCGATCGGCGAACTGCTCGTCGGCCAGATGCTGAGCAAGGTGGTGCTGAGCATCGTGCTGGTGCCGGCGCTGATCTACCTGTTCGTCGCGTTCGGGCGCAGCCTGGATGGACGGCGCGGGCTGAATTGAGTTTCTGACAATTCCTCCCCCAGCTTGCTGGGGGAGGGGGACCGCTCGCGAAGCGAGTGGTGGAGGGGCGGCGGTGGAACACCGCCGGCTTCGTCGTCGGCCCCTCCACCATTGCTGTGCAATGGTCCCCCTCCCCGAGACAAGCTCGGGGAGGAATTTATCAGGGCGCCAGCCGGATCGGCTGGGCTTCGCAAAGGATCAGGGCGAACCAGTCGTTCGGGTCGGTCCATTCGCGGATCGGGGTCCAGCCGCCGGCGCGCAGCAGCTGGCGGGCGCCGTTGCGGCCATATTTGTGGCTGTTCTCGGTGTGGATCGTCTCGCCCGCCGCCATCCGGAACGGCCGGCCATCGACCGCGAACTCCATGTCGCGCACCGCCTCGAGATGCATCTCGATCCGCGCGGCATCGTCATTCCACAGGGCGACGTGGCGGAAGGCCTCCACGGGAATCGTGCCGCCCAGCTCGCGGTTGATCCGTTCGAGCAGGTTGAGATTGAACGCCGCGGTGACGCCCTGGGCATCGTCATAGGCCGGCACCAGCACCTCCGGCGCCTTGATCCGGTCCATGCCGATCAGCAGCCGCGCGCCCTCGCCCAGCCAGTCGCGCATCGCGCGCAGCAGATTGACCGCATGAAAGGCCTGCATGTTGCCGATCGTCGAGCCTGGGAAGAAACCGAGCTTGGGCATGCCGCCCACCTGCTCGGGCAGCGGCACCGGGCGGAGGAAATTAGCCTCGACCGGATAGACCGGCAGGCCCGGGAACGCCTGGCCGAGCTGCGCGGCGGACTGGCGGAGGAAATCGCCCGAAATATCGATCGGCACATAGGCGGCGGGATCGATGGCACGCAGCAGCAGCGGAGTCTTGACCGAGGAACCCGAGCCGAACTCGACCACCGCCGCGCCGCGCGCCGCCAGCGCACCGAGCTCGGGGCCGGTCTTGCGGAGCAGCTCGGTCTCGGTGCGGGTGGGGTAATATTCGGGGAGCTGGGTGATTTCCTCGAACAGCTCCGAGCCGCGGCGATCGTAGAACCAGCGCGCCGGGATGGCGCGCGGCCGTGCCTCGAGCCCGCTCAACACATCGGCACGGAAATGCGGATCGGCGAGGCTGGCCTGGCCGTCTTCGAGTTCCTGTTTCAGCATGATTCAGTGGCTTTCGTCATTCCCGCGAAAGCGGGAACCCATCTCCGATGGGTTCCGCCTGCTGCACGGGCAGGAGATGGGCCCCCGCTTTCGCGGGGGTGACGGTAAAGAGAAATCACAGGTCCTTCGCCAATCTGACGCCGGTGAACTGCCAGCGCTGATGGGGGTAGAAGAAGTTGCGGCAGCTGGCCCGCGAATGGCCACGGGGCGTGGCGCAGGACGATCCGCGCAGCACGAACTGCCCGCTCATGAACTTGCCATTATATTCGCCGACCGCGCCCTCGACCGGCCGGAAGCCGGGATAGGGCCGGAAGGCGCTGCCGGTCCATTCCCAGACATCGCCGAAAAAGGCCGGGCCGCCCGCCGACGGGCGCGGCTCGACCGGGCCGGCGGCGTCGAGCTGGTTGCCGCTTTCCGGATCGAACGCCGCAGCCGCGGCTTCCCATTCGAACTCGCTGGGCAGCCGCGCGCCGGCCCAGCTGGCATAGGCATCGGCCTCGAAGAAGCTGACATGGGTAACCGGCGCGGCGGGATCGACCGGGCGGCGGCCGTCGAACCCGAAGCGGGTCCAGACATCCCCGTCGCGGCGCCAGTAGAGCGGCGCCTCGATCCCCTCGGCCTTCACCCAGGCCCAGCCGTCCGACAGCCAGTGGCGCGGGTCGCTATAGCCGCCATCGGCGATGAAGGCGGCCCATTCGCCATTGGTCACGGTGCGATCGGCGATGGCATGCGGAGTGAGCAGTGCCTGGTGCCGCGGCCCCTCGCAGTCGAACGAAAATGTTGAATCGCTTGAATCGATTCCCGCCTGCACGAGCCCCTCGGCGCCGGTGATCCAGCCGATCGGGCCGGGCATCGCCACGGGGACCTTGGGTGCACCCTGCCAGACCGCGGGCTCGAGCGGGTTGACCGAGAAATGGTGGAGGATGTCGGTGAGCAGCAGCTCCTGGTGCTGCTCCTCATGATTGCAGCCGAGCAGGACCAGGGCCCGGGCTGCCTCGGGCAGATCGGGCAGCGCCTCGATCAGCGCGGCATCGACATGGGCGCGGTAGGCCAGCACTTCGGCGAGGCTCGGGCGCGAGAGCATGCCCCTGCGAGGACGCGCGTGGCGCTGGCCCTCCGCCTCGTAATAGCTGTTGAACAGGAAGGGCCAGCGTTCGTCGTGCAGCGCATAGCCGGGGACGTGGTCGCGCAGCACGAAGGTCTCGAAGAACCAGTTGGTGTGGGCGAGGTGCCATTTGGCCGGCGAGGCATCGTCCATCGACTGGATCGTGGCATCGGCATCGGAGAGCGGGCGGACCAGCGCCTCGCTCAGTGCGCGGGTGCGGCGGAACTTCGCGCCAAGGGCGCCGGAGGCCGGAGCGGATCCCGTTTCCGTTCGCATTATGTTCTCCTAGCGCGGCCGGCGGCGCCGGTCAACCGGGGGAGATATAGGGTCGCGGAAAGCCCCTGGTACCCCATCAGAACGTTACGTCGCCGGCTTTTGTTCACGCCTGGCCGATAGCCGGCGGCGCCGGGCCGGGAAGCTATGCCAAGGTATCGGTCAGCGCGACGCGCCGGGTATCCAGAGCACGTCCCCGGCCTCGCTCTGGTTCACCGCCCGGGCAGCGACGAACAGCAGATCGGACAGGCGGTTGAGATAGGCGAGCGGCTGGGCGCCGGCGCGCGCGGCCACCGCGGCGCGCTCGGCCCGGCGGGTAACGGCGCGGGCGAGGTGGAGCTCGGGCGCACCGGGGGCGCCGGCGGGCAGCACGAAGCTGGTCAGCGGCGCGAGGGCCGAGTTGATATGGTCGATCCGCTCCTCGAGCCATGCGACCTGGCCGGGGGTGATGCGCAGCGCGCCCTCGATCCCCGCCGGCGTGGCGAGATCGGCGCCGAGATCGAACAGGTCGTTCTGGATGTGCGCGAGCATGCCGCCGAATGCGTGATGGCCGAGCGTGGCGCGGGCGACGCCGAGCGCGCAATTCGCCTCGTCGACATCGCCGATCGCCGCCATCCGCGCATCCGCCTTGGAGACGCGCGAGCCGTCTACCAGACCGGTGGTGCCGTCGTCGCCGGTGCGGGTGTAGATCTTGTTGAGCTTGACCATGGGCGAGGGTCTACGCCGAAGGCGACGGCTTCTCAATTCCTCCCCGAGCTTGTCTCTGAGAGGGGGACCATTCGCAAAGCGAATGGTGGTGGGGCCTGCCGGGCACCGGCGCGTTGCACCGGCCCCTCCACCACCGCCTTCGGCGGCGGTCCCCTTCCCCCAGCAAGCTGGGGGAGGAATTTAGAAGGTCACGCCGCTTCGGCGATGTCGCCGCGGGCCGGGGGCAGGAAATGCTCGGGGCCGAACAGCCGGTGCGGATAGAGGAACTGGTTGGTCGCCATCGGCACCACCACGCCCTCGACCACGCCGGGCATGAAATAGTTGCCCTGATAGCAGTTGGGCTGGGTCATCTGGGTATCGCCGTGATAGGCGCTGCCGATCCCGCTATAGTTCAGGTCGGTGCCGAACACCGCGTAGAGCGCCATGTCCACGAAGTTCATGAACTCGGGCGTGCCGCGCAGATGCGTGTCCTGCGCGATCAGCGCGACCAGGTCGTCGCGCACGAAGGACAGCGCCGCGAGGTCCTTCACCACCTGGGTGAAATTATGGTCGCCGTCGTGATGGACGATCGTGCGGCGGCCGCGCTCCTCGAGCATCACGTGGCGGACATAGCTGGGCACGTCGCCATGGAAGATGCGCATGCGCCGGGCCGCCTCGGGGAAGGTGCGGCGGGTGCGCTCATAGGCGAAACGCAGATATTCGGCGGAGACGTCGACCAGGTCGAGATCGAAGTCGAACGGCTCGACGCAGCCGCCGAGATAGGCGGTGGCGCCGCCCATGAAGACGCCGACTTCGACGACGCGGTCGAACTGGCCGTTATAGTCGCGCAGGGTGCGGACGATGTCGTGATAATATTGCGGCGAGCACTGGTCCTCATAGGGAAGGCTGAGCGCGCAGACCCGTTCGGCGATGCGATCGAAGATGCGGTTCTGACCCTGGAACTCGTCCATCAGGCGCTTGGTCTGGTAGCCCGAATACATCGGGATGCCGAGCGCCGCGGCGGGATCCGCCACGTCGTGGAGCGTCTCGTCGGGCGCGATGAAGGTTCCGAAGGTCATGGGGCATCCTGGTGGTTACCCCTGAATTATAGAGCGCGCGGCGCTCAGGCGTGCTTCGAGCGGAGCAACAGCAGGCCGAAACCGATGAAGATCGTTCCCGTCATCCGGTTGAACCATTTCTTGAGCGACGGGCGCGCGAGATGGCGGGCGAGGCCGCGACCGCCCAGCGCATAGACGCCGTACCAGAAGCACTCGACCACCGCGAAGGTCAGCACCAGGATCGCGAACTGCGGCGGCTTGGGCGCGGCGGCGCTGACGAACTGGGGGAAGAAGGCGGCGGCGAAGAGCAAAGCCTTGGGATTGGAGATGCTGATCGCGAAGCCGCCGCGGAAGAGCTGGGCGGGGCTCAGCCGGCGGTCGGCGAGCGCGGCGTCGTCGGTCACGTCGAGCGGGGTCGGATCGGCGCGCCAGGCCTTGATGCCGAGCCAGACCAGATAGCCGGTGCCGAGCCAGCGCAGCACTTCGAACGCGCCCGGGATGGCGAGCAGCAGCGCGGTGAGCCCGGCGGCGGAGGCGGCGAGGATCGTCACCAGCCCGGCCAGGCAGCCGGCCATCGCCACCACCGTGCGCCGCACGCCGAAATCGACGCTGCGCTGGAGGATGTGGAGCATGTTGGGGCCGGGGGTTCCCGAAAGCAGGAACACGGCCATGACGAACAGCCACCAGGTCTGGAGAGTCATCGCGGCAACCTTGGAACGTGGGAAAAGGGCCGTGCGGCCCGGCGCGTCAGCCCTTGGCCGACATCATGATCAGGATCAGCGCGATCACCGCAATCGCAATCGCCTGGAACAGGATGCGCTGCTGCATCAGCTTCTGCGACTTGAGCGCGCGCGGACTCGGGCCGTCGCCGGTGCCTTCCAGGTCCTGGCTGGTCGTCTGCGCCATGTTCACCAGCCCCTTGATGAGGATGAACAGGGTGGCGAACATCGCCGCGAGCAGGAGGAAGGCCAGGAAGATCATGGGCGGAGCTTACGCCTGTGCCGCGGCGATGCCAACCGGCAGTTGTCCTTCGCGCAACCGGTCGGCGAGCGCGCGGCCGTCCTCTCCCGCCAGCCGCATCGCCTCGAGGCCAGGCGCGCCGTGGCGCTTGGCGAGGCGGGTGCCGTCGGGGCCGAGAAGAAGCGGGTGGTGGCGGTATTCCGGGGTCGGCAGGCCGAGCAGCGCCTGGAGCAGGCGGTGGACATGAGTGGCTGCGAACAGGTCCACCCCGCGCACGACATGGGTGATGCCCTGGGCCGCGTCGTCCATAGTGACGGCGAGGTGGTAGCTGGCCGGCGCGTCCTTGCGGGCGAGGACGACGTCGCCGGCGGAGGCTGGGTCGGCGAGGATGCGGCCGGCAAAGACGTCGTTCCAGAACAGCAAATCCTCCCCGAGCTTGTCTCGGGGAGGGGGACCGCCAGCCGCAGGCCGGTGGTGGAGGGGCGGCGGCGGGACACCGCCGTCTTCGCCGGCGGCCCCTCCACCATTCGCTGCGCGAATGGCCCCCCTCCCCGAGACAAGCTCGGGGAGGATTTTGAGGGCGCCCGTCACATCCAGCCGCCAGCAATGCGGCTTGCTCAGGTCAGGCGCCACCAGCCCCCGGCAGGTGCCCGGATAGAGCGCACCCTCCGGGCCATGCGGGGCGGTGAGGCTCGCGGCGATGTCGGCCCGGGTGCAGAAACAGGGGTAGAGCAGGCCCATCGCCCGCAGGTGATCCAGAGCCGCTTCGTACAGGTGCAGGCGTCGGGACTGGAAGGTCACCTCCCCATCCCAGGCCAAGCCCAGCCATTCGAGATCGCGCAGGGTCGCCTCGACATGCTCGGGGCGCGAGCGGGTGCCGTCGATGTCCTCGATGCGCAGCGTGAAGGTGCCGCCATGCGCCCGGGCATAGTCGTGCGCCTGGATCGCCGACCAGGCGTGCCCGAGGTGCAGGCGCCCCGTCGGGCTCGGCGCGAATCGGGTGTGGATAACCATCAAACCGGCCCTTGACCACGAGTCGCGGCATATGCTGTCATCACTGCGTCACGCTTCTCGGCGAGATGCGTGCCACCACGAACTGGGCGAGGGAGCGCATGTATCATCCCGATCTGATCCGCCATCCGGACAGCTGCCCTGCCCTTGTGCTCAATGCCGATTATACGCCCCTGAGCTATTATCCGCTGAGCATCTGGCCCTGGCAGACGGCGGTCAAGGCGCTGTTCCTCGATAGGGTGGACGTCGTCTCCTATTACGAACGCGAGGTGCGAAGTCCCAGCGCGAGGCTGAAGCTTCCTTCGGTCATCGCGCTCAAACAATATGTCAGACCTTCGCAATTCCCCGCCTTCACCCGGTTCAATCTCTTCCTTCGCGACAAGTTCGTCTGCCAATATTGCGGCAGCCACCGCGACCTCACCTTCGACCATGTCATTCCCCGCGCCCAGGGCGGGCGCACCACCTGGGAAAATGTCGCCACTGCCTGCGCGCCCTGCAACCTGAAGAAGGGCGGGCGCACGCCTCAGCAGGCCGCCATGCCCCTCTATCTCCAGCCGATACGGCCGACCAGCTGGCAGCTCCAGGAGCATGGCCGGCGCTACCCTCCCAATTATCTCCACGATACCTGGCGCGACTGGCTCTACTGGGATGTGGAGCTGCTGGCCTGATCTGCTAGCATTGTCCGGTAACGACCTGTTCCGGGGGATATAGGCATGAGCGGTTTCACCATCGACCGGCGCACGGCGCTGGCCCTGTCGCTGGGCGGCGCTAGCGCGCTGGCGTTTCCTCGGCTCGCCCTGGCGGCGGCGCTGGACGAAGCGGCGATCGATGCGATCGTCCAGCCTTTCCTGAGCGCGTTCGAGACTCCGGGCATCGCGGTCGCCGTGGTGCGGCCGGGCCTGCCCGCCTTCACCAAGGGATATGGCGTGCGCACGCTCGGCAAGCCCGCACCGGTGGACGCCCATACCCGCTTCGGCATCGCCTCGCACTCCAAGGCGTTCACCGCCGCCGCGCTGGCGCTGCTCGTCGACGAAGGCAAGCTCGGCTGGGAAGACCCGGTGGTGAAGCACCTGCCCGAGTTCCGCATGTCCGATCCCGCGGTCACCCAGATGATGACGGTGCGCGACCTTCTGGTGCATCGTTCCGGACTTCCTCTGGGCGCCGGCGACCTGATGTTCTTCCCCGCGGGCCTGCACGTCGCCGCCGATGCGCTCAAGGCGCTGCCGCACCTGAAGCCGGCGCGCGGTTTCCGGGCGGGCTATGACTACGACAACATCCTCTACATCGTCGCCGGGCTGCTGATCGAGCGCGTCAGCGGCACGCCCTGGGACAGGTTCGTCGAGACGCGGATCTTCGCGCCACTGGGCATGGCGGACGCAGTCGGATCGCGGATGTCGCTGAAGACCGACAATGTCGCCGGGCGCCATGCCCGCCTCGGGCCGCCGGTGCGCGGCATCGGCAAGCAGGAAGTGATCCAGCCCGACGAAGGCAAGATGGTCGACGCCGCCGGCGGGATCAACGCCAGCATCAGCGACATGGCCAAGTGGATCCAGGTGCAGCTGGCGCAGGGCAAGCTGCCCGACGGCAAGCAGCTCTGGTCGACCGCCCAGGCCAAGGAGATGTGGAAACCGCAGACGATCACCGCGTCGAGCGACGGCCCGACTGCGGAAAACCCGGCGCGGCCGGTGCTCGCCGCCTATGCGCTGGGCTGGTTCGTCCAGGATTACCGCGGCATGCGGATGATCCAGCACAGCGGCGGGCTCTCCGGCCAGGTGACCTATACCGGGCTGCTGCCGTCGCGCGGGATCGGCGTGTCGGTGCTGAGCAATGTCGAGGAAGGCGTCTCCGCCGCGATCCGCAACGCGATCCTCGACCGGCTGATCGACGCGCCGGCGTTCGACTGGGTGGCGAGCTACCGCACCCGGCAGAAGGCGGCACAGGACGAGGCGCTGGCGAGCGTCGAGGGCGGCGTCGACAAGGCGCCGGCCGGCGACCCCTCGCTGCCGCTGGCGGGCTATGCCGGGCGCTACCGCGATCCCTGGTACGGCGATGTCGTGGTGACGACCAAAAGCGGCAAGCTGTGGATCGACTTCACCCCGACCCCGGTGTTCAAGAGCGTGCTCGAACCCTGGGGACCCGACACCTTCCGCACCCGCTTCGCCAAGGATGCCGGCGAGGACGCCATCGTCCGCTTCCAGGTCAAGGACGGCAAGGTGACCGGCGTGACCATGGAGGCGCTCTCGCCGCTGGCCGACTTCAGCTATGATTATCAGCATCTTGCCTTCGTGCCGGTGCCGTAATCAACTGTGTTATTGTAGTAATACAGATGCTGCGTTAAAAGGGCGCCATGCGAGCGGCAGAATCGAAGATTGATGGCTGACGGCAGCGATCCGAGGAACGTCCGCTTTCCGCTGCGCCGGTCGGACGACGGGTTCGAGCCATCGCCGGACCCGGCGCCCGCGCCGAAGCCCGAGCCGCGCAACTGGCGTCCGCCTTCGATCGAGAAGCTCGGCGCGGGGCTGGGCGAGGCGATCAAACGCGTGACGCCGCAAAAGCCCGAGCCGCCGCTGGAGCTTTCGGGCGGCATGCCCGCGCCCGAGGACCAGGGCACACGCTGGCGCCGTGCCGCGCCCCCGCCTCCCCCGCCACCGATCCAGCCCGGCCATGCCGAGCCGCTGCCGGCGGGCGGCTACACCACCAATCTGCCGGTGGTGGTCAAGAAACGGAACTGGCTGCGCTGGGCGAGCTGGATCGTCGCGGGCTTCCTGATCCTGTTCTTCGTCGCGGTCGCCTGGCTCGCGCTGACCGCGCCGCTGTCCAAGTCGCTCCAGCCGCCGGCGCCACCCTCGATCACGCTCCTCTCCGCCGAGGGCAAACCGATCGCGCGGCGCGGCGCGGTGATCGCCGGCCCCGTCGATGCGAGCAAGCTGCCCGAGCATGTCCGTAACGCGTTCGTCGGCATCGAGGACCGGCGCTTCTACAGCCATTGGGGCGTCGATCCGCGCGGCATCCTGCGCGCCTTCGTCCATAATGTGACGAGCGAGGGCGGATCGCAGGGCGGCAGCACGATCACCCAGCAGCTCGCCAAGAACGCCTTCCTCAACTCGCAGCGCACCTTCGGGCGCAAGGCACAGGAAGTGCTGATCGCCTTCTGGCTGGAGGCCTGGCTGAGCAAGGACGAGATCCTCTCGCGCTACCTCTCCAACGTCTATTTCGGCGACAATGTGTACGGCCTGCGCGCCGCCGCGCGGCACTATTTCAGCGTCGAACCCGAGGCGCTGACGCTGAGCCAGGCGACGCTGTTGGCGGGGCTGGTGCAGGCGCCATCGCGGCTGGCGCCGACCGGAAACCTGAAGGGGGCACGCGAGCGGCAGAAGCTGGTGATCGCGTCGATGGTCGATGCGGGGCTGATCACCAAGGCGCGCGGACAGAGCGTGCGCCCGGCGGTGCTCAACGTCACCAAGTCCGAGGACGACCTGCCCAACGGCACCTATTTCGCCGACTGGGTGCTGCCCCAGGCGCGCGACCGGGCGGGCGGGGTCGGCACCGAGCAGACGGTGCAGACGACGCTCGAGCTCAGCGCGCAGCAGGCGGCCGAGCGTGCGGTGCGCGGTGCGGGGCTGAAGAAGTCGCAGATCGCGATCGTGGCGATGCGGCCCGACGGCCGGGTGATCGCGATGGTCGGCGGCAGGAATTACGGCGAGAGCCCGTTCAACCGCGCCACCCAGGCGCGACGCCAGCCGGGATCGACCTTCAAGCTGTTCGTCTATCTGGCGGCGCTGCGCGGCGGGATGGAGCCGGACAGCATCGTCGACGACTCCCCCGTCCAGATCGGCGACTGGAAGCCCGAGAATTCGCATGGCGACTATGCCGGGCAGATCACGCTGCGCCGTGCCTTCGCCCGCTCGTCCAACGTGGTCGCGGCGCGGCTGACCCAGAAGTTCGGCGTGCGCGCGGTGACCCAGGCTGCGCGCGACCTGGGCATCTCCACCCCGATCGGCAACGATGCCTCGATCGCGCTCGGCACCTCGACCGTCTCGCTGCTCGAGCTGACCGCCGCCTATGCCTCGGTCGCCAACGGCACCTATCCGGTGCGGCCACAGGGGCTGAGCGAGGACGAGGCGGACAGCGACTGGCTGGCCAAGCGGCTGGGCGGGCCGACCCGGTTCAACGGGCGCCAGCTCGACGATCTGCGCAGCCTGCTCGGCACGGTGGTGGAAGAAGGCACGGGCCGCGGCGCGAACCTGCCGATCCCGACCTATGGCAAGACCGGTACCACCCAGGACAATCGCGACGCGCTGTTCATCGGCTATGCGGGCGGGATCGTCTGCGGCGTCTGGCTGGGCAATGACGACAATTCGCCGAACCCCGGCCTGTCGGGCAGCGGCCTGCCGGCACGGGTGTGGCGCGACTTCATGACCCGCGCGCTCGACCTGCGCATCCCGCCGCCCGAGCCGACGGTGGAGCCCGACGGCAATGACGTGACGCTGGACGACGTGCTGAACGGCGTGGGCGACTTCATCGAGGGTACCGGCATCCAGACCCAGGTGGTGCCGCAGGGCGTCGATCCCGACGAGCAAGGCGAAGCACCGATCGATGCGCGGCCGATCGACCGCCGCCCGCGCCGCGACCAGGCACCGGACGGGCCGCCGCCGGGCGACCGCTTCCGGCCGGACGATCGGCGGGGCGAGGAGCGGTAGCAGCGAACGCTCCCCCTTGCGGAGGTTCGATCGGGCACTAGTCCTGATATCATGAACCTGTTCGTGATCGCCGGATTGCTTCTCACGCTTGTGTCCGTGATGGCGCTGGGAGCCGGCTTTGCTTCCGGCAACATGTTCCTGAGCCAAAGGCCCTGGGACCCCGCCATCGATACGAGCCGTCGCTCGGCGCCAATCACCTTCCGGGTCGTTGCGGCATCCTGGGTGCTCACGGCGACTTTCGGGATCGTCGTCATCGTCACCGCCTGGGGGAAATGATTGCCGCAGGAGGCCACGCATCGGTAACGCGCCGGCCCGACTGCTGCCCCGAGGCCGGGGTTACGGATAGGGCGAGATTCTCTCTGTTGACGCCGCGGGACACCCCCCGCATGGACCGGCCATGCGCTTCTTCTCCGACAACGCCGCCGCCGTCTGCCCCGAGGTCTTCGCCGCGCTCGGCAAGGTGAACCAGCTCGACACCGCCTATGACGGGGACAAATGGTCCAAGTCGCTCGACGGCGCCTTTTCGGACCTGTTCGGGACCGAGGTGCGTGCACTGTGGGTGCCGACCGGCACGGCGGCGAACAGCCTGGCGCTGGCGGCGCTCTGCCCGCCCTATGGCGGGGTGGTCTGCCACCGCGACGCGCACATCAATGTCGACGAATGCGGCGCGCCCGAATTCTACACGCATGGTGCCAAGCTGCTGGTCGGCGACGGCGAAGGCTCGAAGCTGACCCCCGACGCGATCCGCGCGGTGATCGACCCGATCCGGCCGGACGTCCATCAGGTCCAGCCGCATGCGATCTCGATCACCAACGCGACCGAGTACGGCCTGGCCTATACGCCCGACGAGGTCGCGGCGATCGGCGCGCTGGCCAAGGAGCGGAAGCTCGGGCTGCACATGGACGGCGCGCGCTTCGCCAATGCCGTCGCGCATCTGGGCTGCCATCCGGGCGACGTGACCTGGCGCGCCGGCGTGGATGCGCTGAGCTTCGGCTTCGTCAAGAATGGCGGGATGAGCGCCGAGATGCTGGTGTTCTTCAGGACCGAGCTGGCGGACGCGACGCTCTATCGCCGCAAGCGCGCCGGGCTGCTCTTCTCGAAGGGGCGCTATCTGGCGGCGCAGGTGCTGGCGCTGCTCGAGGACGACCTGTGGCTGCGCAACGGCCGCGCGGCCAATGCCGGGGCGGCGCTGCTCGCCCGGGCCGCGGGGGACCGTCTGGTGCATCCGGTGCAGGCCAATGAGGTGTTCCTCAAGGTCAGCGCCGCGGAAGCCGCATCGCTGCGCGCACTGGGCTTCGATTTCTATGACTGGGGTGTCGGCGAGGCGCGGCTGGTGATCAGCTGGGACCAGAGCGAGGACGCGATCCGGCCGCTGGCCGACGCGATCGCAGCGCTGTGAGGGGCCTTCTCCAATTCCTCCCCGAGCTCGCTCGGGGAGGGGGACCGCTCGCGAAGCGAGTGGTGGAGGGGCCGCCGGCGAAGACGGCGGTGTACCACCGCCCCTCCACCACCGCCCTTCGGGCGGCGGTCCCCCTCCCCCAGACAAGCTGGGGGAGGGATTGATGAGCGACGCTCCCCAGTCCACTCGCCTTTCGGTCCTGATCCCCTTCGCGATCGTCACGCTGATCTGGGGGTCGACCTGGATCGTGATCCGCGACCAGCTGTCGGTGGTGCCACCGAGCTGGTCGGTGACCTATCGCTTTACCGTCGCGGGGGTGACGATGCTCGCCTGGGCGCTGCTGCGCGGCGACGGCTTGCGGATGGACCTGCGCGGCTGGCGGTTCGCGGTGCTGCTCGGGCTCGCCCAGTTCGTGTTCAACTTCAACTTCGTCTACCGCGCCGAACAGCACATCACCTCGGGCGTGGTGGCGGTGGTCTATGCGCTGCTGCTGGTGCCCAATGCGGTGCTGGCGCGGATCTTCCTCGGCCAGAAAATGGGGCGGCAGCTGGTGATCGGCTCGGCGATCGCGATGGCGGGCGTGGCGCTGCTGTTCGTCCACGAGGCGCGGCTGAGCCCGGTCGGGCCGCACGCCGCGATGCTCGGCATCGGCATCGCGATGCTGGGGGTGCTGTCGGCCTCGACCGCCAATGTCATGCAGGCGACGAACACCGCCAAGGCCTATCCGATGGCGACCGCGCTCGGCTGGGCGATGCTGAGCGGCGCCGCGATCGATGCGGCCTTCGCCTATGCCACGGTCGGCGCGCCGGTGTTCGATCCGCGGCCGAGCTATGGCCTCGGCATCCTCTATCTGGGCGTGCTCGGATCGGCGCTGACCTTCAGCATCTATTTCAAGCTGATCCGCACGATCGGCCCGGCCAAGGCGGCGTACACCAGCGTGCTGATCCCGGTGATCGCGATGGTCTTCTCGACGGTGTTCGAAGGCTATCGCTGGTCGTGGCTGGCGGCGGGCGGCGCGGTGCTGGTCGTCGCGGGGCTCGTGGTGGCGCTGAGGGCGCGCAGGCCGAACCGGTAATCCGGGTAGCGCGGCGCCCAGCCCAGCACGCGCTTCGCCTTGCCGTTCGCGACGCGGCGATTCTCGGCATAGAAGGCCCGGGCCTGGGGGCTGAGGTTCGCCTGCTCGAGCGGCACCAGCCGGGGCACCGGGAGACCGAGCAGCGCACAGCCATAGGCTATGACGTCGCTCTGCGGGGCGGGCAGGTCGTCGGCGAAGTTGTAGGCGCCGGGCGGACCGTCGAACCCTGCGATCACGCCGCTGACGATGTCGTCGACATGGACGCGGCTGAACACCTGGCCGGGCACATCGATCCGGGCAGCAGCACCTGCACGGATACGATCGAGCGGGGAGCGGCCGGGGCCGTAGATTCCGGGCAGGCGGAAGACGCGGGCGTTCGGCAAGGCGAGCCAGGCGGCATCGGCTTGCGCGCGGGCGGTGCGGCGGCCGGTGCCGGTGGGCGCGCGCTCATCGACCCAGGCACCGGCGACATCGCCATAGATTCCGGTCGAGGAGAGATAGCCGATCCAGGCGCCCGAGGCAGCGATGTCCTTGCCGTACGCGGCGAGGACGGGGTCGTCGTCACCGGGCGGGACGGTGGACAGGATGTGGGTGGCGCGGGCGATGTCGTCCGCGCGGTCGGCGAAGGTTTCGCGGGTGACGGTGGCGATTTCCGCCTGGCCGGCGAGGCGGGCGATCAGGCGGGTGGCGGTGTAGCCCGGGCCGAAGATCAGGAGATGCATTCTCTAAAATCCTCCCCGAGCTTGTCTCGGGGAGGGGAACCATCGCGCAGCGATGGTGGAGGGGCCGGCGCAACGCGCCGGTGCCCGGCGCGCCCCTCCACCACCGCCTTCGGCGGCGGTCCCCCTCCCCCAGCAAGCTGGGGGAGGATTTAAATGGTCACTCCGCCCCATAGCCCCCGAACTGCACCCCGAAGAAATCGCCCTTGTTCCAGCGCGGGCGCTCCGGGACGTCGGTGAGGGTGCGGGCGATGGCATAGTTCAGCCGCATGTACTTCGCCGCCGAGTTCCAGTCGAACGGCAGGTCGATCTGGTCCGAGGGCTTGTGGTAATTCTCGGCGAGGAACTTCTTCTGCGCCTCGGCACCCTGGCCGCCGGGGCCGGTATCGAGCGACACCGCCGGCACGCCCGACTTGACGAAGCTGTAGTGATCCGAGCGGACGAAGAACATTTCCTCGGGGCTCGGGTCGGGCACGACCTTGAGCCCCTCGGTCGCCGCAGCCGCCTCGATCACCGGGCCGAGGCTCGAACGCTCGCCGCCCAGCGCGACCACGTCCACCAGCGGATAGGTGAGGATCGGCATGTCCATGTTGACGTCGGCGACCAGCTTGTCCTTGGGCACCGGTGGGTAATGCGCGAAATAGTCGGAGCCGAGCAGCCCCTTCTCCTCCGCCGCCAGCGCGATGAACAGCATCGAGCGCTTGGGCTTCTCGCCCGAGGCGATGAACTTGCGGGCCACCTCGAGCATCGTCGAGACGCCGACCGCATTGTCCATCGCGCCGTTGTAGATGCGATCGCCATTCACCGGATCGCCCACGCCGACATGGTCGAGATGCGCGGAGAGGACGACATATTCGGCCTTGAGCGTGGGATCGCTGCCTGGGATCAGCCCGACCACGTTGCGCGTCGACTGGGTGACCAGCCGCGTCTTGCTCGCCACCTTGAGGATGCCCGGCAGCGCGCCGGTGGGGATCTTTGTCGCCTTGCGCTGGGCGGCGAGCACGTCCTGCCACTTGATCTTCGCGCCCTGGAACAGTTTCTCGGCGCCGACCGGGCCGACATAGCCGACCGGCGGCGCGCCGGCCGCGGTGGCGAAGGCGGTGCCGTCGGGACGGGCCCAGGTGGTACGCTCATAGTCGTAATAGGGGACGATCGCCTCGAACGGGAATTGCTCGCGCTGGGCGAGCGATTCCAGCACGATCACCGCGACCGCGCCCTTCTTCTGCGCGATCGCCGCCTTCTGCTCGTCATCGCTGAAATGCGCCTCGACCGCATCGGGCAGGCCCTTGGGCACGCCGGGCAGGATCGCGACGATCTTGCCGCGCACGTCGAGCCCCTTGTAGTCGTCGCGCTTGCCCTCGGGATAGACCAGGCCATAGCCGGCGAAGACGATGCCGGCCTCGGCCTTGAAGTCGGGCGTGGCGGGCGCCGGCGTGTTGACGAAATCGATGCCGAACTGGAGCGGGATCTCGCTGCCGCCGCGCACCAGGCTCCACTTGGCCTTCTCGGCCGGCTTGTAGGCGACCAGCTTGAACGGCTGGAACCAGCTTCCCGCCACGCCCGGCTGCAGCCCGATCGCGAGCATCTGCGCCGCGACATATTCGGCCGCCACGTCATAGTCGCGCGTTCCTGCCTCGCGTCCGCGCATCGCGTCGGAGGCGAGGAACTGGACATGGCTCTTCAGCGCCGCCTGTTCGGGCGGGAGCTGCGCGGCCAGCGCGGCCGTCTGGGCCTGGGCAAGCGGCGCGGCGAGCAATGCCGCGGCGGCGAGAAGGAAGCGGTTGAGTTTCACTTTGCAGCGGGTCCCTGGGCCATCGGCCCCTTATAGAGCGTGCCGAAGAAATCGCCCTTGTTCCACACCGGCTTTTCCTCGGCATCGGCGAGCGCGCGGGCAATCGCATAGTTGAGGCCGACGAAGCGCAGCCCCTGCTTCCAGTCGATCAGCCCGATCTCGTCCGAGGGCTGGTGGTAATGCTTGTCGAGGAACTCCCTGGTCGCCGCCGCACCGGGTCCGCCCGGGCCGAGATCGAGCGAGACCGAAGGGATGCCGGCCTTGACGAAACTGTAGTGATCCGAGCGGACGAACGAGGCTTCCTCGGGCGCGGGATCGGGGACGAGCTTCACCCCTTCGGCCGCCGCCGCCGTCTCGACGATCCTGCCGACCGTGCTGCGATCCGCGCCATAGGCGACGAGGTCGACGAAATCATAGGTGAGGATCGGCATGTCGAGATTGACGTCGGCGACGATCGATCCCTTGGGCACCGTCGGGTTGGCGGCGAAGTAATCGGAGCCGACCAGCCCCTGTTCCTCCGCCGTAACGGCGACGAACAGGATCGAGCGGCGCGGCGCCTTGCCCGCGGCCTGAAAACGCCGGGCGACCTCGAGCATCGCGGCGGTGCCGACGGCATTGTCCATCGCGCCGTTATAGATCGTGTCGCCCTTCGCATCGGGCTTGCCGACGCCGACATGATCGAGATGGGCCGAGATCACGACATATTCGCCGGCCTTGTCGGTGCCCGGCAGCACGCCGGCGACATTGTTGGCGGTGAGGGTGCGGACATCGGTGTTGGACGCGCCGGTGACGGTCACGCCGAGCGCGCCCGTGGGCAGCTTGCGGTCCGTCTTGTCGGCGGCGAGCACTTCGTCCCACTTGATCCTGGTGCCCGCGAACAGCTTGGCCGCCCCTTCGTAGCTCAGATAGGCGAAGGCCGGTGCGGCGGCGCCGTCAGAAGCGCCCTGCCAGTGCATCGCGCTGGTCTGCCAATTGGGCACGGTGCGCGCGAACGAATAGCCCGTACGACGGGAGACGCCCTCGATCAGGATCACACCGATTGCGCCATGCGCCGCGGCGGTGCGCGACTGCTCGATCGGGATGCCGAGATGCGCGCGGATGTCGCTGGGGCCGGAATGCGGCGCATCGCGTACCACCGCGACGATCGCGCCCCTGGCGTTCAGCCCCTTATACTCGCCCTCGGTGCCGTAGCCGGCGAACACAACCGGCGCCGACGCGGTGAACTTCGGGTTCGAAGGCACCGCCCGGGTGATATAGTCCTTGCCCCATTCGAGCGGGGTTTCCGCGCCGCCGCGCCTTAGGACCAGGCTGCCATGATCGGCGGGCTTGTAATCGATCAGCGGCACCGGCTGGAACCAGGTGCCATCCACCCCCGCCGGCTTCAGCCCCGCCGCGAGCATCTGCGCCGCGACATATTGCTCGGCGATGGTCAGCTCGGGGCTGCCGGTGTCGCGGCCCTTCATCGCATCGGAGGCGAGGAACTGGACATGCGCCTTGAGCGCCGCCGCGTCCTTGCCCAGGTCCTGGGCGAAGGCCGGAGTCGCCGCGAGCAGCGCGCTCGCGGCGAGAAGCAGGTGCCGCTTCATCCTACTTGGCGCCCGGGCCGTCATAGGCGAGGCCGAAGAAATCGCCCTTGTTCCACACCGGCCGCTGGTCGCCATCGGCGATCTCGCGGGCGATCCGGTAGTTCACATCGACGAAGCGCACGCCCGATTCCCAGTCGATCGCCGGCAGCTGGCCGACCTCGTCAGAGGGCTGGTGATAATGGTTCTTCATGAAGTCATCGATCGCCGCGCGGCCCGGGCCGCCGGCACCCGGCCACAGGAAGACCGAAGGCACGCCCTTGCGGACGAAGTTGTAGTGATCCGAGCGGACGAAGATGTTCTCGCCGGGCAGCGGATCGTCCGACAGCGGCACGCCGATCGCCTTGCCGGCGCGCTCGACGATCGGGCCGAGCGTCGAGTGGCTGGCGCCGTACACGACCACGTCCTGGAACTTGTAGGTGATGATCGGCATGTCGAGATTGACGTCGGCGACGATGCTCGACAGCGGCACGGTGGGGTTGTTGGCGAAATAGTCCGAGCCGACCAGGCCCTTCTCCTCGGCGGTGACCGCGAGGAACAGCACCGAGCGGCGCGGCTTCGTCCCCGCCGTCTTGAAGCGCTTGGCCTCCTCGATCAGCGAGGCGATGCCGACCGCGTCGTCGAGCGCGCCATTGTTGATCGTGTCACCGGTCTTGTCCGGGCGGCCGACGCCGATGTGATCGAGATGGGCGGAAAGGACGACGATCTCCTTCGAGAGCGTCGGGTCGCTGCCGGGGATCAGGCCGGCGACGTTGTAGCTCTGCACCGGGGTGAGCGCGGTCTTGGCGGCGACGGTGACGGTCACCGGCAGCGCCTCGGCCTTGAACACCGCATTGTCGGCTTCGGCCGCCTTGGCGATGTCGGCCCATTTCTGCTTCGCGCCGGCGAACAGCTTCTCGGCGCCGACCAGGCTGACCGTGCCGGCCGAGGGCGTGCCCGGCGCGGCGATATGGCCGGTGCCGTTGGAATTGCCCCAGGTGAAGCGCGGACGCGTCACGGCATTGGCGTAGAAGCTGAAGGGACGCTGCTTGGCGGTGCGCGGCGATTCGAGCGTGATCGTGGCGACCGCGCCGTGCCTGGCGGCGATCTCCGACTTGGATGCCGGGTTGGAGAAATGCGCGGCGACCTCGCCGGGGAAGCTCTCGGGCGCGCCGCTGAAATAGGCGACGATCTTACCCTTCACATTGACGCCCTTATAGTCGTCACGACCCTGGCCGACGATGCCGTAGCCGACGAACACCACCGGTGCGGTGACGGTGTAATTGGGCGTCTCCGGGTTGGCCGAGGAGACGAAGTCCTTGCCGAATTCGAGCGTGACCGGCGCGCCGCCCTTGCGGGTGAGCGACAGGGTGCCGGGACCGTCGAGCTTGGCGCTGATCAGCGGCACGCTCTGCAAATAGCCGCCATTGTCGCCGGCGGGCTTGAGGCCGGCGGCATAGAATTGCGAGGCGACGTACTGGGCGGCGATGTTGAACTCGTCGCTGCCCGCCTCGCGGCCCTTGAGCGCGTCCGAGGCGAGGAACATCACATGGCTCTTGAGCGCGGCCTGGTCGGCCGGCAGCTCGGCATTGATGATCGCGTTGCGCTCGGCGGCACTGGGCGTAGCCGGGGCGGCGGCGGGCGCCGCGGTCTGGGCATAAGCGGGCATGGCCAGCATCAGCGCGAGGGCGAGCGGCGTGGTGGTGCGGATCATGTGGGGAACCTCTCGGGCGTAACTCGGTATATCGCTTCGGTAGCACGGCTTGACGCAGGCGCAAGCGGACAGATTTTCGTGGTGGCGGGCGGGATACTTGCCCCTATATCCGAGGGATCATGGCAGACGCACGCATCGCATCGCAAACCCCGCAAGTTATTCGCCGCGAGGACTATCGCGCGCCCGACTGGCTTGTTCCCGAGATCGCGCTCGACTTCGACCTCGATCCCACTGCGACCAGGGTGCGTGCGGTGCTCAAGGTCGAGCGCAACGGCACGCATGACCGGGCGCTGGTGCTGAACGGCGACGGGCTGGCGGCGGAGGCGGTGCTGGTCGACGGCGTCGAGGCGCAGGGCTGGACGATGGACGGACCCGACCTGGTGATCCCGCTGACCGGCACGGCGCACGAGATCGAGACGGTCGTGACGATCGCGCCCGAGCGCAACACCCAGCTGCAGGGGCTCTATGCCTCGTCGGGCATGCTCTGCACCCAGTGCGAGGCCGAGGGCTTCCGCCGCATCACCTTCTTCCCGGACCGGCCGGACGTGCTGTCCAGGTACAAGGTAAAGATGGCGGGCGACAAGGCGCGCTTCCCGGTGCTTCTGGCGAACGGCGATCCGATCGCGCAGGGCGATGCCGGGGATGGCCGCCAGTGGGCCGAGTGGCACGACCCCTTCCCCAAGCCGAGCTATCTGTTCGCGCTGGTCGCCGGCGACCTGGTGGCGAACAAGGGCCAGTTCACCACGATGAGCGGCCGCAGCGTAGATCTCGGCATCTGGGTGCGCGAAGCCGACCTGCCCAAGACCGACCACGCGCTGCATGCGCTGAAGCTGTCGATGGCCTGGGACGAGAGCGTCTATGGCCGCGAATATGATCTCGACGTGTTCAACATCGTCGCGGTGGACGACTTCAATTTCGGCGCAATGGAGAACAAGGGGCTGAACGTCTTCAACAGCCGCTACATCCTCGCCGATCCCGACACCGCCACCGACTACGACTATGACGCGATCGCCGCGGTGGTGGCGCACGAATATTTCCACAACTGGTCGGGCAATCGCGTGACCTGCCGCGACTGGTTCCAGCTCTCGCTCAAGGAAGGCTTCACCGTCTTCCGCGACCAGAGCTTCTCGGGCGACCAGGGCAGCAAGGCCGTCAAGCGGATCGAGGACGTGCGCGGGCTGCGTGCCTCGCAATTCCCGGAGGATTCCGGTCCGCTCGCCCATCCGGTGCGCCCGGACGAATATATCGAGATCTCGAACTTCTACACGGCGACCATCTACAACAAGGGCGCCGAAGTGATCCGGATGATGTCGACCATCCTGGGTCCGCAGAAGTTCCGCGCGGCGACCGACCTGTATTTCGACAAGTTCGACGGCACCGCGGCCACCTGCGAGGATTTCGTGCGCTGCATGGAAGAGGCCGGCGGCGTCGATCTCACCCAGTTCCGCCGCTGGTACAGCCAGGCGGGCACGCCGCGCGTCTCGGCCAACCTGACCCAGGAAGGCGGGCGCGCGCGCCTGAAGCTCGCGCAGAGCGTGCCGCCGACGCCGGGCCAGCCGGTCAAGGAACCGATGGTGCTGCCGCTCAAGGTCAAGCTGTTCGGCGGCATCACCGGCCGGCCGATGTGCGACGAGCAGCTGGTGCTTTTGAAGGACGCGGCGCAGGAGATCGTGTTCGAGAACCTGTCCGAAACGCCGGTGCTGTCGATCAACCGCGGCTTCTCCGCGCCGGTGATCGTCGAGACCAACCGCACGGCGAAGGACCTCGCCTTCCTCTCGGCGCATGACGACGATCCCTTCGCCCGCTACGAGGCGATGCAGCAGCTGATGCTCGACACGCTCGTCGCCGCGGTGACCAGCGGCAAGGGCCAGCACGACGCGGTGATCGAGGCGGTACGCAATACGCTGGCGGACAGCGCGCTCGACAAGGCGTTCGTCGGCGAAGCGGTGCTGCTGCCCTCGGACAGCTTCATCGGCGACCAGATGGGCGTGGTCGATCCCGACGCGATCTTCGCGGCGCGGGAAGCCCTGCGCGCGGAACTGGGCAAGGCGCTCGAAGGCGAATGGCGCGCGGCCTATGACGGGGCGCAGGCCAACCGGTTCGAATATTCGCCCGCGGCCAAGGGCGCGCGGCGCCTGAAGAACGTCGCACTGGGCTATATCGCGGCAAGCGGCGCGGACGATGCCGCGGCGCTCGCCTTCGGCCAGTTCGAGGCGGCGGACAACATGACCGATCGCCAGGGCGCGCTGAGCACCCTGGTCAACGGCACGTCGGACAGGCGCGAGGCGGCGCTCTCGGCCTTCTACCAGCGCTATCAGGGCAATGCGCTGGTGCTCGACAAATGGTTCCAGACCCAGGCGCTGTCGGCGCGCGAGGATACCGCCCGGGCGGTGGAAGCGCTCGCGAGCCACCCGGACTTCACCCTGGCCAACCCGAACCGCGCCCGGGCGCTGATCGGAGCGTTCAGCGTCAACCAGCGGGCGTTCCACGACATCTCCGGCCGCGGCTATCGCTTCGTCGCCGACCAGCTGATCGCGCTGGACCGCCTGAACCCGCAGACCGCCGCCAAGCTGGTGCCGCCGCTCGGCCGCTGGAAGCGGTTCGACGCCGGCCGCGCGGCCAAGATGCGCGCCGAGCTCGAGCGGATCGTCGCGACGCCGGGGCTGAGCAAGGACATGTTCGAGCAGGCGTCGAAGTCGCTCGACTGAGCGTCATCGAACCGATCGTCATCCCGGCGAAAGCCGGGATCTCGGGCGGCTCCATTCCCGCCATCGCCTGAGATCCCGACTTTCGTCGGGATGACGGACTTGGCTTTGATCGCAAGGCGCAGGAAGTAGTTGGTGGCCAACCGGCCCATATCGGCAGGGCAAGGAGAAACCCGATGACCCTGTCGACCAAGACCATCGCCTCGCCCGTCGGCGACCTCACCCTCGTCGCCAGCGACAAGGGGCTCGTCGCGATCCTGTGGGAGAATGATTCGCCCGACCGGGTGAAGCTCGGCGCCGTCGAGGAGGATGCCGGGCACCCGGTGCTCGAAGCCACCGAGGACCAGCTGCGCGAGTATTTTGCCGGGACGCGTACCCGCTTCGACCTGCCGCTCGATTTCCGCGGCACCGATTTCCAGAAGTCGGTCTGGGCCGAGCTGCTCGCAATCCCGTTCGGCGAGACGCGCTCGTACGGCGAGATCGCGATGAAGCTGGGGCGCCCCACGGCTTCGCGCGCGGTGGGCGCCGCCAATGGCCGCAACCCGATCTCGATCGTCGCGCCGTGCCACCGGGTGATCGGGTCGACCGGCAAGCTCACCGGGTTCGCCGGAGGGCTGGCGGCGAAGGAATATCTGCTGGGGCTGGAGCGGGGCTGAACGTAGAATTCCTACCCGAGCTTGTCTCGGGGAGGGGGACCATTCGCGCAGCGAATGGTGGAGGGGCCAGCACAGGAGCGGCGGCGAAGACCGCCGCGCCCCTCCACCCCGACGCTTCGCGTCGCGGTCCCCCTCCCCCAGCAAGCTGGGGGAGGAATTTGAACTAGGCCATCACGTTCCGGCCGCGGGTCACCACCACGGTATGCCCCACGCTGGCCTTGAGCGTGCGCTGGGTGATCGTGTCCATCATCACCCAGTCGTTGCTCGCCTTTTCCGGCGTGAGCGTCAGCGCCATGTAGCCGCGACGGCTGGTGTCGCACCACTTCAACTCGGGGCTGGCGGCGACGAGCGCGGCGGCTACCACCTTCGGATCGGCGCCCGTAGCCTGCTCATAGCCCGGCGAGGAAACGCTGTGCCCGGCGAACTCGACGCCGGCGGGCTTGCCGTCCTGGCCCAGGTCGAACGCCCAGGCATTGTGGCTGTCGCCGCACAGCACGAGGAGGTTGGCGCCGGCCGCCTGGGCGGACTTGAGGAAGCGGGCGCGCGCCGCGGGGAAGCCGCCCCAATTGTCGAGATCCGAGGGGATGCCGAGCTTGCTCGCCATCACGCCCGCCTGGACATAGGCCTTGGTGCGCGCCGAGGCATCGGGCTTGAGCCAGTCCATCGCCTGGACAGGAATGTTCTGCTTGCCCATGATCGTGCCGAAATTGACCAGCTGCCACTTCTGGCCCGAACGAGTCGACTTCTTCAGCGCATGGCCGAGCCAGGCCTCCTGCTCGGTGCCGAGCATGGTGCGGGCCGGATCCTGCAGCGCGCCGTCGCGGAAGGCGACCAGCGCCTTCTGCGCATCGGCCGAGGCGAAGAGCGGGGCGAGCTCGGGCTCGTCGCTGCGATAGAGGAGCCGGCTCTCGGTACGGAACAGGGTAGCCAGCGTGCCGACATCGTAGCTGCTCCAGGGCGTCTCCGAGACCGGCATCCATTCCTTGTAGGCCTGGAGCGCGGCGGCGCGGCGATCGTTCCAGTCGGCCTCGCCCGGCTGGTTGTTCTGCGCGCTCATCTCGCGGCTGTTGTTGGCGCTCTCGTGATCGTCCATCTGCGCGAGCATCGGCTTGACCCGGTGCAGCTCCTGCAGGTCCGGATCGCTGCGATAGCTGGCATAGCGCAGGCGATAATCGGCGAGGTGGATGATCTCGCCCGCCGGCTCGGGCACGCGGCCGCCGACCGGGCCGCTTTCGGGCGCATAGCCGCCGGCGGCATATTCGTAGAGATAGTCGCCGAGGTGCAGCCACAGGTCGATGTCGCCCCGCGCCGCGGCATGGCCATAGGCGTTGAAATAGCCATAGGGCATGTTCGAGCAGGAGAAGATCGCGATGCCGTACTTGCCGACATTGCCAACGGGCAACGTCTTCGTCCGGCCGACCGGCGAGAAGCTGCCGTCGGGTGCCACGAAGCGGTAGAAATAGCTGGTGCCGGGTTCGAGCCCCTCGACGGTGATCTTGGCGGTGTGATCGCGCCACGGGCCGGTGATCTGCTCACCGCCCGAGACGATCCTGGCGAAATCCTCGGTCTTCGAGACCTCGGCCTTCACCTTCACCGCACCGCGATCGGCGGGGACGTAGCGCGTCCACAGCAGCATCGTGTCCGGACCCGGCTCGCCGCTGGCGACCGAATGGGTGAAGCCTCTGGCCAGCGCCTGCGCGAAGGAGAAGCCCGGAATGGCGAGCGCGCCGAGGCCGAGCGTGCCGGTGAGGATGAGCGAGCGGCGATCGATGCGCAGTGTCATTTCGAGGCATTCCCAAGCTATTTCGCCGCATGCCTTGCCGCTCGTGCATGTCGAGTTCGTGACAGCGCGCGCCGCGGACGCTAAGCACGCCTGCAGTCGCACGCAACAAGGCCCTTTCAAAGCAGATGCCGCATCACCTCCCGCCCGGGGCCAAGCGCTCCTGATGGCAAGCAAGTCCGAAGTGCTGGGGAGCCGGACGACTCGCCTGACCGACCTCACAGCAGCGATCGCCGCGCTTCCGCGCTGGTCGGTCGTGCTGCTCGCCGCCGTGGCGGTGCGCGCGCTGACCTTTGGCAACCCCGTCGTCCATGTCGACGAGGAATTCTACTTCGTGACCGCGCAGCAGATGCTGCACGGCGCGGTGCCGTTCGTCGACGTGTGGGACCGCAAGCCCGTCGGCCTGTTCCTGATCTACCTGCTGCCCGCCGCGTTCGGCGTGCCGGCGGGAATCTGGATCTACCAGGCCATGGCATTGGCGGCCGTGGTGGGCACCGCGCTGCTGATCGCCCGGCTGGCCGAAAAGGCCGGATGGGGGCGCGGCGCGCTGACCGTCGCACTGCTCTATCTGTTCATGATCAACTTCGCCGACGGCCAGGGCGGCCAGGCGCCGGTGTTCTACAATCTGCTGATGGCCTGGGCGTTCCTGCTCGTCGTGCCGAAACCGAGCGACGAGAGCGGCGACCGCCGCCGCATCCATCGCGGCACGCTGGCCATGCTGATCGTCGGCGTGGCGATGCAGATCAAATATTCGGTGGTGTTCGAGGCGATGTTCCTCGGCCTGTGGCTGATGTGGCGCGAAGTGAAGCTGGGCACCAGCGTCGCCCATGTCATCCGCCGCGGCTGCCTATGGGCGGCCGCCGTGTGGCTGCCGACGCTGGCCGTCTGGGCGGTGTTCATCGTGCTGGGGCATGGCGAGCCCTGGTTCTACGCCAATTTCGGCTCGATCGTCGATCGGCTGAGCGATCCGCCGATGGTGCTGCTGCGCGCCTTCCTCAAGATCGCTCTGATCCTGGGCCTGCTGCTGATCGTGTCGGGCCTGTCGCGCCACGTGCCGGTGAAGGACCCGAGCGAGCATCCGGTACGTGCGCTGTTCTTCGGCTGGCTGATCGCCGCCGTCATCGGCCTGCTCGTGTTCGGCAGCTGGTTCAACCACTATGCCCTGCCCGTGCTGGTGCCCGCCAGCCTGTGCTGCGCCGGCTATCTGGGCGGCACCGAGTTCGGCCGGAAATGGCTGACCCCGGTGATGCTGCTCGCGTCCGGCCTTGGCGGCGAATACACCGCGTGGAGCGCCAAATGGCACCGCGGCAATGCCGAGCAGCTCGATGCGCTCGCCGACGGCATCGGCCACGGCAGCGGCTGCATGTACGTCTATTCCGGCAACGCCATCCTCTACAGCTATACCGGGCGCTGCACGGTGACGCCGTGGATCTTCCCGAGCCACCTCTCGCGCGAGCGCGAGAATGGCGCGCTGGGCGTCGACCAGCTGGAGGAGATCAACCGCATCTTCACCCAGCGGCCCGAGATCGTGGTGATGCGCCCGACCTATTATGGCGAGCGCATGGAATCGCATCGGCTGGCGGTGCAGCGGATGGAGGAGATGGGCTATCGCCTGCGTGGCCGCTGGCCGCTCGGCGACCTCTACATCTCGGTCTACGAGCTGCCGGCGGCCCGCAAGGCGCCGCCGCGCTTCGCTGCGAGCAAGCCTTCGTAATAGGTCATCAGCTCGGCGGCGTGATCGGCGTCGCTGCGCACCTTGCCGGCGGCAATGCGTGCGGCACTCCGCAGGATGGTCTGCTCCCGGCCGAACATCCGGCGGATCGCATCGGCGGCCGAATAGGCGTCGCGCGCGCGATAGGTCTCGGCGAACAGCGGATCGGCGATCTCGGCGAAGCCGCCCTCGTCCGGCCCGACCAGCGGCAGGCCCGAGGCGAGCGCCTCCGAGGCGACCAGGCCGAACGGCTCGGCGTCCGATCCGTGGATCAGCGCGTCGCAGCTCGCCATGATCCGCGAGAAGCGCACCCGGTCATAGACCGGCCTGAAGATCTTGATGTGCGGGCTGCCGGCGATCCGCTCCTCGAGCTGGCGGCGCTGCGGGCCGTCGCCGATCAGCATCAGGCCGACGGGCAGGTCGTTCGCCGCCGCCTCGACCGCGTCGATCACCAGCGGCCAGCGCTTTTCCTTGTGGTGCCGGCCCAGGCCGAGCAGCAGATGCCCCTCGGGCGGAAGGCCGAGCTGGGCCAATAGCGCCACGCGCAGCTTCTCGTCGCGCAGATCGGGCGAGAACCATTGCCGCTCGATCCCCAGCGGCATCGACGCATCGACGTGCATCCCCCGGCGGCGGAAGCGCTTCGCGAGCGCCGGGCCGTTGGTGACGAACGCGTCGTAATGCTGGAGGAAGTTGTTCATGTACCGGGTGTACCAGGCGAAGGCCTGCTCGACCTGGATCGGGGTCGCCACGCTGTCGAGCCAGCGCTGCGGATAGGCGCCGATATTGTCGCCATGCGCGAAGAACACCTTCACCGCATCGCCCTTCCAGCGCGCCACGGTCCAGCCCGGCAGCCAGGGCGAGCTGGTCTCGACGATGTCGGGCCGGAGTTCGTCGAGCAGGTTCCAGACCGGCTCGTCCTTGACGAAGATGCCGTAGTTGCGATCGAGGATCAGCGGCGGCGCCTTGACCCAGATCACCCGGCCGCCGCCCGGACGCTCCTCGACGCTCGATTCGAGCGCCGGGGCAATGACGGTCAGCTCATGGCCCATATCGGCCATGATCCCCATCTTGCGATCGAGATAGGTGCGGACGCCCCCGCCGGTGGGCGAATAGAACTCGTTGACGTCGACGATGCGCATCGATCGCACCTTCCCTTAGTCTTCGAGCGGGCCGAAGCCGCCCAGGCCCCTCAGATATTGGGCCTTGATCGTGATCTGTCCACCGCCGGCACCGACATTGACCAGCGCCTGGCGCACCTTGGGACGGCTGCGGCCGAGCTTCTGGTTGCTGGCGAAACCGGCGCCGTCCTCCCAGAAGTTGAACTTGTTCTTGCCGTCGCGGTCATGGGTGAACAGCACCGCCCAGGTGCCGGCGCTGGGTGCGCGGATGCAGATGCGCACCGGGCCCGACTGCGGCACCGACGACCAGACGCGGCGGAACGGCTTGCCCTCGCGCTTGAGCGAGGTGTCGTCGCGCAGGAAGTCTTCCTCGTTCGGCGGATAGAGCTCGACCTTGAGCCGGCCGGTCCGGTCCTTGAGGCCGGTGACGTTCACATAGAGGCGGGCGCCGCCGGGAATCGCGCAGGTGCCGTCCACCGGATCCTGCTGCGCGAGCGCCGGGGTCGCGGCAAAGGCGAGCGCGGCGGCGGTGCTGGCGGTCAGGGCACGGATCATTGCTGCTTGTTCCTCTGGAGCAGGGCCTGGACGCTGAACCCTCCGATCAGCGCGACGTGGCTGAGAAGCGTGAGGCCGGCGATCAGCGCCATCAGCTCGGACATGGCCGAGCCCTGGCCGATCACCACGCCGGTGATCGCGGCGAAGGCGGCTTCCTTGCTCGGCACCAGCGGCAGGCGCCAGACGAGCAGGCGGCCGGCGGCCATCATCAGCCACACGCCGATCGACACGCCCGGCATCGCCAGGTGCCAGGCGATGGCGACGAGCAGCGAACCGGTGACGATACGGGCGCAATGCACCAGGAACACCCACCACAGCTCGCGCCGGGGCAGCGAGAAGACGCGCTTGGAGAAAAGCAGGAACGGCACCGACATCAGCACCAGCACGACGACCGAGCCGAGCACCGCGGCCTTCCAGGTCGGCGGCACCAGGCCGAGATAGAGCGGCAGGCCGAGGATCATCATGATCAGCGTGATCGCATTGCCGGCGATCGCCGACAGGATCATCACGTCCTTCACCGCACCGAACGGCGCCGCGACCATCTGGGTGCGCTGGCGCGCCCAGGCGTAGAAATAGGCCTCGCCCGAATAGCCGAACAGCACTTCGTTCGAGATGCGCTTCTTGTGGAGTGCGGCGAGCCCGGCGAGCGGGATCTGCCACAGCCGCTTGAAGATGATGTAGTCGAAGGTCGGCGGGCCCACATAATAGAGCGCGAAGACGATATAGAAGAGCGGGTTGGTCGGCAGGGTGCGGTACAGACCCGCCAGGCCCGAGCCGAACAGCTCGCGGCCGAGCGCCACGATCATCAGCAGCGTCAGCGCGCCACCGACGAACGCCGGCCAGCGGCGCTTGATCTTTTCGACGGGCTCCAGGCCCGCAAGGTCGGGCGCGCCCGGGAGAGGGACGGCCTCGACAACGCTCGTGTTCACCGAAGCCTCCAGACTGGGTTCGTTCACTGATTCGTATTCCGCAGCCCAAAACGGGCAAATTCAGCACTTTACCCGCGCCATGCGGCTTTTCAGCCCCCAGTTCACACGACGCGAAAATGGCTGGTGGCAGCAGAATGCGGTTTATTGCGGGGGCGATTTGGGCGTAAGAATGGCAATTCGCAAGGTCTATGTTGCACTGCACACAAAACGAATCCGCCCAACACATCCTCACTTATGCCCAGCGATTGCAGGGCGGCGGGGTGGAAAGGGCGATGCTGCGCATGGCACGCGGCTGGCTCGATTCGGGTCGCCGGGTGACGCTGGTGCTGGGCAGCCGCGAGGGGCCTCTGGCCGCGGAAATACCCGAGGGGATCGACCTGATCGAGCTGGGCGACGCGCGCTATTCGGCGCTGCTTTCGCTGGCGACGCATGTCCGCGCCGCGCAGCCCGACCTGATCTTCTGCGCGGGCAACCATTATAGCGGCATCGCCGCCGCGACCCGGCTGCGGCTGGGACGGAAATGCCCGCCGATCGTCGCGAAGGTCTCCAATGCGCTGGTCCGCCCCGAGCTCTCGCCGGGCGCGGCGTGGCGCTATCGCCGCTGGCTGCGGCTCCACCCGCGCTTCCTCGACCATGTCGTGGCGATGACCCCGGCGATGGCGGCCGAAGCGGTCGCCGAGATGGGCATGCCGGCGGACCGGGTGAGCGTGATCGCCAATCCGCCCGCTTCGGGTATCGCAGAGGCGGCCCCGGTGGCGATTCCCGAGGGACGCTATCTGATCGGCGTCGGCCGGCTGGAGCCGCAGAAGCGCTGGGAGCGGCTGCTCGCCGCCCTGCCCCGGCTGGCGGATCAGGAGATTCGGCTGCTCCTGCTCGGCGAAGGCGGTGCGCGCGCCGAACTCGAGGCACAGGTCGCGGCTCTGGGACTTGGCGACCGGGTGACGATGCCCGGCCATGCCGGCGATCCCCTGCCCGCGATCAGAGGGGCCGCGGTGGCAGTGCTGACCTCGGACTATGAAGGCGTGCCCGGCGTGCTGCGCGAGGCGCTGTCGGTGGGGACGCCGGTGGTGTCGACCGAATCGAGCGTGGCGGTACGCGAGATCGTCCATGCGCCGGCGCTGGGAACGGTGATCGACCGGGAGGATGCGGACGGACTGGTGGCGGCGTTGAATCACTGGCTCGGCCCCGATGCAAAGCGGCCGGAACCGGTCGTGACGGGCGGCGATCCGATCGCGGAATATCTCGCGCTGTTCGACCGGATCGTCAGCCAGCGGACCAAATAACCGTCATCCCGGCCCCAAATGGTGATCCCGCCTCACATCCGTCATCCCGGCGAAAGCCGGGATCTCAGGCGATGGCGGGAATAGAGCCGCATGAGATCCCGACTTTCGTCGGGATGACGACTAGGTCACCGCAGCCTCAGCCGCGCGCCCAGCCACAAGGTCCGCGGCATCGCGCGCTCGACCACGCCGGGACCGCTGATCCCCGCCTGCACCTCGGCATCGAAGATATTCTCCGCGCGCGCCAGGAGCGCCAGGCCGCGGGTGATCGGCAGCGCGGCGGCGGCGTCGAGGGTGAAGGCGCCCTTCAGCGTGCGGCTGTTCTGGTCGTCCTCGAACGGCGGGCCGGCATAGCGCGCGGTGAGCGACGCCCCGGCATCTTCGTGGCTCCAGCCTAGCGTGGCGCTGGCCTGATGGCGCGCCGTCTGGGCGGGACGCAGCCCGTCGAGCGCGGCGGAAGCACCCGAGGCGGACACCCGCGAATCGGTGAAGGCATAGGAGGCGCCGAGACTGAGGTCCCCGGCCACCCAGCGCCCGTCGAGCTCGACGCCCTTTGCCGTCACCGCGTCGAGATTCTGGCGTTGGCGATAGAAGCCCGCCGCCGAGACGAAGCCGACGCCCGGGAAAGTCCCCGGCCCCTGCGCCAGGGTGACATTGGCGATCGCGCCGTCGAGCCGGTTCCAATAGCCCGTCGCGCGGAAGGTCAAACTGGGTAGCGGTCGCCAGTCCGCGCCGATTTCGGCACCGGTCAACCGCTCGGGATCGAGCGCGGCATTGGCGGCGGTCGCGTCGGCGCCGGCGCGGAACGGGCGGTAGAGCTCGTTGAGCGTCGGCAGGCGCCAGCCGCGATAGGCGGCGGCGCGCAGCGTGACCCGGCCCAGCCGATAGGCGGCACCGGCACGTCCGGTCGCCTCGATGCCGTCGCGATCCGGGAAGCGGCTGTCGGTGAGCACCGGCCCCGGCGCGAGCGAAGTCTCCAGCAACGAGCCGCCCGAGATGTTCCAATGGTCGAGCCGGCCGCCCAAGCTGAGCGTCAGCGGGCCGCTCTCATAGCTCGCATCGGCGAAGCCGCCGACCGTCAGGCTCTCGCCGCCCGCCACGCGGCGGCGCGTGGGCAGGCCGGCAACATAGGTGTACAGTTCCTCGGTCTGTCCCGAGACGCGGCGCAGGTCGCTGCCGAGCCGGAGCGTCACGCCGCCACCGATGGGCGGTGCAAGCTCGATGCGCGCGCCGATGCCGGTGGCGGGTACTGCATATTGGTCGAGCGTGGCGGTCGCCGTGGTGCGGGTGTCGTTGACGCTGGCAAAGCCCGAGGCGAAGCCGCGCGTCTGCAGATAGGCCAGCGCCGACCAGCCCCATGCGCCGCGCCCCACCAGCCGGATGCTGGCGTCGGCACCCTCGCTCTTCACCCTGGTGAAGTCGACGCCGCGATCGCGGTGATCGGTGAAGGCGGAGAGATTGGCCTGGAGCTCGGTATCGCCGCCGAGATCGGTGACGGCGCGGATCGCCACCGCCGCCTGTTCATAGGGCGCTGGGCGATCGGCGGGGCCACGATCCGCCTCGACGATCGGCGTGAAGCCGTCTCCCCGGGCATATTGGCCGGCGAGCGTGACGAAGCCGCGCCCGAGCCTGGCCGCACCGACGCCGGACACGTCCACGCTGTCGCGGCTGCCATAGAGCGCGTCGAGCGACAGCGGACCGAGCTGCGACGGGCTGCCGCTCTCGAGTTCGATCGTCCCGGCGAGTGCACCCGGCCCGGCATAGCCGCTGCCCCCGCCCCGCACGATCCGGGCGCCGGCAAGGCGGCCTGGCAGATAGGCCGGGAAGGCAACCCAGCCGCCGAACGGATCGGCCTGGGGCACGCCGTCGAGCAGCAGCAGCGCGCGGCTGGAGGCATTGCCGCCCAGGCCGCGCAAGGTGACGCCCTGTGAAGTCGGATGCGCCGAGCGCGAATCGGAACGGCGGAACTGAGCGAGCCCGGCAGCATCGCGCAACGCGTCCTCCAGGCGCCCGCTGGCGGTGCCGGCAATCCGGTCGCGCGAGAGCGTCACCACGTCATAGGCGGCATCGCCCGGCGGCGCGTCGAGCCCGCGGCCCGTGACCACGATCTCGTTCGGGTCCTGCTCCTGGGCGAAGGCAGGTGCGGCGAGCAGCAGGCCCGCCGCCAGCCCGGCGATCCTCATTTGGGCGCCACCGCATCCGGATGCGCCGCGGCGAAGGCCGGCAGCGCAGTCGCCGCCGCATCGATCGCGACGAGCCGGGGAAAGACCTCGAGCCGCATCTCGAAGCGCCGGGCATTGTACATCTGCGGCACCAGGAACAGGTCCGCGATTCCGGGCGCTTCGCCGCCGAGGAACGGACCGTCCCCCGCCATCGCCTCCAACGCGGCAAAGCCCTCCGCGATCCAGTGGCGCGTCCAGTCGTTCCGGCCGGCCTCGTCCACCCCCATCTCCTTGAGGCGCCGCATCACCCGGAGGTTGTTGAGCGGGTGGATGTCGGCCGCGACGACCAGCGCGCGTGCGATCGCGGCGGCGCGGGCATCGGGATCGGCGGGGATCAGCCGCGGCTCGGGATAGCGCGAATCGAGCCATTCGATGATCGCCAGGCTCTGGGTGATCACCCTGCCGTCCACCTCCAGCGCCGGCACCAGTCCCTGGGGGTTGCGCGCGAGATGCTCCGGACTGCGCTGCTGGTTCTCGAGCAGCATCACGTCCTGCTGCTGGTACGCCACACCTTTCAGGTTCAGCGCGATGCGGACCCGATAGGCGGCCGAGGAACGGAAATAATCGTAGAGGATCATGCCGCGCCCGCCGGCGGATCGAGCGGGGTCGTCGCACCTTCCTCATAGCCCTTGCGCAGCCGCATGCGCCATTTGAGGCGTGGGCCATGCTCGTCGGCGGCGCGGGCGGCACGCTCGGCCTCGCTCTCCAGCGCGACCTTGATCATCGCCACGATCGGATCGGCCAGCGCCAGGCCGAGCACGCCGAACAGGGTGCTGGCGAGGATCTGCGAGGAGAGCGTGAGCGCCGGCGGCATGTCCACCGTGCGGCGCGCGACCAGCGGCAGCACGACATAGCCGTCGAAATTCTGGACGCCGAAATAGATGATGATCGCCCAGATGCCGGTATCGGTGCCGGCACTGAAGCCGACCGAGACCATCATCACGCCCGAGACGAAGGCGCCGATATTGGGAATGAAGGCGAGCACGCCGGTGATGATGCCGAGCAGCAGCGCCATCGGCACGCCGGCGAGCCACAAGCAGAACGCCGTGAGCACGCCTTCGAACAGCATGCCGAGCAGGCGCCCGGCGAGCAGGCGGCGCATCGTCGTCGCCATGCGGCTGATCGTGACGGCGAAGGCATCGCGCGCGTCGCTCGGCACCAGCCATTGCAGCCCGCGCTCATAGATGCGTGGCTCCAACGCCACGAACAGGCCGATGATCACGATCATCAGGAACGAGGAGACCGCGCCGAACACCGAGCCGACCGCCGAGGTGAGCTTGCCGACACTGCCCAGCGCTTCCTTGGCGAGCCCGGTCAGGTCCGAGCGGCCGGGCATCAGCCCGAGTTCGGCCACCCATTGCGCCACCTTGTTGGCCTGCACCTCCAGCGTGGTGCGCAGCTGCTCGGCCTGGGCGGCGATCTGCATTCCGGTCAGGTAGAAGATGCCGCCGAAAAAGGCGATCACCAGCAGGATGACGATCACGATGCGGAGCGTGCGCGGGATCGGCAGCACGCGGCCGAGCAGGCGCGCACCGCCATCGAGCATCGAGGCGAAGACCAGCCCGCCGAAGATGATCAGGATCGGCTGGACCAACAACACGAACAGGGCGACCGCGATGCCGAGGCCGAACCAGACGCTAGCCTTTTTCAGCTCGGCGCGGACCATGGGATCGCGGAGCTCGTTCGGGCCCGGCTCCTGGACGACATGGACGTTCTCGGAGGCGAGCGGATCGCTCATCAGTGGTTGTCCCGTTGCGGATGGAGCGACGTGCCGGCCCGGCCGGGGCGGAAGGACTTGGGCCAGGTCAGCGGATTCCAGCTGGCGCTGCCGTCGAGGCTGAAGGTGATGAACTCGGCGCGGCCGCCGATATTCTCCCAGGGCACCGGGCCGCCCAGGCCGTTCTGGCTGAGCGGGAAGCGGCTGTCGGCCGAATTGTCGCGATTGTCGCCCATCAGGAAGACCTTGCCCTGGGGCACGCGGATCTCGGGATAATTGTCCCCCCGCCCCGGCCGGAAGCCGAGGTCCACCGTGTCGTAGGACCGGCCATTGGGCAGGGTCTCGCGGAAGATCGGCAGGCGGCAATAGGGCTTGCCGTCCCGCGTGACGCGGAAGCCGGGATATTGGTCCGCGTCGCAGCGGGTATTGGCATCGACGGGGATATAGCGATCGCCCATCGCGCGGCGCGGGACCGCCTTGCCGTTCAGATAGACGATGCCGCCGCGCACGCCGATCGTGTCGCCGGGCAGGCCGATCACGCGCTTGATGTAATCGGTGTTGGTGCCCGGCGGGGTGACGATCACCACGTCGCCACGCTCGGGCAGGCGGCCGAGGATCCGGCCCGGCACGAAGGGCAGCACATGGAAGGTCGGCGTCACCCAGCTATAGCCATAGGGATATTTGGTCACGACCAGCCGGTCGCCGACGAGCAGCCCGGGCAGCATCGATTCGCTGGGGATGAAGAAGGGCTTGGCGATCAGGCTGTGGAAGCCGAGCACGGCGAGCACGAGCCACAGGATGCCGCGCGCCTCGGCCCACCAGTCGGTGCGCGTCTGGGCTATGGCCTCCTCCTCATATGCTTCGTGACTCAATGCGAGCTCGTCGCCCCCCATCAACCTTCCTTCACCGCCTCGATCATCACCATGGCGAACGCCCAGGGGTGATCGTCCGTCAGCGTCAGATGCACCACGGCGACGTGACCCGCGGGGGTGATGGCGTCAAGCCTAGCCTTCGCGCCTCCGGTCAATGCCAGGGTGGGGGCGCCGGAGGGCGCGTTGACGACACCGATGTCCTTCATGAACACGCCCGCCTTGAACCCGGTTCCCACCGCCTTGGAGAAGGCCTCCTTGGCGGCGAAGCGCTTGGCGAGGGTGGCGGCATAATTGTGCGGTCGGGTCTTCGCCTTGGCGATCTCGCGGTCGGTGAAGCTGCGCTGCTCGAAACGCGTGCCGAACCGGTCCAGCGACTTCTGGATTCGCTCGATGTTGCAGAGGTCGGAGCCGAGACCGAGGATCATTGGTTCAGCACCGCCAGAGAGCCGAGCGCCGCCGCCAGCGCCACGACAGGCGCGGCGCGCATCGCCGCGGACGTGCCGGAGCTCCTTACCGCGCGGTAGAACAGCCCGCTGGCCACGATCGCCGGGACGACTGCCCCCAGGATGAACAGAAGCCAGGTGGCCGGCGTGGCGAGATCCCCCATCACCGCGATGCTCAGAAGCTCGATCGGCACGATGATCCAGCATGTCAGCGTCGCCACCGCACCGATGACGAAGAGGATGCCCTCCGCCGCGACGGCCCGTGCCGTGTTCACCGCGCTTCGTCCATCAGCGCGCGCATGTGGCGAATCACCGGGGCGAGGCCGTCGAAGATCGCCTCGCCGATCAGGAAATGGCCGATGTTGAGCTCCATGATCTGCGGGATCGCCGCGATCGGAATCACATTGTCGAAGGTGAGGCCGTGGCCGGCATGCGGCTCGATCCCTTCCTTGGCGGCGAGCGCGGCGGCATCGGCGATGCGGCGCAGCTCGGCGGCGCGATCCGCCTCGGCCAGCTCGCAATAGCGGCCGGTGTGGAACTCGACGACCGGCGCGCCCAGGCGGAGCGCCGCGTCGATCTGGCGCTCGTCGGGCTCGATGAACAAAGAGACGCGGCTGCCATTGTCGCGCAGCTGCGCCACCATCGGGGCGAGGTGATCGAAATGCCCGGCGACGTCGAGCCCGCCCTCGGTGGTGCGCTCCTCGCGCTTCTCGGGGACGATGCACACGGCGTGCGGACGGTGGCGCAGCGCGATCGCCAGCATCTCCTGCGTCGCCGCCATCTCGAGATTGAGCGGCACGGTCAGCTCGGCGGAGAGCCGGGCGATGTCGTCATCGGTGATGTGCCGGCGATCCTCGCGCAGATGCGCGGTGATGCCGTCGGCGCCGGCCCCGACGGCGAGCAATGCCGCACGCACCGGATCCGGATAGCCCGAGCCGCGCGCGTTGCGCACGGTGGCGACGTGATCGATGTTGACACCCAGGCGAAGCTTGCCGGTCACCTCTGGCGCCTCCTTATGCCGTGGTCGCCCGGCTGCCGGGCTTGGTCGCGGGGATCGCCGCCAGCTCGGGGGGCAGCTGGTCCGCCGGATAGGCCGGCACGTCCATCTTGAGCAGCGAGACCAGCGGCACGCCGACATCCGCGGTGCCGTTCGAGCGATCGACGATGCAGGCGGCGCCGAGCAGCTTGCCCGGGTGCTTGCGGATCGCGGCGATGCATTCGCGCGACGAAAGCCCGGTGGTGACGATGTCCTCGACCATCACGATCCGCGCGCCTTCGGGAATCTCGAAGCCGCGGCGCAGCTGGAACTCGCCGTCCTCGCGCTCGACGAACACCGCCTTGCAGCCGAGCGCCCGCGCGGTCTCGTAGCCGGGGATGATTCCGCCGATCGCCGGCGACACGACCATGTCGACTTCGCCGAACGACTCGCGAATCAATTTTCCTAGTGCACTGCACACACGCCCAGTTCGCACAGGGTCCTCGAAAATACGCATCTTTTGCAGGAAGATGGGCGAACGAAGGCCCGAAGAGAGAATAAAATGGCCTTCGAGCAACGCACCTGCAGCACGAAACTCATCCAGAACTGCGTTGCCTTCCAATGCTCGCTCCAATCATCGCGGGGACTATCGATTCCCTTAGGACCACCTCCCATCCACCGCAACGGGCGATCAAAAAGGGTTGAGAATGGATGCACGGCTCGTATACCCCGGTTGCACTGGGGGTAATCCTTTCCCAGCCCGGGGCTCTTGCGGAACAGGGTGAAGATAGACGATGCGCATGCTTGGGTTGACTTCGATCCTCCTGGCGGCGGGGATGGCGTTCGCCACGCCCGCTTCGGCCCAGGAGCCTGTTGCTAACACCGCGGCTCCGGTCGCGAACAGCGCGGCACCCGCCGCAGCCGCCACGCCGGCGGTCGCCGATCCCACGCTCGATGCTTCGGGCAAGCCGCTGACCAAGGCGGCTCCGGGCATCGGCCAGCCGGTCGCCGAAGGCATCGCGCTGCAGCCGCAGGTCACCAAGACCGGCGAGGAAGCGCACAACTTCCACAACCACATCCTGCTGCCGCTGATCACGGTGATCTCGATCTTCGTGCTCATCCTGCTGGTGTGGGTGATCTTCCGCTATCGCCGCGCGGCCAATCCGACGCCGAGCCGCACCGCGCACAACACGGTGATCGAGATCGTCTGGACGCTCGTCCCGGTGCTGATCCTGATCGCGATCGCGGTCCCGTCGATCCGCCTGCTCGCCGCGCAGTTCAAGCCGGCGCCCAAGGATGCGATCACGCTCAAGGCGATCGGCAACCAGTGGTTCTGGAGCTATGAGTATCCGGACAATGGCGGCATCCAGCTGACCGCCAACATGCTCAAGGAGCAGGGCCAGGTCCCGGCCGGCCAGCGCTACCGCACCGACGCCGACGGCCCGCGCTTGCTCGCGACCGACCAGCGCGTCGTGCTGCCGGTCGGCGTGCCGATCCGCCTGATCACCACCGCGCAGGACGTGATCCACAGCTGGGCGGTCCCCGCCTTCTGGATCAAGCTCGACGCGGTGCCGGGCAAGCTCAACGAGACCAGCTTCACCATCGAGAAGCCGGGCCTCTATTTCGGCCAGTGCTCGGAGCTGTGCGGCGCCCGCCACGCCTATATGCCGATTGCGGTCGAGGCCGTGTCGCCCGCCGAGTTCGCGCAATGGGTGAAGTCGAAGGGCGGCACCATCCCGGCCGAGGTCGCCGCCGCAGCGGCAGCCGAGGCCGCGCAGAACGCCGCCGCGCCGGCCGCCGCGAACGCTGCCGAGACCAACGCCGCCGCCGAACCGGCTGCCACCAACGAGACCGCGCCGGCCGCCAACGCCGCCGCCGGCAACACCACGGGCAACTGAGACCATGACCGATATCGCCCTTCACGCGCATGACGATCATGCGCACCACGATGCCGATCACAAGCCGGGCTTCTTCGCCCGCTGGTTCATGTCGACGAACCACAAGGACATCGGCACGCTCTACCTGATCTTCGCGATCGTCGCGGGTATCATCGGTGGCTCGATCTCGGGCCTGATGCGCGCCGAACTGATGCATCCGGGCATCCAGTACCTGCCGACCTGGCTGAGCATGCTGCACGGCGGCGAGCACAGCTTCGACGACGCCATGCACTTCTGGAACGTGCTGATCACCGCCCACGGCCTGATCATGGTGTTCTTCATGGTCATGCCGGCGATGATCGGTGGCTTCGGCAACTGGTTCGTGCCGATCATGATCGGCGCGCCGGACATGGCGTTCCCGCGCATGAACAACATCTCGTTCTGGCTGCTGATCCCGGCCTTCCTGCTGCTGCTGCTCTCGCCGTTCGTCGGCATCGGCGCGGGCACCGGCTGGACGGTCTATGCCCCGCTCTCCACCTATGGCGAGCCCGGGCCGTCGGTCGACATGGCGATCCTGTCGCTCCACCTGGCGGGCGCCAGCTCGATCCTGGGCGCGATCAACTTCATCACCACCATCTTCAACATGCGCGCGCCGGGCATGACCCTGCACAAGATGCCGCTGTTCGTCTGGTCGGTGCTGATCACCGCCTTCCTGCTGCTGCTGGCGCTACCGGTGCTCGCCGCCGCGATCACCATGCTGCTGACCGACCGCAACTTCGGCACCGCCTTCTACGATCCGCAGTACGGCGGCGACCCGGTCCTCTACCAGCACCTGTTCTGGTTCTTCGGCCACCCCGAAGTGTACATCATGATCCTGCCGGGCTTCGGCATCGTCAGCCAGATCATCGCCACCTTCAGCCGCAAGCCGGTGTTCGGCTATCTGGGCATGGCCTACGCCATGGTCGCGATCGGCCTGGTCGGCTTCGTCGTATGGGCGCACCACATGTTCACCACCGGCATGTCGGTCACCGTGAAGATGTACTTCACCGCCGCCACCATGGTGATCGCGGTGCCGACCGGCGTGAAGATCTTCTCGTGGATCGCCACGATGTGGGGCGGCTCGATCAGCTTCAAGACCCCGATGGTCTGGGCGATCGGCTTCATCTTCATGTTCACCGTCGGCGGCGTGACCGGCGTCGTCCTCGCCAATGGCGGCGTCGACGATTACATGCAGGACACCTATTACGTCGTCGCGCACTTCCACTATGTGCTGTCGCTCGGCGCGGTGTTCTCGCTGTTCGCCGGCTTCTACTACTGGTTCCCGAAGATGTCGGGCCGGATGTACAACGAGCTGCTCGGCCAGCTGCACTTCTGGGTGTTCTTCATCGGCGTGAACGTGATGTTCTTCCCGATGCACTTCCTGGGCCTGCAGGGCATGCCGCGCCGCTATCCGGACTATCCGGACGCCTATGCCCATTGGAACCAGGTTGCCACGATCGGCTACATGATCATGGCCGCGGGCATGGTGATCTTCTTCGTGAACATCATCTGGTCGCTGCTCGCCGGCCGCAAGGCCGAGGGCAATCCCTGGGGCGAAGGCGCGACGACGCTGGAATGGACGCTGTCCAGCCCGCCGCCGTTCCACCAGTTCGAGACGCTGCCGGTGATCGAGGATCACGGTCACCATTGAGCAGGGCCGAAAGGCTGAAACACGAAGCGCCCCGGGAGGAAACTTCCGGGGCGCTTTCGTTGGGACTCGTGGCAAGCGGCAAGGTATCCCTTCAGACCATCCAAAGGGGCGAGGCGGCGTTGAAAAATCTATCACATCCGACGACCCTGCTGGCCGGCGGCGGGGTTCTGCTGCTGGCAGCTATTCTTATCATCAACGCCAACTCTCCCTGGTTTCGCGACAACGGAGGGCTGGCTGGCTGGCTCCAGACGATCGGCAGCCTCTACGCAATCGCTGCGATAAGCGTGCCCGTACTTCTTGAACGCAGACTGGCAACTACGCGGGCGCGCCAGAGCCTGCTCGCCTCTGCGGAACTCGCATACGATCTGATGTCATATGTCGCGAGGATAGCCTTCGATCGGGATGCCCGGTTCTCCGAATGGTACGTCCCGCAATGGCAGGTGATCGACGAAGTTCTTCAAGCGGCCCCTGTGCATGAAATTGACTCACCGGGGGGCATGCGAGCCTTCGTGTCGATCCGAGAATTATACGGGAGAATGAGAGCTTGGGATGAGACCAACGAAGAGTCATGGCCACGGAGCGCCGAAGGCGGAACGCTGAGTTATGTGGGAAATCTCGTTATGAACGCGGGCAGGCACCTGGAGGATCTACGAGGGCAGGTGGCAGGGCGAGAGCAGCGTCACGTATAGTTATTTCACGCGGGCTCCGGCTGACGGGACAATCGGTCCACTTCCCCCCGGGCCCGCGCCGGCCTATAGCCGATCGCACGACCATGAGCACCGCTTCCGCCACCGTTTCATTGCCCGCCGACTGGCGTGATTTCCTCGCGCTGACCAAGCCGCGGGTGATGACCCTCGTCGTCTTCACCGGATTGTGCGGCATGCTCGCCGCCCCGGTGCCGATCCACCCGATCCTCGGCTTCACCGCGATCCTGTGCATCGCGCTGGGCGCGGGTGCCGCGGGTGCGCTCAACCAATGGTACGAGGCCGATCTCGACGCCAAGATGAAGCGCACCGCCAAGCGGCCGCTGCCCGCCGGGCGGATGGATCGCCAGTCGGCGCTGCACTTCGGCGTCGGCCTGGCGGGCTTCAGCCTCGCGCTCATGTATTTCGCGATCAACCTGGCGGCGACCCTGATCCTCGCCGCATCGATCCTGTTCTACGTCTTCGTCTACACGATCTGGCTCAAGCGCCGGACGCCGCAGAACATCGTGATCGGCGGCGCCGCCGGCGCCTTCCCGCCGATGATCGGCTGGGCGGCGGCGACCGGCGACGTCAGCACCATGTCGGTGCTTTTGTTCGCGCTGATCTTCCTGTGGACCCCGCCGCATTTCTGGGCGCTCGCGCTGTTCGTGAAGACCGATTACGCCAATGCCGGCGTGCCGATGCTGCCGGTGGTGGCAGGCGAGCGCACCACGCGCATCCAGATCGGGCTCTACACCATCCCGATGATCCTCTGCGCCGCCGCGCCCTGGCCGCTCGGCTTCGCCGGGGCGATCTACGGGATCACCGCCGCGGTGATGTCCGGCCTGTTCCTCGCCATGGCGGTGCAGGTGGCGATCCGCCGTTCCGAGCCCGAGGACGCGATGGTCCCCGAGAAGCGGCTGTTCAAATTCTCGATCCTCTATCTGTTCGTCGTCTTCGGCGCGCTCGTTATCGACAGGTGGTTCGCATGACCGATGATCTGATCCAGCCCTCGCCCACGAATCCGGCAACGCCGATCGAGGAGGCGGAGCTGATCCGCAGCCGCCAGCGCAGCCGCGCCGTGGTGATGGCGGTGCTGCTCGGGCTGTTCGTGGTGCTGGTCTTCGCCATCTCGATCGTGAAGATCCAGCTCGGCCACGCCGGATGATCCGGATCAGCCGGAACCTGCGCGTTGCCATCCTCGCCGGTATCGGCGTGTGCTCGATGACCGGGCTCGGCTTCGCGGCGGTGCCGCTCTATCGGATGTTCTGCGAGGCGACCGGCCTCAACGGCACGACGCAGAAGGGCCTGCGCGCACCGGGCAGCGTCGGCCAGAAGATCACCATCGCGTTCGATTCGAACGTGGCGAAGGGCATCCCCTGGAAGTTCCAGCCCGAGCGGCGATCGGACACGATCGACATCGGCGGGCGCGACATGGCGTTCTTCACCGCCACCAACACTTCCGATCGCGAAGTGACCGGCACCGCGACGTTCAACGTCACCCCGGTGTTCGTCGGCAAGTATTTCACCAAGATCCAGTGCTTCTGCTTCACCCAGCAGACGCTGAAGCCCGGCGAGACGGTGCGCATGCCGGTGATCTTCTATGTCGATCCCAAGATCCTCGACGATCCGGACGCGCGCGACGTGCAGGAGATCACCCTCTCCTACACCTTCTACCCCTCCGAATCGCAGGCCGTGAAGGACGCCGCCGCCAAGGCGCATTGATCGAAGCGGCCCCGCGCACGAGGATTGTTGCGGGAAGCGATTTCGCGCCCTAAGCTCCGCGCAAAAGCATAGGACAGGGATGATCGATGGCCGGGGCTAAGAATCACCAGTACCATATCCTTCCACCCAGCATCTGGCCGCTTTTCGGGTCATTTGCGGCGCTGGTGCTCGCCACCGGCGGCATCATGGTGATGCACAAATATCCGAGTGCGTACCTCGTCTTCTTCGCTGGCGTCGCGCTGGTGGCGATCACCATGTTCGGCTGGTGGAGCAAGGTTATCCAGGAGGCGCATGCCGGCGACCATACGCCGATCGTGCAGCTCCATTTGCGCTACGGCATGATCCTGTTCATCGCTTCCGAAGTGATGTTCTTCGTCGGCTGGTTCTGGGCCTGGTTCGACTTCTCGCTCTTCCCCTCGCACGTGGAAGCAGTGGGTGGTCAGTGGCCGCCCAAGGGCATGGAAGTGCTCGACGCCTGGAAGTTCCCGCTGCTCAACACGCTGATCCTGCTTTGCTCGGGCTGCACCGTGACCTGGGCGCATCACGGCCTGATCCACAATGAGCGCGGCGGTGAGAAGAAGGGCCTGTGGGGCCTGCTCGGCGTCGGCGAGAATGACAGCGTGCTCAAGGGCCTGTGGCTCACCGTGATCCTGGGCCTGACCTTCAGCAGCCTCCAGGCCTATGAATATGCCGAGGCGCCCTTCCCGTTCGCCGCGGCTTCCGAGGGCGGATCGAGCTATGGCGGCGCCTTCTTCATGGCGACCGGCTTCCACGGCTTCCACGTGATCGTCGGTACGATCTTCCTGATCGTGAACCTGGTCCGCGCGTACAAGGGTGACTTCACCCCGAAGCAGCATTTCGGCTTCGAGGCGGCAGCCTGGTACTGGCACTTCGTCGACGTGGTGTGGCTGTTCCTCTTCGCCTCCATCTATGTCTGGGGCGGCTGGGGCGCGCCGGTCCACGCCGGCTGAGCGTGACCGACACCAATAGCGATTCTCTCGGGGGAGGCGGCCCAGTGTCGTCTCCCCCGATCCTTTCGGGGACCAGGGGCGCCTGCCCGCGCTGCGGCGCGCCGACCCTGTTCAAGAGCTTCACCGGCTTTGCCGACAGCTGCGCTGCCTGCGGGCTCGACTTCACCCGCTTCAACGTCGGCGACGGACCCGTGGTGTTCCTTACCCTCGGCATCGGCGCGCTGATCACCGGGCTGGCGCTGTGGGTGGAGTTCACCTTCCAGCCCGGCGTGCTGATCCATGTCCTGCTCTGGGTCCCCATCACCGCGGCGCTGGTGATCCTGGCGCTGCGCTTCTCCAAGGGGCTCCTGCTCGCGCTCGAATATCGCAACCGCGCGGGCGAAGGGCGCGTTCGAGGCGAATGATGCCGCGCTTTCCCCTGATCCCGACGATCGTCGTCGCCCTCGCCGTCGCCCTGATGATCGGGCTGGGCGTGTGGCAGCTCGAGCGCCGCGGCGAGAAGCTGGCCGCGCTGCAGCTCTACGCCGCCAATTTCGACAAGCCGGAGATGGCGTTCCCCCGCCTGCCGGTGGGCGACCAGTATCTGTTCCGCCGCGCCAGCGCCTATTGCCTCGCCGTGATCGGCTGGCAGAGCCAGGGCGGCCGATCGATCAAGGGCACCAACGGCTATCGCCACATCGCCCGGTGCCGCGCCGGCGCGGAGGGTGCGGTGCTGCTGATCGACATGGGCGTGGCGCCCGATCCCAAGTTCCAGCCCGCCTGGAAGGGCGGCCAGGTCACCGGCACGATCACCCACGCCCCCGATCACCGCCCGCTGCTCGCCGGCCTGTTCGAGAGCGAGCCCAAGCATCTGATGCTGATCTCCGAGGCTGCGGCGCCGGGACTGCAGCCGACCGCGAAGCCGGATCTGTCGAGCGTGCCCAACAACCACCTCAGCTATGCCGTGCAATGGTTCCTGTTCGCAGCTGTAGCGTCGGTGATCTACGTGCTGGCGCTACGCTGGCGGCAGAAGCCGAAGGCCTGAACCCATAACCGTCATCCCGGCGAAAGCCGGGATCTCAGGCGAGGGCGCGGGACAGGAGCCGCACGAGATCCCGACTTGCGTCGGGATGACGGCATGAGGGGATGATGGACTAGAGGGGATGGCCGGAGTGCGGGAATGGCGTCCCTAAACATAGCCTATCTTGTCCCCCTCCCCGCTCCCCGCTAGGCCCCGCGCTCATGCAATATCAGAGCACCCGAGGCGGCGCGCCGCTGCTTGGCTTCCGTGACGTGACCCTTGCCGGCCTGGCGAGCGACGGCGGACTGTACGTCCCGACCAGCTGGCCGCGCTTCAGCCGGGAAGACATCGAAGCCCTGAAGGGCCTCTCCTATGTCGAGACCGCCGTCCGCGTGATGGCGCCGTTCACCGCCGGGGACCTGAGCGAGGACGAGCTGCGCGCGCTGTGCGAGCAGGCCTATGGCCGCTTCTCCCAGGCCGCGGTGACCCCGCTGGTCCAGCTCGACCATCGCCACTTCCTGCTCGAGCTGTTCCACGGCCCGACGCTGGCGTTCAAGGATGTCGCGCTCCAGCTGCTCGGCCTGCTCTTCGAGAAGTTCCTGACCGGCAGCAGCGAGCCGCTGACCATCGTCGGCGCGACCTCGGGCGACACCGGCAGCGCCGCGATCGACGCAGTCGCCGGCCGGCACGGCGTCGACATCTTCATGCTCCACCCCAAGGGCCGCGTGTCCGACGTGCAGCGCCGCCAGATGACCACGGTGCTGGCGCCCAACGTCCACAACATCGCGATCGAGGGCAGCTTCGACGATGCCCAGGCGATGGTAAAGGCGCTGTTCAACGACCGCGACTTCACCGGCCGCTTCCGGCTCTCCGCGGTCAACTCGATCAACTGGGCCCGGCTGATGGCGCAGGTGGTCTATTATTTCTACGCCGCGGTCCGCCTCGGCGCGCCGGCGCAGAAGGTCGCCTTCGCCGTGCCGACCGGCAATTTCGGCGATGTCTTCGCCGGCTATGTCGCCGCACGCATGGGCCTGCCGGTCGAGCGGCTGATCGTCGCGACCAACGTCAACGACATCCTCCACCGCGCGCTGTCGAGCGGCGACTATTCGGCCGGCACCGTCACCCCGACGGCAGCACCGAGCATGGACATCCAGGTCAGCTCGAACTTCGAGCGCCTGCTTTCCGACCTGGCCGGCGGCAGCGTCGCGGAGCAGATGGCCGGCTTCGAATCGTCGAAGGCGATGCGCCTGACCAACGCGCAGCAGGAAGGCGCGGCAAAGCTGTTCAGCAGCGATCGCATCACGCCCGAAGAGATGAACGAGACGATGCGCTGGGCGCATGCCGAGGCCGCGCAGGTGATCGACCCGCACAGCGCGATCGGCCTCGCCGCCGCGCGCCGGGCCGAGCTGCCGGCGGACGTGCCGGTCGTCACCCTGGCCACCGCGCACCCGGCCAAGTTCGCCGACGCGGTCGAGCGCGCCACCGGCGTGCGGCCGTCGCTGCCGGCGCGCGTGGGCGATCTGTTCGACCGCCAGGAGCGCTATGACGTGCTGCCCGGCACGCTCGACGCGGTGCGGGATTACATCGCCGAGCGGGCCAAGCCGCGCACTTAATAATTCCTCCCCCAGCTTTGCTGGGGGAGGGGGACCATTTGCGGAGCAAAATGGTGGAGGGACCGACCTGGAATGCGGCGGTAACCTGCTGCACCCCTCCACCACCGCCTTCGGCGGCGGCCCCTCCCCGAGACAAGCTCGGGGAGGAATTGGCCTCTTCGCCACATCCTACTAAAGAACCCCCATGGATCTCATCACTCTCACCGGCGAGCCCTGGGCCGATTACGGGCTGGTCGACAGCGGCCATGGCCGCAAGCTCGAGCGCTACGGCAAATATCGCTTCATCCGCCCCGAGCCCCAGGCAATGTGGGCGCCGGCTTCCGACAATTGGGACGCGCACGGCGAGTTCGTGCCCGGCGCCGACGAGGATGGCGGCGGGCGCTGGAACTTCACCAAGCCGGTCCCGAGCGAAGGCTGGCCGCTGCGCTGGGAGGAAGTCCGCTTCACCGCGCAGAACACCCCGTTCCGCCACCTCGCCTTCTTCCCGGACATGTCGCCGGTCTGGCACTGGATGCGCAGCCAGATCGACGGGATGGACGCGCCAGAGTTCATGAACCTGTTCGGCTATACCGGCGTCGGCAGCCTGGCGATGGCGGCCAAGGGGGCGAAGGTCACCCATGTCGATGCCTCGAAGAAGTCGGTCGCGGAAGGCAAGGCCAATGCCGCGCTGTCCGGCATGGAGGACCTGCCGGTCCGCTGGATGATCGACGATGCCGCCAAGTTCACCGCGCGCGAAGTGCGGCGCGGACGGCGCTATGACGGGATCATCCTCGATCCGCCGAAATGGGGCCGCGGACCGAACGGCGAAGTGTGGAAGCTCGAGGAAGGCCTGCCCGGCCTGATCGCCGACACGACGAAGCTGCTCGACGCCGATTCCCGCTTCCTGTTTCTCACCGTCTATGCCGTGCGCATGTCGGCGCTGGCGATCGGCGAATTGCTGCGCCAGCACGTGTCGCATCTGCCCGGCAAGGTCGAGTGCGGCGAGCTGGCGGTGCGCGAGGAAGCGCGCGGGCTCGAACTGCCGACCGCAATCTTCGCGCGCTGGAGCCGCGACTGATGGGCCTCTCGGTATTCCTCGCCACCGCCGTTGCCGACACCGTCGAGGGCCGCCGGCCGGGCGGGCGCCACGCCATGCTGATCTATGTCTCGGCCGACAGCTTCGAAGAAGCCCAGGCCAAGGCCGCCGGCGTCGCGCTCGGCACCGGCTGGATGCTGGTGCGGCTGGAAAAGGGCATGGAAGTCGCGGATCCCGGCGCGACCGAGGACCCGGTGCTGCGCGCCGCCGCCGCGGATGCGCTGGCGGAAGGATCGGCAATGGTCGTCTATGGCGACGAGCTGCCGCCCGAGGCTTAGCCAATAGCCGTCATCCCGGCGAAAGCCGGGATCTCAGGCGATGGCGGGAAAAGAGCTGCACGAGATCCCGGCTTTCGCCGGGATGACGGAAGGAGGCTCGCCGGGCACCACGCTTGCAATGTAGGATTTCGCCTGCTCCATGCTGATGGATGCAGGCCGACTTCCTCTTCCGCACCGATCGCGTCCATCGCGAGCACTTGTGCGAGGAGGGGAAACCGGGCCCCCGTGCCATAAACTTCGTAAACTTCCGCGACCCGCCGAGCCCGCGAATCGCGCCGTCAGCTCCGCCCCATCCGCACCGCCGCCCCCGCCACGAACGGACAGCCCGCCACCAGCAACAGGCTCACCGCGCCGAGCAGCTTGAGCGCGCCCGGCTGGTCGGCCGTGGCGCCGAAGATCAGCAGCGGCACTGCGAAGGGCAGCATGACCAGCCCGGCCAATGCCCCCGCCCCGCGCAGCCCGGAAACCAGCGCGGCGGTGGCGACGCCCAGCGCCGCCAGCCCCGGCGTACCGATCAGCAATGCGAGCAGCAGCGGCCCCAGCGCCGCGCCGGGCAGCTGCAGCAGTCCCGATGCGATCACCGTGGCGACGAGCAGCGCCGGCGCGAAGCCGAGCCAATGGCCGGCGACCTTGGCCGCAGCCACGCCGGCATCGGGGATCCCACGCACCGCCAGCTGGTCGAGTACGCCGCTCTCCAGGTCGGGCGACACCAGCCGCTCGACCGGCAGCAACGCCGCGAGCAGCGCCGCCGCCCAGATCACGCCCGGTGCGATGCGGGCGAGCAGCTTGCCGTCAGGCCCCACGGCAAAGGGAAACAGGATCGCGACCAGCAGGAAGAATATCAGCGGCAGCGCCAGCCCGCCGGTGCTCCAGGCGCGCCGCAGCTCGCGCCAGACGATCGCGGCATAGGCGCTCACAGCGCCACCTCGCGGGCATCGGGCAGCGTGATCGGCAGGTGCGTGGCGACCAGCGCGATGCCGCCCGCCGCTCGGTGCCCGGCGATCAGGCCTTCGAGCAGGGCGACCGAGGCGGTGTCGAGGCCGTTGGCCGGCTCGTCGAGCAGCCAGATCGGCGCGGCGCTCGCCACCACCCGGGCCAGTGCGGCGCGCCGGCGCTGCCCGGTCGAGAGCATGCGCACCGGCACCTGCGCCAGCGGGCCGAGGTCGAGCGACGCCAGCACGTCGGGCACCACCTCACGCCGGCCGTCGAGCCCGGCCCAGAAGTTCAGCGCGGCGGCGAGCGGAAGCTCGGAATCGAGCGCCGGCGCCTCGGCCATCAGCGCGCGGTCGCCGGTGCATTCGACGGTACCGGCGGCGGGGGCCAGCAGCCCGGCGGCGATGCGGATCAGGCTCGACTTGCCGACACCATTGGGCCCGGTGACCAGGGCCGCCTCGCCCGGCGCGAGCGCCAGGTCCAGTCCTTCGAACAGCAGTCTTCCGCCGCGCAGGCACGCCACGCCGCGAAGCGCGAGTGCGTTCACTCCGCCGAATCTTCCAGCGCGTGCATGTCGTCGTCGGAAAGCCCGAAATGATGGCCGACCTCATGCACCACGACATGGTTGATCAGCGATTCGAGCGTCACCCCGGTATGCGCCCATTCGTCGAGCAAGGGCCGGCGATAGAGGTGGATCTCGTCGGGCATGGTCACCCCGTCCCAGGCCGATTTTTCGCCGACCGGGCGGCCGCGATACAGGCCGGTCAGGTCGAACGGATCCTCGATGCCCATTTCGTCGAGCGTCTCGTCATCGGCGAAATCCTCGACCACCAGCACGATGTCGGCGAGATAGCCCTGGAAGGGCTCGGGGATGCGCGCAAGGGATGCACGCGCTAGCGCCTCGATAATGGCGGCGTCTGGGGCTTGCCCGGTCATGTCGCCCGGAATAGGCCGGAGAACGGAGCTACGGCAAGGAGGCAGTGATGGTGGCGCGGTTGACCGACGGACTTCGCGAGGAATCGCTCGCGGCGCTGCCCGACTGGCGCTGGGATGCCGAGCGCGATGCGATCACGCGCCGCTTCGAGTTCAGGGACTTCAACCAGGCCTTCGGCTTCATGACCCGCGTCGCGCTGATCGCCGAAAAGGCAGACCATCACCCCGAATGGTCGAACGTGTGGAACAAGGTCGACATCCTGCTGACCACCCATGACGCGGACGGGCTCTCCACCCGCGACATCCAGATGGCCCAGGCGATCGACGCGCTGCTCTGAGCCTTATTTGAACGCCCGGCCCTGCAGCTTGCGCAGTGTGCCGGGCAGCCAGCGCTGCATGAACCACAGACGGTGCGCGGTCTTGCCGACGCGAGTGTGCACGTCGCGGCGGATGTCGAGCATGTGGCGGACGGTCTTCACCACTTCGCTCACCGGGGTGATCTCGAGCCCGGCTGCGGTCACTGATTCGCGCACGTTGCGGTTCGAGTCCTGGGTGACGTGGTTGAGTAGCGGCGTATCGATGAAGCTCGGCATCAGCGAGCCGACATAGATGCCCTCATGCCCCCATTCGGCATTGAGCGCCTCGGCAAAGCCGCGCATCGCGAACTTGCCGGCGGCATAGACCGACATGCCGGCACTGCCCGAGATGCCGGCGGCCGAACTGGTGATGATCATCGCCGAGCCTGGCGTCGCCTTGAGCAGGTCGTGCGCGGCGCGGGCGCCGTGGACCACGCCGTTGATGTTGATCGAGAGGCCCCGGTCGATGTCGGAATCCGACATGGTCTCAAGCTGGCCGCCGACGGCGATGCCGGCATTGTTGAACAGGAAATCGAGCCGGCCGCCGCTCTTGCCAGCGAAATCGGCGAGCGCAGCTTTCCAGGCATCGCGGTCCCGCACGTCCATCAAATAGGTCTCGGCGCCGTCGACCTCTGCCTTCGCTGCCTCCAACCCGGCGGCATTGACGTCGGCAAGACCGACCAGCCAGCCGTCCGCCGCGAGGCTCTTCGCGACCGCGAGCCCGATGCCCGACGCACCGCCGGTGATGAATGCCGCCTTGGCCATGCCGCCTCTCCCTGTTCTTTTGACCTTTGCGACTTCATCCCGCACAACGCGCCCCGATGCCAGAGCAAAGCCGCTCCGTTACCTTCAAAAATGTCAGCAAGGTCTGGCCGGAGGGCGTGAAGGCCGTCGACGGGGTGTCGCTGGAGGTCGCGGCAGGCAGTTTCGTCGCGTTGGTCGGCGCCTCGGGATCGGGCAAGTCGACCCTGCTCAAGATGGTCAACCGGCTGATCGCGCCGAGCGCGGGCCAGGTGCTGGTGGGCGGCGAGTCGGTCGATGCCGGGCCCGCGCCGGATCTCAGGCGGCGGATCGGCTATGTCTTCCAGAATGTCGGGCTGTTCCCGCACATGCGCGTCGGCGAGAATGTCGCGATCGGCCTCAGGCTGGCGGGCGAGAAGGACAATGCCGGACGGGTTGCCGAGCTGCTCGACCTGGTCGAGCTGTCGCCCGAGATAGCGGCGCGGATGCCCGATGCGCTGTCGGGCGGGCAGCGCCAGCGCGTCGGGGTGGCGCGGGCGCTGGCGACGGGACCGGGCATCCTGCTGATGGACGAGCCGTTCGGCGCGCTCGATCCGGTGACCCGCGACGGGCTCGGCAAGGCGATCCGCGCGCTGCACGACCGGATGGGACTCACCACCATCCTGGTGACGCACGACATGGCCGAGGCACTGCTGCTCGCCGACCGGGTGCTGGTGATGGAGAAGGGCAGGATCGTCGCCGATGCGACGCCACGCGAGCTGCTCGCCGGCAAGGGCGGCCCGGCGGCGGACGCGCTGGTCGCGGTGCCGCGCGAACAGGCGCACCGGCTGGCGGAGCTGGAGAAGTGAGCGCGCTCGCCCGCGTGCCCGAGCTGCTCGCCCAGCACCTGCTGCTGGCGCTGGCCGCGCTCTTGCTCGGGCTGGTGATCGCGCTGCCGCTGGCGGTGCTCTCCGCGCGCAGCCGCATCGTGGGCAGGATCGCCCTGGGATTCGCCAGCCTCGTACAGACCATTCCGAGCCTCGCGCTGCTCGCGCTCTTCTACCCGTTCCTGCTGTCGCTCTCGTCGCTGGTCGGCGGCGGGATACCGGCGCTGGGCTTCCTGCCTTCGCTGCTGGCGCTCTCGCTCTATGCCCTGCTCCCGATCCTGCGAAACGGCGTCACCGGCCTGGCCACGATCGACCCTGCCGTAATCGAGGCGGCGGATGGCGTCGGCATGACCGCGACGCAAAAACTCTGGCTGGTCGAGGCGCCGCTGGTGCTGCCGGTGCTGATGGCCGGCATCCGCACCGCCGCCGTCTGGACGATCGGCGCAGCGACGCTCTCCACCACCGTCGGCCAGCCGAGCCTTGGCGACCTGATCTTCGCCGGGCTGCAGACCCAGAACTGGTCGCTGGTGCTGACCGGCTGCGTCGCCGCGGCCTGTCTTGCGCTGGCGGTGGACGGGCTGCTCGGACTGGCCGAGCATGGCATCGCCAGGCGCAAGCGACCGCTGGTCTGGGCGAGCCTCGGCACGCTGCTCGTCGCGCTCGCCGTGGCGCTGGTCCCCGCCTTGCCCGCCGCGCGCGGCACGGTCACCATCGGCGCCAAGGGCTTTTCCGAGCAGTATATCCTCGCCCGGCTGATCGGGCACCGGCTGGAGGCGGCGGGCTACAAGGTCCGCTACCGCGAGGGCCTGGGCTCCGCCGTGGCGTTCAGCGCGCTCGCCGCGGGCGATGTCGATGTCTATGTTGACTATTCGGGCACGATCTGGACCAACCAGATGCAGCGCCGCGAGGTGCCGCCCCGCGACGCGATCGTCTCCGGCGTGGCGAAATGGGCGCGCGACACGCACGAGGTCACGCTGCTCGGCAGCCTGGGTTTCGAGAACGCCTATGCCTTCGCCATGCGCGGCGACGACGCGAGGAAGCGCGGTATCGCCAGCATCGCCGACCTCGCACCCGTCGCCGGCAGCCTGAACCTCGCCACCGATGTCGAGTTCCTCGAGCGCCCCGAATGGGCGGCGGTGAAGCAGGCGTACGGCCTCAGCTTCAAGTCCGCCCACCCCTATCAGCCGACCTTCATGTACCGCGCGCTCGCCAGCGGCACGGCGGACGTGATCCCGGCTTTCTCCTCCGACGGCCGCATCGCTGCCGACAGGCTGACGGTGCTCAGCGACCCCAAGGGCGCGATCCCCGGCTATGACGCGATCCTGCTGCTCGCCCCGAAACGCGCAGACGATGTCCGTTTCCAGGCCGCGCTCAGGCCGCTGATCGGCGCGATCAGCGTCGAGCGGATGCGCGAGGCCAATTACATGGTCGATCGCGACAGTAACAAATCAAGTCCCGACCAGGCAGCGAGCTGGCTGGAGCGTGGACTCGCGAGATGATCTTCTGTTATCGCTACCAGATATAAGAAACGAGGAGAGTGCAATGCGGCCTGGCCTGAAGCTGTTGCTGTCGACCACCATCATCTGGGCCGCATCGCCCGCTTTTGCGCAGCATGCGCCGACAACGCTGTCTGACCAGAATGTCGCACACCCCGCAAAATGGCCGACCGCCGCTTCGCAGGGCATGATCGATCCCGCGACCGAGAAGTTCGTCACCGACCTGATGGCGCAGATGACGCTGGAAGAGAAAGTCGGCCAGATGATCCAGGCCGATATCGGCGCGATGAAGCCCGAGGATCTGCGTCAATATCCGCTGGGCTCGATCCTGGCCGGCGGCAGCTCGCCGCCGCTGGGCGCGCCCGATCGTTCGCCCCAGGCCGCCTGGGTCGCCACGTCGCAGGCCTTCCGCAAGGTCGCGATGGAGCCGCGCGGCAAGCACCAGCCGATCCCGCTGCTCTTCGGCATCGATGCGGTGCACGGCAACAGCAACGTCGTCGGCGCCACGGTCTTCCCGCACAATATCGGGCTGGGCGCGATGCGTGATCCGGCGCTGATGCGTCGCATCGGCAAGGCGACGGCCGAGGAAACCGCCGCGACCGGCCCCGAATGGGCGTTCGGCCCGACGCTGACCGTGCCGCAGGACGATCGCTGGGGCCGCGCCTATGAAGGCTATTCCGAGGATCCCGCGGTGGTGCGCTCCTATGCCGGCGAGATGGTACGCGGCCTGCAGGGCGAGCCGGGCACCAAGAACCGCATCCAGCAGGGTTATGTCGCGGCATCGGCCAAGCATTTCCTCGGCGACGGCGGCACCTTGAACGGCGTCGATCAGGGCGATGCGCAGATCAGCGAGGACGCGCTGATCGCGATCCATGCCCAGGGCTATGTCCCCGCGATCGACGCGGGCACGCTCACCGTGATGGCCAGCTTCTCGAGCTGGAACGGCGCGAAGATGCACGGCAACAAGTCGCTGCTCACCGATGTGCTGAAAGGCCGCATGGGCTTTCAGGGCTTTGTCGTCGGCGACTGGAACGGTCACGGCCAGGTGACCGGCTGCACCACCACCGATTGCGCGGCGACCTTCAATGCCGGGCTCGACATGGCGATGGCGCCCGATGGCTGGAAGGGCCTGTTCGAGAGCACGGTCGCGCATGTGAAGGACGGCACGATCCCGATGTCGCGGATCGACGATGCCGTGCGCCGCATCCTGCGCGTGAAGGCGAAGCTGGGGCTGTTCGATCCCGCCCGGCCCTATGAGGGAAAGGCCGGGGTGATGGGCAATGCCGAGCACCGCGCGATCGCCCGCGAGGCCGTCGCCAAGTCGCTGGTGCTGCTCAAGAACCAGGGCGTGTTGCCGATCAAGGCCTCGGCCAATGTGCTGGTGGCCGGGCCGGGCGCCGATTCGATGGGCCAGCAGACCGGCGGCTGGACGCTGAGCTGGCAGGGTGACGGCAACAGCAACGGCGATTTCCCCAATGGCCAGACGATCTTCTCGGGCATTGCCGAGGCAGTGAAGGCCGGCGGGGGCACCGCCACCCTCTCCGCGGACGGCAGCTTCACCGCGAAGCCGGACGTCGCGATCGTGGTGTTCGGCGAGCAGCCCTATGCCGAAATGCGCGGCGACATCGCCACGCTGGAATTCCAGCCGGGCGACAAGCAGGCTCTGGCAACGCTGAAGAAGCTCAAGGCGGCAGGCGTGCCGGTGGTGTCCGTATTCCTATCGGGCCGTCCGCTCTGGGTGAATCCGGAGATCAACGCCTCCGACGCGTTCGTTGCCGCCTGGCTGCCAGGCAGCGAAGGCGCGGGCGTGGCGGACGTGCTGATCGGCGACAAGGCCGGCAAGCCGCGCAGGGACTTCAAGGGCACGCTGTCGTTCAGCTGGCCCAAGACCGCCGGCCAGTTCACGCTCAACAAGGGCACGCCGGGCTACGACCCATTGTTCGCGCTCGGCTATGGCCTGAGCTATGCCAAGCCGGGCAAGGTCGCGATGCTGGGCGAGGAACCGGGCTTCGATGCCTCGGCGCTCAACACCAGCGTCTATTTCGAGAAGGGCGTGCCGCCCAAGCCCTTCTCCTTCGCCACCGAATCGAAGATCACACGGGCGCCGATCGACGGGCCGCAGACCCAGGAAGGCGCGCAGCAGCTCAGCTGGACCGGCGGCCAAGCGCGGCTGAGCATCGGCGGCGGCACGCCGATCAACCTTGGCCGCGAAACCAATGGCGACCTGTCGCTCGCCCTCACCTATCGCCTGGACCGTGCGGCGACCGGGCCGGTCATGCTCGGCATGGGCAATGGCAAGGGGCTCGACGCGACCAGCCTGTTCACCGGCGAGACCGGCAAGTGGCGCACGGTGAAGATCCTGCTCAAATGCTATCAGCGGAACGGGACCGACATGAGCGCGGTTTCGGCGCCGGTGGTGGTGACTGCTTCGGATCCGCTGGTATTCAGCCTGTCCGACGCGCGAATCGTGTCGGATCCCGCCAACTCGATCTGCCCCGGGGCCAAGTGACCGAAACGCCAATCGAAACGATCACCATTGCCCATGGCCCCTTCCGCGCCGAGCTGATCACGCTCGGCGCGGCACTGCGCGTGCTGGAGGTGCCCGATCGGCACGGCAATCCGGCCAATGTGGTGCTCGGCTTCGCGGACCTCGACGATTATCGCAGGACGCCGCGCTTCTATGGCGCGGTGACCGGACGCTATGCCAACCGGATCGGCGGCGCGCGCTTCACGCTCGATGGGGTCGAGCATCGGGTCACGGCGAACAATGGCGCGAACAGCCTCCATTCGGGGCCGGGCGGGCTCGACCAGCAGCATTGGCAGGTGGTTGCCCGGAATGAGAGCGCCGCGACCTTCCGCCATGTCAGTCCGGCCGGTCACAACGGTTTTCCCGGTACGCTGGCGGTGGAGGCGCGCTACACGATGGAGGCGGACGGCCTGGCCATCAGCCTGACCGCGACCACCGATGCGCCGACCGTGGTGAACCTCACCCACCATGCCTATTTCAACCTGGCCGGCGAGGCGAGCGGCGCGACGATCCTCGACCATCTGCTGCGGATCTCGTCGAGCCGCACCACGCCGGTCGGCCCCGGGCTGATCCCGACGGGCGCCTTTGCCGAGGTGACCGGCACGCCGTTCGATTTCCGGGTTCCCCGCCGGGTCGGCGAACGGATCGACGCGGACGATGCCCAGCTCCGGCTCGGCCATGGCTATGACCATAATTTCGTGATCGACGGCGCGCCGCGCTGCGCCGCTACGCTGTTCGATCCGGGCTCGGGCCGCGTGCTCGATCTCCATTCGGGCGAGCCCGGACTGCAGCTCTATTCGGGCAACCATCTCGCGGGCGGGGCACCAGGCACCAGCGGACGCGTCTATGCGGCGCGCCAGGGCCTCTGCCTGGAGCCGCAGAAATACCCGGACAGCCCGAACCGGCCGGAATTCCCTTCGGCACGGCTCGATCCCGGCGAGACCTATCGCCATGATATCGCCTTCCGGTTCCGGACCGCGGAAAGCGTCGAGCAGGCCTTTGGCTAGTTCGTAAGCTGATAAAGGCTGCCCGAGGGCAAACGCCCCATCTTGCGACTCTCAGGTTCAAGGTCGGCGTCCCTGATAGCTGACGTCCGCTCATCAAGAATTGGCGCGGGCCACCGTACTGCCGGCCCGCTATCGGCTTTTAAGGCGGGGCGCTTGGGCTTCCGCAGTTTCGCTGTCAGCGGGCCCCGCATGGTCGAACCTTGCGCGCGCCGCCCTGAACTCCGAGGCATTGTCGATGATCCACGTCCACAGCGGCATCATCCCGACGAGCAATCCCCGCCCCAAGGGGGTGAGCGTGTAATCGACCCTTGGCGGAACCTCCCCATAATCCCGACGGGCAATTAGGCCATCGCGTTCCAAGTGACGGAGGGACCGGGTCAGCATGCGCTGCGTGACTCCTTCGAGCGTACGCCCCAACTCGGCATGGCGCAGCGTACCGGCGACGCCAAGAGCATGCACGATGCCGAGGGACCATCGGTTGCCAGCATAAGCCAGCACCTCCCGCTTCAGCCCGTCGTCATCGTCGCTCAGCGCGTCACAGGCCGCTTGCGAACCGGCGATCACCGCATCGAAGTCCAGATCATTGAGCGGTATCACGCGTGTACCTTCTTTAGCATCCCGACCGCGCCTCTCATCTACCCATCAGGATCATAAGGAGCACCTGATGTCGGATACGAAAACCCCCGCCGCCACTACCCTTGTCATCGGCGCGGGAGAACTGGGCTTGGCCGTAATCAAAGGCCTGTTGGAGCAGAGCCCGGGAAGCGTCGGATCGACCGGTGTGTTACTCAGGCCGCCTGTCAACGACGCCGAAGAGGTGATTTCCAGGCACCTGCAGGACAAAGGCCTCCGGATCATATACGGCGACCTGGCGACGGAAACAGTGAACGGCCTTGCCGCCATCTTCGCCGAATTTGATCTCGTTATATGCTGCACAGGCTTCGTTGGCGGCCCCGGCACGCAACGCAAGATCACCGAGGCCGCGCTGCAGGCCGGCGTGGAACGCTATGTGCCGTGGCAATTCGGCGTCGATTACGATGTGGTTGGGCGCGGGAGCGGCCAGGAGGTGTTCGATGAGCAGTCGGACGTGCGCGACATGCTGCGCGGGCAGTCCGCCACGCAGTGGGTCATCGTCTCGACGGGCATGTTCACCAGCTTCCTGTTCGAGCCGGCGTTCGGCCTGGTCGATCTCGAGCGAGGCCGGGTTCACGCGCTCGGCAGTTGGGACAACCGCCTGACGGTTACGACTTCAGAGGATATCGGACGGCTCACCGCATCCATCCTTGCGCATGAACCGCCGATCCGGGACGAGGTGGTGTACGTCGCGGGCGATACGTTCTCCTACGCCCAGCTTGCCAGGATGGTGGAGGCACATCTCGGCCGCGATGTGGAACGGGTGCTTTGGGACTTCGGAAAGTTGCGGTCGGAAGTCGCGATGCATCCGGAGGATGGAATGCGGAAGTACCGCCTCGCTTTCGCCCGCGATAGCGGCGTGGCCTGGGACAAGGAGCGTACCTTCAATGCCACCCACGGCATCGAGGTGACCGACGTTCCTGCCTGGCTCAATCGGCGGGGGCTCGCCGTCTCGGCATAGTCCTGAGGCAAAACAGGTTCCGGGAGGGCTGCGGCTCTCCCGAACTCTATCGCCGTTGTCCGGAACTGCGGTTACCGCTCCCTTGTCCCCCAAAGCTGCCTGTCCGCAAACCAACCAATGTCGGTCATACGGCCATCCTCGGTACAAGCGGCATTCATAGGCTCGCGCCCTAGTTCGCCTTGCGCTCGGCCTGGAAGATCTTGTTGACGATCCGCCACTCGCCATCCGCCTTCACCAGCGAGAGATAGTCGACGAAGCGCACGCTCGGATAATCGAGCACCACCTTGGCCATGCCGACATTGCCGGTGACGTCGAGGCTCTCGATCGAGCGCTTGCGCTGCGCCTCGTCCGCGGCCGGCTTGCCAGTCGCCGCTGTCGCGATGAAATCGGCCAGGGTCCGCTCGGCGAAGGCACCGTCGCGGTTCCAGTAGAGCATCGCCTTGGGATGGAATGCGGCGCTGAACTCGGCCGCGCTGCCGGTCGCATGGCCAGCCAGATAGTGGTTCACCGCGGCACGGGCGCCCGCCTCGTCCTTCTCCTGCGCTTGGGCAGGCAGGGCGGCGAAGCTGAGAGCGGCGGCGAGAAGAAGGAAGCGCATGGGGACCCTCCATTGCAGGAAGGTCCCCATGCTAGCATCCGATGACCGGGCGTGCACCCGGTTCGGGTCGAGCGTCCCGCAGACGGGACGAACAACCGATACTCCCCTCCCTGTTCAGGGAGGGGAAGCAAGTTCTTACAGCGTCGGCTTGCCGTCGATGCGGCGCGGGATGCCGGCGTCGCCGTCGCGCAGGTCGGCCGGGAGCAACGCGGCCGGCAGGTCCTGATAGGCGACCGGGCGCAGGAAGCGGTCGATCGCCAGCGTGCCGACCGAGGTGCTGCGGCCGTCCGCGGTCGACGGGAACGGGCCGCCATGGACCTGCGCGTCGGTCACTTCGACGCCGGTCGGCCAGCCATTGGCGAGGATGCGACCCGCGAGACGCTCGAGCAGCGGCAGCAGCTGGGCCGCCACTTCGGTGTCGGCATCGTCGAGGTGCAGCGTCGCGGTGAGCTGGCCCTCGAGCAACGACACCACCTTGAGCAGCTCGTCGAGATTGGCGCAGCGCACCAGCAGCGAGGCCGCGCCGAACACTTCCTCGGCATGGCTCGGATCGGCGATGAAGTCCGCGCCGGTCATCGTGAACAGCGAGGCACGCCCGCAGCTCGCCGAGCCTTCCTGGCCCTGCGCGACCTGGTTCAGGCCCGGTGCGGCGGCCCAGCGGGCGACACCCTGCTCATAGGCCTTGAGGATGCCCGGGGTGAGCATGGTCTGCGCGGCCACACCCGACACCGCCTCGGTCGCCGCAGCGAGGAAACGGTCGAGCGCCGGGCTCTCCAGCGCCAGGACCAGGCCCGGATTGGTGCAGAACTGGCCGGCGCCCATGGTCAGGCTGGCGATGTATCCCTTGCCCAGCGCCTCGGCGCGCGCTTCGAGCGCAGCGGGGAGCAGGAAGACCGGGTTGATGCTGCTCATCTCGGCATAGACGGGGATCGGCACCGGGCGGCTCGCGGCGAGCTTCATCAGCGCCGTGCCGCCGCCGCGCGAGCCGGTGAAGCCCACCGCCTTGACGACCGGGTGGCTGACCAGCGACGCGCCGACTTCGCTGCCGGCCCCGTTGATCAGCGAGAAGACACCGGCGGGCATGCCGGTCCTGGCGACCGCGCGCTCGATCGCGCCGGCGACCAGCTCCGAAGTGCCGGGGTGTGCCGAATGGCCCTTCACGATCACCGGGCAGCCCGCGGCGAGTGCCGAGGCGGTGTCACCACCGGCAACGGAGAAGGCGAGCGGGAAGTTGGACGCGCCGAAGACGACGACCGGGCCGACCGGGATCATGCGCAGGCGCAGGTCCGGCTTGGGGGCGGGCTGGCGATCGGGAATGGCGTGATCGATGCGGGCGCGCAGATATTCGCCCAGGCGCAGCTCCTTGGCGAACAGGCGCAGCTGGCCAGAAGTGCGGCCGCGCTCGCCGGTCAGGCGGGCATGCGGCAGGCCGCTTTCCTGCATCGCGCGCTCGGTGAGCGTCTCGCCCAGCGCGTCGATCTCTTCGGCGATCGCCTCGAGGAACGCGGCGCGCTTCTCGCGCGGCAGGTTGGAATAGACCGGGAAGGCGGCTTCGGCAGCGGCGGCGGCGGCCTCGACATCGTCCTTGGTCGCCATGCTGAAGCTCGGCTCCAGCGGCGCGCCGGTCGATGCGGCAACGGCCTGGAAGCCCGGCCCGTCGCGATGGACCCGCTTCGATGCAATGAACAAATCGCCGGTCAGCGCCATGCCTGCTCTCCTGTGAAATCTCGAGTTGAAGCGTTTAAGTTAGCGGTAACATCGCTCGCGCGGGACTTAGGGAGCGCCATGGCAAAATGCAAATGCGCTTGTTGGCAGGCGCGTTGCTCGGGCGATGGGAACCGCGGCCGGCTGGTTAGCGCGCGACCTGGACAGCGGCGGCATTTGCGGGCTTGCGTGCCTCCATCGTGTCCTGGAAGCCGCGCTCGACCAGGCGGGCCATCGCGTCATGCGCGCGCTCGGCGTCCTGCGCCTCGATCGCTTCCAGTACCGCCAGGTGCACGGGCAGCGCGTCGTGCGGCGCGGGCAGATGCTGCTGCTTGAACGCCGTGGTCAGCTCGATCGCCGCAGCGACGCCGCTGGTGAGCGACATGATGAAATCATTGCCCGAAGCCTCGAGTAATGCCGAGTGAAAGGCTTCGTCACAACAACGCCCCTCCTCCGAATCAAAGCCATGTCGATCGACGCCAGCCAGGCCCTGCTGCATGCGGGCGAGCTGCTCGGGCGTGCGACGCAGTGCGGCGAGGCGGGCAGCATCGGGCTCGACGATACGGCGTAGCTCGAACAGGCTCTCGATCAGCGCGTCATCGGGCTCACCAGCGAAGATCCAGCTGAGCACGTCAGGGTCGAGCAGATGCCATTCGCGGCGCGGCGAGACCTGGGTGCCGATCTTGGGCCGGGAATGGACCAGACCCTTTGCGGCGAGGATTCGGATTGCCTCGCGATATGCGGTGCGGGAGACCTTGAACTGCTCGCTGGCGGCGATTTCGCCCTCGAGTATCTCGCCCGGCGCGATCTGACCCGAGACGATCCGGACACCGAGCGTGCGCGCCACGGTGCCGTGCAAGCGTAGCGACCGGGGCCGGGGCTTGCGGCTCCGGGATTTTTTCTCCGCGCGTGGGATCGCCGCGTTGGGCCAGTTGGGCATGGCCATTGCCTAAGCGCTTTGCCCGCACCTGCCAAGACCTGCGCGAATCGCAGGAGATGTTGGAGATCCGGAGCACGAAAAACCGCCACTCCGGCGCCACCGCGCCAGAAAATTCGTTCAATTACAGCGATTTAAGGCGGTGGCGGAGACGGAGGAATACTCGATTTTGAGCTATCCATTTGATTCAGATGCGAGATACCCTAGGAGCATACATCGTTCCCCACATTCTTCCCCACGCTCGCCGTCAGATTTTGTGGCGCAGGGTGACACGTTCGAGTCCGCTTTGCGCTCCGAGACCGGTCATCCACAGTCATAGTCGCTGCGCCGGAAAGCGGCCATTCGTTCATACAGGTGCGGGGCGTCCGCTATTGGGTGGATAGCGGACGTTAGACGGTGGGGCACCCGCTAGTGACGCAGAGCGCTCCACCAACGACGAACGGCAGTGCGACCAAAAAGGCAGCGATATAAATTGGAACAACTGCGACCCTGGTGAAGCGTCGCCAATCGGCGGTCGCAATCCCTGTTAGTCCAACGGCGAGCGACAGGGTCGGCCCCGACCAGAAGAAGATGGATTCCGCGAGCGATCCGAAATCAGCGAAGATTGGGTAGCTGCTAGCCCAGAGGACCATGATCAAAACAGGCGCTACCAGCGACAGCAAGGATGTTCGCATTTGGGAAGTCGTCATGCCAGCATACTCCCGCTCGAAATGCCCGCAACTGGGTGGGTAGCGGTCATTCGCTCCCATCGACAAAGGGCAGCTTCAGACCATGTTCGCGCATAACTTGAGAGTAGAAATCAACCCGCGACTGGAGGTTATCAACGAGCTCCTTCAAATCGTGCCAATGATCTGAATCCGGCTCTGCGCCGGCGAGGGCCGTCGCCGCCATTCGGCTGAGACTATACAGCGTATCTCCCTGAATGAGCATTCCCGGAAACTGTCGTCCAGGGTGACGCATAACCGCCGCGTTAGTCGCGTCGGAGTATATCTCGATCGGCTCTGTACGCATTTAGGCTCCCCGTCTGTCAGGGGCATTTTGGCTAGCGGCGGCCATGTCCGCAACTGGGGCGTTGGCCGCCTGTCCGCTCCTGGCGGGCGGCTGCCGGCTGAGCGACCGACAATGGGTGGCTAGCTGCCGGTCCGTGACAGGGAGGGGCCGCTCCCGTAACAGTCTCGCATGAACGACGTCTTATCCGGCTACTCCGCCGCAAGTGCAGAACTGGTCAAGCGCTTCGAAGCCGTCTCGTCCGCAGACGTTCTCGCCCCTGTCTACGATCTTCTCCCGAAATCACCGGCACGGATCGCGGACATCGGCGGCCCAAGGCATCGTCGCGTACTCGTTACTCATCGCATCCCATCATCGATAGCGGTCCCGGCGCCTCCCCGCCCAAGAAGCGGGGAGGCTCAGATATCGTCGTCCAACATCTTTAAGAAAACCCTCGCAAATGCATCAAAGGCGTCAGGTTCTTCCCGCAGGAATCCTTCGACGAATTGGCGAGCCCCACGCATATCTCCCATAATATATATGCAGCATGCGACCCTCTCAGGGCACCCACCAAGCATCGTTACTTTTTGAGAAATAAGTGGGAGTAAACTCTCATATGACGATATTGACTTTGAAAATCCCAATCCGATTGATTGATAAATTTCTGCCAATCGAATAGCTTCAGATTCTATAAATCTCTTGCTTTGCCAAGGTGCAAAAGCAAACGTCGGCAAGTCTGCCGCGCCATCTATTTCGCCAATATTTATTGAGTACGTGGCAGCCCTGCCGTAAGGGCCAGGATATTTCCTACCCAACAAACCCATCCACATTTTCTCTATGCGCGCCGCATGCACCCCGACAAACGGGCCAATCTCAACGCGATCTTCATACAGGCCGGTATTCAACCCAACCCAAGCATTGAAATCTTTGCCAACAGGCCAATCGACTGCATCCTTTCGATAGCGCCGGAAACCCGCAGATTCGAGAGCGTCTAAACATATACCCAACACGCTCTCTTTGAATTTAGCATCACATTTCATGTACTTATCTCAAAATGACCGGTCCACGTAAAAGCCCTTGAGCTTTATCTCGATCCCAAGCGTAAAATCAGCCGCCGCCGCATTTCTTCCGACGGGCGTTACTGCTCTACCGGCCCTGATATCCTTGTGCGCCTGATGCCCTAGACTCCGGTGAAGCGGTGCACCACACCCCGGCCCATCAACTGGCAGCCCGCCCGCTGGGGCGCCGATGTCGCCGAGGTGATGGGGGTGGACGCCCAGCGCGCCAGCCTCTGGGCCCAGATGGAAGGCGGCGAGCGGCAGATGCTCGACCCGCGTCACCTCGCCGCCCGCCACATCCGCCCTTGGTGGGTGCGGACCTCCCAGGGCGCCACCTGCGATCGGGTGATAGCGCATCTGGAAGCGTTCCGGGCAAACACCGCGATGCCGCCTCCGCCTATGTTGTGATCAGCAGGGCCAGGAAGGGCGCGGCCATCTACACCGACAGCCGTGTCGGCCTCACCGAGGCGCCAGGCCTGCGCGATGGGGCGCAGGTCGGGGCGATCGACGAGCGCCGGCTCAACACGGGGTCGGCGCTGTCCTCGACGGTCCCGGCCCGGAGATAGCATAACGGTAGGGCTAATATGACGAAGTTCGTCAGATCTGACCCGGCTGTCGCGCAAGCCTTGCCCCTACTCTCATCCCAAGCTGGACCAAAGCGTATCCCGCAATGAAGAGAATAATTATCACGGCATCGAATACATTGAATATTGCAGACTCTAGAGCGGGGGCCGCCATTGATGGACAGAATCTATATCCAGCATCGACACACACCCAATAAGGAACAGGAGTGAAGAACTGAATGATACCGAATGGAACAGCCAACGCGAGGCCAAACCAACCCGCCCTTTCTTTAAGAAGCCACGCCACCAATGCATATAACATTGACAGAACAATAGAGAACAAAAGATTGATTGGTCCTACAACTGGCACAACCAGCAAATCAGGAACTGTAGCCAGCCCAATCAGGATCAGGCCAACAATAATGGAGCTTCGATGCGTCATGGGATCCTCAACGTCTCTTCGGTTGCGCCCCTCCAGACACCATTTATAGCATTCCTGATAAAGCCAGGGCTGGAGGAGGATTGTAAGGCACCAACACCTTGCCCCTCATTGTGGACGATGATCTGACCTCCACGAGTGACTTCAACATACCGGACCACGATACCTTGTCCAAGGGGATGCCCTGGCTGGGTCACGTTCACGGTTACTGCGTTGCCAGAGGCATCCCTCCTCAGATAGCTCATTACTGGGCTACTAGCTCCCGGAAGCCCCGGCATCGGGTTCGCATCGTTTCGCGTTCCGCCTGGCGTCGCCGGCCTGTCCACTCCAGGCGTTGGATTACCCGCGATAGCCGAAGCGTCAGCCGTCGCTCTTCCAGCCTTCTCGCCAGCAGGAAGAGCTGACCCGGCCTTATCTACCACCTGAGTGTCATAATGGTGAGCACCAGGGTCGGAGGTCTTAAACGATTGGAAGCTCGGCGGTGTCGGGAATGTCACGGTCTTCCCTTGGTTATAGTCGCACGTCGTCTGTTTTCCGGCAACGTTGCAGTCCATACCCGTCGGATCGGTGTGGTTTACCGGATCGTTTGCGACATATGCATACAGGTTGATTTGATCCTTGTATCCGACCGGATCAGTCTGCAGGAAGCGCCCTAGGGTAGGTGAGTAGATGCGGGCCTTGTAATAGTACATGCCCAGCTCGGGGATCCAGGCTTGGCCGGTGTACTGGAAGCGCCCTGTCTGGTTGGCGCCAGGGATGCCATATTCATCGTAGCGATAGACTGCGGTGGCGTTGCCGCCGGCATCCGCGATCGACACGACCGAGCCCTGGTGATCGACCTGCATGCTGCGTTGGTCTGCGAGCGTTGCCCCCTCCCACCAGAGCATGGGATCGTCCTCACCCGTGCCGTGAAGGTAGCGCCGGAGCAGATTGCCCGCTCCGTCATATTCGACAGTGAGCTGGTCGCCATCGTACAGGAAGCGGGTATCGCTGACGCCGCCCCGGTAGACCTGGTACAGGCGGCCAAGCGGATCATAGACCAGGGCTACGCCCGCTGACGTCGCCACAAGCCGGTTCTCGGCATCATAGGCGTAGTTGGTACTACCTTCGGAGATCAGATTGCCGTTTGCGTCATAGGCAAACACCGTGCCTCCAGCACCACCAGCACTCGTATATTGATTGAGGCCGTTCGGCGTATAGGGTCGGTCAACATTCACGTAACCGTTGAATGCGTAGCTGTCGCTGGTGCGGGTCTTGCTGACGATCTGATTGGCGGGATTGTAACTGAAGTTCGTCATTACATCGTTTGACGAACCCGCCAGATCGTGGGTGATCCTCGCCAGTCGTGAGATCTGATCGAAGCCGTAGGAAGAAAAGACCGCACCTCGCCACTCACCCCACCGGCGTCCTTGACTGTCCCAATCGAAGTGCAGCCGCTGGTATAGCCCACTCTCGTACGCGTCGCCTGGCCGATCCAGGCCGTCATAGGCGTAGGTGAAGTAGTTGCCGTCAGGATGGGTGATGCGCACCCGATTGCCATCGGCATCATATTGATAGCCCAGGCTGCGGCTCACCCCGCCCATGCTGGTGGTGCTCGAGGCCTGCCGCCCGAACCCGTCCCAGCCGCTCAGCACCGCATCGCCGCCGCTCGCGCTGTCGAAGCGCGCCGCCGTCTGCAGCCCTCGCAGATCATAGCTGTAATAGACATCGCGCGTGGCGCTGGAATTCACGCTGGTGCAGGCATAGCCAACGACACAGGCGTCCGGCACGATCTTCGATGTCATCCGGTCGAGCGCGTCATAGCCATAGGCGAAGACCCGCGCGTCGCGCTTGCGGAAGCTCGTCCGGTTGCCATTGGCGTCATAGCCATAGGCTTCATAATCGCCGGTATTGACCGCGCCCGAGGTCGCCAGCGCATTGGCCGGGGTCGAGCCGTCATAGCTGCCCGGCGCGCTGGCGGAGGGAAATTGCCACTGCACCTGGCGATCATAGGCGTCATAGGTCAGCCGGGCCTTGTTGCCATTGGCATCGACGACATATTCCTGCTTGCCGTTCGTCGTATAGCTGTAGGTGACATAGGCCTGCTCCCGGCCCGTACCCACTGCCTTGCGCACCTGCAGCAGCTGGCCGGCGGCATCGTAGATGTTGCGCGTGATCCGGTCCGCACCCTGGCTGCCCTGTGTCCCTAGCGTACAGGCGCTCGCGGGCAGCGAGCCGAAGGCAGCCGGGTTCATCCGCACCGCCGTGCATTCCAGCCGGCCAAATGCGTCATAGCTGTACTGCGTCAGCTGATAGATCGTCCCCGCCGCGCCTTCGCGAACCTGTTCGACGATCTTGCGACCCATCGCGTCATAGGTCGTTTCCGCCGTTTGCTGGATCGTAAAGCCCGTCCAGTTCTTGGGCTCGACATCTTCCGACTGCCAGCTCGCGAGTTCGCCCTTCTCGGCTTTGGTCAAACGGCCGGCTGGGTCGTAGCTGTTACGCACGGCCAGATGATGCAGCGGCCCTGAGCCGTCCGGGTCCGGCGCGATCACGCCCGTCACCCGCCCGTCCGCGTCATAGCGCGTCGCGCTGGTGAAATCGGATAGCGAAGCCTGGGCGAAGGCCGCAGCCGGCACGAGAGTCAAAGAGGCGAGCAGCCCCAGCAAAATGCGGTTCATGCCATCCCCCCTTAATAACAGGCCGACAGCCCGGCGCGCGGGCTGGTTTCCCATATTTTGCGGCCATTCCGATCATAGCCGTAGCAGGTGCGCAGGCTGCGGATGACGCCGTCTGAGTCCTGTGCGGTGACGGTCTTGCCGCGCAGCTGGAGATTGTTGCCGACCGAGCCGGTATTGGGGCCATAATCGTAGGCGACGATCACTTCGTCCGCCGCGCCGCCGGCACATGCATTGCCCACCGTCGCCGTCGCTCGGCAGCTACGCTCCTCGCTCGGCAGCCACACCGGGCTCGCCGCTTGGGAGAAGCCGCCGCTCGCGTTCTTGATCCAGGCATAACGCTGCGCATAGGCATAGCGCTTGACCGCCTGGATCCCGTTCGCGTCCGCCGGTGCCGTCTCGGTCAGCACCCCGCCATGCGTCGCGTCATGGGTATAACTGGTCGCGTTCGACCGCGGATTGGTCACGCTCGTCGGCTTGTTGCAGGTCACGACATTGCCGCAGCTGGCCGGATAGACCGCGCTGGTCACCAGGTCGGACAGGCCGGAGTTCGGCTTGGGCTTGACGGTCTTCGAGGTCAGGTTGCCGCGATTGTCATAGTCGTAGGTTTCGC
>NZ_JACIEH010000005.1 GCF_014196745.1 Sphingomonas kyeonggiensis
TTCTAGGGGCGACCTGTGCGCCTTGCTTTTGGTGACCGTCGAAGCGTTCCGGTGAGGAGCACCGCGTCGGTGGAGTGGCTTCTATGCCCGACCCAACCACCCGTCAACAGCAATCCGTAACTTTCTGTCTTTTTTTCGAAACCAAGGCAGAAAACCGATTTATAACAGCGCTTTCGCCAGTTTTTGAAGGTCATCAAACTGTCGCTGAAAGCCTCGAATCGGCCGAATCAGGCCTCGAATCGGGGAAGAATCGGCGAATCCGGGGCAGGATTTCCGCCCATGAAACTGCGCAGATCCGCAGCTATCGGGGGTTTTCACCCTATAATGGCGCGACACCCGCCCCTTCCCCTCTCCAACCTAGCCGAGAACGTCGGTCAGCAGCCGTTTCCAGTTCCCGCCCATGATCTTGTTGACCTCGCGCGGGCGGAACCCCGCTGCCTCCAGCGCCCGGGCGATCCGCTCCAGACGGTCGATCCGGTTGAGCTCGGGAATGACGACATGCTCGGGTGTCCAGTCGAACCCGGGCACGCCCTGCCGCCGCAGCGCCCGCCACCATTCGAGATACTCCTTCACCCCTGCCCCATTGTCGTTGTGGAGCTTCACCAGGTTCGACTGGCCGGCCATCGGGAAGTCATTGGCCACGCCGACGGCATCGATCCCGCCCACCTGCACGACATGGCGGATCTGGGCGACATAGTCGGCCACCGTCGGCGGGTTCCGCCGGGTGAGCCAGAAGCTCATCATGAAGATGCCCATCACCCCGCCCCGTCCGGCAATGGCGCGGATGACTTCATCGGGCGCACAGCGGGGGTGATCGACGATCGCCCGCACCGCCCCGTGACTGAGCGCGATCGGCGTCGTCGACCGCGCCGCCGCCTCGAGCATCGTCGGCACCGAGCCGTGCGAGACGTCGGGCAGGATGCGCAGCCGGTTCATCTCGGCCAGCCCTTCGATGCCCAGCGGCGTGAGGCCAGTCTGCCGCGTCTCGAGAGCACCGCCGGCGAACAGCGTGTCATTGTGATGGGTGAACTGCAGGACCCGCAGACCCTTGCCGTGGAAATAGGCGAGCCGTGACAGATCGCGCTCGATCATCTCGGTCGACTGGAACTGGAGGAACACCGCGCACCCCGGCCGCGTCCCTATCTCGCTGCCCTTGCGCGCGAGATAGGCAAAAGGCGACTTGCGCAGCCGCTCGACCGCCTTGTCGATCGCCGGATCATTGGCCGCGAAGTTGCGGCTGTAGCGCGGCACCCCGTCCTCCCCGCGCACCTCGATCAGATCGGAGACGTCGGCGATCATCCCGCCCAGCCGGGCGGCTTGGATCTCGCGCATGTCCTCGGGCAGGAAGCTGAGGGAATCGAAGAACAGCCGGCGCCGCTTCGGCCCCTGCGCCAGCACCGGTGCCGCAAGCGTCGCGGCCAGCGCGCCCGCAACCGATCGTCTCGTCCACATCGCAAGTCCTTCCCGTCACATCCTTCTGCCCGGCCCGGGCACACATCCGGGTGATCCTGCCCGTTCCGCCCGGATTTGCCCGCAGAAAATGTTTCGCCGCCGCAAAGGAACCCTGTCTCGCAATACTCTACTTAATTGGTGGAGATTGATGCGCATGCGTCTCCCAGGGACAGGCAAGAGCCCGGGCACGCACATCAGAAGGAGGAAGAAATGGATCGGGTCCCCTATCATCGCCAACGCTGGCTTCTCGCCGCGACATCGCTGGCCGCGAGCTTCTCGTTCGCCGGCATCGCGGCCGCGCAGGACGCGCCCGCCGCCGCCCGGCAGGATGCGACGGCAGGCAGCGAGGACAATCCCATCGTCGTCACCGGATCGCGCATCGCCCGCGCCGACCTGGTGGCGACCGTGCCCGTCGCGGTGGTGAGCAGCGAGGAGATCGCCCAGACCGGCGCCGCCAACATCCAGGACGTGCTCGCGGACCTGCCCGCGGTCGGCCAGAACATAAGCCGCACCTCGACCAACTTCTCCACGACCGGCAACGGCCAGGCATCGATCAACCTGCGCAACCTCGGCTCCTCGCGCACGCTGGTGCTGGTCAATGGCCGGCGCTTCGTCGCGGGCGTGCCCGGCACCTCGATCGTCGACCTCAACAACATCCCGACCGACCTGATCAAGCAGGTCGAGGTCGTCACCGGCGGCGCCTCTGCGGTCTATGGCTCCGAGGCGATCTCGGGCGTGGTCAATTTCATCCTGGACGACGAGTTCCAGGGCCTGAGGCTCCACGCCCAGGCAGGCCTCTCCGACAAGGGCGACGCGGCGCGCCAGCTCGTCTCGGCCACCGCCGGCACCAGCTTCGCCGAGGGACGTGGCCACATCGTGATCGCGGGCAGCTACGACAAGGATCATGGCCTGCGCTCGCGCGACCGCACCTTCTCCGCGACCGACAATCCCAATCGCAGCTCGTACAACGCCCAGGGCCTGTTCAGCCCGAACGGCAGCTTCGCGCCGGGCGCCGGCACCCTGACCTTCGACGCGTTCAACAATGTGAAGAACTATCAGAGCGCCAATATCGACGGCTATAACCGCAACGCCGATCGCTATCTCGCGCTGCCGGTCGAGCGCTATCTCGCCTCGAGCCTCGCCAAGTTCAGCTTCTCGCCGGCGGCGACGGTCTATGGCGAGTTCACCTATGCCAAGTCGAAGTCGAACAGCAGCCTGGAGCCGCAGGCGGTCGCCTCGTCCGATCTCGTCTATGCCGATGGCTCGGCGTTCGGCGGCATCCCGATCGCCAATCCGCTGATCCCCACCGCGATCCGCACCGCGATGGTGAATGCGGGCGTCACCGCCCTGCCCTTCCGCCGGCGCTCGAACGACATCTTCGATCGCAGCAACCATAATGACCGCGAGACCTGGCGCGCGGTCGCCGGCGTGCGCGGCGAGCTTGCGCCGTCGCTGCACTACGACGTCTATTACACGCATGGCGAGACGCGCGACGTCACCCATTCGGGCACGGTCTATGGCCCGAACTACGCCAATGCCCTGAACGTCGTCGCCGGACCCAACGGCCCGGTCTGCGCGATCAACGCCGACGCCAACCCCAACAACAACGACGCGGCCTGCGTTCCGCTCAACATCTTCGGCTTCAACACCGTCTCCGCAGCAGCCGCCGCCTATGTCACGCGCAACGGCGAGCAGAGCCGCTACGAGGCGCGAGTAAAGCAGGACGTCGCATCGGCCACGCTGTCGGGCGAGCTGTTCAAGCTGCCGGGCGGCCCGCTCGGCTTCGCGATCGGCGGCGAATATCGCCACGAGAAGAGCACCGAGGATTTCGACGAGGCCACCAATCTCGGCCTGACCCTCGGCAACCAGCTCAGCGACACGCGCGGCGCCTATAATGTGAAGGAAGGCTTCGTCGAGATCAGCGCACCGGTCCTCGCCGACCTCCCCTTCATCCACCGGCTGAGCTTCGAGGGCGCGGCGCGCTACGCCGACTATTCCACCGTCGGCGGCGTATGGAGCTGGAAGGTCGGCGGCGAATGGGCCCCGGTGCGCGACCTGCGCTTCCGCGGCGTCTATTCCCGCGCCACCCGCGCGCCGAACATCTCGGAGCTCTACTCGGCGCAGAACGAGACCTTCCCCGCGGTGATCGATCCCTGCGACCAGCGCCGCGGCGCGGGCGACGGCGCTCCGATCTCGCTGACCAACCTGCCGGCCGCCTGCCGCGCCAACACGGCGATCGCCAACGCCGCCGCCTCGGGCGGGTTCGTCTATTCGACCGCGCAGATCCAGAACATCAACGGCTTCACCGGCGGCAACCCGAACCTGAAGCAGGAAACCGCCAAGACGCTGACGCTGGGCGGCGTGTTCGAGCCGCGCTTCCTGCCGGGCTTCAGCCTGACGGTCGACTATTATGACATCAAGGTCGAGAACGCGATCGGCATCATCGGCCAGCAGACCTCGCTCAACGAATGCATCAACGGCGGCGGCCAGGCGATCTTCTGCAACAACATCGTCCGCGACGCGACCGGCCATCTCGACAGCGTCAACGCGATCAACCTCAACACCGGCTCGTTCGAGGCGTCCGGCATCGACACCCAGGCCCGCTATCTCGTGCGCTTCTCGGGCGACACCCGGCTCGACCTCAATGTCCGCTGGAGCCATCTGCTCAAGCAGCAGCAGACCTCCTATCCCGGCGGCCCGACCCAGGACGAGCTGGGCCAGCTGGATTGCTATGCCTGTGGCCGTCTCGGCACCGGGTTCCGCGACAAGGTCAATGTCTCGGCGACCTTCGCCCTGCCGGGTGCCTCGCTCAACTGGCGGGCCAACTATCTGTCGTCGGTGGTGGACGACCTGACCTCGGCCAATCCGATCCGCACGGGATCCTTCTGGTACCACGACGCCCAGCTGCGCTTCGGTGCCGGCGAGAAGAGCCGCTATTCCTTCTATCTCGGCGTCGACAACATCTTCGACAAGACGCCGCCGGTGTTCGGGGACACCAGCCCGGTCACCTTCCCGGGAACCCAGACCTCGGCCAACACCTACGACCTCTATGGCCGCCTGTTCTACGCGGGCGTGGATTTCCGCTTCTGACGAAAAAAGCCCCGGGCGGCGAACCGCCCGGGGCCTGGCAGGATCGCCGGCCGGAATGCGCACCGGCCGGCGATCCGAACGCCCGGATCAGAATTCGGCGCTGAAGCCGAAGGTGAAGGTACGGCCGCTGGTCGTGTAGACGTCGGGGCGATAGGCATCGACGCTGTCGAACTGGCGGATCGGCTCGTTCGTCAGGTTGATGCCCTCGGCGATCAGGCGCACGCCGGGCAGCACGTTCACATGCGCCTGGAAGTCGACATTGTTCGTGCCACGGATGCCGCCGCCCGAATTGGTGATCGCGGTGCCGATCCCGGTCAGATACTCGTTGCGATAGGCATCCGAGACGCGCACGCCCCACACCTTGTTCTCGTAATAGAGCGTCGCGTTGAACGCCCATTTCGAAAGCGCGTCGAGCGGCAGGATGCGCGTGGCCCGGTTGGCCCCCGTGCCGTAGATCGCAGTCCGCTCGCCATCGAACCAGGTGCCGTTGGCGACGACACCGAGATGCTTCAGCGGACCGGGCAGGAAGGTGAAGTCGTGCTGGAACGCGACTTCGAGGCCCTTGATCTTCGCGCCCGGGCCATTGACCGGCTGCGAGACGTCATAGGGCGTGCTGGCGTCCTGGCCCTGGATCAGCAGCGAGAGCGGCAGGCCGGTCTGCCCATAGGGCATGCTCGCGGTCGCCGTGGTGATGAAGCTGTCCATGTTCTTGTAGAAGAAGCCCACCGACGCGAAGCCGTGCGCGTCCATGTACCATTCCACCGAACCTTCGACCGAGGTCGCCTTGTACGGCTTGAGGAACGGGTTGCCGAGGCTCAGCGAGCCGCCGTTCGGGCGCGTGGTGATCGAGCCCGCAGCGGCCAGGTCGCCCAGGCCCGGACGGTTGACGTTGCGGCTCGCGCTGAGACGCACGACCACATCCTTGGCCACGTCGAGCGCGACATTCGCCGCCGGCAGCCAGCCATGGCTGTTGGTCTCGATCGACACCGGCACGAAGCCCGCGCCGGTCGCGAGATGGCCCGACGAGGTCAGGTCGGTCGAGTAATAGCGCAGGCCCGCATTGGCACGCAGCCGCATGCCGCCCACCGTCGTGTCGAGATCGAACTGGGCGAAGCCGGCCCAGGTCTGCTCGTCGACGCGATAGTCGCTGCCCGCCTGCAGATTGGCCGCGGTCAGGTTCCGCTTGTCGCCGATCAGCGAATAGATGCCGTCGACATTGCCGACGATGTACTGGAGCAGCGTGTCGACTGCCACCGTGTCCTTCAGGTTGTTCGGCACGGTGGTGAGCGTCGGGGTGTTGTGGAACACCTTGTTCACCCAGGTATAGCCGCTGTTGATGAAATGCTTGTACTCGCCGCCGGCCTTGAAGGTCAGCGCGTCGTTCAGCTTGTAGGCCGCATCCAGCTTGCCATTGGCATAGCTGTTGGTGATCTTGTTCTCCTGCACGTCGAGGCGCTGGAGCTGCCAGTTGTTCGGATCGGTCAGGTCCTTGCCATAGGTGTTGACCGGGATCGTCGGGCGCATGTCGAAGCTGAAGGGGGTGTTCTTCAGTTCCATGAAGACCTTGTCGAACACCGGCTGGCCGAAGTCCGACTGCTCGTAGCCGCCCAGCACGTGGATGGTCAGCTTCTCGGTCGGGTTCCACTCGGCATTGGCCACACCCTGATAGAAATCGGTGTGGTTCTTCACGATGTGATGCTCGGAGCGCAGATCGATGCCGGTGTAGCTCGCCGCGCGCAGCGTGTTCGTGCCGTCGACCACCGCGCTCTGGATGATCTGCGTGCCGCCGATCGAAGTGCCGGTCAGCGGGTTGGCACCGGCGGTGGCGAGCGCATAGTCGTCACGATAGTCCCACAGCCGGCCGTAGAGCAGGTCGACGTCGAGCTTGAACTTGTCGCTCGGGCGATATTGCAGCGCGCCGGTGATGCCCAGGCGCTTGCGATCCGTGTACCAGCTCGAGGGCGACTGGGCGGTCGACTGCCACACGCCGTTCAGCAGCTTGGTGCGGGTATCCGCGTCGACGTTCGGGCCGATGTTCGCCGCGGCGTACTTGGTCAGGCCCCAGCCCCAGTTGCGATAGCCATATTCGTTGCTGCGGATCTGGCTGTAGGCGACCGAGACCAGCGCGCCGAACGTGTCCGAGTGGGTCGAGGCGAGCGCCACGATGCGCGGGGTCACACCGCTGGTGTTGGTGTTGGTCTGGCCCTTGGCCGAGACGACGAACTTCGAGCCGGCATAGTCGAACGGCTTGGCGGTGGTCAGCTGCACGGTGCCGGCGATGCCGCCCTCGTCCTGCTCGGCCGCATAGGACTTCTGCACGGAAACGCGGTTGAACAGCTCCGAGGCGAACAGGCTGTAGTCGAACGAGCGCGAGCGGCTCACACCACCGCGATTGTCCATGCCCGATGCAGTGTTGCCCAGCACTTCCATGCCGTTGAGCTGGGTGCGGGTGAAGTCGGCGCCCAGGCCGCGCAGCGCGATCTGGCGGCCTTCGCCGCTGTCGCGGGTGATGGTGATGCCGGGGACGCGCTGCAGCGATTCCGCCAGGTTCAGGTCGGGAAAGGCCGCGATATCGGTGGCGACGATGTCGTCCTCCGCGCCGACCGCACCCCGCTTGAGGCGCTGGGCCTCGGTCAGGCTCTGGCGAAAGCCGGTGACGACGATGTCGTTGGCGGGCTCCTCTGCCTGCTGCTCCTGGACATAGGCAGGCGCGGTCTCGACGGCCGCGACCGGACGCGGGGCCGTCGCCACGGTGGTCGGCCGCGGCGCCGGCGCCTTGGCAGCCGGCTTCAGCACCACGACGCTGCCGCGCATCGACGCGACCAGGCTGGTGCCGCGCAGCAGCTGGTCGAGCGCCGCGCGCGTGGTCAGCGCACCGCGGACCCCGCCGGTGCGACGGCCGGCCACGGCTGCCGGCGCGACGACGACCTGCAGGCCGGTGACGCGCGAGAATTCGGTGAGTGCCCCGCGCAGGTCGGATGCCGCGATGTCGAACCGCATCGCCTCATTGGCCGCCGCCCCCGTCGGCTGGGCCTGTGCGATGGCCGGTGTCGCCAGTGCAATCGCCAGCGAGAACAACGAAATCCCCTTGGTATTCATGTCTTCCTCCGCTCCGGCGCAACTGCGCCTCTGAGCGGAAGACGGGTGTGCCGGGCCATCAGGACAAAAGAATTTTGTTGCAGTGCAGCGTCATTCGGATGACGGTTTTGCGTCACCCTCGCCGCCCGAGATCAGGCGCAGCTGGTCGCGCTCGCGGGCAACACGGAAGCCATAGACTTCGCCCATCGCGCCCAGCAGTTCCTCGGCATCGTCGAGCTTGAACCGGCCCGAGAGCGGCAGGCGGGCCAGGCTCGGCGGCGGCGGTGCGATCAGCCGGCCGCCGCGTCGGTTGAGCGCCTCGACCAGTTCGCCCAGCACCATGTCGTCGGTATCGACCCAGGCCTGGCGCCAATCCTGCTGGCTCGTGTCGAAGCGCGTCGGCGCCACCACCGCGCCGCCCGAATAGCTCGAGCGCCAGCCGGCGGGCACCACAACCCCGTCCTTGCCGCCATCCGCCCCGCCGAAACGGACCTTGCCGCGATAGACGGCGAGCTTCACCGAGCGCTGGCTGAGATCGATCGAGAAGGCGGTGCCGAGCACCCGCGTCGTCGCATTGCCCGCGCGCACCGTGAACGGACGCTGCTCCTCGTGCGCGATGTCGAAATAGGCCTCGCCCCGCCGCAGCTCGACCGCGCGCGACTTGCCGTCGATCGTCACGTCGAGGCTGGTCGCCCCGTCGAGCTGGACCTTCGAGCCATCGGCGAGCTGTACGAGCCGCTGCTCGCCGCGCTTCGTCTCGATATGCTGGACGATCGGTGCCTCGGCCCGGAACATGCCGCCCTGCCAGGCGCCGATACCGACCACGCCGACCAGCACCGCCGCAACTCCCGCGCCCATCGCGCGGCGACGCGTCTCGCGCATCGCACGGACATCGTCGTCGGACAGCCGGCCGATCGATGCGACTTCGCTCAGCGCCTCGCCCAGCGCCGGATCGTCGAGCACCGCCTGGATGTCGCCCGCAGCCAGGGGCGGCCGCTCGGCGAGCACCGCCTCGTCCTCGCGCATCGCCCAGTGCGCGGCTTCGCGCAGTGCGGCGCGGCGGCTCATGCCCGGCCTCCCGCCGGCAGCCCGCGGCGCTCCAGCGCATGGCGCAGATCGGCGAGCGCGCGGGTGCAATGCTTGTCCACCGCCGCCTGGGTCATGTCGAGATCGGCGGCGACCACCGCGCCGGGCACGCCGTCGAGCCGGCGCCGCAGAAAGATCTCGCGGCGGAGCGGCGGCATGGTCCTGAGCGCGCGCACCAGGATGTCGACCCGCTGGCGATAGTCGAGCACCTCGTCGGCACGCGGCTGCGGGCAGGCGATGTCCTCGGCGAGCTCGGCGGCCGGCGGCAGGGCGCGCAGCCGGCGAAAATGGTCGTGGACCAGGTTGCGCGCGACCGCGAAGCAGAAGGCCCCGGCATCGGCGATGTGCCGCTTGCGGCGATAATCATAGAGCCGGACATAGGTTTCCTGGACGATGTCCTCGCCCTCCACCCCGTCCCGCATCCGCCCGGTTACGAAGCGGTGCAGCGCCTGGCGCAGCGCCATGTCCTCGGCGGCGCTCGCGCGCCGCTCGGCTACCGCGGTCATCTCGTTCATGACGCGAACCTGCGCATGTTGCCGTCCCCGGACCCTGGATCGTTGCGATTCTCGACACTCGCCTAGGCCGAGTCCGTGAAGCGCGGATGACACACTTCCCCCTTAAGCGACCGGCGACTCTATTTTGGGGAATGAGATGCGCGTTGTGATGTTGTCGCTTGCACTTCTGGGCCTGACCGCGAGCGGCCCCGTGCCCGAACGCCCGCAGTTCAGCATCGGGGCGATCGCCGACGCGCAATATGCGCAGGAGGCCGATAGCGGCCAGCGCCTCTATCACACTGCCCCAGGCAAGCTCGCCGCCGCCGTGGCGGACTTCGATCGCCAGAAGCTCGATTTCGTCGTCCATCTCGGCGACTTCATCGACAAGGACTGGGCGAGCTTCGACACGATGCTGCCGATCGTGAAGCGCTCGCGCCACCCCTGGCACTTCGCGCTCGGCAATCACGAATTCTCGATCCCCGACGCATACAAGCCGCAGCTGCCGGCGAAGCTCGGCATGCCGGCACGCTATTACAGCTTCGAGCGCAAGGGCTGGCTGTTCGTGGTCACCGACGGCAACGACCTGAGCAGCTATGGCTGGCCCGAGGGCAGCCCGCAGCACAAGGCGAGCATGGACGCGCATGCCCGGCTCTATGCCGACAAGCCCCTGTGGGACGGCGGCATCGGCGACACCCAGCTCGCCTGGATCGACGCCCAGCTTGCAGTCGCCGACAAGCGCGGGCTCAAGGTCGCGCTGCTCTCCCACTTCCCGGTCTATCCCGAGAACAAGCACAATCTGTGGAACGCCGAAGCGGTGATGGCGGTGGTCGAGCGCCACCCCTCGGTCAAGCTCTGGCTCGACGGGCACAATCACGACGGCAACTACGGCGTTCACGCCGGCGTTCATTATGTGAACCTGAAGGCGATGCTCGATACCGAGAGCACCTCTTATGCCCGGCTCGACTTCTTCCCTGACCGGGTCGAAGTCCGCGGGACCGGGCGGCAGCAGGATATGGTCCTGCCGCTGCGCTGACCTCTATCTGTCCAGGATCGCCGTCGCCGCCGCGCCGTCCGCCTTGGGGGCGAGCGGCGCGGTGAAATTGGGCACGTCGCGGCTGTTGCGCGTGTCGACGGGTACGCCGGTGGTGTTGATGTACCAGTCGAGCAGCCGCCGCTCGAGCATGTCCTGCACCTTGGCGTGGCTGCGCTGGCCGATCAGGTTGTCGAGCTCGCTCGGGTCGGCCTGGCGATCGTACAGCTCGCTCAACCCCTGCGGCCGCTGGACGAAGGTGTAGCGCTGCGTCCGCACCGACGCCGCCCGCCCGACCAGCGCAGGCTGCTCCGCAGCCAGCTCCGACTTGCGCGCATAGAGCCCGCCCGAAGGCGTATCGAATGCCTGCGGCTCATAGACATTCATCCCCGCCTCGGTGAAGGCGGCGCGCTCCGGATCACCCTGCCCGCCCCGCAATTGGGGCATCATCGAGCGGGCGAAATTGGTGTGCGTCGAGGACAGGCCTGCGAGATCGAGGAAGGTCGGCAGCACGTCGTACAGCTCGGTCATGCCCGTCGCGACATTGCCGCCGACGCCACCGGGCACGCGCCCGATCATCGGCACATGCGTCAGGCAGGTCTCCAGCCCGCCATGCCATTTCTCGACCAGCCCGTAATCGCCGGCATAATCGCCATGATCCGAGCTGACCAACAGCGCGGTGTCCTTGTCGCGGCCAGTGCGCTCCAGCGCTTCCATCAGCTCGCCGAGCAGCCAGTCGGTATAGGAGACCTGGCCATAATAGGTCGCGCGCACCTGGCGCAGTACGGCGTCGTCCACTTCGTTGAGGCGATATTTCTCGCGGATCGCCTGGTGGTAGGCGGGCCGCCCCTTGGTCCCCGGCGGGATCAGCGGCGGCAGGTCGCCCGGCTTGTACATGTCCTGGAAGCCGTCGGGCGCATGATAGGGCGGATGCGGCTGGAAGACGGGGAGGAACAGGCAGAAGGGCCGGTCTTGCTCGCGCCGCTCGATCACCTGGATCGCGCGCTTCAGGATGCCGTAATCGCTGGTCGCGCGCCGGTCGTCGGTCGCCGGCAGCAGCATCGTCGTCGGCCCGTCTACCTTGCCGCGCCGCGCGCCCGGGGCATGGTCGCCCGCCGCCGCGCCAGGTGCTGGCGGATCGGCCCAGTCGGTCAGGCTGCGCGCGAAGGTCTCGGGCGCCAGCACGTCGTTCTTGCCGAAGAAATAGGTATCGTAACCGCCCTCGCGCAGCGTGCGGAACAGGTTCGGCTCGTCGGGCTGGAGCAGATAGCCAAAGCCGCGATGCCCGGTGGCGCTGGTCGGCAGGCCGGTGAGCATCGAGCAGCGCGAGGCCGCGCAGATCGGCGTCTGGACATGACAATTGGCGAAGCGCGTGCCCTGCTTCGCCAGCAGGTCGAAGGCCGGGGTGCGCGTCACCGGATTGCCGTAACAGGCCAGCGAATCCGCCCGCATCTCGTCGGGGAAGAACAGGATCAGGTTCGGCCGCGCCCCGCCCGGCACCCGCGCCCGGGCGGCGAGGCTCGCCAGGAAGGTCGATCCGGCCGCACCGATCAGCGCGCGGCGGTTCAGCGAAAATCCGGTCATCCTCTTCCCTTCGACTTATCTGTTATTCCGCGTCGGGCTGGTTCTCCGGCGCCGCCCGGGCGAACGCGTCGAGCGCCAGGCAGGCGCGCTCGATCTCGATCAGCCTCGGCCAGCGCTGCAGATCGACACCGAAGCGCCGCGCATTGACCAGCTGCGGGACCAGGAACAGGTCGGCCAGCGTCACGCTGTCGCCGAAGCAATAGGTGCCCGACTGGCCCTCGATCAGCTTGTCGCACGCATCGAGCCCGTCCTCGATCACTCGCGCCGCCCAGCCATTCACCTGCCCCTCGTCGAGCCCGAGCGCGCGCAGGTTCGCGAGCACCTTGAGGTTCTGCACCGGATGCGTGTCGCAGGCGATTACCTGCGCGAAGGCACGGACCTTGGCGCGGGCGATCGGCTCCGCGGGGAGCAGCGCCGGCTCGGGATGCAACTCATCCAGATATTCGCAGATCGCCAGGCTCTGGGTCAGCACCGCGCCGTCGATCTCCAGCGCGGGCAGCAGGCCTTGCGGATTGATCGCGCGATATTCGGGCGCGTTCTGCTCGCCCTTGCGCAGGTGGTGAAAGGCATCGGCATAGGCGATGCCCTTCAGGTTCAGCGCGATGCGCACGCGATAGGATGCGCCCGACCGGAAATAGCCGTGCAGCGTCACCGCGTCAGTCATTGGCGGGTGCGCCCACCTTCACGACGCAGTCGCTGAGGCCCGCGATCGACACCACGACCTCGTCGCCCGCGACCACCGCGCCGACGCCCGCCGGGGTGCCGGTGTAGATCAGGTCGCCCGGCTCCAGCCGGTAGAAGCGCGAGACATAGGCGACCACATCGGGCACGTCCCAAATCAGCTCGTTCAGGTCGGCATCCTGCTTCACTACGCCGTTGACGGTGAGCTTGATGCTGCCGCTGTCGAACGGGCCGGTCTCGCTGGCCGGATGGATCAGGCCGAGCGGCGAGGACTGCTCGACATTCTTGCCGGTGCTCCACGGGCGACCCTTTTCGCGCGCTTCGAGCTGGAGGTCGCGGCGGGTCATGTCGAGACCGGTGGCATAGCCATAGACACGGTCGAGCGCATCCGCGGCGGCGATGTTGCGTCCGCCCTTGCCGATCGCGAGGACCAGCTCGGCTTCATAGTGGAAGTTCGCCGTTTCGCTCGGATAGGCGATGGTCGTGCCGGTCGACACCACCGTCTCGGCCCATTTGGTGAAGAAGAAGGGCGGCTCGCGGTCCGGGTCGCGGCCCATCTCGCGGGCATGGGCGGCATAGTTGCGGCCGATGCAAAAGACGCGGCGGACGGGGAAGAGGTTGCCGTCGCTGGTCGCGGCGAGCACCGGATCCTGGGGGGCGAAGAGGATCGTCACGAATTCTGCTCCTTGTAGAGGTTCAGCTTCTCCTGCGCGGCCTTGTCCGAATAGCCGAACAGCACCAGCGTGCTGTCTGCCCGCAGGCGGAGCTCGTGCCACGAGGGCACGGTGAAGATGTCACGCGGATTGAGCGCGATTTCCCGACCCTCGATCACCGCGGTGCCATTGCCCTCGACAACGACGAAAACCGTGCCGTCAGTACTACGCCGCGGCCGCGTCTCGAAGCCGGCAGGCAGCAGGCGGACATGCGCCGCAATGGTCGACATCACCGGGCCGCCATTGGCCGGGTTGAGGAACTCCAGCGCATGGCCGAGATGCGGGTCGATCTCCGCCGAGGCGGCCATCGCATCGAGCGCGGGACGCCATTCGGCATAGGGATAGTGGAACAGCGGCTGGTGCGCCGGGCGGCGATCGGCCAGCGATCCGCGCATCGGCCGCATGTTGTGGCCATAGCGCGCCAGCGTGTCGCCAGGCTGCACCGTCTCCGGATAGACCTTCTCCTCGCCCTTCTCGGCGAAGCTCGCGTCGAAATGGCGGACGGTCGGAATGTCGAGCCCGTCGAGCCAGATCATCGGCTTGTCGGTGGGGTTGCCATGGTCGTGCCATTGCCAGCCCGGGGTCAGCACCAGATCGAACGGGCGCATGATCGCCTTTTCGCCGTCCACCGCAGTGAAGGCGCCGTCGCCTTCCATCACGAAGCGGAGCGCCGACTGGGCGTGGCGGTGCGCCGGAGCGACTTCGCCCGGCAGGATCAGCTGGAGCCCGGCATAGAGGCTCGGCACGATCGCCGACTGGCCTTCGAGCCCGGGATTCTCAAGGATCAGCACGCGCCGCTCCGCCTGCTCGGCGGAGATCAGATCGCCCGCGCGAAGCAGATAGTCGCGCGCCTCTTCATAGGACCAGCGGTGCACCTGCGCCGGCGACTTGGGCTGCGGGCGGACGAGCTCGGCGAGCGACTCCCACAGCGGAGTCAGGTGCGCAGGCGCCATCTCCTCGTACAGCGCTTCAAGCTGGGTCCGCTGATCATTGGCGAGAGTCATGCCCGATACTCACGAAAAGAGGTGTGCGGCGGGAGAGGGGTCTCGCCGCACACATTATCCATCGGGCAATCTGTTGCCTTATGTCAAACGAATTATCGGCTCCAGCCGAGCTTTTCGCTGACGTCACGACAGGCCGCGGCGAGCCTGTCGAGCACCACCCCGCTGTCGTCCGCCTTGTAGGCACCGGGCACCAGCGCGGTGGCACTCAGGATCGCCCTGCCCTGCAGGTCGAAGATCGGGAAAGCGGCGGCGCGCAGGCCCGGGATCACCGTGCCCTCGACACAGGCTCGGCCCTCGGCACGGACGCGCTGCTTGATCGCCTCGACATCGGCCAGACTCATCTCGCTGTCAGGCAATTCGCGCGCGAGCAGCGGATCGATCTCCACCTCGGGCACGAAGCTCAGGAAGATGTGGCCGGTCGCCGAATAGAGCAGAGGCAGCACCGCACCGACGCCGAAGGAGGTCATCACCGCCGGGGTGCCCATGTGCCAGCGCACCACGGTCGGCCCCTGCGGGCCCAGCGCCGCGACCTGCACGGTACGACCGGTCTCGCGGACGAACGCCTCGATCGCGGTGTCGGCGACGCGGAAGGCATCGGTGCGGGCAAGCGCGCTCAGCCCGAGCTTGAGCGCGGCGGGCCCCAGATCGTAGCGGCCATTGGTTCGGTCCTGCTGGGTCATCCCCGCCGCGGTGAGGCTGGCGAGGTAGCGGTGCGTCTGCGGGCCCGAGAGCCCGCTCGCCTGCGCGATCGCCCCCAGCGTCGAAGCCTCGCCCAGCGCGGCCAGCGCCTCGAGCACGCTCAACCCGATCTCGACCGATTGAATGCCGCGGCGACGCTTCTCGGTCTCGCCCTCTGTCTCTTCTGTCATTCCAGCACCTTAGGCTGTCGATCTAGCGATCGATAGCGGTGGATTCGCGCTCGATCACTTCGAACGGCATGCGCAGCGATTGCGCACCGCCGAAATCGTCGCGCCCGGTGACACGGGCGACGAGCAATTCGGTGGCGCGTTCGCCGATCTGCTCGACCGGCTGGCGCACCGTGGTCAGCGACGGCCAGATCTTCACCGCGATCGGCGCATCGTCGAAGCCGGCGACCGCGATGTCCTCGGGAATGCGCAGGCGGTGGCGATGCGCCACGGCGGAAACGCCCGAGGCCATGTCATCGTTCGACGCGAAGATCGCGGTCGGGGGATTGGACAAGGCGAGCAGGGCCTCCCCTGCCTCCAGCCCGGATTCGAAGGTGAAGCGCCCAGGCTGCACCAGCGCCTCCTCCCAGGGCAGTCCTGCCGCGACCAGCGCATCGCGGAAACCGGCCAGCCGCAACGGGCTGGAATCATGGCTGGGCGGACCGCTGACGAAACCGATCCGGCGATGCCCGCGGGCGATCAGCCGCTCGGCCATCGCGCGCGTGGCGGCGCGGTCGTCGACGCCGATCGTCGCCATATCGGGCAGCTCGCCGCCATGCGCGACTGCGGCGACCGGCACGCCCAGCTCCGCGATCAGCCCGGAGCCGCTGACCAACTCGCCATAGGGCGGCGCGAGCAGGATCGCGTTGGCGCCGCCGCGCACCAGCAGGCGCATCGCCCGCTCGGTATCGGCCATCACCGGTCCCTCGACCTTGCCGATCATCAGCTCCGCGCCGAGCCGCGAGGTGGCGTTGAGCGCCCCGACCAGCATCGCGCTCAGGAATGCGTTCTGCGAATTCTGGTAGACCACGCCGATCCGGCAGGTGGCGGCGCTGGCCAGCGAGCGCGCGGCGGTATTGGGCTGGTAGCCGAGCTCGCGCACGGCGGCGAGCACGTTCTCGCGTGTCGCGGCGCTCACCCGGCCGGTGCCGTTGACGACATAGGACACCGTCATCGCCGAGACGCCCGCGCGCTCGGCCACCGTCTGGATGGTGACGCCCGTTCCCTTGCGTCGTGCCCTTGCCATGCGCCCCTTTTTCCTCGTTACGCCACCTCTGGCGCCGTTGCTGTCTGCTGGTGATAGCTACGCATGCCAAGCCATAGAGCAAGAACGGAAAGCGGCGAAGCGATACCGGCGACCAGCGCGATCGCCTCCGGCAGCCTCTGCGGATCGGCAAACCAGTAATCGGTGCACAGCGCAATCGCCGTGGGGCCAAGCGCCGCGCCGATCAGGTTGATCGTCAGCATGTAGAAGGCCGAGACCAGCGCCCGCATCCGGTTCGGCGTCATCTCGAGCAGGGTCGCGAGGCCGCCGCCGAAGTTGAACCCGGCGAAGAAGTTCATCAGCCCGATCAGCGCCAGCGCACCGGTCGCCGTCGGCATCAGCGGGAAGGCGATGGTGATCGGCACCAGCGCGACAAAACCGAACAGTGAAGCCTTGAGGCTCGCCCCCGAGCGCCCCGCCGCGCGCAGCTTAGAGGCGACGAACCCGCCGACCAGCGCGCCGCTGGTGCCGCACAGGAAGACGATCGGCCCGTAGTGGCTGCCGACCTGCGCGGTGGTCCAGCCGAAGGTCCGCTGGAGGAAGGCGGGGATCCACACCGAAGTGCCGTTGCCGATGAAGATCATCAGCGCGAAGCCCAAAGTGATGCCGATATAGGCGCCCTTGCGCGCACCGATATGCGCGAACAGCTCGGACAGCGGCACCTTCTCCTGCGCCACGGCTGCGCCACGGCGCAGCGGCTCGCGGATCGTCAGCATCAGGCCGGTCAGCACGATCCCGGGCAGGCCGAGCAGCAGGAACACCAGCTGCCAGCCCTTCAATGCGCCGAGCAGCGGCACCATCACCGTCGAGGACGGCGGGATCACCGTCGAGATAAGCCCGCCGATGATCAGCGCCGATGCGCCGCCCAGGTACAGGCCGATCTGGTAGACGCCCATCGCCGCCGGCAGCTTCTCCTTGGGGAAATAGTCGGAGAGCAGCGAATAGGCCGCCGGCGTCAGCCCGCCCTCGCCCGCCCCCACCATCACCCGTGCCGCGAACAGCCCGGCGAAGGAGCGCGCCAGCCCGCACAGGCTGGTCGCCACGCTCCACACGAAGATCGCTCCGGCGATGATGTTGCGCCGGTTCGAACGGTCCGCGATCCGCGCGATCGGAATGCCCACCGCGACGTAGAACAGCGTGAAGCTCAGCCCGTAGAGCAGACTGATCGCCGTATCGTTGATCTGCAGGTCCGCCTTGATCGGCTGCACCAGCAGCGCCATCGCCTGGCGGTCGACGAACGCCAGCGTGTTGGCCAGCATCAGCAGGATCGCGACGTACCAGGCGGTGGTCCTGGCCGGCCAGGGCGTAGTGTTGGCGGCGGCGGTGGCTGCGGTCATGGTCATTCCGGCTTCTTGGGGAAATAGGGATTTCCGTCAGCATTCGCCTTGGTCTTGGCGTCGCTGTCGGGGAAGATGTCGTTCATCTTGGTCGGCAGGTCGGCGGGTTTGTACCAGCCGGCCGGGAAGTCGGCGGCGTGCGTGCCGCTCTCAACCCGGTAGACCACGCCGGGGCTGGTCTTCTCGGTATAGGGCACGGCATGCTGGCCCTTGTTGTTGGCCAGCTCGGCGAACAGCGCCTTGCGCAGCGTGACCTTGGCCTCGAAATAGGCCGGATCGTCGATCAGGTTGCGGCGCTCGTCCGGATCCTTGCCGAGGTCGTACAGCTCCTCGGTGTCCCACACCCCGTGATACTGGATGTACTTCACCCGGTCGCGCTCGATCGCGAAGGTCGTCGGCGTCTGGGGGAAGGTCCATTCCCAATAATATTCGTAGATGAAGTCACTGGGTTTCCAGTCGGCCAGCTTCACCTTGCCCTCGGCCAGGCCGAGGAAGCTCGAACCCTCCATCTGCTTCGGCTTCTCGACATACGCGGCGTCGAGGAAGGTCGGCGCGAGATCGAGGTTTCGCACCAGCGCTGGATTGGTCGCGCCCTTCGCCACGCCCATCCCTGGTGCATACACCACCATCGGCACGCGCACCGACGACTCATAGGCGTTGCGCTTGTCGATCAGGCCATGGTCGCCGATCAGGAAGCCATTGTCCGAATAGAACACGATCATCGTGTTCTTCTCCAGCTTGTTCTTCTTTAGATAGCCCAGGATCCGCCCGAGGCTGTCGTCCACCGGCGAGAGCGTGCGGTAGATGTCGCGCACCCGCTCCTTGAGATCGGGCTTGCCGGTGTACGGGTTGTCGGCCCCATGCCAGCTGTTGCGCTGGTTCTGCACCCAGAGCGGCTTGCCCGCATTGTTCTCCGGCGTGTTGGCCAGCGTATCGGGCAGCTGGATGTTGAGGTCTTTATACTGGCTCTTGTAGCGCTCGGGCGGCAACGCATCGGAATGCACCGCCTTGTGGCTGAGATAGACGAAGAAGGGCTTGGACTTGTCGCGGCCCTTTTCCAGCCATTCCATCGTGTAGTCGGTCAGCTCGTCGGTGATGTAGCCGGTCCGCTTCACTTCGCGGCCATCTACATTGAGCATCTGGCGCTCGCCCGCAGCAAGCTGTGTGGGACTCAGCCGCTCGGTCGGGAAATAGGTCCCCTGCCCCTTGAAGCTCACCCATTTGTCGAAGCCGGGCCGCGGCGCATCGGTGTCGAAGCCCATATGCCATTTGCCGAAGAACGCGGTCTGGTAGCCGGCCTTCTGCAGATAGGAGGGGAAGAAGACCAGCCCGTCTTCCGAGCTGTTATTGTTGTCGACCACGCCGTGGTTGCGCGCGGTCTGGCCGGTCAGGATCGTCGCGCGACTGGGGCTGCACAACGACGAGGTGACCACGGCATTGGGGAAATAGGTGCCGTTCTTCGCGAGGAAATCGATGTTCGGCGTCTTCAGCCCGGGATTGAGGAAGCCCATCATGTCGAAGCGCAGGTCGTCGACCAGCACGAAGATGATGTTGGGCTGCTGCGCTTCCTGTGCCTGCGCAACGGGTGCGGCCATCGCCACGCCGGCAAAGGCGGCACAACCGGACAGGATGATGCGGCGAAGTCTGCCCATGGCTCTCAATCCCCCAGGAACGCGTCGCGGTAACGGTCGAGCTTGCGGACATAGTCCGGCCCCTCGGACAGCGGGAGGGCGCCGTATCGGCTAGCCTCCCGCTGCCATATCGCCTTGAGCTCCGAGACCTTGTCCGGATTGCGACCCGAGAGGTCTTCTGCTTCGGCGAAATCGGCGTCCGTGTCGTAGAGCGCCCAGTGATCCTGCTCGAACGGCGTGCCGAGCCTGTGGATCGCCACCGCGCGCCACTTGCCCGCGCGCACCGCCCGGTTGCCGCGCAGCTCGAAGAATTGCACCGGCCGCGGATCGGGCGCGCTCGCGGAGAACAGCGCCTTGCGGAACGACGCGCCGGCGACCGGGATCATCGTCTTGCCATCGACGACGGCGTCAAAGCGCGCACCGGCCAGCTCGACCAGCGTCGGCGCGATATCGACCGCATCGACGCGCTGGCGCCGGATCGCGCCCTTGTTCGGCAGATGCCCGGGCCAGGCGAGGATCAGCGGCGTGCGTACTCCGCCGGCATTGGGCCAGGACTTGTAGCGGCGGAACGGCGTGTTGCTCGCCATCCCCCAGGGGCGCTGCATGCCGATCTGCGCGGTGCCGATATCCTGCATGTGTGTCGCAAGCTCGGCGGCATCGAGATGGACCGGCGGATAGAGCTGGCCGATCGAGCCGGTCTGGCCATGCTCGGCACTCGCGCCATTGTCGGAGAGCAGCACGAACACGGTATTCTCATAGTCGCCGCGCGCCTTGAGCGCGTTCACCAGCCTGCCGATCTGCTCGTCGGTATGGGTCAGGAAGCCGGCATAGGCTTCCATGAACCGGGCATAGACCCGCTTCTTGACCGGATCGAGCGGCTCCCACGCATCGTCGCCGGCATTGGGCGGCGGCAGCTTCGTGCCCGGCGGCACGATCCCCATCGCCTTTTGCCGGGCGAAGCGATCGGCGCGGATGGCGTCCCAGCCCTTGTCATACTGGCCGGCATAGGCGTCGATATAGGGCTTAGGCACCTGGATCGGCGCATGGGTGGCGCCATAGGCGAGGTAAAGGAAGCGCGGCTTGTCGGGCGCGGCCGCCTTGCTCTCGCCGAGCTTCGCGATCGCGCGATCGGTGATGTCGGTGGAGAAGTGGTAGTCGGGCGCGCTCGGCTTGCCGATCCTGGCATTGTTCTCGACCAGATCGGGGCGATACTGGTCCGCCCAGCCGCTGATGAAGCCGTAATAATAGTCGAACCCGCGCTGGCGCGGCCACGACGCGTTGTTGCCGGGGCTGCCGTCCTGGAATTCGGTGGCGAGGTGCCATTTGCCGATCGCCATCGTCGCATAGCCGCGCGCGCGCAGCGCCTCGGGCAGCAGTTGGACATTGGGGGCGAGGTCGCCGGCATCCTTGCCGGTGCCGGGCGGCTGGAACTTGCCCGAGGGCAGGTCGGCCAGGCCCAGGCTATGGTTATTGCGCCCGGTCAGCAGCGCCGCCCGGGTGGCAGTGCAGATCGCCTTGCTCTCGAAATGGTTGAAGCGCTGGCCATCGGCGGCGAGCGCATCGATGTTCGGGGTACGGATCTCCGAGCCGAAGCAGCCGAAATCCGAATAGCCCGTATCGTCGAGCACGATCAGCACGATGTTCGGCGGCTTGCGGGTCTTGGCCGCCGCAGGCGTGGCGGCGGCAAGCGCGCTGGTGGCGAGCAAGGCGCCGATCAGCTGGCGGCGGGACGATTTCATTGCGGGGAGACCTCCACGATGACGCGGCGATAGCGGGTGATCGGCGGAGTGCCCTGATCGCGCACTTCGAGGATCAGGTGCAGTGCGGTCGGCGCCTTCACCGCCGGCGCGACGAACCGCGCGCGCGGCGTTACCGCATCGGCGATCTCCACCGCAGGCTGTCCGGGGATTCCGCCGACTTCGCGATATTGCCACCAGCGATAGTCCAGCGCGTCGCCATCGGGATCGCGCGTACCCGTCGCATCGAGCGTCACCGTCTCGCCGGCCCTCGCCTTGATCCGCACCGGCGCGAGCCCGGCCACGCCCTGCGCCACCACGACCGGCGCGTGATTGGCCTTGGCATCGACGCTCCACGCCATCCGCGCGGCGAAGTCGTTCTGGAAAGCGGCGCGCCAGCGATAGACCGAGGCCTGGTTGCCTGACCAGATCCGCCCGTCGCGGGTGAAGACGTCCTTCACATCGGCGAACGGCCCGGCGCCGTCGGGCCCGGCATGCATATAGCGCCCGCCCCAGCCGCCCTGTTCGGGATGCTCGGGATCGTTGAGGCCATTGGGGATCAGATGGAGGAAGGAGGGCGTGTCGCCTTCCATGATGAATTCGGGCAGCGGATAGAGCGCGCCCAGCGGCCCACGCCGGATATGCTGCGACAGCCAGCCATCGGTGACCATCTCGCGGTCGGGAAACTGCTCGGCATTGCGCCGGTCGCTCGAGATGCCCGCCCAGGTCGCCATGTTGTACTGGCCCCAGCCATGGATGCTGGCGATCCAGAACAGCGACGGGAAATTCTGCCGAGCCCAGGGACCGGCATCGTCCTGGTCCGAGATCGAATAGACGCGCAGCTTCTTGAGGAACGCCTGCACCTGCGCCGGGCTGCGGGTAGCGCGGACATGCCATAGCGCCTGGGCGAGATCGACCGCCCCGCCCCACGCAAGCACCCAGACCGGGCGCTTGTCTGCACGGTCGACGGCCTGGACGATCAGCCGCGAGGCGTCGCTGTCCTTGCCCTTGCCGACGCCGGCCATGCCATATGCGGCGCGGCCCGAGCGGAGCACGGCGCGCAGGGCATCGGCGGTGGGATAGGTCGGGGCATGGCGCAGCAGGTTCGGCCGCACCTTCTCATATGCGTCGATCCGCTCGCGCATCAGCTGCGGCTGGACCTTGTCGCGCTGCCAGACCGAGGTGGTGGCGACCAGCCCCTCCACGTCGAAGCAGTCCGAATAGAGCAGGAAGCGGACCAGCGATTCCGAGTCATCGGGTTCGTTGCCGATGTCGCTGAGCACGATCACGCGCGGGCGTTCGACCGGGGGCGTCGGGGTGGCCGGCGCCGCATCGGCGGAAAGCAGGAGGAGGGCGAAGGGAAGCATCGGCCAGTCCTCTGGTTACGCGGGAAACAAAAAGGGTGGGCGGACCAGAGAGGGGGTGGTCCGCCCGGAGGAGAGGCTCTCAGAAGCGTGCGCTGAAGGTGGCGCCGAAGTAGCGATCGGCGTCCTTGCTGACATTGGCCCACAGGTCGTACGGGTTCGCGCCATTGGCCAGCAGCGTACCGTGGTTGAGCTGGGTGTAGTAGGTCTGGTCGAACAGGTTCCGGACGAAGACCGTCACACCGTACTTGTTGTCGCTGGTGTGGACGCCCACGCTCGCATCGACGATAGCATAGCCCTTCTGGGTGAGCAGCGGATCCTGGTTGAGCGCGAAGCCGGTCTTGCTCTGATAGTTCAGGCCGATCTGGACGAAGCCGGCGACCGGGCCGAAGTCATGCTCGTAGCGTGGCGTGACGCCGACGCGGTAGCGCGGGGTGGCGGGCAGATTGCCGCCGACCACGTCGATGATCGCACCCGACAGCGTGGTGACGCCGTTCACCGTCGTGCTGCGGACATAGCATTGGTTGACCGGGAAGTTCGACGCGAAGGTGCCCGTCGACGGCGTCTGCAGCGGGCAGCTCTGGCCCGGCACGTCGATCGTCGCATCGACCAGGGTGAAGTTCGCCGCGATCGACAGCCCGTCCGTGGGACGGAAGTTCGCCTCGACCTCGAAGCCCTGCGAGCGTGACTTGCCGGCATTGCCGAGCACGGTGATGAAGGTGCCCGCCGCCGGATCGGTCACCAGCGCCTGCACCTGCAGGTTGGTGAAGTCCGAACGGAACAGCGCGGCGCTGACGTCGAACTTGCCGCCCGGCGCGATCCACTTGGCGCCCAGCTCGTACGCGTTGACATGCTCCGGCGCGATGCCGTTCTGCGTGGCGAAATTGGTGCTCGCGTCGATGTCGAGCGCGAACGCCTTATAGCCGCGCGTATAGCTGCCATAGACCTGCAGGTTGCGGTTGAACTCGTAGCGCAGGCCCGCCTTGCCGGTGACCGCGCTGTCGTCGCGCGAGCGGGTGCCGCTGTTGAGGACCACGCCCGGGAACAGCGCGTCGCCGGCGACCAGCGGGCCATAGACGCGGCCGGTCACGGTCTGCTTCTCATACTGGCCGCGCAGGCCGGCGATGACGTGCAGGCCGCCGACGATCCGCCAGTCGACCTGGCCGAACAGCGCATAATTGTCGCTCTTGAAATTGCCCTCGAAGCCCGAGGAGTCGGCGCTGGTCACGGTGCAGGGCTGGCCCAGCGTGCCGGCGGCGCAGCGCTGGCGGCGGCGGTTGAGGTTACGGTCGAGATCGAGGTGGTTGTAGAAGCCGCCGATCACATAGGTGAAGTCGCTCTTGCCGTTCGAGGCGAGGCGGATTTCCTGCGAGTAGTTGTTGTACCCCAGGTGCGAGGAATTGTTGTTCCACTGCGAATAGGGGAAGGCGCCGACATAGCGGACCGGATTCGACGCGATCTGGTCGGGCTCGAACTGGTCGTTCTGGCGATAATATTGCCAGGCGGTGATCGAGGTCAGCGTGGCCGGCCCCAGGTCCCAGTCGCCCTGCAGCGATACCACCGACGACTTGGTGCGGTAGTAGCTCAGGTCGTCGTTCGAGATGGTACGGTTCTTCGGGCTGGCAACAACCTGCGGCCCGAGCAGCGTCTTCATCGCCGGAGTGACGATCGAGACCGGCACGCGCGAGCAGCAATCGGCATTGTTCTCGCGATAGTCGCCGGTCAGCAGGAAGGTGAGGTTCGGCGCAGCATCCCATTCGAGCTTGCCGCGAACGCCCCAGCTCTCGTTGCCGTTGACCATCTTGTCCTTGGCCGCATTGTAGATGTAGCCGCCGACATGATTGTAGAAGCCGCTGACCCGGGCGCTCAGCGTGTCGCTGATCGGGCCGCTGAGCGATCCCTTCACGCGATATTCGTTATGCTCGGCAACCGTCGCCTCGACATTGCCGGTGAAGCTCTTGGACGGGCGCGCGGTGACGATGTTGATCACGCCGGCGGTCGCGTTCTTGCCGAAAAGCGTGCCCTGCGGGCCACGCAGCACTTCGACGCGCTCCAGATCGGCGAGATCACTGAATCCCTGCGCCTGCCGCGGCGCGACCACGCCGTCGACCACGACCGCGACGGCGGATTCGACGCCCAGGCTGAACAGCTGGGTCCCGACGCCGCGGATGCGGAAGCCGCTGTTCCCGGGGTTGTTGCCCTGCTGATACTGAAGCGAGGGCACCGCGCGGGTGAGGCTGCTGGTGTCGTTGATCTGCGCGCTCGCCAGCGTGTTGGCGCTCACCGCGGTAACTGCGAGCGGCACTTCGACCAGGCGCTCGGAGCGCTTCTGCGCGGTGACGATGATCTCGCCTTCGGACGGCGCTTCGGCGGCCGGGGCCGGAGCTTCCTGCCCGGCCGCGACCGGCGTCGCCTGGGCTGGGGTAGCGGCAGCATCCGTGCTCTGCGCAAAGGCGGCGCCCGGCAGGGCAACGGCCACCGCGAGCAGCGCCGTAGCGCTGATGCCGCTCTTAAGCTTCATGATCGAGACGCTCATCAGTTCCTCCCACATCGACGGCCGCGAGGCGGCGCATCCTGTTCTCCCAAGGAGCGGCGCGACCCATGCGACCCGTCTCCCGTTCAGTCGCCCCGGCTTTTGCCTTAGCGCTAAATCTAGCCTGTGCTGAAACTTTCCGGAGACGTTGTCAATAGTGGAATGCATTACCTAATGCGGATTGCTCATTCGATGAATGGACCGTGCCATTTTGGTCGCATCCGCGACAGAGCGCGGAATTCCGCGCTTATCGGCGAAAGCGGCCAATGCCGGTCGAGGCCCGTTCGATCAGCTTGAAATCGACGTGCACATCCTCGGCCCCGGCATCACCATCCGCGACTCGCGCGATCAGCGCCAGCGTCGCCCGCTCCGCCATCTCGGAGATGGGCTGGCGGATGGTGGTGAGCGATGGCCAGGTCTTCACTGCGATCGGCGTGTCGTCGAACCCGGCAACGGCGAGCCCGTCCGGAATGGTCAGGCTGCGGCGATGCGCGACGGAGAGCACCGCCGCGGCCATGTCGTCGCTCGAGGCGAAGATCGCGCTCGGCCGCTCGGGAAGGTCGAGCAGACGCTTCGCAGCGGCAAGCCCCGAGTCGAACCCGAAGTCGCCCGAGTCGATCAGTTCGGGTGCCTCGGGCAGCCCGTGCGCCCGCAGCGAGTCGAGATAGCCCTCGCACCGCAGGGCGGTAGCGCCATGGCCCTTGGGGCCGCCGATGAAGCCGATCCGGCGATGGCCCAGGCTGATCAGCAAGTCGGTCATCGTCCGCGCCGCTGCATGATCGTCGACGCGTACCGTCACGATCCCCGGCATCGCCCGTCCCGCCGCCACCACCGCGATCGGCACGCCCAGTTCCTCGACGATCGGGCGCCCGGCAATCAGCTCCGAATAGGGCGGCGGTAGCAGCAGCGCGTTGGCGCCGCTGCGCACCAGCCCGCGCAGGGCCTCGGCGAGCGTGTCATAGGCCGGCGCACCGCCATATTGGACCATCAACTGCGCGCCGTGCGCCGTCGCCGCCTGGAGCGCGCCCACCAGCATCGCACTGAGGAACGCGTTCTGCGGGTTCACATAGACCAGCCCGATGCGCGCCACGACCGAGCTGGCCAGCGCCCGCGCCGCCGGATTGGGCTTGTAGTCGAGCGCCTCGATCGCCTCGCGCACCCGCTCGCGCGTCGCCTCGCCCATCTTGCCGGTGTCGTTGAGATAATTGGAGACGGTCATCGCCGAGGTGCCGGCGCGTTCCGCCACCGCCTGGATCGTTACGCCTGAACTGCCGCGCCGCCGCGCCATACACCGCCGATCCTGATTCCCGGTTCGTCCGCGCGACTCTATTTCCGTAATGTGTACCACAGCAAGCGACGCCCGCCACGCTTGACGGGTTTTGAGTTTAAGTTTAGCGCTAAACTAAATTAGAATCACAGGTGGAGAGCGCGCAAATGGCGAAGATCAGGCTGGGCATGACGGGTGGCGGCCTTGGTTCCTTCATCGGCCCGATGCATCATCTGGGCGCACATCTGAGCGGCCGCTTCGAGCTGGTCGCCGGCGCCTTCTCCAGCGATCCCGATCGCTCCCGCGCCGCCGGCGCGAGCTACGGCGTGGCGCCCGAGCGCTGCTATGCCGACCATGCCGCGATGATCGCCGCCGAAGCCGCCCGGCGCGACGGCATCCAGGCACTGGCGATCGCCACCCCCAACCATCTCCACCTCCCCGCCGCGCTCTCCGCGATCGAAGCCGGGCTGCACGTGATGTCGGACAAGCCCGCCACCGCCACGCTCGCCGAGGCCGAGCAGCTGCGCGAAGCGCTCGCCGGCAGCGCCAGCCTCTACGCCCTCACCTTCACCTATTCGGGCTTCCCGATCATCCGCGAGGCCCGCGCCCGCGTCGCCGGCGGCATGATCGGCGCGGTCCGCAAGGTAGCAGCCAGCTTCAACCAGGGCTGGCTCGCCAATCCGCTGGAACAGGCCGGCAACCCGCGCGCGGCCTGGCGGATGGACCCGTCGCGCTCCGGCGTCGGCGGCTGCATCTCGGACATCGGCACCCACGCCTTCCATCTCGCCGAGTACGTCACCGGCGACACCGTCAGCGAGATCGTCGCCGATGTCCGCACCCACGTCCCCGGCCGCGCGCTCGACGACGACGCCAATATCCTGATGCGCTTCGCCGGCGGCGCCTCGGGCGTGCTCGCCTCGTCGCAGGTCGCGGTCGGAGAACGCCTCGGCTTCACCCTTCAGGTCTTTGGCGAGAAGGGCGCGCTGCACTGGAATGCCGAAGCGCCGGAGGCCATGCGCTTCGTCGCAGCCGACGGCGCGGTGTCGCTGCTCAGCCCGATGTCGCCCGGCCTGCTCGTCCGCGAGCCACTGCAGCCCGGTTTCGGCGGGTCGATCCTCGCCGGCTTCGCAGTCCAGTACCGCGACTTCGCCAAGGCGATCGACGGCGACACCGCTCTGATCGGCACCGTGCTGCCCGGCATTGAGGACGGCGTCCGCACGATGCGCTTCGTCGAGACCGCGGTGCGGGCAAGTGCCGATCGTGCCGGCTGGACGTCACTGGCATGAGCGCGCCGCTGACCATCGGCATTCTCGGCGCCGGCCCGGTGACCCAGGCGATCCATCTGCCGACGCTCGCCCAGATGCCCGAGCTGTGGCGGATCGGAAAGGTGATGGACGTGAACGCCGAGGTAGCCGACATCGTCGCCTCGCGCTGTGGGGCGCAAGGCGTCACCGATGCCGCTTCGGTGATCGAGGACCCGTCGATCGACGTCGTCGCGATCTGCAGCCCGCACCATTTCCATGCCGAGCAGTTGATCGCCGCCGCCCGCGCCGGCAAGCGCGCCGCACTCGTCGAGAAACCCCTCGCCGTCAGCCGCGAGCAGGCGGAAGAAGTCGGCCGCGTCGTCGCCGAGACCCGCATGACCGTGCTGGTCGGCACGATGCACTGGTATGATCCCGGCTTCCGCGCCGGCCTGGCCGCCTGGGAAGCCGAGGGCGGCTCTGCCACCCGCATCCGCTCGGCGATCTTCGTCCCGCCCAATGCCCAATTCGTGAACGCCGCGACCGAGGAGGCCTTCCCTTCCCCGCCGCCGCCCGCACCGCCGGCCGAACAGCCGCCAGAATTCCAGCGCGAGCGCCTGCGCGCCACCGTGCTCGGCCTCGCCATCCACCACGCCCCGCTGCTCCGCCGTTTCTATCCGCAGCTCGGCACCGTGGTGGAGGCCCGCCGTCACCCGCCCTTCGGCTATTCGATCCTGGTGCGGAACGGCGACCAGATCGCCGAGCTGCTCGCGGTGATGCCCGGGCAATGGCCGCCCTCCTGGAGCTTCGAGGCATCGAATGCCGATCGCCGGCTCCATGTCGATTTCGGCCCGTCCTACATCTCCGCCGGCTCGGGCCGCGCCACGCTCAGCGACGCGCAAGGCAGCCGCGGTTTCAGCCATGCCGACAATGGCTATGCCGCCCAGTGGCGCCACCTCCACGCGGTGGTGACCCGGGGCGTGCCGCTCGACACGCCGTTCGACGTCGCGGTCGAGGATCTCGCCTTCGCGCTCGACCTTGCCGATGCCGCTGCCCAGGTGATGGAGATCGTGGAATGACCCGGCTGCGCGTGAACCCCGCCGACCAGCAGGCGGTGCTGGCCACCTTGCCCAACCGCTTCGTGATCGACGAGGCTGGCGGCGATGTGCACATCGTCTCGGGCGATGCGCTCGCGTCTGCCGGAGCCGGCGCCGTGATGATCACCGAACCCGGCCTGGCCTCGGCCAAGGCCCTGCGCGCGCTGGCAGATACCGGATCGACGATCGGCCTCGCGCTCATCGCCGCGCCGGCCCTGCCAGAAGCCGCCATCGCCGCCTCCCGCGCGCTGAACGATGATGTCCCGCTCATCGTCGATGCCGCTGCCGAGACCAGCGGGGCCCTGCGCGCCACGCTGTTCGAGCTGCTGATGCTGATCGATACGCTCGGCTGCCATGCCGAAGGCCTGCGCGTCCTCGCCGATACGCCGAGCGAGATCATCCTCGTCGTGGAGAGCGTGGATGGCTGGAACGGAGCCCGCCTGACTGCACGGCGCAGCTTCCGCACCCGCTTCGCGCTGGAGACCGTCTCGCGCACGCTCCGCCGCGAGATCGTGATCGACGGCACCGCCCTCTCGACGCCCGCCGAGGTCCGCCTGTTCGACGCCAGCGGCACCCGCACCGCGCTGCCTCGCTACGAAGGCGGCCTGCGTGCCTCGTGGAAGGCCCTCCATGTCCGCCTCACCGAGGGTACCGGCGACGACGGCCAGATCGAAACCGCGATCCGCCTGCTCGCCCTGCTCGATGCGGCGGGGGTTGTGTAGGGCTCGCCTCTCATTTCCGTCATCCCCGCGAAGGCGGGGATGAAGAAGAGAAAAAGACGAGTCCAGCCTACCCCACCGGATACGCCACATAGGCCAGCCACCGCCCGTCCGGCGACCAGCTGCTGACGTTGATCGATCCCTGTCCGCCGAAAAAGCTGGCGATCGTCCGGTGCTCCCCACCCTCGATCGGCATCGTCCGCAGCTCGACCGGCAGGTTTGGCGGGTGGCCGGTCGTGCCCTCGGGATAGCTGAGATAGGCGATGGTCTCGCCGGTGGGATCGGGATGCGGAAACCAGTCGATGCGGTTGCCCGTACTCATCAGCTCCACACCGCTGCCATCGGGCCGCATCCGGAACAGGCTGGCATCGCCGGGCACGCGCGCCTCCAGCTCGCCATTGAACCAGATCCACGCGCCATCGGGCGTCCATTCGGGCCCATCGACCGGCGCCAGCCCCTCGAACAGCTGCCGGGCCGCGCCGCCCGCCTCGGGCACCACCGCGATGCCCCAGCGCAGCGGCTCGCCCGGCCGGATCGTCGCGCAGGCCAGCTCGATGCCGTCGGACGAGATGCCGTGGAGATAATAGGCTAGCCCATCCTCCGGGCTCACTTGACGCGGCGTGCCGCCGGTGACCGGCACCGCATACACCTTGCGCGCCGCGGTGATGTAGAGCGTCTGCCCGTCCGGCGAGAGCAGGTGGTCATTGTTCGCATTGTCGATGCCGTGGATCGCGATCGGCTCCAGCATCGCCGCGCCGTCCAGCGGCAAACGGAACAGGTGCCCGCCGCCATTGACGATCAGCGCTACGCCGTCCGGTGTCCAGTTCGGCGCCTCGAGCAGGCGGTCCGCCTCCAGCACCAGCCGGTCCTGGCTGCCGTCCCTGCCGACGATCCGCACCTGCGCAGTCTGGCCGGGCAGCAGGGGGCGGAACGGGCCATGCGCGGGATTGGCGCCGGGCGGCGTCTTGGATGCTATCGTCATGCGCGAGCCTCTTCCATTTGGAACGGCCAAAGCCTAGGTGATTTAGCGCTAAATTCAATGAAGATCGGAGAGGGCGGATGCAGTTGGAAGAGATCGATCGCGAGGAACAGGCACTTGCGCTCACCCGCTTCGACGCGGAGGACGCATGGTGGCTCGGCTGCCATCTGCGCGATCGCGGTACCGCAGCAGGCGCGCCGATCGCGATCGAGATCCGACGCGCCGACACGCGGCTGTTCAGCGCCCTCCTCCCCGGCGCGACCGGGGACAATCTCGGCTGGATCGACCGCAAGATCGCCCTCGTCATGCGCTTCGAACGTTCCAGCTATGCGATGCGCCTCAAGTTCGACGCAGCGCCCCCAGGCGCGTTCGATCGCTTCGGGCTGGATCTGCGCACCCATGTCGCCGCCGGTGGCGCGGTGCCGATCCGGATCGCAGGCACCGGGGTGATCGGCGCGGTCGCGGTCAGCGGCCTCGCCCAGGAAGAGGATCACCGCTACGTTATCGACGCGCTAGCCGCCTTGAAGGCGCATCAGGAGGCCCAGGCATGAGCACCGCACCCGTCCGCTGGGGCATCCTGGGACCCGGCAACATCGCCCGGGATTTCCAGGCCGGCGCCGCCGGCTCCGCGACCGGCACGATCGTCGCGCTCGGTACCCGGAATCCGCACCGGCCCGAACTCGCCGAGCATTTCCCCGGCATCCGCGTCGTCATCGGCTATGAGGCGCTGATCGCCGATCCGGAGGTCGATGCGATCTACATCGCCACGCCGCACACCCATCACGCCCATTGGGCGATCGCCGCGGCGCGGGGCGGCAAGCATGTGCTCTGCGAGAAGCCGATGGGAGTCTGTGCCGCCGAGACCGAGGCGATGTTCGCCGCCGCCCGGGCCGCGGGCACTTTCCTGGGCGAGGCCTTCATGTACCGCTTCCACCCGCTGGTCGCGCGCATCGCCGAGCTGATCCGCGCCGACGCGATCGGCGAGGTGCGGATGATCCGCTCCAGCTTCGGATTCGCGGTGCCCGAGGCGGCACGCGCCGGCCACCGGCTGTTCCAGCCCGAGCTGGGCGGCGGCGCCATCCTCGATCTGGCCGGTTATCCGGTATCGATGGCCGGACTGATCGCGGGCGCCCGAGGCAGCGGCGAGATCCCGATGCCCTGCGCGGTCAAGGCGGTCGCCCATTTCGGCCCGAGCGGCGTCGAGGAATGGACCTCGGCCCTGCTCCGTTTCCCCGGCGGGATCACCGCCGATCTTTCCTGCTCGGTCACCGTCCGCCAGGACAATGTACTGCACGTGATGGGTTCGACGGGCCGGCTCGAGGTCGACCAGTTCTGGTTCGCCGGCGGCAAGACCGGCGGGGTGAACGTCATGCGCCTGATCCGCCCCGACGGCAGTCGCGAGGAAATCGCGGTGGACGAACCGCGCCATCTCTACAGCTTCCAGTTCGAAGCCGCGAACCAGGCAATCCTCTCGGGCGCCACCGAGTTCGCGCACCCTGGCCTCGATGCGGCGGACAGCATCGCCACCGCCCGCATCGTCGATCGCTGGCTGGCCGAGATCAGAGCGTGACGCGCGTCTCGATCAGCGTGTCGGAGGCACCGCCAACCAGCACGCGATAGTCGCCGCCCTCCAGCCGCCAGCCATGCGTCGCCGGATCGCGCCAACGCAGGCTCTCGAGCGCGACGGCAAGCTGCACGACTTTCGTCTCGCCCGGCGCCAGCGCGACACGTTCAAAGCCACGCAGCAGCTTGGCCGGCTGTTCCGCCTCGACGCCCGGCGCACCGACATAGCATTGCACGACTTCCTCGGCCGCCATGTCCCCGTCGTTGCGCACTGCCACCGACACTTCGATCGCGCCGTCCACCACCCGTGCCATCAGCCCGCGATAGGCGAAACGCGCATAGGACAAGCCATGGCCAAAGGCGTAGCGCGGCGTGATCTCCTCGCGGTCGAACTTGGTGTAGCCATGCCAGCGGCCATATTCGATCGCCTCGGCATCGCGGTCGAAGAACGGATAGTCCCCCGCCTCGCGCGCCACGGTGAAGGGCAGCTTGCCCGAGGGGCTGACCTCGCCGAACAACAGGCTGGCCAGCGCATGGCCCCCTTCCATGCCGGCATAGAAGCTCATCAGGATCGCGCCGGCTTCTTCGCGCCATTCCTCGACCAGCACGGCCGAACCCGCAACCAGCACGACGACGACTGGCTTGCCGCTCGCCGCCGCCGCGCGGATCAGCGCGACCTGGTGCTCGGGCAAGCCCAGCGACAGGCGGTCGCCGCCGATCGGCTCCTTCGAGATACTCGGCCGACCCGGCTTGCCATCGGCGCCCAGCGCGATATCGCCGATGATGTACTCGCCCTCTTCCTTGGCGGTGAAGCCAGCGACGACCACCACCGCATCGGCGTCCGCCGCGACCTGCTTCGCGGCATCGATATCCTCGCCGCCGGCATAGACCACCGCCTCGTTGCCGAGCATCGCGCGCAGGCCCTGGAGCGGGGTGATGACATAGGGCGTGCGGACCCGGCTCGATCCATTGTCGCCGGTATTCTCCATGTCGGCGAGCGTGCCCAGCACAGCGAGCTTGCGTACCTTCTCGCGGCGAAGCGGCAGCGTCCCGTCATTCTCCAGCAGCACCGCGCATTTCTCCGCGACCTCGCGGGCCAGTGCGCGGTGACTGTCCTGCGCGATCAGGTCCTTGGAATAGCCCTCGAGCGGATCCTCGAGCGCGGCGAAGCGGAACTGGGTGGTGAGGATGCGGCGGCAGGCCTGGTCGATCACCTCGGGCTCGACTGTCCCGGCCTCGACCGCGGCGACCAGCTTCTCGCCGAAGACCAGCGGCTCGGGATTCTCGACGTCGAGCCCGGCGGCCGCACCGTAAACCTTGTGCACGCCGCGCACCCAGTCCGAATGGACGAAACCCTCGAAACCCCATTCGCCGCGCAGCACATCGGTGAGCAGCGCGCGGCTCTGGCCGCAGAACTCGCCGTTGACCTTGTTGTACGCGGTCATCACCGTCGCCACGCCGGCATCCAGGCAATGCTTGAAGTGCGGCAGATAGACTTCGTGCATCGCGCGCGCGTCGGCGGTCACGTTCACCTTGAAGCGCGCGTTTTCCATGGAGTTGAGCGCGAAATGCTTCACCGTGGCGATCACGTTGTGCGCCTGGATGCCGGTGCCCATCGCGGCGCCCATCACGCCAAGGTGCCAGGGGTCCTCGCCATAGGTCTCCTGCGCGCGCCCCCAGGCCGGGTGGCGCAGCAGGTTGATGCAGACCGCGCCCGAGAAATTGCAATCCTGCGCCCGCGCCTCGACACCCATCACTTCGCCGACGCGCCGCTCCAGCGCCGCGTCGAAGGTCGCGCCCCGCGCCATGGTGCAGGGGAAACAGGTCGAGCCGACCCGGGTCACCCCGCGCGGGCCATCGGTGAACATCAGCGGCGGGATGCCCAGCCGCTCGGCGCCGCCGCCGGCGCGATAGGGCCGCGCACCCCAGATCCGATCGTCTTCGGCGAGCGCGTCGAAAAAGCCCTTGCCGGACATCATCGCAACCTTCTCGTCGAGGCGCAGCTCGGCGAGCACCCGCGTGACCAGCGCATCGATCTCCGCCTGGCTCGCACCCTTGGCCGGCATCCAGCCCGACGGAATTCCTGCGCCCTGTCCCACGGTCGAAGTCGTTGCCACGCCTTGTCTCTCCCTTGCGCCCCGCACGCCAGCACTTCGGCGTCCACTTAGAATTAGCGCTAAAGCAAACCGTGTAACCGGTTGGGGTGCGCAAGGGAAGAGGGAATGCGGCGGACGGGTCCGGAGGGAGGCGGGGCGGCGGATCGGCGCGCCGGGTGCGGCGCTAGATCCGCACCCGGTACAGCGTGTGGTGGGTGAGGATGAATAGCGTCCGCCCGTCCGCACCGCCCAGGATCAACTGGAGCGGCCGCTCGGGCACGTCGATGCGGCGTAGCGGCTTGTCCGAGGCGTCGTAGACGAACACCTGCCCGTTCGCGACATAGAGGTTACCCGCGGCATCGCGCGCGACACTCTCGCCGCCGCGATCCGCGACGATCTTGAGGTCGGTCACCGCCCCACCCGCGCCGACCAGTCCGCTATAGCTGCGGTTCTCCGAGCCGTTGGTCAGGAAAACCCGCTCGCCCGGCTTCGCGGTGACCAGCGCATAGGCATCGAGCGTGTCCGACCAGCGCCAGCCCTGGTGATCGTCCGGCCCCTGGTTCCAGACGCGGAAGGCCGGGAGCACCAGCGAACCGTCGGGCGAGACATATTCGCGCGGCTTGGCCGTGCCCATCGCGCCGGTGAAGAAGTCCGCGATCGGCGGGAACTGATAGGTCTTCGGATCGATCCGGTCGGCGAACTCGCCATTGGCCCACATATTGCCCGGTAGCGCAGTCAGCGCCCCGGCGCGCTCCTGCACCGGCGTCGGCGCGATGACCTTCACGTCCGAGGGTGCGGCCGGATCGATGCTGTAGACGCTCGCGTCATGCCCTGCCGAGGACAGCACCATCAGCCGTCCCGAACGGTCGATCGCCAGGCTCACCGGATCGAGCGGCGCATCGGCGAGCACCGACAGGCCTTCTTTCTCCGACCAGCCATGGATGCGCTGGAACTGGCGATCGACGAACCAGAGCTTGCCCTTCGCATCCACTGCCGCGCCGGCGATCGAGTAGAAGCCGTCGGCCAGCTTCTCGACGCCCGGGGTCACCGGCACCTGCGCCTTGGCCGTGGCGACCGCGCCGACATCGAGCCGGGCGAATTCGCGCTCGCGCACCTCCAGCCCGCCGGTCATGTCCTTGATCGCGTTCTCGAACGGATATTTGCTGGCGCGGACATAGGTGCCGCAGCCCTTGTCGTCGCAGCTGGCAAAGGCGCTTTCGGCGTTCACATGGACGTTGCGGAAATGGATATCGCTGGAGTTGTAGAGCCGCACCGCCACGTCCATCGGCTTCGCCGAACGGGTGACGCGGTAGCCGTGATAATTGGCGAACAGGATGTTGCGCGAGTTGCGGAACTCGGTCGACACCGCGTTGACGCCGTCGCGCACTTCCTGCTCGGTCTGCGGCGCGTGGAACTCCCAGTTCTCCACCCGGTCGAGCACGATCTCGGTGCGGTAATGGTGCTCGGCCGACAGCTCGTAGACATAGCCGGGTGTCTTGGTGTCCGAGACGTAGAAGCCCGCCGAGGCCAGGGTGTTGGGCGACCAGACCGCCGCGAAGGTGCCGCCGCCATCGGTGACCCAGATGCTCGGATGCTGGCCGTCGAAGCGCGCACGCGGATCGCCAAAGCCGATCGGGCTGCCCTTGGTGAGCAGGGTGCCGCCGCCCCCCTGGATCTTCACGTCGTTGACCATCGAGGCCTCGCCGGCCCGCCACAGCAGCGCGGTGGCGCGCGGGTTCACTCCGCCGGTCCACAGCCCGAGGCCGGAGACGATCGCGTTGCCGCCCTTCGCGCTCTCGATCAGCGCCTTGGCGCTGCCGACCCCGGCATAGGCCGGCGTCTCGTCGGGCAGATAGAGATGCGTCAGGCTCGGGTGCAGCGAGATGATCACCGTGTCCGGGCGCAGCCTGAGCGTGTCGGTCACCCGGTAGCGGCCAAGCGGGAGGTAGAGCACGCGGTGCGTGTCGATCGCGCGCTGGAGCGCGGCGGTGTCGTCCGTCTCGTCGTCGCCCTTGACGCCAAGGTCGCGGACATTCGTCCATTCGCCGACAGGCGGCAGCGCCGCGATCGCGGGCTTCCTGCGCGCGGGCATCTTCGCGATCGGCGCGATCGAGACATCGGTCGCGAACGCGCCGATCTCCCCGACCGCACCGAGCTTGAGGCCGTGCGAGAAGTCGGTGACGCGATACTGGCGCCCCTGCCCCGCCACCGTCTTGCCGCTGTCGCGGAAGCGGGCGAAGACCGGCGTGTTCTGCACCAGCGCGTTCATGAAGCCTACCTGGGTGAACACGCTGTCCTCGTTCGAGATCAGTACGCCCGCATTCGACACATTCTCGAAGCGGACATCCTTGCCCCACAGCGAGTCCGAATAGCCCTTGTCGATCTCGATCCCCACCGGCACGTCGCGGATCGCCACGTTCACCAGCGTCAGGTCCACCTCATGCTCGCGGATCGCGGCATCACGCTGGCCGCTGAACTCGCTGTCGATCAGCGTGAACTGCCAGGCGGGCGAGGTCTTCTCGGTCAGGATGCCGTAGCGTCCGCCATAGAAGCGCAGATCCTCGCATTCGTTGCCGGCCTGGTAGATCCCTGCCAGCCCGGACCCCAGATGAAAGTCCATGTGCCGCAGGAAGCCGTGCTGGGCGACGCGAAAGCGCACCGCCACCGCACCCGCATTGCCCTTGCCGATCTCGAAATCGACATTGGCCATCGCCGAATAGAAGGTGCTCGACGTCGCGTCATAGATGTTCGGATTGGCCGGCACGCTGGTGGGCGGCGGCACCGGCACCTTGCCGACCCGATACTGGTCCTCGCCGGTGAAGGAGACCATCGCGCCGACGCCCGCGGCATAGCCCGGCGTGTCGTCGCCCAGCACGATCACCGGCCGCGTCGCGCCCACGCCGAGCACGCGCACCGCGGAGCGCACGAAGATCGTCCGGCTGATCCGGTAACGCCCCGACGGCAGGAAGACGAGGCCGCCCTGCCCGCCCTTGGCCGCCGCATCGATCGCCTGCTGGATCGCCGCGCTGTCGTCGGCGCGCCCGTCGCCCACGCCCTTCACGGTGATCGCGCGCGGATCGTTCGGCTGGGTCAGATAGACCGAAGTCGATCCGGCAAAGGCGGGAAGCGGGCACAGCAACAGGGCCGCGCAAAGCAGGCGAAAGGCCGTCATCATGGCTCTCCGGAAATGGACTGGACGAACGTCGGAAGGCCCGGGCGATGCCGGGCCGGGAAATCAGGCCTGGCGAAGCGCCAGGCTCTGGGCCGCGATCGCGACCTGGGTGCGGTTGCGCACATTGAGCTTGCGCATCAGCGCGGTCATGTGCGCCTTCACCGTGGCCTCGGCGATGCCGAGCTCATAGGCGATCTGCTTGTTGAGCTGCCCGGAATGCACACCCTGCATCACCTTGAGCTGAGTCGGCGTGAGATGCACGGGCCTGCCCGCGCCATCCATCAGATGGGGCATCGCGGCCGAAACCGCCGCTTTCTGACTCGCTTCCTGAACGGTCACCTTCATCGATCCTCTCCCCGAGGCGCATGGCGTCATGCTCGCGGATCGGCGACTCCAACCGATCCCATCCCCGTTCCGTTCTTCCGGAATCGGTTGGACAGGTTTTAATATGTTCCCCAATTGGTAGCGGTAGCAAGCCTTTTTCGTTGCCGAATTGGAAAAAGTTGTCGTACAACTCTCTCGGTTCAACGTGCTTGCAAGAAAAAGCCGAGGACTTCCGGGGAGGACAACGATGTCAGGATTCGTGCACGACTGCGCCCAGCGGATTGCCCGGGAGATCGCGAAGTGACCGGCGAAGATATCCGGCTGGTAATCGCCGCCATCGCGGGCATCGTGCTTGCCATTCTGCTGATCGTCCGCTGGCGGCTCCATCCCTTTATCGGCCTGCTCGTCGGCGCCTTCGCGGTCGGCCTGTTCGCTGGCCTGCCGCTCGCCGACACCGCCAAGGCGGTCCAGAAGGGCGTGGGCGACATCGTCGGCGGCACCGGCCTGGTCGTCGCACTGGGCCTGTCGCTCGGCGCGATGCTCCACCTCTCCGGCGCCGCGGCCTCGCTCGCCACCGGCGCGCTACGGCTGACCGGGCCCAAGGCGGCGCCTTGGGCGACGCTCGGCATCGCGATCGTCATCGGCCTGCCGCTGTTCTTCGAAACCGGGCTGGTGCTCCTCCTGCCGATCGTCGTCGCCGCGGCCAAGGCGATGCCCGACAATGGCGATCCCGACGGCACCAAGCTGCGCCTGATCATGCCCGCGCTCGCCGGCCTGGGCGTGGTCCATGCCCTGGTGCCGCCGCATCCCGGCCCGCTGCTCGCGGTCGAGGCGCTCAAGGCGAACCTCGGCCTGACCATGCTCTACGGCGTGATCATCGCCATCCCCATCGCGATCCTCGCCGGCCCCGTGCTCGCCAAGTTCGTCACTCCCGGCGTCAAGCTGACCGAGCCGGTGCTGAGCGATCCGGTGCACGACCTGCAGCCGCCGCCCCGCGCCGTCTCGCTGTTCATCGTGCTGCTGCCGATCGTGCTGATCGCAACCGGCGAGCTCGCCAAGCTGGTGCCGGCGCTGGCCAATTCGTCCCTGCTCGCCGCCGCCGCCAATCCGGTGCTCGCGCTGCTCATCACCAACCTGCTTGCCCTGCCCCTGCTGTTCGGCCGGCGGCTGAGCGAGGAAGGCATCCAGGACGCGATCTGGTTCGAGACGATGGGCGCGGCGGGAGCGATCCTGCTCGCCATCGGCGCGGGCGGCGCGCTCAAGCAGGTGCTGGTCACCGCCGGCCTGTCTGACCTGCTGGCGCGGCTGGTGATGATGTACTCGATCTCGCCCTTGCTGCTCGGCTGGCTGGTCGCGGTGGGCATCCGCCTGGCCGCCGGATCGGCGACGGTGGCGACGATCACCGCGGTCGGCATCATGCCGGGCGTTGTCGCCGCCTCGGGCGCCTCGCCCGAGCTGGTCGTCCTCGCGATCGGCGCCGGCTCCGTGTTCTTCAGCCATGTCAACGATCCGGGCTTCTGGCTGGTCAAGGGCTATATGGGCACGACCACGGCGGACACGTTCCGCACCTGGTCGATGCTCGAGACGGTGATCTCGGTCGCCGGACTGGCCATGGTGCTGGGGCTCAGCTACCTTGTCTGAGACGCGCCCTGGAGAAAATCGAGGCGTGAAGAAGAGAGGCGCCGTGCAGGAGGGCAGGCTCGCCGATCGCGCCTATACGGCGATCGTCGGGATCATCAACGAGGACGATCTGGCGGCCGGCGACCGGCTGCCTTCGGAAGCGCGGCTGGCCGAGCTGTTCGGCATGTCGCGGACGATCGTGCGCGAGGCGCTTGTCCGTCTCGCTGCCGACGGCATCACCGAGGCGCGGCGCGGCGCCGGCTCCTATGTGAAGCGCCGCCCCTCCGCCCGGCTCGGCTCGCACGTGCCGATGGACGGGCTGGCGGCGACGCTCGGCACCTATGAGGTGCGCTTCGTGCTAGAGGCAGAGGCTGCCCGGCTGGCCGCCCAGCGCCGCTCGCAGGAGCAGATGGAGGAGATCGACGCGGCGCTCGAGGCGCTGCGCACCGCCCTCCTGTCCTCCGCGCCGGCGCATGACGAGGACTGGCGGCTGCACCGCGCGATCGCAGAGGCGACGGGCAACAGCGCCTTCATCTCGACCTTCGATCATCTCCAGCACGATGTGATGGGCATATTGCGCGCCGGCGTCGACATCTCGCGCTCACGCCCGCCCGAAGTGATCGGGTCGATGATGGAGGAGCATGACGCGGTCGTCGACGCGATCCGCGCGCAGGACGGCGACGGCGCCGCCCTGGCGATGCGCTGGCATTTGTCGCAGGGCCGCAAGCGGCTGATGCCGTAATCCAAGCCGTCATCCCGCACGCCACAAACCGTCATCCCGGCGAAAGCCGGGATCTCAGGCGAAAGCGCGAACCGCAGGACAAGAGCCGCGCGAGATCCCGACTTTCGTCGGGATGACGGATTAAACCCCGGCGTCCGCCCCAGCCCAGGCGAGCACCTCCCGACAAAGCTCCTCCACCGGCCTATAGCAATGCAGCGCGATCGCGCGCTCGTCGGCACCGGGACGCTCCAGCGTGGCGAACTGGCTGTCGAGCAGGCTGGGCGCCATATAGTGCCCGGCCCGCGCCGCCAGACGCGGCGCGATCTCGTCCCGATCGCCTTCCAGCAGGACGAAGGCGATCGGCACGCCCGCGGCCCGTTCGAGCCGCTCGCGATAGCTGCGCTTGAGCGCCGAGCAGGCGGCGACGGCGATGCCCTGCTCCCGCACCGCCGCGCCGATCGCCGTGCCCAGCCGGTCGAGCCAGGGCCAGCGGTCCGCGTCCTCGAGCGGCTGGCCGGCGCGCATCTTGGCAACGCTTTCAGGCGCATGGAAATCGTCGCCCTCGAACGCCGGCGCCGCCAGATGCACGGCGAGATGCGCGGCCAAAGTGGACTTGCCGCAGCCGCTCACCCCCATCACGACGATCGCAAAGGACGGCAATCCGGTCATTTTTCGCTGCGCTTCCACGTCTTTCCCCGGCTTCGGACGGACAAGCTAATGTTCGCAGGCGGCGGCTTTGACCATTGCGACCTTTGTCGCGGTCGCGCGGGCATCCGCGCATGCGTATCCGCGTGTTATCGTGTGATCATAAAAAGAGGGGACGGGCATGAGCGACAGGATGCGCATCGCAGGGTTGGTGGTGATGGTCGCGGCGATGCAGGTCGCGAATGCCGAGGCCCAGACTGCCCGCTCCGTCTCGGTCTTCGCGACTGCGCCTTCCGATCCCGTCGCCGTCACGGTCAAGGCGAAGGGCGACGGCGTGGCCGACGACAGCGCCGCGATCCAGGCAGCGATCGACGCCGCGGCGGCAAAGCCCGGCGGCGGCATCGTCTTCCTGCCCTCGGGCCGCCACCGCATCACCCGGACGATCTACATGTGGCCGGGCGTCCGCCTGTTCGGGGTGGGCAAGACGCGGCCGATCTTCGTCCTCGCCGCCAACACGCCGGGCTTCCAGCGGGGCGTCGGCAGCATGGTCTTCTTCACCGGAAACCAGCCCAACGGCGCAGCACCCGGCCCCGGCGGCTCGCCGTTGCGCGGCCGGGTGCCGGTGCCGCCGCCGACCAGCGTGCCGTTCAACCCCGACATCGCCGACGCCAATTCGGGCACCTTCTATTCGGCGATGGCGAACGTCGACTTCGAGATCGGCGCGGGCAATCCGGCGGCGACCGGCGTGCGCTTCCACACCGCGCAGCACGCCTATCTCGCCCATATCGACTTCCACCTGGGCTCGGGCCTGGCCGGCATCTACCAGGTCGGCAATCTCGGCATGGACCTGCGCTTCTTCGGCGGGCGCTACGGCATCCTGGCCGAGAAGACCTCGCCCGCCTGGCAGTACACCCTGCTCGATTCCACCTTCGAGGGGCAGCGCGACGCCGCGATCCGCGAGCATGAGGCGGGGCTGACCCTGGCGAACGTCGCCTTCCGCAACGTGCCGGTCGGGATCGAGATCGACAAGGGCTATGGCGACTGGCTCTGGGGCAAGGACGTCCGCTTCGAGAATGTCGCCAGGGCCGGCGTTATCATCAGCAATGAGGGCAATGCCTATACCCAGATCGGCTTCGACAATGCCGTCGCCACCGGCACCCCGGTGTTCGCCCGCTTCCGCGACAGCGGCAAGACCGTCGCCGGCCCCGCCCCGCGCTACCGGGTGAAGGAATTCACCTATGGCCTCACCCTGCCCGGTCTGGGCCAGCTGGGCAGCTTCGCCACCCGCATCGACGCCGCGCCGATCGCCGCCCTGCCCCGCCGCCGCGAAGCCGCGATCCGCGCCTTCCCCGCCATATCGGCCTGGACCAATGTCCGCGACCTCGGCGCCAAGGGTGACGACAGGACCGACGACACCGCCGCGATCCAGAAGGCGATCGACACCAACCGCGTCGTCTATTTCCCGACCGGTTTCTACAAGGTCAGCGACACGCTGCGGTTGCGGCCCGACAGTGTGCTGATCGGCCTGCACCCCAGCCTCACCCAGATCGTCCTCGCCGACGATACCCCGGCCTATCGCGGCGTCGGCCCGGCCAAGGCACTGGTCGAGAGCGCGAGGGGCGGCGATGCCATCGTCTCGGGCCTCGGCCTGTTCACCGGCGGGGTGAACCCACGCGCGACCGGCCTGCTCTGGCGCGCCGGGGAGAAGTCGCTGGTCGACGACGTCAAGTTCCAGGGCGGCCACGGCACCAACCTGGCCGATGGCGGCCGCTTCGATCCGTACAACGCCAATCACACCGCCGATGCCGATCCGAAGAAGCGCTGGGACGGCCAATATGCCAGCCTTTGGGTCACCGATGGCGGCGGCGGCACCTTCAACGGGCTGTGGACGCCGAATACCTTTGCCCAGGCCGGGCTCTATGTGTCGGATACCAGCACGCCGGGGATCGTCTACCAGATGTCCGCCGAGCATCACCTGCGCGCCGAGATCGTCCTCGACCGGGTGAAGGGCTGGGAGTTCCTCGCGCCGCAGACCGAGGAAGAGGCCGGCGAGAGCCGCAACACGATCGCGCTCGAGGTGCGCAATTCGAGCGACATCCTGTTCGCCAATTTCCACGGCTACCGCGTCACCCGCTCGCTCCAGCCGGCACCTGCAGCGGTGAAGCTCTACGGATCGAAGGACATCCGATTCCGCAATGTCCACGTGAATGCCGAGAGCGGCTTCTCGACCTGCGACGCCAATGGCTGCGGTACCTATCTACGTGCGAGCAAATACCCCTACGCCAACGCCATCCAGGACGTGACGCGCGGGCTGGAAGTGCGCGAGCGCGAGTTCGCCGTACTCGACGTGACCGACACCCCCGCTCCCGCTGCCACGCCTTCGCTGGCGCCGGTCGAGCAGCTTGCCCAGGGCTTCTATGCCCTTGGCGGCGGCGCGGTGGATGCCAAGGGCAAGCTCTACTTCGTCGATCGCCAGTTCCACCGGATCCATGGCTGGTCCGTCAAGGAAGGCCTGTCGGTTGTCGCCGACGCGCCGCTCGATCCGATCAACCTGGCGGTCGACGGCTCGGGCAATTTGCTCGTGCTGTCGTCCGACGGCCCCGAGGCGACGGTCTACAGCCTAAGGCCCGGCGAACCGCAGGACGTGAAGCTGATCGCGCCAACGCCCGCAAAGGACGGCGCCAGGGCTCGCGTCGCCCTGCCCGGCAGCTTCTGGAACAATGGCGAGTTCCGCGACCAGTATGACCCGGCGACCGACCATTTCACTACCCTCGCCGAGATGTTCGCCCGCGACATGGCGGCGCCCAAGGCCCGCGAATATGTCTCGCCCGACGGCTCGCTGGTGCTGCCCGCGTTCAGGGTCTGGCAGCAGGGCCCGAGCAACCATCTCGGCTGGCGCTTCTCCGATACGCTCGACACCTATGGCTGGGTCACCGGCCAGGTCGGCGAGCGCATCTACATCGCCAATGGCTCGGAGGACCGCACCTATACCGGCCTGCTCGGCGAAGGCGGCGCGGTGACCGACCTCAAGCCCTTCGCTTCGCGCGGCGGCGAGAGCGTCGTGGCGGGGCCGGACGGCCGCGTCTATGTCGCGAACGGCCAGGTCTTCGTCTACGATGCCGATGGCCGCGAGGCGGGCCGGATCGACGTGCCCGAGCGCCCGCTGCAGCTGCTGTTCGGCGGTCCCGACGGGCGCACCCTGTTCATCCTGACCCACCACGCGCTCTACGCGGCGCATCTCTGATCTCCCTCTTCGCCCAACATCTGCGACCATGGTCGTAGATGTTGGGCACCCCCTGATCGGCTAAGAACCAGAAACAATGGCGAACTGCCTCTCGAAAGGCGGCGCCGAAACCAAGGGGATGGATGATGATGGCATTTGCAGTTGATCGCCGCGGGTTGGCCGCGCTTTCTGGTACCGCTACCAGCCTTACGGCGCTCGCCATGGCACTGGCAGCCACGCCCGCCGCGGCACAGACGGCGCCTGCTTCGGCACCGGCCACCGAGGCCCAGGAGGCTCCCGCCCCTGCCGCGCAGAGCGAGCCCGATGCCGGCGGCCAGATCATCGTCACCGGCACCCGCATCCTGTCGAGCGGCTTCAACGCGCCCACGCCGACCACGGTGATCGGCGAGGAGCAGATCGCCAACAATGCTCAGCCGAATATCTTCAACACGATCGCCCAGCTGCCCTCGCTCCAGGGCTCGACCGGCGCTTCCACCGGTACGTTCAGCACGTCGAGCGGCCAGCAGGGCCTCAGCTCCTTCTCGCTGCGCGGCCTGCAGGCGATCCGCACGCTGACCCTGCTCGACGGCCAGCGCGTCGTCGGCGCGAATGTCACCGGCGTGCCCGATATCAGCATGTTCCCGCAGCTGCTGGTCAAGCGCGTCGACGTGGTGAACGGCGGCGCCTCCGCCTCCTACGGCTCGGACGCGGTCGGCGGCGTGGTCAACTTCATCACCGACACGCACTTCACCGGGTTCAAGGCCAATATCCTCGGCAGCATCACCCGCTACAACGACGACAAGACCGGGCTGGCCCAGGCGGCCTTCGGAACGTCGCTGTTCGACGATCGCCTGCACCTCGTAGTCAGCGGCGAATATGACAATGAAGGCGGCGTCGGGCCGGGCAATTTCGGCACCGACCTTGCCGGTGACCGTAACTGGTTCCGCGCCTCGACCCTGCTCGACAACCGGGTCACGGCGGCCGGCGGCGGCCCGCAATATACCTATGCCGACTACGCCCAATCCTATCAGTATGCGAAATACGGCCTGATCACCAACGGGCCGCTCCAGGGCACCGCGTTCGACCAGAACGGTGTCCCCTATAATTTCAACTATGGTTCGAACGGCGTGCCCCAGGGCAATGGCAATGTGTCGAACTGCTATCCGGGCAACAGCTTCTGCGTCGGCGGCGATCTCTCGGGCGGCGTCGGCTCGGGCGCCTCGCTCAAGTCCTCGCTCGAGCGCATCAACGGCTATGGCCGGATCGGCTTCGATTTCGCCGAGGGCCAGGAGTTCTACATCACTGCCAATGTCGCGCAGGTGCTGACCAGCAACCAGCCGAGCCCCGGCTATAATCGCGTCAACCTCACCATCTCCTGCGCCAACGCCTTCCTGCCCCAGTCGATCAAGGATCGCTGCGGCACCGCCAACATCACGTCCTTCGCCTTCGGGTCGAGCAACGGCGCCTTCCCCAGCCCCAAGGTCAGCACCGACCGGCGTCAGTATCGCTTCGTCGCCGGCGTGAAGGGCTCGCTCGGCAGCAAGTGGCATTATGACGCCTATTACGAGCGCGGTACCACCAAATCGTACATCGATGTCGACCACATCGTGCTTCAGAACCGCTATGCCGCAGCGGTCGACGCGGTGGTGCAGAACGGCACGATCGTCTGTGCCAACGCCCAGGCGCGCGCACTCGGCTGCCAGCCGATCAACGTCTTCGGCGGTGCGACTCCGTCCGCGGCGGCGCTCGCCTATGTCCAGCCCGAGAACGGGCCGTTCCAGCACACCACGCTGACCCAGGATGTCGCCAGCGCGAACTTCTCGGGCGAGGCGTTCGACCTTTGGGCGGGGCCGCTCACGGTCGCGTTCGGCGGCGAGTATCGCCATGAATATTATCGGGTGAACGCCGATCCCTATGGCGCCGGCGTTTCCTCGATCAGCCCGAACTCGGCCGCCTATCCCGCCGATCCGCTGCTCAATTCGGCGCAGGGCAGCAACTATGCGGCGGGCAACTACAAGAACGGCACCGGCGCCTACAGCGTCTATGAGGGCTTCCTCGAGCTCAACCTGCCGCTGTTCGACGGTCCGATGGGCAAGGCCAACATCAACCCCGCGGCGCGTGTCACCCATTACAGCACTTCGGGAACCGTCTGGGCGTGGAAGGTTGGCGGCACCTGGGATACGCCGCTCGATGGCCTCCGCTTCCGCGCGGTGACCTCGCGTGACGTTCGCGCGCCCAACCTGTCCGAACTGTACGCCGCACCTACGGTCACCACGGTGCCGAGCTTCGCCAATCCCTATGGCCCGACGGTGCAGATCTTCCAGAACACGGTCGGCAACCCCGATCTGAAGCCGGAAATCGCCCGCAACACCGAACTGGGCGTCGTCTATTCGAATCCCTCCTGGCTGCCGGGGCTCAGCCTCTCGTTCGACTATTACAGCATCAAGCTGAAGGGCGTGATCTCGACGCTTTCGGCGGCGCAGATCGTCCAGTTCTGCCATGACGGCCTCTCGCAATTCTGCGGCGGCTTCGTGCTCAACAGCCCCACCCAGGGCGGCAATTTCGTCAACGTCCAGCCGTTCAACCTCGCCTCGTGGAAGACCAGCGGGTTCGACATCGAGGCGAGCTACCGGTGGCAGCGGCCGCTGGGCCTGCCCGGTTCCTTCACGGTGCGCGCGCTCGGCACGCATGTCCGCGAGTTCCTCGTCGATGCCGGCGTGAAGGGCGTCGATGTAGTGGATCAGGCGGGCGCGAACACCGGCAACACGCCGCACTGGAAGTGGCTCGCCGTCCAGTCCTATGACGGCCCCGGCTTCACGCTGATGGCGCAGCAGCGCTGGTTCTCCGACGGCGTGTACGGCAACCAATATGTCGTCTGCCAGTCGGGCTGCCCGGTCTCGACCACCAACCACCCGACGATCAACACCAACACGATGAAGGGCGCCTTCTACTTCGACGTCGGCGGCTCGGTCGATTTCACCAAGGGCATCACTTCGTTCTTCAAGATCGACAATCTCTTCGATCACGATCCCGCGCCGTCGCCGCAGACCAACACCGGTCTCGACGTCAATCCGGCGCTCTACGACACGCTCGGCCGCACCTATCGCCTGGGCGTCCGCGTGAAGTTCTGATCGCCCCCCAGCGATGTCCCCTCGGGTTGGCGGTGTACCCCACCGCCAACTCCTTTTCCGTCATCGCGGTGGGAACCCACCGGACCCGATGACGTTCTGCTCCCCGAGGGCCAGCCCCCGCCGACATTCGCCGGTGGGGCTGGTCTGTTTTGTTTTTCGAGAGCGGAATGTCGATCCATAGCAAAGGAAATGCGCCCGACGCCCAGTTGCGCCGTGCCCGCGAAGCGTCGGCACTTGCCGCATTGGGCGAGTGCTGGGCGGTGCCGACCGATACCTATATCAGCGGCGACCTGCCGCTGCTGCTGACCAAGCTCTCGAACCTGCCGCCCGTCCCCGTCCGGGCCGGCTGACGCCTACTTGCGCGCGGTGCGCCCGGCGCTGAGCCGGGTGACGAGGATCGCGGCACGCTTGGCCTGCCGGCGGATGCTGGCGAGATCGACCGTCTCGCCCGGCGCATGATCGCCGGCGCTATAGGTGCCGAGCCCGGCCAGGCTGTCGACATCATGCGCGACGAAGGAGACGTCCCCCGCACCGCGCTTGAGCGGATCGAGCGGCGCCATTTCCTCCAGGCCGAGGTCTCGGTTCACGCCGTTGAGCGCCGTGAGCAGCGCCTTGTTGCCTTCGGTCGGGGCCATCGCCGGATAGCCTTCGCCGAACTCGATCCTCGCATCGGTGCCCGGCGCATGCGCGGCGACGATCGCCTCCATCTTCGCCCGGACGCGCTCGGTCTGCTCGACGCTCAGCGTGCGGAAATCGCCGGTGGCGACGGCGGTGGCGGCGATGATGTTGGTCTTGCCGCCCGCCTTGGCATTGCCGCTCTCGTCGATCTCGGCGCGGGCGCCGCCGGCGATCACGCCGGCGTTAAAGGTCAGGTTCGGCTCGGGCAGCTCCTTGCGGAACGCCGCCAGGATCCGCGCCAGCTCGTTGATCGCGCCGTCGCCGAATTGGGACGTGAAGATCAGCGAGCTATGGCCGGTCTTGCCGCTGGCGGTGATCCGCCAGTCGGTCACCGAGCGGCGGGCGATCGAGCCCATGTCCTTGCCGCCGTCGATCACCAGCCCCTCGAAATCGAGCGCGACATCGGCGCGCTTGCCCGCGGCGATCAGGTCGGCACGCGATACGCTGAGCGGGCTGCCGGCATCCTCCTCGTCGCCGGTCAGCACGATCTCGATATTGGCACCCTTGAGTGTGCCCGCCGCCTGCATCGCCCTGAGCGCGGAGACGATCACCACCATGCCGCCCTTGTCGTCGCCGGCGCCGGGCCCTTCGGCCTTGTCGCCGGTGCGGACGAACTTCTGGAAGGGCGAGCTCAGCTCGAACACCGTATCAAGATGGCCGATCAGCAGGATGCGCTTGCCGCCGGGCTTGCCCTTGTGGACCGCGATCAGGTGCCCGGCCCGCTGGACCGCGCCCATCGGCTTCCAGCTGATCGTGAAGCCGAGCGGTTCGAGCTCCGCACGCATCATCTCGCCGACCCTGGTGACGCCGTCGAGGTTGAGCGTGCCGCTATTCTGGTCGACCAGCCGCGCGAGGAGCGCCACCGAACGCTCGAACTCGGCATCGACCGTGCGGTCGATCACCTTCTCCGCCTTCGACAGCCCCTGCGCCGCCACGGGCACCGCGGTCAGGGTCAGCAGGGCAAGCGCAGTCGCCAGGGTACGCATCAAAGCTTGGCTCCACCCATCTTGTAGGTCAGCTGGACATAGAAGCTGCGGCCCACCCCGTCGAACCACGAGATGTCGTAATAGGGATAGGCGCTGTAGGTGCGGTCCTTGATCGGGTTCTGGTCGAACAAGTTGTTGACCGTGCCCGACAGGCGCACCCGCTCGGTGATGCTGTACTGGGCCGACAGGTTGAAGAGGTAGCTCGCCTTGATATAGCCCTCCTCGGCATAGTCGGGCAGGCGGCTGAGGCGCTGGCCGGTGAGCGTGGTCGAGAACTTGCCGAGATCCCAGGTCAGGCTCGCCGTGCCCTTGTCGCGCGGGATGTAATAGCCGCTGTCGAACGCCAGCTTGTCGACGATCGGATCGCCCGGATACTGGCGGACCGTGTGGTTGAACACATGGGTGTAGCTCGCCGCCAGCGAGAAGCGGCCGATCCCGGCGGTCGGCACGCGCAGATGCGCGGCGATGTCCACGCCGTCGGTAGTCTCCTCGGCGATGTTGATCGGATTGATCGAAACCGACTGGATCTCGCCGGCCAGCGCGCCGCTGGCATAGCGCTGCACGCGGGCGATGGCATCGAGGCAGGTCGGCGTGGTGCCGCTGGTCGCGCGGCATTCCGCCTCGTCGCGCAGGATCGTATCGATGTTCATGTTGAGCACCTGGTTCTTCATCTTCACGCGGAAATAGTCCGCGGAAAAGTCGAAGTTCCGGCTCGGCTGGAAGAAGAATCCACCGTTCAGCGAGCTGGACGTCTCCGGCCGCAGACGGCGATTGCCGTTGTGGCGGGCGATGAAATCGACATCGTCAAACTGGCAGTCGCCGATATCCTCGCCGCCCTGCTGGCAGAGATAATAGTCGGTGCCGCCGGTATGGGTGTTGCCCGGCCCCTTGAAGATATAGTGGAGATCGGGCGCGCGGAAGCCGGTGCCATAGGCACCACGGATCAGCAGGCTCTTCATCGGGCGCAGCTCGGCACCGAGATTATAGGTGAACTTGCCGAAGCCGTTTCCGGCAAAATCATAGTGATCGTAGCGCCCGGCGCCGCTCAGCTCGAGGAAGGTGAAGGCCGGCACGCGAAGCTCGCCGCCCACGCCCCAGTGCTGGCGGGTGCCGTGCCCGTCGGAATCGACCAGCCCGACATAATATTGGCCGAGCGCGAGCGGATCCGGATTGATCTCATAGCCCTGGTTGCCGACTTCGGCGACGGCGGCGAAGCCGACCGGTCCGGCGGGAAGCTGGAACAGGCTGGTGGTGTTGATCGTCGCCGAGACATTGTTGACCCAGGTCTTCGGACGATAGGTCGAGATCGCGGTGATCGACGCATATTCGGCCGGGGTCAGCGGCTTGTAGAGCCGGTTGATGTCGGCGTTGAAGATCGCATAGCCGCTGGCGGGATCGATCCCCTGCTGCTGCCCCAGGAAGAAGGCGTTCGACTTGTCGATCACGACTTGCGGGAAGCCGATCTTCGAGCTGTACTCGGCGTGGTTGACGCTGAACTCGTAATTCCACTTCGCGCCGAGCTGGCCCTTGATGCCCGGCGTGATGTTGTAGCTGACCGAGCGGTTGCGCGTCATGCCGACGTCCAAGCCGCCCATCTCCTCGGGGGTGAACAGGCGGTACCAGTTGTCGAGCTGCGCACCGCTATAGGTGAGGTCCGTCGGCATGTTCGGATTGAAGAAGGTGCCTTCCTCATTGCCGTCAGGCGCAACATATTGCCAGTCGAGCACGTCGCGGAACAGCTTGAGGTCCGAATAGCTGGCCTGCACGTCGAGGAAGAGCTTCGCCTTGTCGCTCAGGTCATAGCCGATCGCGCCATAGCCGCTGATCGCGCGACGCCGGCTGATCGTCGTGCCATAGCCGATCGCCTTGTCGCTGCCGCAATAATGGCCGTCGATATATTCGTCGTTGGCGATGTCGTAGCCGTATTCAGGCCGGGTGGCGTAATAGGTGCTACCGCCGTTGAGTCTGGACAGCGAGGCACAGACGCTCGCGCCCGGATCGAGATAGTCGTTGTCCTCATCGGTGCGCAGGAAGTTGCGACGCGCGATCGCGGTCGAGCGGGACGGGCTGTCCAGGCTCGAATCCTGCAGCTTGCGCTGATAGGCCCAGAGCGGCCGCTGATCGAGCAGCTCGACGCCCACGACGCCGTGGAAACCGCCGGTCTCCCAACCCGTGGTCAGCGACAGGCGCTGGGAATTGCCGCCGCCATGCTCGGTGAAGCCGGCACGGTAATCGATGCGGGTGCCGTCGGGCTTGGACTTGAGCTGGAAATTGACTACGCCCGAGATCGCGTCCGACCCGTAGATCGCCGAGGCGCTGCCGCTCAGCACCTCGACGCGCTCGATCAGGCCGACCGGAATGTTCGAGATGTCGGTGAAGTTGCTGTTGCCGCCAAAGGGCAGCGGGAAGTCGGCGATGCGGCGGCCATTGACCAGCACCAGCGTGTGGTTGGGGCCGAGCCCGCGCAGATCGACCTGCTGCGCGCCGGGGGTGAAGTCCGCGCCCGAGAAGCTCTGCTGGCTCTGCGTCTCGCCGCCATTCTGGGTGATCGCCTTCAGCACGTCCGGCACGCTCTGATAGCCGTTGCGCAGGATGTCCTCGGCCGTGATCGTCGTCACCGGCGCCGGACCTTCCGCCTGGATGCGCGGGATGCGCGAACCGAGCACCACGATCTGACCCTCGCCCTCGCCCGCTTCCTGGCTCGCCGCCGGGACATTCTGGTCGCTCGTCTGCGCCATCGCCGCGACCGGCAGTGCGATCAGGCTGGCACCCGCCAGAGCCAGTGCGGTGAACTTCGTATGGCGCATATATCGACCCCCTGATGCGTTTGTGACATATTGATATCGACAAGGATCAGAATGAAACAATAAAAATGCATTCTGGGCATAGGGAGCGAACGAATTGCAAAGGACTATGGCCTTGAAGACACTCTTGCGACTGCTGCTGGCCGCTCTTGTCCTCTTCGCACCGCCCGCCGCATCGGCGCGGCCGGAGCCCGCCTATAGCTATTACGAGATCGGTGATCTTGCCGCGAAGCGGAGCGGCGCGACTGCCCCTGCGCTGATGCTCGTCGGCGGCGGCGACTGGGATTACACCGCCTTTCGCTGGTTCGCCGAGCGCGCCGGGCATGGCCATATCGTCGTGCTGCGCGCCTCGGGCGAGGGCCAGGCGGGCGAGGAGATCTACAACCAGGTCGGTGGCGTTGCTTCGGTCCGGACGATCGTGTTCCACAGCCGCGCGGCGTCGACCGACCCGCGCGTGCTCGCCATTCTTGCCAAGGCCGACGGGATCTTCCTCGCCGGCGGCGACCAGGCCAATTATGTCCGCTACTGGAAGGGTACCCCGGTCGCCCGTGCGCTCGATGCGCATGTCCGCGCCGGCCGCCCGATCGGCGGCACCAGCGCCGGCCTCGCCATATTGGGCGGCACCGGCTATGGTGCGATGGATGGCGGCAGCATCGACAGCCCCGCCGCGCTCGCCGATCCGGGCGGGCCGGCAGTCACCCTGGTGACGGGGTTCCTGCACATGCCCCGCCTCGCCCATGTCGTCACCGATACGCATTTCGCCAGGCGCGACCGGCTCGGCCGCCTCATCGCCTTCGTCGCCAAGGCACGGCTGCACGATCCGCGCGCCGTTGGCCTCGGCGTGGATGAAGGCGCGGCGCTCTGCGTCGAAGCCGATGGGAAGGCGAAGCTCCACACCCCGCCCGGCGGCCATGCCTGGCTCGTGCAGCCCGCGGCGCCCGCGCGTATCCGTGTCGGCAGGCCGCTCGACTGGAACGGCGTGAAGATCACCGGCATCGGCCCGGAAGGCGCGCTGGACCTGAACACGCTGCGGGTCACCCGCCCCGCCTTCACCGGTGTGGCGGAGGTTTCCGGCGGCAAGCTGATCGGAGCGCCGGGACCGAAATGACGCTGCGGCCCGAGGAGATCGATCCCCAGCTCCTCGCGCTGCTGCGCGCGGATGCCCGGCGCAACGTCTCCGAGCTCGCTACTGCACTAGGTGTCTCGCGCACCGCCATCTACAGCAGCATCGAGCGGCTCGAGCGCCAGGGCACGATCACCGGCTACACGGTGCGTCTGGGCGAGGATTACGACCGCAGCCTGATCCGCGCGCATGTGATGATCAAGCTCTATCCCAAGGCCACCCAGGCGACCCAGGATCAGCTTGTGACGATGCCCGAGGTGGCCGGGCTCTACGCAATCTCGGGCGAGTACGACCTGATCGCGATGCTCGAGGCACCCCACGTCAATCGGCTCAACGACCTGCTCGATTCCATCGGCGCCATGGAGGGCGTGGAGCGCACCACGTCCTCCGTGATCCTGGCGACCAAGCTCCAGCGCTAAGCCCACACCCGCCCGTCAGGGCGTGCGCAGCAACACCCGCCCGAAGCGCTCCGCCACCGGCTTGCCGTTCGCCAGCGCGGCGCGACCGTTGACGAAGATATAGTCCATGCCCTGGGCATAGGCGTGCGGCTTCTCATAGGTCGCGGTGTCACGCACCGTCTTCGGATCGAAGACGATCACGTCGGCGAAGGCGCCCTTCCGCAGCGCGCCGCGATCGACCACGTCGAACACCCTGGCCGGCAGCCCGGTGGCGGCATGGATCGCCTGGGCCATCGGGATCACCGGCTTGTCGAGCACATAGTTGCGCAGCTTGCGCGGGAAGGCGCCGTACGCGCGCGGATGCTCGGCAGTCTTGCCGAAGGGCGGCAGGCCGCCATCGGTCGAGGTCATCGTCCAACTCTGCTGCATGAATGCCTCGACGTCCTTGTCGCTCATGTTGAACGACACGGTGGGCGCCCCGCCCTTCTTCAGCATCTCGATCGCGGTATCGAGCGGATCGAGCTTCATGATCGCGCCGACTTCGTCGAGCCGCTTGCCGTCCAGCGACGGATCGGCCTTGTAGGCACGGATCTGGATCGCGTGCGGCCCGGCGCGGCGCGCGAGATTGGGGACCATCTCGGCACGGATCTTCGCGCGCATCGCCGGATCCTCGAGCCTCTTGGCCAGCGCGTCCGCCCCGCCCTCCTGCGCCCAGCCGGGGACGAGCGAAGCCATCAGGCTCGAGCCGGACGCGGTATAGGGATATTGGTCGGCCCAGACCTGCACCCCGGCAGCACGCGCCTTGTCGATATGCGCGATCACCTCGGCCGACTTGCCCCAGACCTGCGGCCCCAGCACCTTGATATGGGTGACGACGCCGGGGATCTTCGCCTCCCGCGCGACGGTGATCACTTCCTCCACCGCCGCTACCACGCCGATGTCGTAATTGCCCTCGTCGCGGATATGGCTCTCGTAAAAGGCGTGCGGGAAGGCACTCGCCGCCCTGGCCAGCCCGACGATCTCGGCGGTGTTCGAATATTTGGCCGGGATGTAGAAGGGCCCGTCGGACAGGCCGAACGCACCGAGCTTCATCGCCGCGGTGACCAGCCCTTCCATCTTCGCCTGCTCCTCGGGCGTGGCGAGCCGGTCGACATTGCCCATCACCGCGGCGCGCACCGCATTGTGCCCGATCATCGGGGCGACGTTGACGCCGGGGATATTGGTCCTGAGGTCGGCGATCTGCGGCGCCAGGTCGGCCGGGCCGCCACCGTCGGGGTTCATGAACAAGGTGGTGATGCCCTGGTAGAGCATCGGCAGCGCCGGTGCGAGTTCCGGCGTCTGGATATTGGGCGCCGCATGCGAATGCGGATCGATGAAGCCCGGCGCGACGATCTTGCCCCGGGCATCGACGGTGGTCTTCGCGGTCGCCGCGGCGGGGATCGTCCCCACTGTGACGATACGGTCACCCTTGATCGCGACATCGGCGGCCTGGCCCGGCGCACCGCTGCCGTCATAGACGGTGCCGCCCCGGATCAGCACGTCATAATCCTGGGCGAGCGCCGGGGAGGCCGTCGCGAGCAGCGCGACGGCCGGGAGGGCAAATCTCTTCATCACGCCCCCTCCCCTCACATCTTGAACCGGGCGCCGATGCGGAAGGTCCGCCCGAGCAGGTCGTAGATCGACTGGTTGGTCGCCGGCGTCGCATAGGCGCTGCCCGCCGGCCCGGGCGCCACCACCGGGGGATCCTTGTCGAGCAGGTTGGAGACCGCGAAGAACAGCTGCATCTCCTTGCCGCCCATCTTGAACCCCTGGGTGACCGAGGCATCGACGTAGAAGGCGCCCTTGATCCGGTTGTCGTTGATCGTCCGGTTGGTCACCGTCGAGACCGGGCAGCCGCTGGTGCATTCGACGAAGCTGTTGTCATAGACGCCGTCGCTCACCCCGCGCCCGATCAGCGTCAGGTTGAAGTCGTCCACCTCATAGCTGGCCTGGGCACGGTAGAGCCATTTCGGCGTGCCGCCCGGTGCGTTCTGGCCCACCGTGTCGGTAGGCGCGTCGATGCCATTGTCGAAATAGTTCTTGATGTAACGCGTCGCCATGCCGCGCAGCGTCAGGTTGCCGGTGCCGATCCGCGTGCGGTACGACGTCTCGAAATCGATGCCCTGCGCCTTCTGCACCGCGAAGTTGAACGGGCTCTCGTACACCTGCAGGCTGTTGCCGAACGCATTGGGCCCGCGGACCACGGCGGTGCAGAACGCCTGGATGCCCTCGTTGCAGCGATCGACGATCGTCTGGGCGGCAACCGATCCGATCGCGCCGTTGATCTTGATGTTGTAGTAATCGACCGACATCGCGAAGCCGCGCAGGAAGGTCGGCTGCAGCACGACGCCGACACCCCATTGGTCGGCCTTTTCGGGCTGGAGCAGCGGATTGCCGCGGGTGGTGCCGGCGAAGGTGACCGAGGCGTTGTTCTGCGAGGAATCGATCAGCACGTTGATGCGGGTCGATCCGGCGGTGAACAGCTCGCCCAGGTTGGGCGCGCGGATATCGCGCGACCGGGTCGCGCGGAAGCGGATGTCCGGGATCGGCTCGAAGGTGATGCCCGCCTTCCAGGTGGTGACATAGCCCGAGGTCGAATAGTCGGTCCCGCGCACCGCGCCGTTGAGGTCGAGCCCCTTGATCACCGGCACGACGAGCTCGATGTACCCTTCGGTGACGCTATAGTCGCCGAAGCTCGGCAGGAAGTTGCCGACGAACCAGCCGGTCTGGAATTCGGTCGGCACCGAGCCGCTCACCTTCTCGCGGCGATGCTCGCCGCCGATCGAGACGGAGACCGCGCCGGCCGGCAGCCGGAACGCATCGAAGGCCAGGTTGGCGGCGACGACGTCCTCTTCGAACTTCTGCTTGCGATACGGATTGCCGAGGACATAGGCGAGGGCTTCGGGGCTCGCGACACCGATGCCCAGGCGGTTGAGCGGCACGCAGCCATTGGTCGGCGCGGTCAGCGTCGAGCGGCAGACGATCGTGCCGGCGGGCACGCCCATCGCATTGCCGGCCGGCGCGAACACCGCGTCCTGCGCCAGCGCGAGCCGGGCATTGTTGGTGATGTCCCGCGCCATCTCGCGGGTGCGGCTGATGCCCTTCTGGTAATAGACGTCCCAGCGCGCCGTGCCGGCGAACAGCGGGAAGCTCCCGTTCGCGCCCACGACATAGCGCTGCAGCTCGCGCTCGGTGTCGTTCTTGCGGATCGGCAGGTCGGCATTGCTGGTGCCGAGCGTGAAGCTGGTGATCCCGCCCAGCTGGGCCCGGACCGAGGCCGGGATATAGGCATTGTCCGAACGGATCGTGACGTTGTTCTGGTTGAGCTGCACGCCGAGCCAGCCGAGATTCTCCGACTTGGCGTAAGAGGCCTGGCCGAACACGTTGAGCCAGTCCGCGACCTCGAAGCTCACCCGCCCGAACAGGCTCTTGCGGTTCTCCTCGGGATCGAGCGACTGGAAGCCGTTGACCTGGGTCGATTGCCAGTCGCCGCCGATCTGCCAGGGATCGCGATTGGTGCCGAAATTATACTGGCTGACCGCACCGCCCTGGCCGAACTGGGTGCCGCGCAGCGCGGTGTTGAGGATGATGCCGCCGCGCGTCGCCTGGCTCAAGCCGGCGCCCGACACGACCAGGCGTTCTGGTTGACCATTGCCCGCCACATAGGCGGGGTTGTTGATCATGTACCAACCCTTGTTGTTCCAGTCGCGCGGAACGCCGTGCAGGCCTTCCTTCACGGCGATCTCGCCATTGAGCAGGATATGGCCGCGCCCGCCCGCGAAGCCGGTGCCGGCGGTCAGCGTCGCGCGATAGTTGGGCGCGTCGCCATAGGTCGAGATGCCGTATTCGACCGACCCCTTGAGGCCCGAATATTCCTTGTCGAGGATGAAGTTGACCACGCCCGAGACGGCGTCCGAGCCATAGGCGGCCGAGGCGCCGCCGGTGACGATCTCGACGCTCTTGATGAGGCCTTGGGGGAAGGTGTTGACGTCGACCAGGCCGGTCACCGTCGAGCCGACCGAGCGCTGGCCGTCGAGCAACACCAGCGTGCGCGCGGTGCCGAGCGAGCGCAGGTTGAGCGCGTTGACGCCCGCCGTGCCTGCCGAGATGTTGAGGTTGGAGTTGGCCGGCGTGACGCTACCGACGAGCGAGGGAATCTCATTGACGAAATCGGCGACATTGGCCGGGGCGGTCGCGTCGATATCGCCTGCATTGATCACCGTGAGCGGCGTCGGGGCCTGATAGCCGTCGCGCTGGATGCGCGTGCCGGTGACGGTGATCTCGGCGGATGGCGCCTCGGGTTCCGGTGCCGCTGCCGGCGGAGTCTGGGTGTCCTGCGCGAACGCCGCGGCGTTCCACATCAGCGCGACTGCCAGCACGGGCAGAGAGGCGACTCTCAGTGACCTTGTCATATTTCTTCCCCTTCGTCGGTGTAGTGGAGCGATGATGCCTTCCGTGCGCCGGTTGCCCCGGCTGCACCGCATCGGCTCCGTCCTGCGGTCCTTATTGGCCTCCTATCGACAGCTCCCCGGTTTCGGCTGACGGGGTAGCGGGCGGCCGCCGGCAGCGCCGGTCGGTTCGCCATTCTCGATTGCGATCACGCCGTTGACGACCACCGTGCGCATGCCGGTGGAGAACAGCGCGGGATGGATATAGTCGGCGCGCGGCGCGAAGCGGGCGGGATCGAACATGATCACGTCGGCGAAGGCGCCGGCCTTGAGCTGGCCGCGCCCTTCCAGGCCGAACATCCCCGCGGTCACGGCGGTGCTGCGATCGATGAAGGCGCGCAGGTCGATCACCTGCTTGTCCTTCACATAGGTCGCATATTTGCGGGCGAAGGAGGCATAGTAGCGTGGATGCCCCTGCGAGGCGTCCGAGCTGGTCACTACCCAGGGCCGCTGCATGAAGGCGGCGATGTCCGCCTCGCTCTGGTTGAACGAGGCTACCCCGGCCTCGCGCTTCCTGAGGATCGCGATCGCGGCATCGATCGGATCGATGCCGCGGGCCTTGGCGATCTGCTCGAGCGTCTTGCCCTCGGCATCGGCCGGGCCCGAGGTGATCAGCAGAGAGGCCGGACCGCCGCGACGGCGCAGATTGTCGGCGATCTCGGGGCGCATCTTCGCCATCGCCGCCGAATCCTCGAACCGCTTGAGCATCGCGGAGCGCCCGCCGTCCTGCGCCCAGCGCGGCATCAGCGCCGCTGACAGCCCGGTGCCCGAGGCGGACCAGGGATATTGATCGGCATGGACGATCTGCCCAGCCCTCTGCGCCGCCTCGATCTGCGCGATGATCGCCTGGGCCTGGCCCTGCACATCGACGCCGAGCGCCTTGATGTGCGCGATATGGACAGGGATGCCCGCCTCGCGCCCGATCTCGATCGCCTCGGCGACCGCGCCCTTCAGGCCGATCGTGTAGGAGGATTCGTCGCGCAGATGGCTGTCATAGATGCCGCCCTTCTCCGCCGCTGCCTTGGCCAGCGCGACCACCTCGTCGCGCTTGGCGAAGCTCTGGGGGGCGTAGAACAGGCCGGTCGAGAGGCCGAGCGCACCCTGGCACATCGCAGTCGAGACCAGGCCCTGCATCTTCGCGAGCTCTTCGGGGGTCGGCGCCCGGTCGTCCGGGCCGATCACCTTCAGCCGGACGGCGCCCAGGCCGACATAGGTCGCGAAGTTGATGCCGTAGTCGCGGCTCGACTGGCCGAGCGCCGCTTCGCCTTCCCCGCCCTTCGCGCCGCTGTCGCGGCCGAAGGTACGCGCGACCTCGGGATCGCCGCCGCCGTCCACGCCGATGAACGCGGTGGTCACACCCTGGGTGAGGAAGGGCAGCACCAGCCGGGCGGCGGGATCGCCCGAGGCCAGTGCACCGTTGACGTGGCTATGCGTGTCGATGAAGCCGGGCGCCACGATCATGCCCGTCGCGTCGATGATCTTCCTGGCAGTGCCCGCTGCCTTGGGGCCGACATAGACGATGCGATCGCCGCGGATCGCGACATCGCCTTTGAAGGGAGCGGCACTGCCCGGATAGACGGTGCCGCCGCGCAGGATCAGGTCGGCCGCGGGTTCCTGGTCGGCACTGCGTGCCAGTGCGACACCCGCTACGGCCACCAGTGCAGCGCCCGCCGCCACGCCGATCTTCCACTTCCGACCCTGAACCATGTCGCGACTCCCTCTTTTGGTTATTACTTTCGGTTATGGCGCTCCCCAGAAGCCCGGCGCCGGCGGCGTCAGCACGCCGCCCACCCCGCGCACGCCGCCCGGCCGGTCTTCCGCCAGCCAGAGCGGGCCATCGAGATCGACGAAGCTCGAGCGCGCGGCGATCACCAGTGCCGGCGCGATCGACAGCGACGTCGAGATCATGCTGCCAGTCATCACCCCCAGCCCCGCCGCAGCCGCAGCATCGGCGAGCGCAAGCGCGCCGGTGAGGCCACCGGTCTTGTCGAGCTTGATGTTGATCACCTGATATTTGCTGGCGAGCGCCGCGACGTCGTCGGCGATGTGCGCGGACTCGTCCGCTGCGATCGGGATCAGCGGCTTGAAGCCTTCGAGTGCCTGGTCCTCGCCGGCAGGAAGCGGCTGTTCGAGCAGGTCGATGCGCAGCTCGGCGAGCATCGGCTGGAGCCGCTCGATCTCGGCGATCGTCCAGCTCTCGTTCGGATCGACGATCACCCGCGGCGCCGGCGCCATCTCGCGCACCCGGCGGATCTGCGCCTCGGGATCGCTGCGATCGACCTTGATCTTGATGAGCGGCACGTCCGCCAGCTTGCCCGCGGCGACGGCCATCGCATCGGGCGTGTCGAGGCTGACGGTCATCGCCGTCGCGGTCGGTCCCAGCGGCGGCAGGCCGAGCATGTCGGTCACGCTGCGGCCGGCGAGCTTCGCCTCCAGGTCCCAGAGCGCGCAATCGACGGCGTTCAGGGCCGCGCCGGCAGGCATCCGCGCGAGCAGTTCCTCGCGGGAAGCGCCGCCCTCGATCGCCGCGCGGGCCGCTTCGATCTCGGCCAGCGCGCCGTCGATCGACTCCCCGTAGCGCGGATAGGGCACGCCTTCGCCCCAACCGGTCACGCCCTCGGCCGAGATCGAGACGGTCACCACTTCGGCGACCGTCTTCACCCCCCGCGAAATGCGGAACGGGGTGCTTAGTTTGAAAGCGTCGCTACGCGCGGCGAGGGTTCGAAGCATTGGTCGATCCTGTCGATGATGGGGTCCACGCCCATGGCGAACGGGTCGGTGCAGGGCAGCCCGAGCGCGTCGGCGGTCTCGGCGCAGAGCCGTTCCGCCTCCGCTCGCGCGAGCTTGGAGGTGTTGAGCGCGATGCCGACTGCCTGCACGTCCGGACTGGTCAGCCGGGCGACGGCCAGGTTGGCCTCCAGCGTCTCCCTGAGGCCCGGCACCGGATAGTGCGGCAGGCCGCGCATATGGGCACGCATCGGATCGTGGCAGAGCACCAGCGCCGCCGGCTGGGCGCCGTGCAGCAGGCCGGTCGATACGCCGGCGAAGCTCGGGTGAAAGAGCGAGCCCTGGCCTTCGATCAGGTCCCAGCCGTCATCGTCGCGCGCCGGCGAGATTTCCTCGATCGCACCCGAGATGAAGTCCGCGATCACCGCGTCGAGCGGCACGCCGCTGCCGGCGATCAGGATGCCGGTCTGGCCGGTCGCGCGGAAATCGGCGGTCATGCCGCGGGCGCGCATGCCCTGCTCGAGGCAGAGCGTGGCGTACATCTTGCCGACCGAGCAATCGGTGCCGACGGTGAGCAGCCGCTTGCCCGCGCGCCGCTTGCCGTTGCCGACCGGAATGCCCGGCTTGGGATCGCGGACGTCGTGGAGCTTGCGGCCGTGTTTCGCCGCCGCCGCGACGATCGACGGCTCGTCGCGCAGCCGGTGGTGCAGGCCCGAGGCGACGTCGAGCCCTGCCTCGATCGCGGCGATCGCATCGGCGACCAGGTCGGCGCCCATCCGGCCGCCGGCATTGGCGATGCCGAGCACCAGCGTCTTCGCGCCGGCGGCAACCGCTTCGGCAAAGCCCAGGCGCGGCAGATTGAGGGTCAGCGGGCAATCGTCGTATCGGAACTCCCCGACGCATTCGTCCGGGCGGAACACCGCGAGCCCGCGCGATGTCTTGATGCCCACCTCGTCGTTCGAATGGCCGAGGTAGAGGAGATAGGGACTGGCAATCATTGCAAACTCCGCCTGCCGGTGAGTCACATGATTGCCAAATATCCCTGTCTTGATAGCATCGAAGGCTGCGCTGCAGCATAGCCAACGGTTATGGACAGGCCGGCAACGGCCGTTCCGCGACCGTCAGAGGCAGCGCGGGTCCCGCACCGGGGCGTCGCCGCCCCGGGTGAGCCAGCGGCCGTCGGGGGCGCGGTACTTCTCGCCCGCCACGGTGCGCGAGATCAGGTTGCACCCGGTGACGAAGGCCATCTGCTCCACGGTGGAGCCCGATGCCGCCTGCTGGGTGTACTGACGCTTCCGCTGGATGTTGATGTTGTTGATGATCGCCTGGAGCTCGGGCGTCGCCGTGCCGACGATGCCGAGATAGCCGTCGGGCTGCTCGCCGACGAGGCCCGCCTGGCGCGCCGCCTGATAGGCGGGATCGCGCTGGGCCGAAGCGGGGACGATCAGGGCGACCGAGAGCAGCGCCGCCAGGCCGGAGGTGGAGAGCAACTTGCGCATCAGAAAATTCCCGGATTTTCCTGGATGAGAGCCTTCGCCTTGTTGTCGAGACGATAGACCACTTCCTGGGTGATCGAAATATTGAGGTTGATGACGATCGGCTTGTCGGGCGCGGTCACGTTGACGCAGCCGCCGGCGAAGGCCAGGGGAACCACCCCCAGGCGCCCGAGCCAGCGCGGCATTGCCTGTGTCATGCTTCCAAGCTGCATAGCGTACCTTTCATGGAACAGGAGCGCTTTCGCGCGGCTGAACGGTCTGTTTCGCTGCTTCCTCTGCACGATTCTGCTCCTCAAGCAATGCAGGCAGGTTGCGCTCGATCAGCCGGCTGGGATCGTACCAGGACTGGGCGGAGTCGAGCAGCTGGCGGAAGGGCGCGCTGATCCGCACGTTGAACACGAAGGGCAGCTTCGCCAACCGGCGGATCAGGAAGTTGGACCGGGTCCCCTTTCCCTGGCTGACGCCCGAGAAGCTGATGTCGGTGATCATCTCGCCCGCCAGCGGCCCGTTCATCCGGACGGCCAGGTTCCTGTAGTCGAGCGACTTCAGCGCCTGGAACGCCATGTTCCCCCAGAAGCCGACATCGTTGCGGGTGACCTCGCCGACATAGGCGATGTGCCCGCCGCTCCGGGCATGCAGCTCGCCACCCTCGATCCGCCCGCCGCTGGCGTCGAAGATCATCGGCAGCGTGCCGTCGAACACGCCGGTGGCATCGAGATTGTCGAACGCCATCTCCTTCAGGAACAGCGCGGCATCGACGCCCTTCACATGAAAGGTCAGCCGGCGCTCGCCCTTCTCGCCAAAGTCGAGGACGGTGGGATCGAGGACCAGCTCGCCGCCGGCAAACGGCCAGCGCCCGGCCTCGACCTGCACCCGGGTGGCATCGAGCAACGCGTAGCGGACCAGGCCGTCGCGGACCGGCACGCCGGGATTGACCACCCGGACGCTCGCCTGCTGGCCGGGCGCGGTGCGCAGGTTGAGCAGGTCGGTGAAGTCGAGCTGCGTCGTCAGCCCCTGCACCGGGCCGAACGCCGCGCCGAGATCGAGATCGGTCGCGGTGAAGCGGCCGGTGCTGGTCACGCCGTCGCTGTTCCAGGCGAAGCGCCCCGAACCGGCGACGAGCCCGTCGACATCGGCGATCACGCCATAGGTGAGCGAGGTGAGCGCATTGGGCTGGAGCCCGTCGGTATGGAAGGCGATGCCGGGCACGTCGAGCAGCGCCTCTCCCGCGCCGCTCGACAGGTCGTGGCTCAGGGTCACGCTGCCCACCGGCACCTGCGGCACGGGCGCGACGAGGCCGGCCCGCGCAGTGATCTTGCCGTCATTCAGCGTCAGGGTGGCGTCGTGGCTGGCCAGCGGCTCGAAGCGCGGCTTCACATTGGCGTCGGCAAGCGCATCGGCGAGCGTGAAGCCGCCCTTCAGCGATAGCGCCCCATCCTGGAACGCCCAGTCGCCCTTGCCCTCGGACAGGAGCAGCGGCACCGCGCCGATCTGCCCGCCAAGGCCCTCGAAATTTCCGGCCAACCCCGAACCGTAGCTGCCGGTCAGCGCACCGATGTCGAGACGCGTCGGCGTCTCGGTGCCCAGGCGCAGCGCGGCATTGGCTATCGCGAAGCTGCTCGATCCGAGATCGAGCTGCGCCGTGTCCGCCGAGAAGCGCAGCGGGCTGTCGCCGATCCGCCCCTCCAATTCGGGCTTCTGCGTGCGGATGCCGCCCGAAACAACCCCGCCCTTCCAGCGCAGCATCGCCGGCCCGACCGGACACAGCGCGAGACGGTCGCCGTTCACCACGAGGCTGGACACGGCCACGCGCGAGAAGCTGACCGGGCTGCAACCGGGATTCACCTCGACCCCGCGCCCATCCCAATGCGCCTGGAGCGGCATCGACAGGCCCTCCACCCGCCCGCCACTGACCGGTCCCGACAGCGTCGCGACGGTCCGGACCGAGCCCGCCATGCCGCGCATGCTGAAATCGAGCCTGGCGAGTTCGAGCCGCGCATCGCCCGCCGCATAGGGCCGGACATAGCCGGTGCCGCGCAACTCCGCGCTGCCCGCGCGGCGCGACAGCCGCACCATCGCATCGGGGAGCCCGCCCCCGCCGAGCGAGAGCTGCCCCTCCAGCGAGACGCCGCCATCCGGGAACCCCAGTGCGACCCCCGCCCCCTGCCCGAAGCGCAGGCGCGCGCCCGAGCGCGCCGCAATATCCACATCGGCCAGATGCAGCCGACCCTCGTCACCCCGGGTGCCGAGGTCCACGCCCGCCGAACCGCCAAAGCCGCGCCCGGCTTCCCGCAGCGCGCGCGCCAGCTGCTGGACCAGCGGCGCGACGGGGGTGCCCCGGCCGTTATTCGCAAAGCCGGCGATGCGTTGAAGCGAAGCCGGGGGAAGCGCCCCGTCCTCCACCGCGACCCTGCCCTGGAATGTCGTCGCGTCCCCCAACGCATATCGACCGGACAGCGTCGCCGCACTGGCCTTGATCTCCTGCGTGGCCAGCTCGCGGGCACGCAACGAAAGGCTTCCCTGCGTGCGCAGGCGATCGCCTGCGAAGTCGATGCTGCCGCCCAGCCCGTCCAGCCGCCCGGCCGGCGCCTCCAGCACGGCCGCGCCCACCCCGGCTCGCCCGTTCCAGCGCGCCAATGCCGGATCCAGCGATGCCTTCAGGTCGATGCGAGGCTGCGCGACATGTACCTCCCCACAGGCGACCTGCGCTGCCTGGGCGGGACCTTCGAGAGCCGGCGCGCCCCTGCGGATCCGCACCCGCATCTGCGACGCGATCCCCTCGACAATGCATCCCGAGGATCGCAGCCGCGCCGATCGCGCACGCAGCATGCCCGCGAACCCGTCGCTCAACATTCCCTTGCCGCTCAGGCCAAGCTCGACCTGGCCCATGTCGCTGTCGAGCCGGAGCTGCGCATCCCGCACATCGACGATCAGACGCGGCAGCGCGAACGGCTTGCCCGACGGCGCCGGCATCAGCTTGTCGATCGCACCCAGCGAAAGCGCGCCGTCGACGATCCGCCCGCGCATCCGGACCGTGCCGGTCCGCACCACCAGCACTTCGGCCCGCCAGGGAGAGAGCGAGGTGCGCAGCTCGATCCAGTCCGCCGTCAGGTCGGGGTTGCGCGGATCGCCGATCGACAAATTGGTCAGCCGCTGCTGCCAAGGCGACAATTGCTCGATCTCGTAACGGGCGGGAACCCCCAGCCGGGCCAGCTCACGATCGACGAAGCTGCGCGCGATCGTCCGCCGCTGGAGCCAGGCCGCCGTCGCGAGCACCGCGACCAGGGCCAGCACCGCAACCGCGGGCCGCCGCCAGCGCCGAAGCCGGCGCGGCACCACTGCCACGTCCTCTCCAGCGCTCCGGTCTTCTTCGCTACGGTTCACACCCGCTCCAACTCACCTGCGCCCATATCGTTGCGGGGCCGCAATCACCCAGAGCCATTTCGCCGTATCAAAGTTCGGGATTGAAGGCGAGCAGCGCGGGGCCGCCCGTGAAACGCAAGCGGCGGAGCGCGCCGGCGATCCCGGTTCTGGCGCAAGAAGCGGAGTTCGCCCTGCCCTGGGCGATCCTACGGATGGCGCCGTTCACATTCACGGAGCCCTTATGCACGATCCCCATGTTACGCCTCATGTCACGATCGAACCCTCGATCCTCTATCTCGGTACGCCGGTGGTCCTCGTCAGCACGCTGAATGCCGATGGCACTGCCAACCTCGCGCCGATGTCGTCGGCCTGGTGGCTCGGATGGCGGTGCATGCTCGGGCTGCAAACCGCATCGCAGACGCCGCAGAACATGATCCGTACGGGACAATGCGTGCTCAACCTGGCGTCACCGAGACAGGCCGATGCGGTGAACCGACTGACCCGCTTGACCGGCACCAAAGCGGTACCCGAGCTGAAACAGCGGCTGGGCTACACGTACGAGCCGCGCAAGTTCGAAGCGGCCGGCCTCACCCCGATCGCCTCGCAGACCGTGGCCGCGCCGCGCGTGCTGGAATGTCCCATCCAGCTGGAAGCCGTCGTCGCGGCACGTCACGACATGATGAGCGACGATCCGCAGGTCGCGGGCCTGATATCGGCCTTCGAGGTGCGCATCACCCGCGTTCACGTCCACCCCGATCTGCTCATGGACGGCCATGAGAACCGGATCGATCCGGCCAAGTGGCAGCCCATGATCATGAACTTCCAGAAGCTCTACGGCGTGTCGGAAGCCGAGATCGTTCCGTCCCGCCTTGCGGAGATCGACGAGCGGATCTACCGCATGCCCGATGTCGACCGCGCGCGCGAGGCGATGCTCGAAGCTGCCGAATGATCGGAAGCGCGCCACCTGATCCCAGGAGGCCGCGCGACGCACGGTGCCCGGTCAGCTGGCGTTGGACCAGGTCGAGAGGATCACCTCCCGCTCGACCTGGTCCGCATTCTGCAGCCTCAGCTTCCAGGCCCCCTTGGCGACCGGGCGATCGACGAGGATCGATCGGAACATCTGGCTCGCCTCGGGCTTGCCGGTCAGGTTGGTCCCCACCACCGCGCCCTTGTCGTCGACCAGCGTCACCGACACGCTGCTCGCAGCGGCAAAGGTCAGGCCGAAATTCCGCCCGTCCTTGACCGGAATGGAAACCTCCACGGCCTTGCCCGGCTCGACCTTCACGATCTTCGAGAAATCCGGCTTCGAGAAATCCGGGCCCGCAGGATCGGTCTGCCCCGCCTTGCCGAGCAGCTCGAGACAGGCAAATGCCAGGTCGAGCGCATATCCGCCACCGCCGGCGCCCTGCATCAGCGCGGAAAGCTTGCCGCGCACGCCGGGCTTGCCGCCGGTCTTCTCGCCAGCCGGTCCGACGCGGAGACGCGGCAGCACGAACGAGGAGAAGACCGGGGTGCTGATCATGTCGGTGTGGAAGACAGGTTGCGTCTCATTGTCCTCGATCGTCCAGATCGCCGAGGCCGGGGCGACGACGCTGTCGTTCATGGTCAGCATGTAGCAGACCGGCGTCATCGGGTTTCCGGCGAGAACGGAGAATTTCACGCCCTTGCGCGCGGTATGGACCGCGTTGAACTTCTCCACCACGCTCGGCCGCAGCTCGCGCAGCGCCTCCATCGATCGCCCGTCGAATTCCAGCGGCGCGCTGAGCAGGTCGGCGCAGCGGCTGCCCATGTTCGGCGTGCCGAGCATCACCAGATGCGCGACCTGCGGCTTGCCGTCCTCGTAGCTCGGCATCGATGCATGGATGTAGCGCCGGCTGATCAGCCCGCCCATCGAATGGGCGACGATGTCGACATGCCAGGCGTTGCGATCCTTCTGGGCATAATTGACATAGTTTTTGAGCTGCTCGGCATTCTGGTCGATCGAATAGGTCGGCCCCAGATTGCCCATTTCCTCACCGGTGTTCATCTTGCCGTGCTGGGGCTGCTCGCCGACCGGAAAGGCCTTCCAGTCATAGGAATGGGAGGTCGTCAGGATGTTCTGCCAGGTCTCCCACGCCTTCCAGTTCGACCACAGGCCATGGACCAGCAGCAGCGGCTTGGGCGCGACCTTCAGGTTGCGCGTCTTCTCGTCGACCTTCTTGCCCTTGTCCTCGATCTCGGCCCGGATCCGCTGGACCAGCCGGGGGCGCCCGTCATCGTACCAGGCATAGCCGGAGCTGTCCCAGGTGAAGGTCACCTCGCGCTCCTCGCCGGCCGGCACCGAGACCGAGCTTTCCTCGATCAGCCCGTCGGGCTTGGCGCCGTCCCATTTGTCGCCCTTGTAGGTTTCCTTGAACTTGACCGTCGCCGCCTTCTCCTCGGGCCCGTCATTGGCGACGGTCGCGGTGACCCGGACAAGGTTGCCGTCGATCGTGCCGACCTGCTCGGTGATCTCTTTCCAGGCGTTCCAGGTGGGGAACTTCATGTCCTCGAACTTGAGGTCGACCAGGCGCAGCGCGCCGCCGCAGCGCCGCAGGTTCCAGCTCAGCGTCTCGGTCGCCCCCAGCAGCGAGACCGAATGGCTGCCGGAGAGCTGGTCGGGTGCCGAAGGTGAAACGCGGTCGGTACCGCTGCTCGAGAAGCGCACGCCGTCGATCGTGGTGGGCGTATCCGGCACGCTGAGGCTCTTGCCCTCACGTGCGGTGCACTGGCCGCTATAGCTGGACGAAGAGGAGCCTGAGCTGATCCCCTGTACCGAAGGCAGCGAGATGCCGACCCGGTAGGTGCCGTCCGAATCCAGGCCGACGCTGACATCGGCCTCCTCGCCATTGCCGCTCGCCCGGACCTGGCTCTGGTCGACGAAGCTGCCCGACATGGCGCGCATCGTCTTCTCGTGCGGGCAGATCCGCCGGTCGTTCGAGCTCTTGGTCTCCTTCGAGACCGAGCTCATGCTGATGTTCGCCCTGGCCAGGCTGATGTCGGGATCGGGCGTCGCACGGACGGAAACCTGTGCCGTGTAGTTCGAGTTCATCGACCAGTTGGACGTCTCCGTCCCGGTGCCGGAAACCCGCTGCACGGTCTTGGAGCTGGAGTTCGCATAGGTCCGCGAATATCGGACCGATCCCGCCCAGCCGCCGGCGCACTTGCCGGCAGCGGCCGCCGGCATTCCGGCCGCGACCGGAAGCGTGGCGCTCGACAGCATCAATCCGATCGCGAGCGTCGGCAGGGTCCGCAAGACGGTCATTCGGGTCCTCGTTGGTTGTGGAGCCAGACGTGCAGGCACCGGCGTTCGGCCTGTCCCTTCCCGCAAACCGCACCGCTTCCGAAGCGAGGCTCTACCAAGCAGGCCCGCCACGCGACGAAGGCGGCTGGCAGAGACGGGCCGCGGATCGACCAAGCCGTCCCTTCCTGCGTCCAAGGTGGACGCCAGGCGCATCGGAACGCAGTATGGAGGGGACATGAACTCGAGACCCGACTTTCGTCAGGCCGCCACGCTGATCGCCGCGACCTGGATCCTGACGTCGATCTTCCTGACGATCCCTTTCCACCTGTTCCGCGGTGGCGTGGGGCTGAACCTCGTCATCTCGCTCCTGCATCTCTGCATTGTCGGCTCGACGCTTTCGCTGGGGGTCTATTTCGCGGTGCGCGCTGCGCGGACGCGCAGCCGGCTGATGCGGTTCCTCGTGGTGGGTGCCGCGGTGGTGGTCGCCGCGGCGCTGCTCTCGATGTCGGAGGCGCTGATCTCGGAGGTGCTCGACGCCTATTTCCCCAAGGCGGCGCGGCCGGCGCCCTTCGCCTATCGCGCGACCAATGCCTTTGCCGCGCTGGTCTGGGAGTTCGCGCTGCTCGGGACGGCCTTCTCGCTACTCGATGCGAACAACCTCGCCCGCGAGCGCGAGCGCGAGCTGGCCCTGGCGCGGGAGAAGGCGACGCAGGCGGAGGCGGCGGCGAGCGCCGCGCGGCTCGCGGCGCTACGCTATCAGTTGAACCCGCACTTCCTGTTCAACACGCTGAATGCGATCTCCTCGCTCATCGTAACACGCGAATATGGCCCGGCTGACGCGATGCTCGGTAAGCTTTCCGAATTCCTCCGAGCCACCCTATCCTCCAACCCCGACGCGCTGATCGCGCTGGAGGACGAGCTTGCGACGCTCCAGCACTATCTGGAGATCGAAAGCGCGCGGTTCGAGGAGCGGCTCGAAGTCGTCTTCGTCTGCCCGCCCGAACTCAACGGCGCGCTCGTGCCGAGCTTCGTGCTGCAGCCGCTGGTAGAGAATGCTATCAAATATGCCGTGGCGCCTTCGGCCGAGCCGGTGGTGGTCAAGGTCGAGGCCGCGAGCCATGGCGGGTCACTTGTGATCTTCGTCGAGGACGACGGCACCGGCGGGGAAACTCCCGCAAAGCCGGGAACGGGCGTGGGCATACCCAATGTGCGGCAGCGACTACAGACGCTCTATGGGAGCGAGGGCACCCTCGAGACCGCTCGGCGCGAACGTGGCTTCGTCTCGATCCTGCGCATGCCCCTCACCCACCGTCCCGCCCAATTGCCGGAGCAAGCCGCATGACCCAGCTGCGCGTACTGCTCGTCGATGACGAGCCGCTGGCGCTCCGCCGGCTCTCGACGCTGTTCGCGGACATCGACGATGTCGATATCGTCGGCACCGCCGCCACCGGCCGCGAAGCCGAGGCACAGATCGCGGCGCTCGGTCCGGACCTGGTGATGCTCGACATTTCGATGCCGCAGAAGAGCGGGCTCCGCGTCGCCGCCGACCTGCCGAGCGAGGACCGGCCGGAAATCGTGTTCGTCACCGCGTTCGAGCAATATGCACCGGATGCATTCGAGGTCGAGGCGGCGGATTATCTGCTCAAGCCGGTGCGCTTCGACCGGCTACGCCAGGCGATTGAACGCGCCCGGCGCCGCAGGACGATGCGCGACGCCGTGGACAGGCTGGCGGCGATGCCGCTGCCCGATGCCCCGGCGCGCGAGGACGCGATCTGGGTACAGGTGTCGAACGGGCGGGTCCGCCTGCCGATCGAGCATATCGAGTGGATCGAGGCGGCGAAGGACTATGTGATGCTGCACACCGCCACGCGCAGCTACATCCACCGCATCTCGATGACCGCGCTCGAGCAGTTGCTCGATCCCGAGGGACTGACACGGGTGCATCGCTCGGCCTTCATCCGGCTCGGGCTGGTGAAGGGGGTGCAGCGGCTCGGCAAGGGACTGATCGCACTCGAGATGCGCGACGGCGCGGTGGTGCAGGTCGGCCCCAGCTATGTAAAGGCAGTGCTCGCACGCCTGGGACTGGCGCGCGAGCCCGCCTGAAACGCTAGCGGCGCCTGAACGTCCAGCGGCTCGGTCCGCTGACGAGGTGGAGCGCCCCACCCTGCACCGTCATCGCATAGCGTTCGCTTGCCGCGGCGATCACGCCGCTCCCCTGCTTCCCACAGGAAGACCGCCAGCTCTCGGTTCCGCCGGCAATGGCGAAGACGAGCGCGCTACCCTCCAGCCGTACCGTCCCACGCTTCTCCTGCGTCGTGGTACGCGTGCAGCCGCCATCTTCGGCATGCCGCCGGGTAATCGTCCAGTCGAAGCGCCCGTCCTGCCCGATCGCCATCGTCATCGAGCGGGTCACGTCCATCGGCACGGGCTCGGTGACGATCGCGGTCCGCGTCATCGATCCATAGCCAGTGGTGCCGCCAAGGCTGGTACCCGCTCCCACCCCGACATTGGGCTGCAGCTTGATGCGGGGGACGAGGACGAGCTCCTTCCCCTGGCTGGACTGGGACCATTGGCCGGCAATATCGGCAAGCCCGGGCGCCGGACGCGGCGCACCGGAGCAGGCAGCCGCGACGGCAAGGGCGAAACCTGCGATTCTCAGCATGGATGCTTCTCCTAGATGACGTGCCTGGCTGGCTCGGGGCCTTGCCACCCGCCACCGGATTTCGCCGAAAGCCGCCCCGGGTTCGTCAGACCGCTCCGCCGCAACCGCGGCGGACTTCATCGCGCGCGCGTCACCCCGTCGCCTTCCGATGCGGATAGGTCGCAATCAACCGGCCAAGGGCGGTCCGGCGGACTAATCCGGCGTCGAACCGAACCACGACCCATCCGAGGAACCGAGCATGCACACCCCGATCCAAGCGGCGAGCCTCGCCGGCGCGCTTCTGCTTTTCGCCCAGCCGGCATCCGGCCAGACCGTCCGCTACACCGACAACCTCCCCAAATCGGCCGAGGCTGAAACGCTGCGGGTCGCCTACAACAAGTTCGGCGAGGCCCACTGCAACGACTGCGAAGGCAGCGTCAGCTTCGATGGCAGCCCGAAGTTCGAATATGACAGCTTCAGCGGCCAGTATGAGGAGCGCGCCCGCCGCGCCGGCACCTGGGCCGTGGGGTACGTCCATCGCTGGAAGGGCAAGGAAGCGACCGGGACGATGACCGTACTGTCCGAGGAGACCATCAGCGGCTTCAGGTGCAAACGGCTCCTGTACAAGCTGGTACGCGGCCAGATGTCCGCCGAACGCCCAAGCCTGATCTGCTTCGGCCTCGCCAACAGCTCTTCCTCCAAGGAGAACTGGCACGAAATCTACTGATGATGGAATTTTGACCGGATCAATCAAAATTTTCTCAGAAATGGCATTTCGTCACATCTCTTCCACATAGCGCCCCTAGCGAGGCCGCGCTTGCCATCGGCAAGTCGCGTGGCGCGTAATGGTGAGTGGGAGCAGGACATGGCGATCGATCGCAGGAGTTTCATCCTGGGAGCCTCCGGCGTCGCCGCAGCGGAACGTGCCGCCGCCACCGGCCTGGGCCGATCCGCCGGGCGCGGATCGATCCAGGACATCGAGCACGTCGTGATCCTGATGCAGGAGAACCGCTCCTTCGACCACTATTTCGGCATGCTGCGCGGCGTCCGCGGGTTCGGCGATCCGCGCCCGGTCACCCTGCCCGGCGGCAAGCCGGTCTGGGCGCAGCGCCGTGCCGACCGCGACGGCGGGCAGATCGCCTGGCCCTTCCGGCTCGACTACAACAGCAGCAACGCGCGCTGCTTCACCGGGCTCGACCATAGCTGGAAGGACAGCCAGGCGCGGTGGCGCAACTGGGACGTATGGGCGGACCAGAAGGGCCCGCTGACCATGGCGCACCTGACCCGCGAGGACATCCCCTATTACTATGCGCTCGCCGACCAGTTCACCATCTGTGACAGCTATCACTGCTCGCTGCAGGGACCGACCGGCCCCAACCGGCTCTACCATTTCACCGGCACCAACGGCCTGAGCGTCGGCCAGGAGGGCGAATATTGCGTCACCAATGGTGGCAGCGACCCCAATCCCGGTGCCGACATGGCCAAGGACGACGACAGCGAAGGCCTGCCCTGGCGCACCTATGCCGGGCGCCTGGAAGAGGCGGGCATATCCTGGAAGGTCTATCAGGAACTCGCCAATTATTCGGACAATCCGCTCGGCTATTTCAAGGAGTTCCGCAAGCTCGACCGGGCCTCGTCGCGGTACAGGCGCGGCCGCGCCTATGTCGACTGGATCGACGGTGTGGCGCCCCAGGATCCCGAGAAGACCCAGGCCAGGCACTTGATCGCCGCCTTCGCCGCGGACGTCGCCGCGGATCGCCTGCCGGCAGTGTCGTGGATCGTCCCCATGATGCAGATGAGCGAGCATCCCGACGCGCCGGTGCCGTTCGGCGAAGTGCTGATCGGCAGCCTGGTCGCCGCGCTCGCCGCCAATCCCAAGGTCTGGGCCAAGACCGCCTTCATCCTCAACTATGACGAGAATGACGGCTTTTTCGACCATGTCCCCGCCCCGATGCCGGCGATCGCGCCGCAATATGGGGCGAGCAATGTCGACGTGCGCAGCGAGACCTATCAGGGCGAGCCGGTCGGCCTTGGCCCGCGCGTGCCGATGATCGTGATCTCGCCCTGGACGCGCGGCGGCTGGGTCAACTCGCAGCTGTTCGACCACACTTCGGTGCTGCGCTTCCTCGAGAAGCGCTTCGGCGTGGCCGAGCCGAACATCTCGCCCTGGCGCCGATCGATATGCGGCGACCTGACGTCGATCTTCGACTTCGACGTGCCGCTCAAGGCCCGGCTCGACACGCGCTGGGCGTCGTCGCTGCCCTCGGTCGCGACCTATGTCGAGGAGACCGAGAAGCTGTGCAGGACGGCTCCGCCGCCGAAGATCGCGACCGGCACGGGCGTACCCGTCCAGGAGCCGGGCACGCGCCCGGCACGCGCCTTGCCCTATCGCCTGAACGTCGAGCCGGCCTGGAGCGACGCCGGCCTGACGCTTCGCTTCGTCAACGACAGTCCGACGGGCGCGGTCTTCGGCGTGCAGGACGAGACCGCCTTTCCCGGCTGGCGCTATTTCACCGTCGCGGCGAACTCGCGGCTGGAGGAGCAATGGTCGCTCCGCCACGACCGGCCGCATGCGCTGGTGGTGCGCGGCCCGAACGGCTTCCAGCGCGAGTTCCGCGGGAACGGAGCCCCGCGGATCGAGGCGGCGATCAGCTGGCAAGGGAATGCCGGCACGCTGCACCTGGTAAACCGTGGCGCCGAGCCGGTGACGCTCTCGACCCATTGCGCGCACAGCGGCACCAACCAGCAGGCAACGGTTGCGGCCGGTGCAGAGACCCAGCTGACGGTCAGCCTGCCCGAGCATCGCTGGTACGACCTGCTGCTCACCGGCCCCGATGGGACCCGTCTGCGGCTAGCCGGCCATGTCGAGACCGATCGACCGAGCATCAGCGAACCGGCTGCGCGGTTTCCGCACCCGGCCTGAGCCGGAACCGCATCCTACACGGAGCACCGGAACGACTCGCCAAAGATCGCCAAGGTTGCACATGCACGTGTTTCGATGGCCCTCGAAAAGTGACACGATCCGCAGGAACGCGCCGCATCGCGCAATATCCTTGCGCGTGCATGATCCTATTTTTCCAACGGGTTGAAAGAGCGGCGGCGCAAGAGCCCGACCGCGCGAGCAAAACAGTCGAAATCCTACATTGCAAGCGCCGCCCGAACACCGGGCCGGCTGTCATAAGCCTGTTGCGAAGCGCGCCTAGGGGCTCCGCTCGACAAGGGCAGGCGTGATGGAATCGGGCGCGGCTACGGACGAAAAGCTTTGGAGCCCGCGCTTCCTCGCCCTGGCGGCGATGGAGTTCTGGGAGCGCTTCGCCATGTCCGGCATGAAGTCGCTCCTCGTGCTGATCCTGGTCGATCATGTGCTGGCCGGAGACCTGTCGCGGGTGCTCGGCGCCACCGCCATCCGGGATGCGAGTACAGCCCTGTTCGGCAAGGTCTCGACCACCGGCCTCGCCTCCCAGCTCTATGGCTATGCCAATGCGCTGATCTATCTCGCGGTCCCGATCGGCGGACTGGTCGGCGATCTGGTCGGCAGCCGGCGACGGATGGTGGGCATCGGCGGCGCGCTGATGCTGATCGGGCTTTCGCTAATGCTACTCGATAGCACATTCCTGATCGGCCTCATCCCCTTCGCGATCGGGACCGGGCTGCTGAAGGGAAATCTCTCTGCCCAGGTCGGCCTGCTGTTCCGCGACGAAGCACAGCGGCGGCGCGGCTATGCGGTGTATCTGGGCTTCCTCAACGCGGGCATCATCTGCGGGCCGCTGACCTGTGGCGCGCTGGCGGTATTCGCTGGCCCAGCCTATGCGATCGGCGCAGCAGCACTCGCGCTGGCGGTCGGCCTGGTCTTCTACGCCCGCAGCGGCATCGAAGTGAACGCAGTGGAGACGGCCGAGGCCAGCACCGTCTCCCGGATCGATCCGCTTGCGGCGACCGCCCTGCTGATCGTCGCGCTGATCGCGGTCTATCTCTGCTATTCGGCCTATGACCAGCTCAGCAACATCTTCCTGGTCTGGGCGCGCGGCCATATCGACCTGCGGCTGGGCGGATGGGCGATGCCGGTAGCCTGGTTCCTCTCGCTCGACGGTGCCTTCACCCTGGGACTGATCGCCTTGTCGCAATGGGGCATGCGGGCGCTCGAGCGGCGCGGCATCGCGATCGACGCGGTGACGCAGATCCTGCTCGGCAGCCTGCTCTGTGCCCTCGGCTATCTAGTCCTGGCGATTGGCGTGGCGACCAGCGGCGGCGCCTCGCTGAGCCTGGCATGGGCACTCGCCTATCTGCTGCTGGTCGATGCGGCGATCGTCCTGGTCTGGCCCTCGGGGCTGAGCCTCATCGCCGGCATCGCCCCGGGCCGGCTGGTCGGTCTGTGGATGGGGCTGTTCTACCTGCACGGCTTCTTCGCCAGCCTGTGGGTAGGGTTCAGCGGAGTCTTCTACGAGCGCATGGCGGCCGGCCAGTTCTGGCTGCTCCACGCTGGCGTGGCAGGGGCCGGCGCGCTGCTGATGCTCGCCGCCGGCCTGCCCCTGCTGCGCGCCGCCCGCACCCGTCAGGCGATCACCACCTCGGCGTGAGCAAAGGCCTTGGCATAGTCGTTGTCGAGCGGCTGGTCGGTCACCAGGATGTCGACATCGGCGAGCGCCGCGGTCTGGACCAGCGCATAGCGCCCGAACTTGGAGGAGTCCGCCGCCAGCAGCACCCGCTTCGACGTGGCATAGGCGATCCGGCTCATCTCCGCCTCGCCCGGATGGAAGTCCATCAGCCCGCGTTCGATGCTGATCCCGCCGACCGACAGGATCGAGAGATGCGGCGAGAAGCCGCGGACATATTCCTGCGCGCTGTGATCGGAAAAGGCACGATAGTCGTAGTCCATCTGCCCGCCGGCGAGGAACAGCCGGTTGTTGTTGATCCCGCCCAGATCGTTCGCGACGCGCAGCGAGTTGGTGATGACGGTCAGCGAGCGCCGCTCGACCAGCTGGCGCGCGATGAAGCAGCTCGTCGTGCCGGAATCGATGAACACGATCCCGCCATCGGGCACGAACTCGGCCGCGGTGGCGGCGATGCGCTGCTTGGCATCGGCATTCTCCTCCATCCGCTGGTGGAGCGGCCCCTCGAGCACCGGCGCGGCGATGCGCGCGCCGCCATGCTCGCGGATGATCACGCCCTGATCCTCGAGCGCACGCAGCTCGCGGCGGATCGTCTCGTCCGACACCGCGAGATCCATTGCCAGCGCAGTAACCGACAATGTGCGCCCGCTGCGCAGCCGCGAGATGATCTCGCGCTGGCGCTGTGACCTCTTCTCTATCGCTCCCTCCATCGCTGTCTCCGCTGGTTGCGCGGAGAGACATGCTGGGCACCAAAGTTTTTGCAAGCAGGAATGCCGGGGCCGGCACGAACCGGCCCCGGTTTGCGCGCCTCAGAAGCCGAGGCGGGCAGTCAGCCGCATCGAGCGCGGCGCCTGGTAGTTGACCGGCGAACGGTAATCGGGGTTGGTCGAGCCATCCCCCTGCTCGCCGAAATTGTTGTACGACGTCACCGACTTGCTGTTCAGCACGTTGAAGATGTCGACACGGATCGAGGCATCCACGCTGTACGGCAGCGGCAGGCGGAGCGACGCGCTGACGTCAATCTGGGTGCGCCAGTCGCCGTTGAACGCCGTGCCGCGCGGGATCAGCTTGCCCTGGCAGTAATAGCCGTAACCGCGATAGGTGTTGGCATAGGCATCGACGCTCAGCGGCACCGCGCCGATGCAGCTGTAATGCTGCGGCGACTGGACCACGGCGTTGGCGCCGACGTCGAGCAGATCGTTCAGGCGATAGCTGCCATAGGCCTTGAAGTTGTGCCGGCGATCGCTGGGCAGATAGCCATAGGCGCCGTTGACGAAGCCCGGCGAGTCGAAGTCCGCGGTGCGGTTGATCGCCAGCTGGCCATTCTCCGAGCGGACGCCGCCCTCGTAATTGCCCTTGTTGAAGGCGAGCGTGTACGAGGCCGAGAGGCTCCACTTCTGGTCGAAGGTGCGATCGAAGGTGAGCGTCACTGCGTCATAGTTGCGGCTCGGTTTGGGATAGCCGAGGTCCGATGCCTTCAGCGTCACCGTCGGGGTCGAGCCGTCGGGCAGCGAAGCGAGCTGCACGGTCACGTCGCGGCCCGGATTGGCGATGACGAACTGGCGGCCGCCCGGGAACGACGCCTGGCACTGCGCCGCCGTGAAGCCCTTGGTCATGCAATAGGCGCGGGCGCCGATATCAACCGAGATGTCCTCGATCACGTCCTTGAGCCGGCGATGCGTGAAATAGGCGCCGATGCGGACATGGTCGGCGAACTGGTGCTCGGCGCCGAAGATGAACTCATTGTCCGACTGCGGCTTGATGTTGCTCGCGATCGCGCCCGAGGGGTTGAACGCCGAACCATCTGCCGAGACTTCGCAATTGTTCACCTTGGTGTCCGGGCAGGCGGAGGTGTTCGCCACCGTCAGGATCGGGGCGCCCGCTACGGGCACGTTGCCTGCGCCGCTCGTGCCGGTGAAGAAGTTGTAGCGGGTATAGGTGATCAGGCTGCCCGCGACGTTCAGGTTGATGTCGCCGGCCATCGGCAGGTAATATTGCGCATAGGATCCGAAGATCTTGGTGCGCCCGTCGCCCAGCGGGTCGAACGAAGCGCCGACGCGCGGTGCCCAGAGATTGCCCGATTCGAAGAACGACTTGCCGTTCACGCCCTGGTTGCTGAAGCGGTCGTTGCGCAGGCCGAGGTCGAGGCGCAGCCGGTTGTCGAACAGCGACCACTGGTCCTGGATGTAGAAGGCCTCGTTGCGGACGTGCGCGGTGCCGTTCTGGGCATAGACGCGCGTCGTGTAATATTGCGTGCCGACCGCCTGGCCGATCCGCGCCGCCGATTCCGGGGTGACGGTGTAGATCTTGAACGCGCCGCCGCCGATCGTCTCGAAGTTCTGGACCTGCGTATCCTTCTCATGGTCGTAGCCGACGCGGACATGGTGGCTGCCCAGCAGGTGGAACTGCAGGTCGACGTCGCCGCGGTAGAATTCGCGCTCATTGTCGGTCTTGCTATAGGCGTCGGTCACCTTGTTGGCGCCGATCTGGATGCCGGCCGGATCGGTCCGGTAATCGGTCACCTGCGGGTTGGTGATGTCGAGCGGGACGTTGCCCGAGCGCAGCTTGTTGACGCCGTACGCGCCCGACACGGTCAGCCAGGGCGTGATAGTGCCGGTGTAGCGGCCGACATAGTTGGCGCCGCCCGAGCGGGCATCGGTGCCGCCGGTCTTGCCGCCCAGCGTGAAATTGGTGCGATTCCAGCTCTGGCTGCGGTTGCGGGTCTCGTTGGTGGTGTCGAAATAGGTGAACTCGAGGTGATGATCGCCGGTGATATAGGCGTCGACCTTGCCGCCCCAGAACGGGCTGGTGTTGACCGAGCTGGTCGCGTTGTTCTGGTTCGCCGACGGCGTCATCGAACGGATGTTGCGGAAATTGTAGAGGCCGTAGACGAACAGGTGATCCTTGATGATCGGGCCGCTCGCCTGGAGGATCAGCTCCTGCCGGCTCGCCGTCGCGTGGCGATAGTCGGTGGTGCGGGTCGAGGGCGAGGTGCTGCGCAGGTCGTTCGGCTCCCACAGGCCGGTGACGCTGGCATGATACTGATTCGAGCCCGACTTGGTGGTGGCGACGACATAGCCGCCGGTCGCGCGACCGAACTCGGCGGGGGCGCCGCCGGTCTTCACTTCGACGGTCTCGTAGAAGTCGAACGGCACTTCGGTCGGCTGGCCGCCCGAGACGAAGTCGGTGACGTTCAGGCCGTTGATGAAGAAGGCGTTCTCGGTGAATGCCGCGCCGGCGACCGAGACCTGGTTGGCGAAGCCGCCGTTCGAGGGCGAGCTGCCCTGCACGGTGCCCGGGGTCAGCAGCATCACGTCGCGCAGCGAGCGGCCGATCGGCACGCGCTGGGTGAGCGAAGCGAGGTTGATCGTCGCGCCGACGGTGGTGTCCTGGAAGTCCGCGGTGCGCTGGCGCGATCCGTTGACGACGATCTCATTGCCTGCCTGCGCGGCAGGAGCGAGGCGGAAGCTGTTGGCGCCGCCGGTCTCGCGGGTCAGCGCGATCGCGTTCTCGGTATAGGTCGCATAGCCTTCCGCGCTGACCGAGAAGTCGTAATTGCCCGGGGTGAGCTGCGGGAAGGTATAGGCGCCCGAGCTGTCGGTCGTCACCGAACGGCTCACGCCCTTGTCCGACGAGGTGATCTTCACCTCGGCGCCGGCGAGCGGCGTGCCGTCCTCGGCCGTCACCCGGCCTGACGCCGCGATGTTGGTATAGTCCTGCGCATGCGCGGACGGGGCGGCAAGGATCACGGCCGGAGCCGTGGTGCTGAGCATCAACAGCGCGCGCAGAGCTGCGCGCGACGAAAGTCGCGTGTGGCGGAGCATTGGAACCCCCAATGGTGATCGAAAACCTGCGGCGCGGTGAAACCGTGCCGCGAGGGCGCCCTATGCGGGGGTCGTGGAGTTTTTGTGACAATCGGGCATAAAATACACAAAATCTCGCAAACGGGCCTGCCCTTGCCTGATCGCAGCCCTGAAGAACGCCCAGCCCCGTCCAGGGATCCGCGTGTCGGCGCCTCGCCCAGTCTGCCGGTGAAGAAAGAATCGCGGCTCAGCCTTGATGAAATTTGATTAGTTAGCTATCTAACATAAATGACTCGGACCAACCTCCGCCGCGACGTGGCGCGCACCATGCCCCAGGTGAGCCGCGGCTGGCGCCAGCTTGCCGATGCCGCGCTCGCCGATTTCCGAATCTCCAATTCGATGGGCTGGTGCCTGATCCATCTCGACCGGCTCGGCCCCGATGCCCGCCAGACCGATCTGGCGCAGGAGATCGGGATCACCCCGCCCTCCACCGTCGCCGTGCTCAACCAGCTCGAACAGGCCGGTCTGGTCGAACGCGTGCCCAATCCCGACGACAAGCGCTCGAACCGGCTGCTGCTCACCGACGCGGGCGCCGCCCTGGTCGACAAGATCGAGGAGCGCTTCGCCGTGCTGCGCCGCGAATTGTTCGATGGCGTGCCGGAGGAAGATATCGCGACGATGCTCCGGCTGCTTGAGCTGCTCAACACCCGCATCGCGGAGCGGCGGGGCTGACCATGGGCCAGAAGTTCGGGCTCCCGACCGCGTTGTTCGCGGTGAAGTGCTATGTCGCGGCGATGCTCGCGCTTTACGTGTCGCTGAGCATCGGGCTCGAGCGGCCCTATTGGGCATTCCTCACTTCGTTCATCGTTGCCCAGCCGCTGGCCGGCGCGGTGATCTCCAAGGCGCTGTTCCGCCTGATCGGCACGTTCGTCGGCGGCGTGGCCGCGATTGCCATGGTGCCGCCGCTCGTCAACGCACCCGAGCTGCTCACCCTGGCGATCGCGAGCTGGCTGGCGATCTGCGTGTTCGTCTCGCTGCTCGACCGCACGCCGCGCGCCTATATGTTCGTCCTCGCCGGCTATAGCGCCTGCATCATCGCGCTGCCGAGCGTCGATGCGCCGGGTGAGATCTTCACCGTCGCGATCCTGCGCGTCCAGGAGATCGGCATCGGCATCCTGTGCAGCAGCCTGGTCCACGGCGTGGTGCTGCCCGGATCGATCAGCCGGCTGCTGCTCTCGCGCGTCGACACCATGCTGGGCGATGCCGAGCGCTGGTCGCGCGACGCGATCTCCCCCCATCCCGGGCCCGAACTGGAGGCCGAGCGCCGCCGCCTCGCGCTCGACGTGACCGAGCTGCACCAGCTCTCGATCCACCTGCCCTTCGACCCCTCGCGCCTCGCCCCGCGCGTGCGCACCGTCCGCGCCCTGCAGGACCAGCTCTCGATGCTGCTCCCGCTCGGCGCCGCGGTGCAGGACCGGCTCGAGACCTTCCAGACCAGCGGCGGCACCGTCTCGCCCGAAGTCGCCGGTTTGATCGAGGACAGCCGCGCCTGGCTCGCCGCGCCGGAAGCCGACCTCGCCGAGCGCACCGCAAGCGCGGAAGCACTGATGGCACGCTGCGCAGCGCTGGAGCCGGAAGCCGGGCCCGAGACCGGATGGACCGAAATGCTCCGCTTGAGCCTGCTCGCCCGGCTGAGCGCACTGATCGCCGTGCACCGCGACTGCCGCGACCTGCGCGACCAGCTGATCACCCATAGCCGCCAACCGGTCACCCCGCGCGTCGCCGAGCTGCTCGGCGGTCGTCGCAACCGCGAGCTGCACCGCGACTATGCCGGCGCCGCGCGCGGCGCGTTTGGCGCCTTCATCACGATCGTGCTCGGCTGCGCGCTGTGGATCGGCAGCGGCTGGAGCGACGGTTCGACCGCAGTGATGCTCGCCGGCGTGTTCCTCGCGCTTTTCTCGGCCTTCGACAATGCGCTGGGGCCGCTCAAGGCGTTCATGATCGGCACGCTGATCGCCACGGTCCTAGGCGCTATCTACGGCTTTGCCGTCTTCCCGCTGCTCGACGGCTTCTGGATGCTCGCCGCCGCGCTGGCACCGGTGCTGCTGATCGGCGGCGCGCTGATGGCCTCGCCACGCTATGGCGGGATCGCCCTGCCGACGATGATGGGCATGGGCAGCCCCGCGCTGATCGCCGCGACCCAGACCAGCGACTTCGCCGCCTATGCCAATGGCTCGATCGCGCAGCTGGTCGGCACCTGGTTCGCGATCGTGATGACCGCGCTGATGCAGGCCGCCGGCGCCCATCACGCGATCCGCCGCACCATCCGCGCCGGCTGGGCCGATATCGCCCAGCGCGCCAACCTGATGCGCGCGCCCGATGTGCGCGGCTGGATCAACCGGATGCTCGACCGGATCGGGCTGCTCGCCCCACGCCTCGCCGCGATCGGCCAGGACGGCGGGCGCCCGCTCTACGATGCCCTGCGCGACCTGCGCACCGGCGTGGCGATCGGCGAGCTGCGCCAGTTGCGACTGGACCTGCCCGCCGATCAGGCGGCGCCGCTGACCGAGGTGCTCGCCGGGGTCGCCGACTACTACCGCCGGCTCGATCCCGATGCACCGCCCCCCGCGGCCCCTGCCCTGCTCGACGGCATCGACCATGCCATCGCCGCCATCGCCGACAACCCCCAGCCGGCGGTTCGCCGCGAAGGCACGCTCGGGCTGGTGAGCCTGCGCCGCAACCTTTTCCCCGAAGCCGATAGTTACCGGAGGGCCGCATGATCGGCGAAGTCTCGCTGGACGGCGTCTACCTGCCGACGCTGTTCGTCCTCGCGCTCGGCGCCCTTGCGCTCAGTTTCGTGCTCACCCGGCTGATCGGTGCCTTCGGGCTCTACCGCTTCGTCGCTTATCGCGCGCTCGTCGATCTCAGCCTGTTCGTGCTGAGCCTCGGGCTGCTCGCCTTTCTCGTCCCGTTCTTTGGATTGCGTCTATGAAACGTTTCGCCCTCCCGCTGGCGCGCAGCGCCGCCACCATCGTCATCGTCCTTGCCGCGATCGCCGTGGCGGTGTGGATGTGGAACCATTATGAACGCAGCCCCTGGACGCGCGACGGACGGGTACGCGCCGACGTGGTGCGGGTGACCCCCGATATCGGCGGGCTGATCACCACGGTCGCGGTGCACGACAACCAGCCGGTCAAGGCGGGCGACCTGCTCTTCGTGATCGACACGCCGCGCTATGCGCTTGCACTCGAACAGGCCAATGCCCGGGTGGCGAGCGCCAGGGCGACGCTGGCCCAGGCCCGGCGGACCTCGCGGCGCGACCTGGCGCTCGGCGACCTGGTCGCGACCGAGGCGCACGAGCAGAATGTCGCCGCGGTCTCCACCGCCGAAGCCGCGCTCGCCCAGGCGATCAGTGCGCGCAACGCCGCCGCGCTCGACTTGCGGCGCACCCAGGTCCATGCCTCGGTCAACGGCGTCGTCACCAATCTCGACCTGCATCCGGGCGACTATGTCTCCGCCGGCAAGCAGGCGATGGCACTGATCGACCGCGACAGCCTGCGGATCGAAGGCTATTTCGAGGAGACGAAGCTGCCGCTCGTCTGCCTGGGCGCCCCGGTGCAGGTGCGACTGATGGGCGAGAGCAGCGATCTGACCGGCCATGTTGACAGCATCGCCTATGGCATCAACGATTCGACCCGCAGCGACAGCGGCAACCTGCTGCCCACCGTCCAGCCGACCTTCTCCTGGGTGCGGCTCGCCCAGCGCATCCCGGTGCGCGTGCGGCTCGACAAGGTGCCGGCGGACATGCGGCTGATCGCGGGCCGGACGGCAACCGTGACCGTCCAGCCGGCCGATCCCAAGGCCAAGCAGCCGGTGGCGTGCCACCATGCGTAAGCCGCTCGCCGCCTCGCTGCTCGCGCTCGCCTTGGCCGCCTGCGCCGCCGCCGGCCCCGACTATCATCCCCCCGAGACCTCGGCAGCAACCGCACCGAGCGCTACCGGCCCGTTCCTCTCGGCGGTCGGTCCCGGCATCGACGGCACAGCGCCGCTGCCCGATCACTGGTGGCGGCTCTATGCCGACCCCCAGCTCGACGGGCTGATCGAGCAGGCGCTGTCGGCCAATACGGATCTGCGCGTCGCCCAGGCCAATCTGGTGCGCGCCGAGGCGGTGCTGCGCGAGGCCGATGCCGGGCGTGACGTGACGACCGGCATCTCGGGAGGCACCACGCTCGCCCGCCCCTCTGGGACCGGCACCGACCTGCCCGGCACTGTCGCCTATAATTTCGGGATCAGCGCCTCCTATCCGATCGACCTCAACGGACGCCTTCGCCGCGCGATCGAGGCCGGACAGGCCGATGTCGACGCAGTGGAAGCCGCGCGCGACTATGTCCGCGTCAGCGTCGCCGCCGCGACCGCCCGCGCCTATGGCCGGGTCTGCGCCGCCAATTACCTGCTCGGGGTCAATCGCAAGGTGGTGGCGCTCCAGCGCGACACGCTGACCGCGACGCAGCGGCTGTTCCGTGGCGGGCGCGGCACCGCGTTCGACGTCAGCCGCGCGCAAGTGGCGGTCCAGACCAGTGAGGCGGCCCTGCCCGCCTTCGAGGGCCAGCGCCAGTCCGCGCTCTATCTGCTCGCGACCCTGCTCGGAAAGCCGCCAGCGGATTATCCGCGCGAAGTCGCCGACTGCGCCGTGCTGCCGAGCCTGCGCAATCCGCTGCCGACCGGCGACGGCGCCGCGCTGATCCGCCGCCGGCCCGACATCCGCCAGGCCGAGCGCAAGATCGCCGGCGACACCGCGCGGCTGGGTGTCGCCACCGCCGCGCTCTATCCGCAGGTGAGCATCGGCGGGTCGCTGGGCCTGTCCGGGCCGCTCAAGGACATTGGCGGAGGCACGTCGTTCGGGTTCAGCCTGGGGCCTCTGCTCAGTTGGTCCTTCCCGAACCGGCCCGTGGTGAAGGCGCGGATCGCCCAGGCCGATGCCCAGGTCCAGGCCGACCTCGCCGGGTTCGACGGCACCGTGCTCGAGGCGCTGCGCCAGACCGAGACCGCGCTCGAGACCTATCGCCGCGATGCCCAGAAAGCCGATGCCCTGGCCAAGGCGAGCGGCAGCGCGGCGCAATCGGCGGCACAGGCGCACAAGCTGTTCCGCTTCGGTCGCGGCGACTTCCTGTCGCTGCTCGACGCGCAGCGCAGCTATGCGAGTGCCGAGGTCACCAGCGCGGCAGCACGGGCGCAGCTGCTCGACGACCAGCTGGCAGTGTTCCTCAGCCTGGGCGGCGGCTGGGAATAAGCGAAGTGCGCGGCGATCGCTCGCCGCGCACTCCAGGGTTCAGGCCGCGTCGACCAGGACGATCTCGGCGTCCTCGAGCGCAGTGACCTTCAGCACCGCGAGGTCGCTGATCGCCGCGCCGTCCCGGGCATTGACCCGGATGCCGTCGATCTCGATCGCGCCGCTGGCAGGGACGAGATAGGCCTTGCGGTCCGCGCCCAGCGCATATTCGGCGGTCTCGCCGGCCTTGAGCGTGGCACCCACCACCCGCGCATCGGTGCGGATCGGCAGCGCGTCATTGTCGTTCTCGTAGCCCGAGGCCAGGGTGACGAAATGGCCCGAGCGATCGCCCTTGGGGAAGGGCTTGGCGCCCCAGCTGGGGGCCTCGCCGTCGCGGGTCGGCACGATCCAGATCTGGAAGATCCGGGTGGTCACGTCCTCGAGGTTGTACTCCGAGTGGCGGATGCCGGTGCCTGCGCTCATCACCTGAACGTCGCCCGCCTCGGTGCGGCCCTTGTTGCCCAGATTGTCCTGGTGGGTGATCGCGCCCTCGCGGACATAGGTGATGATCTCCATGTCGCGGTGCGGGTGCGGCGGGAAGCCGGTCTGCGGTGCGATCGTGTCGTCGTTCCAGACGCGCAGATTGCCCCAGTGCATGCGGGCGGGATCATGATAGCCGGCGAACGAGAAATGGTGCTTGGCATCGAGCCAGCCGTGATTGGCACCGCCGAGGCTGTCGAAAGGGCGAAGTTCGATCATCTTGTGTCTCCGTGAGGGCGGAAGCGACCGCCCTTGTGGGAGTGGATCTAGTGCTTGCGGACTTTCTCGTTCAGAGGGATAAAATCCGCCGAAACGTTCGAGGAAATAGAATAGTGAACAACCCGGGCACGCCGACCTTCGATCAGCTGCGCATCTTCCTGACGATCGTCGACACGGGCAGCTTCGCGGGAGCTGGACGCAAGCTCAACCGGGCGGTTTCGGTGATCAGCTACGGCATCGCCAATCTCGAGGCGCAGCTGGGCGTGATGCTGTTCGACCGCGAGGGCACGCGCAAGCCGCAGCTCACCGTCGCCGGCAGGGCGCTGCTCGCCGAGGCGCGGAACATCTCGGACGGGATGGACGGGCTGCGTGCCAAGGTGAAGGGACTGCTCGACGGGCTCGAGGCGGAAGTGAGCCTGGCGGTGGACGTGATGCTGCCGGCAGAGCGGCTGGGGAAAGTGCTGCGCGCCTTCGCCCGCGAATATCCGACGGTGCAGCTGCGCCTGCATGTCGAGGCGCTGGGGGCGATCACCGCGCTGGTGCTCGACCAGGAGGCGTCGATCGGCATTTCCGGGCCGCTGTCGGCCGGCGTCGAGGGGATCGAGAGCATGATCGCGGGATCGGTGCCGATGGTGCCGGTGGCGGCGCCGGATCATCCGCTCGGCCGAATGGAGATCATCCAGCCGGGTGCCGGGCGCAACTACACCCAGCTGGTGCTGACCGACCGTTCGCGCTTCACCGAGGGGCAGGACTTCTCGGTCACCAGCACCAAGACCTGGCGCCTCGCCGATCTGGGCGCCAAGCACGCGCTGCTTCGCGAGGGGATCGGCTGGGGCAACATGCCGCTGCCGATGATCGAGGCCGACCTGGTCGCGGGCACCCTGGTGCGGTTGGCCATGCCCGATCATGTCGGCGGCACCTATCGCTTCTCGGGCATCTGGCGGCGCGACACTCCGCCGGGGCCGGCAGCGTCCTGGCTGCTCGATCAGTTCGTCACGCTGGGCGCGCATGACGCCGAGCTGGCCGGGATGACCGACGTTTAGGCTCTTCTGCAGAATCGAGGAGCAACCGGCCCAGGGGACCGGCTGCTCCTGCCTTACAAGCGATGGGGCTCAGCCGCCCAGCGGTTCGCGCGCCGTGGGGTGGAGCGCACAGGCGGCAGTGCCGGCCAGGACGAGCGCACCGGCGAGGATCAGCGGCACGGTGAGCCCGTGGCGGTTGACCAGCCAGGCGCCGAGCGCCGCGCCGAGGAAGATCGCCGCCACGCTGGCGATGCGGCGCGGCCAGTTGGGATTGCTGCCGCCGGCGAAGTGCGAGTCCGCGGCCAGGCCGGTGAGCGTGAGCGTGAGCACGGTGGTGGTGAGATCGGGCACCTTGAGCTGGCGGATCGTCGCGTTGCGGAAGCCCATCGCCACGCCGGTAAGGGCGATGATCGCGAACACGCTGGCGCTGGGCGACTGGCTGGGGATGTCGAAGCCGATCGAGACGCCCGCGGCGATCCACAGCAATGCTGCCTCGACCAGAGCCGCGAGGATCAGCCAGCGGCCGAGCGGCAGGCCTGCGTGATGCTTGCCGATCCGCCCGGCGATCAGCGCACCGACCAGGAAGGCGGCGATCGCGGCAAGGAACGGCGCGACGCGGAAGCCCGGCGTGCCCGCGGCCGCAAAGCCGAGGAACACGATGTTGCCGGTCATGTTGGCGGTGAACACCTTGCCCAGCCCGAGCACGCTGATCGCATCGACCAGGCCGGTGGTGACGGAGAGCAGCAGCAGCAGCCAGGGCAGCGGCGAGGAGGATTTGGTGGCGGACATGGAGGGGCTCCCTTTGAATTGCCTGGAAACCCTAGGAAGCAGCGCCATCTCAAGGTATCCGAATTAAATGATCGGGAATGTTCGAGATTGTCGAACGATCGTCAGAAGCGGAAATTGGCCTCCAGCCCGAGCATCGTGATCGTCCTGGCCGGGCCGGTATCGCGGATGAACCGGCCCGGCACGAAGGCGGAGAGCGAGGCGGACAGCTCGAGCTCGGGCGTGGCCTGCCAGGCGATCGTCGCCTCGGCTTCCTTGCCGATGAAGCGGGCGTTGCTGGCGCCGGGCGCGCTGATCAGGTTGCCGGGGATGTCGTACACGCCGTCGCGGCGGCTGTAGCGCCAATAGGCCATGGCGGCGAGGCTGGCCGAGACGGTCTTGCCCAGGCTGGCGCTCACCCGCGGGTTGAGGTTGACGATGTTGGTCGGGCCGACCGGCGAGAGCTCGCCGAAATACTTGCCCTTGGGGAACAGCGCGTTGAACGTGCCCAGTGTCCCGTCTCCAGGCCTGCCGTCGCCGCTGACGATGTTGAAGCGCAAGGTCGCGTCGGGGGCGAAGGGCGCGTCCGGAAAGCTGCGGCCGATTTCGGTACCCAGAGTCCAGGCGCGGATCCGCTGGTCGGCGAAGCGGCCGAGCTGCGCGACGCCCTCGACGTTCCAGTGCCAGTCGTCGCGCATGCCATGCGCCCGCACCCCGAAGCTGTGGCGGGTCTCGCCGCCGGACACGCCTCCGAACCGGGCCAGATCGTTGCGATAGCCGAGATAATAGAGGTCGATCCCCGGCAGCACCGCATAGGCGCCCCAGAGCGATTTGGTATCCGAAGTGCGGTCGTCGAAGCTGTGCGGGCCAGGCTGGACCGGGCGCACCGCGAGCAGGCTGACCTGCGCCTTGCCGAGCGTGACATCGGCGCGGGCACCGTCGAATGCGAGCGGCACATTGGGGCCATAGCGGGTGCCGACCAGCCGCTCGGTGCCGAGCGACAGCATCTGGCGCCCGGCGCGCAAGGTCACCGGGCCGAGATCGACTTCGCCGAAACCCTGCAGCAGGTCGACGCGCGTCTGGTCTACCGGTCCCGCCGCCGGCGCCACGCTCGCCGCATAGGCGACGATCGGCTGGACGAAGGCACGGGCCCGGCCGACATGGAGATCGGCATAGGGCAGCGCGCGCAGCCAGACATAGCCATCGTCGGGCGCATCAGCCCCACCCCAGAGATTGTCGCGGTAGTTCTCGTTCCGCGCGCGCAGCTCGATGCCGGTGGAGAGCCATGCATCGTCGCCGAGCGGGATGTACTTGAACGGGCCGGTCCAGTGATGGGCACGCTTTTCCGCGTCCTGAAGGTCGGACCAGTCCTCGTCATAGCGGGTGATGCTGAGGGTCGGGGCCTGCCAGGGTTCATGGTTCTGGGCGGCGGCAGGGGTGATGGTGAGGAGCAACAGCACAAGAGCGCACCCTATTCCTCCCCCGGAGGGGGAGGGGGACCGCCAGCGAAGCTGGTGGTGGAGGGGTAGCGCGCCACAAGCTTTGCCGCCCGTGGAGATTACCCCTCCACCAGCTTCGCTGGTCCCCCTCCCCCTCCGGGGGAGGATTGTAGCAAGCCTACCCACGCCGCCGCTCCCGCTCGGCGACCAGCGCCACCAGCACGAAGCCGCCGATCAGGCCGAGATGCTCGAAGAACGCGTTGGTCGCACCAAAGCGCTCGGCGCTGCCCGGGGCCATCGTCCAGAAGGCATTGGCCGTGATTGCCGCGAACAGGGTGAACACGCCCAGCATCCCTGCCCCCAGCCAGACCAGCCGGCCGCTCAGGATCAGCGCGGGGCCGGTCAGCTCGACCGCGATGGTCAGCGCTGCCCAGAGCGCCGCCGGCTGCATGCCGAAATGGGCCTGCTCGGCGACGGCGCCGTGCCAGTCGGTCAGCTTGACCACCCCGCCCAGCAGATAGGCGCCGCTTAGCGCGAGCCGGGCGAGGAACCAGGTGGGGTGCCAATCGAGAATGGCGTCGATGAAGCGGGGCGTGCTCATCGCTCAGTTCTTCGCGGCAGCGGCGTGGATCTCGGCGATGTAACCGCCGGGGAAACGGACGATCGCGGCATCGCGGTCGCCTTCGCGGTGCGCCGGCACCAGGGTCTCGACACCAGCCGATTTGGCCTTGTCGAGCGTGACGGTGAGGCTCGACACCTCATAACCGGTCATGTCGCGGCCATAGGGCCAGGGCAGCTGCCCGTCCGACACCATCACCGTCATCTTGCCATAGCCCGAGGTAAGGCGGACGCGGCGATAGGTCTTGCCCGGCTGGCCGATCTCGACGCCCGGCGCGGCCTTGTCGTCCGACACCAGCTTGGCGTGCGCATAGCCGCTCCAGCTCTTGAGGAAAGCGTTCGCCGAGTCCGCGGTCAGGTAGATGCGGTTCTCCGGCACGGTGGCGAGCGGGGCATAATGCGGCTTGGTGGTGTGCCAGTAGAGCTGCATGTTCACGCCGCCCGGCCATTGCACGACCACGTCGCGGCCGATCGGATCCGGGAAGGTGGTGAGCAGCCGGCTGGCGCCATGCTTCACCGCGGAGGTGACCGCGGCGTCGATGTCGTCGACCAGATAGCCGGTGCGCTCGGCGCCGAACGGATAGGGCACCGGGGTGACGAAGCCGAACACCGACAGGATGCCTACGGGCGTGAGGACGAGCTGCGAGTTGGTCTGGCTGGTGGTCGGGGTGACCTGGAACACGCCCTTCGTGGTCGCGGTGCCGCCGAAGGTGGCGGTCACGCTGGTGACGAAGCGGTCGAAATCCTCTGGCGCGACATAGACATGGGTGGAGTCATATTCCGGGCCGATCGCGTGGTCGGCGGTGGCGGCCGCCCTGGGGGCCTGCTGGGCGAAGCCGGTGACGGGGGAGACTGTGACCAGTGAGGTGGCGATCATCAGGGTGAAACGGGTCATGGCGGGTGCTCCGGGTTGGAAGGGGCTGTGTTGCGAACACATGTTTAGGCCGCAGGACTCCCTCCATCGATCCGAATAAGATCGACGATTACGTTCCATATTTTCGAATGATCGCCGGTCCCTCCTCCACGGAAGGACCGGCGCATGGGATCAGACGGCCCAGCAGCCGCAGCCGAGTGCGCCCCAGAAGCTCTGGACGTCGGCGGCAGGGACCTTGGCACCGAGCGCCGCGGCATGGTCATGGCCATGGACGTTGCAGGCTGAGTGACAGGCGCAGGCGGCGGCGAACTTCTTGGCGTGCTCGTCGCGGCGATAATAGCCGCCGAACGTCGCCACCGGCGACCAGTCGGGCATCGCCTTGGGCGCCTTGGGTGCGAGCGGGCCGAAGTCCCCCTCCCCGTACACCACCTTGCCGCCGAGTACGGTGAGCACCGCGCGGAGATGGGCGATCTCGTCCTCGGGCACGGCGAAGTAATCGTCGGAGAGCAGCGCCAGGTCGGCGAGCTGGCCGGCCTTGATCTGACCCTTCTTGCCGATCTCGTTCGAGAACCAGGTGTTCTTCTCGGTCCATAGGCGCAGCGCCGTCTCGCGGTCGAGCCGGTTGCGGACCGGATAGAGCGCCAGCCCGCCGACCGTCTTCGAAGTGACCAGCCAGCTCAGCGACACCCAGGGATTGTAGCTGGCGACGCGGGTGGCATCGGTCCCCGCCCCCACCGGCACGCCGGCATCCATCATCCGCTTGATCGGCGGCGTCGCCTCGGCCGCCTTGGCGCCATAGCGCTCGACGAAATACTCGCCCTGGAAGGCCATGCGGTGCTGCACGGCGATGCCGCCGCCGAGTGCCGCAACCCGGTCGATATTGCGTTCGCTGATCGTCTCGGCATGGTCGAAGAACCAGTTGAGGCCCTTCAACGGGATGTCGCGATTGACCTTCTCGAACACGTCCAGGGCTCGGCTGATCGTCTGGTCATAGGTGGCGTGCATCCGCCACGGCCAGCGGCGCTCGGCGAGCAGGCGGATCACCGGCTCGAGATCGCCCTCCATCTCCGGCGCCATGTCCGGCCGGGGCTGGCGGAAATCCTCGAAGTCGGCGGCCGAGTAGACCAGCATCTCGCCCGCGCCATTGTGGCGATAGGTGTCGTCGCCGTCGCCCGGGCGGATCTGAGTCGACCAGCTGGCGAAGTCCTTCAGCTCTTCCTTCGGCTTCTGGGTGAACAGGTTGTAGGCGATGCGCAGGGTGAGATCGCCGTCCTTGTGGAGCTTCTCGACGATCTCGTAATCGTCGGGGTAGTTCTGCGAGCCGCCGCCCGCGTCGATCACGCTGGTGACGCCAAGCGAGTTGAGTTCGCGCATGAAGTGCTTGGTCGAGTTGAGCTGGTATTCGGGGGGCAGCTTCGGCCCCTTGGCGAGCGTCGCATAGAGGATCGTCGCGTTGGGCTGGGCCAACAGGAGCCCAGTAGGGTTGCCCTGGGCATCGCGCAGGATCTCGCCGCCCGGCGGGTTCGGGGTGTTGCGGTCATAGCCCACCGCCCGCAGCGCCGCGGCGTTGAGCAGCGCGCGATCATAGAGGTGGAGGATGAAGACGGGGGTGTCGGGCGCGGCGGCGTTGATCTCGTCGAGCGTGGGCAGGCGCTTCTCGGCGAACTGGTGCTCGGTGAAGCCGCCGACCACGCGCACCCATTGCGGCGGCGGGGTGTTCTCGGCCTGCTTCTTCAACATCGCCATGGCGTCGGCCAGCGTCGGCACGCCCTCCCAGCGCAGCTCCATATTGTAGTTCAGCCCGCCGCGGATCACGTGGATGTGGCTGTCGATCAGGCCTGGGATCAGGCGGCGCCCCTTGGCGTCGATCACCTTCGCGTTCGGCGCGGCGGCGGCGCGGACCTCGCCCTCGGTGCCGACCGCGAGGAACTTGCCGTCGCGGATCGCCACGGCGTCGGCGACCGGGTTCTCGCGATCGAGCGTGGTCACCTTGGCGTTGACGAGGATCAGGTCTTGGGCGGCGGTCATGGCGAAACTCTCAGGCATGGTGAACAGGGCGGTGGAAGCGGCGGCGCCGGCGAGCGCCTGGCGGCGGGAGATCGGGCTCATGGCCGGATTTCCGTGCGGAGGACAGCGGCCATCGCCGTGATTTTCTTGGCGAGCGGGACGACCTGCTCGCCGGCGAGGATCCCCGCCAGCCCGATCAGGGCAATCACCGGCGGGGCGGGAGAACGAACCCCGAGCAGGCTGTACACGATGCCGACCAGCAGACCGGCACCCAGCGAGAGAAGATAGGCTTTCATGGGGTTCGTCCTCCGTCTTGCGTCGATCAGGCCTGGATGAAGGCGAGCAGGTCGGCGTTCAGCACGTCCGCGTTGACCGTCAGCATGCCGTGCGAGAAGCCCGGATAGGTCTTCAGCGTCGCGTTCGGCAGGATCTCGGCCTGGAGCACGCCGGCATTCTTGTACGGCACGATCTGGTCGTCCTCACCGTGCAGCACGAGCGTCGGCACGGTGATCGCCTTGAGGTCGTCGGTCTGGTCGGTCTCGGAGAAGGCCTTGATGCCCTGATAATGGGCGAGCGCGCTGCCCATCATGCCCTGGCGCCACCAATTGTCGACCACGCCGTCGATCGTCTCCACGCCGGGGCGGTTGAAGCCGTAGAACGGGCCGGCGGGCAGATCGCGGAAGAACTGGGCGCGGTTCGCCGCCAGCGCGCTGCGCAGGCCGTCGAACACTTCGATCGGCAGGCCGTTCGGATAGGCTTCGGTCTTCAGCATGATCGGCGGGACCGCGCTAACGAGGACTGCCTTGGCGACGCGGCCCTGGGGCTGGCCGTGCCGGGCGACATAGGCCGCGACTTCGCCGCCACCGGTCGAGTGGCCGATATGGATAGCGTTGCGCAGGTCGAGATGCTCGGCGACCGCGGCGGCATCGGCGGCGTAATGGGCCATGTCATGGCCGAAATCGACCTGGGCGGAGCGGCCATGGCCGCGGCGGTCATGCGCGACGACCCGGTAGCCCTTTGACAGGAAGAACAGCATCTGGGCGTCCCAGTCGTCCGACGACAGCGGCCAGCCATGGTGGAACATGATCGGCTGGGCGTCCTTGGGACCCCAATCCTTGAAGAAGATCTCGACGCCGTCCTGGGTGGTGATGGTGCTCATGGGAATTTCCTTGGAATTTCGGGGGATTGGGCAAGGCTGGGGTGCGGCCGGGCCCGGGGGGCGAACCCGGCCGCGCGGGGGATCAGTGGCCGCCTTCGGAGGCGCCGAACATGGTCTTGGCGTAGGTGATGCCGATGCCATAGGCGCCGCCCAGCTTGCGGGCGATGCCGGTGGTCATGTCGTAGGTCTCGGTCCGCGCCCAGTCGCGCTGCAGCTCGAGCAGATACTGGAGCGAGGTGATCGGGCGGGCGCCGGCCTGGATCATGCGGGCGACGGCGCGCTCATGCGCTTCCTCCGAGATGTCGCCGCTCGCGTCGGTGATGACATAGGCCTCGAAGCCCTGGTCGATGGCGGAGAGAACCGGGCCGACGATGCAGACCGAGGTCCAGAGGCCGGCGAACACCAGGCGCTGCTTGCCGATGCGGTTGACCTCGTCGATCACCGCGGCGTCTTCCCAGGTGTTCATCGAGGTGCGGTCGAGCAGCTTCTGGCCCGGGAACGGATCGGTGACTTCGCTGAACATCGGGCCGGAGAAGCTCTTCTCGGCGACCGTGGTGAGGATCGTGGGGACTTCGAAGCCGGCGGCGGCATTGGCGACCAGCGCGGCGTTGTTGCGCAGCAGCTCGGGGGCGATCGACTTGGTGGCGAACGCCATCTGCGACTGGAAGTCGATCAGGACGAGCGCGTGATCGGTCGGGCTGAGCAGGGTCTTGCCGGGGGTCGGGGTGGCGATGGCGGTCATTTCGATTTCCCTCTTTGGTGTTTCGGTCCGGTTCGTTCCGGATGCACATCGGTGTAGGCCGCGCGATAACTTCGACACAGCCGGATAAGATTGTTCGGATTGTTCGAGAAAATCGAAAAGCCGGCACGATTGCTGCGCAATCCCGGCAAATGGGAGCGTCGACGTTCAGCCGCTCAAAAGGGCGCTAGCACTCCGGATCGGTGCAGCGGGTGACTTGCTGGCCGTCGCCCGCCTGGGCGGGGGCGTCCGGAACCAGGACCGTTTTCGCCGGCTCCTTCGCCGGAACCACCGGTGCCGCGGCGAGTGGGACGCGCCGGAGGCCGTCGGGCGTGGCCAAGGTGGCTGCGCCGGAGTCCAATGCGGTCAGCGTCCACCCCTGTTGCAGGGTCTCGTGCAGGCCGATCGTGCGTTCGCTGCCATCGGCCAGGCGGAACCGGCCGGTGGAGCGCGGGCCGTCCAGCACGACCCGGATCAGTTCGGGCGGTGCGAGCATCGGCACCGGCGCTGGCGCGGCCGCTTCAGGTGCGGAGGCAACCACGATCTCGCCACTCGCGGGCGGCGTATCGGCAGTGCAGAGCAGGAAGGCCAGCAGCGCCGCGGCGCCGAGCAGCGGCACGAGCAACAACAGGCTCTTGCGTGTCATGCGCGATCTCCGGAAATCGGGGCGCTCCGGCCGGCTTCGCCCGAGCGCCCCTCCCCATTCAGGGCAAGGTGTTGCCGATGCTCACCACATAGAGCCGTCCGCGATTGGCATCGATCTCGGTCGGCGCCGCGGCGTAGATCACGTCCTCCGTCGTCGACTTGAGGATGCCGGAGATGCGGGTCACGCCGCTCTGCGCGGGGGCGATCTGGCGCACCGCCCAGGTGGGGCTCTCCGCCGCCATCAGGCCGCTGCCCGTGACGGTGAAATAGACCCGCGCGCGGGTTCCGTTGTGCGTGGTCTCCACCGCGGCGGGGACATTGTTGTTCGCGGTGTAGATCTTCACCCGATCGACCCAGGCACCGTTCCAGCGCACCCGGTAGACGTCGAAATTATAGGCGTTGGCGCCGCCGGCGGTGCGATAGCGATAGGCGATGCTCGGCCGGGCATATTGGTCGACCGTAAGCCCCGCTGCCTGGATACCCACACCGTCGTTCGAATTGTTCCACACCTCGCCCGTGCCGAGACCCTGGAACAGCAGGTTCGGCGTCGTTCGCGTCGCCGGCGCGGTGAGCGCGACGCCATTGGCGGTGCGGAACACGCCGGCTGCCACGTCGTACTTCAGATACGAGCCGTAATGGCGCAGCGAGCGCGGGGTGCCATAGGCCCATTCAAAGGCGATATGGACATTGCCGGCATCGTCGATCTTCAGGTCGTCGGGATAGACGTAATTGGTGTTCTCGCGGGCGAAGATGCCGACCTGCGCCCAGCTCTTCGCGGCATTGTTCCAGCGGTAGAGTTCACCCTGCCCCGCATTGCTGTAGTGGTTGCGGATGATCAGGTAGATGTCGCCATTGGGGGCGTGCTCGGCGATCGGATAGGTCGCGCCGACCGTGCCCGGCATGTCGCCGATGCGCCGGAGCATGCCGGTCGGATCATTGGGTGCGTTCGAACGGAAATAGCGCCAGTCGTCGACGTGATGATCGGTCCAGACATGGATATACCCATCGCCATCCACCGCGATCGTCGGCTGGTCATGTCCGACATCGTCCGCGTGGCTCCAGACATTGCCGTTCTCGTCCTTGAGATAGCCGATCGTCCAGGCCCCGGCACCGGTCTTCACGCCGATCTTGATCTTGTGCGTACCGGCGGTATCGCCGGGGGCGTTGAACGCGACATAGGTGGTGTCGCCCTTCACCACCATCGGCCGCCACCAGGCGGCGGCATTGGAGGAATCGGTCTCCGCCGGCACCATCTCCACGGCCACCTGGGCCTGGGCGGTGGCGGACGTAAAAAGGGCAAGCGGGCACAGCAACGCTGTGCTGGCAATCAAGCGCAAGCGCATGGCATTCTCTCCTTTTTTATAGACTTAGTTACTCGGTACGCGTCTCCTCGAGCCGGGTGCTTCGGGCGGATCAGCCGCCCGTCAGGTCAATCGCGAAAAGCCCGCCTGAGGCTGGGAAAGCTTCGAGTTGTGCGGGGGAAAGCCGCATGCGCGAGCTTGTTACGTAGAGTTTGTCGCCGACCAGCGCCGCGCTGCTCAGATTGGGCGCGGGCACGGGGATGGCGCGCAGCAGGGCGCCGTCGGGGGCCAGCTCGGCAACGCAGCCGCCGCCCCACATCGCGACATAGAAGCGGCCGTCGGGCGCGCGGGCCATGCCGTCGGGCTTACCCGGCACGTGCATGAAGTCGCTGACGATCGCCGGCTCGCCGAGCCTGCCTTCGCCGATATCGGCCGGATAGGCGATCAGCGTGCGCGAGAGCGTGTCGATGACGAACAGGGTGCGCCCATCCTCGGAGAAGGCCATGCCGTTGGGCACGCCCAACCCCTCCCCCACGCGGCGGGGTTCGGCCTCGGGACTGGCGGCGTGGAAGATCGCGCCGCGACCCGCGAGGATCGCCTTGTGCATCACCCCGCCCCACAGGCCGCCCTGGGGATCGACGGCCAGGTCGTTGAAACGGCATCCCGGACCGATATCCGCGGCGGGGCCGGTGATGCCGCCGAGAATGCAGAAGGCATTTTCGAGCGTGCCGGCGATGCGCCCATCGGGCAGCGGAGCGAGACCGAAGACCGGCTGGTCCGTCGGTTGCTCGGTCCCCTGCCCCTCGGCGAAACGATAGACCAGACGGCGGACCGGATCGGTCCAGGTGACCGTGCCGCCCTGCACCACCGGGGACTCGCCGATGATCGCGTGCGGATTGGCGAGCAGGCGCACGCGCGGAGCGTGCCGGATTGCGTGGATCAGCGCGTTCGCACGAGCACCGACTTCCTCGGCCGAACGACCGGGCTTGTAGAGGTCAGAGCCAATGCCGAAGCCGGTACAGCCTGCCACGCGCAGCGCAGGGATGTTCGCCGGGCCAACGCCGCCGACCGCCAGCACTGCGACGCTCCCGGGAAGCACCGTGCGGAGCGCGGCGATGTCGCCTTCATGGCCGGCGGCGGGGAAGAATTTGAGGTGCCGGGCGCCCGCAGCAAGTGCAGCGAAGGCCTCGCTCGGGGTGGCGCAGCCCGGCAGCGGGACCATGCCCAGCCGGATCGCCTCGGCGATCACCTGGGCGTCAGTGTTGGGCGATACGCAGAGCGTCGCGCCGCATTCGGCAAGGCGACGGACCTGCTCGACTACGGTGACCGTCCCGGCCCCAACCAGCATCCGATCACCGAACGCCCGGCAGAGCAAGGCGATCGTATCGAACGGATCGGGCGAGTTGAGCGGCACCTCCGCGACGCGGATGCCGGCATCGTAGAGCGCACCGACCACCGGCACCGCCTCCTCGGTGCGCAGCCCGCGCAGGATCGCGACGATCGGCTGTTCGGCCAGGGCGGCATCGAGCCGGGCGGCCGCGCCCTCGCTCATCCGAGGCTCGCCCGGTGGATCGCCCGGAAGCCGAGCAGGCAGGCCCGGCGGGATTCGACCAGCTCGGTCTCGATCCCCACCGAGCCGAGCGCGGCGGCATAGAGGCGCGACAGCGGCCCGTTGCCGATCAGCGGCACCACGGCCTCGCCCATTTCCGGGAAGGCGGCGAGCGCGTCCGCGATCTCCGAGCCGATCAGCAGCCCGCGGATATACGATGCCGCATCGGCGCGGGCGAGCTCGTCGCGGATCACGCGCGCGCGGGCGCCGAACAACAGGCTCGACAAGCCCAGCCCGCCTGCCCTGCCCCGCGCCACGCCTTCGCGGAACGCCGGCCCGTCCGCCGCCTCGCCCTCGACGATCGAGGCGAGCAGCCCCTGGCCGGTCAGCCGGTCGAAGATCTCGCCCGACATGGCGGTGAGGAATTCGCCGATCCGTCCGCCTTCGCGGCGGACCCATTTGGTGTGGGTGCCCGGCAGTGCAGCGACACCATCGCCCGGCGCCAGCTCCATCAGCCCGAGCAACTCGGTCTCCTCGCCGCGCAGGATGTCCGGCGCGTCGTCGAAGCCGCGGCGGCAGGCGATGCCGGGCACGATCCGCACCGGGCTGTCGCCGATCTCCACCGGGATCGCCGCCCGGGCGAGGTCGGCCATGCCGGCAGGCGCGATCGCATAGGGCGCCTCGGCCCAGCCGATGTTCGATCCGATCATGCCCGAGGCGTAGATCGGGCCGTGATCGGGCCAGCGCGCGGCGAGCGCCGCCATCGCCTCGGCCATGGCTTCGCGGCTCAGCCCGGCGACGCCCTTGGCCGCGACGATCTCGTCGAGCGCGCTCCCGTCGCCGGCGATGCGCCAGGCGCGGAAGTTCGAGCTTCCCCAGTTGATGCCGACGATCTCGGCATCAGCGACGTGTGACACTTGCACCCCCGTCAATTGGATGGATGGCCCCGGTGATCCAGCTCGACCGGTCCGAGGCGAGGAACAGCGCCAGCTCGGCGACATCCCCGGGCATGCCGAGGCGTCCGAGCGGATGGCGCAGGACATTGGCGGCACGCGCGGCCGCCGGGTCTTCGGCGCGATCGAAGGAGTCCCGCAGCAGCGGCGTATCCACCGAGGCCGGCGCGATCGCGTTGACGCGGATGCCATCGGCCGCGAACTCCAGCGCGGCGGTGCGCGTCAGGCTCTCGATCGCCGCCTTGGACGCCGCATAGGCGGCAAGCGTCGGCGTCGCGAAACCGGCGTTGATCGAGGAGAGCAGCAGGATCGATCCCCCGCCCCGCTTCCGCATCGCCGGCACCGCATGGCGCATCAGCCGCACCGCGCCGATCACGTTGACGTCATGGATATCGGCCCAGGCGGCGGGATCGGTGTCGATCACCCCGCCATGGACCGAGATGGCGGCGGCGTGGACGAGGATGTCGACTGCGCCCAGCCCCGCCATCGCCTCGGCCACGCCCGCATCCGAGCGGAGATCGGCGACCAGCGCCTCGTCCACATTAGCGGCAGGCCGAAGATCGAGCCCGACGACCCGCGCCCCGGCAGCGCGGAAGCGCCCGGCAATCGCCGCACCGATCCCGCTCGCGGCACCGGTCACCAGTGCCGTGCGTCCGCCCAGCTCCATATCGCTCACGCCCGATCTCCCTCCGGCAGTCCAGCGTCAGAATTTGACGCTGAGGCTGGCCTTGTACATGCGCCCGAAGAACAGGTTCGTCCGGAGCGCCTCAGGGGAGCCGTCATAGGTCCGCTGGTGCTGGTTGAGGAGGTTGTTCGCCTCGAGGTTCAGCGAGAAGTTCTTCGAGATGTCGTACCGGAAGGTGGTCGACAGATCGGTATAGGCATCGTTGTAGATGCCCGTGTTCGCGCCCGACAGGCCGACCAGATAGTCGTCGCGCCAGTTGTACGCGACGCGGAAGGAAATCGGGCCCTTCTCGTAATAGCCGACCAGATTGGCGTTGTTCTTCGACAGGCCCGGGAAGGCGAGCACGCGGCCCACCGCGTCGCGGATCGGCGTGGTGGAGTCGATGTACGAATAGGTCGCGACGATGCCGAACCCGTCCAGCGCGCCGGGCAGGAAATAGAAGGGCAGCTGGAGCAGCGCCTCGATGCCCTTCACCTTGGCGCCGTCGCCATTGATCTTGCGGTTGATCAGATAGTTGACGTTGTTGAACGTCTCGGCGCTCTGCTTGGCGACGATGAAGGTCGAGACGTCCTTGTAGAAAAGCCCGACCGAGAACAGCGCCTGGCGGCCGAAATAATATTCGAGCGAGGCGTCGAACTGGTTCGCCTTGAACGGATTGAGGTTCGGCGCGCCGCCGCTGCCGGTGCCCGGCGTCGTCTGCACCCCGTTCACGAACACCGCGGTGTTGTTGAGCGTGACGCCGTTGTTGAGATCGGCGGTGTTCGGGAAGGCGACGACCTTGGCCGCGCCGAGGCGCAGGATCAGCCCTTCCGCGACGTTCATCTTTACCGTGGCCGAAGGGAGCCACTCGTCGTCGGTGCGCTCGAAGGTGGTCGGCGTGACACCGCCGGTGGCACCGATCAGGTTGCCGATCGAGGTCATGTCGCGGTGCAGGTAGCGCACGCCGATATTGCCAGCGAGATCGAGCGCGCCCTCCACCTTGAAGTCGAGCTTGGCATAGCCCTCGGTGAAATTCTCCTTGATCCGATAGGTGCCGGCGAGCGCGGTGGCCGTCTGGGTCGGGTTGAGGCAGGCCGCCGCCTGCGAGATCGCGGGGACATTGGTCCACACGCCGCAGCCGCCGGCGATGCTGCCGTTCGCTGCCAGGAAGCTGCGCGGCAGGCCGGCGAAATCGCCCTGGGCGAAGTCGGGGTTCGAGTGCAGCGTCAGATATTGCGCGAGCGAAGTCGCGACGATCCCGCCGGTCGGGCGAATATCGGCCAGCGACGGATTGACCCGGGTATCGAGCTTCTGCGCGCGCAGGCCGATGTTGAGCTTGTCGAGGAAGCCCTCGCCCAGCTTCATGCTCCAGTCGGTGCGCGCGGCGGTCGCCTCGGTCTTCGCGCGATAGAGATTGTCGAACAGGATCGTGAAGCGCAGCTGCGACGGATCGCTCAGGTTGATCCCGCTGATCGAATAGGCGCCGAGATCGCCCTTGGAGAAATCGAAGCTGGTGCTGGGCGTGATCGTGGTCAGCGGCTGGAGCCGGAGATAATTCTGGTCGTAGCTCGAGGTGGAGCGGTTGTACGAGAGCTCGGCGCTCGCCTCGATCCGGTCCGACACGTCGAACTTGCCGTTCAGTGCCGAGGACCAGGTATCTGCCTTGGTATAGGCGAACTCGCTGTTGGTGAGCACCGGCGCGGTCGAGGTGCCCGAGATCAGGACGTTGTTCGGCGAATAGGTGGCGTTGGTCAGCCCGGTCTGCGGGTTGAACGAGATCCAGTAGCGCTCGCGGTCCGAGATCAGCTTCGAATAGAAGCTGTCCAGGGTGATCTCGACGCCCGGCGCCGGCTTCCACTGGATCACGCCGTCCAGGCCGAACTTGGTGCGCGTCTCGGTGATTTCCTCGGGCCGCGCGTCCGAATGACCGAAACGCGTGACGCCGCCGGACGTGAACTGGGTGTAGCCCGAGAAGGTGTCCAGGCCCTGCTGCGACAGCTTGCGACGGCCATAGGAGGCCGAGACCAGCACGCCCAGCGTGTCGCCGGCGAACTTCTGCGAGACCAGGCCGAACATCTCGTAGCTCGGCTTCTTGGTCAGGCTGTCATAGCTGGCGCCAGCGCGCGCGGCGATGCTGCTGGGGCCGTCGAGCGGCTTGCGGGTGTTGATGTCGACGATGCCGCCCAGCGCGCCGGCGATGTCGTCGGCACCGGCAAGCTTGGTCACCTCGAGCCGCGAGATCAGCTCCGACGGCACCAGCGACAGGATGCCATAGGTCGAGCTGCCGAGCTGATCGAGGCCGATGCCACCGCGCCCCGTCGCGTCGACGATCTCGCGGCCGTTGAACAGATAGACGTTCTGGCGAAGGCCGCGCACCGAGACGTTGGTGCCCTCGGCAATGCCGCGATCGACCTGGATGCCCGAGACGCGCGAGAGCGATTCGGCGACGTTGCGATCGGGCAGCTTGCCGATGTCGTCCGAGACGATCGCATCGACGAACTGGACGGCGTTGCGCTTGATGTCGCGCGCGGCGCCGAGGCTCTGACGGATGCCGGTGACGATGATGGCGCCGTCGTCCTGCGGTTCCTGCGCGGGATCGGCGGCCTGGGCAGCGGGCGCCGGGTCGGTCTGCGCCGCGGCCGGCGTCGCGCATGCGGCGGCCGACGCCAGGACGGTGGTCACCAGCAGGCGCTGGACGATGCGATTCTTCATATCCTCTCCCCTTATCAACCCGACGGTTGGCGGGCCCGGACTTTATGCCCTTGGCTTCCGCTTGACGTATCTACTAAAGCAACAATAGGGATCGCGCAACACCCTCGTTTCCAGAGGGGTCAGCCGTGACAATGGCACAACACTGCGATTGACAAGGGATGAGAACCGCGCGCATATGACAAATATAGCAACAAAATATTCCGGAGGGGACGTGACCCAGCTGCAAGCCGTGCTGCCGATTCTGCCGACGATCTTCACCGAGTCGGGCGCAGTGGACGAAGCGGGCATGCGCCGCGTGCTCGATTACATCGTCGCCGCTGGCGCGCAGGGCGTGGTCTTCCCCGGCCTCGCCAGCGAATATGACATGCTGAGCGTCGAGGAGCGGCTCCACCTCACCGCGCGGATCGGCGAATGGCTGGACGGCCGCGTGCCCTTCGTGGTCGGCGGCAGCACCGGCGATACCAGGGAAGCCATCGCCTATGCCGAGGCGGGGGCGAAGGCTGGCGCTTCGGCGGCGATGATCCTCACCCCCAAGACCTTTGCCGGCGATCTCGGCGCGATGGCGGATTTCTTCCGCGCCGCGCATGAAGGATCGGGCATCGCGATCATGCTGCAGAACGCGCCTGCCCCGATGGGCATCGGCATGCCGCTCGAGCAGGTCGCCGAACTGGCGCACCAGGTGCCGGGCATCAAATACGTCAAGGAAGAGGCCCCGCCCTCGGGCCAGCGCATCACCCGCCTGACCGAGCTGGCCGGCGATTCGCTCGAAGCCGTGTTCGGCGGCGCCGGCGCGCGCTATGTGATCGACGAGCTGGCCCGCGGCGCACGCGGCACGATGCCGGCGTGCGAGATCACCGAACTGCACGTCCGCATGCTCGCCGACTATGCGGCGGGCGAGGAGGACAAGGCGCGCGACCTGTTCGAACGCACGCTCCCGTTGCTCAACATGCAGGCGATCTTCCGCTGGCGGCTGACCAAGGCAGTGCTCCAGCGCCGCGGGCTGATCGAGAGCATTTATGTGCGGGCGCCGGGGCCGGAGCTCGACCGCTACGACCGCGCGGAGCTGGACGCGCTGCTCGATCGGCTGGCAGACCTGCTGCCGATGGAAGCACCGCAGGGAGCCCTGGCCTGATCATGCGCATCGCCGCGATCGACACGTTCATCGTCACCGTCCCGCGCGACACGCCCTATCTGGGGCCGCTTGCGGAGGGCGAGCATGTCAATGCACGCGGCTATATCGTGCGCAAGGGCAACGGGACCATCTACCCGACGGTCGATCGCTCGATCGTGGTGCGCGTCACCGCTGAGGATGGCTCGGTCGGCTGGGGCGAGACCTATGGGATCTGCGCGCCCAGGGCGACCTGCGAGATCGTCAACGACCTGCTCGCCCCGGTGCTGGTCGGCGCGGAGGTCACCGACATCGGCGCGACCTGGGACCTGCTCTACGGGCTGATGCGGGTGCGCGGCGCCTGGGGCGGCTTCCATGTCGACGCGATCGCGGCGATCGACATCGCCTTGTGGGACCTCAAGGGCAAGGCGGCGGGCAAGCCGGTCCGCGACCTGATCGGCGAGACGGTGCACGCGACGATCCCGAGCTATCTCTCCGGGCTCCCGGCGGCGACGCTGGAGGATCGGGTGGCGCTGGCGAGGGAATGGCAGGGGCGGGGCATCGACGCGTTCAAGTTCGCCGCGGTGGTCAGCCATGAGGGGATCGTCGACGAGATGGCGGCGCTCCGCGAGGCGCTGGGCGATGGCGCCGAGATATTGATCGACCTGCACTGGAAGTTCTCGCCGGCCGAGGCTGCCGAGCTGATCGCCAGGCTCGCGCCGTACCGGCCTGGTTTCGTCGAGGCGCCGGTGAAGCCCGAGGATATTGCCGGGCTCGCGCACCTCGCAGCGACCAGCCCGGTGCCGGTCGCGGCGGGCGAGGAATGGTACACCGAATATGAGGCGACCAACCGCCTCGCCGCCGGGCCGCTCGCTTTTGTCCAGCCCGAGATGGGCCATACCGGCATCACCCAGTTCGTCCGCATCGCCCGCCTCGCCGCTGCCAAGCGCGTCGCGGTGGCGCCGCACGCGACGGTGGGCACCGGCATCTTCCTCGCCGCCAGCCTCCAGGCCTCGGCGACGATCCCCGGGCTGTGGAAGCACGAATGGCAGCATTCGGTGTTCGAGCGGAACCTGGCGCTGCTCGATACCGACATGGGGCATGGCGAGGGCGGCTATGCCCTGCCCTCCGCGCCGGGCCTTGGCGTCGCGCCCAATGCGCGCTTCTGGGATCATGCGGAGCTGGTGGCGTGAGCTATGCGGCGCACGCGCGCGGGTGCATAGGATGCGACCATGCGCGCTAAACCCAATGCCCAGCCGAACCAGAGCCTGATCGACGGCATCGCCACGCTCCAGGCGCTCGCCACCTCGCCCGAGCCGGTCGGCTGCCGCGAGCTGGCCCGGCGGCTCGATGCCGATCCGACCAAGATCAACCGGCTGCTCAAGACGCTCGCCTATCTCGGTATCGCCCGCCAGACCGCCAACCGGAAATACACCGCCGGTGCGGGCATGCACGTGCTCGCCGCGCAGAGCCTGTTCGCATCGGGCCTGATCAATCGCGCGCTGCCGATCCTCGAGGGGTTGCGCCGCTTCGGCCATACCGTGGCACTGGGCGTGCTGTGGGGGGACAGCGTCAGCTACCTGTTCCACGCCCCGCCGGGGATCGAGGCCTCACGGGGGCTCGGCCGTATCGGCCTGCTGCCCGCGACGACCAGCGGCATCGGCATGGTCCTGCTCTCCGAACTCGACGACGATGAAGTGCGCGACATCTACCGCGACAAGGACATCCCGATGTTCCCGGAAGGGATCGAGCAGCTTCTCGCCAAGCTCGCCGAGATCCGGCAACTCGGCTACGCCCGCGTCCATGTCGCCGACGAGCGCGACCATCATGTCGTCGCCGTCTCGACCGGCGATCCTGCCCATGCCGGCATCGCGCTTTCCGGCTGGATTCCCGAAGCCGCAACCGAGCCACTCGTCGCGGCGCTACGCGAAGCTGCACCCGAAATAGGAGGCTGAATGTCCGATCCGGCGGTGCCCATCGGCGAGACCCGATCGCCGAACCCTTTGCGCTGGGCGATCCTCGCGCTGCTCTTCGCCTCGACCGTGCTCAACTATGTCGACCGGCAGACGCTCTCGATCCTCGCGCCGATGGTGCAGCGCGACCTCAAGATGGACGATATCGGCTATGCCCATGTCGTCCAGCTGTTCCTGATCGCCTATACGATCGCCTATCTCGTTGCCGGCTGGCTGACCGACAGGCTCGGCACGCGGACTGCACTCGCGCTGTTCGTCGGCTGGTGGTCGCTCGCCAACATGGCGACGGGCTTCGTGCGCAGCGCCGGGGCATTGGGCGGCGCCCGCGCGATGCTGGGCCTGGGCGAGGCGAGCAACTATACCGCCGGCCCCAAGGCGGTCTCCGAGCATTTCCCGCCGCGCGAACGCGGCTTCGCCTTCGGCACCTATACCGCCGGCGCGATGGTCGGCGCGACGATCGCGCCGCCGCTGATCGGCTGGCTGGCGCTGACCTATGGCTGGCGCGAGGCGTTCGTCGCGACCGGCGCGATGGGCTTTGTCTGGCTGGTCGCCTGGCTCACCATCTATCCGCGCAGCAAGGAGAAGGCAGCGGGTCCGGCCGAGCCGACGCCGTGGCGCGCGATCCTGCGCGAGCGGCCCCTGTGGGGCTTCGCCCTTTCCCGGATGCTCGCGGACCCGGTCTGGTATTTCTACCTGTTCTGGTTCCCCAAATATCTCGCAGACCAGCGCGAGCTGAGCCTGATGACGATCGCGGCGACGGCGTGGATCGTCTATCTCGCCGCCGATATCGGCAGCATCGGCGGGGGCATCTTCTCGGGCCAGCTGATCAAGCGCGGGATGACGCCGCCCAACAGCCGGCTGACCGGCCTGGCGGTGGCGGCGGTGCTGGCACCGGCGGGCATGCTGATCGCGACCAATCCGGGGATCGAAGTGACCTTCGCGCTGGCGGCGCTGGTGGCGTTCGCGCACCTGGTCTTCCAGATCAACATCAGCACCTTGGTGGTGGACCTCTACCCGACCCGTGTGGTCGCCACCGTGTTCGGCATCGTCGCGGCGGGCAGCGGCCTGGGCGGGATCTTCTCGACCCAGCTCGTCGGCCGCCTCGCCCAGTCGGGCGATTACGGCCAGATCTTCCTGCTGATGGGCTGCCTCCACCCGCTGGCGATGCTGATCGCCTTCGTGGCGCTGCGCAGCCACCCAAGGTCGGAGCTGCGGCCGGGTTAAGGTCGCGAGGCCCGAACGCGCCTCCAACCAATTCCGTCATCCCCGCCTTCGCGGGGATGACGACTAAATATAGCTTGGCCTCAGGCCAGCCCGTTCCGCTGCTGCCAGCGCCGAGCGAGGTTCGGCCAGTCGGACATCGGCCAGGCGGGATCGCCGCGCAGGCCCAGGCCGTGCGCGCCGTCCTCGAACAAATGCATGTCGATTGCCCCGCCCGATCCGCGCACCGCGCCGAACAGGGCGAGCGCATGATCGACCGGCACCACCCGGTCGTGCACCGCATGGGCCAGGAAGATCGGCGGGGTGATCCCGGGCAGTCGCTGGTCGAACGACCACGCCGCAGCATCGGCGGCCGCAGCGTCGGGCCCGAGCAGCGCCAGCTTCGAGCCGGTATGCGCCCCTGCCCCCATCGACACGACCGGATAGAGCAGCATCGCGCCGTCGGGTCGGGTGAGCAGCCGGTCGGCGGCGTCGATCGCCGGATAGGTGCGGTCATAGACCTTCACGCACAGGCTCATCGCCAGGTGCCCGCCCGCCGATCCACCCCAGACCGTCACGCGCTTCGGATCGACGCTCCACTTGCCGCCTGCGCGGATCAGCCGCATCGCCCGCTGCGCGTCCTGCAGCGCGACCAGCGCGCCGCCACCCCAGCGGTCCGCCGGCAACCGGTAGCGCAGCACGAACGCCGCGACGCCCTGCGCGTTGAACCAGCGTGCCGCCTCATAGCCTTCGCGGTCGATGCCGACGCGCGAATAGCCGCCGCCGGGCAGGATCAGTACCGAAGCGCCGGTCGGATTGGTCGCCGCGAAATAGGCGAGCGTCGGCCGGGTGACGTGCTCGGCGACGCGGTAGCGCAGGCCGGCATTGTCGGTCTGGTCGTCGATCCGCTCGGTGATGGCCGGAACCGGCCCGCCCGGCATCCTGCCCTCGGGCCAGAGCGGCAGGACGAGATCCGGCTCGCGCGTGTCCTGGGCGAAGGTCAGAAAGCCGCCCCCCGGCGCCGTCTGCGCCCGGGCGGCGATCACGGCCGATCCGGTTGCCAGCGCGGCGCCCTTGAGCATCGCCCGCCGACTAGTGGTATCCCCAATGCGCACCAGGCCTCTCCGGATAGATTGCTTATCCGCAGACCCTATAGAGCGTTGCCACGATAGCAACATATTGGTGCACATTAGCCCTGAAACAGGCGATTATGGCTAGATTCGTTGCTATATTCGTCGCCCCAGCCCCGCCACCTCTACCCTTGCCGACTGGCAAGGGAAAGGCGGCGGGCCCGGTTACTCGTTCCTCAGAAGTTGGCGCTGACGCCGAACTTCGCGGTCCAGCTGTACTTCTCGTACTGGAGCAGACGCTTGGCGCCCTCATAGTTCTGATAGGCGAAGTAAGGCGCGTCGGTGACGTTCACCCAGTCGGCGAACAGGCGGACGCCCTTGGTCATCTTGAACTTGGCCGACAGGTCGAGCTGGAAGTGCTGGTCGACATAGCGGTCCTCGTCCGGCGCCCCGCCCAGCTCGTCCAGATACTTGTCGCGATAGGTGCCCGCGGCGCGGAACGACACGCGGCCCTTCTCGTAGCCCAGCACGACGTTGAACGTGTTCCGGGCCGCCGACGGCAGCGAGATGCGGCGCGGGTCGGTCAGGTTGTCGCCGTCGAACACCGTGCCCTTGGCATCGGTGAAGGTGTAGTTGGCGTTGAGCAGCAGGCCGTCGAACGGCGCCGGCAGGAAGGTGAAGCGCTGGGCGTAGGACAGCTCCACGCCCTTCACCTTGGCCGTCTCGCCGTTCACGAAGGTATCGGCCTGGACATAGGGCACGCCGTAGATCGTGCCGGCATTGTCGTCGCGCACGGTGACGATGAAGTCGTCGATCGACTTCCAGAACACCCCGGCGGTCAGCGCCGAGCCGTTGCCGAAATACCATTCGGCCGAGGCATCGACGTTCCAGGCGCGATAGGGCTTCAGGTTCGGGTTACCGAATTCGGCCTCGTCATCCTCGTTGACCAGCACGCGCGGCGCCAGGTTCGACAGCTTCGGGCGGACCAGGCTCTTGTAGCCGCCCAGGCGCAGCACGATGTTGCGCACCGGCTCGTAGCGGAAGGTCAGGCTCGGCAGCCAGTCGGTATAGTTGCGCTTCACCCGGTTCGGCGTGACGGTCACGTTGGTGCCGTCGGTCGAGGTGACGAAGGCGCCGATGTCGTTATGGGTACGCTCCATGCGCACGCCGCCGATCACGCGCAGGTCCGCCATGTCGAGGCGGCCGAGCAGGTAGCCGGCCATTACGTCCTCGTCGATCGAATAGTCCGACGATGCCGAATTGATCAGCGTGTCGATCCGGTTCACGCGGAAATTGGCACGGTTGGCGTTGAAGAAGTCGGTCGGCGCGGTGTGGCCGAGCTGCGGCGTGATCGCCTGGATGCGATAGGTCGGCAGGCCGAGCACGCTCGAGAGCGGATAGTTGCCGGTATAGCCGTCATAGACGGTGCCGTTGAAGTCGTACGACTTGGTGCGCCAGCGGCCCTTGGCGCCCGCCTGCAGCGTGAAGGTGCCGCGGGCCAGCGCGAACTCGCGGGCCAGGTCGGCACGGCCGGTCCATTCCTTGTCGAGCGAATCCGACAGGTCGGTGCGCTCGAGCTCGTTGAAGCTGTAGCTGTCGGCGCTGTTGAACAGCGCGGTGTTGCCCGACACGCTGAACAGCGGGCGGCGGACATCGGCATAGTCGAACAGCAGGTTGACCGCGTTCGCGCCCGTGCCGCTGAAGCGGCCGCGGAAGCGCGTCGGGTCGATCGAGCCGTTCTCATATTCGCTCGCTTCCGAATAGGCGCCCGAATAGGTGAACTTCCACGGGCCGGCCTCGGTCTCGCCGCCGATCGTCAGCGACTTGATCTTCTGCTCCTCGTAGCGGTCCTTCATGCGGCGGCGCACCTCGATGCGGCCATCGGCGCTGGAGAAATAGGCGCTGTTCGCGCTGCTGTTCGCAGCGCGCGGCGCACCGCTCATGATGAAGATCACGTCGCCGCGATATTCCTGGTCGGCGAAGCTGCTGTAGAGGCCGCGGGCATAGAGCTTGGTGGTGTCGCTCAGGCGCCAGTCGAGGTTCAGCGAGGCGCCGAAACGCTCACGCTCGACATTATAGTCGCGATACTGGAGCTCCTCGGCATAGACGATGCCATTCGCCTTGTTCCAGTCGGCGCCCTCGATGTTGTCCGTCTCGAACTTGCGCTTGTAGTAGCTCACGCCACCGGCGATGCCGAAGGTGTCGCTGAGCTTGGTCGAGAAATCGAGGCTCGCCTTCGGCGTGACGTCTCCGGCATAGTCATTGTAGCTGCCTTCGAGCTTGATCGAGAGCAGATCCTTCTTGCGGTCGAACGCGCTCACCGTGTTGATCTCGATCGAGGCGCCGAGCGTGTCGGCGTCCATGTCCGGGGTCAGCGACTTCTTGACCTCGATCGACTCGATCAGCTCGGAGGGCACCACGTCGAGCGCGACCGAGCGGACGTCCGATTCCGGCGCCGGCAGGCGCGCGCCGTTGATCGAGGCCGAGTTGAGCTCGGGATCGAGGCCGCGTACCGAGACGAAGCGGCCTTCGCCCTGGTCGTTGAGGATGTTCACGCCCGGCAGGCGACGCAGCGATTCGGCGACGTTCTGGTCGGGGAACTGGCCGATCGAGTCGCGGGTCAGCACGCTCTCGACGCCGTCGGCGGCGCGCTGGCGCGACAGGCTGCTCGACAGGCTGGCCGCCTGGCCGACCACGATGATCTGGTTGTTGCCGCCCAGCACCAGGTCGACACGGACATTGCCGCTGTCCGGAACCGTAATCGTGCTGGTGGTCGGCTCGGTGCCGACATAGCGCGCCACCACCGTATAGGTGCCGGCGGGCACGTCACCGAAATGGAAGCTGCCGTCGCGCTCCGCTTCGACCACGCGGCCCAGCTCGACGATGCGCACTTCGGCGCCCTGCAGCGCGCGCGTGCCCGAACCGTCGGTCACGGTGCCGACGACATCGCTGGCCCAGGCGACGGCCGGCGCGAACAACATGGCGGCGCCTGCGAGCAGGCCTGCCTGGAAGCGGCGAGAATTCAGCATTGGCGGGATCCCTTTTCGTCTCTGATGCGCAACCGGCTGGCCGCGCCCATTGGGCGGGGATCTTCTCGGGCAGCCGCCATCGCCCGCTGCCAGCGGTCGAACGACGAACTGTCGATGTCCCCTTTTGGGCGGCGCATTGAACACGCCACCTCGTTGGCCGGGCGGGTGACGGGCCGACATGACGGGCGTGTTACGATTGAGCGTCAAAACAACGTCACATGGATGTCATTTAACTGACATCGATCTAGCGCGTTGATTTAATGAACTAAAATTCACCCACCCAATTGCAGGAAATTATTGCCCGGAGTCTCTGGCGGGAAGGAAGATCGCGCCGCCGGCGCTCAAAGCAGGCAGAGCGGCAGCGCGATCACCGTCATCGGGATCCAGGGCGCCGTGGCCGCCTTGGGCCAGCGCGACAGGATGAGGACGAGGATCACCCCGCTCACCGACAGCAGCGCCAACCATGCCGGCACGGCCAGATAGGGACCGAACCGGTGCAGCGCGGCAAGGAACGAGCCCAGGATCAGGAGCCAGCCGAGTATCCGTGCGCGGGTCCGGTCCGGGCGAGCGGTTCGGGAATGCCGCCCCTTCCCCTGCGCGAGTTTGGCGAAACCGGCATAGCCGAGCAGGGCGACCTCAAGCGACATCGACGACCTCCCGGACTTCGACAACCTCGACCGGCACACGCCGGCGCGGCTGGGCCGCACGGGCCGGCTTAGCGGCCGTCCGCCAGGCAGCGAAGCCCAGCGTCGCCGCCAGCAGGAGCATCGTCGTGTCGAACGCCACGAACAGCCCGTCGGTCGGGAACCCGCCGACCACGGCTAGGTCCGCGATCGGAACCGCCGCGAACAACAGCGCGCTGATCGCCAGCGTCTCGATCCAGGCCCGGCGGACCGGGCGGAGGAGCGACAATGCGGCCAGGCCGAACCAGGTCCAGAACATCGCGGAGACTTCCAGGTCGGCGCGGCCGGCCAGCGTCGGCGGCAGCAACCGGTTGGCGAGCAGGAAGGCCGCCATCCCCGCGGGCAGGCAGGCGACTGCGCCGATGTTGAGCCGCTCGACCAGCGACATGCCGAAGAATGGCTGCGCGCCGGGCCGTTGGCGCTTCACCGTCCACAGCACCAGACCCGTCGCGACCATGGCGCAGCCGGTTAGGCCGAGCAGGAAGCAGACCCAGCGCAGCAGCGGCCCGGCGAACCAGCCGAGGTGCAGGCCGAGCATCACGCCCGCGGTCTCCACCGCCGGCCCGGGCGCGGGCGACGCGGCCAGCCGGGCGCCGGATACGCCGGCATAGGTGATCGATGCGCCGCGCGCGTTCAGCCTGTCCTCGCCCGTGCGGAGCAGCGTGACGGTGGAGGACGCGTCGTCGGGATTGCCCACGATGATGCGCGAGACGCGGGCGCCCTGCCATTCCGCCGAGGCCGCCTCGACGAAGCGGCCCATGTCGGCGAGCCGGCCCGGCTGCCCCGATGCCTTCTGGCCGGCGGTGTCGCCGTACAGGCTCTCGGCAAAGGCCGTGGGCTTCGGATAGTTGGCGAGGATCGGCCAGGGCATGTACATCACGACCAGCGTGATCAGCCCGGTATAGGTGATCATCGCGTGGTAGGGCAGCGCGAGCACCGCCGAGACATTGTGCGCGTCGAGCCAGCTGCGCTGCCCCTTGCTCCAGCGCAGTGTGAAGAAATCGGCGAAGATGCGCTTGTGGGTGATCACGCCCGACAGGATCGCGCCGAGCATGAACATCGCACAGAGCCCGGCGAGCCACCGGCCCCAGGGGTGCGGCAGCTGCAGCTGGAAATGGAAACGGTAGAAGAACTCGCCGCCCCTCGTATCGCGCGCCTCGATCGGAGCGCCGGTGGCGGGATCAAGGCGCACCTCGGGCCGGCGCGGCGCGCGCGGTGCCTTGGGATCGGGGTTGGGCCGCGCGCGCGTGAAGGCCCGGGTCGAGAGCGTGCGATCGGTCGGGAGATAGATGGTCCACTGCTCGTCGTGCGGCGCATTCTTCTGGAGCCAGGCGATAGCGGTACGCGCGGCTTCGGCCTGGGGGACGGCGTGCGGCCGATATTCCGGCTGCATCCACCGCGTGATCTCGGGACGGAAATAGCTCGCGGTGCCGGTCAGGAACATCGCGAAGAGGATCCAGCCGGCAAGCAGCCCCAGCCAGCCATGGATCCACGCCATCGACTGGCGCACGCCATTGCCCTTCACGGGCGGACGCCCAGCAGCAGCGCCGCGCCACCCGCGATCACGGCCGTGCCCCAGATCACGGCGGCGACACGCGTGAGCCGGGGCTCGTGGAACGCCCAGAGCCCGAAGGCGGCATAGAACAGGAAGGAAAGGATCATCCCCCAGGCGGTCGCCTCGACACGTTCGACCGGCAGCAGCCGCGCGAGCAGCGTCGCCAACCCCGCCGCCGCGGCATAGCCGCCGATCAGCGCGGTCAGGCTGCGCCCGGCCATCGACCATCCCTGCCCGCCAAGCTGGGCGCTCGCCATTCCAATCCCCCTTTTCCCGTCTTGCATCTCCTGCCGATCGGCTCTAGCGGCAATTGCAAATCGTTAGCAATAACAAAAAGGGGGTTTTGTGACCGGTAGTTTCCGTCGCTCGCTGCTGCGTGGTTTCCTGATGCATTCGGCCCTGGTGCCGGCGCTGGCGCTCCTGCCGACACCCGCCCATGCCAAGGATGGGCCGGAGGACGACAAGGCACAGGATTCCACGATCCTGGTGACGGGCCTGCGCGAGAAGCAGACCGGCTCCGGCACCAAGACCGACACGCCGCTGATGGAGACGCCGCAGACCATCACGGTGATCGACAATGACGAGCTGGTCCGCCGCAATGCGCTGTCGATCAACCAGGCGCTGGGCTATGTCGCGGGCGTCGCGGCCAACCAGCGCGGCGGCATGGTCACGCGCTACGACCAGCTCATCCTGCGCGGCTTCGCCCCGGGCGTCTATCTCGACGGCATGCGGCTGCTCGCCGGGCCCTATTCGACCCCGCAGATCGACTTCAACCGCATCGACCATATCGATGTCGTCAAGGGCCCGGCATCGGTGCTGTACGGCAATTCGACGCCGGGCGGCCTGGTCAACCTGACCAGCAAGATGCCCGAGCAGGTCGCCTCGGGCCGCTTCGAGCTGCAGCTCGGCAATTACGACACGATCCGCGCGGTCGCCGATGTCAACCAGCCGCTAGATGCCGACGGCAAGTGGCTCGCGCGTATCGTCGGCGGCTGGCAGAAGGGCGACGGGCTGACCCGCGGCACCTTCTCCGAACGCTATCATGTCAGCCCGATGCTGACCTTCGCGCCGGACGATGCGACCAGCCTCACGCTGATCGCCTCCTACCAGCGCTCGCCGAGCGGCGGCGGCTATTCGGGCGTGTCGGCCTATGGCTCGGTACTCGCCAATCCGAACGGGCAGCTGCCGCGCGACATCAACACCGGCGACCCCGGCTATGAGCGCTACGACCACCGCGCCAAGTCGGTCGAGGCGCTGTTCCGCCACGATTTCAACGAGCATCTCTCGTTCCGCTCGAGCGCGCGCTTCCAGAACAACTGGCTGAGCTACCGCCAGCTCTATGTGGCCGGCTTCGCGACGACGGGCACCGGCGCGAACCGCAACACCGATTACTCCACGATCATCCGCGGCGGCGGCGGCGCGGACGAGAATTTCGACACGCTGACGCTCGACAACAGCTTCAACGCCAAGTTCGAGACCGGGCCGCTCAAGCACAATGTGCTGGCGGGCATCGACTATCAGCATATCGCCGGCGAGAATTTCCAGCAGTTCAACACCGGCGTGACGGCCAACCCGCTCACCAGCATTCCCAATCTGAACCTGTTCAAGCCGGTCTATGGCGGCACGCTGCCGAGTTTCGACCTGACCAAGCTGTCGAGCGCCTATACCAACAGCTACAGCAAGCGCGACCAGGTCGGCGTCTATCTGCAGGACCAGATCGCGATCGGCCGGCTCCAGCTGATCGCGAGCGGGCGCTATGACTGGTACGACCAGACGACGCTCAACAAGCGCAACAACGCGATGACGCCGTTCAGCCAGACCGCGTTCACCGGCCGGCTCGGCGCGCTGTACGAGCTGCCCTTCGGCGTCTCGCCCTATGTCAGCTATTCGGAATCCTTCGAGCCGCAGACCGGGGCGACCTGGGACGCGGTGCCGTTCGATCCGGTCACCGGGCGCCAGTACGAGGCAGGCATCAAGTACCAGCCGCGCGGCACCAATGCGCTGTTCACCGTCTCGGCCTATGACCTGCGCCGCCAGAAGGTGCCGGTGGGCGATCCGCGCGCGGGCACGAACGGCATTCCGTCGACCGCGCAGATACAGATCGGCGAGGTGCGCGTGCGCGGCGTGGAGTTCGAGGGTCGCGGCGAAGTGACGCCGGGTTTCGACGTCGTGGTCGCGGCCGCCTATACCGATGCGATCATCACCCAGGGGGCGCCGGCCGTCGCGCCGACCGCGACCAACAGCGGCACGCCGACCACCACGGGGACGCGTCAGCTCGGCACGCCCGAATGGACCGCCTCGACCTTCCTGTCCTATGATTTCGGCAAGAGCGGCCGGGTGGCGGGTCCGCTCGGCGGGCTGAGCGGCGGTGTCGGCGTGCGCTATGTCGCGGGCTCGGACGGCACCACCGCCTACAAGGTGGTCAGCAACGTGACGACCTTCGAACGCTTCACGACCGAGAGCTTCACCCTGGTGGACGCGGTGCTGGGCTATGACCTGGGGCGGGCAACGCCGGCGCTGCAGGGCTTCTCGCTTGCAGTCAACGCGTCGAACCTGTTCGACAAGAGCTACATCTCCGCCTGCCCGTTCAGCAACAGCTGCTATTACGGCGCGGGGCGGACGGTGATCGGTTCGCTGCGCTTCCAGTGGTGAGCGACGCATAGAGGGACAGGGGATCGGAGCCGTGGCGGGACTGCCCCCACGGCTTCGCTTTCTCTCGGGCCGAGATCGCGCGGCACTCCGGTTGCCGTGGCTGCGCTGCAACTATCCCGCTGCGACCGCTTGGCGCGGGATTCGCGTATCAATCGTCAGTGTCGTCGAGCACGACCTGATCGGCATGCCGGGGCGCGAAGCCGCGCGCACGGCGCTCATATTCCTGTGCCATGCCCATATGCGCGCGAAAGCTCGGCATCCCCTTCGCCTTCATCGCCGCAGCCCGGGCCTGGCCTGCGCGACCGGTAAAATAGTGGGTATCGGTCATGGCGGGCTCCCGCGTGGTCGATCTCGTGAATAAACCAACCGCGGCCGGTTTCGAATCTCGTAGAATTCCCTAAGCCCGACCGTGGGGCCCGGCATGACGCAGATGCGCAGATCTCGCAGCCGCCACGTTACCGTCAAATCCATATCGCGCGGGATCGGTCCAGGCCGATACCGCTGCGTTGGCCAACCTGCCGCCCCTGCCTACGCTCAGCAACTGGAGAGCGTAAGTGGCGGAGAGGGTGTCTACCAGACCACGCCTACAACATCATGAGATGCAGGCATTTTTCATCTCTTACTTGATAGGCCTTACATGGGCCCACCAATTTCATTTCGCTGCATCAAGCGAAAAAGCAATTTATTCGCGGTCCAACAGGAGCCACTCGCGGCTAACTCTCACACAGCCGGCACTGCGCGGTTGGCTGACGTCAACTGCGGATGGTCTGTGCCCTTGCCACGCGTCACAGGCGCTGGCGCCGGCATTTCCATGTCACGTCCGTCGGGGCAGCGGCGTCCCTGCCCTTCAGCCGCTCCAGACGCTTGCGCCGCTTCTCGAAGAATAGATCTCGTCGGGCCGCATAGGGATCCTCGCTCGCCTTTACCCGAGCCAGTTCGTCCTCCTGCTCCGCGCGGCGATCGAGCACGCGGTACACATTCGTGCCGATCAGATAGGGCCTGGAGCGGAAGGGGCCTCCCAACGCGAACGGCGAGGCCAACCGGTCCACCACGCCGCCGGCCAGATCGCGCACCGTGGTCGGCCCGATCAGGGGCACGAAGATGAACGGGCCATTCCCCACACAATAAACGCCGAGCGTGTCGGAGAAGCCGTTGGGTCGCCAGGGAAGATTGAACGGGCACCGTTTGGCGACGTCGATCACGCCGCCCAGACCAAGGGTCGAGTTAAGGGCAAAGCGACCTACCGTCTCGACGGCCTTGCCCGGCTTGAGCTGCAGCACATAGTTCACGAACACCACCGGTTCGCGTAAATTGTTCAGGAAGTTCCGGAAGCCGCTGCGGACCGGCTTGGGCACGACATGCTTGTAGGCGCGCGACGCCGGCGCGGTGATCGCGTCGTCGACCTTCTGGGTCAGCGCAAAGGAAATGGCGTTGACCCGTTCGAGCGGATCCCCCTTCGCATGCCGGTAGCTGGAGCTGACAATGATTTCGTTGGTCGCCTCCTCCTGCTGCGGGTCAGCTAGCGGTGACGGCACGTCCTGCGGGGGCTGTGCGGCCTGTCCAAGGCTGCTTCCGGCGAGGGCCAACGCCCCAACCGCGCTCGCGACGCTCATGCCTGCAATTCCCGAACGATCCGCGAAGCTCGCATCGACGTTTCTCCTTTTTTGGCCTTGTCGACAGGACGCCATGGGGAGAAGTTTCCGCAGTTGCGAAGAACCCGCCTCGCCTATTTTCGCAGCAGCGCCGAAAGCCCCGCGGCGCGGTCCGCGAACCAGGCATCGATATATCCGGCGCCGTGGTGCAGCGAGCCTCGGGCGAGTGCCAGTGCGATGCCGGTCCAGAACAGCGCGTGGAGGCCGGCGCCAAGTACCGGAAACTCGGACGCCGCTTCGACCGCCGCAGCGCCTTTCAGGTGCAGGACGATCAGCAGGATACCCAACAGGATGCCGGCGCCGCCCGGCCGCCTCTTCGGCGGCACCGCCAGCGCCACGGCGAAGACCGGTAGCAGCATGCAGAAAAAGGCACTCTCGATCCGCCCGGCCAGCGCCGCGGAAACCGGACGGTCCCTTCCGGTCTCTCCCGCCATGCCCGCGAGCAGCGCCGCTGAACCGAGCCGATCCATACGCTCCACTGCCCCCTTGGGCGGCAGCCCAGCCGTCCCCGGCAAGCGAACATGATAGCGATCGAACATTATCTTCTGCTCACGACCGTCCGGATGGCGGCGAAGCCAGTGGCCGTCGGCCAAGGTGAGCTCGAAATCCCCGTCCGGTGCAATCGATATGGTCGCCCGGGCGGCGGCAAGCACGTCGCTGGCACGCTGGACGAGGACATTCCCGAGTATACCGGGGCCGGCATCCTGCACGCGTTCGGCCACAAGCGTCGTGTCGCCGAGCTGCATGGCCTCGCCGGAGGCCAGATGAAGTCCGTGAAAGCCCCGGACGATCTCGAGCGATACACGATCGAGCGCGCTCTCTCCGGCTGGCTGCAGATCGAGGCGCACCGCGAGCAGGAGCAACGCCGAGAGCAGCGCAAGCAACATCGGCGCCGCCATATAGCGCCATGGGCTCATGCCCAGCGCCTCCAGCATCTGCCATTCGCCTCTCAGGCTCAACGCGCGGATCGCAAAGGCAACCGACAGGAAGGTCGCGACCGGAATGGCGATGCCCAGATATTCAGGAAGCAGCGTCGCCATGAGCTGTGCGAGGAGCAGTCCCGGCGCGTTGGTTCCCCGCACCGCGGTGGCAAGGCGGATCGCATTCTCGAGCGAGAGGATGGCAATGATCGTCAGCAGGACCAGCAGATAGGTGCGGGCGATCTCGCACGCGACATAGCGATCCAGCATCCGCAGCATGACTCAGGCGGCACGGCACGCGGGCGGATGCAGCCCGGCATAGGCCTGGAACAGCTCCTGGAAATGCCGGTCCATGGTCCTGGGGGCTTCGTTCAGTGAACTTGGTGTGGCGGCACCGTGGCCCTCCGCAAAAGCCGATATGGCATCGCGCAGCGCCTGCGCGTCGCCGGCGCGATAGCGTCGACTGGGGGAGCGGTCGGCATGATCGGCGGCCCCGCCACGATCTGGCACAATCACCGGCAGGCCGCTTGCCCTGGCTTCCGCCGCGACCATGCAAAAGGTCTCGGCTTCGCAGCCATGGACCAGCGCGTCCCCACTCGCCATCAGGCGGGCGAGCGCGGCCCGATCGCCGAGTGCCCCCGGTATCCGGATGTGCGGCGACCCGCCGGATCGGGCAATCAGCCGCCTGCGCAATCGTCCCTCCCCGACCAGCACCAGTCCCACCGGGCTCCGGGTCCCGGCGGAAAGCACCGCGTCGATCACCATGCCCCAGCGCTTCTCGGGAGCGTGGCGGCCTATTCCGAGCAACAGCGTGGCCGAAGGATCCAGCCCGCATTCCGCGAGCAGTTCCGCACGATATTCCGTGTCGCGGAGCCCGGGCGAGAAAAGTCCCGGCTCGACGCCCATCGGAATGGTGATCACCCCAGGCATTCCGCCACTGCTCAGGCGCACCGAGAGCTCCCCGCTCGCGCTCACGACCAGGTCATAGGCCTGGCCCAGCCGGCGAAGATGCCGCCAGAAGAAGTCGAAGCCGCGATCGATCGTCTGAATGCTCGCGACCGGCCCGAACCAGCGATAGGGATAGGCCGACAGCGGATCGGAATGCATCACCAGCGCGCGCGGCGCGGCGCCGTCCCAGCGCGCCACCATCGACGCGCTGCTCCAGGGCGAGGATGCCTCCACGAAATCGGGACGCCAGCGATCGAGCGCGCGGTGCAGCGCCTTCTCGTCGTCGAAATAGCGATAGCGCTGGTCGAGCGGAAAGCTGGGGGAGGCCAGCGTCTCGAGTACCGCGCCGCGGCCGCGCTGGACGATCGCATCGGTCTTGCCCGGGGCAAGCACGATGATCTCATGGCCCAGCGCGGCCGCAGCCGCCAGCTTCCGATCGACATAGGCACGCACCCCGCCGCCCCTGGGGGTGTAGAAGGCGCTGACATCGACGATCCTCATCTGGCGTCGATCCCGCCATCGGTGCGACCCGAGGTTGGCTGCCGCAGGACAGGGGTGGAATATGGTCGGTTCTTCATGGCTGCAGCAAGGACGCCGCGCGGGGCCGGCACCGCAGTCCGAAGCACATGAATTTTGTTCGGGCACCCCGCTTGCCCGGCACAAGGACATCGGGCAGACGACAGCCCGGAAGGAGCCGACCCATCCCCTCCCCTGCTTCCGGACTGACCCAACTCTACCAGGAATTGCGCGGCGAATTGCTGCGCTTCCTCGTCGCGCGCACGGGCAATCCGGCCGAGGCTGAGGATCTGCTCCAGGAGCTGTGGCTCCGCATCCGTGACGCCGCGCCCGGCCCGGTCGCCAATGGCCGCGCCTATCTTTATCGCGCAGCGCAGAACCTGATCCTCGACCGCCTTCGCGAGGCGCGCCGCCGCGAGGCACGCGACAAGGACTGGAGCGATACGCAGGCCGAGACGGTCCCCGGCGACCGGGTCGATCCCCAACCCCAGGCGCTCGACGCCTTGATCGGCCGCGAGGATGTCGAGGTATTGCGGGCTGCGATCGCGCAATTGCCGGAAGGCGCCGGCCGCGCCTTTCGTCTGCACAAGCTGGAGGGCCTGCCGCACGCGGAAGTGGCAGCGCGGCTGGGGATCAGCCGCAGCGGCGTGGAGAAACATATCGCAGTCGCGATGGCGCATCTGCGCCGCAGGCTGGAGAACTGAGGTGCTGGCGATGCGGCGGCGTCTCATGCGACAACAGGGATGGCAGCGGCGCACGCCGATGCCGGGAATTGGGCGATGAGCGAGGATATTCACGAGGTCGCGGCGCGCTGGCACACAGCACAGCTGAACGACGACATGGACTGGGACGGCTTCACCGCCTGGCTGGAAGCCGACCCGCGCCACCGGCTCGCCTATGACGAGATCGCCCTGCTCGACGCGCGAATCGACGATGTGCTGCCCGAGCTGGCGCAACCCATCGAAATGCCCTCGACACCCGCCCGCCGGTTGCCGCGCTGGGCGATCGGCTCGGGCATCGCTGCGGCCGCCGCAGTCGCCATTGCAGTCGGAATTGGCTTCCAGACAAGCCGGCCCGAGGCACCTGCGGCTCGGGAGTTCGCAAGCGCGGCGGGATCGACGCGTACGGTACAGGTGGCCGACGGCGTCACCGCGACGCTCGGTGCCGGCTCGCGGCTTAGCGCAGCTGCGACGGGCGCCTCGATGCGACTGCACGGCAGTGCCTTCTTCTCGATTCGCCACGACCCGACGCGCAGCGTCACGGTTGAAGTGGGCGGCTATCGAATCCGCGATGTCGGCACCCGCTTCACCGTCAACGCTGCGGACGGCGTGCTCAGCCTGTCCGTCGAGGAAGGCAAGGTCGCCCTTCAGTTGCCCGGGCAATCAACCGAGACAATCATCTCCGCGGGCCAGGAAGCGCTCGCACGCTCTGGCGCCGTTTCGCTGCGCCCGGTTCGTATCGCCAGCATCGCTTCCTGGCGGCAGGGACGCTTCGTCTATGATCAGGCCCCGCTGTCACTGGTCGCGGCAGACATCGCCCGCTACACGGGCCAGCCGGTCACGATCGCCGGTTCGGCCGCCAGCCGTTCCTTCTCGGGCGTGCTGGCACCGGGCGATCGCGCGGCAATGGTTTCCACCCTTACCCAATTGACGGGGCTGCATGCGGACAGCGATGGTCAGACGGTCCGGCTGGTCGATCGTACTGGCGGCTAGTGCCCTGTTGCCGGCGCCTGCCCAGGCGCGGGACGAACGCTTCGCGATCTCCCTGCCCGCCGGCAATCTAGCCGATACCCTGGAGGCGCTGGCAGCGCAGACGGGCATTTCGCTCGTTTACGAGACGCGCCTGCCTTCGGCCCGCAGCCAGGCGGTAAGAGGCCGGATGTCGGCGCGCGAAGCCCTCGACCGGGTGCTGCAGGGTACGTCAGTGCGGGCCATCCGGATCGGGGACCGGGCGTTCAGGATCGTGGCAAGGCCGCGTTCGGCACCCCATGCCGTATCCCGCCAGCCCGACGCATCGATGCAACCGGGCGAGGCGATCGTCGTCACCGCGCGCAAGCTGCCCGAGGCACTATCTTCCATTGCCGGATCGGTCGCGGTCTATGTTCCGCGAGATCCGGCCCGGCTCGACCGGGCGGTCCGCGCCGGCGATGTCGCGCGCGTGATCGAGGGGCTCAGCGTAGCCAATGGCGGCCCGGGGCGCGAACGGCCTTTCATCCGCGGCGTGGCCGACAGTCCGTTCAACGGCTTCAGCCAGTCCACCGTCAGCGTCCAGATCGATGAAGGCAGGGTCACCTATGACGCAGCCGAACCCGGCCTCTATCTTGCCGATATTGCCCAGATCGAAGTGCTGAAGGGCCCTCAGGGTCCACTCTACGGGACCGGCGCGCTCGGCGGCGTCTACCGGATCGTCACCAACCGGCCGGTGATCGGTTCCTTTTCAGGCAGTCTGGGTATCGGCGGCCAGGCAGTTGGCTCTGGCGGATTTGGCGCCAATGCCGAAGGCGTGCTCAACCTGCCCCTGGTCAGCGACCGCGCGGCGCTGCGGCTGGTCGGCTATGCCCGCAGCGACGCCGGCTGGATCGACGATGCGAACGGCCCCTCGAACGTCAATCGCACCCGTATCGCCGGCGGTCGCGCCGCACTGCGTGTCGCCCCGGCAACGGGATGGACCATCGATCTGATCGGCGCCTATCAATCGAGCCGGACCGCCGACAGCCAATATGTCGATCGCGACTATGAGGATCTGACGCGCGGCCTTACCCAGCGCGAGCCGCGCAGCGGTAGCTTCGGACTCGGCCAGGCAATCCTCGCAGGACCCATCGGCACGCTGCGCTTCACCGCGGTCACCAGCCACGCCTGGCAGCACCAGCGCGACGCCTTTGATGCGAGCGATGCGGCCGCGCAATTGGGTGTCCCCGGCGCGCTGCGCTACCGGGACAGTCGCGCCTATCGCGTCTTCGACCAGGAAGTACGGCTTGCGTCAGCGCCGGGAAGCACCTTCACCTGGACAACCGGGCTTTCCTATATCTCCGCCACCACGCGGGCGAACGGCGCAGTCGATAGCAGCAGCGGTACCGTGCCCGAATATTTCAGCCTGCACCGGCGTGTCACCGAGACCGCCTTCTTCGCCGATGGCGCCTATCCCATAACCCAGCGGCTGAAGCTGGCGATCGGCGCGCGGCTGTTCCGGGCGACGACGGAGGACGAGCGACAGGAAGAACTGGATGCGCAATCCGCCAACCATGCGGTGATCGGCTTCACGCCAAGCGCTTCGCTCTCCTATCATTTCGCGAATGACCGGCTGCTCTATATCCGCCTGGGCACTGCTTTCAGGCCGGGCGGCATCGACCCGGCGAACAACCGGACCGGACGCTATGATGGAGACGCGATGCAAAGCGTCGAGTTGGGCGGCCGGGCGACGCTCGCTAACGGGCGACTCGACCTCACCCTGGCCAGCTTCCAGGCGGACTGGCGCAGCGTCCAGTCCGATCATCTCGAGGACAATGGCCTGATCGCCACCCACAATGCCGGCGACGTGGCAATCCTGGGGCTGGAGGGCACCGCCGTTTGGCGCCCCGGCAGAGGCTGGCGCATACGCGGCGGCTTCACTGTCCAGCGTCCGAGGCTGGTCAATGCAGGCGACGGCTCGGACCTTCCCCAGGATCGTCGCCTACCGGTCGTGCCCGATCTTGCCGGCAATCTGGCGATCGAGCGTCCCATCCGGCTGTTCGGACACGCTTTCGCGCCTTATGCCGACGTCAGCTATGTCGGCCCTTCCCGCCTGAGCTTCGATGACGGGCTGGATCGTCGTATGGGCGGCTATGGACTGGTCAGGATCGGCACCACCACCGCCATCGGACCGTTCACCGTCGCGCTGGACCTGGACAATCTGCTCGACACGCGCGCGGACAGCTTCGCCTATGGCAACCCCTTCTCGATCCGAAGCGAGCGTCAGTACACACCGCTAAGGCCCCGCACGCTGGCGCTGGCGCTCTCGCGAAGTTTCTGAAAGAAATAATCCGGGCGCGGACTGCGGTACCCGCCGGCCGCGGCGTCTTGCCTGGGTGAGCAGATCCCCGACAAAGCCGCCCCGCCGGCTCCTCGCCTCGATCCACGACGTATCGCCACGCCACGAGGCCGCGGTCGACCAGTTGCTGGAGGAATTCGCCAGGGCGGGCGTCACGCGCCTGGCCATGCTCGTCGTGCCCGATTTCTGGCGCGAGGCGGAGATAAGGCGCGGTTCCCCCTACGCCACGCGCCTGCGGAACTGGGCCGAGGGCGGGGTCGAGATCTTCCTGCACGGCTATAGCCACCGCGACGAAACCGAGCACGCCAGCTGGCAGGACCGGGTCAAGGCGCGCCAGATGACGGCGGGCGAAGGCGAGTTCCTGGGGCTCGACGCGGAGGAAGCGGAACGCCGCATCCACGCGGGCCGCACCCTGATCGAGGACATCACCGGCAAGCCGATCGCAGGCTTCATCGCCCCGGCATGGCTCTATGGCGAAGGCACGCACGCGGCGATGAAGAACCTCGGCATTCCGCTTGCCGAGGATCATATGCGCGTCTGGGACCCTGTGGCCGGGCGCGTGCTGGTCAACACACCCGTGATCACCTGGGCGACCCGGACGCGCATGCGCATGCTCTCGTCTCTCGCCGTGGCGAGCGTCGCACGCACCATACCGTTGCCGCGGATCGTGCGCCTGGGCGTGCATCCGGGGGACGTGACCGTGCCGGCGACGCTGTCGAGCGTCCGCCGAACCGTCGCCAAGATCGCGCGGACCCATATGCCGAGCCACTATCGCGACATGGCAGGAGACCTGGCATGCGCGTCCTGACCTTCCTGCACAGTTTCGAGCTGGGGGGCGTAGAGCGGGTCGCACTGCGTCTGGTCCGACACTGGCGCGCGCTGGGCGCGGACGCCCCCCTCTTCCTGGGACGGGAGGACGGACCGCTACGCGAAGAGCTCGCCCAGGGGCTCGAATATGTCGTGCCGCCGCAGCCCGACATCGGCACCGCATGGTGGGAAACCTTCTGGATGATCGCGCGGCTGCCCGCCGAGATTCGCCGAACCCGGCCCGACGTGCTGTTCGTATCCGGCAGCACCTATACGATCGTCGCCGCCGCGATGACGTTGCGCTTCGGGAGGCACTGTCCGGCGATTGTCGTGAAGATCAGCAACGACCTCGCCCGCAACGACCTTCCGCCGCTGGCACGCTTCTTCTGGAAAATCTGGCTCGGCGTGCAGGCTCGCTTTGGCTGGACCTGGGTTATCATGGATGAGGCAATCGCAGAGGATCTCCCCGAGCGGATGAAGCGCACCTTCCGGGTGATCCATGATCCGGCGATAGAGCAGGCGCAGATGCGGACACCGGCGCCGCGGCGTCCGGGCGCGCCGCGCCGTTTCGTCGCGATAGGCCGTCTCACCGCGCAGAAGGATTATCCATTCATGCTGCGCGCCTTCGCGCGCGGTGCCGATGCCGATGAGACCCTGACGATCTATGGCGATGGCCCGGAGCGCGGCGCGCTGGAAGCCCTGGCCGAAACCCTTGGCATCGGAGAGCGGATCACCTTCGCAGGGCATGTGCCTGACGCTGCATCGCGGCTCAACGACTTCGACACGCTGCTGTTGTCGTCACGCTATGAAGGCGTACCGGCGGTGCTGGTGGAAGCCCTGGCCGCCGGGCTATCGATAGTCTCGACCGACAGCGGCTCGGGCGTCCGCAGCCTGCTCGGCCAGGGCCTGCACGGTGTCATCACGCCGCGCGACGAAACGGCACTGGCCGCCGCGATCCGCGACGCTGCGAGCGTACCGACACCACATGCCACCCGCCAGTCCCATGTCTATCGCTTCACCATCGAGCATTCGGGACAGACCTATCTCGATACCTTTGCCGATGCTGCCCGGCACGGAACCCGCGCCGATCCCACGCCCCATACCGAAGGTCTCGCATGGCCAGTTCCCCCAGTCCGATGAGCAGCCTCGCCGTCCAGCCCCCGCCTATTCGCCGCGTCGCTGCACCCACCCGCGAGTGGCTGCTGACCTTTGCCGGCCTGGGCCTTTCGGCAGCCATCCTGCTGGCAGTCCTGGCCCAGCTTGGCGGGATCGACCCGGCCCAATTCAGGGCAGCACCCACCAATATCTGGTTCTGGCTGTGCTTCGCCCTCGTCTACGCAAATGGCCCCCTGGCAGAATGGATCATCCTCCGTCGCCTGTGGGGCCTGCGCGTCGACGCGCTGCCGGCGCTGTTCCGCAAGCAGGTCGCGAACGAGATCGTCTTCGGCTATTCGGGCGAAGCGCAATTCTACCTCTGGGCGCGCCGTCGCCAGCAGCTCAAGGGATCGGTGTTCGGTACCTTGCGCGATGTTGCGGTGCTCTCCGCCCTGGCAGGTAATCTCGCCACGCTGGTGATGATGGCGATCAACGCACCGCTGCTCTACTCCGTCGCCGGCGGCACGCTCCTCAACAGCTTCGCCGCGTCGATCGCGGTCATTATCCTTTCCTCACTGGCAATCCTCTTGCTCCGGCGCACCGCCGCGCTCCTCACACTGTCGCGCCGGGATCTGGCAGTCACCTTCGCCCTCCATTCGCTGAGGATCGTGCTGGGCCTGATCCTGACCGCGCTCCTGTGGAAGCTTCTGCTGCCCGGTCTCTCCTGGACGATGCTGGTCGCCGTGGCGACGTTGCGCATGATGGTCCACCGCCTGCCGCTTGTCCCGGCCCGCGACGCCTTGCTCGCGCCGCTGACGCTGGCGCTGCTTGGCCCGGCGTCAGGCCTCGCAGCCGCCACCATGCTGGTCGCCGCGCTGACCCTCGTGACGCATATCGCAGTGGGGGCGCTGACCTCGATTGCCTCCTTCCTGCCAAGCGGGCGGGCGGCATCGTGAAGGCGCCCTGTCACAGTGCATTGAGTATCGGCACACTGGTTGTCGCGGCCCTCGCGGCAAGCGCGACCGCACAGGATCACGGCTTCGCCCAAGCACGCGCAGCAATGGTCGAGAGTATCCGGGCAGCGGTCCGTGCTGCTGCTCCCAGTGCGGACAATGCCGCCCTCGGCCGTGCCCTTTCCGCCGTCGGCGGCGTGCCGCGCGAAGCCTTTGTCTCGCCCGAACAACAAGCAGACGCCTATCGGGAGACGCCACTTCCCATCGGCTACGACCAGAGCATTTCCGATCCCTACACCGTTGCCGTGATGACCGCCGCCGCCGATCCGCGCCCAGGGGGCCGTGTCCTGGATATCGGTACGGGGTCGGGCTATCAGGCCGCCGTACTCGCCAGACTTTCAGCCCAGGTTTCCTCGATCGAGATAGTGCCCCAGCTCGCCGATCAGGCGCGGGCGCGTCTCGCCGGGCTGGGCTTCGCCAATGTCGAGGTCCGCACTGGCGACGGCTATGCCGGCTGGCCCGAGCGCGCCCCCTTCGATGCCATCATCGTGGCGGCCGGCGCAGCGCGGGTCCCCCAGCCTCTGCTCGACCAGCTCAGGATCGGCGGGCGGCTGGTCATGCCGATTGGCAGGAGTTGGGCAACCGAGCAGATACTCGTCATCACGCGCACGAGCGATACCGATTATCGGCGCTGCTCGCTCGGATGGTCGATGTTCGTGCCGCTAACCGGCCGCGGGGAACGGGCGCCCAATTCGAACGGGCTGTTCGAGAGGCTGCCCCTGTGCTTCGAGGATGAAGTAGCGCATCCCGACTTCGAGCCGGCGCCGCCCCGCTAGCCTGTCAGGGTTCGCGCAGGACGAAGGGGATCTCGACCAGGCCGCGAACCTCGACCGCCACGCCGCCCACCAGCATCGGCGACCAGCGCCATTTCCGGACCGCCGCGAGCGCCGCGTCATCGAGCCGGCGCACGCCACTGCTGTTGCTGACCGATATGGTCTTCACCCGACCGTCGGTGCCCACCAGCAGCGCGAGCACGACGACACCCTGCTCGCGCCTGCGCCGGGAATCGATCGGGTATCGCGGGGGCACTGCCGACAGGACGGTCGCCACCAGATCGCGGGCGACCGGAGCCCGCGGTGCCGGGGCTGGCGGCAGCGCAGATAGCGGACTGGGGCTGGGCGCCGGAAGTTCGGGTTGCGGCGGCGGTGGCACGGGGGTCGCGTCGACCACCGGGTCAGGCGGGTCGGGAAGGATGACCTGAGGGCGCGGGAGCGATATTTGGCGACGCGTCACCGGGCTGGGCGGGATCGGCGCCTGCTTCGGGACCGGCGGCGGTGGCGGTTGCAGATTGACATCGAATACCGCCAGGCGAGGTGCTTTTACCCGTTGGACCAGCATGGGCGCCGCCAGGGCGAAAATGAGCGCAGCAGCACAGCCCAGCGCGGCCACCGCACCCAGGGCGTGCCGGGCTCCGTCCGGCCGATAGCCGCTCATCGCGAATTGCTCCTGGCATCCAGGGCATAGATCCCGCGTCCGATCCTGCGCACGCGGCCAAGCCGCTGGGCACCCCAGACGACCCAGCGCGAGATGCCAAGCTTGTAGAAATGGCTGAGGTGCAGCGGACCATGCATCGCCAGCTCACGCAGGACGATTGCCTGCAGCCGCGATCTTGTTTCGAACGGCGTCGGGATCAACCCGCCCGCCACGGCCGACTGCGGCAAGCCGTGGTCCGACGGCACCCGTACCTCCGCCAGGCGCTGGACGAGTGCAGCCGCCCGCAGCTGGCTCGCCAAGCCCAGACGCAATCCCGCGGGCGCGAGCTGGCTTGCGCAATGAAAGACAGCCCGCTCCAGCCGCGCATCGGCACAGCGCACCGCCTCGGCCTCGATCCGGAGGCGTTGCGCCGTCGATAGCCATCCGATCAACGCCTGCTCGTCCACGCTCACCAGGACAGAACCCGGCAAGAGGATCCGAAATCATGCCGCAAGCGCATGGTCCCGTACCCGCGCAAAGGCGGCTAGAAGCTCAGGCCCGGCAATGGCCAACTCGCCGCCGCGCAGAAGCACGACGGCGAGGCGTTCCGATCGTTTGAGCTTGCCCAATTGGGCAGGCCCGAACTTCATCGCTCAGAACCTGACATTGAGCCCGGCCTTGAACGCACGCGGCGAGCCCGGCGTGAAGTTGGTGTTGCTGTGCGCGAACAGGAAATAGCGCTCGTTGAACAGGTTCTCGAGATTGACCTGCAGATCCACCGCCTCGCTCAGCCGGTAGTAGATCGCGCCATCGACCCGGGTGTAACCGGGCATGGAGACGGTGTTGTCCGTGCCCGAGAAGCGCTTGCCCTGATGGATCACGCCAATTGCAGCGCCCAGCGCCTCGGTCGGATCGAAGCGGGTCCACAGCGATGCTGCGTGCCTGGGCACATTGGCGACGACATTGCCCACCTTCACCGCGCCGGGCAGCGTGTCGCGGAAGGTCGGATCCGAATAGGTATAGGAGGCGACCATGCTGAGCTGATCGGTGATCTCGCCCTGCGCGCTCAGCTCGACCCCGCGATTGCGCTGCCGCCCGATCGGCACCTGCAACGACGAAGGGTCGTTGGGGTTGCTGAGCGCGAGCACGTTGCTGCGATCGAGCTGGAACACCGCCGCCGCCAGGTTGAAGCTGGGCACCACGTCCCATTTCGCACCGATCTCGTAATTGTCGTATTTCTCCGGCCGGAGCGCCGAGTTGGCCAGGCTGAGCCCGGTCAGCTGGTCGCCACCGCGCGGCAGATAGGTGCGCGAATAGCCGGCATAGATCGAGGCGTTCTCGGCGGGCTTGAACACCAGCGCGGCACGCGGCGACCAGAGATCGTTGGTGACATCGAAGGTCCGCGCGGCCCGCAGATCGGTAACCCTGGTGCGGAAATGCTCGAAGCGCACGCCGACGATGACGTCGAGGGCCGAGGACAGCGAGACCTGGTCCTGCACATAACCGGCGACGACTTCGGCGGTGCCCTTGTTCTGCGGGCTGGACGGCCCCTGCGCCCAGCGGATGTCCGGACGCCGGATCGTCGGGTTGGCAAGCGTGGCGTAAATGGTGGTCACGCCGCTGGCGTTGGTCGGCGTCGGGAAGAATCCTTCCTGCCGAAGATTGTCGGTCTTCTGGTGGCCATATTCGAACCCGGCGAGCAGCACATGCTCGATACCGCCGGTGGAAAACTCGGCGTTCAGATCGGTCTGGTTGATGAAGTTCCGGCGATTGGTCAGGTTGTTATAGCCCTGGATCGCAACGATCGTGCCCGCTGCATAGGTGCCAGCCGGCAAGCCCGCCGGATTGGTCATCGCCGCCGTATTGACCGCCGCCGGGAACACATTCTGATAGAATTTGTCGTAATCGGCATAGCGAGTGCGGTTGCGCAGCGTGATCGCGTCGCTGAAGCGATGCTCGATGTAGAGCGTCGCGGCATCGGTGTTGGTCCAGGTCGGGCTCTGCTCGGGATCGCCGAAGAACTGGCCGCGCGGGGTGTTCAGCGGTCTGCCAGCGTAGCTCGACACACCGCGATCGGCGACGCGGCTGTCCTCGAAATGCTCATAGCCGGCGGTGACCGTCGTCGCCTCGCCCAGCTTGAACGAGACCATCGGGTTGAAGCCCCAGCGGTTGTAGTTGACGCCGTCCCGGTAGCTGTCGCTGTCCTGGTAGACGCCCGTCAGCCGCACCGCTACCGCGCCGCTGAGCGGCGTGCCAAGGTCGAACTGGGCGCGCTTGTGCTCGAAGCTGCCGCCCTCAAGACGGAAGGCGCGGTGCGGCGTCCAGTCGGCAACCTTGGTGACACGGTTGATCACGCCACCGATGCCGCCGCGGCCGAAGATCATCGCGTTCGAGCCGCGGAAGACCTGGAGCTGCTCGATATTGTAGAGGTCGCGATAGGTCTGGACGTCGTCGCGCATGCCGTCGACGAAGAAGTCGCCGGTGGTGGTGTTGCCGCGCAGGATCAGCGTCTCGCGATTGCCCTCGCCCTGCGCCGAGAAGACGCCCGGTACATAGCGGATCGCGTCACCGATCGAGTTTGCCGCCTGGTCCTCGATCTGCTTGACCGTCACCACATTCACCGCCTGGGGCACGTCGATCAGCGGCGTATCGGTGCGCGTCGCGAAAGTGGTGCGGGTGACCTTGTAGGACGACTGCGCCTCGCTCTCGTCGATCGCCGTATCGGTGACCGTGACCGAGCCGAGCACCTTGCCGCTGCCCTGCTGGCTATCCTGGGCGTGCGCCGCAGTGGCACCGAGCACCAGGATAGCGGACGTGACGAGAAGGCCCGCGCGGAAGCGCGCAGGCGACATGGCATGCAACATGGGTGTCCCTCTTTTGCGATAGCTAATGCGAATTGATCGCAACAATTTCCGTTTAGCTGTCCGGCCGGGTCTGCCAACCGACAAACCGCAACATTGGGAACTTGTATAAAACTCCCCATCCGGCCCCAATTCAGGCCAACGGAGCAACATGGACGGATTGTATAGTCCGCGGAACCTCCACTCCACGACAGCGCGCTACCCGGACCGGGTCAACAATCCGGGTCTGCCATGCAACGCGCTTCCGTCTTTGGTCTTGCCATCCTCTCCCTCGCCCCCACTGGCTGCGGTGCCGGTTCGCCGAGCGCTCCCGCGTCCAAGGCAGCACATGCCGAACCGGTCGCGCACGAGACCGAACTGCTCAAGCTCACCCTGAGCCGACACGCTGAGGCAAGACTTGGCATCGCCACTGTCCAGATCGGAACCGGCAGCGCACAAGCAATGCGCGAGACGGGCGGCGAGATCGTCGCGCCCGCCTGGAATGGCGGCGTCCCCGCCGGCTCGGCGACCAACCTCGCCCAGCTTGGCACGCAGCAGGTCGCCGCCGACGGCGAAGTCGATCGCACCGTCGCCCAGTCCCGCCTCGCCCGCATCGCGCTGGCCCGCGCCGAGGCGCTGGTGCGCGAGGAAGCCGGCAGCGTGCGCGGCCGCGACGAAGCCGCCGCAGCCCTTGCCACCGCCCATGCCGCGGAGGAGACCGCGCGTCGCCAGCGGGCGATGCTCGGCCCCTCCATCGCCACGCTGGATGCACAGCCGCGCCTCTGGGTGCGCGTGATCGTCCCTGCCGCCGACCTGGCCGGACTGGCCCGGCGCGAAGCGGTGCAGGTCAGTCCGCTGGGCGGCCAGGGCACGGCCCGCACCGCTCTGCCCGTCACCGCGCCGCCCTCGGCCAACGCCCAGAACGCCACGGTCGACATCTACTATGCGCTGGACAATCGCGACCGAGCCTGGCGCGTCGGCCAGCGCGTCTCGGTGTCGCTGCCCATGGGGACGGGACCGCAGCAGGGCCTGACCGTTCCCACCGCTGCGATCGTGCGCGACATCTATGGTGGCGAATGGGTCTATCAGCGCACCGCGCCGGGCACTTATCTCCGCCGCAGGATCGAGATCGCCTCCAGCAGCGGCGGCAACGCGCTGGTCACACGCGGCCTCGCCCGCGGCGACGCGGTGGTGACGGATGGCGCCGCCGAGCTGTTCGGCACCGAATTCGGCGTGGCGCACTGACATGCTGAGCTGGATCGTCCGCACCTCGCTCACCCAGCGCATCTTCGTGCTCGCGCTCGCGGTGCTGCTCGTCCTCCTCGGCCTGCGCGCGTCGAGCGACGTGCCGCTTGACGTGTTCCCCGAATTCGCCCCGCCGATCGTCGAGATCCAGACCGAGGCGCCGGGCCTCTCCACCGAGGAGGTGGAGAGCCTGATTACCGTACCGCTCGAAGTGGGCGTCAACGGCGTGCCGGGGCGCACCACGCTGCGCTCCAAATCGGTGCTCGGCCTGTCCTCGGTGGTCATATTGTTTGCGCCCGGTACCGATGTCATCCGCGCGCGCCAGCTCGTCCAGGAGCGCGTCGCCCAGGTCCAGCCGCGCCTGCCCGCAGCCGCCCGCGCGCCGGTGATGCTGCCGCCGCTCTCCTCTACCAGCCGCGCGATGAAGATCGGGATCAGCTCGAGGACACTCGACCAGATGCAGCTGTCCGAGCTGGTCCGCTGGACGATCCGCCCCCGGCTGATGGCGGTGCCCGGCGTCGCCAATGTCGCTTCCTGGGGTCAGCGCGACCGCCAGTTGCAGATCCTGGTCGATCCCGATCGGCTCCGCACCGCCGGCATCACCCTGGCCGAGCTGCGCGCCGCGGCGGGAGATGCCGTGCCGGTCGGCGGCGGCGGCTTCGTCGATACCCCCACCCAGCGCCTTGCCGTGCAGCAGGTCGGTGCGATCCAGACTGCCGAAGACCTGTCCCGCACCCTGGTCAAGCTCTCGGGCGGCGCCCCGATCCGCATCGGCGATGTCGCGCAAGTGACGGAGAACCATGCCGCGCCGATCGGCAACGCGATCATCAACGATGGCCCCGGCATCATGCTGATCGTCGAGAAGCAGCCGACCGCCAACACGCTCGACCTGACCAAGGGTGTCGAGGCCGCGCTCGCCGAGATCAAGCCGGGCCTGAAGGGCGTCGAAGTCGATACGACGATCTTCCGTCCCGCGACCTTTATCGAGCGCTCGATCGACAACCTCACCCGCGCGCTGGCGATCGGTTGCATCCTCGTCGCCGCGGTGCTGATCCTGTTCACCCGCGACTGGCGCCAGGCGGTGATCAGTCTGGTCGCGATCCCGCTTTCGCTGGTCGGCGCCGGGCTGGTGCTGCTGTGGAGCGGGGTGACGATCAACACCATGGTGATCGCCGGACTGGTGATCGCGCTCGGCGAAGTCGTCGACGATGCGATCATCGATGTCGAGAACATCGCCCGTCGCCTGCGACTCAACCGCGAGGCAGAGAATCCCCGCCCGGCACTGGAAGTGGTGTTCGACGCCTCGATCGAAGTGCGCAGCGCCGTGGTGTTCGCCTCGCTGATCGTGATGCTGGTGTTCCTGCCGATCTTCTTCCTCGGCGGACTGGCCGGCACCTTCTTCCAGCCGCTGGCCATCGCCTATATCCTCGCCATCGCCGCCTCGCTGCTCGTCGCGCTCACCGTCACCCCGGCGCTCAGCCTGATGCTGCTGCCCAATGCACCGGTCAGCGAGCATCGCGACACCCGCTTCGTCCGCCTGCTGAAGCGCGGCTATGCCGGGCTGCTGCCCCGGCTCACCGATCGCCCGCGCTTGGCGATGGGCGTGGTAGCCGCCGGGCTGGCGGTCGCCGCGATCGGCTATACGAGCTTCAAGGACGAGTTCCTGCCGCACTTCCGCGAAACCGATTTCCTGATGCACTGGGTCGAGAAGCCCGGCACCTCGATCGAGGCGATGGACCGGATCACGATCCGCGTCTCGAAGGAGCTGCGCGATATCCCCGGGGTGCGCAATTTCGGCGCGCATATCGGCCGGGCCGAGGCTGCGGACGAAGTGGTCGGCCCGAATTTCACCGAGCTGTGGATCAGCCTCGACGAGAAGGCGGACTATGACGCCAGCGTCGACAGGATCCAGGAAGTGATCGACGGCTATCCCGGCCTGTTCCGCGACGTGCTCACCTATCTGCGCGAGCGGATCAAGGAAGTGCTGACCGGCGCGGGTGCTTCTGTGGTCGTCCGCATCTTCGGCCCCGATCAGGCCGAGCTGCGCGCCGCGGCCGAACGGGTCCGCACCAGCGTCGCCGGGATCAACGGCGTCGCCGATCTCAAGGTGGAGCAGCAGGTGCTGGTTCCCCAGATCCAGATCCGTCCACGTCCCGCCGAAATGGCCCGGCTCGGCCTCACCGCCGGCGAGGTCCGCCGCCAGGCCGCCACGCTGGTCGCGGCCGAGAAGGTCGGCGAGATCTACCGCGATCAAAAGTCCTTCGATGTCGCGCTTTGGGGTGCCCCGGCGATCCGCGGTGACCTTCATGCACTTGCCGGCCTGGCGCTGCAGACGCCCGATGGCAGCCAGGTCCGGCTCGGCGATGTCGCCGATGTCCGCATCGCGCCCGCGCCCAACGAAGTGAAGCGCGAGAATGGCGAGCGCCGGATCGACGTGACGATGAACGTCAAGGGTGCCGATCTCGGCTCGGTCGCCCGCTCGGTCGAGCAGGCGGTGGCGGGCCTGCCCTTCGCCCAAGGCTATCACGCCAAGGTCCTCGGCGAATATGCCGCGCTCAAGGAATCGCGCCAGCGGCTCTGGACGACGGGACTGCTCTGCCTGATCGGCGTGCTGCTGCTGGTGTGGATGGAGTTCCGCTCGCTCAGGATCACTGCGCTCGTTGCGGCCAGCCTGCCTTTCGCGCTGGTCGGGGGCGTGGTCGCGGTGGCGCTTACCGGCGGGACGATGTCGCTCGGCTCGCTGGTCGGCTTCGTCACCGTGCTCGGCATCTCGGCACGCAACGGCATCATGCTGCTCTCGCACTATGACCATCTCCGCCGTGTCGAGGGCGAGGTGTTCGGGCCCGCGCTGATCCGGCGCGGTGCCGAGGAGCGCCTCGTCCCGATCCTGATGACCGCCGCCTGTGCCGGCCTCGCGCTGATCCCGCTGATCGTCGCCGGCAATGCGCCGGGGCACGAGATCGAGCATCCGATGGCGATCGTCATCCTGGGCGGGCTGGTCTCCTCCACTCTGCTCAATCTGTTCCTGATGCCCAGCCTCTATGCCCGTTTCGGTCGGGAGCACGAGGCCGGCCCCTCCCTCCGCCAAGGAGCGCTCGCATGACGCGCCGCCTCTCGCCCCTGCTGGCGCTCGCCGCGGCAGCCTGCGCAACGCCCGGGGCCAGGCCTCCGGCAACCACACCACCGCCGGGCATCGAAGCGGGCTTCGCCCCCCTGCCCTCCGCCTCGATCGCGCCCGTGCCCGATCAATGGTGGCGGCTGTTTGACGATCCCGAGCTCGACCGGCTGGTTGCGGCGAGCCTGGCGGCGAATGCCGATCTCCGCGTCGCCTATGCCAATCTCGATGCCGCGCGCGCCGCGCTCCGTCAGGCCCGGGCCCAGCGGCTGCCCCAGGCGACAATCGAGAGCAGCCTGACGCTCGACGATCCGGCGAACCAGCCCAGCGCCGCCACGGTCTCGTCCTCCGACTATGACATCGCCGCGACCATCAACTGGGATGCCGACCTGTTCGGCCGGCTGCGTGCCGGCGCGCTCGCCGCGCGCGCCGATGCCGCCGCCGCCGAAGCCGCGGCCGACGGTGTCCGGGTCGCTGTCGTGGCCGATACGGTTCTTGCGTATGTCGATCTCTGCGGCGCCCATCGGGCCGAGGCCGTCTCGCGCGAGATCGTTGCCGCCCAGACCCGCTCGGTCGAAATGCTGCGCGACCAGTTGCGCGCCGGCGAGATCTCGCCGCTCGAAGTCTCGCAGGCCGAGAATATGCGCGCGACCGCCGAAGCCTCTGTCCCGGGCTTCACCGCACAGCGAAGCAACGCGCTCTACCGGCTGGCCACCCTCCAAGGCCTCGCCCCCGCCGCAGCACGTGGCTGGAACCTGAGTTGCACCGCCGTGCCCCATCTCTCCGGTACCGCACCGGTAGGCGACGGCACTGCGCTTCTGCTCCGCCGTCCCGATATCCGCGAAGCCGAGCGCAAGCTCGCCGCTGCCGCGGCGCGGGTCGGTGTTGCCCGGGCGGAGCTCTACCCCAAGGTAAATCTCGGTGGCGCGCTTGGGCTGCTGCGCGGCGACTTCTCCGCAGCCCTCTCTCCGCTGGTCAGCTGGGCGCTGCCCAATGTACCCGGCCGCGCCAAACTCGCCCAGGCACGTGCCACCGAAGCAGGCACGCTGGCGAGCTGGGACGTCGCGGTGTTGCGGGCTCTCCGCGAAGTGGAGACTGCGCTTGCAGAAATGGACGGCGAAGTGCGCCGCAACCGCGCCCTTGCCGATGCCGAGCAGGCCGGAGCGCTCTATGCGAAGCGCAGCGCCGCCCGCGTCCGGCTGGGCGATGCCGCGCCGCTGCTGAGGATCGATGCCGAACGCAGCCTCGCGACCGCCAGGCTGGAGCGCGCCCGGTCCGATCTGCTCGTCGCCCGCAACCAGGTCCTGCTGTTCCGTGCCCTTGGCGGCGGCTGGCAGGCCTCCCCCGCGGAGGGCCAGTAATGCGCATCCTGATCATCGAGGACGACCAGGAAACCCGCGACTTCATTGCACGCGGGCTCGGCGAAGCCGGCCATGCCATCGTCACGGCGACCGATGGCCGGGACGGGCTGTTCCAGGCCACCGAAGGCAATTTCGACGTGCTGGTGATCGACCGGATGCTACCGGTGATCGACGGTCTCTCGGTCGTCCGCATGCTGCGCGCCGGCGGCTGTACCATCCCGGTGCTGATCCTCACAGCGATGGGCAGCATCGAGGACAGGGTCGAGGGCCTGGAGAGCGGCGCCGATGATTATCTGGTCAAGCCCTTCGCCTTTTCTGAACTCAGTGCGCGGCTGCAGGCGCTGGGGCGGCGCCTGCCGACTACCCAGGCCGAGCCCAACCGGCTCGTCGTCGGCGACATCGAGCTCGATTTCGAACGCCGCCTCGTTCGCCGGGCCGGTCGACGGGTCGCGCTCCAGCCACGCGAATTCCTGCTGCTCGCCGAGCTGATGCGCAATCCGCACCGCGTGGTCACCCGGACGATGCTGCTCGAGCGGGTCTGGGACTTCGACTTCGAGCCCAAGACCAATATCGTCGAGACGCATCTCAGCCGGCTGCGCGGCAAGCTCAATGCCGGGTTCGACGAGGATGCAATCGAGACGGTGCGCGGTGCGGGCTACCGCATCCGGGGCGAGTGATGCGTCCACTTGGCCATTCCACCTTCGGCCTCGCCATGCTGGTGAGCCTGGCGCTCACCCTGGGCGCGGTCGGTATCGGTGCGGTTTCCTATGAAGTGACGCACGAAGCCCTCGAACAACAGCTGGATCATCGCACTGCGACCGAGACCCGGGCGCTGCTCGCGGAGCCCGGCAGCGAGCGAACCGCTGCAATCGCCAGCGGCATCAGCCGTAGAGAGGCGATCCCGGGCCCCGAGCATCTCGAATATCTACTGGTCGATGCCAAGGGCCACCACCTGGCCGGGCAGCTGGACGCAGTGGCGCCGCAGCAGACGGGACACGCGGAGTTCCTTCACTATCACGATGGCCGGATTGGCCAGTCCCTGACCACCCGCCTGGCCGATGGGGCGACGCTGGTCGTCTCTGCCGACCGCGCGGTGCTCGACCAGACCGATCGTCACCTGCTGCTACTGTTCACCACCGCCTTCGGGACCATGCTGCTGCTCGGACTGGGTGGCGCCTGGACGCTCGGCGCCCTTACCCGCGCGCGGCTTCGCAAGATGGACCGGGCGGCGCTCGCGATCATCGGTGGTGACCTGACCCACCGCATGCCGATCGACGGTTCTGACAGTGAGTTCGACCGGCTTTCCGCGACGCTCAATCGCATGCTCGACCGCATCGCCGCGCTGATGTCCAATCTCCGCCAGGTATCCAGCGACGTCGCGCACGACCTGCGCACCCCGCTTACCCGGCTGCGCAACCGGCTCGACGAGGCCGCAACCGGTACCGGAGAGCAACGCGACGCCGCCATCGAGGCCGCCACCCACCAAGCTGACGAGTTGCTCGAGATCTTTGCCGCTCTGTTGCGCATCTCCGAGGTCGAGGGTCTGGGCGTCCGCAGGCAATTCCGCGAGGTCGCGCTAAGCGAAGCGCTGCTTGAGCTCGCCGACACCTACAAGCCCGACGCCGAGGCTGGCGGCCACAGCATCGAAACCGACATCGCCCCCGAGATCCGCGTGCTCGGCGACCGGCGCCTGCTGATCCAGCTCGCCGCGAACCTGTTCGACAATGCGCTACGCCATACGCCGCCGGGTACCCATATCCATGTAGCTCTTGGCGTGGAGGACGGCATTGTCCGCTTATCCATATGCGACGATGGGCCGGGAGTGCCCGATGCCGCGCGCGGTCGGCTGTTCGAGCGGTTCAGCCGGGCCGAGCAGAGCCGCTCCTCGACCGGTCATGGCCTGGGCCTGGCACTGGTCGCCGCCATCGCTGCCGCGCATCGCGGCGAAGCGACCCTGCTGCCCGGCCCCGGCTTCGGCATCGCCGTGTCGCTGGGGCCGACAGTCGCCTAGGCAGCCACCGGGACTTCGCGATCCGCACGTGGCAGTGTCAGGCGCAGCAGCACCGGCATCGCGATCAGCACCAGTGGATATTGCAGTGCGAGGCCCGCGATGATCGCCACCGCCAGCGGCTGCTGGATGCCCGATCCCTGCCCAATCGCGAGTGCGAGCGGGAGCAGTGTGAGGATCGCCGCCAGCGTCGTCATCGTGATCGGCCGCAGACGGTTACGGCTCGCTTCGCGCACGGCCGCAAGCGGCGGCATCCGGTGGCGCAGTTCCTCGAACTCCGAGACATAGAAGATCGCCATCTCGGTGCCGATGCCGATGATCATCGTCATGCCCATCAGGGCCGTGATGTTGAGATCGAGGCCGGCGAGCCATAGCGCCGTGAACACCGCGGTCGTGGAGAGCAGCGAGCAACCGATGATGATCAGCGGGGTCGCGAAACGTCGATAGAGCACGAGGAGCAGAATGAACTCGGCGATCAGCGCCGCCACGAACACCTTGGTCAGCCCGTCAAAGGCGATCTGCTGTTGCTGGTAGAGCCCCCCCATCTCGTAGCGGACCCCGGGGGCCAGCACGCCGGATTTGTCGATCGCCCTGGTCACGTCGGCGACTGCAGCGCCGATACCGCGCCCGGTAATGCGCGCCGTCACCGCCACCATAGGCTCCAGATTCTCCCGGCTGATCTGCGGCTGGCCGCTGACCGGCGCCAGCGTCGCCACCCGCGAGAGCGGGAAGACATGCCCGTCAGTCGCCCGGATCGGCAGCTGGGCGAGCTGGTCCTGGGTGAGCGTCGTCACGCCGGGCAGGCGCACGCGGACGTCCACTGCCTTGCTCGGCTGCGGGATCGAGGTTGCCACCACGCCGGTCAGCGCATTGTCCAGCGCGGTCTGGACATCGGCCGGCGTGACGCCCTCATAGCCCGCGCGGATCGGATCGATCTTCACGTCGATCGCATCACCGGCCAGCTGAAGCCCGCTCTTCACTTCGACCACGCCGGGAATCTTGCCGATCAGCGCGGCAATCTTCTCGGCCTGGGGCCCGAGCGCCGCCGCGTCGGAGGAATAGAGCTTCACTTCGATCGGCTGGGGCACTGCGGTCAGGTCGCCGATCAGGTCTTCCATCAGCTGTGCAACCTCGACCTCGACGCCGGGAACCTTGCGTCCGATTTCTTCGGCGACCGCGTTCATCTTCTCCTCGGTCGGGATCGAATGGCCCGGTTTCAGGCGCACGAAATAGTCGCCGTGATAGCTTTGCCCCAGATCGCCGCCCAGGCCGGTGCCGAGCCGCCGCGAGAAGGTATCCACGTCCTTGTCATTCCGCAGCAGCGCGTCGACCTGCGCCATGCGCCGGCTGCTCTCATCGAGCGAAGTGCCCGGCGGCGTGAAATAGTCCATCACGAAGCCGCCCTCGTCGACTTTCGGCATGAAACCGGTGGGCACGTTGGAATAGGCGACATAGCCAAGGATCAGCAGCGGCACCGCCGCCATCGCAAGCAGCCAGGGCCGCCGCATCGCGCCGTCGATCGCCTGATCGTGCCGCCGCGCCATCCAGCCTTGATGGCTGCCATGCGCGGGGGCCTTGTCGTCGGTCTTGAGAAGCCGCTGGGCCAGCACAGGCACCACGAGCGCAGTCATCGCCCATGAAATCGCCAGCGCCGCCGCCATGGTGAGCGAAAGCGCCTTGGAGAAGGCCCCGGTCACGCCAGTGAGGAAGGATAGCGGCAGGAACACGATGAGCGTCGCGAGGCTCGATCCGGCCAGCGGTGCCAGGAACTCGCGCGCGGCGGGCAGGATCGCTGCCTTGCCGACAGGGGCGCCGGGCGCAGAGCCATCGCCCTGCACGCGCCGGACGATATGCTCGATCATCACGATGACATCGTCGATCAGCAAGCCCACCGCCGCGGCGATTCCCCCCAACGTCATGATGTTGAAGCTCATGCCGGCAACTGCCAGGACCAGCACGGTCGCCATCAGTGTCGCGGGCACGACGATCAGCGCCACCAGGGTCACGCGCCAGCTGCGCAGGAAGGCGAGCAGCACGATCGCCGCCAGCACCAGCCCGATCAGAACCGCGTCCCGCACGCTGGCAAAGGACTGGCTGACCAGCTCGCTCTGGTCGTACCAGTTGAGCAGCTTGACGCCCGGCGGGAGCTTGAATGCGGCGAGCTTTGCTTGCACTTCCCCTGCGATCTGCACCGAGTTGCCGTCGGGCTGCTCATAGATGTTGAACAGCACGGCGGGCTTGCCGTCCTCGGTCACGCGCAGCCATTGCGGCAGGATGCCGTCCTGCACGGTGGCGACGTCGCGCACGCGGACCACCCCGCCGGCGCTCGACTTGACGACCACATCGCCTATGCGCTCCGGCGACGCGATCGTGTGATCCGCGATCACCAGCGACAGGCGGCCGCGATCCTGCACCTGCCCGACCGCGCTCAGCACATTGCCATTGGCGATCGCCGTCGAGAGGTCGCCCATCGACAGGCCGAAGCTTGCCAGCCGCGCCGGATCGGCGAGCACCTGCACCTCCTGGGTCTCGCCACCCTGCACATCGACACGGGCCAGGCCCGAGATACCCGATAGCAGGGGCGTGATCTGGTAGCGTGCCAGATCCTGGAGCTGGGACGGCGAAAGCTTGTCCGATACCAAGGCGTAGGAGATGATCGGGAAGACCGTCGGGTCCATCCTGCGAACATTGTAGCGCGTGCCTGCGGGCAGCGCCGAGATCGCGCGGGCCATCGCCGCATCGACCTCCAGCGTGCTTGCGACCATGTCGCGGCCCCAGCCGAAATCGATCGAGATCTGCGCGGCGCCGCGCGACGTCTCGGACCGGACATTCTGGACGCCGGGCACCGCACGGAGCGCCTGTTCCACGGGCCGCGTCACGGTCAGCGCCGTCTGGTCGGCCGGACGACTACCGGCGTCGATATCGACGACCACACGCGGAAAGGACACCTGGGGAAACAACCCGATCGGCAGCGACAGGGCCGCCACCAGGCCGGCGAGTGCCAACGCTATCGCAACGACGACAAAGGCCCGCGACTGGCTGGCCAGCAGGTTTGCGAACCTCACTTGGCATCACCCGTGCGCACCCCGTCGCCGTCCGAGAGCTGATACGCCCCGTCGACGACCAGCGGCAACCCCGCCGTCGCCTTTCCGGCGACGACATCACGGTCCGGCGTGGAAACGAGGATCTTCACCGGCACCGCCCGCGCCTTGCCTCCCGCGACCTGGAAGACCATTGCCTGTCCCTGCGCATCGACGGTCACTGCCTTGTGCGGTACCAACCAGCCTTGTGCCTTGCCGGTGACGATCGCCACCCGGACCGCCTCTCCGGTCAGGAAGCTGCCAGCCGGATAGGCAATATCGGCATCGACTTGCCGCGTGGTGGCGTTGAGCATGGAATCGACGCGCACGACATGGCCGGTCACGCTGGCCCCACCCTGGAGCCGCGACAGCTTCACCTCCGCACCGACCCGGACCTGATCGCGCAGCGCCGGATCGACGCCCGTCGTGATCACCAGCGATCCGCTTCGCACCACGCTCAGCAAAGCGGCGCCCGGCTGGGTCCGGTCGCCCTCGGCAACCGGGAGCGTCGCGACCACGCCGTCGAACGGCGCACGGAATGTCATGGTGCCGGAGCCAGCACCCTCGGCCCGCATCGCGGCAAGCTGCGCCCGGGCGTCGGCAAGCGTCTTTTCCGCCTGGGCAAGCTGATCGCGGGTCGCGAGCTGCTGGGACAGCAACTGCGCGGTGGAATCGCGCTGCAACTGCGCCGCTTTCACCGCGTCGGACGCCTGGGTGAATGCGCTGCGCGCAGTCGGGGCAACGGCAAAGGTCAGCAAAGGCTGGCCGGCGCGTACCGCAACGCCCTGCGTCACCAGCAGCTTGAGCACCTGCCCAGGCTGCGGCGTACTGATGGTTTCCTGGCCATTGCCCGAAGGCGCGGCCGACCCATAGGCCTCGATCAAGGTCGGCAGGCTACCCTCGACGGCCTGGGTCACAGTCACCTGCGTGGTCGGGTCCGACTGGTTGTCGGGCTGCGCTGCGCCGCAACCGGCAAGCGCGATGGCGATGCCTAGCGCCGTAGCGATGCGGGGCGCGCTCACTTCGCGGCTCCATCGGCGCCGGGATCGGGGAAACCGAGCGTATCGACCGCGGGCAGTCCGGTGCCGATCAGTGTCTGGATCGCGACCTGTCGGTCGAACAGTGCGAGCTCGAGCGTCATCACTTCCTGTTCCTTGGAGAATCGATTGCTGAGGAGGTCGACGAACGACCGTTCATCGAGCATGCTGGCGGCGAAGGCCTTGGCTGCGCGATCGGCAAAGGCTCTGGAATCGTCGAGATCGTGGCGGGCAGCAGCAAGCTGGAGCGCGATCTGGTCCCGCTCGCTGAGCAGCGCCCCGACCTCGCCGGTCACTGCATCGAGCCGGGCCGCATATTCGCGATTGAGCTGCTGCCGAGTCGCCCGGGCGATCGCGATATTGCCCTGGTTGCGGTCGAACACCGGCAGGCCGAGCTGGACGTTGGGCCCGCCGCTGATCACCTTGCTGTTGTCGCTGGACGCCGAGGCGCCAAGGATCAGGTCGGGGAATTGCGAGAGGATCGCCACGCGGAGCTGTTCATCCTGGGCGGCATAGCCGGCGCGCAACGCGAGCAGATCGGGGCGCCGCTGTGGCAGCGTCGCCAGCATCGACCGGATTTCGCGCGGATCGAACGCCGGCAGATCGATCGCATCCGCGAGCGGTAGCGTAACGTCCGGTGCGATACCGAGAAGTGCGTTGAGCTTGTGCCGGTTGGCCAGCTGCGCCTGGTCCTGCTGAAGCATTGCTGCCCGTGCCGCCTGCAACGCACCGGCACTCGGCGCCAGTGTCGAAAGTGTCGAATTGCCGCTCTCGAGCGCCTTGCGGTTCGCAGTGTAGCGCTTCGCCATCAGCTCATAGGCTTGCTCAAGCATCGGCCGCAGCCGTTCGCCGAGCACGATATCACCCGCGAGCTGGCGTGCCTGTCCCGCCACCTGCCATTCCTGCCAGAGCAGATCGGCATGGACCTGGTTGAGGCTATCCCTGGCCGAGCGCCGCCTCGGCTTGAGCACGATCAACGCCTTGATGTCCTGCGACAGGCCGAGATTCCAGCCGGACACCGATCCGGCGCCGGAAAGCAGGGGCAGGATCGCGCCGCTGAGGCTCGGATTGGGCAATACGCCCGCCTGGACGAGCTGCGCCTCGGCCACACCCGCCTTGGCCCGTACGGCAAGCAGGTCGGGATTGCGCGTCACCGCCAAAGTGGCGACCTCGCTGACCGTCAGCGCGCGCGCGGGCAGGTCCGGGATGGCGGCCAGGCTGGGCGCCAGCGACGCGTCGGTCTGCAGCGGCAGCGACGTATAGTGCTGGCAACCGGCAAGCGACGCGGCGAGCGCGATCAGCAGCGTAGATCGGGTTTTGAGAATTTGGGGCACGAGGTACCTCTAAAAAAGGGACGCAGCCGCCCATGAGGGATAGGCGGCGGCGCCCCGACCGGAAGCAGGGATCGCGCTCCGGTCAGTCCGGGTTCGGGCCTTCGACAATGTTCTCGAGAACCTTGCCCGTCACCGCGTCGACGCCGACCTCATAGCCCTTGCCGCCCGCCTTGATATCGAACGAGTAGCGCAGCCCGCTTCCGCCCTTCTCGGCTTCCAGCTCATGGTCGGTGACTTTCCCCGGCCGTGCCTTGAGAGCGATCGCCTGCGCCCGGGCCAGCGTCAGTTTCGGCTTGGGCGCCTTTTGCGCCGGGCTCGCGACAGCCGTGAAAGGAAGAGTAGCGGCGATGCCTGCCAGAAGTGTGAGACGGCCAATATTGCGCATGATCCTGCTCCAATGCTCCCCCGTCCGGGTCCTTCTGCATGGGTGCGCCTTGGCTGAGCGTGAGGCGAACATTGGGAATCCCCAACTTGCCCGACCGCCGCATCAGGAGTTTAATCGGATGCGCCTCGACCGGGGCTCTTTTGGATTCCGCCCGTGAAACTGCTGTTGCTCGAAGACGATGTGGAGACGCGCACGCACATCGTGCGGCTGCTTCAGGCCGAAGGGCACGTGGTCGATACGGCGGGGACCGGTCCCGATGCGATCTTTCTCGGCACGACCGGCAGTTACTCCGTCCTGATCCTCGATCGGATGGTGCCTGGGGTGGACGGGCTCGGCGTGGTTCGTTCCTTGCGGGCTGCGGGTATCCAGACCCCTGCGCTGTTCCTCACAGCGCTTGGCGAGGTCGATGACCGGGTCGCCGGCCTTCAGGCGGGTGCGGATGACTATCTGGTCAAACCCTTCGCCGCCTCCGAGCTGCTTGCCAGGATCGAAGCCTTGGCACGACGTGCGCCCGTAGCCGACGTGGCAACGGTGCTGCGTGCAGCCGATCTCGAGGTCGATCTGCTCAGACGCCAGGTGACGCGTGCCGGCAAGCGGATCGACCTGCAGCAGCAGGAGTACAAGCTGCTCGAATATCTCCTGCGCCACGAAGGCAAGATCGTCACGCGCAGCATGCTGCTCGAGAATGTCTGGTCGTTTCATTTCGACCCCGGCTCGAACCTGATCGAGAGTCACATGAGCCGGCTGCGTGCCAAGGTGGACAAGGGCTTCGACCGGGAGCTGATCCAAACCATTCGCGGCGCTGGCTATCGGCTCGATGCAGACGCCTAGGCTACTGGTCAGCGGCGCGTTCCGCTTCGCGATCGCCCTTGCCCTGGTCTTCGCGCTTGGCGCCGTTGCCCTGCTCGCCATCGTCGAGCACTCGGTATCCGCCTATGCGGTGGAAGCGGCGGGAGACGGAATCCTTGCCGAGCATGATGTGTTGGTGGGGGAATTCGAAACCAGCGGGCGGGCCGCGCTGATCGCGGCGATAAACCGTCATACGCGCGCCGTGCGGGAGGACCAGTTCCACTATCTCCTGTTCGATGCCGCGGGCGCCCGCCTTGCCGGCGCGCTTCCGGCGGCGGCGGCCCGCACCGGATGGCACGAATTCGAAGTGTTCGATCCCGACCGGGGTGGTTCGGGCAGACCCGTGCCGGTCAGGGCGTTCGGCTCGCGCCTTGCGGATGGCACGCTGCTGGTTGTGGCGAACGATATTTCCGACCTGCAGGACCTGCGCACCGGCCTGAGGACGTCGACCGTCGCCTTCGGGGTGCTGATATCGCTCCTGGCACTGGCGGGCGGACTGGTCGTCGGCACCCTGTTCCTGCGCAGGCTCGATCATGTGAACAACGCGATCGCCCGGATCAATGACGGGCGCCTCAACGAGCGCCTGCCGCGCATCGGAATGGGTCCGGAGTTCGACGAGCTGTCGGTCAATCTCAACCGGATGCTCGACCGGATCGAAGTGCTGATGAACGGTCTGCGCCAAGTCTCGACCGACATCGCCCATGACCTGCGCACCCCCCTGACGCGCCTGCGACAGCGGCTCGAGCGCATGCAGCTCGGCACCGATCCCGCGCCGGTCCCCGAGCAGATCGACGGCGCGATGGCGCAGATCGACGAGATCCTCGGCATCTTCGGCGCCTTGCTCCGGATCGGCGCGATGGAAGCCCGCGGCGCCCAGGCGAGCCTTGGCACGGCCGATCTGAGCGAAATGCTGGGGCGGCTCGGCCAGCTCTATGCTCCCGCGATCGAGGACGCCGAGCACGTCCTCGATGTATCGATCGCGCCGGAAATCACGGTGCGCGGCGATATCGAGCTGCTGACCCAGGCAGTGACCAATCTCATCGAGAATGCGATGAACCACACGCCGGCGGGCAGCCGCATCCAGCTCGAACTGGAGCGGGACGGCGATCAGGTCCGGCTCATGGTTGCCGACAACGGCCCCGGTATCGCGGCCGAGGAGCGGTCGCGCGTGCTCGGGCGCTTCTATCGGATCGACAGCAGCCGCAGCACACCCGGCGCCGGCCTCGGCCTCGCCCTGGTCGATTCGATCGCTCGCCTGCACGGGGCGACGCTCACCCTGGCGGACAACACGCCTGGCCTGCGGGTCGAGCTTCTCTTCCCCCACGCGCCGCGTTGAGGCGCGACCCGTGTCACCGCCAGGTCTTGCGCATGCTGAGCCGAAAGGCCCGGCCGAGCGGATCAAGATAGCCGCGCTGATAGGCGAGCGGCACTACCCCCATCCTGTCCCGTACATCCGGCGCCTGATCGAGCAGATTGTCGATCGCCAGCAGGAAGCGCACGCCCTCGATCCACGGAAGCCTGCGCCGCAGCCCCTCCTGACGGTCCGGGAAGAAGAAGAGTCGCAGGTTGAGCGTGACGGGCTCGCCGAAGCGCAATTGCCCGGGCAGGCCGGGCGCGACGGTCTCCGCGCTCTTCCAGCTGGCAAAGGCACGCAGGCCGAAGCCATGATGTGTCGCGCTGAGCTGGGCATCGACCGAATGCCGCGGCGCGCGCAATCCTTCTCCGAGCAGGTTGTTGCCGAGCAGGTCGATCGGAGCCTGCCCGGCAGCGAGCACGACCCGGTCGGACAGCCGGATCGTGTCGTAGAGCGCGAACTGCAGTGTCGTGCCGCCCGCCCCGAAATAGTGCCCGCCGCCGAAATTGCCGCCGCCCGGCATCTTCGGCCCGCCCGCACTGCCCGGCGCCTGCCAGGAGCGATTGAAGTTGATACCGAAGCGGAGGCTCCGACGTGTCTCGCTGGCGATGTTGAGCGGGCGGGCATCGACGCTGGCGATCGCCCCGGTCGCATCGCGAAGGATCCGCTGCGGAAAGGCCGCCTCCATCTCCGGCGAGATGCCGGGAAAGGCAAGGATCGCATCGCGCGTCGTGACCTGGGTATAGGCGGCGATCAGCGACGCCGTCCTGGCCGGCTTGAAGGTCGCCTCCGCCTTGAACAGCGTTCGCACATCGTGGCGCAGGCCGGGGTCGCCGCCGTCCAGCCGCCCGGCCGTGACGCTTTGCCCGGTGGCATAGTCGTAGAAGCGCACGCCCGGAGTCGCAGTGATGGGATCGCCGAGCTGCCGGACCGTGGCCGGCGCCGATTCCCGGCTTCCCGAGATCAGCAGGCCGAGCCTGGGCCGGGGCGCCCAGCTCAGGGTCCAGCCGCGGTCGAGCGGCACCGAGGTGTCGGAATAGTCATGGGCAGCGGCGTTCACGCCGGCGGTGAGCGCCCCGACAGGACTATCCTTGTCGAGCAGGGGCAGTTCCAGGGAGAGCTGGCCATCGAACATCCGCCGGGTGAGCAGGCGCCCCGCCCCGTTCTCGTCCCGTGCGGAAAGTCGCTCCCCGCTGGCTCCTGCCTGGATGCTCAGCCCGACATCGCCGGCCGGCAAGGCGAAGACCGTGCCATGGGCGACGCCGTCGATCGCGATCGTGTCATCGATCCCGCGGCTGCTGCGCACCGGCCTGGGACCATCCGCGGCCGTATCGATGGTCGTGGCGACATGGTCGAGATTGGAGGTGATCGACCAGTTCCAACCCGCAAGCGCCCCATTGAACACGCTGCCGAGATGCCCGGTATCGGTGGTGGTCGTCCGGGCGAGCGCCTTGCCCGGGTCCGACTGCAACGGCCCCAGCAGGGCACGCGAAGTGAGCCGATCGGCACTCAAATTGCCGGTAAAGCCCAGCCCGTCATTCAGGGCACGGGCAAACACACCATTCGCACTGAACTGCCGGGTGAGCGGTACGAGCGTCCGCAGCGCGGCGTCGCCGGGCGGACGACCGGCGATCCCGCGCCGCGCCTCGCTGACATCGTCGCCAATCTGGTATTGCAGATCGAGCGTAATCCGGTTGTCGCCGGCGATCCGGACGAGGTTCGCCTCGGTGTTGAAGTCGTTGCGCGCCGTCGCCTCGGTCACCCGATCCTCGAGCTCGACCGTTGCCGAGGCGAAGCTCGGCTGCAGCACGACGTTGATGACCTTCTGGTGGGCGGGATAGCCGAAGCGCAGCGCCGCTTCCTCGGGCAGCACGTCCACACGCGACACTGCTTCGGGCGGCAGATTGCGGATTTCGGCCAGGGAGGAAATCCGGCGTCCGTTGAGCAGCACGACCGAGCCTTCCCCTGCCCGCCCCTGCGTGCCGCCGGCCTGGGCCGAAAGTTGGGCGATCACATCGCCGACATTGCTCGCGCCCAGCGCCTGCACCGCGTTCGTGTCGATCGAGGTCTCGGCGGGGATCGCGCCGCCGACTTCGCCCCGCGCGCGATTGGCGGTCACCACGATCTCGCTCGGCTCGCTTGCCGCACCCGGTTGTTCAGCCGATGACGGCTTTGCTTCCTGCGCATGCGCCGCTCCGGCGCCCAGTATCGGCGGCACGATACCCAGGCAAAGAAGGCCGGCGTGCCGAAGCGGCCGCCAGGCACGTGGTGCCGACGTCATGGATTCCCCTCTGGTGCGTTCGGGGCGGCTTATGGTTCGCTCGCCCTCGCCAAAACAGGGGGCTTTTCATTCTAGTTTTGCAATCTTCGGGCGTTTGGTGCCGGCCGATGCCGGTCACTCCCCAATATGTCACAAATGCCCGCCAAGGACGTCGGGTCGAGGAATGAGGCGCCCCCTATGAACATCTTGATCGTCGAGGATGATGCGGGGATCGCGCATTTCCTCCAGAGAGGCCTCAAGCATCACGGGCTGGAATGCGATATCGCGCTTTCGGGGCGCAGCGCCCTGTCGATGCTGTCGACCCGGAACTATGATGCGATGGTGCTCGACCGGATGATGCCGAATTTGGACGGCATGGAAGTCCTGCGCCGAAAGCCCGGCCATGTGCCGGTGCTGATGCTGAGCGCGCTCGGCACACTCGAGGACAGGATCGAGGGCCTGGACGCGGGCGCGGACGACTATCTGGTCAAGCCCTTTGAGGTCGCGGAGGTCATCGCCCGGCTCAACGCGATCGGGCGACGCGCCAAGGGCACCGAGCGCGGCGACATGCTGCGCGCCGGCGACCTCGAGATCGTGCTCACCACCTTCCGGGCATGGCGCCGCGGCAAGCCGCTCCATCTGAACAAGAAGGAGTTCGCGTTGCTCGCCGAATTGATGCGCAATGCCGGCCGGCCGGTCACGCGCATGATGCTGATCGAGGCGGTATGGGGCTATTCGTTCGAGCCTTCGACCAACATCATCGAGAGCAACATGAGCCGGCTGCGTGCCAAGCTCACGGTGCATGGTGATCCCGACCCGATCGAGACCGAACGGGGCTTTGGCTATATCCTGCACGTGGACGATGCTGCCTGACCGGCTGCGACCGCGCTCGGTCACCGGACTTGCCGGCGTATTCGGGATCGTTTGCGCACTCGCATCGGTGGCGATCGGCATAGCGCTCTACGCGCTGGCCAGCATGGCGTTCAATCAGGTCCAGGACGTTCGCCTGGCACGCGAGAAGACTCGTCTGCTAGCGCCTTTCGACGGGCACGCGCCGACTGTGGACGTCGTCGCCGCACGGATTGCCGAGCGGACCCACCAGCGCGCGATCAGCAGCATCGGCCACCGCCTCGTCGATGGGGCGGGGGTTCTGCGTGCCGGTACCGTCGAGTTCCAGCAGCAGCCACGCCAGGATGGAACCGTGTTCTTCCGCCAGCCAGGCGAAGCATGGGAAGCCGCCCGCGCGGTGGAGTTCACCCTGGCCGATGGCGGCCACCTGAGCATCGTCGCCGAAAGCGAGTCGATCGAGGATCTCGGTAAGGTCGTCTGGCCCCTGTTCGGCGCGGCGCTCGCGCTCTCGGCCGTCGCGGGCGCGCTGGCGAGCTGGCTGCTCGGCCGATCGATCTCGAGCCGGCTGTCGGCGATCGGAACCACGGCCAATGCAATCATCGCAGGCGACTATTCCCGACGCGTGCCCGTGGACTCGCTCGGAGGCACCTTTGCCGAGCAGGCGCGGACCTTCAACCGCATGCTCGACCGGATCGAGGCGCTCATGGACAATCTGCGCCAGGTCTCGAGCGACATCGCGCATGATCTGCGCACACCGCTCACCCGTCTGCAGGCGACCTTGCGTGCCGCGGCAGAATCCGACCTGTCCGAGAGCGAGCGCGCCGCGTTCATTGCGGCGGCGGGCCGGGAATGCGACGGTGTCCTCTCGCTGTTCGCCGCGCTCTTGCGGATCGGCGAGGTCCAGGCCGGTCGCCGCCGTCCCCAGGTAGCCAGCATCCAGCTGGATGCCCTCGTCGACGACGTGGTGGAATCCTACGTACCCGTCTTCGCGGACTCGGGGCGTTCCCTGCACCTCGCCGAATGCGATCGGTGCAGCATTCGGGGCGATGCCGATCTGTGCAACCAGCTGCTCGTCAATCTCATCGAGAACGCGCAGCTCCACACGCCGCCGGGCAGTGCCACCCAGGTGTCGCTACGCCGAAACGCCGGCGCGGTGCTTCTCACCGTGCGCGACAATGGGGTCGGCATCCCGGCAGAGGACCGGGAGGATGTGCTGCAGCGCTTCGTCCGCCTCGAACGCAGCCGAAGCACGCCGGGGCACGGCCTGGGACTCGCCCTGGTCGCGGCCATCGCCGGCTTTCATGAGGCGATCATCACGCTCGACGACGCGAAACCGGGCCTGATCGTCCGCATAGAATTTCCCGCCATCGACTGAGGGGCGACATTCTAATTTTGCAATGTAGCGCAGGAAGCACCGTTTCGGACGGGGCTGGTCACAAGACTGTCATTCGGCAAACCTAGCGCCACCCTTGCCCGGCCAGCAGCACTTCGCTGGCCCGCTTTGGGATTGACTGGAACATGACTCAGAAATGGTGTGCTGCGGCGCTTGCCGCGGCAGGAATTCTTGCGCCTATTCACAGCCTCGCACAGTCGTCGGCAAACAGCAGTTATCAAGTCGTCGATCATATTGCCGGCCCGGACGGTGGGTGGGACTTCGCAAGCGTCGATGAAGCCGCTGGACGTCTCTACGTCGCGCGCTCCGACGCGGTCATGACCGTGGACCTGGCGAGCAAGAGCGTGACCCCGGCCCTGGCACCCGCGCACCGCGCGCACGCCGTGCTGCCGTTGCCGGGCTCGAAAGAAATCGTCGAGACCGATGGCGAGAGCGGCCTGACCCGCTTCATCGACAGCGCAACCGGCGCCGTAACCGCCGAGATCGCAACCGGCGCCAAGCCCGACGCAGCCTTTGTCGATCCCGCGACCGGGCTGGTCGTCGTGATGAACGCCGGCGACGGCATGGTCGCGCTCGTCGATCCGGCGACGCACAAGCTCGCCGGCAAGATCGAAGTCGGCGGTGGCCTCGAGTTCGGCGTCGCGGACGGCAAGGGCCTGGGCTACATCAACCTCGAGGAAAATAACGCGATCGCGGTGGTCGACCTCAAGGCGCGCCGCCTGCTCAAGTCGATAGCGCTTCCCGGCTGCGAAGGGCCGACCGGCCTCGCCCTGGTTGCCGGCGGCACCCGCCTGATCAGCGCCTGCGCCAACAAGGTGGCGATGATCGTCGATGTCGCTGCTTCCAAGGTGATGGACAGCTTCGCGATCGGCACCGACCCCGATGCTGTCCTTGCCGACGAAAAGCGTGGCCTTGCCTTCATCCCCTGCGGCGGCACCGGCACGCTCGAAGTCGTCGATATCAAGGATGGCCGGCACATCCGCCAGATCGGAACGATCGAGACCCAGGTCGGCGCCAAGACCGGCGCAATCGATCCGCGTGACGGCCGCATCTATCTGCCGACGGCCACGCTCGCCGCTCCCGAGCCGGGCGCCAAGCGGGGCAAGCCGCTGCCCGGCAGCTTCGTCGTGCTCGTCCTCGCCCCCGTCCGCTCCTGAACCGCCAATCCAGAACCGGAGATTTCCGCATGACCTCGCGCAAGCATTTCGCACTGCTGTTCGCCACTGCCTGCATGGCGGTCCCTCTCGCCGCCCATGCCCAGCAGGCACCGGCCCCCAAGGCCACCAAGACCTTCAAGCTCCTCAAGGCCGAGGATTTCCCGGTCGACGGCATCGTGCCCGCACCGGTGCCGCGCGGCTCGGAGGCCGAGAATCTCGAGCTCGCCTATATGCACGCGCTGATCGCGGGCACCTCGCCTGAACGCCTGGAGCAGGCGCGCCGCGACGATGCGCATGAAGACCCGAGCATCTTCAACGAAGCCATGGGCGTCGATCTGAAGACGCTGCCCGCCACCTGGGAACTACTGAGCCTCGTGCACAACGAAGGCAACATGGCCGCGAACATCGCCAAGGAGCATTTTGCGCGCGTTCGTCCCTGGGGCGTCGATCCGACCATGCCGAACTGCGACGCGGGCAAGGGCAAGCAGCCGACCCGCAGCTATCCGAGCGGCCATTCGACGCTCGGCTATTCGGTCGGCCTGATGCTGGCGACGATCGCACCGAACAAGGCCGGGGCCGTGCTCGCCCGGGCCCGGGACTATGCGCTGAGCCGCGAGATCTGCGGCGTGCATTTCCCGTCGGACACCGAAGCCAGCCATGTGATCGGGACGATCGTGGTCGAGCGCATCCTTGCCGATCCGGCCGCCGCAAAGCGCATCGCCGCCGCTCGCGCCGAGCTCGCCCGCCTCAACCCGTAAGCCTTCGCACCATCGTCGAATGGGGGAAATCAGAATGAAGACATCCATGCGCATCGCGCTGCTGGTCGCCAGCAGCCTTCCGACGCTTGCCGGCGCCACTGCCGCACATGCCCAGAACGTCAACGTGGCGCCGGAGGACGACCAGTCGAAGTCGACCAGCGCCAACGATGCCGGCCAAGCGAATGACAAGCAGTCGCTCACGTCGTCCGACATCATCGTCACCGGTTCGCGCACCGCGGAGAGCGCGCCGCTGACCGCTTCGCTCACCACCACCCAGCCGCAATCGGCGATCAGCCGCGACTATATCGACAACACGACCCCGGCTGCCGACTTCAACGAGCTCATCGCGCTCACCCCGGGCGTCTCGATCACCGGAACCGGCAACGGCTATGGCTTTGGCGAGACCAAGGCCGTCATCCGCGGGTTCCAGGACGGCGAATATAACGTCACCTACGATTCGATCCCGTTCGGCGACACCAACAACCCGACCCATCACTCGACCGCCTTCTTCCCCTCGAACACCATCGAGACGGTCGTGGTCGACCGCGGCCCCGGCAATGCGAGCCAGCTCGGCCAGGCGAGCTATGGCGGCAACATCAACATGTATTCGCGTGGCGTGAAGGACCAGATGGGCGGGCAGGTCGAGGCGAGCGCCGGCCTGTGGAACTCGTTCATCGGCCGCGCCGAGTTCCAGAGCGGCGCGATCAAGAGCCTGGGTGGCACCCGCATCGTCCTGACCGGCCAGATCATGCAGTCGGACGGTGCCCTCACCTACTCGCCGGTCGCCGGCAAGAACCTCTACGGCAAGGCGGTCGTGCCGATCGGCGCATCCAACACGCTCACCATCATGAGCACCTGGAACCGCAACCACTATTACCAGTCGGACGTGACCAAGGGTGCGACCTGCGGCAGCGCCACCAAGGGCATCACCGGCTTCGCCAATGCCGCGGTCGGCGCGGACGGCCAGGCCCTGACCCAGCTGACCGGCGAGAATTGCGCCGCCAGCTCGAATGTCGGCGTCTATGGCAAGGACTATGGCCTGACCAACGATCCCAGGACGATCGATTACTGGCGCTACAACCGCACCGACAAGACCACCGACTTCTCCTATCTGCGCCTGCAGAGCGAGCTCGGTTCGGGCTTCTCGATGGACAATCGCGTCTACATGTACGGCTATACCAACAACACCCTGTCCGGAAACACCGGCACGGTGGTGTCGGGCTTCAGCGGAGCCGGCACCGCTGCCTCGCCCTATGTCGCGGTGACCAAGCCCGGGGACATCCTGGGCTATGACAAGATGAACAAGTACCGGGTGCTCGGCTATATCGGCCAGCTCAACTACGACTTCTCGTTCGGCAAGCTCCGCCTGGGCGGCTGGTACGAGCATGCCGTCACCGATCGCCACCTGGTCGACCTCGACATGACCACCGGCGCGCTGGCCTTCAACGAGAAGTTCAACAACGGCAACGGCACTGCCGCGCAGAACGCCCTGCCTTCGACTTCGCTCGCCGCGATCCAGTATGTCCAGCACTCGGACTGGAGCCAGTACCAGCTGTTCGGTGAAGCGGAGATCCGCCCGATCGAGGGATTGGCGATCACCCCGGGTGTCAAATATGTCCACTTCACCCGCGGCGTGGATGCACTGGTCAACCAGAAGTCGCGCGGCCAGATCAACACCAGCGCGACATGGACCAAGACGCTGCCATTCCTGACCGCCAATTGGGAGGCAATGCCCAACTGGTCCTTCTATGCCCAATATGCCCAGGGCATGTACGTGCCCGACCTGTCGAGCTTCTATTCGACCTCGGGCAAGCTTTCGACCGCACTCGATGCGCTGAAGCCCCAGACCACGACCAATTATCAGGTCGGAACCGTCTGGCACGGCGAGAAGGTCTCGGTCGATGTCGACGGCTATATCATCAACGTCAGCAACAAGATCGGCACCTGCACGACCGTGGGCTGCGACACCACGCTGCTCGTCAATATCGGCCAGGTCCGCTACAAGGGCGTCGAGGGCCAGCTCAGCCTGATGCCGCTCCACGGCCTTACGCTGTTCGGCAACGCCTCGTACAATTATGCGCACAGCGTGACGACCGGGGCGCAGATCGCCAAGGCGCCCTTCGGCACCGCGGCTCTCGGCTTCGTCTATCGCAACCAGGGCTTCCGCCTCTCGTTCGACCAGAAATATACCGGTTCACAATATGCGACCGAGTTCAGCGGCAATCCCAATCTGCGCCTCTATCGCATCAAGCCGTACAGCATCGGCCATTTCGCGATGAGCCAGGATATCGGGGACAATTTCCGCCTGGGCGTGACCGTGCAGAACGTGTTCGACAGCCGCGCGGTGACGGCGATCTCGAGCAGCGCCTCGGGGGCGCCGACCGCAACAGTGAACGGCACAAGCTACCAGAATGGCTATGGTCAGGGCGACCAATTCAACTTCCTGCCGCCCCGCTCCTTCCTGGTGGACGCGCGCGTGAAGTTCTGAACCGGCAGCGGCGGCCGGGATCGTTCCTGGCCGCCGTCTGCCCTCAGGCGTCGGCCCAGCGGCGCAGGAGATTGTGGTAGACGCCGGTCAACTCGATCACCGACTGGTCGTCATTGCCAAGCGTGCCGACCAGCCGCTGCACCGCCTGGTCGGTCTCGAACAGGATGCGCCGCGCGCTGTCGTCGCGGACCATCGACTGAATCCAGAAGAAGCTCGCCACCCGGCGTCCGCGCGTCACCGGCGCCACCCGGTGCAGGCTCGACGAGGGATAGAGGATCGCGTGCCCGGCCGGCAGCTTGACCGACTGCACGCCGAACTGGCCCTCGATCAGCAGCTCGCCGCCGTCATAGGCCGCGGGATCCTCGAGGAAGACCGTCATCGACAGGTCGCTGCGGATGCGGAACTCGGTGCCGCGCTGGATGCGGATCGCATTGTCGACATGGGTGTCGAACTTCTGCCCGCCGCCATAGCGGTTGAACAAAGGCGGGAAGACCTTGAGCGGCAGCGCGGCGGCGAAGAACAAAGGCGACTTGCCGAGCGCGTCGAGCACCATCGCGCCGGCCCGGCGATGCGCATCGCTGCCTTCGGGTAGCTGCTCGTTCTGCTTCGCCAGCGCCGATTGCGCGCCCGAAGTGGCATTACCATCGACCCACTCGGCCCCATCGATGATGCCGCGCAGCTGCACCACCTCTTCGTTCGAGAACAGGTCTGGAATGGCGATCAGCATGCCAGTGCCTCTGCCAGGTCAGGCCAGGGCGAGCCCAGGATCCAGCCCCGCATCTTCGCAGTGAAGGCCGGGGTCGCCGTCTTCCTGGCTTCGGCGATCCATCGCCGCGCCTCGTCCACCTGCCCGGCATCCAGCAGCATCCGGGCGTGATTGAACATGCCCCGGAAGTCGCCACCTCTGGCCGCCTCCGCATAGAAGCCAGCGGCCTTCGCCATGTCGCGTTCCACGACCCAGCCATCCTCGTGGAAGCTGCCGACATAGTTGATCGCCTTGGCGTTGCCCTGCCCCGCCGCCTTCTCGAACCAGGCCAGCGCAGCCGGCTTATCCTCGGCCACACCTTCACCGAGCGTCAGCGCGGTGGCGTAATTGTACATGCCCCAGTCGAGACCGTGCTCGGCGGCGACGCGGAAGCATTCGGCGGCGCGGGCCTTGTCGATGGCCGTGCCCCAGCCCAGGTCGTAGCAGCGCCCGACCATGTTGAGCCCCATTAGGTGGCCCTGTGCGGCGGCCTTGTTGAACCAGGCGAAGCCCTGGCGCGCCTCCCCGGCATCCAGCAGCATCTGCCCCCAGACCGCCTGGGCCTCGGCTACCCCCTGCTCTGCCCCAGCCTGAATCAGCGCCGCCCGCTCTTCCGGCGAACCGGAAAGGCGGGCGGCAACCTCCGCTGGGGAGAGCGATTGCAGATCGTCGCTCAGAACTTGATCCCGAGCGTCGCGAAGGCCGAGCGACCCGGCGCGATCGAAGCGTAGTGCGCCGTATAGGCCTGCGGGAAATAGACCTTGTCGGTCAGGTTCTGCACGTTGACGCTCACATCGAAATGCTCGTTGATCGTGTAGCCGATCCGGGCGTCGAAGCGCCAATATTCGGGGACGGTACGCACCAGCACCTTGGTGGCCGGGGTAAAGGTCGTCACGCCCGCCGCATTCTGGGTGAAGCTGCGATTGTCGCCATAGCCACCGAATACGCGGCTCATGTAGAAGGCGCCGCCACCGATGCTCAGGCCCTTCGTCGGCGTGACGTTCGCCCACAGGGTGAAGCTGTCCTTCGCGGTCTGCGTCGCCTGGCGGCCGGTGTTGACCGAGGGAACCAGCAGCGTCTTGGCCGGCTGGACAGTGACACCGCCCACCACCACGGCCGCCGCGGTCAGCGCGGTGAAGCCGCCATCGACGATCTTCGGATCGAGATGGGTATAGCCGCCGAACACGTTCAGCCACTTGGTGACGTTGCCGTTGAAGCTGAACTCGATGCCGCGGATGCGGCGCTTGCCGATGAACTGCACCGTATTGTCCTCGCCGGTGGCGCGGGCGTTGTCGGTGTCGGTCTGGAATGCGGCAAGCGTCAGCGAGAGCTGGTCGTCGAACAGCCCGGCCTTGGCGCCAATCTCGTAGCTCCTGGTCTTCTCGACCTTGAGACTGTCGAGCAGCGCGAGGTTCGCGTTCGTGTTAGTCGTCGGCAGCGCGTTCGCTTCCTGGCCCTCGCCGAGCAGGCTGTTCGGCGGCGTCGCTGCCGTCGCATAGCTCGCATAGAGGCTGGTATTGCGCGTCGGCTTGAACACCAAGCCGGCCTGCCAGTTGAAGATATTGTCGGTGCGCTCGAGGCTGAAGGCTTGATTGCCGGCCGGGATGGCCGGCGTCAGCTTCGACGTGAAGCGATCGAAGCGCCCGCCCAGATTGAGGATCAGCGACGGGGTCAGCGTGATCGAGTCGAAGGCATAGGCAGAGAGCGTGTGCGCATCGTTCTGGATCTCGGTGGTCGGGCCGCCCTTCACCACCGGTACCACCGTCGTCCCGGTGTCGCTGTTATAGTTGACCCACGGATCGTTCGGGTTCGGGTTGAACAGGCTGGTGCAATAGAAGCGCGCGAGCGCCGCCGGCGTGCAGCGCGGGGTGATGCCCGAGCCGCTGGCGGTGACATAGGTGCCGCGCCGCGCCTTCTCCCAGCTGATCTCGACGCCGGTCGCGAAGCTGTGCTTGATCGAGCCGGTCTCGAAGCTGCCAAACAGATCGGTCTGGTTGGTCAGCGCCTCGGCATAGCCATAGCGGGTATTGTTGCGGCGCCAGACCAGGCCGCCCGAGGTCGCGGTGGCTGCGGCGTTGGTGCCATAGACATTGCCCTGCTGGTCATCGGGCTGGGTGTAGATGTAGTTCTGCTCGTTATAGCTGTAGCGGCTGCTGTTGCGCAGCGTGACGCCGCCAAAGTCATGCTCGACGCGCAGGGTCGCCTGATGGGTATAGGCGTCGCGGAAATCGCGGCTCTTCAGGCCGTAGAAGTTGCTGCGGTCGACATGGCCGGTCACGCCGGCGATCGTCTTGACGTCGCCCATGGCCGGTTCGGAATAGATTTCGCCCGTGCCCGGCGCGTTGCCGACCGTGTAGAGATAGGGAATGCCGCTGTCGGGCAGCTCGTGCGTTTCGAGATAATAATAGGACGCGGTCAGCCGGGTGTCGGTGCCGAGGCCGATCGTCACCGAAGGCGCAACGCCCCAGCGGCGCTGCCAGATCGCGTCGCGACCGGCGAAATCCTGATCATGCCACATCGCCGCAACGCGCACGCCGACGGTGCCGCCCAGATACTGGTTCACATCGAGCGAGGCGTGCTTGTAGTCGGCGGTGCCGACGCTGCCGCTCGCGCGGACGAAGTTGGTCGCCTGCGGCGTCTTGGTGATGATGTTGATCGAGCCGCCCGCGCTGCCACGACCGCCCAGCGTCGAATCCGAGCCGCGTACGACTTGGACCTGCTCGATCGCAAAGGTGTCGCGCGCCTGGGCGGCGGTATCGCGCACGCCGTCGACAAAGGTCGATCCCTGGCTGTCGAAGCCACGAATGAAGGGGCGGTCGCCGACCGGATTGCCGCCTTCGGCAGCGCCAAAGGTGATGCCCGGCACGGTGCGCAGCGCGTCGGCAAGCGTGGTCGAGCCGGTCTGGTCGATCACGTCCTTGGGCAGGACGATCACCGAGCGCGGCGTATTCTGCAGCGTGGCGGTCGCCTTGGGGCCCTGCAGCTCGGTACGGGCGCCGGTGACGACGATCTGCTCGCGGTCCTGCGCGCTGCGGTCCTGGGCGTCCGGGCCGTCATTGCCGGGCGTCGGCTCGTTCTCGGCGGCATAGGCGGTCGCGGAGGAGGCGATGAAACCCACACAGGCAAGCGCGAGGAAGGACGCGCCGGAACGCGTGTTGGAAACGGACATAGGTAAGAAACCCCTTTTTCTCAAAGTCTCGACAGCCGCCTTATGGTCTTGCCGTCACGCATGATTCTAAGTCGCATTAGCGATGCCGGCGCGGGCTCTGCCCCTTGCGATACGGTTCAGGACGTGGCGTGGTCGAAGCGGTGCGCCAGCCGGGACTGGCCGTGTGCGACGCGCTCCAGGATGCCGCGCTGGCGCAACTGACTGGCATATTGCGGCGAGATTCCCGCCGCCCTCAGCTCGGCAGCCGAGACGGTGCCCCGCCCCCGCAGCCGTCGTATGACCTCGCCAGCACATAGGGAAGGCTGCGCCGCTACGATCGAGCCGGTCGAGCCGACAGCATGATCTCGCCCAAAGGCGTGGCCGCGCCTGGCATATGCGATGAGCCCTGTGGCTTGCGACATTGGCGTTCCCTGCGGTAGCTAATGCGAATTGATCGCAACTGAGCGTCGCCTTTACGCCTCGTGCCGCGCCTGCCAATCGGCAAAGCGAAACATTGGGATATTGTATAGAAATGCCAATGTTATCCCAATGTTGTAGCGTCAAAGCGCGCCAGGGCACGGCTGACAAGGCGCCGTACCGTGCCCAATCAAGGGCACAGACTGGCGGCGGATGCCGGTCCGGCGATAGGGTTCAAGCATGCGTATTCTGATCGTCGAGGATGATGCGGAGACCTGCGCCTTCATTGCGCGCGGGCTTACCGAGAACGGCCATGTCGTGGTGACCGCAGGGGACGGCCGTGACGGACTCTTCCACGCCACCGATGGCAGCTTCGACGTCCTCATCATCGATCGCATGGTGCCCGCACTCGACGGGCTTTCTCTGGTGAAGATGCTGCGCACGGGTCAATGCGCCACGCCCGTCCTGATGCTGACGGCGATGGGCGGTATCGACGACCGGGTCGAGGGGCTCGAAGCCGGGGCGGACGATTATCTGGTCAAGCCGTTCGCCTTCTCGGAGCTCGCCGCGCGCGTGCAGGCACTGGCCAGGCGGCCGGTACTTCAGGCCGATCCGGCCCGGATGACGGTGGGTGACATCGAACTCGACTTCGCGCGGCGCACAGTGCGCCGCGGTGGCCGTAAGGTCCTGCTGCAGCCGCGCGAGTTCCTGCTGCTGGCCGAGCTGATGCGCAATCCCGGGCGCATCGTCACCCGCACGATGCTGCTCGAGCGCGTCTGGGACCTGGATTTCGAGCCAAAGACCAACATCGTCGAAACCCATCTCAGCCGGCTGCGCGCCAAGCTCAATGCCGGCTTCGAGGAAGATGCCATCGAGACGGTTCGTGGCGCGGGCTATCGGGTGCGCGGCAACTGATGCGCATCCCGGGCCGCTCCACCTTCGGGCTCGCCGCGCTGATCAGCGTTGTGCTGACGCTGGGGACGCTGGCGATCGGACGCGTTGCCTATCACATCACCCATGAGGCGATCGAACGGCAGCTCGATCATCGCATCGAAGCCGAGACACGTGCACTTCTCATCGAGCCGGGCGCCGATCGCAGCGGGGCGATCGGCGCGGCGATCCAGCGCAGACTCGCCGCCCCAATTGCCCAGGATCTCGACTATCTCCTTGTCGACCGGTCCGGAGGGCGGATCGCGGGCAAACTCGATCCGGCGATGCCGCTCAAACCGGGCTATGAGGAATTCTTCCGCTCGCGGGACGGTCTGGTTGGGCAGGCAATGACGACACGCCTGCCGGACGGCGCGCTGCTGGTCGTCCGGGCCGACCGCGCGGGCCTTCGTCAGATCGACCGGCAACTCCGCGCGCTGTTCGACTGGTCGATCGCCGGTATGCTGCTGCTCGGACTCGGCGGGGCCTGGACGCTGGGAGCGCTGACCCGTGCCCGCCTGCGCCGCATGGACCGCGCCGCGTTGGCGATCATCGAAGGCGATCTCAGCCAGCGCATGCCGGTCAGCGGTTCCGGCAACGAGTTCGATCGTCTCGCCAGGACGCTCAACCAGATGCTCGATCGGATCGCGGCCTTGATGCTGAACCTGCGCCAGGTCTCCAGCGACGTCGCACACGACCTGCGCACTCCGCTCACGCGGCTGCGGCACCGGCTTGAAGAAGCAGTCCAAGGGGAAGACGCCGATCGCGCGGCTTCCGTCGAGGCCGCAATCGCCCAGGCCGACGAGTTGCTCGAGATCTTCGCTGCGCTACTGCGTATCTCCGAAGTCGAGGGGCTGGGCGTGCGCAAGCATTTCCGACCAGTGGACCTGAGCACGACCCTTACCGATTTCGCCGAGACCTTTCGCCCGGACGCGGAGCAGCGCGGCGATCGCTTCGAAGTCGACGTCGAACCCGGCCTGGAAGTTCTGGGCGACCGAAGGCTGCTGATCCAGCTGGCTTCCAACTTGCTGGACAACGCCCTGCACCACACGCCGCCGGGCGCCCATGTCCGGCTTGCCGCCCGCCATGCCAGCGGGAAAATACGCCTGTCCGTCAGCGACGACGGGCCGGGCATTCCACCGGAAGCCCGGGCACGGCTGTTCGAACGATTCAGCCGGGCCGATGCGAGCCGGTCCAGCGGCGGGCACGGGCTGGGTCTGGCGCTGGTCGCGGCGATCACCGCGGCCCATCACGGCACCGTCACACTATCGGACGGCCCAGGCTTCGAGATCGTGGTCAGCCTGCCGGCACGCGAGCCATAAGCATAGTCCGCAAACCAGAGCGAGCTTGGCCAGCGCAACCAGGACTCTAATTTTCCATTTATATCTCTGGTAGTTGTACCAAATTCAACCCGGCCTTTGCCGTGCTAAACTCCACCGCGCGGGATTCTCGCCGCTTCGGAACCCAACGCCTTGGCCGCATCGAGATGCGCTCAAGGGAGCATGTCCTTCGGCAAAGGCAGCCCTAGCGTCCTCGGCGAGTTCCCGAGCCCTCGAGTGAAATGACGCTCGCGGCGCCCAAGGCCACCGCTCGCGACCTAAGTCACTGATTTCCAATGATTCCAAATCAGTTTGGCGGAGAACCATCCCCACACAACCCATTGATTCTATTGGATTTTTTGAAAGTGGCGGAGAGGGTGGGATTCGAACCCACGTTACGGTCACCCGTAAACCGCATTTCGAGTGCGGCGCATTCGACCACTCTGCCACCTCTCCGCGAGGCGATTGTGCGCGGAACAAATCCGCGTCGGTCGCTGTGAGGGGCGGCCCCTAGCGCAGCGTTTCGGATACTGCAAGCGCATCCTTGTACCAAATCTCGGAGATATTAAATTAAGCCCATGACTCAGACGCCCGGCGCCTCTCCCGCTCCCTATGACCCCGGAGCCCCCATGCCCCCGGTCGCCACCGCGCGCTTCGCGATCGGCGAGGTCGTGCGCCACCGCCAGTTCGAATTCCGCGGCGTGATCTTCGACGTCGATCCGGTCTTCGCCAACAGCGAGGAATGGTACGAGGCGATCCCCGAGGACGTGCGCCCCCGCAAGGACCAGCCCTTCTACCATCTGCTCGCCGAGAACGACGAATCGAGCTATGTCGCCTATGTCAGCCAGCAGAATCTGGTGGCCGACGAAAGCGAGGAGCCGGTCGACCATCCGGCGATCAGCGGCCTTTTCGACGGCTACAAGGCGGGACGCTACACGTTGAAGCGCACGCACCGTCACTAAACTGCCCTTTATGGGTAGTTATTGGTTGACTTGAACGACTCTCTCCCTTAGCTGCGCCCTTCCTCCTGCCGGGGTGTAACCTTGGCGGGCACAAGCATTTGAACCAGAGAAGAGATCCGATGTTCGCTATCGTGCGCACGGGCGGCAAGCAGTATCGCGTTGCCGCAGGAGACAAGATCGTTGTCGAGAAGCTCGACGGCGAGGCCGGTTCGACGGTCACGCTCGGCGACGTTCTGCTCGCCGGCGAGGGTGGCGAACTGAAGTCGACCGACGGCCTGACCGTTTCGGCCGAGATCATCGCGCAGGCGAAGGGCGAGAAGGTCATCGTCTTCAAGAAGCGCCGCCGGCACAATTATCGCCGCAAGAACGGCCATCGCCAGAACCACACCATCCTGAAGATCACCGCGATCGGTGCCCAGGAAGCCAAGAAGGCCGCGCCGAAGGCGAAGAAGGCCGCCGCTCCCGCCGAGGCTGAAGCCCCGGCCGCGGAAGCGTAAGCGAAGATACGAGGAGTATAGACCATGGCACATAAGAAGGCAGGCGGTTCTTCGCGTAACGGTCGTGATTCGGCCGGTCGTCGTCTCGGCGTGAAGAAGTTCGGCAGCGAAGCAGTCGTCGCCGGCAACATCATCGTGCGCCAGCGCGGCACCAAGATCTATCCGGGCGTGAACGTGGGCATGGGCAAGGACCATACCCTTTTCGCGCTCGTCGACGGCCGCGTGTCGTTCAAGGAAGGCAAGCTGGGCCGCAAGTTCTGCTCGGTAGACCTTATTGCGGAAGCTGCCGAATAACATCGGGTGACCGACCGGGTTGCCCACCAGGGTGACCCGGGTTCGACGAACGAACCAGCTGAAAAGGGAGACGGGTCGCCCCGGCTCCCTTTTTTATTTCCTCCCTGACACCGCGGCGCAACAAGCTCGTCACACTAGCGTGGCGTGGGGCGTCGCAGGACCAAGGAGACGGTCATGTTCGTGCGAACGCAGAGACTGACATTGCGGCCCGGCTGGCCCGAGGACGCCCCTGCCCTGGCGCAGGCGATCGGCCATGAGAGCGTGGTGCGCAATCTCGCGCGTGCGCCCTGGCCCTATCATACCGAAGCGGCCGAGACCTTCCTCGCCAGTTTCGACGATCCGGTTGACCCCAAGTTCCTGGTGTTCGAGCACCGGGATGGCGCATTGCGCCTGATCGGCGGCACCGGGCTGAGCGTCTGGAAGGAAGAGCCCAACGAGTTCGGCTATTGGTACACCCCCGATGCCTGGGGCCGCGGCTTCGCGACCGAGGCCGGGCGTGCGGTGCTGCAGGCGGCGCGCGCCCGCGGCATCCGCCGGGTGACCGCCGGCCACTTCATCGACAACCCTGCCTCGGGCCGGGTGCTGCGCAAGCTCGGCTTCCGCCCGACCGGCCAGCTGGTGACGATGTACTCGCGCGGCCGCGGCTGCGACGTGACCAGCACCCGCTACGAGATCGACCTTTCGGAGGACGATTGCAGCGGCGGCGGCGATGAAGACCACCGAATGGCGGCATGATGCCAATGGCCCCTTCCCCAGCACCCTGAGGGAGGGGCCATCCAACCGCGGAAATGATTTGGCGCCGCGCGCCGTTGCACCGATAGCTACGCCCTGAACGGGGAGAGCGCATGGCTGCTTGGCAAGAAATCACCGGCTTGATCACGTCAAGCACAGGCAAAAGCGCGCTGCTTTCACTGTTCAGTGCCAGCCTCGGCTGGTTCGGCAATTCATTCGCCGGATGGTGGAAGAGCCGGGATCGGTATCATGCCTATGTCACATGGCAGACAGGCGAGACGATAAATGGCCCCCGGGAACAGCCTGTCATCGTAATACAGAGCGTTCATTCGCTGCCGATCAGCGTCACGCGGCTGAGGATACGGAACGGGTTTCGATGGCATACCCACGCATGGGCCTTCGATAGCGAGGATCCCGACTATCCGGAGCTGCCCCGCGCGATCGAACCGATGAAATCGACCACCTTCTGGTTGAACGGCGATGCCCTGACCGCTGCATCCGAGCAGAGTCGCCTGCTCAACTGGCTTTGGGTTCCCCGCGTGTACGTCAGCGTCGAAACCATGGGGCGCGGCGAACGCTCGTTCGTGGCCGAACGCGGCCTGAGATGGGATGCACGCCGAAAGCGATATCAGCGCTGAGGGGGAGGCATTGCGTAATCTCCCCGCTTTCCCCCTTGGAAATCATGCCCTAAGCCGTGCGTTTACGGGGACGACAAGCACCAGATGACCGCCGCACCACGCAAACGCCTTTCTCCCGAAGAATCCCGCGACGCCGCGCTCGAGGCCGCGCGCGAGCTGCTGCTCGAGGCGGGCCCCGGCGCGGTGACGCTGAAGGCGGTGGCGGCGAAGATCGGGCGGACGCATGCCAATCTGCTCCACCATTTCGGCTCGGCGGCGGGCCTGCAAAAGGCGCTGGCCGCCAGTATCGCCGGCAGCGTGACCGGCAAGATCGGCGCCGCGGTGATGCGCGCCCGCGCCGGCGCGGACCATGACGATCACGAGGTGGTGGACCTCACCTTCGATGCCTTCGACAAGGGCGGTGCCGGCGCCCTGGCGAGCTGGATGATCCTGACCGGCAACCAGGACGCGCTCGATCCGATCCTGGAGGCGATCCACAGGCTGGTGGACGAGCTGGCCGAGGGGCATGACGACAAGACCCATTCGCTCCACGAGGAGACGCTGCAGCTGGTACTGATGGCGGTGGGCGACGCGCTGCTCGGCGCACCGATGGCCCGGGCGCTCGGCCTGCCGCGGAACAAGGCCCGCGAGATCGCCGCGGCGCAGCTGTCGCGCACGATGGGCGAGCATCACGGACACACGCATCCCTGCAAGGAGTGAGTGCAATGATCCTGTTCCCGATCGCGCTGCTGGCGCTGAGCGTGCCGGACAAGACCTGCAACCTCTCCGCGCAATGGGGCGACAAGCTCCCGAAGAAGAGCGCCAGCGCCCATGAGGTGCGCGACCAGGGCGGCCAGGCGCTCTGGGGCATCCTGCCCGCGAGCGACACCTCGCTGGAGGATTTCTCCAGCGGCGCCGGCCGCGAGACGCCGCGCCGGCCGATCATCCTCTACGCCGCCGGCACCGATTGCGCGGTGGTCGAACGCTATGCGGCGATCATCGAGGCCTCGGCCAATTGCGCACCGGACTGGTGCGTGGTGAGCTACAAGCCGGCGCCGCCGCTGGCGGCGAAGCCTTAGGAGCCCCCCCTCCAACCCTCCCCGCGGGAGGGTTGAGCAAGCTACTCCGCCGCTGCCCGACCGGCGCGGCGCGCTTCCAGCGCCATCGCCTCGTCCACTGCAGTGGCGAGGCTCGCAATGGTGAAGGGCTTGCGCAGCACGATGCGGCCGCCGAACATCGCCGCGTCCGCCTCGCCCGCGAAGCCGGTGACGAACAGCACGGCGACGCCGTCGATCCGGTCGCCGAGCGCGGCGATCATCTCCGGTCCGGTCTGGCCGGGCATCAGCACGTCCGAGACGATCAGGTCGAGGCCCGGCACCAGTGCGAGTGCGGAGGGCGCCGCGAGCGGATCGTCGCAGCCCGTGGCACTGTGGCCCAGTTCCTCGAGTGCCCCCAGCGTTGCCGCCAGCACGCGCGGATCGTCCTCGACCACCAGAATCTCCAGCGGCCGGCCGACATGCTCGGCCGGGGCCTCGGCTTCGGTGGCGGCCTGCGCCACTTCGCCCTCGCCGAGATGGCGGGGCATGTAGAGCGTCACGCGGGTGCCCTGGCCCGGCGCGGTGTCGATGCCGATCTCGCCACCCGACTGGCGGACGAAGCCGAAGATCTGGCTGAGCCCCAGCCCGGTGCCCTTGCCGACCGGCTTGGTGGTGAAAAACGGCTCGAACACGCGGCCGAGCACTTCGGGCGTCATGCCCATGCCGGTGTCGCCCACTTCGATCGTGACATAGTCGCCCGCCACGCACTCGCCGACCTGGTTCTCGGCCAGGCTGGTGCCGCCCGTGACGAAGCTGAGGGTCCCCTGCCCCTCCATCGCGTCGCGCGCATTCACCGCAAGATTGAGCAGCGCATTTTCCAGCTGGTGGCGATCGACCCAGATCCGCCAATCCATGCCGGCGTCGGAGGTCGCCACCGCGATGCCGTCGCCCAGAGTGCGGTCGAGCAGGTCGGCCATGCCGTCGATCAGCGCGCCGGCCTCCACCGCCTCGGGAAGCAGCGGCTCGGCGCGGGAAAAGGCGAGCAGGCGGCGGGTGAGCGCTGCGGCTCGGTTGGCCCCCTCCATCGCATTCTCGATATGGCGCTGCGCATCGGGTCCGCCGGTGTGGAGATGGCGCTTAGCGAGCTCCAACCCGCCTAGAACCACCGCCAGCATATTGTTGAAATCATGGGCGATGCCGCCAGTGAGCTGGCCGACCGCCTCCATCTTCTGCGCCTGGCGGAGCTGTTCCTGCGCCGCCTCGCGCTCGGCGGCCTGGGTGCGCAGCTGCGCGGTCGCATCGGCGACGGCGCGCTGCAGCTCGACGGAGCGCTCACGCTCGGTCTCGGCATTGGCATCGGCGACCGCACGCTCGCCCTGCGCCTCGATCGCCAGCCAGCCGAGCAGCACCGCGCCGAGGACGATCAGAACGCCGAAAGCGGTGAGCACCCGCGCTGCCAGGCCCGAATTGGCGAGCAGGTCGGCCGCCGCCTTAGTGCGGTCGTGCAGAATGATCCGCTCGGCATCGACGACTTCGTTGAGCACCTGTTCCAGCTGGGCGCGGGCCGGGCTCATCCGGACCTGGTAGTAGCTGCCCCAGGCGTCGCGGTGACGCTTGTAGGTCGAATAGAGCGCAGTGCCGGAAAGCTCCTTGCCGCGGGCGTCGAAGGCCTGTTTCAGCCGGACCATGCGGGCCTGCTGATCGGGATTGTCGGCGGTGATCTGCTTCAGCCGGGTGAGCTGCTCGCCGGCACGGGCCCATTGGTCGCCATATTGCTGGCCGAGATTCTTGTCGGCACTCACCACATAGCGGCCGAGCGCTGCCTCCGCCCCGGCGATCGCGCCGGAGAGCTGGTTGGCGCGCATGATCACGTCGAACGTGTGCTGCTGGCGCGCGATCGCACGGTCACGCTCGGCGTCGGTACGCTGCTGGAGGAGGGCCACCGCGACGAGCACGGCGATCCCCAGCAGCGCAAGCGCGCCGAGCATCAGGAACCGCCAGTTCGTCGCGCGAACCGCACGCTCCAGAGCGGTGTTACTCTCACTCATTACGGGGTCGTTTTTAGTCGAGCCCGTGCGCACAGAAAAGAGTCCTTAGCCGATAACGCCCACGGCCTGGCCCGCCGCCTTGAACATGCCCAGCACGCGCTGGATCTGCTCGGCGGTGTGCTCGGCGCAGAGGGAGCAGCGCAGCAGGAAGGTACCGGCCGGCGTCGCGGGCGGACGGGCGAGGTTCACATAGAGGCCGCCCTCGAGCAGCGCCTGCCACATCATCGCGCCCTGGACCTGATCCTCGAGGATCACCGCGATGATCGCCGAATCGGGGTTCTCGGTGCCGAGCTTGAAGCCCATTTCCTTAAGGCCGCCGTGCAGCGTGCGGGCATTCTCCCACAGATGCGCGCGCTTGTTGTGGGCATGCATCAGCTTGCGGATCGAAGTCGCCGCGGTCGCCACGACGCTGGGCGGCAGCGAGGCGGTGAAGATGTACGGACGGCAGGCAAGGCGGATCGCCTCGAACTTCGGGTGGTTCGACACGCAGAAGCCACCGACGGTGCCGACCGACTTGGAGAAGGTGCCGACGACGAAATCGACCTGGCCTTCCAGGCCCTGCTCTTCATAGACGCCGCGACCGTTCGGGCCGAAAAAGCCCATCGAGTGCGCCTCGTCCGACAGCACCATCGCGCCGTGCTTCTTGGCGACCTCGACCATTTCCTTCAGCGGGGCGATGTCGCCGAGCATCGAATAGACGCCCTCGAGCACCACCAGCTTGCCGGCTTCCTTGGGCAGGCGGCCGAGGCGCTTGTCGAGATCCTCGACGCTGTTGTGGCGGAACCGGACGATCTCGGCATTGCCCTGCTTGCAGCCGTCATAGATCGAGGCGTGGCTGTCCGCATCGAGGATGACGTATTCGCCCTTCCCCACCAAAGTGGAGATCATGCCGAGATTGGCCATGTAGCCGGTCGAGAACACGATCGCGCCGGTGACGCCGTAGAAGTCGCGCAGCGCCTGCTCGACTTCCATGTGATCGTGGAAGGTGCCGTTGAGCATGCGGCTGCCATTGGTGCCGGAGCCGAACTTCTCCAGCGCGTCCTTGCCGGCCTGGATCACGTCCGGATCGAACGTCATGCCCATGTAGTTGTAGGTGCCGAGCAGGATCGTGTCCTTGCCCTTGATCACCGCCTCGGTGGGCGACTTCACCTGCTCCATCACCACCGCGTAGGGATCGGTGACGCCGCTGGCGAGCAGGCGCTCGCGCTCGTTGATCAGCGCGTCGAACTTCGACATCAGGTCGGTTTCGGGAGCGACTTCGGCCGGGTTGGCGGGGAGCGCGTCGGCGGTGTTCAGGCCATCGGTCACGTCAAATCAGCCCTTGAGCTTCTGTACCGCATCGACCAGCTGGCCGATATTCTCGATCTCGGCCTGCATGTTCATCGTGATGATGATGTCGAACTCGTCCTCGATCGCCGCGACGAAATCCATCACGGTCAGGCTGTCCCACTCCAGGTCCCCGGCGAAGGTGGTGCTGTCGGTCAGCGCGACGCCCTTCTTGTTGAAGGGTTCGATCTGGGTGGTGACGGTCTCGAAGACGGAAGCGCGGTCGGTCATGGGGTCCCTCTAGTGATATCGTTACCCAGTGCCAAGCGATTGCGGCGGAAACGGGCCACCGAGGGGGCAGGTGCGGCGGCAAAGTGCACGGAGTCGAGACAAATCATTTCACTTTGAATCGGGGCGATCGGCCGTGGCGCAAAGGCGCGGTTCCGGCGGCGACAGGGGCTGATCCCGATCATCGGGCGAGGAAACCAGACGAAATCCTACATTGCAAGGACGCAGGCGCACCTCACCCCTCCGTCATCCCCGCGAAGGCGGGGTGGAGATGACGGGTGTGGATTTGAGCGCTGGCCCAATCCCCGCTAGAGGCCCGGAATGCTTCGTCTCTCCGGACTCTATCTGCCGCTCGACCACACGCCCGAGGCCCTGCCCGAGGCGATCGCGAAACGGCTGGGCATCGAACCGGCCGAACTGAAGAGCCATTCGGTCTATCGCCGCGGCAACGATGCCCGCCGGCGCAATGCGATCCAGCTGGTCTATACCGTCGATGTCGAGCTGACCGACGAGGCGGCGGTGCTGGCGCGCCTGCCCGATGACAAGGACCTGCGCCCGACCCCGGACATGACCTACACCTTCCCGGTGATGGCGCCGAGCGGCTGGAGCGGTCTGCGCCCTGTCGTCATCGGCGCGGGGCCGTGCGGGCTGTTCGCAGGCCTCATCCTCGCGCAGATGGGCTTCCGGCCGATCATCCTCGACCGCGGCAAGGTGGTGCGCCAGCGGACCAAGGATACCTGGGGCCTGTGGCGCCAGGGCAAGCTCGACCCGGACTCGAACGTCCAGTTCGGCGAGGGCGGCGCCGGCACCTTCTCGGACGGCAAGCTCTACTGCCGGGTCAAGGATCCGCGCTTCCTGGGCCGCAAGGTGCTGGAGGAGTTCGTCAAGGCCGGCGCGCCCGACGATATCCTGTGGGAAGCACATCCGCATATCGGCACCTTCCGCCTCGTCACCATGGTCGAGAGCATGCGGCGCACGATCGAGGAACTCGGCGGCGAATATCGCTGGGAAACCCGGGTCGACGATGTGGCGCTGGAGCGTACTCCCGACGGCAACCAGCGAATGCGCGGGCTCCATTTGCAGGACGGCAGCTTCCTGGAGGCCGATCATGTCGTGCTGGCCGTGGGCCACAGCGCCCGGCCGACCTTCGAGATGCTCCACCGGCGCGGCGTCCATATGGAGGCCAAGCCCTTCGCGATCGGGGTGCGGATCGAGCATCCGCAGAGCTGGATCGACCGGGCGCGCTTCGGCCAGTGCGCCGGGCATCCGGACCTGGGCGCGGCGGCATACAGCCTGGTCCATCACGCCTCGAACGGGCGCAGCGTCTACAGCTTCTGCATGTGCCCGGGCGGGCGCGTGGTGGCGGCGACCTCCGAGGAGGGGCGCGTGGTCACCAACGGGATGAGCCAATATTCGCGCGCCGAGTTCAACGCGAACTCCGGCCTGGTCGTCGCGATCGATCCGGCGAAGGACTATCCTGGCGGGCCGCTGGCGGGGATCGAGCTGCAGCGGCACTGGGAGGACATGGCCTTCCTCGCCGGCGGCTCCAACTATCATGCGCCGGGGCAGAAGGTGGGCGACCTGCTCGCCGGACGTGCCTCGACCGAGCTCGGCGAAGTCATCCCCTCGTACAAGCCGGGGGTGAAGATGACCGACCTGTCCGAATGCCTGCCCGGCTTCGTGATCGAGGCATTCCGCGAGGCGTTGCCGGTGTTCGGGCGGCAGATCGCCAATTACGACCATCCCGATGCGATCATGACGGGCGTGGAGACGCGGACCTCCTCGCCGGTGCGGATCACGCGGGGGAAGGACCACCAGAGCCTGAACGTGGCGCAGCTGTTCCCCGCGGGCGAAGGCGCGGGCTATGCGGGCGGGATCCTCTCGGCGGCGATCGACGGGATCAAGACGGCCGAGGCCGTGGCGCGGAGTTTGGTGGGGCAGTAACCCAGTCCTCCCCGGAGGGGGAGGGGGACCGCTGGCGCAGCCAGTGGTGGAGGGGTAGCGCGCCTCGGGCGGAATCGCTCGTGGAGATTACCCCTCCACCAGCTTCGCTGGTCCCCCTCCCCCTCCGGGGGAGGATTGAGTGGGCCGCCGATGCGCGGCCACGCAGGTGATCACGCTGGCCACCACCAGCACGAAGGCGAACGCCTCCGCCATGGTCGGCCCGCGATGCTCCCAGGCGAAGGCGTAGAGCAGCGCGAACAGCGTCTCGAAGGTGATCATCTGCCCGGAAAGGGTGAGCGGTAGCAGCCGGCTCATCCGGTTCCACAGCGCATTGCCGACGATCGAGGCGAAGACCGCGACGCCCGCCGAGACCGCGACGAACAGCGCCCAGTCCCCTGCCCCATGGCTGCCCGTGCCGAGCAGCAGGGCGAGTGGGATCAGCGCCAGGCTCTGCGCGCCGGTGGCGATGCCGATCAGCAGGCTCCAGTCGTGCGACGACACTGCCTTCACCCGCGCGAGCATATGGTTGTTGTACACCGCATAGGCGCCCCAGGATGCGAGCGCGCCGATCGCGCAGGCGAGCCCGGCGAACTGGGCGGCGACCGGACGGGCCGAGGGCAGGAACAGCGCCTGCCAGCCGATGCAGAGCGCCCCGGCGGCGCAGAGCAGCAGTGAGGGGGCGAGCCGGGCAAGTGGAACCGCATCCTTTGCGCGGCTGCCGGCGATGGTCACCAGGACGGGCAGGAAGCCGATCACCAGCGCGGTGATAGCGGCACCGCCGAGCTGCACGGCGCTGGCGAGCAAAACGTAGTAGAGCGTGTTGCCGGACAGTGCGAGCCAGCCGAGCGCGCGCCATTCCGCCCCGCCGATGCTGGCCGAGACGGTGCGCCAGCGCGGGGCGAGCAGTGCGGCGGAGAGCAGGCCGTACGCCAGGTAGCGGCCGATGGTCAGCTCGAGCGGGCCGAAGGCGCGGGCCAGCTCCGGCGCGAGGAACACCAGGCCCCAGAGCGCGCCGGCAGCGGCACCGCACAGCACGCCCAATAGCAGTGATCCGCGTTCGCTCGGCATGCTCCATTCCCTTCGAGATGGGGAATATCATCACCCGTGCGGGCTGAGCGCTCTTGATTTGCCCTTCGGATGCAACAAAAACTCGCTGCATGGCTCAGGAACGCGACAAATCCGCACGGGCGCTCGACGGCTTCGATCGGGCGATCCTGCGACTCGTGCAGGCCGACAACAAGATGCCGCAGCGCAGGATCGGCGAGGCGGTGAACCTGTCGGCGGCGGCGGTGCAGCGGCGTATCGCGGCGATGGAGGCCGCGGGCGTGATCGCGCGCAACGTGGCGATCGTCGATCCCGACGCGGTGCCGCTGACCATCACCTCGATCGTCGAGGTGCAGCTGATCAACGAGCATGCGCCGACGGTGGAGCTGGCCCGCCGGATGTTCCTCGACACGCCCGAGGTGCAGCAATGCTACTACGTCACCGGCGGGGTGAGCTTCATGCTGGTGATCGTGACGTCGGACATGCGGGCCTATTCGGCGCTGACCAGGAAGCTGTTCGCCGAGAAGGCATTCATCGCCAGCTATCGATCGCTGATCGCGCTCGACCGGGTGAAGGCCGATACGAGCATCATCATTCCCTGAGAGCTCAGGCCGCCTCGGCCTGCCCTTCCCCACCGCCCAGCGCCACCGCCTCGATCCAGCAATCGACCTGCCCGGCGATCTTCTGGAGCAGCCCGGCATGGAGATGGGTGACGTCGGACATCTCGTCGGGCCCGGCGATGTCGGCCAGGTCGAGCACCCAGACATGCTCCGGATTCTCGCGGGCGGCCTTGCGCCAGACCGCATTGAGGCGCTGGCAGCGCTCGGGGGTGAGGTTGTGCGTGGCGCGGTACTTGTCCTCCGGCGCGTCCTCGGGCGGCAGGACCACCAGCATGCGGCGCTCCTGCTCGATCAGCATGATCAGCGTGCGGACGACGCAGGTCTCGTAGAGCCCGATATCGACCAGCGGCCAGCGATCGCCCCAGCGGCCGCCAAGATAGTCGACGGCGGCGCCGTAGACGAGGAAGGGCGGGAAGTTCTGATCGTGCCAGCTGCCATCGTCCATCATCCGCATCGCGAAGACGCGCGGATGATGGTCGAACTCGATCGCGGGCCGGAAGCGGCTGTAATGGGCGATGCCACCGGACTGGCAATCGAACATGATGCGCACCGCCGGCTCGGCCATCACCTGGGGCGCCTGCTCGGCGAGGATCGCGGTGCGGATCTCGGGATCGTGGAAATCGGCATCGGCGATCCAGTCGGGATCGGTGCGGTCGAAGTCCCAGCTGCCGGTTTCGATGTCCGGCCATTTCTCGCGGACCTTGGACAGGGCATAAGCCTCGACGCCCATGTGCATGATCCGACACGAGAAAGTGAAATGGACGAAAGTCTGTGTCTCGCGGTCGACCATGACGAAGCCGACCAGGCCGTGGCGGCCATAGGCATCCCAGGCGAAGATCGACCAGCTGTCGAAACGGACGACGTCGATGATGTCGGCCTCGAGCTGCGCCTGCTCTACCCGGGAAGCAGTGTAGTTGAGCTGGTTGGAGCGGTTGACCAGGTCGGCGATGCGCGGGGCGAAATCGAGATTGTCCATCAGGTACGGCGCGCTGGCGCGGATGCCGCAGGTTCGCAGGAAAGCGTGGTTGGACAGCGCGGGGACCGCGGCGCGATCGGCCTTGCGACGCTCGAGCATGCGGTAGCGCTCGACCCGGCTCTTGCCCGGGGGTGTGAGCGCGAGCAGGCCGGCGAGATGATCGTCGGCATCGGACAGGGTGATCTCGAGCAGCTGGATGTCGGGAATCGCATGCGCTACTTCGCGCAGGTTCACCGGATTGTCGTCGACGAAGAGCACGTCGGCGGGGCGGAGCTGCATGTCGGCGATGATCGCGCGGATCGCCTCGGGCTTGGGGGTGAAGGCGATGTGGGGGAAGACGAACGCGTCCCACAGGCCCAGCGCGCGGAGCTTCGCCTCGGCGGTGGCGAAATCGTTCTTCGAGCAGATCGAGGAGACGACGCCCCGCGCATTGAAGGCGCGGACCAGCTCGGCGCGGTGGCGATGGAGCTGCACGGCCTCACCATCGGCGAGCGTGCCGGACCAGAGCGTGTCGTCGAGATCCCAGATGATGAGCTTGAGCATCCTTCATTTTAGGATGCTTCGCGGCTCAACGGATCAGAGCAGCCCCTGCTGGCGATACCAGGCGGCGGTGGCGGCGAGGCCGGCTTCGGCTTCGACCTGGGGCTTCCACAGGTTCGAGGGCGGGCGGCGCGTGGAATCGATCACCCAATCCTCGTGGCAGAAATAGGCGACGCGGTCGGGGGTGAGCTTGGCGTTCTTGCCGCGGATCAGCCGGTCCATGTGCGCGCCGGCCATCAGCAACATGCGCGGCAGCGCGAAGCTGGCGACGCGCTTGCCGAGGGCGGTGCCGATCGCCTCGGCGAACTGCTTGTGGCTCCAGCCGCTCTCGGTGCCGTCATCGGCGTCGAGGATCTGGTTGCAGCCATCGGTGGTGGCGAGCGCGAGCAGCAAGCGGCCGAGGTCGCCGACCTCGATCAGCGAGATGCGGCCACCGCGCGGCATCACGGCGAGACCTTTCTTCGCGAGCTTGAACAGCTCGAGCATCTCGAGGTCGCCGGGGCCGTAGATCGCCGGCGGGCGGACGATCGCCCAGTCCAGGCCCGAGGCCATGACCAGCGCGTCGCCTTCGGCCTTGGACCAGCCATAGGCGGAGAGTTCCGGCTCGCGCGCGGCGAGCGAGGAGACGTGGACGAAGCGACTCACACCCTTCGCCTTGGCGGCCTCCAGCATGTTGCGGGTGCCGTCGATATTGCCGGCGGCGAAGCCTGCCTTGTCGGGCGCGTTGACCACGCCGGCGACATGGATGACCGCGTCGGCACCTTCGCAGAGCTGCGCGAGGGCGGCGGTATTGTTCAGGTCGCCCTGCACCCAGGTGATGCCGGTGCGCTCGGCCTGCTGGCGACGCGTGAGGGCGCGGACGTGATGGCCGGCTTCCAATGCGAGGGCGATCAGGCGGGTACCGACGAAGCCGGTGCCGCCGGTAAGGGCGATGGTGCTCACAGCAGCGCCATATGGCTGCGGTGGACCAGTGTCGAGCGCGGGGCGTAGCCGAGCAGCTCGGTCTGTTCCTCGTTGCGGCGGCCGAGGATGCGGGTGGCGTCCTCGCTCGGATATTCGGCGAGGCCACGCGCGAGCGGCCTGCCGTCGGGGCCGGCGATCACGACCAGATCGCCGCGGGCAAAATCGCCCTCGACGCGCGTGGCGCCGGCAGCGAGAAGGCTGCGGCCCTGCCCCAGCGCTCTCGCCGCGCCTTCGTCGACATGGATCGTGCCATGCGCGGTGATCCCGCCGGCCAGCCAGGCCTTGCGGGCGGGTGCGGACTTCTCCGCCACGAACAGCGTGTGCTTCGCCTGGCTCCCCAGCGGATGCTCGATCCGGCCCGAGGCGATGGCGAGATGCGCGCCGGCGGCATTGGCGATGCGCGCGGCGGCGATCTTCGAGACCATGCCGCCCGATCCCATGCCCGAGGCCGAGCCCCTGTCGGCCATGCCCTCGATCCCGCCATCGATCCGTTCGACCCGGGGGATGTGGATCGCGCCCGGCAGCGCGGGGTTGCGGTCGTACAGGCCGTCGACGTCGGAAAGCAGCACCACGCCCCCCGCCCCCGCCGCCTGGGCGACGCGCGCGGCGAGCCGGTCATTGTCGCCGAAGCGGATCTCCTCGGTGGCGACGCTGTCATTCTCGTTGAGCACCGGCACCACGCCGAGACCGAGCAGCCGGTCGAGCGTGGCGGCGGCGTTGAGGTAACGGCGGCGATCCTCGAGGTCACCGAGCGTCACCAGCATCTGCGCGGCGGTGAGGCCATTGGCGCCCAGCACATCGGCCCAGACACGGCTCAGCTCGATCTGGCCGGTGGCGGCGGCGGCCTGCGCATCCTCCAGGCTGGCACGGCCGCCCTTGGCGAGCTTGAGCCGCCGGGCACCCAGCGCGATCGCGCCCGAAGAGACCACCGCGACCTGCTGCCCGTCGCGCACCCGTGCGGCGATGTCGGCGGCGATGCCCTCCAGCCATTCCCGGCGCACGCTGCCGTCCGGATCGACCAGCAGGGCCGAACCGATCTTGACGACGATGCGCGGGCAGGAAGCAGGCGGGAAGAGCGACATGGCCGCCGCTATATGGCCCCCCGCCCCTTCCCGCCAGACAGGAAGGCTTGGGCGAGCCGTGAGAGCGGCTATTCCTCGGTACGGAGGAGGACGGCCTCGCCGATCATCAGGAACAGCAGGAACGGCGCCCAGGCGGCGAGGAACGGCGGATAGGCGCCGAGATTGCCCATCGCGAGGGCGAAATTGTCCGCGACGAAATAGAGGAAACCAAGCGCCATGCCGATCACCGCGCGCACGAACAGCTTGCCCGAACGCGCCAGGCCGAAGCCCGCCACGGCGCCGAGCAGCGGCATCAGGATCGCCGAGAGCGGCCCGGAGAGCTTGTGCCACAGCGCGCCCTCCAGCGCATCGGTCTGGCGGCCGGCGACCTTGAGGTCTCCGATCGCATCGTTGAGCGTGAAGAAGTCCATCGAATCGGCATCGACATGCGCGAGGGTGAACTGGTCGGGGCGAAGGTCATGGCCGATCACCGTAGTGCCGACCTTGGTCTTCTGCCCGGTGGCGACGGTGAAGCGCTCGGCATTGTCGACGCGCCAGCCATTGCCGTCGCGCACGCCGTGCGGCGCGGTGAGGATGCTGACCAGCGAACGATTCCGCCGCTCATAGACGGTGATGCCGAAGAGCTGCGCCGCGTCGCCGCGCCCGCGGACCTGCTGCACCTGGATCAGGTTGTTGTCGCCCTTCACCCACACATTGCTGCGATCGCCGCTGTCGATCGGCAGCGGCGCATAGGACACCTTCTTCCACTGCTCGAGCGTGGAGGTGGCACGCGTGACGATGCGCTCGTTGAAGCCGAAGGACAGGAGCGCGACGATCACGCCAGTGAGCAGCAGCGGCGCCAGCACCTGGTGCGCCGAGAGGCCCGAGGCCTTCATCGCGATCACTTCGCTGTTCTGGTTGAGCTGGCTCAGGGTCAGGATCGATCCGAGCAGCACCGAATAGGGCAGGAAGGTCGAGGCGATCTGCGGCACGCGCAGGCTGACATAGCGCCAGATCTCCGCATCGCCGTTGCCGGCATGGGCCAGGATCGTGCTGCTCTCCGTCAGCAGGTCGAGCGACTGGAGGATGAGCACCAGCGCACCGAGAATGGCGAAGGTGCGCGTCAGGAACATGCGCGCCATGTAGAGCGACATGGTCTTCGACGGGAAGAAACTGCTCATCATGATGCGGCTTCCTCCCGGCGCAGCTTGCGGCGGCGCCCGGGCATGTAGCGCAGGATGAACTTGGTGAGCTTGGAGAAGACCTTTTCGAGCCCGGCGATCGGCTGGCCGCCCGGCACATAGGCGATCTGATAGTACATCCACATCACCAGCGCGGCGAATATCGCGAACGGCCCCCACAGCGCGAGAATCGGATCGACCCCGCCGCTGCTGCCGAACGACTGCCCGAACTCGTTGATCTTGTGATAGGTCACGATCATCACGATCGAAAGGAACACGCCGAGCGCCGACGTGGAGCGCTTGGGCGGCACGCCCAGGGCCACCGCCAGGAAGGGCAGCAGGAACATCGAGGCGACTTCCGCCAGGCGGAAGTGGAAGGCGGCGCGGCTGGTCTCGCGGTCTTCGGGGCTTGAATTCGGATTGCGCCCGATCACCGCCAATTCGGGCAGCGTCCGCTCGATATTCTTGCCGCCGCGGGTGCGGAACTGCTCGTATTTGGGCAGCGGGATCGGCAGGTTGTGCGTGGTGAAGGTGAGTACGCGCGGCACCGGCGAGCTCTTGTCCTGATGGACCAGCGTGCCGTTGCGCAGGCGGAAGATGATCACATCGGGATCGTCCGAGCGCAGGAACTGGCCGCTCTGCGCGGTGACCGCCACCGGCGTGCCGTCCTTGGTCATCATCTGGACGAAGATGCCCGAGAGCTGCCGCCCCTCGTCCTTGCTCTCCTCGATGCGCAGCGTCATCTTCGCACCGAAGCTGGTGAACTCGCCCACCTTGATCGAGGCGCCGAGCGCGCCCGAGCGCAGCTCGAAGCGGAGCTGCTCGTAATTGTAGCGCGACCAGGGCTGGACGAAGCCGACGATCGCCAGGTTCAGCGCCGCCAGCGCCAGCGCGTACATGAAGGGCACCTTGAGCAGGCGGGTATAGCCGATGCCGACCGCGCGCAGCACGTCGAGCTCCGACGACGTGGCCAGGCGGCGAAAGGCGAGCAGGCAGCCCAGCATCAGGCCGATCGGAATGCCGAGGCCGAGATATTCGGGGAGCAGATTGGCGAGCATGCGCCAGACGACGCTGACCGGCCCGCCCTCGGTCGCCACGAACTCGAACAACCGCAGCATGCGGTCGAGCACCAGCAGCATTGCCGAGATCAGCAATGTCGAGATCAGGGGCACCGCGATCAGCCGCGCCATGTACCGATCGATCGAGTTCATCTGCGCGCGACGGTTGCCTTGGTTTCTTCTCGCCGGCGCGGTTCGGCGCCGTCTCAATGAACCGAAAGCCTATACTCCCGGTTCCCGGCAGCGCCAGCAGGAAAGTTGCGCGATGGTTACGGCTGGCAGGATTCCGCGGCGTCATGTGTGGTTTTGGCGCCACTCGCCCTGCCCTTGCCGGGCCGATGACCGGCAGAGCGCGACATGGGGGTGACGAATTTGCCCCATTCGCCTATGGGCCTGCGATGCATTTCCTAGACCAGGCAAAGATCTTCGTCCGCTCCGGCGCGGGCGGCCCGGGGGCCGTGAGCTTCCGGCGCGAGAAGTTCATCGAATATGGCGGCCCCGATGGCGGCAATGGCGGCAAGGGTGGCGACATCGTCTTCGAGGCGGTCGCCGGCCTCAATACGCTGATCGACTTCCGCTACACCCAGCATTTCCGCGCGCCGCGCGGCAGCGGCGGCGCGGGTTCGAACCGCACCGGCGCGGGCGGCGAGGACCTGATCATCAAGGTGCCGATCGGCACCCAGGTGCTGGCCGATGACGAGGAGCGCACGCTGCTGCTCGACATGACCAGGGAAGGCCAGCGCGTCGTCTTCCTGCGCGGCGGCGATGGCGGGCGCGGCAATGCCAGCTACAAGACCTCGACCAACCGCGCACCGCGCCAGCACGGCACCGGCTGGCCGAGCGACGAGGCCAATGTCTGGCTGCGTCTCAAGCTGCTCGCCGATGCGGGCCTGGTCGGCCTGCCGAACGCCGGCAAGTCGACCTTCATCAACCAGGTGACCAACGCCCAGGCCAAGGTAGGCGCCTATGCCTTCACCACCACCCGTCCCCAGCTGGGCGTGGTGCGGCACAAGGACCGCGAGTTCGTCGTCGCCGACATTCCCGGCCTGATCGAAGGCGCGGCGGACGGCGCCGGCATCGGCGACCGCTTCCTGGGCCATATCGAGCGCTGCCGGGTGCTGCTGCACCTGGTCGACGCCAATGATCCCGATGTCGCCGAGAGCTACCGGATCGTGCGCGGCGAGCTGGAGAATTATGGCGCCGGCCTCATCGACAAGCCGGTGGTGGTGGCGCTCAACAAGATCGACATGCTCGACGACGAGCTGATCGCCGCGCTTTCCGCCGAGCTGGAAGAGGCGAGCGGCGGGCCAGTGATCCCGATCTCGGGCGCGAGCGGCGTGGGCGTCGACTGGGCGCTCGACCAGCTGCTCGAGGCGATCGGCACGGATCACGGCAAGGTCGCCGAGGACGACGAGGGCGAGGACGCGATCGAATGGTCGCCGATTTGAGGGGTTAGCGGCATCCAGATCTGATCCTCCCCCGCCAGGGGGAGGATCAGATCGGACAAACAAAAAGGCCGGGCATCGCTGCCCGGCCTTTTCTGTTTCAGCCCGTCCGCTGGTTCAGCGGGCGCCCATGGTGCTGACCGCGAGGCGGTGCATCAGGCCGCGCAGCGTGGGATAGTTGGCCTTGTGATAGGACGAAGCCTCTTCCAGCGCGTCCGACAGGCGGCGATGCGCCTCGTTCAGCGCATGATAGGGCAGGCTCGGCAGCAGATGGTGCAGCGCGTGGTAGCGCAGACCGATCGGCGCCCAGAGATAGGCCATGAAACCCGGAGTCGGCACGTTGACGCTATCGAGATACTGGGCGGTAACGGTGAGCGGCTCTCCGTCATTCTCCCAGAGATGCGCCACCAGCGTGCGGACCTGGTTGATCACCGCCACGCCCGCGATCACCGCGAGATAGATGCCGAAATCGCGCAGCGGCACGATCCCGGTCGCAACCAGCGTGAGCAGTGCGATCGAGAAGATGCTGGCGCCCAGCTCCTGCCAGAACCACTGGCTCTTGAGCTCACCCTCGGGAGGACGGCGCTCGAAGACCGGATTGATCTTCAGACCCGAATATTTGGCGACGACGACGCGGCGCAGGCTGGGAATCACCGCCGAGAGCGGCGCCAGCACGGCGAAGCGGATCAGCATGGCGACCGGCAGCAGCACCGCGGCGAGCAGGAACACCGGCAGCGTCCACGGCTTCATCATCGCGAGCGGCAGATATTCGGGGTCCTCGGCCGTGCCATAGCGGGTGCGGGCATGGTGGAGCGTGTGGACGCCCTCATAGGTGAAGCTCGGCACGAGCAGCGGGATGCCGACCAGCAGGTTCCAGCCGAGCCGGAAATTGGGCAGCAGCGAGTGCTTGAGGTGGGTCAGCTCGTGGATGAACAGGCTGGCGCGATAGAGCGCGAGCACCGCCACCACGCCGGCGACCAGCGCCAGCGGCCAGCTCGGCGCCAGGATCGTCGCCGCGAACGCGCCATAGCCGATGCCGGCCGAGACCAGCATGTCGGTCCAGTAGATGCGCTTGTTCGGGGTGTGCAGGTCGCGTGTCAGTTCGGCGGCGGCGCGCAGCATCGCGCGATCGTCGGGAACACCGGAAAGCTTGATACGGGCCGATGCCGGGGCCGTTACCGGCTCGGCATCGTCAATCTTCAGGGCAAGCGATTTCGTCATGATGTCTGCCATTTGGCGGGAGATAGTGGCTTTATGGTGGCATTCCAGGGGTCAGTGAGAGGCACCCGCGCCCGCCATGATCGCCGCGCTTGACAGTGAACCGCTGGCGAAGGACTGCATTGCGCTGAATCAAACCTCAGGAAGGTTCCCCCCTTGGCCAGCGGCCCGCTCAGCATCCGTCCCGTCTCCTCGAAGCGCGACACCAAGCAGTTCATCGAGATCGCCTATCGCCTGAACAGCGGTGACCCGGCCTGGGTGCCGCCGCTGCGCGCCGAAGTGGCGGCGACGATCAGCCCGAAGAAGAATGGCTGGTTCAGCCATGCCGAGGCACAATATTTCCTCGCCGAGCGCGACGGCCAGACGGTCGGGCGCATCTCGGCGCATATCGACTTCCTCGCGCTCGAGATGCCGCCGGAGCAGGGTTTCGGCCCGGGCACCGGCTTCTGGGGCCTGTTCGAGGCCGAGGACCAGAATGCCGCCAAGGCACTGATCAACGCCGCCGAGGACTGGCTGCGCGGCAAGGGCATGACCAAGGCGCTCGGCCCGGTGAGCCTGTCGATCTGGGAGGAGCCCGGCCTGCTGGTGAAGGGGCACGACCACTCCCCCACCGTGCTGATGGGCCACCATCCGGCAAAATATCAGGCGTGGATCGAGGGTGCGGGCTACAAGGAAGCCAAGAAGCTGCTCACCTATGAGCTCGACGTCACCCAGCAATTCCCGCCGATCGTCCAGCGCATCGTCGCCGCCGGCGAGAAGAACGACCGCATCAAGGTGCGCCAGGTCGACAAGTCGAAATTCGCCGAGGAGGCCGAGATCATCCTCGCCATCCTCAACGATGCCTGGTCGGACAATTGGGGCTATGTGCCACTGACCCAGCCCGAGGTCGACGATGTCGGCAAGAAGCTGAAGCCGCTGGTGTTCAACGACCTGATCATGATCGCCGAATATGACGGCGAGCCGGTGGCGTTCATGGTCACCCTGCCCGACTTCAACGAGCCGCTGAAGCCGCTCAAGGGCTCGCTCTTCCCGTTCGGCTGGGCAAAGCTGCTGCTGTGGCTCCGCAAGCCCAAGGCACGGACCATGCGAGTGCCGCTGATGGGCGTGGTCAAGCGGCTGCAGAGCTCGCGCATGGCGAGCCAGCTGGCCTTCATGATGATCGAATATATCCGCCGCGCGGCAGTGGCCAATTACGGCGGCAGCCGCGGCGAGATCGGCTGGGTGCTCGACGACAACCAGGGGATGAACGCAATCGCCGACGCGATCGATTCGCACGTCAACCGCGAATACGTCATCTACCAGAAGCCGCTCTGAACCAGGAACGGCCCGCTCCCAGGGGTGTGGGAGCGGGCCGGTTCCGGTACGCTAACTCGGATGGCTGCTGCGGCGGCGAACGCTCACAAAACCGCCACGGACACCATCCCGGGGATTACTGCGCCTGGACGGGGTCCTGGCCGGTCTGCTGGATCCACTCGGCGCGGGTCAGACACTTGCGCTTGGCGATGCGCGAGCCGGTGAAGGTGTCCTCCAGGCAATAGCGCTTCTTGTCGGTCTTGGCGGTCGTGCCCTGATCCTGCGACGAAGCTTCCTGCTTCTTGGCGGGATCGTTGGTCGCCGCCGAAGCGGGGGCGACTGCGCCGGCAACCAGGGCAACGCTGGCGAAAAGGGCAGCGGCGGCGGAAAGGGTCTTGCTGTGCATATCCATTACTCCTCGAACTTAGACATGAACAGGCGCTCCATCCCGCCTGTGCCCCATGCTTCGCAATCGCCGTGCCAATTTCTAGATTATCGTAATTTCAATGACTTAGCTTAATATGACAGTGTAGTGACGCACTATAACACCGTAATATACACCAACTATTGGTGCACCTGCGGAACGAGCGTCCGGAAGTGGACACCGCACTGTTCAAAAGCGACCAGCATCTTCCCCGCGTTCCTGCGATAGCAGGACCACATGCCGAGTCCCGCACGGCTCTGGGCTCCTGCTTTCGCAGGAGCACGGCTATCTGGATTTTCGGCTTGGGACCTCGGCCCGCCGCTCCGGTCTAGCGGAGCGAGACCCAGGTCGGGGCGTGGTCGCTGGCCTTTTCGCGGCCGCGATATTCCTTGTCGACGCCAGCGCCGAGATAGCGGTCGGCGGCGATCGGGCTGAGCAGCAGGTGATCGATGCGGAAGCCAGCGTCGCGCTGCCAGGCGCCCGCCTGATAGTCCCAGAAGGTCCAGACGCCGCCGCCGGGAAAGCGGGTGCGCAGCGAATCGGTCCAGCCCTGCGCCAATAGCGTGCGGTAGCGCTCGCGGCTCTCGGGCTGCATCAGCGCATCTGTCGCCATGGCGCGGACCGAGAAGGTGTCGTCGTCATTGGGGATGACATTGTAGTCGCCCGCCAGCACCACCGGACGCTCCTCGGCGAGCAGGGCCTGGGCGCGATCGGCGAGCCGCTCCATCCACTTCAGCTTGTAGTCGAACTTCGGGCCGGGCTGCGGGTTGCCGTTGGGCAGATAGATGGAAGCGACGATCAGGTCGCCGATCTCGGCTTCGAGATAGCGGCTGTGCGCATCCTCGGGATCGCCCGCCAGCCCGCGCTGGCGCTCGACCGGCTGCTGGCCCTTCGCCAGCACCGCGACGCCGTTGAAGCCCTTCTGCCCGTGCCACACCGCACCATAGCCCGCCGCCTCGATGTCCTTGACCGGCAGCGTCTCGTCGGCGCCCTTCAGCTCCTGGAGACAGACCACATCGGGCTGCTGCTCGGCGAGATACTCGAGCAGGCGCTCCATGCGCGCCTTGATGCCGTTGACATTGTAGGTGACGATCTTGGGCAAGGGAGATCCGCTCAGACGGAGAAGCTGGTGCCGCAACCGCAGCCCGAGGCTGCGTTGGGATTGGTCACGGCGAAATGCGCGCCGCCGAGATTGTCGACATAATCGACAGCCGCGCCCCGAACGAGATCGAGGCTGATCGAATCGACCACCAGCCGGACGCCGTCGAGCTCGGCGACAGTATCGTCGCCCTCCACCGCATCGGCGAAGCCGAACTTGTACTGGAAGCCCGAGCAGCCGCCCCCTTCGACCGAGAGGCGAAGGATCGCGGGCTTGCCCTGCTTCGCCGCGATCGCCGCGACGCGCGCGGCGGCGGACGGAGTCAGCGCGATCTCGGGCTGGGTGAGTGTTGCCATGGATTGGAGATAGTGGCGCGGGGCCGGCGAGGCAATGCGTCTAGGCGGCCCAGGCAGCTATGTCGTCCTGCTGGCCGATCAGGGCCAGGCCGTGGGCGATCGAAGTCAGCTCGCCGCCGCTGGCGATGCGCTCGGCACCGAAGCGCTCGGTGAACAGCCGACGGACGCGCGGGGTGAGCGAGGTGCCGCCGGTGAGGAAGACACGGTCGATCGCGGCGGGCTCCACCCCGGCCTGGGTCAGCGCCTGGTCGACTGCCCCTTCGATGCGCACGATGTCGGGCGCGATCCACTCCTCGAAGGCAGCGCGGGTCACGTCGGCCTCGATGCGGAGGTCAGGCCCTTCGAAGTGGAAATGGGCTTCTTCCTGCGCCGAGAGCGCCCGCTTGAGCGCGCCCACCGCGTGATAGAGCTGGTAGCCCATCTCGCCCTCGACGATCGCGATCATCCGTTCGATCGCCTTCGGATCGAGCGCGGCGCGGCGCAGCTTGTCGAGCTCGGCCAGCGTCTTGCGGTTGCGCATCAGCGCGAGGCGCGACCAGTCCGAGAAATCGTTGAACCAGCCACCGGGGATGTCGAGGATCTTGTCGAACGAACGATATTTCCCGCCCTTGCCGAGCATCGGCAGGATCAGGTGGTCGACGATGCGTTGGTCGAACCGGTCGCCGGCGATGCCGACGCCGGCATGGGCGAGCGGGGTGCAGCGGCGCGGTGCGCCGCGCTCGGCGATGCGCACCACCGAGAAGTCGCTGGTGCCGCCGCCGAAATCGGCGACCAGCACGGTGGCGGGCTCGTCGAGGCGGGAGGCGTAGCTGAACGCGGCGCCGAGCGGCTCGTAGACGTAGTGGATCTCGGCGCCGAAGCCTTCGAACATCATGTCGTAGCGGGTGCGGGCGAGCGCCGCATCGGGCCGCGCACCGGCATATTCGACCGGCCGGCCGACGATCACCCGCCCCGCCTGCCCGTCGAGCGCGCCCTTGGCCTTCTCGCGCATCAGGCGGAGGAACAGCCGGCCCATCTCCTCGAACCGGTAGCGGCGTTCGAAGACGATGGCGTGCTCGAAGCTGGCGCTGGCGGCGACCGACTTGAACGACTGGAGGAAGCGGCTGGTCTCGGGCGAATCGAGATATTCGGCGATGGCCCAGGGCCCGGCGGCGACTTCGAGCGCGCCGCGGGCATTGCCCTCTTCCCAGAAGCACAAAGCGGAGCGGAAGACCGCGTCGTCCTGCTCCGGGCCCTGGAGCTGGACGAGGTCGGACACCTCCCCTGTCGCGCGCGCCGCGACCGAATTGGTGGTGCCGAAGTCGAAGCCGAGAGAGGATGCGGAAGTCATGGTCCGGCGCCTCATAGAGAGAGGCGCCGGATTTTCCCACCCGGTGCGTTACAGCACCCAGCCGCCATCGATGGTGATGCTCTCGCCGGTCATGTAGCCGGCTTCCGGGCCGGCGAGATAGGCGATCAGCCCGGCGATCTCGGCGGGGCTGCCGACGCGGCGCATCGGGCTCTTGCCGGCGAGCATCTCGATCGCGCCCGCGTTCATGTCGGTATCGATCGGCCCCGGCTGGACATTGTTCACGGTGATGTCGCGCGCAGCGAGATCGAGCGCGATCCCCTTCACCATCGCCGCGACCGCCGCCTTGGTGAACTGATAGACGCTCGTGCCCGGATGACCGGTGCGGACGGCGGTGTTGCTGCCGATGGTGATGATCCGCCCGCCTTCGGGCAGATGCACCGCCGCGGCCTGGATCGCGAGGAACACGCCGCGCACGTTGATCGCGAGCATCTGGTCGAGTTCCTCGAGGCTGACCGACTCGATCGGGCCCATGCGCAGGATGCCGGCATTGACCACCACCGCGTCCAGCCCGCCGAAATGTGCCACCGCCTGCTCCACCGCCGTGCGGATCGCGGCGGGGTCGGCGCTGTCGGCCTGGATCGCCAGCGCAGTGCCGCCGGCCGCCGTCAGCTTCTCGACCAGCGCCTCGGCCGCATCGGGTCGCGACACATAGGTGAAGGCGACCGCAAAGCCTTCCCGCGCCAGCCGCTCGACCGCGGCGGCGCCGATACCGCGCGATCCGCCGAACACCAGGGCGGTCTTGTTCTTCTCATTCTGCATGTCTTGGTTCCTTTCTTGATCGATTAGTCAATAACTGAGCGAAGAAAAACAGCTCATGGCTGCACGCGACCTTTCAGGCCGAGCGCAGGCGATCGACGGTGAAGCGAGCGAGCGTGGCGAGATCGCCGGCGCCGGCGCCAGCACGTGCAGCGAGCTGGAGGCCGGTCATGGTCATCTGGATGAAGCCGGCGGTCTCCGCGGGATCGAGGCCCGGCTGGATTTCCCCGGCGGCCTGGCCCTCCCGGATCCGCTCGGCGAGACGCTTGCCCAGCAAAGTGGCGGTCCTGGTACGTTGCTCGACCAGCGCCGGATCGCTGACCCCGAACTCACCCACCGAGCCGACGCCCATGCAGCCGAGCGCGCGCTGCGCATCCTCCTCCGCCGTGAGGCCAGTCAGCAGGTCGCTGATACCCTGCAAGGGCGAGGCCGGCGCATTGAGGCGCGTTAGATGCCCGCCGACCGTCCGGCGCTGATAGGCGCCCAGCGCCTCCATATAGAGCTGCTTCTTGTCGCCGAACGCGTTGTAGACGCTCTGTCGGCCGATCCCCATCGCCTGGATGAGATCGTCGGTGGAGGTCGCGGCGAAGCCCTTGACCCAGAAGACCTGCATCGCCTTGTCCAGCGCAGCGTCCCGATCGAATTCCCGTGGTCTTGCCATGACCGCGATCTAGGCATTCTTGATCGATCAGTCAATAAATGGCAGCACACAAAAGAAAGGGGGCCGCCTACACGGGCAGCCCCTCTCCTCTCCTGACTCTGAAAGTCGGTGTTACTTGTTCTTCGCCGGGCCGCCCACGCCGCCCTGGACGCGGTCCTGCACCGAGGCGAGATACTCGCCGGTCTGCAGGAAGGGAATCGGGTTCACGGCCTTGCCGTCGACGCGCACCTCGTAGTGAAGGTGGCTGCCGGTCGAGCGGCCGGTCGAGCCCATCAGGCCGATCAGCTGGCCGCGCTTCACGCGGGCATTGTCGGCGACGATGATCTTCGAAAGGTGGCCATAGCGCGTCTCGATGCCGCGGCCATGGTTGATCTGGACGAGGTTGCCGTAGCCGCCCTGGCGGCCGGCATGGCTGACGACGCCGTCGGCGGTTGCATAGATCGGCGTGCCGAGCGCGCCGGGGATGTCGACGCCGGCGTGCATCGCGGCGGTGCCGCGGAACGGATCCGAGCGGACGCCGAAGTTCGAGGTGAAGGTCAGCTTGTCGACCGGCTGCATCGACGGGACCGAGATCACCGTCTGCTCGAGCATGTCGAGCTTCTTCCAGGTGACGAACAGCGCGCGGAACTGGGCATCGGCGGCTTCGGCCGAGGCATCGCTGCCGTTCGCATTGTCGTTGTCGATCGGCTCGTACGGGCCGCCCATCGCCGGCACCTTCACATAGCGCTCGGGCGAGAGGCCAAGGCGACGGAGCTCGCCGGCGGTCTGGTTGTAGCGGGCCTCGCCGGCGGCGCGAGCCTTGCCGGCCATCGCGACCTGGCGGGCCTCGACCTGCTTGAGCGGGGCGAGGACTTCGCTGGCGACGGCGCTGGTGCGGGCCGAGGTGCTGGGGAGCGGCTGCTCGATCACGGCGCGGTCACCCTTGCCGGTGAGTGTTGCGCTGATCAGCGCCTGGTGCTGCTCGACGCGCGCGGCCTGGAGGCGGGCGGCCTCCTTGGCGGCGGCGACATCGGCCTGCATCTTCTCGACCTGCTGGCGCATCTTGGCGACCTGCGCCTCGGGCGAAGCCGGCGTGCCGGTCACGCCGCTGATCGCGATCGCGCCGACGGCGGCCTGGGCCACGCCATAGGCGGAGAACAGCACGGTGACGGTGCCGACGCCGGCGAGCAGCGCCTGGGTGCGGCCGGCGACGCTGAAACGCTTCAGATCGCGGCCGTCATGAAAAATAAAATCGCGGGTAGTGAAGAAAGCACGGAACCGCTGAGCTGCGGTAGCGGTTTTGGAGTTCGACGCCTTAGCCATGATTCCCCGGCAAGTTTCATGGAAGCAAGCACCGAAACGCGACCCGGTTGCCCTACTTCAATTGTCATTCGTCGCAGTAAGCAGCCCCTCCGCCTTCTGGACGGTGGCTTGTGACCCGGGAAATCAGCGCACGGCAAGAGGTTGGTAATATTCCCGGGACAAACCGGCTGAGTCGCGCGCCGAGTCGTTGAACGGAGGCTTAAGCAGCCCGCGATAATGGCGGGTCACCAGTGCCTGCCAGGTCGTTTCGGGGACGTGCCCCATTTCGCGACAACGTGATTCGAACCAAACCGTTCCGGCGCGAACGTGCCGGACTTCGTCGTTCAGAATGCGCGTGAGAATGCGGGCGGTAACCGCATCATTTGCCAATGAAAACCGCTCGACCATCGCCGGCGTGACATCGAGCCCGCGCGCTTCCAGCACCATCGGCACCACGGCCAGCCGGGCGAGCGAATCATGCGCGGTATCGGCGGCGGCATCCCACAATCCGTCATGCGCAGGCATCGCACCGTAGAAGCTGCCGAGCTTCTTCAGGCGCCGATCGAGCAAGGCGAAGTGCATCGCTTCGTCGGCGCCCACATGCATCCAGTCGTCGGTGAAACCGCGCGGAAACTCGCCACCGAAGCGGCCGACCACGTCGAATGCCAGGTCGATCGCGGAGAATTCGATATGGGTGATCGCATGGATCAGGGCGATCCGGCCATGCTCCGATCCCTTGCCGCGCTTGGGCATGCGGTTGGGCGGCAGCAGCTCGGGCCGGTCGGGGCGCGCCGGGCGATCGGGCATCGCGACGTCGAATTCGAAGGCCAGCCGGCCCAGCCGCCAGTCACGGGCGGCGGCGCGGGCCGCCTTGATCTTGTCGGCCGGCGCCGTCGCGGTCAGCACCGCGCGGCAGGCCTCCGCAACGCTTCTATCAGCCATGAGCGGTCAGCGCGCCTGCATTTCCTTGATCGATTCGAGCACGTCCACCGCATGGCCGGGCACGCGCACGCGACGCCAGGCGCGGAACAGCTTGCCTTCCGCGTCGAACAGGAAGGTCGAGCGGTCGATGCCCATGTAGCGCTTGCCGTAGAGCTGCTTCTCGACCCAGACGCCGAAGGCCTCCATCGCCGCGCCCGAAGTGTCGGTGGCGAGCGGCACGGTGAGATCGTACTTGTTGATGAACTTCTGGTGCTTGATCGGCGGATCCTTCGACACGCCCAGCACTTCGGCGCCGAGCGCGGTGAATTCGGGGATCAGCGCGGAGAAGTCCTGCGCCTCGCGCGTGCAGCCCGAGGTGTCGTCCTTGGGATAGAAATAGAGGACGAAGGGCTTGCCCAGCTTGTCCGCCAGCGCGATCGCCTCACCCTCGGTCCCGTCGAGCGTGACCGCGGGGATCTTGTCGCCTTCCTCGATTACCATTGTCTTCTCCTCAGGCCGGGCCGCGCACCGACGCCCAGCAATCGCGGACCTCCTGCCGGGTCCGGTCGAGCTGCGCAACCACCTCGTCCCAGCTGCCGAGCCGGAGCGCGCGGGCGATCAGCGCCTGGGTCGCCGGACCGGGCTCCTGCGCGTCGGGCGCGACGAGGCGCATGGTGACGAGCAGCCGGGTGAGGAAATCGTGCGCCGGGCGCATCGCGGGCGGCAACAGCCCCTGCCCCGCCAGAGCGTCGATCGCCAGGCCCAGGCGCGGCTCGAAACCGGTGCGGTGGACGAGCTGGACGGTGTGGACCGCGAACTCGAGGTCGACCAGCCCACCGTCGAGCAGCTTGGCGTCGAGGGGGCCCTTGGGCGGCTTGTGCGCGGCCATCTCGGCCCGCATCTTCGCGGCCTCGGCGGGGATGTCGCGGTCCGGGCGGGCGCCCTTGAGCACCGCATCGATGATCCCCTGCACCTTCGCCCGCGCTTGGGGCGAACCGAAGACCGGCCGCGCGCGGGTGAGTGCCATATGCTCCCAGGTCCAGGCATCCGCACGCTGGTATTTCTCGAAGCCTTCCAGGGATACGACCAGCGGCCCCTGCGCGCCCGAGGGACGCAGGCGGGTATCGACCTCGTAGAGCGGCCCCGCCGGGGTAGGCACCGAGAGCGCCGCGGTGACGCGCTGGCCGAGCCGGTTGTAGTACATCACTGCGCCAAGCGGCTTGGCCCCGTCGCTCTCCGCCGCATAGTCACCGGTGAAGAGGTAGACGAGATCGAGGTCGGAAGCGTGGGTGAGCGCCTGCCCGCCCATCCGGCCGAGCGCGAGGATCACCAGCTCGCTTTCCGGCACCACGCCATGGTTGCGCGAGAATTCCTCGACAGTCGCCGTCGCCAATGTCTCGATCGCCGCCTCCGCGACGCGGGCATAGCCGGCCGAGGCTTCGAGCGGATCCCCCGACCCCGCAACGATCTGCGCGCCGAGGGCGAAGCGCTTCTCGTTGACGAAGCGGCGGACGAATTCGAGCTGGTACTGATAGTCCGAACCCGGCTCCCAGTGCCGCATCCCCTCGGCGAGCGCCTCGATATCCGGCACCGGCTCCAGCGCGGTCGCGTCGATCAGCCCGTCGAGCAGCTCCGCGCGGCGGCCCAGCTGCTCGGCGAGCGTCGGCGCCAGCGCGAGGATCTGGCCGAGCAGCTGCGCCAGCCCCGGCTGGGCCTCGAGCAGGCGGAAGAAATTGATCGCACTGGGCAGCCGCGAGAGCATCGCATCGAAGCGCGTGATCGCGTGCACCGTGTCGGGCGCACGGGAAAAGGCGTCGATCAGGCCGGGCAGGACCGATTCCAGTGCCTCCCGGGCAGCGGGCGTGCGGAGCGCCGGATAGGTGCCGCCGCGCCATCCCTGGACGATGCGAGCGGCACCGTCGGGACGCTCGAAGCCGGCCGCGCCGAGCTTCGCCTCCAGCGGCGCGCTCTCGCTGGGCAGGCGCTGCTCCTCCTCCCCGGCCAGGCTGTCATAGATCGCGCCGACCCGGATGACGTGCGGCTGGAGCAGATCGGTGAGCGCAGTGCCGTCGGCCAGGCCATGGAGGCGGGCGACATTGTCGAGCGAGGCGAGGTTCTCGGGCAGCTCGTGCGTCTGGCGATCGTCGACCATCTGCAGCCGGTGCTCGATCGTGCGCAGCGTGACATAGGCATCGGTCAGGTCGCGCGCTTCGTCCGCGCCGATCCGCCCCGCCTCGGCCAGCGCAGCGAGCGCGTCACGCGTCGCGGGGGCACGCAGCGCGGGCTCACGCCCGCCATGGATGAGCTGGTGGATCTGGGCGAAGAATTCGACTTCGCGGATGCCGCCCCTGCCCCGCTTCAGGTCGTAGCCGGGGCCGAAGGCCTGGGCCTGGGAATAATGGTCGCGGATGCGGCGGCTGATGTCGCGGATCTCGCGGATCGTGCCGAAGTCGAGCGCACGCCGCCACACGAAGGGGCGGATCGCGTCGAGGAAATAGCCACCGAGTTCCAGATCACCCGCACAGGCACGGGCACGGATGAAGGCGGCACGCTCCCAGGGCAGGGCCTGGCTCTCATAATAGGTGATCGCCGCCTCGACCGGCAGCACGATCGGGGTGACTTCGGGCGAGGGCCGCAGGCGCAGGTCGACGCGCAGGACATAGCCATTCTCGTCACGCTGCTGGAGCAGCTCCACCATGCGGCGGCCGATCCGCACAGCGGCTTCCTGCACGTCCTCGCGGGGGCGGCAGGGCAAGGTCTCGGGGTCGAAGATCAGGATCGGATCGATGTCCGACGAATAGTTGAGCTCGCGGCTGCCCTGCTTGCCCAGCGCGATCGCGGCGAAACCGCGCGGATCGGCATCGGGCGTACGTTCGAGGATCGCCGCGCGGATCGCACGGTCCAACGCATCATCGGCGAAATCGGTGAGAAGATGGGTGACAGTCGTGAGATCGAACCGGCCCGACAGGTCGCCCAGGGCGACGAGGAGCGCGAGCCGGCGGCGCTCGATGCGCAGCCGTGCTCCCGTGCTCATTTCGCCTGCGAAAGCACGCGCAGCCGCGCGTGGATTCAGCAGGGCATTGTCGAGTCCGGCGACCAGCTCCGCTTCACGCGCGAGCAGGTTTTCGAGAAAGGGCGCATGCGCGCTCGCCCGGACAATGGCGTCGGCGAGATCGGCGGAAGAAGAAGTTTGAGTCACGGAATCGACCACCTGCGAAACGGTGCGTTGCAAAATGTCAAGCAACAAAAAGAGACCTGAATTGTTCTAGCAACATGAACCAGACGACTTCAGCCTCGGCCAGCGACGCCCGCCCGCCCGCATATCGGGTAGAAGCGCCGCGCGCCAGCGATGCAATCGGCCTGGCGTTGCGTGATGCCTATGTTCGCGACACCGGCCTGCCCGATGACATGGCCGCGATGCTGCGCCAGCTCAACCGCACACGCTGAGATCCAGTCCAGGCACATGAAAAGGCCGCGCTCCCCAGGGAACGCGGCCTGATTTTTTGAGCCTCTTAGGGCTTATTTCGCCGACACGTCCCCGCCCCGATCGCGGCTTAGATCCTCGACTTCGCCCATGATCGTATCGAGCGCGGTCTTCCCTTCGGCCGTGCCCGGCTCGATGCGGCGCGAGGGCAGCTGGCCTTCGCTCAGCAGATGCTCGAGCGCGACGCGGCCACGGGCCACGCGGCTCTTGATCGTGCCGACGGCGACCTGGCAGATTTCGGCCGCCTCTTCATAGGCAAAGCCACCGGCGCCGACGAGGATCAGCGCCTCGCGCTGCGGCTGGGGCAGATGGAGCAGCGCGCGCTGCATGTCGGACAGTTCGACATGCCGATCCTGACTGGCCGGCGCGGCGAGCAGCCGGTCTGCGACCAGATCGTCCCACTCGCCCTTGAAGCGGGCGCGGCGCATCTGGCTCAGATAGAGGTTGCGCAGGATGATGAAGGTCCAGGCGCGCATGTTGGTGCCGGCCTGGAAGCGCTTGCGCGCGGCCCAGGCCTTGAGCAGCGTCTCCTGCACCAGATCGTCGGCGAGATCCCGGCTGCCCGATAGCGAGCGGCCAAAGGCACGCAGATGCGGGATGACGAGCGCGAGCTGTTTCTTGAACTCGGGATCGGAGAGCGAGACATGCTCCTGCGGCGCCTCGGTCCCCTTGTCCTCGGGCTGTTCGGAATGACTCATTCGTTCCCGCTTGTTTGCGTTGGCCGCAAAGCGACCGGTTCCAGAGATAGGCTTGGTGTCTGCGATTGCCAGCATATTTCGCGCCGTTCCCGAGATCAGACGAACAAGAAGATCACGGCGAACGCGACGATGACCAGCACCAGGCCGTAGCCCAGCACGTATCGCGTCATATGCGGCGTGGCACCGGCGCGGGCCTGCTCGCTGTCGATATGAATGGCTTCGTCATTCTCAACCATGTCATCTACAACACACGAGAACCGTTTTGGGTCCGTATCTGATGGAACCCGCGCCAGTTTTTTCGCGGATCGTCAGGCGGGAACGGTCGCCTGGTCGAAGAACAGCGCCTGGCTGATCGTCGTCTTGACGGTTTCCCGCTGGAACGGCTTGGTGATCAGGAAGGTCGGCTCCGGACGCTCGCCGGTGAGCAGGCGCTCGGGGAAAGCGGTGATGAAGATCACCGGCACCGAGAATTCGGCGAGGATGTCCTTGACCGCATCGATGCCCGAGCTGTCGTCGGCCAGCTGGATGTCGGCGAGCACCAGGCCCGGACGATCCTCCATCGCCAGCGCAACGGCCTCGTCGCGCGTCACGGCGACCCCGGTCACTTCATGGCCAAGGTCGCGCACGATCTGCTCGAGGTCCATCGCGATCAGCGGCTCGTCCTCGATGATCATCACGCGGGTGCGCGTCTGGCGCTCGATCTCGGCCACGGCCTCTCCAACGAGCTTCTGCACCTGTCCTGCATCCTCTTCGATCAGATAGCCGGCGTCCTCGATGCTGAAGCCCTCCACGGTGGTGAGCAGCAGCGCCTGGCGCGACAGCGGAGTGAGACGGGCGAGCCGCTTGCGGGCGATCGCCTCGTTCTCGTTGCTGGTATCCTCGACGACATCCTCTTCCTCGAGGTGAGTCGACTGCCAGATCGCCTGGAAGGTGCGATACAGGCCGAGCCGCGGATCGACGTCACGCGGGAACTGGTCCGGCGCCGCGACGATTGCCTCCAGTGCAGCGCGCACATAGCGGTCGCCATCGGCCTGGCTGCCAGTGAGCGCGCGCGCATAGCGACGAAGCAGCGGAAGGTGCGGCGCGAGTTGCTGTCCAAGCGACATGGTCGAACTATTCTCCTACGAGTGCGGAACGGTTTGTTTCGGCGCCGTTCCGGGCTATTGCAATCCTCAATTCGTGCAACCCGAAGGAGCCCCTCCCTGGATATTGCATCGGCTGTGGAACAAACGACTAGGGAATTGGTTTCATCGGACATGCTGCGTAGTGTTGCCGCACAGCCCCCGGCCCCATGCGACCGGTGGCTTTCGTTCACTTCCGGAAGTTGCATCCGGAGCAGGTCGCTTTTAGTCCGAGCCACGGCTGACGCCATGGCGCAGGGGGGAATTGGTGCGTTCCGCGGATGATGAAATGAAAAAACCGCCCAAATCCGATGGCGGAAAGGAAACCGGTCGCCCCGATCGCAATGTGGGCGAAGCGCTGCGTCAGGCCTATGACGAGGCCGTGAGCGAAGCCGTGCCCGACGACCTTCTCGACCTGCTGAAAAAGCTCGACTAGTCCGGAGCGGATGGAGATCTCGGAAGAAGAACCGCGCGCCAAGGTCCGTCCGGCGGCGGCGCTGGGGGCTATGCCGACTGGCGCTAAGGTCTTCATCTACCTGATCGTCTGCCTGTTGCCGCTGGCGCTGATCGCGCTGTTCACCACGCTGCAGAGCACCCGCAACGCCGATACCGAGGCGCGTGCACGGCTGCGCGTCGCCGCAAGCGAGAGCAGCGACGTGCTGCGCGACCTGCTGGTCAATCATATCGGCCAGCTCTCCAGCTCGCTGGAGGCGCTGGAAGCCAATCCGCACGACGCGCCCGCCTGCACCCGGCTCGCCGGCACCTTCGCCACCGCCACCGGCGCGCGCTTCGCGATCGCCGATGCCGGCGGACGGGTGATCTGCGGGCAGAATTTCGCGCATGCCGACGAGGATGCGCTCCAGCCACGCCAGGTACGCACCGTGCTCGCCGACGGCGGCATGGCGGTGCGCATCGGCGGCAATCGCGGTGGCACCGCCACCGCCTTCTATCCCGCCGCCTCACTTGCCTCGATCGCGCAGCCGAGCGGCTTCGTCCCCGAATATGGCGCGGCGCTGGTCGGCCATGGCGACCGGCTGGTGCTGCGCAAGCTCCAGGGCGGCGGCCCGCTCGACCGGCGCGAGACCGTGCCCAACGACCTGGGCCTGGATGGCGTCGAGTTCGAAATGTCGATGCTCGGCACGCCGATCACCTCGCCGATGATCATCAATACCGTGGTGCTGGTGCTGATGTGGATCGCGGCGGCCGGCATCAGCTGGCTGGTGGTCGACATCCTGCTGATCCGTCCGCTGCGCCGCCTGCGCGCCAGCGTCGGCGCCTACAAGCCGGGCGAAGTGATCGACATCAAGCGCTTCGGCGAGATGCCCGCCGCGGAGATCCGTGAGCTGGGCGACACGTTCCGCGAGATCAGCCGCACGGTGCAGGCCCACGAGGCGGACCTGGCCGAGGGCCTGGTGCGCCAGACCAAGCTCACCCGCGAGGTCCACCACCGGGTGAAGAACAACCTGCAGGTGATCGCCAGCCTGATCAATTTCCACGCCCGCAGCGCCAAGAGCGAGGAGGCGACCGAGGCCTATGCCTCGATCCAGCGCCGCGTCGATGCGCTCGCGGTGGTGCATCGCCACCATTATGCCGAGCTGGAGGAGAATCGCGGGCTCGACCTGCGCTCGGTGATCGGCGAGCTGGCCGCCAATATCCGCGCCACCGCCCCGGAGCGGGCCCAGGGGCTGGGCGTGACGCTCGACCTCACGCCGGTGCTGGTCAACCAGGACGTGGCGATCGCCATCGCCTTCCTGCTCACCGAGATCGTCGAGCTGGCGATGAGCTGCAATCCGGCCGCGCAGATCCGTATCTCGATCAAGCTGATCGAGGGCGACGACACCCGCGCGCTGCTGCGCATCACCTCCCCTGCCCTGGTCGAGAGCCAGGCGCTCGAGGAGCTGGTCGAGAACCGCTATGGCCGGGTCATCGGCGGCCTGGCCCGGCAGCTGCGCACCAAGCTGCACCACGATCCGCTGACCGGCGCCTATGAGGCGGCGATCGCGATCACCGGCCGGCCCTGAGCAATAAACCCGGATAAAAAGTTCGAAAAAAGTTCGAGGGCCGTGGAACCCCGGACCGCGTGGTCCGTTTTACACTTCGGATAGTGACCTTTTGCCCCCCCGCTCTCGCTATCCAAGACATGGGCCCGGAAGCGTCAACCCTCCCCCCCCCGGTGACGCTTCCGGGCCTAAAACTTTTCGGGGCCTTCCCATATTTCCAGCGAGATCAGGCAGTTGCTGCGCAGACGGAACGTTTGCGCCTGCCCGGGCATTTCTCTTCCGACCCCTATGGTCCAGTATTTTGGAGAGATGTGATGCGTAAGATCATCGCCTGTGTCGCCCTTGCGGGCGCGATGCTGGTTTCGGCCTGCAACACGGTCGAAGGCGTGGGCAAGGATGTTTCCTCGGCGGGCGACACGGTCGCCAAAACCGCCGACGACGCCAAATAAGCCAGCTCTTACAGGCAGGAAAAAGAAAACCCCTCCCGAACCGGGAGGGGTTTTTCGTATTAGGCGGTCTCGGCCGTTTCGCTCTCTGCCTCCGCTTCGGGCACCGGCCGGCGCCGTCGCGTGAACCAGATCCCGACCAGGGAGAGGAAATAGAGCCCGATCAGCGGGAAGGCGAGCAGCAGCTGCGAGCCGACATCCGGCGGCGTCAGCACCGCGGCGATCGCGAAGGCGGCGACTACCGCATAGCGCCAGGCGCTCTTCAGCTGCTCATAGGTGACGATACCCGAGCGCTCGAGCAGCATCAGCAGCACCGGCAGCAGGAAAGTGATGCCGAACGCGAAGAGGAACTGCATCACGAAATCGAGATATTTCTCGGCCTCGGGCAGCGCCTCCTGATGTACGCCCCCGCCGAGATCGCCCTGATAGCCGAGCAGGAAGTGCAAGGCGGTGGGGATCGCGACGAAATATGCGAGCGAGGCGCCGGCAATGAACAGCACCGGCGTCGCCAGCAGGAAGGGCAGCAGCGCCCTCTTCTCCTGCCGGTAGAGGCCAGGTGCCACGAACTGCCAGAGCTGGGTCGCGATCACCGGGAAGGACAGCATCATCGCCGCGAAGAACGCCACCTTCAGCTGGACGAAGAACGCCCCGAAGATCTGGGTGAAGATGATCTTGTTCTGCCCCGCCGCCGCAAGCGGATGGACGAGGAAGCCGTAGATCTCCTTCGAGAAATAGAAGGAGGCGAAGAAGGTCACCAGCAGCGCGGCCACGCAGTAGAGCAGGCGGCGGCGCAACTCGATCAGATGCTCGAGCAGCGGCTGCTGGGTGTCGTCGATGTCCCTCATTCGGCGGCCTCGGCGGGCGGAGCAGCCTTGCGGGCGCGGGGCTTAGATGCGGGCTTGGCCGTTTCCACCGGAGCAGCGGCCGCCTTGCGGGCACGCGGCTTGGGCGCGGGCTTCGCGACCGGCTCGGCCACGGGCTCCACGGCGGCGGCCGGAGCCTTGCGCGCACGCTTGGGCTTGGGCGCAGGCGCCGAAACACCAGGCGTATCGTCATGGATCGCCGGCTGCTCGACCATCACCGGGGCACTATCCTCGGCGACATGATGCACCTCCGCCTCCGCAGCGGGCGCGGGAAGCGCCGCCGGCGGATGCTGGGCCATGATGCGGGCGTTCTCTTCGGCCCATTGTTTCTCGAGCTCGGCAAGCTCCGACTCGCGGATCATGTTGTCGAACCCGGAGCGGAACTGGCGCGCAACGGCGCGCGCCTTGCCGAACCACTTGCCCACAAAGCGCATCGCCTTGGGCAAATCCTTTGGCCCGATCACGAGCAGCGCCACAATGGCGACCACCACGAACTCGGGCGCGTTGAAATCTAGCATCGATCAATCGCCAGAAGCGGCTCCCGGCGCCCTGAGCCGGGAACGGCGCGGAAGTTCAGAGCTTCTCTTCGCGCGCCGGCTCGGCCTCGCGCTGGACGGTCGGCTCAGGAGCCGCCTTGCCCTCGATACGGGTCGCCGGCTTTTCGGCCTCGTCGTCCTCGGACATGCCCTTCTTGAACTGCTTGATGCCCTTGGCGACATCACCCATCATGTTCGAGAAGCGACCACCGCCCAGAAGCAGGATCGCGACCACGCCCAACAGCAGCCAGTGCATCAGGCTGAAACTACCCATCACAAATCTCCTCGATTCCGGCTTTATCTAGGCGTGCCGGGCACCTGCGGCAATGGCCGAGACGCCGGGAGGCCCTATTCGTCGTCTATGACAGTTTCGCTTTCGGGCTCTTCGGCGCCTTCGTTTTCGCCCAGCGCCTCGAAAGCGAGGTCGACCGGATCGAGCAGGCCGGCAGCCTTGAGGTCGTCGATGCCGGGCAGGTCGCGGCGGCTGGACAGGCCGAAATGGGTGAGGAAACCGCCGGTGGTGGCGTACATCAGCGGCCGGCCGGGCACCTCGCGGCGGCCCGCGGGGCGCACCCAGCCCGCCTCCATCAGCACGTCGATCGTGCCCTTCGAAATCTGCACGCCGCGGATCGCCTCGATCTCGGCGCGCGTCACCGGCTCGTGATAGGCGATGATCGCCAGCGTCTCGATGCCGGCGCGGCTGAGCTTGCGGCTCTCCTCGCGATTGCGGCGCAGCAGATGGGCGAGATCGGCGGCGGTCTGGAAGTGCCAGCGGTCGCCGCGGCGGACCAGTTCCACCCCGCGCCCGGCATAGAGCGCCTCGAGTGCCGCGAGCGCGGCGCGCACGTCCATCTCCGAGCCGACATGGGCGCGGATCTCGTCCAGGTTCATCGGGTGCTCGGAGGCGAACAGCACGGCCTCCACCGCGCGAGAGGCTGCGTCTTCGGGCGTCATCCTGCAGCCTTGAGATAGAGCGGCGCGAAGGCCGATTTCTGGCGGAGCTCGACCCTGCCCTGCTTGGCCAGCTCCAGCGCAGCGACGAAGGACGAGGCGAGCGCCGACTTGGCATAGGACCCGCTCGCACCTTCGGGGAGGAAGGACTGGAGCGTGCTCCAGTCGATCCGCGCGCCGATCAGCGAGGAGACGCGCGCGATCGCCGCCTCCAGCGTCATCACGTCGCGCTGCTGGACGACGTGCATCACCGGGCGGGTGCGCGCGCTGATCCGGCCATAGGCGGCGATCAGATCGTAGATCTCGGCCTCGTAGCGGGCCTTGCGCAGCACGCGCAGTCCTTCGGGCGCGCCACGGAAGAAATTGTCCCGGCCGGTGCGGTCACGCGCCATCAGCCGGGCACCGGCGTCGCGCATCGCGTTGAGACGTTCGAGCCGCAGCTGCAGGCGCAGCGCGAGGTCCTCGGGGCTGGGCGTCTCCTCCGGATTGCGCGGGAGCAGCAGCGCGGACTTGAGATAGGCCAGCCAGGCCGCCATCACGAGATAGTCGGCGGCCAGTTCGAGCCGCAGCTCGCGCGCCTCGTTCACATAACCGAGATATTGCTCGACCAGCTGGAGGATCGAGATCTGACGCAGGTCCACCTTCTGCGTGCGCGCGAGCGCCAGCAGCAGATCGAGCGGCCCTTCCCAGCCGTCGATGTCGATCTTGAGGGTTTCGGGTGCTTCCTCGGACATCGCCCAAGCTAAGCAGAGCGCCGGAGGAAAGTCACTTCCCGATGGCCGAAGCCGGATACGCGCCGTTTCGGACCCTGTTCCGATTGACGACCGGCCCCGCGCCAATCAGATTCGCGGCATTCAAGAAAGATAATCGCACAGGGTCGCCCTCGTTGTTCCGGCATGGCGTTCTACGCCTGGTTTGGGGGAAATCTGATGTCGCACGTCCGCTTCTCGCGCGCCGTGAAAGCGCTGTTGTGCCTGTCCGCCGTCGCAATGCCCAGCGCCGCGCTGCGCAGCCAGACGGTCGATCCGATGCCTCTGGTCTATCTCAACCAGGGCACCAGCTGGAATGCCTCCACCCGCGAGGACTTCTACTGGCAGGACCAGGGTTCGCAACTGATCCCCTATAGCTGGCTCCAGGGGCTCACCACGCCGGACGGCAAGCCGTTCCTCACCGACAAGCTGCAGCGCTATGGCTATCTCGCCGATCGCTCCGGCACGCCTGGCGACCTGCCGATCGGCTTCACCCTGACGGGCACCACCGGCAACGAAGTCGTCGGGATGAACTGCGCCGCGTGCCACACGCGCGAGATCGACGTGTCCGGCACCAGCTACCGGGTCGATGGCGGCCCGGCGCTTACCGACTTCCAGGGCCTGCTGACCGACATGATCGACGCCGTCGGCCGCGTGCTGCAGAGCGACGCCAGCTTCGCCCCCTTCGCGGTGAGCGTCCTCGGCCCCAATCCGGATCCGGTCTCGGTCAGCGAGCTCAAGGCGACGGTGCAGCTCTGGTACACCCGCGAGGATGCCCTGCGCGACCGCGCCTATCCCACCGCCAATATCTGGGGCCTGGGCCGGCTGGACGCCGTCAGCATGATCTTCAACCGGCTGACCGGGCTCGATATCGGCAAGCCGCCGACCTATCTGATCCCGAATAACATCCAGCTGGCCGATGCGCCCGTGCGCTATCCCTTCCTGTGGAACGCCGCGAAGCAGGACATGACGCAGTGGCCCGGCTTTGCCGACAATGGCAACGACCTGCTCGGCCTCGCCCGCAATCTGGGTGAGGTCTACGGCGTGTTCGCCACCTTCCACCCGGTGAACAAGGGCAAGGGCCGTGTCGATTTCCTGGCCAACAACTCGGCGAACTTCAGCGGGCTGGGCAAGCTGGAGGGATCGATCAAGCTGATCGGCGCGCCCGCCTGGCCCTGGCCGATCGACCAGAAACTCGCCGCACGCGGGCAGCAGGTCTGGGCGATGTCGACGCCGGACAGCCCGAGCTGCGGCAGCTGCCACGACCAGAAGGCGGGGAAGATCCGCTTCCCCAATTTCAGCACCTGGGCGACGCCGATCCAGAATGTCGGCACCGATACCCGCGAATGGGACATCCTGGCCCGCACCGCCGATTCGGGCTCGCTCGCCGGGGGCAAGCTGTTCCCGCCCTTCGGTACCCCCATCCCGCAGAAGACCACGTCGTTCAGCCTGCTCGGCTTCGCCGTGGTCGGCTCGATCCTGCAGAACGCCGACCCCTTCAAGGCGAGCCTGGCCGAGACCGGCACGCTGAAGAGCAATGCGAAGCTCCCCAAGTCGCTGGAGGAAATCACCGGCGCCTTCGGCGGCAAGTCGACGACGGAAGCGGCATCGGCAGCAGCGGTGGCGCCCGGCTCCTATGAATCGCGCGTGATGTACGGGATCTGGGCCGCGGCGCCCTATCTCCACAACGGATCGGTGCCGACGCTGGCGGATCTGCTGAAGCCCGCGGCCGAGCGGCCGGCGAGCTTCAAGATGGGCCGCGCTTATGACGTGACGCGCGTCGGCATCGCCTCACAGCAGGCGGGCAACCATGTGGTCACCACCACGGGCTGCGACCAGCTCAACTCGGGCAACAGCCGGTGCGGCCATGAATTCGGCACCAAGTTCAGCGCCGAGGACAAGGCGGCACTGCTCGAGTACCTCAAGATGCTCTGAGGCCGGATAGCGCCTTCTTCCGCTCCCCTCCCCGCAAGGGAGGGGGAAATTCTGAATGTCGATGGGCTCAGGCCGGGACGAGCGCCAGCAGCTCGTCCCGCTTGGCGATCAGTTCCGCGAAATCCACCTCGGGTTCGTCGGCACCCGTCGTCGCCATGGCGCGATCGAGGCGCTCGATGCACTCGGGCGTCGCATCGGGCAGCAGCCCGATGATCTCGATCATCTCGTCCATCCGCGCCCAGCAATCGAGCACAACGTCACAGCCGGCGGCCAATGCCTGGGTCGCCTTCTCGCCCGGCGTGCCGGAAAGCGCCTTCATGTCGATGTCGTCGGTCATCAGCAGCCCATCGAAGCCGATACGGCCGCGGATGATCTCCCGGATCACGGTCGGCGAGAGCGTGGCGGGGCGCTCTGCGTCCCAGGCCTCGAACACGACATGGCAGGTCATGCCCATCGGCGCACCCTTGAGCGCATGGAACGGCGCGATGTCCTGCTCCAGCGCCACGGCATCCACCTTGACGCGCGGCAGCTCGAGATGGCTGTCGACCAGCGCCCGGCCATGGCCCGGCATGTGCTTGACCACGCCGACCACCCCGCCCCGGCGCAGGCCCTCGACACAGGCCTGGCCGAGCGCCGCGACGCGCATCGGCTCGCTGCCGAACGCGCGGTCGCCGATCGCCTTGGTCACTTCCGGCGTCACGACGTCGAGCAGCGGCGCGCAATCGACGGTGACGCCGACCTCGGCCAGCATCATCCCGAGCGCATGATAGTTCGCCCGCGCCGCCTCGATCGCCGAGATCGGGGCGACGTCATAGAGCCGGCCGAACACGTCGCCCGCCGGGAAAGCCGGCCATTCTGGCGGGACCATGCGGCTGACACGGCCGCCTTCCTGGTCGATCAGGATCGGCAGGTCGGCGCGGCCGCTGAGTTCGCGCAGCTCCTCGGTGAGCGCGCGCATCTGGTCGCGGCTCTCGCAATTGCGCTTGAAGAAGATGTAGCCGAGCGGATCGGCATCACGGAAGAAATCGCGTTCCTCGGCCGTGAGGGCCAGGCCGGATACGCCGAAGATTACAGGCTTCATGCCGCCGTCTTAGCGAAGCGGCGCGCGCGGGATAAGTCCCTTGCGACGATCGGCCATGCCCGTCCGGCATGGCCGGGCGTCAGTTCGCCACGTAGCAACTCTCGCCGGCCACCTTGAGCTTGCCGCACAGTTCCTTCGCCTGACCGTTCGAGCCGGCGTTCACGCGCAGGCGGAACAGCGCCTTGCCGTCCTTCTCGCCGCGCTCGACCGACTTGCCGAGCGGCGCGAGGTAGGAGAAGCGCCTGGACAGGCGCGCCCAGGCGGTATTGGCCCCGGCTTCGTCCGGGAACGCGCCGAGCTGGATCAGCGCGCCCGAACCGCTCGCCTGCGGGGCGATCACCGGCACGTGCCGGGGCTGGGCGTCCGCCTTGCTGGCGCTCGACGGGATCGCGACCTTGGCGTTCCTCTCTCCGGACAGCGAAGGTGCCTTCTCGGCGACCTTCCTGCCCTCGACCGGGGCCTCGGGCAGCGCGCTGACGTCGATGCTCGAATTGCCGCTATTGCCCTGGCTGGTGGCGAAGACGGTGTCGCCCTCGCCGTCCACCTTCATGCCGCCCGGTTCGTCGGGCTTGACCTTGTAGTCGCCCGCGGGCGCAGCGATCAGCTCACCATTGCCGACCAGGCTCTTCTGCTTCTGGTACCAGAAATAGCCGAATGCCCCCGCGCCGAGCACGGCGAGGAGCAGGAGGACCAGCAACAGGATACGGCTGAGCGACGGACCTTCGCGATAGTCGTCTTCCACCGTCTCGAGCCAGGGAAGGCGGTCATCGTCGCCGAATCCGGCCTCCCCCCCACGCATGCTCATTCCTTACATCTCCTGGACGGCCTCGACGCCCATGATGCGGAGGCCATTACGAACAATCTGCCCGATCGAACGCGCCAGATAAAGCCGCGCGCACGTCAGGCCCGGCTGATCCGGCAGCAGGAAGCGACGGCTGGGATCTTCCTTGCCGAGGTTCCACAGGGAATGGAGTTCCGCCGCCAAGTCATAGAGATAGAAGGCAATTCGGTGCGGCTCACGTGCCGATGCGGCGGCTTCGACGATGCGCGGGAACTGTGCGGCGGCCTTAACCAGCCCGAGCTCCTGTGTATCAAGCAGAGACAGGTCCACATCGGCACAGTCGATCCCGGCCTCCGCCGTGCGACGGCCGAGCGACGCCACGCGGGCATGCGCATACTGCACGTAGAACACCGGATTGTCCTTCGACGCCTCGACCACCTTGGCGAAATCGAAGTCCATCTGGGCATCGGCCTTGCGGGTCAGCATGGTGAAGCGGACCACGTCCTTGCCCACTTCGTTGACCACATCGGCCAGCGTGACGAAGTTGCCGGCGCGCTTCGACATCTTCACCGGCTCACCGTCGCGCAGCAGCCGGACCATCTGGACCAGCTTGACGTCGAACTTGGTCTCGCCGCCGGTCAGCGCCTGCACCGCGGCGACGATGCGCTTGACGGTGCCGGCATGGTCGGCGCCCCAGATGTCGATCAGCGCATCGGCCGACTGCGCCTTCTGGAAGTGATAGGCGAGATCGGCACCGAAATAGGTCCAGGCGCCGTTCGACTTCTTGATCGGGCGATCCTGATCGTCGCCGAACTGCGTCGAGCGGAACAGCGGCAGCTCGACCGGCTCCCAATCCTCGGGCGTCTCGCCCTTGGGGGCTTCCAGCACGCCGTCATAGACAAAGCCGCGCTCACGCAGCCAGGCCTCGGCCTGTTCGGGCTTACCGGCGGCCTGCAGTTCGGCCTCGGACGAGAACAGGTCGTGATGGATGCCGAGCAGCGCCAGGTCGGCGCGGATCATGTCCATCATCGCGGCGACGGCGGTCTTGCGGAACAGGACCAGCCATTCGCTCTCCGGCGCGGAAACGTACTTGTCGCCGAACTCGGCGGCCAGCTTCGCGCCGACCGGTTTCAGATACTCGCCGGGATACAGGCCCTCGGGAATCTCGATCGTCTCGCCCAGCGCCTCACGGTAGCGCAGGTGCGCCGAGCGGGCGAGGACGTCGACCTGGCCGCCCGCGTCGTTGACGTAATATTCGCGGATCACCTTGTGCCCCGCGAACTCGAGCAGGGCGGCGAGCGCATCGCCCACCACCGCGCCGCGGCAATGGCCCATGTGCATCGGGCCGGTCGGATTGGCCGAGACATATTCGACATTCACCGTCGTGCCAGCGCCTACAGTCGAGCGGCCATAATCGTCGCCGGCATCGAGGATCGTCGTCAGCTCGCCGCGCCAGGTGGCGTCGGTCAGCGTCAGATTGATGAAGCCCGGGCCGGCGATCGAGACCGAAGCGACCTCGTCCAGCTTCTCCAGCTCGGCGCCGATCTTCTCGGCGAGCGCGCGCGGATTGGTGCCAGCCGGCTTGGCGAGGACCATCGCGGCGTTGGTAGCAAGGTCGCCATGCGACGTATCCCGCGGCGGCTCCACCGTGATCGCACGTCGCTCCAGCCCCGCAGGCAGATCGCCGGCGAGGACGAGCGCATCCAGGGCAAGGTTGAGATGCGCGGCGAAGCGTACGTAGAGCGTCATTCACGGTTCCAATAGTGACGGAAGCGCGGGCCTTAGCGGATGCGAAGGCGCGACGCCACCGCCGCTACATGGGATGTGGGAAGGAAGTTTGCACGCAGGCATGTTGACGGACCTTCCTCCAGGCCGCCAAATGGATCGAGGCGGCGGCTCCCGTCACCGGAAATGGTTGGAAGAACGTGGCGGCAACAGCCCCGAGCAGGAAGCGGCGGACACAGGCGGAGCGCACTGCGGAAACGCGGGAAGCGCTGCTCGATGCCACGATCCGGCTGCTCTATCGCAACGGCTATAGCGGCACCTCGACCGAAGCGATCGCCGAGGAAGCCGGCGTTAGCCGCGGGGCGCTGCACCATCATTTCGGCACGCGCGCGCAGTTGATGGCCGACGTCATCGGCACGGTCTATGACCGCGAACGGCTCGCCTATGAAGAGATCGCGACGGAGACCGGGCGCGGCACGCATCTTTCCGACTGGCCGGAAATGCTGTGGGAAGTGCTGAGCCGCCCCTCCGGCCTGGCGGTGCTCGAAATCCTCCAGGCATCGCGCAGCGACACCGAGCTGGCTACGCTGGTCACGCCGATGCAGGTCAGGGTCGAGCAGATGTCGCTCGAAGCGATCAAGCAGCAGTTCGGCAGCGGCGACGACGCCGGCCTGCTCGCGGGCATCCGCCTGTTCGTCTGGGCGGCGCGCGGCCTGTCCATCGCGCAGGTGCTGGCACCCGATCCCGAGGAGATGCGCCGCTCGATCGATTTCCTCAAGCTGCTGATCGACGGCGCGATCCGTGCCGGCGCGATCGATTCCCGGGGACGGCCGCCCCTTCCTTCGGGCAACTGATCAGGGGACGGGCTGCCCTTCCCTGCAGACCGCGGCAATGGTGCCGAAATCCGGCGAGCCATCATCGGTCGCGAGCATCTTGAGATGCCCGAGCCAGACGAAGCGCCGGAATACCGGATCGCGAGCGGTCCGCTTCTCGCCGCAGGCGATCTGCGGCGCATCGCGGCGGGTGACGACGTCCCGGAGTTCGGCGCGGGGATCGCCGATCGAGGCGAGGATCGCGGTTTCCACGGCCGAATGCTGCGGCGGTACCGAGGCAGAGGGCTCGGGCACTGGCGCCGGGGCGGACGATGCGGCCGATGCAGCGGGGCGGATGATGACAGTGCCGGCCTCCGGAACCTGGGGCGCACTTCGCGGCCAGACGATCAGCGCCGCAATCGCGGCCGCGGCGACGCCAAACATCAATAGAACTATACGACGTACCGGCATGCCCCTCTCCTGCACCGACCGACCCGAAAAATCGGTCGCGCGCCGCCCGGACAGCGGCGCGCGACCAGTTGCTCACGGGATATTGGAGACCCGGCCCTGCCAGGCGGTCGCGGTGAAAAACTCGCCGGTGCCGTTCTTGAATGCGGCCCCCGCGGTCGCATCGCCCTTGAGCTGCCAGGCCAGCCAGGCAGTCGGAAAGCCCAGATAGCCGTACACGCCGTTGGCGCAGGCCTTGAGGAAACCGAGCAGGCCGCATCCCGGCGTTCCGGTGACGTCGTTGTGATTGGCGCCCTTCAGCAGCCCCTTGGCCTTCAGCATCCCCGCAGGCGTGGCGTTGTAATAGGCAGTCTGCGAATTGAGCTGGGTGCCGCCGCTCTGGGTATCCGGTGCGATCAGGCTGTCCGCGGTGCCGCTGACATAGAAGATCGAGCCGGAACCACCGGTCAGCGTGGGCGTGAGCAGGCAATTGTCCGCCGGGTTGCACCAATTCTGGTTCGGCAGCTCGAACGTCACCGTGGTCTTGATCACGCCGCCCGAATGGAACATCGCATTGGCGGCGCCGGACGCCCCCTGCGAATGCCCCGCCGCGCCGACATGCGCGAAATCGATGCGTTGATAGAAGGGGCTGGCCGGATTGATGTCCTGCGCCTGCATATAGGCAAGCGAATCCAGCGCGGTGTTGCCATAGCCCGTCTGCTGGTCCCGCGTCGCCACGACGACGAAGCCCCAGCTGGCGAGATGCTTGAGCCAGATGGTGTAATTATCCGGCGTGGAGGCGGTGCCGTTCGCCCAGACCACCAGCGGCAGGCGCGTGGTCGAGGAGGCGATGTTGGCCGGATAGAAGACGTCGCACTGATTGCCCTTGGAATCACAGGCGGCAGTGGACCGCGTCGTAGTCGTCGCGAACGGACCATTGGCATAATATTGCGTCTCGACCGGTCCGGTCGGGGCATTGGGAACGGACTGGGCGGCTGCCGGCTGGGCGACGGCCAATGCGGTGGCGGAAACCAGCGTGGTGCATATCGCTCGGGATAGTCTCTTCATCTGCCTCTCCTTGCGCTCTTGTCGTTTTTCTCCCTCGAACCGTGTCGACGACGCTCCATCGGATCGCATGGCGCGGACCGAAGCGGTTCGGCCGGCGGAGTGGCGAAGGGGAAGCCAGGCCTGTCTTGATGCGCGCCGGCCGCACCTGGGCAATCGACGCGTGCACTCCTCCCCCATCCCCGGTCTCCGCCGGTGCCTGCAGCCTATGCCTGCCATAACTTACAATCAAGATTGTATGTAAATAACAGACAAGCCGCCAACCGACCCGGCGAAATGCTATTCCGCCGCGACGGGGCGAGGCTTGGCCGGGTTGATGCCGTTGAGCAGCATCGCCGCGAAAGCGGAGCGCTGGACGAACTCGCGATGCACCAGATAGGACAGCCAGCCCGACAGCCCGACCACCAGCGCATAGGCGAGGTAGGGATCGAGCCGCAGCGGATCGATCATCAGATCGAGCAGCAGGATGATCGGGAAGTGCACCATGTAGATGGTGAAGGAGGCATCGGCGATCCGACGGAACAGCGGCGGCGTCTCGCGCATCGCCAGTGCCGAGCGCAGGATCAGCACGGTCACCGCGGGCGGGCAAAGGCAGGCGGTGACGATGTTGAGGAGGCTCGACGGCCGGTCGTAGAGCCCTGCTCCTCCCCCTGGCAGCAACCGCGACGCCAGGCATATGCCGAAGACGAGCGCCAGTACCGTGAAGGCAGGGCCGGTGCGCTCGATCACGCGATGGAACAGCACCGGCGACCCGGCGAGCAGCACGCCGAACGCATAGAGGGGCGCATAGGCCACCACCTGGTGCGCCGCCCATATCGGTTCGGCGAGCGGTCCCGCCTCCGCGGCTATCTGGCCGAGCAGGAGCACCCCGGCCGTGGCCGTCGCCCCCATGGCGAGGAGGATCAGGGTCACCGAAGGCCGATGCACTTCCATCCATCGATCGATTCCGGCGAAGAGCCCGTGCATCTGGTCCATGCGATAGAGCCAGAAGGTGAGCGGCGCGAAGGCAAGCAGATCGACCAGGAACCAGAAATGCCACCAGCCGAATTCCGGCAGGCCGGGCAGCGCGACGCCCAGTCGGTGCCAGCAGGAAAGCGCGCTCATCAGCGGTGCGAGGACGCACAGGCCGAAGAGCATCGGTACGCCGATCTGGAAGCTGCGCCGGGCCAGCCAGGCCTCCGGCCCGCGCTTGCGCAGCGCCAGCAGGCTGAGCAGGCCAGCCACCGCGAAGAAAGTCCCCATGCGGAAATTGGAGGATGTCTTCTCGATGAGGACGAAGAGCGGCCGATCGACGTTCTGCACCGTGGTGGCGTGCAGGAAGATCCCCGCCAGCATCAGCAGCGCGCGCCAGTTATCCAGCCCAGCTATCCGCTCGCGGTGCAATCCCGTCCCCCACATGACCACTAGTGCAGCCACTGGAGAGGAATTTAGGATATATTACTTAATCGCCCGTTCCTTGTTTGAGCGAAACGAACTCAATTTCAGCGTAACCTTATTTTCCCCGAAGAGGTCAAGTACGGCCCTGCAATGCCTCGGGATGGCAGCGCTGCAGCACGTTCTTCGGCATTTCCTCGTCCAGCGCCTCGTGCACGGCGACTTTCCAGCGACGATAGCCTTCATCGTTCAGATGCAGGCCGTCCTCCGTATAGAAGGGCCCCGGCCGCCCCTGCTCGAGCAGCGACGGCACGATATCGATATAGCTTATGTCGGGACGCTTATCGGCGATCGCCCTGGCGACGGCGTTGTACCGCTCCTGCTGCGCCAGACGATCCCAGCGGGTCGGGCTGGGCTTGAGCGAGATGATGAAGACCGGCGTGTTGCCGAACAACCGCGACTTGATCGCCAGGAACTCGCGCAGGTCGGCAACCGCCTGATCGACCGTATGCCCGAAGGCGATGTCGTTCTCCCCGGCATAATAGACGATCGCCTGGGGCGGTTTCTTGGCCTGGTCATGCGCGATGTGGAGGTTGATCTCCTGCATGGTCGCGCCGCCAATGCCGCGATTCTGGGCGATCCAGGGGCGCAGGTCCGCCTCGAGCGAGGACCAGCGGCTCATCGTCGAGCTGCCGACGAACCAGAGCACGCAGGCGCCCTCCCGCTCCGACGCACCGGGCAGAGGCTGGCGCGCCATGACCCATTGCCAGCCGCCGAAGATCGTCGTGAACACCGTGAGCGCGAGCGCACACTTGCCCAGGGTGGCAAGTGCGATCTTCAGGGCAGTCGGCAATCGTGGAGACGGCGGCACTTTCAGTCCTCAACCCGCGATCCGCGCAGCATAGCGCCCGAAGGTTAAGGGTGGGTTGGCGGGTGCGAGCGGCTCAGGTCCGCACGAGATCCTGGAGCGGCCTGGCCAGCGGCACCTCCGGGAAGAGCTTGCGCGCCGCGGTCTGCGGCATCAGCCCGAAATGCGCCGACAGGGTGGAGCCGATCACCGTATCCAGGCCCAGCGTGGGCTTGAGATCGCGATTCTCGTAGAGCGCGGCATCGGCCAGGCCCGGCCAGTCGGCGAGCACCCTGCCCCCGTTGACCGCGCCCCCCATCAGCATCGCGACCGAGCCGGTGCCGTGATCGGTCCCCTGCGTGCCGTTCACCTTCACGGTGCGGCCGAACTCGGTGGCGACCAGCACCACCGTGTCGTTCCACAGCGGCCCCAGCCCCTTCTGCAGCGCGCCGACCATCTGGTCGAGGCCGTTGAGCTGCCCGGCGAGGCGCCCCTTCTGCCCGGCATGCGTGTCCCAGCCACCGGTCTCGATCATCGCGATGCGCGAGCCATTCTCGGCCGCCAGCATCTTGGCGGCGAGATCGCCGGTGGCAGCGGCATTCCTGCCATTGTCCGAGGCGAGATCGCTGGTGAGCATCCGGGTGGCGGTCGCCTGCTCCCAGATGCCGTGGAGCTGGGTGTCGCCCTGATACATCTGGCTGACGCGCATCATCAGGTCGTCCGAGGCATCGGGCAGCCCCGAAGGCGCATAGCTTGCCACCTCCACCGCCCCGCGCAGCGCCATCGGCACGGTCGCGGCGAGTGCGATCGCCTTGTCGTCGGCGGGCAGCAAGGTGAGCAGCCGGTTCAGCCAGCCATCCTTGAGCTGATAGGCCGAGGTACCCCCCGTCTCGAGCACATTCTGTCCGTCGAAATGCGAGCGGTCGCGATAGGGCGAGGCGACGGCATGGAGGAACAGCGCCTGCTTCGAACCATAGAGGCCGAGGATGTTCTTCATCGCCGGATGCAGCGCGAACATGTCGTTGAGCTTCGGCGCGGCAGCGAAGTCCTCGGCCAATGCCCCGCGCTGGCCGGCATAAGCGGGGTCGCCCACCGGCGCGACGGTGTGCAGGCCGTCGGCCGCGCCGCGCTGGATGATGAAGACGAAGCGGCGGTTGGTCGCGGCCCGGGCAAAGGCCATGCGCGCGCCAAAGCTGGTAGCGAGCATGGCCGAGGCGCCCAGCGCGACGAAATTGCGACGGGAAAGAGCGGTCATCGGGCTTACCTCCGCAGGAATTCAGGCGAGACGAGCATCAGGGCGAGGCCCTGGCCCGGGCTTTCGGCGCGGGCAATCGACTGGGTGGTGCTGGCGCTGAGCGCCTCGGGGAAGAGCTCGGCGGCACGCTGCCGGGCGTCGATCAGGTTCTTCGTGCGCTGCGCCATCCGCTCGGCCGCCTCGACCCGGCGCATCACCGCGTCGGGCCCGGCCCAGGCGCCGGCGACATCGTCCCAGCCCGCCGGCGACCCCGGCTTCCACACCGGCTGGCCGAGCTGGCCCATCAGGCCGTTGACCGCATTCGGCTGCACCTGCTGCGTGCCCAGCGCGCGCATCGCCGAGATCGACCATTCCCAGGGCGACTTGAACTTGGCCGGTTTGGGTGCCCAGCATTCGGGCGAGGCGATCAGCGCGCGATAGACGGTGGGCAGGTCCCCCTTCGACGAGAGAAAGGCCTTTTCCAGCCGCGCGACCAAGGGCGCCGGGGGATCGTCGCTCGCGAAATGGCGGGCGAGCTTGGTGGCGATGTGCTTCGCCGTGGCGGGATGCGTGGCGAGATGGTCGAGCACCGCGGCGGCCTGGGCCTCGCCCTCCCCGCTCCACTGCTTGCCCAGGATGGTGCGCGTGCCCGGTTCGTGCAGGCGATCGGCGAAGACGAAGCTGCCGGGCTCGCCGCCCAGGTCGCCGGACCCGCGCGCACGGCCGATCCCGGCGACGGTGAAACCGGTCATCGCCCGGGCGAATTCGGTGACGTCGGCCTGGGTGTAGACGCTGCGCACGCCGAGCGTGTGGAGCTCCATGATCTCACGCGCGAGATTCTCGTTGAGCCCGCCGCGCTTGCCCCGCTGGCGCTGCGCGGCCGGGCTGTTCGGGCCGATCGACACCGCCTGGTCGAGATAGAGCAGCATCGCCGGATGGCGCTCGACCGCGTTCAGCATGTCGCCGAACTTGCCCATCACATGCGGGCGGATCGCCTCGAACTCCATCGTGCCCGAAAGCCCGACCAGTTCGAGCTTGTCGGCCGAGACGGCGAAATGGTTCGCCCAGAAATGGACGAGCCGCTCGGCAAAGGGCGTGGGCGAGGTGATCGCCGTCAGGGCTCGGGCCGAGACCATGCTGACATAGGCCTGTTGCTGCTGGCGCCGCGCCTCGCGCCGGGCGACCATCGCCGCATCCTCGCCCTGGTAGAGCGGCTTGGCGGCCGGCTGCATGCCGGGGTGCATTGCCGGGGCCGATTGCATCGCCTGCATGTCCTGCATCGCCGCGCCCTCGGCCATGGCCGGCTGCGCGGGGGCGGGCCGGGCCGGCGCCGCGGCGCGCGTCCTGGGCTTGGGATTGTCGAGGCGGAGCAGGCGCTGGCGCTCGTAGAAATCGGCGAGTTCGCTTGCGATCTGGGTACTCGGCACTTGCGCGGCGATCGCCTGGGGCCGCGGCTCGAAAGCCGCGATCTGGCCGGCTAGCCATTTTCGGGGGTCGCTCCCCGCATCCTCACCCGGCCTGGCGCCGAGACCGAAGCGATTGAGCGCGATACTGGCGTCCGACATCCGACTCTCCTGGCCCGTTTGTGACGGAATACGCGCAGAGTGTCGCAGAAGTTTGCCAGGCTGACACATATCCGCTTGCGTTTTCTGCAACCGTTCCGCCCGGCCTTTGCGATTGCCGCTTTTGCTGCGTCGCAACATTATGGGCGCAAGAACAGAACAAATTGGATGCCGATCTGGCTCTTGAACCATCAAGGAGAAAGATCGTGTCGAAGTTTCTTTTCGCGGCTGCCGCCGCTGCGCTGACCGTTGCCGCCCCCGCTTTCGCTGCCGACCGCAGCTTCACGCAGGACGGCGTAACCTATACCTATTCGGCGATCACCAAGGGCGATCAGCAGATCCTCGAAGGCACCGCCGATGACGGCGCCAAGTTCCGTCTCGCCGTGAAGAACGGCTGGGTCGATGGCTATGTGAACAACACTCGCGTGTCGTTCCGTGCGCCCAAGGCGAAGTCGGCCGTGGTGGCCGCGCGCTAAGCCGCACTCCCGCAAGGGTTTCAGGAAGGCCGGGGCCGCATGGCTCCGGCCTTTCTTGCGTTCAGAAGCCCTCGGGCAGCTCGATCGTGCCGACCAGTTCCTTGTAGCGGGCGATGGCGTAGCGATCGGTCATGCCGGCGATGAAGTCGGCGATATGGCGGCTGCGCGCCGGCTCGGCCTCTGGCAGCGCCTCGGTCCATTGCGCAGGCATCAGCGCGGGATCGGCGCGATAGGCGGCGAACAGCCCCGCCACCACCTTGTGCGCCGCATCGGCGGCGGCGAGCTGGCTCGGATGGTGGTAGAGATTGGCGTACATGAAGCGCTTGAGGCCCCGCTCGGCCTCGCGCATCCCGTCCGAGAAATGCGCGAGCACCTGGCCCGCCGCACGAACGTCCGCCACCGTCTCGACACCGCTCTCGGCAATGCGCTTGCCGGTCGCGTCGATCAGGTCGTTGACCATCGCGCCGATCTGGGCGCGGATCAGCTCGCTGATCAGCCGGCGGCGCTCGCAACCGGGGAACTTCGCCTCCACCTGGCGCCAGCCATCGGCGACCATCGGCAGCTCGAACAGCTGGTCGAGCTGGAGCAGCCCGGCGCGCAGGCCGTCGTCGATGTCGTGATTGTCATAGGCGATGTCGTCGGCGATCGCGGCGACCTGCGCCTCGAGCGAGGCCCAGCTCTCCAGCTCCAGCGGGAAGGCAGCATCCGCCTCGGCCAGCGCCCATTCGGGATGGGTGATCGGGCCATTGTGCTTGGCGAGACCTTCGAGCGTATCCCAGGTCAGGTTGAGCCCGTCCCAGGCCGGATAGGGCCGCTCGATCGTGGTGAGGGTACGCAGCGTGTTGCCGTTGTGATCGAACCCACCCTGTCCGGCCAGCGCCTCGCCCAGCGCCTTCTCGCCGGCATGGCCGAAGGGCGGATGGCCGATGTCGTGCGCGAGGCAGAGCGCTTCGGTCAGGTCCTCGTTGAGCCCCAGGGTGCGCGCGATGGCGCGGCCGATCTGGGCGACCTCCAGGCTGTGGGTGAGCCGCACGCGGAAATGGTCGCCATCGGGCGCCATGAACACCTGGGTCTTGTGGCGCAGGCGGCGGAAGCTGATCGAGTGGATGATCCGGTCGCGGTCGCGCTGAAAGGCGTCGCGCGGGCCGCGGGCGGTACCGCCGGGCTCGGGATGGAGACGGCCGCGGCTGGCTTCCGGCGTGGAGGCCCAAGGGGAAATCGCTTTCACCGGGACGCCCTATCGCGGGATGACGGGAATGTCGAAGCCGAACTAATTCCTCCCCCAGCTTGTCTCGGGGAGGGGGACCATTTGCGATAGCAAATGGTGGAGGGGCCGGCGCGGAACGCGGCGGTGAACCCTGGTCGAACGGCGTTCGCGCCTTTGGCGCGCCCCTCCACCACTCGCTACGCGAGCGGTCCCCCTCCCCGAGACAAGCTGGGGGAGGAATTGATCAGGGAGCCAGCTTCGTCACCTTCTGCCCCGCTTCGCTGGTAAAGACGAAGCCGGAGACGCCCGCCTTGCCCAGCGCGTTGACGAAGGCCTGGGCCTCGGCACTGGTCTTGAACGGGCCGGTGAGCACGCGGTTGGTGGCGCGCAGCGGCGTCGTCCAGGCAGCCCTGCCCTTCAGCTGCGCCGATGCCTTGGCGACCACCGCCTTCCACGCCTTGGCGAGCGAATCCTCATTGGCGCCGCCCGCCACCTGAACCCAGATGCGGCTTGGATCGGCCTTGGCCGGATCGGGCTTCTTGGGTTCGGGCTTCTTGGCGCCCTTGGGATCGGGCTTGCCCTTCCTGGCGTCCTCGGCCGTCGGCTTGGCCTTGGGGTCGGGCTTGGCCTTGGGATCAGGCTTCTTCGGATCGACCTTGGCCGCGACCGGCTCGGGCTTGGGCTTGGCGACGACCGGTTCGGGCTTCGGCTTGGGCGGTGCGACCGGCTTGGCCTCGGCGACGCGTACCGGCTCCGGGACCGGCGCAGGTTCAACGACCGGCTCGGTCGGCGTCGCGGTGACGGTGGCGAGTTCCTCGGCGGGAATGGTGATCCCGCCGACGATCGAGGCGAGGACCGAGTCCTCCTGGCCAACCTTGGCCGGTCCGGGCGGCGCCGGCTCGGGGCGCGGCGCCGGGCGCACCGGCTGGACCACCGGCTGCGCGGCGGCAAGGGTGACCGGCGCAGGCGACGGCGCGGTGCGGACGGGCGGCGCCTCGGCGGCGCGCACCGGCGCCGGCGTCGAGGCCGGGCGTACCGGCGCAGGCGTCGGGCGGACAGGCGTGGCGGCCGGGCGCTCGGTAACCTCGCTCGGCTCCTCCTCGCGCTTCGGCGCCGGCAGGGGCTGCACGATCGGCGTGGGCGGGGCCACGAAGCGCGGCGGCGGCGGGAGGTTCTCGTCGGGCGCCGGCTGCGGCGCGGGCGCCACCGGCTGGCGCACGACGGTGACCGCCGCGAGCTTCTGGTCCCGCTCGCGATCCCTGCGGGAACGGCGGTCCCGGTCCTTGGGCTCCGGTGCGGGCGCGGCGACCGGCGGCGCGGCGGCAAGTTCGACCGGGCGCGGAGCCGGCACATAGCGCGGCAGCTGCGGCGCCAGACGCGCATCGGCCAGCCGGGCCTGGGTCGGCGAAAGCTCGCCGAAATGCACCGCGAAGGCACGATCGGCCGGCGCCAGCCCGGCAAGGCGGCGGAAGAAGGGCGAGAGCGACTGGCCCATCGATCCCGGCATCATGCTGGAGGCGATCTTCTCCGCGCCCGCCGTGTCGCCGTTCATCGCCAGGATGAAGGCGCGCGCACGCCAGGCTGCACGATCGCTACGGCGGAGCAGCGGGTCGAGCGCGCGCATCGCCTCCTCCTTGTCGCCGGTGATGCCGAGCGACAGGGCATAGCGACGCTGCGTCTCGGCATCGTCGCGGTCGTTGGAAAGCGCGAGCTTGTAATCGCGCTGGGCAAGCCCAGGCTGGCCGAGCAGATCGTACGCAAAGCCGCGATCGGCAGCATATTCGCGCGGATTGAGCCCGCGCGCCTCGGCGGACTGGAACAGCTGCAGCGCCTCGCCCGGCCGCTCGAGCCGGACCAGCACCATCGCCCGGCCGGCGGCAACCCGCGGGTCGGCCGGCGCGATCACCTCGGCACGCTGGAAGAAAGCCAGAGCGGCGGAGGTATCCCCCAGCCGCGCGCTGGTCATGCCCGCGTCGAGCAGGGTCCGCAGGTCACGCGGATCGCTGGCGAGCATGCGAATGTCGTTGGCCAGCCGGTCCGCGTCGGGATTGGGCTGGGCGACCACCTCGGTCTGGGCGAAGGCAGGCGCCACCTGGGCAGTCGCCAGAGCGAGCACCGCAGCACCGATAAAGCGTATCCGGTTCATGTTCCCACCAGCCTGCGCCTGTTTGCGCTGAACCGCCAATGACTGCGCTGGCCGGGCTCGCCGAAGCGGGCCCGGCCGGCGACGAATGGCTTACTGGTTGTTCTGGCTGCGCAGGAAGCGCGGAATGTCGAGCGGATCCTTGTCCGCATCGTCATCCGACTTGGAAGCGCCGCGCGAGGCCATGGCCATGCGCTCGAACAAGGTGCCGCCGCTCTTCTTGGCCGGCTTCTCGGCCGGGATCGAAGGTGCGGCTTCCTCTTCGTCGCCACCGGTCAGCCAGCGACGGCGCGTGGTCGGCGCGGGCGCCGGCTCGTCGATCGGCGCGACGGGCGCTTCGGGAACCAGGCTGTCGGCACCGAGGACCAGCTCGTCCTCGTCCTTGCCGTCATCGACCCAGTTCGACTGGACCGGCGCGGCGGGCTGCGGCTCGGGCTCATAGGCTTCGGGAACCGGCGGCGAGAGCGGCGCGGGCGCCTCGGCCACGGGCTCATAGGCCTCGGGGACCGGCGGCGTCAGCGGCGCTTCCTCGGCGACCGGAGCGGCTTCCGGCTCCGACGCTGCAACCGGGACCGGATCGGCCGCCGTGGTGCGGCGCGGGGTGGAGAAGGAGAAGACGCGCGGCTGCTCGGCAGCACGCGGCGCGGCGACGGCCTGGGCGTCGGCATCGATGCCGGTCGCGACGACCGAGACGCGGATCTTGCCTTCGAGCTCCGGATTGAAGGCCGAACCCCAGATGATGTTCGCGTCCGGATCGACCAGCTCGCGGATATGGTTGGCGGCCTCGTCGACCTCGAGCAGGCGCATGTCCTCGCCGCCGGTGATCGAGACGATCACGCCCTTGGCGCCGTTCATCGACACACCGTCGAGCAGCGGGTTGGCGATCGCCTTCTGCGCGGCGATGAGCGCGCGGTCGTCGCCCTCGGCCTCGCCGGTGCCCATCATCGCCTTGCCCATCTCCTGCATCACCGAGCGGACGTCGGCGAAGTCGAGGTTGATGAGGCCCGGCATGACCATCAGGTCGGTGATGCCGCGCACGCCCTGCTGCAGCACCTCGTCCGCCATTTCGAACGCTTCCTTGAAGGTCGTGTTCGCGTTGGCGATGAGGAACAGGTTCTGGTTCGGAATGACGATGAGGGTATCGACGTACTTCTGCAGTTCGTTGATGCCCGCCTCGGCCGAAGCCGCACGGCGCTTGCCCTCGAAGGCGAACGGCCGGGTGACCACACCGACCGTAAGGATGCCCATGTCGCGGGCCGTCTTGGCGATGACCGGAGCGGCGCCGGTGCCGGTGCCGCCGCCCATGCCGGCGGCGATGAACACCATGTGGGCGCCCTCGAGCGCCTTCTGGACGCTATCGATCGTCTCTTCGGCGGCAGCGCGGCCGATCTCGGGCCGCGAGCCGGCGCCGAGGCCCTGGGTGATCTTGGCGCCGAGCTGGATCCGATGGCCCGCGCTCGACTGCTTGAGCGCCTGTGCGTCGGTGTTGGCGACGATGAAATCGACACCCTGCACGTCCGCGCGGATCATGTTCGCGATCGCGTTGCCGCCCGCGCCGCCCACACCGACAACGGTGATCTTCGGGGTCAGCTCGTCCACTTCGGGCGGAAGGAAATCGATACTCATCGCCTTGGTCTCCCTGCGTCCATTCAGCTGTCACGGACGCGTAATCTAGCCCCCGTTCTGCACGAACGCAGAGGGCGACTCTAGAGGGAACGCGAAGTTACCAACGCATTTCTTCTAATAATTAGCCCGGAACGCCGCGATTAGGCGCTGGATGAGCGCCCCCGGGCTCGCCCGGGTCACCATCTGGTGCGTCGGCTCCAGCGCGCGCAGGTCGATCGGGTTGGCCGCAGCGAAGCGCGCCAGACCCGCCAGCGTGGCGAAGGCCGGGCCGGCATGGGCTTCCGGAAGCGCCACCAGCCCCTTGGGCCGGCCGACACGCACCGCGCTGCCGAGGAACTGCTGCGCGTAATCCGCCACGCCCTTGAGCTCGGCGCCGCCGCCGGTGAGCACGATCTGGCGGCCTGCAGGGTCCTCGAAGCTAAGCTTCTTCAGCTCCTTCTGAATCTCTCCCATCAGCCGCTCCAGCCGCTTGCGGATGATCGCGTTGAGCTGCGCCTTGGTGATGCGCGGGCCTTCGCTGCCGTCATCGGGGATGGCGGGCACGACGTCGATCATCTCGTGATTGTCGCGCGGGCTCAGGTTGGCCGAGCCGTGGAAGCACTTGGTACGCTCCGCCCAGGCCCGCGCGGTGCCGAAGGACGAGGCGATGTCGTCGGTGATGTCGGCCGAGCCCATCGGGATCGAGGCGAGGCCCGAGAGCACGCCCTGCGAGAAGACCGATACGTTGGTCACGCCCGCGCCGATCTCGACCAGCGCGACGCCGAGCTCGCGCTCTTCGTCGGTGAGGCAGGCGAGGCCCGTCGCCACCGGGGCTGCGATGATCGAGCGGACCTCAAGATGCGCCGAGCGGACGCAGTGATCGAGGTTGCGCACCGGCGCGCCGTCGGTTGCGACGACATGGATGTCGACGCCAAGGCGCTCGGCATGCAGCCCGAGCGGGCGCTTCACCCCCGCGAGGCCGTCGACCGTGTAGCGGGTCGGCTGGGCGTGAAGGACCATCTTGCCCTGCGGATCGATCGCGGCACTGCCGGCACGGAGCAGCTCGTCCACGTCGTTCTGCTCGATGCGGTGGCCGCCGAGATCGGATTCGAGCCGCACTATGTCCGAGATCAGTCCGCCGGCCGAAAAGCTCACCCAGACGTCCTCGATATTCTGTCCGGCGATACGCTCGGCCTGTTCGACCGCTTCGCGGATCGCCAGCTCGGTCGCATGCATGTCGGCGACATAGCCGCGCTTGACGCCGCGGCTCTCGCGCTGGCCGGTGCCGAGCACCACCAGCGTGCCATCGTCGGACCGCTGCGCGATCAGCGCCGAGACCTTGGACGACCCCACGTCCAATGCCGTGATCAGCCCTTCCGGTGCTACCTTCGCCATCTGCCCCTCGTTCGAAAAACGCTTAATACTCAATTCACCATATGAATCAGGATTTTGCCCTGATTACAACTACGGTGTTACTCATAATCCGGTCGCAGCGGGCGCGCCGATCGCGGCGGGCCGGCGGACGACCAGATTGTCGGGGTCGCGCATGTCGAAACCCAGGTTGCCGCGCCCGAGCAGGCGGTAGGCCCCGTCCTTCTCGGCGAAGGTCTTGAGCGCGTCCTTTGCTTCCTTCTCGCCCTCGGGCAACTGGAGCTTCTCGCCGGTGTCGAAGATGATGTCCCAGCGCCGGTTGCCGACCCAGGTGGCGGCACGGACCAGCGGCTTGAGCGCCGGCGCGCTGTCCATCAGGTCGCGGTGCGCCGGCTCCTGCGAATTGGCGCCGTCGCCGATCAGCAGCGGCAGATCCGGCATCGCCTCGCGCGAGACCGGCTCCAGCGGCACGCCGGTCGGGTCGATCAGCATCAGCTGGCCATGGTTCTGCCAGATCGCCGCCGGCTCGCGCTCGACGATGTCGATCAGCAGCTTGTCGGGCAGCCGGCGCGAGACGCGGGCGTCCTTGATCCACGGATAGGCGAGCAGCTTGGCACGCACCTCGCCCAGATCGACCAGCGGCATGGCACGCGAATTCTGGTCGAGCACCTGCTGGTACACGGTCATGCGGTTCATCCGCTTGAGCCCGTTGATCTGGATCGTGTCGACGCGCAGCCCCGCCTCGCCCACTGCCTGGGCGGCGCCGGTGCCGATGATCTGCGGCACGCCGAACCAGGTCGCGACGGTCAGCAGGCCGATCGTGAACACGCCGACAATGCCCCAGGTCGCGATGCGGGTAAGCGTCGCCTGGCTGAACGGCAGCGCGGCGAGCGCCTGGTCCATCAGCCCGGGCTGCTTCTTGCGTACCGTCGGCTTGCGCTTCGGCACCGGCTTCCCCCCGCGTCGGGTCGCCGTCCGACTGGAGGGCGCGCGGCTCATCCCTGGGCGTCCTCGCGCAGCGCTTCGTCGACGATGCGCTGGCAAAGCTCGGGATAGGAGATGCCGAGATGGCGCGCCTGCTCGGGCACCAGGCTGAGCGGCGTCATGCCCGGCTGGGTGTTCACCTCGAGCAGGAACAGCCCTTCCACGCCCAGTTCGTCATCCCAGCGGAAGTCGGAGCGCGAAGTGCCCTTGCAGCCGAGCAGCTTGTGCGATTCCAGCGCGATGCGCTTGCAGGCATCGGCGATCTCGTCGGGGATCTCGGCCGGGCAGACATGCTCGGTCAGGCCGTCGGTATATTTGGCGTCGTAGTCGTAGAAGCCGCTCTTGGGCTTCAGCTCGGTCACGCCCAGCGCTTCCCCCGCCAGTACCGCGGTGGTCAGCTCACGGCCGCGGATGAAGGGTTCGGCGAGCAGCTCGTCGAACTCCTGCCACGGGCCGGTTGACTCGGCCGCGATCGGATTGCCGTAATTGCCTTCCTTGGTGACGATCGCCACGCCGACCGACGAGCCTTCGTTGACGGGCTTCAGCACATAAGGGCGCGGCAGCGGATCGGCCTGGTGCAGCTCCTCGGTCTTCACCATCCGCCCGCCGGGCATCGGGATGCCGTGCGGCACCAGCGCCTGCTTGGTCAGTTGCTTGTCAATCGCGATCACCGAGGTGACCAGCCCGGAGTGCGTGTACTTCACGCCCATCAGGTCGAGCATGCCCTGCACCGTGCCGTCCTCGCCGGGCGTGCCGTGCAGCGCGTTGAACACCACGTCGGGCCTCGCCTCGGCGATCTTCAGGGCGACGTCGCGCCCCATGTCGATGCGCGTCACCCGGTGGCCCAGGCTCTCCAGCGCATCCGCGATACCCGCGCCCGACATCAGCGAGACCTCGCGCTCGGCCGACCATCCACCCATCAGTACGGCAACGTGCAGCGAATTCACTTGTCGACCCCTATCCGCTGGATTTCCCATTCCAGCTCGATCCCAGATTGCGCCTTCACCTTGGCACGGACTTCCTCGCCCAGCGCTTCGATGTCGACCGAGGAAGCATTGCCCAGATTGAGCAGGAAATTGCAGTGTTTTTCGCTGACCTGCGCATCGCCGCGTCGAAGCCCGCGGCAACCGGCATCGTCGACCAGCTTCCAGGCGCTATGGCCTTGCGGGTTCTTGAAGGTCGAGCCGCCGGTGCGCGACCTAAGCGGCTGCGAAGCCTCGCGTTCCGCCGCAATCCGGTCCATCTCGGCACCGATCTCGGCCTTGTCGCCCGGCGTGCCTTCGAACAGCGCCTCGACCACCACGGCGCCTTCGGGCAGCTCGGAATGGCGATAGGTGTAGCCCAGTCTGGCCGCCGGCCAGGTCTCCACCGTCCCGTTTCGAGTCACCAGCGTGATCTCGACCAGGATATTGCTGGTATCGCGGCCATAGGCGCCCGCGTTCATCCGCACCGCGCCGCCGACCGTGCCCGGAATCCCGCGCAGGAACTCGAGGCCGGCGATACCCGCATCGCGCGCGGCGCTCGCCACGGTGATCCCCATCGCAGCGCCACCGGCACGCACGCGGTTACCCGGCTCGATGCTGACCTTGGCCATCGCCTTGGGCAGCCGCACCACCACGCCCGGCACGCCACCGTCGCGCACGATCAGGTTCGAGCCGACGCCGACCGGCAACACCGGCACTTCGGGATCGAGCCCGGCCAGGAATGCCGCGAGGCTCTGCACGTCGTCGGGGCGCACCAGCCATTCGGCCGGGCCGCCGGTGCGGAACCAGATGAAGTCGGCAAGGCTGCCCTGATGCTCGATCGTGCCACGCAGCGGAGGCAGCGCGGTGCAGGGTGCGCTCACTTCCAGCCCCACATGCTCGACCATTGCTTCCAGGCATCGAGGTTCGCCTGGGCCGCCTTCTGCCCGGCCTGCTGGAACTTCATCACGTCGCGCCCGGCATCGAGCAGCTTCTGCGCCGCGTCCATCTGTGCCTGCTGGGCCTTGAGCAGGTCGCGCTGGACCTGCAGGCCGAGCGTGAACCAGTCGCTCATGCCCGGGCCTCCTCGATCGCCCCGGCCAGGTTCGCCGCCCATTTGGTGATGTCGCCCGCGCCCAGGCAGATGACCATGTCCTTGGGCTGGATCACGCCGGCGAGCGTCTTCGCCAGCGCGTCCTCGCTCTCGATCGCAGAGACGGCACGATGCCCGCGCCTCTGGACATTCTCGACCAGCGCCTCCGAGCTCACGCCCTCCAGCGGCAACTCGCCCGCGGCATAGACCGGGGTGACATAGACCATGTCGGCGTCGTTGAAGGCCTGGGCGAACTCGTCCATCAGGTTCTTGAGGCGGGTGAAGCGGTGCGGCTGCACCACGGCGATCACCCTGCCCTCGGCACTCTCGCGCGCCGCCGCCAGCACTGCGCGGATCTCGACCGGATGGTGACCGTAATCGTCGATGATCGTGACGCCACCCACTTCGCCGACCTTGGTGAACCGCCGCTTCACGCCGCCGAACTTGGCAAAGCCCTGCTGGATCGTCGCATCGGGAATGCCCAGCTCGAGCGCCACGCCGATCGCGGCGAGCGCGTTCTGGACATTGTGACGGCCCGGCATCGGCAGCTCGATCCCCTCGATAGAGCGCGTGCTGCCGTCGCGGCTGCGGATGATCGCCTCGAAGCGATTGCCCCCGTGATGCGGCACCACGTTGACGCCGCGCACGTCGGCGCTGGCAGCGAAGCCATAGGTGACGATCCGGCGGTCGCGGACGCGCGGGATGATCGCCTGCACCTCGGGATGGTCGAGGCACAGCAGCGCCGCGCCATAGAAGGGCACATTCTCGACGAACTCGACATAGGCGTCCTTCGCCTTGTCGAACGAGCCATAGTGATCGAGATGCTCGGGATCGATGTTGGTGACGATGGCATAGGTGCCGTCGAGCCGCAGGAAGCTGCCATCGCTCTCATCGGCCTCGACCACCATCCATTCGCTGTCGCCCAGGCGGGCGTTGGAGCCGTACTGGTTGATGATGCCGCCGTTGATCACGGTCGGGTCCACCCCGCCGGCATCGAGCAGCGCCGCGACCATCGAAGTCGTGGTCGTCTTCCCGTGGGTGCCGGCCACCGCGACGGTGGACTTGAGGCGCATCAGCTCGGCGAGCATCTCGGCGCGGCGCACCACGGGGATGCGGCGCTGATAGGCCGCCTCGACCTCGGGATTGGTGCGCACGATCGCGGTGGAGACCACCACCACCGCCGCGTCACCCAGATTCTCGGCATTGTGCCCGATCGTCACCGGGATGCCACGGCTGCGCAGCCCCTGCACGACGTAGCCCTCGGCCACGTCCGATCCCTGCACCGAATAGCCGAGATTGTGCATCACCTCGGCAATGCCCGACATGCCGATGCCGCCGATACCGACGAAATGGATGGTACCGATGTCCTTTGCGACACCCTTCATGCGAACGCTGGCCTTCCCTGCATGGAGATGCGCTGGCCCTTGATCGGGGCCTCGGGCGCATCGATGGATTCGACGAGATCGGCAAGGTCGCGCGTGGCGTTGGGACGGCCCACGCTGCGCGCCCGTGCCGCGGCATTTTCGAGCCCCTGGGTATCGAGCCCGAGCTTCTGGATCTGCTTGGCGAGCTCCGCCGCGGTGAAGCCCTTTTGCTGGATCGTCCGCGCGCCGCCCGCCGTGCTGATCTCGCGGGCATTGGCGGTCTGGTGATCGTCGGTCGAGGTCGGCAGCGGCACCAGGATCGCCGGGCGCCCCGCCGCGGTCAGCTCGGCGATGGTCGAGGCGCCGGCGCGGGCGATCACGATGTGCGACCAGGCCAGCGCGTCCGCCATGTCGGTGATATAGGTCGAGACGTCGGCGGGGATGCCATGCGCCTGATACTTGCCCCGCACCGTCTCGATATCCTCGACGCGGGCCTGGTGTGTCACTTGCAGGCGGCGGCGGAAATGGACGGGGAGCAGCGCGAGCCCATCGGGCACCACTTGGCTCAGCACGGTCGCACCCTGGCTGCCGCCGGTGACGAGCACGCGGAAGATGCCGTCCTCCTCGAGCAGCGGATAGGGCCGGCTGCGCAGCGCCAGCACCGCCTCCCGCACCGGATTGCCGACGAGATGCGTCTTGGCCTGCCAGCCGGGCTTCATCCGGTCGACCTGGTCATAGGAGGTCGCGATCGCATCGACCCGGTTCGCCACGAAGCGATTCACCCGGCCCAGCACGGCGTTCTGCTCATGGATGATGGTCGGCACGCCGGCGCCGAACGCGGCGAGCAGCGCGGGAAGCGCGGGATAGCCACCAAAGCCGATCACCGCCGAGGGCTGGAGTTCCTTGTAGAGCCGCAGCGCCATCGAGCGACCGGCCAGGATCTTGCCCGCCGCACGGATATAGCCGAGCGGCCCGCCGCCAAGGCGGCCCGCGGGCAGGACGTGCGTCTCGACGCCGTCGAACAGGCCCGGGAAGCGCACGCCGCGATCATCGCTGACCAGCGCAACGTGATGGCCCCGCTCGGCCAGCTCCGCGGCCAGTGCGGCAGCGGGCACCATATGCCCACCGGTGCCGCCGGCTGCGAGGACATAGCTACGGGAATTGGTCATGCGTTGCTCCAGCGGCCGGTATAGGGCGAGCGCTTCAGATACGGGTTTCGTCGCGTGAAGGCGAGAAGCAACCCATAGCCGATCGCCAGCGCGATCATCGACGATCCGCCATAGGAAATGAAGGGCAAGGTCATGCCCTTGGACGGGGCGATGCCGGTGTTCACCGCCATGTTGATCAGCGACTGCACGCCGAACTGCGCGGCAAGGCCGGCAGCGGCGAGCAGGCGAAAGGCGTCTTCCTCGTCGAGCAGCTTCATCAGCACGCGGACGACGATGGCAAGATAGAGCAAGGCGATCACCGCGCAGGCGATCAGCCCGAACTCCTCGCCGATCACCGAGAAGATATAGTCGGTATGCCCTTCCGGCAGGCGGAACTTCATCATGCCGTTGCCGGGACCGGTGCCGGTGAGGCCGCCCGCGGTCAGCGTGTCGTGCGCCATCTCAACCTGGTAGCGCTCGGCGAGCGCGGCATCCTTGGTGGGGAAGAGGAAGTTGTCGATGCGGGTGCGCGCGGTGCCGTAGAACAGATAGGCCGCGACCACGCCGGCCACCGCGGTGCCGCCCAGCCCGGCAATCGCCGCGGGGGAAATGCCCGAGATCATCAGCAGGATCAGCCACACGCTGCCGAACACGATCGTCTGGCCGAAGTCCGGCTGGAGCATCAGCAGCACGCCGATCAGCGCGGTGAGCGCGCCGGTGACGAACAGCACCGGCAGCTGCGGATCCTTCGCACGGAAGCTCAGCATCCAGGCGGTGGCGACGATGAAGAGAGGCTTCAGGAACTCGGAGGGTTGGAATTCCGAGATGCCGACGCCGATCCAGCGCTTGGCGCCATTCACCTCGTGCCCGACGATCGGCACCAGCGCGAGGCAGACGAGGAATATCGCCGCTCCGATCAGCGCCAGGCGGCGCGCGACCGTGACGGGCAGCATCGACACGGTGATCATCACCGGCACGCAGATGCAGACCCAGACCAGCTGGCGCCAGAAATAGTACATCGGTGCCATGATGTGGGTGGCGTCGGAATAGCGCCGCGCGGTGGCGGGAGATGCTGCGGCGACCGCAACCAGCCCGATCGCGATCAGCAGCAGCGCGAGCGTGAGCAGCACGCGATCGACTTCCCAGAACCACATGCCGGCGCGGGTCTTGCTCGCACGGCCGAGCTGTTGCTGGACACGACGGCGAACCTCGTTTCCAGCTTCCGGCACTTCCACGGTGTCGTTCATCCCAGCGCCTCCACCGCGTCGCGGAAGGCCTGGCCCCGGGCTTCGTAATCCTTGAACTGGTCGAACGACGCACAGGCCGGCGACAGCAGCACCACCTCGCCCGGCTGGGCATTGGCGGCGGCGGCCTTCACCGCAACGTCGAGCGTGCCCGATCGCTCGACCGGTATCTCGCCTTCGAGCAGCTTGGCGAACATCTCGCCGGCATCGCCGATCGTATAGGCCTTCACCACATGGGGAAAGCCGGGCCGGCAGGCGTCGAGATCGTCGGTCTTGGCCTTGCCGCCGAGGATCCAGTGGATCTTCGGATAGGCCGAGAGCGCCGGTGCGGTGGAGTCCGCGTTGGTCGCCTTGCTGTCGTTGACGAACAGCACGCCGTTCACCGTCTTCACCCGCTCCATGCGGTGCGGCAGGCCGGGGAAGCTGCGCAGCCCCTTGTCGATCGCAGCCTGGTCGATGCCGAGCGCCTGGCAGGAGGCGATCGCGGCGAGCGCGTTCTGGGCGTTGTGCGGCCCCTGCAGCGCCGGCCAGCGCGACTGGTCCATGCAGATGCCGGGCGCGATGCGGGTCAGATCCTCGCTGCGGCCGAAATCGGCGAGCCGGCGCGCGATATTGGCGCAAGTCTCGTCGCCGATGCCGATGATCGCCGCATGCCCCCTGGACTGCATCTCGAACAGCCGCACCTTGGATTCGGCATAAGCGTCGAACCCGGCATAGCGGTCGAGATGATCCGGCGTGATGTTGAGCAGCACCGCGACGTCGCAGTCGAGGCTGTGGGTCAGGTCGATCTGGTAGCTGCTGAGCTCGAGCACATAGACGCCGCCTGCGGGAAGCGGATCCTGCCCCAGGATCGGCAGCCCGATATTGCCGCCCATTCGCGTGGGAATGCCGGCGGTCTCGATGATGTGGTGGATCAGCGCCGTGGTGGTCGACTTGCCGTTGGTCCCGGTGATGCCGACCACGCGGTGCGCGGGCATCTCGGCGCGCGCCTCGGCGAACAGCTCGATGTCACCGATGACGGGCACGCCCGCTTCGGCCGCCTTCGCCGCGATCGGATGCGTGTTCAGCGGCACGCCCGGCGAAACGGCGACGCCCGCGAAACCGGTCAGGTCGATCTCCAGCGGGTCGGCAAGCGTCGCACCCTGCGCCTTGGAACGCGCCGCCTCGTTACTGTCCCATGCGGTAACTTCGGCGCCGCTCGCAACCAGCGCGTCGACCGTCGCCAGCCCCGAGCGCGCCAGCCCGAGCACCGCATAGCGTTTGCCGCGCCAGGTGGTGCCGGTGATCACCGCAGCTTGAGCGTCGCGAGGCCCGCCAGCGCCAGCACGAAGGCGATGATCCAGAAACGGATCACGACCGTGGGCTCCGACCAGCCGAGCTGTTCGAAATGGTGGTGGATCGGCGCCATGCGGAACACGCGCTTGCCGGTGCGCTTGAAGAAGAACACCTGGATGATGACGCTCAGCGCCTCCATCACGAACAGGCCGCCGATGATGCCGAGCACCAGCTCGTGGTGCGTGGTGACCGCGATCGTGCCGAGCGCGCCGCCCAGCGCCAGGCTGCCGGTATCGCCCATGAATACGGCCGCCGGGGGCGCGTTGAACCACAGGAAGGCCAGGCCCGCCCCCACCATCGCGCCGCAGAAGATCGCCAGGTCGCCGGCGCCGGGCACGTGCGGGATGCCGAGATAGACGGCGTAGATCTTGTTGCCGGCCAGGTACGCGATCAGCATGAACGCCATGCTGGCGATCACCACCGGCATCGTCGCCAGGCCGTCGAGCCCGTCGGTCAGGTTCACCGCATTGCCGAACGCGACGATCACGAAGGCGGCGAAGGCGATGTAGAAATAGCTGATGTTCGGGTGGAAATTGCTGAAGAAGGGCACGTAGAGTTCGGTGCCGTTCTGCGAGCAGATGATCGTCGCGGCGATGCCCGCGATGGCGAACTCGCCAATCAGCCGCACCTTGCCCGATACGCCCGCGGTCTTCTGCTTCCGCACCTTGTCGTAATCGTCGAGGAAGCCGATCATGCCGAAGCCGAAGGTGACGAACATGCAGGCCCACACATAGGGGTTGCGCAGGTCCATCCACAGCAGCAGCGAGAGCATGATACTGGTCAGGATCATCAGCCCGCCCATGGTCGGCGTGCCGCGCTTGGCCAGGTGGCTCTGCGGGCCGTCGGCGCGGATCGGCTGCCCCTTGCCCTGGCGGACGCGCAGCCAACCGATGAAGCGGGGCCCGATCAGCAGGCCGAGCAGCAGCGCCGTCGCCACCGCGCCGCCGGTGCGGAACGAGAGATAGCGGAAGAGATTGAAGACGCCGGGAAAGTCCAGCAGGTCCGCGATCCAGTACAACATCAGGCAGGTGCCCTTTCCGCCAACGCCGCGACCACCGACCCAAGCCGCACGCCGTTCGACCCTTTTATGAGAACTGCGTCCCCCGCCTGGAGCATGTCATCGAGCCTGCCCAGCGCGGTCGCCGCGTCGGGCACATGGACGAAATCGACCGCGCCCTCAAGCGCCTCTGCGAGCGGCGCCATCGCTTCACCGACGAGAATGACGGATTCAACGCCCGCGGCCTCGATCGGGCCCGACAATTCGGCGTGGAAGGCGGCCGAATGCTCGCCCAGCTCGCGCATCTCGCCGAGCACCGCCAGCTTGCGGCCCTTCTCCTGCGCCAGCACCGCCAGCGTCGCGCGCATCGAGGCGGGATTGGCGTTGTAGCTCTCGTCGATCACCAGCGCCTCGCCGCCGCGCACCGGCACGGTGAGCCGCGCCCCACGCCCGGCCAGCCCGCCGAGTTCCGCAAGCGCTAGGCCGGCCAGCTCGAGATCGGCGCCAACCGCGTCCACGGCGGCGAGGATCGCCATCGCGTTGGAGACCCAGTGCGCGCCCGGCTGCGACAAAGTGAAGCTCAGCTCGCGCTGGCCGAAGCGCGCCGTGACGAAGGTCCCACCGGTCCGCGTGCGCATCGTCTCGACCGCACGGTAATCGGCACCCTCCTGGAGGCCGAAGGTGACGATCTTCGCCGCATAGGGCTTCGCGGCGGCGATCAGCCGGTCGCGGTGCGGGCTGTCGAAGGGCACGATCGCAGTGCCGCCGGGCTCCAGCCCCTGGAAGATCTCGCCCTTGGCGTCGGCGATCGCCTCTTCATTGGCGAAGAAGCCCATATGCGCCGGCGCGATCGTGGTGACGATGGCGACGTGCGGGCGCACCAGCTTCGTCAACGCCGCCAACTCGCCGGCGTGGTTCATGCCCATCTCGAACACGCCGTAGCGGGTGTTCCGCGGCATGCGGGCGAGGCTGAGCGGCACGCCGGTATGGTTGTTGTAGCTCTTGACCGAGCGATGCGCCTCGCCCGGGGCGTTGCGCTCCAGCGCGGCGAACAGCGCTTCCTTGGTGCCGGTCTTGCCGACCGAACCGGTGACCCCGATCACCTTGCCCTGCATCCGCGCCCGCGCGGCGACGCCCAGCGCATCGAGCGCCGCGGTGGTGTCCGCCACCGTCACATGCGGATAGTCGGTAGCCTGCGAGACGACCGCCCCCGTCGCGCCCTGCGCGAAGGTCTGGTCGAGGAATTTGTGCCCGTCGGTGGTCTCGCCCTTCAGCGCGAGGAACAAGTCCCCTGTCCCCACTTCGCGCGAATCGAACGCGACGCCCGAGACTTCGAAATCGGCCGACGCGGTCCCGCCGGTCGCCTCCGCAATCTCCAAGGAAGTCCACAGCCTCACGCCGCGCTCTCCCGCGCCACGGTGACATCGTCGAAGGGCAGCACCATGTCGCCGACGATCTGGCCCTGCTCATGCCCCTTGCCGGCGATCAGCACGATGTCCTGGCTCTCGGCCATGTCGATCGCCGCCTTGATCGCATCGCGGCGCCCACCGATCTCGATCGCACCCGGCGCACCTTCGAGCACCTGGGCGCGGATCGCCGCCGGGTTCTCGGACCGCGGATTGTCGTCGGTGACGATCACCACGTCCGCGCCCGCCGTCGCCGCCTGCCCCATCGGCGCGCGCTTGCCGGTGTCGCGGTCGCCGCCGGCGCCGAACACGATGATCAGCCGCCCCTGGGTGTGGGGCTTGAGCGCCGCAATCGCCGCCTCGAGCGCATCGGGCGTGTGGGCATAGTCGACATAGACCGGCGCGCCGACCTTGGTGATCACCGCCCGCTCGAGCCGCCCACGCACCGGCTGCAGCCGGCTGAGGTCGCTAAGCGTCTGCGTCACGTCGCCGCCCGTCGCGATCACCAGCCCCGCCGCGACGAGCGCATTGGCGGCCTGGTACGCGCCGATCAGCGGCAAATTGACCTTGTGCGTCTTCCCCTCGGCTTCGATCACCAGCCCCTGGCCGAGCAGGGTCGGCTCGCGATCGATCAGCCGCAGCGTGCTGCCATGCTCGCCGACGGTGACCAGCCTGTTGCCCCGCTGCCGCGCCAGATCCTCGATCCGCAGCGCATTGGGATCGTCGGCCCACACCACCGCGGTGCCGCCGTCCAGGTCGAGCACATCGGCGAACAGGCGCATCTTGGCATGGAAATAGGTTTCCATGTCGCCATGATAGTCGAGGTGGTCGCGGCTGAGGTTGGTGAACGCCGCCGCCTTCACCGGCAGCCCCTCGGTCCGATATTGCGAGAGCCCGTGCGACGACGCCTCGAACGCGACATGGCTCACGCCCTCGCGCGCCAGCCCGGCGACATTGGAGAGGAAAGTGACGATATCGGGCGTGGTCAGCCCGGTGCTCACCGTGTCGTCGGCGGTGGTGACGCCCAAAGTGCCGATCGAGGCGGCATGGAAGCCGCGCATACGCCACAGCTGGCGCGTCATCTCGACGGTGGAGGTCTTGCCGTTGGTGCCCGTCACCGCCACCGCGGTTGCCGGGAACGGCGCGAAGAACTTCGCGGCCAGCCGGGCAAAGGTTTCGCGCGGAGCCTCCGAGGCGATGTGAAGCGCCCCCTCCACCTTCACGCTGGGACGCGCGACGATGGCCACGGCCCCCGCCTTCACTGCATCCGCGATGAAATCCTCGCCGTTGAAACGCGCCCCTTCGAACGCGCCGAAGATGGTGCCGGGTGCGACCTTGCGGTGGTCGATGGCAAATCCGGTGACGACGGCGTCCCCCCCGCCCTCCGTCAGCGCGCCAAGTTTCATTCGGGATCCTTCTTGTCGGCGTCCGGCCCCGCCCAGATCAGCGGAAGCAGTTCACGCTCGTCGATATCGCGGTTCGCATCCGGCACCACCCCGAGCAGCGAGCCGGTACGGCTCACCACCCGCGCCACCACGGGCGCCACCGTCCAGGCGGCGGTCGTGCGATAGACGCCGATCGAGGGGTTGGATTTGGGCGAATCGAGCATTGCGATCATGACATAGCGCGGTGCGTCGATGGGGAAAGCCGCCGCGAAGGTGGAAACGTTGCGACTCTTGTCATAACCACCGCCGGCGGCCGCTTCCGCGGTGCCGGTCTTGCCGCCAATGCGGAAGCCGGGCGCCTCGCCCTTTCGGCCGGTGCCCTTGAGCACGATCAGCCGGAGCAGCTGGCGCATCCGGTCGCTGGTCTCCTGCTTGAGCACGCGCTTGCCCTGGGGAGGATGCGCGGGATCGACCTTGCGCAGCGTCGCTGCATGCAGGATCCCGCCATTCACCATCGCGGCATAGGCGGTAGCGAGATGCAGTGGCGTCACCGCAATGCCGTGGCCGTAAGCGGTCGTCATCACCGTGATCCGGCCCCAGCTCACCGGCCAGAGCGGCTTGGCGCCGCCATCCAGCTCGATCTTCGGGCGCTGGTCGAACTCGAAACGGCGGAAGATCTCCTGCATCTTCTCCGCGCCCAGCTCGTCGGCGATGCGCGCGGTCGCTATGTTCGAGGAATAGATCAGCGTTTCCGGGATGTTGAGCCAGCGGAACTGCTCGTCGCCCGGATCGTCGTGGATCTTGAAGCGGCCCACCTGCAGCGGCACGGTCGCATCGAAGCGGCGCGCCATCGAAGTGATGGTGCCCGTGTCGATCGCCGCGGCCACCGCGATCGGCTTGAAGGTCGAGCCGAGCTCGTAGACGCTCTGCGTCACGTTGTTGCGCGGTGGCGGACCATCGATCGCATTGGGATTGAAGGCCGGCAGCGAAGTCATTGCAATCACTTCGCCGGTCTGCACGTCGAGGATCACGCCCGCGGCGCCGCGCGCCTGCAGCTGGTTCATCGCCGTGCCCAGCTCGTTCTCCAGCGCCGCCTGCACCCGCAGGTCGAGCGACAGCGCCACCGGCTGGCCGCGCTTGGCCGGGTCGCTCAGCTGCGCGTCGAGCACCCGCTCCATGCCGTAGCGGCCATGGCCGGTGCTATCGATATAGCCGAGCACGTGCGCAGCCAGGCTGGACTGCGGATAAAGGCGATCGTTCTCGCGCTGAAACTCGATCGCCGGCTGGCCCAGCGCATTCACCTGGCTGACCAGTTCGGGCATCGCCCGGCGCTTGAGATAGGCGAAGCCACTGCCCGAACGGAGGATCGCGAAATATTTCTCGGCGCTCTGGTCCGGGATCAGCGCGGCGAGCTTCTGCGCCAGCTCGGCCTTGTCGCCGATCACCTGGTTGGGATGGATCGCGATGGTCCAGCTGTCGATCGAGCGCGCCAGCGGGGCGCCGCGGCGATCGGTGATGTCGCCGCGCGGCGGCACCAGGCTGGTCGCGATCTCGCGCGCCGTTGCCGGCTCGGCCCAGACCGCAAGGAACGCCAGCTTTCCGATCACCACCAGCATGCCGAACCCGAACAGGATCGACAGGATCATCAGCCGCACCTGGGCGGTGGCGACAAGCGCCTGCCGGGCATCGCCCGTACGGCCCTTGCGGGCCGGCGGGGCGACGACGACGATCAACGGAGTGCCAGCTTCTCGCGCTGGGCAAGCTTCTTCAGGTCGTCGATAGTCGAGGTGCTGAGCACACCCTTGTCGGCCATCGCCACCCGCTTGTCAGCCTTCTTCATGAGGTCGTGAAGTTCCCGGTCCTGCTGCGCCACGCTCTTGCCCGAAACCGGTTGAACCGGCGCGGGCGCCGCCTGCACCGGTGCCACGGCCGCCGTCGCTACCGCTGCGACAGGCTGAGCCGCAACCGCGCCGGTCGGAACGATCAGCGAAGCGTTCTGGATCTGCGCGGGCTGGTCCAGGCTGGCCAGCGCAGTCTCGTTCGCCAGATACTGCCCCGAAGTCGGCGCCGCAAGCGCCAGCACGTCGCCATTCCAGCGCTCGATCTGGGCCAGGTTGGCGCGGGTCTGGAACTCGGTCTCCAGCCCGCGGATATCCTTCTGCGCCTGGAGGATCGCGCCCTTCATCGCGTTGAGCTTGGCCTGCTCGGCCGCGCCGTGCGAATTGACCATGTAGCATGCCGGCGCCACGACAACGGCGCAGAGGAGCCACCCCAGTCCCTTGAAGCTCTGAATCGCCATCTTACGCTACTCCTTCACTACCCCACGGCGCCGCCGCGGTGCGCAGCGCCACGCGCAGCGTCGCCGAACGGGCACGCGGATTACGGGCAACCTCCTCGTCGCTCGGCTTCACGGCCTTGGCGGGAGGTTCGAAACTGGGTTCGGCACGCGGGCCGACTGCCGGGCGGTGGCGCGAACCGGCGGGCTCGCTGCCGCTGCGCTCGCGCAGGAAGCGCTTCACGAGGCGATCCTCCAGGCTGTGGAAGGTCACCACCGCCAGCCGGCCGCCGGGCTTGAGCACGCGCTCGGCCGCGGCTAGGCCTTCCGCCAACTCGTCGAGCTCGCGGTTGATGAAGATGCGCACCGCCTGGAAGGTCCGGGTCGACGGGTCCTTCTTGTCGTGCGGCTTGTAACCCAGCGCCTTGCGGACGACGTTCGCCAGGTCGGTGGTGGTCACCAGCGGGCGCGCACGCACGATCGCGCTGGCGACGCGGCGCGAGCGCGGTTCCTCGCCATATTGGTAGAGGATGTCGGCGATCTCGCTCTCATCCGCTTCGTTCAGCCACTCGGCCGCGGTCATCCCCTCGCCGGCCATGCGCATGTCGAGCGGCCCTTCCTGCTGGAAGGAGAAGCCGCGCTCGGCCTGGTCGAGCTGCATCGACGACACGCCGATGTCCATGGTCAGGCCGTCGACCGGCACCAGGCCGCGATGCTCGAGCTCCTGCTCCAGCTGGCTGAATGGCGCCTCGATCAGGATCAGGCGGCCGTTCGCCGCGGCAACGAGGGTTTGGCCGCCTTCGATCGCACGGGGGTCGCGATCGAAGGCGGCCACCTCGGCACCCCGCTCGAGGATGGCGCTGGTGTAACCCCCCGCTCCGAAGGTACAGTCGACATGACGCTCGCCGGGCACGGGGGCGAGGCCGTCGACCACTTCGTGGAGCAGGACGGGAATGTGGGGCTCGGTCGGGGAGCTCACAGCGTGACTCCCTTGGCCTGACACAGATATTCGCAGATCTCGCGCAGCGTGGGGTCTGCGTCGGGATCGCCCATCAGGCGCTCGGGCGCCCAGATGTCGAAGGTTTCGCCGCTGCCGTAGAACAGCGCCCATTTCTGGATGCCCGCCTTCATGCGGAAGAAGGGCGGGATCACGAAGCGACCGGAATCGTCGAACGGGGCCTTCTCGACCTGGCCGAAGGCGCGGCGCTTGGCGCGCGGGTCGGCGTCCTCGCCGCGATCGGCTGCCTGCTGCTCCTTGCGGTCGAGGCGCTCATACTTCTCCTTGGACCAGGAGAGGTCGTGCGCCGACAGGCACGGGTCGAAAGGATGCAGGCCAACCACGATCTGGCGGATGTCGGAATTGCGCTCGGCGGCGGCGCGCAGGTCTGCGGGGATGGCGACACGACCCTTCTGGTCGACCGCCTGGAGCGCAAATCCCTCGAAGAGCTCCCTGTCCGCCACGTCACTACCCCAATGGGCACGACTTTCCCGCCTCCGGAATCAACCCCCACGGTCGCTCCGGCGCTTTCGAACTGACGGAAAAAGGGCGTGCCCCCTCTTAAGCATTCTTTTTAGCAGAAATGCTCGGGGATTCAACGGGAGAATTGGGGATAGAGCGGGAATTTGCCCCACCAGACCCCATTTTTGAGCGATGTTTTACTTAGAATCGGCTTTTGTTCTCATCTGTTCTCGCGTTTCGCTCCGTAGAACCCGCAATCGCTACGGGTAATTCCTGAAAGTGGGGCCAAATCCCGCCGGATCCCGGGAAAACCGCCCAAGTGGCGCGGTTTCCCGGTTTTCCCCGCCCAGGGACTCGCGGACTTCCCAGCCGCTCCGCCAGACCAGAGCTTGCAAGGAACTGCAGGAATCCTGCGAGTCGCGGAAAGACCCGCGCCGGTTAACCAAGTTTCGCGATAAACAAGGCGCTTTCCGCCCCGATCGCAATGAAATTGTGGATAAACGCACCGCATCTCCCCATCCAGGCCAAGCGTGCGGCATCGCAGACGCGACAGGGCACGTGACTCCAAGGACGGCCCCCCGGCCTTCACCGGGGAAAAGGATCAGGCTGGAAAGGAGCCGGACGGGACAAAATCCCCGACGCGCGCTACCTCAGCGAACTTCGCCGTTCTGCTGCGCCTCTTGCTGCCGCGCGATCTCGGCGGCGTCGGTCTTCTCGGTGGAGGTCGTGCTGGGCGCGGCGCCGAGCTCGGCGAGGGGCTCTTCCTTGATCTTCTCGCCCAGCGTGTTGCCGATCGCAGTCATGTTGGCGACGACGGCCGAATTGGAGGCACCGATCGCGGAGATCGCCTGCTCGCGGTTGGCGGAAGTGAAGACCGCGCTCGCAAGCACGATCAGCACCGCCACCATGGCGAGCCCCGTCAGACCAACGCGTACGCGCTGCATCGTCTGGGCAGTATCAGGCGAACCCACACTCATATCTGTTGCATAAATGTAACGCCGAACCGACCCATTGCCAAGATGGGTTGTTCACGCAGCGGCGAGCCACTCCGGCACCGGCAGGCCCTTGGCGGTTAGCCATTCGGCGTTGTAGAGCGTTGAAAGATACCGGAAACCCGTGTCGCACAGGATCGTCGCGATCCGCTTGCCCGGGCCGAGCCGCTTCGCCAGCCGCACCGCGCCCGCCACGTTGATGCCCGAGGAGAGGCCCAGGCAGAGCCCCTCTTCCTTGAGCAACCGCTCGACCCATTCCATGCCCTCGGCATCGGAGATGCGGAACTGGGCGTCGATCGGCGCGCCCTCGAGATTGCCGGTGATGCGGCCCTGGCCGATGCCCTCGGCGACCGAGCTGCCCTCGGCCTTGAGCTCGCCACAGGCATAATAGCTGTAAAGCGCAGCACCGTGCGGATCGCTCAGCGCGATGACGACCTTCTCGTCCTTGGCCTTGAGGCCCAGCCCGACGCCGGCGATCGTGCCGCCGGTGCCCGCGGCACAGGTGAAGCCGTCGATCCGGCCGTCCATCTGCGTCCAGATCTCCTCGGCGGTGCCGACGATATGGGCGCGGCGATTGGCGATATTGTCGAACTGGTTGGCCCAGATCGCGTTCGGCGTCTCCTCGGCGATACGGCGCGAGGTGTGGACGAAATGGCCGGGGTTCGAATAGGGCGCCGCCGGCACCAGCACCAGCTCGGCGCCGAGCGCCCGGAGGGTGTCCATCTTCTCGCGGCTCTGCGTCTCGGGCATCACGATGATCGTGCGATAGCCCTTGGCGTTGGCGACCAGCGCCAGGCCGATGCCGGTATTGCCGGCCGTGCCCTCGACGATGCAGCCGCCCGGCTGGATCGCCCCGCGCTCCTCGGCATCCTTGACGATGAACAGCGCGGCGCGGTCCTTCACCGAGGCGCCGGGATTGGCGAACTCGCACTTGCCGTAGATGTCGCAGCCAGTGGCCTCGCTCGGCCCTTTCAGGCGCACCAGCGGCGTGTTGCCGATGAGCGCCAGCGTGTCGGATGTCGCATGCATGGGCGCTAGATGGAGGGGATTGCCGCGCACCGCAAGCAAGTGCTGACAGGGGCGCGAGAAGCACGGCTTTCCGCCTTTACGGAACCCTTATGCCCGGGCCCGAAATTCGTCTCGAAGCTTAACGGCCCCGCCCCCTATCTCGCACTCCGGTTCACAGATGGAGTGCATATGGTTTCGCGTTCCGAACACATCCTGCGCGTCGGCCAGGATACCGAAGGCCATTGGGTGGTGCAGGAGCAGGATGGCATGCTCGAGGGGCTGTTCCGCTCGCGCGATGCGGCGATCCGCTTCGCCCTGTCCGAGTGCCGCGCCTTTCCGGGCTCGCGCATGGTGCTGGCCACCACGCCGCTCCACTCGATCCTGTCGCACTGATGCATGATCGCGCTGCTCGCACTCGCCTGCGCGCTGCTCGTCCGGCTTCCGACGAGCCCTGCGCCCCACCCCACCGCCGGATTCCGGGATCCCTGTCGCTGAGGACCCGCCCGATTTCCCAGGAGAAAGACCAATGACCGCCACCCAATTCTCGCTCGGCGGGCTGCTGCGCCGCGCGGGCCTGTCGACCGAACCCGGAGGATCGCGACACGGTCCTTGCGACGCCCGCATCGCCCGCGCACTCGCCGAATTCCGCAACCATGGCCACCGCTCGGTACGCATGCTCGACCTCGACTGCGCCGATGGCGGTCGCCTCCTCCGCGCTGCGGAAAAGGCCCGCGAGCTGGGCTTCGTCTCCATCGAGGGCCGCGGCGTATCGCTCTGGACCGCCGGTGTCCGCCACGCCCGCTGGCAGGCCGAGCTTGCCGCCCACCCTTCCACCGACCTGCATTTCGAGATCGCCGAGCCGATCGCCGCGCTCGCCTCCGAGCATGACGGCGCCGCCGACCTGATCTTCCTCTCCGAAGCGATGCCCTACCCGTGCAGCCCGCTGGGCGGCGCGCTGGCCCGCCTCGGCGGCAAGGTACTCGCCGAGGGCTAGGCGGGAACGCCCGCCCGGGCGAGATGCGCGTCGAGCCGGCCGCCGAACCACAGGAAGAACATCCGATAGTCCGAGACCAGCGACCAGAGCGGATAGGTGAAGGTCGCCGGCCGGTTCTTCTCGACGCCGAAATGCGCCGCCCAGGCAAAGCCGTATCCTGCCAGCGGAATCGCCAGCCACCACCACCAGCCCGCCCCGCCCAGTGCGAGCAGCAGGAACCACAGGGTCAGGATCGTGCCGACATAGTGCATCCCCCGCGTCCACGGCTTCGCATGCTCGCGCAGGTAGAAGGGCCAGAAGTCGCGATAGCTGCTGATCTTGTCTGCCATGTCGTGAAGCTACACCCGTTTCGTCCCCTTGCAAGCCATGGTAGAAAGGCAGGCACCGGAGGTAGAAAGATGGGCGCGCAGCTCAACATCAAGGACGCGGAGACGATCCGCTTGGCCCGGGAACTGGCCGAGGCGACCGGCCAGCCGATCACCCAGGCGATCCGCGCCGCGCTCGAGCGCGAGCTGCAGCGGCGTGAAGAGGAAATCCAGGAAACGATCCGCCGGGTCAACGAGATCGTCGCCGAGTTCCAGCACGACATGCCTGAGGAATGGCGTGGCAAGACCTCCAGGGAAATCATGGACTCGATCTATGATGAGGACGGTCTGCCAAAATGATTGTCGATACCTCGGCGATCATGGCGATCCTGCTCGACGAACCGGAAAAGCCTGACTTTGTCGAGAAGCTGGCAAGGGCCTTTGCCTGTCAGGTTTCGGCCGGCACCTGGATCGAGCTTTCGGCGGTTCAAGTCCGTGGCAATCGCGATTACCAACGTGCGCTGGCCGGACTGGTGGCCGAGTTCCGTATCGCGATTGCCCCTGTCACTGTCGAGCAGGCGAAGATCGGCCACGCCGCCTATCGGGAATACGGCCAGGGCTCCGGCCACCGAGCCCGCCTCAACTTCGGCGACTGCTTCGCCTATGCCCTGGCCAGGGCGACCGGCGAGCCCCTGCTCTTCAAGGGCGACGATTTCGCGCAGACCGACGTCATCGCCGCGTGACCGACCGCAAGCACAGCTTCCCGCCCGTCGTCGATGCGCGCACCCGTCTGCTCGTCCTCGGCTCGCTCCCCGGCGAACGCTCACTCGCCGAGCAGCGTTATTATGCCCATCCCCAGAACCAGTTCTGGCGACTGATCTCTCCCGCCGCCGGCCGCGACCTCGCCGCGCTCGACTATCCGGACCGCCTCGCCGCGCTGCGAGAAGCGCATATTGGGCTGTGGGACGTGGTCGCCAGCGCCCGGCGCACCGGCAGCACCGACGCTGCGCTTCGCGATGTCGAGGGCCATGATATCGTCGCCCTCGCCGCCACCCTGCCGGATCTGCGCGGCATCGCCTTCAATGGCGGCACGGCCTTCCGCACCGGCTCGAAGCAACTCGGCATGGCAGCGGACCGCTACACGATCCTCGCCCTGCCCTCGTCGAGCCCACTCCACACGATTGGCTTCGAGAAGAAGCTTCCGCACTGGGAGGCGCTGCGCAACCTGCTCGAATGAGCCGGTTCAGCGGGGCGCGATCTAGCGGGCGTTGGCCACCGCATCCGCAGCGTTGTCCGCCGCATTCCCCGGCTCCACCGGCTGCGAGTTCAACCCGTCCGCTGGCCGCTCGCCCGCACAGCCATGGAGCTGGCTGTCGCCGATCCGCACATCGGCGGTCAGCGGCCGCTCGATCGCCGGATCGCCGCTCTCGGTGCAGCGGGCCTTGGTGAAGGTGATCGTCACCGGCGCACCGTCGACATCCTTGGTGTTCCAAACCGCCTTGTCGGCATCGACCTGGGGCGAGACCGGATAGAATTGAACGACGCTGCCCTCGCTCCCGCGCCCGGCGAAGCGGGTGAGCGTGATGGTGCCGGGCGCAACCTCGAGTGACCAGGTCAGCGCATTGTCGGTGGCGCGCAGCGGCTTGTCGAGCGACACTTCGCCCAGATGCGGCCCCCTGGGGCTCGGCTTGGCAACCGGCTCCTCGGCCTTTTCGTTCGATCCGCAGGCCGCGAGCATCAGCACAGCGGCAATGGCAAGTGCGCGCATTGACCATCCCTCCTCCGCGGACCCTGCGCGGTCCCCGCCGCAGCGGTCAAGCGGCGGGGCCAATTCCCGACCCATTACGGCTGTCCTACAGGCAAATGTTCTTGTATTGTTCCGATATGGCCGACCCGATTCCCCTTGCCCCATATCCACCCCATGATTCCGTGGGCGGCGCGCCGTGTCCGGGAACGAGCGCGGATGGTCTCGCGCGTGGATGTCGTGAACTTAGTGAACTTCCAGCCCCGATTCTGGCCTTTCCACCCCGGCCGCTGCGCTGGCTCTATCTCGATCTCAACTCCTATTTCGCCAGCGTCGAGCAGCAGCTGAACCCGGCCCTGCGCGGGCGCCCGGTGATCGTTGCGCCGGTCGACAGCGACACCACCGTTGCCATCGCCGCCTCGGTCCAGGCCAAGAAATACGGCATCTCCACCGGCACCCCGGTCTGGGAAGCAAAGCGCCTGTGCCGCGACCTGCTGATCACCCCCGCCCGGCACGAGAAATATGTCGAGTTCCACGAGGCGATCCTGGCCGAGATCTGGAAGCATGTCCCCGTCACCCATGTCTGCTCGATCGACGAGGTCGCCTGCCGGTTGCTCGACAATGAGAACGGCGCCGAAGCGGCGGTCGCCCTCGCCCACCGGATCAAGGCCAGCATCCGCGCGCAGGTCGGCGAATGCCTGACCAGCTCGGTCGGCATCGCGCCCAACCGCCTGCTCGCCAAGCTCGCCTCGGACATGCAGAAGCCCGACGGGCTGGTGGTGCTCACCGCCGAACGACTGCCCGATTGCCTGTTCGGGCTTCGGCTGCTCGACATCGCCGGCATCGGCGCCAAGATGGAGAAGCGCCTGGCGCAGGACGGCATCCTCGACATCCGCCAATATTGCGCGCGCCGCCCACGCGATGCCGGCAATGCCTGGGGCGGCGTCAATGGCGATCGGCTCTGGTATCTGCTGCACGGCGTCGAGCTGCCCGACAAGCCGACGCAGAGTCGCACGATCGGGCACAGCCATGTCCTGTCGCCCGGCAAGCGCGGATTGGAGCCCACCCGCCTCACTGCGCGCCGCCTCGCGCTTAAGGCGGCCAGCCGGTTGCGCCGCAAGGGCTATCGCGCCTGCCTGCTGGTGCTCCACGGCAAGTTCGAGGACGACAAGTCGAACTGGCGCGCCTCGATCCGGCTGCCGGCGACGCAGGACAGCTTCGTCGTGCTCCATGCGCTCGATCAGCTCTTTCCGCGCCTGGCCGAGGCGGGACGCAACCGCCGGGGCGGATTCCGCCTGCGCATGGTCGGGGTGACCTTGTGCGAGATCGAGGCCGTGGAGGGCGAGCAAGGCTCGCTGTTCGCCGCGCTCGATCCCGACGATCCGCTCGCCCGGGAGACCCGCACGCTCTCGCTCAGCCGCGCGATGGACCGGATTAACCAGAAGTTCGGGCGAAATGCCGTGTCGGTCGGACCGCTGCATGGCGGCAGAATCGACCGAGTAGGCACAAAGATCGCTTTTGGACGTATTCCAGAAATGAGTGAATTCCATGAATGACATCGGTGTCTGTCATCGTATCGCAACATTACGGATGTCATGCTGCAACGCACAATCGTAATGTAACTCTATAACACGAATCGCTTGACGATTCTTTCTTGGTGAACGAAAGCTCCCGCCCGTTATGAAGAAAGCCCCCTTTTTTGCCGCCGCCGCCGTGCTCCTTTCGCTCGCGGCCTGTGAGAACAAGCCTGAGGAAGTGTCTGGCACCGCGCCCGATCCCCAGGCCGAAGCGCTGAAGAACGCTCCCAAGGTGGAGCTGCCGCCGTCGATCGAGACCTCGGTCTCGATGCGCTGCAAGGACAACAGCGTCGTGTTCGCCGATTTCTACAAGGGCGCCAAGCAGGTCCTGATCAAGGAAACCAAGGACGGCCCGGGCACCATGCTCAAGGCGCCGGAAGCTGGCCAGCCCTTCGTCGCCGATGGCGGCTTCAAGGTCACCGGCAACGCCAAGAACGCAACGATCGAAGTTCCGGGCAAGGGCTCGCGCGCCTGCCACGGCTGATCGCAGTACAGAGTATCCAACAAGGGCCGGCGGGCATTCCCGCCGGCCCTTTTTCATGCAAGGCTTGAAGCGGAAGGGAGCGAATCCAGGTGGCAACGGTCGCGATCTACAGCCTCAAGGGCGGCGTCGGTAAGACGACCATGGCGGTCAACCTGGCCTGGGCCTCCGCCACGCTCTCGGCACGCCGCACCCTGCTCTGGGACCTCGATCCCCAGGCCGCCTCCACCTTCCTGCTCGAACCGCATGGCAAGACCCGCGACCAGGCCCAGGCGATCTTCACCAAGGACGTCGCCCCCACCAAGCTGGTCCAGCACACCGGGATCGAGCGGCTCGACCTGATCGGCGCCGACACCTCGCTGCGCGGCCTCGACCTGGTCTTCCACGAGCTCGACAAGAAGAAGCGGCTGGCCAAGCTGCTGGGCGAGCTCGACAAGGCCTATGACCGGATGCTGCTCGATTGCCCGCCGGGCCTCACCGAGACCAGCGAGCAGGTGATGCGCGCCGCCGACCTGATCGTCGTGCCGGTGATCCCCTCCCCGCTCTCCACCCGTGCCTTCGAGGAAGTCTCGGCGCATCTGGGCGGCAAGGTGCCGCTGATGCCGGTGCATGCGATGGTCGATCGCCGGCGGAAACTGCACGCCGAAGCCGTGGCCGCGCACCCCGACTGGCCGGTGATCCCAATGGCCAGCATCGTCGAGTCGATGAGCGTTCGCCGTGCAGCCGTCGGCAGCTTCGCGCCGCGCAGCCCCGGCGCCCAGGCCTTTGCCACGCTGTGGCAGGCGATCGAGCGCCGGCTGGCGGGCAAGAAGCGTTGAGCCGGGCCCAGCCGCCCCAGCAGGAACTCGATCCCGACCTGGTGCTGCGCGCCTATGCCATGGGCGTCTTCCCCATGGCCGACCACCGCACCGCGGCCAGCGTCTATTGGGTCGAGCCCAAGCTGCGCGGCGTCCTGCCACTGGACGGCTTCCACTTCTCCCGCTCGCTCCGCAAGGTCATCCAGTCTGGCCGCTTCCGCCTGACCGTCGATGCCGCGTTCGAACGGATCATCCAGCTCTGCGCCGAAAGCGCCGCCGACCGGCCGGATACCTGGATCAACGGACCGATCGAGCGAGTCTTCCTCGAGCTGCACCGCCGCGGCTTCGCCCATTCGGTCGAGTGCTGGGACGGCGAGACGCTGGCCGGCGGGCTCTACGGCCTGGCGCTCGGCCGCGCGTTCTTCGGCGAATCGATGGTCACCCGCGTGCCCAACGCCTCCAAGGTCGCCTTCGCGCACCTGGTCGCGCGGCTGCAGGCCGGCGGGTTCACGCTATTGGATTGCCAGTTCATCACCGAGCATCTCTCGACTCTCGGCGCGATCGAGATCCCGCGGGACGACTATGTCGCGTTACTGGCCGGTGCGCTGGGCGATTCGGCCGCCGGGCTCTCGGTCGGAGCGCCTTCGGTCGATGGCGACTTCTTCGCGCTGGACGCGTTGCCCGATCCGCTGCCGCCCGCCGCGGGCGCCGGCACGGTGTCCGGTCCACTGTCACGGAAGGTCATCGCGCAGCTCTTGGGCCACACATCGTAGATCGGGTGCTGCACGACGTTGAGCGCCGGCCGCTCGGCGAACAGCCAGCCCGAATGAACGCGGTGCCACTTCTTGTCGACTTCGAGCACATCGACCTGAACAAAGGCGCCGGTCAGCTGGTCCGCTTCCCAGGGCGCGGTCTTGTCGCAGGCCTTGAGGCGGACGATCACATCGCCGATTCGCACGGCCTGGCCCGGCTTCATCTTGAATTCGCGGGCTTCGCCATTGCGCTTGTTCAGGATGCCGAGCACCGCGACACGATCCTTCATCGGCGTCGCCGAGGCATCCTCGATCGCCTTGCCGTCACGATCGACGGTGATCACGTCGGCCGCCCGGCCGCCCGAGTCGCCGGTGGTGACGATCTGATCCGAAGCCGTGTTGTTCGTCGGCCCGCTACCGCCGCCCGAGCATGCACCGAGGGCGAGCAACAACCCCGCCGCGGCAGCTCCGGCGCGGCGCACGGTCATGCGCCGGGGGTCCAGGCCTCATAGTCGCCGGTGGCGCGGGCGCGGTGCCCGCCCTTTTCCAGCGCGCCGCTCGGGCGATAGGCGAGCTGCGAGCCGGTCAGGTTCGGCTCGGCCGGGATTTCCCAGGACTTGGGCGCGGGGAGCGCCTGGTCGGGCGCCGAATCGATCTGGTGGTGCAGCCAGCTGAACCATTCGGGCGGCACGCGGCTCGCATCGTTCGAGCCGCTGTAGATCACCCAGCGGCGTGGAATGCCGTTGGGGTCCTGGCCGCCCTCATAATAGACGTTGCCCAGATTGTCCTCGCCCACACGCGCCTTGCCGCGCAGGCCCATCCAGGTGCCGAAGGTGGCGCCGTTCCACCAGGTGAAGGGATTGAGATTGAGACCCATGGCCGCCGATTAGCGAGGAGCGCGGGGCGAGGCAATGATTACTGCTTCGCCCAGCGATTACTGCTTCGCCCAGCGCACCTTGTCGCCCGCCTTGATGCCGAGCTTCGCCGCGAGACCGGCGTTGATCTCGAGCACCGCCGCCACCGGCTCGCCCGACTTCACATTGTCCTCGGAGAAGGGAGCCGCATTCTCGCCGATACGGGCGATGGTGCCGTCCCCGCGGATGAAGAGGATGTCGAGCGCAGTCGGCGTGTTCTTCATCCAGAAGCTCGCCTCGCGCGGCGCGCCCTCGGCCGGATAGGGCGTGAAGAGCATGCCGCCATCCTGGGGTATGTTGGTACGGAACATCAGCCCCCGCTCCTGCTCCTCGGTGGTGCGGGCCAGCTCGACATGGAAGACGTGCGGGCCACTGGCGCTATCGACCGTGACTTCGGTCTTCTTCGCCACCTGCACCGGCACCGGACCGGATTCCTTGGCGCTCAGCGCCGCGGCCGGGACGAGCAACACCGAAGCGGCGAGTGCCGCTCCCAACCCACGCACGAACTTCATTGTCTCAGCTGGTCCTTTCGACCGCCACCGCGAGCGGTCCTTTTTCGCCATCGACGATGCGCGCGACGAACGGCTGGCCGGGTTCGACCTCCTCGATCTCGGCGCGGCGCAGCGTCTCCATATGGACGAATATATCGGCCGAGTCGGAGTCGCGCACGAGGAATCCATAGCCCTTGAGGCGATTGAACCATTTCACCGTGACCGGCTCGAACGGACCCGCCGAATCGATCATCCGCAGCCGATCGACCCGATCGGCTGGACGCTTCGGCGCCTCGACCGCCTCGCTGAGGTCGATCGAGAGGATCTCCTTCGCCTGCAGGCCCCGCTGGCGCTTGACCGCCGTGCACTCCACCCGAGCCCCCTCGGGCAGCGAGCGCCGGCCATGATCCTGCAACACGGTAAAATGAATCAAGATGTCGCCCACGGCGACGTCGTCAGCCACGAGAAAGCCAAAGCCACGCGTTACATCGAACCACTTCACGACACCGGCAAAGACCTGACCTTCTTCCGTCCGATCCTCGCCAATCCCCCCGTCCAAGTTCGGCGCGTCTGTATAGTCGTTCTGCGCAACCTGTTGGTCAGCACGCATTTTCCTGTTCCCCCGGAGGGTTACCTTAACATAGTATTTTCCATATGGAATTGCCTTTGTGACCGGCTGGTTTCAACTTGGGGCAAGTGTGGCCTCCGGATCATCCCCGGGCGCCATCCGCACGATCGCCCGGGCCAGCGCCGGCGCATGGCCGGCCCGGATCATCGCCGCCATCTGCTTCTCCTGGAGCGGCCGTTCGGCCATTTCGCGCCCGAAGGGACCGATCCGCTTGCGCTTCGCGAAGGCGATCGCGCTCGACACCTCGGCCTCCTCGATCGAGGGGATCAGCGCCGCGGCATCCTCTTCCTCGATACCGGCGAAGCGCAGTGCCTCGCGCACCCGGCGGGCACCCAGCCCCCGCCGCGCCATCGCCCCGGCCTTGGATTCGGCATAGAGCCGATCATTGACATAGCCGAGCCCGGCCATCCGCTCCGCCAAGCCTTCGGGATCGGGCGATTTTTCGCCGTCCCAGCCCCGCTCCCGCAATTTTCGGGACAGATAGGCGGCAAGTTTGGCCCTTGTCGTGGCGTAACGTTCGACATAGCGGAGCGCGAAACGCTCCAGATCGGCGCTATTCAGCGGTGGCAGGGGGCGTCTCGGGTCAGGCATGCGCCATGATTGTGCCACAGTGGCAACCGATTTTGAACGACAGTGCGTAGCAGAGGCTAGCCTCAAAAATTCGTCGTGGGGGCACGACGTTGGCTACCACGCAGGGGCACGGAATAAAGAATGGTATTGGACGTTACGGGATCGCTAGAGGCTGAAAGGGAAGCGGGAACGCTCGCGCCCACGCCTACCGATGACAGCCTGCCGCGTCGCCTTGCGGACTTTGAAACGCTTGGCGAAGCGCTCGACTATGCCGCCCAGGGCATACGCGGGCTCAACTTTCACGACGCGCGCGGCAACCTCGTGCGCCCCTATACCTTCGCGGAGCTGCGTGCCGACGCGCTGAACCAGGCCTATCGCCTGGTCGCCGCCGGCGTGAAGCCCGGCGATCGCATCGCGCTGATCGCGGAGACGGGCACCGAGTTCGCCTCGCTCTTCTTCGGCTGCGTCTATGCCGGCGCCTGGCCGGTGCCGCTGCCGCTGCCGACCAGCTTCGGCGGCGCCCAGTCGTACATCGACCAGCTGACCGTCCAGCTGCAGAGCTGCGACCCGAGCATGCTGTTCTACCCGCCCGAGATCGGCGCGATGTGCGCGGAAGCGGCGCGCGGCCGCAACGTGCCGGGCCTGGACTGGGCCGAATTCGGCCAGCGTGACGCGGCACCGACAACGCTGCCCGAGTCGAAGGGCGAGGACATCGCCTATCTGCAATATTCGAGCGGCTCGACGCGCTTCCCGCACGGCGTGGTGATCACCCATCACGCGCTGCTCAACAACCTGGCCGCGCACAGCCACGGCATGAACGTGACCACGGGCGACCGCTGCGTCTCGTGGCTGCCCTGGTACCATGACATGGGCCTGGTCGGCTGCTTCCTGTCGGTCGTCGCCAACCAGGTCTCGACCGATTATCTGAAGACCGAGGACTTCGCCCGGCGCCCGCTCGCCTGGCTCGACCTCATCAGCCGCAACCAGGGCAGCACGCTCAGCTATTCGCCGACCTTCGGCTACGACATCTGCGCCCGCCGCATGTCGAGCCAGACCAAGGCCAGCGACCGCTTCGACCTGAGCCGCTGGCGCGTCGCCGGCAACGGCGCCGACATGATCCGTCCGGACGTGATGCAGTCGTTCGTCGACGCCTTCGCCGATGCCGGCTTCAAGGCCTCCGCCTTCCTGCCGAGCTATGGCTTGGCCGAGGCGACGCTGGCCGTCTCGATCATGCCGCCGGGCGAAGGCATCGTGGTCGAGCTGGTCGAGGAGACCCAGCTCTCGGGCGGCGACACCGCCCGCGGCGACCGCCCGCAGCGCTTCCGCGCGATCGTCAATTGCGGCGTTCCGGCGCGCGACATGACGATCGAGATCCGCGAGGAGGACGGCACGCCGCTTCCCGAAAAGGCGATCGGCAAGGTCTGGTGCAAGGGCCCGAGCGTGATGGTCGGTTATTTCCGCGACCAGGAATCGACCGACGCCTGCCTGAAGGACGGTTGGCTCGACACCGGCGACATGGGCTACATGAGCGACGGCTACATCTACATCGTCGGCCGCGCCAAGGACATGATCATCATCAACGGCAAGAACCACTGGCCCCAGGATATCGAATGGGCCGTGGAGCAGCTGCCGGCGTTCAAGCAGGGTGACGTTGCCGCCTTTGCGATCACCACCCCGGGCGGCGAAGAGACGCCGGCGGTGCTGGTCCAGTGCCGCACCTCGGACGAGGCCGAGCGCCTGCGCCTGCGCGACGAGATCCGCGAGCGCGTCCGCTCGGTGACCGGCATGAACTGCGTGATCGAGCTGGTGCCGCCGCGCACCCTGCCGCGCACCAGCTCCGGCAAGCTTTCGCGTGCGAAGGCCCGCAACCTCTACCTCAACGGTGAGATCAAGCCCTACGCGCTCGCCGCGTAAGGCGAGGCGATTCCCCTCCCTTCGGGGAGGGGGATCCCTACACAAACGGGCCCCGAGCGCGCGCCCGAAGTTTCCGAAGTTTACACTACGCCGCCCCGGTTCTTCCCCCGCGCGCGTATCGATCGCGCATGCGACAAGGGCGCCACGCAAGAACATTGCGCAGCACGATCCTATTTTTCCAACAGATTCAAGTATCTGACTGAGGTTTCGCATGGCGTTTCGAGCCAAGCAGGCGAAATCCTACATTGCAAGTGACCATCTCCCCTCCCTGCTGGGGAGGGGAACTAGCCAGCCCTCACCACTTCCCCCCGACCACCCGATCGATGATCGCGTCGTCGGCCGGAATCTGCTTGTCGAGCATCAGCATCGCCAGGCCATGGGCACAGGACCAGGCATGGAAGACGATCACCTCGGCGTCGCCGCCATGCTCGGCGGCCGCGGCGCGGGCATTTTCCTTGAGGAACGCCATCGCGCCGTCCTCGTGCGACAGCGCCGAGGAATCCATGTCTGGATTGGCGAAGATCAGCCGGAACAACGCGGGATTGGCGAGCGCGAAGCGGACATAGGCCGCGCCCGTTGCCGCGAAGCCCGCCTTGCCGCCGCCGGCACGCTCGGCCGCTTCGTGCTGCACGTCGGACAGGCGCCGCAGCCCCTCCCCCGCCAGCGCCGTCATCAGCGCCTTCTTGTCCGGGAAGTGCCGGTAGAGCGCCGTCGCGCTGACCCCGACGGTGCGCGCGATCTCGCGCAGGCCAAGGTCGTCGGCGGTGCGCGTCTCGAGCAGCTTGAGCCCGGCCTCGATCGCCGCCGCGCGCAGATCGCCATGATGATAGGCCTTGCCGGCCCCAGATGTTGACACTGTTACCATTGCCCGTTATGTGAACGCTGTAAACATAAGCCAGGAGGCGGCAATGGCAAGCGTGACCGAATTGCTCGACGACACGACCGATCACCCCTTCCTCACCGGCATCCACACGCCGATGCGCGCGGAGCTGACCCTTACCGACCTTCCCGTCACCGGCACCATCCCCCCGGCACTGAACGGGCAGTATATGCGCATCGGCCCCAATCCGGTGAAGCCCGATCCCCAAGGCTATCACTGGTTCATCGGCGACGGCATGGTTCACGGCCTGGCGATCGAAGACGGCAAGGCGCGTTGGTACCGCAACCGCTGGATCCGCTCGACCCCGGCCGCCGCAGCGCTGGGCGAGGCCCCCGCCCCCGGACCGCGCCATGGCCGCTTCGACACGGTGAACACCAATGTGCTGGAGATCGGCGGCGAAATCCTCGCTCTGGTCGAGGCCGGCAGCACGCCGGTGGCGCTGTCGCGCGACATGGAGACCCAGGCCTATTCCGATTTCGGCGGCACGCTGGCCGGCACCTTCACCGCCCATCCCCACCGCGATCCGCTGACCGGCGAGCAGCATGCGATCACCTATGCCGCGATGGTGCCGAACCTGGTGCATCACGTCGTGATCTCGCCCGAGGGCAAGGTGGTGCGCGAGGAGCCGATCACGGTGGAGCATGGCCCGTCGATCCACGACTGCGCCTTCACTGCGCGCTATGCGGTGGTGATGGACCTGCCGGTGACCTTTTCGCTGGCCGAGGCGATGCGGGGCACCCGCTATCCCTATCGCTGGAACCCCGAGCATCGCGCCCGGATCGGCCTACTGACCCGCGACGGACGCGGCGACGATACGATCTGGATCGAGATCGAGCGCTGCTACATCTTCCACACCGCCAACGCATATGACCTGCCCGATGGCCGGGTGGTGCTGGATGCGGTGACCTATGACAGCATGTTCGCCGGCGAGCCGGGCGGGCCAGACCAGAATCCGCGCGGGCTGGAGCGCTTCATCCTCGATCCGGTGGCGCGCACCGCCGAACGGCACATGCTCGACGCGTCTCCCCAGGAATTCCCGCGCCCCGACGAGCGGCTGTTCGGCCAGCCCTATCGTTATGTCTATACAATAGCGCTGGCGGAGGAGCGGTTCGCGATCTCGGGCACGCGGCTCTACAAGCACGACCTCGAGGCGGGCACCCGTCAGGTGCACGAATTCGGCGAGGGCCGGCATCCGGGTGAATTCGTCTTCGTGCCCGCCGCGCCCGATGCCGGCGAGGACGAAGGCTGGCTGATCGGGCTGGTGATCGACCTGCCGCACGAGACGACCGACCTGGTGATCCTCGACGCCCGCGACTTCGAGGGCCCGCCGGTGGCGAGCGTGCGGCTGCCGCACCGCGTGCCGCCTGGGTTCCATGGGAACTGGATCGCGGGGTGAGAGCGAAACCGGTCCCGCGATCACTCAAATGCCAACGAGCTTAACCCTGGGATCCCGGACAGCTTCGCATCGCCTCGAAGAACTTCAGCTCCCGTTGCATGGCCTGAATGCCATTCACACGAGCAAGGGCATTTTCGTATCGCCGAAAATCTTCGCAGAATGTTTTCTTTGCGAGATCGTTCGCACATAGTTTTGTGGTCACGCACCTATCTACAGCCCAAAAGTAACTGGTGAGGGTCTTGGCCTTGCCATTGAATTCCGCTCGAACCGATTCGGATAAATCAGGACCCTCAGCCAATTTCAAAGCTCCAAAGGCCTCGTCGACGGCACCAGGATCATATGAAGTCAGCAATATCTGCGCGATCGCCTGATCACTCTTTTCCTTCTCGCTGAATTCTCTTTGACATTCCTGCAAACCGAAAATGAAGAGGCTTGCTGCTATACCAACGGACTGAGCGATCGTGGCGATCTTGTCCATGCGGCTCTTTCTGGAGCTCTTGCTGGCGGCACAGGTTAATAGAACCAAAGCCAACCCAACAACTATCGCAATCAGCAGCCAAATCATTAGCCCCTCCCCCAGAAATTCGATCCGCTATTCTAGATAAAATTCGGAAAGCGCTAAAGGACTCTAACCACTCGCTAACCAGCGCTGGGCTACACCCTCCGGGTGAACAGCCAGACGACATCCCAATTCGCCCGGCCGCGCATCGATGCGCGTGCGCTTCTGGGCCTGTACGACCCGGCGGACACCACCGACTGGGGGCCGATCCGCGCCGCCCAGCTCCACGCCGGCAGCCAGCTGGCGCTGTTCATGCTCGCCGCCAATGTGATCGGCGCCTCGCTCATCACCATGATCCTCTCGCCGCTGGTGCCGCTGTGGCAGCTGGCCAGCTGGAGCGCGATCGTCGCCGCCTCGGGCGCCGCAGTGGCCTTTCGCCGCCTTGCCAAGCGCCACCGGGAAGCGACCACCGCCACGCTGGGCGATGTGCGCGACACAGTGCTAGACGGCGTCGCGCTGGGCGCGGCCTGGTCGATCGCGCCGCTCGCATTCGGCCATCTGGTCGATGCCGATGCCGCACTCGGCATGTGGATCGTCCTGTCGCTGCTGATGACCGCGGGCGCCGTGGCGATGGCCGCGCTGCCGCTCGCCACCATCACCTTCATCTCGATCGTAGGTGCCGCGCTGGCCGTCACCCTGTCGCTGATCGCTTCGCCGATGCTCGCAGCGGCCTCCACCCTCTTCACCGTGCTGCTCGTCATGGCGACCTTCGCGCGGGGCAAGGCGCTCGTCGTGATCCGCGCCGGCGAGATCGCAATCGCCGAGCGAGACGAGACGCTCAGCCTGCTCCTGCGCGAAGGCGAGCGTAACGGGGAGGCCGACTGGCTGTGGGAAATCGACGCGCAGCGCCGCGTGGCGCGCGCCAATCCGCGCTTCTCCAAGTCGCTGGGCGTCGATCCCAAGGCGATCAACGGCATGCCCTTCCTCCAGGTGCTGGCCGGGCAGACCTGGGAAGACGGCAATTTCGCCGCCGGCCTGCGCGACCTCGCCGAGAGGCTGAAGACGCGCGAGCCGTTCCACGACCTTCTGCTCCCGGTGATCGTCCATGGCGAGGAGCGCTGGTGGGAGATGTCCGCCAGCCCGCGCTATGACGATGCCGGCATGTTCATCGGCTTCCGCGGCGTCGGCTCCGACGTGACCGAGGCGCGCAAGTCCGCCGACCAGATCAGCAAGATGGCGCGCTTCGACACGCTGACCGGCCTGCCCAACCGCCTGCTACTCAACGAGACGCTGGCGCGGGCGATGGGCGAGGCGGAGAAATGGGGCTCGCGCTGCGCCTTCATGATGATCGATCTCGATCGCTTCAAGGCGGTGAACGACACGCTGGGCCACCCGGTGGGCGACCGGCTGCTGATGCGCGTTTCCGAGCGGCTGAAGCAGCTGATGACCGAGAACGAGATGATCGGGCGCCTGGGCGGCGACGAATTCGCCGTGGTGGTGCGCGACGCGACCGACACGGCGGCGCTCGAGCGGCTGGCCCAAGCGATCATCGACACTGTCTCGCGCCCCTATGAGATCGACCAGAACACGCTGTTCATCGGCGCCTCGGTGGGTCTCGCCGTCGGCCCGCGCGACGGCCGCACCGCCGAGATGCTGATCCGTTCGGCCGACCTGGCCCTCTATCGCTCCAAGGATACCGGCGGCGGCGCCTTCCATTGCTATGAGCCGCAGCTCCACATGGCGGCCGAGGAACGCCGCGTGCTCGAGATCGCGCTGCGCAGCGCGGTCGAGAATGGCGAGATGCACCTCAACTACCAGCCGGTGGTGAGCGCCGCGACGGGCGGACTGATGGGCTTCGAGGCGCTGCTGCGCTGGACGCATCCCGAGTTCGGCGTGATCTCCCCCGCCAAGTTCGTGCCGCTGGCCGAGGATGCGCGGCTGATCCCGCAGATCGGAGAATGGGTGCTGCGCACCGCCTGCGCCGAGGCGGCGAAGTGGGACTCGAACGTGCGGGTGGCGGTGAACGTCAGCCCCGAGCAGCTCCACTCCCCGGCCTTCGCCACGATGGTCGCCCAGGCGCTCTCCCAATCGGGCCTGCCGGCCGAGCGGCTCGAGCTGGAAGTGACCGAAAGCGTGTTCATGCGCGAGGGCACCCAGGCGATCCATGTGCTGGAGCGGGTGCTCGAGCTGGGCGTGAAGCTGAGCCTGGACGATTTCGGCACCGGCTATTCCTCGCTCGGCTATCTGGCCCATACCCGGTTCAGCACGATCAAGATCGACCGCAGCTTCGTGCAGGGCGCGTCCAAGGGCACCAAGGAAGCGATCGCGATCATCCGCGCCGTGGTGGCGCTGGCCGACAGCCTGGGCATGGCGACCACGGCCGAGGGCGTCGAGACCGAGGAGGAGCACCTCATGGTCCAGCAGCTCGGCTGCACCAAGGTGCAGGGCTATTATTTCGGCCGCCCGCTGCCCGTGCAGGAAGCGCGCGCGCTGGCCATCCAGCCGCAACAGGGCGCCAGCGCCGCGGCCTGACCCCGCCCCTCCCTGTCCTTTCCGGAGCCCGTCGCGGACCGCCCGCGGCGGGCTTCGTCTTGTCGGCGTCCCCGGGAGGCCAGCCAAAGGTATGGCCAGCTCTTGGTATGATTTTCCGAGGACCGCCGCGCGACCAGATTGCCGCTGTCGCTTCCGCCCGGCCCTGCCCCTGGCCGTTCCGCGGAAGCGACAGCCACGCAATCAGGGAAGCCCGACATGACCTATCGTTCCGGATCTCGCCGTACCGCCGCACTGCTGCTGCTCGCCGGCACCGCCCTCGCCCTCTCCGCCTGCGCCGACACGCTCCGCCCGGCAGCGGACGCGATCCCCGCGGCCGGCGGCGGCGCCACCGCCAGTGCCGCCGACGTCAGCATCGTCACCATGACGCCCGACTTTCCCGGAATCGTCGACATCGAGAGCGCGGTGACGCCGATGAAGGTGCGGATCACCAACAATGGCAGCACCCCGGTGCGTATCCGCTATGCCGACTTCAAGCTCGCCGATCCGAGCGGCGGCACCTATGCCGCACTGCCGCTCTACAAGATCGACAGCACCGTCACGACCAGCCTGCCGCTGTCGGGCTATGCGCCGATCGGCCGCCCGGGCTTCTTCTACAACCGCTTCCGCGTCGCGCCCTATTATGCCGGCCTCTATCCGGGCATGCGCTGGTATCGCGGCGGCTTCGGCTATGCCGGCCCCTATGGCTGGGACTATTATGACCGCGCCTTCGGCCAGGCCGAGGTCCAGCTGCCTACCGATGCGATGCGCAAGAACGTGCTTCCGGAAGGCGTGCTCGATCCGGGCGGTTCGCTCGAGGGCTGGCTCTATTTCCAGCACGTCTCGCCCTCGGTGAAGCATGTCAGCTTCGACGCGACGATCACCTCCGAGCGCGGCGCGGCACTGGGCGACCTCGCCATCCCCTATGACTTCAAGAACTGAGGAGGCGGCGATGACCAGCTTCGAAACGCTGCGCTGGCGCAGCCGGACCTGGGCCTGGCAGGCACTGCTCGGCGCATTGCTGATCACGCTGGGCGTGCTCGCGATATTCTACCCCTTCGCGAGCAGCTTCACCCTGGGCGTGTATCTCGCCTGGGCGCTGATCGCCTCGGGCGTGTTCGGCATCCTGACCGCGCTGCGCACCATGCGGATGCGCGGGCACGGGCTCGATGCGATCCTCGGCGTCCTCTCGGTCGCCGCCGGGTTCGTCGTGCTGGTGCACCCCTTTGCGGGTGCGCTGGCAGCGCTCTGGGCGATCGGCGTCTGGCTGGCGCTGAGTGGTGCGGCGAAGCTGTTCACCGGCCGCCAGGTGCGCCACGAGCGCGCCGCCCTGTTCGCCACCGGCGTGCTCGACCTGCTGCTGGCCATGCTGTTCTTCCTGGGCTTCGCCGCGGGAGACCTGTTCCTGGTGGCGACGCTGGCCGGGGTGAGCCTGATGGTGGGCGGCATCGCCACGATCGCCTTTGCCTGGCGGCTGCGCGACGTCGCCCGGCACCTGGCGCATCGCCCGGTCCATGCCTGAACCGATGGGGGCGCCGGCCGGCCCGGCGCCCTCAATCGGCAAATTTCCGTTCGCAGCACCCTTGCCCAGTCGGATATGCCACGCTAAACGCACCGTCCGCACAGGGGCGTAGCTCAGCTGGTTAGAGCGTCGGTCTCCAAAACCGAAGGCCCTCGGTTCGAATCCGAGCGCCCCTGCCACTTCGCATTTTTGGCTTTTTTGCCGCGTCCGCCCTTTTCGGCGGCGCCTTCGTGCGGTGTATTTTCCACAAGGATATCAAAGGGCTTACGGTACTCCGCCGAAAGCTTTCGATCCCGAAACGAACAGTTCGAAAGTACCACCGAAAGCACGTGTTTTTTGGCCGCTAAATCGGCCTCGAGGAACCGACGCTTCGAATCCTGCGCAACCGACAGCAATGCGATTCCATCGTCGAAGTAGCTCAGATCGGCCTCATGCCGCCGCTCGAGTTCCTTGGCGACCTTGCGCTCCTGATCCCGGAACTGCGCCGTGAGCGCCGCATAAATCTCGTCCTCGATGCGGCCATCGAGATTGTCCATGTAGACCTGCCCGAGACGCTCGCGAAGGCGCTCCCGCTCCCTGGTGAGCCGCGCCACCGCCGTGTCGTGATCGGTACGCACTTCCGTGAAGCTCTCCCGGAGCGCGTTCCGCAACCACTGGAACATCTCCGGCGAAAGCGACACGCGATCGAGCATGTCGCCGATCTGCTCGAGCAATACCTCCTCGCGCACATAGGGCTCCGGGCACTTCCCCTTAGCGTGGCTGCAGCGATAGTAGATGTATTTCTCCTTCTTGATGTCGCCGACCAACGCGCAGCCGCAATGGCCGCAGCTGATCATGCCGGTGAACAGGAAGTCCTTCTCGATGCCCCGAACGCGAGCGGTATGGCGCCCGTCAAGGACGCCTTGGACTCGCTCCCAGGTCTCGATCGACACCAAGGGCTCATGGGAGCCCTGATAACGCTTGCCGATCCACTCGAACTCGCCGGTGTAGATGCGCGAGCGCAGGATCTTATGGACGCTGCTCGTGCTGATCGGCTTGGCGCTGCCCCGGAAAGTCATTCCATCCGCCCGCGCACGGGCAGCGGCTTGTTTCAGCGAATACATCCCGGTCGAGTACCACTCGAAGAGCCGGGTCACGCGCGGGCCCGTGTCGGGCTCGACCTCGATCACCCGCTTGCCGTTCGAGCCGAGGACATTGCGATAGCCCGTTGGCGCTACGGACGGCCAGATCCCCTGCTCCGCCTTCTCCAGCATCCCCTTGCGGACCTCTTCGGAGAGATTGTCGATATAGTTCTTGGCCATCAGCACCTTGATGCCGTGCAGGAACTTCTCCGAGGAGCGCGAGTCGGGCGCGAGAACGATGTTCTCCTTCACGAAATGGATGCTGAGATCGAGATCGTCGATCGTCACCCAGTCGCGAAGGTTGCGGTAAAGGCGGTCGGTCTTCTCGACCAAGACCGTGTCCGTCGCCGGATGGCTCCTGAGATACGCGATCATCTCGCCGAAGTAGGTCCGCCCGCTCGCCTTGGCGGTCTCGATGTCGATATACTCGCGGACGATCCGATAGCCTTGCTCCTCGGCATAGGCTTTGAGGAGCTTGATCTGTGACTCAACCGAGAAGCCTTCGCGCTCCTGCTCCTTCGAGGACACGCGCGCGTAGAGCACGGCGCGCTTGGACTTCTGCACCGGTTGCCGGCGGTTCGATTTCATTCGCTTCATGGACGCATACTCGCTGACATGATCGCCAGCCGCACACGCGTGAGGGCACCGCTGGCCGCCCCCCAGTCTGGCCGCGAAGCCGCAAATGGCAAGAGGTCAAGGGCGAGACTTATCCGGTTTGGAGATGGTTTCGGCGCGGGGACGGACGATCCCGTCAAGGCCCATCAACGCCCCCGCGAAAATGGTCATGTTCTCGATGATCTCATGGGCGTCGAGCTCGCTGAGCGGCTTCGGGTAATAGGGCTGCCATACCTTGATCGTCTGCTCGATGAGCGTCCGCGAATAGCGCCTGCGGACGCCAGGACCGCGCCCACCGGCGGGATTCTCGATCGGGCCGGGATCCGTCCAATGCCGAGGCGTCTCCTTCCTTCGTGCCATGTCAGCTGGCCGTCGCGGGTGCCCGCCTCCGCTTCGCGAACTCCCGATCGCTGTCGAGGAATGCGCTGAGCATCGCCGGCACAAGTTCGGCCACCGGCTCTTCGCGCCCATAGGCCTCGGCATAGAGCGCGGCATATTCGGAGAGAGCCAAGTGCAGATCAGGCGAGATCGAAACCGCCAGCTTGACCGGCGTACGATCAGGCAGCTTGGCGAGGCGCAAGCCGGTCACGGCCTTGTTCCCGTCCAGGCCGGCAGCAGCAGATCCTTGTGCAGGATGACGCGCAGCGGCCAACCCGGCCGCACGCGGATGGTCGGCTGGACGTCGAGCGCGCGCTCCACCAGCCTGTCGCCGGCGCGCGCACCGCCTTGTTGAGCGGACTCGCGGATCGCACGAACCAGATCACTTTCGTCGTTGCCGAGCGAAAGCTGCGTGCCGACCCCAAGAAGCGTCGAGAGGCCGACGCCCTTCAAGAGCTGCCAGCTATGCAGGTCGAGCTTGTCGGCGAGCCCAGCATAGCCCTGCGTGTCGGTCGCGGGCAGATTGTCGACGCTGATCGAACTTCCGTCCGGCATCAGAATCCGCTGCCAGACGACCAGCGCCCGGGTCTGACCAAACGCGACCACGGAGTCGTAGCGGCCGAGAAGTCTCGCGCCCTGCGGGATCAGCAACGTCCTGCCCGTCGGGCTGTCGAAAACGGGCTGGCTCACTTGCGCGATGACGAAACCCGGCAGGTCCGAATTGAGGCCGGTGATGAGGCTGGCTGCGATTACACTGCCCGCGCTCAGCACCGTGGACGCCGCCGCCGGCTGGAGGCGGCCGGGATCGACGACCTCGTCGCCCGCCCTCCGTTCGAGAAAGGCGAGCTTTCCGCCTTGGCCGGCGGGAGCGCTCCCCGGCGACGCAGGTACCGGCGCCGCGGCCGGTGCCATCGGGTCGGGTCCGGCCTGAACATGGTTCGTCGCGACCATCACCCCGGCTTCGCGCGCCGCCTTGCGCTCGGCCGCCACGCGCTGCCGTTCGGCTTCGATGGCCTGCGCCGCCTGCGCGGCGTCCTGATCGATCGGCGCCATAGGCTCGGCGAGGCTGCGCTGATGGTCGAGGATCGGCTTGCCAAGGTCTCCCGGCAGCTGCGGCCCGAGCTTGGGTATATCGCCATAGCCCTTGGGCACCTTGCCGAGCGCGTCTTCCGCGCTTCCCGGCTGCGGGTCCGCGCTGGCCTCGGTCGGAGCGCTGGGAGCAAGATGGATCGGCTTGAGGCCAAGCCAGGCGATGCCGGCGACCGCGGTCGAGCCAAGCAGTGCGGCTCCGACGATCACGCCACGCCGGAACCGCACCACCGGCCGCGGTCGCGCCCGCAGCACCAAAGTCTCAGGATCGGCCTTTGGAGCGGGTGCTGCCACAGCCTCAGCTTCCGGGGCGGCTTCAGTCATGGCGCCCTCCGCGGTGCTTGCGCCCGTCGTCACGCGTGATCCACACCACCTGCTGCTTCTTGCCGCCGAGCCGGAGCTCGGCCGCGGCGAAAAGCCGGTCGACGATGTAGAAGCGCCCGGCGATGCGGTAATTGACGAGTTGGGCCGCGCCGTCCGGACCAATCACGAACAAGGGCGGCGCCTCGTCCTGGGCGATGCCGACGGGGAATTCGACAAAGGTCTGGTGGCCCCGAGATAGCCGGCGGCGGCCGGTTCGCGGGTCGCCGCGCGATTGGCCTCGGCGACACGACCCGCCGCCTTGGGTAGCCGATAGGGCCGCCGTGGCTCGACGGGCAGGGCCGCGGACGGCGGTGCGGCGACCTGGGCGGGCGGCGTGACGCCCGAGGACGGCGCCGATACCGGCGCGGGAGTGGGCGCCGGGACGGTCTGGGCGTGGAGAGTGCCGGCAAGCAGCAGGCCGGGCATGGGCAGAAAATGGCGGATCATTGTACGGACTCCGTCTTGGGTTCGGGGATCGGGGTGGCCACCGGAGCAGGTGCGGTGGGCGCAGGCGGTGCCGGGGCCTCGAACTCGCGGCTCCAGTCGACCGCATCGACATAGAGGCCGAGCGGATTGCGCCGGAGCACGTCAGCACTCTTGGGCGGCCGGAGGCGCACCGTCAGGATCGCGGTCCAGCGCGTCGTGCCCGCGAGATTGCCACGCGCGAATGCGCTCTCCGTCCACTTCAGCTGGAAGGAACTGGGCGAGGCGCGCACGACGCTGGTCACCTGAACCGATACCGACTTGTCGCCGACCTGAGCGAACGGATTGGCCGCGCGGGCATATTCGCTCAGCTGGACGTTGCCCCGCTCGGTCACGAAGTCATAGGCCTGGAGCCAGTTCTGCCGCATCAGCACCGGGTCGAGCGACACCGAGCGCACGTCGAGGATGAACCGGCTGAGGAACCATGCGATTTGGGGATCGGTCGGCGTGTAGGCGGTGTCGGCCGGCGATACCGCCTGGGCCTGACCGAGCTGATCGACCGCGACGACATAGGGTACGACGCGGCTCTGCATCGACTGCCAGATCAGGCCAGCGGACAAGCCGCCGATCACCACCAGCTCGCCAAGCGCCGTCAGCCGCCAGCTATGCGCCTGAACCCGCGCCGAGCCGATCCGCTCGTCCCAAAGCTGTCCCGCGCGCTGATAGCGCGTTTCGGGCTCGGGGGTGGTGCCAAAGCGCTGGATGCTCCTTCGGAACTGCATCATTCGTCCCTTTCCTTGATGTCGGGGGTGGCGGAGGCGCCGCCGCGATCGCCCTCCTTGAGCGTCTGCAGCGCGGCCTGACGGTGATGGCGGGCGGTCTGCTGCGCGCGCAGGTCGCGCGCCCAGCCGGGCATCGCGCCACCCTGCCCGTCGGAAGCCGGCGGCGACCCGCCGCTCCCGCCTCCGGTGTTGCCGGCAGTCCAGGCGGCGTTGCCGCCGCGCTCGGCGGCTCGGCCGAGACCCAGCGCCGCGCCCGCACGCTGGCGCATCGCCCCGGCAGCGGCCGTCACGACCCCCGACATGCCAGCACTCACGGAGCTGGAACCCGAAGTCTCCTGGCCGAGCTTATAGGCGGTCGAGGCAGCGCTCCCCATCGAGGTGCCCGCGCGGATGGCGCCCAGCCCTGCGCCGCCCGCCATCCGGGCGGCACCGGCCACGGCGCCGCCGCCAAGCATCGCGCCGCCGGCCACCGCCGCAGCAGTGCCGATCGCGGCGCCGGCGCCGAGCTGGGGCGCGCCAGCGACCAAGCCGGACGCGACGGACGGTCCGAAGATGCCCAAGCCAAGCAAGGTCATGCTCGCCAACACGAGGCTCATCGCCTGGCCGAGATCGGGCTCGGTACCCTTCACGGCTTCGGCGAACTCGGTGAAGAAGCCCGAGCTGATGCCGATGATGACGGCGAGCACCATGATCTTGATGCCCGAACTGACCACCGATCCAAGCGTGCGCTCGGCGAGGAAGCTGGTGCGATTCCACAATGCGAACGGCACCAGGATGAAGCCTGCGAGCGTGGTCAGCTTGAACTCGAGGATCGTGATGAAGACCTGCACCGCCAGCACGAAGAACGCGATGATCGTGATCGCCCAGGCAATCAGCAGCACCATGATCGTCATGAAGTTGCTGAAGAAGCTTGTGAAGCCGAGCAGGTCCTTGGCCTGGTCAAGCAACGGCCATGCCGCCGCGAAACCGGTACCCGCGAGCCGTCCGGGCTGCAGCAATTGGTCCGCGGTCATCGTTCCCCCGGCGGCGGTCAAGCCGGCTTGAGTGAAGGAGCGAAAGATGATGTCGGCGAGACGCGAGAAATTGTTCAGGATGAAGGCGAAGGCGCCGACATAAAGGATCTTCTTGAGCAGCTTGCCGAGAACGTCGGTCTCGCCGCCCATCGCCCAGAACAGGCCGGCCAGCGTGATATCGATCGCGATCAGCGTACTGGTGAGGAAACCGATGTCGGGACCGAGCAGCCCGAAGCCGTGATCGATATAGCGGATGAAGTCCGCCAGGAACCGGTCGATGACATTAAGGTCGTTCATCGCGTCACATCCTCAAAGGGTGCCGCAGGGCGCTTGCGGGGCGCGCGCATCGCGCCCTGCGGCGCTCGGCGTCGGGGGGGGCACCGTCGCCGAGCAATGCGGTCAGCGCGGCGTGTAGGCCGTGCCCGAGCCGAGGAACTTGGTGGTCGTCGCGTGCGCGTCGAGCTCGGCCTGGGCGCGTCGCGCAGCATCGGTCGCCTCGGCGCGGAACTGGGCCGCGAGCAGCTGCTGGATCTGCAGCTGCTGCTTGGCGGCGAGCGCGAGTAGCTGATTGGTCGCCTGTGCGGCCTGCAGCCCACCGACCGCGTCCTGGCTCCTCTCCGAGATCTTGCCGAGCGTGGCGACGTCGGCCTCGACATTTTCGGCGATGTCGGCCTGGACCTTCATCGTGTGGCGGAAACCCGCCATCGCCGTGTCGAGCCGCGCCTTGGCCTGCGCCGCGATTGCGTTGGCTCCAGCCCGCGCGTCGAAGTCGGGAAAGAGCTTGCCGAACTGCTGGTCGACCTGACCGACCCGAAAGGCGACACCCTGTGCCTGCTGGATCAGCTGGCCGATCTCCTTCATCCGCGCGGTCAGCTCGGCAAGGTCCGGAAAGTCGGTCCGCGCCAGGGCGAGCGCCTGGTTGCGCAGCATCTGCGCCTCGTTCTGGAGCTGCTGGATCTGCTGGTCGATGATCTTCAGCGTGCGCGCCGCATTGGCGAAGGAATCGACATCGACGATCGCGATCTGGGCCTGGGCGGACGCGGGCACGACCATCGCAGCGACGCTGACGGGAAGCGCGGCACGGAGGAGCAAGGCAAAGGCAAAGCGGGACATGATGGTCACTCCTGGGGCAGGATGCTGGCGGTGCCGGCGAGGATCTCGGCTGCCCAATCCAGGCCGGCGGATTGGAGAAAACGGGCAGCGAAGTCTAAGCCGAGACCGGACGCCAACGCGGCATCGATCCGCTTCTGGCTGTCGGGATCGGAGGCGCCGCAGAGCGCCAGGGCGAGCGGCCCGAGGCCAAGCTCGAACAGCCGGTTGCCGCGCGCGGATTGCAGGTAATAGTGCCGCTTGGGCGTGGCGCGGCTGATCAGCTCGATCTGGCGGTCGTTGAGCCCGAAGCGCTGATAGGTCTCGCGCAGCTGCGGTTCGACCGCGCGGTCATTGGCGAGCAGGATCCGCTGTGGGCAGCTCTCGAGCACCGCCGGGGCGATCGACGAGCCGGCGATATCGGCCAGGCTCTGCGTCGCGAAGACCACCGCGACATTCTTCTTGCGCAGAACCTTCAGCCATTCGCGGATACGCGCGGCGAAAAGCGGATGGTCGAGGAAGATCCAGGCCTCGTCGAGCACCAGCAAGGTCGGCCTCCCGGTGAAGCGCGCTTCCAGACGATGGAAGAGATAGTGGAGCACCGGCGCGACCACGCTCGGCTGGCCCATCAGCGCCTCGGTCTCGAAGCATTGCAGATCGGCGAGCGCGAGATCATCCTCGGCGGCATCGAGCAGCCGGCCATAGGGCCCTTCGAGCGTATAGGGCGCGAGCGCCACCCGGAGCGCCGCCGACTGGAGCAGCAGCGTCAGGCCGGTCAGGGTGCGCTGTTCGACCGGCGCGGTGGCGAGGCTTTGCAGCGCGGACCAGATCATGTCCTTGATCTCGGGCGTGGGCGCGACGCCTTCGTGCGCGATCAGCGCGGCGATCCAGTCGCTCGCCCAGACGCGATCGGCGGCGCGATCGATGCGCCGCAGGGGCTGGAAGGCAAGGTTGTCGCCGACACCATCGAGCCCCAGCGCGTGATGGCCGCCGCCACAAGCCAGCACCGCGGCACGCGCCGATAGGCCCTTGTCGAAGATATAGACCTGCGCACCTGGGTAGCGTCGGAACTGCAAGGCGAGCAGCGATAGCAGCACCGACTTGCCAGCCCCCGTCGGCCCCACCACGAGCATATGGCCGACATCGCCGATATGGGTGGATAGCCGGAACGGCGTAGCACCGCTGGTCTCGGCATATAGAAGCGGCGGCCCGTCCAGGTGCGTATTGCGCTCGGGTCCCGCCCAGACGCTCGACAACGGCATCAGATGCGCGAGGTTCAGCGTATGGACCAGTGGCTGGCGGACATTGGCATAGGCATGGCCGGGCAGCGAGGAGAGCCAGGCTTCGACCGCGTTGACGCCTTCGCGACGAATGGTGAAGCCGAGCCCGTTGACGATACGCTCGACCGCGCGAACCTTGGCCTCGACCGCGGCACGATCGCGATCCATCACCGTCAAGGTCGCGGTCAGATAGCCAAAAGCGACATGGTCCTGGCCGAGCGCCTGCAGCGCCGCGTCGCTGTCGGCGGCCTTGTTGTCGGCATCGCTGTCGGTGAGCTGGGCAGGCTGATTATACATCACTTCGCGCAGCATCGCCGTCACCGACTTGCGCTTGTTGAACCATTGCCGACGAATGCGGGTCAGCGCCTTGGTCGCCTCGGTCTTGTCGAGCGCGATGAAGCGCGTGACCCAGCGATAGGCGAAGTCCTGGTGATTGAGCGCGTCGAGCAGCCCCGGGCGGCTGAGGCCGGGAAAGCCGGCTATGGTCAGCGTACGAACATGGCTGCCGCCCAACATCGGCTCGAGCCCGCCGGTAAGCTCAGTATCGACGAGTAGTCCGTCGAGATAGAGCGGGGTTTCGGGCACCGCGACCGGATGGCTCCGCTCGGAGATGGCGCGGTGGAGATAGGTCAACGTCTCGCCGTCCTCCAAAGCGCGCATCTCGGGGAACAGGCCGGACAGGAGATCCTGGATACGATCGGTCTCGCCGACGAACTGTACCAGCGCCTCGTGCCAGTCGCGCCCCTTCCCCTCCCCGCGATCGAGCACCGCCCGGCCTGCCGCGTCGGTGCGATCCGCCTCGGGCAGATATTGGAGGGTCAGATGGTAGCGGCTCTCGAAATGGGCGCGGCCGCCTTCGAAGCCGGCGCGGCGTTCGGCATCGACCAGGGCCGAGACGGGATCGGGAAAGTCGCCCTTGGGATAGCCCAGCGCCTCGCGGCGCTCGGCCTCGACATAGAGCGCCCAGCCCGAGCCCAGGCGGCGCAACACATTGTTGGTCCTGGCGGAGATGCCGATCAGCTCGGCCTCGGTCGCGCTTTCGAGGTCGGGCCCGCGAAAGGCGAAGCTGCGCTGGAAGCTGCCATCCTTGTTGAGGATCACGCCCGGTGCGACCAGCGCTGCCCAGGGCAGATGATCGGCCAACCGGTCGGCATGGCGCCGATATTCGCGCAGATTCAGCATGTGAGGCGTCCCTTCTGGCGCAGGTGCCGGAGCAGGATGGGGAGGAAGTCGGGGTCGCGGCGCGCGGCGAACACAGCGAGGCTATGGCCGAGCAGGAAGAGCGCGACGCCGGCCAGCCATTGCTGGAGCCCGAGGCCTACCGCTGCCGCCAGCGTGCCGTTGATGATCGCCAGGCCGCGCGGCGCGCCGCCCAGCAGGATCGGCTCGGTCAGCGAACGGAAGATCGGGACCTCGAACCCCTCGATAGGCTGGCCGGCGGCGTTCACGACAGCAGGGCCCCGCCGCCGAAGCTGAAGAAGCTGAGGAAGAAGCTCGACGCCGCGAAAGCGATCGACAGGCCGAAGACGATCTGGATGAGGCGGCGGAAGCCGCCCGCCGTCTCACCGAACGCCAGGGTCAGGCCGGTGGTGATGATGATGATCACCGCGACGATCTTGGCGACTGGCCCCTGGACCGATTCGAGCACCTGCTGGAGCGGCTCTTCCCAGGGCATGCCGGCGCCCGACGCCTGCGCGACACCCGCCGCCAGCATCGCCGCCGCGACCATCGCGGCCCCCGGCACGCGCGCAGATTTCATGCTATTGATTTTCATTAGGACACTCCTTCGCTTGGGTGAACGGGGCAAAATCGCGGATCGCGTAGTTGCCTTGCGCGTCGATCCCGGCGAGCGCGGCGATGGTCTCGATGCGGCGCGCGGCACCGCGGCCGGCGATGAACACGACCAGGTCGATCGCCTCGGCGATCAGCCGACGGGGCACGGTGACGACCGCTTCCTGGACGAGCTGCTCGAGCCGGAAGAGCGCAGCCGAAGCGCTATTGGCATGAACGGTGGCAATCCCGCCGGGATGCCCGGTGTTCCAGGCCTTGAGCATGTCGAGCGCCTCGGGTCCGCGCACCTCGCCGACGATTATGCGGTCGGGTCGCAGGCGCAGCGTCGAGCGCACGAGATCGGCCATGGTCACGACGCCCGGCCGAGTGCGCAGCGCCACCATGTCGGGCGCCGGGCATTGCAGCTCACGCGTGTCCTCGATCAGGATGACGCGTTCGTCCAGGCGGGCCATCTCGGCGAGCAGTGCGTTGGCAAGGGTGGTCTTGCCCGAGCTGGTGCCGCCGGCCACCAGGATGTTGCGGCGCTCGCGGACCCCGAGCGCCAGCAACGCTGCGCCCTCGTCCGACAATATGCCGTCACGGACATAGTCGGCGAGCGTGTAGAGCCGGGTCGCAGGCTTGCGGATCGAGAAGCAGGGCCCGAGCGTCACCGGCGGGAGCAGGCCTTCGAAGCGCTCCCCACCCCCGCTCTCATGCGGCGGCAGCTCGGCCGAGACGATCGGCGCATCGTCATGCGCCTCGGTGCGGGCATGGGTCGCGACCAGCCGAATGATCCGCTCGACCTGTTCTGGCTCGACACGAACCTCCGTGTCGACCCGCCCCTCCCCGAGCAGATCGAGTCTGAGCGTCCCGTCGGGATTGACCATGACCTCCAGCACGCGGCTGTCTTCGAGCGCCGCGGCGATCCCCGGCCCCATCGCGGTGTGCAGCATCGCTCGGCGGCGATCGGCGGATTCGGCGCCGATCATGCTCATTGCTCGCCCTCCGGATCGAGCGTGCGCTTGCCCTCGGCGACGAGCCGGCCGACCTGGCCAACAAAGGCGTGGAAGCGGTCGCGGCCCAGGGCGCGGCCCACCTTGTCGTCCTCCCCCAAAGGCGGCGTGACGTTGAGGAAATAGCGCACCAGCAGCGCGAAGGATTCGAGCAGCACCTGTCCATCACGCTCGATCCGCGCGAGCTGGTTGCTGATCCGGTCGAGGCGGACCTTGAGCAGGTCGTCGACCTCGCGGGCGCCCTGGCGCAGGAAATAGGCGCTGAGCGCGGCACTGACGATCGCCGACTTCGATCCGCCCGGCTTCCGCGCGAGCGCCTCGAGCTGCTCGGTGAGCGCCTCGTCGAGATAGAGATGGTGGCGCGGTTTCATCGCCGGTTCAGAAGCTCGGCACGAGGTCGTCATCGCGACCCTGGCCTTCGTTGAGGGCATGCGCCCGGGTGACTGCGTCCAGACCGCGCACGCGATCCATGGCGCGCTGGTCGACAGCGCCGTCTTCCTCTTCCTCGCCCAGCCCGAGCGGGTCGCCGGTACCGGCAGGCTCGCGTGCGACCGGAGCCTCCACGGCAAGGCCGGGATGCCGCTCCTGCTGGACACCGCCTTCGTCCGCGGCGGCGGCAGCTTCGGCTGCGCCCGAATTGTTCGCTTCCGTCGCGCCCTCGGCATCGGCATCGGAATTCCCGGCCTCGGCCGCACCCTGGGCGTCAGCCAGCAAGCGGATGTCGGTCATGCGCGCAACGGTGCCCCAGTCGTCGGGTCGCGGCGCCGGACGGTCGCCGTGGCCGGTGTCGGCAAGCGGGGGCGGCGGGCAGATCCGCGCGCTGAAGGCAGGGTCCTCGAAATAGCGCAGCTTGTTGGCGCGGATCGGGGCGAGCCCCGAGACCAGGACGAGCTCGTCGCCGGCGGGCAGCTGCATCACCTCGCCGGGAGTCAGCAGCGGCCGGGCGGTCTCCTGGCGGCTGACCATGACATGGGCGAGCCAGGGTGCGAGACGGTGCCCGGCATAGTTGCGCATCGCACGCTGCTCGGTCGCGGTGCCGAGCGCGTCGGATATCCGCTTGGCAGTCCGCTCGTCATTGGTCGCGAACGCCACGCGGACATGGCAATTGTCGAGGATGGCGTTGTTCTCGCCATACGCCTTGGAGATCTGGTTGAGCGACTGGGCGATCAGATAGGCGCGGATGCCGTAGCCGGCCATGAAGGCGAGCGCGGTCTCGAAGAAGTCCAATCGGCCCAGCGCCGGAAACTCGTCGAGCATCATCAGGAGCTGGTGCCGGCGGCCGCCGCGATCGGCGTCGAGCCGCTCGGTAAGCCGCCGCCCGATCTGGTTGAGGATGAGACGGACCAGTGGCTTGGTCCGCGAGATGTCGGACGGCGGGATGGCCAGATAGAGCGATACCGGGTGCGCCGCCTCGACCAGGTCGGCGATCCGCCAGTCGCAGGTCGAGGTCGCCAGCGCGACGGTCGGATCGCGGTAGAGCCCCAGGAATGACATGGCGGTGGACAGCACGCCCGAGCGTTCGTTGTCCGATTTGTTGAGCAGTTCACGCGCGGCGGATGCAACCACCGGATGGACGCGCGGCGCATCCGCGGTGCCGAGATGGTTGGTCGCCATCATCCGCTTCAGCGTGTCGACGAAGGAGCGCTGCGGATCTGACAGGAAGGTCGCGACCCGAGCGAGCGTCTTTTCCTCCTCGGCGTAGAGGATATGAAGGATCGCGCCGACCAGCAGCGAATGGCTGGTTTTTTCCCAGTGCGAGCGCCGCTCGAGCGCCCCTTCTGGATCGACCAAAATGTCGGCGATATTCTGAACGTCGCGGACCTCATGGTCACCGCGACGGACCTCGAGCAGCGGATTGTAGCGCGCCGAACGCGCGTCGGTGGGGTTGAACAACAGGCAGTGCGAGAAGCGCGACCGCCAGCCCGCGGTCAGCTGCCAGTTCTCGCCCTTGATGTCGTGGACCACCGTCGAGCCTGTCCAGCTGAGCAGGGTCGGCACGACGAGCCCCACGCCCTTGCCCGAGCGCGTCGGCGCGAACGCCATGACATGCTCCGGACCGTCATGGCGCAGATAGCGCCCGCGCAGCCGCCCGAGGAACACGCCGGCATCGCCGCGCAATCCGGCTGCTTCAACCTCCCGCGGCGTCGCCCAGCGCGCCGAACCATAGGTGGTGACGTTCTTCGCATGCCGCGATCGCCACAGCGATCCCGCGACCGCCGCGGCGCAGCCGAAAAAGCCGCTCGCGCCGGCAAGCATCCCCGCCTTGTCGAAGACATGCGGGGCATAGGCGTCATAGTGAAACCACCAGCCGAACAGCGCCCAAGGCTTGTAGAACCGATAGTCATCGAGGCTGAACCAGGCCGGGCCGAGCTGAGGCTGATAGCCCAGCATCGCCGCGGCCCACTGCGTCGCCGCCCAGACGCCCAGCATCATGATCGCGAACACGATCAGGATCTGGCCGATAAGGAGCTTGGTCGGAGTCATGGAGTCCTCACACGGCGACGCGAAGGCGCGCGGCCGGTGAGCCAACACTGAGCCGGTCGATCAGAATCTCTTACGGCCTTTAGGAGCGCCCTCGCCCGCCCTCGCCCGACGGAGCGATTTATCGACTAGGGGCCGACTGAAATTGGGCCGTTTGCTGCCTGACCGCTCCTGGAAGCCAGTCCGCAATAGCTGCCATTAGGGAGAGGGCCAGCCGAACGACCATTAGCGTCGGACTTCAGAAGCTTCTCACAATCCTTCTCAGATCAGAAAGCTAACACTTGCGGAGACAGAAAGTCATTAGACCCGAACGGCTGAACTATTTGCGATTCCCGCCACCTTCATTTTCCCAATCGTCAAGCGCCTTGCGCAGTTGATCGTCGCGCGTTTCAGGGCGGATCTTGCGCCAGGTTTGCTCCAGCGGAACAACCACCGTGTCCAGCAATCCGCGATAGGCCTTTGCCATACCTTCATGGGCGATCCGGGAAGTGGGCTCTGCCGCAGCTTTAGCTGCCGCCAAAGATTGCTTCAGCCGCCTCGCATAATATTCCATACTCATCGTGCACACTCCCGTGAAACGGAGCACGATGATCTCAAGTCAAGGTTGCCCGGCGAGTCGCCCTTTATGTGCGCAACATATCACAATTATCATACCTAATAATATCAAATGATGCATAGGGCTGGACTAAATGTCTCGGCGCGACGCCCAAGGGGCACGCTTAACCGCCCCGCTGAGGATGCGCGAACCATAGGCTTGCGCCATAGTGGCTGCATCTTTGGCATTCATGAATACGACGTGCGTTCCTCGCGGCAGCAACGGTTCGATCGAACTGATGACGGCGGCATGTTTGGCCGACATCGCCGTTACATCGGCAACGGTGGCGTCAATGTTCAACGCGCGGGACATGGGAGATTCCTTTCAAGCTGCTTGGCTGTATCTGCCTTACCCCACGGCGAAAGCAGAGTTGGTCTCCGGCCCGTGTCGGCCGCGCGAAACAGGAAGCCGCCAGAACGATGAACGGAACCGAGTTGTCTTCATGGTGGCGTGGGAGCGGATGCACAGGTCTGAGATCCCAAGCGCCCCGGCATGGCCGCGTCAAATCAGCGACATCCCAGACTGGCACCTTTTCCGCTCAGGATCGTAGCGGAGCCGGCGCCGGTGCGAAGAGCCACTACGGCGGCGGCGCATTCCTGCTCACTCGTATAGCCGGCACTGGTCGCTAGCAGCGCGCCGGATCCAGAGCGGAATTGCCACCGCCAGTCGCCGCCCGACAACAGGATGGAAGTGAGGCGCACCTCATCGGCACGATAGATTTCGAAATAGCATTGTCCGTCCGCCTCCGGGCGGCCGCTATCGTTTGCGGCGGAGACGCTGAGAAGTGCTTCCGAAACATCTGCAGGCAGGTCAGTGACCGCGGCATGGGGCCGCTTCAGTTCGCAGAATATGGAATTGGTCGACACATGATTTCTCCCGTGGGCAAGCGGGAGCAATTGAATTTCTCTCGGGCGTCGCGCGCTTGCGAAGCGGATGAGTCGACGATCCGCGCTTTGTACATGCATTCGCCTTGCCTGGCCATGATGCGTGCCGGAATACTTGCCGGCAGCATGAGGAGCGGTCGCGGGCTAGGGCTTTTCCGTCAGAATGTTAGCCACAGTATCGGCATCCATTGGTAATCCGGCCGCAGCCCCCATATCAGGATTATCGCGCCACCTGCCACGAGCCCGGCCGCGACCGAGAGATGCTTCGCGCTCCCGCTCAGTGACGGAGACAAACCATGAGCATCTACCCGCCGATTACGGGCGCGAATATGCGAACACCAACGCGTTCGACCGATCCGACGGCCCTCCAGTTGGAAGCCGATGCACTGGAAGCAAGCCTTCGCGACATGTCTGCCTCCTTCTCGCGGGATTATGTCGCCGGGCGGATGGGCGTCCGGCATAACACCTACCAACATCGCGCACGCGTCCTGCGGCAGTTGACGGCGCAACTCGCGGCGATGCGTACCGAAGCTCTATTGTCCGCGTCGTGATCTCGGAGCGCTAATCGACCGCGCGGATCAAGGGTGTGGCTCGCCGCGGTGGCGCCCCGCATGGATCCGTGCTTCTTTCCGCAACCGCCGGTGATAGGAACGGGCACGCCCATGATAGATGCGGTACGCGATGAAACCTGCGACCAGCAGGGTGATGACCAGCATCAGGCTGTAGGCGGCGATCAGTCTGGGTTCCATCATGCACCTCCTGGGTTGCTCACAGTGCTTTGCAGGGGATCGGCGGAAACCATGACCTCCACCGTCATGCCGAGAAAAGCCGCAGCCGGGCCGAGATAATGCCCTTCCACGGGGCGCAGACGGGCGATGTCGCGTCCGACTGCGGTAGGCACTAGATTGGCTTCTCCCATGCGGCCGTTGGTCGGATCGAAGGCGATCCATCCGGCACAGGGGAGATAGACTTCTGCCCAGGCATGGGTTGCGCCGTGCTGGCGCTCCCCTCCGCCGGGGTCATCTGTCAGCGGATCGAAGACATAGCCGGACACTGCGCGGGCGGCGAAGCCCAAGTGCCGCACCGCTTCGATGAACAGCATGGCGATGTCCCGGCAAGAGCCCGATCCCAGATCGAGCGTGGCGCCGGGAAGCTGCGTCCCTTCCGATTCGCGCGCGACATAGGCGACGCCGTTCCGGCTGGCGGCGCTCACATCCTGAAGCAGGGCCAGCGTGTCGGTGTGGTCGGAGCGAACCAATGCGCGGGCCCAGATCGCCAGGCGGCCGCCAGGATCGGGATGGACCGGCGCCAGCAGCCCACCCAAATCGCTTCGTTCCTCTTCGGAATAGCGGAAGGGGTAGCTATGCGCGTGCGGTGCGATATTGAAAATGGGCCAGGCATCGGCGGTCTGCTCGACCACCAGCAGGCTGTGGATTTCGAGCCGGGTGGCCAAGTGCGAGAAGGATGCGGTGGCGATCAAATTGCCGAACACATCCTGTGTCCATGCCAGTTCGGCGGCAGGCGTGCAGCGAAGCTGGGTGACGATCGGGTTGAGGACCGGGGAGGCTCGCGGGCTCAACATCACGCGATGCGGCAGCAGCACGACCGGATCGCGATAGGTGTAGCTTGTGGTGTGGGAGATGTGCAGGCGCATACACGCTTACCCTTGCTGGCTAGCGCGAGCAGTGTGCGGCAGACCGAATTCCGGGCTGCCGCACCGCGGCATCAGGCTTCCTGCAGGTTTACTGCCGAAGTCTTTCCGCGCTGATCCGACTCCACCTCGTACGAAAGGCGCTGGCTCTGCTGGAGCGTCGTCATGCCGGCGCGTTCGACTGCGCTGATGTGCACGAAACTGTCATTTCCACCGTCCTCGGGAGAAATGAAGCCATAGCCCTTGCTGCTATTGAAGAATTTAACGGTACCGATAGGCATGATCTGTTCCTTTCGCAAAATGAAGTGCCGGACCAGAAATGCGATCCGAGCCAGGAAGCGAGAAAAGGAAGATCTGCTCGAAGGCATCAATTTCCGTCGCAGGCGACGATAGCTAGTATGAGATGGGCGGGCTGGCTGGCATTACAATGGCTACACCAGATATATCCCTATGCAAGTTCGCGATTATAGAGCGCACGATCTGGATTTTCGCTCAAGTTGCGATCTTCCATGCAGGCCGGTTCGTCCTTCATTATCCCAGCGCGGGCGATTTCCTGAGCGCGCAGCTTGCGGGCCTCGCGATGTTCGGCGGCAGCGCCTTCCTTTGCCCATGCGGCTGCTGCCACAATCGCAATGCGCTTTACGTTCTCGAGCGTGGCTGTGCCGGCCAGCGCGCGCTGACGCACCTCTTCCGTGCGGCAGAAAATGGCAGTCGGTTGCATGGATTTGGTCTTTCCGCTTGAGGAGGCGACGCTGGCTGGCATCATGATTTCTTGAGAGGCTGCACCAACGGTGTGCCCTTCAAGGCTGCGCTGACCGGCACCAGTTTCGGCGCCGCGACCTTTTTCGGCTTTCGAGCCTCTTTGTTGCTTCGGCGTTGACCCTTGGCCATGCAAAGTTCCTTCCTGGCGGTTTCAGATGCGTGTGAAGCGAATGGACAAGCGAGGCCGCGGACGCATCTGCGTCGGGGTGCCAGGACTTGGGCAAGGAGGCGCGCCGCTTGGTCGCGCGTACTCGGCGCTGGGCGCAACTATCGGGAAAATCTGCATGGAGGTGCTCCAGGTCAGAGCGGGAGCATGAACTCTCAGTCGCACCCAGGCTCATGGCAGGCGGTGCAATACAAACTATGTGGGGTGCCGATGGCGGTTACGCCACCCCGACCCCGATAAATCGCAGTTTCTCAGCCAGCATGGGTTGTGTCCGGCCAAAGTTGGCCCGATATTGTGCGGCGCAGCAATTAGCCTGGCCAGGGACGGTTGCTGCATTGTCAGGGCTTCCGCCGTGGCCAGGAGAAGGCCACATGCGACGCTTGAACGACACGATAAAGCACCTCAATGCATTGCGCGCCGGGCAGAATATCATCCCGACAGGTGCGAGCCGGCTCACGGAGCTGAGCGACTTCGGTTCCAACCCCGGCGCACTGCGAGCCTTTTGCCATGTGCCGGCGAGCCTGAGAGAAAATGCAGCGCTGGTCGTCGTGATGCACGGCTGCACCCAGGATGCCGCCGCATATGATCGCGGCTCGGGCTGGTCCCAACTGGCCAACGAACAGGGTTTTGCGGTTCTCTTCCCTGAACAGCGGCGCGCCAATAACGCGAACCTGTGTTTCAACTGGTTCAATCGAGACGACACGCGACGCGACGCTGGCGAGGCGCTGTCGATCCGCCAGATGGTGGCGGCGATGATCGCGGCATACCGGCTCGATCCGGCTCGCGTCTTCGTGACCGGCCTCTCCGCCGGCGGTGCGATGACCTCGGTAATGCTGGCGACCTATCCGGAGGTCTTCGCCGGAGGCGCCATCATCGCCGGCCTGCCCTACGGCACCGCGGAGTCGATCCCGCAGGCCCTGGACCGCATGCGCGCGCAGGGTGGTCCGAGCGGGGCCGCGTTGGGAGTGCTGGTGACGGCGGCGTCCGCCCATACCGGCCGATGGCCAAGTATTTCGATATGGCACGGCACCAGCGACATGACAGTCAGCCCCGCAAATGCCGCGCTCGTCCTCGAGCAGTGGCGCTGGCTGCACGGCGTTGCAGAGTCTCCCTGCGAAACCGGTGCCGTCGAAGGCCATACCCATCGCCTCTGGCGGGATGCCGCAGGCCGCGAAGTGATCGAGGAATATCGCATTGCCGGGCTCGGGCATGGCACGCCGCTCAGCACCTCGGGCTCCGACGCCTGCGGAGTCCCCGGACCTTATATGCTGGAAGCCGGCATATCCTCGACGCGCCATATCGCGCGCTTCTGGGGGCTGATGGGGGCCGGGGCCGCACGCGTGCCTTCGCTGGCTCGGGAACCCGCCAGGATAGAGGACAGCCAGCCCGATAAGGCAGATACCGGTCCGGGAGTTGGGCGGATAATCGAGGACGCGCTGCGGACAGCCGGGTTGATGCGCTGATCGCGCCGGAAGGAGCTTCCATGCGGCCGCCCCACGACCTCTACATACAGTTGATCGCAGGGGTCGGCGCACTGGTGCTGATGACCGCGTGGCTGCCGATGCTGCTGCGCAAGATGCCGCTGTCGCTGCCCATCCTTTGCGTGGCTGCTGGTGCGGCGCTGTTCGCACTTCCGGCGCTGCGTGCTTTCGCGGTCCATCCGCTTGCTTTTCCGGTTACGGTACAGCGGCTGAGCGAGTTGGTCGTTATCGTTTCGCTGATGGGCGCGGGTCTCAAGATCGACAGGCTGATCGGCCTGCGCCGGTGGGCGCTGACCTGGCGATTGCTGGGCATCGCGATGCCGATCACCATTGTGATCGTTGCCGGTCTCGCCTGGGGAATATTAGGCCTCGGCGTTGCCGCCGCGCTCCTGATCGCCGCGGTGCTGGCGCCCACCGACCCGGTGCTGGCGAGCGACGTCCAGGTGAATGGTCCCGGAGAAGGCGGCGAGGACGAAGCGCGCTTCGCGCTCACGTCGGAAGCCGGCCTCAATGATGGCCTCGCATTTCCGTTCGTCTATCTGGCGATCGCCCTGAGCGCGACAAGCTTCGGCGCGGGAGATGCTCTCGCCTGGTTGGCGCGCGACCTGTTCTGGAAGACCCTGCTCGGCGTGGCCGCCGGTTATGCGATCGGGCGGGGGCTGGGCTATCTTACCTTCCATCTTCCCAACCGCGCCAATATCTCCCGCACGGGCGATGGCTTCGTCGCGCTGGCCGCCACCTTCCTCGCCTATGGCACGGTTGAGATGCTGGGCGGTTATGGCTTCCTGGCGGTCTTCGTCTCGGCGCTTGCCTTGCGCAACGCGAGCCGGGACCATGACTATCAGGAGCGGCTTCACGGGTTCGCCGAAGAGGCTGAGCGGCTGCTGATGATGTCGCTGCTGGTCTTGTTCGGCGGTATCGTGACTTATAGCGGGCTGCTCGCGCCATTCGATTGGGCGATGCTGCTTTTCGTGGCTGGGGTACTTCTGGTCGCGCGGCCGGTGGCGGGCATGATCGGCCTGGCGGGGACGAGATTGCCCTGGCGGGAGAAGCTGGTGATTTCCTTCTTCGGCATCCGCGGCATGGGATCGATCTACTATCTGGCCTTCGCCCTAAACCACGCGAATTTCTCCGATCCGCGCCGCCTTTGGGCGACGGTCGGCGCGGTGGTGCTCGCCTCGATCCTGCTGCACGGGATCACAGTGACCCCGGCGCTCCAGCTGATGGACCGGTGGCAGCGTAGGAAAACTGCTGGTTCAGGTTCGCAATGCGGCTAGTCGACAAGCCTGCAATTAAAAATAATGATCCAGATCAGTCAAATAGATCATTGCGGCCCCTATGGGATGCTAACGACTCGCAACAGGAAATTTCTTGGAACGTATATTCTTTTCATCCTGTTTGATCTTCGTCTCAGGAGAAATAACATGGCTGACACCAAGAAAGATGCAATCGCCCTTCTCAAGGCCGATCACCGTACCGTGGAAGCGTTGTTCGAGCAGTTCGAAGGCGCTTCGGGCGACGGCAAGAAGCAGAAGATCGCGATGCAGATCTGCATGGAGCTGACCGTCCATGCGAAGATCGAGGAGGAAATCTTCTACCCGGCCTGCGAGGGCAATATCGAGGAAGACCTGCTCAAGGAAGCCTATGTCGAGCATGACGGCGCCAAGGTGCTCATTGCCGAGATCGAAGCCGGCGCGCCCAGTGACGATTTCTACGATGCCAAGGTGAAGGTGCTGTCCGAGCAGATCGAGCACCATGTCGGCGAGGAAGAGCAGCGCATGGAGGGCATGTTCGCCCAAGCGCGCAAGGCCGGGCTGGATATGGACGCGCTGGGCGAACAACTGCTCGCCCGCAAGACCGAGTTGCTCGCCACCTATAAGGCGAGTGGGCTGCCGAAGCCGGAGCTTACCACGATGACCGACGTCACGGTCTGATCGCAAACTACAAAGACGCCTCGTGATACGGGCGGGCGAACCCTTTGCCCGCCCGTATCATTTCCACCTGCTTCTATCGCAGCGCCTGCGCTTCGTTATGCCAGCGTTCTGAGACCCGGCTCGCGAGCGTAGAAGCGTTTTGCTGCGGCTGGCACGAACCCGTCATCCAGGCCGGTAACGCCATCGCCGGGCTTGATACCGGCCTTGTCGAGCAGCGGTTTGGCCGCGTCGCTGGCGCCGATCGCCTTCAGGTGACCGAACGCGTTCATCACCCATTCGACTGCTGCGCCTTCGTTCAGCAGCGCTGTGCAGCCTTCTTCCGAAAGCACCACCGCCACCGCGTCGAAGATCTGCGATGGCGTCCCTGCGAGTTGCCCGTCGGCCTTCTGCACTTTGCCGTCGGACAAGGTCGCGCCGCCCACCTTGGGTGCGACGATCACGGCCTTGGCTTTGGCCTTCTCGATCGCGCCGATGAGCGTGCTCAGGTCGGCGGCGTCGGTACCGTCTGCGATCAGCACGCCGATCGCGCGGCCTTCGAGCGTGTCCTTCATGTTCTTTTGGATCGACAGCGCATCGGACGGCGCGATCTCAACCGGTTCGCGCGCGGCCGTGGCCTTTGGCGGCAGCGGGATACCGAGACCGTCAGCCACCCGTTTGGCGAACGCTTCATCGACATTGCGAAGATTGGCGACCATCCGGCCCGGTACCTGGTCGAGCAACCCGACCTTGGAGAGTTCGAACACGAAGGACGAGGCGATATGCGCCTGCTCGCTTTCGGTCTGTGAGGCGAGGAACATCCGTGCCTGGCTGTAATGGTCGGCGAACAATTCGCTCCGTACGCGCAGCTTGTCGCCTGTCTCGTCCCGGCCGGTAGGCGCGGTGCTGGTGGCGAAACCGCTGGCGGGACATTCGCGCGGCCCGCCTTCCTCGCCATGCGCCGCAAGGCTGTTGGGCTCGTAGTTGGCGCGCCCCTTGGGCACCGCCATCTGCATCATGCCATCGCGCTGGAAGTTCGCCATCGGGCACCGGGGCGCATTGACCGGGATCTGGTGGAAATTTGTGGTGCCGAGCCGCGACTTCTGCGTGTCGAGATAGCTGAACAGGCGCCCCTGCAGCAGCGGGTCGTTTGAGAAATCGATGCCGGGCACGATGTTGCCGGGACAGAAAGCGACCTGTTCGGTCTCGGCGAAGAAATTGTCGACGTTCCGATCAAGCACCATTCGCCCGATGATCCGCACGGGAACATCGTCCTCGGGGATCAGCTTGGTGGAGTCCAGTACGTCATAGGGCTGGGCATCGGCGAATGCCTGATCGAACACCTGGATGCCGAGCTCCCATTCGGGGAAATCACCCGTGTCGATCGCTTCGAACAGGTCACGGCGATGATAGTCGTTGTCGGCGGCCTGGAGCTTGAGGGCTTCGTCCCAGATCGTCGACTGGATGCCGAGCTTCGGCTTCCAGTGGAACTTGACGAAACTTGCCTTGCCGGCAGCGTTGACCAGCAGGAAGGTGTGGATGCCGAAGCCCTCCATCATCCGGAGCGAGCGCGGCAAGGTGCGGTCGGACATCGCCCAGAACAGCATGTGCGTCGTCTCGGGCATCAACGACGCGAAATCCCAGAAGGTGTCGTGCGCCGAGCCGGCCTGCGGATAGGCCCGGTCGGCCTCCATCTTCACCGAATGGATGAGGTCGGGAAACTTGATCGCGTCCTGGATGAAGAAGACCGGGATGTTGTTGCCGACCAGGTCCCAATTACCTTCGCGGGTGTAGAATTTGACCGCGAAGCCGCGGACATCGCGGGGCGTATCGACCGATCCCGCGCCACCAGCCACGGTCGAGAAGCGCACAAAGACTTCGGTCTTCTCGCCTTTGGTGAACAGCGCTGCCTTGGACAGGTCCGAGATATCGTCGGTCGCTTCGAAGAAGCCATGCGCACCAGTGCCGCGGGCGTGGACGATGCGCTCGGGAATGCGTTCATGATCGAAGTGGAAGATCTTCTCGCGAAGGATGAAATCCTCCAGCAGCGTCGGGCCGCGCGCCCCCGCCTTCAGGCTGTTCTGGTTGTCGGCGATCGCGATGCCCTGGTTGGTGGTAAGCACCTCCGTCCCTTCACCGGCCTTTTGATGCGTCTCGCCGCCATCGCCGCTTTGCTTGGTCTTCGTCGCCATGTGTCCGCTCCCGATTGTCGGCGGTTCAACCGGCGGTGCCACACCAAGGGTCCGTCGATTTGGCAAACTTGCTGCAAGTTAATGCGATTCCTTTCCTGGAGAGCAGGCTACGGTGCGACGATTCGGGCCGGTATGCAGGAGCGGATGCCGGCTAGGCAGTTGCATGAGATTGCTGGCGTTAGCGCGGCAGCGGGGTGCCGATAGTGGGTGGACCGACCTCTGGCGCCAGCCACCAAAACGGCCTGTACAACCGTCAGCTTGTATGATTCAGCGCTGTGTATGTGGTCCAACAGCGCAACCTGGGAGCGCTGACCCGAAAACCAATCGCAACCCGCAAAAACGGGCCATCTAACAAGTTGAACCATAGTGGGGCTGCGTTGCTTCGATGCATCGCGTGAACAATGGCGGCTTTCTGGTTGGCCGGCTGTAAGCTGGATGGCCGATATTGGGGCGCATAGCCGTCCGGCGTCGGAGCGGCCCATCTTGAGCGCGGATGGACCGCCCAGCCTCAGATTTCCGTTCGTTCAGCAAGTGTCAAAGCAT
>NZ_JACIEH010000006.1 GCF_014196745.1 Sphingomonas kyeonggiensis
GGCGCCAGCGGCAGGATTTCAAGCTGGGTCATGCCGGACGGAACCCGGCTGGACTACAGCTATAACGGTTTCTCGCCTCGGGCGATAATCAGCAAGCTGACACCGCATGCGTTTGTCCGGCCGGGCGAACTGCGTCGCGCTGAATGGTCGGAATTTGATTTCGGCGATTGCCCCATGTCCGAGAATGCGATCAATGCTGCGCCTCGGCTATTCGGGCGAGGAGATGGCAGCCCACGGCTTCCGAGCGATGGCGAGCGCGCTTCTCAACGAATCCGGCAAATGGAGCGCTGACGCCATCGAGCGCGCTCTCGCGCATAGGGACACGAATGGCGCGCGTGGGTGCAGCTTATAATCGCAGTGCCTTCTGGGAGGGGCGCGTCGTTATGGCCCAATGATTTGGATCAACTGCGTGGACGGGCGGCCTAGAGTCGGCACCTGTAGGAAGGTGGCCGCTTTGCGCCCTGATCTCAGTCGTCCGGACGGGTCGCGAACTATCCCGAAAGCGGTCATCCGCCAGGGCCGCGCTTAGACGGCGGATATTGGGGAGGAAAGCCGGAGGATTGAGATATGAAAATCCGGCGGTGGGTGGGCATCGTTTCCGGTGCGAGGTTGCGCTCAAAGTCGCGGCCGTCAATTTTCAATGCCTTCGATGTGGATCAAAAGTGCGTTGCCACCCCACTCCTACTTTGCAACCTTATGTCAAAAGGGGGAGAAGATCCATGAAATGGCATGGGCCTAGATCGGCCATGAATTCGGCATCTCGCGATCAAGCCGAGCGCGATTGGTCCACCCTCTGAAGTCCTGATGCCTGGTTTCGGGCACGTATTATTCATGGGGCGGATCGCGAATAGTGCGGGCTATCTGCTTCAATAAGAAGCGCCTTAATGGGCTACCGTGCGGAATGATGTGAATCCCGCATGGTGAATGCTTGAGAGTATTCGTATGGTTTTTTCCAGGCTGTTGTCGTTTCGTCTTGCGATATGCGTTCTGGCATTCATGGCGTTACGCTCAGAAGTGGCGTTTGCGCAGTTTATGCCAAATATGCCGCCGCCGCATCGGGAAGTTACGAGCGACGGTGTCGATACGATGACCGGTGACCTGATATATTCGAACAAGGATATTTCGGTCGGCAGCGACGATGGGCCTGGCCCCCTGGCATTTGTTCGAACATATAGTACGCAGAATGGTGTGAACTATGCCTATCCAAATCTAGGCACGAGCTTCACGCATAATTTCCAGATATACTTGGAATCGTTCCCGATCGACAGCACAAGCACGCTGTTCAGGATAGTGGTGGGAACGGCAGGTTATAGCTTCGATACCACTCCAAGCGGATCCGTTTCACGTAACGGCGACGGCGCAACGCTCCTCGCGGAGCCGGGCGGTATGGTTCTTGTTCTGAAAGACGGAACGAGAATCGACTTTGGTCACTCTTATACCAGCGTCGGAACATTCTATGTGGAGGGGGATCGCTATTTCAACTATGGCGCGACGTCCATAACCTATCCAAACGGCGAGACGATATTCCTCAAATATGAGCCCGCTGCGTCTACCCCGACGGACGGCGTCATTCATCGCCTGGCTTCGGTGACGAATTCGAACGGATATTCACTTAATTTCAGCTATCTTGATCCGTCGACCAGCGGAGGACTGAACCAGGAGAAGTTTCTGGTCTCGCGCGTATCTGCCGACCGCATTAGCTGCACCTCGGCAGTGACCAATTGCAGCCCTTCTGGAAGCGCGCACGCGGACTATGAATATGTGCTCCTGACGACGCTGCCAGATGGCCAGAAGGTCTACGGGCTTGGTAAGTATACGGCTGTAGACGGTAAATATGTCAGCTATGGCTATAATGCAAATTATGGAATATCTTCCATTAGTCGTAATGGATCTTCCAATCCGGATCTCGCTATCTCGAAGCCAACGCCACTAGACACCTGGTTTACGGATGGCGATGGCAAAATTAAGAAGTACGCACTCTCGACCGATGGTAGCATCTATTCGGTAAAGATGACGATCACCGACGCTACCGGGCTTGTCACCAAGGCGGGGGGAGGCTCGGGCGACCTGCGGCCTGTTTGGACCGAAGACGGCTTCGGGCGGCGCACGGAATATGCATACGACATGTATGGGCGTCTGCTTTCGACCAAGTATCCTGAGGGAAACATCACCGCCCAAACTTATGACTCGCGCGGCAATGTTATAGAACGACGCGAGAAGGCGAAGCCCGGCTCCGGCTTGTCGGACATCGTGACCACCTCGGTGTTTTCGTCCTGCAACTCGACCAACGCGAAAATCTGCAACCGCCCGACATATACGATCGATGGCAAGGGCAATCGGACCGACTATTTCTATGATCCGGCGCATGGGGGCGAGACGGTCACGCTGTCACCGCCCAACCAGGCCGGCCTCAGGACGGTAACTCGATACGGATATTCCAGCTTCTATCCGGCACCTGGCGTCGTCGCCGGTGCTGGCGCTACGCTGCCATCGGCATGGCTGCAGACAGTGATTGACGAGTGCCTAGTGTCGGCGGTTACCGGTACTACGGTCGATTTCAGCTATGTCTGCCCTCCCGCCAGTCGGGTGAGAAGGAGCCTGGTCTACACGCCCTCTTCGAGCGGAGCGCGATCGAGCCACGAGCTTGAGCAGGTGATCGACGACGCCGATGGCCTGGCTCTTACAACGAAATATACCTATCGCCGTGATGGTAGGCTGGCCAGCGAGGATGGGGCCAGGGCGGGCTCGGCGGATCTCGCTGTCTACGACTATGACATAGCGGGTCGGCGGACCTCCGTTTCCTTTCCGAATGCGGGGTCGGGCGCTCCAGCCCAGCAATTTGGCTATGACAGCGTGGGGCGGCTCCGGGAAACCAAGCGCCGGCTGGGATCCGGCTGGGTGTCTGAGACATCGACGTTCAATGGGCGCGGGCTGGTCGCGACTTCTACGGCCGGCGACGGCACGCTCACCAGCTATGTCTATGACGACGCAGGGCGTTTGAAGGACGAGACCATCGCACTGGCGACGCCGCGCGTCACTCGGCGAACCTACAACCAAGCTGGCATGCTGGAGAAGGTCATCCGAGGAGTCGGGACCGCGTCGCAGCAGGACTATGCCACCTACTCCTACAGCGCCAATGGGCAGGTCGTGTCCGAGCAGGACGCTAACGGCAATTTGACCACCCGTTGTTATGACGGCTTCGATCGAGTGGTGGAGTTGCGCCTGCCTGCGCCAGATGCGGTTCCTGGCGCGGCGCCGAACTGCACCACCATCGCTGCTGGCCAAGGCCTCCCTGCCGGGGTCACGCGGGAAGAATATGGCTATGATGCCAACGGTAATCTTGCGACCCTTCGGCAACGTGACGGCCAGCTTCTGACGTTTACCTATGATGCTCTGGATCGCGTCGTCCACAAGGCGGTGCCCGGATTGGATCGTTCGGTCAGCTCGACCTATGACTTGCTGGGGCGGCGCACCTCCGCCAGCCTGCCAGGGAGTAACTCGGCGCTCTCGGTATCGTGGACTTATGACAACGCGGATCGGGTCAAGACTTCGACGACCCAGGGGCGTACCGTAGCTTATGAATATGATCCTTCAGGTGAAACGGTCGATACCGTTTGGCCCGACGGGCTCGCCACGCGGTACACGATGGACAACTTTGATCGGGTGACGTCGGTGGTTGAGCGAAATGGGCCGGCTCTTGCTTCCTATTCGTACGACCAACTATCTCGACGCACTGCGAATAACTACGCCAATGGCGCGACGGCAACCAGCTTCACCTATGATGCTTCTCAGCGCCTTGCTCAGCTGAGTCACGATCTCGCAGGGGCAGGATCGGATATCTCCCTTGCCTATACCTACAATGAAGCGGGGCAGATCGCGACCAAGCAGCAGAACAATAGCGCCTATGCCTGGACCGGCGCCTATAATGTGGAGCGTCCGTATACGCGGAACGCACTGAACCAGTATCAAACTGCCGGCCCTGCGACCTTCTCCTATGATACGCGAGGCAATCTCACCAGCGATGGCAGCTGGACTTTCAGCTATGATGGCGAAAATCGTCTTGTTACCGCGACGGGTGGCGGAAATGTAAGCCTCGCTTACGATGCCATCGGCCGGCTCGCAAGAATCACGTCAGGATCCTCGACGACGTCGTTCCTTTATGACGGCGAGAATCTGATCGGCGAGTATGACGGCGCCGGCAGTCTCTTGCGGCGTACCGTGTTCGGGCCTGGCGAGGACGAGCCTGCGGTGACGTATGAAGGTAGCGGGCGTTACTGGCTTTATTCCAATGAGCAGCGCTCGATCATCGCGCGCGCAGATGCTACGGGCACCGCGACCTCGATTACGTCTTACGGGTTCTATGGGGAGTCCGTCTCAGGCGATCGCTTCGGCTATACCGGTCAGATCAGGATCCCAGAATTGGGCCTGTATTATTATAAGAGCCGCTTCTACTCCCCGTTTCTCGGAAGGTTCCTGCAGCCGGATCCAACCGGCACCGACGGTGGCATGAACCTTTATGAGTATGCTGCCAGCGATCCGATCAACTTGATCGACCCGACCGGCAACAAGCCCGGGGGCCAAAACAGCACCGCGCCGTACGAACCTGTGAACGAAGATGAGATCACCGTCGTCGGTCGCCGCATTCGAGAGGGTGCTTCGTTCCTGATTGGTCTGACGCCGCTCGGATTCCCGGCAGATGTCTACACTGCTTTTTCCGGAAAGGATGGGATCACCGGCGAGCGCGTGTCGACGTTCTGGCGGATAGCGGGCGTGGTGCCCTACGTCTCGGAATTCCGAAAGGGCTACAAGGGCGTCCGAGTGCTTGTCCGGGTCGTGAAAGGCTGTGGCTGTTTCGAGGCGGGCACCCTGGTCGCAACGCCTTCCGGCATGCGGCCGATCGAACAGATCAAAATCGGGGATGAGGTGCTCGCTGGGGACGAAGTGAGCGGCAAGGTTTCTCCCCGCAAGGTTATGGCGCTCCTTCGGCCAGAGCCGAAGCCGCTCTACGACCTTCGCCTCAGGGCACCGGCCGGTGACATTGTCACCTTCCATGTGACCGATGATCATCCGTGGAAGGTCGAGGGGCAGGGTTGGGTGGAGACCGTTGATCTGAAGGTCGACCAGCGCATCGACACGGCGACGGGTGCGGACATGGTCGTCGTTGGCCGTTCACTGACAACTCAAGTTGCGCCGACGTACAATCTGAGCGTTGCTGATCTGAATACCTTCTTCGTCGGCAAGGATAAGGTGTGGGTGCACAATGGCGGATGCTGGAAGGCGTTTGCCAGCAGAAGTGCAGCCTTCCGGCAGGCCAAGCGCGATGCTGGTATCCCTGTGAACCAGCAGCCAAAATCCGTAGGGCCGAACGTCAACAAGCAGGGTAAGGTTGTGCAGGGGCGCGAGTATGTTTTCAGCAAGCCGGACGGAAGCACGGTCAGAATCCGGGAGGATGCCGGTGGCCATCCGGAACACGGATTGGGGCCGCATTTCAACATCAACGGCAGCAAGACCCATTACGGGTGGTGACGATGGATACCTACCGTATTCAAGACATCTCCTCTGAAGGGGCGCGCATTTCCATCGCGAATGGATTGACGGGTTTGTCTGCGTTCGTGGCCTCTATAAACGCCGATTGCGGAAAGTCGCTGCAGGAGGCGCGACGCGAAGCCCTTCGGTACCTGATGCAGATTGTGAGCGAGCATGGTGAGGCGATCTGGTTGGTTGCCGGGCACTCCTACCCGGTGCAGGATAACGCCATGGCGACCTACAACCGCTTGTGGCTAGGAATGGCGAAAGGAGGGATCGCCTTCCCACCGTCAACCAGCGATGACGGTGTAAAGGCTATATCGGAGGAAGGCGTCAGGTACTTCGGCTACCGAGCCGTGGGATGCGATGACGTGGAGTCGATCGAGAGCGTCCTGGCTCGCTTCCAGTCGTTCCTGATGGTTGGGGACACGGTATCCGACGCGGTCAAGATGGTTGGCGCCGGTTGGGCTTCGACAGGAAGCGGGGTGCCGCCAGAAGCTTTCGAACGTTCTTTGGAATATGGCGTTCCGCTGATTATGCTTTTGGGCGATTTCGACGACGCGACTGCAGAAGGAGTATTGGTTGCATCACCCGACGTCGTGCGCAGCATTGGCAGATCGAAGACAGAATCTCACTTGTGAAGCCTCGTTTGTCCTTTCAGCGATGGAGGGATCAAATGTGCTGCCGACATCTCGGCGCATTATCCTTGGCGGGATCTTTTCCCCGCCTGCCCATGCCTTTGCGCAGGAGGCTGTAACTTACAGCCATGATCCTCTGGGCCGACGTATCGGGGCGACGATAACCGGGGGTCAGCGAACGGACTCAGACGGTGGTGACGTTGCATCCAGCAGGTAATCTGCAGGGCTATCGCGTCACCGGTTCAACGATGAGCGGTTCGAGAGCGAGGCGCAGGAAGTCCTCGTCGTGCCGCCCGCGCTGGCGCCGGGGCGCCAGTGTCATGCGCCGACACGGAGCATCCCCGGAGACCCAGGTCTCCGGGGATGCCATACCGTTACAGGCGTAAGGACACGCCGGCGACGATCTGCCGGCCAAGCAAATCATAGCCCATGATCGTGTTGCCGCGCAGCAGGCCGATGCGCGAGCGGCTGTCCGGCACGATCGGCGGGTCGCGATCGAAGATGTTGTTCGCGGCAAGCCGGAACGTCATCTGCTTGTTGATGTCGAAGGTGAGCGCAAGATCGAACCAGTCATAGGCCTTGATGCCCGGGAACTGGTCCCGTCGCTGGCTTGGATCCGCCGTCGGGATGCCGGTGTCGGCCGGCGCATAGACGTCGAGCGGCATACCGGCGCGGTGGCGCCAGTTCACCGAAACGCTGGCGATGCGCTCGGGCAGGATCCAGGTGGTGCGCATCTGGTGCGCCCATTTGGGCATGCTCTCTCCGCACGAATTGCCCCAATAGCCGACGCAATCGCGTGAGGTGGCGGTAGGCGATGCCTGCGAGGCGACCCGCGTCATGAGCGTGCCGTTGAAGCTCATCTCGAGGCGGCCGACCGAACCCATGCCGACGTCATACTGCCCCTGGAAGTCCCAGCCATGCGACTGTGAGCGATAGCCATTTGCCGAACCCCGTGCGACCCAGCCCGTGGCCGGGCGCGTCGCCGGCGAGCTGTACAGCGTGCCGTTCGCATTGCGGACGATGGCGCGGCAGAAATAGTCGTTGCCGGTGCTGAGGCAGTCGTTGATCAGGTTCTGCGGCTGGAGGAAGTCGAGCTGGTCCTCCAGGTCGATCAGCCAGCGATCGACCGAGACGGTCAGCCCGGGCACGAAGCGCGGACGGAACACCACGCCGAACGTCTTGGTATAGGCAGTTTCCGGCTTGAGGTTGAAGCCGCCTTCACGGACGGTGCAGCGATCGTCCGGGCAGATCAGCGTGGTGCTGCCATAGAGGTTCGCCGCAAGGCCCGTATTGGCGCACTGCTGCGGCGTTGCGGCCGGGGCGATGCGCGGTCCGCCGGGGTTCGCCGGGTCGACCCGGGGTGCGCAGGGGTCCGCGTAGAAACCCTGGTTCCAGAAGATGTTGGCTGCGCCTGCAGCCGTGCCGACGCCAGGAGCTGCCTGCGCCTTGTTGTACGACGCACGGAAGCTGATGTCCTCGACCGGCGACCAGATGCCCTCGATCTTCCAGGTGCCGAACTTGTTGTCCAGGCGGTTATACTTGGACAGGCGGTAGCCGCCGTTCAGCTGGAGCAACTTGGTCCAGGACTGGTTCTCGACCAGCGGCACCTGGATTTCCGCATTGGCCTCCAGAATGCTCTGGGTAACGCGCTGGTTCGTGCCCCCGTTGTTCTCCTGGTAGATCTCGTTGACGATGGTGCGTTCCATCTCCTCGCGATATTCGCCGCCCAGCGCGATCGCGATGCCCTGTTCGGCGAGCGGCGAGACGATGCCGTACTTGCCGAGATCGCCGCTGACGGTGCCGACGAACTGCAGCAGGCGCGGAATGCGCGTGCTGACGCCGCCGGTAGCGCCGCCATAGATATAGTTGTTGAGCGCCGCATCCTTGTTGAACGGCGAGAAGGCGTTGAACGGCACGCAGTTCTTGTCGGTGCCATTGACCACCGAGCGGCAGGTCGGTCGGCCGTTGACGTTCACTACGTCGAGCGAGCGGTTGACGTTGTCGAACTTCGCGAACGGCACGTCGATGGTGTCGAGCTGCGCGCGCGAGAGCATGCCCGCCACGTCATAGGACCAGACATCGTCCAGCACCCGGCCACGCAGGCCCGCGACGACGCGATAGCCCGTGTTGGTGAACTCCTGACGGACCAGCGGCATCGAATCGAAGCGATAGCGCACGTCGAGCGGCGCATATTGACCTGCCACGCCCGCGTTCGCACCGCACAGAGTCTGCGCCTGCGACGCCGAGAGGAACGGGTTGTCGCAGTTCACCTGGTAGGGCGTGCTGCCATAGACGCTGTACGAATAGGTGCGGTTCAGCTGCGTGTTGTACGACTTGTCCCGATACCACAGCACGTTGCTGTACAGCTCGATATGGTCGTTGATTTGGGCGGTCAGGAAGCCGCCGGCGTTGACGCGGTTGAACGGCCGCTGGAACGACCAATCGTCATAGGGGTTGGCCGAGGCGCCCGCCGGTCCGCTGTTGATCGGAATGAAGGTGCCATTGCCGTTCGGATTGTTGACGAGCACCGTCCCGGAACTGGCGCCGGAGAGCGGGATGATCGTGCCGGCCGGGGTGTAGCTCGCGCGCGAGCAGGAGAGCGGCGAGGTGTTGCTCGACGTCACCACTTCGCAGACCGCGTTCGCGCGGTCGCGCAGGCGAACCAGGCTCGACTGGCGGTAGTCGACGAACCCCGAGATGTTGACGCGATCATTGAACAGATTGGTGCCTGCTGCCAGGCTGATATCCGCGCGGCCACCATCGTTGGACATGCCGCTGGCTGAATTGAAGCCAGCCCGCTTCGCGGCATCGGTCACCGCACTGGAGCGGTTGTTGTGGTTGAAGAAGCTGTAATTGCCGTCGATGCGGATGCCGCTGAAGTTCTTCTTCAGGATGAAATTGACGACGCCGGCGACCGCGTCCGAACCATAGACCGAGGAAGCGCCGCCGGTCAGCACGTCGATCCGATCGACCAGAGCGTTCGGGATGATGCCGACATCGACCGTGTTGGGCAGGCCGATGCGCAGCCCGTCGATGAGCATCAGCGTACGCTCGTAACCCAGGCTGCGCAGCTTGATGCGCTGGCGGCCCTCGGAGTCACTGAAATTCTGTTCTGAATTGACCTGCACCTGGGGCAGGCGGTTGACCACCTCCTCGATTGTCGTCGCCCCCTGCGCGGCGATCTCCGCCGCGGTGGTGGTGACGATTGGTGCAGCCGAACGGTTGTTCAGGCGAACGATGCGCGTGCCTGTTACGACGAGGTTGCCATCGGCGCTGTCCTGCGTCGATTCCTCCGCCAGCTTGGCGGACGCGACAGGATCGCCGATCGATGCAGCCTGTTCCTGCCGGTTATCGCTGGTCTGTGCTGCGGCCGGAACGGCCGACAGTGCGGCCACGCAGCAACTCGTGGCCCAAATGCCCTTCAACATCATCAAGATCCCCCAATCGTTGACCATCAATCCTGGGATATGGTGCGTCGGGGCGCCACACTCCTGGAGGAGGTGGGTTCGGCTGTTCGCCGTTATCGACTCCCGATTAGCCTTCCCGGATTTGGTTATAAGAAGGTGCCATGCTGGTTTTGTTCTGGCAATAAAGAAAATAAATTGGTTGTTGTATTACGTCAGGGAATCCTGGGCGTCGTTCGGCTGGAAACGCTTATGTCATCGTTGTCGGCCGATCCCGCAAGCTGACTGCATCCGATTGATCATACAGTAATGATTTTATCCCTTGTTACAGGATGTTGCCTTCGCCGTAGGCGATCTGTCAGGTGTTCGCGCCAATAGGCGCAAGGTCGCTGCGATCGACTTGCCAACCGTTAGTCTGGAGGCTTCTATGATCCTCGCGGACCAGGTCCGTCCCGCACCTTCTAGAACCGCGCGCCCGCCCTTATGCCGATGGTTCGCGGCGTGATCGGCACGATATAGGGGCGCTGATCGCAGGCGCCGCATTGCTGGAAGCGGGAGATCTGGCCGCGCTCGTCCCAGATGTTCTGGGCGAACAATTCGAAATTGTAGCGGGCCAATTCGAAGCCGAACGCCAGATTGCCGGTTGTGTAGCTTTCGATCCGCCCAAGCGCGGCGGCCTTGGCCACGCGGATATCCGAAGACGCCGAGCTCTGGTGGGCGACCAGTCCCTGCACATAACCGCGCCCGGCGCCCAGCGGGACCGAGTAGCGCGCGGTGCTGCTGATCTTGAAGCGCGGGGTGATCGGCAGGCGCGTGCCGCTGGGGGCGAGCACGTCGCTGCCGTCCCCGATGCAGATTTGCGTCGCGCACAGATCCTCGCGCGTCTTGGCATCGGTGTACGATCCGGCGACGGTGAGATTGAGCCCGCCCAGCGTGAGGTTGGCGTCCATTTCGGCGCCCCGGATGCGCGCATCGGGCCCGTTCTGGATGATCGTGAAGCTGTTCGGCCCGAGGAACGAGAACTGGAAGGATTTCCAGTTCTGCTGATAAAGCGCGCCGTTGAAGCGCAGCTTGCCATCGGCCAGCGTCGTCTTCCAGCCAAGCTCGTAATTGTAGAGCGTGTCGGTGGAATAGGGCGCGACGTCGCCGCGCCGGTTGATCCCGCCCGGCCGGAAGCCGCTGGACGCGACGGCGTAGAACAACAGGCCGTCGGTCGGCTTCCAGGTCAGATTGAAGCGATAGGTCACGCCCTGATCGATCGTCTTCTTGGGTATCAGCTTGCCGCTCGCATAGGTTGCGAGATTGGTGCACGGCCCACCCGCCACCGCCGCCGGCAGCAAGGTGTTGGTGGGGCTGCCATCGATATAGGCGTCACGCAGCGTCCTGCCATCGGCCATGAAGCAGCTCGCGACGCCGGTGCGGGAACTCCCGGCGGCGTTGAACGGCGAAGCGCTGTAGGGGCGCCCGTCGGCAGGATCGACGCCCGGGTTCCGGCCGAAGCCGAAAAAGCCGATCAGCGAGTTGTCATAGATGTAGACACGCGCGCCCGCGGTGAAGGTCAGCTTGGGCGAGATGTCGAAGCTCGCCTCGCCGAACATCGCGTAATCCTTGTCGACGCGGTGCTGTTGGGTCAGCCAGAGCGTCCCCGGCGAGCCGTTGACCGACACCGCCGTGCCGAGGCCGGGAATCTTGTAGTCCTGGTGGATCAGGTTCGACTGGCGCTGGTAGAACATGCCCGCGACGATCCGGAAGCGATCCGACGAGGGCGAGGCGACGCGCAGTTCCTGGCTGGTCTTCTTGAAGTGATCGGTGCCGATCACCCATTGGCGCGGGTCGATCGTGTTGCCCGCATTGTCCTGATAATAGAAATAGCCGGCGAGCCCGCCGACCGAGGCGTAGAGATTGTCATAGGCCTCGGAATAATCGGTATAGTCGGTCGCGGAATAGGCCTTCCGGTCGAGATAGGCGCCGGCATAGGTCAGGTCCCAGTTGCCGATCTTGCCCTCGATCGTCAGCGCGCCCTGGATGAAACGGTCGCGACGGTTCTCGGGATAGAAATGCTGGACCTTGAGGTCGCCGACCCGCGGATCGAAGGCATAGGTGCCGTGCCCGCGCATCTCCTGGTAGAGTACGGTCGGCGTGACCGTCCAGACATCGTCGAGATCGACCTTGAGCGCGGCGCGGCCGCCCCAGGTCTCGGTGTCGTTGTAATCATCCTCGACGAACGCGTCGTTCTTGACGGTGATGCCGCCAGGGGTGGGCAGGAAGCTGCGCGTGCCGGGGACATTGTCGATATAGCCCGCGTCGCGCTGATAGAAGCCGACCACCCGCAGCGCCGCCGAGCCCGACAGCGGCGCGTTGATCATGCCCTCGATCTTGCCGCCCTGGCCGCCATGCGCGACCGTATTGGCCTCGACATCGACGCGGCCTTCGAACCCCGAGGTGTCAGGCTTGTTGGTGATGATGCGGATCGTGCCCGCCTGGCTTGACGCGCCATAGAGCGTGCCCTGCGGCCCGGCGAGGCTCTCGATACGGGCGATGTCATAGATGTGGATGTCGAGCGTGCCGCCGATGGTCGTCACCGGCTGCTCGTCGAGATAGCTGCCGACCGAAGGCAGCGAGCCCGAATGGTTGCCGTCGCCGCCAGAGGCTACGCCGCGCATATAGACAGTGGTGAGGCCCGGCTGCGAAGTCTGGAAGGCCACCGAGGGCAGCAGCTGGGTATATTCGTTGAAGTTCGAGATGTTGAGCTGGTCGAGCTTGCGTGTACCGATCGCCAACATGCTGATCGGAACCGACTGAATGCTCTCGTCGCGCTTCTGGGCGGTGACGACGATTTCGTCCTGATCGGGAGGAAGTTCGGCGGATGTCTTTGGCGTGTCCTGCGCTTGCGCCATGGCTGGGAGGGATAGGGCAGTCGAAGCGAGCAACCCGGAAATCACGGCACGGCGCACGGATAGAATCATCGCAGCCCCCAGTGTAATCTCAATGTCATGAGAGACTGTGCTGCGACGCAGCAACCGTCAATCGTCGCACCGGATACAATGGTATAATCTTCACGGACCGTGATGTTTCTGCAACGTTACAGGTTGCCGGGCGCCTGTGGATAGGGATCGACGACATCGCCGAGCGCGGCGACGAGGGGTGCCAGATGCGACGCGAAGGGGCGCCATGCACTGTCTCCGCCGGTGAAGATCGGCTGTCGCACCTGCTCGGAACTCGCCGTGCGCACGGCGCGCTCGGTTTCGTGAAAGGCAAGGCAGGCGGGCTCGAACGCGACGCCACACGCTTCGAGCAAGCGGCCCACTTCGGCCTCGGTATCCGCCACCAGCGCTTCGTGGATCACGCGGTAGGCGCGGCCCGGCTGGACGCGATCGAGATGGGCGATCATCCGCACATAGTCGCGATAATAGCGGCCCATGTCGTCGAGCGCGTAGCTGAACGCCTGGCCGCGCGCGAAATGCTGCTTGAAGTTGGAGAAGCAGCAGGCACGCGGCTCGCGGCGCGCGTCGATGATCGTGGCATTGGGCAGGATCAGCCGGATCAGCAGGACATGCGCCCAGTTGTTCGGCAGCTTGTCGATGAAGAAGGGGCGGTCGGTCCGGCGCTGGACCGCGGTCCTGCGGAGATATTCCTCGCCCAGTTCGCGCGCCCGTTCCTGCGTCAATTCGGCCAGGCCATGCGGATAATCGGGAATGCGCCGCGCGAGCGCCGGCAGGTCGGGCAGCTCGCTGGTCCCCTCGATCGCGCTGTGGCTGGCAAGGATCTGCTCGACCAGGGTCGAGCCCGCGCGCGGCATGCCGAGGATGAAGATCGGATCGCGCGCATCGCAGCCCCAGCCGGCACGATCGGCGAAGAAGCCGCCATCGGCGAGCGCGATGCAGTCATCGACGAAACGCTCGGTCTCGTCGGCGTCATAGACGAGCTGGGTGCGGCGCAGCCGGTTGCCGGCGGCATAATGGGCGAAGGCGCGATCGGCCTCGCGCCGGTCCTCATATGCCTTGCCCAGCGCAAAATCGAGGTGGAAGCGGTCCTCGTCGCCGACGGCGCCGTCGGCCAGCGCGGCTTCCATCGCCGCGATGTCGGCATCGTCGAACCGCACGGTCTTCAGGTTGGCGAGGCTCCACCACGCTTCCCCCAGCTCGGGACGCAGGGCGATCGCGCGGCGATAGGCGGCGACGCCGTCCGCCTGCCGGCCCACCGTCTTGAGCATATGGCCATAGCTCATCCACAATTTGGGCTGGTCGGGTGCGCCCTCGAGCACGCGTTCGTAGAGCAGGATCGCCTCCTCGAACGCGCCGAGCCGGCCAAGCGTGGCGGCCTTGAGATTGGCATGGCCGGGATGATCGGGCTCGGCGGCGATCAGCAGGTCGAGTTCGTCGAGCGCTTCGCTCGCGCGGTTCTGGCGATAGAGCACCAGCGCCAGATTGGCGCGCGCCGCAGTGAACGCCGGGGCGATCTCGACCGCGCGGCGCAACAGGTTCTCGGCGTCCTTCAGGCGACCGATCCGGCCCGCGAGTTCGGCGAGCATGCGGATCGCGCGGGCATCGAAGGGATCGCGCTTGAGATAGGCCTTGAGCCCGCGCTCGGCTTCCGGAAGGCGATTGTCGTGCAGCGCGAGCGCGGCGTCCAGCAGATCGGGGGGAAAGCGCGTCGTGAGCATCGCCGCAAGATGACCACGCGGTCGCGCGACGATCAAGCGCTCGATTTCGTGCTGGACGCGCGGCGCCGTCGAGGTGACAAAGCAGTGTGAGCGACCCCGCTTCCTCGCCGCGACGTGCCCTCGGCTTCTGGCCGACGCTGGCGCTGGTGGTGGGCAACATGATCGGGTCGGGCATCTATCTGCTGCCCGCAACGCTTGCCCCGCTCGGCGCCAATGCGCTGATCGGCTGGGGCGTGACCATCCTGGGCGCAATGGCGCTGGCCTTCGTGTTCGCCCGGCTCGCGGCGCGGATTCCGTGCGCCGGCGGGCCTTATGCCTTTGCCGATGCCGCGTTCGGCCCGGCCGTCGGGTTCGCGGTGGCATGGAGCTACTGGATCCTGGTCTGGGCGGGCAACGGCGCGCTGGCGATCGCCGTGGTGAGCGCGCTCAGCGTGCCGTTGCCCCAGCTCGGTAGCGGCGCGCCGGCATTCGTCACCGCGCTGTTGCTGTTCTGGACCGCGGTCGCCGTGAACATCCGCGGCGTTGCGCTGGCTGGACGAATCCAGCTGGTGACCGCGGTGCTGAAGCTGGCGCCGCTCGTCGCGGTGATCCTGCTGGCCTTCTGGCTGCTGGTCCGCGAAGGCGGTACCGCCATCGCCGCAAATCCGGCGGTGTCGATCAGCGCCAATGCCATTGCCGGTGCCGTGGCGCTCACCTTCTGGGGATTCCTCGGCGTCGAATCCGCGACCGTGCCCGCCGACAAGGTCAGGAACGCGGCACGGATCGTCCCCCTCGCGACATTGCTCGGCACTGCCCTGACAGGGTTGGTCTACGTCCTGGTCGCAGGGTCGATCGGCCTGATGATGCCTGCGGACGTGACTGCGGCCTCGCCTGCGCCGCTCGCCGAATTCCTTGGCCGGGCATGGGGCAGCGGCGCATTGCAGGTCGTCGCCGTCTTCGCCGCGATCAGCGCGCTGGGTACGCTCAACGGCTTCGTCCTGCTGCAGGGCGAGATGCCATGGGCCATGGCGCGCGGCGGGGTGTTCCCGGCCTGGTTCGCCAAGGAGAGCCGCCACGGTACGCCGGCCCGCGCGCATCTCGTCTCCGGCGTGCTGGTGACGATCGTGATGGCGCTGAACTATACCGGGTCGACCGGTGCGCTGTTCGCCGAGATCGCGACGATCAGCCTTGCCGCGGGCATGCTCGCCTATTTCGTCAGCGCGCTGGCCGCGCTCAAGCTGCTCGCCGGCGACCGTCCCGCGCAGCTGGCCGCGATCGCCTCCGCCGGCTTCGTGCTGTGGATGATCTACGGGCTCGGCCTGCACGCCAATGCATGGGGGCTTGGGCTGCTCGCGCTGGGCATCCCGGTATTCCTGTGGGTGCGGCGAAGCCGGTCAGATCGGCAATAGCCGCCGCACCAGCGAGCGATCGCGGAGGATCTCGTGCGCGGCATTGTGCCCGGGCGCGCCGGTCACCCCGCCGCCCGGATGCGTCCCCGATCCGCACATGTAGAGCCCTGCAATCGGCGCGCGATAGTCGCCATGCCCGAGCACCGGCCGTGCCGCCCAGAGCTGGTCGAGCCCCATGGTGCCGTGGAAGATGTCGCCGCCGATCAGCCCGAACTTGCGTTCGAGATCGAGTGGCGAATGGATCTGCCGGGCGATCACGCTCGCCTTGAAATTGGGGGCATGGTCGTTGACCGTGTCGATGATCAGGTCGGCGACTTGCTCGCGCGCATCGTCCCAGCTGCGCCCGTCCGGCAGCTGCGGCGCGAATTGCTGGCAGAACAGGCTGGCGATGTGCATCCCCTCGGGCGCCAGGCTGTCATCGACCGTGGTCGGCAGCTTCATCTCGACGATCGGCTTCTTCGACCAGCCCTGCGCCTTCGCGTCGTCGAACGCCTGGTCCATATAATCCATGCCCGGCGCGATGATGATCCCGGCGGTGTGGTGCTCGGCCTTTTCCTTGCCGCGCAGCACGCTGAAGTCCGGCAGCTCGCTGAGTGCGACGTTCATCCGGAAAGTGCCCGAGCCGGTCTTGAAGCTCCGCATCCGCTTGTTGAAGTCGGCGGGCAGGTCGCCGGTGTCGAGCATCTGGCGATAGAGCATCGCCGGCCCGACATTGGCGGCGACGATCCCCGCGGCGATCTCTTCCCCGCTCTCCAGCCGCACGCCGGCTGCCTTGCCGCCATCGACGAGCACCCGGGCGACGGGCGCCTCGAGGCTGATCTCCACGCCGGCATCCTCGCAGGCGCGTGCCATGGCCTGGGTGATCGCGCCCATGCCGCCCACCGAATGGCCCCAGGCGCCGAGCTTGCCGTTCACTTCGCCGAAGACATGGTGGAGCAGGACATAGGCCGAGCCGGGCGTCGACACGCCGGCATAATTGCCGACGACCGCATCGAAGGCGAAGGCGGTCTTGACGTGATCGTCCTCGTACCAGCCGTCGAGGAAGTCGCGCGCCGACTTGGTGAACACGTCCAGCAGGTCGCGCTGCGCCTCGATCCCCATCTTCGACAGCGGCCAGCCCTGGGCCGCGCCGCTCAGCAGCGCGCGCAGCCCGCCGCCGGCATTGGGGGGCGTTTTGAGCGCGAGATCGCGCAGCACCTGGGCGACCTTCTCGAGCGCGGCGTCATAGGCCGGATAGGCGTCCGCGTCCTTCTGCGAGAAGCGGGCGAACTCGGCCTGGGTCCGCGCGGTGCCGCCGCCGAGCTTGAGATAGGTGTCCTCGAACGGGAAGAAGTTGCTGATCGTCCGCTCGATGATCCGGAAGCCGCGCTCGTGCAGCTTCATGTCGGCGATCACCTTCGGCCGCAGCAGGCTGACCGTGTAGCTGGCGGTCGAGTTGCGGAAGCCGGGATGGAATTCCTCGGTCACCGCCGCGCCGCCGACCACGTGCCGCCGCTCGAGCACGCGGACCTTGAGCCCGGCCCGGGCGAGATAGAAGGCGCAGACCAGTCCGTTGTGCCCGCCGCCGATGACGATCGCGTCGTATCGCTTCATGCTTCCTCCCCGAGTATCAGATATTGCGCGGCCGGCGCGACCAGCCCGGTGCCGGCGCGCGGTGCAGCCGGGCCTCGGGGATGATCGAGCGGACCTTGGCGGCGAAGCTGCGCAGGCACACTTCGCTCGCCCCGATCGGCCCGGCGGTATAGCTGCGCGACGCCATGCCCTGCTGGACGCGCTCGATCAGCCAGGTGTCCTCGGCGTTGACCACGCGGTTGATCCGCCAGTTGGCGTAGCGGACCAGCTTCATCTCCCGGCGGTCGTCGGGTAGCGCGAACGTCATCTCGCGCAGCACGCAGGCCGTTGGCGAGACCGGCAGCCACTGCATGAAGTCGATCTGGTCGGCATAGATGTCGAACGCCATGTTCGGCCACAGCTTGTAGTAGAGCCACAGCCGCTGATTGGCCTCGGGCAGGTGGTCGACGCGGGGCAGATGGCGCTGGTAGAATGCCTCCCACGGATTGGCCGAGACGCGGTCCACGAGCTGACCGGACATCTTGTCGACCCAGCCCGACGCCTCGATCGCATAGGATTTGCCGAACAGCCGGGTCAGCCCGTCATGGGCGACGGGGATGTGGAGATTGTCCGAATAATTGTCGCCGACATTCTTCCAGTTGACCGCGCGTTCGCGCGTGCGGACGTCGCCGATCCGGCGCATCTCCTCGAAACGATAGGGTGCGATCTCCGCCTCATAGGGCGCCATCATCTCGGCGACCGACGGCCCGCCGTCATCCTCGAGCCGGACGAAGACGAAGCCCCGCCAGATCGACAGGTCGACCGGCACGAGCCCGCTCGTTTCCATGTCGAGCGCCGGATAGTCGTGGCGCATCGGCACGCCCGACAGGCGCCCGTCGAGCTCATAGGCCCAGGCATGATAGGGGCAGACCAGCTTGCGCGCGCAGCCGCTGTCGCCCTCGACGATCCGCATCGCGCGGTGGCGGCAGACATTGTGGAAGGCCCGCAGCACCCCGTCGCGTCCCCGCACCGCGACGACATTCTCGCCCAGATAGGAGAGGGTGCGCCAGTCGCCCGGCTCGGCCAAGTCGCTCTCATGGCACAGGATCTGCCAGGACGGGCGCAGGATATGCGCGGTCTCGAGCTCGAGGAACTCGGGATCGGCATAGATCCAGCCCGGCAGCGACCAGTCGGCATCAGGGTCGCTGCCCGGTTCGGGCAAAGGGGCGGTGGTTGCCATGGCCGGCTCCAGGCGTTGCTTGTTGTACGATCGTATAATAGGCTGGCGCGATGAGCAAGCCCGGCTTCACCCGCGCCGATCCCGATGCGCGGCGCCTGTCGTTGATGGAGGCGACCGCACGCGTGCTGGCGCGCGACGGGGCCAGCGGTGCATCGGTGCGCGCGATCGCGCTGGAGGCGGGGATATCGCCTGGGCTGGTCACGCATCATTTCGGCGGCGTCGATGCGCTGATCGCAGCGACCTATGCCCATGTCGGGGAACAGGTGTCGGCGGCACTCGACATGGCGGTGCGGCGTGCCGGGAACGATCCGCGAGCGCGGCTCATGGCCTATGTGACCGCGAGCTTTGCCCCCGAAATTGCCGACCGCGGACTGCTGGCCACCTGGACGGCGTTCTGGGGCCTGGTGATCGCGCGAGGCGAGATCGCCGAGCTCCACGACGCGCAATATGCGCGCTATCGCGACGAACTGGAGGCCTTGCTGGCTGGGTGCGGGCTTAGGCCGACTGCGCGGCGCCGGGCGACAATCGCGATCGCCGCATTGGTCGATGGCCTGTGGCTCGAACTCTGCCTTTCCCCGGGCGTGCTGGACGCGGAAGAGGCGCGTGCGATAGCCGAGACGCAGATCGCCGCATTGCTTGCGGCATGATCCGCATGATTGGCGCGACGGACAGCGGGGGCCGGCAGCGTTCCGGGTGACCTGGTGTCGGGCCTAGTGAGAGCCACGTCCCCGCGAGACAAGGAGTGCATCGAGCGACCACGCCCCGCCGCCGCGGGCGATCAGGGGAAGCAGGATCGCCGTCCAGCTCAGATGCGTCGGCCATGCGTCGGGATAGACGAAGACCTCTATCACCAGCGTCATCATGAACAGTGCGAGCGCCGAGAAACGCGTTGCCAGGCCCAGCACGAGCAAGATCGAGAAAACATGTTCCGACCAGGTCGCCGCCACGGCCGCGATCTCCGGCGGGACCAGGGGCAGCGCATATTCGGTGCGGAACAGTTCGTAGGTGCCGTCGGTGATGTGCAGGATGCCGTCCACCTTGGTGCGGGCCGACATGAAGAACACACCGGCAATGCCCAGTCGGGCGAGGAGCAGTAGCAGCGCGTCCGGCACCAGCGAGGACATGCAGCGGGTGAGGCGCGGGTAGAGCGCGGTCGGCGAAGTCATGGGGAGGGTCTCCGAAAGCGGTGGCCGGGCACGCGGGTGCGCGCCTCGGCCGTGCGCGGCATCAGGCCTTGGGAGTCAGCGAGCCATTGCCCTTGGGCGTCTGGATCGTGGTGCAGGTGCCGGCCTTGACGAGCTTCCAGGCATTGCCCTGGTAGTTCACCTTGGAGGTGCCGGCGCAGCTGGTGCCGGCGCCGGCCTTGCAGTCATTCTTGCCGGCCAGCGAGACGCCGTAGCATTTCTCCATGGCGGGCTTGGTCTGGGCCGAGGCGGCGGGGGCGATCACGGCGCCAGCGACGGCGATGGCAAGGGTTGCGGCGAGGGTAGCGTTGGTCGAACGCATGATGTCTGTCCTTCATGAACCATGCCTCCGGCGCGCGGCCCGTGCCGGGGGAAGCCGGGCCGCGCGGTGATCGACGAGGAGGCGGGAGAAGCCGATCACCCTGCCAGTTCGCTGGGCGTGCGCGGTGCGTTACAAGGCTGCCGCGAAAATATCTGGCGGTGCCGTGTAACCTTTCGCCCGGCTACGCCGAACTCCCCCACAAGGAGGAGGAATGCGAGCGGACGAGGACGTGTTGCGCGGATTGATGCTCGATGGGCTGGGCGGCGACGCAGCGGCGCATGCGGTATTGCTGCGCATGCTCGTACCCGTGCTGCGTGGCTTCTACCGCCGCCGTGCCAATGGCGGTGACGACGATATCGAGGATCTTGTGCAGGAAACGCTGATCGCGGTGCATAGCCGTCGCGCCACGTATGACCGCGAGCGCGCTTTCACGGCGTGGCTGTTCGCGATCGCCCGCTACAAGATGGTGGATCATTTCCGCCGCGTCCGCCGCCTTCATCCCATCGAGGGTCTGGAAGATGTGCTGCTCGCCGAGGATTTCGAACCGGCGACGCTCGCGCGGATCGATGTCGAGGAATTGCTAGGGGCGCTGCCGGCCAAACAGGCCAGCATGATCCGCGCGACCCGGCTCGACGGGCTGAGCGTCGCCGAAGCGGCGGAGGCCGGGGGCATCGGCGAATCCGATGTGAAGGTCTCGGTGCATCGCGGCCTCAAGGCGCTGATGGCGCGCATCCAGGGAGGGGCGCGATGAACACCGACGACCTCATCTCCCGGCTTTCGCAAGACGTGCCCCCGGTGTCGCGGCGCGCGGTCGGCTGGCGGCTCGGTATCGGGATGGCCCTGGGAGGCCTCGTCTCGGTGGCGCTCGTGGCGCTTGTCCTCGGCATCCGGCCGGATCTCGGCCTCGCCATGCGCGGCACCGCCTTCTGGATCAAATGGAGCTATACCTTCTCGCTGGCGGTCGCGGCGGTGGTGATGGTGGTGCAGCTCGCCCGGCCGGACAGCGCCCGGCTGCGCTGGGCCTGGCTGCTGGTGGTGCCGGTGAGCCTGCTCGCCATCCTCGGCGTCGCCGAGCTTGCACGCACGCCCCCCGGCGAATGGCTGGCGATGTGGCTGGGGCATAGCTGGATGATCTGCCCCTGGCTGGTGCTGGCGCTGGCGATGCCGATCTTTGTCGGATTGCTCTGGTCGTTCCGCCGGCTGGCACCGACGCGGCTGCGCGCTGCAGGAGCCGCCGCTGGGCTCGCGGCGGGCGCCTTCGCCGCGACGGTCTATTGCATGCACTGCCCCGAAGTCTCTGCGATCTTCGTGCTGACCTGGTATTCGCTGGGCATCCTGCTCGCCGCCTCGCTCGGTGCGCTGCTCGGACCGCGGCTGCTGCGCTGGTAATTTCGCAAGTGCGTGTAACCGCGTGGCGGGGCGCGCCGAATAGGGAATGCCAATCCGGCTGAACCCTATTTTGGAGTATCCCCATGACCATCGTCCGCACCGGCGTCAGCCTCGCCGCGTCCGCCGCCGTCATCGCCATCACCGCCGCCGCACCGACCGCCGCGATCGCCAAGTCGGGCGCCGGCGCTGCCAAGGTCGTCCATTGCTATGGCATCAACACCTGCAAGGGCACCTCGGACTGCAAGACCGCGAAGAACGACTGCAAGGGCCAGAACGACTGCAAGGGGCAGGGCTTCAAGGAAGTCACCGCCAAGGCCTGCAAGGCCGCCGGCGGCAGCCTGACCGCGCCGAAATGATCCCTCCGGCCGGTCCGGGGCTCCCCAGGCGCCGGACCGGTCACTCTCATTCAGGACAGCGCTGATGATCGCTCCCTTCGCCGGCTTCGGCCTCGGCCTGCGCAAGCCGCATTATGCCGAATTCCTGGAGGCCCGGGTCGCAGTCGATTTCGTCGAGGTGATCTCCGAGAACTTCATGGTCGAGGGCGGGCGTCCGCGTCGCATCCTGCGTGAGGTGCGCAACTGCTATCCGGTGGCGCTGCACGGCGTCTCGATGTCGCTCGGCTCGGCCGACGGGCTGGACGGCGCCTATCTCGCCCGGCTGCGCGCGCTGGTGGACGAAGTGGAGCCGCTGTTCGTCTCCGATCATCTCAGCTGGTCGCGGATCGACGGCTTCAATTCGCATGACCTGCTGCCGCTGCCCTATACGAACGAAGCGCTCGACGTGGTGGCGGACAATATCGCGCGTGCACAGGATGCGCTGGGGCGCGAGATGCTGATCGAGAACCCCTCGACCTATATCGATTTCGCACCCGCCGACATGACCGAATGGGCGTTCCTGGACGCGCTCTGCGTCCGCACCGGCTGCGGCCTGCTGCTCGACATCAACAATGTGTTCGTCAGCGCGAGCAATCACGGCTTCGATCCGCTCGCCTATCTCGACGGGATCCCGCATGCGCGGGTGCGGCAGATCCATCTCGCCGGGCACAGCCAGGGCAGTGAGTTGTTGATCGACACCCATGACCAGCCGGTGCCCGACCCGGTCTGGAAGCTCTATGCCCATGTGCTGCCCCGGCTCGGGCCGGTCGCGACGATGATCGAGCGCGATGACGCGATCCCACCGCTGCACGAGCTGCTGGCCGAGCTCGGCATCGCGCGGCGCATCGCGGTCGACGGCATGCGGGCGGCGGCATGAGCCTGCTCGACCTGCAGCGCGACATGCGCGCCTGGCTGACCCGCGAGGAGGAGGTCGCCGTCGATCGGCTGGGCGGCGACGATGTCGCCCCGGGCCTGCGCATCCATCAGAACAATTTCCGCGCGCAGCTTGCCGCCTGCCTCGAGGAGAGTTTCGCTCGCACGCGCGACTGGATCGGCGGTGAGGCATTCCATCAGGCCGTGATCACGCATGTCGCGTGCGTGCAGCCGAGCAGTTGGACGCTCGATGCCTATCCGCGCGATTTCCCCGCGACGCTGGCGCTGCTGTATCCTGCCGACCCGGAGGTCGCCGAGCTCGCCTGGATCGACCTGGCGCTGGGCGAAGCCTTTGTCGCGCCCGATGCCACGGCGCTTTCCGTCGCGGATCTCGGTGGGATCGACTGGGATCGAGCGGTGCTGGGCTTCACGCCGTCGCTGGACCTTGCCGATCTGACCACCAATGCGCCTGCCATCTGGTCGGCGTTGGCGGAAGACAGGGAGCCGCCCGCGGTCGCCTATCTGCCGGAGGCCGGGGCGATCCTTGCTTGGCGAGAGGGGGAGACCCCGAATTTCCGCGCGATCGACCAGATCGAGCACCACGCGCTGCTTGCGGCGCGTGCCGGTATGTCGTTTGCCGGGCTATGCGAGGCACTGGTCGAAGCGCTGGGCGAACAGGCGGGAATTGCGCGGGCCGGGGAGATGCTCGGCCAATGGCTAGCCGACGGGCTGATCGTGTCGGGCAGCACGCCGGAAAGATAGACGGCAGGGGGCGGGCCACCCCCTTGCGCGGCATATCGTGCTGGCTGGAGCGGTACGGTCATTCCCCTCCAGCCATCGGTATCCCATGGGTTCGGCTTTATTGTCCCGCGGGCGTGCCGGCTGGGATCAGCGCATGCGCCCTCAGCCAGTTGAGGAACAGCGCCGGCCATTGCGCCACGAGGGTGCCCGGCTTGCCCGCGCCCCAGCTGTGCCCGCCCTTCTCGAAGACGTGCATCTCCACGGGCCGACCAGCGGCGCGCATTGCGGCGAACATGCGCAGCGTGTGCTCGACATTGGCGATCGGATCGTCGGCGGCATGGGCGAGGAACACCGGCGGGGTTTCCGGACCCACCTGCGCCTCGACCGAGTAGAAGTCGCGATAATCGGGCAAGGTCGAGAGCTTCTTGCGCGTCTGCGTCGTGTCGATCGGCGGGCGCATCGAGACGACCGGGTAGATCATCCCGGCAAAGGCGGGGACGGCGCTGAGCTTGTCCGCATCGTCGATCGCCGGATAGAAATCATGCCCGCCCTGGGTGGCCATCATGCCGGCCAGGTGTCCGCCGGCGGACATGCCGACCACCCCGATACGGCTCGCATCAAGGTTCCAGCGCTTGGCGCCGGCCTTGAGCAGGCGAAGCGTGCGCTGCGCGTCCTGGAAGGGCGCATCGGCGTTCCAGCCGTCACCGGGCAGGCGGTAATAGAGGATCACCGGCGTGATGCCGGCGGCGGCGAGCTTCTCCGCCACGTCCTTGGCACTGCCGATCTGGATGCGGAAATAGCCGCCGCCGCCGAGCAGCAGCGCCGCCGCGCCATTGGGATGCTTGGGGCGGTACACTTCGTAGCGCGGCTCGGAGATGTTCGACCAGGAGCCCGTCTGCCCGCCCTCGTTGCCGACCTTCTCGGGGCCGGAGGGCTTGCCGAAGCCGGGCGCCTTGCCCGGCCACACGGCATAGACTTCGGGCTTGCCCAGCTGGTCCTGGGCGAGGGCGGGTGTGGCCGCGACGAAGATCGCGGCCACGAGGGAGAGGAGCAGGCGCATCGGGATCAGAACCTCTTGCCGATCGTCATGTAGAGATAGCGGCCATAGGGGCTGTAGAGCGAGCCCAGATAGCCGTCCGCCGTGATCGGGGGCTGCTTGTCGAAGATGTTGCGTGCGCCGAGGCGGACGCGGGTATCGTCGAGGATGCCGCCCTTGAACCGATACTGGACGTAGAGATTGTAGGTGGTCTGCCCGTCGAGCTTGTACGGGTTGCCGTTCGCATCGAGGAAGTTCGTGTCGTAGACCGAGCTGATATAGTTGCTGAACGCGCCGATCTGCCAGCCGCTCTTCGACCAGGTCAGCGATCCGGTGACGCGCCACTTGGGCTTGCCGCGCTGCTGGATCAGGTTGCTCGCATCGGTGAGCGGGGTGGCGACGTCGATGTCGCCCGCCGCGCGCGCGTCGAACAGTTCCTGCACTGCCGGCGGCGTGTCGCGCGAGAACTTGGTCAGCCGCGCGCCGTTCAGGGCGAAGTCGAACTTACCAAGGCCGGTGCGGACATTGTAGAGCAGCGCCAGGTCGATGCCCTGCACCGTCTGGGGCAGCAGGTTGACGAACTGGTCGTTGATCCGGGTAACCGCGCCGGCCGGGGCGAGGCCGCTGCCGTTGAAGAAGGTCACGTCGTCGGCATTGGCTGCGGCGCGGACCACGTTCGGATTGCTCGAGCCCTGCATGCGCAGCAGATAGTCGAGCACCAGCGCGTTCTGCGGACCGAACTGGCCGACGATGCCGGTCTGCTGGATCGACCAGAAATCGGCGGTGAGGGTCAGGCGCCCGGCGCTTTCGGGAATGAACTTGGGCTGGATCACCGTGCCCACCGACCAGTTGGTGCTGGTCTCGGGCTTCAGGTTCGGATTGCCGCTGACGAAGATCGAGTAGCTGCTGCTCCGGCCGCAGCTGCCCTGGTTCGGAATGGTGCCCTTCACCAGGTCGACCGCGCAGCGATAATAGTCGTTGTTCGAGCCGAGGCGCGAATAGGCGACGGTATTGGTCTGCTCGAGGTTCGGCGCGCGGAAGCCCTGCGACCAGGAACCGCGAAGCCGGAAACCGTCGACCAGGTCCCAGGCCGCGGCGACCTTGGGCTTCGCCACCGATCCGAAGTCGCTGTAATGCTCGTAGCGGCCGGCCAGCTGGACATCGAGGCGATGGATCAGCGGCACGCGCATCTCGGGCGAGACCACCGGCACGGCGAGTTCGGCAAAGGCCGAGAATACCGTGCGGGCACCCTTGCTGCTCGGCGTCGGGCTGACGGCGGCGACGTTGGAGAGATTGGTCTCGCCGGTCACCATGTCGACGAAGCCGATCTCGCCGTTCAGGTTGGGATCGCGATCGTCGCGCTGGGTCTCGCGGCGTGCCTCGACACCGAAGGCGACGCCGAGATTGCCGCCGGGCAGGGCGAGCAGTCGGCTATTGGATACCTTGAAGTCGGCAAGCGCGAGGGTGGTCTTCGAACGACGCTTCAGGTCGAACTGGAAGGAGTCGATCGTGGTGGCCGATGCCGGTGAGCAGTCGCCCAGGCTGGGCGTCGCCGAGCAGCCGCCGCTGAACGGATTGTACGCATCGGGCGTCGACAGCGCGAGATTCTGCTGCAGCTTGGTCATGTTGATGGCGTTGGAGACGTCGGTCGCCTGCGCTGCCGAGTAGAGGAACGCGCTGTCGAAATCGAAGCTGCCGATCTGGCCCTTTAGACCGCCCAGGAAGCGCGACTGCCAGTTGGTGACGTTCACCGTCTGCATGCCCGCATCGACGAAGCGATAGGTCGACAGGCGCACCGCCAGGCCGGCGGCGGGCACGTTGGTCAGGCCCGGGATGCGGTTCGGGTTCGCCTGGCCATTGGCGAAGACCGCGCGGCCGAACGGGTTCCAGTAATTGGAGGCGGGGACGACGATCGCGTTGAGGTTGATCGTCGGCGGCTGGATGCGGGTGGTCTCGGCATAATAGAAGCCCGCCTCGCCATAGACGGTAAGGCTGTCCGAGATGTCGTAATGCGCGCTGGCGAAGCTGTTGTAGCGGTCGATGCTCGGCGTCACCGTGGTGCCGGGACGCGTGTCGAACCGCTCGCTGCGCAGCGTCGAGGCAGTGGCGCGGGTACCGCTGCCCAGGCAGGTATCGGCGTTGATCGCGACAAGGCAGCCCGGATTGGCGCTGGACTGGGTGTGGAAGGCGCCGGCCGAGGACGTCAGCGCCTGGTTGCCCGGGCTGCGGCGGATCGTGCCGGGTCCGCCGACCACAGTTAGGTTCGCCCAGGGCGACTGAGTCGCGCGGCCATCGGGCGTAAGCGTGCTGCCGAAGGCGGGATCGTTGGCGAAATAGGACAGGAGATTGTCCGTCGCCGTATAGGGCTGGTCCTCGGCCAGCTGCGCGGTGCGATGGGTATAGTCCATGTACAGCGAGATGTTGCCGCGGCCGCCGGCGAAGTTGCTGCCGACGGTACCGGTCACCTGGAACTCGCGGCGATGCGTGCCCTCGGCCCCGCCATAGCGGAAGTCGAGCGAGCCGCCGTCGATATCGGTCTTGGTGACGGTGTTGACCACGCCGGCCACCGCGTCCGAGCCATAGATGGCGGCGGCGCCGTCGCGCAGGATCTCGAGCCGCTGGATGCCGGCGACCGGCAGCGAATTGGCGTTGTAGCCGAGCACCGGCACATTGCCGTCGCCGGCCTGGCTGGTCGGGTGGTTGACCAGACGGCGGCCGTTGAGCAGCACCAGCGTGTTGCCGACGCCGAGGTTGCGCAGGTTGATCGAGTTGACGTCGCCGCGTGCCGCATTGCTGGTCTGCGGATTGTTCGATTCGTTGAAGGTCACGTCGCCGGCCTGCGGGATCGAGCGGAACAGCTCGTCGCCCGAAAGCGCGCCGGTCGCGTCGATCTGGTTGGCGTCGATCACCGAGACGGGCAGGGCGGCGGTGGTGCTGGCGCCGCGGATCTGGGTGCCGACCACGACGATCTCGTCGGTTTTCTCGGTGGCTTCCGGTGCGGCCGGCGCTTCCTGCGGGGCGGTTTGTGCCTCCTGCGCGTGCGCCTGCGCGATCATCAGCACGCCCAGCGCGCTGCCTGCGGCCAAGGCGATCTGCCTGTAGCTCCTGTTCATGCCCTCTCTCCCTGTTCCATTTGTTCTAGGTCTTCTGGTTTTGAATAGTTGCGACCCGAGAGCGCCGCATCGAGTGCTTCGCGATCGAGCTTGTTCTCCCAGCGTGCGACGACGATCGCCGCCACTGCGTTTCCGACGAAATTGGTGAGGCTGCGGCACTCGCTCATGAAGCGGTCAACGCCGAGGATCAGAGTCATGCCCGCCACCGGCACGCTCGGCACGATCGACAGCGTCGCCGCCAGCGTGATGAAGCCGGCTCCGGTCACGCCTGCCGCACCCTTCGAGCTGAGCATCGAGACCAGGACGAGCAGGATCTGCTCGCCCCAGCTCAGATGCACGCCGCATGCCTGGGCGATGAACAGGGCTGCCAGCGTCATGTAGATGTTGGTGCCGTCCAGGTTGAACGAATAGCCGGTCGGCACGACCAGGCCGACCACGCCCTTCTCGCAGCCGGCACCTTCCAGCTTGGCCATCAGGCTGGGCAGCGCGGCTTCCGAGGAGGAGGTGCCGAGCACCAGCAGCAGCTCCGCCTTGAGATAGGCGAGCAGGCGCAGGATCGAGAAGCCGTGCAGCCGCGCGACCACGCCGAGGATCACCAGCACGAAGAACAGCGAGGTGGCGTAGAAGGTGGCGACCAGCGTGCCCAGGTTGATCAGACTGGAGGCGCCGTACTTGCCGATGGTGAAGGCCATCGCGCCGAACGCGCCGATCGGCGCCACGCGCATCAGGATGCCGACGATGCGGAACACGATCAGCGCGAGCCGCTCGACCAGGTCGAGCACCGGCTCGGCGGGCTTGCCGACCAGCACCATCGAGACGCCGAACAGCACCGCGACGAACAGGGTCTGGAGGATCGAGCCTTCGGTCAGCGCCGAGGCGAGGGTGGTGGGGATGATCCCCATCAGGAAGCCGGTGACCGTGGTCTCGTGCGCCTGGTGGGCATAACCGGCGACCGCGCCGGCATCGAGCGTGCGCGGATCGATGTTCATGCCCGCGCCCGGCTGGACAACGTTGGCGACGATCAGGCCGAGGATCAGCGCGAGGGTGGAGAAGAACAGGAAATAGCCGAACGCCTTGGCGGCGACGCGGCCCACCGAGCCGAGTTCGCGCATCCCGGCGATGCCGCTGACCACGGTGAGGAAGATCACCGGGGCGATCACCATCTTCACCAGCTTGATGAAGCCTTCGCCGAGCGGCTTGAACGCCTCGCCCGTCGCCGGCCAGAAATGGCCGATCGTCACGCCGAGCGCGATCGCCACCAGCACCTGGAAATAGAGGTGCCTGTAAAAGGGCTTGCGCGCAGCGATGGGCTGCCCGTCGGGAATCGACTGGATGATCATACTCTCCTCTGTCGCGCCTGGCTGGCGCGCGGCCTCTTGTGCTGGGGCCTTGGTCGTGCACCATATCCCTCTCGCTGGGGCTCTCCAGAGCCTCGGATTCTGCGGGATAAGTATTTGAGTTGTTTCAATTCATCTTGGATTGGCTCCAGCGCGGTGCCGGAAAAACGTGTGAATTTCCGCGCGGATTTCCCCGATATGTGCGAAAAACCGCACAAATGAGAATCTCCACCCTTCTCAATCGCCGGCGCATGCTGCTCATCTGTCTGGTGGCCGCGATGATCGCGCTGCTCGCCTGGACGGGGAGCCGCTGGGCGACCGGCCAGGCGCGCGCATCGGCCGATGCGGTGGCCCAGCAGACCGCCCGCGCGCATGTCGGCCTGCTCAACAGCGAGCTGCAGAAGTTCCGCCTGCTGCCGCTGGTGCTGAGCGAGAACCCGGAGATCGCGCCGGCGCTGCGCGGTGGCGATCCCGTCGCCGAGCGCCGGCTGAACGCCACGCTCGAGCTGCTCGCCGCGCGCACCGATGCTGCCGCGATCTATGTCATCGACCGTGGCGGGAAGACCGTGGCGGCGAGCAACTGGCGGCAGCCGACCAGCTTTGTCGGCCAGCTCTACGGCTTCCGGCCCTATTTCCGCGACGCGATGGAGCGGGGCGGCTCGGAGCTGTTCGCGCTCGGCACGATCAGCGGGCGGCCCGGCCTGTATCTGGCGCGGCGCGTCGATCGCGACGGCCAGGCGCTCGGCGTGGTGGTGGTCAAGGTCGAGTTCGACGATGTCGAGGCGGCCTGGGCGCGGGCGCCGGGGATCACCGTGGTCACCGATGCGCATGGCGTGATCCTGGTCACGTCGGTGCCGGGCTGGCGGTTCAAGGCAACCCAGATTCTGGACGCAGCGACCTTGGCCGATGCGCGGCGCACGCTCCAGTTCGGCGCCAAGCCGCCCAAGCGTGCACCGTTGACGATCGGCGGTGCCGATGCCCGCGTCGAGGCCGGGGGCAAGGCGAACCGCTATCGCGCGGCGGCCGAGCCCGCCCAACTGGTGGGGGCGCATCTCGTCCATCTCGCGCCGCTGGAGCCGCCGCTCGCGGCCGCGCGTACCCAGGCATTGCTGATCGCGCTGGCCATCCTGCTCGCCGCCGGCATGCTGCTCGGCCTGGCGCTGCGTTCGGCCGAGAAGCGCCGCCTGCAGCGCCACCACCAGGCGCGGCTGGAAGCCGAGGTCGAACGGCGCACGGCGGAATTGCGCGAGGCCAATGCCGCGCTGATCGTCGAATCCGAGGAGCGGATCGAGGCCGATCGCCGCTATCGTGCCGCGCGCGAGGAACTCGCCCAGGCCAGCCGGCTCGGCTCGCTCGGCCAGATCACCGCCGGCGTGGCGCACGAGATCAACCAGCCGGTGGCGGCGATCCGCACCTTTGCCGAGAACGCCGCGACCTTCCTCGACCGCGCAGCACCCGACAAGGCGAGCGCGAACCTGAAGCAGATCGTCTCGCTGACCGAGCGGATCGGGACGATCACGTCGGAGTTGCGCGCCTTTGCCCGGCGCAAGACACCGGGGGAGGGCCGCGCGGAACTGGGGTCGGTGCTCGACGGCGCCTTGCTGCTGCTCGGCGAGCGGGCGCGTGGCGTGGTGACGCTGAGGGTACCCAAGGGGCTGCGCCAGGTGGCGGTGCGGGGGGACCGGATCCGGCTCGAGCAGATCCTGATCAACCTGCTCCAGAACGCGCTCGACGCAGTGCAGGGCGCGAGGGAAGGGCGGATCGTCGTGGAGGGCACGCGTGACGGCGATACGGTGCGCCTCTCGGTGATCGACAACGGGCCCGGTGTCCCGGTGGAGATCGCCGATACGCTGTTCACGCCGTTCACCTCGGCGAAGGAAGGCGGGCTGGGGCTCGGGCTCGCGATCGCCCGCGACATCGCCCGCGAGTTCGGCGGCGACATCGCACATGTGGCGGCACCTGGCGGCGGCGCGGCCTTCCGCCTTTCGCTGAGGGCCGCATGATGCTCGCGCCCGACAACGCCACCGTGATGTTCGTCGAGGATGACGAGCAGCTCCGTCACGCCACGGTGCAGACGCTCGAACTGGCCGGACTGAACGTGTTGCCGTTCGAGCGGGCCGCGCCGGCATTGGCCCGGCTGAGTCCGGATTTTCCCGGCGTGGTCGTATCCGACATCCGCATGCCGGGGATGGACGGGCTCGAGCTGCTCGGCCGGATCCGCGCGATCGACAGCGACATTCCCGTGCTGCTCGTCACCGGGCACGGCGACGTGCCGATGGCGGTCTCCGCACTGCACGACGGCGCGTTCGACTTCATCCCCAAGCCCTTTGCCGCGGAGCGGCTGCTCATGGCGGTTCGCCGCGCGCTCGATCGGCGCGCGCTGGTGATGGAGAACCGCCGCCTGCGCGCGGCTGCCGCGGCGGTGGCGCAGGAGGGCAGTCCGCTGATCGGCGAGAGCCCGGCGATCGTCCGGTTGCGGGCGATGATCGGCCAGCTCGGCGAGACCGATGTCGACATCCTGCTCGAAGGCGAGACGGGCACGGGCAAGGAACTGGTCGCGCGGATGCTGCACCGGAGCAGCCGGCGCCGGGGCAAGCCCTTCGTCGCGGTCAACTGCGCGGCGCTGTCCGAGGGGCTCGCCGAGATCGAGCTGTTCGGCCATGCCGCCGACAGCGTTCCGCACACGCGGCTCTCGCGCGTGGGGCGCATCGCCTCGTCTAGCGGGGGCACGCTGCTGCTCGACGAGATCGATTCGATGCCGCTGGCGATGCAGGCACGGCTGCTGCGCGTGCTCGAAGAACGCGAGGTCCAGCCGATCGGGGCGGAGCGTCCCGAGGCAGTCGACCTGCGCGTCATCGCCACGGCCAAGGAAGATGTCGGCAGGGCGGTGGCCGAGGGCCGGTTCCGCGCCGATCTCTATTACCGGCTGGCGACGATGCGGCTGCGGGTGCCGGCGCTGCGCGAATGCGGCGGCGACGTGTTCCTGCTGTTCGCCGCGTTCATCGAGGAAGCCAAGCAGCAGCTCGGGGTCGGCGAGGTCGGGCTCGATGCGGGGGTGCACGCGCACCTCGCCGGCTATCCCTGGCCGGGCAATGTCCGCGAGCTCCGCAACTTCGCCTTCGAGGTCGCATCGGGCCGGGCGTCGCTCGAGATGCAGGGCGTGGCCGGCCAGGACCTGCCGACCCGGCTCGCCAGGTTCGAGGAGAATTTGATCCGCGACGCGCTCAGGCGCCATGGCGGACGGGTATCGCGGGCGCTCGGCGAGCTGGGGGTGCCGCGCAAGACGCTGTACGACAAGATCGCCCGGCTCGGCATCGACCTGGCCGAGTTCAAGCGCGCGCAGTGAGGGAAGGCGGCGGATCGCCGGGCAGCTTCCGGATGGTAGGAAATGGCCGGGCGTGGGAAGCGCCCGGCCGATCTGCGATCAGAACTTCAGCGTGGTGCCGAGGAAGAAGCCCATTCCCATCGCGTCATAGGTGGTCGGATAGGTGTTGGCGCGCGGGTTGTTGACGATCGGCGGCTTGTGATCGAGCAGGTTGTTCACCCCGCCGAACAGCCGGAAATTGTCCAGCCGATAGGCGAAGGACAGGTCGAAATATTGCTGCGGGCGGATCCGCGGATTGACCAGGTTCGCCATGTCGGGCGTGGCCGCGCCGCGGCGCTTGGGCAGCAGATAGGTGTCGATCGTCACGGCGTCGATGAAGCGGCCGCGCAGGCTGAGGTCGAGCGGGCCGTTCCGCCAGGTCATGCGGGTCACCCCGCGAAACTCGGGGATCGGCTCGCCGCAGGTGGTGCCGAACGCGCCGACGCACTGGTTGCTGACCGCCGGTAGCGCCGCGACCGGCACCGAGGTGAAGGCGCGCGTCCAGGTCCAGTTGGTACCCAGCTCGAGCGTGCTGCGCCCGTCGCCCAGGCCCGGCAGCGCGAAGCCCAGATCGAAGGCGTAGCGCGCGCCGAAGTCGATCCCCGAGGTCTTGAGCGAGCCGGTGTTCGCCTGGAGGATGCGCGCGGTATATTGGCCGGCGATCTCGCCGGTTGCCGGATTGCGGCTGATCGCGCGGCAGAACGCGCTCGAGGCGTCCTGGACGATGTTGTAGCAGAGGTTGAGCGTGTTGTTCAGGCCGCCGCCGAGCGGCGCGATCGCCCCGTCGAGCGTGATGTTGAAATAGTCGATAGTCAGCGCCAGCCGCGGGATCGCGCGCGGCGTGAAGGTGGCGCCCAGCGTATAGGTGTTGGAGCGCTCCTCGCCGACATTGGGATTGCCGCCATAGGTGGCGGTGACCGTGTTGTTCTGCTGGACCGGCGCGGTGAACACCATTCCGGCCGGCACGCCGGTGGCGATGCACAGGTCGCGTACCGCCGCGGTCTGCTGTGCGGTCGGCTGGCGGCTCGAGCAGGGATCGATCGCCGCCTCGCTGCTCTGGCGCAGGCCGCCGAACAGCTCGCCGACATTGGGCGCACGCACCGCACGCTGATACTGGCCGCGCAGTGCGAGATTGTCGTCCACCCGCCACTCGATGCCGCCGAGATAGGTCCAGACCCCGCCGACGCCCTTCAGGTCGTAGTTGGAGTAGCGGAAGGCGCCATTGGCGGTGAGCTTCTGGATCAGTGGCAGATCGTGGAGCAGAGGCAGCTTCACTTCGCCGAACAGCTCGCGCGCAGTGATGCTGCCCCGGGTCGGCAGGCTGGCCGGGAAGCCGACCGCGTCGCCCGAGGCGAGGAAGCTGTCCGGATCGTAGCGCGCCGACGATTTGCGCCACTCGGCACCCAGCGAGAAACCGGCCGGGCCGGCGGGCAGGGTGAATAGCGTGCCCGACAGCGTCGCCGAGGCGACCTGCTGCTTCGCCACGCTGCGGTTGGTCGCATCGCCGATGATCGCATCGACCCCGGCCTGGGAGAGGTTCTGGCCGAAGATGTTGAGCAGCGGCGCGGCGCCGTTCTGCGAGAGCAGGCCGGCCTGGAAGCGGGTGCGTGAGATATTGCCGTCCTGGGTGTCGCGCTGCCGGGTCTCGGCATAGCTGTAATAGACGTCGTAGCGGAGATCGCTCAGGAAGCCTGGCGAGACGCTGCCGATCGCGCCACGCAGGCCGAACACGCCGCGCACCACGTCGCGCCGGCTGTGATTGACCCGTTGGCCGACCTCGACCAGCCGCCGCGCGGCGGTGATCGCCACCAGCCCGTCGCCGGGGCGGTTGGTCGCGCTCGAGGTGCGCTCGGCCAGGTCGAGCTGGCGCAGCACATTCTGCATCGCGGGGGTGAGATAGGGGTTGTTCGTGTTGAACAGGAAGGTGCCGCTGATGCTCGCCGGGGCGAGCTGCTGGTCGACCTGGTTGCGGCTGTAGTGGAACTCGCCATAGGCGGTCGCCGCGTCGCTGAAGTCGTAATGGCCGAACGCGTTCACCATCCAGCGCTTCTGCGGGACGATCAGGTAATTGTCGGGCTGGAGGTTGTAATTGTCCTGCGGATCGAGCGCGGGTCGCGCCGCGGTGCCGGCATCGTTGAAGGTGAAGCCGCGCGAGCCTAGCCCGCCAAGGCCGGCGGCGACTAGTGCCGCATCGAGCGCGGCGTTCGAGGTCGAGGAGCCGACCAGCGGCACGCCGGTGAAGCGGCCATTGGGGATGTCGCCGCTGCCGCTGGCGATCAGGCCGGGCACGCCGCCGGCCGCGCGGCAGGTCGTGCCCGAGGGCACCGCGATCGGGGTGCCGGCGCCGCGCTTGTCATAGCTGCCCGGCGTCACGCAGCCATCGACCAGCCATTGCGGGGCGAAGTCGCCGCGCGTCCGCCGGGTCACCGCGCCGCGATCGAGATAATTGCCAGAGACGGTGATGTTGCCGCGGCCGCCGGCGAAGTTCTTACCGACGGTCAGGTCGATGCTGTAGGTCGGCGTGGCGGTCGGGCTGTCGAGGTTGAGCTGGCTGCCCAGCTCGATCCCGTTGAAATCGTCGCGCAGGATGAAGTTGATCACACCGGTGATCGCATCCGATCCATAGACAGCCGAGGAGCCGCCGGTGACGATCTCGGCGCGCTTCACCAGCGCGGTGGGGATCGTGTTGAGGTCGGTGACCTGCTCGGGGCCAGAGATGGTGAAGCGGCGGCCATTGACCAGCACCAGGTTCCGCGTCGCGCCGAAGCCGCGCAGATTGGCATCTGCGGTGCCGCCGGGCACGACGTTGCCGTATGCGCCGCCATTGGTCGACGGCACGAACTGAGTCGAATCGTTGAACAGGTCCTCGATGTTGATCGTGCCCGAGAGGCGGATGTCCTCTTCGCTGACCACCGCGACCGGCGCGGCGGAATCGCGGGCGCGCTGGGCGATGCGCGATCCGGTGACGGTGATCTCCTGCGGTTCATCCTCGGCCGAGGCCGGCTCGGGCTGGGGGCGCGGGCCTTCGGGGATCGGGCCTAGGCTTATCGTCGATCCGGTGCGCGCGACGACCCGCAGGCCGGTGCCGCGCAGCAGCTGGTCGAGCGCGGCCTCGATCGTCATGCGGCCGTTCACTGCCTTGGTCGTCCGGCCCGAGAGCCGGCCGGCGGGCGCCACCACCTGGATGCCGGCCTGGCGGCTGAACTCCGGAATTCCCTTCACCGCGGGCTGCTCGCGCAGGCTGAACTGGCGCACCTGCGCCTGGGCCGGCTGCGAGACGCACGCTATCACCACGGCAATCGCCGTGCCACACACCATCCTGGACTGCATCGATAATCCCCGTTGGGCCGGCGAGCGCCGGCGTCATCCGGTAGATGGCGGAGCGGCGATCTTCCCCCACCGGCCCCGCGAAATTATTTCGCAGGCGCTTTCCTGCTCAGCCGGATGGCGTTGCCGTCGATCGTCACCCGGGCATCCAGGCTGGCGGCGATTGCGCGAGCGAAGCCGCGCGGATCATTGGCGGCGAAGGTGCCGGTGATCGGCTCGCGGGCAAGGCTTGGGTCGGCGATGACGATCCGGGCGGTGCCGTAGCGATCGAACTGGGCGGCGACGCTGGCGAGCGTATCGCCTTCGAACGCCAGCATGCCCTCGCGCCAGGCGAGTGCGCGCTGGAGCGCATCCGGCTCCAGCCGGGTGACGCGCGCGCTGTCGGCGGCGGCCGGGGCATCCAGGCGCATATTGGCGTCGAGCGTCCGCACCGCGCCGCCGGCCTTCGCACCAATCGCGACCTGGCCGTTCGAGACGATGACCGACAATGGCATGCCCTGGACCGCACGCACCCCGAAGGCGCTTTCCAGCGTGCGCAGCGTCAGCCAGCCGGCAAGGACGATGAAAGGCCGGCGCGGATCATGGGCGATCTCGAAAAAGGCATCACCCGCGACCAGCTCGACCAGGCGCCGGGTGCCGTCATAGCTGTGTCGAAGCGTGGTGCCGGGGCCGAGCGTGACCGCGGACCCATCCTCCAGCGTGATCCGGCGGACTTCCCCGATGCCGCTCTCCAGCGTCTCGGTGTCGCCGAGGAAGTGCGGCACGACGAGGACCCCGGCCAGCGCCGCGGCCAGCGCGGTGGCGCCGCCGCCGAGCAGCCGCCGTCGGCTGAGCAGAGGCGCGCGCTCCTCGGCCATGACGGGCGGCGCCGGCTCCCGTGCCACGGCCTGGCCGGCGTGATGCCAGAGCGCCCGGGCACGGGCGAGCGCGCCCACGCGGCGCGTGTCGCCGGCCAGCCACGCCTCGAGGGTCTGCTGCTCGGCTGCGCTCAGCCCGCGATCGAGCCGCGCCGCCCATTCGGACGCCGCGTCATCGATAGTGTCGGCTGTCTCGCGGTCGTGCATCCGGCGTGGCGTTCTTCTGGTTGGTTTCGGTCGGTTCCGGCGCGTCCGGTATCCTTCCCCCGGATGTAGATGCACGGGGGACCTGTTTTCCGCCACGTCCAAATTGCGCCATCAATATCCGGATGCCGCGGCCGATATGTTTTTCGACCGTGCTCTCGGAAAGCTGGGTCGCGGCGGCGACTTCGCGTTGTGACAGTCCCTCGATCCGGCGGAGCTGGAAGGCGCGCCGAGTCTGGGGCGGCATCGCCTCGATCGCGGCGGCAAGCTGACGCAGGTCCTCGCGACCGGCGGCGTGATCGAAGGGGGAGGGGGAATCGTCGGGCACTTCTATCTCGGTGAGATCGGCGACCGCGTTGATCGAGACGATCTTGGCCCGGCGCACGCCCTGCAGGAACAGCGAGCGCGCGACCTGGAAGGCATAGGCCCGCGGATCCTGGATATCGACCACCGATGCCCGGGTGGCGAGCACCGCATAGGTTTCCTGTACCAGGTCATCGACGTCGCTGTCGTCCAGCGCGCTCAACCCGCGGAGCCAGCGCCGCAATGCCGGCTCGTGCGGCAATATGCGCGTGGCGAGCCAGTGGCTGCGATCGTCGGGCGGAGCGGTCATCTCGGCCGCCCCCTGCCACGGCTTTGTGACAAGTCGGATGCGGTTGCCCGGTCGATTCTTCCGATGGGCACGGGAATTTCCGCCTGCTCCCCGGTTACCAAACGCTCGGTTCGTCGCACGCCGCGCTCGCGCCAGCCGCTCCCCATGCCCTGTGTCCAGGGTTGTTCATGTGGCGGACAGCTTGACCCGAACACCCAAGGGACAGCCGGCGGGGGCAATTTTATGGAGGTTGCTCAATGCGTGTCGTTCTCAAAAAGCCAGGGGTCAGCTTCCTGGTCGCCATGCTGGCCGTCTCGGCTTCCGGCAGCGCCTATGCGCAGCAGCAGCAGAGCGCACCTGATTCGAATATCGTCGTCAATGGTCCCGCCCCGTCCGAACTGACGGAAGGACCCGAAATCAAGGGTGTCATCACCGCGCGCCACGGTGACCGGTTCAAGGTCGCCACCGCCGACGGCACCACGATCATCGCCATCACCGATACCACGCGGATCAAGTCCGGCGGCGGCTTCCTCGGCGGTGGCCAGAAGCTTGCGGCGGATTCGCTGCTCAACGGCCTGCCGGTCACCGTCAAGACGCTGCAGGCGCGCGATGCCCAGCCGGGCGGCGAGCTCTATGCGAGCCAGATCAACCTGCGGAAGAATGACCTGCGCACCGCGACGATGATCCAGAGCGGCACCTCGCAGCGCTTCGACGAGCAGACCGCGGCGACCGAGGCCCTGCGCGGCCGCATGGCCGATATCGACAAGTACAACGTCAAGAGCACGACCAACGTGCACTTCGATGTGGGCCGTGCGGACATCTCGCCGGACGACAAGTCGCAGCTTTGCACCGCGGCCAGCGAGGCCCAGCAGACCGAGAACGCGCTGATGCTGGTGGTCGGCTATACCGATTCGACCGGCAGCGACGATCTCAACCAGGAGCTCAGCGAGAAGCGCGCGGCCAAGGTGATCAACTATCTGCAGCAGGTCTGCGGCTGGAAGCCCTATCGCATGCTGACCCCGACCGGCATGGCCAAGGCCGACCCGCTGGCGAGCAACGATACGGCCGAGGGCAAGGCCCAGAATCGCCGTGTCGCGGTGAACATCCTGGTCAGCAAGAGCGTCGACGGCCTCTGAGCCCCAGGATGGGCTCCGGACGGGCCTGAGCGGATACCCGCACGTAAACGGGGTCGGAAGCGGCAAGCGCTTCCGGCCCCGTTTCACATCTGCTGCCTGCGCAATGATAGGAAACCTACCGCGAAAGGCCAGGCGCCGATTCCGGCAGCCTTCTCCCATCAAGCTAAGCCGTGCATCGATCCATCGCGGCTTTGGTTTGGACGGCGTGGCGCCAACCCAATAGCTAGCGATCGAACCCGACCCCTTGGAAACCGAGGGTGGCGACTAGGAGAAGATCGTGACGAGCTGGAACCCGGTTGAAATGGCGCGCAGCCTTGGCGGTGGCCTCCTGTCCTTCCCGGTCACCCATTTCGATGCCGAGGGCGGTTTCGTCGAAGATGCCTATCGTGCGCACTGTGCATGGATGCTCTCGCACGAGCTGACCGGCCTGTTCGCCGCGGGCGGCACCGGCGAGTTCTTCTCGCTCACCCCGGCGGAAGTGGTCACCGTCGTCCAGGCCGCCGTGGCCGAGGCAGCGGGCAAGCTGCCGGTCATCTCGGGTTGCGGCTATGGTACCGCGATCGCTACCGATATCGCCCGGGGCGCGGAGAAGGTGGGCGCCGATGGCCTGCTGCTGCTGCCGCCCTATCTGGTCGGTTCGAGCCAGGAAGGCCTGGCCGCGCATATCGAGGCGGTGTGCCGCTCCACCGGCCTGGGCGTGATCGTCTACAACCGCGACAATGCGGTGGTGAACGACGAGACGCTCGCCCGGCTCTGCGAGCGCAACCCGAACCTGGTCGGCTTCAAGGACGGCGTGGGGGACATCGAGCTGATGACCCGCATCTTCGCGCGGATGGGTGACCGGCTCACCTATATCGGCGGGCTTCCGACGGCGGAGACCTTCGCGACGCCGTACCTCACCATGGGCGTGACCACCTATTCCTCGGCGATCTTCAACTTCATGCCGGAATGGGCGCTCGACTTCTACCGCGCCGTCCGCGCCGGCAATCAGGCCGAAGTGATGGCCCAGCTCAAGGCCTTCGTGCTGCCCTATATCGCGCTGCGCAACCGCGGGCGCGGCTATGCGGTGTCGATCGTCAAGGCGGGCATGCGCGTCGTCGGGCGCGATGCGGGGCCGGTACGCACCCCGCTCACCGACCTCAACGCTGCCGAGCATGACGAGCTGCGCGCGCTGGTCGAGGCGGTCTGGGCAAAGTCTCCCGCCCACGCGGCGTGACAGCGGGCACGGAGGTGCTAGGCTAGGGTCATGTTCGAGCTAAGCCAGCTCCGCTGCTTCGTCGCCGCGGCCGAGGAACTCCATTTCGGCCGCGCCGCGCAGCGCCTGAACATGACCCAGTCGCCACTCAGCCGGCAGATCCAGCTGCTCGAGCGTATCCTGGGCGTCACGCTGCTCGAGCGGACCAGCCGCCAGGTGAGCCTCACCCCGGCTGGCCATGTCTTCCTGATCGAGGCGCGGCGGATCGTCCGGCTCGCCGAAAGCGCCTCGCTCTCCGCACGTCGGGTGGCGCAGGGCGATGCCGGCAAGGTGGCGATCGGCTTCACCGCAGTCTCGGGCTACGGCCTGGTGCCGCACATCGTCGCCAATGCGCGGGCCAGCCTGCCCAATATCGATCTCGACCTGCACGAGATGGTCAGCGGCGATCAGGTCGATGCGCTGCTCACCGGGCTGATCGACATAGGTTTTGTCCGGCCGCCGGTCGACCGGCACGAGTTCGAGACCCTGTGCGTGCTGCACGAGCCACTGGTCGTGGCACTGCCGCCGGGCGATCCGCGCCAGTCCAAGCCCAGCTTCGAGCTCGCCGATTTCGATGATGCGCCGCTGATCATGTACGCCCGCCAGGGCGCGGGCTATTTCCACAACATGCTGGTGCGGCTGTTCGACGATGCCGGGGTGTCGCCGCTCTATGTGCAGCACGTGACGCAGATCCATTCGATGCTGGGCCTGGTCCATGCCGGCCTAGCCGCCGCCCTGGTGCCGCAATCGGCGTCGGGGCTGCACCTGATGGACGTCCAGTTCCGCGCGCTGCGTACCGATCCGGAGAATCCGGTCGAGCTGCACATGGCCTGGCGCCGCGACAACGCCAATCCGGCGCTGGAGCCGATGCGCCGGCTCTGCGCGCAGACGGCGGGCGCGTGATAGACCGGCGCCGCGTGGTGCTGGGCGGCGCGCTGCTGCTGCCTGCCGGCGCCGCGCTGGGCAAGGGCAGAGGCGATCCGGTGGCTACCACCCGTCATGGCCGGGTGCGCGGGCTGAACGAACAGGGCGTGCTGGTCTTCAAGGGCGTCCGCTATGGCGCCGATACCAGCACCCGCCGCTTCCGGCGGGCACTGCCGCCGGTCGCGTGGAAGGGCGTGGCCGACGCCACGCGCTACGGCCTTGCCGCGCCGCAGACCAAAGCCGAGGAGCCGACCAGCGAGGATTGCCTGTTCCTCAATATCTGGACGCCCGCGCTGGATGCGGGGAAACGCCCGGTGATGGTCTATCTCCATGGCGGCGCGCATGCGCATGGCTCTGGATCGGACCCGCTCTATGACGGCAGCCATCTCGTCCGTCGCGGCGATGTGGTGGTGGTCACGCTCAACCACCGGCTGGCGGCATTGGGCTATGCCTATCTCGCCCAGCTCGGCGGACCGGCGGAATCGGGCAATGTCGGCAATCTCGACATCGTGCTCGCGCTGCAATGGGTGCGCGACAATATCGCGGGCTTTGGCGGCGATCCGTCGCGGGTGATGCTGTTCGGCCAGTCGGGCGGCGGCGCCAAGGTGGTGACGCTGATGGCGATGCCCGAGGCGCGCCCGCTCTTCCACCGCGCCGCGACGATGAGCGGCCAGCACGTCACCGCCGCCGGCCCGATGCACGCCACCGCGCGCGCCAGTGCCTGGATGGCGAGGGCGGGTACCGCCGATGTCGAGAGCCTTGCCACGCTGCCGGTCGAGAAGCTGGTCGAGGCGATGGGAATGACCGATCCGCTGGAGGGGAAGGGCGAGATCAGCTTCACCTCCACCCTCGATCACGGTGTGCTGCCGCGCCATCCGTTTGTCCCCGATGCCCCGCGCGAGGCAGGGCACATCCCGCTGATCGTCGGCAACACCCATGACGAAACCGGCTTCTGGCTGGGCGAGACCCTCAGGCGCGGCGACACCAGCTGGGACAATCTCACCGGGCGTGTCGCGGCGCAAATAACCAAGGATGTCGCGCCCGATTGGGTAGTGAAGCGCTACCGCGAGATCTATCCCCAGAAGACGCCCGGCGAGATCCTTCTCGCCGCGAGCACGGCCGGCCGTTCCTGGCCCGGCCATCTGATCCAGGCCGAGGAGCGGTCGAAGATCGGTGCGCCCACTTGGATGTACCAGCTTGATTTCCCCGCGCCCGAGGCAGGCGGTATCCTCGGCGCCTTCCACACGCTCGATATCCCGCTGGTGTTCGACAACAGCGACGCCAAAGGCTCGCGCACCGGCGACGGACCGGAGGCGCGGCGGCTCGCTGGGCGGATGGCGGACAGCTTCATCGCCTTTGCCCGCACCGGCGATCCCAATTGCACGAGCATCCCGGCCTGGCCGCGCTTCGACCTGGAGAAGCGGGCCACGATGCTCTTCGACATCGATATGCGCGTGATGAACGATCCCCGTCGCGAGGAGCGCCTGCTCTGGTCGGTTGCGCCTTATATCAAGCCGGGCGGGTAGTAGGCTTCGCCACCAGGGCTTGACCCCAAGGTCCGCTTCTTCTGTTCTGCGCGAAGGCCCCGGCAGGAGGATCGCGCATGGCGAAGCTGGTCTACGCACTGAACCAGTCGCTTGACGGCTATGTCGACCATATGAAGTTCCAGCCCGATCCGGTGCTCTTCCGGCATTTCACCGAGGATGTGCGGAGCCTCGCCGGCAACATCTATGGCCGCCGGATGTACGAGGTGATGCGCTATTGGGACGAGGACCAACCCGAATGGGGCGAGGCCGAGCGCAACTATGCACTAGTCTGGCGGGCCATGCCGAAATGGGTGGTCTCGCGCTCGCTGGGGTCGGTCGGTCCCAACGCCACGCTGGTCGCCGATGATCTCGGTGCGACGGTGCGCAGGCTCAAGACGACGCTGGAGGGGGTGATCGAAGTCGCCGGCACGCTGCTGGCCCGGAGCCTGACCGAGCTTGGGCTGGTCGATGAGTACCGGATGTACCTGCACCCGGTCATCCTGGGCAGTGGCAAGCCCTATTTCGCCGGTCCCCGGCCGCGGTTGCGGCTGGTTGCGGACGAACGCATCGGCGAGGACGTGATCCGGCTGACCTACGTTCCCGCCTGACGCTCACCTATTCCATGGAAACGCCAGTGTCGGCCGGTTCGCGAACCGCCGCATGGCCAGCTTCAGGCGAGCGCCACAGCCGGGCTCCAGCCGTAGCGTGAAGTCCGGCCGGCCGATCCGCGCCTCCACGCCGTCCAGCACCGCGCTCTCGATCCGGTGCTCGGCCCAGGCACCGCCCTGCACGACCACATTGCGCGGCGTTCTGCCGAGATTGACCAGGGTGACCTCCACCGAACTCTCCCCCAGCGCATGGACCAGAGCCGCGACATCCTCGGGCACGCCGGCGCGGCGCTTGTCGGCATCGAAATAGCGCAGGCGGCAATGGAGCGGCACGCCGCCCTGATTGGGCGAGGTTGGCGACCAGGGCGGGCGGCCGATGTGCAGCCCGCCGGTCATCAGCTGGATCAGGCTGGTGATGCTCGCCGGGGTAATGTCGAGCGGCCAATCGGCGAGGCGGGTGTCGGGCGTGGTCGGGTCTTCTGCCTGCGCCTTTTCGCGCTTGGCGATCCGGTCGAGATCGGCCTGCATCGCCCTGATCGGATAGCCGGGATTGGCGCCCTCGAGGAATGAGACCCAGGGATGCTCGCCCGCCGCGGCGCGGTCCCGCGGGTCCTGGGTGAAGTACCAGATCTCGAAGCCGTTGCTGCGATAGGGGCCGGGCTTCCAGCCATACCAGCCCTGGGCGCCATACATGGTCGGCGCCTCGAACTTGCCGTCGCGTTGCCGTCCGGCCTCGTTGATCCGGGCATTCTGGCGGCGCCACAGCTCGACATAGGAGAGGTCGCCCGTAAGCACGGTGCCGCCCATGAAGGCGGTGATCGAGCGCGGCACGCGGTTGCGGTCCTCGCGCTTGCCGGTCTGCGGCACGGTTGGGGAGAAGCCCCAGCCATAGGTGCCGCGCCACCAATTGGCGCCGACCTTGCCGTCGAGCCCGATATGGCTGGGCAGGATGTCGTTGTTCGCTTTCGCCCGATCCACCCAGGCATCGAGATAGTCTAGCGCCCAGCGCCGATAGCGCTCGCCGCCGCCCAGCGCATAGGCGTTTAGGCCCAGCGTGGTTGCCTGGAGGTTGAGCGGGTTGTCGCCGACCACCTCGCCATATTCGTTATAATGGTCGAGCGTCTGCTGGTAGGTCGTCTCGCCATGCTCCATGTGGAAGCGCTCGCCCGCCTCGAACGGGTCGCCGGCCCAGTCGAGCGGGGTCGCCTCGCGCAGCATCGGCCCGCGGCTGCCGTTCATCATGCTGCGGATGATCCGCCGCTCGGGATCGTAGTTCTGCACCGTCGGGTCGTGGCCGGTATAGAAATCGGCATAGCGCATCGTCCGCGCCAGCAGCTTGCGGTCGCGCGGAATGGACAGGCCCATCACGTTGAAGCTGGTCAGGCCTTCGGAGTTGTGCTGCCAGTCCATCTGGACCGGGAACTCGCGATGATACATGCCCTGCCGCGCGATCGGCACTTCGAGCGTACGCGCGGCGGTGTATTGCTTGAGGTGCCCTTCCCAGAAGCGCTGGGCCAGCGTCAGGATCCGGTCCGAGCCACCCAGCGCGTGGAGCACCAGCCAGTCATTGGTCGCCTCTGCCGCGTCGTCGGGGCCGTCATTGGCGCCCCAGCGCTCGAACACCTTCAGCCAGCCGCGCGCGTCGACGTACTTGGCGTAGAAGGCTTCGCACGCGGCGGCGTTGCGGGCGAGCAGCCTGCGCTGCATCACCGCCCAGTCCGGCGCGGCCATCTTGCTGCTGGCGATGAGCCGGGCAGGGGCGGCATGGGCCGCGGCGGGCAGGGCGACGGCACCGGCGGCGCCCTGGAGCAGGAAGCGGCGGCGATCCATCGTCATTCGGAAATCTCCACCCGGCGGATCGGGCCGGCGATGACCAGGAAGGCGAAGATCGTCAGCAGGCAGTGCGCGCCGACGAACACCAGCGCCAGGTCGAACGAACCGGTGCCCGCAACGATATAGCCGACCACGATCGGGGTCACGATCCCGGCGATGTTGCCGAACATGTTGAACACCCCGCCCGAGAGCCCGGCGAGCTTCTTTGGCGCGACATCGGCCATCACCGCCCAGCCGAGCGAGGCGACGCCCTTGCCGAAGAAGGCGACCGACATCAGCGTGACGACCAGCCATTCCTGATCGACCCATACACAGGCGATGATCGCGGTGGCGAGCAGCATGCCGACGGTCAGCGGCGTCTTGCGTGCCCAGTCGAGCGAGCCGGTGCGCTTCAGGATGCGATCGGAGATGAAACCGCCGGCGAGTCCGCCGACGAAACCGAACAGGGCAGGCGCGGCAGCGGCGAAGCCCGCCTCCATGATGTTCAGCCCGCGCTCCTTGACCAGGTAGATCGGGAACCAGGTGACGAAGAAATAGGTCAGCACGTTGATGCAATATTGCCCCAGATAGATGCCGAGCATCATCCGGTTGGCGATCAGCTTGCGGACATTGGCCCATTCGAACGCCGCCGAGGATCCGGCCTGGTCCTCCATATGGATCAGGCCGCCGCCAGCCTCGATCTCGTCGAGCTCGGCGCGGTTGATCGAGGGATGCCTGGCCGGGCTGTGGATGAAGCGCAGAAAGGCAAGGGTGGCGAGCAGGCCCAGCCCGCCCATCGTCCAGAACACCGAGCGCCAGCCAAAGCTGTGCGCCAGCCAGCCCATCAGCGGCACAAAGGCGACGATCGAGAAGTATTGCGCCGAATTGAAGATCGCCGAGGCCGTGCCGCGCTCGGCGGCGGGGAACCAGGCGGCGACCAGCCGGGCATTGCCCGGGAAGGACGGCGCCTCGGCCAGCCCGACGAGGAAGCGCAGCGCGAACAGCATTGCGGTGGCGGAAAGGATCGGCACCAGCCCGGCAAAGCCTTGGCTGAAGGTGAAGATCGACCAGAGCGCGATCGCGCCGGCATAGACGCGCTTGGTGCCGAACCTGTCGAGCAGCAGCCCGCCCGGGATCTGCGACAGCGCATAGGCCCAGGCGAAGGCGGAAAGGATGTAGCCGGTCTGCACCGGGGTGAGCCCCAGCTCGCCGGCAGCGGCGTTGCCGGCGATCGAGAAGGTCGCGCGATCGGCATAGTTCACGCTGGTGATCAGGAAGATCAATGCGATGATCGCATGGCGCACGCGCGTAGGCCGGCTGCCTTCGGTCAAGTCACTCTCCTTACGCACGGCGCGCCTGTAGCCGGCGCGTGGATGGCCTTTTTACGCCTACCGGGCGACGGGGACGGGGTCCAAGCCAAAAAGGGGAATGATCCAGTCTTGGCTTAGCTAGATCGTGCTGGTTTAGCGCTAGGCATCTTCCGATCAGTGCAAGATGCGCATTGATCCATGTCCGATTGAGGTTGGCCTGTTGCGCGGCTTCGCGGCTAACCAACCTGCAATCAAATCCGCTCGGAAAAGAAGCGGCACCACATGGGGAGACTGAAGGCGATGTCCCGCACCCGAATCCTGAAATCCGTCCTCGCATTGTCTGGCGCGGCCGCGGCGCTGGCAGTCGCGCAAGCCCAGGCGCAGGATGCGTCTGTCGATCCGGCACCCGAAGCGGCCGCTCCAACCCAGGACGAGGGCGCCGGCAACGAGATCGTCGTCAAGGGCTTCCGCGCCAGCCTCAACAGCGCGCTCAACCTGAAGCGCAACGAGACCGCGACGATCGACGCGATCAAGGCCGAGGACGTGGCCGAGTTCCCCGATCTCAACCTAGCGGAATCGCTGCAGCGTATTCCCGGCGTGGCGATCAGTCGCGTAAACGGCGAGGGCCGCAACATCTCGATCCGTGGCCTCGGCCCGGAATATAGCCGCGTCCGCATCAACGGCATGGAAGCGATCGGCACCACCGGCGGCACCGACAATTCGGGCGGCGTGAACCGCGGTCGCGGTTTCGACTTCAACATCTTCTCGTCTGACCTGTTCAACAGCCTGGCGGTGCGCAAGACCGCTACCGCCGATGTCGAGGAAGGCTCGCTCGGCGGAACGGTCGACCTGCAGACCGCGCGCCCGTTCGACTATCGCAAGCCGACTGCGGTGATCCAGGCGGCGGCGAGCTATAACGATCTGGCCCGCAAGGCGACGCCGCGCGTGTCCGGCCTGCTCACCACCAGCACCGCGGACGGCCGCTTCGGTGTGCTGCTCTCGGTTGCCTATGAAGAGCGCCACCTGGTCGAGGAAGGCGCCAACATCACGCGCTGGACCTATGGCGGGTTCAATGGCGGCTTCGCGCCGACTTCGACGATCGCCGGCAAGACAATCGCCCAGATCAACGACACCAATCCGGCCACCGCGCTCTATCATCCGCGCATTCCCGGCCTGGTCAGCTACGACATCCGGCAGAAGCGCCTCGGCGCGGCGCTCGGCGTGCAGTTCCAGCCGACCGAGAAGACGCTGATCTCGATCGATGGCCTCTATTCGCGGCTCGACGGCACCCGCCAGGAAGCGCAGTTCCAGGCGATCAGCTTCAGCCGCTCGGGCAGCGGCAAGCCGCAGACGATCATCCGCTCGGGCACCGTCGATGCGAACCGCAACATCATCAGCGGCACGTTCGATAACGTGGATCTGCGCACCCAGGCGCGTTACGACAAGCTGACCACGGACTTCTACCAGCTCACCGGCACGCTCGATCAGAAGATCGGGGAGTCGCTGAAGTTCGGCGCGGTGGTCGGCTATTCGCGCTCGGAGTTCCGCAACCCGATCCAGACCACGGTGACGATCGATGCGGCGAACACCAACGGCTTCTATTACGACTTCTCGACCCGTTTCCCGACGATCCGCCCGGGTGTCGACATCAGCAATCCCGCGACCTTCGCCTTCACCAACGGCACCTCCGAAGTCCGCATCCGCCCGCAGACCGTCGACAACAGCTTCACCAACGCCAAGGGCTTCCTCGAATGGACGACCTCGCCCGAGCTGAAGCTCAAGGCGGGCGTCGATTGGCGGCGGTTCGAATATGCCTCGACCGAGCAGCGCCGCCTGCAGGGCGAGACGGTGGTGACCACGCTCACCCCGGCCCAGTTGGCGCCGCTGACGACCGTCTTCTCCGGCTTCGGCCGCGGGCTCGAAATCCCCTCGGGCACGCCGACTTCCTGGGTGGTGCCGAACCTTCAGGCCTTCCAGGCCTATCTCAGCACCGCGACCAACCCGACCTATGCGATCGGCGGGGTCGAGAACGCCACGGCGCGCGGCTCGTTCGTCACGGTGCGTGAGGAGGATCTCGGCGCCTGGGGCATGGCCGAGTTCAACCTCGCCAATGCCGGCGTGCCGATCCGCGGCGATGTCGGCCTGCGCTATGTGAAGACCGACCAGTTCTCCACCGGCTATGCCAGTCAGGGCACCGCGATCAACCTGGTCAGCGCGGATCGCAGCTACGAGAACTGGCTGCCCTCCGCCAACCTCGTCTTCGACGTGACCGACAATCTGATGGTGCGCTTCGCCGCCGCCAAGACGATCGCCCGCGCCGGCATCGGCTCGCTCACCCCGGGCGGCAACCTCAACGTCTCGGGCGGCAACCGCACCTTCAGCTCGGGCAATCCGGATCTGAAGCCGACCAAGTCGACCAACCTCGACGCCTCGATCGAATGGTATCCGACGCGCGGCGCGATCTATGCGGTCTCGGCCTTCCAGAAGGACATCGGCACCTTCGTCCAGACGCTGAGCACCACCGTGCCCTATAGCAGCCTGGGCCTGCCCAACTCGCTGCTGAACGGGACCACCGCGAGCCCGACCGACGCGTTCATCGTCAGCCAGCCGGTCAATTCGAAGGGTGGCCTGCTGCGCGGCTTCGAAGTGAACGTGCAGCAGCCCTTCAGCTTCCTCCCGGGCTTCCTCAGCAACTTCGGCCTGCTGGCCAACTACACCTATGTCAGCTCCGACATCGAATATCTGACTGCGGCCAATGGCTCGACCACGGTGAAGGCGCCGCTGCTCGGCCTGTCCAAGCACGCGGCCAACGGCACGCTCTATTATGAGACGAAGAAGTTCTCGATCCGCGGATCGATCGCCTATCGCTCCAACTACCTCACCGCCGTGCCGGGTACCGAGGGCAATTCGTACAACGGCACCAATGCGACGACCAACATCGACGCGCAGGTCTCCTACAACGTCACCGACAAGTTCAAGATCAGTCTCGAGATGATCAACCTTACCGACGAACTGAACGACCAGTTCGTCGATGCGACCAACCGGCTCAACGTGCTCACCCACAGCGGCCGTCAGTTCGTCCTGGGCGCGCGGCTGGCCTTCTAAGCCTCCGGGCCAGTCATCCCTCTCCCGGGAACGGGGCCAGCCTCCCCCTCGGCTGGCCCCTTTTTTCCTGGGCCCGATCTGCGCGGAACCCGTTCGGATCGCGTATCCACCCACACCGCGGAAGCCCGGAGAAGTCGCGCAGCCGCCGGGCATCGAACTCATGGTCATACTGGCGGCGGGTAGGTCCGGACGATTTCTCAGGAACTAGGATGCGCCTGGCCGGGTTTTCTCAGTGCGGATACGGCAACGAAAGGGAGAGCGCATGTCCAAATCGATTATCGAGCGCGGGCTCGAGCTGGCGAACAGCGGCGCGTATCGGCGTGTCGAGGAGATCGAGCGCGAGGTGTCGTTCGAAGGTTATTCGAACGCCGCGCAGCATTTCGCGGCGCCTACCTTCCGCAAGCAGCTGCGCAACCTGATGCAATCGTCACGGGCCTCGCGACTGGTCTGAGGTGGCTGGATTGCGATATCGGCGGAACATGGTTCACCTATGTTGGTGCCGAAGCGGGCGCGCGGGTTCAAATAGCTCCGATGAACGGAAAGAGCCTGATCGAGCGTGCGATCGAACTTGCCCGGTCGGGCGCCTATGAGCGGATCGATCAGATCGAACGGCAGTTGAATGCGGAGGGCTATTCGAACGTCGCCTCGCATCTGGACGCGCCTTCGTTGCGTCGGCAGCTTAGCCAGCTGGGTCGAGCCGCGCGGGGTGAACCTCCGAAGGCGCGTGGACGGCCGCCTGTGCCGCGGGATCCCGCCGACGCCTGATTGGAGTGATGCGATGAATGCGCCCGCTCGGAGCACCAACGCAACAAATTAGGGCGACCCCGCCGAAGCGCGGCCGCCCTTGTCGGCTCAGGGCTTCAAGCCCTTAGCCATGTTGAGATGCGCGGCGACGGTGGGGCTCAGCTTGGTCGCGAAATCGCGCAGCGATGCCGGCACATTGGCGTCAGCGGAACTGACCTTCAGCGCGGCGAGCGTCTTCTCGTGCGCATCCACCTGTGCCCCGGCATAGGCCTTGTCGAAGTCGGCGCCCTTGAGCGGCTTCAGCGAATCGAGCGTCTGTTGCTGTTCGGCGGTCAGCGTCGGATCGGGCGTGATCGCCGGGGCGGCGGCGCCGGCGGCGGTCTTGAGCTTGGCGGTCGATTCGGTGTGGGCCTTGATCATCGACGCGGCGAATTTCTTCACCGCCGCCGACTCTGCCTGGCTCTCGGCGAGTTTTGAGCTGGCGATCTCGAAGGCATCGTTGGAAGCGGCGGCGTTGGCGAAGGTCTGGCCCGCGGAAGCGGTGGGCGCGGGCGCCATGTCCATCCCATTGGCCATCATCCCGGCATCGGTATTGGCGGTCGTGGTCGTCGTGGTGGTGTCGGTGCTGGTGGTCTCGGTCTTCGAGCCGCAGCCTGCGAGCGCGAGCGCGGCGGCGCCCACTGTCATCCAACGAACTATCTGCATCCGTACCTCCCTGGCATGGCCCCGCAAGGAGGGGGCTGTCAGGGGAACGCCCACCTTTATCGCCCGTTCCGCCCGAACCCTTTGATGGCACGTGCGTTCTGGAGGGGCGCCGCGTCGGCGCATGGACGGGAGGAAGAGATGAGCATCTTCGGCAACATCATGGGGAAGATCTTCGGGCACAAATCGGCCGCGCCCGCGCCAACCCCTGCACCCGAGCCCGCGCCTGCCGAGGCGGCGGCTGCGCCCGCACCGGCGCCGGTGCCCGAACCTGCCGCGCAGGTCGATGTCGGCGCGGTGCTTTCCGAGATGGCGGAGATGAAGGGCGGCGGCGGCAACTACCAGACGTCGATCGTCGACCTGCTCAAGCTGCTCGACCTCGATTCGAGCCTGGATGCACGCAAGGAGCTCGCCGAGGAGCTGGGCGTCCATGCCGGCGAGCATGGCAGTGCCGAGCAGAATATCGCGCTGCACAAGGCAGTGATGGCCAAGCTCGCCGAGAATGGCGGCGTGGTGCCGGACAGCCTGCGCAACGCCTGACGCGCGTGCCTGGGGCCGCTATCCTGCCCGCTCAGGCGGCGAGATAGCGGTCCAGGAACTGCTGGTGCCCCGGCATCTGCGCCACGGTGCGCGCGATGCCGGACTTCAGCTCGCCGAGCGCGGTCTGCAGTTCGCCCTCGACGATCATCCGGCCCATGTGATGATGGTTGCGCGGCTCCAGCCGCTGGCCGAGCATCACCTGCACCCAGCTATCGACCCGGAACAGGTCGTCCGATGCCTGCCAGGCGATCGCGCCGTCGCGGAACGCCGCGATCCGCTCGGCGAGCGAGTCGGGGATCTCCATCGTCCGGCAATGATCCCAGAAGCCGCCATCGTTCCGCTGGTTCAGATGGTAGTGGAGAATGATGAAGTCGCGGATCCGCTCGATCTCGACATGGCTGAGCGCGTTGAACCGGGCCGCGACGCCGTCGCCGATCCCGCCGAACGGGAAGAGCTGCACCAGCCGGGTGATCGCGATCATGATCAGGTGGATGCTGGTCGATTCCAGCGGCTCGACGAAGCCGCTGGCCAGGCCGAGCGCCACGACGTTCTTGTCCCACACTTTCTTGCGGCGGCCGGCCTTGAAGCGGATCAGGCGCGGTTCGATCAGCGTCTTGCCTTCGATGCGGCTATCGAGCAGCGCGCGAGCCTTGTCGTCGTCCAGAAAATCCTTCGCATAGACCAGCCCGTTGCCGACGCGGTGCTGCAGCGGGATGCGCCATTGCCAGCCGGCCTCATGGGCCGTGGCCCGGGTGTAGGGGACTGCCGGGCCAACCGACTCGGTCTGCACCGCGAGCGCGCTGTCGGTGGGGAGCCAATGGCCCCAATCCTCATATCCGGCATGCAGGGTCTGTTCGATCAGCAGGCCGCGGAAGCCGGTGCAGTCGATGAAGAGATCGCCCTCCAGCCGCTCGCCCGAGGCGAGCTTCAGGGCGGTGACGAAACCGGTCTCCGGATGCTGCTCGACGCTTTCGATTTTACCTTCGATACGGGTGACGCCCTGCGGTTCGGCGAAGGCGCGCAGGAACCGCGCGTAGCGGCCGGCATCGAGGTGGTAGGCGTAGTTGATGTGCCCCTGTTCGGGGATGGCGAAGCGTTCGGCCTTGGCTGCCTGCAGCTCGAAGCAATAATCGCCGAGCTCGCCGCCCCAGCCTTCCTCGCGAGCCTCGAGCCAGAAATGGTGGAAGTCGCCCATCCAGGTCGATTTGCCGATCTGGCCGAAGCTGTGGATGTAGCGGTCACCCTGCTTCGCCCAATCCTCGAACAGGATGCCGAGCTTGAAGGTGGAGAGCGTCTCGCGCAGGAATGCCTTCTCGTCGATGCCGAGCAGCTGGTGGAAGGTGCGCGCGGTGGGGATGGTGCTCTCGCCGACGCCGATCGTGCCGATCTCGTCACTCTCGACCAGGGTGATCTCGAGCAGCGGCCCGAGCAGCTTGGCGAGCGCCGCCGCGGCGATCCAGCCGGCGGTGCCACCGCCCGCGATCACGACGCGCCTGACCGGTGCCTGATCCATCCCCGTTCCCCTTAGCGATTGAGCTTGTTGATGATCTGCGCGCGCAGCCGCCGCGCCGATGTCGCGTCGATCGGCGCGAGCGCACCCTGAGCATGTGCAGGCAGATGCGCCGCCGCCTGGTCAGCGGGGCCGAAGACATAATAGTCGAACATCGCCTTCCACGCCGCCTTCTCCGCCGGCGAGCGGTCGCGCAGGCTCAGCATGGCGTGGAGCAGGGTGGTCTGCGGCGTGTCGAGAAAGGCCGGTGCCTCGTTCCACCAGTAATTGACCAGCACGTTGAAGCGTTCGAGCGCCTCGACATGATGCCACCACAGCGCGGGATAGAAGAGCAGGTCGCCCGGCTCCAGCTCGGCCACCTGGGCCGCCGCCATCGCCGCATGGAAGCGGGGGTGGGCGCCGAAGTCCGGATCGGCAAAGTCGACCATCGCGATCACCTGGCCACCAGGCGTCGGCTCGAGCGGGCCCGGATAGAGATTGGCGACCTGATCGGGCGGGAACAGGGTGAAGCGCCGGCGCCCGGCCGCGCAGATCGCCATGTTGTGCGACATGTCGTGATGCGCATGCGCGGTGGTGCGGTTGCCGATCCAGATGCTGGCGAGCACGCCGTGCGCGAACATCGGATCAACGAGCGGCAGGTCGTTCTCGGCGCGGAAGCCGGGCAGATAGCGGTCGAGATCGGTCGAGCCGACATAGAGGCTCTCGGGATCGGCATCGTCGAGCCCGGAGCGCAGCCGCTCCAGCAAATCGGTCATGCCAACCCGGGCGCCCTCGAAATTGAAGCCGGTGAGGTCGGGATTATAGTGGAAGCGGCCGTGGATTCCGGGCGGGCCGGTGAAGCCGACCACCGGCTGGCCGGAATCGAAGCGCTCCAGATAGGCGATGGCGGCGGCGTCGCCCTGGCGTGCGGCGGCGACCAGCGGCCAGTCGCGCGCGACGCCGCGCAGGAGGACCGGCGCCTGGGCTTCGAGCAGCTCGGCATAGGGGATGGCGTCGAGCGGAACGCCGTGCAGCTCGCGGACCCGCGGGGCGCTGGCCGCGACGACGTTCACGCCGCCGCCATGGTCTTGCGCTCGATCAGCCGCGACATGTTGCCGAGCGATGCGGCGATCAGGAAGGCGGGGCCGAGATAGCCGGCGCGGTGCAGCGCATCCAGCTGCGCGGAATCGAGCGCATCGAGCCGCTCGGCGGCGAGCACTTCATGGTCGGCGATCATATAGCGCCGCTCCTCGTCGAGCATCAGCTCGAGCGCGACCGGCTGGATCAGCCCAAGCGCGTCGAACGCGGCGTACATCGCCGGCGCTTCTCCCATGCCGACGTGGATCGCGGCGAGGATGCGCCCGACATGGTCGAGATAGCGGCTCTGCCCGCCATGCGGCAGGAACAGCGGCTCGCCGTCCGCGGCATCGACCCGGGGATCTTCGAAGTCGATCTGGATCACGGCGCCCACGCCATCCTCGGCCAGGCCGATCAGGAAGGGGCCGCGCTGGAGGATCAGCGGGATGTGGCGGCTCGCCCAGCGATCGCCTTCGAGGAACAGGTTCTCGTCGCGGTCGAGCCCGAGCAGGGCGACGGCCTGAAGGCCCTCGACGGGATCGCGATTGAACAGGATCGGGAAGTCGCGTTGCGCGTCGGCAAATTCGGTTGGGAAAAGCAGCGCCTGGTTGACCGCGTCGCCATGCGCGGCGCCGTAGCGGAGCGCGACGCGCAGTTCGGCATGGGCGACATTGTCGAGGGCGACCGGTCGGGTCATTGCTTGCATCCGGCTTGTGGGAGGCCAGCATGGCGCAAAGCGCGCCGGGCCTCAATCGATTGGAGAAAGGGGCCGCCGCACATGGCGGCAGCCCCAGTTCCCCCTTTTCCCTTTCCCTCTCTCCGCCTGCGGGGAGAGGGTGGCGAGGCATAGCCGAAGCGGGGAGAGGGGCAGTGCGTGTCCCCCCGTTATGCCCCTCTCCCCGGTCCTCTCCCCGCTGGCGGGGAGAGGGAGATGGGCTTCACCTCGCTACCGCTACGATCAGAACTTGAAGCGGGCACCGAGCAGGAAGCGCCGGTCGAGTTCCTGCGCGAACCAGAGCTGCTTCTCGTTGCGGGCATAGGTCCGCACCGAAGTCTCGGTGAGGTTGATGCCCTCGAGCGTCACGGCGATGTTCGGCGTGAACTCGTAGCTGATCGTGGCGTCGAGCTGGCCGAACGGCGCGGTGAACTCGGGGTTGCGTGAGCCCTGGCGGTTGATCCCCGAGAGGAACTTGTCGCGCCAGTTATAGGCCACGCGGGCCGAGAGGCCGTGCTTCTCATAGATCAGCGTGCCGCTGACCGTGTCCGACAGGCCGAGCAGGGCGAACTGGTCTTCCGCCGGGCTGGCGCCCAGGTTGAAGCCCACGTCACCACGCACCAGCGTATATGCCGCCGCGATGCCGAAGCCCGTCGAGCCCAGGAAATACTGGCCGGCGAGTTCGACGCCGTAGATTTCGGCGTCCTTGTTGTTGATCGGCTGCGTCACCTGGAACTGGTAGAGCGGATCGCTCGCATTGCCGTTCAGGTCATAGGTGTTGTTGATCGTCTTGACGAAATTGTCGTCGAGCGAACGCGTCGCCGGATTGTAGTTGGCGGCGAATTGCGCCGTCGCCGCCGCCACCGATCCGGTCGCCTGGATCAGTGCCGACATGACGAACAGGTTCACGTCGCTGGTATCGGCGCCGAGGCCGCCCAGTGCGGTCTTGGCCGAGCCGGAACGGCTACCCGCCGCGCCCGAGCTCGGATCGCGCAGGCCGAACAGCGAGGAGGTGTACTGGCCGTTGCCGATGAAGTTGCGCACGCGCTTGTCGAAGAACGCGACCGACACATAGCTGTCCGGCTTGAAATACCATTCCAGCGAGGCGTCGAAGTTGTCCGATTCGAGCGGCCGCAGACGGGCGTTGCCGACCGACGCGCCGGGGATACCGCCATTGTTGGTCGGACGCGGCGGGCCGCCGACCGTCGTCGCGGTGTAGAGGTTGTTGTAGTTCGGCCGGGCGATCGTCTTGCTGTACGACAGGCGGCCGATCAGGTTCTTGGCGAACTCGACCTGGAAGTCGACCTGCGGCAGCAGGTTGCTGTAGCTGCCGCCATCGGTGACGAACTGGGTGTTGTTCGAGATCGACACGGTGAAGTCGTTGTCCGACACCCAGGCGATGCCCGCCGGGATGGCTTCCAGCGACGTGGTCGTCGACTTGGTGTGCTCGTAGCGGACGCCCGCGACCAGGCGTGCCGGCGCGCCGCCCAGCTCACCCTTCCAGGTCAGCTGGCCATAGGCTGCCCAGATCTCTTCCTTGACCCGGTTGTCCTGGCTGCTGGTGACGCCAACCGCCTTGCCCTGGCTCGCATAATAGGGCGAGAGGATCGAATAGAGGTCCGAGGCCACGCCGCGGAAGGCGATCTGCGATTCCGGATCGCCGCCCGGGTTGAACTTGTGGAACTTGCACTCGAGGCAGAAGGCCTGGAGCGCGCCCGGCGCGCGCGCGTTCACGTCGCCCGGATTGTTGATGCCCCAGTCGCCCAGCGTCTGCTGGGTGGCCTGGAAGGTCTGGCGCATGTCGGTGGTGCGATAATTGCCGCCGAAGTCGAAGCGGCTGTCGCCGCCCAGATCCCAGCCGAAGTCCGCACGCAGCTCCTTGACCTTCTGGCGCTGGGTCGAGCGATTGGTGCGGCCGACCTGCGAGCCGACATCGTTCACGTCGAGCGGGCCCGCCGCGCCATAGGTGATGTCCTGCTGCGGGATGCCGTGCGAATAGTCGACCGAGTGCGAGGCGACGACGTTGGCGCCCATGCCCACCAGCGTGGAGCTGACGCCATTGGGATTGTCCGGCGTGCTCGACGAGGTCGAGATATGGCCGTCGAGCTTCAGCGAGAAGTTGCTGGCGAACTGCCACTCCAGGTTGAGGCCGTAATCCTCCAGCTTGCCCTTCTGCGCGCGCGACTGGGCCTCGAAGCCTTCGTCCTTCTGGCCGTTGATCGTCTCGTGCAGATACTGGGCGGTGGCGACGGTGGGATTGCCGTCGAAGGTCACCACGTCGAACGGGCGGCTGAACCAGTTCGAGAGGTCCGAACGCGTCTCGCGCTGCTTGTTCTGCGCGTACAGGGCGTCGGCGGTGATGGTCAGCGCGTCGGTGGGCCTGAACTGGACCACCGCCTGGCCGTTGATGCGCTCACGCGAGCCCTCGGCATAGTGGTAGCGGCTGTCGTTCGGGATCGCGACGAGCTGGTTCGGGTTCGTCGGCGCGTTGTTGACCACGGTGCAGGTCGGCGTCGGCGTCGTCGTCCCTGCCGGGCATGCGCCGCCCGAACGGGCGAAGCCGCCGGTCAGGAAGGTGCTGTAGGGGATGATGTTCCAGTCGTTCGACGTGGCGGCGATCGAAGTGTAGTTGCGCTTCTGATAGCTGCCGAACAGCATCACGCCGAAGCGCTGCTCCGGATCGCTCCAGCTCACCACGCCGGAGACTTCCGGCGTGACCTTCGAGCCGCAGTCGATGCAGTTGTTGACGCTGGTGTCATAGACCGCCTTGGCGCCGATGCTGCCATGGAGGCCGGTCTTGTTGTCGTCGAGCGGCTTGCGCGAGACCACGTTGATCGTGGCGCCGATGCCGCCCGAGGGGACCGCCGCGCGGCCGGTCTTGTAGACTTCGAGCGTGCGCACGCCTTCGGTCGCCAGGTTCGAGAAGTCGAACGAGCGGCTGGTGCCCTGGGCGCCGTCGGCATTCTGGTCGCCGCCGACCACCGAGACGGCGGCGGTGGCGAGCTGGCGGCCGTTCAGCGTGACCATGTTGTAGGTCGGGCCGAAGCCGCGGACGGTGACCTGCGAGCCCTCGCCGTTGGTGCGGTTGATCGACACACCCGGGATACGCTGCAGCGATTCGGCCAGGTTGGTGTCGGGGAACTTGCCGATGTCCTCGGCCGAGATAGCATCGACGATGCCGGGGGCCTCGCGCTTGATCTGGATCGAGCGCTCGAGGCTGGCGCGAATGCCGGTGACGACGATCGCGCCGTCGTCCTGCGGCGTCTCGGCGACCTGGCCGCCGTCGCTGGCCTGTGCGCTGACAGCGTTGTCGGTCTGCGCATGGGCGAAGCTGGGCATGGCGAGCCCGACGGCAACGGCGAAGATGGATGCGGAACGCGCAAGTATAGGCGTGCGCTTGAAGCTAGTCATAACCCCTCCTCTTGGCGCCCCTGAACCGGACGCGACTTTTTATTTATTGCGGGCGAGCGAAGTGCCTCCCTGATGTTATCGCTATCATCGGTTTGCCGTCTGTCAATCCGGGGGGAGTCGATTGGAAGCGGTTCCAAATTCGTATTGATGCAAACTGTTGCATCGCTGCGACAGATTGGGGTGTCGCCGGGCCGTTCGGCCGGTTCGGGAGGCGCGATTTTCGGTCCGGATCGGTGGCGTTTCGGAATTCGAGTCGGTGCCGGATCAGCCGTGGAAGCTCGCCCATTCGGCAAGCGGCGCCCGCTCGACCGGGAAGCGGTTGATCGGCGCGTCCGGATCACGGAAGCCGATTGCCATGCCCGTGAACAACAATTGCTCCCCGGGGATCTCGAGGAAATCGCGGACCGTGGCGTGGTGGACCGACCAGGCTTCCTGCGCGCAGCTGTCGAGCCCGGCTTCGCGCAGGAGCAGCATCAGCGTCTGGAGGAACATGCCGCAATCGGACCATTGCGGCGGGCCGTGATCGCGGCGCAGCGTGCAGAACAGCCCCACGGGCGCGCCGAAGAACTGCCAGTTGGCGGCGAACCAGCGGAGGCGGGCGGCCTTGTCCTCGCGCGGGATGCCCAGGCTGGCGTACATCGCCTCGCCCACGGCGAAGCGGCGGTCGCGATAGGGGCTGCCCAGCGGCTGGGGGTAGACCTGATAGTCTGGCGGGTCGCCGAACGGGGCCTCGGCGAGGCGTGCATGCATGATCGCCCTGAGCCGGTCCATCGCGTCGCCCGACACGACATGGACATGCCAGGGCTGGAGATTGCCGCCCGAGGGCGCCCGGCCGGCACGCGCGATCAGATCGGCGAGCAGGTCGATGTCGACTGGCCTGTCGAGGAACGCCCGGACCGAGCGGCGGCTGGCGACGGCTTCGCTGACGTTCAAAGCGAACGCCCGATCACTTCCTTCATGATCTCGTTCGTGCCGCCATAGATCCGCGACACCCGGGCATCGCGCCACAGCCGGGCGATCGGATATTCGTTCATGTATCCGGCCCCGCCATGGAGCTGCAGCGCGGCGTCGCACACTTCGCCCTGCAGATCGGTGTGCCACAGCTTGGCGGCCGATGCCTCTACCGCGGTCAGCTCGCCGGCGACGTGCCGGCGGATCGCCCAGTCGAGATGCGCCCAGCCGACCTGGAGCTTGCTCGCCAGGTCGGCGAGGACGAAGCGGGTGTTCTGGAAGTCGAACACCGTCTTGCCGAACGCCTTGCGCTCCTTGACGAAGGCCAGCGCCTCGTCGAACGCGCGCTGCGCCGCCGCCTGCGCGCCGACCGCGATCGACAGCCTTTCCTGGGGAAGCTGGTTCATCAGATACGCGAAACCGCGCCCTTCCTCGCCCAGGCAATTGGTGATCGGCACGCGGACATCGTTGAAGAACAGCTCGGACGTATCCGCCGAATGCTGGCCGATCTTGTCGAGGTTGCGCCCGCGGGCGAAGCCTTCGCGATTGGCTTCGACGAGGATCAGCGAAATGCCCCTGGCGCCCGCCTCGGGATCGGTCTTGGCGACGACGATGATCAGGTCGGCGTTCTGGCCGTTGGTGATATAGGTCTTGGAGCCGTTGACGACATAATGATTGCCGTCCTTGCGCGCGGTGGTCTTCACGCCCTGCAGGTCCGATCCCGCGCCCGGCTCGGTCATCGCGATCGCGGTGACGACTTCGCCCGAGATCATCCCCGGCAGCCATTGCCGCTTCTGCTCCTCCGATCCGTAATGGAGGATGTAATCGGCGACGATGTCCGATTGCAGCGTGATGCCTGCCGACGAGCCCGACCAGGCCAACTCCTCGCCGACCACGGCGTTGTAGCCGAAGTCGAGGCCGAGCCCGCCATATGCCTCCGGCATCGTCGGGCAGAGTAGCCCGGCCTCGCCGCAGTCGCGCCAGAACTGGCGGTCGACGATGCCTTCCTTCTCCCAGCGCTCGAGATTGGGCGTCAGTTTCGCATCGAAGAACTTGCGCACCTGGTCGCGGAAAAGCGCGTGGCTCTCGTCATAGGCGGTGCGGCCATTGGTGTTCAGCACATCCCGTCTCCTTATGTGGTCTCAGGCCACTTCAATGACGCGCGCTGCCGGCGCGGCGCTGCGATATTGGTGGAGCGGCTTGCCCTGCTCCGCAAGCGCGCGCAGCAGCGGGGAGGGGGCATGGCCCATCTCCTCCAGCGCATCGGCGATCTTCGCCAGCCCCACGCCGTCCGCCCAGAACAGCGGCCCGCCGGTGAACACCGGCCAGCCATAGCCATAGACCAGGGCGACATCGACGTCGGACGCGCGGATCGCCACGCCTTCCTCCAGGATCCTCGCGCCTTCATTGACCACCGGATAGAGCAGCCGCGCGACGATCTCCTCGTCGCTGAACGCGCGCTGCGTCACGCCGGTCTTCGCGGCGAAATCGCGGATCAGCTGTTCGGCAATGGGTGAGGGTGCAGCCCGGCGCTTATCGTCATAATCATAATAGCCGCCGCCCTTCTTCTGCCCCCAGCGGCCCATCTCGCACAGCACCTCCACCACGCTCGACGAACTGCTGGTCGCCGCATCCCAGCCGATCACGTCGAGCCCGACCAGGTCGAGCATCGCGAACGGCCCCATCGGGAAGCCATAGTCGAGCATCACCCGGTCGACCTCCCAGGGCAGCGGCCCTTCGAGGATCAATGCCTGGGCAGCGGCCATGCGCGGCGCCATCATCCGGTTGGCGATGAAGCCGTCGCACACCCGGCTCAGCACGGCTACCTTGCCGATCCTCCGGCCGATCGCCATCGCCGCGGCGACCACCTGCGGATCGGTCTCGGCACCGCGCACCACCTCCAGCAGCTTCATCACGTTCGCCGGCGAGAAGAAGTGCATGCCGACCACGCTCTCCGGCCGCCCGGTCGCGGCGGCGATCGCATCGACATCGAGGAAGGAGGTGTTGGTCGCCAGGATCGCGTCCGCCTTGGCCACCTTGTCGAGCCGTGCGAAAATCTCCTGCTTGAGCGACAGCTTCTCGAACACCGCCTCGATAATGAGGTCGACTTCGCCCAGCACCTCGAAATCGAGGCTGGGGGTGAGCAGGGCCATGCGCTGCTCGAACTGCTCGGCGCTCATCCGGCCCTTGTCGACCGAACCCTGATAGTTGCGCCGGATCGTCGCCACGCCGCGATCGAGCGCGTCCTGCGCCTGCTCGACGATCGTCACCGGCAGCCCGACATTGAGAAAGTTCATCGCGATGCCGCCGCCCATCGTGCCCGCGCCGATCACGCCGACGCGCTTCACCGGAATCTCGGGCAGGTCGGCCGCCAGGTCGGGCACCTTGGCGGTCTGGCGCTCGGCGAAGAAGAAATAGCGCTGGGCGGCGGATTCGCGGCTGCGGAACAGCTCCCAGAACAATTCCGCTTCGCGCTTCATGCCTTGGTCGAAGGGCAGGGTGACCGCGGCTTCGACCGCCTTGATGATGTTTTCCGGCGCCCTGAAGCCCTTGAACGCGCGGGCGTGCTTCGCGCGGAACGCATCGAACAGCGCGGGATCCTGCCCGGCGATCTTGTCCGTCCGGTCGCGAATCCGTGTGCGCGGCGCGTCGAGCTTGGTCTTGAGGAAAGCGACGGCATCGGCATGCAGCGCGTCTTCGCTGGTGATCGCATCGACCAGCCCCATCGCCAGCGCATCCTTTGCGCGCACCGGCTTGCCGATCGCCATCATCTCCAGCGCCGCCTCGGCGCCGACCACGCGCGGCAGCCGCTGGGTGCCGCCCGCTCCGGGCAGCAGGCCAAGCGCGACTTCAGGCAGGCCGAGCTTCGCCGAAGGGGTGGCGACGCGGTAGTCGCAGACCAGGGCCGTCTCCAGCCCGCCGCCCAGCGCGGTGCCATGGATCGCCGCGACCACCGGCTTGGGCGATCCCTCGATCAGCGCGAGCACGTCATGTAGCGGCGCGCCCGTGGGTGCCTTGTCGAACTCGCTGATGTCGGCACCGGCGATGAAGGTGCGCCCGGCGCAGATCAGGACGATGCCCTGCACGGTCTCGTCGGCGATCGCCGCGCGGAAACCCTGATCGAGCCCATCGCGGACTGCCGCCGACAATGCGTTCACAGGCGCGGAATCGAGCGTGAGCGTCGCGATCCCGTCCGCCACATCGAGTTCGGCGACCGAATTTATCTGCATGACTAAATTTCCTCTCGCGCTTTGTTTCGTTCGCATTTATTCGGATAATTAAATCGTAAAACAACTAGCGGAGTGGAGAGGCGTGGGCAACGGGGAACGCGATCTTGCGGGGCGTGTGGCGCTGGTGACGGGCGCGTCCTCGGGGCTCGGCGCGCGTTTCGCCCGGGTGCTGGCCGCACGCGGCGCCCGACTGGTGCTCGGGGCCCGCCGCGAATCGTTGCTCGCCGACTTGCGCGACTCGATCGCCGGCGAAGGCGGCGAAGCGATCGGTGTTGCGATGGACGTGACCGACGAAGCCTCGGTTCGCGCTGCCTATGATGCCGGCGAAACCGCGTTCGGCACGGTCGATACCGTTATTGCCAATGCCGGGATGAACATGGAGGGCCCGGCGCTCGATCTCGATATCGCCGCGTTCGACCAGGTGATGGCGGTCAATGTCCGCGGCGTATTCCTCACCGTTCGCGAAGGCGCCCGGCGGATGATCGCCGCCAAGGCCGATGGCCGCGTGCTGATCGTCTCCTCGATCACCGCGCAATCGGTCTCGCCGGGCCTCGCGGCGTACAGCGCCTCCAAGGCCGCGGTGCTCCAGCTCGGCCGGGTGCTGGCGCGCGACTGGGCGAACAAGGGCGTCAACCTCAACATCCTGTGTCCCGGCTATATCGAGACCGATCTCAACGCCGAATGGTTCGGTACCGAGGCCGGCCACAAGCAGATCGCCAAATGGCCCCGCCGCCGGCTGATGGACGGCGACGCGCTCGACGGGGCGGTTGCCTATCTCTGCGGCCCGGCGAGCCGCTTCGTTACCGGATCGGTGGTCACCGTCGATGACGGCCAGTCGCTCTGAAGGAGGAAAATCCATGATCCGCACCCGTTTCACCGAGGCTTTCGGCGTCGAGCATCCGATCGTGCAGGGCGGGATGATGTGGGTCGGCACCGCCGATCTCGTCGCCCCGGTCGCCGAGGCCGGCGCGCTCGGCTTCCTCACTGCGTTGACCCAGCCTACGCCTGAAGAGCTCATCAAGGAGATCGCCCGCGTCCGCGAACGTACCGACAAGGTCTTCGGGGTGAACCTGACGATCCTCCCCTCGATCAACCCGCCGCCCTATGCCGAATATCGCCGCGCGATCATCGAGAGCGGGATCGGGATCGTAGAGACCGCCGGCTACAAGCCGCAGGAGCATGTCGATGACTTCAAGGCCGCCGGCATCAAGGTCGTCCACAAATGCACCGCCGTCCGCCACGCGCTCTCCGCCGAGCGGATGGGCGTCGATGCGATCTCGATCGACGGCTTCGAATGCGCGGGCCATCCGGGCGAGGACGACATCCCCGGGCTGATCCTGATCCCTGCCGCCGCCGACAAGGTGAAGGTCCCGATCCTCGCCAGCGGCGGTTTCGGCGATGGCCGCGGGCTCGCCGCCGCGCTGGCGCTGGGCGCCGACGGCATCAACATGGGCACCCGCTTCTGCGCCACGCGCGAGGCGCCGATCCACGACAATTTCAAGGCCGCGATGGTCGCAAACGACGAGCGCGCGACCGAGCTGATCTTCCGCTCCTACCGCAACACCGCCCGGGTCGCCCGCAACGCGATCGCCGAGCAGGTCGTCGCGATCGAGCGGGAAGGCCGCCCGTTCGAGGATGTCGCAGCACTGGTGAAGGGCGCGCGGGGCCGCGAGGGGCTCGAGACCGGCGACACCGATCACGGCATCTGGACCGCCGGCATGATCCAGGGCCTGATCCACGACGTCCCCACCGTCCGCGAACTGGTCGAGCGCATCGTCGAGGATGCCGAGGCGATCATCTCGCGCCGTCTGGCGGCAATGCTCGTCCCCGAAGCCGTACCCGCCTGAAGGAGCCCCGCATGGACATGAACTGGACCCAGGCCGAGCTCGCCTTCCGCGACGAGGTGCGCGCCTTCCTCGCCGAGAAGCTGACCCCCGAGATCCGGCGCGCCGGCACGCTGGCGACCAGCGTCTATCCCGATCACGAAGCCAGCATGGCGTGGCAGCATATCCTGCACGCGCGCGGCTGGGCTGCGCCCCATTGGCCGGTCGAGCATGGCGGCTGTGACTGGACCGTCGCGCAGCATTATATCTTCAACCGCGAGCGGATCGCGGCCGGGGCGCCCTCGCTCTCGCCGATGGGCATCCACATGGTCGCCCATGTGATCATCCGTTTCGGTACGCCCGAGCAGAAGGCGTATTTCCTGCCCCGCATCCTCACCGGCGAGGTCTTCTTCTGCCAGGGCTATTCGGAGCCCGGTGCCGGCTCCGACCTCGCCTCGCTCCAGATGCGTGCCGAGCCCGACGGCGAGGATTTCGTCCTCAACGGCTCGAAGATCTGGACCACCCACGCCACCGAGGCGAACTGGATCTTCTGCCTGGTCCGCACGGCAAAGCTGGGCCGTCCGCAACAGGGCATCACCTTCCTGCTCGTGCCGATGGACCTGCCCGGTATCGAGGTCCGCCCGATCCTGATGACCTCGGGCGAGCATGTGCAGAACCAGGTCTTCTTCGACAATGTCCGGGCTCCGCGCGCCAACGCGCTGGGAGAAGTCGATGCCGGCTGGTCGGTGGCGAAGTACCTGCTCGAATTCGAGCGCGGCGGCTCCTATGCCCCCGCGCTGCAGGTGCGGGTGGGCGAGATCGAGGCGGCGGCGGGGAAGCGGTTCGACGATCCGGTCTTCGCCGCCCGGCTGGCCGAGCTGCGCATCCGCATCGACGTGCTGGAGATGATGGAGCTGCGCCTGCTCTCGGCCAGCGAAGGTGCCAGCGTCGGCGCGCTCGCCTCGATGATGAAAATCCTCGGCACCGAGCTGGCGCAGGACCTGGCGGCACTACACCTCGAAGCGGCCGGGGCGGAGGGGCTGGCCTATCAGCCGCACGCGGTGATGCCGGGCGGTGCCGTGCCGGCCCATGCTGCGCCGGCGGACGGCTATGCGACGGGCGCGCCGTGGCAGGCGCTGGCGCCGCTGCGCTATCTCAACGAGCGGGCCGGGTCGATCTATGCCGGCTCGAACGAGATCCAGCGCAACATCCTGGCGAAGGCGGTGCTGGGGTTGTGAGCCCATATTAAAATCCTCCCCGAGCTTGTCTCGGGGAGGAATTAAACGTCAAGCCGCCCGCATCAGCGCGGCATAGCGCGCCACCTGCTGCTCGGTGCTCCCGAAGAGCTGCGCGATCACCGTCGCGCGCTTGAAATAATGGCCGACCGCGAGTTCGTCGGTCATCCCCATCGCCCCGTGCAGCTGCACCGCATTCTCGCCGATGAAGCGTGCTGCCTTGCCGATCGTCGCCTTGGCCGCGGCGACCGCGCGGGCGCGGGTTTCCGGCGGGGCGGGGAGATTGAGCGTCGCGAGATGGCTCGCCGACACCGCCTGCTCCAGTGCCAGGAACATGTCGACCATCCGGTGCTGCAGCGCCTGGAAGCCGGCGAGCGGCTGGCCGAACTGGCGGCGCTGCTTGGTGAATTCCACGGTGTCGTCGAGCATCCGGCGCAGCACGCCCACCGCCTCGGCGCAGAGCGCGGCGCGGGCGGTATCGAGCACCGTCTCGATCAGCGTTCCGGCCGTTCCCGAGGTGCCGAGCAGCGCCCCGGCGGGAAGCTGCAGGTCGATGTCCAGATCGGCGGCGGGACGATCGTCGATCAGCTGATAGCCATGCAGGGTGACGCCGGGCGTGCCGGTCTCGGCCAGGAACAGCGAGGGACCGTCGCCCGCGGTGCGCGCGGCGAGGATCAGGTGGCTCGCGCCCGGCGCGCCGATCACGACCGGCGCCTGGCCGGTGAGATGCCAGCCGCCGGGCGCCGGCTCGGCGCGCAGGGTGGTGGCTTCGAGCACGGACGCGATGCGGAGGGTGCCGGTGGCGATCTCTGGCAGCAGGTCGGAACCGCAGGCCCGGAGCAACGCGCCGCCGATCACCACGGTCTCGAGAAAGGGCTCGGCAACCAGCGCCTCGCCCAGCACCTCCATCACCACCATCGTCTCGACCGGTCCGCCGCCCAGCCCGCCGGCGGCTTCGGGCAGTAGCGCGGCCAGGATGCCGAGATCGGCCAGGCCCTGCCACAGCACGAGATCCTGCCCGCGCCCGGCATGCACCCGCGCCCGGCGCGCCTCGAAGTCATACTGCTCGCGCAGATACCGCCGCAGCATGTCGCGGAGCATCGTCTGGTCTTCGGAAAGATCGAAATTCACTGCAGTGCCTCCATGGGCAAAGCCTTGAGGAAGCACGGCGATGCGGCAACTGCGAAAAGTGCTAGGGCGTGGCGGCGGAGATGGCGCGGGGCTAGACTCTAGCGATGACACCCGAAGCTCTGGATGCGCTCGAAGCGCTCGAACAGGCCGCGTCTGCCGGCCCTTGGCATGTCCGCCGACTGGATGACGAGGATTGCATGGGCGCCCTTGCCGTTTCCACGCGTCCCGACACCGGGCGAAGCGAGAGCATGCGATCGGGGGAATGGCGTGGGGAGGAGATGGTCGCTGCCTGCCTTGTCCAGGCCTCGCCCTATGTCGTTCCGGCGGATGACAGGTTCGAGGAGAATGCCGTGCTGATTGCAGCGGTACGCAATGCGCTTCCGGAACTTATCCGGCTGGCGCGGCTCGGTTTGAAGGCCTGAGGCCCATCCTCACCGCGCGCTGACGAACCCCAGGCCCGCCGCGATCTGGATCGCCTGGGCGCGGCCGGTGCTGCCCAGCTTCGAGCCGGCATTGCGCAGGTGGAAGCGTACCGTGGAGGTCGAGAGCGACAGGATGATGCCGATCTCGCCATCGGTCTTGCCCGCCGCCGCCCAGCGCAGGCACTGGACCTCGCGCCGGGTGAGCACCATCGGTGCAGCGGGCGCGCGCAGGCGGGACGAAGCCTCGGCATGGCTGGCGACCAGCTTGAGCGCCAGGCCCTGCAGGCGCACCGCATGTTTGGCGAACACCGCCTCCACCCCGGCGGGCTCGCGTGCCGCCCAAACCACCGCGCCGACGATCGCGCGGGGCAGATGCACCGGCGCGATGATCGCCGCGGCGATGCCGGTGGTCGCGGTCACCTGGCGGCAATCGATCGCGTCGAGCAGGGCGCTGGTCCGCCAGGTCCCGAGCCTGCCCCCGGCATAGAAGCAGGGCTCGGCCATCACCCGCGCGGCCTGGAGGAAGGGAGCGTGCAGCGCGAGCCGGCGATTGTGCCAATAGTGATCCGTGGGATCGAGCCACTGGAAATGCGTCTCCGCATAGGGGCGGCCATCGGCGTCGCGCATCGGCTCGGGATCGGCGATGTCGCCCTGCGCCGCGACGAAGGGCAGGCCGATCGCGATGCCCGTCTCGCGCACTTCCTCGATCAGCAAATTGGTCTCGGCCCATGCCCGGTCGCGTTCGATCGCCATGCCTCTCTCCCGAAACCCTGTGACGGGTACCAGCTTGATCTGTTCTGCCGGCAGGCGATGGTCTGCAGCAAATAAACAGGCTCCGGAAGCCAGAAAACGGAGCGAAATGGGAGAGTTGGATGACGCGATTTCTTATCGGATCGGCGATCCCTTTCCTGTTGCTCGCGGCCGGCTGCGACTGGGGTTCGAGCATCGATCTACGCAATGAATCCGGCTCGGTCGTGGCGGAGCAGATCCGCAAGGTCGCGGCCGGCAACGACTTCGCCCAGCCGGGGCGCTGGGAAACGAAGATCACCCTCAACCAGGTCGATGCCCCGGGCATGCCGGCGGGCTTTGTCGAGAAGCTGAAGACGCAGATGCGCCAGCCCCAGGCGGCCGCCAGCTGCCTGACGTCCGAGGATGTGAAGAAGGGCGCCTTCTATGTCGGCGAGGAGAACCAGGCCTGCCGCTACGAGCGTTTCGCGATGGGGAAGGGCAGGATCGACGGCTTGCTGCGCTGCGCCGACCAGATGGGCACGCGCTCGATGGCGATGTCGGGCAGCTATGCCCGCGACAGATACCAGCTCGTCGTCACCACCGACAGCCAGAGCGCGCAACAGACGGGCGCGGCAGGCAAGGTGTCGGTGACGATGACGATGGACGCGCATCGCTCCGGGCAATGCCTGGGGACGGAGGGGCGGCCGCTGACGCGTCTCTAGTCACTCCAAACCTGCCACGTTCGCCAGCTTGTTGGCGAAGCCCCCGCAAAGCATTTTCCGATCAAATGCCGGCACAGCGGCCCTGCCGCGGGATGACCGGCGATAATGGGAGAGGTGCGATGGCCAACTGGACTGCCCTGCTTGCGAGCGCTGCCATACCCGTGACGCTTGCCCCTGCCGCGCTGGCACAGACCCAGCCGCTGCTCGACGAATCCGCGATCCGCTCGCCCCTGGCGGCCGGGTGCGCCGGCAAGTCGGACGCGACGCCGCTGCCGGTCGATCCGCGCACGCTGATCACCCCCAGCGTCAACAGCAATCCGAACGGCGCCGTCCGCTTCAATTCCTTTTTCACCAACCTGCACAATCCGCCGGCGCCCTATGTGAACCGCCTGCCGGCGCGCCCGACGACCTGCGGCGCCTGGCGCGCCAGCGTCGCGCGCGGCAAGCAGAACCTCGAGACCCGCCAGTACTTCCTGCCCTTCTCGCGGGCCCAGGATTACGACAAGCTCTGGGCAGTGTGGGGCCTGTCCTCCAAGCCCGCCGATTTCAACGAGCAGGTCGAGAAGCGCTACGGCTTCTATCCCGCACCCTTCCGCAATCCCTATCCGCTGCCCGGCGAGAACCCCAACACCACCAATGGCGGCTCGGGCCAGCTTCCGCTCGGCCTGATCCAGGGCAAGGGCGATGACGGCAAATGGACCGGCACGATCACCGCGTCCTGCTCGGCCTGCCACGACTCGCGCCTCGGCACGACGAGCGAGGCGAACTTCACCTGGGGCCTGCCGAACAGCGCCAATGACGCAGGCCTGCTCGCTTCGGACCTGTTCCGCACCAGCCCGGTCACCTGGCTCGGCCTCGCGCTGCCGATCCCGTGGAGCGACGGCCGCGGCTCCAGCGACGCGATCGGCCTGATCACGCTGCTGCCGGCGCTGTTCGACATGGACACGCTGCAGCTCGCCCCCAGCCTGCTCGAATATACGCCGGACACGCCCGCCGGCGGCATGACCAAGGCGCCGGCCTGGTTCAACCGCGCCTTCAAGACGCGGCAATTCTGGGACGGCTCGCTCACCTCGGACAATGTCCATTCGGAGATGGCGTTCGGGGTCGCCACACTCACCCGCGATGCCGGTGAGCGGCGCGCGCTGGAGAGCGATTTCGAGGACATCAACAACTTCCTGCTCTCGCTCTCGGCGCCCAAATATCCGGGCACGATCGATCGGCCGCTGGCCGAGCAGGGCGCGGTGCTCTTCCATGAGCGCGATCTCTGGGCGAACGGCGCCAATGTCGAGATTCCGCGCCAGCCGGGCAATGGCTCCTGCGCGAGCTGCCACGGCGTCTATTCGCCGCGCTACGCGAACGACACCGCCTATCTGCCCGATCCGCGGCTCAAGGGCCTGCCGGGCAACGTCACCCCGATCGAGACGATCCAGACCGATCCGCGCCGCTTCAACCTGTTCGCCGATCCGCGCCAGCGCCGCGCCTGGAACAGCAGCTGGTGGGCGTACAACTCGCTCAGCCCGAGCTGGTACGGCTATCCGGTCGAGTCGCTGATCGCGAGCTCGATCCGCCGCGTCTATCGCGCGGTCTACAATAATGGCGGGCCGATCTATTCGCCGCTCGGGCCGAACGAATGGGTGGAGCCCAAGGGCTATGTCTCGCCGCCGCTCTATGGCGCCTGGGCGGGCGGACCGTTCCTGCACAATGGCAGCGTTCCGGACGTCTGGGGCATCCTCAAGCCGTCGGACCGCCCGGCAGTGTGGAAGCGGCCCTATTCGGCGGCGGGCATCGGCGGCAAGAACCAGGGCTATGACTATAGCTTCGCGTCGTACGATTTCGCCAAGCTCGGCTGGAAGTACGAGACGATGAACTGCAGCACATCGGCCTCGGTCCCGCCCTATCAGCCCTGCAATGGCCAGGCGACGCCGGATCGCCTCTATTCGGCCTTCTCCAACGCCGCCGCGGGCTATCTCAACCTGGCATACCAGACGCCGCCGCCGATCACCGACCAGCAGATCCGCTCGCGCATGAGCTTCAACAGCAACCTCTATGGCGACAGCAATGGCGGCCACACCTTCACCCAGTCGCTCAGCGATGCCGAGCGGCTGGCGCTGCTGGAGTATCTGAAGACGCTGTGAAGTGGCGGGGGCTGCGACGGCGCCCCCCAGCCGTCATCCCCGCGAAGGCGGGGATGACGGCGTTTAGCCGAGCGCGGCTTCTTCGGCTGCCTCCCAATAGCGATCCCGCAACAGCCGCTTGTAGAGCTTCCCCGTCGGATGGCGCGGCAGCTCCGCGACGAAGTCGATCCGCCTCGGCTGCTTCACCCGGGAGAGCTGCGGTGCGAGCCACTCGGCCAGTTCCTCGGCCAGCGCGGGGGAGGGTGGCACCCCTTCAGCCGGCTGCACCACCGCCACCACCTGCTCGCCCATATCGGCATGCGGCGCCCCGATCACCGCGACGTCCGCCACCTTGGGGTGCAGCACGAGCAGGTTCTCGATCTCCTGCGGATAGATGTTCACCCCGCCGGAGATGATCATGAAGCTCTTGCGGTCGGTGAGGTAGAGATAGCCCTCGGCGTCGACATGGCCGACATCGCCGAGCGTGGTCCAGCCGTGCCTGTTGGCCGCCGCCGCCGTCTTCTCGCTGTCGTTGTGATAGTGGAAGCCCGGCCCGCCCTCGAAATGGACCAGGCCGGTCTCGCCGGCGGGCAGCGGCTCACCCTCCTCGTCGCAGATGCGCAGCGTGCCGAGCACCGCGCGCCCGACCGAGCCCGGATGCGTCAGCCAATCCTTGGCGCCGATCATCGTCAGGCCATTGCCCTCGGTTCCGGCATAATATTCGAGCAGCACCGGCCCCCACCAGTCGATCATAGCCTGCTTGACCGGCACCGGGCAGGGCGCCGCGGCATGGATCGCCATCCGCAGCGAGGTCAGGTCGTGCCGGCTGCGCGCCGCCTCGGGCAGCTTGAGCATGCGGATGAAGTGCGTCGGCACCCACTGCGCATGCGTCACCTTGTGCCGCTCGATCAGCGCCAGCGCCTGTTCGGGATCGAATTTTTCCATCACCACCACCGTGCCGCCCAGCCGGTGCACCGCCATGCACCAGCGCAGCGGCGCGGCATGATAGAGCGGGGCGGGGGAGAGGTAGATCGTATCGGCATCCACCGCCGCATGCCGCGCGATGCCGACCATCGCATTGGGCATGGTGATGTCGGTCTCGGGCAGCTGCGGCCGGATGCCCTTGGGCCGGCCGGTGGTGCCCGAGGAATAGAGCATGTCGGTGCCGGCGCGCTCGTCGGCGATGCGGGTGACCGGCATCGCGCCCACCTCGGCTTCCCAGCTGCGGAAGGGTGGGATCGCGCCGTCGAGCATGAACAGGGCGACGTCATCCAGCGCCACCTCCGCTGCCACGGCGCTCGCGACCGATGCCAGCGCCGCGGAGGAGATCAGCGCCCGCGCGCCGCTGTCCCGGAGGATGAACGCGGCCTCGCTCGCCGTCAGCCGCGAGGACACCGCCACGAAATAGAGCCCCGCGCGCTGCGCGCCCCAGGCGATTTCGAGGAAGCGGAAATGGTTCTCGAGCAGCACCGCCACCGCGTCGCCAGGCTGGAACCCCAGCGCACGGAACAGCTGCGCCGCCTGGTTCGAGCGTGCCTCAAGCTCGCCATAGCTCAGGCTCTCGCCCGTCTCGGCGAGGATCAGCGCGGGTTTCTCCGGCGCGGTTTCGGCGTGGACGCAGGGATGCATTCGGCCCTCTCTCCTCTCCTCGGAAGCGGTTTCCGCTCTCCGATGCGCAGCATAGCCGAACCAGGGAAATGCGCTGCTATCGCTAGTGATAGTTCCGCATGGAGGTGCGCACGCCGATACCGGGCAGGCGACCAGGGAGAGGAAAATGGCGCCAGACACGCCCGTGATACTGGGCATCGGGGAGTCGATCGACCGCCCCTTCGCGATCAGCTCGGCCAGGGAACCGCTGGCGCTGATGGCAGATGCCGCGCGCGCTGCCGATCGGGATGCAGGCGGCGGCCTGCTCGCCCAGGTCGATGCGCTCGACGTGGTGAGCATCGTCAGCTGGCGCTATGCAGATGCGGCAGCCTCACTGTCCGCGGAACTCGGCATCGCGCCGGCGCTGCGCGCCAATCACGCGGTCGGCGGGGAATCGCCGGTGCGCCTGATTCATGAAGCGGCATTGCGCATCGCGCGGGGCGAAAGCCGGGTCGCGCTTATCGCCGGGGCAGAAGCACAGCACAGCGCGGCGCGGGCGAAGCGCGAAGGCGAGATGCCGCCCTGGACGCCCTTCGCCAAGGACGCCCCCTCGCCCTTGCGGGGTGCGGACATCGTGCATCCGCTGGCGCTCCGCCACGGGCTCTCCACGCCCACCCAGGTCTATCCGCTGTTCGAGATGGCGAGTGCCGCGCTCTGGGGGCAGTCACCTGCCGAGGCGCGGGTGGAGTCGGGTAGCCTCTGGGCGCGCTATGCAGCGGCGGCGGCGGAGAACCCGCGCGCCTGGATGCGCAAGGCACCTGGCGCGGACGAGATCGTCACGCCGGGCGAGGCCAACCGGCTGATCGCCTGGCCCTATACCAAGCTGATGGTCGCCAATCCGCTGGTCAACCAGGGCGCCGCGGTGATCGTCACCAGCCTCGAAGCCGCGCGTCAGGCCGGCATTCCGGACGAACGGATCGTCCATATCCTCGGCGGCGCGGCGGCGAGCGAGCCGCGCGATTTCCTCGCCCGCGACGGCTTTGCCGGCAGTCCGGCCCAGGACGCGGTGCTCGCCGCGGCCTCGGCGCTGGCGCCGCAGGGTTTCGACGTGCTCGAGCTCTATAGCTGCTTCCCCTGCGTCCCCAAGATGGCGCGACGCAGCCTCGGCCTCGGGCCGGACGTGCGGCCGAGCGTGACCGGCGGCCTGACCTTCTTCGGCGGGCCGCTCAGCAACTACATGCTGCACGCCGCCTGCGCGATGGTGCGCGCGGTGCGCGGCGGCGGGGTGGGGCTGCTCTATGGCCAGGGCGAGTTCGTCACCAAGCATCACGCACTGGTGCTGGCCGGGCAGGCGGGTGCGGAGATCGCCCCGGACTATTCGGTGCAGGCACAGGCCGATGCCAGGCGCGGGCCGGTACCCGAGCTGGTCGAGCCCGAACCCGGCCCGGCGACGCTCGAAAGCGCGACGATCCTCTACCAGCGGGACGGCTCGGTCGAACGCGGCGTGGTGGTGCTGCGCACCCTCGAAGGCGCGCGGACGCTCGCGAGCGTGCCGGCCGAGGATCGCGAGACGCTCGCCCTGATCACCGACGATGCCCGTTTCCCGGTCGGCCTGATCGGCACGATCACCGAGCAAGGCGCGTGGAGCCCGAAATGACCGTCACCCTCTATCACTGCCGCGATGCGCGCTCGTTCCGCGTGCTCTGGATGCTCGAGGAACTGGAAGCCGAATACCGGCTCGAGTTGCTGCCTTTCCCGCCGCGGGACCGCGCGCCGGAATATCTCGCGCGCAACCCGCTCGGCACGATCCCGCTCTTCCTGGAGGGCGATGCCCGGATGACCGAGTCCGCCGCGATCTGCCACTATCTCGCGACCACGCGCGGTGATGGGTGCTTCGCCATCGCCCCCGGCGCGCCCGGCTATGCGGCCTATCTCGACGCGCTCTCCTTCGGCGAGGCGACGCTCACCTTCCCGCAGACCCTGGTGCTGCGCTACGCGATGTTCGAGCCCGAGGACCGGCGCCAGCCCCAGGTCGCCGACGATTACCGGCAATGGTATCTCGCGCGACTGCGCGGCCTCGACGCGATGCTCACTTCCACGGACTATGTCGCCGGCGACCGCTTCACCGCGGCGGACATCTCGGTCGGCTATGCCTTGATGCTCGCCGAGTTCCTCCGGATCGGCGATGGCGGCGCGCCGCGCATCGCCGCCTATTGGGAGCGGCTGCGCAGCCGGCCCGCCTTCGTCCGCGCCAAGGCCGCCCAAGCATGAAGATGCTCGAGGGTATCCGCATCGTCGACCTGACGACGATCGTGTTCGGCCCCTATGCCACCCAGATGCTCGCCGACATGGGCGCCGAGGTGATCAAGGTCGAGGCGCCGGGCGGCGACCAGACCCGCCAGTTCGGGCGATCCCGGGCTGCTGCGCGGCAGATGGGGCCGGTCCACTGCACGCTCAACCGCGGCAAGCGCGCGATCGCGCTCGACCTCAAGGTGCCGGAGGATGCCGGGACGATGCGCCGGCTGCTCGCCACTGCCGATGTCTTCATCCACAATGTCCGCGGCGAGGCGATGGAGCGGCTCGGCTTCGGCTATGAAGCGGTGCGCGGGCTGCGCGCGGACATCGTCTATGTCCATTGCCAGGGTTTCGGCTCGGGCGGGCCGTACGAAGGCCTCCAGGCCTATGACGACGTCATCCAGGCGGCTACCGGCACCGCGACGCTGTTGCCGCGCGCCGACGGCAATCCGGCACCGCGCTATCTGCCCTCGCTGATCGCCGACAAGGTCGCCGGCCTTTACGGCGCCCAGGCGGTGCTCGGTGCGCTGGTCCACCGGCTGCGCAGCGGGGAGGGGCAGTTCGTCGAGGTGCCGCTGTTCGAGAGCTTCGCGCATTTCATGCTGCAGGAGCATCTGTTCGGCGCCGCCTTCGATCCGCCGCTCGAACCGGCCGGCTATCCGCGCCAGATCGATCCCAACCGCCAGCCTTTCCCTACGGCTGACGGTCATGTCAGCATCGTGCCCTATACGCCGGCGACGATCGCGAAGCTGTTCGAGCTGCTCGGCGCTACGCATGTGTTCGACGATCCGCGCTTCACCACGCCGATCGACCGGCTGCGCAACATCAGCGCACTCTACGGCGAGATCGCCCAATACACGCCGGCGAGGACCAGCGCGGAGTGGGTTCGAATCCTCAACGCCGGCGGAGTGCCCTGCATGCCGGTCCGCGACCTGGACAGCATCCGTGACGACCCGCATCTCGCAGCGACGGGCTTCTTCCGGGCGCGAAGCCATCCGGAGGAAGGGGAGTATGTCGAGATGCCCCTGCCGATCCGCTTCGGGGTGCGGGAGGTGCCGGAAGGCGCGGTGCCGCCGGGGATCGATGCGGATGGGGACGCGATCCGGCGGGAGCTCGAAAAGTAATCGTCATCCCGGCGAAAGCCGGGATCTCAGGCGAAGGCGCAAACGGCAGGACAGGAGCCGCACGAGATCCCGGCTTTCGCCGGGATGACGGTTGTGGTGTGGGATGACGGTTTGGGGCAAGGAACCCCGTCCGGAGCTAAGCCGCCACCCGCGCTTTCGCCGCTGCCAGGATCATGTCGCTGGCCTTTTCCGCGATCGCGATCGTCGGGGCGTTGGTGTTGCCCGACACGATCCGCGGCATGATGCTCGCATCGACCACGCGCAGCCCCGCCACCCCGTGCACGCGCAGCTCCGGATCGACCACCGCGCGCGGGCCGTGCCCCATCATGCAGGTTCCCACAGGATGATAGAGCGTCGTCCCGGCCCGCCGCGCATGGGCGAGCAGCTCGGCGTCGCTCTGCAGCTCGGCGCCCGGCTGCAGCTCATGCGCGATGAAGTCGGCCAGCGGCTGCTGCGCGGCGATCCGCCGACCCCAGCGCAGCCCGGCGACGATGACTTCCTGGTCTAGCGGAGCGCTCAGGTAATTGGGCGTGATCCGCGGCGGCGTCAGCGGATCGGCCGAGCGGATGCGCACGGTACCGCGCGATTCCGGGCGGAGCTGGCAGGCGGCGATGCTGATCCCCGGCAGCTTCTCCAGCTGCATCTTCTGCAGCCGGGCCAGCGCGTCGCCGTCCACGGTGGCGGGCAGGATGTGGAACTGGATGTCGGGCGAGGCGAGATCGGGCCGCGAGCGGCAGAAGGCGGCGATGTGCGCGGCGGACAGCGTCAGCAGCCCCTTGCGCGCCACCGCATAGCGCGCGACCTCACCGAGCAGCCGCAGCCCCCGGCTCAGCTCGTTGACCGAGACGGTGCCCGGCTTGAGCCGGTAATTGGCCGAGATCAGCAGATGGTCCTGGAGGTTCTCGCCCACCCCGGGCAGGTCGCGCACCACCGCGATGCCCTTCTCGCGCAGTAATTCGCCCGGGCCGATGCCGGATAGCTGGAGCAACTGCGGCGAGTTGATCACCCCGCCCGCCAGGATCACTTCGCGTGCCGCATGCGCCACCAGCCGCTCGCCGCCGCGCAGGAATTCCACTCCGGTCGCCCGGCCGTCTTCGATCGCCACCCGCGTCGCCTGTGCATGGGTGACCACACGCAGGTTCGGCCGCCGCATCGCCGGATGGAGATAGGCCACCGCCGCCGAGCAGCGCCGCCCGTCCCGCACCGTGAGCTGGTACCAGGCGACGCCTTCCTGCTCGGGCCCGTTGATGTCGCGCTGGGGCAGGCCGAGCGCCTCGCACGCCTGCACCACTGCTTCGGACACCGGGTGCGAGCCGGCGGGATCGGTCACGCTCAACGGCCCGCCCGCGCCGTGCGTCTCGCAGGCGCCGTGCTGCTGGTCCTCGGAGCGGCGGAAATAGGGGGCGATGTCGTCCCACGCCCAGCCTTCGCAGCCCATCTGCCGCCAGCCGTCATAATCGGCGCGCTGGCCGCGGACATAGAGCAGCCCGTTGATCGAGGAAGACCCGCCCAGCACCTTGCCGCGCGGCCAGATATGGCGGCGGCCCTCGGTGCCGGCATCGGGCTCGGTGCGGTAGAGCCAGTTGACCTTGGGGTCCTTCAGCGTCTGCGCATAGCCGACGGGCACGTGGATCATCAGGTTCGACAGGAACTGCCCGCGCTCGCGCAGCGGCCGGTCGTCGCCGCCCGCCTCCAGCAGCAGCACGCGGTTGCGGCCATCGGCGCTCAGCCGGTCGGCGAGCACGCAGCCGGCCGAACCGGCGCCCACGATCACATAATCGGCTTCGAAGACTTCGGGCATCAGGCTTTCCGGCGACGATAGAGGTAGTTGGCGGGCAGGCCGAGCCGCTTGCTGGCCTCGACCGGTGGCGTGCCGGGGATCGGAATGCGCTCGAACAGCGCGCCGAGCGCACGCACGGTGCGGCGTTCCCAGCCGCGCAGCCGCCATTCTCCCCCGTTCAATGCAAACATCGTGCACGCCCAATCGGGCAGCAGCGCGATTGCCGCCCGCACCATCATGCCCTGGAAGGGGCGGAGTGGAATCGGCAAGCCTTTGGTATTCAACATGATTTCCAGAAACTGGCCGAGGATCGCGTGCGGCTCCAGCTTCGGCCGCATCGCCGCGAACTGTGCTTCCTGGTCTGCGACCGAAAGGGGCGCGCCATGCGCAAGGAACAGGTCGGCCGAGGGCTTGGCCTCTCGATAGGAGCGGTCCTTCTCCGCCGGCGTCAGTGTGCGGCAATAGGCCGAATAGGCTTCCATGAAGCCGAACCCGACCGTGCACTGCACCCAGTTCAGCAGCTCCGGGTCATTGGCATGATAGGCTTCGCCGCCGGGCGTCGTCCCGCGCACCCGCTCGTGCATCCGCGTAACCCCGGTGATCACCTTGATGGCGACAGTGGCGGGCGCATAGACGCTGACATGGGTGACATAGCCGGTGCGCTGCAGCCGGGTCAGCGGATCGGTCGGGAAGATCGAATGCTCCCACACGCCGGAGCGCACCCTTGGCTCGCCCAGCTCGAGCAACACCGCCGCGATCCCGCCGACGAACAGCGCGACGGGATTCTTGAACACCGCCCAGGCCACCGAGTCCGGCGGATAGAGCGCCGCCGCGCCTGGCAGGTTGGCATAGTCGATGCGCGGCAGGATTCGCTTGCCCCCCGGCGCCGCAGCGGGCGCGGGGCCGGGGGGAAGCGGGATGGCCTGCTCGCGCATCGGATCAGAAGCCGGCGGTCAGCGAGGCGCCGAAGGTGCGCGGCCGCCCGGCATAGCGGACGTTCAGGTTCTGGTTGTCCACCACCGAGGTCCAGTAATATTCGTTGGTCAGGTTGCGCGCCCAGAGCGTCAGGCCCCACTTCCCATCGGCACTGGCGATGCCGATGCTGCCGTTGACCAGCGCATAGCCCTTGATCCGGAACAGCGGATCCTCGCCGAAGTCGCTGTGCGTCTCGCTCTGATAGGTGGCGTTCGCCGTCGCCTGGAAGTTCAGGCTGGAGGAGATCGGCAGGTTGAGCGTCGCGGTGCCGCTGGTCGAGAATTCCGGCGCGAACGAGAATTCCGATCCGTCGTAATTGGTCGGGATGCCCGCCGCATTGGCACCGGTATAGTCGGTGATCTTGGTCTTCAGATAGGTCGCGTTCCAGCTGAAGGTGAAGGCCGGCAAGGGCCGCAGCGTGATCTCGCCGTCGATGCCCCAGGCATGCGAGCTCGGGATGTTCACCAGCCGCTGCAGCGCGCCGAAGGTGGGATCGGCGACGTAGGAGCTGAACTGCTTGTCGGTGTAATCATAGTAGAAGCCGCTGACGTTCACCTGGGCGAAGCGACCGCCGACCGCAGTCTTGATGCCGGCCTCATAGGCGGTCAGCTTCTCCTGGCGCGCCGGGCTGAACTGCACGGCGCGGTTGGCCGGCACGATCGGCACCACGCCCGATTTCACGCCGCGCGCGATCGAAGCGTAGAGCAATGTGCTCGGCGCCGCCTGGTAGTTGAGCGAGAAGCGGCCCGAGAAATTGCTCTCGTCGAGCACCGAATGGACCAGAGTGTCCGAATTGGTCGCGGGATCATAGGTTGTGCAGCCATTCTTCTGCACCATCGGCGCGATCACGCCATAGCTCTGGAAGATCACCGCGCGGCCGGCGGTGTTCACGATCGGCAGGTAGTTGCCGTTATAGTCGATCGAGCAGCCGCCCAGCTCGCCATGATCGATGCCGAAGCGCGCGCCGGCATTGATCTTGAAGCCGCTGCCCAGCTCGAACTCGCCGGTCGCGAAGCCGCTATAGGTCTCGTTATAGCCGCTCGCGATGCCCGCGCCCTGGCGAAAGCCGACCGCGACCTGGGCGGGCGTGTAGCCGGCGCTGTTGAAGATCGCGTTGGTCACCGGATTGGCCAAGATCCCCTGCGCGGCGAGGCGCAGATAGACGACCGAGCTGTTCTCGCCGATCAGGAAGCGGCTGTTCTCGCGCAGATCGTCATGGGCGAAATAGCCGCCCACCGTCCAGCGGAAGCCCGGGCCATTGCCCTCGAAGCGCAGCTCCTGCGAGAAGGACTTGATCCGCGCGTCATATTGCGTCGAGACGATCTCCCACGGCGCACCGCTGAAATCGACCACGTCCTTGCGGGTGAAGTCGTTGTATCCGGTCAGCGAGATGACCGAGAGCTGGTCGTTGGGCGACCAGGTCAGCCGCATCTGGGCCGAGACGAAGTCCGACTTGGCGCGGGGCGGCCCCATGCCGGTGGCGAGGCCCACCGTGGCGGCACGTGCCGAAGCGGGCTGCCAGCCGGCATCGCTGGCGCGGGTCGGCTGGTTGTTCTGCAGATAGGCGAGTAAAGTCGGCGAATTGAAGTCGCCCGGACCAACTGCCGGGGAAGCGGCGGAGAGCCGGTTGGTCAGGTTCAAGCTGATCGCCTGGCCCGCCTGGGTATCCGAACGGTCGCGCCAGCCCGAGACGGTGATCAGCCCCTCGAACTTGCTCGACGGCTGGAAGCTCAACGAGGCACGGGCGCCCCAGCGCTTGACCCGGCCCAGCTTCTCGCCGCGGCTCTGGTCGATCTGCCAGCCTTCGTCGCTGTTCTCGTCACGGCCCGACACGCGCAGCGCGGCATTGTCGCCCAGCGGCAGGTTCAGATGCGCCTCGACATTATAGGTCTTGTAGTTGCCCACCTCGATCGTGCCGCCCGCGGCGAAATCCTTGCCCGGCTTGGCGGTGATGAAGTCGATCAGGCCGGCGGTGGTGTTGCGGCCATAGAGCGTGCCCTGCGGCCCCTTGAGCACTTCTACGCGCTCCAGGTCGTAGATCGGGCCACCCGCCATCGAGGGATAGGGATAGGCCAGCTCGTCCTGGTAGATGCCCACGGTCGACGTGGCGGTGATGTTGGTGGTGTTGAAGCCGATGCCGCGCAGCGTGAAGATCGGCACGCCCGAATAGGCGGGGGCGACCTGAAGCCCCGGCACCGAGCTGGCCAGCGACTCGACATCGGTGATCTGCAGGTCCTTCAGCGTGTCGGCGGACAGCGCCTGCACTGCCAGCGGCACCTTGTTGATCGATTCCGAGCGGCGCTGGGCGGTGACGACGATCTCGTCGTTCACGGTCTGCGGTCCCTCGGCCTTGGGCGCCGGGGCATCCTGCGTTTCCTGTGCCAGTGCGGGGGCGGCGAGCAGCAGCCCGAGCGCGGATCCCATCAGCAAGCCTGCCTTGATCGCCATGTCCTCTTCCCCTCCATGTCGCCGATCCGCCTCGATTGTCGGGGTCGATTTCCGGCTGTTGTTTGCTTGAATAATTAGCTTTAGGAAGGCACCTGTGCAGCTATCGCATGTGACAGGGATGAATATGACCGGCACCGCTGAGATTATGCCCCATGAATTGGCGGCCCGAATAGTCGAGCATGGCGGCCGCATGGGCCTGCCGCTGATCGCCGCCTGCGCCGACATCAGTAGCGCCCGGCCGGTGCAGCTGGCCGACGGCACGCCGATCAGTGCGCTGTTCGAATTCACCCATGATGCCGGCGCCTATTGGGCCCAGGGCGATTTCGCGCTGCGCAACGCGATCGTCTCGGTCGCGCGGCACCTGGCGGAGCCCTTCTACTACGACCAGGGCCGCATCCGCAGCTGGCGCCCTTTGCGGATCGAGGCGCAGATCGAACGCGAGGCGATGCAGCGCAGCTACCGGGTGGAAAGCGCGATCGTCGCGCCCGTCCACCTGCCCGCCGGGGTGATCGGCGCCGTGGTCTGGGCGACGACGACGCCGGGGCTCGACGTGGATGCGATCTTCGCGCGCGAGGCTGAGCTGCTCCAACCGCTGGCCCTGCGCTTCATCGCGACCTGCAATGCCGGCCCCGACGCCTCGACCGAGATCGTCCAGCATCGGCTGACCCGGCGCGAGGTCCAGTGCCTCAAGCTGGCGGCTGCAGGTAAGACGGACGGCGAGATCGGCACGATCCTCGGTCTGTCGGTGCCGACGATCCGCTTCCACATGCGCCGCGCCAGCAGCCGGCTGGGCGAGAATGGCCGGCTGCGCACGGTGCAGCGCGCGGTGGCTTTGGGTTTCGCGCGGCCCAACTGACAATGATGGGAGGTTGGCGCGACGGTGTCGCGCCGGTTAAGGTACGGAAATGGCAAGCAAGGCAAAGGCCCCGCTCGTGCGGCTGGAGGCAAGTTCGGCGGATCAACTGCTCAACGCGACCAGCGCGTTGATGATCGAGCGCAACACGGTCGACATCACCTTCGCCGATATCGCGGAGAAATCGGGACTCAACGCCGCGCTGATCCGCTATCATTTCGGCAGCAAGCTCGGCATGTTCATGGCGCTGCTCGAGCGCGATGCCGGCGGCACGTTCGACGATCTCGAGCGGCTGGTGAAGGCCGACATGGATGCCGGCCAGAAGCTGCGCCACCATGTCCACGGCATCATCAAGGTCTATTACCGCTACCCGTACATGAACCGGCTGGTCGCCGCGCTGGCGGTGGAGACTGACAGCGAGACCGCGCGCTTCATCTCGGAGCGGTTCAGCCGGCCGCTGGCCGCGGCGCAGAAAGCGATCCTCGAGCAGGGAGAGGCCGAGGGCCTGTTCCGCAAGATCGATCCGATGCTGTTCTATTTCTCGCTGATCGGCATGTGCGACCATCTCTTCATCGGCCGCCATTCGCTCCGCTACGCCTTTGGGGTGGAGGATATCGATGACGATCTGCGCAAGGCCTATGCCGTGCACGTCACCGATCTGCTGATGCGCAGCGTGCTGGTGAAGCCCGAAACCGACGCCTGACTTGCGAATCGCTTAATCAAGCGATTAAACAATGCTCGAGGGCGATAACGCCCCGCGGTTTCAAACCGGCTCGAGAGGAGCGGCATATGGGCGATACTTTGGTAGCGGAAGCCTCACCGGGCTGGATCGATTTCGAGGCGATGCCCCGGCTGGGCGACATCCCCGCCTATCATGCGCGACACCGCCCCGAGGCGATCGCCACCCGCTTCGAAGGGCGGGACAGTGATTGGGCCACGCTCGACCGGCGCAGCGACCAGGTCGCCCGTGCGCTGCGTGCTGCCGGTTGCCGGGTGGGCGACCGTATCGCCTATCTCGGCAAGGGCAGCGACGAATTTTTCGAGCTGCTGTTCGGCGCCGCCCGCGCCGGCGTGGTGATGGTGCCGGTCCAGTGGCGCCTTGCCACTGCGGAGGTCTGCAAGATCCTGGGCAATGCCGAGGTCAGCCTGCTCTTCGCCGGCCCCGACCAGATCGGCCGCGCTGCCGAATGCGCCAACGACCTGATCCGTGAGACGATCGCGATGGAGGACGGGGCTGAGGGTTTCGGGCGCTTCGCCGCCTGGCGCGACGCCGCGCCCACCGATCCGATTCCCGACGATGTCGAGGCGAGTGACGTCGCGCTCCAGCTCTACACTTCGGGCACCACTGGCGAGCCCAAGGGGGTGATGCTCAGCCACGCCAACCTACTGCGTGGTCGCACCGATTCGATGGCGCAACCGATGCCGTGGAACGAGTGGCTGGAGGGCGACGTCAACCTCGTCGCGCTGCCGCTCGGCCATATCGGCGGGGTCGGCTGGGCGATCGTCGGCTATTTCAACGGCGCCACTTCGATCGTCCACCGCGAGTTCGTGCCTGCCGCGGTGCTCGATGCGATTGCCAAGGGCGGCGTCACCAAGATGTTCGTCGTCCCCACCGCGCTCCAGATGCTGCTGATGCTGCCCGGCGTGCGTGAGGCCGATTTCAGCCGGCTGCGCTACATCCTCTACGGCGCCTCGCCGATTGCGCTCGAGTTGCTGCGCGAGGCGACCGAAGTGTTCGGCTGCGGCTTCGCCCAGCAATATGGCATGACCGAAACCTGCGGCACGATCGTTTACTTGCCTCCCGAGGATCACGATCCCGCCGGCAATGAGCGGATGCGCAGCGCCGGCCTGCCGATGCCGGGCGTCGAGATCCGCGTCGTCCATCCGACCGAGCGGACCCCGCTGCCGGTCCGCGAAGTCGGCGAGGTCGAGACCCGCTCGGTCGCCAATATGGTCGGCTATTGGAACCTGCCCGAGACCACGGCGGAGACGGTGGACGGCGGGGGCTGGCTGCGCACCGGCGACGCCGGCTATCTCGACGAGGACGGCTATCTCTATATCTGCGACCGCTTCAAGGACATGATCTGCTCGGGCGCCGAGAACATCTATCCGGCCGAAGTGGAGAGCGCGATCTACGGCCATCCCGCCGTGCAGGAAGTCGCAGTGATCGGCGTGCCGCACGAGAAATGGGGCGAGGAGGTCAAGGCGGTGGTCGTGCCCCGGCCCGGCGCCGAGCCCGACGAGGCCTCGATCCTCGCCTATGCCCGCGAGCGGATCGGCGGGTTCAAGGTCCCCAAGTCAGTCGATTTCGTCGAGGCGCTGCCGCGCACCCCTTCGGGCAAGGTGATGCGCCGGGCGCTGCGCGATCCCTATTGGGCCGGCCGCGATCGGGGGGTGAACTGATGCTCGATACCACCCGCCGCACCGGTCAGGACGAGAGCCAGGCCCTGTTCCGCGAAAGCGTCCGCCGCTTCCTCGCCGCCGAGGGCGTCCCGCATCTCGATCGCTGGGAAGAAGCCGGCATCGTCGATCGCGACTTCTGGACCAAGGCGGGCAGCGCCGGCCTGCTCTGCCCGACCGTGCCCGAAGCCTATGGCGGCCCCGGCCTCGATTTCGCCTACAACGCGATCGTCACCGAGGAGCACGCCTATGCGCGCGTTCCCTCGGGCATCACCCTCCAGTCGGACGTGCTGGCCGATTATTTCATCGCCTATGGCTCGGAAGAACAGAAGCGCGAATGGCTGCCCGGCATGGTCTCGGGCGAGAAGGTGGCGGCCATCGCGATGACCGAGCCCGGCGCCGGATCGGACCTGCAGGCGATCCGCACCACCGCGCGGCTCGACGGCAACCACTATGTCATCAACGGCACCAAGACGTACATCTCGAACGGGCAGACCGCCGATGTTGTGATCGTCGTCGCCAAGACGAACGTGGAGCTCGGCGCCAAGGGCACCAGCCTGTTCCTGGTCGAGGCCGACCGCGCCGGCTTCGCGCGCGGGCGCAACCTCGACAAGATCGGCCTGCACGGCGCCGACACCAGCGAGCTGTTCTTCGAGGATGTCCGCGTGCCGGCGACCAACATGCTCGGCCAGGAAGGCCGCGGCTTCGCCTACCTCATGCGCAACTTGCCCCAGGAGCGCCTGACCATCGCGATCGGTGCCCAGGCCAGCGCGCAGCGCGCGTTCGACGAGGCGCTCGGCTTCGTGAAGGAGCGCAAGGCGTTCGGGAAGACGGTGTTCGATTTCCAGAACACCCGCTTCACCCTCGCCGACCTCGCCGCGAAGCTCCAGATCGGCTGGGCGCATGTCGACTGGGCGCTCGCCCGGCATTTGCGCCACGAACTGACGCCCGAGGAAGCCTCGGCCGCCAAGCTCTGGCACACCGATACCCAGTGGCAGATCATCGACGCCGCGCTCCAGCTCCATGGCGGCGCCGGTTACATGAACGAATATCCGATCGCCCGGATCTGGCGCGACGCGCGCGTCTCGCGGATCTTCGGCGGCACGAACGAGATCATGAAGGAAGTGATCGGGCGGGGGCTGTAGGCCAACTCCCTCTCCCCGTGCGCGGGGAGAGGGTAGAGGAGGGGCAACGTCGTCAGGCGACGTCCTCGACCTGGTCGAGATACGCGCCATAGCCCTGCGCTTCCATCTCGCCCTTGGGCACGAAGCGCAGCGAGGCCGAGTTGATGCAGTAGCGCAGCCCGCCGCGGTCGCGCGGGCCGTCGTCGAACACATGGCCGAGATGGCTGTCGCCATGTGCCGAGCGCACCTCGGTGCGGATCATGCCGTGGGTCGTGTCGCGCAGCTCGGTGACGTTGGCGATCGGCTTGGTGAAGCTCGGCCAGCCGCAGCCGGACTCGAACTTGTCGGACGAGGCGAACAGCGGCTCGCCCGAGACGATGTCGACATAGATGCCCGGCTCCTTGTTGTAGAGCAGCGGGCCGGTGCCGGGCCGTTCGGTGCCGTTCTGCTGGGTCACGCGAAACTGCTCGGGGGTCAGCGCGGCAAGGGCTTCATCGGTCTTGCGATAGTCGGTCATGCAAATCTCCGTTTCGCTGCGCTATGTGGGTATCCGCATGGCGAAGAAAAAGCGCATCCTCACCGCGACCATGGCCGATGGCTATGTGAAGACGATCGGCCCGACCAACGCGCCCTTCACCCATTACTGGCGCATCGTCGCGCATCTCGGCGGCGGCAAGACCGAAGTGTTCTGGGGTCACGCCAAGTCGCTCAAGGAAGCCGCCGGCAAGAAGGCGCCGCTTGCCGAAGCGGCCAGGCAGCGCGGCTGGGAAAGCTATGATTTCGAAGTGGTCGAGCTGGTGGAGTCCTGAGCTTCATCCCGTCATCCCCGCGAAGGCGGGATCCAGGGCCAAGCAGGACTAGCCGGCCCGATACGCCCTGCCTGCGCCGGGATGACGAAGGTTAGGTTGGGGGCGAGAAGCGCGGCGCCGGCACCGGCTGCACCACACCCTCCCGCTCGACGAACGCCCCTCGCGCGACATTGTGCGGATGGGCCGGCGCTTCGGCCATCGACAGCACCGGCGCGAAGCAGATGTCGGTACCCTCCATCAGCGCGCACCATTGGTCGCGGGTCTTCGTCCGGAATATCGCCGCCAGCTTCTCCTTGAGCGCGGGCCAGGCCGCCGGGTTCATCTGCGCATCGAAATCCGGATCGCTGTCCAATCCCGTCACCGCGCGCAGCTCGGCATAGAATTGCGGCTCGATCGCTCCGATCGCGACGTGCTTGCCGTCGGCTGTCTCATAGGTGTCGTAGAAATGCGCGCCGCTATCGAGGATGTTCACGCCCCGCTCGTCGCGCCACCCCAGGGTCGAGCGGAATCCCCACACCATCGACATCAGCAGCGCCGCGCCCTCGGTCATCGCGCAGTCGATCACGCTGCCCTGGCCACTGATCCGCGCCTGGAGCAGCCCCGCGCTCATCGCAAAGGCGAGCAGCATGCCGCCTCCGCCGAAATCGCCCACCGCGTTCACCGGCGGCGTCGGCTTCTCGCCCGCGCGGCCAAAAGCGTGGAGCGCGCCGGCCAGTGCGATGTAATTGATGTCGTGCCCGGCGGCTTGGGCGAGCGGTCCGGTCTGCCCCCAGCCGGTCATCCGGCCATAGACGAGCCGTGGGTTGGCGGCGTGCAGCTCGACCGGGCCCAATCCCAGCCGCTCCATCACCCCGGGCCGGAACCCTTCGATCAACCCGTCCGCCGCCGCCGCCAGTGCGAGGACCCGGGCGATCCCCTCGGGCGACTTGAGGTCGACCTCCACCGGCATCCGCCCGCGCAGCAGCGGGTCGCGCGGATTGGGCGGCTGGCCGGGGCGGTGTACATACAGCACCTCCGCCCCGTGATCGGCGAGCATCATCCCGCAGAACGGCGCCGGGCCGATCCCGCCCATCTCGATGATCCGGATGCCGGTAAGGGGCTGCATCACGACGCTCCTCGTTCCCTTTCCGCTTGCGGGAGGGGCTAGGGGAGGGGCTGTTAATACCTACCGACGAGACAGGCCCTCCCCCAGCCCCTCCCGCAAGCGGAAGGGGAGCTTTACCGCGGCGCCATCCGGATGCCGCCGTCCAGCCGCACATCCTCGCCGTTGAAATAGCCCGTCTCGATCATGCACAGCGCCAGCCCCGCATATTCCTCCGGTCGGCCCAGTCGCTTGGGGAAGGGGACCGAGGCCGCCAGTGCGTCCTTCACCGGCTGCGGTGCGGCAGCGAGCAGCGGCGTGTCGAAGATGCCCGGCAGGATCGTGTTCACGCGGATGCCTTCGCCCATCAGGTCGCGTGCGATCGGCAGCGTCATGCCGACCACGCCGCCCTTGGACGCCGAATAGGCCGCCTGGCCGATCTGCCCGTCCTCTGCCGCGACGCTGGCGGTGTTGACGATCGCTCCGCGCTCGCCGTCCTCCATCGGGTCGAGCGTTAGCATCCCCGCCGCCGATTTGGCGATGCAGCGGAAGGTGCCGACCAGGTTGATCTGGATCACCCAGTTGAACGCCTCGAGCGGGAAGTGGCGGATCGATCCGTCTTCCTTCGCCCGGCTCGCGGTCTTCACCGCATTGCCGGTGCCTGCACAATTGACCAGCACGCGCTCCTGGCCATGCGCCGCCCGCGCCTTGGCGAACCCCGCATCGACGCTTTCGTCCGACGTCACGTTCACTTCGCAGAACACCCCGCCGATCTCGGCGGCGACGGCCTCGCCCTTTTCCTTCTGCAGGTCGAAGATCGCGACCTTCACGCCCTTGGCTGCCAGCGCCCGCGCCGTCGCCGCACCCAGTCCCGAAGCACCGCCGGTCACCACCGCGGCCACATTGTTATCGAGCTTCATCCATCCCCTCCATTGATCTCAAAGCCGCTCGACGATCGTGAGGTTCGCCAGGCCGCCGCCCTCGCACATCGTCTGCAGTCCGTAGCGCAAGCCCCGCTTGTGCAGCGCATGCACCAGGGTCGCCATCAGCTTGGTGCCCGAGGCGCCGAGCGGATGCCCCAGTGCGATCGCGCCGCCATTGACGTTGAGCTTCGCCGGATCGCCGCCGACATGCTTGAGCCAGGCAAGCGGCACCGGCGCGAAGGCTTCGTTGACTTCGTACAGGTCGATCTCGTCGATGCTCATGCCGGCACGCTTGAGCGCCCGGTCGGTCGCGAACAGCGGCTCCTCGAGCATGATCACCGGATCGCCGCCGGTCACGGTCAGGTTGTGGATGCGTGCCAGCGGCGTCAGGCCATGCGCCTTGAGTGCTGCTTCGGACACGATCAGCACCGCGCTGGCGCCGTCGCAGATCTGGCTGGCATTGGCCGCGCTGATCATCCCACCCTCGGCGAGCAGCTTGACCGAGCCGATGCTTTCGGCGGTCGCGTCATAGCGGATGCCTTCGTCGCGGGTGTGGAGCGCCGGCCCCTCGGGCGTCTCGACTTCCAGCGCCACGATCTCGGCATCGAAGTCGCCGCGCTCGGTCGCCGCTGCTGCCCGGCGATGGCTCTCCAGCGCATAGGCGTCGAGCAGCTCCCGGGTGAAGCCGTGCTTTCGCGCCATCATCTCGGCGCCCATGAACTGGCTGAACTGCACGCCCGGATAGCGCGCCTCCTGCTTCGGCGACTTCGGCCCGCCGAGCCCGGCCTGGGCGAACAGCGCGCCGGTGGAGCCCATCGGCACGCGGGTCATGCTCTCCACACCGGCGGCGATCACCACGTCCTGCGTGCCCGAGAGCACCGCCTGCGCCGCGAACTGGATCGCCTGTTGCGAGCTGCCGCACTGGCGGTCGATCGTCACCGCCGGCACGCTCTCGGGCAGGCGCGAGGCGAGCACGGCGTTGCGCCCCACCTGGAAGCCCTGCTCGCCGCCCTGGCTCACACAGCCCATGATCACGTCTTCGATCGCCGCCGGATCGATGCCGCTGCGATCGGCGACGGCGTTGAGGACTTCGCCCGCCATGTCGGCCGGGTGCCATCCGGCCAGCCTGCCGCCGCGCCGCCCTCCCGCCGTGCGAACGGCTTCGACAATATAGGCGGTAGGTGCTGCCATCATCCTGCTCCTGTGTGTTTTCGAATCAGCGGTACCAGCCCCGGCTAGCGCGATCAACGGCGTTAATCACCTGACTAAGTAAATAGTGGCTGTCTTTGCAGGGCCGTTCTATGCTCGCCGCAAACAGAGACTGGAGGAGAGGGAAATGACCGCGTTCGACCGCGATTTCACCATGACGATCGATGGCGCGCCGGTGTCCGGTAGCGCGACGATCGCGGTGCTCAATCCCGCAACCGAGCAAGCCGTAGCGGAAGCCCCCGATTGCAGCGCGGCCGAGCTCGACGCCGCGGTCGCCGCCGCCCGCGCCGCCTTTCCCGGCTGGCGTGCGACGCCGATCGACCAGCGCCGCGCCGCGGTGGCGAAGATCGCCGAAGTGATTTCCACCAATCTCGATCAATTTGCCCGGCTGTTCACCCAGGAACAGGGGCGCCCGGTCGGCAAGGCGACCGAGGAACTGCTCGGTGCTGCCTTCTGGGCCGCCAGCGTCGCCAAACAGGAAATCCCGGTGCTGGTGAACGAGGACACGCCCGATCGCCGTTCCGAGACCCGTCGCGTGCCGATCGGGGTGGTCGGCGGAATCGTGCCGTGGAATTTCCCGATGCTGCTCGGCGTGTGGAAGATCGCCGGCGCGCTGCTTACCGGCAACACGCTGGTGATCAAGCCGTCACCCTTCACTCCGCTGACCATGCTCAAGCTCGGCGAGCTGATGCGCCCGCATCTTCCAGCTGGCGTGTTCAACGTGGTCAGCGGCGGCGACCAGCTCGGGCCCTGGATGACCGCGCATCCCGGCATCGACAAGATCAGCTTCACCGGCTCCACCGCCACCGGCAAGCGGGTGATGGCCAGCGCTGCCGCCAATCTGAAGCGCGTCACGCTCGAACTGGGCGGCAATGACGCGGCGATCGTGCTCGGCGATGTCGATGTCGCCAAGGTCGCCGAGCCGCTGTTCTGGTCGGCGTTCGGGAATAACGGCCAAGTCTGCATCGCGACCAAGCGGCTCTATATCCACGACACTGCCTATGACGCGCTCGCCGCCGAACTGACCGCGATCGCCAACCGGGTGAAGACCGGCAACGGCCTGGAGCAGGGCACCGACCTCGGCCCGGTCCAGAACCGTGCGCAATATGAGCGGGTAAAGGCGCTGGTCGAGGATGCGAGGGCCGAGGGCCTGACCTTTCTCGCTGGTGGCGAGCTGCCCGAAGGGAAGGGCTATTTCGTGCCCGTCACCCTGGTCGACAATCCGCCGGAGGAGAGCCGCGTGGTGGCCGAGGAAGCCTTTGGCCCGATCCTCCCGCTGATCCGCTTCGACGATGTCGAGGACGTCATCGCCCGCGCCAACAACAGCGACTATGGCCTGGCCGGCTCGGTCTGGTCGGCCGACACCGAGGCTGCGCTCGCCATTGCCGAGCGGCTCGATACCGGCACCGTCTGGATCAACGAAGCCCAGCACGTCACCCCCTGGGCGCCGTTCGGCGGGCACAAGCAATCGGGCATCGGCGTCGAGAACGGCACCGAGGGCCTGCTCGAATATACCAACGCCCAGACGATCTCGGTGCGCAAGTGATGGACTATCAGCAGATCCGCTACGAAGTCGCCCAGGGCATCGCCACGCTCACCCTCAACCGCCCCGACAAGCTCAACGCTTTCTCGATCCGGATGATGGAGGAGATGATCGATGCGTTCGACCGCGCCGATGCGGATGATGAAGTCGGCGCGGTGATCGTCACCGGCGAGGGCCGGGCTTTCTGCGCCGGCGCCGATCTCGAAATGGGCGCCAAGGTATTCGACGCCGCCGGCGGCCCCGACTCCCCGATCCGCGCCGACGGCTCGATCGACTATGCCAGCCCGCATGCCCGCGACTATGGCGGCCGCCTGACGCTCCGCATCTTCGAGAGCCTCAAGCCGGTGGTCGCCGCGGTCAACGGCCCGGCGGTCGGCATCGGGGCTACGATGCTGCTGCCGATGGACATCCGCCTCGCCAGCGAAACCGCCCGTTTCGGCTTCGTCTTCGCAAGGCGCGGGATCGTCCCCGAAGGCGCGTCGATGTGGTTCCTGCCGCGCATCGCCGGAATCGACCGTGCGCTCGAATGGTGCATGAGCGGGCGCTTGCTGGAGGCCGAAGAAGCGCGGGAAGGGCGGCTGGTCCGCTCGCTCCACGCCCCCGACGACCTGCTCCCCGCCGCCCGCGCGCTGGCCCGCGAGATCGTCGACAATGCCGCCCCGGTATCGATCGCGCTCACCCGCCAGATGCTGTGGCGCGGGCTCGGTATGGCGCACCCGATGGAAGCGCACCGCGTCGACAGCCGCGGCGTCCTCGCCCGCGGCCGCAGCGGCGATGCCCGCGAAGGGGTGGTGGCGTTCCTCGAGAAACGCCCGGCAGTGTTTCCGGACCGCGTGTCGAACGGCATGCCGGACTATTTCCCCTGGTGGGAAGAGCCGGGCTATTTTTAACGCAACAAATCCTCTCCCGGAGGGGGAGGATTTCCCAATGTCGAGGTCGCAAATGAATCCCCCGGAAATCGCCACCCAGGTCGAAGCCTTCGTCCGCGAAACCATCGTCCCCTATGAGCGCGACCCCCGCTGCACCCCGCACGGCCCCTCCGAAGACCTCGTCACCGAACTCCGCACCCATGCCCGCGCCGCCGGCCTGCTCACCCCGCACATCGCGAACGGCGCGCATCTCACCCATCGCGAGACCGCCCATGTCCTGCGCGCCGCCGGCCTGTCCCCGCTCGGCCCGGTGGCGCTCAACGTCGCCGCCCCCGACGAAGGCAATATGTATCTGCTAGGCCGCGTCGCCACGTCCGAGCAGAAGCAGCGCTTCCTTGATCCCCTCATCGCCGGCACCGCCCGTTCGGCGTTCTTCATGACCGAGCCCGCCAGTGACGGCGGCGCCGGCTCCGATCCCTCGATGATGCAGACCGTCGCCCGGCAGGATGGCAATCACTGGGTGATCGATGGCCGCAAGGCATTCATCACCGGCGCGCAAGGGGCGAAAATCGGCATCGTCATGGCCAAGACGGAGGAAGGCGCCACCCTGTTCCTGGTCGACCTGCCCGATCCCGCCGTCCGCATCGAGCGCGTGCTCGACACGATCGACAGCTCGATGCCCGGCGGCCATTCGATCGTGGCGATCGAGGGCCTGCGCGTCCCCGCCGACCAGATCCTCGGCGAGCCGCACAAGGGCTTCGACTACGCCCAGGTCCGCCTCGCCCCGGCGCGGCTCACCCATTGCATGCGCTGGCTCGGCGCCGCGACCCGCGCGCACGAGATCGCGTGCCGGTACGCGGTCAAACGCCACGCTTTCGGCAAGCCGCTGATCGATCACGAGGGTGTCGGCTTCATGCTCGCCGACAACCGGATCGCGTTGCAACAGGCCTGGCTGATGATCGACTGGTGCGCCGGCGTCCTCGACGGCGGCGCGCCGGGCATCGCGGAGAGCTCGATGGCCAAGGTCGCGGTGTCGGACCTGCTGTTCGGCGTGTCGGACCGCTGCGTCCAGGTGATGGGCGGCACCGGCGTCTCGGGCGACACGATCGTCGAGCAGGTCTTCCGCGAGATCCGTGCCTTCCGCATCTATGACGGCCCGACCGAGGTCCACAAATGGAGCCTGGCCAAGCGCATCAAGCGCGAGACGCTGGCGGGGATGGAGGGGTAGGAGCCCTCAAATCCTCCCCTTCCGGGAAGGATCAATCAGCCCCGCAACTCGTCCAGAAACGCCCCAACCAACCCAGCCCGGTCCCCAGCCGGCGCGGTCTCCAGCGCATCCTCCAGCGCCGACGCCTTGCTGCCCAGCTCGGCCTGGCCGAACAATCCGGCCGATCCCGCGAACTTGTGGAGCAGCCCGGCCAGCGTTCCGGTCTCCGTATCGCCCCGCTCGCCGGCGAGAAACGCCTCGGTCGCGGCGACCAGCTCGGCCTTGCGCGCCGCGAACTTCTCCCACAGCGCGGGCGAGATCGTCATCGCCGGCGTTGCCTCGGCCGCAGGGGCGGGCGCGTCCGAAGTTGGCGCCCAGCGCTCGATCGCGGTGGAAAGGTCGGCCAGCTGGATCGGCTTGGCGAGGTGCGCCTGCATTCCCGCCTCGAGACAGGCGGCGACATCGTCGGCATAGGCATTGGCGGTGAGCGCCAGGATCGGCAGCCGCGCCGCCGCGATCCCCGCGCCGCGGATCGCACGCGCCGCGCTGATCCCGTCGAGTACCGGCATCTGCATGTCCATCAGCACCAGATCGAACGGGCGCCCGCCGCCATTCGCCGCGGTCACCGCCTCCAGCGCGGCCGCGCCGTCCGCGACGATCGTCGCGTCATGCCCCAGCCGCCCGAGCATCTCCTGCATCAGCAGTTGGTTGACGTCGTGATCCTCGGCGACGAGCACCTTGAGCGCATGCACCGCGCGTTCCGGGCCGCGCGCGGCGACGTCGTCGCCGGCATCGCCTTCGGCTTCGACCAGCGGCAGGCACAAGGTGAAGGTGCTGCCTTCGCCGATCTGGCTCTTCAGCCCGAGCTCGCCCCCCATCAGCGCGGCGAGGCGGCTGCTGATCGCCAGCCCCAGCCCCGTTCCACCATAGCGGCCGGCGGTCGATTGCTCGGCCTGGACGAACTGCTCGAAGATCGCGGCGTGGCGGTCGGGCGGGATGCCGATGCCGGTATCGGCCACGGCGATGTCGATGCGCGGCGTGCCGTCCTCGTTCTCCGACCGGTTCGCGCAGAGCGTGACCTTGCCCTGGCCGGTGAACTTCACCGCATTGCCCAGCAGGTTGAGCGCGACCTGGCGCAGCCGCAGCCCGTCGACCATCACGAAGCGGGGCAGGGCGGGATCGACATGGAATTCCAGCGCCAGCCCCTTTTGCGCGGCGGCCGGCTCGATCAGCTTGATGCAGCCTTTCAGTGCATGGCGCAGGTCGATGCGCTCGGCGTTCACCTGCATCAGCCCCGCCTCGATCTTGGAAAGGTCGAGAATGTCGTTGAGCAGTCGCATCATCGCCCGGCTCGAATCGACGATCAGCTGGGCGTGGCGATGCTGTTCGGGCGGCAGGTCGCTGGCGAGCAGCAGGTCGGCAAAGCCCAGCACGCCGTTCATCGGGGTGCGGATCTCGTGGCTCATATTGGCGAGGAAGCTCGACTTGGCCTCCATCGCATGCTCCGCCCGTGCCCGCGCGGCTTCCAGCTCGTGCTCCAGTTCCTTGCGGCGCGTCACGTCGCGCAGCGAGGCGATGATTTCGGCCGGCGCGCCGGTGGCGGGATCGCGGACCAGCCCGCAATGCGCCTCCACCCACTGGGTCGGCGCGGTCGGGTCGAGCAGATGGGTGCGATAGGTGATCACCCCGCGCTCCAGCTCGCCGGTGCTGAGCAGATGCTGGAACTCGTACATCTCGGCGCGATGTTCGGCCGACACGCCGAAGCCGATCTGCCTGCCCAGCACATGGGTGGGCTCGACGCCGAGCACCGCTTCGGTGGAGGGGGAGGCATAGATGCAGACGCCGTCCAGGTCGAAGCGCAGCACCGCGTCGGTCGCGTTCATCGCGAGCAGGGCGAGCTCGGCCTCGACCACCTGGCGCCGCGAGATGTCGTCGTGCAGCCGGCGATTGGCGTCGCGCAATATCGTCACCCGCTCGCGGCGTTCGCGCGAGATCAGCCAGGCGAGCAGCAGGACGAGCAGCCCGCTGACGATGCCGGCGAGCTGGATCGGCGCTTCCAGTCCGCGGGCGCGCGCCAGGCGCTCGTTGAGCAGCCGCTGTTCCTCGTCGCGGATCTGGCCGATCTGCGCGAGCATCCGCGCGGTTTCCCGGCGGTTCGCCTCGCTGGCCAGGATCGAGGTCGCTTCGGCGGCGCGATTGGCGCCGCGCATCGCCAGCGTCTGCTCGGTCTCCACCAGTCGCTGGCGGATCAGCGCGGCGAAATAGGCGACGCGTTCGCGCTGGCGCGGATTGTCGTCGGTCATGTCCTCGAGCTCGGCCAGCGCGCCCGGCAGCGCGCGCTTGATCGCCTCGATGTTCTTGCGCGCATCGGGATCGCCGGTGAGCAGATAGCCGCGGCGATAGACTTCGGCGCGTAGCGTCAGGATGCGCACGCGCGACAAATGGTCCGAAACCTGGAAGGTGTGACGCACCCAATTGTCGGCATTCTGCTTCTGCGCGAACAGCCAGACGCCCGAACCCGCCGTGAAGGCGAGCAGCGCCAGCGCGGCGGCGAGGATCCATTGGGAGCGGCGCGTCAGTGTCTCGGCCATCGATGCCACTCCTAGGAAAAAATCCTTAACGCCGAATTCTGCGGTTTCCTGCAAAACGCCGGAAAGACACAATCGCCACAAATTTGGACACGGGCGAGCAACCAAGGCGCGTCCGAGCGTTATAATTTAGATTGGGATGGCGGCGAACCGTGCGGATATGTGAGGAATAATGGCGCGTATCATCATTGCGGACGACGATGAGATCGTCGGCGAGATTGCCCGTGACGCGCTGATCGCGGCCGGGCACGGCGCCGGGCTGGTCAAGGACGGCGCCGAGGCGCTGCGCGTGATCAAGGCGCGGCGGCCCGATCTGGTGATCCTCGATTGCAACATGCCCGAGCTGTCCGGCGTTCTCCTGGTCCAGGAGCTGCGCAAGATGCCGGACTTCGCTGATTTGCCCGTGATGATGCTCACCGGCCGCCGCAGCGACCGCGACGAGGAGCTCGCGCGCTTCGCCGGCGCCAACGAATATCTCAAGAAGCCCTTCGATCCGGACGAGCTCGTCTTCCGGGTCGAGGAAATGCTGGCAAAGGCGGCCTGAGCCATGGCGCGCATCATCTATGTCGAGGACGACGAGCTGGTCGGGGCCGTGGTGCAGCAGGTGCTGAGCGCGGCGGGCCACATCGTCGGCGTGATCAATCACGGCACGCTCGCCTTCGACACCATTGCCTTCAAGAAGCCCGATCTGGTGATACTCGATCAGTCGCTGCCGGGCATGCAGGGCGTCGATATCCTCAAGGCGCTGCGCCGGTTGCCGGCGCTGTATCTCACCCCGATCCTGATGCTCTCCGCCAAGGGCAGCGAGCAGGCGATCGACGAGGCGATGGGAGCGGGCGCCAACGACTATCTGCCCAAGCCTTTCGAGCCCGAGGAACTGGTGCGCCGCGTCGCCGACGTGCTGCGCAACAACAGCTTCCGGCGAGAGGTGACGTCCTAGGGCCGTATCCACCACGTCGCCCCAATCAATCCTCCCCCGGAGGGGGAAGGAATTCCGGAAGCATGCGATAACTTCCAATGCGGTGAATGTGGTGGCCTAGTCCTGCCGGCGCTCGATGGCGAGGATCTCCGCGGCCTGCAGGGCCAGCTCGCGCAGGCGCTTGCTCTGCTCGGGCAGCAGCTTCATCCGCGGATGGGAATCGATCGCGCAGAGCGCGCCCAGCGCCTCGCCCTCGGGCGAGAGCATCGGCATGCCGACATAGAAGCGGATGTTCGGCGAGCCGAGCACCAGCGGATTGCCCGCGAAGCGCGGATCGTTCGCCGCGTCGAACACGCACATGATGTCCTTGGGGTTCGCGATCGTGTGGCCGCAAAAGGATATGTCGCGCGGACCGGAGGTCAGCTCCGGGCCATGGCAGGCGAGGATGTGCTGGGTCTGGCGGTCGATCAGCGTGACCACCCCCGATACGGTGCCGAACAGCGCGGCCACCTCATCCACGATCGCCTGCAGCGCTGGCGATCGCTTGCCGATCGCGTCGCGATGCTTGTCGACCGCGGCCTGGCGTTGCTTTTCGCCGCGCAGCAGCGGTGCCAGTGCATGGAATATAGGTTTAAGCTTGGGCCCCATGGCATCTCCTTTGCCACAGATTGTCTAAATCTTGGTGAAGCAGGAAATACGCACCTGCGGGTGGATTGGATGCGGGATCAGGCCCGGACGAACAGATTTTTGAACCAAAGTGGCCCGGTTCGGGCGGCGTCGCGCCAGTCGCCATCCTCGTCGGCGGCATCGGGGGTATAGCCGCGCGGATCGAACAGCTTCACCCGCACACCCTTGAAGGCACCGGTATTGCGGGTGACCAGGGTGAGTCCGTGCTCGAGCGCGGTGGCGGCGAGCAGTGCGTCGCGGGTCTCGGCAAGGGCGAGCTGCCCGCGCCGCCGCGCCACCGCTGCGTCGAGCGGCAGCACATGGCCCTCGAACGCCGGGAGCACCTGCGTGTCGATCCAGCTGCGGAACGCCGCGCCCGCCGTCTTGTCGCGCCGCGCGGCCTCGGCGGCGCTGGTCTCCAGCTCGACCAGGCTGATCGCCGAGAGGAACAGCCGCTCGCGCGCAACGCCCGATGCCCAGGCGGTCAGCCCCGCCTCGGCGGTGCCGGCCCGCGCGTTGCGCAGCTCGAAGACGATAGGGGTGTCGAGCAGGAACATCACCAGCGCCCCGGCGGTGCCAGCTCGGCATCGGGGCTGCCGGCCGGCATGGCGAGCAGGTCGACGATGCTCTCGCGCTGGCCGCTCAATTGCCGGAACTGGTCGATGCTCATCAGCACGTGCGTCGGCCGGCCGCGATCGGTGACGAACACCGGTTCGGCCCGCGCGAGTCGCTTGGCGGCACTGACGTCCTGGTTGAATTCGCGGCTGGTGATGACCTTCATTTTGTGCCTACGTACCTAGATTGTCCGCGTTGTCATGTAGGTACGTTACTACTGTGTGCGCCGGTTGCAACACTAAGCTGCCGATCCCCGGAAAAATGCATCTGCGCAGACAAAATACAGTTGCACGAACCTGCAGCCCGGCGCTCCCTAAGGCTCAGCGACAGGCGCCCAAGCGCCGCGCAACGAGGATTTCGGGGGAGGTTTAATGCTCGATCTATTGAACAGTGCCTGGCATGCGTTGACCGATGTGCTCAGTCCGCACGGCCCCGCGGTGAACGCCGCGAAGAGCTATGCGCCCGGCGACTACAGCATCCATTTCTTCCTGCAGCTGGCGATCATCATTCTCGCCTGCCGCGTGGTCGGCTGGCTCGGCCAGAAGCTCCTGAAGCAGCCCCAGGTGGTCGGCGAGATGATCGCCGGCGTCGTCCTCGGCCCGTCGCTGTTCGGCCTGTTCTTCCCCGATCTGCAGCTCGCGATCTTCCCCAAGGAAACGCGCAACGTGCTCTACACCGGCGCGCAGCTCGGCGTCGGCCTCTACATGTTCATGGTCGGCCTCACGTTGAACCTCGATCACTTCAAGTCGAAGGCGAAGAGCGCCGCGGGCGTCTCGGCCGCCGGCATCGTCGCACCGTTCCTGCTCGCCGCGCTGATCACGCCGTTCCTGCTGACCGTGCCGGGGCTGTTCACGCCCGGCATCAGCCAGTCGAACGCCACGCTGTTCATGGGCGCCTGCATCGCGCTCACCGCATTCCCGATGCTCGCCCGCATCATCAACGAGAACGGCCTCGCCAACTCGTCGCTCGGTACGCTCTCGCTGACCGCCGGCGCGTTCGACGACGCCGCCTCCTGGTGCGTGCTGGCGCTGGTGCTGGCGACCTTCGGTGCCGGCCCGGGCGTGGCCGTGCTCGCGATCGGTGGCGCGGTGATCTACTCCGCCTTCATGCTGATCTGGGGCCGCAAGCTGCTCGCCCCGCTCGGCCGCATCGTCGAGGAGAAGGGCGAGATGACCACGGGCATGCTCGCGGTCACGATGATGCTGTTCTGCGCCTCGGCCTTCTTCATGGACGCGATCGGCATCCACGCGATCTTCGGCGGCTTCCTGATGGGCGTCTGCATGCCGCGCGGCCTGTTCGTCCGCGAGTTGCAGCGCAAGGTCGAGCCGATTGCGGTCGTCCTGCTGCTGCCGATGTTCTTCACCTATTCGGGCCTCAACACCCGGATGGACATGGTCAACTCGGTCGAGCTGCTGCTGATCGCGCTGGGCGTGCTCGCCGTGTCGATCCTCGCCAAGTTCGGTGCCTGCTGGGGCGCCGCCCGCCTCGCCGGCGAGGACAATCGCACCGCACTGGGCATCGGCGCGCTGATGAATTCGCGCGGCCTGATGGAGCTGATCATCATCAACATCGGCCTGCAGAAGGGCATTATCGGCCCCACGCTCTTCTCGATGCTGGTGCTGATGGCGATCGTCACCACCGTGATGGCCACCCCGCTGTTCGAGCTGGTCTATGGCCGCAAGGCGCGCGCGACCGGTGAACTCGGCGCCCGCGGCGAGCCCGAACCGCAGCTCGCAGCCGCCTGAAGAAGTCCTCCTCCACCCGCCCCGTTCTATAAAGAAGGGGCGGGTTCTTTTCGAGGAAAGCAGAATGAAGAAAGCGCTGGTTTGCGCTATGGGGTTGCTCGTCGCCGGCACGGCGCGGGCACAGGAAGTGAAGTTCACGCCCAACCTGGATATCCGGCTGCGCTGGGAACATTTCGAGCAGGACGGCATGCCCGAGGACGCCGATGCGGTGACGCTGCGCGTCCGTCCGGGCGTGGCGGCGAGCTGGCGGAACTGGACGGCGCTGGTCGATGTCGATGCCGTGGTCGCGCTGACCAACAGCTATAATGACGGGTTCAACGGCAAGACCCGCTATCCGCTGGTCCCCGATGCCGAGAATCTCGAGCTCAATCGCGCCCAGCTCCGCTATGCCGGCAAGGACGGGCTGGCGATCACCGCCGGGCGCCAGCGTCTCAACTTCGCCGATGATCGCTTTGTCGGCAACGCGCCGTGGCGCCAGAGCGAGCGGACCTATGACTCGGTGCGCTTCCAGTACGGCAAGCCGCTCGGGCTGAGCACGGACGTGGCGTATAGTTGGAGCGTCCGCACCACGGACGGCCGCCAAGGCCGCGGCTCCCGGCCGCAGGCGATCGGCGGCGACAATGTCTTCGCGCTGGTCAATTATGGCACCAAGGTGGGCACGCTCAGCGGCTTCGCATATCTGGTCGATCAGGATGAAGCCGCGGTGCAGGGCTTCCGCCTGTCGACCCAGACCTATGGTGCGCGCTTCACCGGCAGCCAGCCGCTCGGCAAGGGTGTGTCGCTCGGCTATGCCGCCAGTTGGGCGCGGCAGAGCAATTACCACCGCAATCCCAATCGCTACGCCGCAGCCTATTGGATGGGCGAGGCCAAGCTCATGGCGGGCGGGCTCACCCTGATTGCCGGCCACGAAGTGCTTGGCGCCGACAAGGGTGTTGCGCTCACCAGCGTCCAGACCCCGCTCGCGCCGCTGTTCAAGTTCAACGGCTGGGCCGGGAAGTTCGGCACGAACCCGCCGAACGGTCTGCGCGATCTCTACGGTAATGTGGGCTATGCCTGGAAAAAGGTCGGCCCGCTCGACGCGATCAACATCGGCGTGATCTACCACCGCTTCCGCAGCGACCGGCTCGACCAGCGTTATGGCGACGAGTTCGACTTCATCGCCGGCATGAAGCACGGCCGCTACGCGCTCTCCGCCCGCTACGGCCGCTACAAGGCGAAGCAGTTCGCCACGGATACCAACAAGCTCTTCGTCCAGCTGGACTGGATACTCTGACCGGCGCGGTGGCCGTTCCCAAAGCCGTCAGGCACCCCACAACCGTCATCCCGGCGCCCCATTCGTCATCCCGACGAAAGTCGGGATCTCGTGCGGCTCCTTCCCGCGCCTTTGCCTGAGATCCCGGCTTTCGCCGGGATGACGATTACGGGGAGGGATGACCGCTAGGCGTTGATCGCCCGGATCAACGCCCGGTGCGTCGGCAGGTCCTCGGTCGCCCGCTCGCCGAACCCGCGGATCCGCGCGAACAGCTTCTCCGCCGCCGCGACATTGGGGAAATCGCCGCGTCCGCCCGACAGGTCGGTGCGGAAGTCCATCCCGTAGAGGATGTACTGATAGTTGAAGAAGGCGAAGCTCTCGAGGTCGAGCAGGAAGTCGAAGCGGCCCGGCGGCCGGTGGCGCCATTGCCGCAGCAGTTCCTGCAGCGCCTCGGGGATCGAGGCCGGATCGGCATTGTCGCGCCAGAACGGCTCGTCGCGCCGGCTCAGGCAGTAATGCAGCTTCAGGAAGCTGATGATCCGCTCATAGCGCCCGACGATCAGCTGGTTGAAGCGCTTCGCCGGGGCATCGACCGGGCCGTTGTGCGGGAACAGCTCGGCGATCATCGCCACCGCCGCCTCGATCAGCAGCACGCCGGTCGATTCCAGCGGCTCGACGAACCCGCCCGACAGGCCCACCGCGACGCAGTTCCGCACCCATTGCGCTTCGCGATAGCCGGGCTCGAACGACAGCAGCCGCGCCGAGAAATCGTCATGGCCCACATAGGTCCGCAGCACCTGCGCCGCCTCGTCGTCGGACATATGGGCGGAGGAATAGACCGTGCCGATGCCGCGCGCGCCTTCCAGTCCGATGTCCCAGGTCCAGCCCGCCGCGTGCGCCGCGGCGATGGTGAAGCTCTCGATCGGCGCGTCGGGATCGCCGTACGGGATCTTGCAGGCGAGCGCCCGGTCGACGAACAGCACGTCGCGCACCGACTTGAACGGCGTGCCCAACGCCTTGCCGATCAGCTCCGCCCGGAAGCCCGAGCAGTCGATATAGAGGTCCGCCTCCAGCGCGCCTTGCTCACGGGTGAGCACCCGGGCAATCGCCCCGTCCGCGTCCAGCTCGACATCGGTGAGCAGCCCGGCCAGATGCCGCACGCCCAGCTCGGTGGCGCGCGCCTGCAGCACCTTGGCCAGCCGGGCGGCGTCGAAATGATAGGCATAGTTGAGCGGCCCGGAGAACTCGCCCTCGCCCTGCTTCTTCGGCGCGCGCCGGCTCTCGGCGACACGGTTCTGGATCGTCACCGCCGCGGCGAAGGGCGGGCGCGTCTCGGCATCCTGCAGCAGCCAATAGGGCACCAGGCTGGCCCCCTCGGTGTAGAAGGGCGCCTCGAATGGATGGAGATACTGGTGGCGCGTGCCGTCGGCCTGGGGGGCGTGCAGCCAGTCGTTGAAGCGGATGCCCTGCTTGAACGTCGCCGAGGTCGCGCGGATGAAGCGGGTCTCGTCGATGCCGAGGAACTTCAGCGTCGACCGGATGGTGGGGAAGGTGCCTTCGCCCACCCCGATGATGCCCAGCTCCGGCGATTCGAGCAGGCTGATCTCGAGCTGGGCATGATCGGCGATGTCGAGGAACCGCGCGAGATAGGCCGCGGTCAGCCACCCCGCGGTGCCCCCGCCGACGATCAGGATACGCCTCTTGCCCATGCGGGAAGGAGCTTAGCCGCGACGTCACGTTGGCGCTACCACCTCAATCCTCCCCCGGAGGGGGAGGGGGACCGCCGAAGGCGGTGGAGGGGTAATCTCCGCCAGCGATGTCGATGATGTGCCGAACTACCGTGCCCGTATCGGCGAGGACTTCCGCCGCCGCCAGCCGGCAAACCCGCACGCCCTGCGCACGCAGCCATTCGTCACGAACCGCATCGCGCCTCGGTCTGTCTCCGCGTGAATGGGCCTCGCCGTCCACCTCGATCGCTAGCCGATGCCTCGGGCAATAGAAGTCGAGCACATAGCGCCCCGCAGGATGCTGGCGCCGAAACCGCAGACCGGAGGGGCGTTTACGCAGCTCCTGCCACAGCAACACCTCCGGGAGGCTCATCGACTGGCGCAGCGTGGCTGCGCGTGCTTGCGTTCGCTTCGGACCGTGCAGCATGTGGCGCGCTACCCCTCCACCAGCCTGTGGCTGGTCCCCCTCCCCCTCAGGGGGAGGATTGCGATGGTAGCGGAACCTCGACTTGTTGTTCTCGAACCTGCTCCATTCTGGACTCTGAACTCCCGGTTGAGCCCAGTCTCCCGCTCCACTAGCCTCCACCACGCGCCAGCGGAGACCCCTCCATGAAGCTCGATGACACCGCCGCCAGCCGCATCCGGGATCGGGTGCTGGACATCGTCGATCTCGCGGCGACCTTCGTGCTCGCCGTCGAATGCGCGCTGACCGCGGTGCAGGCCGATTTCGACTTGTTCGGCATCCTCGTGCTGTCGTTCGTCGGCTCGGTCGGCGGTGCGGTGCTCCGCGACCTGCTGCTCGGCGAGCATCCGCCCGCGCCGTTCCGCGACTGGCGCTATGCCGCGCTGGCGCTCGCGGCGACCTGCCTCGTCGTCCTCGCCTCGCTCGTCCTGGGCGAGGTCGGCAGCTTCACGCCGCCGCTGCTGGTCGATGTGTTCGAAGGTGGCGGCCTCGCGCTCGCTGCGGTCGCCGGCACGCGCAAATGCCTCGACTACAGGCTCAACAGCGCCTCGGTGGTGATCATCGCCACCGTCAATGGCTGTGGCGGCGGCATGCTGCGGGACGTGCTGGTCGCCCGGGTGCCCAAGGTCCTGCACGAGGATTTCTACGCCACCGCCGCCATCGCCGGCGCGGCCCTCATCGTCATACTGGTCCGCCGCTTCCAGCTGCGCCAGGACGTGGCGGGCGCGGTCGGCGCCCTGGTCATCTTCGCGCTGCGCGCCGCCGCGCTGCTCGGCGCATGGCGGCTGCCGCATCTGCACTAGCGGCTGCCGCGGAGCCTCAAACCACGCGCCATTCGCCGGTCGGCAGGTCGGCGATCGACCAGTCGCCGATGCTCCACCGCACCAGTCGCAGGGTGGGATGGCCCACCGCCGCGGTCATCCGGCGCACCTGGCGATTGCGTCCCTCGCGGATCGTCAGCCGGATCCAGCAATCGGGAATGCTCGCGCGGTAGCGGACCGGGGGATCGCGCGGCCACAGCTCGGGCGCCTCGATCCGTTCGGCCTCGGCCGGAAGCGTCGGGCCGTCCTTCAGCACTACGCCGGTGCGCAGCCGGTGCAGCGCGTCCTCGCCCGGCTCGCCCTCGACCTGGACGAGATAGGTCTTGGGCAGCTTGAACTTCGGATTGGCGATCCGCGCCTGCAGCCTGCCATCGTCGGTGAGCAGCAGCAGCCCCTCGCTGTCCCGGTCCAGCCTGCCGGCCGGATAGATGCCGGGCATGTCGATCAGGTCGGACAGGGTGGCGCGCGCCGTCTCCGTGCCGCGATCGGTGAACTGGCTCAGGACACCGAACGGCTTGTTGAGCCGGACGAGCGTCACGCCGCACGCGCCGCGAAAGGGGGATGCGATGGGTCGGGCATGCCAGCGTCGATCATGGCACCCGCCTAGCGCGGAACCGCCAGGATCGCCAAGTTCGCCTGCTCAGAGCGCCCGGAACCGGAAATCCCGGAACTTCGCCTCACCTGCACCAGCGGAATACAGCCCCGGCCGCAGCATCAGGAATCCGCCGCGCACATTGTGGTGATAGCCGGACACTTCCATGCCCCGGTCGAACCGCTTCCAGGTCTTTCCGCCGTCACCCGACAGATGGAACGCCACGATGTGCCTGTCGTTGCGCACCCGCATCCGCAGCCGCCGGCCATAGGGATTGGCCGGCCGGCCGCGCTCCATGCCATATTGGTGGGTGACGAACTTCTTCTCGTCGAAGCCCAGCCCGCAATAGAGCTTCTCGTCATAGAAGAGCACCAGCCCGGCGGTGCCGCCCGGCGCGATCTCGATGTCGCATTCGAATTCATAGCCGGTGTCGCCGGCGATCAGCAGCAGCGGCGAGCTATCCACCGGCGCCTTGCCCGATGCCTTGAGGGTGAGCGTGCCAGCTTCCACGGACACTCTGTCCGCTTCGTTCGGCCCGGGCTTGAAGAAGTTCCACTTCCGGCCCAGCGCCAGCGGCCCCGAGAAATCGTCCGACAGCGCCTGGCCGTGCGGCACCCGCGCGCCGCCTTTCGGCTTGCGGATCGGCTTCGACAGGTCGCCACCGGTCATCCGGAACCAGCCATCGGCGGTCCATTCGATCGGGTCTAGCAGCGCCTGGCGCCCCAGCGTCCAGTATCCGTTCTCGAAGCCGTGATAGATCGACCACCAGCTCCCGTCCGGCGCCTCGACCAGGCTGGCATGGCCGCGCGACCACCAGGCCTCGTCGTTGCGGACGGTGCGGACCAGCGGGTTGGCGGGGCATTGCTCCCAGGGCCCGTGGATCGAGCGTGCGCGTGCCGCGATCACCATGTGCCCGGTCGGCGGTCCGGCCGTGCCGCCCACCGCGGTGATCATGTAGAACCAGCCGCCATGGCGGTGGATCTTCGGTCCCTCGGGGGAAAAGCCCTCCACGTCCCAGTCTTCGGGATAGTGCCAGGGGTCGTAGACATGCTCGACCGGCCCGGCAGTGGAGAGACCATCCTCGGAAAGTCGCACCCGGTCCCCGCCGGAGAGGAACAGCCAGCGCGACCCGTCCTCGCCCACGGCGTGGCAGGGGTCGATATGGGCGTGCAGCCCCAGGTCGATCGGCTCGCTCCACGGCCCGTCGATATGGTCCGCCCAGATCACGAAGATCGAGTTCGGGCTGGCCTTGACCGGTATGTAGAGGAAGTAGCGGCCCTTGTGCTTCTCCAGGCTCACCGCCCAGACCGCGCCGATATTCTTCGTCAGCGCGGCCTTGCGCGGCTGCCAGTTCACCAGGTCGCGGCTGTGCCAGATGGTCAGCCCCGGATAGGAATCGAAGCTGGAGAAGGTCATGTAATAGTCCGCGCCGTCCTTCAGGATGGCGGGATCGGGATGGTCGCCGGCGAGCAGCGGGTTCAGGAACCGCCCGTCGCCCAGGTCGCAGATGCGCTGGTTGTCGAAGCCGCGCTTCCAGTCGGGGACTGGAGCGTTCGCTGGTGTCACGTTCGGTACGGCGCCGGCTTCGCCCGGCCGGAGGAGGCCTGCGCCGCCCGCAAACATTAGCGCTCCGAACGTTCCGCGCCGACTGATGTCCATTCCGGATCCTCTCCTGTTTGGACCTTTATGGCACCGGTGTCATTTCAAGGGAAGGGACCTTCGCCGTCGCCAACTTTGGGCATCTTTGCGTACGGTTGCGTCCACTTCGGCGCGATGTCGAATATTTCCTATCAAAGTGCGAAATCCCGTGCCTACAAACGCGCGTCGTTTGAGGGGGCGTAATGGGGATGCGGCAAACCACGCTGTCGGTTGCACTCGAGGTAAAGCCCGAGAGTTTCGACCATTTGTCGGGCCTGCTCGACGCCCTGCGCGACCGGCGCAGCCAGAATCCGTCGGGGGGCACCGGTCCCTTCGCCGACTTCCTGACGACGGTGCCGGCGGTGCATTTCATGTCGCTCACCGCCTTTCCGGGGTTCGACTACGACCCGCTCTTCGTGATCGAGGCGAATTTCGACGGCGCGCCCGGGCCTTTCTGGGCGCAGCTGGAGACGGCGATCGGCCCGGACCTGCGCGCGTTCCTGCGCTGCTGCAAGCGCCCGCTCGATCATACCGGCCCGCTCTACGACGCCGTCACCGCGCTCGACAGCCGTGCGCCGATCGCGCCCTATCTCGAGGCGCGGACGCTCACCCCGACCGTCTATCACCACGGCAATCGCGGCATGACCCGCGACCGGATTCTCGACGAGGGCAAGCTGTTCCTCGGCACCCGCACCGAGCTGGCGCAGAGCAACGATGGCGGGCCCAGCCCCTATCGCAAGCTCACGCCGGTGGAGATCCACGCCAAGCTCCGTGCGGCCCTGCTCCCGCAGTTCGGCTGGCTCGACCAGAAGGCGCCCGCCCGCATTCCCTTCACCCAGAGCGTCGGCGATTATCTCCGGCTCGCCTGGTTCGTGCTGCTGGTGGTGTTCGCGCTGTCGATCCCCGGGCTAGTGCTCAAGAGCCAGCTCAGCTGGCAATGGTATGTCGCGCTCTGCGTCGGCCTGTTCGCGGTCTTCACCGGCGTGCTCTACCGGATGGGCAAGCCGCTGCCGGGCACCGCGACGCCGACGCGGTTCAGCTTCCTCACCTTCTTCCTCCGACACCTGCTCGTCCCCGTCGCGATCGCGGTGGCCGCCTATGTCGCGATCGCCGCCACCGTCAGCGCGCCGGTCTGGTCGTGGCTCGGGCACAAGGCTTTCTGGCCGGCATGGAAGGACATGGCGATCTGGGCGGCCTGGAGCGGCGCCAGCATCGCGGTGACGGTTGCCGGCATCCTCGTCTGGCTGCGCTGGCTCGAGCGGCGTGACGCCTCGCAGGACGCGCCCCCGGTCGATCCCAAGATGCTGCGCGAGATGGCGCGGCGCGAGGACTGGATCCCGCAGAACCACATGGGCTCGGTCGTGCTGATCAAGCCGGGCGTGCTGCGCGCGATCCTGATCCGGGTCGGCCATCATGGTCTGCACCTGCTGCTGCGCGCCCAGAAGGCGGCCCGCAACGGCTATCTCGGTTCGATGCGCACGATCCACTTCGCCCATTGGGCGCGGGTCAACAACGACAGCCGGCTGATGTTCTTCTCGAACTTCGACCAGACCTGGGAAAGCTATCTCGATGACTTCATCGAGAAGGCGCATGCCGGTCTCACCTTGGCCTGGAGCAGCGGGGTGGGCTTCCCGCCGACCCGCTTCCTGGTGAAGGACGGCGCCAGCCATGGCCGCCAGTTCAAGGAATGGGCGCGCCATTCGATGGCGGTCAGCCGCTTCTGGTACTCGGCCTACAAGGATCTCACCGCGGAGCAGGTCGAGCGGAACTACCGCATCGCCTGCGGCCTCCGCAAAAAACAGCTCAGCGAAAAGGAAGCCGCGGCGTGGATCAACGACCTGTGAGCGAAGGCGGCGGCACGCCGAACTGGCATCTCTCCGCGCCGACCAACACCAAGGCCCAGGGCCTGGTGGTGAGCGGCTTCGCCAACCTGCCCACCGGCCGCGCGCTGTTCCTGGAATTCGGCTGGAAGGGCGTGAAGAAGAAGGGCGGCGGCGCCTGGGTGGAGGCGCTGCGCAAGGTCGCGCAGGTGACCGACGCCGACGGCCGCGATCCGCGCGCCGTGGCGATGGGCTTCACCTGGTCCGGGCTCCAGAAGATGGGGCTCAATGCCAATGCGCTCGCCTCGTTCGATCGCCCCTTCAAGGAAGGCATGTTCCAGGAGGATCGCCTGCGCCGCCTGGGTGACCGGCGTGGCGAGGACTGGCAGGGCACGGTGATCCCCGGCGGGCCCAAGTGGAGCGGCAACACCCCGCTCGACGATGCCGCGGTGGACGACGAGGCGCGCGCCTTCGACGATCGTGAGGAGATCCGCGAGCAGCGGATCAAGACGCCGGTGACGGTCCATGCGCTCGTCCTGCTCTATTGCGAGCATGACGAGGCGGCCGAGGCCTGGTGCGAGGAGGTGAGCGCGGCGCTCGCGCCGTTCGAGGTCACCGTCTCGCACCACCTGCCGCTCGACCTGCGTCTCGACAAGCAGGGCATCGCCCGCGAGCATTTCGGCTTCGCCGACGGCATCTCGCAGCCGATCCCGTTCGAAGAGGGCACCGTCGTCTACAAGGACGGCACCGAGGTGCCCAAGGACTATTGGAACGGCGTGCCGCTCGGCGAGATCCTGATGGGCCATATGAATGGTCATAACGAGATCGCCCAGGGGCCGGTCGTCGCCGACGGCATAGGCAATACCAGCGGCCTGCCCGAGCATCCCAAGGGCGTCGGCTTCAAGGATCTCGGCATCAACGGCAGCTACATGGTCGTCCGCGAGCTCAAGCAGGACGTCTATGCCTTCTGGCAGTCGATGCGTGCCGGCGCGGCCTATATCCGCGAGCGCGATCCGGAAGGGTCGGCGCACGTCACCACGACCTGGCTCGCCGAGCGCGTGGTCGGGCGCGACACGCATGGCAATCTGCTCTGCCCGCTCGGCGGCACGATCCCGGTCGAGAACAATGATTTCGGCTTCTGGGACCGCGATCTCCACGGCCATGGCTGCCCGCTGGGCAGTCACGTCCGCCGCGCGAATCCCCGGGATGGCCTGGCGCCTACGCCGGCGGACAAGCAGACCCTGCTCGATGCGGCGAACAACCACCGCATCCTTCGCCGCGGCCGGAAGTACGGCAAGACGATCAGCGTGCCGCCGACGCCCGACGACGTCGATCGCGGGCTGCTGTTCATCTGCCTGAACACCGACATCACCCGCCAGTTCGAATTCGTCCAGCAAACCTGGATCCTCAACCCGAATTTCGCCTTCCTCTATGACGAGACCGATCCGCTGATCGGCCCCAAGGGCACGATGACGATCCCCGAGAATCCGCTGCGCCGGATCATCGACGTCGAGACCTTCGTGCAGATGGCGGGCGGCGAATATTTCTTCCTGCCGAGTATGCCCGCGCTCGACTATCTGGGCTCGCTGTGAACGCGCTCACCTCCCGCGACGTGCTGCGTCCCGGCAAGAGGGGGATCGCGCGCTGGATCGAGGGGCGCGTGTTCGCCGCCATGCCCTATGCCTTCGCCTTTTTCCGGCGCTGGAAGCCGGTGGTGAAGTTCGGCGGGATGACGCTGACCTCGCGCTATGACGACGTGAAGGAGGTTTTCGCCACCGATCCGGTGTTCGGCGCGCCCTACAAGGCCAAGCTCGACGTGATCATGGGCGGCGAGCCCTTCTTCCTCGGCATGGCCGACACCCCGCTCTACCACCGCGACACCGATGCGATGCGCATGGCCGTGCTGCCCGGCGACTTGCCCGGGCTGGGGCAGAAGGTCGAGGCGATGGCCGAGGCGATCGTCGCGGCGGCGCCGGGCCGGGTCGAGGTGGTCGACACGCTGGTGCGCCGCGTGACCTTCTCGGTGCTCGCCGATTATTTCGGCGTGCCCGAGCCCAAGGGCGGCGACCTGCGTGTCTGGGGCACGCGGCTGTTCGAGTTCCAGTTCGCCGATCCCAAGGGCGATCCCGCGCTGCGCGCCGATGTCGACCAGATCGCGCCGGCACTGCGCGCGCATATCGACCGGGAGATCGCCGCGCGGAAGGTCACGCCCGGCCGCGACGACGTGCTGACCCGTTGCCTCGCCCTACAGAAGAAGGGCGTGCCCGGCTTCTCCGATGTCGAGATCCGCACCAATTTGATGGGCTTCATCGTCGGCGGGCCGCCCCAGCCGCCGATGGTCGTGCCCCAGGCGATGGAGCAGCTGCTCCGCCGGCCCGATGCGCTGGCCGGCGCCCAGGCGGCGGCGCGGGCAGGGGATGACGACCTGCTCTGGGGCTATGTCCAGGAAGCGATGCGCTTCGATCCGCTCGCGCCCGGCCTGCCGCGCAACGTGCTGGTCGACGGCGTGATCGCCCGCGGCACGTCGCACCAAGCGGAGGTCAAGGCCGGCGACACGGTGCTCGCCGCCTTCGCCTCGGCGATGATGGACCCCCGCCGGGTGACCGATCCGGCCCGCTTCGATCCGAACCGCCCCGCGAGTAATTACATCCATTTCGGATATGATTTGCACCAGTGCTTCGGCCGCCACATCAACCGCGCGACGCTGCACCTGATGCTCAAGCCCTTGCTGAAGCGGGGAAACCTCCGCCGCGCGCCGGGCAAGGCGGGCCATCTGGTCAAGAATGGACCCTTTGCCGAAGCGCTGACCGTGGTGTTCGATTGAATACCCTCTCCCGCTTGCGGGAGAGGGACGGCGAGCATCGCGAGCCAGGGTGAGGGTGTGTGAGAGCGGCAAGCGGTTTGCGCGCGGCAGCTTTCACCCTCACCCTTCCGCCGACTGCGTCGGCTCCCTCCCTCTCCCGCAAGCGGTAGAGGGAAAGAAGGGCTCACCGCCGCTCGCTGGGCCCGCCGCGATAGCCGTTCTGGCGCTCGATCATCCAGCCGGGATATTCCGCCGGCAGCTTGCTCACTTCGTCGAGCCGGGCAAGCTCCTCGGTCGTGAATTCCACCTCGACGGCACCCAGATTGTCCGCCAGCTGATCGGGCCGCTTGGCGCCCAGGATCACGGTGGAGACGCTCTTCTGGTAGAGCAGCCAGGCCAGCGCCAGCTGCGCGACCGAGCGGTCCTTGGCCTCGGCCAGTTCGCGCAGCACGTCGATCACGGCATAGCCGCGGTCCTTGTTCACCGGCGGGAAGTCGAACGCGGCGCGGCGACCCTCGCCTTCGCCCTCGCGCGTGTACTTGCCCGACAGGAAGCCGCCGGCGAGCGGGCTCCACACCATCAAGCCCACGCCCTCGCTGTCGAGCATCGGGATCACGTCGCGCTCCAGGTCGCGCCCGGCGATCGTGTAATAGGCCTGCAGCGAGGCGATCGGGGCATAGTCCTTCGCCGCCGCGATGCCGACCGCCTTCATCACCTGCCACGCCGCCCAGTTCGACAGGCCGATATACCGCACCACGCCCTTCCGGACGAGGCTGTCGAGCGCATAGAGCGTCTCCTCGAACGGCGTCGCGCTGTCGAAGCCATGGATCTGGTAGAGGTCGATGAAGTCGGTGCCGAGCCGCTCCAGGCTCTTCTCCACCTGCGTCAGGATATGTCCGCGCGAGGCTCCGGCGCCGTTCGGGCCGGCGTGCATCCGCCCGAGCACCTTGGTGGCGACCACCACTTCGTCGCGCGCCACGCCCAGATTCTTGAGCGACTGGCCGAGGATCTGTTCCGAGCGGCCCTCCGAGTACATGTTCGCCGTGTCGAAGAAGTTGATCCCCGCATCGAGCGCGGCCTTCACCAGCGCGTCGGCCTCTTCCTGCTGGAGCTGACCGATCTTCCCCCAAAGCTCGCCTTCGCCGCCAAAGGTCATGGTGCCAAGGCAGAGTTCGGAGACGATCAGGCCGGTGCGGCCGAGCTGGTTGTAACGCATGGACATACCTCTTTGGGGAGCGAGGGGAGGGGAAGCCGGCAAATGTGGTCGCCCCCGGGCCGCCGCAATGCCCGCCACGCGAAAAATGCCTCTGGTGGCGGCTTGTCGAGGGCCCCTTTTTTGCCGGCAAAAACCACGCTAGCGAAACCGGGATGACTCAAGAAAAGCTGATCGCCGGCCTGGAGCTGGGCGGCACCAAATGCGTGGCCCTGCTCGCCTCCGGCCCGGGCGACGTGCGCGACCGCGTGACCGTGCCCACCACCGATCCCGCAGCCACGCTCGCGGGTATCGAAGCGGCGCTCGACCATTGGAGCTTCGATGCGATCGGGGTGGCCAGCTTCGGCCCCGTCGGCCTCGATCCGGCGCGTGCCGATTATGGCTCGATCACCGCCACCACCAAGCCGGGCTGGACCGGCACCGATCTCGTCCGCCGGCTGGCGGCGCGCTACGGCAGGCCGATCGGCTTCCAGACCGACGTCAACGGCGCTGCGCTGGCCGAGGGCCGCTGGGGCGCGGCGCAGGGCATGGCCGCACATGCCTATATCACCATCGGCACCGGGGTGGGCGTCGGGCTGGTCACCGGCGGCAGGCCGGTGATGGGCTGGGCGCATGGCGAGGCCGGGCACATGCGCCTGCCGCGCGCGCCGGGCGATACCTATCCCGGCTGGTGCCGTTTCCATGGCGACTGCCTCGAGGGGCTGATCTCGGGCCCAGCGCTCGCCCAGCGCTTCGGCATGCCCGGCAACCAGCTGCCGGACGATGGCCCCGAATGGGACCTGTTCGTTCATGACCTGGTCGGCATGCTCCACAATCTCGTCGTCACCGCCGCGCCCGAGCGCATCGCCATCGGCGGTGGCGTGGTGGCGGCGCGCGACTATCTCTTCCCCCGTATCCGTACTCGGTTGGTCCATAGCCTGGGTGGCTATGGCGCGCTCGCCGAATGGGCCGAGACCATCGACGCGCGGGTCGGCGCGCCGGGGCTGGGTACGATGGCAGGTCCGCTCGGTGCGATCGCGGTGGGGCTGGGGGCCAACCAATAAAGCCCCTCCCCTTCGGGGGAGGGGCTTGCCCGCTCAAATCACTTCCATCTCCGAATTATAATGATGCCATGCGAACACCGCCGCCGCGCCGCGGTGCGGGCGCCAGGCTTCGGCGATTTCGCGGGTCAGCTTTTCGCTCGGCCGTTCGGCATGGCCCATGATCCGCCCGACCTCGATCTGCACGGCCAGGTCGCCGGCCGGCCAGATATCGGGGCGCCCCTCGGCGAAGAGCAGATAGACCTCGGCGGACCAGCGGCCGATCCCCTTGATCCGCACCAGTTGGGCGATCGCCGCCTCGTCGTCCTCGGGCAGCGCTGCCAGGTCGAGCCGTCCGCTCGTCACTTCCTCGGCCAGGCTATGGGCATAGGCCGCCTTCTGGCGTGACAGGCCGGCTGCGCGCAGGTCGTCGAGGGTGGTGCGGGCGATGTTGCCGGGGTCGGTCAGGTCGCCGAGCTGCGCCGCCATCCTGTTCCAGATCGCCTGGGCCGCGGCCACGCTCACCTGCTGCCCGACGATGGTACGCAGCAGCGTCTCATAGCCGCGGTCGCGGATGCGGGGCGGGGGATAGCCGACGCGGCCGATCGCTGCAGCGATCAGCGGTTCGCGTGCGGCGAGCGCATCGAGCGACGCTCGGAGCTGCTCGGCGCTCAGGCCCATGGGGCACCGCCTTGCGAAGCGCCGCGTTCGGCGGCATGGACGGAGCGATTGAAGGAGAACGTCATGCCCAAGCTTATCGTCGTGACCAGAAGTGGTGAAGAGCGCGAGGTCATGGGCGAAGCGGGCCTTAGCGTGATGGAAGTGATCCGCGAGAGCGGCTTCGACGAGCTGCTCGCGCTGTGTGGCGGTTGCTGCTCGTGCGCGACCTGCCACGTCCATGTCGATCCGGAATTTGCGGCCAAACTGCCTAAGATGAGCATGGACGAGGACGACCTGCTCGACAGCGCCGGCGACCGCGACGAATATTCGCGCCTGTCGTGCCAGATCCCGTTCGGCCCGGACCTCGACGGCCTGCGGGTGCGGATCGCGGAAGAGGACTAATTCTCCCTCTCCCGCTTGCGGGAGAGGGATGGCGAGCATCGTGAGCCAGGGTGAGGGTGTGTGCGGGCCGCGAACGCATCGCTTGCCGCCCTTGCTGACCCTCACCCTTCCGCCGCTTCGCGGCTCCCTCCATCTCCCGCAAGCGGGAGATGGATAGTTTGGTTCAGTTGATCGCCCGCACCCGGATCGACGCCATCGGCGCATCGTCGGTGGTGGTGTCGGTCTTCCAGGTGATGACCTTGTCCTTGCCGACGGTCACCGCGCCTTCCTCGTTGTTCTGGCTCACCAGCTCGGCATCGGTGGTCAGCACGAAGGTGCCTTCCAGCCGCGAGAAGGCCTCGCCCATGTCGCCCAGGCCCGCGGCTCCCAGCGCGCTCATGTCGCCCATGCCATTGCCCTTGCCGCTCTCGCGGACATAGCCCGGCGCCTTGACGCGGATCAGGTCCTTGCCGCGCAGCTCCACCGCGATCCACGGCATGATCATCTGGTTGTCGAGATTATACGGGTAGACGAAGCCGTGATCGAGCGTGCCGGAGATCTGGTAGTCGACCCAGAACAGCCCGTTGCCGCGATATTCGACGCTGCGATAGCCGGCCTCCTTGGCGATCTCGACCGCGAGCTTGCGGAAATTCTCGTCCTGTTTGGCCTTCTCCTCGGGCGTCAGGGTGAAGTCCGGCGCCTTCTCGGGCGTCTTGCCCTTCTTGCCGGACTTCTCCTTGGCCGCGTCCGCCATGCCTTCCTGCATCGCCTTGCCCGCAAAGCCCTGCAGGTCGATCGCCATCACTTCGCCCTTGTAGGAGAAGCTGAAGGTGCGGTCGGCACGGATGGTCAGCGCCGACTGGAACTTGCCGGGCACGAACAGGCAGCTGGCGAGCACCAGCGGCGCGACCAGCGCGAATGCGATGGCCTTCAGACGATGCAGCATTGGATCCCCCTTGGCGTTCAGCCGCGAACCGTCACCGCATACAGGGCGATCGCCGCAGCATTGGAAACGTTCAGGCTCTCGACCTTATCCGAGATCGGCAGCTTCGCAAGCTCGTCGCAGTGCGCCTCGGTGTTCTGCCGCATGCCTTCGCCCTCGGCACCGAGTACCAGAGCGACCTTGCGCTGCTCGCCCATCACCTCGGCCAGCGTGCCGTTGGCATGGCCGGTCAGGCCGATGCGCCAGAAGCCCGCCTCGGCGATCTCCTCGAGCGCGCGGGCGAGGTTCACCACGCGGCACCACGGCACCTGTTCCAGCGTGCCCGCCGCGGCGCGGGCGAGGGTGCCCGTCTCGCTCGGCGCGTGCCGGTCCTGGGTGACGATGCCGAGCGCGTCGAACGCCGCAGCCGAGCGCAGGATCGCGCCGACATTGTGCGGATCGGTCACCTGGTCGAGCACGATCAGCGGGCGGTTGTCGCCTGCCCCCTGTGCGAGCAGGTCGCCCAGCCACATCTCCTCGAGCGGATCAACTTCGGCGACCAGCCCCTGGTGCGGCGCGTCGCTGGGCACCAGCCGGCCGAGATCGGCGGCATTGGCGAAGGTGACCGGGATGGTCGACGGGATGTCGAGATTGGCGAGCGCGTCGTGCGTGCCCCAGATCTTGCGCACCACGCGCTCGGGATTGTCGAGCGCCGCCAGCACCGCGTGCCGCCCGTAGAAACGCGGGCGGTTCGACGATGCCTGGCTCGGCCGGTGTCCACGCTTGGCCATCAATGTGCTCCCGGTGCTGCGTAGAATCCGTCCGAAGCCTTGGGCTCGCTCGCCAGCGGCAGGCGCGGCAGCGGCTCGGGCGCGTTGGCGGCGTTGACCAGGAAGGTGGCGAGGATGATCGCGCCCTGGCGCATGTCGTCCGGCTTCAGATGGTCGAACGTGTCGACATCGGTGTGGTGGACGTTCGAGCCATAGTCGAGCGGATCCTGGATGAACTGGAAGGCCGGGATGCCCACTGCGTCGAAGAACACGTGATCAGTGCTGCCGGTGCGGCCGGTCGCCACCTTGGTCGCGCCCATCGAGTTGAACGGCGCCAGCCACTCGCGGAAGATCGGCACCACCGCGGTATTGCCCTGGGTATAGATGCCGCGGATCTTGCCCGAGCCGTTGTCGAGGTTGAAATAGGCGGCGAGCTTGGAATGGTCGGCGCCCGGCTTGATCGGGAAGGCCTTGCTCCAGTTCATGTAGCGATTGGTGCCGGTCAGTGCCGGATCGACCGGGCGGCTGGCGACATGGTTCTCGACATAGGCCATCGAGCCGAGCAGGCCCTGCTCCTCGCCCGACCACAGCGCGAAGCGGATCGCGCGCTTCGTCTTGATGCCCGATGCCTTGATGATGCGCGCGGCCTCCATGACCATCGAAACGCCGGCGGCATTGTCCGCCGCGCCGTCGCCCATCGCCCAGCTGTCCATATGGGCGCCGGCCATCACATAGCCTGCCTTGGCGTCGGTGCCGGGGATGTCGGCCAGGATATTGTAGGCCTTGGTGTCGCTGTCGTCGTAGCTGACCTCGCTGTTGAGCTCGAGGCTGGGCGCCGCGCCCATCTTGGCGAGGCGGGTTAGGCGGCGATAATCCTCGGCGGCGATCTCGAAGCCCGGCAGGGGCGGGGTCGCGCCGACCTGGAACTGGCTGTTCTGGCCATGGACCAGCTTGCCGTTGCGCGACGACATGGTGGCATAGGCGATCGCGCCCTCGGCCTTCAGGAAGGCGTCGCGCTTGGCGGTGAAGGCCATGCGGCTGGCGCTGCTCGGGCGGCGATTCGCGCTGGCGCCGCCGTTCTGCAGCTGGAAGGTGTCGGCCTTGTCGAGATCGGCGTCACCATAGCGGCGGAAATCGGGGTCGGTCGCGTCGGTGATGTCGGTCGGCTCGGTGAGCAGGACGATCTTGCCCTTGAGCTTGCCCTTGTACTGATCGAGCGCGGCTTCGTCGGCCATCGGGGCGAGCACGACCTGGCCGGTGATCGGACCGTTGGTTCCCGGCGTCCAGGCGAGCGGCGCGGCGATCAGGGTGAGCGGACGCGGGGCGATCATCTTCACACCGGCGTTCTTCGCGCTCCAGCCGCGACCGAACTCGAAGCCCTCCTTGTGCACGTTGGTCAGGCCCCATTCGCGGAACTTGGCCTGGGTCCAGTCCTCGGCCTGGCGCATGCCCGGCGAATTGGTGAGTCGCGCGCCGATCACGTCGGTGAGGTACTGGGCGACGCGCATCACTTCGCTGCGGTTGGTGCCCTCGTCGACGATCTTGTCGACGGGTGCGCTCGGCGCTGCGGGGCCGTCCGGGCCTCTGGCGATGGCGAGCGGAGCCATGGCGGTGGCTGCGAGCAGCGTGGCGATGGCGAAGGAAAGTCGGCGCATTGGGCCCCCGGGGAGTGTCATTATCAGGAAGCGGCGGACGCTATGCCGCACAAAGTCTGCGCGCAAGGCGTTGACAGGGAGCTTTCGCTTCGGCAATGGCGCCCCTCTCGCCGAACGGCGCCATGGACAGGTGGCCGAGTGGTTAAAGGCAGCAGACTGTAAATCTGCCCGGGTTTCCCGTACGCTGGTTCGAATCCAGCCCTGTCCACCACACCCCCCTCTGAGAGGGGGGTGCCTTCTAAGCCCTCATCGTCGTTCGCTGCTGCATCCGCCGTGTGTAGTTCCTGTGTAATCGTATTGGGACGCTTATCGAGCATCGCCACGGCGTGGTCCAAGTGATCGCCGTAGATATGTGTGTAGCGCAGCACCATCGTGAGCGTCTTGTGCCCGCTGATCCTCTGCACCGTGGGTAGGTCGACTCCAGCCTTTACCAAGCGCGTGATGGCGGTGTGTCGCATGACGTGCGGCGTAACCTTCTTGGGGTCCAGGCCTGCGTTAACGACCGCGCGCTGAAACCCCTTGCCCATGGAGACTCGGTGCGGCTTCTTGCAGCGTTCGGCGGCAGGAAACACCCAGCCATCCTTATCCGTGTCTTGTTGCTGTTGCCTGAAGAGAAGTTCGGCCAACGCGGGTGTGATGGGTTGATCGCGGGCCCCGGCTTTTGCCTGAGGAATGCGTATGCGACGGTTATCAAAATCGATTTGATCGTATCGCACGCGAAGGATTTCGCTATGCCGCATGGCTGCGTTGAGGCCAAAAGCGACGAACAGGTGGAGTTTGGGGTCAACGTCCTCAATCGCGGCGACCGTGAGCGCCGCTGCATCGGCGTCGGTCAATACGATGATGGGCTTCGCGGTCTCCGCAGCTTTGCTAATTCGCGGACGATCACCTGCGGTAAGCCACTGCCAATCGATCATACGATTGAACATGTGGCTGAGGGTCGAAAGCTCCCGGTTTACCGTTGCAATTGGAGATTCTAGGGAGCGGCGAGCCGCGTACTCGGATACGGCGAGAGTGGAAACACGGTTGATTTGCATCTTGCCGAAGGCCGGGATGAGATGGTGGTCGATGTGGCGCCGCTTGTTGATGATGTCCTTGCCACCCGTCTTGCCGAGCCGCTCAAGGTAGTCGGCGGCGGCCTGCGCGAAGAGAGGGTGTGCCTTGCGGCGCTTGGGAAGGTTCAGGCGCCCAGCACGCGCGTCCGTGCGGAACTGCTCGATTTGGCGTTCTGCCTGCTCTCTACGCACTCCTTCGCTCTCTTTACCGACGACGCGATGAATGCGCTCGCCATCGACCATGATGTTGATTGCGTACCGAAGATCGCCATCAGCGAGTCGGGTAACTTCAATGCCATGTTCCGTCAGGCGAGAGCCTGCGGTAAGTCCCTTGATAGTACTCCTCGAAAGCTTGGTGAACTTAAGAGACATGTATTATAAGCTCCAATAATAAAACTAAGACTAATACCCGGCACTAAGGGTTTTTCCCTGGCTTAGTGGCCGCTACATCGCGCTCATCGATCGAATTTCGTCCCGATCGACTCACCATGTTGTGGAGCGTTAGATTATGAATATTTCGGAGTCCACCCCCGACGGGCGGGTGCCTCGTTCTCGCGCTGCGGCCATTCTTGGTCTGTCGGCCAAGACACTTGCGAATTGGCAGACGCGAGGGCTCGGGCCGCGCAGCGTTCGAGTGGGCGGGCGCCGCTTCTACTATGTCGCCGACCTGCTCGCCTTCATCGAGGCGGGCGCGCTGGTTTGATGCAAGTGCATCGATGGGTCTGCCGTTCCCAAGCGATCATACGTAACCGATCGGTGGGCGGCAGAGCCTCTAGTTTCCGTAGTAGGGCTCGCAGGCGATACCGTCGCTGTCGCCGTCAAGTTCCGATCGATACCCTGGCGACCCGCGATAGATTGGCGCGACACCAGCCGAGCGTGCCTCGTTACAGTTGTGGAAATGGCGAGACTGCTCGACCATTCGCTGCTGCTCCTCATTGGCTCGAATCTGGTCGGCCATGGCAGTGGAGCCGGTTAGCGTGGTCTGGATCATCGGCGCTGCAAAAAACACCACAAGGCCCACTGCCAAGCACCCGGTTATGACCTGCGCGCCAAAAGGCGTCGGTTCCTGCTTGCGGCGATGGCGGGAGCGCGGCGGCATCGCCAGATGATCACATGCGTAACCTTGCAAATGACCTAACGGCCTATCCTTGGCGTGATGTGGCCGCTGCGGAGTTCGATGGCCGCAGTCATCATCGGACGAGCATTGAGCCAACTTGCTGTGAGTTTCGGGACTTTCACCCCGACCCCTCATTCATCATCCTTTTCCACCGCCCTGACTTCAGAGCGCAGGAGGGTATCCCATAGAATTGGATTGGCATGGTAGTTAATTCCATTCCTAAAATTAACATCCTCAGAAGTAGATAAACTGAAAAATGGGCTTATCCCTCAACATAAGCAAAACTTAGCTTAACATCCATTAGGTTGAGCCGACACTAGCCGTTGCTTCGGGCGCGGTGGTCGCGCATTCTCTCCGAGCCCCGCAACTGAGGGCTAATCACAGAAAGACATTATGAAACCTGAAGCCACGCCCCTAGTCGGGGTGAATGATACTGCGTGCCTAAATCCCGCCAACGATGCCACCATTGGATTGATCCGCGTTCCAGAAGGCTTGCGGCTACGCGACTTGTCTGCCGTCAGCATGGATCTGGAATGGAAGCCAGCCTCTGCGGCAGCACGTTCTGCCATTGACTGGTTCTACCTTCACCTCGGCGGGCAATCGATCGCCGGCCGCGCAGCCAAATTGAAAGACGCGATCGGTGCGGTCCTCAACGACCTGTTGAATGCCGCCGAGAACACCCCTTTTCGCCCCTGTTTCCGTTCTATGCGGGCGAAAGATTTCACGGGCGGGCCTGTCGGATACAGGAGCGCAAAGGCTGTTATCGACCTGTTCGAGGTGAAGGGTTTGGTCCACCTCGCCGGCGGGAACTTCAACAGGGAGGGCCGGGTCTCATGCGGCACGACGACACGCATCTGGCCCACCACTGCTTTGCTCGATCATCTAGCCGAATTTGGCATCGCCCCGTCCAATCGGCGTGAGCATTTCATAAAGGGTGAAGGTTCGGAGGCAGCATCCAGGCCCATCCTTCTCAGCACTTCCTCTGCGTGGCGAGGAAGGCGCCGCGTCGAGGGAAAGCCGTTGCCGGTGGATGCCACTGATCCGACCGTAATCAAATATGCGGCTCAGGTGGATCGCCTCAATGCCTTCATTGCTAAGCAGGCTATCGAAGGTGCCGGCGAAGTCGTCTTCTTCCGAAAGTTTAACTGCGGCGATCAAGCCGGCCATGCATATCGCAAGGGCGGTCGCCTTTGGGTTGTTGGCGGCGGATACCAGATGATGCCGAAGAGGTGGAAGCCATCGCATCCGGAAGGAACCAAGCTCCGCTCTTCAATTCTGATCAACGGCGAGCCCACCACCGAGATTGATATCGGATCAAGCCACCTTACCATCTTCCAAGCAAAACTTGGCCTGCCATTCGATCCTCAAGCTGATCTTTATGACATTCCAGGGATCGAGCGTGAAGTCGTGAAAGCCTATATCAACTTAACCCTCAGCAAGCCGAGGCTACCCAAGCAATGGCCAGCCGATATGCGGTCGGACTTTCTTGATAGATATGGGTGTGAGATTGATCGCGATCACTCAATATATTTCGTAAGGGAGGCGTGTCTAGAACGTCATCCCATCCTTTGCCAAAGGAAATCGATCCAACTTGATTGGTCCGATCTACAATTCATTGAGTCTCAAGCTATCCTCAGGGCAATGGATTCGCTGAATCAAGATTCTGGGATTGCCTGCCTACCGATTCACGATTCTCTCATCGTACCACTATCTCATAAAGATAAAGCCATAGAGGTATTGAAAGAGTCTTTTAAGTATCATGTAGGTGTTATGCCGAGAGTTAACTAGATTAACCTTAATATAATTATATAACCTATATAACACCTCTCTACCACTTAACCCCTTACTGGAAACGTTTGCCATTCAGCGCCCCCTGCAATGTCCAATGATGCCGTGACATTGTACGGGGCTGCGCTATGGCCCGGGAGCGCCGTTATCTTTGGAGGCTCCGCGATGACCGATGATAGCTCCTTGAGTTCAGTTGAACTCGCCGCTGAACTTACTGCTGCGTGGTTGGCAAATCCCAACACCCGCTCCACCACCGAAGAAGCGGTGGCCTTCCTGACTTCGATCCACGGGGCAGTCGCGGAGCTGGGCAAGGTAGTGGCGGTTGAGCCTGAGCCTGCTGCGCCAGCCGAACCGGAGCATGTGCCCGCCGTGTCGGTGCGGAAGAGCCTTGCTAGCCGGGATCACATTATCTCGATGATCGATGGCAAGCCGTACAAGACGCTCACGCGGCATCTTTCCACTCACGGGCTCACGCAGGAAGAGTATCGGACCCGGTACAACCTGCCGAAATCCTATCCGATGACCGCCCCTGCCTACAGCGAGCAACGCCGCGAGATGGCAAAGAAGCTCGGGCTTGGGCGTAAGCCAGGGCAAAAGGCGACCGCGAAGAAGTCGGCTGCTAAATAGGCTCTATTTCGCCCTAGGAAGCCCGTACAAACGTGAAGCGCATTTTAGGTTAGTTGGTAGCTTAAAGTGCAAATTGCGCTGCATGGGCTTTATTTTGAATATTTCATGTGTTTGTCAAGTCTAGGCTGATTCATGGCAGAGGATCGAGTTTATATTGTCGGCGGCGAAGACGAAAACGGCGATCAACATCTGTTTGCTACGGACGATTTGGGGCGAACGATAGCTAAGCACAGCGAATTGAAAGGCAGGCTCCGGAAGGTCCAGACCAATGAGGGGCTGGCTGATGCCATGGATGCGGCGGCGAACCCGCATTAGGTGCATCTCGATGAACTAGATATTGCCGCTTCCTTAGCCACCAACTAAAATGCGAGCGCGGCCCCGGAAGCGAAAGTGCGCGAAGGCGGTGAAGGGCGTTGACCCTGGAATGGTCGTGCAATTGCTATCGGAACTTCTTCGTGAAAACGGATGAGCGTGACCGCCGGGAGGCTTCACCCCGGTAAGGCTACGAAGGGCAGGGACCCTGAACAGCGTCATGGGTAGCCTCCCGCCCTCGCGGCGGAGGACTGCGATGACAGCGGAGCAATGTTGGATTGGCATCGATGCGGGTGCGGATACAGTCGCGATCTGCATCCTAGACTCCTCCGGCAATATAGTGAGCGAAAGGCAATCGGACGCTTCCGCTGTTGCGATTTCAGAGGTTCTTCCGGCGTCCCGAGACGCGCTGGTCGTTGGGTTAGAGGCCGGTGCAGCCGCTATCCACTTGGCCAAGGGCCTTAGAAAAGTTGGCTACAACGTGCGGGTTCTTGAAACTCGCCATGTTCACGCGTTCCTAGGCTTGCGCCAGAACAAGTCGGATAGAAATGATGCACGCGGCATCGCCGATATCTTACGGCTAGGCTGGCAGTCGGTTCCCGAAGTCCTCGTGAAAAGTGAGCGGTCTCAAAGGCTCCGTTCCGAATTGGTTCTGCGCCATCGTCTAATGCAACAGCGGATGGCGACCGAAAGTGCCATGCGAGGAATTCTCCGGGTGAACGGCGGCAAAATCAACCGCGCATGGTCCGGGACGCATCTTGAGAAATCAGTTGTCGCTGAAATCGAGCGGCTTCGGGCGGATGACATTGATCTAAGTGAGGTTTTGTTGCCTACGCTTGAGGCGGTTGTTGCTGTACGACGAACTCTAGAAACAATAACTCGACGCCTGACACGCATTGCTCGAGATGATGACGTATGCAGCCGACTTATGACTGTCCCCGGAGTCGGCTGCATTAGTGCTTTGTCATTTTACACCGCGATAGATGACCCAAGCCGGTTCGCCCGAAATGAGGACGTAGGTCCGTATCTCGGATTGGTGCCGAAACTTAACCAGTCCGGTCAATCATCACGGATGGGCCGTATCAGCAAGCGGGGAAATCAAATGACTCGTGGTCATCTGGTATCGGCGGCGAAGGTTCTAATGCAATTGTCAAAGCAGGATAACGACCTGAGGCATTGGGCGATAGATTTAAAGAGGCGAGCCGGGCCTTCTAAGGCAAGAGTAGCGTTGGCTCGAAAGCTCGCGGTGGTATTATTAGCGATCTGGAAGGCCGGAACGGTCTTCGATCCTCACCCAAACGCGGGCCCTAAACACATCGACGGAACAGCCTCGCTATCCGGTGTGGAAGTTGAGCCATCACTATCGGTGTGAGCATCCGCGAAATTTCAGCGGTAGGCTGTGAATCGAATGGAGCGGCGACCTTGCGGATTCTCTAAGACATCGGCCTATCGAACCAGGGTGTGCTTCCCCAGCGCATCAATGGTTTCGAGCGAGGCGATGCGTTCGCCAGCCTTATCCCATTTGCATAGATAAGTTCCGCCAATGCTGGCGCCAAAAGAGTTCGTCGCTTCGAACTTGCGCAGGACCGTCGCGTAGGAGCCTTGATCCTTATAATCCCATGCCATGGAAGGGTCGTAGGATCGAGGCGAGACTAGTGCTGCCTTGAGCGTCAGGTCGCATTCCGTGACGATTTCAGTTTCGTCCGGCGCGCTGCTTGTTGTCGCCTCGCTCACGGGCTCTTCATGGCTTCCGCTAGCGCATTGCGACGCTAACAGGATGATGCCTACTCGTTCCGATACGAAGTCTGGAAGACGGGTTCGCGGCCATCAATGACAGCAAGAAGCAGATATTCCTCTTTGACGACTTTCTAGGACGAGTTGCTCTCGACAAACACGCCCTTGCTCAAAAGGATTCCGAACTCGCGCGGTTTATGAGTCGCATCCGACGCTCGCCCAACGCGCGCTTCATTCTGACGACCCGAGGTTACATTTTCGAAGAAGCGAGAAGGGTTTCTGAGCATCTGGGCGACCAGCGTCTCGACGTTACGAAATATGTGCTCGATGTCGGAATCTACACGCGACGCATAAAGGCGCGCATTCTCTACAACCACTTGTTAGTCGCCGAGACCCCCAAGACGTACATCCGTGCGCTTGTCGAAGGCGATAGCCTCGCCGCAATCATCGATCACCGGAACTACAATCCCCGCGTTATCGAGGCGATGACCGACGCATTCCGAATTGCCGACATTGAGCCCTCCAAATATCCAGCCGCCTTTTTGGCCGCGCTCAAAAATCCTAGTCAGATATGGGATACCGCTTTCCGCACGCATATCGACGATCGTTGTCGGCATCTGTTGCTAACGATGTTCTTCCTGTCCGAGTACGGCGTAGCGATTAGCGTGCTGCGCACGGCATATGATTCTTTGCACGCATCTTTAAGTGCCTCTTATGGCCTGCCACATGGTCCTAAAGATTTTGAGGAGGCGCTGCGCATCCTTGAAGGTAGCTTTGTCAATATCGAAGGTGAAAAAGTTTCCTTCGTGAACCCTTCACTCAAGGATTACCTTTCGACCTACCTGCGAGACCCCGAACTACTCGTCCGGCTCGCGCCAACCGCCAAAACAATTGATTGGATTGTGAGTCTCTGGGGATTTGTCGAGCACAACTTGATGTCACCAGACCAGCGGGAGCGCATCGCTCGTGAGTGCGTTTGCTTAATTGATATGATCGAGACGCAGCCGCACTGGAGACCAGTACGGGGAAGTTCAAGGTCACTAGAATATAATGATGCTTCGAATTCGACGAGGTTGGAACTGCTCATAGGTTGGTGGATCGATACGGATGATATTCGTTTTGCAGACGCGGCGATGGTAGTCGCGCAGAACCCCCAGCAAGGGTTTGGTGCATGGTCGGATGGTGAAAAGCTGATCGGTTTTTTTACCCGACTACGCGACCGGAATTACGGTCGTCAGTTCGTTTACGAGAACGAATTTCTTGCCATTATCGAGAAAGCGCTCACTGATATCATACGTTGGTCAAACAGTGACAACCTTGCCACCATGGTTGAAGCCGTAGATGAAGCCGGAAAGGCTCTTCCCGAGAGCATTTTATCTGCCGTCGAAGCGGCGGCTCTCAGTGAGTTCGATGACGTTGAAAATCGCATCCGCGATGAAGATAGCGAATCGTCACTCAGCGACCATATTGAAGCATTGAAGAAGTTCGCACCGCGCTTTGGCGTCCCCGACGCGATACTTGCGAGGGCCGTTTCCTCAGTGGAGGATAGGATCGCGGAAATTGAGGAACGCAGCGCCCCAGCATCGTCACCGAGTTTCTCATCCACCCATCGCCAAGTCGAGAAGTTCGATAACGACGCGCTCAGAAACCTGTTCACCCCTCTCCTCGACGAATGAGCAGGGGGGCCTTACTGCATACCGTTGCCTAGCGCTGCGTTCACATATATGTGTCTTTATATGTAAATTACGTTCATTTTTATATGAACAAATAGAATGGCAATGCCCATATATATGTGCTAATATACTAGGGAATAGGACACATATTTATGAACGCAAACCAAGCGACCCTCGCCCGAAAGCAACTCGAAAAGCGCCTAGCCCCGCTTCGCGCAGCGAACGTGCTTGCCCCGCCGAAAGGCTGGGTAAAAGCCATTCGCGAAGCACTTGGCATGACCGCCCGTCAGCTCGCTGCGCGCATGGGGACATCGCCATCGCGCATTCCGGTGATCGAGAAAGCCGAAGTCACCGGCGCGACCACCGTCAAGACTCTCCGCGAAGCGGCCGAGGCGATGAACTGCACTTTCGTCTATGCCTTTGTGCCGACGAAGCCGCTCGACGATATCCTGCGTGAGCGCGCAGCACAGAAAGCGCGCAGCGATATCGCACGCCTCAATCACACCATGCGGCTTGAAAATCAGGCACTCCTCAAATCCGATCTGGATGACGAGCAGCGACGCATGATCGACCTCATCCTTTCGGGCTCGCTGCGCGGCCTATGGGAGGATGAATAGGTTCGCCATGTCAGATCCATTGTTCGAAGACGACGACGACGCCAATACGCCGCTCACTGCCGAGGAGCGCGAGCAGCTAATCCCCTCCTACATCACGCTCCGGCACGAGCTGAACGAAGCCGAGCAGGTCAATATCGGCGAAGCGCTTCGCTGGGCCTATGTCCGCAGGCGTGATGTGCTCGATCAGGATTTCCTAAACGATCTGCACAAGCGCATGTTCGGGGACGTGTGGCGCTGGGCCGGACAATATCGCACGACCGCGCGGAATATCGGCATCGACGCCTATCGGATCGCGGTCGAGGTACGACAGGTCATCGATGACGCTCGCTATTGGGTAGAGAATGAAACCTACCCGCCGGATGAAATTGCCATTCGGTTCAGCCACCGCGTTGTTGCGATCCACCCGTTTCCCAACGGCAACGGACGTTTCTCGCGCCTAGTCGGCGACCTTCTTGCCCGTCAGCTCGGGCAACCCGCCTTCACATGGGGTCGCGCGAACTTGGTGGACGCCGGAGAGACGAGAGCACGATACATTGACGCTCTCCGCGCTGCCGATCAACACGACTTCGAACTGCTGCTGGCGTTCGCACGATCCTGACCGCATTCGTTTGGCCGTCAGGATTTTACGGGCAAGGCATCTTCGATCCGCGTAGTGTTGTAGCACGGCGACAGATTTCGCGCTGGCTGGAGCAATCTCATCGACATTGCTGGCGGGGTTAACGTTCGATAACAACTGCATGCATCTGGTAGACTTGCGCAGACCCTGTTCCGTATGTTGTGCAGTAAATCAATGCACCGTTCCGAGCCGGGAAATCCATTATCTGAGTAGATAGGGTAAACGAATCTGCCACTCCATTGGCTGCCGTTCCGCTAACAATCATCGTTAACGCCGATGGGGCATCGCCCGAAGAATTAGGAACGCCATTCAGATCGTTGATTGCCATGCACGTAGCTTTGTTCAAATAATTTTGGGAGAGGTACACGTCATTGGCCGATGCCGTTCCGGCTGGCCCATCGGTCCCTACTCCCTTTATTTGGCCGATCTTGAAGCCACCATGACCTGTTTTCCAATTCCCCATTCCGGCTGTGTCAGGGTTATTTCCCAAGGCACCAGCAGGTGGTACAGTCAATACAACACCGCCCCCCGCTGGGTCGAATATATTGCACCGCTTGTCAAGTGGAGCCGTAGCGTTTACAGGAGTAATAGCTGTATCATTATTTTTTCTGTAGAATAAATTGTTAAAATCTAGCGTTTCATCTGTGCATCCGTTGATCGTCTCAACTCTAATAATGGCAGCCCTAATTGGCGCTATATTTTGAATAATGGCGCTCGCATAAGCGCGAGCTTTCTCAGGGGATATATCATTTCCTCCCGATCGAGAGGATGAGAGTACCGCATAAGATAGAGCTGCAAATAGAACTACTGCTATAAGTATAATAATGAGTACGTTGCCGCTTTGCTTATTTTTCATGGAAATTAATTTTGATTATTAAAGTAGTGTGGATCCAATTATAACTTTGATTCATAAAATATTGCAATGCAAAATGAAAAATGAGCGATCCCGTTCACGGGCCGAGTATTGGGCCACACCCCTTTTATCACCGCTACGGGGATGGACCGCGTTTCGCGATCTCCGCGCGGATCATGGACAGAAGCGATTGCGTCGGGCTGCGTGTGGCTTCCGAGCGGAGCGCTTTGCTCGCCTCCTGAAAGAGCGCCGCGAGCTGCGAGTCGGTTTTCTTCGCCAGATCGGCTTTGGTTATTTTGAACATGGATTTCCTCCTGTTGGCTTGCGCCGCCCCCGATGGGCCGCGTTCAGGAGGCAGGAATCCGCTCGGTGATGATGTGCATTGCCCGGCAAGCGAAACGAACGTGGAGAAGGCGTTCGACGCCTTGCACTTCCCAATCACCGTGAAGGATAGACGACATCAAACGAGGTTCTCGGGGCAGAGCCCAACCGGACGGGATCAAAAATAGCCAAGCTCCTGGCTCTCACCGCCCCAGCTCGGGGCCTCGCGAACGGGGATCGCGAGCGGCCTGATCGGAACGCCCATCACGCGCCATCCCGCGATAGCGCGCGGCATCTCGATATAGCCCAAGCATCTGACGGGATTGCTGCTCGCGCGCCTGCCGGATTTCGTGCTGGAGACTTTGACGCTCTTTGAGCTGCGACAGGACAAGCTCATGCCGTTGCGCGCGGTCACGCTGAACACCGAAAAAGGCTTCGACCTCATTCTGTTTCCGGACCTTGAAGTATCGCCCCGTGAGGATGTCCCAGACGCCCGCCGCGCCTTTGCGCAATCGCGCCGACCGTGCCTGTTGCTCGACCACGTTACGATCGCGCTGGCGGTCGCCAAGAACCTTACGTTCTTGCTGGTGCTGCGCCTTCATTTCAGATTTGCGTTCGAGGAGCGGCTTCATCGCATTGTGTGCGATCCGTTTCGCCTCGGAAATATAACCGGAGAGTCTTGGCGCGACAGTCTGCGCAATGTGGCGCGTTGTCTCCGCGACGCTGCGGAATTGATTCGGATCGCCCAGCTTCACAGCGACTTCCTTGCTTCTGGCTGCAACCATTCGGGAGATGGGAAGAACCTCCCCGTCGATGGTTACGGCGACGTGGCCGCGCCGGTCGCCTTGAGCAAGGAACAGCCCGCGCTCTTCGAGCGCCTTCGCGAATGCCACGCCATTTTCAGACATCGCCCAGCATTCCTGAATAGTCGCCTTGATCTCGCGTGGATCGATGCCCGCGCGCTTGGCCTGCTGCCATTCGGCAAGCCCGAATGAGCGAGGGTCACGCAGCCGGGAATCTCGATACCCATCAGGCAAGGCCCATCCATTTTCGAGGAACAGACTCTTGCCGATTTCCTTGAGCTTCATCTTGAAGAACGGCAGCGGCTTAGCGGTCATGGTCTGCGCGTCGATGCGCGACCAGACCGCATGAGCATGACGGCGGCCCTCCTTCTCATGGAAGACGATCATGCGCGGTTGGCCTTGTAGGCCAAGACGTTCCTCGATTGCTGCGCAGGCTTTCTCGAAGACCTCAATCCGCACCGACTCGTTGGCAGGTGGATTGAGCGAAACAGAAAAGAGGTGCTGTTTGCACTTCGTCCCGCGCGACAGGGCATAGGCCTCTTTCATCGCGCCCATCAGATCGTCGGCCACGAAGCCGCTCACCTCGTGGACTTCGACATGCTCGTTCTCGTCCGCCTTTAGCAGGTGAACGCCGAGCTGTTTCGCACCGCTCCGTTGGGACGCTTTGAGGATCACGGCGACACCTCAAGATTCAGCGCCTCAATCAACAGGCGGCGCATTTCCTGCACCTGTACCGCAGCGTCATTGAGGGCCGCTTCGGTATCAGGCGTAACCGGCAGACTCCCGCTGTTTGCTGATCGCGCGAGCTGGTTGAGGTTGGACGAAAGCCGTGACTGTCCGAGCATCGCCAGAACCTGAGCCAAGGCCTGCTCGTCCTTGACCGGCTTGCGCAATCGGCGGCGCGATTGGCTAGCGCCCTCCTCGCCGAAGAGACGGGAATGGATATATGCGCCAAGCGTCATATTCCCTGCCGCTGTTTCCAGCCGGGCGCGTTGCTCGAAAGTCAGCCGGAGCGAGAACGGGGCTGGGCGCTTCTTCGCCATGCCGCCCCCGCTCAGGCCAGTTTGCGCCTCCGCCCGATAGCCGGATGGCTGTCGCGCGGGGCGTCTCCATCCTTCCGTTCATTGCTGTTTCCGGGTTTCTCAGAACCGAGACTTGAATGCTGAAGGACATCGTTCCATTCCTTCAGCATATCGCTCAGGCGGTTCGAACCTGCACCCAGCAGGTCCACCACTACCAAGCCAGCGGCCCCAAGGGGTTAGCTGGCTTTGTCGTTTCTGGGCTCAAGGGCCGTGCGACGTGGCTGCGAATCAGAGAGGTTCCGCTGGCGAGATGGGCGGGCCGGGAAGGTCCTCCGCGGAATTGATGTTCCGCAGGCCCAGATGCTGGTCATCGATCAGCTGCGCGTCGCTTGCCTGCAGCCAGCTGCGGATCGACAGCGCGCCGCTTGCCAGATGACGATCGAGCGCTGGGCCGAGCGCGACTGGCCAATGTCCGATCGCCCATTGCGTCCGCAGCACGGCAGGATTGTTGCGCACCAAGAGCTTCAACGCGTCGGGCAGCGGATACACGTCGATCGGGGCGCACAATACCGAATCGAACCTGTATTCGATCGCGTAACGCAGGGCGGCGTTGAGGCCAGCCAAGGGGCCATGGCCGCCGGCGGGGCTGTCGTCGATCGACACGAGGCCGGGCCAGGGGCGTCCACAGCTCACCACCGTTTCCGCATGCGCGGCCAGCGCTTCGATCGCATGCGCGATCAGCGGTCTGCCCTCCAGCATAGCCAGCGCCTTGTCGCTGCCGAAGCGGCTCGATCGGCCGCCGGCAAGGACCGCGCCGAGGATCCGCATCAGAAGCGCAGGGTCTCGACGGGCGTGCCGGCGGACAGCGTGCCGGTACCGGCGGGAAGGCGTACCAGCGCGTCGGCCTGGGCGAGCATGCACTGGGCCGACGCCGACTGGCGGGCGAGGACGCGGACCCCTTCCTCCAGCCGCTCGGCGCAGAGGAACGCCTCGCGGTCGCCCGCGCTGACGTCTTCGACAAGCGGCACGCGTTCCCAGCGCAGCGCCGGCGCTGCGCCGCGGCCGCCCAGCGCGGTCAGCAGCGGCGCCAGGAACAGCCGGGCGACCGTCATCGCCGCGGTCGGATTGCCGGGCAGGCCGAGCACCAGCTTCGCACCGATCCGACCGAGCCAGACGGGCTTGCCGGGCTTGATCGCGACATCGGCAAAGGCGAGCTCCAGGCCAAGCGGCACCAATGCCGCCTTGGCGAAGTCGCGGTCGCCGCGCGAGGCGCCGCCGCACAGGACCAGGACATCGGCATCCTCCAGTGCAGCCTCGGTAGCGGTGGTGAGCAGCGCTGCATCGTCGCGCACCCGCACGGCGCCGAGCGGCTTGGCGCCCCATTGCCGGGCCATCAGAAGGACGGATTCGGAAAGGCTGTCGGGGACGCCGCCATTTGCACGCGCTTCGCCCGCCGGCACGAGTTCGTCGCCGGTTGCGATCACGCGGACGCGCGGCGCGCGCCATACGGTCAGCATCGCGGTATCGGCGGCTGCGGCGACGACGAGCGCGCGGGGATCGAGCAGCCGGCCCGCGGGCAGCACGACCGTTCCCACCGCAGTGTCCGATCCGCGCAACCGGACGTGCGGCTTGGCGGGAACCGGAGCGTCGAGCGTGAGAACCCCATCGGCGGCGGCGACCAGCTCGCGCATCAGCACCCGGTCGGCGCCCGCGGGCATCGGCGCGCCGGTCATGATCCGCACCGCTTCGCCCGGCCCGACCGTCCCATGGAACGGCGCCCCCGGATAGGCGGCGCCGCGCACGACGAACCGGCGCTGGCCGGCGGCGAGATCGGCCTCGCGCACCGCGAATCCGTCCATCGCCGCCAGATCGCGGGCCGGAATGTCCATCGCGGCGCAGACCGGCTCCGCCAGCACGCGCCGCCCCGCCTTGCCGAGCGGCACGCTCTCGGTACCCAGCGGCCGGGCGATCGCCGCGAGGATCGCCTGGGCAGCATCGAACCGCAGCGAAGCGCCGCAGGGCACGCGCTCCTCCGCCGCAACCCGGACATGCTTCATGCGCAGCGCTCCGCCAGTTCCGCCGCGATCGTCGCGCCGCCAAGCGCCACCGCTTCGCCGACCAGCAGGAGCGTCGGCTTGTCCTGCGCGATCGCGCCGGTGGCGATCGGCAGCAGGTCGAGCCTTGTATGGAGCAGCCGCTCGCCCGGCAGGCTGATGTCGCAGGCGACCAGCACCGGTGTCGCGCCGTCCAGCCCCGCTGCGATCAGCTGCCGGCTGATCTCGCCCGCCGCGCCGCGGCCCATATAGAAGGCGGTGGTGCTGTGCGGATCGGCGAGCGCCGCCCAGTCGAGCGCCAGCGGTTCGCCGGCCCGGACATGCGCGGTGACGAACTGGACGCGGCGGGCGAACCCCCGCAAGGATAAGGAGATGCCGGCCGAGGCTGAGGCCGCGCTCGCCGCGGTGATGCCGGGGCAGATGCGCGTCTTGACCCCCACCGCGGCCAGCGCAGTGATCTCCTCGGTCGAGCGGCCGAACATCGACGGGTCGCCGCCCTTCAGCCGCACCACGCGCTCACCGTCGAGCGCGGCTTCGACCAGCAGCGCGTCGATCGTTGCCTGATCCTTCGAATGCCGGCCCGAGCGCTTGCCGACCGGGACCAATCGGACACCTTCCGGAATCAACGCCAGCACGCCGGGCCCGACAAGCGCGTCGTAGAAGACCACGCTCGCCGCGCGCAGCAGCCGCTCGGCCTTGCGGGTGAGCAGGTCGGGATCGCCCGGCCCGGCGCCGACCAGCCAGACCTCGCCGGGGAGGAAGCTCTCATCCATTGGCGGCACTCCTGTTCTCTTCGAGGATCCGGCGGATCGAGGGGCGGCACGAGCCGCAATTGGTGCCCGCCGAAAGCGCGGCACCCACCGCTTCGACGGTGGTGAGCTGCTGGCTGCCGATCGCGGCGACGATGGTCTTGAGGCCGACATCGAAGCACAGGCAGATGATCGGCCCGCGATCCTCGCGCGCGCCCGGTGGGGCGCCGGCGAGCAGCGCGGCCGTCGCGGCCTGGCCCAGCTGCTCGACCAGCCATTCGCGCCTGGGCAATATCCCGCGCTCGGTACGGAACAGCGCCGCGACCAGCCGGCCGTCGCGCATCACCGCCACACGGTGCGATCCGCGCGCGCGGTCGAAGCTCTCGATCCGCTCGCCGCGCGGCAGCTTCGCTTCGATCGCCTGCGCATCGCCGTCACCCTCCAACTCGAACAGCATGCCGCCCGGCACGGTGACGCGGGTCGCCCACAGGCAATCGGGCCGCTCCATCGCCTCGGTGGTGATCAGGAAGCCGCGCCAGGCGGGTGCAACCGCCTCGATCTTCGCCGGCGTCGACTTGAACCCGGGCTGGCCCGAATGCGGATCGACCAGCGGGCGGGGAAGCAGGCCGGTGCGGCCGCCGGTCGATTGCCGATCGGTCCAGTGGATCGGGGTGAAAATCTCGCTGCGGCGCTGGCCGGTGCTGAACTGGACGCGGAACAGGCTCGCGCCCTGCGGCGTCGAGACGCGGGCGAGGCCGCCATCCTCCAGACCCTGGGCGGCCGCGTCCTCGGGATGGACCTCGACCAGCGGCTCCTCGCGGTGGCGGGAGAGCTTGGGGCTGAGCCCGGTGCGCGTCATCGTGTGCCATTGGTCGCGGTAGCGCCCGGTGTTGAGCGTCATCGGCCAGTTGGCGAGCGGCGCGGGCAACGGCATCTGGCTGACCGCCACCAGCCGTGCGCGGCCATCGGGCGTCGGGAAGCGGCCATCGGCAAAGGGGTCGCCACCCCAGCGGAAGGGGGGCATCGTCTGGTAATCGGCATTGCCGATCGCGACCTTGTCGCCCAGGTCGAACAGCCGCGTGCCGTCATTCTGATAGGCGGAGAGCCGGGCATGCTCGCGGAAGATGTCGGCGGGGCGGGCATAGGCGAAGTCGCCCGGCCAGCCCATGCGGCGGCCGACTTCCTTGATGATCCACCAGTCGGGCCGCGCCTCGCCCGGCGCCTCGAACAGGGCGCGCTGGCGGCTGACCAGGCGTTCCGAATTGGTGACGGTGCCGTCCTTCTCGCCCCAGCCGGTGGCGGGCAGGCGGACATGCGCGAAGGGGGTGCAATCGGTCTCGGCGATCACGTCCGAGATTGCCACGAACGGGCAGCGCGCCAGTGCTTCGCGCACCGCCCCGGCATCGGGCATTGAGACGGCGGGGTTGGTCGCCATGATCCACAGCGCCTTGATCCGGCCTTCGCCCATCGCCCGGAACAGGTCGACTGCCTTGAGACCGGCCTTGGGTGCTATCGTGGGCGAGGCCCAGAAACGCTGGACGCGGGCGCGGTTCTCGGGCGCGAAATCCATGTGCGAGGCGAGGCTCGAGGCGAGCCCGCCGACTTCCCGGCCGCCCATCGCATTGGGCTGGCCGGTGATCGAGAAGGGCGCCGCGCCCTGCTTGCCGATCCGACCGGTGGCGAGGTGCAGGTTAAGGATCGCGTTGACCTGATCGGTGCCGCGGATCGACTGGTTGATGCCCTGGCTGAACAGGGTGACCGTTCGCGGATGCGCGGCGAACAGCTCATAGAAGCGCCTGAGGTCGGCGGCCGGCACTTCGCATGTCCGCGCCACCGACCACAGGTCGCTTCCCTCTCCAACCCCGTCCCAGAATCCTTCGGGCACATTCACGCTCGCGGCGAGATAGGCCTCGTCGACCAGCCCGGCCTCGCGGCAATGGGCGAGCAGCCCGTTCATCAGCGCCACGTCGCTGCCCGGCCGGATGGCGAGGTGCAGGTCAGCACCCTCGCACGTCTCGGTGCGGCGCGGATCGATCACCACCAGCTTCGCCCCGGCATCGCAGCGCGCGCGGATGCGCTGATAGACGATCGGATGGCACCAGGCGGTGTTCGAGCCGACCAGTATGATCAGGTCGGCCGCGTCGAGATCGTCATAGCTCGCCGGCACGACGTCCTCGCCGAACGCACGGACATGGCCGGCGACCGCACTCGACATGCAGAGCCGCGAATTGGTGTCGATATTGCCCGAGCCGATGAACCCCTTCATCAGCTTGTTGGCGACGTAGTAATCCTCGGTCAGCAGCTGGCCCGAGACATAGAAGGCGACACTGTCCGGCCCATGCTCGGCGATCGCCTGCTTGAAGCGCTTCGCGACCAGGTCGAGCGCCTTGTCCCAGCTTGCCCGGCGCTTGCCGATGATCGGGTGGAGCAGCCGGCCTTCGAGCCCGACCGTCTCGCCAAGATGCGTGCCCTTGGAACAGAGCCGGCCGCGATTGGCGGGGTGCTCGGGATCGCCCTTGATCTCGACCGCGCGCGCGCCGGTGCGCGTCGCAACGATCCCGCAGCCGACGCCGCAATAGGCGCAGGTGGTGCGCACCTGATCACCGATCGGGCGGGGCTGCGACATCGGGAGCCTCAGGCCGCGAACTTGCGGACGGAGGTGTCGGCGACGGGTGTGGTCACCGGTCCGCGCTTCGGCGCGGTGCGAGCATGGGTCGCGTAGAGCATCAGCCCGGTGAAGGTTAGCCCGCCGACCATGTTGCCGAGCACGGTCGGCACTTCGTTCCAGAGGAAATAGTCGCCTAGCGAGAAGGCGCCGCCCATCATCAGCGCGGAGGGGAACAGGAACATGTTCACCACCGAATGCTCGAACACCATGTAGAAGAAGAGCATGATCGGCATCCACATCGCGAGCACCTTGCCCGTGACGCTGCGCGACAGCATTGCGCCAATCACGCCGGTCGAGACCATCCAGTTGCAGAGCATCCCGCGTACGAAGATCGTGAACCAGCCGGCGATGCCATGGGCAGCATAGCCGAGCGTCCGGTCGGCGCCGATATGGGCGATCTTCTGCCCGACCACGCTGGGCGCGGTGGAGAAGCCATAGGTGAAATAGACGGTCATCAGGAAAGCGACGACGAGCGCCCCGGCGAAATTGCCGGCGAACACCAGGCCCCAATTGCGCAGCACGCCGCCGATCGTCACGCCCGGCCGCCGATCGAGCCAGGCGAGCGGGGCGAGGACGAAGACGCCGGTGAGCAGGTCGTAGCCGAGCAAGTAGAGAATGCAGAAGCCAACCGGGAACAGGATCGCCCCCGCCAGCGGCTGGCCGGTCTGGACAGTGACGGTCACTGCGAAGACGGCGCCGAGCGCCAGCGTCGCCCCGGCCATGAAGGCGCGGATGATCGTATCGCGGGTGGACATGAAGATCTTGGATTCGCCCGCGTCGATCGCGTTACGAACGAACTCGGCCGGTTGCAGATAGTCCATGGTCGGATGCCTTTCTGAGATCGATGGGGGAAGGGCGTTCACGCCGCCGCCTTCAGCGTGCTCGCGCGGCAGATCAGCACCCGCCCGCCGCTCACCTTCACAGGGATCACCGGGGTGCAGCCCTTGTCCTCGCCCTGGGCCTGGCCGGTCGCCAGTGCGATGTTCCAGTTGTGCAACGGACAGGCGACGCTGTGGCCATGGACCAGCCCCGCGCTGAGCGGGCCGCCCTTGTGCGGGCAGCGGTTGACCAGCGCGAATACCTTGTCGTCGCCGGTGCGGAACACCGCGATCTCCTCGCCGCCCTCGACGGGGACGGTACGGCTGCCGCGGACCGGGATCTCCTGCAGCCAGCCGATATCGAGCCACTCGCCGATCATGCGATTTCCTCCTGGAGCACGGGTTTGAACGCAGCCATGTGGGCGTGCTGCTCGCGTTCCTGGCCGGCGGCGCGCTCGGCCCAGGGGTCGTCCTGGCTGAAGGTCTGCGAATGCCAGAAGCGCGCGGCGAGAGCGTCGCGGAGTTCCGCGTCCTCGACGATCCGGTCCTTCACATATTGCAGCCCGACGCGCTCGATCCACGGCGCGGTGCGCTCGAGATAGCGCGCTTCCTCGCGGTAGAGCTGGACGAAGGCGGCGGCATAGTGGAGCGACTCCTCCTCGGTCGCGACCTTCACCAGCAGGTCGGTCGCGCGGACATGGATGCCGCCATTGCCGCCGACATGGAGCTCGTAGCCCGAGTCCACGCAGACCACGCCGAAGTCCTTGATCGTCGCCTCGGCGCAGTTCCGGGGGCAGCCCGAGACTGCCATCTTGAACTTGTGCGGCATCCACGAGCCCCAGAAGCCGCGCTCCAGCTTGACGCCGAGCCCGGTCGAATCCTGGGTGCCGAAGCGGCACCATTCGGAGCCGACACAGGTCTTCACCGTGCGCAGCGCCTTGCCATAGGCGTGGCCCGAGACCATGCCGGCGGCGTTGAGATCGGCCCATACCGCGGGCAGGTCTTCCTTCCTGATCCCGAAGATGTCGAGCCGCTGGCCGCCGGTGACCTTGACCATCGGTGCGTCGTATTTCTCGACGACATCGGCGATCGCGCGCAGTTCCTGCGGCGTGGTGATGCCGCCCCACATGCGCGGGACGACCGAATAGGTGCCGTCCTTCTGGATGTTGGCGTGCATCCGCTCGTTGACGAAGCGGCTCTGCTGGTCGTCCTGATATTCGCCGGGCAGCGCGCAGAGCAGGTAATAGTTGAGTGCCGGGCGGCAGGAGGAGCAGCCATCGGGCGTGCTCCAGTGGAGCTTCTGCATCACTTCGGGGATCGAGCGCATGCCCTGCGCGACGATCTCGCGGCGGACATCGTCATGGCCGAAGCTGGTGCATTTGCACATCGTCTTGGGACCTGACTGGACCGCATCGCCCAGCGTGACCGCCAGCAGCGTCTCGACCAGCCCGGTGCATGACCCGCAGCTCGCCGAGGCCTTGCACCCCGCGCGCACTGCATCGAGGCTGCACGCCCCCTTCTCGATGCAGGCGACGACCTGGCCCTTGGACACGCCGTTGCAGCCGCAGATCTCGGCATCGTCCGAGAGCGCCGCAACGGCCGCCTTAGGGTCCGCCTGCCCACCTCCCTGGGCGAAGGCCTGGCCGAAGATCAGCAGGTCGCGCAGCTCGGAGATGTCTTCCTGCTTCTTGAGCAGGTCGAAATACCAGCTGCCATCGGCGGTATCGCCGTAGAGTACCGCGCCAACGATGCGGTCGTCCTTCACCACCACGCGCTTGTAGATGCCGCGGCTGGCATCGCGCAGCACGATGTCCTCGGCACCGTCGCCGCCCGAGAAGTCGCCGGCGGAGAACAGGTCGATGCCCGAGACCTTGAGCTTGGTCGAGGTGACCGAGCCGCGATAGCCGGTTGGCGCCTCGACCAGTCCGTCGGCGAGCGCCCGGCACATCTCCCAGAGCGGCGCAACCAGGCCATAGACATTGCCGTCATGCTCGACGCATTCGCCGACCGCGAGCACGTCCGGATCGCTGGTGACCATGTGGTCGTCGACCTGGATGCCGCGGCCCACCGCCAGCCCGGCTTCGCGGGCGAGCGCGGTCGAGGGGCGGATGCCCACCGCCATCACCACCAGGCTCGCCGGGATCACCCGCCCGTCCTTGAGCTTCACGCCCTCGACATGGGTAGTGCCGAGGATCTCGGCGGTATCGGCGCCGGTGAGGATCGTCTGGCCGCGCGATTCCAGTTCCGACTTGAGCAGCCAGCCCGCCGCCTCGTCGAGCTGGCGCTCCATCAGCGTCGGCATCAGGTGGAGGACGGTGACCTTCATCCCGCGCAGGGTGAGCCCGTGCGCCGCCTCCAGCCCGAGCAGGCCGCCGCCGATCACCACGGCATCACCACCCCTGTCCGCGGCGGCGAGCATCGCGTCGACGTCCTTCATGTCGCGGAAGCTGATCACGCCGGACAGGTCCTTGCCCGGCACCGGGATGATGAAGGGATCGGAGCCGGTGGCGATCAGCAGCTTGTCGTAGCTGACGCTGCGCCCGCTGGCGGCGGTGACGGTGCGTGCTTCCCGGTCGATCCCGGTGACGCTGTCGCCGGAGACCAGCTCGATGCCGTTGCCGTCATACCAGTCGCGCGGGTTGATCACGATCTCGTCGAACGTCTTCTCGCCGGCGAGGACGGGCGAGAGCATGATCCGGTTGTAGTTCACATGCGGCTCAGCGCCGAAGATCGTCACGCGGTAGCGACCGGGATCGCGGGCGAGCAGCTCCTCCACGGCGCGGCAGCCGGCCATGCCGTTGCCGACCACCACCAAATGCGGGCGTTCGATGTGATGCGTCATGCTTGGTCACTCACAGGCTGAAATCGAGCTGGAGCCACAGCTTGCGCGTGTCGGTCGCGAAGCTGGCGGCGCGGTAATCGGCATATTTGATCAGGGCGGCGAGGTGCCTGGCCGGCTTGAAGCCGAGCTGCAGGTCCCATTCCTCGCCGTAGCGGCGGGTGTTCCGGTCGCTGTCGAAGCGGTGATAGATCGCCTGGAGCGTGACTGTCGGCGCCTTGCCCAGGGTCAGTGCGTAGCTGCCGCCGGCATAGAGGTCGCGTATGCCGTCGGCCGGGGTGACGAGGAACTTGTCGGCCCAGCCCTGGAACTTGTGGAGCGTGGCCAGCGGCGTCTGGAAGCTGGTGTTCGCCAGCCCCTTGTCGGCGCCCAGCACCTCATAGCCGCCGCTCAGCCCGAAGGCCTTGAGCTGCACCTGCCCCTCGGCGAGCCAGTAATCCGCCGCATAGCGATTGAGATTGTCGCGCCAGTCGGACTGGCGGGCATAGCTCGCGACCAATGACAGCTTGGCCGGGCCGAGGGGCAGGGTGGTCGTCGCCCGCGCGCCATAGGTCTGGCTGGAGAATTGCCGCCGCCCGGTGGCGTCCTGGTCGACCAGATAGGCGAAGGCCTTGGCATTGATCGGGCCCAGCTTCACCGTGGCGCCGGCGAAGACATTGTCGCCGCCGATCCCGGCGATCGGGCTCTCGACGCCGTAGATGGTCCGCGCCGCCCAGGCATAGGTCAGGTCGATCGCCACCGGGCCCAGCGCCTTGCTCTCGACGCGGACGGCGTCGAAGGTCTGCTCGTTCTGCCGCCAGGCGACATTGCCGACGAAGCGCTGGTCATCGAGCGCAATGCGCTGGCGGCCCGCGGTGAAGACCGTGTCCTTCAGCCCGCGATACTGGAGCTGGATCCGGTTGATCTCGACATTCTCGGGATCGGCCACGATGGGGTAGGCGATGCGGCCGTTGACGCTGCTGTTGTAGCGCTCGACCAGCGCCAGCGTGCCTTCGCTCTCGGCGAGCAGCGCGAAATCGCCCTGCTTCAGCTCGAACCCGGCGCGGACCCGCAGCGTGAGCGCATCGGCGTCCCGTGCGATCCCGGCCTGATTGACACCCTCGTAGCGAAGCCGGGCGTCGATCAGCGGCTTCATCTCCTGCGCCGCCGCCGGGGTGGCGACGAGCGCGAAGGGGAGGAGCGCCAGCGCCCGCATCAGATGCGCACCCCCGCAGCTGCCGCCCAGCGCATCCGCCACCGCCCCTTGACGAAGGTCAGCGCGGCGAGGGCGCCGAGCGCCAACATCGCGAAGATCAGGAAGCCGGGGCCGAAGCCGCCGGTTGCCTGGCGCGCGAAGCCGAGCGAGGAGGCGAGGTAGAAGCCGCCCACGCCGCCGGCCATGCCGACCAGCCCGGTCAGGATGCCGATCTCCTTGCCGAAGCGCTGCGGCACGAGCTGGAACACCGCGCCATTGCCGGTGCCGAGCGCCAGCATCGCGATGACGAACAGGGTGAGCGCCACGCCGAGGCTGGCGGGCGAGGTGCTGACGCCGAGCAGCGCTGCAGCCGCGACGATGTAGACGGCGGTCAGCGCCGCCACGCCGCCGACCCGGTCGGCCAGCGCACCACCGAGCGGACGCACCAGCGACCCGGCGAACACGCAGGCCGCGGTGCAATAGCCGGCCATGACCGTGCTGAGGGAGAACTGGTCGGTGAAGTAGATGGTCAGCGACGAGGCGAGACCCGAGAAGCCGCCAAAGGTGACGCCGTAGAACAGCATGAACCACCAGGCGTCGGCAGTCTTGAGCGGCTCGAGATAGGCGGCGAGCGGCTTGGGCGCGGGCTGGTTCGGCGCGTCCTTGGCCAGCACGACATAGACCACCAGCACGATCGCCAGCGGGATGCAGACCAGGCCGAGCACCGCGTTCCAGCCGAACGCCTTGGCGAGCATTGGGGCGAACAGGGCGGCCAGCACGGTGCCCGAATTGCCCATGCCGGCGATGCCCATCGCCTTGCCCTGATGCTCGGGCGGATACCAGCGGCTGGCGAGCGGCAGCGCCACCGCGAAGCTCGCGCCGGCAAAGCCGAGCACGCCGCCCAGCGCCAACGTGCCGGCGAAGCTGTGCACGCCCAGCCGCCAGGCGGTGAGCAGGCCGGCGATCACGATCAGCTGGCCGATCACGCCGGTGCGCTTCGGGCCGATCCGGTCGGCGAGCAGGCCGACGACCAGGCGCAGCACCGCGCCGGCCAGGGTGGGAGTCGCCACCATCAGGCCCTTCTGCGCCGGGCTCAGCCCGATATCCCTGGCGATCTCCGGCGCGAGCGGGCCGAGCAGCACCCAGACCATGAAGGCCAGGTCGAAATAGAGGAAGGCGGCGATCAGCGTCGGCGTGTGGCCGCTGCTCCAGAAAGCCGATTTCGCCTTGCGCTGCGGGAAAGAATCGATGTCGGCGCCCCCGCCGATCGCCTCGAAGCCTTCGCGCGCCAGTTCCGCGATCTTCATTCCTACTGCCTCCCCGTGCCGCAGGCACGAAAAAAGCCGCTGTCGATCTCCCGTGCGGCGGGGATCGGACAGCGGCTTTGCTGAATTCCGGTGGATGCTCGCGCCTACGTCGCCGCGAAGATCCGATATGCGTCACCCGGCCATTCGGGCGACTCGCTTAAGCTGACGCGAAGCGGGCTTCTTCGCAAGTGCAAAAATTTCAGCTTTGTTTCAGCCCGCGCAAATAGGCGTCCAGGTCCTGCGGATCGAAGGCGCGGCCATCGAAGAACCGGTCGGGCGCCAGGGTCAGGCTGCCCTCGTGCGAGGCGGCGGCAAGCGGGCTGGCCAGCGCGCCTTCCACCTTCATGCTCGCCCCCGGCATCGCCACGCCGCGCCCGGCCAGCGCGCTGCGATAGAGATCGGAGCGGAACACGCCCGCCGCGGCGCGCTCGGCCTCGGGGCTGGGCTCGACCAGGTTCCAGCGGACGAACTGCGAATAGATCCACAGCGCCTGGCTGCGCCATGGGAAGTTCGCCGCACCGCGGTGGAATACCGTGAAGTTGGGCAGGTCGACCACGTCGCCGCCGCGCATCAGCGGCATGCGACCGGCGAGCGCCTGGAGGATCAGCTCGGTGGGCTGGCCGACATGGTCCGGACGGGCGAGCAGGGCGGCGAGGTCCTGGTGATTGGCGGGATCGTCGCACCAGGCCGCGGCGCGGTCGAGCGCGCGGAGCAGTCGGCCAAGCTGCTCCGCATTCGCCTCGGCCCAGTCGGCACGGGTGGCGAGGACCTTCTCGACGCCGCGCTGCCAGATGTTGACGCCGGCGGCGGCGATCTCGCCGATCCCCTCGGCCACCGCGACGCTGCTCCACGGCTCGCCGGCGATGAAGCCGTCGATCTCGCCGAGCCGCAGCGCCTGCACCATCAGCGACGGCGGCAGGACGCGCAGCGTCACGTCGCGGTCGGGGTTCACGCCGGCATAGGCGAGCCAGTAGCGCAGCATCAGCGCGTGGCTCGAATAGCGGTGGACGATGCCGATCACCGGCTTGCGGCGATGCAGCCCGATCGCGGCGGCGAAGTCGTGCGCGGTGGCGATTGGATCCTCGACCCGGTTGCGCGGATCGGGATCGAGCGCGGCGGCCAGCTCGGCGGAGAGAGTCAGCGCATTGCCATTGTCGTTGAGCTTGAACGGCGCGGCGATCGCGCAGGGCGCCTGGCTCAGCCCCAGCGTGACCGCCACGGCGAGCGGCGCCAGCATGTGCGCGCATTGCACCTGGCCATAGACCAGCCGGTCGCGCACCGTCGCCCAGCTCGTGTCGCGCACCAGGGTGAGGGCAATGCCCTCGGCCTCGGCAAAGCCGCGTTCGCGCGCCACGATCAGCGGGGCGCTGTCGGTCAGCGGCAGGAAGGCGATCGAAAGCGGCGTCATCGCCCGTCTCCAAACAGGTCGGCGGCTGTGATCAGGGCCTCGGCGACTTCGACGATCCGCCGTCCCTGCTTCATCGCGGTGGTGCGCAGCAGCGCATAGGCCTCGGGCTCGCTGAGGCCGCGGCTTTGCATCAGGATCGCCTTGGCGCGGTCGAGCGTCTTGCGCTCGGCCAGCTCGGTGCGCGCAGCGTCCAGCTCGGTCTGCAGCCGGGAAAAGGCGTTGAACCGGCGGATCGCCAGCTCGAGCACCGGCTTCACCCGGTCCTTGCGGAGCCCATCGACGACATAGGCCGAGACGCCGGCATCGATCGCCGCGCCGATCATGCCGTCATCGGACTGGTCGACGAACATCGCGATCGGACGCGCCAGCGCGCGGCTGACCGCGAGCATCTCCTCCAGCGAATCGCGATTGGCGTTGCCGAGGTTCATCAGCACGACATCGGGGGCCATCCGCTCGAGCCGCGCCACAAAGGCGCCGTGCGGGGGCACGACTTCGATCTCCTCGAAGCCGGCATCGCGCAGACCCTCCTCGAGGATCGTGGCGCGCAGCCCGCTGTCATCGATGATGGCAATACGCAACGTCAGGTCCCCAAGCCTACGCGCGCGAGGCTAGGCCGCCGGTCTCACAGGTCAACGCTGCGGAAAGAGCTTCACAGCGGGCAGGCTTCGCCGCTGCTCGCCGGCTTGTCACGATCGGCGCGCTCCCGCGCCTTCTTCGCCGCATCGCGCTTGCGTCGCGCGTCCCCTGTCTCGTCCTCGATGCCCGTTTCGGTATGCGTCTTGTGGACGTGTCGTATCATCGTCGCCCATTGGCGGAATGAACCCATCTGCGACCCCTCGCTTAAGCTTTCGTAGCGAGGGGTCATAACTTAAGTTTTGATGGGAAGTTGCGGGAAATAAATCCTTAACGCGCCGCGAATCACGTTTCTCAGTCGAGCACCGCCGCGACGAGCTGGCGGAAGGCATCGGCGCGGTGGCTCATCGCGTGCTTGGCGCCGGGCTCCATCTCGCCGAACGTCTCCTGGTGCCCGTTGGGCAGGAACATCGGATCATAGCCGAAGCCCTGGCTGCCGCGCGGCGGCCAGACCAGGGTGCCGTCCACGCGCCCTTCGAACCATTCGACATGGCCGTCGGGCCAGGCCAGCGCGAGCGCGCAGACGAAATGCGCGTCGCGGCTGGTCTCGGGCGGCAGCTTGGCGAGATTGTCCTCGACCAGCTGCATCGCGACGCCGAAGTCCTTGCTCGGGCCCGCCCAGCGCGCCGAGAAGATGCCCGGATCGTTGTTCAGCGCCTCGACGCACAGGCCCGAATCATCGGCCAGGGCAGGGAGCCCCGACAGGTCCGCGGCCTGCAGCGCCTTGAGCTCGGCATTGGCGACGAAGGTCGTCCCGGTCTCCTCGGGCTCGGGCAGGTCGAGCTCGCCCGCCGAGACCGGCTCGATCCCGAACGGGCCGAGCAGTTCGCGGATCTCGCGCACCTTGCCCTGGTTGTGGCTGGCGATCACCAGCTTGCCGGGCTGCAGCTTGCGGATCGCCTGCGGGGTTTCGCCTTCACCGCTCATCCGATTGCCTTCAACTGTGCTTCGAAGATCTGGTTGCAGCCGATGCGCGCGAGGCGGAGCAGGCGGAGCAGCCCTTCCTCGTCATAGGTCGCGCCCTCGGCGGTCGCCTGCGCCTCGGCGATGTTGCCGTTGGAGAGCAGGACGAAATTGGCGTCGGCATCGGCGCCGCTGTCCTCGATATAGTCGAGGTCGAGCACCGGCGTGCCCTGGTGGATGCCGCAGGAGACCGCCGCGACCTGCGCGGTGATCGGGTCTTCCTTGATCAGGCCCTGCGCCATCAGCTTGTTCACTGCGATGCGCAGCGCGACGAACGCGCCCGAGATCGCCGCGGTGCGGGTGCCGCCATCGGCCTGGATCACGTCGCAATCGAGCGTGATCTGGCGCTCGCCGAGCTTCTTGAGATCGGTGACGGCGCGCAGCGAGCGGCCGATCAGGCGCTGGATCTCCTGGGTGCGGCCCGACTGCTTGCCCTTGGCCGCCTCACGCTGGCCGCGGGTGTGGGTCGCGCGGGGAAGCATGCCGTATTCGGCGGTCACCCAGCCTTCGCCCTTGCCCTTGAGCCAGGGCGGCAGCCGCTCTTCGACGCTGGCGGTGACGAGCACGCGGGTGTCGCCGAAGCTGATCAGCACCGAACCCTCGGCATGGCGGGTGAAGTGGGGCTCGATCGTGATCGCACGCATTTCGTCGGGGGCGCGGCCGGATGGGCGCATCTGCTTCAGTCTCCTGCAAGGTTTCTCCGGGCACGTAGACGTAACGGTCGGAACGCGCCAGTGTCGGCAGGCGATCCGCGTATAGGGCCGCAGGGAGAACAGGGTATGCGTAGGCTTTCGATCATGGGTTTGGGTCTGTTGGCGCTGGCGGGCTGCGTGAAGCCGAGCGGCGGTCCGGCCGGGCCGGGCAAGCCCGTCGCGATCGAAAGCGATTCGATCCGGTACGAGACCGGCCCCTGTTACGGGCGCTGCCCGGTCTATGCCGTCACCGTGCGTCCCGACGGCACCGGTGTATTCGAGGGCAAGCGCTTCACCGCGGTGACCGGCGAGAAGGCGTTCAAGCTCAGCCGTGCCGAATATGACGCCTTTGCCGCAAGGCTGGCGCCGTATCGGCCCGAAAGCGGGCAGGTCCGCTATGCACCCGGCGAGAAGAATTGCGAGCCGGCGGCCACCGACGCCTCGAGCGTCGACGTGACCTGGACCCGCGCGATCGGCGACAGCCAGGGCCTGTATTTCTATTATGGCTGCCGTGCGGAAAAGAACCGCCCGCTGGGCCAGGCGCTCGGCGAGGCGGTGGAGGGGTTGCCGATCCATGACCTGATCGGCGAACGGCCGTAATTATCCGTCCCTCGTTATCCCTGCCTTCGTCATCCCCGCCTTCGCGGAGATGACGGTAAAGGTCCGGGATGACGCTGAAGGTTGAGGCGCGGCCGGTTTCCCTTACATAAGCCCCATGACCACCCCGCCGATCCGCGAGCTGACCGACCGCGCCCGCGACGTGTTTCGCATGGTGGTCGAGTCGTATCTGGACACCGGCACGCCGGTGGGATCGCGGACGATCGCGCAGATCTCCGGGCTCAACCTCTCGCCCGCCTCGATCCGCAACGTGATGCAGGACCTGGAGGAGCTGGGCCTGCTCGCCTCGCCGCACACCAGCGCGGGGCGCATGCCGACCGAGACGGGCCTGCGCCTGTTCGTCGACGGCATGATGCAGGCGAACGAACCCTCGGCCGAGGAGCGCGCGGCGATCGAGCGCAACGCCGCCGAGCGGGGACCGGTCGAGGAGGCGCTGGCCAACACCACTGCCGCGCTCTCCGGCCTCTCGGCCTGTGCCGGGCTGGTGCTGGTGCCCAAGGTCGAGCCGGTGCTGCGCCAGTTCGGCTTCGTGCCCCTGAGCCACGACCGCGCCCTCGCCGTGCTGGTCGGCGAGGATGGTTCGGTCGAGAATCGCGTGGTCGAGGTGCCGGGCGGCATGGATCCCACGGCGCTGCAGCGCGCCGCCAATTATCTCTCCGCGACTTTCGGCGGGTTGACGCTCAGCCAGGCCTTTGCCCGGGCGGAGCGCGAGCTCGGGGCGCAGCGCGCGGCGCTCGACAGTGCGGCGGCGGCGCTTGTCGAGCGCGGCCTCGCAGTGTGGAGCGAGGATGGCGGCCGCCGCCCGGTGCTGATCGTGCGCGGCCAGGCCCGGCTGATCGACACCGCCGCGGCCGAGGATCTCGACAAGGTCAGCCAGCTGCTCGACCAGCTCGAAGGACAGGAGGAAATCGCCCGCCTGCTCGATTCGGCGCGCGAGGGCGAAGCGACCCGCATCTTCATCGGATCCGAAAACAAGCTATTCGCGTTGTCGGGGTCGTCGGTGATCGCCAAGCCGGTGCGCGCGCTCGACGGGCGCGTGGTCGGCGTGGTGGGCGTGATCGGCCCGACTCGGTTGAACTATGCGCGCGTCGTCCCCATGGTGGATTTCACGGCGGCCACATTGGCCCGACTACTGGCCTGAACAGGGAATTATGACGGAAGAATCGAAGGTGACGGACTCGGAAGACACGACGCTGCGCGCGGAAACCGCGGAAGCGGCTCCGGAGGTGGCCGAGCATGATCGCGTGGCCGAGCTCGAGGCGCAGCTTGCCGAAACCAAGGCGGCGGTGATGTACGCCCAGGCGGAGACCCAGAATGTCCGCCGCCGTGCCGAGAAGGAAGCGCAGGACGCCAAGACCTATGCCGCGACCGCCTTTGCGCGCGACGTGCTCTCGGTGGCCGACAATCTCAGCCGCGCGCTCGCCGCGATCCCGGCCGAGCTCAAGGAAGACGAGAAGTTCAAGGGCCTGGTGACGGGCCTCGAGGCGACCGGCCGCGAGCTCGATTCGGTGTTCGCGCGCCACGGCATCTCGAAGATCGTCGCGCTGGGCGAATCGCTCGATCCCAATCGCCACCAGGCGATGATGGAAATGCCGAGCGCCGATGCCGAGCCGGGCACGATCGTGGCAGAGATCCAGGCGGGCTACATGATCCGCGACCGGCTGCTGCGTCCGGCGCTGGTCGGCGTGGCGAAGAAGCCGGACTGATCCGGCTGAAAGCGCGAGACGAAGAGGCCGGGGCGATGCTCCGGCCTTTTTCTTTGCGTCCCCCTCTGCTTTCGCCGGCCTTCGCCGAGGAAAAGACTCAGGAAGTCCGCATCCCGGCGATCAGGATGTCGACCAGCCGCCGCGCCGTCTCCTGCCAGCCCGGCCCCGCGCTGGCGACGCCGGCAATCGCGCGGAGCAGGTCGATCGGGTCCATGTCGAGCCGGATCTCGCCGCTCGCCACCGCGCGGTCGGTGAGCAGCGCGATCGCTTCGGGCGTGCCGCTGTTGCAGGCGGCATAGAGCGCCGCTGTGCCGCCGGTGACCGATCCGAACACCGCCGCCATGCCATATTTGGTGCCGAGATAGTCGATGAACAGCAGCAGCCATAGCCGCAACGCCTCGACCGGCGGGTGCGCCGCGCTCAGTTGCGTGGCGGCCGCGGCCAGCTGCCCGGTCTCGTTGCGATAGACCGCCTCGATCAGCGCGTCGCGGGTCGGATAGTGGCGGTAGAGCGTGCCGATGCCCACCCCGGCCTCGCGTGCGATCTCCTCCAGGCTGGCGCTCGGCCCCTTCTCGCCGAACACCGCCTTGGCCGTGTCGAGCAGCCGCAGCCGGTTGCGCTCGGCATCGGCGCGCGGCTTGCGGGAAGGGGAGTCGACAGTTTCGGACACGCGCGCGGGATCATCTCTTGAAAAGCGGAGGATGCCTCCGTATTTATTTCCGGAGACGCCCTCCACTTAGTCTTTCCAAGGTCGCCGGGCAAGGGGCTCGCGGCCGGTGGAGCCGTGCGTCCGCGTGACGGAGACAGGCAATGACCCAGGTTTTCAATGCAGCTTCCACTACCGACGAAGTGCTCGCCGGCGTCGATCTCAGCGGCAAGCGCGTGCTCGTCACCGGCGTCTCGGCCGGGCTCGGCGTCGAGACCGCGCGGGTGCTGGCGGCGCACGGCGCGCAGGTGGTCGGCACCGCGCGCGATCTCGCCAAGGCGGAGCGCGCGACCCAAATGGTGCGCGACCAGGCGGCGAATGGCGGCGGCATCGAACTGGTCGAGCTCGATCTCGCCTCGCTCGCCAGCGTGCGTGCCGCCGCGGACAGGCTGGTGGCCGATGGTCGCACCTTCGATGTCGTGATCGCCAATGCCGGGGTGATGGCCACCCCGCTCGGCCACACCGTCGACGGCTTCGAGACCCAGTTCGGCACCAACCATCTCGGCCATTTCGTCTTCGTCAATCGCATCGCGTCGCTCATCAAGGACGGCGGCCGGCTGGTGAACCTCGCCTCCTCGGGCCATCGCTATGCCGATGTCGACCTCGACGACCCGAATTTCGAGCATACCGCCTATGAGCCGATGGTCGCCTATGGCCGCTCGAAGACCGCGAACATCCTGTTTGCCGTCGAGTTCGACCGGCGCCACAAGGATCGCGGCGTCCGCGCCACTGCGCTCCACCCCGGCGGCATCCAGACCGAGCTTGGCCGCCACATCGGCGAGGACACGCTCGAGCAGGTGATCGGCCGGATCAATGCCGAGCTCGCCGAGCAGGGTCAGCCGCCCTTCCAGTGGAAGACCATCCCCCAGGGTGCCGCCACCAGCGTCTGGGCCGGCTTCGTTGCTCCGGCGGAGGAAGTCGCCGCGCGCTATTGCGAGAATTGCCATGTCTCGCAGGTCACCGACGGCCTGATCAATCCGGTGAGCGAAGGTGTGCGCTCCTATGCGCTCGATCCGGAGAGTGCGAAGGCGCTCTGGACGAAGAGCGAGGAGATGGTCGGCGAGCGCTTCTGAGGCCCCTTCAAACCCGCCCCCTCCGGGGGAGGACTGGTCCAAGATCGGCTGCCCCTCCAAACATGACGGCTTTTTCATTTGTAAACCGGGGGCGAGGGGACCATCTCGCCCTCGGGTGCACAACCGTGCAGCCACAACCGCCAGCTCCGAGAATGGGGTCATGTCCAGCAACGACCATAGTCGATCGACCGTGCCGTCCAGGGCCGCCGCGCTGAGCTGATCCGCTCACCTCCTGCGCAGCCGCCCCGGACGGCCGGTCGGCAGTGAGGTGTATTATGAACGCAGCCATCCGTTTCCTCGCGGATCTTCGCTTCTTCAGCGTGGGTCGCGATCCCCATGCGCTGTTCGACGAGCGGCAGACCTTCGGGCAGAAGCTCGCCGATCGGGTGGCCGCCGTGGGCGGCTCCTGGGGTTTCATCATCAGCTTCGGGCTGTTCCTTGGTGCCTGGGCGGTGCTCAATACCGTCCTGCTCGGGGCGCATGCCTTCGATCCGTTCCCCTTCATCTTCCTCAACCTGATGCTGTCGATGCTCGCCGCGCTGCAGGCACCGATCATCATGATGAGCCAGAACCGCCAGGCGGCGAAGGATCGGTTCGAGGCGCGGCTCGATTACGAGACCAATCTGCGCGCCGAGGCGCAGATCGACAGCCTGCACCACAAGATCGACCTGCTCACCGCCGAGATCGCCCGGCTTTCGCGGGTCGATTGAAACTACGCTATTGCTAATCATTCGCAAATAATTCTATGGCGATCCCGGCCCGCGGATACCCTGCGGGCAGGGGATCGCCATTGTACCAGTTCCTCGATCGCTCCGCTGCCGAGCTCGCCTATGTCGACCAGCTGCTGCTCACCTCGATGCGGCAATGGGTGGCGACGATGCGCGCCGGGCGCTGCCCGTGCAGCGTGCTCGGGCCGGTGCTGCGCGGGCGCGGACTCGTCGAGCTGCTCCCCGATCTCAACATGGCGATGCTGCTGATCGAGCGTGAGGCGCTGTCCCAACTTTGCTTCAAACCGCCCTTCGCGGCGGAAATTGGCGACGACGAGGCCTTGCTCCTTTCGCTGCATGCGCTAGCACGCGCCGGCGCGCAGCCGCGCGTCGACGCGGTCATCGAGCAGATCGTGAAACCCGAAGCGCGCCTTCCGCTCTCCGTGGCGGTGGCGCGTATCGCCGTTGCTTTCGCGCGTTGAAGTAAAATTACGTTGCAGCGCACCGTGGAATTGGAAAGAGCCGACCTCGTGAATATGCATGCCCGCCCGCCCATCGTCCTGCCCGAACACCCCGCTTTCCAGACGGCTGCGGTGCGCTGGGTGAAACATTGGAACGAGCATCTGTTCAGCTTCGCGATCGAGCGCCCCGCGAGCTTCCGCTTCCGCGCCGGCGAGTTCGTGATGATCGGCCTGGAAGGCGAGGGCAAGCCGCTGATGCGCGCCTATTCGATCGCCAGCCCGACCTGGTCGGACGAGATCGAGTTCCTGTCGATCAAGGTCGAGAACGGTCCGCTCACCTCGCGCCTGCAGCTGATCCAGCCGGGCGACCAGATCTATCTCGGCAAGAAGCCCACCGGCACCCTCGTCGCCGACGCGCTGCTGCCCGGCAAGCGCCTCTTCCTGCTGTCGACCGGCACCGGCCTGGCGCCGTTCCTCAGCATCGCCCGCGACCCCGACACCTATGACCGGTTCGAGCAGATCGTCATCGTCCATTCGACGCGCCGGGTCAGCGACCTCGCCTATCATGACGAACTGACCGCGCAGCTGGCCAACGATCCGCTGGTGGCGGACCAGGCGCTGCTCCAGTTTCACTATATCCCCACCGTGACGCGCGAGCCGTTCCGCACCAGCGGGCGCATCGGCCAGCTGATCGAGAATGGCTGGCTGTTCAAGGCGCCGGTGCAGGGCCATCCCGAGCTCAACCCGGAAACCGACCGCGTCATGCTCTGCGGCTCGAACGCGATGATCAAGGACTTCGCGCAGATGCTCGAAGGGCACGGCTTCGAGGAAGGTTCGAATGCCAACCCCGGCAGCTTCGTCCTGGAACGCGCCTTCGTCGGCTGAGGCCACTAATTCCTCCCCGAGCTTGTCTCGGGGAGGGGGACCGCCGCCGAAGGCGGTGGTGGGGGGGCCGGCGCAACGCGCCGGTGCCCGGCGCGCGCCTCCACCCCGACGCTGCGCGTCGCGGTCCCCCTCCCCCAGTAAGCTGGGGGAGGAATTTACGGATGCTTGCAATGTAGGATTCCCCCTGCTGTCTTCGCTGAATGGCGCGGCAGGCATTCCGATTTAGGGGTGATTCGAACCGCGGCCCGCGCCGCCCGGGCAAAGTGAAACGATTTGCCGCGACTCCCTTCACTTTGCGGCCTCGAGTCAAGATTTCCGGCTTTGCACCCGGCCCGCGCGCGCCCTATCTCAGCCGCATGTCCAACCGCTTCGACAACGTCCCGAACCGCCGCGCGCTGATCGACCGGCGTGGCGTTGCCGAGCGGCTGCACGCGCTCCAGGCCAAGGACAGCGCGAAGCTGCGCGCCGCGGGCACCAGGGAGCTGCAGGCCGCGCTCGATGCCGGCCGCGCCGAGATCGCCCGCCGCCTTGCCGAGCATCCCTCGCGCGGGCACGAGATCGCCGCGTCGGGCGCCTTCCTGATCGACCAGCTGCTCCGTTTGCTCTGGGACTTCACCGTCGAGCGGCTTCATCCCAACCCCAATCCCAGCGCCGCCGAGCGCATGGTGCTGATCGCGGTCGGCGGATACGGCCGGGGCGAGATGGCGCCGCACTCCGATATCGATATCGGCTTCATCACCCCGTGGAAGGTCACCGGCTGGTGCGAGCAGGTCATCGAATCGATGCTCTATTCGCTGTGGGACATGCAGCTGAAGGTCGGCCATTCGTCGCGCTCGCTCGACGACATGGTCCGCCAGGCCAAGGCCGATGTAACGGTACGCACCGCGCTGCTCGAGGCGCGCTATGTCTGGGGCGATACCGCGCTCTATGACGAGGCCGCCGCGCGCTTCAAGGCGGAGGTCCAGGCCGATACCGCGCGCGCCTTCATCGCCGACAAGCTCGCCGAGCGCGAGGCGCGGCACAAGCGGATGGGCGACAGCCGCTATGTCGTCGAGCCCAATATCAAGGAAGGCAAGGGCGGGCTGCGCGACCTGCACACGCTCTTCTGGATCGGCAAATATGCGTACAATGTTCGCGAGACCGCCGAGCTGGTCGAGAAGGGGCTGCTCACCAAGCTCGAATATCGCCAGTTCCGTCGCGCCGAGAATTTCCTCTGGGCGGTGCGCTGCCATCTCCATCTGATCACCGGCCGTGCCGAGGACCGGCTGACCTTCGACGTCCAGCGCGAGATCGCCGAGCGGATGCGCTATGCCGATCGCCCGGGCATGTCGAAGGTCGAGCGCTTCATGCGCTTCTACTTCCTCCAGGCGAAGGGCGTGGGCGATCTCACCGGCGTGTTCCTCGCGCATCTGGACGAGAAGTTCGCGGCGCGCGGTTCGCGCTTCGGCTTTCCCCAGCTCTGGCGGCGGCCGCGCAAGCTCAAGGGCTTCACCCTCGACCGCGGCCGGCTGGCGATCCCGCGCGACGATTATTTCCGTGAAGACCCGGTCCGCCTGATCGAGCTGTTTCAGCTCGCCGATCTCCACAAGCTCGAGGTCCACCCGCTGGCGATGCGCGTCGCCGCGCGGGACGCCAAGCTGGTCGACGATGTCCGCGACGATCCCCGCGCCAACGCGCTGTTCCTCGACGTGCTGACCTCCCCGCGCGATCCCGAGACGGTGCTGCGCTGGATGAACGAGGCGGGGGTGTTCGGCCGCTTCGTGCCCGACTTCGGCCGGGTCGTCGCGCAGATGCAGTTCGACATGTATCACCACTATACGGTGGACGAGCATTCGATCCGGGCGATCGGCCTGCTAAGCCAGATCGAGAAGGGCGAACTGCGCGACGATCATCCGCTCGGCACCAGCATCTTCAAGCAGATCGCCCAGCGTCGCGCGCTCTATGTCGCGGTGCTGCTCCATGACATCGCCAAGGGGCGCGGCGGCGATCACTCGATCCTGGGCGCCGAAGTCGCCGAGCGGCTCTGCCCGCGGCTCGGCATGAGCCCGGCCGAGACCGAGGCGGTCGCCTGGCTGGTGCGCTGGCACTTGATCATGTCCGCCACCGCCTTCAAGCGGGACCTGTCGGACTTCAAGACGATCCTCGATTTCGCCGGCCAGGTGCAGAGCCCCGAGCGGCTGCGCATGCTGCTGCTGCTGACCATCGTCGATATCCGCGCGGTGGGGCCGGGCGTGTGGAACGGCTGGAAGCGCCAGCTGCTCGCCGATCTCTATGACGGCACCGAGGAAGTGCTCCGCCTCGGCCACAAGCAGCGCGGGCGGACCGAGCGGATCGCGGCCAAGCAGGAGGAGCTGGCCCAGCTGCTCCGCTGGGACGAGCCGCGCATGGCCGCGTTCAAGAAGCGGATGACCGAGAGCTACTGGATCGCCGAGCCGGCCGACGTGCTCGAGCGCAACGCCAAGCAGATCGATGCGGCGGGCGATGCCCAGCTGTCGGTGGAGGCGCAGGTCTATCCCGAGCGCGGTGCGACGCTGGTGACGGTCTATGCCGCCGACCATCCCGGCCTGTTCTACCGCATCGCCGGCGCGATCCATGTCGCGGGCGGCAACATCATCGACGCGCGCATCCACACCACGCGCGACGGCATGGCGCTCGACAATTTCCTGATCCAGGATCCCCTGGGGCGGCCTTTCGACGAGGAGGCGCGGCTCAACCGGATCAAGACGACGATCGCCGACGCGCTGGCCAACCGGGCCAAGCTGCAGGACCGGTTGAAGGCCAAACCGCTGGTCCGCCCGCGTGCGGAAGCCTTTGCGATCGAACCCAATGTGCTGATCGACAACAACGCGTCGAACCGCTTCACCGTGGTCGAGATCAACGCGCGCGACCGCCCGGCGCTGCTGTTCCACCTCGCCTATGCGCTGTTCCAGTCGAAGGTGACGATCCATTCCGCGCATGTCGCCACCTATGGCGAGCGCGCGGTCGATACCTTCTACCTGACCGATCTGATCGGCGATAAGATCGAGGCCGGGTCGCGACTGAAGACGATCGAGCGCCGCTTGCTCGAGGCCGCGGCAGGTGACGGGACGGTGGCCGAAGCCGCCTGACGAAAGGGGATCGACGATGCCGGTTGTGGGATTTGGTGGCTTCTTCTTCCGGGCGCAGGATCCCGAGGGGCTCAAGGCCTGGTATGGCGAAGTGCTTGGCGTCGGCGGCGGGTTCGGCGCGGACGAGAGCGGCCAGTCCAGCCCCTGGTTCTGGCATCCCGAACCCGGCGGAGTCGTGTTCGAGCCCTTCAAGGCATCGACCGACTATTTCGCGCCGGACAAGAGCTATATGCTCAACTTCCGCGTCCGCGATCTCGACAGCCTGCTCGAGCAGCTCAACGCCCGCGGCATCGAGATCACCACCAAGGACGAATGGGACACGCCCGAGACCGGTCGCTTCGCGCGGATTCACGATCCCGAGGGCAACCCTATCGAATTGTGGGAGCCGCCGGCGGCGTGAGCCTATTCCGTTGTCCCGGCGAAAGCCGGGATCTCGTGCGGCCCCTGTCCTGCCGTTCGCGCCATCGCCTGAGATCCCGGCTTTTGCCGGGATGACGGGTTGGGACCGGGATGACCGATTGGGGACTACAGGTCGCGCAGCTCAAGGTGTCGGAGCAGCTTGGCGAGCTTGTCGGCCTCCTGCTGCAACTCCGCCGGCAGCCCGTCGCGGATCGTCGGCGGGGTCACCGCGACCTGCACTAGGTTGTGCGCCTCGATCGCGTCGCTGCGCAGGTCGTACATCTCCCATTCCTGCGGCTCGTGGCCGGACGGGTCGAAATAGCGGACCAGCTTGAATTCCCGGGTGCGCACCGCGCGGACATGGTTGGGCTGCTTCACCGGTCCGCGGCGGAGCGAGACGGGCCCCTTGCCGTCGGTGCCGTGGATCACGCTGTCGACCACGTCGAGATAGACGTCGAACTCCTCATAGCTGTGCCGTTCCTGCGCAGTGCGGGAGATCGGCAGTGGCGCGGTGATGTCGTCGTCGGTGATGAACAGCACGCCTTCGCGTTCCTGCCCGTCGGGCTCGACGATCGGCGTGGTGGCGACGACGCCCTTGCTGGCTGCGTCGGTGATGATCGCCGACAGGTCGACGCCGGGCAGGGGCGGCACCGGGCGGCTCAGTGCCAGCTTCTGGCTGATCGCGTGCCGGTCCTCCGCGCCCACACCGGCCAGGCCGAGGATGGTCGGCAGGATGTCGATATGGCTGGTCAGCCCGTCATATTGCGCCGGCTCGGGTGCGACGGTGTCGGGCCCCAGATCGCGCCTGCCCTTGGGGAATTGCACCACCACCGGCACGTGCAGCGCCTCCTGATAGGCGGTGTACCATTTCTCGATCATCATGCCGTGCGCCGCGGCATATTCGCCGTGGTCGGTCAGGAACACGACGATCGTGTTGTCGGCCTGGCCCGATTGCTCGAGCGCGTCGAGCACGGCGTCGATGTGCTGGTCGACCACCGCGTGCAGCCAGGCGTAGAATTGCAGGAACTGGACGCAGTTCGCATCGGGCCCGCCCTGATCCTCGGTGGCGAGCTGGAAGGGGATGCAGCTCTTCAGCGATTCCTCCAGTGCCAGCCGCTTGCGGCGCGCGGCGGCCTTTTCGGGATCGAGGGTTGGGTCGAGGCCCTGTTTCTCCAGCCAGCCCTGGCCGGCGGTGACCAGGCCGTTGACGATGTTGAACCCGCCCTTGGCCGCGAGCGCGAGGCCGACCTTGTACGCCGCCTCGTGCTGCGCGCTCGGCTTGGTCGAAAGGTCTTCGTTCTGGGTCGGGGAGGCGAAGGCGCATTCCTGGGGGAAGTCGAGCGGGTTGAGCGGGATCTGCATCGATCCGGCGATCGGGGCGGGCGTCTTCTGGTGCTTGCCGGGAATTGTCAGCGGTCCGAAGATCGACTGGGTGCCGCGCGCGCCATCCCCCGGCAATGCCTGGGCGATCACGCCTGGATAGGTCGCGATGTCGTGCGGGTTGGTGAAGGATACGACCGCGAACCAGGGCGGGATGCTGTTCACGTCCGGGCCGGTCGAGGCTGGGTCCTGCACCGCCATCTCGGCCGAGACGCGGTTGTAGTTGAGCGCCAGCCCCTGGCGGCGCAGGAAGCTGCAGGCGCTGTCGGTGAAGCCGGCGTCGCGGTAGATGCCCAGATTGTTGGGCTGGGCGCCGTGCGGCTCGGGATAGCTCTCTTCCCAATTGTCGAAGCCGTAGCGCTTCAGGCTGTGCTCGGGCGGGTTGGAGACGTGCCACTTGCCGAAATAATGGGTGGAATAGCCCGCCTCGCGCATCCAGCTGCCCAGGGTCGGGATGCCGTCGGCATCGAGCCAGGGGAAATTGGGCGAATCGCCGTTCTTGAACAGCCCGTCGGTCTGGGTGACGCCGGTGCGGGTGCCGTATTGGCCGGTATAGATCACCGCGCGGCTGGGTGTGCAGGCCGATGCCGCGATCGTGTGGTTGCGCAGCACCACGGCGTTCTCGCGCAGGCGCAGCAGCCCGGGGAAATATTCGGCGTAGCGATTGTGGGTGCCGATCTCGCCCTGGAAGCCGAGTATCTCCTTCAACTCCGCATCGAACCCGGCCTCCGGGCCGTAGCTGAAGCGGGGAAAGCGATACTGGTCGCAGGTGATGAGCAGGATGTTCGGACGCGCGGTGGCGTCCCCGGCAGCGCTGGTCGCCATGATTCCCTCTCCCCAAGTCGGGCGGGAGGATGCGCCCAGGCCGGGCAGGCATCAACGAGGGATGGCACCGTTATCGAGGTGTCGGCGCTTGCCATATCCGGACATGGTCGATGTCCATCCGCGCCGGGAAGGCGGCGGAGTCGATGCCCTTCTGCCCGCCCCAGCCGCCGACGGCGATATTGAGGATCAGATATTGCGGCTTGTCGAACGGCCAGGTGGCGGGATCGCCCTTGTGGTCGTTGTCGAAGCGCATGAAGGCGCGGCCGTCCCTGCCGATCAGGATGCGGTCGGCGTTCCAGTCGAGCTGGTAGGTGTGGAAGGCGGTGCAGGCATCCGGGATCAGCGTGTTGGCGCCGCGCTGGGTGTGGGCGACATGGTTGTACGCCTTGGTGTGGATCGTGCCGTGCACCCGGCCGGGATCCCAGCCGACATGCTCCATGATGTCGATCTCGCCCAGCGCCGGCCAGCCGGCCTTGCCGTCGGTGCCGAGCATCCAGATCGCCGGCCAGATGCCGCGCCCGCAGGGGAGCTTGGCGCGGACCTCGATGAAGCCATAGGTCCAGGAAGCGGGGGTGACGAGCTTGCCCGAGGCATAGTCCTGCCCGCCGAAATCGGGGCGGCCGGCGAGCCGCTCCTTGCGCGCCTCGAGGATCAGATGCCCGTTCTCGACGCGGACATTCTCGCGGCGATCGGCGGCGTAATATTGGAGTTCGTTGTTGTACCAGCCCGCCTGGTTGCGGCTGGTATCGTAGCGCCACTTCGCCGGATCCGGCGCGCCGGCCTTGTCGAATTCGTCGGCCCAGACCTGCCGGTAGCCGGCCGGCACCGCCATCGGTTCGCTGGTTTCGGACGTCGTGGAGGAGGCGGCAGTGGTTTCCTGTGCCGCCACGGGCAGGGGGAGAGCGGCGAGGGCCGCGATCAGCAGCCCTCGCGCCTCGTGCCTCACTTGGGCGCCAGCACCATCAGCATCTGGCGGCCTTCCATGCGCGGATAGCTCTCGACCTTGGCATCCTCGGCGCAATCCTCCTGGACGCGCTTGAGCAGGTTCATGCCGAGCTGGCCGTGCGAAAGCTCGCGGCCGCGGAAGCGCAGGGTGATCTTCACCTTGTCGCCTTCGCCGATGAACTTGTGAACGGCCTTCATCTTCGTATCATAATCATGATCGTCGATGTTCGGACGCATCTTGATCTCCTTGATCTCCTGCGTCTTCTGGCTCTTGCGGGCGAGGTTCGCCTTCTTCTGCGCCTCGTACTTGAACTTGCCGACATCGAGGAACTTGGCGACGGGCGGGTCCGCATTGGGGGACACTTCGACCAGGTCGAGCCCATGCTCCTGCGCCTGCTCGATCGCCTCGCGCGTGTACATCACGCCGAGATTCTCGCCCTCGTGGTCGATCACACGGACCTTGGGCGATTGAATGAATTCGTTAAACCGCGGACCGTTCATCGGCGGTGCCACCATCGAGCGGCGATTCATGGGCGGACGTATACGACTTGCTCCTGTTGTTGCAGACTCGGGGTTTGGGCGGCTCAATAACGCAGGAAGCTGGACTTCGGTAGTCCGGATGCCAGCGTCTCCGCCGAAATTCCGCGCACTGTGGCGCAGTAACCGCAGATATTGGGTTTCCGGGCGCCGCATGCAAGCCCGACACGGGCAGGGTTAGCGATCGCTTAGGGCCGATCCGGCATGGAGAGCGGCGAAAGGGGAGAAGGCATGGCGGGGGGCGCCGGGTTGCAATCGGGCATGGCGAAGGGGTGGGGTCCGGCCTGGGCACTGCCGCTCGGGCTGTTGCTGGCGCTGGTGATCGCCTTTCCGCGCAGTTTCGTCGGTGGCGGGGGCGACGACTGGTATTATCTCGAGGCGGCGCGCTGCGCGGCCGAGCATGGCTGGTGCGTGCCGACCACCCATTGGGCGGCGCGGTTGCCGCTGGTGCTGCCGATGGGCGGCACGCTGGCGCTGCTCGGTCCGGCGGCCTGGGTCGTGGCGCTGGTGCCGCTGGCCTATGCCATTGCCGGGCTGGTGCTGTTCGTCGCGAATGTCGAGCATCGCTTCGGTCGCCTGCAGGGAATGGCGGCGGGAGCGGCGTTCGCACTCACGCCGATCGTGCCGCTCAATAGCCTGATCCCGCTGGTCGACCTGCCCGAGTTCGCCTGGACGATGGCGGCATTGCTTGCGCTCCAGCACGGGCTCGATCGCCGGAATGCACGCCTGGCCGCGCTGGCCGGTGCGGCACTGGCGCTGGGGGTGATGACCCGGACCAGCCTGGTCGCGCTATTTCCGCTGTTCGGCATCGGCTGGCTGTTCCTGGATGCAGGCAGGCGTCGGCTGGCATTGCCCTTCGCCGCGGCCTTCGGGGCGGTGCTGGCGGCCGAGGCGCTGTTCCACCTGCTCACCGCCGGCGATCCGCTGCTCGGCTGGCACCTGGCCTTCCGCCACACGCAGATCGCCACCAGCGAGCTGCCGGCGGGGCTGGACGTGGGGCACAGCCCGCTCTTCAACCTCGAGCTGATCCGGCATTGGCGCCGCGGGATGGGGATCGAGGTCCATTGGACGGTCGACCCGCTGCTCAACCTGCTCGCCGATCCGCTTTCGGGCCTGACCTGGTGTGGTGCCATCGCGCTGGCGGTGGCGCGGGTGCGGGACTGGCGACGCGATCGCTGGCTGCCCGGGCTGGCGGTGGCCGCGCTGCTGCATTTCCTCCTGATCACCTATGTGCTGGCCATCGACCCCAAGCCACGCATGTTCCTGCTGGAGACCGCGACGGCGGGGGCGACGATCGGGGTGCTGGGCGTCGCCGCATGGCGGAGTGGCAGCCGGGTGTTCGTTGCGATCCTCCTCGCCCTGATCGCCGGGCGCGCATTGCTGATGGGCTATGACCAGACCGATATGGGCCAGGTGCGCCGGGTCGCGGCGGCGTGGCTCGCCGCTGCACCGCATGGGAGCGTCGCCACCGACGAGTGGACGCGCCGGACCCTTGCGCTGGTGCCTGCGGCACGCAGCCTGCCGCCTGTCGAGGCGGCGCCCGGACGGGATCGGCTGTATCTGGGGCGGGAAGCCTGTGGGGGCGGCAGGGTGTTGCAGGCGCAGGGCTTCGTGCGCCGGGATCCGGCGGTACTGGCCTGGCTTCGCAGCCGCCGCGTGCTGCTGGCACCGCAGGCGCCGCTCCGCCTCTGCCTGGTCAGGCCGCCCCGCCATGGCGCAGGTGGATGATCGGATAGGGACGGCCCTGCGGATCCCGCTCCGACCGCCCGATCCTCACGAAGCCCCGGGCCTCGTAGAAGGGCAGGGCATTGTCGGCCTGCTCGTTGGCATCGACCCTGGCATCCGGCGACAGGCTGAGCGCATGCTCGACCAGCGCAGTACCGAAGCCGCGGCCATGGGCGGCGGGATCGACGAACAGGGCGTCGATCATGTCCCCGTCGAGCGCCAGGAAGCCCTGCACCGTGCCGCCCTCGTCGTCGACCAGCCAGAGCGGGGCGTGGGGCAGGAACTGCTCGGCGACCAGCGTGTCGATCTCGGCGCGATGCTCCGGGCTGAGGAAGCCATGCGTGGCATCGACCGCGGCACGCCAGATCGCCAGCGCTCGCGGCACATCGGCGTCGTTGCCCAGGCGGATGCGCGGCATCAGCGGCGTCCCCAGAGGATGACGAGGCAACCGGCCACCGCCAGCGCCGCCCCGGCCAGGTCCCAGCGGGTGGGCGTCACCCGCTCGACCAGCACCAGCCAGCCGAGCGAGGCGAGGATGTAGATCCCCCCATAGGCGGCATAGGCCCGCCCGGCCGCATCGGCGCTGCTCAGCGTGAGCAGCCAGGCGAACAAAGCCAGCGAGACGCCGCCGGGGACCAGCCACCAGGACGATTTGCCCAGCCGCAGCACCGCCCAGAAGGCGAAGCAGCCCGCGATCTCGGCCAGCGCGGCGCCGGCATAGATCGTGAGCGTTGCCGGGTTCACACCAGATCCGGCGGAGTCGCCTCGGCCACCAGCTTCGCCACGACCTCGTCGAGGCTCAGCATCTGCTGGCCCTGCGAGCCGAGCACGCGCAGCGCCACGGTGCCTTCCTCGGCCTCGCGCTTGCCGACGACGAGCAGGTTCGGGACCTTGGCCACCGAATGCTCGCGGACCTTGTAGTTGATCTTCTCGTTGCGAAGATCGGTCTCGACGCGGATGCCCGCGGCCTGGAGCCGCTTGGTCACCTGCACGGCATAGTCATCGGCGTCCGACACGATCGTCGCCACCACCGCCTGGGTCGGCGCGAGCCAGGTCGGCAGCTTGCCGGCGAAATGCTCGATCAGGATGCCGATGAAGCGCTCGTACGAGCCGAAGATCGCGCGGTGGAGCATCACCGGGCGGTGACGCTCGCCATCCTCGGCGACATAGGACGCGTCGAGGCGCTCGGGCAGCACACGGTCCGACTGGATCGTGCCGACCTGCCAGGTGCGGCCGATCGCGTCGGTCAGGTGCCATTCCAGCTTCGGCGCATAGAAGGCGCCTTCTCCGGGCAGCTCTTCCCAGCCATATTCTTCCGTAGCCATGCCGGCGCGGACCACGGCGTCGCGCAGTTCGGCCTCGGCCTGGTCCCACATCTCCTCGGTGCCGAAGCGATTGTCGGGACGCAGCGCCAGCTTGATCGAATAGGTGAAGCCGAAATCCTTGTAGACGCGGTCGGCGAGCTGGCAGAAATCCTGCACTTCGTCGACGATCTGGTCCTCGCGGCAGAAGATATGGCCGTCGTCCTGGGTGAACTGGCGGACGCGCATCAGCCCGTGCAGCGCGCCGTGCGGCTCGTTGCGGTGGCAGCAGCCATTCTCGACCAGGCGCAGCGGCAGGTCGCGATACGACTTGATGCCCTGCTTGAAGATCAGGATGTGCGCCGGGCAGTTCATCGGCTTGAGCGCCATCCACTGCACGTCCTCCGACACCATCGGACCTTCGTCCTCGATGTTCGGCGTCTCGTCGGGGATGACGAACATGTTCTCGCGATACTTGCCCCAGTGGCCGGACTGCTCCCACTGGCGCGCGTCCATCACCTGCGGCGTCTTGACCTCGCGGCTGCCCGCGGCATTGACCGCACGGCGCATGTAATCCTCGAGCGCGCGGTAGATGACATAGCCGTTGGGGTGCCAGAACACCGAGCCATGCGCTTCCTGCTGGAGGTGGAACAGGTCCATCTCCTGGCCAAGCTTGCGGTGGTCGCGCTTGGCGGCCTCCTCGAGGCGCATCATGTGCTCGTCGAGCTGCTTCTTGTTGAGCCAGCCCGTGCCATAGATGCGCGAGAGCATCGCGTTCTTCTGGTCGCCGCGCCAATAGGCGCCCGAGACGCGCGTCAGCTTGAAGGCGTTGGGATCGACCTTGCCGGTGGAGGCGAGGTGAGGCCCGCGGCACATGTCGAGCCAGGCGTCCTCGCCCTTGCCGGCGCGGTAGACGGTAAGCTCTTCGCCCTCGGGCAGTTCCTGCGCCCATTCGGCCTTGAAGGTCTCGCCCTGCTTGGTCCAGCGATCGATCAGCTGCTGGCGCGACCAGACCTCGCGGATCAGCGGCTCGTTCTTGCCGATGATCTTGCGCATCTCGGCTTCGATCGCCGGCAGGTCCTCCTCGGTGAAGGGGCGGTCCTTGGGGGCGAAGTCGTAATAGAAGCCGTCGTCGGTCGCAGGGCCGAAGGTGATCTGCGTGCCGGGGAAGAGGTTCTGCACCGCTTCGGCAAGGATGTGCGCGAAGTCGTGGCGCGCGAGCTCGAGCGCATCCTTCTCGTCCTTCGAGGTGACCAGCGCGAGCTGGGAATCGCCCTCGAACGGACGGCCGATGTCGCGCAGCTCGCCATCGACGCGCGCGGCGATCGCCGCCTTGGCCAGGCCCGGACCGATCGCGGCGGCGATGTCCGCCGGGGTAGTCCCCGGGGCTACCTCGCGGACGGAACCGTCGGGCAGCGTTATGCGGAACATCTCGGACACGGGTTTGACTTTCGTGAGGGTTGATTGGAGCGCGGCTTATGCCTTCGCGGGCGCGATATAAGCAAGCGCTCGCAAAATTGCTTGTCGGAAGGGGCGGCAAAGTGAAGGGAATCGCATCCTATCATTTCACTTTGACCCGCGGCTCCGATCGCTTTCCCGGCGATCGATTCTGCAGCCCCGTTGCGCATGCATCGGCGGTGACAGACAAAATCCTACATTGGAAGCCCGTTTCGAGATGGCGTAGAGCCGGGGCAACAAGGGGAGAGGCCCGGACATGGCGGAACATCACGCGACTGCGATTCTCCCCTGCAACGACCTCGCGGCGAGCCAGGCCTTCTATGCGCGGCTCGGCTTCCGGCTGGTCAGCGACCATGGCCATTACAAAATCCTGGCGGACGGCAAGGGCTGGCACCTGCACCTCAACCAGGCGGTGACCGGCTGGCTGGTGCCGGGGCACAATCCGTTCGGCATCTATCTCTACACCGACAATGTCGACGGCGTGGCGGCGGGCGTGCGCGAGCTGATCATCGAGAAGGAAGGGCCGAGCCTGAAGCCTTGGGGCTGCTACGAGTTCGCGGTGAGCGATCCGGACGGGACGCTGGTGCGGGTGGGGCGCGTTGCGGACTGAGGTCGCGCAGCTGCTGGACATGGCGGCGGAGGCTGCGCGGCAGGGCCGGTACGGCCAGGCCTTGCCGATGCTGAGCCGGGCGCTGGCGCTGGATGTCGAGGGCGTGGCGCCGGCCTATGCCGAGCTGTTCGCCCGGCTGTCGCTCACCGGCTGGCCGCCACAGCTGGAGGCGGACCTAGTGACCTGCCTGCATGCGGCTTCCGTCGATCCGCAGGCCCTGGCGCGGACGGCGGCGCGCATGCTGCTGGTCAAATATCCCGAGCCGGTGGTGGCCGAGGATTCGCTGTGGGATGCGTTCCTGACCCGTTGCATCAATGTCGATCCGGCGATGGAAGCGCGGCTGGCCTGGCTTGCCCGACGCCTGCTGCCGGACCGGTTGCGCGATGCGCTGGCGGTGCAGGCGTTCGCGAGCGAATATGTGTGGGGCGGGGAAGGGCTGGAGGTTCCCGCCGACGCCGCTGCCGGGATCGAGGCCGAGCGCTATCTCGCCGCGGAGATGCCGCGTCTTTTTCCGCGGTCTTCGGCGAGGAACGAAGAGGGCGAGGCTCGGCACGTTTCCGATGCGGTGCGTGCCCAGTACGAGGCCAATCCCTATCCGCGCTGGCGGGCGCCCGCGGCGCGGCAGCGCGTTTCGGTGGCGGCGCATCTCGACGCGCTCGGCGCGCCGCAGGCCGAGCCGCTGGCGGTGCTCGTCGCGGGCTGCGGCACCGGGTTCGAGCCGATCGACCTGGCGCGGACGGACCCGTCGCTGTCGATCACCGCGCTCGACCTGAGCGCCGCCAGCCTGGCCTATGGCCAGCGCATGGCGAGCGATCTGGGCGTGGAGAAGGTGCGGTTCGTGCGGGGCGACATCCTCGACGTCGGGCAATTGGGCCAGCGCTTCGGGATGGTGAGCAGCACCGGGGTTCTCCATCATATGGAGCATCCCGAACAGGGGCTGGCCGCGCTGGCCGGCGTGCTCGCGCCCGGCGGGGTGCTGCGGATCGCGCTCTACAGCGAGCGGGCCCGGGCCTGGGTCGCCGAGGCGCACCGGGCGATCGCCGGGCATGGCTGGGACGCGAGCCCGGCGGGCATCCGCGCGTTCCGTGCCCATGTCCTCGCGCTGCCGCCCGACCAGCCGCTCGCGCGCCTTCGGGAGAGCGACGATTTCTACACGCTTAGCGGCTGCCGCGACCTCTGCTTCCACATCCGCGAGCATTGGTACCGGCTGCCGGCGATCGGCGAGATGCTGGCGGGGGCCGGGCTGGAGCTACTGATGCTGGATGCGCCGCCCGAGGCGCAGGACCTGTTCCTGCGGCGCTTCGGGGCGGCAGGAGACCGGCGTGATCTGGCGTTGTGGGATCGGCTGGAGGCGGACTTCCCGCACCTGTTTGCGGGGATGTTCCATTTCTGGGCGCGGAAGGTGGCCTAAGCACCCCCGACATCCTTGCTCCCCTCCCTTGCAGGGAGGGGAATCTTGGAAGGGACGACTTCAGTCGATCGGCAGTGGGGCATCCGGCGAGACCAGCGCCGCTTCGCGCAGCTCGCGCCAGAAATCCGCTGGGACCGTCTCGTTCAGTGCCGCATGGTCCTCGGCGAGGCGGCTCGGCTTGCTGGCGCCCGGGATCACCGCGGCGACCGCCGGATTGGCGAGCGAGAATTGCAGGCCGGCGGCCTTCATGCTCACCCCGTGGCGGTCCGCGATCGCCTTGATCCGCGCGACCTTGTCGAGCATCGCCTGGGGCGCCGGCGCATATTCGAAATGCGCGCCGCCGACGAGCACGCCCGAGCTGTAGGGACCGCCGACGACGATGCCGAGCCCGCGCTCGACGATCCTGGGCATAAGCCGCTGCAGCGCACGCTCGTGATCGAGCAGGGTGTAGCGGCCGGCGAGCAGGAAGCCGTCGGGGCGCGGCTCTTCCAGGTCGAGCAGCAGCTCGCAGGCCTCGACCTTGTTCACGCCCAGGCCCCAGGCGCCGATGACGCCTTCGTCGCGCAGGCGGTCGAGCGTGCGGAAGGCGCCCTTGCGCGCCTCGGCGAAGCGATCGACCCATTGGTCGCGGTAGAAATCCTGGGCGAGATCATGGACGAAGACGATCTCGACATGATCGGTCTTGAGGCGCTTCAGGCTGTCCTCGATCGAGCGCATGGTGGCGTCGGCCGAATAGTCGTTCACCACCTTGTTCGCGCGGCCATGGGCGAAGACGCCGGCCTTCTCGCCCTGGTCGCGCGCGCTGACATCCTCCAGCTCGTCGAGGATGACGCGGCCGACCTTGGTGCTGATCACATAGTCCGCGCGGGGACGGCCGGCGAGCACCTCGCCCATGCGGATCTCGGCCAGGCCGGCGCCGTAGAGCGGTGCGGTGTCGTAATAGCGGATGCCCTGGTTCCAGGCGGCGTCGACGGTGGCGCGCGCCTCCTCCTCCGGAATGTCGCGGAACATGTTGCCGAGCGGGGCGGTGCCGAAGCCCAGCTTGCCGGGGAGGATGTCCTTGATCGCCATGTCGCCTGCTCCTTGTTCAGCCTTGTCCGGGCGGCAGATAGGAAGCGGGCATGGCGGCGGGAAGGGCAATACCCGATCGGGTGACCGGCAGCCTCAATTGCGTGGAAACCAATAGAAGCAACGCTTTCGGACGTATCCGTCATATTCGGATTGTCGGTGCATGGCTGGCCATGGGAGGCTTCAAGAAGGGCAGGAGGATTCCCGCCCTTTCAGACGCGGAGGAAATGCATGCCCATGCTTCATGTACTTTCGAGCATCTATCTGGCGGCGGCGGGAATTGCCGAGCCGGCTCCGGTATTTCTGTTCAACAGCAATCCAGTTGCGGTGGACGATACGGCATCGGTCCAGTGCCTGACGATCCAGTCGATCAACGTGCTTGCCAATGACTATGATTCGGACGGCGATCCGCTCACCGTCACCAGTGTCGACTGGCAGACGGGCAATCATGGCTATGCCGAAGTCGACGGCAACATGATCTCCTATTCGGCTGACTCCGTCGGCACCGACGAGATCTATTATTCCGTGTCGGACGGCAATGGCGGCACCGCGACTGCCAAGCTGACCGTCACGATCACCGGGCGGCACTGCAATCTCTAGATCAGCCCGAACGGCACCACGCGGTTCAGCTCGACATGCCCTATCTCGGCCCGGCCGAGATAGGGTACGCCCATCTCGGCGCACCAGCGCAGGATGATCTGGTCGATCGTCTCGCCGAAGCTGTAATTGCCCTCGGCCTCGCCATTGTCCTTCACCGCGGTGACCTGGCCCAGGCGGATGCCGGCAATGCCCTTGAGCTGGGTGGCGTGGGCCATCTGGAACAGCATCCGGTCGATCCGGTAGAGCGGCTCGTCCACTTCCTCGATGTAGAGGACGTGGTCGGTCAGGTCCGGCAGGTATTTGGTGCCGATCAGCGACGCCAGGATAGACAGGTTGAACGCTGCGGCAGGGCGCCCGTCGGCCAGGCCGGGCTCGAGTCCGCGTTTGTCGCCGTCGATCAGCCAGCCGAGCACCCAGCCGGCGGCGGTGCCGTCGTCGTTCTTGCCGATGCTGGAGGCCATCGCGCCATGCGCCACCCGGCCGATCCGCCGGGCATAGAGCGCGCCGAGCAGGAAGCCCATGTCGGAGAAGCCGATATAGGTCTTGTGGTTCGCCGCCGGGCCGAGCTTCGGCATCACCGCTTCGAGGATGCGGTTCGAGCCATAGCCGCCGCGCGCGAACCAGATCGCGTCGAACGCCGGATCATTGGCGAATTCGAGGAAAGCGGCGGCGCGCTGCGCGTCGGTGCCGGCGAAATGGCCGGCCTCCAGATAGCATTGCGGGTGGAAGACGATCTCGTGCTGGGGATAGGTCAGCGCCATGAACGCGGCCATGCGCAGCGATCCCTCGCGGCTGACCGGTCTTGCTGGTGCGACGACTCCGATGCGCATGCCTTGCCCCTTTGCTTCGAATTGCCGATAGCGCGGGGTCATGGAGCATCGCAAACCTTACTTCTTCGTGGGCATCGGCGGTTCGGGGATGATGCCCCTCGCGATGATCCTGGCCGGGCAGGGCGCCAAGGTGGCGGGATCGGACCGCAGCCTCGATTCGGGGCGGCTGCCGGCCAAGTTCGATTTCCTGAAGGCGAGCGGCATCGGCCTGTTTCCGCAGGACGGCAGCGGGATCATTTCGAGCGAGCAGATCGTCGTCGCCTCGGCCGCGATCGAGGAGACGGTGCCCGATGCCCGCCGCGCGGCCGAGCTGGGCAACCAGCGGATGACGCGGGCGGAGCTCAACGCCGCGCTGTTCAACGCCGCGCGCCTTTCGATCGGGGTGGCCGGGACCAGCGGCAAATCGACTGTGACCGGCATGATCGGCTGGATCCTCCATGCGCTGGGCCAGGACCCCACGGTGATGAACGGCGCGGTGATGAAGAACTTCGTCACCCCTGAGGCGCCGTTTGCGACCGCGCTGGTCGGCGGCGGCGAAGCCTATGTCAGCGAAGTCGACGAGAGCGACGGCTCGATCGCGCTCTATCGCCCGCAAGTGGCGGTGCTCAACAATGTCAGCCTCGATCACCTGCCGATGGAGAAGCTGATCGAACTGTTCGGCGCATTCATCGCGCGCGCGGGCAAGGCGGTGATCAACCTCGACAATGGCGAGGGCGCGCTGCTCGCCGCGACCATGCCGCGCGACCGGCTGCTGACCTTCGCGATCGGCAGCCCGGCCGACCTGACCGCGATCAACCTGCGCGAGCAGCGCTACGGCATCGCCTTCGAGCTGGCGCGGGAAGGCGAGCCCTCGATCCCGGTGACGCTGCAGGTGCCCGGCCGGCACAATGTATCCAACGCGCTCGCCGCGATCGCGGCGGTGGTGGCGGCGGGGCTCCACATCCGCGACGCGGCCCAGGCGATCCAGGGCTTCCAGGGCCTCAAGCGCCGCTTCGAGCTGGTCGGCGAGGCGAACGACATCGCGGTGATCGACGATTTCGGGCACAACCCCGACAAGATCGCCGCGACGCTGGACACGCTCCACGCCTTCGACGGGCGGCTGCTGCTGCTGTTCCAGCCGCATGGCTATGGCCCGCTCAAGGTGATGCGCGCCGAGCTGGTCGCGATGTTCGTGGAGAAGCTGGGCGCCGAGGATGTGCTCGTCCTGCCCGATCCGGTCTATCACGGCGGCACCACCCATCGCGAGGTGACCAGCGCGGACATCGTGGCGGATATCGCGGCGACCGGGCGCGGTGCCGTCCATATCCCCGAGCGTGCGGCGGCGGCGGCGCATCTCGTCGCGATCGCCCGCCCGGGCGACCGGATCGTGGTGATGGGCGCGCGCGACGACACGCTCAGCCAGCTCGCGGCGGAGATGCTCGCCCGGCTGGAACAGTAGAAACGGGCATTGTTTTCGCCTGTTTGCGGAAATCCGTAGACTTTCCGGTTGGAAATGCCACCATAGTGGTCAGATTCCGGGGAGGCGGCATATGAACCTGCTGCAGCCAGTCTATTGTCTGTTCGGCAAACACCATCGCAGCCGTGGCCGCGCATGGGGTGACGGCTCTGTCTATCGATCCTGGTGCAAGGGATGCGGCAAGCCGATGATCCGCGACCTGCATGGCTGGCACCTCGATCTGCAACCCCCGGGCGAAAAGAAACCTTAGCGTATAGTCATGCTCGCTGGGTATTATTTGCTTGGCAATTCATCGCCTCCAGCAAGTAGTTGGAGACATGTCGGGCCTGACCGCTGCTCAGTTCGCCCGTGGTTTTCGCCTTGGATGATTGCCGACGACCAGGTGCGATTTCCCTTGCCATGCGGCGATATGGGCCGCCCTCGCCGCCGGGGCTTACTTGACTCGGTAAACGGTTCGTGCGGCTTTGGAGGGGTGCTCAGCATTCTGCGGAGCACGTCATCTTCGCGCTGGTTAGGGTTGTGCATCCAAAGGGTATAAGACAGGCGAAGGTCTGGCTGAAGAAAGCCGAGTCCTCGGCCGAGGCGCTGCGGAAGGCGGATCAATTCGATGCCATCGAATCTGCCTGGCTCGACTTCTTGATCGCAGCTGGAACCATCTACCTAAAGTTAGAGAGTGCTTGCCCTGGCACAGGGCCGGTAAATGGGTGGTTTGGCAGGGTCCGGGAAGAAAGAAAACTCGATCCACTACTGAGATACATTCATCACGCGCGCAATTCCGCTCAGCACGGCATCGAGGATAGCACCGACCCCGACGCGCTGGAATGGAGGGCAGACCTCGCGGGCCGAGCCGTAGTTTTTCGTGGCGAGCATCCGCCAATCTCGATGGAGTGGGAGTCGGCCGCAGGAGGGGTCATCTCAATCGACACGTTCGAGAAGCGCCGGATTGTGGGACTGAAAGCAGTTTTCGACCGCGGAAATAGCTTTGACCCGCCAACGTCGCATCTTGGGCAATCGCTCCCGCCGTTTCTGGAGCCGATCAATGTAGCGTCAATGGGACTCAAGTACCTACGCGATCTGGTGGCAACAGCCGAATTCTACTCGTCATAGGAGGCGGCCGCCAACATCATCCGAAGGACTGAACGCACCAAGCCTTGAAGTGGTAACCCTGCGCGGTACTATTGGGCAGCATATATCACGGCCGCGATCACGGCCTCTATCTTAGAAGGCCACCTGTTATGCAGGCCCCTCGTGCGCATCCGCCTGCCAATTTATGATATAATGACTTGCTCGCTTTCCATTATGGAAAGCTAGGTTGACATTCTTGCGACTCATCGCGTAAGGCTAACTTTACAAGCTGTAAAGGGAGCCAATCATGGCGATGAATCGTGCGCAGAAACGATATTCGGTCTCGGTGATGCTGCTGATGGCCGGCTATGTGCTGATCCTGCTCGGTGTGGTCGCCTATCATGACAACCATCCGCTGCACGGTCCGCTCGGCTATGTCGCCGGGCTGCTGCCTGCCTTTCCGGTGATCGGGGTGTTCTTCGTGCTCGGCCGCTATCTGGTCGAGGAGCGGGACGAGTATCTGCGCATGCAGGTCACTCGCCAGGCGCTGATCGCCACCGGCTTCGCGATGAGCATCGCGACTGCCTGGGGATTCCTCGAGAATTTCGATCTCGTGCCGCATGTCTATGCCTATTACGCGGCGATCCTGTGGTTCGCCGGGCTGGGCCTGGGTGCCTGCATTAACAAGCTCGCGGCGATGCGCGGAGGCGGGGAATGATCAACCGCCTCCGCGTGCTGCGCGCCGAGCGCGCCTGGAGCCAGCAGGACCTGGCCGAGCGGCTCGAGGTTTCCCGCCAGAGCGTGAATGCGATCGAGACCGGCCGCTACGATCCCTCGCTGCCGCTCGCCTTCAAGATCGCCGACCTGTTCGGCCTGACCATCGAAGAGATTTTCACCAACCCCGCCAAGGAGCCCAAGCAATGATCCGTCGTATCGCTTTCGCCCTGCTCGCCACCGCCAGCATCCCGGCAATCCTCGGCACGCAGCAGGCCCATGCCGCCACCTCCGCCCCCGCCCAGGCCGGCCTGATCCAGATGGACCATGTCTCGGTGCAGGTGATCGGCAAGGGCAGCCCCGTGATCCTGATCCCCGGCCTCTCCAGCCCGCGCGCGGTGTGGGACGGCGTGGCCCCCGAACTGGCCAAGGCGCACACCGTCTATCTCGTGCAGGTCAACGGCTTTGGCGGCGACGCGCCGGGTGCCAACCTGGCCGACGGGGTGATCCCCGGTATCGTCGCCGATCTCCACAAGCTGATCGGCGAGAAGAAGATCGGCGGTGCGGCGGTGGTCGGCCATTCGATGGGCGGGCTGGTCGCGCTGATGCTCGCCAGGGCGCATCCGGGCGATGTCGGCAAGGCGCTGATCGTCGATGCGCTGCCGTTCGTCGGCTCGGCCTTCTTTCCGGGATCGACCGTCGAGTCGGTGAAGCCCCAGGCCGAGGCGATGCGGGCCCAGATGACCAGCCTGTACGGCAAGCCCTTCCCCGAAGCGGTGGGCCAGGCGATCGCACGCCAGAATGCCCTGAAGCCGGAGTCCCAGGCTCAGGTCGCGGCCTGGTCGGCCAGGGCGGACATGCGCGTCTCGGGCCAGGCACTTTATGAGGATCTGCAGACCGATCTGCGCCCCGACCTGGCGGGCATCGCCGCGCCGGTCACCGTGCTGGTGCCCTGGACGGCGGCGCGCGGCGGCGAGGGGCCGGTGCTCGATCTCTACAAGCGGGAATATGCCGGCGTGCCCAAGGTCAGCGTGAAGGGCGTGGCGGAGAGCGGGCACTTCATCATGCTCGACCAGCCCGCGGCGTTCCAGGCGGCGCTGATCGCCTTCCTCGCCGGCTGAGCGGACAAAGAGGGGCCCGGGAACATCCCGGGCCCAGTTCTGCTCACATCTCGTATCTGGGGATCAATAGGTGCCGGGGAAGCTCCGGTTGAGGTTCCTGTCGCGGCTCCAGTCCTGATCGTCGCGTCCGCCGAACAGCGCGCCCGAGCGCTCCTCGTCCTTCCACGCCGCCTGTGCCTCGTCCGCGGTCTTGCGCAGCGTCACCTTGTCGTCGACCGACTGGACCCAGCGCGACGGGATCGAGTGGTGATGCCCGCCGGCATCGGTGTCGTTCTTCGTCAGGATGATCCGGTCGCCGCGCACCTTGTCGACGGTGCCGACATGGCTGCCGTCCGAACCGATGACTTCCATATGCTCGCTCACCCGGCGCACGGCATCGCGCTGGCCCTGGCGATCGGTGCGCCAGGTGTTGAACTCGTTCTGGAAGCGCTGCGCGTTCTCGCGGCGATACTCGTCATAGTCCTTGTCGAGCTCGGCGATGCGTTCGCGGCGCCAGCTGCCGTAATGATCGTCCGGACCCTGCGCCCAGCGTTCGCTGCGTGCCTGGCCGGTGTCGTAGCGCATATCCTCTTCGCGCCGGCGCTCGGCCTCGCGATCGCCGAACCAGGAGCGGACCTCGTCGCCGGCGCGGTCGAGAAAGCCGCGGTCCGCATCATGGCCGTCCCCACGGTTGTCGCGATAGTGCCGGTCATAGCCGCCCTGGGCCCCATAGCCCCGGCTTGGGTCCCCTTCGCTGCGCGCACCCCGATAGTCGCGCGCACCGCGGTCCCAATCATTGCCGTGCCCGCCATGGCCATAGCTGCTCTGGGCGCCATGGCCTTCTCGCTGGCCACGCCCGCGGCCGAGCTCGCCGGCGGCCGCATATTCCCGAGCGCTCGAATAATGTTCCCCGCCGGCACGCCGCGCGCCGCCGACCTGATATTGATCCTCGGGGCCGAAATAGCGGGGATCGGTGTAACGGTCGTTCATCGGAATCCTCTCCATTGCCATTGGGCTGAACTGGTGCGGATTCAGCGGATGAGGCGCGTGGATGGTTCCTGGAAAAGCTTGGTTTTTCAGTGCCGTTCGCCGCACGGGCGAAGCGTTTTGCCGCGCGTGCCGCAAGCCGGTTGCATTGGGCAAAAAGCGCCGCTAATGGAGCGCCTCCCGGCCTGCCCGGGACAGGCGGCGGGGCTGTAGCTCAGATGGGAGAGCGCTGCAATCGCACTGCAGAGGTCAGGGGTTCGATTCCCCTCAGCTCCACCACGCCAGCAAAATCTTTGGTCTAAGATCAACCCCTTAGGGGGTGAGCCGGAAATCGGTCCCACATTTTCGTCCCACAATCGGCGGGCTTTAGTGGCGCGGCCTGAGACGGCGTCCGGCCAATGGGCGTACTCTGATCATCATCCCGATTGGGTTTTCAGGGTCATGTGAAATTCTGCCCTATCGATTTCTTGGCTTTTGTTGAGAAGCGCGGGAGGAAACCCAGATTCCGAGGTACAGGATTGATTTCACATGGGATTTGCCCGTAGCCCTATCGGCCACCCCACATTTTTTCCCACACTTCGCATGAGATTTTATGAGCCGGCGCGAAACGGCGCGCGTCCGCTTTGCGCCCCATGTCAGTCGTTGCTGCGGCTTTGGTTACCTTTCGGCGATGCGCAAGGAGCCGCTCTACATCGAAGTGCTGTGAGCTTTCCCTAGCCGTTCAGACTATTCCTCACCCCACTCGCGTCGCCGCGCGGCGACGTCGCGGGCTGCTCGCCGCTGCTCCCACGCCATATGCTGGGCGAGATCACGCGCTCGCTCTCGCGCATAGGCTTGGACCTTGGGGCGCGCATCGTCTCGGTATCGCTCGATCAATTCCTTGCGGTGGGCATGGACCTCGACGAACCCAAATTCGCCGGACACCACGCCTGTCTCGCCAAGCACGTTCGACACGCGGTTGAGCAGCTTATCACCCGGCTCCAGTCGGTCGACCACCTCCATCAGCACCGGATAGAGTTGTTCGGCGCCTTCATAGGGTGAGAGCGTCTTCAAGATGAATTTGAAGTCCCGCTCGTCGCCTTGGCGGGCGAGGTCGGAAAGCCTCGCCTCCACCGCATCGGTCAATTCCGGAAATACGTGTTTCAACAGGCGACCGCCGCGATATTCGTGGAAGCTCGAATCCTCGTCATACCATTGCCGCACCGCTGGGAGCAGGAGGTCGGCGTGCGGTGACAGCGCCTCCGCGAGATCGTGCGCATTGAACGGAACCGCATCGAAGCGGTCTCCCGTTGCGTCCCGCTTTCGGCGAAGGCGAGTGCCAAAGAAATCGACCACGAGATGAGGATGCTTCAGGCTCACCGCGACCAACAGCCGGACCGCCCTGAAGTCGACGTCGGGGATCACGATCCGTTCGCGCCCGTCGAAGAAGAGGCGCCCGAGGACCGCGCGCTTCGCCAACTCGGCCTGCTGGATTTCGTGGTCGCACGAGAGCTGAAGCTCGAACTCGAATTGATGGATCGCAACGGCGAGCTGGTCGCGGAACTCGGCAATGCCATTGCCGAGTTCCGGACGGGCGCTGCCATGTCCGTGGTCGTGATAGATCCGGCAGATGCCGATGGGCGCGAGAGACGTGCCCGTGAAGACTTGCTGTCCGGCGAGCGCCGGCGTGCGATCGAGGAGACACTCGAGGCATGGAGGGATGCGGTCGAGAATCTCGGCGGTGCGATCCGCGGCACGGACGCCTGATCGTGCCGATCGTGAATCTTCTCGGGAAGCTGCAGGCCGCCGCGACGGCGCTGGGTATTGCGGCGCCCAGCATCGGCGCCTCCAAGGGCAAGGCCTATGAGGTCTGGATCATGCTCGAGATCGCGGCGCGGCTGAAGCGACGCGGCGTCAAAGTCTATCCGCTGAATCAGAACAACCAGATGGAGGCCAACTTCCGCGTGAACGGGGCACCCGCGAACATGCCGGGCGTCGATCCGAGCGGGTCCGGCGCTTGCCACTTCTTGTTCGTGAGAGATGCAAATATTGTCGAACTCCATCTCGGTTTGAACCATCTCGGCCTCAGCGGTGCCACGCACGAAATCGACTTGTCGGTCCTGCCGGCGGCGCAGGGATGGGAACTGAGGCAGAAGGGAGGAGGGCCGTTTGACGGACACGTCCTTGTCGGCCTCGAGCTCAAGGCGCACAGCGACCAGTACAAGCTCGATCATTGCATTCCCCGAGCGTTACTCGGGGTCGCCATCGACCTCGATCCAAGCTGGCCGATCCAGGGCTGGACCTTTCACACAGCGGGCGGCAGCAGCGGCCGCCGAATGGATCGCACCTCGAAAACGCGATTGGCGGTCATGACGACGACGCAACTTTTCGACAGCTCGCGCCAGTATCTCGAACACCACGGCGCGGGTGCGCACGCCGATGTCACGCCAAGCGGCAACACGGCTGCCATCGACGCCGCGGTCGATTGGATCGACGAACTCTTGGCCTGACCTGAGCGACTGCCTTCGAGAGGGGGCAAGGGCAGCGTGAATGACAAAGATGGGTCTTCGCGGCTTCCAAAACAGTGTAACGAACGGCCGATTCTTGTCTTGAGTCGCCCGAAAGCAGCCAGTCCGCAATCGGCGCATTTGCCGTCGTTGGGCCGATCACCACGAATGGCCGGATGTGCGCCGGTTACGGAAAGTCCGGTTTTGGGCTGCCACCACGCGATAGCTGCCGTTGGCGAGAGGTATCCTCGAACGACAGGCGGCGCCCCACTAAACGCCGTTCGGCTGAATTGTCGCCGATCCCTAAAGCGATCGTCGCTGTGGTGCCTACGATGTGAATTTTGCCGCCGTGATGGCCGCCCGTTTTCCTAGCTATAATCTACGCTGTCGGCGACCGTCCGAATAATAGCAAGGTTTGCCCTGGGCATGTGCTATGATGCCAGCAAGGCCGAGTCCGCCATCACTCATGCGTGCGGCCGTGTGCTCTACATAGGACTTCATTCCGGAGAAACCTGGGGGCCGAAAGGACTCCACGTGCCCGACACAGCATCCGAAGCTCCCGAGCTGAGCCTCAATCTTGCCATGGCCGTAGTCGCATCGTCGCATGCGCCGGTGTTGCTCCTCGACGAGAATCGCGTTGTGGTCGGGGCCAGCGAAGCCTTTTGCGACGCCTTCGGCATCGATGCCGACACCATCGCAGGCCGTGAGTTCGCCAAGCTGGGTGCCGGCGAATGGGCTGTCGCACAGCTCCAATCGCTGCTGAAGGCGACTGCGTCGGGCTTGGCCGAAGTCAAGAACTATGAGTTCGACCTGAAGCGCGAGGGACGCGCGTCGCGCTGCCTGGTTCTGAATGCCCACAAGCTCAATTATGGCAGGGGCGAACCGGTCAGGCTTTTGCTCGCCATTGCCGACGTAACCGACGCTCGGATCGCGGAAAAGATGACCGAGGATCTGATCCGCGACAAGGGGATGCTCCTTCAGGAGCTCCAGCATCGCGTCGCCAACAGCCTTCAGATCATAGCCAGCGTGTTGATGCAGAGCGCTAAGCGGGTGCAGTCCGAGGAGGCGCGCGCACATCTGCACGAGGCCCATCACCGCGTGATGTCGGTGGCCGCCATCCAGAGGCAGCTCGCCGTGTCCTCGATCGACCGCGTCAGGCTCGGGCCATACTTGACCCAGCTGTGCGAAAGCATTGGCGCATCGATGATCCACGATCCCGGTCAGATCAGCCTCAACGTCACCAGCGACGAGAGCAGCGTGAATGCCGAGGTGTCGGTCAGCGTCGGTCTGATTGTCACCGAACTCGTCATCAATGCGTTAAAGCATGCCTTCCCCGAAGGGCGGCGGGGCAAGATCATGGTGAACTATGGTAGCCAGGGGCCCGTCTGGAGCCTGTCGGTGGTGGACGATGGCGTCGGCATGCCGAAGCAGCAGTCCGGGGCGTCTAAGGCGGGCTTGGGCACCAACATCGTCCAGGCACTCGCCAAACAACTCGAGGCGCATATCACGATCTTCGACGCGACACCCGGAACGGCGGTATTATTGGAGCATGGCGAGGGCAGTCCTGGGGGCACAGAGCCCGTCGCTGCTGTCTAAGCATGGCCACCGCCTCCAGCGGGAACTACGGCGGAGTTATTGGTCTAAGGGCGATTCGGTCCCGGTGACGCGAAGCGCGCATTCGGCGAGCACTGAAGGATGTATCCTAACATTCTCGAATAGAGCCAATAATAATTATTGGCGATCATAAAATAAGATCTACAAATTATATTTGATTTTATTTTGGACTTTTGCGCAGGCCGAGCCGTTCTGTACATGACAACATCCGTAGTTAGGAACATAGATCATGAAGAACATATATCTTGCGGTCGCCATATTGGTCGTCGCGACTCCCTCCTGGCCCGCGCTGGCACAGCCCAATCAACCTCGAAACGAACAGCGCGGGGACCTCCGCGCGGCCGATCAGGAATATCATGGGGACCGCGATGCCGACAATTCACGCGAGGGTCGCAAGGCCCAGCGTGCGTATGCACGCAACCTCGCGGAAGCCAATCGCAACGCGCGACAGGCCAATCGCGGCTGGCGCAGATACGCCAATTATGACTGGGATCGCCGCGAACCCGGAATGAACCGCTATGACGCTGGGCGCTACTATCGCAGCGGCAACTACTATCGTACCCGGACGCTTGCCGCGAACGACCGCATCTATCGCGGCCAGAACGGGCGCTATTATTGCCGTCGCTCGGATGGCACGACGGGGCTGATCATCGGCGCCGCCGCCGGCGGACTGCTCGGCAATACCCTCGTGCGCGGCGACAGTCAGGTCCTGGGAACATTGGTCGGCGCTGCCGGCGGTGCGTTTGCAGGTCGAGCGATCGAGCGGGACGGCGTTCGCTGCCGATAAAGCTAGGCATCTCACAGGGAGGATGGTGGGAAACCGCCACCTTCTTCGAGAGGCCGGTGCCGGTATCGGGTGATCTGAATCGCCCTTGCCAGACCGAGTGCAAGAACTCCAGGCGCTGGAATTACCCATCGAACTGTACCTTTTCATTACCTGCATTCTGGCCGCAGTAATCGCACTGCTTGTCAGCGTGTGTGTCTGGACGCTGTGGAATGACGCGCGCCAGCGCCGGATCGCTCGGCGAAGTGAGCTATGATGGCTGGTGATTGGACAGTCTCCTCAACATGCTCGGTGTTCGCGGGGCCACGGCCTCCGAGGCTGAACGCAATCTCGGGCAATTCTCGCCTCCTGCGGCTTCCGCAGGATTTCCGACGCCATTGCCGCCGGATCCCGGAACTCCGCTAAACGACCGCTTCCGCCGGACCGCTTGCCGATAGCGGCCAGGAAGAATCACCCCTTCTCCGCCGTTCAGGCATCGCCGGGTTGATTTAGAAGCCGCCGGGCGGCTTCCGCCCCCCCCCAAGCAGCCTGTCGCCAATCCACCCGTCCTCCGCCGTTACAGTCCAAATGTGCCCAGCCATTGATCGCGGTCCCAGTGAGACCGGTTGTGCAGGGTCATCGCCCTAACAGCACGAGAAGCGGACGCGCTCCGCCTGTGCGACGAACGCTGGTGTTCGGCAGGCTTTTGGCGCGCGAGGCTGACGCGTTGGGTCGACCGAGCGGAATCATTACTAGAAATAAAAGGCATGAAAATCTCCGCGTCAGAGCGGAATCATGGATAATAAGCAGTCGTGTTCAAGCTATGAAATCACGGCACGATGCAAGGTATATGCTAACGGCATTTCACCTATAACAGTCCGACATTTGAAATCGGCAAATAGTTTAACTGCGCCCTTGCGATCCATCCTCGCGCGCATGACATAGTTTAAGCGATCCTGAAGCTGATGCGTCGGCCCTTCGAACCGCCCGAGACAGCAAGTAGGATGAAAAGCCGATGTTTCTAGACGACCGCGACGCGCTGGCAGGCAACGAATTGCCCCTGCCCTGGAACACACCGCCCTCCAACCAAGGATCGAGCGAATGCCGCTGGTGTTGGCGCTTCATCTACGCGCCAGCGCTCCCATGCTCGATCGAAGTGCTCCCCGGGCTCGCCGATATGTTGACATCGTCCGGGTTCGGAGACCGATGCAAATGGGAACTCGCTACTCGCATGCCTGCAAACGGCGCGCTCGCGGGAATACCCCTGTGACCAGCAAGCACCAGCGCTGGACCCAAACCGCAATCAACGACCTGAGAAGTGGGATTGCAAACGGGCTGGAAGTTGAGACCATAGCCGACACATTAGGGCGCACCGTGGAGGACACTAGAGCGATGGCTTTGCGGCTCCGTCTGCTCGTGGCGAGATAGCCGGCCATTGAACCGTTAACCTGACTCCGCCCCCTGCCGGCGGTAGGCCAGGCTGATCCGGTCATGTACCAATCACACCGTTGGTCAGCGCAAATGCGACCATATGCGATCGGTTCCGCGTTCGAGTCTTGAGACGTATATGGTCGATATGGCGCTCCACCGTCCGCGGAGCAATCAGGAGCTTCTTGGCGATCTCCTTTGCGGAAAGACCAAGCGCGACAGATTGTAAAACTTGAAGTTCTCTCGCCGTCAACCACTCGTTGGGCGCGTCGCGTTCGTCCATGGCTTGTCCAGTTCTGAGCGGAGAAGTGTCAGAAAACGCTTCGGCAACATCGGGAAAGCAAAAGAACTCAATGTACATTAACTTAGGTTAAAATTTACTTCCAGTAAATTACTGCATTATCTAATTTTTTCGCCGCAGCAGGTTGATTTGCATCAAGTTGGGCGGGGCAGCGCTCGCTCGAACCGGCGCCGCTCATGCGCCACCGGAGCTGCAACCAAGCTTAATCGTGGAAGAGATTAGGCTCTGCGACGCGGAAATATGGTAAGCGGTGGCCCTGCTCGCAACTTCACCTCGCGGTGGCAGCGATCTCGCGCACGCGCCTGATCAGGGCTTCTCGCGGTTGCCGGCCGTGAGCCAGGCGATGATCTGATACGCGTGCCGGCGGAGGCAATTGGGCTCCTGGATCAGCAGCGTGCACGCACCATGCGGATCTCGCTCAGCAAAGGAGGCGAGCTCGTGCAGGTCGCCTCGATAGTTGCGCAGGATCCGGATCGCCGCCAAGCCCATCCCGGCTGCCTCTTCCGCCTGGATCTCCAACGCCCGTTGATAGATGACGTTCGCCCGGCTGGCGCTAACGTGCAGCGCGTCGCCGATCGCCTGGAATGTTGCGCCCTCCTCGCGCATGCGCAGAGCCGTCTGGTGCCGTTCCCTCATGTGAGGGCGATAGCATCCGCTGTACCGATGTCACCAGCGCTGGCGACGAGCGCCTGCAGGGCAACCCTGCCGCCACGTCGACAGCTAAGCGGCGCCAATGACGATTTCGTGCCGGACCCAGATCCCGGGAGGTGGGGCGCGTGATCCGGGCCCGAACCCATAGACGGCAGCTTTTGAGGCGAGCGTCCGAGATTGGGTGGAAAGCGGTCACGGGACGGATGCAGTGATCGCCATAGCGCATGAGCTATTCACTTTCGAGTCGATCCGCGTGGCGCCGGCGTGGCTTCAGCTCACTGGTCACGACGCCTGCAACTATGAATGCCGCCCCGAGCACAGCCAACGCAGGAAGCCGATCGCCGGCTACCCGCCCAATCAGGCCCGCCCATACTGGCTCGCCCGCGTAGATGATCGTGGCGCGGGCGGGCGAGACTGACTTCTGCGCCCAGTTCATCGTCAGCTGGATCAGCGCGCTCGCGACCCCGAGGCTGATTGCGGCCGTGAGCCAGATCCAAGAGAAGGGTGGAATTGCCTCACCGGCGAGTGGCATCGCGGCGAACGACAATGCGCCAGCAACCAGCAACTGAACGACTGTGACCCGGCTGCTATCCACCTGCGAGGCGAAGCGCCCGATCAAGATGATCTCGCAAGCGATGGCCGCAGCGCTCAACAGGGTGGCGATTTCGCCTATGCCAAGGCCGAAATGCAAAGCCTCGGGGCCGGCGAGTAGCACCAGGCCGATAAACGCCAATACTATGCCGATCCACGTCATGGCTCTCGGTGGTCGCCGCATGAGCGCCCATTGCAGCAGGGGAACCATCGGGACGTAGAGCGCGGTCAGAAATGCCGATGTGCTGCTGTTTACCGTCTGCAGACCGTAAGTTTGGAGGGCGTATCCCAGGAAAATGGTCATGCCGATGGCACTGCCAGCCGCCAGCTCCGTGCGGGTCAGCCCACGCAGCGCCTTGCGAAAGACCAGCAAGCTTAGACTGCCCGCAGTCATGAAGCGCAGGCCGACGAAAAACAATGGGCCAGCATGGGCGACGGCGATGTGGACGATCAAGAAGGTGCCACCCCACAACAGGGTGATTCCGATCATGGACGGTCACCTCGCCGCGCGCACTGACCGCGAGGAAGACCTTGCCGCCCTTGCGCTTGGGGCAGCGCTCATGCTTCCAGCTGTGGAAGGCCTCGCCGGACGGGAGGATCACCACCTCGGACCACCCGGCCTCACGATAGCCCTCGGCCTTGGCCTCGATGGCGGGGGTCTGCGCCGCCCAGAAGCTGGTCGTGTCGGCGAAGAAGCGCTCCTCGCCGAACAAGTCCGACACCAGCTCGCCGGGATAGTCGGCCAGATCGAACAGCGCCGCGCGTACCGACACCGAAGCCCCGCCGAACAACCATGCCTTGAGCTGGTGCCCGGTCGGGCAATGCGTGTCAGGGTCGTCGAACAGCCCCAGCCAGTCGCGCTGCCGGGCCTTGGAGGCAAGCGTCAGGTGCCGCACCGTCGCCGCGTCGATGTCGCCCTTGCGGTACAGCCCCCGGATGCGGGGCAGCAGATTGCCCAGCGCCAAGGTCCGCTTCACCTGCAACTCGGTGAGCCCGAAGGCGAGCGCGATATCCTCCGGCGACCGCCCCTCACGGACCAGCCGCGTAAAGCTCTCCCACAGGGTCACCTCGTCGGGGTCGAGCCGCGCAACATTCTCGATCAGAGAGGCTTCCAGCGCCGCCGCATCGTCGCCCGGCGCCATGATCGCGCACGGCAGGGGCTCGGCCTCGCCGCTCTCCTCCGCCACGACCAGCGCCGCATGGTAGCGCCGCTTGCCCGCCACGATCTCGAACCGGTCCTCGTCCGCTGGCCGCACGATCAGCGGCACCAGCACGCCCCGCGCCCGGATCGACGGCAGGATGTGCGACAGGTCGGCCTTGCCCTTGGCCCGCATGTTGGCGGCGGAGATGCAGAGCTTGGCGGTATCGATGTGCTTAAGTTCCATCTGTCCTACTCCTTCTCAAACCACCGCAACCGGCGCCGGAATGGCGGGGGTGGGCGGCAGGAGCGGACCGGCAGTCTCGCCGATAGAGGCGGGCAGCACCCGCAGGGCCGAAACGAAGAGGAGGACCCGCGCAGCGGGTTGCGGCCCGCCGCGGCGGGACTAGAGGGTAGCGACGCCCACCCCCGCCAGTTCGAGTGCCGGAGGCAAAACGCCGCCGCGCCCGCGCGGCGTCCGCAGCAATCAGCGCGTAGCGCCAAGCGCCGAAGGCGCCCATCAAAGCAGCACTCTCGAATCCGGTCGGCCGTCGCGGCGGCGTGCGCGCGCAACCGTGGGTCAGCCGCCGCCGTGCCCTCCGACCGGATCGAGTGTGACACGCGGAGAACAAAAGGTGCAGCGGACCCTGGCAGCTGCGCAGCAGTCCGCCAGAGAACGCCCATCAGACACCGCGTTCCCGCTGAACGGCACCGCCGTATCAACGTCAGCGATCGCAACCCGAATGGGCCGAGACGCGCGGCGACTCGGGGCCGCGCAAGCGGCGTAGAGCGCGGTAACGCGCAGCGTGAGACGCCCTGACACAAGCACCCTGATTCCAGTGACCTACGCTATCCTACGTTTGTGCACGCTGTGGCCGCAAAGGCACCCTCTGACACCCAAGAGACCCTTTTCACCTGCCTGGATTCCTGCCCAACTTACCCCCCGGGGCGCACCACTCAACGGCACCAAGTGCAAGGTGATACCAATGCAGACCGACACCCCCGACCGCATCCTCCGGATCAAGGCCGTTCTCGAGCGCACCGGCCTCAGCCGCTCGACCATGTACCGCAAGATGCAGAGCGGCACCTTCCCCAGGAACATCCAGATCAGCACCCGGTGCGCCGGCTGGCGGGAGTCCGCCATCGTCGAATGGCTCAAGAACCCGATGTTCTACCAAGCGACCGACGCACCATGAGGAACCTCCAAACGGTTCTCTTCCGAAAGAACCCATCCGTTTTGAATGTGGACCAATCG
>NZ_JACIEH010000007.1 GCF_014196745.1 Sphingomonas kyeonggiensis
CGCAACCGCGCAGCTTGCTGTCGATCGCTAGGTCAAACAGCGCCCTGTCACGAACGCGGCCCTCTCGATCCAGGAAGAAGCGAACGGCCCAGATTCGCTTCTGTGTCAGCGGTCGCTTGGCCCCGACAGTCTTACCCGCGTTCCACGCAGGCCGGCACTGCACGGCAGGATCATAATGTGAATGTCCCACGGTTTGTCTCCACGGCCGTAATTGGCCGTTAAGGGAACGCGCCGAACTAGCTGGTCGCGGCCGCGATCGGCAGCGTCCGCCCCACCGCTGACGTTCGGAGAGTTTGCGACGATGCTCGGAAGCCGCCATTCGCAGAGGATGCCGAACTGCAACAACGGGCGCGCTATTCCTGAGGCAAGGTCAGTAATTTGCTCTGGGCGCGTGCTGGCGCGTAGCGCTCAAGCGGTAGCCTAACGCAGACGACGGGGCTGAGGTGCTGTTGCGTCCTAGTTGATGGGTCTTGGGAAAAACGCTTCCACGATACTGCACCAGTAACCCAAGCTGTGATTGGCAGACTTGAGGCACAGAAATCTTATGATAACAATGACAGGAACATTTCGGGGGAATTGTCGTGATTCGTATTGGCTCAATAGTACTTGCCATCGCTGTCGCCGCGGCGCCCCCGGCTTTCGCGCAAAAGGCCGACAAGGACAGCGCGAACACTTTGACGCACGGCATGGTGCAGATGACGCTTAAGGTCGGCACTACCAGCCAAGCTGAGGTTCTCGAGGCGTTCGGTGCACCTAACATCACCACCATGGACGGTAGCGGGAGCGAGATGTGGGTCTACGACCGGCACGCTACGGTGTCCTACGATAAGTCCTCGGGCTTCTCGATCGGCATCTTTGGTGGCGGCGGTGGTGGTGGCGTAGGAGCCGGCGGAGGCCTGGGGTTCGGATCAAGCAAATCGAAGTCGACACAATCCTCGCGCACAATGACGCTCATCATCAAATTCGATGACCACCACGTCGTCAGCGACTTCAAGAGCCGCAGCAGCTCATTCTAAATTGCACATCAAGGGGGATATCATGAAGAAGGCGATTATCGCGGCGGGGGCCGCAATGCTGATCGTGTCCGTGCCGGCCTATGCCCAGAAGCACAAGAAGGATGCACCGACCGCGCTGGAGCTCCAGGCTCTGCAGTCGCGTGACGTGGAAGCATCGAAGGACATCGTTTTCGGAGCCGTCATGAGCGTGCTGCAGGATGCAGGTTATCGGATCCAGTCTGCGGACAAGGACACCGGTCTGATTACCGGCATTTCGTCGACTAAGTCCAAGCTGACGTACAACCTGCTGACGGGGTTCGGGAAGTCCAAGAAATCGCCGATCGTCTCGGCCTATGTCGAGCAGCGTGGTCCCGGAATCACGAATGTTCGCCTGTCCTTTGTGATGGCGAAGATGAAGGGCACGATCTACAGCTCCGGCCTGCAGGACGAGGAGCCGATCTACGATCCGGTCACCTACACCTCCGCCTTCGAGAAGATCAATCAGGCTGTCTTCATCCGTCAAAATATGATGGATAAGCCGGCACCGACCCCGACGGCCGCGACCACTACCAACTGACAAGCCCCGGAGCCGGGGCCCCTGATATCCATCCCCGGCTCCACCCTCTCGCTGACGTTTTAGACACTCCGCCGGCCTCCCTCGGGTGCATCGAGGACCTAGAGAGGCCAATCCGGCCCACATCTGCCGTAGGCGGGCCTGACCGTCCCCGGTACGTCACGGGATGGGATGTTGTTCCATGACCGCGCCATTATCGCCGGACCGGCGCATCACGGCGGATGGGCACTTTGTTGCCCGCGCCCAGGTATGGCGTGCCGATCCCGCATTGGCGGCCGCCTGGAATGCCGAGCAGACCGCGCTGATCCGGTCGCTCGTGGATGCGTCCACGGGTCGGTTACGACGACCGATGCGAATGTCCGCCTGCTCGCGGCACGGTTCGAAAGCGGGATGCTGCTCCTCGAATCGATCGGAACCAGCATCGGCGCGTTGCGGAGCGATCTCGGGAAGGTGCTCGAGCTGCTCGATTCCGAGCGTGACGGACCTGCCGCATCGCCGCCGGAACGCCAGCCCGTGCGGTCTCTGCCCCAGCCGCCTGCTTCGCGGATGACCAAGGTGAAGAATGCGCCACAATGATCTTATTTGTAGAGATTATGGTTTACGCGGCAACCATCCCAGCAGAATCCGTTCGCAGCCGATCCAAGCCCGAAATAGAGGGCAGCGCCTCCGAGGATTCTAGTCACCTTCGCGCAATGGGTGAAACACGATTTCGAAGACCTTCTCACCGGTTCCCTGGACATGACACTCGGCACTGTGAAGGGCGGCGATATCCCCAGAGCTTCCCGCGGAACTTCGTCATCATGCGCGACCTCTCTCCCTATGGGAGGCAATATCTGATCGACCAGGATCGCAAGCCGGTCGATAAGGCGGCTGCCCAATTTGCAGCCAGCCTAGGCAATGCTGCCTTCATCGCGGAATATCGCGCGGTATTGACCGCCTTCATCGCCCAGCACCAGAACGACGCCGACCCTGCGCTGATCGCGAATTACCGGGCACAACTCGATGCGCTGCCCCGCGCTGATTAAGGCCGGCTTGTCGCCATCCCCTTACCGGCTCGGATCATTCAAGTCCTCCGGGTCCGCGTATCCCCTCTATGTTCTATATGCGCAGGACGATGACTGACTGGTGCAGCTTCCCATCCAATAGCCGTCACTATGAAGGGGCCAAACGCCAGCGGCTTTCGGGATCACCGACCAATCGGGCGAACGAACGCTCTGGGGCAGTCTGATTTTACGGATGAGGCACTTTTATCCCTGCTTTATCCCTGCTCAACACCTTCACTAGGCGCTGGCGGAAGATAGCGGAAGACCCAGGCCTCCAGCCGCTCCGCCACCTCGGGTGCCAGAACCAGGAAACTCCGACGTCTATCGCGCACATCGCGAACCCGGACGACTGCTCTCGCATCCTCCAAGCTGGTTATCCAGCGCAACGCAGTGGTTGGAGGAACCGCAGCCGCAATGCAGGCGCTCGATATCCCGACCGATCGGCCCTCATGCTGGGATGCTAGGAGATCGAGCAAGATGTCCCAAGCCGGATCTTCGAACCAACCACCGCCGAGGATCTCGTCGCGCTTGCGGCGCCCGCTCAGATAGGTCCGGACCCGGTTGGAGATCTGGCTCTCCGCAATCACCGCTGCCAGCACCGGACGCGAAACTCTGCTCTCCGCCGCAAAATTCTCGCACGTCTCGGCAAGCGCTCGAAGATGTCTAGCGACGCTCGTCAGTTCGCGTACCGGCTGGGAAACCCCATCCACGCGCATGGTCTCCAGCGGCGGGTTCATCGACCACCCCCGCCCGTCGATCTAGCAACGCTCCACCTGCCATGACGAGGAGCATGGGGACCGACCAGAAGCCCTGCAGAACAAAATAGAATTCGAACATATAGCCCGGCACGAACAGGCTCGCGATATGCGATGTCACGGTCACGACATGAAAGCCAGCGACCCATAAGGGAAACCAGCGATCGGCCTTGAGTGCCACCCACCAGAGCGCCATCAGGACCACAGCATCCACCGCAAAGGTAGCCAGCGCTGTGTGATGCCAGTCCCGGTCGAGAAAGGCGGCCGGCACGGTGGCGAGGCATCCGAGGAGATAGACGATAGCGATGCGGATGCCGTGCCGGCCGCCATATCTCGCGGCAATAGCGCAGCACAGCAGCGTCAGGGCCCAGAAGGAGAGCGCGATCATCGTTCCAATTCCCGAGCATGTCGGCCCTCCCCCGGTCAAGACAACGCGTTCAGGCGGCCTGGATGTCGCTGCTGAGCGTGGCGCCGGTGAAGAACTCGATCCCGTCGGTGCCATCCACCTTGCTAGGCGCTCCCGCGGGGCACCCCAACGCGACTTCGCGCTGATCGCTCTGTTCCTTCACGGCGAGCATCCGGGCAACGATCTGGCGCATGTCCTCGCGTCCCTCGATGAGCTTGCTGCCATGCGCGATGATACGAGCATAGATGCCCTGGCTGACGTGGAGCGGCACATCGGAACTCCTGGCGCCCTCGAGGACAGCCGCGAAAAGATTGCAATGCGCGAGCAGCGCCTGGTCGGTAGCGGCCAGGATGTTGCGGGTTTCCGCCGTGACGACGGGCAGCATGGCGGACGGGATTCTAAGCATGACTATTCCCCCCGCAGGAAGCGTGGCTTCCCGCGTTGTTGATACATGGCAGTTGATCGAAAGGGCTAACGCACCGCCCAGAGAAGCGTGGATACGCCGAGCGTCATCAGAATGAGCACGACGAGACAGAGCAACGCGACGCGAAGGATTGCATAGCTCTTGGCTTCCCAGTTGAGTTCGTTGCGACTCCCTCCCAGTGGTGGCACCAACCTCTGCCACCATGTCGGGTGGTTCAGGCCGGTGCCCTGAACTGGATCTGTTTCCGGCCGCTCGGCAAGTTCCACCGGCTTACTAGGAAGCGGCTTACCAGCCTCATGAGCCCGCAACAGACGGGCGGCTTCGTTGCGATTGTCGAGCCCCAATATCTCGTTTGCACGGTCGATATGATTGTCGACCGTCGAGGGGCTGATCCCAAGACGACGCCCAATCTCCTTCGACGTATAGCCATCCGCCACGAGACGCAGACAATCTTTCTGCCGCCCGGTCAGGCGATCGATCGCGTCCATGCGGCGCCACGTGCTCCCATTATTCGCCTGGGCCTTGTTGCCGCTCGCCGATTCAGTTCGCAAGGAAGAGAAGACACGGCAATGGCAATACCGACACGACTACTGCTGGAATTATCGGCGAACGATCCGTTCCGGACCTCGGGCATGAACCAGTGCTGTTGCGATTTTCAGCCCCAGCCGGCAGAAAAAGTCGATGATCCACAACCGGTCCACTCTCGCGATCCTGAGCACCGCTGCTATTGCAGGTATCCTGGTCGGCGTGGCCCCGTCCCTTCTCAATGCGAGTGCTACCGCCGCCCGAGGAGGAACCTGCCGGGTGGTCGATGGCGATACGCTGCGCTGTGGAACCGAGCGCGTCCGCCTGCTCGGCATCGACGCACCAGAACTGCTGGGCCACTACCAGGCAGGACGCGCTTGCGCACCGGGCGATCCGATCGCATCGACCCGCAGCCTGCGCGAGGCGCTTGCCGACCCGATCATCATCGATCGGATCGGATCGGACCGTTACGGAAGAACGCTTGCCCTAGTGCAAGGCGCCAGGGGCGATCTGTCCTGCTGGCAACTCGCCAATGGCGCGGCGATCTACAAGCCGAAATGGGACAAAGGGGGACGCCTCGCCCAGATCTGCGGCGCAGCAAGGTGATCAACGAACGAGAACTCTGGGCCTGCGCCGATCTGCTCCTGCGCCGCCATGGCGAACGAGCGAGATTCGCTGTGGGACAGCGCGCGGACGAATTGCTGGCTCAGGGAGAGATGGAGGGTCACCGGACCTTCATGCGCATCCTCGATTGCATTCACGCCCTCGAAATGGATTCCCCTCCGGGTAGGGTCCACTGACCTCCAGGGCGGGACGACGGAAAGCCGCCATCGCCTGACCGGCCTGCTCCTGGAGGCTCCTCGCGGATACCTGCTCCAGATGGACGATGGCGGCACATGGGCGCTCGACCTGGATCGGTCAGCTAAAAATATGCTCGGTCAACGTGTGACGATCGAGGATACGAGATCAGGATTCGACCGCATCGATATCGACTCGATCGGAATCCCGGCTGCGCAGTGCTGCCTTACGCCGGAACGCCCAGACCAGTGCGGCCAAGCTGCTGATCACATATGCCAGCCCCATCAGCTGGCCTTCGCTTAAGAAACTCATCTCGACTCTCCCGTTGGGAGTCGATGCATGTTCACTTAACGTTCCTACATTGCAACCGGCAAAATCAACAAGCGCTCAATAGCGCTCCTCGCGCCCCGGATCGACCTGGGGCGGAAACCCCAGCAGCGCGCGCTGCTGCACCCAATCCATGGGAATGCTAGTGTTAAGCAGCTTGCGCCGCGTCAGATCGGTAGGCTGCCTTCGATCGCAAGCCTTGAGCCCGCATATGGACAGTAACCTTGTTGGACGTGCCAAGCTCCAGATAGAGCCGATGGATCTCGCGCACCGTCACTGCTTCAACTTCGTTCACGACCAGATGGCGATCAACGAGATCATATCCATATGGCGCAGCTCCACCAATCCAGCGCCCCGCACGCCGCAGCGCGTGTGCCCTGTCGCGGATGCGGTCCGAAATCATCTCACGCTCAAACTGGGCAAAGGTCAGCAGGATGTTCAGGACCAGCCGACCAAGGCTATCCTGGGTATCAAACGACTGCGTCACGCTAACGAACGTCACTTCATATTGGTCGAGCAGGTCTATCAATCGGATGAAGTCCGACAGCGAGCGCGTCAGACGATCCAGCTTGTAGATGACTATTACATCGACCAAACCTTGCTCGACGGCGCAGAGGAGCCGGGTCAGGTTCGGGCGGTTCAGGTTGCCGCCGCTATAGCCTTCATCTTCGTAGATTTCGGGAGATTCCCGCCATCCGCGATGGCGCTGCGAACGTATATACGCCGCGCAAATATCCCGTTGAACTTCCAGACTGTTAATGTCCTGATCCAGCCCGCGTTTAACGCTCTTTCGTGCATAGATTGCGCATCGCACCGGTCTGGTTCCGCTATGAGGCAATGGCATCGATCATTCCCTTCGGATCGAGCCCCCTTGCAGCGATTATACGCCTGCAGAGTTCGCTTTCGATGCCCGCGCCTTCTGAGCTAGGTCGCCTTGTGGGAACCGGCCCTTCATTCGGCTGGCAGCTGTGCTGCCGCTAACGCCCACAAGCTAGCATTAAGGGCCGACCTGCACGAACCGCCGAATTTGGGCCGGTTGTAGACTGCAGCTTCCAGGCATTAGAGGCGGAAAGCAGACCAATGCCCCCGAGCCTACGGAAGCTGTCAAGAACTCTGTCCCCGGATGTTCACGGTGTTTTTGGAGCTTTTTAAAATCCGACGATCATTCAGGTTAGGCCAATGAGGGTCTGACGCGAGCCCGTCATCGCCGAATGGCTCAGGAAGCCGATGTTCTACTAAGCCGTGGACGCGCCATGAGAAGCCACGAGAACGGTCATTTTTTGAGCCTCGGGATATTGACGTGTGCGACGAAATGCGCCGAAACGGATCTTTCATCGAGATTATATCCGTTACGGATGTGGACCAATATGGTCCGACGGGATAACCCTCTCCAAGGGGCAATGCGTTCGGTACGACTTGTGCCGCATGTCGATGCTTGGATCGAAGGGGGTAGTGTGCGTTATTTGAAGCAGTTGGCTCCGCCAATTTTCTTCATCGTGCTTGGTGTCACGACCTTGTCGGCTACGGCGTCCTCACCGCCAATGAATGAAACCGTCAACTACAGCTATGACGAGCTGGGCAGGCTGGTGAAGGTCGAGAACAACGGCAGCGTGAACAACAACGTCGTCTCGAACTACGTCTATGACAAGGCGGGCAACCGAACCAACGTCAAGGTCACGGGCGCGCCCTGAGGGGTGCTTGGGCGGGCTGACGTCTGAAGCAAGCCGGCCGCCCATCAAACCAATACACTCATAGCTGAGGCACGCGCCGCGCCGCTGCGATGCGGGAGGCAATCTCTCGACCAGTTGAGTGGTGCCCGAGAAATCCACGCGGGGGTACATGACAAGTTCTGGAAAACTGCGCGCTGCGCTTTTGG
>NZ_JACIEH010000008.1:2500-5735 GCF_014196745.1 Sphingomonas kyeonggiensis
GCACTGCTCTGCCGAGTTTCGTGTCAGTCTTCGGACTGATCCAGTGTTGTCGTTGGTGGTGTGGACTCTCAAGTGTGAGGTAAGGGCAATTCGTGGATGCCTTGGCGCATACAGGCGATGAAGGACGTGGCACGCTGCGATAAGCGTGGGGGAGCTGTGAGCAAGCTTTGATCCCACGATTTCCGAATGGGGAAACCCACCTAATCCGATTATCTTGCTCGTCAGCAATGACTGGCAGGGTAATTGGAAAAAGGTATCACTTAGCTGAATAAAATAGGCTTCGTGAAGCGAACCCGGCGAACTGAAACATCTCAGTAACCGGAGGAAAAGACATCAACCGAGATTCCGTTAGTAGTGGCGAGCGAACGCGGACCAGGCCAGTGCTTCTAATTCAACTAGCAGAACGTTCTGGAAAGGACGGCCATAGCGGGTGACAGCCCCGTATGCGAAAGTGATGTTAGAAGACTAGAGTAGGGCGGGACACGTGTAATCCTGTCTGAATATAGGGGGACCACCCTCTAAGCCTAAATACTCGTATGCGACCGATAGCGAACTAGTACCGTGAGGGAAAGGTGAAAAGCACCCCGATGAGGGGAGTGAAACAGTACCTGAAACGGATTGCCTACAAGCAGTTGGAGCCTCTTTATGGGGTGACAGCGTACCTCTTGCATAATGGGTCTGTGACTTAATGTACCAAGCAAGCTTAAGCCGATAGGTGTAGGCGCAGCGAAAGCGAGTCTGAATAGGGCGACTAAGTTTGGTGTATTAGACCCGAAACCCGGCGATCTAGGCATGACCAGGATGAAGGTGGGGTAACACCCACTGGAGGTCCGAACCGATTAACGTTGAAAAGTTACCGGATGAGTTGTGTTTAGGGGTGAAAGGCCAATCAAGCCGGGAAATAGCTGGTTCTCCGCGAAAACTATTGAGGTAGTGCCTCGGACGAACACCCTAGGGGGTAGAGCACTGGATGGATGCGGGGGTCGCGAGATCTACCAATTCTAACCAAACTCCGAATACCTAGGAGTGATATCCGGGAGACAGACGGCGGGTGCTAAGGTCCGTCGTCAAAAGGGAAACAGCCCTGACCTACAGCTAAGGTCCCCAAGTCACGTCTAAGTGGGAAAGCATGTGGGAATCCCAAAACAACCAGGAGGTTGGCTTAGAAGCAGCCATCCTTTAAAGAAAGCGTAACAGCTCACTGGTCTAAATAAGGGTTCCTGCGGCGAAGATGTAACGGGGCTCAAGACGTGCACCGAAGCTTAGGGTGTGTAGCAATACACGCGGTAGCGGAGCGTTCCGTAAGCCTGTGAAGCGATCTGGTAATGGGTCGTGGAGGTATCGGAAGTGCGAATGCAGACATGAGTAGCGATAAAAAGGGTGAGATGCCCTTTCGCCGAAAGACCAAGGGTTCCTGCGCAAGGCTAATCCGCGCAGGGTGAGCCGGCCCCTAAGACGAGCCCGAAGGGGGTAGTCGATGGGAACCACGTTAATATTCGTGGGCCTGGTGGTGTGTGACGGATGACGTGTGTTGTATGCTCTTATCGGATTGAGCATGCTTCGAAGTTGTCCCGGGAAATAGCCCCACCGTATAGACCGTACCCGAAACCGACACAGGTGGTCAGGTAGAGTATACCAAGGCGCTTGAGAGAAGTGTCCTGAAGGAACTCGGCAAATTGCCTCCGTACCTTCGGAAGAAGGAGGCCCCATATATGCGCAAGCACTTATGGGGGGCACAGGCCAGGGGGTAGCGACTGTTTAGCAAAAACACAGGGCTCTGCTAAGTCGGCTTCAAGACGACGTATAGGGTCTGACGCCTGCCCGGTGCCTGAAGGTTAAGTGGAGGGGTGCAAGCTCCGAAATGAAGCCCAGGTAAACGGCGGCCGTAACTATAACGGTCCTAAGGTAGCGAAATTCCTTGTCGGGTAAGTTCCGACCTGCACGAATGGCGTAACGACTTCCCCACTGTCTCCAGGACATGCTCAGCGAAATTGAATTCTCCGTGAAGATGCGGAGTACCCGCGGTTAGACGGAAAGACCCCGTGCACCTTTACTGCAGCTTCAGAGTGGCATTGGAAAATAACTGTGTAGCATAGGTGGGAGGCTTTGAAGCATTGGCGCCAGCCGGTGTGGAGCCATAGGTGAAATACCACCCTGTTGTTTTTTAATGTCTAACCTCGATCCATGAAACTGGATCAGGGACCCTCTGTGGCGGGTAGTTTGACTGGGGCGGTCGCCTCCTAAAGAGTAACGGAGGCGCGCGAAGGTTGGCTCAGGACGGTTGGAAACCGTCTGTTAGAGTGCAATGGCATAAGCCAGCCTGACTGCGAGACTGACAAGTCGAGCAGAGACGAAAGTCGGTCATAGTGATCCGGTGGTCCCTCGTGGAAGGGCCATCGCTCAACGGATAAAAGGTACGCCGGGGATAACAGGCTGATAACCCCCAAGAGCTCATATCGACGGGGTTGTTTGGCACCTCGATGTCGGCTCATCACATCCTGGGGCTGGAGCAGGTCCCAAGGGTTTGGCTGTTCGCCAATTAAAGTGGTACGTGAGCTGGGTTCAGAACGTCGCGAGACAGTTTGGTCCCTATCTGCCGTGGGCGTCGAAATTTGAGAGGAGTTGACCCTAGTACGAGAGGACCGGGTTGAACATACCTCTGGTGTACCTGTCGTCGTGCCAACGGCGCAGCAGGGTAGCTATGTATGGACGGGATAACCGCTGAAAGCATCTAAGCGGGAAGCCTCCCTCGAGATAAGATTTCTTAGGACGGTCGAAGACCACGACCTTGATAGGCCGGATGTGGAAGTACGGTAACGTATGGAGCTAACCGGTCCTAATTGTCCTATTCGCACTTGATGAGTCCCACCATCAACGTCAGCCCTGGCTGGCGTAGGATGGATGTTCATCAGCCTTGGATTTTGCACGGTTTGAAAAACTTCCGCAGCACAGGCTTCATTGCTTGGTGGCTATGGCGTCTGTGACCCACCCGATCCCATCCCGAACTCGGACGTGAAACCAGACTGCGCCGATGGTACTATCGCTTAAGCGATGGAAGAGTAGGTCGCCGCCAGGCATTGAAGCTTGTGCTCCGGAAGAACCCATTCACTTTGTTATATCGTTGCGGGGCCTCCCCACACGCCTTTGGCGCGGGATGGAGCAGCCCGGTAGCTCGTCAGGCTCATAACCTGAAGGTCGTAGGTTCAAATCCTACTCCCGCAACCAGGCCCCGCAG